>CAWFIF010000001.1:0-3418075 GCA_963815835.1 uncultured delta proteobacterium
CGCGCGGCGCGGATACTGTAATGATGCGGCGCGTAGGTCTGGATGATCACGCGGCCGGCGCGTTCGCCGCGTCCCGCGCGTCCCGCGACCTGGGTCAGCAACTGGAACGTTCGTTCAGCCGATCTGAAATCAGGAAGGTTGAGCGAGGCGTCGGCAAAAATCACCGCGGCCAGCGTCACGCCGGGAAAATCGAAGCCCTTGGTGATCATCTGAGTGCCCACCAGCACGTCGATTTCACCCGCGCGCAGCGCCGCGAGGATATCGGCACGCGCGCCCTTGCGCCCGCTGGTGTCGCTGTCCATGCGCTCGATTCTCGCCGTCGGCATCAGCTCGGCGAGCGCGGATTGCAGCCGCTCGGTGCCGTAGCCTTGCCCACTGAGGCCGAGCTCATTGCATTCGGGGCATTGCTCCGGCGCAGCTGATCGATTCCCGCAGTAGTGGCATCGCAGCGAACGGTCGCGCAGATGAAACGTCATACTGACGCTGCAGTTGGGGCACGCGATGACGTTGCCGCAGACGTTGCACTGAAGAAAATTGTGGTAGCCGCGGCGGTTGAGGAAAACCATGCTCTGGCCGCAGGATGCGAGGTTCTCGCGCAGCGCGGCGATCAGCTCGGGCGAAAGCGGAACCGCGTCGGGTTTCTTCTCAGCGGGCTTGGCGGCGCGCGCCTGCGCGAGTCCCATGCGGAGATCGATGACCTCGACGCTTGCCATCGCGCGATCGTTGACGCGCTGCGGCAGCCGCAGCAGGTGATAGCGCCCTCGCCGCGTATTGGCGAATGACTCCGCCGATGGAGTCGCGGAGCCGAGCACTACGGGGCATCGCGCGAAGCGTGCCAGCACCACCGCGAGATCGCGCGCATGATAGCGGATGCCCTCCTCGTTCTTGTACGCAGGGTCGTGCTCTTCATCGACCACGATGAGACCGGCGTCGTGCAGCGGCGCGAAAATCAGTGAGCGCGGGCCGATCATGATGCGCGCCTCACCCGAGAGTGCCGCGCTCCAGCTCGCCCATCGCTCGGTGACGTTCTGCGCGCTATGCGCGATTCCCACCAGCGAGCCGAAGCGCGCGCGGAACGACCTCACGACTTCATCGGCGAGCGCGATTTCCGGCACCATCACGATGACGTTGCGCCCCGCGGCAATCGCGCGCGCGGCGAGTTGCAGATAGACCTCGGTCTTGCCGCTGCCGGTCACACCATGGAGCAGGAAACTCTCGTAGCGCTTCTCCTCGATCGGGCGGGCGACGGCTTCGATCGCGGCGCGTTGCTCGGGAGTGAGCTGGTATGGTGGCGATGCGCCGGGCATCGCACCATTCATCGACGGCGGAACATTCACGGCCGGCGCAGGGACCTCGAGGCGCACGATGCGACGCCGTTCGAGGATTTTCAGCGCGAGTTTAGCTCCGGGCACTCGATTCTCCAGCTCGGAGGACGCAAGGCTTCCGCCTGCGGCCGCGATTACCTGAATAACCTCACGCTGGGTTTTTCCGCGCAGCGACTGGGCCGCTGAATCGTCCGCAAGATGCACGATTGGATCGCTCGCGTCGCGATGGCGTCCGCGCGTAGAATCGAGCGCTTCGACAAAGCCTTCGCGCATAAGGGAAGCAAGCGCCGAAGCCACGGCGCGTTCAGCCCCCAGCCGCGCAATCTGACGAGAATTGATTGGATGCTTCGCGAGCGTTTCGGCGATTTTTCGTTCGATGTCAGTAAACGCCGCTTGCCGAAGCGCATCGGGTTGGCGCGCGAGCTTGTACACCAGGCGCGACTCGACGCGTGCGACGGCGGGAATCACGCTTCGATAAACTTCCGCCAGCGGCACCATGTAGTAGGTCGCGAGGAATTCCATCATCTGGAGATGCGCGCGATCGAACAGCGGCCGCGGTTCGAGCAATTCGAGGATGGGCTTCAGATGCCCATTGGCGCCGGGAAAGCTGGGCGCGGTTTCCAGCACCACTCCGGTCACCTTGCGCGAACGCAAGGGCGCAAGCACGCGATGGCCGGGGCGCACGCGCCCCTCCATCTCGGCGGGAACCAGGTATGTCAGTTCCTCGATTCCGCGGACCGCGCCAACAACGACCATCCGAACTTGCATTGAATTGGAGCGACGCATCGCCGGCGCCGCAAGGGGTGGAATCTACCGCGCCGGGGAAATCTTATCACCGAAAATTCGCGCGACTTTCCACAGAAAAACGAGAGCGCGCATCTTGACTGAGATGCGCGCCCTCGCAGCGGATCGTGAAAAATATTCTCTAGAAGCCCATCGCCGATTTGACTATCGCGTCGCTGGTGAAATCGGCCTTGTCCACCGCTCCCATATTGATGTACCAGCATTCGCGTTCCGGAGCGCCGGGGGTCGGCAGATCGCAGAAGCTCGACATGCCGTTCTGCACGTTGGTGCTGGTGCCGTTGACCTGGAACACACGCTTGAATGGATAGATCGCGACTTTCGCATCGGGCACCGGGCGGTCGCGATAAGTCAGCCAGTTGCAGAAGTTGACCATCAGCTCGCCGCGCCGATCGTACATATCATGATAGACGACAACGTCCGCTTCGCTGTCGATGTAGACGAGGTGTTTGGAATAAAGTTCTTCGCCGATCTTCTTGCGGTTGGGCGTGGTTTCGACCACGTAAACCCGCCGTATCTCCCATTCCGCGGGGCACAACGAGCCGCCGCCGTCGTTGGGGCAGATGTTGCCTGGAACCACACTCACATGCATCGCGGCCAGCATCGGGCGCTCGCCCAGGAATTTGTAGGTGTAGTTCTCGACCTTCGGATTGTAGCCTTCCGCATCGTCGAAGCTGAACTGCAGCGTCCCGGCCGCGTCGCCCATGATCGCCTCGTTGAGCCGGCGCAATCTGCGCGTTGCGGGGTCGTACGAGTATGCGTCGTCAGCCCGGGTCGGATTGCCGTAGCGGTAACGCACCACCCCGGTACCGCGCATGTTCTGCGGCGACAGCCAAGGGTAAGCGCGCATGCGGAACATGATGTCGGAAATCTTGAAGTCAGGATCGGCCGGCATCGGCTCCACTTCGGTGCGGCCAACTGAGTTGTAGGCCCCGTAATGTCCGATGAGTTGATTGTCAATTTCCTTGTAAGGGTTGCCCAGCCCCTCATAGACCTCGACGCAGCCGAAATAGCGCGCGTCGAAATCGTCGGTCCACATCGGACGGAACATCACGTTCCAGATGATCTTTGCCCCGATGTCCGGATCGTTCTCGTCGATCAACGGGAACGGCTGCCCCGCCACGTATCCCAGCAACGAGAGGCGGTTGGACGCGAGCCGCACCTGCGCGGAATATTTCTCGGTCGCTTCTCTATATGGCGGCGGCCAATCGATACGCCCGGTTGGTACGATGTTCATGATCATACCGTTCTTGGCGCGCCAATAGACGCCCGGAGAAACCAGGTCCTTGACCAACTGAACATTGTTCGGGGTGATCTTGGTGCCCGGCTTGATCTGGTCGGCCGACGCGATCGCCGAAATACCCGCCACGATTAAAATCGCGATAACAATACTGAACAGACATCGAATCTTCATTACTCGCTTGCCTCCAAAGTCGGTCAGGGGTCAGTTCCGCTTAACCGCCTGATCAGTCTGACTTATGAGCCAATTTGCACTTTTTTACAAACGCCGCGTCGGCTTAAAAGCAATCGCATTCGCGCGTCGCGAGGTCGCGCGAACTTTCCGCAGAAAATCGAAGGTGCGCACCTTTGACTCCAGATGCGCGCCCTCGAAGCAACTCTGAATTGGTGTTTCTAGAAGCCCATCGCCGATTTCTCGATCGCTTGGGTGGTGAAATCGGCCTTGTCTACCGCTCCCATATTGATGTACCAGCATTCGCGTTCAGGCGCGCCGGGGGTCGGCAGATCGCAGAAGCTTGACATGCCGTTCTGCACGTTGGTGCTGGTGCCGTTGACCTGGAACACACGCTTGAATGGATAGATCGCGACTTTCGCATCGGGCACCGGGCGGTCGCGATAAGTCAGCCAGTTGCAGAAGTTGACCATCAGCTCGCCGCGCCGATCGTACATGTCGTGATAAACCACCACGTCGGCTTCGCTGTCGATGTAGACGATGTGCTTGGAATAAAGCTCTTCGCCGATCCGCTTGCGGTTGGGGGTGGTTTCGACCACATAGACCCGCCGCATCTCCCATTCCGCCGGGCACAACGAGCCGCCGCCGTCATTCGGGCAGATGTTGCCGGGAACCACACTCACATGCATCGCGGGCCAGCATCGCACGCTCGCCCAGGAATCTATAGGTGTAGTTTTCGACCTTTGGATTGTAGCCTTCTGAATCGTCGAAGCTGAACTGCAGCGTCCCGGAGGCGTCGCCCATGATCGCCTCGTTGAGCCGGCGCATTCTGCGGGTCGCGGGCGAGTACGAGTATGCGTCATCCGCCCGATCCGGATTGCCGTAGCGGAAACGTATCGCTCCGGTACCGCGCATGTTCTGCGGCGACAACCAGGGGTAGGCGCGGGCGCGGAACATAATGTCGGAAATCTTGTAGTCGGGATCGGCCGGCAGCGGCTCCACTTCGGTGCGGCCAATTGAGTTGTAGGCCCCATAATGTCCGATGAGTTGATTGTCAATTTCCTTGTAAGGGTTGCCCAGCCCGTCATAGACCTCGACGCAGCCGAAGTAGCGCGCGTCGAAGTCGTCGGTCCACATCGGACGGAACATCACGTTCCAGATGACCTTCGTCCCGATGTCCGGATCGTTCTCATCGAGCAACGGAAACGGTTGACCCGCCACGTATCCCAGTAACGAGAGGTGGTTGGGCGCAAGCCGCACCTGCGCGGAATATTTCTCGGTCGCCTCTCTATATGGCGGCGGCCAATCGATGCGCCCGGTCGGTACGATGTTCATGATCATACCGTTCTTGGCGCGCCAGTAGACGCCCGGCGAAACCAGGTTCTTGATCGATTCGGCGTTGGCCGGGGTGATCTTGGTGCCGGGCTTGAGCTGCTGGGCGGGAGCGGTCTTCACCTGCGCATGACCTGGTACACTTGAAAGTACAAGCGTCGCGAGTACCAGGGCCGCGGCGGCTGCGATTCGTGACAACGATAATCCTTTGGACCTTCGCATGTGTACTCCTAAGATTAGGATGGCGGCTCAATACGAGTCCGCACTTTTGAGTTAAACCTCACTACGAGTCGAACTCGCCGAATCGCCGTGCAGCTTCCATACCGATCGTTTAATTAACTGAACGCCAGATCGTTGGTGCTCGCAAAAAGCGAAACCGAGCCTGCTTGATCGTGCTTTTGCATAAGTGCAAGAGAGGGCTCTTCGCTGTTTTTTTGATGTCGAAAATGATGGCGCGTTTCGAGCCACTCAAGCATCAAGTGATTCCTTTTTTCCCGCACCTTTTTTGCGCGGGGGTCCTCCTGCTCTTGCAGCGTTGACTCGGATAGCCAGCGATCACTCATCGCAAATTGGAGACGCGCCGGCGATTTTGCATCGCGAAAGGTCGGCCGCGCGTGCTTTCATGCGCGCCACTACTCTGATTGAATCGAGACTCGCGCGGCTCGCGGCCGGCGCGGAACAGGAACCTTAATAATGCTGCGTTTTCTTACCGCCGGCGAATCGCACGGACCCGAATTGGTGGCCGTAGTGGAAGGCGTCCCGGCCGGATTCGACATCGATATCGCGAAGATCAATGCGGACCTCGCGCGGCGCCAGAAAGGCTACGGACGCGGCGGCCGGATGCTGATCGAGAAAGATGAGGTGCGGCCGGTCTCCGGAATTCGCTTCGGCCGCACCATGGGCAGCCCGATTACCTTCATCATCGAGAATCGCGACTACAAGAATTGGCAGAAGCGGATGTCGGCCGATCCGGGCGATCGCGGCGAGGCGACCTTGGTCACGAGGCCGCGCCCCGGCCATGCGGACCTCGCCGGCGTGCTGAAATACAACCTCGAGGACATCCGCGACGTGCTCGAACGCGCCTCGGCGCGCGAGACCACCGCGCGCGTCGCGATCGGCGCGCTGACCAAGGAACTCCTCGCGCCGTTCGGCATTATGGTGCTTGGATACTGCGTCAGCATCGGCGCGACCGAAGCGAAAACGCCCGAGCATTTTTCCATCGAAGAGCTGGCGCCCATCACCGAGGAATCGCAGGTGCGGATGGCTGATGCGGAAGCCGAGCGCGCGGTCATCGCGGAAATCGACGCGTGCAAGAAAACCGGCGATACGCTGGGCGGCATCGTCGAGGTGATCGCGACCGGACTTCCGGTCGGGCTGGGCAGCCATGTGCAATGGGATCGCAAACTTGACGGACGCCTCGCGCATGCGCTGTTGAGCGTGCAAGCCGCCAAGGGCGTCGAGCTCGGATGGGGCTTCAAGGCGGCGCGCGTGCGCGGCTCCGAGCTGCATGACGAAATCGGCTACGACCGCGAGGAGAGCCGCTTCACGCGGTTGTCGAACAACTCGGGTGGCACCGAGGGCGGGATGTCGACCGGCGAAGCGCTGCGGGTGCGCGTGGCGTTCAAGCCGCTTTCGACCCTGATGCGGCCGCTGCGTTCGGTCGATATCAAGAGCAAGGCCGAAGCAGTGGGCGCCATCGAGCGTTCCGACGTATGCGCGATTCCAGCAGCGGCGGTGATTGCGGAGACTGTGGTCGCATTCGAACTGGCGAACTGCTTCTTCGAAAAGTTCGGCGGCGATTCATTCGCCGAAATAATGCGCAACTATCACGGCTACCTGGAACAGGTCCGCAACTACTAAGAGCCTTTCCCACCAGCCCGGTTATTGCTGAAGAAGTCACCCACTGCAGTGGTACGGCAGCCGGTCAGTTCGAAAGGGACCCGAATGGAATCATTCCGGGTAGGGGGCGTTCGCGAGTACGGACCGGATAGATAGGTAACACTATAGACCGGATGCATGGGTAACAGAGTTAACTGCACGGCAGGAGGGCGGAGGATGCCGTGGCGGAAGACTCTGGTGGTAACCGAAGAGGATCAGAGACTGAAGTTTGTAAGTCAGGTGATGCACAAGGAGTGCTCGATAGCGGCGGCATGCAGCGCTGCGGGGATCAGCCGCAAGACCGGTTACAAGTGGCTGGCGCGCTATCGCGCGAGCGGGGCGAGCGGACTTAAGCCGCGTTCGCGCGCTGCGCATCGGCATGGACGTGCGATGGCTAAGGAAGTGGCGCAGTTGATCATCGGCTTGCGCCGGCGCCGTCCGCATTGGGGACCGCGCAAGCTCAAGAAGGTGCTGCAGCACAATCATCTCGAGCTAACCATTCCGGCCGCCAGCACCATCGGCGATCTACTGCGCCGCAAGGGCATGTGCCAGGTGCGCCGGCGGCGCATGCGGGCGCACCCCGGGCAGCCATTTGCACAGGTCACGGGTCCCAATGATCTGTGGTGCGCCGACTTCAAGGGCTGGTTTCGGACCGCGGACGGCAAGCGCTGTGATCCGCTGACCATCACCGATGCCTACAGCCGCTTCCTGCTCGAGTGCCGGATCGTTGCTCCCAGCTACGCGCAGGTAAAGGCGCTGTTCGAAAAAGCCTTTCGCCGCTATGGCTACCCATGCACCATTCGGACCGACAATGGGGAGCCGTTTGCCTCGGCCGGCACCGCCGGACTGTCGCAGTTGTCGGTGCAATGGCTCAAGGCCGGGATTGCGCTGGAGCGAATCGAGCGCGGCAAGCCGCAGCAAAACGGCCGCCACGAACGGATGCATCGTACGCTCAAGGCCGAGACCTCGACTCCTCCGGCCGCGGATCACGAGGAGCAACAAGCGCGCTTCGATCGCTTCCGGCGCTACTACAATCATCAGCGACCGCATGCGGCGCTCGGGCAGACCGTGCCGGCGGCGCACTACTCGCGCTCGCCGCGGCGCTACCGTGAGCACTGGTCCGATCCCTGGTACGACGCTGATCACCAGGTGGTGCGGGTGCGCAGCGACGGGGCGATGAAATGGCGCGGCCAACTGGTCTACCTCAGCGAAGCGCTGGCGGGCGAGCTGGTGGGAATCGCCGAGATCGATTGCGATCGCTGGCTGGTGCGATTTGCCGACATCGAGCTGGGTACTATCGAACGCACCAGCCCAGGCACGCTGCGCCGAACCACCGGAGAAGTGTTACCCATGTATCCGGTCTAAACTGTCACCTATGCATCCGGTTGCACACCCGAACGACCCCTACCCGGAATCGGAAGATCATCATCTGGCGAGCGGCGGGCCTACTAAGATAGGCTCGAAATCACTATGGCGCCGTGCCTCATCCTGACCGGGTTCATGGGAACCGGCAAAAGTTCCATCGCGCCGATCCTCGCGCGGCGGCTGGCGTGGACATATATCGACAGCGATGAGGTCCTGGTGGCACGCGCCGGAAAACCCATCGCCGCAATCTTCGAAAGCGAAGGCGAAGCGCAGTTCCGCAAACTCGAGCGCGAGGTGATCGCCGATCTTTCGCGCAATCGACCGCGATGCCCGCTGTCCGGAAACCCGCTTCCCGCAGTCATCGCGACCGGAGGCGGCGTGCTGATGGATGACGCCAACTACCACGCGTTGAACCACGCCGGCGTGATCATTTGCCTCAGCGCGCGCCCCGAAGTGATCGCGCGCCGAGTGGAGAGATCGCGGGCGCGGCGGCCCAAGCTGCTGGAGGGTGGCAAGCCGCTCGGCGAGCGCATCGCGGAGCTGATGGCCGAGCGCAAGGAGGCATACGCGCGCGCCGAGGCAGTCGTCGATACTTCGGACTTGAGCGTCGAGCGAGCGGCTGACAAAGTCCTCGCGGTTTTCATCCAACATGGAGCCCGCCGATGCGCAGCTTCCGCGTAGAACTCGGGCGCGATTCGCATCCGGTGCACGTCGGGACCGGGATTCTCGATCGCGTCGGTGAACTCGCGCGCGACGCCGGCCTCAAGAGCGGCCGCGCCGGGCTGATCTCGGATTCGAATGTCGCGAAGCTCTACGCGGGCCCCGTAAGCGCATCGTTGAAGGCGGCGGGCTTCGATCCCGTCGTCATCGAGATTCCGGCGGGCGAGGCGAGCAAGTCGCTCGAGATGCTCGCGACGCTCTATGATCGCATGACCGAGGCGGAACTCGATCGGCAAAGCGTCGTGTTCGCCCTCGGAGGCGGCGTGACCGGCGACCTGGGCGCATTCGCCGCGGCGACCTATTTGCGAGGCATTGCGGTGGTGCAGATTCCCACCACGGTGGTCGCGCAGGTGGATTCGGCGCTGGGCGGCAAGACCGGGGTGAACCACCGCCTCGCCAAGAACCTCATCGGCGGCTTCTATCAGCCCAGGATGATCGTTGCCGACATCGAGTCGCTAAAGACGCTGCCGGAGCGCGAGTTTCGCGAGGGCCTCGCGGAGGTCATCAAGTACGGCGCCATTATGGATGAGCCGATGGTGGGCGACCTCGAGCGCGACCTCGACGCTATATTGCGACGCGATGTCGGAATCCTCGAAGCGATGGTGGAGCGATCGCTCAAACATAAGGCATATGTGGTCGAAAATGACGAGCACGAGGGCGGCCTGAGAAAGATACTCAACTTCGGGCATACCATTGGGCACGCGATCGAGGCATCAGCCGGATACGGCCAGTATCTGCACGGCGAGGCGGTCGCTATCGGCATGGTGTCGGCATGCGCGATGTCGCGAAAGTTCGCCGGCCTCGCCGCGCGCGAGAGCGATCGTCTGGTGGATCTGATTCGGCGTGCCGGGCTCCCGACTTCGAGGGGCTCGCAAACTCGAAGCGAAGATTTGACGCGTGCGCTTCGTCTAGATAAGAAGCGCGTCGAAAAGCAAGTCGAATTCGTCCTGATCGACCACCTTGGTCACGCGTTCACTCAGAAAGTTCCGTTCGAGGATATTCTTTCCGTGCTCGCCTAACGCAACTTTCCGTACCTTCTGACCGTCTTGTTGAATATCAGGTCTAAGCGGTCCGTCGTTCAAGGTAACGTAGTCTCTTTTTTGATGGCCTTGATGCTCCCAAATTACAAACCGCTGCCCATTCTACGACGTGCCCGCAGAATAGGTCCTGACCGCTCGGTCATGTGCCTTGCACAACGAAGTTATTTTGTAGTGTGTTAAGCAAAGGAAACGAATAGTAGGACTAGCGTTCGTTGGCGGAAGAGTGTAGTAATCTCTTACGGGGGCGTCGTGCGAACGCGAGGTCTCGGCGCGACGCAATTTTCACGAGGCGGGGGGATGAGGTGACCTATGGATCGTATCGAAACCGTCAGGACCCGGGTGCTCACCGTCCAGGAAGTCTCCCGGTATCTCAGAGTGCATCCCTCGACCATTTACCGGATGCTGAAGAAGAATCAGTTGCCCGCTTTCAGAGTTGGCAGCGACTGGCGCTTCACCGTCGAGGCGATTGACAAGTGGCGCGCCGAGGCTGAGCAGGGCGCGCTTGGCCATGCCGAAGAGCATATGGCACAACCGCAGATGCATCAGCCAGAAGAGCACGCCTCGAAGTAGTCGTCTCTCGCAAGATTCCGCGGGCGGCGAGACCGGCGCGGCGCATGAATGGCGCCTGAGTCTCCTCGCCCTGCGAGAATTCTTGATCGTTCCCCAGTTCCTAGCCCTGAAAGTAGCGCCGCGGATTCTCGACCAGCATCGCGCTGATCTTTTCCTGAGACACGCCGGCCTTCTTCAGCGCGGGAACGATGTTCTGGAACACGTGCGAGGGCTTCCAGTTCTCGACCAGCCGCGCCAGTTGCGGCGTGATGTCGAGTCCGCGTCCGAGCCAGCACGCGACGCTGTCGTGCGACAGCACGATTTGCTTCTCGAAGCCGATTCCGACCAGCCCGATTAGCGAGGCGAGGCGGAGCCGGTCCGGCTGCGCGAAGTCGAGTCCGAAGCGGTCGAAGCCGAGCAGGCAACCTTTATCGAGCATGTCGGTGTGGTAGCGCAGGTCCGCCGACCCGCAGCTATGCCCGATGATGACGTGGCTCAGGTCGACGCCCTCCGACGCGAAGATCGCGAGCTGTTCGCGCCCCATCGTGCCTTCCTCGGTGTGGGTGGTAATCGGCACGCCGGTGCGCTTTTGCGCGCGCGCCGCGGCGCGCAGCGTGTTTTCCTCGTAGGGAGATATCTGCCCCTTGCCGGTCGCGCACTTGATGATCCCGGCCTTGATGCCGGTGTCGCCGATGCCCTTGGTGATCTCGCCGACGTAGACCTCGGTGATTTCCTCCACCGAGCGCTGCTTGAAGTATGCGGTGTTGCCGAGGTCTTCCTTATAAAGTCCGGTCGCGCACACGATGTTGACGCCCGAGGCCGACGCGACTTCGCCCATGAAGGTGACGTCGCGTCCGATATCCATCGGGCACGGATCGATCATCGATTGGAGGCCCAGGTCCTTCAGCGGCTTGAGCTGCTCGACGCAGTTCTTCAGCGCGCTCTTGCGATCGAACTTGGGAACCGAGCAATCGAGCTCCCATCCCGCCCATCCGATCAGCAGATGCTCATGCATCAGGGTGGTTCCGAGCTTCTCCGGCGCGATGGTTCCGGTGACCGTGTTGATTTGTTTCATGGGCGAACTCCTTGGCGGCAATCGTGACCCGAAACTAGTGCCGCGGCACGGGCGCCGTCAAACACTCTCTAATCGATGTTTCGTCGCGATGCGGATGAACACGATTCAGTCGGGCTCGGACATCGGAAAAAAATCTGGATCCATGATCTGCTGGATCGTCCATGGCGAGGTGGTAGGAATCATCTTCCATTGGCTCCGCTTGAGACCGATGTCGAGTGCTGCTTGGCGGCGCGCAGCCGGATAGACCTTGTTCGCGAAAGCTTCAAACTGCCCACGAAGGTCCGGCGACTCGTCGAGTACCAGTTCAATTTCGAGGCGAGAACGATCGATCGTGACTTTGCGGCTACGAGCGCGCCGAGGTTCCGGCTGGTACTGCATCTTCAGAAGATGCGCATAGAGAGTCGTGAGCCGTCGAAGGAGTTCGCGCCGTTCCGCTCCGGCCATCGCCTCGAGTTCCTCTGCCAGATGTTCCCAATCGAGCGATGCGAGATCGTGGCCGCGCAACAATGCCGCCTGGTGGAGCAACCAACCGTGATAGTCTTCTTCGACGGAAGCTCCGGTGGCCGCAACGTGCTCAAATGGCGTTGATGCCTGACCCATATACTTGGAGTATCACAGGCGCTTTCACGACTGAACTTCTTTCTTCCCGAACAAGGTCGCCAGGATTATGAGCGCGACGCCGACGCTGATCCCACTATCTGCGACGTTGAAGATGGGATAGCTGGCGCCGTAGTAGTGCACCCGAATGAAATCGATCACGCGTCCGTCGCGCAAAGCGCGATCGATCAGATTGCCCGCCGCTCCGGCCAGGATCAGCGCGAACGCGAACGACATCAGCGTGATCTTTTCGGTCTGCGCGAGCAGCACCAGCAGCACCACGATCGCGACCGTCGACAGCGCGCACAGCATCAGCAGGCGGATGATGGGTGGCAGATTGACGAACATGCTGAAAGCGGCGCCGGGATTTTGGGTGAAGGTGATATCGAACCAGTTCGGCACGATCGGGATGCTCTCGTAGAGCGCCATGTGCGAGGCGACGTAAATCTTGGAGAGCTGGTCGATGATGATCAGCGGAATTGTGATGAGGCAGACGAGAATCGCGAAGGGACGCCAACTGCGGGGCGGCTTGCCGCCAACTTCGGCCATCGCGGGCTCGGGAAAAGCGCTCACGCTGAGGCGCCCACCACTTTTCGGCATCGCGGATCGAGTTCGGAACCGGAGTCATCGTCGAAGTAGATCCAACATCGCGGGCATTTCTTCCCGCTTGCTCGCGCACCGATCAGGAGTACCGGCGCGCGCACGCCTTCGTGGATGAATTCTCCCTGCGACTTTAGATCCTCGTCGTCTTCGTGCTGCCAGCGCGGCGCCGCCTCCTCGTCGCTCATGACCTTCACCTTGGAAACGACAAACAATTCCTTCAAAAGGTCGGCATCATCCGCCGCAAATGGAGCCCGTGCACCATTCGATGCGCTGGTGTCGGAGAGCTGACCCCAATTGATGCGAACCGCGGCTTCCAGCGGCGCTCCGATGGTGCCGGCCTGGCGCATCGTCTCGAGCAGCTTCAGCGCCTCGTTGCGAATATCGAGCAGGCGCTCCCATCGCGCGAGGAGTTGCTCGTCGGTCCACTCCGGATGCGGCTGCGCGAGCGTCAGCAGATGAACGCTCGCGAGCTTCTCTCCCGGCATGTGCGAGTAGACCTCGTCGGCGGTGAACGGAATCAGCACCGCAAGGATTCGCACCAGCGCATCGAGGACATTGTATAGCGCGGTCTGCGCGGAGCGGCGCTCGCGCGAATTGGCGCCCGAGCAGTACAGCCGATCGCGCGCCACATCGATGAACAGCGAACTCAAGTCGATCACCGCGAAGTTCAGTACCGCATGATAGACGGCCTGGAAGTCGAAGGCCTCGTAGGCGCGGCGGACATCGGCCTTGAGCTTCTCGGTGCGCGCCAGCATGAAGCGATCGAACTCCAGCATGTCCGCATACGCCACCGCATCGCGCGCGGGATCGAAATCCGCGATGTTGCCGAGCACGAAGCGGCAGGTGTTGCGAATCTTGCGATACGACTCCGAGACCGCGTCGTAGATCGTCTTGCCCAGATTCATGTCGGACGAATAAACCAGCGACGCATACACCAGCCGAATGACGTCGGCGCCGAGCCGGTTCACCGCGTCCTGCGCGTCCTCGGTATTGCCGAGCGACTTCGACATCTTGCGGCCCTTGTCATCGAGCGTCAGCCCATGGCTGATGACGTTCCGAAATGGCGCCGACTCGCGCGTCGCGACTGCGCACACCAGCGACGAGCTGAACCATCCGCGCGCCTGCTCGACCGCTTCCAAGTACGCGTCGGCGGGCCAGCGCAGATCGGGACGCATCCCAAGCACCGCAGCCTGTGAGCTGCCCGAATCGAACCACACATCGAGGATGTCGTCGCCCTTGGTGAACGACTCGCCGGCGCACTTGGGGCATTTGGCGCCCGGCGCTTTGAAGTCGATTGCGGGGCGGATGTACCAGGCGTCGGAACCCTCGCGCGCGAAAATTTCCTCGGTGAGCTTCATCGAGGCGAGGTCGAGCATGACGTTGGCGCACTGCTCGCACTTCAGCGCCGGGATCGGCACGCCCCACGCGCGCTGGCGCGAGATACACCAGTCGGGCCGCGCCTGCGTCATGTTGCGAATGCGATCGCGCGACCACGGCGGCGTCCAGGTAACCGCGTCGATTTCCGAAATCATCTTTTCGCGGAGCCCCTGATGGTCGATGCTCAGGAACCATTGCTCCGTGGCGAGGAAAATCAGTGGATTGTGGCATCGCCAGCAATGCGGGTAGCTGTGCGCGTACATCTCGCTGTGCAGCAGCGCGCCAACTTTCTTCAGATGCTCGACGATGGCGGGGTTCGCGTCGAAGACGTTCTTCCCCTGCCATTCGCCGCTGGTGAAGATGCCGCTGCCATCGACCGGCGTGATCACCTTGAGGCCGTATTGATTGCCGACCACGAAGTCCTCGTAACCGTGGCCCGGCGCCGTATGCACGAGGCCGGTGCCGGCGTCGGCGGTGACGTGCGGCCCATACATCAGCTTCACGTCGCGGTCGAGAAACGGATGGCGAAAGATGTCCTTGCCGTCGAGCGCCTTGAGCGCCTCGCGCGAGAGCGCGATTCGCTTGTCGACGGAAATGCCCGCGGCCTTTTCGACCGCATCGGCGAGCTTCTCCGCCACGATGTAGTAATTTTCGCCCGACTTGAGCGCGACGTAATCGAAAGCCTCGTTGAGCGAGATTCCCAGGTTCGCGGGCAACGTCCACGGCGTCGTGGTCCAGATGACGGCGAACAATTTTCCCGCTTTGTGCGCTGCCGCGATTTCCGCGCCTTCATTTTGGTCGGCTGCCAACGCCGCCGCATCGCCGACCTTCGAGTTGAGCGCGAACTTCACGTAAATCGACGGCGACCGATGCTCCTCGTATTCGACCTCGGCCTCGGCCAGCGCGGTGCGGCAGTCGAAGCACCAATGCACTGGGCGCAAGCCGCGATAGACGTAGCCGAACTCTACGAGCTTTCGCAGCACGCCGATTTCGGCCGCCTCGTACTCATTCGCCATCGTGAGATACGGATTGAACCAGTCGCCGATACATCCGAGGCGGCGAAAATCGGCGCGCTGGAGATCGATCCACTTCTCGGCCTCGGCGCGGCACAGCTTGCGCAGCTCGAGCTTCGGCATCGTGCGCGCCTTGGGCCCCAGCTCGCGCGACACCTTATGCTCGATCGGCATGCCGTGGCAGTCCCATCCGGGAACGAACGGCGAGCGATTGCCGAGCATCGAGCGCGAGCGCACCACGAAGTCCTTGAGAATCTTGTTGAGCGCGGTGCCGAGGTGCACGCGCCCGTTCGCATAGGGCGGCCCATCGTGCAGAATCCAGGTCGGCGCGTCTTTGCGGGTTTCCATCAAGCGCGCGTAAATGTCCAGCTCGTCCCACTTCTTGAGGGTCTCGGGTTCCCGCTTGGGCAGATTCGCCTTCATCGGGAAATCGGTCTTGGGAAGTTGCAGCGTCGCTTTGTAATCGGTTTCTGGCACTGAATGCTCGCGCGATACGGCGCGCGCTGGCGCCGCGCCCTTTCGATGATATCGAAGCGATCAGATTAACTTAGCGATGTGCGGCTTGCGAGGGCATCGATACGGGATCGAGGCGCGCTCAATGAATACAACTGGATGGGCTCGCGATGGTGAAGGTATTGCCGAACCAAAGGTCACCGTCGCAATTCGGCGAGTCGTCCTCCAAATCGGCCTGCGCGTTCATCGTGGCAGTGTTCCCGATGATTGTGCTCATCGACCCTTTCTCGGTGAATATGCCAACCTGGTTTCCACTGGCATCTCCTCCGATCAGATAGTTGCCGCGGCCGCCACGCTGATGGCACGGCGGTCCGCTGATCGCCGCACCACACACAAGCGCTGAAATCCGGACGCCGACGTCGCCATTGGAGTTCGCTTGGAAGGAGGATATCCGGTTCGCGTCGGAAATATTCGAAACCCAAATTCCGGCGGAGGCGTTGCCGTTCGCGGTTAAGTTGCTGATCCGGTTTTCGGACGCGCTAAACAAATTCAAACCGTTGTCGCGGTTGTTGCTCGCGTCGATTTGTGTGAGCTGAACGTCACTCGAATTCAGATCGATTCCTTCGCCGTTTTGATCGGCTTTCACATCGCTCACGAAGGAACCCCCGCCCTGGATTTCGACCCCAACCTCAAAGCTACTGATAGTTGCCCCGCCGCCAACGATGATTGCTTTCGCCGCACGTTTGGTGAGTTGGATCCCGACATTGAGAACCTCGGATGGCGGGGGCGATGATGGCGGCCCAGTAATCGAGTTGCTGCCCAGATCGAGTCGGACGCCGGGGGCATCCACCTCAAGACAAAACGACCCGCCCGGCGATTGATTGAGTGGCGCGATTACCTTGTAGTCGCCCGCCGCGCCGATGACGCATCCGCATGAGGTGATCTGATTCGGGCAACCGGTCCCCGCATGCGCCGATAGTGCCCTCAGCGTCAGTAGTACGATCGCAACGATGGCGAAACTTCGCGACTGCATGCGGCTCCAAATGCGATTCGGTTTTTCCGAGTTTCGATGATAACCAACGCGCGAGTTCAGTGGATACATCCGGAGGGGCTGGCGGTAGTGAAGGTATTGCCGAACCACAGGTTGCGTGCGCAGTTGGGAGCCGCGTCTATCAGATCGAAAAGGCCATTCATCGCAGCGGAGTTTTCGATTACCACACTCGTGGTCCGAACCTCGAGCGAGATGCCGTAGAACTGGTTTCCGTTCGCCTCGCCCCCGATCAGAGTATTGTCGCGCCCACCGGGTTGCATGCACTCAGGACCGCTAGTGTTGCCCCGCAGGATACGGCGGCGATCTGGACGCCTTCCCCGTTGGAGTTGGCCTGAAAAGTGGTTACTCGGTTCGCATCTGAAGATGCGTAAATCAGGATTCCAGCGCCGCTGTTACCATTCGCGGTTACGTCGCTTAATTGATTGTCAGACGATCGAAACAGGCTCAGTCCATTCGACTCATTGTCACTGGCGTTGACGCCGGTAAGCTGAACGCCGCGAGCCTTCGTCAACTCGATGCCGTCGCCATTTTTTTCAGCCTTCAGGTCGCTGATGATTGCGCCCGAGCTATCGATCTCGAGTCCCGCGGTTGCAAACCCGCTGATGGTGGCGCCGCCGCCTACTACGATAGCGTTGCTCGCTTTGCGGGTGAGGTGGATTCCGAGGTCAGGCGTAGTCGCGGTCGGTGGTGGTAAAGGTGAAGCACCAACGATAGAGTTGCCGGCAAGATCGAGTCTGACCATCGGCCCGTCCACCTCCAAACAGGTTGCCCCGATGGTCGTTTGAATGAGGGTTGCGACAACTGTGTAGCTTCCCGCCGCGCGGATCACGCATCCGCACGAGGTGATTTGACTCGGACAACTGTTTGCCGCAGGCGCCGATGACACCATCATCAGCACCATAGCGGTCGCAACGATTAAGGAGCAGCCGCGCGTCCTCGCGCGCTCGTTTGCTATAGTTTCGATGACAACCCGTTATCCGAGCACCGTCGTCGCGTCAAGCGCGACAGCATTAACAATCCCGCGTTAAAAAGAACCCGCGGCGCACCGATCATCGGTGATTCAACCACTATGGCACTCAACAAAGTTACCTACTTCGATAGGCCCGGTTTTGTGCCGTGATGTCGAAGGGATCAGATTAACTTAGGCATTCGCTCCGCGCGAGCGTCATCCGACTCGCGATTCGCTCTTTATCCGATGCTGAAGCTCGCGCCAATCATGCGCAGACCGAGGCGGGCGGCAACCCGTTGGGATGAGTGGTTGGACCGAGACGTGCTATAAAAGAGCGCGCGGCCACCAAGGCTCGGCAGCGACGACCAACTCGCGGTTACCGCAGCCGCGAATCCGCGCGAACGGAATTTCGGAAACGTATAGACGCCGATTTCCGCGCCGACGGTACCGAGGCGCGCCGCGAAAGCGATCGCCGCGACCTTTTCGCCTTCGGTCGAAATGCACCATGGCTTCCATAAATCGCCGATGCTTTTGAAACCCGCGTCCAGCATCGGCTGAGGCATGCCGCGCTCCGCGAATCGCGCCCGCATCCGCTCGCCCTCCGCCGAATCGCCTCGCACGATGGTCGCCGCATATTCGTTCTTCAGATGGTGGGGGAGCTGGTAGATCACCCCCGGCCCAACAGTCAGAGGAATCCTCGAAGCAGGCCCTGTCGCGAACGGCGGGCTGATAGACAAAACATCAAGGAACTTTCCTATACCTTGAGGCAGCACCCAGGGATCATTCCATGGAGGCTCTTCCGCAGCGATGGCAAGTAACCGCGAAGCGGTCTGGTCGGCAATGTCGTCACGAACGTGCGCGATGTTTCCTTGAGGGCATCCAGCGAAATAGAGTCGGGGGCCGGGCGAACAATCGGGATCGTTCTGGCGCTCGATGCGCCCCGAGCTGGACATCACAAACATCGTCGCGACATCGATGTGCAGAAGTTTCAGGTCGTCCGACATACTCATCGCCTTTGATATCGCATGGCCGCTGCGCAATTGAAAAGATGGCCCAGCGGCCATATCATTCGAGATTCGACATTTATGGCACTTAAAAAAGTTACCTACTTCGATAAGCCCGGCGCGGTGCCCCGTCCCGAAACCGATGACGACCAGGCCAAGCCCAACGTCTATGGAGTCAGATGGGTCAATCCCGAGACCTTCGAAACCATCCGCGTTCGCGGCGGCGCACGCACCGGCCCGCATGGCGAGGTTCTGCAGAAGATCGACCCGACGCTCGATTTAACCGCATTCGCGAACCAGGACCTGCACCGCGCGCCCGAGACGCCCAAGTAGAATCGTGACTACATCCGGCGCGCTCGCGGGCCTGCGCGTGCTCGATTTGAGCACGCATCGGGCGCATCTGTGCGCGCGATTGCTGGCCGACATGGGTGCCGACGTCATCAAGGTCGAGCCGCCCGCGGGCGATGAAGGCCGACGCATCGGTCCCTTCTACCATGACCTGCCGCATCATGATCGCAGCCTCTTTTTCTGGTTCTACAATCTCAACAAAAGATCGCTGACGCTCGACCTCGCCCGTCCACGAGGCCGCGAGTTGGCGCTCGCGCTCGCGCGATCTGCCGATGTCGTGGTCGAGAGCTTCGCACCCGGCGAGATTGCCAGGCTCGGCCTCGGATGGGAGCAGCTTCATCGCGCGAACCCGGCGCTGATCCTTCTTTCGATTGCACCATTCGGTCAGACCGGTCCCTATCGCGATTTCGAGGCCGACGACACCGTCATCACCGCGCTCTCCGGCATGCTCTACGTCAACGGCTCGCCGGGACGTCCTCCGGTGCGGCCGCTCGGTTTGCAGGCGTATCATTCGGCGGCCTACTACGGCGCAATCGCCGCAATGACGGCACTCCTCGCGCGTGACTCCTCCGGTGAGGGTCAGTGGATAGATCTCAGCATGCAGGAGGCGACGGCCTCGGCCGTCGAGCACGTCGCGGGAAGTTACTTCGGCCAGAACCAAGTTGAGCCGCGTCGCGGCACTCTTCATTGGAGCCGATTCTTTCGGGTCGGAAAATGCCGCGACGGCTACATCATGCATTGCACGCTGGGCGATTGGACCTCGCTAATCGAATGGATCAACGGCGACGGCAAGGCGCAGGATCTCGTTGAGCCGCAGTGGAATGACGTGATGTATCGCGCGCAAAAAGCCGAGCATCTGTTCGACGTCCTCGACGAATGGGTTGCGAATTACAATCGCGACGATTTGCTCGAGCGCGCGCAACTGCTGCGCCAGCCCTATGCGATCGTGCGCCCGCCCGAGGCGCTGCTCGACGACGAGCAACTCGACGCGCGCGAGTTTTTCGCGGAGGTCGAGCACCCCGAACTCGGCCGCAGCTTCCTCTATCCCGGCGCGCCGTATCTTTTTAACGGCACGCCGTGGCGCGTGTATCGGCGTCCGCCGCTGCTCGGCGAGCATACCGGGGAGATTTTGCGCGACGAGTTGCAAATCGATCCGCAAGAGATGGCGACGCTGCGCGCGGAGGGCGTGATCTGATGGCCACGAAGCAATTGCCGCTCGCTGGCGTGCGCGTGCTCGATTTCACCTGGGTGGTCGCCGGCCCCGTCGCGACGCGAATCCTCGCCGACCACGGCGCCGAGGTGGTGAAGATCGAGCGCAAGGTGCCGCCGCCGCTCGGCGATCGCAAGCGCGGCCTACAATGTGATCTCCATCGCGACAAATTGTCGGTCGCGATCAACATGGCGCATCCGGACGGCCTCGAACTCGCGCGCAAGCTGGCGCGGAAAAGCGACCTCGTGATGGACAACTTCTCCGCGCGCGTAATGAAGGCGTGGGGAATGGACTACGCAAGCCTGGTCAAAATCAAACCCGACATCATCTGCATAAGTATGTCGGGGCTCGGGCACACCGGTCCTCGCGCGAGCTACGTCAGCTATGGTCCGACGCTGCAGGCGCTCGGCGGCTATACGCAACTGATGGCAGAGGACACCGGCGAGCCGGCCGGATACGGCTATTCCTATGCGGACATGGCCGGAGGCTACACGGGCGCCCTCGCGGCGCTGATCGCGCTGTACCATCGGCGTCGCACCGGGCAAGGCCAGTTCGTCGATCTCTCGCAGTTCGAGGCGGTCGTCAGCGTGGTCGGTCCCACACTGCTCGATATCGCGGTGAACGAGCGCGAACAGCAACCGCCGCTCTACAATTCGCAGGAAGGTCCCGCCGCGCCGCACGGCGTCTATCGATGCGCGCCGCTCGGTGACGATGACGACCGATGGGTCGCGATCTCGGTTCGCTCGCAAGGTGAATGGGAACGGCTGGTGAAGGCGATCGGCGCGCCGGTGTGGACCTCGGATCCAAAGTTCCAGACGCTCTATTTGCGGATGAAAAATCGCACCGAGCTGGACGCGAATCTCATGCGATGGACGCGCGAGCACAGCGCCGAAGACGCGATGCTGCTCTTGCAACGAGCAAAGGTCGCGGCGGGCGTGGTCGAGAATGGCGCCGATATGTGCGCGCGCGACCCGCAATTCAAGGAGCGCGGGTTTTGGCCGGGTGTGAGACGTGCGGACGGCGAGCTTTCGCAGGTCACCGGCATTCCATTCAAGCTTTCCGGCAAATCCGGGGCGGTGCGAACCATCGCACCTGATGTCGGCGAGAACAACGACTACGTCCTCGGCGATCTGCTAGGGCTCTCGCGGGCCGAACGCGACGCGCTGATCGCCTCGGGTGCGATCTGGCCCTAGACTTTCGCGGCCGAATCGTCGCGAACCGATAGCCATCTTGCCGTATTTGCTTACGGTATCTGTTGCTGGCATCATTTATGGCAATGAAGGCTGCCGAGCGAAAGATCACCGTGCATGTCAGTAGCGATCTATTGGCGAGAGCTCAAAAAGCCTCGAAGTCGGGCATCAGCGATACGGTCCGGAAGGGCCTCGAGTTGCTGTCAGCAAAACAGGCGTACGCCGAGCTTCGTAAGATGCGCGGCAAGCTCAAAATCTCAATCGATCTGGACGAGCTTAGGAAAGATCGCGAGTGGTAGCCCTGGATACTAGTTCAATCGTCGCCTACCTTGCAGGCGAGGAGGGTGAGGATGTCGGGGCAGTGGACACTCTGTTGGAAAACGAGCAAGGAGTCCTTCCGCCAGTGGTGGTGACCGAACTACTTAGCGGCCGGGAAGTTCAAGGTCGCGCCGCAGCACTCTTTCTTACGATTCCGCAGCTCGTGATCCTGGATGGCTATTGGGAACGTGCCGGTCAATTGCGCGCGAACTTACAACGCCGCGGCTTGAAGGCGGGCGTGGCTGATACCCTGATAGCGCAGTCTTGTCTTGACCATGACGTCGCGTTGGTGACGCGAGATCAGGATTTTCGACACTTTGCGCGACATGCAGGTCTTCGTCTGCAGTAACGCCGCCACATCGGTGTTCAGGTGTCGCGGCGCAGGATGCTCAGCTTCTTCTTCCACTCCCCACTCTCGAAGACCCAGCTATCGTGATACACGATGATCGCCGAAAGTACCGGCTGGCCACCATTTAGCGCGCCCTCTTTTTTGCCGCACTCCTGATCGCGCATCGACACCTGGATGAGCGCCGAGGTCCGTGTCTTGGCGCTGGCCGGTGTGAGCTCATCGAAAACCGTGTTGACCATGAAATGGCGCGTCGCCGTCTTGGGCGAGCCGGGGCGGCCAAAGGTCTTGCCGATCGCTTCCCTGCCCTCGATCCGGTACTGCTCGGTACCGTCCGGATAATGCAGCACGAATGTCGCGTCGGACGTGAAAAGCTTGTTGGCCCATTTAATCGGATCGCGCCCGGCGCCATCGCCGTCCAGCAGCATGGAATAATGCGCAAGCGCCTCCCGGATACTCTCGCGTGCGAGTGCGGATTCGATCGACATCGCCATGTGACTTGCCTCCAAAGCGCGTTCCAGGCCCATCGACCTCTTATATCTCTTTGGGGGCGCGATTGCTCAACCCTCGCAACGTCAGGCGACTCGACAGGTGAGACCTGCTAAGATGAGTGTCACGGCGCCCGCGATGGCGCCGTAATCGTTTTGGAGGGTAAGTGAAACATGCGAATTTACACAAACGAACCCACCAAACCCTTGAAAATAAAGGATTTTCTGTTTGGCTTCCGGGAAACGAAGCCATCATTGTCCCCATCGAGACCCTTCACTTCGCTCAGGGTGACCGTTCGGAGACGCCGCGCGGTCGATTACATAAACGAACCCACCGCGAACAGTCACCCGCGGGAAAAACACGCAAAAACAAACCCACCGCGAGCATCGCGAGCGGTGGTCCTGAGCGTTGCGCGAAGGACCTCGGATGGCACACATCAAAAGCGCGAAAACAAAGCCACTGTGAGTTCAGGAGAATGAACATCGAAGCGCCACATCGATACAAGCCTTTTGGCCGTTATCCGACACCGCGTTAGGGCAAAGGAGGCCTGCTTGAGTCTATAGATCGCCTCCTTCAAGCCTCTATCCAAGCCAGCGCCGACCTTTGACCAATCGCCGCTCTGAGGTAATACTGACCTCGGGTAAACTTCTTGATAGCAAGTGTACTCTCGGCCGCACTGCAAGGCGTCGATGCGTTCGGCGTCGAGGTCGAGGTCCATATCGGCAATGGCACGCAACCCAACCTCAAGACGGTTGGGCTGGCGGCGGGTGCGGTCAAGGAATCGCAGGACCGAGTCAAACCGGCGGTCACCAATTCGGGCTTCCACTTCCCCAATCGCACCATCACGATCAATCTCGCGCCCGCCGATATGCGCAAGGACGGCTCCGCGTTCGACCTGCCAATCGCGCTGTCGCTGCTCGGCGCGACCGGACGCCTCACGGCCCGCGAACGATTGCAGCGTTATTTGGTAATCGGCGAGTTGGCCCTCGACGGCCGCGTGCGAGGCATCAGGGGTGCGCTGCCGACCGCATTGCACGCGCGCGCGGCGAAGTATGACGGCCTGGTGCTGCCGCGCGAGAACGCGATGGAGGCCGCAGTGGTGGGCGACGGCGTCGCGATTCTGCCGGTTGATACTCTTCGCGAGACGCTCGAGTTTTTTGAGGGTCAGCGCGAGCTGACGCCGACGGTTGCCGACGTCGCCACTATGTTCCATGCGCATAGCCGGTACGAGGTGGACTTCAGTGACGTGAAGGGGCAGGAGCAGGCCAAGCGCGCGCTCGAGGTCGCGGCGGCCGGCGGCCATAACGTGCTGATGATCGGTCCGCCGGGCTCCGGCAAGACGATGCTCGCCAAGCGCCTGCCGACCATCCTGCCCGCGATGACTTTCGAGGAAGCGATCGAGGCCACCAAGGTTCATTCGGTTATGGGCCTGCTCGACGGACGCGCGCTGATCTCGACCCGCCCGTTTCGCTCGCCTCATCACACGATCTCCGATGCGGGCCTGATTGGCGGCGGACCGGTGCCGCGTCCCGGCGAAGTCAGCCTCGCGCATCATGGCGTGCTGTTCCTCGACGAGCTGCCGGAGTTTCGCAAAAACGTGCTAGAGGTCTTGCGCCAGCCACTCGAGGACGCGCGCATCACCATCTCGCGCGTGATGGGCACGCTGACGTTTCCCGCCTCCGTGATGTTGGTTGCTGCGATGAATCCGTGAGGTTGCGTTGCTTTTCAGCCATTAATTCAGAAGGCGAAGGCAGATAGCAGAGGTCGATGGTGATGTCGGCTTTGCCTATGGTGATTTTTTCGGTGATGGTCTCGATGATGCGGCGCTTCTCGTCGTTACGGAGGTCCGGCCAGCGGGCGTAGAGGTCCTTGGCTTCGGTGAGGATTTCATCGCTGGAGAGGGCCCGGATTTTGAGGAAATCCAGTTCGCCCTGTAGCTCGGGGATCTGTTCGGAAATCTGTTTGAAGCGGGCTTCGAGCGGGTTGTATTCGCTGGCAAATCCGTCGCCTGAAATCTTCTCGTCGAGGTAAAGGCGCATTATGCGGTCCATCTCGACACGGGTTTTGCGGGAGTCTGCATCAAGGGACGCGAGGACCTGTTGCTTTTCGACGATTTTCTCGTCGGCCTGCGCAAGGTAGGACGCGATTTCTGTGGGCGAAAGGATGAAGCCCTGGAGTTGCTCATGGAAAACCGCGTCGAGGTCCTCGACGGGTATCTTGTTCCGGCAGCCGTAGCAGACATATTTGGGTGTGTTCGAAGGGACGTACATCTTCTGCCCGCAATGACACTGGACAAGGCCGGTGAAAAGATGGACCGGCTTTCGGGCGATGCGCTTCCCGTTTTCGCGGCGCTCGTCGAGAATCAGGTTGCACTGCTCCCAAATCTCCTCGTTGACGATAGGTTCAACCGGGGTGAGCACCCATTCTTCTTTGGGCTTGAGCTTCCAGTGTTTCTTTTCGCCAAGGCTTCGGGTGTAGTTGGCGCGACGGACGCCTTTAGCGGTTCCGTCGCGGAGAAGCCGGTCGATGGTGGTGTCGGTAAAATGCGAACCGTTTCGGGTCCGATGCCCGGCCTCGGTGAGGAGCCGAGCAACCGTCTTCTTGCGGCGATGTTCAAGGAAGAGCTCGTAGATGTGTTTGCGGATGGGCGCCTCCTTGGGGTCGGGAATGAGCTCTCTGCCTTCCCAGCGGTATCCAAACGGAGCCGCTCCGCCCAAGGGCTTCCCGAGCTTGGCACGGATGGGGACCGACGCGGCCACGCGCGCGGAAATCTCCTCCCGCTCCCACTGGGCCATGGCGGCGATGACGGTGTAGAAAAGTCGGCCGGCGGGACTCGAGGTATCGATTGATTCCTGGAGCGAGACGAGGTCTGCGCCGGCAGCTTCGAAGAGGTCCGCAAAATCGAGCAGTTCCCGCGTGTTGCGTGCGAGCCGGGCAAGCTTGGAAAAGATGAGTCCGGATATATGGCCGCGCTTTGTGTCGGCCATCATGCGCTGGGCTTCGGGATGGTCGCGGACGGATTTACCGCTTACCGCGTCAAGCCGGTAAACCTCCTTTACCTGCCAGCCTTTGGAATCGGCGTAAAAGCGGGCGCGCTTCTCGTGGTGCTCCGGGCTCTCGCCGCGGGCTTGGTCTTCGGTCGAGACGCGAATCCATATGCCGACGTGCTTTGCGCGCTGGTGTTCTTTCACCCCGTAACCTCTCCGATTCGAATCGAAAGATGAATCGCCAACCGCCGGATTTATACTATGCTCGGTCGTCGCGAACGCGCCAAGATGCCGTTGCATAGTGAGCGCTGTCGAGTTCGATTCCCACGAATCGGCGATTAAGCTCTTTTGCCGCTACCAGTGTTGAACCCGAGCCGCAGAAGGGGTCAAGAACGACTCCGCCTGACTTGGAAAACACGTTGATGATTGGCCGCAACGCTCGTGTCGGCTTCTCCGTGGGATGTAGGCGATTGCCCGTATATCTGAACTCAATCACGTCCGGGAGCGGATAAGTCGGCGGCGTCACATTGCCCTTCGCGAGTAGATATGCCTGTTCGTGTTGATAGCGAAGAAAGCAAGTTGATGACGAATATCGTTTGGGAAATACGATGTGTCCCACGATGCGGAACCCGGCCGCGCGCCATGCGGAAATAAATAGGTCCGCCTTACTCCAGCCGTAGAAGCTCACGCAAAAGGAACCGCCTTTCAAAAGTCGATACATCTGCGAAAACGCCGGCCGCAACCATCGGCCATTGTCATCATTCGCCACGGTGCGCCCGTCGCGGGACTGGTAGCGAGCGATATACGGCGGGTCCGTCAGAATGAAATCGATGCTCTCGGACTCCATGCCCCGCATGACTTCAATGCAATCGCCGTTGATAATGCTATTTCGATAATCGTCCACTGTCCTAATCTCCGATTCATTGTTGGTCGTTCGGGGGCCGCTCTCGCGGCTCCCTCGGGGTTGCGGCCGCAACTGAACGGAATGTCGGCGCCCGTTTCCGCCGTCCGCGCCTCGGCGTTCCTCCCGAGAAAACGGATTTGCCGAGCGACAATTTCAGTCGTGTAACGTTTGCCGCTGCCGTCCTTCGCCTGGTACTCGCGCGTGCTGAGCCGGCCCTCGATATAGACTTGGCGGCCTTTGCTCAAGAACCGCTCGCACGTATCCGCGAGTCGTCCGAACACGACGACGCGATGCCATTCCGTTCGTTCCCGCTTCGTGCCGGCCCGGTCCTTAAACCGCTCCGTGGTTGCAAGCGAGAATCTGGCGACGTTCCCGCCGGCGTTGGGCAGACTCCGAACCTCGGGGTTATTCCCGAGATTGCCGATAAGGGTCACCTTGTTCACTGACATACGCGCGAACCTCCTTCGTTCGTTTGCGCCCGCGTCCCGCTCTCGGGCAGGGCGTGCTGCGCTCTGCTTCACTCCCGCGCAACTTTTTCCGCGCGGCTCTCTCACCTCGAACTGGAGAGCCGTGCGCAGATTTCGACATGCGCGAGCGAAACGAGCGGCAGGACGTGCCAGAGCAAAGCGAACCCGGAGGGGCTGGCGCGGCGTGCTAGTGGTGCGAGCGCCACCAATGAGAGCGGCGGCGAAGCGGAGCGGAAGGAGGACGACGGGTTGGGTCGAAGGGCTGCGGTGCGAAGTTTACGGAGCGAAAGCAAAGAGGCTCATAGCGCAGCGCGGCGCATGCTCCCCTCCTCCTGGGGGGAACCGGAGGAGGAAGAATCGAAAGGGTGGAGGTGGGGTGCGCCACAGCTCTGCTCTTCGGATGGAATACCAAAAAAGACGGAAGGCCGATGCCCACCGTCTTTTATTTCTTTCAGCGCCCGGTCGCGGTGCGCTTTCGTTTCTCAGCCGCATGATGCGCTGCTGGAGATCGTGAATCTCCACGTCGTGGACGTTGACGCGCTCCGACAGGGGGCGGACCACTCGCTCCAAGTCTTGGAACCCCGCCTCCATATCAGAGCGGAGGATGGTGATGTCCTCATGCAGGCGGCCGAGCTCTTCAGTCACCATCTTTTTCGAGGCGGTCGCCTCAAAGCCGCGCGCGACCATCTGCGCGAGCTCATCGAGGGTTATGTGTTTCTTGGTCATGTTTTTTCATTGTAAGGCAGCGTGACAATCTGTCAAATTTTCGAGCATGAGCGACCTTGATTGGTTTTCTCGCCGCAGCAGGGGCGGAAACGCGGCGGGTTCCCTGAGCAGTCAAGGTGGAACGGGGCGGGGGTACTGGCCGAATTAGGCCACTGAGGAATTCACTGCGCCACGCCGTTGCGCTCGCGGTTTTGAGGCGCTAGCCTCGGGCTGTTTTCTGGACTATATGTGGAGCATGGATAAACAAACTGTGCTTATTGGGGAAATCGTACTAGGCAGTGAATCCATCGTACTCCGCGCCGAAGTCACAGGTAAGCTGCCATCCGCCGGAATCGCTCTCCTGAAATACAAGCTCGCGTATCTGCTCGACACGCGATTCCGGCCAGCCTCGCCGGAGCCAACGTCAGAGATGACGCTAGAGGAGGTTGTGGCGTTCTGGAAGTGCCATCGCGTGACGGTGCTGCGCCGGGTGGAGACTGGCGATCTTCATCCGGTCACCGACGAGGATGGCGAACTGCGGTTCGACCGAGCAGAAGTCGAGAAATTGGCAAGCTCTGTCCCGGCTGGTCGTAAATAGTCGGCTCATCTCGCTAAGTTAGGCCACTCTCGATTTCAAAACCGGCAAGTTCGCTTAAAATTTAGGCCAATACCGAGGCGGGCGGAACGTTTGACCCGATTCCGAAGCTGGAGCGACCTTGACGGCCGAAGGTGCCGCTACAATTAAAGGAGGCAAGAAAAGCGGCTGCTCCCCTCCTCCTTCGGACAGAGGTGTGGCGCGGGGAATGTTTGCGATCTGCATCCTCGAGAATCGAAGCGCCAGCTGTCGCTAGGCGCTTCTCTTTTGACCGAGCGCTGAGCCCCTGAGGGGGGCGCTCCACAGGACAGCGCAACGGGAACCTTATAGGCGCCCATCGTCGCAAGCCGCCGCGCGCCGGCGAGTCCGCGAGCCGAAGTCCCGTTTCACCGATGCCGCTCAAGCGTCCAATCGCTCGAACAACCAACCAGTGAATAGCGTTCGACAAGGCGAAACGGGACGTGCCGCGGGCGTGCGTCCGCGACTTCGATGGTCGCAAGCGTGGTGGCGAAGCCAACGCGCGAAGCTGGAGCGAACCGCAGTAGCGGTGAGCGGAAGCGCCCGCCGTCCAGTAACCACATGGACGGTGGGCGCGAGCATCGAAGTCGCGGAGGGAAGCGTCCACTGACCCTGTTACCACAAAAGGTAAAGCGGCAAGAAAACCTTTTCGGAAAAGGATTTCTTAATGTGGACGTGCACCGAAGCGACGATGGGCGCCATGGCTTAAAATTCTGCGCATTTTCCGTATTTTGGACCGGCCTCCTTTCGAGCAATCGGCAGCCATGCTGAGTCCGAGAAAGCTCTCACGCCTGCCTGACTGTGTTGCGGCTGCGTGTTCTTTCGGCTGTGACCGGTGTTGGCGATAGGGGTCGCATGTGCTCCTTGCGCCCCCGCACCAGACTCGCGCGCGGTCGGCAGCCTCGCTACTTGATGCGCTCGATCAACACACGCGGGAGCGGTCCGTGTGAAGAGGGTTGGAGGTTTTTCGGGTGCTCCAGAGACAGATATGTTTGGCGTTTCGGGCGCTAGTGTACAGGGGTGGGCTCTGCGGCCGGAGAGGTCGCGGCTGGAGAGGTCAATGGTTCAACGGTTCCCTGCGCATCGGGCGGTGGTTCACCCGATTGGAGTTGTGTGGCCGGGGTCGTTGGAGTGCCGGGTTCTGCCTTTGCTGCTGCGGGGGGAAGTGGTTCCTCGTAGTCCTGTGTGAGGGCGATATCGTTCGGCGAAATTGGCATTTCATTGCGTGATAGAAGAAGGGGGAGAGCTAACGCAATTAGAAGATAGATCGCCGTTTTCGCCCCGGGGAT
This sequence comes from uncultured delta proteobacterium, assembly GCA_963815835.1. Lineage (GTDB taxonomy): Bacteria > Desulfobacterota > Binatia > Binatales > Binataceae > DATGKG01. The sequence continues at coordinate 29,410 of CAWFIF010000001.1, forward strand.
TTGTTTCGCTTCGATCTCATAATGCTCCCGAGGGTCCAGCCAAGAGGTTGCGTACCTGACGCAGCCGCATTCTTGAAATAAGTGTAGATTCTGACCGTTTTAAGGTCCGCAGGAAGTATGAAATCAAAATCGAGATTATCGGTTTCCTCGGGTTCAATCTCATTATTGAGGTGAGCGATGTAATGGCGGAGGAAGGGCCAAGGTATGCGATTGTCTGTGGGCGAAACCGGATTGTTGCTCCCGCTAATTGTCTTTTGAATGGAGGGGTCGAGCGGCAGAATTTGCTGAATTCTAATGTCGCCCTCGCGCAGCGAGATGCGCGATGCGCCAGCGTTTTCCAGCGTCACCTTCAACTGAATCCAGACTAAGTTCGGCGAAATTATCTTTGAAACTATGGCATGGTGGATATTTAAGTGAGGTTGTATCTCTCTTTTTTCAACAAACAGGCGATAGGTCCACCACCGCCGATGAAAAGCGCGCCAATTGTTACGAGGGATTGCACAATTTCAACGGCGCGTTTAAGTTTGGCAGCTCTTGTTCGCCGAGCGCTGCTGTTTGGGCGAGGACGGTCGCCTGGGAGATCGTCATCGTTGCTTTGTTACTACGAAGTCACGGCGGTGACAAGCTGTGAATGTGCGCGGATGCTCAATGGAAGGCGCCGCGAAAACCGTCTCGCCAGATGTAGTGATCGCTGGTTTTAGTGGCTTAAAATCGCATTAACAAAAGGTGCGGGTTTTGAGATCTCCATATGTCCAGCATGCCCTTGCTCCGCCAGCCCTTGTAGCTTCACTTGAGAGCGAAATGAGGCTTCCTTCGGCAAGGTGATGGATCGCCTCTCGAATGAGAGCACCGTGAGTGGCGCAAAAAGGCGTCACTCCCCGGATGCCACGGTTCGCGCCACGTCAGGAGGTAATGAAACCTTCCGATACACTGTCGAATCACAAGGCTACTTTTAACGCACATAGCCAGTGGCACCCTCATTGCGTGTGACCGAAACAAGCGTCCAATTGCGTCGCGAGGGAGAATCTATGACTTCATTCATCCGTCGCAGCAGCGGCACGTTCCTCTGTGTCTTAGCGCTATTGCTGTTAACCGTGCCGGGCTTCGCACAGGAGCCAAGTTGGACCGGCCGCCGGTAAGTACACCAACACCGGCGCCGAGAAACGGCGCTGCAATGGCGTACGACTCCGCGCACGGTCAGATCGTCCTGTTCGGTGGCAATGATGCCTCCAACACATACGGCGATACCTGGGTCTGGGACGGTTCGAATTGGACGAACAAAACCCCGGCTGATCCATTAAAGAGCCCCTCTCCGAGAAGCGCTCACTCAATGGCCTATGACGCCGCCCGAGGGCAGGTGGTGCTGTTCGGAGGAAGCACCCCCAACGGGATCCAAAATGACACGTGGGTTGGGACGGCAGCAGTTGGACGCAAAAGTTCCCGAGCACTGTGCCACCCCCAAGCTGGGACTTGACGTTTTTGGCATACGACGCGACTCGCCAACGGGTCGTGATGTTCTCCTGCGATGGGTTGGACAACGATACCTGGGTATGGGACGGCTCAAACTGGACGCTCGAATCGCCAAACCACGCGCCGGCGGGGCGAACCGCCTTTTCGATTGCATACGACGCGGTACGTCAGAATGTCGTGGTATTTGGAGGGGCTTCCAACACGGATAGCAGTTCGCTCGACGATACGTGGACGTGGGATGGCGCAGACTGGACACCACAGTCTCCTGCGATGAGCCCGCCTCCGCCAAGATGGAATTCGGTGGCCGCCTTCGATGCCGCGAGGGGAAACGTCCTCCTCTCGGCGGAAGCGGCCCGAACGGTGGCAACTTACAGAGTGATACCTGGGTCTGGGACGGTTCAAACTGGACATTGAAACCGTTCGATCCAGATCCGGCAAAAAACCCACCGGGCAGATACGGTCAGGCGATGGCATATGACTCAGTTCATCAGCAGGTCGTCATGTTTGGCGGAAGCGAGAAAACTCCCAACCAAGTTTTTTTTGGCGACACGTGGGTATGGGGAACTACCGATCTTTAGGGGAACAGCCGCGGCCTTCGCTGAGAGCGCGCTCAATGCAAATACACCGTATCTTTGGGATGGGAAGGGATATGACTACTGGGTTCAAAGAGGATTTGTCGATAATTTAGCGAGCCCCTATCACTGGAACCCCCTCCCGGGGCACCAAAATGACGAGGCGCCGGGCCTTGATTGTTCTGGGCTCGCTTTATGGAGTTATGACAAAGCGGCAGGATCAACTCAAATCTTTAACAGCTCACCCTGCCCGAATCCAATTTGCTACGAGGGTGCCGGCGGCCAATTTGACTCTAACAGTGTGAACATTGACGATGCCGATTTGCCGGGCGACCTACTCTTTTTCAACTATTGCCACAGGAAAGGCACTCTACCGTCGTTTTGCGCGGCTGAATCCGATGGAAAAGTGCTTCTCGACGCCGATCACGAGGCGATTTACATTGGCTCCTTTGGTGGCGGTTGCACGTTGCCCGACGGCAGTACCGGCGACGTAATACAGGCTTCCGGACTGCCGATTGCTCACGGTACTGCTGGAGTGATCTGCTCGAAGAAGTCAACAATGGTTAGCTATGCGCAGAGCATTGGTGCGTTTAAGGGCTTCGGCCGCAGAGTTCCAGCTAAGGTAGGGATTCGCTTCGCCACGGGCTCACCTGTCAGTCTACGCGTTACCGATCCACAAGGCTTTACCATCGACGGCACAACCGAACTGACCACTGATTTTGAGATACTTCACAAGGTTCCAGGACAGCTATACTACTCGCATTTATCGACGCAAAACGGAACGGTAGATGATGTCGTTGTAGGCCCTACGCTAAAGGCAGGGGCATACTCAGTAAAGGTGATAGCAAAACCGGACGCCTTGCCCACCGATACGTATAGCCTCACTGTAGACGCTGGTGGTAGTAGCCTCAGTCTTGCTAGCAACGTTCTTATTAGCGCCATTCCGAGCGGGGGCTATACGTTAGCTTCCACGGGAAGCACCGCACAGACGTGTGATGTCACTTACAATGGAACCTTCAACGGTAATCTGACAATTTCAAGGGGCGTGACTTGTGTCAGCAATGGTACTATCACTGGGAATCTGACGCAGGAAGGCGGGCTCTTTGTGCGTGGCGCCACCATTGCAGGGAACTTGCGAATCAATAGTGGCATCTTTTCAATCGGCGCCGGCACTACTATCAAGGGCAACCTTCAGATTCAGAATATTCCAGCCGGTTCCACAGGCGCCCAGATTTGCGAGCTACCGTGAATGGCAATTTGATGCTCCAGAACAATGAAATTGCTGTTGCGCTTGGAACACCGTCGACTTCGTGCGCTGGCGATATCATACGCGGCAATCTCCTGATCGCCAGCAACTCAGCTCCAATAGGAGTGTTTAACAATTCTGTCAGCGGAAACCTGCAATGCCAAAATAACTCCGCGATTACAGGAAGTGGAAACATAGCCGCGAAGAAGCAGGGTCAATGCTCGAGCTTCTAAGGAGCGCCTTAACGCGGAGCAGGCTCCCTCTCGTGAACGTGGCCCCATCACTCACTCAAGTGAGCGTGGTTCGCATGTTTACCGCGTGAACACGATTGAGGAGAGCATTTTATTAAAAATATTGATGTAATCCGCATCGGTGGGCACCACATTGTCGCGGCCGTGGTAATCATATAGATAAAGTTCAACCGCGTAAACATAGTTTCCTCCGTTTGGCGCGAGGAAAGTCATGTAGGACAGTATGCCTCCGTCGCCAGTGATCACCCCTACCTGGGAAATCGTCACGCCATCCTGTTCTCTTTCGTTATAGGTGACTGCTTGGTCTGGCCAATGTATGGAGTAGTCGTATCCAGGAGTTGTTTCCTCAGCGTATATTTTGTCTAGCTCCGCATATGCTTCGTTGAGCGCGTCAACGATGTTTCCTTTGGGAATTGTTTGGAGACCGGGAACGTCTAAGGTCGTGGAAACCCATTGTTCTAAGGATGAGGTCGCACTCTTGGAGAATACGCCAATGTTAATGCCAGTTTGCCCCATCACTTCGCCGTTCGGATAGAACCGCTGTTGAGCGATACTGATCATATATGAGGCGTTATGCAACTGCGGAGTGAAGAGATATGTCAGCCATGTTGTTGTTGACATCGTCCACTGGTCGTCTGGCGAACCATTCTCATTTACGGGATAGTCAATCTTGAACCCGTACTTTTGAACGAACAATGTCTCCCAACCCTTTGATGGTAGCGATGAACGGGCAGATGACGATTCATTAGTCGAACCTGTTGGCTGCGTTTCAGAAGTTATAGGTGCTGATGGGGTGGCGAATTTGGAGACGACAATATATATTCCCAAAATGATGAGGACGGCTACGGCAATCCCTAAGATGATCCCTACAAATCCACTTTTTTGGTGCACAGTCTAAGTATAACAAACCGAGCCTGAACCGTGGGGGACGGCGGGGATAAATGACTGACTAAAATTGCTCCTAGTGCTTCGACCCATGCGTAGGGCTTCGTTGATAATGGAAGACCCGTCTAGCATCAGCAGTGCTAAAGCGCCAAGCGATGCTTCGGCGGATGCGATTGGCGCGGGCGTTCCACGCGCTGGTGCGCCGACTTAACTCGGCGAAGGTAGCTACCCGCTGACGCCCTAGGCACTCACGCGACCACAGACTAACCTCCAACTCGGCGGGATTCAGCCAACTGCCGTGCTTGGGCGTGTAGTGCACGGTGAAGCGTCCCCACAGCTTGTGGCCCTCCTCACCCCGAAGGTGTCGGTCAGCGACTTCTCGCAATGAGTGTTAAGGTTATCCATCACCAGATGAATGGTCTTGGCTGCCGGGTAGGTCCTGGCAATTCGTTTAAGCGCTGCAGCGAACTTGGGCGCCTTGCGGTTGCGGGTGGCATGGGTCTGATGGCGACCCGCCTTGGGTTCGACGATGCAGAAGATGTTCGCGGTCCCGCGGCGCGGGTATTCGTAGTCGCGGCGCGCGACCTTGCTCGGCCCCATGGGCATACCGGGCCGCACCGAATCCAATAGTTGCACCGGCCGTTCGTCCAACGCTACCACCGGCGCTCGCTGGATCGGCCGGCTGGGTCAGGACATCCAACACTTTTTCCATCCGCTGCACGTATTCCTGGTCCAGCTTCGGGAACACACCACATTTTTTTCCCGCCACGGCTTCAACTCGTGGCTCACAAACAATCGGCGGATGCTCTCGCGCCCGACCTTGGCGACGATCCCGCGCTGCTGCGCTTCGTGTGCGGTCAGCACAATGGTCCACCGCGAACGTCCGGCCGGGGTGGCCCGCACACCATCGCCACAATCGCGGCCTGCTGCCTTGTGATCGAGCATTTGCGCGGCTTAGGACGGGGTCGTCGCTCAGCGCGGCTTCCAACCCGCGCTCCAAATAGCGCCAGCCAACTCGTCGCACCTCCCGTGGATAGGTGCCCACCGCGGCCGCGATGTGCGAAAGCAGCCATCCCTGATCAAGCAACTCTAAAATGCAAATCCGCCGCCAGCATCGCTCGCTCACTACTCGCCTGCCGCTCGTCTTCTCCTTCAAGCGCGTGCCGCGCCGCGGCCGTCAACCGCAACCCTGGAAACCTCTCCCGCCTCTGTCTGCCTCCTTCCAAGTATGCTTTGATCAAACTGCCAGCCCCAGCGCAAGCTATGCTGATCCCTACGCGTCGGTCGAAGCACTAGTCCAGTGAGTCTATCGCCTCAGCCAAGCTGTCGTGGTTCGGTTTCACGTATCGCCAGATGTAGCGATCGCTCCGGTGGCCGGACGCTTCCTTCGCGTACTGCACGCCCTTTTCTTCGGCGAGCTTGCGAAGGAACGTGTGTCGAAGCACGTGCGGTGAGACGGTGAGGCGCGCCCCGTCTTTTCGATGCGCGTTCGCTTGGTTGGGCTACGCGCTGCAGCACCTTGAAAAATTGCATCCGCGATGAACGAGCGCCGGTCCGCGTGGTGAAAGATCGGGGCTGTGGGTGCGCCGGCGCGGACGGCGAGCCATTCCTCTAAGACTTGGCGCGCGTCGCTTTTGACCGGAACGAAATCACGAATCCGTCCGCCTTTCGCGAGCAACTTTTGAAATCCGCGGCCGGTATATTGTCCGCAATTCGAGATTTAAAAGTTCGGAGACGCGGAGCCCGAGACCCAAGAGCCGGCGATCGCGGCGTGGTCTCGCAATCCTTGGTTCGTTTCCCCGCCCCGGTCGGACGCGGAGAGTCTGGGCGACCGCGAGCAGTCTCAACTCGTCAGCCCGCGAAAGTCCTTTCCATTGAGGCTCGGGCTCGCGCGGGGGCCGGACCCCGTCCGTCGGACAGCCAAGAGGAAACGGCTGGACTTTGAAATGAATCCATCGCGCAAAATGCCGGACGCTGGCATACGTGCGGGCGAGGGTGAGCTTCCGCAACTCCGTCGCGCGCGGTCTGCCGGAGGAATTCCCGAGTCACCGATGCGAACCATTCCCTCGGATGATCGTGTCCGTACAGTTTTTGATAGAACGCGAAGAACCGTGTGAGGTCTCGGCGCTTCGCGTCGATCGTGGCCGGCGCTTGGCCAGCGACCTCGGTCACGAAGTACACCCGTGCGAGCGCGAGCAGGCTGTTCCTCCCCTGTTTAGGAGCTCCGGAACGTTATGTTGCTGATTATGTGCCGGAACGAGGGTGAGCGATTGGCCATGTATTTCGAAACCGCTCGCCCGCTCCAGACCGGTATATCTGCAACATAAGGGCGAATAAGTGTCAGATTAAGCATACCATTTCAAAAGACACTGAGCTGGGGAAAAACAGTTTATTTCGCCCCCAGCGCAATTCCGCGAATGCAGAATTGCGGATGAATGCCAGTCGCGCCTTGCGGCATCCTTCGGAAGTTAACGCGGCGTCAATTGGTAAACCGATTGCTATTAACTTATCGAACGCAAGTGGAGTATATGATGAGGATCGCGCCTCAATCGGAGGGGTTCACCAGTAGCGGATCCAAAGCTCACCAAGGTCTGGATAACTTCAGCGAAACCATCGAACTGCCGAAGCTCTCTCGGTCCTGGTCGCCGCGGTCGGCGCCAGCGCAGTGGGCCTTCTCGGTTTCCCGTACGCGTCCGCCAGTCCGGGCAGTCCGGCCACGGCGGTCGTGGCGAGTCGCGCCACGAGTTGAAGGCGGGGAAAGCAAAATTACTTCTCAATCGAATTGGTTCTGAAGTGCAGGTTGCGGGAGGAGGACACGAATCACACGCGTCACATTCCTCGTCCGCGTCACGTTCGGCGCACGTTTCTGGCGATAATCGTTCAGCGGCTCTGCCGCTAAAGAAGGGGCGGTCGGGTGCCCAATTATTCGGAACGAGGACGATATTACGCTCTCGTTCACGAGGCGATCTACAACCGCACCGCTATCCTGAAGACCCTACTGGTTCACCGACCGCTATTTCATATCTACCGGCACGACGAACGCCATCTGGCTGTAAAGATTACCGCGAAGGCAGATGGCGTACCGCTCGGAACGGTCGCTGGCGAATTCGAGAAGCTCTTCTCGATCATGAGCTGCGATTCGAGATCGCTCGCGAGACCGGCACGCTTCGGGAACTCATTGTCGCGAAAGCCTTTGCGGAGGGTGACTTCCTGGAGGATCCGCCTGTAGGAGATGACAGAGATCCGGTGGAACAGGCAGACGCTTCGCCCGGAGGAAAGGCCGTATCCAAAGAGAGCGGATAAACTCGAGCGGGCGCGGGCTTTGGAGCTTGTATTAACCAGCGAAATTTATGATCGCGCTTCTCTGTGGCACGTCGTCAACGAGTACCGTTCTTCTCTGTCGGTGAAAGTTTTAAAAGACGCTGACCGAGAGATTTTCGTTCGCTTCTCTGGCGTCTCAGAGAGGCTCCCGACGATGCCGTGGTGCGCGCCTTTCTCAACCGACTACTGGACCTTTCGATCGAAGCGGCTTTTCGCGGAAATGGCTCAAGATGGTGAGCCAACGTTTTCAGGAGCCTTCCGCATTCGGCGGCAGAGTCTCAGCGTACCAGCTTCTGCCTTTCGCTTCTTGGCCCTGGATGCCGCCCGCGAGTGCTCGTGAATGAGGCGCGGAGAGTATCTTGTTGCACCTGCCGGAACCGAGTTCCGGATTCTGAGGCGCAGACTCGATCCCCAATCGCCACTGTATTTGCGTCTCCGCGCGCGACAATTCCTTTTTGACGATCAGTCTTCCCCTCTCCTTGACACGCTCGCGACAAAATATCGCACGAAAAAAGGTTTCTTGACGGTTTTACGAAACTGCCTATCGTCGTCGTCACGCTGCGGTGCGAGCATTTTTGCCTTTACTGTCAGGTTTCGCGACAAAGTGCGGACCGACGACGGTGCGACATGTCTCAGGCAACGGCGGAGAGGGCATTCGATTGGATTTTCTCAAGTCGGGACCGATCTAAGTTGGCATTACAAGTCGCAAAGCCGTTACTGAATTTCGATCTCGTTCGAGTTCAGAGCTCCGTGGGCAAAGGCACGCGCCGCGGTATCGCGCAAAGAATTGACTATCGTCGTAGCCACAATCTGGCGGTCGTCACCGATGACATGCTGCGCTATTTTAGAGACGAGCAAATCGAAATCTCGACATCGCTCGACGGGCCGGCCTTCATCCATGATGCGAATCGTCCCGCCCCGGAGGAGACGGTTACGAACTCGCGACCCGGAACGTCGAGCGTGCCCGAAACGCGTCGGGCCAGAACCCGCTCAGCTCTCATCACCACCACGCGGCTCTCCTCGACCATCCGATCAGATCAGCGACGAAACCGTGAAGCTGGGTTTTCGGTGTATCTTTCTTCGGCCAATAAGCCTTACGGATTCGCCGTCCGTACCGGTCGAAGACGGGATATGAAACCGACCACTTTCTTGAGTTTTATCGGAAAGGACTGGCTCATATTCTCGACCTCAATCGCCGAGGAATCGATCTCGCCGAAATCTACGCGAAGATTATCACGACGAAAATCTTGACGCCGTTCGCGACGGGATACGTCGATCTGCAGTCCCCAGCGGGCGCGGGCATCTCAGTTGCCGTGTACAACTATGACGGCGATGTGTATGCGTCCGATGAATCTCGCATGTTGGCCGAAATGGGCGACCACCGCTTCCGCCTAGGTCATCGCCATCGAGATCGCTATCGAACGATCTTCGGTAGCGAGCGGATGATAGGAATCACCGAGTCGTCAATTAGTCGAATCGTTGCCTGGGTGTTCCGATTGCGCATTTCAATATACTGCGTCGATCATCCAGTTTTTCATTACGCGGGTAGACGCGACATCGTGGGCCATCGACCGACGAGTGCTTTCTGTCACCGCAACATCGAACTTATCGTCACCTCTTCTCTGCTCAGCGAGCAAGGTCACGAGCTCGATCGGATATTCTTCGCATCGATTCGCCGTCAGTGCGTGCAAGAGATATGGCCCAGATCCCCGCGTGAATCCTCTCGCTACATACGGCCAGCCGGCAAGGTTCTCTAAACCGGTTGTCGCTCGTGTCGCCCGAGAGCCGGAATATCGACCCGAAGCGCCGCACTCAGCCGTAATCGTTGCCAGGATGATCCACTGGGATCGGAAGACGCAGCACATTACCGCGCAATCGTCACCGCCGTCCCTATGGCTGAGCTGTCTGCAAACCACGCAATACCGAATCTTCCGATTGTCTGTTCCGTAAAAAGCGTTGATCATCTCCGGTCCGGCGATGTTGTCGCGTTGATGCCGCAGTCTCATGGAGTATATACGAACGGTCTTTGGTCCCGATTCTTTGCACAATGTTCTCTTCGCCACGGAACGGTGCAATAGCTTTTGCCTTATGTGTTACCAACCACAGCATCGACCACGACAACATTACCAGTGCCGATCAACTGGAAGCGATCCGTACCGTGGAACCGCTTCCACTCCCCATTGCGATGGCGGAGGCCGAAGCCGAGGCTACTTCGCGACAGGCTGTTTGAAATCATGACCGAGCTGACAACACGGCTTCCTGAAACCAGTATTCAGATAGAACATAAATCGGAGGCGCTTCGCTTGGCCGGAGTTTACCGAAGCGTTTATGGCTGTCGCGCACCCTCGGCTCATCGTTTGCATACCCCTCTATTCAGACAATGCGCCGGAACACAATTACATATACAGAGCGCGAGGTGCCTTTAACCAAACGCTTAAAGAGTGAACCGCTAGCTCGTTACAGCCAAGCGGTGGAAATACGGGTGGTGCTACACAAGGTAACTATTCCAAGACTGTTAGACCTCGTTCAATTCATTTATCGAAATCTGCCCTTTGCCAGTCATGTCGCGCTGATGGGTCTAGAAATTACTGGCTTCACCCCAAGCCGAATTTAGAAAAGCTCTCAATGGATCCCTATGACTATCAGCACAATCTGCACAGGGCCGTCGAGTATCTCGCGATACGAGGCATGAACGTCTCTATCTACAATCATCCGCTGTGCCTATTGCCTCAACCGCTTTGGCCCTTCGCTCGACAATCTATTTCCGATTGGAAGAACATCTACCTAGCGGAGTGTGAGGCGTGCAGCACAAAGGACCGATGCGGTGGCTTCTTCGAATATTGCCAAGCGTAAGTCAAGCGCACACATTCACGCGCTCTAGAACGACTGTTCGAATTCTGGCCCGATTTGGCTACCTGCAAGTATCAAAGACCTTTGCACTTCTGAGCGGAGAGACCGCAAAGAGTCCCGTGGCTTGGGGAGGGTACCTATGGAACGAGTAATCGATATACTCGCCCGGTTCTTCGGTTGGCTGAAGATAGCGCTTGGTGAACAAGGTTACGCGATCGTTGCTTAGTGTCGCTTGTAAGTTCGGTCGTGTTTTCAGTTTCGGTGACCCTGTTCTTTCTTTACCGCGTCAGAGACAAGCCCACCACAAACACTCAAGGCGAAAATGACGGATCAGAGCGGTCGCCTCAGGGCATCCTTGGAGATGCCAGGGAATCGGCACATGTTTAATCCTCTTGGATAAAGACCAAAAATCACCAGCTCACTTTTTACTTCAATTTCAAAGGCGCTCCCCGATAACCATTTAACGGGCCAGATCGAAGCAGTCGAATTGAGTTACAATCCGCCGCAGATGGATCGCCATCTTTGAGTTTTCGGGGGGGCGGCGGGCAAGATCGGGTCTGGTTCAGAGTGGAGGAAAACGGATCACCTCACCTTTTGCTTTACAGCAAAAATAAGGTCCGAGCAGAACTCACTAGCGAAAGCGACGGCGCTGTGAATCTGCTTCTGAATGATGCTTCGGGAGGGAATCGCTGCCGGCTTTCTGTTAGCCCAACTGGAATCCCAGCGGCGCGACTTTACGATACAAACGGAAACAAGCTCGCCGAATGGAAGGGCGGAGAGTCAGATTCCGTGCGGCTCACTTTCATGGACACGAACGGCCAAGACTTAGTGAAATTGGGTGCTAGCTCCAATACCGAGGCTGCTGCTCCAATTGATTCACAACATTGCCCAAAAACATGTGTCTCTGACCGCTACCGATGAATCGGCGAGTTTGACTGAGAGCGACGAGAGGGGCGCCATTGCGCAATGGCCCGGCATAACGTCGCAGAAGACTACCGGGGCCAAGCTCGCCAAATGATTTCATTCTTTTTTGAGTGAACGAGTTCCGTCCGATTCACTGCCGGGCAAATTGGTCCGAAGGTCGATGCCTCGAGTTTTGGCAATTCTCGTAATCTCGTCGGTGAAAAACGCACCCTTTGATTTCTTAATTTTTCCGGTTCGGGCTTGGTACTTTGTCTCCGAGAGCGCCGCGCGGATTGCTTCAGGCGGCAGCTTCTGCACTATCGCGAGTATAGAAACCGCGCGAGTGCTGGTCTCCGCAGACTTCAAGAATATCGGCGATCAACATGCGCCGTTCGAGCGCGGCGCGAAATTCGCGAATCGGAAACGCCCTGATGTTCCGTCTCCTTTTTCAAAGCCGACTTTCCTAAATCGTTAACGTTTAAACGTCTTGTTAATTCTCTGGGTCTGGTTAGTGTCACCTTCGCGTGTGTCATCATCATATGACACAGAGGGTGACACAGAGGTACGGCTCGGCTGTATGTCACCTTGAGGTGACACAGAGGATTTGGTACGTGTTTGCTCACTTTCCAAGCCCATCACACCCTTCTCCTCGTCGAAGATAGCGAACCCGGTGATGGGTCGGAGTTGGTAAACGTTATTGGCCCACCGGCTGCCACCCTGCTTGTTCTCCCGGTTTTTGGTGACGCTAAGGATCGGCATGGCCGTGGAAGCTGGAAGGCGAGCAGGCGCTGAATCCGTTTGTTTGTGTGTCTGGCGACTGATCCCTAAATCTTTCGCGAGCAGCGATCTGGCTCGGATAGCAATAACCATTCTCGTCGATGTAGGTGGCGAGGCAGCACAGGCGTTTTCCAGAGTTCGTCGGGGATGGCGGCGAGGAGCCCGGAATCGCGGGCCTCGAAATACATCTTGACGAACATCCGCCGCTCGCGACTTCGCCGGTCGCAATATCGACCTCTGTCTGAAATTCGACAGTGACGAGCGGTTTCCGTTTTTGATTCTCAGGCCATGCGTCCATGAAGGTGGGTTAGGGTAGATGTTTCAGAGCGTCCTTTAGCGCGGCGCTGACTTCCGATCTCGTGGCCTTCGCTTTGGAGAAGGTAACGAGCACCTGGAATGTCCGGCCCTTGGGCTTGTGCAGAAACCGGTATCGCCCACCGGCGCGCTTTCTCGTGGCAGACGCGGAACTTCGTCTCAGATCTCTCACGGTGGCGCCCGAACCCGTCCTTGATCCTCGCCCATACTTCCTCGATCTCTTTGGGCGATCCCGCGCGGACCAGCTGCAAAAGTTGGCTGCGCGTCCAGATGTCGGACGTTCGACATTGATCTTTTATCGACTTCGGCAGCTGGTTGAGGGTAAGGAGTTCGGTGACGCTCGTGCGCGATTTGCCGATGATTTTTGCGAGCGCCTGATCGGTGAACCCGCGGGCTTGCTTGAGCCGCATGAGCGCCTCGGCCTCTTCGAGCGGTTTCAAGTTCTCTCGCTGCACATTTTCGATGAGCGCGACTTCGAGCGCATCCTGCGCATCGCGCATAAGCGCGGGAATCTCCTTGAGGCCCACCGCTTTCGCGGCACGCCAACGGCGTTCGCCCGCGATGATGACAAATCCCTCGCCGGCCGGTTCCTTACGAACCAATATCGGCTGCAGTACACCCTTCTCCCGGATCGATGCGGTGAGGTCGTCGAGCGAGGCGTCGTTGAAATATTTGCGGGGCTGATCGGGATCGGACCGGACCATATGCAGCGGGATGTACAGAAAGCCCTCATTGGCCGCCAAGTGCGAAATGGGATGCGCTGCCCCCGACGACCTTCTCGGGCTTACCACGTGCAGCCCGATTTCTTTGAAATTGAGTTTTTTAGCCATGGTGCGTGATGAGTTCGCGAGCGAGACTCCGATATGCCTCGGCGACCGGCGAGGTGGGCTCGTAATCCAAAATTGATTGCGCCGCCGCCACGCTGTCTTTCGCGCTTACCGAATACGGCACAATCGAATCGAAAACCGCCGGACCGAATGCGGAGCGGAGCGCCTCCACCGTTCCCCTGCCATGCTCCGTCTTCGCCTGGTGTTGGGTAATCACAATGCCGGCGATCTTGAGCGACGGATTGAGCTCCCGGCGAACCTCCTCGACGGTATCGAGGAAGTCCCTCAAGGCTTGGAGCGCGAGATATTCGCTTGCCACCGGAATCAGCACTTCATCCGCTGCCGCAAGCGCGTTCATCGTGAGCAAATTCAGGGCTGGCGGGCAATCAATGAGCACGATGTCAAACGCTTCGGCTGAGCGGGCGCAGTACGCGGCCCAGCGATCGCTCACGGTTGATTCTCGTAATGAGTTGGGTCTCCACATTCGCGAGTCGGCCGTTCGCCGGAATGAGGCTCACGCCCGGCATGGAAGTGGGCTGTATGATTTCTTCGGGCGATAGCGTCGGCTCGGTCTGTAACAGCAGGTCGTAGAGCGTGCGCGGCAACGCTTTCGAGGTCGAAGCCCAAGAGCTTCGTGAGACTCGCCTGCGGGTCGAGATCGCACAGCAGCACGCGAGTTTTGCCATCCAGCGCCAGGGCGTGTGCCAGATTTAACGAAGAGGTGGTCTTCCCTACCCCGCCCTTATGATTTGCGATGGCGATAATCTTGGTCATGGGCGCGGCTGCGGTCTTTGGCAGAACACCCCCACTCGCCTTCGGCAGCGGGTTGCCGGACCTCGTCCGGTTTCTCGTATCGCTTGAGTTCGCGTTCGATCGCATCTCGAACAATCACACTGCGGCTTACTCTCGCGCGGTCGGCTGCTTCATTGAGCCGTTCGAGCTGTCCAACCTCGAGAGTGACGGATGCGGTAATTTTTTGGAGTTTGGGGTCGCGCATGAACATTCATTACACGTTCGTCCGCCCAGCGGTACGAATGGTGTACTCATTGATTCATTATACAAAATCGGAAAAACGAGCCGCTGGGGATAACTCGCTTTCTATCGAGCGAAGCGCGCGGCAGCGCTCAAACAATAGGGTGTTCGGGAGAATGTCGGACGTCCGACATTCGATAGGAGATCTAGCTGGTGAGGAGCCCCTCTCGTTCCAGGATCTTTCTGATGTCCTCGAAAGCCGCTTTGATGTTGCCCTTAGGAAATCGTATTTGTCCAAGACCCTGAATGTTACTGAACTCCTCACATCCTTCTTCGATTGTCACTATCGCCCGTGTGAATCCAAGCCTTCCCTGGAATAGCCCTGCCTCGTGAACGACGTTCAGCCGCGCCTGCATACTCCCATCTTCAAGCTCGTCTTCTGCGGTAAGGATCAGGAATGCAACTGCTGCTGCGTCGAGCATCTCTGAGAGACGCGCAATATTTGTAATCCCCGCAACAGGGACGCGATTGAACTCGTCCCAAGGTAGTCTCAGACGATCCTGCACGAAATCTTTAAGATCTTTCCAAAGAGGAGAGCGGCCGTGGCCTATGAAAATATTTGTTCCCACAACTTCGGCCCGGCGAGCTTCGCGAGATCGTCTGCCTACGTGCGATCCGGCCTTTTGGGCAAGCTTGCTCAGATCCTCGCACACTATTCTTGGTTGTTGTAGGGAGTGAACTTCCGCGAGAACCCCGAGATGTGGTGGAACCTGAACGCCTTGGCTGATTGCGAGTGAATCACGCGACATGAATTGGCCTGTCGGTTGAAGCGCGTTTACTATCTCAGTCTTCGAAAGAGCATGAAGCTTCTCTGCCGATTCCTTGAGCGACGCTAAATATGGATCGGGAGATGCCGAAAGCTCCGTGGTGATGATCGAGATGACTTCGGCTTTGTCATCTTCGAATTTGTTAAGCACCCCCATCGAGAACGAGCGTGCCGCAGATAGATCGACATCACCGGACAGATGGCGAATTCGATCCTGAACCTCCTTGACTGACCGTTCTTCCCACTCCCCGGTAGTCGCCCCTTCGATCCAGCCCATTTCATTAAATCCCCATTCCGAGCTGAAATGTGACCCTGGAGGGGGTGTCGTAAATCCGCGATGGTAGACGCGTGATTGGTATCCGAGCCACGAACCGCTCCACGCCTTTCCTATAGTCTCGCCAGCTCTTTTTACGGCTGCCAAGTCACCCTCGATATCACGAAAAGAAGCAGAGAGAGCTGCTTCTCGATCTGCAATCGCCAACAATTCGTCTTTTGCGACTAACAAGAGGGTTTAAGTACCTTAAATTGCTACTTCGACGCGCTCCACGTTGGCGGTGCCGGATTCGATCGGGATCTCTTCGCCATGTTTTACGAGGCTCTCGATGTACCCTCGGATCGCGTCTTTCACCATCGCGCGGGCTTCTTCCATGGTGTCGCCCTCGGTAACGAGCCCTGGGAGCGCGGGAACAGAGACGATGTAGCCGCCAAGGGCGGCGGGCTCAAAAACGGCTGTGTAGTGATATTGCGGCACGCCTTCACCTCCTTTTGTTGTTCTCGTGACCAAGCTCATAATCTCTTGATTGTAGGGCAGTGGCGCTCTTCGTCAAGGTCGGGCCTCTTGGGCAGCTAAAGCAGGTCAAGGAAATCTTCGAGCGTGAGGTCTGCCTGCCGCAGAATCGAACGGAGAACCGTGCGCGGAACGTCGCCGGAGTGCTGGGGAACGGTAACCCGAAGATGAGGCTTCGTCGCATGCTTGAGTTGCGCGTGACTCCCGACCGTGTGGTGAATAAAAAACCCGGCCCTCTCAAGTGCGCGAACGATTTCCTTCGCTTTGAGGACCGGGACGCGGGGCGGCATGCGGCTAGATGCTGATCGCGACCGTCTCTTTGATAGGCTCCCCTAACGAAGCGGTCTCGATGGGAATCCCCTCTCCGTCTTTGATGAGTCCTTCGATATGGCATCGGAGCGCTTCCTGAGCCGCCTCTCGTGCTTCTTCGATGGTATTCCCAAAGGTCACGATTTCAGGAATCGACGGGAATACCACTTGATAGCCCCCCTCCGCAATCGGCTCGAAATAGACCGTGTAGTTATAATCGGTCATGCGTTCACCTCGTCCGGAGAAGCTGTCTGTCATGTCGTTTTCAATTGTAAGGCTTGGGCACGACGCGTCAAGGCGGGCGTCTTTCGGTACTGACGCATACAGCTCCGGTACGCCGCTGCGCTCCCGTTAACAAGCTATCTACCCAATGTGATACGCCTGATGCTATGCGACGCAGCAAAAAGCTTTCCCCGTTGGCGTCGCGAGCGTGGATTGAGAAGCCCGTTCTGTATGCATGCGTCCAATGCCACGAGCGCCGATGCGTTGGTCCATCCCAACGCTGCGAGACATGCAGAGCGCGGATCGCTGATGCCGCGCGGATCGTCCGGGCGCGCTTCGTGCACTAGCTTCACGGCGCGCACTCGACTATAAGTGGAACATGCGTACACAGCGGGTTCTGCTTGGCCAGCTCGTAATCGAAAAAGAACCACCAATCGATTTGTTCGCGAAATTGCCATCCGCCGAAGCGGGTAAGAAGGCCGCCCTTCTCAAGGACAGGCTGGCATTTTTGCTCGATACCAGGTTCCAGCCTTCCGATCCCCATCCGCTCCAAAGCCCCGGCCTCACGGTAGAGGACGTGGCCGACTCACTTCACTGCCGTTGCCGAACGGTGTTGCGAATGATCAAGTGCGGCGAGCTTCACCCATTCAGCGATGAGGACGGCGAACTGTATTTCGACCCGAAGGAAGTCGAGAACATTACGCACGTCCCGCTAAGTACGACTGTGTCTCGGCTGGTCCCACCGAACTAGACCCGTTTCGTCTACCGTTGCGCGGCGAGCCTCGCAGCCCTTGCGGCGGCTGCGGGATGGCAGAACGTGTCTTTCGGCACGTAACACCGGCTACTGCGCGCCTCGGGCGGGAAACACCGGCGTCGCCTGGCCCGCGAGCTGCTCGGCGCGCGAGAGATGCCGCTGGGTCGGGCAGCACATTTTTCTTGGCGTCGCGTTCCACGACAGCGCGAGGACGTGCGTAGTACTGGCGCGACCATCGGACGATCTGATCCCGTTGTGATGTTGCGGTCTGCGGCGGCAGAAGCGTTTTTGCCGTAAACGGATGCGACGTCGCATCGCCAACTTTCAGCCTTATGAAAATGTGGTGTTGGTCGAGGCCGGTGAGCTCTTCGACCGCGACCGGCGAAAACTCCCGAGCCATATATTCCGCGTCTTCCGCACCAAGCTTGAAGCTTATCGTCGTCCCGACGTTCCCAAAGATGGCACCCCGCAGATCATCCGAGAGCTGCGCGAGATACTGGTGGCTGAGCACCAAGCCAACTTTATATTTGCGCGCTTCCGAGAGGAGGGTGCTCATGGTCGCCTGAGTTGCAAACGATGGGAACTCGTCGACATAGAGAAAAAATGGCCGGCGATCACGCTCGGGAATGTTCTGGCGCGTGAATGCTGTGAGCATGATGCGCGTGAGAATCATGGACCCCAAGAGCGCCGCCGTATCCTCACCCAATGATCCTTTCGCGAGGTTGACCACGAGCACCTTCCCTTCGTCCATCAGTTTCCGTAGTTCGAACAGATTTTTCCGCTGACCGACGATGTTTCGCACCAGTGGCGTCATCGTGAACTCGCCCACTTTATTTTGAATCGGCGCAATGACCTCCTCCCGAAAACCGGGACTGTATCCTGCATACTCCTGCGCCCAGAAACGGCTCACGACCGGATTGCGGAGATGCGAGACCACCTGGTTGCGAAATACGTCGTCGATCAGAATGCGCGGGACATCAAGGAGCGTCGTTCCTGGCGCTTCTAGGAGCGCGAGAACAGCGTTCTTGATGAGGTATTCGGTGCGAGGCCCCCATGACTCGGCACAGAATCTCTTGAAGATGGAAACGAGGCCAGCCGCGATCAAGTGGTGCTGCGCCTCGTCCACCACCTCCAGAATGTTGAAGGGCATGGGAAAGTCGGTGTCGGCGGGATTGAGGTACACCACATCGCGAACTCGGAATATCGGCACAGCGTCGAGCACTTCTTCGGCGAGATCGCCGTGCGGGTCCAAGAGCGCGAATCCATGGCCACGCGCGAGATCCTGTTGCATGAGCGTTTTGAGGAGCGTTGATTTTCCCCGTACCGGTTTTTCCCACGGCGTGGATGTGAAACAGCCGATCGGTATCGTCGATCCCGATTGCGTGATCGCTTCGCTCCCCTCGAATGTGATCGGGCATGAAATCCCACGGAGAGGTGCTCGTCGCGAAGATAGTTTTGCCCGGCGTTGGCAGATGCGGTTGAGGTGTCATGAAACTGAGGTTGGGTTCTCACAAACCGCGAGGAGCGGGAAGCGCCCGCTCCTCTACAATCGCTCCGCTCGTCGCTTCCGTAGCGGAACCTGCCGAACTAACCGCTGGGCGTTAGACCTGGTCGCCCACTGGTTAGGATGGAGCCGTCCTCGGAATGTGGTCTAGCAGCTCCATCCGCCCCGCGCTCTGCCACCAACTGCAAAGCGCGGTGTTTGTACGCCATGCGAATCGGTGGGTTTGTTCGTTTTGAGCACAAGGGGTCCGACCGATTGAGTATACCAAAAACTGCCGCGCCTCCTGTGGAAAATCATGGCGTCAACCCGTTCTCGGCCTGCGAAACTGAAAGAGTGCGCGGGCTTCGCCGCCCGCCGTGGTCCAAATAGGGCGGTAGAGAAATTTGTCGGGTGTCGCGATTTCCCATGCGCGCTCATGGGTGAACCAAAAGAGATTTAAGCCTCTCCCCTCTTCATAGACTGCCTTCGCGGTAAAACGCAGTTTTAACGCTCGCTCGGCTGTTTTCGCCACCGTTAGCACGATCATGCTTTCATGGCGGGGTCTGATTTCGTCCATCCAGTAGCGCCAGTACGCGACGCATTTCTTGAAGAACGAGCTCTGCGTCATCGTCGTTCGCCGCAGGGATTCGTAGAATTATCCGCCTCGAGAAACACCATCGCCTCGGCGTCGCTCCGGTGGTCCGAGACGATAAAGACGCTGTCCGGGATCAACGGCAAAGAATCGCCATCGACAGCGACTCGCCCGCGCCACGCGTTTTCTCCCAACCACTGATCGAGCGTTACGAGTCCGGTAGAGGCCGCCACCATGAGCGTCGAGTACACGCGAGCGATCATGAGCCAATGGGGAAACGCCGACGACCGCAGTTCAACCGTTGTTTTTGTTCCAATCGCCTGGAAGCTTCAAAACATCTGCGCCACCCTGAGCGAGAGCCCAGATGTCTTCGGGTCGTCCGCGCCGTCTCTCCTCACCCGCTATTTGGAACTCGGACAAGCGGACCGGCGAGATTCTCCTCGCCCCGCAGGTCGAGGTAGCTCATTGCGCGAGCTTCCGCAGACGCCGCCGAAGTTTCTCTTCGGTCGGAAACTGATTAGGCACCAGAGCACCCGCGAAGTGGCTTGTTTCCACGAAACGATCGCACCCAAGAAATCGAGAACGCAGCGATCACGCTCAGTCAGTTGGAGGCTTTGGAATTTCTTTTCGTGTGGCGCGGTCGCGTTGTCCGGACTTCGTCATTGGCGAGGTGTCCTTCAATTGTATCGCCCTTTTCCGAAGGTGCCAGTAAGCGTCCTTCGCTGCGACCGTCGAGCTCGTGCGGTCGGACCACAGAGTCGATCCTCGGTGAAAGCGCGATCGATGAGCGCAAGGCTCTCAGTCACGTTTCTTATCGGCACGCGAAGAACCTTCGCGAACGGTGAGTGTTGGAGGTCGGTAGCGCGGCACCAACGGCAAACCGCGTTCACGCATACCTTGTCACTGCTAGACTTGGCGGCACTTGGCGAGTAGAAACAGTTCGTTAATCGTATCGCGTAGGGGGAGGACAAAAGCGCGTGGCGCGAGCTAAAGCCGGCTATCCGATTTCTCATTGGTATAACCTTTCCGAAGGTCTGCAGGCATCACCCCAGGAGTTTATGCTCGGTGGAAGGGGCGATTCAGATCGGCAGGTCCCAGACGCTCAGACAGTGCGGTGGATTGGAAAGAGGGCGGCCTGCTTTCGGCGAAGCGCGAGACCGAGAGAGTCAGCGAAGAAACTCGTTCGATATTTGCGGTGCTCCTTCGGCCCGCATTTTTTCGTGTCGTGGTGGCTGGGCGAATTGCCTTCCGGTTTCGTCGCCCTGTTATCGTCAATTCCTGTGGTCGGAAGCTTCTTCGAGCGCGCCCTAAGACCCGCTACCTACTACCAGATTGACACCGCGCTGATGTTCCAGGAGGCGATCCGGTCCGCGGTTCATGAAGTCGTGGACAAGATGAGCAAAGCAAAGGGCCTCCGAATGCTTTCGATCCTGGAACGAAAGCCGGTGCTCCGCGAGTTTTACCAGAGGTAGCGTGCACCATGACGGATGGGGGCGGACTGGTTCCATTTCGGGCCGACCAGCCAGGACGGTAGCCGAACGGCTCACCGTTGACTTCTATGCCTGGGAGAAACGAGGCCGCGGCGGGACCTGTGGCCGTATCCGGTGAGCTCGAGCCGCCGTTCCGCCCCTTCTCGGCCACTTCGGCTCGTTCCAACCGGTTCCTGACGACGCACGCAAGCCGACCTTTCTGAGCGGGATCTTCGATCGCATCCACAGCCGGTTTTCCGGTCGGCAGCAACAAACATTATTGCAAGTGGCGTCTCCGGAGCCCGAGCCGAGCCCGCGGTCTTTTGGGACGAGACCGGCATAATCGAGATGCGCGTTTCGTTGCCATCGCACGTCAAGGTTCCGCCCGAGATCGCGGAGCGTTTGCTTCTGAGCCTCAGCTACTGCGCGCACCCACTGAGCTTTGAAATCTTGGGACTGCCGCATGCCATCATCGTGCAGGTTTCCGCACGCGAGTCAGACGCGAACAGAGTTGAGAAACAACTACAGGCCCATTTCCGGATGTTAGTCTGGATTCGACCGAGGACTTTCTGCGAACGCGCTGGCGAACGAATCTCCAACGGGTCATCGTCAACTTCGGTCTCTCAGAGGAGTTCACTCGACCCCTCAGAGCGTTCTCGAGTCTTGATCCGGATCCCCGATCGCCGTCACTGGCGCCTTGTCGGATGTTGCCGATGGTGAGTTCGCCCTACTTCAGGTTCTCTTCGAGGAACGCGTTCGCGATGGTCCGACAGCATCCTCCGCGCGGTGACCGATTTCGACGGCCATTCGTTTTTCGCGGATGCCCCGGAAATGCTTTCCCTCGCTCGGCAGAAATTGGAGCGTCCGTTGTTCGCCGCGACCGTTAGAATCGCAGCGGAGAGCGCCGAGCCCTCGCGAGCGAGAGAGCTCGTCCGTGCAATGGGAGCGGCGCTCACTCCGCTCGCGAATCCGGGCAGTAACGAATTGATTCCCCTCTCTAACCGCGAGTACGACTTCGACCTGCACGAGGAGGATTTGCTCCTCCGGCGGACCCACCGGAGCGGGATGATCTTAAACAGCGCGGAGCTAATCTCACTCGTCCATCCGCCTTCGGCATCGGTTCGGACCGAGAGGTTCTCAAGGGAAAGCCGGAAAACCAAAGCGGCTCCCCCGATCGCGCGAGGACACCCATTCGTCTTAGGCGAGAACACTCACCAGAGACGAACGGCGCTTGTAACCGTGAGCACCGAGCAGAGGCTCCGCCACATGCACGTCGTTGGCGCGACGGGCACCGGCAAATCCAGCCTGCTCCGAACCTTGTTACGCAGGATATTTTTCACGGCAATGGCGTGGGTGTGATTCGACCCGCACGGAGACTTGGTCGAGGAGATTTTAGGGCGAGTTCCCGAGGCGCGGTGGGACGACGTGGTGCTCTTCAATCCGGCCGATTCCGAATATCCGGTCGGATTCAACATCTTGTCGGCCAACTCGGAACTCGAAAAGACTATTCTTTCCTCTGACCTCGGCGGGGTTTTTAAGCGCTTCGCGACCTCGTGGGGCGACCAGATGACCTCGCTCCTCGGCAACGCCATACTCGCCTTTCTCGAAAGTCCGCAGGGTGGAACGCTGCTCGATTTGCGGCGGTTTCTCATTGAACCTGATTTTCGCGCAGGAGTATTGGCAAGCATAACCGACCCGCAGATCCGATACTGGTGGCTCCGTGAGTTTCCGCTTCTTAAAGGCACTCCGCAGGCGTCGATTCTCACTCGCCTCGATACGTTTCTTCGGCCAAAGCTGATACGGAACATCGTCGCGCAGCATGAGAACCGGCTTCGGTTCGATGACATCCTGAATACGGGAAAGATCCTGCTCATAAGGCTGGCGCAGGGGCTCATCGGCGAGGAGAACAGCCATCTTCTGGGTGCGTTTCTGGTTTCGAAACTGCACCAAGTCGTGATGGCGCGGCAGGAGGTTGCCGCAGCGGCGCGTCGAGATTTTTTCCTCTATATTGACGAGTTCCAAAATTTCATTACCCCCTCACTCGCAGCCATCCTCTCGGGCGGACGGAAGTACCGACTCGGTCTCAATTTGGCCCATCAGGATTTGCGTCAGCTGTGGGGCAGGGACCCTGACGTGGCAAGCGCCGTGATAGCAAATCCGTCGGTCCGCGTATGCTTTCGCCTGGGCGACTTTGATGCTCAACGACTCAAAGAAAGTTTTGCCTCGTTCGAGCCCCGCGATCTGCAAACGCTCGGTGTGGGTGAAGCAGTTGCGCGAATCGATCGTTCTGATTGGGACTTCAACTTGAAGACTCTGCCGGTGCCTCCGGTCGACGGAACGCTCGCCGAGAAGACACGCCAACGTCTTATCGCGCTGTCGCGACAAAAGTACGCGAAACCGCGAGCGGATGTAGAAGCGATGTGGGCGCAGGTTCCGGTGCCCGCGGCGGCGACTGCACCAAGTCCGTCACCTGCGGTTCGCACCGCGATTCCCTCCTCGCGCCAAGCTGCGCAATCAGCGCCCCAGCCCGAAATCCCGCCGGGGGCGCCCAAACCGTTGCCTTCCGGGCGCGGGGGCGCGCAGCACAAGTATCTCCAGCAGCTCGTCAAGCGATTCGCCGAAGAAAAGGGTTTTCTGGTGACGGTCGAGAAGCCGGTTTTGAACGGGCTTGGCAGTGTAGATGTCGCGCTCGAGAAGGAGGACCTTTCGGTCGCCTGTGAAATATCCGTTGCCTCGACCGCAGAGCACGAGCTCAAGAATGTCGAAAAGTGTCTTTCTGCTGGCTTCCGTCATGTGACCGTCATCTCTGCGGAAAAGAAAACCATCGGGAAACTCAGGGAATTCATGTCATCGCATCTGGACCGGGAGCACGCAGATAGAGTTCAGGTCCTCCTTCCCGAGGAGTTCTTTTCCTTCCTCGAAACCATTGCGACTCCCCTTCCGGGGAAGGAGAGCACGGTTCGCGGGTACAAGGTAAAAGTGAAGTACCCGCCGGGCGAGGAACGCGAAAACAAGGCGCGGTCGCAGGCGATCGCGGAGACTATCGGGCAGGCGCTGCGGAGATTTAAAGGAAAAGGCCAGAGTTGATCGTTCCGGATTGCCCCTCTTTCTTCCTTCAGCGGGCTAAACGAAAGAGCAACGGTTACTTCAGGTGTTGTTCCAGGATTGAAAAGGCCGCACAATTTCTGTGCGGCCCGTGAACTGCCGATGGTGTTTCTGAGCATCGATCTTCGCCCTGAAGCGCTTAATGTGTGACAAGTTTATTCCGACCTAGGTTTCAACGATTGCGGTATGGCATCTTGGCGGAGCGGGGTTTACCCGCTCCGGGCGGCACTCGCTGGCAGGCGAGTAACCGCCTGCCAACAGCATAGGGAGGCTATGCACGATGACACCAAGGCTTTGTGAATACGTGCGGTGTGTGCCTCGGCTTGAGGTTGCACCAGATCGTGAGTACTGACTGCAGCGCCGCGCACGAGAGGGCCGCGCAGAGAGAGACGCGGAAGGTGGCGAAGTTCTTGAGCCGGAAATCCCAAGAATTGGAGAAAGAAATATCTCCGAGGGTTACGGGATTTCTATCGGCGTACAATGAAGAGCTGCCAACCCGAAAACGAGCTGCCGTCGAATGGGTCCGGGACCGAATTTCGGCCTTCAAGTTCGCAGTGCGCCGCGATCCGGGCAACAGCGACATTCGGTGCGCCGCCATAGCGTTGCAGATGCTGATTGAACCGCGCTGGGATAAAGAGCTGGATTTGTGGGCCGCTTTTGAGGACCTGAGTGCCGCCGCTGGAGAGGAGGGCGAACCCTCACGTGTGCTGCCGGTTTTGGAGCGACGTCTCAATAACGTTCTGAGGGTACGGATTGAACAAGGGCCTCGGTACCGCCCTAGCCAAATAAAGACGCTGCTTAACTTGGCGAAATACACCAGACACTGGGTTATGGAGGAAGGTCGCGATCAGGATTCTGAGTACATTGAGAAGTCACTCGTTCTCGTAGAAAGGGCGCTGGAATGCCTCAAATATCCAAACGTTGCTCGACAAAAACCTCTGTGTACCTTGCTTGAGTTCGAGGCGCTGAATCTCAAGATTGCGCTACTGTCTTTCGACAAACTCGAGAATGGGGATGTAACGCTGAGGAGCCTCAGAAGACTCGAAGAGATCTCGGAAGATCTTCCCATTGCTGCAGAGGCTACAGGCTCTTCGACAAGGAGTCGGGGTATACTCTCAAAGACATGATTCTCCCGTGCTCTCGATGAACGAGCGAATTTCCTCTAGGGACTATGCGGAGCGAGCTCTCCAAGACGCCAGGTCTCTGGCATCACAAATCGAAGGTTTGCCGGCGCTGGAGATACAAAAACTTCATCATGCAGCGTGCGCTTTCGCTCGGAGCACCCACCAGGCGACTGAATTCCTTCGGGAGGTCAATGGCATGGAGGAGTTTGCAATGAAATCCGGCGATGCATTCTATCGTTGGCGGTTGATCGAATTGGGTCAAAAGGTCCCTAAGAAAATGAAGCTAGTTACCAACGTGGTGCTCGACGCCTTTTACCTAAATCCCGCATTGGCCAGTGTGGCCTAATGCTGGACAGAAGAAGCGGGAGCAGTAACAAATAGACTGATTGTAGGATAACCCTACAAATCGTTTTGTCAAACTAAAGTGGATGACCATTCAACCGACGGTGGCATTTCGAGTTTCACGTGGCGATGAAGAAGGAAGTACGTTTGCGCACGGAGACCCGGAGACGTCTGCCAATGGGTCGGCAGCGAAACTCGAGTTCGCGCACATACGTCATCGTTTGAGGTTGCTATCGCCGTTTAGGAATTCGACCGAAGAAAGGTTTCGACGCGTTCACGAAGCCGCTGGTTCGGAGAACGTATCCCCTCTTCCCACCTCGCTAACGTTCCCTCGTCGACTTCCAGGTGCCGTGCCAATCGCCGTCGTGAGAAGCCGAGCCTCCTGCGGACGGCCTGAAGCTCTTCGGAAAACGACCTCGCAGCCGGAGACGGGTCGTATCCCAGAAATCGAATGATACGACCAATCGAGCGGATTGCCGGAATCGCTTTGCCCGTTTCCCAATTGTGGACAGCGGCCTCACTCGCGCCTAGTTCTTCGGCCACATCTTTCTGCAAGAGACCGCGATCTAGTCGGGTCTTCCTGAGGTGGTCGCCGACGGTGCCCAGCGCCGAAGGATATCGAAAATCCTTAGGTTTTTGGCCGCAAAGCCGCACTCGGCAGAATGGCAACGCGGGTATGCCCATGCGGCTTTTTCGGCGACGCGACTCACGAATGCTCATGCTCACCGATCGTGATTCAGCGCTATCGCTCGCGCATCTCGGGGCCGCTGCTCGATCGCATCGACATCCACATCGAGGTGCCGGCGGTGCGTTACAAGGAACTCACCGAGAAAGCGGAAGGCGAGTCATCGGAGAAGATTCGCGAGCGCGTCGATCGTGCGCGCGCGATTCAGCTCAAACGATTTTCCGGGATGAATTTCTTCTGCAACGCGCAGATGGGCTCGCGCGAATTGCGCGCGCATTGCCGGATCGAGGCGGCCGGCGAGCGTCTGCTCGAACTCGCGATCAATCGTCTCGGCCTCAGCGCCCGTGCGTATACGAGGATCCTTAAGGTGGCCAGGACCATCGCCGATCTCGAGGCCTCGGACCGAATCGAAGCACATCACATCAGCGAGGCAATCCAGTACCGTTCGCTCGATCGCGCACCGCTCTAAGCTGCTGAAATCGAAGGTGACAGCTAGTGGCGAATTATTGACCGCAGTCATAAATAAGGGTATATTAGATGAGCCCATTGAATGTTTTTAATGCCGAAGGCGCGCGGGTGGAAAAAGCCTTCGACGAGGGAGACAAGGCTGTGGGCAAAATGATCATCTTTGTCGGACTGGCATCTGCAGTAACCCTCGGGGCCCTCTTCCTGGCCGGTATGCTGAACGGAATAGCGGGTTAACCTGGAGGCCGACGGCCGAAATCGCCGCCGGCTTCTACCGAATCTCCGTTCCTTCAGGTCGGTTCCAACCGCGGAATCGAGAGGGGTGGATTTGTCTCTCGCGACGCCTATGATTGTAGCGCATCGCATCCGCGCGGAGGCGTCGTGTTCGAGAGCAAGCCGGCCCCTGGAGATTCCATGAATCAACCGATCTGTGCGAATCGCGTCGGCGATTTCTTGCCGTTGAATCTTGCGCGTGGGATGCGGCCGCTGTCTGTCGCGGTGAGTGCGAGTTCCATCTGGGCGATCTCGAAAGCCTGAGGAATGGCCGGCAGCGCCCAATCAGGTTCGGCAAAGCTGTATGCGGCCGCCGCTGCCCGCATCGTCAGATTCGGCGCGGATTGGAAAATTTCCGAGGACGACGCCCGGAAGACTCTCGAGCGTAGCGTCGCGTCGTGGGGTGGCGTAGCGCGAGGCGAATCCATCGAGGGCTACCTCGATTCACTTCGCGGCGGAAGACCTCGCACTCGCGATCGCATGCCGTGCCGGTATCGCGGCCGCATGGGAAACCTTCATCGAGAAGTATCGACCGATTCTCTATGCGGCGGCGCGTGCGATATGCCGCGAGGAAATGGCCGCGCGCGAAATCGCCGACTCGATGTGGGCCGAGTTATACGGCGTCGATGCGCGAAACGCGCAGCGCCGCTCGCTGCTCGACTACTTTCACGGCCGCAGTTCGCTCGCGACGTGGCTGCGCGCGGTCGTCGCCCAGCGCCACATCGATAGCGTCCGCGGTCTCAAGCGTTTCGAGCCTCTCGACGATACGGAGTCGCACGACTCGCGCGCGTCACAAGAATCGGCCGACCCAGCGGAGCCGGGTCATTCGCGCATGATGGAAATCTTCGCGGCTGTGCTGAGCGCGGCGATCGCGGCACTCGTCGGCAAGGATCGTTTGCGTCTCGGTTACTATTATCGCGATGAACTGACGCTGCGTGAAATCGCGCGCGCGATGGACGAGCACGAATCCACCGTGTCGCGAAAGCTGAAGCGCACGCGCCGCGAACTGCGCAGGAGTGTCGAGCGCGAGCTTCGCCGGACTCATCGGATGAGCAGTGAGCAGATTCAGCTTTGCTACGATCACGCGTCGGAAGACGCTCCGTTCAAGTTGGGTGCCGAGTGTTCGCCGGCGGGCATGGGACTGATATCGCAAAAGAAAGAAGGCAGTTCGTTCTAAGATCGAGGACAGATTTGGCTGGCGAGAAAAAATCGGCGGATGCCTTCGAGTCGGCACTCAAGCGCGAACTCCAAAGCGCGCGACTCTCGAATGCCGCGGACTGTCCTGCTCCCGAGACCATCGCGGCCTACTACGACCGTTCGCTGTCGCGAAGTGAGCGCGCCGGTGTCGATTCGCATCTAACGTCGTGTGCGCGATGCCAATCGATGATGGCGTCGATCGCGCGCGCCGACGACGCCGATCGCGCACGCATGCAGCCCGGACCTGCGCGTGGTTTTTTCTGGATCACTCGGCTGCTGGCGCCGGTCGCGGTGGTTGGAGTCGTGATCGCAATCGCGATCGGTATGCGCACTCGCGAGCAGCACGCGCCCGAAGTGATCGCGCTCGCATCGCCGGCTGTTTCGTCCAAGCTCGAATTGGCGGAACGCGCGGCAGCACCGCTTCCCCCGATCGCACCACAAGCGCAGCCGGCGCTACAGGCTGCGAGCGCGCCGCAAGCGGTAGGAGTCGCAAAATCGCGGAAAGCTGAACGGTTGGCTCGCGAAGAAAACACACAGAAAAAATCAGAGTTACCTTTGGTCGCGAAGTCAACACTGTCACGGACTGAATCGTTTTCTGCTGCCACGCAGCCCGGAAACGCACCCGCCGTGGCAGCCCCCGCAATGGCAGCTTCCGGTACTGCGATGGGTGCCGCTGTGTCCGGCGCACCGACAATGATGGCCGCCAAAGCACTGTCGCCAAATCAGATCTCCTCGCCGGATGGCAGCGTTGCGTGGCAATTCGGAATTGGCGGCGCGATCCTGAGATCCTCAAACTCCGGCCCGTGGCTCGCACAGCCTAGCGGCGTAACCACCGATCTACTCGCCGCCTCGGCGCCTTCGAACGACGTCTGCTGGATGGTGGGAAAATCCGGCGCCATCGTGCGCACGCTCGATAGCGGCGCGCATTGGCGACTCGTCAAGGCGCCCTCGATGGACAATTTCACGGCCGTTAGCGCGACCGACAGCAACAACGCGACCGTAATCGCAGCCAACGGTCAGCGCTTCACCACGCACGATGGTGGCGTGACCTGGTCATCGCCGTAAGCTAAATTCGTTGGCTCGGATCAGCCCGGACGGAACCGAGGCCGCGGTGTCCACCAAGGATGGCAGGCTCTGGTATGCGCTGCGGGGGCTTCCCGGAAAGCCTCAAGTCGCTACGGTGGTCCTGATGATCGCGCTGATCGCACTTGCGGTGCGCCGATACATCGCGCGGCCGCTGGCGGAACCGTCGCGCCGTATGATCAGCTTTTCCACCGACGAATCAGCCGCGCGCACTCCGGTTCGCGATGAGGTCGAGCTTCTGATCGGTGAATTCCGCGAGCTGGGAGAGGAGCTGGCGAAAGCGCGCGCGGATCTGCTCGAAAAACATCGCAGCGAGATCGAGCTGGAACGGCCGCGGCTGCATTCCGATCGGCTAGCGACGATCGGCAGCCTGGCGGCGGGCCTCGCGCACGAGATCGGCACACCGATGGGAGTGATCCGGGGCCGCGCCGAGTACCTGCTCCACTCCCGCATGGATTCGCAAAAGACTGGCGAGGGGCTGGAGATCATCATCACGCAGATCGATCGCATCACCAGCATCGTGCGGATGCTGCTGGATTATTCGCGCTATCGGGAATCGCGCAAGATGACCGCCGACCTGCGCCCCATCGTGCAACCCTCGATTCACTTTGAGTCAGCGGGACCCGTACTCCGCCCGCCGCATGGATCAGGCGGTTTTGGGTTGATGCGTTTCCCCAGCTTTCGCGCCGCGCACAGCGAACCGTTTGTCTTCTCCGAGCGCTCGCAGTTCGATAATTCGATTCGCCTTCGGCATAGCCGACACCATGATGGTGTAGCTGTAACCCTTAGCAAATGGCTGGCAGAGCAGTAGCCCGGGGCAGAACATCGGATGGGCAAAGCCGGGATAGTGGGGTTTGGCGTCCAAATGAATGGCTAGAAGACGCGGATCGAAACAACTACCGGCACTCGGACGCGCTATGTGGGAGCACGTGCGGATGCGTCATTTCCGGCGCGGCGTGATGCTCAGGCGGCTTTCACCATCTTCGAGCGCTTCGGCGTGCGCAGGCGGGGGCGAAATTTATCTGCCGGAAGAGTGCTCAAACGCAGCCGCAAATCACAGGGCTCGATATCGAAAGTCTCGCAGATAGTCTCGAATGAAAATGGAGCGCGATCGCCGCGCGCGTCGATCCAGGCTTTCGCCTCGTCGAACAATCGACGCTGGCGCGAAGTCCTTCCCGCGATGTTGGTAATGTAGGCGCGGATTCCGTCTTCGAGGACGGCCAACATCAGGTCACGTGCGCCGTCGCGGCGGCGAGGACCGGCAACCATATCGTAGTATTGCTGCGGAAGCAGGTCCCCGTAACTTTCAATCTCGTCGAAACCACCCGCGTCGCCTGACCGGTTTTTCTTGCTGTTCATAGCCGTCCTCATCTGAGTGCGACTTCATGGGGGAAGAGAAAGGTGGTGGCGCCGTCGTCGAATTGGACCAGGAACATGTGACGATCCAGATTGTTGACTTCGCGCAGGATCTTCGGCTGCTCCCCAAATCGCACGCGGCCGTTGTGATCTCTAATTGACCCGACCAATTGGCAACGTTTTTCGCTTTGTGTGGTTTCCATCGTGCGAACCCCTGTCGTGGCTACTTCGACGTAGAGCATTTGACGTGCCGAGGTTGACGCGATCGCGACAGGATTCCTTGGCGTCCGTAAACGTCTAGAACTAGCAAGCGGCAAGCGAGTCCACCCTCCCCGAATGGGATGTATTTGGCGCAATGCGTTCAACAAAATCGCAAACCCTCGCGCCGTCACGACTTTTTTGAGTCGGTCTGCATGGTTGGGTGTTGCGCTCCGGCGAGCGCCGTCTCCGATCGCGCCAGTTACGCGCGCTATTTCGCGACAGCGAAAACTCAACGATTGGGTTGATAACTCGCCCGATTTGGGCCTCTCGACTCATGCGACGCTCTCGTATCTGGCACGTGCCATGCTGCACCGAATCCATCGGAGTTTGAGCGGCTTCATTAGAGGAACCTACCTATGGCACACGAACATGCGATTCGGGATCAGCAGGTGCGGATTCCGTCCGATGCGATCCTACTCGAGGGCACGCTAACCGTACCCGAAGGCGCGAAAGGTATCGTGCTGTTCGCGCATGGAAGCGGCAGCAGCAGATTGAGCCCGCGCAATACCTATGTCGCCAACGCGTTGCAGAAAGCCGGCATCGGCACTTTGCTCTTCGATCTTCTCACCGAGGACGAGGCCGCCGATCGCGAGAACGTTTTCGACATCGATTTTCTCGGCCATCGCCTCGTCGACGCGACTCGATGGCTGCGTTCGCGAGCCGCCTACGCGAAATATCCGATTGGCTACTTCGGCGCGAGCACCGGCGCCGCCGCCGCTCTGGTAGCTGCCGCGCGCGATCCATCGATCAAGGCGGTGGTCTCGCGCGGAGGGCGTCCGGACCTCGCGCTGAAAGTTCTTCATCGGGTGAAAGCCCCCACCCTTCTCATCGTTGGCGGCGACGATAGTCCCGTCATCGAGATGAATCAGGAGGCGCTCGAACGCCTCCGATGCGAGAAGGCGATGAAGATTGTTCCCGGCGCGACGCATCTGTTCGAAGAGCCGGGAACGCTGGAGGAAGTAGTGCGGTTGGCGCGCGATTGGTTTGCGAAACATCTGATCAATGAAGCAGCGGAACAGGACGCGTCCGCCGATTGCCCCGACGACGATGAGGATCTCGTGTTCGCGGACCGCGGCGATGCCGGCCGCAAGCTCGCCGCGCGATTGCTGAAATACCAAGACCAGAATCCCGTCGTTCTGGGGGTGCCGCGCGGCGGCGTGCCGGTGGCCTTCGAGGTCGCGCGCGCATTGAATGCGCCGCTCGATGTGGTCATCGTGCGCAAGCTCGGTGCACCCGGCCAATCAGAGCTGGGTATCGGCGCGGTGGTCAACGGCGATCATCCGGAGACGATTCTCAATCGCGAAGTGCTCAGCGCGCTGCGCGTCTCGCGCGATTATCTGGACCGCGAGATCCGCAACCAACTGAAGGAAATCCATCGCAGGAACCTAGTCTATCGCAGTGGGCGCGCGCGCATCGAACTCGAGGGCCGCATCGTGATCGTCGTCAACGATGGAATCGCGACCGGCGGATCGATACGCGCCGCGCTGCGCGGAGTCCGGCAACAAGGGCCGAAGAAAGTGGTCCTCGTGGTGCCGGTCGGGCCCGCCGATACTATCGAGTCGCTGCGCGATGAAGTGGACGAGGTCGTGTGCCTGAGCACGCCGCCGATGTTCTTCGGAATCGGCGAATTTTACAGCGATTTCCATCAGCTCACCGACGCCGAAGTTATCCGCCTGCTCAAACTGGCACGGCCCGAGGAGCCGACCGCTGAGGCGCGGCACTAACCCATTTCGACGCTCATGCAGAACGATGAAATCGCAAAAGTTCTCGACGAGACTGCCGACATGCTCGAGCTCTCGGGCGAGAACTTCTTTCGCGTGCGCGCGTATCACAATGCCGCTCGCGCGATCCATGACCAGCCGGTTCAGGTTGCCGACCTCACGCTTGAACAAATCGATGAAATTCCCGGGATCGGCGCGGACCTCGCCGGCAAGATCACCACGCTGATCAAGACCGGCGACCTGCCATTGCATCGCGAGCTCGCGCGTAAGTTTCCGCATGAGCTGCTGGAGCTGCGGGAAATTCCCGGCTTGGGTCCGAAGCGCATCAAGCTGCTGATGGAGCGGTTGCATATTCACGGCAAGGAAGACCTCGAACGTCACGCGAAGTCCGGCAAGCTGCACAGCATCAAGGGGTTCGGCCCCAAAATAGAAGAGAAGATTCTAGAAACCATCGCGCGCAAGGAACCTGGTTCAGGCAAGCGGATTCTGTACTCGGAAGCCGCGATCATCACGGCCGCGCTGCTTGAGCATCTGCGCAACTGTCGCGCGATCGAGGAGCTCGAGGTAGCCGGCAGCTTTCGCCGCAGGCGCGAGACGATCGGCGACCTCGACGTGGTCGCGGCGGCCTCGCATCCCGAACCGGTGATGAAGCAACTCGTGAGTTTTCCCGCCGTGGCGCACGTAGTCGGCAGCGGCGAAACGAAGACCACGGTTCTGCTCAAGGACGGGCTGCAGGTTGACCTGCGCGTGGTGCCGCGCGCGAGCTTCGGGGCTGCGCTCGCGTATTTCACCGGCTCCAAAGCCCACAACATTCATTTGCGGCGGATCGCGCAGGAGCGCGGGCTTCTGCTTAACGAGTATGGGCTGTTCCGCGGCGAATCGATCGTCGCCGGCAAGACCGAAGAGCAGGTTTATCGCGCCCTCAAGCTGCCATGGATCGCGCCCGAGATACGCGAAGATCGCGGCGAGATCGAAGCAGCATCTTCCGGCACGCTGCCTGCGTTGATCGACAGAACCGACTTGCGCGGCGATCTGCATACGCATTCGACCTACACCGACGGACGGAGCTCGATTGAGGACATGGCGCGCAAGGTGCGCGAGAGCGGCCTGAATTATTTCGCCGTCACCGACCATTCGCGGCGCATCGCGATGTCGCACGGTCTCGATCCGAAAAGGCTCCACGAGCAGGCGCGCGAGATCGAGAATCTCCGCGAGCAGTTCAAGGGTCTCACGATACTGCGTGGCATCGAAGTCGATATCCTCGACGATGGTAGTCTCGACCTGCCCGATGATGCGCTCGCCGAACTCGACTGGGTGGTCGCATCTGTTCATTACAAGCTCGATCAGAATCCGCGCGACATGACGCGGCGGATGATCAAGGCGATTCGCAATCGCAACGTCGATGCGATCGGCCATCCGACCGGTCGCCTCATCGGTCATCGCGAGCCGAGCGGCTTCGATTTCGGCGAGATACTGCGCATCGCGCGCGAAGAAGGATGCGCGATGGAGATCGACTCGCAGCCCGATCGCCTCGATCTCACAGACACCATGTGCATGGCGACAAAGAAGGCCGGCGTCAAACTCGTCATCTCGAGCGACGCGCACTCCCCGCGGGAGATAGACTTGCTAGAGTACGGTGTAAATCAGGCGCGGCGCGGATGGATCGAGGCGGACGACGTGCTTAACACTCGGCCAACCAAATCTTTTCGCCAGCGCCGCTCGCTGGTCTCGGTGTAACATCGCATCGAGGATGGCCCGCCGATGCCGGTAGATTTACGGCTCGATAGCAACGAGACGCCGCTGGTCACCGATTTGTATGAGCTGACCATGGCGGCGAGCTATTTCCAGCTCGGCTTCAACGACCCAGCCTGCTTCAGCATGAGTTCACGCAAGTTGCCGTCGCATCGCGGCTTCCTGGTCGCGGCCGGCCTCGAACGATTGCTCGAAGCGCTCGAAGAGTTCCGTTTCGAGCAACCGATCCTCGACTATCTCGATTCGCTGAAAATCTTCACGCCCGATTTTCTTGCCTTCCTCGGCAAGCTGCGCTTCACCGGCGATATCGTCGCGATGGCCGAGGGAACCGCCTTCTTCGCCGACGAGCCAATCATCGAAGTTCGCGGTCCGCTTATCGAGGCGCAGATCCTTGAGACGCTGGTGATCAATCAAATCGGGATGGCGTCGCTCATCGCGAGTAAGGCCGCGCGTTCGGTGATCGCGGCGCGAGGCCGCGTGCTGGTCGATTTCGGTTTGCGCCGCAGCCAGGGTATCGACGCGGGATTGATCGCTGCTCGTTCGAGTTATCTGGCTGGCTTCGCGGGGACCTCCAACGTCCTCGCGGGCCGCCGCTACGGAATTCCGCTCTACGGAACGATGGCGCATAGCTACGTGATGGCGCATGACCGAGAGCGCGAATCCTTCGAGCATTTCGTGAAGCTGTTCCCGACGCTCAGCACGCTTCTGGTCGACACCTACGACACGGTGCGCGGCGTCGAGAATGCCGCCGCGGTCGCTCTCGAGTTGAAGAAGGCTGGCCACCGCTTGCAGGCGGTGCGGCTGGATAGCGGCGACCTGCTCGATCTCAGCATCCGGGCGCGGCGCGTCCTCGATCAGAACGGCCTTCAGGATGTGACGATCTTCGCGAGCGGCAACCTGGATGAGTATCGAATCGCAGAACTGGTTGACGCCGGCGCGCCCATCGATGCGTTCGGCGTGGGCACCGCAATGGTGGTGAGTGCCGATGCGCCTGCGCTCGACGTCGCGTACAAACTCACCGAGTACAACGTTAAGCCGCGCATCAAGACATCCGAAGGCAAGCTGAGCCTGCCGGGACGCAAGCAGGTTTTTCGCGCGATCAACGCTGACGGCAGCTTTTACGCCGATCTCATCGGGCTCGCCGCTGAAGATGGTGCGATGGTCGCGCAGGAGTTCAATCCCGCATTCAAGGTCGCTACCAGCCTGTTGGAAACGCATTTCACCGCGGGTCATCGACTCGGGCATCGTCCGACGCTGGCGGAATCGCGCGATCGATTTCGTGAGTCGATGGCATCGCTGGCGGCGCGTTACAAGGATCTCCAAAATCCCGATAAGTATCCGGTCGGCCATACGATGGCGCTCGATGCGATGCTGGCGGCCGAGAAGATTCGCGTCGCCGGCTGTCAGGATTAGCGAGTGAACCGTTCTATGAAACAAAGGCGAGGCTTCGGTGTTGTCCTGGCTCTGCCGGCGCTTTTCCTGGTGGCGCTTCAAATGACCGGCGCAATCGCGGGGCCAGCGTCAGAGAGCGCAACATCCGCGACGATTCTTGTCTACCATCGATTTGGCCCGGTGGCTGCCGACAGCATGACGGTCACTACCGAAGTCTTCGCGTCCCAGCTCAAGTACCTTCATGACAATGGCTATACTATCGTGCCGCTTCACGATGTGGTGAATTTCGCCGCGGGTCACGGCGAGCTGCCGCCGCGCGCCGTCGCGATCACCGCCGACGATGGCCATCGCAGCGTGTTCAGCGACATGAAGCCGTTGGTCGAGCGCTATCGAATTCCGGTGACACTGTTCATTTACCCATCGGCGATTTCGAATGCCTCGTATGCGATGACATGGGAGCAGCTCGCGGAGTTGAAGGCGACCGGACTCTTCTCGGTGGAGTCGCACACGTATTGGCATCCCAATTTTCACATCGAGAAGCGCCGACTCTCTGTGGCGGATTACGGAAAGTTCGTGGATACGCAACTCATCAAATCACGACAGGTCTTGGAGCGTCGGCTCGGAGATAACGTGACGATGTTGAGCTGGCCATTCGGCATCTACGACGATGAGCTGATTGCCGCGGCCACAAAATCCGGCTACCTCGCCGCATTCAGCATCGAACGGCGCAAGGTCTCGCATGGCGACAATGTCATGGCGCTCCCTCGCTTCATCGTTACCAATGGCGACGTCGGAAAAAGATTCGAGAGCCTGTTACCTGCTCGAACGCCGGTAACAAATCGGTGACAGTTGATGCCGAGACAGATTATCTTCACGCTGTGCTTGTTCCTCCTCGCATCTTTGTTCACGCCGCGGTCGACCCTGGCTTACACGGGGATGGTGATCGATGGCACGACCAAAAGGCCCGTGGAAGATGTGATAGTGACACTCGAAGATGTCGTCGTGCGAACCGATCATGACGGCAAGTTCCAGATTAGCGGCCACGGCGATGCGATCGGCTTGAGAGCATACGGCTACCGGCGCGAATCGATCTCCGTCGGCGATTTGAAAGACCGTTCCGCACCGATTGTGCTCACCCCGATGCTGCCGAAGGCGCTCTATCTTTCATTCTATGGTATCGGCAGCACGAAGTTGCGCGAGGCGGCGCTCGGCCTCATCGACAAAACCGAACTTAATGCCGTGGTGATCGACGTCAAAGGCGATCGCGGGATGATCGCATTCAAGACCGCGATTCCGCTCGCCGAGCAGGCTCATTCGAACCAACTGGCGACGATGCGCGATGCGAAGGCGATGTTGGATCGGCTCCATCACGATAATATTTATGCTATCGCACGAATTGTCGTCTTCAAGGATGACCCGCTCGCGACCGCGCGGCCCGATTTGGCGGTGAAGCGCGCCGGCGGCGCACTCTTCCGGGATCGCGAGCGCCTGGCGTGGACCGACCCCTTCAACGCTGAAGTGTGGGACTACAACATCTCGATCGCGCTGGAGGCGGCGCGCCTCGGCTTCGACGAAATCCAGTTCGATTATGTGCGCTTTCCCGACGCGCAGGGGCTGAAGTTCTCCAAACCGACCGACATGAAGAGCCGGCTCGGCGCGATTTCCGGCTTCCTGGCCGAAGCGCGGCGGCGTCTCACTCCCTACAATGTGTTTCTCGCCGCCGACATCTTCGGCTATGTAACCTGGAACCTCGACGATACCCATATCGGGCAGCGGCTCGAGGAGCTGGCGCCCATTGTCGACTACATCTCGCCGATGTTGTACCCATCGTGCTTCCAGTTCGGGATCCCCGGCTATCGCAATCCGGTCGCCCACCCATATGAAATCGTTTTCCTCTCGCTCCAGAATGCGCGCGAGCGCGGAATCCCCTCGATTCGATTTCGCCCGTGGCTGCAAGCATTTCGTGATTACGCCTTCGACCATCGAGAGTTCACCGGCACGCAGATAAGGGCGCAAATCTCGGCCGCCGAAAAGTTCGGCTCGGACGGCTGGATGTTGTGGAACCCGCGCAACCAGTACACCGGTGAAGGTTTGAAGACGGAGGGCGCGGCCTGCAAACAGGACGCGCCGAAAGTGGTACAATCGCCGCAATGAGAAGGCCGACGGCGTCTTTCGCGCACCGTCTAATCACGGCACTCGCGTTGCAGTTGCTCGCCGCGATCTCGGTAACCGCGGCGTCCGCGCAGCCCGGCTCGTCCGAACGCTTGCGCGAAGCGGACCTGCATCAAATCGGCACCATCGTCCAATCTGAAATCGAAGCCGGAAGAATCCACGGCGCCGTGGTCGAAATCGGGCAAGGCGATGGAGCAGTCTATCGCCGCGCGTTTGGATATCGCGAGCTGGAGCCCCGGCACATCGCGATGACGCCCGACACAATTTTCGATCTTGCGTCGCTGACCAAGCCTGTCGCAACCGCGGTCGCGATAATGCAGTTTCGCGAGCGCGGCAAGATCGACCTCGACGCACCTGTCGCACGCTACTGGCCGCGCTTCGCGCGCAACGGCAAGCAGCGCATCACGATTCGCCAGTTGCTGACGCATTATTCCGGCCTCGCGCCGGATTTGGATCTGCGCCACACGTGGACCGGCTACTCGATTGCAATGAAGATGATCGAAGATGCGAGGCCGCTCCATCCTCCTGGCACGCACTACGAGTACAGCGACATCAATTTCGAGGTGCTGGGCGAGGTGATTCGGCGCGTCGCGAAGCTTCCGCTCGACGAGTATTGCCGCGTCAACATTTTCACGCCGCTCGCGATGACCGACACCAGTTTCAAGCCACCGGCGCGGGAATTCGATCGCGTTGCCCCAACCGAATACGTCGCAGGCAAGCTACGCATTGGCGAGGTCCACGATCCAACTGCCGCGCGAATGGGCGGCGTCGCGGGTCATGCAGGACTGTTCTCCAGCGCCGACGATCTGGCGATCTTCGCGAGAATGTTTCTCGATCGCGGACACGCGGGCGTGGTCACGATTCTCTCTCCGCATTCTATCGATGAAATGACGATTCCCGAGTCGCCGCTCGGCGCGGTTGATGGGAGCCACTTGCGCGGGCTCGGATGGGAACTCGCTGCGCCACTGTGTACGAATCGCGAGCAGCTCCTGCCAGTCGGCTCGTATGGCCATTTGGGATTCACTGGGACGATGCTGTGGATCGATCCGGTATCGTCAACCTGGGCGATCGTCTTGACCAACCGCACCTACCCGAATGGCGCGGGTGACGCGGGCCCATTGCGACGCGAAATTCTCACGCTCATTTCAGATCGCCTCGGTATGCTGTCCGAGGATCGTGTCGTCGAAAGTCGCCCTTCCTTGAACTCCTTCTGCGCGTTAGCGAAACGCACCTCCGATCATTCAACGGTCCTAACTGGCGCCGACGTATTAGGGGATGACGGATTCGCCCAACTGAGAGGCATGCGGGTCGGATTGATCACCAATCAGACTGGCGTCATTCGTGCAGGCACTCGCGATATCGACGCCATTTCTCATGCGCACGGACTCAAGCTGCGTGCGATCTTCAGTCCCGAGCACGGTCTGCATGGCGACGCCGATGAGAGCGTCGCATCGGGCATCGAACCGGTGACGGGTCTGCGCTTCTTCAGTCTGTACGGAGAGACGCGGCGGCCGAGCGCCACCATGCTGGATGGCCTCGATGTTGTGGTGTTCGACGTTCAGGACTCCGGCGCGCGCTTCTATACCTACGTGACGACTATGGCCTACGCGATGGAAGAAGTGGCGGCGCGCGGCATCGACTTCTATGTGCTCGATCGTCCGAATCCGATTTCGTGCGCCGCCGTGCAAGGTCCGATAATGGACGCCGATTTGAAGTCGTTCACCGGATATTTCCCGTTGCCCACGCGCCACGGCATGACGATCGGCGAACTTGCCGAAATGTTCAATCATGAGAACCACATCGGTGCGCGTCTGCACGTAATCAAGATGCGCGGCTACACGCGCTCCGAATGGTTCGATCAAACCGGCTTGCGATGGACGCCGCCTTCGCCGAACCTGCGAACGCTTGCTGAAGCCACCCTGTATCCCGGTGTTGCGATGGTCGAGGGCGCCAACGTAAGCGTCGGCCGCGGCACTGACACGCCATTCGAATTGGTCGGCGCGCCGTGGATCGATTCAACGGCGTTGCTCACTTACCTCGAGCAGCGAAAGATTTCTGGCGTTCGTTTTCAGCCAGCCGCCTTCACGCCATCCGCTGACAGCTATACGGGCCGAAGCTGCCATGGAGTGCGGATTTTTCTCGACGACCGCCTCGCGCTCGATTCGCCGGTGCTCGGAATCGA
The DNA here is from genome assembly GCA_963815835.1 of uncultured delta proteobacterium. Taxonomy (GTDB): domain Bacteria; phylum Desulfobacterota; class Binatia; order Binatales; family Binataceae; genus DATGKG01. The sequence goes on from CAWFIF010000001.1 coordinate 69,351, forward strand.
GTTGATTGGCGCGCTGCATCGTCTATATCCACACGATTTCAAAATCGATGCGACTCTCGCGATGGTTGGTTCACGTCGAACAATCGAGGAAATCAAGTCAGGCACGGATCCCAAACAGATCGTCGCGCAATGGCAACCGGAGCTGCAGAATTTCCGCATCCTGCGCGCACGCTATCTGCTCTACTAGCGGCCTGTAACAGCTGAATCAAAAGTGGCGATGATTCGGTGAGAGAAGTCGCGGTAGGCCCATTTGATGGGCGCGGCGTGTTGGTTGTGATGGCGGATGTAGCGCATGAGCTTGCGCGCCAGGTCATTGACCGAGGTGAAGACCCCGCGGGCGACCACCTCGCGTTCAATCCGGGCGAACCACAGTTCGACCTGATTGAGCCCCCAGGAATAGGTCGGAGTGAAATGCAGGTGCAGCTTGGGATGCTCGGCCAGGAACTGCGCTACCCGCTTGGTCTTATGCGCTGAGAGGTTGTCGGCGATGATGTGAATCTCCCGGCCTTTGGATTCCAGCGCAACGATCTGGCCGAGGAAGGCCACCAACTCCGCGGTGCGATGGTGGGCGGCGGTCTGACCCAGGACCTTGCCGCTTTTGGTGTTGAGCGCAGCGTAGAGCGAGAGCGTGCCATGCCGATAGTACTCGAAGCCGTGGCGTTCGGCCCGCCCAGGGCTAAGCGGCAGCACCGGGTCGAGCCGATCCAGCGCCTGGATCGCGGTCTTCTCATCGACACAGAACACCGCGGCATGCTGCGGCGGATTGACGTAGAGCCCGATCACATCCGCCGCCTTGCGCTCGAAGTCCGGATCATCGGAGGCCATGTAGCGCTCCAGCCGATGGGGCTTAAGCCCGGCGCGCCGCCAGACTCGCGCGACCATCATGTGATTGACCCCCAGCGTCCGCGCCAGCTTGCGGCTACCCAGTGAGTGGAGCCATCAGTCGGCGCGCGGCGGGTCCAGGCCAGAATGCGGGCTTCCAGCCGAGGAGTGCGCTTCGTCGCCGGCCGCCCCTGATGGCGGGCAAACAGACCCGCCAGACGCTGCTCGGCAAAGCGGGCCTGCCAACGCGCGATGTAGGCCGAACTACAGCCCAAGGCATGCTGGATGGCGGACCATGATTGACCCTCGGCCAGCATCAAGATCAGCCGCGCGCGGCGCACATCATCGGCGCGCAGCACCCGCGAGCGCGCTCGCGCATGGAGTTCTTGAGATTCGCGCTGCGACAGTCGGAGCGTGGTTCCCAGCATCCCAACAACTTAGCATTCCTACTTTCGATTTCACCGTTACAGACCGCTAGGCGAAGGAGCCTTTCAGCGCCGCGATGTTCTTTACGTCGCAGTAGAAATCGAAGCTCCAGTTGCCACCCTCGCGACCTACGCCCGAATTGCGGCTGCCGCCGAATGGCGCCGCTAGCTCTCGCACGAAGAAACAATTCACCCATACCGTCCCTGCCACTACCTGGCGCGCGATGCGCATCGCATGCTCCTCGTTCTTACTGAAAACCACCGCGGCTAAGCCATAGTCAGTGCCATTGGCGAGCTTCATCAGCTCGTCCTCATCGCGCCAGGTCTGCCAGGTGAGGACCGGGCCGAAGACCTCTTTCTGGACGATCTCCATCTCCTGCGTGACACCATCCATAAGTGTCGGCTCGAAGTATAGTTGTCCGGCCTTGTCGCGATGACCTCCCCATAGCGGCTTCACTCCCGCCTTGAGCGCGCGCTCGACAAAACCTTCGACCCGCTTGTAATGCTCAGGTGTGATGAGCGGGCCGACCTGCGTCGTCCTTTCGCGTGGATCGCCGACAGTCATCCGCGCAGCCTCCGCGCGGAATTTCTGAAGGAACTCATCGGCGATTTTCGCCTCGGCCAGGATGCGGGTTCCCGCGAGGCATACCTGGCCCGCGTTGAAGTATTGACCCGCGGCGGTTTTCGCGGCCGCATCGAGGTCGGCGTCGGCGCACACAATGAAAGGTGATTTGCCGCCGAGCTCAAAAGCCACCGGTGTCAGCGACCGCGCCGTCGATGCGCCGATCAGCCTTGCGGTGTCAGTCGAGCCGGTAAAGCTCAGCCGATCAATATCGGGATGAGCGGCCAGCGCGGCACCCGCTTCTTCGCCGATACCATGCACGACATTGAGGACGCCCGGAGGAACGCCGGCTTCGGTCGCGAGGTCCGCCATCATCGAGCAGGTGAGCGGCGCCCACTCGGGCGGCTTCACCACCGCGGTGTCGCCGGCGGCGAGACAAGGACCTACCTTCCAGGTGGTGAGCATGAAGGGCCCGTTCCATGGTGTGATGAGCGCGGCCACGCCGGCCGGATCGAAGCGAACATGGTTCACCACTTCGGGCGAATCGATCTTCTCGTCATTCAGCTTGAGCGCGCGATCGGCGAAGAACCGGATGTTGAGCGCGGCGCGCGGAACCATCCGTGCGGAATTGCCGATCAGTAGCGAGCCGTTGTCCTCGGTCTCGACGGCGGCGATTTCCTTGCCATGATCGAGAATCGCCTGCGCGAAACGCTTCAGGATCGGATGGCGTCCTTCGGGACCGAGCGCGGCCCACTTCGGATACGCGCGCCGGGCTGCCGCGACGGCCGCATCGATCTCGTCGGCGCCGCCCGCGCTCATGTCGGCGAGATGCTTGCCGTCGATCGGCGAGCAATTCGGAAACTTGCGCTTCGATTCGACGCGCTTGCCGTCAATGAAGTGATCAGTCGAAACACTCACTCCCGCGACCTTGGTAGTTCCCACTGTAGTGACCTCTTATTGCTTCGTTGCAGTTTGTTTTGAACCATGCCGGCTCGAAGCGCGACTACTTTTACGTCCTGGCGGCGAGGTCGCCGAACCAGACACAGCATTGAGCTGTAACTCGAGCATCTGGCGGAGCGAAGGCTTCTGCCCCTCCGGCGACGGCGCGCCACCGCCCAGCCATAGCATCAGAAACACGAAATACAAGGCGAACAGATTGCGCCCGAGGAGCGCGGAATCGATTTCCCGCGCAATCTCGCCCCGATCTTTCGCGCGCTCGATGAGACCGCTCAGCTTGTTGAAGAGCCCCTCCATGACCAGGTCGATACCGTGACGCTCGCCGCGCACAAACGCCAGCTCCTTGACGAAGATGCGCGCAAGCTCGAGGTCACGCTGGTTCTGACGCAGCATCACATCGAACACGTGCATCAGCTGCTCGATGAACGGTGGCTCGGGCATCCTGGCGAAGGCGCGCTGAATCGCATCGCCGACCTCCTCCTGGAACATCATGACCAGCAGCGCTTCCTTCGATTTCGCATGGAAGAAAAGCGTGCCCTTCGCGACGTTGGCGCGTGCGGCGATCTCGCTGGTAGTGGTCGCCTCGAAGCCCTTGGTCTTGAAGAGCTCGCGCGCGGCGCGGATGAGACGCTCGCGCTTGTCGCGCTTGTTGCGCTCGGCGCGCCCGATTTCAACTAGGGCCGCGGATGACGGCATTCGTATCCTCTCAGAAAAAGCTCAAGCGCCCGCGGCGGCGGTCGCGGCGCCGTTTTGCCGCTCGGCCAGCATCGCGCCGTCCATCATTCTGCGAAACTGCGCGACGCCGCTATCGATCGCGATGGTCAGCATCTTCGAATCCGGCGACCGGTTGATGACGGTAATGAGGGCCTCGGGTGCGAAATCGCGGCTCCATCCGGCGGCACCAGCAATTGCGAAGGAACATGGGAACCTCCTCGGGGGAAATGGAATGCGCGCCCTCGGGTTGCATGCTCGCGCGGATCTATCGCAAATTCTGACCGCGGTCAACTTTATCCATATCCATGTCGAAGTTCGCGGTCGAACCAACGACTCGTGGTATGAATGCTGGGGTGCGGTGCCCCGTAAAAATATTGCGACTCACCGTCAGATCTGAGTCGATCCTGTCAGACGTCGAGCAGGCCTGGCTGCTTGCAGCGCAAGGGACAATCCGATCGCCTCGCTGCCGGTCCTCGAAAAAGGGCGTCCGCCGAATCGCTTCTCAGCGGCGAGAAATAGGTCCGCTGCGCGGATGCAGGAAGTACCTTGTATGTTGAGCGGAGCTGATGATCCGGCCCAAGCTTTGGTGGGGCGCGGTAGATCGGAACGTCCTGAGGTTCACCAACCTGAGGGAGAGCGAGATCGCCGCGCCACTACCAAGTCGGTCCAAACTCCGGACAGTCGCTGGGGCCGCGCAAGCGAGCCCGGATCGCGCAAGGCGGGAGTGGGACCGCGAAACAGGCGGGCCAGGCAGATGGATCAGGAAGCGCGGATAGTGGGAATCGATGTGGCGAAGAATTCCCTCGAAGTGGCGATCGATGGCGCAACTTTCAGGGTCGCTAACGATGAACAAGGAGTACAGGAATTGATTGAGCGGCTGGCGCCGCTTAAGCCCGAGCTGGTGGTATTGGAGGCCTCGGGCGGTTATGAAAAGGCGGCTTGGCTGGGGTTGTGGTCGGCCGGGATCAAAGTCGCGCGGATCAATCCGCGCGATGCTTACCATTTTGCCCAGGCCTGCCGGCAGTTGGCCAAAGCCGATCGCGTCAACGCGCAGGGACTGCGCCGCTTCGGCGCGCAACTCAAACCGCCGCCGACTCCGGTGCCCAGCGAATCGGACCAGTAACTGCAGGAGTTGGTGCGCCGCCGTCAGCAACTGGTAGTGATCATCAGCGCCGAGAGTAATCGCCGTCAGCAGTCGAGCAATCCCACCATCCGCAAAAGCATTGCGCGCACACTGCGCGGGCTCGAGCGGGAAAAAGGCGCTATCGAACATGCGATCGAGCGCAAGCTCGAGCAGACCGCCTCCAAGCGGGTCGCTTTGCTGGAAAGCGTGCCCGGGGTCGGTCGGGTTACCAGTGCGATTCTGATCGCGCGCTTGCCGGAGTTGGGCATGCTCAGCGCGCGCGATCGCCGCCTTGGTCGGGGTGGCGCCCTTTACTCGCCAGAGCGGGAAATGGCGGGGTGAGAGCCACCTCTTTGGCGGGCGGGCCGACCTGCGCTGCGCTTTGTACATGGCGGCGCACAATGCGGTCCTGCGTCGCGGCCCGCTGCGCGACTTCTATTTGCGGCTGCGCGGGGTCGGCAAACCACATCAGCCCGCGCTGACCGCCTGCATTCGCAAGCTGGTGGTGATCCTCAATGCGATGGTCAAACGCGACACTCATTGGAGCCCCGCATGTCCCACCTTCGCATAGGCAAGGAGCGCGTTCGGCGCGGCGTCCACAAGTCCACAGGCGGGACCCTTCCCGCGATCCCTGTGCCTGTGGACCCTGTGGGCGACGCGCCGCCACCCTTGACTTCCCGCACAGTCGCTCCCCCGATCATGGGCTCGGCAAGATGCGGGCCACATTAACGTCCATCGAAGAGAAGTTACCCACGATTTACTGCGGGAAAATGTCGCTTAGCGAGTCACCGTCAATTCGATTTTTGGGTGCGCAACTCGATTTCTCATCGTCTAGGCTCCCGCGTGAGCGCGATTTGCCCGTGATTTTGGGTGATTGAGCCCCTATTCCGACCCCCAGTTGACTCATCACCCTCTTATCCGTACAGTCACCATAACAAGCCAATAAAGGCCAAGCGCGCGTCGGATTCCGCGACCGCCAACCTTCCAACCAAATACAGAACCATTCGTTCGGCCTAGCGCCAACGGGAATCCGCTGGATCTGGACCGAGAGGCATTTTGTCATTCACTCAATTTCCCCTATCACCCGAACTAGCTCGTTCAATCAAAGATCGAGGCCATTTTCACCCCACCCCCATTCAAACCGGCGCCATTCCGGTTGCGATGTCGGGACGTGATCTGATCGCGACCGCCGAGACTGGCAGCGGCAAGACCGCCGCTTATCTGATTCCATTGATCGATAAGCTGCACGGCAAACACGCCGGGAGCAATCATCATAATGCCGGCCATAGTGATCTGGCCCACAAACATGGTGCACTTCCGGCCCACGGTATCCGCGCGATGGTGCTGGTGCCGACGCGAGAACTCGCGGCGCAAGTCGCCAAGGAATTCGGCGTCCTGGCGCGCAACACGCGACTGAAGGCCGCGCTGATCGTCGGTGGCGATTCGATGAGCCGGCAGCTGCAGGACCTTCGTAGCGGCGCAGCAATTCTGGTCGCATGCCCGGGGCGTCTAAACGATCACATCGAGCGCGGAACCGTGAAACTCGATCGCATCGAGATCGTCGTCGTTGACGAGGCGGATCGGATGCTCGATATGGGCTTCCTCCCGCAGCTTCGCCGCATTATGAGGACGGTGCCGACCAAGCGCCAGACTTTGATGTTCTCCGCCACCATGGGGTCGGGCGTCGCGCAAGTCGCGCGCGAATTCCTCAAAGACCCGGAGCACGTGAGCGTCGGCGCGAAAGCGACTCCGCCATCGACCATCCATCAGACTATCTACCCGGTCACGTCCGACAATAAAGGACCGATGCTGATCGAGATCCTCAAACGTGACGAGGTCGAAAGTGCGATCGTTTTCACTCGCACCCGCTCACGCGCCGATCGCGTCGCCAGGATGCTCACGCGCAGCGGTATCAAGGCGGTTGCGATTCATGGCGACCGATCACAGAGCCAGCGCAACGCGGCGCTGGCCGGCTTTAAAAATCGCACCTATCGCGTGATGGTGGCCACCGATGTGGCCGCGCGCGGTCTTGATATCCCCGATGTTTCTCACGTAATCAACTATGACCTGCCGGACGAGTCGGAGAACTATATCCATCGCATCGGCCGAACCGCCCGCATGGGCAAGTCAGGCGAGGCACTGAGTCTCGTCACTCCTGAGGAGCGCGCGACGCTCGGGAGATTGGAGAGGACGTTGGGTAAACAATTGGATCGCGAGACAGTCGAGGGCTTCGAAGCCCCGCAGATAACGGCGCCGAAGCCGGTCACGATTTTCCGCTCCAGCCACAATTCCAGGCGCAGCCGCCCCCGCGCACGGTGGGCATAAGGTGGCGGCGGGCGCACCGGTAACAGTAACTCCGTTCCTCGAAAAATCTTCCGAGCGGACAACACTGCCTCCTTGGGAATGGCCGTGGTGGCACACCACCATGCGCCATTCCGCGACCTTTACCTGGATCATGCTCATCCACGCGACCGCGCTGGTCGGCCTGATCTTGTTTCCACTACCTGGATGGCGACTCTTGCTCGGCGCATTGGCCCTCGCATGGATTGGGGGAATCGGCACCACGGTCTGCTATCACCGCGCAATCACACATCGCGCGCTGAAACTCAACCCGCTAGTTCGCGCGATACTTATCTTCTTCGCGATGCTTAATGGTTCGGGCGCACCGGTCAGCTGGGCCTCGAATCATCGGCTGCATCACGCGTCGGCGGACACGGAAGATGACATCTCGAGTCCGCGCCAGGGATTCTGGTGGGCGCATCTTCGATGGCTGTGGCAAGCGCCACAACCGTCGGTCGAGCGTTTCTGTCCAGACCTCGACCACTTCTCATACAACGTCTGGACCTTCTTGCAGGCACCAATCCTCGCGCTGTCGTTCTTCGGCGCGCTGTATTTCGGGCTTGCGGCGTTCTTCTGGTTGGGCGCGATACGGATCGTGTTCGCCCTTCATGCGCAATGCTTCGTGAACAGCATCTGCCACACCGAGCCCGGCGTCCGCGAGGGCCAGGATTCGAGCCGCAATGTGCGATGGCTCGCGCTGATGCACTTTTTCCAGGGCGAGAACTGGCATCGTAATCATCACTCGCGCCCGGGCCTCGCGCGCCTGGGATGGAACTGGCGCCAACCCGACGCCGGCTACGTGATCATTCGCGCGCTGGAGAAGATTGGATTAGCGAGCGATGTGCGCGACTTCCGGCAATTGCGGTCACTTACCAGGGAGAAGTAGCTCCCGCTTCCATTCGAAAACACCGACCCCCGCGCGCTTCGATGCGCGCGGCCCCCTTTCGTTTTCGGCGGATATTCGAGAACAAGTAGTACCTACGGTCATTATTGCTCTATCTTTGGGCGCAGCCACTAGGATTAGCCCGGATCGGATGCTAACAGTGAGGCCACGAGGTGAAAACCCGTGGCGCTTAATCTCGAACCAAACAAAGATGCCGAGGATCTTCTGCTCCAAATTGGCGAGCAACTCAACCGACTCGAGCCGGCTGCAAAAAAACCGGGGCGACAACAACTCGTCGTCAGAGCCAAGGCGTGGCTAAATGTTAGGTTGACGGTCTTCCAACAAACCATTTGCGGTAGCCCGCGTGTGCGCGAGCTTTGCCGGAGCGGAGACACGGTTGCGCTAACTGGGGCGATAGCCGTCCTGATTGGCGCTCACTGCCCTGGGGTCTCGGAAGCAACCGTTGCCACCCTACTTGTGAAGCTTGGGATAAGTACGATCTGTGCGAATCACTGGCAAGCTGCCGGGAGGTGAACAAACGCATGGCTAGACCGTCAGCTGCCTGCAGGTACTTCGAAAGTCTCCGGGAAGCGTACCTAAGTTCCTCATATTATCAGAATAGCGTGAAGACTCGTCGAGAAAGGCGAGGGCACTACGAGGAGTTTCTGCGCCAAGCCGGCGTCAACGAGCAAGAAATTGAGACGGCTGTCCAGCAAGCTGAAGCGTCGGAGCGCGCGGCGGCAAGGGACGGATATGGATATTTCGAGCTAAGGTTCAATGACATGCTGACCGAGCTTGGGCGTTCTGCTCGGGAACTAGACTACATCATTCGGCGACAGCACTTGGGCGCGTGGGAGTTCGTCAGGCTAAACGAACTTACGGTCACGTTGCCGTTTGCCGGTGTCGTGCCGTTCGGCATCGCGAATGCGTCTACGATCGCAGTACCGAATAGCGACGAATACTTGATAGTCGTCAATGAAGGATTACCACTCTATTTAAACGTGATGTGCAAAGTACTGGCTAAATGCATCATCGTCGAAAAGAATGGGGCACGACTGGAAATGCACCTCACCAAGGAGGCGATAACGGACGCGACGGCGAGCAAATCAACAAGTGACTGGTTTACGGAGATTGTCGTTGCGCAGGCGGTCAACGGAGACGTCCGACTGGCGAAAAATGAGCTGTTGACTGGTGTCCCGCAGTATCTCCAGCAACTCCTACTGCAAGCGGCGGAGATGTTCGTATTGGCACACGAATACGCTCACATTCTTCTTGGACACTGCGACGCTAGGCGGATGCTTGAAGAGGCCAAGGACAGACAGGTCCGCAAGTTTCTCGCCGACCTTCTAACTCATATGGACTACTGGTCATGGGAACAAGAAATTAGCGCCGATGCTTTGGCAGCGCAGCTTAGCGCAGCGACCCTAAAGCGGCTTTATCCAGATTTGGACGAGTATACTGCCTTTAGCGGTCTCGCAGTGTTCTTGGGGGCAGTGGAGGTCACGGATTCAGCCATAGAATTGATCGAAAACGGTAGAGCCCTCCCTATTGCAGGCAACAAAACCGAGAACCCGCAGAGCAATGTCCGCATTTCGCACTTCCTCGACCGAATCAAGAAAGAGTTCCCCGGTCAACGTGGAGATGATATCGCTTTTGTCTCGTATTACGTTAGAGCGATTTTGGCTCTCCTGTTCAGTGGGGCTTGGGATCGGCTGTTGGGTCTTCACAAGGTCGGAGTGCGGCCGGTAGGTTAACCGCCGAGTCCCGTCCTGCTTGTCGAGCGGTTCAACTCGTTCTCGCTTCTGAGTTGGGTTTTCAAGAACCAGCCAGGCCAAAGAGGCCCGCGCTCATCGCGCTGGCCCCCCTCTCTGGTGTCAACGACTGAGTGCTACTGCGGGTCGGCGACCTTAAGTAACTGCTTGCCGAAGTTCGCGCCGGTGAAGAGCCGGATGATGGTCTTCGGCGCATTCTCCAGGCCATGCTGCAAGTCGATCTTGTTTTTCACTTTGCCTTGCGCATACCACGCGCTCAGTTCGCCAATCGCTTCGGGAAAGTGCTTAACGAACTGAAATAGCAGGAAGCCTTCCATCCGTGCGTTATGCAGAATGAGATTGAAGTAATTCTTCGGGCCTGGGCCGGTCATACCGGCTTCGTTGTAACGCGAGATCGCACCGCATAGCACAACGCGCGCTCCGTCGCGGATTCGTGCCAGGGCGTGATCGAGGATCTCGCCGCCGACGTTATCGAAGTAGACATCAATCCCGTTGGGACAATGATGCGAGAGTGCTTGCCCGACCTTCTCATTCTTATAGTCGATGGCGGCGTCGAAGCCCGCCTCTTTCGTCAGCCATTCGCACTTGTCGCGGCCGCCTGCGATTCCGACGACCCGGCAGCCTTTCACCTTCGCGATCATCCCCGCGACGGAGCCGGTCGCGCCCGCCGCGCCCGACACGACGAAGGTTTCGCCGGCTTTCACACTTCCTACTGACAGCGTTCCGAAGTAGGCGGTCAGCCCGGTCGTCCCGAGCAGCGAGAGTGCGAGGAGCGGATCGGTGCCCGCCGGAAGCTTCTGCAGACCCATCAGACCTTTGCCGTCGCTGATGGTGTAGTCCTCCCATCCGAAGAGTCCTTGTACCAGGTCGCCCTTCGCGATACCTTGCCGCTTGGAATCGACAACCTGCCCAACGGTTCCCGCAAGCATCACGTTTCCGACCGGGATGGCCTTCACGTAGGTGTCCATCGTCATCCATCCGCGCTGAGTCGGATCGAACGAGAAGGCGAGATTGCGAACCAGCACCTGTCCATCCTGGAGTGGCGGGACGGTCGTTTCGTTCCAGCGAAAGTCGCTTTCCTTGATTAGACCCTGCGGACGGGCCGCCAGCAGCCATTGCCGATTCTTGAGTTCCGCCATCGAAGTACCTCACGCTGCACGTTTGCCATATCGTTGCAGATGCAATCCAGTTGCGATAGCGACTAGGTATCGTTCTCGACGAGCTAATCGCGGGAAGCGACGGCGGAGGAGCTATGCCTTATCTCAATCGCGACGGGGTCAACATCTATTACGAAGAGCGCGGCGGGGGTCCCGCCGTTCTGCTCTCACATGGTTATAGCGCGAGTGCGCGGATGTGGGCCGCTCAGATGGACGCGCTTTCGGACTGTTACCATCTCATCGCGTGGGATATGCGCGGGCATGACCGCTCCGATTCACCCGACAATCCGGCGCTCTATTCGCATGAGGCAACGGTGGCCGACATGGCGGCGATCCTCGATGTGTGCGGCGCGAAGCGTGCGGTTATCGGAGGGCTGTCGCTGGGCGGTTTCATGTCGCTGGCATTCAACCTCGCGCATCCTGAGCGCGTCGCAGCATTGATGTTGTTCGACACCGGTCCCGGCTACAAGAAGGACGGGCCGCGTGACGAATGGAACAAGATGACGGACACGATGGCGAAGGCGCTCGAGACCAAGGGACTCGCCGCAGCGGGCGCGGGTCCGGAGGCCACTCTCGCGCACCATCGCAGCGCACAGGGTCTCGCGCACGCGGCGCGTGGGATGCTTGCGCAGTCCGATGGCCGCGTCATCGAGTCGCTGCCCTCCATCAAAGTGCCGACGCTGGTGCTGGCTGGCGCGAACGACGTGCAGTTTCTCGCCGCGACTGATTACATGGCGGCGAAAATTCCCAGCGCCGAGAAGGTCATCCTCGAGGGCGCGGGCCATGCCGCCAACATCGACAAGCCCGAGGCCTTCAACCAAGCGGTGCGAGCGTTCCTGGATCGCGCGACCGCGTAGCGATCGAGCTTCTCTCAAACTTGCGGCACCGTCATGCCCCTCTGAACCGCGGGGCGTGCGGCGATCGCACCGATCCATCGCACGACCTCGGCGGCCCCACCGATGGCACTTCCTCCAATGTGCCGTTCGCCGGCACAAATTGTTGGCGAGAGACTACGCCATTTACGCTTCCCGGGCCCTGGCAACCCGATAAGATCCGCGCCGCTGACCTGGCCCGCAGGGCCAACCCGGGGCGGCAAGGTCGCCGGCAGTTTTCAATCCGCAAGCCACGGCCAAGCTTACACGCTCAACCATCAACTGGCGCAGGGTGCGCAAATGTGGAGAAGGCCATCCAGAAGCAGCCCTTTGATGCCGTCAACCTTAACTGGATGGATGATCTCGGCGGTACGTACCACAACACGGGCGACTACCAACGCTCGGCGCAGATCTTCGAAGCCACTTTGAGGCTTGATTCGAAGGATCCGAATATTTGGTACTACCTATGGCAGGACTACTCGCATCTGGGTCAGACGGCAAAAGCGGAGCAAGCGCGTCAGAACATGACACAGCTCATCTCTCCTCAGCGTCCGCTATACGCGAAATCACGCGATCCGATGGCCGCCATTGTGAGAGGACAACATGAGGCCTATTTGCGCAACACCGGGCAGGTCAATCTTTACGAACATCTACCGTAAGCCCAAGTGTCCTGTCTCCTACACGGTGATCGACAACCCGATGCGCGTGAGTAACGGTCAACTCCCCGAATCATCGCGAATGACCCCACCTGCCGAGGACCAAGAGTCACCCCTCCGCGGTCAGGCTGTCAGATTCCGGGTTCGCATCGAGCGTCACGGCACGCCCTGATTCGTACCGAACCCATCCAAAGTATTTTCGGAAACCACTCTCGGAATCACTCTACGCTCCCGAAGCGACCAAAAAATGACCGCTTGACATTCCTCAGTCACGGGGAACAGATTAGAAGAGCTTCACGTTTACATTAGTGGGGATTGTGATGTTTCGAGGGGTTCGTTCGTCTTTTTAGGGACTCTAAATCAAAGAGGGAATAGGAATACTCGATTTCGGGGAGAAGTTTCGGCATGAGGTTAAGAACAGGTTTGGGAGTTTTTTCACTAATCGCGGCTCTGCTGCTCGGGTTTGTTCAGGGCACTACGTTTGCCCAGGTCAAGCCGGGCGACTTAATCACGCCGCAAAATGCCACCAAGGTGAAGGACATCGTCTCGCCGGGCACCTATTACAAGGTGATGAAGGGCATGACCATGAGGATCATCCCGTCGGGGCGTATCGATTGGCCTCCGCCATATAAGGACGCCACCGAAAAGTATTCGGGGCAGGTCAGGCTTTCATCTGATCGCCGCGGCATCATCGGATACGTCGCGGGACTTCCGTTCCCGATGCTCGACCTGAATGATCCGGATGTCGCGACCAAGATCATGTGGAACAACGCGTTTCGCCCGATTTTCACCGATGACTATGATCTTCGCTTTTTCGACTGCGAAAGTGTGTACGGCGAAGCGGGCAAGAAGCAGACCTTCCAGACCGCGAACTTCCAGGTCGGCCACTATGCGGGATACAACCTGGTTGGACGCACCGAAGTCGAGCCGATGCCGTTTGATCCTGATTTCAAGACCACCCATCGCTACTGGCTGTTCGGGCTGTATCCGATTCTGGCTCCCGCGGAAATCAAGGGAACCGGCTTCGTGCGCTGGCGTTATTCGGATCCACTAAAGGGCGACGATGTGTGGGCGTTCCTGCCGGCGGCACGCCGCTTGCGCCGTCTTAATGAAACCAGCTTGAGCGACTCAACCGCTCCCGGCACTTCGGCTCACGCATGGGATCCGGACCACTACACCGGCTTCAACGCCAAGAACGAGGAGTACAACTACAAGCTTCTCGGCGACAAGTCGATACTTACGGTCGCAGAGGCGCTGCATTCACCGGAGATCCGATGCGAGACGGACAACGGCGCGAGCGCCTGTCCTGAAGGTTGGGAACTCCGCCACGACTACATAATCGAGGCTACTCCGACCGCGGATCGTGCCTCCGGCGCGCGCGACTCGAAGACCATTGTGTACATCGACTCGGAATTGTGGTTCCCGCTCGATGCGAACACCTATGACCGTCGCGGTGAGCTGCGCATCAGCAACATCCATATGGTCGCGTATCGTGACCGTCCGGTTCCGGATGCCAAAGTAGCGATCTATCCGTTCAAGCGCCTGTTCGTGGTTGGCGCGGTGTCGACCGACGTCCAGTCGGGTCTGGCAACGATGTGCTATCTGCCCGGAATCGATACTCCGGAGCGCGAATGCTGGTACATCAATATGGGCGCGGTGGATAAGTCCTTCTTCCAACCGCAGGCGATGGAGATGGCGGCGGGCCGGTAGTAATTCGGCCTCGGCGCTGTTCGCCGGTAACCTTCGAAACCTCGGGTGCGGCCATGTTGCCGCACCCGAGTTGAGTTTTGTCCTTGGCGCTCGCTGTTCATGCTGGCGTTGATATTCGTTCTGCTCCTGGTCCGAATGGCTGGACAGTACCGCGCGCAGAGACGTGCTCTGGCTGCATCGAAAGAGCATCGTGTGTTTTACGCTGCTGACGCGTCCGTTGTGTCATTAATTAATCGAACGATCTCGCATCCACATTTTGCAAAATCGAGTACGCGTTCGCGTTCTGCGACGGTTACCTTGACGAAAAGATGATGAATCAGGAGCGCCAAGCTCGCGGCACGTTTCTGGCTTGGGTGTTTTCGGACTCTTGGGTCCGGAATTATCGTATCGGCCAGTCGTCTAACAGAGGATCAGCGAAAAATGGCACATCGTAGCGCCGTTTCGTCGTCCGATCTTGCTTTCGTCGATATTCCTATGCCGCCGCGCTAGCGGTCTTGGCTCGGAGTTTTCTTCCTATGATGGCGCTTGTTCGTCTCGCCCTCCGCAGACCTATTTCCGTAGCTGTTATGGCGCTGCTAATGCTGGTTTTAGGCATTCTATCGTTCGAAATGATGAACGTCAACATCTTTCCAGCTATCAACCTGCCCGTGGTTTTGGAGGTGTGGAATTACCCAGGACTTTCGGCACTTCAGATCGAACGCCGGATGGTCTGGATAAGCGAAAGGGCTGCATCAACTACAGTAAACGGAATCGAGCACATCGATTCCGAATCGATGAACGGCCTCGGCATCCTGAAAATTTATTTTTATCCCGGGTCCGATATTGGCGGGGCAATCGCTCAGATCAGCAGCGTTTCGGAATCGATACTTTCGCAATTGCCGCGCGGGACGGTGCCGCCGCAGATTATTTCCTATGATGCGGCCAACGTACCGGTCGCGCAGCTCAACATCTTCAGCGACACACTCACCGAGCCGCAACTCTTCGATTACGGACTGAACTTCATTCGTATCCAGCTTTTTACGATCCCGGGATTTTCCAGTCCCGCGCCGCTCGGCGGGGTGCAACGTGCGGTGATGGTGAACCTCGACCCGACCACGCTGTATTCGAATGGCTTGTCGCCCGCCGACGTTGGCAACGCGCTCGCCGCCGCCAACGTCGTGATTCCGTCGGGCACCGCGAAGATGGGCGACTACGAATACGACGTCAACCTCAACATGAGTCCCAACACGGTGCCCGAGTTCAATCAGCTCCCGATCAAAGTCACCAACGGCGCACCGATCCACGTCGGCGATGTCGCGCCGGTTTCCGATACGCATCAGCCGCAAACCAACGTCGTGCGCGTCAACGGGCGCCGCGGAACCTATCTGATGGTTATCAAGCATGCCGATGCGTCTACGTTGACTGTAGTTGATAATGTCAAACAAAAGATTCCCCAGATTCTCGCCGCCGCGCCCAAGGGCCTCCAGATGTCGCTGACTTTCGACCAGTCCACCTTCGTGCGAGGCGCGCTGGTCGAGGTCGTACGTGAATCTGTCATCGCCGCTGTATTAGTGGCACTTATGGTGCTCGTCTTCATCGGCTCGCCCCGCAGCACCCTTATCGTCATCACGTCGATACCGCTCTCGATTCTCACCGCGATTGTCTTCCTGAAGCTCAGCGGACAAACCCTCAACATCATGACGCTCGGAGGCCTCGCACTCGCGGTCGGAATGCTGGTCGATGATGCCACCGTCGAGGTCGAGAACATCCATCGCAATCACGCGATGGGCAAGCCGTTGCTGGTCGCGATCCTCGACGGCGCCCATCAGATTGCCACTCCCACGCTGGTCGGCACGCTGTCGATCTGTATCGTGTTTTTTCCCGTCGCGCTGCTGTCCGGGGTCGCGAAGTTTCTCTTCACGCCGCTGGCTTTGGCGGTCGTCTTCGCGATGCTGACTTCGTACCTCCTGTCGCGAACGCTCGTCACGACGATGGCGCATCATCTGCTCGCGCACGAACCCGAGGAGCACGACGGGCCGGGCCGCTGGGATGCTTTCGTGCGCTGGTTCAATGCGCGGTTCAACAACTTCCGTGAACGATACCGGGCGCTGCTTGCGATGTTCATCGCGCGGCGCACCTTGGGACTCGTCTGCGTCGCGATCGCGGTGGCCGCCTCGATGACCCTGCTGACGGTCGCCGGTGAAGATTTCTTCCCTACGGTAGACGCCGGCATGATGCGCCTTCACGTCAAGATGCCGAGCGGTACCCGCATCGAGCACACGGAGTTCATAGTCGATCGTCTCGAGAAGGACATTCGCACCGTCATTCCGGAGGCGGAACTTCAGGGCGTGAGCGATAACATCGGACTGCCGATTTCGTACGACCTCGCGTACTACCAAACCGACAGCACCGGCCCACAGGATGCTGACGTGCTCATCCAATTGAAACCCAACCATCATCCGACTGCGATGTACGAGAACAAGATTCGCGGGCTGCTCGCACGCGACTTTCCGCAAGTGACCGGATACTTCCAGGCGGCCGACATCGTCAGCCAGGTTCTGAACTTCGGCCTGCCTGCCGCAATCGATACCCAGATTACCGGCAACGATCTTCAAAGCGACTTCAAGATTGCCTCGCGCCTCAAGCAGCGCATGCAGTTCATTCCCGGTCTGGTCGATGTGCGTGTCGCGGAGCCGCTCGACTATCCCGCATTCCAGGTGAATGTCGATCGCGATCGCGCGCTCGAACTCGGCGTTACCGAGCAGGAGGTCGCCTCGAGCATGCTGACCGCACTCAGCGGCAACAGCCTGCTGCAGCCGGACTACTGGCTCGATCCGGTAAGCGGCGTCAACTACACCGTCATCTCGCAGTCGCCGCAGCATTTCATCGATTCGGTAGCGGCGCTGGAGAATATCCCAATCCTCGGCTCCTCCGCATCGACCCCGGCAACAAATGCGTCCGCGATGAATATCTCAACCGCCGACAGCGGCACGCCAGGTTCTCCCGCACCCGCCGATGCGGTCACGCCGCCGAGTCAGGTGCTCGGCAATGTCGCGACAATCGAACACGATGTCGATCCCTCGGTCATCGCGCACTACACCGTGCAGCGCGTGATGGATGTCAACGCCGGCGTCTCCGGACGCGACCTCGGCAGCGTGAGCAATGCTGTCCAGCGCGAGATCAACCACCTGGGAAAACTTCCGCCCGGCACGCAAATCACGATTCGCGGACAGAGCCAGGCGATGAAGCAATCCTTCACCACGCTGGAGTTGGGCATCCTGCTCGCGATCCTGCTCGTCTACCTGCTGATGGCCGCGAATTTTCAATCATGGCTCGAGCCGCTCATCATCATGATGGCGGTGCCGGGCGCGTTGGCGGGTGTGCTGTGGATGCTGGTGCTCACGCGCACGACTATCAACGTCGAATCGCTGATGGGCGCGATCATGGCAATCGGCGTCGCGGTCGCGAACGGCAATCTACTGATCACTTTCGCGAATGAGTTGCGTGAGGAAGGTTACGGTCCGGTCGAAGCGGCGATCGAGGCCGGCCGTATCCGCTTGCGTCCGATTCTGATGACCGCGCTGGCGATGATTCTCGGAATGCTGCCGATGGCTCTGGCATTGGGCGAGGGCGCCGAGCTCAACGCACCGCTCGGCCGCGCCGTCATCGGAGGATTGATTGCCGCCACCGGCATGACGCTGTTCGTGGTCCCCGCCGTGTACTCGATCCTCAGCCGCACGCTGAAAGGAAAGAAAGAGCGCGACGCCGAGATCGAAGCAGTCACCTTGCCCGGTGCATGAGGGATTTTCATGGAAGACATAGAAAAACAGGAAGACGATCCCAGGCAGTACAAAGGACCCAAGCCGGGAAAACTTTTCGCAGTCGGGCTTGCGATCGCAGTGGTCGTGGCCGTCGCGCTGACCGCCGGATTGGTACTCGGTCACGATCTGATGGTGCAGCGCCAGACCTCGCAACTCGCCCGGCGCGCGGAGCAAGGACGTAACGTGCTGGTAGCAAAGGTCTTCGAGGAGCCGGCATCGCGCACAGTCGATCTGCCCGCGACGATTCACGGCTATACCGAGGCCGCCATTTACGCGAAGGTGGCCGGCTATCTGAAGACCATCGACGTTGACAAAGGCGATCGGGTGCAGCAGGGCCAGGTCGTGGCGATCCTTGAGACCCCCGACCTCGACAAGCAGGTCGCCGACGCGAAGGCGGCTTACTGGTTGCAATCGGTGACTGACAAGCGCGAACAGATCCTTGTGCGCCAGGGCGTGATCGCTCAGCAGGAGGCCGACACCGCACATGCCAACATGCTGCAAGCCAAGGCGACCTATGAGCAGTTGCTGGCAGAGCAGGGCTACAAGGATATCACCGCTCCTTTCGATGGCATCGTCACGGCGCGCTATGTCGATCCGGGCGCGCTGATTCCGCAGGCCACCACCTCAGCTAACGGCATTCCGATAATCTCGGTCGCGACGCTCTCTCCATTGCGCGTGTACGCAGACGTTCCGCAGAGCCTCGCGCTATCGGTCAAGAACGGCGACCCGGTGACCATCACGAGCTATGAACTAGTGGGCAAGCAATTCAAAGGCGACGTCATCCGGCATCCCGACGCCCTGGATACCGCCAGCCGAACGATGCTGGTCGAAGTAGATCTCCCCAATAAGGATCACGCGTTGCTGCCGGGCATGTATGCGAAGCTCGATATTACGGTTAGCGCAGCGCAGTCAGGCAACATGGTGCGTGACGACGCGCTGGTGTTTCGCGACGGCAAGGTTTTCGTGCCGGTGGTTCGCGACGGGCATCTGCGCCTGGTCCAGGTCAAGCTCGGATATGACAACGGGCAAACGGTGGTCGTCGAAGGCGATGTCCACGGCAATGATTTGGTCGCACTCAACGTTGGCCAAGCGGCCACCGACGGCGAGGTCGTACATCCGGTCTACGCGCAGAATTGACGCCAAAAGCGTTCGCCGTTCCAAGATCGCCGGTGCTCCTAATTTCCGTTTGCTTCCGATAAATTAACTGGTGCCGGTGCCAGTCTGATTGATGGGCGGAGTAGCCACCGCAAATGTGCTATAAAACTTCCCGCAATGGCAAAGCAACCTCTAGCCGAGGTCTTCGGATTTCCGATTACGAACGTCACGGAAGAGGCGATCCGCTATCGAAACAGCCGCCTCTGCCCGTTCAATAACAACGTCCCCAACTGTACTAAAACCAAGGCCAAAGACCCCCTCGGGGTGTGTAGTGTTATTTCGGGTGATTCGACCGCCATCACCTGCCCGGTTCGCTTTCGCCAGAACTGGGTCATCGCAAATCACGCCGCTGAGTTCCTCTTCCCCCAAGGCACCGTTTGGACCACGCTGATGGAAGTGCGGCTGAATGACAAGCACGCTAAATCCGCAGGCAACATAGATGTTGTCCTTGTGTCGTACGACGACCGCGGAAAGATCACCGATTTCGGTGCTCTCGAAATTCAAGGTGTTTACATTTCTGGCAATGTGCGCACCCCGTTTGAATACTACATGCACGACCAGAGGGGTCGTACCAATATGGATTGGGAAGATCGGCCTAACTATCCCCGTCCGGACTATCTTTCGTCGTCGCGAAAGCGACTGGCTCCGCAGCTTATTTTCAAGGGCGGAATACTAAAAACATGGAACAAACGACAAGCCGTTGCCTTGGATAAAGGATTTTTTGAGACCTTGCCGCCTCTGAAGGAGGTTTCTAAAGAAAAGGCAGACATATGTTGGCTCATCTACGATCTGCGCCACGACCGGCCAAAGGACACATATGTGCTCGACCGTCACAAGTCAGTTTATACCTCCTTCCACGAGAGTCTCGACAAGATCACTCGCCCCGACGCCGGCGCAGTCGATGAATTCGTAAAGCATCTCCAGGCGAAACTTGACGAGAAACTCGACACCCCGCCAGAGACCTCAACTCTCGACCCTGATGAAATCGAGAACATCTAACGGATATCAGCTCCCACTCCTCGATCTGCCAGAGGATCATGCTGTAGTTAATGTGGCCTCGGTCGCTCAGAGAAGCCCATTTCGATATCCGGGCGGCAAGACGTGGTTAGTACCACGCATTCAGCAGTGGATCACCTCTAGAAAAAAGAGACCGTCTCTGTTTGTTGAACCATTCGCGGGCGGCGCCATTGTCGGTCTCACCGTGGCCTTCGAACGACTCTCGGATCATGTGCTTCTAGTAGAACTCGACGATCAGGTTGCCGCGGTCTGGAAGACGATTCTGGGTGACGACGCCGGATGGCTCGTCAACCGAATCACTTCTTTCAAACTGAACATCGAAAGTCTTCGGGCTGAGCTGAACAAGAATTCCCCTTCAACGAAAGAGAAAGCCTTTCAAACCATCCTCAAGAACAGAACATTTCACGGAGGCATCCTGGCCGACGGGAGTAGACCCATTAAATACGGAGAGAACGGGAAGGGACTACTCTCCCGTTGGTATCCGGAAACACTCGCAAGACGTATCTCCGAAATAGCCCGCATCCGAGACCGCATATCATTCATTGAAGACGACGGCATCTCAGTACTCGGACGCCACGCTCGTCAGAAAAATGCGGCATTTTTTATTGATCCACCCTACACAGCGGCCGGTAAGCGAGCTGGAAGGCGCCTCTACACGCACCACGTACTCGATCACGCTAAACTATTCGCAACCGTAGCAAGGGTTCGGGGCGACTTCTTGATGACCTACGATAACCCGGACGAGGTTGCTGATTTGGCTGCCAAACATGGGTTTGAGACGCGCACAATTACGATGAAGAACACCCACCACGCCCACATAGCCGAACTTCTGATTGGGCGCGATCTTTCTTACATTTCGCCTCCTCCAAACCTCGATAGCGTTAGGGAAGGATAGACAACTTTGCAGATGTAATCGCCGCAAGCCGGTTGCGCCCGAGTGCTTCGAGGTATCGAAATAGTCGATCGCTGGTAAAGCGGGAAATTCGGCCTCGAACCGGTTTGGAAACTTCGGTTTGATCGACTCCCAAAATCTTGGCTACCTCGACCTGACGCAGACCTCGTTTCTTGATGAGCTGAGCGATTTTCCGCGCCAGATCCGCTTGCACGCGTGATTCTTCTGGGTCGCGGACTCCGATGTCCGCAAAAGACATTCTTCGACCCTTCCATCTAAACAATTTTTTTGTTCAATGACGTCACCCTACTTGCTATGTTTAAAACAACCGTACCGACACAGCGGCTTGGCAGGTTAGCTGATCGCGAGGCTGGCAAACGAAACGGCGGAACCGGTGTCGGGTTCCATCGCAATGCCGTACTTGAGCAGGCTCGCGGGATGACCTTGGAGAAGCTCGAGCTGCGTGTATATCGGGGAGAGACCACAAATCCGGCGCGCGTCGCGATCCTTTACTATGTCGCCGAAGAAACCTTCCGGATCGCCACGCTTGATGAACTCGATCAGCTCCATGTCCTCGCCCTTGACCCGCTCAGCCACCGCCTCATCGGCGGTGAATGCGTCGCCGAACTTACGCCCGATGTGCGCGAAATCCACGCCCGCTAGGATCAGCGTGCGGCGCTTCTCGCTCGCGAGCGTTTCCCTGACGGCTTCGACGAATGATGCGACACGCGGGTCATTTCCGGGCAACGTGCCGGCGAGGATCATCTCGTGAAAGGAGCTGACCAGGATCGGCACCACCGCGAAATCGCGATTGCCGAGCGCCCACTTCAGGAACAGCGCCTGAAACTCGATCGAATGCTCGTTGCGATGAAGCAATTCATCGGCGAAGAGATCGCCGCGATAGCGCGCCGATAACCGCTCGATGAAATCGGTGTCGGTCTTCACGGCCCCGAAAGGAGTGGCGTAATTCTTTTTGGTCGCGCTGAAGAGCTCCGGGCCCGCACCATAGTGCGAGGTGCCTAGAATGATCACCAGCTCCGGCGCATCGTACGCTTTCAGATGCCCATAGGCATGCGCGTAAGCGGCGGCGCCTCGGCGCGGATCGATGTGCGGCGCGATGAGTCCCGCGAGCGCTCCCTCGCGGCGCTCGGGCGCGGTAGTGCCGGGACCCTCCGGCCCGGCGAAAAACCCCTCGATTTCCTTTCTTAGCGGAGCCGGCTCTTTCGCATAGCAGGCACCCGCGTGAACGGCGGGACGGTCGGGACTCGATAGGAAATCCTCGCGCACACGGCTCACGCGATCGGCGAATCGCGGTGAATCAATGAAGTAGGCCTTGTCGAGCGCCGCGATCAGATCGCTGAGTTTGTCGAGGGGAAGATTCTCACCGAAGCGCTTGACGAACGCGCCCTGGATATCGCGCGTGTCGTTGCTTCCGTCGAACAGCGTGATGATGAAGTACGCGCCCATTCCGAGCAGAATCGGTTCGGGCGCGAGGCCAGTCGGATCGCGCAAACATATGTACGTTTGATCCTGCTGTTCGATCGGAAATGCTTCGACTGGGCGAATCCGTGGCTTATCCATCGTAAATGTAGGCACGTCCCTGCGTTTACAGATGCTACGGGCTTTGTAAAACTCCGGCAACCCGAGTCCGTGCACCAGAGAAAATCGGATGTCTGAGAAACATCGCCGCCGTGCGGCGCTGACCGGTTCGCGATCGCGCCGCACCAAAGCGCCGTCAGCATCGCGCTTCAAAGTGGCGCGCGTCAGCGACCTCAAGCCGGGCGAATCGATGAAGTTCCTGCTCCCGATTCGCGGCGCCGACGAGGAATGCTTCCTCATCAACTTCAATGGCGAGTTTCATGCCTACGTCAATCGATGCCGCCATGTACCGATGCCGATGGATTGGGTCGACAATCAATTCTTCGCCGAAGAGGGACGCTACCTGATGTGCCAGACGCACAATGCATACTACGAGCCCGCAAGCGGTGAGTGCATCGCGGGACCGGCGAGCGCGTGTGGAAAATTTCTCTACCGGGTGCCGCTCGAGATCACGGACGAGGTGATTTTCGCGCGACCTGCGCAGGAGGAATTTGCGGACGACGGAATCTAGCGAGGGATCGCGGCGCGAGTCTATTCGTATTCGTCGCCGAAGTGAGCGCGTACGATGCGGGCCTTCAGGTATTCCAGAGTGCCCAGATCCTCGACGATGTCGCCGCCGGTGTCATAGAAGAACAGTTCCCCGTTCTTGGTGCGGCCGACCGCGATAATCCATTCGAGATCATCCCGGTCTTCGAGCAGATAATTGATGGTCTGCGCCACTCCCCGACCAGGAATTATCGTAATCTTCGGACGGGCGAGCTTTTCCTTTTCCTGTTTCGGCATCGCTTTGATTCTACCCTTTGGCGGGAAGGTCCGGGAGCGACCTGCACTTACATTAAGAACGCGCCGCAACCTAAGTCAATAGCAGGTGCGCGGCGATCTCCGCATGATGCGTATTCGGAAAGAAATCGAACGCGCGAATTCGCTCCGCGCGATAGCCCGCATCGATCAGCACGCGCAAATCGCGTGCAAGCGTCGAGACGTCGCATGAGACGTAGATGATCGAACGCGGACGCATTTTGACGAGCGGCTCCATCAACTCGGCGGCGCCGGTACGTGGCGGATCGAGGATCACGAGCTGCGGCCGATACTTCGCTCGAATCAGAAAATTGACGGCCTCGGTCGCCTTGCCGGCGATGAATTTCGCCTCCGGGAAGCCCAGCCGCTGCGCATTCTTCGTCGCCGCGGCAATCGCGAGTTCGTCCGCATCGATGCCATTGACCATGGCGCCTCGACGCGCCGCAGGCAGGCTCATATTTCCGGCACCGCAAAAGACATCAAGCACTTGCGCGCCTCGTTCAATTGCCGCCATCTCCATCACGGTCGCAACCAGCTTGCGATTTTGCGCGTGATTCACCTGGCTGAAGAGGTCAGCGTCAACGGTCAGCTCCAATCCGTCTTCGACGCTAATAGTGATCGCGGGATCGCCGACCACTTGGCGCACGCGACCACTCCTCAAAATGATTCCCTGGATCGCCGCGTCCTGTTCGAGATTCTGGCGCGCATGACGGACTTCCGACGATGACGGCGGCTTTCGCATCATCGCGGTGATGACCTCGCGCTTGCCACTTTCAACGACTTCGATCTCTTCCAGATTCCGCCACAGCACCGATGCGAAAGCATTCGGCAGCCTGAGTTCAGGCGAAGCGACGATGCACCGATCGATTGCCACCAGCTCGTTGCTGCCAAGCTGGTAGAATCCGAGTTTGCCATCGCGCCCGACCTTCAACCTGATGCGCGACCGATATCCGAATTCTTCCGGCGCGGGCTCGATGAGATTCTCCGCGCTGACATCTACATTGGCGCGCCCCAGTCCCGCCGCGAGCAGTTCCGCCTTGATGCGCAGTTGTGCTGGATAGCTGAGATGCTGCCAGTCGCATCCGCCGCATCGCGGGAGAAAGGGGCATGGCGGCACGCGACGATCCGGACCCGGTTCGATGAGGCGTTCGATAGTGGCGAGGGAAAAATCGCGCCGCCGCGAAGTGATACTAACCTCAAGCCTATCGCCGGGCGCCGCATTCGGCACCATCACCATGAGCCCGTCCAGACGCCCGACAGCATACGGCCCGAACGTCATCGCACTCACTTCAATTTCAGGCATTTAAAAGGAGCGTCCTTCGACCTAGTTTATTTGGTGCAAGGGACAGCAGATAGAGAGGTTACTTCAATTGCCTACCGGACCTGACCTGAAACAACCGATCGAGGAGCACGCCTCCGGCGAGGATGCGAGGCGACTTGCGATTTTCGCCGAGCGGTTTTTCGCACGCGCCACTCCCGAGTTTCTCCAGCGAACCTCGGCCGACCAGCAGCTTGCGATTGCTCAGGCTGGGTTGGAACTTTTCAGCCATCGCGACCAGGAGGTCGCGGTCCGTGTCATAAGCGGCATAGGCGACGTTACGGTGGTCGAGACGATCACGCCGGATTGCGCCTTCATCGTGGACAGCCTGCTCGAATATTTTCGTGCGACCGGGGCGCCGGTGCGCGCGATGTTGCATCCGGTGTTTCGCGTCGCGCGCGACAGTTCGGGAAACATCGCGTCGTTCGAAACCGCGGGGCTACGCGAACGCGCCGAATCCTTCGTTCATGCCGAGCTCGAGATCAATGCGACCCCGCAGCGCGCCGATGAGATCGCAACCGAGGTCCGCCACGTCCTGACGGAAGTCCGCCGGGCCGCGGACGACTTCGAGCGGATGACCGGGCGTGCGCTTCAAATCTGCGATGAGACCGCGGCGGTGCGAGAGTTGGTCGAGATGCGCGAATTTCTCCGCTGGTTGGTGCGCGGCGGTTTCGTCTTTCTCGGCTACCGGCAGTATCGGGTCAACACGCGTAACGGCGCTCGCGCCCTCCCCGTCGAACTGGAATCCGGTTTGGGTATTCTCGGCAACTATTCGAATTCCCGCTTCGCCCCGCCAAGCCCGCTCGACGAATTCAGCGCCGGTGAACTGAGTCTCCTCTTCGATGGTCCACCGTTGACGATCACCAAGACCAACGTCGAGTCGCATGTGCATCGCCGCCGCGCGATGGATAGCATCATGATTCGCCGCGAGGCGCCGAATGGAAAAGTCAGCGGCTTCGATCGCTTCATCGGCTTGTTCACATCCAAGGCCTTCGCCGAAGAGGCCGAACACATCCCGATTCTGCGCGCGAAGCTGAATGACGTGCTCTTGGGGGAGGGCGCGACTGCCGGCTCTCACGATTACAAGGAAATCGTCGGCGCCTTTAACAGTTTTCCCAAGGAGGAATTGTTTCGCGCCTCGGTCAACGAGATTCGAAAACAAATTCGGCTTTTGCTCGATACCAAGGCCGACGCGTCGGTTCGCCTCAGCGTCCTTTCCGATCCGAGTCGACAGCAGGTAATTGCGCTGGTGCTGATGCCGCGCGAGGCATTCTCGGCCGAGGTCCGGCTGCGGATTCAGAACGCGATTGAGAATCGTCTCAAGGGTAAGCTGCTCTACTATTATCTCGCCCTCGGTGAGGGCTACACCGCGCGTCTGCATTTCTGCTTTTATGCGCAACCACCCTCTACCGCGCTGGTGCGCAAGATCGAATCTGAAATCGCGGCTCTCGCCCGCACCTGGGACGATCGCTTGCGCGAACTCTTCGGACAAAAGTTCGGCGCCACGCACGCCCATGAAATGCTCGCGCGATGGGGCCTCGCGTTTGCTCCCGAATTCAAGGCCGCGTTCGACGTCGAACGCGCGGCGGCGGATGCCGAACGTATCGAGCGGCTGCTGGGTGGCGGCGGTTTTGAAGTCGAGCTGAACAATCATCCGCGCAACGGCGAATCAACGGGCGCGAGCGAACTCAGGATGTATGCGCTCGGCGACGCGCCGGTTCTCTCGGAACTAATGCCGCTGCTGCAAAACTTCGGCATCCGCGTGCTTTCGGAGGACGCCCATCAATTGTCGCCATTGGTAGACGGCAAGCCGGCGAAGGCGACTATGGAATCCTTTCTGGTTCAGGGACCTGACGGGGGTCCGCTGGACAAAATGCCCGGTGTCTCGATGCTTGCCGATGCGATCGCAACGGTGCGCGGCGACAAAGCCGAGAACGATCCGCTCAATGCTTTGACCTTGACGGCGGGACTCAGGTGGCGCGAGGTCGCGCTGGTGCGCGCGTATCTGGGCGCCGCATTCCAAATGCGACTTGCACCGGCACGGCCGGCGCTTCGTCGCTTGTTCCTCGCGCATCCGGAGCTGGCGCGAATTCTCGTCGAGCTGTTTTGCGCGCGGCTCGACCCGACAAGTACGCCGATTCCCGCGAAAACCGGTCCGGCGAGCAGCGATGACTCGAAGGTCGATCTGAGCGAGCAACTCAAAGCCGCCTATCTCGAACGTCTCGGTGCAGTCGACAACATCGCCGACGATCGCACCGCGCGCGCAGTTCTCTCGATGGTCGAAGTCACGGTGCGGACGAACTATTTTCTCCCGGTACCGCAACCGGATCCTTACATCACACTTAAATTCGAGAGCGCGAAAATTCTCGGGCTGCCCGACACCGCGCCGATGTACGAACTTCACGTCAACAGTCCACAGATGGAGGGATGCCATCTGCGCGCGGGACGCGTGGCGCGCGGAGGAATTCGTTTCAGCGACCGTCCCGATGATTTCCGCACCGAAATTCTAAGTCTGATGAAGACTCAGACCGTCAAGAATGCGGTGATCGTCCCGACCGGCGCCAAGGGCGGCTTCATCGTCAAGCATGCTCCGGGGCGCGCCTTTTCCAGCGATGGCGTCGATGCTTACAAGACGCTCATCAACGCGATGCTCGATGTCACCGACAACCTCACCGACAAGGGGGTCGTGCATCCGCCGGGAGTGAAGGTGCTTGACGACGACGGCGCTTATCTGGTCGTCGCCGCCGATAAAGGTACCGCGAGCTTTTCGGATATCGCCAATGACATCGCGATTGCGCGCGGCTTCTGGCTGGGCGACGCATTCGCGTCGGGCGGCGAGCACGGATATGACCACAAGAAGATGGGCATCACCGCGCGCGGCGCATGGGAAGCCGCCAAGCGCCATCTGCGCGAGATCGGCCGCGACCCGATGCGCGGGAAGCCGGTGACATTGATCGGGATCGGCGACATGTCGGGCGACGTGTTCGGCAACGGCCTCCTTTATTCGAACAATCTGAAATTGGTCGCCGCCTTCGACCATCGCCACATCTTCATTGATCCGGATCCCGATCCCGCGGTCAGCTTCGAGGAACGTAACCGCCTCTTCGAGCTTCCGCACTCAAGTTGGGCCGACTACAACCCGGCGCTGATCAGCAAGGGCGGCGGCGTTTTCAGGCGCGGCCTCAAGCGAATCGCCTTGAGTCCCGAAATCCGCGCCGCGCTTGGCGCCGACGCCGAGGCGCTCGATAGCGACAGCCTGATTCGCGCGATTCTACGCGCGCCGGTCGAGATGCTTTACAACGGCGGCATCGGCACCTACGTGCGCGCGAGCAACGAGACCGATGCCGACGTGGGCGATCACACCAACGATACTTGCCGGATCACCGCGGACGAGCTGCGGGTGAAAATCGTTGTTGAGGGCGGGAACCTCGGTTTCACGCAGCGCGCCCGGATCGAGTACGCCCTGAGCGGCGGAATGATCAACACCGATGCGATCGACAATTCCGCCGGCGTCGATACCTCGGACCACGAGGTCAATCTCAAGATTCTGCTCGAGCCGGCGGTGATCCGGCGCGCGTTGTCATTCCGCGAGCGCAACGAGGTACTCGCCTCGTACACCGACGAGGTCGCTGAGCGAGTACTGCGCAACAATCGCGACCAGGTGCTGTCGTTGAGCATCGAGCAGCGGCGTTCGCGGGTCGATGCGTACACGTTCTGCGATCTGATGCAGGCGATCGAGGAGCGCGGCCTGGTGCGACAGGGCGAGGAATCGCTCCCCACCCGCGAGGAGCTAAACGAGCGGCGCTCACGATATCCGGGTCTGACGCGCCCCGAGCTCGCCGTGGTTACCGCATTTACCAAGATCAACTTGTCGAGACGTCTTGAGGACGCTCCGTTGGTTGACGATGCGTACTTGGTCGATCGTTTTTTGAAGCCATATTTTCCGCCCTCAATCGTCGAGCGTTTTTCCGATGAAATCGCGCATCACCGCCTGCGCCGCGAGCTGGTCGCCACCCGCCTGGTGAATGAGTTGGTGGACGTGATGGGCTCGGTCTTCATTTTTACCATGGTGCGCGATCACGGCGTGCAAGCGCAGGAAGCGATCCGCGCGTGGATCATCGCCGGAGACATCATCGATCTCCACTCGCGCGCGGAAAATCTCCGCGCGCACGCTTACCTCATGACGGCGGAGGCTGAAGTCGGCGCGTTTCTCGCGCTCGAGCGCGCTACAAAGAGTGCCGGCAACTGGGCGCTGCATCATTGCAAAGCGGAGGTCGCCATCGGCAGCGCTGTCGAAAAATTCCGGCCTCTCTTTCAGAACCTCAACGGCGCGTTCGAATCGATGTTGGTGTCGACCGAGCGCGACCGTTTCGAGCGTATCTATCGCGATTTGCGCGCCACCGTGAACGAGGAGGCCTTGGCCCATGGCCTCGCGCGTCTCGCCTTCGCCGATCATCTGCTGAGCATCATCGGGCTAAGCCTCGAGCATGGCGGAGCGATTCACAAAACCGCACAAGCGTACTTCGGACTGTGCGGGGCGATCGATTTCGCGACAATAGAAACGGCGCTGTCGAATGTCTCGTCACAAGATCACTGGGAACGGCGTGCGGGCCGTGAGTTGGCAGAAGAGCTTAGCCGCGCGAGGATTAAATTGACCGAACACCTACCGGATCTCGATGAACCGCAGGCCCTGATTGATCATCTCAAGAACGAGCGGCCGCGCGAATTCGCGGAGGCGACGCGTTTGATTGCAGAAGTGAAGAGCGCGTCATCGATTCCGCTCGCGGCGCTCCAGGTCGTGGTGCGATCGATATCTCGGCTTGCCGAAGAGGCCTAGGACGCAGACGCCGCTGCACTGGGAAGTGGCGCGGTCGGGGGCAATGGCGCATTCGCGACGACGGCCTGTTCCTGCCGCAGTGCCGTAAGGTCCTGATAGAGCCGTACGCTCGCGGCGACGAAAAATGCGGTGGTGAAGTACGCCACGCCGACCGAAAGCAGATCCAGCACGAACACGACGCTCCATACGTATCCGGTGACCGCCCCGACCGGGCCGAGAAGGATGCTGGCAACGAGAAACGCACCCGAAGCCCACGAGTTGTAACCCGACCACACCGCGAAGAACACCACGATACGCATTGCCACTTTCAGGAAGCGCCCGCGCTCGAGTTCGCGGCTGTGCAGCAGCGCGGGCCAACTGTGGATGCCATCGAACACCAGCGCGATCTTGCAAAAGTACAGCATTAACTCGACGAGCAGGCCGGGGATCAGCAGCGGTATGATCACATACGGATCGATCGCCAGCGTGCCGAACACCACAACATGCATCACCATCAGCGGAATCATGAAGATCACGCAGGCTGTCGCTATCACCAGAAACTGCAGTAGCGAAATCCACAAAAACGCCGGCGTAGTCCGGATCACACGTTTGTAGACCTCGATCGCCTCCGCAATCGCGGTCGGAGCGCGTGCCTGCGAATCCTCGCGAACCAGCCCACACAAAACCACCAAGCTCACCATCAACCAAATAAACAGGAAAACCACGTGAAGGCTGATGGTCATCCAGAGTGGATACGGATCGGCCGGGGGCGCGCCGATTTCGGGCCGATATGGAGCCTGGGCCTCGTGCAGCGCCACGCGATGCAGCATCACGCTGACGCTATGACTGCTGCCGGATTCGAAGGTATGCGCGACGCGATGCTGGATGTTCAAGGCATCGGGGAGCAGGCATAGCGAGGCGCCGAGGATGAGGGGCGCGAGTACGAGCGCGAGCACCGCCCAATCGCCACTTAGGTCGTTAACCGCGTTCGCGAGATATATAAAACTGCTTCTGAGACGTGCCGGAGCCACTGTGACATCGAGGTTGGCATCGCGACTCGGGCGAAACAAGTGCGCGGCATTGCATCTGTTTCGCATCCGTACCCCGTCTGGCGCCCCATGATATACTGCGATATACACGATTCGTCTTACCGCGTTTCGGGAGTATGGGTATGGAGGATCGCGAGCGCAAAGCCCTCATCGAGCTGGAAGACAAGATGATCCGGCGGCTCCGCTTCCTGGTCAATCTCACTTTCGCCACCATCGCACAGGACGATTCACTCACGCTGGAGCAAGCTTGGGAGCACGTGACGGCCCTCAAGGGCGCTGCCGTCGCGATGTTCCCCGGTAAAGAAGCCACCTTCGACCTCATCTATATGCCGCGCTTTTCGCGCTTGCTGGCGGAGCGATACGGCGCCAACTGAGTCGCATCCGACTCAACGTTGATGCGGACGCTTTCCGGACGAATCGTGCTCCCCGATGGGTCGATCGTCGCGGGGCTGATCCGTTTCGACGCAAGGATTTCCTCGATCGAGCCTTCAGATGCATCATCGGATTACATTCTTCCCGGCTTCATCGACCTGCAGGTGAATGGCTCCCACGGAATCGATGTGATGGGCGCCTCGGCGGACGGCATTATCGAGATTTCCCAAGCCCTTGCGCGCGAGGGCACTACGGCATGGCTTCCAACCGCGGTAACCTCGCCCGTCGATCACATCG
Organism: uncultured delta proteobacterium; assembly: GCA_963815835.1. Taxonomy (GTDB): domain Bacteria; phylum Desulfobacterota; class Binatia; order Binatales; family Binataceae; genus DATGKG01. The sequence continues at coordinate 100,457 of CAWFIF010000001.1, forward strand.
AGAAAGTTCATCGCGCGATCGGCGACGCGATCGAGCGTCAGACGCGCGATGATTCCGCCGGCGCGCGGATTCTGGGAATGCATCTGGAGGGGCCGTTCATCTCCCCGATGCGCCTCGGCGCGCATCCGAAGCTCAACCTCGAGCCGCGAGGAGAGGCATTCGAGCGGGTGATGGCACTGAAGCATCTGAAGCTTGTGACGCTCGCGCCGGAATTGCCGGGGGCGTCTGACGCGATCCGCCGACTGACCTCGCGCGGCGTCGTGGTATCGATTGGACATACCAACGCTACGTTTGAAGAGGCGGCGGCCGGCATCGCGGCAGGCGCGCGAATGTTCACTCATTTGTTCAACGCGATGCGCCCGCTCAACCATCGCGATCCCGGCGTCATTGCGGCGGCGCTGACGAACGAGGTTGCGATGCCGGCGGTGATTCCTGACGGCGTCCATGTCGCCCCCGAAATCCTGCGCCTCATCTATTTGGCTCGCACCGGCAAGCGAATGATTCTGACGACAGACAAAGTCTCGCTTGCCGAAACTATGCCAGACGCGTCGATCACCATCGGTCGCGAGCGCGCGCGAATCGTCAACGGCGTGGCACGGCTTCCGGATGGCACCCTCGCGGGCGCCATTATCTCGATGCTGGACGGCGCACGTCTGATGGTCGAGAAAGCTGGCGCTGGAGTTGGTGAGAGCGGGATGATGGCGGCGTCGAACCCCGCGACGCTAATCGGTCATGAGCAGCGCGGGAGGCTTCAGCCGGGCGCAGTCTCGGATATTATCGTGCTTAGCGATGCGCTTGAGTTGAAAGCAGTTTTCCTCGCGGGCCACGAACTGAACTGAGTCACGGGTCGTAAGCCAATAAATGGAGTATCTCAATGCCGCTGAACAAGGACCTCGTCGGCAAGGAATACGCACCGACCACCACAGAGGCGACGCTCGAGGCGATGCAGAACTACGCTCGCGCCTATAACGACGACAATCGCGCGTTCTTCGATAGCACGCGCACGGGCGGCATCGTAGCGCCCCCGATGTATGCGGTCGTGGTGACTTGGCCCTCGATCATGGGAGTGGTCGGCGACCCCGATTTGAAAGTTGACGTCGTTCGCCTGCTCCATGGCGAGCAGGACATGGAATTCCTCCACCCCATCCGGCCCGGCGACAAGATCACCGCAGTCGCCAAGGTGGCATCCGTCGAAACCAAGGCCAGCGGCGAGACTCTGGTGATCGAGATCAACGCGAAGAATCAAGCCGGCGAGCAGGTGAACCGCACGCTGTTCAACGCATTCATCCGCGGTGGTGGCAAAGGCGGCTCCGACGCGAGAGTAGCCGAGCCGGAGCGCGGCGAGCCCATCGTCACGGTGGCGCAACAGGTCAACAAAGATCAGACCTATCGCTACAAGGAGGCTTCGGGCGATTTCAATCCAATTCACGTTGACGAGAATTTCGCCAAAATGGCGGGGCTACCCGGGATCATCGTACACGGACTATGCACGATGGCGTTCACCTCGAAAGTGATAATCGACAAACTCTGCGGCGGCGATCCCATCAGGCTGAAGCGTCTGCGGGTGCGCTTTACGCGGCCGGTGTTGCCGGGGCAAGTCATCACCACCAAGGTGTGGCCCGACGGCGAGCGCGATAATCGAAAAATCTTCGCCTTCGAGACTTTCAATCCCGAAGGCCGCGCTGTCATTCGCGGCGGCCTCGCCGAAGTCGCCACCTGAGATTACTTGGCTGACAAAATCCGCATCGGCCTTTCGCTCTCGCTGACTGGCGCGTATGCGCCGATGGGGCGACAGGCCGAAGCGGCACTGAGCCTTTTCGTTTCAGATACGAATTCCGCGAGCGGTATTCGAACAGGTCGTGAGTTGCGCGCAATCGAACTTCACTGCCTCGACGATGCAAGCAACCCCGAACGATGCGCCGAAATCTATCGATCGTTGTGCGGTGAAAATCGCGTCAACGTCCTGTTCAGTCCATATTCCAGCGGACTGACGCGCGTCGCCGCGCTGATCGCGGAGCGGGCCGGAATGCTGTTCGTGAATCACGGCGGCGCCGATGACGACATCTTTTCGCATCATCATAAACTGATCGTTGGAGTGCTCAGTCCGGCCAGCGATTACTTCAATGGTTTCGTGCGCCTCGTCGCGGGGCTGAAGTTGTGGCGCAAGCGCATCGCGATCGTTCGCTCGGCTAGCGGCTTTGCGGAGGCCATCGCCAATGGCATCGAGCGGGAATCGAATGAAAGATACGCTCGGCGCAAAGGCGTCCGGATTCGCGTCAAGTACGCCGGGCAGTTCGACCCGGAATCGACACCCGCGAAACTATTTCCAGCATTGCGCCGAAATCGTGTTAACGCACTCGTCAGCGCGGGCAGCTACGAGCACGACCTCGCGGTGATGCGCGCCGTGACCCAATCGGCCTTGAATATTCCGGTGCTGGGATGTGTCGCCGCAGGGGTCGAGAAATTTCGCATCGACTTGGGCGAGGATGCCGAAGGCCTGGTCGGCCCGAGCCAGTGGGAGGACCAGCTTCAATTCAAGCCCGAGATCGGACCGACCCCGCGGGAATTCATCCGGAGCATGCGCGCGCATTCTCCAACGGTAACGTGCGACTACCCGGCGGCGCAGGTATACGCGGCGGGACTCCTGACCAAGGCCGCGATCGAAAACGCAGAGAGCCTTGACGCGATGAAGATCCGCGAAGCATTTTCCGATCTTCGCACCACCACGTTTTTTGGTGACTTCTCGATCGATCGCGTAACCGGGCGCCAGATCGGCCATCGCATGCTACTGGTCCAGTGGCACGGCGGACAGAAGGTGGTAATCGATCCCGAGGCGCACGTTGAAACCGGCACGCTAGAGTTTCCGACCGGATGGCAGCTCCTTCTGGCTTCGTTTCAGAGATTCAAGCTGACGCGACGTGACACTGACGACGACCACGATGGCGAGCAAGACGAGGACGAGCAAGATCGCTAAGGTGCGCCTTCAGCTCGAGGGCGGGGCTCATCTCGCGATCGGATTGATGTCCGGGACTTCGCACGACGGGGTTAGCGCCGCCGTGGTAAGGTTGGATGAGCGCGTTCGTCCGCCCGCCGAAGCCCTCGCGTTCCGCACCTTTCCGTACGCACCACGATTCCGCGAGCGCCTCCTTGAACTCTCCTCGATGAGGCACGTTGGCGCGCCCATGGTCTCATCGATCAATTTTGAATTGGGCAAAATTTTCGCGAACGCCGCGATCAATATCGCACGCGTCGCAAAGATTCCGTTATCGCGAATCTCGTTCCTCGGTTCGCATGGCCACACGATCTTTCATTTGCCGCCGCGTACCGCCGCGCGAGGACAAACTCCGTCAACAATGCAGATTGGCGAATCCGCGGTGATTGCCGCGATGACCGGGCTGCCGGTGGTCGCCGATTTCCGCCCGATGGATATCGCCCTCGGCGGCGAGGGCGCTCCGCTCGCGCCGCTCGCTCATCTTTGGCTGTTTGGCGATCGCAAACTCGGACGCGTCATCCAGAATATTGGCGGGATCGGAAATGCGACCTACCTGACACGGGGCGCGACGCTGAATGACTCAAGCTTGATCGCGTTCGACACTGGCCCCGGTGGGATGCTGATCGATGCCCTCGTCACCAGGCTTTCGAGTGGCCGTTTGAAGATGGATCGCGACGGAAAGATCGCCGGGCGCGGTCGCGCGAGCGTACGACTGCTCGCGGAACTGATGCGCCATCCGTATTTTCGCCGCCGTCCGCCAAAGTCCACCGGACGCGAGGAGTTCGGATCTCATTACCTGGAGGAAATCGAGGGCCGCGCATCTTCGGCTGGCGTCGCGGGCGACGATCTGGTGGCCACTGTCACCGCTCTCACGGCGCGCTCGATTGCGGATGCGATTCAGCGATTCGTAATGCCGCTTGGGCCCGTCGATCAACTCATCGCGACCGGAGGCGGAGCGCGCAATTCAACTCTCCTGCGGATGATTCATGGCTACCTGCCCGAAGTGGAAGTGCTGACCGCGAAGGCTGTCGGTGTCAACGGCGATGCGCTCGAGGCGGTGGCGTTCGCGATCCTCGGCTATCAGCTGCTGCGCGGCCGCCAGGGAAACATCCCGAGCGTTACCGGCGCCCGCACTCCCGCGATCCTCGGCAAGCTAACCCTCCCGCCACACCTTGCAGAGATAGTCTGATGGGAAAATCTCTTCTTTTCAGAGCGCACGCTTTGGAACGGATGTTCGAGCGCCGAGTAACTGTCGAGGAAGTGCGCCTCGTGTTGGAGACTGGAAAAAAGATCGAGAACTATCCTCATGATCGGCCATATCCGCCGATTAATGATAGGATGGGTTGAGGAAAGACCAGTTCACATTGTTGCCGCTGAGGCCGAAGACGCGACAATCGTGATCACCGTTTACGAACCTGATCCAGAATTATGGGACGCCGCTTTCGAGAAGAGGAGGCGCTGATGAAGTGCGTAATCTGCAAACGGGGTAAGACCGAGGCCGGCACCACGACACTGACATTCGTCCGCCCTCCTCGCGGACGTTCAAACGACCTGACGATCGTTCTAAAGCGTGTGCCTGCCCAAGTCTGCTCTAACTGTGGTGAGGCCTACGTGGATAAGTTGACGAGCGCCGCGGCTTCGCGTATCGCCGAGCAAGCTATTCATGCTGGAGCTGCTGTCGAGATCCGCGAGTTCAGACCGGTCGCTAGCGCCTGAACTGACCCTAGTAGCTACGCGAATCCTCGGGTGGAGTGATGCCGGCCTTTTGCGCCGACTCGATAACCGCCGCGCGGAAGATGCCATGACTCATCGTCGAGTCCGAATCCTTCGCGCGCTTATCGTAGATCCGCACCCGCGCCTCATGCGCCGATTTGTTGTGGGGCTCGGCGGAGACCGCCCAATCGATCAGATGGCACGCGAGCTGGACGTTGCCTGATTCGAGTTTCTGGATCGCGCGCGCAACGACGTTGCCGACACCTCCCGCGAGCTCCGCGATTTCGCGCGCCTGCTCCGCTTCCGACGCCGGCTTGAGATGCGAAGGGACGATGTCGTGCCATCCGCCCTCGAGCCGCCATATGTTGCGCACGATAAATTCCGGCTCATCGTAAATCGCTTGCAGGTATGGCTTATCGGCGAATTTCTCGGGGGGCTTCACGCTGTGAATGACGGCGTCGAGAGACGCGCCGTCGTTCATCATCGCAAGGGTCTGAAGATAGATGCTTTCGAGGTACTCGGCCGTGTCATTCAGAACCTGGCGAACCTTGATCGCGCCGAACACCGGATAGCCGTGCCCGGGCACGAGGACGTTGGCGCCGAGCTTTGCCATAGCTCGCAGCGCCTCGGCCCATTCGCGCGCATAACGCTGCGCCTTCTGCGGATTGCCCGCATTGGGCGCCGCCCAGATGATCAGGTCACCGGTGAACAGCACTTTTTGCGGCGCGAAGTACACCCAGCAATGATCGTCGGTCTCGCCGCGCGCATGATGACATTCGAACTTGTGCTGACCCGCCGCGACGTTGAGCTGATGATCGAAGTAGGTATCGGGATACACGTACTCGGTCGGCCACACCGACGGCCGATTGAATTGCCGCGTGTTGGCAACGCTGTTGTAGCCGGCCGTCCGCTTGTATCGGTCGAAGCGAGCCGCGACCGCGCGATGCCCCACCACGCGAGGCCGCGCGACGTGATTCTTTCCCGCTTCCTCGACGATCGCGGGCATCCCGCATGCGTGGTCAACGTGGCCATGCGTATAGATTGCCGTGTTGATGCGATCGCGCGAGTAGCGGCGGATCACTTCTAGCGTGTTGCGCTGATTGAAGTAGGCGCCGGTATCGATGAGCACGAGACCTTCGCTGGTTTTGATCGCGCTGACATTCGCAAACCATCGGCAGAACATAACGCCGTCGGCAACCTCCTCGGATTCGCCGGTGAAGCCAAGCGGATGATGCTCGCGGATCGGAAGTTCGCCCGCGAACAGTTTATCCGCAGTCTCGCGAATTGAACCCATTTTTCTGCCCTCGCGTGTCGTGATCCCTCTCGCAACCGCTAGCCCGCGTGGAATTGGGTTGCAAGGCTAATCGATGGTGTGGAGCTCGCCGACGTGGCGAATCTTCGGATGCTCGATCCAGTGATACATCCCATGCTGGTCGATGAGCTTGCCCGCGATGCCGGCCGCACGCGCGCCGAGCATGTCGATCGCATAGATGTCACCGGCGTACATCGCTTCTTCGGGCGGAACTTCGAGCGCGTCGAGCGCGAGTTGGAAGATTTTCGGATTCGGTTTTTCCACGCCGACCACTTGCGAGTCGATTATCACGTCGAAAAACTTTGCGAGGCCGAATCGTTTCGCATCGGCGGCCACGCGACCATCAGCATTCGAAACGATGCCCAGCTTGAAGCCCGCGGACTTAAGCCGCTCCAGAGAATCATGCGTGCCCTCGCGGACGATGCGCCACATGCATGCCTCCTGGTGCATCGCGCGGAACCTCGCGGCGAGGTCCGCGAATTCCTTCTGCGGGATTCCCGCCGCGTTCATCCACGCGCGGAAGAAATCTTCGTATGCGGCATTCGGATCGCGGCTTTTCTCGGACATCAGATGGTGGTCGAGGGCGGCGCGGCCCGCATATTCAGCGTGCTCCAATTTAAGCGCATCGAGCTTGCGGCCGGGCCGGGAAAACTCGGTCGCGAGCAAATCGAAATCGAGAAACGCGAGGGTGCCGCCGAAATCGAACAGCAGGGCGGTAACCTTACTGCGCTGGCGGCCGCTTTCAGTCTTCATGGATCTTCAGATTAGTTGAGTTTTCGCGGGCTAACCACTGGCCCTTTGCGAAGCCTTCGATACACGATCATTACAGCTCCATTTCGCGACTTTTGTCATTTCATCGCGGAATATGGCGATAGGTTGCGGCTTCTATGCTCAAAAAGATATGATTTTTCAGGATTTTTCATTCCCAGCGGGCGAACTCAAAGGACGGCATGTTCAGCGGCATTATCGAGGATTTGGGCAAGGTTTCCGACATCAGGCGGAGCGCCGAGGGCGCGCTTTTGACGCTGGGCACCGGATTGTCGATTGCCAAAATAAAAATCGGCGACTCGATTGCCGTCAGCGGCGCATGCCTGACGGTCATCGCCAAGGGGCGCGGCACGGTGAAGATGGACGTGTCGGCGGAGACACTGCGCCGCACCAGTCTTGGCGACTTGAAGGCCGGCGACCGGGTCAATCTGGAGCGATGCCTCACACTTAATACCCTGCTCAATGGCCATATCGTCGCGGGCCACGTCGATAGTGTCGGCCGCGTCATTTCGATCAAGCCGGAGGGCGATTCGAAACTCTACACCTTTGAAGTTCCCGCCAATGAGGCGCGTTACCTGGTCGAGAAAGGGTCGGTCGCGATCGACGGGATCTCGCTTACGGTGTTTTCAATTCGTGGGCGTCGTTTCAGTTGCGCGTTGATTCCACATACGCTCAAAGTCACGACGATGGGTTTCCGAAAGCCGGGTGACAAGGTGAATATCGAGAGCGACATGATGGCGAAATACGTCGAGCGGATTTTGAGCGAGCGCGGCGCTTCAGCCGCTGCATCATAATGCGAGTAAGTTCGAGGTAACTCATGAGCCTGATGCAGATACCGCGCAAGATTGAATACGCGCTGCGGGCCATGATTTACCTCGCCGATCGGCCCAACGGCGTCGCACGCGGAAGCGAAATCGCGCGCCACGAGCAAATCCCGAAGTACTATCTGGAAAAGGTCATCCGCGACCTGATGCATCGTGGATTGGTACTTGCACGGCGCGGACCGGGCGGCGGCTATCAACTGGCGCGGCCGGCCGCGAACATTTCCTTCCGCGACATCATCGAGGCAGTCGAAGGGCCGATTCGTCTCAATGTGTGCACCGACGGCTCCAGTTCCTGCGCGCTGCAGCCGACCTGCAGGATGTATCGCGTGTGGGAGAAAGGTCAGCGCGTACTTTTGGAAGTATTTTCCGACACCTCGCTGCAGGAAATTTCATCGACACGCATGAGCAACGGTTTCCCTGAAATTCCTCTCGCGCAGATAGCCGCTTCGCACAAGTAGCCGTCGAATTGTTGTACCCTGGGATTTGAACTTCGCCCCGACATTTTCAGTCACACCATTGAACGACGCCACGCATCGATGAGCCCTGAGACCAGCGCGGCGATAGCCCTTCAACGGCCCGAGCCGGTCTTTACCGAGAAGACTTTTTATCTCGAGGAGTTTTACGGCAAGAGCTTGCTCTTCGCGCTGGTCCCTCCGGTCGGCCAGCGCATGAGCGATTTCGATTCGCTGGTGAAAACGCTGCGTGAGCTGCGCCGCAATCAGACGCGATGCGTCGTGATCGTGTCGCCGAGTGCACTGCCGAGGGTGATGCGCCGGCTCGGCAAAATGGCGCCGCCGGAAGCTCCGCCGATCTTCAATCCGACTTTCGGACTGCGGACGCGGCCGTATCCTCCCGATTCCGCGGTTGCGAAAATCTGGCACGCGCTGCGAGCCGGCTCCATTGTGGTCGCCTCGACCAGCACCGATGACCCCGAGGATCTGACGGTATTCGCGCAGGAACTTGCCTCGCGGTTGCGCGTCTTTAAACTGATCCTGCTCGATCGCGGGGGCGGATTGGTCGATGAAAACGGCGCACGGATGTCATTCATCGAGGCGAAGCGAAGCGCGCGCGCACAGAGACGCGCCGCCACCAAGCTGCGCAGAAAGATGGTGCGCCTCGCCTCCGACGCGATCCGCGACGGCGTCGGCACCGTGAATCTGGTTTCGCCGCGATGGGTCTACGAGGAGCTGTTCAGCTTCAGCGGTCTCGGCACACTGTTTACCCCGGAGCAGTACGGCACCGTTTCGCCGATATCGATCGATGATTTCGAAGAGGTCGAGGCGTTGATCGTGCGCGCGCAGGATGCGGGATTTCTGTTGCCGCGCTCGCCCGGGCAAATCGAGGGGATCTTGCCGTCGTGTTTCGGCTATCACGTCGGCGATGAACACCTCGCCGGCATCTGCTCGCTGCTGACCGATCCTTACCGGCGCGATCGCGCCGGCGAGATCACCGCGATGTATACGCTGACCCGCTTCCAGGGCGAGGGAGTCGCGGCTGAGTTGATCAAAGAGATCATCAAGGAAGCGAAAGCGCGCAAACTCAAATACGTGTTCGCCTGCACCAGCGAGGAGCGCGCGGCGCGTTTTTTCCAGAAGCTCAAGTTCCGCCGCGTTGGGCCCGATCAGGTGACCTCGCTGAAATGGCGCGGCTATGATTCGAACCGAATCGAACGCATCAGCATTTTCCGCCTTGATCTGATGTAATGACTGTCGTGATGGAGGTGATGCGTGGCTGAAATGGACCAGCCTTTCTCCGACGCATCGGGCCGCCGCCTTTTCTCATCGGAAACGCTGTGGATGTTGGCCGCGATCATTGTGATCGCAGGCATGACACTCGCGCTGACCACGTATCGGCTCGGGGTGCGCGACGTATGCAGCGGCAACGAAGCGTTCGAGGGTGTGTTCGTGCAGCAGATGGTCGAGCATGGGAAGCTTTTGTTTCCGCTCGAAAACGGCCGCGTGCCGATGTACAAGCCGCCGCTCTTCCATTGGACTGCGACGGCACTCGACCTCGCGAGCGACACTAAGAAGGTCACCGCGTTTAACCTGCGGCTCCCCTCGGTCCTCTATGCAGTCGCCGGCGTCATCCTGACGATGCTGTTCGCGTACGAAATCCTCGGCCTCGAGGCCGCGGTTCTGGCCGGGCTGACGCTTGCGGGCGCCTATCAATACCTCACACTTGGAAGGTTCGGGCGCGTCAACATGACGCTCACGTTTTACGAAGCGCTTTCGCTGTTCTCGTTCTTCTGGTGGATCGGCCCGAAACCAACCGAGAAGCCTTCGTTCGAGCAGGAAACCGTGAGCGAGGTGATGCAGTATGTGCTCGCGATCGCGCTCGGACTCGCGGTGCTGGCGAAGGGCCCGGTCGGCGCGCTGCTCCCGCTCGCGGCGATGGGAATTTTCGTCATCGTCGAAGGACGCTTGCGCGAAGCTTTTCATCGGATTTCGCTGCTGGCGATAATCTTCGCGATTCTGCTCGGCTCAAGTTGGTACATCATATGTTGGGTCGGCCAGGAGTATGGATTTCTCACGCGCCAGATCGGCACCGAGAACTTCGGCCGATTTTTCGGCTCGCTCGGCACCATGTCGCCGCTGTATTACGTCGTTCCGCTCCTCCTCAACTCCGGGCCGCTGAGTCTGCTGGTTCCAATCGCGGTGGTGATGGCGCTCAGGGCTCGACCCACACATGCCGAAGAGATTCAGAGGCCCGCGGCCGTCGCGCCGCGCGAAGCAGTGCGGCTATTCGCGATCTTCTGGATTGTCACGGTGGTGTTCTTTTCGATCGCCGCGTACAAACGCCGCGCCTATCTGCTTCCGCTGTGGCCGCCGGCGACGGTGATGCTGGCATGGATGGTGACCGTCGTATCCGAGCGATTCGGCGGCCGTGCGTTGAAGGGCGCATACGCGGCGCTCTGCGTTGCCATGATCATTGTGAACTTTATCTACATTCCACGCAGAGAGGCGCGTGAGTGCGGCGGCGACTCATTCCGTCCCGCGGCGAACGAGATCGCGAAGGTGGTGGCAGCCGGTGAGCCGCTCTATTTGTACGGCTTCGGCGAGGAAGTTGCGCCGCTGCTGTTCTATCTCGATCGCGATGCACCCGAGTGGAACGGAAAACTCGGCGACGCACCGCCCGGATACATCATCGTTCCCGCCGGTGTATGGGCAAAAAAACGCGGCGAGGCGCTCGATCTCGAGCCGGTGCTGGAATCGCATCATGGTAACCGCCATCTGATCCTGCTTCATCGCGGCAAGGTGTACGCGGGCGACGCCACGCGGAACCTCATCTTTGGAGACGGCCTATGGAGAAAGTGAATCTTGCCGAGAAGTTCAGCCTCTTCATCGTGCTACTGGAGCCCAAGACAACGCTCAACACCGGCGACATCGTGGAACGCGCGCACCGTCAAGGACTTGCAAAGGATTTGAGTCATATTGCGTCACGTTGAACTCTGGTACGATGGGTATGAGATAGTCGAAGAGCGCTGGAGGGGCGGATGAAGTTGAGACTCAGACGCTATAGAAAACAAGTCACCAGTCCTCTGTACCCGACCTTCAGCAAACGGATAAATGACGCCGTTGATCTTATTATTGAGAGACAGGTAACGCCTTGGGCGTTTTTAACCGCCGGGCCGCCGTTTCGCGTCGAAAGATTCGACAAACGACAAATCGCGTATCAGGGAATCGGATTCGAAGGCTCTCCTCGCGTGGTTTTTTGGGGTCGCTATATCGAGCCCTTTCTCGAGGATCTCTGCATTTCCGAAATTGAGAAGGCGGTCGAAATAGCAAGCTTGAAGAAAGTGGACGCGAGAAAAGTCCTACCTGAAGTAGAGGGCCTTTTGTCCGCAGGCTTCCGGCGTGTTTATGACCGCATGACCCTTATCGATCAGCGTCTAAGGGGAAAGGGATTTCCTAACAAAGTACAGCCCAGATCGGCCGAATCGCAGCTCCGAGCAATGAACCAGTTCCTTGATGAACTGGTTCGTGCGGAACTGGCGACGTGGAGGCCAGTTTCCCTTCTCGAACGTTGGTACGAGCGAAACCAATTCTGGGTGTGGGCCATCCCGAAGCTCGGGGTATGGGCGATCCCGATTGTGCTAGCTGCGGTGGGCCTTGCCCGGAAGTTCCGATAGATCCTGCCCTCCGGGCAGTTCGAGTTCCGAAGTGGCGATCTGCGGGTCTTCTATCGCGTCGAAGATGACCGGGTACTGGTCAACGCCATAGGGCGCAAGCGGGGCAACCGGCTTTTCATTGGCGGCAGGAAGGTGACTCTATGAAAGTCGAGAACATTCGCGAGGTCAAAACGCGGTTCAGCCACTAAGTGAAGGAGCTTCCCAAGAGCGGTTCGGTGCTGATCACCAAAAATGGCCGTCCGTGCGCGGCGTTAGTGCCCGTCACTGAGGACACCGCTCTCGAAGCCCTGGCGTTGTCACAGAATAAACGGTTCTGGAAACTCATCGATGAGGCGATCGATCGCGGGAAAAAAGGAGGATCTGGCGGACCTCTGAGGCGCCGCACCAACCCCGGGCGGTCAGGCTTTCACGGCTTCCCGCTAACGCAGCGCGAGAGAGAATGCGGGTCGAGTCGAGAATCGGCAGGGAACAATCCTTGTCGCTGATGAGCAGCGGAATTTCCGCGCATGACAGTGCAAACGGCATCACAGCCTCGATCCTGAAGCTTCGCGATGCCATCTCGGAAAAATCGCCGCGCGATCCAGCGTGGCCGATGACTTCAATCCTTTCGGGCGTGAGGAGTGACTCTTTTGAACTGTCTCCGTCCGAAGCAGGCCATGCATCGTTCGGATTCAGCGAGCTTTGCACTAAACCCTCAGGAGCAGTTCCGCCCCGCGTCAACTAACATAAAAGCAAGGTAAATGCGGGAGAATTCGCGAGTGGCAGCTCGCGGACGGTGGGCATCGGAATTGCTGCCACGATTAGCGCCGGTGTATTCTCGGGTCAGAAAGTCTTAACTCGGATTGGGGAGAAACTATGAGCGGCGACAACGAGCGCGAAAAACCTTCAGAACTCGAACAGGTCGACGAAGCGTGGAACTTTTCCTTATTCGACGCGATTATGAACCGCCGCTCGCGCCGCTTCGGCGTCGGAATGGAAATCAGTGAGGGACCAAACAAGTTCAAGTCCCCGAATGAAGCGCTGCCGCTGGATGAACTGGAGGAAGCGCTTCTTATCGCCGCAGGTACCGGAATTACCGGCTTGAACCTCGGCGATCTGCCTTGGGCCGCCCGTCCCGAGAAGGCAGAACAACTCGCGACCTGGTGTGGCGAGGGCAATACGCTGGTTGAGTACGCGGGGAGAAGCTGGCCAAGCGCGTGCGGAGCCCACGGCACCGAACTCATGTACACCAATGACGAGGGTGTCTATCTACTCAAACTGCGCGAGGCTCAGCCGACGAAGCTGCAGGAGTATGCAGGCAAGAGTGACCGCGACAAGCTGATTCAATTTGTTCGCGACAACCGCCTACAGGTTTACGACGGACGTCTCGATATCCCGCGCAACACCGGGGCGATCAGTTCCTTCAATCTGTGGAACATGAATATGCCGGGGACCACCCTGTTCATGCCGGTATCGGATATCACCGAAGAATACATCAACATAATCATGCTTTCGGCGGACTTCGGGCAGTACATTGTTGACGACCGCCACGGCAACCGCCCAACCATCGATGAGAAATGGATCAAGGAAGGATGGGTCGATACGCCGATTCCGCTGACTATGATCGAGACGAACATGATGGCGGCGGTTGCAGGGGCCGAGGGCGCATTCATCGGGCATAACATGACGCTGGCGTTTCAGGCGATGGGACTCGGCGGATGGCTGTTCGGCGGCGCAACCCCATTCGTAGTCATGGGCGGCACGCCGACCGGCCGCGGACTCGGCTTCCGTTTCGAATCGAATCCCAAGGATCCGACGGGCTTTTCGGTGCCGGTCGGAATCGACGGCGGCTTCGAAAGCTACCGGCCGCCATACTACAAGAACATGGATGCCGCGGTAGACGCGATTGTCGCAAGGAAGTTCGGAGCCAACGGGACCTTCAATCCATTCTCGGACAAGCTGGCGCCGTACAAGGATCGCACCGACTTCCTGCGCCAGATACCGCGCACTCCCGAAAAATCAATCGAAATCACAAAAGAGACTTGCCGCTACGTCTGGGACACGTTCGGAACCTTCCCAGCCGTGGTGCCGCCGATGGCGCTGCTTTATTATATCCAGGCCCAGCATTGCGAGCTCGAGTTCTATGACAAGTATTATCCGGCGGGCGCGTACTTGAAGACTCACAAAAAGCACATGGACAAGTGGCACAAGAAGGCCGGTGCAGCACGAAGGGCTGCCTGAGAGGAAGAGAAAAGCAGGCATCGGCGTATCACGGTTTACACTGTCACGGGCGAGCGCGCCTAGGTTATCGACGCTTCGCGCAATGCGGCGCGCGCGAGGATACGGGTCGAATCGAGAATCGGCAGCGACGAATCCTTCTCGCTAATGAGCAGTGGGATTTCCGTGCATGACAGCGCGACCGCGTCGCATCCGCGATCTTTCAGCTTTGCGATGACCTCTCGAAAAAATCGGCGCGCGGGTTCCTCGAAGCGTCCGTAGACCAATTCATCGAATATGATGCTGTTGATGCGCTCGCGATCATCCGGGGAGGGAATCTCATGCGCGATGCCGACGGCGGAGAGCTTCGGTGGATACACCGGACCTTCCATCAGATACTTCGTGCCGAGTAGGCCGACGCGACGATACCCGCGAGCCTTCGCAGTTGACGCGACCTCGCTCGCTATGTGCAGCCACGGCAGCGGCGACTTATCGATGATTAGATCAATCGTCTGATGGGCGGTGTTGTCGGGGCAAATTAGAAAATGGGCGCCGGCGTCAGCGAGCTTGCGTGCCGACCGCAGCATCAGTTGGGCGCTGCCATCCCAGTCACCCGCATAGACACGATCCATGTATTGCGCGATCGGGATAGTGTGCATCGTAACTTCGGGGTGATTGTGCGGGCCGAAGGTCGCCGCACCCTCGATGCATATGGTGCGGTAGCATAATGCCGCACCCTCCGCGCTGACTGCGACGATGCCGACGTGTTTCGCCACGGGAACGAGTCTAGCCGATTTCCGGATAGCGGAAGCAATCCACCAGGTGATCGTTGACCATGCCGACCGCTTGCATGAAAGCGTAACAAATTGTCGGGCCGACGAAGTTGAAGCCGCGCCTGCGGAGGTCCTTGCTCATCGCGACCGCTTGCGGCGTTTCGGCCGGAATTTCTTTGTGGGTCTTCCAGGCGTTGCGCTTCGGCGCGCCATCGACGAATCCCCAGATGTATTTGTCGAAGGTGGCGAACTCATCTTTAACCTTGAGGAATCCGCGAGCATTCTGAATCGCCGACGCGATTTTCAAACGATTGCGCACGATCAGGGCGTTCTTCAGGAGGCGCTCGATGCGTCGCTGGTCGTAGCGCGCGATGAGCCCGGGATCGAAGTTATCGAAAGCCTCGCGATAGCTGGCGCGCTTGCGCAGGATGGTATCCCAGCTAAGCCCGGCCTGCGCGCCCTCAAGCACGATGAACTCGAAGAGCCGATGATCATCGTGGAGCGGGACGCCCCATTCCTCGTCATGGTAGCGGCGCCCGAGGTCGTCGTGAGCCCATGAACATCGCGTCAATAAGGGTTCCATCGACGAGGAGACTTTCGCCTTTTCTACGTGATTTGGCGAGTTAGAAACCTCCCGCTGCCGCCGAGGTGTCCGTAGCCGGGGTAGCCGCCTCTTTCTGGGCAAGCGCCGCCTGTGCGCGATCCTTCAATTCGGCGAATATTTCATCCACGAAGAACTTCATCAACGATACATCGGGCATCAAGTTCGGATCGGCGCTCATCCCAAAACACAGCGTTGAATTGTAGCTTAAGATGGCCACGTTGTAGCCGAGGGTCGCGCCGCATGGCACCAGCGGAATCTGCTCGAGGCATTTGTGTCCGAGCAGATATTGCGGTACCTGAACGCCGGGAACGTTGGTCGCGATAAAGTTGATGCCCAGCGCCGGCAGCAGGAAACCATCGGGGCGCGGCTTGTATCGCGAGAGCTTGAACAATGTCGAGGCCGCATTCATCGCCCTCTTGCTCATGCGCGACCCGGCGCCCATGACGCTCGGCGGGATGCTGTCCGCCATCGACATCAGGCGCTCTAGCGCCTGCGGCAATTGCGCTTCCTTGATTCTTTCCGTCTCGGCATTGATGTACTTCAGCCGCTCAACCAGGTCCATCGGCTCCGCGGGAATCATTGGGAACATCATCGAGACGCGATTGCCGAGCGTTGACGCCTCATCTTTATGCCGCACGTTCACCGGGCATCCGATGCAAAGCTGGCCATTCGTCGAATATCCGTGATGTTGCAAGTAGCGCCCCGCAGCCTCGCTAAGAATAGTCAGCACGACATCGTTGATCGATCCGCCGAATGCATTGCGAATTCTGCGGAAGTCTCCAAACGACATGGTTGACCACGCAAGCGCGCGCCGCTGTCCGACCAGCCCGGAATTCCACGGGGTTGACACGATGCGGCGAGTAGTGATTTGCGTCATTTGCTGGAGCGCGTCAGTGAGTGTGCGCGCTTCATCTCCCAGCGCCTGAGGATCGCGCATCAACTCGCGCGAGGTTTCGATGGCGCTTTTGACTGGCACCGCAGTCGCCTCGCGCGCCGCTTCGAGTAGTCGTCG
This sequence comes from uncultured delta proteobacterium, assembly GCA_963815835.1. GTDB lineage: Bacteria > Desulfobacterota > Binatia > Binatales > Binataceae > DATGKG01. The sequence goes on from CAWFIF010000001.1 coordinate 116,780, forward strand.
AATCGCGGTGGAAGGTTCCTCGGGCTGCCACGGCTCGGCGGGAGGCTCGATGGGATCAGGATTGGGCTTGAGGTCGAACATTACCTTGAGCAATTCGATGCCTGATACACCGTTGACCAGCGCATGATGGACCTTGGAAACGATGGCGGTGCGCGCGCCCTCGAGGTTCTCGAACGAATGCATCTCCCATAGCGGGCGCTTGTAATCGAGCGGGATCTCGTAATGGCGCAGCATCTCATCGATCGCCTCGGCCTGGCTCATGCCGGGGCGCAGCAGATGGCGAATCAGATGATTCTCGATGCGGAAGTCGGGGTCGTCTTCGAGAACCGCATGCCCAAGGTTGAACGGCACCTGCATCAGGCGCTGCCGATAGCGCGGCACCAGATGCAGGCGGCTTTCGACATGCTGCACGAAGTCGTCGAAATCGATCTTACCCTCGAACATCAGTATCGAGCCGATGTGCAGTGGGTTGTTGGGTGTTTCCGCGTATATGAATGTCGCGTCCTGAGTCGAGAGACGATATCTGCGTGAAGGGGTGTCCTGGCCTGCCATGATGGGACCTCCTGGTGAATGAGTATGAGGGAGTAGGCACGAAAAGTATCTCTCCGTGAGAGGTTCTACCGCAAACGCCGCTTAACCCCCGTCGAGTCTCTAAAGTTACATTGATGAAACCAACTTTATCCACATCGAGCCTATGTTGCGGACGCTCGATGAGATGAAGAAAGCCCTTGCGGGTTGGCCACCGATGTTCGTACGATGGCATTCCTCGCGCCCAATCCATCAAGCTCCTCCGCGCGAATCCATACAGGAGAACCTAATGGCCGACAAAGGCAACTCTCACGAGGCATTTCCAAAGCAAATCAAGCTGAGCGATGGAACCGAGGTGACGATCCGCCGCATGGAACCCGAGGATCTGGAGAAGATCCTCGCGTTCGCCTCCAGGCTACCCGAGGAGGATCTGCTGTTCCTGCGCACCGACATCACCGATCGGCAGGTCGTCAAGCAATGGGCGGAAAACCTCAAGCGCGGACATACGGTGACCCTGCTCGCCGAGGTCGGCGGCGAAGTCGCCGCCTACGCGAGCGTCCATCTGGAGCAGGCGCGATGGACACGTCACGTCGGCGAGATTCGCATCAACGGCAGTCCGCGCTTTCGCGGACGTGGGCTCGGCAAACGGCTGACCTCTGAGATCTTCGAACTTGGCAAGTCGCTGGGCCTCAAGAAGCTCGCCGCCATGATGACTCCCGACCAAATCGCCGCTCGTGCGGCTTTCGAGCGCCTGGGCTTCCGGGTCGAGGCAGTGCTGGCTGACTGGGTCGAGGATCGCTCCGGGCACGTGCGCGACATGCTGATCATGACCCACGATCTTGCGGGCTTCACCGATCAGGTCGTCGCCCATTCGTAGCAAATCGGGCCGCTGACAGATTTCGAGTCCCCTCTTCATCGCGAAGGGGGGATTTCGTTTTATCAGACGCCGACCACCTCTTCCTGTGCGGTTGATTCGGCCCCCGCGGCGGCGCGGGCGTGGTCGCCCAGATTGAAGCGGCGCACGAGGCTATCCAGGCTTTCGGCGAGTCTCGACAACTCCCGCGCTGATTTTTGCGCTTGCGCGGCTGAATTTTGGGTTTCCTGCGCAGTTTGGGCGACGCCGCCAATGTTGCTGGCGATCTCGGCCGTACCCTTGCTAGTCTCCTCTAGGTTGCGCGCGATCTCGTTGGTAGACGCGGTATGCTCCTCGACCGAAATGGCGATGGTATTTTGGATGTCGTTGATGCGGCCGACCACGTTGGTGATTTCATTGATCGCGCTCACGGTCCCGCTCGCGTCTTGCTGGATCGAATGTACGCGCTGACTGATATCCTCGGTCGCTTTCGCGGTTTCCTTGGCCAGTTCCTTGACCTCGTTGGCGACCACCGCGAAGCCTTTGCCGGCCTCCCCCGCGCGCGCGGCTTCGATAGTCGCGTTGAGGGCAAGCAGGTTGGTCTGCTCCGCGATCGAGGTGATTACTTTGATGACGTTACCGATCTGGGTGCTCGATTCGCTGAGCTTCGTCATCGTGCTGTGGGTCGAGCTGGCGAGTTGCTCGGCGGTGTTGGCCACGGTGGCCGCCTCGCTGGCGCTTTGGGCAATAGCGATGATGGTAGTCGTCAATTCTGCCGTTGAGGTGGAGACCGTCTGCACATTGTTGCTTACCTGTTGGGCTGCGGCAGTGACAGCACCCGCGCCTGACGCAGTTTGTCGCGATGCCGCTTCCAGTTGCAGGCTGGAGTCGTTCAGGCCTTGCGCTGAGGCGCTTAACGCCCGCGAATTCGCGTGAATTTCTGTCACGATCGAGGCCAAGCCGTCGATCATATCGTTGATGACCTGGGCCAGTTCGCCGATCTCATCTTTGGCCTTGACCTCTACGCGACAACTCAGGTCGCCGTCCTTGACCTGCTTGAGCACCGCGACTTTCTCTCGCAGACGGTCGACGATACCGCTCTGGATCCGCCACCCCAATACGGATGCAACCAGTAGGCATACTGCGAGCACAGCGAACGTAAAAAGCACCCGGGTTCTGGCGGCAGCCATCGCGTCTGCTTCTTCCCTCTGAACTAGCTCATCAAGGTGTCTGTCGGCTTGCGCGACGGCGGCCTCGATCTTGCCATTCAATGGCAAGGTCTTCTCGTGACGCAGATGCTGCGCTTCCGCAATCTTGCCTTCGAGGACGAGGGGGACGATCTCGTTATCGACGATGCGAAAGTAGTTGTCCACCATGTCCCATATTCGGGAAAATTCATCTTTAATCGGGCTCTCTTTAAGGCGACTCATCCACCTGCGACGGTGGTCCTGAAAGTTTCTCTCGGTTTCGTGGATATGCTCGACGTTTTCTTTGACCTCATCCGGGCTTACCGCGAGCAGCGTCCGGAACATCCAGATGGTCGTGGGGAAAGTGGTCGCGTGGGGCATAGCAACGTCGGCATCCAACTCCCTTAGTTCGACTAAAGAGTTGTACCGCTCGCCGCCGATTCTGAGTGACTGGATGGCGGTGTACGACGCTCCGGCAAAAAGCACCATCCCCAAGATGAAGGTGAAACACAGCAGCCCCAATTTCGCCTTCACGCTCAAGTTGGAAAGACTGAACATTTTTCGACACTCCAAGACCGCGCTTGCGCGTCGATTAAGGAGCACAGCAAATGCCGTGCGAGGGATTGCGCGCTCGGGTGGTCTATTGCAACGTTCGAGCGGCAACTTCTTCTTTGGAGAGCTTCGATGGTCCTGTCTCGCGAACGACAAAACTGCGTCTATGTCCCGTAATGATTCAATTGGGGATGGCGATCCTGAACACTTTGCGGTCGCGCCCTCTGTGACGGAAACCCTTCTTCTCTTCAATTGTCTGTGACTACGATGTAGAAGTTGCGAATCGCAGTGCAATTCTGAAGCAATTTCGGAGGACCACCGTGGCACAATTTACCGGTGAAACTGTCAAGAAGATCGCGCGCGAGGTTTTCGATTACCAAATCACTGACCACGATGCGCATTCGGTCGCCAATACCGCGGGTGCGATGCTGACGCTCTCGCGTCAACTCGGTACGCTCCCTCTATCCGGCATCGGACCCGCCTTCGGTTATGCGAACCTCAACGCCGAAGCCGCCCACCTCAACGTAAAGAAGGTTTGACGAAGGAGGCAAATCGCCATGGCGTCCAATGAAATTCTCGACCTCGATGTGGCCGCACTATCCGAGCATCTGCGCAACAAGAAAATTTCGCCGGTCGAGGTCACCAAGGCCTATCTCGATCGCATCGCGCGCGTCGATGAAAAGATCCGCACGTATATCACCGTTACCGGAGACGATGCCCTCGCGGCCGCGAAAAAAGCCGAAAGCGAAATCACCTCGGGAAACTGGCGCGGCACTTTTCATGGGGTTCCGGTCGGATTGAAAGATCTTCTCTACACCAAGGGCGTCCTGACCACCGGCGGCTCAAAAATCCTCGCCGACTTTCGACCCGACTTCGATGCGACCGCGTGGACGAGGCTAAAGGCGCAAGGCGCTGTGATGCTCGGCAAGCTGAACCTCCACGAGTTCGCATATGGCATCACCTCATCGAATCCACATTGGGGAATATGCCGCAATCCCTATGGGCTCGATCGCATTCCAGGCGGTTCCAGCGGCGGTTCCGCCGCAGCGATCGTCGCGCGCACGGCACCTGCGACCATCGGCACCGACACCGGCGGCTCGATTCGAATCCCCGCCTCGCTATGCGGATGCGTTGGGCTGAAGCCGACCTGGAGCCGCGTCAGCCGCTACGGCGTGGTGCCGCTCGCCTACACGATGGACCACGTCGGCCCCATCACGCGCACCGTGCGCGACGCCGCCCTGATGTTGGGCGTCATCGCCGGGCACGATCCTAACGATTCCACCTCCAGCCGCGAACCGGTGCCCGATTACACCGCGACACTGAAGGCGGGCGTCAAGGGCACGCGCATTGGCGTCATTCGCGAGCTGATGGATGGGCTCTCGGACGACGTCGCAAAATCCTTCAAAGCGGCGATGAAGCAGCTCACCGTCCTCGGCGCGACCGTCGACGAGGTCTCGATACCCACGCTGCCGACCGCCAATGTCATCAACAGCATCGCGACGTTCACCGAGGCGCTCGAGTATCACGAGGAATGGATGCGCACGCGGCCGGGCGATTACGGCACCGACGTGCGCCGCCTGCTCGAATCAGGAATGGCGATCACCGGCGTCGCCTATGTTCGCGCGCAACGGGCACGCGCGAAGGTGCTCGCCGACGCGCTCGCCGCGATAGAGAAGCACGACGTCCTCGCCGCGCCGGGCAGCGCGATCACCGCGCCCAGGATCGGCGAAAGCCAGCTGGTCGGCGACGGCGAGCTTCGGGTCGATGTGGTGGACAAGATTCTGCGCTTCACCGCGCCCTTCGATTGCACCGGACAACCCTCGCTCGCGATTCCGACCGGGCTGGGCAGCGACGGCTTGCCGCTCTCGATGCAGATCATCGGGCGCCCCTTCGATGAGCCCGCGGTGTTCCGTGTTGCATCGGCGTATGAATCTGCGCGCGGCGCGATACCGCATCCATCGATCTGATCGGCGAGGTTGTCAGCGCAAATCCGAGAGAGGATTGCCGATGCCAGATTTTCTCGAGGCGATTCCGCTCGCTCGGCTCCGCGCTGGGAGGGGCATGGTCGTACGAGTCGCGGGTAGAGATGTCGCCCTCTTCAACATAGGCGGAAACATCTACGCGATCGGCGACGCATGTGCACACGCAGGAGTGTCCCTGGGGTCCGGGAAGCTTCGCGGCAACATCGTGACCTGCCCCGGCCATGGCTTTCGCTACGACGTCACCACCGGTCATTGCGTTAGCATTTCGGGGCTGCGCGTTACGGCATATCCAGTGAGCATCGTTGACGGAAAAATAATGGTCTCGGTCACGAACTAAACCCAGACGCGCGGAATCAAATGATCTGCAGATAATCGCGGGACGGCAGGGGCGGAAACGGCGCGGCGGGAAGCGTCTGATACCAATACGCCACCGATGCGATGTCATCTTGAAGCTGCAAAAAACGCGCGCCCTTGCGCGGATCGCCGCGCCATCCGAGCGCCTGGATCGTCACCCGCAAATCGCTCTTGAATCGAATCGGATCCATGATGTGCCATCGATACATCCCGAACCGCTGCTGCGATTGATAGAGCCCGTCCGGCCTAATGACCTGCGCGAGCCCCGCGTACGGCGTGGTGAACTCGCGATAGCCGCCATTCTCCTTGCCGACGTCGAAGTTGTAGGAGCCGCAGAAATAGTCCTCGGTGCCGGTGCCGCAGATAGTCGGGAAGTCATTGTCGCCGTCGAGATAAAATTTCACCTCGCCTTCACCCCACCATCCGCTGTTCTTCACGCCCCATGCGATGTAGGTGCCGACGTAGTGGCCGCGTCCACGAATGCCGTCGACGATGGTGTGAACGTCGCCGTAGGGCAGAAGATTGACGCGGCGGAACTGCGCATGAAAATACGCGGCATCCTCGGGAACCTCGGTCAGCGTGTAGTTGATTTGATAGAAAAGGATCATCGGCGTCTCACCGATATTCGTCATCGTGATGCGGCACGATTTTCGAAACGGCATCTCCCAATAGCAGTTGAATGCGCTGCCGGGATTCACGCACACCGCGAGCGACGAGACTTGCGCGTACTTGTTCCATCCGCAGGCGAAGAAATCTCCCACGGGACATTCGACCGCAGGCGCATCGGCGCACTCCCAGTAAAAGCGCAGGATACTGTCGCGCCAGGCCCCGGTCGGCGTCATCCAGATTTGCTGAATGGCGCCGGGGCCCGCGATATCGGCAAGCGTCGCGGTTTCGCCTTGGCGAATGATGATGTACGGGGAGACCTTCCATCCCTGGCCGAGCTCGCGCGCGGGGCTGGTCGCGGGATCGGGAATCGCCATCGCGCCTTTGCCGCGCTCGCCGGTCGGATTTTCAGGATTGATGGAGCGGCTTTCTGCATCCGACAGGCGCGAGAGATTTCCCAGATGAAGGCCCATTCCGTTGAACGCCATCGATGTTTCTCCTTCCAAACTCGCCGCACATCCGCGCTTGCGATGCGGCGGATTGTAGACGAGAGAGCGACGGAAGCGGAACGGCGCCCTTAGACTTTCGTGAAGAACACTATTCTTGCCGCAGCAATGATCAGCATTGTTCCTGCGACGCGATTGGTCAGCCTGGCGAAACGGGGTTGCGCCGCCAGACGCGTCATGCGGCCGGCCAAGGTGCCGTAGCCGACCAGCACACAAAACTCGATGCCGACGCTGGTGACTGCGAGGATCGCAACCTGACGCGCGATGGTTCGCGTGGGATCAACGAATTGCGGGAGCAGCGCCGCGAAAAACACCAAGGCCCCTGGGCTCGCGAGCTGCAGGATCAATCCATTGACAAACATGCGCGGGCCCGCAACCGGCGCGCAATCGGGCTTCGCTACAGAAAGGACCGACGACTTTCCGAAGAACGCTGAAATACCGAGATAGATGACGTAGGCCGCGCCGATCCATCTAATCGCGGAAAACAGATCTTGCGAGGCGAGCAGGATCGCGCCGAGGCCGGTCGCCGAAAGAACGAAATAGATGGTGTTGCCCGCGAGGATGCCGATGTTCGACCAAATCGACGCTAGCGCGCCGCGCGCGAGCGCCTGTGAGAGTACCAACAGCACGGCTGGGCCGGGCGTGAGGCACATCGCGGTCTCCGTGATGACGAAGACGGTCCAGATTTCCCATCGCATGGCGGCGTGATTGATAGATTTGTCATATAGCAACGTCAACCGCGATGAAATCGTGATCCGACACGCGCGTCGCGAAGAAACCGGGACGAGCCGGTATTACGCAGGCGGATCCACAGACTGGCTCAAGACCGCGCAGAGCGATCCAGTCGAGCTTCGGACGCATCCACGGCGGAACGACGCGCGCGAAAGTGAAGGTCGCGCGACCGTCGGCATTTGCGCCGCGCAACTCGAAGCCAGCCTCGCCAAGCCGCCCAAGCAAAGGTTCGTCCGCGTGGGGATGTCGAAAGCGCCTCGAGTTGAGAACCATCTCCCGCAGTACCACCCGCGCGCTCGCGGGATTGATGAGCTCAACGGTGGTGGTGTTGAGATCGCCGCCGAAGATGGCGGGCCCATCGGAGGGGAAACTCTCAAGCATGGTCGCAACCTGGAGATCGCGGCCGGTCGGATGGGCGCGGCTATCGAGATGCGCGACTGCGAGATGCACCGCTTTGCCTCGCACCTTTATCGTCGCAACTATCGCAACCTGATTGCCTTCGCGCTTGACCCGACCGAGCGATCGAGGAATGTGCGGATATCGAGCGCTGACTTTGGGCAAAGGGATTGCGATGACATTCTCCATCGGTTCGCGCGAGAGGATCGCATTGCCGAGGAATGAGCGCATCGTGCCGTCTTCGCGGACCAACCCGAACTCCGGGACGTAGGCGCAGCTCATTCCGAGGGCATGAGCGAGTTCGCTCGCGACCTTGCGACCTTCGGCGCGACGAGTGCCGAGATCCACTTCGCTCAAAAGGATGACCGCCGCGCTCCGCAGCGGCTCCCGCGCGAAGCATCGCAAAATGCCCTCGAACCGCGCGCCGCCTTGGGCATTGAAGGCCACCGCTCGCAGCGGCCCCGGCGCGATGGTCGAATCACGATTCTCGACGATTGGCTCGAATCGATGAGGCTTGGCGGTTACTTCGCGCGGCAACGGTTTCGCAACGGTCATCCCTCGAATGGACTGGCGGGCTATTTCTGGGATGGACATTTTCCCGGATCGTACGCCGATACCAGAATTTGCACCCGTGTCTGAATCGCCCGCGCGTTTTCGAAGTAGTCCCTGAGCATCATGTCGCTCTGTTCCTTGTTGTCCTTAAGGACCTGATCAGAAAGCATCGGCAGACGATCGTCAAGATAGGCTTGCGGCATCTCGCTCAGCGTCACCATACTGACCGGCCAGCTATTGAGCTGCTGCTTGGGCCATCCGAAGCCGAACCAGCTCCTGTACTCGAGAGCCTGCGCATCACCGATGTAGGAATCATCCGCCTTGCCCTCATTGATACGTCCGGTGAACACCCAGGTCTTGTTAGCGACGCTTGTGGGGACCAGGAAGGGCGGGTCGGCGCTGCGAAAACGACATTGCGAATCGACGATGGTTGCATCGAGCGCTCCGTTGCCATCGAGCAAGGCGACCGGAGAGAACATCGCAAGTTTGGTTGAAGGTTCAACTTCATCGGTTATCGACGGCATCGACACTGTGGCCGTTCCTGCAGCCGGTGCCGCGGCAGTCGCGGCCGTTGAACTGCTGCCGCCGCTGTTGGGCGTGAACGCTCCCAACGCGGCGCATCCGCCGAGCACAAACAGGGAGAATACAGGTAACAGGAATTTGAGGAATCTGGGCACCATTCACACCTCCGAAGTAGTTGAAGAAATGGAAAGTGTCTTGGCTTTTCCCCCTGATTTTTCAGCCTCGCACTTCCGCCTCCAGGTTTTTGTAGGATGTCAGCGGCATCGAGCAGGTACGCTCACGGCAGACATACGCAGTCAGTTTCCCGTCCAGCTGATGCTTGCCACGGGCTTGTTCTGGGACGAAATCCGACGCCGGATTTTTCGAATCGACGGCGTATATCGCAAGATTCGGGACATATAGCAGCCCGATGCGCTCAACCCATTCGCGAAAATCTGGCGAAGATCGATCGCCTATAATGACCAATTCGACCGGCCCCCTTAAATAAAGGTCAACGGCTTCGAGCAGATGCGAAAATGCGAATGGTTGCTTCTCCATGAACTCACGAAACAGCTTGATGGCGCGCTCTGCCTCGCGAAAGTACCGCTCATCACCCGTATAACCGTTTAAACGCAGGAGGGCCATGACGGCCGCGCTGTTCCCCGAAGGCGTAGATCCATCGAAGGCGCCTTTGAATCGGGTGATGAGCTCCTCGTGGTCCTCCGAGGTGAAGAAAAATCCACCGCGCTCCTTATCCAGGAAGCGCTCGAGAATCACGTCGGCCAGCGTCCGCGCATGCGCAAGGTACTTCGGGTCGAGAGAGGCTTGATAGGTGTCGAGCATCGCGTTGGCGAGGATCGCGTAGTCCTCGAGGTAAGCATTGAAGCGCGCGATGCCATCCTTGAAAGATCGCCGCAGCGCCCGCCCGTCCCATAGCTTCGTCATCACGAAGTCGACCGCGCGCTCCGCCGCCTCGAGATATCGCGGATCGTGCAGCGCGCGATAGGCCTCGGCGAATGCGGAAATCATCATGCCGTTCCACGCCGCGAGGATTTTCTCATCGCGCCCGGGCTTGATGCGTTTCTCGCGCGCCTCGAAAAGCTTTTGCTTTATGATGCGGATCGCGTCCGCCATTTCTTCAGGCGTGGTTTTGAATTGCTTTGCCGCATCGGACATCTCGATGGTGCGATGCAGGATGTTGCTGCCCTCAAAATTCCCCTCATCGCTGATGTCGAAAAATCGTTTCGCGATCGGCGCCAGTTTCTCTCCAAGGATTGAATCGACCTCGGCAGGCGTCCAGATGAAGAACTTGCCTTCCTCGCCTTCGCTGTCGGCGTCCTGGGTGGAATAGAAGCCGTGCTCGGGACTGGTCATTTCGCGCAAGACGTAGTCGAGGATCTCGCGCGCGATGCCCAGGAACTCCGGCTCGTTCAGCGCGCGGCCGGCATCGAGATAAAGCCGCGCGAGCAGCGCATTGTCATACAGCATCTTCTCGAAATGCGGCACCAGCCATCGATCGTCAACGCTGTAACGATGGAATCCGCCGCCGATCTGATCGTAGATACCGCCCTTCGCCATTTTGGTGAGCGTGTCACGCACCATCGTCGCGAAGTTCGGATCATCGTCCGCATCGAAGCCGCGCAGAAAAAGCGAAAACACGAAAGTGTTGGGAAACTTCGGCGCCTGACCGAGGCCGCCATGCACGCTGTCGTACGACCGCGCGAGTTGATGCGCGGCGACGATTGGTAGATCGCGTTGGACCTGGCCGTCAGTCGCGGTGTAGGTGCCGAGCGCACCGAGAGCTTCCGTCAGTTTCTCGACGTTATGCGTGACCTCGTGCGCGCCGCGTTTGTAAGCATCCGCAGCCGCCATCAGCACGCGCGGAAATGCCGGCATCCCCTGGCGGTCAACCGGCGGAAAATAGGTGCCGCCAAAAAACGGCTTCCCGTCGGGCGTGAGGAACATCGTCAGCGGCCATCCGCCGCGCCCGGTGATCATCTGCACCGCTTCCATGTAGATTTGATCGAGGTCGGGCCGTTCCTCGCGATCGACTTTGATGGGAATAAAATTTTCGTTCATCAGCCGCGCGATGCCTTCGTTCTCGAACGACTCGCGCTCCATCACGTGGCACCAATGGCACGCCGAATATCCAATCGAGAGGAGAATGGGTTTGTTCTCGGCCTTCGCGCGCGCGAGCGCCTCGTCGCCCCAGGCGTACCAATCGACGGGGTTGTAGGCGTGCTGGCGCAGATACGGACTCTGCTCGTTGATCAATCGATTGGGCTTCCGCCCGGTATGCTGATGCTTGTCGCTCATGAACGCTCTTTTGAACTGGCCAAAATGGGGGTGACGTGACGACCCTGAGAGCAGATATTCGCGCTTCTCGCTCGCGCTTTCGTTCGACGGTAGCATGAGCCGACATGCATCGAAACCAAGGGGCGATCGAAAGCATCATGCGAGCCCGGCGAGCGCGGCAGATCTGTAGTCGCGGATCTTCTACCTGCGCGAACCTGGCGTTGATCGAGGCGGTTACGATCCGGATGCTCGCCAGGCAGGCGATTACTTCGACCAGCATTGGCGCGCGTGAGATGCTGCTCAAGATGCCGCATCCCGCGATCGGCACGTATCTGACGACGGGGCTGGCCGCGAAGTTATCCGAAACGCCGGGGCACATCACACGGCCTCCGCTGTTGGGTGAGCATACGGAGGAGGTGCTGCGCGCGAACGGATTCACGTTCGAAGAAATCGCAAAACTGCGCGAAGCGAAGGCAATCAAATAGTTCGCACCATCCCCAACTACGCGGCCAGCAAGTAAGGAAGAAACCTATTTGGCGCCGATGCGATCGGCTGATTGTTAGCATGCCGGCTGTGAAAACCCTTGTTCGCGATATGCTAGCGCAATCGTCGATAGCTCTCCCGTTGCGCTTCATCGCAAAATTGCTCGGCGCGGCTAGGAATTTGATTGAACCCGCACGGTTCTTTCTAAATTCCATATTTCCTTAAGGCTTCGAAGAACGCGTCGGGCTTGACCTTTCCGAGAGTTGGGCGACGAAATCCCACGAAGGAGCTGTGATCGACTGGCTGCCCTTTTGCCGTTTGGTGTAAGAAGAGCTGGCAGATAGCAATTCCCGGTCGCATCTCGATCGGAATCTCGCCCAAGTTCGTTAATTCAAGGGTAAGACAACCAGCGAAGCCAGGATGTACACCAGCAGCGGTCGCGATGATAAGGCCGCGTCTACCCCACGACGACCTTCCGATTATATATCCGCCAAGATCAGCAGGGAGCCTTAGCCATTCAAGGGTTGCCGCGAGAATAAATGTGCGTGGGTGTAGAAAGAATTTCTCCCCGAAGCGAACATAATGCGTTCTCAGGATGTCTGGCGTCGTCGCTGACGCGTCAGACGAATCGATTCCCACAAACGGAACGCGCGTCTGTCGAGGACTTGTTATCCACGTCCCAAGTCGTAGGTCTATGGCCGTGGAGCCGCTGTCTCGCAGGGTGTCCAAGTTTGGCATCGGCGTGATTACGAACGGGTCGTCCTTCTCTGTGGGATTTCCCTTCAGCAAGTCTGCTAACTGCTCGCCTCGAAGTAACATTGCGTCCCCCTATTATGCTCCGCCCTGGAGGATGGTTTCGATTTCAAAAACTTCCACTGTCTTCAGCACCAACTCATTTAGCACTTCCGATCTTCGCTCGCGGACGTTTGGGTAGTTCTGCCAGAGGTCCGCTTCATGGAATACTTGCCAACCAGCATGCATGATACTGGCGAGTGATTTAACTCGCGTTGCGGGAATGAGTTTGCGAAAAGCAGCGGCTATGGTCGCAACCTCCTTACGGTCTTGTGGCAGCATACCTGCTTCGATTCCTATTTTTTCACAAATGTCCAGAAGCTCTGGTGTGATTGCTTCAACCGCGTTATCAGCCACCGAGCACAAAAATTTCAGTGGCGTATCTTGGTTTAATGTTCCGTCACGGAAATTTTCTAAGTAGCTGTCCGGCACAGGAAATCCCCATCGCTCGCTGGCAGCCAGAATATTGTCGGCACGCCGTAGGTTAGACGGGTATGCGGGATTCCTAGACGGCAACCCTGGGGCCAAAAGATACGCAAACGCGCGAAGATATGAGTCCCCGAAAATAAGGACGCCCAACTGGTCGCAAAAGCATTCCTTCAATTGGGAGATTGCCCACTGGTGAGCAGGAAGCCACGTCCGCCAGCCAGACAAATTGTCGATGTCTGCGCGATTGATATACGAAAAATGAAGAGAATATTCGTCCCACCGATCTAGGATTTGTTTTACTAATTCCGTGTGGGCTCGCGGTTTAAAAGCGTCCTCGAGCTGCCTATATGTCCAGACTGCATGACCCAACTCATGGCCAGAGAGCGGCAGCGAGAGACCATTCGCTGATTCGGACGCTGGGAGACCAACCAGAACGTAGTTGGGTAGAGCGGACATTTGATGATACGAAAGCGGCGAAAAGTCCCATTCGCTAGAGAGGACGAGTTTAATATTGGGGACGAACCTCTGCGCGAGACGGGCGAGAGGGGCGCGAAGCTCGAAGGCATTTCTGACATTTGTGGATCGTAAAAAGAAGCCGAGAATGGGAAGGAGCCGGAACAGTCTTTCTAGCAATTCGCAGCAGGTTTGATGAACGACGCCGACGTACGTTTTTTCATCGAAGCTCTCGAGGATTTTTCTTCGTTCATGCAGTTCTTTGGCGATGAGTCCAATGCCTTCTTCGCAGTATGGCTGCGGAAATTCAGAACTCTCGAGCTGTGAGACGAGATCTAAAACCGCTTGTAGCCGAGCGAGACTGTACGTGAGGACATCGAGCGGCACGAGTCTTATGTGCGATGCGGATGCGGTGGTCGCGTACGCTCGCGTTCTTCCTGATCAAACGAACTGCTCACTTGAGATAAGGCTAAGCAGAAGTCACGCAAAGCCTTGATTCTTTCGGCCTCCGTGCCCGCCTTTACCTCTTGGAGAGAAGAAGCAATCTCATTAGCCCGGTTGACCAAGGCCCCGAGCGTATCCACCGGTTGTAGCGAACTCCGCTCGAAAGCGCGACTGAGAAGATCCGCGCTCATTGGATCTGCGAGAGAACTCAGCAAGGATGAGCCTCCGATGTCGGCCGTGGTTTCGCGCAGTGACTTAGCAAGCTCCCTGACCGCTTCTCCCGAGGACGCCTTACCTTGGAGAATATTGTCGAGTTCGATGGCCGCCTTAAGTGCCAGGAACGCGAAATCAGGATTTAGCGGACGAACGCTCCGCACAGCCTCTCCTTTTCCGGAATTGCGTGTCTCCATCACCCATCCTCCCATCGTTTCGGTCGGATTGACCGCCAGCAGAGGTACCGCCGGGCGGCTGGCGCGGAGATCGGGTTCGTTGATTCGAATTCCCGTAACTAGTCGCACTCCGCGCTTATAGCAAGCGCTACGAACCCTACCGTTGGTACAATTGCGGACCTCAATGGGTGCATTGTACCTGTTTTCAATTCCAGAGTATATATAGTTTTCACGTTTTTTTTCTAAACTGGGTGTATTGTACCTAATGCCGGATGACAAAAATCTAGCTATTGTAGTGACTGAACCGTGGCGATTACGGGCTATTAAAGTTGACCCGGAACAGCCGAGGATTCGGTTGCCAAAGACGCTGTCGAGCGCGGTACCGTGGTTGAGCGCGTTGGACAAAGATGTCCCGAGCCTCGCAACGGTCGGGGCAAAAGGTGGCATCATGATCTCCCCGAATTCTGCACTTTCAGCCCGAACCCGGATCGCTAAGGAACTATCCGTCAAACAGCTAAATCGGCGTGCCATTGGGTCCGAACTGCTGGATTACGTCCGACACTGCGCGGCAGGTTGGCCCCTCACCATCTCCGTGGAGGCTAGCAGACATACACTCCATCTTCCTGATGAAGCACGAAAACTCGGTCTGGTTCCCGGCTCGGGCGAGCGAGCCATAGTCTTCGCTGCGGGAGAGATTCTTGAGGTGTGGGTGCCCTCCGAATTCCTGACATACTTGAGGGGTGTCAGTGGCAGCATCGGGCGCTTGGAAGAGGTAGTCCTGCAGGAATTGGATTCCGAAGCATCTGAGGATTGAAAGTTCGCTCGTGTATAGCTCTCATTCCGACAACGTCCATTTAAGGTGCCGTGCAAGGAAAAGACCAATCGTTTCTGGTTTCAGGAGCGAGCGCGCCCCCGAATGCGGCTTCAGCGAAAAAAGCGGCCCGGACATTCCGAGCCGCCTACAAGCTTAGCTATGTGAACAGAACCCGCTACTCGCGTTCCTGAAAGCCCTCGAGGTTGCGCGAGCGGCCGGTCTGGCGCAGCTTGCGCAGCGCTTTCGCCTCGATCTGGCGGATGCGCTCGCGAGTGACCGCGAACTGCTTGCCGACTTCCTCCAGCGTGTAGTCGGTCTTCTGACCGATACCGAAGCGCATGCGGAGGATCTGCTCCTCACGCGGCGTGAGCGTCGCCAGCACCTTGCGGGTCTGCTCGCCGAGGTTGCCTTGAATCGCGGCCTCGACCGGTGAGGGCGCCAACTCGTCCTCGACGAAGTCGCCGAGCGAACTTTCTTCCTCGTCGCCGATCGGAGTTTCGAGTGAAATCGGCTCCTTGACGATCTTGAGCACCTTCTGGACCTTGTCGAGCGGCATCTCCATCTGCTCGGCAATTTCCTCCGGGCTCGGCTCGCGGCCCAGGCGCTGCACCAGCAGCCTGGTCACGCGCAGCAGCTTGTTGATCGTCTCGACCATATGCACCGGGATACGGATGGTGCGGCCCTGGTCGGCGATCGCACGCGACATCGATTGGCGAATCCACCACGTTGCATAGGTGGAGAATTTGTAACCGCGCTGATACTCGAATTTGTCAACCGCGCGCATCAGGCCGATATTCCCTTCCTGGATCAGGTCGAGAAATCCGAGCCCGCGGTTGGTGTAGCGCTTCGCCAAGCTGACCACGAGGCGCAGGTTGGCCTCGGTCAATTCCTTCTTCGCGCGACGGCTCTTGCTCTGGCCCGCCGCGATAGTCTCGAGCTTGCGCGCATAGTCTTCGCCGCTGGCCTTGACGCGTTTCTCGATCGCCTTGATCGCTTTCTGGGCGTCGCGAATCTTCTGGGCGATATCGAGCAGGTTCTCGCGGTTGCCGCCGACCTTGAGCACGTGGCGGCGATCTTCGGCCTCGCCCGCTTCCTTGATGAGCTGGTTCTTGGTGCGGCCGGTCTCTTCCTCGTAGCGCGCGATCAGGCGCTCCGAGTTCAGATACTCGTGCAGCAGGCGGCGCATCTCGCCGATGATCGATTCCTGCAGGCGCGGCGACAGCGCCATGTCGCGCAGCTCCTTCTTCACCCGCTCCTTGGTCCGATGGTAATCCTTCTCGAGTTTGGGCTTGCGCCGAGGGCCGACCTTGCTATGGAAGAGTTCTTCCTCGAATTCATCGAGTCTGGTTCGGATCTCACTCAGCTTCTTGAGCGACGCCTGCAATTTCTTGAGTTGTTTCTCGTCGGCCTCGGGACCGCGCTCCTCGTCGGGATCGGAGGAGGGTTCGTCATTCTCTTCGTAGATTTCGCGCAGCTCGGCTTCGCCCGCCAGCACGCGCTCCGCGATCTCGATCACGCGGTCGAGCGTGACAGGAGAGCCGAGAACTTCCTCCTCGACTTCCATCTCACCGGCCTCGATACGCTTGGCGATCTCAACTTCCTGCTCCCTGGAAAGGAGTTGGAAGTTGCCCATCTCCTTCAGATAGAGGCGTACGGGGTCGGAAGACTCACCGACTGATTCGGTCGCCGCGGCGGGAGCGGGAGCCTCGGGCTCGGCCTCCTCGGCCTCCTCTTCGGCGGCGGTCTCGGTATCGGCAGTCGGAACCTCCTCGAGCACCTTGATATCGAGGTCCTCGAAGCTGTCCAACGCGGCGCGCAGATCGGTCGGGGACGCGACATCCTGGGGCAGGAAATCATTGACCTGATCGAACGTCAGGTAGCCCTGCTCGCGGCCCAGATCGACAAGACCCTGTAGATCTTTTCCTTCGTACTTTGGCTTCATGCTCTCAAATTTTCCGCTGGCTCCGGGATCGCGACCGGAGCTCGCAAAGTCACAAACAGCCGCTTCAGAGCCGGAAGGGGAGACGAATATGAGGCTGGCTCATCAAATTGAGATATAGAACGTGGATGCCAAGACGGCAAGTTGGCGACGCCGAATAAGTTATGTTATTCCCGCGCCTGTGCCCTGTCAAACCGTTCAAAGATAAAGACGTAACGTTCCCCGCCTAGTTTCGACACCGGACCCGCACTCATGAAGGGGCAGAATCCCGGTGATATAAATATATGCACAACCAGCCGCCGCCGCTGCCCCATCTCTATAAAAATATTAATGAAGCAATCGTCGTTCCCGTAAAAAGTTCAGGCTTGTCCATCTTTCAGGGCGTGGGACCGCGATTTTGTGATCAGCGGAGCAACAAGAACGTAGGAAGTTTACTCGTGCGGCGCGCCAGATAGGCGGAAAGAGAATTGGCGCGCACCGCCTGCCGAATCAGGCGATCCGCGCCAATTCCTTGGAACACGGGGTAATGTCTTTATAGCAACTTTATCCCGCGTACGCTAGCCCCTCTGCAGAAGAAATTCGCATCGGATCCGGCCTCATTCGACGGTGACCGACTTCGCCAGGTTACGAGGCTGGTCAACGTCGGTGCCGCGCTCGACCGCTATATGATACGCCATCAACTGTAGTGGTACAGTCATCAGCACCGGTGTCAGCAGCGACGACGTCGCGGGAACCTCGATGACATCGGCGGCGATGCGCGCGAGTTCCGGCGAGGTCCGATTCGTGACCGCGATTATCCTGCCGTTGCGCGACTCCACTTCCTTCATGTTGGACAGCGACTTTTCGAACAGCTCGTCATTCGGGATGAGGACTACCACCGGCATCTTGTCGTCGATGAGCGCGATCGGGCCATGCTTCATCTCGCCGGCCGAGTACCCCTCGGCGTGGATGTACGAGATCTCTTTGAGCTTGAGCGCGCCCTCAAATGCGACGGGATAATTGATTCCGCGCCCGAGGAACAGAAAATCCCGAGCCGATGCGTACTTGCGCGCTATGTTGACTATAGTTGACTCACTACTAATGACTGCTTCGATTTGCGAAGGAATAGCGAAAGCCGGCTTAAGCAGATCCGCGACCTGCACCTCGGATAGCCGTCCCAGCTTCGACGCTAGATGTATCGCGTATAGATAATACGCTTCTATCTGTGTTATGAAGCATTTTGTCGTCGTTACGCTGATTTCCGGCCCACATCGCGTGTATATCTGCGCATTCGCCCTCCGCGCGATCGACGAATCCACCGTGTTCGTCAGCGCAATCAGATGCGCCCCGCGCGACGCCCCTTCTTCCATCGCCGCCAGCGTGTCCGCCGTCTCGCCCGATTGCGATACCGCCATCACCACGGTCCCCCGCCCGACCGGCGGCCGCCGATAGCGAAACTCTCCGGCGTAATCGACCTCGACCGGCACCCCCGCTATCTCCTCGATAATGAACTTCCCGATGTTCGCGGTAATCCACGATGCGCCCGCACCTAGCATCACGATTCGCTCGATGGATTTGGCGCCGCCCGCCGGCATCAGGTCCATCTCGAAGTTGACCGAGGCCGAATTGGCCGCCGCGCGTCCCGACATCGTGTCGATCCATGCCTGCGGCTGCTCGGCGATTTCTTTTCGCAGGTAATGCTTATACCCGCTCTTGGTCGCCACCCCAGCGTCCCATTCGACCCGCCGCGGCGCCCGCGTCACCGGCGTCCCGTCAAATCGCATCACCTTAATTTCGGATGCCGAGACCTCGGCCAGCTCGCCGTCCTCGAGCACTAGCGTCATACGCGTATGCTCTAGCAGCGCCGGAATATCCGAGGCGATAAAGTTCTCGCCCTCCCCGTACCCGAGCACCATCGGGGTGGCGGTCTTGGCCGCCACCAGCTTGTCGGGCTCGCTTTCCGACATCACGACGATCGAGAACGAGCCGCGCAGCTCGCCGACTGCGGCGCGCACCGCCTCGGTGAGCCTCATCCCGCGCCCGATATTCTCCTCGATAAGATGCGAAATCAGTTCGGTATCGGTCTCGGACTTCATCTTATGCCCCCGCGCGATCAGCTCGGCGCGCAGCGCGACGAAGTTTTCGACGATCCCGTTATGGATGACGGCGACGGGCCCGGCCTTATGGGGATGCGCATTTTCCTCGGATGGTTTGCCATGAGTGGCCCACCTGGTATGTCCGATTCCGATATGACCGGTTAGCGGCGAATGCCCGACCATCGTGCGCAGGTTGTCGAGTTTGCCCTTGGCGCGACGAATATGCATCGCGCCGTTTTCGACAAGGGTGGCGATACCGGCAGAGTCATAGCCGCGGTATTCCAGCCGCTGCAGTCCTCCGATGAGGATTGGGTAGGCGTCTTTATTTCCTACGTACCCAACGATTCCGCACATACTTTTCTCCTAATCACCGCCCTACCGCCCCCATTATTTTATGGAGGAGGATCAAGGAGGGGGTGTAGCGTGCGCCCAAGCGCACGCGCCCTGATTTCTTACCCTGTCATCCTGAGCGGAGGCTGCCGGAGTCGAAGGATCTCGGCGAAGCGATGCTCCGAATCCTCGCATGCTCGAATGACGACTCAATTCATCGCTTTGTCATTCTGAGCGAAGGCTCCGGCCGCACGCGAAGAACCTCGCGCGGCGCTTCGCCTGCGCGATCGCTCGAATGACTGCTGCAATGTGGGAGAGTTTACAAATTTCGATGCGAAGCGTTTCCGCTTCACCCACTCAAGCCGGGATTTGTCGTGCGGTCACCCGCGCGGTTTGTCCGACTCTGACGATTGTGGAACCGGGAAGCCATCCGCCGAAGATTTCGATAAGCTTCCACCTCGTTATCTGGAGCTTCGCTCCAGACCTGGCGCTACTCTCGGTTAAATGATCGAAAGACGCTGCCTTCCTTCATCATCTCTCCTGCGCCCTGGCGGGAGAGACAAGAGTGAGGGTGCCTTTCTTATGCCGCTTACCGATGACCTCCTCCGAATGACTCGGGCGCGCTACTCTGTACTAAATATTCTGACTTACCGTCAGATCTGAATCAATCTTCGTTTTTCTCTGTCTTCCCGAACGGAGGCTGCCGGACTGAAGGACCTCCGCGCAGCGATTCGCCTGTCTTCGACCCGCTCTGAACACGCCTCACACGGGAAGATCGGGAGAGGATGGGCGGCGCAATTTTCGCTGTGGGCCCTGGCGAAAAGTGCGCTGCCCAAGAGAGGATCCGAGGGACAATTCCCCTCTTCTCTGCGATGAGAGTCGTCAAAAGGCACCACGGACTATCAATCGGCCGGCACGCCCGCAGTTTGACAATGATGTGAACCAAAAGTATCTATCTGATGGTTGTTTGGAGAGGTATTTCCCGACGACCGGAGAAGGCATGGAACTTGACAACATCGACCCCGAGCGAAGGGCACTGTACGGATTTTCCTATGGCTTCACCGGATATAGGGGCTGGTTCGACATTCTATTCGACGAATACACTCTCTACCCATATCTCAATTTGCTGAAACAAGAGACTAAGGACCTTCTGTACAAAAAACACTATTCACGAAGCTCGTACCGATTTTCTCAAAACAACTCCGCGTGACCGCACTACTCAAGAAGCTAATCGGACTGGATATATTTGCGAATCGCTCGGAGAGCGAAGGCTTGATCGAACAACTCGCGGTGGTCCTTCTTGAAGAAATTGAAGCTCGACGCACGCTAGATACCCGGCTCAGCGACCTCGAAGAAACAGCTAAAGCAGATAACAGGTATTTCTGCGGCTTGGCTCACCAGATCTACGGGAGAACGGCCCCTCCTCTCGTGAAACGGCCAAACACTGCCGACGGAAGGCTGATCGTAGTAGAGGGGATATTGAACAGTGTTGAAGCGATAAAGTCGTCCAACGCAGCAGCAGCTCGCAGTTTCGAAGGAACAGATATCAAATGGGTTCTTTCTGATTTTCCGTATTTTGATATGGCTCCAGCTCAGAACCCCAACTACGAAGGGACACTGCTCGGTATTAAGCTAGATGAGGGCATGGGAAAGCTATTGTCGTCTTGGCCGTTTGACGAAACGCTCGGATGGTATCCCTACGTTACGATGTTCGGCGTTTTCCACAACTCACTCTCCCCCCAGCACGCCCAGGTTAGAGTCCTAGATTGGTGTTGGATGAAGTTTCGCCAGCCCAAATCATTTGAACTGTTGCCCGTGAGGCTGAACGAGTTTCTAAAGGAATCAGAGAAAGACAAGATTGAATATGCGCAACAAGTTAAGGAACACAACCAAAGGAATATCAGACTGCCCAAAACGCTTCAGCTGACCGGCGAGTACCGACCGGCGGTATTGGAGTACCGGCCGTGGCTAGACCTAGATCGTGAGCGAGATGTCCTTCTATTCCTGAGTGCCATTCATCTGGTGAACAAAGCTTCGAAGCTGAAATGGGACGATATTCGCGGAGATACTAAGGAATTGATCAAACTGGCGGCAAGCAAATATTCAGCGACGCTTCCTAGTCGACTAACTGATTATTTTCAGATGGCCTGACGCGCCTCGCATTCTTCCTTTCAGGTGTCCCTTTTCTTTGGCCCACTCTCTCATCGCTTTGAAGTAATGGAGCCTCCGAGCAGTCGCGGCTGGATCTGTCTGCCGCAACTGCTTTACTATCTGCTTTTGTTCCTTGAGCCAGTGTTCAAACCCCGATGCTTCTATTTCTCGCTTGTCCTCCGTTTCAATCTGTGCCCGCCAGTCCTCTCCAGTGAGGTCCGGCTTTTCATTTACCCAAGCCGCTAGGTCCTGCGCTTCGGGGTCGTTGTCGCTGATCTCTTGAAGGGTGGCTACCACTTCCGGTGGATAGAGGCCCCTGATTCTTTCAGCCTGGAACGGTTCCAAGAAACCGCCCACCGGTCCGTTAAGGCCAAACTTGTCGTCGATCGGTGTGTCCTGCAGACCGACGGGGTATCTGAGAACATGGAACACGACGACAACTCTTACTACTTGAGTCATGAACGCAAGCCATTTCTTGATCGATTCGTCGTTGAAAGTGTTGACGTTCGATTGGCTAAGTGCCCGACTCGAAAAGCGAATGCCTCTCGTGTGGGCGAAGTCGCATAGCTTTTTATAGAGAGCTCCGGCCTCATCTAAAAGCCCGTGCTTCCCGTCGAATGCTCGGATGTTCCCGTTGGTTTTCAACTTTGCGAAAACAGCGCGGCGAAACGGTGTTGTCTCTACAGAGCGGAGCCATCCTTGTATGTCGATGTGACTTTGGCCGCGGATGTCCCAGTAGACCGACAACAAGCCTAGTTCGAGCACATTTCGAAGAGCGCTGATCGCGTGCTTATAGAATCCGAGCTTACTAAGTACTATCGAGCTTTCGAGCTCGTATTCTCCCTCGGCGAGTGGGAAGGTATGGCCTGACCAAAATTGCTCGACTGTTTCTGGCACCAAATGGATAAGGGACTGGTATGCCCATAGGTGCTCGTTGATGTCCCGAGCGTCACCGTCTTTGTGATCCGCCAGATACTTGTTGGTTTGATCGAGGATGTCCAGAACCTTTTCATCTGAGTTTAGCAAGTGTATCGGGCTTACAAACCGTCGCTGTGCCATGATGGTCTCGGCCTAAACCCCAGTTCTTCGTTCTCGTCGGCGCCTGCCTCGAAATTACTGCGGCGGTGGTAGATCGTAAATCGTTACGCTGTCGAAATCGACCTCGACGACCCGGTTCACTAAGTCCGTAAGTTGACGTATCTTGACCTCGGCCAATGCGAGGCTCAACAACTCTCGCTGCTGATCGCGCCAGACGTTCGGCTTCAGGATGATCAGGCCGCAGTGAAGCTCCAACACCTGAAAGATGCGGAGAAAATCCTCGGCGTTGTTGGTTACGAAGGTGAACTCTTCCCGAAGAATAACGTCCTTCAGTTCGTAATCCTGGCGGCCGGCAAGACCAAGTTCGACGACATGATGAGCCTCGAACCCGGCGGCGTGGGCGATTTGCGTCAGGCTTTTGGCGCAACACTCATCAATCAGAAATTTCACGCCGCAACTTCACGCGGCCTCTGAGCGGTGTGCCACGGGTGCTGCGGAGGACGGCCGCGACGCGGATATGCAGCCGCATAAATTCTTGAGAGCTCAAGGTCCTCAGCCTTGAGGGTGGGATACTCCTCTAGGAATTCGGCTTCGTTAGGCTCTTGTTCAAGCATCACCGCGATTTCGTACACGCCAATCCTGGTTCCCTTGATGACCGGCAGGCCACCACGAATTCCTGGATCTGAGACGACCTTGCGCTTGGATTTCTGGAGTTTCGCGAGCCGTTTCCGGACCGTTCGGAAGGCGGACTTGAGTTGGAAGATGCATCCGCCAATGTCGAGGTTAGTGCCTGCGCGAAGCGACTCGCCGATTTTCTTGCGAAGCTGACGCTTTGCGGAGTTGCTCACCCTGATGAATCCCGAGTCGATTCGTCCGACGACATAAAGGAACACGAGATCATCGAGGCCCAAGGTACGACCCTTGCGTCTTCGCGCCCCGCGAAGTGGGCCTTCGTCGATAGCCTTCTGAACGAAGCGCACGGGCAGGTCAACGATTGCCGCGGCCTCGGTGGGCGTGAATTCCTTCATAATCAATCTCTTGGGCGGGATTAATTATACATCGGAAGGCAGAACCAGAGAATCGCTTCGCGTAGATCCTTCGGCTCCGGCAGCCTCCGCTCAGGATGACAGGCTAAAAAAGCAGCGGGCAGCCAGAAGAATCGTATTTTCTAAAGGTCCCTCACCCGCGCCATCATTTTATTTCGCTTCGGCCTCCCCTTCGCTCCGCCTCAGCTGCTTCGCGTGCCATCGGGAGAGGGGTTCAATTCGGACAGAGCACTCGCACCACATAGTACACCCACATCGGGATCAGCGTTGCGCAGTAGCCTGTCACCCAGATCAGGCCGATAAATCCGCCCCACGAATCCGCATTGGTTCGGCGGTTTCTCGTCAGTGCCGCCCGCTTGAGGCCAGTTGCCAACCGCCGCGTAATCGACGCCGAGCTTGCTCCGGTCTTGCCGGTGTTCTTCCTCGCGTCCGCGCGCAAGATGCGCAAATGAATGACCTGGAATGGCAGATACAGGATGCCGAAGATCAGGTTCAGCTCAAGAAGAACTTTCCTACCTCCGAGTCCGCCGATGGTCGCGTATAGGTACGCGCTGGCAATCGTGTTAGCCGCGAAGATGAGGGCCCAGCCTAGCTCCTCGTAGAAGTAGAGCTCGTGCTGCTCGGTCAGGATCGCGGCCCAAACGAAGCCCTGGCAGATCACTACCTGCGCCACCATCAGCCATGAAAGAGCGTTCACCCATAGGACGTGATCGAGATTCAGCAGGCGCAGGACGCGGGAAAACAAAAAGATCCAGGCGATTTCAGCGAAGGTGGCGAACAGCCGCGTCGCGAAAATCGATGACAATATGGAATCGTGGAGGACTACGCCGTGTTCATAGCGAACCGGGAAAAAGCATCGATAGGCAGACACCGCAAAGAAAATTTGCGCAGGCAGGATGATGTACGCATCTGCACTCCCGGACGGGAGCCGAGTCGTCATCATCAGGAAATACAGATTGAGTAGACCGCCGAGCTTCAACAGCCAGAGAAAAGTGTTGTAGTCGCGAGGTAGCCGAAATACCCCCGCTGCTTCTTCGGTTACTCCTTCTCCACCCACCATGGACGCCTTCCCTCGTGGCGCTTGTGGAACTCCGCCGTCCATCCAGACTTCTCCCTTTGCGGATGATGCGATAACACCAGCGACCCATCCGGCACTTCGCGCACAATCGTCGTACCCGACGCCACATACACATCGTTGCCGACCTTGACCGGCGCGACCAACTGCGTGTCGCATCCCACCATACAATGGTCGCCTATCTCGGTGACGAACTTGTCGTAGCCATCGTAATTCACCGTGATGACGCCGCATCCGATGTTGGTGCCGGCGCCAATCACCGCGTCGCCCAGGTAGCTAAGATGACTCGCCTTGCTGCCGATGCCGAAGTGCGCCTTCTTGGTCTCGACGAAGTTGCCGATGCGATTGTGCCCCGCCAGCTCGGTCCCGGCGCGCAGATGCGCAAACGGCCCGATCTCGGAATCGTCGCCGATGTGGCATTCCTCGGCACGCACGCCCAGCTTCAGATGGCATCGATCGCCGATGGTGACATTCGAGAGCCATGCGGTGCCCTCGATACGCACGCCGCGTCCGATTTTGCTAGCGCCGAGAATCTGCACGTTGGGCCCGATAACAGTGTCGGCGCCGATTTCCGCGGTCGGAGCGATGTAGGCGGTGGCGGGATCGATAAACGTCACCCCCGACGCCATCAGCGCGCGGTTCGTCTTGTCGCGAATGTCAGCTTCCATCGTTGCAAGCTCCTCTCGTGAATTGATTCCGGCGAATTCGGCGGCGTCGCTCGCGCGCCATCCGAGGACGCGCATCCCGCGAGCGCGCGCGATCGCGATGATATCGGTCAGGTAGTACTCGCCCTGCGCATTCTCCGGCGAAAGAGCCTCTAGCGCCTGCCTTAAAAAAGCCGCATCGACGAGGTAGACGCCGGTGTTGATTTCGGTGAGGGCGAGTTGCGATGAGGTTGCATCGCGCGCCTCGACTATCGCAGTAACTTCGTTTGACGAATCATGGATCACGCGCCCGTAAGCGCCAGCGTCGGGCAGCGTGACCGTGATGAGCGAAAGGTGGGACGCGGCGGCGCGATGCGCCGCGCGGAACGCCTTGAGCGTCGCGGGCGACAGCATCGGCAAATCCCCGTAGGTAATGATGATGTCGCCGGCGAAGTCGCGCGGGAGCGCCGTCATGCCGCATCGTGCGGCGTGACCGGTCCCGCGCTGCTGGGGCTGGAGCGCGAACTGCAGGTTCGCGCCGGCGGGGAAGGCTGCGCGCGCGAGGGCCTCGACCTCGCGCGCCTGATGGCCGACGACGACGCATAGCGGCGTCGGCGCGAGGGTTGCGACCGCGCGCATCGCGCGGAGCAGCATGGCCTCGCCGCCGAGCTCATGCAGCACCTTGGCGCGCTCGGAACGCATCCGCGTTCCGAGTCCCGCCGCGAGAATTATCGCCGCGATGTCAGTCATACTCCGAATAATTCGATACCTTCCAAACCTCGCCGTCCTTCTTCGCCGTAATCATCCAGAACTTCTTGAAGGTCCCGCCTTCGGGCACATCGATACGCGCCTTGAACAGGAACGTCATCTTGTCGCCCTCGCCGCGGGTTTTCTCCAGCGTGTAATGCACCACGGGCTTGCGCGTCGATTGATCGATCGCCTGGCCCTCGGTCAGCTTCATCTCCTCATGGATTTTGTCGAGCGCGAGACCGGTGCACAGCGCCTGCATCTGATTGTGATCGATGATGATGTAACGCGCCTCGATGAAACGGTCGACGACGCCGCGCGCGCTGTTGGGCGGCGTGCATGCCGCCATCACCGTAATCAAAAGGAAGAGCACGAAGATTTGTACGCCGAACTCTCTACGTTGCATTATTTCTTCTTGAATAGTGCCTCCAGCTTCGATTGCGCGGTTGACTTCGATGGCGACCCGGCGCCTTTGCCGCTGCCAGGCGCGAAATATTCGCAGAAGTTGAAACGTTCCTTATCGACGACGCGCTCGGCCTGCGTCTCGCGGCATCCGTTGTTGTACGAAGGATCGTAGAACTCGCAGTTGCGGCATACGTGGAGCGCGCGGCCGCATTCCTCGCATTCATCGCGGAACCCAATCCGCTCGATGACTTCTGTCGCCCTCCCGCAATGCCAACATTTCATAGGCATCTATCAGGATAGCGACGACGGTCCGTCTAGGCGAGTCAGGCGCTTTAGTAGGCTCGCCGCGATCGGTAGCATAGCTCGCGGATGCTCAACGACATCGAAGCGTTCGCGACGTCGCTGGCCAAGGCGGCGCGCGCGTCACGGCATACGGTCAGCAACTATCGCCGCGACCTGATATCGCTGCGCGCCTTTCTCCTCGAGCGTGGCAGCCTCGTCGATGCGAATGGCGAGATCGCCGTCGATGCGATCACGGCCGACCACGTCCGGCAATATCTCGCCGAGCTGATGCGCAACGCGGCGGCGCGTGCGACCGTGCAGCGCCGCCTCAGCGCCATCAAGGCGTTTTTTCGTTATCGCGAATCGAACACCGGTACGATGAGCCCGGTGCGCGCGCTGCGCTCGCCCAAGTCGCAGCGCCATCTGCCGTCGATACTTCAAGAAAACGACGCGAAGCGACTCATCGAGCACATGCCCGATGCGCCGATGTCTCCCGCGACGGCGCGCGATCGCGCGATCCTCGAGGTGCTATATTCCTCGGGCTTGCGCGTCAGCGAGCTGGTCGGGCTGGATTGGCGCGACATCGATGACGACATCGGAATGCTCACCGTGCGCGCCGGCAAGGGCGCTAAGGATCGCGTGGTGCCGATAGGAGAACCCGCCCTCGATGCGCTCAAGGCCTGGCGCGCCGTGATGCCGATTCCCGCCGATCCCGATGCACCCGTGATCACCAATTTGCGCGGCAGGCGGCTGACCACGCGCAGCGTCGAGAAGATCGTCGCACGACGCATCCAGGATGCGGGCCTGACCGCGACCGTCACGCCGCATGGCCTCCGCCATTCGTTCGCGACGCATATGCTGAACGCGGGCGCCGACCTGCGCTCGATCCAGGAGATGCTCGGGCATGCGAGCCTCGCCACCACCCAGCGCTATACTCATGTGAGCGTGAATCATCTGAAGGAGGTCTATCGCCGGGCGCATCCTCGCGCATAAATAGTGTGAATGACGATGGAGTTTCATGGCACGACAATAATTTCCGTCCGCCACGACGGGCACGTGGTGGTCGCCGGCGATGGCCAGGTCACGATGGGCAACGCCACCATCATGAAGATGACCGCGAAGAAGGTGCGCCGGCTGCACAATAACCAGGTGCTCGCGGGGTTCGCCGGCGCGGTCGCCGATGCGGTCGCGCTGTTCGACAAGTTCGAGGGCAAGCTGCAGGAGTACAATGGCGTCCTGCGCCGAGCCGCGGTGGAACTCGCAAAGGATTGGCGCACCGACCGCGTGCTGCGCCGCCTCGAAGCGCTGCTGGTGGTGGCAGATCGCGAGACCTCGCTGCTGATCTCCGGCACCGGCGAGCTGATCGAGCCCGACGACGGCATCCTCGCGATCGGATCGGGCGGAAATTTCGCGCTGGCAGCGGCGCGCGCGTTGGTGCGCCACGCTCCCGCGTTGAGCGCGCGCGAGATCGCCGAGGGCGCGATGAAGGTGGCCTCGGAAATCTGTGTCTACACCAACGACCAATTCGTGATCGAAGAGTTGTGATAATTCTCGCCGCGATATACGTGGTTATGTATTAACGATGCCGGAACTAATCGCCCCACCGCAGGTGATGACGCCGCGCGAAATCGTGTCGGAGCTCGATCGCTACATCGTCGGGCAGCACGACGCGAAGCGCGCCGTCGCGATCGCATTGCGCAATCGATGGCGCCGGCAAAAGGTCGCGCCCGAGCTGCGCGACGAAATCGCGCCGAAGAACATCCTGATGATCGGCCCCACCGGCGTCGGCAAGACCGAGATCGCGCGACGCCTCGCGCGTCTGGCGCAGGCGCCGTTCATCAAGGTCGAGGCTTCCCGCTACACCGAGGTCGGCTATGTCGGCCGCGACGTCGAATCGATGATTCGCGACCTTACCGAGCTCGCCGTGAAGATGGTGCGCGAGGAGGCGCAGCACGCCGTCGAGGTGCATGCGCGCGAGAACGCCGAGGAGCGCCTGCTCGACATACTTTTTCCCACGCCCACCAAGGTTCGCCGTCCGGTGGGAATCACGCCGGAGGGCAGTATCGAGGTCGAGGATTCATCGCGCTCCGACACGCGCGAGAAGCTGCGCAAGCTGCTGCGCAATGGTCATCTGAATGATCGCGAAGTCGAGATCGAGGTCAGCGCGCAATCCACGCCGATGGTCGAGGTCTTCACCCCGCAGGGCATGGAAGAGATGGGGTTCAACATCAAGGACCTCATGAGCCAGATCATGCCCAAGAAGACCCGCAATCGTAAGGTGAAGATTCCCGAGGCGATCGAGATCCTGTCGCAGGAAGAAGCCGCCAAGCTGGTCGACATGGAAAACGTTGCGCGCGAAGCGGTCGCGCGCACCGAGCAATCCGGCATCATCTTTATCGATGAGATCGACAAGATCGCCGGCCGCCAGGGCGCCGGCGGTCCTGACGTTTCGCGCGAGGGTGTGCAGCGCGACATGCTGCCGATCGTCGAGGGCTCGAGCGTCAACACCAAGTACGGCGTCGTGCGCACCGATCATATCCTGTTCGTCGCGTCGGGCGCGTTTCACACCAGCAAGCCGTCGGACCTGATTCCCGAGTTCCAGGGGCGCTTTCCGATTCGGGTCGAGCTGAATGCCTTGACTCGCGAAGACTTTATTCGGATTCTAACGGAACCCGAAAACGCGCTGACCAAGCAATACGTGGCGTTGATGGAGACCGAGCACATCAATCTGGCATTCACCGAGGATGCGGTTGCCGCGCTGGCGGAAATCGCGGCGCAGGTGAACTCGCGCTCCGAGAATATCGGCGCGCGCCGGCTGCATACGGTGCTGGAGCGGCTTCTCGAAGAAATTTCTTTCAGCGCACCCGAACTGACCGAACGCGACATCAGGATCGACGGCGAGTATGTACACCGTCGTCTCGATCCAATCCTCAAAAATGAGGACCTGTCGCGCTACATCCTGTAACAATCGTGGGATATAGGAGATTTGAAGCGTCGCAGGCCCGGACCTCGACGCCGCAACGCATTTGGAGAAAGAGTGCAGGACGTAAACGATAGGGCGCAAATTCTGGCCGAGGCGCTTCCTTATATCCGGCGCTTTCGCGGCAAGACCTTCGTCATCAAGTACGGTGGCCATGCGATGGGTTCGGCCGACCTCGCGGAGGCCTTCGCGCAGGATATCGTTCTGCTGGACCTGGTCGGTATCAACCCGGTGGTCGTGCATGGCGGCGGCCCACAAATCACCGAGCTCATCGACCGGCTCGGCCTCAAGTCTACTTTCGTGCGCGGGATGCGCGTGACCGATGCGCCCACGATGGAAGCGGCGGAGATGGTGCTGCAACGCATCAACAAGGACGTCGTTCAGATGATCTCGCGCCAGGGCGGGCGCGCGGTCGGGCTCTCGGGCAAAGACGCCGACATGATCGTCGCGCGCAAGATGCGGATGGTCGTCAGCGACGAGTCGGGCCACAAGAGCAAAGTCGATGTCGGGCTGGTCGGCGATGTGGTGGAAGTGAACGTTGACATCCTGCGGACGCTCGACGGCGCCGGTTTCATTCCGGTGATCGCACCCACGGGGTTCGATCGCGAAGGGCAGACATACAACATCAATGCGGATGTCGCGGCGGGAAAAATCGCCGGCGCGCTCAAGGCCGAAAAGCTCATCCTCCTTAGTGATGTCGAAGGGGTGAAGGACAAGGACGGCCAGCTCATCCCGACGCTCGATCCCGCGCAGGCGAAGAAGCTGATCGCGCGCGGCGTGATTCACGAGGGCATGATTCCCAAGGTGGAATGCTGCATTGACGCGCTGCGCGAGGGCGTTGCGAAAACGCACATCCTCGATGGGCGCGTACGCCACGCGGTGTTGCTGGAAACCTTCACGCATTCAGGGGTTGGCACTGAGGTGACACCGACGACCGCTGAAGGTAACCGAACTGAACGGGCGCCGACGCAACATTCGAAGATAGGACGAAACTCAGAGTCAAAACATAAGAGAATGAATAGCGCCGAAATAATCGAACTCACCCACGCCCACATGGTCGATATCTACGGATGCCTGCCGCTCGCGTTCGTGCGCGGCGAAGGTTCGTATCTCTATGATGCCGACGGCAACCGTTATCTGGATTTTTTCTGCGGGCTCGCGGTCACCAGCCTCGGCCATAAGCATCCGGGCGTGGTCCGCGCGATCCAGGCGCAAGCCGAGAGGCTCATCCACGTCTCCAATGTGTTTCATACCGAACCGGGTGCGCGGCTCGTCGAGCGTCTCGCCAAACGTTTCGGCGACGGCAAGGTGTTCCTCGGCAACTCGGGCGCGGAGGCGAATGAGGCCGCGATAAAGCTCGCGCGGAAATGGGGGCACAAGGACGGCAAAGGCCGCTTCGAGATCCTCGCGACGCTGGGATCGTTTCATGGCCGCACGATGGCGACCCTGAGCGCCACCGGCCAGGAAAAATATCATCAGGGATTTCTGCCGCTGCTCCCCGGCTTCAAGTTGGTCAATTTCGATGACATCGCGGCGCTGGAAAATGCCATCGCCGACCAGACCGTCGCGATCATGCTCGAACCAATTCAGGGTGAGGGTGGTGTGGTAGTTCCGCATCATGACTACCTGAAGCGGCTGCGCGAGTTGTGCGATCGCGCGAAGCTGCTCCTCATCCTCGACGAGGTGCAGGTCGGCATGGGCCGCACCGGCAAGTTCTTCTGCTACGAGCACGCGGGAATCAAGCCCGATATCGTCACACTCGCGAAAGCGCTGGGCGGCGGGTTGCCGATCGGCGCGATGATCGCCAAGCCCGAGGTCGCGAGCGCGCTGACTCCCGGAAGCCATGGCACGACCTTCGGTGGCAATCCGGTCGCATGCGCGGCGGCGCTCGCAGTCAACGATGCACTCGACAAGGAACGCATCATGGAGAACGCGGCCGAGGTCGGAGCGTATCTGCTGAAGCGGCTGAAGGAGATCTCCTCAAATCTCGACCGCGTTGCGGAAGTGCGCGGGCTCGGCATGATCATCGGCGTCGTCCTCAAGCACGACCCGAAACCGGTCGTTAACGCATGTCTGAACGAACGGCTCATCGTCAACGGTACGACCGGCAACGTGCTGCGATTGCTGCCGCCGCTTAACCTTTCGCGCGCTGATGCTGACGCAGGCCTCGCGATCATCGAGCGCGCATTGAAAGAGGCGCCGATGCCCAAGGTCGTGGGTAAGTAGCGGCACTGCCATGAAACGAGACTTCCTCGATCTCGCTTCGCTCAGCTCCGACGAGTTTCACGGACTGCTCACGCTTGCGGCGCGGCTGAAGGCCGAGCTGAAAATCGGCCTCGAGCATCCGCATCTGCGCGGCAAGACTCTCGCGATGGTCTTCCAGAAGCCGTCGTTGCGTACACGCATCACGTTCGAAACCGGGATGGCGCAACTCGGCGGCCATGCGATTTATCTCGCGCCCGGCGACATCGGTATCGGCGAGCGCGAGTCGGTGAAGGATGTCGCACGCAACCTCTCGCGCACCGTGGACCTCATCATGATTCGCACCTTTGCGCATCAGACCGCGGTCGAGATGGCGCGCGAATCCACCGTGCCCGTCATCAATGGACTCAGCGACTTGCTGCATCCGTGTCAGTTGCTCGCCGATTTGCAAACGATGCAGGAACGCTACGGCAACGACATGCGCAAGCTGCGCGTCGCCTTCCTCGGCGACGGCTTCAATATGGCGCACAGCTGGATCGAGGCCGCGGCGCTCGGCGGTTTCGAACTCCGCGTAGCGTGTCCGTCGGGCTATGAGCCGCAAAAGAGCTTCGTCGATCGCATGCGGCGCGAGGAGCTGGGCATCATGACCAACGACCCCGTCGAAGCGATCAAAGATGCGGACGTGGTTTACACCGACACCTGGACCTCGATGGGCCAGGAGAAGGAAGCGGCGAAGCGGCGGCGCGATTTCAAAGATTTTCAGGTGAACAAGGCGATGCTCAAGCGCGCCTCGCGCGACGCGCTGGTGATGCATTGCCTGCCGGCGCATCGCGGCGAGGAAATCACCGACGAGGTCATTGATGGCCCGCAGTCGGTCGTGCTCGACCAGGCCGAGAACCGTCTCCATGCCCAGAAGGCCGTGATGGTGTGGCTGCTGCGGCCGGAGATCCTGCAGCTCGTGACTCCAACTTCAGGAAGCTGAAATGGCAACACAATCGATCAAGAAACTGGTGCTCGCATATTCCGGCGGTCTCGATACCTCGGTCATCCTGCGCTGGATCAAGGACGAGTTCGGATGCAAGGTCATCGCGTACTGCGCCGATATCGGGCAGGCCGAGGAAACGGTCGGCCTCGAAGAGAAGGCGCTCAAGAGCGGCGCGAGCAAGCTGTATCTGGTGGACCAGCGCGAGGAGTTCGCGCGCGATTTCGTTTTTCCGATGATGCGCGCCAACGCCGTGTACGAAGGCTACTACCTGCTCGGCACGTCAATCGCGCGTCCGGTCATCGCGAAGAAACAGGCCGAAATCGCGCGCGCCGAGGGCGCCGACGCCGTCGGGCATGGCGCGACCGGCAAGGGCAACGACCAGGTGCGCTACGAGCTGACCTTCGCGCGCCTCGCGCCCGAACTGAAGATCATCGCGCCGTGGCGTCTTGCGCAATGGCCGTTCAAAGGCCGCGCCGACATGATCGCATACGCTAACGAGAAAAAAATCCCGTTGACCGTGACCGCCGAGAAACCCTACTCGATGGACCGCAACCTCGTGCATGTCAGCTACGAGGGCGGCATCCTCGAGGATCCGTGGCGCGAGCCTTACGACGATATGTTTCGGCTCACCGTCTCGCCCCACTCGGCGCCCAACGAACCTGAGTACGTCGAAATCGAATATGCCAAGGGGAACCCGGTCGCGATAAATGGTGAGCGCCTCGGACCGGCGGCGATTATCGAGCGCGCCAACCAGATCGCGGGACGCCACGGCATCGGGCGCGTCGACATGGTGGAGAATCGTTACGTCGGGATCAAATCGCGCGGCGTGTACGAGACGCCGGGCGTGACGATCCTTCTGCATGGGCATCGCGCCGTCGAGCAACTCACGCTCGATCGCGAGGTGTTGCATCTGCGCGACTCGCTGATCCCGCGCTACTCCGAGATGGTCTACAACGGCTATTGGTTCGCTCCCGAGCGCGAAACGTTGCAGTCGTTCATCGATGATGCGCAGCGCAACGTCGAAGGCGTCGCGCGCCTCAAGCTGTTCAAAGGCAACGCCACCATCGCGGGCCGCAAATCGCCCAAATCGCTTTACGATCCGAAGATCGCGAGCTTCGAAGAAGCGGGCGGCTATCAGCAGTCCGACGCGGAAGGTTTCATCCGGCTATCGGGGATGCGGCTGCGGGCTTTGGCAAAGGTCGAGCGCGAGAGTAAGTAGACGGCAGGGTAGACCTTGGCCAAAGTCATTCCATTCAAACCCAGGCGCGGCGGACTGCGGCTGGAGCCCAAAGTGGTGACCGGCGGATGCCCGCATTGCCAACACAAGCTGAACGTTCACATCCAGCATCCGAACGGCGGCGTGAGTTGTGCGGCGCGCGGATGCCGCTGTGAAACCCGCCCCACCGGCGAATGGCCGAAGGTCTGAGTCTTCGATCATCAATGCTTTGCAGTAACTGGAGTGCCGGTCATTGTTGAATCATGGCGACTGGTGAGAAGATGACCACCATTCGCGTTGATAACCGTACATTGAAACGGGTGGACGGATTCGCCCGCGCAAACAATCGATCTCGCAATTGGGTCATCAACCAAGCGGTCGTGCATTTCATCGATTACGACAAGTGGTTCGCGCGCGAGGTGAAAGCCGGCCTCCGTGATGTCGAACTCGGCCGCGTTGTAGATCACGAGGAGATCGTCAAAAAGGCCGGTCTTTTATGCGGACTAAAATGCTCAGGGAATCCACTGACAGATCGATGAATTTTGTTCATCAAAATCACAATAAGACTGGTACGGCGGAATGTAATGAAATGACAATTTTCGTATCCGTGCGCTAAGCGGCTGATAAATAAGGCATTTCGACGCCATTGTGAGACGCGAATTTACATCGCATTACATCCCGCCGTACTAATCCCATTGCTGTTCTATCCACACTGGATATATTCTGTGTGTAAGGACAATGGTTTGGATCAATGTCAAGAGGCCGACGCCGTCAAAGGAAAGCGCGGTCAATCTAGCCTTTCTTGCATATATTCTGGACAAGGCTGCGCCGTTCTATGGAAAGACGAAAATCGTAAAAACGGCCTTTCGAGTCGAGCTTGCTCTTCGCGATCAGGGAATGATAGGGCCGACTTTCCGCTTTTATCGATATAAAAAAGGGCCGTTTAGCGTAGAACTTTTGAATGCCTACGACACGCTCTGGTCGCGTGGCTTCGCCAAAAACTTTGCGCTTACTGAACGGGGAAAGCGACTATCGAAATTCATGGAGACTCTCAAGCGAATACCCCACAATCGATCAGTATTCAATGTCATGGACGCGGCGTTGGAACGATGCCGAATACAACACGGCTCCCGAATGATGGATGATCTTTATGAAATCCGCGTTCGACCGGAAGACGGCAAGGACAAAGTCGTCTTGAAAGATATTCCGATGAACACGGACATCGTGGCTCCCAAGGGCGATCCCACCGTCAACATCCCTAGTAATGTGCTGCGTGCCATTGTCGATGAGCTTGAAATTACTGACGAAGAAGTGCAGCGCGCCGAAAAGGATTGGCCGAACATTGAAGCACGGGCACTGGGCCGACTTCATGCAGCAATCAGCGCGACCCAGCCCAAAGAATAAAGTCCTCTTCCGAAATTCCTAATTTCGCCGCGTAGCGCTGCGCCATCAGCCGGACGTTTAGTTTGTCTTCGCCGCGCGTAAGGAGCAGTACCATTTCTTGCGTCGAAAGTGGCCTCGGGTTGCGTTTCCGATTTGCTTCGAGAAGCAGGTCGATATCCAGGTAAACGGGCCGCGACACTCCGACGATTGTCCGATCGGCACACTACGATGTCAAGTTCCGTCAAGGTCGTTAGAGACCGCACCATTACCACACTCGCGTCAGGTAATAGCACCGATGCATCAACCCCTTGTCTCACTTGATGTATCGAGCGTATATACCTCGGTTGTCTAGACTATAGACGGCGACTTTCTTGAATGCTATCTTTCGTACATCTTTTACGGAGCTCGATGATATGCCAAACGTATTCCCCATGCCGATGTCGTCGTGGCCAGTCTTGAAGCAGATCATTCGGGCGTACGGACAAGTACAGGACCGCGATAAACCCACGGTCGATGCGGTGGCAATTCTGGCTCAAGTAGCGCGCCCTGTCGTGAGCGCCAATAACAACTTTCTCCGAGAGATCGGCATTGTCTCTAAAGAGGAAAATAAACCGACCCCCCTTGGCAGCCGGCTGGCATCCTGTCTGGTAATGCAGAATGACCTGCTGATAGCCGAAGCGCTTCAACAAATTATCCTCGCGAATCCAAACCTGAACCACTGGCTAGGCATGATTCGGGCACGCGCCACGATGAAATTCGAGCACCTAAAGGGTGAACTCGCGCTAGCGGCAGGAATTTCCGACAAAGGAAAACAGACTGGCCCTGCGAGAACGATCCTAGAGATGCTGCAAGAGGCGCGATTGATTCAGGTCGCCGACGACAACGTGCGGCCAGCAATTCCGCAAGGCTCGCAAGAGAAGGTCGCTGAAGAAGTCAGAGCGATTAGAAAAGAGTTCCCTTTCTTTGAGGAGCCCAAGCACGCACAGGAACCCGATCTGCTCGGCTCGCGAATCCCGTTACCGTTGGGGCCCTCGCGATTGGCATACATTCAACTTCCCAATGACTGGCAACCTCGCGAACTAAAGAAGCTTGTAAAGTTGCTGGAATTGGCTTTGGGAAATGATGAAGCTGAGGCCTAAAAGAATTGCGCCGGATCGCGCTGCGGACACTCCGGAAGCGCTTTCCGAGGAGAGCCTTGGATTGCGACCAGTCGAGATCCTTCCGCTGCGCAAGCTTGCGTCAGGATGACACAAGTGGAAGGCGTGGCTTGCCCGCCGCGGCTGCACCGCCTTCGCGTTTCCGATCTGTGCGATGTCTCGGCTCTGGGGGATGTCTCGGCTTCCTCAGGAAATGGCGCGCACGACCTTCACCGGCATTCCTTCGGATGGGGCCAGCGCGATGCTGGAGCGCACCGCCTTCGCCATGTAGCCGGGCGTGGGAGCCAATTCCACGGACCTCAGCAACTCGGATAAAACCACCTTCATTTGATAGGTCGCGAATGCGGCCCCGATGCATCGACGCGTCGCGCCACCGAATGGGAAAAACGCGTATGGGTTCGGTCGCGCATCGAGGAATCTTGCCGGATTGAATTTCTCGGGTTCGGGCCACAGATCGGCGCGTCGATGCGTCAGGTAGATGCACGGCGCGAGCACCACGCCCTTCGGAAGATCGTGGCCCGCAATCTTCATCGATGCCTGCAACTCGCGACCGACGTTCGGTACCACCGTGTCCAGACGCATGGTCTCGTTGATGACGGCGTCGAGATATTTCATGGAGTTGGGGTCCGCATCGGGAGAAGCCTTGACGGACTCCGTCTTCGCGGCGTCCATGACCTCGGGATTCGACACCAACCGATTGACGGTCCATGCGAGCGATGCCGCGGTGGTCTCATGGCCGGCAAGAATCAGCGTCATCATCTCGTCGCGCAAGACGCGATCGCTCATTGGAGCGCCGGCCTCGTCACGCGCGAGTAGCAGCATCGAGAGGATGTCCTGGGAATCCTGGCGGCCGGAGCGACTCGCCTCGCGACGGCGCGCGAACTCCGCGAACAGTAGCGCCTCGACCTCGCGATTGAGGCGCACGATACGTCCCCATGGACTCCACGGTCCCAGGTCGATTTGCAAGGCGGGCAATTGTAGCAAGGCGCCGAAGCGGCCGGTCGAGACCGCGAAGAATCTTCGGATGGCTTCCTTCAACCGCGCGGCGTCGGCGGAATCGTCGAGTCCGAACACCGCGCGCATGATGACGTCAAAGGTAATCGCTCGCATCCGCGGATGAATCGGGAAAGTCTCGCCGATCGGGAATCGCGCGATCGCCTCGCGCGCGATCGCGCGCATCATCGCACCATATACTCTCATCCGCTCGCCTTGGAAGGCGGGCAGAATGAGACGCCGATCATGAAGATGCGCGGCGCCATCGAGGAACAGCACCGATTTCTCGCCCATGAATGCGCCGAGCGGCCGGTTGGCCTTGCCGGCGTGCAATTGCTCAGGGTCGCCGAGAAAAACCTCGCGAACCGCGGCTGGATCGCTGGTGAAAACGAAGGGCGAGACTCCGGGAACGCGGACCGTGAACCAATCGCCGAAACGTCGCGCGCAATCGTCCATGAACTTGACTGGATTGCGCACGAAATTGAAGGTCTCGATGATGCCGGGACCCGGCGGCAGGCGCGCGGTGGGCGAGTTATTCCATTGCACGGCTGAGGATTACGTCGGCGCGACTACGATGACAACTGCTACTTGCTCCAGCCGAGCCAGTGCTCGAGGCGCGAATTGAGGTCGTCGTAGTAGCCACTCCATCCGGGCGCACGTGCCTGATGCGGTTGCGGCGATGCGGCGGGAGCGGCTTCGTGGCCCTCGGCATGCCGATGCTTATGCGATGTCGCGGCTGGCGCCGCTTCGCCTTCGTCGGTGGTTTCATCGCCGTTATCCGCGAGCTCGTCGTTGGAGTCGCCGCGCGCGAGCCATGCCGAGCGTTGCGCGGCGCCTTCGCTGGTGAGTTCGGTCAGCATCTCACCTTCGATCTTGAGCATCGTGCCGCTGTCCCAATGCCAAACCGCGGTCGCGCTTTCGGGGTCATTGCAGTAGGTGCAGCTGTCCGGCTTGCCGTATCGCGCGACCATCGCATCGAACCAATGCTGTGCGTTGTGCGTATCGAGCAGAATCTGCCCGCCGACGACGCGACCTTGATAGATCTGAAATGCGCCGGGAGATTTGAGGCTCGCGCCGTGAAGCGTCGGAACCTGATAAACCTGGAAATGACGGTCGCTGTCGGGGTTTCGCGAGGCCTCGGGATAGCGCGCCTTGAGCTCGTGCAGGGAAGCGCCCAGCGGCACATCGCCAAATTGGTTGGGCGCGGGAGAGTCGGCGGCGAACGCGGCACCCGCGAGCATCAGAAATAGCGCGGACGTCAGCAGGATGCGCATCATGATGAGTCTAACAGCGCCTCGGCACATCGGGAATGCGTGTGGAAAGCCGCGGCGGGGCCTCTTGCGGAGGTTTCCATAGCGCGGGACGATTAGTTTACAATCGCGAAACATTATCAACCATACGACCCGCGGATGAAACATAATCCGTGCGAGATAGTCAGTTCGCCGCGCGCATCAGAGCGTATCCGCGCCGCTGCCGCTTTCCTCGAAGCGATGCCTGCCGGCACCGAGGCGTTGGTGATCGCGGCCAGCCGAGAAGCCGCCGATGATCTCGTGCGCGGCATCTCCCTTGGCCGAGGCGCGACGTTCGGGATTCATCGCCTGACGCTAAACCGCCTCGCCGGACTGCTCGCGAGCGATCATCTGAACAAGCACGCCCTGGCTCCGGCGGCGGGGCTCGCGATCGAGGCGATAACCGCGCGCGTTGTGCATCGCCTCAAGGGCACCGGTGCGCTCGCCTACTTTGAGCCGGTGATCGATCGGCCGGGTTTTCCTCGCGCGCTCGCACGCACCATCTCGGAGCTGCGGCTGAATCGGATCTCGACGAACGCGCTGCAAGGTAAAGGCGGCGCGGCTGATGCCCTTGCGAACGCGCTCACTGAATTCGAAGCCGAGCTGAAAGCCGCGAAGCTCGCGGATCGCGCCAGCATCCTGCTCGCTGCGGCGGACTCACTGCTGGCGAGCGATTCTCCTCGATTCGCCAGAATCCCGTGCGTGATGCTCGATGTGGCCATCGAGACCGCGCTCGAGTCCGCGTTGGTCGCGGCTCTCTGCTCGCACGCTCCTTCTTTCCTCGCAACCATTCCTGCCGGCGACCAACTGACGCAGTCATTTCTCGAGAAAGCGCTCAACTCAGAAACCATCGGGCTCCATGGCGAAGAAGGTTCGCAACCGAATTCGCTTCGAAGGCTACAGGACCATCTGTTCTCGAATGCGCCGCTGGAATCCAGGCTCGACGGCACGGTCGCGGTTGTCTCGGCGCCCGGTGAAATGCACGAGGCGGTGGAGATTGCGCGTCGCATCCAGGATGAGGCCCGCCGCGGCGTCGCCTTCGATCGAATCGCCGTGCTATGCCACGTCGGCGAGCGCTATGGCCCCTACCTCGAGGAGGCGCTCAACCGCGCCGGAATTCCCGCGTACTTCGCAACCGGCACGCGCCGACCCGAGCCTGGAGGCCGCGCGCTCCTGCAACTGCTCTGGTGCGCGAGCGAGAATCTCTCCGCGAAATGTTTCGCCGAGTATCTGTCGCTGGCGCAGGTTCCGGATCCCGACGCTGCGATTGCTGACGCCGGCGCATTCACACTCCCAGAGGCGGAAGTTTTTTCCGCGCCACTCGCCACCGATCTCATTTTGCCGCCGCCGCTTCCCGAGACCGAACCGCCCGAGGTCAGCCCGTTGCCGGTCGTCGAGGGCACTCTCAAAGCGCCGTGGCGATGGGAGCAGCTGCTGGTCGAATCCGCGGTCATCGGCGGGCGCGATCGATGGCGGCGTCGCCTTGCGGGTGTGGAGGCCGAGCTGCGCCGCAAGCGCAGCGAACTTCCTTCGGAAGAAGGCGGATGGATCGATCGCCAGCTCATCGACCTCGATCATCTTAAGACCGTCGCGCTCCCGATCATCGACAAACTCGCGGCGCATCCAATCAGCGCGACTTGGCGCGAATGGCTCGATTATCTGCGCGAGCTGACGATGCTCGCGGTGCGCGATTCCGGGCCGGTTCTGTCCGCACTCGCTGAACTGGAACCGATGGCGCCGGTGGGTCCACTGGGCCTCGACGAGGTGCGCACAGTTTTGTCGGAGCGGCTCGGCCGCCTCGAAGCTCGCCCCTCGAAGCGCCGTTATGGACACGTGTTCGTCGCGCCGCCCGCGTATGCGCGAGGAATGGAATTCGACCTCGTGATCGTTCCCGGCCTCGCCGAGCGGATGTTTCCAAAGAAGCTCACCGAGGATCCGATCCTGTCTGATGCGATACGTCGCCGGGTCAGCCCCGATTTGAAAACTCAATCGACGCGCTCCGATGCGGAACGTCTCGCGTTGCGCCTCGCGGGCGGAGCCGCGACCCGATCGGCGATGTTCTCGTATCCGCGCGTCGACCTTGACCAGGGACGTCCACGCGTGCCCTCGTTCTATACGCTGGAGCTGATGCGAGCGGCCGAGGGACGCCTTCCCGGATTCGCCGAACTCGCGCGCCGGGCGGCATGCGAGCAGGCGACGCGGCTCGGATGGCCCGCGCCGGAAAATGAAAACGTCGCAATCGACACTGCGGAATTCGACCTCGCGGTGCTCAACAAGCTGGTCGGCAAGGATCCTGAGGAGACCATCGGGGCGGCGCACTATCTATTGAATGAAGACTCCAATCCGCATTTGCCGCGTGCGCTGCGCGCTCGCGCGCGGCGATGGCGTCCTAAGTGGACCAGCGCCGACGGCTTGGTCGATCCTGGACCGGGTGCGATGCGCGCACTCGAGCACCATCAGATCTCGACGGCTGCAAACGGCCGCGCCTACTCGCCCACCGCGCTGGAGAATTTCTCCAAGTGTCCGTACAAGTTTATGCTGCAAGCGATCTTTCGCCTCGAACCGCGCGAGGAACCCGAAGCGCTGGAGGCGATCGATCCGCTCACGCGCGGCAGCCTGACGCACGAGATCCAGTTTGAGATTCTCACGCGGCTGCGCGACCTGCGCCTGCTTCCTGTCACGCACGCGAATCTCGACGCCGCGCAGGCTGAGCTCGAGCATCTCGTCGATGATGTGGCGGAACGATGGCGCGACGACCTCGCGCCCGCCATCGAGCGCGTGTGGAAAGATGGTATCGACGCGATTCGCGCCGATCTGCGCGAATGGCTGCGGCGCGCGTCGCAGGATCCGCAGAAGTTTTGTCCCGAGCGCTTCGAGCTCGCCTTCGGACTCAAAAACCGCGACCACGCCGACCCAGCGAGCTCGAAGGATCCAATCGAAATAGCGGGTGGCCTTAAGCTGCGAGGCTCAATCGATTTGATCGAGCGCTCGGCGGACGGCGTGCTGCGAGTGACCGATCACAAGACCGGCAAGGTACGCGCGCAGAAAAATTTCATCATCGCGGGAGGCAAAACGCTTCAGCCGGTGCTGTATGCGCTCGCGGCCGAGCGGTTGCTGGCCGAGCCGGTGCGCTCGGGGCGTCTCTACTACTGCACGGCGACCGGCAACTACGAGGAGCGCATCGTCGAGATTGATGAGACCGCCCGCGCGGCCGCGCTGGATTTCGTCGCTACCCTCGATGGTGCGCTTGAAAGAGGGATTCCTGCCCGCCGCTCCCGAGCCTCGCGAGTGTGAATGGTGCAACTTCCGCCGCGTATGCGGTCCCTATGAAGAGCAGCGGATGCGCATCAAGGCCGGCGGTACGGCACCCAACGGAGTCGCGACCAAAAGCAAAGAGGCGCAGCACATGACGCCGCTGTGGAATTTGCGAGCCAAGCCATGACGCCGACCGACCAGCGCGTGCGCGATCGCATCAGGCACGACCTCGATACCACCTTGATCATCGAGGCCGCGGCCGGCACCGGAAAGACCACGGAGCTGGTCAATCGCATCATCGCGGTGATCGCGTCTGGACGGGCAAGATTGGCCACCATCGTAGCTGTGACCTTCACCGAAAAAGCGGCGGGCGAGTTGAAGCTGCGGCTGCGCGAGGAAATTGAGCGCGCACGCCACGACGACAAGGCGTTCAGCGACAAGGAGCGCGACAATCTTCTCGGCGCGCTCCCGGAACTGGAAGAGGCGCGCATCGGGACCATCC
The DNA here is from genome assembly GCA_963815835.1 of uncultured delta proteobacterium. Classification (GTDB taxonomy): domain Bacteria; phylum Desulfobacterota; class Binatia; order Binatales; family Binataceae; genus DATGKG01. The sequence goes on from CAWFIF010000001.1 coordinate 159,322, forward strand.
ATTCATTCTGCGCCGATCTGCTGCGCGAGCGCCCGGTCGAGGCCCGCGTCGATCCCGCGTTCGAGGTCGCACCGGAAGATGTTGCGACCACTCTCTTTGAAGGCGCCTTCGAGCGATGGTTCGAAGAGACGCTGAAAAAGCCCGGGCCGGGAATGCGCCGGCTGCTGCGGCGTCGCGACGCAATTCAAGGAGAAGGGCCGCGGCCGATCGCGCGCGCGGCTGCGAATGCGTTGCGCGAGTGGCGCGACTTCGATGCCTCATGGGAGCGCGTCGCGTTCGATCGCGATCGCGAGATCGATCGGATCGTCGACGACATCGAGAAGCTTGCCCGAATCGCAGCGGACGGACGTCCCGAGGACTGGCTGCGACGCTCGCTCGACGAGATAAGCCGGCCGGTTTCGGAAGCCACGCGCCTCGAAGGCCCGCAGCGCGAGCGCGACTACGATGCGCTCGAGCACGTGCTCTGCTCCCTCATCCGCAATCAGAACAAATTCAACTGGGGCAATCGCGGCGAGATGTTCGGCGAGCGTCCGCGCGCCGAGGTCCTCGCGATGCGCAGCGCGCTGCATACGCGCTTGCAGGAATTTCGCGAGGCTGCGGGCAAGGATCTCGCGCCGTTGCTGCGCGAGGAGATGCGCCCGGTGATCGAATACTACGAGGCGCTCAAGCAGCGCGCCGGCGTGCTCGACTTTCTCGACCTGCTGCTGGTGGCGCGCGATCTGGTGCGGGACAACCCCGACGTTCGCGCCGATCTCCAGCATCGTTTCAGCCACATTTTCATCGACGAATTCCAGGACACCGATCCGTTGCAGGCGGAAATTCTCCTGCTGCTGTCCGCCGATGATCCCGCCGAATCGAATTGGGAAAATGTGCGCCCGACGCCCGGAAAGTTGTTCATCGTCGGCGATCCCAAGCAATCGATTTATCGCTTTCGGCGCGCCGACGTTTCGCTTTATCAAGGACTCAAGAATCGGCTGATGGAGCGGGGCGCCGTGCTCGAGCATCTGACCGTGAGTTTCCGCGCGACCGTGGAACTCCAGGAAATGGTCAACGCCGCGATTGCGCCGCTGATGCCCGCCGAATCGGAAACGCAACCGGCTTATGTCCCGCTGCAGAAATTTCGCGAGGGCGTCAGCACCCAGCCCTCGATCGTGGTGCTTCCGGTGCCCGCGCCGTATTCGGATGACGGCCGTTACATACGTCAATGGAAGATCGACGAATCGCTGCCCGATGCGACCGCCGCCTACGTCCATTGGCTGATCAAGCAGAGTGGATGGACGGTGACTGAGCGCGAAGCGCCGGACAAGCGGGTGCCGATCGAGGCGCGCCATGTATGCATCCTCTTTCGACGCCTCAACAGCTTCGGCGACGATGTCACGCGCCCCTACATCCGTGCGCTCGAAGCGCGTCATCTTCCGCACGTGCTGGTGAAGGGCGGCTCGTTCAACGAGCGCGAGGAGGTCGAGGCGATTCGCAACCTGCTCGGCGCGATCGAGCGCCCCGACGACGAGTTGGTGGTGTTCGCGGCGCTGCGCGGGCCGGTGTTCGCGCTCTCCGACGGCGCGCTGCTCGAATATCGCGAGACGCTGGGCAGTTTGCATCCGTTTCGGAAAATCAAGGACTCAGCATCCGATGAGGTGCGCCAAGTAGGACATGCGCTCGCGCTGTTGCGCGATCTCCATCGCGGACGGAATCGCCGACCGATCGCCGACACCATCTCACGCGTGCTTAATGAGACACGTGCGCACGCGGGGTTCGCGATTTGGCCGACCGGGGAGCAGGCGCTCGCGAATGTGATGCGCTTGATGGACATGGCGCGGCGCTACGAATCGCGTGGCGGCGCGACTTCGTTTCGGGGATTCGTCGACGAGCTAGAGGCGCGCGCGGAACGCGACGAGGCGAGCGAAGTGCCCGTCGTCGAGGAGGGCACCGAGGGCGTGCGCATCATGACGGTGCATCGCGCGAAGGGGCTGGAGTTTCCAGTGGTCATCCTCGCTGATCTCACCTGCAGGGAAACTCGCGAGCCCTCCCGGCATGTGAACCCCGCCAAAAAACTTTGCGCGCAGCGCCTCGCCGGTTATGCGCCGCGTGAGCTGCTCGACAATGCCGAAGATGAGGGACGCCGTGAGCATGAGGAAGCCATTCGCGTGCTCTACGTGGCCGCCACTCGCGCGCGCGATCTGCTGGTGGTGCCGGCGGTCGGGGACGAGGAGCGCGAGGGCTGGCTGCAGGGATTGAGCCCCGCGATTTATCCCGATCCAAAAAAACGTCGCGGTCCAATCACTCGAACGCCGCCAGGGGTTCCCGAATTCGGCGACGACAGCGTGCGCGTCAGGCCGAATGGCTACGGAGCTTCGGGAAAGGAGAAATCGGTCGCGCCCGGAATGCATCAGGCGCGGGTCGGATCGCATCGCGTGGTCTGGTGGGATCCATCGAGACTCGAACTCGACGTGCGCGAGACCATGGGCCTGCGACAGATCCGGCTGCTCGAACAGGACGAAAAGAAGGAGCGCTCGACGCGAGGCATCGCACAATGGAATGCATGGAATGATCAGCGCGCGAAGCTGATCGCGACCGGCGAAGCGGCGACCATCCGCGTGAATACCGCGACCGAGCTTTCGACTTTGGCCACGACCAGGATCGATGGGATCGATATTGAAGTCATCGAAACGATGCGCGATCCCAACCGGCCGCATGGACCGCGCTTCGGCAGCCTGGTTCATCTGGCGATGCTTCGGGTCAGCCTCGATGCTTCTGACAACGCGATCCTTGCCGCAGTTGCCGCCGAAGGCCGCATGCTCGGCGCTGACGACGCGGAAGTCGCGGCCGCCGCGCGTGCGGTATCGCTCGCGCTCAAGTCGCCGCTGATGACGCGAGTGCGAGGCAGCTCCGACATGCGCCGCGAATGCCCTGTCCTCCTGAAACTCGACGACGGCGCGATTGTTGAAGGAGTCGCGGATCTTGCATTCGCTGAAGGCTGGAACGGCAAGACAATTTGGAACGTCGTCGATTTCAAAACCGATCTCGCGATCGCCTCGCGCCTCGATGAATATCGCGCGCAGATCGCGCTGTATGCCCGTGGGATCGCACGCACGATCAACCTCCCGACTCGCGGAATTCTCTTCTGGATCTAGCTGTCCCGGGAACGCACGCGCCTAAAACTTTTACTGCTTCTCTGACACGCTGCTAGCGACTAGCATAGCGCGAGCGGCGAATTCCTATCGCGCGGGAGTGCACACATGGCAATCGATATCATCTACGGCGAGAACGTCACCAGGAGCGTCGATGCGGAATTGAAAAATGGATTGTGGCTGAGCGCGGGCGACTTCACGCGGGTGTCCGGCTTGGAGCACAAGCCCGAGGGCTTCTGCAAGGGCGATCAATGCTATCCGATTCCTCCCGCACGAAAAGCTAAATTCGAAAGTGGCGGCCGCTACAACCTCGCAGCGCTAGCCGACCTCATCGGGCAGCCCGTGGTCGCCGATGAGACCCATCAGGTGTGGTGCTTCGGCGAGGCATCCGAGAATCGCAAGCGCGCACTCACCTCACTCGATGCGCCCGACTTCTCGCTCCCCGACCTCGAGGGCCGCATGCATTCGCTGTCGGAGCATCGCGGCAAAAAAATCCTGCTAGTCTCATGGGCCTCATGGTGAGGATGCCGTTTCGACTTGCCCGTGTGGCAAGCCCTCTACACCGAACTGGGGCCGAAGGGATTCCTTCCGATAGCAGTCGCATTCGATAGCGCAGGTAACGAAGCCACGGAGCCGTGGATCAAGGCGGCGAATCCTACTTACCCATGCCTCGTCGATCGACGCCACATCGTCGCCGAATTATTCGATATGGTGAATGTGCCCAACGCAGTCTGGATCGATGAGAACGGGAAAATCGTGCGCCCATCGGAACCCGCGGGCACTAGCGATGCGTTTCGAAAGATGGATCGCACCAACTTTTCGATTCCTCCGGATGCGCTTGCCCAGCTGCAGGCGAAGCGCAACGCTTACCTCAACGCAATCCGCGATTGGGTCGCCAACGGCCCCGCGAGCAAGTTCGCGCTGAGCGAAAAAGAGGTTCTGCGCCGGATGCATACGCCGAGTGACGCTCACGTCCGCGCGGCGGCAAACTTCCGCCTCGGCGAGTACCTGGTGGAAATCGGCCATGCGCAAGACGCACAGAAATATTTTGAGGAAGCAAAGCGGCTTCGTCCGGAGAGCTGGAACTACAAGCGTCAGGCGTGGGCGCTCGAAGCTCCGATGAAGGCGGGCGGGCCGGAGTTTTGGGCCGCGGTCGACGCGTTGGGCGACAACAAGTACTACCCGACTTCCGACGACATCTGATTCACGATCGCGCTCGGTTGTGGAGTACGGAAGCGATGCATAGTGATCTGGCATAAATTTTTGGCCTACGACGCGAAGCGGGCGAAGCCGCGGCGCAGCCGCTCCCGAGCCGGAGCGAAAGCGGAGTCGAGGGAAAAATATAAGTGACCATCAAGGACGAGTTCGCCGACATCCAGACGCCGAGCGGACCGATGCGGACATTCATATTCCGGCCGGTCGCAGATGGACGCTATCCCGGCATCGTCCTCTATTCGGAAATCTATCAAGTGACTGCGCCGATTCGGCGGATAGCCGCGCAGTTCGCCGGACACGGATTCATCGTCACGGTGCCCGAGATCTATCACGAGTTTCTGCCCGCGGGCGTAGCGTTTCATTACGATGAGATCGGAACGGCGCGCGGCAACGAACTCAAAATCACCAAGCCCGTCGCGAGCTACGACGATGACGCGCGCGCCGCGCTGGAGTTTCTCAAGACGCATTCGAGCTGCACGGGGAAGCTCGGCGTCGCGGGATTTTGTATCGGTGGGCATCTAGCATTTCGCGCGGCAATGAACTCCGAAGTGCGCGCCGCGGCCTGCTGGTATCCGACCGACATCCACGAGCACAGTCTCGGCAAAGGCAAGAACGACGATTCGCTTGCGCGCGTGGGCGACATCGCCGCCGAGATGCTGATGATCTTCGGCCGCCAGGATCCTCACATTCCGCGCGAAGGTCGCGAGGCTATCTACGATGCGATGTCGCGCGCCGGGCTCTCATTCACATGGCATGAGTTCAACGCGGCGCATGCTTTCATGCGCGACGAAGGGCCGCGCTACGATCCCGCGGCGGCGCGCATCTCCTACGGCCTCGCGCTCGAGTTTTTCCATCGCAAGCTCGGCAACGGCGACCTCCGTTCCTGATCGACGTTACCCTTATCGAAGGAAGCCCATCATCCCGGTTAGGCGTGGGCGGAGACCTGCCGGGTAGCCGCGGTCAGCATCGCGGCGAGCGCGGTGAGATCGTTTTCGTCGTAGTAGTCGATCTCGATTCGGCCGGGATTCTTGCCACGCCGGCGAATCACCCGCACCTTTCGCTTGAGCGCACGCTGCAGAGTATCGACGAGCGCATTCAGATTGGGATCGGAGTTGCCGTCGGCGCGCGCGCGCGAAGATGTCCCATTGCCGGAGTGCCTGCGATGGGCTGCGGCTATCTCTTCGGCTCCACGAGCCGTTATGCCGCTTTCGATGATTTTCCGCGCGGCGGTAATTCGCGCCTCCGCCGACGACAACGCCAGGAGCGGGCGCGCCTGACCGGCGCTGAGTTGTCCCTGCACGATCATCTCGAGAATTGTTTCGGGAAGATCGAGCAACCGAATCGCGTTGCTGACGTACGGACGGCTCTTGCCGATCCGGTTCGCGATGTCGTCGTGGCTGAGAGAAAACTCGCGGCTCAGTCGTGCGAATGCGCGCCCCTCCTCAACCGCATTCAATTCCTCGCGCGCGAGGTTTTCCACCAGCGACATTTCCAGCGCCGCGCGATCGTCGAGATCGCGGACGATCACCGGTACGGTTTCGAGACCGGCCGCGCGCGCCGCGCGCAACCGCCGCTCGCCTGCGATCAGCTCGTAGCGTGGGCCGTCGAAATCATCGGGATTGCCGACGACTCTCACGATCAGCGGCTCGATGATTCCCTGGCTCTGAATCGCGCGCGTCAGCTCTGCGAGCCGCTCAGCATCGAAGTGTTGGCGTGGCTGAAATGGCCCCGCAGAAATTCGCGCCTCCGGCGCCATCGTGATCGAGGAGTTCTCGCGCAACGCTTGTGCCTTGGGCGAGGGGCTCTCGAACACCGTGCTTTCAATCAAGGCGCCTAAGCCTCGGCCCAACGGTTTGCGAATCATTTGTGTATCTCCTCAGTCACAGACTCTGAAGACTCGTGCTGCGCCGACGCCGATTGGGTCGCCGCAATTTCGCGGGCGAGAATTTCCGCCGCGAGTTCGCGATATCCTTCGGCGCCTGCGGATTTGCTCTCGTACTCGAGAACCGAAAGGCCATGACTCGGGCTCTCGGACAATCGGACATTGCGCGGGATAACGGCTTTGAAAACCTTGTCGCCAAAATGCTCGCGGACTTCGCGCGCGATTTCATGACAAAGGCGATTGCGCGAATCGAACATCGTCAGCACCAGGCCTTCGATCTCGAGTGCTGGACGGAGCTGCTCCTTGACGCGCTTGATAGTGCCCATCAACGAGGTAAGCCCTTCGAGCGCATAGTACTCGCACTGCATCGGAACCAACACCGAGTCGGAAGCGACGAGTGCATTGAGGGTCAGTAATCCCAGCGAGGGCGGCGTATCGATTAGAACATAGTTATATTCGTCGCGCACGCCATATAGCAAGGCTCGCAGCCTGCGCTCACGGCCCGGCATCGTCGCCATCTCGATCTCGGCACCGACGAGATCGGCATCGGCACCGGCGAGAAATAGACTCGGTCGCACCTGATGAACGATGTCATGGATCGCGCCGCCAGAGATGAGCGCCTCGTAGATGGTCCGCCCGGATGCGAGCGCAACTCGGATCTCTTCGGAACATGTGAGTCCCGAGGTCGCATTACCTTGAGGATCAAGATCGATGAGGAGAACGCGGCGGTCACATTGTGAGAGTGCGAAAGCGAGATTAATCGCGGTGGTAGTTTTGCCTACGCCGCCTTTCTGATTCGCGATAGTGACTACTCGGCCCACCGCCTCGCCTCACCGCACCCATCGTTTCACGTGAAACGATGCCTACCTCCCAGGATAATGACCCTCTCGATCGATGAAATCAATTCCGTGCGCGAGGCTAATCCACAAGCCGTCGCCATATCGCCAGGATGCGATCGATCTTTTCGCCTCGACGCGTGACGCTATACTCGATGAGCTGATGGACCTCGAGGCTGAGCCGCTGTGACGGGTTTGCGTATAGTATCGCGAGACCACCTGGCTTAAGCGCCCTCGCCGCCAGCGCGAAGAAGTCTGCCGCATCGCCGAAGGCGCGCGCCGTCACTAGGTCATACCGCTCCGCGAGGCCGATATCCTCCGCGCGCTTTCCCTCTATCGTGACATTTTTTAGGCCCATTTCGGCTAGGGCGACTTGCAGGAAGCTGGCGCGCTTGCGCCGCGACTCAACCAAGGTGAAGTGCGCCGTCGAGGCTGCTGCGAGCACCAGCCCTGGGAATCCCGCGCCGCTACCGAGATCCAATATCTTCCTATCTTTCGCAAACTGACCCGTTAAGAGGCTCGATTTGTCAAAGGCCAAGATGACCGGCATCACGCTATCGATAACATGGAACGCGATTTCCTCGGGGTCCTTCGGATGCGCGGTGAGGTTCATCTTCGACCCCCACAGCGCCACGCAGGCAGCGAGCTTTTCGATGCGCTCGGGAAACTCAGCCTCGACGACGCGGGGGACCGTGTGCAGAAACGCCTCAATCGAGGACCGAACCGATTTGGCGACTTGACCTGGATCGACGGCAGCGTCAGGTGAGATATGTTTCACGTGAAACGTGACAAGGTCACACTGTGATCGAGCCCCGGTTGCGCTTCGCCTTGATGTGCACCGCCAATAGCGACACCGCCGCCGGCGTTATCCCGGGCATCCTGGCCGCCTGTCCAAGCGAGCGCGGGCGCAGGTTCGATAGTCGCTCCTTGACCTCCGTGGACAGTCCAGTGACGGCACCGAAGTTGACCCATTCGGGAATCGGTGCATCTTCGAGCCTGCGGAAGCGCTCGATAGCCTCGCTCTGCCGCTTGACGTAGCCATCGTACTTCACTTCGATTTCCAGCTCGGCCGCTTGGTCGAAATCGAGAGCAGGTTCGAGCCCCATCATCTTGACAACGGTCGCATAGGAAAGCTCCGGCCGTTTGAGGAGTTCGATTGCGCGTACCGACTGCGTCATCGGCGAGGAGCCGACCGCCGAAAGAACCGTTTGATTGGGGGGCGTATCTGAAACGACAACTGATCTGATCCTCGCAAGTTCGGCTGCGACCGCCTCGGTCTTCGTGCGCATCCGCAACATCGCTGCGTCATCTAAAAGTCCCAGCCGTTCACCGATTGCCGACAGCCGCCGGTCCGCGTTGTCTTCCCGCAACACTAAACGATACTCGGCGCGCGAGGTAAACATCCTATACGGTTCGCCGCCGATTCCACGTGTAACCAAGTCGTCGATCATCACGCCAATATAGGCCTCGTCGCGACGCAGAATCAGAGCAGGCTCAGACCGCACATGGAGCGCAGCATTGATTCCCGCCATCAGCCCCTGCGCTCCCGCCTCCTCATATCCGGTGGTGCCGTTGATTTGCCCAGCGAAAAACAGCCCGCGCACCAGCTTGGTCTCCAGAGACGGATGGAGCTGCGTCGGGTCCGAGAAGTCATACTCTATCGCGTAACCATGGCGCATGATCTCGGCTTGCTCGAGGCCTTGGATCGAGCGCACCATCGCGATCTGCACATCGAGGGGCAAGCTGGTTGACAAACCGTTCGGATATACCTCAACGGTGTCGCGCCCTTCGGGCTCGAGAAAAATCTGATGGCGCTCCTTGTCTGCGAACCGCATCACCTTGTCCTCGACCGACGGGCAGTAGCGCGGACCGCGGCTCTGAATCGTGCCTGAGTACATCGGCGAGCGGCCGATATTCGCGCGAATCACCTCGTGCGTTCGATTGTTGGTAAAAGTCAGATGACAGGGGAGCTGCGACTGCTCGATGCGTTTGGTGCGAAACGAAAATGGTGGAGGCGGATCGTCGCCGGGCTGAACCTCGAGACGCGAGTAATCGATCGTGCGGCCATCAAGGCGCGGGCAGGTCCCGGTCTTGAGGCGCCCAACGCGAAAGCCGAGTTCGCGCAGATGATCGCTTAGCCCCATCGCGGCGAAGTCGCCGACGCGTCCAGCCGAGAAATGCTTCTCGCCGACGTGCACGAGTCCCTTCAGAAAAGTTCCGGTGGTCAGCACCACGGTGGGCGCTTCGAAGACCTCGCCGATCTGTGACTCGACGCCGCGCACCGCGCCATCCTCGATGATCAAACGCTCGACGCTCGCCTGACGCACCTGCAGATTCGGCGTCGACTCGAGCACGCGTTTCATCCTCGCGCGATACGCGGCCTTGTCAGCCTGTGCACGCCGCGCCCGAACCGCAGGACCTTTGCTCGTATTGAGGAAGCGGAACTGGATTCCGGTCTCGTCGATCGCGAGGCCCATCTCGCCGCCGAGCGCGTCGATCTCGCGCACCAGATGGCCCTTGCCAATTCCTCCGATCGCGGGATTGCACGACATCTGGCCGATGTGATCGAGGTTGAGGGTGAGCATGAGCGTCTTCGCGCCCATCCGCGCGGCCGCGAGCGAGGCTTCGATCCCGGCGTGTCCCGCGCCGACTATGATGACGTTGTACAGCATCTACATTTTGTAGTGTTAAATTACAAGGAGGCAGGCAGCCGGAGCATTGCCGCAGAGGCACAGGGACGCAAAGGTTGGAATGAAGATCGCGAACCTTTCTACTCCAAGTTTCTTCGGCGCGCGGCGCTATGGCCGCAAGCCGTTCCCATCCTAACTCAGTGTCTCGGTGCCTCCGTGGTGAATCTCTGCTCCTCCTCTTCGGCTTCGAATCCTAGCAGATCATTTCCCGATGCAGAATTCGCGGAATACCGCGTCGAGCACATCCTCGGTGTGGACCTCGCCGGTGATTTGCCCCAGCGCGTCGGCCGCGAGCGTGACATCGACCGCGATGATCTCCGGCGGCATCGATTGCAACGCGCTCTGCTTCGCGGAAGCCAGCGCTTCGAGGGCTCGGGCGAGTGCGTCGCGATGGCGTTCGCGAGAGATCGCCACCTCTTCGCCATGCCCGGGCCCGCGCAAAGATTCGATCGCCCGCAGCAACTCGCATTTCAGTTCTTCGATTCCGTCAGCGCGTAGCGCGGAAAATGACAGAATCGGAATGTCGATCCCGAGAGCCCGCAGCTCACGAGCCTGTACCTTCGGAGGCAGATCGTTCTTGTTCAGAAGCGCCATGCCCATCCGGTCCTTCGTGTGATGCGCTATCGCCGCATCTTCAGGCGTCAGAGGTTCTGAAGAATCAAAGACCGCGAGCACGAGGTCGGCATCTTCGAGCGAGCGTTGGCTGCGCTCGATACCGATTCTCTCGACCTCGTCCAAACTCTCGCGAATCCCGGCGGTATCCTGGAGGACTAACGGGTAAGGGCCGATGTGGATCGAGTCTTCGATGATGTCACGGGTAGTTCCCGGCACCGCAGTAACGATTGCGCGGTCCGTGCCGAGCAGAAGATTCAGGATGCTCGATTTCCCGACATTCGGTTTGCCAACAATCGCCAATCGTATACCTTCGCGCGTCAATCGACCTCGCACAAAAGTGTCGTGCAAGAACGCAACATCGATGGAAAGGTGCCCTATAGATGATGCGATCTCACCACGCGATGGGAGCTCGAGGCGCTCGTCGTCCGAGAAATCGATCTCGGCTTCGAGATAGGCCCGAATCGAAATCAGCTTTCGCCTCATTTCTGTGAGTTTACCGGCCAATGTTCCGGTTAGATGTGAAATAGATTGCCTAAGAGCACTTTCACTGCGAGCTGCAACCAAATCTGCTATGGCTTCGGCCTCGATCAGGTTGACGCGCCCGTTGAGAAAGGCTCGGCGACTAAACTCTCCGGGTTCGGCCATGCGCGCCCCGAACCGCATCGCGAGACCAGTAATCCTGCGGACCAGATAGCTTCCGCCATGACATTGCAATTCCGCAACGTCCTCTCCAGTTAGGCTGTGCGGCTTAGGAAAGACAACTGCCATAGCTCGGTCGATCTGAGTGCGCGTTTCCGGATCAATTATGTCGCCAAGATAAAGCCGTCTCGGCTCTAAAGTGGCTTTGTTTTGCGAGTTCCAGATCGAGTGTAGGATTTTGAGGCTCGATGGTCCCGACAGTCTGACGATCGCGACGGCTCCCGTTCCGGGGGCGGTAGCGGCCGCGACTATGGTATCTTCGAAGTACACTTAAGGAATAAGTCCGCTATTTTGCTTGATGATTTGGCTTTGTTTTTGTTTTTGCCAAAACGCGAGTCTCGTCCGGCGGCGCCAGTGCTCACCTGATATTGGCTTCGTTTTTCGAGATGCGTCAAAAAATTGGAGTTGACCCGGTTTCGTGGACAGTAGGAGGTTTGGGCGGGTAAGGGAGAGCCACGATGGGAAACACGCACAAACGGTACGCGCCGGAGTATCGGCAGCAGATGGTGGAGCTGGTGCGGGCGGGACGCAACGCCGAAGAACTGGCCCGGGAGTTCCAGACCACTTCACAGTCGATTCGCAACTGGGTCGCGCAGGCCGATCGCGATGAAGGACGGCGCAGCGATGGGCTCACCACTGCGGAGCGCGAGGAACTCACCCGGCTTAGGCGCGAGAATCGCATCCTGCGCGAAGAGCGCGAGATCTTGTCAAAAGCCGCGGCCTGGTTCGCGACGGAGACCGGCTCGCTGCCGTCACGGCGTTCCAATTCGTGAGTGCGAATCAGGCCAGTTATGGGACCGCGACGATGTGCCGGGTACTGGGTGTCTCCCCCAGCGGCTTCTATGCATGGCGGCACCGCCCGCCCTCGGCGCGCAGCCGAGCCGACGCGCAGCTCAGCCTTCGCATGAGCGCGATCCATCAACGCTCGCATGCGACCTATGGTGCGCCGCGAGTCCACGCCGAGCTCCGCGCAGAGGGCATTAAAGTAGGGCGCAAGCGAGTGGCGCGGCTGTTGAAAAAGGCCGGTTTGATCGGCGCCAGCCGGCGCAAGTGGATCCATACCACGGTGCGCGATCGCAACGCGCGCCCGGCGCCGGATCTGGTCGAGCGCAACTTCCTGGCGCCGCAACCCAACTGCTTGTGGGTGGCTGATATCACCTACATCCCGACCTGGGCCGGGTTCCTCTACCTCGCGGTGGTGCTCGACGTGTTCAGCCGCAGGATCGTGGGCTGGGCGATGGAGACCCATCTGCGCACCGAGCTGGTGCTCGAGGCGCTTGACTACGCGTTGTGGCAGCGCCGCCCCGACGCGGTCATCCATCATTCCGACCAAGGCACCCAGTACACCTCGATCCAGTTCGGCGCGCGCTGCCGCGAAGCCGGGGTGCGCCCTTCGATGGGCTCGGTCGGCGATTGCTTCGACAACGCGATGTGCGAAAGCTTCTTCGCGACCCTGGAATGCGAACTGCTCGCGCGCCGCCGCTTCAAGACCCCGCTCGAGGCGCGGATGGCGGTGTTCGAGTTCATCGAGGGCTGGTACAACCCGCATCGGCGCCATTCCGCCCTCGACTATCTCTCGCCGATCAACTACGAAAGGACACATCACTTACAACCATTAAACCCAAACTCCTCACCCTCCACTGAAACGGGGTAACTCCAAATATTGCTTGGATCCGCTCAATAATTTGGGTTCGTTTGTGTAATTCGAGGGTAGTGGCCTGCCAGCATCCAGTGAAAACGACCTCGAAGTCTCGAATGGGTTTGTTTTTGCGTTTCGAGTATTCGGGCGAGTATTCGCGATCGATCGTTTCGATTCTCCATAGTGTCGGGAGCGATCCAGACCTTAAATATTAGCAGATGGACAAGATTGGAAGGGGTGCCTTACAGATGGCACCAGAGATGCTCGCGGGGTACAACATTTTCATGAAGTGTTATCTCAGGTTGATCTTCGTTCTCTCGATCATGATCGGCGGATGCGCCGCCCAGCACCATCCGGCGAGCAGCTCGTCTGCGACCAATCCAACACCGTCCGTTTCCGAGCATAAAAGCTCCGGATGGTACTTGATGCAGCCTCCCGTGCATCATGGAAATCTGGACACTGCCGCGCGGTTGGCGAATTGGGAAGTCCTCGCGTACTTCGAGCATGCCTCGCAATGCGATGCGGCCCGGCAGAAGGGCTTGGTAGCCTATGGATCTTATCAGCCAGCGTCAGGGTCCACAGCGATGGATTCGGTGCAGCTGAGCCAGCGCCTTGCGTCATCGACGCTTTGCGTCGCGGCGGATGACCCGCGCATCAACTGGTTTCACTCCGCATCGCTGCGAGAGTCAGTCGTGAATATGTTTGAGGAGATCGGCGATTGAGTCGAAGTGGACTAGTTCGCACGTGCGTCTCGACGGATGATCCTTGAATCAATTGGTTTCGCATCCAATGGAAATGAAGTTCCGCCACGCCGCCGCCCTCGCGCTGATAGGCTGGTATGTGATTGTGCCGCCAGCGCCCGATCCTACTTTGCCGTTGTCTCAATGGAGAGTCGTGCATGAATCCGACTCTAACCTGGATTGCCGTGTGAGAGCGCTGATGGCGCGTGTGAACGCAAAACAGCCGCCCAACAATGGCAATTGGGTACGCAACCCGAACAGCTATACTCAATGTGTTGCCAGCGGCGATCTGCGTCTCAAATCAAACTGACCTACAACCAATTCGCGGACGCGCTTGCTCCGAGCACGCCGGTGTGGTTCCATTGTCCGTTCGTTTCATACAGAATCATCCTGCAAATATCGCTAAATTCCCGGGCCGCATTCTGGGCCCCGAGTATCGCTAAAATTGGTCAGGAACGATGAAAAGGACTTACCAGCCCCACAATCGCCGCAGAAAGCGGACCCACGGATTCATGGCCCGCATGGCCACCTCGGGCGGACGCAACGTACTCAAGCGCCGTCGCGCCAAAGGACGCCATCGACTCGCGATCGACATTCCGGCCAAGCAGCCCGGTTGACGCGCTCGCGTGGGACCGCGAGCTTCGCGCCCGCCGACCGCCTCCATCACAGCGCCGAGTTCCGTTATCTGCAGCGTCATGGGGCGCGTGTCGAGAGCCCGCACTTCGTGCTCTATGCGGGACGGTTTCCCGCTAACGAGAAATCGCGCCTCGGGGTCACGGTCTCGAGACGCGTGGGCGGCGCGGTGATCAGAAACCTTATCAAGCGCCGCGTGCGCGAAGCCTACCGCCTGATGCTGCGAGCGATGCTCAATCCGGGAATTTCTCTGGTCGTGATCGCGCGCCATGGCGCAGGTGAGTTGACCTCCGACGCGATCGGTGGCGAACTCAAAGCGGCGACCCTCGCAATCGCGCGACGTCTCTATGACGAATCCATCTAAATCGGTGACTTCCGACAGGCCCAGCGTGGCGGCGCGGATCGCGCTTGGAATCCTGCGCATCTATCGCGCGATCGTGTCGCCGATGATCATGGGAATATATGGACCGGCCTGCCGCTTCGAACCGAGTTGCTCGGAATACGCGCATCAGGCGATTGCGGCATACGGCGTAATACGCGGAGGCGCGATGGCGGCGCAGCGGCTAGCCAGATGCTATCCACTCGGCGGCCACGGGCATGACCCGGTGCCCGCGCGCGCCGGAGCGGGGCGCAAGTAGGCGCCCAAAGTACCTTGGAGAAGGCATCGTTTGGACACCAGTAGACTCCTGCTCGCAATCCTCCTCTCGCTAGGCCTGGTCTTCGCGTACCAGGAACTGGTGCTGAAGAAACTTTACCCACCGCCGAAGCCGGGCGAGCAGATGCCGAGTGCGGCAGCCTCGGGCGTGCCTGTCGCATCGGGCGGCGCGATGACGGCGCCTGCAACTCCGGTGATAGCGGCGCCAAGTGCGGCAGCGCTTGTGGGAACGTCGAAGGCTCCGGAGAAAACCATCGAGGTCGACACCGAGCTGTATCACGCGATCTTCACGACGCATGGCGGACGGCTGAAGTCGCTGCGCCTCAAGCAGTATCGCGAGACTGCGGCATCCGACAGCCCACCCTATGAAATGGTCCGGGCGTCATCGACAGATGAGCTTCCACTCGGCGTGATGCTCGATGAGGAGGGCAAGGCCGCCGATGATCGCGAACTCGACTACACGGCCAACGGGCCGGAACAGATAGCGCTGCGCGACGGCCAGCAGGCGAGCATCACCCTCGATGCGCAAACTGCCGACGGCGCGAAAATCGAGAAGACGTTTTCCTTCGAGGGGGACAAGTACGCATTCGACATGGCGGTCGCGGTCAATGCGCCGAAGCCTCCGGCAAGCATCGGCCTCGCGATGATGGAGCCGCTCACCGAGCGTGGCGAGGGATACTACGACATCCCGGCGTTGCAGGCTGATGTCGGCGACAAGGTGCTGAACGAGAACGAGAAGTCGCTCAAAAAGGGCATCGCGCCCATGTCGGGACGGATCGCATTCGTGGGCTTCGGCGATCGCTACTTCCTGAATGCGTTTCTGCCTGTGAGTCCTGCCGACGGCACGCTCGATATGGAGTTCCTCGGCACCGAGGCGAGCGCGCGGCTGCTGTTCCCAGGCTCTGCGAGCGTCAAGACGCGGGTCTACATGGGGCCCAAGAAGCTGGAGGCGCTCGAAGCGGTCAGCCCGACGCTCACCAAGTCAATCAATTTCGGGTGGGCAAGTATCCTCGCGCTGGCGTTCTTGCGAGTCCTGAAAGTGTTCCACATCTTCGTCCCGAACTGGGGATGGGACATAATCCTGATGACCCTCGGACTCCGGATCCTGATGTTACCGATGTCGATAAAAGGGCAGCGCTCGATGATCCGCATGCAGCGCCTGCAGCCGCAGATGGAGCGCTTGCGCGCGCAGTTCAAGGACGATTCCGAACGCCTCAACCGCGAGATGGTCAACCTCTACAAGCGCAATCACGTCAACCCGGTCGGCGGATGCGCACCGATGATCATCCAACTTCCGGTGTTCATCGGACTCTATGAGGCGTTGCTCAATGCGGTCGACCTGCGTCATGCGCCGTTCATCTGGTGGATGAAGGATCTCTCGGCGCCCGACTGCTTTCCGATCGCAGGGATGCCAAAATTACCCTTCATGCATTGCCAGGGAATTCCGGTGTTGGTGTTGCTGATGGGGCTCAGCGCGTATTTCCAGCAGGCGATGACGCCGACGCAGCCCGACCCCAATCAGCAGCGCATGATGATGCTGTCGCCAATCATCTTCACGATTTTCTTCGTCAACTTTCCGGCCGGGCTGTCGCTATACTACTTCGCTTCCAACGTGCTGGGAGCGATCCAGCAATTTGTTCTTAATCGCGAGTTCAAACAAGCTGCCCCCGCATCATGAGCAACAACGACTCAATCGAAGTTTCATCATCAACCGTCGAACAGGCCATTTCCGAGGCTTTGGCGCAACTCGGCGCCGCCGAGGACGATGTCGTCATCGAGGTCCTCGCGACGCCGCGTTCCGGAGTACTGGGACTCGGCGCGCGCGATGCGCGCGTACGCGTGTCGCGTCGCGTACAGGTTGCCGCTACCAGCGGTGTCACCGCTCCGCCTCCGGCGCCGCCACCGCAACGTCGCGAGGCGCAGCGCGCAGAGTCTCCACGGCGCGAGTCTCCACCGACGCCCCAGCAGCCCAAATCGGAAGCGGCAGCACCACGGTCTGCCCAGCCGCCACAGCCTCCACGTCAGCCCCGGCCGGAGCGCGAACAGCAGCGGTCGCGTCCGCCTCGCCAGGAGAGAGTGCAGGAAGCCGAGTCGGAGGACTTATCGGCGGAAAGTGCGACGGAGGACAACGGCAACGCTGACCGCCGCTCCGCCAACGTCGACGAGCAGGTCCAGGAAGCATCGGCGATTCTCGCCCAGATCCTGGAGCTGATGAACGAAAAATCGGAAATTCGACGCGGCGAGGGCGATCGCGAATCGCTCGAGCTGGAGATCAAGGGCGACGGTTCCGGCATTCTCATCGGACGTCACGGCCAGACGCTCGACGCGCTCGAATACCTGCTCAACCGGGTCGTTGCGCGCCGCATCAAGGATGCGATGCCGATTCTGCTCGACACCGAATCGTATCGCGCGCGCCGCCGCCAGCAGTTGCATCGGATGGCGCTCTCGATGGGCGAGCGGGCCAAGCGCGAGCATGAGGCGATGAGGCTCGATCCGATGCCACCGCGCGATCGGCGCATCGTGCACCTCACGCTCAAGGACGATCCGATGATCACCACGCGCTCGGCGGGCGAGGGTTTCCTGCGCTCGGTCGAGATCGTTCCTGTCGAGGGCCGGCGCGAGCGCAGCGGCGGTGGACGCGAGGGCAAGCGCGACAAGGATCGCGATCGCGAACAGGAGCGGCCGCGCGAGCAAGAGCGGCCGCATGAACGCGAGCGACCGTCGCCGTCAGGTCAGTCGCCGATTGGCGAGCAAGGCGGCTTCAAGCACGGCCAAAAGAGATTGTTCTAGCCGTCTGAACTCGCAGTCAGACGCAAGTTGATTGCGAGGTGTTCGTGGGTCGATACCAAGCGACGCTTGGGAGCAAGCGTCATCCCAGTAGTTCGTCAGTCCAGCGAGAAAGAAGGTCGCCTTCTTCTTTGGACATCGAACGGAACACCTTTAGGTTCTTTTTCTGTAGTTCATCAAAGAGCACTGCGCTGGTTACTGCGTCGTCAAGAAACTGCGTGATGCCCGCTCTAAACCGTTCGATCAGAGTTTCGAGCTGCACGGCCACTCGATTCTGCATTTCTCCTCGCTCAATCATTTTCTGAAGATCGGCCACTTCGCTGTCGCCCCAAGCGTAGAGAATCTGTCGCGCCTTGCCCCAACGACTCAGGTCCGATTCAGGACTGAGGTTGTGGAGGACTCCGCATCTTGCCGCATAGAGGTCAATGGCGGAGCAATCGACACCGGCGTTCGCCAAAACATATTTTTTCACCCAAGGAAGAAATCTTTGTTTTGTCTTAGCTCCGCGATTAGTGCAGGCGAGCCACGACGCGAAATCCATACCGGTATAGAGAGTTATCAGCGTCGGGGTCATTAATTTCAGGCGAAAGCACACCGCCATCGCGGCCAGCAATTCACCGAATTTAGTATGCAAGCTTTCAAGCGGCGGTACGTCGCCTTGGAGAGCGGCAGCGACATCCGTTAACAAACCTTCACGTTCAATCTTATCTTCGAGCCATTTCCTAAAATGATCATCGTCGATCATTCCGCTGCTCCAGCTCTGGCCATGCTTTGGTCGGATTTCTGCGTTTATCCCGTTCGTTGGAGCTTAAATGATGTTGGCTTCCCGCCCGAATGTTCCACGTATTCGAAAACGCCTTCATAACGGAAAGGCGCGCGCGCGTCTTCACGATAGAAGACCAGCAGTTCGAGCCCCCGCTTTTCGTGATCGATAATGAGTTGATCCGTTCTGCCGGAGATTTGTCCTTGCCAATGGAGCGTGTCGCCGACCAGCGCGTCAACATATTGGGTTCGATTGGGGGGCTTCTTCCGGGTGACGAATAGCCATATCGAAGCATGACCCTTCGGCTGAAAGACTCCGGTGTTCAGCGTCGCATCAGTGATTTTGAACTTATCGGATAGCTGCTTCCTTGAATAAAGATCGCCCTGCGTCAGCTTTTCCGAGGTTCGTATCGTCGCCATCACCGCGCCCTAGACACTTTCTCGGTCGAGTTCAGCTCTCATACAGTCTGCGCACATTGCGCCGCGTCCGCTCGATGATTCGAAGTATTCCTCTTCGAAAAGCAGCGCGACCGGAGTTTCACAGCCCGCGCACTTCACATTCTCAGCCCAACCGTCCAAAAGCATCGCCGCTTCTTCTCTGCTGCCCGGCCGAACGGCCAGGTTAGCATTTGGATCGCGGATCGTCACCTCGATGCCGAGCGCACCGATTTTTCCCCGTGCAGCTACAGATTGAGATGCCTTCTCAGTGCGTTTCAAGGCTCCGCTGATGGTGTCCATCAAACACCGTAACTCCGCCCTGCTTCCCTCAATTTTGAAGCTGCGCGCATTCTGACGTTTTGCCATAGAAAATTCTCCGCGAGTGACTCGAAAGATTTATCATTCTCCAGCGCGGGAACAACTGATCGTCCATGAGTCATCCACAGCACAATAGATCGATCGCGCATTAGCAAATCGATCGGGACCGGAAGACGGAGGGTAGCCCTTTCTTGATTCGCGCCATTTCGAATACCAATCGTGGACTCAGAGTGATCGCGATGCCGCGTCACGCAATCGATGTTATCCTATGAAGAGCTGGAAGCGGTGGCCAATGATGTGGTCGAAGTGGAGCAAATCTTAGAAACAAACCCATTGAGACAGATCGCCCGAATTACATAAACGAACCCACCGGACGAGTGGCGACCACATCAGAACTGCAAAAACAAACCCATTAAACGTTTGAGTTCATTGGTATTTCGTCTTTTCTTCTCCCATCGAGCAGAGGAAGGCGTCAGCCCTACTTCAGGTGGCGATCGAGGAAGCTGAGCGTGCGCGACCAGGCGTCCTCGGAGGCTTCCTCGTCGTAGCCGGCTGCCTCGCGAAAATTGAATCCGTGCTCGACCCCCGGATAGACGCGGATCTCGCTCGCCTTCTGAAGCTTCGCGACGACATTGTGCAGATGAATCGAGTCGATGACGTGCGCGCGGCTGTCCGAGTCGCCCTGCAGGATCAGTGTCGGAGGAAAATTCGAAAGGCGCCCGACCGCATCTTCGACGCGCGTGTTTGAAAAACCGTAGTAGTCGACGATCGCACTGACCACATCTGGATTTAGCGCCGCGGTAATCACCGCCAGCGTGCCACCGAAAGAAAATCCGATCAGGCCGAGCCGGTTAGCATCGGCCTTCGGATTGGTCGCCAGCGAGCGGCGCGCCGACATGAGCTCGCGCATCCAGACGCCGTCGGGAATCGGAGTTTCCGGAGCGAGACTAAGGCTGGGCGTTATCGCGAGGTCGCGGCAGTTCGGCGCACCATCCGGACCATAGTATTCGATGAACATCGCGTAGTAGCCGCGCGCGGCGAGTCCGACGCACATCTGCTTGAATTCGCCGGCGCCGAAGCGATTCGGCGCGCATCCGTGAAGCAGCATCACGACGGGATGTTTGCCCTCGGACTTCGGAGCGCAATGGAACTCGTCGATCGCGACGCCGTCGGAGAAGAACTGGCCTCGAACCAGTTCGTTGTTCGCCGCGTTCGTATTGCCGGTTTTGCCGCTGTCGCGCGCATCGACACGAGTTGCGGTAGTTGTGAACCCGAGCGTTGCGGCAATCAGAGCCGCGGCAAATCGACTACAACAACCCGGACAGATCATAGCGAGGACAACAGCTTCAAGAATTCCTCGAGCACAATTTCCCCGGGATAGATTGGTGGAAGTTTTTTCATTCCAGGCGTGGCACTAATACAGGATTTATACGGAAACTAAATCGTGACCAAACTGGCATTCGGGTTTAATTCCAGCTTCATCGGTATCTAACAATCACTCGCTAACCTCGCGCTCTGAACACGAACCATCACCTAACTCCCTGGAGGAACAGCGATGTTCAAAGTTACGTTTAGGTCTGCATTCAACTCTATCAAGCCATTGTTCAAACCGCGTGCGCTGCGGAATTTGCTGGCAGGCGCCGCGCTGCTGGGAATCGCGATGCCAGCATTCGCCGATCCGTCACAACTCTTTCCCGGCGGTCCCCAGTTCCCCGGGGACGGATTTCCGTTCGTACCGGGCGTCTTGGAAGTCAGCCGGGTCGCATATGACGGCAACACTTTCGGCAGCTCCGAAACGTATCCTTTCATTTTCAATGATCCGAATGTTAGTGGCGTTCAGGGGAGCATTCACATCGATCAATTTCTGACTCTGCCGGGCCTGCCGATCATCAACACACTTCCACTCTCAGGTCTGACTACGAGCTTCAGCTCCAAATCCGAAGGCGCGTTGATGCTGTCCACGAACGGATCGTTTCTGACGTACATGGGCTACGCGGGACCGATCGGCGCCGAGGGCGTATCCAATTCGTACACCACCGGGCCCGGCACTAATCTGCAGCCGCCTGTGCTGCCGGCCTATGACCGCGCTGTCGCGCTGATCGGGGCTAACGGGAAAGTCACAGTGCAAAACGAGAGCAACGCGTACAGCGGGGACAACCCGCGTGCCGCGATCACCGTTGACGGCACTCAGTTCTATATGGCGGGCAATTCCGACTCGACCACCTACACGACGGGATGTCCCGCCGGCGAAACCACTTGCGGCCCCGGGCTCACAATCGGGGCTCGCTATGGAACGCCCGGCTCGAACACCTCGATCCAGTTGGGAAATTATGTCGCCACCGACCGCAATAGCGGTTCTAACAAAGAGTCCGCAAAGCAGCACATCAAGGACAACAACTTCCGCGGCATCGGAATATACAATGGCAACCTCTATGTCTCGAAGGGCAGCGGCGGTAACGGGGACGACGGACTCTTTCAGGTGGAAAACGGCGCCGGCAACGGACTGCCGACCGGGACCGGCAATACGATTGTCGAACTGTTCGGTTCCCCCGCCACCGACGGCAGCGGAAATCCCTCGCCGTATACTCCTTTCGGTTTCTTCTTCGCGAACGCGACCACGCTCTACGTTGCCGACGAAGGCCTGGCAACCGACGCGAGCGGAAATCTTCTTCCAACTCCCGACCCACTCGCCGGACTCGAGAAGTGGAGCCTGGTCAACGGCGCCTGGCAATTGGTTTACACGCTGCAAAATGGGCTTGATCTGAACCATCTGGAAACCATCGAAGGTTACCCGGTACAATCCGCTACGACCGGCCTTCGAAACATGACCGGCGTGATCAACCACGATGGTACCGTGACGATCTATGCGATCACGGGTCAGTTCAGCTCAGTCTCCGGCGGCGAGCCCGATCCGACCAAGCTGGTGGTAATCACCGACCGGATTCAGGCTACCAAGCCGTCCTATGACGAGGAATTCGTAACCCTGAAGGTGTCGCGCCCAAGCGAAGTGTTCCGCGGGGTGGCTTTTGTGCCATGCGCGGACGCGTTCAACTTGTACAGCGACCCAAACTTCGTGGCGACGTTAACCTGCCCCTTCATCCACCACGACTGATAGCGAGCCGCCAAAAAAACTGGCGCGGACCTCATCGAGGCCGCGCCAGTTTGGCTAACAGGTTTCGCGCGTAGGGTTAGAAACTCGCCGCGCGCACCATCGCATCGGTGGTGAAGAAACTCTTGTCCACCGCGCCCATGTTGATGTACCAGCACTCGCGCTCCGGCGTTTCGGTGCCCGGCAGGTAGCACATCGTGCCGAGACCGGACTGCACGTCGGTCGAAACCGCGCCGACCACGAACGAGCGCTTGAACGGATAGATGGCGACCTTGGCATCCGGAACCGGTCGGTCACGCGTCGCCAGCCAGTAGATGTGGCTGCGGAACAGCTTGCCCGCACGATCGTAAGTATCGATGTACGGCTCGAACCACATTTCGCTGTCCATGTAGACGATCGTACGCGAGTCGAGCGCGTTGATGCGGCTGCGATCCGGGAGCGCCTCGATCACATACATATGGCGCATTTCCCACGCCTCGGGGCAGGCGCTGGTGCCGCCGTCGGTGGCGCATCGCATCTCGGGCGAATGCTCAGCATGCGCGCATCCGAGCATGTTTTTCTCGCCGAGGAACTTGTACAGGTACTGTTCCGTTTTCGGATTGAAGCCCGAGTAGTGATCGGGATCCCACGAATGAGCCGAGGTTCCGCCTGCGGTGGTCGCCGAGCTCATGATGGATTCGTTGACACGGCGGACACGGCGCGCTCCAGCCCCGAGGCTCCAGATGTCGTCGCCGCGCCTTGGATCGGCATAACGCCAGCGGATGAATCCGGTTCCGCGAATTTCCTGCGGCGCGAGCAGCGGATAAAGGCCAAAGACCCAGTAGCGGCCGGTGGTCTTGAAATCGGGATCGGTCGGTAGCGGCTCGACCTCGGTCCGTCCGACCAGGTCGTAACCCGCGTAATGGCCGATCTGGAAATATTCGATCTGCTTGGTTTGCGGTGCGCGCTGGGTGAAAGCGGAGTCGCAATCGTAGAAGCGCAGATCGTAGTCGTCGCTGGTGATCGGACGGAACACGTTGTTCCACACGACCTTGTTGGCAACCCACGGATCGTTAGGATCGATCAACGGGAATGGCTGACCGGCCACGTAGCCAACGATGCTCCGATGATCGTTGCTGAGCCGCACCTGCGAGGAATATTTTTCCGTCGCATCCTTGTAGGGAGGGGGCCAGTCGATGCGCTCGGTGGGGACGATTTTCATCGTCATCCCATGGTTGACCTTGTAGAAGACGCCGGGAGAAACGATGTCCTTCACCTTGGCAGCATTTTCCGGGGTGATGAAATCGCCGGGTTTGACCTGGGCGAATGCCGAGGCGCCGAGAAGGAGCGAGACACACAGGCTTACCAGCGCCGTCATTTTGCGCTTGGTGCCCTTTACTAAATCAAACCGCATAATGCAGACCTCCGAACGGGATAATTTTTACCGTCTGGGCACATTAGGGATCCCTGCTTTGAATGTCAACGCACCTTCTTTACTAAGGCGATTCTCGACTTTTTCATATATTAGGAGAAGTTCCTTGTCGCATTAGCGCAGATGATTCGCACAAGAAAATGGCGCGACCTCGAGGAGGCCGCGCCATTTTACGCTGACAGGTTCAGGTTGGAACGAGGACTAGAAGCTCGCCGCGCGCACCATCGCGTCCGTGGTGAAGAAAGCCTTGTCCACGGCGCCCATATTGATGTACCAGCACTCGTGCTCTGGCGTCTCGATTCCGGGCAGATAGCACATCGTCGCTATGCCCGCCTGGATATCGGTCGAGTCGGCACCCACGCAGAAGCTTCGTTTGAAGGGGTAAATCGCGACCTTGGCATCAGACACCGGACGATCACGGGTGGCGAGCCACCACGTGTGGTTGTACCACAGGTTGCCCTTCTGGTCGTACTCATCGATATACGGCGGGAACCACATCTCGGCGTCCATATAGACGAGGGTTTTGGACTGCAGCGCTCCCGTGGCCGCTCCGCGCTCGCGGCGCGGGGTTGCCTCGACCACGTACATATGACGCATTTCCCACGCCTCGGGGCATGCGCTGGTGCCGCCATCAGTCGGGCAGCGGACCTCGGGCGAATGTTCGGCATGAACACATCCGAGCATGTTCTTCTCGCCGAGGAAGTTGTAATTGTAGAACTCGGTCTTGGCATTGAAGCCGGAATAGTGATCCGGATTCCACATGGTGACCGCGGTACCCGATGCGGTCGCACTACTCATCATGCTCTCGTTAAGACGGCGTACCCGGCGCGATCCAGCGCCGAGCGACCAGTCGTCGTCACCGCGCTTGGGATCGCCATAACGCCAGCGGATGAAGCCCGTGCCGCGGATCTCCTGTGGTGAGAGGATTGGATAAAGGGCGAACATCCAGAGCCGGTTAGTGGCCTTGTAATCGGGGTCAGTCGGAATCGGCTCGACTTCGGTGCGGCTGACCAAGTCATAGCCCGCATAGTGCCCGATCTGGAAGTACTCGAGCTGCATCCCCTGCTTGGAACCGCCCTCGCGGGCGCTGTCGCAGTCATAATAGCGCAGATCGTAATCGTCGCTGGTGATCGGCTTAAACACGTTGTTCCACATGATCTTGGTCGCGACTTCGGGATCGTTGGCATCGATCAAGGGGAACGGCTGGCCGGCAACGTAGCCCACGACGGTCCGATGATCCTGGCTGAGCCGGACCTGAGCGGAATATTTCTCCGTCGCATCCTTGTAGGGAGGCGGCCAATCGATGCGCTGGGTCGGAACGATCTTCATCGACATACCGTGCGCGACTTTGTAATAGACGCCAGGCGATACAACGTCTTTGACCTTCGCCGCGTTCTCGGCGCCGATCGTTTCGCCGGGTTTGACCTGTGCGTGACCTGGTACGCTTGACAGCACCAGCGTCGCGAGCACCAGGGCCGCGGCGGTTGCGATTCCTGAAGACGATAATCCTTTCGGCCTTCGCATATGTTCGTGACTCCAAAGAGTGGATGGCGGCTCAACATGAGTCCGCACTGTGCGTTCATGCAGCTTCCATACCGATCGTTTAATTGACGAGGTGTCAGCTTGGCTGTCGAACCTTAAAAGCCACGTCTTGCCTGCCTGATCGTGACCTTGGCGCAAGTGCAGACATCGCTCTTCGCTGTTCTTTCGTCTCAAGAATGATGCCACCTTTCGAGACACTCAAACCTTAAACTGATTCCTTTCTTCACTTCGCCAAAAAAATGGCGCGACCTCGAAGAGGCCGCGCCATTGCACTGACAGTTTTCGGTCGAACGACGACTAGAAACTCGCCGCGCGCACCATCGCGTCGGTGGTGAAAAATTGCTTGTCAACCGCACCCATGTTGATGTAACAGCACTCGTGCTCCGGCGTCTCGTTGCCCGGTAGATAGCACATCGTGGCGAGGCCCGACTGCACGTCGGTCGAAACCGCACCTACCACGAACGAGCGCTTGAAAGGGTAAATGGCCACCTTCGCATCCGGCACTGGACGATCGCGCGTCGCCAGCCAGTAGATGTGGCTGCGGAACAGCTTGCCCTCGCGATCATAGGTGTCGATGTAAGGCTCGAACCACATTTCGCTGTCCATGTAGATGATGGTGCGGGAATCGAGCGCGTTCACCCGATGCCGATTCGGTGTCGCCTCGATGATGTACATATGGCGCATCTCCCACGCCTCGGGGCATGCGCTGGTGCCGCCATCGGTAGGGCATCGCGCTTCAGGCGAATGCTCCGCGTGCACCGTCCCGAGCATGTTTTTCTCGCCCAGGAATTTGTAGTCATACTGCTCGGTCTTGGGATTGAAGCCCGAATAGTGATCGGGATCCCACGCGTGGGCCGAGGTCCCGCCCGCGGTGGTCGAGGAACTCAGAATCGATTCGTCGACGCGGCGAACGCGCCGAGCGCCTGCGCTGAGGCTCCAGGTATCGTCACCACGCTTCGGGTCGGCATAGCGCCAGCGGATGAATCCGGTCCCTCGAATTTCCTGCGGAGAAAGCAGGGGATAAAGCGCGAACAGCCAATAACGTCCAGTGGTCTTGAAATCGGGGTCGGTCGGAAGCGGCTCGACCTCGGTGCGGCCGACCAGGTCATAACCCGCATAGTGGCCGATCTGGAAGTACTCGATCTGCTTGGTCTGCGGGCCGCGCTGCTCGAAAGAGGAATCGCAATCGTAGAAGCGAAGATCGTAGTCGTCAGTAGTGATCGGACGAAACACGTTGTTCCACACGATCTTGTTGGCGACCTCTGGGTCGTTGGGGTCGATCAACGGAAACGGTTGGCCCGCGACATAGCCAACGATGCTCTTGTGATCGTTGCTGAGGCGTACCTGCGCCGAATATTTTTCCGTCGCATCTTTATAAGGAGGCGGCCAATCGACTCGCTGCGTCGGGGTGATCTTCAGCTGCATCCCGTGCGCAACTTTGTAATAGACTCCGGGCGAGACGATATCTTTCACCTTCGCCGCATTGTCGGCGCCGATCATATCGCCGGGTTTGACTTGCGCGTAGCTTGGTCCGCTCAGCAGTCCGAGCGCCGATAATACCAATGCTGCGGCAATTGCCATCGAAACAGACGATAGTCCTATGTGCCTTCGCATAACTCCGTAGATTCTCCCGAATGGAACTGGCGGCTTGGAGTACAAGTCCGCACGTTGACGTATTCATCGAGGTTAAAGATGACCCGCGATTTGAGTCAACGTGGATTTGGCGGGATTAAGGTAGCGGCCGCTTAACCAGGGATGGTGTCAAAATGACACAGTGGTGCGAAAAGCCACGCCTCCCACGGTGGATCCAACGTATGACATAAGTGGCTCCGATGGTTCTTTGCTGAATTTTTAATGATGAATTGTTCGTCGATTTTGATCGTTTTCAGCTCAACTGACTCGTTCGGCAACACACAGCGCGACGCGAAAACAAGACCGGCTCGCCATCACCTGACGAGCCGATTTCACCGGATTTTGTCGAATCAGAAATTAGGCGTTGGGATCCAGGCCCCATTTCTTCTTGTTCTCCGCGACCTCATCCGCAGTCGGATGCTTTCCTTGCTCGAAAGCCTTCACCTTGAATTGGTCCTTCAGCTCCAGCAGCGCGTGATTCAGATCGATGTCGGATTTGAAAACCTCCGGCACCGCCGGTTCTTCGAAGATCGCCTGCCATGGGCATTCCGGCTCGCATGCGCCACAATCGATGCATTCATCGGGATCGATGTAAAGCATGTTGGGGAACTTCTGTTTGTCGGGTCCCACGTATTCGTAAATGCAGTTGACCGGGCAGACGCTCACGCATCCGGTGTTGACGCAATCGATGCAAAGTCGGGTAATCGTCCACGGCATGGGTTACTGTCCTCTCTTGTGGGGCGTATTTTCTAACCTATATGGACCGCTCGGCGTTGAACAGTTCCAGGCCAAATATCGCTTTCCGCGATCAAAACCTCAAGTACAATAGGGGCGGTTGACGGCGCTGGGAAGAGGCGCAAATCAGACACAAATGTCCAAGGAGCACGCATCATGAGTGAGCAGCACCATCGCGGTCCGCATCGCACCGAAACCGACAGCATGGGCGCCATCGAGGTTCCCGCCGATCGCTACTGGGGCGCGCAGACCGAGCGCTCGCTGATGCACTTCGCGATCGGTTTCGATCGGATGCCGCGCTCGGTCATTCGCGCGTTCGGCCTTCTCAAACGCGCATGCGCGGAGGTGAATCAGGAGCTCGGCAAGCTGCCCCCGGAGAAAGCCAAACTCATCGTGCAAGCCGCCGAAGAGGTGATCGAGGGAAAACTCGACGATCATTTTCCGTTGCGCATCTGGCAGACCGGCTCCGGCACCCAGACCAACATGAACGCGAACGAGGTCATCTCGAATCGCGCGATCGAACTCGCCGGCGGCGCGATGGGATCGAAGAAACCGATTCATCCCAACGACGACGTCAACATGGCGCAGTCATCCAATGATACGTTTCCGACCGCGATGCATATCGCGGCCGCCGAGGAGATCACCCGCCAACTCGTCCCCTCGCTGAAGAAGCTTATCGAGGCGCTGCGCGCGAAGTCCGACGAATTCGCATCGATTATCAAGATCGGCAGAACACACCTGATGGATGCGGTGCCGCTGACGCTTGGCCAGGAGTTCTCCGGCTACGTCGCGCAGCTCGAATACGATCTGCGTCGGATCGAGGCGATCCTCCCCGACATCTATGAACTCGCGATCGGCGGAACCGCCGTCGGCACCGGGCTGAACACCTATCCGCAATTCGCCGAGAAGGTTGCCGCGCGCATCGCGAAGCTCACCGGCCTGCCATTCAAATCGGCGCCCAACAAATTCGCCGCGCTCGCCTCGCACGATGCGTTGGTGATGGCGTCGGGCGCGCTCAAGACGCTCGCGGCGTCGCTGATGAAGATCGCCAACGACATCCGATGGATGGGTTCGGGGCCGCGATGCGGTCTCGCCGAATTGAGCCTGCCCGAGAACGAACCCGGCTCCTCGATCATGCCGGGCAAGGTGAATCCCACGCAGAGCGAGGCGATGACGATGGTATGTATCCAGGTCATCGGCAACGACACCGCGATTTCTATGGCGGGCTCGCAGGGGAACTTCGAGCTCAACGTCTTCAAGCCGATCATCATCCACAATTTCCTGCATTCCACGGTGCTGCTCGCGCACGCGTGCGACGGCTTCCGCAGATATTGCGTGGATGGCATCATCCCCAATCGCGAGAAGCTCGCCGAATATGTCGACCGCTCGCTGATGCTGGTGACGGCGCTCAGCCCTCACATCGGATACGACAAAGCCGCGAAAGTGGCGAAGAAGGCGCACGTTAACGGCACGACGCTGAAGGAGGCGGCCATCGCGCTGGGTTATTTGTCGGCGGCGGATTTCGATCGTCTGGTGCGCCCCGAAAAGATGCTCGGCCCCGAGGGATAGAGGTTGACGAGGTAGGACCGCGTGGAGATTTTCATTAGTTGGTCAGGGGAGCGCAGCAGGCTCGCGGCCAAGGCTCTACGCGATTGGCTACGATCCGTTCTTCAAGCAGTGCGCCCGTGGATGTCCGAGCGAGACATTCCTGCGGGCAGTCAATGGCGGACCGAGATTGGTAGCAGGCTGGCACAGGCACGTTTCGGCATCATCTGCCTGACCGCTGAGAATCAGCACAAACCTTGGCTACTATTTGAGGCCGGTGCGCTCGCTAAGGAAATGGGAGACTTCGTTTGTCCATATCTAATCGATCTGGAAAAGAGCGACGTAGAAGAACCGCTCGCCCAATTTCAATCGAAGACAGCGAACGAAACGGAAACTCGCGAGTTAGTCCAATCTATTAATCAGCGATTGCTCGAAGTCGCGCCCGACAAAGCGCTGTCGCCGGAAGATTTGGAAAAGAGCTTTTCGCGGTGGTGGCCTGATCTTGATGAGATCCTCTCAGATCTGCCTGAGGGCAGTCAGGCTGTTCAGAGGCGGGGTGTGCCGGAAATGTTACAGGAAGTTCTGGAACTCTCCCGCTCAATTAGTCGTCAGTTATCGTCACCAAGTATGCCTCCTCCCGTAAGAGTGCCAAAACGAGAGCCGATCCTGGCAAATACAGACGGACCTGACGCTAAATTACAAAAGTTCCGCGATTATATCAGAGAGCGACGGGCTGCACTTGCTGGTTTCATGGAACAAGGCGTTGCTTTGCAAATAAATGGCAACGCTCTTTCACTTATTTCCACAAATGAAATTTACAATCGGTACTTTCGAGACAACCTCCCTGAAATTCAGAATTTCGCCTCTGCATTCTTCGGTGCCGATATTGAGGTCAATCTGGTCCAAAAAGAGGGCAAAAACTAGTTGTGCGGGAACGGGACGTCAAGGCGCTCGAGTTCGATAAGGTCATGGCGCTGGTCATGGCGATGGCGGCGGCGGAGCTGGCGCGCGAGGTGTTGTCGCGGCTGCGCCCCGCCATCGATGCCGAGATAGTACGCGATCGCCTGCGCGCGAGGGTGCGTTAACGGCGCGGTTCGCCGGAGGGCATCGCGCGAAGCCGACGCTGTTCACGCGCTCTTCGAAACGGCGCAAGTTGTGCGCGCATCTGTTCGAGAATCTCGAGCTTCTGCGCAAACGAAAGCGCGGCCAGCTCTTTTCGTCCTTCCGCCTTCCTCGCAAGGATATCGGAGATATCGGGATACTTAGCTTCGCTCATTCGAAATCCGGCAATCCGGTTCGTGCTCGGAACTTGTTCCAATCTTCCAACAAATGATGTCGTTCCAAAACGCCCTTGAATCGACTCCAATCTAACGCCTTCTCGTCCACAAAGCGAAGGATTCGTTCACGGTCCTTCGCGCGGCCAACCTTGAGCGCGGTTGCGACGAGATGCTCCGCAGTGAGTATCCTAACCTTAAGTGGAGCAGTCCCTGTCTCAGCCTGAATTTCCGCCTCGACCGCCTGATCGAGGCTTTCCGCATCCAATGAGCTAGCCACTGGAAGAAACTGAACCGGCCATCCTTCGATAATGACGCCTTCTTTCTTAAACTCGGTGTATCCCAGACCCGCCAGATGAGAGATCAGCGGTCCCAGAGTCACGATTCCGCTCCCCTTGCTTGCGAGATCCTCAACCGAGATAAGAACGTCGAGATCTTCAGTGACCGTAGGTTCGATGTAATTGAGCGTCGCGACTGCGCCTGTGACCGCATACTTGCGAATGATCCCGGCTTCCACCATCCCGGTGATTACTTGAAAGGCGCGGGTGATCTCTGCCATGGCAGTCGAGTATACACGCGATGCTCGGTCCTCGCGTACCCTCCGCTTCGATGAGATAATCTCCCGCTATGCGCGACCGCGATCTCGCTCGAGTTCGACAAGGTGATGACGCTGGTCATGGGCATGGCTGCGTCGGAGCCTGCGCGGGAGGTCCTCTCGCGCCTGCGCTCGCTGCCGAAGATTCGAGACTGCTGCTTTCGGTCGCCTGATGCGCCCCGAAAAGATGCTGGGGCCCGAGGGCTGAGCGCCATCAACCACAGCGCTAGGGCGAGGAAGGCATCTCACGCTGGCGCTAGGACCATCGTTCTGAGCGCGTCTTGCCGCCGGGACCACTGTAGGCCGAGGTATAGCCGGGCTCGCGCTCGAATTTCACCTTCGGCATCTGCGCGGACAGATTCTTCCATGCCGCTATCAATTCGTCCTCGGCGCGATAGTCAAAGGGATCCTGCAGGATACGCGCTTCGACTCCATTGGGGTCGAGCGGATGCGCCTTCAACCATCGCGCGGTAATTTCCAATCCTGTTTCCGGCGCGACCACATCCCCATATCCGAGTTGGACCTTGAGCTTGGTCAGGTCGAGCACGCGATGGGTTGTCCAGGCCTGCGAGATCATTGGACGCGCGGGAATCGCGAACTGCCACGGCATCGAGACGATTTCCAATTCGTAGTCGAGCGCCCGCGCGATCACCTCGATGACCTGGCGCAGCGTCAGCAAGCGCTCGTCGCCGCAATTATAGATCTGTCCCGCTGATGCTTCGGGCTTATCGATCGCGAGCAGGATCGCATGCGCGGCATTTTCGACGTAGCCGCAATGATTAATCGAAAGGCCGTCTTCGGGAACGATGATCGAGCGGCGGCCGTCGAGGATGCGGCGCACGATGCACCATTCGCGCGGTGCAATCTGATACGGACCGTACAGGTGCGGATAACGAAAGTGCGTCGCGCTCGGATGATGCTCGAAGACCGTCTGCTCGCTCTTGACTACCCGCCACCCCTTGGCGTCTTCGGCCTCGACCGTCAGCAGCGGCGCATCTTCCGGAGTGGGAATCGGGAGGCCTTGCGGATGGAGCACCGCCGGATTCATGTAGCCGCGATATGCGGGCGCGCCTCCGATCGAGAGAAAGCGGCCGGTGCGGCCCTTCATCAATTCCGCGATCCGGCGCAGGCGACCATACGCGGCGATAGTTAGATCGAAAGTGCGATTGCCGAGCGCCGCGCGCATCGCGGTCTCGGAAAACGGATCGGTGTGGATGTGTTCGACGCTGGGCGGAATCTCCGCGAGCTCATGACGGCCGGTATGGAGCATCGCGACAGCGTAGCCGCGTCGAAACAGTCCATTGACGATGAAATGGCCGGTCGGCCCGGTTCCTCCGATGACAAGCGCCTTCACAATCTCACATTCCTCGCCAGACGGGGCGCGTCTCAGAGCCGGTAAAAATCGCGCGCGTTTTTCGACAGAATCTTTTCGACCGACGCGGCGGGCAGGTCCTTCAGATACTCGCGCGCCTTGGCCACCGGATGAACGAATCCCTCGGCATGCGGATAGTCCGAGCCGATGAAGAATTTGTCGTCGCCGGCGAATTGGACAACGTACTTGAACATCTTTTCTTCCGGATCGCCGCTGATCCAGATGTTGCGCGCGAAGTACTCCGCCACCGGCCGTTTCATCCCCGACGTATGGCCCATGTACTTGTAGCGATAATCGATGCGCTCGAGCCATTCGCCAACCCATCCCGCCATCGCCTCGATGGTGGCGGCGCGCAGCCGCGGAAATCGCTCGAAGACGCCGTCAACCAGCATCGTGAGCAGCGACTGGCGCGCGTCCTGCAACAAATTCATCGTGAAGTACATCAGGCCGGGCTTGGGCTCGCGATAAAAGTCGCTCCCCATGTAGTGATGATGCGAGACAATGTGCAGCGCGATCGCCAGGTCAAGGTCCTGCGCCGCCGCCCATACCGGATCGTAATCCGGATGGCCAAAGCTCTTGCCCTTGATCGGCATCGCGGCGATGAACGCAGCGCGGCATCCGAGCTTCGCAACCCGTTCCAGCTCCTTGACCGCGAGCGCGGGTTCGCGGATCGAAATATGGGCTGCGGGAAAGAGGCGCTGACGATGGCTCCCGACCAAATCGAAGGCCCAGCGGTTGTACGCGCGGCATAACGCATCGGCCAACTCCGGATCGCTTACCTCGCCTTCCCAGATGATACCGAGGCTCGGATAGATGACTTGGCTCGCAATTCCTTCCGCGTCGAGAAAGCGCGTGCGCGCCGTCATGTCCTGCAAATCGGCGCTATAGACTGCGTAGCGGTCGAAGGTGCTGATGGTGCCGCCCTCTTCCTTTTGCCCATAGCCACTTAGAATGGCGAGGACTTCCTCGACATCGCGCAGCTTGATCGGCTTGCCGTCCACCACCATCGCGCGCTTGTGGGTCACGGGATCAACCGCGATCCTGACGGCGCGCTCGCGGAAGCGCGGTTCTACATGCTGCTCGAACAGGTCGAGCGGTTCCATGAAGTGGCTGTCCCCGTCAACGACGCCATCCATATTGAATTCCTCCGCCGGGCGATCGGACTGGTTGTTTGCGCCCTCCCTTTCAGGTTCCAGCTCCCGTATAGGATCGACGGCTTCCTCCTGCAAGTTCCCCGCAGGTTTTGGTGCGCGCCTCATTCCTCTTCAGCGGCTGGTTTGATCGGACGGGAGTTGTTCGATAAGTTTCGTGCCGAAACGCTTTGAGAGCTTTGCGATCGACCAGAGGCCCCATGGCATACGCATTCAACATCGCACCGCTCGACGCCACGTTCGGCGCCGTCGTGACGGGCGTGAAGCTTGCCGCACTCGACGACACCACGTGGCGCGATCTTCACGCCGCCTGGCTTCAGTACGCGCTCCTCATCTTCCCCGGCGAGCATCTTAGCCGCGACGAACAGATCGCATTCGCCAAACGATTCGGACCGCTCGAGTTCGAGCTGGCGCCGCTCAGCAACGTAAAGGCGGACGGCTCTCTGATCGCGGAAGATAGCGACGTCGCGAAGGTGCTCAAGGGCAACATGGGCTGGCATTGCGACAGCACCTACATGCCGCTGCAGGCCAAAGGCGCGGTGTTCAGCGCCGTGATCGTGCCGAACTCCGGGGGCCGGACCGGTTGGGCCGACATGCGGGCCGCCTACGACGCCCTCGATGACGATCTCCGAGCGAAGGTGGAAAGCCTCTCCGCGTACCATTCGCTCCGCTACAGCCAGGCGAAGATCGGCCATCTGCCGAAGCTGGGGAGCGACTACAGCGGCTATGGCTTCCACGATGGCCCCGTGCCGTTGCGCCCGCTGGTGAAGATGCATCCGGAGACCGGCAGAAAATCGCTGGTGATCGGTCGCCACGCCCACAACATTCCGGGCATGGATGCCGCTGAGTCCGAGCGATTCCTGCAGGAGCTGGTGGATTTCGCGTGCCGTCCGCCGCGCGTCTATCATCACGGCTGGGCGCCCGGCGATGCGGTGGTATGGGACAACCGATGCCTGCTCCATCAGGCGACGCCGTGGGACATGAGCGAGCCTCGGGTGATGTGGCATAGCCGTATTGCCGGCGACCCCATGAGCGAGGCCGCTCTCCCCTGACCAGGTGATGCTTTCCCGGCAGCTACAGGACTGATGCCTGGCCCCCAGCGATGAGGCATAATCGCGGCAGGCGGTAATGAAACCGCTGCGGGAGGCGCGCTAGTGGGGAGGCGGAGGAAGCGACGGAACTCAGGTAAATTCACGCTGCGCTTCCTCGTGACGATCGCGACTGTGGTTCTGCTCCTCACCAGTCGCGCATCCGCGGCAACCTCCACCAATCGCCTGCTCTACTCGCCCGACGACCCCGACAGGCCGATCCCGGTCACGCTCGCGCTCGAAATCGAGAACATTCCACAAATCGACGAGGTCGCTGAGCAGTTCAGCGTCGATGGCGATCTCCTCGCCACCTGGAACGACCCGCGCCTTGCCTACCAACCGGCGAGCCCTTCGGACCCCGACAAGATTTACCAGGTGGGCAGCATCTGGATGCCGTCGATGGACATGATTAATTCCGCGGTGCCGCGCGACAAGCGCTACCAGTTGCTGACCGTCTCTCCCGATGGCACGGTCCATTACGCGGAGCGCTTTCATGCCCAACTGTCGTCGCGATTCATGCTGCGGCGATTCCCTTTCGATGAGCAGTCGCTGACGATTCATATCAGTCCATTCTTAAACGACATCGGCAGCGAGACGCTGACTATCGCGCCCGGCCAAAGCGCCGTACATGGAGACGCGAAATCCTACAATTCGCTGGCACAATGGGAGGTCGGTTCGATCAGCGCTCGCGCCGGAACCTTTCGTCAATACAAAAAAAACGCCACCGAGGTTGTCTTCAGTATCCAGATCAAGCGGCACTACGGTTTCTACATCTGGAAGGTCTTCCTGCCGCTGCTGCTGATGGTATTTCTTTCGTGGGCGGTGTTCTGGGTCGATCCGTTCGACTTGTCGAATCAGGTGCAGATCGCGGTGACGACTATTTTGACCGTCATCGCGTTCGCTTTCGCGATCTCCGCGACGATGCCGCGCGTACCATACATCACCTGCATCGATGCGTTTTTCCTGACCTGCTATGTGTTCGTCTTCATCTCGGTGGTCGAGCTGATGACGGTTCATACTACGCACCGCCGCCACGGCCCGGATGCAAGCAAGCGCATTCGGCACATCTCGCGATGGTTGGTCCCGGCCGCCTATTTTACGACTCTCGCGATTCTGGCCGCCGACTTTCTTGGATGAAATCGCATTGACCGCGCCGGATAGTTCCCTGTTTAGGCTCGCGCGGCAATTAGCTTCAATGAAATAATCGGCAAGCGATGCGGGAACGCGATCTCAAGGCGCTCGAGTTCGACAAGGTCATGACACTGGTCATAGGGATGGCTGCGTCCGAACCCGCGCGCGAGGTGCTGTCGCGCCTGCGCCCCTCTATCGATGCCGATACGGTGCGTGATCGTCTGCGCGCGACGGGTGAGATGGCCGAGTTGCGCCAGCATACCGGCTCGATTCCGATTCAGGAGTTCTCCGACCTGCGTACGCTATTCCTCGCCGCCGCGCGCGAGGGCGCGATCCTCGACGGCGAGTCGCTGGTGAAGATTCGCGACTTCGTGTTGTCGTCGCGTCACGTCCAGAGCTTCATCCGCGCGCGGGTCGAGCCTTTTCCTCATGTCGCTGCGATCGCCGCCAATCTTCTCGCGCCGAAGGAACTCGCCGATGCGCTGCTGAAGGCGCTGGCTGACGACGGCCAACTCCTCGACGACGCGAGTCCCGCGCTCAAACGGTTGCGCAATCGCCTGCGCGAGGAACGCGTCGACCTCGAGGCGCGCCTTTTGCGCTCGCTCAATCAGCCCGGGATGGAGGGCTTCGTTTCCGATTACCTCGTCACGCTGCGCAACCATCGCTTCGTGCTCCCGCTCAAGCTGAACTACACCGAGAAGCTCGCCGGCATCGTGCAGGACCGTTCGGTCTCGGGCGAGACGCTGTTCGTCGAACCGATGTGGGCGGTCGAGCTGAACAACCGCCTGATGATGCTCGAAAGCGAGGTCGAGGCCGAGGAGCATCGCATCCTGATGCAGCTTTCCGCGATGGTACGTGGGTACTCCAACGAGCTGCATCTGACTTTCGACGCGATGGTCTCGCTCGATGCGCTGAACGCTCGCGCGATTTTCGCCGAGCGCTTCGAGTGCACCGAGCCACGGATCAGCGCGGGCGAGATCGAGATGCTCGAAGCACGCCATCCGCTGCTGACGGTCGCGGTGCACGACGTGGTGCCGATCGATTTGCGCATCCCCGCCGATCATAAGGGCATCGTGATTTCGGGTCCTAACACCGGCGGCAAAACCGTCGCTCTCAAAACCTTGGGCCTGCTTTCTCTGATGGCGCAGGCTGGTCTCCTTATACCGGCCCGACCTGGCAGCAAGGTCGCGGTGTTTCGCAGCGTGTTCGCCGACATCGGCGACGAGCAGTCGATCGAGACCAGCCTCTCGACCTTCTCGGCGCACATCGCCAACCTGTCGGAAATCGTGCGCTCGCTCGAGGAACCCGCGCTGGTGATCCTCGATGAGCCGGGCGCGGGAACCGATCCCGCCGAAGGCTCCGCGCTCGCCATCGGCCTCGTCAATCATCTCGCCGCGCGGCGATGCCTGGTCGCAGTCGCCACGCATTCGACCGCGGTGAAACTGCACGCCTACTCGCGATCTGATTTCGAGGTCGCGGCGGTGGACTTCGACCCTGACCGTCTCGTCCCGCTCTATCGCCTCAAGCCGCACACTATCGGCCAGAGCTATGGCCTGGTCGTCGCGCGACGGCTCGGGCTTCCCGAGGAAATCATCAAAGGCGCGCAGGCCGCGATGGGCGAAAGCACCATCGAATTGGAGACCGCCATCGAACGGCTCGAGCAGCAACGCACGAAACTCGAGGATGAGATGACGCGAGCGCGCGAACGCTCGGCGGAGTTGGCGGAGCGTCAGCGCGAAGCGGCCGCCGGCGAGGAACGCGCTCGGGAAAGATTCGAGCGTGAACGCAAGCGGCTTCGCGAGGAAGTCACCGGTCTGCTGTCGGATTTTCGCCGCGAGGGCGACGATCTCCTGCGCGAGATTCGCAGCGGCGCCAAATCCCGGCGCGATCTCAGCCAGTTCCAGGCGCATGCCGCCGAGAGACTCGAGCGCGTGGCGCCCATTCCTCAGGAGGAGGAAACTGAGTCTGATCAGGCGCCGCTGAAAGTTGGCGATCAGGTCGAGTTGGGCGGCATCCGCGGCGAGCTGATGGTGATGGAGCCCGGCAGGGCGGTCGTCAGCCGCGGCGGACTGCGCATCGAGGTATCGCCGGAACGGTTGCGACGCGCGAAGGCTGAGTCCATTGCCGCGGACGCTCGCGAGCGGCGAGCGACCCCCTCGATCACCGTCAGCTCGGGCGCGAGCGAACGCGAAGAGCTGAATCTGATTGGGATGCGTACCGGCGAGGCGTTGCGCAAGCTGGAGGAGTTCCTCGACCAGGCCTACCTGACCAATCGCAAAGAAGTGCGCATCATCCACGGCATCGGGTCGGGCGCTCTGCGCAAGGCGGTGCTCGAATATCTGAGCACCTCGCCCTACAGCTCGACCTACCATGAGGCGGAACCGCATCACGGCGGCGCCGGCGCCACAGTCGTCGAACTTAACCTCTGAAGATCATCCGTTACTACTTGGGTACATGAGGGAATCCATACGGTCGTGCGGGTAGTCTACTCAGATGAAACTGGGACATTGCTCTACGCGCATTTGCAATTTCGTTCGGAATTGTCAGGCGCCACCATGCACGCGGGCGATGTAAGCGAAAGTGACTGCCCGACTGTGCTTTTTTCAAGACGTATAGTCGCGCTCGTGGACGACTGAGAATCGCGGCGGGAGCATAAGCTGTGGATCGAAAAGCCGAATTACTTGCAATCATGGGCAGAACCGGCGGACCGAATAACCTCGACTATCAGAATGCTCGCGCGGAGCTCGAAATCATCCTACAGCAGGAGTCTTTGGCGCTCTTTCAGAAGACCCGCGAAAATCTGTACGAAGTCTTGGCAGGGATGAGCAGTGGCATCGTAGCGTTCAGACAAGTTGTCAATCATGCCGCCGAAGAGAGCGACAAGACGGCGCGGCTGCTCGTTCGCTGGACTAAGGTTCTTGGCTTCGCAACAGTGGTTCTCGCTGTTGCAACGATTGCCCTGGTTTATGTGACTGTGAAGGCTAATTGAATAAAAATGGACGCCTCTCGCCAGGGGCCTCGCCCAGCGTGCCCTAAGGGATCTTTCATCAATCTCGGCCATTGGCATGCACCGCAAAACTCAGTAGAAGCGGTTAACAACGTGGATGCCTTAAGACAGGTGATCGTCGATCGCCGCGTACTCATTGGCGCTTATCTAGCGATCACTATCCCTGTATGCATCCTAGTCATTTTCTCCAGCGGAGTCGGTGCCGGCAGCTCGGCGCTCGCTGCGTGCGCGATCTGTCTGATCGCCTCAAGCACCCTTGTTAGTTGTTTTCTCGCAAGGCGTGAGCAGCAATATTCCACCAAGGACCTGAGCATCATTGCCGCGATTGCGATCTCGCTGACGCTCGTTGGCCTCGCGCTTATGAGGTGGTCTGGCTTTGGGTTTACCTTCTATGGCATCCATATCTCGGGCGTTCAATGGGCGTTAGTTGGCTCGGGTATCGGGGTCCTCACGGCGGGCAGAGAGATGTTGAAGTGAGGGCGTTTTTAGAATCGATCGTTCATTTTGTTCTTTGGTTCAGGATTAGGCGACGAAAGATGCGGTTGGTTCTATTGCAAGCGAAAGGACAAGAAGTGCAGCGTGGCTGTCCCCGCTTAGGGGGAGATATGGACGAGGTTGTTCTCAAAGCGTGGATGCTTCAAGTGCAGAACTGGACTGCCGAAACCGAGACACTTCTAAAACAGTATTCGTTGCAGGCATTCACGCGCTTCATGCGTGACGAGCACGGCTTCGGTCTTAGGTATCAGCCAATCGCCCACAGTGGTGAATGGTGGTACAAAATTCTCCAGGTGCGGCTGAACAATTTGGACGATATAATCGAAAGAGCTGGCGACTACTTATAGATGCTTCCTTTGATCGTCGCGCGTGACCTCCGAAAGCTCCCGTCGCTTGGCGCGCTAAGTCAAAATCGCTAAAACCAAGGCTGAAATGAATCTCCGTCACGCCGCTATGCTCACTGTCGCCTTGGTCGTAATGTCGTGCGCGCCGCAACAACCTTGGCGAGCAGAATATCTTGCGAAATCCAAAGACAATGCTTCTGAAGATGATGTTGCTTCGAAGCTTGGGGTGCCGACGACGACCCGAAAGCTCGAAAACGGCGGAGACGTGTGGGTATACAAATCTTCGGGTGTGGGCTATGGGGCGTATGGTACAGTGGCTGCCGGCGGATCGTATTGTACATCCTACGTCCTCACATTTGACGCATCCAAAATTCTTCGGCAATGGATTCGCGATCAGTCGTGCGTTGATTGATCCTCCGAAAACGACTTGACCATGAACCTCTTTCACGGCGCCAACGCCACGGATGGTGAAGCTCAACTCTAGCGGCCGAGTTGCGACGCGAGTTCCTCTATCTTCTCGCGATAGCCCGTGCGGCATCGAAAGCCCAACCGCTGGGCGGCGCGGCGCGAATCGTAAACCCGATCGATGCGCTTAAACATCGTCCATCCTGCACAAGCGTAGAGGGCCGGAAAGTCGGGAAAGTATCGCGACGACCAGGGACGCATCGACGACGAGCTCTTTGCAATCATCGGGAGAGAACGGCGCCGGCGCAACCGTCGTCCAGCTCAATCTCTAATCAGTGGAACAATCCTTTTAACTGATCAAAGGGATTGCCTGATCCCTTACCCTTCTTGCCGAGCAGCTTACCGAGGTTCTTCTCCAGGGCGTGACTCGCCGCCCGCTGCGCCAACTCGGCAATATCGGGTAGCACGGCGGGCTTCGGCAGCTTGCCGTTCACCATCATGGGGATGTCAACCTGCCCGTCCCTGTTGGTGAGATACACCACGTTCTTTTTCTCCGCGATGATTTCTTTGGTCAGCTGCCTGGTCAGAAGCACATGCGCCGCCATGTCGATATTCTTGTCCATGTCGAACCAGCCGTCGCCGGTCATCCCATAGTCGGGCGTCTGAACGCTCAGGTCGTGAGTGATAATACGCGGACCTTGGAGCACGAAGCTGAGTCCTGCGTTCTGGACGTCGGTGTCGGGGCTATTGAACAACTCGGGATGGCGCTCCACGACGCCAGGTGGCATCAGGTCGCCGATCCCCGGGAGACCCTTGGTTTTCTTCAGCGCTTCGTTAGCGAGGTTTACCCCGATCAGCTTTCCGTCGTGTACTGCGGCGCGTCCCTTGCCCGCCAGCGTCGGCTTGATGGCGTCGAGCTTGGCGCCTTTGCCCGAGAGCTGAAGCTGCGCATCGAGGATGCCGCGAATCATGTCGGCCGACTTGGAATGCTGCGACTGCAATGCGTTCTGGATATCGACGTTGTTGGCCGTCATGTTGACCGCGAATTGGGGCGGGTCACTCAGCGTCGCATTCCCGCTTGCCGCAATCGCGCCATTGAAGGCCCCCAGCTTGAGCGATTGCACGCTGAGCTGTTTGCCCAGCAGCGTCGCCGCGAGGTTCAGATCCTTGAATGCGATGTTCGCCAAGTCGCCCTCGCTCGATGACGCCTTAACATTCACCGAAAGCTCCGCACCCTGTGTCACCGTGCCGTTCAGTGCGAGGTTACTCAGATGCTCATCGGCGGGACGTTTCGGCGCGAACTCCGCAACCTTGATTGTGTCAATGCTCAGCACATAGTTCGCACTAAGCGGCTGAAGCGAGGTCGCGTGCAGAGTCGCCGTCGCGTGACCGCTCCCGAGGTCGAACTTAAGCGGTCCCGCATCGGCAGCGTTGCCGTTGAGCTTGATATCCCCGGAGAGATTCTTGACGAGGTTCTTCTTGTCGTCAGGCCGCGACAGCGAAACGTCGGCGAGTGAGACAGTGCCATGCGCGCTAGGTTGTTTGTTGGCAACCTGCACATCGGAGTGAACCTCGACATGCCCTGCGGTGTCGTACTTCTGCAACGCCGGCAGCATCTTTGCCATTGAGCCGATATCGAAGCGATTGGTATCGAGGCGCGCGCTCAGGCTGCCTTCTCCGAACTTGATGTTGGAAGCCTTCGCCTCGAGGTCGCCCAGTTTGAGGTTCGCCTGCGCGAACTCCAGGCGCGTATCGGAACGTGAACCATCGGCGCTGAGCTCAAATGCAACCGAGGCTGGCTTGTTGAAGGATTCGGCCCAAGCGATGCGGTTGCTGTTGAGGTCGCTTTCGACATGAAACTTAACTGCCGAGAGCGTCCCGTCCGCGTTTGCCTCCACAGAGATGGGATCGGGAACCGAGAGCGCCTCGGGAATGGCCTTGCCAATCGAGCCAATCGCGCGCAGCCTTGCTAAATCGAGGGGGCCCACTTTCGCCTCGATAGCGAAGTGAGCGTTCTTGATGTCGAGGGCGTCGTCGGAAGCCAACGGCCCTACCTTCCCCGAGATATCGACATTCTGCTTGTCGGACAGTATTGCGAGCTTTAGAGAGAAATCGAAGGCTCGCCTGAAACTGAAGTCCGTCACCGCAATATCGACGTCGTGGATCGTCACCGTCTGATGATTGGGGCCACGCTCCTCGTACACGATGACGCCGTCGTCGATAAGGAGGCTTTTGACGTAGACTGCGGCCAGATTTTCGCCACCGCTTTTCTTCGGCTTCGGGGGCAAGTTGCCGTGCTCGGACGTGATCGGCGCCCCTTGGATTGCTCCTTGTTGCGAATTCGCGGAAGGCGCCTCTTCGCGCTCGGGGCGAGGTCGTCCCCTCCCAATCGTCGAAACGTTGA
This sequence comes from uncultured delta proteobacterium, assembly GCA_963815835.1. GTDB lineage: Bacteria > Desulfobacterota > Binatia > Binatales > Binataceae > DATGKG01. The sequence goes on from CAWFIF010000001.1 coordinate 201,602, forward strand.
ATCCGCCTTGCTCTGTTCGAATGAGGCGGACCACGGGATTCTTCAGAGTCACCTCGCTCACGTGGATGTGACGCGAGAGTAACGGCAGCAGGTCGACCTTCGCGAAGGCATCGCTTGCCTCGATGAATGGGAGGTCAGATAGCGCGGGATCATCTTCGATTTTAAGGCCGGTCAATTCCGCCGCCAGGCCCCATCCGAGGGTCGCCTTGATGCTCGACACTTCTACTTTACGATCGAGCGAATCGCTCACTTTCTGCAGCACGAAACCTTGCCGTTCCGCGATGATCGAATTGAGGTTGCGCGCCGCATAGATCAGGACCGAGGCGATGACAACGACGACCACCGCGACTACGGCGCCGACAATCATTACAGCCTTTTTCATGAGAGCTCCGGTACGAGAGGTGAATAGCGGCCCAACGCGACGAGTGTAATCGAAAGGCGTCCCTATCTCACGCTTTTCCGATACAATTTGTTTTCGCTCCAGGATCTTTCAAATGGCGAAGAAGCGGAAAAACTCGCATCGGCGCGGCGGCGAAGATTCGGATCAAGCGCCAAAGCAGAAGCCAGTTTCCTTCTCGCCCTTCAAGGATCTGAAAAAGATGCTGGCCGACAAGGCCGCTGTAGCTGCCAGGCAGCCGGCTGCCGACAAACCGGTCATCGCCAAGCCGGTGGCGAAAACATCAGCCCTGCCGCCGACTACTCCCGAGGTCGTCGACGAGGCCGCCATCCTCCGGGAGGCCTACGCCGGAGTGCGCCGACTCGGCAACGCGACGACCGGCCATCGGATGCCGGTGGTGCCGGAGGTCCATCGCGCGGTGGTCAGCGAAGAGGCCGAGGTCCTCGCGGCGCTGTCCGACCTGGTGTCTGGAGTCGGCAGCTTCGATCTCACTGAGACCGAGGAATATGTCGAAGGGGCGCGTGTCGGCCTCGATCCGCGATTGCTGAGCCGCCTGCGGCGCGGCGAATTCGCGGTGCAGGACCACATCGACCTCCATGGGATGATTCAGCCCGACGCGAAGCACGCGTTGCGCGAGTTCGTCATCAAGTCGGTCGGCAAGGGGATGCGCACCGTGCTGGTGGTCCATGGCCGCGGCCTCGGCTCGCCGGGAGGCCGCCCGGTGTTGAAGCATGCGACGGCGCAATGGCTATCGCACGGGGAAATCGGCGCGCATGTGCATGCATTCGCGACCGCTCGGCCGCAGGATGGTGGAGCGGGCGCCATGTACGTCCTGCTGCGTCGCAATCGCCGCCGCGCCGCATTCGATGTGCTGCAAGGCGCGAAACGTCGCGACTGAGACCGTCGAAAAACGAACGGGGCCCAGAAATCCTGAGCCCCGTCATCCTGAACCGCCGTACTGGAACTAAATCTTCGCCTGCAGGAAGAATGCGATGACCAGCGCGTACAGGGTCAAAGCCTCGATGAACGCGAGGCCGATGATCATCGGCACGAATAGCTGGCCCGCGCTGTTGGGGTTGCGGCCGATCGATTCCATCGCCGAGGCCGCCATCCGGCCCTGGCCGATCGCGCTGCCGAATGCCGCGATTCCGATGCCGATGTTGGCCGCGATCGCGATCAGACCCGCGCGCAGTGCGCCACCGCCTCCCGCCGCGGCGCCTTCCTGCGCCATCGCGAGCATCGGCGAGGCGAGGAAAATAATCGCCATCGCACCGATTGCCATTGAGAGTCTTCGAACCATTTCACTCCTCCTTGTTGATCGCGCCTTTGCACGCGGCCGCGGCCCGCCTCTTCTTTCCTCTACCACCACCATTGCTCAAGCCGGGTTGAAGGCTGCGAAAAATCCTGAATCAGAAACTACATACGACTTTCTAGTGCTCGTGCATGGTCGCGAGCCTGACGTATGCCATCGACAGCACCACGAAAATGATCGCCTGAATCACACATACGATGGCGCCGAGCGCGTAGAACGCCAGCGGAATCACCAGAAACGTCAGTTTCGTAAAAATCGAAAGCACCGTGTGATCGGCAAACATGTTGGCGTAAAGACGGATGCCGAGTGAGAACGGCCGAAACAGGTTGTCGGCGATGTTAATCGGCACCATCAGGAAGAACAGCCACCAGACCGGGCCGACCAGATCATTTTTGAGGAAGCCGATAAATCCCTGCGCGCGGACTCCAAGAGTGATGTAGAAGACGAATGCCACCGTACCAAGGGCGAATGTTAAATCGGAATCCGACGTCGGCGGCTCCATCCCAGGGATCAAACCAAAAAAATTCGCAACCACGATGAACATGAACAGGCTGCCAAAAAATGGCACCAGCCTGCGATAGTGATGCTGCTCGAGGACGTCATGTACGAAGCCATCAAGCCATTCGACGAGCACCTCGGCGATCGAGCGCGCGGAGATGTTCTCATCGGGAACAACCGGGTCGGCGGCGCTTTTGAGGGCGCGTCCGGCAAAGAATCCGAAGATGATCAGCAGGCCCATAACGATCCATGCGCCGACGACGACTTCAGGAACTTTTCCCTGGCCGATGATTTCCAGAAAGTTGAGCGGTTGCAAAATTCCTCCGGAAGCCCGGACTAGCGCGGTGCAGCGAGCGCAGCCCGCCCGGTTTCAATAATTATCGCGGTTAACTGAGTCAAGACGCCGAGCCCAAATCCGAGTCCATCAATATGCAGGCTGGAGAAGAGAAGGTAAACAAGCCCGGCGACGATCAAAAGTTTCAGCGGAAGCGCCGCCAGTCCGAGTTTTGCGCCGCCGCCTCCGCCTTCCGCCGCCGCGAGCGCGAAGCGTCCCAGCATCCCGAGCAGGTAGAGATTGCCGATAACCACCCCGCCGCCCAGGATGCACGCGATCGCGGATGCGGCGGTATAGATGCATGCGAGGATGCCCGCCGTGATTAGCAGCACGAGCAGATTGGTGCGCTGAATCGACGCCAGCGTGGGCATGCGTCCGGAAAAAGCGACGTTCACGAAGCGTCCTCGGGTTCCCTCAGAATCTTAATCAGGAAAACGGTCCCGCCGATGAATCCCGCGAGCAACAGCAAGATGGTTAAAAATGGGTCCGTTCCAAAATATGCGTCGAGATAGTGCCCTGCAACCGCGCCCGCCAGTGGCGACGTAGTGAACTGTGTCGCCGCTGCGACGTACTTCCATTTGTTGCCGGTGGCAGCGCTGCCGAGCATCATCCACGAAATTCTCTCAGGTGGCGGCCAAGTCGCGCAATGACTCCTGCGCCGCGTTCACGGTTGCGTCGATGTCAGCGACACTGTGCGCGAGCGAAAGGAACATCGCCTCAAACTGCGACGGTGGTAGATAGATGCCGCGCTCTAACATGCGATGGAAATACGTCGCAAACTTTGCGGTGTCTGAGCGCCGCGCTTCGTCAGCATCGGTGATCGAGTCGCGGCCGAGGAACATCGTAACCAGTGAGCCGACTCGATTCACGCATCCCTTCTCGCCCGAAGAGCGAAGCGAGTTGACGAGTCCTTTCGCCAAACTCTCACCGGATTTTTCCAGTTGCTCATAGACATTCGATTGCGCGAGAAGTCTGAGCGTCTCCAATCCGGCGCGCACCGAGATCGGATTTCCCGACAGCGTCCCCGCTTGATAAACCGGTCCTACTGGCGCGAGCAGATCCATCAACTCGGCACGACCGGCAACAGCGCCGATCGGCAATCCGCCACCGATTATTTTTCCGAGCATAATCAGATCGGGCGCGACTCCCATCTCTTCTGAGATTGAGCCGTAGCGTAGGCGAAAGCCGGTGATAACTTCATCGCAGATGAGCAATGCGCCTTGACTTCGCGCCAACGCTGCCAGCTCTTTGAGGAACTGCGGCATCGGCGCGACCACACCCATATTGGCAGCGACCGGCTCGACGATCAGCGCCGCGACGCCGGCGGGGTTGGCCTCAAAACATCTGGTAACACTTTCCAGCGAGTTGTAGCGAGCGATAAGGGTCATCGCCGCCAAAGCATTCGGAACGCCGCCACTGTCGGGAATTCCCAGGGTCATGCCGCCGGACCCCGCGCGCACCAGCAAGCCATCGCTGTGTCCATGGTAGCATCCGTCGAACTTGATGATTTTGTCTCGATGGGTGGCCGCGCGCGCGATCCGGATGGCCGTCATTCCCGCTTCGGTGCCCGAATTAACGAGGCGAACTTTCTCGGCCGCGGCTATCGCGCCGCTGATCGTTTCAGCGAGTTCGACTTCGAGCTCGGTGGGAGCGCCGTAGCTGAACCCTTTTTTCGCCTGATCGGCAACCGCCTCGGAGATGCGCGGATCGCTGTGGCCGAGGATCGCTGGTCCATAGGAGCCGACATAGTCTATGAAGCGGTTTCCGTCAGCGTCGAAAACGTAGGCTCCTCTTGCGTGGTCGATGAAAAGTGTCGAGCCTTTGACCGCCGACCATGCGCGGACGGGAGAATTCACGGCGCCAGGAATTTTTTTTAGTGCCCGTTGGAGAAGGTCATGCGATTTTTTGGTTCGTAAGTTCATCTTGGTGTGCCTGTCGCTAGCATCGCCGGAGGAGACTCGCAGTCAAACTCTTGGAATTCACGAGCATTTAATTTTCGGTTAGCCGCAAACAAATGTGAAATCGTCCGCGATGGCTCTGGGACCGGTCGCGCCGAGACAGGCGATTTGAGGCAAAAATCCTGACATGATCGTGACATCATGCGATCATCAAACCGCACGGTGGATTCCCTTTCAAAATCGCACTGTTCTTCGATTTCTGAATTGCTCGCTTGAGACATCTCTCGAAATTGCCTATCACCTTCCATTGGCCGCAGAGATTTTCTTTAACCCACAGCCAGACTCGAGAAACGGGTCGAAGTCCGTGCGCAAAGTTATGGGCCCAATGCGCGTTTCGATCAACGCTACTCCATTGGAATCAGAGGCCCAAAAATCCGTTCAGTGCGTCCGTGAGTTGATAGTTTATCGGATTTGGCCGTGCAGTTGCTGTCTCTGTCGGAAGAAAATGCGCTTATCCACAGGTGTGGATAAGACTGTGCGTAATTAATCGGCCTTAGTTCAAACCCGCAACCGGGCAATGGGGTTGCCCGGTATCTGGGAGGGGACCAAATGAACGGTCTTTGGGAACGTGCCGCTGATCGCATGCGCGATCAGCTCGGCCAAGTTGGCTTTGAAACATGGATCGGACCTCTCAATTTTATCGGCGTGTACGGGAGAACCGCGACGATAGAGGCGCCCAATCGTTTTTTCAAGGATTGGGTCAATGAACGCTACATGCCGCTGCTTCGACAATCGCTCTCCGCGGAGGTCGGCGAGCCAGTTGAACGTCAAACTAACGCTCGGCGAAAACGGCGTGGTGATCAAGTCTGGAAACGGGAACGGACACGCTAACGGCAATGGCAACGGACGCCACGCGTCCTCTTCGGCAATGAACGCGCGGACGGAAATACAGCAACGCGATCGCCATCCTCAGCTCAACCCTCGTTATACTTTTACGGAATTCGTGGTTGGGTCAGGGAATCAGTTCGCTCACGCTGCCGCGTTGGCGGTCGCCAATCAACCGGGTGAAAAGTACAATCCGCTTTTCATCTACGGCGGAGTCGGGCTGGGAAAAACTCACCTGGTCAATGCCATCGGGCATCAGATCTGGTTGCAGGGAGAGCGCAACAAGAAAGTTCTGTTCATGTCCGCCGAAGTCTTCATGAACGAACTGATCAATTCGATTCGGCGCGACAAGACCACCGAGTTCCGTGACAAGTTCCGCCGCGTCAACGCGCTGATCCTCGACGACGTGCAGTTCCTCGCCGGCCGCGACCGTACGCAGGAGGAGTTCTTCCATACCTTCAACTCGCTCCATAGCGAGCGCCATCAGATTGTGCTGACCTCCGATAAAGTGCCCAAGGACATTCCGGGACTGGAGGACCGGCTGCGCAACCGGTTTGAATCGGGACTCATCGCGGACATCGCTCCTCCCGACCTGGAAACCAGGATCGCGATCATCCAGAAGAAGGCGGCGCTCGAGCGTTTGCGCCTTCCCTCCGATGTCGGGCTATATATCGCGCAGAATGTTTCGACCAATGTTCGCGAACTCGAAGGGTGCCTGACTCGTCTGGCGGCGCTCGCGTCGCTCAACAATTCCGAGATCACACTGGAGTTCGCGCGCCAGGCGCTGCACGACTTGATTCGCAAGCAGGAACAGAAGCCCGACGTGGAGGCGATCCAGCGGACGGTGTCGGATTCGTTTCATGTTCGCCTCGCGGATCTGAAATCGAAGAAGCGTACGCAGCACATCGCCTTCTGCCGCCAGGTCGCGATGTATCTATGCCGCAAGCTCACCGACTCATCGTTCCCGTGCATCGGGGAGGCTTTCGGCCGCGATCACTCGACCGTCATTCACGCCTACAATCTGATCGCGCGGAGGATCAGCAGCGATTCCGCTTTCAGGATGTCGATCGAAAAGATCGAACGCGAACTAAAGGCGATCCGCAATGCCGCGTGAAGGGTTGGCGCTGGGCCGGCGCGATGACAACATTGTTCACAGCAGGTGGAAAAGCGGCGGCGTATCGACAGCTTCGCGCGGGTGTGTCCGATCGGCGCGATCTCGAGGTCGATCTACCGACATCTTTACGACTGGCGATTTCCTTTTGTTTCTGAGACCTTGAAGGAAGAATCAACAAATGCACAGTGCCTACTATTACTTCTAATTTTTCCTAAGAAAGAATTAATATAGGAGTATCAGAATCGGGTCTCGCAAATATGGGAATTGTTGTCGAACGCCAATTGCTCATGAACGGTCTCTCGCTGGTCCAGGGGATCGTCGAACGCCGCAACACGGTGCCGATCCTCGGCCATGTGCTCATCGAACCCGAAGCGCAAAGTATCCGGCTCGCCGCCACCGACCTGGAAGTCGGTATCAGCACCCAGGTTCCATGCAAATCCGGCAAAGAGAAAAGTCTCACGCTGAATGCGCGCAAGCTTTTCGAAATCGTGCGTGAAACCGAAGGCGAAGAATTTTCGATCAATTCGCTTGATAACGATTGGGTCGAGCTGAAATGCGGCCGCTCGCGGTTCAAGATGATGGGCCTCGATCCGCGCAGCTTCCCTGCCATGCCGAGTCAATCGACCAAGGCCGACGGACCGAGGAAATCGGTCAAGGCCGCCCTGACGATAAGCGCGGCGGTGCTCGCGACGATGATCGACAAGACTATCTTCGCGGTCAGCCCCGACGAGGCACGCTACAATCTGAGCGGCGTTTACCTCGAAGCACACGATGCGGGAAAGGCGCGGATGGTCGCGACCGATGGGCACCGGCTATCGATGATCGATCGCGTGGTGCCGGGATTTGCGATGGAAGGCGGCACCATCATTCCGCGCAAGGGACTCACCGAGTTGCGCAAGCTTCTCGATCAGGGTGGCGATTCCGAAGTAAAGCTGCTGCTCGACGGGCAACTCGCCTCGCTAAAGCGCGGACCCACGGAAGTGTCGATGCGCCTGGTCGAGGGCGAATTTCCTGACTACCGCGGCGTGGTGCCCAAGCAAACCAAGTATCGAATCAAGGTCGGCCGTGATGCACTGCAGGCCTCGATCAAGCGTGCTGCGATTTTTTCCAACGAGCGCTACCACGGCGTGAAGCTCGCGCTCTCGGCTGGTTCGCTCACGGTATCATCGACCAGCCCCGAAATGGGCGAGGCCAGCGAGACCATCGACATCGATTATCGCGGCGATGAATTCGCGGTAGGATTCAACGCAGCATATCTGTTGCAGGCGCTCGCGGTGGTGCCGGCGGAAAGCGAAATCGACTTAGGGCTCTCCGATGAGGCCAGCCCCGGCCTGCTGCGTACTCCTTCCGACAGCGAATTCAGCTACGTGGTGATGCCAATGCGCCTCTAGCGCGTTGGGTTCGCGCCAGCAGCACTCGCGTCAACCTTCACGAGTACCACCTTGCTGCGATGCTGGTCCTCGTTTTCCCAAGGATACGAGGCCTCTTCAGCGAGAATCTGGGTTGGGAGGCCGATGGTGGGAAGGTCTCTTCGCCGTACGATCACCCATTCGATCTTTCCGTCACTGACCGCATCGGCAAGTTCCTTGGGCTTGTCGAATTCTACTAGCGGTTTCGCCGGATCCAGATAAAACAGCGGTCCGAGCGTTCGATACAGGCCGAGCTGGGAAGTTTCCGACCCAATGCGGTTCAGTACCTCGTCGGCGAATGGTTTTTCCCCGCGGTAAGCGTCCGCAGCCGGCATCGCGAGGATGTACATGTAGGCCATCGCGGCGTACGCCGCGACGCCCATAGAAAGGGCCACGCGCTCGAGGCTGAAATTGCGCAGCGTGTAGACGATGGTTGCGAACACGATCACCCACATCACGGCGAAAATCAGGCGATCAGGAGCTGCGGGAAAGTTCGCCATCAAACCAGGAAGAATGGCAGCGGGAGGAATCAGAAGCGCGAAGCCGGCAATTGCCAGCACCACAAAACCGCCGTATCCGATGACTAGCAACCGGCGGCCCCATTCGGAGAGTCGCTCCCACGGCGAGGTGAGCAGGCGAGCAATCAGCATCGCGGCTGGCGCAAGAATCGGCAGGATGTAATAGCTGCGCCGCGAGCCCGAGAGCGTGAAGAAAATAAATGTCGACCAGAAGAAGATCAGCGTGAAGCGATCGCTTTTCGCCGGCTCGGCCTTGATACGGCGCTCGTGATGGGCTTGGACGAGCGCGGCCGGAAGCATAATCGCCCATGGCGCCATCAGCGCGAAGATTACGTACAGATACAGATAAATCGGCCCGCGATGGTCGAACGGTTGGAAAAAACGCACGACATTTTCGCGATAGACCATGTCGAGGCCGGCGCTGGACCCCATAATGGCGCGCGAGATCCGAAACGGTGTCACATAAATCGCCAGGCCGACCGGAATTGCGACAATAGAACGCCAGTTGAACAACCATCGATTTCGATCGATCAGCCATCGGATGCGATGGGTGACCGCGCCATGGAGAATCTGCTCGCCGAACAACACCCATCCATCTGACAGCGTGGCGTACAGACCAATTACCATTATCGGCAGCACGAAGCCGAGCAAGCCTTTGGTCAGTGAGGTGACGGCCATGATGATCCAAAGCCAGACGACCCACCATCCGGTTGGACGGTCTTCGTGTTTGAGGAACATCAGCAGCGCCGCTAGCTCGCCGGTAATCGTCTCGACATCGGCGGAGGCGTGACGCGAGAAAAAAACGAAACTGAAGCTGGTCGCCAGGACGAATCCCGCAATGACGCCGTTGCGCAGATCGTAAAGCCGTCGCGCGAGCAGGATCAGCAGCCCAACCGCAAGCAGCCCTGCTATCGCGCACGGCAGTCGCGCCGCGGTTTCATTCAGGCCTCCGGTGATCCACGTTGACGCGAGCACCAGCCAGTACGAGCCGAGCGGTTTGTCGTAGTAGAGATGACCGTTGATGGTGGGCCAGAAGTAGTTGCCGGTCCGAATCATTTCGCGCGAGATCTCGGCCCATCGAAATTCGGACGACCAGAGCGCGCGCGCACCGAGCCGGGTGAAGTAGAGGATTGCAGTCAGCGCAATGACGCCCCATGCCGCGAGCCGCCAATCCCGTGATTGGCGCCATGATTCGCGCGACGATTCGGAAATAACTTCTGCGGAATCTTTCGAAGTATCTAAAGCTGCGTCCATTTATAAGAGTATGACCCGAAAAGGAGGTGCGCTACCGGGATCGAAGATCTCCCATGAAGACAGAAACCACGAGATGAAGCGAGCCGGCTCAGCGCACATCAACTATTTGCATGCCGGCGACACTACGGTGGCGAACCGCAAGACTCTGGACTTTTAAAAACCCTTTCGGAGTTTTTGGTATGCACAGGCTAACTCTGTACTGAACGGACTTCACCACGAGTACAATCTGCTGCGTGGCGGTCGTTGAACTTTTGTAGACCACAGTACAGCGCAGCCAAATGCTGTACATTTTTCAAGATTCTATTGCGATCAGAAGACCCGAACACCCTGTCGGTCGAGTTCTTCCTGCACTTGCCCAATGTCGATTTGATGAAGATCGGGTTTCGATTTCAAAGACAGGCCGGCTGCTATACCTGCACCCTGTCCCGTAACCGCACAGCAGCTCATGTTACGCGTGGCGGCGTGGCTGACAGGATCACCACCGATGGCACGACCGGCGACGAGCAGGTTCTTTACTTTCTTAGGGAGAAGACTGCGATAGGGGATCTGGAAATAGCGGCCCGTGGTCGGCAGAATGAGGATTCCATAGCCGTCGATAAATTCCGGAAAGATGCCGATCGAATCCTCGAATCTCCCCTGCTCGCGCACATCGGTTTCGGTCAGGTTATAGGTTGCATCGATCTTGCGCGTGTCGCGAATACCTATAATCATTCCGAAATTGCGTAACCGTGCAGATCCCGGCACCGCCGCCCCCATCGTCTTCGCCCTTTCCTCCATCTCACGGCCCAAGCCGTTAGCCTCTATGGTCTTCTCATGGCGGTACCATGCCATGCCCTCGACTCCCACCACGGTAATGTTGCCTCCGAAGCAGGGGAAGCGTTCAACGAATGCTACAGTCGCGCCTGCACGAGCTGCGCCAATTGCGGCCGCAAGCCCCCTGGTCCAGAACCTACAACGAGCACATCGGTTTCATGAACGACATCAATTTCGCGGGCTGGCTCGACAATCTTGTGCAGGGATTTAGGCATGTACTAAATCTTTCTTTAGATTAGGGTCTTTTGTATATCGCCTCGGAAAGGTATAGCGGGAACTCGTGGCGCCGGTAAAACCGGTGCTCACTTCGTATCTGATTTCCAACGCGATCGTTCTGCCGATGAGCGCATGGCTCGCGTTGATGTCGGTCAACTACGCTGCCAAAGCGGGCTTCGTAGAAAGACCGAGCCGAGATTTTCACGGCTGGGCACGTCGCGCTTGCGCCGGCGCGATTTCGGGCGTTCCCAGACGATGCCGGGATAGCCCTTAAGGGGGACAACCCGGTTGCCTGTGTAGGTCCAATCCTGAAGCTCCTCGATGGCGACGTGATAGCGCGGCTCGCGGCCGGTACGGCCGGTGAAGAGTGCGCGGGGGATATTGACCATATGCGGCGAGCGGTTGCGCTCGTAAAGCAGCGGCGTCCCGCACCGGCAGCAGAAGTTTCGGGTCAACTCTGTCTTCGCATCCTCAAAGCGAGCGATGTTTCTTTGGCCCTTCACCACGCGGGCATGCTTGCGCCAACAGCCGATGTAGGTCGCATACGCGGCGCCGTGCGCGCGACGGCTCGCTGCGGAGTGATCGTGCCAGGCCCAAAAAGCGGGAAAGTCGATCTCCACCTCCACGGCGCCGCAAAGGCAGCGGCCAGACACGTGCCGACCCGATAGGTTTGACGCGCCGCGTTTCTTAAGACTCTCCAATTTCATGTTCAACTCCGCGATGAGGGAACGTCGTCACCGAAGTGAAACCGGAAACTCTACGCGCATCATGTCTCGCATCCCTATCGCGAGCAAAGGATCCCCTTCCGGTCGCCAAATGCCATCCCTTACGATTGAATGTGGATGCACCAACGGGGACCGGCACATTTTGCAATCGAGATACAATCGAAAAGTCTGCGTCAGAATGGCGGTGTGATTCCCTTATCCGGTCCCCACTGCTTGAAGATTGCCTCCACAATTACGGAGGAATTAGCGAGTGGGCGCTCGAAATCTCTGTCTGGCCAGACTCGTTGGCGGAGAGGGGGGGATTCGAACCCCCGAAACCCTTTCGAGTTTACACGCGTTCCAGGCGTGCGCCTTAAACCGGGCTCGGCCACCTCTCCGCGTCAAGGGATTACAACTTACACTTTGATCTCGAAGGATTCATCACCTCACGCGCGGCGCCGTTGACGCGGTTTCGATGGGTGGTGTATGCGTTCGCGAAGCCTCGAGATCATAATGATGAAACGAACCGGAATATCGGCGATGCCCGCAATCGCAATCCTCCTGCTAGTCAGCGCAATGCCGGTGCGCGCGCAGCTTCCCGCCGATCAGATGACGACGCTCACGCTGCCCGACCCCAAGCCGAACTGGGTCTACATAATGGATCTCCAGTTTCCGGTGAACATGCTTCAGAAGATATGGATTATCGATGGCGAGGCGCGAAAACTGCTCGGCACGATTTTCGGCGGCTACGAGAGTAACTTCGAAATCTCCCCCGACCATCGCGAAATGTACATGATCGATACCTATTATTCGCGCGGATGGCACGGCGATCGCACCGACGTGGTTACCATCTTCGATGCGCATACCACCAACTTCCTCGCGGAGGTGTTAATCCCCCCGAAGCGCCTGCTCATCGTGCCCAAGCGCAATAGTACCTCGCTCACGCCCGATGGACATTTCCTGCTGGTCGCCAACATGACCCCGGCCACTTCTGTCAGCGTGGTGGATCTTAAGGCACGCAAATTTGTGGGCGAAATCGAAACCCCGGGATGCGCGCAGGTCACGGCGGTCGCGAACCGGCAATTTTTCTCAATGTGCGCCGATGGCTCGATGCTCACGGTTCAGTTTGACGATTCGGGCAAGGAGACCGCCAAGAAGCAAAGCAAACCATTATTCGATCCGAACACCGACCCGATGTTCGATCAGCCAGCGGTGGTGGGCGATAAGGCTTATTTCATTTCGTATCACGGCAATGTGCTACCGGTGGATTTTTCCGGACCCGAAGCCGTCGCGCAGCCGTCGTGGTCGATGCTCGATGCGGCCGACTCGGCGCAGAAATGGCGTCCGGGCGGATGGCAAACGGTGTCCTACCAACCGAAGAGCGGATTGCTATATGCGTTGATGCATCAGGGTGGCGAGTGGACCCACAAGCAGTTCGGCGCCGAGGTGTGGGTATTCAACGCACAGACTCACGCGCGCGTGCAGCGCATCAAGCTGAAGACGCCCGGCTATTCGATCATGGTGAGCAACGCCGAGAAGCCGATTCTGTTCGACATGTCATTGCTCCCGTCCAGGTTGGAGACCTACTCGGCGGCGGACGGCAAATACCTCGGCAGGTATGAAGACATCGGCACTCCGTTCCTGGTGTACGGACCGTAGGATAAAGCGGGCCTCAAGGCACATCGTATGGACAGATTCGTCGAATCGATTACCCGCACCGTCGCGCAACGAACCTCGCGCAGGAGTTTCCTCGCGCGGCTGGGCAAGGCGATCCTCGGCGCGGCCGCGATGCCGTTGCTGCCGGTGGATCGAGTCGCGCGCAACGCGAATGCCGCCGATGCGAAAAAGCCCACGAAGAAAAACGTCAACGACGATCTGACCTGCGATTACTGGAAATATTGCGCGATCGACGGCTTCCTGTGCACTTGCTGCGGCGGCGCTTCGCACGATTGTCCGCCCGGCGCGACGCCCTCGCCAACCTCATGGGTCGGGACCTGTCACAATCCTGGCGACAATCGCGACTACATAGTCAGTTATCGCGATTGCTGCGGGAAAGCCGCCTGCGGAAAGTGCCTCTGCGGCAACACCGAAGGCGAGATGCCGATCTATCGCGCGCAACTCGATAGTGATCTCATTTGGTGTTTCGGCGCTCCGACCATGGTATACCACTGCTCAACCTCTGAGATTGTCGGCGTCAAGTGAGTATTGGACGAGGAGCGGCTATTCTACTGAACTATTGGAGTGAACTGAGTAATTGCGGTTTGTTAACCTCCTCCTGCTCGCGACGTATATCCTTGCAACACCCCTCTCCGCGATCGCGCAATCCGCAAGCAATCTCTATCTCCTGAATTGTTGGGGATGCCACGGCTCGCATGGCGAAGGCATCAAGGGCACCGCGCCTCCTCTGATCGGTCTCGGCGACTTTCTCAAAGCTTCGGGCGGGCGCGCATACATAATCGAGGTTCCGGGCGTATCGCTTTCGCCATTGAACGACGCGCAGATCGCGAGTGTGATGAACTGGGTGCTCGAGAACTTGAGCAAAAACAATCTCCCGCCCGATTTCTCGCCTTATTCCGCCGACGAGGTGCATCGGTATCGCGCCATCCGACTCGCCGAACTCTCGAAGACTCGGCGCGCGCTGCTCGGACAACTCGTCGCGATGAAAGTCCGCGCCTCCGCCGACTAGGCGCTCGGAGCGTGCGAGGGTTGATGGGCGCGCGAGGCCGAAGTATAGCCTTGCGTGGGGACCAGCTTCGCGATGCGGCGGTCCACCACATAAGGAGTCTACGCTCAATGTTGCACACGCCGATCTGTGATTTTTTCGGAATAAAGTATCCAATCGTGCTCGCGGGGATGGGCGCCGTTGCGCTGCACAAGCTCGCCGCCGCGGTTTCCAATGCGGGTGGTCTCGGCGTGATCGGCGCCGCCGGGCTCTCGCCCGAACAGATGCGCGACGAAATCCGCAAGACGCGCGAGTTGACCGACAAACCTTTCGCGGTAGACCTGCTCGCGCCGATTCCCGACATGATGCGTCCGCACATGCCGGTGCTCCTCGAGGAGAAGGTGAAGATTTTCGTCGCCGGCCTCGCGGTTCCGACCGAATTCGTGCAGGCAATGAAAGATCACGGCATGAAGATCGTCGTGATGTGCGGCAAGGTGCATCATGGCGAGAAGGCGCAGGCCGCCGGCGCCGACGTGGTCGTCGCGCAAGGCACCGAAGCGGGCGGCCATACCGGCGAGATCGGGCTGATGTCGCTGCTCCCGCAGATGATCAACGCGGTCCGGTTGCCGGTACTCGCGGCCGGCGGTATCGCGCATGGAAGCCAGGTCGCAGCTGCGCTGACTCTCGGCGCGCAAGGCGTGATCGTCGGCACCCGATTCATCGCGACGCCCGAGGCGCAGGCCGCCCCGGAGTATCGCGAGGCGATCGTGAAGGCACGCGAGGATTCCACCATGCGCACGCGCTGTTACACCGGTAAGCCGTGCCGCGTGATTCGCACCTCATACGCCGCCGAATGGGAAAAGGATCCCTCGAAGATCAAACCCTTCCCGCAGCAAGCCATGATTTCGCGCCAGAACGGGGTAATGAACTTCGCCGGCTTCGGCGGAACTCATGCGGATCCCGATCGCACTTTCATGCCGACCGGGCAGGGAGCCGGGCTCATCGACGATATCCGTCCCGCGGCAGAAGTATTCGCCGATCTGGTTCGCGAGGCCGAGGCCACATTGCGGCGTTCGCAGGTTTTACTCGCGGAAACCTCGCGCGAGCCACTGTCGGCAGCTCATCCGCGCTGAGGTACAAGCTGCCTTGACTACCCGAGAACGCGTACTTACTGTTTGAGCAGATACAATCGCTGTGGAGATTGGGAGAAGATCCGATGGCAAATGAAAAAGTCCTCCACGTTACTGATTCAAACTTCGAAAGCGAAGTTCTCAAATCCGATAAGCCGGTTCTGATCGATTTCTGGGCGCCGTGGTGCGGGCCCTGCAAAGCCATCGCTCCTTCGATCGATGAGCTCGCCAACGAATACGACGGCAAAGTCAAATTCGTCAAAATCAATGTCGATGACAATCCGCAGACGCCCGCCAAATATGGCGTTCGCGGCATCCCCAACCTGCTCATCATCAAGGGTGGACAGGTGAAGGATCAGATCGTCGGCGCGGTGCCGAAGGCGCACCTCAAGCGCGCGGTCGACGGCGCATTGGCTTAAGCGCCCGCAACTACTTACTCGGAGAGGCATGAGGCGAGGCCACCGGTTGCTCGGTGAGCCTCGTTTCTTTTTCTATCCAACTGCGGATGATCTCGGCGCGCTTGGTTTCGTAGGCCTGCTTCACATCTTCGGGAATGAAGCGCACCAGCTCCTGGTTGTAGAGCAGAAGCCGCGGCGCGAGGCGTGAATCGCGCAGGATTTGCGCATCCGACGGCAACACGATCGCCATCAACGTTACGACGAAGCCGGCGCCGATTGCCGTGACGGTCGCGCCGAGCGCGGCGCCCACCAGCCGATCGGCCCAGCTCAGATGCACCACGTGCAGCATTCTCATCAGCATCGCGCCAACTATCTCGATGACGAAGAACAGCGCGGCGAAGAGCACGATATAGCCGATCAGGCTCGCCTCTGTCGGGCTAACACCGAATTGTTGCTCGAGGAGTCTGCCCGCGCCCGGATAGTAAATCGAAGCGAAATAAATCCCGCCGAACAAAGCCACCACCGAGGTCAGCATCCGGATCGCGCCATGCGAGAGTCCGTAAATCGCGCCGATCGCTAGCGCGATGAAGATTGCGAAATCGAGCCCGTTCATCTGGAGAATCTCGCGAGCAAAACTATCGGATAATGAAACTCTAATCGACGAAGCGAGCGTTCGATCGCATCCGGCGAAGTGTATAAATAGAGGTCATGCCGGAGCGGGTCTTTATCGAGGAACTTTCGAAACACGTCGGCGCGGAAGTCACGCTTCAGGCAATCGAGCGGACGCTTCGTGTCGAAAGAAGATGCCCTCGCGGTTTTTGGGCCGATTCCTTCTACGAACTCTACGCGAAAGGTGGAGGAGCGCGGCCACGACTTTGACTAGTGGAGAACCGATTCCGGTCGAAGGGAATAAAAAACCTCTATATATGAAAAATGTAGGGCTTCGCGGCGCGAAAAAAATTTGCGAAGGGGATCGATCGATAAGCCGAATTCGCGTTCTTTCTTAAGAAAGAAGCGATTTCGAACAGTTACTTGCAGCCCGCACACCCACCTCGCGAAGCCAATCGACCGCTGAAAATGCCTCCTAAAGCGTTTGTGAAGCCAATTTTCTGAAGCTTCACAGAAGCCAATTTTGCGCTGGAGTAATGGAACCGTTAAAATTTAAAAAACTCTGACGCGATTGACGACGATCTCGATAAGCTCGACAGCGGCGGGTACACGATTGAATTCATTCAGGAGCCTGAGAGCACCGATCCATTGAAATCGAGCCTCCGGGCGCGCTTGCTTAAACTGTAGATATCGCACCCTTTAGGCTCGAATTGCTCTCGGAACTCATCAACGACGATGAGCCGCCAAAGCTGTTGCCCTAAGCTGTCAACCCAGCAGGAAAGGTTCCAATCATCACACAGCGAGGCGGAGCGCGGTTCAGAAGATGGCTGTCATCGAGTAGCCAATAGACGGTCGATGCCGGGCGCTCAGGGCCGCGAAGTTCGAAAGCATGGAGCGCCGCTTCGACCGACGCAACAAATCGCCAACCAGCCTCTTTCGGTTCGACATAGGGCTCATTCGAGCGAGGCGCCGAAAACGCTTCGGAAATGAGGCCGCGACCTTCACGGAGATTCCTCGTCACATACTTCGCTAGATAGCGCGATGCGCGCCGTTCGATCGGACGCCGATCGATCTGGCCAAGGCCAGCCGACTTTGCGAATTCCCGAACTGGCAGATCTTCTCCGACTACCAACAAGGCTTCGATCGCATCGGGCGAAGTGTATAAATATGGTCATGTCCGAGCGGGTTTTTATCGAGGAGCTTTCCAAACACGTCGGCGCGGAAGTCACGCTCTCCGGATGGCTCAACAACCGGCGCTCCAGCGGCAAGATTCATTTCCTCCAACTGCGCGACGGCACCGGCATCTGCCAATGCGTCGCGACGCTCAATGACCTCGGCGCCGACGCGTTCGCGGCGGCCGATCATCTGAGCCAGGAGACCTCGCTGCAGGTGACCGGCATCGTGCGCGAAGACAAGCGCGCGCCCGGTGGTTATGAGCTGACGGCCAAGAGTTTTCACGTCGTCAGCCCCTCCAGCGACTACCCGATCACGCACAAGGAGCATGGCGTCGCGTTCCTCCACGACCTGCGCCATCTGTGGATTCGCTCCTCGAAACAGAATGCGATCCTGCGCGTGCGCAGCGAGGCCGAGCAGGCCTGCCGCGATTTTTTCTATGACCGCGGGTTTGTGCTCTTCGATGCGCCGATCTTCACGCCGACTTCATGCGAAGGCACCACCAATCTTTTCGAGGTCGACTACTTCGGCGAGCGCAAAGCCTATCTGACGCAGAGTGGACAGCTTTATGCCGAAGCCGGGGCGCTCGCGCTGGGAAAAGTCTACTGCTTCGGTCCGACCTTTCGCGCCGAGAAATCCAAGACCCGGCGTCATCTCACCGAGTTTTGGATGGTCGAGCCCGAGGCCGCTTATTTCGACCTCGACGACGATATGCGGCTGGCCGAGGATTTCGTGTCCTACATCGTCGGCCGCGTGTTGGAGCGGCGCAAAGAGGAACTTAAGCGCCTGGAGCGCGATACGAAAATGCTAGAGGCGTCGGCCTCGACACCGTATCCGCGCATCAGCTACGACGAGGCGATCGAGAAGCTCAAAGCAAAAGGCATGGAACTGAAGTGGGGCGATGATTTCGGCGGCGATGAGGAGACCGCGCTGTCATCGGAATTCGATCGGCCGGTGATGGTGCATCGCTACCCGACCGCGTGCAAAGCGTTTTACATGAAGCAGGACCCCGCGCGTCCCGAGGTCGCGCTATGCGTCGATATGCTCGCGCCCGAAGGCCACGGCGAGATCATCGGCGGCGGCCAGCGCGAGGACGACTACGAGACGCTGAAGAACAAAATCCTCGCGCAAAATCTTCCCGTCGAGCCGTTCAATTGGTACCTCGACCTGCGCCGCTACGGCTCGGTGCCGCACGCGGGATTCGGGATGGGTATCGAGAGATGCGTCGGTTGGATCACCGGCACGCATCATATCCGCGAGGTGATTCCCTTCCCGCGCATGATGGAGCGCCTGGAGCCGTAACCTGCATCATTAGTGAATACAGGCTACTGCGCCTCCGCTGGTCTGAAAGACATTGTTGCGCCAGACGTTGACGCAGGGTGGACCGTTGCTCTCGTACAAATCGGCTTGATTCCTGCTGACGGCGTTCTTCTCGATGCTGTTGTGCGTGGCGCCGGCGTCCGTCTCAATTCCATCAACACTCAACGGCGTGACTTGCATGGAACGGCCAGTTATCAAATTTTCGATAACCTGGTTGAAATCGCCTGAAAGTTCGACTCCGACGAAAAACTGATTCACGATGTTTCCGAGAACTCGGCTATGGCTGCTGACAATAATCCCAATATCGTCGTGATCTGGAAGGGACCCAGAGCCCCCGAGGATTAGTGAATTATTTGCGACGAGATTGCCTCGTCCCGTTAGAGCGATTCCTCTACCATGCACGGAGGCGTCCGCAGATACCGCGACGCTATTGTTTTCAAAGACGCCACGATCCACCGTACCGAAGACGCCAAACGCGCCGGAGATATTGTTATTGATCGCGGTCACCGCGGTCGCACCGTTCATTTCGATAGCAATAGACTGAGACCCGGCTATTTGACACCCAATCAAGGTAACATCGCGCGCGCCATTGATCTGAACGCCCGCCATGCTTCCTCCCAGATTATCCTCCCCCCCGAGGGTGACATCCCTAACTACGATGTGACGGTCCTTACCGATAACCAGACCCCCGCCGCCGACCAATCTTCCGCCCCCGTCGATAAGAACGTCGGAAACTCCATCGGTTATGGCAACTGCGCTACATACGGTGACTATGTTAGCGCCGGCGGTATTCAGATGGATCCGGTTGGCGCTTATCGTAACCGTCGCACCGGAGGCGCCGCAGCAATTCAGCAACCGCTACCGAATACGTATTCCCCGCCCGAAACATCCAACACTTCGCCACATTGAGTGATGAGGATCGGTTGGGAAGCTTTTCGGGCGAGAACTGAACGCGAGGTCGCCAGTAAACCAATTGCGAGTACGGCGATGCCTGCTATGCGAGGTGACACTCTCATGATGCAAAATTGTCTCTGAATTATCTTCCGCAATCGACCCGAGCTTTGGCAGGCTGACGCGTCGCGCGAATGATGGAGCGTCTCGAGCGGTAGCCTTTCGCGCGACCTAGCGTCACAATCCGCGGTCATGAAGCTCGAAATCTGCATCGATGTTGATGATGTGGATCGCGCTGTCGAATTCTACGGACGCGGTCTCGGCCTCGAAATCCCGCAGCACGAGAAGGAATGGGCGAAGGCCGTCCTCGGCGAGCAGGTCTTCTGGATTATGAAGATTGATCCCGGTCCGAGCGGTGCGATCTTACGCGATTACAAACGTCACTGGACGCCGATCCATCTCGATTTCCACGTTGACGACCTCGATGCGGCCGTCAAACGCGCGCTGGCCGCGGGTGGAAAACTCGATCGCGACATCCAGCGCAAGCCCGACGGCGGCGCGATGGCGAATTTATCCGACCCCTCGGGTAACGGAATCGATATCGTCCAACTCGCGAAGTAGGAGTCCTAGTAACTCACGTTGGCTACTGGAGCGTCGGCCTTGGGTGCGAAGCGCGCGGGCGGCTTCCATGTGGTCCCGAGCGATTCGAATTCCGCGCGCAGGCTCTCCGCATCTTTGCCGTGCGAATTGTTACGGATGAGTTCGCGCAACATCGCGGGACGATCGACGGAGCGCTGACGCATCATGTTCCTGAGCGTGCGCGCCATCAACGCGTTAACGACCACATGGCCCGCGATCTCCTTGCCGTCCTCAGTCAGCAACGTGCGCGCGCTGATCTCGGAAAGGCCGGTGCGCAGATATTCGACGTGCGGGGCTTCGTCGCTGCGGATGTAGCGCACGAGATTCGCGGCATCCTCGGGCGCGTCGGAGATTTCGGGATCCGAGAGAACGGCCTCAGCCCATGCGAAAGTCGATGCCGCAAAGACCTCGATCGCGAGAACATCGACCATGAAGCGAATCAGCCGTTCGACCGGCTCGCCGAGTTCGGGGAAAAGCGCCTGCGGTGGAGTGGCGCCGCGCCGCGCCATGATCGCGGTGAAAATTTCCGGCGAGATGGTGGGATTCGAAAATGCCGCATCGCGGGCGGCCTCCCACATCTGCTTGTGGCCACCCTCGGCGTCCCATCCGGCCTCGTCACGCGCGTGGGCTTCGAAGAGCCCGCCGGTCAGATGCGCGATCGCGGTCCCGGTCACGTCTTCGCGTATGAAACATGTCAACTTAGGAACCGGCAGCTCGCGAATGAAAGCGCCGAAGCTCTCGACGATCGCGATCTCAGTCAGGATGCGAACCAGTGGCTCGCGCACGCCGTTCTTGAGGAGGAAGCGCGCCTGCGCGACATTGGGAGTGTACGGAGGAATTACATCGCGCGGAACCTCGACCAGCGGACGCATCGAAGTCGCGAGATGCTGCTCCTGCCATGCCTTGATGGCGGGATTGCGCCGTACCGTGCGCGGCGATTGATAGTTGCCGTCCTTATCGAAGCCGCCGTGGCATCGGCGATCGTTTACGATCAAAATGCGATCGTATTTCGGATTCTCGAGCAACTCTTCGAAGGAGAAGTTGAGTCTTGATTCATTCGGCATGTGGCTATGTTTCCTCGATATGTCTACCTAACATACGTTAGGTTGCCGGATGGATCAATCGGCGGGAACGCAAAAAACTTTGTTGACTATGGCGCGGCGGCAACCATCGCGCGAACCGTACAGAAATCCTTGTCGATCGCGCCCATGTTGATATACCAGCATTCGCGCTCGGGCGTGCTTTGACCCGGCAAGTAGCACATCGCGGAGCGTCCGCCCTGCTCATCGAGCGCACTGGAGCCGACCACGAACTCTCGCTTGAACGGATATATCGCGACTCTCGCGTCGGGCACCGGACGATCGCGATATGCGAGCCAATAGAGGTTGTTCTTCCATAGTTGATTCTTTCGATCGTAAGTATCGACGTATGGCTCGAACCATACCTCTGCATCTAAATATATCACTGTTTTACTTTCTAGAACGTTGCTCGATTCCTTTCCGCTTTGCCGCGGGTCCGATTCCACGATGTAGATGTGCCGCAGCTCCCAGTCTTCCGGACATGCCGAGGCCCCCGCGTCAGTCGGACACGTAACCTCCGGCGAGTGCTTCGCGTGTACGCATGCCAGCATGTTCTGCTCGCCGAGGAATTTGTAATCGTACTGCTCGGTCTTCGGGTTGTATCCCGAGTAATGGTCCGGGTCGAAGGTCTCCGTTCCGGTGTTCGCGCTGAGAATCGATTCGTCGAGGCGACGAACCCGCCGCGCGCCGGCCTGCCAGGTCCACGAATCGTCGCCGCGGTTCGGATCCGCATACCGATAGCGTATCATTCCCACGCCACGCTGATCCTCCGGCGAGAGCACCGGATACAGCGCGAACAGCCACAAGCGTCCCGAAATCATGAGGTCGGGGTCCGCCGGAAGCGGCTCGACCTCGGTCCTGCCGATGAGGTTGTAGCCCGCGTAATGCCCGATCTGGATGTCATTAATCACGCGATGCGCCCCGCCGAGCTTCGGATACTGCTCCTGGCAATCGAAGAAACGCAGGTCGTAGTCATCGGTGGTGATCGGGCGAAAAACGTTGTTCCATACGATCTTGGTGGCGATGTCGGGATCGTTCGGATCGAGCAGCGCGAACGGCTGCCCGGCCACGTAACCAAGCAGCGTCCGATGATCGTTGCTGAGGCGCACTTGCGAGGAGTATCTCTCGGTCGCTTCCCGATACGGCGGCGGCCAGTTGACGTGCTGGGTCGCAACGATCTCCATCGACATCCCCAGCGTCACCCGGTAGTACACGCCCGGCGAGACCAGGTCCTTCACGAGGCTGGCATTCTCTGGATTGATGACCTGCCCAGGCTTGACCTCGGCCTGCGCGGAACCGGCGAGCACGAGGGATAATGCAGCGCTGCCAAACACGGTCCGCAGGGCGAGAAATTTCCACATGAGGGAGATCCTCCTCAGGCGCAAATACATACAACCTGTAGGATTAAATCTCTGCCGCCCGCGCCGGCGAGTCAAGCCGCGGTCATTCCCTTACGGACACGAGCTGTAGCGACAAATCTGGGGTTTCAGCTATTCCTGGCTTGTCGGCTGCGATCTACTTGACCGTACCCGAGAGCCGGACCGACACGCTGCCGTAGTTAAAGCCGTATGTGTAGCCGAACCCCACCGTCGCCGACTGCGCGCCGGTCGCACCAGGCGGCGGCGCGAACTCCATCGTGATCGTGCAGGTGCCGGGCTTGGGCGCCAGCGTGCCGGTGCAGGTGTTGGCCGTTTTCTTGAACGCGCCAGGATCGTTGCCGCCGATGCTGGTGGTAAGGAGGTCCACGCTCACGGTCGCGGGATTCGAAATCGTGATCGTTTCTGGCTTACCAGTGGCACCTGCCGCCACCGGCGGGAACGTCTCCTTGGACGGCGCCTTCAGCGTCACAGCAATTCCAGTGCCGCTGAGGCTCATCGCGGGACTGCTGCCGTTGTAAGCCACGTCGATCGACCCTCTCACGTCCTGGCCCGTTGACGGCGCGAACTCGACAGTCGAACGAGCAGGTTCCCTTCGATGCGATGGTTTGACCCGAGCAGGTGTTTACTCCGCCGGCAATCTTGAACGGCTCGGTCGCCGTCACCATTGAGATCTGCGCAGCGGCGGTGCCCTTGTTGGTCAGCGTCACTTTCTTCGGATTGCTGGTTCCGGTCGCATCGACCTTGCCGAAGTTGATCGTCGAAGGAGCGGCGCTCAGCGTAGTGGGCGGTGTGGTGAGCGCGAGGAACAGGGGTTCAAACAGTTCTGTGTTTGGACCGCTTATGGTCGCAACCGGGGCGATGTTGCCGGTGCTCCCCGCCGCATAGACAAAGATGCTGTCGGCGCCGTAATCCGCCACATAGATTTTGCCGCTGGAATCCACCGCGATGCCGTATGGCAAGTCCAACTTGGTGCTGCTCCCGCTGATGGTGGCGTTAGGGGCGACGTTGCCGTTACTTCCCGCCGCATAGACCAACCAGCTCTTGGCATCACGATTCGCGACATAGATTTTGCCGCTGGAATCCACCGCGATGCCGAATGGGAAGACCAACTTGGTGTTGCTCCCGCTGAGGGTGGCGATGGGTGCCTCGTTGACTGGCCCGGTGCTGGTTCCCAGCGCCGAATAGACAAACACGCTCTTGGCGCTATAGTCCGCGACATAGATTTTGCCGCTGGAATCCAGCGCGATGCCGATTGGGGTCTCCAGGCCGGTGTCGCTCCCGCTGATGGTGGCGATGGGGGCGACGTTGCCCTTGCTTCCCGCCGCATAGACAAACACGCTCGGGGCGATGGAGCCGGGTCCCGAGATGATGCCATTGCCATAATCCGCGACATAGATTTTGCCTTTGGAATCGATCGCGATGCCAACTGGATACTTCAGGCCGGTGTTGCTCCCGCCGATGGTGGTGATGGGGGCGGTATCGCCGTTGCTCCCCTTGGCGTAAATGTTGATGGTAGCTAGGCTGAAGCAGGAGTTGGTGACGTAAATCTTTCCACTCGCGTCAATGGCTACAGAATTGGGATCGGCGAGGCCGGTGGCGGGAGCCAGCGGGGAGACGTCGCCATTACTCGCGGCGGAATATGCCGTAACGGCGCGGGTGCAACCGTCCGTGACGAAGAGCGTCGGGGCGGGTTCCGCGCTATAGGCGCGCGGCGCGACACTGAAAACGATGAAGACCGACAACGCGAACGCAATTACACCCAAGCTCGCGATCCCTTCGATGCGAATTTTTCCCCACGATGGCTTCATCGGTCACCTCTCGCCGGGCGTCAGGTTGGCGGCCGTTTATTGAACGGGCCTCTCCGAAAGCCAAGTCCAGAGCAAATCCGCCCCCGAATGGCTGTACGATCTCACGCAACGAAGGTGCCATCGGCTATGTAGGGTTAATATGCGGGCTTAAAGCATGGTCTTGCGATCGACAGTATGGCGAAAGGTTTCGTGAGTGTAGCGAAAGGTTTCGGAACACCTCGTGACATGGCGCGAACCGTGGCATCCGGAGAGCGACGCCTCGGTCCGATTTGCCTGAGCACAAGCGGTTTCAGGTCGTCATCGATGACTCGGAGTTGCCAACCGATTTCAGCCATGTGACCAGGACGATGCCCGACATGAGAGTGACCACGCCACATATCAACACGGTGTGTTGCGGACCTAGAGTATGGCCCATGAATCCAACTGCGAGTGCGCCAAGCGGCATCATCCCGACTGATGCGAGCTGGTAGGTACTCATCACTCGGCCGCGCAGATCATCCGATACGAACAACTGCACGAGAGTGTTGTTGCTGGCGCGAAAGTTGGTCAACCCTGCTCCAATCACTAGTTGCGCGATGAGCGAAAGCGACAGCCATGGCGACAGTCCGAACGTTACGATGCCGGCTGCGGAAATGAACAGCCCCGCGATCAGATTGTTTCGAATGCCGCGCGTGGTTACGCGCGATGCGAGCGTCGCCGCGCCAAGTACCGAGCCTAGGCCCTGAATCGCAACCAGAAAACCGTACGCCTGCGCGTCGCCATGCAGAACGTTACGCGCGAAGATCGGAACCAACACCAGGTATTGATAGCCGAAGCCGTTGGTCACCGCCGCGAGCACCATCTGCGATAAGATCGCGCGATGACGCCATACGTAGGCGAGGCCTTCGCGGAGTTGGGCGAACACTCGCGCACCGCCAACCTCGACCGAGCGCGGCTCGATGTTCATCTGCCAAAGGCTCCAGATGACCGCGAGAAAACTCAGGCCGTTGATGAAGAAGCAGGTGCCGGTACCGAGCCATGCGATCAGCAATCCGGC
Source organism: uncultured delta proteobacterium (assembly GCA_963815835.1). Taxonomy (GTDB): domain Bacteria; phylum Desulfobacterota; class Binatia; order Binatales; family Binataceae; genus DATGKG01. Next base: position 227,078 of record CAWFIF010000001.1, read on the forward strand.
CGCCGCAGGACCGAGCATGCGGGCGCCGTTGAACATCATTGAGTTGAGCGCGATGGCGTTGGCGAGATCGTCGTATCCCACCATCTCGACGACGAAGGATTGCCGGCCGGGCATGTCAAACGACCCGACGGTGCCATTGAATGCCGCGAGCAGGATTACGTGTTCGACCCGCACGAGTCCGGTGAAAGTGAGAGCTGCAAGAATGAATGCGCTCAGCATCAGTAGCGTCTGCGTCCCGATCAGCATCCGGCGCCGATCGATGCGATCGATCACCACTCCGGCGAACAATCCAACCAGCAAAATCGGAAAGAACTGTGCGAACGATACGACGCCCAGCATCATCGAGGAGTTGGTGAGCTTCAGCACCAGCCACGATTGCGCCGCGCTCTGCATCCAGGTCCCGGCGAGCGAGGTAAGCTGACCGAAGAAATAGAGCCGGTAGTTGCGATGACGCAACGCCCGAAAGGCGCTTACCCGAACCTGCTTGGTGACCTCCGCGACATTGGCTTCCGCTTCAGACGGCTGCAATACGGGATCAGGCTTGGCAGACATGTTAGTGAGATTCCAACTGCCTCTGGCGCAGAATCCCTTAGTAGTCGAAAAGTGCGCCGCGCGAAACTGCGATCACGATCAGCGCATCCGGGTAAAGGAGAACCACTGCCTGCGAACGATGCAGTGGGCATAATCACGGCGCGCTTACAATAGCGTCTGGCGTAACACGGCAGGCAACGACGGTCTATTCGTAGCGCAGCGCGTCGATCGGGTTCAGCATCGAGGCTTTGCGCGCGGGATAGTAGCCAAAGAAAATTCCCACTGCTGCCGAAAAGAGGAAGCCGCCGATTACCGCGTTAGGCGACAGCAGTGTCGGCCATCCCGCCAATCCCGAGATGCTTTGTGACGCGCCGATTCCAGCCAGGATACCTGCGACTCCGCCAATCGCGCTAAGCAAGACCGCCTCGACCAGGAACTGCAGCAGGATGTGGACCCGGCGCGCGCCAATCGCCATCCGAATCCCGATCTCGCGCGTTCGTTCGGTCACCGAGACCAGCAGGATGTTCATGATGCCGATGCCGCCGACCACCAACGATATCGAAGCGACGGTGGCCAGCAGCAGCGCCATCACGTGGCTGCTGCTCTCGGCGGCCTTGGCGATCTCGCTCAGATTGCGGATATCGAAATCATTATCTTTGCCGGGCTGGATATGATGGCGCCGATGTAGCGTATCGGTGATTTGCTGGATGGTGTCGGGGAGCTGCTCCTCACTGCGCGCCTCGACGAAGATTATCTGCACCACTCCGGTAAGCTTGGGCGGCGCGCCGAAGGGACTGATGACGGTGGTGCTGGCGTTATAAATCGCGGTCGCATTCGGGGTGCTCGCGTAGGGATTTTGGAGCGTGGCCGTGGTTGACGCCACTGCTGCTGCTATCGGTGAGGCTACCCCCAGGACTTTACGCTCGGCGGTGGTGAATGGAATCAGCACCACATCGTCCTGATCCTGTCCCATTCCGGATTGGCCTTTAGTCGCTAGAACTCCGACCACTTTCATCTGGACGTTTTTTACCCTGATGGTCGAGCCCACGGGATCCTGATGCTCGCCGAAGAGATTCTGCACCACGGTGTTGCCGAGCAGGCAGACCAGCGAGGCGGCTCTTTCGTCCTCCTGCGTTAGCTCGCGACCGGAAACCGTCGGCCAGTCGCGAATTTGCGTATAGTTCGGCGTCACACCGTTGATACTGGTGCTCCAGTTCAGATTGCTGTTTTCGACTTGCGCGGTCTGCCGATCGAGATAACTGACCATCAGGACCGCGGGATCTTCTTTCGTGATTGCCTCCGCATCCGAGGCTCGCAAGGTGGAGCGGCTACCATAACCAGCGCGCACTCCGCTCGAAGTCACCGCACCCGGCAGCACGATCAACAAATTGGTGCCGAGACTCGCGATCTGCTCCTTGACTGCCTGATTCGCACCCTGTCCCACCGCCACCATCGCGATCAGTGCGGCCACTCCGATGAAGATCCCGAGCATCGTCAATGCGGAGCGCAACTTGTTGCGCGCCAGCGCGCGCGCGGCCGCTCTGAGCGCCATCAGGCCGAAGCGTTGCGACGCGGCGGCCTCGCCTCGCGCGGCCTCGGCAATGCCGGCGGGTTGTTTCGACGGCATCGCTTCGATCGCTTCGAGAGACTCGGCCGCATGATGACCCCGCTGCCTCTGATCGGAGACGATCAGGCCGTCGCGCAAGGTGATGACGCGCGCTGCATACTTCGCGATTTCGGAATCGTGCGTCACCAGGATCACCGTCACTCCGCGCTCGCGATTGAGCCGCTGCAGCGTGGTCATGATTTCGCCGGAGGTGGCGGAATCGAGATTCCCGGTCGGCTCATCGGCGAGCAGAATCGCGGGATCGTTGATGAGGGCGCGCGCAATCGCGACGCGCTGCTGCTGTCCGCCGGAAAGCTGATTGCTATGACTCTTTTCGCGGCCCTCCAGCCCCAAAAGCTTGAGCGAAGCGCGCGCCCGCCGCTCGGTCTCGGCCATGTCGCCCGAGTACAGCAACGGCAATTCGACGTTCTCCAGCGCGCTGGTCCGCGAGAGCAGGTTGAAGCTCTGGAATACGAAACCGATGCGCCGGCTCCGAATCCCCGCCAACTCGGGCTCCGTCAGCGAGGCGACATCGACCCCCTCCAGCAGATAAAGACCGCTGGTCGGGCCATCGAGGCATCCGATCACATTCATGAGGGTCGATTTGCCGGAACCCGACGCTCCCATGATCGCCACGAATTCGCCGCGCTCGATAGTAAGGCTTACACCGCGCAGTGCGCGTACCTCGACATCGCCGAGCTGGTAAGTCTTCGTGAGGTCGCGAACTTCTATGACGATATCTGGCATGGCCTGATTTCCGCAGCTCGATACTTCACAGAAAGCGGGCACTATAGATGACGCGGCATGCCCATCGGGGCTCCAGCACCCGGCCCCGTCCGCTTGCCCGCACCCGCGCCGCCCGGAGTGCTCTGATCGATGATAACCTGGTCGCCGGCATGAAGATCGCCGCTGACGATTTCGACCACGTTGCCGTCGTCGAGCCCACGGACGACTTTCACGCGCCGAATCTTGCCTCCGTCGGACACCCATAGATGTCCGTTGCGATCCGATTGCGCGGTTTTTGTCCCGTTGCCGGCGCCATGATGATGCTGATGCTCGTCCTCGCCGCTCGGTGAAAATCGCAACGCCTGGAGAGGCACCTTGAGGACGCCGTCGCGTTCCGCGGTAACGATCCTGGCATTAGCGGTCATTCCCGGCATGAGCAAAAGCTCGGGGTTGGAGACCGCGATGACCACGTCATAGGTGACGACGTTTTGCACCGTGATCGGCGACTGGCGGACCTGCGCGACCTCGCCCCAAAAAGTCCGGTCCGGGAACGCATCAACGGTGAAGCCGGCCTTCTGTCCGAGGTGCACCGGACCCACGTCGGATTCGCTGACGTTGGTGTTGACCTGCATCTTGGTGAGGTCCTGCGCGATCAGAAACAGGGTCGGGGTCTGGAAACTCGCCGCCACCGTCTGCCCAAGGTTGACGTTGCGCGCCACCACGGTTCCATCAACCGGCGAGATGATATTGGTGTATCCGAGGTTTATCTTGGCCGCCCGCACCGAGGCCTGCTGCTGCAGGATGCTGGCCCTGTTGACGCCGACCTGCGCGACCGCCGCCTCATAGGTACTTTTCGCGCTATCGAGGGCGTCCTGGGAAATGACATCTTCACCGATCAGCTTCTGGTCGCGCTCGTAAGTGACCTTGGCGTAGGCGAGCGTGGCCTGATCTTTATGTAACTGCGCGTTGCCGTTGGCCAGGTTGGCCTCCGCCTGGTCGAGCGTCATTTGATAGGTGCTCGGGTCGATTTTTGCGCAAAGCTGGCCCTTTTTGACCTGCGTGTTGAAGTCGCACAGCATCTGCACGATCGGGCCGGAGACGTAGGTGCCGACCTGCACCGTCACCACCGGATTGACGGTCCCGGTCGCGGTGACGGCTTGCACGATATCCCCCCGAGAAGCCGCCGTGGTGACATATTGCGTTCCCGCCGAACCGCCATGCAGGAAGTAGGCGGCGACGGCAATAATAATGAGGACGGCGACCACGAGAATGCGCACGCCCATCTTCCGGGATAGAAGCGTCATTGGGATCCTTCGATTATAGGTGTCCGCAGCCCCACTATTCCAGTAAGTTTCCACCATCTCAATAAGACGTGTTTTGCAGAAGTTAGTTACGCACAAGAATCACAGGAGGCTGCGATGACCGAGGCTCCCCCGCTTGCAGGCATCAAGGTAATCGACCTGACTCGCTACCTCGCGGGTCCATTCTGCACGCAAATCCTCGGTGATTACGGTGCGGAGATCATCAAGGTCGAGCCGGTCGAAGGAGCGCGCGCCGACCTTGGCAAGAATTCCGGCAAGGACAATTATTTTTTCCTGAGCTCGAATCGATCGAAGAAAAGCGTCCAGATCGACACCAAAAATCCCCAAGGACGCGACGTCCTGATGCGCTTGGTCAATTCGGCCGACGTGTTGGTTGACAACTTCCGTCCCGGCGTCATCGAGGCGATGGGCTTCGGCTACGAGGCGCTCTCAAAGCGTAATCCGAGAATTATCACCTGCAGCATCTCGGGATTCGGTGCGACCGGACCCCTTCGCGACTACCCAGGCTTCGATCAGATCGCCCAGGGCATGTCCGGCCTGATGAGCGTAACGGGCACCGCGAAGAGCGGACCGACGCGGGTCGGCATCGCGATTTGCGATCTGCTCGGCGGAATTTTTTCTGCGCAGGGGATTCTGCTCGCGCTCGAGGCGCGCCATCGCACCGGCCGCGGCCAGCGCGTCGAGACCTCGTTGCTCGAATCCATCGTCAGCATCCTAAGCTGGTCGGCGGGAATCTATTTCGAGACTGGCCGAACGCCCGGACCGGCGGGGAATCATCATCCGCTTTCCTCGCCGCATGGAGTTTTCAAGGCATCGGATCGCGTGTTCAATATCGCGGTCGGCAACGAGGCGATGTGGCGCAAGTTCGTCGGCATCATCGGGCGGCCTGAACTCGCGAATGATGACCGCTTCACCGGCACCGGCCATCGCATCAAGTACCGCGACGCGCTGACTGCGGAGATCAACAAGGCATTGGCGGCGCATCCGGCGCGGTACTGGATCGATCTGCTCAATCGCGAGGGAATTCCCGCGGGACCGATTCTCACCATCGAGGAGATGTTCAATCATCCGCAGACTGCGGCGCGCGAGATACTGCTCAAGATGCCGCATCCCGCGCTCGGCACCTATCTGACGACGGGGCTTGCGGCGAAGTTATCGGAGACGCCGGGCCACATCACACGGCCGCCGCTGTTGGGTGAGCATACGGAGGAGGTGCTGCGCGCGAACGGATTCACATCGGAAGAGATCGCAAAACTGCGCGAGGCAAAGGCGATCACATAAAGGGCGCCGTCAAGGATTCTAACGGGTCGTTCGCGAACCGCCGCCATGCAACGGAAAGAGAAACTAATCGCAAGTATCGGCTTATCAGCGGATGAGGAGCGAATATCTGAAGGACGGGGGTACGCGCAACCATGAACGCGCACAAGAAGAAGCGGTGGCAGACAAGGTCTTTGGTGTACCGCTATTTTCGAGGATCTAGAGGACAGAAACGGATACAGTTCACATACCACAAGATCGTTGGCTATAAAGAAAGCAGCCCGGAGATACCGAACTTTAGCGCTGCGATGTGGCGAGCCAGCGCTCTACGATGCTTCTGGCTAACGTCGTGTGGCCGACTCCGCGGCGTTTCGCCCGCTTCTTGAGAGTCTCCAGATCATCTTTAGTAAAGCCTCACAGCAATCTGCTCTGTGCGCGCCGGTCGAATCTGGCAGCTTCTTGCGCTTCTTTCAGTCATCTTCGTCCTCCTTTGTTGCGCCGCTAGGCACGGTCAGGACCTCATTCGGCGCCGATACCCGCGCACTTACGCACAGCCGCATCGATGGGTCGAATTCCAGACGTTCACCCTTCGTTCCCGGCGGCACAACGAACACGCCCTCTTCATTGAGATCGCGCGGCCCCGCCGCGCGCAGCACACAGGTCAAAAACTCGCCATGCGCCAATGGCGCCACGACGAACCATCTTGTGCGAGCTCCGCGCCCAGCCACGCCGAACGCGAACCAGAGCGTGGCGACCAAAAACTGCGTCCGCTATGTCATCAGCGTCAATGTCGCGCTCGGCCAGATGGCTCGAGGCTCGCGGCGGTGAACACCAGCGTCCAGTCCAGCATCTGCATACCAAAACGGTATGCAATCGTCGAATGGGACGCAAATACAACCACTGTCCAAAGAGAAAGAGGATGCCGTCGTCAGGCGCGTCTTCGAAGTTGGTGACCCAAAACCCAAAAACTATGACAGCGATAAGTTGAGAGAGCGGCGGCTGATGTGGTCCTCTGCCGAGCGATGAGGAGGGCACACGATGCCGAAGAAGGGTCACAGCGAGGAACAGATTCTGCGCGCATTGCGCCAGGCGGAAGCCGGCGCCGAGTCAGCGAGATCTGCCGCGAGAAAGGCATCAGCGAGGCTACCTATTGTGTCTGGAAGAAGCGGTATGCGGGCTTGGCGCTGAGTGACTTGCGCGAACTGCGCCAGCTGCGCGAGGAGAACGCCAAGCTCAAGCGGTTAGTGGCGGATCTTTCGCTGGACCGGCACATGCTGCAGGAGATCGTACGAAAAAAGCTGTAAAGTCTCGCCATCGGCGCGAGTTAGGGCGCTGGGCGCAAGCTGCCTTCGAGGCAAGCGAGCGCGCAGGGTGGCGAGGCTGTTGGCTGATGGGCTCAGTGGTGAGCGCGACTGACTACATCTCCAACGATTGCGAACCTGAGGTCCCGATCGAGAAGTGCCGCGCGGCGCTGGAAGGCGGCGACAACCTCGTGATTTTTCCGGAGGGTACCCGCTCGATACCGGGCCGGCCGCCGCATTTTCAGCAAGGTTTCGCACACATCGCGACGATGACGGGAGCCTCTTTGCAACCGATACTGATCACCTGCGAGCCCATCACGTTGGTCAAGGGCGAACCTTACTACAGGATTCCTGATTCGCGGACATCGACAGCGACGAACCCCTGTTCGTCGAAGGTCTCGGCCTGGATTCAATCGACGGGCCGGAGCTCGGCGTGGCAATTCGCAAGAAGTACAAGATCAAGGTGCAGGGTTCGAAGGATGAGATCTGGCCCCCGGCAGATATAGCGATCGGTCTCGCTGCGCTGCTCGCCGCGCGAATCGGATTTGCGCGCCGGGCACAACAGGCGCGAGATCCTTCCCTACGTTCTCGCTGGTGTCGTCCTTCTAATCATCATCGTTCGTTCACCGATAATTGGGCTGAAGACCTACCCGGTTCTCCTGAGCCACCTTCGGTGCGATATTCGCGTACTCGCTCCTGTGGCCGCCGACTGTCATCGAACGGATCGCGCGCCTTCAGCATCCGGAACTGCCGCTCGAGCCAATTCATATTTGCGCAAAGTCACGATGGCGTGGCTGGGATTCTTTCTCATCAATGCTTCGATCTCGGCCGCGACCGCATTCAGAGCAGTATGCGCTCGTGGACACTTTACAACGGGCTGATCTCAAACCCTGCGACGGGAGCACTCTTTGGCGGGGAATTCCTCATACGCCAACGCGTTTATCAGCGCCTTGGCCGGAGTTTCACATGAGCGTGGAATCGCTATCCGCGTTGCTTTCGGGTTCCCGGCCCGCTGAGCATTGCGTCGCGTTGATGGATGATAGGCGGATCAGCCTATCGCGGCTTCGTTCCGACGTCTTTCACAATGCGCAACGGCTCGCGACGCGTCGGGTTCGGCGAGGAGCGGTGGTTTGGGAGAAGACACGCAGTTACCTCAGCTAATAGGCGTTAAGGCAAATGTGGTGCTACTCGCTAGTAGATTCGGACGCTCGAAGGGAATTTTCAGAGAGGTTCCGTTGTTTTACTCAGGTGATCCGGCAATTCGACGAAGAGTCCGTAAGCTTCTCGCCCCTCGCTACCTTCTGCGGGAAGTCCGTACTTCGCAATCTTGGCGTACAGCCTCTTGCGCGAAATCTTTAGTGCTTGGGCCGCGTGGACCTGGTTGCCCCCCGCCATCTCGAGCGCGCGCCGGCTGATATCCCTTTCGGCGTTGGCAAACGATCCCACGCTGGCCCTGCGAGGCGGTTCCTCCGTGCGTTCGAATTTGCCGCCTATCGCTACTGGTAGTTCTTCGCGTTTGATCTTCGGCGATTTGCCGAAAATGAAAGCACCCTCGATCGCGTTAGAAGGCTCGCGAACGTTACCCGGCCACGCGTAGTTGTCCATCGCCAGCCGTCCATATCCTTGCGCAACAGACATTCCTGATTCACGAGCAACGCGGGCTCGAAAATGGCGCGGAACTCAGATTCCGATAGCGCGCGCCGATCGCCGAAATGAAGTAGGTCAAGATCGAACCACGCCGTCACTACTTCGGAGCGCCGATCCCGCACCGCCGTAAGCACTTCGCGCAATTGGTCGAGGTCTTCGTCCCACAATAGATGGAAATAGCGAGGCATCCCGTTTCGGGATGCCTCGCCAGGGTCACGAATCGACGTGATCGCCATAGCTGCCAACCTTCGGTCGCTGTTGAGCAGTCTGTTAACGGAGATAAAGACCGTATCAAAGCGCCATCCTATTGCAATTATAAAGTTCCTGAGCCGCGAAGCGATGGTTTAAGATGTCCTGAGGCGGTAGCCCCGCTGGGTTCAGTTTTCGTATGGAATTTGGCTCAAAACTTCAGCCAGAAACGGAGCGCGAAGATACTTTCTCCGAAGCTGCTCAGGCGATTCTATCGCAGCATTACTTCCGCCACGACGCGAGTGGACGATGCATCGAGGACGCGTCAGCGATGTTTCGCCGCGTCGCGGCTCACGTCGCGCAACCTTCGTGCGAGTATGGCGAAAGCGTCGAGCAATGGGCCGCGAAATTCCACACGCTGATGGAGCGTTTGGAGTTTCTTCCGAACTCGCCGACGCTGATGAACGCGGGAATTCGCGGCGGTCAACTTGCCGCATGCTTTGTGCTTCCGATGGAAGACGACCTCGAACGATTTTTTCGACACTCAAGCTGGCCGCCCGGATTCATCAGACTGGCGGCGGCACTGGCTTCTCATTCAGCAAGCTGCGTCCTCGTAATGATTTCGTGCACTCGACGGGCCCGCGACTGACTAATGAAGCTTCACCGCGGGCTCTATCCATTCGCATGCGACCCGCTCGAGTGCTTCGGGAATCCTGCTCTCATCGGCGGGGAGACGCACGAACGGCACGAACTCGGCAACGCCGATTTCATGATAGGAGCGCAAATCCTCGGCGGTCACCTGGTTCTCATACGGTGAGATGATTATTTCGAGTTCCGAGATATCGCGGCCCGCTTCGCTCATTAACGAACGAAGCGTCGCGATCTTCGCCGCGGCTTGCTCCGGATTCAGCTTGACGCCGAACCATCCGTTACTCATCCGCGCGACCCGCCGCAGCGCGGGTAGGCTCTCGCCGCCAAAGATGACCGGCAGTTTGGTGCCTTGCGGAGGCTTCGGGAAACTGCGGACGCCGTCGAAGCGGACGAACTCGCCGCTGAAGCTGGACTTCGGTTCTCCCCACAGCTTGCGCATTACCTCGATATATTCGCAGGTGCGCTGTGCCCGTCGTTCAAAGGGTATTCCCAGTGCTGCAAATTCCTCGGCCGACCATCCGATGCCAACACCGAGCGCCAGGCGTCCGGAGCTGACCCGATCGAGGCTCGCAATCACCTTGGCAAGCGCCAGCGGATTATGTTCTGCGACCAGGCAGATTCCGGTCGCCAACCTGATGCGGCTGCTGAACGCGGCAGCGTACGTCAATCCTATAAACGGATCGAGAAGATCGATCGTGCTGGCAGCCATGAAGCTGCCGTCTTGAGAATACGGATACTTCGAGTCGTGGCTGTCGAATAGTACGACGTGTTCGGGCGCCCACAGCGTCGCAAAGCCCAGCCTCTCTGCGTTTTCGGCGACTGCGCGAATCGTCGAGGGACGCGCCGCCTTCCCGATCCCAATTGCCGTTATTCCGATCTTCACGTTGCCCTCCGACCCCCCTCGTGTTTTTTCCCGTACTATCTCCCCGCCGCTAGTAAAAGATCTCGATCCGATCAATACATCCACTGAAGATCATACCTGCCACAGGAGCATGAATATGAAATTCGGAATCGCCTTCGCCAACTCCGGACCGTTTAGCAATCCTACCCTTATGGGCTATCTGGCGACCACCGCCGAGCGATGCGGTATCGAATCGTTGTGGACCGTCGAGCACGTGGCGGTGCCAGTCAAACATACGCCCTACCCCGGAAGCAAAGATGGCCAAATGGCCGGTGGTGACACGGTGGCGATTCCTGATCCGCTGTTGCCCCTTGCCTATGTCGCGGCGATTACCAAAACCATCAAGCTTGCGACCGGAATATTAATCCTGCCGCAACGACATCCGATTTACACAGCGAAAGAGGTCGCCACGCTGGATGTGCTATCCGGCGGACGGACGATCCTTGGGATCGGAAGCGGATGGATGAAAGAGGAATTCGAGGCGCTAGGTATTGATTTCCACCATCGCGGCGCGATGACCGACGAAGCTATCCTGGCGATGCGTGCGCTCTGGAGCGAAGGGCCTTCATCGTTTGAAGGCAGGCACTTCAAGTTCGGCCCGCTTCACTCGTATCCCAAGCCCGTGAGAAACAATGTCCCCATTCACGTGGGAGGCCATTCGCCCGCCGCCGCACGACGCGCGGGACGTTATGGGGACGGATTTTTTCCAACGGTAATGAATCCGGAAAAGTTAAAGCAGCTTTTTGATCTGGCGCGAACCGAGGCGCAAAAGGCGGGCCGCAATCCAAACAGTATCGAATTTACCTGCATGGGAACCTCGTGGACGCCGGACAATCTGAAGGCGCTCGAGGACATCGGAGTCTCGCGCATTGTCACAAGGCCACCGAGCACGAATCCCGAGGTCATCACGCGAACACTGGAGAAGTTTCACGATGAAGTTATCGCGCGGGTATAGCGCGTGACTGCCGACGGACTTCGATGTCGCAATTCTCGCCGCAATGCTCCCGAAGATTGACTCTGGCCGGCGCCGCCATTGCGACGCTGGCCGCGATTGCCTGGTGGATGATTCACCTGCCTGCGGTGGAGGACGCGGTGTTCCGCAGAGTGATCGCGCGGGCCTTGGCCGCGACGCGCAACGACCTGCTTGGGCCTGATGCGTTGCGAGTTGTGTTGTGCGGCACCGGCAATCCACTGCCCGATCGCAATCGCGCGGATGCGTGTACCGCGATCTTCGCGGGCGGCAACATCTACCTGGTGGATGTCGGACCCGGCGCGTGGAAAAACCTGGCGCTGTGGCGTATTCCCGCGGCGCGGGTCGCCGCAATTATGCTCACCCATTTTCATTCTGATCACATCGGCGATCTGGGCGAAATCAACATGCAGACTTGGGCGCAGGGGCGGAACCATCCGCTGCGCGTGTACGGACCGCCGGGCGTCGAGCAGGTGGTCGGCGGATTCGAACAAGCCTACGCGTTGGATGAGGGCTATCGCATCGCGCATCACGGCGCCGCGCTGATGCCCGCCGCGAATTGGCGGATGGCGCCGCTGACGGTGAAAATCGACACTCCAGCGGGCGCGTCGCCATGCGCGGGCGGTTCTGCGCCGGTGCTGGAAGAGAACGGACTCAGGGTCACCGCATTCACCGTTGATCACTCGCCGGTGGCGCCCGCCTACGGCTATCGATTTGACTACAAGGGCCGGTCGGTCGTGATCAGCGGCGATACCGTGAAGTGCGCCAATCTCGTCGCGGCGGCCACGGGAGCTGATGTGTTGATCAACGAAGCGCAATCGGCGTATCTGGTGAAGCTCATACAGGACGCGGCGGAGCGGATTGATAACGCGCGCATTGCCAGGATCATGTCAGACATTCGGCGCTACCACACGACGCCGGTTGAGGCCGCGTCCGAAGCGAACCAGGCCGGAGTTGAGATGCTGGTGCTCAGCCACATCGGTCCGCCGACGAGCACCGTACTTGCCCGGACCGCGTTCATGCGCGGCGTTGCGGAGGTCAGGCCGCATGGTGTGGCGCTCGGCTACGACGGAATGCTGCTGACTTTGCCGGCGGGCTCGAAAGGCATCGAGACCTCGACGGTCCAGTAGCGCGCCGCCATCAATCGCCTTCGCGATCGGCGAGCAACTCAATTAAACCGTCAGCGCCTCCAGAGGATCGATGATTTCAACCACTCCGCTTAGAACTTGGGCCAGGAAGTCTGTATCGGTAGGGATCCTGATCGTAGCGTCTCTTATCTTAGTCTGCGCCCGAACTGTGGATAGCGGCAGCGAGCCGAAGGACCGCGCGCCGAACCGCGCTTTGATTTTGGGCGGCGGAGGCCCGGTCGGAGAAGCCTGGGAATCCGGCGTAATAGCGGGACTGATGGAGAACGGTGTGGATTTGTCGCGTGCGGACTTGATCATCGGCACTTCCGCAGGCGCGATCGTCGGCGCCCGCCTCGCGAGCCGAATGCCTCTCTCAAACTTCATCAATGCGGCCCTCGCTCCGTCCGATGGTTCCTCGCCTGGTCAGCACGATCGGACGTCATCCGGTCCGCCGCCGGACCTGTCTTTCCTCGCGGCCAAGCTTCAGGAGATGGGCGCCGGCAAGGCATTGCAGCAATTGATTCGCGCCGAGATCGGCGAATGGGCGCAGAAGGTACATCCGGTCGTCAGCGAAGCGCAATTCGTGGCGACCTACCAACGCAGGTTTCCGGAGAAGGAGTGGCCGGGTCCCGCGTACGAATGCGTAACCATCGACGCCGCGGACGGATCTTTACGCTTGTGGAATGGATCTTCCGGCGTTCCGTTGGCCTTCGCGGTCGCTTCGAGTTGCGCGCTGCCAGGCGTCTTCGCGCCGGTCACGATCAATGGTCATCGCTACATGGACGGAGGAGTTCGCTCCGTGACCAACGCCGATCTCGCGAGCGGTTGCAAAAAGGCCGTCGTGCTCGCACCCACGATGGGCCTGGATGACCCGCTCGCGAAGAGCTTCACCCGCCCTCTGAGCGCCGAGTTGCGGACCCTGCGCGATAGCGGATGCAAGGTCGAGTTGATCGTTCCGGATGCCGCGAGTCTCAAATCATTCGGTGCATCAATCGGGGACGAGAACCATCGCCCGCCGCCTGTCAGCGCCGGTCGCCTCGAAGGAAGATACTTGGCGGGCGAGATTGCCAAGCTCTGGAGCGATCGAACGCAGCAAGCCGTGAGCTGCTCTGGTGCTTCGCCGATGACCTCGGCGTCGATAGCAACCTCATGTTGAGTTCTTGAGGGCGTGAGCGGTCAACTGCTAAAGCAGGAAGAGATGCACATGTCAGAACTCATCGAAAGGAGACCTTAGCGTGATTCCCCGTGGCATCATTTCGGCAGATGGTCATGTATGTGAACCGCCCAATTGTTATGTCGACTACATCGACCCGAAATATCGCGACAACGCACCGCGGGTCGTTGCGCAACCTGACGGCACTGAGGCCTTTGTCGTGCCAGGGATGAAGCGGCCCATCGCGCTCGGGTTTATCGATGGCGCCGGGTTCAGCATCAAAGAACGAAACGACCGTGCCAAGAGACTTAAGTTCGGCGATGTCCGCGAGGCCGCCTATGGAGGCCGGGCGCGGCTGCCCTACATGGACAAGGACGGGATTGCCGCGGAGATCGTTTACGCTTCAGTCGGGATGGGTCTGTGCATGCACCGCGACGCCGAGTACAAGGACGCCTGCATGAAGGCCTACAATCGCTGGCTGCAAGCGATGTGCAGTGAGGCGCCCAATCGTGTTTTGGGATTGGCGCAAACCGCGGTCCTAAGTGTGGATAGCGCGATTGAAGATTTTCGCCGCGCCAAAGAGATGGGATTCGTCGGCATGATGATGCCGGGCCGCCCGATTCACGAGGACTACGATCATCCCGATTACGACGCCTTGTGGGAGTGCGCTACGGACTTAGGACTTCCCATTTGCTTTCACATTCTGACGTCGCGCGACGGTCATCTCGGTATGCCGCATCGCGGGCACGAGATGAACAACTTCCTCGGCATCATTCGCGCGGTGCAGGATGTCGTAGGTCTCATGGTGTTGGGCGGCGTCTTCGAGCGCCATCCAAAGTTGAAACTGGTGTGCGCTGAAGGTGATGCGGGTTGGATGCCCCATTACATGTACCGCATGGACCACGCCGCCAAATTCAATGTCGAGGGTGGCATAATAAAAGGGCTGTCCAAGCTACCGAGTGAATACATTAAAAGTAACGTATGGATGACCTTCCAGGACGACCTGACTGCCTTCAACTCGTTGCATCAGATGCCATACACGCAACTCCTGTGGGCGAGTGATTTCCCACATACGGATTCAACCTGGCCTCGCTCGCAGCAATTGCTCGCGGAACACACGGCCCATCTCCAGGAGCACCAACGGCAGGCAATCATGCGGGAGAACGCCGCCAAGTTGTTCAATTTGCCCGCCGGCAACGAGTCCTGGCGCATGTACGACCAAGCGGCATAGCTGATACGTCAGAGCCGAGACAAGCAGTCACACAGCTGCGCGTCTCGGCGCTGGCTATCGGCCCTTGAACACAGGCTTTCGGCGCTCGCGCCACGCCCGATGCCCTTCGGTCTTATCCTCGGTGAGTTCGAGAGCCATGAAGCGGTATAGGTCGGCATGCGCGGCTTCGCCCAGTGGGACGTTGTAGCCGGAGTTGATCGATTCTTTCGCGACTCGCGCGGCCAGCGGCGACAGCGACGCTATGTGGTCAGCCACCTTTCTCGCCTGGTCCATCAGCTCGGTATGAGGAACCAGCCACTGTGCGAGACCGGTTTGATAAGCCTCATCGGCGCTAAGCGGAAAACCCATCGTAAGGCGCATAGCGTGACCCTTGCCGATCCAACGCGCGGCGCGGATCGCACCGCCCTGCGCCGGCATGATTCCGAGTGCGACCTGGGGCAGCCGCCATTCGGCACGCTCCGAGGCGACGATGAGATCGCAACAAAAAGTCAGGATGCATCCGATGCCGACCGCGTAGCCGTTGACCGCGGCTACCACCGGCTTCGAGAAGTCCGTTAGCATGCTGATGGGGCTCGAGCGGCGGCGTTTTGGCAGATCATCTAAAAAATCAGCGACCGAATGTTCTGTATGGGTGCGTGGATTCTTAAGGTCGGCGCCGGCGCTGAATGCGCCGCCCTTGTCGTCGCCGGTCAAAATGACGCAACGCACGTGTCGATCTTCTTCCAGTTCAGGGAGGCGCTCGCGAAACCCCGCGAGGAATTCAGGACACCAGGCGTTGCGCGCCTCGGGACGGCTCAGCGTCAGGATCGCGACGTGACCAACTTTTTCACATAACAGCGGCATTGCGTGTCCTCCCCTAAGCCGGGTTCCATGCTGAAAAGATCAATTCAACTTCGCAAAGGCCTTGTGGATTCGTCGGACCGCGCTGGCGTAATCCTCGTTAACCGGATTTGGCGCGAGGATCGGGACGTCGGCGCCTTGCTCGCGATAAGCTGCCAGCCGTTCGATACAACGCGACGCTGGACCGATGAGCGCGACCGCGTCGGCCAACTCATTGGTGACGGCCGCGGCCATCGCTTCCGAGTCGCGACGTTTGGCCGCTTCCATAATCCGCGCGGCGGGTTCGGCAAAGCCGCTTTTTGACATGATCCGATTGTAAAACGGCAGCGCCCCATAAAAGGCGAGTCCACGACGTGCGGCCTCGTAGGCTACTTTCAGATCATCGTGCAGAAATACCGGAACTCCACAGGTCATCGTCACGCTGCCAGGCGCGCGTCCGAGATTACGAGCGACTTGATTGGCCGCGTCGATGGATTTGCGCATCCGCTCCGGCGGGCACATGTAAAGCATCAGACCGTCCGCCAACTCGCCGCCGAGTTTCGAGGTCTCTAGCGCGAGCGCCGCAAAATAAATTGGGATCGGGTGGCTAGGCGTGGGGAACTTCATCCCGAACATGTCGAGCTCGCCGCGAAAGGCCTTGCGAATTATCTCAGTGTCGCGGCGCAGGCGATCGCGCGCGTTACCCATCTCGATTCCGCGCGCTTCGAGCGCCGGGCGATGGCTTACGCCAAGACCAAGGATGAAACGCCCTTGGGCAACCTCCTGCACCATCTCCGCGGCGATCGCACATAAGGCGGGCTCGCGCAGATAGATATTCACGATCCAGGTGGCGATCGTAATCCGCTTGGTGGCGTTCGCCGCCGCGAAGGAGCACATTAGCGCGTCGTTCACCGCTTCCGGGATGAAGACGCCACCGAACCCGGCATCCTCGGTCTCGCGCGCCAACTGAACGAAACCGGAGTAGCCGGTGGCCGTCGAGTCACTCGAACCTGTGCGTGCGGAAAATCTGAGGGCAACGCCGTAGCCTTTCATGGATGGCTCCTTTTGCGGATTCGAATTAGGATCACGAACCTACCATGTCATCTGTTCGCAGGGGCTTCAGACTCGTTAATACACGAACCCAATCTCAATACCCAACCTGTTCCAGGGGCGGAACTAACTCACATTCCACGTCTTGATAACGACGGATGATTGAAATTCAGGTACGGAGAGGCGACATGAAGAATCGTAGGAAGGCCGGTGCGAAAGCCGTAAGCGATAGTCGGGTGATGCGGTCCGGGAGCGCCGGCATCGAATATCAGACGGTGCTCTACGACGCCGCTGACGCAATCGCGACGATCACGCTCAATCGGCCGGATCGGCTGAACACGATCGTCCCGCCGATGCCCGACGAGATCGAAGCTGCAGTGCATCGCGCAGTAACCGATCCCGCCGTCAAGGTCATTGTGCTTCGTGGCGCCGGGCGCGCCTTCTCGGCCGGCTTCGACTTCGGCGGCGGGTTTCATCATTGGGATCAATGGATGACGACCAACGGCAAATGGGACCCGGGTAAGGACTTCGTCATGGCCACGGCGCCAAGCCTCGGCGCGGTGCCCAAGTTCATGAGCCTCTGGCGTTCACCCAAGCCCGTTATTGCGCAGGTGCACGGATGGTGTGTCGGAGGAGGAAGTGACATGGCGCTGTGCGCCGACCTCGTGATTGCAAGCGAGGATGCGCGCATCGGGACGCCCTACTCGCGCATGTGGGGTTGCTATCTGACCGGCATGTGGCTTTATCGCCTCGGCCTCACCCGGGCCAAGGAGTTCGCGCTGACCGGAAAGCCGCTTACCGGCGCCGAGGCAGCGCAGATCGGGCTCATCAACGCGGCAGTGCCGTTCAAGCTCCTTGAGGCTGAAGTAAGGCGTGCAGCAATGCAGCTCGCGTCGCTTCCGCTTTCGCAGCTTGCCGCGATGAAGCTGATCGTCAACCAAGCATTCGAGAACATGGGCCTGGCCGCCACGCAGACGCTGGGACCGATCCTCGACGGACTCATGCGCAATACTCCGGAGGCCGAATGCTTCATCCGGATGGCGGCACGCGAGGGCGTATCCGCGGTTGTCGCCGCGCGCGACGGCGCTTTTGGTGACTACAGCCAGGCTGCCGCGAAGGAGCAGCCTGATCCCACCAACGTGATCCGAGTCGCAGCTGATCGGGCGCGAAGACTTCGTCGCCCGGCGTGAGGGCCTGACGTATCAGGGCGCGCAGTCGGCCGCGAGCTCTCGCACCGTCGCGACGATGTCGTCGGCCGAGGCACCCGCGCCGAAAACCGCTGCGACGCCTTTCTCGAGCAGCCGCACCTTATCGGAAGGGCTAATGACCGAGCCGCCGATCATCAGCGGGATGCGCTCGCCGCCGCGCTCGAGGCTTTGTAGAAGATCGTCCAGGTAGTGGAGATACTCCCACGAATGACAACTGATGCCGACGATGTCGGCCGACTCCTCGAACGCCGCTTGAGCGACCGATTCGGGCGAGGCAAACCGCCCCAGATAGATCACCTCCATGCCCGCGTCGCGCAGCATCGCGCTCACCGCGAGCGCGCCGGTCTCATGCTGATCCAGGCCGAGAATCGCCATCAGCACCCGTACTCGTCTTTCGTTGCGAATCAGGAGTTCCATAAAATTTCCTAGAAGGGAGCGTGGATGCCGGAGAGCGGATCGTAGGGCATCCCGTACGCCATACGCATCGCGCCCGCGATCTCCCCGATCGTAGCGTCCGCATCGAGGGCGGCGATCAGGGGATCCATCAACGACTCCTCGCGATCGGCGGCGCACGACCGAAGCGCCGTCAAAACGCTCCGCACCCGACCCTGATCGCGCGTGCGCTTGAACTCGCGGATGCGCTCGATGTGGTCGAGGCACGGCTCGATCTTGGTCTCGACCAGATCCCGGAGCATCGTGTCATCCTCGTCGGGCATCTGGCATACGTTCACACCTACTTTCGCGACGGTTCCGTTCTGGATTTCGGCGGCGCGCGTGATCATCGCTTCTTCAAGCAGACGGCGGAAATAGCCGCGATTGCTAAGATCGATCGCATCGCCCGCACCCTCGATCTCGCGGACGCGGTCCGTAATCTGTCGTTCCATCTGGTTGGTGAGACTTTCGACGTAGTAGGAGCCGCCAAGCGGATCCGCGACTTTGCCGCAATCGGTTTCAAGGCTGATGATCTGCTGGGTCCTGAGCGCAAGCAGATGCGCCTGCGGGCTCGGGGTCCGATACGCTTCGTCGAAGGTCGAAATCTCCATTGCCTGCACACCGGCCAGCGCAAGCGCCACCGCCTGGACCGCGCCGCGAACGACATTGTTCACCGGTTGCTGCGCGGTCAGCGCGCTGCCGGCGGTATGCGCCGTGATATTGACCGACCATGAACGCGGATCCCTGGCGCCGAACTCGTCGCGCACCATGCGCGCAAAAATTCGCCGCGACGCGCGGATCTTGGCGATCTCTTCGAAGAAGCCCATGCGGCAGTTCACTAGGATCGCGATCCGCGGAGCGAAGCTGTCGATCGCGAGACCCCGCGCCGTCAGCTCGCGGATTACCTTCCGGATCTCGACGAACCCCAACGCCATTTCGTCCACCGCGCTCGGGCCGCCATCGCTGACAAAGTATGTGTCCTCGACGAACGAATGGAACCGCGGCATCTTACGGGTGCAGAATTCGATTGAATCCAGCGTGAGACGCATCCGCAGTTCAACCGGCATGTGAATGGCGTAGCAATAATCCTCTGCGTATAGGGGTGTCTGGATTACCGATCCGCGCAAAACGCCCGGCGCGACTTCATGATCGCGCGCCAGAAGATGAAGCCCGGCGATCGCGAACCACGACGGCATCGAATGCGAAAGCGTCAGGCGATCCAGAGGGATGCCCTGGTACAGCTCGACAAAGTCCTGATAGCGGCAGATCGAGACGCCTTGGGTGCCGACCGCCGCGCGCGCGAACGGGTGATCGGGATCCAGGCAACCGACGGTGGGCGCATCCCCGATGACGTCGAGACCGAGCGCTCCACGCGCGATCAGATCGCGGAACTGGCGATTTGATTGCGCCGGTGAACCCTCGCCCGAGAGCTCGCGAAGGATCCACGAGTTGGCATCGCGGCGGGGCCGGGTCAACCGCCCGCGGGTATAAGGGTACGCGCCCGGATCGTTGAGGTCGGCGGCATAGTCGAGCCTGGGAATGTCCTCGGGCCGATAGAAGGGCTTTTCCGCATTCACGTCGGTTGACATAAGACTCGTTGGGTCTCCTTGGCCGCAGGTGCTGAACCAACGCACGCATTTCTCGTGCCTTCGGGATGCTCAGGTTTCCATAACCGTCCTCAGTCGTCGCAACATATCGGTCACTAGCTGATCAGCCCCGCGAAAAGACAAATGCGAACGAGCTTTTCCCTCACAAGAAGTGGCGAGGTCGGATACAGATGCATCGTTTCGATGCACGCCGGCCGCCCTCGATAGGCAACAAGGTCCCAGGGAGAAGCAGCATTAGCTTCGACCACTTAGCCTGATTCATGCATGCCGTTGAGACGACGGTAGATTTCGATAGAGTGACGACTATGGGGGATGCCTCGAGCGAATCGCGCGCACCGACAGATTTCGGCAACGGGAAGTATCGATCGGCGCTCGTCAACATCACCAATGTTTGCAATCTCGAATGCCGCCATTGCTTCGTCTACCGCGCCGACAATCCCAACCTCGCACGCGACAAGATGGACGATGCGACGATGCTCCATCAACTGCGCGTGTTGCGCGACAAACACGGCATCCAATGGATGCTTTTCATGGGCGGTGAACCCATGATTCGCAGGCCGCTGGTGTTGGAGGCGATGAAACTTTTCCCGCATTCATCGATCGTGACCAATGGCACCTACGGAATTCCATCGGTACCCGGTCATCTGGTCACCGTGTCGCTCGATGGGCCAGAGCGAATGAACGATCCGATTCGGGGCGAGGGTGTGTTTCGCAAGGTCAAGGAGGCGATCTTTGCGCGCGATTCGAACGACGGGACGACCGTGATTCTCCAGATGACTATCACCAAAGAGAACGCGCCCGGCCTCGAAGAATTTGTCGAACAAGTCCGCAATTGGCCCATCGACGGCCTTGCGTTCACGTTCTACGTGCCATCGCAGGGCGAGCGCGGACCGCTGTCATGGGACGACTTGCGTGAGCGCGACCTGGTGATAGACCGCGTGATCGCGCTCAAGCGGAGTTATCCGGAACTGATCAAGACCAACGTCGAGCCGCTGCAAATGATGAAGTCCGAGCGCGCGATAAATTACACCGGCGAGCACGGGGAACATTGCGTATTGCGTGCGATGCTACCGCTGTACATGGGAGATGGCGGCAATTTCGAGCGAACCTTCTGCTGCTACGGTAACAACGTTGATTGCACGAGATGCGGTGCCTACGGCGTCTTCAACAGCGCCTATCATAAGATGAAGGGTGAGCCGCTCGAGGAATGACGGCGCCTCATCAGGAGGATCACCGATCTTGCAGGCTGTCGGCTTGGAGCGACGAACTACTTCGCTCGCGGGGTCCGGACGCCGCGACTCTTCCTGGCGACATCCTTTAGTACATCATCGATCCACGAGAGACCCGCCATCATGCGTGGAAACCCGACCGTAGTCAGGGCCAGGAGTGCGACTTGCCTGATCTCTTCGCGCGTAGCGCCTGCTTCCGATGCCCGCCGTGCGTGAGAATGGACCGCTCCCTCTTGGGCCGAAGCGATAGCTATACCGAGTTTGATCAACTGAACCAGTTTCTCATCGAGCGGACCAGCCTCGGCAGTTAGGCGCCCGATATCATCGTAAGCCTGGCTTATCTTTGGAAACTGCTGCCTGAATTGTTGATACCTTCCCGGTAGCCCTTTCATCGTCGAGGAGCCTCCTATTGCCGGTGCCGCTGGCCAAGCGCATAGCGCGTGCCACTACTCCGGCAATGCCGCGCAGATAAAACCTCGATACTACCGACGCGACCCACCATTCGGTCGATAAGCTTCGAGGAAATGGCGCGGACCGCGCCACCAGTCTGCCACCATTAGTTACAGTGCATAGGCGAACAAAGCCGGTTAACAAAGAAACTCGATATCCGACGCCAGTCGCTATGCGTGGCATAGCAGATGCATTTCCGGCACGGCCATTCCGAGAGAACACCGTTGATGACAGATACAAGTTGAGTCGCGCGCTCTTATGCGAAGGAGCGTGCGACCGAGCCATATCTCCAAAATCAGCGCGCAAGGCGATTTGCCTTCGCGAAGAACCAGAGGATAGCGCCATGAGTCAACGGCAACTTGCGATGGTCATCAACCTCGACAAATGTATCGGGTGTCAGACTTGTACCGTCGCCTGCAGCACCCACCGACTGAATCATCCCGGCACCGAAATGCTTCGTTATATCTGGTGCGAAACCAAGCCCGGTGAGGGCTGGCCCAAGGGATGGATGGAGTTGGGCCGTAAGGTTCCGGACCGGGTGCGAGATTACGGTGGAACCTGGACCTTCAACTGGGAGGAGGTCTACACCTCGCCGGTCGGGACCAAGTATCTGCACCCGCTGGTCAAAGAAACTGGTGAGCCCGCCAAGTGGGGACCCATATGGGAAGAAGACCAAGGCGCCGGCGAGTGGCCCAACGGATACTTCTTCTATATGCCGCGGCTCTGCAACCACTGCACGGATGCTCCTTGCATCGCCGCCTGCCAGGCTCACTTTGCGCGGGGCGGCGGCCTGCCGTCCAGCCAACTGAACGGGCACAAGAAGTCGTTGCACAAGCGCGAGGAAGACGGGATCGTGCTCATTGATCCGAGTTCGTGCGACGAATGCGGCCTGTGCGCGGCAGAATGTCCCTACAAGATTCCGATGGAGAACCTCGAGGCCGGCACCTACGAGATGTGCGACTTTTGCGCGGGCCGGGTGGACAACCAGTACGCCCCGGTATGCGCGAAGAGCTGTCCCGCGCGCGGGATGTACTTCGGTTACCTGGACGACAAGGAAAGCTTCGTCGCCAAGCTCGTTAACGAATACAAAGTCGCTCTGCCTCTGCGTCCGGACTTCAACACCGGCCCGAATGTTTACTACGTGCCGCCGTTCATTCGGCCCACGACCTTCGCGGCCGGTAACCAGCCAACCGGTCAGACCGATATTCCGGCCGATCTGCTTCGTAAGTATTTCGGCTCAGGCGTTGATCAGGCGATAGCTACGCTCAAGGAGCATCGCGCACGCACCGAGCGTGGCGAACCATCCGAATTGATGGATCTTCTCATTATCTACAAATGGGCGGATGCCTTCACCCCGTTCAAGGTCCTAGCTCCGGTTGAGCCCATCGAGCAGGGCGCCCAGGCCGGGAAGAGGGTCCAACCATGAGCAAGCGCAACGGCGAAGAAAATCCTGCGGCCCGCCAAGCGGCTGCCGAAGCCCCCGAAAACTACTGGCAATGGGATGGGTGCCGATGGGGCACCCATCGCGTCAACTGCTATCCCGGCAGTTGCCCGTTCCGCGTCTACGCCAAAAACGGCCAGGTGATCCGCGAGGAAATCTCGTGCACCTATCCTGAGTTCTCCGACCCCGACTACAAGGTACCTGACTACAACCCGCGCGGTTGTCAGAAAGGCTATCAGCACTCCAAAGCGATGTATGGTCCCGATCGGCTCTTATATCCGATGAAGCGCGTCGGTGAGCGCGGCAGCGGCCGATGGGAGCGGATTAGCTGGGAGCAGGCCTGCGATGAAATCGCAAGCAAGTTCGTCAACATAATCCAGAAGTATGGTCCGCAGGCGATCTCCGATGACCATGGAACCAATGGCGCCGGCGTGTTGCGCGGCGGTGGCGAGGGCGCCGCGACCGGCTTCGTCGCGCGTCTGGGTGGGGTTAGCTACGATCTCAATTTTCTCATCGGTGATTTCAACCCCGGTCAGTACTTGACCTTCGGTCAATTTCAGCAGGCTCCTGGAATCGAGACCTGGTTCCTCGCCGACACGATCATAGCTCTTTCGAATCCTGCTTACGGGAACATCCCCGACATCCACTATATTCTCGAAGCCCGCTATCGCGGGGCGAAAGTCGTTGCAATCGCGCCCGACAAAAATGCCACCGCACAGTTCGCTGACATGTGGCTGCCGGTCAACTGGTCGGCCGACCCGGCTTTGTGGCTCGGCGTCTGCAATATCCTGATCGAAAATGGATGGCTCGACCTCGAGTTCATGAAGGAACAGACCGATCTTCCGGTGCTGGTCCGCATGGACAATCAGCAGTTCCTGCGTGCGTCCGACTTGCACGAGGGCGCGGACATGGAGCAGTTCTTCGCAATCGACAACGCGACCGGCAAGCCCGAGCCACTACCCAAGGGCACGCTCGCAATGCCCTTTGACTACGCGCTCGAAGGCTCCTGGAAAGCTACCCTGAAGGACAAGAAGCAGGTTGACGTCACCACGGTCTTCGAGCTGCTGAAGAAGCGAGTCGCTGAATACACGCCGGAAAAGGTTCACGAGATCTCCGGCGTCCATCCCGATCAGCTCGCTCAGCTAGCCGAACTCGTCAAACCGCCGCGCAAGGTGTTCGTGTTCGTCAACTGGAATGCCGGAAAACTCTACCATGGCGATCTTCTCGAACGCTCCTACTGCTACATGCTCGCGCTGACTGGAAACGTCGGCAAGGCCGGCACGGGATCGCGGGGCTGGTCGGCGGGTGCTGAGTATATCGGCGGCTCCGCCGTCGTCGGCGGGATGCCGAATGAGGTGCTCGAAACGGGAGATCCGCTGCTGCACGCCATGAACATGGCGCAGAAGATCCAGGAAGACTATCGGACCCAGTTCAAGATGGATCCGACGATGCCTCAGGCCGAGGCTGCTTTGGGTGCGCTCCGTGAAGGTCTACGAGCAGGCGGCACACTCTCACCGCCGGTTTGGCTCTGGTATCACCACGCCGGGTACAAGGAGGTATGGGACAAGTTCCTCGACGATCCGAACGCGCCCAGGAAAATCAGCGAGTATGCTGAGGCATCGCTCGCCAATGGCTGGTGGAAGGGCTTCGAACGGCCCGCCAAGGACATCGATCCAAAGGGATTGCTGGTATCCGGATCGAATCCACTCCGCCGTCACCGCGGCGGCATGAACACCTACTTGAAGACCATGTGGCCGAAGCTCGAGTGCATCGTGGTACTGGATCCGCGCTGGAGCACCACTGGACTTTATGCCGACTACGTTCTGCCGGCCGCATCGTTCTATGAGTACGCTGATTCGAAGTACTCGACGCCGGCGACCCGCTTCAGCACCTTCACGGATCAGAGCGTACCGATGCTCGGCGAGTCCAGGTCCGACCGCCAGATCACCCTGGCGCTGCTGAAACGTATTCAGGAACATTTTCTGAAGCGCGGCGTGGAAAAGTATAAGTCCGGTGATAGGGAAATCATCGTCAAGGATCTCTACTGGCGCGCTACCTTTGGAGGACGCTACGGCCAAACCAACGAAGACGAGGAGGTGCTGGTAAACGACACCTTTAATGCGCTCGGAAAGATGGGCTGGTTCGAGAGCCTCGATGGTGAGGAACTAACCATTGACAACCTGCGCAAGAACGGAAAGGCGTGGCTGACCGGCCGCCCCGCGTGGCACGCGACCGTAGTCCAGAACTCGGACATGGTTGCAGGTAACATTTTCTGGCCTTTCCGCGATCAGCTCGAGCAAAAGGTGCCGTATGCGACCACTACGCGGCGCATGGAGCTATACCTCGATCACCCATGGTTCATCGAGGCGGACGAGCATCTGGTTCGTTACAAGCAGCCACCCAACATCGGTGGGCCACAAGCCTTGCGGCTCACCAGCGGACACCTAAGGTGGAGTGTCCACTCGAACTGGGTGGTGTCCTACGAGATGCTGAAGCTGCATCGCGGGGAGCCCTTTGCTTTCATCAACGAGACCGTCGCAAAGCAAAAGGGCATCGCGGATCATGACTATATCCGCGTCTACAATGACTACGGCTCTTTCATAACCCGCGCGAAGCTCAGTTCCTGTACGCGGCCCGACCAGCTGGTGATCTATCACGCATGGGAACCGTATCAGTATCCGAATTGGATGCCCTACGATGGCTTGCTGCCGGGCCCGCCCAAGGGACTGCACTTTGCGGGCGGCTATCGCCATTACGAGTATACGCTGTGGAACTGGTCTCCTTCGCAGTCGGATCGCCAGACCAATATCGACTTCGAAAAGGCCGATCTTCAGTTTTAGCTCCAGGAGGCGGAAAAATGGCAAACCTAGTGGATGAATCGGCCACCTCCGCCTCGAAACGAGACCAGGCGCAGGAGCAACGCCAATACTTTGAATGGGATAGCTGTAAGTGGGGCACTCATCGGGTGAACTGCTATCCCGGCAGTTGTCCCTTCCGGATCTACGTCAAGGACAACAAGGTGGTGCGGGAGGAAATCTCCTGCACCTATCCCGAGTTTACCGATCCCGACTCCAAGGTGCCCGATTACAATCCGCGAGGCTGCCAGAAGGGCTATCAGCATTCGCGCGCGATGTATGGACCCGACCGGATATTGCATCCGATGAAGCGCGCGGGCGAGCGCGGCAGCGGAAAGTGGGAGAAGATTTCATGGGACCAGGCCTTCGACGAAATCGGCAGCAAGATGGCCGATGTCATTCAGAAGTATGGCGCCAAGGCGCTGATTGACGACCACGCCGCCAACGGAATCGGTGTGTTCCGCGGCGCCGCCGAGGGTTCAACTACAGGTATCACTGCGCTGCTAGGCGGAGTTAGCTTCGATCTCGACTTCGTCACCGGTGACTTCAAGGTAGGACAGTGGCTGACCTTCGGCGAGATGCATCATGCGCCCGGGATCGAGAACTGGTTCCTGCCGGACACTATCATCCTGATGTCCAACCCGGTCTATGCAAACATTCCCGACATTCATTACCTGTTGGAAGCGCGCTATCGCGGCGCGAAAATAATCGCCGTCGCGCCGGACAAGAACCCTTCCTGCCAGTTCGCCGATATCTGGATACCTATCGAATGGTCGGCGGACCCGGCGTTGTGGCTCGGCGTATCGAAGATCCTGATCGATAACGGATGGATCGACACGGACTTCATCAAGGAACAGACTGACGCTCCGGTCCTGGTTCGATCCGACGACGGTCGCTTTCTGAGAGATTCCGACCTGCGCGAAGGGGGAGATCCCGAACAGTTCTATGCGATCGACAGCGCTAACACGCAGTTAGTGCAGATGCCGAAAGGTACGCTGGAGAAAGCCGCGGACTATGCCTTGGATGCACGCACCAGCGTGCGCCTGAAGGACGGGTGTAAGGTTGAGGTCCGAACCGTCTTCAGCTTGCTTAAGGATCGTCTTCTTGACTACACGCCTGACAAGGTCCACGCGATGGCGGGGGTTCACCCTGACACTCTCCATCAGGTCGCTGAGCTATGTAGGCCGCCCAGGAAGATTTTCGGTTACATCAACTTCCTTACTGGCAAGCTCTATCATGGCGACCTGCTCGAACGCGCGTACTGCTATGTGCTCGCGCTGACCGGGAGCATCGGCAAGCCGGGAACCGGGACTCAGGGATGGTCGCCCGGGACCGAGGCAGCGGCATCGATGACCGCAGTCGCCGGGATGCCGAAGCAAATAATTGAATCGGCGCAGCCGGTCGCCGCCGCGGCTAATCTATCCCAGCTAATGATGGAGGATTACAAAACCCGGCTTAAAATGGATCCCACTATGCCGCCGGTCGAGGCAGCCAACGGGGCGACGCGCGAGGGACTGAAGGCTTCCGGCGTTCTCACACCTGGCGCTTTTCTATGGTATCGGCACGCCGGCTACAAGGATGTGTGGGACCAGCATCTGCACGATCCATATACTGACAAGAAGATTAGTGACTATGCCGAGGATGCGGTCGCCAAGGGCTGGTGGAAGGGCTTCGATCAGGAAGTCACGCCCCGTGCGATGTTCGTGTCGGGATCGAATCCGCTGCGTCGCCATCGCGGCGGGATGAACACCTACATCAAGACCCTGTGGCCGAAGCTCGAAACGATCGTGGTATTTGATCCGCGTTGGAGTACCACCGGTCTCTACGCGGACTATGTCTTGCCGTCCGCGTCCTACTACGAATATGCCGACGTCAAGTATTCGACCCCCGACACCAGGTTACTATGTTTCACTGACCAGTCGGTGCCGATGCAAGGAGAGTCCCGATCGGACCGACAGATCGCTTTAGGTGTGCTGCGCGGAATCGCGAAGCATCTTAAGGCCCGCGGCATCGAGAAGTACAAGTCGGGCGATCGCGAGATCATCGTTGACGACCTGTATTGGCGCGCCACTTACGGCGACCGCTACGGCGAGACCAATGAAGACGAAGAGCGCCTGGTCGATGACTGCCTCCATGCCCTTGGTGAGATGGGCTGGCTTACCACGCTCGATGGCGAGGATCTCAGCCTCGAGAACCTGCGCCACAACGGCAAGGCATGGTTAAGTGGTCGCCCGCCCTGGCACGGGATCGTATGCCAAAGTTCAGACATGATCCCCGGCCACGTTCACGTTCCGATGCGTGATCAGGTCGAAATGAAGGTGCCGTACTCGACCACAACCCGGCGCATCGAGCTCTACATTGACCATCCGTACTTCGTCGAAGCGGACGAGGCCCTGGTGCGTCATAAACGGCCGCCCGATATCGGCGGTCGCCAGCCATGCAGGATAACCGGCGGTCATGTTCGATGGAGCATTCATGCCGTTTGGCATACCTCGCTCGAAATGATGAAGCTGCATCGGGGCGAGCCATTCGCGTTCATCAATAATACGGCCGCCCGCGAAAAGGGCATCGAGGACCATGACTTCATTCGCGTGTACAACGACTATGGCGAATTTCTGGTGAGAGCGAAGCTGTCCGCCTGCGTGCGGCCCGATCAGCTAGTCATCTACCACGCATGGGAGCCGTATCAACATCCGAATGGGATGCCACAGGACGCTCTTATGCCGGGCCCACCCAAGGGGTTGCACTTTGCAGGTGGCTATCGGCATTTTGAGTACACACTGTTTAACTGGGCGCCGTCGCAGACCGACAGGCAGACCAATATCGACTATCAAAAAGCCGAGTTTCAGGGATAGTCATGTCCAAGGTCGGCGGTGCGTTGCCATCCTGGTACTGGCCTGCAGGCGTCCCTCGTCGAGTTCCGGTAGCACAGCAGCCGCTCGGACGGTTGTTCCGGCAGAAATTCACGGCGTCGAAAGATCGCCCCGCGGTCGCGTCGCAGAATGTGAGACTCAGCTACGGCGAACTGCTGGAGCAGTGTCTGACGCTCGCCGGTGGAATCCAGGCGGCGGGCCTCGACGGCACCATCGCGATTGCCGATCCCGATCCGGTCCAGAGCCTGGTGCTGTGCATTGCTGGATTGTTAGCGGGTCGCTGCATCTTCCTTGCCGATCCACTCGATTTTGCGGAGCAACTCGCGGCTCGGCTCACTGAGGCAAAGGCCTCGGCGCTCATCGCATCCGATGGCGCCGCACTCGCGCAGGGCACTGGGGTCAGGATCGTCGCGAGGAGCGAACTCAAGGGGACCTTCAGCGATGTCGGAACGGCGAAGCGAGCCACCGAGCCCGCGGTACTTGTTCCGAGCGGCCGCGGCGTGGTCGCGCACTCGCATTTTTCGCTGTCGGCGATGGCCGCCTCGATGGCGGCCTTCATTCCTCGGCTGCGCGAGATTCCGTTCGTGTGCACGGAGCCGTCGATAAGCTCGTGGGAAATGCTTACCGGTATCGTGCTTGCGCTTTCGCAGGGTCGGCCTATCGCATTTGGCCGCTTCGAGGAGTTCGACTCCGGCGAGCTCGCCGATTTTGCTCGCGAGGGCTACCTGATCATCCGGCAAGGCCAGGCAGACAAAATGTTAGCCGACGGGAAAGCGCCGAAGCTGATTGGCCGGGCGGCCTATGTCTTTGTCTCGACCGGATTCTTTACCCCGCGGTGGCGGTGGCGGGTGGAGTCGTTATTCGATCGTCCGATATTTCCGCTATGGGGCCTGACTGAACTCGGTCCTCTGGTCGCGTCTCATCCGACTTGGCTTCCCCCGCATGGCCACGGATTCCCGCTCGTTAACGTGTCCCTGATTCCGATCGATCCGGGTAGCGGCAAGGTTTCGATCGTACCGTGGGAGATGCTCGACGAGGCGGAAGTCGGCGTCGAGACGCTCTCGGCGATGGTGGGTTACGTCGAACCCGCGCGCAACGTTGGGGTCAAGGCTGGGACCGCGGTCAGGACGCGTCAGGTCGCATCTATGGATCACGTCGGCGTGGTTGTTTTGCAGGACGAGCAGGTAGCAGTCAATGCCAACTGACGACGCCAATATCTTCTTCGATGTTCCTGGTGGGCGTCTTTCTTTCGAAGACGGCGACCTAGACGTTTGGGCGGAACACCTCACCTGGTGTTACCGAATGATGGGCATCGCAGACGGTGCAACGATTGCGGTCCAGGATTTCGGCGGCAGTCCGGTTTCCTTTCTCGGCTCCAGTTTGCTGATGCCGGGGCTGTGGCGCGGCGTCGCGGAACGCATTGGTGGGCGCTTCATTTGCCTCGATGCCTCGGGCGAGCGGGTCACGCTAACTCCCGCCCTCTTCACCCAACTCGCAGTCGATGCGCTGGTGGTCAGGGACGACATCATCGAACTGTTGGCCGCCGAACTGCGCAAGAAAGGGTCCGCCGAACTTGCACGGCATGCGATGAAAACTATCGTGGTGTTCGGCGATGAGCCGCCAGCGCGCAATCCGACTCGCGTGCAGCCGTGGCGCCATCTCATGCACGTCGAGCGGGCGCTCCTGCTCGCACCCGAATGTGCGGAGTGCGGGTGCTTTCATCTCCGTGGCGGATTTTACGAAGTGGATGGCGCCACGATTCGAAACCTCAAACTTGCCGTGCCGCCCTATGTCCTGTCGCGCGGCGAACTGATACCGCCGGGGCGCTGCGCGGCAGGGCCTCACGACTGGGTAATCCAGTTGCCGATCCGAAGTAGAGGCATCTGACCAGCGATGTGTGAGGCTAACTCGACATACGCGCAACGCGACGAAATTGAGGCGTTCTCCTGCGCGCGATTGACCGCCTGGCAGATCGAACGCTTGCGTGAAGTGACCGACCACGCATACCGCCACGTCCCGTTCTACCGGGAACTCTGGGCTGGCGCGGGCATCGGCGCAAACGCGCCCCGCTCGCTGGAGGATTTCGCGGGTTTTCCGATAATCACCAAGAGTGATCTGGTTAAGGCGGGTGACCGCTGGACCAACCCTCGTCAGGGTCCGGTCGCATTCAGCACCCGCGGTACTTCCGGCGATCCGCTTCTGGTTTGGCTGAGCGCCGAAGAGGAAGAAGCGTACATCGTCCCGACGATGCGCGGTTTTCGATGGGCGGGATTTCGGCCGGGAATGACGGCGTTGTTGATGAGTCCGGTCTGGCACCGTCTCGCGGCGTGCGAGGCGCATGCGGTTGCGCGGTTGGGTGGGCGTTGCGCGTTCTTCTGGGGCAGTATGGGGCCTGAGTACCTCGATTCCTTCTTACAGGCGCTGTCCTCGGCACGACCCGAATTCGTCACCACCACGGCGCCGTTCCTGCTCTCTCTGATTCGGCGCAGCGCGGGCTCAAGGATCCCGTCGAACGAGATCATGCGCGGGGTACGCTCGATTTCCGTAGTCGGCTTGCCGCTGACGCCGCGGATGCGCGAATTCCTGCGCGACCATTTGGGAGTCGGAGACATCTTCGAGCGCAGCGGGACGCAGGAAGGTGCCGCGCTCGATGAATGCAAGTGGCACACCGCTCCGCATGCGCACGAGGACGTCTGTTATCTCGAGGTCCTCGACGATGCCGGCGCTCCTGTCTCGCCGGATGTTCGCGGCCGGCTGATCGTCACCAAGCTCAGCGCCGCGGGCAGCATCTTCATCCGCTATGACACCGGCGACATCGCAGCGTTCGCGCCGGGCAATTGCCCCTGCGGATCGGGGTTTCGCCGGCTGAAGATTTTTGGCCGTCCCGAGAGCAGCATCCTGGTCGGCAGCCGGCGAATCACCGCTTACGACGTCCGCGCGTGTATCGAGGAGGATGGTGACCTGGTCGGGCGAAACGTCTTGTTGATTCGCGATGCGGACTCCTCTGCCGGTGTCCTCACGGTTGCTGTCGAGGGTCAGGCCCACGATCAGGCGCGAGTGAAGGCGCGTTTGTGCGAGCGATTGAGGGTCAACGCGGCGCGCATGGTCTGGCTCGGCGACCTCAAAATCAATTGGGGCTTCCGGCAAGTGCTCGACGGTAGCGAGATTCCGCTCCCAAGGAGCTGATGGAGGCGCCCATGAAGCTGATGCTTCCAACCAACTGGGATCCCGAACTCATCGCGCGCATCGCGCCGTTCAAGCCCGATTACATTTATGGAAGCCTGCCCTCGGAGGCGACCTTGCGTTCGTCGCTGGTCTTATCCCAGGCCAGTGAAGATGACGTCGCGCTGCATGTCCGCCAGGCGGCCGAACTAGGCATCCGCCTGGTCTATGTCATGAACGCCACTTGTCTGGGAAACAAGGAATATTCCGAAGAAGGGCGCGGGCATCTCCTGCAGCGCCTGCAATGGCTGTTCGATATCGGAGCCGCCGCGGTAGTCACGGCGAATCCGTTTGTGATGGAGCTGGTGCGCGAGAATTTCCCGGACCTCGAACTGCACATTTCGGTTCTCGCCTCGGTCAATGACGCTCGAAAAGCAAAATTCTTCGAAGATCTCGGCGCAGCGGTAATTCATCTTGATCCCCAGATCAATCGCGACTTTCGCCGTCTCGAAACTATTCGCAAGGCGGTCAAATGCGATATTTCGCTGGTGGTCAACGAGGGTTGCCTCCTGAGTTGTCCAATTCGCCAGTACCACTCCAACATGATTTCCCACTCCGGCGAGAGTATCGCAGGCCGCTACTACGTTAACTACTGCTACTACCGCTGTTCACTGCTCAAGGTTGGGGATGCGGCCGAGTACCTTCGCTCGCCATGGGTTAGACCCGAGGATCTGGCGATCTACGAAGATTTGGGGATCGACCTGTGCAAGGTGGCGGGCCGCGAGAAGATGGAAGAGGGGCCTAGTTCGCACACTGATTGGATTGCGATGGTCGCGGATGCGTACCGCTCCGGACATTGCGACGACGTCGCGCGCCTCCTGGTCGGCGTCGAGCCTCCCTACTCGCTCTTTGGCGAAGCGCCTGAGTCGCTCCGCGTCCGAATCGAAAGCGCGCAGCTGAACGGATTCCTGCGTTTCTTCCAGGACGACCACTGTTCGCTCGATTGCAACCAGTGCGAGCACTGCGGGAATTGGGCGCGCCGCGCGGTTCATGTCAGCGGGACGCCGAAGCCATGCGCGGAGTCGCTGGAAAGCGACTTGAAGACAATTCGGGTCGGAAGCTACCGGAGTGGCTGGTGAAGGCTCTCGATCTGCAAGTCCTTATCGCGCTTCATCTCTTCTTTGCCGCGATATTCGTAGGCTCCAACATCTTCCTGGATTTCCTTTTGACCCCTCGTCTTGATCTGATTCCGCCCGGCCAGGCGGCGCGTCTGGGCGACAAGCTTGGCACCGACTTCGCCATTCTAAACTGGGTAGCTCTGATAGGTCTGCCTATTAGCGGCATTACGTTGCTGTGGCGTCTTGGCAACCTGCCGACGCTGCTGGTTCCTGCCTTTTTCGCCACCGGTTTCGGCGTCGCTTTTTTGTCGATGGTATCGATCTGGCTTTCCCTGGTCATTACGGCAGCGATCTTGACCTTCTACCTGCGCCCTCGCGTCGTAGTGAAGCTTCCCTACGATGCAACCCGTCAGCAGGTCGAAGGCTCGCGCACGGATGCTATCCGGTATGCGAACTGGATGAAGCGTCTGGCGCGCTACAACGTGATCTCATCGTCACTAGCTCTCGTCATCGGCGGCTTTCTGCGCTTCGGAGGGTTTCCATTCTGAGATGGTAGCTCAGCGGACAGACACTGTATCGGCGTCATGTCAGAGGCGCGGTCTGGGCGACCAGTTTGGGCGGACGATGAAAAAGTTGCGCGTCTCGCTGACGGATCGCTGCAACTTTCGCTGTGTCTATTGCATGCCCGAATGCCCGGTCTGGGGCGCGAAAGAAAAAATCCTGAGCCTCGAGGAACTCCGTCAGTTGGTGGAAATCTTCGTAACTCGTTTCGGCATCGAGCAGCTGCGCTTGACCGGTGGCGAGCCGCTCCTGCGCAGCGGCGCCGCGCGATTCGTCGCGATGATGTCCGAACTGCGGGGCGCGGGCCTTCGGCGTGTGTCGCTATCAACCAACGGGGTGCTCCTGACGCGCTACGCGCGCGATCTCGCCGACGCGGGGCTCGATGACGTCAACGTCAGCCTCGATTCGCTCTCCCCGACGCGATTTCAGCAAATCACCGGTGGCGGCAGCCTGCGCGACGTCCTGCGCGGAATCGATCGCGCTCGCGAAGTCGGTCTCCCGGTCAAGATCAACGCCGTCGTAATGCGTGGCACCAATGATGCCGATGTCCTGCCGCTCGCCGTCTGGGCATATCACGAGAAGCTCCCGCTGCGGTTCATCGAGTTCATGCCGCTCGACAGCCGCGGCCTATGGAGTCCGGAGAAGGTCTTCACCGAGCGCGAGCTGATCGCACTTTTGAGCCGGGAATTCGAGATTGCGCCCCTCCCGCGCACCAGCGAACCGGCGAGCTACTATCTTCTAAACGGGTTCTTCCGCCTCGGCATCATTTCGACGGTTTCGAACCCATTCTGTGCCCGATGCGACCGCATCCGGCTCACCTCGGACGGGAGACTATTCTCGTGCTTGTTTTCGGCTGCGGGGGTGGACCTCAAGGATGCCCTGCGCGCGGGAGTCGAGCATCACGTGCTCGAATCGCGTATTCGAAGGGCAATCTCAATTAAGCCTGCAGGATTTGCGGGAAAATCGAGGCATGCGGGAATGCATGTGCTCGGAGGATAATCGACATGACGCAATCAGAGTTGCTCGACCGCGCCATCGCGGGCCATCGGCTTAGCGCCGACGAGATCCGGCGACTTTACGAGTTGCCGTCACGGGAGTTGGCGGCTGCCGCTCACGCAGTTCGGCAACGCCGCACCGACCCGGATCTCGCTACCTATTCGATCGGTGGCAATATCGACTACACCAATGTCTGCACCGTCGCGTGCAGATTCTGCGCGTTTTATCGCACCAGGCATCAGGACGGAGCCTTTACACTTACCTTCGATGAGATCGCGCGCCAGATGGACGCGGTCAGGCAAATCGGCGGTCTCGATGTTCTGATCCAAGGCGGTATAAATCCCGAGTTGCCATTCACCTGGTATGTCGATCTGCTGCGATTGTTGAAGTCCAACTACCCGGAAATCCACATCGATGGATTCAGTCCGGAGGAAATTTTCGGACTGGAAAAGCTTACCGGGCGCGACGCATTGGACATTCTCTCCGATCTCAAGGAGGCCGGCCTCGATGGAATGCCCGGTGCGTCGGCCGAGATCCTGGTGGACGAAGTTCGCGAACGCTGCGCGCCAACGCGTATGAACCGCCGGGACTGGTTCAGAATCATCGACGCTGCGATGAAGGTTGGACTGCACAACCCCTGGGTGGCGATGGTCATCGGTTTCGGCGAAACTCTGTCACAACGCGTCGAGCACTTGATCGCGCTGCGCGATCAGCAGGATCGTGGATTGGAACATTACGATTGTGGGTTTTCGGCCTACAAGGTATGGCCCGCGCGTCTCGAACACACCCGATTGCGCGGAAAGGCCGCCCAAGCCGCCGAGGAGGCGATCGTCGAAGACTATCTACGTGAGGTCGCGATCGCACGTCTTGCCCTGGATAACGTTCGGAACCATCGCACCGTATGGCGAACGATGGGATTCGCGGTTGCTACGGAAGCATTACGCTCGGGAGCCAACGACGTTTGCGGCACCGGCTCGATCAACGCAATCAATGCCTGCATCGAGGCGGCTGGAAAGGACCTGCCCGATCCAACCCAGGCATTGATCCGCCAAGTCAGTGAATGCATCGAAAATGCGGGCGTCACCGCGGCGCTCCGTGATTCTTATTACAATATTCTCGCCCGTCACGATCGGATCCAGCTTACTTCCTCAGGAAAGCAGGAGCCCCGCGCAGCGTGAGCAGACTCTTGGAACATTTTGCGATGACGCCGAGGGCGTCGACGCAGCCAACCTGAAAGATTCTAAGGCGTCGCTCGAAAGATTGAGCTGATCACCGTTAGCTCGGCCTTGTCCGCATGGTCGTCGGGACAGTTGCCCCTGAAGTTATGTCGTCGGCCGGCAAGCCGTTGTCATGCGGCAGGAAATCCGAAGATGGCGCGCGCACAATCTATGCCGCGCGTCGATGGCTCATGGTATCGGCTGCGTGATGCGGCATTGCATCTACGCCCGGTCCAGCGCGAGCTGCCGATCGCGGTCGCGTCGATGATCTCGCCGGCGGGAATGAAATGCGCGGGCAAGCATGGCGTCGGCGTGCTCTCGGTCGGCTCATACTTGCCGGAGGGCCTCAGCGCGCTCAAGACGCAATGGTCATTCGCCGAGTCTTCCGCGAAGGAGCACGGCCGGCGCGTCGATCGCGGCAACTGGCGCATCGTCATGCCGTTCCACATTTCGGATTCGAAGGAGCAGGCGATTCGCGAAGTCGCCGACGGCCTCAAGCGATGGAACAATGAGTACGTGGTGGGCATCCTCGGGCGTCCCGACGGCAAAATCTTCGAGGACGGTTACGAAGCGGCGAAGTTCATGAACGGGATGGGTGGCGGCATCTTCGGCACGCCACAGGACGCGATCGAAAAACTCACCAAGCTGCAGCAGATCGCGGGCGGCTTCGGCACCGTGCTTTCCTTCGCGCATGACTGGGCGCCGCGCGAGGCGATGTGGCGCAGCTACGAGATGCTCGCGCGCTTCGTGATTCCGCATTTCAACGGTGCGCTCGCCTCGATCGATGAAAGCGCGGCGCGTGTCAGCGCCAACAAGGAAAAGTTTATGGGTGCGGCGACCGGCGCCATTATGAAGGCGATCAGTTCCGATCAGAAAGCGGTCGAGGCGCTGGCGAAGACCACGGAGAGCGGGCCGTTTAGCCTCGCGCCGGCGCAAAAAGCCGCCGCCGATTCGGGCGTCGAGAAAAGCGCGAAGTAGTACGGCATCGAAGCGAAACGGGATGTCCTCGCAAGGGTTTTTATTTCATCATAGATTAGGAAAATTGCCGCTCGACGCAATGGCGTCAACGATAGGAAACGAACCGTCGCCCGGCACTCCAAATGCGTGCCCGATCACCAGGTCAGCCAATCGGCCAATGACGTAGTCGACGAGTGATGGGTTGTTCATCGTTGCTCCTTTCCGCATTGCACTTGGTTGGACATATTCGGGCCGTCGATCAGCGCAAGCCGGTGCACCTTGGTTCCCCGCCGCGAAAACTCGTGCAAACCGCTAGTGGTCATTTCTACCTCCTCTTATCTGCATTTCACTTCGATTCCTTTGAAGGCAAGAACATTGCCATTGGAATTGTCGGTTCATTTCAACGCGAACCTTTTAGCTAAGAAGAGTTCGGACCGGCGTGCCGCCTCGCAATGGAACCCTGCAGGTTGTGCGAACCCTCTTCGGTAAGAGGAGGGCGCCAAGCTTCATACAACACTCCTGCTAAATCGGATTCTCGTCGAAGAGGCGAGCAACGAGGGCGGAATCGAGATACGCCCGGACTTCTACAATTTCGCCTTTGGCGAACCGACACACCCAGCAGTACCGGTTGTCGAACCTGAGCCCATTGTTAGCGGTGGCGTGAGAACGCAGCTCGACCACCGCCCAGTCACCACTAACGATCACATGTTCCACGTGCAATTGCGTGCCTTGCGGTAGAACCTTTGCCAGCTTTTCAAAGGTATGTACGAGGAACTCGGCCTTGCTGTGATAGTGACCGGCAAGAGGATGCGTTCCCTCAACGATCCAGTCCACGTCGTCCGCCACATGATCGAAGAACCCTTTGCCATTTCCAGATTCCAGATTTCTGAAAATCTCGTGAACGTAAGCAGTGCTCAACTCGTGAGCGCTAACAGGTCGCGTAGTAGACATTGTTAAGTGACCTCCATCGCATATCTTTGGTCGTTAGCAGGAAGAGTGCGATCACCTGCGGGTCGTTGACGCAGTCGACTGGAATTGTCGGTTCATTTCAACGCGAACCTTTTAGTTCATATCGAGATAGGATCTCAGGGAAACGATTCGAATCCCTTCGAACTCCCTCAGATCCAACATTTGGCGATCGCCGGTAACGATAAGGTCCGCGCGCCCGGCGACGGCGCATTCGAGGATGCGGTTGTCGGGATCGTCTCTTAGCAATTGAAGTCTCTGGGTTGTCGCGACTATGTTGCCGAGCATTGCGAGCAGGAGTGCATCGTGCGCCAGTTGTTCGGAGTCGCGTCGGAATTTCCGGGCAAGTACAGTTAGAACCTCGTCGATGATGGCCTTTGAAATGGTCGCGACCGTCCAATATCCGTTGGATCGCTTTGTCCGCCTGACGGCCAGGAAACATCAGCGCAGACACAAAGATGTTTGTGTCGAAAACAACCCTCACTTGGCCAGATAACGACGAAGGTCTGCCTCTGTAAAAATGCCCTTCTCCCTGGCGATTCGGCTCCAGTAATTTTGTGAGGCTTTGAACTCAGCCTTTAGGCGTTCCCCGCGCTTCTTCCTAAGCGCGTCCTCAATGACCGCGCTGATGGTTTTTCCCTCGGAGCGCGCGGTCTCCTCAACCTCGCCGGCGAGTTCACGCGGCAAGGAGATGGTTTTTTTCACCGTCGCTTTCATCGCAGATATTTTAGCGCAAGCGCTGCGTTGAATCCTCTTTCAATCAGGCACTCGCCGTCTCGACGCCCCACCTCATCGCATTGCGCAGGAGGGTTGCGAACTCGCGCGATTCCCACGAACCGCGGAAGGTCTTCGGCGTCGTGCCCGAGGCCTCGACGCTCGCATCCACGAACGGCTGCACATTGCTCAGCGGCGAATGACAATGGCCCAGCGCGAAGTAGGTCACGCCTCCTTTCCCGATATCGCGCGAATATCCGAGCACGCGAGTTTTTCCGTCAGGCAGTATCGAAGTATCGCGATCGTAGACGAAGCCGAATCCCTGCGGCGACGGATCCTTCGCTAACTCGGTCGTCAGCAAAACGTGGCATCGCGCCGGGTCCT
The DNA here is from genome assembly GCA_963815835.1 of uncultured delta proteobacterium. Classification (GTDB taxonomy): domain Bacteria; phylum Desulfobacterota; class Binatia; order Binatales; family Binataceae; genus DATGKG01. The sequence continues at coordinate 265,729 of CAWFIF010000001.1, forward strand.
GGACCTCGATGAGATAGAGTTCGTCCATCACCTCGAATGACGGTGGCAAGCCTTCGGCGAGCGGATGCGAACGATCTGCGACGTCAACGCGGAACTTGCGCACCGGAGGATGATTCAGGAAGAACGCGCCGAGCGTTTCATGATAGCTGCCTTTGACCATTTTGCGGACGTAGCGATTCTCGCCGACCGGCACCGCCTTGCCGCCGCTCGTACCGTGCAGCGCGAGCCATCGTCCGCCCCCCTCGAGCCATTTGCGAATGAAATCGTTCTGCTCGTCATTGGGATATGGGCCCGCGACATAGGTGATGAGAAAATTACTGCCCGGCAGCCACTTCGACACATCGGTGTAATCGTTGCCGATGGTCGTCAGCAGTTGCGAGTTCTCCTGCAGTATGCCGAGCAGTCGCAGGCGCGCGTAATCCATGTCATGGCCGGCGAACGAACCGGGCGGATAACCACCCGTGATGAGATGCACCCGAATCGGCTTGGACCGGCTCATCGCGCTACTCTTTCACGCCCACAAAATTAGGCTTGCGCTTCTCGACGAATGCCTTCACCGCCTCCTGATGGTCCTTGGTGTTGAAGGTCATCATCTCGTAGGCGAGGGAGGCATCCATGATGAGATTGGACTGCTGCTTGAGCCACTTGTTGACTGCTAGCTTGCTCCATCGAATCGCATAAGTAGGGCCGTCGGCCAGTTCCTGCGCCAGCTCGCGCGCTTTTGGCATCACCAGCTCGGGCGCGAGCGCATAATTCACCATTCCGATGCGGCCGGCCTCGGCGCCGCTGATGAAATTGCCGCGCATCAGAAATTCCTTCGCGCGATGGGGCCCGATGAGCAGCGGCCATATCACCGCGCCACCGTCGCCCGCGACAATCCCGACTTTGACATGCGTATCGGCGAAGCGCGCCTTCTCGGAAACCACTGTGATGTCGCACAACAGCGCGAGCGTCGCGCCTAGACCGACCGCGTCGCCATTGATCGCGCCGATGATCGGCTGCTCGACATCGAGCATATTGTCGACCAGGCGGCGTCCGTTCGACGCGGCGATCGGACCGCGCCCGCGGCCCTTGCCCTTCTTGTCGGTGGACCCGGCGAGGCCGCCGGCCGCCATTCCCTTGACGTCGCCACCCGCGCAAAACGCGCGCCCCGCGCCGGTGAGGATGATCGCGTTGACGTCGTGATCGGCGCGCACGTCGATCCAGATTTGTTCGAGCTCGTGATGAACCACGTTGTTGACCGCGTTGAGCGCGTCGGGTCGATTGATCGTGATGGTCGCGACCCGGTCGGCAACTTCCACTTTGAGGAATTCATATTCGCTGTAGTCGATAGCCATGACGGTGACCTCCTGTCCCTGCCGCCATCTATACAACTTGCGAACGCGATCTGCCTAACCTCGCGAGTGCCAATGGAGGATGCGATAAGTCGGCTATTTCGAAGCCAAGTCCGATCTAAAGGAACGGGTTCATGACGCGCTGGCCGAACGCAAGCGCGCCGTGCATGCGCGCCGGAGCATCGACGCCGAGATAGGCGTGACCGAGCATCGCCTTGATATCCTGATAGCGCCGCTGCAACGGATGATCGAGGAAGATCGCCTTGCCACTGCTCGCCTCGAACAGGCGATCAACCGCGCGCGCCGCCAATTGCGCCGAGCGGCATGCGTTGTAGCGCATCGCAGCACGCCGTTGAAATGAAACCGGCCGATGCGCGCGCGCCGCGTCCATCAACTCCTCGAAGTCGCAGCGCATCACGAGGAATCCACCATCGATGGCATAGCCGGTTTCCGACAAGAGGCTTTGGCAGTGCGGGTCCTCGGCAATGCTGCCGCCGAGGCCGGCCTTGCGTGTACGACTGATGTTGATCCAATGCTCCAGGAAGCCGCGCGCCGCGCCGAGCACCGAGGCCGCCAGCGCGTAGTTGAAGATAATGGCGAACGGAAGGCGATACAATGGCGAAGGATTGACGATCCATCCCGGGAGGTCACGCCCCATCGCATAGTCCCAATGCGACTGGCTCCTATACTCGGGAACGAACGCATCCTCGACGACGATGTCTTTGCTACCCGTGCCGCATAGCCCCGCGACATGCCAGTTGTCGTCGATTTTGTAGTCGCGCCGCGGAAGCATGAACGATCGCGTATCGGGAACCCGGACTCCTTCCACCTCGATTGCGCCGGTGATGCCGCCGAGGTTCACCCATTGGCAATGGTCGCAGCCGCTCGAGAACGACCAGCGCCCGCTGAGCCGATACCCGCCGCTAACCTTCACCGCCCTGCCGGTCGGCGCGTATGACGACGAGTGCATGACGCTCGGATCATCGCCCCAGACTTCCTGCTGCATCTCGAGTGGAAACAGCGCGAGCTGCCACGGATGCACGCCGATGATTCCCGTGACCCAACCGTGCGAGCCGTCGGCCCGCGCCACTTCCGAGACCGCCTCGAAGAAGTCAGCGGGATTTACCTCACCACCACCCCATCGCGAGGGCTGAAGTCCGCGCAGAATGCCGGCGTCGAGTAATGCCTTCCACGTCGCATCGGGCAGGCGGCGCAACCGAGTCGCCTCGTTGGATCCTTCACGCAATTGGGCCGCGAGGCCGATTGCTTTTTCGACGATCGATTTGTTCGCCGATCCGTTTTCGACCGCGCGAGATGTGCCACGGAGTTCTGTTTCGGTGCGATCCATTGATTACCTCCCCGAATTGCGACCTACGAAGCACTGGGCGCGCGCCGCTGCGAAAGTTCGAACGCAACTTCGATGATCATGTCTTCCTGACCGCCGACGGCTTTGCGTCTGCCGACCTCAGTCAGGATTTCGCGCGCGTCGACGCCGAATTTTTCCGCGGCGCGCTCCGCATGTCGAAGGAAACTCGAATAGACTCCGCAGTACCCCAGCGTCAGCGCGGCGCGATCGATCTCCGCGGGTTTCTGCATTACCGGAGGCACGAGTTCCTCCGCCACATCCATCAGTTTGAACACATCGAGGCCGGGATTTTTTCCCAGCCGGTCCAATACCGCGGCGAGCACCTCGGTAGCGGTATTGCCGGCGCCGGCGCCGAAGCCTCGCGCGGCCGCATCGATCCAAGTCGCGCCTTCTTCGATCGCGACCAGTGTATTCGCGACCGCGAGCGAGAGATTGTTGTGGCCGTGAAATCCGACTTCGCAGTGGAGCGCATCGCGCAGCGCCCGCACTCGCTCGCGTGCTCCATCGATGGTCAACGCTCCGGCCGAGTCGGTGATGTAGACGGCGTGCGCGCCGTACGATTCCATCAGCCGGGCCTGCGCGGCGAGGTCCTTGGGCGAGCTCATGTGCGCCATCATCAGGAAGCCGCCGACCTGCATGCCGAGTTCGCGCGCGAGGCTGATGTGTTGTTGTGCTACATCGGCCTCGGTGCAATGCGTCGCGACGCGCACCACTTCCGCGCCCAACTCGCGCGCGGCTTTGAGGTCCTCGCGCGTGCCGATTCCCGGCAGCAACAGAACCGTTAGCTTCGCGCGCTTCAGCACCGAGCGCGCTGTGCGGATCAATTCGAGTTCGCTGACGCGCGACTGTCCGTACTGGATCGACGATCCGCCCAGTCCGTCGCCATGCGAGACCTCGACCATATGCACGCCGGCCTCGTCGAGTCCGCGCGCGATCGATGCGACCTGCTCGTTGGTGAACTGATGACGAATGACGTGCGAGCCGTCGCGCAACGAGACGTCGCAGATTTTGAGTTGCTGATTCATACGCGCTCCGCCGCGGCTTGCTTGTCGCACTGCAGGCCAACGAGATTGCGCGCGGTTTCCTCGCCGACCCGAACGGCGGCGGCCGTCATGATGTCGAGGTTGCCGGAGTAGCGCGGCAGGAAGTCGCCGGCGCCTTCGACTTCGAGCATCACCGTAACCTGATCATCGTCGAACAGCGGCTCGGTGCGCAGGCGATAACCGGGGACGTATTGCTGCATCTCGCGCACCATGCGCCGGATCGATGCGGTGATCTCCTCGTGCGAGGCGCCCGCCGCGAAGCGCACATAAATCGTGTCGCGCATCATGATCGGCGGATCGGCGGGATTCAGCACGATGATCGCCTTGCCACGACGCGCGCCGCCCAGGCGTTCCAATCCGCGCGCGGTGGTCTGCGTGAACTCATCGATGTTCTGGCGCGTGCCCGGACCGGCGCTCGCCGATGCGATCGTCGCGACAATTTCCGCATATTCGACCGGCGCCACGCGGCTCACCGCCGCGACAATCGGAATCGTCGCCTGGCCTCCGCACGTCACCAGGTTGAGGTTGTCGGTCCCAAGCTTCTCGCCGATGTTCACACTCGGCACAACGTACTCGCCGACCGCGGCTGGTGTGAGATCGATCGCGATGATGCCGGCCTCACGCAGTTTGGGCGCATGCTTCAGATGAGAATGCGCGCTGGTCGCATCGAAAACGATTTGGGGAAGCGGCTTCAGCGTCAGTAAGCCGCCGATGCCGTTCTCGAAAGTTTTGATTCCAGCGGCGCGCGCGCGGGCAAGGCCCTCCGAGGCCGGATCGATTCCCGCCAACGCGACCAGCTCCAGCACCTCGCTGCGCAAAAGCTTCACCATCAGGTCGGTGCCGATATTGCCCGAACCGACAATCGCGCATCGGACGCGCAGCGATGCTTTTCCGTTGGATTCCATCAGACGAACCTCACGCTGACTGCTCCCAGATGGTCGAAGTGTGCGACGATCGAGTCACCCGCGGCGACCTCGACCGCGCGGCACAAAGCTCCCGGCATGATAATGCTACCGGCGGCCAGGGTCTGACCGAACTCCGCGAGTTTGTTGGCCAGCCATGCGACCGGCTCCGCGGGATGCCCGAGCACGGCTGCGCCGACGCCCTTCTCGACGGTGGTCCCGTTCTTCTCCAGCGTCATGCCAGTCGTCGCGAGGTCATATGCGTTCGGTGACGATTTCTCCGCGCCGAGCACCACGCGCGCCGACGAAGCATTATCGGCGATCGTGTCGGCGAGCGTGATTTTCCAATCGCGAATCCGCGTGTCGATGATCTCGAGCGCGGGCGTCACATACTCGGCCGCCTTCATCACATCCTCGCGCGTGACGCCCGGGCCACGCAGCTCGCGCGACAGCACGAACGCGATCTCGGGTTCGACGCGCGGCAGCATCAGCGAGGTGACGCGGCATTCGGCGCCGTTGGAGAGAACCATATCGTCGAACAGATGACCGAAATCGGGCTCGTTGACGCCCAGCATCTTCTGCATCGCGAGGCTCGTCAGTCCAACCTTGCGCCCGACGATCTTGCGTCCCGCCGCGACGCTCCGTTCGACATTGATCATCTGGATGCGATAGGCGTCGGCGGCGGAGAGTTTCGCCTGCGCGGCCGGCGGATCGATTGCCTCGCGATCGCGCTCGGCCGTGCTGAGGCGGTCTGCGACTTCCTTCAAACGCGTGTCTTCTGAATTACTCGCCGACATCTCACTCACTCGCGGTCAGGAAATCGGTGACGAGGCGATTGAACTCCGGCGCCTTCTCCCATTGCGCCCAGTGACCGCACTTGCCAAACACGTGCATCCGCACGTCCGGAAGCTGATTCAGCAGGAGCCACGCGTTGTCGAGGGTGACGGTGCGATCGTCGCGTCCCCAGATCAGCAGCGTCTTGTTTTTGATCTTCGCATAATCCTTCCACAGCGGCTCCGGCATGAAGGGGCGGCTGCGCGAGATGACGGGGTTCGCGACGAGGTCGGGCTGGATGCTCGCTTCGTAGCGCTCCTTGATCAACTGATCGGTGAGCTGCGAGCCGTCGTAAACCATCACGTTGAGAAAATTGCGCAACTTCTCCATCGAGGGTCCTGGCTTTTCATAGTAGTCGAGCAAATACTTGATGCCCTCGGCCGGCTGCGGCGTGAAGACCGGAAGTCCCGGCGCGCCCATCAAGACCAGGCGCTGCACGCGATCGGGATAGTCGAGTGCGAACTTGAGCGTGGTCCCGCCACCGAGCGAATTGCCGACGAAGTTCGCGCGCGGAATGTCGAGCGCATCCATCAGGCCGTGGATCGCCTTCGCCATGAAGCCAAACACAGGGCCGTCCATCTTCGGCTTGTCGCTTTTCGCAAAGCCGGGCAGGTCGGGCAGGATCACGCGAAAGTGCTCGGCGAAGTGATCTACATTTCGGCGGTAATTGCTCCATCCGCCCGCGCCGGGGCCGCCGCCATGGATCATGATGAGCGTCGGTCCCTTTCCCGCCTCATGATAGTGAAGCTTGAGCGGTCCGGCTTGAACGAATTTGCTGGTTCCTTCTTCTGTGAGCGGCATGTCGTCCTCCCGATTTGCGTAACGGCCGATTTTGTAACGATTAATGCATCGCGGCGCGGCGATGGCCCCAGATGCTCGGGGCGTTGTGCTTCTGCACGTGCCAGGTCGCGTCATCGACGGTGCGCCGCGCCCCATCCGTATTCGATTTCGAAACCCGACGGCGTGCGCATATAAAATGACAACATGTGATCGTTGGTATGACGGCCGAGCGTCGACGCAATCTCGATTCCCTTGTCCTGCACCAGATACATCGTCGAGCCAACATCGTTGACGGAGCGCAGTTGCAGCATGAAATGATGCAGCCGCTTGGGAGCCGGAACCGGAACCAGCGCGAGCGTATGATGGCGCGGGTTGCAATGCAGGAACACCATCGTGACTTTCGCCGGCCCGAACATCATGTCGATGGTATCGCTGATGCGGAAGCCGAGACCCTCGCAATAGAAACGCAAACTCTTCTGGATATCGGGCACGGCGACCACGATATGTCCAACGCCCTGCTCGCCGGTGACGAAGCCGGAAATCGCGCGCGGGGAATGAAATGGATTTTCGAATTGCACCGCCGGACCGCAGAACACCTCGCACGCCATCCCGTTTGGATCGGTGAAGCGGATCAGGTCGGTGACGCGTCGCGCGGCGGCCTCTTCCGGCGATGCGGCTTTGGTCTCGACGCCGATCGCGCGCATCCGCTCGGCTACGTCGCGCAGGCCGGCAGCATCGGCGACCTCCCATCCCGCATACGCGATATCGTCGGAATCATCGCGATGCAGCGCGAAACGGTAAGCGTTCTCGTCCATCCGCAGCAGCAGGCGCCCGTCGTCGGTTTTGCCGGCGCTTTGCAGACCGAGGATCTGTGTGGCGAACTGCTCCCACGCGTCGGGATTTTTCACGCCGAGTCCGAGATAGCCGAGGCTAGTTACTCCGCTCATCGGTCGATTCTCCTATAAAGCTGAACGATCGTTCTGTTTCAGAATGATCATAGATCCCGGCCGCCTGCGGCATTGTCGCCGAAGCCGCGGATGCCCATTCCACCCTCGCATATGATGACGCCGCCGGTTGCGGTCGAGGAGTTTTCCGCCGAAGCGAGTAACACATACGAGCCCGTGTAATCGCGCGGCTCAGGCAGCTTGCCCAGCGGCAGCCCGCGTTCGACCATTTCCTTAAGCGGGATCGCCGCGATGGAGCGCTCCGCCATTTCCAGCGAGCGAGGACCGCGCAAGTCGGTCGGGATTGCGCCCGGCGCGACGCCGTTGACGCGAATCTTCGGCGCGAGTTCGTACGCGAGCTGCCGAATCAGCCCAACCACCGCGTGCTTCGAGGCGGTATATAAAGGACCGCCACCGCACGGATAGAAACCCGCATTGGACACCGTATAGATGATGCATCCGCGCGTTTTCGCGAGCTCCCGGTAGGCGGCTTTTGCGCCAAGTAGATAGCCCTTCACGTTGACGCCGAACAGCTCATCGAATGCCGCGCTGACTCGATCCTCGGGCAGGTCCGCCAGCGACATGTTGAAATCCCAGATGCCCGCGTTGCCGACGAAGCAATCGAGCTGGCCGAAGCGCTTGACGGTGTCCGCGACCGCGCGCTGATTGTCGGCAAAAGCGATGACGTCGCCGATGGTCGCGGCGACATTCGATCCGAGGCGCTTCGCGAGTTCCTCGCTGCGCTCACGCGAGCGATCGAGAATTGCGACGCGCGCGCCTTCTTCGAGGAAGCGCTCGACGATCGCGCGTCCGAGTCCCGACGCGCCTCCGGTGACCAGCGCGACTTTTCCTTCGAGCCATCCCATCTTTGAATCCTCGTTGCGCTCCTACTCGACCTCGACGAAAACTTCGCCGCCTTCGACTCGCACCGGATAGGTCCGTAGCGGCACCACCGCGGGAAACGAGAGCGCGCGTCCCGTGCGCAGGCAGAAGCGCGCCTCGTGCAGCGCGCACACCACCTCTTCGCCCTCGATGTATCCGTCGGCCAGCGAGAATTTCGCATGCGTGCAGGTGTCATCAGTCGCGAAAAATTCGTTGCCGACGTGGAACACCGCGATCGGATTGTCTCCTTTGATCTGCCGCGCAGTGCCGTCCGCGATCTCATCCGTGCGGCAGACTTTCTTCCATGCCATCGCGCGACAACTCCTAAAAAAAGAAACTCAGGTTGCGCGCCATCAGGATCGATTGATCGAGGATGATGGTGCGGCCCGCGACCATGAACCCGGCCGCGTTGCTCGCGCGGCGCAGCACGTCGTGACGCATCCCGACGAACATCTCGACCTCGCGCTCGAGGCGCGATCGATAGACCATGAAGTAGCAATCGATTTCATATTCGCCGCTTTGGCGCGGGCGAATCACGACGTTGCTGACCATGTGACGCGTGCGCGACGGTGGATCCTCGGCCCACGCCAGCCCGGTGTTGAGCCGCCGAATGCGCTGCGCGATCGAGTGTTTGTCCTCGTCGAAGAAGGCGGCATCATTCGGTCCCGAGAATTCCTTGTCGGCCTCCCGCTTGAGGCGGTTGTAGCGCGTGGGCATGAAGTAGTGGATGTCGTCAGTGAGTAGGTCGTACCACTCCTCGAAACGCCGCTCATCCAGCACACGCGACTCGTGATAGAGGAACTGCTCGATCTCCTGCTGCAACTCGGGAGTGACGCGCTCGGCGCTGGAAGTTTGCGTATCGCCTTGCGAATTATTTTGATTGACTGCTGCCGCGCTCATGCTCGCACCTCGGTGGAAATCATCTCGGCCCATTGGCGATAAAATCCGCGCGCGGCCTCTTCGCCATAGACATTGTTGATCTTGCCCGGGAAGCGCTCGTGGTCGGTGCGAGCGTGACCGAGCCCCATCGCGAGGTTCAACTTCTGCTGACGCGCCTTGTAGCCGCGCAAAACTTTCTGGATCTCGAGCCAGTTCTCGCCGTCATCCTGCTCGAAAATTCCGCCCGCGCTGAAGGTGCGCAAGACGCCGAGGCGCACCGCATTTTTGACGTCGGGGGGCGCCTCGCGATCGACCAACGCCCACGCCCATACCTCGATTTCGCCCGGCCCGCGCGGATGCCATACGCGCAAAGTCTGGATGCCGGGCAGATACGAGAAGGTCGGAAACACCGTCATGTGTCCACCGAAAGTCTGCGAGCCGCGCGGTTCGCCCAGCCGCTCGATCGCTTCCTTCTGATGCGGCCCCTCATACCAGCTGCCGGCGACGGGGCCGTTGATGTTCCCGACCGTCTGCCCCTTCTCAGTGAAGAATCCGGTGCCATGACCATTGCGCGAACTGAACTGGCTTCCGATGGTGGGCAGCCGCCCCAGCGAGGGATCGATGCCCTCCGGCAGTTGCGCGATCAGGGCCGAGATGTGGCTGAAGTCCGCATGATACATGTCGGAGCAGAACTGCTCGGCGGCGAATTTCCAATTGCACTGCAGGACCCAGCGATGCATCCCGCCGATCACCTCGGTGCCGCCCGCGGTTCTGTCGAGATAGCCGTCGAGGTACCAGAGCATGTCGCCGAGGTAATCGCGGAAGCTCGGCGCGTCCTCATTCCAGGTGCCGAAGACGAGGCCATGGTAGCTCTCGATGCGCGGCACCTGTAGCGGACCCCATTGGCTCTTGTCGAGTTCGTTGCGATAGCCATCGGCCTCATGCGGAACGGAAACCAAGTTGCCGGCGAGGTCATAGCCCCAGCCATGATACGAGCAGGTGAAGGCGCGCGCGTTGCCGCAATCCGCGCGGCAGATGCGCATCCCGCGATGACGGCATTGGTTGAGAAACGCGCGGACCGAGCCGTCCTTCTGCCGCACTACCAGGACCGGGTCCTCGGCCATGTAGGTGGAAAAGAAATCCCCAGGCTTCTGCAGCTGACTCTCGTGACAAAGGTAGAGCCACGACCGTGCGAACACGCGCTCCAGCTCCAGCTCGTAGATGGCTCGATCGTGATAGATGCGAGGATCGAGCCGTCCCTCTTTCTCATCAACCATTGCGCGCAGGGTCTCCGCGCTCAGCTTCCCATTGCCGTTGGTAGGGTTAGTCTTCATCGAGTAGCTCCGTTGAGTCGCGGCAGCGAACGTTCTCCGTTTCGCGTCGCGCCGTTCCTTGTACCGTTCGGGGTGATCGCGTAACCGAGTTTGGCCGAGATCTCATTCGCAGACCGGATCACGTGAGCCGCCAGTTCATTAACTCTTTCTTTGGTGACGCGCATCGTGGGTCCGGCGATGCTGATAGCGGCAATCACTCGGCCGCTATGATCGCGCACCGGCGCCGCGACGCATCGCACCCCTTCCTCGCGCTCCTGATCGTCGATCGCGTATCCCTGCGCAAGGATCTGGCGCAGGCTCGCCTTCAGTTCGGCTTCCGAGGTCAAGGTCTTTTTCGTAAATGCCCGAAGCGGCGTTTCGGCGATATATGCGGCGAGTTGTTCGGGTGCGAGATGCGCGATAATCGCTTTCCCAACTCCGGTGCAGTACGCAGGATTGCGTTGGCCGACCGCCGAGGGGATCCGCAAGGTGCGAGTGCATTCAACCTTCGCGATGTAGACCACGTCGGACCCGTCGAGGACGCAAAGATGCGCGGTCTCGCCGCTGACATCGGCGAGTTGGTCGAGAATCGGATGCGCATGCTTGTCGAGCGCGAGGCGTTCGACCGCCAGCGATCCCATCTCAAACATCTTCATGCCGAGATGATACGAGCCGGAAGTCTCATCGAGGCCGATCAAGCGATGCGAGCGCATCGCCTCGAGCAATCTGTACAGGGTGCTCTTGTGCAGCCCGGTCGCCTTCGCAATCTCGACCAGGCGCAGCTCGGTTCGCTCGGGTCCGAAACAATCGAGAATCTGCACGACTCGATCGAGGACCTGGCTGGAGTAGATTCGCGGCGTCGTCATCGGTTTCATTATATGAAACTTAACTTCAGATGCTGAATTTCTGTAGCGCGATGCCGCATCTGCTGTCAACCTCCGCGCATCTGTAACCCGCCGCGGCGAGACTCACCTCGCGCTACCATTTGAATGAGCGCTCGCGCTTGCCAAGCCGGTTGGCAGGTGCATAGTCTCGGCGCGAGAACATCGCGCGGCTACCGGTCCCCTCGCATCACTTCGACAATCTCGGCCGACGGAACTTAGGAGAAACATATGAGTGAAATCACTGGAGCCGAGCTCCTTCTAAAATGTCTGGTGGCCGAGGGCGTCAAGTTCGTGTTCGGGATTCCTTGTCCCGAAGTTGACCCTTTGCTCGCGAAGCTCGACCAGTACGGCGTGCGATTCGTGCCCGTGCGTCATGAGGCCGCCGCAGTCCATATGGCCGAGGGGCTCTACAAGACGACAGGCCAGGTCTCGGTAGTGCTGGGAAATCCCGGGCCCGGCTCCGCGAATCTTGTTCCGGGCGTGATCACCGCCCGCCACGAGGGCGTCGCCGTCATCGTCATCACCGCGCAGCATCGGCTCGAAAATGTTTACCCGTCGCCGCCCTCGACGTTCCAGGGTCAGGATCAGCTCGACGTCTTCAAGACGGTTTCGAAATGGAGCGCGCCTATTCTCTCATGGGATCGAATTCCCGAGGTGACGCGCATCGCGTTCCGTGAGATGTGGAATGGACGACCCGGCCCGGTCCATCTCGAGATTCCGTCGCCGGTGATGTACGCCACCGGTGACGATGCGAAGGTGCGCCTCATCGCGCCGGAGAATTATCGCGCCGCAGGGCCCCAGGCTTCGCAGGCGCAGCTCGAGCAGGCGGCCGAGATGCTCGCCAACGCGGCGCATCCGCTGGTTCTCGGCGGTGGCGGTGTCGATCGCGCGAACGCGAACGCCGCGCTGATGAGCATCGTCGAGCTGCTCAATTGTCCGGTGCTGGGCACGATGGCGGGCAGGTCCGCCGTGCCCCTCGATCATCCGAACTTCCTTTATACTTACAGCCCCGCCGCCGATGCTGCCCGCCGCGAGGCCGACGTGATTCTGGTCGCCGGTTCGCGCCTCGGCAACCTCGACATTCCGTACGACAAGTATTGGGGGAATCCCGCCGGTCAGAAGCTCATTCAAATCGATATCGATCAGCGCGATATGGGCGTGACGCGTCCGCTCGCACTGGGAATCGTCGCCGACGCGAAAAGCGCGCTCGAAGGACTGCATCGCGCGCTCGCGGCCAAGTCGGTGAAATCGAAGCGCGGCGATGATCTCAAACGCTACCAGGAAGCGAGCCGGCAATGGCGTGAAAAGGCTTTCGCGAAGGCGCGCGGGTACCGCGGAGAGGGAATCCATCCGGCGCAAGCGATGCAAACGATCGGCGATGTGTTCGGCAAGGATGCGATCTACGTCGCCGATGGCGGCAACACCTCGTTGTGGGCGCATTCGCTCCTGCCGGCGACGCGGCCGCGCTCCTATCTCAACATCCTGGAACTCGGGATGCTCGGTACCGGAATTCCATCTTCGATCGGCGCCAAGCTCGGCAACCCCGATCGCGAAGTTGTGTGCGTCACCGGCGACGGAGCGGCGGGATTCAACTTCATGGAGATGCAATCCGCCGCGCGCGAAGGCCTCAAGATCCGCACCATCGTGTTTGCCGAGGGTTCGTGGACGATGGAAGAGCCGAACGAACGGAATCTATGGGGAAAGACCTTCGGCACCGCGATGGGCGTGGTCCGATGGGACAAGGTCGCCGACGGACTCGGCTGCGCGGCCTTCTATGTCGACAAGCTGGCGGACCTCGAACCGGCGCTGAATCGCGCGCGCGAAGCGAACGGGCCGGCCGTGGTATGCCTGCGAACCGATCGCGACGCGAACCTCGAGATTCCCGGCGAGCTGATGATGCGATTCGTTGAGGTATATCAAGGCCCGATGGGCCAGTAGCGGCGTGGTTTACGGAGACGCAGTAGTGTCGGGTACTATTTTGACGGCGTAGCCGGCGACGACCCATTGACCGTTCGGCCTCGGGATCGCGAACACGGTCTCGGTCACAGGCTTACCTTTCTCGAACTGGGTCTGATAGCGAAACAGCATCCGATTGGGATTGTTGGGCCCGGGGCTGAGCTCCTCGGACTCCAGCGTTCGCGAAATCGGCATCCCTCTTCTGGTGTGAAACTTTTGTTGATTTTGTGCCCACTCAGCTCTCGGGACGAGGAAGGTGGATTGATCCCACGCCTTCCAGTATCGGCCCTGGTCGAGAAGGCTAAGCCAGCCCGCAACAGTCTTGAGAGCCTTCTCTCGCTCCTCAACCGATATACCGGGAGCGTTGATTGATACGTGGGGAGCGTCGATCGCCGGGCGCGTCGTATCGGCCAATAGCGGAGCGGGTGCGGGCGCAGCCGCCATCTGGTTCGCTGCTGCCGGCGCCAATGCGGGTTGCTCAGCCGTCCGCGGCTGAACTGTGGGCGTCACGACGGCAGCGCGCCTTTCGTGCATTAGCCGGTAGACGAATCCTCGAACCAGAAAGAATGCGCCGATCGCGCCCACGATCAGCAATCGACGCCTGCGGCGATGCGGCTCGTCGCGCTCCCGCCGCGCTCTGCGCTGTTCTCGGTATTCGCCTGATTCGCGAGGCGATGGAGTCGGCTCCTCGGTGGTTTGACGCGAGGCCCCCAGGAGCGTAGGTCGGACGGGCTCGTCCCTGTGATGCACCCTTACTTTCTCATCTTCCGACCACAGTACGCGATGAACTCGATAAGTCCCCGTGAGCCCCTTGAGCTCGACGTCGTAACCTTCATCAAATTGAAGATCTCCCGCGCTCTCGGTCACCGCCTTGAAGACCGACGATACGAGGATCTCGCCGGCGCGCGCCTTCGACGCGATGCGCGCTGCCATGATCACGCTCTTGCCGAAGAAGTCACCGCCTTCGGCGATCGCCTCGCCGGTGTGAAGCCCGATCCGCACCCGAATCGGCTGATCGGGATGCTGGTGGGAGTACTCTGCGACCGCGCGCTGAATACCGATGGCGCACAGAAGTGCGCGCCGCGCGCTGGAGAAGGCGACCATGAAGCCGTCGCCCATTGACTTCACTTCGAAGCCTTTATGCTCCGCGACCTGCTTGCGCACCATGTCGTTGTGTTGGTGCAAGACCTCCTGCGCGCGCAGATCGCCGAGTCGTTCGGTCATCACCGTGGAGTTCTCGATATCCGAGAAGAGGATGCTGACCGTTCCGTCGGGGGCGGCATGCGCGCGCAGATTTGGCCGCTCCATCACCACTGATGCAGCGACATCGTCAATAGTGGTGGCCGTGGGGACCATCATCGCCTCGAGCTGGCCGCGCACCCTCGCCGCATCGCGCGGACGTTCGTCGGGATTTTTCGCTAGCAGCTTCAGGATGAGCGCGTCGAGTTCGGGCGCGATTCCTGCCACCTTTTTCGAAGGAGCTTCGGGTTGCGCATTAATATGTTGCGCGACGACCGAGAGCAGATCATCGCCGCGAAATGGCGGCTGTCCGGTGACCGTTTCGTAGAGCATCGCGCCGAGCGAGTATAGATCGCTGCGCGCATCGAGCGGCTTGCCGAGCGCCTGCTCCGGCGGCATGTACGCGGCGGTGCCGACGATCATTCCAGCCGCGGTCAGACGCGAACGATCGGTCGCGATCGCGAGGCCGAAATCTCCCAGCTTGGTGGTGCCGTCGCCGGTCAGCCACACGTTGGCCGGCTTCAGATCGCGATGAATGATGCCGCGCGAGTGAGCGTGGTCGAGCGCGCGGCAAACATCGCACGCGATGCGCATCGCATCGACGGCTGGTAAGCGATGATTTTCCGAGCGGCGCAGCAGGTCATCCACCGAGCCACCTGCCATGTACTGGCTCACGATATAGGGCTGGCCGCGCTCTTCGCCGACATCGTAGATGCTGACGACGTACGGATTGTCGCCCAGCTTGCCCATCGCGCGCGCCTCGCGGCTGATACGCTCGCGTCCGGCAGCGTCGAGGCCCGCGATTTTAATCAGTGCGAATGCGACATCGCGATCGATTTTATTGTCGTGAGCGAGAAAGACGGTCTTGCTGCTGCCTTCGCCAATCAGCCGCGCCACCTTGTATCGGCCACCCACGAAGGATTCGGGACGCGCAAGATTTTGGGGAGCCGTTTGCAGCGACGCCGCGGGAACCGACCATCCAAACGTGCTGAGCGCGGCGCCGCACGAGCCGCAAAATTTCACGCCGGCCTGGTTGCGAACTCCACACGCGGGACAATCGATCGGCAGTGGCTTCCCGCATTCGGCGCAGAAGTTTCGCCCCTCTTCGTTATCGTGATTGCATGACGAGCATTGCATGCCCAGCCCCGCTGCCGCGTAACATATCGATTAGCGCGGGAAAAGGCAGTAGGCGCGCGCGACGGGAGGGTTAGCCGTCGCGGGGTTTGAACTTGGCGAGCGTGACCTCGTCGGTCACATCTTCGAATACAATCTCCACAGGCATCTGCGCACGGATAGCATCGTTGGCGACGCCGACGAGGTTGGTGAGCAGGCGCGGACCCTCCTCGAGCTCAACCTCCGCGACGTTGTACGGAATCTCATCATCGAAGCCTCGGAAGTATGACTGATGAAACACGACCCATGAACTCACTCGCCCGCGACCGCTGAGGCGCGTCCAGTTAAATTTGCGCGACCAGCACGAGGGGCACAACGGCGACGGTGGATACCATACCGCCACGCATTCGTCGCATTTCTGAAGTCTCAATTCGCGATTGCGCAGACCGTCCCAGTAAGGCTGGTTGAGCGACGAGATTGCGGGAAGTGGCTTTTGATATTGATTCTGCGGCATCGGCGCGCACCTCAGATGTGAAGATCAAATATGGTAGATGAGCGAATCGCCGTACGCGTTCGCCCATTGAATGATGCGCGCGTCGCTGACCTGGCGCGGACCGCATTCGCCACGCAACTGCCGCACGATCTCCACCTGATGATTCCATCCCATGACGTGCGCCTCGGAGAGCAGTCCGCCGTTGGTGTTCATCGGTAGTTCACCGCCGACCTCGATTCTACCGCCCCGAGTAAAGTCTGGTGCCTCGCCCGGTTTGCAGAAGCCCCATCGCTCGAGCGCGATCCAAGCGAGGATCGAGAAAGCGTCGTAGGTAAACAACGCGTCCACATCATCAGGCGTGATTCCGGCCATTTTGTATACAGGCTGAATCTCCGCTTTGTAATCGAAGACCGATTGCTGCGCCACGCCGAGACCCGGGTAGGCCCAGATGAATTCCTCGCGGCTGCCCGGCAGCCCCTGCATCCCGCTGATGTAGACGGGACGCTTTCGGCAATCCCGCGCGCGCTCGGAAGTGGTGACGATCACGCATGCGGCGCCATCGTTGATGAGGCAATAGTCGAACAGATGGAGCGGCTCGCACACGTAGCGCGAGCGCTGATGCTCCTCGACATCGAATGGCTCGCGCATCATCGCGATCGGATTCATCGAGGCGTGTTTGCGAAACGCGATCGGCACGGCGGCCAGCGCGCGGCTGTTGGTGCCGTAACGCTGGAAGTATCGGCGCGCGACCATCGCGGCGCCCGCGCCCGGCGAGGTCATCCCGTACACCGGATCCTCGCCATGCCCGCCGCCGGCCTCGCGGCCACCTTCACGATCGCCGCCACCACCCATCATCGGTCTTCGCATTCCAGAGAAGCTGACCGACGCGAGACACGCGACCGCATCGGCGAGCCCGGCGTTGACGAGCATCGCGGCCCACTGGATGGAACTCGCCGTGAAGCGCCCATGCGCCCAGGTCTGATTGTAGGCGCGAAGATTAAGCCCGAGCACTTGCGCGAGCGTGTCGCCGTCGGCGCCGATCGGCGAGCCGAAACTTACGATGAGACCATCGAGGTCGCTGCGCGCAAGGCCCGCGTCGTCGAGCGCGTTGGCAATCGCGTCGGATGCGAGATCGATCGGACTGCGCATCAAGCGCCGTCCGTACGCTGAATTACCCACTCCAACGATCGCCGAGCGGTCTTTCAGATCGAAGTTCGCCATAGTTAGAAAGTCGGAAGATGCTGAATGTCCTTATATTTGTAGTATCCGGGGCCGACGCCGTACTCCATGATGCCGAAGCCGACGTCATCTCCCGATCGCCATTCGATCAGATGATCGCTGAGCGTGCTCGCCTCCGCGAGGACCGCGGGATCCCTGAGATCCCACACGTCGTGCTCCGCGTAGTATTCCCCCTTGTGGTCGCCGTGATACCAGCCGCGATAACCCCCGTAGCCGCCGCCCTTCAGATGCCATCGCGGCGCATGTGTGACGAATGAGACCTCGCGCTTCTCGCCATTCTTGAAGTGCAGCGCGATGTCGCCGCCTCTGAGGGTCTGCACCGGGCCCGAGGCATCCCAGCAAAAATCCTGTTCGGTTTTTTCCAGCATCCAGCCCGGATCATTCTTCTCACCGAACGGAAGCACACGCTCGCCACTGAGGTAGCTGTACTTGCTCGGGGCGCGTTCGACGAAGCGCCAATGCAGCGCGTAGCCGGGGAATTGCGCGACCGACCAACTGAACAGGAACGGCGCGAAAGTCGTGCGCTTCGAGTCCGACTTGTCGGTCCGCAGCGCACGGCGTGTGCCCCATGAGCGATCGCGATGTCCCCACCACTCGTCCTCAGTGAGCGAGATGGTTTTCCCGCCAAATTGTAGAGTTCCGCGCGCGCGTCCCACCTGATCGAAACGCGCGATGTCCTGCACCACTTTGCCG
Organism: uncultured delta proteobacterium; assembly: GCA_963815835.1. Lineage (GTDB taxonomy): Bacteria > Desulfobacterota > Binatia > Binatales > Binataceae > DATGKG01. The sequence goes on from CAWFIF010000001.1 coordinate 283,623, forward strand.
CCGCTCTCGCGCAGGTCGTGTTCCTCTTCGTGCGGATTCATCGATGCGGTCCATTCGATATCGACCCGCAGCGTCGATGGATTCTCATCCAGCTTGATGCGGAAGCGGCGCAGTCCTTCCAGCGTTTGGACCGACAGCGGACCGATCTTAACCTCATCGATGCGCGGGCGCAGCGTTCGGGAGGCGCGAAAGTTGTACTGCCTACCCTCATGCCAAACGGTAGCAAATCCATCCTGGACGTTCTTGTTGGGATACTGCCCGACGCCGAAGCCGAGAATCGTGTTCTTGTCGTGGACATTGTAGATGCTTACATAGATGCGCTCGGTCCATTCGGGGTTGGTCGTATGCACATGGTCCATCGTGGTGGGCAGTTGATGGCACATGAGTTCGTCCCACGCAGTCAGCATCGCAAATTCACCTCGCCAGCTTTCGAAAGCAGGTTAGAAGCCCAGCGCCTTGGCGGCCATGTCGAGAACCACCGGCACCGAATAGGTCGTGCGCGCGAGGCGCAGATCGTTGTTTCGGCCTTCCGCGAAGAGTCCCGACGCGCTCAGCCAAAAAGCCGTGCTGCGCATCATGTAGAGAATTTCGTAGTAACGGCAAACCTCGAGATCGATCGTGAGCCCGGTGAGCTGTTGATAGTAATCGAGAAAAAATTCCCGCTCCACGACGCAGGAGAGCAGCGAGGAACCCTCGCGATTCAGATCGGACAAGACGTACGCCACGTCGTACATCGGATCGCCGATCACCTGCAGCTCCCAGTCGATGACGGCGGCGATCGCATCGTCCTTTATAATGAGATTTCCAGTGCGATACGCGCCGTGCACGAACGCGAGGCGCTTTGCCTCGGGCGCATTCGCCTTCAGCCACATCAGAAGTTCGGTGAGTACCGGTTCGGGCTTGCGGCTCGACTGATGGATCAGCGATTCCCACTTCGCGATCTCGCGCAGCGCGAAATCCTTTCCAGTGCTCGGCACGCCGATGAAGTCGAGACCCGCCGCGCGCCAATCGAGGTTGTGCAGCGATGCGAGCGCTTCGACGAAGCTGCGCGGCAACTTACCGCGCTTCGCGGCCTCGGCGTAGAACTGCTTTCCCGCGCGCGACCACGGATTCGGCACCTCGCCTTCCACTTTTTCCATGACGAAGAAGGGGCCGCCCAGTAACGATGTGATCCTCCTCGTACCAGTATGTCTTCGGTGTCGGCGCAGGCGTCGCCTCGAGCGCCTTGATTACGCGAAACTGCTCGCGCAGGCTCGAGAGCTCACGTAGTAGTCCGGCGCCCGGATCCTTGCGGAGGCAGAAGCCTTGCCGCATCGCGCGCCGGTCTTCGTTCCAGGTCGCATAGAAGATGTAGATTTCGTGTGACCATCCGCCGGCCGTATGAACGAAGTCGGACAGCGCGAGGTTTCGCGCGCGCGGCATTTTGGATTCGAGATAGCCCGCGATCTTTTCCTGAACTGTCGGCTCGCTTGCCACTTCTCAACCCTCGCCTTTACCGGCGACCTTGAGTTCCTGATCGAGAAGCTGCCGCAATGCCTGACGCACGCGGCGATTGGCGGCCGCAAAGGTTTCCTCGCCAAGGCTGCCGCGCTCGGCATACAGATGTTCGATCAATTCGCACAGTCCTTTTTCGCTCAGATGATCGCCGCTCACGATTCGATTCATCTCGGGAACTCGCGAGAGGTCGCGCAACAGCTCAAGCATGGCCACATGCTTTTGCTCCTCGATATCGCCGCGCTCCTCGACCTGGCGCGACACGAATTCCAGGATGACGGCGGCCATGTACGCTTGCGCCTTTGGAAAAGGCTCGGCTATGGCTGGCGCGATTACTTCGCGCAGGGAAGTCACGATCTCATTTATAAGGTGCTTAGCTGGAATCATTGAAATAACAGCATCTGCTGCTCGGAAATAACAGCATCTGCTGCTCGAATAGTCCGCACGACGCGCACCTGTCAATGTTGGGGGCCGGGGCGCGATCGCCGGTTGCGTTTTTCTCGCGAACCGTGTTACCCGAACCTCACGGCGCAGAATCCAAACCTATGACGAAAGCTGATCGCGGATTGCCTCGCCGCTACGCACGGAAACATTCCCCGAACGACCTCGACTGGCTCTCCAGATGGCTTATCGTCGGACTTGTTATCTCGATCACAACGAGCGTAATTAACCTCAATGGGGCGCGAGCACAGACGAGTTCCCCGCAAGGGGTGACGACGGTAGCTTCGAGCGGCGCGCAAGCCATTTCGGAAGGCGCGCGCGCCACGGCGGCATCGTTGTTTGGCGATCGATGTGCGGTGTGCCACGGACGGAACGGTGACGGCAAAGGACCCGTAGCTGCGAATCTGAATCCGAAGCCGGTGCAATTTTCGTGATCGCAAATGGCAGCGCTCGGTGACCGATGAGAAGATCGCCAAGGCTATCGTCTGCGGAGGGCCGGCCGTGGGACTGAGTTCATCGATGTCGGCGAACCCTGACCTGGAAGCGCAACCGGGCGTCGTCGCCGCGCTGGTGGAACACATCCGAAGACTGGCAAGCAAGCGAGAACGATGATCTTCGGAGGACTTACATAAAGATGAAGCGGCGAGAGTTTCTGAAAACGGGAGCCATGGCGGTGGTTGGTACCGCGGTTGCCACATCCGGACTCATCGCGAAGGGGAACGCCGCCGAAGAAGCGATACCGAAATTCTCCACCCTGAAACCTCATGAGGCGCAAACCCTTCTTCAGGCTTCGCGACAGATTTTCCCGCATCGGAAACTGAGTGACGCACCCTACTGGAAGGTCGTCAGCGAGCTCGATGCCGCAGCGCACGCCGATCCGTCGGTCGCAAAACTGCTGACAGATGGAGTCGCGCAGTTAGACAGCTCTCAATCTTCCAAGTTCGTCGACCTGAATGACAAGCAGAAGATCGACGCGCTTAAGTCTATCGAAACCACGCCGTTTTTTCAGAAGGTTCGGGGCGTCGAACTGCAGAGGCTTTACAGCGATCCGTCCGTGTTCAAGACGATGAAATATCAGGGAGCGTCCTATTCCATGGGTGGCTACCTTCATCATGGTTTTAACGATCTCGAATGGTTGCCCGACGCTCCGCAAGCGGCAATTCCGAAGCCGGCCTGATAGGGCAGCGAATGGCTAAGCACGCTCTCACTGACGATTCAATAATCGTTGTAATCGGTTCCGGCGCCGGCGGCGGTACCCTCGCCAACGAGTTGTGCCAGAAGGGTTTCAAGGATGTGCTGCTCGAAGCAGGGCAGCGTCAATCATCCACTACCTTTAACAATGAAGAATGGTTCGCGTTTAACCAGCTAGCATGGCTCGACAAGCGGACCACCTCGGGCACTTGGCGCGTCGCGAAAGACTTTCCCAATCTTCCAGCATGGATTTGCAAGACCGTGGGAGGTACCACGACGCATTGGGCGGGGGCATCGCTACGTCTCCAAGAGCACGAGTTCAAAGCCAAGACTCACTACTCGGGAATCGATGGCGCGAACCTGCTGGATTGGCCGCTGAGCCTATCCGATCTTGAACCTTACTATGCCAAGGCCGAGTCGAAGATGGGCGTCACACGCACCAATGACATCCAAGGCCTCCCAGGTAACAACAACTTCAAGGTGATGTACAACGGCGCGACGCGCGTCGGCTACAAGACCGTGCACACTGGGCGGATGGCGATTAACAGCCAGCCTCGCGACATGAACCACGTCCTCACCGTCGCGGACGTCCAAGGCATCGTTTACATAAGGTCACAGACACCCGAGTATCTACGACATATCGAGCGTGGCGCGCTGCGCAGCTTCCTGGAGGAGACCCAGTATGTCTCGCTGGTGTTTGGAGGCACTCTGGCGGTGCTGGGCTATTGGATAGGCCAGTTCATCGGGCGATACCTCGCCGTGTGGCCGATACGACGATATCTCAAAACGGTTTGAGGCTACATCGATGCGCATCCAGAAGCGGCCGTTACGCTGGCGAATCACCGGACAAGGATCAGGCGTCGCCCTAATCCCAGTCGCCACGGCTTCTATGGCGCATGCTCATGGTGGCATTGCGGGACCGGATGACTTGGGCCCGCCACTCTTCACTTCCGCGGCACTGGCATCCATTTGTTACTGGATCGTCATTTTGTGGCCGGTATCAAAGCGCAAGGGCTCCGGTGACGCGCCTCCTGGAGAGATGCCGGTCGGCAAAGATCGGCGCTACACCATGCGAACGAGTAGGAAAGCGGCTCCGAGGCGCACCTCGCAGCTGCGAAAGGTCGGAAGCAACCACGCGCGCAGGGGCACCCAGTACACCTCGATCCAGTTCGGCGCGCGCTGCCGCGCAGCCGGAGTGCGCCCCTCGATGGGCTCGGTCGGCGATTGCTTCGATAACGCGATGTGCGAAAGCTTCTTCGCGACCCTGGAATGCGAACTGCTCGCGCGCCGCCGCTTCAAGAACCAGCTCGAGGCCCGGATGGCGGTGTTCGAGTTCATCGAGGGCTGGTACAACCCGCATCGACGCCACTCTGCGCTCGCTTATCGTTCCCCTTGCGAGTACGAGCGCGTTTATCGCCAGCCAAAAAATCTAACCATGCGGAGCTCGACCGCGCTGCGCACCGCTGGGCCGCCACAGGGCATGGCGTCCGGCGCGGTGCATGGCGGCGCGGTCTCGGATTCAAAACCCATAACGCTTTCCGGCCCGCCCTCAGACCAGTTGCAGGGCGGGGCCGAAAAGCTGATATCTCAGTCATGTCATCAGTAAACCATGGATGAGTCCAAACCGATGAGCTAATAACCAAACTTCCAACCGTCCACTGAAACGGGGCAGCTCCAGACTTTTCGCGCTCGTGCAACAATCAAACCCAAAACCATCGCGCCCGTCGAGACCCTTCGGTGCGCTCAGGGCGACCGCTCGCACGCGGCTCGCGGTCGATTACATAAACGAAGCCAAATAATCTAGCAAAATCAACGACATCCTCCCGCGTCACTGCGTTCGTCCCCTGGAATTCGTGAAAACAAAGCCACTTGACGAGAAGCGAAGAAAAAGCGAAGCTATCCAGATAGGAGTTTCGCCATGGGTGCCGCGCTAGACCTCGACTTCGACCTCGATACCCACGATGACGCCCTCGAACCCCATCGCGGGGTCGAGTTCCACGAGATGCCGGTGCGTCAGATCCTCAACCGCTGCACCAACCCCAAGATGTCGTTTCGATGGACCATCAACCCGTATCGCGGATGCGAGTTCGGATGTGTCTATTGCTATGCGCGCTATACCCACGACTTCCTGGAACTGCGCGACCCAATGGACTTCGAGCGGCGTATCTTCGTCAAGCGGATGGCGGCCGAGGTGCTGTCGCGGACGCTGTCGCGCACGCCCATCGGCGACGATTCGATCGCGATCGGCACCGCGACCGATCCATATCAGCCGGCCGAGCGCCAGTTCGGACTGACGCGCGCGATGCTCGAGGTGTTCGCGCAGCTATCGGGGCTGCATCTGTCCATCACCACCAAGTCGACGCTGGTCGCTCGCGACATTGACTTGATTGCGCGTATCAATCAGCGCTCGAAAATTTCGGTCAACTTTTCCTGCATCACGCTCAACCCGCGCCTGGCGCGCGTGCTCGAGCCTCGCGCACCGCGGCCCGAGCTGCGGATGCGCACCCTGGCGATGCTCGCGAAGGCGGGCATCCATTGCGACATCCTGATGATGCCGATGATCCCGGGGCTGACCGATTCGCGGCGCTCCATCGAGAGCGTCATCGTCGCCGCGCGAGATGCGGGCGCGAACGGCGTATGGTGGCGGCCGTTGTTCCTGAAGCCGGCCGCCGCGCGCCGCTTCCTTCCGTTCATGCGCGAGAAATTTCCCGAGCTGGCGCCCCAGATCGATGCGTTCTACGCGCGCGCGGTTTACGCCCCGACCGAGTACGAGAACCGCATCGGCGCGATCATGGATCGGTTGCGCATCAAGTACGGCTTCGCGCCCACGCATGAGCGCAATGCGCCGCCGACTCCGTCGGCAAAGCGCTCGGTGCAGCTCAGCCTCGGAGTCGGATAAAGCGAAGCTCTATTATCGATAGCGGCCTATCGATGAAACCTCGAAACGCAATTCCTCACGTCTCGCCGCGATCGAGACTGTGAACGTTTCGTTACGTAAGCCACCCCCCTCTTATCCAACCCAGCCTTTGTTGTACGATTCCGCGCTGGCGTCCCAGGCGCTGGCCGTGTGTTCGCAGCTTCGGGGATTCGGCGCTCACGAGCCCGAGACCATACACCAGTCGTGACGGCTCACCAGTTCAGCCGGGGAGCATCGACAAACATTCACCCCGGGGCGAGCCAAAACGCCGATGTAATCGCGGGCGCTAGAAGCGAGGAATGATGCTCGCCAGCAAACTGAGAGAATCGACGATCCAATTTTCCGAGCAGGCCATCATCGGCCGAGGACGCGCGGCTGTCAGCCGGTGGACGCGAAGCAGCCTGGCGATACTGATTTGCGTGCTTCTGGCCGCGGTTCCTGAGGCGCGAGCGCAAACCGGTCCGGCAAACAGTTCCAAGCCGGAAGATCAATACCACCTCGGCTATGAGGCGGGTTACCGGGAGGGTTTGCGAGCAGCGGAGAAGTTAGCGGCCACTGGAAGCGGCGCGACAGTTGCTCCTGCGAATCAGCCAACTACGAAAGAATCGTCCGTCGCTGCCGGTTCGCAATCTACGCCTTCGAGTTTTGCGCCGCCTCTCAACTCACTATGGGACGACATGATCAATCACGGCGCGGACGACCAGGATACGATCCTGCATCATTCTCAAACCAGCCCATTTTGGCTCTCGGCGCAGGTCAACGTGATCGCGCAAATGCATCCTCGATTTCACGCTCGGTATAGTGGGCCCAACAGCCTTGACCACGCCGAGGAGCAGTCGGTGTCGCGAGTTGTGACTCTCTATACCGGTTTCCAATTCGACGACAGCACCGAAATGGTGTTGGATGCGGAATCGTCGGGATGGAGCGGACTGAGTCAGGGACTAGGGCTCGGGGGTTTCGTCAATCTCGACGTGGTGAGGAATCCGCAATTGAGCGACGAACCATACCTGGCGCGGATCTGGTTACGCAAGGTGATCCGGTTGAGTGACGAGAACGTTGAGGAAGAGCGTAGTCCACTGTCATTGCTCACGACCCTGCCAGCTCGGCGGATCGATATTCATGTCGGCAAGATGTCGTTGCCCGATTTCTTCGACCTCAACTCGGTCGCCAGCGACAGCCATATGCAGTTCATGAACTGGACCGTCGACAACAACGGTGCGTGGGACTATGCGGCCGACACGCGCGGATATACCTATGCGGTCGTGGCCGAGTATTACGATCATGATTTCGCCGCGCGTTTTGCCGAGGCATTGGAGCCAACGGTCGCCAACGGCATCAACCTCGAATGGAACCTGCAGGACGCTCATGCCGAGAACTACGAACTTGAATACGATACGCACTTGATTCCGGGAAGGTTCGGGGCGATCCGGCTGCTTGGCTATACCAACTTCGCAAACATGGGCGACTACCATTACGCGATCGACCAGTTCGAGAACCAGACCAAAAAGATACTTACCGTTCCGAATATAGACGACCACGTCAAAGGCGTAGCGCTTAAGTACGGTTTCGGACTCAACTTCGAGCAGCAATTGACCGAACAACTCCGAGTATTCACGCGCGCCGGCTGGAACGAAGGGCAGCATGAGTCCTGGGCCTATACCGAGGTCGATCAGACCGTGTCGGTCGGCTGGGACCTCCGTGGAGACTGGTGGAACCGGTTGAAGGACAAGTGGGGCGTCGCGTTCGTAGTGAATGGCATATCGCGCCGCCATCGGCAATATCTTGCGCTGGGTGGCCTTGGCTTCCTGCTAGGTGACGGAAACCTTTCCTATGGACCGGAGGAGATTATGGAGACCTACTACAACTTCCCGATTGCGCGCGGAGTGTTTGGCGCGTTCGATCTGCAGTACATCAACAATCCAGGTTACAACCGCGCCCGAGGCCCCGTCGTAGTGCCGGGCTTACGGCTTCACGTCGAATTGTGAGACCGGGCGCTATAGATCACTCGAACGGCTGCTGCGGAGAAAATTATGGCCTCGTTGCCTAGCTCTGTTCTTCCGAAAAACATCACCCCGACCGTCAAGCGCGGCGGCGGTTCGGTTGAGTTCTCGCCCAAGCTTTCCAAAACCGCTTCGCTTTCAGCCGAACAGGCGCTTGCCGAACTCGAATCCAAAATAACAGGACTGTCGGAGGAAGAAGCTGCACAGAGACTCGAAGTCTATGGTCCGAACATCGTAGCCGACGAGCAACGGTTCACCCGATTAAAGCTCCTGCTAAGAGCTTGCCTGAATCCCCTGGTAATCCTGCTGACAGTTCTGGCGGTGATTTCGTTTGCGACAGCCGAGGATACCTCTGACTACGTGGGCGGCGCCTTGATGGTAATGATGGTGGTGCTGGGGGTTTCTCTGCGATTCATTCAGGAAGCCCGCGCTGATGCGGCAGCCGCTAAGCTCAAAGCTATGATTCGGGTTACCGCAACCGTGGTGCGGGAGGGAAGCGCGCGCGAAATTCCGCTGGCGGAGCTGGTTCCCGGCGATGTCATCAAGCTTGCCGCGGGTGACATGATCCCAGCCGATATCCGCCTCCTGTCATGTAAGGATCTCTTCCTCACGCAAGCCAGCCTGACCGGTGAATCATTTCCGGTCGAAAAGTTCGATCGTCCCGAGCCGCCCGGCAAGAAATCACCGCTGGAACTAACCAACGTGTGCTTTCTGGGCACCAGCGTCGAAAGCGGTTCCGCAACCGCGGTAGTCATTGAGACCGGTCGGAAAACCTACCTCGGCATCATGGCCAGCGCGATCACACAGAGGCAGCCACCGACCAGTTTCGATCGGGGTGTCGCATCGTTTACCTGGCTGATGATCCGCTTCATGGCGGTCATGGTGCCGCTGGTCTTTTTCATCAATGGCTTCAGCAAGCATCGATGGGGCGAGGCTTTTCTGTTCGCCCTCGCGGTCGCAGTCGGCCTCACTCCCGAAATGTTCCCGATGATCGTAAGTGTGTGCCTCTCGAAAGGCGCGATGCTTATGTCGCGCAAGAAAGTAATCGTCAAGCGGCTCAACTCCATCCAGAACCTGGGCGCGATGGACGTTCTGTGCACCGACAAAACCGGCACCCTGACTATGGACCATGTCATACTCGAAGAGCATTGCGACGTTGCCCGCCAGACGGACGAAGGGGTCCTGCAGCTCGCTTTCATGAATAGCCATTTCCAAACCGGCCTGAAGAACGTTCTCGATCGCGCGGTCCTTCAGCACGTAGAAGTACATGAAGATGTGCACACGGCCGAGTACTCTATGGTGGATGAGATACCTTTCGACTTCAGCCGTAAGATGATGTCGGTGGTGGTGGCGACGCCGGAAGGGGTTCATCGTCTGATCTGCAAGGGCGCGCCCGAATCGGTCTTCAATCGTTGTGCGCAATTCGAGCTCGAGGGTGACATTTATCCGATGGATGCGGTCATCCTGGAGGATCTCAAGGAGGAATACGACAAGCTATCTGCTGACGGCTTCCGCGTGCTGGCTATCGCCTATCGCGACTGTGAGCCGAAGCAGGTCTACGGCAAAGAAGACGAGGAAAACCTCATCCTCAAAGGATACATCGCATTTCTCGATCCGCCCAAAGAGACTACCGCGCCGGCGATCGCCGCTCTGCAAAGACACGGCATCGCAGTCAAAGTCCTGACTGGTGACAATGAATTGGTCTCGCGGAAGATTTGCAGCCAGGTCGGCCTTTCCCTTGACCACGTGCTCACGGGTGCGGCGGTTGAAAAGATGAATGACTCCGAGCTGGCAACCGCGGCCGAAAGTACCACCTTGTTTGTTCGTCTCTCGCCATTAGATAAACAGCGCATCATCAAAGCGTTGCAGAAGGCCGGGCGGGTGGTCGGCTTCCTGGGCGATGGCATCAACGACTCGCCCGCGCTGCGCGCCGCTGACGTGGGGATTTCAGTGGATACCGCGGTGGATATCGCCAAGGAGGCCGCCGACGCGATTTTGCTGGAAAAGAGTCTGCTGGTGCTCGAAGAAGGAGTGCTCGAGGGGCGCAAGGTCTTTGCTAACATTCTCAAGTATGTCCGGATGGGCGCCAGCTCGAACTTTGGAAACATGTTCAGCGTGCTTGGCGCAAGCCTTTGGCTGCCCTATTTGCCGATGTCGCCGATCAAGATCCTGACCAACAATCTGCTTTACGATTTCTCGCAAGTGCCGATTCCGACCGATGAGGTTGATCCAGAGCAGGTAGCGAAGCCGCGTCCCTGGTCGATTGGCGAAATCGCGAGATTCATTATCTTTATCGGGCCATGCAGTTCGATCTTCGATTACACCACCTATTTCATGATGTGGTTCATCTTTAAGTGCAACAATTTGCGGCTGGCGCCGCCGCCGGAGCTGGCTGCCCGTTTCGCCCACGCGACTCTCCTGAATCCGGACTCCACCTATGCCGCGGCATTGTTTCAGACCGGATGGTTCGTCGAGTCGCTCCTGACTCAAACGCTTATTATCCATGTCATTCGAACTAACAAGATACCGTTTATCCAGAGCCGTGCCAGCTGGCAACTCATCATGACATCGGCCGCGATAATGTTAGTGGGGATGTGGTTACCATCCTCCCCGATTGGAGAATGGCTCGGCTTGGTTCCGCTTCCATTCAACTACTGGCCGCTTCTGTTGGTGACGCTGCTGGCGTATGTCGCGCTGACTCAACTGGTCAAAGTATGGCTGGTTCGCAAGAAATGGATCTGAGACACGACGCCATTGGCTGACACCACGATGGCAGTTATCCCGCAGGCATTGCGAACTGAAGCCAGGCGAGCGCTTACAAGCGCGCTTCCGCTTTCGGTGGTGATGTTTGTCCTCGTGCTAGTCGAGACTTCGGCAGTGTTGGCGCGATCGTGGTCATATCACTATCACCCTGAAGCGGTGGAGCCGACAGCAGCAGCCACTCCGGCGACGGCTGCACCGGGCGCCACCGAACGATCTGCGGAGGCAAAGCTCCTCAAACTCGCCGTCGTTTCGGATCTCGCGATTTACGCTCAAGACCAAAATCCACGGTCCAGCACGGCGTATGGCGATCACATGGAGTACGTAGTTAGTCGGCTCTCACGTTTCGATAGCATGAATTCACCGGAAGCGCTCAAGGTGTTTGCGAGCCTGAGCGGCTATTATCTGGGAGCTCCTGCCGAGAAGCTCTACTACTGCCTTGCGCTGCGAAAAGGTAAACAGCTTGAGCCCTATCTGGAGCAGTACCTTCACAATGCGAACGCTGAGTGTCTGAGCGATCTAGGTCGGAACTTTACCAAACCGAGTGCCGCGTTGGATGGGTATGCGGTTTGCCGTTCGCCTGAACAGCAGACCGAGCGTCTTCGGAAATTGATCGTAGAAATCGATAGCGGTGAGTCTTGCACCGATAGCGACCTGGCGGGACTGGCCCGCAGTGTACACAAGTAATCACGCCGGAATTGCCATCGATCCGTTCAAACGCCCGTTCGGGAGATGGTGGCATCGGCAAGCAGCATTCATCATCGATTTATCCGAGCAATCGGTCCCCATCTCCAGCAAGCTAAGCGATCGATACAAGTTGTAATTTCGAGTGCCGAATCCTCCCGGCGATTGGCTGGTCGGCAAAAACGAGGGGCCAATTCGCCCCGCCCGAATCTGAAAAAAAGGACTTGAGTTACCGGTGCTCCCTATGGTACGAGCGACGGGTATTAGTGACGCTTGCGGACATCAGTAAACAATCTAATTGGAGATGGGGTAATATGAGACGGATCACAATTGGCAAGGCCTGCGGCGGAGTATTCCTCCTCGTTGTGCTGACGACGCTCCTGGGCTCGTCGGCCTTCGCGCAGGTCAAAATCGGGGACATGATCACCTACCAGAACATGGACAAGGTGAAAGATCTGGTTGCGCAGGGCGTGATGTATAAGCTCAACCAGGGTATGAGCATGAAGATCGTACCGGCGTCCCGCATGGACTGGCCGCCGCCATTTAAGGAAGCTACCGAAAAGTACTCATCGCAGGTCCGCCTGTCGGATGACCATCGGAGTTTGGTTGGATACGTCGCCGGTCAGCCCTTCCCGCTGGTTGACCCGAACGACCCCGACGTCGGTATAAAGATTGCTTGGAACAACCAGTTCCGTCCGGCTCTCGGCGACGACTACGATCTACGGTTCTTCGATTGCCCGACCGTGTACGGAGGCCGCGGCAAAGCCTACAACATGATCTATGACATCACCGTCGGCCACTATTCCGGCTACTCGTATGTCAATCGGACCGAGGTCGAACCGATGCCGGTCGATCCCCTGTTCAAGGAAAGAGGCGTGCTATGGGCGTGGCTGGGAAGTCCGGTCATCTCGCCTCAGCAGGATCGCGGCATCGGCGGACTCCGCTATCGATACGCTGACCCCAAGAGGGCCGACGACTTCTGGGCCTACACCCCGTCAACACGCCGCCTGCGCCGCATCAACGAGTCGGCAGCCGACATGTCAACCTTTCCCTTCCCTTGGAATCCGGACAACTATTCGGGCTTCACGGCAAAGGTTGAGGAGTGGGATTTCAAGTTTCTCGGCGAGAAACAGATGCTGGCGCCGATGCATGCCGAGCATTCCCCCTCAGTGACCTGCGCGACTGACGGCGGCGCAAGCACCTGCCCGGAAGGCTGGGAGATGCGCCACATCTATATCGTCGAGGCGAAGCCCCGCCCCGGAAAGGTCAACGCGCTGCACTCACGCGAGATCTTGTATATGGACGGCGAAATCTGGTGGATGCCGTACCTGGATAACTACGACCGCAAAGGCCAGCTGTGGGAGAACTACGTCTACTGGCTGGCGTATCGCGATCGCCCGGTGCCCGATGCCAAGGTCGCGATCTATCCCTTCAAGCGCGCGTTCATCGTCGGCGCCGCCTCCACCGATGTCCAGTCCGGCCAGACCAGCATGTGCTACCTGCCCTCCCCGTACGCTCCGGAACGCGAATGCTGGTACATCTCGATGGGTGCGGTTAGCAGCGCCGATATCAGTCCGCAGACTCTGGTGAAGCGAGGCTACTAGCCGCTTCCTCGATGCCGTAATGCAACGGGCGCCCCGAAAAGGGCGCCCGTTCCTTTTTGTGTGACGGGATTTTTCGATACCGCCGCTCGACGTCTGAGCGCGGCGACCGTTTACGCGCTCGTCAGCGGACCGGCATGGCACGATGCTGCAAAAAGAAGAGCGGCGGACCCGAGGGCCCGCCGCTTTGACACTGGAAGAGGACAGCGAAGACTTACGCGTCGAAGTACATCGCGAACTCGTAAGGATGCGGCCGCAAGCGGACCTGGCTAACCTCGCGAGACATCTTGTAGTCGATCCATGTCTCTATCAGATCTTCGGTGAACACGTCACCCTTCAGCAGGTACTCGTGATCTTTCTTGAGATGATCGAGCGCCTCTTCAAGCGACGCCGGCATGCTCGGGACTTCCTTCAACTCCGCGGGAGTCAGCGCGTAGATGTCCTTGTCGAGCGGCTGGCCGGGATCGAGCCGGCGCTGGATGCCGTCGAGGCCGGCCATCATCATCGCGGAGAACGCGAGATATGGGTTGCAGGTCGGATCGGGGAACCGTACTTCGATACGCTTCGCCTTGGGCGACGGCGAGTACATCGGGATACGCACCGAGGCCGAGCGGTTGCGGCTCGAATACGCCAGGTTGATGGGCGCCTCGAAGCCCGGCACCAACCGGCGATACGAGTTGGTTCCGGGATTGGTAAACGCCGCGATCGATTTCGCATGCGTGAGAATGCCCGCGATGTAGTGCAGCCCGAGGTCCGACATCCCGGCGTATCCGGAACCTGCGAACAACGGCGTCTCGCCCTTCCACAGGCTCTGATGACAATGCATCCCTGAGCCATTGTCGCCGAACAGCGGCTTCGGCATGAAGGTTACGGTCTTGCCGTGGCGGGTCGCGACGTTCTTGCAGATGTATTTGTACCAGGTCAGCCAGTCGGACATTTTAACCAGCGACTGGAAGCGCATGTCGATTTCGGCCTGACCCGCGGTCGCAACTTCATGATGCTGCTTCTCGACGCGGATGCCGACGCGCTCCATCTCAAGCACCATCTCGGTGCGAATGTCGGTCAAGCTGTCGTTGGGAGCGACCGGGAAGTAGCCTTCCTTGTAGCGCGGCTTATAGCCGAGGTTGGTGCCCTCTTTGCCGCTGTTCCATGCACCCTCGCTCGATTCGATATAGAAGAAGCTCGCGTGCTGGTTGGTGTCGTAGCGGATGCCATCGAAGATGAAGAACTCCGGCTCCGGACCGAAGTAGCAAGTGTCCGCGATGCCGGTCAACTTCAGATACTGCTCGGCCTTGCGCGCGATGTTGCGTGGATCGCGCGTGTAGTCCGCTCGCGTGATCGGATCCGAGATGTCGCAGATGAGGCTGAGAGTCGGATCCTTAGTGAATGGTTCCATCACCGCAGTGTCAGGATCGGGAATGACCAGCATGTCGCTCGACTCGATCGATTGCCATCCGCGAATCGAGGAGCCGTCGAAACCGAGTCCCTCCTCGAAAGCCGATTCATCCTTGAACTCGGAGATCGGAACCGTGAAGTGCTGCCACTGCCCGAGCAGGTCGATGAACTTGATATCGACCATTACGGCACCCTTCTCTTTGATCATCGCTAGAACTTGTTTCGGCGTCATCGAACCGATAATCCTCCTCGCCAATTTTGGGAACGGCGAACCCTCACTTCAAAATGGATTTCATGGACGCGAGCAGACCGCGTCCGTCACCAGCCCAGATTGCAAATCGCACAGTGGAAAAAGGAATCCTGAAACCAACAATCGCAAAACGCTTTCTCTCACGAAACCTCTCGTAACGCAACGCCTATGAGGGCGGCAGGTGCTGCCCGTTTTTGCATCAGTCGGAAAGCGAACGAAACCCTCCGCCACCATTGTGGCGATATTTCGCAAGCCTTTTCTCTCGTCCGCTAACCCGTGAAACTCGATACCTGGATAGCAGCAAAGTAGATGCCGAGCATCATCAGCCTAGCCCGATCGGAATCGCGATGCGCGCCCAAGCGGCCGAGGTTTTTGGACGCGAGAGTCCATTTACCGGGGGCCCGTTTGTAGTAGACTTGCCTTTCGCCCTTCACATCGATGAAACCGAATCGCCTAAACCTTTCCGAAGCGCAGCTTGCGCCGCTGATCGTCGGATGCGCGCTGTTCATGGAGATGCTCGACGCGACGATCATCTCGACCGCACTCCCCGCCATCGCACATTCGATGCACGAGGATCCGATTCGTCTCAACCTCGCGATCACCTCTTATCTACTGAGCCTCGCGGTCTTCATTCCGATCAGCGGATGGGTGGCCGACCGCTTCGGCGCGCGTACGGTGTTCCGCTCGGCAATTATCATCTTCACCATCGGCTCGATTCTGTGCGGCATCTCGCATTCGCTGCAGCAGCTGGTCGCCGCGCGTATCGCGCAAGGTTTTGGCGGCGCGATGATGATGCCGGTCGGCCGGCTGATCGTGCTCAAAACGGTGCGCAAATCGGAGTTGGTCACCGCAATGTCATACCTGACGGTGCCCGCGATTCTCGGTCCGGTGGTGGGCCCGCCGCTGGGCGGCTTCATCGTGACCTACTACGCGTGGCGCTGGATTTTCTTCATCAATGTGCCGATCGGGATAATCGGCTTCATGCTGGTCACGATGTTCATCGAGAACGTGCGCGAGGCCGAGGTCTTTCCGCTCGACTTTCGCGGCTTCCTGATGACCGGCCTGGGCCTCGCGGGATTGGTCTTCGGCTTCGAGATGCTGGGGCGCGGGATACTACCCCCCAGCATCGTGATGACCATCCTAACCGGCGGCGGGATTTGCAGTGCGCTCTATGTGATGCATGCGCGCCGGATCAAATATCCGATCATCGATTTGAAGTTGATAAAGATTCCAACCTTCGCCATGGCGACGATCGGCGGCGGGCTGTTCCGGATGGGTATCGGCGCGTTGCCGTTCCTGCTCGCGATGCTGCTGCAACTGGTGTTCGGGCTGAGCCCCTTCGCATCCGGCATGCTGACCTTTACCAGCGCGGCAGGCGCGCTCTTCATGAAAATCACCGCGGTACCGGTCATCCGCCGCTTCGGGTTTCGCACGGTGCTCATCGGCAACGGGATAGTCGCCTCCTTGATACTGATGAGCTACTCGCTGTTCCGGCCGACGACGCCGCACCTCGTGATCATCATCGCGTTGCTTTCGGGCGGATTCCTTCGCTCACTTCAGTTCACTGCGCTTGGCACCCTCGCCTATGCTGATGTCCCTTCGGCGCTGATGAGCAACGCGAGCAGCCTCGCGAGCATGGCGCAACAGTTGTTTCTCAGCCTGGGCGTTGCGATTGCGGCATTGTTGCTCCATGTGAGTCTGGGCGGACGCCCGGCGTCGTCGCTAACGTCGCACGATTTCACCCTGCCGTTCGTGGTGGTCGGAGTTCTCGCGATGTTGTCATCGCTACTTTTCCTGCCGCTCGATCACGACGCGGGCGAGGAAGTCAGCGGCCGCCGCACCGAAGTGGATATGTCGAACGTAACGCCCGAACCGGCCGCCAGCGTGGACTGATTTGTGCAGTCAGGAGTTCGCAAAATGGATAGCGCGATCTGTGACTGCGCTCACGCGACGCCATTTTTCTTGAACCAGGCCAGCATCCGCTCCCATCCATCCTTGGCCTCCTTCGGCCGATAGCTCGGACGATAGTCGGCATTGAATGCATGCGGCGTGTTCGGGTAGACGACGATCTCCGATGGCTTGCCCGCCGCTTTGATCGCGGCGCGCATCGCATCGACTTGCTCGGCAGTGATTGAGGCGTCGGCGCCGCCATACAGTCCGAGCACCGGCGCCTTCATCTCCTTGACCACCTCAACTGGATTGCTGGGCGCGTTGTCGGATTTCGGAAATTGCAGCGGCCCGTACCATGCGACTCCAGCCTTCAGATATGGATTGTGCGCCGCATAGAGCCAGACCTGGCGCCCGCCCCAGCAAAATCCGGTGATACCGAGCTTCGAGGTATCGGCCTTGCCGGTGCTCTTCGCCCATGCGGCAGTCGCGTCGAGGTCGGAGGCAACCTGGCTCTCCGGTACTTTGCGCACGATCGGAATGACCTCTTTGATGTCGGTCTTACCCGCGACATCGCCTTCGCGCGCATAGAGATAGGGCGCGACCGCGAAGTATCCCGCCTTGGCGAGGCGGCGGCAGATATCCTTGATGTGCTCGTGGACGCCGAAGATCTCGTGCACGACGAGGATCGTCGCGAAGGGTCCGCCAGTGGCAGGCATCGCTCGATAGGCAGGAATCTCGCCGCCCGGGACGGGAATCTTCACTTCGCCAGCGACCAGTCCGTTGGAATCGGTAGTGATGGTCTCGGCAGAGACCGGCATCACCGAAAGCGCGAACCCGGCGGCGAGGCTGACGACGACGAATTCGCGGCGCGAGAATTTGTTTGGCGATCGAGGAATATCGAAGTGGCGATCGTCGCGATTCATTTCCTCCCTCCCCCAGGTGGTGCTTTCGTGTGCAATTTGCCTTTTTCGCGATGCATGGACAAGCGAGAAAATAGCGCCGGGTTCCGGCCAACACTCCGCCCTTTCCGACGTTTTGGGGCACCCGGGCGTCTTCGGCACACTGGAGCAATTGCTTCAACAGTGTGCGCAACATCGTGAACAGCATCGACGCCATCGAGTTTGTGGGCGTATTCTAGTAGGGACACCGCTGTCGGCATGAAGGAGAGGACCGCCATGAAGGGAATATCGCATCTGGCAATTGGCGTCAGCGATATGGAGAGATCGCTGCCCTTCTATCGTGATATCCTCGGACTCGATGTCATGCTCGATGCCGAGGAGAAGGTGGGCCAGGGCAAACGCCGCGCGGTCTACATGCGGTGGGGCGATGGCGCGGGGTTTTTGGTGCTGTCTCAGACGCTCGGCAGAGAGTCCTCGGGCAAACCGCTGAGGCTTCATCAGGTCGGTCTCCATCATTTCGCGTTTTGGGTGGACGACCTGCGCAGCCGAGTCGAAAAACTCATCGGCGCGGGCGTCAAGGTTCTGGTACCACCTTACGAGGCTGATGCGATCGCATATGGCGAGAGAGGGGGCGGGAAAGTCCTGACCTGCCTGTTCGAAGATCCCGACGGGACGATCCTGCAATTCGATCAGCGCCTGCACTGAGGATTCGCCCCCTCGGATATTCCTGCTGCCGATTCGCCACTCACAATAGGGACCGGAAACGCTCAACATCGCGCACACGCCGAAACACCTGTGACCGTGCCGCTTTGCGAAGAGAAACTGTCTGGAGTTAACTGCCCGTTAGAACTGGCCAATATGGAAATCCTTGACGGAAATGAAGCGGCGGCATCCGTTGCCTACCGCCTGAGTGAAGTAATCGCGATCTACCCCATCACACCGTCGTCGCAGATGGGCGAATGGGCCGATCAATGGAGCGCTGAGGGTCACAAGAACATCTTCGGCACGGTGCCGAAGGTGGTCGAGATGCAGAGCGAAGGCGGCGCCGCGGGAGCATTGCACGGGGCAGTGCAGGCGGGAGCGCTGGGCACGACCTTCACCGCCTCGCAAGGCCTTCTGCTGATGATCCCCAACATGTACAAAATCGCGGGCGAGCTTACCGCCTGCGTGATCCACGTCGCGGCACGGACCGTCGCTACCCACGCCCTTTCGATATTCGGCGACCACAGCGATGTGATGGCGACGCGCGCGACCGGCTTCGCCTTCCTGTCCTCCGATTCCGTTCAGGAAGCGCAGGACTTCGCCCTGATCGCGCATGCCGCTTCGCTGGAATCGCGCATCCCGTTTCTGCATTTCTTCGACGGCTTCCGCACTTCGCACGAGCTCAACAAGATCCATCCGCTGACTGACGAAGACCTCGCTGCGCTCATCAATGCGAAGTTCGTCCGGCAGCATCGCGATCGCGCGCTCAGTCCCGATCGCCCAATGCTGCGAGGGACGGCGCAGAATCCGGATACCTTCTTTCAGGCGCGTGAGGCGATCAATCCATTCTATCGCGCATGCCCGACGATTGTTCAGGACGTTATGGATCGCTTCGCGCGCCAGACCGCCCGCGCATATCGCCTGTTTGACTATGTCGGCGATCCCAGAGCGGAGCGGGTCATAATCCTGATGGGCTCGAGCGCAGGCGCCGCCGAGGAGACCATCGAGCGCCTCATTGCCGAGGGAGAAAAGGTCGGCCTGCTCAAGGTGCGATTGTTTCGTCCGTTCGACACCGCCGCATTCACCGCGGCGTTGCCGAAGACGACGCGCGCGATAGCGGTGCTGGACCGCACCAAAGAGCCCGGCGGCATCGGCGAGCCGCTCTACCTCGATGTCGTGACGGCAATCAGTGAGGCGTGGGAGGCGCGCGCTATCGATGGCAAATGGCCGCGAATCATCGGCGGACGCTACGGCTTGTCATCGAAGGAATTCACACCCGCGATGGTGAAGGCGGTCTTCGATGAACTCCGGAAGGAGACCCCCAAGAATCACTTCACGGTCGGGATTCACGACGACGTGACTCATACCAGCCTCGCATTCGATCCGGCGTTTTCGACCGAGAGCCCGCTGACGGTGAGGGCGCTCTTCTATGGATTGGGATCGGACGGCACTGTGGGCGCGAACAAGAACTCGATCGCAATCATCGGCGAGAACACGCCCCGTCATGCGCAGGGCTACTTCGTCTACGATTCAAAGAAGTCCGGCTCGGTCACCGTATCGCACCTGCGCTTCGGGCCGGACCCGATCCGTTCGACCTACCTGATCAACAAGGCGAGCTTTATCGGATGTCATCAGTTCGCCTTTCTCGAACGGATGGACGTGCTCGCCGCCGCGGATCATGGGGCGACCTTTCTTCTCAATGCGCCATACGCGCCCGACGAGGTGTGGAACCATCTGCCGCATAAGGTGCAACAGCAGATCCTCGACAAGGAGCTTCGCTTCTTCGTCATCGATGCGTACAAGGTGGCGCGTCAGGCCAAAATGGGCGGCCGCATTAATACGATCATGCAGACGTGCTTTTTTGCCGTGAGCGGCGTGTTGCCGCAGGATGCGGCGATCGGCGCGATCAAAACGGCAATCCAGGAGACCTACGGGAAGCGCGGCGACGCGATCGTGCAACAGAACTTCGCCGCGGTCGATACTACCCTTGCGCATCTGCACGAGGTCACCATACCAGCGACGGCGAGCAGCACGATCGATATTCTCGACCCGGTGCCGACACACGCGCCGGCCTTCGTTCATGATGTCCTCGGCGTTCTGATGGCCGGCTACGGCGATTCGGTTCCCACCAGCGCGCTGCCGCCTGACGGCACCTTTCCTACCGGCACAGCGAAATGGGAGAAGCTCAACATCGCGCAGGAGATCCCGGTCTGGGACGAGGACCTATGCATCCAGTGCGGGAAGTGCGTGCTGGTCTGTCCTCATGCCGTGATTCGCGCGAAGGTCTACGAGCCCAGTCTCCTCGGCGATGCGCCCGCGACCTTCAAGTCAGCGACTCCTCGATGGCGCGGCCTCGAGACGCAGCGCTACACCCTGCAAGTGGCGCCCGAGGACTGCACCGGATGCCGCCTGTGCGTCGAAGTGTGCCCCGCCAAAAGTAAGAGCGAGGTGCGGCACAAGGCGATCGACATGTTGCCCCAGCCGCCGATTCGCGAGGCCGAGGCGAGGAACTGGGATTTCTTCCTGTCGTTGCCGGAGTTCAATCGAGACAGCCTCGCGCATGCGCAGGTCAAAGATACGCAACTGCTCGAACCGCTATTCGAATTTTCCGGGGCGTGCGCGGGATGCGGCGAGACCCCCTACATCAAGCTGCTCACCCAGCTCTTCGGCGATCGCTTGATGATCGCGAACGCGACCGGATGCTCCTCCATATACGGCGGCAATCTGCCCACTACGCCTTACACCTCGAATGCCGAAGGCCGCGGGCCGGCGTGGTCGAATTCTCTCTTCGAAGACAACGCCGAGTTCGGGCTCGGGATGAGGCTCGCGCTCGACAAGCGGCTTGATTACGCGCGCGAACTGGTTCGCCGCTTTTCCAGCCAGCTCGGCGAGCGCATCGTCTCGGAGATCTTGGGAGCCGATCAATCGACCGAGTCGGGCATCGCGGCGCAGCGCAAGCGGGTCGCCGAGGTCAAGCGGATGATGGCGGGCCTCGAGACCAACGAGGCGCGCGACCTGATGGCGCTTGCTGATGCGCTGGTGCGCAAGAGCGTCTGGCTCGTGGGCGGCGACGGATGGGCCTATGACATCGGCTTTGGCGGACTCGATCACGTCCTCGGCTCCGGAATGAACGTGAACGTGCTCGTGCTCGATACGGAAGTGTATTCGAACACCGGCGGACAAATGTCCAAATCTACACCGCGCGGCGCCGTTGCGAAGTTCGCCAGCGGCGGCAAGCAGACCGGCAAGAAGGACCTCGCGATGGAGGCCATCAGCTACGGCTCGGTGTACGTCGCGCGGGTGGCGATGGGCGGCAACGATGCGCACACGGTCCGCGCCTTCCTTGAAGCCGAAGCGCACGACGGCCCGTCGCTGATCCTCGCGTACAGCAACTGCATCGCGCACGGCTACGACATGGCCTTCGGCATGAACCAGCAAAAGAACGCCGTGCTCTCCGGCTATTGGCCGTTGATGCGATACAACCCTGCCCTGCGAAAGGAAGGCAAGAATCCCTTCCAGCTCGACTCGAAGGCGCCCAGCATCCCGCTCAAGCAATACGCCTATCAGGAAGCGCGCTACACGATGCTCGCGCGTAGCAATCCCGAAGCCGCGCGCGAGTTGCTGCAGATGGCGCAGGACGACATCACGCGCCAGTGGCGGGTATACGCAAATCGCGCCGCAATGCCCGGCACGGGAATGCCGGCGCCGCAACCGACCACCGAACCTGGCACTGCGGCGGGCAAGCCGGAAAAAGGGGGCAAGCAATGATCGACCTCACGACGACGTATCTCGGCCTCACCCTGAAGAATCCGATTGTTGCGTCGGCATCGCCAGTTACCGATTCGCTCGACAAGATTCGGCTTCTCGAAGATCATGCCGTCGCGGCAGTTGTGCTGCCCTCGCTCTTCGAAGAGCAGCTCACTCTGGAAGGTGAGACGCTGGACGAGGATCTATCGCGGGGCACCGAGAGTTTCGCGGAGTCGCTGAACTACTTTCCCGACCTGACGACCTACAACCTCGGTCCCGAAGGCTATCTGGAGCTGATTCGCAAGGCCAAGGCGAGCGTTTCGATTCCCGTCATCGGCAGCCTCAACGGCGTCTCGGCCGGGGGCTGGATCCGCTACGCGCGCGAGATGGAGCAAGCAGGCGCCGACGCCATCGAGTTGAACCTCTATTCGATCGTGACCGATCTCGAACTCACCGCGGGCCACATCGAGCGCGCATACATCGAGCTGGTTCGCGAGGTAAAACAAAGTGTAAAGATTCCCGTCGCGGTGAAATTGTCGCCATTCTTCAGCGCTCCCGCGAACGTGGCAAAACAACTCGACGGCGCCGGCGCGAATGCGCTCGTGCTGTTCAATCGCTTCTATCAACCCGATCTCGATCTCGAATTACTCGAAGTGGTGCCGAGCCTGACGCTGAGTCGCCCGCAGGAATTGTTGCTGAGGCTGCATTGGGTGGCGATCATCTTCGGGCGCATTGACGCCGACCTAGCGATCACGGGCGGCGTTCATAGCGCGCACGATGTGCTGAAAGCCGTGATGGCCGGGGCGCGCGTGACGATGATGACCTCGGTGCTGCTCCGCAACGGCGTCGAACACGTCGATGTCGTGCTGCGCGATCTCGTGAGGTGGATGGTGGAACACGAGTACGAGTCGATTCGCCAGATGTGCGGCAGTATGAGTCAGCGCAATGTTCCCAACCCTGCCGCCTTCCAGCGCGCCAACTACGTGCGCGTTCTGAGTTCCTACTCGCTGCGTGGCGCCTGGAACGGTTGAGACGTCCATCGTCCATCGCCGCTGGTTGAGGGTTTGCGCGCATCGAGGCCACTGGAGCAAGATCGCCCCAGAGGATTCGCGGATGAAGTACGATTTCATCTCAGCTGATTGCCATGTCAACCTGATCTGGTTGCCGCCCGATCTGTTCACCTCCAACGCGCGCGCCGATTTGAAGGATCGCATGCCCTACGTCATCGACACTCGCAAGGGCAAGATGTGGGTCGCAAAGAACGGTGCGAAGTTCGGCTTGATGAACGGTATGGGATCGGCGGGGCGCGAATACGTGCCCGGGCAGATTCATCGCTCGGATCGAATGGCGTCGACGGGCCTCTACGACGATGGCCGCAAGGGAATTCGCCGCCTCACTGATCCGGAACTGCGCCTGAAGGATCAGGAGCGCGACGGCGTTCAGGGCGAGGTTCTTTACGGCATCCTCGGTGCGAGCATGCGGCTCAAGGACGATGAGGCCGCGACCGAAATGCTGCGCATCTACAATCAGTGGCTCGCCGGGTTCTGCCGCACCCATCCCGATCGCTATGCGGGATTGGCGTCGATTCCGAGCCACAACATTGATGACGCTGTCGCCGAGGTAAAACGCGTCGCGAAAGAGGGAGCGCTGCGTGGTCTCGATATCGCCAACCGCCCCGACATCGAACCGTTCTGGGATCCGTGCTGGGAGCCGCTTTGGGCGATCGCGGAAGATGCGAAACTACCGGTGCATCTGCACACGATTGGCAGCGCGCTTCCCGACCTGAGCAAGCTCGCGCCGAAGGTCGCGCGCGCCGCCTTCGCGACGATGATTAGCAGCTTTCAGATGTATATGGCGGTGCCGCTGATGGCGATCATCTTCGGCGGCGTGCTCGAGCATCATCGCGGACTCAGGATGGTCATCGGCGAAAGCGGCATCGGATGGCTTCCCTACATCCTCGACCACATGGACCTCGAATGGGAGGATCAATTCGCTGACCTCGACCTGAAGATGAAGCCGAGCGAGTACTGGCGCCGCCAGTGTTACGCGACCTACCAGAGCGATCGCATCGGCATCAAGATGCTCGACGAGATCGGCGAGGACAACATCATGTGGGGCTCCGACTTCCCGCATCCTGACGGCATTTGGCCCGATTCGCAGGAGTACATCGCGCGCGAGCTGGGGCATCTGCCGGCCGCGACGCGCCATAAGATCGTCTGCGGCAACGCCGCCAAATTGTATGGATTTCCTGCCGACTGAAGTTGCGGCTTGAGGATCAGCCTAAGCCAGGCGAACGGCGCCTTGTCGCGGCGGGACCTCGCGTCCCTGACGGCGAACCCATACCTGCGTCAATTCCACTCCGAGCAGAAAGATCAGCGCCGAGTAGTAGGTCCACATCAGAATCAGCGCCAGTGACCCGGCCGCGCCATAGGCGCTGGCCTTCCCGGCATGCGCGAGATACATCGCGATCAGAAATTTTCCGATCACAAACAACACCGCGATGAACACGCCGCCGACCCAGACATCGCTCCAGCGCAGCTCTACATCCGGTAGCACCTTCAGAATCGCGGCGAAGACTACCGCGAACATCGCCAACGACGCGACCATCTCACCGGCGTGCGCGGCACTCGCGAACGGCAGCATCTTCGCAAGGGCCGAGATCGCGGAACTCGCGGCGACCGAAATCATCGCGAGGAATCCTGCGCCGACCAGCAGCAGGCCCGAGCGAAGCCGCTTCATCGCGAAATTGCGTAGGCCGGAGCCGACCACTTTCACCTTCCAGGCTTTGTTCAGACACTGCTGAAGTTGCAGGAGAACGCCAGTGGCAGAAAATATCAGACCAACAATTCCGAGTGCCGTTGCGATCAAACCGCCGGTGTGGTTCTGAGCCACGCTGCTGACCATACTTTGGATTTGCGCGGCCGCCCCTGCGCCCATCGCGCCGCTCAGCCTTGCCTGGATCTGTCCGCTGGCAGCTTGTGGTCCGAGAACGAGACCCGCGATGAAGATAACGATCAGCAGTAACGAGGGCAGCGCAAATAGCGTGGCGTATGCCAGCGCCGCCGCCATTGACGGGCATTCATCCTCGGAGAATTCGCGAAGAACGTGCTGCAAGAATTCCTTTGCGGTCGTTAGCATATGACCTCATCGACGGACGAATCGCTGAACGAATCGCTGATAACGATACCGAATAGCGGAAAAACCTTCCGTTTGTAATCGAGCTTCAGTAGATGACCTTCCGCTCCATCAGCATCTTGATCTCGGCGTCGGAGAGCCCGAGCAGGCCGCCGAAGATTTCGCGGTTGTGCTCGCCGAGATCGGGCGGCATTGAGTAGTTAAGTTCGGGCACATTGCTCATCCGCACCGGCATGTTGGGAAGGATGCGCTCGCCAACTTCGCGATGATCGATCTTGCGGAAGAAGCCCCATTCCCATAGATGCGGGTCGTTGTGCAGTTCGACGCTATCCAGCACGGGACCCGCAGCGACGCCCGCGCGCTGCAGTTCCTTCGCGAGCGCGATGTGCTCGTGGGTGCGCGTCCATTTCGCGAGGTGAGCATCCAACTCGTCGCTATGACGCCAGCGGTTGTACTGGTCGGCGAACTTCGCATCGCGCGTCCATTCGGGAGTTCCCATCACCCGGCACAACGCCTCCCATTCGGACTCAGAGCCAACCGCGATCGCGATCCAGTTGTCATCACCGGCGCAGCGATAGGTGTTGTGCGGCGCCATCACGTCGTCACGATTACCGCGCTGGCGGCGATCGCGGCCGTTGATGAAGTAATCCATGTACCATTCCTGCATCTGGCCGATGACCGTCTCACCCATGCTCGCGTCGATCCATTGGCCTTCGCCGGTGCGATTGCGATGCCGTAGCGCCGCGAGAACGTGGAACGTGACGGCGCTGGCGATCGCGTAGTCGGGCCAGGTGCCGCCGGTCTGGCGCGGCGGTCCGCCCGGATATCCCTGCGCGTCGAACATGCCGACGAAGCAGCATGCCATCGGACCCCATCCGACCCATGAAGCGGGTTCGAGGCCGGTTTTTCCGAGCAGCGAAACCGAGATCATGATGATGTCAGGCTTGACGGTGCGGATGCGGTCATAGGTGATGCCGAGCTTCTTCGCGGTGGGCGTTGGAAAGCATTCGAGGATGAAATCGCTCTTGCGAATGATGTCGTCTGCGAGTTCGCGGCCTTTGTCGGTCGCTAGATTCAGCGTGATGGCCTTCTTGCCGTAGTTCAGCGCGTGGTAGAAGCCGTTGCGATTCGGCCCCGCGATATGATCGGCCATCCCCGCGGGATTGATTCGACCGATATCGATATAGACCTGCGATTCAATCTTGATCACCTCGGCGCCCATTGTCGCGAGCCATTGCGCGATCTGCGGACCGTTGATGATCCAACTGAAGTCGGCGACCCTGATTCCTTCGAGTGGAAGACGTGACATCGAATAGCCTCCGTCAGATCACGCCGGCGGCGCGCATGCCCTGCTGCTCCGCGCGCGAGTAGCCAAGGCGTCCAAGGATTTCCGCGTTGTGCTCACCGAGCATCGGCGCGCGCGAGGATATGGGCGGCGTCGCGGTCATCTGTACCAGCGAGCGCGGATATTCGAAGCGGCCCGCAATCGGATGATCGATTTCGACGAACGCGTTGCGCGCGCGCAGATGCGGATGGTTGGCGGCCTGCGCGACCGTGAACACCGGGCCAATTGTCAGCCCGAGTCGCTGTCCTTCGGTGACAAGATACTCGGTGTCGTACTTCAGCAGCTCCTCGCGAATCATCGGCCGCAGCACATCGTCGTTTTGCTGACGGCCCAGCAGCTTGTCGAAGACTTCACTCTCGAGTTCGGGCGGATTGTGCAGAAGCGTCTTGAGGGCCTTGTAGTGCGTATCCGCCGCCCACAGCACATAGACGTAGCCGTCCTTGCACGGCAGCGGTTCGAGGCCCGTCGCGACGTTGCCGCGCATCCTGCTGAAGGGAATTCCTACATATGTGTAGGCGGCCATCTCGATCTTCGAGGTGCTGGCGACCGCCTGCCAGCATGGTACGTCGATCCACTGGCCTTCGCCCGTCGCCTCGCGATGGAAAATGGCGAACATCGAAGCGGCCGCGGCGGCAGTCGCGCCCATCATCTCGGCCTGATGGCCCGGCGCTCTGAGAGGATTTTCGCGCTCCGCATCATCGATCATCGTCGGCGTGTTGTAACCGGTGAGGCTCATAGCGAACTCGATGAGATCGGTTCCTTTCCAATCGCGATACGGGCCGGTCTGTCCGAAGGGTGTGATCGAAGTGACGATGAGGCGCGGGTTCAGCGCGTGCAGCGCCGCGTAGCCCAGCCCGATGCGATCGAGGTAGCCGGGCGGATGATTCTCGATAAGCACATCGGCGCGCGCGACGAGCTTCCTGAAAACCTCGGCGCCCGTGGGGGTTGCGACATCCAGCGTGACGCTCTTCTTGCTGGTGTTGAGGTAGAGGAACGATCCGCTTTTCTCCGGATGCGGGATGTCCCCGGGAAACGGCGGATGCGCGCGCATCTCGTCGCCGGCGCGGGGCGGTTCGATCTTGATGACCTCGGCGCCCATGTCGGCGAACATTTTGCCGCACATCGGTCCCGACACCATCTGCGCGAACTCCACTACGACCAGATCATCGAGCGCTCTGTTGGCCAAGCCGTCACCTCCCTCGCGAGCAGGGGACGCCGAATATAACCCACAAACCGGCGCGGCGAGAAATCGGAAAATCTAACATACCGATCGGTTTGTATTTTCCTTCAAAATGGGTAGATATTGAGCAAATCAAATTACCCGCGTTCAATTCTCAGATGAGGTGCTCTAATGGCGGAATTCGACCTGGTTATCAAAAACGGAATGGTGGTCGACGGAACGCGCGCGCCGCGCTTTCGCAGCGACATCGGAATCAAGAACGGCCGCATCGCCAAGATCGGCCGCATCGCGCATCATGAAGGTGCGAAGGTGGTGGATGCCGACGGACAGATTGTCGCGCCGGGATTCATCGACCTGCACACCCACTATGATGCCCAGATTTTTTGGGATCCATATCTAACCATCTCCGGCTATCACGGCGTCACTTCTGTCGTGCTGGGCAATTGCGGATTCGGCTTCGCGCCGGTGCGCCCCAAAGATGCCGAGCGCTCGATGCTCACCATGGTCCGCACCGAGGCAATTCCGCTCCGTTCGATGCAGGCCGCGATGAAGTTCAATTGGGAGAGCTATCCGCAGTTCATGGACGCGCTCGACGCGACTCCCAAGGGCGTCAACCTGCTGCCCTATGTCCCGATGAATCCGCTGATGGGCTACGTCATGGGCATCGAGGAATCCAAGACCGGGCGTATGCCGACCGATGACGAGCACGCCAAGATGCGCCAGCTCCTGCATCAGGCGATGGACGCCGGCGCGTGCGGATGGTCAGCGCAGCGGCTGATTCCCGGCGGACCGAGCGCGGTGCAGCGCGACTTCGACGGCTCGCCGATGAACACCGACGTGATGCACGACGAGACCTGTCTCGAGATGGCGCGCGTGCTGGGCGAACGTGGCGAGGGCTTCCAGGAGCTAACGCTGGCGAGTTGGGATCCGAAAAAGGACGCCGATCATTTCGAGAAGATTGCGGAAATCAGCGGACGCCCCATCATGTACGAGGCGCTGGTGACGAACGATCGCTTCCCGCATCGCCATCGCAACACGATGAAGTGGCTGGAGCGATGCCGGCAAAAAGGCCTACCGGTTTATGGTCAAGGCACCACGACCGACGCCGGCCTCACCTTTACCTTCGAAGACTGGAACCTCTTCGACGATTCCGATGCGTGGCGCGAAGCGACAACGGGCACCGTCGCCGATCGCACTGAGAAGCTCGGCGATCCTCGCCGCCGCGCCGCGCTCAAGGCGCAGATGCCGCGCGAGAGCCTCATCACCAACTACTTCGACGAGATCATCATTACCGAATGCCAGAAACCCGAGAACAAGAAGTTCGAAGGCATGACACTTCGCCTCGCCGCGAAGGAGACTGGCAAGGACGTCGTCAACACGATGCTCGATCTCGCCGCATCGGAGAATCTCAAGACCGAGTTCTTTGCGCCCGCGGTCAACTCGTCTGACCTGATGAAGGAGCTGCTCGATTATCCGTACATCACGTTCGGCGTTTCCGATGGCGGCGCACACACCAAGTTTCTCACCGCGGGACGCTATCCGACCGAGGGTTTGATTCGTTTCGTTCGCGAGAAGAATTGGATGAGCCTCGAGGACATCCACTGGCGCATGTCGGGACTTCCCGCATTCTGCGCGGGATTCAAGGATCGCGGCTTCCTGCGCGAGGGGGCGCCGGCCGATATCGTCGTTTACAACCTCGACAAGCTTAAAGTGCTGCCGGTCGAGATCGCGCACGATCTGCCGGGCGACGAATGGCGCCGCGTGCAGCGTGCCGAAGGCTATAGCCACATCATCGTGAACGGCCAAATTACGTGGGAAGGCGACCGCTTCACCGGCGCAACTCCGGGTAAGGTTTTGCGCCACGGGGTATCGGCCTAGGAACGAGCCTCAGCTCGAAATGGACGAGCAACGTGGCGGATGCCTTCGGTATCCGCCACGTTTCATTTCAGCCTCCAATGCGCTAACCACTTCGATGTACCCGAAGGGAGAAATCTGAGGCCGATGCATACCGACCATCTCGCTCCAGCCGCCCAGGAACTAATGGCGGCCGTATTGGCGCTGGAACCGGAAATCAAAGTGGCATCCGCCGCGATGGAATCAGAGCGACGTCTTCCGCCGGCGCTCGCGCATCGTCTGATGGAAGCGGGCGTATTCAGGATGGGCACGCCGCGCGCGTATGGCGGCGGAGAACTCGATCCGATGAGCCAGGTGCGAGTGGTCGAGGAACTCGCGCGCATCGAGGGCTCGGTCGGATGGCTCTCGATGATTTCGACGGCGGGTAGCTTCATTCCAGCCTTCCTCAAGCCGCCCGCGGCGCAGCGTCTATTCGGATCGGTCGAGAGTGTGCTGGCGGGGCAGGTTCGTCCACCGCAGCGGGCCGACATAGTTGAGGGCGGCTATCGATTGAGCGGGACGTTTCATTTCGGTAGCGGATGCCAACACGCCAGCGTCGTCGCATGCGGCTGCAACATCTATGAAAATGGCGAGCTGCTCCGCCACGGCCGTCACCCCGAGTTTCGCGTGCTGCTGGTGCCCACCTCGAAAGTCTCCATCGTCAACGTATGGGACACGACCGGGATGCGCGGCACCGGCAGCAATGACATGGTCGTTGACAACGTATTCGTGCCCTTCAGTGACAGCACCACGATGATGGAGGAGCCCGTTACTCCGGGTCCGCTCTACACTTTCCCGCCCCTGTATCTGGTTTCTCACGCCGGCGTCCCACTCGGGATCGCGCGCAACGCGCTCGATTTTGTCGAGGAGCTTACGGAACAGAAGAAGTTGGTGCCGAGTGGTCAGCTCATGCGCGAAGACCCTGTCGTTCAGGAAACGATCGCATGGGCTGAGGCGCATCTCGGCGCCGCGCGCAGCTATGTGTACAGCACACTGGAAGACTTGTGGGCGACGCTGTGCAAGGGCGACAGGCCCTCGCCGCGTCAACGAGCGGCCTATCGAATGATGATCACCTACTCTCATCAAGCCGCGAAGCAACTCATCTCGACCTTGTACGATACCGCGGCGACCAGCTCTATTTTTCGTTCGAGCCGGCTCGATCGCGACCTGCGCGACATTCTCACTGCTTGCCAGCATCGCGTGGTGCATCTCAAGATGTATCGACCGGCCGGTCGCCTCTTGTTGGGCCTCGATCCTGAAGAGCCGCTCTTCTAAGGAAGCGCGCGCGGACCTCACCCGCCGCAGTAGCGCCACCCTCTACTTTAAGAGACGGCAAAAGGAAGTAAGAAAACTCCTTTAGGGAATCAGCAATAGCTTGCCGGTGGAGCGCCGCGATTGCAGGAAGCGCACCGCATCGGCAGCCTCGGCGAGCGGAAAGGTCTTCCCGATCGGAATCGTAAGCCGTCCTTCGCGCGCGAGTTGAAACACCGCATCGAGGCCGCGGCGATGGATCTCACGCATCCCGTATACCATCGGCACCACGAAGCCGCTCACCTTCAGCGATTTCGCGAAGAGATGGCGGCGAACGTCGATCGGATCGGGAGCGCCTCCCGCGCTTCCGTAGAGAATCAGATGGCCGAACGGCGCGAGGCACGTGAGGCCCTTCTCGAACGTCGGCTTGCCAACAGCATCGAGGATCAGATCGACGCCGCGGCTGTTGGTTATGCGCATCGCCTCAACCGCGAAGTCGTGCGTGGCGTAATTTACAACTTCATGCGCACCGAACTTCCGCACGATCTCTGCCTTATCGTCGCTCGAGACCGTCCCGATCACCTGCGCGCCGGCCGCACGAGCGATTTGCACCGCCGCGATCCCTACTCCGCCGGCCGCCGAATGCACCAGCACGACCTGATTCGCGGTGGTCTGATGACACGAGTGAATGAGGTGCCAGGCGGTCAGCACCGCGATCGGGAACGCCGCCGCCTGTTCGAAGCTCATCGCCTCCGGAATCCGGAGAACGCGCGAGGCGCGAATCCGCGTGAACTCGGCGTACGCGCCCAACCCGATGTAGGCGACGCGCATCCCCGGTGCGAGGCCGGTTACATCCGGCGCCACCGCCTCGATGACCCCCGCCGCTTCCATCCCTGGGATATCCGGGAACACCGGCTTGACGAGGTACTGCCCGTTGATGAAGAAGACGTCGCCGTAGTTCAGCGCGATGACGCGGTTTTTCACGATGACAGTGCCGGGCTGCAGCTCGGTCGTCGGCACCTCGCGCAATTGCAGCACCTCGGGTCCGCCGAGGCGGTCGAATTGGATTGCCTTCATCTGACTAGCGCCGGTCGATGACCACGCGTTCCTTCCCTATCCACATCGAGGAGTTCGCAAAGTCGATGAAGTTCCTTTCGTCCTCGACCGCGATTTCTCCCGCGCGCCGGGCTTCCGGATTGGCAGCCGGAGTCGCGCGATCGATCCACGCCTCCGCATGACCCGTATAGGGCGGAACACGGGTGTCGCGACTTTGGCGAAGTTGCTGCTCGAGTGGATCCTCGAATCGATGGACCTGGAAGTATTTTTTCAGTCCGTTGCCCGCCGCCAGCCCGCGGATGATCGGGCCGTGATTGGTGCGCCAGTAGAGCTGTGCTTGCTCCAGCGTCTGATTGGCATGATGGCGCAGCGGGAAGAAGAGCTTCACCATGCTGCTGCTGGGCCGCGCGACGAGGTCCTCCGACGGATTGATTTGCGGATATTCGTACGCGAGCCACAGCGGCGAATTCGGCAAATCGATGAACCGCGCCTCGTCCTCGAGCAGCTCGCGGGCGGCGGCCTGCCCCGCCGCACTTCCGAATGCCGTCGCAAGCGCCTCGCGACTCGTCCACCACAATTCGGCGACGCCGTCGTAAGGCGGCTCCATCTTGCCGCGCGCCGTGGCCATCTGCTCGTTCATCGGATCGTCGAGCGTATGCAACTGCACGTAGCGATGGATGTTCAACGTGGTGGCGTGCTTGGCGACGATCGGTCCGTGCACGCTGTGCCAGTAATTCTGAAACTCCGCGAGCGACATTGACGGCCTGCGTCGCAGTACGAATTCAAGGCGTATCATTTTTCACCTCGTAGCGATCGATGCTGCCCCGTCACTAGCAACAAACGGGGCGCGCTTCAAAGCGTTCGCAGGCGCGAGGATTCGGGAGTTAGTATGCGGCATCGAGGAGGTACCTCGCGATGGACCGCAACGATGAACTCGCGATGTTTCGCACCGCGCTCGAGATCGCGGATCTTCATCCGGACGCGATCGCGTTGCCGAACGACCATCAGGTGATCATCGGCGCGATGCGGTTTCATTACCTCGATTGGAATGGCAGTGGCGCGCCGATTCTGTTTCTGCACGGCGGCGGGCTCACCGCGCACACGTGGGACTGCGTCGCCGCGATGCTGCGCGAGCGCTATCGATGCGTCGCGCTCGATCAGCGTGGTCATGGCGACAGCGAATGGTCTCCGGTGGTCAACTATCGGATCGCGAGTCATGTTGGCGATATCGAGGGCTTCATCGATGCGATGCGATTGGAGCGTCCGATCCTCGTAGGGCAATCGATGGGCGGTCTCAACTCGATCGCCTATGCGACGCGCCATAGCGATCGCATGCGTGCGATGGTAATCGTCGATGTCGCGCCGGAGATCAGCGCGCCGGGCGCCGATCGCATCCGCGATTTTGCTTCGACACCGGAACTCGACTCGCCCGAGGCGTTCCTCGAGCGCGCGGTGAAGTTCAATCCGATTCGCGATCCCGCGGTGTTGCGCCGTAGCCTTCATTACAACCTGCGCGAAACGCCGGCGGGCAAGTGGACTTTCAAGCACGACCAGCGTCGTCGATCCGACGATGCGATGCGCTCGTTCACCGAGGATCGCACACGGCTCGCCTCGGAAGTATCAAAGATCAAATGCCCAACGCTGGTGGTGCGTGGAGCGTTGAGCGATGTCCTCACCGACGATGCAGCCGAAAAGTTCGCACGCTCGCTGCCTAATGGCCGATGGGGGCGCATCGAGAAGTCCGGTCACAATGTTCAGGGCGACAATCCGCGCGCACTCCTCGATGCGATGCTGTCGTTCTTCAAGGACGCCGGAATTTCCTGAGCTTCCGAAGCATCTCTCACTTGAACGCGGACCTCGATTTCGAGTACCGAATAAAGTGATGGGGAACGGCGAATCGAAAGGCGGACGAGCGCTCGAGGGTGTGCGGATCATCGATCTGACCTGGCTACAGGTCGGGCCGCAGGCGACGCGTCTGCTGGCAACCTTCGGCGCGCAGGTGATTCGTATTGAATGGCGCGAACGCAAGGCGATCGACTTCATCCGCTACGTGCCGCCGTTCGCACCCGATCACGCGCGCGCCGACGGTGGACGCAGTCAGGGCGTGACGCTCGGCCACGGCATCCGCGGCAACTACGATCGCGCCGGATACTTCAACAACACCAATCCCGGCAAGTATGGAATCACCCTCAACCTGAATCATCCGAAGGGTCGCGACCTGCTTCGCCGCCTGGTGCGCGATGCGAACGCGATTTGCGAGAACTTCAGTCCCGGCCAGATGGACAAGTGGGGTCTCGGCTACGAGGAACTGCGCAAGATCAATCCGCGCATCATCTATATGCAAACCACCGGCGTGGGTAAGGCGGGCGTGTACAAGGATTACGTCAGCTACGGTCCCACCGCGCAGGCGTTCTCGGGGCTGACGTTTCTGTCGGGTCTTCCCGCGCCGCATCCGCCTGCGGGATGGGGCTACTCATATCTCGACCATTCGCCCGGCTACTTCGGCGCGATCCTGCTGATGGCGGCGATTCGCCGCCAGCGTCTGAGGGGCACCGGATGCTACATCGACATGTCGCAGAGCGAGACCGGACTGATGCTGTCGGGCACCTCGACTATCGAGCATCAGATCACGGGCAGGCCCACGGCGCGCTACGGAAATCGGATGCCGTTTCTCGATTGGTCGCCGCACGGCGCGTATCGATGCGCCGGCGACGATTGCTGGATCGCGATCTCGATTCAATCCGATGAGCAGTGGCGCGTCGCTCGTCGAGGAGATGGGCTCGCCGGATTGGGCACTCGACGCGCGTTTCGCGAGCGCGGCTGGACGGAAGCAATACGAGGACGAACTCGACGCCAAGCTTACAACCTTCACCAGCGGATGCGAGCGCTACGACCTGATGAATCGCTTACAGGCGCGCGGGATTCCGGCGGGCGTGGTGCAGAAGGCTCCCGATCGATTCGACCGCGATCCTCAGCTCAAGGCGCGCGGCTACTACGTCGATCTGCCGCACAGCGAAATCGGTACCTGGCCGATAGAAGGATTTCCCGCCAAACTGTCGCGGTCGCCCGCCGACGTCGGCGGACCCACCGGGCGCGCCGCTCCCAAGCTCGGCGAGGACAACGGCTTCGTGTACGGTGAACTGCTCGGCCTCAGTACCGCTGAGATGGCGGCGCTAACGGAGGACGGCGTCATTTGAACACCGACGGCAACCTCGGCAGCTTCGCTCGCCGGTTTCACGATTCTGGAAATCGGCGATCAGTTGGGCGACTACGCCGCGATGCTGCTCGCGGGACTCGGCGCCGAGGTCATCAAACTCGAGCCGCGCGAGGGCGCGGCATCGCGCCGAATCGGTCCCTTCGCCTCGGCCACGCACTGATCCCGAGCAGAGCATTTTCTTTCTGGCGCTACAACCTCAACAAGAAGAGCGCCGTGCTCGATGTAGATGATGCCGACGGCGCAGCCAGTGCTCGCGGCGCTCGCTGCCAAAGCCGATATCGTGTTGCTCTCGGGAGAGTTCGAGACCGTCGAGCGACGCCTGCCGCGGTGGCGCAAGCTCGCCGAGGATAATCCGCGCCTGATCGTCTGCACGATCACCCCGTTCGGCCTCGATGGTCCGTATCGCGCGCTCAAGGCCACCGACCTGGTGCAGATGGCGCTCGGCGGCATCATGGCGGTATGCGGTTACGATCCCGACAAGGATGGCGCGTACGACACTCCGCCGATTGCGCCCGCGATGTGGCATTCGTATCACCTCGGCGGCGAATACGCGGCGATCGCGATGATGGCGGCGATCAACTTCCGCGAACTCAGCGGCGAGGGCCAGTTCATCGACGTCTCGATTCACGAGGCGGTCAACACCTGCACCGAGGTCGCGATTCCCTGCTACGTCTACGCGGGGCAGGTCGTGATGCGGCAGACCGCGCGCCACGCCGCGCCCAGCGTCACGCATGCTAGGCTCTCGACGAGCGCCGATGGCGTCTTCATGCTTGCCAACCTGAGTCCCTTTGAACGCGAGCTGCGCGCGCTAGCGGAGCTTGCCGATCAGGTCGGAATCGGGCACGTGCTCGGAGCTCCGGAATTCGCGGAACTCGAAAAAGAGGACCGCGTTGCGGCTGCCATCTATCGCAACGATTTGCTCGGTGAGGTCGTCGCGAGTCTTCCCGCGAATGAGATCTTCAAACGCGCGCAGGCGCTCGGCCTCGCATGGTCACCGATTCGCCGCCCCGAGGAGAATCTCGACGATCCGCATTTCGCCGCGCGCGGAAGCTTCGCGACGATCAATCATCCCGAGCTGGGGCGCGATTTGCGCTACCCCGGCACCGTCGCCAGCGATGGGCACGCGCCGCATTTCTCTTACACCCGCCGCGCCCCGCGCCTCGGCGAGCATACAGATGAGGTGCTGAGGCGTGCGGGGGTTACCGCGGCTACTCGGTGAACTTCCAGGTATTCGAGGCGCTCCCGCTGATGCGCCATCGAGGCATCACGATTTTCGGATCGTGGTCTCCTCGAAGAGCACCGTGCATGGCAGGCCGATCGCGACTTCCGATTCGTCATTCGTCATGACGCCCGCGACACGCGTGATCCCGCCATCTTCTTCCCTGCAATCATCCAGTCGAAGACCGCGACGACGTAGGGCACCGCTCCGAGAATGCGCCGACGATCGGTTGCACGGCCACGATGTAGCTATGGATGACGCGGCTTCCCGCGGTCTCGAACCATCCGATGTCCATCGCCTTGGCTGATCGCCTCGCACGCCATCGATAGCGTGGTGCGGTTGCTGGGCCGCATGTGCGGCGTCTCGCCCACGCCTACGATGCAGTATTTGTCGGTGAGTGCTCCCATGTTCTCCTCAGATCAAGCGGGTCGCGGCCATACGCTCGGCACTCTGGTGGCAATCCACTTCACGAGGGCCGCATTCACTTCGAGCGGTTTCTCCTGCGCGACCCAGTGCCCCGCCCGTATGATCTCCTCGGTGAGATTGCGGCAGTGCGCGCGCATCGGTTCGCCGAGCCGCGAATGGACCGACTCGCAAACGTAGTCATAGAGCGCCGCGATGAACAGCACCGGCATGTCGAGGTAGCCATCGTTCACCGCTTTTCGCCCATACGCCTCGTTCGCCTCATGGTTCATGTACCACGAACTCGGCCCGAAAAATCCGTTGCGCTCCAACGCCGACACATAGACGCTCAAATCCTCCTCGCTGATGACATCGCCGTCGCGCGGGACATCGGGGAATTGCGGCGCCACCGAACATTCCGCGGCCCTTGCGCGCCATCGAGGTCACCGCGCGTTTTCCCTCGCCTTCCGGATTGCCCTTGCGAAACGCGAGCTTCAGAAATTTGCGCGGGCTCGCGTCCATCGGTGCGATCGCTTCGGCGAAGCTCTCTTCATAGAAGCGCATGTACTCCCATTGGCCGGCGGGAAATTCATTCTCGGGATAGAGCTTCCGATCGACCAGCGTCAGCGTGTGGTCGAGGCCGCGATCGAGCGTGTAGTAGGGGACGCACAAACTCGCGACTGCCTCGCATCGATCGGGATGATGACTCGCGACATTCCACACGACCGGGCTGCCCCAATCATGGCCGACCCAAACCGCCTTCTTGCGCCCGGTTGAATCGAGCAATTCGATCATGTCGCGCACGATGAGTTCCTGCGCGTAATCGCTATGCCGATCGTAAACCGACGAACGCCCATAGCCGCGCATGTCGGGTGCGATCGCGCGAAAGCCCAGCGCCGCAAGCGCGGGAAGTTGGTGCCTCCAGCTTATCGAAAGCTCCGGCCATCCGTGGACGAAGATGATCAGCGGACCACTTTCGGGACCGGCCGCGAGATAGAAAGTCGTATGCCGATCGCCTTTTACCGTATGCTCGGTGATTGTCACTCATGTCACCTCAGCCGCGCTCGTAACACGACCACTGCGCGCCCGCAATGGATCAAAGCTTCCGCACTGGACGACGGGTGCTCGTCGCTCCCGTGCTGCCCCGATTGAGACCCACCTCCGGCAGCTCGGCTTCCCGCGCCGTTCCGAATCTTCGCCAGATGTCCGGACCGGCTGCGGTCAAGCCGCCATCGACGACGAGTGCTTCGCCGGTGACGAATTCGGAGTCGTCACTCGCGAGGAACAGCGCGGCGCCCGCGATGTGCTCGGGCTTGCCGTGCTCCGGCCACGGTTGGAATTGGTCCATTCGCTTCGCGGCGGCAGCGGGGTCCCCTCGATCCGTGAGCGGAGTGAGAACGCCTCCGGGACAGATCGCATTGACCCGGATGCGATCGGCAGCGAGCTGAAGCGCGGCGCCGCGGGTGAGATTGATGACCGCCGCCTTGGCCGCAGAATAAATCAACGGGCCTCCGCCGCCGCTGAGGCCGGCGATCGATGCGGTGTTGATGATGGAGCCGCCGCGGCCCGCCCGCTTCATCGCACGCGCGGCGTGCTTGATGCCGAGGAAAACCCCCTTGGCCAGTACGTCGAAGGTGTAGTCCCACTCTTCTACTTCGACATCCCAGATCGGACCGAGCGCGCCGCCGACGCCCGCGTTGTTGAACACGATATCGAGGCGTCCGAAATCGGTTATCGCCAAATCGATGATCGCGGCAACCTCGGGTTCTTTGGCGACGTCGGTGCGAATGAAGCGGACCTGCTCGCGGAATCCACGTTCCGCCGCAATGGCGAGGGTCTGCTTGCCGGTATCTTCGTTGTAATCGGCGATGACCACCGACGCGCCTTCCTGAAGGAAGCGCATCGTAGTCGCGCGTCCCATCCCGCTCGCGCCGCCGGTGATCACTGCCACTTTGTTTTGGAGTCTCATGATTGGACCGTCATTACCTCCGTGCCGTCATTCCTTCGAGGATGTCGACCTTGCCGGCGAAGTCCTCAAGCTCAACTTCGGTCGTCTCGAGAATGCTGGCGGTCTGGCGCCAATGCCCGATTATGATCAGCAATTCGATGATCTCTCCCGGACTGAGATGTTGCTTGAGGGCTACCAGTGTTGCCCGGCCGGCCTTCACGTTCGCGTTCACCTCGTCGGTGAATTGCAACACCAGGCGCTCGACTTCGCTGAAGCAGTTGGCGTCGCGCCAGTTCTCGATCGCGGCAATCTGTTCGTCTTTCACGCCGACATGTTTCGCGGCGGGCACATGCTGGGTCCATTCGTAGACCGAATGGCAATCCTTGGCGGTGCGCAGGATCGCGATTTCGCGCAGCCTGGGATCGATCGCAGTCTGGGTGAACAGCGCATTACTCAAGCGGCTCCGATGAAGGAAAATGCTCTGCGCATTGGCGGTCATCTTTTGCACATTGAGCACGACGCGTCCGGACTTGAGAATCTTTAGCACCTCGGGCGAGGCATCCTTTTCATCGAGGTAGGGTAATAGCGCCATTTGTTGAATCTCCAATCGTTTCCCGGGTCGGAGTTACCGGACTCGCTCCGGTGATCGCGAGATTCACTTGAGATGGTGCGGAAAATCAAGCGCCATCGGTGTTTTGCGAGCGCCGTCAGGCGTTTCGAACGCGGTCGGAAGTGGGATATCCTGAAGTGCTACCCCAATGAAGGAAGCCTGAAGGAGGCACCCGACGAATGACCCGCTCGATTCCGATGCGTAATGGCATCTTCCTGGCCCCGTTCCATCCGCTCGACCAGGACCCAACTGAAGCTCTGCACCGCGACCTTGAACTGATCGAGAACCTGGACCGGCTCGGCTACGAGGAAGCCTGGATCGGCGAGCATCACTCGGCCGGCTTCGAGATCATCGCCTCGCCCGAGGTCTTCATCGCGGCGGCGGCGGAGAGAACCAGGAAGATTCGCCTCGGCACCGGAGTGGTGTCGCTGCCGTATCACAACCCGCTGATGACGGCGAACCGTATCATCCAACTTGACCATCAAACGCGCGGACGCGTGATGCTCGGCGTCGGCCCCGGCCTGCTTCCCTCCGACGCGATGATGCTCGGAATCAATCCGATGACGCAGCGCGACCGCATGATGGAGGGCATCAAGGTCATCATGCGGCTGTTCAACGGCGAGGTCGTGACCGAGAAGAGCGACTGGTACAACCTCGTCAACGCGCGCGCGCATCTGCTGCCCTACACCAAACCGCATCCGGAGATCGCGGTCGCGAGCGCCGTCAGTCCCTCGGGCGGGCGCGCGGCGGGCAAGTACGGCTTCGGGATGTTGTGCGTCGCGGCGACCAACGCTAACGGCTTCGATGCGCTGAGCACCAACTGGCAGGTCGCGAATGAAATCGCGGCTGAGAACGGCCGCACGATGGATCGCAGCCGGTTGCGCCTGGTCGGGCCGGTGCATATCGCCGAGACTCGCGAGGAGGCGCGCAAGAACGTCGAGTACGGCATCCACAAGTGGATGGAGTACTTCGCGCGGCTCAATCCGCTCGCGCCTCAGCCGCCCAACGGCCAAGACCCGATCGAGGCCATGATCGAATCGGGGAACGCGGTGATCGGCACGCCCGACGACGCGATCGCGCAGATCAAACGCCTCGAGGCCAAGCAGGGCGAGTTCGGCGCGTTCCTTCAGCTCGCGCACAACTGGGCGGCCTTTGACAAGACCATCAAGTCGTATGAGCTATGGGCCGAGCACGTCGCGCCGGTGTTCAAGAACGCCAACGCGAGCCGGCAGGCATCGTATGATTGGACCATGTCGAATGCGCATGAGTTCATGGGGCAAGCGATGAATGCGGCCGCGGCGATGATTCAGAAGCATGCGGAAGAGCGGGCCGCGAAGCATAAGGGCGCGGACAGTATCGACGCTGCGTCGGAAGCATCGAAGTAGTCTGTAGTAGTCTGTAGCACATAGTAGTAGAAGGCGCGGTGAAATATCGCGCGCCCTACTTTTTGTAGCATCGGGAAGTCGCTAGAGCTTTGCGGCAGCCTCGACGATCGATGCGAGTCCTCGCACGACCTTGACGCCGTCCTCCGATACCGCCGATGCCGCAACAACCAGCCGGCTCACGCCCGCTTCGTCGTATTGCTTCATCGCATCGGCGGTTGGTGGGTCGCCTCCCATCAGCAGCACTGAGAACTCGAGCTTGTTGGGATCGCGGCCGAACTCCTTCGCCATCTTCTTGATCTGCGGAATGCACTCGCGTGCCTTCTCGACGCTGAGACCACCAGGGCACCATCCATCGGCATAGCGCGCGACTCGCTTGAGCGCGTACTTCGGATCGTGTGCGCCGAGCCATATCGGCGGCCCCGGTTTCTGCACCGGCTTCGGACCCAGCTTCACCGGCGGAAACTTGATGATCTGGCCCGCATAGCTCACATCGTCGCCGCTCCATAGCACGCGCAAGGCCTCAACCGATTCGCGCAGATGCTGCCAACGCCGCGCGAAGTCAACGCCCATGACTTGCGCTTCCTCGCGGAACCATCCCGCGCCGACGCCCAGGATGAGCCGTCCCTTGGAATACAGATCGATAGATGCTGTCACCTTCGCCGTCTCGATCACATTGCGCTGCGGCAGCAGGCAGATCGCGGTGCCGATTTTTATCCGCGAGGTCGCATCGGCCGCGAGCGCGAGCGCGACGAATGGATCGATCAGGCGCGCGTAGAACTCAGGAACTTTTCCGTCGCGCGAGCGCGGATAGTGCGTAGTGTAAGTGCTCGGCACCACCATGTGTTCCGCGACGAAGAAGGATTCGAAGCCGAGGTTCTCGACCTCGCGCGCGATTGCACCCGGATTTCCTGATTGCTCGGTGAGAAATACCAATGCGCCGATTTTCATCGTGACTCCCTCCTCGGCTGTGGAGTTGGCTCTCACCTATAGCATCGATCGCGCTAATATCGCGCGCATGGCATTACCCGCATCGAGCCGCTTCCAGTTCACTCCCGATCTCAGCATCTGCCGAATCCTCAATGGCATGTGGCAGGTCTCCGGCGCGCACGGCTATATCGAACCGGCACGCGCAGTCGCCGAGATGTTCGCGTATCACGACGCCGGCTTCACCACTTGGGACCTCGCCGACCACTACGGTCCCGCCGAGGATTTCATCGGAGAGTTTCGGCGTGAGTTCGCCAAGCGCCACGGTGCGGAGCGGCTATCGGAGATTCAGGCATTTACAAAATGGGTGCCGCGGCCGGGACGCATCACGCGGCGGATGGTCGACGACGCGATCGGGCGCTCGCTCACGCGCATGCGCGTCGAATGTCTCGACCTCTTGCAATTCCATTGGTGGGACTACAACGACCGGAGCTATCTCGACGCGCTCCAGCATCTCGCCGACGTGCAGCGCGAGGGGAAAATTCGCCATCTCGCGCTCACCAACTTCGACACTGAGCGTCTGCACATCATCACCGATGCCGGCATCCGCATCGTGTCGAATCAGGTGCAATATTCGCTCGTCGATCGCCGTCCCGAGGCCGCGATGGCGGCGTTCTGCCTCGATCACAACATCACGCTCCTCACCTATGGCACCGTGCTCGGCGGATTGCTGTCGGAGAAATACCTCGGACGGCCGCAGCCGCATCGAGGAGAGCTCAACACCGCGTCGCTGCAGAAGTACAGCCAAATGATCGATGCGTGGGGCGGATGGCCGCTCTTCCAGGAACTCCTCGGGGCGCTGAAACCGGTCGCGGACAAGCATCAGGTGAGTATCGCTGATGTAGGTATTCGCTACATCCTGGATCGTCCGACGGTGGCGGGCGTGATCGTGGGCACGCGGCTTGGCGTCGCGCAGCACATCACGGACAATGCGCGGGTGTTTGGCTTCGAGCTCGACTCGAAATGTCTCGCAAGCATCGATGCGGTGCGTGCGCAGTCGCGCGATCTGATGAAGGTGATCGGCGACTGCGGCGACGAATATCGGTAGCCAAAGATGGCTGCTTTCCTTTAGTTCTCCCCCTCTGGGGGAGATTACAGTGAGGGTAGCAGACTGCGAATCTTTATTCGGCAGCCTGCTAGAAGACGACCATTTCCAGGTACTCGCGATAGATGAAATCGCGATGCTCCAGTAGCGATGGCGATATGGCCGCCACGACCGCGGGATCCTTCGCCGTGTACATAATGCGAAACGAATCCGCCATCGGGCACAGCTCAACCGGCAGCGGGCGCACGATCGCCGAAAACGCCGCCCAGTAGATGTCGAGGGCCGTCAATCGATCGCCGATGAAGAATTTGCTGCCCTTTGCCCTCTGCCGCTCGATGTGATCGGAAAGATATTTCAGAATCGATGCCGCTCGTGCGGGCGCGGCTGCAACTGCCTCCGGCATGTACCCGTATTTGCCGCCGAAACGTCGCCAAAAGGCGCGCGTTCGATCATCGGTTTTGGGATTGTTGACGGTTTCATCGATCAGGATGTGCCGCCGTTGCCATCCGAGGCCGTTCTCGCCCGCGATCTCATTGATGAGGCCGAACATCGATACGCGATCGTCCGCATTCGTCGGAATCAGCGCGGGCTCCGGCTGCAACCGCTCGGCGAGATAAAGCTGCTCGATCCAGGTCGAGCGCGGTCGTTCGTCATTCCAGATCGCGACCGGCGCGCTGGATTGCGCCGTCCATTCGATCAACTCGCGCTGCGAACCATCCTGACCGGCGGACGCAACCGGCGTGTAGGGAATCTTCTTTACATGGAAAATCCCCTTGCACGCTTCCCGCCACGGACCGGGAACCGCGTTCGCGCCGATGATGAGACGCAGCCCCGACATCGCCTTCGCTTCCTGGATGGCCGCGTATTTCAGTTTCACATCGGTCACCGCGATTTTGTCAGCCATCGGTCATCTCCTGCACCCGTGAATGCGTGCGTTCCCATCATGCAAGATTGTCGGCGACTTTCAAATTGAAGATGCGCCTGCTATCGAACGGGAATCCTCGCGGGGAGGCTATGCATCAATGGAGCGTCTGAAAGGCAAAGTGGCGTTGATTTCCGGCGGCGCGCGCGGGCAGGGCGCGGCCGAGGCGCGCTTGTTTGTGAATGAGGGAGCGAAGGTGGTCGTGGGCGACGTGCTCGACGATCAAGCCGCGATGCTCGCGCGCGAGATCAATGCGAGGGGTCGCGCCGTGGTCGCGGTTCATCTGGATGTGACTCGTGCGGCCGACTGGCGCAGCGCGGTCGCCCTCTGCGAGAAGGAGTTCGGCGGCCTCGACATCCTCGTGAACAACGCCGGCATCTTCAACACCTCGGGGCTGGAGGACACCAGCGAGGAACTGTGGGACGCCATCGTCAGTATCAATCAGAAGGGCGTATGGCTCGGGATGAAGGAGGGCATCGCCGCGATGCGGCGTCGGGGCGGCGGCTCGATCGTGAACATTTCCTCGGTCGCGGGACTGACCGGTTCGACCGGCTCGACCGCTTATCATGGGACCAAGGGCGCGGTGCGTCTGCTGACGAAGGCAGCCGCGGTCCAGTACGCGCACGACGGCATCCGCGTCAACTCGGTGCATCCCGGGCTTATCAATACGACGATGATCGACATCATTCCGAAGGAGCAGCGCGAGTACTACGTGAAGAATGTCGTGCCGATGGGTCGCGAGGGTAAGCCGGAGGAAGTCGCCAAGCTGGTGCTGTTCCTCGCCAGCGATGACGCATCCTACGTCACCGGCGCTGAGTTCGTCGTTGACGGCGGCATGACCGCGACCTGACTCTTATGCGCACATCTGAAGAGATCGCCCGCGAGCTGGAGAGCTTCTATCGCCACTATATCGACGTCTTCAATGCGGAAGACGACCGCTTCTTTGACTGCTTCGCGCCTCCATACGGCGTCGTTTCAGGTGAGCGAGGACTGGCGACGATCGCGAACGACGACGACAATCGAAATAGCTTCCGACGAGCCATGACGGCGCTCAAGCAGCGCGGATGGGCGCGCTCGGGCATCGAAAGCATCAAGGCGTGGGCGCTGGCCGATAATCTCGGGATGATTCTCTCTGATGTGACGCGCTCCAAGACCGACGGCTCGCTGCTCGAGAAGGTGCGCGCCTGCTATATGCTTCGGCGCGACGACACCTCGTGGAAAATCGTGACCATCACTGAAATC
Source organism: uncultured delta proteobacterium (assembly GCA_963815835.1). Classification (GTDB taxonomy): domain Bacteria; phylum Desulfobacterota; class Binatia; order Binatales; family Binataceae; genus DATGKG01. The sequence continues at coordinate 328,428 of CAWFIF010000001.1, forward strand.
AAGCCCCCATTCCTCGGCCCCGGCGATATTCCGCGCTTCACGCCGAGTTGAGTTTGGGGTTTTACACTTTGGAGGCCTGGTCCTAGACTTCGGAGCAAATTCCACGAGGTTTCCATCATGGCCAAATACACATTCATCGCATTGACCAATCCGGTCGCGGGCAAGGAAGACGCGTTCAACGAATGGTACGACAAGCATCACGTGCCGGACGTTATAAACGTGCCGGGCTTCGTGAGCGGCCAACGCTTTCGGTTGGCTGACAGCCAGTTCGGCGGCGAGAGCAGCAAAGCTTTCAAGTATCTGGCGCTGTACGAGATCGAGACCGACGACATCGCCGCCACCATCAAGGAGTTGCGTGCGCGCGGCGGCACCGCCGACATCGTACCCAGCGACGCGATCGACCTGAAGAACGTCGCGACTTACATGTTTACGCCGATCAGGGAAAAGGTGATGGCGGAGGACGTTAAGCGTCCGCGCCGCGCCGCCTGACGTAGACTTCGGCTCATCACTGTTTGATCGACTCAGGAGGACTGGCGATGAGCGAGCGCACATCCAAAGAGATCCACGACCGCCTCGATCATCCGGTGATCGATGCCGACGGTCACTATGTCGAGTTCGGTCCCGACATTCTCGACTATCTTAAGAACGTCGCGGGCCAGCGGGTTGCCGATGCGTTCAAGGCGCCCCACGATTCGTTCGGCAAATCGATCCGGATGACGCCCGACGAGCGCCGCGACCGGGGCATTCCGCAGGAGGGCTTCTGGGTAATTCCCACGAAGAACACCCTTGATCGCGCGACCGCGTTGTTCCCCCGGTTGCTGTACGAGCGCCTCGATGAATTCGGGATCGATTTCACGGTGTTGTATCCATCATGCGGATTGATCATGGTGCCGATGGAGGATGACGAGCTGCGCCGCGCGACCTGCCGCGCCTTCAACATGTACCTGGCCGATCGCTTCCGTGAGTTCCGCGATCGAATCACACCCGCGGCGGTGATTCCGATGTACACGCCCGAGGAGGCGATCGCGGAGCTCGAGTACGCGGTGAAGACGTTGGGCCTCAAGGCCGCGATGATGGGTCATCCGGTGCGCCGTCCGATCGCGGCGGTGCAGCGAACCCTTCCGGAGGCGACGCGATGGGCGCGATGGGTTCGACGCCTTCGGTATCGACAGTCCCTATGACTACGACCCGGTGTGGAAGAAGTGTCTGGAGCTGGGCGTCTCGCCGTCATTCCACTCGGGATCGCGCAGCTTCGGCTTTCGCGGCTCGTTCAGCAACTTCACCTACAACCATATCGGCCACTTCGCAGCCGCGCTGGAAGCGGTATGCAAGTCGCTGTTTCTCGGCGGCGTGACGCGGCGTTTCCCGGATCTCAAGGTGGGATTCCTCGAGGGCGGCGTCGCGTGGGCGTGCATGCTGTACAGCGACCTCATAGGACATTGGAAAAAGCGCAATCGCAGTGCGCTGGAGGAAGTGAATCCGGCGAATATCGATCGCGCGATGTTCCGCGATCTGATGGTTAAGTACGGGGGGAACGAGTTGGCCGCGCGCTATGACGCAGACGAGGCGCCGCTGGAATCATTCTACACGCCTCCTCTACCGGCGTCGCAGGATATCGACGACTACGCGCGATGCGGAATCTCGCGCGCATCCGATATAGGCGAGCTGTTCACCCGTAACTTCTACTTCGGATGCGAGGCGGACGATCCGCTGAACGCGTGGGCATACGCCACCAAGCTCAATCCGTTCAAAGCGCGCCTGAAAACCCTGATGGGTTCGGACATCGGCCACTTCGACGTCGTCAAGATGGCTGAAGTCCTGGAGGAAGCATACGAGCCGGTCGAGGATGGGTTGATAACGCATGACGAGCTGCGCGACTTCCTTTTCACCAACCCGGCGCGGTTCTTCGGCGAAGCGAACCCGAACTTTTTCAAGGGTACATTGGTGGAAGGCGCGACGAAGCGATTGCTGTCTGCAGCAGCGCGCTGAGCGATCAAGGACAATTGTAGGCCGCCCGATACCCCGCTTGTTGCGCAGCCTCACGGTTGGGAAACACGACTCGGTTCTGAGGCGCCATGGTGTCGTAACTTCCGCATCCCGGCCACGCATAAATCTTGCTCCGTCGATTGCCTACGATTTGGCCCGTGACGGTCTTCGATGCGAGGCCCTGCGCCGGTACGGAGTTCGTCATAGGAGACACCTCGTTCAGAGCCACCGGCTGTGGCCAGATTTCGTTTAGCAGGCTCGCCAACCTGAATCCCGCCTTCGCGAGTTGATGGCCGGCAATCACCTCAGCATGGTCCATGTATGCGGAGTTCAGTTCGACCTCGGGTTTATTGCCGCATAGGATGTTGCCGGATCCGCACGATTCGACTGGAATGTGAAGCGCTGTATAGATGTCCGAACGCGCGATTTGACTCGACTCCCAAGCGATATCGTCGGTATGTCCAGTATTCCATGCGTCAAGCGCTTTCTCGCCGGCGTAGGTTTGTTCCAGCTTGTGCGCGGTCGGTTCAGGCCTTCCGGAATCGATGCCATATTCGAGTCGGCGCACGATCGCGTTGTCCCAGGCGTCATGAAGGTTGTCGGCGCGAGAGCGCGAATCCACCTTGATGCAGTTACCGCCCTCGTCGGCGTCGTTTGCGGCATGCAGTGGTTGATGGATGTCGCCGACGAAGTGGATCAGGAACGCCAGATCACCGGCGGCGCCCCATCGGTCGTAGTTCCCTTCTTTCAGGCGCTTCGAGTATTCGTCGATTTTATCCGTGATGCAGTTACCGCCCGCGCATCGCTTGCGAATATCGGCTCGCGTGTCTCGCAGACAAATATTGATGAAGTGCCACGGCTTCGTCGATTGATCTTCATCGCGAAATTTTGAATCCGGCAGGACAGCGGCAACCTCCATCGCGGATGCGACCGCTCTTTGGTCGGCGGGAACTCCGAGGATATTGGCTACGTGGCTCTGCGTCGCAGGCGTGAGGTTGTCCGCCGCGATGACCGCAACGATTCGATGCCCGTTACTTCCCCATCCGAATGCGTGTCCTGGCAATAGCAAGAGCGCCACAGCTAGTGCGCGCATTGCCACCGAAAGTCGGTCCCGATTAGACATCCTGTGCTATACTGCAGTAATGGTGCCGAGCTTGAACGGCGCTAAGATTTTGGAGATACCAAGTCCGCATCGGATACAAAAAGCGCAGAAACAAACCCACTGGTACCCGTCGCCAGACTCCCATCCGAAGGCAAAAATTGCAAAAACAAAGCCACTTTATCGAGGAAAATAAAAGGTTTTGTGGAAGGTCCTCTACGCATGACATTACCGACTCAATGTCGGTACTACTAAGGCCACCACGAATCAGCGCAGCATCGGCCAGAGACTGAGCGCAGTATCGCCGAAGACCCATCGCCGCTCATCGGGCGACAGGAACGAGAGTTCCTCCTTCGCGAAGTCAACGAAGCCTCGATAGGTGCGGTCGTTGCTCGCCGGGAAGTTCGTACCCCACATCAGACGCTGAGGCCCGAGTGTATCGACGAGGCGGCGGAAGAAGTCCGCGCATCCGCTGGCGCTATTTTTCGCCGAGGCGGCAATCGTCCACGAGGAGAACTTGCCATAGAAGTTCGGAAATCGCGCGAGGTCGAAGAGCGCCTGCTCCTTTGGAAAATGCGGACCGTCATCGAGGCGGGGAAGCCCCAGATGATCCAGCGCAAGACGCAGATCACCGAAGCGCTCGAGCACACGACCGAGGCGCGCCACTTGATGAAAGTTGGTGAGCACGCAGACCGGGATGCGAAGCTCCGAGGCGCGACACCACAGCGGATCGATGCGAGGGTCATCGAGCATCGTCTCCGGCTCTGTCCAGGTAACGACGCGGAGCCCCTGCACTCCGCGCTGCTTGACCCAGTAGTCGAGTTTATCCGCGGCGTCAGGCGCGACCGCGTCAACGATGCAGACCGCCACGAAGCGATCGGGATGACTCGCAGCAGCATCGGCGACGTAGCTGTTGTCGTACTTATACGCGCCGAAGGCCTGCACCAGGATCGCGCGATCGACGCCCGCGCCATCCATTAGGGCCAGGAATTCTTCGGCGGGCAGGTCACGCACCCATGCGGCCGGAGTCGGACCCGTATCGCGCGGATACTTGCGCTGGTCATCGGACATGATGTGGCAATGACTTTCGACCATGCCTCGGGCGATAGTACATTCAGGGGTTTTTTGCTACCGATCGAGATGCAGGATCCGGATACGGATCGCGCTGCGCGCGTTCGCGATTGATCCACGGAGGAAACGATGATCGAGGACACCAACATCCAGATCGATGAACCCAACCGCTGGCGTCTCGAAACCCCCGGCCATAGCGGATGGAAGCGCACTGCCAGACCCGACGACCCCAACCGTTATCTGATGATCTCCGCCGATTGCCACGCCAACGAGCCCTCGGGGCTGTGGCTCCAGCGGATGGACAAGAAGTATCACAACCGCTTGCCGCGCATCGAAGTCGATGAAAGCGGCGTCAAGTGGGTGGTCAACGAAGGGATGCAGCGCTCGCGTCTGCTCGACAGCCACCTCGCCGGCGAAGACGACATGCGCAACAAATCGGGCTACACTCCCGAGCAGCGCATCGCTGACCATCGCCGCGACGGCATCGACGCCGAGATCATGTTCCCCAACAAGGGCCTGTCAGTGTGGGCGACCACCGATGCCGAGTTCGGCAACGCGCAGTGCAAGGTGTGGAACGACTGGGCTTGGGAACTCTATGGCCCATACAACGATTTCATGTCGCCGATCGCCGCCATCATGACGGCCGACGTGAATATGGCGATTGAAGAGATCAAGCGCGTCGCGAAACTTGGGTTTCGAGGCGTCAATCTTCCGTGCAAGCCGATCTTCGGAGCGCATGACGCTCGCCATCCCAACTACAACATGACGATGTTCGATCCGATGTGGGCGGCGATCCAGGATTGCGACGTCACAATCACATTCCATATTTCGACTGGCCGCGACCCTCGTGCCGCGCGCAAGGACGGCGGCGCGATCATCAACTACGCCGCGCACGCGCTCTCGCCGACGGTGGAGCCGATCGCGTGCCTGTGCGCCTCGGGCGTGCTGGAGCGGTTCAAGAAGTTGCGCTTCGCCGGCATCGAGTGCGGCATCGGATGGGTGCCATGGGCGCTGGAAGCGATGGACGAGGCCGCGCGCAAGCATCATATGTGGGCCTTCCCGAAACTTAAGAAGTTGCCGAGCGAGTACTTCCGCGAGCATGGCGCGGCGTCATTTCAGGATGATCCGATCGGCCTCGAGCTCGCCGAGCGCCACAACCTCGTCAACAACTTCCTGTGGGCGAACGACTATCCGCATCACGAAGGCTCATGGCCTCATTCGGCGCAATCGATCGAACGTCAGATGGGTGAACTGAAAGAGGAAAGCCGCGCGAAGATTCTCGGCCTCAATGCCGCGAGGATATTCAAGTTCGACGTTGACGCCCTGATACGCCGCCGAAGTTTGGCGGCCAACTAGGAAGCGGTGGTCGACGCGATTTCGGGCTGACGTTTCGAACTGGGTGTCGGCGTCGGTTACACGGTCGAGGAATTCGAAGGCTTCAACGTTCCATTCGGTGAGCGAGGCAGCCGCACCAATGAGTCTCTTCAGATCATTCGCCGGCTGCTGGATGGTGAAACGCTCACTTTCAAGGGCAAGTTCTTCGAGATCACTAAGGTCAAGCTCACGCCCGAGCCGATCCAGAAGCATATGTTGATCATTGCTGCCTCTTGCGCGCAACCATCTCCTTTTCGCGAGCATCGTAAGCGGGGCCGTGGCGGTTCATTTGCTCAAGATCGAAAAAGCCGGCCGCCCGTCCGGATAGTGGATCGATTCGCGCGGCGGCGCCGGAAGATCCTCCATCGAGGAAAACACGAAAGTCCCGCGCGCCATCGCCGAATAGAGCTGCTGCGGAAAAACGAAGATGTAGTTGCTGAATCGCAGCACCGGCCCGAAGAGCTGATTCGGTTGCCACACCTGACTTCGCTGAAACTCGGCCGGCGAGTATCGCTCGTAGAAGAGCACGTAGATGTACGGCTGATTTATCCGCGCCGTTATGACGATCGGATCGCCGGATGCGGTCAACGGCTCGATCGCGCCAACCACCCTTTCCAGTCCGTACTGAAAGTACGGGGCCGCAAGCGTGGGATATTCGCCGAAGTAACAGCGCGCAAACTTTGCGCCGTGAAACACAATTCCGCATAAAAGCAATCCTGCGGCAGCTGCTCGGAGCGGGAATCGCACCGCCTCAAACTCCAGCAGGGTGACAAACCCCAAGGCTGAGAGCAGGGTCCATGGAACCATTTCGAAAAGTGCATGACGCGAGTCGGGATGCGACATCAGCAACGATGGCGATAGCGGCACGCCCCCTAGCGGATGCTCCATCAGCAGCCAGGCGGTCGGAATCAGCTTTCCGGGTTCGGGTTGAAACGCGCCGAGCGGAACCACCGCCGCGGCAGGTAGCGCGCCGAGAATCAGCCACGCGACCATGACGATGGCGAAGTCTTTGCGGCCACGCTCCCGCCTGGGATGACTTTCGACACGATGCCTGGCCCGCGAGCGGCCGCGCTTGGAGGGCACGCTCGCCTTGCGCCGAGGAGCGAGCAGGGCGAGTAATGCGACGGCGACCAGGATTGCCTGCTCCGGGAGGAGTTGGCCGAAGCCCGGTGGATGCAGCAGCGTCCAATGATCGCCGCGATCGCCATCGACGAACAGAAACGATGGCGTGAAGTACCCGAGCATCGAACCGCTCATGTTTTCCAGGTCCTCGAGCAGCGATGGTTCATCGCAGGTCGGGCACTTGTATGACGCGATCGATGTCTGCATGAATCGCGCACCCATCTCCGCGCTATGCGTGATGAACAGGATCGCTTGCGGTGCCGCGAGCGCGATGACAATCGCAACCGCGATCAACGCCGGCTTCGCGGCGGTTCGGATCTCATCCCAATAGACAATCGCTAGCATCGCGATTAGCAGCGGCGTTACGGCCTTGTTCAGCGAGTACGCGTATAAGGAAAGGCCGAAGAGTATCGCGCTCGCGAACAGCCATCGATCTTTGCGAAACCTGAGCCACACGAAGAATGCCAGCATCGCCAGCGATACGGTCGCCGATGCGACGCTGAGTTCCTGTCCGTGTCTGCTGAATGCCAAATGCCATGGCGAGAGCGCATACAAAAGCGACGCCGCCGCCGCACCGGGCAGACCCAGCATCAGTGCCGCGATGGCGGTGACCGCGAGCAGGTCAGCGATTCCCCATAACGCGGCGCCGAATCTGACCACCGAGGTCTTGAGTCCGAATGCCGCGACTAACGGCACAATCGAATACTGGAACAGCGGCATCCGATAGTCATTGAATCCCTGCATCGCGAGCGGAAGAAAATTGCCGTGATGATCGCGGCCGGTCATCCAGATGCTGTACGCGTCGTATCCGTCGCAGGCTTCGTCGGGATGAAGTCCGAGCGGCACGGTCCCGAGCCTGCACACGCGAAGGGCAATACCGGCGACGATCGCGACCACGATTATCGCTACGCTGATGCGATCGATGGTTCGCGCTGGAAGCCGCAGCTGCAATCAGCGACCTTGGAACCGAGGCTTACGCTTTTCGGCGAACGCGCTCCCACCTTCGCGCGCATCGGCGGAGCGCGACACCTTCTGCAGGTGACGCCGCGCAATCCCCTGCAACTCCGAAGGCCCCCGCGGCAGGATCGATTCGCGGGTGAAGGTTTCGAGCAGCTCGATCACGAGCGGCGCGCTATCCGCCAGTTTGTGCGCGTACTCCAGCGCTGCCTGCATCCGATCCTTGATTGGAACTACAGCATTGACCATCCCGACCTGATAGGCGCGCTGGGCATTCATATGGGTGCCGGTCAGCATCAGCTCCATCGCGATTTTGTAGGGGATGCGAATCGCGAGACTCGCGATGAGTCCGCCGCAGAAACCCATCTGCGCTTCGGGATAAGAAAAATCTGCGTTGTCGGCCGCAATCGCAAGCGTGGAAAATTCGACCAGACAGCACGCGCCTCCCACGCAATGCCCCGCGACCACCGCGATGGTCGGTTTGGTCGTCGCGACGCCGACGCCGGGCATACATTCCCACAGCTCCGGGTCGCGCGGAGGATCGCGCAGGTCGGCGCCGGCGGAAAAAGCGCGCTCGCCCGCGCCGGTGAGAATCGCGACGCGGTCATCACTCGATTCGAAATGGATCAGGGCGTCGCGCAGTTCGGCGACCAGTCCGTTGGAAAGCGCATTGAGCTTGTCGGGACGATTAAGCGTGATGGTCGCGATGCGATCCGTGGAATCATAGAGCACCAGGTCGCCACTCATGTTTTCACCTGCCAGCGTTGGATTTTCCGTCGCAGACTAGCCGGACAAAATTAGCGATCCCGTGCGGACAATAATAGCGATCGCGCGATATGTTCAATGGCAACCTGCAACCCGTGTCAGGATCTTCCCGACAGATACCAAAGTTAGGAAACAACCGAGGAAAAGTATTCGACCCTATGCGGTGGCGATTAGTGGAATTGCGTCCTCACTCTTGTCTCTCCCAGTAGGGAGAGAAGGTGAAGGAAAGCGGCCAGTTTTCGGACCCTTAAAGGAGGTGCAGGCGCTGGATGATCTCGGTGCCGTGATGCGCGAGGATTCGCGACAGCGCGAACATCAGCCCGAAGATCGCGCCGAAGATGCCGCCGTTGACACGTATCCAGTCCAGGTGCTGTCGTGTCTTCGATTCAATCTGGACCCTGATTCTCTCGTCGTCGAGCTTCATCAGGTTTTCCTTGACCATTTCGGTTATCTGCCCACGGCTGGTCTCCACCGCGCGCGCCACGAAGGTATCGATAACGCGGCTCGCGAGCTCATGCGCGGGGCTGTCGGGATCGTGAAGCTGCTGGCCAATTTCATGCACCGCGCTTTCCAGCGTCGCCATCAGTTCGGGATCGTTGCGAAGCTGCGGCAGCCGGGTGCGAAGGTTCGATGCGACCTGCGAGCTTATCGATTGGACCCCGATGCGATTGAGCGCGGCGTAGATGCGTCGATAAGAGTTCGGCAACGCCTTGCGCAGAAACGTCTCGAGCCGATCGACGACCTCGGGCGCTTCGAAATACATCGCGGCGCGATTGAGCAGGCGGTCGAAGGCCGGCTGCGCCAGGAACTCCGCCAGGTTGACCTCCTCCAGGGACGTTCCCAGCCGCCCAACCAGGTTCATCCGGTTCAGTTTGTCGCCGATCATCGCCGGCGTCAGCCACTCCTTCTCGATGGTCGAGGAGATGCCGTCGATGAGCTTGACGCGATTGCGCGGCAGCACGCCCGAGCCGGGGAGATACCATTTGCGCTCGAAGATCATCCTGAGCGCGATGTAATCGCATAGCCCGCCGATCAGCGCCGCCTCCGCAATCGCGACCACCATCTCGGCCGCCGTCCGCCACGGTGTGAACCGCAGCGCCGCCCACGCAACGACGTAGACGAAGGCCGAGAACGCCAGCGTCAGGTCGCCCTTATGCGTGAAGAGGAAATTCTTGAATCCCGATTCTGCAGGCGTATCGGACGACGCCGCGCGTCCATTCGGACTCAACGCCGAGTCCGGGATTTTTGGCTTCGGCTGGTAAGTCTCGGCCGTAGCGGCGAAGTCCTGATGACTCGTTTCCACATCGTTCATTGTAGCTGAAACTCGCGTGAGAACCGTCGATAGGCGGTGGGAACCGGAAGCGCGAGTAAGTTAAAATAAACCCTCTATGCAGTGGACGACCGCCAAAATAAGGCAATCTTTTCTTGATTTCTTCAAGGAACGGCAACATGAAATCGTGCCCTCGGCTTCGCTGATTCCCAAGGGCGACCCGACGCTTCTTTTCACCAACGCCGGGATGGTCCCGTTCAAGGACTATTTCCTCGGCATCCGCACGCCGGCCTCGCGGCGCGTGGTGGATTGCCAGAAATGCCTGCGCATCTCGGGCAAACACAACGACCTCGAAGCGGTCGGCCGCGACACCTACCATCACACTTTTTTTGAGATGCTGGGTAACTGGTCGTTCGGCGATTACTACAAAGAGGCGGCCATCCCCTGGCATTGGGAGCTCATCACCAGGGTCTGGAAGATTCCCGCCGACCGGCTCTGGGCGACGATTTACACCGACGATGACGAAGCCGAAGCGGTATGGAAGAAGATTCCCGACCTGCTGCCGGGGCGTATCCTGCGCTTCGAGAAGGAAAATTTCTGGGAGATGGGCGACACCGGGCCATGCGGACCATGCTCGGAGATCCACTTCGATCGCGGCGAGGCCGCGTGCAAGGGCGCGACCCATCCGGGTCAGAAGTGCGCGGTCAACGTCGAAGGATGCGAGCGCTTCATCGAGCTCGGCAATCTGGTCTTCATCCAGTACAACCGCGACTCGTCGGGCAAGCTGACCCCCCTTCCGATGAAGCATGTCGATACTGGAAGCGGCCTGGAGCGCATCGCGGCGGCGATACAGAGCCTCGAAACCGGCAAGCTGCTCGGAAACTACGACATCGATTTGTTCCAGACCATCATAGAGGGGATCGAAGAAATAGCCGTCGCTACGACGACTCGTGAGAGTAAGGGTCAGCTCTCTCATGTAGCTGCACCTCGATACGGGCAGGACCCTAGGAAGGACGTATCTTATCGTGCGATCGCAGATCACGCTCGAGCAGTCTCGATGCTCGCATGCGAAGGCCTAGCTCCTGGCAATTCAGATCGCGAGTACGTAATGCGACGACTAATTCGACGCGCCGCTCGACACGGACGTTATCTTGGAATAGATCGACCGTTCCTTGCCAAAGTCTTCGACGCGGTCCAAACAGCAATGGGCGACGCCTATCCCGAACTTATCAAAAATGGAGGGCAAATAAGAAAAGTTCTGACCGACGAGGAAATTCGATTCGGTGAGACATTGGATCGCGGTCTTGAACTAATCGAAACGGAACGCAATCGCATTGCTCGCGGTGGGGCGCGGGTTCTATCGGGCGATGTCGCCTTCAAACTCTACGACACCTATGGTTTTCCGCTCGATCTGACGCAGGACGTGCTGCGCAACGAAGGAATCGACGTCGATGTCGCGGGCTTCGAACGCCTGATGGACGAGCAGCGCGAGCGTGCACGCGCGGCACGCAAGGACGACATGGCCGCGCCGGAGATTCAGCTCGGGGCAGGCACTTCCTCGCGCTTCGTGGGCTATCACGAATACGAACGCGACGCCGAGATCCTCGCCGCCAGCGGCAAGGATGCGGAAACCGTCGCGGTGGTCGTCGCGGAGACACCCTTCTATCCGGAAGGCGGTGGCCAGGTCGGAGATCGCGGTGTCATCGAGGCCGAATCGGGCGCGCTGCTCGAAGTAGTTGATACGCACAAGACCGACGGCTCCATCGTGCACCTCGGGCGCTTGCTGCGCGGCGAGATCGGCGAATTCGAAAAAGGCCGCCGCGTGCATCTCAAGGTCGATCGCGAGCGGCGCGATGCCTCGATGCGCAATCATTCGGCCACCCACATTCTCCACTACGCGCTGCGCGACGTGCTCGGAAAGGGCGTGCATCAGGCGGGCTCGCTGGTCGCGCCAGATCGCCTGCGCTTCGACTTCCACCACAACGGGGCGATTTCCGAAGGCGACCTCGAAACTATCGAGGAGGAAATCAACGCGCGCATCCGCGAGAACGCCGCCGTCCGGACCGATGAGATGGCCTATGACGACGCCATCAAGGCGGGCGCGCTCGCGTTTTTCGGCGACAAGTATGGCGACCGCGTCCGCGTCATCAGGATGGGCGATTTTTCGGTCGAGCTATGCGGCGGCACCCATGTTGACGCGACCGGGCAAATCGGCATGTTCAAACTCGAGGCCGAATCGGGAATCGCGGCGGGTGTGCGGCGCGTCGAGGCGCTGACCGGCCAGGGCGCTCTGGAAGTGGTCCGCAAGCGCGAGAAGATTCTCGAAGATATCGGGCACTACCTCGGCGCGCGCGATGCGCAGGCGCTCGACCGCCTCGAAAAGCTGGTCGCGCGCGAAAAGGAACTGGAAAAGAAGCTGCGCGCACTCGAACAGAAGCTCGCCTCGGGCGAGGTCAGCGCCGCCGGCTCGGGTGAGAACGTCGTCGTAGCGCATGGCGTAAAGGTCGTGACGCGCAAGGTCGAGGGTATCGAGGCCGCATCGCTGCGCGAGATCGCCGACAAGATGCGTCAGAAGCATGGCTCATGCGTCGCGGTGGTCGGCTCGGATCTCGGCGACAAGGTCGCGCTGGTGGTGGCGGTTACGCCGGACCTCGCGACCAGGCATAAGGCCGGCGACATCATCAAGGAGATCGCGCCGATCGTTGGCGGCTCTGGTGGCGGACGCCCCGACTTCGCGCAGGCCGGCGGCAAGGATCCCTCGAAGCTCGACGCGGCGCTGGCGCGAGTTGCTTCGATTGTGAGCCCAGACATGAGCGATTGAAGCTGAATTGCTCTTTCAGGGAGGCCTCAGGCGTTCTCCCAATCGTGCTGGTCGATGCCGGAAATTTGAAGAATGCGCCTGATCAACGAAACGCTGATATCGCCACGATGAGGATTCGGAATGCGTACGCGCGCTCCCCGCTTGCTCATATATTGGTGATTGCCGCCTGCAAAGGGCCCCGAGTATCCAAGCGCCCTTAGTTTTCTAATGAACTCGCGTCGCGAGCAGGGAAAAAGCGGCACGTGACGCTAGTCGTCGGCAACCTTTAGAAGATTATCGTAGAGACTGATTCCGCCGATGTCGGGCACGCGATTTCCCGTCTTGATCGTCACCTCGATCCAGCCATCCAAAGCCTCCAGCAAGTCTTTTCTAGTCGCTTCAATGGTTGGACCGGTCGCCCACAATCCGGCGAAACCCGGAATGGAGGCAAACCATTCCCCTTCTTCAGTCTTCTCGTATTGGGCACGATCCATAGCTGCTTCGAGGAAATGAAGAAAAGTCGCCATAATAACCATCATAAGCGATCGGTACTGCGGGTAGAAGCTGGGCCCAGCGTCACCATTAGACGATCCATAAGCGCGTTGCTGCCGCCATCAGCAACTCCGAGCTTTCATCATTATATTTGTGTTGCATGCTTCTCCACACCCGTGTCTGGATGCCACTATCAACAGCGCGGGGAGGAGATGAGGAAGAATCAGTATCCGCACCTTTTAATGAGAGAAGAAAAAGCGTTAGGATTGGCCAACGCGTCGTTTACCAACGGCGCCAAGTATCCTGATTCAGCGAGGTCTAGCAGTAATATTTCCCAACTAGTTGCTGAAGACTCTCTCGAGCTCCACTTCGACGATCCACGGCTGTTTTCCGATTTGCTCGGCCAGCACGATTCGCACATCCGTACCATCGAGCAGGCGCTCGGGGTTCGCATCGCGGTGACCGGCACCTCCCTGCGCATCTCGGGAGGCCACGCCGAGCAGGCGATGACAGGCAAGCTGCTCGGCGACTTGTACGAATTGCTCAAGCGTGGGCATCCGGTTTTCGGCAGCGACGTCGAATACGGAATTCGGATTCTGCGGGGCGACCGCAACGCCGACTTGAAGGATATCTTCCTCGATACGGTCTACGTGTCGGCGCACAAGCGCGTCATCGCGCCCAAAGAGCATGAATCAGAAGCTCTATATCGACGCGATCCGCAACCACGACATCGTGTTCGGCATCGGCCCGGCCGGTACCGGCAAGACCTACCTCGCGATGGCGATGGCGCTGGCGGCGCTGATGAAGAATCAGGTCACGCGGATGGTGCTATGCCGTCCGGCAGTCGAGGCCGGCGAGAAACTCGGCTTTCTTCCTGGTGATCTCTCCGAGAAGGTGAATCCTTACCTGCGGCCGCTCTACGACGCGCTGCACGACATGGTCGATTTCGATCGCGCGCGCAGGATGCTCGAGCGCGGCACTATCGAGGTGGCGCCGCTGGCCTTCATGCGCGGGCGCACGCTCAACGATTCGTTCATCATCCTCGATGAAGCGCAGAATACCACCACCGAGCAGATGAAGATGTTCTTAACGCGCCTGGGCTACAACTCCAAGGCGGTGGTGACCGGCGACATCACGCAAATCGACCTGCCAAGCGGGAAGCTTTCGGGACTCAAAGAAGCGCGCACCGTGCTCGCCAATACTCCAGGTATCAACTTCACGATATTTGATGATCGCGACGTGGTGCGGCATCGATTGGTGCAGCGGATCATCCTGGCGTACGAGGCATTCAATCGCGGCGACGCCGTCCAGGACACCCCCGACACCAACGGCAAGCCGTAGCTTGGGGGTCGAGTTTCGTTGCGCATCGCCAAAAGGGCGACGCTATAGCCGCGCGCTCAAGCGCGACGCCCTTACGCTGATGAAGGCCGCCGGGCTTCCCGATTGCGAGCTCTCGCTGACCCTCACTTCGGACGAATCGATTCGCGCGCTCAATCGCGAGTATCGCAAGAGGGATCGCGCGACCGACGTGCTCTCCTTCTCACAGATCGAGGAGCGCGATGGCACTCCGCCTGATCCTCGCGCGATACCGAACAGCCGAGGCCTGCCGCTGGGTGACGTCGTGATCTCCATCGATACCGCGCTCGCGCAGTCTCGCGAGTATTCCGTCAAGCCCGCAGAGCGTCTGCGCACCCTGCTGATTCATGGATTCCTCCATCTGCTGGGCTACGATCACGAGCGCTCGCCGGCCGAGGCGCGTAAAATGTTCGCACGCGAGCGCGAACTCGCCGAGATCATGAGTGCCTCGCCGAAACGGAAGCGCATTCGCAAGCCGCGATGAAGCGCGAATCTTTCAAGCTTCCCTCTGCGCCGACGCTCGCGCATTTCACCCGCGCGTCGGGAAAAACCTCGGCGCTGGATAATCTGCTCTGGATTCTCGAGGACAACCTGGTGCGCGGCTCAACCCGGATGATCGCGGGCGGCCAACGGGGCGTATGCCTCTTCGATGCGCCCCCGCATGAACTGGGGCATCTGCTGACGCCGCGCAATCGGCGGCGCTACGAACCCTTCGGCGTTGCCGTCGATAAACGGTATGCTTTCTCGATGGGAGCGCGGCCGGTCATCTATATGCCGAGCGCCGAGGCCGCGGCTATCCTCGACGAAGACGAGATGTGGCGCGTCGTGAGTATCGACATGACCCGCAATCCGCCGATTGACTGGACCTTTGAGCGCGAATGGCGCGTGCTCGGCGATCTGCCGCTTAAGCCACAGCTCTCGGTGGCTCTGGTGGCGAGCTGGCGCGATGTCGATGAAATTTACGAACACTTCAACGGCAAACCTCCGTGCGCGGGCGTGATTCCCCTAGGAGAGATTTTCGAACTCCGGTGAGAATTTCGTCGAACACCGTGACCCGCGCAGCACTCGTGATTGCGAGCGGGCTTGCGCTCGCGCTCGCGTTCCCGAAATTCGACATCAGTCTGCTGGCGTGGGTGGCATTCGTCCCGTTCTTTTATGCGGTCGAGGGCGAGCCGCTCAAAAAGGTTTTCTGGTGGGGATGGCTCCAGGGCCTCGCATGCTACGTCGGCTCGCTCTACTGGGTCGTCATCACGCTCAATGAATTTGCCGGCGTACATTTTGTTTTGTCGCTGATACCGATGCTGCTGCTGGCGGGGGTGGTCGCTATCTACACCGCAATCGCGCTGTGGGCGGGAGAATTCACCGCGCGCCGATTGCGCCTTCCGATCGTGATTACGATGCCGATCGCATGGGCCGCGCTTGAACTGGTTCGCACTTATTTTCCGATCGGATTCCCATGGAACCTGCTCGGCGAAACCCAGTATCGTAACCTGGAACTGATCCAGTTCGCGGAATTCACCGGCACCTATGGAGTTTCCGCGCTGATCATTTTCTTCAATGTTGTGGTCTTCCTAGTGCTGCTGCGCCGCGGCTCGCGCCGCCTCCAGACCTTGAGCCTCTCCGTCCTTACCGGAGTCATGATCGCGGCGATCGTGTTCGGCAACTGGCGCATGCATGAACTGAAGACCATCAAGCCCGCAGGCAGCTTTCGGGTCGCGATGGTGCAGGGCAACATCCCCCAGAGCGTCAAATGGGATCAGAACGCGCTGGCCCCGACCTTCAAAATCTACACCGACCAGAGTATGCAGGGCGCCAAGCAGGGTGCGCACCTGATTGTGTGGCCCGAGGCCGCCGCGACGTTTTTGTTCCAGCCCGACGATCGCTATCCAGCCGGCGCGACCGACGACGCCAACTTCCGCAACTCGCTGCTGCAACTCGCGCGCGAGCTCGGCAAGCCGATCCTCTTCGGCGCGCCGGCGCTGGTCGCCAAGGACGATCGAATCATCGGCTTTGCCAATCGCGCGTACCTGGTTTCCGCGCAAGGTGAGGTCGACGGCTGGTACGACAAGATTCAATTGGTTCCATTCGGCGAATACGTTCCGGCGCGCAGCGTGTTGGGATTTTTCGTCAATCGCATCGTCCATGGCATGGGCGACATGATTCCCGGCAAGCAGCAGACGCTTGTTCGAGGTCAAGGGCGCCAAGCTTAGCGTGCTGATTTGTTACGAGAGTATTTTCCCAGACCTCGCGCGGCGATCGGTGAAGGAAGGCGCCGACGTGATGGTGAACATCACCAACGATGCGTGGTATGGCACCAGTTCGGCACCGTACCAGCTCCTCGCGATGGCGGCGATGCGCTCGGTCGAGACCAAGGTTCCGATGATTCGCGTCGCCAACACCGGCATCAGCGCGATCATACTGAATGACGGCAGCATCACGGCGACCACGCCGCTCTTCAAGCGCGGCACCGAGATCGAGGACGTCGCGTGGCATCCGAGGCGCACGCTCTACACGATGGTCGGCGACGTCTTCGCGGAGATTTGCCTCGTACTGACGGCGATCGCGCTCATCTGGGGATGGCGCTGGCCGCGCAAGCTGAAGCCGCTGGAAGCGCACATCGAGGAGATCCTCTCCTCTCGCAACGGCAAGCGCGTAGCCATTAATTGATCGCGCGCTTTCTGTCAGAATGATCAGGCCGTGGACACTGAGATAATCTTCACAGTCGAAGAATCACCTGAAGGCGGGTATGAAGCGCGTGCCGTAGGTCACGCGATTTTCACACAAGCTGACAACGTGAGTGAGTTAAGGAACGAAGTTCAGGACGCAGTTCGCTGTCACTTTGAAGAGAAGGATCGTCCGAAACTCATTCGACTTCACTTCGTAAAAGACGAAGTTATTTCGGCTTGAGACTTCCGAGGGATCTGTCAGGGCAGGGCCTGGCGAGTCTTCTCGCACGATACGGGTATAGAGTTGTCCGGCAGACAGGCAGCCACATTCGGCTGACCGCGAATATTGAAGGAGTCGAATATCACATCACGATTCCGGCCCATAAGTCTTTGAGGGTCGGTACGTTACATGGAGTGTTGTCCGAAGTCGCAAGTCATCTTGGAATTGATCTTGAACGTCTCGTGCGCGACCTGTTCGGGAACTAAGGAACTAGCAACCAGCTCAAGCGAGGATAAAAAGAATGATCAGCGACATCAGAGAACAACTGAGCGATTTTGAATCCCGCGCGGAAAAGCTCGGGAGGCGTCTTTGACCTCCCCAAACTGACTGCCCGCCAAAAAGAACTCCTCGAACTGTCCAGCAAACAGGAATTTTGGGATCGCCCTGAAAACGCGCAAAGCATCCTGAAAGAACAGGACCAGCTCAAGAGCCAGGTCGAGGGATTCCAGCGCCTGCGCGAACGCCTCGAGGAGGCGCGCGTGTTTTTCCAAATGGCCGAGGAAGAAGGCGGCGATGATTCCGAGGCCGCGCACGAGGCCGAATCTGCGCTGGCGGCGGCGCGCACCGAACTCGAAAAGCATGAGCTCCAGGTGATGCTCGGCGGGCAGCACGATCGCCTCGGCGCGATCGTCTCCATTCATCCGGGCGCCGGCGGCATGGAGGCGCAGGATTGGGCCGAGATGCTGCTGCGGCTGTATCTGCGATGGGCCGAGCGTCACGGTTTCACGGTCGATGTCGCCGACCTGCAACCCGGCGAAGGCGCCGGCATCAAGAGCGCGACCTTCGAAGTCGACGGCGAGTATGCCTATGGCTACCTGAAAGCCGAGGTCGGGATTCATCGCCTGGTGCGTATCTCACCTTACGATGCGAACGCGCGCCGCCACACCTCGTTCGCGTCGGTGTTCGTGTTTCCCGCGATCGACGACAAGATTGAGGTGACGATCAATCCCGCCGATCTTCGCATCGATACTTTTCGCGCGAGCGGCGCCGGCGGTCAGCACGTCAACAAGACCGATTCCGCGGTGCGCTTCACCCATATCCCCACCGGTATCGTCGTGACCTGCCAGAACGAGCGCTCGCAGCACAAGAATCGCGCGATGGCGATGAAGATTTTGCGCGCTCGTCTGTTCGAACTCGAGGAGCGCAAGAAGCGCGAGGAACTCGAGAAGTTCAGCAAGGACAAGAAGGACATCGCGTGGGGCAGCCAGATTCGCTCTTATGTGCTGCAGCCGTATCAGATGGTGAAGGACCATCGTACCGGTGTCGAAATCGGCAACACGGCCGCGGTCCTCGACGGCGCGATCGATCCGTTTATCGAGGCCTACCTTATGGGCGTGCGCAAGGGCGACGCCGATAAGGTGCCTGACTAACCGTTCTGGCTTGATTCTTTCGCCTCGATACAGGCAAAGTCGGTCGAGTATTCAGCAACTCGTACCGGAGCAATCGGAGGAGCCATCCTAATGATCGACATTTATTTCTGGCCCACGCCCAACGGCTACAAAATCACCGTGATGTGCGAAGAGGTCGGCCTCAAGTACAACATCATCCCGGTCAATATCGGCGCGGGCGATCAGTTCAAGCCCGAGTTCCTGAAGATCAGCCCCAACAACCGGATGCCGGCGATCATCGATCCGGATGGTCCCGATGGAAAGCCAATCGCGATTTTCGAATCCGGCGCCATCCTGATGTACCTCGCCGAGAAGACCGGCAAGCTGATGCCGTCGGACGCGCGCGGCAAGTACAACGTCCTCCAGTGGCTGATGTTCCAGATGGCGAGCGTCGGTCCGATGCTCGGCCAGGCGCATCACTTCCGCGTCTACGCGCCCGAGAAGCTGGAGTACGCGATCAATCGCTACACCAACGAAGCGAAGCGCATCTACAATGTGATAGATAAACAGCTCAGCCAGTCACCCTACATCGCGGGCGACTACTCGATCGCGGACATCGCGATTTATCCGTGGCTCGTTCCGCACAACATGCAGGGACAGAACCTCGACGATTTCCCGCATCTGAAAAAGTGGTACGAGGGCATGCGCGCGCGTCCCGCGGTGCAGGCCGGCTTCGCGGCGATGGCCGATCAGCTCAAGAATCGACCGCCGACGCAGGACAAGAAGGCGTGGGACACGCTCTTCGGCGCGAAGCAATTCGAGAAGCACTAGGCTGACAATTCGTCAACAACTTGTCACCTTCGAGTTACGGTCGTAGTCTGATCGTTATGTCTCTGCCCGACGTTTCGAGGATGACGGCGATGCCGCCGGAGCTCTGGCGCGCACTCGGCATTCGGTTGCGCACCATCGGCGTGACGATGAGCCGCGCTCAGGAAGTCACTCAGATCGGCATCTTCATGCTCGATGCCGCGCGGGCCCCGATCCGCAAATGGCATCTGCGCCGGATGCGCGATCCCGCCGGATACGCGATGCGCATGCTGATGTTCGACGACGCCGTATCGCGCGCCGAGGCTGAATCCGCTCTCGGCGACGTGTCACTCGACGCGCTCGTCGAGGCGGGTTTCATTCGCCGCCTCGATGACGGAAATTACGTCTCGCCGTTTAACCTCAATCTGTTCAACGACATTTTCGTGATTTGCGATCATCTCTCGCATGGTGACGACGCTGTCATGGGCGCCGGCCAGACCACCACGTTCATGTGCGATGCGAGCAAACCCTCGCGGCGGCTCGCGCGCGGGTTGGATGTAGGATGCGGCGCGGGCACCGGCGCGCTGAGTCTCGCATCGCAAGTGGATCGGGTGATCGGCACCGACATCAATGCACGCGCCATCGCGCTGTCGCGGATCAACGCGGCGCTCAACGGCATCGACAATGTCGAGTTCCGCGATGGCGATATGTTCGCGCCCGTCGCAGGTGAGACTTTCGACATCATCATTTCGCAGCCGCCCTTCGTATCCGCGCCGCCGGGCCTCGCGCCAGCGTCCTTTGAATACGGCGGCCCTCGTGGTGATGAGCTGCCGCTGCGCCTGCTCCGCGAAATCCCCGCCTATCTCGCGAAAA
This sequence comes from uncultured delta proteobacterium, assembly GCA_963815835.1. Lineage (GTDB taxonomy): Bacteria > Desulfobacterota > Binatia > Binatales > Binataceae > DATGKG01. Next base: position 348,674 of record CAWFIF010000001.1, read on the forward strand.
ATGGGCGCGCTGTAATTCTCGCCGAATGGCCCGAGCTCGCGGGTGAGACAGTCGAGCAACACATCCGCGCGGCGCTGCCTGCGCCCAATATAAAGGTTCTGATTCTGCAATGTCCCGGCAGCAGCCTGAATGACTACTGCGCGATTTACGCCGCCGCCGATCATCCGAATCTCGGCGCGGAGTTCGAACGCGACACGCTCCTGCGGCGCGAGCATCTTGAGACGATGGGAGTTCGCGGGCTCAGAATCGCGATCAATGTCCTGCAACATGCCGCCGAGCCTCCCACCGGATGGACCGCGGCGGTTGATATTCAAGGTGCCGGGCAAATCATCCTGACCAGCGAGCGCATCGACAAGATGATCGCCGCGCGCGACCTCGCCACCCGCGGCGAGCGCGCGATGCTGGCTGCGAAGCTGAGGGTGCCCGAGGGCACGACGTTCATCGAAGAGCGGTCGAGCCTCGATGCGAGCGCCAAGTCGAAGCTGATGGCGCGCCTGAGTCCCTGGCTCCTGGTACGGCCCGCAGAGCTCAATGCCGACGCGCTGCGGCTGCTCGCCCTGGTGCATCAGTCGCCGACGGTGAAGGATGCGGCCGAGCGCTTCAAGCCCGCGGTCGAACTCGAGAAAATAATGTCGACCGTTCAGTATTTTCTGCTTTACGGCTTGCTCGAAATCGCCTGAGCGGCAGTACTTAGATCGAGCAGCCGCATCAGCGCGTGTACTGTCTCCATGGCGGGGACGGCGATGTTATGACGATGCGCGGCGCGCACCACAGCTCCACTGAGTGCGTCGTATTCCAGCCGCGCTCCACGATCGTAATCCTGGCGCGTCGAGGTCTTGAGCGCGCGCAAATTCTTTCGCGAATGGTCGAGCAGCGACTCGATACGGTCCGGCCCCAGCTTCGCTCCGTCAGCTTGCGCGACCGCCAGCGTCTCGTTCATCAATGTGCGAATCAGCGCCGCGCCGTCGGGATCTTCGAGCACCTCCCCGACCGTTCGGCGCGTCAGCGTCGTCACCGTGTTGAAAGCCGAATTCCACAGCAGCTTCGACCATCGGAAGCTGAAGATGTCGGAAACCAGCTCGCCGAAAATTCCCGCGCGCCGAAACGCATCGGTGATCTTCAGCGCGCGTGGAGTTTCGCGTCCGTCGAGCTCGCCGTACTCGATGACACCGGTGGTCACATGAAGAATCTTGCCGGGCGCGATCAGCTCGACGCCCGCGCGCGCGCAGCCCGCCATGATCACCTCGCGGCCGAAATATTCGGCGAGTCGCGATTCACTCTCCACGCCGTTCTGGAGCGTAAGGATCGCGCCGCCTGGCGCGAGGCATCCGGCAATCGACTGTGCGGCGGCATCGGTGTCATAGGCCTTGACGCAAAAGAGAATCAGATCGTAAGGCGCGAACTCGCGAGGATTGCCGGTCGCGCGCACGGGCCCTTGGAAATCGCCGCGCGGGCTCTTCATCTCGAGGCCGTGCTCGTTGAGCGCCTGCAGATTCCGCCCGCGCGCACAGAATATCACCTCTTCGCCGGCCTGCTGGAGTCGCGCACCGAAGTAGGCGCCGATCGCGCCCGCGCCCATCACCAGAATTTTCATGCGGGCGGGCTCACCGCGCGGCGATTCCCGCGTCGAGGAGTTTCAGGAGCGCGTGCACGGTCTCCGTCGCGGGCACCGCGATTCCGTGCCGTTTCGCCGCCCTGAGGATCGCGCCGGTGATCGCATCGTACTCCAGGCGCTTACCCTTCTCGAAGTCCTGCAGCGTCGAAGGGCGAATGGAATTGAGATTGGGATACTTGCTCATTTGGTGAAGCTGCCTGTCCGCCTGCTCTTCCGTAAGCTTCGCACCTTCAGCGCTGCCCACCCACACAGTCTCGATGAACAACTGCCGCACCAGCGCGGCGCCCTCGGGATCGGCAATCGCGGCGCCCACCGTGCAGCGTCCCAGCGTGCAAACGGTGTTGGTGCCGTTATTGCCCATCAGCTTGTGCCACCGGATGGTCAGGAGATCGTCGGTCAGGTCGCCGAGGATTCCGGCGCGGCGAAAACTTTCCGCGATTCGAAGCGCGCGCGGGGTTTTGCGTCCGTCGAGTTCGCCGATCTCCGCATTTCCGCCGACCGTGTGCAGAAGTTTTCCGGGCGCGGTGATCTCGGCGCCGACGCGCGCATTGCCGCCCATCACCTGATCGCGCGGGAACACTTCGCACAGCAGCGCTTCGTTCTCGACGCCGTTTTGCAGCGTCAGCACCGCGCCGCCTTCGGCGAGACATCCGACGAGCTGCTTCGCTGCTGAGATGGTATCCTGCGACTTGACGCAAAACAGGATCAATTCATAGGGAGCGAACTCCCGCGGATCGGACGAAGCCTTCACCAGGAGGTGAAAGTCGCCGTTCACGCTCTTCACCTCGAGGCCGTTGCTTTTGAGCGCGTGCAGATGCTCACCGCGCGCGCAGAAATAAACCTCGTCGCCGGCTCGCTTAAGCCATGCGCCATAGAATGCGCCGATCGCGCCGGCGCCCATCACGAGAATCTTCATTCTATCCGTTATAGAGAAGGCCCCGATGGTTCCGCTAGTGTGGCCAACTTAGACGCAACTTAGAAATCGACCACGATGGAAACTGAACCGTCGCATCGCGAAACCCCCGCAAATCTCGCGCACGAATTGCTGATCGCGATCGCGACCCTCTCGCGATGGTCACTGTTCGCGCGGCGGGAGTTCGGCGACGCGGAGCAGCGTGCGCGAGCGCTGGTTTTCCTGCCCGTGATTGGGTTCGTAGCGGGGATCCTCTTTGCATTCGTCGATCGGACACTCGGCAGTTTTCTCTCGCCAGTGCCACGATCGCTACTGGTGATTTTCCTCATCGAATCTGCGGCTGGCGGGCTCGATGCGCTCGGCGTCGCCGATCTAATCGACGCGATCCGCATCGGTTCGCGTCCCGCTTCGACTGGCCTCGCGCGCATCGGCCCAATCGGAGCGCTCGCCGCAATCGCTTGGTTCATCGCGATAGTCTATTTGCTTGCACGGATTCACGATCCGGCCAGCCGCAGCGGCACGCTGGTGATGGGGACCATGCTGTCGCGATGGGCGATGGTGCCGAACGGGTACGGCCTGCGCCCCCTCGAGCGATGGGGCCTCGGCGTGCCGTACGAAGGACCGATCCGCTTTCGGGAGTTCTCGATTTCGAGCGCGATCGCGCTCGGCCTTACGATGGGGCTTTATGAGAACGTCGGCCTCGCGGTGATCGTCGCGCTCGCACTGACGATTCTCGCGATACGCCTCGTGCTGAGCCGCCGCCTCGGCGGCGCCGCCGGATATGCACTCGCGGGGGGCATGGCGGTCTGCGAGCTAGTCGTCCTCGCGACGATGGCCGCGCTTACTGGCTAGCCGTTTCGCATCAGCGCCTCCGCCCAGATCCTCGCGAGTAGCTGCTGAAGCTCCGCGATGCTGCCGTTGTTCTCGATCACGAGCGTCGCGTGCTTGCGCCGCTCCTCGTCCGGAAGCTGCGCCCTGATTCGCGCTTCGGTTTGCTCGGGCTTGAGTCCGCGATCGCGCTCGACGCGCTCGACCACCCTCTCTTTCGAGGCAACGATGAGCCAGATTTCGTCGAACACCGATTGCCAATTCGCCTCGATGAGGATGGCGGCCTCGACCACGATTGGTTTGCGCTCGCCCTTCGCGCGCGCCTCGGCGATCATCTCGCGAATGCGCTGCCTGGTGGCGGGCCAGACCGCATCGGTGAGCTTGGTGAGCTTCGCGGGTTCCCTGAAAACGATCGGCCCGAGCTTGCTGCGATCGACGGCGCCATCGGGCGCGAGGACTTCCTTGCCGAACGCAGCGACCACGCCGTCGTAGGCGGGACCGCCCGGCGCGTAGGTGCTATGCGCGATTTTGTCGGCGTCCATCACCGTCGCGCCGAGCTCGGCGAGAATTCGCGTGACCGTGCTCTTGCCGCATCCAATTCCGCCGGTAAGTCCAATGTTCAACATGCTGGTTTCCTATCGTTGCTCCGCCACTGGTTCTTTCCACGCCTGCAAATTGTAGAGATAGCTGAAAAATCCGCCGCGCGAGAGTAGTTCCTGAAAGCTCCCCTGCTCTTCGATGACTCCGTCGCGCAGCACCAAAATGCGATCGGCATTCTGAATCGTCGACAGCCGATGCGCGATGACGAGCGTGGTACGCCCGCGCATCGCTTCCTGCACCGCCGCGAGCACCAACGATTCGGTTTCGGTGTCGAGCGCGCTGGTCGGCTCGTCCATGATCAGGATCGGCGCGTCCTTGAGCAGCGCGCGAGCGATAGTGACGCGTTGCGCCTCGCCTTCGGACAGGCTGTGGCCGCCCTGCCCGACCTGTTCGTCGAAGCCGCGCGGCAACTTCGCGAGCACCGGATCGAGCCGCGCCATCTCCGCGGCACGCCCGATTTCGTCGTCGCTCGAACCCGGTTTTCCGAGCGCGATGTTCGCGCGCAGCGTGTCGCCGAGCACCAGCGGCGGCTGCAGGACCACCGCGATATTTTTTCGCAGCGATGCGAGCGTAACCTCGCGCAGATCGCGTCCATCGATTTTGATCGAACCCTGTTGCGGCTCATAAAACCGCATTACGAGGCTGGCCATCGTGGTCTTTCCGGCCCCGCTCGGACCCACGATCGCGATCGATTCACCCGCCCGCGCCTTGAAACTGATTCCCTTCAGCACCGGATTCGCCGCTTCGTAGGAAAACACTACATTTTCAAATTCGATTTCGCCTCGCACTCGCGCCATCGCGCGCGCGCCCGGACGATCCTGAATTTCGGGATCGATCGCCAGCAGTTCGAGGCATCGCCGCAGCCCCGCCTTCGCGCCTTGCACCATTCCGTAGGTCTGGAAGATCTGGTTGATGGGCGCATACAGCGACGCGAGATACGAGGTGAAAACGATCAGGCCGCCGATGGTGAGTTGCGCGCGCATCACATGCAGCGCGCCGAAATACATCACCAGCGCGGTGCCGATCGCGATCACCACGCTGACGCCCCCCGCGTAAATGGATTGGAAAGTGTACAAGCGCAGGTTCTCGCCGAGGCTCTCGCTGCTCGACTCGACGAACTCGCGGTACGATTCGGCCTCGCGCGTAAACGCCTGCACCACGTGAATCGACGCGAGCGCGCGATGCGCCACGGTATACAGGGCGCTCTCCTTGATGCGCGCTTCGGTCGCGAGCCTATCGATGGTTCCGCTGACCGATGCGATCAGGATCGCCAGCATCGGGATCACGCCGAGCGCGATCAGCGTCATCGTTACATCGATCTTGATCATCACGATGAACATGCCGATCAGCAGAATCGACGACGCGAGAATCTGGAAGATGCCGTTCATCGTGATGGTCTGGATCGCGAAGGTGTCGTAGACGATGCGCACCATCAGGTCGCCGATTTCGCGCCGGCGATGAAACCCGAGCGACAGGCGCTGCAGATGATCGAAGAGCTGGCCGCGCAAATCGTTGACCATGCGCTGACCGATCGAAATCGAAATGTAGTTGTTGGCGACGGTGAGAATTCCGGTGAGTAGATATATGAGGACGCCGCCGACGCACGCGGCGATCAGCAGATCCATCCTCGAATAATTCGCAATCCACGCGAGCCGCAGCGGTTTGCCGCTCAGCACATTGTCGATGAGGATCTTCAGCGGCCATGGCTTCAGCACTTCCATCGCGGCGCCCAGCGCGACGCCGGCGATCGCGAGGATGAAGCGCCCCAGGTGCTGCCTCATCCTGCGGATCACCTCGCCGTAAATTCCGAGTGCGCCGCTCAAAAAGTCTCTCCGGTGTGGACGGCGATCAACAAACCTTTAGCCTTGGCGATCGACTCAGCGGCCGCCGCGAGCAGCGACGGCACTCGCTGCAAGCGAATGATCGCCGGCGCGATTGCGATCGCGATGATCGCGGCAGTCCCGCCGAGCGCACCGATGGCGCTGAACCCACATGCTATCAGTGCGATGAAAATCAGCACGGCTGCGATGATGGTTCCGGTCGGTTCGGTCTTCGTGCGCCATGCGAGCGCGATGGTGCCATCGCTCATGCGCAACGCATTGAGAGGAAATCGAATCGCGGGCGGCAGCACGATGTTCAAGTCCCATGCTTTGAATCCGTCGGTGACCGCTACCGCGAGGCCATATTTCACCAACGCAGCGCGCATTTCGGCGAGCAGCGCGGCCGAATCCATCGTGTCCGCGACCGAGCCGTCATCGCTGCTGAAGATGATCCTGCCGCGCGAACTGAAGGGAACCGTCGGAACATCAGCGGCATCGCGCGCGAGGGAGAAACGGACACGCTCACGTTCGAAACTTCGCACCAGCGGTCCGATGAGGTAGAGCATCGCGAGGGTGACGCGTGTCGAGAGCGAAATCTCGCGGCCATCCGCGTCGGCGAATACGGCGGAGAGAATCGCCGTCGCGATCCATATCACGATGCCGAGGCATCCGAGTGTGCCGAGCAGCGGGCTCACTCGTCCCGCCATCGCGAGGATCACCGACAACACGACCCATTCGAAAGTTTGCGGCAACTCCGCGAGCCACGGAACGTCGGCGCCCGCATACACGGACTGGAACAGACCTCGGCCGAACGCACCGTGATAGACGCGCGGGCCGCCGAGCAGCGCCGACAGCCACGAGCCCGCGCCGCCATAAAGTCCGACGCGCTCAATAGTTCGAAGCGGATACTTTTTGTAGAGCAGGCCCTCGCCGACGCCGTAGCTGCGCTGCTGACGAAGGTAGTCGCGCAAGGTGGCGCGGCGTTCGTGAATCACGACCGCACCGGGCGCATCAACCAGCGGGGCTTTTTTTTCAGCGGGCAAATCGGCGAAACGCCAGGAGAGATCCACATCGTCGCCCGCCGCGATGAACGAGGTATCAAAGCCGCCGACCTCCGCCAGCGCCGCTTTCGTGATCGCCATGTTGCATCCGCACAGTTGCGTGAGCTGGTCGCCCTCGCCACGCACCTCACGTGGAATTCCGGGCGCGAACGCGTACGCGGCATCGCAATCGTGCGGCGCGAAGTTCGGCCCGCCCGCCGCGGCGGCGCCGCGACGCGTGATGGCTTCGACGAGGTGATAGAGCCAGTCCGCGTCCGCGCGTGCGTCCGAATCGATAAACGCGACAATTTCGCCCGAGGCTGCTTCGCTTCCGGCATTGCGTGCCGCCGCGAGGCCGCGATGCTCGCCGCGAATGACGCGCGCGCCAGTGCCCTCGGCAATCTGCGCGGTGGAATCAGTCGAACCGTCATCGACGACGATCGTTTCGTAGTCTGGATAGTGCAACGTCTTCAATGATTCGAGGCATGCGCCGATCGTCGCCGCCGCGTTGTATGCCGGCACGATCACCGATGCTTTCGGCGCGACCTTCAACGGAGGCGGGAGCGCGCCGCGAAAAATTTCGCCGACCGCCTCGAACGCGCGCTTCGGCGTGCGATCCTTTTTCACCAAGCCGAATGCCCAATCGGAGATTTCCACGCCGCCCGTATGCCATTCGTCGGTGAACGCGAACACGATGAATCCTGAGAGCCCGATTTCGAAGGCGGCGCCGCGCCTGCCACGCGAGCAGCTCGGCCTGATGCTCCTCACCCTCGCGAATGGTATCCATCCCGGTTTCGCTGAGCATCAGCGGACGCTCGCCGGTCGCCGCCATCAGATGCGTCAAGTAGCGGCGATAATCCTCCTCGCGATGGAGGTAGACGTTGAAGCAAACGAAATCGAGAAAGCTGAGGTCGAGATATTCGGTGGTCGGATAATTCGAGTAGGTGAAGAGGCCGCCGGGATCGGCTTGCTTGCCGATATCGTAAAGCTCGCGGAGGAAGTTGCTGACCGCCCGCGGCCCGTGCCATCGCGCTATATCGGAGCGGACCTCGTTGCCGAGGCTGTAGGCCAAAATCGCATCGCCGTATTGCTTGAGATCCTCGACGCCCTTGCGAATCGAACTGCGGATGTCGGCAGCCATCTCGCGCGAGTCGAGAAACGCCATATGAAATGGCCACGGGATACCGACCATCAGGCGTAAATTGTGCCGGACAGCTTCTTCCAGAAGCCACCCCGGCGGCGGCACGTAGCATCGCACCACGTTGGCGCCCATCTGATTCATCAGCGCGAAGTCCGCCGCGACGCGCTCCGGCTCGGGATAGCGTTCGCCCCGCGAATTGGGCGGAAACGGCCCATACGAAACGCCGCGCGCGTAGAACTTGCGCTCGCCATCGAACAGATATTTGCCCCGTGCAACCAGCCGGCCCATGCTCGATGAGCTAATCGTAAAGCCTCAAGCGGCGCAACGCGGCTTGACTAACCGCGACCAGCGCCGCGACAATCGCAGCGCACACGACACCATTGCGAAGGCCGATCCGAAGGTCCAATTGAAAAAAGCGGTCGTCAAAGCCGGATCTCCCGCGCGCAGCGCGATACCAACGTGGTTCGCACCGGCATCGGCCACGTCCGAATCGAGCGACACGATTCGCGGCATGATGCTGCGTGTATGGTTCATCGTCAGTAGTTGCGTGCAGAGCTTCATCGCCAACGACGAATTCTTGTGGGCCTCGGCGCTGACCTATACCACCGCGCTATCGATCGTGCCGATCCTGGCGCTCGCGTTCTCGGTGCTGAAGGGTTTCGGCTATTCCGATCAGTTGCAGCCGCTGATCCGGCAATACCTCGCGCTCGGTTCCGCCGAGACCTCGAGGGAGCTGATGTCGTTCATCAACAACGTCAACGCGGCGGCGCTGGGCTCCGCGGGCGGCGCGTTTCTGCTTGCCACGGTGATCACGACGCTGGGCACCATAGAGCGGGCCTTCAACACGATTTTCCGGGTGCCGGAGAGCCGCAGCTATGTGCGCAAGTTCACCGACTACATCAGCGTGCTGCTGACAGTGCCGCTGTTCATCGTCGCCGGGATCGCGCTGACCGCATATCTTTCGGTGCGGCTGATTCCGGCCAACGCGGTCGCGCACCTGACGCCGTACATTTTCGCGTGGGCCGGCTTCTTTTTTCTGTTCACCTTCTTCCCCTACACGAAGGTCCAATGGCGTGCCGCGCTGATCGGATCGCTTGTGACCGCGGTGGCGTTTCAAATCGCGCAATACGGATATGTGCACTTCCAGGTCGGCGTCAGCCGGTATCGCGCGATTTATGGGGCGCTCGCGACGGTGCCGATTTTCCTGGTGTGGTTGTATATCGCGTGGATCATCATCCTGTTCGGCGCCGAACTGACGGCGGCGGCACAGCGCGGGGTTCCGGCTTTCGCGCAGACGCCGCAATCGCCGGAGTTTCCGCGCCTCGTCGCGCTGCTCGCGATGATTCGCCTGGCGGAGAGCCAGAACGTCGCGGGCGCCCACGTCAGCTACCAGAGCCTGGCGGCCGAGATGCGAACCGGCCTCGACGCGATCGAACCGGTGCTCGACGGCCTCAAGCACGCGGGCCTGATCGTCGAAAACCTCGAAGACGAGAGCGCCGACGAGCGCCCAATTTATTTGTGCCGCGCACCATCGGCGATTACGGTGGAGCAAATCCTCGAGCCGGTGGCGACGATCGATGGCCACGAGGTCGCGGATGAGCGAATTCGCAAGGTCCTCGAGATCGTTCAGCAGGCTTCGCGCGATGCGGTCAGGCCGATCACGCTTGCGGACATGATGAAAGGCGGGAAATCCGAAGCGACATGAGCATGGTGGAACCGAAAAGTGGCAACCTCAACGTCAACGGCGTGCGCCTCCATTGCCTCGATTGGGGCGGTGACGGCGATCCGATCATCGTCCTTCATGCGACGGGATTTCTCGGCCGCATCTATGCGCCGATTGCGTCCGCGCTGACGCGGATTGGTCATGTCTACAGCTACGATCAGCGCGGTCATGGCGACAGCTCACCCGCGCCCGACGGCCAATACGACTGGCAGCGGACGATGGACGATCTGGCGGGATTTATCATCGCGATGGGCTTTAGCGGCGGCGTGCGCGCCTTCGGTCATTCGGCCGGCGCGACCGCGATCGGATCGCTGGCGTGCGAGCGCCCGGATTTGATCTCGCGAGCGGTGCTCTCCGAGCCGGTCATTTTCGAATCGCCGACCGCGCCGGAACTCGGATGGCGCGATCCTTTCATGACGAGAACGCTGAAGCGCCGGCGCGTATTCGACAGTGTCGAGGCGATGTTTCAGAACTTCGACAACAAGCCGCCCTACCACACCTGGGACAAGGCGATGCTGCGCGACTATTGCGAATTCGGCACGCGGGTGAATGCCGAGGGCAAGCGCGAACTCAAATGCACGCCCGAGATCGAGGCGCGCTTCTACGAGACCTCGCGCGATTTCGATGGGCTGGGGCGCATCGTGCGCGCGACGGTTCCGATGCTGGTGCTGTTCGGCGAGAAGAGCGATTCACTCGGCATCACGCTATCGGCCACCATCGCATCGAAGCTGGCGAAGGGACGGGTGGTGAACGTCGCGGACACCGGGCATTTCATGCCGATGGAGAAGCCGGCGGAGATCGCGCAGATGGCCATCGATTTTTTGAAGTGATACGCCGGCTTAACAAAACCAGCCAATTGGGATCAGAGTGATCCGTTCACCGTCAATGGAAGCGGGGATTCGGTCGCGCACCGATTGCATCATCCGGCTCTGGACGATTACGCCGATGCCGCACCCGACGTCTGCGGTACAGCCAAACCAACCAAATTGCACGACGCCTGGAATTTGGCTCCACTGTTTGCCGTGCCCGGCGACTACTCGCGCATACAAGTTGCGATCTGATTGAGATGCGCCTGGTGGAGGAGAGGGGTCCGGACTCCACTCCCGCAGCTCGGCTTCGATACGAACCGCAACACCATCGACGAATTCCGGGATTGGCGGCGACGACGAAAAGAAGTAGCGGGGGCTCACGTGCAAGGTGATCTCGGCGTAGTCGCCGCTGCAGCTTAGTCCTGCGCCGAGGCTTTCCACGCCGTCCGTCTTCGACCACTCATCGAACATTCGGTCGAGCGCGTTGGCGGCAATATCCTCGTAGTAGCTGCAAGGACGATCGGGGGCGTGATGGGGCCCGTCGGCGCACCAGCGCTCCGCGCGGACAGAAGTGGCGAGCGAAACCACAAGAGCGATCGCAAGAGCGGAGGCGTTCAGCTTCATCACGCCTTTAAGACGTCGCTACTCTGCGGCTCTTGCATCACGCGACACGGCGGCGGTGTCGGAAGAGACCTACCCTCAGGGGATCGCTACCAGCCTGCCTCGCTTCGCTTTCGCATCATAAGGACGGATGCGTATTTCGACGGTGCGGCCAAGCGCGGTAAGCCATGTGGATAGGCGATCGATGGTCACACTTTCCATACGTCCACGCAGGACCTTCGAGAGCGTCGGCTGGTCGGTCGCACACAGCCGCGCCGCTTCTTGTTGGGTTAATTTGCGACGCTTAATGGTTTCGCCAATCGCGCTGATGAGTTTGCTCTTCGCGAGGAGTTCCGCGGCCTCGGCGGGAGTAAAGCCGATGTCTACGAAAACGTTCCCGCTGCTCTTGTAGGCCGGAATGTCAGCCATCTAATCCTCCGCGTCCAACGTCCTTGCGCGCTTCAAACGCGCTGAGATTAGTTCAGCGTCCGGCTTCGGCAGGCCGATCCCGGATTTCGATTTCTTCATAAAAACGTGCAGCACATAGATCGCCTTTTTCAAATTCACGACGTAAACCAACCGAAAGGCATTTCGTTCGAATCGCTCACGCAGCTCGAATACACCCGTTCCAAACTGCGCCAGCGGTTTCATGTCGAGCGGCGTTTCGCCATTCTGCACCTGTCGCAACCGATGGCCAAAAGAGCCTTTTACAGGGCCCGGCAAAATCGAGATGTCATCCTTGCCGCTCCCAACCCAGATGACGCTTCGAGGATATACGCCGGCCGAAGCCTCGCCGCCGCCATTTTGATGCTTCGGCTGCTTCGAAGCCATTGAGAGACTATGGCATATTTACCATACGGATTATAGTTGTGACTCGACCATTTCATGCCGATGGAGAAGCCGGCGGACATCGCGCACATGGCAATCGATTTTCTGAAGTGAGGCGCGGGCTTACTTGGCGACAGTGGTTGGATTTCTCAGCCAAGCCTCACAAGTAATGGCCAGCATCGATGGGTGGTCGATAATTCCGATAGTGCCCCAACTGAACATGCCATACCCTGGGGTTGCACCGTGAATGCCGTCAGGAAGCTGCGCCTTTAGCTGACTCGCCAACCAGGCAAGGGTTCCGTACCCGCAAAGACTGACACATTGGTCGTACTTTGTATCTTCTTTGAATCCAGTCGCGCACCAGCCGTTTTTTGGATGATTCTGAAAGATTGGTTCGAGCTGATCGGCTGCAATTGCGAGCTTGAGTGGCCCGTGCGCAATCGCATTTTGAACAACTGGAGCGTTCGTCCAATTCACTGCGAAATGTGGTCCATCGTCGTAGCTGTGGCCGTCTTGCTTGAAGCCATCGGTCATCATCCAATCCAGCACGTCGATAATGGTGGCCTCATCGCGACCATGCTGTTCTGCCCAGGTCTCCACCTCCTGGTCAGAAATGAAGATCTCCGGCACGTGACAGGCCTTGGCGAAAGCCTCCTCTGCCACGACGCTTCGCCACCCCCAAAGGGAGAGCTTGACTGGGTCGTAAAGCAGCTGTGGCGGAGTGGGCCCGACGATTACGTGAGGCATTGCCGCTGCAAGCCGATATCTCGGCGAGGAGATCGCTCCGCGAAATGCTGGAGCAACCCGATTCCTAGGTGACGCGATCGCTCCGCGAAATACTTTACTCGGAATGATTTTCTCCTTTCAAAGCTATCGTTGGTGTGTCGCCATCTAGCTCACTTTGCCGTGATGGCTATCGAAACTGCCCCGAGCGTGACATGGCCGCAAGCCTGCCGTCATCTCGGAGCAGTCCGATAGGGCTCTAGCGTTTGTTCCTATCTATCGGAATAGCGTACTCCCGCCAGAGCCGGGGTACGTTACTTGACGATAGTCGTTGGATTTCTGAGCCAAGCCTCATGGGTTATGGCCAACATCGACGGATGGTCGATGATCCCGACGGTGTCCCACGTAAACATGCCATAACCTGGGGTTGTACCGTTAATGCCCTGAGGGAGCTGCACCTTGAGCTGACTCGCCAACCAGGCAAAAGTTCCATACCCGCAAAGACTGACGCAATGATCCTCGGCATTATCTTGTGTGAAACCTGTGGCAAACCAGCCGTTCTCTGGATGTTTTTGCCATACATTTTCGAGCTGATCGGCTGCAATTCCGATCTTGACCGGCCCATGCGCAATCGCATTTTGAAGGATTGCAGCGTTTGTCCAATTCACCGAGTTGGCTGGACCATCGTCATAGGTGTGGCCGCCTTGGACGAAGCCCTTAGTCACCATCCAATCCAGCACCTCGATAAGAGTGGCCCCATTGAGAACGTTGTGCTGTTTCGCCCAGTTCTCCACCTCCTGGTCGGAAATGAAGATCTCCGGGACGTGACAGGCCTTGGCGAAAGCCTCCTCTGCTGTGACGCAGTCCCCGTATTGGTTGTTTCCCCAAAAGGAGAGCTTGGTTGGGAGGTACAGCAACTGGGGAGGAGTGGGCCCGAGGATTGCGTGAGGCATCGCCGCTGCAAGCCGATATCTGGGTGATGGCGTCGCTCCGCGAGATACTTTTGGCATGATCTTCTCCTTTCAACTAGATGGCGTTTTCGTGCCAAGCGACTGAGCTCGCTTCGTGACAAGATAATCTTGTGCGATGTGCCGAAAATGGAACGACCGGCCTTGTCGTTCCGTCCGATATGCGCCGCCAATTAGACCGCATGGAAACAATGCCTGATATGCAACGGGTATGTTGGCGACAAGATTTCTGAAGTCGGAAAGCCGCATTGCTGCTGACCTTCTGTTTGGCTTAAACTAAGAGAGCTTTTCTCCGCTTTCAGTTAGCAATGCGCCACGTATAGCGCAAGCATGGCAATGTTAATTGCGAATGACTTGATGTCATGGCGTGCCAAGGGCCTTTTTGCTTGCTCCCTCTATACACACGCAGTTAACTATGAAATAATGGATTTCCCTGCGGGAGGCGCAGTTCCTATGCCTCCCGTTCCAAGCGTCTCTCGTCTAACTCCCGATGCGACCGGCATCCGTATCGGCTAGACGCGCCTTTTCGGCGCGGAGACGCTATGAACAACACTGTCACTTCCGAAGCAACTCCAACCTCCAAACCGCCGGTCAGCGAGCGCAAAGCCAACGCCAATCGCGCCAATGCGCAACGCTCCACCGGGCCGCGCACCGCGGCGGGCAAGGCGCGCTCCAGCCTCAATGCGCTGCGCCACGGCATCCTCGCCAAGGCCGCCTTCAATGTGACTATCGAGGGCGAGGAGCGCCGCGCCGAGTTCGACGCGCTGGTGGCCGACTTCGCGCAGGAGTACCAGCCGCGCACCATCACCGAGCACATGATGGTCCAACAACTCGCCGGATGTTACTGGAGGCTCGCCAAGGTCTGGACCCATGAGACCGAAGCGGCGTGGCGCAACTGGATCGAATACAGCATGCCGCTGGAGGAAATGAAGGAGTACGAGGACTTCAACGACGTCAACATGGAGCGCGCGATTGCGACGGTGATCGGTAAGCAGGATCGTTTCTTCCCTAAAGCCGGGCTGGGCAAGCCGACGATCCCGACCGGCGCCGCGGCGCGCACCCTCGTGCGCTACCAGGCATCGATCAATGCGATGCTGTTTCGATGCCTCAATTTCCTCGAACGGCGGCGCAAGGAGCGGATGGCCTCTGGCGAGACATTCGAGGAGTTGGATTACATAAACGAACCCACCGCGGCGGCCGCGGCGTCATCTGAAGCGTCGAAGCCCGAAGCGTCAGAGGAAAAACCCGTGGAAGCTTCGACCGATGCGGTATTACACAAACGAACCCAAAAAGATGCGACAGACGCTCCGGTTTGCTCGGGCGCGGAGGTGAAAAGCGGCGCCGGAGAGCCTGCAAAGCAACCAGTCGCGGACCCGAATCGACGCGAAACCCCCTAAATCGCTAGATGGCGCCGGTCTGGCGTAGCGCTTCGTACACCACGATCGACACCGCATTGGAGAGATTGAGGCTTCGCACGCCCGGCTCGAAGATCGGGATGGTGAAGGTGCGTTCCAGATGCCTCGCGATGAAGTCGCGGCCCAGTCCCTTGGTCTCGCTGCCGAACACCAGGAAATCGCCGGCGTGATACTTCGCCGCGAGATATGACTTTTCGGTGCGCGCGGAAAAGAACTTCATCGACGCGCCGGGGTTCGCCGCTACGAACTGTTCCCATCCCGCATAGGTCTTGAGATCCACCAGCGGCCAGTAATCGAGGCCGGCGCGCTTGAGGTAGCGATCCTCCAGCGAGTATCCGAGCGGTCCGACCAGATGCAGTCGGAGCTTGGTGGCGGCCGTCAATCGCGCGATGGAGCCGGTATTCTGTGGAATCTCGGGGCGCACGAGGACCACATGCAGGACCGGATCCGGGATCGAGAATTGTGATTTAGTGATGAGCCTTGGAATCGTTGCCGCTCGCGGGTTTTAGAGGGAAACGCTTGCCGCCAGTTTGTATGACAAACCTACCAGCGCCGTCCGCCTCGAAGTTGGCGCTCAGATGATAATACGCAGGACGCAGGAACCGCGCGCGATGCGTGCCGCCCTTCACCCGCGCATAGAGGACGTTCTCGGCGCCCACTTCGAGCGTCGAGGGATCCAGCGCCTCGCGGGTGTCGTCGTTGAGGATCAGGACGAAGCCGCCCTTGCCATCGTCCTCGATGGGCTCAACCGACTTGACGACGTAGGGCGTGTCCTCGACGGTGATGGGCGCGCGCTCGTCGGCGACTTGCAGGAAGTACGAGCCGTCGGGGTTCTGCTTGATGCTCTGCGAGAACAGCAGCGCGATGCGAGGGTTATCGATGCGCTCCTCGTCGCTGTACCAGTTGCCGTCCTTGCGGAAGGAAATCTTCCCCGACTCGACGGCATAGAATCCCGCGCGTGGCATATCCTTCCTGTTTCTTCTCCCCGGATTGGGGTAGCACAGGCTTTAGCCTGTGGCCTGCTTGGGTCGGCTGTCGAGGATGATCGTCACCGGCCCGTCGTTGGTAAGCGACACCGCCATCATCGCTCCGAACTCGCCGGTCTCAACCTTAACACCGTCGTTTCGGACGAGCGAGAGGAACAGCTCGTAGAGCCGCTTGGCCTCCGCGGGAGGCGCCGCCCGGATGAACGACGGCCGCCGTCCCGATTCGGTGTCGGCCAGCAGCGTGAACTGCGATATCACCAGCAGCTCGCCGCCGACCTGCCGCAGCGCGAGGTTCATCTTGCCCTCGGCATCGGCGAACACGCGCATCGCGATGGTCTTGTCCGCGATGAACGCGGCATCCTTCTCGGTGTCATCCTTCGCTACTCCGAGTAGGACGACGAAGCCGCGCCCGATCTTCCCGATGACTTCCTCGCCGACCCGGACCTCGGCCTGGGAAACCCGCTGCAGAACCGCCCGCATACTTCCGCTCCTATGGTTATCTTTAGCAATGAAAGACCCTGCTGGTCTCAACCCCGCGACGCGCTATTATATTGTCATTCGATGATTCCGGTTCTGTTCAAGCTCGGCCCGATTACCGTCTACAGCTACGGGATGATGATGGCGCTCGGCTTTCTGGCCGCCGACTTCGTCATCAGCTCCGAATGCCGGCGGCGGGGGTTCAACAGCGACTTTGCGGCATCACTGGTGGTCTGGGCCGCGATTGCGGGCATCGCATGCTCGCGCCTGTATGCGGTAATCGACAATTTCTCCATCTACATGCACGATCCGTGGTCGATCATTTTTTCAGGCTCCGGCTTCGTATGGTATGGCGGCCTGATCGGCGGCCTGCTGTCGTCATATTTCGTCGCGCGCTACTACAAAATCGACTTTTTGACCGCCGCCGACATGGCCGGCCCCGCGCTGGTGATTGGCCAGGCGCTGGGGCGCATCGGATGCCATCTGTCGGGCGACGGCGACTGGGGAATGCCGACCACGCTGCCGTGGGGCGTGCAGTATCCCAACGCGATCGTCGGATGGAACGGCAACACGGTGCTGAAGCTCGACAGCCAAAATCACCTGGTTTCCGGCTTCTATCCCGGTGTCCATGTGCATCCGACGCCTATCTACGAGGCCGCGCTTTATACGATTATCTTTTTGTTCTTGTGGTCGCGGCGAAAGGAAACCAAAGTGCCGGGGCAGTTGTTCTACCTCTACATGATGCTGGCGGGCGCGGCGCGCTTTATGGTCGAGTTCCTGCGAGTGAATCCCCGCGTCTTCATGGGACTCAGCGAAGCTCAACTGATTGCGATTGCGATGATGATCATCGGCACCAGCCTCTACATCTACTCCTCGAGGCGGTCCGGTAAGGATGAAGAGTCTTCGGGTGCGGCGCGCAAGCCCGAAAAGCAGGCGGTGACGGCCTAGATGGAAATCAGCGGGAAGACTCTTGCCGCAGCCGGAGCATGTTTGGTGCTGGCCGCGCTGTTGTTGTTCGCGGCGTCGTACAAGCTCAGCCATCCGCGCTCGGTTTCCGTCTTCACCGGTGCGTCGGGAGACAGCGTTCCGACCGGAAATAATCCTCCGGTTCCGGCCGGCGACATCGCCAGCGAGTTCAAGCTCGAGGATGCGTTCAGCGGCGAAACCGTTTCGCTCCATTCGCTCAAGGGCAAGGTGGTCTTCCTCAACGTATGGGCGACCTGGTGCGGACCATGCCGCGAGGAGATGCCCTCGATGGAGACGCTTTACGACGAGCTCAAAACCAACAAGGATTTCGTCATGCTGGCGGTCAGCCAGGACACCCAGGGCAAATCGGTCGTGGTGCCATACGTCGAGAAGAACGGGTATCATTTCAAGATACTGCTCGATCCTGAAAACAAGGTGGGCGATTCCTATGGCGTCAGCGGCGTGCCCGAGACGTTTATCATCGATCGCAAGGGCCGCATCGTCGCGCATCACATGGGCGCCTTCGACTGGTCGCGGCCCGATGTAAAAGAGGCGCTGCAGGAACTGTTGTCGGCGAAAGAGAGCTGATTCACATGCGGGCTATGCAAACGGCGCTCGCTTTTGATTAGATTGGAAAGTCGAACTCTATAAGTTGATAGGTTTTCGATGTCATTAATGAAGAAGAATCGATGGGCAATCACGCTCGCAGCCTGCCTGATAGCATGCTTCGTGGTCCTCGAAGAGGTCGCGGTCAAGCGCGCGCAGGCGCTCCCCAGCGACTCCTACCACGAGCTGGAAACCTTCGCGAATGTGCTCGCGATCGTGCAGAAGAATTACGTCGAGCCGGTCACCACCAAGCGGCTGATCGACGGCGCTATCACCGGGATGTTGGCCTCGCTCGATCCGCACAGCGCGTACCTCACGCCCGAGTTGTATCGCGACCTCGAAGTCGAGACGCGCGGCAGCTTCGGCGGCCTCGGCATCGAAATCACCATCAAGAACGGCGTGCTCACCATCGTCTCGCCGATCGAGGACACCCCCGCATACAAGGCGGGGCTCAAGGCCGGTGATCAGATCATCAAGATCAATGACGATTTCACCAAGGACATGACGCTGACCGAAGCGGTGAAGAGGATGCGCGGCCCGCGCGGCAGCAAGATCAAGCTCACGATGCATCGCACCGGGGTGCCCGAGCTGTTCAACGTCACCCTCGCGCGCGACGTCATCAAGATTCAGTCGGTCAAGTCCAAGACGATTCAGGACGGCTACGGCTACGTGCGCATCAGCACCTTCCAGGAGAGCACCGACGACTCGGTTGAAAAGGCCGTCGATGATTTCCAGAAGCAGGACCACGGCAAGGTCAAAGGGTTGGTCCTCGACTTGCGCGACAACCCCGGCGGTCTGCTCAACCAGGCGGTTAAAGTCTCCGACGAGTTCCTCGATGGCGGCTTGATCGTCTACACCCAGGGCCGCAACGAGAATCAGCAGCAGAAGTATTTCTCGCACAAGAAGACCGGCTACGAAGACTATCCGATGGTGGTGCTGGTCAACGGCGGCAGCGCGAGCGCCAGCGAGATCGTCGCCGGCGCGTTGCAGGATCAGAAGCGCGCGGTAATCGTCGGTACCCAGACCTTCGGCAAGGGCTCGGTGCAAACCATCCTGCCGCTCGACGATCATTCGGCGTTACGGCTGACTACGGCGCGCTACTTCACGCCTAACGGCCGTTCGATCCAGGCGGTCGGAATCACTCCTGATGTGGACGTCAACAATCCGAAACCGACGCTGGCATCGCTCGAGGGCGAAGGCGCGGAGGTTGACGAGAATCCCGAGATCCACGAACGCGATCTGCCGGGGCATTTCCAGAACAAGCCGCATTCGGGAACTGATGGGGAGAAGCCGACCGGCGACCAGAGCAAGAACTCCCTAAACACGCCGCCGGCCGCGGATCGCAATCCGCAACCGGGCAAGGCCGTGCTGACCAAACCTCCCAAGGAAGAGAAGGACATCCAGCTTCAGAAGGCGATCGACATTCTGAATCACTGGCAGAATTTCAAGATTCAGCTTGCGAAGAACGGCAGCGAGGCGGCGGACCAGTAGCATTTCGCGTCAGCTTGTAGCATCGATGCAGAATCGGCCGGCGCCTCGCCGGCCGATTTTTTCTTTCCCTCTCCCGCGGCTGAGGATACGAAGCCGCAAGTTGGGAGAGGTCGATTCGGGACACGTTCCGTGTTGCGAATCGGGTGAGGGTCGGCGGCGCTTCGCCCTGAAGCGCCGCTACGCGGGCGTGCCTGTGATGTTTACGCTGTCGAGGCGGCTCAGCACCACCTTATGCTGATCCTCCAACCGCCTCAGCATGTCCAGCATCAGCTCGTCCTGCTGCTCGAGATGCTGCATCACCGCCTTGAGCTCCTCCTCGGATTTGGTGTTGACGTGATAGTCCTCTTCCGCCGCGAACCGATCTTTCACGGCCTGGCGATTCTGCGACATCATGATGATGGGCGCCGCATAGGCCGCCTCCAGGCTGAGCGCTAGATTCAGCAGGATAAAGGGATAGGGGTCCCAGTGTTCGATATATGCGCCGACGTTCAGCATCACCCAGATCATGAGGATGACCGACTGGATGATGATGAACTTCCAACTCCCCATCGTCGCCGCGAACGCGTCCGAAGCGCGCTCGCCGAACGTCATCGATTGCGCCGCCGCCTCATTGATGTTCCGCAGCGGAGCATGCTTGTGCGAATGGCGCAGCCGCATCCGCTCCCACCTATCAATGACATCCTTTTCCGATACGCTCGCGCCGCTCATTGAATCCTCCGAAGTGGAAGTGCCGATGTTGGTCACCCGCAAATCTAGCCGCGGTGGGAGCTTTGCGGAACCAGCCCGCAATGATTGAATCGTCACTCGAATGCCGCGCGGACTTCTCATCACCGGGACTGATGCGGGCGTCGGCAAGACGCTGATTGGATGCGCGCTCGCGTTCGCGGCGCATGCGCGCGGGATGCGCGTCGGCGTCATAAAGCCGATCGAGACCGGATGTCGCGAAGTTGCCGGCGTCCTTGAACCTGCGGACGCGCGCGGCCTCGCCTATGCCGCGGCATGCGATCTTCCGCTGGAGTTGATCTGTCCCTATCGCTATCGGTCTCCTCTCGCGCCTCCGACCGCGGCCGAGGTTGACGATGTTGCGCCTCCAGACATCCTTGAAATTGCCGAGTCATATCGAAAGATCGCCGCCCGCGGCGATTTCACGATCGTCGAGGGCGTCGGTGGTATCGCGACGCCGGTTGCATGGGGCAAGGACTCCACCGACCTCGCGCGGATGTTGAATCTCGACATCGTGATCGTCGCGGCGAACCGCCCTGGATGCCTCAAC
The DNA here is from genome assembly GCA_963815835.1 of uncultured delta proteobacterium. Classification (GTDB taxonomy): domain Bacteria; phylum Desulfobacterota; class Binatia; order Binatales; family Binataceae; genus DATGKG01. Next base: position 369,496 of record CAWFIF010000001.1, read on the forward strand.
GCTTCGATACTGACGATTCACCATGCGCGGAGTCGCGGCCTCCGGATCGTCGGGGTGATCCTTAATGATGTGGAGGCGTCAACTTCGCCCGCGACTGAAACGAATCAGGATTCCTTGCGCAGGATGACCGACGTTCCAATCCTCGGGCGCGTCCGTTTCAAGCAACCGGTCACGCGCGAAATCATCGACGCGTTGCTGACCTAACCCACGACCCCTTCCCTTTCTTCAAGGGAAGGGGTTAGGGGTTAGGTCGGCACTACTACCGCTACACGATGCTTCGCGCCGCGGGAGCCGCTAGATCCTTCGGCAGCCTCAGGACTACCCCTCAGCAATGCGTCGGGGTAGCCTTCTCCCCATATGGCGGGGCAGCTCGATCTGGCGCTCGGTCCGCCGCGCGCGCAAACCACCTCGGCGCTGACGGTCAGCCAACTGGTCCGGTTGGTGCGCGACGCGCTCGATGCGCGCTTCGGCGATTGCTGGGTGACCGGCGAGATTTCCAACGCGCGCTTCGCCAACTCGAATCACTTCTATTTCACGCTCAAGGACGCCGACTCCGCGATCAACGTCGTGATGTTCTCCTCCGCCAAACGCCGCCTGCGCTTCAAGCCCGCCGACGGGATGAAGGTCGTGGTGCGCGGGCGGGTCAATATCTACGAGACGCGCGGCACGTTGCAGTTCTACGCCGAGGAGATGGAGCCGCGCGGCGCCGGCGCGCTCCAGATCGCATTCGAGCAGCTCAAGAAGCGCCTCCATGAGGAAGGCTTGTTCGACGCCGCACGCAAACGCGCGCTGCCGTTTCTGCCGCGAACTGTCGGGATCGTAACCGCGCTCGGTGGCGCGGGCCTGCGCGATATCCTGCGCGTGCTGCTCGATCGCTTTCCCAATCTGAACGTGATCATTCGGCCGGCGCGGGTGCAAGGCGAGGGCGCGGCCGAAGAGATTGCCGATGCAATCGAGGATCTGAATCGCCATGCGCGCGCCGAGGTCATCATCGTCGGGCGCGGCGGCGGCTCGCTGGAAGACCTGTGGGCGTTCAACGAGGAAGTCGTCGCGCGCGCGATTTTCCGTTCGCGTATTCCGATCGTATCGGCGGTCGGCCATGAGATCGATTTCACGATCGCCGATTTCGTCGCCGACCAACGCGCGCCGACTCCCACCTTCGCGGCGCATGTCGTGGTGCCCTCGCGCGTCGAGTTGCGCGAGCAGATTGGAAACCTCGACCGCACGCTGACCGCCTCGATGCGCAAGATGCTCGACGACCTCGCCGAGGATGTCGACTATCTCGCCGCACGGGTGAAGCATCCGCGCGCCTTGATTCGTGAAGCGCACGAGCGCGTCGATGAGGTGTCTGCGGATCTAGCTTCCGCGATGGAAGCACGCGTCCTCGATGCGCGCCGCGTGGTGCGTGAGTATGCCGCCCGGCTGCGGCCGCCGAGCGCCGCGGCGCGCGAGGTCCGCATCCGGACCCGCGAGCTCTCACGAATGATGGCGCAAGGGATGACGATTCGCGCGCATCATCTGCGCGTGGCGGTCGAGCGCGCCTCGGCGTCGCTGCTTCGCGGCGGCGCCATTGTGGTGGAGAAGCATCGCGCGCGATTGGGCTCGCTGGCGACGCAACTCGATGCGACCTCGCCGCTCAAATGCCTCGAGCGCGGCTATGCGGTGGTGACGAATCTTCGCGACGGCCGCGCCGTGATGGACTCACAATCGGTCGAGGTCGGCGATGCGCTGGAGATTCGGCTGAGGCGCGGCAAATTGCGGGCGCGGACAGAAAGCAGAGAGGTGTGAGGCGGAACAATGGCCACTGCGGCAAAACCCAAAAAGTTTGAAGAGGAACTAAAAGACCTCGAGGAGATCGTCGGCAAGATCGATTCCGGCGAGCTCACCCTCGAGGATTCCATCGGCGCCTTCGAGCGCGGTGTCGCGCTGGTCCGCTCGCTCAATCAGAAACTCGACGAGATCGAAAAGAAGGTCGAAGTCCTCAGCCGCAACTCGCAGGGAGATCTCCGCACCGCGCCGTATGAAGGCCTCGAAGAGGAGAGCACCACGCCTCCCGCGCGACGCGAGGGTTCGGTGCGCGACAAAGGCGCTGCCGAAACGATCGCTCCCGTAAAATCCGCGCGCGACAAGAACGGCGGCCAAAAGAATGACGAGGATGAAGACGACATCCCATTCTGATTCGCTCGCAAATCCTCTCGTCCCTCATCGCAGATGCGCACGCGGCTTGACCTCGAAATGACGCGCCGGGGGCTCGCCGAAAGCCGCGAGGGCGCGCAGCGCCTGATCATGGCCGGCCGCGTGCGGGTCAATTCCCGGCCCGCCTCGAAAGCCGATCTCAAGGTCGACGCCGCAACCGAAATCGCAGTCATCGGAACGACTTCCGAGTATGCGAGCCGCGGAGGGTACAAGCTCGCCGCCGCGATCGATCATTTTCATGTCGATGTGGCCAGCCGCCGCGCGCTCGATGTGGGCGCGTCCACCGGAGGCTTCACCGATGTGCTGCTGCAACGGGGCGCCGCATCGGTGATCGCGCTCGACGTCGGCTACGGCCAAATCGCCGCGAAGCTGCGGCGCGACCCGCGCGTGATCATGATGGATCGCACCAACATCCGGAATGTGACGCGCGCCGATCTGCCCTATGCGCCCGACCTGATTGTGATCGATACCAGTTTCATTTCGCTCCGCAATGTACTTCCGGCCGTCATCGAGATCGCCGCGCCGAGGGCGGAGATAATCGCGCTAGTGAAACCCCAATTCGAAGTAGGCAAGGGGAAAGTCGGCAAGGGTGGCGTCGTGCGCGACGCGGCGATGAGGAAGGAAGCCCTCGATGCGGTCCTTGCATTCGCGCGCGAGGCCGGACTTGAGGTGGCCGGCTCAATTGAATCGCCGATTCATGGCGCGGCCGGCAACCTCGAATATCTCGCGTTGTTCAGGAAAGGGAATCCTTGAAGCGCGATTATATTGTCGGCCTCGACATGGGCGGCACCAACATTCGCACTGCCGCGGTTTCCAAAGATGGCGAGGTGCTGTTGATGCTGCGCGCCCCCGCGCGCGCCAAGGGCACCGCCGCCGAAACCGTCGAGAACATTTCGACGCAGGTGCTCGCGCTTCAGGATGCGGCCCGTCGCGACGGCCTCGGGCGTGCGCTCGCGATCGGGGTCGCCGTTCCGGGTCCGCTCAATGTTCGCACCGGCGTCATCTATGCGGCGCCTCATGTGAAGGCTTGGCGAAGCTTTCCGCTGCGTCGCCACCTGGAGCGCGTGCTGGGGCGCACGGTGATCGTCGAGAACGATGCGAATGCGTGGGCGCTCGGCGAGTACTGGCGCGGCGCGGCACGCGGTTGCAAAAACGTAGTGCTGCTCACGCTCGGGACTGGCATCGGCGGCGGGCTCATTGTCGATGGCAAAATCATGCATGGCCGCAGCGGAATGGCGGCTGAACTCGGCCACGTCTTCGTCGAGCCCGACGGGATGCCGTGCGATTGCGGCGCGCGCGGTTGCCTCGAGGCCTACGCGTCGGCGTCCGGGCTGTGCGGTCTGCTCAAGCAGCGTCTGCAACTCGAGGAGGCGGAGCTTCCAGCGCAATATCTGGATCGCGGCGGCGAGTTCTCCGCACGCGGACTCACCAACGCGGCGCGAAAAAGCGATCCCATCGCGATCGAGGTCTTCGAAACTGCGGGTCACTACCTCGGGATCGCGGTCGCGTCGTTCATCAATATCTTCAATCCCGAGATGGTGGTGATCGGCGGCGGCGTCGCGGGCGCCCTATCGCTGATGCGCCGGGCGATGATGCGCGAGGTGAAGGCGCGCGCATTTAAGGCCGCGGTGGCCCAGACTCGCATCGTAAAGGCCGCACTGGGCCCCGAAGGGGGCGTTGTAGGAGCAGCTTTCGCGGCCATAGGCACGCATTAGACGGAGCGTTTAATTGACGCTTCGACGCTCAAAAACAGAGCGCCGGCACAAAAACAGCGCCGAAACTTGGTCTTTTAATCAAGTCGTAAAATCAATTCGCCTTATAGACCGTGACAGTAGCTGCGATTGGCATTCACTCGCGAGCCCGAATGGATTAGCTTAATACCAGCGGTTGACGCGCGTGTACTTCCAGATGCGAACCGCTTTTTCAATGCATGCCCTAAAATCTGCATTTCGGCGAGCCGCACTGGTTCTGGTGCTGACGCTGCTCAGCGCGGTTCCTGTGCTAGCGCAAGACGCGAATGCACCATCTACCGGTGCGGCGTCACGTCCGGGGTATGGTTCCGAACTTCCGCCCGGTAGTGTGCGTCCGGCTTCCCCTTCATCGTATGCATCACCGGCGACTTCGTCTCCAGCGACGGCATCGACTTCCGAGGCGAAGCCAGCCAAGTCGCACAAGTTCTTCCCGTATACGGTTCGCGCCGGCGATTCGCTCGGATCGATCGCGCAATACTTCGGCATGTCCACCGCCGACCTCGCCCGCATCAACAAGCTTCATGAGGATGACGAGCTGGAGGAAGGACAGGCCCTCAAGATTCCGAATCCTTTCGAGGCGTCGCAGCGAAGCCTCGAGGCCCAGGTCGAGCAGCTTTCCGAGCAGACTCGCGCGAATGAGCAGAAGATCGAGCAGGCGCAGTCCCAGGTCGCGGCGCTCACCAACTCGAATTCCGAGCTGACCGCGCACAATGCCACGCTGAAAGAATCGGTGAAGGTGCTGCCCTGGTGGCGTGGAACCGCGCTCGCGGTTGGAGCGGCGGCATTGCTGATGCTGGGAGTCACGGCGCTGACGCTCTTCGAGTGGTGGATGCTGCGGCGGCGCTTCCTCGCGCTCAGCGATCTCGCGATGTCGCTCAGCCGCCTCGACGTCAAATACAAGGAAACCATCGCGAAGGCCGAGCTGCGGATGCAGCAACTCTACGGACGACGCCGTCCCGCAGGCGCGCCCGAGAATCTTCTGGGAATGAAAACGCCCGATGAGATCGAAGCCGAGCGCTTGAGTCATGAGCTTCGCGAAACGCTCGAGCGTCATCTCGAGCAACTCGGGGTGCGCGGCCGTCGCACTATCGGCGCGCGATGGCGCGAAGTCCTCGGCGGCGAAGAAGAGCCCTCTCCCGCGCCGCGCCCGTATCGTCGATAGTCACCGTCCCATCGAGGCGATACGGCTCGCACTGGCGAGCGATTTTGCGGTTTAACATTCCCGTCTCTTGGATAATAATTGATCCATCCACCAACCTAATGGAGGGAAGAAATGCGCAAACTTCTTGCTACTGGTCTTGGAATCGTCCTGTCGCTTGCCACCTGCGGATTGACCTTCGCCGCCGACGAGGGAACTGCGAAGTCGGTCACCGGAAATCTGCGCGACGGTTTTTGCAACACCACCATGGGTGCACAGGGACCGAGCCATAAGAAGTGCGCGATCTCGTGCGCGTCGGCGGGGATTCCGGTGGTGATGGTCGAGAAGGGGACCAACAAGAGCTACATCCTCATTCCGCCCAAGGACGACCAACCACTGCCCAAGGACGTCATCGATAGAATGGAAGATGACGTCACCGTCACGGGCAAGGTTTACGAGAAAAACGGCACCAACTTTCTCCAGGTGGAATCCGTGAAGTAGCGTGCTCGCTCGCTTTCTTCCGGGCGCGACTCATCTCCAGAACCCGCATCCGCTGGTGGTGCATTTTCCGATTGCGTTCCTATATGGCGCGGCGCTCCTTTACTTCATCGCATGGCTCACGCGCCGCGACGCGATCGCATGGGCTGCGCTATGGTTCCTGGTGCTGGGGTTGCTCTCGGGCGCGCTCGCGGTCGGCACCGGATGGTGGTCGGCGGGCGGCGTGATGCTCGATCCATCGGTCAAGGAGAACGTCCTCGAACCGCACAAGCGCCTGATGTTGGCGACCTCCGCGATGGCCGCGCTGCTCACCCTGTGGGCGATCGTCAAGCGGCCGATGCCCGCGTCGGCGCTGCGCTATGTTTTCCTCTTCGGCTTGCTGGTGATGATCGTGCTGATGACCAAGGGCGCGGACTACGGTGGCATCATGGTTTACGACTACAACGGCGGTGGCGGCGCGTGTCCACAACCGATCCAGTACGTGCCGAGTCGCGCGCCGGTGCCATAGAAAATCATTCGAGGGAGAACTCCGATGGCTTACGAGCAGATTCACGTCGATCTCAAGGATGGCGTCGCGACCATCACACTCAATCGTCCGGAAAAGTTGAACGCATACACCGCGCAGATGGGGACCGAGATTCATAATGCATTCGGCGAACTCGACGCCAACGACGATGCGCGCGTGATTGTCGTCACCGGCGCGGGCCGCGCATTTTGCGCGGGCGCGGATCTCGCGGCGCGCGGCGGCAGCACCTTCGATCGCAGCGCAAATAATCCCGATCCCAATCCGCGCGCCGAGCATGTGATTCGCCCGTGGAACATGAAGAAGCCGATCATCGCGGCGATCAACGGCCCCGCGGTCGGCGTCGGCATCACGCTCCCGATGCAATGGGATATCCGCGTCGCGGCTGAAAGCGCGCGCATCGGTTTCGTCTTCGTGCGCCGCGGCGTGATCCCCGAGGCGCTCAGCACCTGGCTGGTGCCGCGGCTGATCGGCGTCGCGAAAGCCAACGAGCTGCTGATGACCGGCCGCATCATCACGGCGAAGGAAGCGCTCGATTTCGGAATCGTCAGCCACGTATGGCCCGACGCGGAGTTCAAGCAAAAGGTGTGGGAACTCGCGTCAGATATCGCGGCCAACACCGCGCCCGTGTCGGTCGCGATCACCAAGCGCCTCATCTATGGACTGCTGGCGGAGCCGTCATTCGAAAAGGGCAATGCGGTCGATCACAAGGCGTTCAACTGGGTCGGCGCACAGGCGGACTCGCGCGAGGGCGTTTCGTCGTTTCTCGAAAAGCGCAAGCCGGCGTGGAAGATGAAGCCCTCGAAGGACTTCCCGAATTTCCTCCCCGAGGTTAAGTGACGGCTGCAGCTCGAAAGTAACCGTCGGCTAATTCTGTTTGACTTTGCTACACAAAGTAGCTAATATCATCAACTAGCGGTTATCACCCCGCGAAGCGGACAACCGAAGAGCAAGAATATTCGCCGCGCTGGAGTCTTCACCTCAACCCTCTGAGGGAAGAGGATCACTATCACCTTCAGTTTTCGTGAGCCGACCCTTTAAGCGAATTTGGCAAGCAATTCTTGCGATTGGAGCGATCGCGCTCTCGCCGTGCTCCGGGCGCGGGGCGGAGAAAACTTACTCACCGACTCCAGTGGTTGAAATCCGATGTCGCCCGCCGGTCTTGTATCGGGCCGATGATCTGATTGTCGAGCTCGCTGGCTCTCCGCACGACAATTTTGACTTCGGAATATCGCCGGCGGCGGTGCACAGCAAAAACCCTGACGACCTGTTTCTTCTTTCATTTAAACCTGGCAAGAACGACCACATCGCACCGGCGATTCCTCCCCAGAAGTTTGCATCAATGCGGCAAATCATTCTCAACCCAAAGACCACCCGCGGATCGATGTCCAACTGGTGGCGCGGATATGATGTCCCGCGTGCCTTGAAACCACCAGAGCTCATCTTCACAGATTCCGGTCTCTACCAAATCCTGTTGGGCCGAGGCCTTGGGTCCGAGGATCCCTCCGTAAGCGCGTGTTACGTTGATTACATCAACGAGGAAAAGAAGCCGGGTGCTGTGCTGCCGGACCAGGCACTGTTTGATCTGGGGCACGCTTTCGATGTAGGCCCGTGTAACGCGCGGACCTTCGAAACCGCGGTCACCTGTCCCGCGACCACCATCCATCGCGGCGAGCAACTCGCACTCGAGCTCAAAAGCGAATGTCCAGCCAGGCGGATTGGAATCGTCGATCCGGACTGGAATATTTTTCTGCTGCCGGCGGTCAAGGACGCTGCGCATTCATTTCCGGGCGTTCGGCTAGTCGCTGGCTCCGAAGCTGCTCGCGCCGAGGCTTGGGAATCTATTCCCTCTTACGGCACTCGCTCGGAGCACGGCGAGACCAAAGGTGGTCCGGTGTTTACCAAGAGCGGATGGTACATCGCGGTCTCAGTGCCTGGCCCGCAGTGCGATATTGCAACCGACGTCGGCGCTTGCTGGATTCACTACATCAACGCTCCCCGCTAGATGGGATGGAAGATGAAGCCCTCGAAGGACTTCCCGAATTTCCTCCCCGAAGTGAAGTGACCGCGGAAGGTTAGTGGCCCGCGAACCATACGCGGCGCCGCGTTCCGATCGGCGATGGGCTTGACATATATGGAACCTCGGGGTTACATATCTTTGGCATGGCGACCGAAAAAGATTCAATGACGATTCGCAAATCGATTCGGGTCGAGCGCTCGCCGGAAGTCTCGTTCAGGGTCTTTTGCGAAGAGATGGGCGCATGGTGGCCCAGAGGATTCACCGACGGGTCGAAGGTGTCGATGGAGAACCGGCTGGGCGGCCGCCTTGTCGAGACGCGCGCCGATGGAACCGTATATGAGATCGGACGCCTCACCGCCTACCAGCCGCCGCATCTGGTAGCTTTCACCTGGCGCGCGCCGAGCTGGGACGACATCACGACGCAGGTGGAAGTTAGATTCGTCGCCGACGGCGCCGGTACGCTCATCGAGCTGGAGCACAGCGGATGGGAACAGGCCGCGAAGACGCGGGACGCGCGCAAGAACTACGACGGCGGATGGGACACGATGCTGGGACACTACCAGAAACATTGCGACTCGGCCGCATGAGCGCTCAGGGTCGCAGAGTGATGATGACAGTCAACTGATTTCCAAAGCGATGGAGGCGAGCGATGAAACTTTACTATTTCCCTTCCCCCAATCCACAGAAAGTCAAGTTCGCAATGCTCGAGATTGGCCTCGATTGCGAGATGGTTCCGGTCAACCTGACTAAAGGTGAGCAGCGCAAGCCGGAGTTCCTCGCGCTCAACCCGTTCGGCCGAGTTCCGGTGCTGGTCAACGGCGACCTGAAGCTATGGGAATCACATGCGATCATCGCTTATCTTGGCGACAAGACCGGAAAGAAATGGCCGACGACGGCCGCAGGGCGCGCCGATGCGCTGCGCTGGTTGTTCTTCCTTTCGACGCACATTTCTCCGCCCGCGACTGATTTGGCATTCAATCGCATCGCGGTAAAGCTGAGGGGAGGGACCGGCGACGAGGCCGCGATCGCGCGCGGCGAAAAGGCGCTGCCCGATGTCATCAGCATCGTCGAGGGCCAACTCGCTAAGGGCAAATGGATCATGGGCGACGACTTTACACTGGTCGATTGCGCCTATGGGCCGGTGCTCAACGTGATCGAGAAGGCTGGATTCAGCTTCGGCCAGTTTCCCAAAGTGAGTGCCTACATGGAGGCACTGCGCGCGCGTCCGGCGTGGAAGGAGACGCCTAAACTGCCAATGCTTTAGAAAGGTCACCAGACCATTGGAATCAGCCGGCACCTGACTTCACGGCGGTACGCATCATACCCGGGTAGGTTGACTGAGAGATAGCGCTCTTCATCGAGCAGGCGGACGACTATCGCCAGGGTAATCGCAACCGCGACCGGCAGTCCCCATAGCGAACCGAGCGCGAGCGGCGTGGCCAGCAGCAATAGCGCGCCACCCGCATACATCGGATGGCGAACCAGTCGATACGGGCCGGTCGATATCACGGGTTGCTCCGCTTCGACCTTGATGGTGCTGGCGGCGAAGCTGTTCTCCTCGAATACCCGAAAGATGATCAGGAACCCGAGAATCACCAGCGCGTTCGCCAGTATGACGATCGGCGCCGGCACCGAGGACCAGTGAAAGCGATGATCGAGGCCGGGAACAATTACGAGGACGGCCGCCAGCGTACCCGTGAAGGCCTGGATAATCTTCTGACTCCTCTGTTGCTCGGCGGCAGGACCGGCTGTCATCCGATTCTCGATGAGATGCGGATCACGTTTCAGGAAATAGAAAGTCAGCAACACGACCGAGGCAAGGAAGACCATCGAGAACAGCCATCCCTGCCAGAAGCGCAGCGTACCGGCCGGGGCGAAGATCAGCAGCATCAGGATGACCTGCAGTCTGGCAAGTCCCAGCACCACCATCCGCTGAAGGTTGTTCGTTCCACTGGCAGTGTTGGGTCCTTCAGCCATGGTAGTCGTCGATCAATGCTATGCTGTCTTAGCGGCGGCGGCGCCCCGCGCGGCGAGACGTTCGCGCATCGCACGATGAGCCTGGCGCGTGATCGGATAGCGCATGAAGACCAGCGCGCTGATGAAGTATATGGATGCGGGTCCGATCGCGAACAGCGCACGCAGGTTTTCCGTCGCGGCAGGCGGCAACGAGCTGACGCCCGGCACATAGCCGATCCAGCTCATCACCGGACCGACCAGCAGCAGCGTGATCGCGACCGCGATTTTGATCGCCATCGAGGTGATACCGCCGTAGGCGCCTTCCTGCCGCTGCCCGGTGCGCTCCTCGTCCCATTCGATGACGTCGGCGGCGGCGGAGATCTGCGTGATCCAGATTCCGATCGCGCTGAAGCCGCTGAGGAACATCAGCATATTGAGCGCGATCCATCCGCGCGGCGAGACGGTGAGGAACAGCAGCGAGCAGAGCGCGTTGCATATCATCGCGACGACGAAGGCGGGCTTCTTTTCGATACGCACCGTGATCTTGAACCAGAACGGATACGAGACCAGCGAGCCGGCGAAGTACATGATGAGCCATCGCGCGGCGGCGCCGTCGTCGTGATACCAATACTTCGCAAGGAAGCGGATGAGCACGGTCGGAATGTTGATCGCCATTACGGCGAGGCTGGTCGCGATCAGCAGGATGACGAACGGCCGGTTCGCCATCACCGAGGTGATCGATTCGTAGAGCCGCGAGGTTTCCTTGGTGGAGAATTCCTCGCGCTCGCGCACCCCGAAGAACAGCGCCATCGCGCCGCCCGCCACGACGATTGCGCATACCGCGCCGGTCATTTTGAAATCGGTTCCCTTCGCGAAAAGATAGGATGCGAGAAACGGAAGCAACGCTCCGCTGATGTCGCCGGCAGTCCCGAACAGTTGGCGGAAGGTCGAGAGCTTGGTGCGCTCGTCGTAGTCCAGGGTCAGCTCGGGCATCAGCGCCCCGAATGCGGTCTCATAAAGTTTTCGCGAGGTGAGCATCAGGAAGTAGGTCACGAGGAACCACGCGAACAGACCGCGATGGAGATTCGGCGGCGAGAGCAGCAGGAAGTAGAACAGCGCCATCGGGAGCGCCGCGAGGAAAAACGGGCGGCGCCGTCCGATGCGGAAGCGCGCGCGATCGGAGATGTTGCCGACCAGCGGATCCGTGACCGCATCGAGCACCAGCGCGATGAAGAACGCCAGCCCGGCCAGCGCTGGAGAGAGCCCCTTGCGGTCGGTATAGAAATAGAGCAGGTGAAGCCCGATAAGGGTCACGCAGAGATTAAGTCCGGTCTGGGCCTGCGAGTATATTAAAATGGGCCTGAGGCCGATTTTCTCCTTCGGGTCGCCGATTCCCACAGGTTCGGAATCTAACTGATCGCTGTGACGATAAGAAATCGAAAACAATGCGCGCGAGGCCGCCTGACGATCGCACTCGCGCTAGTCGCATCGATGTCTTCGTTCGTCTTCGTAGGCTCGGGATGCTCAATGCTCAAGAAGAGCCCCGGGCCCGTGGAAGCGATCGCGGTTGACGATCAGACGCCGCGGCCCGAGACGCCCGCATCAATTCAGATCGCCTACGCCAAGGCCGATGACACCTTGCAATCGGTGACGGTGAGCCAGTTCACTGGCGCGAATGTCCTGCGCACGCTGAACGAGGGCGATGGAGAGGCTTCGGTGGTACGTTTCGATGGAGGCGTGCCGATATGGAAATTCCACGCCAATCGAAGCCTGTTCAACCCGCTGAGCAAGACTCCCTATCACGTGACGAGCATCGAATACGGCAAGGTACCCTCGGGCTTCGAGCAGGATATGCCGGAGGTAGGCCCGCCGGCGCCCCTCGACGCTGGCGGCTACTACATCTTTGCCATTGAACGCGCCTCGGGCGCCACGAGCTACCAGGCGGTGCGTGTGCGGCCTGACCTCACGCTGCAGGCCTACGATGCGGAGCCGCGCGCCGGTACCAGCTACAAACTTTGCTGCAACGTCAGCTCCGATTTTCCGGAGCCGACGCCCTCGGATGCCGAGGAACCAGCGGGTCCGCCGCCTGCGCCAATGCTTGATTCCGAGCAACCTTAGCTCCGCCAACCCCCTATCCACGATAGACTCCAGCTAGCTCGTTAACTGAATATGGATTCAGTAATGAGGACATTCTCGATATTGACCAATCATTCATGAACGACTAGATTTTCATTTATGACGGCGGTATCTGCGCGACCGATCCATTTCGTTCCTAATCGCTTCGATCGTCAACGCGAAAAGACCCGCGTAGACCTGCTCGGGGCGGCCGAGCGCGTTATCGCGCGCAAGGGCTACCATCAGACGCGCATTGCCGATATCGCGACCGAGGCTGATGTGGGCCTCGGCACCTTCTATCTGCACTTTAAAACCAAGAACGAAATTTTCATCGAATTGATCGAGACCGGGGCCGCCGAGCTGCGCCAGATGATCAATGCGGCGAAAGCCGGCGTCGCGAACGTCGAGGAGAAACTGCGCATCACTATAGGCACGATCCTCGATTCGGCCGCGGAGCATCCCGAGCAGTTTCGGATCGTGTTCGGGCACGGGCCCGCGTTTCTCGATCTGATGGTGCGGGTGCACGAGATGTTCATCGAGGATTTGCGCCGCGACTTCGAGCCGACGCTCGGCGAGCGCGCCAACGCGGTGGCGAATCTCACCATCGGAATGCTCTCGCAGGCGGTATCTTGGCTGCTCGAGCGCACCGATCTGCCATTGAATGAGATCAAGGAACTAACGGTCAATTTTGCGCTGGGCGGTCTGGGGCGTGCCGCTCAGAGCAATGGCGCAATGGTTCGGTAGATAACTTTTTCCCCGCCACGGCGGCGCTCACGGAGGTTTTTCGTCGCGATGATCAACAACGTTCGAACCGAGATTCACACCCCACTCGACAGCATCTTTCACTGGGACTATGCCGTGCGGCTCCCGCAGATCGACAGGCTGTACGAGAACGCGAAGCGCGATCAATGGAACGCGACCACCCAGCTCGCTTGGGACAAGCCCATCGAACGCGAAGTCCTCGATATGTCGCAGATGCCGATGTTTCAAACGGAGCTGTACAAATCGCTTAGCGCCGAGAAGCAAGAGCAACTCGCGCGCAAGTTCGCGGCCTGGCGGTTATCGCAGTTCCTGCACGGCGAGCAAGGCGCGCTGATGGTATGCGGCCAGCTCGTCAACGCGGTGCCCGATCTCGATTCGAAGATGTGCGCGGCGGCGCAGGTGATGGACGAGGCGCGCCACGTCGAGGTGTTCCGCAAGTACATCCAGAAGCTCGACAAGATTTATCCGATCGATCCCACGCTCGCGCGCCTGCTGACGGGCATCATGGAGCAGGACCGGTGGGAGCCGAAGTACGTCGGCATGCAACTCATCGCGGAGGGTCTGGCGATCGCGGCGTTCCGCTTCATGCAACATGAGTCGAAGGATGCGTTGCTCAAAGAGATGCTCGAGTACGTCATCAAGGATGAATCGCGTCACGTCGGCTTCGGTGTGCTGGCGCTGCGCGACGGCATCAAGAAGCTCTCGAGCAAGGAGCGCACCGAACTGGAGGACTTCTGCTTCACCGCATGCGACATGATGGTGACCAAGGTTGAAGACGGCGTTCCTCGCGACGGGTTCCTGTCGGGCATGTCGGTGTTCGACGAGGTAGGTATCTCGGCCAGTGACCTCGACGAAGAGATGAAGCGCAATCCGGCGTGGGCGGAGGCGGAAGCGGACATGGAAAAGAAGTTCAACTCGTTCCTGTTCGTGGACACGATCATTCCGAATCTGAAGAACCTGGGCCTGATGAACGAGCGCACCGAGCCGCGCTACCGCGACCTCGGAGTGCTGGAGATGTACGCGGGATAGCTGCGGCGTCGCGAATCAGTCGCGGCGAGCATTCACATAGGAGCGGGTGCGCATCGCGCACCCGCTTCTTTTTTTTGCCTTACTAGGAAGTAAGGAATATGATCCTGGGTAAGGAGCCAAAAAAAATGGCAACGTCAACGCTTACCAGCAAGGGCCAAACCACAATTCCGAACGAAATTCGTCGCCACCTCAAATTGAAGCCGGGCGACCGCATCGAATTCGTGGTTGGACGTGATGGAAGGGTGACTATCGTTCCGGCGACTGTCGATATCACCGCGTTCAAAGGAATGCTCGGACCGGCGCGTCAACGTGTTTCGCTTGAGGAGATGGACGCCGCGATTCGGAAGGGCGCGGCGCGCACAATGCGCAAATGATCGGCGTCAACACCAATATACTGGTGCGTTTTTTCGTCCAGGATGATCCCCCGCAATCAGCACGGGCCTTGCGATTCATCGCGTCCCGCTCGAGGGATGATCCCGGATTCGTCGATCACATTGTGTTGTGCGAGCTTGTGTGGGTGCTCGAATATTCCTATCGCTTACCGCGTGAAAAAATATTCGACACATTGGAACTGATCCTGCGCAGCGATCAGCTTAAGGTGGCTGAACCGCAGCTGGATGTTTGGGCGGCGCTGCACGAATACCAGGCTGGCGCCGATTTTGCCGATGCACTGATTGCGACGACTAATCTGCGGCTCGGATGCGAGCATACTGTGACGTTCGATCGGAAGGCCGCTCGCCGCCCGGGATTCCGCGCGCTGTAGAACGCACACGCGCAAGCGCTTCCTCTCTCGCGTTTTCAGTCTGGGGAGGATCTAGACCGGACTCCTGCTCTCTTCTGCTAGAGAAACACCGTTCCGAGGAAGATCAGTTGCAACTGACTAACTCGCATCAAGTGATAATAGCGTTCTTCGAGCGGCGTCTTTTTGGCGATCAATTTTCGATAGGAAGCTACAAATTGTCGTCTGAGTTCTTCCGGCGAATTTATCGGCCTCCATTCAAAATGTTTTCTTCCAATGTTGAGGTTGGACCGATTAGATGCCCGGACCTGCCAGAAATATTCAGCGAAGGCGGTTATGCCGAGGATGCGAGAATCCGTTTCGTCATCATCGGGGGTCAACCGAATTGTTCATTTGTTCTGTTAAGTAATAATAAAAGTGGACTGCCGAATCGATCGTGCTTCTGAGATCTGAATAGGATCTTTCATTAATGATGTGAAAGTCCCCAACTTTTCCGAATAACTTGACATATTGCGGAGCAAGTCTCTCCTGCTCTTCAAAAGGAGTGACCTTTCTCTTATGGTGCCGGGAAGGAAGGGTGTTACTTCTCCGAACGCTTTCTGGTGCGGTTCCGATCGTCTTCTTCACGATTGCTCGCTTCAAACGCGCAATGGCTTCAGCGTTAGCGCGTACACCGGTTCCTTGAACATCGGGTCCATTTCGCCCGTCATCTCGAAGCCGAGGCTTTTGTACAATGCCGCGGCGTTGTCGTTGCCGCGAAAGCAGGTCAGCTTGATGACGCGGCACTTCGGATAACGCTTCGGGATCATCGCGAGCACGAGCTTCATCGCCGCGCGGCCGAATCCGCGCCCCTGGTAAATCGCGTCGATCATGATGTCGTCGATCCAGTAATCGTCGATGCTGGCGCCGTCGCACACTATCGTCACGTATCCGACGATGGTGTCTCCGTCGCTTATCGCCATCGGCGAGTATTCGTAGTGATCGCCGTAGCGGCGCACGTAGGAGCCGGCGAGCGACCACGATGGCGGGCTGACGAAATGCTCCTGCCCGGGACGCAAGCTGAGCCGCACCATCGCGCGCCAGTTGTCGCGATCGACCGGCTTCAGTTGAACGTGAACTCCACGCACGGCTTCACCGCCCGTTCACCTAAAAGCTTATTGGCCCTGCACTTTGAGGAAAATATCGCGGGTGCCTTCGCCGCTGAGCTGCTTGATCGACGTGATCCGATCGCTGAACTGCGCCAGCGTCAACATCTCGCTGGAGCCGACATCGACCAGCACCGCGAAAATCGAAAAATCCAGCTCTTCTTTGCGCTCCTTCAGATGCGCGAGCCACTGCGGGCTGACCTGGCATTCGCCGTCGGTGATGATCACGATATCGGCGCGCTTGAGCTTCTTCTCCTCGATGAGATCCATCGCGGCGTCGATGGGCGCTTCGAAGTCGGTGCCGCCGCCGGGAAAAAATTCCGCCAGCTCCATCACCTTGTTGAGATCGGGCTGGTAGCGCCGCTCGCGATTGAGGTCGAGCACCTTGATCACGTTGCTGGAGGAGAACATCACCGCGCGAAAGAGCCGCCGCTGGCGGCGCGCGATATCCATCAGCGTCAGGCTTACAGCCTTCGACCATAGCTCCTTCTGCCCTTCCATCGAGGAGCTCACGTTGACGCACACCACCATCGGACCCTTGTGCTTCTGCTCGTCCTCCTGAAGCCGGTACTGGAGGATCGATCCTTCGAGCAGGCGGCGATGGAAGTCGTGGCGCAGTATCGGATGATGCATCGCGACCAGTTCGGACGGGATCATCCTGCCGAGGTCCGCGCCGCGCTCGACGTCGTAGGCCTCCGCGACGCCGCGCTCCAGCGTCCTGCGCTTGATCGCGCGCGCATCCTGCTTGAAGCGCCCGACCATCCGCGCCAGCTCTCCCAGTTTTTTGTTGCGTGCGAGGCGGCGCCCAAGTTCGAGCCGCTCCCCGGCCGGCAGCCGCCCACCCTGTCCGAACTCGCGGCTGAATGCGTGACTGTCTTCGGTCGCCTGATCGATCTCATTGGCGAGCTCGGCCGCACGCAGCTCCATCCGTTTGAGCTGCGTCAGGTCGCCATGCTTGATGTCGTTCTCGACCTGCCGCGCCTTCTGATTGAGGCGCGCCTCGGAAACCTTGGCGGCATTCTCGGCGGCGTCCGCAAGTTTGGCGATTTTCTCTTTCAGCTCTGCGTCAGGCTCCGGCTCGCCTTCCTGTCCGCCTTCCCGCATCTCCTGAACATGCTTGAGCGCCTCAGCCTTTTCCTTGAGGTCATCCTCCTTCTGCGCCAGGTCCCACAGATCGCGCATGTCGTTGCGATTGACGATGCGCTCGCTGCGCACCATCTCGAGCACCTGCTCGCCGAGCACGATGGCCGCGATGGCGGCCTTGTCCTCCTCGAGCAGCGTGCGGTTCTTGAGCGCCTCGAAAGTTGGCGATGGCACGAGCTGGTCCAGAATCGTGCGATTGAGGATCGCCGAGCGGCGCACCGCGTCGGGTTTCTGAAAAATCAGGTTGTATTTGAACAGCGAGAAGAAGAGGTCCTGCAGCAGCGCGTCGAAATGCGGAATCAACTCGCCGCCCGAGTCCGCGAGCTTCGCGAGCGAGGGCGCGGTGGAGCGAATCTCCTTCCAGGCGCGGCGATCGTAGCTGTCGCTTTCGAGCCACGAGATCGCGTCGGGGACGTTGGGGATGTAAAGCCTGCGCGGCTTTACTGCTTTGGTCTTGCGCGCCATCGAGAGATCAGCTTACCGATATGTTCCGCGGTAGCACAGGCTGCGGTACGAGAACGCGAAACGGGGCAATGGCTTTTCGCCATCGCCCCGTTCGATGCGAGGATATCAGACCGCGATTGCTACTTGGGTACAGTAAACCCGGTCAGGAATTCGTCGGCGTCACTGCTGTTCTTGACCACGAAGTTGCCCGAACCGACCGTGCCCGAAGCCGCGATGGTGGCCGAGCCTTTGCCATCGCCACTGGAGTCCGTCGTGATAGCGATTCCTGTGTTGGTGTCAGACGAACCGGTGCTGTCGATGGGCCGGAAGAACACCTCGTAGGTCGTGCTCGGCGCGGCGCCGGTGAGAGTCACGGCGAGAACTCCCTTGTTGCCGACGACCGCGCTGCCCGAGCTTAGGGGATCAGAACCACATCCGCTCAAGCTGCCGCCATCAAGCCCAAACGTCACGTCGGCGCAGCGTACCAAGCCTGCAACCGCGGCCGGCTTGGGACGCGGCTTCAGCGAGACGCGGAAACCGCCGTAAGCCTCGTCAAAC
This sequence comes from uncultured delta proteobacterium, assembly GCA_963815835.1. Lineage (GTDB taxonomy): Bacteria > Desulfobacterota > Binatia > Binatales > Binataceae > DATGKG01. The sequence continues at coordinate 387,513 of CAWFIF010000001.1, forward strand.
GTGGTGCCGGAAACCTCGCGGGTAAGCACCACCAGGCCGGAAGCGATCGTCCCCGCGGAGAAGAAAGATGAGGCCGAACACTGACCGATGCCCTTGCTGTTGGTAGCAAGAGTTGAGCACAGCGTCAGATCGGTGGCGCCGGAGCGCAGTACGACCGCGTAGGTGACAGATGCCGCGGCACCCTCGACCTGGATGTTCACATCGCCATCGACCGAATCGACGGAAAACTGTCCGTTCTTAAACGCGTCGGTACCGCATCCGCTGACGGCCGTCCCGACCTTGACCGCGGAGCATGAAACCAATTCCGGACGAAAGTCCTCCCGAGAGTGATTGCCGCCCGACTGCTCGATCGCGATGCCGGTTACGAACTCGGTCGAACCATCGCGGCTAAAGACAATATTCCCGGCCCCAATCTTACCGAGCGAGAAAAAAACCGGCTTGGACAGGACGCCGTTTCCCTGCGGACCGGTTGTCAGATTCGGCAGGGCGAAACTGCCGCCGGGCCCAACCAACGCCACGGTATAAGTTTGGCTCGCCGCGGCGCCTGTGATCGCGATATCGAGATCGCCTTGATCGTCGATACTAGCGGAGCCCGAAGTTAGCGGGTCAGTTCCGCAGCCGCTAAGTGCCGCGGGAGACGTTACCTGCTGACATTCCACCAATGGCGCGCTGAAGTACGCGCTGGCCGAGCCCGGCATCACCCACGTCGCAACACCCAATGCGAGCGCGGCGACTGCCAACCCCATCGATTTTGCCCCTTTTTTCATGATTTACCTCACTTGAACGTTTTGAAAATATCCGCAGCTTTTAGCCGCAACCAAAGATAGTCTCCACCGGTGAACTACAAAGTCCACCATTTTGAGGGTTTGAACTAAACCTACTCCTACCCTCAGACGCAGAATACGCGAGAATCGTTTACACGGTTTTCGGACTTTCGCGGATATTCGGAGCCATCGGCAACCTTAAGCAACTTCCCGAATGCAGATCGACGTGTATTTAGCGAGCGACGCGCATAGGCCACCAATCTTCGTCCCAGCCGTCAGCCACCTCGCTTCAAGTGTCGAACTTCGAAAAGAATATTGGTTCACTTCGGAGCGGCAATGCCGGCGCAGCAGCATTTTCAACTATTGTTCTCGACCGAATTTCTCCCGCACGGCACGTGCTTTCTGTGGAACCGGTCGCTGCTCTGGCTGCATGGGCTCTCCGATGGGTTCATCGCGGTCGCCTTATTTGCCATTTCGTTCGAGCTCCTGTACCTGGTGCGCCATGGGCGCAACCGGCGGTTTAAGTCGATCTATTGTCTCTTCGCCGCTTTCATCTTCGCGTGCGGAACCACGCATATGCTCAACATCTGGACGGTATGGCATCCCGACTACTGGCTAGCTGGATATCTCAAAGCAGTCACCGCGGTCGTCTCGATTTTCACCGCGGTCGTGCTCTTCTGGGTGATACCGGTCGTGCTCGGGATGCGGACGTCGGCGGAACTCGAGAAGATCAATGCCGAGCTGGCGGAGGCGCGCGATGCGGCATTGGAATCCGTGCGCGAGAAAGATCGCGCTGCCGAAGCGGCAAATGCGGCCGCGCGCGAAGTCGCCGTCGCATGGGAGGCGGCCGTCGCTTCGGCTGCGGAGCTGGCGAACGCACTCGCTGCGGCTCGCGCGCTGGCGGGCGCTCGCGATGCGGCAGTGGCGAGTGCCGAAGAACTGACCCTCGCGCGCGATGCGGCGCTCGAAACGGCCCGTCTCAAATCCGAGTTCCTGGCCAACATGAGCCACGAGATTCGCACCCCGCTCAACGGCATCATCGGACTGAGCGAGCTGCTGCGCGATAGCACCTTGACGGCGGAACAGCACGAGTTCGCAGACCTCATCGGTAACAGCGCCGATTCGCTGCTCATCATCGTTAACGACATTTTGGACTTTTCCAAGCTGTCGGCCGGCAAGCTGGCATTCGAGGAAATCGACTTCGAGCTGGAGCCGACGATTGAAGCGGTGGTCAATTTGTTCGGCGAACGCGCCGGCAAAAAGGGTGTCGAACTCATCCTCGCGATCGATCCCGAGATTCCCGTCTTCATCCGCGGCGATCCGGGCCGGCTGCGCCAGGTGCTTACCAACTTGGTGGGAAATGCAATCAAGTTCACCGATCATGGCGAGGTAGTGATTTCGGTCAGTCTGGTCGGCGCCAACTGGCGCGGAGTGATCCTGCAATTCAAAATCGCTGACACCGGAATCGGCATCAGCGCTGACGTGCTGCGCGAATTGTTCCAGCCATTCCATCAGGCTGACGGCTCGACCACGCGCAAATATGGCGGTACCGGACTGGGGTTGGCGATCTCGGCACAATTAGTCGAGCGCATGGGGGGAAAGATCGAGGTCAAAAGCGAGTTGGGCAAAGGCTCGACCTTCTTTTTCAGCGCGCCCTTTGGCCGTGCGGAATCCAATCTCGCCCGGCTCGCGCACGACAAAATGCTCTCCGGCTTGCGTGTGCTGGTCGTCGATGACAACCAGACCAATCGCCAGATTATCGAGCGCCAGATCGCGAACTGGGGGATAAGTAGCGCGTCGGCCTCGAGCGCCTCGGAAGCGTGGGAGGCGCTGCGCGAACGCGCCAGCGACGCACCCTTCGACGTCGCAATTTTGGATCTCGCGATGCCCGGGATGGACGGGTTGATGCTGGCGCAACTGATCAAGACGGATCCGGCGATCGCCAACACGCGCCTCCTGATGATGTCGTCGATCGGAAACCGCGGCGAGGTCGGCGCGGACTCCGCACCAATCGAAGCCTGGCTCACCAAGCCGGTTAAGCAGTCGCAACTTTACAATTCGCTCGCCGCGTTGATGAGCACCAACCGGGCGGTGGTCGAGCCTTCGGACAAGGCCAGCCAATCGGAAGATCCCCGGCGCGAGATCCGCGAACGATTCCGAGTCCTGATCGCAGAAGACAATCTCATCAACCAGACCGTCGTCAAGCATCAACTGCACAAACTCGGTTATCCGTTCGATGTGGTCGGAAACGGGGCTGAAGCCCTCGAAGCGATCGCCAAGACTCCATATCCGTTGGTCCTGATGGACTGCATGATGCAGGACCTGGACGGCTTTGCGGCAACCGCCGAGCTGCGCCGACGCGAAGCAAGCACCGGGCGCCATACCATCGTGGTCGCGATGACGGCGAATGCGATGGAAGGGGACCGCGAAAAGTGTCTCGCGGCGGGAATGGATGATTACCTCGGCAAGCCGGTAAAGTTGGAAGAGCTAACCGCGCTGCTCGATCATTGGCTGATCGGAGCTGAGTCGTCACCCGGCGACCACGACGGAGTGCCAGTCACATACCGCTCTTGAGCCCGATTCCATCGAGAACACATCTATTGGCGAGCGCTCGCGCGCATCGAAGTAGAAACGCTTCGTTGGCGGTGGAAACGCATTCGCCAAGGAGCTTGTATAAGCTCATCGTAACGAGAGAAGATTAAGCAACGGGTCGTGTGGTTACCGTTTACCTCGGAATCAATCGCCCGCGATGCTCAGATGACAATCGACGCGGAAAAAACTCTCGGCGGACGGCGCCACTCGCTGCTATTGGCGGCGGTCTCGGAGTTTATCGCGACGGCGGAACCGGTGGGGTCGAATCAGATTGCCTCGCGCCATCACCTCGGTATCAAGTCGGCGATGGTTCGTAACATGATGTCGGAACTGGAGGACGCAGGCTTCCTCTCACAACCGCATACCTCGGCGGGGCGGGTGCCTACCGACAAGGCATTTCGCTACTACGTCAACCATCTGGCGGGCGCGGCGCGCATCGGATTCGAGGATCGCTCGCAAATTGAGCTTCATTATTCGGGACGTGGGCGTGATATAGCGTTGTTGATGCGTGATACGCCAAAGCTGCTCTCGATACTGACGGGGCAGGCAGCGATGGTGATGGCTCCTCGCCTCGAATCGGTGGAACTCGAACGAGTCAACTTCATTCGCATCCGGGAACGCGAAGTACTGGCGGTGTTTGTCTCAACTACAGGAGCAGTGCAAAATCGCCTCGTCATGACGGACCGCGATCACGCGCAAGGCGAGCTCGATCGGATGGCTGGTTATCTCAACGAATCGCTCGGCGGACGGACGCTCGACGAGGCGCGCGAATGGATAGAGGCGCAGCTTAGGCAGGAACGGGCGCGATACGATCGCTTCATGCGTGATGCCTTGGTGCTGGGCGAGGCGATCGCTGGACATCCAGATGCGATCGAGGTCTACGTCGATGGCAGCGTGCAGGCCCTTGAGCAGCCCGAGTTTTCCGATCCAGGAAAAGTGCGCGAGCTGCTCCGCGCGCTCGACGACAAGACCGCGCTGCTGGAGCTCCTGGAACGAAGCATCAGGGAACAGGGCGTGATGGTTTCGATCGGATCAGAGAGTCCTCGCCTGTCGGGCTTCGCGGTTGTCGCGGCGCCCTATGTCGGCGGTTCGAAGCCATTAGGCAGCCTTGCGATAGTTGGCCCGGTGCGGATGGACTACGAGCGCGTGATCCCGCTGGTCGAATATACCGCTCGCGCCCTCTCGAAGATCCTCGAACATTAATAGCCCGCCCGCCCCAGACTTCTCGTCTTATAGAACGTCGTTTCTCAACAACTTGAGACTGTGAGTCCGAAAATCCGATGATCGCCTAGCCAACCCGCGATCAATGCTTAAGTTCTCTTACGAAGCATTCAGGTACGCCTTCGTTGAGACATGAGTAAAAGATTCAAGGACGAATCCGATCCAATTATCTTAACGCCGGATTCGGCGGTTCATTCGCAACCGAATGATTCCCGGTACCATGGCAGGACTGACCTCGCGGGTCCCACGCCACTCTCCGTAGAGGAAACTGTCGAGGTCCTTGGCGAACTCGACAAGCTGAATGCGCGGATTCATGAGCTGAATCGGGAGCTGGAGTCGAAAGATCGGGAAATCGCACAGCTCAAAGCCCAAAGTGCCGCGGACGTCGGCGTACCCCAGACCGACCAGGCGGTGGCTTTGGAGACCGAGGGCGGCGATGCGAAAGACAAGGAGATCGCCGAGCTCAAGGACAAATATCTTCGCACCCTCGCCGAGAATGAAAACGCGCGCCGCCGCATCCGCCAGCAGAGTGAAGACTCGATAAAGCTGCAGAAGGAAAACCTTCTCCGCGACTTGTTGCCGATCGTCGATAATCTAGAGCGTGCGGTGGATGCCGCGAAGGGCAGCGCGGACGGCAAGTCGATTGTCGAGGGCGTCCGAATGGTGCTCGCCGCTCTGATGGACTTCCTCAAGGCCAATGGCGTCCGGCCGATAGCATCGGTCGGGGAGCAGTTCGACCCCAACCGTCACGAGGCCGCCGATCAGGTGCCTCATGCCACCCATCCCCCTAATACTGTGGTCGATGAGTTCCATCGCGGCTACACGATTAACGACAAGGTTTTGCGTCCGGCCCGGGTCGTCGTCTCCAAGGGTGACGGGAACGGTAAGCGGGCGTAAATAGACGGAATTTGCAGCATTTCGCATTGAAAAATCGCAAAGCGTGCTTACTTCTTAAAGACAGAGGTCCGGGTTAATGGCAAAAGTAATTGGAATCGATTTAGGTACTACCAACAGCTGCGTGGCTGTGATGGAGGGCGGCGACCCGGTCGTAATCGCCAACTCCGAAGGTAGCCGCACCACCCCCTCGGTGGTGGCATTCACGGAATCGGGCGAGCGTCTGGTCGGCCAAATCGCGCGCCGGCAAGCGATCACCAATCCCGAGAACACGATATCTGCGATCAAGCGCTTGATGGGCCGTCGTTTTGAAGACGCCGAAGTCCAAAAGGCGATGAAAATTTCTCCCTACAAGATCATCAAGAATGACGATGGCGCGGCTTCCGTAGAGGTGCGCGGCAAGAAGTACAGCCCTCCGGAGATTTCCGCCTTCATCCTGCAAAAGATGAAGCAGACGGCCGAGGACTATCTCGGTGAGAAAGTCACCGAAGCGGTGGTCACCGTGCCCGCCTATTTCAACGATAGCCAGCGTCAGGCGACCAAGGATGCCGGCCGTATCGCCGGTCTGAACGTCCTGCGCATCATCAATGAGCCGACGGCGGCGTCGCTGGCCTACGGTCTCGACAAAAAGAAGGATGAGAAGATCGCGGTCTTCGACCTCGGCGGCGGCACCTTCGATATCTCGATCCTCGAAATCGGCGACGGTGTCTTCGAAGTTAAATCGACCAACGGCGATACCTTCCTCGGTGGTGAGGATTTCGATCAAAAGGTCATCGATTATCTTGCCGACGAATTCAGGAAGGACCAGGGCATCGATCTGCGCAAGGATCGGATGGCGTTGCAGCGTCTCAAAGAAGCCGCGGAAAAAGCCAAAATGGAACTTTCCACGGTCACCGAGACCGATATCAACCTGCCCTTCATCACCGCGGACGCGTCGGGGCCCAAGCATCTGAACATAAAGCTGAGCCGCGCCAAACTCGAATCGTTATGCTCCGATCTGCTCGACCGGCTCGAGCCGCCATGCATCACCGCATTGAAAGATGCGGGCATGAAGGCGTCGGACATCGACGAAGTCGTGCTGGTCGGCGGAATGACCCGTATGCCTGCGGTTCAGGAGCGCGTGAAGCGCCTGTTCGGCAAGGAAGGGCATAAGGGCGTCAATCCTGATGAGGTCGTCGCTATCGGCGCCGCGATTCAGGCTGCGGTGCTCAAGGGCGAGGTCAAGGATGTTCTCCTCCTCGACGTGACTCCGCTTTCTCTCGGAATCGAAACCCTGGGTGGCGTGTTCACCAAGCTGATCGAGAAGAACACCACTATTCCGACCAAGAAGAGCCAGGTCTTTTCGACGGCTCAGGATGGTCAGACTGCGGTCACCATTCGTGTGTTCCAGGGCGAGCGCGAGATGGCGGCTGACAACAAGCTGCTGGGTCAGTTCGATCTGATCGGGATCCCGCCCGCTCCGCGCGGATTGCCGCAAATCGAGGTCACCTTCGATATCGACGCCAACGGCATCGTGAACGTCCATGCGAAGGACCTCGGCACTAACAAAGAGCAATCGATCAAGATCACCGCTTCTTCGGGCCTCAACGAAGAGGAGATCAAGCGGATGGTGCGCGAGGCCGAGGCGCATGCGGATGAGGACAAGAAGCGTCGCGCGCTGGCCGAGGCTCGCAACAAGCTCGATAACCTGATCTACACGACCGAGAAGACGCTGAAGGACTACGGCGCGCAGCTGGACGAAGCCGGTCGCAAGGCGATCGAAGAAGCGCTGACCGCTGCGAAAACGAGACTCGAATCGAAGGATCCGGCCGAGATGGACGCTGCTGCGGAAGCGCTCTCGAAGGCTTCGCACAAGCTGGCCGAAGCGATGTACAGCAAGACTCGCGAGGCGCAGCAGGGCGGCGGGGCGCAGCCGGGCGCTGACGGCGCCGGTGGTCCGCAAGGCGGAGCCAACGGCGGCGGAGCCCAACCCGGCGGCGGCAAGGAAGACGTGGTCGATGCGGACTTCAAGGAAGTGAAGTAATTGGTGCGAAAGGGCTAGTCCCGGAACCACGATTTGCGAGAGAGACGCGAAGCGGGCGAAGCCGCGCCGCAGGCGCCCTGAGGCGGAGCGAAGCGGAGTCCGAAGGAAGTTTTAAGAGGCATAAGCGGCGGCGCGCGGTGTACTGAGTTCCTCAATGGCATCCCGCGCCGCCTTGGTTTATGATTGCTGCCTGAATGCCGGCTGAAAAAAAACGCGACTACTACGAATTGTTGGGCGTCACGCGGGGGGCTACCGACGAAGAGCTTAAAAAAGCCTATCGCAAGCTCGCCATTCAGTTTCACCCCGATCGCAATCCTGGCAACAAAGAAGCCGAAGACAATTTCAAGCTGGTCAACGAGGCCTACCAGGTCCTCTCCGATCCCGAGAAGCGCGCGCAGTATGACCGTTTCGGTCATGCGGCGTTTCAGGGAGCGACGGGGGGGCCCGCCGGCTTCGGAGGTTTCGATTTCAGCCAGGGCTTCGAGGAAGTTTTCTCCGACATCTTCGGCGATTTCTTCGGCACCGGTCGCGGCCGCACGCGTTCGCGCACCCGCCGCGGTGACGATCTCCGCTACGACCTCGAGATCGATTTCGAGGAAGCCGCCAAGGGCACCGAGAAGTCGGTCAAGTTCCAGCGCCTGACGCAGTGCGACGAATGCCACGGGAGCCGCTCCAAGGGCGGCGCCGCGAGCGTGCGCACCTGCCCCAACTGTCGCGGCACCGGCCAGGTCCGCACCCAGCAGGGCTTTTTCTCAATCGCGACCACCTGCGGCAATTGCCGCGGCGAGGGCTCGATCATCACCGATCCATGCGCGAAGTGTCAGGGGCAGGGCCGCATCCGCAAGCAGGAGACGCTATCGGTGCGGATTCCTGCCGGCGTCGATAACGGCTCGCGTCTGAAGCTGCGCAGCGAAGGCGAGGCTGGTTTCGCGGGCGGACCGGCGGGCGACCTGTACGTGGTCATTCACGTCAAGGAGCATCCGCTGTTCGTGCGCCAGGAAAACGACATCATCATCGAGGTGCCGATCAGTTTTCCGCAGGCGGCGCTCAGCGCCGAAGTCGAAGTGCCGACGCTCGAGGGCAAGGTCAAGCTGAAGATCCCGGCCGGCACGCAATCCGGCAAGGTTCTGCGGCTCAAGGGCAAGGGCATCGTCGACCTGCATGGCTACGGCCGCGGCGATCAGCTGGTGAAGATCGTGGTCGAGACTCCGAAGCGGCTGACGGCGCGCCAGCGCGAGCTGCTCGAGGAGTTTGCGAAAGCCTCGGGCGAGGATGTCAACCATCCGCTCTCGAAAGGCTTCGTCGACAAGCTCAAAGAGATGTTCGGCTAACCGCTAGTCATTTTTTCTCTACTTTCTGTTATTCGCGCTTGCGATACTCGCGCGGAGAGCGTCCGGATCGAACTGACGCTTCATCTCCTTGTATCTCCTCTCGGCGGCCGGCATGTGTACCACTTCGAACTTCATCCGATCGGGTCCCAGGAAATAGACTGCGTACCATCCGTCCGGGCCGCCATAAGGAAACTCGGCCGGACCGTCCAGTATTTCCGCCCCGAGTGTCTTTACCAGCTCAGAAGCCTGGTCGACCTGCTCGTGCGTTTCAGTATTGAAGGCCAGATGATGGAGTCCGACCTCATAGACCTGGAATCGATGAGCAGCCAGTTCGGGCTTTGCCTCCCATACGTTGATTGCGTTTCCGTTGGCGAAGTTGACATTGACCGTCAGATGCTGGCCGTTGCGATCTTGAATCACCTCGCCGACGTTGTAGCCAAGGAATTCCAGGAGCGGTTTGAAGAACTCCATCGCCTCGGTCAGATCGCTCACCGTGATCGATACGTGATTGATTGATCCTAAAAGCATTTCTGAGAGACTCTCATGCTTTCACCCGCGCACGCTTCGACACCTTCTTATGCTGCCAGGGAAGCGTCGCCTCGGCGCCGAACTCCTCGTTGAGGTCTTCCACGATGCGCAAGAATTCTTCCTTCGCCCTTTCGGGAGTCGGCAGCACGTGAATGTGAAATCCGGTGCGCCATGCCCAATGCTCCCAGGTCTCTATCCTTTTCACATGCGCGCCCGACGCGGTGTGGACATCGTCGCCGAACACCAGCAGTCGCAGTTCCAGGGCTCGCGCGTCGGCGCCTTTCTCCTTCTCCGTGCGCGCGCCCTTTAGCTCGTCCATCCGGAGGCTGCCGCGCTCTTCGACTTTTTTCAACATCGATTTTGCCGAGGCAGGTAGCGCGCCGAGTTGCCATGGCTCCTGCGCGGTGCCGATGGCGATCAGCTCCGGCCACAAGCGGCGATGCACGTAGGTAGACTTGTTTGACATCAGCTTCAGGCAAATCGTATCGGGGTGATGAATCAGCCGTTGGCTCAGCATGTAGATCTCATTCGCCATCGGATGCGACCACCAGGAACCCTTGATCGGCTCGCGCACCATGATTCCGGTGATGCTCGGGAAGGCGCGGTCGGTTTCGAGCAGCACGCCGATCCTGCCCAGGTAGTCAACAACATCTTCGACGCTGATAGCGGATGAAGCTTTCATTTGAGACTCCGCACCAGGGATTCCACCTCTAGTGAACGGAAGCAGAATCTAATGCTTTGGCGCGCTTGGGGCTAGCGCGTCATCGAGCGCGTCCGAGGCGTTCCAGCAGCGCGCGACGCATGATGCCGGGCGGCGGCGGGACGCGATTGAACAGCTCGAAGGCGAGTTCGCCCTGACTTATCAGCATCCCCGCGCCGTCGGCATGGGGCCGGCCGAGCGCGATCGCCTCACGCAGAAACGGCGTCGGCTCTGCGCGGTAGATGGCGTCATAAAAAAAACATTCAGGCGACGTCGCGGCATAGTCGAGCGGTGCGAAGGCGCCAGTTGTGAGTCCCATCGAGGTCGCGTTCAGCACCAGCGCGGCGTCGGCGAGGAGCGACGCATCGGTCAGAGCGTCGAGGCCGCGCGACGACACCTCGATGCGCGAGGAGCGGAAACGCCTTGCCAGATTCGCCGCGCGCGAGCGGGTCCTATTCGCCACCACGATTCGCACAGCGCCCATCCTGGAGCATGCGAGAATCGCGGCTGCGGCCGCTCCTCCGGCGCCAATCACGATCGCGAGTCGCGATCGGATATCTACGCCGAGCGCACGAAGATCGCACTCGAGGCCGCGGGCGTCGGTGTTGTCGCCGCGTAACTTGCCGCGATCATTGATGATGCAATTCACCGCGCGCAGCAGCTTCGCCTCGGCGCTCAGGTGCTTGAGCATTCGCGCCGCCGCTTCCTTGTGCGGGACGGTGAGATTCACACCAAGAATTCCCAGCGCGGTGAGCGCGCGCAAAGCCGCGGCTAAATTTTGCGGCGTCACATGAAACGCGAGATAGACGCGATCCATCCAGAGTGCCGCGTAAGCCGCATTGTGCATTGCGGGCGACATCGAATGCTCGACCGGATCGCCGAAGACCGCGGTGACGTTGGTCCGCCCGCCTATCGAAATGGGAGCGTGAGGAATATTCGGCAAACCGCCCGCGAGAGGTTTTTTCGATGCCATCTACTTCGGGCTTTTGGCAGCCGCGCGAACCTCCTCGGCGGTGAAGACCCATCGATACTGGAGGCCCGCCTTGGCGAACGCATCGGCGGCTCCCTCGCCGCGCTCCACGATCGCGATCGCATGCGTGACCTCGCCACCGGCCTCGCAAACCGCCGCGAGAGCCTGCAACGTCGAGCCGCCGGTTGTGATGGTGTCGTCTATGACTGCAGTTGACAGACCCTTACGGAATGCTCCCTCGATGAGCTGCTGGAGGCCGTGCGCCTTGGTTTCCTTGCGGACGAAAAAGCCGCGCAAATCGATGCCGTGTCGATAGGCCGCCGCGATCGCCGCATCGGTCACAGGCAGCGCTCCCGCCGCCATCCCGCCGAGCTGCGCTACCCCGGCCGCCTGTACCAGTTCGAGGATCGCCTCACCCGCGAGATACGCGCCAAGTGGTAGATACAGGGTGCGCTTGCAATCGATATAATAGTTGGAGGCGCGGCCCGAGGTGAGCGTCAGCTCGCGCTCGATGTAGGACTCGCGCGCGAGCAGATTGAGCAGTTTGGTCCGTTCCGAAGACTTCATATTCGTGAAATCTTATCGGAACGTGCGGTCATTATGTAAAGATTGTGACATCGCTTGTTCACAGCGCCGGAACTCGGCAACCGTGCCGGAAGGTTTCTATCAGTAGATGCAACGAACACCGTACATCAGTGGAGTCGGGACCGCCCTTCCCGAAAATTACGTTTCGCAAGAGGAATTGACCGGGGCGCTGCGCCAACTGTGGATGCAACGTTACGGCGATGTGTCGCGCTTCGATCGCTTGCAAGGCGCGCTCGGCATCCAGGGCCGCTACCTTGCGCTGCCGATGCGTGATTACTATCCGCTCGATTCGTTCGCCAAGGGCAACGATGCGTGGCTGCGAGTCGCCCCCGAACTCGCCGAGGCCGCATCGCGCAAAGCGCTCGAGCGCGCGGGCCTCGGGCCGCGCGACATCGATCACGTTTTCTTCGTGACCGTCACCGGCATCGCGACGCCCACCATCGACGTGGCATTGTCGAATCGCCTCGGGATGCGGCGCGACCTGAAGCGCACGCCCATCTTCGGATTGGGATGCGGCGCGGGAGCGGCCGGCCTCGCGCGGACGGCTGACTACGTGCGCGGATTCTCCGGCGATGCCGCGATGCTGGTATCGGTCGAGTTATGCTCGCTTACCCTGCAGAAGGACGATCTCTCGGCCGCCAACATCATCGCGTCGGGACTGTTTGGCGATGGCGCCGCGGCGGTTATCGTGGCGGGCGCGGATCGCGTCGAGCGCGCGACGCCGCGTGTACTCGCGACGCGTTCGATTCTATTTCCGGATTCGGAGCGTATCATCGGATGGGACGTGGTCGGGGGCGGTTTCAAAATTGTGCTCTCACCTCATCTCACCGAACTGGTTCGCAGTAACATCCAGCGCGAGGTCGATGAGTTCCTCGCGGCGAGCGAACTCAAACGCGCCGACATCGCCCACTGGATCGCGCATACCGGCGGTCCCAAGGTGTTGCGCATCCTCGAGGAAGAACTGCAACTGCCCGACGATGCGCTCGCACGCTCGTGGCGCTCGCTCAAGAACACCGGAAACCTTTCCTCGGCCTCGGTGCTTTTCATGCTCGAGGACATCATCAGCAGCGACGACGCGAAGCCTGGCGACTACGGCGTCATGATCGCAATGGGGCCGGGCTTCTCGGTCGAACTGGTTCTGTTCGGATGGTGATTTCCGAGCGCACGTATTTGTTGCTGCTCGCGCTTTTGGCGGCCGAACGCGTATTCGAACTTTTCATCTCACAGCGCAATGCGCGCCGGGCGTTTGCTGATGGTGGAATCGAAGTGGGGCGCAGCCACTATCGCGTGATGGTGATGATGCACACGCTGTTTCTCGCCTCATGCGCGGCTGAATCGCTTTTGGTTGCTCACGCGATTTCGCCCCTCGTGTCGGCTCTCGCGCTCGTGAGCGCTTTGGTGGCGCAGTTCCTTCGCTATACGGCGGTGGTGACGCTCGGCGAGCGTTGGAACACGCGCATCATCGTGATGCCCGACGCCGGCCCGGTCACGCGAGGGCTATATAGATGGATTCGGCATCCTAATTACGCAGCGGTTGTGATAGAAATCGCCGCGCTTCCCCTGATCCGCGGATGCTGGATCACCGCCGTCGTATTCACGATCGCCAACGCGTTGATCCTCGCGGTCAGGATTCCCGCCGAAGAACGTGCGCTCGGCGCGAACTACTCGGAAGCATTCGGTAGCATCGCCAGATTCTTTCCCCACCTTCGCGGCGGCTGATTTTTCCTTCGCCCAAGCAACAGCGAGTTGCTATCATGGCGCGATGGTTTTCGCACCCTTCCTCATCTTCTACGCGCTGATCTTTCTTGGTCTACTATTTGTATGGTTCATGTTCGTCTGGGTCGGCATCATCAGCAACGTCTTCCAGGCGCTGGGATTGCCGCCCGATCTTGCCTTCATGGCCCTGCTTGCGAGCTTTCTCGGTAGCTACATCAATATTCCGCTTACCGAGGTCGAAAGCGGGGACGGGCAACTGCCAGAGGTCGTAGCGCGTTTCGGAATGCGATACCGGATTCCGGTACGCTACCAGACCGGAAAAACCACCGTCGCGATTAATGTCGGCGGCGCGATCGTGCCGTGTCTCATCTCGCTGTATGTGCTGAGTCAGTTTCCGGAAGTGATGTTTCCGTCGCTGATTGGAATCGTGATCGTCGCGACGGTGGTGAATCGCTTCGCGCGGCCGGTTCCCGGACTCGGCATCGCCACGCCAATGTTTGTTCCGCCGATCATCGCGGCAATCTGCGGATGGTGGCTAGGCGGTCACTATGGCGCTCATCATGCCGACGCGGTCGCATACGTGAGCGGCGTGGTCGGCACCTTGGTTGGCGCCGACCTCATGAACCTGCGCAAGATCGGCGGCCTGGGGGCGCCGGTCGCATCGATCGGCGGCGCGGGAACCTTCGACGGAATTTTCCTGACCGGAATCGTCGCCGTCCTGCTGGCCTGAATGTCGAGTCGCGACATTCGTGAATCGCTTCGCGTAGGTCCTTCGCTTCGCTCAGGACAGCCTAGAAGCCTCACCGGCTTCTAGACTGGTTTGAACTTCACCAGCGTGTGATCCTTGGTCACGTCGTCAAAGACCACCGTCACCGGCATCCCGACCTTGAGCTGATCCTGCGGCACCACCATGTTGGTCGTCATCCGCGGGCCCTCGTCGAGTTCCACGATCGCGAGCACATAAGGCGCATCGGCAAAGGATCGCGTCGAGGCGCGGTACACCGTGGTGTAGCTGTAGAGCTTGCCGCGTCCGCTCACGCGCTCCCATGAGAGCTGATCGGAGAAGCAGTTGGGGCATCGATCGCGCGGATAATAGATGAACTGACTGCACGCGCCGCATTTCTGCAGCTTGAGTTCATGCTTGCGCGCCGCCTCCCAGAACGGGCGGCTCGAGGGCGTGGGTTTGGGAAGCGGTTTGAAATATTCGCTCATGACCGTCGCTCCAGAATCAGGCTGGCCTGTTCACTCATGATGCCGCCGTTGCCGTTGACGTAAGCGAGACTCGCGTTTTTCACCTGCCGCGCGCCGCCGCGTCCCATCAGTTGACGGATGCCTTCAGTAACGTGACTCATTCCGCCGGCGAGGCCCGGCTGTCCGAACGAAAGCTGACCGCCGTGCGTGTTGCACGGAAAATCGCCGGCATAGGTGAGGTCGTGCTCGGCGACGAACGGACCGCCTTGCCCCTTCTTGCAAAAACCCGCGTCCTCGAGCGAGACGATCACCGTGATGGTGTAACAGTCATACGGGCACACGAGGTCCATGTCTTTCGGCTGCAGCCCCGCCATCTTGAATGCGTTCGCGGCCGCCACTTCAATCGGCGAAGTCGTGATCGATGGCGCATATGTGATCGTCGAATGATTCGCGAACTCGCCTGCGCCTAGCAGCCACACTGGCGGATGCTTCGCGCGTTTGGCGATTTCCGGCGACGCCACGATGACTGCCGCGCCGCCGCTCACCGGGCTGACGATTTCGAATATGTGCAACGGGTCGCAGATCATGCGCGAATTCAGCACATCGTCGATGGTGAGTTCCTTGTCGTTGAAGGTCGCGAGCGGATTCTTGGTCGCGTTCTTGCGCTGATCGACGGCAACCTTCGCCATCTGTCGCGCGGTGGTGCCGTACTCATACATATGACGGCGCGCGATGAGCGCGTATCCACAGTTCGCGCCGATCATTCCGTAGGGCGCCTCAAACTCGCGTTGCATCGATACCACGGGCACGCGCTGATCTCCGGTGCGGTTCAGATCGGCGACCAGGCACAGCACCGCGTTGCACATGCCCGCATCGATCGCGGCGGCCGCGCGCCAGATCATGCCGGCCGGACTCGCCCCGCCTATATCGACGACGTTGAGCATCCGGGTCTGGAGGCCGAGCCGTTCCGCAGCCGCGGCGGGATAGATCATTCCCGGATCCGCGAACGGCATGCCGACCAGGAATCCGTCGATGTCTTTTTTTTCAAGACCGGCGTCCGCGATCGCTTCGGCCGAGACTTTCGCCATCAGGCCGAGCGGAGTCTCCTCGCCGGGATCCTTGAGCGGTTTGAGTTCGCCGATTCCGATCGCCGCGGCTTTTCCTTTCAGGCTCATGGTGGTGTCACTCCGTATGCGCGCCCTCACTCTTGTCTCTCCCAGTAGGGAGAGAAGTTGAAGGGCTGCGGCCAGTTTCAGGACCTTGTAAGGGAACGATTACCACAAAACGCGCCCGAGGCGTCAAAGGTGATCGACGACGATTGTGGCGGCTGACACGCCGCGCCGCTTCATATACCGTCTAGAGTTTCAGCACCAAGGAGAAATTTCGCACATGGCATTCATCGTTTGCGATGACCACAACCTGAGCGTCGAGGCCGACGACGTTGACGCCGCGGCGGCGCGGCAACTAATGTTCGCCGAGAGCAAACCGGGCGCGACCAAGGACGAGCAGGAGATCATCGAGTTCGGCAAGAAGCATCGCGAGTGCAACATCCGCATCATGGCCGGCTGATCACAAAGCGATCGCGCCGTAGTTTGGCGCATTCCAACCAGGTGGAGGGAAAAATGCGTAAAGGAATAGTTGCCGTAGGGCTCGCTGCTGCGACTTTCACAGGCATACTCGCGCTCGCCAATCTGGCGTGCGCCAGTGACAAAGGAGAAATCGAAGCACTCGAAAATCGGGTCGGAGCGGGTATTAAGGCCAAGAACGTGGATACGATCATGGCCAATTATGTTCCCGGCGATTCGCTGGTCGTCTTCGACATCATACCGCCGCGCCAGTACACCGGATTCGATGCGTACAAGAAGGACTGGGCGGGAGTGGTTGCCGGATGCGCTGACGCACCGAAGTTTGAAATCAGCGACCTCGACATCACGGCCGACGGCAAGCTCGCCTTCAGCCACAGCATCCAGCATTTCGCCTGCACGGATCCGAAGGGCAACAAGTTCGAGATGACGATGCGCGCCACCGACGCCTATCGCAAAGTCAACGGCAAGTGGC
The DNA here is from genome assembly GCA_963815835.1 of uncultured delta proteobacterium. Lineage (GTDB taxonomy): Bacteria > Desulfobacterota > Binatia > Binatales > Binataceae > DATGKG01. The sequence continues at coordinate 404,086 of CAWFIF010000001.1, forward strand.
TCATCGTCCACGAGCATCTTTCGGCGCCGATCGATCTCGCTACTGGCAAAGCTGATCTGACTTCCAAGCCGTAGGGCGGCACAGGCTTTAGCCTGTGTGCCTATTGCGGCCGAATCGCGAGTGTGTTTTCGAATGCGCAGAAAACCACGATGCGGCGCGGACTTTCTCATCTATCGTATTGAAAGCCTCGGCGGCGGCAGTTAGTATTCCGACGCGGGGTGGAGCAGTCTGGTAGCTCGCCGGGCTCATAACCCGGAGGTCGAAGGTTCAAATCCTTCCCCCGCAACCATTCGCCACAAAAATCCCGGTTCGATGCTCGGCTAGCGCGCCGCGACCTTGCGTTGGGCGGTGCGACCCACGCTGGCGCTGCGTCCGTTGCGTTCGCGCAGATCCTCGGCGTCGCGGCTGTGAAGCAGTCCCTGAAAAAACAACCGAAACACCTCTCTGAGCGCCTGCGCCCAGGTCATCGTTGATTCCGAGAGGAACTGCGGATCCGTGACGCGCATCGCTGCGGCATGCAACGCGGCGGCCACCAGATGCGGATCGACCTTGCGAAAGGCGCCAATCCGCACTCCTTGCGCGATGGTCTCTTCGGCCAGCCGCAACCGCTGCTTGTCGGTGCGCTTCAGCACCCGCAAGCCGGCCGGAAAACTCTTGAGGTCGTTGTTGAAGCGGTTACTCTCGTTCCCGAAGGCGGCGATTACGGTTTCCATCGGCGCGCACAACGCCGCGATGCAATTTGGCGCGGCCTTAGCTGCCGCGATCATTTCGCGGTTCATGCGCGCAAGATGCCGCTCCAGGATCAGCTCGAAAAACTCTTCCCGAGTGGGCGCGATTGAGTACAGCGCCCGCTTCGAGCACCTCAGCCGGGCCGCCAGCTCCGTGGTGCCGAAGTGGAGGAAGCCTTCTTCCATGAACAGCGACTCGGCTTCCTCGATGACTCGCTCCAACCGTTTGGGCAACGCCCGCTCTTTGACGGTCCCCATTGATTTTCGCTCGCTCCCCTATCGAAATCCCCGCATCACCCTTACACCCAGACGAGGAGCGTCGCCTAGCGGTACCATAGGTACCAGCAAGACCGGTCGAGTCTCCTGACTAAAATCGGCCCTAGCGTCTATTGGTACTGAAAGGTGTCATTTGGTACCATCGGTCCGTGGCTGGGAATCTAAACGCTCGCGATCTTCGAAGCTTGTTTCAAGCTGAACGGACGGGAAGCGAACCATGAGAGAAAAGTGTCCACATTGTGGTACGCATGCGCTGCAGCGTCATGTTGGTCCCAAGCAATGGGTGTCGATGCAGATCGGTCACTACAATGCTTCCTGCACGCGATGCGGCGAGAGATTCTGGCGCCACGAAGACCTCGCCCATTCCAAATCGCCCATCCCCTGGCAGCGCGTCCGCAGGCGCTGCGGGTGCAGCGGTCAACCCGAGCTAATCTGATCGACCGTCCCGCGCCGCTTCGGTTGACTTGACTACCCGATGCGAGTTCCCCACGAGTCGAGGTACGCCAAGTCGCTGACCGGGCGGCGGATGAGCGGGCCATGACCGCGTCCAACCGGATAGCCGATCGGAATCGCCGCGGCAGTGCCCCATCCGTCGGGGATCGCGAGCAACTCTTTCACCTGCGGTTCCACTTCACATAGCAGCGTGGTGAGGACGCATCCGAGACCTTCGGCGCGGCATGCGATGAGAAGATTTTCCACCGAGGGATAAACCGATCCGCCGCCTACCACCGAGGGGCGATTCTGCTTCGCGTCGGTGATCGCCATTTGCTTCGGATTGAAACAGAAAATCGCGATGACCGGCGTCTCACCGAAATGTTGCGCGAGGTAGTCTCCCGCCGCGATCGTTCGCAGCATCCGCTTGCGCGCTTCCTCCGGCATGTCGGCGGAAATGTTCGAGCGATACATCTTCGAGAACGCGCTCCATCGCTCCGCGTACCAGCTCCCGAGACGATTTTTCTTCTCGCGATCCTTGACCGCGATGATGCGCCATGGCTGCTGATTGCCCCCCGTCGGCGCCCAGGTCGCGGCTTCAAGCACACGATGCAGCACATCATCGGGAATCGGATCAGGTTTAAGCCGCCGCACGGCTTTAAGCGTGCGCATCGCTTCGTAGACTCCCATTTCAGCCATCGGCCGATCTCCTTTTCGTTGCGAGTGTTCTAAAGGAAGAACGATTCCGTCGCCACTCCGAGAAACAACTTGCCAGTCGTTTCGAAGACGCTGCGATTGACCATTCGATGCTGCGTGACGACGTGGACATCGCGGAAGCAGCGCTGGATCGGATGGCTCGAATGCACCACCGATCCGCCGCCCATCGAATACATCGCGTCAACAACCTTCACGCATTGCCACGCAACATTCGCCGCGGCGAGCCGCAGGTCGCGCCGAATTTCGAGCGAGGGACTCTTGCCGGCGAATGCCGCATCCCACGCAGCTTCGATAGCCTCGAACAGGAATGCGCGCGAAGATCGCAGGGTCGCTTCGGCTTCCGCCACGCCTTCCTGGATGCGAGCGGAATGGGCGAGCGTTTTTCTTTCCCAGGTCGGAACTTTTCCGCCCGCCAGCGTAACGAACTCCTCGAGCGCACGCCGCGCGATTCCGAGCGATACGGCGCACACTCCGATGGCGAGCGTTCCAAAGAATGGGAATCGATAGAGGGGAGTCTTCACGACCGGCGGTGTGACACCGATCGCGAAGGCGCGATCGTTCGGCACAAAGGCGTTTTTCACCTCGAAATCATGGCTGCCGGTCCCGCGCAATCCCGAGGAATCCCAGGTATCGAGGATTTCAACATCGCTTGCTCGGAAGATCATCAGCTGGAATTCGGGGTCGCCATTCGGCCCGATGCGAGGCTTGTCTCCTTCGAAAATCAGCGCGCCGCCAGTGATCCAACCGCAATTCTGTGTTGCGCTGCCCCACTGCCAGCGTCCGTTGACGATGTATCCGCCCTCGACACGAACTGCTTTTCCGGTTGGCGCGACTGCACCGCCGGTGATTACCAGTGGGTCGGATTCGTAGATCTCGCGCGCAGTCGCGGGCGGCAGGAAGCCCGATAGCGCCGCGGTCACACTCCCGATCATCACGCACCAGCCGACCGAACCATCCGCGCGCGAGACTTCCTCGATCACGCGGATCAAATCGCCGGGATGCCGTTCCCCGCCGCCGTAGTCTTTCGCGATCGCGAGGCGGAAGACGCCGGCCTCGGCGAGCTTGTGCGCGACATCGGCCGGCAACCGCCGTATCGATTCGAACTCGCGCGAGCGCGCACTGATTTCCGGCGCCAGCGCGGCGGCGGCTTCCAGCTCGGGAAGGGTTTGCATGCGGAGTGACGATAAAGGGAAACGTGGATTTGCGCAAAGGAAAGCTCCGCTCAGGACAGTGTGTCGGTAGTCCTGTTGACAAAATGACCGAGCACGTTGTTCTACCCCTTGACGGATTTCTCTACGCTGTGGCAGACTACGGCTATGTGGGCACGTCGGGCCGCGGCGGCAAGCTGCTCCCCCCAGCTGCCAACGCTGCGCTAAACGCTTCCCCAGGCGTGAACGCCCGACGTGCCCGCCACGATTTCACCATCGTACAAACGCTGCTATCGAGCAAGGATGTTCGGGTTGAAGTCGCTCTCGGAAATCGCGCCGGTGTTGATTTTCTGCGTGAAGGAGGAATGCGCGGGCACCACCGACCGGAAGAGTCCGCTACGGTCATTCGGAAAATAAAAGCTGCCCGCGAGGTCGAACAGATTTCCGCCCTCGGGCGATGGATGCGTACGCCATAGCGGAATCGCGGTCGCGACTCGTTCGCCGGATTCATAAAATTCGGCGGCGAGCCAGACGTAAATTTCGCTGTCGATAAAGATCAGCGTGCGTTCCTCGAGATTATTTTGCATCGGCGACATCTCCAGGATGTAGGCACGCCGAAGTTGGAAGGGTTCCTGCGTCAGCGCATAACCGGACTCCTGCTCCGCGATTCCTGCCGGCTCATCCTTCGCCGACACACAGGCGAGAATCGGAGCGGTGCCGAGCAGCCGATACTTGTAGATCTCGGTTTTCGGCAGCGCGTAAGCCCAGTACGGCTGATGGCATCGGCGGCAGACCTTGTTCGGGTAGCCGCGCCGGATGCCCATTCGCCGCAGGCGCCGCGACTGCTCATCGAAGCCATAGAAATCGTCGTTGGTTCGAGGATCGGAGTAACGAATCCAAATCCCTGCGCCCTCGCCCATGTCGCCGCCGACGCTGATGGTCGTCCACTGATCGCAACGCGCCTTCCATTCGACCCCGAATGAGTTCGAGCCCAACGTCGGACGCGGTTCCACTTCCGTGCGATGCGCGAAACGCAGGAAATCGAATTGCTGACATGCGTCGTCCATGTCGTTGGAGGGATGAATCACAGTTGGGTCGCGCGAATCCGCGAGGTAGCCATTCACGCTCCACGGCGAGAGCGAAAAATCGTCGGGCAACACCGGTCCTAAATGCCAGTTGTACGCGATCTTCACCGCCGCCTGGGGATCGCTGACATCGATGAGCGGGAAGGGCATCCCCGCGATGTAGTTGGTGATGTAGTCATCCTTGTCGAGGCCGACCTGCGGCGAATATTTCTCGGTTGCGGTTTGAAATCCCTTCGACCATGGAATGCGATTCGTCGGTGTCACCTCGAGCCGCAATCCGTGCCGGATCGCGAGCATCGCCGCGGCGGGGATGAAGTTCGCGTATCGTTCGGCATTCTCGACGTTGATGATGGTTCCCGGCGCGAGCGCCTGGGGTGCTGGAGTCGAGGCTGAGGTCGCCACCGGATGAACGGGTGCGGCCATCGGCTTCGCCGCCGAAGCGGGCGACGATTCCTGGGCCGTCGCGAGCGTGCCGGTCGCAAGCATCGCCAGCACGGCAGCCTGAGCGATCGTCATCCGCATCATCGCAATGCAGTATCCAACGCCGAAATCTGAAACCGCAACACAGATAAATAATCCCTTTGCCCGTTCCCCGCGCTTCTTCTATAGCTCTGGTGGTAACGAAACCTCTTCGCAGCTCTGGAGGGAACGCGATGGCGACTGCATCACGATCAAAGTCAGCCGAGATACGCGCGCGCTTGAATCATCCGATTATTGACTCGGATGGTCACACCGTAGAGGTCGGGCCGCTGTTTTTCGATTACCTGAAAGCGGTCGGCGGAGCGAAAGTCGCGGAGCGATATCAGACTGCGATGCTCGACACCTTCAGCGATCCGCTCTGGCGAACGCGCTCGATGGAGGAGCGCCGCGAACGCCGAACGCTGCGCCCGACCTGGTGGGCCGTCCCCGCGAAGAATACCGAGGACCTCGCCACCGCGCTGTTTCCGCGCCTGATGTACGAGCGGCTGGAAGAAATGGGATTGGATTTTTCGGTCGTGTATCCGACTATAGGCCTCATCACGATGGAGATGCCGGATGACGAAGTGCGGCGCGCATCGTGCCACGCACTCAATCGGATGAAAGCTGACACGTTTGCCGGACTCGAAAAGCGGATGACACCCGCCGCCGTGATCCCGATGCATACGCCTGCGGAGGCCATCGCCGAGCTCGAATATGTGGTCCGCCAACTTGGCTTGAAAGCCGTCATGATGGCGAGTTACGTGAAGCGCCCGATTCCGTATGTCGCGAAGCATCATCCCGAGGCCGCGAAATATACCTACTGGATGGACACTTTCGGGATCGACAGCGAATACGACTACGATCCAGTGTGGGCGAAGTGCCGCGAGCTGGGGATCGCGCCGACCTTTCATTCGGTCGGCTACGGATGGGGCGCGCGACGCTCGATCAGCAACTACGTTTACAACCACATCGGCAATTTCGCCGCGGGCGCCGAGGCGGTTTGCAAATCGCTGTTCCTCGGGGGGGTTCCGAAACGGTTTCCGGAGCTCAAGTTCGCTTTCCTCGAAGGCGGGATGGCGTGGGCGCGCTCGCTCTACTCCGAACTGATCGGCCATTACGAAAAACGCAATCGCGAGGCGGTCGAAAGTTTCAATCCCGCCCGCATCGATGCCACCGCGCTGCGCGGCTATGCGGTCCGCTATGGCGGCCAAGGCGCCGAGGGCCGCGAGGATCAGATCGTCGAGGCGATGGTGAATGGGCTTTCCGGCGGCATCGATCCCGCGATGGTCGATGAATGGGCGCAGAGCGGCGTTCGTTCAATCGCCGACATCCGCGACGTCTTCATCAGTCAGTTCTATTTCGGATGCGAGGGCGACGATCCGCTCAACGCGCTCGCGTTCGATCCGATGGGCACCGCATTCGATGCGAAGCTGCTCGCGCTGTACGGCTCCGACATCGGCCATTGGGATGTCCCCGACATGCGCGAGTGCGCCGAGGAGGCTTACGAGCTCGTCGAGCATGGGATGGTGAAGCTCGAGGAGCTGCGCGAATTCCTGTTTGCCAATCCCGTGAGGTTCTGGACTGCGACCAATCCGAACTTCTTCAAGGGCACGGCCGTCGAGCACGAGGCCCGCAAAGTTGCGATGCACTGACGCGAGTCGCATCGCCTAAATGAAAAGCGCCGCGGCTCGATGCCACGGCGCTTCTGCGGCCGCAATCAATTTTTCAGTCGAGCAGTGCGCGAGCGACGCTCTCCCGATGCACGGGTGCATTGCCCAGGTTCGCCTCTCCGGCCAGCGCGCGGCGATGGAACAAGTGCATGTCGTGTTCCCAGGTGAACCCGATGCCGCCGTGGACCTGGATCGCCTCCGAGGTCACATTTTTCGCCATGTCGGAGGCATACGCCTTCGCCATCGGAACGGCGGTCGCGGCTTCCGGAGTTTTCTCATCGACAGTCCAGCACGCGTAATAGGTCAGCGAACGCGCGTTCTCGACCGCGACCATCATGTCGACACACTTATGCTTCACGGCCTGGAACGAACCGATCGGCTTGCCGAACTGCACGCGCGTCTTCGCATACTCGACCGACATGTCGAGCGCCTTCTGCGCGGTGCCGACCATCTCGGCTGAGAGCGCGGCGGTGGCGATATCGAGCACGCGGCGCAAGATCGGCCATCCCTCGCCTTCCTTGCCGAGCATCCCGGCGGCCTTCACATTGTCGAACTTTATGTGGCACAGGCGCCGCGTCATATCGACGGTCTTGAGCTGGGTGATGGTGACGCCCTTCGCATCGGTCGGCACGAGCAGGAGTGTAATGCCTTTTTCGCCGCTGCCGCCGGTGCGAACCGCCACCGCCATGCCGTTAGCAACGTGCGCATCGGGCACGAAAAACTTTTCGCCGGTGATTGTGTAATCGTTGCCGCTCTTGGTCGCCTTGAGCTGCACGCCTTCTGCGTCAAAACGGCCAGAGGCCTCGGCCAGCGCGAGGGTGCCGATGAACTCGCCCTTCGCCATGCGCGGCAGGATGTCTTTCTTTTGTTCTTCGGAGCCGCCTTCGATCACGAGCGGCGCGCCAAGCAATGCCGAAGTGAAAAATGGTCCGGGCACAAGCGCCTTGCCGGCCTCTTCCGCCACCACCGTCATGTCGAGAAAGCTGCCGCCTTGGCCACCGTACTGTTCCGGGATCAGCAGCGAGGGCCACCCCAAGTCGACGAGCTTTTTCCAGAAATCTTTGTCGTGCGCGGTCGCGTCCGCCATCATCTTGCGCACGTATGTGGTTGGGCAATTGTCGGCCAGGAAGCGCTTGGCCGCATCGCGCAACATCTCCTGTTCTTCCGAGAACCCGAAATCCAACTTGGTATTCCTCCGTTATTTCCGAGGCTGGAATCCTGCCTGGCGAATCCGGCTCGCACCCATGATTGAGCTACCACTATCAGCCAAAACCGCGCAAGCGGCGTGAGGTGTCGCGTTATGCGCCACCTCACATCGATCAACCTTGCGCTTGATAAGGCGTTGTCCATCGCACCACAATGACCCCTCGCAAAGGAGTTTTTACTATGGCTTCTGAAGCAGGTGACAAGCCGCAACATAAGGATCTGGTGCGCGAGGAGTTTACCCGGCAAGCAAATGAGTACGCCGTCGCACCGATGATTCGCGACCTGGATCATATCGAAAGATTGGTGAATGCGGTCGGGCCCAGCCCCGATGCGCGCGTCCTCGAAGTCGCCACCGGCCCGGGCCACGTCGCGATGGCGTTTGCGAAAGTGGCACGCGAAGTAATCGGCGTCAACCTAACGGAGGCGCCGCTGAAGATCGCCGAAAGGATGCGCGCGGAGCGCGGCCTCGATAACGTCAGCTTCCGAATCGGCGACGTGGAGGCGCGCCTCCCATTCGGGGACAAGGAGTTCGATGTGGTCGTGTGCCGCTTCGCGGTCCATCATTTTGAAAATCCCGCGGTGGTGATCGCCGAGATGGCGCGCGTGTGCCGCGTCGATGGGACCGTGGCGGTGGAGGATCTAATCTCGAGCGAGCATCCGGAGCGCGCCGAGTATTACAATCGCTTCGAGCGTTTGCGCGATACCTCGCATACGCGGGCGCTGCCGCTGAGCGAGCTGGTGAAGACGCTCGCCTCGGCGGGTTTGGAGATCATGCGCTTCGAATCGTCGGCGTTGAAAAATCCCGTCGATCGGTGGTTCGTATCAGGCCATACCTCGCCCGACCGCGAGGCTGAAGCGCGCGCGATGATCGAGCGCGACCTCATCGAGGATTTGAGTGGTGCGCGTCCATCGCGAATCGACGGCGAGTTGTTCTTCACGCATCGCCTCGCGATCGTCACCGCGCGCAAATTGAAGCCGTCGTTGTAGCTACGAGGTCAGCGTTTTCTTTTCCGAAATCAGCGCGAGGACGCCGGAGTACTGAAGCAGTCCGGTAGCGTCGGCCAGGGGGCCGATCTCAAAGCCGGTGAAGAATCCCGCAACGGGAATCGGCCCCAGATACTGCCGGATGTAAGCGGCGTCATGGCCGGGAATGTTGTACAGCCCCGAGCCGCGTGAGACGCAATCGAAATACAATCCGAATGCGGCGGGACTCGCGGATTTATCGCACATGTCTTCGAGGGTCGCCTTCAAATCCTCGCGCGCCCGTTCCGCATTGCGCAGCACCAGCCCAACCGCGTCGCCGACTTGCGGATAATGCGCGACGGCTATCACGCCATGCTCCTCGCTCGCGCCCACGATGTTGCGGACGATGAAGCGTCCGCGCTCGAGGCGCTCAGGATTGTTATCGAGCGGGATTCCAACGAACACGAATGCGAGCGCGCGGCGAAGGTCGTCAGCCAACGGTCCAGCGGCCTCGGCGAAGACTTCATACGCGGGACGGCCGTCGAGCGAGATCACGATGTTGTCGCGGACCTGCGTCACACGATGCATCGGGCCAATCTGCGTGCACGCGAGTGAGGCGCCGATGTTCAAATCGAAGTCGCCCGAAAGCAGCATCGCCGAAACCGAATTGGAACTGACGGTATCGCCGCAAAACTGGAACGTCTCACCGATCGAGCCGTCCTCGCTCGCGCCGCCGCCAACGATCATGACGCCGGGAAGCTCGGCCTGAAGCGCCGCGAGAAACGGGTCAGCGTTCATGTTGTAGGTATCGGCGAGGATGCAAAGCAGATTCGTTTGTCCCAAAGCCGGCCGGGCAGCGGCGGCGAGTTCGAGTGCGACCTCGCGCGCGCGTCCTCGCAGTGACGGTGCGAACAGCCGTTTCGCGTTCACATCGCCGCCGAAAACAAGCACCGACAACGCGGGGCCGGTTTCGACTTCGGACTCGGAAGCGATTACGCCGACGCTCGAACATCCCACGACCTCGCGGGTTTTGGTCTGCTCGCCGATGGTGCGCAGGATCAACGGAAACGCGCCGCCGTGCGCGGTGGTGGCGAAAAAGATCGCGCCCGCCGCCTGCGCGAGTCCGGCCTGCGTCATCGCCGCGGCGCAAGCTTCGAGGGCCGCAGTACGTGGATTGTGCGAAACGGAAATTCCTACGCCCGCGCGGAGCATTGATTATTTTTCCTTACCGAAAATTTCCAGCAGCATCGTCATGCGCTTGAGCGCCGCGCCCAGTTCTTTCACCGATAGACGCTCGTCGATGCCGTGAACGCCACGAGATTCGGACTGCGGCAGATCGAGCGGCGTGAAACCATACGAGACTACGTCCCTGCGACGGAAGTAACGACTATCGGTAAACCCGATGACCATCGTCGGCACCACCGAAGCCTTATCATACTTACGCGCGAGTTCCTCGATCGCGCTCATCAGGATTGATTTCGAGGGCGAGGACGGTGTCGGCGGTGAATCGAGTCGCACCTCGATTTTGATCGAATCGTCGCCGATTGCCTTTTTGAGGTTGGCCAGGAACTGTTTCTGATCGTCGCCGGGCAACAGGCGGCAATCGATTTCCGCATACGCGATGGCGGGAATCATGTTGGTCTTGTCGCTGCCCTGCAGCACCGTCGGCGCGATAGTGTCGCGAACCTTCGCGTTCTGGAGTGGATCCTCGAGAAATTTTCGCGCGAATGTCAGATCGCGCAAGGACGAAGCGAGATTCAGCCATTGCGGAGGACCGTGTTCGAGTTCCGCGATAGTCCGGAATTCATCTTCCACCGGCCCCAGCACGCGAATCCGCGGCTGATAATCGATCACCTTGGAGAGCGCGCGAATCAGCCGCGTGACAGATGTATCTGACGCGGGCGCCGACGCGTGACCCTCGGCGCCGGTTGCGGTCAAGCGGATCCAGAGCGGAGTTTTTTCGGTAACCGCCACCTTGTAGAGTTTCTTTCCATCGGGGAGTTCTGCGATCTCGCCCCCTTCGGTAACCAGATAGCCGGCATCGGAGAAGATGTCCTTCTCGTGCTCGGTGAACCACCCCGCTCCAAGCTTGCCGCCTTCCTCCTCATCGCCGGTCGCGACAAAAATGATGTCGCGGTTAAGCAGGATGCCGGCGCGCTTGATCGCCAGTATCGACATTAGGTCGATCACGCCGAGGCCTTTGTCGTCGAGCGCGCCGCGGCCCCAGACATAGCCGTCCTTCACTTCGCCCGAGAACGGAGGCACTTTCCACTCCGATGCGACGGCAGGCACGACGTCCATATGGCTCAGGACGATCAGCGCTTTCTTCTTCTCACCGATGCCACGCAGGCGCGCCACAACGATTCCGCGGCCGGGCTCCGGCTCCCAGGTGGTCGCGGGAATTCCCTCGGAAAGAAATTTCTCCTTGAGGAGCCTGGCCGCCTCCATTTCATTGCCGGGCGGATTGGTGGTGTTGATGCGGATGTACTTCGAGAGGAAGTCGGTTGCCTCCTGCGTGAGCTTGTCGTAATCGATCGGGCTCGGCGGCGGCGCTTTGACAACCTGCGCGCCTCCCGCGGCGTGCGCGGCGGGAAGCGAAATCAAAGCGGCGGCAACAAGGGTGAGCGCTGCGACGAGGCGGTCCGCGCGCGAACGGTTGCCTACCCTCATCGCTCGCCGAAGTTGAACAAGTCGATGACAGCTTGCAGGAAGAGCGCGGCGGGCGCGCCGTCGATCACGCGATGGTCGAAGGTCAGCGACAGCGTCATCATCGCGCGCCGGGTCATCTCGCCTCGGTGAATTGCGGGTTTTTCGACGATCCGGCCTACGCCGAGAATTCCGGTCTCGCCGCTGTTGAGAATCGGAGTGAACGCATCGACGCCGTAGGTGCCCAAATTCGTGATAGTGAAAGTTCCGCCGCTGATGTCCTCGAGCTTGAGTTTTCCCCCGCGCGCTTTTTCGCCGGCCTGTTTGGTGAGCGCCGCAATATCGCGAAGACTCTTGTTGGTGACATCGCGAATGACGGGAACGATCAATCCGTCGTCGAGCGAGACCGCGAGGCCGATGTTGACCTCGCTCGAGCTGACGATCTCGTTACCTTCCAACCGCGCATTCATCCGTGGATGCTTGAGCAGCGCGCGTGCCGCGGCCTGGATCAGCAAATCGGTGTAAGTGAAATCGAACTCGCGCTTGAGGCGCTCGCGAAGCTCCGTCGCCGCAGTCACGTCGGCCTCGGAGGTGATCGTCAACTGCGCGGAGTCGCGTAAACTCTGATGCATGTGATCGGCGATCGTCTTGCGTATCCCGCGAAACGGAATCGTCTGACGCGCCGCCGCGGCGGCGGGCGTTTTTGCAGGAGCGGCTGCAGCTTGCGGCGATTTGGCTGCGCGCTCGACATCCTCGCGCGTGATCCTTCCGCCCGGCCCGCTGCCGGCCACGCGATCGAGGTTCACGCCGAGGTCGGCCGCGAGCTTGCGCGCGATGGGACTGACCGGCCGCCGCTCGCCCGACGTGCCTTTCGCCTCGATGGCATCTGTAATTGGGGGCGTCGGCGCTTTGGCGGGTTTCACTTCGCCGTTCGAGGCGGCCGCTGGAACGCTGGCGTACTTTGCGCGCAGCGAAACAGGATCGTCGCCGGCCTCCGCAATCACCGCGACCGCGACGCCGCACTCGACCGTCGCGCCTTCCTCGAAAAGCGCGACCGCGAGCACCCCGCTGGCGGGCGACTCGACTTCGTAAAGGACCTTCTCGGTTTCGACCTCATAGAGAGGATCGCCAGCGCTGACACTTTCACCGATCGCCTTGAAGAAGCGCTGGATGGTGCCCTCGTGCATGGTGAGCCCGAACTTGGGCATCGTGACTTCGACGGCCATCAGATTTAGTCGTCGCTCTCGGCCTCGGCTTTCGCCTCCGCCCAGCCTTTTTTCAGCGGCACCACGTGATGGAAGGTGATCTTGCGCTCGGCGAAACGCCACTTGCCTCCGGCGCGCCGATACTTGTCCTCGTACCATCCCGCGGCCATCACGCTTTCGCCGTTGCGGATGAAGCGGGCGTCGATAGTGCAGGTGCCATGCGCATTGTCGCCGTCGATCTCGATGATGTGATTATGGATGAACGGCACCGCCAGCTCCGGCTCGCGCACCGAGGCGCGATAGAACTTGAGCAGCGCGTCCATCCCGCGCGGCGCCTTGAAGTCGGGTTGTGCTACATCGAGTACGCCGTCGTCGGCGAACAGGCGCGCGACCGCCTCGCCCTCGCCGCGCGCGACGTGCCAGCAATACTTCGCGGTCAGCTCCTTGATTTCCTCGCGGTCGGCGAGCTCCTCGACCTTTTGCTCCAGCGACTTAGCCATAGCTGCTCCTGAAAAATCTCTACTGCGCGACCACGCCGCCATCGACGACAAACGTTGCGCCAGTTACGAAGGTGGATTCGTCCGACGCCAGATAGAGCGCGCAGTTTGCGATATCTTCCGGCGTTCCCATCCGGCGAATCGGCGATTGCAGCAGCAGGCGGCCCGATTCCCGAATCGGGTCCACCACCGGCGCAATCATCGGCGTGTCGATCGCGCCCGGGCAAATCATGTTGACGCGAATGTTCATCGGTCCGAACTCGACCGCGAGCGCGCGCCCAAGCGCGACCATCCCGCCCTTCGAGGCGGTGTACGCATGCGCAGATGCTCCACCGACCAGCGCGGCGATCGATGCGGTGTTAACGATCGAGCCGCCGCCGGTTTTGATCATCTCGGGAATCGTATACTTGCACATCAGGAACATGCTCTTGAGGTTGATCGCGAGCACGCGGTCCCAATCTTCCTCGGGCGTGTTCAGGATGTCGCCCATCGCGAGCGGCGAGGAAAATCCCACGCCGGCGTTATTATAGAGGATGTCGATTCTGCCGTAGGTGCTCATCGCGGTGCGCACGACGTTCTCGCAATCCTTCGCACTCGATACGTCGGCTTGCGCGAACACCATCGCGCCGCCCGCCTGCTTCACCATGCTAGTGGTGATCTCGCCGTCCTCGCGCTTCCAGTCGCATCCGACCAGCCTGGCGCCTTCCCGGGCGAAAATCGTCGCGGCGCCGCGGCCTTGCCCCGATCCGACGCCGGTGATGATCGCAACTTTGTTTTTGAGTCTCATGCGGGCTCTCTTTAGCTTTCGCTCGGCTCCACTTCGCTCCGCCTCGCGAGCGCCTGCGGCGCGGCGCTACGCGCCCCCTTCGGGTCTCGTTCGAAGCTCTTCGGATAATTCGTTTCGTTCTGCTACTTTGCCGCTGCGCTCATCATTTCGGTGGCACGGGTCAGAATTTTTCGCATCGCATCCTCGCTCTGCGCGCCCACCAGCGGATAGTTGCCGATGAAGAATGTCGGCACCCCGCTGACTCCATGCTGATGCGCAACGATCGCATTGTTCTTGAGTTTCAACTGCACCTCTGGCGAATCGATCGCCTCGACGACCTGCGCGGGATCGAGGCCCACATCACTCGCTAGCTTCTTCAGCACCTCCAGATCACCGATATTCGAGCCGTCCGCGAAGTAGGCGCGAAAGACGCGCTCCTCGAATTCTTCGCCCTTGCCCGAGGCGATCGCGTATTCGCATGCGGCGAGCGCATTGAAAGAATTAGTCAGAACTGAGGGCGGGCACATCGTGAGGCCAATCTCGGTGGCCATCGTTGCAATCCGCTGCCAGGCGGCCTTGCGCGATGCGGAGCCATCCACGCCATAAACTTTCTCGACCGGGATTCCGGTCGCGGGCCAGTCGGGATGAATCTGGAAGCCGCGCCAATCTACGTCGAGCTCGAACTCTTGCTCCATTTTGCGCAGCGTATGGAAACCGATGTAGCAGAACGGGCAGATGAAATCCGAAAACAGTGTGACCTTGAGTGCCATGGTTCTGATCCTCGCTCGGACTATAAGACGCGATTGCCAATGGCGTCAAAGTCGAAGTCGAAGCGGCGCACTGTCTGTGTTCGGTTAGGGCCGTTCGCGAACATTGCCTGACCCTATGTGCGCATCCCCGTGGGGTCGCATGGGCAACATGTGCTGGTTTGGTATTCCCTTCGCAATTGAGCTAAGAGTCAGCATCATCAGACATTTGCGAGGAGGACCCTATGGATACTTCCTCCGACATCCGCGCTCGCTTTCCAAAAGAGCTGCAATCAACCGACGGCAGAAGCTTTACGATTCGGCTGATGGAGCCCGTCGAGCCCGACAAATCGGCGGTCTTGAAATTCGCGAGAGCTCTTAGCGAGGACGATCTCCTCTACCTTCGTACTGATATCACCGATCCCGCCGTGGTGGCGCAATGGGTGGACAACCTGAAGTCGGGACATACGACCACCATTCTCGCTGAGGTGAAAGGCGAACTCGTTGGTTACGCCAGCGTGCATCGGGAGCCGGCGCGATGGACCCGCGAGGTCGGCGAACTGCGCGTCAACGCGAGCCCGCAATTTCGCGGCGTCGGGGTTGGCCGCGCGCTGGTGGCCGAGGCCTTCAGTCTTGGACAGGCGCTCGGTCTGCGGAAGCTCTGCGGCATGCTCACCCTGGACCAGACCGGCGCACGTACGGCATTCGAGCGGCTCGGTTTTCGCGTCGAGGCAATGCTCCACGACTGGGTCCGTGACCGGCGCGGCCACACCCGCGACATCCTGGTGATGACCCACGACCTGGTCGGCTTCACGGACCAGGTCTAAGGAAGTTTGGTTCAGGGCGAGTAACGACCGACGGGGAGGTCATCTAAGATGGCTGCTATTGGATCGCCGGCGGGGCTCAGGCGGCGGCTCTCAACTCAGGACGCAGGCTTCCTCTATGGCGAGTCGAGAAGCGCGCCGTTGCACATCGGCGGCGTCAGCATCTTCGACGGTGAAATCGGTTTTGAAGCCGCCCTGCAGTACATGAAGGAGCGGATTCACCAGGTCCCACGCTTCCGCCAGCGGCTGGTGTTCGCGCCTTTCAACCTGAATCACGCCGTGTTGGTCGACGATCCGGACTTCAAGCTTGAGAATCATTTCAAGCGACACCAGCTGAAGGGCGACACCGAAGCCGAGATGCTTCGCGAGGCGCTCGAGCTCTACGAACCGCTGCTCGATCGCGGCAAACCGCTATGGGAAATATACATGCTCGAAGGGCTGAAGGGGCGCGCCGCGATGCTCACGAAGGTGCATCACGCACTTATCGACGGAGTCTCGGGTATGGAAATCTCGCGCCTCACGTCGGATTTCACGCCGGATGCGCCGGCTCCGCCGCCGCCTGAAGAGGCCTTCAATCCGCCCCCGCTGCCCGGTCCAACCGAGATTCTCATGGACGCGGCGCGCGATTTCTTCAAAGCGCAGCTCGACTCCACGTCGCGCGCGATGGAAGAGATGGTGCGGAATCCAGCCGAAGTGGCGGAACGTACCAACAAGATGATGGAATCGATGCAATCGATGGCGCGTGTTTTTGCGCGGCCTATCGTGACGACGCCGTGGAATGCCGCGCTGATAAGCTCCAAGCGCGCCGTGACTTTGTGCAGATATCCGTTCGCCGATTTCCGCGCCATCCGTTCCGCTTTCGGCGGTACAGTCAACGACGTGGTCCTCACGATTCTGAGCGAGGCCGCCGCCCGCTACCTGAAGCATCATGGCTACGCCACTAACGGTGGCGAAATGCGCCTCGGATGTCCGGTCAACGTGCGCCGGCCGGAGGAACAGACTGATCTCGGTAATCGAGTCTCCATTATGCTCCCGACCGTCCCGGCCGATTCGATGGACCTCGGTGAACGGCATAGGAGGGTCTGTGCCGAAACCGAGCAGATAAAAAAAGAGCAGCTTCCTCAGACCCTCGACCGGATGATGGATTCCGGGAACCTGATGCCGCCCGCGTTGATGGGCATGATGTCGCGCATGGGCAAGGCCAGCGTCGATACGGCGTCGGCGATGGTCCGAA
The DNA here is from genome assembly GCA_963815835.1 of uncultured delta proteobacterium. Taxonomy (GTDB): domain Bacteria; phylum Desulfobacterota; class Binatia; order Binatales; family Binataceae; genus DATGKG01. The sequence goes on from CAWFIF010000001.1 coordinate 420,688, forward strand.
TGTGGAACTTCAGGCCAAGCCCAGGCGGCCTGGCAATGCCAGCCCTCGGCATCAATTTTATGGCGAGTAACGTACCCGGGTTCCAGGTCCCAACTTACTTTTGCGGCAAGCAGCTTGTGGAGGGTTTCGCCGTCTTCCCGTTGTTCGGCAATATCGGCTACGGGGTGGGCATAACGAGTTACAATCAACAAATGTTCCTGAACCTGACCAGCGACCCGACTCTGCTGCCCGATCTCGATCGGATGAAGCAGTTCTGCGACGAAGTATTCGAGGAATTCAGAGGGCGCGCCCTGGCGCAACTGCCGGCGGGCACCATCGCTGGGGTCACGGCCTCATAAAGTCACCGCGCCTGACCTTCGCGGCGGCAAAGAGCACGGAGCATGCTGGCGCCGACGTATATCTGATGAGCGGCCGCCGCCGTCGCGGCGCCGCGAAGTAGGAAGCGCTCGGCGTCAGTCGCCGCAACCGCGAGCGACGTTCTTGGGCACGCCGACAGGCGTGCCCTCCATCCACCGACCTTTCCTTTTTCCGTCATCCAGCTTTCTTTTTTTCTGTCATCCCGAGCGAGCCTTGCGAGTCGAGGGACCTCCGCGCAGCGATTCGCCTGCTCAGTAGCGAGGCCGCCGAGTCGAAGGCCCTCCGCGAAGCGATGTATCGTGGCTTCCCGAGCGGAATGACCTGCTCGAAAAAAGCCGTGCGGGTGACGTTCGGTTGATTGACGATTGACAGCACATGATAATTGTTGAGACTTCCGGCGATGAAACAGAAAATGGCGCTGCCTTTCTTGGCGTTTCTGCTGGTTCCAGCATTGTCTTAAAATGTCGGATTTAGAGCGTCTACCATGGCCTTTCTGAAAGGAGATACGAAGAACCGCGACGAAGACATCGTCCGTTCCTATAAAGATCTGAAAGCGCTGTTAGTCAAAGAATTCACTGTCGCAGAAATGCGGGCGATGCCGAAGATGATTTGGAAGACACGTTCGATAGTTCAGTGTGTCATTCGTCGAACACTGGAGTCAGCCGATGGGTTGCGAATGGCCTGGAACGCGAACAATCTAGTAACCGCCATCACAATGGCTCGTTCGCTCATAGAAACCGGAGCGGTGACTCGGTACTTGGTGGATTCTGTATTACTGGCAACAGAAAAGAGAGACACCGCATTGTTGGACTCTGTGGTTATGAGCACCGGCTTTGCCACAAGGATGGAGGAGTTCTACGGAGACAATGAGGAGTTCAAGGCGAAGAGCATTCTGACGCTCATCGAAAAAATGGATAAGAGCCTGTTCAAGGACAAGGCTCCGAGATTGATTAAAGCCTACGAGTTCTTATCGGAGTTCGCCCACCCAAATCACCTCGGCATTCTAGGCCTGTACAGCGATACCGAGCGCCTCGCGCGGGATCAGCGCATCGTATATGGAGTCACGCTAAAAAAGCGGGAAGCTATTTTCCCTAATGTACATTTGAGTCTGGCCATGGTCTGGCTAGTGAGAAACGCGGCTGTAGATATCGAAAGAGCGATTCGCATATTCGAGAGTTTGTACCAAGATAGTTTATAACTTTTTCTGGACTGTTGCTCTGAATTTCGACTTTTCGTTCGCTTCCGGCATGGCGGAAGCGCGTCCGCGTGATCAATCCGAGCCCAATTCGGCTTTGAGACGATCCGCGACGAACATCTTCAGTAACGACTGATAAAAAATCGCGCTTATTGGCGAGTTGCTTGAGGCGATCGAGCATCGGCTTGGGCAGCCGTAGAGAAATCGTTTGCGAGGTCGGCTTCAGATTCGGAAGTATCGTGCGCTTGCCCCGGCGCCGAATTGAATCTGAAGGTAGCACAGACTTTAGTCTGTGTCTTTTTCGGATTTGAAAATCACAGACTGAAGTCTGTGCTACATGCAGAGGGAGAGCGGAACAAGCAGCATCGCTTCGCGGAGGTCCCTTGTAGACGCTCGCTTCGCTCCCTTGGCGACTCGGCAGCCTCGCTCCAGAGCAGCACATCGCTGCGCGGAGACCCTTCGCTGTGCTCAGGGCGACCGCTCGGGCACGCCTCGCGGTCGCATCGCTTCGCGGAGGTCCCTCGACTCGCAAGGCTCGCTCGGGATGACAGACCAAAAAAATCAGGGTGACCCCGACGAAGCGATTCGGCTGAACTTCACTGGAAAGCCCTGACACGCAGCTTTCTGAACCAGGTCTTCTCGGAAATTGTTTGCATCGACGACAGTTATCGTCATCGACACGTCGGTAGGCCCAGCGTAACCGGGGTCCGGACACTTTTGCGTTCCGACCACGAGGTTCGGGACGACTTGATCCGGCGTCGCCTTGAATACGGTTGCGCCAGGGTGAAAAGTCCCGTATCCGCCATCGATGAGTGTGGCGATATAGTTGGTGCCGCCGAGAAGCGGATCGTTTTGAATCGCCACGCGATACGGACCGCCGGGGTAGGTTGCCGACCAATTGCCCAGGATCTGTTGATTGAGGTTGGGAACGACCGCGGGTTGAGTGGGAAGCCCGGACATCGCGGTGAGAGGCGGAGGAGGCGGCGGCGTGGCAGCGTTGGGCGCGCACCCAGACAGCGCCAGTAGCGCCAGGTACACGATCGGAAGCATGGTTACATCGCGAGAACGGCGAAACATCTACGATAGGTCCTCCATCATCTTCAGGTCCTCCGTCATGCGCGCATCAAAATGCCGGTCGGTCAAAATAAATCGCGGCATAAATCGCAGAAACAATAGCTTGCGAGTATCGAAAACGCGATGTGGTTGAAAGCGGTGGGCGCGACGGGCGCCGGCCGCTCTAGCTCCTCAAGCTGAACGTGTTTAGTGGAATCACGTTCAGTTAGCGGGTTTTGGTCGATGCGGCGATCGCCTCGGCGATCATCAGATCCATTTTGGTGGTGATCTTCATATTCAGCGCCGACGCTTCCACGATCTCGACCGTGCCGCCGATCTGCTCGACGAGGTCGGCGTCGTCGGTGGCGATGACGCGCTCGCGGGTCGCGCGATCATGCGCGGCGATCAGCAGCCGGCGCTGGAAGGCCTGCGGCGTCTGCGCCTGGTAGAGCCCCGCGCGTTTCACGGTCGCGTGGATGATGCCCTCGGCGACGCGCTTGAGCGTGTCGGAAACCGGAATCGCGGCAATCGCGGCGCCGCGCGCGGCCGCAACCTCGAGGCATCGAGTGAAGAGCGTCGCGTCGGCGAAGGGACGGGCCGCGTCGTGGATGATGATGACCTCGGCCTCGGCGCTGGCGAGCGCGAGCGCGGCGCGGACGGAATCCTGGCGCTCGATGCCACCGGGGGTGATTTTCACGGGGACTTCGAGGCCGGCCTTTGCGACCTCATCGCGAGTCTTGCGCTCCATGCCGGTGGGAATCGCGATGACGACCTCGGCGATCGAGGGCAGCTTGGCGAGGGTGGCGAGAGAATAGTGAAGCATCGGGCGGCCGTGGAGCTTCACGAAGGCCTTGGGCTCGCCGACACCAAGTCGGGAGCCGCTACCGGCGGCGACGAGTATTGTGGAGCACACCATCAACCATGGTCATATACGCGAATCGCCATCGGAGCGCATCCGGCATCGAAGGCGTGAATCGATTCGGGAAATTAAGAAGGGCCGGATGAAATCACCCGGCCCCTCTCGCAATCGGATATCGAGTCGCCTAATTCGCGAAGATCGTCTTCAGCTCTTCCATGATTTTTTCCTCAGGATGAGCCTTGGCGATGGAGAGCTCCTTGACCAACAGGCTGCGCGCGGTATCCAGCATCTTGCGCTCGCCGAATGACAGCTCCTTGTCGCCCTTGAGCACCAGCAGGTCGCGCAACACCTTCGCGATCTCGAGCGGCGAGCCGGTCTTGATCTTCTCGGTATACTCGCGATAGCGGCGGTTCCACGTCTGCGTGTCAACCTCGACCTTGCGCTGCCTGAGGATGCGGTAGATTTTGTCCACCATGTCTTTGCCGATGACGCGGCGCAGCCCGACAGAGTCGAACATTCTCGGTAGGAATCATGATAGTCATTTTTTCCGTGCCGAGAATTTTGAGCACGTAGAAGCGGCGCTCGGTTCCGGAGATAACCTTCACCTGGATGTCGTCGATAACCGCCACACCGTGTGCCGGATAAACGACCTTTTCGCCCTTCTTAAACTGCAAATTCATCTTAGTTTGGCACCACCAACAGTCTTGGAGTTCAGAAAAGGTTAGCGCCCCCGAACCGGCCCGAGGTTCACCACCGTCTGATTGACTGGAGATTTGCGACCATTATGGCACACTTTGTGGAAACTGTCACCTCGCAGTTTCTGATTATGAGAGACCTAAAGAGGGTATTAGAACGACGTTGCGAAAATGCCTATTGGGAAGCCGCAGGTAATTGCAATTCCATCACAATTGCGTCTTCCCCTGGCCCGTAGTAGTGCCTTCTCAAACGTCGTTCTTCAAACTTTAGTTTACGATAAAGCTGCCGAGCTGCGAAGTTAGCTCGACGTACCTCCAATGTGACACAACTGGCTTGTTTTGAGACAGCTTCGGCTATGGTCGAATTGAGCAGGACGAATCCGACGCCGCGTCAACGATACTCTGGATGAACCGCGACGTTGAGGATATGGCATTCGTCGGCCACCAGCCATCGGCACAAGAACCCGACCAAACCGTCTGCGGAGGGAATATCCTCGAGGTCCGGGTTTGCGGCCCGAAGATTGGCGACCAGGATTTTTGAAAATGGCAGGGTTAACTCGCGCTCGAACGACTTGAGGCTCCATGGCATCGAGTAAGCCATGCGCTCGATCTCCGCGATCCGCGTCAAGTCACGTGCGATGGCGTCCCTGATCTCCACTACCATCGCCGCAATGATAGCATGACGCACGGATGCGCAGCGCATCGCAAAGATCTCGCGTCGCTATGAAGAAATGGCGCGGCTCGCAACCACGCGCCATCGATTTGTGCTGGGTTTGTTCCGTCACGTATCCGCTTGACGGCAGTGCTGCCATTTACCGTACCTCATGGTATGAGCAAGGCTGACCGCAACATTCCTCTTCGCTGCGGTTCATCAGACAGCCATATTCGCTGATGGAATTCGAGCGGCAGTATCTAAACGATGCGGCCTGCCTCGAATCGCTCGTTAAGCGCCTCCATCCAAACCGATCGACAATAGCTCCACGCGTCCATCGCCTTACCTGCGAATTCGCTGCCATTATCGGCACTAATCGATACCGGGGCTCCTCGCTCCGCAACCACTTGCGAGAGCGCAAGCGCGACTCGATGGCCATTGAGTGCGCGATCGGCTCCTCGCTGTGGCCCGTCTTCGGCATTCCCGTGCCCTCCTCATCGCTCTTGCGGAGGACCACATCAGGCGCCGCTAAGCGGTGGGCCAGAGAGGACGAGATATCGCAGGCGGCGCCACTTCGCCGAAGTCTCGAGAACTCAATCGACTCCGTTTCCTTATCAGTAAACAGCGGCTCCCGCTCTAATTCATTTAACTCGGGGAAGAGGTTTTTGCGATCTCACTCGATTATGCGGCGGATGGCTTCCGGATCCATCGCTCGCGGCGATGGACGACGGAGTTCCACTTCAGACTCGCCCGCGTGGTACCTGCGCGCAATATCATCGGGATCAAGCGGTGCGCCAATCGGATTCTCGCCCAAACTGTTGCGCATCCATTCGTGCCAGTCAGCCTTGGCCACGTTGTCGATCGACAATTCGACACCGTTGTCGTCAGGGTCGCGGTAGTAGAGCGACATCGTCAGCCCGTGATGGATGCAGACCCGCGGCGTGATACCGGCTGCCTTGAGACGCTCGTAGTTCGCGATCCAATCGCCCATCGTCGAATAAAAGAACGCCAGATGGTCGAGGCCAGCGCTGTGCTTGGGTTTTTCAATGACACCTGGAAAAGCTGCTATCGCGATGCGATGGTGTTCGTCGTCGTACGTCATGAACGCCATCATTTCGTTCTGGTACAAAACCTCGGCGTTGAGCACGGTCGTGTACCAGTCGATCATTTCTTTGAGGCGGGTGGTGCGCAGCACCGCGTGCGAGAGCTTCGCAGGACTGGATCGCCGCTGGTCGCCATTCTTGCTGGATTGCGCGCTCATGGTTGCCCTCCTCTGGCACTCGGGCACTGCGTCCCGATAAATATATCGCCCTTCGAAATCTGTCCGACGATAACTCTCAGGAGGCGCCCCCGCAATCCATCGCCTTCCGCTACTGATTGAGATTAAGCGCGCGCCGAAGTAGTTTGCCTCAGGAAGTAGCGCACCTTCGCCCATGTTCGCCGACTCAGCGAAGACGGTGGTGTCGTTGGTGCAGCACTATAATGCGAAAGGTGATGACATCATGAATACGAGCATCGGCCGCTTCTTGTGTCTGTTATTGACGATCACGATATCGGCATGCGCGGGAGCCAAAGTTGCCGACCAGACCGAAACCGCGCCTGCGGCCGCCTCCTCCAAGCCAAACTTGATCGTGATCTATCCTTTCGCCGCTACTGCCGGGGACGTGACACTGAATCAAAGTATCGTTCAGCGCGCGTACCGAAACATGTCGGGCGAGGACCAGACCGCATCACAGCAGAAACTCGCGACCGACACCGCCTCGAAGCTCTGCATGAGCGTGGCTGCGAATCTGACGGCGAAGGGTTATAAGGCTGTCTGTTTGCAACGGGGAACGCCAGTCGCAGATAACAATGCGCTGATCGTTGACGGCGAGTTCACAGATATCAGCGAAGGTAACCGGCTAAGACGCCTGGTCGTCGGATTCGGGGCGGGCGCATCGACGCTGGACTCCGCCGTGCACGTTTACCAGCATACTGATTCAGGAAGCCAACAGCTCATTGATTTCAATACCCATGCTGACAGCGGCAAGATGCCAGGCGCCGTGGTTATGGGACCGGCCGGTGCGGCTGCGGGCGGCAGCGCAGCCGCTGTCGTCGGGGCAAACGCCGCTGTTGGAGGCGCCAAGAGCTATACCTCGGCTACCGACTATCTTGCCGATAAGACGGCGACCCAGATCACCGACACGATTAATCAATACTATGCGCAGCATGGGTGGGCATCGTAGGAAGAAACTTAGGGGAGCTGCTAGAGCTTCGCTCTCACCGGCTCCTCATACGACTGAAGCACCGACTCCGTCTCAGCGTCGGCGGGATAGAAGACCTCGACGTGTAGCTCCTGGAGCGTGACGTCATGTGGCGTCGCTACGGTCGTGACGGTGCTGAACATCCGCGCGATGTTGCCGCCCACGTTCAGCTCCATTGGGACAATCAATTCGTGTGGTGCCTCGAGGTCGGGTTCGCGCCAGCGCGCCGGAACACCGGGATAAGCCAATATCTCCGTAATCAGATCTTTCAAGGTGTCGTCGCGCGCCCACGCCAGCCTGCGATAGGCCTCATTCAGCAATGACTTCGCGATCGCCTCCCAGTTCACGATGATCTTGCGCACTCCGTTGGGATCGAAGAGGAGGCGCAGCACGTTCAACCGCGGCAGCGTTGATACGGTTAGCGGCAACAGCCCCGCCGGCTCCTTCCCTAAGGTCACCGTCAGAAATCGAACGAAGGCCTCGTTGGCCATCACGATGTTCCAATGACGATCGTGCGCGAGCGCGCTGCGAGGCTCATTCGACTTGAGAATCACCTCGACGGCCGCGCGCACCTGGGTCATTCGTGGGTCATCCAAACTGGTCTCGCCATAGACGGGTGCGTAACCGGCGGCGAGCAGCAACAAGTTCCGCTCGCGCAGAGGGATATCCAGCACGTTCGCCAGCATGAGCAGCATCTCGCGGCTGGGCTCCGCCCTGCCGGTCTCGAGAAAGCTAATGTGGCGCGCGGAAACTTCGGCGTCGAGCGCCAAGTCGAGCTGACTCAGATGCCGCGCCTCGCGCCATCGACGCAGGAGCGGTCCGACGCCGCTCGGCTCTACTGCGGTTCCATTGCGATGACTATCCATGTTGAAGACGTTACCAGCGGCGTGAGATAAGGGCCATTACCTCCAAGGTAAGGGACAAGTTCTCCTAGCATCCGATGAGGCGGGATTTCCTCCCATCCTCATCGGGTGCGATTACGTCAGTCCTACTTCTGCGGCGGCGTCGCCGGAGCCTCATCGACGAATCCGGTGATGGCTTTCAGACGACCATCGGCGGACAGGACGCCGAAGTCGGTGCCCACGAAGTGCAGCGGCGCGTCCTTGGTGCCGCCCGCCTCCCACTGGAAGCGCACGCGATCGTTGTACGCATCGACGCCGTCTTTGAGGCGGAACCTGTAAGCCTCGTGGAAGCGCTCGTGCACGGTCGCGATCATCGCACTGATTCCCTCGTGACCGTCGCCGCTGCGATGCGGGTCCGTGTAATTGGCGTCCTCGGTCCACGCCTTCGCGATGATGGCGCGTCGCTTCGCGGGGTCCCTCTCATTCCATGCGGCGATGTAGCGTTCCACTACTTCAGATGCGTTGCTCATGATGTTTCTCCTTTGGTTGTTGCATCCGGCCATGCGATCCGGATGCGGTGTATGCCGCATGATTTGCGCACGCTCGACAGCGGCATCAATTACGTGCGAGGTAAGCGTTGTGATCGCCGCAGCGAATTGGCCATGACGATTCTCGGACACACGGGCGAGGAGAAAATCGATGAGCAAGGAAAAACCGCAGGCACTCGGATTCGACGAAGAGCGGCTCGCGCGAGTCGCGCAGACCATCAGGCGCGACATCGAAGCTGGCAAGTATCACGGCGCCGCCATGATTGTTGCGCGCAAGGGAAGCGTGGTCGTCGATCTCGTCGAGGGTTATTCCGATCGCCAGGCCGGGCGGCGCCTCGGACTCGATGCGGTTTTCTCGACCATGTCGGTCGCGAAGCAGTTCACCAACGTGCTGGCGCTGTCGCTGGTCGAGCGCGGCGCGCTGCGGCTGCATGCGCCGATCGCGGAATGGCTTCCCGAGTTTCGCGCGATGGGTCACGAGAAGGTCAATCTGTCGCACCTGTTGACGCATACCAGCGGCATCTGCTCGGCGATTCCGAATCTCCCGCCCGAGGTGATTTGCAATATCGAGCAGCTCACCGCCTATGCTGCATCGCGTCCGCTGGAATCGCAGCCGGGCGAGCGCGTCAACTATTCAATCCTGGTTGGGCATTCGGTGATCGGCGCGCTCTGTCTGCGCGCTGATGGGCGCGGGCGCAGCTATGCGCAGATGCTGGAGCAGGAAATCTTCGCACCGCTCAAGATGCGCGATACCAGCCTCGGCTTGCGAAAAGATCTCGTCGAACGCTTCTGTCCCGTCAAAGCGGCATGGAGCGGTACCGGAGTCATTCCACCAGAAGCCGTCGAGGGGATGAACCATTTCCTGCGGATGCCGGGTGCCGAGCTGCCGGGCGGCGGATGCGTCACCTCGATTGGCGATTTGCATCGCTTCGCGGAGATGCTGCGGCGTGGCGGTGAACTCGACGGCGCACGAATCCTCTCGCCGGCGATGATCGATTACGCTTCGCGCAATCATACCGGCGAGCTTCGAAACGTTCTGCTGGATCCGTTCCTCAGCACCCGCAACTGGATGGCGATTCCGGCGTACCTCGGGCTCGGATTTTTCGTACGAGGCGAGGGCATCGTTCCCGGACCGTTCAGCGTGATGAACTCGGCGCGCGCATTCGGCGGGCTTGGTGCCGGCTCGACCGCGTTCTGGGTTCAACGCCGAAAAGGAACTATCATTCGCGTTCCTTTCCACCGGGCTGATGGAAGACAGCTATCACCTGGAGCGGCTGGGCCTACTTTCCGATCTGACCCTCGCATCGATCGTCGAGTAGGTCAGCCGGTGGCGGCTTCCTTCGAGGGCGTGTCGAGTTCGCGCTCGAGGCGCTCGATATCGGTGGGTGACAGGCTGAAGTATTTTGCGTCCGGATGATGGATCACGATCGCGCTGACCGACGCTTCCGGATCCATCATGTAGCCCTCGGTCAGGCGCACGTCAACGTTCTGCTTGTCGACTTCGAGCAGGCGGAAAATCTGCTCCTGATCCTCCATCCGCGGGCATGCGGGATATCCGGGCGAGAAGCGCTTGCCGTGATAGTGCGCCTGATAAAGATCCTTCTTCGCGGTGCCGGCAGGATCGCTGATTCCCCACATCTGGCGGATTTTCTCGTGCAGCAGTTCGGCGAATGCCTCGGCGCCTTCGAGTCCGAGCACTTGCAGGATGTGCGAGCGCAGGTAGTCGCCCTTTTGCTTCCATTCCTCGGCCAGCGCGCGAATGCCTGTACCAATCGTGGTGATGAAGAGGTTCACATAGTCGAGGCGGCCCGAGTCGCGCGGCGCAATGTAGTCCGCAAGCGAGAGCCCGGGTGCGTCGCTCTGGCGCCCAAAGATGAACGTCTCGAGGGCGCTCTTGCCGTCGGGGCTGAGGATCATCAGCGTGCGATCGCCGTCGGTCTGCGCCGGGAAGAATTTGTAAATCGCGTTGGCGCTGATGTCGGGCCGCGCGATCATCAGATGCGCCACCTCCTCGATCACGTCGTTCAGCTCGCGCGCCTTCGCATCGCCACTCGCGAGCGCCTCTTCGAAATTCTTGAAGCCGAGGTGTTTCGCATACAGCGACTTCGGATTGATGTAATCGAAGATCTCGCCGAGATCGTAGTCGCGCAGCACATGCAGCTTCAGATCAGGCGGCCGAGGAATCTCGATGTCGCGGCGCACGTTCGCGCGCACGATAGGCTTCGATGGCGCGTCAACGACTTTCGATGCGCTCGCCTGGAGCCGCCGCGTCTCCTCCTCGAGGCGAATCTTGAGTGACTCGCGCGCCTCGCGATCCATAATCTGATTGGCGAGGTCGAGCCCGTTCATCGCATCGTTGGCATATGCGACCAGCCCATCGTACTCGGGCGCGATCTTGATACGAGTGAAACGATTGCTGAGCGCCGCGCCGCCAACCAGAACCGGGCACGCAATCTCCGCGTTCTTCAGGTCCTGCGCCGTGATCACCATCATCTGCGCCGACTTGACCAGCAGCCCCGAGAGCCCGATCGCATCGGGGCGATGCTCTCGGTAGGCCTTGATCAATTCCTCGGGCGGCACCTTGATGCCGAGGTTGACGACGTTGTAGCCGTTGTTGCCGAGGATAATCTCGACCAGATTTTTTCCGATGTCGTGCACGTCGCCCTTGACCGTCGCGAGGATGATCTTGCCCTTGCTGACGTTCTCGGTCTTGGTCATGTGCGGTTCGAGATGCGCGACCGCGGCCTTCATCGCCTCGGCCGATTGCAACACCTCGGCGACGATCATCTGATTCGCGTTAAACAGCCGCCCGACCTCGTCCATCCCTTTCATCAACGGGCCGTTGATGATTTCGAGCGGGCCGCGGGTCTTTAGCGCCTCGTTCAAATCATCGAAGAGACCATCCTTAGAGCCTTCGAGGATGTAGAGCGCGAGGCGCTCGTCGAGCGGCAGCGAGCGGCGCTGCTCGACGGTCTCCTTGCCCTTGCGCTCGCGGAAGTGCGCCGCAAACGCCGCGATCGGATCGTCGCCGCGCCACCAGACGAGATCCTCGGCGAGCCGGCGTTCTTCTTCAGGTATCGATGGATAACGCTCCAGCTTTTCGGCGTTGACGATCGCGAGGTCGAGCCCGGCCTGCACGCAATGGTACAGCATCACCGAGTTGAGAACTTCGCGGCCCGCCTCCGGAAGACCGAACGAGACGTTGGAGACGCCGAGGACGGTTTTGCAATTCGGCAGCGCCTGCTTGATAAGGCGAATGCCCTCGATCGTTTCGACTCCTGAGCCTATGTAATTTTTGTCGCCGGTGCCGACCGGGAACACCAGCGGATCGAAGATGATGTCCTCGGGCTCGACGCCATACTTCTCGGTCAGCAGGTTGAACGAGCGCTGCGCGATTTGGAGTTTCCGCTCGCGTGTTACCGCCTGCGCCTGCTGCTTGTCCTCATCGATGCATCCGACCACCAACGCCGCACCGAAGCGCCGCGCCAGCGGCACCACTTTCTTGAAGCGCTCCTCGCCATCTTCGAGGTTGATCGAATTGATGATCGCCTTGCCTTGCGAGCGCTTGAGCGATTCCTCGATCACCGCGGCGTCGGTCGAATCGATCATCAGCGGAACTTTGATTTTCTTGACCAGGATTTCGAGGAAGGTGGTAACGTCGGCCATCTCGTTGCGATCGGGGTCTTGCAAGCATACGTCGAGGACGTGCGCGCCCTTGCGCACCTGCAAGCGCCCGATTTCCGAGGCTTCCTCGAACTTGCCCTGTCCGATGAGGCGTTTGAACTTGCGGCTGCCGAGCACGTTGGTGCGCTCGCCGACAATCACCGGACGCGTGCTGTCGTCGATTACCAGCGTATCGATTCCCGACACGACCGAGCGCCGCAGCGTCGAGCGAATGCGAGGTTTCTTGCCCACGACTGCATCGGCGAGCATCTTGATGTGCTGCGGCGTGGTCCCGCAGCATCCGCCGATCAGGTTCACCCATCCATTGTCGATGAAGCGCGCGACCTTGCCCGCGAACATCTCGGGCGTCTCATTATATCTCCCCTCTTCGTCGGGCAGGCCGGCATTGGGAACGCATGAGGTATAGAAGCGGCAGATCTCAGAGAGCGTCCGCAGATGGTCGGTCATGAAGTCCGGACCGGTCGCACAATTGAGGCCCATCCACAAGAGATCGCGATGCGCGAGCGAGACGTAGAACGCCTCGATGTCCTGGCCGGCGAGCAGGGTGCCCATCGTCTCGATAGTCCCCTGAACGGAAACCGCGACCGGCGCGCCGGTCTTCTGGATCGCACGCTCGATGCCGGTCAGCACGGCCTTGACGTTGATGGTATCCTGCACCGTCTCGACCAGGAGGACGTCGACGCCGCCCTCGATGAGGCCGAGCGCCTGTTCCTCGTAAGCATCGGCGACCTGATCGAAGGTGATGCCGCCGGTGACCGAGATGGTTTTGGTGCCCGGGCCCATCGAGCCGATGACGAAGCGCGGCTTGTCGGGAGTGCTGAACTCGTCGGCTTCGAGGCGGGCGAGTTCGGCCGCGCGTCGATTGATTTGACGCGTCTTGTCCGCGAGACTGTACTCCCCAAGGACGTAGGGGATCGCGCCGAAGGTCGCGGTCTCGACGAGGTCCGCCCCGACTTCGAGGAAGCTGTGATGCATCTTGCGAATCGCGTCGGGGCGGGTGAGCACGACGTATTCGTTGCAGCCCTCGTATTGCGGGCCGCCGAAGTCCTCGGGTCCGAAGTTGAGCCCCTGGATGTAGGTGCCGAACGCGCCGTCGATCACGAGGATACGGTTCGCCAGCAGCTCCTTCAGGAGCTTTATTCGAGAAGAATCAGTCAGCATCAAAGCCTCGGAATCTGTTAAGCGGAACCTTAAAGTTTAACCCAGTGACGCAGACCTCGCAATTTAGCCAATTCTCCTACGAAAGCTGTTCAAGATGAGTTCGCCACGCACCGTATTAGTTACCGGAGGCGGCGGCTTCGTCGGCTCCAATCTGGTTGATGATCTCCTCGCGCGCAACATCAAGGTGCGGGTGCTCGATAACTTCGCGACCGGCAGCCGGAAGAATCTTAGTCCTCGCGCCGAGCTGATCGAGGCCGACATCCGCGACGGCGACGCTATTCGCCCGGCCTTCGACGGCATCGATTGCGTTTTCCATGTCGCCGCGCTGCCGCGCATCCCGCTCTCGATTGCCAAACCGGTCGAGACTCATATGACTAATGTGGTCGGCACTCTAAATGTGCTCATCGCGGCGCGCGACGCCAAGGTGCGCCGCGTCATCTATTCGGGATCATCATCCGTATATGGCGATCAGGCGCTGATGCCGTTGGTCGAAACGATGACCCCCAATCCCCTCAACCCGTATGCGCTGCAAAAGTACGTCGGCGAGCAATATACGCGGATGTTCCATCGCCTGTTCGCGATGGAGACCCTTACGTTGCGTTATTTCAATGTCTACGGCCCTCGGATGGCCTCCGAGGGCGCGTATGTCACGGTGATTTCAGCGTTCATCGAGGCGCGACGGCGTGGCGAGCCGCTGCAAATCCATGGCGACGGCGAGCAGACGCGAGACTTCACCCATGTGAGCGATATCGTTGCCGCGAACATCCTAGCGATGGACGCGCCGGTCGCCGACGGGCGCGCGATCAATGTGGGCGCGGGCCGCAACGTCAGCGTCAATCGGATCGCGGACCTTATCGGGGGCGCGCGGGTTCAAATGGAGGCGCGCACGGGCGACATGCGCAACACGCTGGCCGACACGAGCGAAGCCGCGCGCATCCTGGGATGGCATCCTCGGGTATCGGTGGAGGAAGGGGTGATTCAGCTCCTCCGAGTGGAAGGTCTCGTCTGAGCTGCGAACGGGAAGATTTGATTGCCGCTGAACAAACTTCTCCGATTCGCTGAAAAGATCCGCGCTAAAGCTCAGCGACCTACGTTCGTGAATGCCCTGTTGTCAATCCGCGCTCGGTTGAGGTAACAGGCAGGGGCGAGGACGGCCTATGTCAAACCCCTATTACAAACAACATTGGATCGATATCGAACCCGAGCGCCACGCCGCCTACGACCAGATCCTCGGGTATCATCCCGCGCTCGAGCCGATCATCAGGCCGCTGGATTTGCGACCCGGCCTACGCGTGCTCGATGTCGGCTCCGGCCCCGCGCATACCACGATGGAACTGGCGCGCCGCGTGGCGCCCTCAGGGAAAGTTGTCGGCGTAGACATCAATGCCGAGTTCATTGCGCGCGCGACGGCGCGTGCTCGCGAGGCGAAGCTTCCGATCGAATTCACCCACAGTGGCTTTCCGCCGCTGCCGTTTCCCGCCGCCGGCTTCGATCGTGTGTTCTGCAAAAATGTTCTTGAGTATGTCGATTCCGCCGCGGATACTGTCGCGGAAATGGCGCGCGTGACGGCGCCCGGTGGCATCGTGGTCGCCTCTGATAGCGACTGGGACCTGCTGGTGCTGGAGACTGGCGCGGCCAACCGCGAGCGCAACGAGCGAGTGCTGGCGGCGTCGAAATCGATCGCCATCAAGGAGCCGCGCATCGGGCGCATGCTGTTCGGCCTTTTCCGCGAGGCGGGATTGACCGATGTGAAGGTCGAGATCCTCGCCGGTGCCGATACCGCGGGGCGATCGCTGCCGATGCTCAAGGCGAGCTTCGCGCGCTACGCACATGATTCGGGGCGCATCACTGAAGCGGAAATCGCCGCGTGGCTCGCGTCGATCGACCGCGCGATTAGAGATGGGAGCTTTTTCTTCGTGCTGCCGCAATTCGTGGTGCGGGGCGCGAAGAAATGAGCGTGGGGTGCGAAATCCGCGGCGCCATGCCGCGCTAATCCGACTGCTAACCAGGCGGGGTGACTATGATCATTGCGTGGCTCGCATTCTTTGATGGACTGCTGGCGGTGGCGATGCTCGCTGCCGGTGTGGTCGGCGCCCATTGGCGCTTCGTTCCGCCCTTTTCCGGCTTTCAGATGTTCCTGCTCGGATTCCTCCTCGGAGTCATCGCCTCGATAAGCGGACTGATCGGAATCTTCGCGACGCGCAATCCGATCCGCGCGGCGGGGCGCCCCCGCGCCGTTATCGGAACCCTCCTGGGTCTGGTCGCCATCACGCCGGTCCTATTGATCATCCTGACTGGCCCCAAGGTTCCGGCGATCAATGACATCACTACCGACTTCGACAATCCTCCGGAGTTCACCCACGCCCAGGATCTGAATGCGAACCGCGGCCGCGACATGAAGTATGACAAGGCGAAATACGCGGACCGCCAGTTGCAGGGTTACGGTCCTCTCCCGCCGCTAAAGATGCCTGATCCTCCCGATGAGGCCTTCAAGACCGTGCAGCGCACCGCCGCGGAGATGCCCACCTGGACCATCACTGTCACGGATCCCGCGACGAGGACCATCGAGGGCTATTCGACCTCGAACCTGTTTCATTTCAATGACGACTTCGTCATCGTCGTGCGGCCCGGCGATGGCGCTGGCAGTCTACTTGAGATGCGCTCGAAATCGCGCGACGGCATCGGCGATAATGGCGTCAACCACAAGCGTATCAAGGAGTTCTTTGCCGCGATCTCGCCGGGATCGAGCGGCTGAACTCGACTACGAAAACAAATCGCCGACCACGTGGAATGGCCACATGATGACGGCGCCAACCGCGCCTAGCACTGAACCGACCGCACTGCCGGTATCGTTGGTCACCTCGCCGGTCGTATGCGCAGCTTGCTGACTCGCACAGCCAATGGCGATCGTGCTCGACAGGATGATGATCGGAAGCGCGCGTTTAAGCTTGTTCATTGGAATGCTCCGTCGGTGGCAAAAGCCCGTCAGGTATCTGACGAATACTTTTGCCGTTTCGTTCATTCCGTTTGGGTCACCGCGCTTGACGCGGCAACTACAGGATGAAACTTTCAGCTTTGCGCCGCATTTGACCGAAAATACTCTCGCGACCGGATAAGGACGGACTCGTGGCCGAAGCCAAAACCAGGATCGCGCTCGCCCTCTCGGCGATGCCGGACACTCCACCACAAGCGATTATCGACCTCTCGAAAAGTGCCGAGGACAGCGGGTTGGACGGCGTTTTCATTACCGAGGCCGGCAACGATTCGCTCGCCTACTGCATCGGCATCGGCGCACATACGCGCAACATTAAGCTGGGCACCGCGATCACCAACATCTACCTGCGTCATCCGGCGTTGCTCGCCAATGAGGCCGCGGCGGTGCAAGAGTTCACGGGGGGACGCTTCATCCTCGGCCTTGGCACCGGACATCGCGAGTCGAACACCCTTCTCGGCATCGAGATGGGCGAACCGATGGCGAAGATGCGCGAGGTCGTGACGGCCTTGCGCAAAGCGATCGAGGGCGGCCGCACCGGCCCCAAGGTGACGTCGAAGCTGCCTATCTACCTCGCGGGCGTGTCGCGTCCGATGGTCAAGCTGGCGGGCGAAATCGCGGACGGCGTCATCTTCAACTTCTTCCCGCCTGCGCGCGTTAACCAGGCATTGGGCGAGTTGGCCGAGGGCGCGAAAATCGGCAATCGCAACATCAACGAGATCGAGCCGACGCTGTTCGCGACGGCGTTCATCTCGAATGACCTCGAAGCCGCGCGGCGTCCCGCGCGCAAACTGTTGTCGCGCTACGGCGCGTTGCGCTTCTACGGCAACATGCTCGCCAACGCCGGCTTCAGGAAGGAAATCGAAGGCATCAGGGCGGCCAGCCGCGACGAGGCGAAAGCGATGGCCGCAGTGAGCGACAACATGATCGATTCAGTGCTGCTGGTCGGTCCCGAATCGCGCATTCGCGAGCGCCTCGCCGAGCTTGCGGCGCCAGGCCTCGGCACCGTCATCGTATTTGTCAATCCGGTTAATGAGGATCGGGTCAGCGGCAACAGGCGCGCGATTCGAGCGCTCAAGCCATAGGAGAAGCATCATGAAATACGCGATTGTCACCGGCGGCGCGCGCGGCCTCGGACTCGGAATCGTCAACGCGCTTTTCGAACACAAGGTCGTCGATGAGGTGGCGGTCATCGATCTCAAGCTGGCGTCGCCGCCCGAGGCGATTGCCACAAAGGTGCACGGCTTCACCGCCGATGTGACCGACGACAAGCAAATCCATCAGGCGGTCGAGGCGATCGCCGCGAAGCTCGGGCCGAATCCCGCAGTGCTGTGCAATAACGCCGGCGGCGGCGAGCGCGCGTGGTTCGAGCACGGACGCGAGGGCGAATGGGAAACCGTCGAGGTCTTCCGCCGCTACGTGGATTTGAACCTGAATTCTGTGCATATCGTGACCCGCGAGGTCGCGCCGCGCATGAAAGCGGGCGCCGCCATCTGCAATACCGCTTCGATCGCCGGGCAACTGGCGAGCCCATTCCTCGCCGCATACGCGGCCGCTAAAGCTGGCGTTATTTCCTACAGCAAGACGTGCGCGCTGCAACTTGGACCCAAGGGCATCCGCGTCAACGCAGTCGCTCCCGGCCTCATCTATACGCAAGTGTGGGAGAACCTCGGTGCGGCGCTTGGCGGCGGCGATGCCAAGGCTCGCTCGACCTTCGAGGCGACAGTGCGCAGCTCGGTGCCGCTGGGACGCGAGCAGACGATGGAAGACATCGGACGCGCGGTCGCGTGGCTGTGCTCCGAGCAGGCGCAAAATGTTACCGGCCAGGTAGTCGCGATCGACGGCGGCATCACGCTCGGCGGCCGCCTCGATCGCCGCGAGTAAGATTACAGAAGTCCCTCTCCCGCGGCTGAGCTTGCGAAGCCGCACGCTGGGAGAGGTCGTGAGCGGATATGCAAAGCATATTCGCGAGCGGGTGAGGGTGCTGCGAGCGCCGCGATGCGCGGGTGAGAATCCCCGCGAGTGCCACGGCGCCACCTCAACATGAAAGAATCCGCCGCCGCACTCCTGTAAAATGCGCACCATGACCGCCAAGGAAGAAAAGGCCCTTGCGATACTGCGCCGCCTGCGCGACAACGGCTTCATCGCGCTCTTCAACGGCGGATGTGTGCGCGATCGTCTGCTCGGATTGCCGGTCAAGGATTACGACATCGCGACCGACGCGCGGCCCGAGGTCGTGCAGCGCATGTTCGACAACACCGTCGCCGTCGGCGCGAAGTTCGGCGTCATCATGGTGATCATCGATGGCGATCCATTCGAGGTCGCGACGTTTCGCGCCGACGCGCCCTATGTCGACGGACGCCGTCCGTCGTCGGTTCGCTTCGGCGCCATCGAGGAGGACGCGAAGCGCCGCGACTTTACGATTGGCGGGATGTACTACGACCCCTTCGAGGATCGCCTGATCGATCTGGTTGGCGGGATGCGCGATCTGCGCGCCGGTATCGTTCGCGCGATCGGAAATCCCTACGACCGCTTCGAGGAAGATCATCTTCGCGTGATGCGCGCCGCGCGTTTCGCCGCGCGCCTGAATTTCACCATCGAGCCCGAGACGCATGCCGCGATGAAGCTGGCCGCGCCGCTGGTGCCGAGGGTTTCCGCCGAGCGCATCGGCGAGGAAATCGTGCGCCTGATGACCGAAGGCGGCGCCGCGCGCGGGATGGACATCATGATCGAGACTGGCCTGATGAAAGAAGTCCTGCCCGAAGTGCTGCCGATGATCGGATGCGAGCAGCCGGCGAACTATCATCCCGAGGGCGACGTTTACGTGCACACGAAGATCGCGGTCGCGATGCTGAATCCCGGATGCACCGAGACCCTCGCGTTCGGAATCCTTTTCCATGACGTCGCGAAGCCGCAGACGCGCGCGGAGCAGAACGGCAAGGTCACCTACTACGGTCACACCGAGATCGGCGCCGAGATGGCGATCGACATCCTCACACGATTGCGCCGCTCGCGCGCGGTGCAGGAACGCGTCGCCTACCTGGTGAAAAATCATCTGAAGCTGACGATGGCGCCGCGGATGCGCACCTCGACACTCAAGCGGATGCTCACCGAGGAAGGCTTCGACGAGCTGCTCGAAGTGTGCAGGATGGACGCGCTCGCCTCGAGCTCCTACCTCGGCCACTACCACTTCTGCCGCCGCGCGATGGCGCAGATGACGCCGACCCAGATGCGGCCGCCGCGCTTCATCAGCGGCAGCGATCTTATCGGGATGGGATTCAAGCCGGGCCCCGCCTTCAAGAACATTTTGAAGGAAGTCGAAGACCTGCAACTCGACGGCGAAATCGCCGACCGCGACGCCGCGATCGAATACGTCCGCCAGCATTACTCGACAGCCGGAAACTGAGCGGACTTGCTCGAAGCGAAATCCATCACCCGGCGATTTGGGCGAACTGTCGCACTCGATGGCGTGAACTTCATCGCGCACGCCGGCGAGATTCACGCGCTGCTCGGTGAGAATGGCGCCGGCAAAACTACCCTGATGAATGTCTTCACGGGACGGATTCGTCCCGACGCGGGGACCGTCAGCCTCGAGGGCAAACTGCTGCCCCTCGGCTCGCCGGATGCCGCGCTGCGCGCGGGAATCGCCGCCGTGCATCAGAGCCCGATGCTGTTCGAGCGCTTCACGTGGGAAGAAAACCTCGCGCTGGGAGGTTTCGGGCGCGACGGCGGCGGCCTCGGGCTAAAGAAACTCGATTTGCAAGCCATCACGGCGAAGGCGCGCCAACTCGCGCGTCATCTCGGATTTGAACTGCCGCCGCCGCGCGTAATCATCGCGGAGCGATCGGTTGCCGAGCGCGTGCGCCTCGAGGTGCTGCGCGCGCTGAGCTTCGATCCGCGCGTTCTCATCCTCGATGAACCCACTGGCGTCCTTGCGCCGAGTGAGCTGACCGCTTTTCTGGATCTTTTGCGGCGGCTGCGGGGCGAGGGGAGAATCGTCATCCTCATCACGCACAAACTCGCCGAAGCGCGCGCGGTCGCGGATCGAATCACCGTGCTGCGCAATGGCCGCGTCGTCGCGGAGACGACGCCCACCGACTCGGATGAATCCGAACTCGCACGCCTGATGATTGGAGAGCTGACGATTCCGCCCGAGGCGCAACTTCATCCGGTCGCGGAGACCGACCCGCTGCTCGAAATCGAGAATCTCACCTATCGAAACAACGGTGTGACGATCCTCGATGGAATTTCTCTGCGCCTCAACGCCGGCGAGGTCGCGGGCATCGCTGGGGTCGAGGGGAACGGGCAGGTCGAGCTGGTGGAAGTTCTTGCGGGTGCGCGACGCGCGACCTCGGGATCATTTCGCATGATCGGAAATGGCAACGGCGCGATGGCCGTCATACCGCAGGATCGCGACCTCGACGGGCTGATCCTCGACATGCAGCTTTGGGAAAATCTGCTGCTCGCGGAACCGGTGCGAGCGCGGATGACCCGCCACGGATGGCTCGATGTATCGCGAGCGACGGAACTTTGCCGCGAGGTACTGACCGCGTTCCGTATCCGCGCCGCCGGCCCCGAGGCGATCGCATCGTCGCTCTCAGGAGGAAATCGCCAGCGGCTCGAGGTGGCGCGCGCGCTGACCCAGAATCCGCGCGTGATTGTCGCGCATAACGTCACGCGAGGATTGGATCTCGCCGCGACCGCCGATGTGCATCGCATCCTGTTGGAATTCGCTGCCGACGGCGGCGCGGTGCTGCTCATCTCGAGCGATCTCGACGAACTGCTCGCGATGGCCACCCGCCTCTTCGTGATCAGCCGCGGAAAGATTCGCGCGACCGATCCGCACGAGCGCTCGCCGGAAAAGCTGGGCTTGCTGATGGCCGGCCGCTGGAGCGATTGAGATGCTTTCAGCGCTCGGAAAGCCGGCCGGCGCGATCGCACTCGCAATCGCGCTGATCTCGCTCGTCTTGTTGGCTCTGGGAGCCTCTCCGGTCGGAGTCTTCATCGCGCTGTATCAAGGCGCGTTCGGAAATTGGATCGCATTCACCGATTCGCTGGTGAAAGCGACGCCGCTGGTGTTCACGGGCCTCGCGATCTCGGTCGCATTTTCCGCAGCGCTGTGGAACATCGGCGCTGACGGCCAATTGGTGATCGGCGCGATCGCGGCGGGCGCCGTCGGGCCCTTTCTGGCAGGATGGCCGAGGCCGCTCGCAATCGCGATCATTCTGATCGCGGGCGCACTCGGCGGAGCTGCCTGGAGCGGCATCTGCGGATGGTTGCGCGCGCGGCGCGACACCAACGAGGTCATCAGCACCATCATGCTCAACTTCGTCGCCGCGCAAATCCTGAGCTGGACGGTGCACGGCCCGCTGATGGAAGCCTCGCGCGCGTATCCGCAAAGCATGCCGATCGCATCGAGCGCCGAGATGTACATGTTCATGCCGCCGACGCGGCTCAACCTGGGGATGCTGCTCGCGCTCATCCTCGCGGTCGCGATGTATCTTTTTCTGTTTCGCAGCGAAGCGGGTTTTCAGTTGCGTGCGATGGGAAAAAATCGACGCGCCGCGAATTTCTTTCGCATCCCGATCGCATCGCTCACGATCTGGACGATGGCGCTGAGCGGCGCGCTCGCCGGACTCGGCGGAGCGGTGCAGATCTCCGCAATCAATCATCGCCTGTATGAGAAAGTCTCGCCCGGATGGGGTTTCGAGGCGATCGCGGTCGCGCTGGTCGCGCGCCTCAATCCGCTCGCGATCGTCGTCGCGGCGATTTTCTTCGGCGCGCTCGACAACGGTTCGCAGGCGATGCAGCGTGCTGAGGGCGTTTCTCCCGTGCTGGTCCAGGTGATTCAGGCGATGGTGATCCTCATCCTGCTCGCATTCGATACCAGCGCGTGGGGCAACCTGCGCGATGCGTTTTCGCGCGCGCCGCGCCGCGGCGACCACCGAGGCTGCGGATGCTTGAGGCGTTTCTCACCTCGACGATTGCGATGGCGACGCCGATCCTGCTCGCCGCGTTGGGCGAATTGCTGGTCGAGGAAAGCGGCATCATCAACATCGGGATCGAGGGTGCGATGCTGGCGGGCGCGTTCTTCGCGCTCTCGGGCGTGTACTTCACCGGCAACGTCGCGTTCAGCCTGCTCTGTGGCATCGCGGCGGCGGTCGCGATCAACGCGATGCTCGGCGTGCTGGTGATAAATCTCGCGGTGAACCAGGTCGTCGCCGGCACCGCGCTGGATATTCTGGCGGCCGGCATCACCGGAGTTTTCTATCGCAAGTTTTTCGGCATCACCGGCAAGGCCTTCATCGTGACGCCGCTTCGCCCGATCGCGATTGGACCGCTGGCGCGGATTCCGCTTCTCGGCCCGATGCTGTTCGACCAGAGCCCGCTGGTCTACTTCGCCTTTCTGATGGCGCCGATTCTGTCGTGGGTGATTTATCGCACGCGCTATGGATTGCGGCTGCGCGCGGCCGGCGAACGTCCCGAGGCCGCGGACGCGCTGGGGCTCGGCGTGTATGCGATACGATGGCAGGCGCTGATCGCATCGGGAGTGCTGACCGGATTGGCCGGCGCGTTTCTCACCGTCGCGTATGCGAACACCTTCGTGGAAAACATTTCCGCCGGACGCGGATTCGTCGCGCTCGCGGTGGTGATCCTCGGACGGCGAAATCCATGGGGCCTCGCGGCGGCATCGATACTGTTCGGCGCGGCGATGGCGCTGCAATTCGGTTTGCAGGCGCTCGGCACCGCGGTCCCGTATCAGCTTTTTCTCGCGCTCCCGTATGCGCTGACGTTGATCGTGCTCGCCTCGGTGGGCGGCCAGGCCAACGCCCCCAGCGCTTTGGGCGAGCCTTACACCCGCGCGTGACGCTTTCCTCGGGGTGGGTCTGGGAAATAGACTACGAACGATGCGCGAGGATGTCCCCAATACTGCCGCGTTCCCGACCGCGCGATGCGAGCCCTGTGGCAAGTCGGTCCTCACCTACGTCACCCTCAACGATCGTGGCGACGAGGTCCGATGCTGCGTGCATTGCGACAGCGCGATCGTCGAGCAATTGCGATGGCTGACCGCGTCCGAGCTGGAGGCCGAGGGCTACGAGATCGGCTATCGACCTGACGATAAACCGAAATCCGGCGGTGGATGCGGCTCAGGCGGATGCGGTTCTTGTGCGACCCGCAAGTAGTACAACCGCGAGATTAAAAAGGCGCCCCCACCCGGAGCGCCTTTTTTCTTTTGATGGCTGCGTGATGCGAGCCGGCTAGCCTTTCAATCCGAGGAAGTGCTTCAGCTTCTCGGCATCGAAGCCGAGCATCGTCTGGTTGTCCACCTTGATTACCGGCGCCGCGCGATATCCCATCGCGAGGAGTTCCTCGCGCGCCTCGGAATCTTCGGAAACGTTTCGCTCGGTATATTTAACGCCGTTGCGAGCCAGAAACTCTTTGGCGTGATTGCATGCGCTGCAGCCATGCATCGTATAAACCGTGACGTTCATCTAACGGCATGACCTCCTGAACGACCGCTATAGTTGCTAGTCTAGCACTCTCTACCACGCGATGCGCACCAGGGCTAACAGCCGCGAAACGTCAAAACGGGCCTTTTTCTTCGCTTCCCTTTGCTTCGCGGTCGGGTAAAATCGGCGGTTCTCGTTCGCCGACCTCTGACAACAGGAGGTGCCTCAAAGGACTGTGCGCGGCGGGATTCTGTATCCAGCGCTTCCACGACCACGTTCGACCGCCGCGTTGGTGGAGGCGAACCCGCAGACACACTTTCTCGCGCACCAGTATCATCACGCGCCGTGGGTGCTTTTCGTCGGCGCTACGAAGAGTTGAACCTTCCAAAAAAAGGAGAACGTGGGGGGTTGCAATTGCGTAACTGATCAATAAGTTGTGAACGTGGATCGCGCGCGCTTGATGGCGCGCAACAAATAGCTTGGGCTCGCGCCTGGATCCGTGATGTGGACCGGGACCCTGAGACTTGAGCGCTCTCGCTTTGTCCTCCGCTCGTGCTCGGCAAGAGTGTGCTCCTATGTTCGGGGTCGCCGGTTCTCGGCGCTCCCGATTTTTTTTCAGGGAGGAGGACTTTGGATCAGCAAAAGAAAGTTCGCGTCACCGACCTGGCCGCGATGAAGACGGCCAGATCTCCGATCACGATGCTGACCGCCTATGACGCGCCCTTTGCGCGGATCTTCGACGAGGCCGGCGTCAACGCACTCCTGGTCGGCGACAGCGTGGCGATGGTGGTTCAGGGCGCCGACAGCACGCTGCCGGTGACGGTCGAGGAAATTCTCTATCACACGCGAATCGTCGCGCGAGCGCGAAAGCGCGCGCTGCTGATCGCGGACATGCCGTTCCTCTCATATCAGGTGAGCGCCGAGGACGCGCTGCGCAACGCCGGCCGCCTGATCAAGGAAGGAGGCGCCGAGGCGGTGAAGATCGAGGGCGGCGTCAGCATCGCCGAAACCGTCGCGCGCCTCGCGCAGGTCGACATCCCGGTGATGGGTCATATCGGGCTCACGCCTCAGTCGGTGCATCGAATGGGAGGTCATCGCGTGCAGGGTCAGCGCGAGGGCAACGCCCCCGGATGCCGTCAGCGCTTGATCGATGACGCGAAAGCGCTTGAGCAGGCGGGAGCGTTCGCGATCGTGTTGGAGGGAATTCCGGCGCCCCTGGCGCGCGAAATCACCTCGATGCTCGCGGTGCCGACCATCGGCATCGGCGCCGGACCTGATTGCGACGGGCAGGTGCTGGTGATGCACGACATGCTCGGGCTGTCGGCGGGATTCGTGCCGCGCTTCGCCAAACCTTACGCCAGCCTGTGGCATGAGGCGTCGGCCGCGACGCTCGCCTACATTCGCGAGGTGAAGGAGCACGCGTTTCCGGGCCCCGAGCATTCATACGGACTGAAGGGGAAGCGATCATGAAAGACATTGAGGTCTTGCGGCATCCGCGCAAGATGATGGATTTTTCCGATGCCGCCCGCGCCCGCGGCGAGCGCATCGGATTCGTTCCCACGATGGGCTACCTGCACGAGGGCCATCTCAGCCTGATGCGCGAGGCGCGCCGCCGCGCTTCGATTGTGGTTGCCTCCATCTTCGTAAATCCCACCCAGTTCGGTCCCAATGAGGACCTCTCACGATATCCGCGCGACTTCGCCCGCGACTGCGCCATGATGGAATCGGTGCCGGTCGATGTGGTCTTCGCGCCGGAGACATCGGATATCTATCTGCCGCGGGCACAGACCTGGGTCGAGGTCACGGAACTAACGCGCGGGTTATGCGGCAAGGGGCGCCCGGGGCACTTTCGCGGCGTCACCACGGTGGTCGCGAAGCTGTTCAACATCGTGAAACCGCATCTCGCATTTTTTGGCGAGAAGGATTTCCAGCAGCTTCGCGCAATACAACGGATGGTGGCCGATTTGAATTTCGATATCGAGATCGTGCCGATGCCGATTGTGCGCGAGCGCGACAACCTCGCAATGTCATCGCGCAACGCTTACCTCACGCCCGAGCAGCATTGTGATGCGCTCGCGCTGAGCCGCGCGATTGCGGCGGCGCGCGAGAGGTTCGCATGCGGGCGCACTGCCGAGGAGCTTGTGCAGGTGGCGACAAAGATTCTCAGCCGCCCCGGCATCGCGATCGAGTATGTCGAGGTCGTCGACGCGGAAACCCTGGAGCCGGCAGCCTCGCTCGATGCTCCTGTGCTGCTGGCGATCGCGGCGCGAGTCGGCAAGACGCGCCTCATCGACAACGTTGTGCTCTCGCGCGAAGCGTCAGCTACTTTGCGCCGAGGAGGTTCGCCAGGCGCGTGAGCTCGGTGGGATCGACGTCGGAAATCGCCCAGTAAGTCATGCCCGAATGCGTCCAGTTCGCGACGTGGTAGCCATGGTCATTCGACCATCGCGGCTGCGGCAGCGCCTCGTCGCCCTCGCGCGTCGGCCATACGAACACGTTGATGATGTGCGCGCCACGCCGGTAAACGAGCGCAGCGACCGGCTTGCCGCCCGCATAGTCGAGCCGCCCGCCGACCAGCTTGAAGCCTTCGCTCGCGAGATCGTCCACCGGCGGCGAGTAATCGAGCTTGCCCGTGAACCACGGCTTGACCGTATGGCGGTCCTCGGAGGAGACGTCCGAGAGATGATTCGCCATCATCGAGCGAATGTGATCGGACACGATTTCATTCTCGAGGTTTGGCGATGGGGTGCCGCTCTGAAGCAGCCACGCGTTCCATCCGACCGCGACGAAGAGCGCGAAGGACGCCGCGATGGCGAGGCCGCGCCACGGCATCATGCGCGGCCGGCGCGACTGACGCGAATAACTCTCCGCGTCCGGCGACGGTGAGATTTGCGCCTCGATTTGTTTTCGCAAAGCCGCGGGCGCGGAGTATCGCGTCGCACTCTTGACCAGGACCTCGCTCAGCGCGGAGCGCGCCTCCGACAGCGCGGCGCATCCGGGGCACTCCTCCAGATGACGCTCCAACGCGGCACCGCGCGGCGCGGCGAGTTCGCCGTCGTACCACGCATCGAGGAGGTTTCTGGCTTCGTCGCAAGTCACGCAGGTTTTCCCATCCGGCGTTTGCTCGCGTGGGTCAGTTGGTCGCGCGCGCGAGCCAAGCGCGACATCACGGTCCCGACCGGCGCGCCGGTCACTCGTGCAATCTCCTTATAAGATAGATCCTCGAATTCGCGAAGGACAATGTCTATCGAAACGCTCACAGCGAGCCCGCGATGGCGGCGCTTTCCTTGACGAGCAGCGCGACGAGATCCGCGGCTGGCATCGCGCGCGCCAGCGGCGCGGCCTGGCCGGCCCACAACGACAGACGATCCGCGTCGCCTTGCCTGGCCGCGGCGGTGCGCATCGGACGGGTCAGGTTGTTCTGCGCGGGATATCGCAACAGCTCGTGCGCATGCGCCTTCATCTCGACCGCGAATGAATTCGCGATGCCGCGCGCCATCCGTCCGCTGAAGGCGCGGGTGAGAAGCGTGCCGTCATCGCGCGCCGCCAGCACCGCGGCTTTGTAGACATCCGCCGCGCCGCTCTCCGGGCACGCGAGGAACGCGGTCCCCATCTGCACCGCGCTCGCGCCGAGCGCGGCCGCCGCGACGATGCCGCGTCCGTCCATGATTCCTCCCGACGCCACCACCGGCAGTGGCGTCGCATCGACGATTTGCGGAACCAGAGCCAGCGTACCGATGAGGCTGTCTTCGCACGCGGCTAGGAACGTCCCCCGATGCGCGCCGGCCTCGCTCCCTTGCGCGACGATCGCATCGACGCCGGCCGTATGGAGCGCGCCGCGCCTCGGCCACCGTCGTCGCGGTGCCCATCAGCCTGATGCCGCGCGCTTTCATCTTCGCGATGATCTCCGGCGCCGGAATCCCAAAGGTGAAGCTGAAGACCGGAACTTGCGCATCGATGATCACCTGCGCCTGCTGCTCGAAGGGCGGAAGGAAATCGTCGGGAGTCGTGGGCGGCGGAAGACCGAGGCGCGCGTGATGCGGCGCCATCAGCTCGAGGATGCGCGCGGCGTCGCGCGTCCCGGTCCCATCGAAGCCACCGGCGAACAGGTTCACACCGAAGGGCCGCGTGGTGAGCGCGCGAATCTGCGCGATCGATTCGGTAATCTGCGCGGGCGTCATGTAGCCGGCGCCCATCGAGCCGAGCCCTCCCGCATTCGAGACCGCCGCAACCAGCGCGGGCGTACTCGCCGCGCCGGCCATCGGCGCAAGAATGATTGGATGTTGGAGGCCCAGGGATGAAGCGAAATTGTGAAAACGCTGCATGCTATCTGGCATAGAATAGCGCGCCGGCGAATTTCAAGGCGGTGGAAGGATTGGTGACAGATCGTCTATTTTCGTATGACGATGCCTGACAACGGAGGGTCGATGAGAAAATCGACGATTCTGCGGGTGTGGGCGCCCATTGCCGCCGTTGCTCTCGCGATGCTGATGGCTGTTGCGCCCTTAGCGCATGCCGAACTGCCTCCCCTCATTCCGCGCGAAGTGCTGCTTGGCAATCCCGAGCGAGTTGAGCCGACGATCTCTCCCGATGGCAAGCGGCTCGCGTGGATCGCGCCGGACTCCAAAGGCGTGTTGCAGGTATGGGTGCAATCGATCGGCAAGAATGACTCGCGGATCGTGACTGCCGATCGCCACCGCGGAATCTCGGTTTACGGATGGGCGTGGGACTCGCAAACCATTCTCTATGGCCAGGACTCCGACGGCGACGAGAATTTCCACACCTTTGCCGTCGATCTCACCAGCGGCAACGTCCGCGACCTCACGCCATGGCAAGGTGTTCGCAACGAATTTGTCGCTGCGAATCCGAAGTTTCCGGACCAGGTTCTGCTCGCGATGAACATCCGCGATCGCAAGACGATGGATGTCTATCGGGTCAACATCAAAAGCGGTGCGGTCAACCTCGATACGACCAATCCCGGCGACGTGAACCAATGGCTCGCCGATGACGACATGGTGGTCCGCGCCGCCAGTGTCACTACGCCCGACGGAGCAGACGAAATCCGGGTACGCGACTCCGCGCAGGCGAAATGGCGCACCATTGTGAAGACCGGCACCGGAGACTTGAAGCAGGACGTGGTGGGGGTGCTCGACTTCAGCAAGGATGGGCGTTCGATTTTTCTTGACTCGTCCGTCGGTAGCAACACCAACCGGTTAGTGAGCCACGAGCTTTCGACTGGAACTGAGACCGTCCTCGCGCATCGCGATGACAGCGACCTCGGCGACACGCTGATTCATCCGACGCGGCATGTGATCGAGGCGGCCGCATTCTCGCCCGATCGCAAGCATTGGCAGGTTGTCGATCCTTCGGTACAGCCGGACTTCGACGCCTTGGCCAAAGTCGAAGATGGCGACTTATCAATTGTCTCGCGCGATCGTGCCGATGACACCTGGCTGGTGTACTTCAACTCCGATCGCCATAGCGGGCACTACTACAAATGGGATCGTGCGACCCGCAAAGCCACGCTGTTGTTCAGCATACGGCCGCGCCTCGAGGCGGCGACCCTTGCGCCGATGAAGCCCGTCACCTTTCGCGCGCGCGATGGCATGGACATCCATGCCTACCTCACCCTCCCGGTCGGCGTCGAGGCGAAGAACCTGCCGCTGGTGGAGTACGTTCATGGGGGACCATGGTGGCGCTTCACCTGGGGGATCGATGACTGGGCGCAGTGGTACGCGAATCGCGGCTACGCTGTGCTCGAGGTCAACTACCGCGGTTCAACCGGCTACGGGAAGAAATACCTGCACGCGGGCGACCGTCAATGGGGACTCGCGATGCAGGACGACCTGACAGACAGCGTGAAGTGGGCGGTGGCGCAGGGAATCGCCGATCCGAAGCGTGTCGCGATCGACGGCGTGTCATACGGCGGTTACGCGGCGCTGGCCGGCGCGGCCTTCACGCCGGACGTCTATCGATGCTCGGTCAACGTTTGTGGGCCGCCCGATTTGTTTCTCCTCATCAAAACCTTTCCCGCGTATTACGGGATCCAGGGCCTCTGGGTTTCGCGTGTGGGCGATCCCAATAACCCCGCCGACAAGGAATTGCTCACGAAGGCGTCGCCGCTGTTCTCGGCGGATAAGATTCGCATCCCGATGCTGATTGGGCAGGGCGCGAACGACCCGCGCGTCATTCGTCGCGAGTCAGAAGAGATTGTCGCAGCGATCGCAAAGAACCACGGGAGCGTGACCTACGTTGTGTATACCGACGAGGGCCACGGATTCGCGCGGCCTCCCAACCGTCTCGATTTCTCCGCGCGTGAAGAAAAATTCCTCGCCGATCACCTCGGCGGCCGCTGTGAACCGATGACGGAAGAGAAGATGGCGGGTTCGACCGCGATCGTGAAAGTAATCGGCAACTGAGGACAATGGGAAGCTTTGCGGAGGAACGCCGATGAAGTTCCGCCACGCCGCTGCGCTCGCGCTGGTGGGCTGGTATCTGATGATGCCGCCACTCAAACCGGCGCCCGCCATCGGCGTCCTTGCAAACCTCCCACTATCCGAATGGCTTGCCTTCCTTTCCTACCCGAACCAGCCTGATTGCGAGCGGGCCCGAACCGCGCGGATTTATTTAACCAACTCGACCATGTACAACGTCTCCGTTCCACCGAACTCAGGGCAGATAGGAGCCATGGATGCCGTCGAACAGGCCAGGCAAAGTCTGTGCGTGAGCGACAATGACCCGCGAATCGACCACGCCCGTTCGAAGGCGGAAGCGGACGCCAGAGCTGCGGAATTTCGGGCCCTCGATGTGGAACCGAACAGCCTGGATCCTAACAAATATCGAAAGCCGCCGTATGTTCGGATGGATCCAGCTTCTCATCAGACGCCGAAAGTTGTTGTCAGCCCGCTGCCGCATTGACGGGATCGTTGCGGGTCGGTCGCGAACCACCCCTACGTGGAGGACGCCGTGCGGACGAATTTTCCGCCCCTCTGTACACGCGCGGTCACTTGGGAAATACTGGAAGTCTAACCGCGGGAGGCGCAGTTTCCTATGCCTCCCGTTTGAAGCGTCTCTCCTCAACTCCCGATGCGATCGGCATCCGTATCGGCTAGGCGCGCCTTTTCGGCGCGGAGACGCTATGAACAACACTGTCACTTCCGAAGCAACTCCAACCTCCAAACCGCCGGTCAGCGAGCGCAAGGCCAATGCTAATCGCGCCAATGCGCAACGCTCCACCGGGCCGCGCACCGCGGCGGGCAAGGCGCGCTCCAGCCTCAATGCGCTGCGCCACGGCATCCTCGCCAAGGCCGCCTTCAATGTGACTATCGAGGGCGAGGAGCGCCGCGCCGAGTTCGACGCGCTGGTGGCCGACTTCGCGCAGGAGTACCAGCCGCGCACCATCACCGAGCACATGATGGTCCAACAACTCGCCGGATGTTACTGGAGGCTCGCCAAGGTCTGGACCCATGAGACCGAAGCGGCGTGGCGCAACTGGATCGAATACAGCATGCCGCTGGAGGAAATGAAGGAGTACGAGGACTTCAACGACGTCAACATGGAGCGCGCGATTGCGACGGTGATCGGTAAGCAGGATCGTTTCTTCCCTAAAGCCGGGCTGGGCAAGCCGACGATCCCGACCGGCGCCGCGGCGCGCACCCTCGTGCGCTACCAGGCATCGATCAATGCGATGCTGTTTCGATGCCTCAATTTCCTCGAACGGCGGCGCAAGGAGCGGATGGCCTCTGGCGAGACATTCGAGGAGTTGGATTACATAAACGAACCCACCGCGGCGGCCGCGGCGTCATCTGAAGCGTCGAAGCCCGAAGCGTCAGAGGAAAAACCCGTGGAAGCTTCGACCGATGCGGTATTACACAAACGAACCCAAAAAGATGCGCCGGATGCTGCGGTTTGCTCGGGCGCGGAGGTGAAAGCCGAAAATCCGGGTGCAATTGGGGATGAAATCGCGCCAAAATCATCCCCCAAAACATCATAGAACGATGTTGTAAGTTCGCTCTGACCATCGCCCGTCGCTAAGCTTCCTTTCAGTCTGTCAAGGTTAGCGGATTTTTCCGTAATCGAAGGGATTTTCTTATCCACAGGATATCCACCGAGACAGCGTTTGATTGTATCTCGATGATATCTCCGTGTCGCCTTTACCATCGGCCTTTTCCGGCATAGAATAGTCGAGTCCATTCCGAATCATTTCGATGTTGAGGTTGGTGGGAGGCACTCGCCTTTTTCTATGGCAAACAAATCACCTACTGACGGCTACGGCGCAGATTCCATCAAGGTTCTCGAAGGTCTCGAAGCGGTCCGCAAGCGTCCCGGTATGTACATCGGCGACACTTACGAGCGCGGGCTGCATCACCTGGTCACCGAGATCGTCGACAACTCGGTCGATGAAGCGCTCGCGGGATTTTGCACCGAGATCAATGTCGTCATTTTGAGCGACGATCGCATTTCGGTCGAGGACAACGGGCGCGGCATCCCGGTCGATATGCATCCGACCGAGAAGCGCTCCGCGCTCGAAGTCGTGCACACCGTCCTGCATGCGGGCGGCAAGTTTGAAAAAAATGCCTACAAAGTGTCGGGCGGACTGCACGGCGTCGGCGCCTCGGTCGTCAACGCATTGAGCGAGGAGTTCGAGGTCGAGGTCCACAAGAACGGCAAAAATTATTTTCAGCGCTACGAGCGCGGCATCCCCAAGACCAAGGTTGAGGAGCGCGGCGCGACCAAGCTGACCGGCACCAAGACCACTTTCACGCCGGATTCGAAAATTTTCGCCGAGGTGAAGTTCAAGTACGAGAACATCGTGCGCTACCTGCGCGAGATGGCGTATCTGAATGCGGGCCTGAAGGTCACTATCAGCGACGAGCGCGACGGCAAGAAGGAAGAGTTCCATTACGAAGGCGGCATCGCGGAGTTCGTCGAGTCGCTCTCGGAAGGCAACCAGGCGATTCACGACGTCATCTTCTTCAAGGGCAATCGCGACGGCACCGACGTCGAGGTCGCGCTGCAGTGGACCGACGCGGTTCACGAAACGATTTTCACCTACGCCAACAACATTCATACCGTCGAAGGCGGCACGCATCTGTCGGGGCTCAAGGCGGCGCTGACGCGCACGCTCAACAATTACGGCACCAAGAACAACCTCTTCAAAAATAAAGAGATGCGGCTGGAGGGCGACGACACGCGCGAGGGTCTCACGGCCGTCGTCAGCGTGAAGATCGGCGAGCCGCAGTTCGAGGGTCAGACCAAGACCAAGCTCGGCAACTCCGAAGTCGAGGGTCTCGTCGCGGGTCTCGTCAGTGAAAAGCTCGGCGAGTATTTCGAGCACAATCCGGGTCCTGCGAAAAAGATCGTCGGCCGCACTATCGAGGCTGCCACTGCGCGCGAGGCGGCGCGTCGGGCCAAGGAACTGGTGCGTCGCAAGGGCGCGCTCGAATCCGGCGGATTGCCGGGCAAGCTTGCCGACTGCCAGGAAAAGGATCCCGCGCTCAGCGAACTGTTCATCGTCGAGGGAAACTCGGCAGGCGGCACCGCCAAGGAGGGCCGCGATCGCAAGACCCAGGCGATCCTGCCGCTGCGCGGCAAGGTGCTCAATGTCGAGCGCGCGCGCATCGATAAGGTCCTTGGCTCCGAGCAGTTGCGCACGCTGATCATGGCGCTCGGGATGGGCGTCGGCAGCGAGAAGGACCTCGAGAAACTGCGCTATCACAAAATCATCATCATGACCGACGCGGACGTCAACGGCTCGCATATCCGCACGCTGCTGCTGACGTTCTTCTTCCGGCAGTTCTTCGAGATCATCGACAACGGCTACCTCTACGTCGCACAGCCACCGCTGTTCAGGGTCAAGAAGGGCAAGCAGGAGCGCTACGTCAAGGACGAAGGCGCGCTGGAGGATTATCTGACCGACCTCGGCGCCGAGGCGGTGACGCTCGAAGCCGGCAAGGGGAAGGACGCGCGCGAGGTGAAGGGCGCGGCGCTGAAAGCATTGGTGCGCAAGGCGCTTTTCTACGATCGGATGTACTGGCAGCTGGAGCGCCGCTCCAAGGAACGCGAGATCGTCGCGGCGGTAGCAAAACTCGCCAGTGAGAAGACCATCGCCGACGACAGCTTCGAATCGGAAAAGGCGGCGAAAGCGATGGCGGCCGCGATCATCAAGTCGGTCGGAAAAGATAACCTCGTGGCCGACGTGCAGCCCGATGGCGAAACCCATTTCAAGGCGGTCTTCTCGCATCGCCAAAACGGCGCCAAGGCGCCCACCATCGTCGATATCTCGCTGCTGCGATGCGGCGAGCTGCGCGAGATTCGCCGCCTGATGCCGGATATCGAGGCGATCAAGGGACCGCTCGCGGTGAAGGTTGGCCAAGGAACGGCCGGCGAAGACACGCGCTCCGTCGAGTCCTTGGTGGCGGTGGCGAAGGCGGTGATGGCGGCGGGCGAAAAGGGCATCGAGACCAATCGCTACAAAGGGTTGGGCGAGATGAATCCGAGTCAGTTGTGGGATACCACGATGAATCCGGAAAGCCGCTCGCTGTTGAAGGTGCAGATTGGATCGGTGGAAGCGGCGGAGGAGATGTTCAGCAAGCTGATGGGCGATCAGGTCGAGCCGCGGCGCAAATTCATTGAGGACAACGCGCTCGACGTTAAGAACTTAGACATCTAGTTCCGAATTCCTCTCCCGAAGGGAGAGGTCGGCACGCGCAGCGGGCCGGGTGAGGGCCCTTTAGAAAATAAGATTCCTCATCGCGAGGACCACGAACTATCGCTGAACGGAATGACGGTTCAAACCCGAATGGATATTGCGGTGCCGTACCAACATTTCGGAGCCGGCGACATCGCTGAAGATTAGGAATTGTTTTCTTTTAAAGGACCCTCACCCAGCCCGCGTAGCGGGCTGACCTCTCCCTTCGGGAGAGGGATTTAGGATGCGCAGCACGACAGATCGCGACGCGGCACGGGAGCTGAGGCGTGAGCAAACGGATGCTGAGCGGAAGTTGTGGAATGTGCTGCGGGACCGGCAGCTTCTAAATCTCAAATTTCGAAGGCAACATCCGATCGGAAATTACATCGCGGATTTTTTGCTGCATCGAGAAAGGATTGATCATCGAGCTCGATGGTTCGCAACATGTTGAGCAGGCTGCCTACGATGCTGACAGAACCAAGTGGTTGAACGCGCAAGGATTCGATGTGCTTCGCTACCCCAACGATGAGGTTCTTCGCGCAACCGAAGGCGTCATCGAGAAGATTAGGAATCATATTTTTCAAATGACCCTCACCCGGCCCGCAGACGGGCCGACCTCTCCCAAGAGGGAGAGGAATTAGGACAGGAACTCACTGATTCATGGCTGAAACGAACGGTAATACCCCCCACAACGAACCCTCGCTGTTGAACATCGAGACTGACATGCGCCAGTCCTACCTGGACTACGCGATGTCGGTGAATATCGGGCGCGCGCTGCCCGATATCCGCGACGGCCTCAAGCCCGTTCACAAGCGCATCCTCTATGCGATGTTTCGCGAGGGCCTGCTCGCCAATCGCAAGCATTCCAAATGCGCAGGCGTCGTCGGCGAGGTGCTGAAGAAATACCATCCGCACGGCGACATGGCGGTTTACGATTCGCTGGTGCGCATGGCGCAGCCGTTCGCGCTCCGCTACCCGCTCATCGACGGTCAGGGCAACTTCGGTTCGATCGATGGCGACCCTCCCGCGGCCTATCGCTACACCGAGGCGCGCCTGACGAAAATCGCCGAGCGGATGCTGCTCGATATCGACAAGGACACCATCGATTTCAAGCCTAACTACGACGGCTCGGGCGAGGAGCCCGAGTTTCTGCCGAGCCAGGTGCCGAACCTTCTCATCAACGGCTCGGATGGAATCGCGGTCGGGATGGCGACCAACATCCCGCCGCACAATCTGACCGAGGTCTGCGACGCGCTGCTCGCGATGATCAAGAACCCGAATTTGTCGATGGAGAAAATCCTCGACATCATTCCGGGGCCGGATTTTCCTACCGGCGGGCAACTGCTGGGGCGCAAGGCGATTCGCGACGTCTATATGGCGGGCCGCGGCATCCTGACGATGCGCGCGCTGGCGCGGATCGAGACCGACAAGCGCAGCAGCCGCGCCTCGATCATCGTGAGCGAGATTCCCTACCAGGTCATCAAGAAGAACATCATCGAGCGCATCGCCGAGCTGGTCAACGACAAGCGCATCGAGGGCATCAGCGACCTGCGCGACGA
This sequence comes from uncultured delta proteobacterium, assembly GCA_963815835.1. GTDB lineage: Bacteria > Desulfobacterota > Binatia > Binatales > Binataceae > DATGKG01. The sequence continues at coordinate 456,669 of CAWFIF010000001.1, forward strand.
ATCGGATCGCGACGGGATGCGCATCGTGGTCGAGCTCAAGCGCGACGCCGAGCCCAAGATCGTGCTCAATCAGCTCTACAAGCACACCCAGCTGCAGGAGAGCTATGGGCTCATCATGCTCTCGATTCATGAGGGCCGGCCGCGCGAGCTGAGCCTGCGCGACATGCTCGCCGAGTTCCTCAACCATCGCCGCCGGGTCATCACGCGCCGCACGCAGTTCGAGCTGCGCCAGGCCGAAGCACGCATCCACATTTTGGAAGGTCTGCTGGTCGCGCTGCGCAACCTCGATGCGGTCATCAAGTTGATTCGCGCCTCGAAGGATGCGGAGACGGCGCGCACCGGCCTGATGAATCAATTCAAGCTCACGCAGATTCAGGCGCAGGCGATCCTCGATATGACGCTGCGCCGCCTGACCGGGCTGGAGCGCGAGAAGATCGAGCAGGAGCACAAGGAGACGCTGGAGACGATCACGCGGCTTAAGGAGATTCTCGCTGACGAGAAGAAGCTGCTGAAGATCATCTCCGACGAGCTCGAAGACATCAAAAAGGAATTCGGCGATCCGCGCCGCACCCAGATCGTCGAGGCCGAAGGCGAGTTCTCGATCGAGGATCTAATCGTCGAGGAAGACATGCTGGTGACCGTCACTCACGGCGGTTACATCAAGCGCACTCCGCTCTCGCTCTATCGCACGCAGCGGCGCGGCGGACGCGGCAAAGTCGGCGCGGGCACCGGCGACGAGGATTTTGTCGAGCGGCTGGAGCGCGTCTCGACCCATGACCGGCTGCTGTTCTTCACCAATAAGGGCCGCGTCTATCAGCTCAAGGCGTATGAACTGCCCGAAGGCGGGCGCGCCTCGAAGGGGCGCTCGATCGTCAACCTGCTGAGCCTCAGTGGCGGCGAAAGCCTTTCCGCATTTATCCCGGTGCCGCGCGAGACCACCGGCAAGAACGTGTTCTTCTCGACCAAGAATGGCCGCGTGAAAAAAACCTCGCTCGATCAGTTCGCCAATGTGCGCGCGACCGGCATCATCGCGATCGCGATCGACCAGAACGATCAGGTGGTCGACGTGCGCATCACCGACGGCAATCAGCAGATCGTGCTGTCGACGCGCGAGGGCCAGGCGATTCGCTTCGCCGAGGAAGAAGTGCGGCCGATGGGACGCGACACCGCCGGCGTCACCGGCATGGAGCTCGAAACCTCAACCATCAAGGAGGGCAAGACAGTCACCCTCATCAGCGACGAGGTGGTGTCGATGGCGACCGTGCGCGAGGACGAAACTCTCCTTACCGTGTCGGAGTTGGGCTTCGGTAAGCGGACTCCGGCATCGGAGTATCGGCTCACGCATCGCGGCGGCAAGGGCGTCATCACGATGAACGTGACCGACAAGACCGGCAAAGTGGTAGGCGTGCGTCAGGTCGGCACCGACGATCAAGTTGTGCTCATCACGGATCACGGCAAGATCATTCGGCTGCCGGTGAAGGGCGTGCGCATCACGGGACGCAACGCGCAGGGTGTGCATCTGGTGAAGGTCGAGGAAGGCGAGCGCGTCCGCGCGGTGGTGCCATTAGCGGAGAAAGAAGAGGAGGACACCACGAATGGCGAACTAGATATGTAAGCAAAGAACCAGAAGTTTGAAAAGGATATTAGGCCTTTACGAATAATAGTGATAACTAACAAGTATAGTCAGCATGTTTACCACGGAAAGCATGACTTGGCCGAACTGATAGTATGTGAGGCCGAATCTCCAGACTTTCGTGTTTAGTTCGTACGGACGGCGTTTCACTGAAACTAAATAGAAAGCAAAAAACGTTAGACTCAACAGAGCGAGAATTGACCAAAGGACCAAGCCGGGTTCGCTGCAATTGCGTAATATCAGAATCACGAAAGCGAAAGCCGAAAATGGGATAGAAGTCAGCAAGCCGACACGCCAAACCATATCCGAACAGTAAAGAAAATAGGTCTCGCATGCCCCATCAATTGCAGTTTCGTCATTTATGTCGCCGTTCGTACCGAGAATCACCGCGTTTATGTGTTGCTTGTCTATCTCTACACAGCTTTTGGCAATCTTCTCGAATACCCAAGAAAAAATGACGATCAACTCTCCCGCAATGAGCGATACGGTATCATAGTCTCCAAGAAACCCGAGCACCTGACCGATCACAGTGGCAGTTTCAGGTAAGACGTGACCCTGATAGGCGAGGCGACCGTGAAATCTATCTTAGCTTCCATAACCTCGGAGTTAGCTGTACAACTCGCCGCCCTGCACACGCTACTTGCACGGCGTTCCGTCGAAGGCGGCTTGCCCGGCCCGGAAGGAAATAACCTCACAAGGGGAGATCTTGACCATGGAGCTCCTGGTGTCGTGGCCTCCGCGAGTTCGACACAGTTCGCATTCATACCGCGCGCCGCGATGAGATCAACGGTGCAAATCTGGTAATAGACGCTCGAAACCTCGATGCAGTACTGTGTTTGATGGTGGACACTGGCGACTCTGGCCGCTGGATTACCGACGCTGTCTTCAAGTGACGCGACCACGGTGAACCCACCCGCGTTAACGGGATTACTCTTTGCCATAAAGCTTCTCGTGCATTTCAGGACTCCATTTCGGAAAATCTTTAGTGGCTTCCGCCACCCACCCTTCGAGGTAGTCAGAAGTTAGATCCCTGCCTACGCCAGGCTCGGAAAGTTTCCATAGTCGCACAACCTCTATCGGAACATAATAGAAGGATGCGAAGCAGATTGTGGCAACGTTGGAGTTGTTCTGATAGGAAAACCCAAACAGCGGTCCGTCTAGCCGCATGAACTCGAGGTCGGTACCGAAGGCAACATCGCTTAGGTGCATCACCAGATGCGCAAAGGCCTCCGCGGCATTGTCGACTATGTCGAATTGAAGACGTCCTTTACGGCCGGAAGCAAAAGCCGAAAGACGCCAGTTCCCGGACGGTAGCCGATCCAATCCTAGAGTCTCGAGGCTCGGAGGGGATGGTCGGATAAAGCGACGGCTCGACTCCAGTTTGGAGTTCCAGTTTGCAACATAGAAATTAGGAGAATCGTCCGAAACGCTCGGCGAATCGGCCGAGCTTTGCCGAAACTCGCTAAATTCCATCATGACTTCCTTGTCCGGTGTCAGAATCACCTTGCGAGCGACTTGAAAACCACGAGCGGGAGAAGGAATATCGCGTTTCTCTAACATTTTGTCGATTCCTCCTGACACGAATGTACTTCTTTTGCTGCCAATTTGGCAATTGGGACGTTGTGTTTTTTGAAGCAGTTTCTGACGCCCAGTCGGTCGGCGAGGTCCCGCAGAAGAAACCAATTCCACTCATTCTGTCGGACCGATTCAACCGATCTGGATTCCCGGTGGGCGTTGGCGAACTCCTACAGACTCGTCATTTTGTTTATGCCATAATGACGAACGGTCGAGGCGCAATCGCCATCGAAAAAAGAAAAGGCGGCGCGAAATTCCGCGCCGCCCTCCGCATGAAGATTCAATCAGACCGTGACCTTGGTTTTACCGTCGAACTTGGTGAAGGTGAAACCCGTATAGTTCTCGTTGTATAGATGCGCCTGATCCTGCAACAAATTGATTGCGACCTGCTCGCCCAGCAGCATCCCTTCCACAATGTCTGCGCGCCAATGGATTCCCGCATAAACCCGGCCGAAACCTACGTTGGACGCCAGCTTGTTGAGCTCTCCGCCGATCGTCATCTGGCCGGCGTCGGAGCCGGTATACGGAACCGTGCTCAGGCCATCGTCGGTGGTAGTAATCGGATTCGGAATTACCAGGCTCTCGTTGAAGAACCATTTGAGGATCGTCACCGCCGCGCCCGCCGCGGTCGCGTGTCCCGAGGGATAGGACGGATGCAGCGGGCATCCTTCCGCATACGACAGCGGGATGAAGTAGCTGCCAGTCGCGGCGAAAACCTGCGCCGCGGCATTGGAGCTCAGCACGCTGCTGTCTATAGGATAATCTTGCTTCGGGTTTCCGAGCAGCTTGTAGTGAACCAGTCCCGCGTACTCCTCGGGGCGCGCCACACGATGCACAAACCACTTCTCGAACCATGCATTCTTGATCGCGCGCGCGATAACTTCCGCCACCATCACCTCAACCATCGGCAATCCCCAGGTAATGAAGCCGGTCTCCGAAGTGAGGCTGTTGTAGGGGTTGCCCGAATTGAGGATCGGCGCGCTGAACTGCGGCGCCATCTTGAGCAGCATCAGCGCGGCGTTGAGATATTCCTGGTACAGCACGTCATTGTGCACGTACTCGGCGAGGTCGCGTCCAGTGCCGAGAAACTTCAGGCTCGAAGTCGCGGTTGCGGGGTGGAAGGGCCCCTGCCCGTTCTGCAGCTTCATCCACGAGGTCGGGTCGGTCCCGAAAGAGACGTTCGGCATGGTGCTCATGTATCCCTGGAACGGGATCGCGCCGATGTTGAACGGCTGGAGAAAAAACTGCGATACGTAGGGTCCGATCACATCGCCGGGGGTGAAACCTCGAAACACCGTCTGAGCCGTAACGCTCTTCGGCCCCGTGTATGCGGAGTTGGAGCTGAGTTCCGCAACCGCCGCCGCGATATTCGGATCAGTATTCCATTGCGAGAACGGCACGTCGCGCGTCAGCGCCATCCAATAGGTCTCGATCATCTGTGCCGCGAAGCCTGCAGAATTCAGCTTGTCGAACGGCGGAATCGAGTTCTGCGACGGATCGCAGGTCTCAAGGTCGAACGCCAATCCGGCTTGCGGATCGACCAGCGGCGTGTTGCCGCCCATCGTCAAGCTGTCGAAATCCTGGCGCTTGCCGGTTTTTATCGCGGCCAGATACGCCGCATATGGGGCGGGTTCCACGACACCGTATTGATCGTGGGCAAAACCCTTGCTGAAATTCGCAATGCCATTCGTATAGAGCGCCTCATCCCCGCTGTTGGGATGCTTCGGCGTCTTGATCTTGCGATCGCCCGCGGCTGCCTTAATCCGCTTCTGATAGGCTTGCCCGCGACGGGCGTTGATGTTCAGTTGCGCGGAATGCAAATCGGAAATGACATCGGGCATCATTCCGTTCGCACTTGCCGCCACCGCTCCAGCCGCGCTCGCGAGAGTCGCGGCGCCAAATCCCTTCAGGAACGCGCGCCGGCTCGGCGTGCGAGGTCGCTCTGCGCCTGACGGTTTTTCCGATGCTGATTGATCTGGTGTTACGGCTTTTTCTTCTATCCGATCCTGAGGCCTCCGATTCACCCTGACTCCCTCCACAACAAATTTCCGAGGCGACTGGCTGATGTGACTTTACGGCTACTATTAGCAATTGTACAATGCTTTCGCAAGTTTTATGATGTATATCAGTGCAGCATAGAGCATCTTTTACAATTAGTGAGCCTACTTGGACACCCTAATGCCCGAGCCTGTCTAAAGATAGGGCAGTGCCGGGCATAGACAAGCTTTCCCCCCCCGCCCGACATAATGTCAGGTGGGCCTGAATCGCGGGAGTAAAAACTTTATCGCGGTTCGCCCGCGCCGAGTCCCATCGATTCGTAAGCTTTGTCGGCCGCCGAGAGCGCGCGGCCTCGCGACAGTTCCACCCCCATCGAGCCGAGGATCTCCTCGAGCGCGTTGAGCACCAGCATCACGTTCTCCCGCCGCGACCCTTCGCCCATCAGACCGATGCGCCAGACCTTGCCCTTGAATGGCCCGAGGCCGGCGCCGATCTCGATATTGAAAAGCTTGAGCAACCGCTCGCGCACCTTCGCGTCCTTGATGCCGTCGGGGATCGTGACCGCGGTAAGTTGCGGCAACCGATGGCCCTCCTGCGCCGCCATCTCGATACCCATCGCCTTGAGCCCCGCGACCAGCGCGGCGGCGTTCGCGACGTGGCGCTTGAAGCGCGTCTCGAGTCCCTCCTCGACGACGATGCGCAGCGCCTCGTAGATCGCGTAGTTCATCGTGATCGGCGCGGTGTGATGGTAGAGGCGATCCGGTCCCCAATACTGCTCGATCAGTCCGACGTCGAAGTACCATGAGCGGCACTTGGTTTTGCGCTTGTGCACCGCGTCCATCGCGCGCGGACTGAAGGTGACGGGCGCGAGTCCCGGCGGTGCGCCGATGCCCTTCTGTGTGCAGCTGTAACACGCGTCGATGCCCCATTCGTCGATTTCCAGCGGCACGCATCCGAGCGAAGTGACACCGTTGACGACGAACAGCGCGCCGCTGAGATGCGTCATCTTGGAGATCTCATTCAGCGGCTGATGAATCCCGGTTGAGGTCTCCGAATGAACGATCGCGACCAGCTTGGGCTTCTCGATTTTCGAAAGCGCTTGCGCAATCTGGTCGGGCTCGATGATGCGTCCCCATTGCGCCTCGACCTTGTGCACCTTGGCGCCCAGGCGATCCGCGACCTCGGCGAGCCTGGCGCCGAAGACACCCGCGGCGCCGACCACGACATCGTCTCCTTCTTCGATCAGGCTCGCCATCACGCATTCCATCCCGGCCGAACCGGTGCCGGAAACCGGAAACGTGATCTCGTTGGAGGTGCGGAAAACCAGTCGCAGCAGCTTCTTGATGTCCTCCATAATGCCGACGAAGTCGGGATCGAGATGCCCGAGCACCGGCGAGAGCATCGCCTTCATCACGCGCGGATGCACGTTGGAGGGGCCGGGTCCGAGCAGAACGCGGGCCGGCGGTCTCAGTTCAGGGAACGAGTTTGCCGAAGTTGCCAAAGGTCGAACCTCTTTCTGTTTCGAAATTGAGTGACCCATATTAGCCACCATCGGACGCGCTTTAAAACGCCCGCAAAAAACTCCGCGGCGCGTTACCGGAGCAAATCGGCGAACATGCTAGAGTCGTGAGCCAGAGTTGTAAGCATGGACGGGAACGGAACAGCGCATCAGATCGCGATCGACGCGAGCCTCACACGGGAGCTGCGCGCGATCGTCGGCGACGACGCGATCGTCTCGCGCGCCGGCGAGCTCAAGGTTTACGAATGCGACGGCTGGACTATCGAGAAGAGTGCGCCCGATCTGCTGGTGATGCCGCATTCGACCGAGCAGGTCAGCGCGGTGCTGCGCGCGCTCCATCGGCGCGGCATTCCGTTCGTGCCTCGCGGCGCGGGGACCGGCCTCTCGGGCGGTGCGTTGGCGCTCGCTCCGGTGATGATCTGCACCTCCAAGATGAATCGCATCCTGTCAATCGATCTGGCTAACCGCCGCGTCGAAGTGCAAAGCGGAGTAGTCAATCTGCATGTGACTAATGCAGTGAAGGCGAATAGCTATTTCTATCCACCCGATCCTTCTTCACAGATGGCGTGTACCATCGGCGGCAACGTCGCGGAAAATTCCGGCGGCCCTCATACTTTGAAATACGGCGTCACCACCAATCACGTTCTCGGCCTCGAGGTCGTGCTTCCCGATGGCGAGGTGGTCGCGCTGGGCGGTCCAGTCGACGAGCGATGCGGCTACGATCTGGTCGGCGCCGTCGTCGGATCGGAAGGCACTTGTGGGATGGTCACCGCGGCGACGTTGCGGCTGATGCGCGAGCCCGAGGGGCATCGAACGATCCTCGCGACTTTCGCCGACGTTGACAACGCGACCTCGGCGGTCTCGAAGATCATCGCATCCGGAATGATCCCGGGCGCGATCGAGATGATGGATCGGCTGATCCTGAACGCGGTCGAAGCGGCCTTCCACGTCGGATTTTCTCCCGATGCCGGCGCAGTACTGATTGTAGAGATCGATGGCCTCGAAGTCGGCCTCGACGAACGCGCCGCCGCCGCGATCGACCTGATGAAGACGTGCGGCGTGACCGAAGCGAAGCTCGCTCGCGACGAGGCGGAGCGCGCGCTGCTGTGGAAAGCGCGCAAACGAGCTTTTGGAGCCGTCGGCAGGCTCGCGCCGAATTACGCCACCCAGGATGGCGTCGTGCCGCGCACGCGGCTCCCCGACATCCTGCGCGTCATCAACGCGGTCAGCGAGCGGCACGGCCTCGCGATCGGAAACGTCTTTCACGCCGGCGACGGCAACATTCATCCGATCGTGCTTTATGATGAGCGCGAGCCCGGCCAGGTGCGCCACGCGATCGAAGCCGGCCGCGAAATCCTTACCGCATGCGTCGAGATGGGCGGCAGCCTCACCGGCGAGCACGGCATCGGCGTCGAGAAGATCGGCGAGATGCCGCTGCTCTTTTCGCCCGAGGATCTGATCGCGATGACAGAGTTGCGGCGCGTCTTCGATCCCGACGAGCGCTCGAATCCGCGCAAGGTGATCCCCACGCCGGGCGCTTGCGTCGAAGTCACCTCGCCTCGAAGGCAAGTTCCTCTGTGAGTGCAGCGCTCGAAGACGCGGGCGCGATCGGCGCCGTTCAAACGATCGTCGAACCTCAAAGTGCGGAGGAGATCGCCGCCATCGTCCGCAGGTGCGAGGCGGACAAGATAAGCCTCGCGCCGCTCGGTGCCGCGCGGACACTCTCGCAGATCAGGCGCTCGCCCGTGCAGATCGGAATTTCGCTCAAGCGCATGGCGAGCATCGTCGCGTATGAACCCGAGGACATGACGGTAGTGGCACAGGCGGGACTCACGGTCGGCGATCTGAATGCGACTATGGTGACGCCGGGACAGCGGCTTCCGGTCGATCCTTGCGATCCGGGCGCGACCACCTTGGGCTCGCTCATCGCGGCGCCGCACGCCGGACCGCTTCGACTCTCGGAAGGAACCGTACGCGATCTCCTGATCGGAATTCAGTTCGTCGGCCACGGCGGCCGCATCATTCGCGCCGGCGGCCGCGTGGTCAAAAACGTCGCCGGCTACGATCTGATGAAGGTGATGACGGGTTCATTCGGAACGCTCGGCATCGTGACCGAAGCGACCTTCAAGGTTCGCCCGATTCCGGAAAACTATTCGCTCGCGGTCGCCACATTCCCCAACGCCGATGATGCGTTCGCAGCCGCCTCGAAGCTTCACGACCAAGTTCCGCTGATTCATCTCGAGGTGGTGAGCCCGGGTGTCAGTGGGGCGATCGGCGCGCCAGATCGATTCGTCGTGCTGGCCGGCTTCAGCGGGATTCGTTCCGAACTCGCGTACCAAAGTGATCGCATCGCGAGGGCTCTCCGCCCCACCGTCGAAATGCTCGAAGGCGGTCGCGCGCTTGAACTCTACTCCTCGCTGCGCGACCTCGGTTTCGGCGATGGCATCACGGCGCGGATGGCGGTGCTGCCAAACGAGCTCGCGCGATGCGCTCGCGAATCGTCAGCGGAGTTCATCGCGCACGTCGGATCAGGAATAGCGGAACTATCGACCCGAGCCGCCGATTCGGGCGTCGTCGCGCGATGGCGTGAGATCGCGCATTCCGCGCGCGGTCATGTACGCGTTAAATCCGCGCCCGCATCGATCCGATCGGGAATCGAATTCTTCGATCGTCCCAACCCCGGCGCGTTCAAATTGATGCAGCGGCTCAAGAGCACATTCGATCCAGCGGGCATCTTCAATCCCGGATGCTTCGTGGGAGCGCTCTGATGATCGAATCGGCCGCCGCACCAGCAAGGCTGGTGCGCGACGTCGTCAACTACGAGCTGCTCTTCGACTGCGTGCACTGCGGTCTCTGCCTCGAGGCGTGTCCTACTTACATCGTCACGCGCGCCGAGATGGATTCGCCGCGCGGCCGCATCTACCTGATGAAGTCGCTGGCCGAAGGCCGCCTCGAGCTCGACAGCGACGCGGTTCGTCATCTCGATTTGTGTCTCGGATGCCGCGGATGCGAGACCGCGTGCCCCTCGGGCGTGCACTACGGCCGGCTCATCGAGGACGCGCGCGCCTACGTCGAGCGTCACCATCAGCGTGGGCCGCTCGAGCGCGTGCGCCGCGCTCTCATCAGCGCGGTCTTCCCGTATCCGAAGCGGTTGCGCGCGATGCTCGCGCCGCTCGCACTCGCGGAGCGTCTCCATCTGCGCGGTGCGATCGAAGCGATCCTTCTCAAGTCGTTGCGGGAGTGGGTCGAGTTGCTTCCGCCGCTCGTGCACCGCGGTCAGCGCGCACCGCTTCATGTCGAAACGCATAGCGAACCCGATGCGCCGAGCGTCGTAGTGCATCATGGATGCGTCGCGCGGGTGCTCGCCGATTCGGAGAATCGCAACAGCGAAAGACTTCTTGCGGCGGCGGGATATCGGGTGCTGCGGATGCCGGAGACGGTGTGCTGCGGAGCGCTCGATCTGCACGCCGGCAACGACACTCGCGCGAAAGAATTCGCACGCGCCAATGTTCGCGCGCTCAAGGAGCTCGCGCCCGATGCGATCGTGTCGGCCGCTTCGGGATGCTCGACTGCGATCGCCGAGTACGGAGCGATCCTGAAGCATGATGCGGCCGCTAGCGATGCGCGCGAGATCCAATCGAAGGTGCGCGACCTCAGCGCACTATTGCTCGAACGGATGCCCGCGTTCCGCAAGCTGGAGTGCACCGTCACCTATCATGACGCGTGCCACCTCGTGCACGGCCTCGGCGTGCGTGACAATCCTCGCCAGCTCCTGCGATCGATTCCTGGCGTGCGCCTCATCGAGCTCGCTGAGTCGGATGTCTGTTGCGGCTCAGCGGGGAGCTACAATCTGACCGAGCCGGAAATGGCGCGCACGCTGGCGAAGCGGAAGGTTGACAACATCATCGCGACTGACGCCGATTATGTAGTGCTGTCGAATCCGGGATGCGAATTTCAGATTGCCGCCGAGCTGCGGCGTCGCGGCGCGCAGATCAGGGTGATTCACCTCGCGGATTTCCTCGCACTCGCGCTGCCGGATGACTATTGACGATGAGCAACGACGTCGAAATTAAATTCTACTTCGCGTACACCAGCCCGTTCACGTATCTGGCGTGGTTGCCGGCGCGCGATCTCGAGCGCAATCATCGCGTGAAGTTGCGCTTCATTCCTTATGGCGTGAACATCCGCAAGACCTACGGCAACCTCGACGATCCCACAGTCGAGCGGCGCAAGGTCCGCTACCTCTATCTCGACGCGCGGCGCATAGCGAAGGAGCGCGGCCTCATCATCTACCCGCCGAAAAAGATTTTCTCCTGTCGGCTCGCATTCTATGGGGGACTCTTCGCGGCGAAGCATGGCCGCTTCATCGCTTACTCCGACCGCGTGTTCGAGCGCTTCTGGAAACACGAACTCGATGTTGAAAAGCCCGATGCAATCGATGGCGTCCTGACCGAGGTCGGTCTCGACGCGACCGAGTTCCACCGCTATGTGGAAACCGATGCACGCGCAGAGTTGGATCGTTGCTTTGAAGAAGCCGATCGCGATCAGGTCTTCGGCGTTCCCACCTTCATCGTTGAGGACGAGCCGTTCTGGGGCGAGGATCGTATCGACTGGCTCATCAAGAAGCTCGATGCCTTAGGCCTCCGTCGCTGAGCGAGGCCGCTCAGTGATCGCGAGGTGGCGCGGCTGCGATCGCACGCGCTGAAGCCATCCGCGAATCGCCGGATACTTGCCGAGATCGAATCCGCCTTCATCAGCGACATGTGTGTATGCGTATAGTGCAATGTCCGCGATCGAGTAGTTGGCGCCGACGAACCATTCGCGCGACCTTAGACTCTTTTCCATCACGTCGAGCGCATCGTAGCCGCGGCGGATCATCATATCGAGCATCGCGCGGCGGGGATCCTGCACTTCCGGCGCGACATGTACGAGGTATCGCACACTGGCTATGTATGGTTCATGACTATACTGTTCGAAGAATAGCCACTGCAGAATCTGCGCGCGCTCAAATCTAGTTTGCGGAAGGAACTGGGTGTTCTCGGCGAAATAGCTGATGATGGCGTTCGACTCGAAGAGTAACTTGCCGTCGTCGAACTCGACGGCGGGAATCCGTCCGTTGGGAAATTTCGCTAGAAACTCGGGCGTCCGCGTCTCGCCCTTGATGATGTCGCGCTCGATCAGCTCAAAGGGAATCGCAAGCTGCGTGAGCAGCAGGCGAACCTTGTAGCCGTTGCCCGAAGGCAGATAGTCGTAAAGCCGCAGCACGATGCGTAGCGTCTACAGTTCGGGGCTGGCCGGCAGGAAGGATTCGCCCATCAGATAAGCGTCAACGGCGCGCGCGCATTCGCGGCCTTCCCAAATCGCCCACACCACGAGCGACTGACCTCGACGCGTATCGCCCGCGGCGAAAACTCCCGGCACGCTCGACTGGTAGTTCTCGCATAGCACGTTGCTGCGAGGATCGAGCTTGAGGCCGAGCTGCGAGATGATTCCGTCCGGCTCGGGCCCGAGGAATCCAAGCGCCAGCAGCACGAGGTCGCAATCGAGTTCGAAGTCGCTACCCGGAATTTCCTCCATCGTCATCCGGCCGTCGCTGGCCTTCTGCCAATTCAGCCGGATGCCGTGGAGCTTCGTCACATGCCCGTGCTCGCCGGAAAACTTTTTCGTGTTGATGCTCCAGTCGCGATTCACGCCCTCCTCGTGCGAGGTCGAGGTGCGCAGAATCATCGGCCAATCCGGCCACGGCATTTCGACCGTGCGATGCTCCGGCGGCATCGGCAGCAACTCGTACTGATGCACGCTGATCGCGCCCTGCCGATTCGAAGTTCCGAGGCAGTCGGAGCCGGTGTCGCCGCCGCCGAGGATCACCACGCGCTTGTTCTTCGCGGTGATGAAAACGTCCTCGGGAATGATGTCGCCCTGGTTGCGCTTGTTCTGCTGCGGCAGGAAGTCCATCGCAAAGTGAACGCCCTTGAGTTCGCGGCCGGGGATCGGAAGATCGCGCGGCTTGGTCGCACCCATCGTCAGCGCGATCGCGTCGAACTTCGCCCGCATCTCGTCCGCATGGATGTCAATGCCGACGCGGCAGTTGGTCACGATCTCGACACCCTCGGCCTTCATCTGTTCGACGCGTCGATGCACATATTGCTTCTCGAGTTTAAAATCGGGGATGCCATACATCAGCAGACCGCCGACGCGATCCGATCGCTCATACAGCGTGACCGCGTGACCGGCGCGCGCGAGCTGTTGTGCGCATGCAAGGCCTGCCGGACCCGAGCCGACCACCGCGACGCGCTTGCCGGTGCTGCGCGGCGCGGGTTGCGGCGTGACCCATCCCTCCGACCACGCATGATCGATGATGTTCTTTTCGATCAGCTTGATCGTGACAGGGTCATTGTTGATGTTCAGCACGCATGCTTCTTCGCATGGCGCCGGACACACGCGGCCGGTGAACTCGGGAAAATTATTGGTCGAATGCAGGCGATCGATCGCGTCCTTCCAGCGTCCGCGATAAATCAGGTCGTTCCAATCTGGGATGATGTTGCCGAGTGGGCAACCCTTGTGGCAGAAGGGGATCCCGCAATCCATGCATCGCGCTCCCTGCGCGCGAAGCTTGTCCTCGGGCATCTTGAGGTCATATTCGCGCCAGTCCCGCAGGCGCTCCTTCACGGGACGCCGCGACGGCGTTTCCCGTTCGATCTCCATGAAGCCCGTTATCTTTCCCATCTAGTCTTGTCCATCGAATCCCGCCGATCGAAACCCGATTCTCCCCGCTCCTGAAATCTGTCGATAGCCCTCCTCCACTCCCCGCCTACACCGCCGCCAATTTCGCCATCTCGTTGTTCGCGCCCAGATGCTGCCGCTCGAGCACCATCCGATATTCGGTCGGAAGCACCTTGACGAATTTGCTGATGTGCTCATCCCATCGATCGAGCATGCGGCGCGCGACCGCGCTTTGCGTGTACTGATGATGCCGCACGACGAGCGCGTGGAGCTGATTTATCTCCTCGCCATGCGAGATTGGCCCCAACTCCACCATGCCCATGTTGCACTTCGACGCGAAGTTGCCTTCCTCATCGAAGACATACGCGACGCCGCCGCTCATGCCCGCCGCGAAGTTGCGGCCAGTCTTGCCAAGCACAACGACGAGGCCGCGCGTCATGTACTCGCAGCCGTGATCGCCGACGCCCTCGACAACCGCCGTCGCGCCGCTGTTGCGCACCGCGAACCTCTCGCCCGCGACGCCGCGGAAGAACGCCTCGCCGCCGGTCGCGCCGTAGAGCGCGACGTTCCCGATCAGGATGTTCTCTTCGGCTTTGAAGGTAGCCTCGCACGGAGGACGCACCGCGATGAAGCCGCCTGAGAGCCCCTTGCCGCAGTAGTCGTTCGCATCGCCTTCGAGGTAGAGCGCGACTCCCGGCGCCAGCCACGAACCGAAGCTCTGACCGGCCGACCCTTTGAAGTGACATTGAATCGTGTACGGCGGCAGGCCCTCCGCGCCGAGGCGGCGCGACACTTCCGCGGAGAGCATGGTGCCGACGGTGCGATTGGAGTTGCGAATCGGCAGATGGATCTCGACCGGCTTTTTCTGCTCGAGCGCGTCCTTCGCGAGATCGATCAGTTGCACATCGAGCGCCTGCTCGAGACCGTGGTCCTGCTTCTGGATGTTGTGCAGCGCGATGTCAGGGCCGACGTTGGGCTTATAGAGGATCGCACTGAGGTCGATGTTGCTCGCCTTCCAATGCTTGATCGCTTCGTTGGTGTCGAGGCATTCGACGTGACCGACCATCTCGTTGACGGTGCGGAAACCCAACTGCGCCATGTATTCGCGTAACTCGCTCGCGATGAACATCATGAAGTTCACCACGTGCTCGGGCTTGCCCTCGAACTTCTTGCGCAGCTCCGGATCCTGCGTCGCGATACCGACCGGGCAAGTGTTCAGATGGCACACGCGCATCATGATGCATCCCGACGCGATCAGCGCCGCGCTCGCGAAACCGAATTCCTCGGCGCCCAGCAGGCATGCGACCGCGACGTCGCGTCCGGTCTTGAGCTGGCCGTCAGCCTCGACGCGGATGCGCCCGCGCAGATCGTTCATCACGAGGATCTGCTGCGTCTCCGCGAGGCCGAGTTCCCACGGCGCGCCGGCGTGCTTGATCGATTGCAGCGGCGAGGCGCCGGTGCCGCCGTCGTATCCGCTGATCAGCACCACGTCGGCCTTCGCCTTTGAGACTCCCGCAGCGACGGTGCCGACGCCGACTTCGGCGACCAGCTTGACGCTGATCCGCGCGCGATCGTTCGAGTTCTTCAAATCATGGATGAGCTGCGCGAGGTCCTCGATCGAGTAGATGTCGTGATGAGGCGGCGGCGAAATCAGTCCGACGCCGGGCACCGAGTAGCGAATCTTCGCGATGAAGTCGTCAACCTTGTGACCGGGTAGCTGCCCGCCTTCGCCGGGCTTCGCGCCCTGCGCCATTTTGATTTGCAACTCGTCGGCGTTGACGAGGTAGTTGCTGGTGACGCCGAAGCGCGCCGAGGCCACCTGCTTGATCGCGCTACGGCGCCAGTCGCCATTCGCATCGCGCACGAAACGCGCCGGGTCTTCGCCGCCTTCGCCCGTGTTGCTCTTGCCGCCGATGCGATTCATCGCGATCGCGAGGTTCTCGTGCGCCTCCTTGCTGATCGATCCGAACGACATCGCGCCGGTCTTGAAGCGCTTGACGATCTCGCTGGCCGGCTCGACCTCCTCGAGCGGGACTGGTGGGCGATCCGGCTTGAACTTGAACAGTCCGCGCAGCGTCGCCAGGCGTCGCGTATGGTCGTCCACCGCGGCCGTGTACTGCTTGAACAAATTGTAGTTCCCGGAGCGCACCGAATGCTGGAGCTTCGCGATGGTGTTTGGGTTCCACATGTGGAACTCGCCGCGCCGGCGCCACTGATACTGGCCACCGACGTCGAGTTCGCCGTCTAGGTTCGCGGCGATCTGGAACGCATGCTGATGACGCGCGCCCGTCTCGCGTGCGATTTCCTCAAGGCCCACGCCACCGATGCGCGACGCGGTCCAGGTGAAGTACTTGTCGACCACCTCGCGGCTCAGCCCAATCGCCTCGAAGATCTGCGCGCCGTGATAACTCTGCAGCGTCGAGATTCCCATCTTCGACGCCACCTTGATCATGCTCTTGGTGGCGGCCTTGACGATGTTCTTGACCGCCTCGTCAGGTTCAACGTCGTGGATGCGGCCGTCGCGAATCATCTCGCTCATGGTTGAGAAGGCGAGATAAGGATTCACCGCCGCGGCGCCGTAGCCGACCAGCAGACAGAAGTGCATCACCTCGCGAGGCTCTCCCGACTCGACCACGATGCCGCATCGAGTGCGCGTGCCCTCGCGGATCAGATGATGATGCACACCCGAGCATGCGAGCAGGCACGGAATCGCAGCGTGTGTCGCGTCGACGCCGCGATCGGATAGGACCAGGATGCTGAAGCCTTGCTCGATGGCTTCGGAAGCCTCGCGGCAGATGCGATCGAGCGAAGCTTTGAGTCCCGCCGCGCCATCGTTCACCGCATACAGCGTTGAGATCGTTTTGGTGCGAAGTCCCGGCTTATCGAGCCGGCGAATCTTTTCCAGCTCGGCGTTAGTGAGAATTGGCCGTTTCACCTGGAGTTGCCGGCAATGGACCGGGCTCTCCTCGAAAAGATTCTGCTCGGCGCCGAGCGAGGTCTCGGCCGACGTCACCATCTCCTCGCGAATCGGATCGATGGGCGGATTGGTGACCTGTGCGAATAACTGTTTAAAGTAGTTGAACAGCGGCTGCGGACGATCCGACAGAACCGCCAGCGGCGTGTCGGTGCCCATCGAGCCGACCGGCTCCTGCCCGTTCACCGCCATCGGCGCGAGCAGCATCTTCAAATCTTCGATGGTATAGCCGTACGACTGCTGCAGCTTGAGCAGCTCGTGTCCTTTGTACTGATCGATCGGCGGTGCCGAGGGCGGCTCGGGAAGATCGTCGAGTCCAACGATATTTTCGTTGAGCCATTCGCGATAGGGCTGACGCGCGGAGAGCGCGCCCTTGATCTCCTCGTCATGAACGATGCGGCCGAGATCGGTGTCGACGAGAAACATTTTGCCGGGCTGCAAGCGCCCCTTCAGCTCGACGTTCTCGGGCGGGATGTCGAGGACGCCGGTCTCCGACGCCATCACGACGAGGCCATCTTTGGTAACGAGGTAGCGCGAGGGGCGCAGGCCATTGCGATCGAGCACCGCGCCGATGCGCACGCCGTCGGTGAACGCGATCGAGGCGGGACCGTCCCACGGCTCCATCATGCAGGAGTGGAACTCGTAGAACGCGCGCTTGCCGGGATTCATCTGCGGATCGTTCTGCCACGCTTCGGGAATCATCATCATGACGGCGTGCGGCAGTGAGCGTCCGGTGCGGGTCAATAGCTCGAGGCAGTTGTCGAACATCGAGGTGTCGCTGCCGGTCGGCTCGATGATCGGATGCAACTTGTGGATGTCCTCGCCGAACAGCGGCGACGCGAACAGCTTCTCGCGCGCATGCATCCAGTTGATGTTGCCGCGCAGGGTGTTGATTTCGCCGTTGTGCGCGATGAAGCGATACGGATGCGCGCGGTCCCAACTCGGGAACGTGTTGGTGGAGAAGCGCTGATGCACCATCGCGAGCGCGGTCACGACTTCGGGATCGGTCAGGTCGGGAAAGAACTCGGGAATCTGCGTCGAGATGAGCTGACCTTTATATACGATCGTGATGGCCGAGAGACTGCAGAAGTAGAACAGCTCGGGATCGCACAGGCCGAGCGATGCGAGCGCTTCATTGGTCGCGCGCTTGCGGATGACGTAGAGCTTGCGCTCGAGCGAGGCCGCATCGGGAGTCGAGGCGCCGCGGCCGACGAAGAGCTGGCGGAAAGCGGGGATTCCGCGCCGCGCGATATCGCCGCATGCACTCGGGACATGCGGAATGTCGCGCCATCCGAGCAGCGTAAGACCCTCGTCGCGCACGACGTGCTCGACAATGGCTTCAGCGGCCTTGCGCTTCTCGTCGTCGAGCGGGAGGAACAGCATCCCGACGCCATACTCGCCGCGCGCCGGAAGTTCGAAGCCGAGCTTGCGCGTCTCGCGGCCGAGGAACTCATGTGGAATCTGCAGTAACATGCCGGCGCCGTCGCCGGTGCGAGGATCGCATCCGCATGCGCCGCGATGGGTCAGGTTGTTGAGGACCTCGATGCCCTTGCGCACGATATCGTGCGAGCGCACGCCCTTGATGTTGACGACGAACCCGACCCCACACGCATCGTGCTCGTGCTCCGGCGTCCAGAGGCCTTGTGCTGGAGGTATGCTGCTATGGTCATGCATGGTCACACCCTCTTGGTGTCAGCGACGACCGTCTTCACGGCGCCGTGGCGATGCCGCCGTCCGTGACCGTTGCCGGCCACCTCGCTCTCGTCCGCAGCGCCGACCGAAATGGTCGCGCGCTCGGTATGCGTCGATAGCACCACCATCGTTTCCGTTCGCGACACTCCCTCGATCGAGCGGACCGTGCTGATGAGCCGCTCGAGCGACGAAGTGTTGTTGGTCTTGATCTTGAGTAGCAGCGTGTGTTCGCCGGTCACGTGATGACATTCGAGGACGTCGTCGAGCAGCGCGACGGTGTGCTCGAAAGTCGCGATCGCTTTCGGATGCGCGATCGACACGCCGATGAACGCGGTGACATCCTTGCCGAGCCGGCGCGCATCGACCGACGCGTGATAGCCGGTGATGATCCCGCTATCTTCGAGTTTCTTGACGCGATCGATCACCGACGGCGAGGACAGTCCGACCTGCTCGCCGAGCTTGACCAGCGGGATGCGTCCCTGTTCCTGGAGAGTCTCCAGAATCTGGAGGTCGATAGCATCCAGCTCGAGTGCTTCGGAGCCTAATTTCATAAGGAAAACCTCGATCCAGTCCGCCGAAGATATTTAGAATCGAGGTGGGTGTCAACCTTTTCTTAGGCAAAAATCGTGCTGAAGGCGAATTAGAAAGGATTTCTAATCCCCGGACCGAAGGTTCGGAAGGCATCGGGCGTTTTCAGGCGGCTGGAGAGTATCGAAATGTGACGTGCGCCTCAGGAAAGGACACTCGCGTCGGCTATTGGGCTAAGTTCGTAAGCCTCAACGGGCCGCCCTGGGACTGTCCCCGAGCGCCTCGGCGATCGCCCAAAATGCGGCATACGTCTGCCCCTCGAAATCGGGATCCCACGGGCGATCGAAGGCGCTGGTTTTCACGATGACGAGGTTCTCCTTGGGATTCACGAAGATGAACTGGAAATAGATTCCCTCAGCCGCGTACGCGCCATCGTCGGGAAACGTCCACCACTGATATCCGTAGCCAAGCGACGAGCCTTTGATGAGCTTACCGGGCTGCACCTGCGGACCATCCGGCGCCGTCGCGCGCTCGACCCAGTCCGCAGGAACGATCTGCTTGCCGTTCCATTTACCGTGATTCAGAAACATGAGCCCGAAGCGGCCGAAGTCGCGCAGCGTGGCGTTGAGGC
Organism: uncultured delta proteobacterium; assembly: GCA_963815835.1. Taxonomy (GTDB): domain Bacteria; phylum Desulfobacterota; class Binatia; order Binatales; family Binataceae; genus DATGKG01. The sequence goes on from CAWFIF010000001.1 coordinate 475,942, forward strand.
AGGTGAACGCAGCCTCCATCCCGTTCGGGCCGGGCGCGTCAACGTTCCAGAACGCGTCGCGCTCCATGCCCATCGGCTGCCACACCTTCTCCGAAAGATAGTCGGCGAGCGACTCGCCGGTGACGTGACGCACCAGCCATCCGAGCGCCTGCGTATCGGCGCCCTTGTAGAAGAATTTTGCGCCTGGCGGTAGGTCGCGCACCAGGCCCTTCAGATAGTCGTTGAGCGGAGCGGCCTCACTGATCATTCCGCGCTCGAACATCAAGTCCATGTCCGAGTAGCGTCCCCACACATACCTTTCGCTGAACTTCGTGCCCGAGGACATCTGCAGGATCGCTTTGATCGGCACTCCCTCGTAGCCGGTTCCTTTCAGCTCCGGCACATAGTCGGTGATGGGATCATCAAGGCTCTTGATTTTTTCGTCCGCGAGCGCGAGGCCGACCAGCGTCGAGGTGAACGATTTCGCAACCGACATCGAGGTGAAGGTTAACGTCTCGCTCGCGCCGCCAAAATACCGCTCCTGGACGATCTTGCCGTCTTTGATCACAAGGAAGCCGGTCATCTTGGTCTGCTGAAGCAGTTTGTCGAGCGTGTGCGGCGCGCCCTTCCATTGGTAGGTAACTTCGCCAAGCTGATGATCCGCGCGCGGCAACTCGGAAATCGCTCCCGCACGATGCACCACATGAAACGGGAAGATCCGATCCATGTGCCGGAACGATCCGGTACGGTATGGCGCGCGGAAGTAGTTCTCGCGCGTGCCGATCGGCGCCGTATCCGCGACCGACGCGGCATCCTGCGCGCGCGCCGCCGAGGAGACCAGCAGCGCGGCACAAATCAGCGCCTTCGCGACCCACCCGAATCGCGCGATCATTTCATCCTATGTGTGTGCGGCGCCGCGTTGATCACTCACCCTTGAAGTTCGCAGGACGCTTCTCGACGAACGACTTCGCGCCCTCGAGATGGTCCTTCGAACTAAACATCAGATGTTGCCCGTGACGCTGATAGTCGAAGAAGTACGGCAGGTTCAGATTCAGCCCGACACGCAGCGCTTCTTTTGCAAGGCGCTGGGCGAGCGGCGCCTGTTGCGCAAGCTTGGTGGCAAGCGCCATCGTCGCCTCGCCGAGTTGCGCATGCGGCACCACGCGATTCACCATTCCGATGCGCTCGGCCTCCTTCGCATCGATGATGTCGCCGGTGAGGATCAACTCGTACGCGCGCGCCAGACCGACCAGCCGCGGCAGAACTAGCAGGCCGCCCGCTTCGGGAATAAGTCCGCGGCGGATGAACACCTCGCCGAAGCGCGCCTGGTCGGAGCAAACGCGCATATCGCACATCAGCGCGATGTCGCATCCGTAGCCGACCGCGGCCCCATTCACCGACGCGATAGTCGGCTTGGGATACTCGATCAGAAAATCGAGCGCGACGGGTTCATGCGAGCGCCACTCCTCGACCTCCTTGGCCGTTTTGGGACGCGCGTCGCGAAACTCCGGATTGAGGAAAATCTCCTTCACATCGTCGCCGGCGCAAAACGCGCGGCCCGCGCCAGTGATCACGACGACACGAACATCGTCGTCGCGCTCGGCATCATGGAACGCGTCGGCGATCTCGCCCCACGTCTTGATGGTTCCCGCATTCATCGCTTGCGGCCGGTTGATGGTGATGGTCGCGATTGCGTCCTTTTTTTCGAACAGGATTTCGCTGTAGGCCATGGCGTCTGCTCCCGCGCGAGTCGTGGCGACTCGACTTTGACTCGATTCGGTACTTCACCTTCGCAGAGAGTGAAAAGTTACGTCAAGCGAACGCTGGTGAGGCGAAAGGCGACACTACTTTCCGGCCGGAGGGAGCGGATGCTGCTTCATGAACTCGAACATCTGCGCGTTCGACGCCGATGGCCATCGGGCATGATGGACGAATCCCCGCCACGTTCCGCTCACACCGACCTCGCCATTCGCCATCGGGCTGGTGCCGCATGAGTCGTCGCATGAGGTGACAGGCTTGCCGTCGGGATCGAGGATCACATCGTCGAGGCTGACTCCGATCGAGCGCATCTGAGCCGCGAAGGTATTCCCGTTCGGGCATATGCCGCCGATATCGCAACTGTTGCGCACGTGCATGAGCGGGATGCGCGGGTTGAAGATCTGCACCTGCCCATTCGAGGTCGGCGCGCGAGGCACCGGCATTTGTGGGCATGCATCGTTTATGGCGCCGAACGGATCGGGCGCCGAATAGACCGCCGCAGCCGCGATCGATTGACGATTCAGCGCATACAGCAGCGCCATCGCGGCGCCGTTGGACCATCCCGTCAGGTAGACTCGTGTGGGGTCAACCTCGCCGGTCGCAATTTCATCCTCAATGAAATGATCGACCGCCGCCGCATCGACATTCTCCTTGTATGTGGTACCCGCGACGGTCACATCGCCCGACGGACTTAGCTGGCGATACCAGTTGTCCCATCCCATCGCGTTCGAATCGAAGCCCGGATAATAATGCGTCGCGTAGCGTCCCTCGGGCGCGAGCAGGATGAAGCCGTGCTTTTTGCCACCGAGATCCGCCTTGTCGATCTCGCCGACCAGGCCGGTCAGCTTGACCGAATCGGCGGTCGCGACCGAACCATGGAGGAACACGAGCAGCGGGAGCGGATTCTCGCGGCTGTGTTGCTCGGGCTCATAGATGCATGCATAGCGATCGCTCCCCTCCGAATCTTTCCACGCGCCTCGCACTCGGCCGCCGAAACAAATCGGATTATGCGCGGAAAACGAACTCGCGAAAAATCCATGGTTGACCTGCGCCGGCGGATCGCCGAAAGGCGTGCATTGATCGGCCGCGAATGCGGCACAGGAGAGCGCTAAGGTCACAAGTATGACCGCGGCGGTAAGTTTCGTGATGCGCATGTTTATTGGGTATCACCTCGAGCGTGGAAGAATCACGTCGCCTCCCCTCTTAATCGATATCCGCCAGGCGCCGGCGCCGCGATTCAATTGGCTCCGATTGTAGGGGTGAAGCGATCGAGTTCGTAGATTCCGAGCGCGCGTTCTTCTTCCGCCACCGCTTCGACGATCTTGGCGAAGCCGCCCTCGCCAAAAAGTTTCTCTTCCTGCTTCTCCATCTCCTCGCCGATCGCGTCGAATTCCTTTTCGCTCACCGCCTCATGAAACGCCGGAAACACAATAGTGTCCTCGCGCGCGGCATGCGGGCGATACATCCGGATGAATTGCGTTGCCGGCTCGACGAGCCGGGTGTCCTTCGCATTCGAAGTGGAGACGCGAATTATTTCATCGGTGAGCTTCCGGCCCGCCTGATGCTGGTGGAGTAGAATTGGAACGTCGCGGCCGGCCTCGCCGAGATTCTTTTGCAGCTTTGGAAAAATGAACTTCTCTTCGTTCTTCTCGTGATAGTCCTCGACGAAGCTGCGAATGAGGTGCGCGCCGGTCAGAAATGGATTGCCGGGAAAATCCTGGTGCGCCGCGATGCGACGCAGCCCTTCCTCGTAGATCATCAGCACGCGGCGGAGCACGCTGTGCTCGCGCATCAGATCCTCAATGGGGCCGATGCCGCCTTCACCTTCTTCCTCCTCTGCCGCACGCGCCGTGTTCATCGCAACGACATAGCCCCCAACAATAGTCAGCGCGGTTTTGCAGACCTGACCGACAAACCTCCGTCTCTCCAGATTCATGGCAGACCTCCGTCTGAGCAAGTAGAAGTTGAGACGAGCGATCTGATTCTATCCGACCCGATTCGCGATCGCAGCGGCGCGACGAGGCTACACGTTGGGGTATGCGTCGGTACCCATCTCCAGCGCGTCGAGCCCGGTGTATTCCACCTCAGGTATGACGCGATTGCCGATGGTGCGCTCGACGACCATGAAGAACGCGAAGGCTAGTCCGAACACTACAACGATGTTCACGCTGACGCCGATCAATTGCGCGAAGAATTGTCCGGAATCCCCATACAAGATTCCGCGCACCGGTCCTGCCACTGCGTTCCAGCCGTCGCCGTAGCTGCCATCGGCGAAGATTCCGACCGCCAGTGCGCCCCAGATGCCGCAGCCTCCATGCACCGCAATCGCGCCAACCGGGTCGTCGACTCGGAAACGACGCTCGAGGACTAGGACGGTTGCGACCACCAGGAAGCCAGCGATAACGCCAATCATCACCGCGGCCGCCGGCGTGACGAATGCGCATGGCGCGGTGATCGCGACCAGTCCACCGAGCAATCCATTGCATGCTATCGCGACGTCGGGCTTGTTGTATCGAAACCACAGATAGAGCAACGCGGAAAGCGCGCCGCCCGCCGAGGCGATCATCGTGTTTGCCGCGATTAGTCCGATGCGCGGATCCGAGGCCGCCAGGGTTGAGCCCGCATTGAAGCCGAACCATCCGAACGCGAGGATCAGCGTGCCTACGACCGCCATCGGAATGTTGTGGCCCGGGATCGCCGTCAACTGACCGTCGCGGCGAAACTTTCCGATTCGTGGCCCGAGCACGATCGCACCCGCAAGGCCGGTCAACCCTCCAGTCATGTGGACCACCGACGATCCCGCGAAGTCAACGTGCCCATGTCCGAGGCCGAGGTTGATTCCGAGTTGCGATAGCCAGCCGCCACCCCACACCCAGTTGCCATATAGAGGATAGAGGAACATCGACATGAACAGGCCGTAGATCGCGAACGCGGAAAACTTCCATCGCTCGGCCATCGCGCCGGTGGGAATGGTCGCCGCAGTGTCCATGAAGACGACCGCGAACAGAAACATCGCGAGGCTCGATGGATCATGACTCACATTGAGCAATGCGAATTTGCTGGCGCCGAGTACTCCGTACAGATGCCCTCCGATGCTGATGGAAAGTTCCCGATGCTCGAGCCCGGTTGCGCCGAGCGACGACCAGTGACCGACCCCGCCCATCATCAGCCCGTAGCCGGTGACGAAGAATCCGATGATGCCGATCGGATAGATGATGAAGTTCATCGCCATCGTGTTGACCGCGTTCTTGGAGCGGGTGAAGCCGGTCTCCAGCATCGCGAATCCGACTTGCATGAACATCACCAGGAATCCCGCGACCAATACCCACGCGAGGTTGAGCGATTGATCGAGCGGGAACGGTGCGCCGGCGTTCTGTGCGTGCGCGGTCGCGGGAGTCGAAGCTAGCGCCATGGCGGCCGCGGCAACGGTCACAGAAAAACATCTGCGATAGCGCATCATCTCACCTCGCCTCGATACGATCGGTGCGGCTTTCCAGCCGGCGCGGGATAACGGTTCGCGAGCCAAATCAGAAACAGGAACGCCGCGATCAGCGAAACGAAGAAGGCCCCGAATCCGATGGCCCTGCGCACTTGCCGCCGTTTGAGGCTGGTCGGATGCAGCGCCTGCGCGCGATTGCGGAGCTCGACCTGCGACGGATCCTGCAGGTCCTTGAGCATCTCCGCGGCGGTTTGGTAGCGGTCGCGCGGCACTCGCGCGATCGCGTGCAGGATGATTTCCTCGAGATGAGGATCGAGGTCGGGACGGAAGCGCGTCGGCGGTTGCGGATCCTCGCTGGTTTTCGCCTTCATCATCGCGTAGACGTTAGTGCCCGCGTAGGGCATCTCGCCGGTCAACATTTCGTAGAGAATTGTGCCCATGGCGTAGATGTCGGTGCGCACGTCGCCGCGCCGCCCGCTGACCTGCTCCGGCGCCATGTAGTCGGGAGTCCCGATGGTCGACGAAAGACCCGACCAGGTGAGCCGGCGTGCCGATTCATCGAGCGCGATGCCGAAGTCCATTATTTTCAGAACGCCGTCGGCCGTCACCAGAACGTTCTCGGGCTTGAGATCGCGATGCACGACTCCCTCCCCGTGCATGTAGACCAGCGCCTCGCAAAGCTGCCGGGCATAGTCGAGCGCCTTCTCGGTCGGCATCGGGCGCAGGTCGCGCATAATCGCGCGGAGCGAAATGCCGTCGATGTACTCCATCGCGATGTACATCCGGCTTTTCTTTTCGGGCGTGAGAACCTTGATGATGTGCGGATTGTTGAGGCGGCGTCCGACCTCCTCCTCGCGCTGAAATCGCGAATAGAAGACCACATCGCTTTCGAACTGAACGTAAGGAACCTTGATCGCGACGGTCTCGCCGGTGCGCGTATCGATAGCTTTGAAGATCGACGCCATCCCACTGCGCGCAATCACTTCGGTCAATTGGTACTGATCGAGTTTCTCACCAACACTGACCTCGCGCATGAGACTGGCGCCGCTCCCGAGCGCATGGCCGCGGACGTTAACATCCGCGCGAAGACCGGATCAATCGGGCGCCAATTCTAGCCTCGCCGTGAGAGCAAGTTCTTCAAACGGCCGAGTAATCCCGAGGGCGGTTCGACCGCGGGTGTTTCGGCCAGTTGCTTGAAAAATGCGACCGTCAGATTGTCTCCGGTTCCGCGGCTGTTGGCGTTGCGAATCAATTTCCCGCAGGCGGCGGCGGCGGAGAACTCGCGCGTCATGCTCATCAGCTCGTTGGACTCGATTACCGTGTAGAGACCGTCGCTGCATACAATCAACTCGTCGCCCTTGCGCAGCGGCATCGTGATGCGATCGACCGATACGATCAGCTCGCGGCCGAGGCTGCGCAGCAGCGCGGAGCGTTCGGGATGGTTCTTTGCGCGCGACTCGCTCATCAGACCCATCCGCACGCGTTCGCCGACGACAGTGTGATCCTTGCTCATCTGCGTGATTTTACCGGCGCGAAGCAGATAGAGCCGGCAATCGCCGATGTGAGCTGCATTGAGAGTACCGTTCTCGACCGCGACCGCCGTCAACGTCGTCGCCATCCTGCGCAATTCGGGCACGGTGGAGGAGAAATTATAAACCTCGATATTGGCAGTCTGCACCGCGCGATGAAGCCGCTTGCTCGCGCCCCACTCGCGCGGACTGTCGCGATAAGTATTGAGGGTGATCTCGATCGCCATCTTGCTCGCAACTTCGCCACCCTCGTACCCGCCGACGCCGTCGGCCACTGCGAACACGACGGCATCCGGCGCCTCGACCAGGTGCCCGCAGAAATCCTCATTGTTGGAACGATTGGTTCCAATATCAGACAGCATCGCCAACTCAAACGCTTCAGGAATCGCCTCGCCTGGTGCGTCTGGTTCAGTATCCGATTTGGCCAAAGCTCCCAACCTACCCTGTCCGCGGAAATGCCTCGGGGGCGAGGCCACGCATGCGGCTCGCCCCCGGGATTATCAAGTTGATTACCGACTACGCTGGTTTCGCGACCATCAACGTGCTCTTACCCTTCCTCTTCGAATTGCGTACGAAGTAGAAAGCTCCATACACTCCGAAGATCACCGAGAGCCCAACCGCGATGAGCGGCTCTTTGGGGCTGCCAATCCCCATCAGCGGGCCGATGATGTAGAACGCGAGACACGCGAAGTTCGCGATCGCGCCGAAGATCGGCACAACCATGTGTTTGAAGCCCGAAAATTCGTGATGCTCGTTGAACGCGATGATGCAGATTATGTTCGTAAGTCCGTAGAGCAGGAAGGTGCCGAAGTTCGAGAGCAGCGTCACCAGCAGCAATCCATTGGGCAGCGACGCCAGGTAGGCGTTGCTTCCGATCCCGATGCTGTACCAGAGGCTATGCGGGAGCGTTGCGATGGTCTTGTCATCGGGCGCCGAGCCGCCACCGAAATAGTACAGGGCCCCGTATGCGCCGATGAGCGCGGAGATCGTCGCGAGCACCCAAATCGCGCGATGCGGCGTCAGGTTTTCGCCGTGCAGCATGCCGAAGTGCTCCGGAACTTCCTCGTCGCGGCCCATCGCATAGGTCACGCGCGCTCCGGTGTTGATGCAGCTCAGGGTGGTTCCGATCAATGCCAGGAACACCGTGAATGCTTCGAGTAGCATGAAAGCCTGGCCGTGTCCTCCCAGCAACGCATTGCCAAGGATGACCATCATATCGCCGAGCGGCGCAGCCGAGCCCTTCGCTTCCGCGAGGCTGTAGGCGCTGCTCAGGAAATAGTTCGCTGCGAAGTACTCGATCATGTAGCAGAACAGTCCCTGAATGGTGAGCGAGAGAAGCACGCCGCGGGGAATGTCTTTCTTGGGATTCTTCGCTTCTTCGCCGAGCGAGGTTACCGATTCGAAGCCGACCAGCAGCAGGATCGCTACCGTCGCCTGCATCATGGTGTTGCTCAAGCCATGCGGCATGATTACCGAGAGCGCGCTGGTGTGCGCGGGATGGTCGCCCGTCAGTGCGTAGTGGAGCGTCGCGGGAATCGTGTTGCCATTGGGATCGAGCGCGAGGCCCATCGAACCTTCAGGATGCGAAATGCGGTACGCGATCGCGAGCGCCGAGAAGAATAGCAGCGCCACGATCTGGATTCCGTTGATTGCGATATTGACGCTGGTGGAGCCGTTCACTCCCCGGTATGCGATGTACGAGACCGCATACGAGAAAATGATCGCGATCAAAGCCATGAATACCGGGCCAGGCACTCCCGCGTTCATAACGGTCGGCGCCAAGGTACCGACGATGTACCCGATCATGACGCCCATCGTGGCCACCATGACTCCGGGATAAACCCAGTAATAAAGGTGCGAGGACCATCCGATTACGAACTTGGCGACTCGCGCAAATCTGTACGCCGTGGTGGTGTTAAGGAATGCCTGCTCGGCGAACAGATACGAGCTACCCGCACCCGGATACAGTTTCGCGAGTTCCGAGTACGACAGCGCGGTAGCATAGGCGAGGCACAACGCGACGAAAATGCCCGCCCACATCGCGATCGCCGAGGGATACGCCTGGTTCGCTTGCGTGAAAAACGTGATCCAAAGGAATGCTCCTGGCGCGATCAACGCCATCGCGTTCACGGTCACCCCCGTGAGCCCGAGCGTCGCTTTCATCTTTGGCGCTTCTTGCTCAGCCATCTCTCCTCCTTAGCCGTCGATTATTTCGGGACGAGAACTTCCCACCCGGGACAGCTTGGTCGAGAGCCTTAGCGCAAGAAGAATGCCACGGCGGTGCAACAAAATGCGTTGCGTTTTGAATGATTGCAACATTGCAAAATGCGCAGGGCATAGGCAGCCGCCTATTTGTCGAGCATCAAGTCTAGACCGATTGGGGTAGGTGCTTTTCGTCAGAAAGGTGGAGGAGGTGATTGGATAATCAGCATCACTCTATTCGGATTTCATCCTGGAACGCGGAACGCCGACAGCTACCATCAGAAGGGGACTCTTTCGCGCGGCATGCGGAGCGAAGAATTTGGTCGTGTCGTCATCATAGAAGGTCAACCCTGTGGCGCCGCGATCGAGCGCATAGCTCGCCAGATAGACGCGTCCGCCGAGGATGCCAGCCTCCAAGTGCGCATCGCGATAGCCGCGATTTCCGAGCGCCTCCAGCGTGCGTTCCAGGTCGGCCATATACACGATGAGGGCCGAGCAGTCGTAACCGAGCTGCTGTTCGAGGCACAGGTACCCGGCCTCGGTGCGGAAGTCGCCGGGCTTCAACAACTCCAACGATTTTGCATCGCGATTGAAGGAGTAGGCGCCCGGTGCAAGTTCATCGACCGCGTTGACGATCAGGTAGGTCTCGGTCAGAGGCGGGAAATCAACATTGGTATACCCGCTCGACGCCGACAGAATCGTGGTCAGCTCATCGGCGCCAATCGGCTCATGCGCGAACGCTCGCGCCGATCCGCGACGGAGGATGGTATCGCCGAGACCACGCGCATCGGCGGGATCGATTACATCGAGGTGGAATTGCTGACCGGAATTCGTCGCGGAGGGCATCGCAATTGTGGCGCTGGCTACTTTGGCAACTTCCTCCGGTGATTCGAGACGCGACTCGCGATGGATCTTCACCAGAGGCTGATAGACGACCTCCTTCGAGAGCTCGATCGATTCCAGCTCGAGCGGCGTCAGTGGCGGCGATGGCGCCATCGCTTTGTCCGTCAACCCGAGCGCGACCAGGCACATCACGCCCTCGCTCTCGCCGTCTATCCCGATCAGCGTCTCGATTTCCGAATCAACGAAAGCGGTAATGACCTCGGCGCTGATTCCCTCGGCAGTCGCCGCAGCAAGCAGATTCGCGAGGATGGTGCCCGCATCCCAGAAGCAGTAACGATACGCGCGCGCGCGATACTTCCACGCGCTGCGCCAGAAGATGGCACTCATGACGAGAATCGCGCGAGCACTCGCAACCGAGGGACGATTCGCCGTCGCATGAGCGACGATCTCGCGCCAGTCGCCTCGACGCAGACCTCGCACTTTCAGATCGGCGGGTGAAAAGTGATAGAGCCCACCCTCGATCCCTTCGACGTCGGCCGCCGCGATGTAGGTCTCGATCGGGTAGAGCGCGCCCGCCGAAGCCGCCGCGCGAAAATGGTAGTCCTCGCCGCCGATCTTTCGCTGGCGCGTCAGCCCGTTGGCGCAGAACAGGATTCGCGTCAGCGTCGCGAGGTCGAGTTCGTTGGCGCCGTCGGCCGGCGATGCGATCGCCTCCAGCGTCGGCATCGTGGGCAGCTCGATATCGCGCGGGAGCGCCATCGTTCCCGCCTCGGGATAAATCTTGTAGGGCCCCGGCCGATTGTCCCAATCGAGCGCGTACGCGCCGGCGCGCACGCTGGTGTAAGAATGCTTGGTGATCTCGTGATAGACGCGCGCCGCTTCTATGTCGAAATTACCCACGGTCTGGTTCTCTCTCTCCACGCGCATACCGATCGTTCAATGAATCGAATCACGCGGCAGTTGTTCCGCCTCGCGCGGTTCGTGCTATACGGAAAAATCGACTCTGCAAGGAGATACTACCATGGCATCGCGGCTCACGTCTGCCGAAGTCAAAGGCCTGTTCGAGAAGTGCAACAACTGGGGGCGATGGGGCAAGGATGATCAGCGAGGCGCGCTGAACTACATTACCGACAAGCAAGTCGCGCGCGCCGGCAAGCTGGTGCAGACCGGCGAGACGGCCTCATGCGCGCTGCCGCTCCCGGTCACGCCTGCCGCGGACAATCCCACCCCGGTCACGCATCTGATGGTGCAGGCCGGTCACGACGCGCATCATCAGCCGCTGCCGTATGCGGGCGACTATTTCGCGATCTCGTTTCATGGGATGGCGACCACGCACATCGACGCGCTCTGCCACGTGTTCTGGGAAAAGAAAATGTACAACGGCTTTGATGCGAGCGAGGTCGGATCGCATGGCGCGCGCAAATGCCCGATCGATGTGACTCGCACCGGCGTCATCAGCCGCGGCGTGCTGCTCGATATCCCGAAGCTCAAGAAGGTTAACTGGCTCGAAAAAGGTGAAGCGATTTTTCCGCAGGACCTCGATGCCGCTGAGAAGGATCACAAGGTCCATGTCGAGGAGGGTGACATCCTGCTCGTGCGGACCGGACGCGCCGCGAATCGCAAGGCCAAGGGTGCCTGGGACCCGGCCAAGGGCCTGCCCGGTCTCGATGCGAGCTGCCTGCAATGGCTGCATGAGCGCAAGGTCGCGGTGCTTGGGTCGGACGCCGTAAGCGACGTGATGCCCAGCGGCTACGAGGGCCTGATGCTGCCGGTCCACGTCGGCACGTTGGTGATGCTGGGCATCCATCTGATCGACAATGCGGACTTCGACTCGCTCGCGGAAAAGTGCAAGAAGCATTCGCGTTATGAGTTCATGTTCACGATGGCGCCGCTGATCCTCGAACGCGGGACCGGCTCGCCAGTCAATCCGATCGCGATTTTCTGATTTCCCAAGTTTCTGATTTTTGAGGAGATAGAAACATGCCCGCTGAAGCGCTCGTTATCGATGCCGACGGACACATCCTGGAGCCGCCGGATCTATGGGAAAAATACATAGACCCGAAGTATCGCGAGCGTGCGATGCGCATCGGGGTCGGCGAGGACGGCTACGAATTCCTCGAGATCGATCGCAAGCGCGCCAAGATGACGCAGCCCGGCGTGCTCGGCTCGCTCGGCGGGATGGGTAAGAACCTCAACGAGGCCAGGCAGCTTCGCGAGGCGATGATGAGTGGCAAAATCCGCCCCGAAGATGCGCGCGCGCTTCGTCCCGGCCCCGAGCAGACCTACATGAAGGGCGCGGCCTTCGGCACCATGGATGCCAGGGAGCGCATTCAATTGATCGACAAGGAGGGCATGGCGAAGGCGCTGCTCTATCCGACGATCGGGCTTTTGTGGGAAGCGGAACTTTTCGACCCCGAACTCTCACAGGCGTACTGCCGCGCCTACAATCGATGGATCGCGAACTTCTGCCGCGACACCGGCGGGCGGCTGGTTCCGATCGCGCATCTCTCGCTCGGCGATCCCGAGGCCGCCGCGAAGGAGTTCGAGCGCGCGGTGAAGGACGGATGCAAAGGCGCATTCGTGGCGCCGTTCACCATCACGCGCAAGCCGCACGGCCATCCCGATCACGACGTGGTTTTCGCGGCCGCGCAGGATCTCGATGTGCCTTTGGCGATTCATCCGACCTTCGAGCCCATCGCGTTCGGCGTGCATCATCGCTTCGACAATTTCACGTGGGCGGCGTGGTACTTCGATCTGTTCGCCGGCCAAGGCTGCCAACATGCGCTGGGTACCTTTTTCCAGTACGGCGTGTTCGATCGATTCCCGAAGATGAAGCTGGTGGTGCTCGAATCCGGCGCGGGATGGATTGGCTACTGGCTCGACCGCGCCGACGCGATTTTCACCGGCACCACGCTAGGCGCGACGGTGCGCCTTTCGGAGAAGCCGTCGTACTACTTCAAGAATCGATGCTACATCTCGGCCGATCCCGACGAGCGCACCATCGCGGCAATGATGGAGTTAGTCGGCGAGAACAAATTTTTCTGGGCGAGCGACTATCCGCATCCCGATCATCCGGGCAACTACCTCGAAGAATTGCGCGGACTGATCGCGCCGATGAAGGAATCCGGCCGTCGCGCGATTCTCGGCGAGAACGTCGCAAACGCCTACAAGCTGCCGGTATAGATTCGCAGCTATTAGTTATTGCGAGGGACGGATCGCAAGGTCCGTCCCCTCTTTTTTCATGGCTATTGCGCGGCTGACGCGATGGTGATCGGAATCGCGAATGGGAGCGATTGCGGCATCTTGCAAATCGTGTCGCTACACTCCTGGAACACCACCTTGCCGCTCAGCTCGTACTCGCCGGGCTTCAAATCGGGGCGCAGCTTGACGTCGCCGCCGGCGTGCACACTTCCTTTGTAGACCGGCAGCGTTTGACCGAGCGCCTCAAACTTCATCATTTCCGGTTTCGGAAACTCGATTGATTGCTTCGCGACAACACCATCGTCGAAGGTCACACTGGTCGGAATGTAGTCGGTCGAGATCGGTTTTCCATAGATGTGCCACGGCGACGCGATGATGAAGTCCGCGCTCACCTTGATGTCCTGGCCCGGCGCCGCCTGAGTGACGGCCGGTTTGATGACAGCTTGCACGTCGCCCCCGTGCACCATCGCTGCTTTGCCGTCGCTCGCGCCGAGTTTGTCCATGACGCTGTCGGCGCGCGCGATCATTGCTGCCGCGAAGATCACCGGCACGACGATCCCCGAAATCACAACCGTACGGAAATTCCTAATCATCATCGACCAAAAATTATAGATGATCCGGCATCTCCAGTCGTCAATGAAAAAAGGCCGGCCCAATAACCGGACCGGCCCTTTTTGTTTGGAAAATCTACCGCGATGCTATGGCAGCGGCGCCGCGGTCACGATGGTCGGGCCATCGTGCTTCGGCACCTTAGGTTCTCGCTTGCGCTTCATCGCGTTCTCGATGACCGGCGCGAGGCGCTCCACCTTCTTCTTGGCATTCTGCTGTTCGCGTTCCTTGAACTCGGGAAGGACTTCCTTGCCGAACAGATTGAGCGAACTGCAAATGTCCTCATGCTTGTTGTTGCCGGCCTGCGAGATGAACACGACCTGATCGACGCCCACCTCTTCGTACTCGCGCAGTTTCTTCCGAATCTGATCGGGCGTACCTACGCATGCGGTCTCACCGCCCACCCCCGGCATCTGGAACTTATTGTTCTTGAAATTGTTCCAGATGTTGGTCTTGCCGACTTCGTGCTGGCCGAAGAAGTAATGATGGCCGAGCGCATATGAGAAGAAGTTGAGTCCCTCCTCACCCATCTCGCGCGCGCGCTGTTCGTTCTTATCGCACATGAAGCCGGTCACGATCGCGATATTCGCGTTCATCGCGTATCCGATCGGCTCACATTCGTTGGCCAGCGTCGTGTAGTAATCGTTCACCCACTGCCTGGCTTCCTCGGGCGAGATGAATGCGAACGTGAGAGCGCCGATTCCCAGCTTGGCCGCGAGATGAATGGTCTCGCGACGCGAGCACGCGACCCATAGCGGCGGATGCGGCTTCTGCACCGGCTTGGGCACCACGTTGCGCACCGGCATGCTGAAGTATTTTCCCTCGTGGCCCTGGAACGGATTCTCGACGAACATCCTGGCGATCGCGCCGAGCGATTCCATCCACATGTCGCGCTTGTCGGCGCGCGGAATCCCGAAACCTCCGAGTTCCAGTTCCGCTGACGATTCGCCGGTGCCGAACTCGACGCGGCCGTTGCTCACCAGGTCGAGCGTCGCGATTCGTTCCGCGACTCGCGCGGGATGATTGTATGCGGGCGGCAGCAGCACGATGCCGTGGCCGAGCCGGATGTTTTTGGTGCGCTGACTGCACGCCGCCAGAAAAATCTCCGGCGCCGACGAATGCGCATACTCTTCCAGGAAGTGATGCTCCACTTCCCACATATGATCGATGCCGAGTTTGTCGGCGAGTTCGACCTGATCGAGCGCGTCCTGAAAGAGTTTGAGTTCATCGCCTTCTTTCCAGGGGCGCGGCAGTTGATGCTCGTAAAATGTTCCCAGTTTCATTGCTAAGGGGATCTCCTTATGCGCTTCAAATCTCGGTGGCGATGTCTAGACGAGCGGCGGATCGTTTCCGGGCGAAACCTTGCGCGGTACAAATAGGGTCCGCTCGACCATATCGATAACTTCACGTTTGCGCCGTTCAATCACCGCGGGCTCAAGCAGATTGTTGTTCCAGAGCCGCCGCACCATCGCCGCAGTCGTGAAAAATCCGACCGTGATTGAATTCAGGCTGAGCAAAAAATGAAATGGATCGACTTCCTCGCGAAACTCGCCCGCGCGTTGGCCGCGAAAAATAAAATTCACTCCCATCGCGAACAGCGGCGGAACGCGCCGCTTCAGCAGTTGGCGCCCGACGCCGCTCTCCTCGGTCATTTCGTGCCAGATGATGCGCATCGAGTCGGGACTCGCCGCGATATAATCGATCGCGCCGACAATCGCGGCGCGGCAACCCTCGTGGTATCCGCCACGACCCGACAGCATCCGCTGCGCCGATTCCTCCATCCCCTCGAAGATGCGATCCAGCACCGCGACGTACAGTTGTTCCTTGGAGGGAAAATGATGCAACAGCGAAGGCGCCTTGATTCCGATGCGGCGCGCGATGTCGCGCAGGCTGGTGCCGCGATATCCATGCTCGGCGAACAGCGCTTGCGCGACCGACAAGACTCGATCGCGGGTGTCCGGCGAGCGATGAAGTTCGACGACTTTCGCTGATCGCGCGGCGCTTTTATGGCTGCTTCTGGCCACGAATCACCCTTGGATAAGCTTTGAGCATCGTACCTAACGCGCGTTAGGTAGTCAACCGCCGCCAATTCCAGCGAACGTGCGCGACGATGATCAGCCTGGCTGATTTTCGAGCAGAACCCCGCGGACCGATTCCAAGTAAATAAGTCGGATTTCGACCGTCGCCACTATTAAAGCGTTGGTTCTTCGAATGGCGCTCCGTCGCGCAAATCCTACTATCAAAAAACGATTCCTTGTAGCGAATCTTCGGGGAACGAGGTCTAATAAATGGGGGATCGCGTATGGAAAGAGACGATTTTCTGAAGCAGACTCGCGACACCTTGGCGCTGCGAGTCGGTGCGCGGTGCTCTAATCCATTGTGCCGGAAGCTCACCACCGGACCGCGAACAGAATCCTCCTTCATCGTCAATATAGGAGTCGCCGCGCACATAACGGCGGCATCCCCGGGAGGACCTCGTTACGACGCTTCATTTTCCTCCGAACGGCGCCAATCGGTTGAGAATGGAATTTGGCTCTGTCAGAACTGCGCAAAACTGATAGACAACGATCCGACGCGTTATCCCGTCGCGCTTCTGAGAGGGTGGAAGGTCGAGGCAGAGGAAGCTGCGTTAGAGGAGGTGGAGGGAAAGGCCGGCCGGCAGTTAACCGACTACTCTGCCGAAATCGATGTCACTTACTTGAAGAAACAGATCGCCGCCGACCGGCACGACTACGATCTTCGAGTTACTTTAGCAAATCGCGGAGTTGAGCCACTCGGAGCGTACCACGTCAACCTCACGATGCCGGCCATCGTCGTTGAGAATCCGAACGCACAGCCCTCTTATATTCCTGAAAAAAGCACTCGCGACGATGCGTTTTTTCGCGTATCACACCGAGAAATCAAACGAGAGATATATCCGGGAGACTCTAGAATAGTCCTGTCTGTACCGTACTATGTAGACCGCAACATCTATTGGGGCCGATATGAACCTGGTGGTCCTAGGGATCTCTTTAGCCGTTTGGTAAAAGTTACACTCTACCACTATGGTTTCCGGCCACTCACCGTGGAGAGCCCTTTTCGTGATTTTCAAATATTCTGACAACTTGTTCACCTGACTGCGATCAAAGTGGCGCAAATGCACACACACTGTTTACAGGATAGACCTATATTCTGCAGATTAATCCGCACCCATACCGCTGCCACGGTTGTCTCGCTCCAGCTCATTGCACTATTTAGCCAGTCGGTTTACGGAGGCGATTCGTATGGCGAAGCATTAAAGGAGATACGGGAGACAGCTGCTGCTATCTGTGAAAAAACACCTTTGGAGCACACCGACCAAGGAATAGAGCTGAGTGGTGATGCCAAAGCAAAGGTAAATGGTTTGATCGGCAAAGTAGCCGATATCGGAATCGAAGGTACGGGTAAGTACACTTCGGGGACTGAAAAGCGAGCGCTTCTTGAAAAAGACGTGGCTACCGCGATTCAGACCGGAGACGACTGCAGACTACTAGTCTTCAAAATACTTGAGCGCGATTTGATACGCGGTCGTCCGAATGATAGTCGTGCCCCCACCGTGCAACAACGACGCACTTCAACTTCTACGAAACAGCGAAGTGAAAGTGAAAAGCCTGCGAGCACACCGGAAGATGATGATACCTTTTTCCTCGGCGATAAACCGACCAGAAGATGGGCCCTAAGATACGAACAATTTGTTCAGAATGCGAACTTTATGGCGGAGGACTGGTCTGATCCCAAGGGCTGGTCGGATCCCGAAGAGCACGATGAGTTCACGTATGGTCAGAATCAAACATGTTCAAACGACATTGGCAGGTTAAAGAACGAAGGTGTTGAGAATGTCTTTGGGTTTGTTCGCTTGAACACTGTTCAGCATATAGTGGAACGTTGTGTGTTGCTTTATGGATATCCAACCCGAGCCGCTGCCATTCGTGATATCCAGCACGTTGAGAATCTGCGCAGCGAATTCTCCGTAGCCGCCAACTCTTCCGCGGCTTTGGACGGATCCGTCCCTGGCCCCATAGATGTCCTAAATTTAGAGAGCCTCTGTGAAACTAGACACTTTAAGAAAGTAACTATTTTGTTCGAATATTCGTGCGAATCAGACTTCGGGCTTAGGTAGTCAATCGGCGCTGCTTCGTAGTAATAGTCTTCGCCATCATCTACCTGCGAGCACATCCCTATGGCGGCGGAACTTCACTTCAAACCTGCTTATGAACTCGCGGCGACGATTAGGCGCCGCGAGCTCAAACCGAGCGAGTTGATGGAGGCCACGATCGAGCGCATCGAGGCGACTAATCCGAAGATTAATGCATTTGTCGCGTTGCGCGCCGACGCGGCGATGGCCGAGGCGCGTGCGCTGGATGAGAAAATCGCGCGTAAGGAAGACGTCGGACCGCTCGCAGGGCTGCCGCTAGGCGTGAAAGATCTCGAGGATGTCGCAGGACTGCCGACCACTCACGGTTCGGTTCCGTTCAAGAATCTGATGCCCAAGGAAGATTCGGTGCAGGTCGCGCGGCTCAAGGCGGCTGGCGCGATCGTCATCGGGAAAACCAACGCACCCGAATTCGGCTACACCGCTTTTACCAAGAATCTGCTGTTCGGCCCGACGCGCAATCCATGGAACCTCGAGCGCACGCCGGGCGGATCGTCGGGCGGAAGTTCGGCGGCGATTGCCGCCGGCGTGGTGCCGCTCGCGACCGGCTCCGACGGCGGCGGCTCGATCCGAATTCCCGCCTGCTACGTTGGATGCTTCGGACTGAAGCCGTCATTCGGCCGCATCCCGATGAATCCTTCGTTCGGGATGCAGCAATGGAACGATACCGCGGTAGTCGGCGGGCTGACGCGCACGGTTCGCGATACCGCGATCTTTATGGACGTCGCGATGGGCTATCATCCGGTCGATCCCGACTCGTTGCCGCATCCGGGAATCTCATACGCCGCGATGCTCGACCGCCTGCCGAAGAAATTGCGCATCGCATTTCATCCCGACTTCGGACGCATCGTGCAGCGCGACGTGAGCCGCGAAGTGGAAAAGGCGGTCGGCGTTTTCAAGGACATGGGGCATGAGGTCACGATCATTACCGAGACGCCGCCGGAAACGGGCATCGCATGGGGACGCCTCGGAGGTTCGCAAGCATTGGCTCAACTATGGGAGTACATCGATCCGCATCGCAACGAATTCGGTCGTTCGTTTTTGAGCGGCACCGAAACCGCAAAGCATCTGACCTGGCGCCACTATGGCGAAGCGTATCGATTGCGGCTGCAATTCAACGAATGGATTCGCGCCATCTTCGAGCGCTTCGATTTGCTTCTCACCCCGACGCTACCGACGGAAGCATTTCCCGCCAAGGGGCCGATGCCGAGTGAGATCGACGGCAAGAAGCTGGAGAGCCCGCTCGAAGCGGTTGTGTTCACCTATCCGATCAACCTGAGTGGACATCCTGCGGCCTCGGTGCGCGCGGGTCTGACCGATAGCGGCTTGCCCTGCGGTCTACAGATTGTAGCGGAGCGTCATCGCGACGATTTGGTGTTGCAGGCATCTTATGCCTACGAACAGGCGCGCCCCTGGAACGACAAATGGCCCGAGGTCTAGGGCGTCTTCGGCAGTCTTTCAGGCGCGGAGAAGCGACCATCGCAGCGGTTTTCCGCGGCCACCTTGACCCTTCAGCTCGATCGCGCCATCTGGCCTGCGCGAGGGAGACCCTTGAGTTCCGTTGACCTGGACCCGCTGCAGAACTCTGGTCTCTTCGGCCGAAAGGGTCAGATGGATTGTCCAGATGCGCGGTTCTACCGAGGGTTCATACCAGCCCGCATATCCTCGCGATGACTTCACCAGCCCCAGCAGCGGTGAAGCGAATCGATACGACGGCAACGGAAGTTTCGGCGCCAAGGTCAAACCAGCTTCCGTGAACTCGAGTCCCAGGAGTTTTGCCGCCGAGTAGAGCGGACAAGCATGCGAATGCAGGTTGAGCACGGGGAAATCGGTCCATCCGAACGGAGACCCTCCGGTCGTCTCGCCTGGATGCTCGCTCGATACCGCGTTAATCACATCGGGACCGCTCCAGGTTCCGTACCAGATCGCGGGATACACTTCGGCGTGGCGGGCAAACGAATTCTTCTTCCATTCGTCCCACGCCATTTTGCCGTCGGCGGACGCCAGCGCCCAAATGAGAGTGGCGTTGAGCGAAGGCCACACACCTCCATCGATCGATGTCCCGGGCTCCGGTTTCCACACACCCTGTCCGATCATATCGGGGCTCTGACTAAGCTGGATAGCCCCGATCGGCGAAGGGCGCCGAAGCTCTTGATCGAGAGCCTGAACCAGCGCACGAGACTGTTCCTCATTTGTGATTCCACCGATGATCGCCCACGGCTGCGGCTCGAGCCACATTCCTTTTTCACCCAACCATCCCCGCGTGGGTCCAAGCCAGGCGCGACGAAACCACTTACCTGTCCACTGCTGTTGCGCTGCTTTGCGGTGTCCTTCCGCTTCGCGGCGGATCTCTGCAACAAGATCTGGCGCTTCACCTGCATACGTCAGCAGCCGCGCATACAAGTCGAAAACGTAAGATGCCATCGCAGAGTTCAGCACGCTCTCACTCCGGCCCTCGCATTCTTGCAACTCTGTCTGCGGAACCCATCCCATGAGAAGCGCATCATTCCAATCGTCGTGCGGCATTCGCATGAGTCCGTGCTCACCCGTCCTTACGTCTTCAACCAGATGCCGATAGCAGCGTGCCAGGAGTGTGCGAAATGATTCGTCGCCCCGGGCCGGCCCAAAGAGCGCCGGAATCTGTTCGTCGAGAAAAGGCACGTCGCGTGTTGCCAGGACATACTCACTGGCCGTCCAAAGGAGCCACAGAGGGATGTCGCTGGAGTTGTCGAAGGTTGTCGGCATCGGCATGCCGTGACCCACGATTCGATACGGGATCGAGCCGTCCGGCCGAACTTCCTTCAACGTGTAGCGCAGGATTTTCTTGACGATATCCGGATCACTGAACACGAACGGAAGTGCGTGCTGCAACGGATCGCGGGCCGCACCCTGAAATCCTATTACGTATTGATAAATGCTGCCCTGCGAGAGGATGTGCTCCTGAAAGAAGGCGTCGTAGGTCATTCCACTGCGAAGATAATAGTGGTTCCATGTAACTTCCCGTTCGACCCAAGGCTCGCCCTCAACGCTAAAGCGCAAGCCCCTATTCTTCCATTGATTGCTGGATTCCTTCCAGACAGTCGGCGCGGTGTCACGATACTTGCTGATCAGCGAGTGGGCGTCGGCTCCTTGTGGCAGGTAGCCGTAAAGAAAAAAAAGTGTTCGGCTCCCTCCTGGCGCCAGAGTGAAACTGCGCTCTAGTAGCAGAGCACTCTCTGGACCATTCGTATTGAGATCGCCGTCAAGTTCACGATCCAGACCCGTCGGATGACTCACACCACCAGCTCCAAAGAACTCCTTTCCGTTGGTTGAAAATCCCTCAGCAGGAGCATCGAGGGAAACGAGAAACGTCGGAGGAGGGTCGAGGTCGTCGAAAGCTGCTTGGATTGGCGCGTCGTCTGCAGGCACGGTCACGAAGGGATGGGGATTCGTTCGTAAATACTCGAGCATTGCTTGCCATTGCGCTTCCTCAGCGGGAGAACGCCCCAGAAACTCCTTTTTCTCGAACAAGCCCGAATTGTTCTCGATGATGCGAAAATGATGTGCGAAGCGCGCTCCAAAATCTCGGCGCATCTCGCTCGTGTTCTTCCCCGAAAACGATTCAATAAAAGAACGATGAGAAAACTGATGCGGCTGGCATCCCCAGTACTCGACCCAGCGCAACTTCACTTCGGAGCTGTGATGGTTCGCTATGGTCACTTGCGAGATCAAGACGGGATCATCGCCGCAAGGCGCGAAGATCACCTGATCGATTGCGTACTCCTCTCTGCGACTTTCTTGCGCAGATATCCGGTTCCGAAAATGCGGTCGAAGTTCTTTGCATTCCCCGGGTAGTGTGTGCTCAGCACAACTTTGCCATCGGATAGATAGCCGATCCCGCCGCCGAATTGGCCTCGCTCCGGCGCATAGTCATTCAGGAATTTCGGTGCGCCTTCATCCCGGCGCACGCGAACATGTCCGTAATTGGAGGCGATCGCGACAATGCGATCGTTGCCAACTTGATGAATGTGCTCGGTGGAACAGAGAAGTCCGGGATTTACCTGGGTAATGGCTTAGGGGATCGTTGATCTGATCACAGGTGTAATGCAATGCTGGCAAGCCGAATTCGTCTTCTATCCATTGACCGAAATACCCGGATCCATAAGCCTTCCCTTTTGCATCGACTGAAATTCTGAGTTACTCCTGCGCGATGTCATCGCCGAAAAACGAACTGAACACCCGATCTGAGTCGAGTTTACTCAGTGCGGACAAGCCCTGCGATGAAAACATCTAACGTAGATTCCCACTTTGGAAGCGGCTTGAGAACCTCACGCTGATTGCGCGAGTAGTGGCGCGAGTGCCTCGAGCGTGCGCAGGTCGGGGGCTCTATGCTTCGAGAAATTTCAGTATTTTTGCCCGCCGCGTCGCGATGGACCTCGCGCCTCGGCACCTCCACCTCGACATCCTGCATGTGACCGCCGCGATGGTGCTGGAAGCGGACAGCTTCCACACGTTTGACGATCGTCAAAAGAAGCTGGCGAAGGCCGCGGGCTTGGTTTGCCGGTAGCGGAGCGATACTTTATCTTTTCGCGTTTTTCTTTTTCCGCCATCCTGATCGACGCTTGGTCGCGAGAGACTTCCGCGCACCTATTCGCCGGTCGCCAGCCCTCTTTGTCGCTTGCGAGAGGATTCGCTGGGCGCATCTCCTCGCGCTGCGCTCTTTACCAACCTCCAGTCAAACAGAGGTTCTTTCCGTACTTCCCGATTTGACACTGGCGTAAACCAACTGTTGCCGAGAGCGCCTTGCTTGGTGGTAGATTCCATCTCCGACGCAGATCGGGGGTCTTATGTCTGATTTGGTAAAATTGGCCAAGTCTTTTGAACCATTCACGAAAGCGGAACATCTTCTCCTGAGGCTCGCGCCGCTAGGTCAGCTGGCTTGGTGTGGAGTCGGCACCGACCGGACTCATCACTGGGATCCAGGAAACGATCCTATCTATGCTGGACTGTGGGATTCCGACCGCTGGATTCGGGCGGCATTGATACGCTGGCTATGCAACGAACCGGAGGCCGAAAAGCAGATCCATTCGAGCGGGATAGCCGTCGGTGTATGCCGAATTGAAGGTGAGTTGGATCTTTCTTATCTGAAGATACGATTTCCCCTGAGATTGACCAGATGCTTCATTCCGAAAGGCGTCAATCTGTACTTCACGGAGAGCAAGTCGCTCAACTTTCTCAGCAGTTGGATCGAAAGGTTCGACGCCCGTCGCCTGGTGGTGGATGGCAACTTACTGCTCGGTGGAAAGTCACGGATTCTTGGCCACATAGACCTGACCGACGCGTGGATCAGCGGAGATTTGGATTGCGGGGGCGGGTCCTTCGTGAATCCAAACCGGCGCGCCATCAACCCCGCAGGGGTCAGAGTGGGAGGAAGTGTACGGCTCGGAAGCAGTCCCCGGTCCGGCGGAGCGATCGATCTGTTTCACGCGGACGGGGTCGTAGACCTGTCGAGCGCTCAGATCGGCGCGGACTTAAATTGCGAAGATGCGTGCTTCCGAAATCAGGATGGAACCGCCCTCAAGGTTGATGGAGCGAAGATCGACGGTGGAGTTTACCTGCGTGGTGGGTTTCGAGCTTATGGCGAGGTCAACTTTGTCGGTACGCGGATCGCGAGCGATTTTCACTTCGCCGGTGCACAGTTGCGAAACGAAAATAAGGTCAACGAGAAGGTTGCCCTTAGGGCCGACGGTGTGAGAGTTGCCGGACGAGTTTTCTTTCTTCACCCGTTCAGTGCCGAGGGCGAGGTGAGGCTGCCCGGTTGCGAAGTGGAGGGTGAACTGAATTGCAGCGGCGCAAGTTTTCTCAATCCTTCAGGTGTCGCGCTTAGCCTGGAAGGAGCGAGAATCGGTAACGAGGTATATCTTAACGAAAACTTCCACAGCGAGGGCCAGGTGAAGCTTCTGGGTGCAGCCATTGGCGGACCACTCAACTGCACCAGCGGTCACTTCCACAACCCCGGCGGAATCGCGCTTTGGGCTCAAGGCGCCAAGATTGAGGGCGCCGTTTTTCTGAATGACGGCTTTCGTGCGTGGGGCAAGGTCGATCTAATCGACGTACGTGTGGGGGGTACGATCAACGGTGCTCACGCGCGCCTCTACTGCCCCGATGGTAAAGCATTGGATGCCAACGGAGCGAAAGTGGACGGCAACGTATTTTTGAATCGTCGCTTTATCGCGGTTGGGCAAGTGGATTTGATCGGTGCGCAGATCGGCAACCATCTTGATTGCAACGGCGGATGGTTCAGTAATCCCGGAGGTTGCGCGATAGCGGCGAGCGCGGCCAAGTTCCAGGGTGGAGTGTTTCTGGGTGGCGATAACAAACGCAGGTCTTTCCGCGCTGACGGGGAAGTGAGTTTCGATCAAAGCGAAATTGGCGCCTCCCTGATCTGCGCGGGTGGGCAGTTCTTCAATTCCGGCAAATCCGCGCTATATGCGGAAGGAACTCGGATACAAGGCCACGTTTCCTTCCGCAGCATGGATCCGCAAAACGAGGCAGAACCGCATCGATTCGTTACGGACGGTTGGATAAGGCTGAATCTTGCTCAGATAGAAGGCTCTGTTAGTTTCCACCACGCACAGTTTATCGACGGTTTCGGCGCTGGCTTGGAGGCCCGCAACGCTACCGTTAGGGGAGCATTCCACTGGGACAAAATTAACCTCGGCCTCGATACGGAAGTGGACGTCTCCCGTTCTACGGTGGGGGTGCTGCTTGACGACCTCGCGAGCTGGCCGATCGACGGAAAGCTTAATCTCGATGGCTTTGAATACGAAAGTTTCGGCGGCCAGATGTTCCATGCCACCGAGCGTCTCGACTGGCTGAAAGGCTGCCGCGACCCACACAAGCCTCAGCCGTTTGCCCAAATCGCGAAAGTGTTCAGACAGGAGGGTCAAGACGGAGCCGCCAAGGTTCTGATCGCGAGTTCCAACGCGCGCCGGGAACTCTTAGGGAAGAGCATACGCAAGCGAGCAAAAGTATATCTGCTATCGAAGCTTCCTCGGTGCAAGACGCCGGCTCCGGCAAGAGACCTTGCCGTCGAGCAGCCGCCGGAAGTCGGCAAAGGATTGTGGAATTGGCTGACCGATCTCTTCCGTTGGTCCGCGCAATGGATCCTCAGAATGACCAGCGGTTACGGATACCAACCGCTGCGCGCACTGTGGGGAATTCTGTTTTTTACCTTGTTGGGCACCGCAGTCTTCTCGTGCGGATATAACCGCGGCGCGATCACCCCCACCGACCAAGCCGCCTACAAGTATTTCACTTGCCATGACAATAAGCCGCCGCACTATTACCAGCCGTTCACCAGCTTTGTCTTCTCTCTGGAGAACGTCCTGCCGCTGATCGATCTGCATCAGAAAAAGGACTGGTTGCCGAATCCTCACACCGAACCCCATTGGATTGGAACTTGGCTGCGCGGCTACCTGTGGTTTCACACCGCGATGGGATGGTTTCTCTCCGCGATGCTCGCTGCCGGGGTAACCGGTTTGGTCAAGAAGGAGTGATCGCGCGCCCCCAAGTCACGCAATCTATGATGAATGGAACTCTTCCGGCGCGCAGGGAGTTCTGGGGGAGGTCGCTCGACTCAGCAGCCTCATTCGGAATGACAGGAAAAGGGGATGGTCGTCGCGTGGGGAGTGGTCGTCCCGCGTGATGAAGTGAAACTCGGGTGCGGCAACATGGCCGCACCCGAGGTTTCGAAGGTTACCGGCGAACAGCGCCGAGGCCGAATTACTACCGGCCTGCCGCCATCTCCATCGCCTGCGGTTGGAAGAAGGACTTATCCACCGCGCCCATATTGATGTACCAGCATTCACGCTCCGGGGTATCGATTCCGGGCAGATAGCACATCGTTGCCAGACCCGACTGGACGTCGGTCAACACCGCGCCAACCACGAACAGGCGCTTGAACGGATAGATCGCTACTTTGGCATCCGGAACCGGACGGTCACGATACGCGACCATATGGATGTTGCTGATGCGCAGCTCACCGCGACGGTCATAGGTGTTCGCATCGAGCGGGAACCACAATTCCGAGTCGATGTACACAATGGTCTTCGAGTCGCGCGCGCCGGAGGCACGATCCGCGGTCGGAGTAGCCTCGATTATGTAGTCGTGGCGGAGTTCCCAACCTTCAGGACAGGCGCTCGCGCCGTTGTCCGTCTCGCATCGGATCTCCGGTGAATGCAGCGCCTCTGCGACCGTAAGTATCGACTTGTCACCGAGAAGCTTGTAGTTGTACTCCTCGTTCTTGGCGTTGAAGCCGGTGTAGTGGTCCGGATCCCATGCGTGAGCCGAAGTGCCGGGAGCGGTTGAGTCGCTCAAGCTGGTTTCATTAAGACGGCGCAAGCGGCGTGCCGCCGGCAGGAACGCCCACACATCGTCGCCCTTTAGTGGATCCGAATAACGCCAGCGCACGAAGCCGGTTCCCTTGATTTCCGCGGGAGCCAGAATCGGATACAGCCCGAACAGCCAGTAGCGATGGGTGGTCTTGAAATCAGGATCAAACGGCATCGGCTCGACTTCGGTGCGTCCAACCAGGTTGTATCCCGCATAGTGGCCGACCTGGAAGTTCGCGGTCTGGAAGGTCTGCTTCTTGCCCGCTTCGCCGTACACACTTTCGCAGTCGAAAAAGCGAAGATCATAGTCATCGGTGAAAATCGGGCGAAACGCGTTGTTCCACATGATCTTGGTCGCGACATCCGGATCATTCAGGTCGAGCATCGGGAACGGAAGTCCCGCGACGTATCCGATGATGCCGCGGCGATCAGATGAAAGCCTGACCTGCCCCGAATACTTTTCGGTGGCGTCCTTATATGGCGGAGGCCAATCGATACGCCCCGACGGGATGATCCTCATGGTCATGCCCTTCATCACCTTGTAATAGGTGCCCGGCGAGACGATGTCCTTCACCTTGGTGGCATTTTGCGGCGTGATTAAGTCGCCCGGCTTGACCTGGGCAAACGTAGTGCCCTGAACAAACCCGAGCAGCAGAGCCGCGATTAGTGAAAAAACTCCCAAACCTGTTCTTAACCTCATGCCGAAACTTCTCCCCGAAATTGGAATTTTGCTGTCTCCAGACTCGTTTCCGACCAGCGGTTCAAAAAACCAAGCTCCGATCTAGCGGGACCAAAAACCTACAACATATTCGATGTACACCCATCGGACGATCCGCTAAGGTCGATTTTGGCTGATCGAGTTCAGCGCGTCGCCTTGATTGAGCCGGCCGTCGCGGCTCTCGGCGGCGTCAGCGACGCAACCCACCACCCGCGCGCACGTCATCCGAGCCCGCGCCCGAGCGGCAATCGCCATGACGGCCAGCTATTAGTAATCCAACGCGGAAGTGTCAACAGAGCTAAAGTGCGCCTTCGATCTAAAACTGAATGTCCATTCAGCGCGGCCTTTTGTTGAGGAACAAGCGAAGCTTGCCACTCAACTCTTTTCGAATAACTTCCAATTCCAGGTAGTGTCGCGAAGTTGGTGGAAAAGTGAAAAAGCGTCAAGATCCGGCGAGTTGAGCCACAACTGGCGCCCGCTGGGAGGCGGGTGCCGGAGGATGACGCCATGGAAAGCGATCGCAGGTGTGAGCGGCAAGAGAAAGGCGCGCTCGAGGAGCTGATGCGGGAGCGGATCCGGACCACCATCGAGAGCCTCGTCGATGAGGAACGGGAGGCCGCGCTGGGCGCGGCACGATCGCAGCGAGTCGGTCTGGTTCGAACTGGGTATCGGCATGGTGAGCGCGCGCGAACGCTGACGAGCAGCCTTGGCCAACCGCCATCGCCATGCCGCGGGCCCGGATCGAGGGCGAAGATGGCCGCCGGCGCGGGTGGCGCGGCCGAATCATTCCGCGCTATCAGCGCCGCACCGAGCGAGTCGACGAGGCGATCCTCGGAGTGTACCTGAGCGGCACTAACACGCGGCGGCTGCGTGGAGCGCTCGGCCCGC
Source organism: uncultured delta proteobacterium (assembly GCA_963815835.1). Classification (GTDB taxonomy): domain Bacteria; phylum Desulfobacterota; class Binatia; order Binatales; family Binataceae; genus DATGKG01. Next base: position 503,651 of record CAWFIF010000001.1, read on the forward strand.
TGTAGCGCGGTGCGCCGTTGTCCAAGGACGCAGTATCGGGTCTGGTCGGGCGCTTGCGGGAGGATTTCGCGGCGTGGGCACAGCGGGATCTCGGCGAGCTGAAGATCCGCTACCTGTTTCTCGACGGCTGGTATCCGCGGATGAGGATCGGGAACAAGCGCGTGCGAGTGCCGGTGCTGGTCACGCTGGGGGTTTGCGCCGCTGGCCGCCGGGTGGTGCTCGACCTGCGCCTGGCAGGGGTTGAGAGCGCGGACGCCTGGCTCGATGCGGTGCGCTCGCTGGGCGCCGCGATCTCGGTGCGCCGGTGTTGGCGATAGTCGATGGCAATCCAGGACTGGCAGCGGCTCAGGCGGCGCCGCCAGCCATGCTGGAAGTTCTCAAACCCGCCTGGCCAATACTTGCGGGCTTTGGCGAGGGCTTGTTGATCATTGTCCTGTTGTTTTTCCTGCTCTACGCTAGAAGAGACCTACGTGATCGCCTGATAAGACTTGCAGCCAGGGCCCGGATACCGGTAGCCGTACAGGCCATCGAAATCGCCACTGCCGCGGTCGGCCGCTACCTCCTGCTCTGTCGTTGACTAACCTTGGTTTCGGGATCGCCATTGGAATTGCCGCCTGGTTGCTTTCGTCAGGCGTGTATCCTGACGCGGTCTTGGGCCGCCGCGCCCATTGCTGCAACCGTTCCCGCTCTTCAGCCGTCGCGCTCAAAGGTGCTATCGGTCTCCCGGTCCTCATCCGCCTCCTTCCTCCTATCCGAAAGACGGCGAGGGACCACAACTTATTCAACTAACTTCTAACTCAGGACACTAGCCGTGGATTATGAAATGTGGACGTGTGCGAAAACCTTTTGCCGCCTGGCGAATATCCCGCAGGTCCTGTTGCATTACCGCCGGCACAGTTTTCAAATCAGCTCTCGCCATTTCGAAGGGCAAATGGAAGCTACGAAGGGCGTAAGGCTGAACCAACTCGCGCTGCTCAACATCACTCCGACCAAGGAAGAATGCTGATCTGCATGAGACGGTCTGCCGCCTGCAGCCCGAGTCACAGTTTCGACCTAGTTTGGATTTTATTCACCGAGCCGAGGTTTGGCTTCTGGGCCTCCAAGCCGCTAACCTGAAAGCTAGGGTATTTCCTGAACCTGCGTTTTCGTCTGCCTTATATAAGCAATGGTATAAGATTTGTTTCTGCTCCGTCTCGCTGGGCTGGCCGATGTGGCTTTGGGTTAGACGCTCCGAGTTAGGCCGTCGGGATCCCGACCGATTGAACCACGTTCTCCGGCTCGTGGTAAAATGCGTCTTGAAATGCGCCTTCGGGCCGCGTCGCTTACAGGCGGCCTGAGGGAAGTGCAACGGAATTTTTCGCGTCCAATTAGCCCATGGACGCTGGCAGCCTTCGGGTTCGGATCGCCTGCGGGTCGAACCCAGCAAAGAAAGTGCTTCGGTTCAGTAGTCCAACCGGTAGAGGCAAGAACGAAAGGAAATCTCCTGGAGATGCTCCTTGAGAAAGTGTTGCAACTTTGAAAACGGTTGACGAGGACACCCCGAGAGCGACTGGGCATCGAAGGTGTCAGGCCGCCCAGTTCTTTTCGGGGAGTCCTCCGTCACTTTCTTCAAAGTTGCAACACTTTTAGTAGGCCAGACCGGATTGTCAAAAGCATGTCGTCCACTAAGCACCACGCTGCTAGTATGGCTCGAGGTTCCGCACTCGCAGTAGCGCCGCTAAGAGACAGACGTCGCAATTAAGAACGCGGGAAGTGATTTGCATATGCGACCGGAAATTAGCATTTGTATCTGCACCTTTCAGCGTTCGGTCGGCATATCGTCGCTATTGCGCTCTCTTCGAAGTCTGGATCCCGCGACACCTTCTCGAGAGGTGATCGTGATTGACAATGATGCCGAGCGATCGGCAGAGCCCATTGTTCGACAGGCCAATGCCGACGCATTGGAAGTTATCTACGATGTCGAGCCGGTACGGAGCATAGCCTTGGCCCGCACGCGATCCGTGCGATATTCGCAGGGCGAGTGGATCGCCTTCATTGATGATGATGAAGGGGCTGACCCGCGCTGGTTGTTAGAGCTATGGACGTTCGCGCACGCTAGCCATGTTAACGGTGTTTTTGGCTTCGTCGGTCGGCGCTTTGAAACCGCTATTCCAGAATGGATTCGTGCTGCATATCCGGCCCAGGAACGGACCATAGGCGCTTTGCTGCGGTGGGGGCAAACCGGGACTGGCAATGCTCTTGTGCGCCGGTCTGCCCTGTTTGCCCTTGGAGAGCTCTTCAATCCGGCCTACGGGTTAACCGGCGGCGAAGACTCTGACATTTTCTACAGGATGGAGAAACGTGGAGCGGTATTCATGGCAGTGAGATCGGCGGTAGTTTATGAATCCGTAACCTGTGCCTCCTCAAAACTTGGTCCGCAACGAATAGCAACATCCTGATACGCGCGACCGCAGTTTGGTTACACCGCGCATGATGCGGCGCTCTGCACCGGGTGCGGTTGGACACGGTGCCTGGCCGCTCATGGAACGTGTGCGACCACTACCCGGCAAACTGGGTTGACGATGAGGCGACTTCACACCGCGGACCGGAGGAGTAGCCCTCGGCACGACCGCCCGCTGTAGACACGCCTCACCCTACCACGGACACAAGATCATCTTCGTGGTGCGCGGGTCGCCACACGAATAATTTTGCGGAGCACAGGGAGCGATAGCGAAGACGCTTCGTTCGTCATCGCTCGCGCACTCGCAGGTGCCGGCGCGAAGATCGCACTTGCGGATATCGACCAGGCCTCTCTGGCCTCCGAAAAGTCCGCGCTCTCGGATCTGACCAGCGTGGAGACATTCATGCTGGACGTGCGCTATCGCCGCGCGCCCAGTAGCGCGACGGATTCGGGACTCGGCTTCGCCATCACACTGTCTCCCACCCACACCGAATCGAACGCGCCAGAGCGTTCCGCGTCTTGTGCCAGCTTCAACATCTAGGGCCAGCTCGCGATGCCGAAGAACGCCTCGCGCGCATCCGCCTCCACCACCACAACAGGAGGGCGTCGGGACCGGAGGTTCTCTCCCTTGTCAGCTCGATGAGCTGGCCGTAGGTTGATGCCGGGTACTCCTCCCGCAAACTGTTGCCCCACTGTGAGGGGTCGCGGTAAGCGGTAAGCCCATATCGCTTGGTTAGTAAACTGAAGATCGATTGATCATGGCGATGGGCGACAAAGTCGGCATAGTCGGAACCGAGCCGACTTTTCATATCGGTTATCAATCGCGGATCCTGCGCCAAGTCCAGAAACTCGTTAACGAACGCCTCTGCAAATGCAGACTTCTGCAGAAGAATGAAGCCGCCCAACCGCTGACGGGTATCGGTGAACCGCGCTGTGTCGCAGCCCATAAGGATGAAGGCGTCGCGCTTGGTGTAGCGCCTTTCCAGATGAGTCAGCTCGAAAGGGATGACCTGCTGCTGGGTCCGGACGGCGATTTCGATCAAAGGATCGATGCGATCGATGAAATGGCTCCCGCTGTCGCAATAGAGCAGAAAGTCCCCTTCATTGAGCATGCTTAGCGCCCGTTTGATGAAGTATGGCTTCCAGAGCCAGTATCCGGCGCCGGTGCGGGACCTCAGCATGGCCCTATTGCGAATGCGAAAGTTTCGATCGATATCCCGAGGGCGATAGCAAATGACCCGGTCGAATCCACCGACGGTCGATCCGTCTCAGCGTTCCGCTGCTGCGCCGCATAGAACCTGAGCGAGGCGAAGTTAACCAGGACTTTTCTCGGGGCGACTTTCCACGTTTCCAGGGCGAAGTTGCTATCGATTCCGAATTCTCTGCTTAACCATGTAGCTGTCGTACCGCACGCTGCTCTTCATGGACATCGCAGTGTATTTCGGAAAGGTCATCATCGCTGATGGACCCATCGGGCGCGGGATACTGGAGCATTAATCGGCGCCAAGCCGATTTCATCGAGATCTTCGGAGGGGCAGTAAACCCGGAGACCGTCAAACCATCCGAACGCGTTTTGATCCTGTTCCGAGGCGAAGTGGTTCTCGTTGCGCCAGTTTGGGCCAGGCGCGAGGACGTCGGCAAGCATTACTGCGCAGCCGCGCGCGAGCGCCGCTACTTCACGCCGAGCAGATCGACGTCGAACATCAGCGTGGCGCCCGGCGGGATAACGCCCCCGGCGCCGCTCGCGCCATAACCCAGGTCCGGCGGAATGATCAGCGTACGCTTGCCGCCGACATGCATGGTGGCGAGGCCTTCGTCCCAGCCCTTGATGACCTGGCCCTGGCCGAGCGTGAAGGAAAACGGCGCGCCATGGTCGAGCGAACTGTCGAATTTCTTGCCCTGCTTGCCGTTAACGAACAGCCAGCCAGTGTAATTGACCGTCACGGTCTGGCCGGCGTGCGGCACGGGGCCGACGCCCACCTTGACGTCGATGATGCGCAGGCCGCTGGGCGTGGTGACCTCGCCGGCCCGGGCGGGTCGGGCCGCCAGGAGCGCTGCGGCAAGCGCCAAGAGGATTGCAGATACCAAGAGACGCGAGAAGGACATGAGGCCCCGTGAACTAAATGACAGGCGCTCAACGGCCCGTCAAGGCCATGATGCGTTTGGGACGACCGGTTGCTGGCTGAGCAGCTCGAGGCGCTCGCCACAATGGACCTGGACTTCAGTCTGGAGGTAACCGGTTTCGAGATCGGCGAAATCGATTTACGCATCGAGCAACTGTCTTCCTCGAACGAGGAATGCAATGCTCGCGCCGACCGCCTGCCCGAACCAGTCAGCGGACCTTCCGTCACCCGCCCCGGGGACCTCTGGCTCCTGAACGAACACAGAGTGTTATGTGCCAGCGCTCTGGAGCAGACCGCATATGCATCGTTGATGAAAAACAGCCGGGCGACAATGGTGTTTACCGATCCCCCCTTCAATGTCCGAATCGGCGGCAACGTGAGCGGCTCCGGTGCCATTCAACATCGCGAGTTCGCGATGGCGTCGGGAGAGCTGAGCGAAGACGAGTTCCGGCGCTTCCTGAGCAAGGCCTGCTCATTGCTCGCGAGATATAGCGTCCCAGAAGCCCTCCACTATGTTTGTATGGACTGGAGGCACATGGGCGAGCTGCTCGCCGCTGGGCGTGAGGTGTACAGCGAACTGAAAAATGTTTGTGTCTGGGTCAAAGACAACGCCGGAATGGGATCACTTTACAGAAGCCAGCACGAGCTGGTGTCGGTGTTCAAGCGCGGGCGCCGCTCGCATCGGAACAACGTCCAGTTGGGACAGTACGGCCGCAACCGCACTAATGTATGGAATTATCCGTGCGCAAATTCGTTCTCTCGGTCGGGTGAGGAGGGCAACCTGCTTGCCCTTCACCCGACTGTGAAACCCGCTGCTCTGGTGGCCGACGCGATTATGGATTGCACAGACCGGCGGGACGTGGTGCTCGACGCCTTTCTCGGCAGCGGCACCACCGTGATCGCAGCGGAGCGCACGGGGAGACGGTGTTACGGACTCGAACTCGATCCAAGCTACGTCGATGTCATTGTGAGGCGGTGGCAGGCGTACACGCGCCAGACCGCACAACACGCCGAGACTGGCCGACGTTCGCAGAGGCAGAGGCTGAGGTGGCAGGATGGAATCCTTCGAAGACGACCGCTGGTCCGAGAACGACGAGGAGTACGAGGTAGGTTACCGCAAACCTCCCAAGCATTCGCGGTTCAAGAAGGGCCAATCCGGCAATCCGCGAGGAAAGTCGCGCGGCACGAAGAACTCCGCGACCTGCTCAAACAAGCGCTGCTGGCGTCGGTGCTCGTTAAGCAGAACGGGCACGAAACTAAGACCACAAAGCTTCGGGTCATGGTCATTCGGTTGATACACCAAGCTATGAAAGGTCACTACCGTCAATTCGCTTGCTGTTCAGATCCGCGGGGCTGGACCGTCTACTGAATGAACCGAAACATAATAGTCAGGGCCTTTCGCCGGAAACCGTTCCGCTGATTCGTCGCGCGCTAGCCGGTGACTCCTACCAGCCAATGGCATTCGCGGCAAGCGAGCTGAAAGATAAGAACGCACCGACGCCCCTCTACCCATCGATCAGCCGCGATCGAGCAAACGAAGGCAGGGGCAGACCTACCAGGTGGGATACCGTAGACCACCTATGCAGACGCGCTTTCAAAAGGGGTGCTCTGGCAATCCGTTTGGGCGCCCCAGAGCTCCCAGGAGCATTAGAAAGCTCATCCTCCGAGGGCTCGATGAAGAGGTTTCCGTGACCGAGAACGGGCAACAACGCGTACTCTCTAGACTGGAGGTGATATTCACGCAAATTGTGAACAAGGCGGTTATGGGCGATCAAAAATTCCAGGCTCTGCTCCTTGAATACGCACCCGCCATGGATATCCAACTTCGTCGCAGGTGGCGTCCGACAGCGAATACGGAAGAGATTGTACGCAAGTCTTTGATTGACGCGATCGGCGCCCTCGATGTCTGAAGGGGGCGGAACTCGCGCAGGCGGATGAAACAGGTCCTCGATCAAGTTCAGATCGGCGAGGAACGCAATCGACGCTTCGGGCTTATGCTATTTATCAGCTGGAGCCAAATGCCACTTCGAGACCTGGCTCACACCACGCGTTAAAGCATCTTCGCCTTGACTCTAATAAGACAGACCGAGGCAGGTGCGGCAGCGAAAGTCCGCCATAGAGAACCGCAACCCACAGCTCCAGGTTGAGACTTTCCATCGCAGGTGATGGTAAATCGTTCTCCCGACGTTACGCGGGAGTTGGGCGCGACTCGCTTCTGTCGGAGAGTCGAGCAATGCTGGTTCTGCCTTGGGGAGGGGCGGACCTTGAGCAATGCGATTGAGCATCCTCGGTTGAAGACGCTAGTGGCCTGTAACAGCTGAATCAAAAGTGGCGATGATTCGGTGAGAGAAGTCGCGGTAGGCCCATTTGATGGGCGCGGCGTGCTGGTTGTGATGGCGGAGGTAGCGCATGAGCTTGCGCGCCAGGTCATTGACCGAGGTGAAGACCCCGCGGGCGACCACCTCGCGTTCAATCCGGGCGAACCACAGTTCGACCTGATTGAGCCACCAGGAATAGGTCGGAGTGAAATGCAGGTGCAGCTTGGGAGGCTCGGCCAGGAACTGCGCTACCCGCTTGGTCTTATGCGCTGAGAGGTTGTCGGCGATGATGTGAATCTCCCGGCCTTTGGATTCCAGCGCAACGATCTGGCCGAGGAAGGCCACCAACTCCGCGGTGGTATGGTGGGCGGCGGTCTGACCCAGGACCTTGCCGCTTTTGGTGTTGAGCGCAGCGTAGAGCGAGAGCGTGCCATGCCGATAGTACTCGAAGCCGTGACGTTCGGCCCGCCCAGGGCTAAGTGGCAACACCGGGTCGAGGCGATCGAGCGCTTGGATGGCGGTCTTCTCATCGACGCAAAATACTGCGGCGGCGTCCTGCGGCGGATTAACGTGAGCCCGATCACGTCGGCGGCCTTACGCTCGAAGTCCGGATCATCGGAGGCCATGTAGCGCTCCAGCCGATGGGGCTTAAGCCCGGCGCGCCGCCAGACTCGCGCGACCATCATGTGATTGACCCCCAGCGTCCGCGCCAGCTTGCGGCTGCTTCAGTCAGTAGAGCCATCCTCCGGCGCGCGGCGGGTCCAGGCCAGGGATGCGGGCTTCCAGCCGCGGAGTGCGCTTCGTCGCTGGCCGCCCCTGATGGCGGGCAAACAGGCCCGCCAGACGCTGCTCGGCAAAGCGGGCCTGCCAAAGTGCGATGTAGGCCGAACTACAGCCCAAGGCATGCTGGATGGCGGACCATGATTGACCCTCGGCCAGCATCAAGATCAGCCGCGCGCGGCGCACATCATCGGCGCGCAGCACCCGCGAGCGCGCTCGCGCATGGAGTTCTTGAGATTCGCGCTGCGACAGTCGGAGCGTGGTTCCCAGCATCCCAACAACTTAGCATTCCTACTTTCGATTTCACCGTTACAAACCACTAGTCTTCGCTTTCCTCTTCCGCCTCGAGCGCTACGAAGTATACCGAGCCATCGGGGAACCGATAGGCGTGCGTATACGGCGCCCATCCCTCAACGCTCTCGATGAGCTGTGGGTTGCCGTCGAGTTCCTCCAGCACCTCGTCCCAGTCTTCAACCTCGGCGTCGGGAATCCGGTGATACTTGCGATTTCGCTCGAAAACCAAGAGACACTCGGCCATCGTCGTCATCGCCATGCGCGGAGATTATTCGCGTTACACAGCGCACTCGCGGCACTCGTAGCTTTCTGGTTCCAACAAGGACAGCACCTGCCGCGGCCGCGAGCTGTAGCGATATACTGTCACGGCTTTCAGCCGCAGTCTCGCAGCGGCATTGAACACGTCGCGCACCAACGTCGATGGCGCATCGGAGGGCAGGTTGATCGTCTTTGAAACGGCGGCATCGATGTGCTCCTGAAACGCCGCCTGCACGGCCAGATGCGCCGACCATGGAATCTCGAGTGCGACCGGAAAGCGCCGCCTCAATTGCGAGGGGATGCCGTCCGCATTGCGCTGCGAGCCAGTCTCGCGAATCACGCTCAGCGCGTCCTGTCCGATGGCGCCGAGCTTTTCCAACTCGGCGCTGACGAGCTCGTTGACTTCGACGAACTGCCGATCATCGAGGGTGCGGCGTCGCGTGGCGAGAGCAAAGAACGGCTCGATACCCCCGCTCACGCCCGCGATGATGCTCAACGTCCCGGTGGGCGCAACACAGGTCACTGCGGCATTGCGTATCGAGGACAACCCTCGCGTCGCCCACACGCTGGAATTGAATGCGGGAAACGACCCCCGCTTCGCGCCCAGCTCAATCGACATCTCGCGCGCGGTCGCCGTAATGAACTTCGCGATCTTCCCGGCGAGCGGCACTGCCTGCGCCGAATCATAAGGTATACCGGAAATCGCGAGCAGATCCGCGAAGCCCATCACGCCGAGTCCAATCTTGCGCGTGCGGCGAGTCGCTTCGGCGATCTCGGCGGTGGGATAGCGATTCGCGTCGATAACGTTGTCGAGGAAGACGACGCCATCGCGAATCGCCTTCGCGCAGGCGCGGCCAATCCAGTCCGTTTTCATCCGCCGCGAAGGCTTTCAGATTGAGCGAGCCGAGGGTGCAGGACTCCAACGACAGCAGCGGCTGCTCGCCACACGGATTGGTCGCCTCGATCGATCCCAACTGCGGCGTCGGATTGTGGCGATTTATCTCGTCATGAAAAAGTAGTCCGGGCTCTCCCGTTTGCCACGCTGAGTTGACGATCGCATCGAACAATTCGTGAGGATCGGCAGAACCAGTGACGAGGCTCGAGCGCGGATTACGCAGTGCAAACTTTTCTCCTGATACTAAGGGAGGTGAGAAACCCGTCGGTGATACCTACCGAAAGTTTGAAATTCTCGAGGCGGCCGGGACTGCGCTTCGCGTTGACGAATTCCAAAATGTCCGGCTGGTTGACGCGCAGCACTGCCATGTTCGCGCCGCCGGCCGCCTTGTCGAATTACCGCTGTGGTGCGATCGAAGAGTTCGACAAATGACACCGGTCCCGAGCTGATGCCGCCGGTCGAGCGCACGAAATCGTTGCGGGGACGCAGTTTGCTGAACGAGAAGCCGGTGCCGCCACCGGTCTGATGAATCCGCGCTGCGAGTTTGAGCGCGGAGAAAATCGATTCGAGGTCGTCTTCGATCGGAAGCACGAAGCATGCTGCGAGTTGGCCGCCGGCGATGCCCGCGTTCATGAGCGTGGGCGAGTTGGGCACAAACTCCATCCGCTCCATGCGCGAGAGAAATTTCTCCGCCCACTGCTCAACGCGCTCTCCATAGTCGTGCGAGGGTTCCGCGACACGAACTGCGACCCGCCGAAACATCGCTGGCGCATCTTCGACATATCGGCCGTCGGCGTCGCGTACGAAGTATCGTTCAGACAAAATAGCCTGAGCGGTTTCGGAAAAAGTGAGTTTGTTCGCGTTTTCTCGCCGAATTTCCGACTCGAGTTTCATGCTACGTGCTGGGCTTTGTGTCAGCCTCTTCTTCCGCGTTTCTGTCCGGAGATTCAGCCCTCGACTCCTTCGAACGCAGTCGGCGCCCAACTCTTATGGCGCCGCCGCCGAGGCGACTAATCACCCTTCGCCTATACCGTTCGCGCTCGCGCTCGGCGCGTTTACGGCGGTTTGCGGCACGATAGTTACGGCTCGCGTGCGAATTTGCGCAACGGTGCGAGCAATAGATCTGCGAGCGTCGTGATGGGAGAGATATCCGGTGACAAGGCTCTTCCTGGCAGCGACGCCCGAGACGGGCATACGGACCGTCCAGGTCTTGAATGGCGACATGCATCACCGCATCTAGGAGGTCTGTGAACCGGGAGGAGACCATCCGACCAGCGCCGTCTTCCAGTCGATTCGCGTCAACTTCTACATGCCCGTCAGAGTAACGATAACTAAACCTGCGACGATCGGCCACGGCCGCGATCGGTGCAGACATCTTGTCAACTAATGGTTGGAAGAGGGCCGGTCGTCGCAAGAGCCTCCGAATCTGCCTCGTAAGCGGTCCATCGTCACGGACCCCAAGCCACCTCTCAAGGTCGTAAACTAGGTTCGCGACATCTGCAGGACGATCGGCCGCAAGCTTTTTTACGTCCACAGAGGTCAATTCGATAAGCCACCTTAGGCCTTCTTCGCCGTGGAGCCAGCTGCGCCTTTTTGTTCCTTTGGTCAAGGACTCCTCCAAAGACCGCTTAATCATTTCGTCGCCTTTCCATGGGGTCAGTGGGCGCTTTCGCTGCGTACCGCGATCGCCGTCATCATCGAAGCTCGCGTTAGTCGTTCTATCGTGCGGCATCAACGGTACTTGTCGTGCGTTTCACGCTGCACATAGGCAAACGCTCCACCGAGGCCCGTTGATCTGGTCAGATTTAAATTACTTCTAAGCTTGAACAGTTTTGTAATGTTCCTAGCATAGTGCGAGCATCGTGCCATCCTGTGTGTGGCGAATTGCTGATTCTGGCGAAATCAGTAATTCGCACACACAGGTGGGAAAATCGCGTTTTCCTCGACGCTGCGTGGCCGCCACGGATTGCTGACGCATTCATCATTATGCGATGGGCCGGGCCTGCGATCGATTGGGAGCGCTTCGTCCGCATTGCGCGTAAACACCAACTGGTCTTTGGGCTGCACAGGATGCTCCATCTTTTGCAATGGCAGTTCGCTATGCCGATTCCGCATGAAGTGTTGGCGGAGTTGAGCGCATGCCCCACCGGCTGGGTGGAGCGAATGGAGCATCGGTTGACTAACTGTTCGCCGGGGGAACCGCCTATGCTTTGGCGGCTATGGTTCAGCCACCTGCGGTGGAACCGAGGTGCCGGGCTTGCGGATGTCCTGCTGACCTTCCCGCGCCATCTTCAATACGCCTTCGATCTTCAGCGAATGTCCGAACTGCCTGGCTTCGCTGTTTCGCGGACCGCGTTCAAAGTTGGACAGATCATGTTCAGACGCGGTTCACATTCTCAGGGCGGACCATCGGCGACTTCCACTTGACTTCACCTATCGAAGGCCTCGAGATGGAGAGGTCAATGAAGTTCAGCGTCAAGAATCCACCGATTGTTTCGGAATCGTTCGGCGATGAAGCTCTGATAGTCCATCTCGAAAAGGGAACTTACTATAGCGTCCGAGGTACTGCGTTCGCGATTTGGGGCCTGATCATCGGTGGCCGTTCAGTCGCAACGATCGTTAACAACCTATGCGCCCGCTACGAAGGTTCGAGGACCGAGATTCAAGGAGCGGTGCGAGAGCTTCTTGATACGATGCGACAGGAGGGGCTGATTCAGGAGGATGGCTCAGCGCCGGCAAACTCGAGCGGAACTGAAGCCCTCGACAGCCCGGCTCCGACCGCGAAGCCCGCTTTCGAGCATCCGCAACTCGAAAAGTACACCGATGTCGAGCAATTGCTGGCTCTCGATCCGATCCACGACGTCGACGCAACCGGCTGGCCGCAGTTGAATCCGGAGAAATCCAAGCGTTGACCACTCGTGTCGTTCCGCATCCGGCGGCGTCTTCGGAGGCCGCGCAGTATGCGCAATACGTAGAGCGCGTCGAGCGAGCCTTCTAGGAAGCAGCGAGACGGGCAGGCAGGGTTGATCGGCTATGCCGGATTGGCGGCCGCCTGCTTCGGATTAGCTTTGCCGGCTAGGGAAGCTCTGCACAGGTCGCTGTGCGGGAGCGATTGTCTGAAGTGGTCATGACACTTGGGTTCAGAGAAGGGAGATCGAGTGATAGGTGGTCCGGCGATGGTCGCCACCGAGACTGCTAGCGGCCCGAAGTTCTCTCACAGGGCACACCTGGCCCCTGCTGGGAGCAGTTGTCTGCGGACTTGATAGAGGTTGGCGAGCGCAAACATGGTCTGCGCTCGCGCCAGGTTCTTGGCCAGACCGCGGTATCTCACTTTGGCGAAACCCCACAGTTGCTTGACCACCCGAAAGGCGTGTTCGCCGCGCGCCCGGGTCCGCGAGCGCGCCCGGTTGATCATCCGCCAGCGCTCGCTCAACGGCCGCTGGGAGGTAGGGCGCCGGTTGATCCGGTAGCGCACTCCGCAAGCCTCGAGAAACTTTCGATCGTCTTCCTTCCAGTACGCTTGATCGCCGAACAGCTCGCGCGCCTGCCCGTGCAGCAGATCGGGCAGCTGGGTAATGTCGGCTACGTTAGCAGCGGTCGCTCTCACCGTATGCACGATACCGCGCTTATCCGCTCCGATGTGCAGCTTCATCCCGAAGTGCCAGTTGCGGCCCTTGTGGGTCTGCTTCATCTCGGGGTCGCGACTCGCACTGGCGTTCTTGGTCGAACTCGGCGCCGCGATGATGGTCGCGTCCACGATGGTTCCCGAGCGCAGCCACCGCCGCCGTTCTTCCAGCAGCCCGGTGATCGAATTGAAGATCGCTTGGGTCAGTCCATGCTGCTCCAGCAAATGGCGAAAGCGCAGAATCGTGGTCTCGTCCGGTACCGCCTCCTCGCCCAGCTCGACCCGTGCGAAGCGCCGCATCGACTCGCTGTCGCAGATCGCATCTTCGGCCTGCGGGTCCGACAGATTGAACCATTGCTGCGGGAAATAGGTCCGCAGCATCTTCTCCAGCCCCAGCGGCTGGCGACCTTGTCCGGCTTTGGGGTAGTGCGGTTCGATCAGCCTGACCAGCCGCGGTCACGGAATCATCCGCCGACCAAACTAACTCTTTATACCCGAACCGAAACACTTGTGCAGAGCTTCCCTAGATGGCCTGCAGTTTCTCGCGATGCTTTTCCCTCACTACCCGATCGTATAGCTCGTGGACGCGCGCGCCCATCGGCGGTAGGTAGCGCCTCAAGGAAAATAAGTGTCGGCCGGCTTATCATCGCTATCAGCAACGTTGCCGACAACGGGCGCTTGCCCTGGCAGCGCGGTGCGTGCGAAGAGCGCCGCAGTTTGATCGCTATACAGCAAATGCCAGCGCGCGTCGTTCCTCACGACGTCGCAGCCCTTGGTGTGCGTGCCGATTAATATAAAATCGTGCGGAAACGCGTCGAGCAGGCGGTCTGCGCCATCCTTACCGTAGTAAAAAATCGCGTAATCCCGCTCCTGCTTGTCCGTGTAGACCAACTCGCCGCGAGGGTCGATGTAGACCTTAAACGCACCGCGGTCGTGCCAGAGCACATACGAGCCCCATTCGAACTGGCTAAGAAGGTTGCCGCGAAGTTCATGCTGTTCCATGAACGCCAGCGCACCGGCAGGTATTGGCTTCCAGGTTTTGAGCCGATTGGAGAAAGTTCCACCGGCAATCGCGATGCCCAGCGCGCACATCGCGAGCAGCGCCGCCGGCGGTTCGTTGCTGACGGGCGGACGCTCCCCAACCTTAATGTCCCTGTGAATATCCTGGCGAACATCCTGGCGGCGCTCCAACACCAAACTGGTGTGGCGCGCCAGCGGAATCGCGACCGCGATTACGGCCAGCGCTACGTTGCGCGCAGCATAGAAGCCGGCTCCGATGAAAATCGTCGCGACCGCGACCAGCGCCGCGTCCTCGAAGTCGCGAGCAATCGCAACAGACGCGACAAACCCAGCAAACAGCAGCAACGGCACCACATCCTGAAGTAGTTCCGGCTTGGAATCCCGCCAGATGGATAACATCAACTTCGGCAGCGGCACCCAATCATTCACTATCTGATGAATCAGCGGATCGCCGACCGAATGCGCCACTCCCATCCACAAGCCTACGCCGAACGGATTGAGAATCGTCGCCGCCGCGCATCCGAGGGTGACCAATCCCAGCCGCCACGCCGACCGTTTGGGGCGCACGCCTCCGAACTCCCGGAGGAACAAAACCGCCGTCGTAATGCCCATTGCGCTGAGTCCGACGATATAACCACCGTGGAAATTGGCCCACAAGGCGAACATCGGAATCAGCGGCCATAGTACTGCCCGGCCGCGATAAACCTCGATCGCGATTGATGCCATGACCACGCTCATCATCATGAAGGTAAAGAGCTGCGGTCGAAATTCCATCTGGAACGATAGCGCAACGGCACTGAGAATCAGGGTCAGCCTTTGCACCCGGCCCGATGCGCCGGTGGCGGAAATCCCGATCGCCAGCGCAATTATCAAGATGCTCACGACCAGAATCTTCAGAAGCTTGAGGCCGAGTATCCCTAGATGCGCATAGCAGAAGGCCAGCGCCACCTGCGACAGCCATTCGTGGTTATGCCACGGCATTCCCGCCGCGCTGTAGGAATAGGTATCGAAGCGCGGAATATGACCGGTGCGGAGCGTCGTCTGACCGGTCAGCATGTGTATCCAGAGATCGGGCTCGGCAAAGTTGTCAGCCGTCGCGAGCGCGATCGACAGGGCTACCGTCCATCGCGACGCCGAGAGTAGCGAGTAGTGTGGCAGCCCAGATTTCTTCGCGTTGCCGAGCGCCAACCTTGGCGTTAACAGGAGGCGCGTCCACCGGTCGGCATCGGCAAAGTTGGGGGCTGGTTGACTCACTTTTAGTACCCCTACACCATGTATGAAAATGAGTACAGAGAGGAAGACTGATGGGGACGGGCGATGACGGTTTAAAGTGGGCGTCGCGCTCAACGCTCTGGTGCTGTTGGCCGATCGAGATCGCCGCGGCCGAATGGGTAGACCTCGGCACCGGGAAATTCCCGGCTCAGATACTTCGCCTCACTCCTGACCGCGAGTCTCTCACGCTTCTTTCTGCCTAGGAGCGAAATAATCCTTCTTTCAACGACCTGGTAAGTTTTATCAAGTTCTTCGACGCCTACGCCGACGAGGTTGCATCTGGTAGGTGGTTTGGGTGATGAGGAGAAGGTTGGCCGTCGAAGAGGGCGGCCAGCAGCGCGAACTCACGGCCAGCGATTGCCTCGCCTTTGGGGCGCCGGCGAACACTACGATCGCCAACGAGTCGGCGAATGCCTATACCTATGTCGTCCCGATCGCCAGGAGCTAGACCTAGGAGCTACAAGATGACCTCAGACCTGCACTTTGCCCCTCTCACTGACAATGCCGAAGTCATCGCAGCTCTGTCCGACATCCTGATCGAAGTTGTGGCGAATGGCGCCTCGGTCAGCTTCATGCATCCACTCGCGCGCGATGTCGCGGCAGACTTCTGGAAGGATTCGCTTGCTCGGGCCGCGTCGGGTAGGCGCGTGGTGCTGGGCGCGTGGGAAGGCGACGATCTGATCGGCACGGTGACGCTGGATTTGGCCACGCCGCCGAACCAGCCGCATCGCGCCGAGATCGCCAAACTGATGACCCGCGTTGGGCGCCGCAGCCGCGGCGTCGCGCGAGGCTTGATGCTGGAGGCCGAGCGCATCGCCGTCGAACGCGGCCGCACGCTGCTGGTTCTCGACACAGCCGACGACGGCGGCGCGGCGGGGCTCTACGAGCGCCTCGGCTATCAGCGCGTCGGCGTCATCCCTGGCTACGCGCTGAAACCGCATGGCGGCCTAACCGGCACCATCATCTACTTCAAACCGATCGGTCCCGCCGCTTGATACTCCCCCGTCTTAGTGTTCCTCCCCCGCTGATCGGGGGAGCGACTGTGTTCCGAGTCAATGGTGGCGGCGCGGCGTCCACAGGGTCCACAGGCGCTGGGATGGGGGAAGTATCCGGCCGGTGGACCCTGTGGACGCCGCGCCGACCAGGATCTGTTCTCAGGCGGGGAATGGACATGGCGCGCTGCAGGGAGTGTGGTGTTTCACCATCGCGTTGAGGATAAGCACCAGTTTGCGAATGCAGGCGGTCATGGCTTGCGCGCGCGGTTTGCCGGCTGCCCGCAGCCGCAAGTAGAAGTCGCGCAGCGGACCGCGGCGCAGTAGCGCATTATGCGCGGCCATGGACAACGCACAGCGCAGGTCGGCACGGCCGCCGAAGATGTGGCTTTCGCCGCGCCACTTGCCGCTTTGGCGGGTGAACGGCGCGACCCCTACCAGCGTGGCAATCTCGCGCGAGCTGAGCCAGCCCAGTTCCGGCAAGCGCGCACAGCACCGCGCCGGTAACCGGCCCGATCCCGGGCATGCTCTGAAGCACGGCGACCCGCTTGGAGGATTGCTGCTCGAGCGTGCGCTCGATCGCATGTTCGATGGCGGCTTTTTCCCGCTTCAGCCCGCGCACCATGGGCCCGATGCTTTGGCGGATCGCACGATTGCCAGCCTGCTGATGGCGATTGCTCTCGGCCGTGATCATCGCGACCAGTTGCTGGCGGCGGCGCAGCAGATCCTGCAGTTCCTGATCCGACTCGCGCAGCGGAGGGGTGGGCGAAGGCTTAAGTTGCTCGCCGAAGCGCCGCAGCCCCTGCGCGTCGAGCCGGTCGGGTTTGGCCAACTGCCGGCAGGCCTGAGCAAAATGATAGGCGTCACGCGGATTGATGCGTGCGACCGCGATGCCCGCGGTCCACAGCGCAAGCCAGGCCGTCTTCTCATATCCACCCCAAGCCTCCAGCACCACCAGCTCGGGCTTCAGCGGCGTCAGCCGCTCGATCAACTGCTCCAATCCCTGCTCGTCGTTGCTGACAGTAAAGGTGGCGCGCTGCCTGCCGCCACTTCCAGACGGTTCTTCGCAACGTCGATTCCGACCACCATCGTGGTCTGGCTCCTCGCTCTGACCCACCGATTTCGCAGTCCCACGCCCGCCTTGCGCAATCCGGGCTCGCCACTGCGGCCCCAGCCACTGTCCGCAGTTTGGACCGAGCTAGTAGTGGCGCGGCGATCCTGCTCTCCCACAGATTGGTCAATCTTAGGTGTCGCCGATCTACCGCGCCCCACCCCATCTTGGGCGATAACCTCACCCCCGCTCAACATACAAGGGTGGGCGGCGCAGTTCATGCGATGGCTGCACGCATGACGCGTGACGGACAGGAGAGGGTCAGCAGCTCTGGATTCTTACTCTGTGCTGCTCGGCAGGATGCTGGCATTCGGGTAAATGATCGGTGGCGGGTGCGCACGAGGTTCGCGTTGAGATACGGAGACGCTTGACTCGCGCAGCAGTTTGCCCGCGCGAAAGGTATCGAGGTAGGGCTTGGATCGGCGGCGATTCAGATGCCGCAACACCTCAAGGCAGCCTTGCTCCTGTCCTCCCAGCTCGAAAATGTGCAGAGAAATCCGACTCGTAACAGAGGCCGCCCCGGAGGGTTCGGTCAGCTGCTCGCGCGTGTCTTTGCTCCATCGCACCACGCCGTGACGTTTGAAAAAGAAGAATTCCTCAACCGGGCGCATCGCCGCGTGATATCATCGCGCACTAGCCCGCCATAATACGGCGGGGCCGTGGTGCGACCTTGTTGCGAGAATCACCTTGGCTGGCCATGCTCTAAGATCGCGACGCATCTGGCAAGTCTGGTCGGAGGGTCTCATTTTCCAGCACTGGCATTTCCTCCTGCAACAGTTTAGGTTGCGATTTTGAAAGGGCGGTAATTCTTGAAATGGGCGCTGGATTCGCGGCAACGATTGTCATCCCGCAACAGCTTGACCAGGTCGATGAATGGCTCGAGCAATGCGTGCGTTCGGCGCTTGGTCAAACTGTTCGATGCGAAGTGGTAGTGGTCTTTTCACCGCGAGCAAGGCGCTCCAATCTGGATCTCCCTGCAGGGCTGAAATCGGAATTCGATAAATTCGGCCCATCTCGACGACTATCCTCTGTTCACCGGCGAGTTGGATTACGGACGATGGATGAATCGTGTAATGACCATGACGGAACAGCGGGGTTTCGTCGCGATCGGTCTTCATGACTGCCTATTCGAAATTCTCGATCGACAGGTATTCGGAGTTGCTGGACCGTCTGAAGAGAGTTGAAGAACTTTGGACCTGCGATCAAATTACCAACCAGATCTATTATATGGACGCCTCGAGCGCGAGGAAGTGATTCTTACGTCTCACCTGCTCGCGCACTGTTCCCCGCTATGTCGCTTTATCGGAGCGCCGGCGCTCATGGCGCTCCTGTTGAATCGCGTTCATCTCGGGACGGCAATCGTGCTCGATGAGTTGACGAGTGTCGTGTTTGAGAGTCGTCGCTTCACTCCGCGCCGCTCGGCGCTCCGCAGACGCACTTCATCATGGGCCTTAATTACGTACGCCCGAGCTTCCGAGTGACGATTCCACCCATGGACTCGAAGGACTGTTCGCCCTCGTGGTCACTTGTTGATAGCGCGGCGATTTCACTTTCAATGGTCGTCGCGGCAGCGTTGCGGTTCTGGCATCTTGGAACACCTGAAGAGCCCGTCTACGACGAAACGAAGGTTCTGAACCAGGCCCAGTCGTTCTTACATGGCTGGGCGCCGCCTTTTTCCAGTCATCCGCCAGGCGGGAAGCTCCTGGTCGCATTGAGCGTTTTCCTGTTCGGCAACATTCCCTGGGGTTGGCGGGCTGCAAACGCGTTGATGGGAACAGCGCTTGTCCCGATCACGTATTTGTTAGCTCGACGATTGTTTCGTTCCAAGCTCGCTGCCGCAGTCGCCGCGGCATTGCTTCTTTGCGAGGGCATGCTCCTGGTGGCGTCCCGACTAGCCATGATAAACGCCGCGTATGTCACTTTGGGAGCCGGGGCGTATCTCATGCTGTGGTGTTTCGTGCAGGAGCGTGAAGCTCGGACGCAGCGCCTTTATCTGCTAGCCATGAGCGTGCTGCTTGGATTGTACGTAGGCACTAAGGCGGTTATCTCAGAAGTGGGCGTGCTGCTCGCCCTTGCGGTTGTTATCCTCACGTTGCTCGGACGACGTCCGAAAGGACTTACCGCGCTAAGCAACCGAAGGGTTATAGGTGCATGCGGGCTTGTGGTCAGTATGGTATTGTTGGTTTGTTTTGCGATGTTCCTGCCGTTCTACTGGGTCGGGTGGGGAGGATTGGCTGACTTCGTGAACTATCATCGCAATGTGATTTACCGCAATTTGGACTTGCCATTAGACTTTCCGAACGCCTCTCCGTTCTGGAGCTGGCCCCTTCTTCTTCACCCATATGCGTACTCGAGGAAGGACATCCTGAATGGCACAGCCGAGGTCATCTGGTGCGGCGGAAATCCTCTACTTTGGTGGGCAATTCTACCTGCAATTCTGATGGCCTTTATTCGTGGATACACGCGGAGGAGTTTGGCATGGACGTTTATGGCCGCCGGATACGTTGCGTACCTAGCTATGTGGATCGCGATACGTCGTTACGTTTTCATTTACAGCTATATGCCGGCAGAGTACCTGGGCCTTCTAGCTTTGGCAGGCGCACTCGAAGAATGCTGGGTGGGTCACGCGCGAGCTTGGGAGCAATTCCTACTCTTAGCTCCGGTTGTAGTATGTCTGATTCTGGCGTTCGGAGCCTTGTGGGGGGCATTGGCTGTCTGCTTGATCTCGATCGCGTATCCGTTGGTGAAGCGACGTTTTGAATTGCGGGATGGAAAGTTTGTATTTTTGATATTCACCTCTGCCGCCCTCTTACTGTGGGCGTACTTCTTCCCGCTGTGGACTGGTATCCCACTTTCGGAAACCGGTTATATGGCGCGCATGTGGTTGCATGGCCAAGGACTGGCGAGCTGGCTATGAAAGTGCATCGTAATCTACTTGATCTGTCCTTCATCCTTTCGGCCGTGGTAATGGTAGTGATTGTCTGCGTATTGTCCTATCGTTCAGACCTTGCCTACCGAGAAGCTCTTAGCCCAAACGGCGAAGTCGATCTTCTGAAAGGGAATTTGAACGACCATTGGGCTGTTTTCGGCTCACTTTCAGCAACGCAAGTACGCTTCAATCAGAAGGGAGAAACGGCTGAGATCGAAATTCGCGCCGACAGTCCATCCTGGTCAGAGGTCAGCTCCGGTGTGAGTTACACGATTGGTCTCTTTTACCCCGGCTGGTATGAGTTTACGGCGGAGTTTCGAGGCGAGGAAAATGATTTCCTGGGCGTTGGGTCCCAGTTGGAGGTGCGTTCCGATCGATGGAATTTCACTACCAAAGCGGGTCCTCGCGGAGGTAGCTGGCGGAAGGTTGACATCTATTTCCGGCCAGCCGATTCCGATCCGAGTGCGGAAATATCATGCCGGTTCTGGGGAGACGCAGCGAACCGGACTGAAAGGGCGTTCCTTCGGAATATGCGCGTGGCCAGGATTGACGGTGCGCCACCACCCATGGCGGCTCAGTTCGACCTGCAGAAGAAGGAGGAGGCGCGGCTGGGTAGGCCGAGGCATCGACGCAACGGTAGCTTTCGCAGCGTGTGGATGACACTTCTCCTTCTTGGGGCGTGCGTTGGCGTATTCGGGTGGTTATTTGACGGCGGCCGCGCCTCGGGCAGCCTTAGGCCCACGTGAGACAGGAAGGTCACAAATCGTGATGACTACAATTACAGAAGTGAGCGATTCTGAAATCTAGTAGGTCCGTCGCAAGCGGTCACAACTCCGAGGTTAAAGGCGAGGCTCCTATCACAGGCCGGTCCTATAGTGGGCTCGCGCTTCGCGCATGTATTGGGATCGCGATTGTAGCATTCCTCGTGCGGCGTTATGGCGAGAGATCGATCCTGGAACTACTGTCCCACGAGCAACCAGGATACTTTGTGGCGGCGGTGGCTATCTATCTGTTGACGTTGGCGTTATCAGCGTACCGCTGGCAGTTGCTTGCGAAGACGCTGGAGCTGAACGCGCACTTCAGGGAATTTCTCGCACTTCGCTTTCTAGCTACGTTCACCAACACAGTAATTCCGGGCGTACTCGGCGGCGATGCGGTTCGGGCTGTCTACCTGGGGCGGCGGCACAATCGCTTAGCTGATGCGTTCGCTTCTGTGATCGCGGATCGCATCGTCGGCTTGATCGGGCTCATCTGGTTAGCGGCATTTGTAGCCGTTTTCCTTAATGACTTTTCGCTGCCGCTGGTCGTGACTCTGCCCCCAATCGTGATTGGCGGAGTAGCCGTGGCGGGGCTTATAGCCAGTCCGCTAATCATCCGCATCGTTCAGAAGATGCCGCCTGGACTCAAACGCTACGAGAAGGCGATCGTTAAGTACCTGCAGCGGCCTCAAGAGCTTGTTCCCGCGCTGGTGCTCTCGATGATACTGCAAAGCGCTCTCGCCGTCTGCCAATACCTGCTTGCCCAGGGGATAGGTCTCAACGCGCCTTTGAAGTTGTTTCTCTTCTGCGTTCCCGTAGCCGGAGTTTTCGCCAGTCTACCGTTAACAGTTAATGGCTTGGGAGTCCGCGAAGGAGCATATCTGATACTTTTCGGAATGGCGGGCATAGATCGGACCAATGCAATTGCGCTCGGATTACTGTGGTTCGTCAGCACTACACTAGGCGCACTGCCTGGCTTGCTTGCGTTCGCCGTGACCTCGCCGGCACGGGCTCACAGCATTGAGTGAGCGCGGCAGAGAACCGCTCGAGCGATAGAAGACATGAAGTAGTACCTGGATTCCAGGCTGGTCATGCTTCGCGCCTGCCGAATCGCAGGCAGAGCTGCCTCAACTGCCTCGCGATGCACGGCAATCGCCTTCTCGAAGAGCGTTTCCGCATAGTCATACAAGGAAAGATCGAATCGCTCCGACTCGCGAATCAACGCGAGCGTTGAAGGCGGAATCTGGCGCCTCGGTATGCGGTTACCAGCCACGCGAAAGCTCCTGAATCGTTTGACTCTCCATCCAAGAGCTATTTTGAGCAGGGCCAAAGTCTCTTCGAAGCGTTCTGTAAGTCCGACCACGATGAATCGCCGGGTCAGGTTTTCCCTGGCACGAGCCAAAATAGCGGGATTGCACACGCTGGGGAAAAGCTCGCGCGAATCGGGACGTGGGCCCGCAAGAATTCTTGACTGGAGATTGTGCTCATGCTTCTCCAGGAAATATTCTTCGAAAGTCATCCGCAGCGCGGCGCGATGGTGACGGTGGGGTCTGAACCTCCGCGCGAAGCAGTAGTCTGAAATAGCCCGCTCAACCGGTTCGCGAAGGACCGTTATGTATCTAGCGGGGCGGGGTAGCAGGTTGTGCAGGCCGAAGGGCATGTGACCTTTGAATACGTCCATGCGGGCTAGTCGCGGCGGGGACCATCGCGTGATTTTCTGATACGACCACTGCCACCATGTGGGTTCCACGCTGCATATCCTGTGCAGCTTGTATTCCCATTCGATGATCCTGTTCAGGGTAGTGCCGCCGGTCTTATACAAATGAACAAAGATCAGAGCTTCGGCACCAGGCTGGAAGGCCCGGGGCGTTGACGGTTGAGCGGACGCGAAAGTTACATCAGGCAGCAGCATTGGTTATGTATTGACGACAATAGCACGCCCGACTATCGGCTCGCACAAACCCAGTATCGCCGACCCGAACTCTGCGCCTGATAGACCCGAGGCGCAGAACGCAGCGACCAATCAGTTCCGAGATGATCTATTGCTGTAATGTTCCAGTAATTGATATGTTAGACAGGTTGACACCAGTAGACGTTCCCCTGACGGTTAAGCTTTTGGTCTTAACCTTGCCAGTCACAGGCACGTTGTTGCTGTCCGCACTGTTGAAGCTGAAGCTGCCCAAATCGATTTCAAGGAATAGGTCGTCAGTCACGGGCCCGGTTGGATCACCGTCGAAACTCGCGGCATCAATGGAATTCTCGAAAGTATCACCGTTGAAATCAGCCCCCGTAGTTGCGGTGATGGAGATGGTGAATAGTCCTTTTTTGGTAATCGTCAGAACAATCTCCTCATACTGGAACTTAGGGTTGCAGGCAGCGCCGAGGTTGTTGCACTTTTGCGTTACAAGTTTAAATGTAGCTGTGCTTTGAGATTTCCCGGTAACTACTTTCGCATCGGCGAGCGAATCGCTAAAGGTATAATTGCCCAAGAAGATGCTGAAGGTGTTACTCGCATTTATCAGGCCCTGACTAAGAGTGCCACTTGCCCCCGCAGAAGATGAGGAGATTGTCGTCTTGAGGCTGAACTTACCGCCGGAAACTTCGTTACAAACATTAAACACGGTACCGCTGGTCTTCTTCTTTACACACTGGTTGGTGTCCACCCAGGTCTCAGTAAACAACTTAGTGGGCTTTGCGGCGGACCATGCCTGCGGGCACGAAAGCGTGAGCAATCCGACCGTAACCGCGGCCACTTTGAACGATCTGCCAAACGAACCGATCAAATGCATTAGCGTCCTCCCCACGTGCCGGCGTATCCGCCGAAGTAGCTACGTATCACCTTCATCAGTTCGCCACAAGTCGTGTTACTCATAGCATTCTTGCTCAACCACCGTCGTACAGCCGGGAATGAAAATGAATATCGCCGAAACCGCATTTAGGTGCCCCTCGAAGCGCGCGCAAGAATTGCCAAGAATGGCGACCCGCTTCTAACTCGAGCGCGATTCATAGTGGGATCCAACTTATCAAGCATCTATTGCCCCGCGGTCCAGGTGCCGCTCGCGGAGATGAAACCGGAGCTGGAACCGCTCGGCGAGCACGACCAGGTGCCGCTGGCAGACGGTGACGCGCCCGAGGCGCCCTGGGTGAAGCTCCCGCCAAAGGAGCAAGTCGAACCCGCAACCGCGATGCCGGTGACCAAGAAACCGCCGCTGCCATCGGTATTGAGCGTGCCAGTGCCCGCACTCGGCAGCGTTACCGTGATGGACGGTGTGTTGATCGCGAATACCAGCGAACCTTCGATCGGGCACGAACCGGTGCTGTAGGACTGCGTACCCATAAAGCTTCCCGTATAGGATCCATTGAAGGGTGGCGGCACCGTCTGATTGAACGAATTCGCCGTGTTCTGGGTGTCGCTGTATGTATTGTTCAGCGCACCCGTGCTGTTGTTGGCCACCGTCGCGACTTGACTGCTCGCCGCGGTGTTGAACGTCATCACCGAGGTTTGCACCGCTTGGATCGCCTGCGGGGTGATCTGCGCGAGTGTTACCCCGACCGCGATCAGTTGCGCCGCCGGACCCAGGTCGGCCAACACCAAGGCTTCCGCCGGTATCAACTGCGCCAGCGCCGGATTGCTCGCCTGCGAAGTGAACGCCAGTGCGACTCCACTCGCGCCATTGACAACTCCCGCAGTGGCAATTGCTGGATCAGGGGAGTTGCACGCGGTTGAGGTTGTCGAGTCGGTGAAGAACTGAACTATGTCGGCGTTGAAGGCAGTGGGGTTGAACGCAGTGGGATTGTTCACCTCCGCCAGCGCCTTGGAAGCCTCCGCGGACAGACATCCGGTTCCTGCCGTGGCACCCTTACTTTTCGCACCTGCAACCGAGGGTGAACCCGGGAGATTCGCGATGGACGTCAGCATCTGCAAGACCTGTTGGTCGGCCATCATCAGATCGGTCTCGTCGACGGTGATACTCACTGTGTTGATGGCGCCGGGTTTCGAACCCAGAATTATCTGATTTTGCAGCGCCGTCAGCGAGGTCGCCTCTTGCATCAGCGTGGTTGACATCGAAGACAGTGACTTGAGACCGACCTGCGTCCCCAAGCTCGCCGCAAAGGTCTGCTCCGCCGCCACGAAGGCGCTCGTCACCGTTCCGGGCGGCACCTGGTAGTTCGGTAGCGCCCCGATAGTCAGCTTCGCGGCTTTGGAGGTCGGCATCTGCTGCTTGTTCACCAACTCCTGCGCGGTTACGGTCGCCGGACCCTCCAGTGTCATGGCACTGGAGGGATCGAAAATCGGCGGCACCACTACGGTGACCGATGTTCCATCGCTGGTGGTCTGGCCGGGCACAACATACAAGGTTGACTTTTTGGCCTTAGGCGGTTTAATTGTAAAGGTCACCAGCACCGGTTCGTTAGGCGCTAACCCCGCACCGCGCAGGCTGAGAGGTGAAAATGGCAACGGCGTGGCGGGGCTGGGGGACAAAACCTTCGGCACGGTTCCAGTTCCCGATAGCGCCACCGTCACCTTGCCCACCGAAGTACCGATAGTCAACGAACCCTTGCTCGCAGCGCCGCGACCAGGGGTGTACTTGACCTGGATCGAGCAACTGGCAGTTGCTGCCAGCGGACCCACACAGACCTTGGGATTAGGCAATGAGAAATCGCTTCCGCTTAGGCTAACGCTGCCGATATTCAGCGATGCGGTGTTAATGTTTTTGAAAGCTACCGGAGTCGCGGTGGACGTACCTAGCGGCACGTTGCCGAACTTGACCGGCGCGATCTTCGGCAGCTTGACGCCTTTCGCGGCGGGTGCGCTCAGTGCCTCAATCCCACCAATCGCCGCGCCCCCGCACGCGATCCCGGTCGGCGTCGCCGTCGGGGTTACCGTCACCGTCGCGGTGACTGTCGGGGTAGCCGTCGCGGTCGGAGTTAGCGTGGCGGTTGGCGTGGCGGTTGGCGTGGCGGTTGGCGTAGCTGTCGGAGTCGCTGTCCTTGTGGCAGTCGCGGTCGCCGTCGGGGTTGCGGTGGCGGTTGCGGTCGGCGTCGGGGTTAAAGTGACGAGCGAACCGATTTTGGATACAAACCCGTTGACAAATCCGTCGTAGTTCGGATTGAACGGAGTGGCGCCGGCAGTGGGCGCGATGGGGAAATCATCAGAGTAAGTAGTGCCCGCGACATACACGGTCTCGCCTGAAGGATCTACCGAAACACCTGCCGGAGTATCCCAACTGCTTCCCCCTAGATAGGTTGAAAACATCAGACCAGTCCCGCCGGGATTTATCTCGGTGAGCTCAGGATGCAGCTGGAGAGTCTCGCCCGCCAAAGCCCTGCCGGAGGTCGGATCAGTCAGCCCTTGTGTTTGTCCAGGCACAAATTGCAGGTTGGTAACGGTGAATTGCCCGTTATAGCCGTTAGCGTTTTGGAACACGCTGGCCTGCTGAGTCGTGTTCCCCCCCGCTAGAATCGTTGCAGGAGTTGTGCTGCCGTCCTGGGCAAGTGACAGAACTTGGGGATCGAACTGCGGAAGATTGACGCCAATAAACGTATTGAACCCATCCGTGCTTTCGAAGAAGCCGCCGCTAATGCCCGCGGCATAGTCAACGATCGGAGACGAATTTCCATCCCGTTCGAGCGCGATGATGGCGGCCGACGTGAGCTTTGTGGGCGTCCAAGTTCCGGGAAAATTGGTGCCAACGTCGCTGCTCGAGTACACGCCCCGCGTAGTGCCCATGAAGCCCAATGGAACCAACGAGCCGTCGTGGCCGTTTCCTCGAATGGCTAATACGGTTGTCGTCGCCGGAATGCTAGCGATTTGAGAAAAGGTTACGCCGCCATCGGAGCTCGCCCACGCGCCGTTGTAGGTGCCCACGAAAATCTTGGTATTGCTCAACGACGTGCCTGGTATGTCGGCTATTGTCGTAACGATTTGATTCGTGAGACCGCCGGTTGGGTTGAAGGTGTTTCCGTTATCTGTGGAAATAAAGAGCCCGAGGCATCCAGCCAATACAGGTTGCGGAGCGAGGTTGGGGAGATCCAGCGAGCAAATGGCCCCGGTCGTCGGCAACCCTGGGGGAGATACCTGATTGAAGTTGACCCCGTCGCTGCTGGTAGCCAGACCGGCAGACGCTCCGACATACGTGACCCCGTTTGCCGCGTTCCCAATCACCAACGGATAGCCGACTTGCGTCGGCCAGTTGAGGCTGGCGGCCGGCGGCGGATTCGGATTAGCATTGGTAATCTCCGCGTAGCTGAAGATCGCACCGTTTGGTGGAGGCGCCCCTTGGATAGGGTTCACAAGCGGAAAGTGCGAGAGCGCAGCCGAGTTAGAGACAACATAAGAGTCTCCGGCAGCATCCACGGCGATGCCGTTGACCGATGGAGAAACTGGAAAGTCACCAGGAGCCCCGAGGTAGGTTGAGTAGAGCGCTGTACTCCCGTCGGCCGAGAGTTCGGTCACGAAATCCGCGAACACATTAATGCCGAGTGCGGTTTGGAATGCGCCCGGGGAGATCGGAGCGAAATCTCGAGAATACGTGTAACCCAGCACGTACGGATTGCAAGGCTCGACGCATCCAGGCCGCAAGGCCAGACCGTCTCCCTCGTCGTAATCGCTGCCACCCATCAATCGAGCGAAGGCGACAGTGGCGTCCGGGTTGAGTTTCCCAACCCAAGCGTCTCTTGAGCCAGCGATCGAAGGACCGAGCGTTTTGGGAAAATCAGCCGCGTCGGTACCGCCGGTGACGTAGGCGCTTCCGTTGGAACTGACGGCGAGGCTGATAGCGAACGCGACTCCACTGCCCGCGCCGGTCTGCCCAAGGTTACCGCCAATTAGTTTGGAGTACGCCGTGCCACTCCCGTCGGGAAGCATCTTCGCGACAAATGCATCGAAGGATCCGACGAAACCGGTCGCGTTCGGGAAGTCAGTGGAATCCGTATCTCCCGCTACGTACGCATTGCAGTTGCTGGCGCAACCCTGGGGGACGGCAATCGAGAAGGACTCGTCGTAGCCGCTGCCGCCCAAATACGTTGCCCACAGGACAGAACCGTCGGCCGCGGCCAATTTCGCGACGAAAGTGTCACCACCACCTGGCGCAACTTGGGGTCCGGTAGTCGTCGGCAGGTCGGGTGAGAAGGTTTCGCCAGCGACGTAGGCATTACCTGTTCCATCGACTGCGATTGCCTTGCCCACGTCAAACTGGCTTCCGCCAATCAGCGTCGACCACAAAAGCGTCGTCCCGTCAGCGCTGACCTTGGAAGCGAACGCGTCCCAGTTGGCGTTGTATGCCTGGCCAATAGTGGTCGGGAATTCGACGCAGCCCGGACAATCGAACGCCAATCCGGTGACGTAGACATTGCCGCTGCTATCGATCGTCGAACCGTCGATTTTAGTGACCGTGCCGCCGAAGTAGCTAGAAAATGCCAACACCGGATCGATCGTCAGCGGTCGTTTATGGTCATAGTCGCCGAGCGCAATGCTAACCCGCGCGTTTCTGGGGCGCTGCGAAGTCATGGCGATCTCATATCTGGCGGGCACGGCTCGTCTTGTTCCGCCGATCTGCTGATATGCCACTGGACGTTTCAGCGTCAGGTCGCCATGATCAGCCTGAAGTATGGCGTTACCGTCCGAACCGAGGTGCGCGCCGCCGATGCCATCGAAAGCGAGCGCGATACGGCCGGCATCGGCGCCGGCCTTGAGGTCAAAGTCGAATTCGAAGATTCCACCGTCACCACGATATGCCAGAGCGATTCCTGGATAGATGTCGTTGTATTTAACGCGCCGATACAAGGGAACGTTTTTCCGCCATTTGGTCGGATCTTTTCCTCGGTAGTAATTCGCGACGCCGGGCAGACGATCTTGTGTCTCTGCACGCGGTGCCGCCGCCGCTCCGATGAGCTTCATCCGTATCGATGAGAAACCCATCGGCGGAGGCGAGGAGTGTCGTCCAATAGAAACCGATGGCGAAGTCGATGACCCAGGCCGAGGCTTGGTCAATAAAAATGTGGTGCCTGTGGGACCAATCAAAACTTCGTAGCCACGTCCGCGCGAGATGAAGTCTACAGTGTGATTCGCCTGACCCAAGTTGGCTTCGAAAGTCAGGGGAAGTCGTCCGAAATTCTCGAGAACTCGCGAGCGCTCTTTAAGCCTATGAGTCTCGTCGAAACTCTTTCCGGAGTGATGCGCTGTCGAAAAGGAGATGACCAACGAGACGCTTATCGCGAAAAGCAGCGCTATCGCAGCGCCGGTTGCGCGCAGAATCGGGTTGCTCAAACCAGTCCCTCCCCGGGTTTCCCCGTCTGGCAAGCAAAGACTCGCTACTTAAGACTAAATCGAAACGCTTAGGAAGCGATCAGGAAACGGCAAGACCGCTAATAGTCAATCGTGGAGCGTATTTCAAGGGCAGAACGTCGATTCGATGTTCCGAAACAACTCGCCGGTCGCGCTAGGACTGGGGCCCTGCAGCCCTCTGTTGCCCACTGTTATGGCCAAAGAAAGAAGGTTGTTGCGGAACTGGGCATTAGTTTGCTTATAATTTTCACGAATCAGGGATGACTCGCTGCTCATCTCGCGCGTGGCCTGTGCGAGGCTACATCTTGTATACGGTTCGAAAAGGAGGATAGTCGGGGCCGGCTACGATCGGAGGGGGAACCGCCGCAAATGTCGAACAGGAAATTCATTGCCCGGTATGCTAACAGGCCCGCGCTTATTATTATAGTCCTCTTCTTCTCGTTAGTCAGTCTGAGATGCCTCGATCCGTGTCCGAGCTGCAGCTCGGCGCCTACAGGACCAACCAGTTTTATTCAGACCGGTCCGCTCAACGAAGACCGGGCAGAAGCAGCGGCGCAGCCCATACCCGGCACGGACACCGTCCTGGTAGCGGGTGGAGGCCGATTTGCCGGGTACCTCACTCGCTCACAAATCTTCGATCCCGTTCAGAATACGATCGCGAACGATGCCGAGCTAATCAACGCTCGCGCGAATCACACGGCGACGCTGCTAAAGGACGGGACCGTGCTGATCACCGGCGGTGACAATGGCAATATTGCCCTCAACAGCGCTGAAGTTTACCATCCGGACAAAAGCAAGTTCGTCCAGCCCGGCTCGATGTTCGCGCCGCGCACACATCATACTGCTACTTTGCTCAAAAATGGCCGCGTACTAATCACCGGCGGCAGTCCTGCAGTCCAACAAGTCCAGCTCTCCAATGGAACGACAGAGGCCGTACCAAACGGTGCGAACAACAGCGCCGAGATTTATGATCCGTCAACGGGTGCTTTTCTGGGCGCTTTTCAGTCGATGGTTTCCGCGCGCACGGAGCACACCGCGACCCTTCTCAATGATGGCACAGTGTTACTCACCGGAGGTTTGGACGAAAAAGGTGTCGTGCTTGCCACCGCTGAGATCTTCGATCCCAAAACGCAGAGTTTCGCCCCGACCGGCAACCTCAACTTCGCTCGCTACGCTCATACGGCGACGCTTATTCAATGCGATCCTAATGAATGCACGATCAATGGGTTTGTGCTCATCGTAGGCGGCTTGGACGGAGTG
The DNA here is from genome assembly GCA_963815835.1 of uncultured delta proteobacterium. Taxonomy (GTDB): domain Bacteria; phylum Desulfobacterota; class Binatia; order Binatales; family Binataceae; genus DATGKG01. Next base: position 534,013 of record CAWFIF010000001.1, read on the forward strand.
ACTGCCACCGACAACTCCACCAACAACGCGGAACTGTACGATCCCGGAACTCACACTTTCGCGCCACTGAAGGATTCCAAAAACGGGCGCGCCTTCCATACTGCGATCGGGTTCCCCGATGGGTCGGTCTTAATCGCAGGAGGTCTTAGCGGACACCCGATCCCTAACATCCCCAGCGGAGGCTTTACCAATCTCAACACCGCCGAGCTGTTTACAACGAACACCACTGCAGGCAGCATGATAACGCTTCTGTCCGCCACCATGAGTAATCCACGTTCGGGGCTGATGGCCGCAGCGTACAACAATAATTCAATGGTGCTGCTGGCCTTCGGTGGGGAAGCGGATTTCAACGGAGACTATCCGGAATTTACCAACTCCAATCCGGGTATCCCGGGTACTCTCGCGAGTACTGACATCTACGATCCGGCACACATGTCGTTCGCGTCGGGGCCGTCGTCTCCACAGACATGCCCTCACGATCTTGCTGATAATCCGCAAGGCTGCGCGATCAGTCGTGCTGCCTATACTGCTACTACGCTGACCAACGGCAAGATACTACTGGCCGGCGGCTATGAGGCGATTCCAGTAACATTTGAAAGCGCGGAGGTGTATGACTTCGGCAGGGGAATGTTCACTGAGACCGCGACGCCCATGCACGAGCCGCGAGTGTTTGCCGGCGCCTCTCAGTTCACAAATCCCGCGACAAACTCCAGCGGCATTCTTGTCGCGGGAGGACTGACCGGAAACGAGAATACCAATTGTGATGGTACTGCGGAGCTCTACCAACAGGGCTCTTTCGCGTTGACTTCCGGTATGATGGAGACCACGAGCTCGAATTCCCATCGATGCGAATTTTTCACCGCGACAATGCTTGCAGACGGTCGAGTGCTGCTCGCCGGCGGTCTGGATGGAACAGACACCGTGCTTGACTCGGCAGAAATCTACGATCCACAAAATGAAACTTTCACTCCTACCGCTTCGATGATGACTCCTCGCTGGGGTCAATCGGCGGCGCTGCTTGGTGATGGCACCGTGTTGATCGCGGGCGGCGAAAGCTGCTTTCCCTGTTCATCCGGCGCTCAGTGCCATTCAAGCAATCCTTGTCCAAGCGACAACGAGGAGGTCCTGGGCAGCGCCGAAATCTTCACCCCAGCAAATGGTGGAAGTTTTAGTCTTACGAACGGAGCGATGCTGCGGCCACGCTTTTTCGGTACAGCCACTCGTCTGAATCAGCCGACAAATTCCAACCCCACCGTCCTACTTGCAGGTGGAAGCGGAGACAATGTCGCCGAATTGTACGACCCTTCGACCGGCATGTTTGCTCAAACGCGTTCGATGCAGGCCATTCGCTTTTTTGACCAAGCCACTCCTCTTGGGAATAACCTGGACTTCATTTTGATATCGGGCGGATCGGGTCGCAATGGCTTCGGCTCCCTCGCCACCCTAAATTCCGCCGAGATCTTCATTCCAGGCAACAATCAATTCTGTCCAACCGCCAATATGATCGACAGCCGAGCCTTTCATGCAGCCGCGCCCGGTCAGGTAAATGGTGCGATGCGCATTGTCGTTGCGGGAGGGCTGGGCGACAATACTAGTCTCGGCAGTGCCGAACTCTATGTACCGCCGACATCGGTATCTACTTCCTGCGCCACCAGCTCGCCGATGCAAACGATTTCTGACGCCCGGTCCCTGATGACGGCCGCACGTGACGGGCTCGTTAACGTGAGGCGTCAGATTTCGGAGAAGCGAGTCCTACAACCATGAAGTAGTCCGGTCGCGTCATCCGTTGAGAGTCGGAAGAAATGTGCCGCAAGGAAAGTTCGATCTCGCTTACCAATTGCGCCAGCTCAAGGATTTGGTGACACTGATTTGTCCGAAAACACCCGCACTCCCGTAACCGGTCTGTAAATCGATCCCGGTCTGCCATGGAGTAAAGTAGGCACCGCCCGCCGGACCGCCTTGTCCCTGAAGGCCGCTGATAAAACCTCCTCCATAGATTGTTCCGCTGCCGCCTAACAAGAGAAGATAGTTCTCGCTTGAGAATGCGACGGCTCTGAGATCGATTTCGCTGTTGGTGACCTTGTTCTGAGAATCATAGCTGGCGCTGAAGGCAACATTGAGTGGATGTTTGCTGTACACGCGCATCCAGCTCGAGAAGTCGCCCTCGATGATGCCCGCGCTGCTATCCCCCAGATCAGATCCCCCGAAGAAATAGAAGTGGGTAAGTGGGTAGGGAGAAATATCGATTCCAGCCTCGAGCCGCGCAAAATTGAATCTGGCCCGATGTCCGGTTCCAGGGTCCAGCGGATTGTCGAAGCCTTGCCCAATAAACAATTGATAGCCGGTGGCGCGGCCTACAATGCCAACATAGTTGGTGACGCTCTGTTCGAACTGAAATCCTTCATCGATGGTGGCGTACTTATCAGACCTAAACCCGCCGGCGAAAAAGATCATCGAGAGTTCCGGTGGGTGGGCGAGCTGGAAGAAATCCGAGTATGGCGAGGCAACCGGTACGCCGGACTGTGCCTGGGTTGGGGTCTGCGCTTGCGCGGTTGCAACCAACATCACCAGACCGAGCGCGCAGGAAATCGAAAGCCTCATCCGAAATAAACCACTCTCAGTGTGGGTGCACGTTTAACATCGTACAGATGGGACACGTCGGGGGTGGCAGCGCGCTCACGGCGCCGGCAACCACGGCATGGGCGGCCAAGCCCAGCGGGCCCGGACTGAGTGGCGGCGCGTCACACGGGATCGTCGTCGCAAAGCCGCCCGCGACTTCGATCTTCGCTCCTGGATGGGCAGGATTCTCCACCTCGACCAGTCCCGAATGAACTCTCACGTCAGTGTAAATTCCGCAGCCATTGAAACCGACGCGTGCTTTACCTTCGCTGAAATCCACCTCGAAATCGGTCCCACGAACGGCTATCACCGAGTTAGAAGTCCGAATTTGATAGTTGAAGGCGCGCCCCACGCCTGAAGAAACAATCGAATGGACGCTTCCCGCCAAAAGCTTCAGGATCGTCGAAGAGCGGGAACCGCTCGTCCCGACCAGGTGTTCGTTGACATCTAACTTAGCCGACTCTCCCAGCGAGATCCTGCTCCGATCGGACAGCACCACCACCAGATTCGCCCCGGTCGAAGTTATCAATTGATCGTGCAACATGATCGGCATGTTGAGCGAGGCGGGTAGCAGGCTATTCGCGCGGCGTACTTGAACGACTCCTTCAAAGGAGGCGATGGAACCGACTTGATCCGCAGCCTCCGTGCTCGAGCTTCCTCCAACCAGGAAGATCAACACCAATAGGCACAGCCCTAAAACTCGTCCCCCGAAATGCGCCAACCAGGCACCCCGCTAAACACTGCCAAACGTCGTATTGCGGCGTACCAATATCATGTGCGGATGGGATAGGGAAATCGTCAAACGGCTTTGGCGCCAAGGCCCTCGAGGAGTTGATGCGTATAGCGAATACTTTGCACTGGCGAAGTTTTTCGCCGGCGATTGAGTAAGCGGCCGCGCTCGACAGCCGGTCCCCATTAGGAAGCGCGCACACCGGATCCACGGCGTCAGTATCGCTTTGTACGATCACGGTGCCGGTCGGGTGGACCAACGCAATTGGGCTATCTGCGGCCAGTTCCAAGGTTGGAGAGCTTGGCGCTCGAATGCAGGCCCGTGCCCAGCGGGTTCTTTGTTGAAACGCTGCCGTAGCCAACCTGATTCCTGGCGCTGCGCCAGTTGACCAGCGCTTCGATGCGGTCAAGCTTCACGCGATGTTTGTGTTCTTCGACCTTGTCGAAAATTGAGTCGATCAACGTCTCCGACAAGAGGTGCGGCTTCAGCCCGAGGTCAATAAGCTTGGTGTGCCTCGCGTTATAGTAGTGCTTCTCGGCTTCGACGCGGGGATCCGGGACATGCCGAATTTCCACCGCGCGCCCTTTGTGCTCGGCGGCGTCCTTGACCAGATGGGCTAGTTCGGAGACTACGAACTGCTCGGTGAACTGATTGAATACGCGATACTCTCCGCGCTTCGCTGGATTCTCGAGCGCGAGCTCGATACATCGCATCGTGTCGCGGATGTTGATGTAGCCACGCGTCTGGCCGCCCTCGCCGTGCACCGTGAGCGGATGACCAATTGTCGCTTCGATGCAGAATCGATTCAGCACAGTGCCCCAGATTCCGTCGTAGTCGAACCGCGTCGCCAGGCGCTCGTCGAGCATCGTCTCGTCAGTTTCGACGCCGTACACGACCCCCTGGTTAAGATCAGTTGCGCGCAATCCCCAGATCTTGCAGACGAAATGAATGTTGTGCGAATCGTGAACCTTCGAGAGGTGATAGAAGGATCCGGGCTGCTTCGGAAATGGTAGGGTGTCGGTGCGCCCGTTGTGATGGATCTCGAGAAACCCTTCCTCGATATCGATGTTGGGTGTTCCATACTCGCCCATGGTGCCGAGCTTCACGAGGTGGATTTCCGGGTCGTTCTCTTTGATCGCGTATACCAGGTTCAGGGTTCCGACGAGGTTGTTGACCTGCGTCAACACCGCATGATGCCGATCGATCATCGAGAAGGGTGCGCTCCGCTGTTCGCCGTAGTGAACGATCGCCTCAGGCTGGAAATCCCGAATAAGAGAATTGATGAAACTGTAGTCGGTGAGGTCTCCGATCGCGGTCTCGATGGTCTTGCCAGTCTTGTTGAGCCATACCGCGACGCGCTCCTGAAGCGAATAGATCGGCACCAGGGAATCGGTTCCGCCCTCGAGGTCCCAGGCTCGGCGGCAAAAGTTGTTGACGATGCATACCTCGTAACCCAGCTTGGAAAGGTACATCGCCTGCGGCCATCCGAGGTATCCATCTCCGCCCGCTACAATCACCCTCATCTGGAAAACCTCTGCTTTTGATAATTCATGTCAACGCCGGCCGGCCCGGATCGATAGCGATCGCTCGGCTGGCGGTTCAACTATTGCCCACATTGGTCGCGCGACTGGGTTCGGGCGAACCCTTTGATGCACGGTTTCCAGCGCCAGATAGGCGCTGCGCCAGAGCGTATGGCAAACAGGCGCGCATCCACCTCAGGTAATTCTTGACGCGGTAGGGATCGACCTTGATCGCGCGCGCGAATGCAGACCGCGCGCGCGCTCGATCGGCATCGCGCAAGGCTTTGAGACCGATATGCGCCAGAATGCTTCTGGGTGCGCCGCGCCCTGGCCTCGACAAGAGGCCGCGCCGAGACGCCGTAGTGCGCCTGCAGATGCTTCTCGAAAACGTGGAGCGCTTTCGAGTAGTCGGGAAGCTTCTTGAGCTTTTTCGGAAACCACGCGAAGCGCCAGACGACCAACGGCTCCGCGATATACAAGAAGGGCCCCTGCTCGCGCATACGAATCCAGAAGTCCACGTCTTCGAATCGAAAGCTGGCACCCTTCAGTTCGTCCCGATAGCCTCCGCATTTCTCGTAAGCGGAGCGTCTGACGACTGCGGCACTCGGCATGATCGGCCAAAGCTGCGTCAGCAATTCGTTGAGCGATGGAGCGTGGTCGAACTCCTTGCCGATCAACGAGGTGCCGAGTTCCACTCCTTCGCTGTCCGCGACCGAAGCGTTGAAGAAGACGAGGGTCGCTGAAGAATCAGCATCAAGCTCCGCCACTGCGCGCGCCAACATCGTCGGTCGCCACAAATCGTCGGCGTCCAGGAAAGCGAGGTATTCGCCAGCCGCGAGGCGCGCACCGGCATTGCGGGCAGCGGCGGGGCCGTTGTTGTGCTGCTCGATCAGCCGCACACGATCACCGAATCCAGCCAGGATCTCGCGTGTGCGATCGGTTGAACCATCGTCAACCACTATGAGCTCGAAATCGCGAAAGGTCTGCGCGAAAACGCTCTCGACGGTTCCTGCGATTGTCGCGGCGGCGTTGTAGGCCGGAACGATTACCGAGACGCGCGACACGCTGTTTGAGGAACCTCCGTGTAATTTCCGTGTATTTTTCGAGCCCGGGCTCTACTTATGCCATTAATCTGATGCGATGCAAAGGTGCCTCGCGAGTCTTCTCGGAGCGGAGCGCTGCATATGGCTATTAGAAAACAAACCCCTTTTCGGCAATTGACGGTTTCTTGTAGTATCCTGCGCGGTTGGTCGGTATTTGCTTCTTTCTAATCTGCACCCACAATGGCGTCCGAACCGAGGAAGTCCCTGATGACGGCCGAGTCTAATCCCGCCCCGTCCGAAAATTCTGTAGGCGAGATCTCAGATGGCGTCCGGTCCGTGCGCGTCGTGGTGGCAGGAATCCTCGCACTCGCATTGCTACTTGGAGGTGGACTTCGTTTCTATCGGCTGGGTGCCGAAGAAATGGGGCGCGCGGAAGCTGCGGCCTGGACTGCGGCATCTGCTCCCACGATTGCGAGTGTAGTAGCCGCCAGCCGACGCATCGATCCTGGAAAACTCGGCCTCTATGACGTCATATTCCACTACTGGATAGCGGCTTTTGGGGATACCCTCGCTACGCTTCGGACTCTGTGCGCAATCCTTGGGACCTTGGCAATCGTGCTCGTCTTTGCCTCCGTTCGAGAAATCATGCTGGGGCTTGATGCTGAAGCCAGTCAGACAACGGGCGAGTTGGCTGGTGCATTCGCCGCCTTACTGTACGCATGTAACTTTCAGATGATAACCATCGACCGCACCGCGCGAATGTACTCGCTGGCGCTGGTGGCGGTTCTCGCGCAGCTGTTCTTTTTCGTTCGAACACATAGACGAGTTGGCCTTCTGAACTGCGCTGCTGCCGCAATTTTTACCGTGGTCGCGGTTGCGACCAATTACACGGTGCTGTCTTTCTTTGTGGCCGAGGGGTTGTGGCTCGCCTACCTCTTCGTCGTGGAACGCAGCAACCCGAGCGTCACCCTTTCAATCGCAAGGCCTGCGATGGCGCTCATCGCAGCCGCGGCGGTTTTCGCGCCGTTTGCCCTGCTATCTGGCAACGTAGAACTAGCCGCGCTCCATTCCGGCAAATGGATGTGGATTCGTCTGCGGTCGCTTTGGTGGCCGCTGCGGGCTCTGCAGGTGATGACCGGGAATGCGGCCTTTTGGCCATTCCTGGGGCTTTCGATCTTCGGAGTCTGGCGGCAGCGAAGCAACGCCGTTTTGGGAACCAGGCTTATCCTGTGTTGGCTGGTAGTGCCTTTTGCGATCGTGATGATTGCCTCGTACACGATCGCTCCTCTTATGGTTGAACGATTTGTGCTTCCGAGCCTCGTCGCATTCCTCGCCCTGGCGGCGCTTGGGCTCGCGTCGCTTCAGCCCGAGCCGGCCCGCTATGCCTTCGCAGGACTCGTGCTGGTGCAGTCGTTAGCTCATGTCCATCACCACTGGCGAACTCCCGAAGATATCCAGTGGCGCGAGGCCGCAGGGTTCATTGCTTCCGCGGCGCCGAGCGGGGAAAGGGTGGCAGTGTTCCCCCCCGGCGAACCTCTTTTTCCTTTGCGTTATTACCTGCCGCCACCCCAGCGTGATCTCGTGGTCAGCGGTGACGCCACGTTTGAGGGTCCATCCGATAGCGATCTGTCCGAGATATGGACATTTCACTGTGGCCGCGAGCCGATGGCGATCGTTCAGACAGCTTTGCCGGGCCAATTTTTGAAGGAGATACGGTCGTGTTATCCCGCTACCGTGAGAAGATTCCGCGGTGTCGAGATCCTCGCGCGCTGAGCCGCATACAGTACACCGTTGTCACGGATAGGGATCGACACCAGCGAGATGCTCAAGTTGCTGTTCGAGTATTAAACCGCTTCAATGAATGCACTGTACATCCAAATTAAGCCACAGCTTGAAATACGCCGAAACGCCGGGATATAGTTCCCTTGGAAGCGTTTTGTTGTTTCACGCTTCTGCGGGGGTTCATGGCTGACGGGAAGGCGACGACATACTTCGAGTCGGCGTCGGTTTGATCAGACCTTTTCGGGAAAAGCTGGTATGCGGCTTCAGCAGTCATACGTTGCGCTCGTATGCCTGGTAGCGATGTGCCTGACTCCACTTATGTCGGGTGCCGCCAGCGTCGGTTCGATCGTGGAGCCGGACGGGAAGCCGATAACTCGCACTATCTCGACTTCCAGCCAGAGCATTGCGGCGGCCTTGATTACAGCGCCGGTCAACTGCGCGCAGGTCGAGGGTGTGATCTCATTCTCCGTAGCCGGGCAAAGCAGGAAAGTCTCATGGATTAACTACTACGTTGATGGCATATATCTCGCCTCGACGCCGCCAGTTTCCATCCTATGGGATTCGACTTCGGTGCCTGACGGCCCCCATTTGCTGTCTATCGAAGCTTTCGACCGCTCCCATCATTTGCTCGCCGATCCGTTCGTCTCGGTCACGGTAAGCAATAGCGGCGCAGTGTCAAGTCCGTTGCCGACCCCGATCACCGATCCAATTCGGCCATTCAACGGCATTCCCAATTGCCGAATGCCGACTGTGGCGGAACTGGCAGCGTTTCATAACGGCACCGGCGGATGTGGTGGTCTCGACGATTGCAGCTATATGCAGAAGGTGGACGGGCAGTTTGTCGGAACTACCGAGCAGATTATAGAACTCGCGGCGGACAAATGGTGTCCCAGTTGTACCATCGTCAATGGGCTCGACGGCCAGACTTACAGTTTCGCTGACTTGCTGAAAGCGGTCGCCGTGAATGAGAGTCACTGGAACCAGTGGCTCCCCGCGAATCTCTCGCGACCAAATCCGATTACCGGGACGACCACACTGACCCCCAAGCACAACGACCTGGAGCACGTAACCAGGTCTGAGCCCAACGGCGGATCATGGGGCATCTTTCAAATCGCGGAAGGTATCCATCAGGGATGGCCCTCCTCGTTCCCGCCCAGCGCGTTATCGACCGCCTTCAATGCGGATTTCAAGACCGCTGAGCAGATGGGCGTCGAACAGGGGCATCTCGCCTATCTCGATGATCCATATTTCGCCAAAATTGCAATCGCAAACGGCCACGCGCCGTATGCTGACTACACCGATGCGCGAGGCGTAGTTCATAAGGCGTCAACCGATCCGAACGAGCGCCGCTGGGGCGCGGTCGGTAACTGGTTCAGCGGCGGCTGGTACGATTCGGGCGCGATCAAGTACATCGACCAGGTGCAGCAGTACCTCCACAATCAACCCTGGGCGCAGCAAGGCTTCTGATCGCTAGGCCGCGAGAGATGTAAACTTGTCTTCGTGGGAAAAGAAGAAGCCACCGAGCTGCTCTCGATCCTGGGACACGAAATCCGCGTCACGCATCCGGACAAGCTCTACTTCTCGAGGCAGACGAGGCTCTCGAAACTCGACCTCATCCGCTACTATCTGTCGGTCGCGCCGGGCGCTCTCAACGGAATCCGCGATCGTCCACTGGTTCTCAAGCGCTACGTTAACGGCGCCGAAGGTGAGGCGTTCTATCAGAAGCGCGCGCCCACGCAGCGCCCCGCGTGGCTGCGCACAGTAACGTTGGTATTCCCCTCAGGACGCACTGCCGAAGAGGTCGTAGTCGATGACGCGGCGGGGCTCGCATGGATCGTGAACCTCGGCTGCATCGAGTTGCATCCACATCCGGTACGCTCCGGTGATCTCGACCATCCGGACGAGTTGAGGGTCGATCTCGATCCTGGCCCCGGTGTCAGTTGGGCCGCGGTGCGCACCGTCGCGTTAGAGGTGAAGTCACTTCTGGAGGAGATGGGACTTCGCGGCTGGCCCAAAACCAGCGGTTCACAAGGAATGCACGTCAATGTACGGATTCAACCACGCTGGACTTTCGGCGAAGTGCGTCGCGCGGCGCTCGCCCTATCGCGCGAAGTCGAGCGTCGCGCACCCGCCGTCGCCAGCTCGAAGTGGTGGAAAGAAGAGCGTCACGGCGTGTTCCTCGACTACAACCAGAATGCGAAGGATCGGACGACGTGCTCCGCATATTCGGTGCGCCCGGTTCCCGATGCCCGGGTTTCCGCACCGCTTCAATGGCACGAGGTTCCTCACTGCCAGCCAGCCGACTTTACTGTACTCACAATGCCAAAGCGCTTCGCTGAGCTCGGCGATCCGCACGCAGACATCGATGGCGCGCCGGGTTCGCTGGAAAAATTGCTCGAGCTGGCGACCAACGACGAGGCTGCGGGCCTCGGCGACGCGCCGTGGCCGCCACACTTCCGCAAGATGGAGGGCGAGCCGCGGCGGGTTGCTCCGTCACGCGCCAGGTCCGTACCCGGGTCAGCTACAGAGTCCACTGCAAAGACTCCGCGCACGCGACGCGCGAAGATGCCGCTCGTGGTTGTGGCGAACTCGCCCGACCGGGACGCCGCCTTGGCCGGCCTGGAACGATGGAAGTGCAAACATCCTGAGGCGGCGAGACTTCTCGCCGTAGATGATGTGCTGGTCGACTCGATGCGCGGGAGGTCATCGACCTGGACCCGCATCCGGGTGAATCTCCGACATGTGCCCGAGGCGCTACGGCCACCGCAAGAACCGCCCGATCCCGACGACGATCCGACGCGCGAATGGCGCATGAAGCGCGCCACAAAGGAAGATACCTGAGCCAGGCGCGCAGGCTCAGCGGCCTTCGGCGAAAATCGCCATCAGCTCTTGCGGCGGGACCACCTCGAGTTGAGCATAGGTGCAGTCGCGAGGCTTTTTGTCGCGACGCCATCTTCGAAACTGCGCCATATGACGGAAGCGGGCGCCTTGCATGTGCTCGTATGCGACTTCGACCACCAATTCGGGCCGCAACGGCTCCCATGATAGATCCTTGCCATGGCTCCAGCGGCTCTGGCCTCCGGGCATCCGATGGCCGGCTTCACCGGTCACGACCTCATGCTCCGCCCATTGCTTCCATGGGTGATTCACCAGCGCGTCGTGACGATAAGGCGCGAGGAACTCGACCAGTTGGCGGCGCTTGTCTTGCGTGAAGCTTGCGCAGACGCCGACGTGCTGCAGCATGCCCGATTCGTCGAAGAGGCCGAGCAGCAGCGAACCGATCGCAGTGCCATGGCTTCCCTTGTGCCATCGAAATCCTGCGACGACGCAGTCGCAATCGCGCTCGTGCTTGACCTTGAACATCACGCGCCTGTCGGATTCGTAGGCGCCTGAGATCGGCTTGGCCATCACGCCGTCGAGACCCGCACCTTCAAAGCGGCTGAACCAATCCGACGCGATATTCAAATCGCGGGTTGCGGGCGTCAGATGGATAGGTGGCGTTGCTGACACCAAGAGCGATTCCAGCTCTTCGCGTCGTCGCTGGAACGGTTCGCGCCGCAAATCTCGGTCGCCCTCGCACAACAGGTCGAAAAAAACGATCGATGCCGGACTTTCCTGGGAAAGAAGCTTGACCCGCGAGGGAGCAGGATGGATCCGAAGCTGCAGCGCCTCGAAGTCGAGCCCACCGTTCTTCGCGACAACGATTTCGCCGTCGAGCACGCAACGCGCAGGTAACTCCCCCCGTAAGGGCTCCAGCAACTCGGGAAAGTAACGGCTCAATGATTTTTGGTCGCGGCTCTGGATCAGGATCTCGTCTCCGTCGCGAAAGACCAGCGCGCGAAATCCATCCCACTTCGGTTCGAAGATCCAGGTTCGGCCGGCCGGTAATTCACCGATGCGCTTGGAGAGCATCGGCAAGAGCGGCGGGTTCACGGGAAGATTCACGCTTCTCATGCTATACCGCCCGCGGTGCGCTCCCCAATGACGCTGACGGAGCGGGCGCTGGAACCGAAAGCGGGTTTGCCGTGCAAGGCAATCATTGCCGCGCGCGACCTGTCTATGGCATTAGACGATAAGTCCTAGACGTCGCGGCGGAGCGCATTGGTAGGAGCTATGAGCGTATCAGAAGAATCGAGAGTCCAGCCCACGCGCCGCATTCAGTTCGCTTTTACCGACGAGCAGGAACAATTCCGCTCTGGGGTTCGGCGATTTCTCAATGATAAATCGCCAACGACGGAGGTTCGGCGCCTCATGGCCACACCCGAGGGCTACGATCCTCAAGTTTGGCGCCAGATGAGCGAGGAACTCGCGCTGCCCGGAATCCACATACCGGAACAATACGGCGGCGCGGGATTTGGAATGATCGAGCTTTGCATCGTCATGGAGGAACTCGGCCGCGCATTACTTTGCGCGCCCTATTTCTCCACCGCGGTGCTCGCCGCCAATGCCATTCTGAACGCCGGCAATGAGGCGCAAAAAGCGAGCTTGCTGCCTGACCTCGCGAGCGGTGCGCGGCTGGCGACGCTGGCAATCACCGAGCTCGATGGCAATTGGGATCCATCGGGCATCGCGGTCGTCGCTACCCCCGATGCGGACGGCTACCGTCTCGATGGAGTAAAAAGCTACGTCGTGGACGGCCACATCGCAGACCTTCTGATAGTTGCCGCACGCGTGCCTAAGACCTCCAGCCGCGAGGGCCTGGCGCTCTTCACACTCGATGCGAATGCAGGCGGCGTCAACCGACGCCTTCTGGAATCCATGGATCCGACCCGCAAGATTGCGCGCATCGATTTTCATGGCGCGCATGCGAGCCTGCTCGGGAACCTTGATGACGGCGCAAAGCCAATCCTCTGTACGTTGGATCAGGCTGCCGTTGCACTCGCCAATGAAATGATGGGCGGAGCGCAGGCGCTGCTCGATTCGGCGGTGAAGTATTCGAAGATGCGCGTCCAGTTCGGGCGCGAGATAGGGTCGTTTCAGGCCATCAAGCACAAGCTCGCCGATATGCTCCTGGATGTGGAGCTTGCCAAGTCTGCCGCCTATTACGCCGCTCAAGCCGCGGCCGTGGAAGATCCCGAATGGCCCGCACTCGCGAGTCTCGCGAAAGCTGCGGCCTCAGAGAGCTATCTGCATACCGCCGTCGAAACCATCCAGATTCACGGCGGCATCGGCTTCACCTGGGACAACGACACCCATCTGTGGTTCAAGCGCGCCAAAAGCTCCGAGGTGTTCCTCGGTCAGCCGAGTTACCATCGGGAGCTACTGATGCAGCGCTGGGGAGTTTGAGCGATGAGTAACGTCAGCGAAGCCGAGGTGCGTGCCGAAGTACGCGAGTGGCTCGCGGCTAACTGGGATCCGGATATGTCGCTGCTGGCGTGGCGCAGCAAGCTGGCAGATTCCGGATGGGGCACACCGCAATGGCCAAGGGAATGGTACGGCCGGGGCCTGCCGCACAGCCTTGCGCGGGTGGTGCAAGAGGAGTTCGCTGCCGTCGGCGCGGTGGGGACTGCGACATCTGGAGTGCGAATGCTGGCTGCCGCAACGCTGCTCGAACATGGATCAGATGCGCAAAAGAAGAAGTTCCTACGTCGCATACTCACCGGCGAAGACACCTGGTGCCAGTTTTTCAGCGAGCCGGGCAGCGGCTCGGACCTCGCTGGCGCCACCACACGCGCTGACTTGAAGGGAGACTTTTGGATCATCAACGGACAGAAAGTCTGGACGACGAGTGCGCATCATGCTGACCACGGCCTCTTGCTCGCTCGTACCGATTGGGATGCACCCAAACACGAGGGTCTCTCGTATTTTGTGATCGACGTGAAGCAGCCCGGCGTCAACGTGCAGCCGCTCAAGCAGATGAACGGCCACGCGTCATTCAATCAGGTGTTCTTCACCGACGCTAAGGTTCCGCAAGAGAACCTGGTCGGGCGCGTCGGCGATGGCTGGAAGGTGGCGATGACCACGCTGGCGCACGAACGCCGCGGCGCCGACGGCCTCGCGCCACCATCGAAACGTGGGCGGAAAGAGGGGCGTATCCACGCCGAAGAGCGGGCCGAAACCGAGAAAGCCAACCAGCCCTACAAATGGTATCCGCAGCGCGCTGGTCGCGTGGATCTCATCATCGAGCGCGCCAAGGAGACCGGCGCGAATAAGGATCCTCACGTGCGGCAGGAAATCGCCAAGCTCATGATCATGGCGAAATCGGCCGAGTGGACCGCTCGCCGCGCACGCGCCGCCCAGCAACAGGGACGGCCGCAGGGTCCGGAAGGCTCGCTCGGAAAGCTGGCAGCCAGCCACGTCGCGCGAGCCTGCGCACGCGTGCATACGCTGATTACAGGCACGGAAGCGATGCTCACTGGGAGTGGGAGTCCTCGTGAGGGAATCATCGCCGAGATTCTGGTGTCAGTCCCCGCCGTTTCCATCGCCGGAGGCACCGACGAGATTCAGCGCAACATCATCGCCGAGCGCGTGCTGGAGCTACCGAAAGAGCCACGCTTTGATACCGGCCCGTTCCGGAACGTGCGAAAGAACTAGCTGAGGTCGTGGCGGTTGCCTCTAGAGAATCTCAGACCGGTCCAAATCGATCTTGCGGGCAAGGAGCAATGCAACGTCACTCGCAGCAGACCCCCGCTAAGCTGCAGACCGCGACGCTCCTGCGGCCCTCGCGCAGATCGTTACGGTCGAACCCGTTGGTCAAATAACCGAAAGAGATTCCAGTCGCCGGATCAGCCCATCCAATTTGCCCGCCGAAGCCGGGATGGCCAAACGCTTCCGCCGAGTTGGTGCGTCCGAAGCCGCGCAGATTCGCCTTGCCGTCGCCACCTGCGATTACGATTCCGAGCGCGCGATTCGCGGTTACGCCACGCGCAGGATCGATCAGATTGCCGCTGCGGATGCGCCGCGCCTCACGCAGCATGTCCGCTTGCCAGATGCGCGCGCCGTCGTGTGCTTTGCCGTCGTTGAGGAGCGCTTGGTAGAACAGCGCGATGTCGCCCGCCGTCGTCATCAATCCGCCGGCTGGAAAATCGGTCTCGCGCATCACCGGATCGTTCATTTCCAGGACTGCGTCTTCGGTGATGGAACCGAGATTGGCGCGCGGCGGCGTCACGCCTAGCTTCTGATACTCTTCGTCTTTCGCGGGTTCTCCGACCCATTTAACGTCGGCCAAGCGGTGTTGGATCGATCGCGGCAATCCGATTCGTAGGTCAGGCAGCTCGAGCGGCTCTGCGATTCGTTCGCGCACAAAATCGCCGAGACGGTTGCCCGTGATGCGTTCGATTGCCTCGGCAATCGGCCAGTAGTTCGCGTGGATATGGTAGAAGAACTTCTCGCCGGGCGGATTCACCGGCCGCCACTGCGCGAAACGTTCCAGCCGCCGCTTGTGATCGCCCCAGTCCTTGAACGACCCAGGCGCGGTCGGAATGCCGGCGGTATGAATCAGCAGATGCTCGATCGTGGTCGGCTCTTTGCCGTTGGTCCCATACTCAGGCACGTACTTGACGATCTTGTCCTCGGGACTAATTCTTCCTTCCTGAATCAGAAGCCATAGGGCCGCCGAGGTTATCGCCTTAGTCGCGGACATCGCGACGAAGACGGTCTCGTCAGAGGCCTGCTTCTCCACGCCGCCCTGTACCGCGCGGCCGAAGGTACTCAGCGCGGCAATCTTTCCATTGCGAGCGATCGCCACCTGGCAGGCAGGAAGAACGCCTTCCTTGACGTCGCGCTCGGCGCGATCCATGAGGGCCTGTACTTTGTCGGGATTGAGACCTACCTCGGCTGGACTATCGGCATAGAATTTCTCGGCCGGCATGGGATCTCTCCTTCGCAATATTGGCGTGTCAGTTGCCGCGATAATCCGTCACTCGAGCTCGGTTGTGCAAACAGTCCGCGTAACTCCATCTTCAATTACGGCGGTCTACCAAGCCCCGCGGCGCAGTAATTCATGGGCCTCGCGTTCTAACGGTTCCCGAAAATCAGGATGCGCGATGGCGATCATGCGGCGCACGCGCTCGACCAACGGCTGCCCGCGCAACTCGGCGGCGCCGAACTCGGTAACGATGATATCGGCGTCACTGCGGGCGGTCGTCGTTGGACCCGTGAGCCGCGCGACGATACGGCTGAGCCGGCCGTTGCGAGCCGTCGCCGGCATCGCAATTACGGATCGTCCGCCGGCGGCGAGCTGTGCCCCGCGCACGAAATCGCCTTGCCCGCCAACGGCGCCAACATACACGCCCGACGCCACTTCAGCGTTGATCTGACCGGTGAGATCAGCCTCGACTGCCGAATTTATGGCAACAATTCGCCCGAGCTGGCAGAGCACTTCCGAACGATGCGTATGCATCAGGGTAAACAGCTTGAGAGCTGGGTTGCGATGGGCGAAACGATAAACGCGGTTCGTTCCGAGCACCGAGCCTGCGACGGCGATCCCGGTATCAATAGGCTTGCGCGCATTGGTCATGGCGCCGCTTTCGATCAGGTCGGCAATGCGGTCGCTGATCAGCCCGCAATGAAGTCCGAGGTCGCGGCGATCGCCAATACTCGCCATCACGGCGTCGGGTATCGCACCGATGCCAATCTGGATCGTCGAACCATCCTCGATATAACGGCCGACATGGCGTGCGATTGCGCGCTCGCACTCACCAATGGGCGGCGGCTCCAGTCCGGCAAGGGGCCGCGAAACCTTAACCAGAATAGTCAATCCGGTCCGCCTTCAGATACGCGTCGCAATGCGTCCAGGGCGCTTGCTCGTTAACCTCGGCGATAACGACACGCGCCTTTGCGATAGCGGCCTGCTGATAGTCGTTGGTGAGCGAAAAGCTGTATTCGCCGTGCTCGTTGGGTGGGCTGGTCTGCACGAACACCACGTCCGAGCGAATGATGCCGTCGTTGAAGTATGGAATCAGTTGGGAGAGATGACACGGAATCGTGCGCAGCGCGCCGGTCCGAGCCAGTTCGCGCAGATTGCCTACTGCACCATAACCGGTGAACGTGAGTACGTCCGCATGCTCGGGCTTGAGCGTCGTCGTGTAGCTGATGCCGCCCAGAAAAACGCTGACCGGTCCGATTCCATGACGTTGTTCGACCAGACGCTCCACCAGCGTTTGTGGCTCCCCTGAACCTTGCCCCCATACGATATGGTCGCCAGGGCGAATTATTCCGGTGAAATTGAGATTTTGCGAATCAAGCTCTTGCGGCATAGTCGTATGCGCCTCGGAATCGGCGCCTCCATCAGATTCGCACAAATCAACCCCAGTAGTCTTTCTGCTTGCTGTTTCACTGAGTTGGGGGGCGCAAGAGAATCCGGTGTTATGGTTTCTCGAGCCGGTCACGCACCGCGGTTTATGGGGATTGGCGCCCGATCCTGACTCGCTGAAGGAGCGCGGCCCGTCTCAAGGCGACAAAATGCTACTCGCATCGGCGCTGCCTACGGGGTCAGCCTTGCAAGTATGCGAGCTTGGAGGGTATTCGATCTAAGCACCACCAGAGCCGAACCCGCGAGGCCGACAATGGCTGGGCGCTTCGCGAAACCGCGGGGTAGTGAGAGTCGATACTTCAACGATGCCGTCGGGAGTTGATCTTTGTTCAAGCGTGTATTGATTGCCAACCGAGGTGAAATCGCCATCCGCGTCGCGCGCGCGGCGTCGGCGCTCGGCGTGGAGTCGGTCAGTGTATATGCCCCGGCTGACGGGCTCTCGCTCCATACCCGGGTGACAACGGAATCGCGTGCGCTCGGCACGTCGCAGGGACCCTCGAGCGATCCCGTGCGTGCCTATCTCGACGTCGAAGCGTTGATCGAAGCCGCCAAGGCCAGTCGCTGCGATAGCGTGCATCCCGGCTACGGGTTCCTGTCCGAGAACACCGGCTTCGCGCAGCGATGCCTCGAGGAGGGCATCGCCTTCATCGGGCCGCGCCCCGAGACACTGGCGCTGTTCGGCGACAAGACCAAGGCGCGCGAACTGGCTCGCTCTGTCGGCATCCCGATCATTCCGGGGAGCCCGCATGCGCTGGCGCGCGCCGAGGACGCGATGGCCGTTGCGGAAAAGCTCGGCTACCCGGTCATGCTGAAAGCGGCCGCAGGTGGCGGCGGTCGCGGCATGCGGGAGGTCTCGGGCGCCGACGAGATGGTGGCGGCCTTCGCGCGCTGCCAAAGCGAAGCACTGGCGGCATTCGGCGACGGCTCCGTGTTTGTCGAGAAGCTGCTCGCGCGACCCCGTCACATCGAGGTCCAGGTCTTGGCCGATGGGCACGGCAACATCGTTCATCTCTATGAGCGCGACTGTTCGGTCCAGCTTCGAAATCAGAAAGTTGTCGAGATCGCACCGGCCCCGGGACTCGAGGCCGGCCTGCGGCGACGCATTTTGGACGACGCCATCTGCCTCGCGCGTGAAGTCGGCTATGTGAATGCGGGAACGTTCGAGTTCCTGGTCAGCCCGGAGCGTGGCGAATACTTTTTCATCGAGTGCAATCCACGCATCCAGGTGGAACACACCGTAACCGAGCAGGTCATGGGTATCGACCTCGTCGAGTCCCAGTTCCGTATCGCGGCCGGCGAGTCCCTGAAAGCTTTGGGGATTCTCGATCAAGCGGCCATCGAAGGGCCGCGAGGCTTTGCCGTACAAGCGCGCATTGTCGCGGGCGGGGCCGGAGTGCTGACCGGATACAAGGAACCGACAGGTCCCGGCGTACGGGTCGATTCATGCGGCTATCTGGGCTATGCGCCGCCGCCGCAATTCGATCCGATGTTCGCCAAGCTCATCTGCCAGTCCAACTCGACGCATTCGTTCGCTTCGGCAATCGAGCACACTTTGCGCGCGCTGGATGAGTTCCACATCGCCGGCCTGCCGACCAATCTTCGACAGCTGCGTGCGGTCCTCTCACATCCGGCGGTACGTGCGGGCGACGCCCGCACCACCTTTTTCTCCGAGAATTCCGACCTCGCCGCGCCGACCGCCGCACACGCGTCCGCCTCGGGCTCGCTGGCGCTGCTCGAACAGCAGGCGACGTCGATCCGCGGCGGCAAAACCGCGCTCGCGCTAAACGGTGCGCAGCCGACATCGGCCGGCTTGACTGTGTCGAGCGGCGAGGAGGGCGTCGAAAGCCCGATGGGAGGCGCCGTCATCGAGATCCTCGTGGAGGCAGGCGCCACGGTCGAGACCGGCGACACGCTGATGGTCATCAGCGCCATGAAAATGGAGACCGCTATCATCGCACCCTGCGCCGGCCTTGTGACCGCGATTAGCCCCGCCGATATCGGCGCGAACGTCGCGCCCGGCCAGATCATCGCCACGATCGCTCCAACCAAACGCGGCAGCGAATCCGCCTCGCCGCGCCGCTACGGTGACGATACGTGGGCGCCACTGCTTGCGGACGTGCAGGCATTGCAGGCGATCGCCCATCGCCGCTTCGCGGCCGATTCGACCGATCCCGGCGTGGTCCGCCAGCGCTCTCGCGGCAAGCTGACCTGCCGAGAGCGGATCGATTTGCTGCTCGACCCCGGCAGCTTTCGCGAGGTAGGCAGCCTCGCCGGCTTCGCGGACTATGACGAGGACGGAAGGGTCGCGGGCTTCACACCCGCGAACCATGTCGGCGGGTGGGGCAAGATTGAGGGCCGGACGGCCGTGGTGTGCGCTGATGATTTCACCTCGCGCGGTGGGCATGCCGACGGCGCCATCGGCGGGAAGGCGGCCCATCTCGACCGGCTGTCGATCGAGCTTCGCTGCCCGTCGATCCGTTTGTTGGACGGATCATCGGGCGGCGGCAGTATCGCCGCCATGGTGCCCAAGCAGCAGAAGGCCGGCGAGAGCAGCGCACAGGAAAGCTCGGGTACCATAACCGCCGGTTGACCGCGGGTGTCCGGCGAGGGTGGCTCATTTTTGCCGGGCCATCTCGGCAGCAGCATGTACGTGACGCAACTGGCCGAGGTGCCGGTGGTCAATCTGCTACTCGGCAGTGTAGTGGGCATCGGCGCCGCGAAGGCCGTGCTCGGCCATTTCTCGGTCATGGTGCGCGATATCGCCCAGTTGTTCGTGGCGGGTCCGCCGGTGGTGAGCCATGCCATGGGTTACGACATCACGAAGGAGGAGTTGGGCGGCTGGCACATCCACTGCCGCAACGGCTCCGTCGACAATCTCGCGAAGTCGGAGGAAGAGGCTACTTCGATGACGAAGCGATTCCTCTCCTACCTCCCCTCGAGCGTCTACGAAGCGCCACCTGTCGTGGCGCCGGACCCCAATGATCCCATCGATCGCCGGGAGGAAGAGCTGTTTACCATCATTCCGCGCAAGCGCACGATGACCTTCGACATGCGCCGGGCGATCCGGTTGATGGCGGACCGAGGCTCATTCTTCGAGATTGGGCCGCTGTGGGGTACCGACCAGATCGCCGGCTTCGTACGCTTCAATGGCTGTCCCATGGGCGTCGTCGCATCTGACTGTCGGCACATCAATGGCGGCGCGCTCACGGCCGACGGCTGTGACAAACTCAAGCGCCACCTCGACCTATGCGACTTGTTCCACCTTCCCATCCTGAACCTGATCGACAATCCGGGCTTCGCGGTAGGCCTTGAGCACGAGATCACCGGTACGATCCGCAAGGGCGGCGAGTGGATGATCGCGTTCGCGCAGGTCGCGGTCCCGATCTTCACCGTGATTATGCGCCGCAGCTTTGGGGTCGCCGGCAATAACTTCGCAACGCCCCGCAGCGGCGCTAGTGCGCGCGTCGCGTGGCCTGCCGCGGATGTCGGCGGCATCCCGCCCGAAGGCGGCATCGAGGCCGCCTACAAACGCCAACTTGCCGAGGCCGCCGATCCTGCAGCGTTGCGGGCCGAGATCAATGCGCGCATCGAAAGTGCGCGCGGACCCATCGGCCCGCTCAACCGGTTCCAGATGGAGGAGATGATCGACCCGCGCGACACCCGTCGTTGGATTTGTGAATGGGTGGAGAACGCTTATCGCATCGTCTCGCAACCCGCCCTGCTGACCCCGCGCGCGCTACAATTCAGGCCGTAGTCTCCTCCGTACAGATCAGCAACTAGCGGCGACGTTCAGCGACCAGCTCATGCGCCTCTGACGCGCGATCGCGTCGGAGATCCTGGCGGTGCCTGGCGCAGGAAGAAGGAACTGATCGACGCAAAGAGAGTGCTCGCATATCGTCTGCGTATCACCCAGCCGAATATAAGCATCGAAGTCGGCCAGACCGGATTGTCAAAAGCACGTCCGGCGCTGGCCGCGGCTTCATCCGTGGCGCTCAGGTCCGCCCGCCTCGCTCAGGCGACCTTGCGGATCTTGGCCGCCGCGCCCGCGTGCCATTTGCTCATGTGATCCTTGTGGCTCTTCAGATAGGCGGGGCCATCGTAATACTTGTCGTAAAATTCAAGCTCGATGTGCTGCGCCTGGACGTACACGTAGAGCACCGCCGGCGGAGCGGTCGCGGGGAAGGTGCCGAAGGTGTCCCAGATATAGCGGCAGGTCTCCTTGCATACCTGGATGGTCTTTTCGGGCGTGCGCGGTATCTGGCGCAGGAAGTCTGCGCGATTCTTGTATGGTACCGGCTTCTTCGCGAATGGGTTGAAGGTGCCGTTGGGGCCAAACTTCTTCGCCACCACCGCATCGACCGCCGCGTCCATGTCCTTGTAGTAGGGCGGCCTGAAGGTCTCGAACCCGCCGTCAATTCCGACCGGCACCGGGAAGCCCGACGGATCCTTGGGGTTCGACTCGAAGCGAAAGCCGAGTCCGCGGCCGGTCGGTGTACCGCCCATGACCACCATGCTGGTCATCCCGCCGTACAACCATCCGCCCAGCCCCATCGCTTGCTCCGCCAGCAGTATGTTGTGGCCGATGAAGGCACTCTCGGCACCGGCCGTGGCCAGCATAATTCCCTGCTCGAACATCGAGAGCGGCACCGGAGTGTCGACCCAGCCCTCGCGAATCCAGCGCTGGTCGATGCAGGGACGCATACCGTTGCGGTCATCGACGACATATTGGCCCAGGTCCGCCTGCAACATCACCGCATTGATCATTTCCTCGGTGATGTCGGTCACCGGCATGAACAGGGTGGAGCCGGGCATGTTCGCGTTCCAGAGATTGAATGACATGATCGCGCCGGTATTGCGCGGGACATCGAGCCGCCCGTCGAACAGCTTGACGCGGTTCTGGCGCACGAAATCGAGCAGCCGGTCGCGATCGCTCTTGGTGGCGACGTCCTGCAAATGGACCGGCTGCACGTCGCGCAGCTTCATCAGGTAGACACCCTCATCATTGGTATAGAAGAGCTCGGTGCCGTGATTTCCGCATGGGCTCGCCCAGGTACGTCCGACGTGCTCGACCATCGTGTTGCACATCCCCTCCCAGCTCTGGACACCCTCGAGCGTTTCCGGGCGCGGCGTGTGCGGCATATCGGACAAGTTGATGCCCGAGATCCCGGTGCCGGCCGCGATCAGGATCGCTTCCTCGACTTCATCGAGCGGAATCGGCTCGTGCTGCGACTTGTGCTTGTTGGGGCCGTCCTTGATCTCCATCCCCAGGCCGAAGCGGCGCGAGCGGCGGTTGAAGATTGCGTCAAAGAGCGGGAAGTTGAACGCTTCCTCGACCTGTTCGAGTTCCGACAGTTTAGTATCATCAGCCATATAAATATCCTCCTGCGCTTGTGACAGCGCTTCACTGTAGCTTCGGTGCCGGCGCGGGCGCGGCCGGTTGCGCGGTTGGCGCAAGGCGGCGACGACGATCTTCCTCGGCCAGACCGACCAGATAACGGAAGGCGAATAGCGCGGCGAAATCGATCACCTTGGCGCTGACCTTCATGGTGCCTATCATTTCCCGTAGCTCATCGACGCTGAGCATGGTCTTGGCCGACCACACTCCCATCTTGCCGGTCATCACGAGCTCGCCGTTCTCAACCCCGACGTCCTCGATCGTCATATTAAAATTGCCGGCGCGCGACTTAATTCGCATCTTTCGATCTCCTCGCTTCAGCCGTAGCGATAGGTCATGCCGAATCCGCCAGTAGGGTATCGCCACGAAATGTTGTGGAACGGGCAGATGATCCGGCAGGTGCCGCACTCGATACAGTTGCTCCAGTATATCGTCGTGTGACCGTTCTCCTCGACCTTGTAGTTTTCAACCGGGCACGTCACCGTGCAGGGTTTCTCGAGGCATTTTAGGCAAGCACCCTGATCGATGATCTTAAGGTGCGGATTTCCTTCGTCCACCTTCATCACCAGGGTCGCGAGCTTATCATCGCGGCCGAGCAACTTGGGCGGGCCTAGAAAGTTCGCCAAACCGGTGAGCTTCGCAGTGCCGGATGGATTTTTGACTTCGGCTGCCATTGCAACTGGTTCTCCTTCCTCGTTTGCTTAGAGCAGGGCTGCCCTGCCCGCATCGAGAAGATCGAGCCCGAGGCTCATCAGCCCGAGTTCGGCGAGTACGTGGTCCGCGACGGCCAGTTCGAGTGTGCGCTTGGGCACCTGCATCCCGTCATCGGTGGACGCCACGGAAAACAACTTGCGCGCGAGTTTGGTGAATTCGTAGGGGTATTTGTTGAAGAACTGGGGATGGGTCTCGGCCATCCGCGTCAGCCCCTGATAGCGATCGTAATCCTGCCATGCGAAGCTCTCGCGCAGGCGGCTTGGGTATGACTCGAGCGCCTTAACCGAAAAGTCGCCCACCTTGTGCGCCTGGAGAATCGTCTCCGCCGCCAGCACACCCGAGGCCATCGCCATGTTCGTACCCTCGTGGAAGAGCGGGTTCGCATTGACCAGCCCGGCGGCCCCGCCGATTACGACAATGCCGTCGCCCACGAAACGCGGCAGATCGTGCGGCGTCATCTCCGGAATTAGATGCGCCGAGTACTCCTCCGGCGTGGTGCCGCGCAGGAGACGGCGCACCACCGGATGCATCTTGAATTCGTTTAACAGCTCATCGGGCTGGACGCCCAGCGTTTGGAGTGCGGCAAGCGGGATCCCGTAGCCTACGGAAATCGTGTCGCGGTTGGTGTACAGGAAGCCCGCCCCCATCGCGCCCCGCACCGCGCCGCCGCCGAGATACTCGTACGCCGCGCCTTCATCTCCTTCCAGCGAGAAGCGATCCTCGATGACTTCGCGCGGCAGCGAGACTACCTCCTTGACGCCGAGGATCACCGAGAGTGGGAGTTCGCCGCGAAGCCCCGCCGACTGCGCGATCAGCGAATTCGCGCCGTCCGCGGCGATCACCACGTTGGCGAGCACCTCGCCACCCTCGCGCCGCGCGCGAACTCCGACCACCCGGCCATCGCTCGTAATCGCCTCGTCGACAACCGTCTGAGTGACCAGCACTGCGCCTGCCTCTTCCGCCTTCTTGGCCAGGTAGCGGTCGAATACCGCACGCAGGGCCGTGAACGAATGGTTGTAATAAGGAGGCTCGAAATCGAGGAACTTGAATGAGAGCGCAAGCTCATCGCTCTCCGAGAGCATCGAGAAACGCTTTTCAATGATGTGGCGCTCGACGCAGCCCGCCTCCGGAAAGTCCGGGAAGTACTTGCTGAGCACGGTCGTGTAAAGCACACCCCCGAACATCGCCTTGGAGCCCGGGTAGTCGCCGCGCTCGAACATAATCACTTCAAGCCCACCCTTGGCGAGCAGGTACGCGGCCATCGAAGCGCCCGGCCCGGCTCCAACGATCACCACGTCACAGCGTTCGGCCATACGACCCCCGCCGGTTTTGCTGGACGCAACCGGAACTTGCAGAGCATCAAGCGTGTCACGACGATCGAACGTTTAGCGCGGATGAGCCGATGCGTGCAAACAGCGCCGCTGGTCGCGGGCTCGGCCGCCGGTTCAGCTCTGAATGTTGGACTGCAACCGCGGCTCTCGATGCCCTGTGATTGAGCGAGTTGGCTATTTTGGTTTACGCGGTCGCCCACACAGAGGAGGATTTTTCATTGCGGCCAACCTCTCGGCGTGCTGAACATCCTCTACATTGATTCCAGCCGGACGAAGGCGCACTGTCTCTTTCGCACGCTTACAGGAGATCCGCTCATGAGCAGGGTTTTCGGAGAAATGCGGCAGATCGCGTTCGTCGTGCGCGATCTCGAAAAAGCGCTCGACTATTGGACGCGCACCCTCGGCGTCGGCCCTTTCTTCATGATGCGCGACATCGTGCCGGACAACTATCGCTATCGCGGCCAACCTGTTCCACCGCCACGAATCTCGCTCGCGTTAGGTTTTTCAGGCGAGTTCCAAGTTGAGGTCATCCAACAGCACGACGACAAGCAAAGCGCCTATCGCGATTACCTTGCCGCCGGCCACGAAGGCTTCCAGCACGTTTCCTCATGGATGACGCGCGCGGAATACGACAGCACCGTGCCGGAACTCGTACGTTCCGGCCTGTCGGTGGCGCACGAGGGCGCGATCCCAGGCAGTGGAGTCCGGTTCATCTACTTCGCGACTGATTCTGTGCCAGGCGGTCCTCTCTTCGAGATTTCGGAAGCGAAAGAACCATCCATTTACTCAACGATGATGAAGATTCGCGATCTTGCGCGGGTTTGGGACGGCCACGATCCTATCCGCGAGTTCGCCGCCCTGACACGCTGAAGGACGTGTGACGAAGCGGAGCGAGGCCAACCCCCGATGACCGAGAAGATTCCACTCCCTGACGAAACGCAGCTGGCGCCGGAAATCGTGGCGACGCTGAAACGGCTGCCGGCCCTCAACGTGTTCAGGATGATGGCGAACGCGCCGGCGAGCTTCCAGCCTCTCATCGATTTCGCGATGTCGATCCTGCTCAGCAGCGATTTCGACAAACGCAAGCGCGAGATCGCAGTGCTGCGCGTGGCGCACGTGACGCGATCGCTCTACGAGTGGACTCAGCACATTGCCGTCGCGAAGAGCCTCGGCGTGACCGAGGACGAGATAGCACGAATCGCCGTCGACGGACCTGTTACGCAGCTCGATGAAGAGGGGAACCTGCTCTGCCGCGTGGCCGACGAGATCAGCCGCGACGTGAGGTTGAGCGGCGAAGCGCTCGGCGAAATCAAACGGCTTTACGGCATACGCCAGGCGACGGAACTCATCCTGTGCTGCGCCTACTTCAACATGCTGAGCAGGTTTCTGGAATCGACGCGCGTCGAACTGGAGTCGGCCACTCCGCTCGCCAAGGCCACAGGAGCGCGATCGTGAGGCGCGGGACGATTTGAACACGGAGGCAACCATGACAGCGCAAATAACTCATATTGGCATCGTGGTGCGCGATCTCGATGCGGCCGTAAAGCTCTGGTCGGAGAATTTCGGCATGAAAGAGTTTCGGCGGACGGATATCGCAGTGGAGGGAATTCGGAGCGCCTTCCTTTCGCCGCACGGGACTCCCGACGAGATGCACATCGAACTGATGGAGCCGACCGACAAGGCGGACCTGACCAACGCGGTGGCGCGCAGACTGGCCCGGGCAGGCGAGGGCTTCTACCATCTCGCGCTGCGGGTTGAAGATGTCGAGGGAACCGGAAAGACGCTTGCAGGCAAGGGCCTTACGGTGATCGAGCGCGCGCCGGTCGCGGAAGGCGCTAAGCTTCGCTGGGTAGTGCACCCCAAGTCGTCGAGCGGGGTGCTGGTGGAGCTGCTCTGATGGTTGGGCCAGACGTAGCGCCGAGGTTGAGATTTACAGGTGGGCGACGCGTCGCACTGCCAGCGAAGCTCGGATCTGCGATGCCTGAGCACCTGCCTTGCCTTTCCACCGCCAGTCCTGGCCTTCTGGTGAATATAGATCCGCAACTCCAGCGGCGACGTTCACTGACCAGCATCGCGTGCCTGTGATCCGCAATCGCTTTCTCGACCGTCGAATTCGGTATCTCCGATTAAGCCTACTACTCGCGGGGTTTTGGCCGGGGCCGAGAAAGTGAGAGTATCTATTCCTATAACCCCGGACCCCCCTGCGGCCCGTCTCCCAGCCCGGGACACCAAGGAGCTCTTTTATGAGAGAAGCCGTCATCGTATCCACCGCCCGCACGCCCATCGGCAAGGCATACCGCGGCGCATTCAACGATATCGAGTCACCCTCGATGGCCGCTCCAATTATCAAGGAAGCGATCAAACGGGCGAAGCTCGATCCGGGCGAGATAGACGACGTCATCATGGGCGCCGCGCTCCAACAGGGAACTCAAGGGTTCAACGTGGCGCGCCAATGCGCGGTCGCCGCGGAGTTGCCGGTCAGCATCGCCGGCCAGAGCGTCGATCGTCAATGCTCCTCGGGTCTGATGAGCATCTCGATGGGCGCCAAGCAGATCATCGTCAACGGGATGCAGACCGTGGTCGCGGGCGGCGTCGAATCTATCAGCCTGGTCCAGAACGAGCACATGAATGCGTATCGTCAGGCGGATCCGATCGTCCTCAAGCGTGCCCCTGCCGTTTACATGGCGATGATCGACACCGCCGAGGTGGTTTCCAAGCGTTACAAGATCTCGCGTGAGGCGCAGGACGAGTATTCGTTCCAGAGTCAGCAGCGAACCTTCGAAGCGCAGAAGGCGGGTCGCTTCAACGATGAAATCCTGCCGATCACGGTGACCAAGAAATTCGAGGACAAGAAGACTGGCGAGACGACGCGCCAGCAGGTTACCCTCGATCGCGACGAATGCAATCGTCCCGGTACCACGCTGGAAGGTTTGGCTTCGCTGCCGCCGGTGAGGGGCCCCGGCGGATTCATCACCGCAGGCAATGCGAGCCAGCTTTCCGATGGCGCCTCGGCGTGCGTGCTGATGGAGCGCAAGCAGGCGGAACAGCGCGGGCTGCATCCGCTCGGGATTTATCGCGGCATGGCGGCGGCCGGATGCGAGCCCGACGAAATGGGCATCGGACCGATCTTCGCAATTCCCAAACTGCTGCAGCGCAACGGCCTCAAGATGGACGACATCGGGCTGTGGGAATTGAATGAGGCGTTCGCGTGTCAGGTCATCTACTGTCGCGACCAGCTGGGGATTCCCGATGAACGCCTGAACGTGAACGGCGGCGCGATTTCGATCGGTCATCCGTACGGAATGAGCGGCTCGCGGATGACCGGGCACGCGCTTATCGAGGGCAAACGGCGCGGCGTGAAGTACGTTGTGATCACGATGTGTGTCGGCGGCGGAATGGGAGCGGCCGGGCTGTTCGA
This sequence comes from uncultured delta proteobacterium, assembly GCA_963815835.1. Lineage (GTDB taxonomy): Bacteria > Desulfobacterota > Binatia > Binatales > Binataceae > DATGKG01. The sequence goes on from CAWFIF010000001.1 coordinate 561,818, forward strand.
AGTCGCGTGAAAAAGTGAGCAACAAAAAAGCTCTCACCAGATGCCGATCAATAAGGGGAGTCGATTGAACGCTGGCATGGTGTGGCGAATACTGACATAAACGCATCCCGGGACCTCAGCCGTGCCGGCAGGAAAGAGCCAAGATAGCCCCGACGAACGCCCGACTCGGCGCGCGGACCGAGTCGGTGCCGAGGTCGTCGCGCGAAAGACCACCGCTCAGCGTAAAGCCGGCGGACTCTATCTCACTCCCGTCCACGTCGCGGACTTCATGGCGGCCCAAGTGATGGGCGGTGAAGGCTCGGTGCGTATCCTCGATCCTGCGGCTGGTTCCGGAACTCTGCTCTGTGCGCTTGTCGAAAGGCTAACATCGGCAATTCCGGCGGTTCGGGAGGCTGACCTGACGGCCTATGAGATCGACCCGGACATGCAAAATGCCCTGTCGGCTACGCTCGAGTATCTCGCCGGATGGGCAGCACGACACGGGACCAGAGTGAAGGTGAGAGTCGAAAGGGCAGATTTCGTCGCAGCGCAGGCCCACTTGCTCAAAGCCAATGGCGAACTGTTTGGCTCGCAGACAACGAAGCCGTTCGACGTCGTTATCGCCAACCCGCCGTACTTCAAGATTGCGAAGTCTGACTCGCGCGCCCAGGCCGCAACAACGATGGTGTACGGACAGCCAAACATCTACGCGCTGTTCATGGCAGCGGCTGCGGCCCTTCTGCGTGAGGGAGGAGAGTTTCTTTTCATAACGCCCCGCAGCTTCGCGTCCGGACCGTACTTTCGGGTGTTCCGAGAAAGGTTCTTTACCAGTATCCGCCCTACCCGTGTTCATCTATTCGGCTCGCGCCGAGACGCCTTCAGCCGCGACGAGGTATTGCAGGAAAACATCATCTTGAAGGGTGTTCGCGAAGACGATTGGCAATCTCGCCGGAGTCAATTCAAACTGCACGTCTCCAGTAGCGCGGGTATGGCCGATCTCCATCGTAGCGCCAGTCGCGCGTTGCCACTCGACGAAGCCTTCTCACCGTCGGGCCCTGACAGAGTATTCAGGTTGCCGGTTCTGAGAAGTGAAGATGACGCGGTAAAGCTCGTAGACTCATGGACGAGCTCGCTCCATCGGCTAGGTATGAATATTTCCACAGGACCGGTGGTTCCATTTCGAGCGACAGAGTTTCTCGTCAACGCGGGTGCACCTACCGACAGTAATGTTCCGCTCATCTGGATGAACCACGTTCATGCGATGCGCGTTTCTTTTCCTAACGGCATCCGCAAACCGCAATACATCAAACGGAGCGCAAGCGAGAAGTCCTTACTTTTGCCCAACAGGAATTACGTCCTGTTGCGTCGCTTCAGCGCGAAGGAAGAGGCGCGGCGGCTGGTAGCAGCGCCGTGGATCAGACGCGCTTCGTCTTACAAATTAGTCGGAATTGAAAATCATCTTAACTACATTTATCGATCTGGTGGGGAACTGGACGAAGATGAGACCTTCGGATTAGCAGCGCTTCTCAATAGCACATTGCTCGACACTTACTTCCGAGTGTCGAGTGGTAACACGCAGGTCAGCGCCACCGAGCTTCGGGCGATGCCTCTGCCGCCACTTGACCAGATCGTAGGGATCGGACGCCGCGTGAAAGCATTGGATGGCGAACTGGAAAAGCTCGACGAAATCGTCGAAGAGGCCGTCGGCGCATCACGGTGAGAAGGCCGGACCGGATCGCTGAAGCGCAGGCTATTCTCAAAGCCCTCGGACTCCCGCCCGCTCAACAGAACGCGATATCCGCTTTGACGTTACTGGCTCTATGCAGTATCGCGGTAAACGATCCATGGGCGAAGGCCAAGCGTGAAGGCCGGACCGTCAGGAAAGGCCTGATGGATTTTATTCGCGCGCAATACAAAGTTAGCTACGCAGAAAACACCCGCGAGACAGTGCGTCGCCAGGTGCTGCATCAATTAGTTCTGGCGGGAGTGGCCGAACACAATCCATTTGAGCCCGGACTCGCTACGAATAACCCGCGTTCTCACTACGCTATCTCAGAAGCTGCCTTGAAAGTGATCAAATCGTTCGGCTTCGACTGATTGGGAGCCAAGGGTTGCTGAATTCCTGGCGCGCCAACCCGCGCTCATCGAAATATTCGAGCGACGACGTTTCAAGCGCCTGATTCCTGTGAAGTTTCCCGACGGAAAGATCGTTAAGCTTTCGCCCGGAGCCCACAACAAGCTTCAAAAGGCGATCGTCGAGCGGTTCGCGCCTCAATTTGCCGAAGAGCCTACGCTCCTCTACCTCGGCGACACTGCCCAGAAAAATCTCTATATACATCCGGAAACCCTGCTAGCACTCCACTTTCCGATCACGGAGCATGACAAGCTTCCGGATGTTGTGGTTTACGATCGAAAGCGCAACTGGTTGTTCCTGGTAGAGGCGGTGACTTCGCATGGACCGATGTCGCCGAAGCGCGTGCTGGAATTGGAGAAGATTTTAGCCGATTGTCCAGCAGGATTGATTTACATTTCGGCGTTTCCGGACATGGCTGAATTTCGTCGCCACATAAGCGAGATCGCCTGGGACACGGATGTTTGGATCGCAGAGCTACCGGACCACCTGATTCACTACAACGGCGACCGGTTTCTCGGTCCCCGTGAGCGCTCGCGCGGACGATAAATAGCAAGATCTCTCAGGAGCATTCCTCCACATCGCGTGCGAGGTGCTCAACCGAATACAGGTACGTATGAGCAACAAGTCATGTTCTCACGCATCTATTGCACCATCAAAGTTCGGGGCGCGACCGACGGCGCGCGAGGTCATCGCAGGTCACGACCTGCGCGGCCGCGAGGCTATCGTCACCGGCGGCGCCTCGGGTATCGGCATCGAGACGGTCCGCGCCCTTGCAACGGCCGGCGCGCGCGTCATCATCGCCACGCGCGATCGCACCAAGGGCGAGGCCGTCGCGGCCACACTGCGCAAGGAGACCGGCAGCGACGCGATCGAATTCGCGATGCTCGACCTCGGATCGCTCAAATCGGTGCGCGCATTCGTCGCGCAGTTCCTTGCGCAGGGGCGCCCGCTTCATCTGCTGATCAACAATGCCGGCATCATGGCCACCTCGCTCGCATACACCGAGGACGGCTTCGAGTCGCAGTTCGGAACCAATCATATCGGCCAATTCGCGCTCACCGTCGGATTGCTGCCCGCGCTCAAGGCGGCACGCAACGCGCGCGTGGTCGCGCTGACCTCGATCGCCCATCGGCGCTCGGATGTCAATTTCGACGATCCGAATTTTCGCGTGCGCCCGTACGACCGATCGGGGGCCTATGGACAATCGAAGACCGCCAATTCGCTGTTCGCGGTCGGAGTCAGGCAGCGATGGGCCGGCGACGGCATCGTCGCCAATGCGGTGCATCCCGGCGACATCATGAGTGGCCTGCAGAAATTTGTTCCGCTCGAAGAGCAGCCTGCGATGCGATGGATCGACGAAGCCGGCAACGTCAACTCGCGTTTCAAAACTCCCGAGGAGGGCGCGGCTACCTCCATCTATGCGGCGGTTGCGCCCGAGCTCGAAGGCAACGGCGGGCATTACCTGGAAGACTGCGCCGTCGCGAAGCCATGGACCAGTGAACATCCGTTCTCGGGCGTGATGCCGTATGCGCTTGATCCCGAGCATGCGTGGCGGCTGTGGGAGGTTTCGGAAGCGGCGATCGGAAAGGTCGGCTGAGTATAGTGCGGCATCCATCGGTGCGAGCGGGGCACCTTTCCATAGCGACAGGATCCGGCAATAGCGTCAGCGCTCTGCTCTGACCCTCTCCCATAGTTTGGGAGAGGGTGGCCGGCGCGGCTCGTGCTCTTGGCTTTGCACGAGCCGTGCAGGCCGGGTGAGGGTCCGACGGGAGAGAATAGCCGCTTTCGGGCACCACGAACTCCGATGCTCGGTCGGTATGGGATGCCGCTATGGCGCGAGAGCGCCGATGCTATTTGCCGCCGCCAAACTCCGCGCTCGATGCACCGATCTCCTTGTGCCCGTTGCGTTTGCTGACGCCATTGCGCTTCGCCTCGATCGCGAGCGGCAGCTCGTGCGGCACGTAGGCGTGGCATCGCACCATCACCTCGCGCGAGCGCGGGCCATCCAGCTCGATCATGAATACGCGCTGCCAGGTGCCGAGCGCGAGGCGTGAATCAATCACCGGAATCGTCTCGCTGGTCGAGAGCAGCAGGTGCATCAGGTGCGAATGCCCGTTGGGACGCTCGTCGACCGCGATGGGTGGTTTGCGGCGGCTCATGTCGTTGTGATTGTAGGCGTGCTCGACCGGACATAGGCGGCGCAGAAAATGTTTGAAGTCCTCGAGTAGGAGCTCCTCCGCTTCGTTGATTTTGATCGCGGCCGTGGTGTGGCGCGAGAAAACTGTCACCGCGCCGTCGCGGATGTTCTCGCGCCTCAGATGCTCGTTGATGTGGTCGGTCAGATCGATGAATTCGATCGGCTCAATGGTAGTAATATTAAACAAAATGTCGGAGACGGTCACGGATTGAGTGGAGGCGAGCGTTGGTTGTGAAATAATCCTGGATCTCATCAGGTGGCTCATAGGGTTCCCCGGCAAAGAGTCCACGAAGCGTCTATTGACCGAGAGGTCAGAGTATCCAGTATGGCGACGAACCAAGTGGCAGCAATACGTGAAACATCATTCTGACCGACTAACCGACATATGGTCAGTCGGTCAAATAAATGTGACTACAAGTATCTAAGCTAGTCGAAGATGACTACGTGGCGGGAATTACAACGATACCGGACGGTGGCGAAGGCTCATTTTGCGAGCGAAAAGTGCGCATTCACGAGACTCGCGAATCGATGATCTAGCGACTCCGGAGTTCGTTATTTGCGAGTTGTAAATCTGCGTCAACCATCATCGACACGAGCTCGTGAAACTTCACCTTGGGTTGCCATCCGAGCACACGGCGCGCCTTAGTCGAATCCCCGCAGAGCAGATCGACTTCCGAAGGACGGAAGAAGCGAGGGTCGGTATCAACGTATTTGTGCCAATCCAGCTCAACCCATTCGAATGCGAGCTCGAGGAATTCCTGCACCGAGTGCGTTTCGCCGGTCGCGATGACATAATCGTCGGGACGCTCCTGCTGCAGCATCAGCCACATCGCCTCGACGTAGTCGCCGGCAAATCCCCAATCGCGCTTCGCCTCGAGGTTTCCCAGCAGGAGGTTGTTTTGCAATCCAACCTTGATGCGCCCAACACTGCGGGTAATTTTTCGCGTGACGAAATTCTCCCCCCGCCGTGGCGATTCATGATTGAACAGAATGCCGTTCACGGCGAACAGGTCGTATGCCTCTCTATAGTTGACAGTCTGCCAATGAGCGTAAACCTTCGCGCAGGCGTAAGGACTTCTAGGATGAAACGGCGTGGTCTCCTTCTGCGGTACTTCCACCGCCTTGCCGAACATTTCCGATGATCCCGCCTGATACAGCCGCGCCTGGCGCCCGTGACGCTGATTGTGATCACGAAGCGTTTCCAGCAGTCTAAGCGCGCCTAGACCCACTACATCTGCGGTATATTCCGGCTGATCGAATGAAATCCGCACATGCGACTGCGCCGCCAGATTGTACACCTCATCCGGACGCACCTGCTCGATGATGCGCCTCAGCCCGGTCCCATCGCCAAGGTCCCCGTAATGCAGTTGCAGCCCCTCGCCGGGGACATCGAAACCCCGCCGCAGATGGTCGATGCGCGCGGTTGCGAAGCTAGAGCTGCGCCTGACGATGCCATGCGTCTCATAGCCCTTCTTGAGCAACAATTCCGCGAGATACGACCCGTCCTGCCCGGTCACCCCGGTTATGAGCGCAATTTTTGCCAATGGCTCCTTGCCTCCCCTAAAGGGTCCTAAAACTGGCTGCCTTCCTTCACCTTCTCTCCCTACTGGGGAGAGACAAGAGTGAGGGTGCAGGCTGTTGAACCTTTTATCAAACAGCCCTTAGTCGCCTTTGACGAGGCGATGCGAATCGCTATTGAAATGCTGGGTGGAAAACTCGTACAGCTCCGCGTCCTCCAGCGCCTCCATCTGATGCACCAGGCCCGGCGGAATATCCATGCATTCCCCCGGATTGAGGATGAATTGCTCGATCTCCTCCGCCTCCGCCGACTCCTTGATAGTGACCCGCAGGCGGCCTGCGCGCAGGAAAAACGATTCGGTCTTGAGCTTATGGAAATGCAAAGAGCATCGCTTGCCCTTGTTGATTTCGAGGATTTTTCCGCAATAGAGCTCGTTATTGGCGAGCCACACCTCGCGGCCCCATCCCTTGGGTTCGATATGCACCGGCTGGCGTACCCTGTTCTTCATATGTTTGCCCCCGCCTAGTATGAGGTACCGAGGCCCTCGGAGTCCATAAGCCCCGCCGAGGACCCCGAAGACTCCCCAGCAAACCCCGCCGCCCCGAGGACCCCGGAAAGATGGCCCGCCCGTCGCAGAGACAAAGAGCGACGGCCGCGCCATCTTCCGCCCCCCGCAGCCCCCCGGATGCTGTCACGCTGGTCGCTAAGACTGTATCCGTCGTCGATGACGACGGGGGTGGAGCGACCAGCGCACCAGCCCCCACCGGCGCAACCTCCCGCGCTGCAACCCATGCCGCGAGGAAAATCTCATAGCACGAATTGCCTTTGTCCGCGGGTCGAATATGGAGCGTCTACGATCGAGGCCAGTCAATCATCCGGCCAGGTACCGGAGTGATCTGCGGTTGCTGCCAAGCCGCTCGAAATGCCTGAAGGAACGCCCCAGCACGAAGCTGCGGCAGCGTAACTAGAACGATGCAAAATTCGCTGTCGTTCTTGAGCGCACTCGCCGCAGATTCTCCGAACAGCCGGTCGCGCGTGAGCAGAACCGTAAACTTCTCCTTCGCCGCCGCGGTCACCAGCCTCCCATTGCTGAGCGTGTTCCAGCCGCGAGCGACGGCTGAGTCGGCCTCGATGCCCAGTTCTCCGAGCAGCGCAACAAGCTGTACGGGCATCTTGGCGTCAAGCAGCCACATGCACGGAATCGAGCAATTCCGAGGCGACCTTCATAATTCCCGGGATCGCCTCTTGGGGAAACGGCCCGTAGGTCCGCGTGATCTCCTCCGCGCTTAGGCCCTCTGCCAAGCACGCGAGCACGAACGATACAGACAGCCGCGTGCCTCGCACCGCGAGCTTGCCTCCCAGCAAATCGGGGTCGCGGACAATCCACTTATAATCGCGGTAAGCTGATGGTTCCCAATCGGCCATTGCTCATCACCGCCAGCGATTCTACTCCGCCTCTATTCGAGAGCGAAGCGGTGCCGGCACACGCTCCGTCCTCGATGGCGGCGGCACCGGCGCCCCCCCTCAGAGCCCCCGGATGCTGTCACGCTGGTCGCAAAGACGCTACTCCCCGCCGAGGTGGGCTCCTTTCTCCGCCACCGAGCGACGCATGAGCAGGACAAAAAACACCAGCAGCACGCCGACCGCGAACGAAAACGAGAACACGTCGAAGTAAGCCAGCGACAATGCCTGGTTAGTCCGCGTCTGATCAAGCACACCTAATGCCATCTGATGCGACAAGGCGGGATCACCAGTGTGCTGGAGGAAAAACCTCTGACCGTTGGTTAATAGATTATTGACCGGCTGATTCAACGAATTGAGGCTTTCATTGAGTCGCAGTGAGTGAAACTGCAGGCGCCGCTCCTGGATGATCTGGGCGACCGAGGTCCCCACGCTGCCGCCTTCGTTGCGCAGCAGGGCAAGCAATCCTACCGCAGGGCCGCGCACCTCCTTCGGCAGATAGATGAAGGCCGCCACGTTGAGCGGAGCGAACAGCATCGACAGTCCCACGATGATCACTACGCGCGGCCACACCACCTGCCACGGACCGATCTGCAGGTTGAGATGAGCCATCCAGAAATTTCCCAGCGACATGGTGATCAGTCCCGCCGCCATCAGAAAGCGGGCATCGACGCCGCGCCCGAGCAGCGCGCCGACGATCAGCAGCATGATGATGGCGAAGATTCCGCCGGCGATAGCACCAACCCGGAAACGGTGGCGTTATAGCCGAAGAGCGACTGCAGCAACTCCGGAAGCGAAACGGTATTGGCGTACAGCACTCCGTACGCGCAGAAGATGATGATGCAGCAGGCGCGGAAGTTGCGGTCGGTCAGGGTCCGCAGCGCGACCAGCGGATTGCGCAGCCGCAACTCGCGATAGATCAATCCTCCCAGTCCAAGCGCGAACCCGGCCAGCAGCGTCTGCACCCGGAAAAACGGATCGCCGAGCCAGTCCCATTCCTGGCCCTTGCTCAGCATTATCTCCCAGCAGACCATCGTCACGCTGAGCAGGCACAGCCCGATCGTATCGAAGGCCTGATTGCGACTCCGGGCGCGTTCGACCTTCAGATATTCGGGATCTTCGACCAGTGCCCGGCACATGAAAAACGCCAACGCGCCGACCGGCACGTTCAGATAGAAGATCCAGCGCCAGCCATAGTTGTCGGTGATATAGCCACCGAGTGTGGGTCCGATTACCGGCGCGAGCAGCGCGGCCATCCCGAACACGGTCATCGCCGCGCCCTGCTTTTCCTGCGGGAACGCATCCAGCAGCACCGCCTGGCTCGACGGCTGAAGCCCGCCGCCCGCCATACCCTGCAGCGCCCGCGATGCGATAATGAAGCCCAGGCTTCCGGCCATCCCGCACATCGCCGAGGCGAAGGTAAAGGTCGCAATCGAGGCGAGGAAGTAGTTGCGCCTGCCGAGCCGCGTCGCCAGCCATCCGGACATCGGCAGGATGATCGCGTTGGCCGCCAGATAGCTCGTGATAACCCATTCGCTGTCGATTTCCGCCGCCGACAATCCGCCTGCGATGTAGCGCAGCGCGACATTCGCAATGGTGGTATCGAGAACCTCCATGAAGGTCGGGATTACCACCGCCATAGCGATCAGCCACGGGCTGACCGTGCGCCGGGGAGCGGCGATTTCCAGCGTTGCGGCACTCATCGGGTCGGCGGCGTGAGTCCGGTCATCGGCGGTTGGAGAACCTTGCCCGCATCGGGACCGGTCGGCTTCTCATAAATGTAGACGTAAGGAGTAACCGACAAGCCGATGAAGAGTGGCTTCGCATCGGGATTGTAATTGGTCAAATCGATTCGCACCGGCAGCCGCTGCACCACCTTGACGTAGTTGCCGGTGGCGTTCTCTGCCGGCAACAGCGCGAGGGTCGATCCGGTGCCGATTGTGAAGCCGGAGATGCGGCCTTCAAAAAGTTGGTGGCGGCCGTACATGTCCACATCCAGATCCGCGCGTTGCCCGATCCGCAACTTCGCCAGTTGGGTCTCCTTGAAGTTGGCGTTGACCCAAATTTCGGTCAGCGAACGCACCGCCATGATTTGTTGCCCAGCGATAAGCTCATCGCCCGGGTTCACGTTGCGCTGTTCCACGACGCCGTCGATATCGGCGAGCACATCGCAGTAACTGAGGTTCAACAGGGCCTGACTGAGATAGGCCCGTGCCTCGGTCAGTTTGGCGCCCGCCTGCACCACATCGGGAGCAGCCTTGATCAACTGCGAGATGATGACATCGATGTTTCCCGACGGATCGCGCTTGTAGAAATCGGCGAGCATCTTGTCGGGCGATTGATCAAAGGTCGGCGTCATCCCGAGCTGTGCCGTAGTTTGCTGCAGCCGCGCCTGCGCGGCCTTGACCTCGGAGAACGTTTGGTCGAGATTCGGCGGGACCTTTGCCAGGTCTTCACCTTTGGCCGGAGGCGGGAGACCGAGCGCGGCGCGAATCCGGTAAACATCCTGCTGCGCCTTTTGCTGCTCTGCCTCCGCGACCGAATATGACTCCTGGAACGCATCGAACTCATTGCGCGATATGATTTGGGTTTCGAACAGCGCTCGTGCGCGCTCGAAATCCGCGCGGGTCTTGATGAGCGTAGCGTTGGCGGCTTGCAGCGCATCTACCGAAGCGTGCAGCTCGGCGACCTGGTTCTTGAGGTCTTCGATTGCGTGAGCCATATCGTAGCGTTCGCTATGCGCCAGCCCCGCAAGGCTCTGATCCTTGGCCTGCGCGGCGATCAGATCCGATTGCGCAACCCCTACCGCAGCTTGTGCGATATCGACTTTGACCTGATACGGCTGCTTATCGAGCTGAACCAGAAGATCGCCCTTGTGCACGCGGTTGTTGTCGTCCACCAGCACCCGCACGACGTGACCGGGCACGCGCGGCGCGACGAAGGTCACGTGTCCATTCACATAGGCGTCGTCGGTGGACACCGTCTTGAAGGCGGTGACGACTCTGGGGATGGCCTCGTACAAGGCTAGGACGATGAGAACACCGCCCGCGATCCACATCCACAGCGGCCGCTTTGCCGGGGGCTTGCCCGTCTGAGATTGCGGCGCTGATGCCTCGGCCTCCGCGTGCCCGGAAGCTACCGATGGGCGCAGGGGTTCGCCCGCCTGCTCCTCTGAGTTTCCATCAGACATTGGAATGACGCTCCATTAAACCTTGGGGCAGATGCCACGAGGCAGCGTACATTTTGGGGCCATTCCCGGAATTGAGCGGCCCCGAGTGTCCTACTTAATCACCGTCTTGTTCGAGGTTAAACTGTAAATTCCGATCAAAACCAGCTGATGCGTCGGCCCGCTAAAAAGTACGCTGGCGCGCCTGGGAGGCTTCAACTCTCTCGGCGTCCTCCGTTGGTCGCGACTGGCGAGGAATAACATGGGACGGGCCGGCATTGCTGCGCGGCCCTCCCATGCTCAATGGCCGGGGAGCAGGACCATTCGAAAGCACGCCCTTCCGTTCATCATCCGCTCATAGGCTTCCGTCGCGCGCTGAAGTGGCATCGTCTCGATCACGGGACGCACTCCATTTTGCGCGCTGAAGGCGAGCGTATCCTCGGAATCGTTCGCGCTGCCGGAGGGCCATCCCTTGATGGAGCGGCGCTTTATGATGAGTTGCGTGGCCGACACGGCCATAGGATCCGGTGAGGCGCCGATTACCAAAAGCTGACCGTTAACCGCGCGTTGCGGGTGGTTCTTCGCGCGGCGAACGGGTATCAAGGGAATTATCTTACACGGGAGTCATCATCATATGAGCACCGTCACGACTCATGACGGCACGCAGATCTACTACAAGGATTGGGGAACCGGACAGCCCATCGTTTTCAGTCACGGATGGCCGCTGTCGGCGGACGCCTGGGAAGACCAGATGGTGTTTCTCGCCGCGCGCGGATACCGATGTATCGCGCATGACCGGCGCGGGCATGGCCGTTCCAGCCAGTCATGGAAGGGCAACGAGATGGACACTTATGCCGACGACCTCGCGGCGCTTACCGAAGAACTGAACCTGCACAGCGCGGTCCATGTCGGTCATTCCACCGGCGGTGGCGAGGTCGCGCGCTACATCGGCCGCCATGGCACCAAGCGCGTCGCCAAGGCGGTGCTGATCGGCGCGGTGCCGCCGCTAATGCTCAAAACCGCGGCCAATCCGGGCGGCTTGCCCATCGAGGTGTTCGACGGTATCCGCGCCGGCGTGCTGGCCGATCGTTCGCAGTTCTTCAAGGACCTCAGCGCGCCGTTTTATGGCGCCAACCGGCCGGGCGCCAAAGTATCGCAAGGCCTGCGCGACTCGTTCTGGCTGCAGGGGATGCAGTGCGGCTTCAACGCCGCCCTCGATTGCATCAAGGCATTCTCCGAGACGGACTTTACCGAGGACCTCAAGAAGTTCGACGCGCCGACGCTCATCATCCATGGCGACGACGACCAGATCGTACCGATCGGAGCATCGGCGATGCTTTCTTCGAAGCTGATCAAGCATGCGCGGCTCGAGGTGTACAAAGGCGCGCCGCACGGCCTGTGCTCGACGCTCAAGGACAAGGTCAACGCCGACCTGTTGGCATTCATCAAAGGCTAGGGGATGCGGATCCGCTGCGTGGTGCCGGTGCGAGGCGGTCTTGAGCGCCTGCTATGACGGCATTGGCTCGCCCAGGTCTCGTAAACGGATGTCGACTGCGAGAGAAGCCCCGTCCTTGCCGAGCAAAACCACCCGGTGAAACGGGCCGCTGAAGAGCACGCTGCTGCCATCGGACAGCGCGCACTCGCGATCAGGAATACTTCGCGAGTGCCGAGGCCGGTAAAACGATGCGCGGGCCGGCCTTCTCGATGGTGTTCAGGAGGATCGCCACGCGCTCCGCGCCCGAAAGGTAGCGCTCGAAAATCGCCTCGAAGCCGCGAAATGGGCCCTCGACTACGCGCACCGGCTGCCCGCTGTCAAACGGGACTTCGCGGATCTCGATCACGTCGTTGACCCCGCGCGCGCGAATCTCCTCGATGATTCTATCCGGAACCACGATCGGATCGGCTCCCGCGGACACCAGACCAGTAACCCCCGCCAGGTACTTGACCTCAAAATAGTCGGCCTGGAGGTCGAGCCGCACGAAGAGATAGCACGGGAAAAGCGGCGCTACCGACATCGAAAGCCTGCCCCATCGCGGCATCCTCGCTTTCAGCATCGGCAAAAAAACTTCCGATAGCCGAGCCGAGAGCTGATCGCGGACCCATCGCTCTTTGCCGAGCTTGGTGCGAACCAAATACCACTCGTCCGGGGCTTTCGATGACATCTGCGCTCCTCTCTGAGTTACAAAAGGCTAGCCCAGATTTCGACTTGAGGCAAAACTTCGATCTCGCAGAAACGAAAGGCGGCCGCGGGATCTCCGCAGCCGCCTTCGTTGTCAGATCGGGTTAAGCGTTAGATTTCGTAGCTGAAGGTCGCCTCCAGCTCGCTCATGCGCTGGTTGACGCTCAGGAAGAATGGATCGGTGAACCGACCGCTGCGTCCGATGTACCATATCGCATTGACTCCGAGCAGGATGTTGCGCGAGTAACGGTACACGTTTGTGGTGGTGAGGTCGCCGCAGTTGTCGTCGATGTCCCACGCCCACACGTTGGTCGAAGTTAATTGTCCGTTGACCAGCCAGTTGGTCGCCGCCAGGAAAGCGAAGTTGCTGATCTCGCGCGTTTTGCCGGCGGTCCCGAAGGGGCCCTGCGCCGTATTGGAAGGCCGGTCCGGATACCAGGTGTTGACGTATTGGTAGGTGATGAACGTGTGCTGCTTGGACAGCCAGGGAATGTAAGTCGGTCGATCTCCTGCGAGGATCCAGCGGGTCTGCTCCGTCCATGCGCTGCTGGGGCTATTAATGATACCTCCGCGGGGAACGGTGCCCTGCCCATTCGCGGCCGCGAGGTACACACCTACCTTCGGGGCGTACAGTATGTCATAGCGAAAGACCGTGTCGGTTATGTCTTTGTCGTAATATGTACCGGTCGCGCCAAAGAAATGGTTGCGCCGGTAGTCAGTCACATCGGGCACTCGGACGGTACCAATAGTGGCACCCGGAATATCGACCGGCCCCGTGTCATAGACACCGGGTACGAGGTAGATACCCTTAAAGATTGCAATACCGTTGGGCCCCTTTCCCCCGCGGCCGCCATTAACTGCCGCCCGCGCATATGCCCCCGTGCAGGAAGTGCACAGCGAGAATCGCGAATCGCGCGCCTCGTAGAGGTAGATGAGGCTGGCCTGCAAACCGTTTCCGATTGGGAGCAGCGACGAATAACGGAAGCCGAACTCGCTATTCAGGATCGAATTGGTCGGGTGCCCATTCGCCGCGTAGACATTCTTTTCGAAAAAGACGTTCGGGGCTGCGCCCAGAGGATCGAGCGTGACGAATCCAACATCCGCCAAAGTGTGGCAGCACGCGAGGGGCTGACCTTGTTGATTGTATGCCCCGTTCCCAGGGGAGAACGGGTTATTCGTCTTAAAGCCCGGCGAGGCCTCATTCTGTGACACTCCCACAGAGGCGAGCGGCAGGCGGAGTATGTAGGGGTTACGCGGGTCAGAGGTTTGGACCACCGCGCCGTTACCCTCGTAGTCGCCCGGGATCCAGAACGCTTCCGCTTCATTGTTGGCGGTCTTCAGGAAGTCCGGCAGGATGTAATTGAGCTTGATCATCCGGATGTTCTTGCGCAGGTTCTCCGGCGATTCGAAGTGCGTCCAGTGATATGAAAGGTCCGACGAGTTGGTGAGCTCGGTACCGGACAGCGCGTCCGCCTCCGACCAGATAACTTGCTGTTTCCCGACGCGCATCGAGAAGTTATCGGTGAAATTGAGCTGTGCATAATATTCCCGCAGATCGTTGCGGAAATACTCCTGCTGGAGTGCGTCCGAATTGTATTCAGGTCGGTTGCCGTTGGGCTGCATGACGCCATAGCTCTTCAGAGTGCCGAAGGCGTCGTACCACGGACGATAGAATGCAAAGAAGTCCGCATCCTTTAACACGATGGTGTCGAGCCGGCCCAGGAACTTATAGTTCTTGACCATGTGGTAGTCGGGGCGAATATCGGCGAGCTGACGCGCCTCCACCAGGTCCCAGTGGTTGAAGTCAAAGCTGCCGCCAGTATGGGTGGCCCCGATACCAAAGTAGCTAACCGCTGCGGGTTTTCCATTTGCCCCGGGAATAAATTTCGAGGTTGTCCCGCCAGTGGTACCGCCCTCGCCCCATCGACCGGCCTCTCTGGTTTCAAAGAATCCGAAAACCGAGAAGTCGCCCTGAGTAATTGTTGCGTTTGCTGCGGAGGTCCACAGCGTCGCGACCCCAGCGCACGCGGCGATTAACAGATTGCGCCAACGTACACCGCGCCCAACTCCCAATTTGCTTTTCACCATATGCTCCCCAAAGCCGACTCCGTCTTTCCGGTAGTCCGCTATGCCCCGGAGTGAAACGACCCTGTTTGCCGCACCTATTTCATTACGGGCACGTTAACGCGGCCTAGGTAGCATCTTGCCAGAGACCTTGTCAAGCAGGGTTGTGCACCCCGATCCGTGGCAATTGCCCCTGAAAAATCGAGGAGTTACACGAGGGGTGAGGAGTTTGGAAGGAGCGCCCGGATGAAATCCGGCGATTTTTTGCTGACCTCCGCAGAGTATGGAGCGTCAATGCATCGCTTTGGCCGGTATCTCACCATCGCCTTCGCCAGAATTTTGGCTCGCGAGGCGTCCACTAGTTGACTGCTGCTATTCAGGAGTTGGACGGACGAGGCGGCGGACGGCGACTAGACCGCGTCGGCAGCGAGATCTTCGGCCAGCGATTTCGCCAAAGCGCCGATGATAGGCGCCTCGGCGCCAAGATTAGGATGATCCGCCTGAATCGCGACCTGGTTTGCCCCCGCCAGCTTCAGAAATGCGTCGGAATCCATCGCGACATTGAAGCGCACGAACTGGACCGAGCTGACGCGCTCGGCGGACATCTGACGCTCGTCGAATTGGAGGGGAACTCTAACGTCGCCAAGTTTGAGCCATAGATGCTTCTCGATACCAACCAAACGCCGCAGCGCCGCGTCGCGTTCCTTCGCTTCGGCGAACTCGATCAGCAGCGTCGCCGAAATTTCGCCTCGCGCCGGAATCAATTCATTGTACGTATCGATCTCATGCTGGATGGCGGTGGCGTCGGCAAGCTGCTCGGAGCGAATCATCTCCTCGATTTGGTACCAGACCGTCGCCGTGTTTTCGAAAAGAAACGTCAGATGCGATCCGACCGCGAGCCGCCGGCGCTCCTTCTCATGAATGAACAGCGGCCGCAGAACCGTCCGCACCCGTTGCCATTGCTCGAATCCAAGCAGGTCATCTTTGCCGATTTTTTTCATTTTGAAATCCTCAGGTGTTTTCCGGCGGCGGCACCTTGTCGGGGAAACCATTGTCTTCGTAGGCGAGCGCGAGCACCTCCAGCGGATGGACAGGATGCACCCCGGTGGCCTGCTCGATCTGAATCGCCGAGAGCGGGCAGTCGGTCGTCATCAGCTTGGCGTCCGCATCGCGCATACCGTCGAACGCCTTCGCACCCCATTTCATCGACAGCTCGAAATACTCCTTCTTCATCGCCCATATACCGTCATGCGCGGTGCAAGCGTCGATGCTGATGACCTCGGCGCCCGGAATCGTGCGCATCATGTCGCGGGAACGAAATCCAATCTGTTGGGCCTTGAGATGACACGGGATGTGATACGCGATCTTTCCCGGCGTCGTACGGAAATCGCGATTGAACTTCCCTTGCCGCTTGATCTCGAACAGCAGCTCATTGGGATCGACCACTGCGGCGGCAAACTCCTTCACCTCGTCGCCGGGAAGGATGAGCGGGTACTCGCGCCGCATCGTCATTGAGCAGGTCGGATTGATGGCGGCGATTTTGTAGCCGCGCCGCACGTAGGGCAGCATCGAGTCGATATTCGAGCGCGCCTGCTTCTGCGCGAACGCGACATCGCCGCCGTCGAGCGCCGGCATCCCGCAGCAGTTTTGCCTGGGGCAAGCCATCTCGCATCCGTTTTTCTCGAACACCTTGACCGCGGCCTTGCCGGGCGCGGTGTCGTAATAATTGATGAAGCAGGTCGGGAACAGCACGACCTTCGCGCTGGGATTCGCAGGCGCTTTTGGAAGATTCGCCCGCAGCCATTTGTCGAGAGTCTGATCGGCGAACTCGGGCAGCTTCTTGTCGCGATGAATCCCGAGCAGCCTTTCGATCAGCGCTCGATTGAGGGTGTTGCGGCACCCGAAATTGGCGAGCCCAGGCAGCAGGCTGCCGAGTTTCCCGAGGCGATCGGGATTCGACAGCATCTTGTCGCGAAACTCGACGCCCGATTCCTTCGCGGTGACCGACTTGTCACGCTGCATCAGACGCGGGAAATCGAGCTGGAACTCGTGCCCGTCACCCGGTGTGTAGGGGCATCGGATCTCGCACATCTTGCACAGATAACAGAGGTTGACGACGTTGCGTTTCTCTTGCGCTGTTAGCAGGCGAACGTCCGCCTCGCTCTTCTTATCGACCGCGTCGAACAGCGCGGGAAACGAGGGGCATAAATTGAAGCACAACCGGCATCCCTGGCAGATGTCGAACACGCGAATGACTTCCTTATCGAGGCCCTCGCGGCTCCAGTACTTGGGTTCAGTCGCGTTGTAGGTAAGCCCATCGGTCGGCAGGGACGAGATCCGGCTCATTTAGAAGTGGTCCTCTAACTATGCGAGGCGAAAATGATCGCCGGGTGAGATGCTCGCGTCTGCACCCGGCGACAAGGTTGTCGAGACCGGCCGCGACACTCATACGGCCGGCACTTCATGGTGGATCAAGGTTTACTTCAGGGTCTCGGCGGCCTTGCCGAAGCGGCCCGCGTGAGACTTTTCGGCCTTGGCGAGCGTCTCGAACCAATCGGCGATTTCAGTAAAACCTTCCTCGCGCGCGGTCTTCGCCATTCCCGGATACATGTCGGTGTACTCGTAGGTCTCGCCATGAACCGCGGCCTTCAGGTTGAGCAGCGAATCGCCGATCGGCAGATCGGTCGCGGGATCGCCCACCTGCTTCAGATAGTCGAGATGGCCATGCGCATGACCGGTTTCGCCTTCCGCCGTGTCGCGAAACAATCCAGCGATTTCAGGCTGACCTTCGACGTCGGCGACCTTTGCGAAGTACAGGTAGCGTCGGTTGGCCTGGCTCTCGCCGGCAAACGCTTCCTTCAGATTTTGATGGGTTTTGGTTCCTTTTAAGCTGGGCATTTCTTCCTCCTGACCTGTTCGGACTGTTTTGTTTGGCAGTTACTAAGCTGACTAGTGGGCTGACGACGCCTTCGCGCGCCGCGGCCGAATTCCTTCGCCGCACTGCGCGCATAGCGCCTGAATTTCAAGCGAGCTGCCGAGCACCCTGAAATCGCCGATCGCGGCGCGACCTTGCAGCACCTGCTCAAGCTCGGGGATCTCGATATCGCGCACGCGCCGGCACTTTACGCATACCACATGATGATGCGGCGCCAGGTTGCCGTCGTAGCGCGCGCTGTCGTGCAGCGTGGTGACCTTGCGCGCTTCGCCAATCTCGCACAGAGTCTCCAGCGTTCGATGCACCGTCGCAAGCGATATATGAGGATGCTCGCGCCGCACGATCTCATACACCGCATCGGCACGCGGATGCTCGGCGGACGCGAGCAGTGCGCGAATGATCGCGAGTCGCTGCGGAGTCACCGCGAGGCCGCCCTTGCGGCATCGCTCGGCAAATTCCGCGAGGCGGCCGGCAGCGTATCCGGCCCGCCGTCCCTCATTGATCAGCTTTAGTTCCATCAATTACCTGATAATAATTATCATCTGATTATCATCATCGTCAAGTGCCATCGCTTCATTCTGATGACACGCTCGGAGCAGACGACTGAATCAACGCCTCGCCCGTCGCTACCACATCGTCGAAGTGGGTGTAGTCGATCGAGAGCGTGCCATCGGGGCCGCGCTCCAGGATATCGACGAAGTGATGTCCCCACAGGATGTCGCGCGGGCGATAGCTGTAACGCGCGTGGACGGTCTGCGCAAAAGTCTCATCGAGCCCGATCACCGAGACGATAATCTCGGCGCTCGCCGATTCCATCGCGGCTTTCGTCACACTATTGATCGGCGAGTCCTCGGTGATCGGATGGATCGCGGTCCACGAATAGACGAACAGCGTGTTGTGATCGCGCAGCAGTTTCAAATCGTAGAAGCGGCGCATCTCGTCGCCCTCCAGGGTCCGTTCCTGGCGCGCGAAGACCACCCGCGCGCTCGCATCGACGATGCGGTTGGCGCGCAGGTTGGCCATCCGGAATTGCAGGCTCGGAATTCCGTCGCGATTCGAAACGATCGCGACACGGCTGAAGCGCACCCGCGCTGTGGGCCGCGAAAACTTCGCGAACACCAGCCCGGTAATCACCGCGAGGCCGATCAGGCCGACCAGCGCCTCGACACTGACCAGAATATTCGCACCGAGCGAATTCGGGACCATCTGGCCGTAGCCAATGGTCGCCATGGTCTGCACGCTGAAGAAAAACGCATCACCGAATGAGCCGGGGCGCGCGTTTTCGATACCGCGATTGAGCATGTAGATAACCGCGAAGATCGCATTGAGCACGATGAACGCGGTCGCGATGGCAGCCAACAGCGCCGGCCACGATTCGTTGAGCAACATATGGTAGAGGTCGCTCAGGCGGCTATCGTCGAGTCCGACGATGGTCGCGCCGGGCTCCAATGGCCCAGCGCCGGCGATGATCCTGCGGCGACTGCGAGATGTTTTCGGCATCGCGCCCTAGTCTAGCGCGATAGCGGAACCTATTTCAGCGATGCTTTGAGTTCCTCCGCCAGCTCTCTGGTCGCTGTCTTCCCTTGGTCGATCGCCGCTTGCAGGCTGACGAAGCCGTGCACCACGCCCGCGTAGCGCTTCAGTTTAACCTTGTTGCCGGCCTTCTTGAGCTGCTCGGCGAACGCCTCGCCCTCGTCGCGCAGCGGATCGTGCGATGCGGTGATGATGTGCGCAGGCGGCAGGTTCATGAGGTCCTTGGCGCGATTTGGCGAAGCATAGGGATTCTCTCCATCCTTGGGATTCTTGAGGTAGTGCCCCCAGAACCATTCCATGTCGAGCTTCGATAGCACGAAGCCATCGGCGGTGAACTCCTTTTGCGAAGCGGTGTTCATCGCGGCGTCGATCGCGGGATAGATCAGCATCTGATGACGGATGCGCGGGCCGCCGCGATCGCGCGCCATCAGCGATACTACCGCGGCGAGGTTGCCACCCGCGCTGTCGCCGCCAACCGCGATATGGGCGGCGTCGCTGCCGAGCGAGGCCGCATTCTGCGCCACCCACTGCGTCGCTGCGTAGCAGTCCTCGGGACCCGCCGGAAATTTGTGCTCCGGCGCGAGGCGATAATCGACCGCCACCACAGTGCATCCCGCCTCGTTGGTCAGCGCGCGGCAAACGTAGTCGTGGCTCTCGAGATCGCCGATCACCCATCCGCCGCCGTGAAAGAACACCAGTATGCCATTCGGCTTGCCCGAGGGCATGTAGATGCGCACGGGTATCTCGCCGCTGGGACCCTGAATCTTTCGATCCTCAACCTTGTGAACCGCGGGCCCTGGGCCGAACATGTTGAGCATCGCGTCCATCGCCTTGCGCGCGTCGAGGGGGCTCTGACTATGAAATGCGGGCTGGTTGGCAGCCGCCATCTGATCGAGAAGAACCTTAACCTGCGGATCGAGCGGCGTCATGGCGATCTCCTTACTTGATGAAAGTCTTAGGGCATGGCGCGCGCGATGTGCAAGGCCGTCGCGCCCAAGAAGGACCTTACATCGGCACCCTTATAAAGGTCGTACGCCAATGCGCATGAAACCACGGCTGGTCCTCGCGGCGCCCATCGACGTCGGCAATGACGCGCATCTGGTCGCCGTCGATTTTGCATTCGAGCATCGTCGCTTCGTCGACCGCGAAAGTTGAGCCGCCGAAATTCACACCCTCCCGGTATTCGTCGAAATGCAGAAAGGCGCGCATCCGCGCGTAGCTGCGCCCGTCGGTCTCCTCAATTTCGACGCGCCCTTTTGAGTACTTGATTTTTTCGCTCGCCACCACGCCGGTCTCGCCGAAGGTCAGTTGATACGGTCCGTCGCCGACGCGCTTGTAGCACAGCCGATAAGTCTTGGGCGTCCAGTATCCCAGCTTATGCCCGCCAGGCGCGCGCTCGATCGAATCGACGCTTTCGACGGTTCCCTGCCAGCATCCGCGAAAGACCGGCGGCAGCACCGGCTGCGGCACGATCAGCGGAACGCTCATCGGCTGAGGTGGAGTCGGTGTCGGCGGAGGCGTCCACGGTTGCTGCGGCACTCGTTGCGGAATCTGCATCTCGGGATTCGACGGCGGTGGCGGCGGCATCGGTGGCGTCGTAGGTCGTGGCGCGGGCGAGATCTGCGGCTCACCCTGCATCATCTGTTGCGCTGATGTAGCGGCGGCCGAAAGTGCAATTGCTGCGATGACGATGAGGAAGCAACGAAGGTGGATGAATCGCATGTACATAAAGATCGTATGGAATTCGCGAGGCCGGATCGAGCGCGGTGTATTTGCCCCACGAATTCCCATAAAAACATCGGAATGGCTGACGACACTTTCAACTTCGAGGAAGCGTGGGCGCACAGTCAGCAGCCTGCCACCGGTCGCCGTGCCGAGGCCCATCGCCTCGCGAACGCGATGCGCCGCGTTATCGATCATCTGGTGCAGGTCGCCGCGCCCGAGGAGAGCCTTCGCGCCGCTGCCGATGCGCTCGAGAAATACGCCGAGCGGCTATCGCAGTACCCGGTCTCCCGCGCCTACGAAGGCTTCGCCGAGACCGCCAACGCGGGAGACACCAGCGCCTTTTTCGATCACAGCCCGCTTATCGGGCTGGCCAATCCGCTCGCGCCTCCGATTCGCGTCGCGGTGGTGGATAACGAGGTCATCGGTCATGCGAACTTCGGCCTCGCTTATGAGGGTCCGCCGGGATATGTCCACGGCGGCCTGCTCGCCGCCGCCTTCGACGAGGTGCTCGGCATGGCGCAATCGCTGACCGGCAATCCTGGCATGACCGGCACGCTCTCGATTCGCTATCGCAAGCCGACGCCTCTGCTCACCGAACTGGTGTTCGAGGCGCGTGTGACGAAAATCGAAGGGCGCAAGATTCTCACCCATGGAACGGTCTCCGCGAATGGAGTCGTGACCGCGGAAGCGGACGGGCTTTTCATCGCGATCGGTCACGAGCGCTTCGCCCAGATGGCGGAAGCGACGTTCGGAAGTTCGAGGAAATCTTCCTAGGATTTGCCTAGCTCGATTTACCCTCGGCTTGGGATGCGCTGACGTGGCGGATCGGCTCATGAAGCGCGAACCACCCGACAATGCCGTCGCTCATCACCGCGACATCTTTGTAGCCTGCTGCGACCGCCCGCCGGGCGGCTGCGTGCGAGGCCATTCAATGCGTGTCGGCGCAGTAGAAAACGAGCTTCGCGTTCTTGTCCGCCGGTAGCTCTTTACCGACATCGTAGTTGTCGTAGGAGCTGAGCAGATGCGCACCGGCGATGACGCCGTATTTCTCACGCGTCGAAGAATGGTTGGCGTCGAAGACTTGCACCTTTGAAGACGGGTCGGCCATCAGCTTCGCGAGATCGGCGACATGGATGATCTGGAAGTTGTCAGGGCCTTCCTTGTTTTCCAGAATCTTGCCGATGTCAGCAGCCGAGGCTCGCGCCGCGAGCGTCAGCGCCACTATCAGCGTTACGGCTATGGATGTTACTAGTCGGCGCATTGTCTCAGCCTAACAGAGGTCTCATCGCTCGCCAACGAAGGATTTCATACCTTCGCGAAGAGCCGCGCCCAATCCTCGATCGCATCTTCATGGCCCGGGACCATCTGCACGCAGAAATGATCGTAGCCCGCGCGCTTGATTTCCTGCAGGCGCTCGCGCAGCGCGTCCTCGGTCGCGGTGAAGGTGACCGCGCTCATCAGGTCTTCGGTAAGAAATTTCTCCTCCTCAGGACGCACGCCAAGCAGATGCATCTTGTGCATCTGGAGATATTTCGCATCGGCGGGTTGATAGGTCGCATATTGCTCGCGATACGCGGTTGCGAGCGTATCGATATTTGGCGGCAGCACGCCCCTGATAGTCTGCTCGATCATTCCATGCAGCGTGACGACCGCCATCGGACCCGCCTGCGCCCGAGCGCGTGGGCTAGCGCTTGATTCGCCCTGCTTCAAAACGCATCCGAGGGCGAATTGGCTTTTGTAGAGCGACTTGGGATCGCGGCCGACCTCGCGGCATGCATTCGCGAGCTCCTCGGCCTCATGCGCAGCGCGAGTAGTCGAAGCCGAGAAGGTGAGCCATCCGTCGGCGATCTCGGCGGTCATCTTGCGCGCCTTGGGCGCGAACGCGGAAATGTGCAGCGGAATCTTGTCTGCGAGGTTGATCATGCCGAACTCGGGATTGAGGAAGCGGATTTTCTTGCGCTCGCCCTCGAACTCCCATTCGATAGTCTCGCCTTTGAGCAGGCCGTAGACGACGCGGATGTACTCCCGCATCGCGGAGAGCTTCATCGGCCCCATTCCCATCGTGTTGCGCCCGGTGAATCCGGTCCCGACGCCGAAAATGATTCTGCCGGGCGCCAGCTTGTTCAGCGTCGCCAGCGCGTCGGCGCACACCGGCGCGATGCGATTGCTCGGTATCACGACGCCGGTCGCGAGCTTGATCTTCGAGGTATGCTCCGCGGCCAGCGCCATCGAGATGAAAACGTCGGGCGCGAGGAGCTGCGAATCGTAGAACCATGCATGCGAGAAGCCGAGTTCCTCGGCGCGTTTGGCGGTTTTCCATGCGTTGACATTCGAGAAGAGCGCGATTCCGAATTCCATCGATCCAGTCCTCCACGCCGACGAGTAGCACGACAAATTCCAGATTTACAAAGCGCGGCTCGTCGGATAACGCTCCTACAGGCTAAAGCCTGTGCCACAGGATAATCCACGGAGGTTCCGCGCATCATGATCAAACTCTATGAGCATCCGTTTTCGCCCTACGTGCAGAAGGTGAAGATCGCGCTTTACGAAAAGAACATTCCGTTCGAAACGGAAATCCCCAACGCATTCAGCGGCGCGCCGACCGACTACGGCAAGAGCAATCCGCGCCTCGAAGTGCCGACGCTGGTCAACGACGGCTTTTCGATTTTCGATTCGACGGTGATTCTCGAATACCTCGAAGACAAATGGCCGAAGCCGCCGATGCTGCCAGCGTCGCCGCGCGATCGCGCCCGAGTTCGCATGATCGAGGACCTCTGCGACACCTACTACGAGGCGATCAACTGGGGACTGATGGAGGTGCAGGCGTGGCGGCGCGTCACCGGCGAGGTCGCGGCTGCGATCACGAAACGCGCCGAAGCGCAGACCGCCGGCATGTATCGACGCCTCGAACGCGAACTCGGCGCCAACTCATACTTCAACGGCGCGGACTTCGGATGGGGCGACTTGAGCGTCTTCCCATATGTGAACGGCTCAGTCGTATGGGGCTTCGGTCCCAAGCCGGGAAGCAAGCTTGCGGCGTGGCTGGAGCGCGTCAACAAGCGCGAGAGTATTAAGAAGACGCTCGATGCGACGCGCGAGTTCCAGGGCAACCTCGATGAGCTACCGAAGATGCTCGCGTCGGGCCAGTTCAAGCGTCAGTACCGGGACCATCGCCTCGAATGGATGATGCGTTCGGGCGGCGTCGAGGTGGTAATCGAAGGGATGCGCGCGGGCACCATCCGCTTCTCGGAAGAGATCTCATGAGGAGACGCCCACGAGGGTGCCAGCGGCTAAGTCCTCCGCCGCGCGAGCGCCTGTGCGCGTCTTCGCGCATGACGATTGCCCGTAGACATTGAACTTAATGGGTTTGTTTTTGCATTTTCCCCGATCTGAGTTGTGGTGTTCGAGGTCCTTCGCGCAGCGCTCAGGACGCCGCTCGACGATGTCTCGCCGCGTCTTCCGATGGCATCGGTAACGCCGCACGCGTTCACGGAAATGCCGCGATTTTGCTGGAGAAAGTGGGTTTGTTTTTGCCGATCGATTGATGACCTGCAACGCTCCTCGGCCGGCTCGGGACCATCGAATCGCTGCGCGGAGGCCCTTCGCCGAGCCTCAGGGCCATTATTCGGCGATGCCGAATAATGGGTTTGTTTTTGCACTTTTCGATGCGATGCCGCCGCACTCCTCAGGCTCCGGAAGCCCTCCAGGTCCGCCATCGCGCCGCGGATCGCCCGATCGAGCCTGCCCTGATAGCGGATGAGCGCCATCGCCTCGCGAGGTCCCGGGATCGTCGGCTTCCATAGACCGGCGCGGCGCAACTCTTCGCGGCGATCTTCCAGACGCGCTGCCTCGGACCGATCCGATGCGGCAATACGCTCGTTCAGCTCGCGCTCGCACTGCTGATGGTATCGGAGCGCGGCGATATTCTCGTATCGCCAGAGGGCCGCCATCCGTACATGCGAATCCGCGACGGTCGCGACGCAAATTTCTTCCTCGGCGCACTGCGGCTTGAACTCCTCGCACAGTCCCGCGAAGGTGCCCGCAAAGTCGCGCTGCTGCCGCTCGGTCCATCGTCCCGCCCCGGCGAAGAATCCATGCTTGATGGCATTGCGCGCGACGCGCGCCTTGCCGTTCGGCGTACGCGGGCCGGTCGAGCGGGCCGCATTGCGCCGGTTGGCCGCGAGTCGGCGCGGCGTGAGCGCAAGCGGAGGACGACGCGAGTAGGAAGGTAAGGAAACCGGAGCGGGAGTGATAGCGACGGGGCTCGCTGCCATAAGCGATAGCCTCCTTTGAGATGGCCGCGCGACGACGCCGCGACCGTAACTGATCAGTATCCGCCTATAACTGTCAGTTGTCAACGGGGTTGAACTTTTACGACAAACGCTCACACCTAAACTGGAATTCCCTTTTTGACTCGGCGATTCGACTCGGCAATAGGGGCGATCGGCGTTTTTTACGCTTTAACGTGGATAAACGCGCAATAGGAAGCGGGCGGCCTCGGGTGTCGATAGCGAATTCTTGAAGTGCTCCGGTCAACGCGATGCGTCGGTCAGATCAAACGGCGCTTTGGCCGCCGTCTACGTCGATCGCTTGACCATTCACGTACGAGGCGAGATCCGACAGAAGGAACATAGCGACGCGAGCTATCTCTTCCGGCTCGGCCAGACGTCCCAGCGGTATGTTTGCGGCTAGAGGATGCGTTTCCCTACCGTCTGGGCCTTTCGTGATGCGCGCCTGTGTCATCGGTGTGCGCGTGATCGATGCGTTGATGGTATTCACCCGGACGCCGAATGGCCCAAGCTCCACCGCCGCGGCGCGCGCGAGCGATACGACGCCGCCCTTGCTGGCGCTGTACACGGAGGTTCCCGGCTGCGCGATCTCCGCGAGGATCGAGCCGTTGAACAATATGGCGCCGCTTCTTTGTGCCTTCATTTGGGCCGCCTCGGCCTTGAGGCAGAAGAACGAAGCCTTCAGGTTGGTCGCGATCACCGTATCCCAAGCCGCTTCGTCAACGGCATCTAATAACAGTCCGCCGCCGGCGACCCCTGCGTTATTGAAAGCGCAGTCGAGGCGTCCCCAAGTCGAGACGACTTGTGCGATCGCGGCTGAGGCGGCCCCGGCCACAGTCAGGTCGCTCTGTATAAAGATCGCCTCGCCGCCACCAGCGGCGATCTCCGCCACTACTGCCTCGCCCTCCGCGGCATTGCGGCCCGTGATCGCGACTTTGGCGCCTTCCTGCGCGAAAAGGATGGCGCTAGCCCGGCCAATCCCGGAATTTCCGCCGGTAACGAGCGCGATCTTGGTGTCGAGCATTCTCTTCATCCGCGCTTCTCCTACCGGTCGATGGGGCCATCACTCTCAAGGGGCCGGATGCTACTGTCTTCGCTCTTTTCCAGAATTTCTTCTTTTTGATTTTCGCAGATCGAACGGCTTTGAGGCAACCGACTATGAGGCAACTGGGACATACGGGAAAATCTTCGAGGGCTTCGATGTGACCGACTCCCTACCTATACCGAGACGAATGGGAGTGTTCGAAGCGATCGAGAACATCACGTCGGACGCGTTGTCGGTCAACGAGCGGCCGTTCCACTCGGCGAAACCAAACGCCGCCGGGGTGCCGACCGTGTACGGCAGCAAGTTTGGAAGGAACCGGTGCGCGACCTTCTCCCCATATGCTTGCGGGTCGTCTGCGGTTCCATTGGCGCCGACGACGCCGGCGATCGACTTGGTGAACACCGCGCCGTGGGTTTCGAAATCGTCAGCGGGACGTCCCGCATTGAGGCGGTTGCCGAGGTCCTCATTGTGCCGTGTGAACAGCGGGTGAATCATCGGGAGGCCGCACCGGTTGATCGGAAGCCATCCTCCGGCGTCGGTGGCGAGGCTCGCCAGCGACCAGACGTGGATGCGGTGGTTGTGGCGTGCGTCGGGGAGCAGTTCCCTGTCCGGCACTTCGAGCACGATCGAGTACACCGTGTTCCCGGCAAACACGTTTTTTGCGCGCGCAGGATTCCACGTCAACAGATCCACGATGGTGCCGTCCTGGAACGCATGCCCTACTGCGCGGGCCACGTCCGGCTCGATCCAAAATGGATCGCCGGCTTTGCCCGTCCAGATACGCACGCCGGCCGGAGTCGCGACTGCCTCGCCGGTGGCGCCTTGCGCAACAACGGTACCGGCCGCGTTCTGTTCGGCAGCGTCGGCGCCTGTGATACGCCGCAGTACAAAGCGCTGCCTACCGGCGAGGTCGCGTTCGTCGAAAGTAATCCGATAAGTTAGGTCTTCGATGGCGTCGTCGTTGAGGTCGATCTTGAACTCGTAACGCCCTTCTGGATGGTAGCCGGGTATCGGGATGTCGCCCGCGATAGAGGGACAAAGGTTCATCACAAACGCGGTACCTGTTTCACCGCGGAAAACATACAGATCCGTGATATCGAGGCGGACGTCCTTGCGAGCAATTGGTGAGTCTAGATGGTGGGACAATGGCGCTCTCCTATCCTCGTGCGATGGGTCATCGCCAGGCCTTTGAACTTAGTGCGAATTCTCCGGATGCCGAGCTAAGGTGCAAAGATAGAGGGACCGGAGTTCCGGCCCCCGAGGGAGAATTCGTGTTCTTGTCAGCTGCTTGCTCGCCGCTTGGTTGAGTAGCACTGGTTGGGGTCATGGTCTCCTCCTTTTGAGCAGGGTTGGAGGTTTTTGGTTTGTGCGCGGCGAATCGGTCCGATCGTAATCCGGCATCAAGGTTAACGTAAGAGATCGAATTGACGATTTCCGCTTCCGCATTTTTTCGCGGGAGCGGGCGGACGGCGTGATTTTCGCTATGGCTGGAAGCGAAAATCATGACGGACGGGTGAGGGTGCTGCAAATGCCACCCTCATCCCGAGGAGATCACTTCTGCGCCACAAACCGGAATGCATCGCCATGCTTCTGGATCTTGCCGCATGAAGGCGTCGCGAAATGCGTCCCGAACACGATGACGTTGCTGTCCGCGTACTTCTCGCAGAACGCGCGCCGCGTCTTTTTCGCCATCGGGCCGTCGCTGTCGAAGCCGTCGTCCCATTCCGGATACGCGCACTGCACCGGATGATGCATCAGGTCGCCGGTGATAACGGCCTCCTGGCCCTTCGATGAAATCCTGACGCTGTGGTGCCCCGGTGTATGGCCAGGCGTCGGCTCCAGCCACACCTCATCAGTGATGCGATGGGTCGACTCGACCAGCTTGGCCTTGCCGCGCTCGACGACCGGGCGCACCGAGTCCTCGACCGGGTCGCGCATGTCGGCGCCCTCGAAGTGCGACCAGTAATCCCATTCTGTGCCGCCGATGATGTACTGCGCGTTGTCGAAGGTGGGAACCCATTTGCCTTCGACCAGCTTGGTGTTCCATCCGACGTGATCGACGTGGAGATGGGTGCACACCACGTTGTCGATTTGGTCGGGCGTATAGCCCGCGTTTTTCAGATCGCTCATGAACGGCAACTGGAGCTTGCTCCATGCGGGATTCGAACGAACTTTGTCGTTGCCGATGCAGGTATCCACGATGATGCGCTTGCCCTTGGACTCGATCACCAGCGCATGGATGCTCATGCGCAGTTTTCCCTTCTCATCGGTGAACACCGGGAACAGCCAATCGTTCTTCTGCTGCTCCTTCTGTATCCGCTCAGGAGTTGCGTCGGGGAGCAGCCAGGTGCCAGGCCACGCAGCCTCGCTCTCGATGATGCGGGTGATTTTGACGTCGCCGATATTCCATTGGTTCATGCCGATTGTCTCCTGCCTTTTACGCTGCGATCGCGCGCTGAATATTGGGACGGAAACTTAGCGCGAGCGATGGCGCTCCGACAAATGAAAACTAGGACACCCCGGAGCCGCACATTCGATCGATGACCCGCAGGATCATCTCGGTGCCGCGCTCGAAAGGTTCGCGCCGAATGCTCTCGTTGGGTTGATGCGCCTGGTCGAGGTCGCCGGGCCCGCAAATCAGCGAGGTGATTCCGGAGAGGGCGAAATGACCGCCGTCAGTCCCGAACACCGCGCCGCGCGAGGTCTTCGCGCCCGTCACCTCGGCAAGCGCGCGCTCGAGCGCGGTCCCTCGCGAGGACAGCAGTGGCGGCACGATCTGCGGACGCCCTACGGTGATTTTCGCGCGATGCGGTCCACCGGCCCAATCGCGCGTATCGATGTCGCTCACGCGGCGTTCGACCTCTCGATGCAGCTCCAGCGGGTCGACGTCAGGTAGAGAGCGATAGCTGATCTTGAGGCGGCACTCCTCGGCGATCATGTTGAGTGCGATTCCGCCGCTGATGGTGCCGAAGTTCAGCACGTCGTAGGGCGATTCGGGAAAAGCCTCGGCAAACGCCGCACTCCGCGACGACGCGCGCTCCTGCTGGAGCTTTCCGATCACGTCCATCACCCTGCCCATCACGGCGATCGCGTTGACGCCCTCGGCTGGCGCGCCGCTGTGTCCCCCGCGTCCCTGCACCTTGAGCTCGAAGGCGCCGATGCTCTTGTGGGCGTGACAGATTCCATAAGAGGTTGGCTCGCCGATCCAACACAGCCTCGGCATCGGAAGATCGCCTAGCAAACCGCCCAGTTCGGGGCCAACTAGCTCGGCGCCGCGGCATCCCACTTCCTCATCCGCAGTGAAGACGAACACCAGCGGGCGCTTCAAAGTTTTTCGATCCAGCCTCATCGCGGCGTCGATACATTGCGCGATGAAGCCCTTCATGTCGCTGGTGCCGCGCCCGTAAAGCCGGTCTCCTTCGAGGTCGGCCCTGAGCGGCTCGCGGGTCCATCCCGGTTGGCCATCGAAGGGCACCGTGTCGATGTGGCCCGAGACAATCAGTCCGTCGCGGACCGGAGGGCCGGCCGACGCGATCAGATTGGCGTGCTGAACGCCGGAAATCTCGACATTCTGAAACGCGATCTTGAAACCGGCACTCTGAAGCCGATCGGCAAGAAATTGCGCCGCCTCGACGTTGCTATTCGCGCTGACAGTGTCGAACGCGATCAGGCGGCGGATGGTATCGTACAGATAATCCGCCATGAGTGGCCTACCCGAGTAAGGATTAGCGAATTGGAAGGATATCGCGGGGTGGTGCCGGCACGCTACTGCGCAATGCCGTACAGCGCCCGCAGCCAGACCGCCAACAGGGTATCGGCGACGACCTTGGGATCGGCCTGCGGCTGACGCCCCAGTTTTTCGATCAGGTAGCGCTCGTTCATGAGAACCAACGCGGTGGCGATGTTCCGCGGATCGGCACCGTTTAGCGCAATCTGGCCGCGAGCCGCGTCGGCACGAATCCGTTGCGTGCTCCCGTCGATGATCGAATCGAGCATCTGGCGATAGCTGGCCTCGACCTGGCGATCGCTGCTGGCTGCATCTGAAAGCGCGCGCAGCAGATGGCCCTGGGTCACGTAAAATTCCACAATTTCATACATCGCGCGTCGAAGATCCTCGATCGACCCGCTGCCGCGGAACCATGGCTCGCTGATGGCCAGGTTCCGCGCGCCGAGGCGTTCGGTCAGTTTGATCACCAAATGATTGCGGTCGCGAAAGTATTCGTAGAAGGAGGGACGCGAGAGGCCGGTTCGCGACATGACGTCATCGATCGTCATCTCGCGGAACGGCAGTTCCTTGAGAAAGTTCTCTGCGGCGTTGAGGATTTCGGATTCGGCCACCTCCGGCTTACGTCTGCGGCGGCGGTTTTTTTCCGCCTGAGGGCTGTTGGTTTTTTTCGTCAACGTTCGGTCAGTTGATGACGCGAAATGGGATTAAATTTCAGGTCGCCCCAAAAGCCGGCCGTCGAAGACCCGTAACCCCTGCCCTCAAAGGCCTGATCAATGCGCACGCTATTAGAACTTCAGTTCCCCGTCTCGGACTCTAAAATTGCACCATTCATCCATCTAGCCAAAGACATAGTACTGGAAATCTTCGCCAAGAAAAGATGACTATGAGATGCCACAGGGAGAGATTTTGCCGAAAAATGTTCTTTCGACGTGAAATAGTTGACTTCGCGTCGGCAACGGTTTTGCGCGAGATGGTAGATCTTTCTCAGGCTGAATGTTGACTGTGAGTGATACTTCACTAGTCAGTTTGGCGCGAATTGCGCCGTCGCTGAGACAGCTCGCGCGATACCAATCCGCTGCGCTTTCCTTTTATCAATGCCGGCGCCGAACGTTCTGGTACGGTCTCCAGTTCCTTCAGCCACGCGGTCGCATCGCTATCGCTCGGGGCGCGCCAATCGCCACGCGGCGAAAGCGAGCCGCCCGATCCGACTTTCGGCGCATTGGGAATTGCGCTGCGTTTGTACTGACTGAGCTTGAAAAAGCGATGCAGGAAGGTGCGCAGATGCTTTTTGATCTCACCGATGTCGTAGCGATTACGCAGCGATACGGGGACATCGGGCCATGAGCCGCGAGTGGGATCATGCCACGCCATATACGCGAGAAACGCGATCTTCGAGGGCGGATAGCCGAAGCGCAACGTGTAATAGAGATAAAAATCGTGCAGCTCGTACGGACCCAGCATTGCCTCCGTATCCTGAAAAGGCGTCGCTCCAACCTCATCGCTGGCGGGAATCAGCTCAGGGCTGATCGGCGTCTCCAGGATGTCCTGCAGCACCGCGGAGGCCTCCGCGCCGAGGCGATTGGTTGACGCGACCCATCGAATGATGTGCTGGATGAGCGTCTTGGGCACGCTCGCGTTCACGGCATAATGCGACATGTGATCGCCAACGCCGTAAGTGCACCATCCCAGCGCCAACTCGCTCAGATCGCCGGTGCCTACGACCAGCCCGTTATGCCGATTTGCGAGACGAAAGAGATGACTGGTGCGCTCGCCGGCCTGCACGTTCTCGAAGGTGACGTCGTAGACCGGGCGCCCCTCTGAATACGGATGGTCGATATCCTTGAGCATCTGAAGCGCGCTCGGCCGGATATCCATCTCATGCGCTTCGCATCCGATCGCGTCCATCAGGCGGCGCGCCTGTTCCCGCGTGCGCTTGCTGGTGGCAAATCCCGGCATCGTGTAAGCGAGAATGTTGCTGCGCGGATAGCGGAGACGATCCATCGCCTGTGCGCATACGAGCAGTGCATGAGTTGAGTCGAGACCGCCTGACACGCCGATAACGACGCGTTTGATGCCGGTCGCGCGCAGCCGCGTGGCGAGACCCTGCACCTGGATTTCGTAAACCTCGGAGCATCGTTCGTCGCGCCGCGCCGGGTCGGATGGCACGTAGGGAAAACGCTCGTACACTCGTTCGGGCAGCAGGCGCCCGACGCGCTGCGGCTCCAAGGAAAACTCGACGCCGCGAAATTGCTTGACGCGATCGTGTTCCAGGCGAATGTTTTCAGCGAAACTGTTCTGCCGCATCCGTTCCTGCGCGAGCCGCTCGAGGTCGATCTCGGTGCAAATGAGTTGCGGCTGGTCCCTGAAGCGCTGCGACTCGGCGAGGAGGTTGCCATTCTCGGCGATCAGCGCCTGCCCGTCCCACGCAAGATCGGTGGTCGATTCTCCGGGGCCCGACGCCGAATAGAGATACGCCGCGAGGCATCGCGCCGACTGGCTGGCAACCAACGTATGTCGAAAATCGGCCTTGCCGACCGTGATGTTCGAAGCGGAGAGATTGAGCAGCACGGTGGCGCCGGCCAAGGCGGCATACGAGGAGGGTGGGATCGGCACCCAC
The DNA here is from genome assembly GCA_963815835.1 of uncultured delta proteobacterium. Taxonomy (GTDB): domain Bacteria; phylum Desulfobacterota; class Binatia; order Binatales; family Binataceae; genus DATGKG01. Next base: position 594,388 of record CAWFIF010000001.1, read on the forward strand.
AGGTCCTCGCAAATTTCGACATGAAAAACGAAATCGCGGAGCTCCTCGCATTTGAAGAGAATGCTGCTTCCGAACGGAATCCCGCGTTGTCCCGCGAGATCGATCTGCTCTTGCGGCGCCGCGCTGCCCGGGGTGAACTGCCGCACCTCGTAAAATTCGCGATATCCAGGCAAATAGGTTTTAGGAACGACACCGAGGATACGCCCGCGCGAAATCACCGCCGCGCAATTGAAAAGCAGATTTCCAACTTCGAGCGGTAGCCCGACTACGCTGACAATCGGCAAATCACTCGTCGATTCGAGGATTCGTTCCAACGCCGCGATGCATCCGTCGAGCACCACCCGCTGCTGAAATAGGTCATCGCAGGTGTAGGCGGAGAGTCCCAGTTCGGGAAATAGAACCAGGACCGCTTTGCGATCGGCAGCCTTGCGAATCAACGCGAGCGTCTGCTCCCCATTGAAGGCGGGGTCGGCGACTCGCACGGGCGGAAGGGCAACCGCCAGGCGAATCAGGTTTTGATTGTAAAAGTTGAAAAATTCTCCGGGCTTCACTCGGGAATCCTCGCGGACGCCTTCGCATGCCATTCTAAACAGGCCAGAGCAAGCGCGCTATCGATATATAACTTCGCTATAAGAGAAAATAGCCCACGAAAAAGCTGTTCTGCCGACGCTGCCGGAAAGCCGCACGGTTCGCTCACGGGAGCAGGCGCATAACCAGAAGAGTTGGCCATCCGAGGTATTTCATCGCGCGCGGATAATGCCCCGCGACCTCGGCATCGATGACGTGCTCGCTCATGTGATCGATGCGCAGACCCGTTGCCGTCGCCGCATTAACATAATCGCTTATCTGATTGGGCGCGCCGCGAGGCCGCACCGTAGCGCCGCTGACCGGATCATGAAACTGGGCCTGCACGTCGCGCAGCATCATCGCCGGATGCATAACGGAAATCGCGATGAAGCCGTCCGCGCGGCAGATGCGCTTCAATTCACCGAAGAGGCCGGCCACATCATAGATATGATCGAGGACGAGGCAGCAGATGACGCGATCGACGTGGCGATCGCGAATCGGCAGGGAGCGAGAAATATCGGCGACCACAAACGCGACGTGTTTGGCGCCGAACTTCTCGCGTGCCTTGCGCATCATGCCAGTCGAAAAATCGAGCGCGACGACATGAGCGCCGGAGCTAGCGAGGCGCGACGCATGCCTCCCGGTTCCGCATCCGATGTCGGCGACCTTCAGGCCGCGCACCTCGCCGAGAATTTTGGGAAAGAATTTCTCTTCGAGCGCGATCAGTGGATTGCCGTTGACATCGTACTGATGCGACCAACGATCGTACCCCTCGCGAGTGTCGATGACCTCGATGCGCGCGTCATCCGCCATAGCGCTTTCACTTTACTACGCTGCGGGCCTCACCCGAAAAGGCGGCGGCTGGCGATTGCGGCACCGTCCGATAGCGCGCGCAATTTTTCCCACACGAGGTCCTCGGCGACCATGCCGAACCCCGCCGACGTATCGAAGCCGCAATCGGTGGCCGCCATAATGCGACGGGGATCTCCGACGGCGCGTGCCGCGCGCTCGATTCTCTCCGCCACCACTTCGGGATGCTCGACATAGTTGGTCGTGGTATCGATCGTACCGACGATCAGCTTCATCGCGGACGGCAGCGGGTGCCGCTGGAGCGAATGATACTCGTGCTCGTGGCGCGGATTCGCCATCGAGAGCAGAAGCCCGCTGACATTGGCGCGATAGATGTGATCGATAATCTCATCGAGCGCGATGTCATCGGTATGAGGACCTTCGTAGTTTCCCCAACACACGTGGAGCCGGATTTTGTCCCTGGGCAACCCGGCAATAGCACCATTGATCGCCGCGATAACCATATCGACGAAATCGAGAAAGTCCTTGAGCGGCTTTCCGGCGAAGCTGGTGTGACGTTCCATCGCAAGGTCGGGGGCATCGATTTGGAGGGTGAATCCTGAATTGACAATGGTTTCGTATTCGACCTTAAGCGCGCTGCCGAGCGCCGCAACATATTCGCGAAGGCTCGGATAATGCGCGTTAAGCATCGCCGCGGCGATGATGCCAGGCGAGGGCGCCGTCATGAACGGTTCGACGAAATGCGATTTCTGCTGGTCCAGTGCGCGGCGGAAGTCCTCGCACTCCTTCTTTACCGCATCGAAGCCAGTGTAGCGGATGTCGCCGGTGGCCTGCGGCGCATGCAGGAGATTGACCTGAATGCGCGACAGGGTCTGCGCCAGAATCTCGCGATAGCTGGGATAACGGACTAAATCGCTCATCACGGGGCGCTGACTCTGTCCCGAAAAACCCGACATCCGATGCTGCACGTAGGTGAAGAAGCTCTCGCGCGATTGTTCGCCGTTGTTGCCGATGTCGATGCCGCATTCGAGCTGACGTGCGATGACGCGCCGGGTCGATTCCGCGATCATTTGTTCCAGCGCGGCCTCGTCTACCGGCTCATGGCGGCTCTTGTGCCCCAGCATCTCGGCGAGTGGTTTGGGCCGCGGGAGGCTTCCCGCGTGGGTGGTCAGAATTCTGTTTTCGGAATTTGGCATCGCGCTCCAGCCGTCGGTCTCGAAGATTTATTCCGCGAGATGAGCACGAATGCCGTCGAATTTCCAATCCGGAAATAGGTACGGCGAGCGAGGCATGGATGCTCCGCTCGCCGTATCAAGCTGAGATGATTCCGATTGCGCGAGCTTTTGGGAGCGACAATCCAGGCGATTTGCCCGCTCGATTCAGGCCCCCCAGCCGCAGCGGATGCGGTTGAGGGCGTTGATCAATTGGCGCCGTTCGGTAAATCGACTGAGCATGAAGACCGTGTGCAGCCGTGAGACCTCGTCGGGAGTGACCCTCAGGACCGCGAGGGTCTGGTGGTCGCTGAGGAACTCCTCCCACAACTTGCGGCGGTCGGCGCCATGGCCGGAACTCTGTTGTAGGCTCATAACTACAGCGCTCCTGAAAGACCTTCTACTATGAGTATCGTAAACTCTACAACAAGGCAAGTCGCATGAATCGCCTGCCCGGTGGCCGAACAAGGCCGAAGGAAGCGGGCGGGAGTCGAAGGCAGAGAACGATGCTTTTGGCAGCCGGACCGCGCGGATTGGCGGTTGGCAGAAGCGGAGATGCGTTATAGAATCGGTACCTGAGCTAGCGGAGAAAACAATGGATCTTTTTGCGCCCTCTCATTTGCTGGTCCTGCTGCTGATCATTCTGATCATCTTCGGACCCAGTAAACTTGGCGATGTGGGCGGTGCTTTGGGCAAGGCTATCAAGGATTTCAAGAAGGCCATGAACGATGAGCCCGAAGCCAAGCCTGTCGTCAAAGCCGAGGACACCAAGCCGATCGACAACAAAGCTTCCTAGCCGCGCTTTCCCTCGGCCCGATTATCGTCGTCCGACGGTGGCACCTCCGCCGCCCCGTCGAGGCGTTCAGTGCGGCCTCAACAGATTTCTCACGGCCACGACGCCGCGCACATCGGCAGCATCTTCAGCCGCCGCCTTCACATCATCGGCTGACGCGACCACACCACTCAGCGTCACCGTCCCGTGGTCAGCGTCGACCTCGACCGGGTAGCCATTCGATATACCATCTTTGGCCAGCGCGCTCTTGACTTCGACGATCAGGAGGTCGTCCTGCGCGCGTTCAGCATCGGAATTGTAGTGATGGTGGCTCACGCTCGATGCGCTGTCTTTGTCGAGCGAGACGGATGAATGCGTGATTTTCGTCGTCGAATTCCCAGGCGCGGGCGCGCTCTGATCTTGCGCAGGCGCGCTACCGGGGACGATGTCGGTTTTCAGTTCTTGTGCGCGGGCGCGGCCGGCGGCGGCGCCCGCTCCGAGAACCAGAGCCAGCGCTATTGCGACAAATTTGTACGACGGCAACATCGCGATCAATCTCCGAGAGCGAAAGACGCAGACCCGAAGGCGGAAGGATCCGAGATCCTTCCGCCTTCATCGGCAAGCATTAGTAGTTCGATTCGTAGGTCTTCTTCTGGTAGGTCGTCGTAGTCGTCTCACTCACGGGAGGCGGGGGCGGCGCGGGCGTCACCGTCGTGGTCTCGCTGTGATAGCTCGAGGTCCTTTGCTGCGAAGTGTCGCCGCCGTTGCTGGCGTCAACCGCATCGTTTACGGAGCGCTCGGTGGTGGTCTTTTCAGTCACGGTGCGCGGGGCCGGAGCAGGCGCAACAACTACCGGCGCGGGTTGAACGACGACCTCAGGCGGTGGAGGCGGAACGTTGGTGACTTTTTCCTCGCGCGAACTGCATCCCGCGACAGCAAGAAGTCCGACAATACCCATCGCACCCACGGTTAATCCTCGCGTCAAGATTTTCATGTGTAAGTGATCTCCTTGTGGAAGCTGCTCGATTGGCGCGCAAGGGAGCGCATTACCAATTAGACGGACTCCTCGGCGCTTGATTCATCAGCGATTTTTTCCTTGCACTTCTTCAGGTTGTTCAAATGAAAGAGGCCGCTTGATTCGCGATGCGCTCAGCGACTAAATGCGCGTATCGTGAGAATGCTTCGAACTCTGCTTTGGGTAAGCGTGGCCGTGCTTGGCGCAATAGGGCTCGCCACGATCGCATTCACGCGCGGTGAGAAACCGAGCGTGCTGTGGTTCATCGTTGCCGCAGTCTGCGTGTATGCACTCGGCTACCGCTTCTATTCGGCGTTCATCGCGGCGAAAGTTCTCGAACTCGACGATACTCATCCCACTCCCGCGATTCGGCTCGACAACGGACGCGACTATGTTCCGACCGCGCGCTGGATAACGTTCGGCCATCATTTCGCCGCGATCGCGGGCCCGGGTCCTCTGGTAGGCCCCGTCCTGGCCGCGCAGTTCGGCTACCTTCCCTCGACCATCTGGATAATCGTCGGCGCGGTGCTCGGCGGATGCGTGCAGGATTTCGTCATCCTCGGCTACTCGCTCAAACGCGACGGGCGTTCGCTCGGCAAGATGGCGTCGGAGGAGATCGGTCCAGTCGGAGGATTCAGTGCGCTCATCGGGGTGCTGATGATCATGGTGATCCTGATCGCGGTGCTCGGCCTGGTGGTCGTCAACGCGATGAAGCACAGCATCTGGGCGACCTCGACGGTTGCGGTGACGGTGCCGATCGCGATGCTGGTCGGAATCTACATGACTCATTTCCGCCCCGGCCGCCTCGTCGAAGGCTCGATTCTCGGGGTCGGACTGATTCTGCTCGCGGTATGGGGCGGGCGCTTCGTCGAGGACTTCAGCTTCGGCAGTTATTTCTTGATGGACGCGCCGCATCTCGCGATTTGGATCATCGCTTACGGATTCCTCGCGTCGGTGCTGCCGATATGGTTGCTGCTGGCGCCGCGCGACTATCTTTCGGCGTTCATCAAAATTGGCACCATCCTGGCGCTCGCGATGGGAATCGTCGCGTTGCATCCGCGCGCCTTGATGCCGCCGCTGACGCAATTCGTCGACGGCACCGGCCCGGTGTTCGGCGGCAAGGTTTTCCCATTCGCATTCATCACCGTCGCGTGCGGGGCGATTTCCGGATTCCATTCGCTGATCGCGTCGGGAACCACGCCCAAGATGCTGATGCGCGAGGGTGATGCGCGGCTGGTCGGTTACGGCGCAATGATGATGGAATCGTTCGTCGCGATCATGGCGGTGATCGCGGCGGTGATGCTGGAACCCGGCGTCTACTTCGCGATCAACAGCCCCGCCGGCGTGGTGGGCGCCGGCGCCGCGGCATGCGCGAAGATCTCGTCGTGGGGATTCCCGGTCAGCGACATCCATATGCAGCAACTCGCCGGCGCGGTGGGCGAGACGACGCTCTACGCGCGAACGGGAGGTGCTCCGTCACTGGCGGTCGGTATGGCGCACATCTTCGCGCATTCGCTCGGCGGACAAGCGGTGATGGGACTCTGGTACCACTTCGCGATCATGTTCGAAGCGCTGTTCATCCTGAGCACGCTCGACGCCGGCACCCGCGTCGCCCGCTTCATGCTGCAGGATCTGCTGGGACATCTGTATGAGCCACTCGCGGACAGTTCCTCATATCCGAACATCGTCGCGACGTCGCTCGTAATCGTCGCGGCGTGGGGCTACTTTCTCTACTTCGGCACCATCGATCCGCTCGGCGGCATCAACTCGCTATGGCCGCTGTTCGGCATCGCCAACCAGATGCTCGCCACTATCGCGCTATGTGTTGCGACCAGCGCGATGATTCGTTCCGGCAAGGTTCGCTACGCGTTTGTCACGCTGATTCCGCTGGTGTGGCTGGTCGCCGTGACGATGACTGCGGGCATCGAGAAGATTTTCAGCGCGATGCCGAACGTGGGATTCCTCGCACACGCCGCGAAACTCGCCGCCGACCTGACGGCGCCGACGACCACCGCCGCGCGCAGCATCGAGATCGGTCGGCTCATCTGGAACGATCGTGTTGACGCCGCGATGACCGCATTTTTCATCGCGGTGGTGATCATCATCCTGAGCGATTCCCTTCGAGTCTGGAGGAAATTGCTCTTGGGCAGCCCCGAGCGCACGGTTCACGAGGAGGCAGCGTGAGGAAAACGTCGCGTCAAAAAAATGGCGCCGACATACGACGCTCACTTGCCACCTTGTCGCAGAGTTTACGCTTCCTGGCGTGGAGACTGTCGCATGAGCTTGTAAAAGAGTTTCAGCGCCTCAACTCGGCGCGCATGGGAGGAAATGAGCTATTGCGACTTGCTCCGCGCGATCGTGTGCGCGCGGTTAAGACGGCGCTCGCCGCGCATCATAAGGGAAGCTCGCGATGCTGCTAAATTCGATCGCAAGCAGACAAACACTACGAGTTAACGATAAATCGCGACATGTCTCACTAGGTCTTTCTCGAATGATGACTAGGTGTTTTTTCTTAGGGGCGTAGGCGCCTTCGCAGTTATGTCGCCGGCTAGCTTCGGTTAGCTTGAGTGGTCCACAGCGATATCCGACGACCGCCAGTAGAATCTCGCTCAATAAAGATAAAAGCGGGCGGAGGCATATGAGTTTTTCCCCACAAAGTCGTTCTTTCGAAATCGCGGCTGAACCTGCCGCGCCTCCTCCCGAGCAACAAGGTTTTACTTACCTGGAAGCGGGACAGTATGCAAAATCAGACTGGTCGGGTGGCGTTCACCTCGAGTCACTGGCCAACCTCGCGCACGAACTGCGAACCCCGATACAGGTACTGCTCGGATACCTCGACATCCTTCGTGACGACCGCTCTGATGCCGGCGCCAGTGACTTACCGGAATCTCCCGATTGGATGATAATCGAGCGGATGAATGCGAACGTGCACGAACTCGCGCAGACGGTAGAGAACGTGCTCGAGTTCGCCCTCGCATACGCCGGCGCCGAAACGGCGACCGAAGAAGAGATCGAGGTGGCGGAGTTTTTTGCCGGACTGGGCGAAGTCCTGAAGGGTTCGAATCGCAACCCCCATCTGGCCGTTCGCATCAACCTCAATGATGCTCCACTGACCGTCGTCACGCAGCGCCGACCATTGCGATCGATCGTGCTGAACCTAGCCATCAATGCGATCAAGTTCACCGCCGATGGCGAGGTCACAATCAGCATCAGCCGGTGCGCACGAGAACCTCGCAGCGTGGACATCGAGGTCCGCGATACCGGCGCAGGGATCAGCGGCGACCTTCTTTCATTAGCATTCGAGCCACTGGTTCAGCTTTCGCACTCCAGCGTCCGTCGTCATCGCGGGCTGGGGCTGGGATTGGCAGTGGTGCAGCGCAACGTGACGGCGCTTGGAGGGCGGTTGCAAGTTGAGTCGGTGCCCGGTGCCGGGTCATGTTTCAAAGTCACAATCCCATGTACCGGTTCTGTGCCACCTTCGTGCAGTTCGAGTCACCCCGCGTAGCAACGCCGCTTACTAGATCATCGTAATTTTCGCCGACTTCAGCCGAATACGAGCGGCATGAGGCATGCATTGAATATGGCCAATGTCGTACCAATGCGGCGAAAGAGGCGAAATGATGACTCCCTTAGTACTGCTCTTGGTGTTGAACGCGGGAATGTTGATGGGCTTCGTGCTGCATACTTTGCTCGACGGCGCGCATCGCGAAGACGAGGCGAGGGAGCGGGTTTTACTCGAAGCGACCCCATCGTTCCGTGACGATCTTTTGGTGCCGATGATGCCGTCAAAGAACCGCTACCTGCACTAGAAATCGGCGTCCGACACAACAGCGCGTTCACCGGTAGTGCCGCATCAGGCCCACCACGACGCCTCGAATCTGCAAGTCACCCTGACTGACAAATATCGGTTCCATCAGTTGGTTGGCGGGCTGTAGCCGAACCCGCCCATCCGCTTCACGAAAGAAGCGCTTCACGGTTGCTTCGTTTCCCACCAGCGCCACGACGGTCTCGCCGTTGGTCGCGCTATCGCGTCCCTCGACGATGATGTAATCGCCGTCGCGGATCCCGTCGTTGACCATCGATTCGCCCCGCACGCGCAGGCAGAAGGTGTTATCGCGTCTTACGAAGTCCTCCGGCACCGAGATGGTTTCATTTCCCTCGATAGCCTCGATAGGCTGACCTGCGGCAACCCGGCCAAGCAGTGGAAGTTCCTGCGCTCCCGCCGTTCGTCGGCGTCGCTGCGCTATTTCGAGCGCGCGGCTATGGTTGTGCTGCCGCTTGATGATCCCCTTCGATTCAAGGTTGCGTAGGTGTTTGTGGACCGTCGCGAGCGACGAAAGCCCAAAGAACTCGCCTACCTCAGCCAAAGTGGGTGCGTACCCGTGCTCGTTGATGTAATTTTCGAGGTAATCGACTAGTTGCTTCTGGCGTTTGGTCAGTGTGGCCATCGTGGGTCCCCTCACGGCGTGCGTTCAGCCTCGCCGAATCATGGCGAAAGTTCGGCGAAAACGCAAGCGCTGCGTCGATGCCCCATATGCACACGATGCCGCGGTTTCGCACGCGCTCGCTGACGCATATCCTGAATCTCAACAATGGCGAAGCTGCGCATCAAATTCGAAAACGGCGACCCCGACCGGGTGATAGAGTTCAACCCCGCCGATGCACCGTTTCATCACGACGGCCGTCCCGGCTCGATCCTCGACATCCTGCTTGGGCACAAGATTCATCTCGAACACGCATGCGGCGGCAACTGCGCCTGTACTACCTGCCATGTGGTGGTGAAGGAAGGGATGAACAAACTGAGCGAGGCCGAGGAGAGTGAGGAGGACATGCTCGACAAAGCGCCTGGCCTCACGCCCACCTCGCGCCTCGGATGCCAGGCCGTGGTGACCGATCCCAACGCCGAGATCACCATCGTGATCCCGCGCTTTACCATTAACCTCGCGAGCGAGAGCCGCGGCGAAGGCTAGCATAGCGTGACGATGGCCGAAGCAGGTTCACAGCGGAGCACCTTTCTCTCAGTGGTGGACCGCATCGTCGATCACAATGACGACACGCGATCGATCTTCCTCCGCATGCGCGAGGGGACGACGCTCAAGTTTGTTCCCGGTCAGTTCATTTCGATTCTGATCCCGCTAGGCGATGAGATCCGGCGACGCGCGTATTCGATCGCATCGATGGAGGGCGGCCTCCCCGAGATATGTTTCAACCAGGTCGCAGGCGGCCGCGGCGTAGGATGGCTATTCGAGCGCGCACCTGGCGACGCCGTCGAGTTCATGGGACCGTTTGGCAACTTCACCCTCGATGCGCCCCCGCAAGTGGAAACCATCTTCATCGCCGAGGGCACGGCGATCGCACCGATCCGCCCGATGCTTCGACTCGCGCAGTCGGCCTCGCATGCTCCGATGTTCCTGCTCTATGCGGCACCCGATCGCGCTCACATCTTATATAGCGCCGAGAGCGAGAGCCTCGCGTCGCGCGATGCGAACTTCCGCTTCGAGAGGCTGATCGCCGACAACATCTATGAGCGTCTTCACGATGAGGTGAACCGGCGCTGGATCGCCGCCGATACCAACCGCGAGCGGCAATTCTACATCTGCGGCGTTGGCAAGGGTGTCACGCGCATCCGCGATCTGTTGCGAGGCTCGGGCTACGAGCGCCGCGCCGTCCATTATGAGCAGTGGTAGCGACGCGAGTTTGCGCCGCACACCCGTGTACTGTTGCAGAAAGCCGCATTAAGAACCCGCTTGCACGGTAGGTAGCACCTCTGTATCGTAGCGGCTCGATGTTCCCCGACAGCGCGCACCGCACCTCGATTTTCAACGCCGAAATTCTCGGCCTTTTCCTCGTCGTCGTAGTCGTTACCGAGGCCATAGCGCCGTAGCCGGGGATGAACAGGTAACTTTCGAAACCCCTGCTGGCGCGATGGCCGGCGGGGGTTTCGCGTTTCTGGATCCTTCCCCGCCGTTTCACTCACCAGCAGGGAGCAATCCGAATGAAGGAGAGCTTCCATGAAACTGAACGGCGCCGAACTCGTCATCAAGATGCTGCAACGCCACGGCGTCACCATCGTGGCGGGGATTCCCGGAGGCGCGAGTCTTCCGCTCTACGATGCCTTGGGGAAGAGCGACCTTCGCCACGTCCTCGCGCGCCATGAGCAGGGCGCGGGTTTCATCGCGCAAGGAATGGCGCGTGTGACCGGGCGTCCCGCGGTATGCCTTGGAACCTCGGGTCCGGGGGCGACCAATCTGCTTACCGCCATCGCCGATGCAAAGCTGGATTCGATTCCGATCGTCGCCATCACCGCACAGGTCCCACGCAAGATGATCGGCACCGACGCTTTTCAGGAAATCGATACCTATGGACTTACGATTCCGATCACGAAGCATAATTTTCAGGTGCGCTCGGTCGGCGAGTTGCTCGAAGTCCTCCCCGACGCGTTCCGGATCGCGGCCTCCGGCCGTCCGGGGCCGGTGGTCGTCGATATTCCCAAAGACGTGCACACCGAGACGATCGAGATCGATTCGCTCCCCGATGCGGCCCGCCCCGATCGCTTACCGCCAATCTCGCGCGATGATCTGAAGCGCGCCGCCGAGCTAATCAATTCGGCGCAGCGCCCGATGTTGCTGGTCGGCGCCGGCGTCATCGCCGCGGAAGCATCCGGAGACTTGTTGCGCCTGATGGACCAAGCCTCGATTCCGGCGGCGGCGACCCTGCTCGGTCTCGGCGCGATCCCGAATGAGCATCCGCTGTTCGTCGGAATGGTTGGGATGCATGCGGCGCGCTACACCAATTTTTTCCTCGAAGAGTGCGACCTGCTGATCGGAATCGGGGTGCGCTTCGACGATCGCGCGACCGGAAGGGCGGCCGAGTTTTGTCCGCGCGCGAAGATCCTGCACGTCAACATCGACCCGAGCGAGCTGAACAAGATCAAGAGTCCAACGCTGGGCATCACGAGCGACGCCGGCGAATTCATTCGTGCGATCGCGCCACTGATCGCGGGCAATCCGCGGCGCGAGTGGATTCGCCATCTGGAAATGCTGCGCGCGCGGTGTCCGCTGATGATGCCGGGTGTGTCGGACCCGCTGCGCCCATACGGAATCATTCGATGCGCGGCTGAGCTCCTGCCCCGCGATGCAATCGTCGTGACCGACGTCGGACAGCATCAGATGTGGGTCGCGCAAGCGTATCCGTTTTCCAGCCCGCGCCAGTTTCTGACTTCAGGAGGCCTGGGCACGATGGGCTTCGGGCTGCCCGCAGCAATTGGCGCGGCGCTCGCGATGCCGGAGCGCATGGTGGTCTGTTTCAGCGGCGACGGCAGCCTTCTGATGAACATTCAGGAACTTGCGACTGCGGCGGAAGAAAGCGTCAATCTCAAAGTTATCCTGCTCAACAACGAGAGGCTCGGCCTGGTCCGCCAACAGCAGCAACTTTTCTATGGCGAACGTTTTCACGCTTCGGAATTCCGCGGCAAAACTGACTTTGTCGCAATCGCGCGCGGCTTCAATGTCGCCGCCCTCGATCTCGGCCGAGTCGAAGATCCGATCGCATCACTGTCGCAGGCGCTTGAGGAGCCCGGACCGTGTTTGATCCACGTTCCAATTGCCGCTGAGGAAAACGTTTACCCGATGGTGCCGCCAGGCGGCGCCAATCGCGACATGATTGGAGGGGAAGGCCAACGATGACCTCGCCTGATAAGCACCGCACCGAGATACACGCTGCGATCCGCGAGGGCGCGGTGCTGCGGCTCATAGTGCGCAACCATCCGGGTGTGATGTCACACATATGCGGACTGTTCTCGCGGCGCAGCTTCAACCTCGACGGGATCATTTGCCTCCCGATCGGCGACAGCACGCGCAGTGAAATGTTGCTACTGGTGAGCGACGACGATCGTCTCGAACAGCTCATTCTCCAGCTTCAAAAGCTCGAGGATGTGATCGAGCTTAGCCGCGCGCCCGCGATGCGGGCGGCATTCGAAACCATCGCGGCACATTTGCGATACTGAAGTTATATGAATGCCTCGGATGTAATCGCGCACCTCAACCAAGACCGCGGTACTTCGTACAAAATTGTCGGCCGTTATGCGTCGGGTGAGGGCGGCGTCGCATCGCAGGTGGTCGATGACGACGCGGATCGGTACGTGCTCAAATTAGGCGAAGGCCCCGAATTTCGACCCGAGCATGCGGCGCGCACGACACAGCTTCTCCGTAGCCTCGGCTATTCCGCACCTGAATACGTGGCCATCGGGACCGTCGAACGGATGTCCTACTCGCTTCAACGCGTGATGCCCGGCGAACCGATCGGGCTGCGCGTTCGACCCGAGTTGCTACCTCAGTTGCTTCATCTAAATGATCTGCAACGCGGCCGGGGCGAATCTGCAAATGAGGAGCCCGAGCGTCTCATCCGAGGCGTGATGGAGGGATACACCGATTTCTGCATCATCGACACGTTCCGCACTTATTCAGCCGACAGCGCGGCCCTCCTCCACGCGCTACAACGAATCGTCGCTGTGCGCGCGAGCGATTGCCCGAAACGCAACGACATCATTCATTTCGATTTCCATACCAACAACATTCTGATCGAAGGCGATCGGGTCACTGGCGTGATCGATTGGGAGGGCTCGGAGAGCGGCGATTGCGCGTTCGACCTCGCGACGCTGCTTTTCTACACCTGGCCGTTCTACGATTTCCGCGGTCAGCTATGGCGCGCCCTAATCGAGCGAACGACGCGCGGAGCCGCCGCGGTTTATCTTGCGCACATGATCGTCAGGCAGCTCGACTGGTCGATGCGCAATCACCTAGGCGAAACAGTCGATCGGTACATGCGCATCGCCCGCGACATCCTGCGCGAGATCGACCAACTCGCGCGTTAAAGTTGGGCCTTCTTCCGAAGTGTGCCGAAGACGCCATTGTCCTTCGTTTGAGTCAGCGTGGCCGCGCTCGACCAGTCGCGATTTAGCGAGTCTTTAGATTCAAACTCGATCTCTTGAGTGTTGACGATTCTGAACTTCGTTTCACCAGTCGTCATCGCGCCTGACTCCGCTGTTGTTGTGTATGAAGAAGTGCCGGTGCCATCTGGGTTGACGTGATAGGTACCCTTTAGATCGGCAGGTACTCCGAAATTCACCACCCGCCCTGACACATTGCCCTGGCCGTCGTAGTGAAGCTCTCCCGAGCCGATCTGTGGGCCACCAAATTTTACGTACGGCTTAAGAGTTGCGGTCATCGTATAGGTTCCGCTGATGCTTGCGTCCGTGAACTCTGAGCTCGAATGCTCGGACATCGAGGCTGCCGTGGCCGCCTGACCTGACGCGGCGCAGTCCCAGGCGCAAGCCGCTGTTGCCAAACACACGATTGCAAGGCTCAAGCGATTCACGACTGACCTCTAAGAAGGAAGGCCGGCGAATGACGCTCGCGCTACCACGTGTCGATGCAGGGGCGCTTCTTGCCGTGGCGCGGAGGAAGCGGAGGCGCCGAACGCAAGCCCGCCATGATCCATGTGCGCGAATCGAGCGGATCGATGACGTCGTCGATCTCGAAATGCGATGCGGTGTTAACCGCCTTGCCGTGCTGATACATCCGCGCGACCATCTCATTGAACAGCGCGGTGCGCTTCGCCGGATCTTCCTCGGCCGCAAGCTCCTTGCGATAGCCGAGCTTCACCGCGCCCTCGAGTCCCATTCCGCCAAACTCTCCCGTCGGCCACGACACGGTAAAGAGTCCCGCCTTGAAGCTTCCACCCGCCATCGCCTGCGCGCCCAGCCCATAGCCCTTGCGCAGGATGATCGTGAAAAACGGCACGGTGACGCTCGCTCCGGTCACGAACATGCGCGCCGCATGCCGCACCAGCGCGGTCTTCTCGACCTCTGGGCCGACCATGATTCCCGGCGTATCGCACAAGAAGAGCAGCGGGATGTCGAACGCGTCGCAGAGTTGCATGAAGCGCGCGGCCTTGTCCGCGCCGTTGCTGTCGATAGCGCCCGCGAGGTGAACAGGATTATTCGCGATGAGTCCGACCGGCCGCCCCTCGATGCGAATCAACGCGGTGACCATCCCGAGTCCGAAGTGACGGCGGAGTTCCAGCACCGAGCCGGTATCGGCGAGCGTCTCGATGACTGCGCGCACATCGTAGATGCGCAGCCGATTCTCCGGAATGATTCCGCGCAGGATGCGCTGATCGGCGCACTCCCAATTGCCCACCGGCCCCTGGAAATACGAAAGATACTTTTTGGCGACTTTTACTGCTTCCGCTTCGTCCTCGACCGCGATGTCGACTACGCCGTTGGGGACTTGCACATCGATGGGGCCGACTTCCTCGGGACGGAAGATGCCGAGCCCGCCGCCTTCGATCATCGCGGGACCGCCCATCCCGATGTTGGAATTCTTTGTCGCGATCACAACGTCGCAACATCCCAGCAGAGCCGCGTTGCCCGCGAAGCATCGCCCCGAGTTGATGCCGACCAGCGGCACCAGCCCGCTGAGCCCTCCCCAGTAAGTGAATGCCATGCAATCGAGGCCCGCGACGCCGATGCCGTCGGTATCGCCGGGACGCCCGCCTCCGCCTTCGGTGAAGAAGACCACCGGCAGCCGCTGCTTCTCCGCGATCTCGAACATGCGGTCTTTCTTGCGATGGTTCTGCTGACCCTGCGTGCCGGCGAGCACGGTGTAGTCGTACGACATCAGGATGCAGTTGGCTTTCTCTTCTCCAACCAAATCGCGGTTGACGCTGCCGATGCCCGCAACCAGTCCGTCGGCGGGCGTGTTTTTGATCAGGTCCTCGATGGTGCGACGCCGGCGCTGCGCCGCGATCACGATCGGGCCGTATTCTACGAAGGTGCCCGGATCGCACAGGTCCACGATGTTCTCGCGCGCGGTGCGTTGATGGGTTTTGCGCCGGCGTGCGACCGCCTCGGGCCGCGCCGCATCGAGGCCGAGCGCGTGCCGCTCATGCACTTCTTTCAGATCGTTGCGGATGTGATCGAGATCGACCTCCTGCTCCTCGGCCGACTGCGCGACGCCGACATCAGCTTCCTCGATGAATGCGAGCGGGTGTCCCTCGAACACCGCATCGCCCTTCATGACAGTGATGAGGCGCACGATGCCGCTGACACTCGCGCGGATGACGTGCTCCATTTTCATCGCTTCCATGACGAAGAGCTGCTGGCCACTGTGCACCGCGTCGCCCTCGGCCACATCGAGCGAAACGATCGTCCCCTGCATCGGCGCGGCGACGGCGACCGTGCCCTCCGGTCCTTCGATGTCGGATGCGACGGCGGTCGCCACTTCAGGCTGCGCGGCTTGCGCGATCGCCGCGCCGGCTTCGGACTTGCCGTGATGGAGCACAGCGAGCGGATCGGTCGAATCGATTTTGACGCCCGCGAGCCGGCCACCGGGGCGCGCGGGCGCAGGTGCCGCGGCAGCAGGCCGATCGAAGAACAACCGCTTATGACCATTTGCGCCAGTGTCCGCTCCGACGAGCTCGGCGATGTTGTCCTCGATGAAGCGCGTATAGACGCGATTGCCGATGAACTCCGGATGGCGCAATAGGCTTTGCAGAAACGCGACGTTGGCCTGCACACCTTCGATCTTGAACTCGCACAGCGCGCGATAGGTCTTCGTGACCACGTCGGCGAAATTCGTCGACGGCGAATGCGCAATCAGCTTCGCGAGCAGCGAATCGAAATTTGGATTGGTGGTGTAGCCGGCATAGCCGAAGGTATCGACGCGCACGCCGGGCCCCGAGGGCAGCTCGAATGCGGTGAGCGTACCGCCCGAAGGCTTGGCGGTGCCGTCAGCGCCCATCGATTCCATGTTGATCCGCACCTGGATCGCAAATCCACGCGGCTCAGGAATCTCACCTTGAGTGAGATGCAGGTCGGCGAGCGTGCGGCCCGAGGCGAGCAGCAACTGGGTCTTGACGATATCGATGCCGGTGATTTCTTCGGTGACGGTATGCTCGACCTGGAGGCGCGGATTCGCCTCGATGAACGCGCAAGCCGGCTCGCCTTCGCCGCGGGTCGCATCGACCAGAAACTCAAAGGTGCCTAGGCTGTTGTAGCGGATCTCGCGCGCGAGGCGCACCGCCGAGGAGGTCAGGCGATCGCGTACACGCGGCGGCAGCGTCGGACTGGGCGCGATCTCGACGATCTTCTGATTGCGCCGCTGGATGCTGCATTCGCGCTCCCAGAGATGACTCACCGTGCCCGAGCCGTCGCCGATGATCTGCACCTCGATGTGACGCGCGCGAGGCATCAACTGCTCGACATAGACATCGCTATTGCCGAACGACGTGCGCGCTTCGGACTGGCATCGCTTGTAAGCCTCTTCGAGTTCATTGAGATGATGGACGATACGCATCCCGCGGCCGCCACCGCCTGCGACCGCCTTGATCATGATCGAGGCGCCGGTGCCGAGCGATTTGAAAAAGCTTTTCGCATCTTCGAGGCTGGTTGGACCTGAGGTTCCGGGCATCACCGCGATGCCGCATCGCTCGGCGATGGCGCGCGCCTGCACCTTGTCGCCGAACAGTTCGAGGATCTCCGCCCGCGGTCCGACGAAGATGATTCCCTCTTCATCGCATCGGCGCGCGAACGCCGCGTTCTCGCTCAAAAAGCCGTAGCCGGGATGGATGGCATCGCATCCAGATTCCCTGGCGACGGCGAGGATTCGTTCGGCGTCCAGATATGCTTTGGCGCCGGAGCCTTTGAGCGGGACGGCGTGGTCGGCTTTGCGAGTGTGCAGCGAATGAATGTCGTCGTCCGAGTAAACCGCGACGGTCCGCATACCCAATTCGGCCGCGGCGCGCATGACGCGAATGGCGATCTCACCTCGGTTGGCGATCAGAAGATTGCTCGGGGTCATGAGTACGTTGCTCTACCTTTGATGCTGGCGGTCAGAACTCTCTGCCTTGATCTAGCATGTAAAGCACGCCGGACTCACATCGGGAAAGCCTCCCTCGCGAGCGCTATCGGGCGCATATGCGGTTCTGAAAGCGGAGAACGGAAAAGGACGGGCTTGGGCGATATGTCGTTTTGACGCCGCTTGGGACAACGATCGAGCCGGCCTGTTTGGAGCAGACCGGCCTACTCGGAAGAGACCTCTTCGGGAAGGATCGAATTGGCGCTCTGCGTGTCCACCCATTCGGCCATCAGGATCGCGCATCCTTCGAATAAATCGGGAAACGACGCTGAAACCTCGCGCAGGACGGTCTCGATCTCGGCCGGGCTGATGATCTCGTAAACCGCGCGCTCATATCTGAGCGCGGCTTCCCAACCTTCCGAGCTATCCTCCAGGCTCATCGCCTCGAGGAACTCGCGGCGCGAGCGAAACGAGGATACCAGGGTTGGTTCCCCATGAAATGGCAGTAGCAACACTCCGTACATAGCGCCCCCTTTAAAACCAGCGCCAGTCTGAAGCACGCCTTGCAATAGGAGACCGCCGATAGGCTAGGGCTTGGCAAAACACGAGTCTACGGCTCCGTCTCTGCGCTGGAATCGGCCTGAGCTCGTCCGGCTTCATAGGCGCGACGCTTCCAACGAACCGTTGCCGACCGCTTCAATCCGGGTCGCGCAGGTCTTCGCGATAGCGTTCAGCAGGGTTCCGCGTTTGACCGGCTTGCTGACGTGCATGTCGAAACCTACTGCCCTGGTGTGACGCACCGCTTCATCGAGGGCTGAAGCGGTCAGCGCGATAATCGGCGTGTGCTCGCGATTGGTGCGAGCTTCCCACTCGCGAATCCTTTCCACCGCGGTGTATCCGTCCATCATCGGCATCTGGATGTCCATCAGAACGAGATCGTAGTTGCCCTTGAATACGAACTCGATCGCCTTCTCTCCATCTTCGACTTCATCCAACTGATAGGGCGTCTTTCGCAGATAGGCCTGGATGAGCATGCGATTGTCGGCGGAGTCATCGGCGAGCAGGATCCGCAGCGGACGGTTCACGATAGTGCTCGGCGCGCTCGCGGTTCGCGCCTTCGAATTTGCCGGCGCGGTCTTGGCGGGAACACCATGCATCGCGTGCGCGATGGTGGCGTATAGCTCGGCGCGTTTGACGGGTTTTACGACGTACCACCCGATGCCAAGTTTGCGCACCTTCGCCAGCGTCTGCGGGAGATCGTTGGAACTCAGCATCATGACAGTCAGGTCGCGGCCCGGGGACATGGCGCGGATGCGGCTGATCATCTCGAAGCCGTCCATCCCGGGCATCATGTGGTCCGATATCAGCAATCGAACCGGCTGGCCCGATTCCCTTGCGTGGCGAAACTGATCGATTCCCTCCATCCCGGACGCGGCTTCGACCACGATCGCGCCGCACGGCACGAGCATCTCACGCACGATAGTGCGATTGATCTCGTTGTCATCAACCACCAGCACCTTCACGCCACGGAGATCGAGCGATGCGTCGCGCGCATCGGCCGCCGGCGGGGAAACCTCACGCACTTCGAATTCGGAAGTGAAGGAGAACGTGCTGCCGCGTCCCGGCTCGCTTTCCACCACGACGCTGCCGCCCATCAATCGCACCAGGCGCTCGACGATCGCGAGACCGAGGCCGGTTCCGCCGTATTTGCGCGTGACCGACGAATCAGCCTGGCTGAAAGGCTTGAACAGCGTCGATACCTTCTCGGCGGAAATGCCGATGCCGCTGTCGGTGACTGAGATCAGCAACGCGCCAGCGCCATCAGCGTGCGGATTGCGTCTGACCCGGATGACAACCGCGCCTCTTTCGGTAAACTTGATAGCGTTGCCGATCAGGTTGGTCAGCACCTGGCGCAGGCGCAGCGGATCGCCAACCAGCGCAGTCGGCACGTCGTGATCGATGCGTACGCCCAGTTCGACGCCCTTCTCATCGGCGCGGACCGCCAGCGTATCGGCGACCTTTTCGACCAGCTCACGCAGGTCAAAGTCGAGCGCCTCGAGGCTAAGCCGTCCGCTCTCGACCTTGGCGAGATCGAGGATGCTGTTGATGAGCTCCAACAGCGCATTGCCGTTGTTGATCACGGTATCGAGATAGCGGCGCTGCTCGACGCTGAGATCGGTTTCCCACATCAGGTCCGCCATCCCGAGGATCGCGTTCATCGGAGTGCGGATCTCATGCGACATGCTGGAGAGAAATTCGGATTTCGCGCGTGAAGCGGCGAGCGCCTGGTCACGAGCGGCGGCGATCTCGAGCTCCGCGCGTTTGCGCTCGGAGATATTTCGCACCGAGCTCACGAGAATTCGCTTTCCGTCAGGGCCGATGGCAGCGCGGCCGATCAGTTCGCAATCGAGCCACGAACCATCCTTGCACCGTATCGGAGCCTCGCCTCGTCCGGCGACACTCTGCTGAGCGAAGCTTTGCCCGATACGCGTGATCTGGTCTTGATGCTTATCGGGATGGATGAAATCCAGGACATGCTTTCCAACCAGGTCGGAAGTCTCGAAGCCAAAATCTTTCGTGCCCTCGCCCGCGGCGAAGATGACGATGCCGTCCTGGCTCGACACCACGGTGATGTCGGAGGAGTTTTCCACCAGTGAGCGGTAATACTCTTCGCTTCGCCGCAGTTCGTCCTCGGCGTTCTTGCGCGCGGTGATATCGGTGGCGATGGTGATCGCGCCAGCGACCCGCCGCTGGGAGTCGAGCACCGGCGAGTACCAGACTTCGTAACTCCTTTGTCCGTTGAGGATGGTTTCGGTCGCACTGAAAGTTTCGCCTGCCAGCACGCGATCGATGTTCCGCAGGGCGGGGTTACCTGGCTCGAACAGATTCTTCACGCGCTGGCCAACAAGTTGATCAAGCGAGAGCGGGATGCCGCCCAGCGCACGTCCCCGTGCGGCCGTAACCACGCGATTGGCATCGAACGCGATAACCGCGAGCGGCGCGTTGGCGAGAACGTCATTCAGCTGCCGTTCGGTGCGCAGGAGGTCATCCTCGGCGCGTTTGAGGTCGCTGATATCCTTGATGAAACCGAGCGAGCACTGGATCCCATCGAGTTCGACGATAATTGCGGAGACCAGCGAGCGGTGGCTGACTCCATCGCGATCGGTCACCGTCACTTCGCGATTGCGAACGACGCCGGCCTGAAGCAGGTCGCGTGCAAATTTGTTATGTTGTGCCTCGGTAAAGATACCCAGTTCGACCGCGGTCCTGCCTATAATCTCCTCTTGCCGGAGATTGATCATGCGGCAGAACTCGTCATTCACGTCGAGGTATTTGCCATCGATCAGCGGCGCGATCGAAATCCCGTCGCTGCTGTATTTGAAGACCGTCTTGAACTTCTCTTCGCTCTGGCGAAGTTTCTTCTCGGCGAGCTTCTCCTCGGTGATGTCACGGAAGATGCTCGAGAATCCGATCAGCGCTCCCGAGCGATCACGCAGCGCCGAAAGCACAAACAGCGCCTCGAATTGCACGCCGTCCTTGCGCCGCAACACCGTGGTGAAGGGGCAATACTTGTTGCCTTGCTCGAGGCGCCGCGACGCGCGCACGATTTCCCCCACGCGATCGGGCGAGACCAGATGTCGCCAATGCCGACCGATCGTCTCATCGGCGGTGTAGCCCAGCAGATCGGTGGCTGCGGAATTCCATCCGATGATGGTCCCTTCCAGCGAGGTGGGAATGATCGCTTCGCTGCACGACTCGATAATCGCGGCGGAAATCGATGCCGCCTCAGCGCTGACAGAAGCGATCAGCGCTTCGGTGCCAATGCCGGCGGAAGGGCCCGCGCTCTTTGGAATGTCCCCCATTTGTACCTGACCAGCCGAACTGAACCGTCGAGCTCACGCGAGTTCGCGGATCAGCCCCCACCATAACGAACGCAACGGTCATGCCACGTGATTAGACCCGCTCAATCGTGTTCTTCACCGATCACGGGATAGTAACGCTCGCCAGTGTCACAATTTGAGAAAGACGGAAGAGCACTTTTGCCACATCGAAGTGGCCCTGATGCGACGGCAAGCCGGGTTGACCGCCTCGCAGCGATTGCCGCGCTTCGGTCATCGATCTATGGTCGCCATAGCGACGTACATTCGAGGAGGCGCCACATGAGCGGCAATTCGACCAACGGTGGAGCGAAACGGATCGTTCCCAGCAAGTTTGCGCATGCGGTCCTGCGCACCAACAAATTCAAGCAGATGGTCGATTGGTACACGACCGTGCTGCTTGCCGATATCGTCTACGAAAACGAGATGCTCGCGTTCATGACCTATGACGATGAGCATCACCGGCTCGCGATCGCCGCATTTCCCGGGCTCAACGATCGCGCGCCGCACAGCGTCGGCCTCGATCACCTCGCCTACACCTACTCCAGCCTCGGTGACCTCGTCGCGACCTACGAGCGCCTGAAGGCCGCGGGCATCACGCCGGTGGTGCCGATTAATCACGGACTCACAACTTCGATGTACTATCGCGATCCTGACGGCAACAAAGTCGAGCTGCAGATCGACAACTTCGATACGGTCGAAGAATTGAAGGGATTCTTCCGCAGCAACGATTTCTCAAAAAATCCGATCGGGGTGACTTTCGATCCCGATGAACTCGCGCGCCAGTACCACGCGGGAGTGCCCGAAGCCGAACTCAAGAAGTATCGCCCCGAGAAGGGACTCGACCCGAACGTGATGCGCAACATGGCGCGGTGATAGGAGACCCATGAAGCTCGCCAGGTTTACCCATAATAACGCCACGCGAATTGGCGTCGTGGTCGATGATTCGATCGTCGATCTAGGTGCGGTGCCGGAACTTCCGCGTGACATGGTTGCGTTCCTTACCGCCGGCAAGGACGCGCTCGATCGCGCACGCAATGCGGTTCGCGACAAGCTGCGATCGCTTCCGCTCAAGGAAGTCAAGCTCGAAGCGCCAATCGCCAGGCCGCCGGAGTTCCTTGCGATCGGACTCAACTACGCCGACCACGTCGCCGAATCGGGGATGAAGCAGCCCGAGTTTCCGATGTTCTTCAACAAACAGGCGACCTGCGTGAATGCGCCCTTCGATCCGATTCATCTGCCGCGGGTTTCACAAGCGCTCGACTACGAGGGCGAACTGGGGGTCGTCATCGGCAAGCGATGCCGCCATGTGCCGCGCGCCCGCGCGCATGAAGTCATCGCGGGATATCTGATCGTCAACGATGTGAGCGTGCGCGACTGGCAACGCCGCGCGCAGACCATGACGCTCGGCAAGTCATTCGATACGCATGGGCCGATCGGACCGTGGATCGTCACCACTGACGAAATGACCGATCCGCACAAACTCGAACTGCGCACGTGGGTGAATGGCGAGCTGCGTCAGCATTCGAACACCAAACATCTAATCTTCGACTGCTTCGCGCAGGTGGAAACTCTTTCGACGGTTTGCACCTTGCTCCCTGGCACCATCATCTCGACCGGGACCCCGGGCGGCGTCGCCGCCGCAATGAAGCCGCCCAAATGGCTGAAGGCCGGCGACGTGGTGAAGATCGAAGTCGAAGGAATCGGCAGCATCGAGCATCGGGTAATCGACGAGCCCGCTGACACTACTCGAATTGGATAGTCACTAGATTAGTCAGTCGAATAGCAAGTCTGCGATCGGAGAGAGACGCAATGGCGATTAGTATCGAGGGAACTTGCGATCCTCGTTTCAACAAAGTCAAAGCTGCATTCGCGGCGAATTTCGAGACCGCAAATGAAGTCGGCGCGTCGGTCGCGATGTACATCGATGGCAAGCTGGTCGTCGATCTTTGGGGCGGCTATACCGATAAGGCGCGCACCAAACCGTGGACGCGCGACACGTTGGTAAATATCTACTCGACCACTAAGGGACTCGCCGCGATGTGCGCGCATCGCCTCGTCGACCAGGGGAAGCTCGACCTCGATGCCCCCGTTGCGAAGTACTGGCCCGAGTTCGCGCAAGCCGGAAAGGATAAACTTCCAGTAAAGTATCTACTGAGTCATCGCGCCGGACTGCCCGCGATACGAAAGACACTTCCTCCCGAGGCATTGTATGACTGGAATACGATGACCGATGCGCTCGCCGCGCAGGAGCCGTGGTGGGTGCCGGGTACCAAGCACGGATATCATGCGATTACTTACGGATGGCTGGTCGGCGAAGTAGTTCGCCGCGCAAGTGGGAAGACTCTCGGTAGTTACTTCCGCGATGAAATAGCCACTCCACTCGGACTCGATGCTCACATCGGACTGGACGCGAAACATGATTCGCGGACGACAAATATAATTCCCGCACCACCTCCGGGTCCCGGAGAGATCAACCCACTCGCCGCGCTGCTGGCTGATCCTGAATCAATCACCTTCAAGGCGATCATGAATCCCGGCGCGGTGCTCGATCCGGGTGTCGTCAACAGTCGTGCATGGCGCGGGATGGAGTTACCCTCGGCGAATGGCCACGCGACGGCGCGCTCGATCGCGCGTGCCTATGCCGCACTCGCACGCGGAGGTGAGATCGACGGCTATCGCGTGCTGACTCCGGCCAGCATCGAGCGATGCTACACCGAGCAGTCATTCGGGATGGATGAAGTGCTCAAGCAGAAGACTCGCGTCGGCCTGGGCTTCATGCTCTCGCAACCGGGCATCGAGTTGGGACCTAATCCGCATGCCTTCGGGCATCCGGGTGCGGGCGGCTCGCTCGGCTTCGCGGACCCCGATGCGAAGGTGGGCTTCGGTTACACCATGAACCAAATGGGCACCGACCCGTTACTCGACCCGCGTGCCGCGCGGCTGTTCAGCGCTCTGTACGACTCGATGTAGGATTTCCTTGCCTTAAGCTTCTCTTTTCGTTCGCCGCGATTTCTGAATGATTTCGCGGCGTTACGCGATCCATTCTCCTGATCTGCGAGTGGCTTTGTTTTTGTAATTTTCACCGCATGCCATGCGGTGACCGCGGTGGGTTTGTTTTCGCACTTTGCATCGAAAAGTTCGCATCGTCCGCCAGAAACGGAATCCAGAGCTGATCTCCCTCTTCGCCCCATCACGCGGCATTCCATGCCGTCGGGGCATCGGAGTTCGTGGCGCTTGGCTCGCTGGCCCATTCCCCCCGAACACGGGAGAAGAACAGAAAATCGGGGTAGTCTTAAGAGGTGGGTTCGTTTGCCTAAAGCCAAAATCGAAAAGCCTTTGTTTTCAACCACTTGGTGGGTTCGTTTATGTAAAATCGCCTTCGTTGCGAGGCCCTCCAAAATGGAAGCGGCACCCGTTCTGGGTGCCGCTTCTTCATGATATCAGATTGTGACTAGTGGTGCGAGTTTTGCTGTCCTATCGAGGCCCTTCGCAAAGCCTCAGGGCGCAAATAGGACGTTGTCCTATTTGCGATTCATTGCCGCGAGCGCTTCCTGCATCTCGCCGATCCCCTTCTTGACCGAGGCTCGCGTCTGCACATGCGTCCACCATGCCGCAAGCTTCGGACGCCCTTCCAGCGGCGGCTTCGCTCCGAACGAGGGCAGCAGCGCATTGCAGAAGAAGATCGTCGGAGCGACGGCGCAATCGGCCAGCGTAAAATCCGCACCCGCCGCGAAGCCGCTTTCGCCGAGCATCTTCTCCAGTTCATCGAGGCGCTTGTTCACCTCGGTCAGCTTCTCGTTGACCACCTTGTCGTCGCGCGTCTTGGGATTCATCTGCCCGAACAGCGCGCGCAGCGGCGGCTCGAGGTAGAGATCGTGGAAGCGGCTGAAGAGGCGGACTTTGGCGCGCGCCTCCGGCGATTTAGGCAGCAGCGGCTTCTCGGGAAATTTCTCCTCGAGATATTCGTTGATGACTTCCGACTCGGGAATGATGACCCCGTCGGCATCGAGGCAGGGAATTTTTCCTAGCGGATTGATCTTCTGATACTCGGCCGAATGGAGCCCGCCGGGCGGTTCTACAAAATCGACCTTCAGTCCCTTGTCGTAGATCACAATTCGCGTCTTGGTTGCGAAGTTAGAAAGATTACTTTGATAAAGTTTCATCGCTGCTCCTCATTTTGTGTCCAGCATCCGCTTATCGCAAAAGGCTGGATGTTATCGCAAGCGCGATTACTGACCGCCTTCGGTCTGCTTGAACACAAACAGCATCGAGTCAGTGAACTCCTCCGGATGCTCGAGCTGCGGATAATGTCCCGAGGTCTTGAATACGATCGTCGCTGAGCCCGGCAACGCGCCATGAATCGCTTCGCCTTGGCGCGAGCCGAAATACGGATCCTTGCCGCCCCACGTAATGACCGTGAGCAGATTGAAAATCTGCCCCAGCTTCGCGCGGATGTGGCCCTCGTCCTTGGGAATCGAATTGAGCATCTCGGTCTCGGCCTGCATGTCACCCGAGAGTTGTTCCATCATGCGCTCGTACATGAAGCTCGGCATCGGCGGCAGATCGAAGAAGCTGTCTTTCGCCTGCTGCTGCATCGCCTCGACCGAGGTCGGCAACAAATCATTGCGCAGCTTCTTCGCCGAGGCCTCACCAAAGAGACCGCCCGAGACCAGGATCAGTCTCTCCACTTTGTCGGGATGGTCTACCGCGTAATAGAGCGCGACATCGGCGCCGAGGTCCCATCCGATCAAGTTGACCTTGTCGATCTTGAGTTGATCGATGAACTTCGAGATGCCGGCCGCCTCGTATGCGATCGAATGGTCAACCTGCTGATGCTCGGAATCGGCAAATCCGTACAGGTTGGGCGCCATCACCTTGTAGTGGCCCTGGCCAATGGGCGCCATCACCTCGCGCCACACCAGCGCGGCATTGGGACCGAGGCCGTGAATCATTATGACCGGCTCCATGTCTGGATAGCCGCCGTTGATGTAGTAGGTCATCAGCCCCGCATCGAGGCCGATTTCCGCCTTGGTAACGCCCGACCACCCCAGCGCGGTTGACTGGACCCATCGCAGCACGCCGATCGGATTTTTGTAGAACGAGGCGAGCATGATCGCAATTATCACCGCACCCAGCGGTCCCGCGATATTGAGCCAGGCGTGGCGCCGCGTCTTGGGAGCGAGCAATTCGCCACGAACCTGGGCCTCGCGCCGTCGAGCCTCGAGTTCCTCGGGGCTGAGATTTTCGTCGCCCACGCGATGAGAGAATTTCGAGCTGGCAGGCATAGGCGCTACCTCGCGCCGATCAGATTGGCTATTTCGCAGGCGAAGGTTGCGCCGCAGGCGCTGAATCCGCAGCGGGAGCAACGTTCGCCGCTTTGTCGAAGGCGGATTTCCCGTCCGAAGCCCTGGCGACCGCAGCCGCCGCCTTTTTTCGATGATGCGGCTTCGCTTCCTCGGCCTCCTCTTCCTCGCGTTCCTTTTGCAATTGCTCAAGGTGCGCGGACACGCGATCCATTTCCTTGGTCGCTTCCTTAACTGCCGCCGCCGCGTGGTCCGCAGCCTTCATCGCCGCGGCTGACGATTCGAGCGCCTTGTTGGCGGCCGCCTCGGCACGTTCGGCGGAAGCCTGCGAGCGAGCCGCGGCAGCCTCGGCGTCTTCGGCGTCCTTGTCGCGCGTCAACGCACAGCCTGCGATGGTGACCGCGATTATCAGCGATGTTCCGATGCATAGCGTCTTCACGACGCTCAATGAGCTCGATGCGAATGACATTGCAACGCTTCCCCTGCCCCGATGGCGCGAGCGCCGATCGTAGCAGACCGCGCCCCGTTATCGGAGCGCGGCCCGCTTTCACAAAATGTGCGATTTCTCAAATGCCGAGAGCTTACTTCGGCGCGAATGCTTCCATCGCGCGTTCGTCTGGCAGCGGCGCCATATCGGTCCTGAGCGGCTGAATGCAGACGTGAGTGGCGCCCGCTTTGAAGTGCGCCTGGATGCGATCGTTAATCTGCGTCTCGGTGCCCCATGCGACGATCGCATCGACCAGCCGATCGCTGCATCCGTTCGCGAAGTCCTCGTCCTTCCACCCCAGGTTCTTGAGATTGTTGGTGTAGTTGGGCAGCCGCGGCACGTAGGTCTTCATGAAAAAGCGGGCCGCCGTGCGAGCCTTGGTGGCGTCGGTGTCGAGGATCACCTTCTGCTCGACGCAGACCCACGGCTTGGGGCCGATTTGCGCGCGGACCTTCGCGGTATGCTCGGGCGGTACGAAATAGGTATGCGTCCCCTGCGTCTCGGCGGCGGCAAGCGCGAGCATCTTGGGATGCAACGCCGCAATCACGACCGGCACGGGCTCCTTGGGCTGCGGCGCCTGATAGAGCGCACCCTTCATCTTGGGAAGATATTCCTTCATGTAGGAGTACGGCTTGTCGTAGCTGTGCCCGCGCAGATTCGTCACCAGCGGCTTGTGGCTGACGCCGATGCCGAGCAGAAAGCGGCCGCCGGAAAGCTCGGCGACGGTCTTCGATGCGGCCGACATCGTGATCGGGTCGCGGCCCCAGATATTCGCGATGCCGGTGGCGATGTTGAGCCGGCTGGTCTTGTCGAGCAGGTACGCGGCATGGGGAAACGGTTCGCGGCCGACCGCCTCCGGAATCCAGAGGGTTTGGTAGCCGAGCTTCTCGACCTTTTGCGCGAATTCCGCGGTTTGGGGCGCGGTCATCGCGTCGAGGAAAAACCACATTCCAACTTTTCCGAGTTCCATAGTGATCCCTAAGTAGCGCAGCTATCGCCCGATGCTCAAGGCCGCCGATTTCCCTCAAGCAGCAACCGCGCTAACGAATCTCGTGGAGTTTGATTGGGAGCAGGTTCGCGTACGCTTCGAAGTCGCGGTCAGTCGTGAGAATGGACATCGAAAGACGCGATGCGACCGCGCAAATCAGAAAGTCGGTGTTAGAACCCTGAACGCCGCGAGCGCGGCATCGATTGTAAAATAGCGCGCCTTCTTCGTAGTCCGCCTCGTGAATCGCCAGGTCCGGAAAAGGTCGCAATCTTTCTCGCACAGCCTCAAACTGAATAGTATCGCGGATCCCGGACAGGAGTTCCTGGCGGATAGGCCCAATCAGGAAAGCCCGTTTTTCCCTGATCAGCGAGGCGAGTTCGATGGTTGCTCGATCAACGATTCGGAGCTGCCGTCGAAATACCAGAGACCAAATCGAAGTGTCGACCAGTACATTCACCTTCGGCGGCGTTGCTTCTTGTAATCATATTTCGGGTCGAAATCGATCTTTCCGAATAGATCGATAACGCCCAATTGCTTCCGATACCGGATGTATTCCTTAAGCGCCGCGTTCACCGTTTCCTTCTTGGTCCGGTGACCGCCCACCTTTTGCGCCTCATTCAGCAAGCGCTCGTCGATGTCGAGATTCGTGGCCATGTGTGAGATTCTACACAATATCGGCGCTCAACGAAAAGTTCGTCCATCCGAACCGAAAATGCGTTTCCACTTTTTTTTGCGCGCGCGCTAGATTGGCCGAATCCATCTTGCGAGGCAGTTATGAAAATCGGCCTGATGTTCGCCAACTCCGGACCTTTCACCAACCCCGATCTGTTCGCGCATCTGGTTACCAGCGCCGAAAAGTTCGGCATCGAATCGATTTGGACGGTCGAGCACGTCGTCATCCCACAGGATTACAAATCGCCCTATCCATATTCGTCAACCGGCAAAATTCCCGGCGGCGAGGATGTCTCGATTCCCGATCCGCTGGAGCCGCTCTCTTTCGCCGCCGCGTTGACCAAAAACCTGAAACTCGGCACCGGCATCCTGATTCTCCCGCAGCGTCATCCGCTTTACGTGGCGAAAGAAACCGCGACGATCGACCAGCTGTCCAAGGGGCGCTTGCTGTTCGGCATCGGCAGCGGATGGCTCGAAGAGGAATTCCAGGCGCTGGGGCTGGATTTTCATGCGCGCGGTGCGATGACCGACGAATCCATTGAAGCGTTGCGTGCGCTCTGGAGCGAGGGCGCGGCCACCTTTCACGGCAAGCATTACAACTTCGATCGGGTGAAGATGTTTCCCAAGCCATACAACAAGAGCGGCATCCCGATCATTGTCGGCGGGCATTCGCCGGCCGCGGCGCGGCGTGCGGGACGTTACGGCGATGGATTCTTTCCCGCGCTCGGCGACGTCGGGAAGCTCAAGGAACTGTTCGCGATGATGGCGACCGAAGCGCAGAAGGCCGGCCGGGCCGCGACCCACATCGAACTGTCATGCATGGGACGTGCAAAGCCCGACATCATCAAGGCGTTCCAGGATATCGGCATCTCGCGCGTGGTGGTGCCGCCGCCGGCATTCGATCAGGAAGGCCTCACGCGAGGGCTCGAGAAAATGGCCAACGAGGTGATCGCGAAGCTGTGACAGCGTGAAGAAGAGGCTCGGAGCATTGGCGCTGATGGCGCTCCTCGTCACGGCGCTCGCGGGATGCACGTCATCGAATCCCGAGGACGCGGCCACGGACGGCGTCGCGGCGGCAACCACGTGGCTGCGGCTGATCGATTCGGGCAAATACGACGACGCATGGGCAACCTCGGCCGATGAGATCAAAACCGTCGGGCCCAAAGAGGCCTTCGCGAAGATGATGGAGCAGACGCGCGAGCCGCTCGGCAAGGAAGTCAGCCGCGCGGTGAAGGACAAAACCTACGCGAAGGATCCGCAGAACGCGCCGCCCGGCGAGTATATACAAATCCACTTCAACACTTCATTCGAGAATGCCAAGGCGGCGACCGAGTTGGTCATCGTGAAAAAGCAACCCGACGGCGTGTGGAAGGTGGGTCAGTATTCGGTGAATCCGGACTAGACGCGCAGTCGTGCCATCTCTTGCGATTTCGCGCGATGGATGCGCAGCATGGCGACAGTCTAACGCGAGGACATTTCCGTGAGCGAACATCACAGCACGCGCGATCCGCTGATCGTACAGCATGAAGCTCCGCTCGGATGGTTGATTCTGAACCGCCCCGAGGTCAGAAACGCGCTCAACCTCAGGAGTTGGCAGCGCATCGCCGAGGGCATGAAGGAACTCGACGCCGACCCCGAGGTGCGCGTGATCATCATGCGCGGCGCGACTCCGGAGGCGTTCATCGCGGGCGCCGACATCTCGGAGTTTCCCGCGATGCGTGCGAACGCCGAGCAGGCGCGCGCCTATCGCGACGCCCCAAGCAATGCGATCGCCGCTATGATCGAGTCGCCGAAGCCGGTGATCGGAATGCTCTCCGGTGTGTGTATCGGGGGTGGACTGCAAGTCGGGCTGTCATGCGACATCCGAATCGCCGCGCGCGGCACCCGCTTCGGAGTTCCGGCCGCGCGGCTGGGTCTTGCCTACCCGCTCGATGGCGTGATCGCGCTGACCAATGTAGTCGGTCCCGCCAATGCCCGCGACATCCTGCTCTCGGCGCGGCTGTTCGATACCGACGAGGCGTTCGCGATGGGGCTGGTTAATCGCGTCGTCGAAGGTTCGAAGCTGGAAGAAACCGTTCGCGACTACGCGCTCAAGATGTCGACCAATGCGCCGCTGACGATGCTGGCGGCAAAGACCGCGATTCGCGAATCGCTCAAGGACCCGGAGCATCGTGACGGCAAGGCGGTTTCCACGCTGGTCGCGCGATGCTTCGACAGCGAAGACTATCGCGAGGGCGTCAAGGCGTTTCTCGAGAAGCGACGTCCGAATTTCCGCGGCCGATAGCGCAATTCGGTGGGATATCCCGCCGGCCACCGCATCCTCCGTGATCGGCCTCCGCGCTAGCTAAACTTTAGGTAGACATTCCCGCCTGTTTGCAACATCCAGTACGGTATGTCATAAAACCACTTGGCGAGTTTTATGCCGCGAAGTAGTTTGCAGGAGGAACGTAGCGCGGAGACGCGCAGGCGTCTGCTTGAAGCCGCGATCGCGTGCCTCAATGAGCGGGGGTATACGGGGACCACTACGACAGAAATCGCAGGTCGCGCCGGGGTTTCCCGCGGCGCGCAGGTGCATCACTTCCGCCACAAGGAAGAGCTGGTGCTCGGCGCTTTGGAGCACATTTGTTCGCGCCGCCTCGCGGAACTCGAATACGCGTTTGAGGAACTTCCGATCGGGGGACTGGAGTTCCGGCTGGATACACTCATCGATCTGATGTGGACGGCGTTTCGCGGCCCAAGCTTCTACGCATGGCTGGAACTTCTGGTTGCCAGCCGCACGGAACCGATACTGCGGGTCGCGGTGCGCGAGACCAACCGCCGGCTCGCAATCGGCATCAGGAAGGCTTTCGCGAAGTTCCTCGACGATGGCCTCACGCCGGCTGACCGCGCCGAGAGGCTGGCCCGAGTGGTCGAAATCGCATTCGGAAAACTCGAGTCGATGGCCTTGGAACGCACGTTGCTCGACGCCGATGAGCCGGATCCGCCGGATCTGCTCAAGTCACTGGAAGACCTAAAAAAGACGGCGAGGGAAATCCTTATTTCAAAGGGATAACGCCGATCGCGGGGGGAAATTGATGAGTGGAATGGCTGAGCAGCCCGCCAGTGCGGGGCTGTCATTCAATCCGTGGGACGAGAACTTTCGCCGTAACCCATATTCATTCTATCAGCCGCTGCGGATGAGCCCGCCGCCGGTGCTGCGCTTCTTCATTCCGGTCGCGATCATCTCGCGTTATGCCGACGTGCTTGCGACGCTGCGCGATCAGAATCGCTTCTCCAGCATGCCGGTTCGCAATCGCATGACGATCGAGACCGCTGAGGTCTTCGGCGACGCGCCCATCATCGTGAGTTCCGATCCGCCGATTCACACCCGTATGCGCAAATTGGTCAGCCGCGATTTTACACCCCGCGCGATCCGCGCGTTGGAACCGCGCGTCCGCGCGCTCACCGATGCGCTGCTCGACGAGGTTGCGCAAAAGCGCCACTTCGATCTGGTTGCGGATTTCGCGATTCCCCTTCCGCTCCGAATCATTGCCAGCATTCTCGGCATCCCCGGCGAACATTACGAAACGTTCAAGCGATGGTCGGATACGCTGATCGAGTTGAGCAGCCTGCCGCCGGGCAGTCCGATGGCGGATTCGGTACGTATCCACCTGATTGAGATGCGGGCGTACTTCGCGGAGGAAATCGAAAGGCGCCGCCGTCATCCCGGCCCCGACCTGATGAGCTCGCTGGTTTCCGCGTATGAAGACACCGAGATGCTGAGCGCCAGTGAGCTGATGCATTTCCTGGTAATCCTGTTGCTCGCAGGCAACGAGACGACCACCAACCTGATCGGCAACGGCATGCTGGCGTTGCAAAACCATCCCGCTCAGATGAAACTCCTGCGTCGCGACCCGACCTTTCTGCCGCGAGCGATCGAAGAAATGCTTCGCTACGATAGTCCGGTGCAGTCGGTCTTCCGCACCGCGAAGGAGGACGTGGAAATCTGCGGCACCGTGATCGAGAAAGGCAGCGGCATTTTCCTGATGGTGGGATCGGCCAATCGCGACCCCGCAAAGTTCGAGCGCCCCGAAGTCTTCGATATCACCCGCGAAGAGAACGACCACGTCTCCTTCGGCGATGGAATTCATTATTGCCTCGGCGCGCCACTCGCGCGTCTCGAAGGCGCGGTTGCGTTCGGCGCAATGCTGAACCGATTCCCGCATCTCAGAGTCGAGGGCTATCCCAAGCTGGATTACAAGACTTCGTTCTTCGTCCGTGGTCTGAAATCTCTGCCAATGGTCATCGAGTAGCATTCTCTTGCGCTGCCTGTCTCGCTTGATGCCGCATACGCCCTGCGTGCAGTGGCGATCGTGCATCAGATCGTTCTGAGGACAAGTCGCGCTTCATTGCGCGCGGCTTGAGTTTTTGCCACCCGCGACGGCATCGCGATTGCTCATAGCCGTAGCGTTACAGAAACCGATAGACTTCTTCGGTCAAGTCGCGCCGACGTTTTTCGCATTGCGCCGCGCGCATCGACACCTCGATAGAGGAGGCACGTTGTTATGCCTGCATCGGCGACGCAGGAAATCTATTTCAACCAGTGGGATCCTGAATTTCGCGCCAACCCCTACCCTTACTACAAGGCGATGCTGGCCGGGCCGCCGCGCATCATCAACATCACGATTCCGGCCACTCCGGATTTGCTGAAGTTGCTTGGCCTCGAGCAGTCGGGAGTCACCGAAATCCCGCTGCCGACGGCGCTCGCGGCGCGCTACCAGGATTGCCTCGCGATTCTGCGCGACCCGCAACATTATTCGAGCTCGCGTCCGCCGCAGGAACAAGCATTCGAGGATCGGGGACCATTCAAGGGTGCTACTACGATGCTGTTTTCGGATCCTCCCGTGCATACGCGGCTGCGCAAGCTGGTCAGCCGGGATTTCACGCCGCGGCGGATTCGCGAGATGGAGCCGCGCATCCGCGAGCTCACCAACATGCTTCTCGACAAGGTCAAGGAACGCCGCGACTTCGAGGTGATGCGCGACCTCGCCAATCCACTCCCGGTGATGGTGATCGCTGAGATGCTTGGCGTCGAACCGGAACTGTACGCGACCTTCAAGCGATGGTCGGATGCGATCGTCTCGGGCGACAACACGCTGCCGGGAAATCCCCTGCCGCCCGAATTTACGACCTCGGTGGAAGATCTGCGCGCGTACTTTTCCGCGCAGATCGAGAAGCGGCGCAAAACACCAGGGCCCGACCTCGTCAGCGCACTAGTCGCCGCGCACACCGAATCGGATGCGCTTGGGGCCGACGAGCTGATGGCCTTCGTCATCCTGCTGCTGCTCGCGGGAAATGAAACCACCACCAATCTGATCGGAAACGGCACGCTGGCGCTGGGACGCAATCCCGATCAGATGAAGATGCTGCAACGCGACGCGTCGATGCTGCCCCGCGCGATCGAGGAGATGCTGCGTTACGACGGGCCGGTGCAATCGACCGCGCGCTTCACGAAAAGCGACGTGGAACTTGCCGGGACGTTTTTTCCGGCGGGATTTCCGATTTTCGTGATCCTCGCGGCGGCCAATCGCGACCCCGCACAGTTCCCCGATCCCGATCGCTTCGACATCACGCGCGAACCCAACGACCATCTCGCGTTTGGCGAAGGCATCCATTTTTGTATCGGCTCGCCGCTCGCGCGTCTCGAGGCGCAGATCGCATTTTCCTCGATGCTGGAGCGCTTTCCGAAACTGCGCCTGCGCGATCCGGGAGCGAAGTTGCAATACAAAGGATCGTATTTTCTGCGCGGACTCGCCGCGCTGCCGATGGCGATCGACTAGATTCTGACTCCAGCGACTCCGTAACACGATCATGTTTAGTGTGGAGACCTTGTGAGCGAGCCGTCACCGATTATCGATGCGGAACCGAACTCTCCGGAGGCGCCGCCCGAGGAAGAGCGCTGGAGCATCCCCCTCGGCTTCTTTGGCCGAACGCCGCCCTTCACCAAGCGTCAGCGGCGTGTCTTTCTCATCGCGACCACCGCGGGATTCTTCGATCAGTATGACCGCGCGCTGCTAACGCTCGCGCTCAAGCAGATTCAGAAGGGCCTCCAGATTTCCGAGCGGGCGCTGGGCAACCTGCTGACGCTGATCCGCCTCGGCTACATCGGCTCGCTTCTGATAACGCCGCTGGCCGATGTCTTTGGACGCCGCCGCCTGCTGCTCTACACCATCGTCGCCTACACGATTTTCACCGGGCTCGCGGCAATCGCGCCAACCGCGCATTTCTTCGTCGCATGCCAGATGCTCGCGCGCGTGTTCGCCGGCGCGGAAGGAACCGTCGCGCTGGTCATCCTGGCCGAGGAGGTCGACGCCGGCGTGCGCGGATGGGCGGTCGGGCTGCTCGCCGCGCTCTCCTCAGTCGGCTTCGGGATCGCCGCGCTTGCGTTCGCGGGCATCAACGTTATGCCGTACGGATGGCGCGGCCTGTACGCGTTGGCGCTGATTCCGCTGGTGCTGATAATTCCGCTGCGCCGGGTGTTGCCCGAGAGCGCGCGTTTCGAGCGCGAACAGCGCGAGGGCGTCAGTCCCCGCAACGTCCTGGCGCCGGTGAAAGCGCTGTTCAGTGCGTATCTCGGCCGCCTTCTGATGTTGATTGCGGTGGCGTTCCTCGGCAATTTGGGCGGCAGTCCGCAAGCCTTCTTCTTTTCCAAGTATTTGCAGGAAGCGCATGGATGGTCGCCGGCGAATGTTTCGAGCCTCTATTTCTTGGGCGGCGCGCTGGGAATCATGGGCAACATCGTTGCGGGCCGGCTCAGCGACCGCTTCGGGCGGCGCAGGATGGGCTCTCTGTTCTATGTGATGGCGCCGATGCTCACGTTCTGGCTCTATTCGTCACACAGCGCCACGCGGATTCCGTTGCCGCTGGTGCACGGCTCTTTCAGCGCGGTGATTCCGATCTGGATCTTCCAACTCTTCTTTGACGTCGCTTCGAGTACGATCGCGGTTGCCTACAGCGCGGAACTGTTTCCGACCTCGTATCGCTCGACGGCCGGCAGCGTTCTGTCGGTCGCGGGCACGACGGGCGGCGCGCTCGGCTTCTTTCTCGAGGGCTTGCTGTATCGCGCGACCGGATCGCATTGGATCGCGGTTCGATATCTCGCAGTGTTCTGGCTGATGGCGCCGATCATCATGTTCTTTTTCTTTCCGGAAACGGCGGGCCTGGAACTCGAAACGATTTCTCCTGAGGAAGTTGCCACCTCTTGATAGGCCGCGAAATCGATCGTCTGCTAATAGCGAGGAGCTCGAAGAGGATACCTCGATGGCAGAGACTCGAATCCGGTGGGCGACTGAAAACGACGCGGCGCTCATCGTGTACTTCATTCGCGCGCTGGCAGTCTTTGAGAAAGAGCCGGTCGAGCACGTCAGGATCACCGAGGCCGACGTGCGCCGCGATGCTTTCGGCCCAAATCGCCGCTTCGAAGTTCTTATCGCGGACATCGATCGTCAGCCCGTTGGCTTTGCGCTGTTCTTTCCAAACTACTCGACGTGGGAAGGAAAGCCGGGACTCTTCATCGAAGACATTTTCGTCGAGGAATCCGCGCGCAAGTCGGGCATCGGGCGCAAGCTCATCGCGGCGGTCGCGAAAATCGCCGAGTCGCGCGGATGCGCGCGAATCGACCTGGCGGTGTTGGATTGGAATCCGGCGCGAGGCTTTTACAATCGCCTCGGTTTCCGCCACGCGGAGCAATGGCAAATTTTCCGCCTCGCCGCTGCCGACTTCGCCAACTTGATAGATGAAGCGGCTGACTTTCCGGTCGCCTAGATAGCAGCGGCTGGACAGCAAGCGCGCACCATATCGCAAAACCCGGATTTCAGACCATCGCGAAATTTCACATAACGATAATCGAAGTCTTGAACGTCAAGCAGTATCCTTACGAAGCTCCCTAATCTAGAAAAAGGCCGATGTTTGGAGCGCCGGCGGGGGCACTTTTGAAATCTGTTCGCGCGGGAGGCTTCCCGATGAAAACGAGGCAGAAAAAGGACAAGAAAAAAAAGCGTAAAGAGAACGGCCTCATCACGGACGGAACCATGCCGATTATCGCCGCGACGAACGGCGCTCCAGTAGAAATTCACCATGGCGACCTCAAAGCCGAATCTCGCAACATCAAAAACAAGGTCTACGAGAAAGAGTTGGCCCGCCTGCAAATCGAGCTCGTCAAGATGCAGAACTGGATCAAGGCCAAAGGCCTGAAGGTGCTGGTCATCTTTGAAGGGCGGGATGCAGCCGGCAAGGGCGGCGCTATCAAACGGATTACCGAAAGCCTCAATCCGCGCATTTGCAGAGTAGTCGCCTTGGGCACGCCGACCGAGCACGAGAAGTCCCAGTGGTATTTTCAGCGCTATGTCGCGCATCTGCCATCCGCCGGCGAACTGGTTCTGTTCGACCGCAGTTGGTACAACCGCGCGGGCGTCGAGCGCGTAATGGGATTTTGTAGCGACGAGCAATACCACGAGTTCTTGCGCAGCTGCCCTGAATTCGAACAAATGCTATGCCGCTCCGGCATACTCATCGTGAAATACTGGTTCTCGGTCAGCGACGAAGAGCAGGAACAGCGCTTCCAAAAACGGATGAACGATCCTACGCGCAGTTGGAAGCTCAGCCCGATGGATGTGGAGTCGCGCAACAAATGGGTCGAGTATTCGATGGCCAAGGACGCCATGTTTCGCCATACGGATCACAAAATGGCGCCGTGGCGAGTGGTGAAAGCGGACAACAAGAAACTGGCTCGGCTCAACTGCATTCGCCATTTGTTGAACATGATTCATTACGAGGACCTGCCCCCCACTCCGTTCGCGTTGGCGCCGCGTCCGGAAATGCCGACGGACTATCAGCGCCCGCCGATGGAGGATCAGACGTTCGTGCCCGAGTACTATTGAGTCAGGTCGGTCACCGCACATTCGGCCGAGATGCGGTCAAGCATGGTTAGCCACGGTCGGCGGTAGGGGGCGACGGAACCCCCTGCTGCATCACGGTGAATTTCGCGTAGCCGGGCTTCACCGCCTCGATACGCATCGGGAGCGAGATTTCGCGCAACACTGGCACTTTCTCGGTGATGGTTCCGGTGCGCGGCGGATCGAGCGGCAGCGTTGCGACTTGCGTGCCGACGAATCGCACCACCGTGGGCAGCATCTTGCCAGTGCCGTCGTAGTGGGTGTGCTTCGCCTCGAAAATCGCGTCGCTCTTGAATGCCTTCGAGCCCGCGCGAATGAGATAGCGATCCTTGCTCAACTCGCGCACCATCACCGATTCGCTCATCACGTAAATTCTGCCGAGCTGCGGACGATGAAAGTACGGCATCAGCGGATTTATCCCGAGCCAGAACGGTATGATGATGTGCTTGCCCTCGGGCCAGTCGGTCAGACGCACCACGGCCTCGACTTTCCGGTCGCCTAGATCATCGCGGTTACTTCCCCGCGAGGCGTTCTGCTTTAGGAGCGACTTTGAAAGACCAGCTGAAGCTACGACCTTGCGCCTCGATTGAGACGGAATAGGTTTGTCCCGGCACCAGCGGTCGGCGAGGAATCATCATCACTACACCAAAGCTCTTTAGCGTGTTTCGACCTGCCTTTTCGCCGAAGCCATCTGCGTTTGAATAAGTCGATGCGTCGTATGCGCAGTTTTCAACTGGCTCGGTACCGCGGCGAAGCGAATGGGCGCCGAGTTTCGTATCGACCCACGGCCCTAACTCTAGAGTGATGGGCAAACCGGCGGGCGGCAAATAACCTGGGCAGGCCGCCAAGGGGTCCGGCCACTCATAATTGACGAACTCAAGCGAAACGGTTGAGTCGGGCGGCGGGAATTCGATCGGATGAGTGAGCGCCGTCGGTTCGGGTCCGAGATGCAAATCAAGGCCCATAGTCCAGCAGCCGCCTTTTTCATACTCGCCGAAACCAACGCTCGTCAGGTTGGGATCGAGCACCGCAATGCGATGGAACGGTCCCTCCGTCCAGCCATCGATCGCGGAGCGGGCGTCAAACCTATTGCAACCCTCGTATAGGTCGCTGTTCTGAGCGGCCGCGAAACCCTCCGGAGTGTACCAAGGTTTCTCGCTGTCCTCCGTATGCATTGCGCCGCCGAGATCTGCGCCCTGCTTAAGCACACTCGCATAGTTCTCCACAATGTAACGCGAATGCTTGCGGTCGCCATCGCTTAACGCGTCGTTCTCGGTGACCGTCGGGAGACCAGCTAACCGGCGATAGTAATTCAAACGCGTCAACCACGGAGGGCCAGCGCCGAGGGCAGGTTCATGAGGTGGTATCGCGGATGAAACCTCGATTGGCGGAGGGGAAATGACTTCAGGTGGCGTATTTTGTTGCCTTGGCAGATTGACAGAGTTTTTCGCGGTGGTTTCGGCGGTTCGCGGCAAGAGTGGCTCGACTGTTGAGATCGGCACGGTGCGGTTCGTCAGACGACCAGCCAGTCGGCTGATTGTATCTCCGTTGAGCAAATATTCCGTGGTTCCGAAACCGACCAAGAACAAAATCAGAGCCGCTTCCGCCACTCTTCGGACTCTGGTCCGCAGTCCAGTCGTTCTCCTTGAAGTTGAACGAGCCCGAGCGCGCGGGTCCAGAAACACCAAACGGACCCCGCCGAAGCGCACTTGGGCACGATCGTCTATCAAGGTTGGGGCATGAATCCGCTGCTCGTTGACAAAAGTACCATTGCTGGAATTCAGATCCGAAAGCTCAAAGCGCTTCCCGCGACGGCGGATCACGGCATGGCGCCGGGAGACAGAGCTATGCGTGAGCACGAGACCGTTTCTCGGCTCGCTCCCCACAGTGATTTCAGCTTTGGTCAGTGGGTATTCGGGTGTCTTCGATTCTGCTGCATCGACCGCTATCAAACGAGGCTTCGCCATGCGTTTCGGCCTTCCAGAGCGCGACCGGTCCTTTTCTTTTGACGACGCGTCGGATTCCCGATCAACGCTTCGTCTTGCTCAACGGCACAAGCAGTGTCCGTGCCGTTTTTCTGACACTGCCAGCGTTGCGAGACAACCCTCTTTGCCTCGGATCGTTCTTTGACAGCTTGTCAAACGTAGCACGACAGCAACGATTTGTGTCGGCGTGCGACGCTGGGCGCCAGCGCGACGCAAGCGAAGCGCAACGGAAAGATCACGAGACTCTCGCGCGGCACCATCCTCCCGGGTCGTCAGCCGCGGTCGGCGGTAGGGGACGACGGAATCCCCTGCTGCATCACGGTGAATTTCGCGTAGCCGGGTTTCACCGCCTCGATACGCATCGGGAGTGAGATTTCGCGCAACACCGGCACTTTCTCGGTGATAGTTCCGGTGCGCGGCGGATCGAGCGGCAGCGTCGCGACTTGCGTGCCGACAAATCGTACCACCGTCGGCAGCATTTTGCCGGTGCCGTCGTAGTGGGTGTGCTTCGCCTCGAAAATCGCGTCGCTCTTGAAGGCCTTCGACCCCGCGCGAATGAGATAGCGATCATTGCTCAACTCGCGCACCATCACCGATTCGCTCATCACGTAAATTCTGCCGAGCTGCGGACGATGAAAGTACGGCATCAGCGGATTAATCCCGAGCCAGAACGGTACGATGATGTGCTTGCCCTCGGGCCAGTCGGTCAGACGCACCACGGCCTCGCTATCGTTGGTGCCGAGCTCGAAGTCGCGCCCGTCGAAGTCGTGCAAAATCTGGCGGCTGAGCTCGTCCTCGGGGGCGGTGTCGATCTCGCCGGTCGGCCCAAAGTCCATCGCCTTGTCCGGCGTGCACGCTGCCAATGTGATCGCGAATGTAATGGCGATGGTGATCGAAGTGAGAACTCGCGTGAGAAACTTCATCCGGTGCGATACCTCGCATAACTGGCGGGGACGCCGCCGCCGCCCAGCGTCCATTTCATCGGCATCGAGACCTCACGCAGGACGGGCATCTGGATCGTTTTGCCGTCCTCGGTCTTGAATTCGCGCATTCCCGCAAACTGAACGATGGTGGGCAGGATTTTTCCGGTGCCGACGTAATGGGTTCGCGCGGTCTGAAAGACGGTTTCGCGCTTGATGAGCGAGCTGCCGGCCTCGATCATCCATTCGCCGGGCGCATCGAGCGGCTTGATGAGAAGCGCCTCGCTGATGACGTAATAGTCGCCCTCCTTCGGTTGCAGCACGCCGGGAACCATGACGTTCATGCCGAACCAGAACGGCAACTTGAGCCATTGATCTTTGGGCGAGTCGACCGGACGCACCAGCGCGACGGTGGCATTGTCGCCGAGGATGAAACTTCGCCCGCGAAAATTCTCTTCAATCTGCTCGGCGCTCGCGAAGCGCTCCGGTATCCCCGATGCGACCGGCGGTGGCGTCTTCCGGCATCCCGTAAGCAGCGCGCCGGCCGCGATGAGCACTATCGGAATATAGATTCGCGTTGACAGGAAGCGCCGCATTCAGGCGGCCGCTTTCATGTAGTGATTCGCGATCTCGCTGCCCACCAGCTCGACCTGCTTCGCCCACGCATCAGGAGTGGCGATGGGCCATAGCACGAACTTGTCCAACCCATGACGGACGTACTCGGACACGCGCCCGATGACGTCCTCGGCGGTGCCGTAGACCGTGCGCTCCAGGAATTGCTCCGCACCCGGCCGAGCGCCTTCAGCATCGGTTCCATTTCATCGAGCGCTTTCTGACGTGAAGTCGCTATGCGACATAGCAGGATGAGCCCCGATTCGATGTGACCATTCGGGCGTCCGAACTCGACCGCATATTTGCGAATCGAGGCCATGCTCTTCGCGTATTCGTCGGGTGTCTGGAACGATGCGAAAAATCCATCGCCCATTTTCGCGGTGCGCTTGAGCGCCGCTTCCGAGCGGCCGCCGACCCAGATATCCATCGTGCCGAAGTCATTGTTGGTGCGCGCAGCCGGCCGCGGCTCGATGGTGACGTTATCGAAGTTGAAGAAGCGTCCATGAAAACTCGCGTTTTTCTCACGCCATACCTTGCGCAGAACCTCGATACCTTCCTCGAGCCGCTTGCCGCGTCCCTCGATCGGGATTCCGCACGCGGCGTAATCGGCCAGGTTCGCGCCGGTGCCGACCGCCATTACCATCCGCCCCTTGGAGAGATAGTCGAGCGATGCGAAGGCCTTCGCGACCAGCAGCGGATGGCGCAGGTTAAGCAGCAGCACGCTGGGCCCGAGTTTCATGCGCGAGGTGCGCGAGGCGAGCAGCGAGAGCGTCGCAATGACATCGAGTTCCGGCGACGGCGCAAGCAGATGGTCCGAGAGCCAGAACGAATCAAGTCCCCAGTCCTCGGCGCGTTCAGCGACTTTGACAATCGTTTCCGGCGAGGGCATCCCGAGGCGCCACAATCCGAATCCGACCCCGACTTTAATTTGTTTCATCGTCACGCTCCCAAAGTTTGCCTATGTGGCCGCTTGATATTAGCATTGCTTTAATTCCATGGTTGATACCGGCAACGGTCGCGTTGGCTCAAAGGCGAAGCCAGTCACACTCACCATATTAGGAACCGGTGATGCCTTCGCTAGTGGTGGCAGGGCGCAGGCGGGATACCTTCTGGAAGCCGACGGGAAGCGAATCCTGCTCGAAGCGGGCCCCGGCGTGCTGACCGAGATGAAGCGCCATGGTATCGAGGCCGACACGCTCGACGCGATCATCGTCAGCCATTTGCATGGCGACCACTTCAGCGGACTTCCATTTCTGTTTCTCGAATACATGTGGGAGCGCCCGCGCAAACATCCGGTCATAATCGCGGGTCCGAAGAATCTCGAGAAGCGGACCTGGATTCTTATGCGCGCGATGTTCTCGCGATTCAACCTCAAGAAATTGCAGGACAAGGTAAAATGGGTAGTGCTGGAGCCCGGCAAGAGCTCGCGGCTCGCGGGGGTCAAGCTCAGCACAATACGGAGCCCGCACACCAAGCCCGACGTATCGCTTTCAATAAAGATCGTTTCCGACGGAAAAACTTTCGTCTTCTCAGGCGACACCGGATGGAATGATGAGCTGCTGGACTTCAGCGCGGGCGCCAACCTGCTGCTATGCGAATGCACCTATTTCGAATCGCATCATCTGCGCTTCCACATGAACTATCCGGAACTCAAGCGCAATCTCGATCGCTTCAACGTGAAACGCATT
This sequence comes from uncultured delta proteobacterium, assembly GCA_963815835.1. Lineage (GTDB taxonomy): Bacteria > Desulfobacterota > Binatia > Binatales > Binataceae > DATGKG01. Next base: position 637,089 of record CAWFIF010000001.1, read on the forward strand.
ATTCTGACTCACCTCGGGCGCGAGACCATCAACCATACGGGCGAGATCGAGATCGAGATGGGTTTCGACGGGATGAAGCTAGAGCTCTAAAAAGCCTCCATTAGTATCTAAAACAAGGAATTAGTCGATGGGAATTGCTGATGGCAAACGTGCGCTGGTAATCGGCGTCGCCAACGACCACAGCCTCGCGTGGTCGATTACCCAGGAATTGCACAAGCAGGGGGCGCAAATCGCGCTGACCTACCAGGGCGAGGCGCTCAAGAAGCGGGTCGAGCCACTGGCGCAGCAGGTGGGGGCGAAAATCATCGGAGAACTCGACGTCACAATAGATGATCAGATTGACGCAACCATCGCGAAGGTCAGAGCACTATGGGGCGGCCTCGACATGCTGGTTCACGCGGTCGCGTTCGCCGAGCGCGAGGATCTTCGCGATCGCTTTCTGAATGTAAGCCGCAAGAATTTCTCGCGCTCGCTCGAGATCAGCGCCTATTCGCTGGTCGCTCTCGCGCGAGCCGCCGAGCCGCTAATGGAAACCAACGGAGGCTCGATTCTCACGCTCACCTATATCGGCGCGGTGCGCGCGATTCCGAATTACAACATTATGGGTGTCGCGAAAGCTACCCTGGAAGCCTGCGTGCGCTACCTCGCCAACGATCTCGGCCCGAAAAATATCCGCGTCAATGCCATCAGCGCTGGTCCCGCGCGAACGCTTTCCTCATCGGCGATTCGCGATTTCCATTCGATGGCGCATGAGGTCGAGCAGCGCGCGCCGCTGCGCCGTGCGATGAGGAACGAGGAAGTCGGCGGGATGGCGGCCGCCTTGCTCAGCGATCTCGCAAGTGGGGTCACGGGGCAGACGGTTTACGTGGACGTTGGTTATAGTATCGTCGGCGTGTGACATCCCGGTTGATGTCATCACCTGAGCTTCACGGAGGCGCCTGCGATGGCTATCACGATCGTTCCGCAACTTTCCGACAATTTCGCGTATCTGATTTCCGATGATGCCAATGGCGAATGCGCCGTGGTCGATTGCGCGGAGGCCGACAAGGTTCTCCAAGCGGTCAACCGCCTCAAGCTGAAACTCAAGTCGGTGCTGACGACGCATTGGCATCCCGACCATAGCGGCGGCAATGCGGTCATCGTAAGCAAGGTTCCGGGACTGCGCGTGTTCGGTGCGAGCGCTGAGAACGGCCGCATCCCGGCCCTTACCAACCCCGTCGCAGACGGCGACAAATTCAAGATCGGATCACTCGAGGCGCGTGTGATTGGAATCCCCGCGCATACCAATGGCCACGTCGCATACTACTTCCCGCAACTCAAATCGGTTTTCACCGGCGATACGCTGTTCGTCGGCGGATGTGGCCGCGTGTTCGAGGGCAAGGCTGCGACGATGGTCGAGTCGCTGGAGAAACTCGCGTCGCTTCCCGACGACACCAAGGTTTATTGCGGGCATGAGTACACGGAAAAGAATCTCCGCTTCGCGCTTACGCTCGAGCCGAACAATCAGCGCCTCAAGGCCAAGCACGAATGGTCGAAGAAGGTCACCTCGGAAGGCGGCTTCACCGTCCCCTCGACCATCGAGGACGAGAAGCTCACCAATCCGTTTCTCCGCACTGACAGCGTCGAGCTCAGAACGAATGTTAAGCGCCTCGATCCGCAGATCGGCAACGATCCGATTTCGATTTTCGCGAAGGCGCGCGAGTTGAAGGACCGCTTCTAGTAAAGCGAGACGCGAGGCGGGCGAAGCGTAGTCCGAAGAAAATAAAGAGGTCATCATCATGCTGCTGAAAGATAGAGTCGCACTGATAACTGCGGGTGCCGGAGTCGGCATCGGGCGCGCGGTCGCAACCCGCTTCCTCGAAGAAGGCGCGAACGTCGTCATCACCGATGCGCATCCGCGCCGTACCGCTGAAACCGCCGAGCAACTGAGCAAGCAATTCAATCGCGAAGTGCCTTACGTCGCGGTCAACGTCACCAATCGCGAGCAGGTCGATGACGCGATCGCGCAGACCGTTGATAAGTACGGCCGCATCGACATCCTGTTCAACAACGCCGGCATCAACAAGCTCGAGCCGATCTGGGAAATCAAGGACGAAACCTGGGACCTGGTGATGAACGTGTGCCTGCGCGGAACGATGTGGACGATGCGCGCCGCGATTCCGCACATGATCAAGCAGGGCAAGGGCGCGATCGTGAATATGGCGTCGGCGGCGGGATGGATCGCTTCCTCGGGTGGCGAGGCTCCGTACTCCGCGGCCAAAGCGGGAGTGATGGGACTGACGCGCGCGGCGGCGGGCGAGTTGGCGGGCAAGGGAATCCGCGTCAACGCGATCGCGCCGAGCGTCATCTATAACGAATTTCTGGAACGGATTTATCCCAAATCGATGTTCGAGGGCGCCAAGAAGCGCAATCCGATGGGCCGTCTGGGCGAGCCGAGCGAGGTGGCGAATCTGGCGTTGTTCCTCGCCAGCGACATGTCGTCCTACATCACCGGCGAGGTCATCAGCATCAGCGGCGGATCGATCGTCGTCCCGTGACGCTTAAAACGGTTTGAGGAACGCCATCGCCAGGATCGCCAGCAACAGTACGCTCACGACTCCGTGAATAACGCGGAACTCCACGCGGGTTACCGAGGAAGGGTTATCACTCAGCGCGACGATTCTGCGATGCAGCCGGAGGTGAACCAAAAGTAGGATAAACACGAGTCCCAGTTTGACGTGAAACCATCCTTGCCGTAGGACGCCATGATCAACCGTCATCAGTAGGATGCCGAAGATCAGCGCGACCGCTCCGCCGATGTTGCATCCGCCGAAAAACAGCGTGCTCGCGACCATGATGAAGCGCTCTTTCGCGACGCCCACTTCGTCCGATACCATCGCGAGCAGGCTCGTGATCAGAAGCAGGCTTCCGATCCAGAAAATCACCCCGAAAAGATGAAATACCAGTAGCCAGCCGATAGCGTTCCCCAATGTGCCTCCTCGCGGGCTAACCAACGGACTGTTCGATGCCGCGCGCAAGTATAATTGCCATGAGTGCGACAATCGCACCACCCACATAAGGTGCCGAGGCTCCAAGAGCGGCGTAGGCCAGCCCTCCCGCCAGAGGGCCGAGGATGCGCGCCATCGAGGACGCAGACTGGTTGATGCCCAACGCTTCGCCCTCCAGCGCACGCTCGGTTCGCTTTGAAATGAGGCTCGCGATGGTGGGACTCGCGAATCCGTAACTGATCGCGGACTCGCAAGTGACGTCGCTCATCGGGCGAGAGTAGAAGGAGCGGCCGACGGTCTTCGAAAGGCGAGCCTCCGATGACGATGCATTGGTGGCTTGCAATTGCGTCGTTCCTCCTTTTGCCGGTTTTCGGGCAGAAAATACCTGCATTTGATCGGCAGCAACTGAAACGCCAGGAAACACCATCACCGTCTTGCGAACGCACCGCGACTCCGGACAAATAGGACAGGCCGAGGCGCATCGGTTCAGCGGTCCCGCATACTCGACCGAAGGGATCCGCCTGCCATTAGACCCTCAACTATAATTCTCGGTTCGGTTATTCACGTTCACCGTCGCTGTCGCCGCTTTGCACGGTCGGCGGTCGAGGTACAATACCATTCGGGTTCTCGCCGTAGTCGTTCGGCCCTTCCGTTCCAGGTAGGCATCCACAAATGATTGCGAGCGGTATGTTGAAGAGGGGGATTAAGAGCGTCAGATTCATCCATGCTGACATTCCCGCATCGTGCCATCGCTTAGCATAGGCCGCGAGTGCAACCCAAACTATTGGGACTGCGAGCAATAATCGCAATACCGCTAGGGAAACTGCTGAAGGATCACTTCGGTTTATAGGAATAAAGCCGCGCAGGAACAGTAATATGAGGATCACCTGCAACTGAATGATCCAGAATTCAAAACGTCGAATCCGCCCCCGAAACGAAAACAAACGGCCCTGTCCCCCTGCTGGAGGTGCATTCCGATTCTCAAGCGCAATCGCGTGTCCGCCAGTAAGGGCAGCAATCCCATCGTTTGCTGTCGCCTGTACGCGGCTTGGCGATCCTGCGCTATCGATGCCGCGCGCAAGTATAATTGCCATGAGTGCGACAACCGCACCACCCACATAAGGTGCCGAGGCTCCAAGAGCGGCGTAGGCCAGCCCTCCCGCCAGAGGGCCGAGGATGCGCGCCATCGAGGACGCAGACTGGTTGATGCCCAACGCTTCGCCCTCCAGAGCGCGTTCGCTTCGTTTCGAAATCAGACTCGCAATGGTCGGACTCGCGAATCCATAGCCCACAGACAGCAGCGCGAGCGCGAGCAGCAGCGTCGAGGGCGTGGGTAGATTGGCCAGCGGCGCAAGGCCGATCGCGAACAGGATGATACCCGCCGATAGGAGCCTCGCTTCACCGATGCGCTTGACGATTTTTCCGAGCAGATAGCCTTGCGCGAGTGCCTGCATCAGGCCGGCGAACGCGAGCAGCGTCCCGATGCCGGCGGGACCGTATCCGTACACGCGCGGAATCATGATCGCGAAAGTGGTCTCGAAAGCCGCTAATGCGAAGGTGGTGAGGAAGGCGATCGAAAACAGTCGGGACAGATGATGCGCGAAGAGTTGACGCGGAAGATCGCGGATCGGTGCGACGATCACGGAAGCGTCGATGCGCGCGCCAGGTTCGGGCTGATGCGACTCCGGAAGCCGCATCGCGGCGAAGAGCAGATTCGCGAACGTCAGCGCCGCCGCGAAGAACCCCGGAATCCGCAAGTCATTGCGCCCGAGCAATCCGCCGATCGCCGGACCGATCACGAAGCCGAGTCCGAAAGCGGCGCCGATCATGCCCATCCCGCGCGCCCGATTCGACTCGTCGGTCGTATCCGCGATGTATGCCTGTGCGGTCGAGATGGTCGCGGCGCAGGCGCCATGCACGGCGCGCGAAAGAAAGAGGCCGAGGAACGACCCCGCAAATCCGTAGATGAGATAGCCGATAGACGAGCCGAGCAGTCCGAGCATGATCACCGGGCGGCGTCCGATGCGATCGGAGATACGCCCCAGGATCGGAGCGAAAATAAATTGCGCCAGGGAGTACACGGCCATGATCGCGCCGATGCCCGCGAACGAAATTCCCAGCTTGCCGGCAAACATCGGCAGCAACGGAATCACGATTCCGAAGCCAAGCAGGTCGATGAATACGGTGATAAAAAGGATTAGCCGCGCCGAGGCGGGCGCTTGTGTCGGTTGAGGCACTTGCTTGGTTGCTTCCAGACTTGGCATTGATGTTTATGATGGTGCGCGCGATGAAGGAAATCCTACGCATCGCGGCCAGTCAAGCGGCACGCCCGCGAAGGGGAACAACATAGTCTATGGCACTTTCGGATCAAGCGGAACTCAAACGCAAAACAATAGGCGCGGAGCAGGCCGCCTCGATGGTCAAGCCGGATTCGTGGCTCGAGTACGGTTTCGGCGCTGCTCAGCCCGATCTGTTCGACAAGGCGCTGGCGATGCGGATCACGAAGCTGCACGACGTGCGGATTCGCGGATGCCTCGCCATGCGCCCGCGTGCCGTCATCGAGGCCGACCCTGAGTCGCGCCACTCGACTTATCACTCGTGGTACTTTTCGGGACTCGAGCGGAAGATGCACGACCGCGGGCTCTGCTGCCACATACCGATGAACTTCGGCGAGGCGCCTGACTACTATCGCCGCTTCGTCAACGTCGATTTCGCGGTACTCAAGACCGCGCCGATGGACGAGCACGGCTTTTTCAACTTCGGCGTCTCGGTCACTTATCACAAGGCGATCACCGAGCGCGCGAAGATTCTAATCATCGAAACTGACGAAGCGATGCCCTACGTGTACGGCGTCGAAAACGGTGTGCATATCAGCGACGTCAACTACGTTATCGACGGCGGCAGGAGCGAATTGCCGGAACTGAAAAATCCACCTGCCTCCGAGATCGATCAGAAAGTCGCGGCGATCATCGCGAATGAAATCCAGGACGGCGCGTGCGTCCAGATCGGCATCGGCGCGATGCCGAATTCGGTATGCGAACTGCTCGCGCACTCATCTATAAAGGATCTCGGCGTGCACACCGAGATGTTCGTCGATTCACTGGTCGATTTGTATGAATCCGGAAAAGTCAGCGGCGCGCACAAGCGGCTCAATCGCTATCAGATGGCCTACTGCTTTGCGGCGGGCTCGTCGCGCATGTATAAGTTCCTCGATCGCAACCCCGCGTGCTTTGCGGGACCGGTCGACTACACGAACCTGCCGCATCAGATCATGCAGAACGACAACGCGGTCGCGATTTGCAATGCGGCGCAAATCGATCTGTTCGGACAGGTGTGTTCCGAGACGGCCGGGATGCGCCAGATCAGCGGCACCGGCGGCCAGCTTCAGTTCATCCGCGGCGCGTACGCATCACGGGGAGGCAAGGCGTTTCTCTGTCTCGCCTCCACCTACGAGCGCGAGGGAAAGCGCGTCAGCCGCATCGTCGCGCGAATCGATGACTCTAACGTGGTGACGACTCCGCGCACCGACGTGATGTACGTGGTGACCGAGTATGGAATCGCGAACCTGAAAGGCAAGTCGATTCGCGAGCGGGCCAAGGCGCTGATCGGACTCGCACATCCCGATTTCCGCGAGCAATTGGAGCGCGACGCCCGCGAGTACGGAATCCTCGCGCGATCGATTTTCTAGGATCGCGCTCTTTTGCGCTTATTTGTGAGCGCCCCCGATCTCGGAGAGGAGTTGCAGCGTGAGGCCGGCGAGCACCGACCTGCGCGTTTTGCCGCGCGCAATTTCTCTCGTGGTGTTCTTTTGCGAATCCGGCGCGGCGCTGGTATCGGTGAATTTGTAGACCAACTCGTCTGGGCGCGCGTAACCGAGTTCTTTGCGGATCAGGTGCTCGATATAGCGATCGTTTGAACGAAGGTTCTGAACGCTCGTTTCAAGCTCGGCTTTTTGCATCACCAGGTCGGCCCGTTTCGCCTCCAGTTCGGACCGGCGCTGACGCAACAGGAACAGATCGCGCGGCCCCATCGCGGCCAGCAGGGCATTGCAAATCAAAGCCACCAGGACCGAGGACAGCATTAGAGTGGGCCATTGGCGTCCAAGCCAGTTACTTAAGCGAGACATCGCGTTAATGGTAAAGCACGCGGCGGCATCAGTTCAAGTATGCTTATGAATAAAACGGCAGCCAAACGGGAAAAGCGTCCGTGCATCCTACTTTGTTTCCACTTTAAAATTTCTTTATATATTTAGCGCTCGATCTATTGCGTTTCGCATAACGCATTTATATAGTGGCAGCGTCATCGTAGATAGCAAAGGCTGTCTAATAAGAGAGGGTGCTTCTCCAGCAGCAGCGGAAAGAGAGGAGGTATCTATGCCAGGTGTGAGGAAAAAGGCCCCTAAAAGGGCGATGAAATCCAAATCCAAGTTAAAGAGTGATATGAAGAAGAAAGCCCCCAAAAAGAAGAAGAAGTAACTTTTAAAAGTTTCCCTCCGGGATGATCGTTCCGGAGGCTGGCGAGATGCCGGAACTGCTGCTGGATTAAGCCGAGGCCTCGAGGCCTCGCAAAACGGGAGAGCCCCCTTGAAAGAGGGGGCTCTTTCTTTGTGGCCCGTCCGCCTTGCGCGACCCTCCGTGCCATCTCAATATGGTCGCACGCATGCTGCCGAATCACGACTTCGACGCCATCATCGTGGGCGCACGCGTCGCCGGTACCGCCGCCGCGATCATGCTCGGGCGCAAGCGCCTCAAGGTTTTGCTCGTCGATAAGAGTGCGTTCCCTTCCGATACTATCTCGACGCACATTGTCCTGGCCGGAGGCACGCAAGTCCTGAATCGCCTCGGCATGCTCGAGATGCTGGAGCGCTTGGGCGGCGCACGATTCTCCTCGATGCGCACTGTCGGCCCTGACTTCGACTACTCGGCGCGCCTTGACAAATCGGAAGACCTCCGAGGGGTGTGCCTGACTCGCGACAAAATGGACTCGGCGATGGTCAACGCCACCCGCAGCATCGAATGCGTCGCGATGCGCGAACAGTTTCGCGTCACCGATATCGTCATCGAGGATGGCGCGATCGCGGGAATTCGTGGCGAGGATTCTTCCGGCACGCACGTTTTCCGAGCGCCGCTGGTGATTGGCGCCGATGGGCTTCGCAGCTCGTTTGCGAAAATCGCATCGGAGAAAATCGGCGCGTTCGAACGCAAAGATGTGAAGTGCGCGCGCGCCTACTACTACGCATACTTCGAGGGCGTGCCGCGCGCGAAGCTCGAGGACGCACTGATCACTGAATTCGGGGCGAACCCCGGAACCGCGAGCCTCGCATGCCGATGCAATGACGACCTTGTCGTCGCCGCGGTGGCCTTCGATGCGCGCGAGATGCGTGACTTCCGCACCGATCTCTCGTCGAACTTCCTGAGCTATATCGGCGCTTCATCGATTCTCGGCAAAATTCTCGCGGGTGCGCGCATCGTCGGAAAAATCCGCTCGTCGGGTCTGCTGATGAATACCTGGCGCGATCCGGTATGCGACGGCGCGATTCTGCTCGGCGACGCGGGCCTGCATGTGGATCCGCTTTTCGGCCAGGGGCATTCCTTCGCGTTGATCAGCGCGGAAATTTTCGGCGAGCTCGCGCCCGCTTGGTTCGAAGCATCACGGGGCGCCGCAATCGCGCGCGACGTGATGAGCGAATTCACCCGCAGGCGCGACCGTGCACTGATGCCGTACCACGACGCCAGTTTGAAGGTCTCGCAGCACCTGGGACTCGACCGTCCCTCGCTCCTCGCGCATCTCGCGGCCAATCGCGAACCGTGGGCTGCCGCGGAGATGGTCCGTTTCGCGCAGATGGCGAACGGCGAAACTCCATTTCCATCGTTTCGGTTCGCGAGGCTGATGGCGCGCGGACGCGCCGCCGCCTAAACAGGGTGTTGAGTGAACGCCACCGAACAACTGACGCCAAATCCTCTCAGCACCCTGGGTCCGAAAACTGGCTGCTTTCATTCATCTTCTCTCCCCAAAAGAGGGGCCCTCTTTCCGTTCCCCCTCTCCAGCATGGAGAGGGTGGCGCTACTGCGCCGGGTGAGGTTTGGGAGAGACAAGAGTGAGGGTGCAGATTGTTGAAAGATCTCTTTCGACAATCTGCAAATCGTGGAAACTCATCTCGGACGCTTCCCCTCGCAAGCCGAGGTTCCGGAGCCGCTGAAGTTCGCGTGGCCGATCGTTATGCTGCCCGAGCTGTTCACGACGTCGCGGCATCTCGCGACGTTGGTCGGATATTTCGCGACCATCGGATGGGAGGTCTTCGCGCCCGATCTGCACGCGGTCATCGGGCATGGAGGAACGCCGCCGCTCGAGAAGCTCGATTTCGAAAAGCTCACGGATCTCGCCGCTGAGGCGGTCGCGGCGTTGGAGCGCGAGGCGATCGTCGTCGGTCATGGGATCGGCGGCCTGGTTGCGCTGAAGCTCGCGGAGCGCCCGGGGGTGAAGGCCGCGGTGGCAATGGCGCCATTGGCGCCCGGTTTTCGCACGCCACTGTTCATGCGCGCCGGCAACCTCATTCCGATTTGGCAAGGCCGTCCGCTCAATCCTCCCACGCGCCGGATGCTGTTCGAATTCGTCGCCGATGCCGATGTGCATTCGCGCGCGCAGGTCATCAAGACGCTGATCCCGGGCGCGACCGCGGCGGCGTTGGAAGTGGTGAAAGGGGACATCGCATTTGCGAGGTCGGAAACACCCCGTCTGATCGTCGCGGGCGAGTCCGATATTTTTGTGCCGTATGAAAAGCTCGAGCAGTTCGCGCATCGTATCGGCGCGCCCATCGTCAAAATTCCCGGCCGCGGTCACTGGCTGATTGGCGGACGCGGCCTGGAGCGCGCCGTCAACGAGGTTCAGCGCTTCCTCGTCAGATCGCTCGGGCGCGATTTGCTGCTGCTCTACCCGGAGGAATGGAAGAACGAATAAACTGGCGAGCGATGATAGATTCAGCTTGCGATCCAGGTACGGACTTGCGCGTGTGACGCGAAGCGGGCGCAGCCGCCGCGCAGCGGCCCCGAGGCGGAGCGCGAAGCAGAGTCGAGGGAAATTAAGGAGGTCGCGATCATGCCCGAACAGCCATATGTGATCCTTGAAGAGGAGGAAGGCCTCGCGACCGTCACGATGAATCGTGGCGAGAAGCGCAATCCGCTTTCGACGGCGATGATGACGGCGCTGATCGATAGCTTCGAAAAGCTCGGTCAACTGCGCGAGGTGCGCGCCGTTATCCTCGCAGGTGCCGGGGTTGCCTTTAGCGCGGGCCACGATCTCAGCGAGATGCGCGGCCGCGATCTCGACTTCTATCGCCACGAATTCGATCTGTGTGCGCGTCTCATGCATACCGTTCAGACCATCCCACAGCCCGTAATTGCTCGCGTTCATGGGATTGCGACCGCCGCCGGATGCCAGCTCGTTGCAACTTGCGACCTCGCTATCGCAAGTGAGAGCGCGAGGTTCGCCACGCCCGGGGTGAAGATCGGGCTCTTCTGCTCGACCCCTATGGTAGCGTTGTCACGCGCGATTGGGCGTAAACGTGCGATGGAGATGCTGCTCTCCGGACAGCCCATCGATGCGCATACTGCGGCCGAATGGGGTCTGGTCAATCGAGTTGTTGCGGATACCGACCTAATGGCGGAGACGCGCAAACTTGCGATGCTTATCGCCGATGCGAGTTCATTGACTGTCGCGCTCGGCAAGCAGGCCTTCTACGCGCAAATCGATCTGGATCAGGCCGCGGCCTATAACTACACGAAGGAAGTGATGAGTCAGAACGCGATGGCGGCCGACGCGCAGGAGGGCATCGGCGCGTTTCTCGAAAAGCGTAAACCGATGTGGTGCGGGAAGTAACCGATTGTGAAGGTTTCATTGAGCGAGCGCGCGACGGTTGGCCGGTCGAGGAGTCGTTTCTATCGGTTTTCGGCCCTCCTGCTCGCGGCTCTCCTGATCGCCGGATGCTCGGGCCAGCCGATGACGCTTGACCAGGAATTCGCGGCGGCTGCGGTCGCCGGTGCGATTGGCGCGGGCGGCGGAGCGCTGGTTGCACACGAGGGGAACCAGACGTATCCAGAGGCGATTCTGATTGGGGCCGCCGGTTTGGCGGGAGTGGTTTTGCTTTACGAAGAAGTCAAGCGGGAGGCCGCGATGCCGAGCGCGCCCAACGCGGGGCCGGGCAATCCCGCGTCGACTTCCCCACCGAATCAAAGTCCCTAGCCTCACTCCGCGATACGGTCGCCGGTACTAGCCGAACCAGTTGAGTTTTCCTGATTTTCCCTTGAGTGGCCGTTTTGAAATGTGGAGTGGCCTACTTCGATTTGAGGCGTGGATCGTCAGCCGCGACGCATTGACCGTCATCAAGCCAAATTAGCATGACCGCATCGTTTTCCGCCGCCTTAGTTCCGGGGCGCTCCGCACTCGCTTGGTCATACCACACGCTGAGGTGATCCATTCTCCCTCGTTCGCATGCGCCAATGTCGTCGTAGCGATCGATTATCTTCCATTTGCTCAACGGCGCGTGGAGATCGAAGTCCGCCGGTCCGACCTGTTGAGGCGGTCCGATCAGATACCAGCCCACGAGCGCGAGCGCTGCGGCGTGGCGGAGCTTCATTCTTTGACTTTGTACAGTTTGTCCATTTCGTGCGTGCCAATTCGAATCCCTCAGCGGCCTAATTCGGCCAGTACCCCTCGCGGGTACTTAAAATCGCAGGCCCTGCCAGCGGCCCGTGGGTTAGGATCCCACCGGCCCCACTAATGCACTCTTATATTTCACAGCAACGCGCTCAAGCGCTACAACAGAGCGCATGAAGCTCCGCCACGCCGCTGCGCTCGCGCTTATAGTTAGCTTGTTTTGCGCTGATTGCGCCCGTCCAGCGGCGTTCGGCGTCGGACCTGATATTTGCTCTCACTCATCCGGCCCCGCAAGGCCAGCAACATGCCCTCCGCTCCCAACTAGCGCGCCATCAAATTGAGCCACTGCACTTTTCAAAAGACGCCACTCGATCGCGGATCAAGTCAAATGACGCCAGCACCCGCTCGCGGTGATGAATTGATTCAGCCCCCCATCTCTGATATCAAAGCTTATGGCGCGAGCCCGTAACAAGGCCGCGATTTTTTTATAGGCTCAAAAAGCCCGCAGGATTTCTGCGGGCTTTTTTTTAACCATGGGAGGTTTGACTATGCTGCATCAGGAGCTTCGCGAAGGACTCACGTACGACGATCTGCTGTTGCTGCCGCAGGCCTCCGACGTGCTCCCCTCGCAATGCGACGTCTCTACCGTACTGACGCCCAAAATCCGCCTCCATGTGCCGCTCGTCTCGAGTCCGATGGATACCGTGACCGAGTCGCGCACCGCGATCACGCTTGCGCAAGTCGGCGGCATCGGCATCGTGCATCGCAATCTCACCGTCGAGCAGCAGGCGGCCGAAGTCGAAACCGTAAAAAAATATGAAAGCGGGATGATTACCGATCCCGTCACCGTCCATCCCGATCAGAAAATCGGCGAGGCGCTGCAAATCATGGAGCGCTACCGCATCTCGGGCCTGCCGGTCGTGGTCGAGGGCCATCGCCTGGTCGGCATCCTGACCAATCGCGATTTGCGCTTCGAAAAGCGCCTCGATCGCCAGGTGCGCGAGGTCATGACCACCAACTTGACCACAGCGCGCCCCGGTATCAGCCTCGAGGAAGCAAAATCCATCCTCCAGGCGAAGCGGATCGAGAAGCTTCCGCTGGTTGACGAGCATAACCGCCTGCGCGGCCTCATCACCGTGAAGGACATGGACAAGGCGACGCGCCATCCGCATTCGAGCAAGGATGCGCTGGGACGTTTGCGCGTCGGCGCCGCGATCGGCGTCGGACCCGATCGCGAACAGCGCGTCGCCGCGCTGCTGCGAGCCGGCGCCGATGTGCTGCTGATCGATACCGCGCACGGCCACTCGCAAAACGTCATCGACGCGCTGCGTGTGACCAAGCGCGAGGCGGGCGATATCGAAGTGATCGCGGGCAACGTCGCGACCACCGAGGGCTCCAAGGCGCTCATCGACGCTGGCGCCGATGCGCTGAGGGTCGGAATCGGCCCAGGCTCGATCTGCACCACGCGGGTGGTCTCGGGGGTGGGCGTTCCGCAGATGACGGCGATCATGGACTGTGTCGCGATCGCCGAGCCTCGCAACATTCCGGTAATTGCGGATGGCGGCGTGCGTTTCTCCGGCGATATCGTCAAGGCGCTGGCGGCAGGCGCGTCCAGCGTGATGATCGGATCGCTGATTGCCGGTACCGAGGAGAGCCCGGGCGAGACGGTGCTGTATCAGGGGCGCACCTACAAGGAATATCGCGGGATGGGATCGATTGGCGCGATGAGCGAGCGCGTGCGCGACCGCTACATGCAGCAAGACGTGACCGACGACGGCAAGATCGTGCCCGAGGGTGTCGAGGGGCGCGTGCCTTATCGTGGCCCGCTCGCGTCGAGCGTCGATCAACTCATCGGCGGTCTGCAGGCCGGGATGGGCTATGTCGGGGCGCATAACCTCGGCGAGCTGCGCCGTCGCGCGAAGTTCATCCGGGTGAGCGAGGCGGGCCAGCGCGAGAGCCACGTGCATGATGTCTTCATCACCAAGGAATCGCCGAACTATCGCGCCTGAAGATTCAGACAGTTCACGGAAAAAGAAGCAGGCCGCGAAGGTGTCTGGCAAGTAACCCGCTGTCTGATTCCCTTTCCTTCATGGGAAGGGGACTAGGGGTTAGTTCTTCTTGCCGCCGTCGACCGGGCCCCCGGCGGCTTTCCATGCGTTGAAGCCGCCGCCCATGTGAGCGACCGGTTCGAGGCCCATCTGCTGAAGGGTCTGCGCTGCCAGCGCAGATCTGCCTCCGCCCGCTCAGAAGAAGAGGAACTTCTTGCCGGACGCGAAAACCTCTTTATGGTAGGGGCTGGCGGGATCGACCCAGAATTCCAGCATCCCGCGCGGGGCGTGGAACGCGCCCGGGATGCGGCCATCGCGATCCAGTTCTCGGATATCGCGGATGTCAACAAACAGGATGTTAGGATCATCCTTCAGTTTGATCGCATCGGCGGCCTCGACGGTTTCGATCTCGGCATTCGCCTCGGCCAGCATCTGAGCGACAGTTTTCTTGAGCTTCAATGCCATGGCGTACCTCCAGTCTACGCGGTCTTCGAATAGCCGGAACCGAGGTTCATTGCGAACGGCACCTCCCATTCGTAGGGGAGATCGATGATCTCGCCGCCGCAGCTGATCGATTCGAGTGCGTGGAGCGCATCGATCAGAATCGTTCGCTGCTGAAACTTATCGAATGGCTTGCCGAATGGATTGCCCATCGGGAAGTTGACGAACACGGTGCGCGGCGGCCTGACCTGCGCGCTGAGGTCGCGGCCCGTCGAGACGACCACAGTCGGGATGCCGGCTTCCTCCACCACTCGCGCCACCAGACCGACGGTCTGGTGATCGAGCGGTCAGGCGGGCACCAGTACGAACGCATCGACGCTCTCGTCGCGCAGGCGGCGCGCGAGCGCGGGCGCGGCCTGATTGATCACCGCGCTGCGAGTGTAGGTGCGTCCCATGAAGCCGCTGTAGTGATGCGGCGCGACATCGGCGATGACGCGCTCGGCCGCGAGCTCGCGCAGCCGCTCGATCGGAAAGATGCAGTTGATATCGCGATCGGCGTCGCTATGGTTGTAGTAGTCGTCGCTGATGACGAAGAAGTCGGCGGCGGTGTCTTTGTCGACCGCATCGAGGCGCAAGTCGTTGCGGGCCTGCGGGTTGAAGGGATGCGTGTCTTTGCGCGACACGCCACCCGAAGTGAGCATCGCCAGACGGCACGCGCTCAGCGGCTTGGCGAGCGGGGTCAGCGGCGCGCTTTCATTGATCGTCCACTGGTAGGCGGGAAATCCCTGGCTTCGATAGAACTCGTTGAGGCGTGCGACGTATACGATCGGGTCCATATCAGCTCCCATAGCATAGCCACCGGGTCAGGGATATCTGGCCCATTATCGACACGATGTCGATAACGAACAGTACCTCACAAATGCGGAGGGCTCCAGAGAAGTTGCTGGATTTTCCTCGATCATTTGGCTTCGTTTGGCAAAAACGACGCTCAAGCCGAGCCCAGAGTGGGTTTGTTTTTGCGATTGTTGAAATTCGAGGTCCTTCGCGCAGCGCTCAGGACACTGCTCGACGATGTCTCGCAGTGGGTTTGTTTTTGCAATTTCGCATTTGAAAGTGTGCCCGGCGAAGTCCTTCGAGGCGCTTAGTACACCGCTTCATGATGTCTCGCGGTGGGTTCGTTTTACCGAACCCACCGACAAAAATCCTTTGTTTTTCAAGCATTCGGTGGGTTCGTTTATGTAATCGACCGTGAGGCGTGCCCGAAGTGGTCGCCCTGACGGAGCGCAAGGTCTCGATGCCTCGGTGGGTTCGTTTATGTAGTTTCGCATATCCGCGATCGCGTTTCCCATAACGACCGTGGCGCCCATGAGGGCGCCACAACCAGAGGATAGCACACATCTACGGATGGTGAACCCGGCCTGTTCGCCCTTCTACTTCAGGGGAAGGGTGTCAGGGGATAGGTCTGCTATCGCGGCTTTGATGCCTGCTGCGACGCGGTCGAGTTCCGCCCGAGGCGGCTGCTGCCCGTAGTCGGGGCCGAACCGCAATCCGAAGCCGTCGCCCTTAAACCGCGGGAAAACATGTAGATGGACGTGGAAGACCTCTTGTCCCGCCACCTCGCCATCGGCCAGAAACAGGTTCGCCCCTTCGCATCGCAGGCCGCTTCGTCTCAGCCCATCCGCGACTTGCATCGCGAGTTGAAAGATTTCGCCACCGACCTTCGCATCCAGGTCGGCGAGGTAGGTGGCATGCGCCTTGGGGATCACCAGCACATGGCCAGGATTGACCGGCTGGATGTCCATCATCGCAAGGACCGAACCGGTCTCACGCACGATGCTCGCTTGCATCTCGCCGCGCGCGATTGAACAGAATATACAAGCCGCTGTCGCTTTCTCCGCCATCGGATGATCCGCCTAGAACAACTTCACCAACTGCTTGCCGATATTCTCGCCTTTGAGTAGCCCGATGAACGCGCGAGGCGCGTTCTCGATTCCGTTGGCGATCGTCTCGCGATACTTGATCTTGCCTTCGCGAACCCATTGCGCGAGTTCCTTCATCGGCTGATCGCTGCGGGGCGCATAATCCGACGTGATGAAGCCCTGCAGCTTGACGCGGTTAATCAGCAGCATCACGAGATTGTCCAGCCCGTGCGGCCGGACTTCATTATATTGCGAGACGAGGCCGCACAGCGGGATGCGCGCGAACGGATTGAGCTGCAGCGCGACGGTTTCGAGCACCACGCCGCCGACATTTTCGAAGTAGATGTCGATTCCCTTGGGCGCCGCCGCGCGCAAATCCTTCTTGAGGTTGCCGCCCTTGTAGTTGACGCACGCATCGAAGCCGAACTCGTTGACTACCAGATCGCATTTCTGCTTGCCGCCGGCGATTCCCACCGCGCGGCATCCTTTGAGCTTCGCGATTTGCCCGACGACGCTCCCGACCGCTCCTGCTGCCGCCGACACGACCACCGTTTCGCCCTCCTTGGGCGCGCCGATATCGATCAGCCCCCACCATGCGGTCAGACCTGGCATCCCGACGGCGCCGAGATACGCAGACAGCGGGACCACTTTCGGGTTGACCTTCCGCAATCCCTCGCCGCTGGAAACGCCGTACTGCTGCCATCCGAAATATCCAACGAAAAAATCGCCTGGCTTGAAGTTGGGATTGTTCGATTCCACGACCTCGCCCGCAGTGCCGCCGACCATCACCTGACCGATCGCAACGTTCGCGGCATAGGAGGGGCCGGCATTCATGCGCCCACGCATATATGGATCGAGCGAGAGGTAGAGATTTTTCACCAGCACCTGGCCGGGGCCGGGCTTGGGAATATCGGCTTCGACGATTTTGAAATCGGACTCCTGGACCCATCCGGTCGGACGATTGGCAAGGGTGACCTGAATGTTCTTGTCGCTCATGTTACTAACTCCCCCGCTGAGATTCGCACATGGTCATCGAATGCTCAAAGGGTGAACGGGAGCGCCTAGACGAGTCAGAGTTCGTCTGAACGTAGATAATTCATCCGCTGCGTTGATTTGGGTGCTTTTGAGGGGTACCAATTTTTCCAAGCGAGAGGGAACTTTTCTGATGGGAAACGGTCTCGCTCGGCACGTCTGAAATGCTCAACTCAATTTTGACGAGCCTGCAAACGAATGCGGTGAATTTGCTTGAGTGGTGGACTTCCATCAATGCTAACTATCGCGCCAGTGGCTGCGTGCTGCTGAGCCTCCTGTTGATATGGGAGGCGACCCGGGCTGCCGAACAGAGTGACCGCAAGTTCTTCGTCTCGGGCTTGGCCGCGCTCGGTCTTCTCGCCTATGGCGCGATGCTATTCGTTCAGGCCGCCGGCGATACCCGGTAGCCCTCGCCGCTGCGGATTCGATCCTGCGGAGGCCTGCGGCCCCCTTTGCCGAGCTTGGTTGCCTTGCTTTCGAAGGCAGCAAATGCCCACCGATCGCGCATAAAATGCAGTTTTGAAGCCGTTCTTGCCTCGATTCCAGAAGCACGAAACTTGCTCAATGCAAATCCCGATGGGTAGCGCCGTATGCGGAAAGGTTCATCGCTAATGAAGAAGATCGAAGCCGTGATCAAGCCCTTTACCCTGGACGTAGTGAAGAGCGAGCTGCAAAGGATGGGAGTGCTGGGGCTGACGGTTTACGAGGTCCGGGGAATCGGCCGCCAGAAAGGACACACCGAGCTTTATCGCGGCGCGGAATATATTGCGGACTTCATGCCGAAGATGAAAGTCGAGGTTGTCGTGCGCGACGACCAGATCGACGAGGTCGTTAACGCTATCGCGCGCAAGGCGCGCACCGGCCGTATCGGCGACGGCAAGATCTTCGTGAGCTCGCTCGAAGACGTGGTCCGCATCCGCACCAACGAGCATGGCGACGCCGCCATCTAGAGTTGCCGCTCTCATCCGTATTCTTTGTAGCACAGGCTTTAGCCTGTGTTCTGGATTTCTTGGGACCACAGACTGAAGTCTGTGCTCCATGCTCAACTCAGCCAGCCGGGATTCTGAGTCGTCCCGTCGAACATCAAAGTGTTCTTATAACCCTCGAAGCGGCCCGTATTCGCGACCGGCACCGTCTTGGCGAGGATCGATGCGACCTGCTCCTTCGTCAGCGGCTTGAAGGTCTTCGCCGCGTTGATCGCCTGCTCGACGTTCGCCACCGATTCGCATCCGGTGATGACGACGCTGGTCGGTAGGTTCATCGCGAAGTGAAGACATTCGATCGGCGTAACGACTCCGCTCTTGAGAATGAATCCCGCGCCCATCGGCTTCATCCCCAGCACGCCGATATTGTGCTTCACCAGCTCCGGCACGACCTTCTGTCCGAAGCTGTGGTAGTGAGCGTCCATCACGTTGAGCGGCATCTGCACGGTAGCCGGCGTGAAGCCGTTCGCGAGACACGTTTCGAGCATATGCAGATGGATGTCGGGACTCTTATGCCCGGTGAACCCGATGTAGCGAATCTTGCCGGCCTGTTTCGCCTCCATCGCGGCCTCGAAGCTGCCGCCCTTGGCGAAAATCTTCTCGGGGTCGTCCATCCTGATCACTTCATGAAACTGCATCAGGTCGATCCGATCGGTTTGCAGCCGCCTCAGGCATTCGTCGATCTGCTTCGTCGCGCCGGCCCTGCTGTGGCTGTCGATCTTGGTCATCAGGAAAACCTTGTCGCGATAGCCGTCGCGCAACGCCGTTCCCATTCGGCGCTCGCTCTCGCCATCGTGATAATCCCAGCAGTTGTCCATGAAGTTGATGCCGTTATCGATGGCGGTGCGCACGATGCGAGTCGATTCGTTCGCATCCTTGGGAACCGCCATGTGATAGCCGCCCAGACCCACGATGGAAACCTTCTCGCCGGTGTGACCTAGAGTTCGGTATTGCATTTGGCCCTCGGAGTTGGAGTTTCCCTCACTTTGGTCCGCCGTTCCAGCGACCGCGAGGCTCGGAAGAAGCGCGCCCGCCGCGGCCGCCATCCGGATGAATTCCCGCCGAGTCATGTGAGTCTCCATTGGAACGGCACTTAAGTCCGTGCAAGGATTCTCCTTCAATCCGAGGAGAAAAGCATGCGCCGAGATATTTTCACCCAAGAGCATGAGATGTTCCGAGCCCAGGTTGCCAAGTTCGTCGACAACGAGATCGCGCCCAAGATCGAGCAATGGAATCGCGCCGGGATGAGCGATCGCGAGAGCTGGCGCAAGATGGGCGCGGCCGGATTTCTCGGCGCCAATGCACCCGCGGAATACGGCGGCGCGGGAGCGGACTTCGCCTACGATGCCATCGTCAATGAGGAACTCGCGCGGGTGCGCGCGCACGGCCTGATGATGGGCCTGCATTCGGACATCTGCATGCCTTACATCACGACGTACGGCAGCGAAGAGCAGAAGCAGCGCTATCTTCCGGGCGCAATTTCAGGCGAGATTATCCTCGCAATCGGGATGACCGAGCCGAGCACCGGCTCCGACCTCGCGGCAGTGCAGACTACGGCGCGTCGCGACGGCGACAGCTACGTCATCAACGGGTCGAAGATTTTCATCTCCAATGGTCAGATCGCGAACCTGATCATCGTCGTCGCGAAGACCGATCCGAAGGCGAATCCGCCGCATCGCGGAATCAGCCTCATCCTGGTCGACGGCGACGCGCCCGGTTTCAATCGCGGCCGCAAGCTCGACAAGTTAGGCTTGAAAGGGCAGGACACCAGCGAGCTGTTTTTCGAGGATTGCCGCGTGCCGGTGACCAACCTGCTCGGGCGCGAGGGCAACGGCTTCAAGATGCTGATGGAGAAGCTGCAGCAGGAGCGCCTGACGACGGCCATCGGCGCGACTGCGAGCACGCGGCGATGCCTCGAGGACACCATCGCATACACCAAGCAGCGCCGCGCATTCGGGCAGCCGATCGCGACGTTTCAGAACACGCAATTCAAGCTGGCCGAGATGGCTACCGAGCTCGAGGTCAGTCAGGCCTTCGTAGACAGGCTGATCGCGGCGCACATCCGCGGCGACGACGTGGTGACCGAGGTGAGCATGGCGAAATGGTGGACGACGGAGATGCTCAAGCGCACCGCAAGCCAATGCCTCCAGCTACATGGCGGTTATGGCTTCATGATGGAGTATCCGGTAGCGACTGACTATGCGGACGCGGCGGTGCAATCGATTTATGCGGGCACCAACGAAATCATGAAGGGGATCATCGCGCGCCGCATGGGCCTCGACAACCGCGGGTGAAGCGGGAGCGGCGGCAGAATCCAGAGCTGATGTCCCTCTCCGACTCAGCACGATTCATGCGCGCAGCCATCGCATGAATCGCGCTGGGCCACCTCCCCCGATTTCATACGGGGGAGGCGCAGAAAGAGGCGGGTCAGCTCGCGTAAATCGACATGATCTTGCCAAGCAGCTCGACCGCCTTGTCGTGCGGACGCTGGAACGAATTGCGCCCCACGATCGATCCGAAACCGCCGCCTTCATGAATTGCTTTGACCTCGGCCAGCAACTGCTCGTCACCCACGGTTGCGCCGCCGGAGAAAATTACGATGCGCTTGCCATTGAACGCACTCTGCACCACGTGGCGGATGCGCTCGGCAAGCGTCTCGATCGGAACCTTCGACTTCTCGTAGGCCTTCTTCGCTTCGGCCAGTTCAATGTGCGCGGAGGGCGCCTTCACCTTGATGACGTGCGCGCCGAGTTGTGCGGCAATTTGTGCCGCATAGGCGACCACATCGATCGCGGTCTCGCCTTCTTTGCTGAGATCCGAGCCGCGCGGATACGACCAAACGACCACCGCGAGGCCGTGCGATTTGGCTTCCAGCGCGAGCTCCCGCAGTTGCTGATACATGATTTGCGCGTTGGAGGAGCCGGGATAAATCGTGAAGCCGATCGCGGCGGCGCCGAGCCGCAGGGCATCTTTCACGCTCGCAGTTTGCGCGGAAAGAGGATCTTTCTCGTCGTGCAGAACATCGTGATTGTTCAGCTTCAAAATCAGCGGCACCGCTCCCGCAAATTCAGCCGCGCCCGCCTCGAGGAATCCCAACGGCGCCGCGTATGCGTTACATCCGGCGTCGAGCGCAAGTTGGAAATGATAGGCCGGATCATATGCGGGTGGATTCACGGCAAAACTGCGCGCCGGGCCATGCTCGAAGCCTTGATCAACCGGCAGAATGACGAGCTTGCCGGTGCCACCGAGGCGCCCGGACATCATCATCCGCGCGAGGTTGCTGAGTACACCGGCGTTCTCCCCCGGATAGTGACTGAGAATTTCTTTAACTCGCTTGGTCATCATGATGAAGCTTCACCTCTTCGGAGACTTCGTTTTACCGCTAAACGAGAGTTGATTCAAAGCATCGAGGAAGCACACCATGCCGCGCCGATGAGACCCGCACCCTCATTGAGCGCGACCCGCACTTCGATCTTCGACAACACTTCGTCAAGTCGCCCTTTGTTGACAAAGGCTCGCATGAAGCGGCCGTCGGTGAGCGCGGGCAGAATCTTCGGCGCGATACCGCCGCTCAGATAGACGCCGCCCAGCGCCAGCACCTTGAGTGCGAGATTGCCGGCCTCGGCGCCGTAGATGTTGACAAACATCTCGAGTGCATGCACGCATTCGGCATCGCGCCGTTCAAGGGCGGCCTCGCTCACCACCGCGCTCGCATCTTCTTTATCGAGGCGCGCGGTGAGCCACTTCGGTTCAGGCGTACGGCTATGCGCGCGCAGAAAACTATAAATGTTGAAGAGCCCCGGACCCGAGAGCACTCGCTCGGCGCTGACGTGGCCGAAGCGTGCGTGCAGGTATCGATACAGCTCGATCTGCTCATCGTCGCGCGGCGCGAAGGTGGCGTGCCCGCCTTCGGATGCGACCGCGTAGTAACGGCCATTCTCGAACACCAGCGCACCTTCGCCGAGGCCGGTCCCCGCCGCGATGATTGCGACATCACCCTGATGCACTGGAAACGCGCCGCGTTGAAGCACGCACACCTCGGAGTCCGCGAGATGCATCACGCCGTAGGCCGCCGCGCCGAGATCATTGATGAGCCGCACGCGAGTGCCGCCGAGCGCGCGGCTTAGACTGCCTTCCTGCATTCTCCAGTGAACGTTGGTGGCGCGCGCCTCGCCACCGATGATCGGGCCCGGCACGCCAAAGCATGCGGACTGAATCGGTTCTTTACGCGCGTTCAGAAAATCAACGCATACATCTTCGAGGCTTTGGAAATGCGCGGTGGCATAGCGATGCTCGCGGACCAGTATCGGCGTGCCGCTCTCGACGCGAAACAATCCGATGTGAGTTTTGGTTCCGCCGACGTCGCCGGCAAGGATCACGGCCGTCATGCGCAATTCCTTTTCCCGAGGTTCGGGAAAGTCGGCAAAGAGGATTAACCCTCGGCGCGAAATTCCTCGGCCAACGCGACTTCGGTGGCGCTGCCGATGTAAACCGGCTCGCGATCGTGGATGTCTTTCGGAATCACCTCGAGGATACGTCCTTTGCCATTCGAGGCGCGACCGCCGGCCTGCTCCGCAACCATTCCGAGGGGAGCACACTCATACATCAATCGAAGCTTACCCTTGCTCTTTCCGTCGGCGCTAACTTCACCGGGATAGAGATACATCCCGCCATCGAGCAGGCATCGATGGAAGTCCGCGACAAATGCTCCACAGTACCGAAGCGAGTAGCTGGTGCTTTTGTCCTTGCGGCTGGTGAGATGGCGCACGAGGTTCTGCGCGCCCGGATGCCACTTCGTTATATTACCTTGGTTGACAGCGTAATACGGACCGCGCGCCGGCATCCTGATGTTTTCCTTCCACAACACGAATTCGGCGATTTGCGGATCGAAGGTGAACATATCGACCCCCGCGCCCGAGGTGTAAATCAACTGGGTCGCGGGTCCGTATAATACGTATCCAGCCGCAACCTGCTGCGAGCCCGGCCCCAGGAGGTCCTTCGCGTCGCTGCCATGCCGGGGGGCGCGCTTGCGGACGGAGAAGATCGTTCCCAATGAGCCATTGACGTCGGTGTTGGAGGAGCCATCCAGGGGATCGACGAGGATTGCGTAGCTGGCGCGGTCGCGGCTGTGGCAACTGCGCTCATAATGCCTGGGCATTTCCATCTCCTCGGAAATCAGGCTGCACACCGGCTCGCAATTTTCGAACAGGCTGACGAAGACCTGGTTGGTCCACTCGTCGAGCTTCTTCTGCTCTTCGCCCTGGACGTTGGTATCGCCCGAATATCCCAACCCGCCGGTGATCGATGCGCGCGCGATTTCGCCCGCGATCAATTTACCGGCCAGGGCGACGCGCCCTATCACCTGCGCCAGGTCGGCCGCCGGCATTATAGTTTTTTTGCGAGTGTGTAGATGGTCCGATAGTATCGGCGCCTGCTGCCCCATTTTTTCTGTCCCCGGCGCCCCCGCGCCGTCATCCATCCACCGGCGCTTAAGCGCCGGATGTCATAAAGTTCTCCAGCTTCGCTTGTCGGCCGCGATCATCAAGGCCGACTCCAGGGGTCCCCACGACCCCGCCGCATACATTGGGGGTTCTACTGGAGTCTCGGCCCACACGTCCAGTATCGGCTGTACGAATTGCCATGCCGTTTCGACGCTGTCACGTCTCATAAACAGGGTCTGATCGCCGAGCAAAATGTCGCGCAGCAGGGTTTCGTAGGCCTCGGGCGAGGCGCTCTGCTGATGGAAATCGACCTTGACCGGAGCCAGCCGCAGGTCCGAGCCGGGCATTTTCGAAATGATGTTCAACCCGAGTCCCTCCTCGGGTTGAATGCGGATGCTGAGCAGATTGGGCGCCAGCGGAGCGCGCGGCGCTGAATTGAACAAAATCCGCGGCACCGAATTGAACTGGATCGCGATCTCGCTCGCCCGCTTCGGGAGCCGCTTTCCGGTGCGCAGATAAAACGGCACCCCGGCCCATCGCCAGTTCTCGATAAAGCATTTGAGCGCGACGAAAGTTTCGACGTTCGAGTCGGGCGCGACGTGTTCCTCTTCCCTGTATCCCTTCACGTGCTGCCCCTGGATGAGCCCCTCGGTGTATTGGCCGCGCACCACCCACTTGTCAACGTCCTCGCGGCTAAACGGCCGCAGCGTGCGCAGGACGTCAAGCTTGGAATCGCGGACCGAGTTGGCCTCGGTCGTGCGCGGCGGCTCCATCGCGAGCAGCGACAGCACCTGCAGCAGATGACTCTGCACCATGTCGCGCAGCGCCCCCGCATGCTCATAGTAACCCGCGCGCGAGCCGACACCCTCGGACTCGGCGACGGTGATCTGGACATGGTCGATGAACTTCGCGTTCCACAGCGGCTCGAAAATCGCGTTCGCGAACCTGAGCACCATCAGATTTTCCACCGTCTCCTTGCCGAGATAATGGTCGATGCGAAAGACCTGGTCCTCCTCGAAATGCTTCGCGAGGCGATCGTTGATGTCCTTCGCGCTCGCATAGTCGTGACCGATCGGCTTCTCGACCACCACCCTGGTAAAGGGCCGTTCGTTCTTCGAAATCATCCCCGCGCTGTTGAGCTTGGAGGCGCAGGTCTCGATGAAATCGGGGGGAATCGCGAAATAGAAAATCCGATTGTCACCCGCGCCGACCTCACTGGCGATTTCCTCCAGACGCTGGCGAAGCTTGGCGTAGTCGGCCGAATTGGTGAAGCCGCCGCGCACGAAGCGCAGCAGCGGCGCGAACTTGCTCCAGTTCTCGTCGGTGATCTTCTGGCGGGAAAATTTCTCGATCCCGTCGCGCGCGAATGCGCGATACTTCTCGTTGTCGAGATCCTCCATCGAGAAAGCGACGATGGCGAATTTCTGCGGCAGCAACTTGTTGACCATCAGGTTGTACAATGCGGGCAGCAGCTTGCGATGGCTGAGGTCGCCGGCGCCGCCGAAGATGCACAATAGGCAGGGCGGGAAATTGCGCCGCGACCATGGCGCGCCATCGGGTGACGAGGTGGGGCGAGGTATCTCAAAAGTATTGGTCTGGGTGTCGGGCATGGGGATTATCCTGATCAGTGGCTACGTGGAATATGGACGATTCGTGATGAATGCTGCGCGCATCCGATGACTGAGGTATTTCGCGCGCGCAACGACGCTATGAATTTAGGCTAACGGAACCGCCGACTCCTCGAAAGCTCCCCCGGCATTGCCTGCCGGTTCCGCGGGCGAGACGGTAGGCTACGCGACATCCCCCGCAGGCGCGTCATGGCCGCGATGCGAAAATCGTGACGGCCCGAAGAGGGACCTCAGCTCTGGGATTTTGGCTCTGAGCTTTCCCTCGGCTGTTCGAAGTGCGCCATGCAATTGGCGCATTCGAAAGTAACTTTCGAATTCCCTCCGCCCACGATGCTGTAAGGATAGTCCGATTGCCAATCGACGATCGGATGACCGTACCCGGTCGGCTCTCCCGCGTCACTCCATTTTTTGACGGGATGCGAAACGACGCAGACGGTCAGTTCATTTATCTCGTCCTCTCCGCATTTAGGGCAAACGAACTTGCTCAATGTCGCCTCCGCTTGGGTTTAGCTGTCGGACTTGCAAAAAAATATGATACGCGGCGGCGGTGCCTCCCTCGAGGCGCGACTGTCTGATTACTTGGCGATTTGCCATACTTCTCTTCTAGGGTGAAGAGGAGTCATGCAAAGAGCACTTGAAAGTCAAGCTGCGGCCGATTTGGGCGAAATGGAAGGCGACGAGAACTTTACCTTTCCTCCACCCGAGCGACGGGTTGTCACCCAGCCGGTCAACCTTTCCGTGCAAACATTGATCGAACAATGGGACAGTAAGCTTCTTAGTTTGCCCGACATAAACCGGGAGTACGTCTGGGACAACGGTAAAGCGAGTTGACTAATCGAATCGTTGATCCTGAACATTCCAATTCCGGTTCTCTATTTCGCAGAGACCGCGGATGCAAAATACGAAATCATCGACGGACATCAGCGGGTACGCTCGATCGTCAGGTATTTGAGCAATCAATTTCCACTGAGCGGCGTAGCCGTGCTTCGAGAATACAAGGGCATCCGTTTTCACAAACTGCCAGAGCGAGAGCAACGATTCCTCAAAATGCGGACGCTGCGCACTATTCTCATTTCAATTGATTCACATCCGAACATGAAGTTCGAGATCTTTGAGCGCCTGAATACCGGCGCGATTTTATTGAACGCACAGGAACTCCGTAACTCGATCTATCGGGGCTCTTTAAACAACCTGCTTCATGAGCTAGCCAAGTCGGTGACCTTCAGGGGATTGATGGGTACGAAAACTCCCAGGCGCCGGATGGTCGATGAAGAGATAATTCTCCGGTTTTTTGCGCTCAACTCTCTTCTCGACAAATATCGGACCCCGTTGAAGCGCTTCTTGAACGAATTCATGAGTTCTTCGAAAGATTTGGCCTCAGATGCGATCGAAGCCCTTCGGAGCAAGTTCGAGGATACCGTTTCGAAGGTCCATTCTCTCTTGGGAATGGCCGCATTTCGAATCACTGACACGAGCGGAAAGCCTGTTGATCCAACCGTAAACCGAGCGCTCTTTGATGCCCAGATGCTTGCATGCTCGTGGCTCACCGCAGACCTGCAAAGTGCTGAGGTAAAGCGAGTTAGAAAAGAGGTTTCCCATCTCTTTTCGGACGAGGCGTTTTTAGATTCGATTCAGCGAGCGACCGGAGATCGAGCGAGGACCTTGAAGCGAATTCGCGAGACCGTCGCAGCCTTGAACCGCTCGGGTCTATCTCTCGAAGTTCCATACGATTTGTCGAAATAGCGATGTCTTCCGTAGCGTTTCGTTCGTTAGAGACAGCGCTCGGAGAAATCAACGAATTAAGGCATCTTGTCAGTCCTTACGCAAATCAGACGACGGCCATTGCATTAAGTAGGTTGCGCGTCGTCGGCAGGGCACAAGTCGTTCTTCTGTCTTCGCACTTTGAGCGATACTTGTACGCGGTGAACGAAGAGGCGGTACTGTTTGTCAATTCCCAAAACATTACGGCTTCGCGTCTGTCGGATCCGATCAAATTGCTTCACTCGAAACGGCCCATTGATGATATTGCAGAAACCAACTGGGAAAACCGTTCGGCACAGCTGACCGCGCTGATCTCGACCGATGGTTGGCTTTGGTCGCCGGGCGTCATCGGAAATCTCTCACACGAAAGGTTGCTCGCTTGGATGAGCGCGCCAAAGCCGGCTGACATCGTTCGATATTATAGTTATTGGGGCCTAACAGACATCTTCGGATTGGTGACCCGGAAAACGACATCACGGAGCCAGTTATGGCTTGGAATTCAAGAACTTGTAGACAAGCGCAACAACATTGCGCATGGCGACTTCTCGGCGCAGGCTACGCAGGCGGATATTAGGAGATACGCCGGTTCTGTTCATACCTTTTGTCAACGTGCGGATCGACAGTTCGCTCGCGCAGTCGCAAAGCTCACTGGCGCAGCTCCCTGGCGCAGCTCCCTGGTGAGACGAGCAACTTCCACTCCGATTTCTGCGAATTGGAAACGATCGAGGCGCGCCGGAATCTTAATTACCCTCCCATCCACGTAAACACTTTCTTGCATTCGTCAGGAACCCGATGGCCGCGATGATCGGAGACACGTGCGCTCTACCCCTCGTCCTCGCGGAGGCGGGCCATCACGGAGAGAGGAAAAAGGAAAGAGGACATCTTACAGGGAGAGAAGATGAAGGATGCGGCCAGGTTTCGGAGCCTTGCGGCAGTCGAAAAGATCTTCAACTGCTCGCGCCCTCACTCTTGTCTCTCTCAGTAGGGAGAGAAGTTCGAGGAAAGCAGCAGTTTTAGGATCTTTAAGCGGCGGCACGGACCTCGCCGGTCTCGCCCTTCATCACGATGATATCGAGCAGCTTGTTCTTCAGCCGATGCGTGAACGTCGTGACCGGCTTCGCGAACTCGATGCGGGTCGTGAAGTCGGCCGGGCACGATGACGACACATGGCAGAGACGACGCAGCGCCTCGCCACGCACGCTCGCGCTGATGGTCAACACCCCGTCGAGCAGCGCGATGTTGTAATCATAGTCGGGCATCTCGTCGGGAAGATTCCACAGCCGCTTGAGCGACGACGCGGGCAGTTTACGCGGCATCTCGAGGCGCACTAGGTACGCATTGGCATGTTCGGAAACCGTGTACACGGTTCCGTAGCGGCGATCGCGCTCGGTCTTTTCGTCGTAGAGGTCCGACATGAACCCGTCGAATGCGACTTTGCGCTCGCTGCTGCGAAGCTTGCTGCCGCCCGCGAGAAGCGATCCGAGCGGCGCGAGAGGGAGTCCGTAAATCGCCGCGCGATAAGTGATCTCGTTGGCAGGCTTGCCGTGGAGAATACCTTCGCGCATGCGCCAGGTGGCCTCGCCGACCGCGATCGCCATGCCGAGTAGAATCCATCCGTAGGTGCTCGATGAGAACAAACCATCGCCCATCACCACGACGCTGAATGCGAGCAGGATCGCGGGATAGAGGATGGCGTTGAGAAGCGCGTTGAGCGCGCTGGAGCGCACGCGTGAGAATGCACCCGGGTCGCCAATCGCGTACTCGAGGTTGCGCTTGCTCGCATCGGGCATCGCGCCGAGGATCGGTTCCAGGAGTCTCAGCAGAAGTTTCATTCCGAGCGGTACGGTTTTGACCGTGGAAAGATCGACCGAGGCCAGAACGGTGTCGAAGTCTTCTTCCAGTTCCCCGGGAAAATGTTTCTCGCCGATCGGTCCCGGCATCGTTCCGATGTCCTTGGGAAGATTCATCATCGCCGCCGGCGCGGCTACGGTTGCGTGCGGCGCGGCAGGAGCGGCAGGAGCTGCGGCGGCAGGAGCCGCTGCAGGCGCCTTCGCCGGAGCTGCTGCGGCAGGCGCTTTCGCTGGAGCTGGAGCCGACGGGGCAGGAGCGGCGTGCGCTGCCGCACCATTGGTCGCGCCCGCCGCGGCGCCATCTGCCGATGCGGGCGCGGGCGCGGCAGCCGGGGCGCCGCCTTCCTTGCGGAAGCGCGACGGCGGGTCGTCGGGAATCGTCAGCTCGGGATGCAACGTGCGGGCGCGCTTGAGCAGCACGTCTTCGGTTTCGGGAATTTTGGGATCGGGAATGCAGCAGTCAACCGGGCATACCGCGGCGCATGCCTCATGGTCATAAAATCCTACACACTCAGTACATTTGGAAGGGACGATGTAATAGATGTCCTGCGCGATCGCGGGACTGGTTTGGCCGCCCAGTTCCCATGAAACCCCGCCGGCATAAATTGCGGTGTTGGGACATTCGGGTTCGCACGCTCCGCAGTTGATGCAATCGCTCGTAATGACTGTCGCCATCTAAAGTTCCCGACCTCAGAGAGTTTCGAAGCAAACCAAAGACTTGTCGTGGGCCCTGGTTGGCAAGACGCGAACCAGAAAGCTGGCTAATCTTGCCGATCCTAACCGGACAGAGTTTTTCATGTCAACGCCGTCAGCAAAACCAATTTCAACTGAATTCCGTGGCTGAATCCTTACCGGTCCCTTCCGTGCGAATCTTGTCCGCGCTTTGATATCCTCCAGAGCGGCCATTGAACTATACCTGAGGTCGCTGGTCGGTTGTGGTAATTTTATTTCCTGTCGGCGTTGAAGGGACCAGTAAAGTTATTATGATGGTGTTTTCCCAAACCTCGGGCTGGACCAGAAGGGAACCCGCGAGTGCCGTATCGCACTTTTAGACGGAATCTTACTGCTTCCTACCTTGCGCCGTTCATCATCGCGATGGTGGTGTTGGCGGCCATCGTGCTCTGGCGAATTCAGAACCAGGCCTCGATCACTGGATGGATTGAACACAGCGACCGGGTGATGCTGCGCGCCAAAGATGCCGAACTCGAGTTACGTAACATGCAGTTGGCCTATAGCGGGTATCTGCTGTCGCCCGAAGAGCGCTACCTGACTGAACTCGGCGAGGCGCGAAACAAGTTTGTAAAAGATCTCGGTGAAATTGGCGCCTTGGTCGCCGACAACCCGGAGCAAGAACAGAGCTTGCTCAAAATCACCGAGCTGAAAGAAACGTGGATTAACGCCCTCGAACGTCTGATTGATCAAAGAGACCGCGGACAAGTCAGGTCGGATTCTCTCGCACGAATCCAAAACCAGGCGCAGGCAGTGTTCAACTCGCTGGAAGATTTTCTCGGCGCCGAGAAGCAACTTCGCGCTCGTAGAGAGGCGCATCAACAAGCCCAATACGAAATACTTTTCGTGACGGTCCCAATCCTGTCCGTTCTGGTGATGGTGGTGTTGAGTTATTGGGGATGGCGGCAGATTCGATTAGCATCCGAACAGTTCAACGAGGCATTGGATGCCGCCGAACGAGCCAGAGCCGAAGCGGAAAAGGCCGGCGTCAGGGCGGAGAAAGCCAATCGTGCCAAGGACAATTTCCTTGGGACGGTCTCCCACGAACTGCGGAATCCTCTAAATTCGATCTTGCTTTGGGCTACGGCTCTGCTTCGCGACCATGCGTTGAGTGAGAATGCCCGCCGAGGAATAACCGCAATCGAGCGGGCGGTCAGAGTCCAAGGTCAATTGATCGAAGATTTGCTCGACATCTCGCGGATCGAAAGCGGGCGTTTGCGCCTCGATGTCCAAACCGTCGATCTCGCGGAAGTGGTGAAGGCGGGGGTCGAAAGCATGCGCGCCGCGGCGGAAGCCAAGTCCATCTCGTTGCAAGAAATACTTGATCCTCGCGTCGATTCTATCGCCGGCGACCCGGGGCGCCTTCAGCAAGTGGTTTGGAACCTGGTTTCCAATGCCGTCAAATTCACTCCTAAAGGCGGCAAGATTCAGGTCCGCCTGGAGCGGATAAATTCGCACGTCGAGATCATCGTGGCGGACACCGGACAGGGCATCGAACCAGCCTCGCTCGGGTCCGTGTTCGAGCGCTTCTGGCAAGGCGAGGAATCAGGTCAAAGCAGACACGGAGTTGGCCTCGGCCTGTCGATAGTCAAGGAACTCGTAAGCTTGCACGGCGGCACCGTCGTCGCGCACAGCGAGGGCCCCGGGAAGGGGAGCACCTTTACGGTAAGACTTCCGCTGCCCGCCAGTACGACCCCTTCATGGGAGCCGCGCCGCCATCCGACGGTGGATCAAATGGGCAACACGGCCAGCGCGCCGCGCCTCGACGGGCTCTCGATTCTCGTCGTCGATGACGATCCGGACACCTGCGAAGCATTGAAGAACCTGCTCGGCTCGTTAGGGGCGACGGTGACCGCCGCGACTTCGGCACGGACGGCTCTGGCGATGCTCGACACGCTGAATCCCGACGCCGTCGTGTCGGATATCGGGATGCCGATCGAGGATGGCTATTTTCTGGCGCGGGAACTGCGCAAGCGGGAGCGAGAAAAAGGCAAAGACGGCGGCACGCCCCTGGTCGCTCTAACCGCTTATGGGCGGGTCGAGGATAAGGTGCAAATTTTGACCGCCGGGTTTGACAGCCACGCGATCAAGCCGGTGGACCCGGTGGAACTGTCCGCGATTTTACGGACCTGCATCACCTCGCGCAGGGGCGTAAGCGGCGCCTAAGAAGCGCAAGGTATGTGCGGGCCGGATTGTTCTCGCGCTTCCGGTACGGCCGATAACTCAGACGGTCAAGTTCATGTTGCTGGTTTCGAACCTGATGCTGATGCTATGCGCGGCCCCGTCTTTGAGAAGCGCCGGAGTGGGAATGTTGAAGCCATGCAATCCGTTGTCGCCGAGATAAAGGGCTACGTCCGGGCGCAATTGGTTAGCCGGCACCGTCGTGATGAGCGTGCCCCCATCGTAGATGCTGACATCGATCGAGATGTTCAGGCGGTGGCGATCCGCCGCCCAACCGCGAATCCTGTAGATGTTCGCTGAGTCGACATAGCCGATGTAATCCGTGTCAGCGCAGGTCAGCGACGGTGAGCTGCCGACCTGGTCAGTGATGCTGGTCCTCAAAATTAGTCGCCGTGCCGTCGAAGCTGGTCGGCCTTTTGTGGGAACAAATTATGAAATTGCGCTTGACGTCGAACTGTTGAACGTAATCGATGGCGGATATCTTCCAAATCGCATAGTTCAAGCTCAATTGGTCGCGTTTCGATCCGCGTCGGTATTCTTCCCGCCAAAACTCGCACATCGCTCGCACATTCGCGCGATCATGCCATCGCGCAATGATACGCGTCGTGTACAGACCATTGTGTGCCGGATATCCCATCGAGCGATACCGCCGCATATGCGCATCGATGCGCGCGGGGTCATCAAGTCCCCACGCCCGGCACACCTCCGCCTCGTCGTATATGCAATCCCGCTCCCCATGGCGACAGATCATCATATCGTCGCCGGCTTGGAAATTTTCGCGGATGAGATCGTCGAGATTGCAATTGAGCTCCAACTGACCGCCGATGGAGACCGACAGATCGTATCCTTCGAGATATTGGTCAAACAGAATCATGTGTTTGATCGCATACTTTTTGGGTTCGAGTTCGCGGTCGGCGAGGCCGCGAGGGGACAAGCGCAGCTCCCAAACATCGGAGCGAAGTGCGGGGTCATCGGTGAAGCAGATGTAATCCCAACCCGGCGTGATGACGGTGGGCGATTTCAAGTCATCGTAGTCGTCGAAGATGAAGGTGTAGACCGCTTTGCGCGCGTCGTCGATCTGTTGAATATGCCTATCAATGCTCATGTGGATGGCTTCCGTAAGGTAACCGGTGGTGAAACATCGGGCATTAGCGGGTCAATCTTGTTGGCTGGACTTCGTCGCCGGATCCGCCGGCCATCGAGCGGCTGCATTTGCCCGCGCGAGCGGCGTCACTTCGCAAAAGATCGCCAGTCAATGCCAGTACCACCCCCGCTGATGCACCTTGCGCAGTCTAAATCGTTTTGTAACTATGAGCGAGTTTCGCGAAGTAGCGGCCCTGCTGTATTTGGCCGTCATCCACGGACGATCACTAGGTAACAAGAGCTGGGTTTCGAATCCGGTAATACCAGGAGGCGAGTTAGGATGAAGACGTTAGCAAGTCTGCTAGGGGCTCTCACGGTTGCGGCAATGGTTGTTGGCTGCAGTCCCGACATGCAGCAGATCAATGCGGCCGGCGATAAGGCGGAAGCCGACGCCACCAAGGCTGAGGCATCGGCTACGGCGGCGGAGCAGTCAGCGACTCAGGCCGATGCGGCCGCGAAGCAGGCCGAGAACGCAGCTTCAGGTGCTGAGGATGCGGTTCGGCGCGCCAATGACGCGGTATCTCGTCTGGAGGCCGCCTTTTCCACGTCGGTCACGAAGTAAGCTCTCGCGGCAAGTTTGAAAAATGGGGCGGGAGGAGCGATCCTCCCGCCTTTAAGTTTCGCGCTGGTCGGTTTACTTCTTCGTCGCTTTCGGCGGACGTCAATCTTTCGGTTTGCTTGATCCCGAGTTGGCTGCCTTGGCGCCGCTGGCCGATGCCTTCAGCGCCTCCAATACGCGTTCGTGCACGACCGGATTGCGTTCGATCTTGTCCTCTAGGGTGCGAAACTGATCGACGGTCAGGCCCTGTTTGGAAGCGGCCTGCTGGACGCCGAGGCTATGGTTCTTCTGCATCGCGGAATACACCGCGATGTATTTGTTGACCTGGTCGGTGGGAACTGCGTCCTCGTCGGGAACGCTTTCGTCCTGTGCGAGCATCGGGCCGCGCGCTGAGTTTACGAGCTCGGCGGCGGGCCGCGAGTCAGGCGTTGGAGCAGCGTTCGAGAGCGCGGGTGCCAGCGTCAGGACTGCGGCTACTACGGCGGAAATTATCGCGAGGTGCGGGAACATCGGCTCTGATTCTTTGCTTCTATACACCCGAAAACCTGACCTCCGACGCGCATGATACGTGAGAGCCTCATAGTGTCATTTGATTGATGGCTCCGAAAGGCCTCGCAATTGCGGCAGCGGCGACACTCTTGCAAATTCCCGCCGTGTGCTTAAGTTGTGAGCTATTCCGCGGCGATACTGGTGCGTCCGGGGCCGGGAATTTCGAAATTTTCAGAATTGGATCGAGTGGGAAATCAAAGCTGCTGAGGCCGGCCGGCCGTGCCGAAGCGAATCTAACGGAGACGAAAATCAAATGCCAGCCAAAGTGGTTGAGCTTCACGAGAAAGCACGCGCCGGAATTGTTCGCGGCGCAACCCTGGTCGCGGAAGCCGCGCGCGTCACCCTTGGACCGAAGGGCCGCAACGTACTGATCCAGCGCTCATTCGGTGCGCCGCTGGTCACCAAAGATGGGGTCACCGTAGTCAAGGAGATCGAACTCGAGGATCGCTTCGAAAACATGGGCGCGATGATCATTCGCGAGGTCGCGCAGAAGACCGGCGACGTTGCGGGCGACGGCACCACCACCGCGACCGTGCTTGCGCGGACGATGGTGAGTGAGGGGCTCAAGCTGCTCGCTGCGGGCCTCGCACCGATGGAAATCAAGCGCGGCATGGAACTCGCGCTGAGTGCGGCTCGCGAAGCCATCAGGCAGATGTCGCGGGCGATCAAGGATCGCGAGCGGATGGAGCAGGTCGCCACTATCGCGGCCAACGACGACTCCACGATCGGCAAGCTGATCGCGGACGCGATGCAGAAAGTCGGCAAAGAGGGCGTCATCACGGTTGAAGAAGGGCGCGGACTCGAGACCACCCTCGATCTGGTCGAAGGAATGATTTTCGATCGCGGCTATTTATCGCCGTATTTCGTGACCAGTCCGGAAAAGCTGACGGTCGAACTGGACGAGCCGGTAATCCTGCTGCATGAAAAGAAAATTTCCAACCTCCGTGAGATTATCCCGCTGCTGGAGCAAATCGTGCAGGCGGGTCGCCCACTGTTGATCATCGCGGAAGATGTCGAAGGCGAGGCGCTCGCGGCATTGGTGGTCAACAAGCTGCGCGGCGCGCTCAAGGTCGCGGCGGTCAAGGCGCCGGGCTTCGGGGATCGGCGCAAGGAGATGCTGCAGGACATCGCAATTCTCACCGGTGGCGAAGTCATCGCGGAAGAGTTGGGCCTCAAGCTGGAGAATGTGAAACTGAATCAGTTGGGCAAAGCGCGCCGAGTCACCATCGATAAGGATAACACCACCGTCATTGGCGGTGCGGGCAAGAAGCCGGAAATCCAGGGACGCATCGAGCAGATTCGCCGACAGATCGAAGAGACCACTTCCGACTACGACAAGGAAAAACTTCAGGAGCGCCTCGCGAAGCTCACCGGCGGCGTGGCGGTGCTGAGGGTTGGCGCGGCGACCGAGGTGGAAATGAAGGAGAAGAAGGCGCGCGTCGACGACGCGGTTCATGCGCTGCGCGCCGCGGTTGAGGAGGGCGTGGTGCCCGGTGGCGGCGTCGCGCTGGTTCGCGCGATGAAAGCTGTACTCGATCTGAAACTCACCGAGGAGCGCAAAGCCGGCGCGGAACTGGTGGCGCGCGCGATGGGCGAGCCTCTGCGTCAGATTGCCGCGAACGCGGGACGCGAGCCCGAGGTCGTCTTCAATGCGGTGCGCGAAGGAAAAGATGATTTCGGATTCAATGCTCGCACCGACACCTTCGAGAAGTTGAACGAGACTGGCGTCATCGATCCCGCCAAGGTTGTACGCACGGCGCTGGAGAATGCCGTCAGTGCGTCGTCATTGCTCATCACGACTGAAGCGGCGGTAGCAGAGAAGCCTCGCAAGGCCGCGCCGATGGGGATGCCTCCAATGGGTGGCATGGGCGGTATGGGAGGGATGGGAGGAATGGGCGGTATGGGAGGAATGGATGATATGGGCGGCGATTTTTAGCGAATGCAGGTGATTTGAGAACGTCAAAGCACGGTTAACGGGCCATTAGTCATCTAGTAATCAGGTGGATAGCTACTTTGCATGAAAACGTCACAGATGCAATTCGCTAATGCTGAAAGTTCATCGAAGTAGGATCTCGTATCTCAAAAGCTTGCATGCTAGACATGGTTGTGAGAGAAAAGTTAGGTTCCGGCGCGGTTGCTTATGACACTGGGCTACCGCGCAAGTTTTATTTAGGAGGACAGAATGGAAGGGTTAATCATCAAAACCTCTAAACTTGTCGGGATGGCTGCCGGGGCTGCGTTAGCCCTTTCGTTTGCGGCAGGATGCTCGTCGGGCCAGCCAGACCCGGCGCAGCGTGCCACGAACGCGGCCAACCGCGCTGACAACGCGGCTTCGCGGGCTGAAGCTGCTGCTACGAAGTCCCAGCAATCGGCTGCACAAGCTCAGGCTGCTGCCAGCCGGGTAGAGCAGGCGGCTAGCGATGCGAAGGCGGCGGCTGATCGTGCCGAGGCGATTGCGGCCAAGACCATGGCCGGGGCCCCAAAACACGGTGGCGGCCATCACCGCCACCACAAGAAAGCCGCTGAAGGCGGCGCGGCAGAAGGTGGTGCTGCTCCCGCTCCGGCAGAAGGTGGCGCGGCTGCGCCGGCTCCGGCAGCTCCCGCACCCGCGACTCCGTAACGTTTGCTAATCAGTTTGTAAACGGGGGTGTTCGCGACAGCGAGCACCCCCCTCTAGTTTGTGCAGCCTCGCCCGCGGCTGAGTTTACAATTATTTTCCGGGTAGGGGGCGTTCACGGGCTGCGCAGCTCATTCGCCGAACGTGACGATCACCTTGAGCGCTTCGGGCTTCTGCGCCGTCGCATACGCGTCGGAAATTTTCGCGAGCGGAAAATGATGCGTCACCAGCTCGCGCGCCGTGATCACGCCTCGCTCGACCAAATCCAGTGCGACACGCGTATCATCGGGGCCGCATGAGTAACTCGGCACCAGCTTCGTTTCGTTGAAATACAGATCGTGCGGATGAACGATTAATTCGTCGTCGGGCGGCGTCGCGGTGAACTGTACAACCGTCGCGCCCGTGCCGGCGGCCGCGATCCCCGTCGCCATGGCTTTGCTGGTTCCCGGACCGACGATTACTACATCGGCCATCGCACCGTTAGTCACTTCGCGCACTTGCTCGATGAGGTTGTCGCCCGAAACCACAATCGCGCGATCGGCGCCCAGCTCCAGCGCACGATTTGCACGCTGCGCAAACAGATCCGCGCCGATGATAGTGCCCGCGCCCAGATGCCGCGCGATCTTCACGTGCATCATTCCCATGATCCCGAGCCCGATGATCAGGATCGATTCGCCCGGCTTGAGCGCCGAACGCTTGAGCGATTTCACGACGCATGCCGCGGGCTCGACCAGAACGCCGTCCGCATCGCCAACCGCGTCGGGCAGCATCAGCGTGTCGCGCTGATTGATGGCGCTGACGAGAAAATATTCGGACATCCCACCCGGATCGATTTTTGTCGCGCGCCAGGTCGCGCATTGCACATATTCGCCACGCCGGCAGGCTGCGCACGAAAAGCACGGCGCATGATGATGCACGAAGACGCGATCACCGGGCTTGAACGCATGCGCCGCGGACCCTGCTTCCTCGACGATGCCGACCGGTTCGTGGCCGAGTACCGCACCGGCCTTGCGCCGGATGTACCACGGCATGATATCGCCAGAGCAAATTCCGCATGCGCGGGCACGCACCAGGATGTCGCCGGGGCCGACCTCGGGGCGAGCGGTCTCTTCGACGCGGATATCGCCGAAATCGTATAAGCGAGCGACCTGCATAGTCGGTTGACTTTGTTTGCGCGCGGCACGGTTGTCAACCGCGCCCGAAGCAAATGCTAGATTAGATCAATGCCACGTCCAGTATGTCCTCCCATCGCCGCTGACGTGATTGCCGAAATCGGCAATCGGATCGTTCTCATCGAGCGCAAGAATTTTCCCGAGGGATGGGCGATTCCCGGCGGCTTCGTCGATTTCGGAGAAACGGTCGAGCAGGCCGCGATCCGCGAGGCGAAAGAAGAGATTTCCCTCGACGTCGAGTTGCGTGCGCTACTGGGAATATATTCGCGGCCGGATCGCGACCCGCGCGGCCAGACCATCACCGCGGTCTATATCGCGCGCGCGAGTGGGACGCCGATCGCCGCCGATGATGCGAAAAATTGTGCGCTGTTCGACCCGCGCAAACCGCCCTCGCCGCTGGCCTTCGATCACGCGGAGATTCTGCGCGACTACGTGCACTTCCTCGATACCGGCGAGAATCCGGCACCGTGGAAAAAGAACTGAATCGAATGCCGACGCGGACGCGTCGGATTAGATCAATTGTCCTCGTCGGATAGGTTCCGTGTGGCACAGGCTTTAGCCTGTGTCTTTGAGCAGCAGAAAAGAAACCACAGGCTGAAGCCTGTGCTACAAATTGAATGCGCCTGGAGATTACTTGAGTTTTTTGACGGCTTCCGCGATTCGATCGAACGCGCCGTTAATCTTATCGGTCGAGGTCGCGTACGACATGCGGATGTGCTCGGGCGCGCCGAAATCGTTTCCGCCGACGGTCGAGACCTCCGCTTCCTCAAGCAGGAAATTCGCGAATGCGTCGCCATCCGCGATCTTCTTGCCGTTGAAGGTCGAGCCAAGCAGGGCCGAGACATTCGGGAAAACGTAAAACGCGCCGCTCGGAACATTCGGGAGGCTGAAGCCGGAAACTGCGCGTACTCGTTCGACGATGAGCTGGCGGCGCTTGCGAAACTCCTCGGCCATCACCTTCACCTCGTCCTGCGGGCCGTTGAGCGCTTCGACCGCCGCGGCCTGCGCGATCGAATTTGGATTGCCGCTGTTCTGGCTCTGCAGCCGCCCCGCCGCCGCGATGACTTCCTTTGGGCCAGCCGCGAATCCCACGCGCCATCCGGTCATCGCATAGGTCTTCGAGAGCGAATTGAACAGGATGCCGCGATCCTTCAGGCGCGGTTCGATCTGAAAAATGTGCGGCGCCGGTCCGTCATACGCGATGTGCTCGTAAGTATCGTCCGATAGCACCCAGATGTCCGGATTGGCCTGAATCACTTGCGCGAGCTCGGCAAGCGGGCTGGCGCTGTATACGGTTCCGGTCGGATTCGAGGGCGAATTGATCAGAACCGCGCGCGTGCGAGGCGTGATCGCCTTGGTTAGCGCGTCCGGTGTGAGCTGGAAGTTGCGATCCTCGCGAGCGCGGACCTGGATCGGCTTCGCGCCTGACAGATCCACGATCGCAGAAAAGCTGACCCACGCCGGGGTGGGAATGATGACCTCGTCGCCTTCGTCGAACATCGCGGCGATGACGTTGGCGAGCGCCTGCTTGCATCCCGCCGACGCGATGATCTCCGCGGGCTCGTAGTCAAGATGATTGTCGCGCTTAAGCTTCGCGCGAATCGCTTCCTTAAGCTCGGGAACGCCTGCGACTGCGGTGTATTTGGTCTTACCGGCCGCGAGCGCCTTGCGCGCGGCTTCCTTGATTCTTTCGGGCGTGTCGAAGTCTGGCTCGCCGGCATCGAGCGAGATCACATCGATGCCCGCGGCGCGCATTTCCTTGGCACGCTGGTCGGCGGCGAGCGTGGCGGAGGGCCGCAATGCGGCAACTCTGCGATTCAATTTGATCATGTTCTTTCCCGGAGCAGATTCGGCGGCGGTAAATCCAGCCGCGCCGCAATCTTAGCTTGCCCAGCAATCTGTGGAAACCGGACGTGCGCGCGTCGCCGAGAAACCGACAAGCGAATTTCGAGATTTTGTCGAACGCGCAACCGCGTTGCGCAAGATTGGAAATGCTCCGTGGCTCTAATCCACCTTGAGTTTCGCGCGCAGGCGATTCATTACGAATTCCGGCACCAACTCGGGGACGCGCTGGCCGTAGCTCGCCACTTCCTTGATCAGTCGCGAGGCGCTGAAGAACAGTTTGGGATTCGCGAACAGAAATACCGTCTCGACATTGGGGCGCATCTGCTTGTTCATCGCCGCCATTTGCAGTTCGTAATCGAAGTCAGTGACCGCGCGCAGACTGCGGATGATAACTTTGGCGCCGATGCGCTCGGCGTAGTCAACCGACAGGCCGTGGAATTTGTCGACGCGGGCTTTCGGCTCGAGGTCGTGCAGCGCCTCGCGAATCATGTCGACCCGCTCGTCGGGGGTGAACAGCGCATTGTCCTTGTCGGGATTATGCGCCACGGCGACGATCACCTCGTCGAACAGCTGAACGCTGCGCCGCACAACGTCGATGTGGCCGTTGTGAATCGGATCGAAAGTCCCTGGATAGACCGCGAGCATCGTCCTTGATTCCTTGCCCTTGCTTGTCATCTCGTCATCCGCTTGCTGCTTCGACGACCGCGAGGGGTCGCCGGTAGTAGGCGATTCGATGATCGCCGATAGTTGATATATTGTATGTTTCGAAACCTGCCGGCGCCGGAGGAGGTTCGGGCGCGCGCTTGAATTGCCGAATCACTACCCATCCGCCATCCGCGACGAGGCGGAGGTCCGCCAGCATCCGCATCACCTGATTGCTGATATCGTCAGCGTAAGGTGCATCGACGAATACCAACCCGAAGGATTTTTTCTCGCGCGATAGCCGCGGCAGCGCGCGCCGCAAATCGTGCGCGATGATGCTTGCGCGATCCGCGAATCCGAGCGTCTCGAGGTTTTCGCGGATGACGGCAGTCGCCGCTTTCGACGAATCGATGAATGTCGCGTGCGCTGCTCCGCGTGAGAGAGCCTCGATGCCGAGCGAGCCGCTGCCGGCGAAAATGTCGAGCACCGAGAGTCCCTGGAAATCGAGCCGCACGAGGAGACGCGAGAAGATCGATTCGCGCATTCGTGCGGTGGCGGGGCGGGTGGTCAATCCCCGCGGCGCCTTCAGCTTCCGTCCGCGCGCATGTCCAGAAATTATCTTCACATTAAGAAGTGGTTGCGCTCTGCAAACATCTTTACCAACTACTGTCAGCGCGATAGATAACCCGTCTATCGGAAGGCTGCAAGTTCGCCCATCAAATCGCTTGCGCTGACGAAATAATTAGGGAATCTTAGGAACCTGTCATTAGAATTCCGTATGCGGGACCATCTAACTCTGTAAGGTTGAATAATAGAGCCGCCCATGTCCGACGGCGTTGAGATAAAGTTCTCCGAGGCCGCGCTCGCGGAGTACCGCGAGTTGCTTACCCATTATCCGACGCGCCAGGCCGCATTGCTCCCGACCCTCTGGATCGCGCAACGCGAGTTCGGATGGCTCAGCGGCGACGCCCAGCTTTACGTCGCGAAGCTGATGGAACTCCCTCCCGCGCATGTTCGCGCGGTGGTGACCTTCTATACGATGTTCTATCAGCAGCCGGTCGGGAAATGGCACCTGGAAGTATGTACGAATGTCTCGTGCCGCCTGCGCGGCGCCGAGCAAATCGTCGAAGCAATCAGCGACAAACTCGGCATCAAGGTCGGCGAGACCACCGCGGATAAGAAATTCACCCTGGGCCGAGCCGAATGCCTCGCCTCATGCGGCACCGCACCGATGCTGCAGCTCAACCACGATCGCTTCTACGAAAACCTCACTCCGGAGTCGACCGTCAAACTGATTGACGAACTGTCCAACCGTGGCGATTGACCTTCTAATCGGCGCTGTCAAAGCGATTGTGATCCTGCTGGTGGTGCTGAGCCTGTCGGCGGTCCTGCTGTGGTTCGAGCGCAAGGGCAGCGCGCTGATTCAGGATCGCGTCGGCGCCAATCGCGCCGCGATCTTCGGCGTCGGCAAGCGAATGGGATTGCCGAACTTCGGATTAATGAACACGCTGATGGCGGATCCTTTGAAACTCTTCACCAAGGAAGATTTCGTTCCCGAGGGCGCGGACAAGTTCCTCCATGCGCTCGGTCCGTTCCTCGCGCTGTTCCCGGTGCTGGTGACATTTGCGGTGGTGCCGATGGGCGACACGATCCAGATCGAGGGCCGCACCGTGCAGCTCGAGGCGGCGAGCATTAACGCGGGCGCGCTGTATATCCTCGCCACGATCGGCGTCGGGGTTTATGGAGTAGCGCTGGGCGGATGGGCCTCGAACAATCGATGGGCGCTGTTGGGCGGCGTGCGCGCCACCGCGCAGATGATTTCATACGAGATCGCGATGGGACTCGCGATCATTTCAATCGTCATCACGTTCGGCACCCTCGATTTGCAGGACATCGTACGCCAGCAGGGCGGCGTGTGGTTCGGATGGCTGCCACGATGGGGAATTTTCCTCCAGCCGGTGGCATTCCTGATGTTGATGACAGCCGGCATGGCGGAATCCAAGCGCGTGCCGTTCGATTTGCCTGAGGGCGAATCGGAACTCGTCGCCGGATACTTCACCGAATACTCGGGCGGCAAACAGGCCGCCTTCATGCTCACCGACTTCGCCGAAGTGGTGTTGGTCGCGGTGTTGCTGACGCTGTTCTTTTTCGGCGGATGGCAAGTGCCGTGGCTATATAGCGACGGATTTCATTTCGGCTCGCTTCAACTGCTGCTGCCGCGCGCGGTGGTGGTAATCATGGGCGTTATCGCGTTCTGGATTAAGGTCGTGCTGTTCTGTTGGCTGCAGATCCTCGTGCGATGGACGCTGCCGCGCTTCCGCTACGACCAACTGATGAAGCTGGGATGGAAGGGGCTGGTGCCGCTCGGCCTCCTCAATGTGCTCGTCACCGCATTCGTGGTGGTGATCGCGACAGGAGCGGCGCGCTGATGCCGGTCGAGCTCTTCATATTTCTCGCGCTGGTTTCGATCATCTCAGCGCTTGGTGTGGTGGTGCAGAAAAGTCCTATCCACTGCCTGCTCGCGCTGATCCTGACGCTGATTGCGATTGGCGCACTCTTCATTGCGCTCGACGCCGTCACGGTCGGCTTCCTGCAGATCATCGTCTATGTCGGCGCCATCATGGTGCTGTTCCTGTTCGTCATCTGGCTACTTAACCTGCAAGCCGAGCCGGTTCCGGTAGGTCATCTGGGACTGAAATTCTTTGCGACAATCGCGGTGGCCGCGATGGCTGCGGAACTGTTCGTGTTCCTGTCGAAGACCAGGACCACACTCGGCGCGGTGACTGTGGCGGCCGGCTACGGTTCGATCGACAGCCTGGCGCAGACGCTGTTTGGTCAGTACCTGATGGCATTTGAGACGACCTCGATACTGCTGCTGGTCGCGGTGATAGGAGCAGTGGCCGTCGCCCGCCGCGCTCTTCCGGAGCGCCCGTCGGCAGCCGCGCCAAAGCAGGGAGCGTCGTCATGATGGTGCCATACAGCTGGTTGATGGCGCTCAGCGCCGCGATTTTCGCGATCGGAGTCGCAGGCGTCCTGTTGCGGCGCAACATCCTGGTGATGTTCATGTCGATCGAGCTGATGCTGAACGCGGTCAACCTGACGTTCGTGACGCTGGCGCGGCGCCTGGGTTCCATGGACGGTCAAGTGATCGTTTTCTTCGTCATGACGGTCGCCGCCGCAGAAGCCGCGGTCGGCCTCGCGATCATCATTTCGATTTTCCGCAATCGAGAAACCGTGAACGCCGACGAACTGGACCTGATGAAGTGGTGACCCGAAAATAACATGGCGTCACAATATCCAGCATTAGGCCTAATCCTGCTGTACCCAGCCCTCGGGTTCCTGTTCAACCTGTTTCTTGGCGCCCGATGGGGCCGGCGTGCCGTAAATATCGTTGGCCCTGGCGCGATTTTCGCCTCTTTTGCGATAGCCGCGCTGGCCTTCGCGAAGCTCCTCATGATGCCCTCCAGTAGTTTACTGACTACTACATTATGGCCATGGATCCATGCCGGAATGTTCCAGGCTGATTTTGCACTGCAACTTGATGCTCTATCTGCCCTTATGACGCTTATCGTCACCGGCGTAGGCGCTCTCATCCATCTCTACTCCGTTGGTTACATGGCCCATGACGAGGATTTTGCACGCTATTTCGCTTATCTGAATCTATTTGAGCTTTCGATGCTCATCCTTGTCCTCGCCAACAACCTCCTCCTCATGTTCATGGGTTGGGAGGGCGTCGGGCTGTGCTCTTACCTCCTTATCTCGTTCTGGTACACCAATCCGAGCTTTGCCTATGCGGGCCGCAAGGCCTTCATCGTCAATCGCATTGGCGATGCGGGATTTCTGCTCGGCATTTTCACGATCGTTGCCGCACTCGGCGCGCACGGAATCTGGACCCTCGATTTCACAGCGTTGCGCGACAACGTCGGCGCCCTGGGACCCGCAACGGCGACCATCGCCGCGATCCTTCTCTTCGTCGGCGCGACCGGCAAATCCGCCCAGATCCCCCTTTACGTATGGCTGCCCGACGCGATGGCGGGCCCCACTCCGGTCAGCGCGCTGATCCATGCCGCGACGATGGTGACCGCCGGCGTTTACATGGTCGCGCGGATGCACTTCCTCTACATGCTTGCGCCCACCGCGATGGAGCTGGTCGCGACCATCGGCGCTCTCACCGCGATTTACGCCGCGTCAATCGCGCTGGTTCAACCCGACATCAAAAAGGTTCTCGCTTACTCGACCATCAGCCAGCTCGGCTACATGTTCCTCGGCGTGGGCGTCGGCGCATTTGCTTCCGGCATCTTCCACGTAATGACGCATGCCTTCTTCAAGGCGCTGCTGTTCCTCTGCGCCGGTTCCGTCATTCATGCGCTGGGCGGCGAGCAGGACATGTTCAAGATGGGCGGGCTGCGCAAGAAGCTGCCGATCA
Organism: uncultured delta proteobacterium; assembly: GCA_963815835.1. GTDB lineage: Bacteria > Desulfobacterota > Binatia > Binatales > Binataceae > DATGKG01. Next base: position 681,694 of record CAWFIF010000001.1, read on the forward strand.
CCTACGCGACGATGCTGATCGCGACGCTGGCAATCTCGGCGATCCCTCCATTTTCGGGCTTCTTCTCTAAGGATGAGATCCTTGATTCCGCATACAACTCGGGTCACGTGCGGCTCTGGCTACTCGGCATCATCACCGCCGCGATGACTTCCTTCTATATGTTCCGGCTAATCTTCCTGACCTTCCACGGAGAGTCGCGCGTCGATCCGGAGAAGGAACATCACATCCACGAATCGCCGCCGGCGATGACGATTCCGCTGATGGTACTTGCGGCGCTGGCGGTGGTAGGCGGATCGGTCGGTCTTCCGGAAGGTCTGCTGTGGGGCAACAAGATTGGCGCGTTCCTCGCTCCCTCGGTCGGCGAGTTCGCTCCTGTCCTGCATGGCAACTTTCCGATGCTGACGGGCGCCTCGCTCGGGCTCGCGGCCCTCGGCATTGTGTTGGCCTGGTACTTCTACATCAAGGCTCCCGGCATGCCGTATCTGATCGCGTACCAGTTGCAGTCCGCATATAAGGTCCTGCTCAACAAGTATTACGTTGACGATCTTTACAACACGATCGTCTCGCGGCCGCTGTTCTGGGTTTCCACTTTCGTACTCGGACGCGTGGTCGATTCCTTCATGATCGATGGGCTGGTCAACGGTGCCGGCCTCACGGTCGAGACCGGCGGGCAACTCTCACGCCGCCTCGAAACCGGCAACGTCCAGCAGTACGCCTTCGTATATGTGCTCGGCGTGCTCGCGATCGTGGCCTACTACCTCTACCTGGTGACGCACTGATGGCCGGCGGAATCCTTACCTACCTGGTGTTCTCTCCGCTGATCGGCGCGTTTTTCGTGCTGCTGCAGAGCGAGGAGCGCACGATCTGGAATTCCGCGTTCATTTTTTCGCTGCTCCCGCTGGCGCTCAGCCTCTATCTCTTTCGCGCCTTCGATCCGTCGCAGGCCGGCTATCAATTCGTCGAGCAGTATCCGTGGATTCCGCAGTTCGGAATTTCCTATCACCTCGGCATGGACGGCATCAGCCTCATGCTCATCGTGCTGACCACGATCCTGATTTCGCTCTCGCTGCTCTATTCCGGCGGCGGCGATATTGACCATCGCCCGCGCGAATTCTGCTTCTTTATGCTCGCGCTCGAGACCGGTCTGCTCGGCACGCTGCTCGCGGTCGACCTGTTCATGTTCTACGTGTTCTGGGAGCTGATGCTGTTTCCGATGTATTTCCTGATCGGCATATGGGGACACGGCCGGCCGATCTACGCCGCGGTCAAGTTCGTGCTCTATACGATGATCGGCTCCTTCCTGATGCTGGCCGCGATCATCTACCTGGTGATGACCCATCACTCTCACGGCGCCGCCCTTACCTTCGACCTGCCGGCTCTGTACAGCGTGCAGATGACCGCGACCGAGGCGCGCTGGATGTTCGCCGCGTTCGCGCTCGCATTCGCGATCAAAGTCCCGATGTGGCCGGTGCACACCTGGTTGCCCGACGCGCACACCAACGCGCCGACCGCCGGCTCGGTTATCCTCGCGGGCGTGATGCTGAAGATGGGGACCTACGGGTTTCTGCGTTTCGCGATCCCGCTGTTCCCGGCGGTGGCGATCGAGGCGACGCCGCTGTTCATGGCGCTCGCGGTGATCGGAATCATCTACGGCGCGCTGGTCGCGATGGTGCAGCCCGATCTGAAAAGGCTGATCGCGTACTCGTCGGTCAGCCACCTGGGATTCGTGGTGCTCGGAATCTTCGCCTTCAATCTGCAAGGTGTCGACGGTGCGGTTTACCAGATGCTCAATCATGGGATTTCGACCGGCGCGCTGTTCCTGCTGGTCGGAATGATTTACCTGCGCCGCCACACGCGCGAAATCTCCGAGTACGGCGGGCTCTGGCACAGCGTGCCGATCTACGCCGCGGTGTTCATGTTCGCGATGCTGTCGTCGATCGGATTGCCGGGGCTCAACGGATTCGTCGGCGAGTTTCTCATCATGCTCGGCAGCTATATGCAGTCGTGGCAGGCGGTCGCATTTGCGGTCACCGGCGTCATTCTTGGCGCGCTCTACATGATGTGGACCTACGAGCGCGTGATGTTCGGACCTATCACGCACAAGATTAATGAGACGATCCGCGACCTCAACGCGCGTGAGATCGCGACGATGGTCCCGCTAATCGGGTTGATGGTGGTGATGGGGCTGTATCCGAACTTCATCATCCGCAGAATGGAACCCTCGATCGCGCAGGTGCTGTCGCGGGTCCAATCCGCGCACGCGCGCATCGACGAGGAGCGCCGTATGAGCCAAATCGCGCAAACCGGCGGAAGCGCCCCGTCTATGCGAAGCGATTTGTTGCTCTATTCCCCCCTCCCTGAAGGGGAAGATGGTGAGGGGGTTAGGTCTGCGAATGTTTCACTCGCCGCCCCATTCACGCCTGTCGCGTTGTTATCGCCGGCTGACCAATGACCCCGTTTAGCCTCACCGCAATCGATTTCCAGTGGCTCCCGATCCTGCCGCTGATCACCATCGCAATCGCCGCGATCGTGGTGCTGCTGGTCGGGGTGCGCGTCCCTGACGACGAGAGCGACGGCCTCGGATGGCTGGCCATCGCGTCGATCGCGATCGCATTCGTGCTCACACTGGCGATGTCGGGGCAAAACACCACCGCATTCTCGGGCTCGATCGCGATCGACGACTTCGCGGTCTTTTTCGAACTGGCGATTCTGTTCGTCGCCGCGATGATCGTTCTGATGTCGCTCAACTACGCCGACGAGGTCCGCCTGCCCGGCGCGGAATACTACTCGCTGATACTCTTCGCGGCGCTCGGCATGATGCTGATGGCGGCGGCGGGCGACCTCATCATCATCTTCCTCGGCCTCGAGACCATGTCGATCGCGATTTACGTTCTTGCCGGCCTCAAGCGCACCGACCCGCGCTCCGGCGAGGCCGCGATCAAGTATTTCCTGCTCGGCGCTTTCTCGACCGGCTTCCTGCTGTACGGAATCGCGTTGATATACGGCGCCACCGGCACCATCAAGCTGGAACCGATTCGCACCGCCCTGAACAATGGGTTCGGGCTCGGCAGTCCGCTGTTGCTGCTCGGCATCGGCATGATGCTGATCGGATTCGGCTTCAAAATCGCCGCGGTGCCGTTTCACATGTGGACGCCCGATGCCTACGAAGGCGCGCCGACCCCCATCACCGCCTACATGGCGACCGGCGTGAAGCTCGCGGCATTCGCCGGATTCCTGCGCGTTTTCCCGCTCCATCTTGGCGCGGTCAGCGCCGAATGGTCGCGGGTGCTATGGGTAATCGCCGCGCTCACGATGACGGTGGGAAATGTCGTCGCGTTGGTGCAGACCAACATCAAAAGGATGCTCGCGTACTCAGCCATCGCGCACGCCGGATACTTGCTGGTCGCGATGGCGTCGGTGGTGCCGGAGGCGGGCGCCGCGATGCTCTACTACCTGCTGGGATACGTAGTCGCGAACCTCGGCGCATTCGGCGTGGTCACCGCGCTGGAACGCCGCGGCGAGTCGAATGACCTGATCCAGGACTATCGCGGGCTCGCGCAGCGTGCGCCAGCGATGGCGGCTGCGATGGCGATTTTCCTGCTCTCGTTCACCGGCGTGCCGCCGCTGGTGGGCTTCGTCGGCAAGTTCTACATCTTCTCCGGCGCGCTGCAAGCCGGTCAGGTGTGGCTGGTTTTGATCGCGGTGCTCAACAGCGTGATGGCGGCCTACTACTACATCTACATCATAGTCGCGATGTATATGCAGGAAGGCGGAGTCTCGGTCGGCCGCATGAGTCTGCGTCCGGGATTGGTTGCGACGATCATGATTGCATTGGTGGCGACGATTTTGATTGGCGTCTATCCCGCGCCGTACATGACGGCCGCCACGACCGCGTTCAACTCCGGGCTCGGCCTCCCCGTCCACGCCGCCTCGTTGTTGCCGTAAATCGGGCAGCAATCCAGAAAAACCACAGAGGCACAAAGACACAAAGTTAGTACCGGCGGCCCTTGATCGCTAGACGCGGGATCAAGGGGTCCGGCTGTGTCTCTGTGCCTTTGTGGTTTTGCCTGATTCTGATTCCTTACGCCGGAGAGTGCAGAGAGGAGTACAATCCTCCTCAATGGCCGAGGACAAAACGCTGACGCCGGCGCAGGCGATGCAGTTTTACGACCGGATGGGGGCGCGTCAGGATTGGAGCCGCTTTTACGAGGCAGCCGCCATCGATCGCATGATCGAGCAGGGCGACTTCGGCAATGCGCACCACGTTGTCGAGTTCGGATGCGGCACCGGCAGAATCGCCGAACGGCTGCTCGCCCGCCATCTGTCCTCGGACGCGACCTACGTAGGCTTCGACATCAGCGCCACGATGGTGAATCTGGCTACCGAGCGGCTCGCGCCGTTCGGGCGTCGCGTGCAGATAGTCAAGACCGACGGTTCGATGAGCCTCGACCTGCGTTCTGAAAGCGCCGACCGATTTTTCACCAACTATGTTTTCGACTTACTGAGCCGCGAAGACATCGCTGCGCTGGTCGGCGAAGTGCATCGCGTGCTCGAACCTGAAGGGCTGCTATGCGCCGTCAGCCTCACCCATGGGCGCTCGGCGGTGACCAAGATGTTTTCGGCGGGATGGTTAAGCCTGTGGAAGTTCGAGCCGTCGCTGCTGGGCGGATGCCGTCCCATCGAGTTGCTCGAATTCATCCCGCATTCGGATTGGAGGATTCTACACCTCGACATCGTGACGTCGCTCGCATTGAGCTCTGAAGTGGTGGTTGCGGCGAAACGGTAATGGGAGGGGGACGATGAAGTGGCCGAAGGGATTTGAGCCGGAAAATGCCCGAGTCTACGCGCGCAACGCAATTGCGATCGCCGCGCCGCCCGAGCGCGTGTGGCGATGGCTCATTCGGGCCGCGAATTGGCCCACATGGTACGGCAACAGCGCCAACCTCCGATTTCAAAACACGACGGGCCCCGACCTCGCGCTCGGCGCCAACTTCATCTGGAAAACTTTCGGCGCGACGGTGAACAGCACGGTGCTGGTTTTTGATCCGCCGCATGAACTCGGATGGAATGGCAAGGGGATGCTGCCGGTCTACCACGGATGGCTCCTGGAGCCGTCGGACAGCGGATGCCATATCATCACCGAGGAGTGCCAGAACGGCATCCTCGGCGCGATCGGCTCATGGTATCTGCGTCCGATGCTGCTCAAGGGGCATCAGGTTTGGTTGGAAAGCCTCAAGAAAATCGCGGAGGGCGGAGAGCCGACCTAACCGGGGTGCACTTCGAAAGTGCCGGTGTTGTCCTTCATCACTCCCAAATTCTGCAACAATCGGCCCAACAGGATGAATGGCAGCGCATACCAGTATTTCGCCTGCACCAGATTCCTCACATGATCGCGCTGCGCATCATCAGTGATCGCACTGACGGTGGCGGTGAAGTTCTCGCTGCCGGCTTTGATCACGACGTTGGGCTTTACCTTCACATTGCGGACCCAATTGCGACTCTTGTTCGAAGTGGCGAGGAACATCCGATCGCCCTCGACCACGAACCAGATGATGACGTCATAGGGCTTGCCCGATTTGCGCCCGTAATGAGTGAGCGTGAGGGTTTGAAGCGGTGCGATTTTCGCCAGTCGCCGCGCGGTTGCTGCATCCATGTTGCCTCCCTCGCCTACTGCGTGACCGATTGCATCACATGACCGCTCTGTGCGTCCACGAGATCGACCTGGACCGGCCCGGTGACGTGGTTGGCGGCCTTGGCGGAATCGATGCCCGCTTTCAAATCGCCGAGGAACTTGTCTTTCGCAAACGGCGGCATCTGATCCATCGGAAAATTATCCATCACCACGGTTGCGCGCTGATTCTCGGGCCAGTTGATCGCGCTGACTTTCGGCCCCACGAACGGGAGGTTGCGGATCATTTCCTCGAATGACGAATGAAAGGTGGTGGCGCCCGGCTTCGGGGCAGCCGCGACCTCGGGCTTCGAGGCGCCCGCGGCGTTCGGCGATGCTGTCTTCGGCCCGGGCAGCGTCGAGGCGAGTTTGGAGGCCTCATCCGCCGACATTCCGGTGTACTTGGTGAATGCCTGCTTCGCCGAATTGCGCCGATCGTCGTCAGGCGCGAGCGAGATCGCCTTGGTGAATGCGATCGCCGCATCACCCTTGTCGCCCTGCTCGCCATACGCGACGCCGAGGTTGAAATAGGGCTGGAACATATCCGGCTTTATCGCGATCGCCTTTTTATATTGCACGATCGCCTGGTCGGCATTGTTGGTGTAGAGGTACATCGTGCCGAGGTCGGTGATGACTTCGGGATCCTTCGGCCTGTGCTTCAGGTAATGCTCATACGCCGCCGCGGCCTCATCGTAATGCTGCTGGTCGTAGTCGATGTCGCCGATTCCGCGCAGCGCATCGAGGTTCTCGGGGTCGAGCTTGAGCACGTGGCCATACGCCTGGGCAGCCTTCTGATAGAAGGAATTGTCGAACAGTGCGGCGCGCATCTCGACAGTTCCGAGTTTCACCCACGCGCTGATATCGTCGGGCTTGTCGTTTGCCTCCTTCTCGATCTTGTCGATCAAGGTGCGCGCCTCGGTCGGCAGCTCGATCTTCGGATGCCCCGGTGGCAGCGTACCCTCACCCTGCGATCCGGCCGCGCCTGGGGCCTGGCCTCCTGCCGCTCCTTGTCCAGCTGGACCCTGCGATTCCGGCGCGCTCGCGAGCTGCTTCGGCTCAACCGATATCGGACGCAGGTAGAGGTAGGCGGTCGCTCCGAGACCGAGGATCGTGATGGATAGGAACACCACGATAAAGGCCGTCGTGAGCTGCACCCCGGTCGCGGACGGAGGTTTGGGCGGCGCCTGCTTTTGCTGGCTCGCCGATCCAATGGGCGATGCACCTGGCGCAGCGCCGTCGCCCACCGCCCTGCCACATTCGACACAGAATTTAGCGCCTGCCATGAGCGGCGCCCCGCAATGCGGGCAAAATCGCATGACAGATTCCTACATGCGCAGGACCACCTAGGCAATAAGCGAGGCACGAAGTGGGCGCAGCCGCGCCGCAGGCGCTCGCGAGGCGGAGCGAAGCGGAGTCGAGCGAAACCTATAAAGTATAGTTCGCGCGGTTAGGAGCCGCGGCAAAGCCTGTTGTATATTTCAGCCGCCCGCGTCTTGCGGACATAAGGAAGGAAGCCATGCAGCTATACGATTCATTTGGACCCAATCCGCGCGCGATGCGTATGTTCCTGGCTGAGAAGGGAATCGACATTCCGCGCAAAGACATCGACCTGATGAAGGGCGAGAACCGCCGCCCCCCATATACCGATCGTAACCCGGGCGGACAGCTTCCCGCGCTCGAACTCGACAACGGCAAATGCATCGGCGAGACCGTCGCGATTTGGGAATACCTCGAAGAGAAGCATCCCAATCCGCCGCTGATCGGCGCCAATGCCGAAGAACGCGCCGAGGCGCGCATGTGGCAGCGCCGCATCGAGCAGCGCATCACCGAGAATCTCTACAACGGATTTCGCTTCGCGGAAGGTCAGCAGATTTTCAACGGCCGGATGCGCCTCATGCCGGAAGCCGCGGCGGGGCTGAAGGCGACGGTGCAGGACAACCTCAAGTGGCTCGATGGCCTGCTCGAAGGCAAGGACTACATCGCGGGCAATCGCTTCACCATCGCGGACATCATCCTGTTCGCGGCGCTCGACTTCGGCGGCGGCGTCGGGCAGAAAATCGATCCATCGCTGAAAAACGTGAATGCGTGGTTCAAGCGCGTCGATGGGCGTCCGAGCGCGCAGAAGAGCCTCCATCCGGCGCACGCGCAGGTTGGAATGAAGGGATGAGGTCGCAATGCCGGCCACTATCGAAGAGATAACTCGCCAGGCCACCGCGATGGTGCGCGCGAAAACCGGCGACCCCGGCGCGCGCATCCTCGAGGTCTCGCCGCTCCCGGGGCACGCGGGATTCGGCTACAGCTTCATCCTCGAGCGCACCACATCCGGGGGGCCATCGGGCAAGCTGGTGCTGCGCGTGGCGCCTGAGGGCGTGAGGATCGCGGGCCCGGCCGACGTAGTGCGGCAGGCGCGGATCATGAAATCGCTCGCGGACACCGATGTCCCGGTGCCTCCGATCCTCTGGTATGGTGACGAGGCGGAATTCTTCGGGCGCCCGTACTTCGTCGACGGCTTCGTCGATGGATTCAAACTCGCCGATGTCACGTTGCCTCGCGACGAGGCGCGCGCCTACGCGCGGACGGGAATCGAAACGCTCGCCGCGTTGCATCGAGTGCCATGGGAGCCGCGCCGCGACGCATGGGGCAATGTCACCGAGCTGAGCGAGGAGATGAAACGGCTCGATCATCTGCTCGATCGCGACACGCTCGACCCGAAGGTCGTCGCGCGCGCGCCCGAGCTGCGCGAGAAGCTGCGCTCGTCGCTGCCGAAGAGCCCGCGCATCGGGATCGTTCACGGGGACTTCCAGTTCTCGAACATCCTGTTCAAAGATCACAAAGCAGTCGCGGTGATCGATTGGGAGATCTCGATGATCGGCCCGACGTTGCTCGACCTCGGATGGATTTGCTTCTTTGCCGATCGTGCGAGCTTCGTTGAGGCCGGCATGGTAAACACCGCTACGCCGCTGATCCCGGACGAGATCGTCGACATCTACTCGAAAAGCGCGGGGGTTCCGATTCCGGCGGACCAGGTGCGATGGTTCCGTGCGTTCGCCGGATATCGTTTCGGCGTGATCACATGTTTCAACGTGATGCTGCATAGGCGCGGCAAGCGCGACGACCCGCATTGGGAAGATATCGCGCTATCAGCGCCGACGATGTTCTCGCACGGGCTAGAGTTGTTGGCGGTCTAAAGTTCAGCGCTTCCGTTTTGTTTTGTGAGCATCGGGCCTGTACTCACGTTTCCAAATGCGGAACAGCGTGCGGCATCCCTGTTCGAAGTTTTTAGAGAAATCGATCATCTGGATTGCATCAAGCGTCCAAGACAACTCGCCGTAGTCACACGGGCGGAGAAGGACTGGAATTATGCGATCATTATAACGCTTGGCTTTTAGCGCATAGCGCAATTCACGTTTCACCCACATCGAGCGCACCGCGGCAGGAGAAAGAATCAGGAGAAACCAATCGCAGCGCCCTAGTGCCTTGCCGATTTCGTCATGCCACTGCTCCGCGCCCACAAGGTGGGAGCGACTATACCAGAATCGAATTCGATGTCGGCCAAGAACTTTGATGAGGCGGTCTACAAAGTATTTGTCGCTCGAAGCGTGCGAAATGAAAAGCTCGTGCGGTGCGGGCACCGATGCTCACGCTTCTGTCATTTTCAAACGGTGAATGATGCGCCTGCTGACCTCAGCCGGGTCACCCTTTTCAGGGTTCAGCTTTTTCAGGATCCAAGGCATCTTACTCGTCGGCTTAACGATCACCGGAATAAGTCTGTTTTTGAACTTTTTCGAGCCGAGAGCGTACGAGACCTCTTCTTGAACCACCCGCGAGTTCCCCGCAGCGGGAGACACTATGACGACCATCGCGTCGGAAGAGTCGAGGGCTTCGCCGATCTTCCGCAGGATATTCTCGCCGGGATCGATTTCTAACTCGTCAAACCAGACATGATTGCCCGCTTTTTCCAGCCTTGTCGCAATCTGATTGGCTAAGAGTCGATCTTCGTCAGAGTGGCTAATAAAAACGCGCACCGTTTTGCTCCCGATTCACATACTAGCATTGCGGCTGCGTGGTGTCCCAGAGCGCACGCACTGCGAGGATTTCCATCCTGGGGGCATCGCGCTATACGTGACGAGCATATTCTTGTAGCGGCTTGCGTTGCGCGCAAACAAGGGTTTCGTTACGACCGAAAGGTTGCGATGGCTGCGACTCCAAAAATGAACGTTCATGATGCTTTGAGCGAAGAGCATCCGGCGATCAACTCGATCCTCGGGGCCAATCCGTTCATCGATCTCCAACCCAAGCAGCTCGTCGGCATGCTCACCGAGCTGGGGCGTTTCCTCACCTCGCGCCCCGATTCCGTGATGTCGCGGATGGGGCAACTTGCGATCGATCTGGTGCAGATCGGGCTGGGCAATTCGGAGATCGCGCCGCAAGCGAGCGACAAGCGCTTTACCGATCCCGCCTTCGCCGAGCATCCGATCTACAAGCGCATGATGCAGACGTACCTCGCGTGGCGCAGTTCGCTTCTCGACCTCGTCCAGGAGGACCAGAGCATCGATTGGAAGGACGCCGAACAACTTCGCTTCGCCACGATGCTGATTACCGAGGCGCTCGCGCCGACCAACGTGCTGATGGGAAATCCCGCCGCGATCAAGCGTGCCTTCGACAGCGCCGGCCTCAGCCTCATGCGTGGGATGCGCAACTTCTTCGACGACGTGATCAACAACGGCGGGATGCCGTCGCAGGTCGAACAAGCGTCCGTTCCGGGTCGGTGAGAATCTCGGCGTGACGCCCGGCTCGGTGATTTATCGTGGCGATCTTTTTGAGCTGATCCAGTATGAGCCGCGCGCGCAAAAGGTTTTCGCGCGCCCGCTGCTGATCATTCCGCCGCAGATCAACAAGTTCTACATCATGGATCTCGCGCCCAAGCGCAGCTTCACCGAGTACGCACTCGATCACGGCGTGCAGATTTTCACGATCAGCTGGCGCAATCCGAACGCCGCGCTGCGCGACAAGGGCCTCGATGACTACGTCGAGGCGTGCCAGAAGGCGATGGCGGTCGCGTGCGAGGTAAGCGGTGGTCCCGATTGCAACGTGCTTGGGATTTGCGCGGGCGGTATCACGACGTCGCTCACGCTCGGTCATTTGGCCGCGACCAAAGACAAGCGCGTCAATGCGGGAACGCTGCTGGTCACGATGCTCGATACCTCATTGCCCTCGATGACGGGGATGTTTGCAACCGAGGAAATCGTCGCCGATGCGGTCGAGCGCTCACGAGAGAAGGGCGTGCTCTCGGGCGACGATATGGCTCGCGTGTTCGCGTGGCTGCGTCCCAACGACCTGGTGTGGAATTACTGGGTCAACAACTACCTGATGGGCGAGCAGCCGCCCGCGTTCGACATCCTCTACTGGAACAGTGACTCAACCAATCTTCCGGCCAAGCTGCACGAAGGATTTCTGAAGCTGTTTCTGAATAACCCGCTCGCGAAGCCGGGGGCCATCAAGATTCTCGGCAGGCCCATCGATCTGCGGAAGATAAAATCCGACATGTACCTGCTGGCCGGTCAGACCGATCACATCTGCACCTGGCAGGCATGCTATCGCGCGACGCAATTATTCGGTGGCAAGATCGACTTCGTCCTCAATTCGAGCGGACACGTGCAGAGCCTGGTGAGTGCGCCGGGAAACCTGAAGTCGCACTATTTCACGAATTCGCGGCTGCCGGATGATTCTGATTTGTGGCTCCGAGGTGCAACCGACAACCGCGGTACCTGGTGGGATCACTGGCTCAAGTGGGTTGGCTCGCGCTCCGGCGAAGAGCGGCCGGCGCCGACGAAGGTAGGAAATTCCGCCTATCCCCCGATCGGTCCCGCGCCCGGCTCCTACGTCCTCGAGCACCACTGATATATCCGCGCCCGCTTGCTCGCGGCTGATTATGCCTCCTGCTCGGTCGCGAGCAGCCGATCGATCGCACGCCGCGCGTGAATCCGTGCCGCATCACCGTGGATCTCAACTAGCGGGCCGTCGGGAAGCTCAAGCAACCGCTGTTGCTGAACTTCGAGAATCGCCTTGTCCTGCTCGAAGGTCCTGGCGATTTCATCGAACAGTTGCTGCGTCGCGCGAGGGTCATCCTGGTTGTAGCCGTTCGCGGAGGACCAGAAATAATAGCTGGTGTTCTCCGTCTCGGGAGTTATGCCGTGGAATAGCCGGAACGAGAAGCAGTTTTCTCGCGGGCGATCGTATTTCCAGTCGCGTAACGTGCCGGTCCCCGCGTCGATGGCGCCGTTCCATTGGAACACGGCGTTGGGAGCGACGAATTCAACCTCCTGCCACCTATCGACCTTTCCTTTGAAGCCTACGGCCTTGATGTAAGTCGGCGGTGGCGCCGAGTCGAGCATCCAGCGTTCGAATCTCACTCCGTCGGGCGTTCGCACGGTGCGCATTTTGGCTTCGACATGAGTGTTGGCGTCACCGCCCACATTACCCTTGTGCACATAGCCCAAATGCGAAAGATCCATCAGGTTGTCCAACACCAGCAGGTAGTCAGCGCGCAAATGCATCGTCGTATGCTGATGCGGCCAATTGCGGGAATCGTTGTGGTATGGGTAGTGAACGAGCCGCGAGCGATCGGGCTTCTCCGGATCGCCCATCCAAACCCATACGAACGCGTCCCGCTCGACCGCGGGATAAGATCGGACCTGCGCGCCCGGCGGCACCTTGTGATCTCCCGGCACCAGCACGCATTTTCCCGCGGAGTCGAAAATCAGGCCGTGATACCCGCATTGGATTCCGCGCGCAACGACGTCGCCCGACGAGAGCGGCGCGCCGCGATGACAGCATCGGTCCTGCAGCGCGGCGATTGCTCCCGAGGAATCCCTGAACAGGACTATCGGCTCCCCCAGGATTCGCCGGCCGACGGGGCGCTCGGCGATTTCGTCAGACCATGCCGCGATGTACCAGGCGTTGCGGACAAACATTGGCGTCCTCTCTTTCAGCCGTCAAATGAGTTGTTGACCACGCTCGGTTTTCTCGCCCTCAGACACTCAGATTTTCGGCGGATTCTGTCAAGCGGATGGCCGGCGACAAAGGAAAAAGCCTCAATCGAGGCCAAAAGCGGTGCCTGGCCCGTCGTCATACAATCTGACGAGAAATCCTACTACACCATTGATTCCCGGGTGCGTTGGATAGAGGATTGGGGAGGTATCGCGAAAGAGGGGAAGCTAAGCAATGCTCGAAAGCGACGAGAACAACGGGATCCCTCAGAACGACGACACTAACGGCAACGGAGCCGAAGCTTCCAAGGCTCCCAACATCAGAAAGCGGGTTTTGACCAGCGATCTGAGCGCTCGAATCGCCGAGTTGGAAGGAAGGATCGAGGTCATCAGTGCAGCGTTGGCAAAGCGCGAGACACCGTCTCCTCTCGAACGCAAAATGGCGGAACTGGTGGGCCAAATCGCCAAACTCGATGAGCGCGTAACGAAGATCGCCCACGCGGTCGCGCAATCCAACCTGATGCGCGGCCCCCTGTCCTAGCGCGCGGCGAGGATCTGCGCGAGGTGGCGGGTTTCAACCTTGTCGCCCGCGCGATGCAGTCCGCCGCCAATCTGCATCAGGCATCCGCAATCGTTCGAGACGATCACTTCGGCGCCGCTCTCGCGGATGCGGACCATTTTATCTTCCAGCATCGCACCCGAGATGTGCGGGAACTTGACCGAGAACAACCCGCCGAAGCCGCAACACTCCTCGCGATCGCGAATATCGACGATGCGAATTCCATTCACCGCCGATAGCAGCGCGCGCGGCTGTTCGCGGACGCCGAGTTCGCGCAGCAGATGACAGGACGGATGGTAGGTCACGGTGCGCTCGAATCGCGCGCCGACGTATTTCACTTTCAGCACATCGACCAGGAACTGCGAGAACTCGAATACCCACGGACGAATCGCATCGGCCTTAGCGAGGAGTTCGGGATCATCGGCGAGCAGGTCGCGATAGAAGATTTTGATCATGCTGGTGCACGAGCCCGAAGGGATCACGATCGGCGTGCCCGGCTCGCATGATTCGAGAAAGCGCCGCGCGAGTTTCTTGGCCTCCGCGCGAAAGCCTTCGTTGAAAGCCGCCTGGCCGCAGCAGAACGCGCGCGGCATCGCGCGCACCTTCACCCGCAGCCGTTCGATCACGGCCGCCGCGGCGTCGCGCGCCTCGGGAAAAAATTCTTCCGCGAGGCAAGTCGGGAACAGCACTACCTCATTCATTCGCCGGCCAGATTATCGCGCCGTAGAGCATTTTGGGACCGTGCACGCCCATCACGATCCGCTTCTCGATGTCGGCGGTGCGGCTGGGGCCGGTGATGAACGACACGCGATTGGTCGAGATCGCGTCCACGCCGAAGGCCGCGATTGCGGCGGCGAGATTGGGCACCACCCGATCAATATTCACGATGATCACGCTTATCGGCGGCAGCAGGGTGAGCGAACTCGGGCGCGCCTCGGCAGTCATCACCGCGAAGGTTCCCGTCGATGCGATCGCGTAGTGGGCCTCGGCGATGCCGATATCGCAACTCGCGAACCGCTCGATCATCGTGGCGCGACTTTTCTCCTGCCCCTTCTCGATGCCGCGCGGCTTGATCAGGGTGCATCCCGCGGCCTCTAGGGCCGCGCTGAAGAGTGACATCTTCGTAACGACGCCCTCGCCAATCGCGGCGCTCTTCGCGGCATTGTCGCGCGCGAGAGCAGCGACGCTCGAGGCGGCGTGCTCGGCGGAGAGGCTGCCGAGGAAGCGTCCACTGACCGCCTCCAGTTCGCGTGCGAAAGTCGATGCGAGTTCGGCGCGTTGCGCGATCGAAGCCACTGGTACCGATGCCGCAGTCGCATGATTCGTATGCGCAGCCGGCGCCTGCGGTTTTTCCAGCGCGCCCTTCAGTCGCGCGAGCAGTTTATGGAACTCCGCCACGTTTCTTGATCAACTCGCCGCAGTGTCGGATGGTTTGCGGGGGCTATGTGGATGAGGCCGCGGAAAGTCGCGAATTTTGGTCCATGCGTTAAACGGCGGCGGCATCCACCTTATCCATCCGTCGCGCGAGAGCGGCCGCAGCACCCACGATCCGATCTTTCCGAACGCACGAATCATCCGCGGATGCCGCGCGAGCTTCGCGAATCTTCGCGCGCCTCGGCGTACACGCTGCGCCGCACGTGGCCACTTAAGGCCGCTCTGACCCTCGGTTTCTTTCCATCGCAAATGGAGCAGGATGCGCGGAATATCGATCCTGACCGGACAGATATCGCGGCACGCTCCGCATAGCGTCGAGGCGAACGGCAGGTAACCCGCCGCGCTGCCGAACAGGTTGGGGCTGATGATCGATCCGATCGGACCCGGATACGTCGAGTTGTAGGCGTGCCCTCCGATGCGCCGATAAATCGGACATACGTTGAGGCACGCGCCGCATCGGATGCAATAGAGCGCCTCGCGCATAACGGGATCGGCCAGCATCGCGCTGCGCCCGTTGTCGAGAATCACGACGTGGACCTCGCGCGGCCCGTCGATTTCCGCCTTGCGCCGCGGCCCGTTGATGAAGTTGGTATAGGTCGTCAGCTTCTGACCGGTCGCGGTGCGCGCGAGAATCTCCAGGAAGTGGCTCACGTCCTCGAGCTTCGGAATCACTTTCTCGATTCCCATCACGCCGACGAAAATTTCCGGCAGCGTACTCGACAGGCGTCCGTTGCCCTCGTTCTCGATCACGACCAGCGTGCCGGTTTCCGCGATTGCGAAGTTGACGCCGGTGATGCCCATCTCGGCCGCGAGAAAAATCGAGCGCAGCTTGGTGCGCGCCTGCGCAGTCAGCTCTTCCGGCTCGGCGGTGTACGGCGTGTGGAGCTTCTCGGCGAATAGCTCGCCGATATCTTCCTTCGAGAGATGAATCGCGGGCGTGATGATGTGCGAGGGCGGCTCGTGGCGAAGCTGCACGATGTATTCGCCGAGGTCGGTTTCCGTCACCTCGATGCCGGTGCGCATCAGCGAATTGTTGAGGCCGATTTCCTCAGTGGTCATCGATTTGCCTTTGACCACCCGCTTCACCTTGTTCTTCTTCGCTACATCGAGGATGTACTCGCGCGCCTGCGCCGCATCAGCGGCAAAAAACACGATGCATCCGTTGGCTTCGAGCTTGCCTTTCAGCGCGATCAGGTACTCGTCGAGATGCGCGATGGTGTCTTCCTTGATGCGGCGCGCCTCGTCGCGTTCGGCCTCGAACGGTGGGAACTCCGCGCGCATCTCGGCGACGTGTTCGAGGTGGCGCCCGCTCGCGTTTTCGAGCTTGCGGCGCAGTTCGAGGTTCGCGACTCCCGCGCGGCTCGCCTCGAAGAAGTCGGCTTTGTTAGAAACTTCTGCCACGTTATGAGTGAATCAGTTGATACGATCGACTTGGCGCGATAGCCGCAGCACGGCCTCGCGCGCGGTTTCCGAGGCGGTATGCCCGGGCGCTTGCGACAGAAAACTCTGAAAATCGTCGAGCGCGGCCTTGAAGCATTCCAGGCTCTCGTACAACGCGCCGCGCTCCATCAGTTCTTCCAGCGAACGCGGATCCAATAGCAGGATGCGATCGAGCGCCGACAGCGCGCGCGTCGAGTCCCCGCCCTGCAGATAGACCGCCTTCAGGTTGCGCAGCATCCTCACCAGGATGTGCCGCGTGCCGATCGGCTTAAGATGCGCCGGTGAAACCTCGACCGGTTGGCCATAGACCTGGGTCAGGCGCGCGCGAATTTCCTCGAGCGTCAGGATCGCGCCGTCGTAAAACGGATCGATGATGAGTTCGCCGCGCTCATCGACCGCCTTGACCAGGAAATGGGTCGGGAAGCCGACGCCATAGAGATTCAAACCGAGCCGTTTGCCGATTTCGAGATAAATGACCGACAGCGTGATCGGGATGCCGCGGCGGCGATCGATGACTTCGTTCAAAAACGAATTGCGCGGGTCGCTGTACTCGTCGCGGTTGCCCTCGAAGCCCTTCTGCTCGAACAGAAAATGCGACAGGAGCTGAATCTTCTCGATGGTGTCGTTGCCCATCTTGACGACCACTTCGGCCTCGCGAGCCAGCGCCGCGAGCTTGTCGAGATACCTGTCGATTTCGAGCTCGGGATATTCCTCTTGCGCGATGAGCAGCGCTCCACGAGCCAACGGAATCGGTTCGCGCGCGGCGAGCATCGTGAAATCGCGGCGGATGTCAGCGATATCGGGCATCGCAATCATTCTTCATTGTATGCCGCGCGTTTGACAAGTCCGCGTCGTGCCGAAGTTGGCGATGATCAAGCGCGCCGAAACGCGAAAAGGTCCACCACTTCAGTAACCGGATCGTCCGCAGCGCGCGACGCATGCTCCTCGAGCAGCCGCATCCCTTCGCGGAACTCGCGCTCGGAAAGCTGGGCGAGAATCGAGTCCGCGCCTGCCGCGATCTTTTCCGCATAGCCGCGCCAGTTCGCCGCGACCTCGGGGTGGACCAGCTCGTGACGGGCGAGTTCGAAGTCGGCGTCATTGAAAATCGATTCGATTTGATCCTGCGTCTGAAGGTTCGCTTCCAGGATGGCGCGGCTCCTCGCAAAAAACGGAACGTAGGGATAGCTCGCGATGCGATCGACGGTCGCCGCGCGCAGACAGACCACGCCGCCCTCGCGCAACACGCGGCGGCATTCTCGCGCCGCGCGAAGTTTGTCGTCGAAATGATGAAACACCATCGACATGAAAACCATGTCCACCGACGCGTCGCGCAACGGCAGCGCCTCGCCCGATCCGCGCGCATAGCAGACTGTGGGAGCGGATTTCTTGCGCGCCTCCGCGAGCATTTTCGCCGATCGATCGAGCGCGATAACTGTCGCCTCGAAATGGTTCGCGAGCGCGGCCGTGTAGCGTCCGGTGCCGCATCCGAGGTCGAGGATCCTTGTGAGCGCGCCGCGTGGGGCACATCGCGAGATGCGATCCAGCCACAGCGCCAGCGTCGCGGGCGCGTAGGCGCGGCCCGCGTCATAGGAAGCCGGAATATTTCCCTGGTCGTAATCCATCGCTACATCACGTCGAGCGCGGAAACGATTTCTAACATGACCTCGGAATCGGTTTCGCGTTTGCGCGCGCGCTCGAGCGCGCGCCTCGCAGCGAGGCCGCCCAATGCGCCCAGCGCCCACGCCGCATGCGATCGCACCAACGGCTCGGGCTCATGCTCCATCGTGCGCGCGAGCACCGGTACCGCCTCCCGATTGCCGCTGTTGCCGAGCGCGACCGCGACGTTACGCAAGAGGCCGCGACGCTTCGCGCGTTTGATCGCACTTTTCGTGAAGCGCCTGCTGAAGCCCGCGTCGTCGAGACCCATCAGGTCGGGCATGAACGGCATCAGCTCGGGCGCGATGGTCTCGGTAAACGGCTCGTTCCAGGGACAAACTTCCTGGCAGATGTCGCATCCGAAAATCCAGTTGCCGAGTTTAGGACGCAACTCGCGTGGAATCGGCCCGCGATTTTCGATGGTGAGATACGAGATGCACAGGCGCGGCTCCATCAGGTAGCCCTCAGCGAGCGCGGCGGTGGGGCACAGGTCGAGGCATCGCGTGCAGGTGCCGCAATGCTCGCGATAGGGACCGCGGGTCGGCTCGAGCTCGAGGTCGGTGAAAATTTCCGCGAGAAAAAAATACGAGCCGTGATCGCGATTCAGCGTGGTGGTATTCTTCCCGAACCATCCAAGCCGCGCTTCGGCCGCCCATTCGCGCTCGAACACCGGACCGGTGTCGACGTATGCGCGGGTGACGACGCGTTCGCGAAGTTTGCCGATAGTATCAGCAACGGCGCGCGCCTTCTTGAGTACGACATCGTGATAATCGGGACCGAGCGCATAGGCGGCGATGCGGCCGCGCAACTCGGCGCGCCAATCGACCTTCGGCGGCGCCGGTGAATGATACGGATACGCGAGGCTGACGACGCTCGTAAACCGAGAATCGAGCACGCGCGGATCGAATCGGCGATTGGGCTCGCGCGCGAGGTAACCCATCGCGCCATGACGGCCGTCGTCGAGCCATTGGCGATAAAACTCGCGACGCTCGTCGAGCGGGCGGATGGTGGCGAACCCAACCATCGCAAAGTCTTGCTCACGCGCCGCCACGGTCACGATTTTGTTCAGGTTCGGCACGGAATCACGAAAAGACTATCATCGCTTATGATGATTTTCCCCGCCGCGGACCGAATGGGAAAAGCCGACCTCTTAAGTCTACCTTGACTGTGGAGTCGGCGGGCATTAGCTTCTAAGAATGCGGTCGGGCTGTCCCGGCCGTCATTTTCCGGAGGTACCAATGTCCGAAGAACTGCATCACGAACACGAAGGTCACGCGCAGCAGACGCGTGCGGAAGAGAACGCCGCGCTTCCCGACGTCATCCTGACGCCCAAAGCGGTGGAGATGGTCCGCAAGATGCGCGCGAAAGAGGGCCTCGGCAACGAGCAGGGCCTGCGCATTGCGGTGACCGGCGGCGGATGCTCCGGCTTCCAGTATCAGCTTAACTTCGACGCCGAGAAGGAAGGCGATCGCGTCGCACACTTCGATGACGTGCGCGTCTTCGTCGATGAGATTTCGTTCCCCTACATCGCGGGCGTCACGCTCGACTTCGTCGAGGGGCTTCATGGCGCGGGCTTCAAGTTCGACAATCCTCGCGCATCGAGAACCTGCGGATGCGGGTCATCGTTTAGCGCCTGATTTTAGCGCCTGACCAACTACAATCCGACTCTCAAGGCCGCCTAATGTGGGCGGCCTTTTCGTTTCTGTGCTACCTCCTCAATGCGATGCTTTCCGGCCTCATCTACTGGCTATCCTGGCGACGGCGCCGGTTCATGCGGCAGCTCGGGCGTCCTGCTTTGACAGTACTCAAGGCTCGCGTCACCACCGCAGGTTCTCCAGCCGCGATCGCGTTTTGTTCGACTCTGCTTCACGCGAATGCCGAATTCCTCGCTTTCGTGATTTCTTCGCCTGATGGCGCCCTGGCCAGATTCGCTCCCACCGCGACGCCCGCCCAGGTTGAGGCATGTCTCGCCGCGATGCTCATATACTCGGCGGCCCAGTTTGCGCGCGAGGAGATGCAGCGCGACGACGGCCAAATCATCCCGCTGCTCGCGCACGTCGCCGGCCTCGAGGTGACGCAGGTGATGCTGCGCCGCGACCAACTCCGCAAGGCGCCGCGTTCCGAGGAATGGATGCTCTACAACTGGCTCGTAGCGGCTTTGGGCGGCGAGCGCCCCGCCTACGACGCATCGCTTGAGCGCGCCTTCTCATACGGCTACCTATCGTACATCGGTCAGTACCGGCCGGCGCTCGAACGCGCGCTCACGCGACTGGAATCCTGACCCAGCACGCTGGCGCGAAATGGAGACAAGATGAAGGATCTGGATGGAAGGGGAGTTATCGTCACCGGCGCCACCCGCGGCATCGGCCGCGCCATCGCGCTCGAAGCGGCGCGGCGCGGCGCCAATATCGGTTTCAACTATCTCAAGAGCGAGGAGCAGGCGGTCGCGCTCAAGTCAGAAATCGAGGCGCTCGGCGTCAGAGCCCTTCCCTTCAAGACCGACGTGGGCGATTTGAAATCGGTGCGCGAGATGGTCAACGCGGTCAAAAAGGACTTCGGCACCATCGATGGCGTCGTCAACAACGCCGGGCTCACGCGGGACAAGCTGTTTGTGATGATGACCGAGGACGAATGGGCCGACGTAATCAGGACCAATCTGACCGGCGCGTTCAATTTTGCGCGCGCCTCGGCCTTCATGATGATGAAGGCGAAGCGCGGTTCCATCCTCAACATCACCTCGGTCAGCGGACTGGTCGGGATGGCGGGGCAGGCGAACTATTCGGCCGCCAAGGCGGGGCTCATCGGGCTGACCAAAGCGCTGGCGAAGGAACTCGGGCGCCTCAATGTGCGCGTCAATGCGCTCGCGCTCGGTTTCATCGAGACCGACATGACGGCAACGCTGCCCGAGGAGAATCGGACGCAGGCGCTTAATATGATTCCGCTCGGGCGCTTCGGCAGGGTGGATGAGATCGCGCCGGTCGCGGCGTTCCTGCTCTCGGATGCGGCGTCATACATCACGGGCGCGGTGATTCAGGTTGACGGCGGCCTCGCGATGTAAAAAAAGTCCCTCTCGCGCGCCTGCCGACTTGGTCGGCCAGGCGCAAGCTGGGAGAGGTCGGCGCGCGACATGCTGTGCGTGTCGCAGCGCCGGGTGAGGGTGGCTGCGCATCATTCCCCATATGCGCGGCATGGTTCTCGCAAATCCAGGAGCGAGAACCACGCCGCGCCACCGCCCCGCGCCCTCGCCCTCGCCTTCATGTGATGCTATGATGCATCACATGAAACAGGCCAGCGTGCGCGATTTGCGCTACAACTTCCCCGCCGTCGAACGGATGTTGCGCCAGGGCGAGACGATCGAAATCACCAAGCGCAAGCGCGTTATCGGCACGCTATCTCCGGTCGTCCCGGAAGCGAAGCCCAAGATGCCGGATTTCATGGCGAGGTTGAAGCGGATTTACGGCAATCGGATACTCAAGCCGACCGGCGCCGAATTGATTGCGCGCGAGCGCGACCGCTATTGAGCGCATACGCCGATACCAGCTTTCTGGCGTCGCTCTACATTGCCGACTCCAATTCCGCCGCGGCCGTATCGGAGATGGCGCGCCTGTCGCTTCCCATCTTCGTCACCCCGCTCGGCGAGCTGGAACTGGAGAATGCGATACAACTTCGCGTGTTTCGAAACCAAATCGCCGCGACTTACCGTCGGCCCTTTGCAGCGTTCCGTGCCGATGTAGAGGCGGGAGTGCTGGCCATGAAACCAATGTCGGAAGCGATGTATACCGAGGCGCGCAAGCTTGCGTCGCGATGGACCCCGCGCCTCGGCACCCGTACCCTCGACATCCTGCACGTGGCCGCCGCGCTAGTGCTGGAGGCGGATAGCTTCCACACGTTTGATGATCGGCAGAAGAAGCTGGCGAAGGCCGCTGGATTGGTTTGCCGCTAGCTGACGCTTGAACTCTTAGCTGCGCTGGGAATGATGGGTCAGATCAAGTCGAGCGCCTCAGTTCTTCAGGAAGGAAGGCCTACCGACGGGGTTGAGCGAGAATCGTCGACCCTGAACTTCGCCATGAGTGATTGCAACTCGAGCGCCATCTGAGTGAGTAGCCGCGCCGCGTTCTGGGTGTCATTCGCGCCCGCAGTGGTATGCTTCGCGGCCTCGGCGACGTTGGAAATGCTGTGCGCAATCTCGGTCGTGACCTTCGCGGCCTCACCCAGGTTATGGCCGATTTCGGTGGTGGTCGCTGTTTGCTTTTCCACCGCCACGGCAATTTCGTTCGAGATGTCACTGATTCGGTTGATGATGCTGCGCACTTCCCCGATTGCCCGCACCGAACCGGCGGCATCGTGTTGGATGGTTTCGATTTCGCGGCTGATGTCTTCGGTGGCGGTCGCGGTCTCCTTGGCCAGCTCCTTCACTTCGTTAGCGACGACCGCGAATCCCGCGCCCGCTGCTCCTGCGCGTGCGGCTTCGATACTGGCGTTGAGGGCCAGCAGATTGGTCTGATGTGCGATCGAGGTGATTGTCTTGATGACCTTGGCCACTTCCATGCTCGATTCACCCAGCTTGCCGATGGTTTGATTGGTTGATTGCGCCACGTCGACCGCGTTGTTGGCAACCTGTGCGGCTTGGTTGGAGCTGGTGGCGATCTCGCGTATGGAAACCAGCATTTGTTCCGAACCGGCGACCACCACGCGCACGCTGCTGGCCACCTCCTCACCGGCTACCGAGACTGCCTGGGCCTGGGTGGCGGTTTCCTCGGAATTGGAAGCGATTTGCTGACTGGTGGCCAAAAGTTCTTTACTTGCCTGGGCGAGTTGCCCGGCGTTATGCGCGATTGTTGCGATCATACGGCGCAGGTTGTTCTTCACGGTATTCAGCGCGAGCCCAGCCTGGCCAATCTCGTCTTTCGAGGTGATTTCCAGGTCGGCCACCGTCAGGTTGTTGTCGGCGATTTGCTGCATCACGGCGACCATCCGTTTCATCGGGTTCAGAATCGCGGCGGAAATCAGATAACCAAAGACGCCCGCGATGAACATCGCGCTGACCGACATAGTCAGTCCCAGCGAAATCAGTTTTTTTCCTGACCTGCGGCTCGCTTCGTAGGTGTCCTTCACCGCGTTATCCTGTTCGGGGATGAGCCGTTGCAGCGGCTTGACCAGGCCGCCCTGAATCACCGGCCAGTCGTCCTCCAGCAGCGATGCGAGGGCTTTCTTGTCCTTGTCCGAGGACGAATACGCATCGGTGAGCTTGTCGGCGAACTTGAGAAACAGCGGGAGATTCTTTTCGATTTGAGTCGAAAGATCTTTGATTGCTTGCGAGACCGGCGCGCCGGCGGTCTTGTCTTTGAAGACGGTCCATTGCTTGGGCAGATTGGCGACGGCGTCCTTCAGCTGGTTCGAGGAACCTACGCCCGGCATCTGATCGAGCAGCACCCCTGCCATTCGGAAACGAACTTCCAGGAGATCTTTTGCCATTTCCTGAAGGGCTGCCGCGGGCTCGACCTGGCCTTCGTATACCGACGACAACGCGCTGATACCCTTGTTGACGCTATAGATGTTGACGGCAGTTAGCGCAGCAAAAGCTAGCGCAGCCGTAACTCCCGCCGCGAGCATTTTGCTCTTAAGTGTTCCGTTCGTTAACAAAGCTTTGCCCCTTTTGATTTTGGGTCGGAAGGCGGGAACATCATTCATTCAATCGGGTAACCAGCGGACTTCCATTCGGGAAGCCCACCGCGGAACCAAAAGACGTTCTTATATCCAGCCTTGCTGGCAGCCGCAGCGGCCTTGTAGCTCTTCCAACATTCCGCGCCGTTGCATGCAAAGATAACTGATGTGTTCTTGTCCGAGGGTAGTTTGGAGAGATCAAAGCTGTCCTGGTTAGCATCGAAGTCCGCCGCTTTGGCACTTTTTTCTTTGTAGGGGACGCTGACCGCGCCTTTGATGTGAGATTCGGCATATTCGTTAGCGACGCGAGCGTCAACCATCATTGCGCCACCGTCCACGAGAGCCTTTGCCTTGGCGGCATCAACTCGAGTGACGCCCGCCAGGCTGTCCGGCGTCTCGACCGCAAACGCTACGCCATTGGTGATCACGGTCACCGTCACGGCCAGAACGAGAATCGATCTATAGATGGATGTAAACATCTTGTTCATAGCGCACCTCCTGATAGATTCCCGTGCAAACTAGCAAATCCACTCATCTGATCACATTCTGCAGGCGCTTTAAGCGAATACCTCGATGTCCACATGACCGATGCATGCACAAGTGCGAAAGGAACTAGATGCATATTAGGTGCCCTCGGGGTGGACTGTGGGAAAACAGAATCGCTCGCGCGCTGGCACAAAGGCTCCAGCAGTGACTCTACGAGCGTTTTGCTTGACTATCTTCAGCCTCGCGAGGTGCTACCCTGCCAGCAGCCAAAAGGGCTTTTCCCACTACGTATCGCTTCCTTGTCGCGGCAGCCGATCTGGAATTCTCGTTCACGCGACTCCCTTGGTTCATAATGACACCGCGTCGTGGCGACATGCGGGGGGCGAAAGTAATGTTTAGTCAACGATCTTTGTAACTAAGATGGGGCCGATACTTTAGTGCTCGGAGCCCCATTGCTCGGCGCAGCTTAAAATATCGATCTGATGACCGTGCTGCACCGCCTGGTACTTCTCCCAAAATGAATTGTCGATCGCGCGCAGCGGCCTGGCCTCGCGCGTGCGCCATCGCCGATACGAACCCGGACCGCCGTTGTAGGCCGCATAGATCGAGCGCGCCAGCTCATCGGGATTTTGCGGGCTGAAAGCGCCGCGCTTCATCTCGATGCTATCGAGCAGCCGCGCGAGGATTTCCATCCCGGTACTCGCGTTGTACAGCACGTCCCATTCGAGACGGTCGATGTTGTAGAAGCCGCGCCATACGTACTTGTTGACCTGCATCAGGCCGAGATCGTGGGTGGATGATTCGAGGTAGGTCACGCGATTGCCGTCGAGCACGAACTGACGCCAGCAGCTCTCCTGCCACGCGGCGCTTTTGACCAGCCGCAGGTAGAGCGGGCGAAATCGATAGTCGATATTTTCCTCGCCGATTTCGCGCTGCGCGCCATACTGCAAAAGCTGGTCGTAGTTGCCGCGATACTCGGCCGCATTGCCTGAGGTGACCACCGCGCGCTTCAGCTTCTTCGCGAGGTCTTGCAGCTTCGCGACGACATCGGGTTTCTTCGGTACGGCGTCGTCCGCGTCCGCATCGTCAGGAGTCATTATCCAAAGTGGAATTCGCCATAGCGATATGGGCGCCGGCGTCGGCATGATCATCTCTGATGGAGAACTGGCCGGCGCCGGTGAACTTGCGGGCGCGGATGATGGAGTTTCTAAAGGCGGAGAAATGGTTGGCGCGCTGGTGGCAGTAGGTTGATTCGGCGCGGGCGAAAGTGCGGCGGCCGGGGTGACGGCACCCGATGCGCTCGGCATCGGCGACGCGACTTCGGAAGCGCTCGGCGTCGGTGACGCGACTTGGGATGGGCTCGCGGTTGGCGTCTCGACGATGGTGCTTTGCGTATCGAGCGGACCCTCCGATGCGAGCGGCTCCTTGATGTTGAACATCTCCCGCAGCTTCGCGTCCTCCTCGAAGCTGAACGCAAGCGGATCAAAAGAGACGGTCGGGCCGATCATGTGGGCGAGGCGCCGGAGGTCGTCGGTCGAGATTCGCATGCCGAGCGCGGGCGCGGCCTGGTCGAGCGCGAACAGCGCATCGCCGGCCGACATGAAGGAGAGGAACTGCAGCGACTGGCTGCCGAGAGTGCCGCGGCGCGCCGCCTCGCGGATGATCTCGCCCAGCCGCTGCCATTCGTCGAGGAACAGGATGCGGATTGGATCGGGGCCGGCCGACTGCGGATGCGCCAGCGCATCGACCAGGCGGTAGCGGCTGTCGAGCAGCAGCGCGAGGAGGTCATCGCGCAGTTGCGGATCCTTGCTGGTATCGCCCATCTGCTTGATGGCGAAGACCAGGAACGAATCCCATTGATCGAGGTTCTTCTCGAAGGCGGCAAGCTCCTGCGGAGTCAATTGCGCGGGCGCCGACGCGGTCGGGACCGGCTCAAATGCCGGCACAGTGAGATCGATGACCGCGCGCACGCCACCATCTTCCGCGGTCAGTTGCGGTTCGGCGCGCAACGTGGCGAGCGTCTGAGCGACGCGCTCGGCGACCTCGGGCGGCGCGCCCGCTTTCACGAGCTCCTCGAACTGTTGAAAGGCGGGGCTGAGGTCGAAGGTGAAAGTTTCCATCCGCGGGATGTAGTACTGCTTGATCAGATCGAATCCTCTGCCGACGAGCAGGCTCTTCTGATGATTCTGATCGTACAGGTTGATGTCGGTGATGCGGAACTTGAGCTGCAGATGGGGCGCGATATAAGGCGCGG
Source organism: uncultured delta proteobacterium (assembly GCA_963815835.1). Classification (GTDB taxonomy): domain Bacteria; phylum Desulfobacterota; class Binatia; order Binatales; family Binataceae; genus DATGKG01. Next base: position 707,844 of record CAWFIF010000001.1, read on the forward strand.
TTTCCGCCTCGATGATTCCATTCCATACAATCGGGCTGACGCAATTCGCGCCCATCATCACGCCGATCATCAGGCTGCCGTCGGTCTCGAGTTGCACGTTGCTGCCGGCGCGAGCGAAGCGCGGATTCTCGGCGTAAAAGTACTGGCATTGATCGGAGCCGTTCCAGAGCGGCGCGCGGCCGTGATCGGTGTAAAGCTGCTGCTTCATCGCGGCGCCGAGCGCGAGGTAATCGATCGTCAAGGGGATGCGCACCACGTGCCCCGGTGGCGCCATCGCGCTTGCGGGAGTTGCGGCGGCTGACTGGGCGCGCGCGTTTCCCATCGGCATCGCAGCAACTACGAGGAGTAGGAATATCAACACATCGAGGCAACGGAGGTTGGGGACGATGGCTTCGGGAATAGGCGAGAGGCGCAGGCGCATACTCAATCTTTGATTAGCGGGCGGTGATTTGGAATAGCCCTCGAAAATCAGGAGCGAACAACCCCGCGTGACGCAAGCCGACCTATGAACAACCCCGCCTTGCAACACGTTGGAAAGCGGCAGAATAATCTTCTTGGGTGGCGTCCATGAACACGGACAGACAGAGCAGTTTCTATGAGGCGGAAATCCCGCAGGCCTCGCGCGAGTTGAGGGAGTTCAGAACCTCGGCAGCGTACGAGCCGCCGTTCCAAATCATCCGGCGGCGCATCATTGACGACTTCTTCGACGGCAAACTTACCATCGACGCGACCATCGTAATCCGGGTCGGCGACCTCGAGGAGACCGAGGCGGCGCGCGGCGTCGGTGTCGTCAACGCGCTTGATACCGCGCTGCGCAAGGCGCTGCTCAAATATTTTCCCTCGGTGGCGATGATCAAAGTCACCGAAACCTACACGCATGGCAGCGGCGAATCGACCGAGGCCGAAGTCATCTCGGTGAAGAAGTTCTCGGACGGCACGCAGAGCTGGACCACGATGGCGAAGTCGTCCGACGCGGTCGAGGCGAGCTGGAAATCGCTGGTCAACGGCTACGAATGGCGCATCTACACCGAGACCCGCAAGGCGCGCCGCGCCGCGGAAAATCCGCGGCTGTCGAGGCGCTAGATTATTTCGATGGAGCGGGCGCAGGCGCCGTCCTCCGGCGCGTCCGACGGCAAGGCCACCCGGGGGATGCTCGCGATCCTCTATGACGGGGCGTGCGAGATGTGCCGCACCAGCGTCGCGGCGATCGAGAAGTTCGATTCGTCGGGCAAGCTCGAGCCGATCGATCTTCACAATCCTGAAGCGCGTGCGAAGTTTCCCGCGCTCGAGATGACGGACCTGCTCGAGGAACTGCACGCGGTCGACGATCAGGGGACGGTGTATCGCGGCGCGCGCGCGATCAACGAAATCCTCCGCCTCCAGCCCGGCCTCAAAGGATGGCTCGCGTATGCGTGGTATATCCCCGGCTATGCGTGGCTCGCCGATCGCCAATACAAGCGCATCGCGGCCAGCCGCTATCGGCGCGACGCTTCGGGCCACCTGCGCGAGACCTCCGATAGTCATTGACTCGTGCGAGGCCGATACGCGTCGGCGCATCATGACCAAGAGACGCAGTTTCCTTCCGATGGTTTTGCTGTTCGCGACTTGGGTCGCGGGATGCGCCCCGCAGCAGCCGTACGTCGTCGCGCCGCAGATCGCCGATAAGACCGCCGATTCGCATCCGATCGCGGTGCGCGCGCTTCCATACAAGGGCCGCCTCGTCGAGGGCGATCCCAAGGAACTTCCACCCGCCGTCGCGATGGCGTTATCGAAGGATGCGCCGCTGACGTTTTCGTATCGCGAGGAACTGACCCACGACGAGTACCACATCCCGATGATCATCTCGGCGATCGATCCGGCGACTTACGTAGGAACCCCGCTCGGCGATTACGGGGTGACCGCCTTCGCGACGCTGACGATTTACGAAGGCAACAAGGTCATCGGCGATTACACCGCCAAGGCGCATGTCTCGAAATCCTACAATTTGTACTCCGAGCCGAAGCATTCGGAGCTGGAACGCGCCGCGCGCGAGGCCGTGCGCGATCGCATCGACCAGAAGCTCTATGATGATGCCGACCGGGTCGCGCGCGCCGTCGCGAGTCCATCCCCGTCGGTACCCGAATGAATCCAGTGCTGCTGACGCTTGCGGCCGCGGCATCGGTCATCGCGGCTGGATGTGCGGTGCAGGGCCAACCCTTCGAAAAATCCGCACTGAAGCCGAACGAGCAGGTGATCTACGTCTATCGCCCCTACAGCTACGCCGGATCGCTGGTGCGTCCCGCCGTGACATGCGGCGAGGAGACCGCGCGCATCGGCCCCGGCGGCTACCATGCGTTCGTGGTACCGCAGGGCAAGGTGATGTGCAGCGTCGAGACCGAAACCGCCGACGAGGTGGAAATTCCCGCCGACCCGCGCGTTCACTATATCCGCGAGGAAATCGGATGGGGCTCGATGATTGGCCATCCGCATCTCAATCCAGTCGATCACGATATCGCGCAGTCCGAGATTCAGAGCTGCTGCGTCCAGCAGCCGGCGGTGGACCTTCCTCCGTCGCCGTAAGCTGGTATCTTCAAATTCGTGAAGCCGTTTAGCATCTTCAATACCCTCAGCCGCAGCGTCGAGGAGTTTCAGCCGCAACATCCGCCCGACGTAAGCATGTACTCATGCGGCCCGACGGTGTACCTGCCGCCGCATCTGGGCAACATGCGCGCGTATCTTTTCGTCAACACGCTCAAGCGCGCGCTCAAGTTCAACGGCTATCGCGTCAAGCACGTCATGAACGTCACCGACGTCGGCCACATGACCGACGATGCGGACGCGGGCGAGGACAAAATCGAGAAGACCGCGCGCGCCGAGCACAAATCGCCGCGCGAAATCGCCGATCACTATCTCGGCCTGTTTTTGCGCGACATGGATCTGCTGAAGATTCAGCGCCCCGATGTGCTGAGCCGCGCGACCGATCACATCGCCGAGATGATCGCGCTGACCCGCCGCATCATCGAGCGCGGCTATGCCTACGTCACGCCGAGCGGCGTGTACTTCGACGTCGAGAAATGGCGCGGGCCCAGCAAGATGGGGCGTCTCTCGCGCCAGAGCCTCGATGAGCAGGCTTCCGCGCAGCGCCTGGAGCATTCGCCGGACAAAAAAAGTCCGCATGACTTCGCGCTATGGGTGACGGGCAAGCCCGGCCATCTGATGCAATGGAACAGCCCGTGGGGACGCGGCTATCCCGGATGGCATATCGAGTGCTCCGCGATGTCGATGGAGTACCTCGGCGAGACTATCGACCTCCACACCGGCGGCACCGATCACATCCCGGTGCATCATGAGAACGAGATCGCGCAATCGGAGAGCGCGACCGGCCATCCGTTCGTGCGCTACTTTGTTCACAATGCGTTTCTGGTCGAGCGCGCCGGCACCAAGATCAGCAAGAGCGCGGGCAAGTTTCCGGTCCTCGATGACATCATCGGCGCGGGGCTAAGTCCGCTGGCGTTTCGGCTGCTGTGCTTCGGCGCGAAATATCGATCGGAGCTGGTGCTGAGCGACGGCATCCAGTCGGCGCAGAAGAACTACGAGTATATCGCCGAGTTCGTGCGCAGCGTGCCAGACGAGGTCGCGAAGGCTGCCCAAGATCGCGGTCAAGACAGCGGATGGGCGGCCGAGTATCGCCAGCGCTTCAACGATGCGATCAACAATGACCTCAATACGCCGCAGGCGCTCGCCGTGGTGCTCGATCTGATCGGCGAGGCATATCGGCGCGGCGACAATCGGATTTGGAATACGATTCGCGCGCTCGATTCGGTGGTCGGCCTCGATGTCGATGCGATTCGCGAGGCGGCGCAGGCCTCGCGCGCGGCGGAGTTTCCGCCCGAGATTGCCAAGCTCATCGAGGATCGAGCGGCGGCGCGGCGCGACAAGAATTTCAAGCGCTCCGACGAGCTGAGGAAAGAGCTCGAGCAGCGCGGCTACGATGTCCGCGACACCCGCGACGGCTCGAGCTACGTCCCTCGCGCGAGTTGACTCGCCTTCTCCCTATACTCTATTGAATCAGTTGTCTTCTCTTGCATCATGGCCGCGTGATGTATATAACTTTCGAGACTAACTAAGTAATCTATTCGGAGCGCCCGATGTTAGGTCTTGGAACTGGTGGAATAGTTCTATTCGTGATTGCGCTGTTCGCGGCTTCCGTCAATGGCGCGATTGGTTATGGATTCTCCTCGCTGACGGTTCCCGTCGCGCTGCTGTTCTTTCCCAACAAGATGCTGAGTCCGGCGCTGGTGCTGGTCGAACTCGCGATCAACACCTGGGTCGTGGTGCTGAATCGCGGCAGCCTGAAGGCGGTTCGCAAGCGCGCGTTTCCGATTCTGATCGGCCTGATTCCCGGCATCCTGATCGGCAGTTTCCTGCTGAAGGGCGCCAACCCGGGGATGCTGAAATTCTGCACCTATGTCGTGCTGCTCCCAATCATCCTGATGCAGGCCGCCGGCTTCCGACGACCGATCCGCTCGGAGCATCTCGCGGGAGTTCCGCTCGGGCTGGGAGTCGGCACGCTCTACGCGACGACCACCATCTCGGGACCTCCGCTGGCGATGATGTTCAACAACCAAGGCCTCGACAAGGAGGAATTTCGCGCCGCGCTGGGAACCGTGCGAGTGGTCGAAACGACGCTCACCGCGATCGCCTATGGATTCCTCGGGCTGTTCAGTTCGGCGAGCGTCCACTTGGCCGTTCCGATCGCACCCGCGGTTCTGCTCGGCCTCCCGCTCGGCTCGTACCTGATTCGCTATATGCCCACCGAGACTTTCCGCCGCATCTGCATGAGCTTCGATGCGTGGATCGTCGGCTTCGGCCTCGCGCGCAGCATCATCGATTTGAAGCTGCTGAGTGCGGCGGGCGCATACAGCGTCTGGGGCGTGGTGATACTTTTCGACCTGTACCTGCTCTATCAATACTTCGTTGCAGGCCGCTTCCGCGCGCGCCACGAGAATGTCAGCTATGCGGTTGAAGCCGCCGCCCAAGGCGGCGGCCGCTAAGGATTCTCACTTATAGAGGCAGCCTAGCCGCGCAGGACTTTACGCACCTTCGCCGGCGTCGATAGCCGCCGCGATGCGGTCCCAACCGACACGCTGCGTTCGCGCAGCCGTTGCTGCAGCAGCTTCGCGAATCCTGGATGATCCTCGATAAGCCGATCGATTAGGTCGTCATCGTCCTTTAGAGGAACCAGTTGAAAAGATGGCCTGCCGTTGACGGTCACCACGACGGGTTCGTCCTGGCAGAGTTGACCGTAGCGGCTCAGCTTGGCTTTGGCTTCACTTAGGGGAACGACTTTCATGAGCGGTAAACCTCTCGCCCTGCCCCAGCGTATCTCTTTTTTGTCATCCTGAGCGAGGCTTCCGAGTCGAAGGACCTCCGCGAAGCGATTTGTCTGCTCGCCGTTCCTTCTCTCGCTCTTTTCTGCGAGAGAAGGTGGGCGGCGCAGTTGTCGCTCCTAGGATTCGCGACAACTGTGACGGACGGATGAGAGCCGCGCGCGCTGCGCGCGCGGTGGTGGAGAGCCACGCGCTTCCCAGTTCGGGATTGCGGCCCCAACACAAACTTCTTTTTCACGTTGTCCTGACGCAATCTTGCGCGGAGGGATCTCCACTCTCGCGCGCAGTGTTCTGTTGATTTAGTGTTGAGCCAACACCAATAGGCGTCACCACTACTACTCACGGTGGATGAGGAGGGCAGACGTGCAGCAGGGAAAAAGCGACGCGATTTCCGCGGACAGACCACTCATGAATCCAGACTCGGACGAGTTGGACTATGCTGCGACGGCCTCGCATCTCGCAGAACGGATCTTGAAGGCTGCCGCTCCCGAAGGGTTCGTGATCGGGCTCACCGGCCCGTGGGGTTCGGGCAAGACATCATTACTAAACATGATCCTTTTCTACCTTCGTGAAAGAGATGAAGACGAACGGCCATTGATAATTCAATTCAATCCGTGGTGGTTTTCCGATCGTGAGGATTTGGCCCGGCGATTCTTCGACACATTGAAAACGGGATTCAGTAGTCAGGAAAGTAAAACGGAACGAATCCGCGACCTGCTCGGCAGTCTCGGCAATGCTGTAGCCCGAGTGCCCATTGAAAAAGTATCGGTCCTAGGCCAGGCCGTAACATGGCTAGCGTCTAGGACCGCGCTGACAGTGCCCGAGTTAAAGGAAATGATTTCTGAGCAACTGCTCGATCTCGGCAAAACCATAGTTGTTACCATCGACGATATAGACCGACTTTCTTTTGACGAGATTCGACAGGTTTTCAGGTTAGTCAAGGCGGTCGGCGATTTTCCAAATGTCATTTACATGCTGGCGTTCGACCGGGGCATCGTGGCAAAAGCCTTGGCGGAACCTGATTCCGGTGATGGAGAGAGCTTTATCCAGAAGATAGTTCAGGTCCCGATTGATCTTCCCGACGTGGACCGCTCGGCACTAAACCGGATGTTCTTCAGTAAGTTGGATGCGCTAGCGGGAGATCCGGATCCTGATCTCTTTGATCCACAGCATTGGGGAAACGTCTTTTTCGATGGGATCCAACCATTCCTTCAAACTCCACGCGACGTTACGCGGCTAATGAATGCTCTTCAGTTCACCTACCCTGCGGTGAAGCATGAGGTAAACCTGGTCGATTTTGTTGCCATTGAGGCGCTGAGAGTCTTCTGCCCAAGCGTGTACGGTCTGGTGAGATCAAGTTCCGAGAGCTTACTCCGTCGCTTCATAGGGGTTTCGAGCACCCACAAACAACCGACCACTGATGATTTGCTCCGCCCCGCGAATGTCCGAGAACCGTATCAGAAGGTAGTTCAAGCGATGCTTGAGAGGCTTTTTCCCAAGCTCTCAGGTAACTACAGCAGCGGATTCGAATCTACTTGGCGAAGACAGGGTCGGATCTGTTCGGCTGAGAAATTCGCCATCTACTTCAAACTCGCGCTGCCAAGGGAAGAAGTGTCCAAGCTCGAGATTAAAGCACTCCTTGATGCGGCAGCTGACTCGAACGACTTCGGGGCGAGACTGTTGGCGCTGTCTCAGGAGATACTCCCCGACGGATCATCCCGTGTAAGAGTAATGCTTGAACGCCTCGAGGATTATACGGCCAAGGTCATTACGTTAGAACAAGTGCCGAATATTGTGGAGGCTCTTCTTGACGTCGGAGATCGTATCTCTCGCGATGAAGACAAAGGTAGAGGAATGTTCGACTTTGGGAACGACTTTAGAATCGCAAGGATTCTGTATCAGCTCCTTCGCCGTGTAGATGAGCCGCAACGTTACCAGATACTCCGCGAATCTGCGGGAAGGGGTTCGGCGATTGGCACAATCGTTCGCGAGGTGCTTATGTTCGGCGCCCCGCCGAAAAACCCGGGGGATCAAACGATGATTACTCCTGAGCACCATCAGGAGTTGCAGGCCATTGTCCTAGGAAGAATCAGACGAGCTGCGACGGAAGGATCTTTGCTCGCAGTACCACGCTTGAGCAGAGTGCTGCACGGTTGGCAGCAACTTGCTTCGGAGTCCGAGGTCGGCCATTGGGCAAGCGAGGCCATCAAAGACGACAACAATTTGGTAACGATTTTGGTTGGATTCTTGCAGAGCGGTAGCACTCACACGATGGGCGACCGTACTGAGAAAACTTATTACCGACTCGATCCCTTATGGGTGGACCGCTTTATAGATTCTAGTGCGATCATTCAACGTTGTCGGGACATTCTCGCCAAGGATGATGGGCTGCTTCCACGACCGAAGCTGGCGTTGAAACAGTTCATTCAAGAATATGAAATTAGGGCGGCGGGGAATGACCCAGATGATCCTTTGTTAAAAGCGTAAAAGCCGCCGAGCGCCGTATGAATGAAGAAAAGGGCGCTGCTTAAGGAAGAGGTCGGAGTGGCGGATAGGAGGTTCGTGGCACTCCACCACCGCGCGCAAAGCGCGGCTCTCATCCGGCCGTCACGCTGGTCGCAAGACGAAGAGCCGACCAGCGCGCCGCCCACCTTCTCTCGCAGAAAAAAGCGAGAGAAGGGACCGCAGAGGCGGACACATCGCTGCGCGGAGATCCCTCGACTCGGCAGCCTCGCTCAGGATGACAGATAAGGAAGCGGGCCGGATGGAGAAACAAGGAAATCGATCAGGACGTCGCAGAATCATCTATCGGTCAGATGCGAATTTTGCTTTGATTCTCCTCGGGACATCCACCGATGTCATACTTCCTCGCCAAAACAGACCCCGATACCTACTCAATCGACGACCTCGAGCGGGACCATCGCACCGCATGGGACGGGGTGACCAATCCGCAAGCCGTTCGGGCCATCCGCGCGATGCGGCCGGGCGACCGGGTCTTCATTTACCATAGCGGCGGTCTCTCCAGCGTGGTCGGTATCGCCACGGTCCGATCGGAGCCGCGCAACGACCCCAAGAATCCGAAATCGGCCGTCGTCGATCTGGAATTCGACGGGCGGCTGGAGCCGCCGGTCACGTTGGCGGATATCAAGGGGACGCATAAATTCGATGATTGGGCGCTGGTCCGGCAGGGACGGCTGTCAACGATGGAGGCGCCGGAGAAGTTCGTGCGATGGATGCGGGAGGGGTATCCGAAGGCGAAGATTTAGGAATACAGACAAAACCACAGAGGCACGGAGGCACAGAGGCAGAACACAGAGAAGGCACCAGATGCGCGCCGCAGCGGCGCTGTCAGGAATAATTGCGATTGCCAGCAGGCCCGTTGCGGGCCGCATCCGCTCCGTGTCTTGACCCTGTGCCTCCGTGCCTCTGTGGTTTATTGCTGCCTCCGACTTCAGAAAAGGAGACAGGCAAAACCACAGAGGCACAGAGACACAGAGGCAGAACACAGAGAAGGCACCAGATGCGCGCCGCAGCGGCGCTGTCAGGAATAATCGCGATTGCCAGCAGGCCCGTTGCGGGCCGAATCTGCTCCGTGTCCTGACCCTGTGCCTCCGTGCCTCTGTGGTTTATTGCTGCCTCCCTGGTTTTGCCTGCGTTACACCAAACGCATCAAAGCCTGATATCCTCAATCTCGACGCGCACTTTCGCGAACTTCAGCTTGAACATCAGGGCCATGCTCTCTTAGAATCGCGCAGGCGCGATCATTCAGATCCAACAGGTAAGAAATGCCGATTGAACTCAAGAAATTTGATACTCGATCACAGACCGAAGGGCCCGAGGTAAAACACCTCGACCCGCATCATGCGCCGTACTACCTGCCGATCTCGGATGAGGTCGAAATCTTCGAGGCCGCCTACAAGGCGCGCCTGCCGATTCTGCTCAAGGGGCCGACCGGATGCGGCAAGACCCGCTTCGTCGAGCATATGGCGCATCGGCTGTCGGCGCTGGAAAACGGCCCCAATGAGCTCATCACCGTCGCATGCCATGAGGACCTGACCGGCAGCGACCTGGTAGGACGCTTCCTGATTCAGGCCGACGAGACGGTGTGGGTCGATGGCCCCCTGACGCAGGCGGTACGGCGCGGCGCGCTATGCTACCTCGATGAGATCGTGGAGGCGCGCAAGGACACGACGGTGCTCATCCATCCGCTGTCGGACCATCGCCGGCTGCTGCCGATCGAGAAGCGGGGCGAGACGCTGGAGGCGCACGCGGGATTTTTGCTGGTGATTTCGTACAATCCGGGATATCAGAGCATCCAGAAAAACCTGAAGCATTCGACGCGGCAGCGCTTCATCACGATCGAGTTCAACTATCCGCCGGCCGACAAGGAAGTGGAGATCGTCGCGCATGAGTCCGGGGTCGATAGGGACATGGCGCTGCAGCTGGCGGTGTTGGGCGAGAAGGTGCGGCATCTGAAGGCCTCGGGGCTGGAGGAAGGCGTATCGACGCGCCTGCTGATATACGCGGGCGAGCTGATTCAACAGGGAATCTCGCCGCAGCGGGCGGCCACCGTCGCGGTGACGTGGTCATTGACGGACGAAAATGACAGCAAGCGCGCAATCGACGAAATCGTCAAGGCGATATTTGTCAATTGACAAATAACATCAACTTGCCAGGGGGTAGGATGTCCAACAACATTCGGGGTTTGGGGACGGCTCTGATTGGATGCGCGATCGCCGTTGTGATGGGGTTGCCGGCGACCGCGAGGGCGCAGGCACCGCAAGCCAAAATTGAGACCGGACCGCGGCTGGATTTTCCCGCCGGCCTCGCCACCGACGGCGTGACGGTCTACGTCGCCAATAGCCGTAACAACACCATCGACAAGATCGATCTCGCGGGGCATTCGATCTTGTTGCTGGCCGGCCAGCTCTTTAAGGAAGGAACCGCCGATGGCGCCGGATCGACGGCCTTGTTTACCAGTCCCAGCGGCCTCGCGCTGGCGGGGGGTAACCTCTACGTCAGCGACACTAACAACTCGACGATTCGTAAAATCGCGCTTCCCGGAGGACTCGTCTCCACCGTCGCCGGTGCGGCTAATATTCCGGGCACTGATGATGGCAAAGGTTCCGCGGCTCATTTCAATCTCCCGACTCAAATCGCCGCCGACCCCAACGGCAGCCGCCTATTCCTGACCGATACCAACAACAGCCTGATCCGGATGATCCAGCTTCCCGACATGATCGTGAAAACCATCGCAGGGCAGGCCCAGACCGAGGGCAAGGTTGATGGGCCGCCCGCCAAATCGTCGTTCAATCGGCCGCGCGGAATCGCGACGGATGGCAAGTTCGTCTACATCTCCGACACCGGCAACGACATCATCCGCAAACTCGATCTATCAAACATGACGGTCTCGACCTTTACCGGCACCGGCGAAGAGGGAGACAAGGATGGCGGCCCCACCGAAGCGCAATTCAATAACCCCGGCGCGATGGCGACCGATGGCACCACGGTCTACGTGCTCGACGCCGACAACCACTCTGTGCGTAAGATCAACGCCGCTACCGGCGAAGTGAGCAAGCTGACGCTTGTCAACGGCCATATCGGTTCAGGATGCACGCTGAGCCAGGATGGCAAGATTCTCTATTTCTCCGACACCACGGAGAACGCGGTCCAGCAGGTCAACACCAGCAACGGAAACGTCTCGCCCGTATACCCGGCGCAGTAACTCGGGCGGTAGTTCGGTGGGTTTTGGCTAAGCTTTGATTGACCTTCGCAGTGACACGGTGACCCAGCCGACGCCCGAGATGCGCGAGGCGATCGCGCACGCGGAGCTTGGCGACGACGTTTACGGCGAAGATCCCACCGTCAATCGGCTCGAGCAGACCGCCGCCGCGCTGATGGGCAAGGAGGCAGGTCTGCTCGTTTCCAGCGGCACGATGGGCAACCTCATCGCGTTGCTCACCCACTCCCCGCGTGGCACCAAGGCGATCGTCGGCGACCAATCGCATACTTACTGCTATGAAGCAGGCGGCGCGTCGGCGCTCGGCGGTATCATGCTCGCGCCGATTGGCAACCGCGATAGTGGCGAGCTCGATCTCGATGAGCTTAAAGCGGAGATTTTCACGCCTCAAGATGATCACTTCGCGATGCCGTCACTGGTGTTGCTCGAGAACACACACAATCGATGCGGTGGCTCGCCGGTGAAGCTTTCGCACATTGCCGAGGTCCGTGAGATGGCGAATCGGCGCGCGCTCCCGATGCATCTGGATGGTGCACGAATCTTCAATGCGGCGATTGCGCTGGAAACCTCTGCGAAAGAGATCGCCTCATACCCCGATACTGTTACGTTTTGCCTGTCAAAGGGCCTTGCGTGCCCGGTCGGGTCGGTTCTGTGCGGCAGCAAGGATTTCATCGGACGCGCACATCGAATTCGCAAGCTGCTCGGCGGCGGGATGCGGCAGGCGGGCATCATCGCGGCGGCAGGCCTCGTCGCGCTGAACATGATGGTCGATCGCCTCGCCGAAGATCATCAGAATGCGCGCGCGCTGGCGCAGGGGCTGACGCTGGTCGCGGGAATCAACGTCAGGCCGGTGGCTCAGCGCACCAACATGGTCCACTTCGAGGTGGACGGCGATGCGGCTGGCGCGGGACATTTCGCGAAGGCGATGAAGGATCGCGGCGTGCTGATCTCGGCCCGCGAGGGGAGCGCATTTCGGGCGGTCACTCATTACGGCATCAGCCGCGCGGATATCGATCGAACCGTCTCGGCCGCTTCCGAAGCTGCCGCCGAAGTTTTCGGCGACTAATCTGAAATGTATTCTCTCGAGTCACTGTTTGGGTTGCGCGGCCATCTTGGGCTGGTGACCGGCGCATCGTCGGGATTGGGCGTCGAATGCGCTCATGCGTTGGCGCTCGCGGGCGCCGATGTAGTGCTGGTTGCGCGCCGTGGCGATCGATGCGAGAAGCTGGCCGATGAGATTGCGAAAAAATATGGCGTCCGCGCGCTCGGCCTCGGCGCCGACGTCGCTATCGAGGCTGACATCGATCGCGTCATCGAAACGTCGCGCGCGAAACTCGGCGATGTCGATATCCTCGTGAACAATGCGGGCGTATCGCCGACCGGGCGCGCCGAAAATTTCAAGCGCGAGCTCTGGGACAATGCGGTCGCGGTGAATCTGACCGCGCCGATGCTGCTCTCGCAACGAGTCGCGCGCCGACTCATCCAGACACACAAGCCGGGACGCATCATCAACATGGTCTCGATTTACGCCGGAGTCGCGAGTTCGGTTTACCGCCTGGCGGCATATTGCGCTACCAAGGCGGGCCTCGCCAATCTCACGCGCCAACTCGCCGTCGAATGGGCGCCGTATAAGATCCTGGTCAATGCGATCGCGCCCGGCTGGATCCCCACCGAAGCCACCGAGGGCGGCATCGCGAAGGCCGGCAACAAGGAGCGGATGGAACTGTTCACCCCGATGGGCCGGCTCGGCAAGCCGGAGGAATTACGCGGCGCGGTGATTTTCCTGGCGAGCCCCGCATCCAGTTACGTCACGGGCACAGTGCTTTCGGTTGATGGCGGTTATCAATCATGGTGATTGCGTCGCGACGGAATTGAAGTCTTCGAATGACAAGAGATTGAGAGGGCGGAAGCGGGATGAATAGTCGCAGCACCCTCGGTCAGCAGCTCTTCCGCCGCAAGCCGGCCGCGACTCTGATGGCCGACGCCGAAACGCACGCCGGCGGACTCAAGCGCGCGCTGGGCGCGCTCGACCTCACGTTGCTGGGAATCGGCGCAATCGTCGGCGCCGGAATCTTCGTCATGACGGGAGTCGGCGCGCGTCAGGCCGGTCCTGGCCTTATCGCGTCGTTCGTGTTGGCGGGCACCGCGTGCACGATGGCGGCGCTGTGCTATGCGGAATTCGCCGCGATGATCCCGGTGGCGGGCAGCGCTTATTCATACTCGTACGCGACGATGGGCGAGCTGGTCGCATGGATCATCGGATGGGACCTGGTACTTGAGTATGCGGTCGGTGCGGCGGCCGTCGCTGTCGGATGGTCAGGCTATTTCCGCGTCATCCTGGAGAATCTCGGGATTCATCTGCCGGTGGCGTTCACGCATGCCCCGGGCAGCGTGCCGGGCGCGATCATTGATCTGCCCGCGCTCGTGATCGTCCTGCTGATCACGGCAGTCCTCTACGTGGGAATTTCTGAGAGCGCGCGCCTGAATTCAGTCATCGTCGCGATTAAACTCAGCGCCGTAGCGGTAGTAATCGCCGTCGGCGTGTTTTACGTGCATCCTTATCATTGGGTGCCATTCGCGCCGTATGGGATTGGCGGCATCAGCAGCGCGGCGGCCTACATCTTCTTCGCGTATATCGGTTTCGATGCGGTTTCGACGGCTGCCGAGGAGGTGAAGGATCCGGCGCGCGACCTGCCGCTCGGCATCCTCGGTTCGCTCTTCATCTGCACCCTGCTGTACATCGCAGTCGCGGCGGTGCTTACCGGGATGGTCCCGTTTCGCGAGATCGATCCGACCGCGCCGCTCGCGTCGGCATTCGTGGCGCGCGGCCTCAACGCGGTGGCCGGCATCATCTCGGCAGGCGCCGTGGCGGGCCTCACCTCGGTGCTGTTGGTGCTGCTGCTCGGACAATCGCGAATCTTCTTCGCGGTCTCGCGCGACGGCTTGCTGCCACCGGCCTTCAGCAAAATTCATCCGCGTTTCCGCACACCATACATCCCGACCACGGCGACCGGCATCGCGGTCGGAATTACCGCGGCGCTGCTTCCGATCGAGGAAATCGCGCAACTCACGAACATCGGGACGCTGTTCGCGTTCGTCCTTGTATGCTTGGGTGTATGGATTCTGCGCTACGCAGATCCCGATCAGCGTCGTCCATTTCGGACGCCATGGGTGCCGGTGGTGCCGATAACCGGTATCGCGTTCTGTCTCTTTCTGATGGCGCGCCTGCCGATGCTGACCTGGATCAGATTCTTCGTATGGCTCGGGATCGGGTTGGTGATTTATTTCACGTATGGGCGCTACCACAGCCGCGTCGACCACGATGCAAGCGCTGCCCTGAAATCCGGAACCGGTTCGTAAATCTGAGACTCGTTGGAAACAAAAGCGGCGTATCGGGACTCGACTCGCCGCGTTAGAAACTGATTGAAGCGATCCGCTACTGGCTGTCGCCGAACTTTTTCTGCAATGCCTCGGCGAGCGCCTTCTTCTTCGCTTGCTGCTGTTCCTGATACTTCTCGGTGATCGCCTTGTTGTGGTCACCGATCTTCTGGTGCTCGGTCATCTCGGTCGCCGCCTTCTTGCCGAGGTTCTGGCTTTCCCACTTGGGCTGCGCAATTGACACCCATTTGCTGCCCTGGCGGGTATAGCTGAAGACCAGGTAATTGAGCTTGCCGGTAGCCGCCCCCTTGGTGGTCGACTTGCTGGTCGGATCGTATTCGGCACCACCGAGCTTGACGCTCACCGTCGAGAGCTGGCCGTTGGGGCCGTAGTTCGGCAGGTACTCGAACTTGGGCACGAAGTCGGTGTACGGCTTGCCGGACATCTTCTTCTGGTCTTCCTTGTCGAGGTAGGGCTCCGCATCTTCTGAGACTTTGTCATCGAGCGACTTCTGAAGCGCGGGCGCGAGATCCTTGGGCTGACGCACCCGGCGCATCACGTAGTTCTGCGCTGATGCGCTCGAGCCACCGATGGCGCCGAGAAACAAAAGCGCGGCCGCCAAGGCGACCGCGCTAGTTGCTAAAGTCCGTTTCATCATGGTCTCCTTCTCCGTCGAATTAGACAGAGTCGTTGACCTCTATTTTACGGGCTGCTGCTGGTAATGCCACGGCCGAATGCCGCGACCTGGTTTTGCCACTGCTCGCCGAAGGCCAGCACCAGCACCTGCTGGTTGATGTGCGAGTCCTTGCTGAGACTGCGCATCGCACCACCTCCGGCATTGGCGAGCACCTTAAACGCGGCGCGCGTCTGCTGATAGAACTCCGGCAGTGGCGAAATCTTGGGCGGCTCTTCGCGATGCACCTTGAGCCAGAACTCGCGCTCGAACCGCTCGTGTTCTTCCGCCGCCACATCGACGGTGTTGAAAGTCCCGTTGTTGGCTTTGAACTGATGGATCGCCGCGATTACCCCCTGGAAATCTTCCTTCTTGGGCGGCGAGTCGCCGACCAGCACGATCACCTTCTTGGCGTACGGCTTCCAATCCATCTTTTGGATCGCGGTGTAGACGCCGCCCGACAGATCTTCCTCCCATTCGTCGCCGCCCTCCGCGTGCACGCTACCCAGGAAGTCGATCAGTTTCTGCGGATTGAGCGTCAGGGGCTGGACATTCATTTTCTCGTTCTTGCCGCCGAACACCACCATCCCGACCCGCGCGATCGGCACCAGGCGATGGATCGCATGAACGAGCTGGCCCATCTTCGCCTTCACGTCATCGATGATCAATTGCATCGAACCGGTACCATCCATGACGATAACGACATCGAGGCCCTTTCTGCGCAGTTCGCCGATGAAGCCGCCGAACCCGGAGCCGATGCCCTTACCGTAGCCCGAACCGACACCACCTCCACGACCGATTCCGATACCGCCGCCACCGGCAGCGCGTACGTAGTCATTCGCGAGGCCAACGGCCTGCGAGGTATCAACCGCGGTCGGTTGTTCCATCTGCTGCGGCGCGGTGTCCGGCATCGGGACTTCCGGCATGTCGAGATCGTTCATCTCGCTGCCGCCGCCTCCGCCGCCACCGGCCTCGAGGTTGACCATGATCAGTTCGCGGCCGCGCTGTTCATGGACCGTAATAATCAGGAACAGCAGCAGACCAACATGCAGAATGACTGAGAGCGGGAAAGGCCCCGCAATCAACCGCAGATAGTCTCTCCAGGTCTGCAGCCGCTCAACATCGGCCTCATCATCGTCGCGAGCAAGTTCCGCAGCGGCTTCCTTCTGGCCCATGAAGCGGTACAGCACCGCGGCGACGACCACGGTCGAGATGACCAAAAAAATAACGCCTATTAAAAGCATATCGAGATTGTTTTCCCACCTGTGTCGGGTTCGCCGACCGGGTTGGGATCTCCGTTCGCCTCTCTTTTACCTTATAACCTAATCATTCGTCGAACCGAGATCTCCTCACGTCACACGTTACATTCCGCCCGGAGCCCCACCGCCGCCCCCACCCGAGGGTAGCTGGGAGACCGCGATTGCGATTGCTTCCGCACCTGCGCTCTTGGCGATGTCGAGGATGTGGACCATATCGCCGAGGATGACTTTCGGGTCGCCCTGGAAAATCACGATTTTGTCGGCTGACTTATCCAGTGCGTCGTGGATGGAGCTTTGCAGCTGCGCGAGCGTGACGATGTTCGAGTTCACCATTATCTGGTGATCCGCGGTGTACGTGACGACGATGCCCTTGGGCTTGTCGTTTGGATTCGTCTGGGCTTCTGCCTTGGGAAGATCCACGTGCGCCGCCGACTCGATCGTCACCGCAGTGGTCACCATGAAGATGATCAACAGGACGAGGAAGATATCGGTCAGCGGTGTGATGTTGATATCGGCGAAAACGCCGCCCTTTCCAGAAGGTCCGCTAACAGCCATCGGCGTGCCTCCCGTTCGAAGCGGCGTCGATAATATGATCGCCGGACATTGGTTTGGTTGCCATCGCCATGTTTTCCTTCGAGGACCTCAACTGAGCCGCTCAGCCTCCTGACGGCGCGTTGTGCTCGATCTGTCCGCTGGTTGCTCGTTTGGCCCCGATCGCGATAGTCGTCGCTCCCGCCGCCTTCGCGGTGTTCAGAATGCGCACCATGTCGCCCAACAGCACCTTGCGGTCACCCTGGAACACCACCATCTTCGGATCGATCTTTGCCAGGTTTTCGCGCAGGGTCCCGACCAGCTCGCGTTCAGGAACGTCTTTCGAGTTCACAAACAGCTCGTGCTGCGACGTGTAGGTCACAATCACGCCCTTGTTCTCGGGAGAGGTGTTCTCCGCTAGCGGCAAGTCCACGTGAGCCGCCGATTCGACGGTAACCGAAGTGGTCACCATGAAGATGATCAGCAGAACGAGGAAGATATCGGTCAGCGGTGTGATGTTGATGTCCGCGAAGACACCGCCACCCACGCCGCCGGTCGGTCCACTAACGGCCACCGGCCTGTCTCCCTTGCAGAGCGGCGTCGATCAGCCGATCGCCATTGATCTGCAAAAGCGCATTGATGTTCTGGATCTTCACCGAGAAGTAGTTAAAGAAGATGACCGCGACGATCGCGACCGCCAGTCCGAGCGCCGTGGAGATCAATGCTTCCGAGATACCGGCCGCCACGACCGAGAATCCGCCGGTACCCATAATCGCCATCGATTGGAAGGCGACCAGGATTCCGACCACGGTGCCGAATAGTCCGATGAACGGCGCCGACGCTCCCGAGGTTGCGAGAACCCAGATATAGCGGTTGAGTTCGAGGGTCTCCTGGAAGCGGCGCTCCTCGTCGAGCTCGACCAGATGGTCGCGATCAAGAGTCTGCGCGGCCGCGATCAGCACATGATAGACACGTTCCGGGGCATTGCTGCGCGCCTGCGTCGCCTGCAGTGCCTCGTTGAACTTGCCCTGCCGAAGCGACGGCACCAGTGAGTCGGCGAGCTTCGCAGCCTTGCTCTGAATCCCCATCAGAGCCCAGACGCGCTCGAAAACGATCGCCAAGCACACTACCGAGATGAATAGCAGAGGATAGGTCGCGTAGTAGCCCTGCTGGATCATCGCCAAAATACTGAACTGACTGCCCATTGTTATCCTTTCACCTGTCCCGAGATTTGAGCGGCGCTTATGAGGTCCCGCTCCGACCTTGATTAACCGCGAATTTGCCGACTCTCTTTTTTCAGTCTTGCGTGACTGGGCCGCTTCCCGCACTCTGACGGAATTGGACGATGTTGCCCCTGTCGTACCGACCGCAGGTCGATCAGGTGCTGCGGACTTTGTAAATGCGACAAAGGGCGAATTTTGTCAAGAGCGGTCGTTGAACCGGCTAATCGATATCGATAATGCACGCGCTTGCGATCTTGCCGCGATGAAGGAAGGACGAGAATTTCGCGCAAAGTCAATTCATAATTGCGCATATGGGCCGTCCTGCGCAAGCGGTGCCTGACGCGCGAAATTTTCACGATTTTTTCCAAGCCCCAAATCGGACGCCGTACCTGTTCAACGCAGCCGCGACTCTACATCCCTAAGACGGGGATCGCCTTGACTTCTTGCGCACCCAAGCCTAAGCCAGAGTCTGACCGCTCGCCGGTTCCCTTTTTTCAGGAAATCGCTGGTCCCCAAAAAAGTGCTATTCCCCAATCAGTATATGACGGTGATGAAAGCCGCTTTCGTCGGATCGGTGTTGTTCCTGGTGCTCGCTCTTACCGCCGCTCTTTCGCTTACCGGATGTCATGGGGAGCCCAAGCAGGTCGCCGAGCCTGCGGCGATACCGACCACGAAAATCGTCGACGAGGCCTCCAAGGAGATTCCCTCCGACCTCTACAAGGGGATGCCGATCTATCCGGGCGCCCAGGTTGAACACGTCCGCAAGCCCAAAGGCGCGATGCGCGAGGTCATCTTTGAGTTGAAAAATTCGCCGTCGCTGAACCAGATGGTGAACTTCTACAAGGACGGCCTGAAGAAGGGCGATTTCAAAATCACCTCGTCGCTAATCATGCCGGCGCGCAAGACCTGGTCATGCGATTTTCACAAGGACGGACGGCCTGGAAGCGTGATGCTCTATCCCGCTGACGACGACAAGACATCGACGACGATCGATCTCATCTACGAAATGGCGAGTAATGTCGATCCCAACCTGCTTGAACCTAGAGAGGAATTCGACGTAATAGGACCTGGCGCGCCCGGCGAAGTCACGCCGGCGGCCCAGAACGATTCAGAAGACAAAGCCAAGCGGAACGAAAAGGCAGAGAGGAACTAAAAAAATGGCATTACTGGATGGCAAAGTTGCGGTGATTACCGGCGCAGGTCGCGGTATCGGTCGCGAGGAAGCGTTGCTGATGGCGAAGCACGGCGCAAAAGTCGTTGTCAACGACCTCGGAGGACATTTCGACGGCACCGGGCAGTCGCGCTCTCCCGCCGAAGACGTGGTGAAGGAAATCCGCGCCGCCGGCGGCGAAGCGGTCGCTAACTTCGAGAGCGTCACAGATTTCAAAGCTGCCAAGCGCATCATCGAATGCGCGATCGATAATTTCGGCAAGCTCAACATAGTGGTGAACAACGCCGGAATCCTGCGCGACCGCATGATCTTCAACATGAACGAAGAGGACTGGGATGCGGTGGTGACCGTCCACCTGAAGGGCAGCTTCAACGTCGCTCGCCATGCCTGCGCGTATTGGCGTGAACAGCACAAGGCCGGGAATATGCTCAACGGCCGCCTCATCAACACGAGCTCGGATTCAGGTATTTTGGGCAACGCGGGTCAGAGCAACTACGGCGCCGCGAAAGCCGCCGTGGCAGCGATGGCGATCATCGTGGACCGCGAGATGCTGCGTTATGGCGTCACCGCCAACGCGATTGCACCCGTCGCGCGCACCCGCCTCACCGTCGATGCGACCCCGCAGACCGCAGCTGGAATGCCGGCAGCGAAGCCCGGCGAATTCGATACCTTCGGTCCCGCCAACGTCGCCCCGCTGGTCACATGGCTCGGCAGCGACGATGCCAAAGACGTCCATGGCGAAGTGTTCCGGGTCGGCATGGGCTCGGTCTGGCTGATGCAGGGATGGCATTCGGTCGGCCGCGTCTCCAAGAAAGCGATCTGGGATCCGGCAGAGCTCGGCGGGAAGGTTAAGGAAGAGCTCGCGAAGGGCGCGACCAAGAAAGAAAGCATGGGACAAGTGATGGCCAGTGGCGTCTAAGCACGAATCCAAACCCAAGCAGTATGGGGAGAGCGCGGCCCGCAAAGGGCCGCGCTTTCGTTCGGTGCTGATCGTCTGCGCCGCCAACACCGCGCGCAGCGTGATGGCGGAGCATATGCTGCGGCGCGAGCTTCGCGAGCGCGGCATCGAAAGCCACGTCCGGGTCGCGTCAGCCGGCATCGCGCCCTATGCGCGCGATGGCGCGCTGGTATCGCTCGATACGCGCCTCGCGCTGCGCGACGACGACATTCATCTTGGCGAAGAGGCGACCTCAACCGACTTGAAGCGTCATCCGGAGTTGCTCGAGCGGGCCGACGTTGTGATCGCGATGACCGATCAACAGAAGAGCGACTTGCTGAAGCTCTTTCCCGGCGCCGACGGTAAGCCGGTGCATACGCTGCGCGAGTTCGCCGATGAGGTCGGTGACATCGAGGATCCGTTCGAGAAGGGCGACGAGAAGTTCACCGAGGTTCGCGTCGAGATCAAGCGTCTGATTCCAGCCTTGGCCGATCGCATCCTTGGCGCGGACTGGTCGCTCGACGACTGATTGTCTAACCTCTTTTCATGGAATTTGAAAACCCTCCCGACTCGGAGATCCGCAGGATTCTCTCGCATCCCACCACCGTCGCGGTGGTCGGGTGCTCCGACAGCCCTGCGCGCGACAGTCTCACTATCGCGAAGCGGCTCAAATCCCATGGCTTCCGCGTGATTCCGGTCAATCCGGTGCTCGCGCCCGACGCGCTGATGAATGAGCTAGGCGAGAAGTGCTATCCGGATCTCGCGTCGATTCCCGATCGGGTTGAAATCGTTGACGTATTCCGGCGCTCCGAATTCCTGCCCGAGATCGCCGAGGCCGCTATCGCCAAGGGCGCGCGCATCCTATGGTGTCAGCTTGGCGTGATTCATCTACAAGCGGCAGCGCGAGCGCAAAAGGGCGGCCTGACGGTCATCATGGATCGATGCCCCGCGATCGAATACCGCCGGTTGTTCTGATTTCCGGATACCGGAGGACGATTTGAAAATTCGCAAGTGGCTCACCGTCGAGACGCGGACTGTTTACTGCACGCCGATTTTCGATCTCCATCGCCGCCGCTCCTCGCATCCGAATCGCGGGCAGAAAGACTTCTTCATCCTCGAGGCGCCGAACTGGGTCAACATCATTCCGCTGACCGACAAGGACGAGGTCGTGATGGTGCGTCAATTTCGCCACGGCATCGAGGATTTCACCGTCGAGCTCCCCGGCGGGATGGTCGACCCGGATGATCCCGATCCGAGGGACGCGGCGCGGCGCGAAATGATCGAGGAGAGCGGCTACGACTCCGAGGACATCATTGAATTGGGCCGGGTGCATCCCAATCCCGCGATCCAGCCGAACTACTGCTATTCGTATCTCGCGCGCGGCGTGCACAAGGTGATGAAGCCGCTATCGCAGGGCGCGGAGGAGACCCAGGTAGTGCTGGTGCCGCTGCGCGAGATTCCAAAGATGATCGCATCAGAGAAAATTCTGCACGCGCTGACGATATCCGCGTTTTCGTTCTTCCACGTTTACAATCCGCCCAAGGAGGCATGGGCAGCGCAGGCGCGCCGCCGGCATAAGGATCCGCGCGGCAAGACTCGCCCCGTCCCGAGGGTCATCAAGTGAGAAGCCGTGCTAGAATGGAAAATGTCGCGGAGGTGCGAGCGATGACGGCGAAGCAGATCGAAGAGGCCGCTTTCAAACTTCCTCAGCGGGAACGCTTGCGGCTTGCTCGGAAGTTATTGGACACCGTTCCCGTGAAGCCTGATGAAGAGGATCCCGAGATACTTGCTGCATGGATTGAAGAAGCGGAGCGACGGGGGGACGAGCTCGAGAGCGGCAAAGTGAAGGGGATTCCCGCCGAAGTGGTTTTCCAACGCCTTAGGACATCCGTTCGTCGGTGAGTCCTGTCACCTTTCACCCTGAGGCGGAAGAAGAACTGCAGCGCTCAAACGAATATTATCGAGCGCAATCCGAAAATCTGGCCAACGACTTCGCTGCCGAGATCGAAGGTCTAATCAAAGGGATTCGGAGAAATCCTCGCGCGGGCGCGTTGTTGAACGGAAAACACAGAAGGCGACTTTGCAAGCGGTTTCCCTTTGCGATCATTTACCGCCTTTCAGCCGCGGAGATTTATGTAGTCGCCGTTGCACAACAAAATAGAAGACCTCGCTATTGGCGAAATCGCCGCTAGTAACTAGCGCTCGCTTGAGCGTTTCCGCTGCCACAGGATGTAGTGTTCAGTTTGAGCAGTCGGTCGGAAGCCGTTGTCGACCAGCGGTTGCGGGAAATCCGCGGGCAGCAGGACCGGCGGAAGCACCAGCGGCAGCAGCTGAATCGGCGAATCGGGAATGATCGCGTTCAACTTTCCATCCTGAATCGATTTGATGATCGGATCGCGCCAGAAGTGCGCCGTCTCCCCGATCAGCCTGAAAAAGTCCTCATGACCGAGATGGGCGCGGGCCGCCGTGAAACCATCGCGCTGATATTCCAGCTCCGCCTCGCGCCAGACGCCGTAAGTTTCGGGAAATCGAATCAGCTCGCGCCGATTCGCCTGAAAGGATATGAACGCAGGTGCCAGCACGTCCTCGTCGGAACGGCTGGCGTCGTGCAGCGCCGCGCCGATGCGCGAGACCTCATCGCGCGGAACGAAGCCGAATCCATAGACCGAACCCCGCAGCCAGTTTTCATTCTCCAGCGGCGCAATCCAGAGAAGCGAAATGAGAATGAAGAGAGCGCATCCCGCGAGCCGAATCCATGCCTGCGAATCGGCGTCTCTCGTTCTGCCCGATGCCATTTGCGCTTGACCGATCATCCAATCGACGCCGATACCGCCGATGATCGCGATGAACGGGAGAGGCTCCAGAAAGTTGTGCCCCCATGAGGTCGGGCTGAGGACGCCGAAGAACAGGTACTCGGCGGCGACCATCGCGAGTACCAGCATGATTCCGCAGTTGGTCCGAACCTCGCGCCTCACCGCGATGCATCCGATCACGAACAGCGGAAGCTGGAGGTCAAGGATCGCGAGCGGATAGGCGATCACCGATAGCAAATCGCTGCGGCCCTTCATGAAATGGAATATGAACGTCTGGAAGAGAAACTCGCTACCATACATCGCGTAGCAAAATCCCGTCGCGATGATCATCCCGACACCAATCGCGCTCGCGAGAGTGACCGCGTCGCGCCATCGCCGTTGCAGGATCGCAATGAAGGCGACGATTACGGCGACTGGAATGAACGCGGTCAGCTTGATGAGGCATGCGGCGACGAGCGCGAGGGCCAGCCAGCCGATCCGCCGATGCCACGAACTGCCGCTTTCGTCCTCCTCGAGCGCGAGGATCGCGGCGGTGAGCACCAGCGGCGCGACGAAGCATTCGCGCTCGTAGACGTGGTAGCGAAAGACAAGCGAGCTGGTTGCGTATAAGATCGCCGCGCCTATCGCCGCTCGTCGAGTCATGACGCGCGCGGCGAGCTTGAACGTCAGCAGGCTGGTTGCGTAAATCGCGGCCTCGTTGAGGATCTCGATCGAGAAATGACTTGCGCCGAAAATCTTGAGATATCCCGCGCTGAGATACTCAAGCAGCGGGAAGTGCGGATGCACGAAGCCCACGTACGGCGGTATCCCCGCGCTCACCAGCCATGCCGCCTCGAGATAAAAATCGTCCTCGATCCAAATTGCGGGATAGAACAGCCGCACCAGTCGCGGGATCGCGAGGATGATCAACAGCGCGGCTCCGATCTCGGTGCGCGAGGCTATCGCGGGAACGCCTTTTGAAGAAGCCCGCGCCATCTAGGAAGGCATCTCCATCGAAGAACGCTTCGCTGGCCGAGGTCGCATCACTTCCGCCCGGCCTCAACCTGCTCGACGGCGCGCTGGTCGCGATGCTGCTCACGCTCGCGTTGTTCATGATGGCGCGCAGCGGATTTCGCCGCGGAATGGAGCTGATGCCGTGGCCGGACGGTCTCGAATACGCTGCCGCTGCGGTCAATCTCGATCACCACGTGGGTCCGGTGCTCCATTTTGGAGGCTATTCATATCCTTCGCGATACACCGAAGGCTACCCGCTGATTCTTGCCGCCGCATATCCGATTCTTGGCCGCCGCGTCGAGCTACTATGCCTCGCGACGGTGGTGATGGGTCTGGTCGCGATCGTCTCGCTCTACATTCTTGCATTCAGGATGTTCGGCAGGTCGAGCGGGTTGGCTGCGTGCCTGCTGCTCGCGCTGTCTCCGGTGTTCATCACGTACTCGACGCTGGTTCTGAGCGACGTTCCAACGATGACTGTCACGATCCTTGCGGCGATCGCCCTTTATCATGCGAGCGAGGCAGAGGATGCGCCTCTGTCATCGGCATCATGGATTGTTTCCGCGGCGCTGTGCGGCCTCCTTGCGGGATTCACGGTGATGATCCGTCCCACCAACGCGACGATGCTGATCGGTATCGGCACGGCGATGTTCATCATTCGCTTTCGACGCCGGCTCGTCGAGTTGCTTCCGGTTGCGATCGCGTTCGGGGTGGCGTTCGCGATCTTTCCGATCTGGCAGGGGTGGACGAACTATCGTTATCTCGGCGGGTTGACCAGCAGCGGCTACGTGTTCTGGGTTCCCGAGGTTTATGGCTCCCTTGGCAAAACTTTCAGCCCAAGCTTTCTGTTCGGCCCGACGATGCCGGGAAATCCATACGGCAATGTGCTTTCATATGCGCTGACACTTAGCGGCCTTGATGGGATGCTCGGCGATCCCGGCGATCCTCGATACTTGATGTACCCATTCGCGGCGGCGGTTTTTGCGATCATCGGAATCGCCATCGCATTGAAATCGCCGGCTCGAACCGTTCTGCGTGTGATGTGGTTTGGCCTCGCCTTCCTCGCGGCACTAATCGCGTTGTACCTTTTCTACTTCTTCACCGAGATCGCGTTCATTCTCCCCGCGACGTTCATTCTTTTTGCCGCCGCCGGTTATGGGATCATCGCCGCGAATCGCGCGATGCTCGAGGCACGCAGTCGCCAGCGCAAGAGTTCGCGCGATCATGCCGTCATCGCGGGGGTATTCGCTCTGGACTTGATGCTTGCGGTTTCGATTGTCACGGAAACTGCCGGCCGCGTAACCGCGACGCCGTCGCAATCGAAGATGGTGCCCGCGATGCTGGCGATCCGTTCTCAGCTGCAACCGGGCGCGATCGTGGTCAGCAACATCTCGCTCCAGTTTCTGGAACTCTATGTGGCAAAACCGAAGACGGAGTTCGTCGGACTGAACGCCTTCGATCCGGGAGGGCAATTCACCGATTATCATCTCGAGCGTCTGTACGCGAAAAGGGCCGCGGGATGGTCCGGCCCGGTTCCGCCGGTTCTGTTTGCCGGCCCTCATATCGATGACACCGAAGTCAAAACTCTCGGCGACGCGATTCGTTCAGGCAGGCCTGCGTACCTTCTTATGGCCGCGCCCGAACGCCAGGACTATGCGGATCTTTTGAAAGATGAAATCGCTCAGCTGAATGCGTCTTTCACGGTCGACTCGATCGCCCGATCCGACCTGATCGATCTCTATCGTCTCACGCCCCGATAGTCGCGTCCTTCGGACCACCCCATCGCCTGCGCGCGAACGCGTAGGCAGGCAACACGGTTGCACCAATCACAATCGCGACCAGAAAATCGATATGTGCTCCGCCCTGCGAGATCGACAGCCCGAACGTCGCAGCCCATGTGATAAGCGGCAGCGTCGCCACCAGGTAGAGTCCGAGCCTGCCGCCGCCCACCATGAACAGTCCCTCGCGATTGGGGCGCAGCCGTCGCAGCTTCAGCAACGCCACCATCTCGAGCACCAGCGCCGCCATATAGAAGAAAACGTCGAGGACTACCAACGCGAGGAATCCCAGCGGCACGAGAAGCGTGAAGACGGCACAGCAGAGCACGATCGATTTCCAGGGCGTCGCGGTGGATTCCCAGATTTCGCCGAACGTGCGTGGCAGATAGGCCTCGCGTGCGAGCACGAATGGCATCCTCGATACCCACAGCATCGCGGCCTCGAACACCGCGAACGACATCACCGCGCCGCCGATCGCGAGGGCGCCACCGAGCAGCGGCCCGCCGAGGCGAAAACCCTCATGCGAGAACCATCCCATCCGCCAATCGGCGGTGCTCCTCGCGCCGGACAGCGAAACCAATAGCGGCAGGACATAACCCGCGACGACCATCGGCAGCGCGACGGCGATCGCACGGATGTAGTTGCGTTTGGGGTCTTCCAGCTCGGCCGACACGACGCTCAGGTTTTCCCATCCGCCGAAATTCCAGATGACGACCGTCAGACCGGCTCCCAGCGCCCCGAGGAATCCGGGCCCGTACAGGGGCTGCGTCGGCGGCACGAAGTGGATGAGCCGCGGCGCTCCGACGATCACCAGTGCCGCGAACGGGGAGAGCAGTATCGCGGCCAAGACGATCGAGGTTAATCCCACAGGGCGAATGCCGAGCAGGTTCATCCCCCCGGCGAGCCAGATGAGCGCGATCGCGAGCGCAACCTGCATTGCGGGTCCGATGGGAATCAGGAAGGAGAGATAGGCTGCGAAGAGGCCCGGATATATCGCCATGTTGACTGCCGTGTAGAGGATCGTCATGTATGCCTCGGCGAAAGCGGCGAATGGGCCGAGCGCCTCTTTAACCCAGAAGTAGAATCCGCCCTCGATTGGCATCAGCGCCGTGAGCTCGGCCGCCATCAGGGCGGTCGGGAGGCTGAGGGTCAGCGGCACCAGGAGGCAGAGCGCGATGGTGAGGCGCGGTCCCGCCAGGCGCACGGCATCTTCGAGGCCGTAGGCGCCGCCGCTGACGACCAGGTACATCACGCACACCAGCGGCATCAGGCCCAACGTGCGCCTGGTGGGGCTCACCCCGGCTGATGATGGCGATGAACCTGCGGACGGCTCTAGGCTGGCACTCAATTGGCGGCGAACTCCTGAACCCTCGGGCACCCTCTGTATTGGAGCAGGCAGGCGGGCGCAAGAAGATTGCTGTAACCGGAATCGGGCGGGTCGCGTCAGAGATGGAAAACCATAATAATGTTGATCAGTGAGACAGATATTCCATCAGAACGAACAATGCGTTGACGGTTTCGAAGTGTCATGTTAGCAGTGACTGAAGGACGCTCGCGAGATTCCCGTTTCATGCGCAAAGTTCCCTCCACGTCCGCGTTAGTGATTCTGGCCGTGGTTTCGGCGGCATTGGTCGGGTGCACCCCGGTTCAGCATCCGCACCAGGGTTTCATGCAAACCGTCAGTTCCGACGGCGTCAATCCCTTCGGCGGCACGCCCGCAGTCGAAATCCCCGATGATGCGAAGGCGATGAGCGCCTTCCTCAAGGCCGAAGTCGCGATGAACGAGGGGGACAGGGCGGAAGCGCTCAGCCAGTACGAGGAGGCCGTCAAGTACGACCCCAGCAGCGCCGAGTTGCGCGTGCAACTGGCTACAATGTATGTCCGCTCGGGTCGGCTGAAGGAGGCGCTGGAGCAGGTAAATCACGCGATCGCGGAAGAGCCGAACGACCCCGATGCGCTCTTGCTGGGCGCCGGAATCAATTCCGCGCTGGGCAACGATGCGGATGCCGAGCAAGATTACAAAGCGGTCTTGCGCGCCGACCCGAAAAATCAGGAAGCCTATCTTTACCTGGGGACGCTGTACGCCAAGCGCGAGGATTACACCAACGCCGAGGCGACCTTCAAAAAACTTATCGAGATCGATCCCAATTCCTTCCTTGGATACTACTACGCCGGTCGCGTTATGGTCGCGTCGAAGAATTATCCGGCCGCCGAACATTATTACGCCAAGGCGCTGGACCTGAATCCTCAGTCGGAGCTGGTTCTGCTCGACATCGCGATGCTGCGCGAGATCGAGGGCAAGCCGAAGCAGGCCGAGGACTACTACAACAAGGTCA
Source organism: uncultured delta proteobacterium (assembly GCA_963815835.1). Taxonomy (GTDB): domain Bacteria; phylum Desulfobacterota; class Binatia; order Binatales; family Binataceae; genus DATGKG01. The sequence continues at coordinate 736,042 of CAWFIF010000001.1, forward strand.
TCCAGGTTAATCCGAACAATCAGCAGGCGCTGAAGCTGTTGGCGCAGCTTCACGTCGGGCAGAAGAACTTCGAGAGCGCACTCAGCGATCTGAAGAAACTTGAAGACGTCGAGACCAATCCCGCTGATACGCGTATGAAGATTGGCCTGCTCTATCTCGAGCGCGGCGACTACGAACGCGCGGCCACCGAGTTCAACCTGGTGCTGGGGTCGGAGCCGGACAATTATCGCGTCCACTACTATCTCGGTACGACCTACAGCGAGCTTGGCGAGAACGACAAGGCGATCGCGGAATACAGCAAGATTCCCGAATCGAGCGATCACTACGTCGAGTCGCGTCTCCAGCTCGCCTATCTCTATGACAAGGTCAATCGGTATGACGAAGCGCTTGCCGCACTGAACGATGCACTCAAGCAGAAACCCGACGACACCGAAATCATGGGGTTTATCGTCGGCGTCTATCAGGAAAAGAAGGATTATCCGACCGCGATCGACATGACGCGCAAGATGATCGCGATCAATCCCAAGAGCGATAAATTCCATTTCACGCTCGGCGCCCTGCTCGACGAAACCAAGCAGAAGGAAGCTGGCGTGACGGAAATGAAAAAAGCGATCGAGCTCAATCCGCAGAACGCGCAGGCGCTCAACTATCTCGGATACACCTATGCGGAATCCGGCAGGAACCTTGACGAGGCCGAAAGCCTCATCAAGCGCGCGCTGACCGTCGAGCCCGAAGATGGTTTCTACGTTGACAGCCTTGGATGGGTTTACTATCAGAAGGGCGACTACAAGAAAGCAGTCGAGGAGCTCGAGCGCGCGGTCAATATTACCAACAACGATCCCACCATCACCGAGCATCTCGGCGACGCCTATCGCAAGATGGGCAAGCTCAAGGAAGCCAGCCGCCAATACGACGACGCGCTCAAGAAGTCGCAGGAAACCGATCAGCAATCGCGCCTGAAGGACAAGATTCAGGACTTGCGCACCGCGATGGGCGGTGGCGCGGCCTCGGCCGGGCACTGAGGACGCGCATCCATCCCGTGACGTATGCTTCGGTGGCCGCGCACCGGCTCTCGATCATCGTGCTGACCGCCGTGCTGCTGATTGTTTCGGGCTGTGTGACGGTTCCACCTCCCGAAGCTGAAACCCCCGCTTCGGTCGGTAGGCTCGATGTCTCATCGCTGACCAATGCGATGGCGGAGCGGGATCGCGCGCTGGAATCGCTCCAGACCAACGCGGTGATGGAGTACAGCAACTCCACCGATCATGTTAAGGCGCGCGAGGAGCTCATCGTGCGACGCCCGGGGAGCCTGCGCGTCGAGGCGATGTCGCCATTCGGCGTCGCGCTTATCGTCGCCGCGCAGGACTCGCGTCTGCAGATTTTCGAACCCTCGAAGAACACGCTGATGCGCGGCACCGCGGATGCGGCCACACTCGCGCGCTTCGCGCGCATCCCGATGGCGCCACGCGACGCCGTCGGCCTGCTGATGGGCATCGTGCCCGAGGCGCAAACGACCTCGCCACCTGATTCCGTCACGACAGAAGGAGACATGACTGTTCTGGCATATGAGGAGCCCGAACATTCGCGGCGCGAGTTGGGTTTCCAGAATGGGCAGCTCGTGATGGTGCGCAAGCGAACGCCCGCGGGAGCGGTGAATTTCGAGATTCGCTACGCCGACTATCGTGATATCGGCGGCGTGATGTTCGCCTACAAGGTCAACGCCGATTTTCCCGTTGCCGAAACGCGTGTGAGCTTTGTCTACCAGCGTCCCATCGTCAATGGGAAAATCGCCGATTCGGTGTTCACCCTCACTCCCGGTCCTGACGCGAAGCAGGTTAACATCGGCATGACGCTTTCCTCACAAGGTCTTCGCGATGGGTAGTTTCCTTCGCGCGACTTCTGCCGCAGCGTTCGCGATGTTCGTGATTGTCGCCGCCGGATGCCGTGTCCAGCATGCGAGCGACAATCACGCCGCGCAGCAGATCATATACACCTCGATGGTCGGCGATCCGCGCACCTTCAATCCGGTGATCGCGACCGATTTGTATTCGGGAACCGTCATCGGCGATATCTTCGAAGGGCTGATTCGCATCAACGAGATAACCGCCTTGCCGGAGCCCGACCTCGCGGAGAGTTGGGAGATCGCGAGTGACCAAAAGTCGATCACGTTTCATCTGCGCCATGGGGTGAAGTGGATGGATGGCGCGGCGTTCACCTCGCATGACGTCGCCTTCACGATGAAGGTGATGTACGACAAGCGCGTTCCCAACTCGATGCGATCGATTCTGACCATCGACGGCAAGTCGATGGAAGTTGACACGCCCGACGATTACACGGCGACGTTTCGTCTGCCGCGGCCCTTCGCGCCACTGATGTACTCGATCGGCTTTCCGATCATTCCCGCGCACATCCTGGAGCCGATTTACAACGCCGGCCACTTCAACCAGACCTGGAACATCAACACGGATCCGAAGGACCTGGTTGGCCTCGGCCCGTATCAAATGGTCCGTTACGTGCCCGCGCAGATGGTGCAATACACGCGCAATCCGGATTTCTGGATGAAGGACGATCACGGCGACCCGCTGCCACGCCTGCGCGGCGAGACGCTGCTGATCGTTCCCGACCAGAACGCCGGCTATCTCAAATTTCTTTCCGGGCAAACTGACGTTTACGGGGTTCCGCCGCGCTTCGATCTGCGTCCTGACGAGGTCGTCGATCTGCGCGACAAAGCCCAACGGCTCAACATCACCATCAAGGACGCCGGTGTGGACAACGGCGAGCTGTTCTTCGCCTTCAACCGCAACCCGCGTCATTACGTGCAAAACGGCAACACCGATCCGCGGCTGAACTGGTTCACCGATCTCAATTTTATGCGCGCGATTGCTCATTCGATCGACAAGCAGGGCATGATCAGCCTCTGCTTTCACGGAATGGGAGTTCCGGGGATCTCGGAAATCTCCCCGGCCAACAAGCTCTTCTTCAATCCCAATCTGAAGGATTACGACTTCAATTTGCAGGAAGCCGCGCAACTGCTGGAGGCCGCGGGCTATCATCTGGTGCGCCCGGGCGTCCGCGTCGATCCGAAAGGGAATCGCCTCGAGTTCAACCTGATGACGAGTGCGGGCGTCAACCTCCGAAATCAGATGTGTGCAATCTTCAAGCAGGACCTCGAGACGCTCGGCATCAAGGTCAACTACCGCCCGCTCGAATTCACCACTATGATCGAGAAGATCGATAACAACTTCGATTGGGATTGCGTGCTGATCGGTTTCACGGGGACCATCGATCCGAATGGCGGCGCGAACTTCCTCAACTCCGCGGGCGCGCTGCATATCTGGAATCCCAGCGAGGAAAAACCCGCGACACCGTGGGAAGCTGAAATCGACAAGCTGCTGGAGCAGGGCACCATGGAAATGGATACCAAAAAGCGGGTGCCGTACTACTGGCGCATCCAGGAAATCCTGCACGATCAGTTGCCGGTCATCGAGACCGTGCTCCAGATTCATTACACGGCGTACAACAACAAACTGCAAAACCTCAACGTTACGCCATTTGGCTTCTACCGAGCCGAATACATGCAGTTCAAGGAATGATGGCGCGATAGCCGCCGCTCCGCGCGAAAATGGGAAAATTTCTCCTGCGCAGAACGCTCAACATGATTCCGCTGATCATCGGAATCACGTTTCTGTCGTTCCTCGTCATGTCGCTGGTGCCCGGCAACTTTCTTTCCAACCTCAAGATGAATCCCTCGATCTCGCCGCAACTCATCAAGGAGATGGAAGCGGAGTTCGGACTCAATCAGCCGCTGATAGTGCGTTATGCGAAGTGGCTGTGGGCGATGCTGCATCTGAACCTCGGCGTATCGCTCGCATATCGTGTCAGCGTAACCAGCCTCATCGGATCGCGCGCGTTCAACACGATCATTTTGTCGGCCTCAAGTATGCTGTTCGCGTGGCTGATCGCGATTCCGATCGGAATCGTTGTCGCGGTCAAGCAGAACTCGATCTGGGATCGGATACTTTCGTTTCTCGCATTTTTCGGAATGTCGGTGCCGAATTTCTTTCTCGCTTTCCTGATGATGTACGTGGCGCTGCGCACTGGCCCCTTCCTTGAGCGCTATATCGGCTGGTCGCTTCCGGTCGGCGGTACTTATTCCGTTAACTACGCGCAACTCGACTGGATGAGCAAAATCGGCGACCGCATCAATCATCTGATACTGCCGGTCTTCGTGCTTGGCGTCGCGGGGATGGCGTCGCTGATGCGCCTGATGCGTTCGCAGATCCTCGAAATCAAGAATTCCGATTTCGTCAGGACCGCGCGCGCGAAAGGTCTTACTGAGCGCACGGTGATCTACAAGCACGTGCTGCGCAATGCGCTCAACCCCTTCGTCACGATGGCGGGTTACGGACTCGCTGATCTGCTCGGCGGCGCCGCGCTGGTGGAGGCGGTGATGAACCTGCAAGGCCTCGGTCTGTTGCTCCTGGAGGCGGTTCGCACGCTGGACATCTACCTCGTGATGGGCTCGGTGCTGATGGGCACCGTGCTGTTGCTGCTCGGCAACCTGCTGGCCGACGTCGCGCTGGTCGCCGTCGATCCGCGCGTTAACTTCTCATCTTTGGGATCTCAATGAGAGGGGGCTCGCAATGAGCGCCGCGCCGCAACTCCATATCCCGCTTCAGGAGGCTCATCCGCGGCAACCGGTCGGCTATCTCGCCGGCCTGCGTCGCGAATGGCGGCTCGCCTCGTGGCCGGTGCGCTTCTCGACATTCTGCCTGCTGCTGTTCTATCTGCTCGCGATCGCCTCGCCGGTGATCGCGCCTTACGATCCGACCTATCAGAATCGGCGCTTGCCCGATTGCCCTCCGATGGCGCTGCACCTCAGCGCGCCATCCGAATGGTCGCACGCGTTTCTATATGCGTATCCGATGACGATGATCGACGCGCAGGCGCGCAAATTTGCCGAGGATCGTGGAAGCAGGACCTACGTGCATCTACTTTCGTTCGGGCACCTCTTCACCACCGAACCCGGCGCGCCGCCGTTTTTTTTACTGGGTAGTGAGGGGCTTGGACGCGATCTGTTTTCGCGAATCGTCTACGGCTCGCGCGTTTCGATGTTCGTCGGGCTCATCGGCGTGACGATCAGCTTCGGCCTCGGCATCACGATTGGCGCGCTTTCCGGCTACGTCGGCGGACTGCTCGACAATCTCATCATGCGATGGTCCGAAATCGAGATGTCGCTGCCGTCCTTTTATTTCCTGCTCGCGCTTGCCGCGATCATTCCGTCCGGCATGAGCGCGGTCGCGACGTTTTTCATGATCGTCGCGATCATGAGCTTCATCAGTTGGGCGGGCTTCGCGCGTATCATCCGCGGGATGGCGGCCTCCGTTCGTTCCGTTCCATTTGTCGAGGCGGCGCGCGCGCTCGGCGGCTCGCGATGGCGCGTGCTGACGCGGCATGTGATGCCGTCGGTGCTCGGCTATGCGATCGTCGCCGCGACGCTCTCGATTCCCGGCTTCATCCTCGGTGAGAGTGCGCTTTCGCTGCTGGGCCTCGGAATCCAGGAGCCCGCCTCGAGTTGGGGCAACCTGCTGGCGCAGGCCGAGGACGTGCAGAATCTGGCGCGCTATCCGTGGATTCTGATTCCCGGAATTTTCATTTTCCTCGCGGTGATGTCTTTCAACTTCCTCGGCGACCATCTGCGCGATCGCCTCGATCCGTCGAACCGCCGATGAATTCTTTGTAGCACAGGCTTCAGCCTGTGGGCTTCGACGTTCATGGGTGAAGGTCCGCTGTATCGTGAATGCGCCGGACATGAATGTCCTTCTCGCGCCTACGGGTCTGCGCGATGTCGTAGGCGGATTGCATTCGCATCAGCGTATCCATCTTCACGCCGAAAGCCTTCTCGATGCGCAGTGCCATGTTGCCGGAGAGGGCGGCCTTGGCGTTAAGCAAACTGGACAGGGCGGGCCGTGAAACCTGGAGCGCGGCTGCGGCGGCGGTAACGGACAAGCCCGCGGGTCCGATGATTTCCGTCCGGATGAAGTCGCCGGGATGTGGCGGGTTCTTGATGGGCATGGCGGTTACTCCTGTGCTTAGTGGTAGTCCTCTAAATTTACGTCGCAAATTTCGCGCTCGACGGTGTTGATGCGGAACGTCAGACGGCGGTTGCAGGTAACATTCAAGCTCCATGTTCCCTTACGGTCGCCGGTCAGCGTGTGAACCTTCCAAGCTTTGACCGCCCGTAGTTCCTCGGGGTTTTCCATGTTGTCGAGGTAAGCGAGCATCTTACGCAACTTGTCCACGGTGTCGGCCGGCACCCCCTTGGTGCTGTCCTCCGTGTAGAGTCGGTTGAGGCCCTTGTGGGCGAAATTCCGAATCTTCACCGATCGACTGTAGCCCGTTGCTTAACACTTGTCAAAGAAAGAGGCGTGTTCGTGAGCGAGCAGGTCATCCGCGGACCGGCTCGCTGTGGACAAGGCGGTGCGATGATAACTTTCAATTCCGAGACCCTCGCCCGATGGGATCTTTTTGTAGCACAGGCTTCAGCCTGTGTCCTTTTCGCGTGTTTTTTCCGCGCACCTTTAAAAGTCTACGCTACCGCTGTGACTAGACATCATGATAACGTCGATAAACTTATAGATAATGCCAGCATCCGACGAAATCATGGAGAACAAAACGAAACCACAGGCGCAGGCTTGTACAACGACGCAATTTCGCGAGATCGATCCGTGGAATCATGAAGATTCAGATTTGAAGCGCCGCAACCTCCCCCATCTCAAAGCATCTGGAGCTACCTACTTTGTAACTTTTCGCGCAAAGATTCGTCTCCCACCTGAAACGCGAGATATCGTCATGGCCGAGATCCGCGATCGCGAAGGAAACAGCATCGAACTCGATGCCGCGGTTGTGATGCCTGACCATGTGCATATGATTCTTAGGCTGATCGGCGCTGAGGATCTGAGCGACGTTCTGAGGATGATCAAGGGTCGAGCCGCGCGACTCGTGAATCAGTTCTTGATTCGAACAGGGCCACTCTGGATCGAGGAGAGTTTCGACCACGTGATTCGATATGAAAAGGAGTTCGAGGATAAACGCGAATACGTCAGGCAAAATCCGGTGAAGAGAGGACTTGCCGCGCAGCCGCACGATTATAAATGGTTGTTTGTTCGCGCCCGAGACCTTCCCGGATGATTCACCGTCTCGGCGCTCGGCGACGACTGATTTCGAAAGACCGGAACACAGGCTGAAGCCTGTGCTACAAAGAAAAGGAAGAGAATGTTTCGTTCAGTAGCACAGACTTCAGTCTGTGATTCATTCAGGAACCCGCTATGGGCGCCTTCCCCTGGATGATACTTTAGGACCCCGGTGGCGCTGCTCGAAGTAAAGTCCCTTCGCACTTCATTTTTCACCGACGACGGCGAGGTCCGCGCGGTGGACGGCGTCAGCTTTTCGGTCGAACCCGGCAAGCTGATGCGCGACCGCCTGAATCCCTCCAACAAGGGGTAGATCAAGGCACCTGCCATGGACGCTTTGGCGCAGTTGATAGCGTGGGCACGCAGACTGAAGGCTGCCCGAGCGATACCGATGCTCATAAGAATCGCTGACTTGCAGGAAGCGGCACAGAAAGAGAACGACGCCGTGGGTGCCGATGAATATGTACGACAGTCGTATGCTCCCAACCCCATCCCCTAGTTTAAACGTTTGCAAGAGAGAAAGTACCTTGGTTGTTTCGCAGAGCAATACAACGAAATCCACAAGCCTGCGCTGGCTTGGGTTTGCCAGCACGAGCGCGGCTCTGGGCATGCGGACTTTTCCGCATATGACGAGAACCAGTCTTACCTATGTGACATAGAAATCACTGCGTTATTCACAAACCCTGCGAAGAAGGATCCTCAGGATTACGAGGACTACTCGCCGTATCCGGCAACGCCGATTCCCTCCGAGCTTCAGGTTCCGGGCGTAAGCATTCGTGACATCGATCATCCGCGACGAGGATTTCGACCGTACGCGAGGTTGAGGCGCGTCATCGAAACGCACCTGAGAGACGATTACCCGCCCTACTGGCTGGTCATCTACGACAATGAGCATGGCGTTGAGCATCCGAACCTGGAAGAGCTTGGGCAGCTCACACGGCAAGTCCTCGAGAAGAAGAAAAACAGAGGCAAGCTGGTCTCGAATTTGAAACAGGTCTGGGTCTTCGATTGGCCGAGTTACGGAAAAACGACTTTGATGCGGGTATGGCCGTCAGCATCAACGTTGAGATTCCGGTGGCGCTACTCGAAGTAAATTCAGGTCATCTATGGAGGCGCGACGGTCATGAACGGCAAGTGTCCCATTTGTACGCTTGACTGCCAGCTGGACTTCGAAGGGCTAGACGCCGACGTTACATGCGGGCGGTGTGGCAAATTTATGGCATTGACCTGCGCGCGAACCGACTTGCGGACAAGGAGCTTTGGTTCGGTGCCAAAGTTCCTTGTAAACAAAGGCGCCGATCCCAGGGACACGACGAAGGTCGGCCAGCTACTTGCGCCTTACCTTTCGATGTACGTTCGAGAGCAGATAGAAAGCGGCCGTCGGCCACCCGAAATAGACATCGGCACCGCAACAAGGCTTGAGGAACTGGCCGAAACCTACTCAAACACTCCGATCGCGTTAAAGCCGGAAAAGTTACTTCGTTTCTTGGAGCGGCGCACCGCATATCCTGGCGCGCCTGCGCGCTTCAACGCACACCTGGACTATCCCGCGGTCCATGCAGTGGACGCGGCTGAATTTGCCTTCTACGTAAAGGCGCTTGATCGGGAAGGGCTCATAGAAACTGCGAAGCTGCCGCTCCTCGGTTTCGAGGGCGACTACAGCCTCGATCTCGAAGCAACGATTGCGCTTTCCGGATGGGCGAAGCTCGGCGCGAGCGGTAGCGCGTCTCGTAATGCGTTCGTCGCGATGTCCTTTCACCCGAGCCTGAACATTGCATTCTCGGAAGGCATCGAGCCCGCAATCCGTGACGCCGCTTACGTGCCCGTGCGTGTCGACAGGGTTCATCACAACGAGAAGATTTGTGACCGGATAGTTGCTGAGATCCGCCGATCGCGCTTCCTAATTGCCGACGTGACAATGCAACGCCAGGGTGTGTACTTCGAGGCCGGTTTCGCGATGGCGCTAGGGTTGCCAGTTATCTGGTGCTGCCGCAAGGATGATTTCGAGAACGTCCATTTTGATACCCGGCAATACAACCATATTGTCTGGGAACAGCCACAAGACCTACAGCAGCAGCTTCGAGATCGAATCCAGGCGACGATTGGGACGATCCATTGATTCCAAAACGTATCGGGACGGTACCAGACCAGAAGAGCCTTCTATGGACCCATCGCCGCGGATGATAATTTAAGGCCCAGGTGGCGCTGCTCGAAGTAAAGTCCCTTCGCACTTCATTTTTCACCGACGACGGCGAGGTCCGCGCGGTGGACGGCGTCAGCTTTTCGGTCGAACCCGGCAAGCTGATGGGTATCGTTGGCGAATCGGGCTCGGGAAAAACCGCCTCCGTCCTGTCGATCATGCGGCTGCTGCCGGAAAGCGCGAAAATCGTCGGCGGCGAGATCCTTTTCGAAGGCCGCGACCTCGTCAAACTGCCCGAGCCGGAGATGCGCGCGATTCGCGGCGCGAAGATCGCGATGATCTTCCAGGAGCCGATGACCTCGCTCAACCCGGTTTTCACCATCGGGAGTCAAATCGCGGAGGCGGTCCGGTTGCATCAGAAGACCTCGCGCGGCGAGGCGCGCGAGCGTGCGATCGAGGCGCTCAAGATGGTCGGTATCGCCGACCCCCAGCGCCGCGTCAACGACTATCCGCATCAGTTGTCGGGCGGGATGCGTCAGCGCGTGATGATCGCGATGGCGCTGTCGTGCAATCCGCAGTTGCTGATCGCCGATGAGCCCACTACCGCGCTCGATGTCACTATCCAGGCGCAGATTCTCGACCTCATCCGCGATCTTCAATCGCGGCTAAAACTGGCGGTGATTCTGGTCACGCACGATCTCGGAATCGTCGCCGAATATGCCGATGCGGTCACAATCCTGTACGCCGCCCATGTGATGGAGCAGGCGCCATCCGCGGCGCTCTTCAAGGAGCCGCTGAATCCTTACACGCAGGGATTGCTCGATTCGATTCCCGGTGTCAACGGCACGCGGCGTCATCGCCTGCAGGCGATTCCCGGTACGATTCCGAGCGCTCTCAACCCGCCGTCGGGATGCAGATTTCATCCGCGCTGCCCGATGGCGATTCCCAACTGCGCTAAGGTAGATCCTCCGTTGGAGGAAAAGAGACCGAACCATCATGTCGCCTGCATCCGTGTCTAGCGCCGCGCAAAGTGCCGCAATCGCGGCAGCTGGCGCACTCGTTCGCACCGAGAACGTGACAAAGGAATTTGCGGCGGGAGCGGCCGGCGTGCTCGGCGGCGGCAAGCTCACGGTGAAAGCGGTCACGCGCGTAAACCTCGAGATTGAGGCCGGCGAAACGCTCGGGCTGGTGGGCGAGTCGGGATCGGGAAAATCCACGCTGGGCCGCCTGATCCTTCGATTGATCGAGCCGACCTCCGGAAGAGTATTTTTCGAGGGCCGCGATCTCTCGACGCTCACGCGTTCCGACTTGCGCCGTCTGCGCCGCGACATGCAGCTGGTGTTTCAAGATCCCTATGCCTCGCTCAACCCGCGGATGCGAGTGCGATCGATCGTCGGCGAAGGAATCGAAATTCATCGGCTGGCGCGCGGCAAAGAAAAGCTCGATCGCATCGCCGAGCTGCTGAAGATGGTCGGGATGTCGCCCGACGCGATGAATCGCTATCCGCATGAATTTTCCGGCGGACAGCGTCAGCGTATCGGGATCGCAAGAGCGCTCGCGGTCAAGCCGCGCTTCGTGGTGCTCGACGAACCGGTCTCGGCGCTCGATGTTTCCATTCAGGCGCAAATCATCAACCTGCTGCAGGATCTGCAGGAGCAGTTGAAGCTCACCTATCTTTTCATCGCGCACGATCTGCGCGTGGTCGAGCACATCAGCAATCGCGTTGCGATTATGTACCTTGGAAAGATCGTCGAAATCGCCAGCCGCGACGAGATTTACGCGAATCCGCGTCATCCCTACACGCGCGCGCTGCTATCGGCGATTCCTTCGGTGACGCCTTCGGCCAGGCCCGAACGCGTCAAACTTCCCGGCGAAGTTCCAAGCCCGGTGAATCCGCCGAGCGGCTGCAGCTTCCATCCACGCTGCCCATATGCGAAGGATATCTGCCGGACGATGGAGCCGCCGCTGGAGCGGGGCCACGGCGGGCATGCGGTCGCGTGTCACGTTTTTCCCGCGACCTGAGGTTTGTAGATGGCTGCGCAAAATGATCGACCCGGGCTGGTGAAGGTTGGTGGCAGGCTTGTCGAAAATCCGTCGCGGACGGAATCGCGATCGAAGGACCCGCAACATAGCAGCGCCGAGACGCATGCGCCCAACGCATGGGTGCAGGAGCGCACTCGCGTGGCGGTCGGCCAGGGAGTCAACGTCTCGGGGCGGCTCATCTTCCATGAGCCGGTGCGAATCGAGGGAACCTTTCGAGGCGAAGTGACCTCGTCGGCGCTGGTCGTGATCGCCGAAACCGGCACCGTCGAAGGCCGGATGAAGGCCACCCGGCTGGTGGTGCTGGGCGAGATGCGGGGGGATATCGTCGATGCGAGCCGTGCCTACCTTGGCTCACATGCGCGCGTCTATGGTGACATAAGCGCGGAAAGTCTCACCGTATGTGAAGGTGCCTATTTTAGTGGCAACGTCAAGATGACCTCGCGCCGCGCGGCGGAGTCATCAACGACACTGTCGTAGTGTGTAGTACAAGGAAGTAGAGCGAACGCCCGAATCCTCAGCCTGTGATATCGAGCCGGGCCGCCTTGCCGGACAATCCGCGAAGGTAGTAGAGCCTCGCGCGACGGACCTTGCTCTTCGAGAGCACCTGCAATCTGTCGATGCGCGGGGAATGCAGCGGGAAGATTCTCTCGACGCCAACCCCATAGGAAATCTTGCGCACGGTGAACGCGGCGCGATTGCCACCGCGGTTGATTTTGATCACGACGCCCTCGAACGCCTGCACGCGTTCCTTCTCACCCTCGCGAACCTTCACATGGACGCGGACGCTATCGCCGACGCGAAACTCGGGGAGATCGCTTCGAAGCCCGCGGTCTTCGACCTTCTTGATGACGCTATTCATGGGAAAATGCCCTCGGTAGAGCAGATGAATTTATCGGAACCGTCCCCGCGACTCAACTGCCGGCCCGTGCAGTCCGCAAGCTTCGCGCCGTTACGCCTACCTGCCGCGCAGGCGATCTAGGATGATGCTGACGGCCGCGCGCACCGAAAGATGGTTGTAATCACCTGGACCGAGAATCGCATTGAGCAGGCTGTCGGCGCGCTCGAGGACACTTGGCGCTAGTCCGAACCCGGTGCCGAACAGAATCATGATTGGTGGTGACTCGGGCGCCTCCATCTGTTGGCGCAGCTCGGCCGTCGTCACGCCGCCTGAAGTGCGCGCCGACGTATGCACGATCAATGGGCGTGCTCCGGCGACGGCGGAAGCATCGAGGATCGCATCATCGAGTGTGTCGACGATTTTGATCGTCTCCAGCGCCTCGCGACGGCGACCATCGAAGCTCCGTCCGAAGTCGAATCGCCAATGATCGATCACTGTGGCGGCGAACTCGCGTTGCTCCGCGATCGGATGCACGATGTACGCCCGCTTCACCCCGTAGGTATGCGCCGATCGCGCGATGTCGTGGATATCGAGGCTGGTGATTGCCGAAGTCACGATGCGGCCGTTGCGGTCAACCACCGGATGATGAATTAGCGCCAGAAAGAGCTCGGACATTTACGGCTTTCGACGGCCAACAAGGTCGGGCCGACGCTTTTCCGTCCGCCGCCGCGCCTGCGCCTCGCGCCATGCGCGAATCTTCCCGTGGTCGCCGCTTAGCAGCACCTCGGGCACGCGCATACCGCGGAACTCCTCCGGCCGCGTGTATTGCGGATACTCCAGCAGCCCCGCGCTGAACGATTCCTCTTCGATGGAATCCGGATTTCCCAACACGCCGGGCTGCAGGCGCACAACCGCTTCGATGAGCGCCATCGCGGGGATCTCGCCGCCCGAGAGCACGTAGTCGCCGATCGAGATTTCCTCGTCCACCATCGCGCGCACCCGCTCGTCAACGCCCTCATAGCGCCCGGCGATTAGCAGCAGCCCGGCCCTGCGCGCCGCCAGCTCGCGCACTTTCTCCTGCGTGAGCGGCGCCCCCTGCGGCGTCATCAAGATGCGCCACAGGCCCGGATGCTCCGCCATCACCGTATCGATTGCCGCCGCGACCGGCTCCGGCCGCATCACCATTCCGCTGCCGCCGCCGTATGGTTGATCGTCTACTTGCTTGTACTTCCCGAGCCCGAATGGCCGCAGCGGATGGGGTTTGACGGCCACGATTCCCTGCTCAATGGCGCGCCCAACCATCCCGCCGCGAAACGGGGAGTCGAACATTTCGGGGAACAGTGTAATGATGTGGAATTCCATCGGGGCCGACCCCATCACTCTATAGGCGCGGGCGCCGTCGGATCGAGAGATGCTTACTGACCGACAACAAGACGAGTTTCGACGTTTCGGCATCCTGTGCGTGCCCGGTGCGGTATCATCGCGCGTCGCTACGGCGATGTGCGACTCCGTATGCGAGATGCTGGCGCGCCGCTATCACATCCGGCGAGATGATCCGGAATCGTGGAAGGCGCAAAAAATCGCGGGCACCAAAGATCGGCCCGGGTCGATCACCTTCGAGCGGGTCGCGAATTCCGTGCTGCGCTCTATATTCGACGAGCTATTGGGGCAGGAGGCCTGGGAGCGCGCCGAGCATTGGGGCTCGCTGCTGGTCTCGTTTCCGGGAGCATACCCTGAAGCGCGTGACGGCCGCTGGGACGTACCGCATCAAGGCTGGCATCTCGATGCGCCGGTGGTGCGATCGCTGCCGAACCTCTACGGCGTGCGGATGTTCACTTGTCTGGCAAAGGTGTCGCCGCAAGGCGGTGCGACACTCGCCGTCGCGGGTTCACCGCGATTGGCGCAAGGGCTCGCCGGTGCTCGCGGCATGGCAAAGATCCGATCCGCGGATGTCCGCAAGGGCCTGATTCAGCGCTATACCTGGATGAGAGATTTGTGCTCGTTCGATGCTTCCGTCGATCGAGTTCAGCATTTCATGAACGTCGCGACCACCCTCGAGGATGTCGAAGTGCGCGTGGTCGAATTGACCGGCGAACCGGGCGACGTGTACCTCGTGCATCCGCTGATGATGCATGCATCCTCAACCAACTGCCTGACGGTTCCGCGCATGGTGCTATCAACCACGGTCTATCAGCGCGGCATCGATTGGAGCGTGCTGTACGGTCCGGAGCGCGAAGCAGCGGCTTAATCAGCCGAAGCGCGCGGCAGGCTGCGCGGCGGAAACTTCTAGCGCAGCCGCGGAAATAGCGAGAGCGCGTTGGTACGCCCGATCGCGCGGAAGTCCTCGGGAGACAACAGCTTGCTACCCATCAATTCGCTTAGATGCGCAGATACCACCGCCTCCGGAGTGTGCACATAATCGCTGCCATACAGAATATGCGAGCGTTCGGTCATCTCGAGTAGCGGCGCGAGCGCGTTGGAACCGGGCGAGCCCGCAAGATCATAGTAGAGCTGACGCAACTGGTCCTCGGCGCTCGGCGTGGTGCCTCGCTCCATTAGGCCGCGGGCGAACATGCCGATCCGCCGGGCCAGAAACGGCAGAGTGCCGCCCGCGTGGGGAACGATGATACGGAGGTTAGGACACCGAGCAATCGTGCCACTGAACATCAAGTTGACGACCGCCCGCGTACTATCAAAGGTGAACTCGATCATCGGGCGCGGATAGCCCAGCGCGCTCTGCTGCCAGCATATCGGCGAGGTCGGATGAATGAAGACTACCGCGCCGCGACGGTTGAGCTCTTCGAACACCGGATCGAACCGTTTATCGCCAAGGTATACGCCGTTGAAGTTGGTCAACATGACCACGCCGTCAAGCTTGAGCGCGTCCAGCGCATAGGCGATCTCTTCCAGCGCACCGTCAACGTCCGGAAGCGGCAGGCTGGCGAAGCCGCCAAAGCGTCCGCGATGATCGCTCATGGTGCGCGCGGCGAACTCGTTGACGGATCGGGCCAGCGACCGGGCCTTCGCATCGTTGCCGAAATGCACTCCGGGAGATGAGACCGATAGCATTCCGGTCGCGATTCCTGTTCGGTCCATCATCCCGAGCGCGCCCTCGGCGCTCCATTGCGGCGCGGCGAACCCGTCTGGCGAACTGCCAACAGCATCGATCATTTTCTCGCGATATTCGGGGCTCAGGTAATGAAAGTGGACGTCGATGCGGTCTGTGAACGCGTCTGTCATCGCGGCGGCCTCCGACAGTGTAGGTAATGCGCCGTCCGATGCGGCGTCAAGCGACAGGCCGGAAGCGATCAGCGGCTCGCTAACTTCTGCCGGAGCTCTTTCATCGCGCCGCCCCATGCGATGACCTGGTCGAGCATCGCGTTGACTGACGACTCCTGACGCGGAGCCGGTTTGAAGGTGGTGAAATTCTCGAAATCCGCATACAGCGAGAGTGTTACTTGCGCGCGCACGTCGGCAATCTGCAACTCGCCCATCACCAATCGCAACTGCTCCACAGCGCGCGTTCCGCCGGCGCCGCCATAACTTACGAATCCGGCGGCCTTGTTGTTCCACTCACGGTACAAAAAATCGAGCGCGTTTTTCAGCGCACCCGAGGTGCCGTGATTGTATTCCGGCGTTACGAAAACGTACGCGTCGAAGGCAGCGATTTTAGCGGCCCAGGCCTTGGTGTGCGGCTGGTTGTATCGACCCATCGACGGTGGCATCGCCTCGTCGAGCAGTGGCAGGTTGAAGTCCTTGATATCGACGATCTCGAATTCCGCATCGCTGCGGTTCTTCGCGATGTCATAAACCCAATGGGCCACCGCTTCGGCCTTACGACCCGGACGCGTACTTCCAATCACGATTGCCGTTTTGATCATGGTGTACTCCGCAATCCAGCGACGATATTTTCGAAACTAATCTCTTTCGAAACTGGAGCAAGAGTCGTATATATCGATAACGGCTCCAAAGGCATGTCTTCACCAGCCTCCTACTGAGTCTTGTATAATATAGATACACATGCTAGCCTACGGGTATGGGTAACCCAGCGGGTGTGCGGCGGGACTTCGGCGCGCTGGAGCGCCGCCGGATGGAAGCAGCGGAACTGCTTAGGCGGGGCGTGAGTCAGAGTGAGGTGGCGCGCCGCCTGGGCGTGCATCGACAATCGGTGATTCGCTGGACGCGGCAGCTTGCGCAGTCTGGGCGGAAGGGTTTGAAAAAGGCCGGACGCGCGGGACGCAAACCTAGACTTGGTGGCGCTCAGCTCAAGCAGATCGAACACGCGCTCAAGCGCGGACCCGAGGCGCTCGGATACGCCACGGGGTTGTGGACCACGAGCCGGGTGCGCGAGCTGATCGAGGACCAATGCGGGGTGCGCTATCACGAAGCTCACGTCTGGCGCCTCCTGCGCCAGCTCGGCTGGAGCTGCCAGCGGCCGAGTGGGCGGGCGCTCGAACGCGACGAAGAAGCCATCCGGTATTGGAAGCGAGTGGGGTGGCCGCGGATTAAAAAAAAGCGCTCCGCGAGCGGCGCACCATCGTCTTTATCGACGAGAGCGGACTGAGCGAGCGGCCCCATCGGGTGCGCACCTGGGCCCCGCGCGGACAGACTCCGGTGCTGCAATATCATTTCAACTGGAAGGTGCTCTCGGCGGTGGCCGGCATCACTTGGTGGAACTTCTATTTCCGCCTTTACCGCAGAACCATTCGCGCCCCTGAGGTAGAGAACTTCCTGGGGCATCTGCTGCGCCACCTGCCGGGCAAACTGTTGTTGGTCTGGGATCGTTCGCAAACCCATCGCGGCCGGGTGGTGAGAGAGTTTGTCGCCCGCCAGCGAGGCCGGATCGAGCTTGAGTACCTGCCCGCCTACGCGCCAGAACTTAATCCGGTGGAGTACATCTGGGGCTATTGGAAACATCACGAATTGCCTAACTTCTGTCCGCGTGACTTCAGCCAGCTCAGTTATCAGGCCCGGCGCACCCTGCGCAGGATGCGCCGGCGACCCACCTTGGTGATGGCTTTCTGGGAACAAGCGGACTTGTTCCCACTGTAACTATATTATACAGCTCTCAATAGTCGAAGGCGTCGAAGCCGTCGAAGTCGTCGGAGCGCCATACGCAGACGCCGGCGCGAACCCTTTGCTCCGTCTGACGGGCGTCAAGCTGACCGTTGCCGAGGTCGTCCTCCAGCTTGTTTCGAGTCGCATTCCAATCGGCCTCCTTCGCCTTGTCGGGGACGGCGGCGGGGTCGAGGTGCTGGACGATCTCGCGTTTGAGTTCCTCGCAATCCGGCAGGGAAAAGGTGGGAAGCTCGACAGCGATCTCCCATTCTGAGACCGGCTCGTTCGCGGCGATCTCACCCTGCGCCGTGATACCGGGAACCATCAGATACCAACTAACCAGCGCCAACGCGGCGGCATGGCGGCCTCTGGTAAAGATGCAGCGGGCGGCCAAACCGTTGCGGGTAAAGAAAGCGCGCTTCATATTGAGCCGTCAATCGGAGATCGTCAAAATGGCGCTGTCTTGCAGCGTGCGATTGCGCGATGCTACTTACGGCTAACTTGAACAACGACAGGATGGGGCACATGCGACAGATTCTCGGCCGAATCGGAATTGCGGCTTTGACCTTGGCATTGGGGGCGATGACTTCGACACATGCATTAGCGCAAGAGGCCGCGAGTGGCGCGGCCGCATCCGGCGATCAGGCGGCAGTTCAGGACGCCGCTAAAAAGGCCTATCAGGCGATTGCCGACAGCAAGATCGACGACCTGTGGACGCTGGTGCAAAGCAAATACGACCGCAAGCTGCGCCCCGAAGAGCTGCGTCCCGGAGCGACCGGCCCCAAGGTTAGCGTGGCCTTCGACGGCAACGTGAAGGTTCTGCGGATGGGAAAGAAGGACGCCGTGGTTGGCGCGAATTTTTTCAAGCCGGATTCCTCAGACATTCCAGCTTCCGAAGTCAGCCGCCTCGACCTCTACATGGTCAATGACCACGGCAGTTGGAAAATCGGCGCGCCGGACAAGAAAGAAGCCGCCTTCGATGGCGACAAGGGCGGATGGTATCACTCGGGCTCGTTCACCTTTTGCCCCAACAAGAAGGGAATGGTGTTTCTGCCCAATCATTTCAGCAGCAAGACGGAGTGCGACTCGACCGCAGCTTGCAGGTGGTAATGAGGGTTTTCCCGCGCCGAGCACCTAACCCCCAACCCCTTCCCTCTCCAGGGAAGGGGAGAAGAAAATGCCAGACTTGTTTAACTCTCCAAGCTGGAGAAGTTCCGTTCTGGTTCCCCTTCCTTCAAGGGAACGGGCTAGGGGGCTTTGCCTAAGATACCCGATTCGCCCATAAAATCGATTTCCTGCCCATAAAAGATTCTCCTGCGGACGCGAAGATGAGCGGCGACACGTCTGGCTGTCTTCGGCGGCTAACTCCGCGATGAAGCGTACGCTCGGCGACTTCCTCCGGTCCAAGACCGAAGTGGCACAGATCAACCAAGTCCTGTTGAAGGTGCTCGCGTGGAATATTGTTCGACTGGTTCATTCGATTCACGAATTAGGAATTGACCCTGGTTTTCCTGCTCTCGCTTAGACGCAGCCGTCAGCGAATCTTTGAACCGATCAAGATTGCGAAGGGTGCGCCTTCCGTATGATTGATCTTGGCGTCAATGCCCAGCTTTTTCAGGGATCGTTGAAGGATTTCCGCGCGGGCGTCGTTTCTACTGGCTTGGATCAGGAGGCCAGATGGAATAGGGGCCGAGGCGTCGTCGGTTAAAGCGCGCGCGACCCGCCAGACGGGATCGAGTGAATGAAAAAGATCACCACCTAGCCGTTTACAGTCGGATGTATCGCTATTGTAGATCCAAACCTCCGGCAACTTGTTCGTACCCGTAACGGATTCGGTAATCATCTGCCGCTGTTCGTAATTCAGTCCCGTCCATTCGCTATCGTTCTTTGCACGCTCCCCTGACCACGCTAGATAGCCGGAAACAAAGAGCAGGCCGATCAAAATGCCGCCCTCGATCATGCCCAACTCCGGCACGGTCGGCTCATAGAGGCCCAAACCTGCTCGCCTAAGAAACTGTTGAAGCGCCGGAGCGATAGCTGCGGTAATCGCAAGAAACCATTTCCGCCCTCTAGTGGGAGCGAGAGCCTTGATATATTCGTAAAGTCGCATAGCGTGGACGCTATGGGCCCAACAGGCCGAAGGTCAACGGAAGGCATCGACCCCGCAATAAGCCGTACGGGATGCTCACAGTTGCGCATCGAGGCCCCCGTATCGTAAGGACTTGGCATGGCACTAGCCGCCTGTTTGGAATGTCGCAGAGAGATTTCAGATCGTGCGACGACGTGCCCCCATTGCGGCGCGCCCATCGTAGCGGAAGAAATTAAGCGCGCCGCGATGGAACGAGAAGCGCTGATGGCTGCGACGGGCATTTTCCCCGACGCGCAGCCATTCGATCCCAACCGCAAGGTGCGCAGTCTCGCTACGGTATGGTTTGCGATCTCTCTAGCTGTGCTCGTTATGGTACTCATAATCTGGGCGATCTAATTGGCGGGGTGTCCATGGCGAAGTGTCCTAAATGCGAAAAATCGCTTTCTTCTGTGAACGTAGAGAAACTGTCCATCAAGGCAAAACCTAATAACTGGAAGGGGATTGCTTATACTTGTCCTTGGTGTAGTACGGTTTTGAGCGTCACGATGGACCAAGTTGCATTGAAAAATGATACCGCCGATGAGGTTCTCGACCGCCTGCGTAGGGGTTGAGTGTGGTAGCAGCATGTTTATTTCGAGCATCAATATTAGCTCGCCGTGCGGGTGCCCATAAAAAAACTACGTTGCCCAGAAAACCCCAAAAAAACCCGCCTTTTATGGGCAAAGTCGGGCTAGGGGTTAGGTCGGCTTTGTAAACTCAGCTGCGGGAGACGTCTAATCCAAGAGGCCAGGGACCGCTTCGATAACCACGCGGCGGGCCGCGACGTCGATCTCCTTGACCACGTCCGCGATCACGGGGACCAGCACTTCTTTCTCGTCGCCGCGCACGACGAAGACATCGTTGGCGCCGGTCGCTATGATCTCCTCGATGGCACCGATGCGGCGTCCGTCGGTCAGGAACACCTCGCATCCGACGACATCGCGGTAATAGAACTCGTTCTCGGCAGGCGGCGGAAGGTCGCGCTCATCGGCGAAGACGTTCTTGCCCTTGAGCGGCTCAGCCAGATTGGCATGCGTAATTCCCTCGAGCATCAGGCGAACCGTCCCGTGACCGAGCTGCGAGATGCCGACGATGCGATACTCGCGCGCGTTGAGGGCAGCGTCTGAGTCGATGTCGCCATCGGCGAGAAAGATCCGTTCCAGGGTTTGAATCGATTCTGATTCGGGATAGTCGGGGCGAAATCGCAGCCCGCCCCGGAGCCCGTGGGCTCCGGCGATGCGGCCGATTCGAATCAGTGATGCTTGCGCTTCGGGAGGTTTGTTAGCGATGAGTCCCAACCCTGGTTGGTCAGTCAGATGCGACGAGGGGGGTGTCCAATCGGACGATCGCTTACGGAAATCAGCTACTTGTCTTCGATGATTTCCAGCACGACCTTGCGATTGGTGCGCGACGCGACCGCGTTGAGGATAGTGCGAATCGACTTGGCGGTGCGACCCTGCTTTCCAATCACGCGCCCCAGATCTTCCTTGGCCACGCGCAGCTCGAGTACCGAAGCGGTATCGCCCTGGGTTTCCTTGACCTCGACCGCGGTTGGATTGTTAACCAACTGCTGCGCGAGGAACTGAACTAGCTCCTTCATAGTCGGCTCCGTTCAGGCAGAATTTGCTAGGTTGTGGTACGAGCCATCTTCATCCTACGAGCTTTACGCGCTGATGGAAGCCTGCCGAATCAGTTCGCGCACGGTGTCCGAAGGCTTGGCGCCGACCTTGATCCAGTGTTCCGCCTGCTCCTTCTTAAGTGTCACTTTGGCTGGTTTGTAAGCTGGATCATAGGTGCCAATTTGCTCGACGAAACGGCCATCGCGCGGGGAGCGGGAGTCCGCTACCACGATCCTGAAGAACGGTTTCTTGCGGCTGCCATGACGGCGCAGTCGAATCACTAGTGCCATGCGATATCTATTTCTCCCTGATCCTGAATATTTACCCTAGCCCCATCCCGCGCATCATCGCGCGGCCGGCGCCCATCCGGGTCAGCTTCTTCATTACCTTGCGCGTCTGCTCGAACTGCTTGAGGAAACGGTTCACATCCTGAACGGACGTTCCACTTCCGGTCGCAATCCGCGCCCGGCGCTTGCCGTTGAGAATCAGGTGATTCTCGCGCTCCTGAAGCGTCATCGAATCGATGATCGCCTGGATGCGCGTGAGTTCGCGCTTCGACTCTTCCGAATCGACCTGTCCCGCGACCTTTTTCAAACCCGGAATCATCCCGACCAGATCGCCGAGCGATCCCATTTTCTTGATCGCCTTCATTTGCTCGGCGAAATCGGTCAGGGTGAACTCATTCTTCTTGAACTTGCGCTCGAGCTCCTTCGCCTTCTTCTGATCGTAGTTAGCCTGCGTCTTCTCGATCAGGGTGAGCACGTCACCCATACCAAGGATACGCGTCGCGAGGCGATCCGGATGGAAGATATCGAACGCGTCGAGCTTCTCACCGGTAGCGGCAAACAATATCGGAGCGCCGGTGATGGCGCGAACCGAAAGCGCGGCGCCTCCGCGCGCATCGCTATCGAGTTTGGTGAGGATAACACCCGAGACGTGCAGACGCTGATGGAATCCCGACGCGACGTTGGCAGCCTCCTGACCGGTCATCGCATCGGCGACGAACACAATATGATGCGGACGGACGGCAGCTTTAAGCCGCTCGAGCTCTTCCATCAGGTCTTCGTCGATTTGCAGACGGCCTGCGGTATCGATCAAGACGGCATCATTGCCGCCGACCTCGGCACGCGCCAGCGCGCGCGTCGCGATCTCAATCGGGTCCTCATTTTCATGGCTGTCAACTACCGGCACTCCAGCCTGAGCGCCGAGTACACGCAACTGCTCCATCGCGGCGGGACGGCGCACGTCCGTCGAGACTAGCAACGGATGACGTTTGCGCGAATCTTTCAGCCATAGCGCGAGTTTCGCCAGCGAGGTCGTCTTACCGGAACCTTGCAGCCCGACGACCATGATCTTGACCGGCGGCTTGACCTTGAGGTCGAGTTCGCGCGCTTGCTCGCCCATCACATGGCGAAGCTCATCGGCGACGAACTTGAGAATGTGCTGCTCAGGCGTCAGCGAGCGCAGGACTTCTTGGCCGAGCGCCTTTTTCTTGACGTGCTCGACGAAGTCGCGCACCACCTTGATGTTGACGTCGGCCTCGAGCAGGGCGAGACGGACCTCGCGCAGGGCCTCATCGATGTTGGATTCGGAAATCCGACCTTGGCCCCTGAGCTTCTTGAAAATTCCGTCTAGGCGGTCACTCAGCGTGTCAAACATTGGAGGGGACTAGTGATCCATGAAAAGGTTGAGGTGGTTGCAAGGTTGTCGGTTTTCGTTATAGGCGGAAGCAGCAGGCTAGGCTACCCTCTCCATCGTGTCAAATCCAGATGGTGGTGCCACCATGGCCGTTTCTGAGGGGCTTTATCCGACGCAATCCAGCGCTAAGCTATCTCCAATATAACGCGGCGGAAGCACACACCCATACTTCCGCCGACGATTTTGATTGTCCCGCTGATCAGGCTTCCGGTCAACCCTGTTCCTTCGCGCTCATTCCCAAAGGCCTTTCCACCATGGCGCTTGAGGTGGAACGTCGGTCAGGCCGACACTTTTCATGATGCCGCCCAAGTCCCATCCGGTAAGATCCGCTAACGTTTGGGCTTCACGATTCTCGCACTCGTGAACCTGCTTAAAGTAGTTAGTGGCGCCGGCACACGCGTCGGGCGACCCCTTCCACGGATGCTGGAGGATATAGCGCGCCTGATAATTCTCCTGATCGCCGGTTTCCTGGAACGTGAGATCCTCGGGGAAAGTGTCGGCCGAGTATCGCACATGAAGCCGCGTCAGCATCACCGGCATCTGCCCGCCGATGAATGGCCTCGGGCGATACAGCATCGCGTTTGGACCCGGCTGCGGCTCCTCGAGCCAGAACACCCCGAGGCTCCGAACCTCCTCGCGCGAGAGCGGAGGCCCGGCGCACGGATCGCACCATCCCATGTTCCATACGTATTCGGTGAAGACCGCCTTCATGGCGTTGTCCTCGACCTGCTTGTTGAACATCGCCTTGTAGAAGTCCTGGAACTTCGGCTGCACATATTCCGGGAGATTCTCGCCGGTCGGCAGCTTCTCGGTGCGATAGTTGGTGGTCTCGACGCGGCCATTCTCCGTGAGGGCATAGACGATGAGATCCTGCGGCCCTTGCGCATTAATCATCCCGAGGCGAATCGGCAGCATGAACTTGGGCGATTCGAATGCGAACTGGATCGGGCGCAGGTAGCTAAGCCCGGTCGCCTGATGCTCCTTTAGATTCACCTTGGCGATAAAGAACTTCATGTCTTGGCGGATGTAAGGTTCGAGCGCGCGATGGGCTCCGAGCGGAATCTTGTAGCCGTTTTCCTGCAACCATGTTTCGAGGCCATCGGACTGCTTGGCCGACAAAATCACGATGTCGTATTCGCCGACCGTGTATTGGGCCTCGACGGTGACACCGAGCGCGTTGGCCGGGACGGGCGAAGCAACCTCGGCGCGGCTCATGATTCCCGCTCCCGAGGCCGCTCCCGCCATCGGGCGGTAAATCTCGCAGGGATTCGGATCGAAATACTCGACGAGGCGCGGCGAGCTGTACTGATCGAGCTTCTTGAATATCTCGCGATCGCCGATGTGAATCTGCTCTTTCTGGAGAACCTCCGGCACCGGAATTACCAGCGCGAAATCCGACGGCTCGCCCTGGTAATCGTTCATCAGGCTCAGCACGCTCTTGTCGCCATGACGCACCATCACGACCTGCGACGCATGGTTGAACAGATTGCTGTCGGCCTTGCCGACGTAGAATCCGCAGAACGCACGTGCATCAGGCGGCCGCGCGATCGCGCACGCCACCAGCATCGCGAGCATAGGAACCCATAGCCTCAGCTTCACCGCTTTCATGATTGCCTCCTGAACCTTTCGCTGATTGTGTCCATTGATATTTCGGAGCGGCCCACAGCGCGTCCCACATCGGCACCATCGGTGCGGCGAGGAACAGTGCCCAGAGCACTCCGTTGTGCGCGTAAAATCCGAACTGCCATGTGAATGCGATCGCGGCGACCATCGCGGCATGAAACGCGCGCGCCCGCGGATGATTCGGCGACGTCATCGGGTCGGAAATCATGAAAAAGGCGAACAGCAGCAGCGCGCCATTCATGAGTTGATGTTCGAGCACGGCCCAGCGCTGGCCGAGATACGCGACGCGCAGCGCGAGTGCTCCGACATAGAACGCGAGGAAGCTCCAACTGATATCGGCACGCCGCGCGCGGGTGGCGACGAATGCGCCGAGCGCGACCATCCATCCCGCGAGCGCGATGTCCTGTCCCCATTGGCCGGGAGATATCCACGCGCCGGGGAGCAAGAGCATCGCGAACATCACGCCGAAGGTGGCCGGATTGAACAGGTGCTTCCCGCGGATGCGAATCAGCGACTTCGAAAAAATCGCGGCCGATGCGGCCGCGGGATGAATCCACAGATTGTCGGCGCGGAGCAGCAGCGTGAGGCTGAGTCCGGTGATAATCGCGCTGCGATATGATCGCGGCGCATCGGGGTGCGTGCCGAAGGAGACGTGTTGTGCCGCGATGGCGGCGGTGAAGGTGAGAACTATCTGCGCGGTGGTGAGGCTGAAGTCGCGCAGCCACGCGCCGGCGGCGAGCAGGATACCGAGGAACAGAATCTGGAAGATCCTCGGGTCGCCAAAAGCAGCCGCGAGCTTCGAGCTATAGAGACGCTCGACGGAAGGAAATTTTTCGCGCATCGTCATGGCCTTCGGCCGTGGCATGGCCTCTCGACCTATGAACGACGTGCGCGATTTTTCTTGCAGGATTTTTCTTCTCTTCCGCTCTCGCGTTTTTGAGGCGGTCGATTTTTTGGCGATGGCGATGATCAAATGAGCGGCGAGGTGGAATGGATGAGCGGGCTCGGGGGGGCAGGCGCCGGAGATGGCGCAGCGGCCTCAGCGGACGCCAGGCGCTGCCTCTGCGCACGGTGCTGGGACTGATCATGTACGGGATCCTGATGCGGCGCAGTTGGCTGCGCGAGATCGAGCGGCTGGCGCGCACCGATTTGGGGCGCGATGTTGCTGAGCGGGGGGAGCAGCCGATCACAGCACGGTCGGCAAGTTCATCAATCTGCATCACGAACTGTTGGCGGACGACTGTTTTGTGAACCTGGTAAATCATCTCGTGCGCCGCTTGCACCTGCCGGTGGGAGTAATCGCGGCGGAGGGGACCGTGGTCGCAGCGGCTACCCGCTATCGGTGGCTGCGGCATGCAGCGACACAACTCGAGCGCGCGCACCGCGCGCTACCGCGGAGGCAGCGCCGGCGGAGCCCAACCAATCCCCCGCCGGAGCCCAACCGCCGGGAGCCCGAAGAGTGCGGCAGCCGACAGCGGGTCGAGTGCATCAGCGAACGGACCGCGCTGGGGCCGATGCTCGCGCAGCATGAGCGCGCGCTGGGAGCGGTCGGCGCGGACGCCGGTGCGTGCGCTATCGCGGCGCGCACTGCGGCGATGGCAAGTTGCGTGCGCAGTGCCCCAAGTCACCTTCGGGAAAAAGTTTGCGTCGTTACACCAGTGAAGAGATCCAGCAGGCGAGGGCGGAGCATTGCGCCAGCCGGATGCGCGGCGCGAATATCGGCGCCGCGAGGTTCTGCTCCAGCCGGGGTTCGCGCGCCTGCGCGGACTCCAGCGATTGGATCGCTTCCGGCGCCGTGGACTCGATGCGGTACGCGCCGCGTTCGCGCTGCGTTGCATCGCCTAAAAGCTGCGGGTGGCGCCCACCTCATTCTATCCCGCATCCTGCTGTTCATCTCCCGCGCCTATCCCGGAGCGCAACCGCAGCCGCTCGCGGTCCTCTCGCCCACCTTCCTCTACGGCGAAATCAGATGAGCGCTTTATTTATCGGGCGCCTCAAAAAACGCGGGAGAGGAAGCTTCCACTTCCGAGGGTGCTGCGAATGCCACGATCACCGGCGGCAACCGTTTTTTGCCTTTGCCGATTCGCACTCGACAGCCGTACAATCCGCACAGTGCGGGCGCAATGATTCCCAGCGCTTGCGCGGGAGGTACTCGGCGATGGCAAAGATCGACGGCGGCGAGATGCTGGTGCGCGCGCTCGAGCGCGAGGGCGTCCATGAAATTTTCACTCTCCACGGCGGGCATCTCGACGCGATCCTGGCGTCCGCGGCGCGTCACAACTTCCGCGTGTTTGACACGCGCCACGAGCAGGCCGCCGCGCATATGGCCGACGGATGGGCGCGCACCACAGGCCGCCCAGGCGTCGCGATCGTCACCGCGGGTCCCGGCGTAACCGATGCCGTCACCGGTGCTGCGAACGCCTTCATGGATTCGATCCCGATGCTGCTGATTGGGGGCCGCAGTCCTCTCCTTGACGACGAGAAGCTTCCGCTGCAGGCGGTCGATCAGATGGGCATCCTGCGCCCCATCACAAAGTGGGCGCGCTCAGTCACGCACACCGATCGAATTCCCGAATTCGTGGCAGCCGCCTTTCGTCATGCGATCTCGGGTCGCCCCGGTCCGGTGTTCCTCGAATTGCCCATCGATGTGCTGTTCCGGCGCGTCGAGGAATCCGAGGTTCCATTTCCGGAGCATTATCGTCCGAAGATGCAGCCCGGGCCGAGCCGCGAAGCGCTGCGTCAGGCGCTCGGCTGGTGGCGCGAGGCCAAGCGTCCCGCGATTCTCGCCGGCGGTGGGGTGTGGTTTTCGCAGACGGCTGATCTGGCGCGTCTGGCGGAACTCACGCATACGCCGGTGATGACCAACTCGAAAGCGCGCGGCACTGTCTCGGAGGAGCATCCGCTAAACTTCGGCGGCTTCGGCGCGATTCATCCCGCCATGCATCAAAAGGCTGGCGGCAGTGCCGATTTGGTAATCCTGCTCGGCACCCGCATCGGTCTTTTCACCGGCGGGCGCAACTCGGTGATTCCACCCGACGCGCGCGTCATCCAGGTTGATATCGAGCCGGAAGAGATCGGCCGCAATCGCGATATCCAACTCGGCATCGTCTCCGATTGCGGCGAATTCGTCAGCCAGGCGATCGAGGCGCTCGAAGGCGAGAAGATCGATCCGCATCAGGAATGGATCGAGCGGCTGAGCGCGATTCGCGAGGGCTTCCGTCATCGCTTCGACGACGTAATTGCCAATCACAACGGCCCGATTCATCCGGCGCGGATGGCCCATGAGATCGTCAAGGCGCTCGATCGCGACGCGATCGTCGTCGCCGATGGCGGCGAGACCGCGTCATGGATGGGCAATGCGTGGACGGCGCGGCACCCGGGCCACTTCCTCAGCCACGGATACTTAGGATGCCTCGGCATCGGACTTCCGTTCGCGCTGGCGGCCAAAGCGGCGCATCCCGACAAGCAGGTGTTCTGCATCATCGGCGACGGATCGGCCGGACTGAATTTTTCGGAGTTCCATACCGGCGCGAAAAACAATCTCCCTATCACCGTAGTCATCAACAACGACAAGCAATGGGGAATGTCAAAGCACGGGCAGGAGCTCTCGTGGGGCAAGGGTCATACCGTCGCAACCGAACTCGGGATGGTGCACTACGAGAAGGCTGCGCAGGGCCTCGGCGCCAATGGCGAGCTGGTGGAGCGCCCGGAAGATATCGCACCCGCGATGAAGCGTGCGCTGAGCAGTTCGCGCATCTCGTGCCTCAATATCGTGACCGATTCAGATGTCATCGAACCCGGGACCCTCGCGTTGTACAGCGCGGGCCTCACTCCGAGGGAGCATGGAGAAAAGTCAGCCGATAGTGAAGGCACCACCCTGCCCTACTACGGCAAGCGCAAACTCGAATGAGTGGATTTCAAGACCTCACCCGGCGCAGGAGCGCCACCTCTCCTTGAGGAGAAAGGACCGTGGGTGGATTTCAAAGACCTCACCCGGCGCAGTAGCGCCACCCTCTCCTTAGAGGAGAGGGTAAAAGGAAGGAGGACAACTCTAGTAGGGGCTGCCGGCGTAGGCGGAACCGGCTGTCGAAGTTGAGCCTACGTTGACGCCCTTGCGCACCCGTACATCCACGCCGGGATGCGTGGGGACATCGACGCGCAAACCGCGGTAGCCGCCCGCAGTAGGATCAGGCGCGAGGAACCCGACCGTGTACTGTTGGCGCAACTCGCGGCTGATTTCGCTACAGGCGTTACGCAGTGCACCACCATCGCCGACGACTCGGATGTTGTAGGTTTTTGCGCCCGTCTCGGTGGAGAGCATCCGGAGCGTCTTCACATCGACTTCGTCGGCGTCGTCGCCGCCAATCCTAAAGGGTCCGAGCTGAATCGCCATTCCCGGTCCGCCGGCATTTGGATCGCCGATTCCGATGGAATAGATCAGCACGCCTTGGCGGCGCGCGAGTGCGACCACGTCTTCGAGCGAGTGAGCGCTGGTGTTGTCCATTCCGTCGGTAACCACAAGCAGTGCCCGCTTGTCATAGCGTCCGCGCTGAAGCATTACGAGACCGGTGACAACCGCGTCGTAGAGCGAGGTCGAACCGTACGCGTGCAGCAAACCGAGGCGGCTCGCCACCAGGCTGTGATCGGTCGTGAAGTCCTGAAGCTTGAATGGCTTGCCGGAGAACGCGAACAGAAACACGTCGTCGCGATCATTCAGGTTGCGCAGGAATTCGACGATCGCGGCACGCGCCTGTGGAAGCTTGGGCTGCATACTCCCCGAGGTGTCTACCAGGATTCCGACCGAAACCGGGGTGTTGAGGTCCTGGCGAAAGAACTCGACCGGGCGTTGCTGCCCATCCATGTAAATTTTGAAATCTTGCTTCTGGAGATCCGTGATGTAAGCGCCGTTTGGATCGGTAACCGTAACCGTAACCTGCTGGTAGCCGGGTTGATCACGCAACTGACGCTTAGGAATGACCAGTTCCTGCTCTGGCGGCTGCGGCGGCGGAAGGTTGGGCTGAATCTGCCTCGCTGGAGTGGTGGGAAGCTCCAAGGTCGTGCCGCCGCCACCCTGATTGCCGGGGATTACGATCGGTGCCGAAAATGGAGGCGGCGCCTGCGCACCAGTCTCGCGCATGTTCTGCTGGGCAGCAGCCAGGGAAGCGAACATGACCGCGCTGAGGAGGCACACAATCGCGAGCCCCGTCTTCGCCGTCTGCCACAAACGATTGGTGACTAACTTCTTCACCGATTCCCCGAGTCCTTTCCTCAAGTATGATCTTCCTATTTGTAGCGGCGTCGGGCAAGCGGGGGTTTTCGAGCTCGCGATCGAAGCCACCATTCTACAATACGCGGCGGCCAGACGGCGGTTGCGGGTCACGGACCGGTGCGCTCACCCACAGATGTCAGCTTCCGGTGGGTTTGAGTGCCACGATTCCGTGGCCTAACATCCTGGGATAGCCGCCGGGACTCCGGCGCCTGCAACTATGGCGACGAAACCACAACAAGCTGCTTCCCCTGATGGCGAACGAGTCGCGCATTTTGTGATGGACGGCGAGGGCAACATCGTCGAATGGGACGACGCGTCTGAGAGCATCTTCGGATGGACGCGCGATGAGGCGTTGGGCTCGAGGCTCTCGGAGTTGATCATTCCCGAGCATCAGCGCGCGATGCATGAGTATGGGCTAACGCGCTACAAGGCCACCGGCCAAGGTAAGTTCATCGGCAAGCCGATCGAGATCGTGACGCTCCATCGTAGCGGCAGCGAAGTCCCCATCGCGATAACGATTTCGATGGAGCGCGAGGGCGAGGGCTATCGATTCCCCACCGTCGCGCGCGTCGTGGAAAAAGATTCCGCGGATTAGGTCTGCTGCGGCAGAATTTTTCTGCCCATCGTTCGTCTGATAGAATGCCGTTCCCACGGCCCGCTGCTCTACCCTACTTCCTCGAGGAAAATTCTTGGCCCCACTCTCTGAATCTCAACTTCTGCGATTTCTTATCGAAATCGCAGCGCTGCTGATTGTCAGCCGCGTCCTGGCCGAAATCGCCAAGCGATTCGATCAGGCGCCGGTAATCGGGGAGCTGTTGGCGGGAATCTTGCTTGGCAAATCCGTGCTGGGCCATTTCGCGCCGCCACTCTATGCCTACCTCTTCGCGGCCGATCCGCTGGTGATGCATCTGCTCGAATCGCTCGCGTGGCTCGGAGCGATCATGCTGCTGCTCTACATCGGACTGGAAACCGAGCTCGAAATCCTGCGCGGACTCGGGCGCACCGCCGCGTTAATTTCGAGCCTCGGGATCGCGGTGCCCTTCGCGAGCGGTATCGCGCTCGGCTACATGCTGCCTGCGAGCTATCTCGCAAACCCCAACGGCCGCTTGATTTTCGCGCTGTTCATGGCGGTCGCGATGTCGATATCCGCAGTGCCCGTCATCGCGAAAATTCTGCTCGACCTGGGTCTCATCAAGCGCGAACTCGGGATGCTGATCCTCGCCGGAGGTATCGTCAACGACACCACCGGATGGCTGCTGCTGTCGCTGGTGGCGGGCCTCGCGACCGCCGGCACAATCGATGTCAAATCGGTGAGCATGCTGGTGATCGAGGGCGCCGCCTTTCTCGCCTTCTGCTACTTGATCGGCTATCGGCTCGCGCGTTCCCTGATGCGGTGGATCGACGACCATACCTATATCGAGCACGGCAAGTTCAGCGCGATGATCATCATCGCGTTGATCTGCAGCGTCGTCACGCAATTCATCGGACTGCACGCGGTGTTCGGCGCATTCGTTGCCGGCCTGATGATTCGCAGCTCGACGCGCGTGCGCAAGGAGGATCTCGATGAGCTGAAGGCGATCGGGCTCGGCGTGATGGCGCCGATATTCTTCGCATACTCCGGATTGAAGGCCGACCCCGCGAGCCTGGTGATGCATCCCGCCGTGCCCTTGATCGTTCTAGCAATCGCGTGCGCCGGAAAATTACTGGGGTGCGGCATCGGCGGGCTGCTCGCCGCGCTGAAACCCAAAGAGGCGCTGTCGGTCGCAATCGGGATGAACGCGCGCGGCGGAATGGAAATCATCGTCGCGTTGATCGGACTCAGCCTCGGCATCCTGACTCAGGAGATGTACACGATCATCATAATGGTCGCGATCGTCACCTCGGTCGCGGCGCCGCCCGCGCTCAAGTGGTCGCTCAGCAAGGTCGAGTTCACCCGCGGCGAAGAGGAGCGAATGGAGCGCGAGAAGCTGCTCGCGCGGCTCCCGCTCAGCCGCGAGGGCGCCAAGCTGCTGGTACTGAGCGGAGGCGGGCCACATGCGGATTTGGCGGCACACATCGCGGCCGGCCTCGCCGGTCATCACGACGCGAGCATCACGGTGTTCCGCGCGATGACGCCCGGAACCGCCAACACGACGGCGCAGTTCAACGAGCAGTTCGAACGCATCAAGGCGATTGCACAGCAGTCCGGCGCCAACAGCATTCTGCAGCGCACTGGCACCGCCGAAACAATCTCCGAGGCAATCGAAGAAGAGACTGCGCGCGGCTACGATGCGATTTTCGCGGGTGCCTCGCAGCTCGACGGCCATGCAGCACTGAGCGGAGAGGTCCTTCGCGAGCTGGTGGCGAATGCGCAGGCGCCGGTCGTCATCGTGCGCGATGGGGGCGCGAAAGTACCGCTGAAGCGGATTCTGTCGCCGACTACTGGCGCGGCTTTCTCGAGGCTCGGGGCCGCGGTGGCGATACAGTATGCGCAGACTTTTCAGGGCCAGCTCACGACATTGTACGTGCGCGAGCGCGTCGCGATGTCGCTTCCCTCGATGTTGGTTGCGCGCCCACAATCGGGTGACGGGGGCGAGGAGTTCGTCGACGAGATCAAGCGACTGTGTGACGAACTCGGAGTTGCAGTCGTTACCAGGATCGGGTCCGGGCGCCGCGCCGAGGACGTCATCGTCAATGCGGCGGCGAATGGAAACTATGATCTGCTGGTGATGGGCGTGCTCTATCGCTCATCCGATCAGCGGCTTTATTTCGGCCCCAAGGTGCGCCAGATCCTGCGCAACGTCCGATGCTCGGTTGCGCTGGTGGTTCCACCGCAGCCGAAAACTTTCCGCGCCTGATTCGTATTCGCCGTGAGCGTTCAACCATCTGGAGGCGGCGCGCTTACATGACTATCCAGCAACGAAAACAATCGATCGTTCTCGCAGGTTTGGTCGTTCTCTCCGTTGCGTTTGTTTGTCCTGCGACACTATCTGCAAAGCCGCCGGGTGCTGACGGCAACGCCAGCTTCCCCGAGGTAAGCGACAGTTGGTCGCCCGACGGCCGCTTCGTGCTGAAAAATGTTGACTCTCCTCGAGATCCACAGTCGGCTCATTCGATCATTCTCACCGACACGCAGACCGGCCAACGAGCGGTGCTCTACTCGTATCTTCGGAAAGTCGATCTGCTCTGGTCGCCGGCTTCCGATGCGCTGGCAATCAACGATTGGGACTCGACTGACGCGGCGCAGTGCATCGTCTTCCGCCTTGTTCCACGGCGCGAGCGAATCGGTCTTGACCAGGATTTGGCGAAATCGCGCCCGCGGGATGGGGAGAAGAAGCTCGTGACCGAGCGCCGCGATTACGATCACAATTGTGTCCGCATCATTCGATGGCTCGATGCGAAGACGCTTCTGCTGGATCTCGAGGGCCACCGTCCCGACGACCGGCGAAGCTCTTCATTCCGATTGCAAAAACCCGTCATTCGCTGACGCCGTGGACGAAACCGGATCGTGATGCTAGTCAGAGGCGGGAGGTCGCCCGCTATGGACGTACACGCTGAGATTTGCCGCGCCATCGATCAGTACAAGGAAAAAGCGGTTTCGCTCAGCCATCAGATTCACGAAAAACCCGAACCGAAATTCCAGGAACATTTCGCCGCCGGATTGCTGGGCGGCGCCGCGCGCGAGCTGGGACTCCCGGTGGAAACCGCCGTGGGCGGCCTTGCGACCGCGTTTCGCGCCGAGTTTGGAAATGGCAGCGGACCCACGGTCGCGATCCTCGCCGAGTACGACGCGCTGCCCAACGGCCACTCCTGCGGCCACAATCTGATCGCATGCGCAGCGTTGTCGGCCGTCGTAGGCCTCAAGAATGGCGCGAAGAATCTGCCGGGAAAAATCGTGTTTCTCGGGACGCCCGCCGAGGAAGGCGGCGGCGGTAAAATCATTCTGCTCGACAAGGGCGTGCTCAAAGGCGTCGACGCCGCGATGATGGCGCATCCGTTCGACGGCGAAGCCTGCACGATGCCGGCGCTGGCGACGCGTCATCTGCACCTAAGCTTCCAAGGCAAGGCCTCGCACGCGGCGGCCGCACCATGGGACGGAGCGAGCGCCTTGTCGGCGGTGATCCAGACCTTTCAAAGCGTCGATGCGGCGCGGCTGCACATCCGCGACGGCGCGCGCATCCACGGCATCATCACCAACGGCGGCCAGGCGGTGAATATAATCCCCGAGAAGACCGAATGCCAATTTCTCGTTCGCGGCAGGACCAGCAAGTACACCCTCGAAATCGCCGACCGCGTGCTGCGGTGCGCCGAGGCGGCCGCGCTCGCGACCGGCACCAGGATGTCGCATGAGGTGATCGGCGGCTACAAGAACATGATCAACAATCGCGCGATGGCGCTGCACTACGCGGCGCTCTCTGAATCGCTCGGCGTTCCGTCGCCAGAGGCTGCGCCGGACTCGCCTTCCGGCAGCACCGACATGGGCGACGTGAGCCATGTGATGCCCGCGATTCATCCGATTTTCCAGGTGGCGAAGCGTGGCGAGGGAAGCTGTCACGAAGATGCCTTCGTGAAATACACCGATTCGGAATATGGATATGCGGCGATGATTCGGGTGGCCAAGGCGCTGGCGATGACGGCGTACGATCTGCTCGCGAATCCCGCGCTATTGAAAGCCGCGAAAGACGAGTTCGCGCAGCGCCAGGAGAGCTGAATATCTTCTCTTCCTCTCTCGCGTTTTTGAGGCGGTCGATTTTTGGCGATGGCGATGATCAAATGAGCGGCGAGGTGGAATGGATGAGCGGGCTCGGGGGGGCAGGCGCCGGAGATGGCGCAGCGGCCTCAGCGGACGCCAGGCGCTGCCTCTGCGCACGGTGCTGGGACTGATCATGTACGGGATCCTGATGCGGCGCAGTTGGCTGCGCGAGATCGAACGGCTGGCGCGCACCGATTTGGGGCGCGATGTTGCTGAGCGGGGGGCAGCAGCCGATCACAGCACGGTCGGCAAGTTCATCAATCTGCATCACGAACTGTTGGCGGTGGCGAGGCGGTTTTTTCTCCGCTCCCATCATCTCGAGCAGTCTGTTCGCGGCGCATCACTAGTAGCGCGCGCCGCATCTCGCCGGTGGCTTCGATCACCACCGCTAGGCCGTAGCGCCTAGTTCCAGCTTGCTGACATCAATTCGGAACAAAGGCCGCCTCCGCCATCATCCGCGTCCTGCTCTTGGCGCGCGTGCTACGCGATGGGGCGGCCCCTTGCTCTCCCGCGGCCTCGTTGGACCCAGGGAACCCGCGACCCCCCGCTGAGCGATTGCTTCGGCTTGTTCGCCAGAAAAGATACAAGGGGCAGAAGGAGGCGCTTAGACAAGAAGACCGGTTAGTGCAGCAGATTGAGGGTGTTGCTGCCGTCGTCAACGAAATAGACCCCTGTGCCGTCGGATTTTACAGCGAGGCCGAACAACGTCCCGGCACCCGGATCCAGCGGTGTCTCCGAAGTCGTGTCGAGATTCTTCACCGCCACTTGCATCCCAGCGGTCGTGGTCTCAACCAAATTTCCGTCGCCTGAGTTTACGGTCAGGATATCGCCACTCGTCGGGGCGATCGCCAGACCCAGCGGTCCGAACAGCGCCCCGCCTTGGGTGATGGTAGTACCGAGATGCGCGCTGCTGCCGCGTTTCATCGCGTCGGGAATCGCGGCAATCCGGCTCGCCAGCGTATCCGCGACGTAGAGGGTGCCGTCGGTACCTAACCCCACACCAGTAGGTCCAATTACCAGTGCCGCGAGGTCGGTACGCTCGGGAAAGCCGTCGCCGATGGTCGTGTGGCCAGTAAGTTTGGGCGGCGTCTTGGAGAAATCCAGCGTGAGGCGCAGCACGGTGCCCTCATTGACGACCGTGCCACCCGCCGCCACCGTCCCATTGAGCACGTTGGTCACAAAGAGCAGGCTCTTGGTGGTGCTCTCGTCGACGGCGGTCATGTCCCATGGGCCGTTGATTTGCTTACTGGTGAAGGTCTCAACGACGGCGCCCGTGTCGTCGAGCATGATGAGGCATCCGGCCGCCGCTGTGGCCGAAGTGCCATCGGTAGTTGGCAGGCTCCCTACAACCACGAACTTCTTCTGAACAATCGCCAGCCGTCGTCAGGCCGACGCCCCCCGTACACGCGCTGTCGGAGATGTGCGCGAATAAGGTAGTCGTCCCCGTCGGTGTTATCTGAACGATGGTAGTTCCGGTGCCCTGCTGATTGGAACTGGCGTTGAAGTTGCTAATCAGGATGTTCCCCGCGACCAGATTCCCGTTCGTATTCAGCACCGGTGCGACGCCATAAGGATTGAGGTCGCCATTCGCGGGGATCGTCGAGCCGACGGCGCTGACGGTCAATGGGCCGACGAAGGAACCATCGCAGTAAGCTTCTATCGGCAGCAGCAGTGCAGCAGCCATGATCGCTATCAGGCGGATTGAGGGTTTCATGATGCCTCCAAACGGTCGATCTGTAGTAATCTAGAGGTCAATAACCATCGTTGAGCTGGAAAAGTTCCCAAAAGATTGAGCCGTTCGGCGAGGGGCCTTTCTTGACGTCGGGTTGTTCGACGGAAAAATGAGGAATCCTGCGGCGAGTTGTGCAAAGGTCTTCCCTGGAGACAACACCAGTGAGGTCAACAGGTCCGCGCCCATGATTCCGTCCGGCGAATATAACTACGAAATCCGCTGCGGCCGCGATCTGGTCGCGACCGAGGACGATTGCTTTTCGAATAACGGGATAAGCGGCATCCGCCGATTCATAGGCAGCTCCGACTCCTTCGAGGCGACCGCGGCGCTGGATGAAAACGGGATGGTCGAGCGAGTCACCGCGCGTTACAGCCGTGGGCCTTTTTCTCGCAGCGCCACCTACGAGGCCGACAACGATTTTATCCGCGGCACCGTCAGCGCGATGGGAGGCCGCACCGTCGAGACTGCCAAGCTTGGGCGCTATCGTGAGATCGATTGCGGGCTGGTGCTGTTCAAGGCGCTGATGATCGCGCATACGCGGGCGCGCGGTCAGTCGCGATGGACCAGCCGCGTGGCCACCATCGATCCGAACACGCTGACGGCGCAAACGCACAAAAAGACCTGCCGCCAAAAGGACGCGCACGAGCGCATCTTCATCTATGAGCCACGGATGGGCGACGTGGAAGAAATCGAAATCGACGAGGCAGGGCGGATCGTAAGAATCGTCAACAACACCGGAAATCGAATCGCGCTGAAAAGTTACGCGCCCGGATAGCCGCACCATCAACCTGTTCAATTGTTGACGAGAATGCGGTTTGACTTCAGAAAGGCACGCCCGAACGGGCAGGCCCGGAGCATAGCAGGCTCAGCAGGCGTTTCATCGCGAGCCGCACCTCGATGGCGAAACATACGCTCGCCACCAGATACAGGAACGCCGTCATCCCGAGCACCGCCATTCGAGCGCCGAAGGTCGCGGCCACGCGCGAATCGACCACCAGGGAATTCCAGAACAGGAACATTACGATGGCGAGCCAGACGGCAATGACCGGCCACACCATCCGCATGGTGAGAGTGACGATGGTTACAAGGCCGTCGCGCCGGAAGCGCCCTTCAACGATCGGCAGGAATGAGTTTGGAGCATTGATGACCCGATGTATTTTGAAACGGCCCCCCGCAACCCTGCCCTCAAAAAATCCGCGCTTCGTCGAAGTCGGCCATCCAAACTTCCTGGGCGGTTCGACGTTCTCTTGAAGAACCCTGGCAGCATGCTCCGTGCTCATTGGCGTCGAGAATTGGAATCTGCGAAATGGTGGCCGAAAAAAATCCTTCATGGTCGGTTCGAAATCAGACCCAGCGATCTGTTCGGCTTCAAACATTGGATGGACTGCGACGCGACGATCGTAACGGCCTCGCGCATCAGGGTAAAGCACGCAGGCATCGCATCTTCAACTACGAGCGGATAGGCGATGCGGAGGAAATCGACGCGGCGCCTCTGAAGCCATGTGATCCAATGCTCAGAATGTGGCGCCGTAACGCCACGCCTCACTGGTGTCCAATGCGTCCTTGATCTCTTCCGGAGAGACCGGCTCTCCGCTTTCCAATTTCCTGATTGCTGCAACGACGTGGCGTCGCTTGCTGTAGTAGTACATGGCCACATCATTCTCTCGGGAGCCCAGGTATGACTCGTAATTCATTTGGTCCACGAGTTCGGCCTCCCGAAGACGCGTGAGCACTTGCGCCGCTCGCGGAGTGCCGGGCGTGACCATGGCGTCCTCCGTCGCGACGGCACTAGTGGAGAGCATCGCGATGATGAGCGCTGAAGTAATCATTCGGCGGGCAGTGGCCATTGCGCTAATAGGCCTCCATCAGAGTGACGGTCCGGCGTGCTCTTAAGATTCGTAGCATGCTGCCGAGGGAAAAAAATACTCCCAAAAGCTGGCACGGTGCGGCCGAATCATAGCGTCCACGTTGAGGATCGCTCGGTGTTTGACGAGCGCGAATCGCTTCGCGGTCCATTGTATCTTTCACAGCGAATGCGCAATTCCCGAAGGTAGGCAGGGCGGAAGAGCGCGAAGAACGGCGAAGACGATACTGGCTTGCTCATGCCTAATTCGCTAGCGTTCGTGACGCGCGGAACCTCGCGCGAGAGGAGACAGTCGTGCAAGTAAGCAAAGACTCTATCGATTTGGGAATCATCGTGACCGACGAGAAGGCGGCCCTTGCCTTCTACCGCGACGGGCTCGGTTTGGAATGGGAGGGCGAGTTGCCGCTGCCAGGAGGCAGGATGTATCGCCTCAAGTGCGGAACCACCGTCATCAAACTATTGAAGCTCGAGCGGACCCCGGCGGCAAAACCCGCACCGGGCGGCCCGATGGGCGGACTCGGCTACCGCTATTTCACGATCTCGGTGCCCGATATCCGCGGATTAATGACACAGCTCGAGGCGAAGGGCATCCGCCCCACAATGCCCGTCACCGAGTTCCGTCCGGGTGTCACGATCGCGATGGTGACCGATCCTGACGGCAACACGGTCGAGTTCTTACAGAATACGCCCGCGAAATGATGGAGCCGCGGGGCAGTTCCATTCTGGTCTCTTCATATCGGGCGCAGGCTGGTTTTCGAGCGCGATAAGAACGAGCTGGATGGTTCATTGATCCGCCGCGCAACCTAACGGCTGCGGGGGCGCCGGACTAGATACCAAGGATCCAATTCAGGAAAAGACCGAGCACGAACAGCGCGCCGGCGCGCCGCGTATGCACGAACGCCGCCGACACGTACCACAGCGGCCAGACCGGATATCCCGGCGGCGGCGAACTCGGCTTGGGCTTCGAATAGACGTCGAGCGCCTGCAAGAGCATCGGCAGCCCGCCGAGCACGACCAAGGCGCCGAACCCGAGCGTACGCGTCAGCACCATCGCCACGACAACCAAGTAGAACGAAATCATCAGCGCCTGGTTGAGGCGGAGCGCCCTCTTCTCGCCGAGGATCACCGGCAAGGTGTGCACGTCCTTTCCCGAATCGTAGGGAAGTTTGTCGATGTGCTTGCCGATAAGTACGCTCGTCACGAGGATCGCGTAGGGAAGCGACGCAACCCAGACCCAGGCGGGTACTTGCCCGGTGGTGACGAAGTACGTGCCACCGACCATCAGCGGGCCCCATACGATGAACACGCCCGGTTCGC
The DNA here is from genome assembly GCA_963815835.1 of uncultured delta proteobacterium. Taxonomy (GTDB): domain Bacteria; phylum Desulfobacterota; class Binatia; order Binatales; family Binataceae; genus DATGKG01. The sequence continues at coordinate 775,296 of CAWFIF010000001.1, forward strand.
CCAGTCCGAGATGTTTTAGCCGCACCGGTGGTGCAACATAAAACACGCTGATGAACAGGCCAGCCAAGGCGAAGAGGACCACCGCCCATCCGCGCATCGCGAAGAGAAAAACCATTATCACCGCGTCAATCAAGTTGAGCACGACGATGGCGCGTAGGAGCTCTGCCCTGGTAACCCAGCCCGCGAGCACAGGATGGGGCGCATACAATGCACGCGGCGCTTCGGACGTATCGATGCCGCCGGTCAGATCGAAGTAGTCGTTGATGAGATTGTTGCCGGCGTGCGCGAGGCCGAGGCCGATCAGACTGAGCAGGAAATATGACCAGTTCGGATTGGCCGCGCGCGCAGCAAGCAACCCGCCGATAAGGCCGGAGGTCAGCGTCATCGGGATAACGCCTGCGCGCGTGATGATGAGCCATCGTGAGACGCCGTCCATGCGCTCGTCGGGCAGGTTCATCGTGAGGAGCGCCTCGCGCCAGTTCTTCAGCCGCTCGGCCCAGTCAATAGGATGGGTCTTTACCAACTCAGCCATGATTCAGTTTTCGTGGGACACTGGCGTTTGTCGCGCTGCCGGGCATAATGAAAACCTCACGCCGCGCTTTGACCTCACGCACAGGCTATCGGCATCGCAGCTCTCTTTGCAATCGGCAGGGGTGCTATCGCCGCTTGTTCAACGAATGCTCTGCCTGCCGGAGCTGTTACGCATACGCACATTGATGCGCTATCACTGAAAGCAAATGTGCTGGGATAAAACCCGATGAAAGAAAAACCTCGATGGCTCAAGGAACTGTTGCCGTGGGAGCAGAAAACGATCCCCGTCAACGGCCGCACGATGGCCTATGTGGACGAGGGGAATCGCGAGGGACGGCCGGTGCTGCTTCTGCACGGTAATCCGGTATGGGGATTTCTCTATCGCGATTTCATTAAGCCGCTGGCGGACGCGGGATATCGCGTCATCGCGCCCGATTGGATTGGCTCCGGATACTCCGACCACCCGCGCGTCGATGCCTCGTTCACCCTCGCGCATCATATCGCGGACCTCGTCTCGCTCATCGATCAACTAAAACTGCGCGGCTTCGTCGTCGTCGGCCAGGATTGGGGCGGGCCGCAGGGAGTTGGGGCGGCATTGCAACGGCTCGGTGAGCTGTCCGCGTTGGTCCTGATGAACACCTGGCTCTACACCGACTACAAAGGACAGTTTCATCAGTCGCCGCTTCCGTGGACGACGTGGCATGCGCCGCTTATTGGCCAGCTTTTGATGAAGCGATTCAAAGTCCTCTCGCATGCCGGGCCGTCTGCGATCACCAAGCGCGGGATGAGCGATGCGGAGAAGCGTGCGTATCATCATGTGTACGATGAGCCTGATTCGGATCACGTGGTGCTCACCTGGCCGCGCACCATCCCGCTGCGCGAAGGCGATCGCGGATGGGCCGACATGCAGATGCTCCAGCGCCGATTGCCCGAGCTCGCAAAGACGCCAACGCTCCTGCTGTGGGCGCCGGAAGATGCGGTGTTCCCGATCGAGTATGCGAATCGGCTCAAGCAACTGCTTCCTCACGCGGAAGGACCGATCCTGTTCGACCGGGCATCGCACTTTCTGCAGGACGATCGCGGACCCGACCTGGTGGCCGCGATCATTTCGTTTCTGGGTCGCACCGTGGGGAATAATTTATGAAGTTCATCACACCGTCAGCCGAAGAACTCGCCGGATTGCGCGCCGATCCGCTGCTATGGGAACAAGAGCTCGACGTCCGCCCGGAAGTCGCGGAATCGATCGAGCGCGCGGCCGGAAAGCGTGCGGGAAAAGTCTTCTGGCGCTCCGCAAATAACCATCTATATGCGCTCGAACTTGCGGATCTCGGCCGCGGGCGCCCATCGATGGCGATGGTATACGGATATTGGAATCGCTACGAACCGCGTCCGGCCGAGGATCAGATCGACGCGGACTTGATGGATTTTTGTTTGTGGGTGGCCGAAGTATCGGAAGGCCTCGACCCCGAGCATCTGGCGCGCGTGCTGACCTTCGCGGGTCATCCGGTGATGTGGCCGAAAGCGATCTAGAACTATGGTGTCCACATTTACCGGGAAGCGGTTCGAAAGCTAAAAAGCCACTGTATCCAAACGCGCCATCTACTTTCAGCCGCTGACACGATTCGTGATCGAAGGGTAAATCCTCGTTCAACTTTCTTCGCATTGTCCGGTTGGCATGCCTTCTGCTGCGACTGTTTTTCAAGGCGCCATCGGGACCAAGCGAGGAAAAAATGTCTAGCGCATGGAATGCGAAAAAGGCTTCTGCGAAGGAGAGCACGGCTCGTTTGCGCGCGGATACGGGGTCTGCATCTTTCACGAACTCCACGCCGCCGATCGATGAGGGCCGCTAAGCTACCTCTTGTGCTTGCTTGTGACCCCGACGGTCCCGCGCTCGGAGATAAAGGCGATAGATGATCTCGAAAACCATTGAAAAGCCCAAGGGTGAATGGCGGGTCGCTCCCAATCTCCTCGACTACGAGAAGGTTTGTGCGGAGTTCTCCTGGGATGCGGCGCGACGCGAACTCGACGGCTTGCCCTGCGGACGCGGGCTGAACATCGCTCATGAGGCGATCGATCGCCACGCCATGGGCGCACTGCGCGATCATCTCGCGTTGCGATGGATCGGCAAGCGCGGAGAGGTGCGCGACTTCTCATATGGTGAGCTGCGCGCGCTCACCAATCGCTTCGCGAACGTGCTGAGACGACTGGGCCTCGCCAAGGGCGAGCGCGTGTTCCTGCTGGCCGGACGGATTTCCGAGTTGTACATCAGCGCGTTGGGGACGTTGAAAAATGGCAACGTGTTCTGCCCGCTCTTCTCTGCCTTCGGCCCGGAACCGATTCGCCAACGAATTGGCATCGGCGATGGACGCGTGCTGGTGACGACCCCGATGCTCTACAAACGCAAGGTCGCCGACCTGCGCGCCTCGCTCCCGGGCCTCAAGCATGTGCTCTTGGTCGGCACCCCGGAGGAGATCCGCGCGATTCCCAACACACTCGATTTCCATCAGTTAATGAACGAGGCGACAAACGATTTCGAAATCCCACCGACCGATCCCGAGGATCTCGCGCTGCTTCACTTCACCAGCGGCACCACCGGCAAGCCCAAAGGCGCGATGCATGTGCATCAGGCCGTCGTCGCGCATCACAAGACCGGCCAATTCGCGCTCGACTTTCACCCCGATGACATTTTCTGGTGCACTGCGGATCCGGGGTGGATCACCGGGACGTCATACGGAATCATCGCACCGCTCACCAACGGCGTTACCAGTATTATCGACGAGGCGGAATTCGACGCCGAGCGATGGTACGCGCTGATACAGAGTCAGAAGGTTACTATCTGGTACACCGCGCCAACCGCGGTGCGCATGATGATGAAGATCGGCACCGAGGTGATTCGCAAATACGATCTTCGCAGTCTCCGCTTCATCGCCAGCGTGGGCGAACCGCTCAATCCGGAGGCGGTGGTGTGGGGACAGGAAGCATTCGGGCTTCCGATTCATGACAACTGGTGGCAGACCGAGACCGGCGGCATCATGATCTCGAATTACGCCGGGATGGATATTCGGCCGGGGTCGATGGGCCGCCCGCTTCCCGGCATCGAGGCGGGGCTCGTCCGCCGTCATAAAGACGGCAGTGTCGAAGAGGTTCGCGAAGCCGGGGTCGAAGGCGAACTCGTGCTGCGGCCGGGCTGGCCTTCGATGTTTCGCGGCTACTTGAACGAAGAAGAGCGCTATCGCAAGTGCTTCGCGGACGGATGGTACCTCACAGGCGACCTCGCGAAGCGCGATCACGACGGCTACTTCTGGTTCGTCAGCCGCGCCGACGATGTGATCAAATCGTCGGGTCATCTGATCGGGCCATTTGAAGTGGAGAGCACGTTGATGGAGCATCCAGCGGTTGCCGAGGCCGGCGTTATCGGCAAGCCGGATCCGATGGCTGGTGAAATCGTGAAAGCATTCGTCGCGCTCAAGCCGGCATTCGCGGCGAGCGAAGAGTTACGCAGCGACCTGATTGGCTTCGCGCGCAAGCGCTTGGGCGCGGTGGTCGCGCCGAAAGAAATCGATTTCATCGCTAGCGTACCGAAGACTCGTAGCGGAAAAATCATGCGCCGGTTGCTCAAAGCTCGCGAACTCGGCCTTCCCGAAGGCGACACCTCGACACTGGAGAGCTTGTAGAACATGGCGCTGCGACCAAGCATCGTGACCTCGAATGTCGACGCCGAGCACGCGCTGGCGCTATTGCGGGAGATGGTCCGTATCCGCCGCTTCGAAGAAAAATGCGCTGAGTTGTACAGTGCCACGAAGATTCGCGGATTCCTTCATCTATATATCGGTGAGGAGGCCGTCGCCGTCGGCGCGATGCGCGCGCTCACGCCGGAAGACTCCGTCGTCGCGACCTACCGCGAGCACGGTCACGCGCTGTTGCGCGGGATTCCGGCCGGCGCGATCATGGCCGAGATGTTCGGCAAGCAGGAAGGATGCAGCCGGGGCCGCGGCGGCTCGATGCATCTGTTCGACGTGAAGCATCGATTTTTCGGCGACAATGCGATCGTGGGAGGCGGGCTGCCACTCGCGGTTGGCGTCGCGCTGGCCGACAAGCTGCAACATCGATCGAGAATCACCGCTTGCTTCTTCGGCGACGGCGCCGTGGCCGAGGGTGAGTTCCACGAATGCATGAACCTCGCGGCGTTGTGGAAGCTTCCGGTCCTGATGTGCTGCGAGAACAACCTCTATGCGATGGGCACGGCGCTGAAGCGAGCGCAATCGCAGACCGATCTGAGCCTCAAGGCGGCGGCATACGAAATGCCCTCGTGGCCGGTCGATGGGATGGACGTCGTAGCATGCGAGGAAGCCGCACATCGAGCCGCGCTCGCAGTGCGCTCCGGGGAGGGTCCCTGCTTTCTCGAATTCCGCACTTATCGCTTCCGCGCGCGCACTCGATGTACGATCCGCAGCTCTATCGCGACAAGCGCGAAGTCGAGGAATGGAAGAAACGCGATCCCGTCACAACCTTTCAGAATCGCCTGACGGCCGAGGACATTTTGGACGACGCAAACATGAAGCGCATCGAAGATGAGGTCGCGGCAGAAATCGAAAAAGCGATCGCATTCGCCGAAGCCGGCACCTGGGAACCGGTCGAAGAACTGACGCGTTTCGCATACTCGGAAAAAAAGCCGACATGAGCTCGGACACGAACAAAATCAAGATCACGTATCGCGAGGCGATGCGTCAGGCGATTCGAGCGATGAATCGCGACGCGCGCGTCTTCCTGATGGGCGAAGATGTCGGCGCGTACGGCGGATGCTACGCGGTGAGCAAGGGACTGCTGGAGGAATTCGGTCCCGATCGCATCCGCGACACGCCCCTCTCTGAATCGGCCTTCGTCGGTGCGGGAATCGGCGCAGCGATGAACGGCATGCGGCCGATTGTGGAAATCATGACGGTCAACTTCAGCCTGCTGGCGCTCGATCAAATCATCAACAACGCGGCGACTATCCTTCACATGTCGGGCGGCCAGTTCAATATTCCGCTCGTGATCAGGATGACGACCGGCGCTGGCCGTCAACTCGCGGCGCAACATTCGCATAGCCTCGAAGGATGGTAAGCGCACATTCCGGGCATCAAGGTGCTTGCGCCGGCAACGTTGGAGGACGCGCGCGGGATGTTATGGACTGCGCTCGAGGATCCCGACCCGGTGCTCATCTTCGAGCATGGCACGCTCTATAACTTTGAAGGTGAGATGTCCGCCGATGCGGGCGCGGTCGAGATTTCGAAGGCCGCGGTGCGGCGCGCGGGCACGGATGTGAGCCTGATCACTTATGGTGGCACGCTCGGCAAGACGATACAGGCGGGGGAGCAGCTTGCCACGTCGGGCATCGATGCTGAGGTGATTGACCTTCGCACGCTGCGGCCGCTCGATACCGAGACGATTCTCGATTCGGTGACGCGCACGCATCGCGCGGTCATCATCGATGAAGGATGGCGTAGCGGCAGCATCTCGGCGGAGATCAGCGCGCGCGTCATGGAGGGCGGATTCTACGAACTGGACCTGCCGGTAGAACGCATCTGCAGCGCCGAAGTTCCCATACCTTATGCCAAACATCTTGAGGACGCCGCACTGCCGCAAGCTTCAACGATCGTCGAAACCGTGACGCGCATGGTGGGCGCTCATGGCTGATTTCCTCATGCCCTCGCTCGGCGCCGATATGGAAGTCGGCACCGTTCTGCAATGGCTGGTAAAGCCGGGTGACGCGGTGAAGCGCGGCGATATCGTCGCGGTGGTGGATACCGAGAAGGCCACTATCGAGTTGGAAATCTTCCAGACCGGCGTCATCCAAAAGATCGTCGTGCCCGAGGGCGAAAAGGTTCCTGTCGGTACGCTACTGGCGGTGCTTGCGGTGGACGGCGAGGTCGTGCCCGCGCCTCCCGAAGTTAAACCTAAACCCGTCACCCTCACAGCGCCCCCGCCTGCTCCTGCGCCGGTCATTGCGAAGCCTCCGGCGAGGCCTGCCGCGCCCCATCGCATGCATATCTCCCCGCTCGCGATGCGCGTTGCGATGGATCTGAAGGTCAACCTCGCTACCGTCAAGGGCACCGGCCCAGATGGCGCGATCACCAAGGCCGATGTCGAGCGCGCCGCGAAAGCTCCGCCGATGCCTCCTACGCCTCCAGCTGCCGCAACTGTTGAAGCCCCAGCACCAGCAGCGCCCGCGAAGCCTGCAGTCGCACCTATTGACCATCATGCGGCGATGCGGAAAGTAATCGCGGCGGCGATGGCGCGCTCCAAGCGCGAGATACCGCATTACTACCTCGGCACGCACATCGACATGAGCAAAGCGATGGCCTGGCTGCAGGCCGAGAACCTCAAACGCCCGGTGACCGAACGGCTCCTCTATTCGGTACTGCTACTGAAAGCCGTCGCGCTCGCGGTTCACGAAGTACCCGAGATGAACGGCTTCTGGATCGATGGCGCGTCCAAACGGAGCGAGGCGGTTCACGTTGGCGTTGCAATATCGATTCGCCAGGGCGGGCTCATCGCGCCGGCGATCCACGATGTCGACAAAAAAAGCCTCGGCGAGATCATGGTGAGTTTGCGGGATCTGGTAAAGCGCGTGCGCGCCGGCGTGCTTCGCAGTTCGGAAATTGCGGAGGCGACGATCACGGTCACCAGCCTCGGCGAGCAGGGCGTCGAAACTGTCTTCGGGGTCATCTACCCGCCGCAGGTCGCGCTGGTCGGGTTCGGCAAGATCGTCGAACAGGCGTGGGCGCGGGACGGTATGGTCGGCGCACGGCCTATTATGATGGCGAGCCTGTCGGGCGACCATCGCGCGAGCGACGGTCATCGCGGCGGATTGTTCGTTGCAGCCATCGAGCGTCTACTACAGGAGCCGGAGAAGCTGTGACCGACGACGAGATCAAAACGCTCTATCTACGTGAGCTGCATAAGGTAGCACCCGAGGTCGAGTTAAGCGAAATCGATCCGGAGATCGATTTGCGCGAGCAGATCGATCTTGACTCGATGGACATCCTGAATCTCGCGATCGCGATCCACGAGGCGACAGGAGTTGATATTCCGGAAGCGGACTATCCGCAGATGGCGAGCTTGAACGGCTGCATGGCGTACCTGCATTCGCGCACCAGTTAGTGAAAACCTCCGCGTAGTCACCTGGTGCTGTTGTGTCTTAGGAACCCGGCACGACCTTCAATCGATGAGGCTTCGCTGCCTCGAGTCGAGAACCTGGCGCAAGTGCTGACTTTCGCGGTCTTCCGGTGATGTGGCCGAAAGCGAGCTAAAGCGATAGCGCCCGACAAATCTGTCAGATGAGCACCGGCGAGTGAACTCGCCCTACCAACGCTGAAACCCACGTCGCGGAAGATTTCCGCCGTCGCAAATCGTATCGCACTTCCACGACGAGGCCTCGATGTTCCTTCCAGCCAGCTCCATGTACCACAAGAGCAGGATCGCGTCGGTCTGTTCGACGACGAGATCGGGTGTGAAGCCCCAGACATGGCGCCGGTAACCGTCGAGCGCGCTATTGTAGTCGAGATTGGTGAGTGACCCAAAACCCGAAAAGTAGCCCACCGATCAGTTGAGAGAGCGGCGACGAATTTGGTCCTCAGCAGAGCGATGAGGAGAGCACACGATGCCGAAGAAGGGTCAGAGCGGATGTTGCGCCAGGCGAGAGCGGGGACGAAGGTAAGCGCGATCTGTCGCGAACACGGAATCAGCGACGCGACTTTTCACAGTTGGAAGAAGAGGTAATGGAGCCTCGGCTTGAGCGAGTTGCGCGAACTGCGACAGTTGCGCGAAGAAACCCCCAAGCTCAAGCGGTTGGTGGCCGATCTTTCACTCGACCGGCACCTCCTGCAGGACATCGTGCAAAAGAGCTGTAAAGCTCCGGCAACGGCGCGCTCTGCGGCATTGGACCTAGGCGGCATACGCGCTCAGCACGCGGCGATCGTGAGGGCTGGTGAAAATCACTCGAGTGACCGTGAGATAGCGGAGTCGGCGAGACCCGCAGCAGGCGCTACGGATGCGGCTTCGCGAACAGGCGGCGATCAGAGTGCGCTTGGGCTATCGGCGGCTGACAGTGTTGTTGAGACGCGAAGGATGGCGGGTCAACCCCAAGCGGATTTACCGCATGTTATACCGAGGACGGTCTGACGGTGCGGACCAAAACCCGCAACAAGATCGCGCGCTGCGCGCGGGTAGCGACACCCAAAGCAACCCGACCTAACGAACGCTGGAGTATGGACTTTATGCGCGCTCGGCTGCTCAATGGGCGCTGGTTTCGAGTGCTGACCATAGTCGATCAGTTTACCCGGGAGTGCCGCGCTTTGTCCGCTGACAACTCTCTCAACGGGAACCAGGTCGCGTTGGAACTCTCGCAACTGGTAGCCGAGCACGGTGCACCGCGCTCGATCACTGCGGACAACGGCAGTGAATTTGTGAGTACAGCAATCGACACATGGGCTTACCAACATGGTGTGCAACTGGACTTCATTTGTCCTAGCAAGCCGGTCGAGAACAGGTACATCGAGTCGTTCAAGGGGCGATTGCGCGACCAGTGCCTCAAGGTGGAGGTCTTTTTCGCGCTCGCCGACGTTCGCGAGAAGCTCCAGGTTGGCGCCAGGACAACAATCAGGTGCGGCCGCACAGTGCGCTAGCCGATCGGACGCCCGAGGAGTTTGCCAGAGCTTGGCAGGCTTTGAGCTCGGCTTCAGAGCGCACCGCGGGGCCAGCACACCACGCGCTGGCCGAAGCGGCGCTGGGCCCTGAAGCCGCGGATGCGAAACTTGTAGCGCTTTTCGGCTCGCCCTACCTCGAGATGAAGGGCGCGGCCGAAAAGCTGCTCATAGAAGCAGTCTAATCAGGTTTCCGCTCTGAACTGAGGAGCAGGATCGTTGCGTTTCTCTCGGGTCGCATGGTCGCGCCTCCATCATAGGAGGCGATGCTAACATGGCGTTTGATGTGCGTGGATGGTTACTGTCAATTTTTCTCCCAAACCCAGTGCTAAGCGGCCGCCTTTCGCTGGCTCCCACGACAGCCAAAGCGGGCGATCTGCAAGCAGTCGATGCTGTCGGTCTTGATCCGCGCCAATTCTTCAACGCCAAAGCGATGTATGCGCTGCGGGTTGACCTTGCCCTCCGCAATTCCCCCACCTTGTCGTCCCCGACTGGCATGTCGCGTGGACCAATACGCGACGACATCCGCGCGTCCTCGATGAGACGGGCGCAAACCGGGCTCGGAGAACGTCTACAATTGGCAGACTTCCTTGGTTTGACAGCACGCACGCCGTCGTCAATCCAAGCTCAGAACAAGGATCGTTGACGAGGCACTTTCATTGGCGGCGAGCATCGCGCGCAACTCGAGCGATTTCGCGCCTTGCTGGCGCGCTATTTTCGATCGCGCGCTCAAGAGACCGAAATCGTTTCCGGCATCATCCAGCTTGATTGCGAGATCGTTTTGAACCCGCAGAATAGACGCGACTTGCCGCCACCGGCTCACCAACCGTTGCGACGATCTGTCTATGGCCGGACTTTGCAAGCTCCAGCGCGCCACGCATCGCGTCATCTCCGCGTCACGGGCCGACGAACCCGGTGAGGCTGCGACGGGCCGCGAACTGGAGCCTGGTCGCAGTGGGCTGAGTCCCCTGACTTCGTAAGCGTTTACGGGTTCGCTGACACCTTTCACCTTGGTCGGACCCAGCGGCTTGAGTTGAAAATATCCCGCCACGAATTTGCGCGTCTGCTCACTGATCGCGATCGAGCCGGTCGGCGCGAACGCCTGCATCCGCGCCGCCAGCCCGGTCGAATGACCAACCGGCGCGTATCCTGCCTGATCCGCGCCGGTGGCTATCGAACGCACCACCACCTCGTCCGTGTTGACGCCGACTCGGGCCTCGATGGGGGGAGGTTGCCCGCTTCGCGAGTCTTAAATGCATAGCGACGCATCTCTTCCTGCATCCGGAGAGCAGCATAGAGCGCGTTTGCGGATGGTCTTCATGGGCGATCGGCGCCCCAAACAGCGCGAAGATACCGTCACCGGTTAACTGGGCAGGGTAACCGCCATAACGCTGGATCGCGTCGATCATGATCTTCAATGCAGGATCGACAATCGTGCGTGCCTCTTCGGGGTCCTTGATGTCGGCGAACAGCGCGGTGACCGTCTTGCGCTCGCCCTCGGGCGCCGCCGAGTCGTCAAATTCCGTCAGTGTGAGCTATGTTCGGGATGGCTCCGGTTGGGCGATCGCGAGACCGAGCGCAGCAGTTCATTGCCTACAGAACTTGAATCCCGGCGGGTTCTGGAAGTGGCATTTCGGACAGATCAGTGCGAGCCGCCGGGTGCACTGACCGCAGAATTTCATTCCATCAGGATTGTCCGACCCGCATTTCGAGCAGCGCATTTTCCAGCCCCCCGGGTGCCGCAGGTCGCCTTTTCGACGAGGTTGCAGTCTTCTCAAGACGTGCCAATGTTGCCGATCCCTTTTCCCGATAGAAATTAGCACGAGTCACCGACCGCGTGTCTCGTTACGAGCCACGGCCCTTCGCCGCGCACCCGTTAGAGTCATCGCATTCCCGATTGCAGCGCCACCCTCGTCAACTGCTACCGTGCGCCCGTCCACAGCGTGGTGCTCAGCGAGCCTGCGGCGATGGCCTTGCCTCACCGAGCCCTGTTTCATTCGGCTAGCGTTGGTTCTTTCCGCGACAACAATGCTAGTTTTCAAATGTTCTCCGAAGAACATAATGTTCAATTTTCAAACTTGTCGTATAATTGCGTTGACCCAAGCAGCGGAACCGCCGAGACTACGGGTAGAATCGAATCCGGCCTGACGGAGGCCCTTGTGCTCGCCTTTTGGCTTTTCGGTTTGTCATTGGTAGTGGAGGTCTGAAATGAAGATATTTCTCTTTACTATCCTGCTCGCGGCGCTGACCGCTAGCCTCGCCAGGGCCCAGTGCACGGGGTATTCAGCATGCGCTCACAACAACAGTAAGGCGTGTGTTGACGCTCGCAACGCCTTCGCGAGACATCACAACGGGCTATATCCTGAACAGTGGTGTAACGAATGGTATCAAGGGCAGCAAGGACGCTGGAACCAGCGCGGTAATCACTGGCAATGGGAAGGCGCGGAAGGTGATCAGTGGTTTCAGGGACGGCGGGGACACTGGTTCAAGGAACGTGACGCCTGGCAATTCCGCGGCGATAAAGGCGATGAGTATCGGAACGGGCATAATGGCTGGCAATGGAGTGACGCCCGATCAAAGCACCATCGTGAGTGACGTCTGGTCCCGCTCAGTGTGACGTTTTCGAACGTCACCGTAACGGTGCTCACTAACACGCCTCCCAGGCAAATCTGCGATCTAGCGAGCAACTCACCCGCCCACCCTCTGATGGTTTCGCTTTTAACGTTAACGCGGGTCTAATCGCCAGTGAGCGGTCAGAAATGCGGACTACTTCGCAATGATCGCCGCCCTCGGAAAAAGGCGTAGTTGACTATTTAGTTCAAACCTCAGTCCGCCACGCGTCCCCGGAGCTGTTTGCTCGCGAGGCTCGCACCCTCAGCCATCGCCACCGTTATTGAGAATCCCGGCCTTCCCATAGGCAAACTCCCTGATCTCGTCGGGCTTGCAAATGTCTTGAGCCTGGATCGAAGTGGGCGAGTCACGAGGCCTCGGGAATTCCGCGCGACAAATAACCCGGCTGGCAGCTGAAAATTGTCGCCAATCAATTGCCGGACGCTCGCCGACGGGCGCCGCTTCCGCATCTTTGTGCGTGGTCAACGACTTCAGCCGCGAGTGTCTTTACACAGAAGGATTATCGGGCAATGACCGATATCCTCGCTCCGGCTATAGCTAAAAGCCCCTATCGATCACGCCGTTTATATGCTCAGGCGAGCTGGCCCGACATAGCCCGCAAAAATAAATGCCTTGTCAGGTCTGGTCTGCCCATAGCCAGTTTCATTTAGTCCAACCTGTAAGATCACGAACCACCTCTTTGAGCGGAGGTGTTCTGGTAATCCAGAAATAAGCCGTCGAATCTGGATACAGGGTGCATCATCGCCGTGAGACAGATGTTCATCTTCCGATAAGTAGTGCTTCTTGTGCATTGCCGCTGCTCACGACGCGAACCCTCTTCGATTGCGCAATGGCACGACCGCCTCGGGTCAGTAATCGTTCAGAAAAAGTTGCATGAGCCTCTTGATCGCGGGTGGGGAGTCGCCTCCCCCAAAGAGTCTGCGCACTTTGAAGGTTCTCCGGGTCCAGTTCGCACTGACAGATACAGTTCATCAGGGTTCAGTCGTCGTCGCTGAACAGGCTGGCCGAGTTTGTTCTCCACGTCCTCTCCCTAGTCGGACGACATGTCCTCTATGATGTGCATGTCGGGCTTCCGAGGACCCACATTCTCGCCTCGACTCAACAGTTCCACCCGAAGTCTGAGTGCATTTTCAGCGTCCTCTCGATGCGACGCGAATACGGACGTCTCCGCTGTGCGCACGATCCTGCCGTTCACGAACTCGACGAAAGGGCGCTCGACGTACGCAAATGCGGGATCATTTGTTTGCCACCTTCCAACGAGCGCAACCTCCGGTCCCAACGGGAAGGTCAAGATCGTTCCGCGACCCGCTAGACCGTTTGCGAGCGGAAGCGGCGCGGATGCGTCTTGCCAGAACACTGGGTTGTCGCTCGTGACAAAGTGCATCCCGATCGGAGCGATCGCGTACCGCCATTTCATGCGGAACAGCAGCGGCGCAAACCCCTGCGCGATCTTGAGCATGAACTCCCTAGGGAAGCTCTGGACAGGTTGATCGATTCAGGTACAAAGGAGTCAGTGGATCGGCGGATGTGGAGGTGTGGAGGTGGGAAATCAGCGGACGTTCGCATCGGTGGCGTGGAATGCGAAGGGCAAGGTTACCCGGCGCGAGCGGTTCCTGGCCGAGATGGATGCGGTGATTCCGTGGCCGCGGCTGGTCAGGCTGATCGAACCGCACTACCCCAAAGCCGGACAAGGTCGCCAGCCGCTGGGGCTGGAGAAGATGCTGCGGATTTACTTTCTGCAGCAGTGGTTCAATCTGTCGGACCCGCAGGCCGAAGATGCGATCTACGACAGCGAGTCGATGCGCCGCTTTGCACGAGTCGAGCTGGGCGAGGAGACGGCCAGCTGCCCGATCTGCTGCATGGGCAGGAGCGCGAGCTGTTCGGCGATCAAGCGTACTGGAAGGAAGACGATCGAAGGTTTCTCGAGGCCTGGGGGTGCGCTACCGGATCAACCGGCGTCCTACCGCGCAGCGGCCGTTGAGCGAGCGCTGGCCGATGATCAACCGGGCGCGCTCGCGGACGCGGGCGCGCGGCGAACCGCCTTTCGCGTGGTCAAGCAACTGTGGGGTTTCGCCAAAGTGAGATACCGCGGTCTGGCCAAGAACCTGGCGCGAGCGCAGACCATGTTTGCCCTGGCTAATCTCTACCAGCTCCGCCGTGAGCTGCTCCCAGCAGGGGCGAGGTGCGTGTTGTGACCCCGATCGAGAGAACCGCAAATGGCTGCGACCACTTGCGAGGAACCAACAACCCGTCGCGCAGTTGCCTTTTCGCCGGATCCTAGTCACTTCCATATCAAACAGTCGTTGCAAAACGACCTGTGCAGAGCTTCCCTAGGTGAACGGAATAAGAGGGATCGGAAATCTCGGGAAATTTCGATAACCCGATGAGTGCGTCGTTGCGGACCGCGGTCGGAAAAGCATTTGCGAGTTCGCTGTTGCTGTGAATCATCGTGACCAAGCCTATCGAACCTGATTTTATGGCGCTCGATCCTCCGCCGAATCTCGGCGTCGCGAAATTGAGGAGCCTAGCCTAAACCGCCTTCAGTTTCGGTCGCCACCTTTCTTTCGAAAATACCCCTTGATAGCTTCATTGGTAACGTTCAGGAAGCCTCGATTTCACGTGTGAGAGCCGAACGGGGCGGGAAGCGCTTCCGAGGCGGAGCGGCGTCGAGGAAAAGTCAAAATGTCTCCAAAACAAATAGCCAAAGCGCTGGCGGCATTCGGCGTCATCGCCTTGGCCGCACTGGTGGGCGTGACCTACTACGTCGTCCACAATCGTGCGACTGCGCCGTTGATAACGGCGGTCGCCGGCTTGATTCCCGGGTCGCTCCTGCATGCCCACAACTTCCATTGGACGCAGATAAAGGACGGCGAGCAGCAGTGGGTGCTCACCGCACGCGATGCCAACTACTCGAACGACAAGACCTGGCTGCTCGACGACCCGGTTGTCACGCTCGTCTCGAAAGATGGAAAGCCGGTCACCGTGAAGGCGCCCAAGGCCGTGCTCGACTTCGACGGCAACAAGGTCAAGCGCGCCAGGCTGAGTGGCGGAACACGCATCCGCTACGGCGACTTCGTGCTTACCACCGATGTGGCTACCTTCCTCCCCGACGCTGACCAGGTCGACGCTCCAGGGTTCGTCACGATTGAGGGCGAGGGGATCAAGGTCACCGGGATCGGCTTGACCGGTCATACCAAAACCCGCCAGTTCGAGCTGCTCAAGCAAGTCAGCACCGACATCGCGCCGAAGCACAGCGGCCGTCCGGCTCCGAAGCAAGGCTGAACCAAGGCTGGATTGATGACCGGGTCCGCCCAGAAAATTTCACCCCTTGCCGCCGCAATCGTGCTAGGTTTCGGAATCCTGATTGCACCGCATCTGAATTTGGCATTCGCGCAGAACGAGCCCGAGCCAGAGACAACGCCCATCGAGGAACCGAACGCCGAGCCTACCGACTGGACACCAGTGACCGCGGGCGAAGCTGACCGAGGTGGGCCAGCGGCGAGCCAGGAAGCGGCGACCTCACCTGCGAGCGAGCACATGCCAGCCGAGTCGCCGACGCCTCTGACCGCAGCGGAAGGACCCTCCCCTGCGGCGACGCCGGTCAGCGGGGAGCGCGCGCCGGGGAACTCGAACGTTGGATCGAGAAGAACCACCGAATCGATGTCTCCGTCGTCGATATCAAACCCCTCGACCAACGCGCCATCTTCGCAGGCTCCCACATCTCAGAATGCAGGCAAGGCCCCGGCGGCGGTACCCTCGAACTCGCCCTTCGTGGGGATGAACTTCGGCAATCAGAAAGGACCGACCAACATCAAATCGGACACCGGCACCCTCGATTATCAAAATAAGGCGGTTCTGTTCGCGGGGCACGTGCATGCGGTGCAGGCCGACGGCGACCTGACCAGCGATACTCTCAAGGTCCAATACGGCCAGACTTTCAACGATATCAAGATGATGTATGCCGATGGCAATGTGAGAATGAGTCAGGGGACGCGCTGGATAACCAGCGATCACGCGGTGCTCGACCAGACCAAACATCTCCTTACGTTTCGTGGCAACCCGGTGGCTCACGATGGGCAGGACCAGATCACCGGTTCGACGATTACCGTCAACCTGGTAACCAACAAAAGCACGGTCGAAAATCCGCGGGTGGTGATCTTCCCTCGAGAGTCCAAAAAACCTGATAATGTAGACTCGCCAGATAGCCCGTGAGTTAGTTGGACGGATGGCCCTTGAAGTAAAGCTCGGACAAGATTTACGCCTGCGTCAGCAGCTGGTGATGACCCCCCAGCTTCAGCAGGCGATAAAGATCCTGCAATTGTCGCTTCCTGAACTGGAGGCGGTGGTCCAATCGGAACTCGAATCTAACCCGGTCCTTGAACCCCTCGATTCGAGCCCGGCCGAAAATGCGCCGGAAAATAGCAGCAATTCCGACGAAGAGTTCACTCCTCCCGCGGATGGGGAACTCTCCGAAGAGCGCGAGGCAGCGCCGGCCTCGGCCGATGAACCTCCCAACGAATGGGACGCACCTCCCGGTTCCGAAGAGATCCCAGTCGCCCCCAGCGAGGCTCGCGATGCGGCGGTCGAAATGGAGCAGTTTGACCGCATCGATAAGCTCGACTGGCGCGAGTACATGGAGAATTACTCCAACAACTGGCAGGAGGCCGAACCCGCCGACCCTGACGACGAGCGCCGCCAGACCGTCGAGAACACGCTGACCCGCAAGACTTCGCTCGAAGACCATCTGATGTGGCAGCTTCGGCTTTCGAGCCTGAGCGAGGGCGACCAGCGTATCGGCGCGACTATCATTTACAACCTCAATGATGACGGCTACCTCGAAACCCCCCTCGCCGAACTGGCGACGCAACTCGAGGTCCCCGAGGCCGAGGTCGAGCGCGTGCTCAAGCGCGTGCAGCAGTTCGATCCGCCGGGCGCGGTCGCGCGCGACCTTCGCGAATGCCTCCTTCTCCAACTCAAGAACCTCGGTATGGAGGAATCGCTCGCCGCGCGAGTAGTGAGCAATCACCTCGACCTGCTCGAGAAGCATCGCTACAACGAAATCGCCAAACTGCTCGGCGTCAGCGTCGAGGCTGTCAATCAGGCGCAGAAGTTCATTTCGGTGCTGGAGCCGAAGCCGGGGCGCGACTATGGCGGCGAGGAGCCGACCTACGTAATCCCCGATGTATTCATCGTTAAGATGGGCAACGATTATGTGGTTACATTGAATCAGAGCGCGGTGCCGCGCCTGCGGCTCGCGGGCTATTACCAGCGCGTGATGAACGATGGCCAGACCGGCGCCGAGGCGAAAGAATATCTGCAGGAACGGCTTCGTTCCGCCAAGTGGCTGGTTAAGTCGATCTATCAGCGGCAGCAGACGATTTATAAGGTTGCCAACTCGATCATCAAATTCCAGCGCGCCTTTTTCGATCATGGAATCGGCAGCCTCAGGCCGCTGGTGCTGAAGGATGTCGCGGAGGATATCGGGATGCATGAATCGACGATTAGCCGCGCCACCGCCAACAAGTACGCGCATACGCCACAAGGGATTTTCGAACTTAAGTTCTTTTTCACCTCTGGCGTCAAAGCCGGCAGCGGCGAGGATGTCAGCGCGGAAACCGTGAAGGAAAAAATCCGCGCGATGGTGACGGTCGAACAGGCCAACAATCCTCTCTCGGATCAGGCTATCGCTGAGGTTTTGCGTCGCGACAATATCAATATCGCGCGCCGCACGGTGGCGAAGTATCGGCAAGCGCTGGGAATCCTGCCGTCGGCGAGCCGTAAACGGGTCGGTTAAGTTCCGATCCAAAGGTCCAGGCCAATCTGCATGAGTATGAAAAATGGCAAGGGCAAGAAGAACCGGGCTATCGCGCGCAAGGCCAAACAGCAACAACGGCTTAAGGGTTCGGAGATCACAGTGAACGTAACCTTCCGTCATATGGAGCCGACCGATGCGCTCCGGCAGTACGCGGAAAAAAAGTTCGCGCATCTGGGACGCATCCTGAAACGGCCCGGTGAGGCGCATTTGATTCTCGAGGTCAACAAGTATCGCCAATGCGGCGAGGTTACTTTCAAATCGGGCCGGCTGGCGGCGACCGCGATCGAAGAGAACACCGACCTCTATGCGGTCATCGATTTGCTCACCGACAAGATCGGGCGCCAGCTGAAGAAGCATGTTGAAAAAGTGAATGGCAAGAAAATGCGCTCGCCTTCGACGCCGGAGGTGCTCGCCGCCGCGGAGGAGTCGTAGCAAAGCATTCGCGAGTGGGGGGTAATGCGCGCGGCGCAACACGCATTGCGCGTGGTGCAATGCGAAAGTTGACCTCCTCGCGGCGCTCCTACATAGATACATATGGGACCGGAACGGACCTCATGAAGATTACCGACTTCCTGACACCCGAGATGATCGAGCCGTCGCTCAAGGGGCAGAGCAAAGCTGAAGTTCTTGAAGAACTTGCAGGATGCCTCACCAGGCAGCATCCGGAGATTCCATCGAATGAGATGCGCGCGGTGTTGGCCGAACGCGAGCGGCTGGGCTCGACGGCAATCGGCGACGGCATCGCGATCCCGCACGGCAAACTGCCCAAAGTCACGAAGATTCTCGGAACCTTCGGCCGTCACGTTCAGGGAGTCGATTTCGAATCGCTCGACGGCAACCCGACGCATCTGTTTTTCATGCTGGTCGCGCCGGAGGATTCCACCAGCCTCCATCTTAAGGCGCTCGCGCGCGTCTCGCGTTTGCTGCGCGACGGAAACTTCAGGGAGAAGCTTCTGAACGCGCCCGACGCGAACGAGCTCTTCCGGCTGATTCGCGAAGAGGACAGCAAGTTCTAGTTCGCGCCGCATCGGCCTGCTAGACAGAAAGCGTGGCCGCGGATTCAACACAACCGCGTTTGATCATCGTCACCGGCGTGTCCGGCGCGGGGCACACCTCGGCGATGCGCGTGCTCGAGGATCTAGGCTTCTATTGCGTCGATAATTTGCCCGTCGCGCTCGCGCCCACGGTGCTACGGCTCGCGCGCGAAAGCGGCAAGGACTTCCCTGGCGTTGCCCTAGGAATCGATTCGCGCCAGCGCGCCTTCTTCAGCCAGTGGCCCACGATATCCGCGGAACTCGAGCGCGAGGGGATGCATCCGGAGGTCTTGTTCCTCGACGCTTCGGAGGAAGTGCTTGCGCGCCGCTATTCCGAGACCCGCCGGCCGCATCCGCTCGGCTACACCGGCAAGGGAATCGCGGATTTGATTCGCGAGGATCGTCAGGCGCTCGCCGCCATGCGCGAGCTTGCCAGCCGTGTCATAGATACCTCGACCACCACCGTGCATGAGCTTCGCGAGCTTGTGACGGCCGCTGTGATGGCCTCGGCGACCGGCGATCGGATGGTAATCTCGATCGTGTCATTCGGTTACAAATACGGCGCGCCGGTCGGGCTCGACCTGGTGCTCGACGTGCGATTCATACCTAACCCATTTTTCATTCCCGAGTTGAAGATGCTCACCGGTCTCGATCAAGCGGTGCACGATTACGTCATGAGCAAGCCGGAGTCGAAGCAGTTCATCGACGAGGTTGGCAGGGTGCTCGATTTCCTGATCCCGCTGTATCAGCGCGAGGGAAAAAGCTACCTGACAATCGGGCTGGGATGCACCGGTGGACGGCATCGCTCGCCGGCGCTCGCGCGAGAGCTTCGCGATCGCCTCGCGCGCAGCGGATATGAGGTGCTGGTACGCGACCAGGACGTTGCCCGGTGAAACCGAACGGGCGGCGGGTTGGAAGTCAGATACCCGGTCTCGTCCGAGTCATCGCGAGGCGGATACTTTCAGAACAAGACGTTCCGGAAACCAAGGTCATCGTATCGATTGGCAGGCCGAGGCCGGATTCGCAGCACGACTGGGCATGCCCTTTTCTCATCGAAGGCATCAGGGAGTCGAAAGTTCAATTCTCCTACGGCGTCAACGCCATGCAAGCGCTCATAATCGCCTTCCAAGTCATTCGAGCCATTATTAAGCAAAGCGGACGGAAACTATTTTGGCTCGGTCCCAAGATGGCAACGCATTTTCCGCTGCTTGTGCCCACCTCATTTGGGAAAGCATTCGAGGATCGAGTAGGCCTTGCGATTGAGCGCGAAATCGTCCGCGAATGGCGCACTACTATAAGGAGCCGCAGAGCCAAAATTCGAGCGCACGAAATAAAATTGCGACACCAAGGAATCGCGCCCGCGAAAATCGCGCGCACGGTGGCCGAAGGGAAGAGAGACCTCGACGAGTGGGAGGCCTCTATAAATAAGCTGAAGCCGGGATGGAATCGTCAGGTGCCAACGAACGAACCTCGCCGACGCAAGAGCAAAAGCGGGAGATGAATGCTCGGCGATGCCGAGCATTCAATTCATATTACTGCCGCAATCGACGTTGATGGTCTGGCCCGTCACCCCAGCGCTCACATCCGTCACGAGGAACAACGCGACGCGCGCGACCTCGTCCTCGGTCGCCATCCGATGCAGCGCCGCGCCCGACAGGAATCCCGCGCGCACCGCCTCGTATGGCTGCCCGAGCGATTCCGCCCGCGCGCGCATCACGCGCTCGATGCGATCGCCTTCGATTGCGCCGGGACAAATGCAGTTTACGCGGATGCCGCGCTGACCCCATTCACCGGCCAGCGTTTGCGTCAGTCCAATCATCGCCCATTTTGCCGCTGCATATGGCGTGCGAAGTGGATATCCGCGACGTCCCGCGCCCGACGAGATCATCAGGATGTTGCCCGTGCGCGCCTTGTCCATCTGCGGAATCACGGCGCGCGAAGCGAGCCATGCGCCGGTCAGATCGATATCGATCACCTCCTGCCATTCGGCGAGGCTCATGTCGGTGATGCGCTTGGTCGGCCCCGAGATGCCGGCGTTGTTCACGAGAATGTCGACGCGCCCGAATGCCTTGAGCGTTTCGTCGGTCATTTTTTTGCAATCGGCTTCCTTCGCTACATCGGTCTGCACGAAGATCGCCTTGGCGCCGATTTTCTCCAGCTCGGCGCAGGTCTGCTTCATCGGATCGATGGAGCGCGCCGCCAGCGCGATCTTCGCGCCCGCCGCGCCGTATATGAGCGCGATATGCTTTCCGATTCCGTATCCGCCACCAGTGATGATTGCGACTTTGTCCGAAAGCTCGTTCATGGAAAAGTTTCCTCGCAGCCCGCGCATCGCCCCAAGCGGGCGCGCGGCCTCAAACGTATATTTTTCGCGACTGTATTAGCATTGAAGGACTTCGACAAACGCGCGCCAGGAGTTCTTGTCTCACCAGCATAACCGCCTCTATCATAAAGCTTTCCAGATGGCTGCGATCAAACCGATAACCGTGCCCCCCGCGAAGCCAGAAGGCGGCGGCCTCTCTTCCCTCGACCTCGTCAAAATCGCGGCACTCGTCGGGATCGTCGCCGTATTCGGATGGCTACTGTGGGCGCACTCCGAATGGTTTCGCGATCCGCAATCGGTCAAGCGCGAAGTCGTTCAATGGGGAATTTGGGGACCGATTATCTATATGGTGCTCTATGCGATCGGTCCATCATTCCTGGTACCCGGCGCGGTGATGACGATCGCAGCCGGTCTCGCATTCGGCACCGCATGGGGGTCGGTGTATTCGCTGATCGGCGCCGATGTTGGCGCGATCGTTGCCTTCGGCGCGGGGCGATGGCTCGGAAAGTCGTTCGTCGAGCGCATCGTGGGCGAGCGTTTTCATGAAGTGCTGCAAAAAATCGCACGCCACGGCTTCCAGATCATTTTCTATCTGCGGATGGTTCCCGTCATCCCTTACAACGCGCTGAACCTGCTCGCCGGCGCGTCGCCGATCAAGTTCAAGGATTATTTCTGGGCCTCAATGATCGGGATGGTGCCCGGCACGATCTTGTTCGCGTTTCTCGGCGACGCACTATGGCATCCGATGTCGCCTAGATTCGTCCTCGCGCTATTGCTGATCGGGATCAGCGTTCTGTGCGGCGAAATCTGGCGTCGATGGTCGAAAATCGGCGCCGAAGAACCCCTTTAACGATCCGAAAACTGGCTGCTTCCTTCATTTTCTCTCCTACTGAGAGAGACAAGAGTGAGGGCGCTCAGGTACTCGCAGCCCAGCTTCCGAGCGCGCCGTTGGGATTCATCGGGGAGCGATCCTGCCACGACATCGTGAGCCGCGCATTGCGATGAATCGGATGCAAGTGCCTTTCGATGATGATGTCGAGGATCCCCGGGATTTCGAAGATGGCGCGATTGTTGAGCGCGCCGACGCGCTCGCGCAATTGCGCCAGCCGCTGCGGATCGAGCATCGGAACAATCGCCGTCGCAATCTCGGCAAACGAATGGAGCACTACGCCGACGCGATTGCTGACGATCCAATCCGTATTGTAACGCTCCTGCACCATTGTCCATGAGTTGCGTTCGACGATCACGGGCAACTGCATCACCAGCGCCTCGCTGATACTGCCCGGCCCAGGTTTCCCAACGAAGTAGTCGGCAAGATTCATGAAGTAGGGAATCTCGCGTGTGAATCCCTCGATATGAAACGGGTACGGGAGCTCCAGCGCCGAGAGCTGCTCGCGCAGGCGCTGATTATGCCCGCACACGAAGATTAGTTGCGTCTTCAACCCTGCCGTGGCGACCCGCCTCGCGATCGTGAGCATCTTGCGCGAGCCGTGTCCGCCGAACATCACGAGGCCGGTGGGCAAATCGGGACGCAGCCCGAGGCGCGTGCGCTCCTGCGCACGATCGACGTGAAGGGGAAGGTAGAACTCGGGACGCACGATCATCCCCGAGGTGCGAAAGATTCGTTCGCGCGGATGTCCCATCGCAAGCGCCTGCGCCACCGCGCGCTCCGTCGCACAAGCGAAGTATTGCTCCTGCCGCTCGATCCAGAAATGGGACGGATAGTCAGCGAGGTCGGTGAGGATGGTCAGCATCGGGGTCGGCACGCGATCGAGTTCATGATCGCTGGCGTGCAGGCCGTCAAAGATCGCGCGATTGAAGTTGGGAATCAGCGAGACCACCAAATCAGGAGGTGCGCCTTTCCAAAAGCGCGCGAGCAAAGCCGCTGAGGGGCGATGCATTTGGCGGATCAGCATCTGCACGCCACGCAGCATCGCGCCCGTGCCGAGCGTCATTCCGTAGCGAAGCATAAACCGATTGTAGGCGTCCTCGACCCGGACTCGCGCAACTTTTCTGACGATGTCGATCGGCTCGAGCACCTCGCGCAGATTCACCATCCTGACGTCCCACGCACGGCGGTCCCGCCCGAGCATCGATTGCAGCGCGGTTGCGCTCGCGCGATGTCCCCCGCCCGCGTCGAAGAAAATCAGATCAACCTTCCTCGGCGCCGATTGCCTATGCGCGTGCGCGAGGTCGCTATACGCTTCACCACTTCGATCCCATTCGGGCGCAAACAGTTGCCTGACCGGATAAAAACGGCTCATCGCGTCAACCTCTCTCTCGAATCATTCTCGATCTTTCCCATCGCACCAACCGCAGCGCACCGCTCGCTTCTTCGACGAGCGCCGTCTGGCTCTGCACCCAATCGCCGTCGTTGACGTAAAGAATGGGGCCGATCATGCGATGGTCGGGCTTGTGAGTGTGCCCGCAAATCACGCCATCGACCTTGCGATAGCGCGCAGCGCGCGTCACCTGCTCATCACGGAAATCGACCAGGTAATGAACCGCCGATTTGATACCTCGTTTGAAATACAGGCGCGCAGCGCGACGGCGCGAAACTGAGCCGGTGCGCTCGCGGTTGTACCAAAGGTTGACGCGCAGCGCGGCGGAGTAGCCGACGCTGCCTATCACCGAAAGCCAGCGCCCGCCATGCAAGGCGCCATCGAATTGATGGCCGTGGGTAATCAGCATCCGACGGCCTTCCGCGGTGCGATGGACAAAGTCCTCGTGGCATTCAACCGCGCCGAATAACGTGCGCACCATCTCGGTGCTGCGCTCGTCATGATTACCAGGCATGAAAATCATCCGCGTGCCGCGTCGCCGCCATGCCCAGAGCTCCTCGATCACGGCGGTCTGTGCGGCGTCCCAGCACCATCCCGGCCCTACGTTCCATCCGTCGATGACGTCGCCAACCAGGAAAAGATTCTCGGCGCAGTGGCTGCGCAGGAAATCGAGCAGCGATTCGGCTTTACATCGAGCAGTGCCCATATGAAAATCGGAGATCCAGATCGAGCGGTAATACTTTCGTTCGCGGGGCGACGTGCCTGGCCACGATAGATCGCCGATGGATTGAACCATCGGATGCGACCGTTCGGTGCCGGGCATACTAAGATCAGCCATACGACGCTTCCCCTCGACCTCACCAACACCCACAACGATCAGAGCACGGGCTGTGGAGAAAAGCTGCCGTTTTCGTTGAATTTTTCGCGAGCGAAACGTTATCGATGTGTTACGTTGGAAGGTGCCTCGAAGAAATGCTTGGTAACTATCGGTCCAATTAGGCGTCTTCGAGGCAAGCTAGGCTCCGTTGCCGGGAAAACAAAGAGGGCGCCGTATCGACGACGCCCTCTTCTCTCATGCGATGTTCCTTCGCTCAGGTGCCGCTGGTCCAGCTCTCCAGATACTTCCTCTGCTCCGGCGTGAGGCGGTCGATTTTTATTCCCATCGAGGCCAGCTTCAGAGTCGCCACCTCATTTTCGATCTCGAGGGGAACGTCATGGACTTTCACCGCAAGCTCGTGATCGCCGGCGGCCCATCGCGAGGCGAGCGCCTGTGTCGCAAAGCTCATGTCCATCACCTGCGCCGGATGGCCTTCGGCGCACGCGAGGTTGACCAGGCGCCCCTGCCCGAGCAGATAGACCTTGCGCCCGTTGTTCAGATGGAAGACCTCGATCTCGCGCAGGCCCTTGTCAACCTTGCTCGCGAGCTTCTTGAGCGCGACGAGATCGATCTCGACATCGAAGTGACCCGAATTACAGACGATCGCGCCGTCTTTCATAAGCTTAATGTGTTCGGCGCGAATGACTTCGCGATCGCCCGTTACCGTGACAAACACATCGCCGATCTTCGCCGCGTCCGACATCTTCATCACGCGATGGCCATCCATCGCGGCTTCCAGCGCGCGAATCGGATTCACCTCGGTCACAACCACGCTGGCGCCCAAGCCGTGCGCGCGTGACGCGACGCCGCGCCCGCACCATCCGTAGCCCGCGACGACCCAGGTCGAACCCGCGACCAGGATTCCAGTCGAGCGCACGATCGCCTCGACGGTCAACTGTCCGGTGCCGTAGCGATTGTCGAACAGAAACTTGGTCTGCGCGTCATTGACGGCGACCACCGGGATGCGCAGCGCGCCATCTTTTTCCATCGCGCGCAAGCGGATGACGCCGGTGGTAGTTTCCTCCATGCTGGCGCGCACTTCACCCGCCTGGTCCTTGAACTCGGTATGCAGGAGGCTCACCAGATCGGCGCCGTCATCCATCGTGATGTTGGGATGACTCTCGAGCACGGCGCGCAAATGGCTGTAGTAGGTGTCGCGATCCTCGCCATGAATCGCGTAGCAGGGGATGTTGTACTCGCCGACCAGCGCCGCCGCGACGTCGTCCTGCGTCGAGAGCGGATTGGATGCGCATGCGGTCACCTGCGCGCCACCAGCTTTGAGCGCGCGCAGCAAGTTGCCAGTCTCGGCCGTGATGTGTAGGCACGCGCTCAGCTTGAGACCCTTTAGCGGCAGCTCTTTCGCGAAGCGCTCGCGGATTTTCCGCAGCACCAGCATCTGCTCGTCGGCCCATTCGATTCGATTCGCTCCGCCCTTGGCGAGGCCGAGATCCGCAACATCGTAGTCGCGGCTGGCGCGCCGGGCTTTAGGCATGGCTTTACGCTTGCTGGCTATTGATCCCACCGTAATTTGACTCCGATATTTCTGCTTAGTTCTTGCCGTTGTGCCCGAACGCGGCGCGCATCGCCTCGGCCATATTGGTCTCTTCCCACGGGAAGAGACCGTTGTGCGGCGTGCGGCCGAAATGTCCGTACGCGGCGGTGGCCTGATAGATAGGACGTTTCAGCGAGAGGGTTCTGATGATGCCGGCGGGGCGGAAATCGAATAGTTCCCGAATCGTCGATTCCAGCTTCTTATCGGGAACTTTTCCCGTGTCGAAAGTGTCAACCAGAATCGAAACCGGCTCGGCGACGCCGATCGCATAGGCAACCTGGATTTCGCACTTCGTGGCGAGGCCGGCCGCGACTACATTTTTCGCGACGTGACGCGCCATGTAGCAGGCCGAGCGATCGACCTTACTCGGATCCTTGCCCGAAAAGGCGCCACCGCCATGCCTGCCGTAACCTCCATAGGTATCGACGATGATCTTGCGTCCGGTCAGCCCGCAATCGCCATGCGGTCCGCCAATCACAAAACTGCCAGTGGGATTGACGTGGAAAACGGTCGAGCGGTCGAGATATCGTGCGGGGATGGTCTTCTTGATCAGTTCCTCGATGATAACCTCGCGAATCGTCGAATGGCTGACGTTGGGTTTATGCTGGGTCGAGACGACCACCGCGGTGACCTGCTCGGGACGCCCATCGACGTAGCGCACGGTGACCTGGCTCTTTCCGTCCGGGCGCAGGAAGTCGAGTTTGTTTTCCTTGCGCAGCTTGGTGAGGTTTTCCATCAGGTGATGCGCGAGCGCGATCGGCAGCGGCATCTGCTCGGGGGTCTCGTCACATGCGAAGCCGAACATCAGACCCTGATCGCCGGCGCCCTGCTCCTTATGGAGTCCCTCGCCCTCGGTGACGCCCTGCGAGATATCGGCGGACTGCGGCTCGATTGCCATCAGGACGGCGCAAGTTTTGGCATCGAAGCCGGTTTCGGCATCGTCGTAGCCGATGCCGCGGGCGGTCTCGCGCGCGATGCTCACGAAGTCGGGATGCGCGCGGCTGGTAATCTCGCCAGCGAGCACGATGAGGCCGGTTTTGGCGAGCGTTTCGAGGGCGACTCTGGAGTTCGGGTCTTCGGCAATCAGCGCATCGAGAACTGCATCCGAAATCTGATCGCACATCTTGTCGGGATGGCCTTCGGAGACCGACTCAGACGTGAACAGAAAATCCTTAAGCGGCATTCGCTAGGGCTCCTTGGATAGTTGGCGTCGTGCCATGGCGGCGAACAACAGGCAGCGTGATGTCTCAAGTTTCGGTCCGACTTCGCGAGATCGCGAGTCGGCGCCAGATGGTGCGCGATGAAATCTGTATCCTCGGCTTGATATGGCGTTTACGTAAAGCGCCCCACGTGTACGCCATTTGCACACGTGGAGCGCCGTTAATTCAAGATGAGGATGCTATCCTGACCACGCGGTCGGGGTCAAGAATACGTCCGGCCTCGCGCATGGAGCGAGGATCCGTGACGCCAGCGACCGTCGCGCGTGTACGCGCCTCTAGTTGTCGAGCGGATGCTTGAACTTGCGATCGGGGTGACGAATCGTAAGCACTGGGCAAGCGGCCTTCTGTACCACTCGCTCGGCGACACTGCCCATCAGCACGTGCGCGATCCCAGTGCGTCCGTGGGTGCCCATCACGATCAGGTCGGCGCCCTCGGCTTGTGCCGCATGAATTATCTCGAGAAAGGGCGAGCCGACCTTCAGCATCGAGCGCGCCTTCAGGCCGGAGTCGCGCATGCGGTTGACGATTTTATCGAGTTCCTTCTGCGCCATCATGCGCTGCTCTTCCGCGATTCTCGTCATCGCACCGACGTCCATCACCGGACCGATCTCCGGTGACACCATTACCGGTGGGAGCGCCTGGTTGACATGGAGCAGGAGGATCTCAGCGCCGAAGCGCCGCGCGATTTCTTCGGCATAACCGATCGCGAGATTGGAATCCTCGGAGAAGTCTGTCGCGGAAACGATCTTGGTGAAGTTCGCCACGAGGCGACCATAGCGTTGAGGCTCAACTGTGGCAAGCGGACCTTTGCAGCGCTTGCCGTCATCCAAACCGCGCTGTCCGTCTCGACCAGCAGGTGCGTGAGGCATTAGAATTGACCGAAGGATTTTTTGCGAATGGCAAGACGAGCGGGAATAAGCGTTCTGGATTTCGAGCGGGCGCTCGACGAATTTTTTGACGAGATGCTTATCTCGCGATGGCGCCGCACCGCCGATCGCGATGAGTTCGAGAACGCGCAGATCCTCGATCATCCGGATCGCTACGAAGTGCGGATCGCCGTGCCTAACGTCGATCCCGAGCGCATCGAGATCGATGTCGCGGGTCAGCGTCTCAGCGTGCGCGCGCCGGCCGGCTCGGAGGGCACCTTCGAGACCGCTTACTCTTTCGCGGTTCCGATCGAGGCCGAGGCGGTCCAGGCGCGATGGACCGATCACACACTTATCGTCATCGTTCCGAAACAGAAGCCCAAACGAATCAAAGTCAATAACTAACGAGCGTGCCTCCATCCGCTCTCCAGTGAGACCCTCCCATGCCTGAAAAAACCGACGGAGACTCGCGCAATCCGCCTGAAGCAAAAGCGGCGGAACTTAAGCCGGCGCCGCAGCCGACCGAACTGGCGCCAGCGGAGCTGCGCGGCGCGCCTCCGCTAACCTCTGACGAGTTGCTTGCCGCGTCGAGGGATGGCGACGGCGAGGAACTTCTCGGCCAAGGGCGCGCATTCGACGCGATCAGAATGGCAATTGGCATCGGCGGTCCCGGCTACAACGTGTTCGTATCGGGTGTGCGCTCGCGCGAAGAGCGCGAATCGGTCATCAAGCTGCTCGCCGAGAAGGCTGCCTCGATGCCGACCCCGGGCGATTGGGTGTACGTGCACAACTTCCGCAATCCCGAAGCGCCATGCGCGCTCTATCTGACGCCCGGCCAAGGTCCCAAGCTGCGCGATCGGATGAACCAACTGATCGAATCGATAATCGAGCAGCTTCCCAAGGCATTTAGACGAGAGGATTTCGATCAGGAACGTTCGGCGCTGCGCGAGAAATACAACAAGCGTGCGCAGGAACTCTTCGGAGGTCTCGAGCAGAAGGCGCGGGAAAAGGGCTTCGCGATCCAGACCACGCCCAACGGTCAGGTGATCTTCCTTCCGCTCGTCGAGGGCAAAATGCCCGAGTCGCCGGAGGCGCTCAACAAGGCGATGCAGGAAAAGACCGACGCGGAGCGTGAGCAACTGGGCAAGGCGCAAGTCGAGCTGCAAGAGGAGTTCGGCAGCGTCATCCTTAAGCAGCAGGAGCTGATGCGCGAACTGATAGAGGATATCCGCACCATCGAGCGCTCGTTCGCGGCCCGCCTGGTCAATCCACTGATCGCTGAAATCAAGGCTCAATTCGAAAATCCCGGCGTTGCCGCATACCTCGATCATGTAGCCGAGCACATCCTCGACAATCTCGACCGCTTTCGTGAAACCGAGGGCAGGCAGGCACCCGGCATTCCGGGGATGCCGCAAGCGCCGGAAGACGGACGCCACTGGTTCGAGTACCAGGTCAACGTGATGGTCGATAACTCGGAGACCAAGGGCGCGCCGGTGGTCAATGAGGATGCGCCGAGCTACCGAAACTTGTTCGGCACCATCGAGCGTTGGATCGATCCGCTCGGGCGCTCCGGCACCAACTTCACCCGAATTATCGGCGGCTCATACATCAAGTCCCACGGCGGCTTCCTGATCCTCGACATGGAAGACGCGGTAATCGAGCCTGGAGTGTGGAAGGCACTCAAGCGCAGTCTCAAATCCGGCCGCGTCACGGTGGAGACCTTTGAGCCGTTCCCGTTTTTCTCAGTGAGCGGACTGCGCCCCGAATCGATCGAGGTGCGCAACAAGATCCTCGTCCTCGGCGGGCCGTATCTCTACAATCTGTTGTATTTCTACGACACCGATTTCCCAGAGTTGTTCAAGGTCAAAGCGGAGATTAGACCGATCGTCGGCGCCGACAAGACCGCTGCGGCGAAGTATGCGGCGCGCGTGGGCGAATTGGTGCGGCGCGAGAAACTGCCGCCATTCGAGGGCGACGCACTCGCGAGAATCGTGCAGTTCGGGATGCGGCTGGCGGGCGATCGCGCGCGGATGCTGGCCGTGATGGAGCCGATCGACGATTTAGCGCGCGAGTCGGCCTACTTCGCGATTAGCGAGGGCGCCCGTATCGTCGCCGCGCCGCACGTCGAGCGAGCACTGCGCGAGCGGATGCTGCGGCTCAACTACATCGAGGAGGAGATCCGCCGGCTGATCGCGAACGGCACGCTGATCGTACATCTTGATGGAGCCTCGGTCGGACAGATAAACGGACTCGCCGTGATCGACGTCGGCGGCTATGCATTTGGGCGTCCCTCGCGCATCACCGCAACCGTGGCGCTAGGCCAGGCGGGGCTCATCAACATCGAACGCGAGGCACGCCTTTCGGGATCGACGCATGACAAAGGCGTCGCGATCCTGAGCGGATTCCTGCGCAACCGCTTCGGCCAGACTCATCCGGTTGCGATGACGGCTAGCATCTGCTTCGAGCAATCCTATTCGGGGATCGACGGAGACAGCGCCAGCTCTACCGAGGTTTACGCGCTGTTGTCAGCTCTGAGCGGAGTGCCGATTCGCCAGAATCTGGCCGTCACCGGCTCGGTCAACCAATACGGCGACGTCCAGGCGATCGGCGGTGCCAATGAGAAAATCGAAGGCTACTACCGTGTGTGCAAGGCAGTCGGGCTCACCGGATCGCAGGGCGTGCTGGTGCCGCGCGCCAATATCGCCAACCTGATGCTTGATCCTGAAACCGTCGATGCGGTCGCGCGGGGCGCCTTCCATATCTATCCGGTGGATAACATCGATCGCGGCATCGAGTTGCTTACCGGCGTCCGCGCGGGAAGCATTGATGAGCCCGGCACCATCAACTATCTCGTCGACCAGAGACTCCAGAAGATCTCACTCTGGCTCCGCGAACGTGGCGAACGCGAAACCCGCATCGTACACGACAATCCTCCCACTCCGCCTGCGCCCAAGCCGCCGGAGCCTCCGGGGCCGCCGCGATAGTTGATGTTGTTTCACGCGCGGAGAATATTTCCGCTAGAGTCCCCCAGAATGCCGATTGATTTGCGGCTCGACCCGCACGAGATATCCCTCCTCAACGACCTCTACGAATTTACCGTGGCGGCGGCCTTCTTCGAGCGCGGGATGAATGGCGCCGCCTCCTTCGAGGTCATGGTGCGGCGCTTTCCGCCGAGCCGTGGATACATGATTGCGGCCGGGTTGGAGCGCGTGCTTCAAATCCTCGAGGATTTCCACTTCGATGCGACGGCGATTGACCATCTTGAGTCGCTGCATCTCTTCAAGCCCGAATTTCTACATCACCTGGCGCAGTTGCGTTTCACCGGCTCGGTGCGCGCGGTCGCGGATGGCAGCATCTTCTTTCCCGGCGAACCGGTCATGGAAGTACGCGGACCGCTCATCGAAACGCAGATCCTCGAGCCGTTGATCCTGAACCAGCTGGGATTCGCATCGCTTACGGCGACCAAGGCGGCGCGATGTTTCAGCGTCGCCTCCGGACGGCGGCTGGTCGAGTTCGGCTTGCGGCGGGGGCAGGGAGCCGATGCGACTTTGATCGCCGCACACTCCAGCTATCTGGCGGGGTTCAGCGGAACCTCGAACGTGCTCGCCGGCAAACGCTATGGGATGCCGGTGTTTGGCACCATGAGCCACAGCTTCATAATGGCGCATGATGGCGAGCGCCAGGCGTTCGAGGATTTCGCCCGAACTTTTCCCAAACTGAACACGATGCTGGTCGATACTTACGACACGGCGCAGGGCGTCAGGAACGTCGCGGAACTCGCGCAGCGGCTCACCAAGGAAGAGATTAAAATACAGGCGGTGAGATTGGACAGCGGCGACCTCTATCAGTTGAGCCGCCAGGCGCGCGCGATTCTCGATCAGCACGGACTGACTGACATCGCGATCTTTGCCAGCGGCAATCTCGACGAATATCGAATCGCGGACCTGATTCGCGCGGGCGCGCCGATCGACGCGTTCGGTGTGGGAACCGCGCTGACCGTCAGCGACGATGCTCCCAGCGCCGACTACACCTACAAGCTCTCCGACTATCTCGGCCGTCCGCGGCTCAAAACGTCCGCGGGCAAGACCACGGTGCCGGGGCGCAAGCAGATCTTCCGGGGAATCGACGCCGGCAATCACTTTTCGCAGGATCTGGTTGGGCTCATGGATGAAACGCCGAGCAGCGTGACGCGCGAATTCAAGCCCGCAGTTTCCAAAATCACGCCGATGCTGCAGACGGTGTTCGAGAATGGCCGGCGGGCGATCGCGGCGCCCACGCTGGATGAATCGCGCGATCATTTCATGACCGAGTTCGCGATGCTCGGCGCAAAGCAGCGCTCACTCGCAAATCCCGCGGTGTATGCTGTCCGCCTTACCGCCGCGCTGAACGCGATGACGATTAGCGCGAAGCTTCGGGCGGAGCAGCTGCAAGACTGAGCGAAGGTTGCGATGACACGCGCTCGGCAACCTGCCGCAGGTGCGACGGGTCGAATTCCATCACCATCAACTGGATCGATTCGCCACTGGTTGAGCCGAAGATTTGCGGCGCGAACAGATAACGGACAAACGTCCGCGCTCCATTCGGCGGCCAAAGCCGCGGATATGGAAAGTAGATTTTCTCGGCATCGGCGCCATAGCTATCGATGATCGGTTTGAGACCCGAGGCGGAGCCGGCGACCCCAATTCCGATTTTGCCTTCGAGCTGGCCCGACCAGATGTCGTTATAGCCGTCGGGCTTGGGATCGAATGTCCATCCCGCGGGGAACAGGCCGGCGGCTTCGAGCGTCGGGACGTTGAGCTTAGCGGCATCGCCGCCGTTCTCGAGATAGCGCTCGGTCGCCGCGATCAGCGTCTCGAAGCGAGCGCGTTCGGCACGTTGCTCGAGGTCGATCGCGTTCATTCCCCGATACGCCTTAAGCGCGTCGGGCGGGATGCGATAGAAAAGAACGCCCCCGACTTCCCGCGGCGTGACCTCGAGACTCGATAGCAACTGCTTCCATTGCGGCACGCGCGAATCGCCCGCGTCGAGCACGATCGCGGTGATGCCGAGGTTGGCGACGAAGGCCTTGAGCTGGAGATCCGGCTGCGGAAGGTCGGGCGAGCCGACGAACACGTTGACCACCGGCCAGCGCCGAATCTCGATCGGCTGCAGACCGGTCAGTCCCGATGCCATCCGAAAATTCATTCCGCTCTCGGCCAGCCACATCATCGACATCCCCTGTTGGCCAAACGGCAGCGGCAGCACGATATCATCGCCGGCCAGCAAACGATTCGAACTTCCGTCACGGAAAAATGCCGGCAGCGGCGCCCGGCGCGCCCAGAACGACGCGGCAGGGTTCGGCATCAGCATGATGAGCGTCGCCAGCGTGCCGATCACTTTTTCCGCTGGGCCGGTGAGCGGATCGCAAAGCCACATCGTGAAAATGACGGCCAGCGCAAGGAAGGCATACATGACCAGCCGCCCCGGGACGGCGCTTTTGATCAGCGGCAGCTTCTCGACCACCAGCCACGGCATCGGCAGTACCTGATGTCCCGCGATCTGAAGATATGGTCCGAGGGCGAGGATGCAGCTCACCGCGACGGTTGCCAGGAGAAGTTTCGGCAGCAACTCGCCGCGATGGCGGCGGCTCCAGACCGCCGCGATCGCGAGCAGCGGAATTCCGAGGCACGCGCCCTGTTCGTAAATGTCGCCGGGAAAGGTCGCGGAGACTTGTGTCAGCGTCCCGAGGTTGCCGATCGCATTGGCTGGAGTAGGAACGATGAAGTTCAGCAAGTCGGTGGAGAACCTCGCGGACGGCCATAGCGGCCGGCTCGGGAATCCGTAGGCGAAATAGAAATAGATATATGGACTCATCAGCAGCGCGGTGAACGCATATGCCGCCGCGATTTCGGGGATCAATCGCGCGATGCGCCGGCGATCCTCTCCTGACGCGATTCGCAACCCGATGAGTAGCGTCAGCGCGGCGAGGAACGTCATCACCGCGAACGGTTCGAGCACCAGCAGGAACTGCATCGAAAGGACGAGGGTCAGCAGAACCACGAATCGGTTGCGGCTTAGATTTTCCCGCACCCGCCGAACGGCGAGGTATACCGCGAGCGGAACCGGGAAAATCAGGAGCTGATTCAGATGGCTGAGAATTTGTCCAAGCACAAAGGGTGAGAAGCCGAACAGAAATCCACCCAGCAGCGCCGCGGCAAAGGCGCCGCTCAATCTCCGACAGAGCAGAAACGCCGTTAAGGCGGCCAGCGGCGGCAGCATCACAATGATCAGGTTGAAAGTCGCGAGCGGCCCGAGCGTGTTAGTCAGCGGCGTTGCGATGATACCCAACAGCGGGAGGCACGTGACCCAGGCGAGGTTTATGCCTTGCGGCGCCCAAATCAACTTGGTCAGAAATGGATGCGCATGATGATGCAGTACATAGGGCCACCATGCGAGCGACCACATATACAATGATGGGTCGGTGTCGCGGCCGACGTAGTAATCGAACAGATGTCCGGGAAGCATCCGCGCGAAAAATATCAGTGACAGGAATAGGTATACGGCAAACGCGAACAGACTATTCGCAAGTGTGTGACGCGATTGCATACGCTAGTACTTGCGCGTTCTACCCGCGGCGATGCGTCTCAGCCGATTGGTATTTTCGATTACATACTCAGGCGGAGCGATAAGTCCGGCTGCGAATTGTGGATAGGACCAATCCAGCGCTCGCTCAGGATGCTTGTCTACATCAACTACGGTGCTCCATTGCTGCGTAGCTGATGAGAATGCACCCCGGCCGTTGATCGCTACAGACAGCGCAAGCAGCATCAGCGCGGTCACCATCTCGCCCCGGCTTAAGACCGACAAGCGTCCAACCGACGCGGCGGCGCATCCGAGGATCGCCAGCAGCGCGAACCACGGGAGTGCGTCCATCATCAGTCGCGCGCCATAGCAATAGCCTCCCCACCAACAAGGATAAGCGCCGATAGCGACGAGGTTCGTTGTCGCCGTTGCTATCGAAAGGAGTGCGAGACGGCGCAACGGAAGATTCTTCCAATAGCGAACGATCAGGTAGACAACAAAGCCGAGCACGGGAACATAGATGAACAGTCCCCGCGAGGGGCCGACGAGGTTCCCGTAGAGACCGACCCAGAAAGCATGCGAACCGAACCGGGATCGGTAGTATCCAGGAATCAGCTCGCCATAAGTCATCCACCAATACGCGACGAATCCAGCGAGCCATGATGCGCCGGTCGCGGCGAACGCGACGAACCTTAGGCGGTGGTAGACTAAAAGATAGGCGCTGACGCAGGCGATTGTGATCGCGCCTGTGGGGCGCACGAAGTACATCCAGGAAAGAATGGTGGCGAGAAGTACCGGACGCACCGAGCGGTGTTCTACCTCGGCGGACAAAATATCGTATACCGCCAAGCCGCCGAGAAAGATGAACCATGTATGCGACCACAGTGAGCGCGTCCCCGCGCTCCATACTTGCGTGCCGAGTGCGAAACCGAGCGCAATGATGGCGCTTGGGGCCGCGCTGAGCATCAGCATCGCGGTTCTAAACACGACGCACGCCAGAAGAGCCATCAGCAACGCCGCTAGTGTTTTCTGAATCGTCACTTCGCCCACCCGGTTGTATTCGCGAT
Organism: uncultured delta proteobacterium; assembly: GCA_963815835.1. Classification (GTDB taxonomy): domain Bacteria; phylum Desulfobacterota; class Binatia; order Binatales; family Binataceae; genus DATGKG01. The sequence goes on from CAWFIF010000001.1 coordinate 810,739, forward strand.
CCGGTGTGGCGGCCGTGATTCCGATAGCGTTCATAAGGGCCACGAACGGAACTGACAAAATCGAACTTCCGTTCGGATAGCGATAGACAATGTTGCCGTTTACGTTTCCCAGCTCGTAGCTATACGGATTTTGTGGATCGTCGATTGGTGGCGCGCTCGTTTTGAGTACCGCAATCGGCTCAGCGAACCTATAGGCGTTAAGATGGGTGGAGTGACTATGCAGGATGCTTTCGCTCAGAAGAGTAGAGTACAAAGAATCACAAATGTCGATGACAGGAGACACTGAAAAAAGTAGGTACGTAAGAGAGAACAACACCACTGTCAGAAACAAACGCGTCCGATATTCCAAGCTCGCGTTTACCCGCCATTGCATCAACACGGGAACAGATGCATTCGCCTTGCAGCGAAGCGCCCTGGTGAGACCAATTCCGAGTTGCCTCAACCCCATAAACCTCATGGAGATAGATGCCGTTGGAAAATCTCGAAGTATTGACCTTTCCATACCGGCGAGAAGTCTCCGAGAGAATGGTTGAACTCAGGCTCACTGGCTATGCCGGTGCATGTACTCTTAGTCAATGGGACTACGACCGTGTTGGCGACCGCTAGGTCTCTTAGCTTGCGGCTTATATCCCCTTGGGTCATTAGGCCCTTCATAAGGAACAGGCTTACGGGTTGTTGAAATCCCGGAAACAACAATTCGGCCGCGCCCATCTCGTCGAGGATTGTGACTTTGTGATCTCCGGCAATCGCCAAAACCGTCTCCCATTCAGCGCGCTCGTCGCGGCGAGCCCACAACCCTTTCGTGCTGGGAGTGGGTGTAGTTGTTGCCCACCATCGTAACGTCCAGTAGCCAAGGGCGGTCCATGAAAAGAAGGCGAGTACGGAAAGAGCCAGGCCGAGGCGTCGATGGTAGGGCCCGAAGTCTACAGCTACTGCACATCCGATAACGAGAAGATAAGAGTAATAAATCCACGAAAACTGATTTCCGAAGAAGGCGAAAAGAAAGCACAAATGAAGAACCGCGCAGGTTATCACCAGTCCTGCTCTGCGGGTCGGTAATTCTCCACTCACAATAGCGGCGATGATTGCAGAAGTTGCGCATCCGTATAGAAAGAGATTAGCCGCGATCCAGAAGCCCGAATGAGTGATAAAGTAGAAGGGCCAGGCCTTCGCATCCCAAAGGCCGCGTCCATCGGCAAAGAGTCCAAAATTAAGTGCACGATAGGCGGCCGCTCCTTCGATCGGGACTGCGGTTCGCAGAAGCACGCTTGCTCCAAACTCGATTGACAGCACCATGGCAACAGTGAGGAACGTTACCGCCGCTGGAGCGAAGGCCAACAACCAACGTCGAGGAGAGAATGATTCTTTGGTCAGATCTCGGACTATGAGAAGAATGAGCAATAGAGAGTAAGCGTAGGCCATGCTCGGCTTCGCGAAAACGGTGGCGCTTGTGATAGCCAGAGCGATTGTTTTCGCTCCGGATGCCTGCTGCGCCAGCGCTGATACTATGAGGGCAGCCTCCATCGCGTGAGCCAGGTTGGGATAGGTCGGTTGAAACGCGAACCCCAAGCCGATGGTAGTAAATATCAGCCCAAGGCCACCGATCCGTATTTGCACAAATGTTTTTGCCAACGCCCAGGCGCAGACAAGGTTGAAGGAAATCATGGCGAATTGATACGACCATGGAGTGGGTCCCAGCGCGGCAAACCAGACGCGGCCGAAGAGGGCCGGAAGCAAGCCGTAGTGATAGCCGAAATCAATCCCGGCACGATAACCGTGCGATATCAGATATTGGAGCGTCAGATTCGAGCCGTGATCGCAGAAGGCGAATCCATCGAACCGCATACTCTCCGGGAGCCGTGCCAGATTTAGCGCTAACAACTCAATCGAAAACAGAGCGAGCAGCATCGCAAAGCTCGGCCTGAACTCGCTACTCTGTTTGGAATCCCACCGGTCTATCGCGATGGAGCTATACGCGGCCATCAGAAGTTTGCGGGTTCTTCTCCCATAGCGCTCGATACCGGCCCGGTGCTGACGACGTGGCCGTGCTCCCCCGAACTGATGATTCCATCCCCCATCCCCGGACCCTCAGTCTGAAGCTATCGGCGTCCGATTGGCGAATCAACCCGTCTGTCTGTACGGCGCAAATACCGTCCATTTGTTGGATGTGGGTTGACAAATGCAGGCCGCGCGGGTTACGCGGCTGTTATTATCGAAGAGGTCGCCAACCGTGTCGTACAAACACATCCGCTATGAGAGATCCGATAGCATCGCCAGGGTGATTCTGAACCGTCCGCGCTACAAGAACGCGCAGTCGCGTCTGATGATCGAGGAGATGGACGAGGCATTTGCCGCCGCCAACGAGGACGACGACATCCGAGTCGTTATTCTGAAGGGCGAGGGCGAGCATTTCTCCTCCGGCCACGACCTCGGCACGACCGAAGAGAAGGAAGATCTCGAGAAACGTCCCTATCCGAAGGGGATGCGCGGGCAGCATAAGCGCTCGTGGGATTTGTATATCGACGCGACGCTCAGGTGGCGCGATCTCACCAAGCCCACCATCGCGCAGGTTCATGGCTTCTGCATTTTCGGCGGCTGGATGTTCGCCGCCGCGATGGATCTGATCGTCGCCTCCGATGACGCGATGTTCCTGCCCTCGCTGCTGCAATACTTTTCGATTCCGTGGGATATCGGGGTGCGCAAGGCCAAGGAAATTCTCTATCAAAGCCGCTTCGTCAAGGCGGAGGAGGCGGAGAGGCTCGGCTTCGTGAACATGGTGGTTCCGCGTGACCGGCTCGAGGAGGAGACAACAGCGCTTGCGGAGCGCATCGCGGAGAGCGATCGCTTCACGCTGCGGATGCTGAAGATTGCGATCAACAATGCGCAGGACGAGATGGGCTTCCGCAGTGCGATCAAGAATGCGCATGCGCATCATATGGTGCTTATGGCGGGAGGATTGCTTCGCGATCGCCTCGAAGGCCGCGCGCTGCCGAGTCGGATGCCGGGAGTTGATCAGGCGCTCAAGAAACTCGGCAAGTCGTGATCCTGACCGAATGCGTCCTGACTCAGGTTTCGTACGCCGCTATCATTGTTAAGGATTCTCGGTTAAAGATTCTCGCGCCGTCCGATCTCCTCGACCGACGCCGCTTAATCCGGAGCCCATCATGACGGCGGTTGCCGCGTTCTTTCTCCTGTTGATCCTCCTGATTCCCGGCTGCCAGAAGTCCCACAGTCAACCGCCGCCCGCACCGGCGCCGAGCGTTAGCCCGACTGGATCGCCGACCGTCACCCCGACCGCGACGCCCACACCGATTCCCTACTCGCAGCGCAACTTTCCATGCCTCAGCAACACGATCGTGGGTAAGGAGTTCGACTATTCGCCCGAGGAGAAGCAGGCAGTTCATCTCATCTCCGCCAAGCTCGGCGTCGATTCGAAACTGATCGCGCACGCGAACCACATCTCACGCTTCTCGATCATTGAACCTGGGCACAGCGTTCATATCGACAATCAGCACCTCGCGCCGTGCGACATCAGCAACGGAATCCTCATCAACCTGCCGCAGCGGATGCTCTTCTACTATGAGGAGGGCAAACTCGAGGCCTCCTATCCGGTCGCGATCGGCAAACCCGATTGGGAGACGCCGGTCGGATCGTTCTCGGTGATCAGCAAACATAGGAATCCGGCGTGGGTGGTGCCGAAGGACATTCAGGAGGAAATGGAGGAGGAGGGCAAGGAAGTCCAAACGCGCGTCGAGCCCGGGCCCAACAATCCGCTCGGCAACTACTGGATCGGGCTGAGCATTCCGGGAATTGGGATTCACGCGACCAACGCGCCGGCCAGCATATACAGCTATCACACGCACGGCTGCGTGCGGCTGGAGCCGGAAAACATCAAGGACCTGTTCCATCGAATCTCGAAAGGCGCGCCCGGAATGATCGTGTACGAGCCGGTGATGTTCGCAAAGCTTGACGACGGCCGTGTGTTTCTGGAAGTAGATCGCGATATCTACGAGGAGGGCGGGGTCACCCTCGAAGATGCGAGGCACCTCGCGGATAGCATCAAGCTCACGGATTTGATTGACTGGACTGGGGCAACCGCTGTCGTGAACAACCATGATGGTATCGCTCACGACGTTACGGCGAAAAAATAGTTACGGGGACGATTGGGATTGAAAGATGCTAATGCCGCGCCGGCTCTGGTCAGCCGACGCAATCTTCTTAAGATGGGGCTCGTCGCCGCGGTTCCCGCACTGATTCCAGGCGCCGCGCTGGCGGCCTATCGTGTCATTCCGAAGCGCTCGCGCTCGCTGTCGTTTTACAACTTGCATACGGGCGAGAGCCTCAAGACGACCTACTTCGCCAACGGCGAGTACATTCCAGGCGCGCTTCATGAAATCAACTTCATCCTGCGCGACTGGCGTGAGAACGAGGTGAAACCGATCGATCCCGCGCTACTCGATCTGCTGGTGGGCATTCACCATCGCCTCGGGACCAAGGAGCCGTTCCAAATTATCTCGGGATATCGCACGCCGAAGACCAACGCGATGCTGCATTTCCGCACCGAAGGTGTCGCGCTCCACAGCCTGCACCTCGATGGCAAGGCGATCGACATTTGCGTCGAGGGCCGCTCGCTCAAGAACGTGCGGCGCGCCGCGATGTCGATGTTCGGCGGCGGTGTCGGATACTATCCGCGCACCGGTTTCGTCCACGTCGATACCGGCCGGCTTCGCTTCTGGTAGCGACTTCTTCGATTGCCTCAGCGCGATCGTTCGGATGCGGCCCGCTCCTTGAGTGCTTCGCCCTCGGGCGCCGCATGCGCCATGTGTCTGGTGAAAGCGTCGAGCTCGACCCCGAACGCATCGGCAATTCGATCGATAAAGTTGAACAGGCTGGCGATCAGCACGATGTCGTAACACTGCTCTTCGGAAGAGTGACGCCGCAGTCCGTCGAGGTCGGCCTTGGTCATCTGCGAGGGATTCACGGTGAGCTTCTCGGCATACGCGAGCATCGCGAGATCGGCCTCGGAGAGCGGCGCGCCGCGCCAGTCGCGCTTGAGCGTCGCGACCAGTTCGTTGGCGCCGTTGCTCTGAACGCGGAGGAACTCCGCGTGGGAATTAGTTCAGTAGTGACACTGATTGAGCGACGACACGACCGTCGCAATCATTTCCTCCCGCACGCGGCTTAGGTTCGATGCGCCGAAGGTCCCCGTCGTGAAGACTCGCGCGACCGCTCCGAGCACCTCGGGCTTGAGACTGAACGACTGCATGATGTGCGGCACCATGGGGAATTTTTGAAGGAGGGCAGCGTAGACTTCCTTCAGCCTGCCGGTAGCGTCCTGCTCGGAAGTGGTCCTGATCCACGCCATGTCTCGTCTCCTCGTGGCTTCGATCGTCTCTCTCGTCTAGCCGCGCGCCCCAACGAATCAATCCGGCGAATCTCGTATGCCAAAACGAAAGCGCGCCGCAGCCATCGCCGCGACGCGCTCCTCTCGCAAGAAACCTGATGACTGGATTTGCTACTTGCCGGCACCCGCGGCAAGGGCCTGCTTCACCATCGGCGCCAGCTCGCCGCTTTCATAAAGCTCGCGCACGATGTCGCATCCGCCGACGAATTTCCCGTTGATATAAACCTGGGGAATGGTGGGCCAGTTGCTGAAGCGCTTGATGCCCTCGCGAATTTCCATGTCTTGCAGCACGTCAACCGTTTCGAATGGCGCGCCCAACTGCTCGAAGATTTCGACCGTCGCGGCCGAAAACCCGCATTGCGGGAAACTGCGATTGCCTTTCATGAACAGCACGATCTTGTTGTTGTTGATCGTGGACTGGATCTTCTCAGCTACATCAGCCATTTGGGTTACCTCCGATTCGCGTGCTGTGCCGGTGTCAACGTTTTGAGCGTCAGCGCATGCACGCGCGCGCGCATCGCATCGCCGAGCGCATTGTAGACCGCCTGATGACGTTCGACGAGAGTCTTGCCCTCGAAGCTTTCGCTCACCACGAGCGCCTCGAAATGGTCGCCGCCGCCGGTGTAGTCGCGCACTTCCACGCGCGCACCGGGAATGCCGTTGGCGATCATATGCTCGATTTCACTCGCGTCCATCAACGTCTCGGTATGGGCCTCATTTTCGGCTTCATTCTAACCACAGTTGCAAAAAGAAACTAGCTTCCAGGGTCACTGAATGTATTCGATGTCGTAGCGATTCTCTTTCTTTTCTTGCTCGGGCGTCATCTTCTTCGCGGGCTTCGGTTTACCGGATGGATTTGCGAGCAACGCGTTCACGCTCTCGGTGAGTTCGCCGGTAGCTCCCGCACCCATTATGCGGCCCACCATGGCGCCGTCGGAGCCTAGAAAAACCGTGGTCGGAATTGCCTCGACGCCAAAGTCGTCCAGCACCGCTGTTTCGGCGAGCAAGATCGGATAACTGATCTCGAATTGGCGCACGAATGGCCGCACTGATTCGACGCCTTCACCCTGCACGGTATCGCACGCGACGCCGAGGACCACTAGTCCGCGCGATTTATGATACTTCGTGTAAAGTTTTTTCAGCTCGGGTATCTGATGGCGGCAGGGCGCGCACCAGGTCGCCCAGAAATCGATTACCACCGGATGCCCGCGGTACTGGCTGAGCTTGGTGACGTGGCCGTCGAGGTCCCGCAGCGAAAAGTCGTAAATGTTGCTCGAAGTAGGAACGACCTGGGCGTTGCCGCGCGATTCGAGCCGCGCCGGCATCGGTCCGAGTAAAAGAACGACGGCTACCAGAGCCATCGCGATGAATTTGCATTGGTGAGTCATCTGAGCGCTTTAGACCTGCTCCACTACAGTTGCGATTCCCGGGCCGATTCCGATGCACATCGTTGCGATGCCCAATCTCGCTTCGCGCCGCCTCATCTCATGGGTCAACGTCACCATCAATCGCGCGCCCGAGCATCCCAGCGGATGCCCCAATGCGATCGCGCCGCCATTCACGTCGAGCTTTTCTTCGGAAATTTTGAGATCGGTATTGCACGCGAGGACCTGCGCGCCAAACGCCTCGTTGATTTCGAAAAGATCGATGTCCTTGATCGACAAACCCGCGCGCGCAAGTGCCTTGTGCGTCAACGGCACCGGACCCCATCCCATGATTTCGGGAGGCACGCCCGCAACCGCCATCGCCCGAATCTTCGCCATCGGCTTCAGCCCCAATGACTTCGCGCGCTCCGCCGTCATCAGCAAAACCGCCGCGGCGCCGTCGCTGATTTGCGAGGAGTTGCCGGCGGTCACCTGACCGTCAGGCTTGAACGACGGCTTGAGAGTCGCAAGCTTTTCCATCGAGGTCTCGGCGCGCGGTCCCTGGTCGACATCGACGCTAGTTCCATCGGGCAGCTTGACCGGCACGATTTCTTCCTTGAAGCGCTCGCGAGCGGCGACGGCGCGCTGATTCGATTGCATCGCAAACGCATCCGATTGCTCGCGCGTGATGTGGTACATCTCGGCGAGCCGCTCCGCCGTAAGCCCCATGAAGAACATGTCGCGCGGAAACATGTCCATCAGCTTCGGGTTAGGCGAAATGCCGGAACCCATCGCGACGTGGGTCATGTTCTCAACGCCGCCCGCGATCGCGACATCGCCGCATCCGGTCATGATGGCCTGCGTCGCTGAGTTGATCGCCTGCAGGCTCGAGCCGCATTGACGATCGATGGTGGTGCCCGCGACCTCGACCGGAAGTCCGGCCAGTAACGCGATCATGCGGCCGACGTTGAGTCCCTGCTCTCCGGTCTGATTGGCGCATCCCCAGAACACGTCCTCGATTTCCTTGGGGTCGAGCTTGGGATTTTTTTCGAGCAGGCGCTTGATGCAGTTAACGGCGAGGTCATCGGCGCGGACGTCTTTGTAGTAGCCCTTCTCGCGGCCGGCTTTTCCGATCGGCGTCCGCACTCCGTCAACGATAACAACCTCACGCATAATTATGTCTCCTCCGATGGATCGTTTGCCGGTTAACCGACGGCAAGCCGACCGCGGGTTGTAGCACGCCTCGGCCTTACCACTATGTTTACATCCTGATTGAGTGCATTGAGAAACTTCGCGAGCCGCTCGATAGAAAAACCATCGATTCGTCCGCGTAGTAACGCTGACACTTTTGGCTGAGTAACGTCGAGAATGGAAGCGGCTTGCCGTTGAGTCAAACCCCTCTGCTCGATGATTGACGAGATTAGAAATACGAGGTCCGCTTTCGCCTGAAGCACGCCGGCATCGGGAAGATCCAGATCGCGAAAGACGTTACCGCTGCCTCTAGTAACAGTTCTCATTTCGAATTCGGAGCGCTCCCACGCCTTTTTCGATAGTCAATCTCGGCAAGCTTTAATCTCTGTTTTACCAATTCTATCTCTTCCTTGGGGGGCGCAATTCCTCTTTTGGTTTTTTCTGAAAGACGTGAAGAACGTAAACAACATCGGAGAAGGAAACAGTGTACACCGCTCGAAAAGTACCGGCCTCGCTCCTGTCAACGATTTCGAGAACGCCGGCTCCGTGAAAGCCCTTGAGCGGTTTGGCAGTTTCATGTTTGCCGCCTAGCTGCGCAACGTTTAGCGCGACACCGATGGTAACCCTTACTTCCTTTGGAAATTTGCGCAGATCGCTTCTTGAGCTCCCAATCCAATCAAGCGGTTTGCGAGGCGAATGGATCGTCATCAAGAGTATCCCAAATCTGGGATAGCTCGTCAAAGCTATTGCTTTTCAAGACAGCCCATCAGAAACGAGCAATCATCTGCCCTCATATGATACTCCGCGAGCGCAAATCGGCCAGATCGGTTTTGTCCAGCCCGAGCAGCGCGCCCAGCACTTCGTCGGTATGTTCTCCGAGCTTCGGCGCGCGCGTATCGGGCGTCGCGGTCGAGTCGGGATTCCTGAGCGGCGTGCCGGGAACGATGAGGTCTTCGAAGGTCGGATGGTCAGCATGGAGAATCATCTGATGCTCCTTGAGATGCGAGTTTTGCGTGACCTCCTCGACGTTCGCAATCGGAGCGCATGGGACGTGCGCGCCCTCCAGCTTCTCCAGCCAGTAGGCGCGGGTGCGAGTCGCGAAATGCGCGACCAGAATCTTTTCCAGTTCGGCATGATGCGCGGTGCGATCGGCATTGCGGGCGAAGCGCGGATCGTCTTTCAACTCGGGGCGTGAGATCGCCTCGCACATGCGCTGCCAGATCGATTCGTTACCGGCGCCGGTGACGAAGAATCCATCGCTTGCGTGAAACTGCTGGAACGGCGTAATCGACGGATGCCGCGTGCCGAGCGGGCCGGGCACTTTACCGGAGACTGAGAAGCGCGCGATCGCGTCCTCGAGCATCGCGACCTGGCAATCGAGCATCGAGATGTCAACGTGCTGGCCCTTGCCGGTGGCGTCGCGGGTGCGCAGCGCTACCAGAATTCCAATAATGCCATACAGTGCGCCCGACAAATCGCCGATCGACACCCCGCATCGCAGGGGATCGCCGCCCGGATATCCGGTGATGCTCATGGTGCCGCCGAGCGCCTGCGCCACGATGTCGTAGGCGGGCGCCGACGCCATCGGTCCGCTTTGCCCGAATCCCGAAATCGAGCACAGGATGATCGCGGGATTGCCGGCGCTGAGTTGCCGGTATCCGACACGGAAACGTTCCATCGTGCCGGGCGAGAAATTCTCAACTACCACATCAGATTTGTTCGCGAGCTTAAGTAGAAGGTCCGCGCCCTCTTTGGTGCGTAGATCCAGAGTGACGCTCTTCTTGCCGCGATTGACGCTGTAGTAATAGCCGGAGTCGCCGCCGGGAATTGTCGGAGCGAAGCCGCGCGAATCGTCGCCACGTCCGGGAACCTCGATCTTGATGACCTCGGCGCCGAGGTCGGCGAGATTCATGGTGCAGAAGGGCCCGGCCAGCACCCGCGTCAGGTCGATGACGCGGATTCCCTTGAGCGGTTTTTGCTCAATCACCTTAGATTTTTCCTCGACTCCGCTTCGCTCCGCCTCGGAAGCGGCTGCGCCGCGGCGCTATCGCGCCCCCTTCGGGTCTCTTGATCGAGCTCAGCGGTTTCCGCCGAAGTTCATAATTTTCTTTGAGGTTCCGAAAATGGAAGATGCGCTTGACGATGCGAACATCGGTGCTCCATCGTAGCTGACCTGATGGCCCGAGCAAATTCCGCCCACGATCCTCCCTCGATACGAATCCGACGCGCACACAAGTTCGATCTTCCAAGGTTGCAGGAACTCTACGATCAACTTCATCTCAACAATTACTTGAACTTGCGAGTTCAGCGGGCGAGACTCTCGGCGGCATTCGATCGCCTCGCACGCGACCGCAACCATACGATCCTCGTCGCCGAGGTCGGAGGCAAAATCGTCGGGACCTGCCACGTGATCATCGTGCCGCATCTGGGTCATGCGCCGAAGCCTTTCGCCGTCGTCGAGAATGTCGTCGTCAACGAGGACGCGCGCTCCTCCGGAATCGGGCAGCATCTGATGGCGGCCGCTAGCGACCTCGCGCGCCGTCGCAAATGCTACAAGATGGCGCTGACCAGTAACATCGCGCGCGGCCGAGCGCATCGATTCTACGAGCGCCTCGGATGGACGCGCACGCACTTCGGCTACTCGTTGGGCCTGGAGTAGTCGCATTTTCAAAGTTGCGTTTCGTAACCTGAAAGCATTCGCGAACGCGTAGCTCCGGCGAAAATGCTATAGTACGAGAGTTGGAGGTCGGGAGTCGGGTCTTGAGACGATGTGAAAAAATGCAAAAACAAACCCACTACTCAGCCGTCTCAGTGCAGTGGTCTCAGGCCCCCACGAAGTACCTCGGGACTGATTCCGCGCAATTATTGAAATTGCAAAAACAAACCCACTACGAACGACTTCTCACACCTAACAAAATTACCAAACGAAGCCAAATAATCCTTATTGTATAAGTCTCTTCGCTTTATCTTCGCCTACACGATTGGCCCAAATCACCGCCGCGAGCCGCGGGCGCGCGCTTCCTCCTGCGCGCGAAGTGCTTCGGCCGGCGTCATGATGAGCCGAGGCTCCTCGCGTTTGCGCTCCGCCTCCTGCGCCATCATCGCACCCAGCTGGGTCTGCACCAGCGATCGGAAGAAGGCGATTTTCTTGAGGTCGGCGCCATCGCGAATTTTCGCCGCCGCAGCCGCCGCCCATCCCGCCTGCTGTCGACGCCCGGTCTTCGCGAGGTACAGTCCAATGTCCTCGAGGCGACGGCGCAGGCGCTCAGCACGCGCGCCGCTCAGCAGCTCGCCGATCGCCTTCTCGACCGCGCCCATGATGCGATCCTCCTGCGACGAGCGACTGACCACCAGCACGCTCTCCTGCGCGCGATTGACCTCGTTGAGGTATGGCTCCAGCTCCTTGAGCGGGATGCGGAACGCCTGAACCTCCGGCTCCTTCAATAGCTCGATCGACGGTTCTTCCGCCGCTTCTTTCGCGAACTCCGAATAGATCGGATGCGATAGTTGGGTGGGCAAGGGAGCGCCGGTCACCTCCGTGCGCAAAGCGTAGAAACTTCCTACGTTCAGGCGACCGGACTCCGGAGTCCGGCGATAAGCATCGCACAAAATGAAATCGGCGAGCCGAGGATCGATGTCGATGAGCTTCACTCCCGCTTGCTGCTCGAGTTCCTCCCGTTGCGTCTTCAACTCGCGCCGATTGAGCGCATGATTCTGCACGCCTGCGAGCCCTTGGGTTTCGGAGACGAGTCCCCACAGCCTGACCAGCCCGCCGCGAGGACGCGCCCTGATCATCCAAACGATCTGCGCGCCTTCCGGATCGATCGGCGACATCAGCGCGGTAAGTCCGGCCTCCGCTGGAGAAGCAGGCGCCGCCTTGTGCTCCGCCTCGGGCTCGCGCACCTCGATACCGTGCTGGCGAAGCCTGTAGATCGCGCGGCGAATCTCGCGCCGCAGCGCGCCGCTCGCGTTCGATTCCATCTCGACCAGCAGATCGCCCGCGCCAGGATCGTTTATTTCGCCGAGCGCCTTGGCGATCGCGAGATCGCTCGCATCAGCTTTGCCTCGAAGCTCGCGGAGTTGTGCGACTCGTTCAGGAATCGGCGCCGCGGCATCGAATCCCAGTTCGCGCAGGCGCGTCTCATTAGTGTCGAGGTCTTTCTTCGGATTGGCCACGTCAATGTTTCCCGGATGAAGTCAGTTTCGATCGATAGAACCATCGAAGCTATTCGGCGCTTCGTTCAGCTGTCAAGTTTGGAGTCTCCGCTGCGAGCTGCCACTTCTGGATTCTCAAAATCAGCAAGAGTGTAATCTAGCCATCACGCTTCGCCCCCAGCAGTTGGAAGTTCAATGGCCACCGCGAGCGAAATCAGTAACGGGAACCTCCAGGAAACTCCATCGTCCAGCGCACAGCCGCATGTCGTGATCGTGGGCGCCGGCTTCGGTGGCCTCAATGCGGCGTGGTCGCTGCGGCACGCGAAAGTCCAGGTCACGATTATCGATCGCCGCAACCATCATTTGTTTCAACCGCTGCTCTACCAGGTTGCGACCGCCGGTCTCTCGCCCGCAAATATCGCCTATCCGATTCGCTCGATCGTCAGGCGCAATCTCAACACCAGGGTCTTGCTTGATGAAGTGCATGCCGTCAACCTGAATCGGCGCCACGTCACCACGACTCAGGGCGACATAAAGTATGATTTCCTGATCCTCGCGGCGGGCGCCGATAATTCGTATTTCGGCCACGACGAATGGGCGCGGTACGCTCCCGGGCTGAAGAGTCTTGATGACGCGATCGAGATCCGCCGCCGAATACTGCTTTCGTTCGAACTGGCCGAGCGCGAGCGCGACGATGCCGCGCGCCGGATGTTGCTCACGTTCGTCGTGGTCGGCGGCGGGCCGACCGGCGTCGAGCTCGCCGGCGCAATCGCGGAAATATCGCGGCAAGTCATCGTCAGCGATTTTCGCCGCATCGATCCGCGGGAAGCGAGAATCGTGCTGATAGAAGCGGGTCCGAGAATTCTTCCCACCTTCGATGAAGCGCTCGCTGCGAAGGCCGCAACCGCACTCAAGGCTCGAGGCGTCGAGGTTCTCACAGGCACTCCGGCGAAAGCAATCACGCTTAACCTGATCCACCTCGACAAGTCCGAAATCAATGCGCGCACGATTATCTGGGCGGCCGGCGTCGCGGCCTCACCGCTGGCGAGGACGATGGGCGTGGAACTCGATCGCGCGGGCCGGGTGAAGGTTCGAGGCGATCTCACGATCGAGGGGCATCCCGAGGCGTTCGTGATCGGAGATCTCGCGGCGTGCATCGACGCGGCGGGCCATACGATGCCGGGACTCGCGCCGGTTGCGATCCAGCAGGGGCGCTGCGCCGCCGGCAACATCGTCAGGGCGCTCGCCGGCAGACCCTACCGCCAGTTCCAATATGTGGACAAAGGGGCGCTGGCGACGGTCGGGCGCGCTTTCGCGATCTTGCAGAGGGGAAAACTCAAACTGAGCGGACTATTCGCGTGGGTGATTTGGTCGCTGGTCCATATCGTTTATCTGATCGGATTTCGCAACCGGGTGATCGTGATGTTCGATTGGGCGTGGGCGTACCTCACGTATCAACGGGGCGGGCGATTGATCACCGGCGACATCGAACAACTGATGGCGCCGTCGGCGGAGCGTCGCGAGCCCGACGCTGAAATCTCTCGTCCAGCAAGCCGCTAGTGACCGAGAATGCGGATGCGAAACCTCGAAGCGAAATTCAAACTCGACGATCTTGAGCGCGCCAGAAAGCAGGCTGAGGCGATCACGTATCAATTCAAGGCGATGCTCGTTCAACGCGATACGTTCTTCCGCGTGACGGAAGGCAAGCTGAAACTTCGCGAAGAGGAATCCGGCGCCTGGATGATTTTTTACGGCCGCGAAGATAGCCGGGATCTCAAACTCAGCAGTTACGAAATCGTGTCGGTCGCTGAACCGGCGAAGACGCGCGAGATGTTGACGCAGGCGCTCGGGGCAATTGCTACGGTGAAGAAGACTCGCATCCTGATGATGCGCGACCACGTTCGGCTGCACCTCGATCGCGTCGACGGCCTCGGCGAATTCGGCGAGATCGAAGCGGTGCTCGGTGAGCATGGCGATCCCGAACGTAGCCGCCCGGCGGTGGACGAACTTCTTCGCGTCCTCAACATCAACCGGGACAACCTGATCGCGGAATCCTACTTCGAGATGCTGTGGCCGTCAGAGCGCGGCGGTAAAGATTGATTCGCAACCGGTTCCAGACAGCACTTCATCGACCAAACGACCATCGCTATCGCTTAACGCGGCGCGGCCTTCGCGCAGCCACTTCAGACATTTTCCCTGGTATGGGAAGGGCTGCTGAATCCATTGATGCCCATCAATCTCGGTGCCGACTTCGGCGGCTTTCGAATTGAGCGCGCGGGCATTGGCGATCAGAAACGGCGCGTAGACGCGACCGATCTCGTGCAGCAACGCGTTCAAACTTTCGCCGACCCGCTCGCGCGACATCCATCCGTCGTCATCGACCTCTATCGCTGCGAGGTCCTCCATTCTATTCACCCACGAATAGACTCGCGGCGCGTGTTCCGCTGCGATCGCGCTCGGCGTCGGGTCGAAATGAGTCAGTTGGCTAAGTTGCCCGAACAATCCGAAATCGCCCACGCCGGGACGGTCCCCCATCAGGAACAGCGAGCCGCCCGCGACATGCCGATCGAGAATCGAGAGCAACCGCCGATAGCTGTCCTCGATGACCGGGCGCGTGGTCGAATTGGAACCCACCACGGTGAGCCGGGCGATCTGACGATCGGCAATCATCCTGGCGGCGCGCTCCAGCCGCTCGCCGTTGAGATGAGGCATGCGATCGAGGATGAGCACGTACGATGCCTTTCGGATGTCGGCTTCGTAGTTCCATCGGTAATGGAACATCGGCTTGGTGAGCCATTCGTCGCCGTAGTCCTCGATCAGCGCATGGAGAAACGCGAGCGCTGGGTCAGGCGGAATCAGCGAGCGTTCCTTGAACGCGGCTTCGAGGCGAATGATCTCGAAAGTCGAATCGATCATCGCCTCGTCCGGCGCGCCGCTTTCGCCGGGGAACACCAGCACCGGAATCAGCGCGACCGGCACGGGCGGTATGCCGACATCTTCAGCGGAGCCGCGCATGATCCATCGAAACGGGATGCGCCGATAGCGCAGCACCGCGCGCATCTTGCGTGAGTAGGGCGAACCGTAGCCACCAACCAATGTGAGAGGCTTCATCGCGAGCACCGGGTTCGACGAGATGCGATCATGCGGGAGCCTCGACGGGAAGCTGAGGATCGCGCGGCGGCGGCAGATTGTCGTACAAGTCCGCGATCAAGTCGGATTTCAGTTTTGCGAAGCCCGCGTCATTCCACAGATTGCGCCACTGCATCGGATCCTCGCGCAGGTTGTACAGTTCGCCCTCGGTGCCGTCGTAATTGATATCCGGCATCGGAACATTCGGACCGCCGAGGCCTCCACGTATAATTCCTGCGAGATCGAAGCCGATGTCGCGCGTACTTCTTTCATACACGGTGCATACATAGCCGTCGCGATAAATCGATTTCATATGCATACCGATTTGCGCGAACTGACTATCCCATTCAGTAATCACTCGCTCGCGCCCCGAATTCGGCGCGGTCGGCAGCGGCTTCCCCTCTATCCACGATGGAACGGGCACGCCGGCGATCTGGCAAAACGTCGGCGCGAGGTCGAGTTGGCCGACGGGCTCCGAAATCTGTGCCGCGTTAACGTTGGCACTCGGCGCCGGACGCCAGATCATCGGAATGCGCATCAACGCGTCAACATGATACGGCCCTTTGTAAACCAGCCCGAAGTCGCCCTGCAGCTCGCCGTGATCGGTCGTAAAAAATACGTCGGTGCGCTCGTCCCACTTTCGTTCCGTGATTCTCCGAAGCACACGGCCACAGGCCTGATCGATGAGTTCGTTTTCGACGTGGACCATCGCGTTGATTTCTCGCACCTGGTCATGCGTCATCTGTGCGGGGATGAACCGGACCGGACCGCCCTCGGGATTGCGAAAGCGGCCCTCGTACCACTCGAGCCAATGACGCGGCTTCTGGCGCAAAATCGCCTCGATTTTCTCGCGCGATCCCGGATGTCCCGGCGGCAAATCCAGATCGCGCCAGTTGATCCTGCGCGCCTCAGCCTCGGGAGGATCCCAGGGGTGATGCGGGTCGGGAAAGCTCATCCACACAAACCAGTTTTCGTTCGGATCGAGCGAATCCAGAAATGCAATCGTGCGATCGGCCACCCAATCAGTGTGATAGTGCTCACGAGGTATCGGATTATATTTCACTTCGGGAGCGTTAGTATCGCCGCCACCGGTCCCACTGAGTAATGGCGCAAATCCACCAACCTCATTCGGATAGTTATTCTGCAACCATACTGAGTAATGCCATCCGCCCATCGGCACGTGCATGGCGAGCTCCATCCGCTCGAAGCCGCGCCATGGTCCGGTGTTGCCCTGACGGCCCATCGAGTTCTCGCGCCACTTTCCCGCGAGATCGAATGCCGGCTCGAAGTGCGCCTTGCCCAAAAGCGCGGTGCGATATCCCGCCTTCTCGTGCAGGTACGCCGCGACGCTCGGCGCATCGGGTGGCAGCGCGACGCCGTTGGCGAACACACCGTGCGTGCGCACGTACTGCCCGGTGATCATCGTGGAGCGCGCGGGCATGCACACCACATTCTGATTGTGCGCGCGACGATAGTTGATTCCGTTCGCCGCGAGATCGTCGACCACGGGAGTCTTCGCGATCGTGCCGCCGTTGCATCCGAGCGAATCGTAACGCTGCTGATCGGTAGTGATGAAAAGAATATTGCGGCCCATGGCACTGCCCTCCTACGGAGTCGGCATCGGATTGATCGCGTACAGCTCGGTTCGTTCGAGGCCTTCGTCGCGAAAATGATGGATCGCCTGGTACTCAGCGCTCATGCCCATTTCGAGAAAAGCCTTGCGCGAGGGGTACTCGACGATCGCGATTGCGTCCCAGTCGCCATTGTTGCCGATCACCGATTGCGCGACCTGGCCCGCGAAAAGAACACGGCCGCCGATCTTGTCGAGGATCTTCGCAACATGGCGTCCATACTCATTGTAGGATGCCGCGCCGGCGCCGGGCTTGAACTTGAGCAGATTCAGCATCACCACTTTGCCGGTCTCCGGAGCCTGCGCCAGTTTCTGCATCGCCTCAGCCGTCGGCATTATCGAACTCATCAGAGTGCCTCCTCAACGAAAAATCAATTAGTGAGTCGCGCGATGTGGGTAGTACCGAAATGGTCCGCGCGACCGAGGTTAGGGCTCCGGGCGCGGAATCTCCATGATGTCGAGCAGGCTTTCAGTGATGCGCAGTGTGAGGCCCCAAATCGTCTGACCAGAATAGAAGATGGCCGGAAAATTCGACGACGGACGATCCTTGTCGCGGCGCCATTCGTAAAGCCCCCGATAGCGCGCGTCGGCGAGCACGTGCAGCGGCACTTCGAAAACCTCCGCGACTTCGACCTGCTGGATCCGATAGTCAACCGGGCGCTTGAGCAAGCCGACGAACGGCGCCACTCGCATCCCGCTCGAAACTGTACTCATGGTAGGAAAACCGCCCAGCACGTCGACCAGGTGCGGCTCGATGCCGACCTCTTCATGGGCTTCGCGCAAAGCGGTGTCGAGCAGCGTGGCATCGGTGGGATCGACGCGCCCGCCGGGAAACGCGACTTGGCCGCGATGACTCTCGACCGAGTCGGAGCGGCGGATGAACACCAGATGCAAATCACCTTCGCGCTGTACAATCGGGACCAGCACCGCGGCCGCGCGCGTCGCGGCATGGTGACCAGGCCGATCATCGGGATCGGTCTTGTGCAACGCGCGCCGCAGCTTTTCGATCTGCTCGTGTTTCGCGAGAATGAGAGATTCACTCGCCGTCGCGCCGGCGGCGTTGCGATGCGATTTGGACATGCTGGCTCCGTTGCGCGGATAGCATATCATGAACCGCTGCCTCGTTATCAAAATCGAAGATGCGTTACCTGATCGGTAGATATCATGAAGTTGCGCTCAAGGGCGGCAATCGCTGGCGCTTCGTCGATCAGATCAAAAACAATCTACGCGTGATTTTCGGAGACTACGAACTCGGGCGCGCGCGCTCGCTCGGCTCGCGCCTGCTGATCGAACTGCCCGACGCGATTCCCGACGACACCGTCCGAGAACGCGCCGCGCTGATTTTCGGATTGCAGAATTTCTCGATCAGCTATCCAGCCCCGCTCGATATCGAAGCGATCACGCGCGAGGCCATCGCGCGCGCCCGCGGCCTCACGCCGAAAACCTTCCGCGTCAGCACCAGGCGCGACTACAAACGCTTCGCGCTCAACTCGATGGAGATCGATCGGGAAGTCGGTGGCGCGGTCGCCGATGAGTTCGGGTTCAAAGTCGACCTCGAGAATCCCGAGCTGACAATTTCCATCGAGATCCTTCCCGATGGCGCTTACGTTTCGGCGGGCAAAATTCCCGGCGCGGGCGGTCTGCCGGTCGGAATAACAGGGCGCGGTTTGACGCTGCTGTCGGGCGGCATCGATTCTCCGGTCGCGGCGCATCGCATGATGAAACGCGGGCTGCACGTCAACTTCGTGCATTTCCATGGGCATCCGCTGGTGACGACCGCGAGCCGCGACAAGGCGCTCGAGTTGGCGACTCATCTGACGCGCTTCGAGGGCCGTGCGACGCTGATGCTGGTGCCGTTTGGAATTCTGCAGCGCGAGATCGTCGCGAAAAGTCTTCGTCCTCTCCGCGTCGTGATGTACCGCCGCTTCATGATGCGGATCGCGGCGGAGCTGGCGCGCAAGATTGGCGCGACGGTTCTTGTCAGCGGCGAAAGCCTCGGGCAGGTGGCGTCGCAAACGCTCGAAAACATGATGGTGATTCAAACCGCGACGGCCATGCCGATCCTGCGGCCGCTGATCGGGATGGACAAGAACGAGATCATCGTCGAGGCGCGCAAGCTTGGGACCTTCGAGACCTCCATACTTCCAGACGAGGATTGCTGCACGCTGTTCACGCCGCCTCATCCTGAAACACACGCCAGGCCGAAAGAGGTCGAGGAATCGGAATCGCGCCTGGAGGTCGATCGGATGGTGAATGACGCGCTCGCCCAGACCGAAGTGGTGCGGCTGAGCTTTCCGAAGCAAATCGCCTAGAGGCCGATTTCGATAAGCGCGAGCCCCATCGCGATCGTCAGGATCGTGACGGGAATTCCCACCTTCAGATATTCTGAAAATGTGATGCTGATGCCATGCCTGCGCGCGTGCTCGATGACGATCAGATTCGCGATGGAGCCCACCACAGTGAGATTTCCGGCGAGCGTACTTACCGCCGATATGATCAGCGCGATTTGCTCCGTGCCGCAGAGTGCCGGAAAAATGGGCCGAAACAGCAGCACTGCGGGAAAGTTGCTCACCAGATTGGAAAGAATCGTGACGACGACGCTGAGCGTGACGGGGTTAGCAAGCCTCCCCACGCCGATCCATTTGATCGCATCGTGATCGACGCCAGTTGCTTCGAGCCCGCCCACCACGACGAACAATCCCGCGAACATCAGGAGCATCGTCCAATCGACCATCCTGAACACCCGTTCCGGTTTGAGGCGTCGCGTGAAGAGCAAGACTGCGCCCGCGCCGAGCGCCACTAGATGAGTGGGATATCCGAGCGCGAAGCAGAGCAGCGCGGCAATCGCGACCAGCGACGACTTGACCATCAGCGCGGGTATCGTATGTCGGTTGCTCGAGCGGTCGAGATTGTCAGCGCGGCGGCGGTGTGGGTCATCAGGTTGGAGGAAGAAGCGACCTCATCAAATGATCCCGGTTGAGCATCGCGCAATCAAGTCGTATGTCTTTGTCACCACTGCCGCGGAGGAATCGCACATGGAATCGCCGCTCAAGATTGCCGAAATCGATCACGTGGTTTTCAGATGCCGCGACCAAAAGAAGATGCTGGACTTCTACACGAGGCTGCTGGGCCTCGCCGAAGAGCGCCGCATCGAGCAGATCGGGCTGATTCAGCTCCGCGCCGGTCGCAGCATGATCGATCTGGTGCCCTCCGAGGGCGCTCCCGATGAGAAATCCAGAAACGTCGATCACGTATGCCTCGGTATCGAGGCCACCGATATGTCGGCTATAGCGCGACATCTCAAGGAATGCTCCGTCGAGGTGATGGGCGAACCCGCGACTCGATACGGCGCGCGCGGAATGGGACTTTCGATTTATGTTCGCGATCCAGAGGGCAACGTCATCGAGCTAAAGCAAATGCCCAAGTGAGTGTGCACGAAGTCGGAGCAGCTGCTCCGGGCCCAAAACCGGTGGCGCCTTTTTTGTCAAGTAGTGCTTGTTTTTGCTTGCTACCACACTAGAATCTCTCCCGATGACAAAATCCAACTTTCGAATTCTGCGGCCATTCCTCACGGTGGCCGCGCTGATAGTGTCCGTCATGTTGTCGGGATGTTCGGGCGGAGGGCCTGGAAAGGCCGCGCAAAACTATGTTGACAACCTGAAGTTCTTCAACTATCCGGCCTGCTACCAGGCCCTGTCGCATCAGGATCAGATCGATCGGACGATCGATCAGTTTCTGACCGACATACCGCTTGCTCCGGATGTCAACCGTGACTGGTTCAAGAGCGTCCTCGGCGCGCAGGAATTCACCCTCGGCGACGTCAAGCAGGAGGGCGACAGCAAGGGAGTAGTGACGGTCAAGGTGACTCGTCCAGATCTCGCTTTGTGGGAACGCACCATCGACGCGACCACTGATCCGAATGCGGGCCCGGATCAGGCCGCGCAGAAGACTCTCACTGAGAAGAGCTATCCGAAGGTTACCTACGACGACGACATCGTCGCCGTAAAGGAAGGCAGCGATTGGAAAGTCCTCTACAATTATCCTCAAAAGGAAGCTGTCGAGAAGAAACACAAAGAAGGAATCGACGCCTACCACAAGCACGACTATGACAAGGCGATCGCCGCCTACCAGGCCGCGATCCAGGAGTTGGATAAGGAAGAGGCAACCGGCAACGCCGGCATAAAATTCCGCCTTCAGAGGGAACTCGACGATATCAACAACATCAAGGCGCAGATTCCCGAGGGTCAGGCCTACGTCCCGAAGCTCGCCCTCAGCGACGTCGATATGAAGATGGCGGCTTCGCGAGTGCCGGGAATCTTCGGCAAGATCACCAACAATGGCGACAAGGCGATCGATGAAATCGTCGTCACGGTCACCTATTCCGAGGGCAAGGGCAAGAAGAAAAAGCAGGTCTTTTCGGAAGAGCACTCGATCATCGTGACGCCCATCGAGTTCATCAACTTCTCGCGTCCGGTTCTGCCCTTCGTGCCCGGCGAGACGCGCAGCTTCGGCTTCAAGCTGACCGCGCCGGCCGATGTCCAGAACAAGGCGACCCCCGATCTCGAAGTCAGCGGCGTCGTCTTCACCCAGTCCAAGGCGCCATTGCCGAAGCCGCAAGCGCCGCCGTCGCCGACTCCCGCGGCCTCTCCTGGAGCGCCTGCGGCTGCGGGTGCGCCGCCCGCTGGAGGGCCTGCCGCTGCGGCGCCTCCGCCGCCACCACCACCTCCGCCGCCACCGCCTCCTCCACCGCCTCCTCCTCCGGCACATTGATCGAAGCGGCGCCAACCAGTGCATAATGGAATCGCGAAGGTTGACCGCCTTCGCGATTCTGTTTTTTACGATTGCAGTTGAGGGGAGGCGCTACTCCGCGGCTTGACCAAGTCAGTCACCATCGCGATCCCGACCCATAATCGCGCGCGCACGTTGAGTGAGACGCTCGACAGCCTCAAGGTGATCGCGATTCCCGAGGATACCGCGGTCGAATGCGTCGTCATCGATAACGCCTCGACCGACGATACTCCTCGCGTCGTCGAGGCAGCCGCGAATTCATCGCCGCCGTTTCCGATTCGCAGGGTCCTCGAGCCGCGGCAGGGCTCGAGCTTCGCACGTAATCGCGCGGTTGATGAGGCTCGCGGCGATTTCATTTTCTTCCTCGATGATGACGCGACCGCCGATCGCGAGTGGCTGCGCGCGATGCTGTCAGCCCTGGAGACCCGGGGCCTCGACGCCGCATGCGGGATGGTGTTGCCGCGCTGGAGTACGCCTCCGCCGCCATGGCTGGGTCCGCGGCTATGGGTGAAGCTCGCCGTGCATGATCGCGCGGCGCTCGAGTCGGCGTCCGCGAACGAGGTCGAGGCGCTGCAAAACTATTTCAGCGCCAACGTGGGATTTCGGCGCTCAGCGTTCGAACGCTTCGGGCGTTTTCGCGAGGACCTCGGCGTCGTCGGCAAAAATCCGATGTCGGGAGAAGACACCGAACTGTTCGCGCGCATCATTGGTAACGGCGGCAAAATGGGATTCGTTCCAGGCGCCATCGTGCATCATCTGATTGGCACCGGAGCGGATGACCCCTGAATATTTGCGGCGCAAGAGTTTCGCGTATGGATTCGGGAGTGCGATTGCCAGCGGCAGGAGTCACAACCGGCTCGACAAGCTGGCGAAAAATCTGATCCGAATGTTCGGCGCCGCGCTGCGAGGCGATCGCGAGGGCGTGTTGTACCATCAACTCGAATGCGCGAATTTTTTTGGCTACTGGCGCGGCCGCCTCGCGCATCGAAGAAGCTGAGGTGTCATCGATCGCTGCGGTCAAAACCGACATGCTTGAATCATTCTAGCCACTCCGCTTTGATTTCCCAGAGATTCGATTCATTTCCGTAAGGGGGCGCCGCCTCGTGGACAAGATGCATTTCACCCGGATGGACCAGGGCAGCGACGAGGATTTCCTCATCCTCAAGCGGGTCCATGAGAAAGCCCTCGCCGATCTGCCGGACCGCTTGATGGCGATGGTTAACGACCTCTCTGAAGATCAGGCCTATAACCTCAACCGCCGCGGTCACAGCCTGCAGGCCGCCACGCGCGCGATGCGTGACGGCGCCGACGAAGAGTTGATCGTGGTTGCCTTGTTCCATGACGTGGGTGAATCGCTCGGCCCGATGAATCATGGGGAGATCGCGGCTTCAATCCTTCGCCCCTTCATTTCCGCCGACCACTACAATCTGCTCAAGTATCACGGCCTCTTTCAGACCTATTTCTACGCCCGGCATCTGGGGCTGGATCCCAATGCGCGCGAACAGTTCAAGCGCGAGCCGTGGTATCAGATGACCGTGGATTTCTGCGCCAAGTATGATGAGGTTTCCTTCGATCCGGCTTATCCCAACGAGCCGATGAGCACGTTCGCCCCGATGGTGCACCGGGTGCTGAACAAGCCCTGGCTTCCGCCGGGAAAAGCGGACTGACGAAACTCGCGCGATTTATCATCGAAGGCGAGAGCGAACCAGCGCGATCACCGCTCGCGATAGGGACGGCAACGGAGTAAATGGTCGGACTCGGGCGCTCCGATGATGTCGCGGCGAAACATCTATCAGACAGTCGCTGCAATCTCGATGCTGTTCGCATGCATCGCCGGCGTCGCAAGAGCGCAAATGCCGTCCGATTCGATGGGCCTCCCGATCCCGACCACAATCGTGCTGGCGAAGCCCGCGCCCGGCGAAACCTTCGAGGGCAGGCTTCTGATAACAGTGGGCGTAGGCCCTGGGATCTACAAGTTCATCCTGAAAGATGGCTACACGAATCACATCTACGTTAAATGGGCCAGCATCTGGGAGCAGGTGCGCCAATCCAGTCCGAACCTGATTGCCGAAGGCCCTGATTCCGAGAAGTTCAGCCAGGTTGAACCCGGCGCGACGGTGACAGTTTCAGGGATGTACACGCCGGAGCAGCGCTGCTTCGAAATTATGAGCGTCGATCTGGGCGATAGTCGTTTCCAGCATGACGGGCAGCACCATTGAGAAGCTCACTTGAGTGAGGTTGTGCCGAACCGTCAGCGCCTAGTGTCCATCGACCACGAAGTCCAACATTCCACGGTGCAGGATGCCTTCGAGGTAGGGAATCAGTTCGAGCTGCGCGAGCTCCGAGGGCGCAACCCATCGCGCCTCGACGTGCTCATGCGGCCGCAACCGAATGTCATCCGCCGCACTCGTGATCGCGCATGCAAAAATCGCCTGCAGGTACGGACCGACGCTGTTGTGAATCCCGAGTAACCGCTCAATTGCAACCTTGAGGCCGGTTTCCTCCTCGATCTCGCGCGCGAGGCATTCCTCGAATGACTCTCCAATTGCGAGATGGCCGCCCGGCAGGTCCCAGGTGCCCGGCTTGTACGGCATCGAGGGCGCGCGCTTCAGCACCAGCAGCTTCCCACCTCGCACGATCACGCCATGAACTCCGACCCAGAATTGATCTTCCGCCATCGCGATCAGGCTAATCGACTGAATAACGGGGCGCTATCGCGTTTGAGGAAGCCACCAGCATCGAAGTAGGATTTCGCGGCAACAGGGGAGAACCATGGAAAAGTCGGAATTTTATCGCGAGGCGCGAAACGACCTGACCGGGCCGCTACACGGCGTGCGCGTGATGGACGTCACTACCAGCTGGGCCGGTCCGATGTGCGCGTGCGTGCTGGCTGACCTGGGCGCCGATGTGATCAAGATCGAATTGCCCGACGGTGAGGTTGGGCGGCGCATCACTCCCTACTTGCCGGGTACAAATCCGCCAATCAGTTTCGCGCATGCCACCGTGAATCGAAACAAACGCGACCTGACGGTCGACATGAGAGCGCCGGAGGGACGCGACATCATCCTGAAGCTCGCGAAGAGCACCGACATCATCGTGCAGAATTATCGTCCGGGCACGCCGGCGAAGTGGGGTCTCGGTTACGACGACGTGCGCAAGGTGAAAGCGGACATCGTGTACGTATCGATCAGCGGATGGGGTCAATGGGGACCGGACCACGATCGCGTCGGTTACGATCCGATGGCGCAGGCGGCCGGAGGCTTCATCTCGCTCAATGGCGAGGTGAATGGGCCGCCGGTCAAGGCGCCGACTTTTCTATGCGATGATCTCGCGGGACTTCATGGCGCGATCGGCGCGATCGCGGCGTTGCGCCATCGCGATCAGACCGGCGAGGGTCAGCATGTCGATGTTTCACTCCTCGACGCAATGCTGTTCCAGTCCAATGGCTATCCCACGCTCGGCGCGATGGGTATTCCGATGAAGCGATGGGGAAATGAATTCGGGTTTTCGATACCGGCAAACATCTATCAATGCCGCGATGGACGAATAATTGCCGGTACGCTGTTGGATAGTCATTGGCGAGTGTTCGCGCGACTCGCGGGGCGGCCCGACCTTGCGAAGAATCCTGAATTTGCCACCGCCGCGCTGCGAGCCAAGCATCGCGACGAATGCAATGCGCTATTCGCCGGATGGTGCGCGCAACGCACGGTTGCGGAGGCCGTCGCCGAATGCGCGGCGAATTCGATCGCATGCGCCCCGATTCGCTCCTACGCCGATGCGGCGCGCGACCCCCACGTCCTCGCGCGCGACATGATGCAGGACACGCCGCAAGTCGATGGCACAGTCGTTCCCGATGGTAGGACCAGCGGCAAAATTCTCGCGCACTCCGACCAAGGTACGCACCCCTGCTCCCTCCTTGGGCGCGCATACGGATGAGGTTCTCGCGGAACTCGGCATCGATGCCTCGACGCGCGCGCGCCTGCGCGAGAAGAAGGTTATCTAGATAAAGCATTGGCCGAACATGGCTCCTGACACATCCGTAGCTAGTGAACTCGGAATCTATGTATGCCCCGTATGCAAGCTTGGCTTGCGCCAGGAAGAGGGTGCGCTTCGCTGTCCCACCTGTTCGCAAGCCTACCCAATCATAGAAGGCATCCCTGACTTCATTCGTGAAGAGCTATCACTAAGCACCGATCCTGTGCTGAGGAGAATGCGCTTCATCGATCGGATGGCGAGCATTTACGAAACGAAGTTGTGGTATCCGATGATTCTGAAAATCTATGGTGGATTGCACAGCCCATCTCTTGAACAACTGATCGACACCGTTTCTCAGAAAGTCCAATCGACCAAAGGCCGGCTGCTGGATGTCGCTTGCGGTCCCGGCACCTTTGGCCGGCGGGTTGCTTCTCCGTCGAAGGAGGTGTTCGGGATCGACGTATCGATGGGGATGCTTCGGCAAGGCGCCGCTTACACCACTCGGGAAAGCATTCCCAACATGCATTTCGCCCGTGCAAGAGTGGAGGCTCTTCCATTCGAAGATGGCTTCTTCGACGCCGTCCTCTGTTGTGGCTCGCTTCATCTCTTTGCGGATACCACGGTTGCTCTGCGAGAGATGGCTCGCGTCATGAAGCCGGCAGCAATTCTTGCAGTCTTCACTTTCGGCGTAGGCCATGGAGGTATCCTGAAGTTTCGCCGTGTGCGTGAGTGGAGTCGCAAGGATCACGGCCTTCATGTATTCGAGCTTTCTGAGCTGGAGCGGTACTTGACTGCATCAGGCTTTAAGGACTTCCAGCCCGAAGTATCCGGCTCGATTTTGATATTCAGCGCGCAGAAGCAAGCGGCCTGACTGTCGGCGATCGGCGCAAGACGAGGCCGAGTCTGCGTCGAGCATTGGGCGCGCAAACGGATGAGGTTCTCATGGAACTCGGCATCGGTGCCTCGACACGCGCGCGCCCGCTCGAGAAAAAGGTGATCCTCCTGACGCGCGCGATCAGGTATGCTGCCTTCTTGGAGCAATGACATGCCTCGGCGCAGTTTCATAAAAAAGAGTGAAAAAGTTACCGCGGAAGCTGCGCGGCGCATAACCGGAATCAGTACCCCGTTCGGCGGAATCCAGTGGTCTGATCTTGGACCTTCGGAACGAGAGCACGTCCGTCGGTTCATTCTGTTCCTTGAGGACCGGCGGGTTCTCTATAATCCGGCTATCCTCGAGGTCCGCAGTCAAGTTGACCATTCGGTCCACGAGATTCGTCGGGAGTGCACGGAAGCGCTGCGCCAGTTAGGCGAGCGCGCATTTGCCACAGTGCCGATCCGCACAATCCGAGAGGCGTGCCGCAGATTTCACGATGATTCTAACCTGGAGTTCCGTCTCATCGACTCACGGCCGCACCATGGCGAATCAGCGGGCTTCTTCATCGCCCTCGGCGGATTTCGCGCGGTTGTGGGCCAACAGGTCGCGCTTCTTGCCGCTCACTATGATCTCGATATCGAGGGCGATTTAGCGGCAGTTCTGCCTTTGCTGGAAGATGACGAGTCCTGACCCCTAAAAGACGACGACGTTATGCGCGAAAGAAGGTTACCTAGACCGCTTCACTTGCCTGCGAGTGCGACCCCATCCGCCGCCGCCCGGGGTCTCGATGCGAATTCGATCGCCAGGCATCAGGCGCACGTTGGTTTTGCCGGGAAGCTTCTTGCGCTTGCCGCCGTGGACGAGATAATTCGCGCCCGAAGCGCCATCGCCGCCACCCTCGAGACCCCACGGCCGGGTTATCCTGCGGTCCGTAAGCAGACTCACACTCGAATCAACGAGGCATTCGAGTTCGCGCACGAGGCCATCGCCTCCGCGCGAAGAGCCGCGACCTCCCGAGCCGCGCCGAATTCGATACTCAGTCACTCGCATTGGATAGTAAGTCTCCAAGGCCTCGATCGGCGTGTTCAGCGTGTTCGTCATATGAGTATGGATTCCCGACGCGCCCGGATGCTCGCGCGATGCTCCCGCACCTCCGGCGATCGTCTCATAGTAGGAGAAGTGACGAGCGCGAAAGCGGTCGAATCCTCCGATGGTGAGATTCGACATCGAGCCGGAACTCGCGGCGGCAATGCGATCGGGTGCGGCCGGCGCGAGCGCTCTGAATAACACGTCAACGATGCGTTGCGATGTCTCGACGTTGCCGCCGGCAACTGCAGCGGGAGGATTCGCATTGACGATCGAACCTGCGGGCGCGAGCACTTTTATGGGGCGCATAAGGCCTTCGTTGGCGGGAACCTCCTCCGACGCGATGCACTTCATCACATAGAAAGTGGCCGAAAGAGTTATCGCGTAATTCGCGTTCACGTTGCCGCGCACCTGCGGCGCCGAACCCGCGAAATCCACCACGGCTTTGCCGTTGGCGATACGAATCTTGACCCGAATCGGAATGTGCTCGGTGCCGAAGCCGTCGTCGTCGAGAAAATCTTCCGCGGCGTAAGTTCCCGGCTTGATCTTTCGCAACTCCGCTTCCATCAGGCGCGCCGAATAGGTTTTCAGCGCGTCCATCGCGGCCGCGATCGTCGCGCGGCCGGAAGTATTGACCAGCGCGCGGAAACGATCGGAGCCAATCGAAAGCGCGGCGATCTGCGCACGCAGGTCACCCTCGCGCTCCTCATGCACGCGGGTGTTGGCGAGGAACAGCGTCATCACATCGCGCGAGATTTCACCGGCCTCGACTATCTTCACCGGGGGGAGACGAAAACCCTCCTGGTAAATCTCGGTCGCGAGCGCCATCGAGCCGGGCGCCATCCCGCCGATATCCGCGTGATGCGCGCGATTCGCCGCGAATGCGAACGGCCGCTTCTCGTTGCCGATGAAGATCGGCGACACCAAGGTCAGATCCGGCAGATGAGTGCCGCCGGCGAATGGATCATTGAGCGCGGCGACGTCGCCGGGAAAAAGCTCGAGGCGCTCGATCGCGGCGCGTACCGAAAGCGGCGTCGATCCGAGATGCACCGGAATGTGCGCCGCCTGCGCCACCAGCTCGCCGCGCCCATCGAAGAGCGCGCAGGAGAAATCGTGACGCTCCTTGATGTTGGGGGAGTAGCCGGTCATCCCGAGCACCACGCCCATCTCCTCGGCGATCGCGGCGAGGCGATTGTTCATAACGGCGAGCGTGACGGCATCGAGCTTCATGGTCGCCGCTCCAGGTGGAGGTTGCCGAAGTCGTCAACCCGCATCGCAAACTCCGGCGCGACATAAGTGGTGGAGCTCAACTCGACGACTATCAGCGGGCCGGCAAGCTTCACACCCGCACCAAGATCGTCTCTCGAATAAACTTGAACCCGATGAACTTTGTCGCCGACTAAAGTGTCGATATGTGCCACGGGCCCAGGCGATTTAGCATTCTTCCCGATCTTGCGCGGGGCGACCGACGGCCCCGAAGCGGACGAACGCAGACGAAGATTCACAACCTCAACCGGAGAATCGGGCGTCGAGTGTCCGAAGGTCTTCTGGTGCGCACTGTGGAACTCTTCGATGAATCGGGGCGTGAGTGCGACCTCGAGTTCGTAAGACTGTCCGCGGTAGCGCATGTCCGCGAAGAGTTCATGTTCAATCTGGGAGCGCGAAATTCCTTCGGTCGATAGTTCCCGAATCGCGCGCCTCGTCATCGGAGCAGCGCGCTTGAGCAGATTGTGATACTTGGGCGACGCATCGCGAATCGTCATCGAATACTCGCGCCCGAGCGGCGCGCCCAATGCGCCCCATGCGCATAGCAGCCCCGGATTTCGCGGCAGCACGATGTGGCGGATTCCCAAATCGAGCGCGAGCTCGCAGGCGTGCATCGGGCCTGCGCCGCCAAATGCGAGCAGCGCGAAATCGCGCGGATCAAAGCCGCGCTCGACGGTAATTACGCGAATCGCGCGCTCCATGTTGGCGTTCACGACGCGAATCGCGCCGCGCGAGGCGAGCGTCGCGTTGGTGCGCATCGCGCCGGCGAGTTTTCGCATCACGCGCGCGGAGCGATTGGGAAAAATCTTCATCCGGCCACCTAAGAAATTTTCGGCAACGATGCGGCCCGCGATGAGATCGGCATCGGTCACGGTCGGAAGATCCCCGCGTCCATAGCAGGCGGGGCCAGGATTGGCGCCGGCGCTCTCCGGGCCGACGCGAAGAGCGCCGCCGGCATCGACGCGCGCAATCGAACCGCCTCCCGCGCCGACAGTGTGGATGTCGATTACGGGAGTGCGCACCGCATATCCGTTTTGATAGCTAAGCGTGCGAATCCGCGCGCGCCGATCGAACATCGATACGTCGGTGGAGGTGCCGCCCATGTCGAAGGTGATGAAACGGTCGGTGCCGATCGCGCGGGCAAGCTCGCCGGCGCCGATGACACCTGCGGCCGGCCCCGACAGAATCGTGCGAACCGGCTCCTCCTGCGCGAGCTCGATACCGATGGCGCTCCCATTGGACTGCATAACGCGCAGCCTCGTTCCCTCAAGGCGCGATTCGAGATTCTTCAGATGCGACGACATTCGCGGCGCCACATAAGCGTTCACAACCGTGGTCGAGAGCCGTTCATATTCGCGATATTCGGCCAGGATCCGATGCGATACTGACACCGGGCGATCGAGCGGTTTCAGTACCTCGCCAATGGCGTTTTCATTTTTCGGATTCGCGTACGAATGAAGCAGGCAGACGGCAAAGGCCTCGGCGCCGCTTCGTTGGGCGACGGTTGCGAGGCGCGAAAGTTCCTTGCGCGTCAATAGCGTAGCGATTGTCCCATCGAAGTGCGTTCGTTCCTCGACGCCGAAGCGCATCGCGCGAGGCACCAGCGGCTGCGGGCGCGAGGGCGATAGCGCATACAGTTGCGAGCGATTCTGCCGGCCGATTTCGATGAGGTCCTCGAAGCGCGCGTTGGTGAAAAGCGCGACCCGCGCGCCCTTCAACTCGAGCAGCGCGTTGGTGGCGACGGTCGAGCTGTAGGTGACCATCGAGGCTTTCGCGCCGCCGAGCATCGGCGCGAGGCCCTCGATGACTGCGCGCGCCGGGTCATCGGGCGTCGAGAGCATTTTGTGAACGACCAGCTCGCCGTCGACGACCGCGACTAGATCCGTGAAGGTGCCGCCGGTATCGACACCCGCAAAAATTGCCCCGAGCGTTTTCACGAAACCTTTAGCAGAACTTTGAAGTTCGACGACTTGGCCGCCTCATCGAGGGCATGAAGCCCGTCGTCGAGTGGAAGTGTGGCGGAGATCAGCGCGCGCGGATCGATTTTCCCCGACGCCAACGCCTCGAGTGCAGGGGCGAACCGGCCGCATCGAGATCCCAACACCGTAATCTCGTTGATGACGACCGGCGCGAGGTTGAGAGCGGCGGATGCGGTCGCGGTGCTTTTCAGAATCAGCGTTCCGCGCGGCCGCACCAGTTCGATAGCGCGCGCGAATCCAGCGCTCGCGCCGGTGCAATCGACGACGACATCATAACGATCGTTCAGATCCTTCTCGTGCTGGACGACGAGACCCAGAGTCTGCGCCTTCTCCGGATGATGTCCGCCGATGACGATGTCGTACCCTTCCGCCTTCAACGTCATCGCGACCAGCGCGCCCAGCCGTCCATCGCCGAGGACCAGCACGCGCTGATTCCTGGGAATTCTGATCTGCTCGAAAATTTCGTAGGCCGCCGCGAGCGGCTCGACGAAGACCGCGAGCTCGTCGGGAATCGAATCAGGAACCGCGATGAGGTTGCGCTCGGGAAGACGCAGGTAGTCCGCGAAGGCCCCATCGCGGCCAAGGATGCCGAGGACTGTGCGATTCGGACAATGACGCGCGAGGCCCTCGACGCAAGCGCGACACGCACCGCATGCCGCATTTATCTCGCCCACCACGCGACGGCCTCGCAACGTGGAATTTTCCGTTTCGACAACCTCGCCGATGAACTCGTGGCCGGGAATTCCGCGATAGCCCATGTATCCCTTGGCGAGTTCGAGGTCGGTGCCGCAGATTCCCGCCATCCGCACGCGCACGATGCTCTCGCCCGGCGTCTTCGCCGGTTCGGGAAAGTCGCGCCTGAGCGAAACTCCGTTGTCGATTACGATAGCGCGCATAGTTGCCCGATGTGGCGTCCCCAATCGGAAACCGCATTGAAACAAAAAAACCGCGAGGCAACTACCCCGCGGTTTTCATTCGAACTATCCAAACAGGCTCAGTCGGATTTGCTACTCGATGCGGGTTTCGCGCTCGGCGCGGCTTTCTCGCTCGAAGCGGGAGCCTTGGTCTCGGAGGTCGAGGCGCTCTTCTCGGCGCTCGGCTTCGCGGCCTCGCTTGAGGGGGCACTGCCGTTGGTACCATTGCTCGCGCTCGCAGAATCAGAAGTATCCGTCGAGGGAGGACTCTTTTTCGCGTAGTCGGTCGCGTACCATCCGCTGCCCTTGAGCACGAACGAACTCGACGAGATCATCCTTTCGACTTTGCTCTTGCAGGTCGGGCATTTCTTGAGCGTCGCCTCTTTGATGCCTTGCATCACTTCGACCACGCCACACTTGGGGCATTTGTATTCGTAAATCGGCATAGGAGAACGTTTCGCTGAAGAAGAAAGCTACAACATCGCTATGGAGTAGGTAATCACCTGCGGAATCATTGTCAACGAAATCGCCGCGTCTTCACCTTTGTTTCGCCTCCTCAACGAGTACGGAGAGCCGCCGCGCGACCTCGGAGGGCTTAGTGGTCGCGATTCGCAGCACTTTGTTTCGCGTGCCCGCGCCCCGAAGGATCGAGACATCGGCGCGCGGCACTCCAGCAATTTCCGCGATTGCGGCGATCAATTCGTCGTTCGCTTTGCCCTTTTCTGCCGGCGATGCGACGCCAATCACGAGACCACGCGGTTCGACGCGCAGTAGCCCGCGACGTTGCGAGCCGGGACGCGCGACGATCTCTATCGTCACAAAATTGGAACCGGTTCTAAGCCACGCAGGAAGCGGCGAGTCAGGCAAACGGTGACCCTACCAAGGCCTGCCGAAGGGTAGGTAGCAAAACTTGTTGTATGATTTGTATCCCGAAGATCACGACCAAGGGGGAGAAATCGATTCCGCCGAAAACCACCGGCAGGTGCCCTCGGATCCATTCGAAAACCGGTTCGGTCACCGAATAGAGGAAGCGCACAATCGGATTGTACGGATTTGGCTCGATCCACGTCATCACGGCTGCGATGATGACAACCCAGAAGTAAAGATTCAGCAGCCCCGAGATGAAGTACAGCGTCTGAGTTACGAAAACTGCCCAAGCCCCCACGGAGTTCCTCCTAGAAGTTGCGGCCCAGTTCGCGCGAGCGATCCGCGGCTGCGTGGACAGCGGAAGCCACGATATCAGAAAAGCCTTCGGCGGCGAATCGCTTGAGCGCGGCCTCGGTCGTCCCGCCGGGCGATGCCACGATGCGAATCAATTCCTCGGGAGGAAGCTTCGACATCCGCATGTTGTATTCGGCGCCTTCCACCGTTTTCAGCGCCATGCGAATGGCGAGGTCGTGGGGAATTCCCTCGTTAGTGGCGGCATCGGCGAGCGCTTTCACAAAAAGATAAACGTACGCGGGACCGCTTCCCGACAGCGCGGTGACCGGATCGAGTAGCGATTCATCCTTGAGCGCGACCGCATCGCCGACCGCGAGGAAAATCTTCAGCGCGAATGCCTCATCGGTCTTTGATGCGCCCTTCGATCGCACCAGCGCGGCCATCCCCCGCCCGACCATCGCGGGCGCATTCGGCATCACGCGAATCACGCGCGCCTTCGCGCCCAGCGCGCCGGTCAATCGCGCAATCGTGATTCCCGCCGCGATGGAAATGAAAAGTTTATCTTGAAAGCGGATTTTTTCCGCAGCGGACACTCCGGCGAGGACCTCGTCGATTTGTTGCGGTTTGACCGCGAGTAGCACCGCGCGCGATTCGCGTATGACTTCTAGGTTGTTGTCGGTGACGGCGATCTTCAAAGAGCGATTGATTTTGCGCCGCCGTCCCGCATCGACGTCCGAGACGATCAGCTCGGCCGGCTTGAAAGTCCTGCGCTCGACCAGCCCCCGCGCGAGCGCCTCCGCCATGTTACCGCCGCCGATAAAGCCGAGCTTCTTCATGTTGGCCGCTCGCCGAAAACCGCGCGTCCCACGCGAACCATCGTCGCTCCCTCTTCAATCGCCACTTCGAAGTCCTCCGTCATTCCCATCGAAAGCTCGCTTAGCGCAAGCCCGCTTCTCGCGGCAAGCCGCTCGCGAAGCACGCGAAGCTCCGCGAAATACCTGCGCGCCGCCGCCGCGCTTTCCGAAGGAGGCGGAATCGTCATCAGGCCGGCGATCTCAACCCGGTCGCGCGTGGCTGCGATCAAGGACTCGACATCGTCGGCAGCGATGCCCGACTTGCTCGCCTCGCCACCGACGTTGACTTCGATCAGCACCCGCATCGGCGGCGAGGGCCGCACTCGCGCGATGGCGTCGGCGAGGCGGGCGGTATCGAGCGTCTGAATGATATCGAAGATCCTCACCGCCAGCCTCGTTTTGTTGCTCTGCAGATGCCCGATGAAATGCCACGTCGCCTCGCTCAGATCCGCGAGTTCCGCGCGTTTCGATGCCGCCTCCTGAACGTAATTTTCGCCGAAGTCGCGCGCACCCGCGAGATACGCCGCGCGAATGGCGTCCGGCGGTTGCGTCTTGCTCGCGAGCACGAGGCGAATCGCGTCGGAAGGCCGCGCCGAGCGCTTGGCTGCTTGCGCGATGCGCTCGCGCACTTCGCGCAGCCGCTTCGCGATTTCATCGGAGGCGAGCATCACGCGATTCCGTGCCGTCGCAGCGCCGCGATCACTTCGTCGGTCGGCAATCCCATCACGTTGTCGCGCGATCCTTCAACATGCGAGATGAAGCCGCCACCGATCCCCTGGATGCCGTAGGCGCCGGCTTTGTCGAAAGGCTCGCCGGTCGCGATGTAGCTCGCGATCTCATCGGGGGTGAGCGTGCGGAAAGTCACGCGGCTGACGACGGCCTCACTCGCGACGACTTTCTCATTCGACGCGATCGCGAAGGCGGTCACAACTGTATGCGTTCTGCCTGAGAGAGTACCGAGCATTCGCGCCGCGTCGTTCGCATCGATCGGCTTCTCGAGAATTACACCCTCGCATTCCACGACCGTGTCTGCAGCCAACACCGCGCGATGAGGATGGCGCGTCAACACCGCGAGCGCTTTGTCGCGCGCCATTCGGAGCGCATATTCGCGAGCGCTCTCATGCGGCTCGCGAACCTCCTCGAGGCCGCTTTGCACAACCTCGAAATCGATCTGCGCGCGGGTCAACAACTCGCGCCGGCGGGGCGATCCCGACGCGAGAATAAGTCTCGATGCGATCTTCATGCTGCGAGCTTCAGGTTATCCCGACTTTCGGATCGCGAGCCACCCCAATTGAGATGCGAGCCGCCATCAGATAACCCAATTAGAGGTGAGTATGAGGCGACATCATCTCGTCGCGATGATTTTCGCGGTTGCGGTGGCGCTGGTCGGATGTGGTTCCTCGAGTGCCCATCTCGAGAACATGGCCTCTGCGCAGGCGCCGACGGCAGCACAGCCAGCCGCGCCGATTTCGTCCCTCCAAACCTCGTCGTCACCGTCACAGGCTTTCCTCGACGGATACCACGCGTATCGCAATCGCGACCTCGCGATCGCGGTCGAGCGGCTCGGTTACGCCTCCGATCATTTTCCGCGGTTGGCGGACTACGCGCTCTACTATCGAGGTCTCGCGCAGCGCGACTCGGGAGATCTGGCCGCGTCATCGGCAACTCTCGAAAAACTAGTCCGCACTTATCCGGAGAGCGTGACGATATCCGACGCCGAACTCG
Organism: uncultured delta proteobacterium; assembly: GCA_963815835.1. GTDB lineage: Bacteria > Desulfobacterota > Binatia > Binatales > Binataceae > DATGKG01. Next base: position 846,234 of record CAWFIF010000001.1, read on the forward strand.
CATTGTCGGACATTTATCTTCGTCTCACGCGCGCTAGCGATGCGGCGGCGATCGCCTCCAGAGCCATTGCGAGAACCGCGGACCCCAAAATCGAACAATCGGCGCGGCTTGCGTTGGCGCGGGCCGTCGCGGCCGAGGGAAATTCACGCGGCGCCTACAATGAGTTGATGACGTTGCGCGAAACATATCCACGCGGGATTCATGACTCGGAGGCGCGCAATTTCGCGTACTCGATCCTGGCGAGCAATCCCGAAGTCGCGAATGTCAATTCGATCGAGCATCATCGCGACGAGGCTTCGCTGCTGCTCAAGGAAGGGCAATATTCGATCGCGTTGCAGGAAATCAGCGCGGGGCTTGCGATGGCGCCGCCGCCTGCGCTCCGAGCAGAATTCGTATTCATGAAGGCCGAGGCGTCAAAGCCTCATCCGGAGCAGGCCGAGACCGCATACTCGCAGTACCTGCGACTCGCGCCAACCGGTCCCTCGGCGCCCGCGGCGCTCGATGCGCTCGCGCTCATCTACTGGCATCGCGATGATCGCGACCGCGCGCGTGCGGCCTTCAACAATTTGATCGCGCGATTTCCACAAAGTCACTATGCGCCCGGGGCGATGCTTCGTGTCGGGCGCATCTACGAAGAGGACCGCAAGTACGATCCGGCGCCGCGCCCAGTATGCGAAGCTCATCGCGCGCTATCCTTCCAGCGAGTCGGCTGACGATGCGCGGTTCCGGTTGCCGTGGAGTTACTACATGACGCATCGCTACGCGGAGGCGGCGAAGAGTTTTGCCGCGATGCGCGCCCATCCGGGCTCCGAGCCTGGCTCGCGTGACATGTTTACCTACTGGGAGGCGCGAGCCAAAGAAAAAAGCGGCGACAGCGCGACCGCGCACGCTCTGTATGAGCTTTGCGCCGCCAGCATCGAGAGCAACTACTATCCTGAACTCGCGCGACGAAGAATCGACGCAGGACTTCCAGAGCTCCCCGCCGCGAGCGCTCCCGACCCTCGATTCGATCCGAATCTGGCGGCGCCGGCCGGGTCAGCTTCGTTCCACGTCGATCGCGTGCTCGCGCTGCGCGAGCTGGGGCTGAAGGATCTCGAGCCGGGCGAGCTGAAGCAACTCGAGAGTTATGTTGGATCCGATCCCGAGCTGCGCGGTTTCGTGCTCGCGGGCCTGCAATCGGCGGGCGCCTACTACGACGCCATCGTCGCGGCGACCAAAATGGAAAAACGTGGCGAGCTCAGCCCACCCGCCGCCGAGCGCATCCGCTATCCGCGCGCATACTGGGATCTGATCGCGTCGAAAGCCAACGGCGACGGCCTCGATCCTTACCTGGTGGTTTCGTTGATGCGCCAGGAAAGCTGGTTCAATCCCGAGGCGAACTCAGTCTCCGATGCGCGCGGGCTGATGCAGTTACTGCCATCGACGGCGAGCAGGATGGTCCGCGAGAACGGCCTTGCGGTAGCTCAACCAGTCAATCTCTACGATCCCAGCATCAACGTGGAACTCGGGACCGTGTATCTGAAGCGACTTCTCACGATGTTCAATGGTAACGAAATTCGTGCAGTCGCCGCATACAACGCCGGCGAGCATGCGGTCGCGAGTTGGAACGAAAAGTTCCCGGGCGCCGATGACGAATGGATCGAGAATATTGGCTACCACGAGACGCGCGACTACGTGAAGCGCGTTATCGGCAATAAGCACGAGTACCGGATGCTGTATGGCGGCGCGCTCCAATCTGCGGCAGCGACTCGCTAAATCGTCGTCAAGGATCGAGACGATTGAGATCGCGCGGATAAAGAGTCGCTTCGCGAACGTTCTTCAAACCAAGCACTTGGCAGGTCAGGCGCTCCAATCCGATCGCGAGGCCGCCATGCGGCGGCATTCCGAAATCGAACATCTTGAGATGCGACTGGAACGCCGCGGCCTCGATGCCTCGCGCCCGCAGCGCCGCTTCGAGATCCGAGCGTCGATGCAGCCGCTGACCGCCGGTGGTGACTTCGAGCCCGCGCAGGAGCAAATCGAAACCCGCAGCATGCACGCCGTCGCTCGCAGGATGCGTATAGAACGGCCGGCTGCTGAGTGGAAACTCAGTTACGAAGAGCGCAGCCACGCCGGACTCGTTCTGCGCGATTTCGCAAAGCTGGCGCTCCGCCATCGGATCAAGATCGTCGACCAGATCGGAGCGTCGATGCGCTTTACGCAGTCGATCGAGGCATTCCTCGAAGGTCCAGGCCAGCGCCGCCTCGAGCGACGGCAGGTACGAATCGAACTGCGCGAGTGAATTTGCGAAGCGCTCGCGAATCGCCGCGAACATCTCGGTCAGAACCTCGCGCTCGAGGTTGATGATGTCGTCGAGGCCATCGATAAATCCCATTTCGAGATCGAGCGAGAGATACTCACAAAGATGTCGCGACGAGGCATGCGGCTCGGCGCGATAGACGTGGCCGGTCTCGAACACGCGCTCCATTCCGGCGACGCCATGCTCCTTGTAGAACTGTGGGCTCTGCGCAAGATAGGCCGCGCGATCGAAGTACTTGATCTCGAACAGGTTGGTGCCGCCCTCGGTCGCGCTCGCAACGATCTTCGAGGTGAAGATTTCCGTGAACCTGCGCCGCCGCAGCGCCGCACGGAACTCCTCGGCCAGCGCCGCCTCGATGCGAGAAATCGCGCCGCCGCGATCGGTGCGAAGCGCGAGCGGCCGGTTGTTGATCGCGATATCGAGCGAGATCTGATCGAGCCGCGAAATCGAGGTGAACGGCAGCACCTCCGCCGCCGGGTTGAGAACCTCGAGCTTCTCGCAATCGATCTCGATTCCACCGGGCGCGCGTTCGTCGATGCGAGGCGTGCCGATGATCATGATCGCGGATTCAGCGCGCAGGCCGAGGTTCTTCACATTGGCGGGATCCGCAACCACCTGGATGACGCCCGAACAATCCTGCATGACGGCGAAAGTGGTCGATTTGGTTTCCCGAATCCGCCGAATCCATCCCTTCAAAATAACGGGTTCCGATTGCGATCGATCCAGCTCCGCGATCAACTGGCGCTTCATGTCGTTTCTCCTCGTCGAGAGAAAAGAAAAAGGCCGCGAGCTTCATGCGCCCGCGGCCCTCTTCCGGTAACCGGTTTTTGTCTATTCGATCACGACACCGGCACGCAGGCGCAGACGCATGAGCGTCGATTATCGCCGTCGTTGCGGTTGTCGCGATTGAGCATCATTGTGATCCAGTTAGCCGCAGCGCCGTCGCGGAGTCAAATCGAGTGCGCTGAAGGAGGCGGAATTCAAACGACATCCACCTCAGTGAGCGCTTGCACGCGGGGCAAGATCGTCATTGCGAAAGGTGCGCCGATCCTCGGCGTCGATGTGGGCGAGGACTACTTCGACCTCGCGATGTTGACGGCGGATCGCAGGGCTCTGTCGTATCATCGCGTGCCGCTGGAGGGGATCAGGAGTCCGGTTGCCGAATCGATCGCACAGCGCATTTCCAAAGCTGTCGGGCACGATCTCCGAGGGAGTGTGGCGCTTGTCGATTCGCCTCGCACGCCGCGCGACGTCGATTGCTCCAGCGGCAAGATGGTTCAACGGCCACAGGCGCCTCCGGCGAGACTCATCGACGCATCACTGCGTGGCCTGCTTCGCGCGACATTCAACGGAACCATGCGGCCGCTCTCGATGTTTCCAACTCCGCTCGCCAGCTATTTCGCCGGATGCGCCGTGAAGCGCGGATGCAAACCGCATCTGCGCGCGATCGCCGAGGAATTGCTCGCATCGGTGATCTACTTTCCTCGCGCGACCGGGACCGGATCAATCGCAGGCGGAACATTCACGCGTTTCATGCTCGCGGGGTTCGCCGTTTTCCCTGCGCTCGAGCAACTGGGCATCCGTACGTTCGAATCGTACCCGGATTTGCTAATGCGGCTTTGGTCTGATGGCGCAAAGCTTCCGCCGAAAAGGCTGCGCGGAGAAGCGCTCCGCGTGCGTCGAAACATTTGCGCGCGGTTGGCGGCCATCATCAGGGTAACGAACTTCGAAGCGCCGAGGACTCTCGATGAGGCCGATGCGGCAGTCCTTGCGCTGAGCGCGGCGGCGAGTGCATCCGCCGAATCGCTGATCGAACTGCGTTGCCCGCCGGAGGGCCGCTTCGCCGTGGCGTTTAAGGCGGAGGCGAGTCGCCATCGCACTTGACAAGGCGCGGATCGGCGGGGTTCAAAGGAGGATGCTGCCTCAAGTGATGGGGCAGCTATGGAACACAACTTTGTCGAATCTGGAATTCAAGGCGATCTTTTTCGACCTCGACGGAACGCTGGTCGATATCCACGGACCGCTTTATCTCGCGGCGAAAAAAGCGCTCGACGATCTCGGTCATACGCCGCCCCTCACGCGCGAGCGCTACTGGCAAGCCGTCGCGGAAGACGATCGCATGCTCGGCGTGCCACAGCACATGCAATGGGATTTTGCGAAGTTGGCCTTCGCCTACTTTATGACTGAAGTTGACAGAACCGAACGGATGGAAATTCTCCCCCATGTGCCTGAGGTTTTAGCCGAACTCAAGCGCCGAGGTTATGCCACCGGCGTCGTTACAAGCCGTCCCGGCGACTCGCGCCTCCTGCTGAAAAAGCTTGCGATGGTGGGTCTTGCCGCATACCTCGACCAGGTAGTAACTCAAAACACCACTTCGCTGACTCGCGCCCTCGATAAGAGCGATAGCCTCCGCGAGACCGCCCGCCGTGCCGAGGTCAACCCCCGCGCATGCGTGTACGTTGGCGATGAGCCGCGCGACATCATGGCCGCGATGAATGCCGAGTTCGGCGCCGCGATTGCCGTCGCCACCGGTCCCGCGACCTACGACCACCTCCTCACGCATCCCGAGTACAAGCCGCATCACGTGATGCGGTCGATGCGCGAGTTGCTCGGCATCCTGCAAGACTTCCGCGATGGATCGAAATAGGAGCGGGAGTGGCTGACGCGAAATTGCCGCCGCGCGCATTGGAAGGCATCAGGGTTGTCGAACTTTCATGCTTCGACAATATGCCGAATTATGCCGGCGCGATGGCCGGCAAGGCCTTTGCCGACCACGGCGCCGAGGTCATCAAGGTCGAGCCGCCTCGCACCGGCGCGCCCGAGCGCCTGCGCGGCCCCTTCAAGGATGAGTTGCCCGATCCCGAAACCGGCGGCCTTCATCTCTACCTCAACACCAACAAGCTCGGCGTCACGCTGAATCTCGAGCGCAAGCGGGGCCGCGAGCTGTTTTTCAAGCTGCTCGATTCCGCTGATATCCTGTTCAATCCGAATCTGCCCGCTGAAAATGATCGATTGGCGATCGGATGGCGAACCTTCGTCGAGCGATTTCCGCGCCTGATTGCCGTCTCGCTCACCACCTTCGGCGCCGATTCGAGGTATCGCGACGTGCGCGGCGGCGATCTCATCGCCACCCATATGAGCGGGGTAGGATGGGAGACGCCGGTTAACCAGGTGACGGATTTCGCCAAACATTCGCCGCTCAAACCCGCCGATCACCAGGCCGACTATCTGGCGGGATACACCGGCGCGACCGCCGCGATGTGCGCGTTCTTTCAGCGCAAGCGCACCGGCAAGGGCCAACACGTCGACACCAGCTCGTGGCTCGCGATGGTCAGCATGTTCCGCCCCGCGGTAGGAATTCATACCCATGAGAAGGCCGACGCGCCCTATGGCGTGCGCATCCGCACCCGCGCCAAGCTGGGTCTGCCGTGGGTTTATCCGTGCAAGGACGGATGGGTGAGTTTCAGTCCCATCACCGACCGCTTCTGGAAAGGCACCAAGGTGGCGATGGGCAATCCCGAATGGGCCGAGTCGGAAATTTTCTCGACTCTGATGCTTCGCGCGACTCATCACGATGCGGTCGAGGCCTCGCTCATCGATTGGCTCTCCAATGAGACCCGCCAGGACGCATTCGAGAAAGCGCAGGCCCAGCACGTGCCATGCTTTTCCGTGAACCTTCCTTCCGAGGTCGCCAACAACCCGCAGTACAAGGCGCGCGGATTTTTCGTCGAGCATGACCATCCCGCCGCGCGGGTGGTGCGGATGCCGGGTGCGCCATGCGTGTTCAGCCGCACGCCATGGCAACTGCGCAGCGGCGCGCCGCGATTGGGCGAGCACAACACGATGATTCTCGGCGACCGCCTCGGCGTGTCTTCCGATGACCTCGCGACGCTGAGCCGCGACGGGATCATCTGAATTCTGCTACCGGCGGATAGGCCGAGGAGCGGATCGCATATCGGCGGACGCTAGATTCCGGCAATCGACCGTGCTCCGGCGTTGCATCGTTCTAGCTGAAGCAGGTATGAAAGAAGCATGAAGAATCGTACCGCCGCAAAGTCATCGTTTACCCTCGCGCCGGCGGAACACGCGCAAGTCCGCCGACTCAGACGCCTGCTCAAAGCCCGCTCCAACACTGAAGTAATCCGCCGCTCGCTCACGCTATTGGAGGAATCGGTTTCCCGAGAGCAGCTTCGCCGCCAGTTCCGCGAAGCCTCGGCACGGGTCCGGCCCTCGACCCTGGAGGCGATACGAGACTTTGATCCGTTGGCGAGCGACGGTCTCGAAGATGCCTGAGCGGTCTCCGCGACGGGGAGAGCTATGGTCGGCCGATCTAAATCCTCGCCGCGGCAGCGAGCCGGGAAAGGTGAGGCCGGTCGTCGTGGTCCAGTCGGATCTGCTGAACGAAACGGACCACGCGAGCACGTGGATCCTTCCCTGCACCACGCGGCTGAGCGGCGAGAACATCCTGCGCGTCGAGTTGCCCGCAGGAATCGCCGGCAACGCCCGCAACTGCGAGGTGATGATCGATCAGTCCCGGGCGATCGATCGGCGACGGCTACTCCGACCGCTGGGACGATTGCCGCAGACGGTGATGAGAGAAGTTTCCGAAAAGATGCGCCGCGTCGGCGATCTTTGATCGGCGCTGGCGTCGGTTTGTTCAGCCGCACGCCATGGCAACTGCGCAGCGGCGCTCCGCGCCTGAGCGAGCACAACGCGCAGATCCTCTGCGATCGCCTCGGCCTGTCTTCCGACGACCTCGCGTCGCTGCACCGCGATGGGATCATTTGATGGCTCTTGACAACCTTCCGCAGAAGCCATCGAAACAATAGTGCGAACGAAAGCAACACGCCTAGGTGATGATCTCGCTCTCGAGTATCTCAAAATCCGCCCCCGCTCCCTGCTTGCGCGGGAAAATGACGAGGTTCAATCCGGAACCCCGAGCAGACGGTACGATCAGACCGTCGTGCTCGAGCCATTCGACCGCACCGCCAATCCGCTGACAGACGGCATGATCGACACTGCCCATAGATTGATCGTTGATACCCAGATCGAGCAGCACCGACCGACTCGAAAGATCCAGAACCTTTTCAAGACGCACATGGAGCTTATAGATGGTGCGCTTAACTGTCGGCTTTAGGGGCTGCACGGCGATGGCGTAGTCGCCCTCGGCAAGCGCGGTTGCACGATCAAGGCTGCAGTAGATGGCGGGAACTGCGGGAGGATTCCATCGCGCACCTTGCACGTTCTGACGGCTTGGATAATTGTCGGCGAACATGTGTCGCCAGACAAATCCGTCCCAAAGATGGCTGTCGAGTTTTTCAAGCAGCTTCAGCAGATCGGACGCGGGACGAAAAGCCACCTTGGTCTTCTCACCCGCGCAAAATCAAACGTAGGCTCCGTCTTTCAACTGAGCTATTAGCGCACGAACATCATCTAGTTTGCCTGCACGAATCCTGTCCGCGGGCGTGTCACCCTTCAGCAGCGTGTGGGGCTTGAACAGCCACAAACGAGCCTGTTCCGGCGTGTAGAATTCCGAAAGCTCCTCTGCTAGGTACGTGAGAGCTAGAAGCTGCTTGAGTCTGTCCGCCTGGGGCTCGACCTTGCCAGATTTCCACCGTGAAACCGTTTGCGGTGTCGTTTCCAAGAGGTGCGCGATCTCTCGAAAACGGATTCCTGCTCGCTTTTGTAGTCTGTCCAACTGGTGGACGAGTGCCTCTGCCACTAGAAGTCACCTTCCCTTGGTCATTATGCTGAGGCTCGGCGGCGATTCACGCGCCGTCCATTAGGTGGCTGCGACCAACTCCTTAGAGGGCTTTGGCGTTCGACGGCACCGAGAGTGCCGCGCCATGATTCAACTCTTCGCCTCGGCACATCCAATATTGGATATACGCGACTCGCTTGGAGTGCCAAGTCAGTTGCCGGGCGTAAGATCTCTTCCATATAGATCTGCCGACGCAGCGGTACAGGAACGGAGCTGATTCGCCCTACTTCCCGACTCCTCGTCATCACGAAATGTTTACGCGGATCACCGAGCATGTCTTGTAAGCCGCGCGGGCAACATCGTTCGCGACAGCCGAAGGAAGTTTTCATCCCGCGAATATCGAAGAACTCGCGCGCCTGTTTGACATCCAAAAATGCACCTAGCTCTGGTAGGTACACGCGAGGAGAAGTGGCGAAGGGTTTCTTTTCCTTCTTCGGGACTCTCATGAGTCTGCCCATGTCGAAGCTTTCCCCAGACGTGATGCCACTCTCGATTCCACCGACGGCGCCAAATGCCATCAGCGCAATACCCACCGTGCCCGTTTTTTCTGCCACAAGCGGAATGCCCAACTGGTGAAGGTCTTGGCAAGCCGCGATGTAGCCTCTCAGGACAACTGGACCGCTTGTAGACGTGCCGAACGGATGCACACGCAGCCAAATCGAATCGATTGGCAAGTCCGTTAGTATGCGCATGATCCCATATCGCTTCGATGCGTCGCGAAAATCTGCGGACGGAATCGCCAACGGATAGTAGATAGGGACTTCGGTTCCTCCCATTGCATCGAGGCAATCGCGAAGAGCTTGGGTCATGAAAGAATCAACCGAGATCCAAAGGTCTTTCGCACTCGCCAGATAGTGAGTTGGGGCAAGCACAGCGCTAAAATTGTTGGTCACTACGAATTCCGCAATCGTTTTCGCCGTTTCTCGTGACGCAACGGCAGTTAGTTCTTCAGGCCTTTTTCGCGCGGCAGAAGCCCATGGGAGTGCTAGGAGTTCCGGACGACGTTCAGCCGTCGGGGTCGCCAACTCCATAATCCGTGTATCGAGGATTCTCTCGATCCCTCTTCGCAGTGCCTCGCCACGCAGTTCCTCTTGGGGCTTCACCAAGGCAGGATTAAAAACAATACCCCTCAATCCCGTTAGGCCCTCAATTAGAGCTTGAGCCAGCACGATGTGATCGCTTCGGCTGGGTCGCAGGTAAAGGGCCAAGGGAACTTCAACGGCGCGGAACAGTCTCGGAAACCCTTTTCCTTCGTTCATTCCAACGTCTGCTTCCACACGTATTAACCTTCTTGTGGTATTACTTGTGCGCATATATAGAACATCAGCGTTAACATGTCAATGAACACAATGATGCATGCCTGCGGACTGAGGTACGTTCTCGCGGAGTCTGTCGCGACGCCCATGCTCCTAAGGAAGCGATAAAGCGGCGAGGTCGCGCAGGTACTCGATGCTGCCGGGCAGATCGCGGATCAGCCGGAGCAGCATGTCCATCGCGGCGGTCTGAACATTTCTCCCCGACTCCCAGCGCGACACCGTATTCGCCGAGTCGCAGCAGCCCCGCCAAATCGGCCTGGGTAAGATTGAACCTCTCTGCTCAAACGAGCTATATCGCCGATCCGGATCACACGGCGATGAATCATTTTGCGGGCGGATGTCATTGCGGAAATATCAAGGTCGAGTTCAACACGGAACTCGCGATCGACGAGCTTCCGTTGCGCACGGATCAGTGTTCGTTTTGTAGAAGACATGGCGCGCGGACGACATCCGACCCGAAAGGGAGCCTGCGCATCATAGTGCGTCCGAAACTGCTCCTGCGTTACCGCTTCGGTCTAAAGACCGCAGATTTTCTCGTCTGCAAAGGATGTGGAATTTATGTCGCCGCGGTGCTTTCGGCCGGCCCTTCCTCTTACGCCACGCTGAACGTCAACGTGCTCGATCGCGCCGAGGAGTTCACGCAGGAAACTCGCGCCGTCAGCTACGACTTCGAGAATCCTTCGCAGAGAACGGAGCGGCGAATCAAGAACTGGACGCCCGCGATGGTTGAAGAGCGCTAGCTCCTTGCGCGTCGAGCCCGAGACCGTGCGCGTGATTTCCAAGAGCGCCCGGTCTTCCTAACTGCCGTTCCCGAGTCCGAACCTCGGCGCGTCCGTCCCCTTGAGGATTGCGCTCGGTGGTGTGATATTCGCGGTTGAATGCTGATACAGGCTGAAGCCTGTGCCACTTTCGGAGGTTTTTATGCGCGCCGCCATAATGCGAAACAAAAAACTCGTGGTCGATGAGATGCCGGTTCCGGAACTCGGGCCTGGCGAGGTGCTGGTCAAAACGCTCGCCTGCGGAATCTGCGGCTCCGATCTTCACGCATTGAAGTTCGCCGACAAACTGGTCGAAGCCAACAACCGATCGGGCGGCGGCGCCTTCGGCATGGATCTCAATCGCGACATCGTGATGGGCCATGAATTCTGCGCCGAGGTGGTCGAGTTCGGACCGGGCACCCAGAAGACCCTCAAGGCGGGAGCGCGCGTGTGCTCGTTCCCGATTCTGCTGCGCGGCGGCGGCGTGCAAGCGGTCGGCTACTCGAATGACAACCCGGGCGGCTATGCCGAATTCATGCGGCTCACCGAGGGTCTGCTGCTGCCGGTTCCCAACGGCCTCTCCACCGAACACGCCGCGCTGACCGAGCCGATGGCGGTCGGCTATCACGCGGCGCAGATGGCGCGGCTGGACAAGCGCGACGTCCCGCTCGTCATCGGATGCGGTCCGGTGGGCCTCGCGGTGATCGCGGCGCTGAAGCTCAAAGGCGCGGGGCCGATCATCGCGGCGGATTTCTCGCCTCGCAGGCGAGAGCTGGCGGTGAAGATGGGCGCGGACGTGGTGGTCGACCCGAAGGAGAAGTCGCCCTACGAGACGTGGACCGAGATGGCGAAGGACCCCTCGAACGCGGCGGCGCCGGCCGGATTCATGAGCGACCTCGGACTCAAGCCCGCGGTCATTTTCGAATGCGTCGGCATTCCCGGCGTCATCGAGCAGATCATGATGAAGGCGCCGCGCGGCGCACGAATCGTGGTCGTCGGCGTGTGCATGGAGACGGACCACTTCGAGCCGTTCTTCGGCATTAACAAGGAACTCAATCTGCAGTTCGTCCTCGGATACACGCCGGATGAATTCGCGAGCACGCTGCACAATATCGCGGAGGGAAAGATTCCGGTCGCTCCGCTGATCACGGGCAAGGTGGGCGTCGAGGGCGTCGCGCAGGCATTCCAGGATCTCGCGTCACCGGAGCGTCACGCGAAGATTCTCGTGGAGCCATGGCATAGCTGATAGCTATTCGAGTAGCTATTCACCGACTAATGAGGAAGGGGCGAGACATCGGTCTCGCCCCTTTTCTTTTTGGACGCCCGGGCCGGATCCTTGCCCTAACCGGCCGGTTCGGCAACGACAGATTCCCCAATGATATCAGTGCGTTACGCAATTCATTCTCCTGATCCGCGAGTGGCTTTGTTTTTCTCATTTCGTAGCGAGGAATTGGATGCCCGCCGCCGCGTAAAGTGGGTTTGTTTTTGCGTTCTTGTTCGCCTCGAATAGCGCCGTGCGAGATCCCTCGTAGAGGCATCGCAGTGGGTTCATTTTTGCGCCTCTTCATCCTCCGAAATCCTTCGGGGGGTTCGTTTCCCGAAAGCCAAAACTGAAAACCCTTTATTTTCAGGTACTTGGTGGGTTCGTTTATGTAAAATCATGTTGTGTTGCGACAGCTCCAAAATAGCAGCGGCGCCCGTTCGGGCGCCGCTTTGTAATCCTATCAGGATGTAACTACTTGTGCGAGGCTTTCGCCTTTTTGTTGCCTCCCGACGCCTTAGCGACCCGCGGCCGCGCTCACCGAACTCAGTAACGACCGCGCTTCCTTCTCCACCCGCGTGCCGGCGAAGAAGTTCGGATTCGCCTCGCCCCAGAAGCGCACCGGATTGGTAAACATGAAGTCGCGCAAGTCATCTTCGGTGATGAGTTGCTCCTCCACCAGCTCGTATGCTTCCGGCACCACTTCCTTCATGTCCTGCACGTCGAAATGCCCGATGTCGGATCCGAACAGCACATTCATCTTCGCGCCGTACGGATTGGCTTTGCGATTGAACGCGTACGAATTGAGAGGATCGTCGGCCTCGCATCCGAAGTAGAAATTGTTCACGAAGAGATCGCGAATGTCCTCCGGACGTTTGATCTTGCACGCGGCGTAGTCATCCAGCTCCTTGATGCCACCGATGTTCGGCGTCAGATCGGGTTGAACGATGGATTCGATGTTACCGCGCCATTGCTCGATCCACCGGCCGCCGTACTGCCCGACCAGCTTCGCAAGCTTCGCGGTATCGAGATTCGCCGGATTCACTTCCTCCAGGGCCTCGCGATTGCGCTTCTTCCAATGCCCGATGAGATCGCTGTAAAGCCCGCAAGCCCATCCCACGCCGCCTTCGAGGAAGCCCATCTTGAGGGTCGGAAAGCGCCGGGTCACGCCGCCCATGAAAATGGCCTTGCACACCGCCTCGCTCGCGGCTGCGAAATGGCCGATGTGGTTGTAGACGAAATTGGTGGGGGACACGCGCAAACCGATCCCGCGCGAGCCCGCGTGAAACGTAGGCGAGACTCCCAACTCGACGCACTTCGCCCACACGGGATCATAATCGTACTCGCTGTCGAGGCCGAGCACGTCAAACCATCGCACCGCATGCGCGCCGCTGGGCATTTGCTCGGCGGGATTTCGCCGCCGCACTATGCTCGCCATCATCACTACTTTGAGTCCGAGTTTTTTGACCGCATGCTCCAACTCGTCGATGGCTTCCTCGGGCGTATGCATCGGGATCACCGCCGCGGGCGTCATGCGATCGGAAAACTCGCCGAAGTAGTCGGCGATGAACGTATTGAACGCGCGGCAGGTAGTGCGGCGCGTGTGCTCATCGGGATGAAACGGAACGCCGAGACCAGAAGTCGGGTAGAGGACGGTGAAATCGATCCCGAATTCGTCGAGGCGTTCGTAAAGCAGCTTCGGCAGCAGCTCGGTCGCGCGATCGAGCGTGTTCCTGGTCGGCACAGCCCAGAACGCCTCCTGCGCGCGACGCATCGCCTTGCGCTGCTCGGGAGTTGCGGCGAGCGCCTGCGCCACTCCTTTGTTGAACGAAACGAATCCGCTGACGGCGACATCGCCGCCGATTTTTCTCAGCTGATCGAGAATGACCGGTGGGAATTCCAGCCAGTGGCCATCGGCATCGACAATGGGGTGCTTCAACGATGCGCGAATCTTCTGCGCTTCGGATTTGGTCTCGACAGACATGGCTCGCGCCTCCGAACGATTCGTTATTCCTGCGGAAGCGTAGTACCGAAGCTTCGCGATTGCCAAGCTCTATCGCGCCACGCCACGTTCAGAAAAGCCGCTGCCCGAAGAACATCGCGTTGATGTCGCGCTTGGAATTCGCGATCGCCTCGGCCGGCTTTGCCACCATCGTGCGCGCCAGTTCCTGCGCGGCCGGCATCAGTTCATTCGGCTTCACCACTTGATTGATCACGCCGAGCGCGAGCAGCTCAGCGGCTTTGTAATGACGGCACATCAGGATCGCTTCCTTGGCGCGCCAGGGACCGAGCCGCGCGGCCAGAACCTTGGCTGGAGCACCGCGATAGGGAACGCCCATATCGACTTCAGGAACCCAGAACTCCGCATCCTCGACCGCGAGGCAAAAATCAAACGCGAGCGCCCAAGACCATCCACCACCCACCGCATAGCCGTTGATCGCTCCGATTGTCACCGCGTCGAGATTCGCCAACACATCGAAGACACGCCCGATAAGCCGAGGCATTCGCTTGCCGGCTTGTTTCGAGAATACGCGCTGTTGCTCCCGGTCCTCGGAGGCTTTGAGCGCCGAAACATCCGCGCCCGAACAGAACGCAGCGCCGGTTCCCGTGACGATCAGCGCGCGGGTCTCGCGATCGTCGCGCACTATGTGAAGCAGTTTCTCGAAATCGAAGATCACTTCTTCATTCAGGCAATTGCGCCGCTCCGGACGGCTGAAAGTGATCGTGGTGATCGGTGCCTGTTTTTCGAAAATGAAATTGCTGGGCATACGTCACGCTCGCTGCGATTCTCGGAGACACTGTGCAAGTTGCTCTCGCACACCGGAATAGCGCTCGATCCTGCGCGAAATTCCGGCCTGGATCACGTTCTTCGATCCGATGATAGTCACCGATCTGCGCGCGCGGCTAACCGCGGTATAGAGAATTTCGCGGCTCAGGATCGGAATATCCTTGTCCGGCATGATGACGGCGACCGAATCAAATTCCGATCCTTGCGCCTTGTGCACCGTCATCGCGTAACAGAGTTCGAGATGCTCCATGAGCGCCTCAATCCTGAACGCGACGAAATTATCGCCTCGCGGAAAAACCGCCATCCGCCCCGCCTCAGAGTCTGGCCTGCGCACTCGGAGCACTACGCCCAGATCGCCGTTGAACAGCATCCGCTCGTAGTCGTTGCGTAACACCATGACCGGTTCGCCGACAATGAACTGATCGCGCTCGGGAGCTGTTCCCTGGTCATGTGCGACCCGCCGATGCAGCAGCGAGTTGATCCGCTCGGATCCGGAATCGAGCACCCGCGTGACGCACAGTATTCGCGACCTCGCGACGTTTTCGAATATGCGACGCAGAGACGCGCACTCAGTCGGCGCAAAGCCGCTTTCCAGGGAGGTGAAGATGCGATTCTTCAAATCTCCCGCTTCGCCATCGCCCCGAACTTGCTCCGCATACCACCGCTCCAGGAATGCTCCGCTCGCGATCTCATCGTCGAGCCATTCTGCCCCGACAAACTCGATCTCCTGAGCCAAGCCACGCCGGGTAACGGTAGCAGCGCTGCCACCCTCAGCCGCTGCGAAGAGAGCCATATCGCCCGCATTGATTGCGCTCGCGAGGTTGAAAATAACCCTGCCACCGGCCTCGTCGCGTTCCATTCTATAGCTGCGGGTAAGCCGCACGCAGTTTCGCGTGAGCGCAGAATTACCTTCACCGGCGACGGGCGCCAGATCGCGAAAGATTGCACCCGCGGATACCGACGGCAGCTGATCCGCATCACCAAGGATGACCAGCCGGGCGTCAGGGCGCAGCGCATCGAGTAGATGCGACATCAATTCGAGATCGAGCATCGAGCCCTCGTTGAACGATTACCACCTGAGCAGACAGAGGGTTATTACGGTGATGACGAAAGCGTCTGCGCGTCGGCGAATAGCCGAGCAGGCGGTGAACGGTGGTCGGTTGTGGACAGGCTTTCCAGAAGGCTGGGCCGTTGGGGTCGTCCGGAAGACTCTCCCGAATCGATTCACCGATTCGATAAGCGGCTTTGCCGGTCGGCGCTGCCAGCGCGATCTCCTTAGGGTCCACACCCGCGCCCACCAGCACCTTCAATATCGCGAGTATGATCGAGGTCTTGCCGGTACCGGGACCGCCGGAAATGATCGTCAACGGCGCCCTGACCGCGCATTCAATCGCCGCGCGCTGCTCCGCAGACAACTCAACACGCCGTCCGCCAAACGTCGCGAAGTGAGTAGTCAACTCCAATAGCAAGTCACGAACCCTCGCGTCGTCAACTCGCGCTAAATGAGCGTTTATCAGCGTAGCGAGTCTCCGCGCGAGTGCTACCTCAGCTGACAGGATGCGATATTGGTAAATGAAGGGTGGCAAGTATATCAGTGGCTTATAGTCATTCGGGTTTGATCCGATCACTCCCGAAACAGAGTTCGAAATGAGTATTCGCTCGATGGCGGCCCTTATTCGCTCGATGCCGTCGCTTCCGAACGACTCTCCACACAAGGGACTCAGCAGCCGCCGCATCGGCTCGACAGACTGCGGCCCGGTGACTGGAAAGCGCGTGCTACCCTCTTCCAAGGCAGCAAGAGAACTGACGACTAGCAAGATCAGAGCAACGCGCCGTTCATCGTCGAGATCGGGTTCTAGCGCTGCGATTTCCGCCGCCAGGTGGACCGAGCTGGAATTCAAGTTGAGCGCTGCTGTCCCTGCCTCGATGTCGCGTAGCTGTTGCTCGAATCTTCTTCGCGTGTTCGCGTTAGCGTCGAGCGAGAATCGGCGCCATCCGGTTTGCACGCCCAGCCTGTCGTACGGCGCGCTCATGCTGTCGTTTCGATTTCTGGAATCGCTCCGATCAGCTCGCGTTCGTAACGGGTTATCTCAGTCCAATCGGGGCGTTGAAAATATACTCCCGCCTCGCCCTGGCCGTTGTGTTTCATTCCCCGAATGAATAGGTACAGCAGCCCACCGAAGCGCCCGTCGTATTCCACTTTGCTTCGGATGCCCAAGAGACGAACTATGCCTATCGAATATATTTTCGCCTGAAGATCGTAGTGTTCTTTGACATGCGGCTCTATCGAATTTCGATCGTAAGTCGGAAGAGAATCGCTTTTCCAATCGGCGAAGTAGTGCAGGCCTCCGTCCTCGAAAACAAAATCCACAAACCCCTTCAGATAGCCCCGTTTGACTGACCACTTACCATCGCTCGCAGACTGCAGCAGCGGATGCGTACGCTCCGGGACTGGGTAGACAAATTCCATCTCGCGCACATTGCGGCATTTGTACAAAGGACCAATCAGGTTTCCATTTGAGGTCGCGATGCGCGACGTCAGCGCGTTGAAGACAATTTCGATGCCCCGCTCGAACCATCGCGCATCGGTCACCTGATGCCGGCGCATCGCGTCGGCAAAGACACGCCCAACATCCTCCTGCTCTCTCCAGGAGCCAATGTCGCGCGCCGCGTTGAACGACTCCATGTCGAGTTTCTCGATGACTTCATGAAGGAAAATCCCGACCCGACGACCGCCCTTCAAATCAGCGACCTCAGTTGGGGCATCGAGATCATATTTGAACTCCTCGAGTTCGATGTCGTTCCTGCTCGGCCTCAGCGTCCCGCGACCCTCGAGCGAAGTGTACGATCGCGTCTGCATCGACCTGCAGCGATCACGAAGATCTTCGAAAAACCGCTCCGGCTTGCCGCCCTTTAGAATGTTCATCAATGATGTCGGCGGCGACCAGGTTGCTATTGTGCGCTCCAACTTTGCGGACACGCTCTGGGCATCATACGGAGCGTCATGCACATCGATCCGTTCGAAGAGTTTCGGAGATGCCTCGCCACGATCGACTTCCAGGCTCAACATCTTCAGGCGATCATTCAGCGCTTCGTAGTATCCGTTCACGGGCCATTTGGTAGAGCCGTCCGGGTAGACAGGCAAGTATACTTTCGCGCGAGCGCGCGTGAGCGCGACGTACGCGAGGCGTTCGTTTTCCTCCCGGCTTTCGCGCTGAAGAGACTCCTCAGCCTGTGTCCTCGCGGCCCTGCCGATCGCAATCCGACGCTCATGCTTCTCATCGTGATAAACAGACACTCGTGGGGGAATCGTCGGTTTGACAGTGCCGCCGAAAAGAAACACGACATCAGCCTGCAATCCTTTGCTCATGTGGACGGTCATGATCTGGACCGCGCCGCGCTCACTTTCGATTCTTTGAATATTGCTGTCGATCTCGGCGGGAAGTGCGGTTTCAGCGATGAATGATTCAAGGCGGCTGATAATCTCTCTAAGCGAAAGCCTTTCCCTCAGTATCTGCTCCAACAACATTTCGAAGATATGCAAATAGTTAGTCAATTCGCGTTCGCCGTTTGAAAGAAATAGCTCGCGACTGACTAATCCACTTCGATGAACTAGTTGATCAAACAATGTCCCGAATCGTTCCTGGTCGGCCAGTCTTTTCCATTCATACAGCCGTTCAGTGAGTGCATGATCTGACGGAACCTCACCGCGGCCAAAGAGATCCTGATAGGGCACCGCGAAAAACTGTGAGATCCAGGCCTTCAGTCGTTTCGATTGCGACTCGGGTTCTTCAATCGCGCTTAGAATATCCAGGACATCGTAGGCCTCGCTGGTTTGGAACAGGCCATCTTTCTTGTAGAAGGCGAAGGGAACTCCTTGCTCGCGAAGATAGCCACCTATTTCGACCGCTTCGGTGCCGGTACGGGTGAGTATATAAATGTCCTTCGCCTCGACGCGTCGCGACTCTTTCTCATCACTGACAGTCACCACAGAATCCGGGTCGAATAGCATTCTGCGAATCTCAGACGCTATGTGGCGTCCAAGGCCGGCGCGCATCCTCGCGACACCCGCCGGCGCGTTATCCGGACAATATCTGAGCAGAGTTACCGGTATGAGATGACTTCCGTCGGAATGACGCGCTCGCAGTTCCGCGCGCCCGGAGTGTACCGGATCGTCGTACTTGATGTCGCCACTGAAGAGCGACGGTGTGGCTCGCTCGTCGAGAATACAATTCAGCGCGTCTATCAAGACGTTGGTCGAGCGATAGTTCTCGACCAGCTTTACCGACGCCCCACCTGACTCCAAAATTTCACTGCGCGCTTCGAGATAAGTGAAAACATCGGCGCCGCGAAACGAATAGATCGCCTGCTTGGGATCGCCGACAACGTACAGAATGTTTGTAGCCCCGCTTTCGAGGAAAATCCTTCGAAAGATTTTCCATTGAAGGTCGTCGGTGTCCTGAAATTCGTCAACTAGACCGTACCGGTAGCGTTCCCGCAACAACGAGAGGAGCGATTTCCCGCGCGCACTCTCGAGTGAGATCCATATACCTTCGAGCATGTCGCCATAGTCGATTTCGCTGTTTTGACGTTTGTCGCTGCGAAGCCTATCGGCGACTCGGGGTAGGAAGGTATCGACAACGCGCGCATCCAGAGAGCACGCCGCGCGTCCGGCCAGCAAGGCATCGAGCAGACGGCGCTCTTTTGAATCGACAGCTTTGGCCGCGAAATTCGAGAAGAAGCCGTCCTTGAAAGCGCTGAAGGCTGAGTCTAACTGCTTTCGCGTCAGACTGGCCGTGCTTACCACCTCGGCCAAGTCGCCAATCGCTTTCAGGGCGTTGGGCGACGCTTTGCGGTTTCGGTTGCAGAGCTTCTTGAGAAGATCCGGATCGAAGATCTCGCTAAGTTCGCTGACCTCGCGCCGATTCCGTTCGGCAGTACCGCTTTGCAGGTACCGATTGAAGTGGGCCTCGCGTAAAAGGTCTTCGAGCGAGTCCACTAAATTCAGGCGTCCCGCGGTCTCACCGTCAGTCATCCATTCGTCGAGCAGCGGGCGGGTGGAATCTTCCACCGCAAGCACCTCGCGCAACTCGCTCCTGAACGCGCGATGAAACACTCGATGCGCATCGACCACTTCGAGACCGGATGCGGTCCCGGTATCGAAGGCTAGCTCGGTGAGGATGCGTCGGCAGAACGCATGAATCGTGGAGATTGGCGCGCTATCGAACGAAAACAGCGCCGTCTCAACTTTGCGCCTGCTCTCGTCGTCAATCACGACGAGATCGGTCGCGCGACGATCTTCGGCGGACGCCAAGCCCGATAGCACGCGCTCGAGGAGCGCGCGGATGCGCGCGCGCAATTCGGCCGCCGCCTTCTCTGTGAAGGTGACAACCAGAACTCCATCGATCGTGCTATCGGTTCTCAGCAGAAGATCCAGAACAAGGTATTCAACTGTATAGGTCTTACCGGTACCAGCGCTGGCCTCGATCACCGAATGTCGGTCATGCGGGATCTCCTTCAGGATCGCCGGTCTGCGATAAGCAAGCGCGGCCATGACTTAGTGTTTCTTCCGATCGAAAATTGCGCGGATGAGTCCGAAGCGCCGCTCCATTATGCCTTTCAACGCTTCCACAGTTGGCGGCTCGAATCGCCTGGCATTGCGGATAGGACCATAGTCAGAACTACATTTCGCAAACTCGTTGTCGCGCGTGTCCTCGATTACATCCAGCAGATCGCCCCCGCGTCCCCGCGCAATTTCCTTATTCACTTCTTCAACGGCTTCGATCGGAAGGAAGTAATGATTCTTTCCGAAAAGTAGATCGCTAAGTAAGTCGGACAAATAACTGTGAGCCTGCTCGGCGGTGGGACAATGAAGACTTCGGGTGTCGTTCCAGGCTTTGTTTTTTCCTGCGCCAACTACAATCGCGTAAAATTCGTTAGCTGTCAGCTCTCCCGCCGCCGCCAGCACTATCGCGGAGAGAAACGGTCCGAGAAAATCCTTGGCCTTGGGTTTGTCTCGCAACACGAGACGCAGTGACGCATTGCCGGCCGGAGAAACGAAACCTACGCTTCCGTGAATCTTCACAACTCTACTTTGCGTCTCGCCGCGAATCTCAGCGCGCACCGGAAGCGAGAGCTCGCCCACAATACGGTCCGCCTTAGCGAATTCATCGCTGTGTCCCATTCTGACTGCTTGCCACTGATCGAGGCTTGAGCATCCGGCGCTACGTGCCTGCTCTAGCCATTGCTCCATATTCTCTCGATCAATTCGCTGCGCGGCTTGGGCAAATGGACCGACGGGAGCCGCGCCGGCAAGCTGCGAAATCCGGAACGCCTTTGAGTACTCACTATCAAGAAGCTCGCGGTTGCCGCGAACCTTCCAGAATACCTCACGCAGGAGCGTCGTACGATCGAGTATTGACTGTGCGATTGGCTCATCCTGCCACTGCTCCAGGTGTTCTCCATCATCTTCAAATATTCCCAAGGCGTACTGCGCAGCGCCTTGCAGCGGACACTCCAGAAATTTGCGCAGTGCCGAAATCGGCAGCGAGAACTCCGCAGGAGATCCGATTTGGATCACCGGCGTTCGAGGGATCTTCACTATCCTCAGCGCAGGCCGCATCACCTCCTGCGCATCTTCCTGCAGTTGCTGACAGATGGGGTCGTCGCGACCGGGTAACGGTAACCCTCCGCAGTGGCGTGCCACGTCCTTTCGCAAGGCCGCCATCGTGGCGCCTCGCCGCGCCTCGAGATCGTAACTTGTGAGGTTGCGAGCACCAATCAAATCCTGCGTCGGGATATCGGGAAAATACTCACTGTCGTAACGACTGAGAGGATGCTCGATAGTCAGTTGGTCGAGTGTATGACTATTCAGATAGCCACGTAAGATAAATTGCAATTCACGCACGACCGAGGACGGTTCGAGTCGGTCTCCAGTCTTTGCGTCACGAGCGATGTAGGACAGACAGATGCGTTCCCGCGCCGCCAGCAATGTCTCCAGAAAGAGATATCTATCGCGCTCGGCCGGCGTTACATCTCCCGCCTTGCGGCGCGCCAACCGGAGATCTATCGGATCGCGACGGTCACGCTCGGGAAATTGACCTTCATTCAATCCGACCAGGAAGATCGCCCTAAAGGGAATCGCTCGTAGTGCCGACAGCGGACCGATAGCTATACCGTGTTCCGTGAACTGCTCCAGTTGCGATTCAAGCTCGGCGATCCGCGCCGACGCTACCTGATACGCGATTTGGTATGAGACAGGCGTCGATCTGAGTTCGGGACTCGCCATTGATTCGATAGCCGCAATGCACCGCTCGCGGATACGCTCACCGGCCGGGCTTTCAACATGTATATGAGTGACGATCAGATCACTCAGCAGCCGCGACCATTGCGCGAGGCTTAATCTGCGCGATCGAATCTCGGTCGCATCGAAGAGCAGCCGTCGTGCGTTTTTAATGAAAACTGCGATCGCTGGAATTTCGTCCTGCGCCGTCACGTACGGTAGGTACTCGATGGATTCGGGGGCGCTATAGAAGCGAGGATCCTGATCGTGCTCGACACCCATGAACACACCGAGCGCCAAGCGCCGAATGCCTTGGTCCCAATGATAGGTGTCGCGAGGAATGTAGGTGTTGGCTAGGTCGTCCGCATCACCTCCGAAGAAGATACCGAGCTCCCCGCACCATCGGCTCGCCTGGTCGGTCTCCAGTTCCGCATCTTCACCCCTGATGGCGGGGTGATTCAAAAGATGCAGCATCTCATCGCGCGAGAAACGGCCGAGCGGAAGCCGCAACAGCAGCGAGATAGCTTCCCGCACCTGGCTTTCACTGTTGGAGCCGTGATTTACGATATTCATGGGCAACTGGTGAAGCCGCGAGAACGCGCTTTCGATATGGGGCAAGTAATCCTGGTACAAGGCGTCTGGCACGATCACGCCAATCTGATGAAAACGCATCGCATCGCGACCGCGCGAGTCGTGTTCGAGCATCGACCAGATTTCGTTCGCTACGATCTCTGCCTCCCGCGCAATACCCGGGCAGGCGAGAAACCGGATGCTTGCGTCATCTTCGGGAACATTGGACTCAGACGGAACTCTCTCTGGTTCCCGATTCAAAATATCTTCCTGCAGATTGCCAAGCAGCGACGAAGGTCCCGATGGATTCTGATGGATGAAATGCGCATCGAAGTCGCACTCAGTTAACTCGTTCAGCATCCGGATGTATTCGCGACCGGGCCGCGCCCACAAACGCAGCGCCGGGGTATCGCCGGCCGCGTTAAAGTTGAAGGGATCGGTGGACTGATCCAGGTCGCCTCCGACTTTACTATGGTGCCGCGCCCATGACTCGCGATCGATACGCGACAGGTGTTCCACGTCTTCCCAAAACTCCAGACATGGGTTCAGCGCATATATATTAAGCTCAGTTAGATTTCCTATTTGCGAAAATATTCTGAGGTATGCAGGCCCCGCGTATGCGAGGCCGAATACGTGCACAGCGGAAGGAAGTGCCGCCTTCAGGCTAGATGTCGAGACTGCTTCGAATGCGCCAGGAAGTAATATCCAATTGCATTCGGAATCGCCTTTCCATTCGCTACGCAAGTAGCCATTTGCGGCGAAAGTTGACATCCACAAATGCTTTTGCCATTTCTCAGTCTCCGAAAACTGTTCGCCTTTAACGTCACCATCTCTTATCCATTTTTGCAGCATCGAACGCCGTGTAATTGAGTATTCGCGAAATAGCCCCGCCAACTGCCGTGCGAGGCGGAGAGTCCTCAGTTCCTTCTCCGCCTCGGTCCCCTCTCCCATCTCGATGTAGGCGCGAGGCGCGTGAAAATCGTGAGCGCTGTCACGCAACCCAGCTCGGAGGCTCTCGAACAAAACCAACTCGAGCTCCTCGACGTCGAGTATGCGGACCTGCGAATCAGCCGCCTTGAGCACTCCGCTCAGAAACCTGCGAAGAAACGGAAAATCGAGATTCGCAGCGATCCCGATCTCCTCCGACACACGATGTTTGAGGAACTGCTCGATGCTGCGGCTGGGAACCACAATCGTGACGCGGTCGAGCGGGCGCGCACGCTGCTGTGTAGCGATCGCATCGGCCAGCGGCGCGATCAAATTCTCCAGCCGGTTTGCGTAATGGAGGCGAATCATTTGGAACTCGTCGGGACTTGGCCGATAGGTACACACTTTAGCAAAGCGATACGCGAAAGTACGCCGTCGATTCCATCTGCGCCCGCGTGGCCGTGCGAGGGAATAGACAAGTCTTATCGATGGATGCAAAAGCGCAAAACCATCTCAACGCAACGGGGGCCCATTTACCGGGTAAAATCGGAAGCTGACCGGTTCCGTCGTTGCGCAGATGCTTCGAGATGCTCGGCGGCCGCTGATGGGAAATACTACAAACTGACGGTCACGCGAGGATGGTATCCCACGTTGGGTAACCCGATCGATTACTTGCCTGAGCCCGACACACTGATCGATGCGGTTCCCGCGGGTTCGACCATCGCGATCACAAGGTTCCCATGAACGGCGCCGGCACTCGCCGGTCTGAACTGAATCGTTACCGCCTGTGTCTGACCCGGCGTGAGCCAGAACGAGACCGGTCCGCCTAGCAGCGAGAAAGGCGAATCCTGGTTGAACGATTGCGCCGTTCCCGAGAGTATCCCGGCGCCGGAATTCTTCAGCGTCACAGTCCGGGTCGCGATCGCTCTCAGCGGCGCGGCCAACGCCACTTTCGCAGGCATCGAGAGTTTGCCTCCGCGCACGAGAGCGGCCACCTCGACCGTCACATTCGGATGTTTTGGATCGCCGCTGGTAATCTGGAGAGACCGCTTGAAGGTCCCGCAGTTGACGGGGCTGAAAAGAATCGCGATCGGAATGCTCGAAGCGGGCGCGACGGAATAATGTCCCGCGCCCGAAACCACAAAGGGCGACGTGAGCGTGCCCACGTCAATCGATAGCGCCGAGCCCCGGCTCAGATTCCGTATCACCAGCGTCTTCATCGTACCGGGCTGGCCGGTTGCACTGGCCGGAAAGTTAATCGTGGCAGGCACGCTCAAAACACCGCCAGTCGGCTGCGGCGATGGCGTGGCGGTTGGAGTCGCGGTCGGAGTCGCCGTGGGTGTCGCCGTCGGGGTCGGCGAAGCGCTGGGATTAAGAAGGTTCCCCACCGCATCGGCGAAGACTTCGAAATCGACGGTCCCCCATCCGGTTGCCTGGTCGTAGCCGGGTCCCGCATTGAATCCGGGCAAGCCGTTGAAGCCGTTGTTGCCGTTGGTCACATCGTGAAAGCCCGCCGTCGCGTACTGCTGATTGGCGAGTTGATAAATGATCGTATTGAGGTTGCCGAGACGTGTCTGTCCGACGATCTCCGCGACGACTCGCGAAAACGCTCCCCACAGCGGCGCCGACAAACTGGTGCCTCCCACGCAGCACACCACTTGTCCGGTGCCGCTCATGTCATGGCCGAAGAAAGCGCCTGGAGCATTCGGACTCGCCATCATCGAGACGTCCGGAACATCACGAGCGCCATCATTGGGAACGCCCGGCCCAGTCTGGTAGTCGGGTTTCGAAAAGACCTGGCTGGCACCACCGCCGCTCGCGCCGCTCACGTCATTCCACGCGCTTTCGATCGTATATCCCTGATCGTTCCCGCCCGCGAACTTCGGAGTGAACTGCGTACCCCCCACCGAGGTCACGTTCGGATCGGCGGACATTTCGTTGACCGACGGAGAGCTATTCGCGATGCACGAATTGGTGTTCGGATCGTAACCTAGCCCAGCCGCGCCTTGATCGCCCGACGAGACGAAAACGCTTTGGCCTTGCGCAGCCGCTTGCTGGAACAACGGATGAATGATGCCGTTAATGAACGCCGGGGACGGTCCGCAAAATCCGTAGCTGATACTGATGGCGCCACACTGGTTGTCGTTGACCGCGCCGGTGATGTCGTTAACGAGGTATCCACCGAGATGAAATACGATCGATGCGGCGGGCGCGGCCGTATGAGCCCATTGCAGATCGAGTTCAGCTTCCACTTCTGCGCCGTTGATACCTGGGTTGGCCCCATGCACCTCGCGTGTATAGCTGATGGGCGGAAGACCGAACTGATTGGTGAATGCGGTCATCGCCGAATCAAGAAAGTCCGAAGTGCCGACGATCGCGATGCAATCTCCATTGCCGTCTTTGCCTGGAACCGGATTCTCGTCATAGAAAGTATGGAAGTCATTCGGACCGAAAGCCTGGCTCCCGCTGATGATTGCGTCGGGGTCGAAACCAGCGTTGGCGTGCTGACTGACCGGCGCTGCATGGATCATGTTGTCCATCCCGGTGACAGAGCCGATCACATTTGCAAATCGAATCGGAATAAATGGATCGGCGGTGTTGGCGTAGGCGTCGCCGTTGCCGAATCGGGCGATCCTCACTGCGAGGGTTCGCTGGACCTGCTCCACGCTCCCAGTGAATTCGAGATAGCCGGCCGAAACACCGGTAACGCTGAATCCTTCGCCGGTAAGCCAATCCGTTACCGCCCTGATCTCCGATTTGGTCGGACCAAAGCGCTCAAAAAACTCTTCGCTCTTGAGCCATTTGTGATAGTTCGTCGAGGTTGGATGCTGCTGTTCGGCAAGTAACTGCTCGAGCGCCGCCTTGTGGCGCAGTGCAAATCGAATCTGCATATCGAGGCGGGCCCCGGGTTCGGGGCTGTCGGCGGTTTTGGCGATCTCGGCGGCGATCGGATGATTGCCGATCAATTGGGTGCGATCGTCGCAATAGCTCACGCCCAGAAAATAACTGAGTCCGAGAAAACCGATCAGGAAGAATGCGACAATGATCGCAAGCAGCTTCCGAAGACGGGATAACGAATGAGTAGACACGGCCCCCCTGTGTCGCGCCGGCGCGCAAGCCGCTCATCTACTGGAGGAGGTCTCAATGTGGCGGCCTCCTCGTGCGGCCTCTATTTAATAAAGTTCGCGCCGTGACAGGGGCGGCATCGGGGGAAAGACGATCCAGAAAAGTGTTTACCCGCTTGCCGAAAACGTTCCTCCGAGCGTCCCGAACTGGAAGTGAAGCGTCGTCTTTCGACACAGTCGCAGTGACGAAACAGCGCTCGGACCGGCCGGGATCGTGACAGTCACAAAATGCTACGGACTGGCGAGGAACCGCGCTTCACTTTGCGACCTGAAACAAAAGGAGCGCGATGATACATTCGCAGTCGCACACTGCTACAGGATGAAATCGGCGGGTTCGATTTTCGGTGAAAGTCGAGGGGCTTTACTCTATCTCGGCTGGTCGGCTTACATTCAAGACACGGAGGATCCGCATGAGCATAAAGCATCTCGCCGCGACCGCATCGGCAGACGAAGTAACCGCGGCACTCGCGCAGGACGGCGCTGCAATCGTCGATCGACTGGTTACCCCGAAAGTTATCGACACCGTCGCCGACGAGTTGCGCCCCTACATGGACGCGACTCGATTCGGACCTGACGACTTCTCGGGGCGGCGCACCAAACGCACCGGAGGGTTGGTCGGACGCTCACAAGGATGCCGCGATCTGGTGATGAATCCACTGGTACTAGCGACGACCAGGAAGGTCCTATCGCAAGCGATGAGCTTTCAGCTTCATCTGACCCAGGTGATCGCAATCGATCCCGGCCAGCCCGCGCAGCCGATTCATCGTGATCAATGGGCCTTCGACTTTTTTCCGTTTCCGAAGGATTACGAAGTTCAATGCAACACGCTATGGGCGATGACCGACTTCACCGAACAAAATGGCGCCACTCGCGTCGTTCCCGGGAGCAATCATTTCGAGGACAAGCTACAGTTTCGCGAAAATGACACCGTGCCGGCGGAGATGACGAAAGGATCGGTGCTCTTCTATACGGGAAGCGTTTATCACGGCGGCGGCGCAAATCGTTCCGATGCCACCCGCGTCGGCATCAACATCACCTACAACGTTTCGTGGCTCCGCCAGGAAGAGAATCAGTATCTCTCGGTGCCGCTCGAAATCGCGCGAACCTTGCCCGTCGAGTTACTGCGCCTGATGGGCTATGCGCGCGGCGCCTACGCGCTCGGCTATGTCGATGATCTGCGCGATCCAATCGAAGTGGTGAGACCGGACCTTCGCCGCAGCGGACTGGGTGACGAGGAAACCGAAAAGCGAATGCGCGCGCAGGCCGCCCAATTTCTCAAGGCCTGAGAAACCAGCGCGTCACCGAAAGCAGGATCATCGCCACACGCGGTCGGCGGTTTGTACCACGAGGCGCAACTTCGCTTTCTGATCATCGCCAGAAAGCGGGTTGCCACCCACCGTGCTCGCGAAACCACACTGCGGTGAGATTCCCATGTCCTCGATTGGCGCGAAGCGCGCCGCCTCATCGATGCGCGAGTGTAAAACATTCGCGTCTTCGAGGATGGGAGTCTTGCTGCTCACCAGACCGAGCCGGATGAACTTGTCTTTCGGCATGAATCGAAGTGGCGAGAAATCGCCCGCGCGCGGCGAATCGTATTCGAGAAAAAATCCGTTGACGCGAGCGTCGTTGAATAATCGCTCGGCGATCGGCTCGTAGCTGCCCGAGGCCATCCATCGCCCGCGCAGATTGCCGCGGCACAGATGCATTCCGATCGTCATGCCAGGCGGCCGTTTTTCGAGAATACGATTGACCGAATCCACGTAGGTGCGCACCAACGCATCGGGATCCTCGCCGTGCGCGCGGACCTTCGTTCGCACGTCGTCGTCGCACAGCATCGCGATTGGAACCTCGTCGAGTTGCACATAGGTGGCTCCGAGCCGCGACAGTGCGGCGAGTTCCTCCTGGTAGATGGCGACGAGATCCGACCAGAACTGCGCGAGATCGGGATAGGCAGACTTGTCGGCGCAATCGCTTAGGCGAAAAAAATGGATGAAGCTCGGCGCGGGCATCGTGACCTTGGGAGTGCGGTTGGTATGACGGCGCGCAAATTCAAACTCCTCGGTCGTAATGCCGCGAGGGCGCCGAATCTTCCCGACCGCGCGGCACGTGTCCCATCGCTGCGAATTGCCCGCCGCATCGTGAAACTCGAACAGCGACTGCTTGTACTCGAATCCTTCCAGCGCCGAGACGAATCCCATCGACCACGCGACGCGGCGGAACTCGCCGTCCGTGATGCTCTGGAGCCCGACATCTTCCTGCATCCGGATCGCGTCGATGATGCAACGCTCGAGGATCTCGCGATACCTCGCCTCGCCGATTTCAGCGCGCCTGCCGAACGCCTCCTTGAGCTCGGGCGATCGCAGCAGGCTGCCGATATGCTCAGCGCGAAACGGCGGATTCAGTTTCACTTCGGCGCCTCTACTTCGTCCAGCGCTTTTCGAAGATCAGCTTGTCGTCCATCGTGACGCGCCCGCTTAGCGACAAACCGGTCTGCGTCACCAGGCTTTGGGTGTGCACCTTGATGGTGCCGACGTGATGCAAATCGATCGTCATAGTGGTGTCACTGTGCACCGAGGCGGCATCGGGACGCGCCTCGCTCACCTTCGCCGCGACGGTGTGATCGATGCTCATCGTTCCGCCTTGCGATAGCGCGATGCTGTTGGTTTCGCCGGTTGTCACGGTGACTGCGTTGGCGACGAGGTCGCGCTCAATCTTCCAAACCGGTCGCAATGCCGAAGGAACAGGACTCGCTGCAGGAGGCCGAATCTCCATCCCGCGAAGCTGCTCTCGCGATGCCGGCACCGCAGGAAGCGAGATGCTCGATGCGCGCTTACCGCCGAAGAAAACTCGTATCTCCGGTTTCTGAAGATCGGGCCATAGGTGAGGAAAGTCCGAGCACGAGACACTCAGCCGAATCTGATGCCCCCTCGGCACTCGATACGACGTACTCCACAGCGGAATCTTGAACTCGTAGGCCTCGCCGCTGCGCAGCTTCTCACGTTGCGCGTGCGAGGCGCGATGACTCGCCTTCAGCCATCCCGTGGTAATCAGCGCCGAACCGCCGTCGGGATCGACGTCGCACAACTTCGCCACCAGGTTGGCGTCGTCGCCCGCGATTATCGCGGCATGAATCACGGCCTCCGGCGCGCCAGTAATCTCGATATCCTCAGAAAGCGGCTCGCTCGTGAACGCGAGCGACTTCAGATCGTCGTCAGTCTGGTCTTGTGGCAGCCCGACACCGAGGGCCATCGGATCCCAGAGCCCGGCCGCGATGCCTACCGTCGGATCGGCGCGATAGTTCTCGCCTTGTTCCTCGCGATCGGCCGACGGGCGCAGCGTGCCGTTCGAACCGAGGAAAAGCGTATGCGCCTTTGCGCGCGCGATGGGCCATTCGCGTTCGTGGCGCCATGCGACCTCAGTGCGCGAATTCTGCACATGAATCGTGACTGGAGATTCCTGATCGATTCCGTTCTTCTCACCTCGTACGTAACGATCGAACCATCTCTTCATCTCGGCAAGAAACTCGATCGCTTCGTAGGGCGAGCTGTCGGGCAGACCGTGCATCCACGGGCCCATCAACAGCTTCTTCGGACCCTTGAGATGCGGATACAGTGCGGGCATACCCTCCGGAAAAATGTCGCGCCAGCCGCCGATGATGAAAGTCGGAATCGTGATCGTCGCGGGGTCAACCGCTTTCGAGCTCCAGTACTCGTCATAGTCGGGATGATCGAACCATGGCAGAACGTATGGGACGCTGTGCTCGAGGCGATCCATCCACACGCGATACCATCTGCCCTCGCGATCAGTGTTGGTGGGCGGCATCAGGTTCATCGCGAGCATGAATGAACCCCATGCGCCATATAAGCCGAACGCCGTGCGGCATCCGCCCGGCGCGATATAGTCGGCGTAGATGTTCGCCGAGCCCTGGATGGGAATGATCGCTTTCAGGTGCGGCGGGTTCTCGGCCGCGACTTTCAGCGAGCTGATCCCGCCATAGGAAAGGCCCCACATCCCGACGTTGCCGTCGCACCAGCTCTGGTGCGCGATCCATTCGCACGCCTGCGCGCCGTCGACGCCTTCCTCACGATGCATCGCTTCCCACGCGACACCGTCGGAGCCGCCCAGACCGCGAAAATCGACCAGCAGATGCGCGTAGCCGCGCTCCGCGAAATAGCGCCGTGGCGCTTCGAATGACGCGCCGATCATGTCGTCCTTGTGGTACGGGTAGAAACTCATCAGCGCCGGAAACGGGCCTTTGCCGGCAGGCCGATAAAGATCCGCACACAGCGAAGCTCCGTCCTTGAGCGGAATCAGCAGATTCCGCTCGATTACAATTTCATTGCGAACCTCATCGCTCATGATCGGCTCCTTTCAGATGGGAAATTCTTAGCGCAAGATCGGCTGTGGTCGTTAGCGCCCATAGCGGAGCGTTTAGAGCCACAGCGGAGCGTTTAAAGATTGTCCGTTGGCATCGCCGCCGCATGACGCTACATTCCCATCATGCCCAGACAGCGCGTTGGCGATATCGAGATCTACTACGAAGTGCATGGCGCCGGACCGCGGACGTTGGTCATGATCCGTGGCCTCGGCTCGAATCTGCTCTCATGGTACGAGCAGATCGACGAGCTATCGCGTCATTACAAGTGCGTGGTGTTTGACAATCGCGGAGCGGGCCGCACCGACAAGCCCGATGCGCCCTACTCCATCAAGCAGATGGCCGATGACACTGCCGGACTGATGGATGCGCTCGGAATCGGGCGCGCGGCGCTGCTCGGGATCTCGATGGGCGGGATGATCGCGCAGGAGTTCGCGCTTCATCATCAACAAAAGCTGAGCTGTCTCATCCTCGGATGCACGCACTTTGGAGGCTCCGGTGTGGTGCAATCGCCGCCGGAAATCGTCGCCGCGGTGATGGCGGGAACCAGCGCGACGCCGCAGAAGCGTGTACGAAATTTATTGGGTGGAGCGTGGAGGTCGAGGGCGATGGAGTCGGACAAGTTACGAGGATCGGAATCTCCCGAAAACGAATCTGACGGTGAGCGAGGCGCCACGCGATGCGACGCGTGCGGCTCGCCGATGAAGCTTATGGGCCACTGCAAGTACTGGTGCCTCAAATGCGGCTTCCTGCGCACCTGCAACGACGTGATCTGATTTCCCTTCTACTTGATCCGGCGGGTGGGCGACACCCGCTGGGCGCGCGCGAGGCCGCGGGTTACCGCCTCATCGCCAAATCGCTGCGCGAGCGTGTCGAGCGCGCGATTGAGCTTCTCGCGCTTCGCGTCGGAGCCCGAGGCAGCCTCGAACAGTCCAAGCTGCTGTGATTGCGCGCGTTCGAGATTGTGCACCTGCACTCCGGCGAGCCGAATGCGATCTTTTTCCTTGACCTTCGAAGTGAGTTCGATCGCGAGCTTGGAGATCTCGGCGCCGTCGTCGGTCGGATGTTCGAGAGAGGAGCTTCGCGTCACTATCGGAAAACGTCCCTGACCGAGCGGCCTCGCCAGCTTCAGCTTCAACGTGACGGTTCGCGCGCGGACATTGTCATCGCGAAGCCGCCGCCCGATCGCCTCGCCATGCGCGATTAGCACGCGACGCAACTCCAGACCGTGCAAATCCAGATCGCGCTCAAAAGTGTTTTCCTCGCCGTACGATTTGCGCTGCCAGTCGGGAATGACAGGCCGCGGATCGATCCCGTTGGCGAGTTCCCAAAGATGGGTTCCGGATGAGCCGAATTGCGCGCGCAACGAAGCGGCGTCGCGCATGGCAAGATCGCCTACGGTCTGAATCCCGAGATCATGCATATGCCGCAGTGTCACGCGCCCAACGCCCCAGAGCCGCTCGACCGGAAGCGTGACCAGGAAATCGCGGACATACTCGGGGCCGAGCGCCAGCAGCCCGTCGGGTTTGCACAGATCGCTGAGAATCTTCGCGGTCATCTTGTTCGGTGCGATTCCGACCGAAACCACCAGCCCGGTTTCCTCACGCACGCGGCGCCTGAGCGCGGCGCCAACTTCGAGCGGCGTGCCGAGCAGCTTCTCGGTGCCGGCGAGATCGAGAAAGGCCTCATCGAGCGAAAGCGGCTCGACCGCGGGACTGAAGCTTTCGAAGACGGTGCGCACGACGCACGAGACTTCGACGTAGCGATCCATCCGGCCGGGAACGAAAATGCCCTCGGGACAGAGCCGGCGCGCCTCGTAACCCGGCATCGCCGAGTGCACGCCGAACTTGCGCGCCTCATACGACGCCGACGTGACGACGCCGCGGTTGCTGCGGCCTCCGACGATCACCGGCAGGCCGCGCAGCGCGGGATTATCGAGTTGTTCGACCGACGCGTAGAACGCGTCCATGTCGGCATGTGCGATAACCCGTTCCCACCGCCCGTTGTCTCTCACGGTGTCCATCGAAGCCGATCTTCGTCGAACTCGATCTTAACTGCGGGAAGCAAGGCGTTCGAACGCGGCCTCGGCGGCGTTCTCACCGCTGTGCACGCAATCGGGAACGCCGACGCCGCGGTACGCCGCACCCGCCAGGAAGAGATCGGGAATATGCGCAGCCGCTTCTTCGATCTTCGCGACGCGATCGAGATGACCCACCGCATACTGCGGCATCGCCGCGGGCCATCGCTGGACCTCGGTCATGCCGGGCGCGGCGGTGACGCCGAGCAGATCGCGAAACTCGTCGCGAGCAGCGGCGACCATCTCATCGTCGGAAAGTTTCATCATGTCGCTCTGCAGCACGCCACCGAGGAACACCCGCGCGAGGACAAATCCCTTGGGCGCACGGCCCTCGAACTTGAGGCTGGAAAAACTGCACGCGATTATCTTGCGCTGCTCGATCGACGGAACCACGAAGCCGAATGAGTCGAGCGGTTTGGGAAAGTCGCCGACACGCCAGGTGAGACTCACGGTCGCCGCCGATGCGTAACTGATGTAGCCGAGATGGTCCGCGACGCGCGACTCGATCCGGCGAAGCAATCGTGCGGCGGTGTACGCGTGAGCCGCGCAGATCACGGCGTCGGCCTCGACCTGCGATCCGTCGGCGAGCGTAACGCGCCACGCATCGAGCTCGCGCTCGACCGAGGCCACCTCGGCGCCGCGGCGAATCGAGCCTTCGAGCCGCGACACCAGCCCGTCCGCCAGAGTGCTGACGCCGCCGCGCAGCGTCAGGAACAAGCTCCATCGCGCACCGCTGGTACCACGCTGCTGCGCTCGCGCCGCCTCCGCCGCGCGCATCCCGCGCATCAGACTTCCATGGCGACGCTCCATTTCGACGAAGCGTGGCATCGTCGCGCCCATGCTGAGTTCGTTGGGATCGGCGGTGTAGATACCGCCCGCGAGTGGCTGAGCGACGCGATCGAGGACCTCGCGCCCGAGCCGGCGCGTCACGAACGATGCGAGACTCTCGTCGCCGGCGTCCTTCCGTTTGGGAATGATCGGCTCGAGCGCCATCCGCAGCTTTCCCAACGGCGAGAACAGCGGACTGGTGATCACCGGCCAGATGTGCATCGGCGCGAGCAGCGAAAAGCCAACCGGGATTTCCACCAGCCGCCCGCGCCGCACGACATAGGTTTTGCGGAACTCGGTGCGGGTCGGAATCAGTTCGGATTCGAGTCCGAGGCGGCGCGCCAGTTGTGCGGCCCACGGTTTTTCGGTGAGAAAGGAGTCGGTGCCGGTCTCGATCACGAAACCGTCGCGCACGATAGTTCGCAGCGGGCCGCCGAGCCGCTCGCCACGTTCGAGGATAGTCACCTCCACCGGCATCTCGCGCGCGATCGCCAATTCGCCGATGCGATGCGCGGCCGCCAGACCGGTGATACCGCCGCCGATTATCGCGACGCGAGGAATTTTTCGCTTCGTATCCGTCGGATAGCTCCCCTTGAGGTCAACGCTCAAGATGCCGGCGCACAATACTCGTCATCATTTCGATAAACGCTGGATGGTCCGCAACCGTGCCCGCGCGCACCATCTTGCCCCCGTTCTCGCGCGCGACTTTCGCCGCTTCAACATCGAGATCGTACAACACCTCGATATGGTCGCAGAGAAATCCGATCGGAACTACGACTGCAGGCCGACCATCGAGCTTGCGAATGACCGCGCAGACATCGGGTTCTAGCCACGGATCGCGAGGAGCGCCGCTGCGGCTCTGGAACGCGAGCGTCCACGGATACTGCTTCAGTCGCGACGCGACCGCATTCGCCGATTCGCGGATCTGATCGACGTAGCCGCTCGCATTCGCCATCGGAACCGGAACGCTGTGTGCGGTGAAGATCAATTCGGCGCGTTTTGCTTCAGACTGATCGAGTCGTGCGAAAGCCTCGCTGGTCCGCTCCGCAACCGCCTCGATGAATTTCGGATGTGCATGCCACGGCTCCGGATACTCGACCAGCGGTGCATCCGCACCGATTTTCGCGCGCGCATCCTCGACGGCGCTTTGATACCGCTCCCAACTTGCCTCGCATCGATGCGCCGCGAGAATGAATCCGAGAATTTGTGGCACAGGCTTTAGCCTGTGTACTGAAATTTCGCTCGCGAGTTTCCGCATCGTTTCGATGAGATACGGGGCCCAGTTGCGCATTCCGACAACGACCGGAATATTGATGCGGTCGAGACGCAGCCGCGCGCGCAACGCATCGGCCTGGCGCATCGTGTGCTCATTGTAAGGCGAGCGCCCGCCCATCACTTCGTAGTGATGAACGACCTCTTCGTAGCGCTCCTTCGGAATCGGACGGCCGCGCAAGATGTTGTCGAGGAAGGGGCGGATTTCCTCGCGACGCGTGGGCCCGCCGAAACCGATCAGAAGGATCGCATCGAGCATGCGAGTCACCTGCGTGCGCGGGCGGCGCTCATCTCGTGGACCGCATCGACCAGCGCGATCGCGTGATCGACGGGCGTCTCGGGAAGAATGCCGTGACCGAGGTTGAAGATGTGACCTGGGCGGCCCGCCGCCTGATCGAGGATCGCGCGCGCGCGACTGCGAATCTCAGGAATGTCGGCGAACAGCGCGATCGGATCAAGGTTGCCTTGCACCGCGACGTCGTAGCCGAGGCGCGCCCATGCTTCACCGAGGTTGACGCGCCAATCCAAACCGATAACGTCGCCACCGGCCTCGCGCATCAACTCGATGAGGTTGCCCGTCACGGTGCCGAAGTGAATCACCGGCACGCCCGGCTTGATTGCCGAGACAATCGACGCGGTATGCGGCAGAACGAAACGCCGATAGTCGTCGGGCCCGAGGTTCCCCACCCACGAATCGAAGAGCTGCACCACGTCGGCGCCCGCATCCACCTGCATGTTGAGGTAGCTGGACGTGATTCGCGCGATCATCTCCATCAGCCGATGCCACGTGTCCGGATGGTTGTACATCATGGTCTTGGTGGCCTGATACTGGCGCGACGCGCCGCCCTCGATCAGGTACGACGCAAGTGTGAAGGGCGCCCCCGCGAATCCAATCAGCGGCGTTTTTCCGCCCAGAGCCTGATGCACCAGCTTGATGGATTCGCCTACAAACCGGAGCGACGAAATATCGACATCGGGTATGCGATCGAGGTCGGCGTCGCTGCGAATCGGGCGATCGATCTGCGGGCCGTCGCCTTTTTCATAATGGAGGCCGACTTCCATCGGAATCAGCGGCAACAGGATGTCGGCAAAGATGATCGCGGCATCGACGCCGAGGCGCTGGACGGCGAATGCCGTCACCTCGGCGGCGAGCTCAGGCCGCGTGCACATTTCGAGGAAGCCGTGCGCCGCCTTCATCTTACGATACTCCGGCATGTAGCGGCCTGCCTGCCGCATCAGCCAGATCGGCGTGTAGGGCGCGGGCTCGCATCGGCATGCCCTCATGAATGGATGATCCCATCGCGGCGAGCGCGCGAGGTTTTCGGCGAGCGATTTCTTTTTGCGCGGCGGCGTTACGATTTCGATACGCGAGGCGCGATCGCGTTTCGCGTCGATAATCGCGCGCGACCTCTGCGCCGCTTCCTTTATAAGATGTCCGAGCTTCGAGTGCTCGGGCTCGAAGTCAGGATGAATGCCGTTGCTCGCCAACTCCGCCGAGCAGACCGGCCCGATCGATCCGATCGCCATCGCCGCGAAGCCGTGGCGAACCTCCGCGCCGATTCCTTCGGCCTCCGCCACCTGCATGATGTTCACGACCTGGCTCGCGCTGGTGAAGAGCGCGACATCAGCCTCGCCCACCGCGATCGTTTTCAGCGCGTCGCGCATCGGTCCGCGATCGGTCGGCAGCGTCCATCGATAGACGGGCACCGTGGTGACGCGCGCGCCTCGCGCCTCCAACCCCGCGATCAGATCGCGATTGGAGACTCCATATTCCTGCACCGCGACTTTCTTTCCGTCGAGATGGATCTGCTTCGAGAGATCATCGAGCAACTCGCGCCAGGTGCTCGGCTCCCGCGCGACGATTGCGGGTTCGAGTCCGAGCTCGCGAACCGCCTTGGTCGGTTTCGGCCCGCGCACGACGATCGTGGTTTTGCCGAGTGCCGCGATGATTGCCGCGCGCGCGTGGCGCGTCTCCATAACCAGGAACAGCGCGCGAACGCCAACGCCGGTAAGGAGAATCACGATGTCGAACTCGCCGGCCAGCAGCCGATCGGCGAAATCGAGCGCGGCGTGATTGTCCTCGAGTGGAACCTCGCGCATCGCGGGCGCGACGGTCGCGGCGCCGCCGAGCCGCTCGATCATCCTGGCGGTTTCGGCGGCCATCCGGCTTTCGAACGCGACCACGCGCAGGCCGCCGAAGTTGGCCGATTCCTCGATCGCTTGCGTATCCGATTCCATTGAGATGGCCGACTCAGTCTATCTTGTCCTGCCGCTATCGCCCAAGTCCCCCTCCAGGCCCGCTGGAACAAGGCTTTACTTCGGCGCGAGGAGGTTGCTACCAGTTTGCGAGGTGGTCCACATATGATGATACGTCGCTCGCTAACCGTTTTCGCCACCGTAACGATACTCGCCGCGCCTGTCTTCGCCGATGAGGCTTCGCACCAACACGCCGCGCCGAGTTCGACACCGGCGCCCGAGCAACTCTACGAGGGACTCGGCAGCGTTCATCATCCGGTCACCACCAAATCGGAGTTGGCGCAAAAATATTTCGACCAGGGACTCGCGTTTGATTACGGCTTCAATCATGACGAGGCGTACCAGTCGTTCGCAGCCGCGGCGGCGCTCGATCCCAAACTGGCGATGGCGAATTGGGGCATCGCGCTGGTGCTGGGCCCCAACTACAACCTGCCCGGCAACGACGAGCGAATGAAAATCGCGTATGGCGCGATCCAGCGCGCCCAATCGCTTGAGGCGTCAGCGAGCCCGGAAGAAAAGGCGCTCATCGAGGCGCTCGCGAAACGCTACGGGCCCGACGGCAAGCAAACGCCCGAGCGCGAGAAGGCTTACGCGGACGCGATGCGCGGCGTCGCGCAAAAATATCCTGACGATCCCGACGTGCAGGCGCTATTCGCCGAGTCCTTGATGGATCTGCATCCGTGGGAGCTATGGAGTCACGACGGAAAGTCTGGTCCGCAGACACTCGAACTGGTCGCGACGCTGGAGCGCACGCTGAAAAAG
The DNA here is from genome assembly GCA_963815835.1 of uncultured delta proteobacterium. Lineage (GTDB taxonomy): Bacteria > Desulfobacterota > Binatia > Binatales > Binataceae > DATGKG01. The sequence continues at coordinate 883,891 of CAWFIF010000001.1, forward strand.
TATCCAAATCATCTTGGCGCAAATCACTACTACATCCACGCGGTCGAGGCCTCGCCGCATCCTGAGCGCGCCCTGCCGAGTGCCCAGCGGCTGGCCGCTCTCGCGCCGACGCAGGGACACCTGGTGCACATGCCGTCGCATATCTACGTCCGCACCGGCATGTATCACGACGCGTCGAATGCGAATGAAGCCGCGATCAAGACCGATCAGTATTTCCTCGCGAAGTCGCACGAGGCGGGCGTCTATCCTGTCATGTACGCGACGCACAATTTCGATTTCCTCCTCTACGGCGAGATGATGGAGGGTCGCAAACGCGACGCGCTCAAGACCGCGCGCGATCTCAAGGACATGGTGCCCGCGGAGGTCGTCAAGGCGATGCCGATGGGCGAGGTGATGTGGCCCAAGCCTTACTTCGCGATGGCGCGTTTCGGCGCGTGGGACGAAATCCTCGCTGAGCCGGCCCCGCCCAAGCAGTTCGCCTACACCACTGCGATGTGGCATTACGCTCGCGGCTTGGCGTTCGCGGCCAAGGGAAAACCCAACGACGCGGCGGCGGAGCGCAAGGCGCTCGACGAGAGCGCGGCCGGCGTAGCGGCCGATCTGACGGTCGGTCCGAATAACAAGGCGCCGGCCATCACCAAACTCGCATCGCAAGTTCTGGCCGGCGCCATCGCGAGCGCTCGCGGCGATAATGATGAGGCGATCCGCGACTACACCGAGGCGGTCCGCATGCAGGATGCGCTCGGCTACGACGAGCCGCCCTCATGGTACTACCCGGTGCGCGAAACTCTCGGCGCGGAGTTGCTCGCGAACAAGAAGGCCGCGATGGCCGAGGCAGTCTATCGCGACGATTTGAAACGCAATCCCGACAATCCACGCTCGCTGTATGGCCTCGCGGAAAGCCTTCGCATCGAGGGCAAGCCGGAAGAGGCGGCGAAGGTGGAGGCGCGTTTCACCAAGGGATGGTCGCATGCGGATGTAACGCTGGCGCCGGAGAAGGTCGCGGCGCAGTAGCGCGAGTAACTCGGCTGGCGCAAAACTTTTCGAACGGGGAGATCTGATGATTCGACGATCAATCGGGCTCGGTATCATTTCCACAGGCGTCGCGATGGTCTTGTTCGCGATCCCAACGCGGGCGCAGATGTCGCCCGCCGTAATGGCGACGGTCCAGGAATCGGCGCCGATTCCGGCCGACCAGATTCCGCCAGCTGATAAGAACGCTGTGGCATCTCCCGACCGGCCTGCCGAGGACGTGAAGCTCGACGCGGGCCGTAAGCCCGATCAGATGCTGGCGTTTTTTGGCATCGCACCCGGCATGCAGGTTGCCGATCTGTTCGCCGGTGGCGGCTACACCACCGAACTGCTCTCGCTCGCGGTTGGTCCCACTGGAAAAGTCTACTCGCAAAACATTCCGTTTCCGGAGAAATTCAAAAAGGTTGGAGAGACGTGGGACGCGCGGCTCAAAAGACCCGCCTTGAGCAATGTCGTGCGGGTTCAAAAACCGTTCGACGCGCCCGATCTGCTGCCGGTGCCGCCGGGCTCGCTCGACGCGGTCGTCATGAACATGAACTATCACGACCTGGTGCTATTCAAGTTCGACCGAGCCAACGTCAATGCGGTGGTGTTCAAGGCGCTCAAGCCGGGCGGCTTCTATGACATCGTCGATCACAGCGCCAAGGATGGTAGCGGCATAAAAGATATCTCACTGCATCGCATCGACGAGAAATTTCTGATCGATGACATCCAAAAGGCCGGATTCAAACTCGCGGCCGCATCCAGCGCGCTGCGCCATCCCGACGACGATCGCACCTGGAATGTTTTCAAGAACCGCGGCGAGACCGACCGCTTCATGCTGAAATTCGTGAAACCGCAATGATGACGCGATGAAGGTATGGCTATGAAGATTGGACTGTTCACGCTTGGGATCGGCGCCGGCGCCAATCCCGACGTCATCCGCAAAGCTGCCGAAACCGCGGACCGCACCGGCTTCGCTACGGTGTGGGCGCCCGAGCACGTGGTGCTGTTCGATCGGCATGACTCGAAGTATCCGTATTCCGAGACAGGCAAGTTTCCACTCGCCGCCAACGCGGACTGGCTCGATCCCTTTATCGCGCTCAGCTTCGCCGCGGCGGTGACCAGCAAGGTTCGCCTCGCGACGGGAATCTGCCTGGTGCCGGAGCACAATCCGCTGGTGCTCGCCAAGGTGGTCGCGAGCCTCGACAAGCTCGCGAAGGGGCGATTCGCGCTGGGCGTCGGCATCGGATGGCAGGCGGAAGAGTTCGCGGCGATCGGCGTTCCATTCGAGCGTCGCGCGCAGCGCACCCGCGAGTACATCGACGTGATGCGCAAGCTGTGGAGCGACGGGGTCGCGACTCATCATGGTGAGTTCGTGAACTTCGACAAGGCGGGCAGCTATCCGAAGCCTCCACAGGGCGCGAAGCTGCCGGTGATTTTCGGCGGCGAGAGCACTCCGGCGCTGCGGCGCACCGCGGAGTATGGCGACGGATGGTTCGGCTTCAACCTCGATCCCACCGAGGCGAAGGAGCGCATCGGCAAGCTCGAGGAGTTACTGAAACAAAATGGAAGGAAGTTGGCGGATGTCGAGCTGATCGTGTCGCCCTACACCAAGAAAATCACGCCGGATGATCTCAAGCGTTATCGCGATCTCGGAATCAGCGAAGTTCCGATAATGACGACCTTCGATGACGATCCCGCCAAAGCCGCTGGGCGCGTCGAGCAGGTGGCGAAGGAGTGGGTCGAGCCGGCTTCGAAGTTGTGAACCGAGGACTTGCTAGGGGGCGTTCGCGAACACCCCGTCGAATCCTGATCGCCCGAAGCGTATTCATTCCGGATCATAGCGATGGCGTCGATGGCAATTTCAGAACTTCCGCCGGAAGATGAACACCCGTTTCCGAGGAGATTTTCATGAAGATCGTGATTCTTGATGGGCACGCAGTAAATCCGGGCGACCTTAGTTGGGACGCTTTGCGGACCTTGGGCGAGTTAGAAGTGTTTTCCCGGACCGCGGAGAATGAGGTCGTGAGTCGCGCAAGCGAAGCCGATATCGTGCTAACCACCAGAACACCTCTGCCGGCGCGGGTGCTGATGCAGCTCAACCGCTTACGTTATGTCGGCGCGATGTTCACCGGCTACGACGAAATCGACGTGAAGGCTGCGCGCGAGCGCAAAATTGTGGTAACGAACGTTCCTACCTATGGCACCGCTTCAGTGGCCCAACTCGTCTTCGCGCTCCTTCTGGAACTCTGCCATCACGTCGCGCTACATAGCGCAGCGACTCATGCGGGAGAGTGGTCCCGATCGCCCGATTTCAGCTTCTGGAAAACTCCTCTGGTCGAGTTGCAGGACAAAGCGATAGGTATCGTCGGCTTCGGTCAGATCGGACGACGTGTGGGCGAGATCGCGAACGCCATGGGAATGCGGGTAATCGCAGCCGACGCAGTCAAAAAAGATGAACCAAAATGGCCCGGCTTCCGCTGGTGCGACCTCGACGAGCTGGCGGCGGCCTCTGACGTGATTAGCTTACATTGTCCGCTACTACCGCAAACTCACGGAATCATTGACGCCGCTCGTTTATCGAAGATGAGGACGCGCGCATTTCTGATCAATACGTCGCGCGGACCGCTGATCGTCGAGCACGACCTCGCCGATGCGCTGAACAATGATCGCTTGGCAGGGGCGGCAGTTGATGTGCTTTCCAACGAGCCACCATCTCTCGACAATCCGCTGCTGCACGCAAAGAACTGCATTATAACCCCGCACATCGCTTGGGCAACGAAAGAAGCGCGCACGCGTTTGGTTGATACTGTGGTGGCGAACCTAAGAGCGTTTCTCGACGGTCACCCGGTCAACGTCGTGAGCTAGGTCCCCCTCTGCCCAGGTCACTATCGGCGAGTGAAACGCAGTTACTGAGCCGATCGAAGTCGCAGTCTACGAATCACAGGCCGAGGGCTCCTGGCCGCGACCAAATTTATGCGGCTTTCGGACGACTGCGATTTGAAAGGACCTAGGCCGTCAGTTTCGACGGATGGTTGGCGGACCGCCCCTACGGGTAATCGGAATCGCGATTTTAAGTGGCCGCTAATCGAAACGTGCAATGAAGCGAAGAAGTGGTGCGCGGGGCGGGACTTGAACCCGCACGGTATCACTACCACCAGCCCCTCAAACTGGCGTGTCTGCCATTCCACCACCCGCGCACACTATCGCCATGCGATCGGAAGTCAGCTCGCGCTGACGAGGGTTACTTGTTCGTCGCAGGAGCCGCGGGAGCGGGCAGCGCCCCCGTGTTGGGCTCCGCATTGGGCACCAACGGATTCGAATTCGGCGCCGGATTGGGCACCAATGGAACCTTGGGCGCATGCTTCGACATCACGCTCGACGAGCCGCTGCCGAAAATGCTGCCTGACGCCCGCTGCGACGACGTGTATGCAAGATACAGCGAGGTCGCGAAAAACAACACCGCGAGCGCGCTGGTTGCGCGGGTCAGCACGTTGCCCGCGCCGCTCGCGCCGAAAACGGTGTTGCTGGAGCCTCCGAAAACCGCGCCGACCTCGGCGCCCTTCCCCTGTTGGAGGAGGATCAGGATCACCAGCGTGACGCACACCGTGACGTGAATTGCGATTACCGCCTGAACCATTGACGATTGTTACCTGTGGGGTGTTGAAGAAACCTTCAACATCCTACTCCCTCACTCTTGTCTCTCCCAGTAGGGAGAAAAGATAACCGAAGGCAACTGGTTTTAGGACCAGCTACGCGCCCGCACGAAAGATTTTAGCGCACGAGTCAGCCTTTAAGCTTGCCCCGCCGACCAAAGCCCCGTCAATATCGGGTTTCGCCAGCAGCGAGTCAATGTTGTCGGGCGTCACGCTGCCACCATAAAGGATTCGGGTTTCCGCGGCGGCCGCCGTTCCCCATAAATCATCCAGAAATTCGCGGATCGAGCCGTGCACCAACTGCGCCTGCTCCGGCGTCGCGGTCTTGCCGGTGCCGATGGCCCATACCGGTTCATACGCGATAACGACCGTCGCCGCAGCCTCCGGCGGAATTCCCGAGAGACCGTTTTCCATTTGGCGCATCACCACTTCGACTGTCTTACTGGCTTCGCGTTCCTGCAACGTCTCGCCGACGCACATGATGGGGACGAGCCGATGCTTCAGCGCGGCGCCCACTTTCTTGTTGACGAACTGATCGGTCTCGAGGAAAACGTGCCGCCGCTCCGAATGCCCGATGATGACGTGGGTGACGCCGAATGGCCTCAGCATCGGAGCCGAGACCTCGCCGGTGAACGCGCCGCTATCTTCCCAGTGCATGTTCTGCGCGCCAAGCGCGATCGACGAGCCGGCGAGCGCCTGGGCGACGGCCGGAATGACCACCGGTGCGGGCGCGATGAGCAGGTCGCGATCCCTGGCGAGCAGAGCGGCGAGCGGATCGATTTGCTTGCGGAGGTCGGCGATCATCGCGCGCGCGTCGTTGGCGATCAGGTTCATCTTCCAGTTTCCGGCGATCAGCTTGCGACGCATTCAGACCTCCAGCGCTTTCACACCGGGCAACTCCTTGCCCTCGAGATATTCGAGCGTCGCGCCGCCGCCGGTCGAGATATGCGTGAAGCGCGACGACCACGGCTGATGCCCGACTGCGGCGGCCGTGTCGCCACCGCCGATGATAGTTTTCGCGCCCGACAAGTTCGCGACCGCCTCGCCGACGCGCATCGTGCCGTGGGCAAATTCCTCGTGCTCGAAGAATCCCAGCGGCCCGTTCCATATCACGGTCTTTGCCGGAGCAAGCCGTTCGATGAAATCGTCGATCGTGCGCGGCCCAATATCGAGGCCCATCATCTCGGGCGGGATTTCAGTCACTATCCGCACTGTCTCCGGCCGATCAGGCGCCGCCGCTACGACGTGGTCGATTGGCAACCGCAACTGCACGTTATGTTTTTCAGCCTCGCCCATCAGCTCGCGCGCGAGGTCAAGCTTGTCGTCTTCCACGCGAGAGATGCCGATCGGGAGTCCGGCGGCTTTCAGGAAAGTGTAGGCCATCGCTCCGCCAATCAGGATCGCATCGACCTTGCTCAGCAAATTACGAATCACGCCAATCTTGTCGGAGACTTTTGCGCCACCGAGTATTGCGATGGAAGGACGCGCGGGATTTTCGGTCACCGCGCGCAACGCCTCGAGCTCGCGCATCATGAGGAAGCCGGCGGCGCGCTCCGGGATGAAGCGCGTGACACCCACCGTTCGACGCATGCGCACGATGCGCGGTGCCGAACGCGTCGTTGACATAGGTGTCTTTCGAACGAGCCAGCTCATGCGAGAAGTCGCGGTCGTTGGCCTCTTCCTCTTTATGAAAGCGCAGATTCTCGAGCAGGATCGCCTCGCCGGGCTTGAGCGCCGCGACCATCCTTCCGGTCACATCACCGATGCAATCCGGCGCGAGGCCCACCTTTTGGCCGAGGACACCGCTAAGGTATTCGGCGATCGGCTTCAGGCTGAGATCCGCAGAGCGTTCCTTGGGGCGCCCCAGATGCGAGCATAAGACAGCGATACCTTGCTCCTGGAGGATATAGCGAATCGTATCGAGGCTGGCGTCGATACGTGCCGGGTCAGTGATCTTCCCGGCTTCGAGGGGGACATTGAAGTCGCATCGCAGCAGGACCTTTTTGCCCGCGAGCGCAACGGCGGTAATGGGGCGGACGGCCATTATATTTGCATCCTGTAGAAGCGCTCGATTACAAGCGCTGGGCTACATAAGCAGTGACGTCGGCGAGCCGATTCGAGTAACCCCATTCGTTGTCATACCAGGAAAAGATTTTCACCAGCCGCTTGTCGAGCACCTTGGTCAGCGGTGCGTCGAAAATCGATGAATGCGGATTGCCGGTGAAATCGACCGATACCAATTGCGCGTCGCAGTACTGAAGAATTCCCTTTAGCGCACCCTCGGAGGCCGCCTTCATCGCCGCATTGACGGACTTGTCGTCGGCATCTTTCGTGATGACGGCTGTCAGATCGACCACCGATACATTGGGCGTCGGAACGCGTATAGCGATGCCGTCGAGCTTGCCCTTGAGCACCGGCAGCACCAGGCCGATTGCTTTCGCCGCTCCGGTCGAGGTCGGGATCATCGAGAGCGCAGCCGCGCGGGCGCGTCTGAGGTCCCGATGCGGCCCGTCCTGGAGATTCTGGTCCGAGGTGTAGCCGTGCACCGTCGTCATCAGGCCATGGACGATGCCGAAAGAATCGTTCAGCACCTTCGCGACCGGTGCGAGGCAGTTGGTGGTGCACGATGCGTTCGAAATGATCGCATGCCGGGCGCTGTCGAAGGTCTCGTGGTTTACGCCCATGCAGAGCGTGACGTCGGCGCCATCGGCCGGTGCGCTGATAACGACCTTTTTCGCGCCTGCGGTTAAATGCAGCGAGGCTTTTTCCTTCGAGGTGAACAGTCCCGTCGATTCGATCACCACCTGCACGCCGAGATCCTTCCATGGGAGCTTGGCGGGGTCCCGCTCGGCGAGGACCTTGAGCGACTGGCCGTCCACCATGATAGCGGAGCCCTCGGCGCGAACCTCCTGAGTCAGGGTGCGATGAATCGAGTCATACTTGAGAAGATGAGCTAGGGTCGCTGCATCGGTGATGTCGTTGACGGCAACCACCTGGAGCGCATCCTTATGATGCAAGGCAGCGCGGTAAAACAATCTGCCGATTCGTCCAAATCCATTGATTCCTACCTTAATCGCCACCGGTTCAGACCTCCTTAAAATTTTCCCTCGACTACGCTTCGCTCCGCCTCGGGTGCGCCTGCGCCGCGGCGCGGCGCACCCCCTTCGGGCCTCTAGCGAGTTGCCGTCGACGCGACTGTTATCGATGCGGCCTGTGCCAAAGACCCTAGCCCAACTCGGAGGTTAAGGGAAAAGCAACCTGATATTTGCAACGATCCGGCTGGTGAAGCGTTCTATGAGATGATGGTCAAGGTTTTGGCCTGCGCGAAAGCCGTATAGAATCTAACGGAGTTGAAGATTGTCATTTCAAACCCTGCCCCTTTTTTCGTGACGCGTTCGGCAGCGAGAAGGGGACTGCGGAGAACGTATGACTGGTGAGGGCGGAATGAGTGTGGTGGGGCTCCTGCTTGGGACAGGACCGGTCGTTCAGGCCGTCATCGTGATCCTCGTGGCTTTTTCGATCGGAAGTTGGGGGATCATCATACACAAGCTCGTTCAGACCGCCCGTGCCCGGCGCGAGTCCGACCGCTTCACCACGATTTTCTGGGAATCGAAGAATCTTGCGGCGATAAACACCGCGAGTATTGGATTGGTGCATTCTCCCGTCGCGCAGGTTTTCCGGGCGGGATACCAGGAGCTGCTACAGCTTACCCGTGCGAAGCGCCAAGTGGTCGGCGGCGAGGACCGCATGAGTGCGGAATTCGGCGGTGTCGAGAATGTCACTCGCTCGATGAAGCGTCAGCAGAACGTCGAGCTGACCAAGCTGGAGTATGGGCTCACGTTCCTCGCGACGACCGGATCGACTTCTCCATTTGTTGGGTTATTTGGAACCGTATGGGGAATCATGACGGCATTCCTGGGATTGTCAGCCGCGCATTCGTCGAGCATCCAGGCTGTCGCGCCCGGCATCGCTGAGGCCCTCATAACCACGGCCATCGGACTCGTGGCCGCGATACCGGCGCAGGTGTTCTACAATTATCTGACCGGGCGGGTGCACGTGCTCGCAACCGACATCGAAAACTTCATCAGCGAGTTCCTCAACATCGCGGAACGTCACTTCCTTTCGTAAAAGCACATGGCCTTCGACGCAGGACAACGCGGTAAATACGTATCGCAAATCAACGTGACCCCGATGGTCAACGTGATGCTGGTCTTGCTCATCATCTTCATGGTGACCGCGCCGATCATCCAGCAGGGCGTCGAGGTTTCGATTCCCAAGGTCAAAGCCGGCGCGCTCAAAAGCAACGAGCAGGAGTTCGTGGTTTCGATCACGCGCGATGGCGAGACCTACCTCAATGACGCCAAGCTCCAGCCTGCCGAGTTGACCGATAAGTTGGAGGCGATTTCGCATACGCGTCCCGATCTGCAGGTGTTCATCAGGGCCGACGAGCAGGTCGCTTATGGCGAAGTCATCCGCACGATGGCGGCTATCAAGGCGGCCGGAATCGAGAACGTTGGAATGGTCACGCAGGAGCCCGCCAGCGGCGACGCTGACGCGGGCAAACACGACCGTGGCAAGACAACCCCATAGCAACAACGAACGCCCCGGATGGTCGGGCTATATCGCGGCGATCACGGTCTCGGCGCTGGGACACATCGGTTTCCTCGCGTTCGCGTTGTTGATACTGCCCAACTGGCTGCATTCGGCGACCGTCGAACCGCCGAGCATGACGGTGAAGATCGTCGACAACATTCCGGCGGGCGACTTGGGCACCCACCTGCCGAAGCTCTCGGGTCACAAGGAGCCGGAACAGATCGCGAAGGCCGAGGTCAAACCTGAAGAGCCGCCGCCCGAGGAAAAGCCTCCGCCGCCGGAGCCTCCGAAGCCGCAGGACGACAAGAATGCGGTGTCGTTGAACTCGCCCGCTGCCAAGCCAACGCCGACGCCCGAGCCGCCTCCGGCCGTGATACCGGCGACCCCGGAACCAACGCCGACGGAAACGCCGAAGAAAGTGGCCGAGCCTCAGCCCACACCCAAGCCCCCGGAAGCGAAGCCGCGCCGCAATGAGAAGGTCATCGTCCACAATCCCCCAAAGGCTAGGAATACACCGGTTCAGATGGCCAAAGCCGAGAAGACTCCCGATGTCCACGAGCAGTTCCGCAAGCTTAAGGAGGAGATGCTCAAGAAGCGCATCGAGGAGGCCAGGAAGCAGGAGGCCGAGGACGACTCCTCAAATGACGACGATTCGGACACGGAGTCGAACTCATCCAAAAGCGACAGCGGCGAGCGAGGACCGGTGGCCTCGAACGCGAATTCCGCGGGCACCGGATACGGCATCGGTTCGGGCGCCGGCAGCATGGGCAAGTTGGAGGATCTTCAGTATCTGCTCTACTTCCGCACCGTGCAGCAGAAGGTGAAGGACGCTTGGACCTTTCCCGGAGGCTCGAATGACCTGACAGCCGATGTCGAATTTTCGATCAGTGCGGATGGAGCGCTCAACAGCGTAAAAATCGCGAAGAGTTCGGGAGACTCGGCATTCGATGAATCAGTGCTTCGCGCCCTCAAACGTGCCGCGCCCTTCCCGTCGCCGCCGGACCGGTATCGTGCCCAATTCTCCGATGTAGTCGCGACATTCAAACTTGGCGAATTGAAATCTTGACTATCGAATTCTGAAGATTGGGCGCTCCGGTGCTGCTAAGCGGCTTCGCAGCCGGTATTCTGATGAGGGTTGAAGTGTAGGGGAAACATGCGGCGTCTTCTTTTATCTCTACTTCCAGCAATCGCTTTTTTGCTCAGTCTCTCACTCGCCGACAATGCGGCTGCGCAGACCCGCATGATCATTCCAGGCACAAGCGGTCAGACCTGGCCCATCGCGGTCTCCGGTTTGAAGAACCTCGGCGGCGACGATGACCAGGCGATCTCGTCGAAGTTCGATCGGATCCTTTCGCGCGACCTGATGCTGTCGGGCTACTACACGCTGGTCGATCCACACACCTTCATCGAGGATCCGCAGAAATCGGGTTACGAACTCGGCCAGTTCAACTTCGATGATTGGAAATCCATCCGTGCGGAGTTCGTCGTCAAGGGCGCGGTGCAAGTTTCCGGCGGCAAGGTTCAGCTCACCGCGCGGCTCTTCGACGTCTACGGACAGCGCAGCGTCATGGGCAAAACCTTCAATGGCGATCCCAACGAGGCGCCGCGGATGGCGCGCCGGTTTGCCGATGCGGTTCTGAAGGCCGTCACCGGCATCCAGGGGCCATTCGACAGCAAGCTCGCGTTTGTCTCGACGCGCAGTGGAAGGTTCAAGGAAATCTATACGCAGAGCATCGATGGCGAGGATCTATTCCAGGTTACCAACAATCCGACCATCAATCTTTTCCCGATGTGGGACCACAACGCCGACCAGCTTCTCTACCTATCGTACAAGACAATGGCGCCCGCGCTGTACATCGCGAATCTTCGCGAGCGCCGCGAGAGCCGCATCGATACGCATCATGGCCGCATTATCGGAGGCGCCATCACACCCGATGGACATCAGATCGTCGCCGCGATCGAAAACGCGGGCGCGACCAACCTCTACCTGATGGATTCGCAGGGCCACGAGATTCGCGGGCTGACTGATACCGGCGGTATCAATGTGAGCCCGAACTTTTCGCCCGACGGTCAGACGCTTGCGTTCACATCCGATCGCTCGGGAACGCCCCAGATCTATACGATGAGTATCGAGGGTGGCGCGGCAAAGCGTGTTACCTATTCCGGGGATTACAACACCACGCCGGCGATCTCACCCAAGGGCGATACGATTGCGTATCAGAGCCGCTCGGGCGGCCGCTTTGACATCTTCCAGATTCCGATCGGCGGTGGGACGCCGGTGATGCTGACCGACGGAAGCGGCTCCAATGAATCCGCTTCATGGTCACCCGACGGAAGATATATCGCGTTCACTTCCACACGCGGCGGACGGTCGCGCATCTACATTTTGCAAGTCGAATCGCACAAAATCATATCTGCACTGACGGAGGGTAATGGCAATGACTCGAATCCATCGTGGTCGTGGTGGCTCGGTGACTAGGACCGCGGAGGTCAGGCGCATAGTCGCGGCGGCGGTGGTTTGTTTCACGCTCGGCGTCGCGGGATGTTCATCAAAGAAGGCGCAGGGAGTGGAAGGACTGGGCAATGGCGGTGCGCAGACCGGTAGCGAATTGAGGCAGAAGAACACGCTGGAAGACTATTCGAAGACTGGCCAGCTTGGCGGCGGTACCAGCGGCCCCCTGTCCGATATCCATTTCGGATACAACGATTACACCATCCAGCCGCAAGACAGTTCGATCCTTCGCACCAATGCGACCTGGCTGCAGGACCATCCGAATGCGAATGTGCAGGTCGAGGGCAACTGCGACGAGCGCGGGTCGGAAGAATACAACATCGCGCTCGGCGCCAAGCGCGCGCAGTCGGCCAAGGACTACCTCGCTACGCTGGGAGTTTCGCCGAGCCGAATATCTACCATAAGCTACGGTAAGGAATTGCCGGTCTGCCAGGAGCATGATGAAAGTTGCTGGCAACAAAATCGTCGCGATCACTTCGTCGTCAGCGGCGGCCAGGCCAGCCGATAGGAGCAATGAAGGTGCGCTTCTCTTCCATCGCTATCCGCGCCGGGATGATCGTTGCCTTGGGACTGTTCACGGCATGCTCCGATCAATCATCCAACATCAACCAGCTCAACCAGAACGAATTTACCCTGCGCGGAATGATCGCGAGTGACCGCCAGCAAATCGACGCGCTGCGAGCCGAGCTCAGGCGAACTCAGGATGAACTCGCCGAGATAAGACACGGTAGCGCCGCTAGCGCCGGCGCCGCCGCGCCCGCCGACGTCAACGATCGCCTTGCGAAACTGGAATCTGAGGTCAATGCGCTGCAGGTTGCGCTTCGCGGCGCCCTCACCGGTGGCCGGAGCGGAAACTCCAGGAAATCCCGCTACCACAACAGGTTCGACGACTACGGCGCGGCCTCCCAGCACCACGGCAGGAGTGCCGCCGGCTCCGGGCACAACCGCGCCGACCACCGCGAGCGCCGAGCCAGCACCGACCTGGCCGCAAGACCTCGACAAGGAAATCGCTGACACGCAAAACTCGAAAGAGGCGGGCGCGAAGATCTATCGCAAGGGCCTCGATGCCATGAAAGCCGGAAACTATCCGACCGCGATCGTCGAGTTCGCCAAGGTCCAGCATAGCTACCCGAAGTCGCCGCTCTCGGAGCCGGCGCAATACTTCACCGCCAATGCGTTTTACGAAAGCGGCAAATATGAACAGGCGATCCTTCAGTTCAACGACCTGACGATGCGCTTCCCGAACAGCCGCTTCCTTTGCGAAAGCTTACTTCGCGAGGGAGAATCGTTCGTGAAGCTCCAGGATCGCATCGACGCGCGCCTGACCCTGCAAAAGCTCGCGAACAACACGACTTGTTCCACCGAAGCGGCCGTTGCCAACAACATGCTCAAGGATCTCGGGAGCGATTAGCGAGGCGCTCTAATGGAGATAATCCGCGACCTTGACGCGATCGCGCGTCATCCATACCCGGTGGTCGCCTTCGGGAACTTCGATGGCGTCCATCTGGGGCATCGCGCGATCATGAAGGCCGCGATGGATCGCGCGCGCGCCGCGGGGGGCACTTCATTTGCGCTGACCTTCGATCCGCTTCCCTCGAAACTGCTGTTCCCCGAGCGCGCGCCGAAGCTGATTCTTCTCCCCGAGGACAAACTCGAGCTGCTGCGGATCTCGGGAATCGATGGCGTTATCGTCGTGCACTTCACACGCGACTTCAGCCTGATTGAACCTCGCGACTTCGTGCGCGACTACCTGGTCGGCAGAATCGGTGTGCGCGAGGTCGTCGTCGGCCACAGCGTGAACTTCGGCCATAAGCGCGCCGGCAATGCCTCGGTGATGGTGGAGCTCGGGCGCGAATTTGGCTTCGACACCACGGTGGTTGGCCCGGTCAAGCAGGCGGGGATGGAAGTTTCCTCGACCAAGATTCGCGAGCTGATTTCGAGCGGCGACGTGCGGGTCGCAGCGAAACTGCTGGGGCGCTATCACTTCCTCCATGGCCGAATAGTGCGAGGTCGCGAACGTGGCCGGACCATCGGGGTTCCGACCGCGAACCTCAAGAGCGAAACCGAATGCCTTCCGCCTGATGGAGTGTATGCGACGCGCGTGGTGCTCGACGACGGCCACTACGCATCGATCACCAACATCGGAATGCGCCCGACGTTCAACGAGACCGCGCGCTCGGTCGAGGCGCACGTCTTCGATTTCAATCGCGACATCTACGGGCATCGCATAAAGCTCGAACTGATAGAGAGGATTCGCGGCGAGAAGAAATTCGCCTCCGCCGACGAGCTCAAGCACCAGATTCAGCAGGACCTCACGCGCGCACGCGAAATCCTCGCCAGCGCGTAAAATCGCGGTGCCTGCGGCGATCTGCTGCCGTTCAGACGACGGCGCCTCGATCGTTTAATGCCTGACCGATCGCGTCGTGCTAGCGTTTCGCGAGGAGCTGATCCGCATGGAAAACGCAATCGGAAATGGCGCCGGCGCAAGAACCAGGACTTCTATCTGGCGGCAGACCGTTGATCTGAGCGGCTATCCCGATCTCGTCGTCATCTATCTCGGGATGCGGGTCCGTAGCATCAAGGGCATCCTGACGCTGAGGCGCACCGGCAGTCGCATCAGACAAGCCGTGAACGCGAAACCCGACGGACTCCTCCTGCACGAAAGCGTCATTTACTCGATTGTCCCACTGAACGTGGGCATGCGTCAGTACTGGCGCGATTTCGACGCGATGGAAAAATGGTCGCGCTCGCTACCCCATCAAGGATGGTGGAAAGAATTCCTCCGCGACACCGGCGGAACCGGCTTCTGGCACGAAACCTATTTTATGCGCGGCGGCATGGAGGCCGTGTACGACAACATTCCCGACAACATCGGGTTTCTGAAGTTCGCGCCAGTTGTGGCGGCGCGGGGCAGTATGTTCTCCGCGCGCAGGCGCCTGCGGCTCGGCGAAGAGAGTTCGGCTCCTGCGGCCATGAATGAATCGGAGCTTTACGAGTAATGGACCTCGCGACTCTCTACAATCTGGCGTTGCGCCTTTCCGATGAGGACCGCAAGCGCGACGTCGGCGCATTCTTCGGCTCCATCCATGGAACCCTGTCGCATCTGCTGCTTACCGATCGCGTCCAGCGCGGCCGCTTCGTCGGACCTGACAAGACCGTGTCATACGATGCGGACCGAAGACCAATCGCAATCAAGTCACTCATGCCCGCAACGTTTATTCGGGAAGGATTCGTGGCGGCGGCTCAGCTGCCTGACGGAAGAAATCGTTTGGTCGGAATCGCACCACGCGCGGCGCTCGCACGCGCACGCCCGGATGATGAGGCAGCATCAGCTCGACCGGGAGGGCGTTCGGCCCCCATGGCGACACGGAGAATCCGAGCAGATACTGATTGTCCAGCTCGGATGCGATCTCATCGGTAGCCGAGACGATGCGATCGCTCTCGCTCCTGCCATTGACGATGAACGTCAGTCCGCCGGTCTCGGCGGCGATTCTCCTCATCTCGCTGTCGATCGAAAACGTTTCGGTCTGATGCGTAAAGCGTGGCACCAAGATGTTGTACACGGTGACGCCGGCGAATTGAGCCTTCGCGATCACGTCGTCGGGGCCGTGGGTGCTGGTGTCGAGATATGCATTGGTGAACACCAGCAGTGCCCGCCGATCGCAAGTTTTGGGCGCGTGAGACAGTACCGTAATACCCTTCATCACGCTCTCATAGATGCCACTGGCGTCGAAATCATCGAGTTGATCGGTGACGCACAGCATCGGCAGGCGCGCCTCGAGGTCGCGAGGATTGCTCGTAAAGTCGCCAATCATGTGGAAGCGGCGCGCGAAGGTCGCGAGGAACACGTTGTCATGCGCATTCAGTTTCTCGACGATCGCTTTGATCGCGGCTTGCACGAGGGGCAGCTTCGAAAAAGTCCATCCCGAGGAAGACTTGAATTCCATGCCCTGCGAAATATCGACGAGCACGCCGAGCGCGGCAGCAGTTGCTCGATTCGGCCGGAACCACGCGATCGGGCTCTCCTCGCCATCGACGCTGAGCGAAAAATCGCGCTCGCTTAACGACTCGACGCAATGCCCCGCTTCATCGATAACGGTGACCGGGATTCGAATCAGCGCCTCAGGATCGCTTTTCGGTTCGGACCGGACATTGGTCGCGGACGGCCGAGCGAACCTGAACACTTGCGGCGTCTGAAGGATGTTCGCATCGAGGCCCTGTTGAGCGACCGAGTCGATTTCGGAGAACAGGACGAGGAGTACCACCAGTGGGATGAGAAAAGCTTTCCGGATTCCGAATCTCCGCCGGAAGGACGGGTACATCGAGTACTCCTGAAATCGTCCGCACATCAGGTGCGGGGCTGGGCGAAGCGCTTCCGCGAACCTCAGCTGTCACGAATTCAGGTACGCCGCATCCAGTGTTAGATCAAGTCAATCTGATGCTGTATCGAAAGACGACGATTAAATTTTCAGCAATGATCTTCCTGGCCGGTCTTCTGCAAATATAGTTGATGATATTCTTCAGCCCTGAAGAAAGCCCCCGCTGGCGCGATTTCTGTCACGATGGGGTCGCTTAGCTGCCCTGATTCGTCTAGACGCTTTTTCGATGCTTCTGCCGCCTTACGTTGATTCTCGTCATGCCAAAATATCACCGACCGATACTGCGTTCCAAAATCGAAGCCCTGCCGATCCGGCGTGGTCGGATCGTGCATCTGCCAGAATGCCTCCAGCAGCTCCTCGTATGAGACTATCGACGGGTCGTAGGTAACCTGCACCACTTCCGCGTGTCCGGTCTCATCGGTGCAGACCATCTCGTACGTAGGATTTTTGACATGGCCGCCCATGTATCCCACCGCGGTGTCAACCACGCCCTCGATTCGTCGAAACTTCGCCTCCGGTCCCCAGAAGCATCCGGCGCCGAAGGTGGCGATTTTGGTTCGAGGCATCTCGCTCTCGCTCTCCATTAAATTTGGAGGGCGCCGCTAATGGGCGCCCTCCCGCGTTCCTACATCTTGACGGAATTTACGACCTGGATCTCGGTAAACCCGAGCAGACCCCATGGCCCATTCTCCACGCCGATTCCCGACCACTTCGCGCCGCCGAACGGCAGGTTGGGCGCGATCGCCAGATGCTGATTGACCCATGCCGAACCGCATTCGAGCTGCGAGGCGACTTCGGCCGCCTTGTTCATGTCGTTCGACCACACCGAGCCGCTGAGCCCGTAATGCGTCGAGTTCGCGCGCCGGACCGCATCATCGACATCCTTATACGCGATGATCGGCAGCGCCGGGCCGAACTGCTCCTCGTCAACCAGCCGCACGCCATCGGAAATATTCCCCACGATGGTCGGCTGATAGAAGTATCCCTCGGTTCCCAGCCGCGCGCCGCCGGTCACAATCTTCGCGCCATGCTTCTTGGCATCTTCGACCAGCTCGGTCACGCGCTCGAATTGCGGCTTGTTGTTCAGGGGCCCGATTTGGGTGCCCTCGGCCATCCCGTCGCCGACCTTGACGGTCTTGGCGATATCGCCGAGTTGTTCGAGCATCGTGTTGTACTTGTCCTCGGGTACATACACGCGCTTGATGGCGCTGCAGATCTGCCCGTTGTTCTCGAACGCGCCCCAGAAGATTTTTTGCGCGACGGCTTTCGGATCGACATCGGGCAGGATGATCGCGGCATCGTTGCCGCCGAGCTCGAGGGTGACGCGCTTCAAATCCGGCGCGGCTGCGGCTGCGACCTTCTTGCCGGTTGCGACCGAACCGGTGAAGGAAATTTTCCTCGGCACCGGATGGCTGGTCATCATCGCGCCGAGTTCGTCGCCGCCCGACACGACATTGAACACGCCCGGAGGAACGATGTCGCGCAAAATCTCGCCGAGCATCAGCGAGGTGATCGGCGTAAACGGCGAGGGCTTCAGCACCACCGTGTTGCCGGCCAGCAGCGCAGGCGCGAGTTTCCACATCGCGAGCATCAGTGGGTAATTCCACGGAGTGATCGCGGCGACCACGCCGAGCGGCTTCCGATGAATCTCGATGCGGCTGTTCTCGGTGTTCGAGAGCACCTCGGTCGGCATCTGGAGGCTGGCGGTGTACTGGCACCAGATGGCGGTGCCCATCAGCTCTTCAGCGGCCTTGGCGAGCGGCTTGCCCTGTTCGAGGGTGAGGGTCTTGGCGAGGCCCTCGGGATTGGCCTGCAGCGCGGCGGCGCATTCGTTGAGCACCTTGCGGCGCACTTCGATATCGCGGCTCCAGGCTGGATACGCTTTCTGTGCGGCCTCGAAGGCCTGGTCGAGTTCGGCTTTGCTGCAATCCGGCACTTGGGCGAAGACTTTACCGGTGGCGGGATTGATCACGCCGACGGTCTTCGACCCTTTCACCGGCTTGCCGTTGATGGTCATGGTGTATTGTTCGGCCATTTTGGATGCTCCTGTAGATGGGGGCACGCAAAGCGCGTGCATCCGTTCTAGTTTCGTACAATGGTTCGCGTGAGGTGCGCAAGCCGCGCGAATCGGGAAGGAGGGAATCGCAGACCATCAAGACATAAGATGGTAGGCCACATGCGAAGGGTCGTGGGTAGTCAATGATGCGCCGATCCGCTACAGGTTGAGAGCGCAGAAATGAAGGAATTGAGACTCGATCGATGAGCCCATCCCCAAAGTCCGGTCAATTCCACTAGGAGATGACGGGGAAGAATAGTTTCTAGTGCGCAAATCAGCTAGTTTTCGCTCGGAAAATGTCTCAGCTGATGCAAATCCTCACTTGGCCGTTGCGGGCGATTCGGCTCATCGTTTTTGTCGCCGCAGCTGGGGCGCGAATGCTGACTTCGAACAGCGTCGAGGTGCCACCTAATTTCGCCGGCGATCTCCTTACATCAAATGGAGCCATGACGAACAGCCGCCAAATTCAATCCCCCACACTCATCACATATCACCCGGAATATCACCACTTTAGACCCGCGATGGTCAACGCCTCGCTTGCAGCCGCTGCTTCTTTGGGTGTGGGTTACATCCGTTCCGACGTGCGGTGGCGCTATGTTTTCCCTGATGGTGTTCACGTAAACGAGCAGGCCTTCGCCTGGTATCGAGTCTATTTTAAGGCCGCTCGAGACAGGTACGGTCTGCACGCGATCATCGTCTTGGGAGATCCACCCCCAACCCTTAAAGGTCAGTCCGAAGACGCCTTACTCTCAGCTTGGGCAATTTATGTTCAGGAGGTAGTAAAACGGCTCGGCGACATCTGCGATTTTTATCAAATTCTTAATGAACCCAATAATCCCGTCTATCGACTGTATTCGGCGGATCGAGTCTGTGCGGCGGTGTCGATAGCGGCAAGCGCGATTCGAAGCCGAGACATTCACGCGGTCCTCTCAATCAACGTTGCGACAGACTTGTCGAATTGGAAATGGTGGTTGGAACAGATCCTTCGAGGTTGCGGATCTCGAATTGATGTGATTGGGCTAGATCACTATCCGGGCACCTGGACCACGTCAGCTCCGTCCGATTGGAGAGACATTCGAAATTTTCTCACTGAAGTGAAGAGCGCCAAGCCCGACTCGATTTGGTTTGATCACCAGGTCGCCATAATGGAGACGGGTTTTTCGACAAACGTGCCTTGGCTACGAGGTGAGAAGCAGCAGGTCTCTTTCTTCGACGCTTTTGATGCGGAACTGCAACTGGAAGGCGATCGAATAGGACTGGTAGGGTTCTACGAACTCTCAGACCGCGACAGCCGAGCAATATTGGATCCAGAAGCGCACTTTGGACTTGTGACCTCCGATCGCCTCACTCCGAAGGCTGCGTTTGCAAGAGTACGAGAGATCTGCTCGAGGATTAGAGCAGGCAGCCCGCGACGCGATCCGATTCGGCCAGTGAAATAGGAAAGAGTGATACTAGATCAAGACGTCCCATTTTTCTCGACGATGGCCCAGGTCGCTGGTGCTTTGATCGGTATCACTTTTTTGGCCGTGACTTTTTTCTTAAGTGGTATCTACGATCGTTTCTCTCGCTTTGCACTTCCTCTCTACGAGACAAACCTCAGTGATCGTGGCGGATCGAAAAAGCGAAGCGATCCGGGCGGAGTGAATGACGAAGAACTCTTCGATGGGGATCCGTTGGTTGTGTTTGCGGCATTCTCCGTAGCAGTCACGTGGATTTTGTTTCTGATTCCGCTCGTTTTGTCTCTGACGGCCATCAGCCGCGAGTTGAATCACACATGGTTGTTCGCTGCGGAGATCGCGGCTCTCCTCGGTCCGCTCGAGTGGAGCCTCCATGTTAGAAATCAGCAGTTGTCGAGGCTGGCATCTTACCGTACACAGGAGGAAAGGATATGGCCGCTGTTGGAGTGGGCGTTCGATGTTCTTCTCACAGCATTCGTATCCTTTCTTGCCTTTGGAGTCTGGTGCGACCTTCCGAAAACTGATGAGAAGTTTTTCGGAGCTACCCTGAAAATCTTTTGCTTGGTTTCCATTGCAGTCGGAACCTATGTTCTAAACAAGGATCTGTTTTTCTTCTTCAAAGGACAGGCGTCAACTCAAATCCGCAAGGGCTGGCTAAAGCAATTCGTGATCCGATATAGGGTGCTTCGCGGCGAAGTAGAGAGGATCTTAAAAGGAGGCGGAGCCGATCCTTCAGGCGAGCTTTGCCTGAGGGCCATTTGGAATGATGGAGCTCCGTCAAGCGACTACATTCGGCTGGGACTCCATCCGCAGAGGCAGAGTACCTCGGTGCCCTCAGAGCAATTCGAAGAGCAACAATCGGCAACTAAAGACGCGTACTGGCTCGATCTCATAAAAGGTCGTGCAACTGTCGGTCCCTGGATGTTCGACATTCCTGGAATCGCGAACTGGATGGATGACGTGTCAGCGATGGTTAGGTGGTTATCTTCGTGACTAGGGCCCCTACTCGATTACGCCTGTCACCGTCGCAGACGATCGATTGATCGTAGTTTCGTGCGAGCTGACGGCGTACCAAGTTCGCTTCGATCAGATGCCGGCGCTGGGGAAAATTGCACCTCAGCACCGAAACAATTTCGAGATTGCAGACGACGGCAGTTTCATCTCGTGACCATCGGCGGATATCCATCAGAACCGTCGCGGATCCGATTCTTCCCGCCTTGCGGGGCCACTTGAATCCCGCGCCCTACAGTTAGAGTGTGCCTTGTCTTAACTTAGTGCCTTGGTGTTTTGCCCGACTTCCAAGTCCCCTGCTTGTTGAGCGAGGACAGCGGCAGCTCTCTCAAGTGATCGCGGCGCCGACAAGCCGGCCAATCAAGAACGTTACGCCCGCGGCGCCGAGGCCGAGTGCCAGTTGTCGGCTCCCGGAGCGCCATACGGCTACGCCCGTAAAGATCGTGAGCGCGGCGCCGATGGCGAACAAGCCCAGTCCGCTCAGTGCGACACTTGCGATAACTCCGACATTTCCCGCGGCAATCAAGAACGGGACAATCGGAAACATCGCGCCCAGCGCGAAGAGCATAAACGACGTCAGAGCGGCCTCGTATGCGCTCTCGCTTAGGGATGCGCGGCCACATCAGCATCTTCACAAGGCCGCTGCGGCCTGCATCTGATGCCGATTCTGTGCTCTCGGCAAGACCCCTTGATCCTGCCCCATCGTCGGAGCGCCACTCATCCGAACTTCGTGTCTTGGTGCCTTTGTGGTTTGTCTGGGCTCCGATTCCGTTGCGGGTTGGACAGGACGCCCACTCTAAGCAGGCGGTTTTATGCCGCTTCTTGAGGTTCTACAAAACTGATGGCTGAAAACGGAATTAGATTCCGTATCCGCTTGGGGAGTTCATGCCGCGAAACATGCGAGTATTTGAACTGTTCGGGTCGGGAGTAAACGAGCCGATCCCAGGCTTCCTGCGAGGTGGGGCGAAACAGATTCTTCACGTGACCGAACTTTTCGAGATGCTGGTCGATTGTGGTAACAAAGCCCTCGCTCAAAATTCTTCTTGACCTCGGCGAGGCTGGAACCTTGAGCGGCGTAGTTGATATCCAGTCCGTGGGCGAACCAGACGTGGTCTTCGCGTTGAATGACGACGACTCTCATCTCAACGCCAACGATATGAATGGCTTTATCACCCGCGCCGAGTGCTTGGTGAAAACCGACCGTTCTTTTTTTTCGCATCGTCGCCGACTTGCCGTTCGCCATTCTATATCCTAATCACGCCGACGGTCTTCGACCCTTTCACCGGCTTGCCGTTGATGGTCATGGTGTATTGTTCGGCCATTTTGGATGCTCCTGTAGATGGGGGCACGCAAAGCGCGTGCGTCCGTTCTAGTTTCGTACAATGCTTCGCATGAGGTGCGCAAGCCGCGCAAATCTTCAAGCCGGGAGAGCGATTCAGGTTAGTCCGAGTCCGCGACAATCGTCGGACGCGGCACGCCAGGACTACGGTGTCACTTGGCCAGCCAGCGCTTCACAACTTTTTCCGCCCGGCCCTGCTCACCCTCAAAAATCTGTTCGTCCTCCGGCGCCACGTCAACGCGAAGAGACTCAGACCCTACGAGTGCATCATACAGCTGAAGAGCAAAGAACTCATCGGGCTCCGCGAGCTTCGCGACGACTAGAGGCAATACTTGCGCACCCAACGCCGCGACCTCCGTAAACTCCTTTGAAAAGCGTAAAACGCTCGGGTCTGAAGATACCGAGAAATGGGGAGCGTCCCAAGTGCTACGCCACGCGCTGTAGCGAGTTTCAAATTCATGACGGACTTCGGTCGGAATGGCAGCTAATTCTTTTTTGAGTGCTGCAAAGTCGGCACTGGAGAGGTTCGATCTTCGCTTCGGCATTTTTCGGATTTCCACTAGTAACTGCTCAAGAGCTCTGCGCGACACCTTCCGTGGTGCATAGAAAGCGAGCACCCTTCCATAGGAAGCCCCGACCAATTCGTTGAGACCGTGTTGGATCCGGAGATCTGCACCACATTTTGACTCCCATCGAGGACCGTGTCCGGATCCGCTTGTGCAGCCGTGCGTCATCTGAGAAAAAGACGCACCCCATGCCGCGATCGGACCATTTCCTGATCTTACGAAACCGGCACCCTGGTAAAGAGCGTCGAACGCCTGCACGGTCCCGCCGGGCCAAATCCAGCGGTTGGTCACTCCCAAGGTCCACGAGAGGCAATTATACACTCTTGAAAATTCACCTGTGACCACCGCCTGATCTACATTCAGGTTTGGAAAGTAGCCTCGGAACTTTTGCTTTTCTGCCGCTGTCATAGCACGCGCCATGATCAACTCCTCCCCACGTAGCGCAGTATCGTAAGCTCGCTTCCGAAACCGATAGTTATTAGGCGGCGATCTGGTTGACCTAGTAGTTCAATACGAGACCACATTAGTCTTCTCAAGTGGGGGAAACATCGCTGAATTGTCTCAAGAAAGCAAATAGGCTTGCGGCTGCTGAGATGGACACAATCGCGTCGGAGGAACTTTTGAATGCGGTTCGAGTCACTGCTCGCGGACGCGGCATTCCGTATCAGCGTTACATCCGCCAGGCCTTGGAGACCGCATTGAGCCAGCGGAGGGAACGCTGACAACTCTTTGATCCTGCGCCTACCAACGGCATGCCACTGGTCCGAACTTGGTGTCGTTTCAAGTCGATAGCGGCGGCCGATTTCATCCGTGATGGCCGGCTTGGGCGAGCGCGAACTGTCACCAACGAAGCGCTTGTGGCATACAATGAATTTCATGAACGGAAACGGTAACGCCAAGAATGGGAAGGGCCACGTGGTAACAGAGTGGGCGCCCTTGGTCGGTCGCTGGAGCTTCGAATCGCGAGCGGCTCACTATCTTGGTCCACAAACGAATCAGGTGGCAATGCGACCGTTCGGCATTTGCGTTTCGAATGTCCGATTCTCCGAAGGGGAAGCCTCAGCGTCGATTCGTCTGCCCATAGCTGTCACGAACTTTTCTGAAGACGTGTCCGCCTATCTGATGTTCGGTTATCGTTCCCCTTCCGATGAATACCTGGCGGTTGGGCTTGCCGGATACCGATCAGCGTACACCGTTAGTCGCTTTGACCCAACATTCGGCTGGCGCGCTGTCGCGGTTGCCGGGAGCAAGGAAAACCTGGCGCCAGAACACCCCTACCGAGTGCGTGTGCGAGTTCGCGGCCAAAGCGTGATGCTGGAGGTGGACGGCATTCGGGTTCTCGACCATGTGCTGGAAACTCCGCTTCCGAATGGTCAATTGGGTCTTTTCGCTTGGGGAAATGAACCCATTCAATTCACCGATGTTTCGGTTAGCGAGGAGCCAGGCAAGGTTTTCGTTGTGATGCAATTCTCCGAACCGTACCACGAGCTCTATGAGGACGTGATCCAGCCAGTTACAAAGGATTTTGGACTCGAAGCTCATCACGCGGGAGAAGTTTTCGGCCCAGGAATCATTCTGTATGATATCGTTCATGACATTAACGAAGCCAAGATCGTAGTCGCAGAGATAACCGAACAAAACCAAAACGTCTTTTACGAGCTCGGTTATGCGCACGCGCTCAGGAAGCCAACGATCTTGTTGGCCGAAAGGGGTAAAGACCTTCCGTTCGACGTGAGCGGCTATCGATGCCTCTTCTACGAGAACTCGATAGGTGGAAAACGGAAGGTGGAAGAAGGCTTGCGCAAACACCTACAGGCAATTCTGCACGAATAATAGTCCCTCGGTGTCGCAGCGGAGCTGCTTGTTGAAGGAGGACAGAGGCAGCCGCCTCAGGTGATCGCGGCGCCGACAAGCCGGCCAATAAGAAACGTCGCGCCCGCAGCTCCGAGGCCGAGTGCCAGTTGACGGCTCCCCGAGCGCCATACGGCTACCCCAGTAAAGATCGTGATCGCGGCGCCTATCGCGAACAAGCCGAGTCCGCTGAGTCCGACGCTTGCGCTAACTGCGGTGCTTCCCCCGAAGACCAAGAACGGGAGAATCGGAACCATCGCGCCCAGTGCGAACAGCATAAACGAAGTTAGAGCCGCCTCGTATGGAGAGCCGCCCAGCTCGGTCGGATCTATCCCCAGTTCCTCGCGCGCGAGGGCGTCGAGAGTCGCGTTCTTGTCCGTAAGCAACTGATCCGCGACGCGCTTCGCTTCAATGCTGCTCATCCCTTTGGATTCGTAAATCAGTTGCAGCTCCTCGCCCTCGCCTTTGGGATCTTCCTGCAGTTCACTCGATTCGATGCGAATCTCGCGCTCGGCCAGCTCGCGCGCGCTGGTCACTGAAACCCATTCCCCCAGCGCCATCGAGCACGCGCCGGCAATGAGGCCGGCGGCGCCGGTGATGAGGATGCCATGACGGTTGATCGACGCACCTGCGACTCCCATCACCAGGCTTAGATTCGAACATAGGCCGTCATTCGCACCGAGGACCGCGGCGCGCAGGGCATTGCCACCCACGGCGCGATGCCTGCCCTCGAGCCGGCCCAGAAAACTTCCACTCAAGCCTCGAGGCTGCGTGCGCAGCAATTGGCCCAGAACCCGGGTGTGCCATTGCTCCTGCTGGCTCATCCGGGTCCCGCTGGTCTCGGGCTGTTTCACATACACATTGCGGTCCGCGGCCTCCTTCGCGGCGATGGTCGAGAGGACCGCATCGGGACCGAGCCTCCGGGCTATCCAGGCGACCACGCGGCTGCGCCAGGATGGCCGGCGTTCTCCGACCTTCGCTCCGGCGGAGCGCAGCCGCTCTTCCCAAAACGCGATGTGAGCTTCCTCCATTTTGGCGAGATTGGAGTACACTTTGGCGATCTTCGGATCGGACTCGCTGGCTGCCATCGCGCGGTACTCGGCGGCGCTGTCGACCTCGTCTTGCCAGTTTTCCCGATAGCGTTCGATATCAGCTTGTTGCGCCATACCGCATCCTCTCAAACCGAGGGAATCGGAGGCCAGCAAGACACCAAGTTACAGCGAGAAGCGCTCGGCGACCATTTCCTCGCTCTTCCGCCATAGGGCTTCCGCCCGCGAAGGATCGAGGGCATAGGAGCGTACGCCGGCGCGCGAGGTGGTGTCGTCATTCACCTCGCATACGTGGCAATCCTCGCAATAGCGCCCACCGATCGCATCCGCCGACGCGACGAAGCCGGCCCACACGGTGGTCGCCGCGCCTTGGGGCACAGTCTTGAAACGAAATGTTGCTGTGGTCGCGGCGAATCGCGCCTGCATCTGCGCGATGAGCTCCGGCGTCATATGACGTCCCAGCTCGGTCTGGATGCCACCGGGGTGGAGCGAGGTCGCGCGGATGCCGCGCCCCTTAAGCCGATTGTCGAGCGCGAGCGCATACAGGATGTTGGCGGTCTTCGAACGCCCATACGCGGTAAATGGCGCATACTCAGTCCGCTCGAAGTTCGGGTCCTCGAGGTTCACATCGCTGATCTGATGACCGGCCGAGGAGAGCGTGACGATGCGCGCGCCAGGCTTCAGCAGCGGGATGAGCTTGTTGACGAATACGAAATGCCCGAGATGATTGGTGCCGAA
Source organism: uncultured delta proteobacterium (assembly GCA_963815835.1). Lineage (GTDB taxonomy): Bacteria > Desulfobacterota > Binatia > Binatales > Binataceae > DATGKG01. The sequence goes on from CAWFIF010000001.1 coordinate 910,112, forward strand.
TTGCGTTTCGAAGCCGTCGGCGGTCTTGCCCTGCGGACACGCCATCACGCCGGCATTGGCGATGATCACATCGAAGGGTTTTCCCCGCGCGAGTAATTCGTCCGCGGCCCCGCGGACGCTCTTGAGCGAGGCGAGATCAGCTTCGACCAGCTCGATTGGAAGATTGCTCGCTTGATGAGGGAATACCTCCGCGAGCGCGGTCCGCGCCTTATTCAAGTCGCGCGCGGTGCCGACCACGGTTGCGCCGTGTGCGACGAGCGCGCGGGCTGTCTCGACGCCCAAACCGGCCGAGACGCCGGTCACGAGAACGCGCCTGCCGGAAAGGTCGATGCCGTCGAGCACCTCATCGGTGGTTGATTCAAATCCGAAAGTCTTTGCCATATTGCTCTCTCAATTTCAAATTTGGTACGAGCAGCTTACCACTCCTCCGGCCAAATCACGCCAGTAGCGATTCAGAGCGGCGATCGATCTCAGAGAGTATCGCGCCCTTAAGATGGGCCGAAGATTGATGGGGAGCGCGCTCCAGCGCGATAATCGACGCTGTGTATGAGGCCGATACAATCCCGAAGTTAGTCGAATGCGGTGCTGCGCTTGACCCGGCACTCGGTGCTCCTGGCCGCAAAGTGCTCAACTATAAGGAGTTGCGCGCACTCGCAGAACGGACCGCGCGTGCGCTTCGCACGATGGGTATCGGTGTAGCGGATCGCGTTGCAATCGTTTTACCCAATGGTCCGGAAATGGCGAGCGCCTTTCTCAGCGTGGCAAGCATCGCGACCGCTGCCCCATTGAATCCTGGTTACCGCGAGAGCGAATTCGATTTCTATCTCTCTGACCTGAATGCAAAGGCGCTGCTTATACTTGAGGGCATGGACAGCCCTGCACGTGCGGTCGCCAGCGCACGAGGCATTCCTATCATCGAGCTCGAGGCGGACCCGGCCGAACCTGCGGGTGAGTTTACCCTGAAGTCTTTCACCGGGGCCGTGACTCGGCCCGCAAGCTTCGGTACCGCTGGGCCGGACGACATCGCGCTGGTCCTTCATACTTCCGGCACCACCTCACGGCCCAAGATCGTCCCGCTCAGTCATCGCAATGTTACGGCGTCGGCGGTCAATATCGGCCGCACGCTGCGCCTGTCGCGCGAAGACGTTTGTCTCAACATCATGCCGCTGTTTCACATTCACGGCTTGATTGGCGCGGTGCTGTCCAGCATTGCCGCGGGCGCCTCGATCGCATGTGCCCCGAGCTTCGACGCACTGAGGTTCTTTCGATGGTTCGCCGAAACAAATCCAACCTGGTATACGGCGGTCCCCACGATGCATCAGCCAATCCTTGGACGCGCCGCGCGCCATGCGGAGATCATCGCAGCGGGTCGACTGCGCCTGCTTCGTTCATCGTCTTCCGCGCTGCCACCGCAAGTGATGCAGGAGCTGGAAAAAGTTTTCGGCGTGCCGGTCCTCGAATCGTATGGCATGACCGAAGCGGCGCATCAGATGGCGTCCAACCCTTTGCCGCCCGGCAAACGTTTTGCGGGCAGTGTCGGCATCGCATCGGGTCCGGAGATCGCGATCATGAACGATGCGGGCGACATGCTAAAAGCGAATGACATCGGTGAAGTGGTAATTCGCGGCCGCGACGTGTTTGCAGGCTACGAGAACAATCCCGAGGCGAATGCCAAGGCATGGACCAACGGATGGTTCCGCACCGGTGATCAAGGCTATCTCGACGCGGAGGGTTATCTGCGGCTCACCGGACGTCTCAAGGAATTGATCAACCGTGGCGGCGAGAAGATAAGCCCGCTGGAGGTCGAGACCGCGCTGCTGAGCCATCCGATGGTCGCGCAGGCGGTGGCATTCGCGATGCCGCATCCGATGCTCGGTGAGGAAGTGGCGGCGGCCATCGTGTTGCGCGAGGGCGTGAAGCCCGGCGAACACGAGCTCCGCGAATTCGTCTCGGCGCGCCTCGCGCATTTCAAGGCGCCGCGCAAGATCGTATTCCTCGATACGATCCCGAAAGGACCCACCGGCAAACCGCAACGCATCGGACTCGCGAAAGTCCTCGGTCTCGAAACGTGAAGATCGCGATCTTCGGCGCTGGAGCAATCGGCGGGTACGTCGGCGTCAAGCTGGTGCAGGCGGGCGCCGATGTGACATTCATCGCCCGTGGCCCTCATCTCGACGCGATGCGCCGCAATGGCGTCACGCTGATCAGCGAGGGCAAGTCGGTAACGGTGAAGGCGCCATGCGTATCCCAGGCTGAAAAAGCCGGGGCGCAAGACTACGTCTTTGTAACTCTCAAAGCGCATTCGCTGCCGGCCGCCGCCCCGCAGATTGCCAAACTGCTTGGGCGAGATACCGCCCTCGTCGTCGGCGTTAACGGCGTCCCTTACTGGTATTTCTATGGTCTCGATTGCAAATGGCGCGATCGCACCATCGAGAGCGTCGATCCCGGCGCCGTGGTGTGGCGAATGTTGCCGCCCTCGCGCGTGATCGGATGCGTGGTTTATCCAGCCGTGGAAGTTGTCGCACCCGGCGTCATCGAACACACCTATGGCAATCGCTTCTCGCTGGGCGAACCGGACGGATCGAGAAGCGCTCGCGTCGAGGCGTTGGCGAAGCAGTTGATCGAGGCAGGCCTGCGAGCTCCGATTAGATCGAACCTGCGCGATGAGCTGTGGGTGAAGCTCTGGGGCAATCTCTGCCTTAACCCACTCTCCGCCTTGACGACTTCAACACTCGATCGCCTGGCCGGCGAGCCGGACCTGCGCAATGTCTGCCGTAGCATGATGCGGGAAGCGCAAGCGGTTGCCGAATCGCTGGGTGTGAAGTTCGGCGTTGACCTGGAAAAACGAATTGACGGCGCGCTTGAAGTCGGTGCGCATAAGACCTCGATGCTGCAGGATCTCGAGCGTGGCCGTCCGATCGAGATCGACGCGCTGCTGGGTGCGGTAGTTGAACTCGGCGATCTAACCGGACACGAAATGCCGATGTGCCGAGCGATTCTGGCGCTCACGCGCGAGCGCGCACGCCGCGCGGGCTGTTATTAGAGAGAGTAGCCTCGCACCGCGCCCGCAAACGCCTCAAGCTCACGCGCGATGTCGGTCAGGCTGGTTGATAGCAATCTCAGTAGCGCCCTTCGAGGTTGCCCTGGCAGCCGTGCGTCTGGCCGACATTTCCCCACGAGGATGTCGCTGACTACGGCGAGCATGAGACTATCGACATCCCGAGGCTGGCGCGGATGCTCGCAACAACGGTGACGATCTAAAAAAAGGGGAACCTGGAATGAAGCATTCTGGGCTGGTCTGGATATCTATCGCAGCGATCCTGGTCTGCGCCTCGACCTCATCGCCGCATGCGCAGGAGGCGCCACCCCTCCACGGGTATTTTCGGGCGCTGCCCTTGCATGGAAGCGGCAATCTTTCTGGTGCGTCGAGCGCGGCGGAGCTGGCGGCGGCCGCGGTTTCCTCGGTACCGCTTTGGAATTACACCCAGATCGCCTCGCGTGATCGAAAAACCTACAAAGGGATGATGGTGGGGCGCAGTCCATTCTTTCACGGGGCGCGCACCACCAACATCAACGCGATTCTGGTGCCGGTGAAGATCACGTTTAAGAGTGGCGGAATGGTTTTCGATCCGGATCAGACCGATGCCACTTGCTTGCCGAACGGAACCGTTACGGCGACCAGCCTCACCCAAGGATCGCCGATACTAATGCGCGCGAATTTCAGGATGAACGGCGTAGATGAGGAAGATAGTCAGTATTTCGATGCGTTCCAGCGGGCGAATTTCTTTGACGCGGTGAACCCGACCGGCGACAGCTACCATACTTTGCTGAACCTGACCGACACCGTAAGCGCAACAGTGAGTATTGCGGCCTCCTCCGGTAAAGTTTTTAGTGCCGATTCCCTTGGGTCATGCGCGCCGGTCGGGGTCATGAACGTGAACACTTTCCAAAACATCGTGGAGAAAACCCTGATCCCGGGTCTCGCGGCGCAGGGGGTTGGACCCACCAATGTCCCGATTTTTCTTCTCTACAATGTCGTCATGAGCGAGGGTCCCCCCAAAGGCAACCCCCCGACCAACTGCTGCATACTCGGATACCATTCCGCAGTCCAAAAGTCCTCGCGGATCCAGCTCTATGCGGTCGTAGATTATGACAGCAGCCAGGCCTTCGAAGGCAGTCCCCCCAGCGGCCTGAATAGCGCGATTCTGAGCCATGAGATTGCCGAACTGCATGACGATCCCCTTGGGACCAATGCGACACCAGCATGGGGAAACGGTGTTGGCCAGCTCCCACCAGGTGTTTGCCAGAAGAACCTCGAAGTCGCAGACCCATTGAGCGGCACTTTCCTTCCCGAAGTTACGATGCCCAATGGGATCACGTATGACCTGCAGGAGTTGGCATTTTACTCCTGGTTCTTCGGCGCACCTTCGATCGGCGCCGGTGGCTTGTTTTCCGACAATGGTAGTTTCACAACCGATGCGGGAGCGATCTGTAAGTGAGCGGCGCACCGGAAAAAACCGATCCCGTATCGGTAACATTTTTAACCCCTTCCGCTTGCAGTTGGCGGGACGCTATCCTTTGTCATCCGCTCCTCTAAATTGGGGCGACTGCACTATGGAATCGCGTGAGCATCGCGGGCGTGGACCGATGGCCTCGCCATGAGGTTCATAACGGAGGGGGTTCCGATGAGGCGAATTGCTCTAATGTGGTCGATTCTTGCGACCACTCTGGTGTGCGCCGGGACGTCGTCGGTTTCCGCGCAAGAAGCCACCCCACGTCTCCTCTTCAAAGTGATCCCCCTGAGTCGCGATAAGGCCGCGGCAGTGATGGCGACGGCAGGCACCACTTCGGTCAACTCGTTGCCGATGTGGAACTACACCACGACCGCCTCGCGCGACGGAAATAGCTACAGCGGAATGATGGTGGGGCGGAGTCCGTTCTTCCACGGCGCGCGCACCACCACCATCAACGTCATCCTGATTCCGGTAAAAATCACGATCACGAATGCAAGCAACGTCACCGCAGTCTTCGACCCGACGCAAGCCGACGCTAATTGCCTACCGAACGGAACTGCGACCGCCGTTAGCCTGACCCGGCAATCGCCGATATTGACGCCGACAAGTTTCACCATGAATGGCGTCAACGAGGGCAGCACGCAGTACATCGATGCGTTTCAGCGGGCCAACTTCCATAGCGCCGTCAACCCGACTGGAGACCGCTACCACATACAGCTCAATCTCATGACCACGCTTTCGGTGGTTACTCTAACCTTCAATTCCCCTGACGGTGCGATAGCTACTGCGGACTGCGGAAATGTGGGCGTCATCGACATGACGAAATTCGACGCGACTGTGGAACCGAATTTCGCTTTCTATAGCGTGGAGCCCACCATGCTTCCGGTGTTCCTGTTCTACAACGTGGTGATGACGGACGGTTCTCCAGACCAAAAAAATCCCTTCAACAACTGCTGCACCCTTGGCTATCACAGCGGGAAGCCCGCTACGAACTCAGGGATTCAGCTCTATGCGGTAGCCGACTATGACAGCAGCGGGAGTTTCAACTTCGGCTCATCAATCGACATTTCGGTTCTGGCGCACGAGGTTGGAGAGACGGTTAATGATCCAACCGGTACTAACAAGACACCCGCGTGGGGCCACATAGGCCAGGATCCAAATGGGTGCCAGAGCAACCTCGAGGTCGGAGATCCCCTCAACACTACCCGCTTTCCCGCGGTGATGATGCCCAACGGCGTGGCATATCATCCCCAGGAATTGGCATTTTTCTCCTGGTTCTTCGGCGAACCTTCGATTGGCGCGGGCGGCAAGTTCTCCAACAACGGCACTTTCACCACCGATGCTGGATCGGTCTGCCAGTGAAGGGCCGAGTTGTTGCGAGAAGGACCATCCGGTCGCGCATCGGGAAAGGAGAATCGAGTCGCGGCCGCGGGAGCAGCTTCCCAACGCTTTTCAGCGCGCGGGTTGTTGAATTCGGGCTTCGGCGGTCAAGTTTTTGCGCTGACGCCCCAAATTTCCTCGAAGTTTGCGGTGAACTGGCGAATCATCACTTAACCCCTTCGCTTGCGTTCGCCGGGACGCTATCCTTTTTCCTTGGCTGATCCTCCGATTGGGGCGACATTTTTGGAATCGCGTGCGCATCCCCAGCCCGAGCCGAGGGGCGAACCGCCGGCATCGCCACGAGGCTTAATTGAAAGGGGTTCTGATGAAGCGAATTGCGTTATGGTTGATTTTTGCCACAACTCTCGCATGCGCCGGTACGTCCTACGTTTCCGCGCAAGAATCCACCCCGCATATCCTCACTAAAGTGATCCCCCTGCACGGAGACCATGCCGCTTCGGCGATGGCGGTGGCGGGCACCGCTTCGAGCAACTCGCCGCCGCTTTGGAATTTCACCACGACCGCCTCGCGCGATGGAAATACCTACAGCGGAACGATGGTGGGGCGCAGTCCATTCTTCCACGGGGCACGCACCACCTACCTCGACACCATCCTGATTCCGGTAAAAATCACAATCACAAATTCAAGCAACTTCACGACAATCTTCGACCCGACGCACACCGACCCCGCATGCCTACCGAACTCTACCGCGACCGCCGTCAGCCTCACCCAGGAGTCGCCGATACTGACCCCGACCAGTTTCACGATGAACGGCGTCGATGAGGGCACCACGCAGTACATCGACGCTTTCCAGCGGGCCAGCTTCTTCAGCGAGGTGAGCCTGAGCGGCAACAGTTATCACACCATGCTCAACCTCACGGAAACGGTCCCGGTGGTTACGGTAGCGATGAATTCCCCCCACGGTGCGGTCAGTAACGCATCCTGCGGAACACTCGGCGTGATCGACATGAACTATTTCGATCAGACGGAGGTCCCCACCATTCTTTCGAACCTCGCTTCCCAAGGGGTTGGGCCAACCACCTTTCCGATATTCCTGTTCTACAATGTTGTGATGACGGAGGGTCCTCCGCCTCAATCAAATCCTTTGGGTACCTCCAGTTGCTGCATCCTCGGCTATCACAGCGGGACCATCTCCCAGCCAAATATCCAGCTCTATGCGGTAGCCGACTATGACACGAGTGGAAGTTTCAACTTCGGCGCGCCAACCGACATTGCGGTTATAGCTCATGAGATTGGGGAGACGCTCGACGATCCGTCGGGGTTTAACCTGACACCGGCGTGGGGAAATACCGGCCAGGTCCAAACGGGCTGCCAGAACAACCTCGAGGTCGGCGATCCTCTGACCGGCACCTACTTTACCGCGGTGAAGATGCCCAACGGTGTGACCTATCATCCACAGGAGCTGGCATTGTTCTCCTGGTTCTTCGGCAAACCATCGATCGGGGCCGGCAGTCTGTTTTCCGATAACGGCACTTTCACCAGCGATGCGGGGCCGGTCTGCAATACGACCTTGGCAAAATCAGGTCCCGCGTTATGACAAAATGGGGGGCCGAGATGATCCGCGGCGGATCTTCTCTTCGTCGGGGAGGGCATCATGCATAGACCTGCATCTGTTGGCAGGCTCTTGGGTTTGATCTTCATACTCGCGATCGGGGGTGTTCTGTTCTCGACGCATGGAGCGATGACGGATTCGCTGACTCAGGTGACCAGCCTCGCCAGCCTGAACTCCAATGACTCGGTGGCATGGTCGCAAGTCGGCCCCGACGCAACCCTACTGTCATCCACTTTCAACGCAAACTCCGTGGGCGGCATCGCGATCACCGGCACCCTCGCCGGCAGCGGCAGCCTAACTTCGGTGGTATGCCCCGCATCGCAATGCAGTTGGGGCTCGCCCGGCAGCGGGGGGTTCAATGCTGGAGACACGGTGATTTGGACCTCCGACACCGCCAACGGAGGCAACGGACCGCTCACGCTCGCCTTCAGTAAAAGCGTGGCTGGGGCAGGCGCGATAATCCAGGCCGACGGACCGGCGCAATTCACCGCGCAGATCCAGGCCTTTAACGGCAACAACTCGCTGGGGACATTCACGACGACCAGCGACACCAACGGCGACGCGGTCTTTCTGGGGGTCCTCGACAACACCGCCGCGCATATCACTTCGGTAGTGTATAGCCTCACCGCATGCACCGGCGCGTGCACCGATTTCGCTATCGATACTCTCTTCATCAACACCTCGGGCGGAGGTAAGCCGACTGCGACGGCGACTGCGACCGCTACGGCGACTTCGACCTCAGCAGCAACTCCGACCGCTACGGCGACCGCGACCGCCACGGCTACGGCGACTCTATCGCCAACGTCAACCGCGACTGCAGGGCCAACGTTAACCGCGACTACCGCACCGACTTCAACTCCGACTGCCCCAGGACCGACTCTCACCGCAACGCCCACCACAACACCCACCGCCGTGCCGACCGCCACACCGATGACCACGATGCTTGGCGTTCCGGCCCAGATAAACTTCGGCAACGTGGATGCGAGCAGTTCCTCTAAGGCGCACAAGGTGAGCATCACCAACAAGGGCACCGTCGATGCGATGGTCGGGACTGTCAGCGTACCGAGTGTATTCCCGATCGTGTCGGGAAAGGACCTGTGCTCGAATCAGATTTTGTTCCCGAAGAAGAGTTGCACCGTGATGGTGCAATTCTCGCCGACGACGCCGGTATTTTCATCGGGATCGCTGTCGGTGCCGTACAACGGCGTCGCTCCTGCGACTGTGGCACTCTCCGGCAATGGCACCGTGGTCTCCGTGAAGGGTCCCTCATCGGTGGCCTTCGGCGCGGTCGCGGCAGGATCCACGAGCCCTCAAAAGCTGGTCACGATCACGAATGAGAGTAAGACGGCGATGGTGCAGATGGGCGCGGCACCTACTTTGAGCGGGCCCTTCATCAAGGGGGGCACCGATATGTGCTCGAACGCGTCAATCAAGCCGAAAGGAAAGTGCGCGATCGGAATCGAGTTCATGCCGCCGCTGGGCTCGACCTCGAAGACCACGCTTACGGGCTCTTTGGGTTTTGACTTCACATATGGCTCGAATCCAGGGAACGTGCCGACCATCACGCTCACGGGCAAGGTCAAGTAGAGACGGCGGAGGGCGCGATCATTCGTCGATCATTCGCGCCCCTCCACTGCTTGACGCGCCGCGCCACGACCTCCTACGGATGGAATTGTCACGGTTCGAAGATGCGGCGGTCACTCGCCATAGTACTTTTGTTGTTGTTAGCGCTGCTGGTGGCGTCGATGCCTATCCCCGCGACCCTCGCCGATGATGCGAAACCCTACTTTCTGGTTGCAACCCCCGGAATGGGCGGCCCGGTGTTCCGCCAATCAGTCATCATGATGGTGCCGACGATTAAACCTCCGCTGCTCGCGGGCGTCATCATCAACGAGCCGACCGGCACCTCTGCGCAGGAGGTGTTCCCGCACATCCCCGCGCTCAAGGATGACCCCCACGACGCCTACTACGGCGGGCCGATCGACAACGGCCGGCCGACCATCGCGTTTCGCACGTCGCACCCGCCGGCCAACGCGATACAGGTCTTTGACGATGTCTACGTGAGCACCGATGCCGACACGATCGCGCAGATTCTCAAAGATGACGCAGGGCCTGCTCACTTGCGCCTCTATCTTGGCCGCGCGCAGTGGGGGCCCGAGCAACTTCCCTACGAAATCATGGAAGGCGCGTGGTATCAGGCGCCAGCCGACGCCGACGAGGTCTTCAGCCCCGATCCGACGCATCTATGGCGCAAGTTGGTCGCGCGCGGTCAGCTTCAAGAGGCGAAGTTCCTCCTGCCTTTTGTGCGCGCGCCGCGGTAGCGGGTTTCAGCGGCGTTCAGATATTGCGCGGTGCAGCGTTCAAGTCGCGCCCGCGGCGAAGGCTTTCGCAATCATCGCCTGCGCCTCTTCCTGAATGCTCTTGAGATGTTCGGCGCCTTTGAAGCTCTCGGCGTAGATTTTGTAGACCTCCTCGGTGCCCGAGGGGCGCGCGGCGAACCATCCGTTTTCGGTGATGACCTTGAGCCCGCCGATCGCCGCACCATTGCCGGGCGCGCTGGTCAGCGTCGCGCCGATTTTCTCGCCCGCAAGATCCTTGGTTGTGATCTGATCAGCCGACAGTTCGCCGAGGATCCTCTTCTGCTCGGCGGTCGCAGGCGCATCGATGCGTTCGTACACCGGCGCGCCGAACTCGCGCGTGAGATCTTGGTATAACGTGCCGGGATCGCGGCCGGTCTGCGCGGTGATCTCCGCCGCGAGCAATCCGGGAATGATGCCGTCCTTGTCGGTGGTCCACACTGTGCCGTCGCGGCGCAGGAAGGACGCACCCGCGCTCTCCTCACCGCCGAATCCGATCGACCCGTCAAGGAGCCCGTCGACAAACCATTTGAAGCCGACGGGAACTTCGACCAGGCGGCGTCCGAGCGCAGCCGTGACGCGATCGATCATGCTGCTGCTGACGACGGTCTTGCCGACTGCGGCATCTTTTGACCATCCATCGCGATGCTTAAACAGGTAGGAAATTGCTACCGCGAGATAATGATTGGGGTTCATCAGACCCGCGCTGGGGGTGACGATGCCATGGCGATCGGCGTCGGTGTCGTTGGCGAAGGCGACGTCGAAGCGATCTTTCATCTCGACCAGCCGCGCCATCGCATAGGGCGAGGAGCAGTCCATCCGGATCTTGCCGTCCCAATCCACGCTCATGAAACGAAAAGTAGGGTCAACGGCGTCATTCACGACGGTCGCCTTGATTCGATATCGATCGATGATCGGCCCCCAGTAGTGCACGCCGGCGCCGCCGAGCGGATCGATGCCGATGCGAATGCCCGCGTCGCGAACCGCCTCCATGTTCACGACGCTTCCGAGATCGCTCGTGTAGGAGTCGACATAGTCGTGGCGATGGGTGCTCGGAGCATTCAGCGCGCGCTCGAAGGGAATGCGCTTTACGGCGGTAAGTCCGTCGGCGAGGATGGCATTGGCGGATTTCTCGATTGCGCCCGTGATGTTGGTATCCGCGGGGCCGCCGTTGGGCGGATTGTATTTGAAGCCCCCGTCAGCCGGAGGATTGTGCGACGGCGTGATGACGATGCCGTCGGCGAGGGCACTTTTGCGCCCGCGATTGTATGTCAGGATCGCATGCGAGATGACCGGCGTCGGCGTGTAGCCGCGCGCGCGATCGATCATCACCTCAACTTCGTTGGCTGCTAATACTTCGAGCGCGGAAGCGAACGCAGGCTCCGAAAGCGCATGCGTATCCATCCCGATGAAAAGCGGGCCACCGATGTTGCACTGCTTGCGGTGAGCGCAAATCGCCTGCGTGATTGCCAGGATGTGCGCTTCGTTGAACGCGCGCTCGAACGCCGAGCCGCGATGCCCCGAAGTTCCAAAGGCGACTCGCTGCGACGGAATCGTGGGGTCGGGGCGCTCAGCGTAGTATGCGGTTATCAGGCGCGGAACGTTTACCAGCATCGACGGCGGCGCCAATTTTCCAGCCAGCGGATTTAACTTCATAGATTTTCTCGGTGGCACAGGCTTTAGCCTGTGTGCTGCTATAGGCGCGGCATTACCTCGGCGGCCAGCTTCTCCAGATGCTCCATTTAATTTTCCCTCGACTCCGCTTCGCTCCGCCTCGGGAGCGCCTTCGGCGCGGCGTAGCGTGCCCCCTTCGGGCCTCATTCCATCAATTCTGCAGGCGCGGCATCACCTCGGATGCCAATTTTTCCAGATGCTCCATTTCATCGAACACCGGATTCAACAAGAAGTGCTGCGCGCCGGCGCGCACCAGCTCGGCGAGCTTGTCGACGCACTCCGAGACGCCGCCCCAAATCGAGACGCGCGGCGCCATGTCGGCGTTCTTATAGCGCTCGCCAAACCACTCGCGCAGGCGTCGCTCGGCGCGCTCGCGATTGTCATCGAGCGCGAGGTAGACACGCTTCGACATTGGAAACGTCGCGGGGTCGCGCTTCGCCTCTTCGAGCAGGCGGCGCAGCATCGCGCTTTGCTTGACGAAGTCCGCCGTCGAGGAGGAACCGGCGCCCATCCATCCGTCGCCATGGCGCACCGCGCGTCTCAACGCGACCTCGTCGCGCGCACCGAACCAAATCGGCGGATGCGGCTTCTGAAGCGGCTTGGGTTCCATCGCGACGTTCTCAAATTTCCAGAATTCTCCGGCGAAGGTCGCGCGCCGCTGGGTCCACAGCGCCTTCATTACGCCCAGCACCTCGACGAATCGTCGCGAGCGATTTTCTTTCGGGATGCCGAACGCCGGTTCCGGCACATGCGGGCCGCCGATCCCAACGCCTAGCGTCAAGCGGCCCTGACTCAGTTGATCCAATGTCGCGAGGCTCTTCGCCAAGTGCACAGGATTGCGCGTCAGCGGCAGGATCACCGAGGACCCGAGCCGCACCCTGGAGGTGAGCGCGGCGGCGAATGTCAGCAGCGTGATCGGTTCGAGCATCGGCGCATCGCCGAGGATTTGCTCCTGCACCCACAGACTGTCGTAGCCCCTCGCTTCGGCACGCGCGAGATATTCGCGCAGGAATCTCACATTAGCCGGCGCGCTGGTTTGTGGAATCGCGATGCCGCAGGGAATCTTCCCGGTCGCCATAGTCGTGCTCCTCGTAGATCAGTAAACCACACCAAGCACGGAATTCGTAAGCGATACGACGAAGGCTATTGCTGCTTCGGATGCGCCTTGAAGAAGCTCCAAATCACGTCGGTCGCGTTCAGCTTATCGCTCGGCTTGCCGACGAGACGCGCGGGCAGCCGATTGATACCGCCGGGCCACACGTGACCCATGTCGTCGATGAAATATTCCACCACCTCGACGCCATCGCGACAGTCGTCGAATCTGACTATTTCGACGCCACCGCCGCGCACTTCGCTGGTCGGCTTCACGGAGCACCCATCGAGCAGCCGCCATTGCATGAGGTTCTGCTCGATGGGCGGTTGCTCGATATCCTCACCCCGAATCCTGAGCGTGCCACCGTTGGGCAACTCGAGGGGATCATCGCGACCGATGATGTAGAGCGTCGGGAGCGGGCGCTTCAGTTGATGATCATGGACGAACAGATGGCCCGCGACCGGCGCGATCGCGGCAATCTTGTCCGATAGCTCGATGCCGGTGCGAAACGTCATCGAAGCGCCGTTGGAAAATCCTGTTACGAAGATGCGGTTGGGATCGGCGCCATAGCGCGCCTCGAGCGCATCGATGATGTACGCGATGAACTCCACGTCGCCATCGTTGCGTTTGCCCGAGGCATGACGTCCCGAGCCCTCGTTCCAGGTCTGCGGATTGAGCAGAAAGCTCGGCGGCTGCTTCGGATGCTCGGGAACACCATCGGGAAACACCGCGATGAAGTCCTCGTGATCGGCTTTGCGATCCCATCCGGTCTGTTCCATCGCCTGTTGGCCGGTGCCGCCCGCTCCGTGGAGCATGATCACCAGCGCAAGCTTGCGTTTGGCATCGAAGGTCGGCGGGACGTGCACGATGTAATGCCGATTGAAACTCCCGAATCGCACATTCTCGACGCGATCCCAAGGCGCGATCGGCGTTGCGGCATTCTTGGCTGCGAACGAAGCGCGAGGCATGGCGGTAAGTGCGATCATCGCGATCGCGACGATTCCCAGCCAGACGTCGTCCCAAAGTCCCATTGCGATCGTAGTAGACGTAGGCAGACGCCTCGCGGTTGCATCACGCCATTTGTTGATAAACGATGCTGAAGCATCTCTTAATATGCTAATATATTCAGAAACACCGTTTACGCGCATTCTCAATGCCAAATCTAGTTTATGCTAACGGTGCTATTTTCGTTCTAGAAAGGGGAATGAGATGTGTTTGTATGTATTTAATCGTTATCGACTTCTTTTGTTAGGTGTTGCTGCTCTGATCGTCACCGCAATGCTCGGCAGCCCGGCCGTGCGGGCTCAAGGTGGAGACCGCGAGGTAGCGTTTGCGGACGCCGAGGTTCCGTTCCAGCTAAGTGACGATGCGGCGTCTGTCCCGGACAGCCTCGGCTACCACATCCTTCCCGCCAATACCGAGGCGGGCAAAAATGCGCTGTTAAACGGACCCGTTGGGCAGGTCAAGACGCAGGCCAGCGCCAGTGTAAAGCCGCTCGCCGGATTGGCACAGCCCGGGTTTTTCCCCGCCGACCTTTCGTATTTCGGCGGCCTGTGGGTGAAGTCAGGAAGTTCGGCAAATATCTATTATAACTGCGCGAACCAATCGTGTTGGGGTAATCCGGAAGGCTTCCTGACCGATCTGGCGGCCAGCAAATTCATCCATGTGGTAGATCAGTACATCGGATCCAAAGCGAATAACCGCTATCCATTGTCCCTGGCGTCCACCGTGCACCTCAGCGGCGGGTCGAGTTCCCTGACTTCGACCGACATCGAGAGCATGGTGCATCAAGCCGTGGTGCAGGTCGGCGCCGGACACATCTTCCACCTCTTTCTGCCGCAGGGCGTCAACGTTTGCGTAGGCACCGACATCTGTTATTCGCCCGACAATCCTTCAACGTTCGTATTTTGCGCTTACCACGCCGCGGTAACTTTCCAGGACCTTGGCGGCGCCGTGGTCGCTTACACCGTAGAGCCCTACCAGGATGTGACTGGCTGCGTGCTCGCGCCCAATGCCAACGGATATCCAAATGGGGCGCTCGCCGACTCGACTAATTCAGCACTGTCGCACGAGCTATTCGAAACTATCACTGATCCGTTCCCGCTCAGCGGTTGGGTAGCGGTAAATTCCCTGCCTGAACAAGGCAACGAGATCGGCGACGTCTGCCACGGCCCTGGCAATGACTCGCGCCAAGTCATCGCGCCCTCGTATGTACTCGCGAGGGGGCACACCTACCAGACGCAACTTGAGTACTCCAATACGCGTCACGCCTGTGTCGTAGCTCCGTAAATTTGTCCCCTTGCGCGTGCATTCTCGAAGCCGAGGGTGCACGCGCGTTTTTTATTTGGTAGGTTGCGGAGGACTCCGGAGAACTTTGGGAGACATCGCCCTTGCGTATCGCGCTGATTGGACAGGCGGCTTTCGCAGAAAAAGCTCTCGACGCGCTGCTGAAGCATGGCGATGAAATCGTGCACGTATTCTCGCCGCCCGATCCTCCCTCCGGCCGGCCCGACGCGCTGACGGCCAAGGCGCGCGAACTGAAGTTGCCGCTCAGCCAGCCCAGCTCGTTCAAGACCGATGCCGCCTACGAACAGTTCAAGGCGCTCGATGCCGACCTCGCCGTTCTCGCATTCGTGACCCTGATCGTGCCGGAGCGAGTGCTGTATGCGCCTCGGCACCAATCGATCTGCTTTCATCCTTCGCTGCTGCCGCGTCATCGCGGCGCCAGTTCGATCAACTGGACGCTGATTGTGGGCGACAAGGAAACTGGTATCACCTGGTTCTGGCCGGATAAGGGCCTCGATACCGGCCCGATACTTCTGCAAAAGAAAATTCCAGTCGAACCCAACGACACTGTCGGATCGATTTACTTCAACCGGCTGTTTCCGCTCGGCATCGAGTCGATGATTGAAGCGATCGAGCTGATCAAGAGCGGACGCGCGCCGCGGATCGCGCAGGATGAGAGCAAAGCGACCTACGAGCCGATCTGTCGCGACGAGCATGCGAAGGTGGATTTCTCGAAGCCTGCGAATGAGGTGCGCAATCTGATTCGCGGATGCGATCCCCAGCCGGGCTCTTACGCTGATGCCGATGGACGGCGCGTCCGGCTGTATGAGCCGTCACTCGAAATGGGCGGCGCGAGCGCGGCGCCGGGCACTATCGTTTCGATTGGCGGCGACGGGATGAAAATCGCGCTCGCGGGCGGCACCATCACGATCAAGCGCGCACGCGTGGAGCCCGATGCGAAGAAAGTCGCGCCCGCCGAGTTGGCCTCATCAGGCGCGATTCGCGCGGGAATGAAACTCTCATAGCATTACTTGCGTTTTCTATCTTTCGACCTCTTGGCGCTTTTGGCCGCTCGCGATTTGATCGTCTTCGCAGCTTTCGCGGCAGGCTTTTGCTTCCTGGCACGTTTGTGCGCTCGTGGCGGCGGTTTGCGCACGCCGAGCTTCTCCTCGACTGCGGCGACGGCTTCCTTGACCTGCTCCATCGACAATTCGAGGTCTTGCTCGACCGCCTCGACGATTCCCGACGCCGTGACGCCGTGGCTCGCCGGTGATGTTTTCTGTTTTGAACCATTAGCCATTTCTCAATCTTGCCAGCATTGCGCGAGATAACCCAAACCTGCACTCGACGCTTGCCCTCTGCGAACGGTGCGTTAGGATCGAAACGCGATGAGGCTCTGCGTAGGGACAGCTAAAGGAATCGTCATCCTGGATCCCGCTCGAGGCTCGACCCCCTTGATGGTACTTGCCGATCCGTCGCCGGTTTGGTGCATGGCGCAGGATTGCGAGGATCCCGGATGCATATACGCGGCCTCCAATGACGTCATCGCGCACGGACGCGCCGTGTTCGCACGCTCGGCCGACGGCGGCCGCACCTGGGTCGAGATGACGCCGCAGAACGCGCGCGATGAGGAAATCTGGGCGATGGCCGCATCGCCGCAGATAGCAGGGCAGGTCTTCATCGGCACCTCACACGGCAGACTTTTGCGCAGCGACGATCGAGGCCGCACCTTTCATGAACTGACCGCGTTCCTCAAAGTGCCCGGTCGCGATCGATGGAGCTTCCCTCCCCCGCCGCATATCCCGCACGTGCGCACGATAACCTTTGACCCTTCCTATCCAGCGCTGATGTACGTCGGGGTAGAAGAAGGCGGAGTTTTCCGCACTCACGACGGCGGGCAATCCTTCGAGTCGCTCAACAGTGGGCTTTACGATGATGTCCATACGGTGGCGGTCGATCCGAGGGATTCGCGCCGCCTCTACGCCACCACCGGCCGCGGCTTTTATGTCTCGAACAACGCGGGCGAATCCTGGCGGCATGTCAAAGCCGGATTCAATCGAACCTATACCGTGCCGCTGTTGGTGGTTGGAGGCGAGCATCCTGCGATTTATACCGTGGCGGCCGGTGCTCCTCCGCCGATGTGGCGCGTGGGTGCGCGCGGCGCCGACTCGGTAATGTTTCGCAGCGACGACCACGGCGAATCATTCCACACCGTCGAGCGCGGCGCGGGCGTGCATCGCGGGATGGTGATGAGATTTCGAACTGTTCCCGGCGGCGACGGCGATTTCTTTGGGGTGTCCGACGACGGCACGGTCACCCGCGCGATTGCCAACGGCGAGGAATCCGCGCCGGCTACGATCGCCGAGAAGCTGCCCCCCGCGTACGACCTCGTCATCGTGCCGTAGTCGCAGATCGTTCCTGCAAATCGCGCGTGATTGCTCTCGGAAATAGAGTGGGACTTGACGATTTGTTTATCCAGCGCGGATCGGGCAGCCATGCGAGTCGCGCCCTCATCGCATAGTCCTTTCTACTCGCAGAACAAAAAGCGCACGCACTATCAGTTAAGGCCAGTTGAACAAACTGATCGTCCGGCGCTGGGGGTCGACGCGAAAAATTGTTCAGCCTCGAACTGTCAGTAGCACGCATGCAACCAGACGAGTTCGACGCGCTGAGTCGAGACAGCAGGACATCCGAAGATTGGCGTGTCTGTTGACTTATTGTCGGCGATTCAGTGGGCACCCCTTTTGCTAATCCAGACTGCCATTGTCGGGACATGGGGGATCTGTGGCTGCCACTCCAAATAACATCCGGGGGCGGGAACTTCCCGCCAAGCCCGCAGGTCGGCGAAAAGGGGGCGATTCGTCGAAAGAATGGCTGCAGCCCTACCTGTCTTTCCGTACGGCGCTGCATCACGAGGCGTGGCGGGAAAACTGGACGAGCCGCTACATGCGGCCGGGGTTGCTGTTGATCGCGCTCTTCGAGCTCGCCAGCATCTCAGCCAGCGCCCTTTGGTTTCACCCCAATGGCCGACACCTGCCATTCGAGATTTTCAACGCCGTCGCGGCTTTTGCCTGTCTCCTGTTCTTGTGGACCTCGCGCTTCGAGCACCAATGGCGAGCGGTCGCGTTCAGCTTCTGCGTCGCCATCCTGGTCGCGGCGAGCTATTTGAGTTTCATCACGCATCGAACCGAGCCGCTTCTGATGGCGGTGATGCTGCTCTTGTTCGGCGCAGGTGCACTGGTGCCATGGAATGCGAAATGGCAGACCGCGCTGACTGTGGTTTGCCTGGGCTGGTTCACGGTAAATGCGCTATGGCTTCCGAGCGGCCAGCCCGATTCGCTCGATCGATGGTTGGCGTTGCTGGCGGCTGCGGGCTTGGCGCAGGTAGGAAGCGCACGCAATGAGCATCAGCGTCGCGAGTTCGAGTCCCAGGTCAAGGTCATCGCGAACCAGCCCAAGACGTAGCTCCAAATCAACGCGCTTCTCGTTCAGTTGCTCGCAAGTCCGGCTCTGGCGGGACGTTGGGTTCCCGAACCAGACTTCCAGGTCTGCTCCCTGCGGCGCTCGCCTGATTTATTGGATGTTATGGAGCCACCCGTCGGATTCGAACCGACGACCTGCTGATTACGAATCAGCTGCTCTACCAACTGAGCTAGGGTGGCTTCGATTTTCGGCCGGATCCGAAGATTACCTGACCTCTCTTCCTCGCGAAAGCATCACGTCACGGCGCGAAACGATCCCGCGTCCACTCCACCAATGCCTTCATCAAACGAGGCCGCGGATCCCCAGGTTCGCCTTGGTTCCGCTCGCTCGCATGAAGTGGTCCGCGCCCTCGATGAACGCGATCTGCTTGTCCTTCGCGCCCGACGCCTCGTACTCCGCCTTCACGTCCGAAGTGAAGATATCCTGGTCGCCATTCGCTCCCACCACCAGCGTCGGCACCGTCACCTTCGGCAGATTCGCCGCGGTCCGCGCGTAGGATGACAGCCCCGACCATGTCGATAGCCACGCATCCGGCGTGATGACGCGCCCGAGTCCGAACACGACGTAATTCGCCATATCCGGCCGCGGTGAAATGATCGAGCCGACCACACGCTCCGATGGATCGAGCGATAGGTCGAGGTAGTTCGGATTCGCCTGTGTGCGATACACGAACATCATCCGCGGCGCCATCGCGCGGCGCTCGATGAAGTGTCGCGTCGCCGGCTGCTCCGTCTTGAAACTCTCCGCACGCATCGCGGCACGAGCGTTATCGGCCTCCGCGATGTGACGGCGCGCGATCGCATCGATGCGAGCGCATCGCGCCCGCTGTGCCGCTCGATATTTCGCGAGAAACTCCGGCGAGTAGCGGCTCTCCGCCGGCGGCGTCTTGAAGCCGTTGCGCTCGTCATACATGTCAAGGTCGGGATCGCTCGCGAGGGGATCGTGCTCGTCAACCACCGCCGCATCGAGGCAGTTCATCAGCACCATCCCCTGCCCCGGATGCGCCGCCAAGACGATGAATCCGTCCGCGGTAGGAAAATCATACTTATTGAGATCGGGCGGGCCGCCTCCCGGCGGCGATGCGACCCGGCTCCCCTTGGGCGCGCGCGCCTGCGCATCGTAGTAGGAGAACAGCGAGCCGCCGCCCGAGTTCCCCAGCATCACGATATGCTCGAAGCCTTCCTCCTCGCGCAGATATTTCATCGCCGCGGCAAGGTCGAGCAGGATGCTCTCGTGAATCATCGTCGAGTCGTTGTTGAGGTAGCGCGTGTTGTGCGCGAAGGCCGCGAATCCCGCCTCGACCCAGAACGGTATCGAATAATGATGCCCAAACTCGGCGCGCGGATGCGCCATGATGACGCAAGTCTTGGGCTTGCCCTTCGCCGGCATCCACAGAATCCCGCGCGATTTGCCGAGGTCATGCGCATACAACTGCACCACCTTGTGAACGTTCGGCCCGATCTCGGCGAAATCGATCGGATAGCGCATCTGGTAATCGGCCGGAGCTTTGGGCATCGTCGAGATCTCCTTACACGATTCGCTGCATAGCACAGCGGCGGCGGCGCGTCACCGACTTCGCGATGGCGCGGCTCACCAGCGGGAGGGCGCATATGAAAATCGGATCGCTAGCGAAAATGGGAATCTACTTCGCCAGCACGGCGCATGCCTCGGCGTATCGATTGTTCGGCGGGCGTGTCGCGATGGGCGAACGAACTCTCCTCCTCACTACCAAGGGTCGCAAGACCGGCAGGGAGAACACCAAGCCGCTTTTCTATGTCGAGGACGGCGGGCGTCTCTATATCGTCGCGTCCTACGGCGGCAACGATGCGCCGCCGGCGTGGTATGTGAATTTGATTGCGAACCCGGAGGTGACGGTCGAGAGCGGATCATCGAAGCGCAGCTACCTCGCGCGTTCGATGCCGCCCGCCGAGGCTGAGAAGATTTGGCCCAAGCTACTCAAGATGTA
Source organism: uncultured delta proteobacterium (assembly GCA_963815835.1). GTDB lineage: Bacteria > Desulfobacterota > Binatia > Binatales > Binataceae > DATGKG01. Next base: position 930,438 of record CAWFIF010000001.1, read on the forward strand.
TCCGAGCTACGCGGATTATCAAAAGCAAACGACCCGCGTGATTCCGGTCGTGGAGTTGAGCGCGAAGGGCGCGTGACGTTTCATTTCGCGCATCGAAAGCAGAGCATGTCTGAGTTGCATACCAGTCGCCTGGTTCTTAGAGACTTCAGAGAATCTGATGTCGATCCTCTGTATGAGATCCAAGGCGACCGCGATCACATGAGGTTCACGTTCTGGGCGGAATCTCGCGCCGTGTGTGAGAGGTGGCTTCGTCGATATGCGGATGCTCAGCGGGCGAATGGCTTCGCTCCCTGGACGATCGTACATCGGCTGGAGGAGCGTGTGATTGGATGGGGAGGCTTGAACATCGACCCAAATGCTCCGGAATGGGGAACGGAGGTGAGCTACTTCATCCACCCAGCCTACCAGGGTCGAGGATTCGCGACCGAGGTTGTGCAGTGTTCTCTACGGCATGGCTTTAAAGAAATTGATCTTCGGCAGATCGGTGCCTTTACGATGCCTCAGAACCAGGCTTCGGCTCGCGTTCTCAAGAAGTGCGGTTTCCAATTCCTTCGGTACGAACCGACTCTTGACCGCGACCACTACGACCTGCGGAGGGAGGATTGGACTGCACCCAACTGAGAGTTCACGGAGTGTCCGCGCTCTTCGGCGAGACACGGCTTTAGCTTTTGGCAGCTTTGGCGCGACCAGCGAACAGGCCAGCCTTACGCTTTTCCTTTAGTCTGGTCACGCTCATTTCGCGCATCCTCTTAAGTGGAGTCGTCGCTTTGTGATTTACTGCCAAGAGTGAAAACTGGAATCATTGGCGCGCGAGGCGCCGGAAAATCTACCGTCTTCCACGCGTTGACCGGCCTCGCGCCGATTCCCGGCGCTGCCGAGGGAAAGAATCGCGGCCGCCCCGGGCAAATCAAAGTGGCTGATGCGCGACTCGATTTCCTCGAAGCCACATACGGCTCGAAGAAAAAAATCCCGGTCGAACTGACCGTGCTCGATTTCGCGCCCAACCCCAAGGAGCAGAAGGAGGGCGCCGCGCTCGATCCTAGCTTGCTCCCGCTCACCCGCGACCTCGATGCGCTGTTGGTCGTCGTTCCGCAGTTCGCGGGCAACGAGAAGGATCTCGTTTCCGCAATCGAGAGTATCGAGGGCGAGCTGATTTTTTCCGATTTCGATCAGGCCGAGCGCCGGCTCGAGCGGCTCAAGAAGGAAAAAAATCCCAGCGATTTCGAGCGCTCGGGTCTGGAGAAATTCGTCAAATGGCTCGAGCAGGGCAAGCCGCTGCGATTGCTCGAAACGACCGCGCAAGAAAATGCCGCGTTTTCGAGCTTCGGATTTCTCTCGCGCAAGCCGGTGCTGGTGGTGATCAATTGCGAGATGGATCGCGCCACGGCTGACATCACCCCCAAAGAACATGAGGCCGTGAAAGCCCATGGCATCGAGGTGTTCCGGCTCGCCGCCGCCTTCGAGTCCGAGCTATGGGAGCTCGACCTTGCCGGTCAGACCGAGATGCTCAAAGCCGCGGGCCTCGATGCGCCCGCGCGCGACCGGCTCATCGCCGCGCTTTATCATCACCTCGGATTGATGACGTTTTACACCGCGGGCGAGCCGGAAGCGCACGCATGGTCGCTGGAACGGGGCGCGTCGGCTCTCGATGCGGCCGCGAAGATTCACAGCGATATCGCGCGCGGCTTCATCCGCGCCGAGGTGGTGAGCTACGAGGATTTTGCGCAGCTCAAATCCGATGCGAAGGTGAAGGAGGCGGGCAAGTTGCGCCTCGAGGGGCGGGATTACGTGATGCGCGATGGCGACATCATCCACATCAGATTCAAGATTTGAGCATCTTGTAAGCAGCGTGCCACGGTCCGAGAATGGATCGGGGCATCGCGATGAAGGGCCGGCCTTTCCAAACATGACGGTGGAATCATTCCAGCAGTTCCACCGGGACCATCGCCGCAGCATCGAGCGATTGTATCGGCAGAGCGGCGCCGGGAAATGGAATGTTTCCGAGGACGCGTTCGCCGACGCGCTCTACCGCAGCTACTCGCGCCGTCACGAGAGCGGGCCCGATTTCGCCTCATCCGATCAGATCGACGCATTTCTCGACTCGCTGTTTGTCGACGACCTCGCGCTGGCCGCGGCCTGCCGCGATGGCAACGAGAACGCGTGGCGCGAGTTCCTCGCAAGCTACCGGGTCGTCGCCGAGGGCGCGGCGCGCGCGCTGATCTCGGATTCCTCGGCGGCGCGCGAACTGGCCGATTCCCTCTACGCCGACCTCTACGGGCTTCGGCAAAACAATGGCGCGCGCAACTCTCCTCTCGATCGCTATCACGGGAGAAGTCCGCTCTCCGCGTGGCTGCGAACGGTGATCGCGCGGCGCGCCGCCGATGTGTGGCGCGCGACCAGAATTCACGAGCCGATGGACGATGCGGCCGAACGCTCGATGCATCACGCCGTATGCGAGCCGCAATCGCCCCTGGATCCGCAGCGCGGGCGTTACCTGGCGATGCTTTGCGACTCGCTCAAGCATACCATTGCAAAACTTCCGCCCTCGGACCGTCTAAGGATCTCATACTACTACTTGCAAGGGCTGACATTGGCGCAGATCGGCTCACTCATGGGCGAACACGAATCGACAATTTCGCGCAAGCTTGCCCAGACCCGAAACCGGATCCGCGAAGAAGTCGAAAAGAATCTGAGCGATGAATATCACCTGAGCGCCGACCAGATAAGTTCGTGCTTCGAATATGCAACCGAGGACTGGCCGTTCAACCTGGCGGAAGTCCTGGCGCAGGCTAAGTAATGGCGACGCGAGGCAACGGCAAGGATTCTTTTGACGCGCTCATCGCGCGAGGACTCGGTATGAGTATCACCGACTCGGCAAGCGAATGCCCCGACCCGGACGTGCTCGCGGCATTCGCGTCGCATGCACTTTCGGCCGCGGAGTACGGCCATTGGCAATCGCACATCGCGGGATGCGGGCTCTGCCAGCGCGATGTCGCCGCACTCGCGCGCACCGGGTTGTCGATCGATCGCATCGGCGATCGCGCGGCCCAGGCGGCAACGATGGCGGCGATAAGCGAGGACGACGAATCGACCTATCATGCGATTCGCAAGTCGACCAGCGAAGTCATCGAGAGCATCCGCAGCGCGATGCGCTTCATGCTCGGCCCGTTCCCGCTCTCGGTCACCATCCACGTCGCGCTCATCCTGTTTCTGATCATAACCGTGCATGAGCAGCGTGGGCGCGAGTTGATCATGGTCAACCTCGAGGCCGGTGGCGGTGGAGGCGGCGGCAGCGAGATGAACGATCTCGACATGCCGGAAGTCCCGATGCCCGATACCGCGCCGCAGCAGATGGAGCAGCCCACCGCGGTTGATACCTCGCAGGCGGTCGGTCTCGCGAACGATTACGTTCGCGCCGCCGGTGGCGGCGGTATCGGAATCGGGCGTGGCGGCGGTGTCGGCTCGGGATACGGCAAAGGCATCGGTTCGGGATTCGGCGGATTCATCGGGGAGTTGCGCAGAAAAGGCCTTGACGTGGTGCTGGTGGTCGACGGGACTGGCTCGATGCAACTGATCATCGACGACGTGAAAGCCAAGATGGCGCAGCTGGTTCATGCGATCCATCGCCTGGTGCCAATCGCGCGGGTCGGGATGGTGGTGTTCGGCGGCAAGGGCAAAAAGATGGAGATCCAGCCGCTCACTCTCAATCCGCAAAAGCTGGTCGACTTTCTCGGCGGCGTTCATGCGGAAGGCGGCGACGAATGGGAAGAGGATCTTGCCGGCGGCGTCAACACTGCGATCCATCAGATGGACTGGAAACCTTACGCCAAGAAGGTCATCGTGCTGGTCGGCGATTCGCCGCCGAAGAAAGATGACTTCCAGCCACTAATCGCGGAGATCCATCAGTTCAAGAGCAACAACGGGACGTTCAACACCGTCAACGTCGCGGCTGAAGAGCACGAGCGCTTTGAGCGCGAGTTCTGGCTCAAGGTCCATCGCGAGGAGCCGCCCAAGATCTCGCCGCTGCCGGAGTTCTATCAGCAGACGCGCGCGGCATTTAAGGTGCTCGCCAACGCGGGCGGAGGCGCGATGCGCAGTCTCAGCAAGGACTCGCATATCAACCAACAGGTGTTGGTGCTGGCCTTCGGCGAGCAGTGGCAGAGCCAGGTCGCCGCCTTCGGCCGTGGCATTACCAGCGGTAGTCAGTAGCTCTTTTCCTCTGCAAGAAAATTCGGCACGGCCGTCTTAGGCATAGAGGCCGATCCATCAGATAATCGGGGCGCAAAACTCGCTCGGCCTCTCCATCACATATTCGGAGGTGAGGCCGTGATGACAATCGTTCTCGCGGGGACGGCGACTTGTGTCTCAACGATTCTGATCGCGTACCTGATGTGGCGCACGCGCCGCAAAGAGGATTCGCCGCGCCGCGATAGCGTCGTGCGCGGCGCACTTCGCTTCATTGGCGGACCGTTCCCACTTTCGATTTCGCTCCATGTATTCCTGCTGCTGTTCCTCATCATCACGATGCATCAAAGCCGCGCCCGCGAGCTCACACTGCTGACGCTCGAAGCGGGCGGTGGTGGCGGAGGCGCCGATGAGATGCGCAACCTCGACATCCCGGAAGTCCCTATGCCGGAAATTGAGCGCACGGCATTTTCCGAACCGCTCGCATCTGATGCCAACGCAATCACTGCGTCCGCCGACAACTATGTGCGCGATGTGTCCGCCGGTGGAATCGGACTTAGTCGCGGCGGAGGCTTGGGGAGCGGGCGTGGGCCCGGTATCGGCAGCGGATTCGGTGGCTACTTGCTTGAGCTGCGACGCAAGGGACTGGACGTGGTGCTTGTGATCGACGGCACCGGATCGATGTCGCTCGTGATTCAGGATGTCAAAGCAAAGATGCGCGAGTTGGTCGCGGCGATTCATCGGATGGTGCCGACCGCAAAAATCGGCATGGTGGTATATGGCGGGAAGGGCGAGGCGATCGAGTCGCAGCCGCTGACGTTGTCACCCTCGAAGCTGGAAAACTTTCTCGGATCGATCGGAGCGTCGGGCGGAGACGAATGGGAAGAAAACGTTCGCGGAGCGGTCGCCACGGCGATCGACAAAATGGATTGGCGGCCCTATGCGAAGAAGGTCATTGTGCTGGTCGACGATAGTCCGCCATCCAAAGACGATTTCGCGGCCACGCGAGAACTGATTCAGGGTTTTCGTGCGCGCAATGGGACCTTCAATGCGGTCGATCTCTCGCTGCTGGAGCATGAGCGTTTCGAACTGGCATTCGAGCAAAAGGTTCACGGCGATCAAGGTGTGAAGCATCATGATGGAGCGCTGCCGCTATTCTATCGCGAGACTCAGCTCGCATATCAGGTGTTGACGCGCGACGGCGGCGGCGCGATGCACAGCCTCGACAGCAACGAGCAGATCAATCAGCAGGTGATGCTGCTGGCATTTGGCAATGAATGGCGCGATATCGTCGCAGCCTTTAGCCGCCCCCTCGCGAGTAGGTGACTTTGGGTCACGTGACCGCGGCACGATTGCCCCTGGCGCGGCGAATCGACCATCGCGCGGACCAGTAGAGCAGCGCCACCAGACCGATGGCCGCCAGAGTCAGCGTAACGAACACGGCGATCCATGCGCTGAGGGGCCGAGGTGACGCGAATGCCGACGTATCCGTTTCCCGCAACGCTCGCCCACGCTCAAAAATTCTGAGCCGTCGGCGCATCTGCTCCCTATCGTCGGGGTCTCCGGCATCGCTCGCCGCGAGCGCAGCCGTCTCCCATTTGACCGCGGAAGCGGTGTCTCCGACCTCAGCGTATGCCGCGGCCAAGGTCTCCAGATATTTGTATCGGTTGTAGCCGGTAAGTTCGTTTTCGTGAATTGCGAGAGCCAACGCGGCCTTTCCATCACGCACTTCGTCACGGGCAGAAGTTGCCAACCTCCAGGCAACTCCATCCGCGGTGTCTGGATCGTCAGGCGCGAGACTCGCCACCTTTTCGAAGTCCGAGTGAGCCTGGCGCCACAATCCAGCGCTCATTTCAAGACCTCCCCGGTTGGCATAGAGCTTCGCTTCGTCAGGATCGCGCGCAATCGCCAGGTTCAGATTGGCCATCGCGCTGCTCGCGTCGCCCACACTCAGGTAGACGTTGACGCGACATTCGTATCCGTCCGCTTTCGCGGGATCACTCTTGACCAACGTGTTGCAGTCGTCCAGGGCGTGTGAGTGTTTGAGCTATGTGCTCATAGAACACCGCACGATCCATGAAGAGCCTGCGGTTCGCGGGATCGAGGCCGATTGCACTACTGAGATCTCCGATAGCCTCCGCGTATTGCTGCTGCCAATAGTGAAGAGACGCTCGCTCTTCGAAGTTCAAGGCATCTTTGGGTGCCAGCGCGATGGCTCGATCGAGGTCTTTCGCCGCACTCCTGAAATCTCGCATGAGTTTGTATTGTCTAGCGCGGGCGCGGTATACGCGCGCGTCATTCGGCTCGAGTGCGATCATGGCAGTGTAGTCGGCGATTGCTCCGTAAACATTGTCCTGGGCCGAGCGGATAGCGGCGCGCACGCCGATGTAGAAGCGGTTCTTCGGCTCGATCTGTATGGCCTGTTCTATCTGCTCCAGCGCATGCGAATAGTCGTGCTTAAAATAGAGAGTCTGCGCGCGTTCCGCCGCAGCGGATCCTGGTCCGGTCGACTGACCAAGGCTGCGCCTCAGCTCGACGATCGCCATCTCCTCATTCAGATCCGGAGCCCGCGCTCCAGCCCTGGCTTCGGCCCGGTTCGCCGCCTGAGGGCCGATGAAGTGGATCGCGAAGAAAATCGTTAACACCAACGTCAGATGGGCGACGATGCACGTCGTCAGTTGGCGGCGCCACACGAATAGCGCGACCAGAACGATCTCGGCAGGGAACATCACGATCGTATATCGCAGTCCCCATAGCGGGATTCGTGCGACGATATCGATCGCGAGCGCGACCGCCGCCGCGAGTGCGGTGGTCCCAGTAATTGCTCGCAAGCGCCGGATCGCATAGCCGCGCGCGGCAAGTTCCTCAGCAAATACGCCCGCCACTATCACCAGCAGAGCGAGCCAGATCGGCGCCTGCCTCAACCCGCTGGAGTCCGCGGGCGCCATCGCAGCTATGAGCCTCGCGAATTCGCCGGCGCCGGCTGCTCCGGGATGGGGCAACAATTCGGCCACGGCCGCGCTCAGAGCGGTTAAGGCGAGACCCACCGAGAGTCCGAAGTAAATTTCCTCGGCGCGGAACTTGTGGACTCCGAGTGAGCCGAGGGGCAAGCGGTCGTACTGGAGAGTCAGCATGAGGAGGGCGCCGAGCACTCCCAGCTCAACCAGGAGGCGTACACCGCTGAAATCGATCGACCATCCGAGGAACGCGCACAGCTGGTAAACGATCCCGAGAGCGAATGGCAATCCAAACCCGATCCCGAGGCCGACCTTGAGCCGCGTCAGTCGCTGGTTGGCGGAGGTCACGACAATTGTAGAGTCACTCATCGCACAACTTATTCGTCGGGCGACACATTGTTATCGCGAACCGGTCGCAAGTCCATACGCCACAGAGCTAACGGAGTCGCCGGAGAGTATTAGTCTTCGCGGAAAACCAGCTCGGCGCCATGCGAGGTGGCGTCGACATCCAGAGTGCGATCGCTGAGTTCGTCGGCTACATCCGCGGCGACAAAGATGCGCAAGCCATCCTGTTCGAATACCTGATCGGTCGGTTCGGGTTCCTGCTGGAAGCCTATTTTGAAGCCATCCCAAGGATCGTCAGGATTATCCGAGCGCTTGATACGTAGTCCCGCGGTCGGAGTCGTGACACCCTCGCGCGCAGCTTTCAGAACATACGCTGCTTCACTCGTAACCTTCAGCATCGCGAGACTCGGCGAGTTACTGCTTGTTGGAGCGGAACAGTTTCATGAGGGCGTCGCGCGAGGCGGGAGGCTGCTTCATCGCGGCGAGGATTTCCTCGACGTGCGGGAGTGATTTCATTCCGACCAGCGCCACATCGATGCCCGGCGTCGAGCGCACGAACTGCACCGCGCGTTGCGCATCGTTGCTGAGCCCCGGGAATGCCTCCGCGAGGATTTCCGGAAGTCCTTGCGCCAGACGGCCCTGCAGCAGCGAGGCGCTCGCGCATACCGCCGCGCCGAAGGTCTTCGCGAGCGCGACCGCCGTGGTCTTGTCATTCGGCGGACCCTGATTCGCCAGCGTCACCGCTTCGGGCATGGCGAGGTTGTAGGGAAGCTGAATCGCGCGGAAATGATGGTCGTCGCCGCCGACCTCGCGCGCCACGCGCAACAACTCATCCAGCGAGAGCCACATCCGTTCGGTCTGCTGCGCGCGCAGCCCATTCCAGGTCGCGACTCCGTAGTATGCGATCTTGTTTTCGGTGACCGCGCGCTCGAGGAACTCGAACGCCTTGCCGATTCGGGCGAGGAATTCCTTGCGATCGACCACAGCGAGCTGCGTCTCGGGATTGTGCACATAGTAGATGTCGATGGTGTCGAGACCGAGGTTGCGGCGGCTCATCTCGAGCATCGCGGCAAGGTACTTCGGCGTCATGCAGTGCGAGCCTTCGACCATGTCGCCCGGTCCGACGATGCCGGTGCGCACGAAATGCTCCTCGAACCATTCACGCGGATTCGGCGGCACCGCGCCGTCGAAAGTGATATAGCCGCCCTTGGTCGCGACGACGACTTCCTCGCGCCGCAGTTCGCCCGCGGCGACCATCTCGGCAATGACCTTTCCGATCGTGCGTTCGCTGCGCTGGAAGCGGTAATTCACCGCGGTATCGAGGAGATTTATCCCGCCACGCAGCGCCGCTCGAATCGATTCTTCATAAGCATGATCGGTTTCCTCGTCGGTTTCGCCGAGGTAGGTGCCGACGCCGATCGAAGAGACTGCGAGTCCGAGCACACTGCGAAAATTTCCCGGCAGATCGCCGTGACGCGAGGCATAGGAGGCGGTTCCAGGGGAGGTCGCGCGATTTTTGAGCATGACGTTCTTCTTCAGCCCTCGCTCTTTTCTCTACCACTAGTAGGGAGAGAAGTAACGGGCCGCAGCCTCGCGAGTCCGAGCAATCTGCGCACGCGGGAGTTGTGGAAATGAAACCGCGCGCCGACCACCCGCGTTTTGCGATTGCGGTGTTCTTCGATACACTTGATGCTGCTCTTGTTGGGCAGAAAACCCGCGCAACGCAGGCGCAAGAATCCTGCTGCCACTTCAAACCGGGATCGTTCGAGGGACGCGTTGAATACTCCCAAGCTGCCACCAGATGTTGCAGCACATTTGGCCGCCATCATCGAATCTTCCGATGACATCATAGTCAGCAAGACTCTGGAGGGCGTGATCACCTCGTGGAACCCTGCCGCGGAACGAATTCTGGGCTACAGCGCGGAAGAGGCAGTCGGCCAACACATCACCCTGATCATTCCGCCGGAACGATGGCCTGAAGAGGATGACGTTCTGTCACGGATCAGACGCGGCGAGAGGGTCCATCACTTTGAAACCGAGCGCCGCGCCAAAGATGGCCGCCTGTTACAGATCTCTCTTACCGTATCTCCTGTACGAGACGCTGAGGGCCGCGTGGTAGGCGCTTCCAAGGTTGCTCGCGACATCACCGATCGCAAGCGCGCGGAAGTGGAACGCGAGAAATTACTCGCCTCGGAGAAAGACGCCCGTAGGCAGGCCGAGGAGGCCAACCGCCTCAAGGATGAGTTTCTCGCCGTGGTCTCCCATGAGTTGCGCAGTCCGCTCAACGCAATTACCGGATGGGCTTCTCTGTTGCGAACCGGAAGATTGACCGGCGACCAGGCGGAGCGCGCGATTGAGACGATTCAACGCAACGCCCAATTGCAGAATCAAATGATCGCCGATCTGCTCGACGTTTCGCGAATCGTTTCAGGGCGCCTGCGCCTCAACCTCCGTCCTTTCCAGCTGATCGATGTCATCGAAGCAGCGATTGAAGTGATCCGGCCGGCCGTCGAGGCGAAGGCGATCCGACTCCAGGTTTTGCTCGATCCGGCGGCGGGACCGGTGGCTGGAGATCCGGATCGCCTGCAACAGGTGATGTCCAACCTGCTGTCCAACTCCGTTAAGTTCACCCCCAGAGGGGGTCGGGTGCAGGTTCAATTGCAGCGGGTCAATTCCCAGATCGAGATTGTCGTCAGTGACACCGGTCAGGGTATCGAGCCCGACGTGCTGCCATTCATCTTCGAACGTTTCCGTCAGGGCGAAAGCGGCAGCACCCGCGAACATGGTGGACTTGGTTTAGGACTAACCATCGCGCGCCATCTTACAGAACTGCACGGTGGGATAATCACCGCCCGAAGCGAGGGGCGGGGCAAGGGCGCGCAGTTCACCGTCGAGCTACCGATTCAGGCTGCTGTTCAGCCACTCGAGGCGAGTGCCGAAGAGCGCAGTCATCCCACGGCGCGGCAGACTCTCAAGGGCGATACTCCTTCCCTGGCCGGCTTGCGAATTCTAGTGGTGGATGACGAAGCAGATGCGCGCGAGGTGCTGTCGCTTGTTCTCAGCGGCGCGGGCGCGGAGGTTGCGGCGGTCGAGAGCGCCCGTCACGCGATGGATTTGATAGGCCGCTGGAAGCCTGACCTATTGGTTTCTGACATCGGGATGCCTCACGAAGATGGCTTCACTCTGATCCGAACGGTGCGCGCGCTTCCGGCGGAACAAGGTGGCGGCATTCCAGCAATCGCGCTGACCGCCTTCGCGCGAACCCAGGATCGTCTCAGGATTTTATCGGCGGGTTATCAGATGCACGTGCCCAAGCCGGTCGAGCCGCTCGAACTTCTCACCGTGATCGCCAGCCTGACCAAGCGGCTTTGAGAGCATGACCATCCCTGCGCCGCGCGATCAGATGGCGCAACCTTGCCATCGAGCGCGGGACAAAACAGAAGGCGAAGGCGACGATACTACTGCTCGGCGGCGATTCGACCGCGATCAAGCTGGCGCCGGAGGCTTTCCTGTAGCACCCCAAGCATGGGATCGTAGTCGAGCGCATTAGGTTACCCCTACAACGGAGGAATAGCATGATCGATGTATATTTCTGGCCAACTCCCAACGGCAAAAAAATTACTATCCTACTCGAGGAAGCCGCGATCCCGTACACCATCAAGGCGATCAATATCGGGCGCGGCGACCAGCTGAGTGCCGATTTCCTCAAGATTTCGCCTAATGGCCGAATGCCGGCGATTGTCGATCACGAGCCGAACGGCGGCGGCGCGCCGCTCACCATTTTCGAGTCCGGCGCCATCATGGAATACCTCGCCGAGAAGAGCGGAAAGTTCTTCCCGCAGGAACCGCATCAGAAGGCGGACGTTCTCCAATGGCTATACTGGCAGATGGCCAACCAGGGTCCCAAAATGGGCGAACAGGGGCACTTCCGGCGCGCCTCGCAGAATCCGAAGAACGGCGATCAGACATATGCGCTGATGCGCTTCGACAACGAGGTCCATCGCATCTACGGTGTGATGAATCTCGGCCTGCATAAAAAGCGCTACCTGGCAGCCGACCAGTACACCATCGCTGACATGATTTGCTATCCGTGGGCGACCACCTGGCAGGGACGCAATCTCGACCTCGCCGAGTTTCCCAACGTCAAGCGATGGCTCGATGAGATCGGCGAGCGGCCCGCGGTGAAAAAGGCGATGGCGGCGGGTCCCGAGTATCGCGAGGACCCGGCGACCATCTCGCCCGAAGAGCAGTCGCGCCGCTCGAAACTGCTTACTCATCAGCGCGCGCAGCCGGTTCCGAAGGAGTGGGGGTAGCCCACAGCGGATTGAGCTATGAGCTATCGGCTGGCTCGCCGATGGTCATGACCTTCGCTGTTTCGCATGAGTCAGCGCGTCGGGGTTCGCGACCCGGATCGGTTTGCCCGCGGCGAAGGCGACAACTGCTTCCAGCGTATCGCAGTAGAAGGCCCTCAGCGTCTCGCGCGTAACGTAGCCGAGGTGCGGCGTGACCGTGACGTTGTCCATCGTGCGAAAAGGATGGTTGGCAGGAGGCGGCTCGATATCGAAGACATCGATCCCGGCGCCGGCGATGCGGCCTTCCTTTAGTGCCGAAATGAGATCGGCTTCGACCACGATCGGTCCGCGCGAGGTGTTGATCAGATAGGACTCGGGCTTCATCAGAGCGAGTTCGCGCGCGCTGACGAGACCGCGAGTGCGGTCGCTGAGCTGGACGTGGATCGAGAGCACGTCTGAGAGGCGGAAGAGGTCGTCTTTTTCGACGCGGCGCTGCGCCGGCCGCCGTCGCAACCTCATCGGTCAAATTCTGGCTCCACGCGATCACCTTCATATCGAAGGCGCGGCCGTAGACGGCCATCCTCTTTCCGATCCTCCCGAGGCCCAGCAGTCCGAGGGTCCGGCCGGCGAGGATCGTTCCGATAGTGCCCTGCCACATGCCGGCACGCATCTGCCGGCCCGCAAGATCGAAATGGCGAACGACCGCGATCATCAGTCCCCATGTAAGTTCAGGGGTCGCATTGAAGACTCCGGCGTAGATTGGGTTGGCGAAGTTGGAATGGGCCACGATCACCCCATGCTCGGTCGCAGCCGCCATATCCAGATTTGGCAGGGACATTCCGATAATCGTCACCAGCTTCAGATTGGGCAAGCGCTGGAACAGGCTGCGCGGCAGGCTCATCCGTTCACGCACGGTGCAGAGAACATCGAAGGGCTGCAGCAACGATGCCGCCTCATCCTCGGACAGATGGCGGTCGAAGACGGTGATTTCCGCCGCGCCTTGAAGGGTCGACCAGTCGGCCGACTGAAGCGCGACCTTGGCATAGTCATCGAGAATAGCGATTTTGAGCATTTGGTCGATCCTGGAGTCAGGTTGTCTATATCTCTAGGTCCGCCGATGCGGCAATACAATTGAACCACCAGATTGACGCGCGACGGGGAAATTCTCTCCCTCCTTTCAGATTCATCGCGACCTGGCGGAAGACCTCATTCAGCGCCTCGCGCGACAATGGAATTTTGCTGGTGGGATTTTATCGGCGGGTTATCAGATGCACCTTGCCCAAGCCGGTAGAACAGCTCCGAGCTTCTCACCGTAGTCGCCAGCCTGACCAAGCGGCTGTGAGGACAGCATGTCTCTCCTCAGTCCTCGCTGGCGCATCCGGGACCGAGGTCGGGGCTGACCGTTCTACAATGTCGGCAAAAAACATCACCGTCGGTAAGTGGCAGAGTTCGATTTTCAATGGAACGCCCAAAAAGCAGACGATGGCGAACGTCTTGCAGGTGCGGTTCGGAGTGCGCACGGAAGGCTGCGTGGCCTGCCATTTGGAACGGCAGGCGACAATGCACTCGATGAGTCTCAGAGCAAGATGCTTTTGCTATTAGTCAAGTGACCGGTATGGGTGTTTGCGGTTGGAATGGCATCGCTCGTAGTTGGTTTCTCTCTATCGAACAGGTCGGAAATTTACAGGCTCTGGCATGACGCCAAACACGTTTTCGTTACTGGTATCGCTGCTTATGGCTCTTCTGGCGGCAACAATTGGAGGGATCTCATCGTTCTTGTTCAAAATAGAGAAGAAAATAACCGATGAACATTTGAACAAGTAAGCCGGAATTTCCATTTTCAACTGTTGGCACAGTCGTATCCTGCTCCCCTCGGGATTGAAGCCACCCATACGACGGGTTCAGACTTGAGCCCGGACGGAGGTGGCGATGGCAGACGAAGAACGGTTGGAGGAGGTGCAGCGCTGGACCGCTAAGCGGCGATTGTGACGAGTCGCCGCCGGGAGTAAGCTCTTGTAGGAAATTTGCTACACAAGATGAAGACCATCCCCCAACGCGAACTACGTAACCATGTAAGCAGAGTGTTGCGCAAAGTTGAAGCTGGAGAGCGCATGCGCATCACGGTTGATGGGCGAGCAGTAGCCGACCTGGTTCCACTGGAGGGCGCGCGGCGGACCTTTGTGCCTCGCGATGACGTGGTGGTTCTTTTGCGGCGCGCTTCTTTAGATCGGAAGTTCACCAGGGATATCTCGGCGCTGGATGCGACCATCGATGAACTTTGACGATGACGACCGCGCACGCCAATCGTCAGGGCCTGCTCGACACATCGGTCTTCATCGCGAGAGAAGTCGGGCGACCGTTAGGTGAGTTGCCAGAAACTGCGGCAGTTTCTGTGGTCACTATCGCGGAACTGCATCTCGGGGTTTTGATGGCACACGGTTTGGCTGCCCGTACCCGCCGCCTACGGACCTTGACCGCGGTGCAGAACGCTTTTGAACCAATTCCCATTGATTCACAAGTCGCACGTATGTTCGCTGAGATCGTCGCTGAAGCCCGGCGAGTTGGGCGGCGTCCTAAAATCATGGACACCTGGATCGCGGCGACAGCGCTCGCGCACGATCTTCCAATATATACGCAGGACGAGGATTTTGAGTCGATTCCGAAGGTGCGCGTACAGCGGATATAGGTTCCAATGACCCCGTCAGATTTTCAAATGACGGGTTTCCAGTCGGCGACTCGATATCCGACCACCGCCCAAACGGGATCCGAGGGCGGATCGGTCGGTGCGCTTCGATCGATCGCGTCTATCTTCTCAAATGCGCCGCTATCCTTAAAGTAACGCCCGACCAGCCCGACGCGGTCGCGCTCGTCGAGATACTGCCAAATCGCGACCGCCTTGGTCGGGAACATCCGATTGGAAAACGTGACGATGAACGGCGCGCCGGGTTTCAGCACGCGGCCGACATCGGAGAACGTTTCGACCGGATGAATCAGATACTGCACCGAGACGGTCATGATCGCGCCGTCGAATTGCGCATCGTCGAAGGGCAGCCGCGGATTCATGTTGACGTTGTGAACGACAGCCTCGGTGATGAGCGGATTATTCTCCATCTCGGCGCGATTGAGGCCGACGCCGACCACGCGCGAGGGGCGCACATGCTCGGTGAGATGCGTGCGCCAACTGCTCATCACGTCGAGGATGGCGTCGCCTTGCGGAAGTAGTTGGGCGTAGATCTCGCCGACCTTCGCGATCGCGCCGTCATCTATATGGACGACAAAGCGCGGCAGCGCGTAGAAAAGTTCATCTTCCGAATCGTCGATACGGCGAAAAAACTCGGGTTTAAAATCGGATGGCATTTTCCTCGTGTCCACCGGCGCCGCGAAGGCAGGAGATCGGATCGTTATTCATCGAAGTGTCAAAAACTCCGCCAAATCATGCGCAAAATGCGCGCGAAACGCATCGTTGACATGCTTTCCGGTGCTCGTCTAGATTAAAACGCCTTCCCAAAATGGATCACGGCTCGTGAGGAAGGCTCGGTTGATTCACCGTGGCAGTGAGACGCGACAAAACAAACTACCTCATCCAATCGGTCGCACATGCGCTCGATGTGATGGAGCAGTTCTTCGGCGATGTCGACGAGCTCGGCGTCACGGAATTATCGAAGCGTCTGAAACTCCATAAGAACAACGTTTTCCGATTGCTCGCCACCCTCGAAGCGCGAGGCTACATCGAGCAGAACAAGGCGAGCGAGAACTATCGCCTCGGGATCAAATGTCTCCATCTCGGGCGGCGCTACATCGAGCACATGGGCCTGGTGCGCCAGGCGCGCCCGATTCTCGCCGATGTCACCCGCAAATGCCGCGAGAGCACCTATGTCGCGGTGTATCGGCGCGAGGGTGTCGTGCCGCTGGAAGCCGTCGATCCCGAGGATCGCGCGGTGCGAATCAATTCGCCAGTCGGGCAGACGCTGCCGCTTCATTGCACGGCCGCGGGCAAGACGCATCTCGCATTCGATACCGACGAGCAACTGAAGTCATCGCTCCCCGAGGTGCTGCGCGCCTACACCGATCGCACCATAACCGATCGCGCGCAGCTATTCGCACAACTCGAGTCCGTGGCGAAAAGCGGCTATGCGGTCGATAGTGGCGAGTACCTCGATGAGGTTTCCTCGGTGGCGGTGCCGATTCGCGATTACACCCGCTCGGTGGTCGGCTCGCTCTCGGTGTCGGGGCCGGCATATCGGATTCCCGACGATCGGGTGGCCTCGGAAATCGCGCCGCTGATCCTCGATGCGGGCCGCGAACTCAGCCATCGCTTGGGCTATAACGAATAGCCGATTCGGGCTATTATTAGAAATAGCTGATTTTGCGTTTGACTGACATTAGAAGCGCTGTTACGGTTCTTGGCGCTCGAAGTGCTCCATAGTACAGCGTCAACTTCCATAGCAGAAAAATACACTGATACGACTCGGGTGAAATTTTCGTGAAGATTCTCGTGCCCATCAAAAGAGTCCCCGACCCCGCCACTACCATCCGCGTGATGCCAGATGGTTCCGGTATCGCCACCGACAACATCAAATGGGTGATCAACCCGTTCGATGAAATCGCGATCGAAGAAGCGCTCCGCATCAAGGAGAAGCAAGGTGGCGAGGTCGTGCTGATCACGATCGGTCAGTCAACCTGGCAGGAGCAGCTTCGCACCGGCCTCGCGATGGGCGCCGACCGTGCGATCCTCGTGAAGACTGACGCGCCGCTCGACCCGCTCGCGCTGGCGGGAATCCTCGCAAAGGTTGCCGAAGAGCAGAAGCCCGACCTCATCGTCCTCGGCAAACAGGCCATCGACGACGACTCCAACCAGATTCCGCAGATGCTGGCCGAGATGCTCGGATGGCCGCAGGCGACGTTCGCCTCGAAGGTCGAGTTCGCCGGCACCAAATGCACCGTCGTGCGCGAAGTCGATGGAGGGCTGGAAACCATCGCGTTCAATCTGCCTGGCGTCATCAGTGCCGACCTGCGCCTCAATGAACCGCGCTATGCGTCGCTGCCCGGCATCATGAAGGCGCGCAAGAAGGAACTGAAGGAGGTTGCGGCCGATAGCCTCGGCGTCGATCTCGCGCCGAAACTAAAGATCAAGACTTTGGCCGCGCCGCCGAAACGCCAGGCCGGTAAGAAGGTCGCCTCGGTCCAGGAACTGGTGCAGGTGCTGCACACCGAAGCGAAGGTCATTTGAGGATTTTGGATTGAGGCCCGAAGGGGGCGCGCAGCGCCGCGGCGTAGCCGCTTGCGAGGCGGAGCGGAGCGGAGTCGAGCAAAATATTAAAGGTGACAGGTCTCATGGGTGACGTATTAATCTTTGCCGAGCATCAGCTCGGTCATTTTCCGAAGACCACTTTGACTGCGATCCACGCGGGCCTGGAACTCGCGCAGAAGCGCGGCGGCAAAGCGATCGCGGTGGTCGCGAGCGATAACCCCGATGCGCTGGCGGGCGACATCGCGAAGTATGGAGTCGCGAAGGTGATCGAGCTCACGAGCCCCGCGCTCAAGAACTACCTCGCCGATGCGCACGCGCAGGCGCTCGCCAACCTGGTGAAGGCGACTGGCGCCGAGTACGTCCTCGCGACGGCAACCGCGATCGGTAAAGACCTGATGCCGCGTTTGGCCGCGCGGATGAAAGCCCCGATGGCCTCAGACATCAGCTCGATCGGTGATGATGGCACGGTGGTGCGTCCGATGTACGCCGGCAATGCGATGGCGACGGTCGAGCTCGATGGTCCCGTCAAGGTCATCACCGTGCGCGGTACTGCTTTCGATGCATCGAAGCCCGGCGATAGCGCCGCGCCGGTAGAGAAGGTGAATGCCGAGATCGATACCGCATCGACCAAGATGGAGTTCGTGTCATTCAACCAGACCAAGAGCGATCGTCCGCAACTCACCGAGGCGCGCATCGTTGTGTCCGGCGGCCGTGGGCTAAAATCGGGCGAGAACTTCAAGACCGTGCTGGAGCCGCTGGTCGATGAGATGGGCGCTGCGATGGGCGCCAGCCGCGCCGCCGTCGATGCGGGATTCGTCCCGAACGATTTGCAGGTTGGGCAGACCGGCAAGGTCGTTGCGCCGGAGCTGTATGTGGCGGTAGGAATTTCAGGCGCGATTCAGCATCTGGCAGGGATGAAAGATTCCAAGATCATCGTCGCGATCAACAAGGATGAAGAGGCGCCGATTTTCAATGTCGCCGATTACGGCCTGGTCGCGGATCTCTTCAAAGCCGTTCCCGAGATGGCCGAGGAAGTGAAGAAGGCGAAAGCGCACTAGCTGGGACTCTTGGCAGCGATTTTCGAGGGGCCGTTCATCCGGGCGGCCCTTCTCTTTTTTCAATACCACGCGTGATTTTCAATGATGACCGTGGATGGTGCTGCCACTTCCTGAGCTGCGCGGGCGTATACTGCTGCCGCCGCTGCCTACGGAGTGGACATACCTACCGCCGGGAATCATCACCGGCCAACCGCCGAGGATCAGCGGAGGCGGGAACGCATAGCCGAATGGGCTGAGGTACGCGACTTGGTCCGGTCGCTCGTCATTCATGTATTCGGCCGTGTCTTGTTCCTGCTGGAGCAATCCCGCGTAACGCTCGTAGGCCTTCTGGTCGCCTTCATACAGGCATTGGCAGACGGTAGGGTCCGCGTACCAGAACACGCTGCCCGCCGCGCTCTGATAGCGGTTGAGCCGATGCAGCGGCAGTTGCGCTACCGCCCCGTCCTGCTCGGGAGTCTCGATAGAAATTTTCCGGAAACCCGCCTGCTCCAGTCGCGACTCGAGCTTCATTACATTCGCGGGCCGGTTAGCTTCGTAGTCGTTGTAGACCGAGCAGGATCCCGCGATCGCGAAAATCATGCAGGTCAGGATTAGTTTGATGAGGGTGGTGCGCATTGGAGCTACGGGCGCCCGAAGAGATTAGCTCCGAATCGGTAATCGCGCCACTGCGTCTTTTGGTCAGTGACGGGATGGCTCCGGTCAAAGATGGGTGAGCAAGTTGGCTTCTGATCGTCGCTCTCACTGACTCTTGTCATGGGTCGCCGCAATCACCTCTCGAACCAAAAGCACAAGTCCCTCGATGTCGAAATCGGGCCACTTCTGCGCCGTACCGAGGCGAACAATCACCAGCCTCTCGGAGGGAATGATCACTACGCGCTGGCCGAGAAGCCCCGAGGCGAAAAACGAATCGGCCGGCATTCCGGCCTCGCTTCGATCGACGGCGTGACGACTCGTGCCGCGATTGGTCCAGAACCCGGCCCCATAGTCGGTATCGAGTGTAGGCGAGGACGAGTAGCGCACCCATCCTTCGGGCAAAATCCGATGTCCCTCGATGACTCCATCGTCCAGGTAGAGCATTCCGAAGCGCGCCCAATCGCGCGCGGGCGCAAGCATGTAGGTCAACCCTATCGGCGTTCCGGCTGCGTCGAACTCGAGTGTGACATGGCGCATTCCCAACGGACCGAAAAGCTCGCGGCGCGCGAACGCGAGCACATCGCGGGTATGGCCACCGACCGCATCGCGGATGATGCGCGACAGGATGAGCGTGTTGCCGCTGGTGTAATTCCACACCATGCCGGGCTTCGCTTCCAGGCCGGCGCTTTCCGCATAGCCTGCCATGTCACGTTCGAGGTACAGCATCCTGGAGACCGGAGATGCGGGGCTGTCAGTCTCGTCCAGCGCGAGGCCGCTGGTCATCCGCTCCAGTTCATCGACCGTGATCGCATGACGCGGATCGTTAGGGTCGCTCCAGGCGGCGACCGGAGCCGGCTGCTCGACCGTGAGCTTGTGCTCGCGCACGAGGATGCCAAGCATCGCGTTGATGATCGACTTGGTGGCGGAATATCCGAGCAGCGGAGTATCGATGCCGTAACCCGGCGCGTATCGCTCCGCGATCAACCGACCGTCGCGCACGATGACGACAGCCTTGGTGTGACGAAAAGGTAGACGGTCGGTGGGTTCGGCGAATGCGCGGTCGAGCGCGGCACGCAGCATCGGGTCGGGCGGTTCCATCACCAAGGGCCCCGCGATTTCCGGCAACAGAGCGGGCTGCTGGTCGGCATCGTTGCCGGCCGGCAAAGAAAGATCGGGCGGTTCGTCGCCCTGGATGAGAAGGCATCCGAGTTGATCATGGAAGACCGCGCGGCTTTCGAAACCGCCCGCGATAGTCGCGCGGACCTCTTTGTTGATGCGATCGACCTCGTAACTGGTCTGCCAGTTGATAATCGACATGCCGGGTCTCGGTTTCAGGCTCTCGGCATAGACGAGCTCGGGATCCTCGCCGCCGACGAAGGTCTGTGAGCATAAAGTGTGGCTGATCAAACCGGTCGCGACATGCAGATCCTGACTCGCCCGATGACATCCGGCGGCGCAAGCGACGGCGACCGCGAGCACGATGGTGTAAAGCCGCCAACCTCGGCGTTGGGAACGATGATTCATCTGGGCAGCGTCGAGGTTAGCTCCGATCAAGCGTCTCACCAAGACGATTTCCATCGATGCTCGAATGACGCGCTGATTACCTCCGTCTAACCCATCATCAAACTCTACTTCGAGGTCACCTCATTACGCGCGGTCTTGGTCACGTGGGATTCTTTGCCAACGCCCGGTAGGATCGAGCTATGAAGCGCGAGAAATTCATCAAGCCCTACCGGGTCGAGCATGGAAAACATTTCCGCCTGAGGGACTATGACCCCGCCGAAACGCGTGGCCTCAAGCCCGAAGAAGACGGTCCTGAGCTTCTCCAGCGTGGTATCCGTCAGATGACGGAGCTGCAGGACAAGCTCTACGCGCAGAATCGATGGGCATTGCTGGTGATGTTCCAGGCGATGGACGCGGCAGGCAAGGACAGCGCGATCAAACACGTGATGTCGGGCGTCAATCCGCAGGGATGCGAGGTCTACGCGTTCAAGCAGCCGTCGGCCGAGGAACTCGATCACGATTATCTGTGGCGCGCGAGCAAGGTTCTCCCACGGCGCGGCCACATCGGCATTTTCAATCGCTCGTACTACGAGGAGGTTCTCGTCGTGCGCGTTCACGACGAATTGCTCAAGAACGAGCGCCTCCCGTCCCCGGTCGTGAGCAAGCACATCTGGAAACAGCGCTTCGAGGACATCAGTCGCTTCGAACGCTACCTGACGCACCAGGGAATCGTCGTCCGGAAGTTCTTCCTCAACGTCTCGAAGGAGGAGCAGAAGAAGCGGTTCCTCGAACGGCTGAAGGAACCGGAGAAGCATTGGAAGCTGTCGCCCTCGGATGTGCGCGAGCGCGAGCGATGGGACGACTACATGACGGCCTACGAGGACATGATCGCGCATACCGCGACCGAGTATGCGCCATGGTACGTGGTCCCGGCGGACAACAAGTGGTTCACGCGGGTGGTGGTGGCCGAGGTAATCGTCAACACAATGGAGAAGCTGAACCTGAGTTATCCGAAGCTGGATGCGGCGCAGAAGAAGGAGCTGGAGGCCGCGATGGCCCAGCTACTCCACGAGCGCGACTGAACGCCATAGAGCTATCGACATCATGTCGGTAGGACCATGATGGGTTTGTTTTGCGTTTTCAGGATTGCGAGTTGGGCAACTCGAAGGTGCTTCGCGGCGCGTCAGGACATCCCTCAACGATGTCTCGCAGTGGGTTTGTTTCTGCATTTTTCGCTTTCGCGGCTGATCCGAACTAGAGCTGATGGACGTTCGTCAACTCGCGCAGTCATTTCTAGAAAGTCCTTTATTTTCCGCGATGATTTGGCTTCGTTTCGTACTTTTATGGAGAGGAGAGACGACGCACTCCAAACCTGGCCTCGCGGTAAGGGCTGGCGGCGCGCTGCGCGGCGTGCGGTGGGGGCCACAAGTCTCCGTCCACACCACGATTTTAAAATGTTCAGCATTTACAAGGACAATTTGGCTTCGTTTCGTCGATTCGCCCAGTCGTCGCTTACATTGCAGTGGGTTTGTTTTTACGATTTGACATTTCAGTCTTTGCCTGTTGTGGAGTTGACCCGGTTTCGTGGACAGTAGGAGGTTTGGGCGGGTAAGGGAGAGCCACGATGGGAAACACGCACAAACGGTACGCGCCGGAGTATCGGCAGCAGATGGTGGAGCTGGTGCGGGCGGGACGCAACGCCGAAGAACTGGCCCGGGAGTTCCAGACCACTTCACAGTCGATTCGCAACTGGGTCGCGCAGGCCGATCGCGATGAAGGACGGCGCAGCGATGGGCTCACCACTGCGGAGCGCGAGGAACTCACCCGGCTTAGGCGCGAGAATCGCATCCTGCGCGAAGAGCGCGAGATCTTGTCAAAAGCCGCGGCCTGGTTCGCGACGGAGACCGGCTCGCTGCCGTCACGGCGTTCCAATTCGTGAGTGCGAATCAGGCCAGTTATGGGACCGCGACGATGTGCCGGGTACTGGGTGTCTCCCCCAGCGGCTTCTATGCATGGCGGCACCGCCCGCCCTCGGCGCGCAGCCGAGCCGACGCGCAGCTCAGCCTTCGCATGAGCGCGATCCATCAACGCTCGCATGCGACCTATGGTGCGCCGCGAGTCCACGCCGAGCTCCGCGCAGAGGGCATTAAAGTAGGGCGCAAGCGAGTGGCGCGGCTGTTGAAAAAGGCCGGTTTGATCGGCGCCAGCCGGCGCAAGTGGATCCATACCACGGTGCGCGATCGCAACGCGCGCCCGGCGCCGGATCTGGTCGAGCGCAACTTCCTGGCGCCGCAACCCAACTGCTTGTGGGTGGCTGATATCACCTACATCCCGACCTGGGCCGGGTTCCTCTACCTCGCGGTGGTGCTCGACGTGTTCAGCCGCAGGATCGTGGGCTGGGCGATGGAGACCCATCTGCGCACCGAGCTGGTGCTCGAGGCGCTTGACTACGCGTTGTGGCAGCGCCGCCCCGACGCGGTCATCCATCATTCCGACCAAGGCACCCAGTACACCTCGATCCAGTTCGGCGCGCGCTGCCGCGAAGCCGGGGTGCGCCCTTCGATGGGCTCGGTCGGCGATTGCTTCGACAACGCGATGTGCGAAAGCTTCTTCGCGACCCTGGAATGCGAACTGCTCGCGCGCCGCCGCTTCAAGACCCCGCTCGAGGCGCGGATGGCGGTGTTCGAGTTCATCGAGGGCTGGTACAACCCGCATCGGCGCCATTCCGCCCTCGACTATCTCTCGCCGATCAACTACGAAAGGACACATCACTTACAACCATTAAACCCAAACTCCTCACCCTCCACTGAAACGGGGTAACTCCACTTGAGGTCCTTCGCGTAGCGCTCCGGACACCGCTCGACATTGTCTCGCGGTGGGTTTGTTTTCTCAATTCGCCAGCCCTTCGCATTACGTCTCTCTCACCGAATGACTCCCGGTCAACTCTGATCATTACAGAGTTATCGTGGCCTGAACAGAAGCTCCCGCCGGTGCTTCGAAGAGCGCGGGAGATCGTCACTTGCGCGCACGCGGCAAAAAGACCGGATTGAGTATCTCCTTGCGATCCCACGGACAGGAGCGAGGAAGTTGCTGCTCCCATTGCGCCTTGGTGAGGCCCATCTGAAGCCCGGCCTCGCGCCGCGCGTAGCGATAGGCGTGATTCAGAATCGTGCCGAGCTGCGGCGCGAGACTCGGATTCTCCCGGAGCAGGTCGGTCATTCGATCGCGTTGCTCATCGATTGTGGCCTGCCAGCTCGTCCCTTGCTTTTCGAGCTGACGCTGCCATTTCAAGAGGTGAGTCAGTAAGACCTCGGCCCGATGCTGCAACTCCCGCTTAACCTGCCGAGCCAAATCCTCCACCTCCTCAGCGAGGTTTTCGACGTCGAGGTCGTTCAGCTGGTGCGAGCGAAGCGTGTCAGCCTGCCGCATCGCCCAAGCATGGTAGTCGCGTTCGTAATCGGCGCCGAGCGGACGGGTGGGTTTGTTTTTGCGCTTCAGCATACGGCGTTACCCGGCGCGAGGTCCTTCGCGAAGTGCTCAAGACGCCGCTCGACGGCGGAACCAGTGGGTCGGTTTCGCGACTTTTGGCGTTCGAGATCCTTCGCGAGCCGCTCAGGACAACGCTCGACGATGTCTCGCGTTGGCTTTCGCGCTCGCACGTTTACAAAGGTAGTCTGTTTCCAACTGTTACTCTATAGTCCTATCGAAGGGGAGAATTTTCGATGGCCGAGCTCAAGCACGGTTTCGCCCACACCAACGGAATCAAAATGCATTATGTCGAGGCCGGCAGCGGCCCGCTCGTGGTGCTATGCCACGGATGGCCCGAGTCCTGGTACTCGTGGCGCCACCAGCTCCCCGCGCTCGCTGAAGCCGGGTATCGAGTCGTCGCGCCTGACCAGCGCGGCTACGGCCAGACCGACAAGCCTGAACCGATCGACGCCTACAACATCCTGAACCTGGTTAGCGACATCGTTGGATTGGTGAATACGCTCGGCGAGGAGCGCGCAGTAATCGTCGGGCATGATTGGGGCGCGCCGGTGGCATGGACCTCTGCGCTGATACGAACCGACATGTTCCGCGGCCTCGGATTGCTGAGCGTACCGTACAGTCCACGGATGCCGGTTCGTCCTGCCGTGTATTTCAAAGCGATCACACAGAATAAGAATTTCTATCAGGACTATTTCCAGGAGCCGGGCAAGGTCGAGAATGAACTCGAGGCCGATGTGCGCAGGACGATGCTTGGCGCGCTCTACTGCGCATCGGGCGACGCTCCCGCGGAAGATCGCTTCAAGTTCCTGTTCGAGAAGAATCAACGCTTCATCGATACCTTCGTGATCCCCGACAAGCTTCCGCCATGGCTGAACGAGCAAGACCTCGCGTTCTTCACCAACGAGTTCAAGCAGTCGGGCTTTCGCGGCGGCGTCAATTGGTATCGTAACATCGACCGCAACTGGGAAATGACCCCGTTCCTCGATGGAGCGAAGATCATCCGCCCCACCGTCTTCGCGGCCGGCGATCGCGACATCGTGATGGATATGGCGGCCGACGGTTACAAGAACCTCGAAAACAACGTCGCGAATCTTTTCAAGAAGCATCTGATTCCGGGCGCGGGTCATTGGATTCAGCAGGAGCGGCCCAAGGAGATCAATCAGTTGCTGATCGATTTTCTGCGCAGCCTCTAGCGCGAAGTTGATCGCGATAAGGAAGCGACATCGTCATCGCCACGTCGATGTGAGAACCGCGACAGTTGTTGCTGGACCGTTTTGTGGGGAAGGGATAACTTGGAGGTGCGAGCAAAAAGATGAAACCGGAAGCGAAAAAGCCCGTCCGTCGCGCCAGAAAGAAACGAGTGGTGACTAAGACCGCCACTTCGGCGCGAAATGGGAAGTCCTGGCATGGATTTCGCGCCGTCGAAATAGAATGGATGAACAAGCACCCCGAAAAGTTACGTCCATATGCCGGGGAATACGTCGTTGTGGAAGGAACTAAAGTCATTGCGCACAGCACCGACGCCGCGGCGGCGATTCAAACCGCAAAGCGTCGTGGGGTGCGCATCCCGTTTATTCTCTTCCTTGAGGTCCCGGACCCGAACCTCATTCGCATAGGTTTGTGACCGTGGTCACCCTGGTCACCTATGCTCATTCTTTATTCCTTCGATTCGCTGTCTGGCGAGACTTTTCCCGGACTGCCGTTGCGCGTTTCTCTTCCCAAAGATAGCGATACCGCGGTGGACTTCGTCGCTCATCTTGACACCGGAGCAGGGCGGTCGATCTTCGACGGCGCGCGCCTGGTGTCTACCCTGGGACTCGATCTGATGGCTGGGCGGGAAATCAGATTGAGCCCCGTCAGTGGGTTTGCTCTGACGGCGCGAATTCATCGTGTGGAAATTTCGCATCCGACGCTCGGACAGTTCACCCTAGACGCAGCGATCAGCACCGCACCGATAAGGCGCAACCTTCTGGGGCGCGACTTCTTTCAGCATATCCAGATCGGATTTCGCGAGTTCCACCAAACCTTCCTTATTGGCACCGCCCCCTGACATCGCTCGCGGGCGTTGAAAAGCCTACCCTCGGTCTGGTTTAAGGTCTGTTGAACCGATGGGCGCGGAGTCGTGCGCCCCTACCGACAACTGCGCGACAGACCGGAGCTGCGATGGACCAAAACATAACCCGCCCCATCCTGTGGAACGTGCCGGACGCGTTCGTCGTGATCATGTATGTCCTCACGGCGATTTGGACCGCGGCGATCATCTACGCGTTGTGGCGATGGTTCCGCGTCGTTTCGCTGGGGCAGGTCGAAGAGGGCCGCTTCGAGCAGCTTCCGCGCCGCCTCATCCTCTCGCTGCGTGATTCGTTCGGGCAAGGCGTCGTCATCCGCGAGACCTGGGGATGGATGCACTACTCGTTCTATGTCGCATTCGTAGGGCTTTTCATCGGCACCATGATCGTGCTCATCAACGATCCCAGCCTCGGACCGGTCACGCCGCTTCAGATCCTGCTCGGCAAAATCGGGATCTCGACGCGTTTTTATTACGGCGATTTCTACCTGGTTTACAAAGCCGCGATGGACACCTTCTTCCTGCTGCTGATCCTGGGTGTGTTCGCGGAAGGTGCGCGCCGCGCGTTTCGACGTCCTACGCTGCTGAGTCCGCCGCCCGCCGAGAAAGTGATCGACAATTTCGAGAACCGCCTCGGCTACGAAGTACCAATGTTGATGATGGTGCTGGTCGCCATCACGGGTTTGATGCTGGAAGGCGCGCGCATCAACGCGCAGCATCCGGACTTCACCGAATGGGCCTATCTCGGGCGTCAGCTCGCGAAAATCGAAGGTGCGATCGGCGCCGGCGCGATGTACCATCGCGTGCTCTGGATCGTCCACGTCATCCTGGTATTCGGGTTGCTGTTCTGTTTTCCGTTCACCAAGCTGCGCCATTTGTTTTTTGCGCCGACCAACCTTTTTTTCCGCAGCCTGAAGCCGCGCGGCCGGCTCGCACCGATCAAGGATTTCGAAAACGCGGAAACCTTCGGCGTCTCACAAGTCGAGCAGTACGGCTGGAAGCAGCTCCTCGATATGGCGTCGTGCCTCGAGTGCGGGCGATGCACCATCAACTGCCCGACCGTCAACACCGGCAAGACACTCAATCCGAAATATCTCGTCGTCGAGCAGCGTGAGCATCTCCTTCAAAAGGCACCGTTCCTGCTGGCGCAGAAAGCCGCGGCGAAAAACGGCGCGGCCGAACTCCCGCAATACACCGGCCCCGACATGATCACCGAGGTCGCGACCGAAGAAGCGGTGTGGGGATGCACGACCTGCGGATGGTGCGAGGAAGGGTGTCCGGTGGGCATCGAGCACATCCAGCGCATCGTCAACATGCGCCGCTACGACGTGCTGATGGAGTCGCGTTTCCCGCAGGAGGCGACCAGCGCATTCAAGGGCATCGAGAACCAGGGCAACCCGTGGGGCCTCGCGCAGGAGAAACGCGCGGATTGGGCCAGCGGGCTGGAAATTCCCGAGATGGCTGAGCTCGAGGACCCCAGCGACATCGACGTGCTGTACTGGGTGGGATGCGCGGGCTCATACGATGAGCGCAATCAGAAGGTGAGCCGGTCGTTCGCCGGCCTGATGAAACAAGCGGGCGTGAAATTCGCCATTTTGGGCAAAGAGGAAATGTGTACCGGCGATCCGGCGCGGCGGCTCGGCAACGAATACCTCTACGCCACCGTGGCGGGGCAGAACGTCGAGACGCTCAATCGCTACAAGCCGCGCCGCATCATCACGCAGTGCCCGCATTGCTTTCACAATCTGAAAAACGAGTACCCGGATTTCGGCGGCAACTACCAGGTCATGCACGAGGCCGAATTTCTCGACGAGCTGATCCAGGCCGGCCGGTTGAAGCCGCGCAATGCGGTAAGCGGGCGCATCACCTATCACGACCCGTGCTACATGGCGCGGCATAATCGGCAATGGGACGGCGCGCGTAATGCGCTGCGCGCGATTCCCGGAACCGAAGTCGAGGACGTCGATCAGTCGAAGAATCGTACATTCTGTTGCGGCGCGGGCGGCGGATGCATGTGGAAAGAAGAGCATGAAGGCACGCGCATCAACCAGAAACGCTTTGATCAGATCAGCGTCGCGCAGCCAAAGACCCTCGCGGTCGGATGCCCGTTCTGCATGACGATGATGGAAGACGCGCTGAAGTCGCGCTCGCTGGAGGATCAGATGCGGGTGCGCGACCTCATCGAGATCGTGGCCGAATCGACAGAGCCTCCCGGCAAATGAGGGGGTAGAATATCGGCATGCGATTTACTGCGGTCTTCAGAAAAGTTCCGGAGGGCTACATCGGATTCGTCGAGGAGCTCCCAGGGGCAAACACGCAAGGCAAAACGCTGCGCGAAGCACGCTCCAATCTGAAGGAGGCAATAAAGCTCGTTCTCGAAGCGAACAAAGAATTAGCAACGCAATCCAAACGATGTCAGTAGCTTCTGCATCCTCGAACGGCGCGACGTTACATCCACTCAATCACGGATTTGAGTGGAAGCCGGTCGTCGGGCCGTTTCGGAGAGTCACCGCAGAGCAAGCGCGATCATTCAACGAGAAGGGATTCTTCGCGCTCGAGGATGCGATCGATCGCGAAACCATCGAGCGCGCGATTGCGGAGATCGATCCGCGCGAAGCCAGGATGGAGGAATTCGTTCGCGCGCAACCGGGCAAGCGTCTTATGATCTCCGAAGCCGACGGCATCAGCTTTACGATTCACCTGGTCCGGCGTTCGCAGTTTCTTCGCGAGTTCTCGGCCTCGCAGGTGTTTGCCGATCTATGTCACGACCTCATCGGACCTGACGTGCGTCTGTACTGGGACCAGGCGGTCTACAAGAAGCCGGAGTACCCGAAGCATTTTCCATGGCACCAGGACAACGGCTACACCTTCATCGAACCGCAAGCCTATCTGACCTGCTGGATCGCGCTGAGTGATGCGACCATCGACAACGGATGTCCATGGATTATTCCGGGCGGGCATCTGCGCGGGACGCTTAAGCATCGCGCGAGCGAGACCGGCTACGTATGCCGCGAGGAAGATGGGCCCGAGGCGACGCCGGTTCCGGTGCGCGCCGGAAGCATGGTGGTGTTTTCGTCGCTGACGCCGCATCGCACCGGGCCGAACCTCACCAAGGCAGTGCGCAAGACCTACATCCTTCAGTATGCGCCCGATGGTGCGCGGATTGCGCCAGGAACGCCCGCATCCATCGGAGTAACGCCGGGCGCGCTATGCGACGCGCCCGATCGTCAGTATCTGATTCTCAAGGATGCCGAACGCGTTGCGCCGCCATCCATCAATTAGCTACTTCTTCATGTCCGCCAGGAAGTCGAGGATCGCAGCGTTTACCTCGCGAGGCTTTTCCTGCTGCGTCCAATGCCCCGAGCCCTTGATGAGCACCGTCTTGCGCAGATTCGGCACCCACGTCGTCATCCCCTCGGCCATCTCGGGGCGCAGTACGACGTCGAGCTCCGCCGCGATCATCAGCGCGGGCTGACTGATCTTCTCCGGGAGATTCGCGCTCTCCTCCCAATTGCGATCGATGTTGCGATACCAGTTCAGTCCGCCGCGGAAGCCGGTTTTCTCGAATGCTTTGACGAACACCTCGAAGTCATCGGCGGTGAGAAATTTCCCATGTGGCGCATCGACGAGGCGATCGAGGATTCCGCCGCCGGCCTCGCCGAAAACTCCCGGCGGCGCCTTTCTGATATCCTCGGCGCTGATGTTGGGCGGATCCTGGTAGAAGCCGCGCAGCGTGCGGCGCACGTCGCGCTCCAATTCCTTTTCGGCGATGCCCGGTTCCTGAAAATACAGGATGTAATGAAATCCGCCGGCCGCCATCGCGCGCATCAGTTCGGTTGGTCTCATCGGCGCACGCGCCATGAAGGGCGTGTTGATTCCGATCACGCGCTCGATGCGATTGGGATACATCAAAGGCGCATTCCAGGCCGTCATACCGCCCCAGTCGTGACCCACGATGACGCATTTGTCGATTCCAAGCGCATCGAGCATCCCGATGATGTCAGTGACGATTTGCTTCTGCGTGTATGCCTCGATCGGCCGCGGACAATCGGTGTCGCCGTAGCCGCGCTGGTCGGGCGCGATCGCGCGAAAGCCCGCATCAGCGAGCGCGCGAATCTGATGGCGCCATGAATACCAGAGCTCCGGGAAGCCGTGGCACATGACGACGGGAAAACCATCGCCGGCTTCGACCAGATGCATCCTGATGCCGTTGGTATTGACGAATTTGTGATTGAATTCGGTCATTTAGAACACCTCACTGGGACGCCCGCTTTTCAAGGAGCTTCGATAATGCGTAATTCGATATCGGCGCGCCAGTGTAAATGACGGCCAAAATTTGCGTTGACAAGAATTTCCCCACGACCCTATCCTGTCGTGAACAACACCAGCTCAAACGCCGTCGGAGGACTATTGTCATATGAATCGGGATTTCGAATTCAAACAGCTACTGCGAGCCTATCGCAGCGGCATTATCAGCGAGTCCGCGTTCGAAGCAGAGATGGCCAAGCTCGAGGGCGGATCGCCCGCATCGAATGGTGACAGCGGCGGGTTTCAAGCTTTCGGCAAGACCTACAAGTCTGAACGAGCAGCGATCATCAGCTTTCTCGATAAGGTCCGCGCGGGCGAGGCCAACGGCGGCGAGGCGTTCGCTGCGTGGGCGTCGGTATGCACTACAGATTGCATCAAGACCGGCATTCGCATGATCGCGGAGCGCGAGGCATATCACGCCAGGATTTTCGAGCAGCGCCTGATGGAACTCGGTGGTGAGAAGCGCGCCGGAACCACCGAAGAGGGCCAGAAGTTCAAGGAGTACCTCGGCGATCCCAACATTGCGGATAACGAGAAGCTGCTGCGCTTCACCAAGAGCGTCGGCGACCCCAAGGAAGCGATCAAACCGATTTGCGATTTCGCCGCGCTGATCAAGGAGGACATCCAGACCAAGGAAGCGCTGCGGCTGTTTTCGGAAGATGAACTTTCCAGCACGACCTGGGTATGGGAATCGTGCGCCGCGCTGAACAAGCCGGCCGAGGCACAGGCTCAATCAGAAGCCCGAATGTAAGTATCGACCTTCGCTGATGACGAAAAGAGCGGGGCCATCGCGGTCCCGCTCTTTTTTACGCTCGATCACTCGCGCGCGAGGCCTACGGCTTCGCTGCCGGCGATGCGCCCGCGGCGGGAGCGCCACCAGGACTTCCCCCCGCGCCGCCCATCATAGGACCGCCCGGATGACCTGGTGGCATACCGCCCGGATGACCACCCATCATCATCGGTGCTTCGCGCTTGGTGTAGCCGGCCGGAACCTCGAATTCGCTCGCCGCAATCTTCCGCTCTTCGAGCTTCGTCACTTCGACTTTGGTTACCATGGGGGGACGATTCGCGAACTGCTTCTTCAGTTGCTCTGCCGCCTTAGGCGGCAGATTGGGCATGCTCGTGCCGCCTAATTTGGTTGTGGTGTCCTGGGTAAGCGGGATACCGTCGGGCAGGCTGGCGGGCATCGCGAGCTGGGTGTCCTTCAGCTTCGCGGTCATAGCCTTCTGATACTTGGAAAATTCCGCCGCGCCCGGCGCCTTGGTCGAGACGCAGGAGACCACGGTGAACTCGCCCATCGCGAATTTTCCCTCTCCTTTGTAATCCTCACATTTGTAACCCGCGACGGTCCGCGTCTTGCCGGTCTTGGTGAATTCAGCGGCTTGCATCCCGTGAGCGCCCATCCCCTGGCCCATCATACCGGGAGGCGGGAAAGGCCTTTCGATGTAAACCTTTTGCGCCGGATCGATGATCGTCGTCGTGCCCTTGTCGAGGTCGGTGATGATCGCGCGGCCGCCTTCCATGATGGTCTTTTGTTTGTTGCCCTCGATCATCATTGTCCGTTCGCGCGGTTGCGGCGGCTGCCCTCCCGGCTGCCCACCTGGGTGTCCACTGACCATCGTTTCGGTTTCGGTCATGACGAGTCCGGCGGATGCCGGGGTAAATGCCGATGCCACCAGTCCGATCGCCGCCACCAGCGCTGCGAGATATTTGTTCATCGAGACTCCTCCGCTCTCATCCTAAGGCGACGATTTTGTCCGTGCGGCCGGCGCCCCTGTCGGTTCCGACGGTCATCCGATGAATCATCAGGCTCAAAAGCCCGAAAAGAACCCATACCATTTCCTTGATCCGGCGCAGGAAGCCAATCGCGAAGCCTACCCCCACCGGATATCCGAGTAGCGCGAGAATCAGCGCCTTGCCACCCTCCTGGCTCACCAGCTTGGCCGGGATCAGAAACGTCGCGCGCTCCAGGAGCAATCCGGCCGCCTCGACCAGCAGTGCAATCTCAAAACTGGCGGGTTGATGGAGCAATCGCAACAGGATGTAAATCTCGACCGGGCCGAGGCTCCACGCAAACAAATAGCACACGCATGACAGGACGAGTCGCACACGATGATGCGCGTAGAAATCGAGCAGGAACTGATCGGCCTCATCCGCCGCATCCTTGTATTCGTCGGCGTCGATTCCGGGCAGTTTCGAGGCAGCGGCGATCAGATATGAAAACGGCTGCTTGCGCTGAACGAAGAAGAAGGCCCCGATCATCGCAAGTGCCAGCACCAGGCCGCCGATGATCGCCCAGAAAAGATCGCTGGTGCGCGGCACCATCTGTATCGACATCAGCAACGCGAGCGTGATGAAGGCGATCTGCCCCACCATCTCGCACAGCGACGCGATGATGACGGTACTGAGGCCGACCGCCATTTCCAGATAGCGCCGTACCATCATCGCCATCACAAACTGACCGCCCAACTGTGCCGACGGCGTTACATAGTCGATCGCTTCTCCCGCGATGCGCGCTGCGAAGAGCTGGCTGAAGCGCAAGCTGTGGCCATGATGCCCGATCGTCACCCACCATCCGAGC
Source organism: uncultured delta proteobacterium (assembly GCA_963815835.1). Lineage (GTDB taxonomy): Bacteria > Desulfobacterota > Binatia > Binatales > Binataceae > DATGKG01. Next base: position 963,108 of record CAWFIF010000001.1, read on the forward strand.
GTGTTGGCGACGCGCGCGAAAGCCTCCAGCGAAATCGTCAGCGCGAGGCCCCATCCGGCCAGCCGCACGTAGCCAATCACCTCGCGGGTTCCGAAATGGCTCAGGAACCAGACGTAGAACGCGAGGGCAAGGACGACAATAATGGTTTCGAGGCGGCGCATTTTGGCGAACGGTCAATTCTTTCAGCCGCATGAGGAGTGCGCAACATCGCTGACCTAACCCCTGACCCCTTCCCTTGAAGGAAGGGGGGACCAGGCAAAAGATTGTCTCTACCGATTTTTCAAATGTACCCGGCCGAAGAGGAAGCGCTGCGCGCCGGTCACGATCTCCAGCGCCGTCATCGCGAGGCAAAGGACCGGGCCCATCCAGATCAGATAGTGGGTCGATTCGACCATCGCCAGCGCCGCGAAAAATATCAGCGCCTCGGTGCGCTCGAGGATGCCCGGAGGATAGTCGATCAGCTTCGGGCCCGTACGCTCCATCGCGGCGCCGACTGCCAGGAAAACCGTGATGTTTACGTACCAGCTGGCGACAAGCAGCAGCGCATAGAAATCCAGCTCGCGATGCCGCCATACAATTCCAATAATCACCGCCGCTTCGACGACACGGTCGAAGCATAAGTCCATCACGCCACCGAATGGCGTCGATGCGCCGCCGAACTCGCGCGCGAGGGTGCCGTCGATTGCATCGAGCGCGGCGCTTACCGCCAACAACAGGATTCCGAGGCCCACGCGCTCTATGGCAAATGCCACACCAGCAAGAACGCCGATGATCGCGGCTGCGATCGTTGCGCCATTCGCCGTAGCACCGAGGCGGTGCAGGATTCGCGCGGCGGCGGACTGCATGAGCCTGATGGCGGGGTGGGCGCCGAGGATGCTGTCGAGCATTCGCTAGCCGGCCGCCACTGCGGCGAGTTCCTCGAGGGTGGCGCCTCTGGTTTCCGGCGCGAACAGTATGACGATGAGGGCACCGATCACGGGGCCGATGCTTACCACTGCCACCGCGTTGCCCAGCCCGCCCATCGAATGCGAGAGCGCGCCGATTGTGAAGGGAGTCGCCAAACTCGCAAGCGCGCCGAGCAGGTTGACCGTCAGGCTGTAGGAGGTCGCGCGGATTTCAGTTGGAAACAGCTCCGCCGAATAGGTTGCGGTCGCACTGCGCGCAGCCTGGAACGCCACCACTGTGATGACCATCGAGGTCAGCATCGCGGCGTGCGTGTCAGTCTGAAATAGCGCGAAAATCGAAACCGAGCCGAGTACATAGATCAGGCTGAGGGTGGCTTTCCTGCCGACCCGGTCGAGCATCCATCCCGCCACAAGATGGCCGAATGCGCCGATGACGTATGCGAGCACCACCGCCTGCCCAATCTGGCTCGAGCTCCAATGATGGTCCCGTTTGGCATAGAGGCTGAAGAACGTCACCGCCGGCGTGCCGACCAGCCCAACGCTGTTCCATAGCAACGCGACCAGCAGCAGGCGTCCTCGATAGGGGCCGCGAAATGGTGCGAGTGCTTGCGCGATTGAGGCGCCGATCTTTTTCAATTCGACGATCTGCTCCGGGGTGCGCGCCTGACGCATTGCCACGAAGCGGCCGGCCTCGCGAAGGCCGCGCCGCATAAACGCGACCAGCAGCAACGGCAGGATCCCGATGAAATACATCCCGCGCCATCCGTACCGCGAATCCGCGACGCGACCATAGAGAAAACCGCCCGCGACGACGCCAAGCAGTCCCACCATATGAAGGAGCGCCACACCGCGCCCGCGCGCGGAATCGGGAAACTCCTCGCTGATCATAATGATAGCGACGCCGAACTCCGCGGAGAGAAAAATCTGCGCGCAGGACTGAAACATGGTAAAGCTCGCAAGGCCCCGGGAAATCGCCGTGAAAAACGTGAACAGCGTGTAGAACAGGACCGTCGCCGAGATGACCGGCTTGCGCCCGATGCGGTCCGAAAGCATCACGACGAAGAACGCGATCATTCCGCCCAGGCGCACAAACGACGCCATCGTGCCTACCGCGCGATCGTCGAGATGAAAGGTCTTGGCGATGTCCGGCGTGCAAAGATGGAATATGGTGACGTCGTAGCCCTCGAAAATCGTCACCGACATCAGTAGCGCGAGCAGAGTCCACAGATAGCTGTCCGAAACGCCCAGCATCGAAGAGAGCGTGCCGGCTGGCTCGGCGGCTGACGGCGGCTGCGGGCCGAATCGCGGATTGTTTTGCTCCATGACGCTTAGGAAAATGGTTACGCGACCAACGCTCCCAAATCGAAGGGTCAAGGGCAAGCGGCGATCTTAGCTTGCCGATATGTGATAAGAATACGTCTCAGTTTGTCTCGCGATTCACGTCACCGCATCGATCTCCTCTCGCTATGCGGCGCTATCTTGCTTGCGCTGACATGCTCGCGCGCTGCGAACGCCGCCGAGGTGCTCAACTTCCCGCCCTCGGACTTCGACATCCTGAGCGCCGACAGCGGCCAGCTCATCGGCCATGGACATTACACCGTCGATCAAACCGCCGGCACCCTGATACTGCATGGCGAAAATCGCTACCTGAACGGGGAATACGATACCGAGGAGGATAAGCTCGCAATCGGTGGAGATTACCCGCTACCCCCGCTGCTCAGCTTTCGGCATGACTTCTTCAATGCGGACGGGTCGCCCTCGATCGCCGCGCGTCTCGACACCGAAACCAGGCTGGCGGTGTGCGGAAAAACGGAGGCCGGAAAGCTGGACCTCAAAACCGAGCAGTTCACATTTCCCGCTGACACGTATGCCGGCGCGAGCGCTCTGATCCCGATTCAGAATTTCATCGGCCACGGAGATCGCGGCCAGATTCTCAAATTGCACGTCTTCAGCTGCGCGCCGATGCCCAAGCTGATTGCGGTGGACGTAAAGCCGCATTCGCGTACGCAAACCTGGGTCGAATACCCGGGCGATCTCGAACGAATCGATATCAAAGCGAACTTCGGGTTCTGGACCATCGTGATACAGCCCTTCATTCCGAAGCTCGCGGCATGGTTCGATCCGTCGCAGGACATGCTGCTGGTCGGCGCGCAACTGCAGCGCTACTACAAGGGCGCAAAGATCATCCTGGTGCGCAAGCGCGAGGCGAGCATCAGCCGCGGCGCATCGGATCAGGCGCCACCGCCTTCACAATGAGCCGCGAAGCGGGCGCAGCCGGGGCACAGGCGCTTCCGCGAGGCGGAGCGCAGGGAGTCGGAGCGAAAACTAAGGGGACATTGCGAGCGAGCGGTTCGCACTCGCAAAGGTCTAAAAGTGCGTTGCTCCGCCCTCGTCAAAATGACGAACGGGCGAGGCCTTTGGTTTGACGTACTGAAACGAGGTCTGGCACTGGGTGCAAGTGCCCTGCGGCTGGCTGCCGTTGCGGCGAACCAGTCGGATGTTACGTACGATTCCGTCGGTGCACAGATGTGCCGCGACGGGGTAATCGTAGACGGTGCGGGTCACCGCGGCTTGTTCGGTCATTTCTTCTCGCTAACGCTCCCTCATGCAGAGTTTTTCCTTCTTCGCGGGTCCGCGCCCTGAGTTGATAAATTTCCGCGCGAACTGTGCGAGAACCAAATGTAGCGCAAATTTTTTGTCAATCAATCTTTTGATGACATTTGTGTGAAATTTTTTTCCCGGCTGACTCAGAAAGTGACGATCTCGAACGGACGGAGATTCACTTCCAATCGTCCTTCGCCGCTTGCGGCGCACTCCCAAGTGGTGCAACCGCCGTACCGAGAGGTCAACGACGCGCCCGATGCGCCCCTAGACGAAGCTGAGCCGCGCCGTCTCCGCGTTGGACAAGATGCTGAAAGCCCTCGCCACGTGGGCGTTCTGACGATCCAGCGGTCTTTGGGTGGAGAACATCAAGCGCGGGTTATCGCAGGAAAAAAGTTGCATCGACACTGTCGGCAGGTCCGGCTGGCGCGTCGAAAAGACTCGCGGCGGGAAGGTGTATGTGGCAATTCGCGACATCACCTCGGTCTCGAGGTAGCCACTGCCGTAGGTCGTGATTGCAAATTGAAACGCATGCGGCCCCTGCTCCTGCGCGCCCGGCGTGGTTCTCGTTGGCCCGAGCGGCGCAATTGCTGGCTGCGCCGCCGATCGAACCGGGATGCGACGAGCGAAGAGAGTTGCGCCTGATTCGCCTACGATCTGATCCTCCGAAGCCAGTTCGCCTTGCCTATCGCCTAGACGCAAGCTGAGCGTCGAGGCTCATAGCTTCGTGAAGCCGTCCGGGCTCCACTGCTCCGAACCAACTCCATTATGGACGAAGAACAGCCCGCCCGGATCGCATTTTTTCTTGATTTCAGCGAGGCGAGGGTAGTTGCTCCCCCAGTACGATTGCTGCCATTCCTTCTCGAAGTAGTTGCTCTCGCTCACATATGATCCCGGGTTCGGCACGAGCGCGCGAAGTTCGCTCATGCATCGATCGATGCGCGCCGCAGCGTTTCGGCCTGCCTCAACCGACGGCTCATGCCCGGGACTTCCCGGATATGCGGGTCCTTGGGCGTCGGCGCTGATCGCGAGAGCGAAGGCCGTCAGCACTGCCGGATTCGTTGCCGTGTCCTTCGCGCCGGCGATCGCTTCGGGTGGCGCTCCCGCGAGACCTTTATTGAAGTGCAGCTCGACGCCTCCATTCCGGGAACTCGCAAACAACGCGTCGGCGAGACGGTCCCGCGAGTCAGCATCAAGTAGCGACGCGGGCAGCCATAGCGACTCGAAACCCCAGATGAACCAGCCAACTTGCCCCGCGTCTCCCATCCACCACGCGTTATTGGGTCCCGCGTCAGGCCGATCGTCAAACTTGAAAATCGGCTCGTGAATCAGATGTACGAGAGCATAATCGAGCAACGCGGTTAGGGGATTTCGATTGGGGAAAGCGATTTCAGGCCAATGCTCTTTCCACCATTGCACGTCCCAGAAGTGCCGCGCCGGTATGCTTCCGATAACCACACGATCTGTAATCGAATATTCGTGCGGCGAACGCGCCACCCAGTCGAGAAACGGCTGCCAGATCTTTTTCGCCTGCTCTGCGTCCAATCCCTGCGAGACCATTCTGATCTCGAGCGTGTTGCGGGGGTTCACGTGAGCCTGCTCGCCCCAATGGTCGTTAAAGAGATGTTCCGCGTAGAAGCTTACGAACTCGCGGACGAGGCGCCGATACGCATCATCCGACACCGCTTTAATCGTGAAACTGGTGGAGCCGAAGAACTCGGGCAGATCGTGAACGCGCAGCGTCATCTTGCTCACCACCGCGAAGCTGCCGCCTCCACCGCCTTTGAGCGCCCAGAATAGATCGGGATTAGTGCATACGTTCGCGATGCGAATCTGGCCGTCCGCAGTAACTACTTCGGCTTCCAGCAAACCTCCTGCGGCAGTGCCGTAGTGCTTCGAGAAACTTCCAAAGCCACCACTTTGAACCAGACCCCCGAGGCACACTGTGGTGCATCCGCCGCCCTGGACGTATTTCCCTCCCTTGGTGGTGACCGCGGTGTAGGCCTGCATTCCGATGGTACCGGCGCCGAGGGTCACCGCCGGTTGCGGTTGCAGAGTATGCTCGCATCCCTGCGGAACAAATGCGTCATGCATCGTGATGTCGTTCATGTGCCGGGTCCAAATCAGCAGCGAATCAGGCGCATTGGAGGTGCCCTGGTAGCTGTGGCCGCCGCCCTTGACCACCAGGCGCAAATCATTTTCGCGGGCAAAATTCACCGCCGCAGCGATGTCGTGGGCGTTTCTTGCGGCGACCGCGTATACGCTCGGCCTGGTAGCCCATGCGTCAACCCATCCCAAAGTCTGCGTGAGCCCGGGCTGATCGCCTATGTAATACGGATTTCTCAGGTTCTCCGCGAGGCGCTTGGCTGCGGCGCCTGACGGATCGGTTTTCAATACCGAAAGAGGGAAATCGACGGGAATCAAATTTCCGCCGACCGCATCATTGAGTTGCTTCCACGCCGACGGCGACGGCCATGCGGCATCGGAAGGACGGCGCCGGCGGAAATTCGTACTTGCCCACGGACGGCACGGCAAAAGCGGCAGGAGCGCCGCCGATCCGATTGCTTTCAGGAATGCTCTTCTGTTCATTAGCCCTTTTTCCAGAAAGTTCTATTTTCCTCAGGTGTGGAGCTGCTGGAGATCGACGGAGCAAGCGATATGCCGTTGGCGAAGCGGCGAGCGCGCCTTAGTTTGGCTGGGTTTTGGGGTTAAGCGCTACCGCCCCGGATGCAGGCGAGCAGCCGCGGAGCAGTCCGTTTGCCAGCACCCTGTTCGTGGACGCGACCGTCATCGCGGCGCCGCGTTCGTCCAAGAACGCCAGTGGAAACCGCTGATAACATTCGCGATCCCAATGCGTGAACGACGAAAAATAAGTGGCCCATCTGCTATGCCTGATCCCCCGTTCGCTTTAGGGGAAGGGGCCAGGGGGCCAGGGATTAGGTGCGGGCGGCGGGACGGCGCGGAATCAGAACCTTGCGCCGCAGCATCATGATGGTCTCGTTTTTCTGATTGAAGCCGCGCGTCTCTACATACACGATGCCGCGATCGCTCTTGGTCGTCGAGGGCGTCACTTCGAGCACGGTGGTTTCGGAGTACAACGTATCGCCCGCGAAGGTCGGCCCGGTATGACGCGCCGATTCGTATTCGAGATTGGCGATCGCGGTCTCGCTGATGTCCTTGACGCTCATCCCGACCACGATCGCAAGCACCAGCAGTCCATTGACGAGGCATTTGCCGTGCTGCGAATTCGCGGCATACGCCGCATCGAAATGGATCGGATTGGTGTTCATCGTCAGCAGTGTGAACCAGGTATTGTCAACCTCGCTGATGGTGCGTCCGGGCCAATGCTTGAAGACCTGGCCGGGAGCAAAGTCTTCGAGAAAATTGCTCATATATAGCCTCTGCTGTGCTCCGCCTGTGGACTCGTAGCACAGACAGACTTTTAGTCTGTGATCCTAATTTAAAGAAGAAGAACACAGACTGAAGTCTGTGCTACACGCAAAACGCCTTCGTCAAAGGCACTACTTCTCCATAACTTCACGAATCCTCGTCTCAAGGCCTTTCACCCATTCGTCGAACTCGGCATTGCGATCGACGACGATTTCCAGCTTGCCCGCCTTGTCGATGTTGACGCGGCCGGGGCTTTCGGTGCGCAGCGGGATCACGATCGCCTCGCGCGAGATGCCCATCGGTTCGATGACGGCGAAGATTTTTTCGATTTCCTTGAGCGTGACAGCTTTGAGCACTACATCCCTCGCATCAGGCGGTTTCGGCACTCTTTTACATAGAGCGCGCGCGACGTAACCTCAACCGTGGGTACAGCTCAGAGCTGAGGCGCGAAGCGGGCGTAGCCACGCCGCAGGCGTACCCGAGGCGGAGCGAAGCGTAGTCGAGGGAAATTAAAAATGACGGGGACCATTAAGAAAGTAATTAAGGACAAGGGCTTCGGGTTCATCACGCCGGATGACGGCAGCGACGAGGTGTTTTTCCATCGCTCGCGCCTCGCGCCGAAGGTCTATTTCGAGGATTTGCGCGAGGGCGAACGGGTGCAGTTCGACGTGCGTCCTGGCGAGAAAGGACCACAAGCGTTTAACCTGCGCCTCGGATAGCGTCCGCCCTAAAATCCCGTACTTCAGGGAAATGAAAACTCTTGATCGGACCATTTCCCTCGCGTTCCGTACGCTCCAGATGATCTTATGGGGCGCCATTGGCATCAGCATTTTCTGCTGGCGCTTCATCGCCGAGAGCATCCACGATCGCCGCTTTAGCAAAGCCGCGGCACTGCGCGCGCTGGCGCGCGCTCTCCGTCTCATGCTCGAGGGTCTCGGCGCTACTTTCGTCAAGGTCGGCCAGATCATGAGCACGCGGCCGGACCTGCTGCCTCCGGAAATCATCGCGGAACTGGTGCAGCTGCAGGAAAATGTGCGTCCGTTCGCGGTAGCTGAAGTGAGGCGCATTATTGAGGAGGATTTGCGACAACCTCTGGATCAGCTCTTCGATGACTTTGATGCCACCCCGATTGCGTCAGCCTCGGTCGCTCAGGTGCATCGTGCGAAGCTGAAAGAAAGCGGCGCACCGCTCGCGATCAAAGTGCGCCGGCCCTCGATCGCCAGATGGGCCGAGCTCGATCGCTCGATCATCCTCGGCATCGCGCACGCGCTCGAGCTGATCCGGTCGATGCGATTGGTTGCGCCGGTCGAGTCGGCGCGCCAGTTCTGCGACGCCATCAATCGTCAACTGGATTTCCGGCGCGAGGCCGCCAACAACCTGCGCTTCCGCGCCAACTTCGCGGGCGAGTCGTATGTGGTGTTCCCCAGCATCTACCAAAGTCTTTCCAGCGAGCGCGTGCTGACGATGGATTTCGTCGAGGGCTATCGTGAGCGCGACTTTACCGCGGTTGGAATCGATCCGAAAAAAGTCGCGGGGCTGGGGATGCGCGTGTTTTGCAAGATGACTTTCATCGATGGCTTCATCCACGCGGACCTGCATCCGGGGAACATCCGCTTCATGCGTGACAATCGAATCGCGCTGTTCGACCTCGGACTGACCGCCGAGTTGACCGAGGAAGACCGCCTGATGTTCGCGCAGACGATGTTCTACATGGCCAACGGAATGGGCCGAGAACTGGCGAAGCAAATGTACGACCTGACGCAGCATAGCCTCGACATCGACTATGCTGCTTATGAGCGTGAAATCAGCGAGTACCTGACACGATTTACCAATCAGCCGCTCGGCGAAATCGAGATGTCGGTCGCGATCGGAAAATTTTTCGACATTTATCGCCGCTATGGGATGCGCCTCGATGGACGCTACACGCTGCTCAACGTCTCGATGATGGTATGCGAAGGGCTGGGCAAGAAGCTCGACCCGAGCCTCGACATCACGGCCGAAGCGAAACCGTTCCTCGCCGCCGCCCTCGCCCCGCTGATGAAATCGGCGAGCGCTGGTACCTAATCACTCTTGCAGAATCTGCTGGCCGACGAACGACGCTGAACCGAAATCACGCGACGCTGACCGTTAATCTTCCGAGCGTCTTCCGCCGCCTTTCCCGGACACGAATGTCAACATCGCAACCCAGCCGAGTGAGCAGCTCACAAAGTCTTTCGACGGAAAACTTATCGAGCCGTCCGCGCACGATTGCGGATACTTTGGGCTGATCGATCCCGAGTATTCGCGCCGCATCGATCTGGGTCAGGGCTCGTTTCCTGATGAGCCGCGCGATCTCGATCGCGAGATTCGCTTTGGTATTCAGTTCTTCGGCATCGGGAAGTTCGAGATCCCTGAACACATTCCCGCTACTGATCTTGTAATCGGTGAATTTGCCGCCGCGCATCAGCTTTCTCCTGGCTTCATTTCGGTTCGCGCTCGCGCCACAAGTGCATTTCCTTCGCGCGTTTGAACCGTTCCGCAATCAGATCGATTGCCCGTTTCGGAGTTGAGATTCCGGACTTCGATTTCTTCTGGAACGCGTGGAGAACATAGATGGCTTCTTCGAACTTGACGGTGTAAACCGCCCGGTACGCATCGCCGTCAAAGTCCTCGACGATTTCCAGAACCCCCGCGCCTCCGAATCCTCTCAACGGCTTGGCGTCCGGATGCTTTTCTCCCGCTTACGCAGACTTAAGAGCAAAACCGAGGTGACGCTGAACCTCTTTGGGAAACCGCTTCAAATCGTCCAGGCTGCTTCGCACCCAGATAATAGGTTTCAACCGCATTTCGCGACCGAGTCTCTTCTATTTACTATGCGCTAACGGGCATAATATGTCAAAACGAGCATGGCGGGATCACCGGCGCCAAGCGAGGAGCGTACCGAAGAGGCGCTTGGCGAACGGCGTCAGGCGGGTGCGATTGTAGCCGTCGCCCACCTTCTTGATGGCCTCGGCCTGGGTCGGATACGGATGGATCACGTTCGCGATACTGCCCAGCCCCATCTTGGCGGCCATCGCAGTTGTGATCTCGGAAATCAGATCGCCGGCGTGACTCGCGACGATCGTCGCGCCGAGAATCTTGTCGGTGCCTTGCTCGACGTGAACTTTCACGAAGCCGTCGGTTTCGCCGTCAAGGATCGCGCGGTCAACCGCTGATAGCTCCTGCGCGAAGGTGGTGACCTTGAGGCCGCGCTTCTCCGCATCCTGTGCGTACATACCGACGTGAGCGATTTCCGGGTCGGTGTAGGTGCACCACGGAACTATCATTGCGCTCGCCTTCGCGCGCCCGAAGAACAGCGCATTGCGAATCACGATCCGCGCGGTCGCGTCCGCTATATGCGTAAATTTGTAGGGTGAAGCGACATCGCCGGCGGCGTAGATGTGCGCGTTGGTGGTCTGAAGATAGTCGTTGACCTTGACGCCCCCGGCGCGATCGTACTCGACGCCCGCCGCTTCGAGGTTGAGGCCTTCGATGGCGGGCGCGCGTCCCGCACCAATCAGGATTTCGTCGGCGGCAATTTCTTCCGCCCCCGCGGCATGATTCGTGACCAGAACTCTCTCAGTTCCCCTCTTCTCGACTCGCCCGATGTTACAGCTCGTGACGATGCGGACGCCGTCGCGAATCAGGGCTGACTCGATCAGCTTCGCGGCATCGCGATCCTCGCGGATGAGGATCTGCGGCATCACTTCCAGCATCGTCACATCGGAGCCGAAGCGTCGAAACGCCTGCGCCATCTCGCATCCGATCGGTCCCGCGCCGATCACGACCAGCCGCCGCGGCAAGTCGCTTAGCGAGAAAACGGTCTCGTTGGTGAGATAGCCGACCTCCTCAAGGCCGGGGATCGGTGGCGCGGTCGCGCGAGCGCCGGTCGCGATGGTGGCGCGCGAAAAGCGCAGCGTGGCTCCTTCAACCTCGATGCTGTCGCGGCCGGTGAAGCGCGCCGCGCCGCGAAACACATCGACGCCGAGGCTCTTGAAGCGCGCCGCCGAGTCGTTCATGGCGAGCTCCGCCCGAATGGCTCGCATACGCGCCATCACAGCCGGAAAATCGACACGGACGCCGTCCGGCACGATGACGCCGAATCTTTTCGCATCGCGAGCAGAGGCCGCGACGCGCGACGCGGCGATGAGCGCCTTCGAGGGGACGCATCCGAAGTTCAGGCAATCGCCGCCCATCAGGTCGCGCTCGACGAGCGCAACCTTGGCGCCCAGCCCCGCCGCGCCCGCCGCCGTGACGAGGCCTGCGGTTCCCGCGCCAATCACCACCATGTTGTAGCGCGGCGCGGGCGTGGGATTTTGCCATCCGTCGGGTCGCACGCTCGCGAGCAGCCGCAGGTTGTGCTCGTCGAGCGGCGCAACCGCCAGCGCCTCATGTCCCATCGAAGTTTCTCCTATGACGCGGGCTTCAGTTCAGCGCTCTCGCTCAGCGCGCGCGACGCGAGCCGGCTCGCATAAACGGCCACGCCGACCGTTGCGGCGAGGCCGACGATATCGAGTGCCCATTGGGCCGGGGTATGATGCGATTTTCCAGAATTCGCGAGCGCGCCGCCGAGCGAGCCGAGGTACACGTACAGCACGGTGCCTGGCATGATTCCCACCCACGTCGCGATCGCGTAGTCGCGCAATGTCACCGCGGTCAGCCCGAATGCGTAGTTGAGCAGGTTGAATGGAAACACCGGCGAGAGGCGCGTCAGCAGGACGATCTTCCATCCCTCGCGCCCGACCGCCTTGTCGATTGCCGCAAACTTTCGATTGCCTTCGAGTTGTCTGCGCACCCAATCGCGCGCGAGGTAGCGGCCAATTAGAAACGCTGCGGTGGCCCCAATGGTCGCGCCGATGGAAACGTAGACGGAACCCCATAGCAGGCCGAACAGGACGCCCGCCCCAATCGTGAGAATCGAACCCGGCACAAACAGGATCGCGCCGAAGATGTAAAGGATGATGAAGAGCACTGGCGCGAGCGCGCCCAAGCCACGAATCCGATCGAGCATCGCGGCGAACAGCTGGCCGAGGTGAAACTGGCGTCCCAGCACGATCAACGCGGCGATCGCCACGATGAGGAGGATTACCTTGGGCTGGAGGAGCGTTTTTATTCGATTCATCGATTCTGAGACATCGAAATCGCCACTTTTCTAAGCGCCTCGGTAATGTAAAGGTTGGGTAATTGAGTGTACAGGAACACAAACGCCACGCGCGCACCAATCTCAAGGTCGGGGTGCTGACCGCGAGCGACACCCGTACCCCCGAGAACGACAAGAGCGGACAGCTCATAAAGCAGATGTGCGAGGCCGGGGGGCATCGTGTGGAGTTCTACCGCATCGTGCGCGACGAGGCCGACACTATTGCCGCCACTATCGTCGAAAACCTTGGCGGCCTCGATGCAATGATCGTGACCGGCGGCACCGGCGTCGCACCGCGCGACGTAACCGCCGAGGTGGTCAAGAAGCTGCTCGGCACCGAGCTGCCCGGCTTCGGCGAGTTGTTCAGGATGCTGTCGTATCAGGAAATCGGATCGGCGGCGCTCGCGAGCCGAGCTATCGCAGGGATGCGTGACGGAAAATTCCTCGCAGCGCTGCCTGGCTCCACTGGCGGTTGCCGCCTCGCGATGGAAAAATTGATCCTCCCCGAGATTGGCCATCTGGTCGATCTCGCGAATCCAAAATGAACCGGCTTACGATTCGACTCTTCGCGACTTTGCGCGAGCGCGCGGGAACGCCCGAGCTGACGCGCGACTACCCCGACGACGCGACCGTCGCGCAGATTTGGGAGCAACTGAAGGCCGAGTTCCCCGCCCTCGAGGGTCATCGCGACGCGGTCCGCTTCGCGGTCAACCAGGAATACGTTGACGACGATTATCGTCCGCGCCCCGGCGACGAAATCGCGTTCATCCCGCCGGTCAGCGGCGGCTCCGATGCTTCGCCATGGATCGGACCTATCAGGATCGTTCGCGATGAAGTCGACGTCGCCATGCTAGAAGCCGCAGTCGCCGATCCGGCGGCGGGCGCGATATGCACCTTCGTCGGCACGACGCGTGAGAACAACGTCGGCCGCAAAGTTTTGCGGCTGGAGTACGAGGCTTACGAGCCGATGGCGCTTTCGGAGATTCGCAAGCTCGCCGAGGAGGCTGGCCGGCGATGGGAGATCGCTCGCATCGCGATCACGCATCGTATCGGCGTGGTGGAGATCGGCGAGACCTCGGTGGCGATTGCGGTATCGGCGCCTCATCGCGCAGAGGCCTTCGAGGCGTGTCGCTTCGCGATCGATCGCCTCAAGGAAATCGTGCCGATTTGGAAAAAGGAACATTTCGAAGGCGGCGAAGTATGGATCGGCTGTCAGACTTCCCATCCTCCGCACTTGCATCCGGCGAAATAGCGAGAACTTTTCGCGTTGAGTATGATTGGTGGGCTTATTGACCTCTCGGACAGGCTTCTATATCTCCTCAATGAATGCCCTTAGGTCAAACTGTGGTTGAAAAAATCATTCTCGCGGAGCCACGTGGTTTTTGTGCCGGTGTCGACCGCGCGGTCGAGGCGGTCCGCACTGCGCTGCGCGCTTACGGCCGTCCTCTATATGTGCGCCATCAGATAGTGCACAACCGCTTCGTGCTGGAGGCCCTCGAACAGGAGGGTGCGATTTTCGTCGAAACCCTCGACGAGGTTCCCGAAGGCCAGCGGGTAATTTTCAGCGCTCATGGGGTCGCGCCCAGCGAATGGGATCGCGCCAAGGATCGTGGCCTGCGCGTGATCGATGCGACCTGTCCGCTGGTGACCAAGGTCCACGACGAGGTCGAGCGCTATGCCACCGAGGGCCGCACGGTAGTCCTCGTCGGGCACGCGGGCCATGAAGAAGTGAAAGGCACGCTCGGCGTTGCGCCCGGCAAGGTGGTTCTGGTGGGCAGCGTGGAGGAAGCCGAAAAAGTTCAGCTTCCCGATCCCGAACAGGTCGCGGCGGTAACGCAGACCACCCTCAGCATCGATGACACCCGCGATATCCTCGAAGTGCTCAAGCGCCGCTTTCCCAGGATGGCGACGCCAAAGACCGACGACATCTGCTACGCGACGCAAAACCGCCAGAATGCCGTCAAGGAACTGGTGCAGCTGAGCGAGGCGATCCTCGTGGTCGGTTCGAAACAGAGCTCCAACGCGAATCGGCTGGTCGAGGTTGCACGGACTCGGGGGGCACGCGCCTTCCTGATCGATTCGATGGCGGATGTCGAGCCCGAGATGCTCGCCGGAGTGAAGTCACTAGGGCTGACCGCGAGCGCCTCGTCGCCGGAATGGCTGGTCGAAGAGATCATCGGCGCATTCAAGGATCGGGGCGCCGAGGTCGAGTTGTTGAGCGTCGCCAAAGAGCGGGTGCACTTCCCGTTGCCGATGACCGCCGACTAAGAAAGTCGCCGATTCGGTTCTCTGAAAGGATTCGCCAACTTGCGAAGGATCTCATGTGAGGTCCTTCGCTTCGCTCAGGACGCACATCAGCGTTGCTGATGTGCGGCTTGACAATCCGCGCCAGTCAAATAAAAACTCAACCGACATTCAAGGTTGGGGACAACCTCCATTCGCTCGAAAAGGAAAATGGTGATGCGAAAGGGAACTTCGCGCGCTCTTGCCTTGGCGCTCCTCGCAATCGTTTTTACCGCCGCCGGATGCTCTCCGGCCAAGAGGCATTATAACAAGGCCGAGGATCTGCTTGCCAAGTTTCAAGCGGGCGACCACGACCTGAACCTCGTCAAGCAGGCGCAGGACGAGCTGCGCGAAGCGGTCAAGGCTGACCCGAATCTGCTCGATGCGCACAGGTCGCTTGCCAATGTTGACGAGGTCTTGCACGACTACGACGAGGCCGGCAAGGAGTACATGGCCGCCTCCGCGCTCGACCCGACCGATCAGAAGCTGCGCGGCAAGGCGAGCTACTATCGTCATCTGCAGCAACTCACGAAGGAGGCCGACACCGCGCTCGATACGATCAAATCGGGCGATGTGACGGGGGGGATGTCCGATCTGAAGAGCTCGCTGCAGGAAGCCGGCAAAGCGAACCTGTCGAAAGCGACCATCGACCACATGATCGATGACTTGCGCCAGGGCGTCGCGGCCGTGGTTCAACAGGCCGACCAACAGGTCGCGCAACAGAAATACGCCGACGGGGTGAAGACCTACGATCAGGCGGTGCGCGGTTACATGTTGCTCGCGCTCGCGACCAAGCAGGAGAAACTGGATCCCGCGGTCGATGCGGTTATGCACAATGCGGGACAGGCGGCGCAGAAGCTCGGACCGGAAGCATCGCAGATGATTTCCACTCTACTCAATGACGTTCTCACGTTCGATCCCGACAACAAAACCGCCAATATGGAATTGGCGCAGTTATCATTGCATCAGGACCCGCCCGACTATTCAACGGCCGCCGACCTGATGGAGCGCGCCGGTGCACCTGATGCGGAGGTGAACAAACTTCGCGCCGAAGCAAAAAAACATCGCTAGAACTCGGCCTACCCGAAGCTCCCAGGCGTCCGGCGCCGGCGAAGAAGCCGAAGCCCGAGCGCAAGGGGCTAATGGAGCGCCGCGCGTACATCGCGCTCGAGGGTCCGATCGGAGTCGGCAAGACCACCCTCGCGCAGGTGCTCGCGCGCGAACTTAACGCACGGCTGCTCCTTGAGGACGCGGAGGAGAATCCTTTCCTCGCGCGCTTCTACGAAGATCCCGAAAAGTACGCGGTCCCGGTCCAGCTCTATTTCCTGCTCACGCGCTACAATCAGCAACGCGAACTGGTGCAGCATCCGCTCCTGGAGCAGGCCACCGTCGCGGACTACCTGTTCGCGAAGGATCGCATCTTCGCCAATCTGAACCTCGCGCCTGACGAATTGGTTTTATACGAACAGGTCTACAAGCTGCTGGATTCCCGGATGGCGAAGCCGGACCTGGTCGTGTATCTGCTCGCGCGCGTCGAGGTTTTGGCGCAGCGGCTGCGGCGTCGCAATCGCGATTTCGAACGCGACATCAGCTACGAGTATCTGGAGCGCGTGTCAACCGCGTATCGCGACTTTTTCTTCTACTATGATGAGGCGCCGCTGCTGGTAGTGGATACTTCCGAGATCGATTTCGTGAACAATCCCAGCGACCTCGCCGACCTGATTCGCGAGATCGATCGCGCCGGCCAGGGCGTCCAGCATTACGTCCCGCGCAAGGGGTGAGCGACCTCAGTGGCCGCCGCTGGCCGCGCCCCATAGCTCGCGCAGGCGCTGATCGCGGCCGCAATTGTAGCGATAGAATTTATAGTGGACCGGATTCTTCAGATAATAATCCTGATGATAATCCTCGGCCGGCCAAAAAGTTGATGCGGCAACGATCTCGGTCACGATCGGATCCTTGAATGGCTTGGTCTCCTCGATCTCTTTCTCCGATGCCTTCGCTTCACGCTCCTGCTCCGCCCCGTGGAAAAAAATGGCGGTGCGATACTGATGTCCGACGTCGCAAAACTCGCGATCCTTCGAGGTTGGATCGATGTTGTGCCAGAACACGTTCAGCAACTGGGGGTAGGTGACCTTCTTCGGATCGAAGGTGACCTCGATCGATTCCGCGTGACCGGTACCGCCATCCGAAACTTCTTCGTAGGTGGGATGCTGCTTGTCGCCGCCGGTATAACCCACCGTCGTGGCGACCACCCCGGGGATGTGATCGAACGCGGGCTGCATGCACCAGAAACATCCGCCGGCGAAGGTTGCCTTCTCAAGTCCCGGCGCCGAGGTGTCTGCGGCGCGCGCGACGGCCGGAGAGCGGAGCATCAAGGCCACCGAAATAGCAATCGCTACAATCACGACGCCGAGCGAGATCAGTTTTCGAGAGATCATTCATCCTCCTGCGCGAAGTGTCATCATATCGTACAACCGTCGTCGGCGAGGCGCGGTTCCGCAGGTCTCCACCACTGCTTCATCAGGAAATGCTACTATTAGTTAGGTCGGGCGCCTGGCAAGAGGGTGAGGGCGAGCGATGCAGTCGAAAACGCAAAAACAAACCCACTGCGAACATCGTGAGCAGTGGTCCTGAGGCTCGGCGAAGGACCTCGGATGGCATAACGCCGAACATCAAAACTGCAAAAACAAACCCACTATAGGGTCGTGCATCGTCGATAAAAAATCGCAAAAACAAACCCACTTAATGCCCGAAAACATTAGGCTTTTTGGCTATCGACATCGCGTCGATAGCGAATGGTTAGCCCTGACTCGAAGCCTTGAACTCCCGCTCGATCGCCTCCGCCAGCTTGAAGTCCTTCTCGGTGATGCCACCTTGATCATGTGTTGACAATGAGAAGGTGATCCTCCGATAGTTGATAGTGACGTCCGGATGATGATCCATCTGCTCCGCAATCTCCGCGATGCGATTGAGAAACCGGATGCCGTCCATGAACGCCTTGAAGGTATACTGCTTCGCGATCGCTTCGCCTTTGCGCTCCCATCCGGGCAGCGCCTTGAGTTTCTCGATGACTTGGTCGGGGCTGAGCTTCGCCATGATGATAGTTCCCCTTCGATGGTGAGATGTTACCGCCGATTATACGCCTCGCGATGCGTATGATATGAAGGATAAAAATCGCGGCATTCCATGCCGACGGGGCACCGCGCGCATTACCTCCAGGCGCTCCCGTTGGTCGCGAACAGAGAGGTCTCTTATATGGCGAACAAGGTTGTTGACGACGAAGCCCGCAAGCAAATCGGCACGCTCGGCGAGGCCCGCACCTATGATGTCGAGCGCGGCGCCATCCGCCGCTTTGCCGAGGCGATTGCCGATCCCAATCCGCTTTTCAATGACGAGAAGGAGGCGCGCCACGTCTTCGGCGGGATGGTCGCGCCGCCGACCTTCTGCCGCTCGATGGGCTCGCCCATTCCCAACGTGCAGCTCAAGGGCCTCGGCGCCGAATTCCGCGGCCTCGACGGCGGCTCGGATTGGGAATACTTCCAGCCGATTCGCCCCGGCGATCGCATCACCGTGCAATCGAAGTTGGCCGACTTGCGCGAGTCGGAAGGTCGCCTCGGCCCGATGGTCTTCATCACCATCGAGACCAGCTACACCAACCAGTTCGGCGAGCTATGCGTGACGCAGCGCTCGACCGCGATCCGCTACTAAGGAGCACCACGATGGCGAAGCAGCGCTATTACGAAGATGTCGAGGTCGGCGCCGAGATCGGCCCGCTGGAAAAAAATCCCACCACCCAGCAGCTCGTGAAGTATGCGGGCGCATCGGGCGACTTCTATCAAATTCACTACGACAAGGATTTCGCGCTCGCGAACAAGCTTCCGGGCGTCATCCTGCACGGCGCGCTCAAGAATGCGTTCCTCGGTCATCTGATGACCGATTTTGCCGGCAATCACGGATGGCTCCGAAAGCTCAGCGTGCAGTATCGCGGGATGGATCAGCCGGGCTCGAAGGTTGTGTGCAAGGGCCGGGTCAGTAAGAAATATGTCGAGGCCGGCCATCATATGGTCGATTGCGAGATCTGGCTGGAGAATGCGAAGGGCGAAAAGACCACGCCCGGCACTGCGACCGTGGTCCTGCCGTCGAGAAGCGCTCATTAAGAGAAGACGTTAATGCCCATCCGGCGTCAGTACGCGCCACGAGAAATCAATGCGGCCGATCTGCGGGTCGGCCGCATCGATCCTCACTATGAGAAAATCCTCGTGCGCCTGCTCGCCGCGCACGCGATGGCGGAAAAGCTGACCGCGTTCGGCTACGAGCGCGCGCGTGCGACCTGCGACGATCCATCGCTCAGACCCGTCATCGAAAAAAATCTGATCGAGGAAACCAAACACGCGCGGCTGGTGTATCGCGCGCTCGCCGAGGTCGGTGTCAGCGAGAAATCGGCCGACCGCATGATGATCCCGCTGATGAAGGCGCCGTCGTTCGAAGCACCGCGCTTTTTCGCCGAGAAGGCCAGCGGCGAGATGGACTTGCTGATGGCGTCGCTCGCGCTCGACATGACCGGGCTGATGATGATCGGCGTCAACTACCAGGACTCGAGTTACGCGCCGCATAGCCGCGCCGCCGAACTGATCATGGAGGACGAAGCCGACCACGAAGTGTTCGCCTCCGAGCTGCTCGGCGATGCGGTCAACAAATTCGGCAAGAAGGAAGTCGAGGCGGCGCTCAAGCAATGGCTTCCGCGCGCGGTCAACTTCTTCGGGCCTCCGGGCAGCGGTTTCACCTACGATTGCATCCGCTATGGGCTCAAGGCGCGCGACAATCAGGAGCTCGCCGAGATGTATGTGACGGTGCTGGAGCGCCGCGCCGATTCGCTCGGCCTGACGCTGCCGAAAATGACACCGACCTACCCGCACCGCGCGATCTAGTCCTCGCGTCGGCCGTCCTCATTGCGCGAGTGCTCGGCTGACTGCGTTCGGCTCTCGATCGATAACCTTCAACAGGATTCGAGCGGTCCGGTCCGGCATTCTGCGATGCTGTTCCCAGTCCTGCACCGTATCGATTGAAAACCCAAACCGACGCGAGAACTGTGATTGCGAGTATCCCAGCCGCTTGCGTAGCGCCGCGACATCGACCTCGTCGGGCACGTGCACGACGAAACCCTCGCTCGCCTCGCCGCGCGCGTAATCTCGCGCCTGCTTCGCCGACTTGATGAGTCGCTTCCCGATTTTAGACATGGCGTTTGGCTCCCCTTCGATACTCTCGCGCAATATCGGCCAGAATGGCTTTCAGTTCGTTCCGCTCGGCCTTGCTCAGATTCGCTCTCTCGCCCTTGGAGTATGCGGTCAAGAGGAAGACCGGAATGTCTTCACCGGAGTAGAAAGTGATTACCCTATAGCCGCCGCTCTTTCCCTTTCCTCGCCCGGCAACGCGGACCTTACGAGCGCCACCGGTGCCGGATAGCTCATTTCCCGCTTGCGGCCGATTCGCCAGCATCTCAACCACCGCGTCGCGCTCGGCTTCTGTCATACCCGCCGCCTTCGCGTCAGCGAGATACGCTGGGGTTTCAACGAGGGTGTGCACTCGCAATGAGGAGTATCCGGCATTGCCGTATACACGTCAATCCTTTCTGCCGCGCGCGGTCAACTTTTTCGGGCCGTCGGGCAGCGGTTTCACCTACGATTGCATCCGCTACGGGCTCAAGGCGCGCGACAATCAGGAGCTCGCCGAGATGTATGTGACGGTGCTGGAGCGTCGCGCCTCCCAACTCGGATTAAAGCTCCCAAAGATGACCACCACGTATCCTCACCACGCGATCTGACGTGTGTCGGAGTAAATTCTCCCACGCACCATTGCCTGCTCTCGCCCTCCACTTGTACGAGGCGCCTCCGAGCGCGAGCATGCTATCGAGGTGCGTCTATGGACGAAACGTACGCCGCGCAAATGTTTGCGGTCGCAAACGCCATCGGAGAGAAGCTTGTGTCTAAAATGGACAAATTTCCCGATGGGACAAACGAGGCTACGGGGCGATTCCAAGCATCGATACGCTTCTTCTTCTGCAAGAGCTACAAGACCTACCAGGCTCTGGGGCGGTTGATCATGGACGGATTTATCGAGGACGCTGAGATATTGTCTCGGAGCCTCTTCGAGCTGTGGTTGCAGGCTAAATGGATGAGTTCGGATCCGCACCGTCTTGCGCGCGCGTTCACGGAACATGCACCGGTCAGAGAGTATAGCCTCTACCTGCGAATGAAGGGCGCGAAAGAATCTCCCAAAATGCGCTTCTTGGTTGACCACTGGGAATCCAAAAAAGATCTCACTCAATTGAAGAAGCAGTACGACAAGGCAGCGCTTAACTACCTCAAGCCGAAACGTAAATCGCTAAGACAGCCTGATGATATATCAGAGAACTGGTGGGGTCAGAGCATCTTCTGGTTGGCAGACAAGCTTGGTGTGAAAGACGAATACTGGACCGTCTATTGGTGCCAATCCGATCTAGTCCATACAGGTTCCACTTCCGTTCAGGAATATTTGAAGAGAACCGAAAACGTCTGGAAGGCGAACTGCTACCCTGCCCACGACGAAAACGAACCGTTTACGGCCTCGTGGGCGAGCGCATGGTTTCTAGGGACCTGTGACCTAGTGAATCGCGCGTGGTCGTTGAACCTTGACGCGGATATCGCCAAGGCTTGGAACGAAATAAAGAAGCTGCACAACTCCGCTGAGTCCAAACTGAAATGAGGGTGACCACTTTGTCTGCAGCCCCGTCCGGGTCAATACCGTGCCGGTTTGCGGCCACCCACAAAGGTCGCTAGGTCTTTCTCCCGGAAGGTCGCTGTCCTGTGCAGCCTATGACGCGAACGAAGATACCTATGGTGGGCACGCTTCGACGATTGGAAGATGGCGGCTTGCAGTATTCCTTCCGCGTCGGAAAGTCGTCCGGAACAGAAGCGCTCTGGATCGAGGTTTTGCCAAACACAAATGAATGGCCAAGTCTCGGAAGAAGACCAGAGAATCCTGAGTCGTCGCGTAAGGACTACGATCGCGCGCTGCACTGCGACCCTTCGTACAAACAGGCGGCTTCCGAATTCATGGAACAGCAACGGCGCGAACCCAAACCGCTACTCACCGCCCCTGGCTTCAGCGCCCATGACAGCTATTGGACCTACCGGAATAAAATCCTACGCCTCGAGTCTACCGACCCGGAGGTCGTCGAGAAAACGACAGGCGGTTGGCGGATTACTGAAAGAGCACTCGTCCTGCTAAAACATTACGTGCTTCGGCGCGAGAAGAATTACGCTAGAGCACAGCGAGAGGTTGAGGCGCTTGAGAATATTGAGAAGCTGACGGGCGTATCAAGGAAACCGATCTCCGACAGCGTTCGCCTTTTCGTGTGGCAGCGTGATCGGGGCCAGTGCGTCAAGTGCGGCTCGCGCGAACGATTAGAGTTCGATCACATAATCCCGGCCGCTAGTGGGGGCGGCAGCACAGAACGTAACATTCAACTCCTCTGCGAATCGTGTAACCGATCTAAGGGTGCCGCGATTTAAGCCGGAGGCGACGTTGAGCAGCGGCTGGACGGAGATTTTCTCAGATCGCTACCGGCAGGCAGTGGCGGCATCGATCGCGGCGTTTTGCGCACGCGCGAGACCCACCAGATTCGCCACATTGTCGGACGTCGCATCGAAACCAGCCAAAGTCGCTCCAAACACGAACTTGCCGTCCAGCGCGCCCAGACCGACGTGCGTTTCCGTCCCCTGCGTTACGCTCCCGGCAAAGGATTGCTGCCCCACGGAAGGAATGGAAATAGGAGTGAATCCGGGAACAGCCTCGCTCTTTTGGAGCGCGGTCTGATAGGCGGAGGCGGCGTCCGAGGTATTCCGGTAGCGATCCGCGGTGATGGTCACCAGCAGAGTCCCGGAGTCATTTACAAAGAACACCGCCCTCGTGGCGACAGGATTTCCCTGGGCGGTTGAATCCTCGCCGGTACTTTCCTGTTGTGTGATTGCATCAAAGTACTGATTCACCAGGTTAACCAGAACGACGAAATTTCGCGGCAGCAAAGAGCTCGATGTGGTGTCGGCTGCCGATGAAGATCCTCCGCATCCCGCTATAGAGATAGCGACGCTTATTGTCAGCGCCATAATGGCCGCTGTAACGGTATTCCAGCTAGCTTGGCGGATTTTCATGCGCTTACCCGCCGCACAGAAGGCGACGAGCCAGCCCGGATGCTTTCTATTTCCATGCTTTTGATTACGCGCCGTCGTCTGGCGCAGGGGTTTTATCCATACTACACATCACGCGATCTAATGCCACCGATCGCTTTCGGAGCATCGTCCAGTCAATCGTCGCGCTTGCTTTTTTATGCGCGGAGCGAAAAGTTCCGACTGGCAAGAGGCGCAACCTCTTATGGCACCCACATCGCCGCGCATGCTCAAAGGAACCCATCGATGAGCCCGGCATGTTTCCCGTCGGCCGGATGGGCAAGGCTGAGGAGCTGACGGCGGCCGTCTCGTTCCCGTGTTCCGATCAGGCTCGCTTCATCCTAGGTCATCTGCTCGTTATCGACGGCAGCTTCACGGCCACTAGATCGCTCGGTAGACCGACCTAGCGATCGGTTTTCGTTACAAGGTAACGGATAGTTACTGCTGCCTGCAGAAGCGGCATGAAGGCAACGTGAATCAATTTGCCGAATGGAAGCCAAATCATCAGCAGTTCAACGGCTAGAAGATGCGCCGTCAAAAGCATTGCATAGGGACCGATGGCCGGCGCGCCGCCTAAATGCGGATAACACATCAGTCCGGTCAGCATCGCAACGAAGACCGCGCTCCAGGTGAAGTAGTCATCGAAGGCCGAGAAAATGCTCGGCTCTGGCGTCATCACGCGATGAATCAAGACGGCAACCATCGACACGAGGGAGATGACGGTGGCGGCGAGAACTATCGCGGTCGCGAGGCTCGGCCATTGAAGGCCGGTGAGCGCATTGACAAACAGGATATGTGGTGTGAAGCCGAACATCACAATGAGCAATCCGGCATGCATTGCATAGCTGTCGATTTGCCATCGCCGATCGGGAACGTGAAATCCTTTGCGCGCCCAATGGAGGTTCGGCTCGCCGCGGCGAAGCGCAAAATCGGCGCCACGCCAGAAGAATCCCGCCACCATGATAACCAGCGCCCAATGCAGGCCCGGGCCACGCGCGAAATCAAGCAGGTCCATCGCGGCCCTCTTCGCGCGGGATGCGACGGCGGCGGCGAAAAACTGCGCCAGTGAAAATTCCTGCGAGGGTTCCTCCGCCGATCGCCAAGCCCCAGGTGCGTCGATTGCTCCACGGCGCGACATAGGGTGGCGCCAGTTGCGCTGTGCGGCTCAGCCGCGTCATCACGAGATGACAATCGAAGCATGCGAGCCGTCGCGTGCCCTGCGTTCTGCCATGCCAGAAGGCTTCGTCATGGCAATTCATGCACGCCTGATTGGCGGCCTCGATCGACTGTCCGCGATCGATACGAAACTCAACCAGCCCGCCAATGCCGACGCCTCCGCCGGTGATCGCATGGTTGCTGCCGGGCCCGTGGCATCCTTCGCATCCGCGCCGTTCGAGGTCGTTGCCCGGTTTGACCTGGAAAAGCCGGCCCATTTTGGTTTTGGCGAATTCGCGAGAGAGATCCAGATGGCAGGCGTAGCAATACACGCTGCCGATATATTTCGGCTTCGCGAAGTAGCCAACGTTGCTGTCGATGTCGGCCAAATCCGCAAGCACGCAGGTGGCGCGCACGAGGCAACACGCAATCGTCACCGCGATGATGCGCTTTCTCCCAAACACGCGACTAGCTTATGGCAACATCGCGGCCGGCTGGCCAGACCGCACGCTTGCTTGACTGTTCGCGTGGGAACGGAAATGCTGAGTGCCTCGCGCGGAGAGGTTCGGGAGTTTGGTTTAACCGGCCTGACTCGAAATCAGGTGAGCCCTTGCGGCTCCGGGGGTTCAAATCCCTCCCTCTCCGCCAACTCCTGCCGAACTTCGACAAGTCAAAATCCCTCGCCGGAAGCGAGGACAGCCAAAATCGAACCGCTTGCCGACACAGGGCATACATGGCAAGCAAGCTCACCCAACGGGCGGTCGAATCCGCCAAAACCCCCGAAACAGGGCAAATCTTCCTGAGAGACGGCCAGATCACTGGATTTGCTCTACGCATCACATCCAACGGCGCACGGTCATTCGTCTGGGATGGCCGGGTGCGCGGGAAGATGGTCCGCATCACGATTGGTCGATATCCAGCCCTCTCGCTCGATGAGGCGAGGGCGAAGGCATTGGTCATCCGACACGACATCGCCATTGGCGTTGATCCGAGAGCAGCACGGCAGAAGGAGAAACGTCAGCCAACCGTCCGCGATCTGGCAGATTTGTACATGGAGAATCATTCCCGCCCGCGCAAACGGTCTTGGCGCGAGGATGAACGGGTTCTGCGAACATACTTCCAGTCAATCGGAACGCTCAGGGCGTCGGAGTGTTCGCGGGAAATCATCTCCAAATGGCATCAACGCCTTGGCGCTGAACACGGTCAATATCAGGCCAATCGCTGTCTCGCGCTTCTTTCGTCGATCTACGGATGGGCGATCCGGCTGGGATATTGGGATGGTGTGAATCCCGCACACGCGATCCGAAGGTTCCGCGAACAGCATCGGGAAAGGTTCTTAAGCACCAGCGAACTCGCACGACTCGATCACACACTTGAGGGCGAACCGAATTTATACTGGCGAGCATATTTCCGGCTGGCCCTTCTATTGGGTGCACGTCGTTCGGAATTGCTACGCGCCCGTTGGGAGCACATAAACCTCGAAGATGCCGTGTGGACGCTGCCACAGACGAAGGCCGGACGTACACATAGATTGCCCCTTCCCGTGGTCGCTGTGAGGCTCCTAAGCGGCTTACCGAGCCGGTTTCGAGGCGAATGGGTTTTCCCAAATGACAAACGATCCGACCAGCACATTGTAGACGCGAACACGGCTTGGAGTCGTATTCGGAAGCGAGCCGGACTATCCGACGTGCGTATCCACGACTTACGGAGAACGAATGGAAGCTGGCTTGCCGCTCAAGGAGCGTCCCTGCCTTTGATCGGGCGTGTGCTCAATCATAGCAACCCGACCACCACTGCGATTTATGCTCGCCTCGATCTGGAGCCAATCCGTGAGGCGTTGGAACGGAACGCCAAGTTGATGTTTGGTGGTTAACACACCGATTCGTACAGTTCGTGGCTCTAATATATCTGTCAAAGGCTGACATTATGGCTCCCAAAGTAAAGTAATGGGCTTCCTATTAGGAGCCATATTATATTCACACTCTAATATCACTACAATTAAACTTTAACCTAGTATCATCGTGTCATGACCGCTCTCTTTTTGGTTAACAAGGGGTTGCTTCGCGCAGCGTTTTGTGCTAAAATTATCAAACTACATTCGTTCCCGGCCTGTAGTCTTAGCTGGGCACCTGTACCCCTTTTAACGCGCTTTCGGCGACCAATTAATTAGGGCCTCATTGGCGCTTCTATTACGCCTCTGTAGGTCAGGGAGCATTCTTATGTCTTAGTCCTTGAATATCACCCATTGTGGGAATTCAATCTCTTGCATTGGACGAAGCTCGCTTCTCGCGTTCCTTCGTTCCTTCCAAGATTCCGATATACATCAACCGCTACAAAGGTAGCATTAAAACGATAGGCGCTAGGAGCGCGAAGAGGGATTATGAAATGACGGGTTCAATTTCTACCAAGACGAAAGACTTCAAATTTTTGGAAGTAGCAGACTTTTGCCACATACCAGAAGCGGGACCGAAACAATGGGCTTGGGACGGCCTGATTCCGAAAAACGAGATAACAACGATCTTCGGTATGCCGGGTAGCGGGAAAAGCGCTTTAGCACTCGGTTTAGCAATACACTTGGCCTGCGGCATGTCTCACTTTTTAGGACAGAAGCTCTGTAGCGATGATGTACCGGTTCTTTGGCTAGACGCGGAAATGGCAGCCGAGGATTTTCAATCCCGTGGAAAGCTCGCGGCGGCAGGCCTCGGAAAGACTGTTCCTGAAGGGCGGCTGATATATTGCAGAATTAACGGCCAACTAACCAATGGTCCGTGCCGATTGGAAGCGAATCGTCTTGTCAAGCAATACAAGCCGAGAGTCGTCGTAGTAGACAGTTATAGTTTTGCCTTCTGGTCGCAAACCGAAAATGACGTGAGCACGGCAGTAGACGCCATCAGTTGGCTTAAAAGCTTGAAGGCAAGCATTGTGATGATCGAGCACGAAGCGAAAGGTGGTAATGCAAAGACGAAAACACCATACGGAACGGTTTTTAAGATGGCGGGCGCACGTTCGCTGCTATCGCTCCGTCTCAGTGACGATGATGATTCCCGGCTCGTCATTCGTCAAACGAAGTCCAACTTCGGCCCTACGAACAGAGAAGCTGAAGTGTATTTCGATCCCGAGGAAATGACGTTCGAGCTTGGTGAAGAAGGATGGTCTTCAGGCTTAAAGGACAGCGTTACCGTTCCCGACGTTATTCTTCAGACTTTGAAGGAGTGCGGGCATGCTACGTATGACCAGCTAATGGAAGCGGTAACGAAGGCAGGGAAGAAGAAGAAATCACTTGATAACCAATTGCCGAAACTGCTCAAGAGCCAGGAGATTGTGTCAGTGAATCATGGATCGTATTCATTACCGACAATGAACTAGCATCTTCTGGTACGTATCAATGCGCCCATCCCTTCCCCCCACGGATACTCTGTATCCGGGGCGGGGGGAGGGAAGACGGGCTGGATCGCGTGGAACGGCATTCACACCATATATCGCACATGTCGTCATCGAGCGTTTTCCCAACTCATGTCCCACGCGAAATAGCCGGTTTCAAAGCACACTTCAATGGGGGTAAAGGGGAGCAACTGGTATTCAACACTGAGCGCCACCCTGATCCACCCCGTTTTGCGAGACTACATTTGACAAACGTAGACGAAGGAACGCGTATTTTCGCCAAAGAATGAAACCCTTTGAGGTTTGGAAATCGGCATGGTCAGTTGGGCGTGTGCTGGCGGTCGAAGTCTCACGGAGCGTCTTTGGCGTGTTTGGTCACTTCCCGACCGTTTCACCTAATTTGACAGTCGGAAGGGTGGCTTCAACTTCAATCTCGAAAGATCAAACGTGACGACCGGAGAAAGGGTTTGTGGCACCCCTTGCGGAAAACAGAAGAGGGCGGGCTGCGTTGGAATCGCAAATCCTGTCGATTGCACGAGCACGGTTTCGGACTGGTTACTGGGATAGTACAACGTTCCGTCGAAGACGCCGCAGGAGCCGTAGTTGTCCTCTTCGCTGCGAAAAAAGAGTAGCTGTGCGTCTTCCGCTGGGCCTGACAAGTAGACCGTGCCCGTGCAGTCGGGGTTTTCATAGTAGAACTGCGCGTAAGCATTCGGAAACCCAGTGCGATTAACTAGGAGTTCAATGCTCCCAACAAATCCGACCTACTTTTCGTCAACTGCGAGATCGACACATTCAGCGGCGTTCGCAATCGCCTCGATATTTCGTAGCGCCACATTTCGTTTGCCCCGTTCGATGCCGCTGATATAGGTAAGGTTAAATGTGCGTCGCGCCGAAGGGAAATAGCCCCGAAGAAGCCTGAAGAAAGGGCTTAACGACACCACTCCCGTGCCGCTGACGCTTGCCCGTAAGCTCTCAGTTGCTCGGCATCTTCAGTAAGGTGCTTGGATATACAGTCGATAATGGATCGAGAATCACGGGTAGAAATCCCGCGATCTTGTAGTTCCTTTTCCAAGCAGGATCGTTCACGTTGCCATACTATCTGAAACTTTGCAAAAGAGTTGAGCATCAAAACCTTTGCTTGAGCTTGAGTCTCGTCTCTCTTAGTTGCGTAGGGATTGAGTCCAAATGCTGTTGCAGCGCTAGGATCAATGCTCAACGCCCACTGTGAAGCCAAGGTGTCATCAAATGAGCTTGTACAGTTATCAGTGACTTCAAGAAAGCCGCTGGTTTTCATTAGTGTGTCATCGATCAACTTGTTCAACCGAGCGACTTCAAGACCGCGAGCCCGCTCCGCTTCCTCCGACGCCAGAGCATTCTCGCGTGCTCTTTTTGCCTGAAGCTTTGGAATTGTGGCTTTCCATCGTGCAAGCTGTTCTTCGTCGTGAAAAGGATTGTTCTGATATGCGCTTAACCAATCGTCCAATCGATCAAGATATTCATGCGCGAATGCCTCGTTAATAGCATCTGTGCAGGATTGAAGCTCCGACCATTGGATTCGTGGAAGGAGGCTTGGTCCGTTTGGTGACTTTGCGCAAGATTCTTTGGCACGGTCCCATTCAGATTCGAGATACATTTTGTCATTCTTAGCCGTTTCGTACTCACGCAGACATGCATTGTTTCGAACCTCGGATATAGCGCTCTGGAATTTAGCTCGCGCCTCTGGGACTACAGAGGTATCAGTGTCGAGTGCGGATTGCGCTGAGTCGAGATCACCAGATGAGATTCGAGACGATATTATCTCGCCGATTGTCGGCTTAACTTGTCTCTGGGCCGACGTGAGAACAGGGTTGTTCGACACTCCTTGTAATGACTGTTGTTCCTTAGCAATCTGTTTTTCTAAGCCGATAAATGTCGGATCAGAGTTCTTGTAAAGCATGCAAATAGGAGTGTAATAGGCGCCGAGACTGACTGCCCACAGGATACCCACTATGTTCTCGGCGCTATGGCTATCGAAGCAGGAATCCAACGTGGCTTGTGCTTCGTCGGGCTTGTTCGCATTCACCTCGCTTTGGGCTTTCTGGAGTTTGTAAGCATTCATCACCGGAACACATCCGGCCACCATTGCCAGTCCCAAGCAAGCGCAAATCTTGGTTAGCATCAGACCCCCTCCGTATGGCTCTCCGTATGGTGCGCGTACTTACTGCGGCAATTTTGTGAGATTTCTTTTAGACCATTCGTGATCAACGATCCAGCGAGCGAGTAGCGCTAATCGAGTCTTCACATTTTTCTTGAAGTCGTGAGTCCCCAAAAAAACGCAAGTAGGCTTTGACCTGAGAAGTTCTCTTGGCCGGAGAAGTTCATTCGTCTGTGTGCGGGAAGTAAGCGGGAGCGGGATTCATCAACGGCGGGGCACAGCCAGCGAAAGTTCAAGTTGCTGCGCGGGAAGCCGCTTAGTAAAACGTGCTCTCTTGCCTCTGACCTTACCATGGGCGGAATCGATTCGAGCCATCAGCGATCTGGCCGGATTAGGCGAAATTGCTTCCGGCGCAACGCTTCGCATATGTGAGACGGGAGTTAGAGCCGCGCGCCCTTCGACCTATTGCAGGGCTCGCAAAGCAATTGGATGTTTCTCTCTGTATTGCCGCCCCCTTCCGCGATTGGGATGATGTGATCGAATTCCAACCGATTTTGTGACCCGCAACTGACGCAGCGGCCTTGATCGCGTTGCCAGACGAAGATACGCACGCGCTTAGAAATTGGCTCACGCGGATTGTCGCAAGTGTTTTCCGTATTCTTGAACGCTTCGTTCGACTCGCCGTCCCGTTCGCCTCCCTCCGATCCTCCCTCACCTTCGCAGTGCTCGGCGGTTGCGACGTTAAGTGGGGCACCACATGAAGAGCAGAAAGAGATCGTCGCAGGGTTCTTTTCACCGCATTCCTTGCACGCGTTAAGGGCGGCACCACATGAGGAGCAGAAAAGAGCGTCCTCAAGGTTTTCTGCACCGCATTCCCTGCATCTCCGCTTCTCCTCCAAAGCGACTATTGGTGAGCCACAAAATCGACAGTGCTTCGCTTCGCCGGTATTGAAGCGCTGGCATTTGCTACACTCGACTGGAAGGCGTTCGCCACACGAAACACAGGCATACGCACCCGGCTCATTTTGCGTCTGGCACCCATCGCAGCGAAAAGGCTGCATCGCTTCGACGCATTGTTGTGCCTCGTAGTGCTCCTGTTGC
Organism: uncultured delta proteobacterium; assembly: GCA_963815835.1. Lineage (GTDB taxonomy): Bacteria > Desulfobacterota > Binatia > Binatales > Binataceae > DATGKG01. The sequence goes on from CAWFIF010000001.1 coordinate 993,423, forward strand.
GCGGCCTTCTGGTACCACAGAAACGCCTGATTGTAGTCTTTCTTTACAACGGTACCTTGCTCGCTTACGTGGCCACGATGGCAGAACTTCCCAAGATTGTACTGAGCGACGGGATCGCCCTGTTCTGCGGCGGCTTGAAACCACTTGACCTCATCGTCAGCCTGATCTTCTGCCTCTATGTTGAACCCACGAGGACCGCACTCGCCTGTGTAGTACATTACGTGCAAAGCGTTGACGGCGTCGCGGCGCTGGTGCGGGGACTTGGAGATATCGTGGATGACCTCCAATAGCAACCGACGCTTGGCATTTCGTTCCAGCGCCTCACGGATCGGGAGGTCTGTGGGGTTAGAATCTCTGAACTCGTCGGCGTCTTTACCCATAAGCCTTTACCCTTGACCGTACTTACATCAGCGGGATTGAACGCGGCAAGCGCAACGTGGCGCTTAGGACTATCGAGGCGATTGTGCTGGTGCTGGATTTAGTGGGTACAACAAGCGGTGTTCCGAGACCGAAAAGCGCACCGGCTTTTCCGAGCATTAAACGGCGGCTGGAATTGATTCGCGCGCATACTTGGTGCATACTTGTATGGAGCAAGCGGCGGCTAAGTACTTGAATTTGCAAGGGAAATTGACCATACGGCGGCCTGACTCGAAATCAGGTGAGCCCTTGCGGCTCCGGGGGTTCAAATCCCTCCCTCTCCGCCAACCAGTCCTTCTCTGTTTTGCGATCTGCCCACGGATGATCAAAATACGCGCCTGTCCGGCCAATTTCGCACAGCTCGTGGCAGCGGAGAACCTGCGAGAATGCTGATTCAATCGATCTCTGGCTGATCGCTCTCTGTTCCACCGCGATTCGGGGTCACGGCGAAAACAACTTCGTCGGAGCCGCGATCGCGTCGAACAACGGGGAGCTTCCGGAGCCTTTGCTCCCTTCCCTAATCGGTCGCGAACGGTCGGGCTAAGAGTGCTGACTCGACTGGTTTGTTTGGCGAGTCACGATTCATTTCGGCTCCCAGGGCGACTGCAACCCCGGCGTCGTTCTGCGCCACGCCACTATCGTAAGAGCGCCAGCGTCGCCGACCGGGGGGTCGCGTACTTGATGGGCGAACAAGGGGTATCGTCTCGCACGCGAGCGAGGGATCGCGACTTTTGAAACATTCGGGCGTGCCGCCGGGGCGTTTCGAGTCGCGGCCGAAGATTTTGAGCGCAACGCCCGCGCCTCGATTGGGAACCATCACGACGAACGTCCCTGAACGGTTCCGGTAGTTTCGCACCTCGTCGACGGAGTCGCCTCGACATGGGCATTCTGCTGGGAACCCGGCTTGGTGCCGTTTTCAAATTTCAACTTGGAGGCGATGCAGGAACCGGCGTTGAGGCTCAGCCCACACATAGAGGTCTTCGATAACTCGGCCCGCGAGCGCGTCGATCAGTCGGCCGCTTGGCGGAGTCGCGAGGCGACGAGCTTTATTTGGGTAGTAACAAAGTTCACTCACCTGACGTGTAAAGTCGCGGCGATGTGACAGGCACGTCGGTGCGAACTGAAACGGAGCGCGGGTAGGAGCCTAGACTTGCCTACATCCTCTTCAACCCGCCGTCGGAAACACGTCGATCCCGAATCGGACCTAAAGTTTTCTAATCTCATTGACGGGCGATCCTAAGCGCGGTCTAATGCGTACGGATGAAGGTTCCGCAGCAATACGTGACTGGCTTAGTCGAGGCAGCTCGCTTTTCGACTGAAGACATCGCGCAGATTATGTCTGCACTTGATGATCCCGAACTGCACAACGTTGAAGAAACTGCGGCGCAACTTGCGCAACGAATCAAATTTGCCCCTGACGTAATCGCGCGCCTTTTGGAAGCCACCATGTCACTCGCCAACGTCCGTGCCGATCTCGGCTCTTCGATCCCCGACTTTGTTGATGATCTTATACGCTCGATGAATGCAGACTCGCGTTCTCAGTTGCATCTTCCGCCAGAGCAGCAGGTACAATTCAGCAAGAATATTGCGACGTTACTAGCGGACGAAGCGCTCATTATAGCTTCCAAGACCATCTACCTTAAACGGGATTACGAACATATCTACTGTCGCGCGCGCATAGTAACAGATATCCGTCCCGTATTTGGTGAGGATCGAACGAAGATGCCCTCGACTGCGATTATTACCCATGTTCTACAACTCACTTATCATGAAGGGCCATCCACCAAACAAATCCATATCGCGATGGAAGGGGACGACCTCTCGTCGCTTAAACTCCAAATCGAACGCGCTAATGAAAAGAGAATAAGTCTCAAGAAGCTTCTAACCACTGCAAAAGTGCCGATCGCGAGCGACTAGGAAGGTTGGGTGATTTGTGGATGAGTGGAAAGACATAGACGGCTTGGAAGACTGGCATGCGTCAAATCGTGATCCGGTATTACTTTGGTTGCATGGCGACGAAACACAGAATCAGCCAGCCCTAGATGACATTGCCTATAGGACTTCGCCTGAAACCCGTCTGCGGGCTCGCTTTAACGAACTAGTAAATCAATGGCACAGAGAGATTCGGCACAAATCCTCTTTGCGCCGAATGGTCTTCAACCGCCCTTATCTCGCCATTATGCTGATGGCTGCCGATGACGATAGACACAAGCGGCTAGTGGTGGGCCTCATTCTAGAAGAGCTACGAGACAGGGGCGGCCATTGGTTATGGGCCCTACATGCACTCACAGGAGCAAGTCCTGCAAAGTTTGGCGATAGTTTCGTGGTTGCCCGTGATGCATGGATTGAATGGGGAAGACGCCACGGCTATTTCAAAGACAAGCGCAGGACTTGAGGAAGGAATTCCCAATCTTGCGCGAGAAGGTTACGAAATAACTAGCAACCCGGCGGATGTCCCAAACTGCATTGGATGGGCTCTCAGGGATTATGCGGGATTTTGGGACCCCGACGCTGCTGTAATGCGCGTAGCAGGATATCGATGGCTGCCAAATGGGCCTTACGATTGGGAAGTCTCGACCGTTGCAAAGATTTTCGAGATGCACAATTACTCTGATTGCGACATGGATGACAGTCTTGAACCCGGTTTTGAAAAAATAGCGATCTACGTCAACCACGAACAAGACATACACGTCGCTCGACAACTAGCGTCTGGAAAATGGACCAGCAAACTAGGTGTGAAAGAAGACTTAGATCATAATTCCCTGAAGGCGCTAGAAGCTGATACCGAACTATACCCCGAGGCTTGTGGGAAGGTTGTTCGGATTATGAAGCGATCTAGTCAATGACAATAAATACAAAACCTTCTCAAAATATCTAAGTCTCCGGTTGCTTTCTGACGATTCCAGCACTCATTCCCCGGATCGTAGCAGTTCCGAAAAAAGGTAGTCGAGGCTGATGAGGCGAAGTGGCGCGAAGCTCCACGGTCGAAGAAGAAAGCGCGCCGTCCTGACTCGCCCGCGCTTTCCTCACTCGTTTCCCATCTGTCAGGTCACTACCTGATCTTCGCCCGTAAGTTTCTGGTAGGTAAGCCGCCGGCCTGTCGCTCCGCGCTTCACGTTCACGAATCGCGATCCATCATTTGTCTTGCGGTTGTTGTAACGCAACGCCTGCGCGTCCCAACCCACTAGCGCGAGCGCAGCGGCGCGGCGGAACGTCGTCATGTCACGGGTTGTCCTTCAGACGCGGATCGTCGGTCGCGATACACTTTGCGTATTTATGCGCCTCCGGTTCGTCTTGACGCTTGCCTGCCCGCTTGAAGGGCCGTCTTAGACCCGCGAGATACTTTTCACATTTGGATGCGCTGTCGAAACTCGCCCGCTGCTCCCATTGGGATAGCGGAGCCGAGATCTCCAGACCAGTTGTGGGCGAGTACGGCGGGCACATCAGATACCAACCCACGCCCGCAAGCGCACCAATATGACGGAACGTCATTTCACGGCTTCTCCTTGAAACGTGGTCATCCAAACTTGAGTCATCGGGGAGATGCATTGAAACATGGCCGATAGCAGTTTTTGGGACGACTTTTCCTGCCACCTAGCGAAGCACCTTTTGCTCCGCAGCGACCAGAAGATGGCGGCGTTGCATCGCGAGCAGATTCTGTCGAATAAAGGCCAGCAGCGTAATTACTCCGGCTGCGAGCGCGCGGCCGATCGTCGCGTGGCGATGCAGGAAGGTCACGATGAGCATTATCAGGCCGATGTTGATGAGGTAACAATCGGCGCCATCCGCCAACACGATCAAGGCTCGCCGCGACCATGGAAGGGTTCCCAGATCCTTGCGCCCGGAATGTTGCACCGCGGCGCCGACCAGGCAACTGACCGCAAACGCAACCGGGTACCAGACGTGGAAGTAGTAAATCAGAATCTGATACACGACCAGATCGAAAATCAGGGGAACGCCGGCGGCCCCGATATATCCCGAGCGCATTGAAATCGCGTCGAGCGCCGGGATGCCCCACACCTCGCCCTTGTCGTCGACCGGATTGGGTACCGCGCGGCCGCCGTCGGTCACGCTGTCTTCGCTTTCCAAATATTCGGCGTCGGAGTTGACGCGCCACAAATCGTACGAACCACCCATGATGTTTCGCGCCGCCATCAGGCCGGTCATCATGGCGTGATCCTGATTGTTGTACTTATGCATCCCGTTGCGCCCGGCGACCTGCAGATTGGGCGCCTCGATCTCGAGGAACTCGCGAATTCTGGCGACGTTGGCTCGATAGTCGTGGTCGTACAACGGATAGGCTTTGGGCTGACGGACCACCGCTCCATCAACAACTTTGGATTTATCGGCGAGCCCCAAGGTCGCGAGTTCATCCTTCGCGATTGCGATTAGCTGCTCGTCCGACGAGGACCACAGGGTGTCGTTCTCGTTGCAGAAGTACTCCAATCCCAAAACCGTAAAGCGCGGATCGGGTACCATATCCGCGCTCCAATTCTTGAAGTTCTGGATCCGTCCGACCCGCACGCCCGGATCGTGGATATAGATCCAGTTGTCCGGAAAGAGCTCGGCCTGATCGATGATGAGCGCTACGGTGATGAAGTCCCGATAGCGTAGGCCGCGCGCACTCGCGAGCACGGCTTCGGGAGCGGGAGGATTGAATCCCGCAATGAGATCCGCGAGCGGCATCGTGGAGACGAAGCTGTCGCCCCGATGAGTCTGCGGACCGTCGCAGCTTTCGGTGGTCACCGCGACGATTCGGCCGCCCTCGCGATGAATCTCGCGTACCGGTTGCCCCATTCTGACCGAGCCGCCGGCTTCCTCGATCAGGTGGGCGGCCTTTTGCCACATCTCTCCGGGACCCAAGGCGGGATATCTGAAGTGATCGACCAAAGTCTTGATTACGGCGCCATTTGAGGAGGGCACGCGTAGGAGGCTACGCATCACTGAAACTAACGAAAGTCCACGGATGCGTTGTGCAGCCCAATCAGCGCTAATTTGACTGCATGGAATACCCCATACCTTCTCAGTGTACGTCTTGAAGAAGATTTCGTAGAGGCGGCGTCCGAAAGCGCTTACGACCCAGTCCTCAAAGCTTGCGATGTGGACCGGTGGTTGGCGCTGTACCTGTAGAAAACTGACGAGGCTTCGGAGCGCTTCGAGCGGGCCAAGATTCCGCAAAGCATCGAAGGGTTCCAGTGGATATTTAAAGTATCGACTACTGTAGTAGACGCGCGACAGCCTCGAGCATTCGCGCATCCGAGGGCCCAGCAGCTCGGTCCATAGCGCTTCGATTTCCCGATTCTTCGAGAAAAAGCGATGGCCACCGATGTCGAAGCGAAATCCCCGATATTCGACGGTTCGCGCCAGCCCGCCAACATATCGGGAATCTGCTTCAAGAACTTCCGTCTGAAAACCGTTGCGGGCGAGTTCGTAGCCAGCCGTCAGGCCGGCGGGCCCGGCTCCGATAATGACAACTCTATGGTTGATATCCAAAGCTTTAATTACACTCAATTAGAATGAATATGCTTGGCAGTTGCGACTCTATGGCATCGATTGGGCGCGGCATTGCCTGAGCGATGCGATCATAGCGGCTTGTGAGCGCCTCGCAAACGTCATCAACTATGCTTGCGCGAAATGCATCCGACATGGACCGTTCGAGGAGTCAACATCGGCGCAGACGCCTTGCGGGTCGTTTTATGGCGTTCGGGGCGGGATCGACAGGGGCGCTATTTCGAGCGCCGCACGATGGTGAGATGCGGATACACGGCAATCTTGCGGTTGCCGAGGGCATTCACTTCGGCGCGCTGAAAACACCATGTGCGCCCGGCCTTGAGCAGATGAAGATGACCCCGCCGGATGAGACGCAGCAGGGTTATTCGATGACAATGAAGAAAGGCGGTCGCTTCATTCACCGTCATCAAGTGAGCGTTCCTTCGCGGCCCTGACGATGGTGGCGTGCTGCCTGGCTTCGAAGCGGAAATGGCGCTGAGCTGGCGCTTCATAGTCCGGCACGCTCTTCAACCACGGCTTTGATTCGCATCCAGGTTTCCTTGTCGCGGCGCTGCGCTTTGTCCCGGCAGCTCCTGCACACTGCGACCCGAATCGTACGCTCACTCGCCCCAGCGGAAAGCATCGCGGAGACGTTGGTTTCGGCCCGGTTCAAACCGCAACATTCACACATGCGGAAGGTTGGCAGCTATAAGTGTGCCAAGATATCTCGATTAAGTTTCTTAATGATTACAAGAGTGAAACTTCTCGCCTCTTTGCGTTGGCGCTGTTACGTTTTGCGCCAGTGTAGCGAAACGGTTGGACGATGGAACTTTTCTCAACAGCGATCTTGTCGAGGCAATGTTCAATACTTCGGCCGTGCCGCGCCGCGCAAGAAATAGAAGCCACAAAAGTCCGTGACCGATAAGACGCGCGCCGCGTTCCTAATGTGCCGCGAATGAATGCGACGCGGCATCTGATTTGATGGCCGCGCGCGCCATTCCATCCCGGTCGAACGTCATCACCAGCTTGCGCATGAAGGTGTCACCCGTCGGACGCCCCTGAAGCTTGCGCGGATACGGGAAGTAAACAGCCGTGGCGTCAGATGCGTACTTCTCGATGATCGGCTTCAGTGACTCATACGATCCTACTACTCCGACGCCGACTTGACCCTCTGTCTGCGGTCCCAACCACAATCCGCCGGCCGTGGAAACGCCGCCGTCAGTATCTGAGACCCAATTCGCCGGCAACAGACCCTGCCTCATCGCCTCGAGCGGGGTCAGCGACTTAAAATCCCGATGGCTCTCGATGTAGCGATGTGCGGCCGACAGCAACGTATCAAACCGCGCCGCGTCCATCCGGGCTTCCATCTCCGGGGCAGACAAACCGCGATACTTTTCAAGCGTCGTGGCTGGAACGCGATACAGCGAAACTCCGCCGATCTCCAGTGGCTGCACGCCAAGACTGGGCATTATCGATAGCCACTGCGCCCGGTCCGGCGCGTCATCACTAAGGATGACAGTGGTCGCGCGATGCGCGGCCATAAATGCCTTGAGTTGCTCGCCCTCATCAGGGATCGAGGTTCCGCCAAATGAACGCATGATGGGCCAGGTCTGGTACTCGGGCGACTTAGGAATCCTCCCTGCCGCCATGGCAAAGTACATATGGCTCGAGGCTTGCCACAGCATGTCCTCACCGTGGCCACCGTAAGGCAGCGGCACGATGACTTCATGTGGCGCCAGGTACTTGGCGTAATCGCCGTTGGCGAAGAACCCGGGCAGCTTCGCCGCCGATACCCAATAGCCGGCGGACAGGTTCGGCAGCATAAAAACAATCGTGACGACTGCGACGGCGAGTTTTCCGAGTGGCGAGAACGATGCCGCATTGAGCCATAGCGCCGTAACGATCGCGAGCGCCAGAAATAGATACATCGTGAACCTTACCGGAAGCGCATCGTTAAGCAGCGGCAAATGCTCAAACAGCTTCCAGGGAAGGCCAAACAAGGTCCGACCGGCGAAATGCAGTCGCGGTCCGAGGCACAACAGATAGATAGTCGCCATTACGATCGCGATCAGCTTGCCCACCGGATCGCGCCAGCGCGAATATCCGAACACTATCGCGATTGCTATAAGCGGAAGCCCTATATATCCGATTCCGTTTTCGACAAAGCTCTGGACCATCCACTCGTCGTTCCTTCCGAATTCGAACACTTGTCTCAGGAACAACGGCGAGCCCGGAATCACCGCATTGGCTATGTCTGCGGAGAGTGAGACCGAACGCCAGAGCGGACCACCAAAAGGGCCGGCTAACACGATATGGAAGAGGTAAGGGGCCAGCACTACGATAGCAATCGCGAGGCTCAGAGCGATCGACTTGATGAGATCGTACAGGCGTGGCCGTGCCTCGGGCGTCACTACCATCGCGACAGCAAGCGTGATCGCGCCGAAAAAAAAGCTGGTCGCGAAGATCTCGGTTGTGACCAGAAACTGCACCACGAAGAGTATCGACATCAGCGTGATGAATCTGGCACGCGGAAGGCCCCCCTCCAGATAAATCAGCGTCAGGTAAACCACCAGCGGGACGATAAACGCCGCCGTCATATGGATGTGCCCGCTCACCAGCTGACCGAGGATGTAAGGTGAGAAGCCGTAGATGTAACCGCCCAGCAACGGAATCGAGTATTGACCCACCAGATGGCGGCACAATATGAAGGCTGCCCAGGCCGTGAGGGCCGGAAACATCAGAGACAGAGTGTTGAATGCGAAAACCGGTCCGAAGGCCAAAGTCAGCGGACTTGCGGCAATGCTCGGGAGCGGGATGCAGGCGCTCCATGCGACGTTGAAGCCCCATGGCGCCCACAGCAGATCGGTGAAGAATGGATTCAGATGGTGGCGGATGGCGTGCGGCCACCACACCATGTACCACATATTGAGTGCGGGGTCCTGACCTTTACCGAGATGGATTGTCGAAAAGACGCCCCGTAGTGCGCGGCCGAAAAATATCGCCGACAATCCGAGATAGATCAGGAATGCTGAGGCGCCGAAACGATCCGGCCGCCGGCGGTCGGTCTTTTCCATTAGTTTCGGCTTGCAAGTCCGATAACTTCCTGCACTTTCTCGCGCCGCCCACCGGAAGTCGTTCACTTGGGGCGCAGCGCCCATGATTGCGCGTCGCCCCTGTTCTCGGGGTGGTGTTAGCTCTTAGCTGCGCCGTTCTGACTGAGTGGGCTGCCCCTCAGCGGCACCGCCCAATCCCATGTGTAACGCTGTCTGGCGGAGTCGGACTGGACGCGGCCCATGATGGAGTCGCCGCACTGAGCGCAGAACATGTAGGTGCTGTTGTCGTTGCCTACCGCGGCGCTCAGTGTGCGCTCGCCGGTGGGAGCGGACGCAAACTCTTTCCCGCAGGCGACGCATCCGTCCGACACTACCTGCGCTCGGTTGACGATAAGATGCGGGACTGTATGTCCATTCTCTTCTGCCATGACGAAACTCCTCCCTGCTTTTCCAATTCTCCAGAACATTTCGCGTACTTACGCGGATCGAGAGATCCCCAGTTCCTCGAAAGAACCGCCCGCTATTGCGAGCGACAGATAAGTTTGTTGTTGCCTCGCTACACAACAATTAAGCGGCTTGTGAATAGCAGAAGATATTCACAATGCACGCCTTGAGTCTACCGGGGTCGCATCGAGGTCCTCGGGGCCGCAGAGACGGCCGTCCGATTGTCGTTTGTGCCGAGTTGCCCGACCAGAGTAAGAAAATCGATACGAAGCCTCGATTAGACGCGAAGCTGGCGAAGCCCGGCGCAGCCGCACCGAGGGCGAAAAAGCGCAGCGTAGACTCTAAAGGAGTGCGTTATGGAAAGTCGACTCGGCTTTGGCGTGTTTCTCGCGCCGCATCATCCGACGGGTGAGAATCCCACCCTGCAGCTTCAGCGCGATTTGCAGCTTGCCACGCTCCTCGATGACCTAGGCTACGACGAATTCTGGGTTGGCGAGCATCATTCGGGAGGATGGGAAACCATCGCGTCGCCCGAAATGATGCTGTCGGCCGCGGCGATGGTTACCCATCGCATCAAGCTCGGCACCGGCGTCGTCTCGATTCCTTACCATCATCCGTTTACCGTCGCGCAGCGTATCGTGATGCTCGATCATCTGAGCCGCGGGCGCGCGATGCTCGGCGTCGGCCCCGGCGCGCTCCCCTCTGACGCATTCATGCTCGGGATCGACCCGATGACGCAACGCGATCAGATGGACGAGGGCTTGGGCGTCATCATCCGGTTGCTGACCGAGCGCGAGCCTATCGCGCGGGCGTTGACGTTTCGGACTTCGCCATGCATGAGTGCGGATAGGCATCAACCGACAGGAGCGATCGGCCGTGGACTACAAGATGATTTCCTGTGACGACCATCTCGACCTCGCCTGGCTCCCGGCTGACCTGTGGACCGAACGGCTGCCCCTGTCCGTGAGAGCGCGCGCGCCACACATCGAGGAGCGCGACGGCAGGGCGATGTGGGTGTGCGATGGCAAGCTGTGGGGGGCTTGGGCTGGACAGCCCCTTGATCCCAACCTGCCGCGTCCGAAGATGCCGTTCGTCGATGCGCTCACCCGGGGCGGGGAACTAAATCGTAGTCAGCGGCGACCTGCCGTGGCCGCACTCCGCCTCGCCGACATGGATCGCGACGGCGTTCAAACCCAGGTCATGTTCGGCCCCGTTTATTCTATCAACACCGATGATCCCGAGCTGCGCGATGCTTGCTACCGCGCCTACAACGATTGGCTCGCAGAGTTCTGCGCCGTCGCTCCGTACCGGCTGATCGGTATCGCGATGTTGCCGCCGGCGCCCGATGGTGCGCTCAAGGAACTCTACCGGCTCGCCGCAAAGGGCGGGTACCGGCAGGTCAATCTGCAGATCGCGACTGTGACGCCTCGCATTGACGATCCTTCATGGGAGCCGTTCTGGACCGCGATCGAGGAGACTGGGCTGATCCTCTCCTTCCACGTCACGGTGTTTCTCGAAGGTATTCCCGAGCGCGCAGTCGGCAAGCCGGCCAGCGTGTTTATGGCAACCAAGGCCTTTATCAGCCAGTTCCTGGATCCGTTCGTGGACCTCTTCGCCTGGGGCATCCTCGAGCGGCATCCCAAGATTAGATTGGTGATGGGAGAGAGCGGTCTCGGCTGGCTGCCCTGGGTCGTCGAGGAGCTCGACTACCGGCATTGGCGGCTGTGGGAATCGAAGGATTACTGGCAGGAGCGGGGCCTCTCGGGCCTCGAGATGAAGCCGTCGGAGATCTTCAAACGCCAGGTCTACGCGACGTTCCAGGAAGATCACGTGGCGATGGCGCTGCTGCCGTTCTATGGCGAAGGACACGTGTTGTGGGCGTCAGACTATCCACATCCGGATAGCATCTGGCCGAACTCGCGGGCCGCGATCGATCGCCAGATGGGGCACCTGAGCCCCGGGATGCGCAAGAAGCTGACCCACGACAACGCCGCCGCGCTGTATGGACTGGCGTGAAGTGGTGCTGCTATCGACGCGATGTCGGTTCGGAAAATACCCGTAAATCCTCGATTTAATAGGTTTGTTTTCGCGATCCAGATCCGCAAAAGGCGGTCGATGCGAGTGGGTTTGTTTTCGCACTTTTTGCGATCGAGATCGACCGTCTGCGGACCCCATGAACCTACTCAGCGGTGCCTCGAAGTGGGTTTGTTTTTGCATTTTCCTGATCACCAACAGGCCTCTCAAAACGGCAGCGGCGCCGATACCGGCGCCGCATCTCGATGATAGCACATCTTGACCGATGGCGAACGTGGCGGCGTCCCACGAAGCGCCGAACATCGATCCTTGAGGTTGCTCTCCATCGTGGTAGATTTCCGCCAGCGAGCCATTACCTCGCTGACTGCGTGCGCGCGGAGGAGAACCATCCATGAAGGCGGCGGTTTACTACGAAAACGGCACTCCCGATGTCTTCAAATACGAGGACGTGCCCGATCCGGTGTGCCATCCCAAGGGCGTCGTGATTCGCGTCGAGGCGGTTAGCATCGAGGGCGGCGACACGCTGAATCGATGGCACGGCGCGCTGCTCTCGAAGCCCCACATCGTCGGATATCAGGCCGGCGGCGAGATCGTCGAAGTCGGTTCCGAGGTCAGCAACCTCAAGGTCGGCCAGAAGGTCACGACCGTTTTCAACTTCGGATCGCACGCTGCTTTGCGAGCGGTGCCGGCGCGCAACGCATGGCTCGTGCCCGCCGGATTCGATATCAAGCTGGCGTCGGCGATTCCGGTCCCGTTCGGCACCGCCGACGATTGTCTCTTTGAGTTCGGCCATTTGAAGGCTGGAGAGACGGTGCTGGTGCAGGCGGGCGCGAGTGGCGTGGGCGTCGCTGCGATTCAGTTGGCCAAGCGCGCAGGCGCGACCGTAATTGCGACCGCCTCGAGCGACGAGCGGCTGGAACGTTTGAAGCCGCTCGGTCTCGATCATGGGATCAACTACCGCACCAGCGATGTGGTTAAGTCGGTGATGAAATTGACCGACCGTAAGGGCGTGAACCTGGTGGTCGATCCGGTCGGCGGAGCGACCTTGCAAAGCAGCATTAACTCGCTGGCCTATCGCGGCAGAATCTCGATGGTCGGCGCGGCAGGGCGCGAAGCGATGACGGTTGAACGTATCGCCGCTGATGGCGGGGAATCGTTCGCTGACCGGTGTGTTCCTCGGCGCCGAGATCGCGACCGAGCGCGCACACAACATGATTCAGCGCCTGGTCGATGAAGCCGCCAGAGGCGAATTCAAGGTGGTGATCGATCGGACCTTCCCATTGTCGCAGGCTGCCGCCGCGCACGCCTACATCGAGAGCAGACAGGCGGTCGGCCGGGTCCTACTAATTCCGTAGTCGTTGGGAATCGGAAACAGGAAATCAGGTATAGGAGGACATCTTATGGCAGCGGCTGCACCAAATAGTTCTGCATACGAGATCGACGTTGAAGATGTGGAATATCTACGGCACGGCGATACCGCTCTGCTCGCGCGTCTGTTCAAACCGCGCAGCCAGGGACCATTTCCTGCGATCGTCGAACTACATGGTGGCGCATGGTGCCTCGGCGACCGCCTCAACGATACGACCATCAACGAACGCCTCGCGCGCGCCGGCATCCTGGTGGCAGCGCTTGATTTCCGCGTCCCGCCGGCAGCTTCGTATCCCGGCTCGTTGATAGATATCAACTATGGCATCCGCTGGCTCAAGTCGCAGGCTGCCAAGCTAGGCACTCGTCCCGACATGGTGTGCACGTTTGGAATCTCCAGCGGCGGGCATCAGGCGATGCTGCTCGGTATGCGTCCGCGCGACTCTCGCTATTCATCCATCCCGCTTTCTAGCGATTACGACGCGAGCGTGCGCGGCGTCATCATGGGCGCGCCGGTAATCGATCCGATCGGGCGCTATCGCTATGCCAAGCAGCTCAAAGAAAGCAGCAAGCCGTATCCCGAGTTTGTGGACATGGTGCTGCCGCTGCACGACAAATACTGGAAGACCGAAGAAGCGATGACTGAGGCCAGTCCGGTGCAGGCGCTGGAGCGCGGCGAACGGGTCGCGCTGCCTCCGGTGCTATACATTCAGGATTCACGCGACATCGTGCATCCACGCTCTCAGCTCGAGCGCTTCGTTGAGCTGTATCGCAAGGCCGGCGGCCAGGTGGAGTTGGAACTGTCCGAAGGCGCCGCCGATGCATTCGTGTCCCGGAACCCTCCGCCAGCGCTCGGGCGCATGTACGAGAAACGGGATCCGTCATCGCCAGTGGCCGCGCGAGTAATCGAAAAGATGATCTCCTTCGTACACGCGCAAACGCGCTAAATCTTGATGGAGACATTCGAAGCGATTCGTTTTCAAAAAAGCCAATTCGATCTATAAGCGCTAAGAGACTTCAGCGGGGATGCCTATGAGCGGTTACACAATCATCGATGCCGATACCCATGTGACCGAAACGCCCGACCTGTGGACCAGCCGCGCACCTGCGAGCATGCGCGATCGCGTGCCGCATGTGGTGACCGCGCCCAACGGCACTCAGCGTTGGCAGGTGGGAGAGGGCAAGCCGTTGGCTAGTGTCGGCATGACGGCTACCGCGGGGCGTGGGAGTTTCAAGCATCCACCGAAGAACTACGAAGGAATGCATCCGGGCGCATACGATGCCAACGCGCGGCTGAAGTACATGGACGAGATGGGCATCTGGGCGATGGTCATGTATCCGAATGTCGGCGGCTTCGGCGCGCAGCAATTCCTGAAGCTCAACGACCCCGAGCTGATGCTCACCTGCGTCCAGATTTACAACGACTGGCAGACCGAGTGGGCGTCGGCGGATTCGCGCCGCTTACTTCCGATCACCTCGATTCCGTTTTGGGATGTCGATGCGGCTGTTGAGGAAGTGCGCCGCTGCGCCCTGAAGGGCCACAAGGGCATCCTCTTCACTGGCGAGCCGCAGTATTACGGCAAGCCGCTACTGGGCGATCCACATTGGAACAAGCTGTGGGACGTCGCCGTGGAATGCGACCTGCCGATAAGCTTCCACATCGGCTCCGGCGACATGCAGGAGGGCCTCGCGAAGGCGCGAGTGAATACCTACGGCCGGATGGCGGCGTTCACCGAACTGGCGGTGGATATTTTCTTACACAACGGACTCCAATTGAACGACCTGCTGATGTCCGGCGTGCTGGCGCGCCATCCCAAGATCAAGTTTGTCTCAGTGGAAAGCGGCATCGGATGGATTCCGTTCGTACTCGAAGCGATGGACTACCAGTTCAAGGGCAACAGCGTGACGGAAGAGCATCCGGAATTCGATCTGCTGCCATCCGAGTATTTCGCGCGCAACGTCTATGCCTGTTACTGGTTTGAGCAGACCGCGCCACGCCGACTGATTGATAAGGTTGGTGTGGACAACGTCCTCTTTGAGACTGACTTTCCGCATCCAACTTCCCTTTACGGCGACGAGGTGCATGCCCGCATCAAGGGCGGTCTCTCTGACTGTGAAGAGTCGGTGCGGCGCAAGATCCTCTGGGAAAACGCACAGAAGCTCTACAAGGTTGCGGGTCCTTCCGCGGCCGACGAGGCGAAGCGCGCGGCGTCGGTCGGCGCATAACCTGCGAACCGTTTCACCATTGCGCCGCGACCTGGCTGCGGCATCGCGGCCTTCCGCGCTCGTCAAAGAGTTCTGAACTGCTGGATTGTTTTCCGTGATGCGGTCATTCTGAGGAACTCGCGCGACGCAGCATCAAACTCGCGCGAGTACCAGGTAAGTCAACCGCGAGCGGAACGCACCGATGCCCTCCTTCTCTTCGCTGAAATACGTGCTCGCTATCGACATGGGCTCCAGCAGCGCGAAGGTCGCCGTCGTTTCGAGCGCAGGCGACGTCGTTGCATCCGCGTTGCGCCAAACGACCACGATGATCATGTCGGGAGGCGCGGTCGAGCAGGATCCCGAGGAATGGTGGCGCGCCGTGTGCGACGCGGCGAAGGAGGCGATAGCCGTCTCGCGCGTGCCCGTGCAACAAATCATCGCTGTCGCATGCACCACGTTGTGGGCCGTCACGGTGGCCGTTGACGAGGGCGGCGCCGCAATCGGGAATGCGATCTCATGGATGGACACCCGCGGCGCGAAATACAATCGCGCGATCGCCGGCGGATGGCCGCGAGTGCAGGGCTACGGCCTGTTCAAGCTGCTCAAGTGGCTGCGCTTCACGGGCGGCGCGCCGGTTCAATCGGGTGTCGATGGCCTGGGACATATCCTCTTCATCAAAAACGAGCGCCCCGAGGTATATGCCCGGACCTTCAAGTTTCTAGAGCCGATGGATTACCTCAACCTGCGGCTCACCGGGCAAGTCGCGGCTTCGTACGCGACGATGTTCACCTACTGGCTGACGGATATTCGCAACCCCAACAACATTGACTACGTGCCTGAGTTGCTTGCGATGACCGGCGTCGATCGCGCCAAGTTGCCCGATTTGCGGCCGGTTAACGCCGTGCTCGGCACCATCAAACCCGAAGTCGCGGCGGATCTGGGCCTGTCGCCATCGACTCGCGTCGTGATGGGCTCGTGCGACGGCCATGCGGCGACCTTGGGCGCGGGCGCGGTGCATGACTATGAGGGCTACTTCTATGTTGGCACCTCGTCGTGGATGAGCTGTCACGTCCCGGCGAAGAAGACCGACCCGCTGCACATGCTGACCGCAATGCCGGCCGCGCTGCCGGGCCGCTACATGGTCAGCGCGGAACAGGGCGCGGCGGGACGCAGTCTCGAGTTCCTGAAAGACATCCTGTATCCCACCGGCGCAGATTCCCCCATCGATGTTTACGGCGACATGAACCGGCTCGCCGCGGAGGTTGCGCCGGGGAGCGACGGATTGATCTACACGCCATGGATCAACGGCGTGCTCGCGCCGCACGAGGATGCCTCGACGCGCAGCGCCTTCTTCAATCAGACCGCGCGCACCACACGAGGCCATTACGTACGCGCCGTGATGGAAGGGGTCGCGTACAATCTGCGATGGCTCAAGGGTCATGTCGAAAAATTCATCGGGCGGCGGTTCGAGCAGCTCAATTTCATCGGTGGTGGCGCGAGCTCCGATCTGTGGTGCCAGATCCAGGCTGATGTGCTCGGGTGCACCGTGCGTCAGGTCGCCAACCCCCGCAATGCCAACGCGGTGGGCGCCGCGATGGCGGCGTTTGCCGCGCTGGGCGAGATCGCTGTTGAAGAAATCTCCCCGCGCGTGAAGATCGCCGCAGAGTATCGACCAATCGAGATCAACCGGCGCATCTACGATCGCCAGTTCCGTGAGTTCCTCGAGTTCTACAAGCGCAACCGCGCGATCTACCGGCGCCTCAACGCGGCCGCCCGCACGTCGGATTGAACCTGGCGATGGACTAGTATTCAAATCGGTGGCGATCATGAGAGCGGTCGCCCGGTTGTCATCCGAGAGCTAAGGAGTCGTTCCATGCCCAAGGCAGCGAAGAAGCAGCAAGCGCCCTCCGGACCTTTTGGCGACATGTTTCCCTATCGCGAAACTTTCGAGACCTACCGCGAGCTGCCCAAGAAGAGCCGCCAGCCCGAGGATGTGATGCGCGAGTTGCGCGCCATAGCGCGCGAGGAAAATGCGCGCTGGCAAACCGGCCAGGTCTCGGGCACTTACTACCACGGCGGGATGGAGCACTATGCTTACCTCAACCGCGTGTTCTCGCTCTTCTCGCATGTCAACCTGCTGCAACGGGACATGTGCCCCAGCGGCACCAAATTCGAGGGCGAGATAATCGCGATGACTGCGCGGATGCTCGGCGCGGACCTCGCGCGCGAGAAGGATCCGCAAGCCGACGTATGCGGAGCGATCACGTCGGGTGGCACCGAAAGCATCATCCTGCCGATGCTGGCGTATCGAGAGAAAGCCAGGGCCGAGCGCGCAATCACGGCGCCCGAGATGGTGGTACCGGAGACGATTCATCCGGCATTTTCCAAGGGCGCGCATTTTTTCGGCATCAAGCTGATTCGCGTGCCGGTCGGACCCGATTACCTGGCCGACGTGGACGCGATGCGGCGTGCTATCGGGCCCAACACCATCGCGATCGCGGGCTCGGCGGCGAATTATCCGCACGGGCTGATTGATCCGATCGAGAAGTTGTCCGACCTCGCACTTGAAGCCGGCGTCGGTCTGCATGTCGATAGCTGCTTCGGGGGTTTCATCCTGCCGTGGATCGCAAAGCTTGGGTATGACATTCCGCCGTTCGACTTCCGCCTGCCGGGAGTTACTTCGATGTCCTGTGATACGCACAAATGGGGCTATGGGCTGAAAGGCGCGTCGGTCGTGCTCTACCGCAATCGCGCGCTGCGTCGGCGCATGTACTTCGCGATGACCGACTGGCAAGGCGGGTTGTATGCGTCGCCGACGGTGGCCGGGAGCCGTTCGGAGGGAGTCAGCGCATCGACATGGGCCGCGATGGTCACTCTCGGCGAGGAGGGCTACCTGAAGGCGACCCGCCGCATCATGAAGGCGGCGGAAACCATCAAATCGGGCGTCGCAAAAATTTCGGCGCTGAAGATTATCGGCAAGCCGACGTACTGCATCGCGTTTACCTCCGACGAGGTGGACATCTTCCACGTCAACGATTTTCTCGCAGAGCGGGGATGGCGCCTTAACGGGCTCCAGCGGCCTGCGGGATTTCATCTGTGCGTCACCTTGCCGCAGACGCTTCCAGGAGTGGCGACGCGTTTCGTGAGAGACATCGCGGCCGGCGTTGAGTATGCGAAGAATCCGCCCGCGACGCCCGCACGGAGTGGCGCCGTGTACGGCGGCGGCGCGGCCTCGCTCGATCCATCGATGGTAAATGAACTGATGCTCGCGTGGCTCGACGCGAGCACCGAAGTCGCGTAACCGGACTGGCTGCCTATGACAACGATGGATGATCGCGCGATCCGAGAGTACACCGCCTTTGCCTGTCATCTGGCGGAGATCGCGGGACGCATCATCCTGCCGTATTTTCGTGTGCGCCTCCTGGTCGAGAATAAGACCGCCGGCAGCGGCTACGATCCGGTGACGCTCGCCGATCGAGCGGCGGAGCGCGCGATCCGCGACGAAATTCACCGCGTCTATCCGGGCCATGCAGTCCTCGGCGAGGAGCACGGCTTCGAGGCCGGCACCAACGGGCTGACCTGGATCATCGATCCGATTGATGGGACGCGCGCCTTCATCATCGGACAACTGCATTGGGGCGTTTTGATCGCGCTCAACGATGGCGCGCGACCG
Organism: uncultured delta proteobacterium; assembly: GCA_963815835.1. GTDB lineage: Bacteria > Desulfobacterota > Binatia > Binatales > Binataceae > DATGKG01. The sequence continues at coordinate 1,012,104 of CAWFIF010000001.1, forward strand.
GTGATCGGCGTGATGCATCAGCCGTATACGGGCGAGACGTTCGTCGGTTCACGCCTGGGCGCTGAACTGAGGCATCTCGGTCGGAGCAACTCGCTGCGGGTGCGCGAATGCCGGCGGCTCGAAGATGCGATCGTATGCGCAACCGATCCGGCGATGTTCTCCGGTCCCGGCGAACGCGAGGCTTTTCGCCAGGTCGCGTCGAAGGCGCGGATGAGGCGTTACGGCGGCGATTGCTATTCGTATTGCCTGCTCGCCGCGGGCTTCATCGACCTCGTAATCGAATCGAGCCTGCAGCCTTACGATATCCAGCCGCTCATCCCGATCATCGAGGCCGCCGGTGGCATCGTGACGGGTTGGTCGGGTGGTTCGCCATATGAGGGCGGGCAGATTGTCGCCGCTGGCGATCGCGAATTGCACAAAATCGCGCTCGCGATACTCGCGCCAGCGGCACGATGACCCAACCTCCCCTTTCGGAGCCACAACGCCAATGCAGTCATCGCGAGGTCCGAGGCCAACGACTCTGCGGTCGGGCGAGCGAACGCCTCATTCACGACCCACAGAGAGGCACTGTGGTTGCTGGCGGCCTGATGTCGCGCAGCCTCTATATCGCGCCCGGTGCAAACCTGAACGTTCAATCGCAAACCGGCGGCTTACGACCGACCCACGGCTCAGCCTGTTCGAGCTGGCCCGCGAGCTGGATCAGCGTCGCTTCGTCGCCGTAGCGCCCCCCAAACATCACTCCGATGGGCAGGCCCTCACTATTCCAGTAGAGCGGCAGCGAGATCGCCGGTTGCCCGGTGATGTTGTAGACGGGGCAGGCCACTGCGAAGTTCGTTATCTTTTCGTCCAGCAGCGTCGTGGCCGAACTCATGAAGTCGATAGTGCCGATCCTGAGCGGCGGCTGACCTAGCGTGGGCGTCAGGAACAGATCATGTGATTCGAAGAACGCCGCAAACTGACGCGCGGCCTGTTGGAGCAACGCCTGCGCAATCAGATATTGTGGCGCCGATACCTGCCTCCCGCGCTGGTACATGTTCCATGTAAAGGTCTCGAACCTGTCTGGTGTCGGCTCGGCGCCGGTCAGCAGGTGTGTCGCCTCGATGGAGAGCGCAACTCCAGCCGAGTAGACGGTTTCGAAGAGCTGCGTGAGCATCTGGTAGTTGAGTTGCGGCGCCTCCTCTTCGACCTCGTGTCCAAGTGCGGCGCACAGCTTCGCCGCGTGTTTTGTGGCCTCGACGCAGTCCGGGTGCATCCTGCCGCCCAGAGGATTCTCTGTCGAGAACGCGATTCGAAGCCGCTTCGGCGGCGTCGACGATTCCTGCAGATAGGGCCGCAAAGGCGGCGGTGGAAAGTACGGATCGCCAAGCATCGGACCCGCGGTCGCGTCGAGTGCGGCCGCGCTGTCACGAACCGTTCTGCTCAACACATGCTCGACTACAAGACCGCCGAGAATGTCGCCGAGATTCGGCGCGAGTGAGACCCGTCCGCGCGTCGGCTTGAGACCGACCAATCCGCAGCACGCCGCCGGGATTCGAATTGAGCCGCCGCCGTCGTTGCCGTGAGCGACCGGCACGATTCCCGCCGCAACGGCCGCAGCTGAGCCCCCGCTGGATCCGCCCGGCGTACGCTCGAGGTTCCACGGGTTGTGCGCCGGCCCGTAAAGACGTGACTCGGTCACAGGGGGAATTCCCAATTCGGGTGCGTTGGTCTTGGCGAACGGGATGAAGCCCGCGCGCTTATAACGGGCCACCACCTCCGAGTCTGCCGGCATCGGGGTGGCCGGAACGAACGCGCACGCCGAGCGCGTCGGCATTCCCGCGCAGTCGCCCATGATGTCCTTGAGCAGCAGCGGCACTCCCTCGAACGGCGCCGCACTGACCTTGTGTGCGCGCGCCGCGGCGCGCGCGCGATCGTAGTCCTTGAAAACGATCGCATTGAGCTTCGCGTTGTGTTTTTCCGCGCGCGCAATAGCCGCGTCCATCAGCTCAGCCGGCGTGACCCTGCGCTCGCGCACCATGCGGCCCAAGGCCAGGCCGTCGAAGGAAGCGTATTCGTTGAATGACATGATGAGCCCAGTGCGCGGCTTACTTGATGCGCGGCCGAGTTCCTCGCGCCCGTTTCTTCACGGCGGGGGTTGAGGCTCCGAGCGGCACCCGGCTACCCACCGCGAAGCGCAACCGCGGCGCGCGTCTGCTCGATCGGGCCGTAGCAGACGATCGGATCGAACAAGTCGAGCATGGTGCGATCATCGGACAACAGGCCGCGCATCGGATGACGCCCGAGATGCATTTCAGCGAACAGATGCGCGATCACCGCTTTGCGCGCGCTGCCGGAAGTGCTGAGCTCGAAGGCGGCCTCCTCGAGCAGCAACGCGGCGGATGCGGCGTCAGCGAGATAGTTGCCGAAGACGCGCGCTCGCAATTGTGCGACCTCGCGGTCGAGGCGTGAGAGATGCGCGAGCGCTTCACGTACTTCGCCGAGCGCGCGCGCTACCGTCTCACGCGTGGCGGCAAGCAGCGCGCCGGCTGCCTCGACGCGTTCACCTAGCGCGGTGAAGGCGGCCTGCATTACCTGCTCGCTGCGCAGCGCACGCAGGATGTCGAGACATATGATGTTCTCGGTGCCTTCCCAGATCGTGTTGCTTTGTGCGTCGCGCAACTGGCGCGCGAGCGGCCAATTCTCGACATAACCGTTGCCGCCATGGACTTCGACCGCCTGCGAGGCGAACTCAACCCCGCGCCGGCTGGCGCGCAACTTCGCGACCGGCACGAGCAGGCGCGCGAGCGCGCTATCGTCCAAGGCGGAGGCGAAAACCAGCGCTGCCGCAGCCTCCAGCTCGACCATCATGCCCACCAGCATCTCGCGCATCATCGGGAGATCGCGTAGCGCGCGGCCGAACGCGCGGCGGTGCCAGGAGAAGATCGCGGACTCCAGGAACGAGCGGCGCATGATGCCAAGGCCCATCACGGCGATGCCGCGTCGCGAGTCATTGACCATCTCCATCATGCGGTTGATCCCTTGGCCGTCGTTCGCCGTGCCGCTGTTGCCGGCGAGCAGAAACGCTTCGGCATTGATGAAGTCAACTTCAGCGGTGGGCACCGCGCGGGTGCCGAGCTTGTCCTTGAGGCGGCGAATGGAGATGCCGTTGCGGGAGCCATCGCGGCGCAAGCGCGGCACCAGAAAAAGCGCGACGCCCCGCAGTCCTTCGGCGCCGTCTTCGGGGCGGGCGAGCGTCGCGATCGCGCAAGCATCGACATTCGAGCAGAACCACTTGGAGCCGTTCAGGATCCATCGATCGGCGTCGCGGCGCGCGGTGGTGGTGAGCGTCGCGAGATCGGAGCCGCCGCTTTTCTCGGTCATGAACATCGCGCCGTCCCACGCTTCGTCGAAATGCTCAGCGGTGAGATGCGGCATGAACTCGCGCTGCACCTCCGGCGACGCGAAGCGGCGCACCAGGCCGATCACCCCGCTGGTCATGCCGATCGAGCAGAGCATCCCAATCTCGGCCTGCGAAAGCATGTAGTTGAGCGCGGTCGGGATCGTCTCGGGCAGGTGGCGACCACGGCGGAGCGCTTCACGGTGCAAACGTGGACCGCTTACGCCGGCTTCCCAGAGATCGCGCTTGCTGGCGAGCGCGCCGGGATGATGGCGCACTTCGTCGAGTGGATCACCCCAGCGGTCGAACTTTAGGAGTTCGGGTGGATGCTTGTCGGTGACCTCAGCGCGCTCCGCGACCGGACCACCGCAGAGTGCCCCGATCTTGCGCAGTTCCGGCTCGAGCCAGTCGAGATCAGCGGGATCAAGCAACCGACGCATCAAAAGTTGCAGGTTGGGATCGATGTCGTACCAGTTGAGTCCGATTGCGCTCTCGAATTCCGCGTAGTCGATCATGACTGGATCTCCGGCTGGGGGAGGGCGCCCTGATCCTTTATCGAATCGCCGATTTTCCGGTCAACGCCCTGCCGATGATCAGCTTTTGAATCTGAGTTGTACCATCCGGCATCGTCAGCATGCGTGCGTCGCGCAGGCATCGCTCGACGCGGTTTTCGGTGGCGAGTCCGTTCGCACCCATGCACTGGATCGCCGTTGACGCGACTTTGACCGCCGCTTCCGTCGCATACCACTTCGCCATTGAGGCTTCCACGTCCGCGCGTCCGCGCCGGAGCGCGAGATAGGCGCGGTGGCACAGCAGGCGCGCCGCGTCGATCTCGGTCGCCATCTCGGCAATCATCGCGGCGACCAACTGATGGCGGATGATTTCCTTGCCGAACTGTTTTCGGATCTGCACGTACTTAAGCGCGATCTCGTAGGCGCGCCGCGCGATCCCGACCGCCATCATCCCGGTGCCCGCGCGGGCATGGGAAAACATCTGAAGCGTTCGCTGGAACGCGCGTTCGGGCGACAGCCGTTCGCTGTTCCATCCGCCGAGCAGGTTGGTTTCCGGCACTTCGACATCGTTGAAGAACAGCTCCGAGGTGGGAAACGAGCGCAGCCCGATAGTCGGAATCTCGCGGCTTTCGAAGGGAGACTCCTGCCGCTCAACGACGAAATGGCGGAATCCCGCAGGCCCTTTCGCGGGATCGGTTTGCGCCAGTACCACCGCGACATCGGCGATGCTCCCATTGCTGATCCATGTTTTCGAGCCGTTGATTACCCAATGGTCGCCTTTGCGCTCGGCCCGGCTTCGGATCCCCGACGGATCGGAACCGGCTTCCGGCTCTGTGGTCGCGAGGCATCCGATCAGATCGCCTTGAGAGAGCGGCGCAACGAGACGCCGCGCCAGATCGGGATGTGCATTGGCGGCGATCAGCGAGGCCGCGCCGGAAGTTATTCCGGAGATGCCGGCCAGGCCGGGAAAAGTGGCCGAGAGTTCCTCGCTCTGGACGCATCGAATGATTGGTTCGGAGCCGCCAGCAAGGATTCCTTCGGTGCCCACGTAGCCCCACGGTATGAGCATTTTGAGCAGCGGCTTGGCGCGCTCCGTGGTCATCTCGACATCGCCCCACCGATCATCGAGCGAACGGACCTCCGCGTCGAGGAATTTCCGCAAGCTGTCCCGGAACATCCGCTGCTCTTCGTTCAATTCGAAATCCATAGTTGCCTCGTACCCGCGACTCGCATCGGGGCCGGGGCCGCTCATTTACGCATTAATCGTACCGATCTTTGTCGAGACGGCCCGCGCTTGACCACCCATTCGATGCGCCCAAGCCTCATCAAGCGCCGCTCTTTGAGTGGTACAACGATTTGGACCGATACCGCGGTCGCTTCACAGCGTAAGTCACGCTGGAAGCAGTTAAATTCGAATTAGAATTAGTGTATCTGATGGCAACACTGCGTGTTGCCTTTAGGCTTCAGCTCTGTGGCGATCGGCTCCATCGGCAGACGAGAAGCGGTCGATAACTCAGCCCTCGCCTGAAGTCTCCGGTAATACTTAGACAATCTGCTTGCTCGTATAAGTAATACGTATTGGTGCTGGCAGACTGTTTGCTTCGACTGCCAGGTGGGAACTTAGCTGAATTCTAATTAGAATTAGACTGGTGAGAAGTGTGATGGATCAACGGCGCTGGAGTGTGGCGCTCAGGCCGGCACGGGGAAATTCGCGCGCAAAGCTGCGGCGCACCTCGCGTGGCGAGATCAAACGCCAGCTGATCCTCGATGCGGCGGCGAAGGTGCTGGCCCGGCGCGGCTATGCCGGCACGCAACTGGGGGAGATCGCGCAACAAGCCGGAACCCAACCCGGCAGCCTCTACTACCATTTCGAATCACGCGAAGAGCTGATCGAGGAGGTCCTCCACCAAGGCGTCAGCCTGTCTTTTGCGCGCACCCGGGCGGTGGTTGATTCGCTGCCGCCGGACACCTCGCCGCTCGATCGCCTGGCAGCCGCGCTTCGCGCGCATCTGAAGTTCCAGCTGGTCGAGAGCGACTATGCGCGCGCCGCGGTACGCTCGATGGGGCAATATCCGCAAGACATGTGGTCGCGAGTCAATGCGAAGTTTCGCTCCTACGGAAAATTCTTCGACCGGCTGATTGCCGGGGCAATGACGGCAGGAGAGCTCGATCCCAAGGTCGATCGGAGCGCTCTTCGAATGTTGATTTTGGGCGCAGCCAACTGGACGCCGGAATGGTATCGGCGAGAGGGAACCTTGAGCGTCGAGCAAATCGGCAGCTTGCTTGTCCGGCTATTGCTGTGCGGAGTCGGGACGTCCGGGGAAGTCAGAAAGGAGCGCAGAAAATTCTGCGCGGTAAGCATTTCGCGCAAGTCGTGAAAGGAAACGGAGGCTTCAAGTGGCATCGGGCAGACAAAACGACGGCGAAAACGATATCCTCAAAGCCTACTTCGAGAAACTCGAGACTCCGGCGACCTGGTCGGGTCTTCCCACCAAAGCGTTTTACGGCCCCGAGGACGGGGCGGGCCTCGACTACCACCGTGACTTGGGCGACCCAGGCGAGTTTCCGTATGCACGGGGTGTCCACGCCGACATGTACCGCGGCAGACTCTGGACCAAACGCGAAGTGTGCGGCTTCGGCTCAGCGGGCGACACGAATCAGCGTCTACGATTCCAGATTTCGCAGGGAGTGTCGGGCCTTTCGATTATCGGAGACAACAACAGCTCGCTAACGATAGACGCCGACCATCCGATGGCCACGCTGGAAGCAGGCCTCCAAGGCGTAAGCGTAAGCTCGCTGCGCGACATGGAGGATCTTTTCGAGGAAATTCCCATCGACAAGGTGAGCGTGTCGTTCGACCTCTCGGGTTTGAACTGCATAGCCTGGATGGCGATGTACGCTGCGATGGCGGAGAAGCGGGGAGTCAACCTCGCCGAGCTGCGCGGCACCATCCAGAACGACACGCTTCACTTCCAATTCTGCGGCTTCGGTAATTCCTGCCCGGTTGATCTGGGGCTCAAGAGTTCGGTCAACATCATAGAGTTTTGTGCGCGGCGCATGCCCAAGTGGTACACAGGCAACGCCAATCTTTATGATATGCGCGAGAACGGGCTCGACGCCCCGCAGGAAGTGGCGTTCGGGCTTTCGCTGGCAAGCGCATACATCGAGAAGGCCATCGATCGCGGCCTCAACGTGGACGAAATCGCGCCGCGGCGCGCCTTCTACTGTTCGGGTCACATCGACTTCTTCGAGGAGATAGCGAAGCTGCGGGCCGCGCGCAGAATGTGGGCGTGCCTGATGCGTGATCGCTTCGGCGCCAAGGATCCGCGTTCGTTGCAGTTCCGATTCGGGGTGCACACGGCCGGCGTGTCGCTTTATCCCGCGCAGCCGCTCAATAATGCGATCCGCGTCGCCTACGAGGCGCTAGCGGCGGTGCTGGCGGGCGCGCAATCGATCCATACCTGTTCGTACGACGAGCCTATCGGGCTCCCCACGGAGACCTCGCAAACCCTTGCCATACGCACGCAGCAGATCATCGCATACGAAACCGGAGCGGCACGGGTCGCCGATCCACTGGGCGGCTCCTGGTATGTCGAGAACCTGACGAATCAGATTGAGGGCAAGGCTCATGAAATCATGGCCGAGATCGAAAGGCAGGGTGGAATGGTCGCCGCCATCAAGTCGGGCTGGGTTCTGCGCGAGATAGAGGCCGCGGCGCTCAGGCGCCAGACCGAGATCGAGAGCGGGGAGAAGATCGTCGTGGGGACAAACGCGTTCCAAACCGAACGCGAAACCCATACGCCTGGCGGAATTCACGAATGTCCCGCGGGTCAGGGCGAGGCGCTCGCCGCCTCGGTTCGCGAACTCAGGCGCGGCCGTGACCAATGCCAGGTGGCCGAAGCGCTCCAACGTCTACATGCCCATGCGTTGGGAGGCGAACGCGTTAACCTTCTGCCCGCGCTGATCGAAGCCGCGCGAGCGTACGCGACCCTCGGTGAGATGATGGGAACCGTCCGCATTGCTTATGGCCAGCCCTACGATCCGATGGGCGCGCTGGCGCCGCCGAGGCTTTGAACGCAATGACACACAAGCCGAAGATACTTCTTGCCAAGGTTGGGCTGGACGGCCACGACCGCGGAGTTAAAGTTGTTGCAAGGTTGCTCCACACCGCAGGGATGGAGGTGGTCTATCTAGGTATCCACCAGACCTCCGAGGCTATTGTCGAAGCCGCCATCCAGGAAGACGTCGAAGTGGTCGGGCTCTCGTCGCTTGGCGGAGCACATCTGCAATACGCGGAGAAGATCCTGGCCTTGATGCGCGAGCGAGGGCTCGACGTTCCAGTAGTCCTCGGCGGGACGCTGCCCGTCGAAGACATCCCGCGGCTCGAGGCGATCGGAATCCGCGCGGTTTTCCCTGCGGGGACACCCGCTACGGAATTCGAGGAGAGGATTCGCCAGTTGGCCGCGAGCTGCCGAGACCGCGTCTAGCCGCGTCATCGCGCAAGATCTCGGCCACCCGAGGATCGCCGGTTTAGTGACCAACGAGGCGATCAATCTGAGGTTACCGATGCATTTCGCCTATAGCGCCGAACAGAACGCGATCGTTGAGATGGCCACCCGTTTCGCACGCGAGCGGCTCGAACCCACTTATCACGCGCGTGAAAAGGCCGGCTGCATCGATCGCGAGATCGCGCAGGAGATGGGCGCGATGGGGCTCCTCGGACCAGAGTTGCCTCAACGCTTCGGCGGCCTCGGCGTGGACCGCGTCACGACCGGGTTGATTGTTGAAGCGATCGGCGGCGGTGACGTCAATCTCTGCTACCATGCCGTCAACGTCTCTCTGGTAGGTCAAATCATCGCCGAGCACGCGCAGAACGATTTGGCAGCGCAATGGGTGGCGCAGATGATCTCGGGAAAGAAGCTGCCGTCTATCGCTCTGACGGAGCCGCGCGGCGGCTCCGACGCCGCCAACCTGATCATGAAGGCAGCGCGGGAAGGCGATCACTATGTTCTCAATGGCGAGAAGGCGTCGATTACCTTTGCCACGCAGGCGGACGTTGGCGTTATCTTCGCGCGCACCGGTACGGTCGAAGCAGGCGCCAAGGGGATCAGCGCGTTCCTGGTTTCGATGGATCTGCCCGGAATCTCACGGACCGCGTCGGACGACCTGGGCAGTCGGAGCGTTGGGCGAGGGTCGCTGTTTTTCGATGGAGTCCGTGTGCCGGTCTCGTGCAGGCTCGGAGACGAAGGGCGCGGATTCATCCAGGTTATGCAGGGTTTCGACTTCAGTCGTGCCCTGATTGGTCTGCAGTGTCTTGGCGCCGCGAAAAAATCCCTGCAGGAGACCTGGGCCTACACCAAGGACCGCCGCGCATTCGACAAGCCGCTGGTCGCTTTTCAAGGCGTCTCTTTCCCGCTTGCCGAGGCGGAAACTTTTCTCGAAGCGGCGCGACTGCTCTGCCTGAAGACCCTCTGGCTTAAGGACCATGATCTGCCACACACCGCCGAGGCCGCGATGTGCAAATGGTGGGCACCCAAGCTGGCCGCCGAAATCATCCAGACCTGCCTCCTGACACACGGTCACTCGGCTTATTCCGCCAGCCTGCCCTATGAGCAGCGGCTGCGCGACGTGCTCGGGCTGCAGATCGGAGACGGAACCGCGCAGATCATGAAGCTGATCATCGCTCGCCAGAAGGCTGGGCGGAGCGAGGTGCCCGCCTGATGGTGAGCGAAGCGCGCGCCGATCTCGAGCAGGTAGCTGCGCAGCTCACCAGGATGCTGCGGGCGAGGACCGGCGACGCAAGCGCCCGGGTGCGCGGCGTCGAGCCGCTGGCGGGACACGCGGCGTTCGGTTGCAGCTTCGTACTGGAGCGGGGCTTCCCCCGTGCGGTGCCATCTCGCAAACTCGTCCTGCGCCTTGCTCCGGAAGGTGTGCGGATCGCGGGACCTGCCGACGTGGTGCTCCAGGCGAAGAGGATGGAATCGCTCGCCGAGAGCGAGGTTCCGGTACCACCGATTCTGTGGTACGGCGACGAGCCTGAATTCTTCGGGCGGCCCTATTTCGTCGCCGAGTTCGTTGAGAGTTTCAAGCTCACCGATTCCCCCGATCTTCCTTCTGATGAACTAAAGCGGCTCGCGCGGCTAGCAGTGAACACGCTCGCCGCACTCCATCGAGTGAATTGGAAAAGCGGCCGCGCAGCTTGGGGCGATCCACAGCCGCTCGGCGAAGAAATCAACCGGCTCGACCATCTCCTCGATAGGCAGACGCTCGATCCGCGCGAAGTCGCGCGCGCGCCGAAACTCCGTGACCAGTTGCGCTCGACCGTTCCCGATACGCCTCCCGGATGCGTCCACGGCGATTTTCATCGGGGCAACGTCCTGTTCAGCGGCGGACGCGTCGCGGCGCTTATCGATTGGGAGATAGCGTTGCTCGGGGCAACTCTGCTGGACCTGGGATGGCTCTGTTTCTTTGCCGATCCCGGATCGGGGATCAACCTCAGAGGGATATGCCCGGTCGCACCGCTCACTCCCGATGAGATCGTCTCGACCTACTCGGAAAGCGGGAAGCTCACGGTCTCGAACCAGGAGGTCAACTGGTTCCGGGCCTTCGCCTCCTTCCGCCTCGGTGTGCTCGCCTGTTTCAACGTGATGCTGCATCGGCGGGGCAAGCGTCACGATCCCGAATGGGAAACGCTCGTGCTCTCCGCGCCGGCCATGTTCGAGCATGGGCTCGAACTGCTCGACTGATGTCCTCAGCTATACTCCGGAGGATTTAACCATGAAGTGAATCTGACACGGCTACTTTTTGAGCAGTTGTGCGAGACTGGTTGTCGCGCCCAGCCCCCAAGACTTAGCAACACGTAGTAGGGAATGCTCGATTGCAATCCGGAAACATTGTTCGGCCTCGGTTACATTCGAACTACTTGATTCGAGCCAGTAACGCGGCCGCACGATCGATAGCTGCCTCTTGATGCGATTGAAGTTCCTGATAGCTCCAGCTCTGCGCCAGTTCGAGGAATGGATCGACGATCTCGGTCCGGATGCCGGACAGCTCCTCCATGATGGCCAAGCCACAAAACGGGACGTACACAGCCGAATAGCCACCTTCGTGTGAAAGCACGACGCGGCCCGCGCATACGTCGCCAGCAACCTCCAAAATAAGGCGAGTCAAACGACGATAATGTTCGCTATGGAGCATCATGCGCCCTAGTGGATCGAAACCCGCCGCGTCCAGCCCCGACGCGACCACTATCAGTTCGGGATTGAATCTCCGAAGTGCCGGCACGACCAGCCGTTCGAATGCCGCCAAATAGGCGCCACCGCCGGATCCCGGGGGCATCGGGATGTTCAGATTGTAGCCAATCCCTCGTCCGGCTCCGTTCTCGCCGACGTCGCCGCTGTTGGCCGGATACAAATTGTCCTGGTGGATCGAGATCGTCAACACGTTTGGATCTTCATAGAACGCCTGCTGAGTCCCATTTCCGTGATGCACATCCCAATCCACGATTGCCACTCGCGTCACTCCGAGCTTGGCTCTTGCGTACATGACCGCGAGTGCGATGTTTCCGAAGATGCAATACCCCCGGCCGCGATCGGGCTGGGCATGATGACCGGGCGGCCGCACCAGTGCGTAGGCATTTTCGACCGCGCCGGTCACAACGGCCTCGACGGCCCGTATCACGACGCCTGCGGCTAGCAGAGCGATCTCGAAGCTGCCGGGACCAAAGGGAGTGAATTCACCGGCTTCACCGCCGCGCTCCGCCGACAAACGCTTTATCTGCGCGATGTATTCGCGAGTGTGGAAGCGAGCCAAATCATCTTCGGTCGCCGGGATCGTCTTGATCGGGTGTAGTCCTTCAAGAAGTCCGCTGACGGCGAGCAGGTCGCGGAACCTGCGCTTGGTTTCAGGGTTCTCGAAATGGTGACCTGGCTCCAGCGGGAACGCGCCCATCGAGGCATCATGCCAGAGATAGATCTCTTCAAACAGAAAGCCCGTTTTCCTTTTCAGGGCCATGGTACTCAGCCGTCGAAGCCGTCGGTCTTTCGCAGGTCGTCATGCAGTTCGAGGCCCTGGAGCCGCCGGCAAACCGAGCAATGACAATGATGCATTTCGACTGCGGGTAGCGTGATCGCAAATTGATTCGATCCGCAGAAGCACGAGCCCTTTATCTCCTCGAAGTTTGCCACGATCCTGATCTCCCTAGGTATTCCCTTGGCGAGACTGCCGCGAAACTTGGTAGCCCTGCGTTGCGCCTAGCCCGAATACGCCGGCACGCCATCGCGGATTCACATCTCGACCGGTGTCATGAGCTAGCGCATACAACCGCTGCGCTCCATCCGCAAGGGAAATCTGCCTCTAAGCGGGAGCGAGGCGCTCTGCTTTCCGCTGCTGCCCAGAAAAGGAATTCGCCCTTATCTTGGTAGTCGCGCGATATGTCCGCCGTCGCGGCATTGGCTTCATGCGCGACCGCTCTGGAGGCAAGCGACCCAGATCACAGTGTTGGCCACCGTTTCGCGGACCTACAAGATTGAGTAGCCTAGGGCAAATCTTTCGATCAGTTTCAAAAAGGTGACGATGCTAGGACCTGGTGACACCGCGCCCGATTTCGAACTACCCTGCGCGATAAAGGGCCGCGCCTCAACGATTCGTCTGCGCGATCTCCGCACCGATCTCATCACGGTGTTCTTTTATCCGCGCGATTTCTCCTTCATCTGCCCGACCGAGGTCACGGGATTCAACCGCGCACTGAAATCCCTGGAGGAAGCGCGAAGCTCGGTGCTCGGTATCAGCGGTGACGGCGTCGAGAGCCACATAAAATGGGCCGAAGAACTCGGCGGCATCGACTATCCGTTGCTCTCGGACGCTGACAGTAAAGTCGCGCGCACATACGGCGTCTACGACGAGAAGGAAAAGGTTCCGATCAGAGCGACCTTCGTGATGCGAAAAGATCGCACCGTGGTGCATGCGATTGCCTGTCCGCTCAACGTGGGCCGCAGCGTCAGCGACACCCTGCGGGTCGTGCAGGCGATCTGCACCGGACAAATGTGTCCTGCCGAATGGAAGCCGGGAATGGAGTTTGGCCCGACCGGACGGAAATTCTAGATGACCTCGGCGCGAGACCAATAACTTGCCGATCGATCCAGCCGAAAAACGCAAAGTCTTCGAGCGGCTTTCGAATGTACGGGAAGTCGTCTTCGGAATGCAGGACGGTGTCCTGACCACGGCGGGCGTGCTATGCGGACTGAGCGGCGCGGTCTCCGATCACAACCAGGTGGTTCTCGCCGCGCTGGCTTCCACGGCGGCCGGCGCGCTCTCGATGGGTGCGGGTGCGTACCTGGGTGGTCACGCGGAAACTGAAATCGTCGCTGCGGAACTCGAACAGGCCCGGCGCGAGTCGGAGGCGCATCCCTATGTGATCCAGGAAAGCTTGCTCGAGCAGCTCTCGAAGGAGGGCCTCAGCCGCGATGCTGCATATCGTGTGGTGAAGCTCCTGAGCACTTCGCCAAGTGCGCTCATCAGCACGGCGGAGGAAAAAGTTTACGGGCTCGCGAGCGGTCTGCTGGCGAATCCGGTCACCGACGGTATCGTGATGGGAGTCGCATTCATGGTGGGCGCGCTTGTGCCGTTGCTGCCGTACTTCTTTATCGAAAGCGGTCGGCAAGGACTCATGGCAGCTCTGGGAGCCGCCGCTGCGGTCCTCTTCATCGTCGGATATTTTGAAGGTGTGATGGCTCATCGCACGCAGCGATGGCGCTCGGGAATCCGCTTCATGGCGATCGCGATGAGCGCGGCTGCCGCCGGCTATCTCATCGGATTGGCGATTTCACCGCTGGGAGCCGTCGCAGGCTAGCCTCATCGTGCATCGATACTCGTCGGTCGCCGCGTTTCTCGCGCATTGTCAAAGTCTGCGAAAGATTCCTGCCTCCGTGCAAACCGAGGACGATCGCAAACGACTCGCGGCGATGGAGCGCTTGCTTGAGGTACTGCGCCCCGAGGAGCGCGAGGCTGTCGTCTCCGTTTCCGATGATCCCGCTGTCGTGCGTCATCGTGAACGCGCATCGCTAAGACTGCGCCGCGAGCTGATGGCTCGTGGAGCGCTCGACGGCTGACGATGCTAGTTTACCTGGTTCGGCGGATTTTCTTCGGCGCCTTCGTCCTGCTTGGCACCTCGCTGATCACTTTTGCGATTGCATTCATGGTCCCCGCCGACCCCGCGGTCGCGATGGCGGGTGCGAAGGCCGACCCGCATACGCTCGCCACGATTCGGCATCAGCTTCATCTCGATGAGCCCATCTACGTCCAGTACGGCGACTACCTGGCGCGTGCACTTCATGGCGACCTCGGCAGATCGTACATCCGGCGCGAGAGCGTGACAGATCTCATTGTGTCGCGATTTCCGGCGACCGCGCTGCTCGCGGTTTGCGCGATGGCGCTCTCGCTCATCCTCGGAATCGTGATGGGACTGGTCGCCGCGGCCTATCGCGATACCGCGGTTAACAATAGCTTTTTGGTCGCATCGCTCGCGATGGTATCGATGCCGGTGTTCTGGCTCGGCACCATGCTGCTGATTGCGGCGAGCGCGTTCACGAGGAGCATTCCGCTCGGCGGGCTCGCCGGATGGAAAAGCCTGATTCTTCCGACGATCACACTCGCGCTCGGATCGGCGGGTTACTATTCGCGCATCCTGCACACCAATCTGTGCGATGCGATGGAGCAGGAGTACGTTCGGACGGCGATCGGAAAAGGACTCTCGCGTACGCGGGCGATGATCAAGCATGCGATGGCCAACGCGCTGCTTCCGCTGGTTACGCTCGCGGGTCTCGATCTCGCAGGTCTGCTCAGCGGCGTGGTGTTGACCGAGACGGTCTTCAACTGGCCGGGAATCGGCAGACTCGCCTCGGAGGCGATTTTCAGCCTCGACATTCCACTCATCATGGGCACCGTGCTCTTTTCTGCGTTCCTGATCGTGATCGCAAACCTCATCGTTGACCTGATGTACGCATGGCTCGATCCGCGCATCCGCCTGGAGCAAATCGGTTGAAGGCGCGCGTCAATGCGATGGAGATTACCGGCGCCGCGATGGTGGCGAGCCTGATCCTTGTGGCGGTGCTTGCGCCGATTCTAGCGCCGCATGATCCAACGCGGGCGGTCGCCAACAGCTTCGGCGATCCTTGGGCGCCGTCGTGGAAGTTTCCTCTAGGCACCGACGAACTTGGACGCGACGTTCTGTCGCGAATCATCTATGGCGCGCAGATCTCACTCGAAGTCGGAATCGCTGCGGTGGCGGTGACGATGACGATCGGCGTCGCGATCGGACTTTCTGCGGGATTCTTCGGCGGTAAAGTGGATTTCCTCCTCATGCGCTTCACCGACGTAATGTTGACGCTCCCACCATTACTGCTCGCGATGGCGCTGGTGTCGGTCCTCGGCCCCAGCATCCGTAGCATTCTCATCGTGATAGGAATCGTATCGTGGACGTCAATCGCCCGCGTAGTGCGAGCCGAGGCGCTCTCGATGTCGCAGCGCGATTTTGTAATTGCTGCGCGCGCACTCGGTGCGCCGCCTCTTCGGTTGATCGCGCGGCATGTGCTTCCCAACGTCGCGCCCACGATCATCGTGATGGCGGCGCTGGGGACCTCGGGCACGTTGCTGCTCGATGCGGCGCTGAGCTTCCTCGGCCTCGGGGTGCCGCCGCCGACGCCAAGCTGGGGACGTATGATCGAAACAGCGATCATTTATTTTCGCGTCGCGCCGTGGCTGGCGACGTTCCCCGGCCTCGCGATCTTCTATGCGGTGCTCGGCTTCAACCTCCTCGGTTACGGTGTGCTGCGCCGGCGCGCGCGATGAGGCGTCGGCGAAATTGTGCGGCGCTGGGAGCCGCAATCTTGACTATGGCGTTTCTGCTCTTCACAGGATGCCGTCAACCCATCGACAATTTCGGATTCCCGCCCGGCGCGGCGGTGCTTCGCCTCGCGGACAACGACGACGTGCCGACGCTGGACCCCGCGGCGGGCTACGACAACGCTTCGTGGACCTTCGAGCAGGCAATTTTCGACACGCTGGTTCGCTATGGCGACGCCGACGTGGACCTCCATCCCGGAGTCGCAACCTCGTGGGAATCGTCGCCGGACGGAACCGTCTTCACTTTTCATCTTCGCAACGACGTACGCTTCAGCAACGGGCGGCCGGTGACCGCGGCGGATTTCAAATACGGAATGGAGCGCGTGATTGATCCCGCAACGCTGTCGAAAGGGATGGAGTACTACCGGGGAATCGTGGGCGCGGCGGAGTTCGCGGCCCATCGCAAGCCGCACGTAGACGGTATTGAGACGCCCGACCCTTACACGATGATTTTTCGGCTCAACGGTCCCGATCCGATTTTTCCACATAAGCTGGCGATGCCGTTCGCCTCGGCGGTACCGCGCGAAGTGGTTGAAGAATGGGGCGAGGATTTTTCCCGTCACGTAGTTGGCAGCGGTGCGTTCAAGCTCAGAGAATGGATCGGCGGGCAACGGATCGTGCTCGAAAAGAATCCACTTTATTACATCAAGGGCGAGCCGCGTCTCGATGGGGTCGCCGAGCAAGTCGGTGTGAACTCGGAACTCGCATGGCTGAAGTTCGAGTCGAATGAAATCGACGTGCTCCAGGCGATTCCGCCGTCGGAATTTCCCTACGTCATAAAGACGCCCGCGCTCCGCGCCCTCACCCTTCACAAATCGACCGTTACCACCAGCTACCTGGGAATGAATTGCCAGATGCCGCCGTTCACTGACGTGCGCGTGCGGCAGGCGTTCAACTATGCGGTCAACAAACAGAAGCTTATTGATGTCATCAACGGCCGCGGCATCATCGCGCGCGGAGTGCTACCGCCAAATCTTCCTGGATACGATCCCACTGTGCGCGGTTACGCTTACGATCCGGCCAAGGCGCGCGCGCTGCTGGAGCAGGCGCGTTTTCCGCGCGACCTCAAACCGGCGCTGTGGTTTCGTGCCGATCAAACCGGCGAGATGCTGGCCGAATCGATTCAGCAGGACCTCGCGCTGGTCGGGGTGAACATCACGCTGAAGCCCGTCGCATGGGGTCCGCTGCTCGAGGCGATTCGTCAGCCGAAAAATGTCCAGCTCTTCATGGGCGCATGGGAAGCGGATTTCCCGGATCCGGAAAATTTCCTGAGCGTGCTGCTATCGCGCAAACAGTTCGGCTCCAACAACGATACTTTCTATACCAATCCGGAAGTTGAGAAGCTGCTTGATGAGGCCGCACCGATGACCGACATGAAGAAGCGATACGCGCTCTACGACCAGGCACAGTGCATCGTCATCGCGGATGCACCGTGGGTGTTTCTCGATCATCCAGTGATCTACATCATGAGCAAACCGTGGGTGCACGACGGCGCCTTGAACCCGATGCGGCCGACGCGGTTCGAACCGATCTGGTTGTCGCAGCGCCCCTCCGACTAGTCGGTCGCTTCGAGCGCGGTAAGCTCGCGGCTCGCGCGCGGCAGGAAGAACAGACCGATCACGCCATTGCAGAACATGAAAGTGAAGTGCGCGGCGAGGCTGTAGGCGAGAATCTTGGCCTCGGGCGCGTTGCCGGAGAAGAACAGCAGCCACGCCGCCTGGCTGGTCCCCAGGTGCGCCACCGCGATCGGCAGCGCGGCGGCGAGAAATACCAGCGGCAGAAATAGCATCAGCTTCACGAGGGGGATCGTTATCCCGTACAGCGCCAGCGCGAAATACTGCGTCAGCACCGAAGCGAGAAAACTGGGCGCCTTGATTCCTAACACGATCGCATAGTCGAGCGGCCGCGCCTTGAGGAACGTCCCGGCGATCGCGCCGGGGCGGCTGGTGGCGATCCATTGGTGAAGGGTCGCGTTGCGGCGCGCTATCGCAAACAGTCCGATGATCGCGAAAAGCAATGTCCATGCGATCACATAAACGACCCGAAGTATTTTGACGATCTCGGTCTGAGCGGGAGATGTTGGGTGATAGAAGATCACGCCGAGGGTCGAAAAAAGAAACAGTTGGTAGACTTCCATCAGCGCGATGAACAGGATGGAGCTGAGCGCCTCGAGGAAGGGGATTTTTGCTTTTCGGTAGAGATAGTACGCGACGCCGCCCTGCCCGAGGTTGGTGTTGATGAGCGCGAGCAGGTACATGCTGGCGCGGATCGGCACGATATCGCGAAAGCGCATCGGCGCGTTGAAGCGTTGCACCACCCAGGTCAGACACAGCGAATCGATCATCCAATAGAAGGCGGAGAAGGGAAGAAACACGGCGACGAATTCAAAGATCGGCGCCTGCTTGAGTGCCTCGCCCACTTTGGTCATCGGGATGCGCCAGAAAATCAGCGCAAAGATCGCGACGGTGCCTACATACGGTAGTGCTTTCTTCCAAATCGGCGCGGTGCGCGCCGATTGCGCGGGCGGACGACTCGCCGCGGTGGCCGGTCCACCGCTCATTGCGATTGCTTCGGCACTCGTGCGGTTCCGATCAGCACGCGCTCGCCGCGTTGGTTCTCGGTCCACACTTCGAGCTCAAGTTGCGAAGTATCATCAACGATTCGCGCGTGCATCGTCAGCGTGTCGCCGTAGAAGACCGGCTTGACGAGAGCTGCCTCCAATCGCCCGCCGCGCAGGAAACCGATCCCGAACGAATCGAGAATGAAGTTCGCCATCACTGCGTAGGTCTGCTCGCCGCCGGCGATCGGTGCGCGAAAGCCCGCCTTGCGTGCGGCTTCTTCATCAGTATGGATATTCATCCGCGGCGCGCGACGCGGCGGCGATTCGATTCCCTCGCCATATGCCTTCGCGGCGCCGGCATCGAGAAGGTACGGCTTCGACACCAACTCGCGTCTGAGGTTCGTCGCATCGGCGCTCATGCGATTTTTCCTTCCAAAAGCAACACGGACGTTATTGCCTGGCGCATCAGCAACTCATCGGTTGTCGCGTCGCGCGATTCGTATTCCAGCTCGAAATAGAACTTCCCGCGCTTGCGCTCGACCCTGGTGATCCGGCCCTCGGTTTTCACCGCCTGATTGGCACGCATCGGCGCGTGAAACTCGCTCCAATGTTTCGCGTGCACGCCGCCTGAGCCGCCATAGAAGTGCGCGGCGATGAGGAGCGCATAATCCTGTAACCTCATGGTGGGAGGCGCGATTTGATCGCCCGCTGGAGAATTTTTCGTGAACAGCGGACTCTGGCTGGCGGTCCCACGCGCGAAGGCCTCGATCTGCTCGGGCTTAACGATGTAGAAAACCGGACCGAGCTTCATCCCCTCGTGGAGATTCTCCGGACACATCAGAAGGCGATTGTCTTGATCCATAGTCCACCGGCGGCCGCCGCTGCCATTGAAGAGGTTTATCAGGCGTGCAAGATTTTGCCCACTCATAATCAATGGCAACTCCAAAGATAAAGCATTCGCATCCCGCGCCGATTCATCTGACTGGCGTCGATCCCACTATGGCGCGGATCATCGAGCAGGTCGGTCCTTACGATGCGACCCATCGCCGCGAGCGGTTTCCCGCATTGGCGCGCGCGATCATTTTTCAGCAACTCGCGGGCAATGCGGCGCGCGCGATACTCAAACGCTTCATCGCGCTGTACCCCGGACGACGGTTTCCATCACCGGAACAGGTCCTGGCGACACCGCTGACGCGACTTCGCAAGGTGGGGCTTTCGAAGCCAAAAGCGCTCTATATCAAGGGGCTCGCGGCGGATGTCGTCGCGAAGAAGGTGAACTTCCATCGCTTCCCGAAGATGGACGACGATGCGATCATCGCCGAGCTCACGCAAGTGAAAGGCATCGGGCAATGGACCGCCGAGATGTTCCTGATGTTCAACCTCGGCAGACCGGATGTGATGCCGGCCGGCGACCTCGGCGTGCAGACGGCGGTAATGAAAGCCTACGGATTGGCGAAACGTCCGACGCCGAAAGAACTGCGCGAATTCGCTGAGCGTTGGAAACCGCATCGCACCGCGGCGGCATGGTATCTATGGCGCAGCCTCGACATCGTATTGCCAGTCAACGCCGTGAAAGGCCCGACGTCAGCCGCATCGAAGAAGAAGGGTTAGGCCGGCTCCATGTATGCGACCGCGACGCCATCGAGGGGGTTGACGATGCGCGCGATCTTGCCGCCCTGAATCGCGGTTTTCGGCTCCGTCGCCTCCATCCCGTTGGTGCGCGCGAGGTCAACCGCGCGCCGGATGTCCTTGCACATGAACGCGAGGCCCCATACGTGAGGCTCGCCGCGGCCGGGCCCGACGATCTCAAGCACGGTTTGTTCAAGTTTGAAGAATGCCTGACGAACGCCGCCGCCCGCCTCGCGGATGCGCTTGCACGGGATGCCTATTTTCTCATGCGCCGCGATCGCATCTTCCAGCGAAGGCGTCATCACAACTATGTGCTCGAGGTAGTCAACGGTGTTTTGATTGACGCCGCAAAGCTGTTCGAGATTTGCCCGACGGGTGGCGAGGTCAGTATCCACTGCGACGCCCAAAGTCATGACGCCGGGAAGGAAGTTTGCACCATCACCGACAGAAGACGTCATCGGGTAAAGATCACCGTCGCTGGCAGCATAATCATCGATCCCCCACGCCCATCCGACGATTCCGTCACCACGCCCAAGTGCGGACTTCCACATCCCCTGCTGGCGCATACGATCTTTGATTTCATACAGATCAATCCCGATCGCGCCCGCATGAAGTTGGGCAACGTCTAATTGGAAGCGGCGAATGCGCTTCGATGCGATGGCGAAGCCCGCGTTGGACCATCGATCGCAGGCGTCCTGAAGATCGGTGACCGCGACGACGACCCTTTCGATGCATGTTATCGGCACACCTCAAACTATCCCGCGAATTGAACCATGCGAAAGAGTCGGTCTTTGTCCGGTTCAGCCGCGATTGCGGCGCGAGCGAGTCGGCGGATTGAGCGGCTTGAGATGACTGACGCGCTTCGGCGGCTGGGTGCTGGGGCCGGTGCGATGTTGGAATTTCATGTCGGCGCCGCAATGAGGACAGTTGACGTCCTTCCATTTCACCGGCCGCGCGCACGAGGGGCATTTGTAGCGGTTGCGCGCGATCCAGTAGAAACCGACCGCCGTCAGCGCAACCATTATCAATCCGATCAGCGTCTCTTTCACGGGTTATAATTCGGTTCGGTTATCGATAACCGTCAGGTGAGGCCTTCCTTCAGCGCGTCGTCCAGTGCGCCGATGTTCACATGATGGCCTTTCGCCATCAAGACGAGAAACGCGCGCAGGTCGGCGTCGGTGAGGCTTGCGAGGTTCTCCTCGATCTTGCGGATGACCCAGCGCTGGCCACGATTGAGCAACTCGAGCTTGCCGCGGAAATCGTTCACCGCGCGAACCTTCTCGACGAAGTCCCCAGTTTTGTTGGAGGGCGCGCCGCCGAGGCGTCGGACATGCGCGGCCAACTCGCCGGCGTAGTAGCCCTCGTCGTGGCCGACCTTTTTGAGAAGCTCTCTCAGTTCCGGCGACTTGGCCATCTCAGTGAGTTCATGCAGAACTCGTCCACCCGCTCGCTCGGCCTCGCCGAGTGTGTTCAAAAATCCTTCGAGCTGCGCATCCATGTGAAAATCCTAGCACCGCAAGCGGCGATCGTCTCCTACCAAATCGGAACGACTGGGCAATAAACCGCGCCTATAGTCCCGCCGCGCGACAGCGCAGCCTTGATCATCATTAACCCAGGCGCCATCGAGCGCATCGCGGCCGGAAGCTGGGGAGCGCGTGCGGTAATCAGGCCGCCGCTAAGAAGCTTCGCCAAGGGCCCGGGCTGCTCCGGCAATTCCACCAGCGCGACTTCGCGATCGGGCGGAAGCTTGGCCGCTTTCTTGGCCGCCGCGAGCGCCTCGGAAAACCCACCCAATCGATCGACGAGCTTGTTCTGCGCGGCCTGCTCGCCGGTCCAGACGCGTCCCTGCGCGATCGCATCGACGTCCTGAACGCTCATGTGGCGGCTATCCGCGACCACCTTGAGAAATTTCTGATAGGTGTCGCCGAGCAACTGATCCTGAAAAATCTTCATCTGACGCGGCGTGAAGTCGGTAAATTCGTCGAACATCTCGACGTTGGCACCGCGAGTGACGGCGCCGCTGTTGAGGTAAATCTTTTGCGTAGCCGGCCCGAGGTTGAACTTGCCGCCGAGCACGCCGATCGATCCGGTGATAGTTCCCGGTTCGGCGAAGATGAGCGAGGCCGGCGTCGAAACCCAGTAACCTCCCGAGGCCGCATAGCCTGACATACTGACGATGATCGGCTTCTTGTGCGCGGTAAGTTCCGCCGCACGCCGAATCAGCTCCGACGCGATAACCGAGCCGCCAGGCGAGTCAACACGCAAAATAACCGCGCGGATGGAATCGTTCTCACGTGCAATCTTAAATGCCTCGTCCATATCGTCTGAGGCGGCCATCTCGGTGCCGGTCAGCCCGATGCCCTCGGCCTGGCCGCGCACGATCTCGCCGTCGCAATAGATGAGCGCGATCTGATCCTGCGAGCCAAAGCCGGAGAGCATGCTGGGGTGCACGTAGTCGGTGAAGTCCACCATCCGATGCTTGCCGCCGCCGTGATGCTTGATGCGATCGGTAAACTGATCGTCGTATTCGAGCCGCTCGACCATATGCGTCTTGAGGCTGAGGCCCGCGTTGAGCGGCGCCTGATCGACGATCGCGCGCATCTGCTCTACGTTGATGCCGCGCTCCTTGGCGGTTTGGCCGACGATCTGATCGAACATTGCACCGACGAGCGCTTCATCCTCTTCGCGCTGTGCGGGGGTGAAGTCCTTCTCGGTGAAGACGTTCGCGGCGCTCTTGTATTTGCCCATCGACGCAAAGTTGGGGCGCACACCGACCCAGTCCAGGGTTCCGCGCGCGAAGACCTCGCGCACGCCGACGCCAACGAGGTCGAGTTCCCCCTCGGGCATCAACGATACCTCGCCGGTCGCGGCGGCTACGAGGTAAGGGAGATTGCCGGGCGACATTTCGCCGGCGGTCTCGACATATGCGCTGGTCCATTTGCCTGAATCCCTGAACTTGCCGATCAGGCCCGCGATCTCCTGCGCCTGTGACAACTCCATCTGGGTGTCGATAATCTTGATCGCGAGTCCGGATATCCGCTGGTCCTTGGCGGCCTTGGTGAGTGCTACCCGCATCACGTTGAGCGGCGTCTCGCGCGGACTCAGCATCCCAAGAAAGTTGACGCTCCCACGTTCAACCACCGGGCCTTTGAAGGTAACGACCAGCACCGAGCCGGGCTGCACGCGATGCGAAATGTACTCGGAAAGGAGCGCGACTATGCCAAGCACGATCAGTACCGCGACCGTCCGCAGCAGCCATCGAAAAGCTCTCTTGATCATCTAGGCGTCTCCCACTGAAGGATAAGTCCATCCACGCGCACGGGTGGATTGCGCACCCAACTATCCAAACACGTCCGCATGCGCGTATCCAATAGGAACAGTATTGTACCGATCGTGCCGAAGCCTTGCCGATTTCTGAACTGTCCCAGGAGAGCTTCTATTTTCGAGCGAGTAGGCGAGGAGTGGAAGCGTGCCGAATTCGCCATCTGGCAAAGATGGCATCGGGTGCGCCGTGTTGTGGCTGAGCGGAGTTAGTGGCGGTGCTCAAACGAGTACCTCATTTAGCAGTGCCGGTCATCGTCACAGAGAGCGACCGATGTTTGGGGTCATCGCTGCTCACGGTCAGGTTTTGCGAGAAGAAACCGCTGCCGGTCGGTGCGAATTGCACACTGATAGCGGGTGATGATTGTCCCCCGGACAGAGTCATCGGTTCTCCACTTTGTACCAGAAAGGGATCCTGCATCGGTCCGATGCTGACGTGAAGGTCGCCCTTGCTCACATTGCGCACGATGAAGGTTCCGGTTTTTGTCGAGTTGACCGCCACCTTACCGAAATTCAAGCGGCTGCTGCTCAATCGAATCGAACCAGGAGGCCCGGGCACCGCGGAACTAACGCCGAACACGTCGAGCTCGCCGCCGGACGACACATAGACCTTGCCATTTGCGACCGTGGGAATCAGAAACGCGTCATTGTGGAAATTCCACGAGCCGGCTGGAATGTCGAAGACAATCTGATTGGTCAGATCCGTTGCTGCAAACGCATCAAGCGTGAGCGGTCCGTACCCATCAGAGGGCGGCAGCGCGCGTCGTATCGCCCACAGAATCGCGGTCGAGGGATCCCCGCCGTTAGAAGATATGGTGGGTATAGTGCCGCCGTGCGGGAAATTATATTCGGAAGATGGAGTCTGATTAGGATTGCCGCCTGCGGTCGTGCCAGCGGTTAATGACCCATTGACGAGATCGAATTCTGTAATCGGTGAGTAGTCGCCCGGGAAGTACACATACTGGTGTCCCGACCAATCACGGAAGTACGCGGGCGCACCCCAGTACGCATCGCGATTGGAGTTACCGTCGGTAGGGGCCGTACCCAGCACCCTCCACAGTTCCTGAACGACGTTGTCGTTGCACGAAACATTGTCAGGGACCTGGGTCGGCGTGTAGCCGCCCATCGCGGTTCGATCGACGAGGTAAATCGAACCTTCCTTACCCGTGAAAGTGATGAGCTTCGTGGGGCCGGTGGCTTGATCGGGCAGGACCATCATGCCGCCCGAACCGAGGTCAACATCGAGGTCGTTCAATTCCTGCTGGTTGCAGGGCGTGAAGTAGTCGGCGAGGTTCAGACTGGACCCCAATCGCAGTGCGCTATCGCCATAGTTCGAACCAGCGGTGTCGAATGGTCCGTTGGCAGTGAGCGCATAGATCGATGCGTCGTCGGCCACCAGTCCTATACTGGCTTGCCAGATGGATCCTCCGCCAACCCCGGTGGGCAGGTTCGGTGAGGTATTGAACACCCCAACCTGCGCCAGCGAAGTCTTGTCGTAGGCGATTACCCATCCTTGATAGTCGCCATTATCTTCGTGGGAACCCCACGCGGTGTAGATGTTGCCCGAAAAGAGCAACAGCGCAGGCCGATTGAACTCGACCAGTGGATCAAAAACGACGTTGCCGTTCCCGTCCTGGGTGCCGCCCGTCCCCGGGTACTTGGCCACGATATCGACAGGACTGTTCGGGCGTTCCTTCCCATTGGTAATGTCGAGCGCGTGCAGACGCTGATGAAACACCGTTGCCGTTGAGGTCGTCTTACTTGCGGCGACCGCGTATAGCGTGCCGCTGGCCGCGTCGATTACAGGTGTTCCGGTGATACCGATTTGCGGCACGCGAGTGTTGTTGTAGTCGTCGGCGACCTGCAACGTCTCTCCGGACGGGGTCAGATTCTTCGACCACAGCGGAGCATGAGCCCTGTCAGCATCGAAGGCATAGACGGTGTTATTCTCGGTCGCGACAAAAACTACGTTGTGAGTGCCGAGCCGCCCCATTTTTAGAGCGGGTACGTAAAGAGGCTGCGCATAAGTTTGGCCGTCGGTGCGAACCTTGAAAAAAAATCTGAAATTCGACTTCACGTTCGCCACCGTCAAACGCGTTTCATGGGAATTCCATCCGGTGTGACCATTGTCGTACATCTGCGTGACGACCGACGGGGGCGTCGCGTGAAGTGTTGAAGTCAAAAGGAAAACACTCGCGAGCGCGAGCCAAATGGATTTCCGATCTAGAAGCCTCTGTTGCATCATATGACATCTATAATCATCTCTTAGAGTATTATATGATGCCATAAGATATTTCACCTAGAGCAGGGCGTATGGAGTTTAGCGTCTGTTCGATGCGCCGGGTGATGGATGATTTCCCTACCGTTGTATCCGCGTACATCCGTGATGGGACTTGCAGATTGCGCGGAGCATTCGATCTCGCGATAACTGTCGCGTGAATGCACAGGAGTGGGGATCGTCTACGGTTGCCGAGCCAGTCGCGACATCAAGCGGGACCGCGCAGCTCCTTCTCAATGAGCAACCCCTTGCCCCGATTCATTATCGGATCATGGCGCTATGTTTTGCGGCGTGGATTTTCGACTTCTATGATCTGATCCTCTACTCGTTCCTGTTGGTTCCGATCGCGCGCGACCTCCAGTTTAGCACCACCGACTCATCGCTGCTGCTCGGCACGTCGTTTCTAATGACCGCGTTTGGCGGTGTGATATTCGGCTTCCTCGGCGATCGCTTCGGGCGCAAGCCCATCGTCGTCGCCACCGTGACCATCTATGGTTTGGGCACGCTGCTTTGCGCCACCAGCCATTCGCTGTTCGAACTGATGCTCTATCGATCATTTACCGGACTCGGTATCGGCGGCGGATGGGCCTCGGGTCAGGCGCTGATCGCGGAGAGCATGCCGGCCGCGCGTCGCGGGCGATACGCCGGATACGTGCAGACTGGAGCGCCGCTCGGCGTGTTGCTGGCCGCGGCGGCGTCTGGCTACCTCGAGCCGCACGTTGGATGGCGGTGGGTGTTCGCACTCTCCTCACTGCCCGCGGCCGTCATCGCGATCGCCGAATGGCGTTTTCTGCCCGAGAGCGACGTCTGGCAGCGCGCCGGCAAACGCGCATTCTTCGGCCCCGACGAATGGGCGGCGGTGCGTGAGCATCGCCACGTGATCGCGCTGTTGGGATTTTGGCTGCTGCTCAACTCCGAAGCCTACTGGTTCACCTACAGCTGGATGCCCGGTTATCTGCAGATGCAACGCGGGCTGAGCACCGCCGAGGCCGGGCGCCTGATGATCCATATGCAGTACGGGGGAGTGTTCGGCTATGCGATTTTCGGGATGCTGGCGGATCGCTTCGGGCGCCGTCCGATGTTCACCATGTTCGCACTGGGTCTCGCCCTCGGACTCATCCCGTCGACGCTGATGTGGCCGCAGGCCTCGCGAGTTCCAGGACTGATTGTTGCGGCGATGATATTGACCGGCTTCGGCACCGGACTGTGGTCGGGCGCCGCACCTTATATGTCGGAGCTGTTGCCGACACGAGTGCGCAACGCCGCGATGGGCGCGTTGCTCAATGTGACGCGAGGATTTCAATTCTTCACCCCGCTGGTGATCACCGAACTGGGCAGGCGTTTCGGATTGGGCGCTGCGCTTTCGATTGGCGCGCTTTTCTCGCTCTCGGGCGCCGCGATGGTGTGGACGCTTCCCGAAACGCGAGGCCGCTCGATCGTGGAACTCGACCCTGGTGCTCTGAGCGCCTCGCCTCTTGCCCTGAAATGAGGCAGCATTTGTCCGTAAAAACCTAACAATATCGCGAGGTTACGCCATTTGATCGCCTGAACCAGCGGTGGCTTTGTTTCTGCACTTTCGCTGTGAGCGGGAAGCCTGAAACACCGCGAGCGTGGGAGGCTTCGGTACAAACGATTTTCATCGTTGGATTTTCGAAAGTGCAGTATTTCCGCGGATGATTTGGCTTCGTTTTGTAATTTTCGCTCGCGTCGCGATTCCGAAGAGCATCGGCAGCGGAGTGGGTTTGTTTTTGCAATTTTCGCCGATCAGGTTCGCATCCGCGTCCTTACCCATGTTTCTTCAGCTAACACTATGTTATACGATTGCGACTTTCAGAGAAACCTTGATGTCCTCGCAGGACGATGCCGAACGATAGAGTAGACCATCGCGAATCCATCGCCCACATGTTCAGCGAGTTCTTACGCGAAGTCGCCGCGCTAATTCTGGTTTTCGTTCCGCTCGACTACTTGCTGAAAGGCACCGAACTCGGACCGAATTTTTGGCCTGAAACGATGGGAGTGGCTATTATTTCTGGCTTCCTCCTTACGTTTGGAATATTGATAGAGAGGAAGGGTAAATGATCCAAGTTCTATCCCAGATGCACCTGCTAATTGCCGCTGCGCTGATGGCCGCTTCGGGGCTGCTCGCTGTCGGCATCGCCGCATCGCTGTATTTCCTCTACGAACGGATAGTGATGAAGCTCATGCGGCGCAACCCCAGCGCGGAGCAACACCCGGACGCTTCCTCCGAGAAACCCAAAGCTGCGCACGCCTGAGACCTAGCTGAATTTCGGCATCACTTTCTCGGCGAACATTCGCATCGAATCGATCACGTTGCGATGACCGGTCTGTCCGCCCACCTCGAACCAGCACACCAGCCGTGAAAAATTGAAGCGCTCGCGCAACTCCGCGATGCGATCGATGCAGTATTGCGGGTCGCCGAAAATTCCCATCGTCGTGTCAACCGTCTCATATGGAACTGCCCGCAAACGATCTTGCATCGCCTTGAACTGCGCCTGATGCGCGGGGGCGTTGCTCTCCGGCTCGATGATTTCACCGACGGAAGTGAAGTAGTGACGCAGGCTCGGCTCGATAGTCGCGCGCACCGATGCGCGATCGCGTCCGACCTGCACCATCAGCGCGGCGGCGAGCCAATCGTCGGGCGCCTGCTTGCCCGCTTTGGTGAGCGCACCTTTGTAAATCTCCAATCGCTCGCCCAGCACCGGAATCGGATTGACCGGGCCGCCGGCGAAAATCGGATAACCATGCTCACCCGCGAATGCGAACGTATCGACGCTGTTGGCGGCGAGGCGAATCGGCGGATGCGGCTTCTGGAGCGGCTTCGGTATGACCTCGATGCCCTCGACATTGAAATGCTCACCGTGAAACGTCAGTCGCTCCTCGGTCCACGCGCGCTTGACGAAATCCAGGTTCTCCGCGAACAAGGCTCGGCTGGCCACCATGTCGACGCCGTAGCCGCGATAGTTGAGCAGAAATGCGCCGCGGCCGCCGCCGAATTCCACGCGCCCGCCCGAGAGCACGTCGAGAGTCGCGATCTCCTCGGCGAGGCGCAGCGGATGATGCAGCGGCATCAGGTTGACTGCCGTCCCCAGCCGCAGCCGCGTGGTACGCTCTGCTATCGCGGCAAGGAGGAGCAGCGGCGTCGGCATGGTCGAGAAGCGCGGCGCGAAATGCACCTCGGCCAGCCACACAGTATCGAAGCCGAGGCGGTCGGCTTCGATCGATTCATCAATCAACTCGCGATATCGGTCCTGAACCCTTTGCGTCCGCGCCGCCGGGAGTTGATAGAAGATGTCGAACTTCATCAATAGCCACCCAACTGGGCGACTCTCTCGCGATGATATGGCGGCGAGCCGAAATACGACTCATCGAAGCGCGAGCGCTTGAACCACAGATGGATGTCATGCTCCCAGGTGAAGCCGATGCCACCATGCATCAGGACCGCGCGATCAGTCGTGCGGCTGTAGATCTCGGAGAGGCGCGCCTTCGCCATCGCGGCCGCCCGCGGCGCTTCCTTCGGCTCGGCATCGAGTGCGTAAGCGGCATACCAAAGCAGCGAGCGGGCGGGCTCGAGTTCCGAGACGATTTCCGCCGCGGCATGCTTCAGCGCCTGGAAGGATCCGATCGGCTTGCCGAACTGCTCGCGGACTTTTGAGTATTCCACCGCCATCTCGAGCGCGCGCTCCGCGCCACCGAGAGAATCGGCCGCGATCGCGACCGAGGCGATATCGATCATCCGCCGGAACGCGTCGCTGCCGCCCCGAAACTCGGCGGTCGATTTGACGCGGGCATCCTGGAGTTCCACCGAGCACACGCGCCGCGTGAGATCGAGGCTCTTCAGCATCCGAATATCCACGCCCGCTGATTTCGAATCGACTGCGAAGAACGTTACGTCATCGGGCGCATCGCCAAACCGCGCCGCGACGATGATAAAATCTGCGACGTTCGCATAAGGCACGAACATCTTGCGCCCGCTGATGATGATCTCGCCGCTATGAGCACCGCTGCGGGTGCGGATGCTCTTCGGCTCGATGCCGTCGTCTTCCTCGGCGATCGCGACGGTGCCGATAGCCTTGCCCTCCGCGAGCGCGGGGAGCCATTTCTTTTGCAACTCGTCGGTGCCGAATTCCTTCAGGGCCGACGCCGCCAGTACCGAGGAAAACAGAAACGGCCCGGGCATCGCGGCATAGCCTTGCTCTTCGAGGAGTACCGCCATGTCGAGCATCGCGAGACCGGCACCGCCGAATTTCTCCGGGACGATGAGGCCGTTCCATCCGAGCTTGGCGATCTGCGTGTAGAGTTCGGGCGCGGCGCCATCTTCGGACGCCATCACTTTGCGCACGAAGGTGGTAGGGCATTCGCCGGTGAGAAATTCGCGTGCGCTGTTTTTCAGTTGTTCCTGTTCTTCGCTGATTCCAAAGTCCATGAATCTTAGACCTAACCCCCTAACCCCTTCCCGCACGGGAAGGGGGACCAGAAGATTCTTAAACAGGGCCGCTGCGGCCCGCATCTGTTTGTCTGACTCTGTGTCTTTGTGCCTCTGCGGTTTTGTCTTTTCCCTATCTGCTTTTCGGCATCTTGAGGCCGCGCTCCGCGATGATGTTCTTCTGGATGTGCGAAGTTCCACCGCCAATCACCAATCCGAGCGAGAACATCCATTCGTACGGCCAGTAGCCGTGATCGAGCGCCTGCTCGTCGTCGCGCGAGAGCATCGAGTAGTCGCCCATCGCCTCCATCGCGGCGGTCGCGAGGTCATGGTTCAGCTCGGTGCCGACCAATTTGTTGACCATCGCCTCGACGCCGGGATTTTTCCCCCGCATCTGATCGGTGAGCTGGCGATACGAATGAAAGCGCATCGCTTCGACCTTGATCTCGAGGTTGACCAGACGCTGGCGGAACACCGGATCCTCGATGAGCGGCTTGCCGTTGCGGCGAATCTTCTTCGCGAGCGCGAGCAACCGATTGAAGCGCTGTTGGCTGCCGGTCGACGCGCCGAGCATGTTGCGTTCGTGGAACAGCGTCGCGTTGGCGATCAACCATCCTTCGTTAAGCTTGGCGACCAGATTTTTGCGCGGGACATGAACGTTGTCGAAGAAAACTTCGTTGAAGCCTTTGTCGCCGGTCATCTGCACCAGCGGGCGCACCGTGATGCCGGGCGACTTCATATCGATCAGAATGTAAGAAATGCCGCGATGCTTGGGCGCCTCAGGATCGGTGCGTACCAGGCAGAACATCCAGTCCGAGTACTGCGCGCCGGAGGTCCACACCTTTTGCCCGTTGACGACGAACTCGTCGCCATTGATCTCGGCGCGCGTGCGCAACGATGCGAGATCGGATCCCGAGCCGGGCTCGGAATATCCCTGGCACCAGATCTCTTCAGCGGTGAGGATTTTCGGCAGAAATCTTTTTTTCTGTTCTTCGTCGCCCCACGAAATCAGCGTCGGCCCGAACATGCCGAGGCCGGAACCGCCGACCAGGTAGGGCGCGTTGGCGCGCACCATTTCTTCGTTGACGATCGATTGCTTGACCGGATCCATCGCCTGCCCGCCATATTCTTTGGGCCATGCGAGTGCGAGGTAACCGGCCTCGTACAGTTTGCGCTGCCACGCTTTGGCCTTCGCGAGCCAGGCCTTGTCCTCGCGCCCCTCGGACGCGGACTTGAGGCCGGACTTGGGGATTTCCTCCTCGAGAAAGCGGCGGACTTTCTGGCGCAGTTGTTCTTCTTCGCTGGTGAAACTGAGATCCATATCGCGGTACCTCGTGTCATCTTAACGTTTGGCAGCATAGTCCAAAATTGATGCTTGGCCCCAACGCCATCGCGAGGGTTTGCGCTGGGTCGATTGCGAGGCAAAATCGCGGTTGATAGGGTTTAGCTGGATAACGCACCATGAATCGGGTCTGTTATTGGATGCTCTGCGTGATAGCGATGGGCGCTGTGGGGGCGGTTTCCGCGTGCGCCGCCCATTCCGATTCTTACGCTGTTTTGGCCCAGAAGTGTGAAGCTGCGAGGGCAGCGGCCAAAAAGGATCCAAGCAATTCAAACTTGCAACAAGATGCTGATGGAGCCTGCGCAATGGCGGCCAACTCTGACCCGGATCTGAGTAAGAAAACCACAATCCCTTCTCCTGGTCAGTTTTAAAGGAGGGCCTTCGCCCGTGGCCTCAGATTGTCGCGGCAGTAGTTGACGAGAGTGGGCAAATAGATCTTTCAGCATCGAATTTTTTCGGGAGCTAGAAATCGTCGATGGCGACTATCATCACCAGCGATTGCATCAACTGCGGAGCCTGCGAGCCCGAATGCCCCAACACCGCGATCTATGCGGGCGGCGTTTCGTGGGAACTGAACGGCGCATCGAATCCTGCGATCGCGCAGGACATCTTCTATATCGTCCCTTCGAAATGCACCGAATGCGTCGGCTTCTATGATCATGAGGCATGCGCGGCGGTATGCCCGGTCGATTGCTGCATTCCGGATCCCAACAATCCCGAGACCGAAAAGGTGCTGCTCGATCGAGCGCGCGCGCTGCATCCCGAGTTGACGATTGCCGATGACGCGCCGTCGCGCTTTCGGAAGGAAGGCGCCGCCGCCGCTCCCGCGCCAGCACCCGCCGCCGCATCGAATGGCGCCGCAGCCGCTCCCGCAGCCCCCGCGCCCGCTGCCGCGAGTGCTCCCGCGCCGGCCCCGAAGCCTCAACCTGTCGCCGTGGCGACACCGGCATCTGCCGCATCGGTGGAGGAATACGATCCGGCGACCTGGGCGGTGCCGGTCGAATGCAAGGATTGCAACGAGCCGTTCTCGATTCCGTATCGCCATTTCCAGGCCGGCGTGGTTTTCTACTGCCCGAACTGCTCGGGCTCGTTCGTGCCCAACACGACGCTATGCCGCAACGTGCGCGAGGCGTTCGAGGGTTTCTATGGACGCCGACGACGCGAACGTGAGCGCCTGGAGGCCCGCCGCGCGAAGGAGCTGGCGGACTTCGAAGCGCGTCAGGCCGCGGAGGCCGAAGCGTTCGCAAAGCAGTTGCAGGAGATGGCGCAGTCGGCCAAGCCTGCAGGCAAGATGGTCAAGCCTAAAGGCCTCGCCGCGATGTTCACGTAATCACCAAGTACTTGCTATCTTAAGATCGTTAGATCGTTTTCATTGCGGCTGAATCTTCGCTATCTTTTCACGTCAGTCATGGTGGAGGTGGTACGATGTCGCAAAATCTACAGGCGCTATTGAAGGCCGCACGTTCTGTTCAGATGACCCGAGAGCAGCGCGAAGAGCAGCGACGCAGTTTCGCGTACGGCAACACTCATATTGAAAACGAACGCGTGACCAGGACCACCATCGAAGACGCCGCTCGCAGCCTGGCCGAGGAAGACTCTGCAAAATGAGGGTGACAGAGCGAGCCAGCCGTTAAGAGCAGCGCTCCCGACCGACCCGGAAGAAATTGCTCGCATTGAAGCTCGTAACGGTCTTCGTCAATTCGACGAGATCAGGGGGTTGGTGCGCGAATCGATAGCAAAGACGCCCTTCAAGCTTCGGCCTTCACACATCCTGCGTTTGAATCGAGTGGCCATTCTTGGCTTAAGCCCGTATCCCGGCGTCTACAGACCAGACGAAATGAAGATAGGGCTGAGCCGACACAATCCTCCGCCACCAGAGATGGTGCCAGCTCTGGTGGAAGAGATGTGTGACTACGTGAACGAGAACCTGGACAAAACGCCGATCCACTTATCAGCGTACTTGCTTTGGCGGACGAACTGGATTCATCCATTCGATGATGGAAATGGGCGCACCGCACGTGCCGTTTCCTATGCCGTCCTGAGTATACTCTGCGGGTACGAACTGCCAGGTACGCGTACGATTCCGGAACAGATCGCGGACAATAAACAGCCTTACTACAAAGCGCTCGAAGCGGCCGATGAGGCGTGGGCGAAGAAACGGTTGGATGTTTCGGTGCTTGAATCAATGGTCCAGGAGATGTTGGCGAAACAGCTCGTTTCAGTACACGAGAAGGCAACCGGCACCAAACTCATCTAGTTCGACCTGGCACACGGTTACTCGACGACCGTGTAACCTCGCGCGGCGAGATGCGAGCGGATCAGCGCGATGTGATCGGGGCCGCGCGTCTCGAGCTCCAGCATCACGCGCGCGCTGCCGATCGGAATGTCGCGCCGCGTGCGATCGTGCTCGATGGTATGAACATTGGCGCCCGTCGATGCGATCTCGGTGAGCAGCTTGGCCAGTTCGGCGGGACGATCGTGCATGTCGATCGCGAAGCGGAACAGGCGCCCCATCTTTGCGAGGCCGTGCCCGATGATGCGGTCGAGCAGGTTGATATCGATATTGCCGCCGCTCACCACCACCACGACGGTCTTGCCCTTCAGCTCGTCGGCGATTTTGAGCGCTCCCGCGAGCGCGGTCGCACCGGCGCCCTCGGCAAGCAGCTTCATCCGCTCGAGCATGAGCAAGACGGCCTCTCCGATCTCGAAATCATCGACGGTGACCGCGCGCCGCACCAACACAGAAATCGCTTCGAATGGGATCTTGCCAATCCGGCCGGTGGCGAGGCCGTCGGCGATGGTATCGACCGGGCGGTCAATCGAGGATGGCGCATTGTTCGCGAGACTCAAACTGAGCTGCGGAGAGCCGGCCGCCTCGACGCCGATAACCTCGGCATGCGGGAAGCGCTCCTTGATTGCGATCGCGATTCCCGCGATCAAACCGCCGCCGCCAACCGGGACCATCACGACATCCGGCGCGGCTTGCTCCGCGATTTCGATTCCTACCGTCCCCTGTCCCGCGACGATCAACGGATCATCGTAGGCGTCAACGAATAGCGCGCCTTTCTCCTCGCATAGAGCTTCGGCGGCGCGACGCGCTTCCTGGTAGTCGACACCTTCGAGCACGACATTCTGTCCGTAGCCACGAGTGGCCGCGATTTTCGCGATCGCCGCAGTGCGAGGCATCACGATCGTCGCATTCACACCGGCGCGGGTCGCAGCCCATGCGAGCGCCTGACCGTGGTTACCCGCCGATGCCGCGACGACGCCACGTTTCCTCTCGGCATCGGTCATCGCGGCGATGCGATTGAACGCGCCGCGAATTTTGAACGATCCGGTCTTCTGAAGATTTTCGGGCTTGATGAGCACGCGCGCGCCGATCATCTGATCGAGCGTGGTGCTGGTCATGATAGGGGTCGGCTTTACGATTCCGTCGAGGCGGCAGCGCGCCGCTTCGATGTCTCCGAACGAGACGCTCATCGACCCTTATGCCCGGGTTCGAACCGCCACTCGCGAGTCGCGCCGAGGCGATCGCCCTCGAACTCGACGATAGTGCATTCGCCACTGGTGTAATTGAGATCGAGCAGCAGGTTTCGCACGAGGCGCTTTTTGACCTGCGCGATGAGTCCCGCGATCGATTCAGCATCGGACGCTGCGATCGCGACCACATCGGAAACCTCGAGCTTGCTAGCATCGACGAACTCGCGCGCCTTTGCCTCACTGGAAAAAGCCAACACGCCGAGCCATGAAGTATCTTTCTCCTGATAGACGACCAGCGAGCCGCCGCCATCGAGGAGGAAATAAATTTCCACGAGATTCGCGGGCAAGCTCACGCGGCTTCGACCTTGAGGGTGCCGGCGCGGATCGCCTGGGCACGCTCACGTACCAGCGCGGGATAGGTGTAGTAGTGCTCGCCGGAAAGGCGCAGGAACGACTCGATGTCGACATCGTCGAGATCCAACTCGGCGATTTTTTCTTCCGCGTCCGCGCGCGAGGGCGCCTTCATAATGATGTCGTAAAGTTCGCGTCCTTGCGGGGACTGGAAATCTTCGCGCGGCGGAACCGCGGCGCGCTCGATTTTTCCAGAATGGAAGTTATCGAGGATGAAGCGCAGCGCCTTCAACTCGTGCCGCAGGATATCGATTCGCTTGAGGGTTTCACGTGCCATCGATCGAAGCTTATCCAATCGCGCTCGCCACGGGGAGACGTGTGCGCGATGGAATGAATCAGCCGTATCGGAGAACCCCAGGGCGTTTCTCTTCGCGACGGGATCTAACTTTGGCCGACGAATGAGTTGCCGTGGGCAGTGGCTCTCGACGAACCTGGACCCGGAAGCCCAACGCGTCGGCGATATCTGCGATGGTCCGCAGCGTCAGGTTGCGATTCCCGGACAGCACTTGAGTGATGAATCCCTTAGTCTTGCCGAGCCGTTTGGCGAGTTCCGACTTGGTAACCCGTTTATCTTCCATCGCAGCACTAAGAAGCTCGGTTATATCAAGAATCAGATCCTCCTGCCGAAGCAGTCTCTGGTTCTTGGTGGACGAGGCCTCGAAAAGTTCGATGTCAGTTGGCGTTTGTTTCATGCGTTCAAGCCCCGCTCGAGCTTTCATATTTGTCGTTGGCCGCAAGTACCTTGGCGGCGCGCGTAACGGCAGCGGGATCTAGTTGGTCTCTTTTCTTTTTCGGGTAGGCCGCCACGAGAAAGCGCTTACCTGGCCGGAAGTCGCCAAGGAATCGATCCTGAAAGCCTTTTGAACTCCCAAAGGTGAGATCCTTTTGTTCCAAGACTTTTGAACTTTTCGCGATTTGAAATGGTTCCTAAATCGGCGAGCCTTCGAAACAAGGAGAAGACCTTGGCTCTATCTGCGGGGCTCAGGATCTCAAAATCCAACTTCGCTGGAAGGCCTCCTTTCTCATCCACGGCCCATTCCACGGAGCCCCAAGTTCCTCGTACGACATCGCGATCCACGCATATTCATCTAGTTAACTGGCTGGCAGGTTCAAGGTTTACACATATGTAAACCCCGATCAATGGTTACCTAAGCGGCGTCGAAAGGGATTTCAGTCGCCCTTGATCAGGCGATGGATCGCGCTCAGATGCTTGATGGCGTCGCGCTTGCGGCCCATCTGATCGAACAGCTCGGCGAGATTGCGATGCGCCTCAACCATAGTCGGATCGCATTCGAGCGCGCGATTGAGGCTGCGAATCGCGGCGTCGTTCTCGCCGGTTTTGCGATAAAGCAGGCCAAGCTTGTAGTGAACTTCCGAGCTGGCAGGAACGATCGCTGCCGCGCCGAGGAAGTGGCGCAACGCGCCTTTCATGTCGCCTTCGTGCTCGAGCAGCGCCGCCAGCCGCATGTGCGCATCGAAGTTGACCGGCTCGCGACTGACGAGGTCGCTGTAGATGGTGAGCGCCTTCAGCGGATCTTCTTCCGCCATCCGGCGCGCCTCTTCAAAGCGCTCGCGCGCGCGCGCCTCGCCGAAGCGCTCTTCAACCTTGCCCTTGGCGCGCTTCTCGAATTCAAAAACCAGTTGTCCCGATTCCACCTCGAAGCAGGCGGCGCCGTCGCGCATTACGATGTGCCCGTCGAGATTTTCCAGCTTCAGCGAGTGGACCGGGCGTGAAGGTCCGATCATATTGCGCACTCGCTCGAAGCATCGCTGGATCGGTTCGAGATGGCGGCGGGTGGGAAGCAGCTCCTTGGCGAGCCGCATCAGGATCAGATCGTTGAACGCGAAGCGGAAGTTGCGCCCACGAAGCGTCGAGGGATTGATGAACTGCCGCTTGACCCAGTAGCGAATACGCTCGGGAGGCACCGCGAGAATTCTCGCCGCCGCCCGAGTAGAGAAGGTCTGATTTGTGCCCGCCGCCTCTGCCATACCGCCCAACGAGCCTGAGTATAGGAAGCTCAGCGCGTCCGCTCAATGCGCCTGCTGGTATTTCTTAACAGCCTGTGGGTAGGACGGCGGCACAAGCCGCGAAATCTACTCGCCGAGATCCTTGAGCGCTTTCGCGACGCGCACGACTGCCTCGACCGCATTCTTTGCGTTGTCGATGCGCGCGGCCGCCTGCTCATCGGTCATTCCCGGCCCTGTGATGCCGAGGCCGACCGGCTTGTCGAACTGGACCGCCAGCTGCGCCGCGATGTTCGCGATCGCATGCGCGATCACCTCATCGTGCAGGGTCTCACCCTTGATCACCGCGCCGATCATCACAACGCCATCGACATCCCATCGTTGGAGCAGTCGCTTCACGATCGTTGGCATGTCGTAGATTCCGAATACATGCACGGTATGTGTGATCTCAGCTTTGAGCGCGGTCGCGTGTTGGATCGCGCGATGGAGCATCGGCGTGGTGACCTCGGAATTGAAATCGGAAACCACGATCGCGATTTTCACGCCGCGCTTTCCTCCAGGTTCACGGCGTCGCGAACTTCGATGCCGGAGTTGCGCAGATAGCGCTTCAATTCGGGAATCGGGTATTCGCCGTAGTGCACGATCGAGGCGACGATTGCCGCATCCGCCGCGCCGCGGGTGAAAGCATCGCGCAGATGCGCGGGCTCGCCGGCGCCGCCCGAGGCGATGACGGGAATCGATACCGCCTCGCTAATTGCGCGCGTGATTTCGAGGTCGTAACCTTCCTTGGTGCCGTCGCGATCGATCGAGTTGATGCACAACTCGCCGGCGCCGCGCCGCTCGCCGTCGCGCGACCATGCGATCGCGTCGAGGCCGGTGGGCGTGCGGCCGCCATCGATCACGACTTCGTAACCGCTGGGGATCTCGGCGCGCTTGCCGGTGAACTTCACCTGCATCGAGAGCACGATGCACTGGCTGCCGAATGCCTTCGCGCCCTGCGAAATGATTTCCGGATTGCGCACCGCGCCCGAATCGATCGACACCTTCTCCGCGCCCGCCAGCAGGACCGCGCGCATATCCTCGAGGGTGCGCAATCCGCCGCCGACGCTGAACGGGATGAAGATCTCCTTGGCCACCGCGCTCACCACTTCGAGCATGATGCCGCGCCGTTCGTTGGAAGCGGTGATGTCGTAGAATACGATCTCGTCAGCGCCCTGCCCGTAGTAGTAACGCGCCATCGCGACCGGATCGCCGACATCGACGTTGGCGAGGAATTTTATGCCCTTTGTGACTTTGCCGTCGCGCACGTCGAGGCACGGGATGATTCGCTTGGCGAGCATCTAGAATTTCATCCGGCAGAAATTATCCAGCATCCGAAGACCGGTCGTGCCCGATTTTTCGAGATGGAACTGCGTCGCAATGACATTGTCGCAAGCAATCGCGGCGGCGAATGGAACTCCATAGTCGGAAGTCCCGATCACCACCGATTTGTCGTCAGCGACAGGATAGTAGCTATTCACGAAATAGAAGTGGGTGTTATCGGGCACTCCCGCGAACATCGGATGAGGACTCTCTTGATGTACCCGGTTCCATCCGATTTGTGGGACCTTCAGCGGGCGTCCATCGATCGAGCTCGGGAATTTGACGACGCGACCGGGAATGATGCCAAGGCACTTCACGCCATCGTTTTCGTCGCTCCGATCGAGCAGCACCTGGATGCCGATGCAGATGCCGAGGAAGGGTGTGCCGGCTTTCGCGACGTCGTTGCGCAGGCACTCGGCGAGGCCGAGTGCACGCAAGTTTTCCATCGTCGCGCCCGCCGCGCCGACGCCGGGCAAAATCACGCGATCGGCGGCGCGAACCTTCTCGGGACGATCGGTGATCTCGCACCGATGCCCGAGGTGATCGAGCGCGCGCGCCACGCTGGTCAGGTTGCCCGCTTTGTAATCCACGATCGCGATCATCGTAGTGCTCCGAACCAGACATCATAGCCTCAATCGCGAACTGTCCCAAGGCGCGGTTTGGTGCTCCATATCGGAATGCCTATCGCGCAGGTGCTCAAAAAATCGCTGCTTTTGTTGGCTTTTTACCCGGCATGGCTCATGCGTCTACCGAAACCGTAGTACGGTTTTCGGATATGAATCGCCATCGGGCACGAATCGTCTGAATCGATGTGAACGGGGGGCGATGCGAGCATCGAACGCATGGGCGAATACAGGGATTAACTATGAGCAAATTAACTGGTTTGGCAGCGGTTGATTGGGTGTATCGCTGCAAATACATGCAGGAACTCGAACAGTCTGGTCGTTGACGCCTCGAGCAATGGGAAGTGGAACTCAAGAACTGGGATCGCGATAACGAACAGACGATGCCTACTGGCTACGCGCTTTCGAGTCTTCGCGTACACCTGCACGATCTGCACTAACCCCGCTGATCTTTCGCCTCGTCGCGGCGCCTACACGTCGGCGCGGATGTCGTCGTGCTCCGAAAGTACCCGCACCTTAACGTGCTGATCCTCGCCGGCGAGCGTCCCCCAATGCATCGCGAAGTTCTCGAGCTGCACGTCGGGATGGAAGCGCGCTGACACGCCCATTACGACTTCGGTAGCGCGAAGCTGGTATGCGGCGCGCGCGATGGCATGCACCTGGTCATTCGATACGATGACCAGCGGCGCGACTTTCCGGCC
The DNA here is from genome assembly GCA_963815835.1 of uncultured delta proteobacterium. Classification (GTDB taxonomy): domain Bacteria; phylum Desulfobacterota; class Binatia; order Binatales; family Binataceae; genus DATGKG01. The sequence goes on from CAWFIF010000001.1 coordinate 1,052,009, forward strand.
GTGGTCCTCGCAGACCTTTACAACCCTGCTGAAGAGCTTCTCCTCGGCGTCATTGAAGACTTGACCGCCGTCGCTCGAAGCGAGTCCCTTCTCGAGTCGCACTGTTAGCGCAATCAGCGCCGCATTATCAGGATCCGCCAAGTAGCGATGCAAATGCGTCAGGTTGTTGGGGTCGCGAATCGCGATGATTTTCTTTTCCCCGCCGTTGAGCCCCAGTTTCTCCGGCACCAGTTCGCTCTCATCCACCAACTCGAGGTTGAACTTCTCGGGCTCCTCGCCATAAGCGTGCTCGGCGTCACCTTGCACATGCTGGGAGATGGAAAAGATCACGAAGAATCCTAAGGTGAAGATGATTCCCGAGATCGTCGCGACTTCCTTGGTGAACAGATTCACCGACGCCGTCGCGAGCAGAACCAGGAACGTGAAGATGAGGCCGATCGGCAAATCGGTACCGCCCGGGCGGAAGAAGCTCAGGTTGGGCGGCATCCTCCATAACCGGTGATAACGGGCTTTGTAGCGCAGCACGATCACCGAGAGCGTCTTGAACACGAAACTCCAGATGACGCCGAATGCGTAGGCCTCGCCGAGCACATACATATCGCCGCGCGAAAGAATAATGGTCGCGATCTGAAGGCCGGCGACGAGGTTCACGATCCGATAGTTGGTGCCGAATCGCTTGTGCGGATGGCGAAACCAGTCGAGCAGTACGCCGTCTTCGGCGACCCGTGTCAGCACGCCGACCGAGCCGACGATCGAGGTATTAACCGCGCCCGCGAGAATCAGGAATCCGACCAGCACCACGAACGCGCGCAACGCGATACGCGCCCATAGCGGCCCGACCACGAACATCGCGAGTCCGCCGATCAGGTTGTCGCTATACTGCGCCATCCGGATGCTGTCGGGGATGATCATCACAGCGAAGAATGAAACCAGCGAGGTGAGCAGCAGGCTGTATATAAAGATGATGAAGCCGGTGCGCAGCAGATTCTTGAGCTTGGGTGCTTCGATTTCGCGATTGATCTGCGCGAGCGATTCTTCACCCGACATCGCAAGAATCGAATGTCCGAAGGCGATCACTATCCCCAGCGCGCCGAACGCATGCGCCGAGGGCAGATGATTCAGCCATCCCAGCGACTCCTTGTTGAACGAGGGCACGAACGGCGGCAGATGACCGCCCTTCACGAACAGCGTGAGCCCGCACCATACCATCATGGTGACGGCCATCACGGTCGTGACCTGCATGATCGCGATCGCTTTGCCCGATGACTCTTCGATTCCGAGGGTGTTTTGCCACCAGAAATAAATCGTGATGGCGATCGCGAACACCGCCGCGGTCATATCGGGCGGCAGCGCGAAGCCAGCGTGCATCACTTTCAGCAATTCATTGGTAAGACCGGCAATATATTGTCCCGCCGAAACGCCGCTGGTGGGCCCGGTCAGGATGTAATCGAACATCAGCGCCGAGACCGACAGCTTGGCGAGCGTCGATCCCATCGCCTCCTTGACCACGCGGTACACGCCGCCGCGGGTGAACATCGAGCACGACTCGACATAGACCGCCCGCACGCAGTACGAGAACAGCATCACCCCAAGGATGAAGTAGGGTGCGGACTTGCCGACCGCCTGCTCGACTATTCCTCCGATGTAATAGGCGGTCGAGGCGAGGTCGCATAAGACGATCGCGGAGGCGCGCCAGAACGAAATGAACACCAGCATTCCGCTGGTGACGACGATTGCCTTAGTTTGCTTTCCGAAAGCTGGAGAAGGTTGCGGCGGAACCGGTTCGGGATTGCTGCGAACCGCTCTAAGATGTGCTGCCAATCGATTAAGACTCCCCCGAAAAGGGCAAATTTTTTCTCAAAATGGGTACGATGCATAACGCAAGGTTCGGGCCGTGTGAATTTCATCGATTTTGCAATTGAAATGTGATGTGTACCTTGCAATTCGCAAGTAACTGTTGAACCAAAAGGCGTGCATTTTGCAATCTACTCCGCCGTTGCAGCGCATCGCCGAGGGTGAAGGCGCTTGTCTCACGCCCTCGACGCGGGGCTAGAATACAAACCTTGGCGCAATGACACACAATTGCGCACAACTGCTTGAACATCGCGCTTCTTATTATTGTACTAATCGCAGCTGCCGCGGCGTTTTTCGCGGGTCGAAGCTACACGCTGCGTTCGATTGCGCGGATGGTCGAGTCCCTCCGAGCTTTAAAGTCGCCACAGGACGAACCCGACACGCCATTGTCACCCGAGCTGCGACGCATAGTGGAGCAGTTTGAGACACTGCAAAAGGAAAAGCTGAGCCGCTACGAATCGCGCCTCACCGAGCTCGACCACGAGCGTTCCAAGACCGACGCCATAATTGAAAGCGTCGAAGACGGCCTCATCGTGCTCGATCAGAATCACGCGGTCGTCCACATAAATGAGGTGGCATGCGCGATCCTCGACCTCGACGCGAACGAGGTGGAAGGAACACCGCTCGCGGAACTTTCTTCGCGCAATCTGCACGTCGCGAAATTGCTGGCAGCCACGCAGGAGGGCAGTGACAGCGCCGGAAACGACAGCACCGAATTCAAACTGTTCTTGCGCGGGCGCGATCACAGCTATCTGAGCCGCAACCTTCCCTGGATGGGGCCGAGCGGCGAGCGGCTTGGAACAATCGTTCTGCTACAGGATGTGACCTACGTTCGCGATCAGGAAAAGAGCCGCACCAATTTGATCGCGACGCTTTCACATGAGCTGAAGACGCCGCTTACGTCGCTGACGATTGGCGCCGAGTTGCTCACCGAATCGATCCCGCCGGAAGTAGCGTCGCGCCAGCGCGAGATTCTCGACACTATTCATCAGGACGTGGCGCGTCTCAATGCCATCGCGGCCGATTTGCTCGATGCGTCGCGCACGAGTTCCGCGCGAATCGGGGTCGAGCGCCGCGCTATCATGCTCGACAGGACCGTGCGCGAGTCATGCCGTCCGCTGGCGATTCAAGCGCGCGAGAAGAATATCACTTTCGAAATCATCGCCGACGAGCGCCCGATCCCGATTTGGGGGGATCCGATCAAACTGCCGTGGGTCGTCACCAACCTGGTGGGCAACGCGCTTCGTTACACGCCTGAGGGTGGCATCATCCGACTGGAAATTCGGCGCGAAGGCAACGTCGCGCGCACCATCGTGACCGACAGCGGCCCGGGGATCGGGCCCGACATTCTGCCGCGCATCTTCGAGCCCTTCGCACAATTTCCCGATGACGCCGCGCACGTCGGCTCGGCGGGACTGGGGCTCTATATCGCAAAAGAAATCGTCGAGGCGCATAACGGTAGAATCTTCGCGCGCAGCGAGCTCGGGCACGGAACCACGTTCACGGTGGACATTCCGGTGCGGGAGGAGGCGATTGGCTAACATCCTGGTCGTCGATGACGATCGCAATATCCGCCGCATGATCGCGGCGACTTTCGACGCCGGCGGGCATCGCGTGACCGAAGCGGACAGCGCGGAGCAGGCGCTCAAGCTGTTTCCCGAATCGACCGCGGACCTGGTGCTGAGTGACGTGCGGATGGCGGGGATGAACGGCTTCGGTCTCCTCAGCGAACTGAAGCGCCTCAATCCCGCCTTGCCGGTGATCATGATGACGGCGTTCGCATCGATTCCCGATGCGGTCGAGGCGATGCGTCATGGCGCATACGACTACGTCCCCAAGCCGTTCACCGCCGAACAAATTCGCCGCGTGGTATCGCGCGCGCTCGAGTTGCAAAGTCTTCGCGCCGAAAATCGCTCGCTGCGCACCAAACTCGAGCGGCTCTCGCAGCCGCTGCCGCTGCTGACGCTGGGGCCGCAGAGCAGGAAGCTCGCCGAGCTCGCGGCGCAGGTGGCCGACAGCGACGCCACGGTTTTGCTCACCGGCGAAAGCGGCACCGGCAAGAGCATGCTTGCTGCGTACATCCATCGCCTCAGTCCGCGCAAAGACGGACCGTTCGTCGAGGTCGCATGCACCACGCTCAGCGAACATCTGCTCGAGAGCGAGCTGTTCGGGCACGTGCGCGGCTCGTTCACCGGCGCATTCAAGGATAAGCCGGGGCGGCTGGAGGCGGCCGAGGGCGGCACGGTATTCCTCGATGAGATCGGCGATCTACCCCTCGCGCTTCAGGTCAAGCTGCTCCGCTTCCTGCAAGAAAAAACGTTCGAGCGCGTCGGTGGCGCCGACACGATCGAGATCAATGCGCGCATCATCGCGGCGACCAATCAGAACCTCGAACAGTTCGTGCGCGAGAAGCGCTTTCGCGAGGACCTTTATTACCGCCTCAACGTGATCGAGATTCGGGTCCCGCCGCTGCGCGACCGTCCCGGTGAGATCATTCCGCTCGCGGAATATTTCATCGAGCGATCGGCTGAGACGCATCATCGGCTCGCCCTCAAGCTCAGCGAGGAGGCACGCGCGGCGCTCTCCGGCTACTCCTGGCCCGGCAACATTCGCGAATTGAAAAATTTGATCGAGCGCGCGGTGGTGCTGAGCCGCGGCGATACGATCGCGCTGAGCGATTTACCGGACAAGGTGCTGGCGACTTCGCGGCGCGAGGATCAGGGGCTAACGCTGGAAGATTTGGAGCGCCGCCATATCCAACTGGTGCTGGAGCAAGCGGTGACGCTGGAGGAAGCGGCCGACATGCTCGGCATCAACGTCGCGACACTATGGCGCAAGCGTCGCAAGTACGGGATGGACTGAATAGACTCGGTTTGCGAACGTTGGAACTTAGGAATAAGGTGCCGCAAATTCATCCAGGGCAACAGAGGGGCACAGTTTTATGTACAAAGTAACAAACCGTCTCGGTGTCGCGGCCGCATTAGGTACTTTCATGTTGGCGGGTGTTTCGGGATGCAGCATGTTTTCGGCTTCCAACGCACCGATCGATTGCAACGTCGTGAAGACGCAGGCTGCGGCGGGAAAGACCGACGCGCAGATTGCGAGTGATCTGGGAGCCAAGGAGAGCGACGTCGCCGCCTGTCATGGTCCCGCGCAATCCGGCAACAAAGCTGCCGGTATGATTCCGCAGAACTACTAAGCGCCGGATCCGCAAGAGAGTGTGCGCGCCTGGTCCGGATATCATTCCCCGCCGGCGGCGCGGCGCGATGGTGGTTTGTGCTCGCGCGCATAGGTTTCTCGATAGACCTGCAGCAGCGATGCGAATACGGAGATGATCGCGGGACCGGCGAAGATCCCAATCGGACCGTAGGCCTCCAACCCACCGGCGAGTCCGAAAAACAATGCGATAGTCGGCAGGCCCGTGCCATGGCGCATCGCCAGCGGCTTGATGAAGTTGTCGATTATCGCGACCCAGATCACGCACCATATCGCGAGCACGATGGCGATCGTCCAACCGCTGAAGTAGCCGAGGTAAAGCACCGCTGGGATCCATACGATGGCGGTTCCGCCGAAGGGCAAGAGTCCGCACGCGGCGGAGACCACCGCCAGGAACGCCCAATACGGCACGCCGGTGACCAGCAGTCCCAGCCCTATGGCGACGCCCTGGATTAGCGCGGTCAGCAGCAAGCCACGCATCACCGCTGAGAGCGTCGAGCTCAGGGTGTCATACACCGCCGCCTTGTCGTCGTCGTGCAGTGGCGTCAGTTCTCGCAGCGAGGCGTAGTACTCCTCGCCATCGCGCAACAGGTAGAAAAAAATCATCAGCACGATGGTGAAATCGATCACCATCGTGACGACATTTTTCGCGACCCCGGTGAGATTCTTGAGCAGGTACTCGCTGGTGCCTTGCGCGCCCTGCACGAAAAACTTCGGCACCTCGGTGTTGAGGTCGAATCGTCGGCCGCCGGTGAACCTCTTCACCAGCCATCCGAAATAGGGAGGATCCTGAATCCAATCGTTGATCTGTTTGACCCCGCCGTTCTTCACGAACTCGTTCGCCTGGACGTAGAGGGCCTGGGCCTCGATCACGAGCCGCTCCGACAGCCAAATCGCAGGCAGGATGACGCCGGTCGCAACCACGATCGTGATGATGGTCGCCGTCAAGGTGCGGCTCTTGACGTATTTGCGCAGTTCGAGCGCGGCGGGATGGACCATGAACGCGAGCAGGATGGCCCATGCGATCGGCATCAGGAACGGTGACAGAAGCGCATACAGCTCGTAGGCCATCAGGGCCAGGAAGCCGAAAAAGAAGACCTGAATGATGCGCTCGCGATCCATCGTTTCTGGCGGCGAAGCTTAGCAGATGCGCGCCCCAGCGGCATCGGATGCCGTTGCCCCCCTTAATGAATTTTGTTACCGCTTGGGGCTGCTTGTTTCCTCGCACCCCATATTCGCATCCAAAGGCACGTAGCTCAGCGGGAGAGCACTTCCCTGACACGGAAGGGGTCGGCGGTTCAATCCCGCCCGTGCCTACCACCTTCCACCCGTTTTTCGATACAACTTCACTGTGATTTGCCGTTCATTTCAGGGGCATCAAGCCTGTATTTCGAGTATGATGAGGCAGCTTTGAGCCGCTCCATAAGTATTTCACCGATGCGATACTCGCCCGCTAGATGAGTTCCCAGATCACGGTAACTGTGGATGGAGCCAGCCGCTCCGTCGAACGAGGCACCCGCATCCGCGATGTGCTGCGCGATGGTCCGCGCAAGATTCGCGACATCGTCGCGGCCAGGCTTGACGGCAAGGTGGTAGACCTGAGCCTGCCGCTCGAGAATGATGCGACCATCGAACCGGTTCTGACTGACAGCCCCGAGGGAATCGACGTCCTGCGTCATTCGACCGCCCATCTGATGGCGATGGCGGTGCAGGCGCTGTATCCCGGCACCGAGGTGACTATCGGTCCCGTCATCGAAGACGGATTCTTTTACGACTTCTCGCCCAAGGCCCCCTTCACTGTCGACGATCTGCCGAAGATCGAAGCCAAGATGAAGGAATTCGCTAAGGCCGACCTGCGCGTGAATCGCATGGTGGTGCCAAAGGCCGAGGCAATCGAGAAATTCCGCGCACTCGGCGAGAAGTACAAGGTCGAGATCATCGAGGGGATTCCCGACGACACGGTTTCCATCTACAGCCATGGCGACTGGATGGATCTATGCCGCGGGCCGCACGTTCCCTCGACCGGATACATCAAGGCATTCAAGCTGACCAGCGTGGCGGGGGCGTATTGGCGCGGCGACGAGCATAACGCGATGCTGAGCCGCATCTACGGCACCTCGTTCCCGAATAAGGAAGCGCTCGAAGAGCATCTGAAGATGGTCGAGCTCGCCAAGCAGCGGGACCATCGCAAGCTCGGCCGTGAGATGGGGCTTTTCTTCTTCGATCCGATATCGCCGGGAAGTCCGTTTTTCCTACCGCGCGGCGCGACGATATACAACGAACTTGTCGCATACGTGCGGCGGTTGTACGCTCGATACGGCTTTACCGAAGTGATCTCGCCGCAGATTTTCCGCAACGAGTTGTTCAATACCTCGGGGCACTGGGAATTTTTCCGCGAGAACATGTTCCTGACGCCCGACCCCGAGAGCGAGCAGGGCAGCAATGTCGTCGACACCAGTCCCGAAGGATGGCGGGTCGGCTATGGCGTCAAGCCGATGAATTGCCCGGGGCATCACATCATGTATCGGTCGGAGAAGCGCTCGTATCGCGACCTGCCGATTCGGTTCGCGGATTTTGGCCGGCTCCATCGCAACGAGCGCTCGGGCACCCTGCACGGACTGGATCGGGTGCGCTCGCTGGTGCAGGACGACGCGCATGTTTACTGCACCGAGGACCAGATCGAATCCGAGGTCGACATGAACCTGCGCATGGTTCATGACGTCTATTCGGCGCTCGGCTTCGACCAGGTCGAATTCAAAGTTGCGACGATGCCCGAGCATCATATGGGCACCGAGGAGCAATGGCGCGCGAACGAGAAGCGCCTCGGCGACTCGCTGACTCGTAATGGCTTCGCATGGGAGATCAATCCGGGCGAGGGCGCGTTCTACGGACCGAAGATCGAGATCTACGTGCCCGATGCGCTGAAGCGAAAGTGGCAGGCGGCGACGATTCAGCTCGACTATGCGGCGCCGGAACGTTTCGGGCTCACTTACACTGCCAGCTCCGGCGCCGAGGAGCGCCCGGTGGTGATCCATCGCGCGATCCTGGGATCGCTGGAGCGCTTCATCGGCGTGCTCATCGAGCATACCGGCGGTGTGCTGCCGTTCTGGCTCGCGCCCGAGCAGGTGCGCGTGTTGTCGCTCAGCGAGAAGGTCGAGGCTTACGCGAACGAGCTGACAGATTCGATCAAGAAAGCGGGCTTCCGCGCCGCGGCCGATATTCGCAACGAGAAGTTGGGCTTCAAGGTGCGCGACGCCGAACTGCAGAAAATCCCCTACATGATCGTGGTCGGCGAACGCGAGGCCGAGGCGCGCACCGTATCGGTGCGATTGCTGCGCGGAAATAAGAACGAAACGATGGCCATCGACGCATTGAAGGAGCGTCTCAAGGGCGAACCGCTCCCGGCGTGATTAATTTTGTAACGCGGCGATAGCCGCAGGAGGTGCTTTATTCGTCGAGATTTCAGAACCCCGCCATCAAGAGAACCCGCGATCAAGGTCAACCAGCAGATCCGCGCGGCGGAAGTCCGCGTCATCGATGTCGACGGCTCCCAAGTCGGCATCCTCGGGCTGCGCGAGGCAATTCGCGTCGCAGAATCCAGGGGTCTGGACCTGGTCGAGGTGTCGTCCACCGCGCAGCCGCCGGTTTGCCGCATCACCGACTTCGACAAGTATCGCTATGCGCTCAAGAAGAAGGCGCACGACTCGAAAAAAGGCTCGACCGCCAGCACCGTCAAGGAAGTGAAGATTGGCGCGCGCACCGATACCCACGATGTGGACTTCAAAGTAAAGCACATCAGGCGCTTTGTTGAGGAAGGCAACCGTGTTAAGTTGTCTGTTTCGTTTCGCGGACGTGAGATTACCCATCCGGAACTCGGACGCGCTCTGATGGATAAGATCATTCAAGCGGTGACAGACGTTGCGGCGCCCGAGAGCCTCCCCCGGATGGAGGGTCGCAACATGTCAGTCCTGCTGACGCCGCGATAGAAACTTGCGCCAATAGAAAATTGCCGGGGAAGGCGGGCCCAACATGCCCAAGATGAAGACAAATCGCGCTGCCGCAAAGCGCTTTCGAGTTACGGCCGGCGGCAAGGTCAAACACAAGAAGGCCTACGCTCGCCATCACGCATGGGCGAAGAATCGCAAGCAGAAGCGCCATCTGCGTCAGGCAGGCGTTCTCACCGACGTTCAGGCGTATAAGATCAAGGTGTTGACCCCATACTTGTAACATCACGTATACTTTCGGCTGCCAAATCTAGAAGAAGGAACTACGACCGATGCCTCGCGCAAAAGGCGGACCCAAAACCCGCCGCCGCCATAAACGACAGCTCGAGTTCGCCTCCGGATTCGTTGGAGGACGTGGACTTTACAAGCAGGCCCGCAATACTTTCGAGAAGGGCCTGACCTACGCTTATCGCGATCGCAAGCAGAACAAGCGCGAATACCGCACGCTCTGGATCGCCAGGATCAATGCGCTCGCGCGCGAGTTCGGCATGTCGTACAGCCGCTTCATCGATGGGCTGAACAAGGCCGGGGTCGAGATCGATCGCAAGATCCTCGCGGTATTGGCGCTGGAGCGCGATAGCTTGTTTACCGAGCTGGTGCGCATCGCGAAGGATGCGCTCGGCTTGAAAGAAGCAGCCTGAGCAAAGCTCCTTCGGATATGCACCTTGAAACCATGTGGCAAGCGCCACATGGTTTTTTGTTTGGTACCGCGGAACGCGGTCATTGTTATCCTCTCCCGCGGCCGAGCTTGCGAGGCCGCAAAATGGGAGAGGAAGATTCGCGCTACGCCTCCGACGTAGTGCAAATCAGGTGAGAGCCGCGCTCGCTGCGAGCGCGGTGGTGGAACTCCACCGATTTTTCTGGAGAGAGCCGAGTGCGAGAACAACTGGAAGAAATCAAACGGCGCGCGATGAGCGAGCTATCCGACTCGGCGACCGATGAACAAATCGAAGCCGTCCGCGTGCGCGTGCTGGGCCGTTCCGGAGAGCTCACTGAGATCATGCGCGGGATGCGCAACGTCCCTAACGAAGAGCGCCCCGTCATCGGCCAGCTCATCAACCAGATCAAGCGCGAGGTCGAAGAACGTATCGAGCATCTCAAGCAGGTGCTCAAGCACGCCGAACTGGAGGCCTCGCTCTCCGAGGCGCGCCTCGATGTGACGCTGCCCGGAATGCGGATTCCTCGTGGCCGCATTCATCCCGTTACGCAGATGCTGGAGCGGATGCTCGATATCTTCGTTTCGATGGGTTTCGAAATCGAGATGACGCAGGACGTCGAGGACGATTTCCACAATTTCCAGGCGCTCAACTTCCCGCCCGACCATCCTGCGCGCGAGATGCAGGACACTTTCACCGTCGAGGGCGGCCTGCTGTTGCGTTCGCACACCTCCAACGGCCAGGTCCGCGTGATGGAGAAGCGCAAGCCACCGCTGGCCGTAGTATGCCCGGGGCGATGCTACCGGCGCGACGAGGTCTCGGTGCGCGCGCTTCCAATGTTCACGCAAATCGAAGGCTTCATGGTCAACGCGACCGGCAAGGTGACGATGGCGCATCTCAAGGGCGTGCTGAGCGATTTCATCCGCGCGCTTTTCGGCGCCGACATCGCGGTGCGCTTTCGTTCCAGCTATTTCCCATTCACCGAGCCGAGCGTCGAGGTCGATATGAGTTGCATCCTGTGCAAGGGCGCGGGATGCCGCGTGTGCAAGCACACCGGATGGACCGAGATCCTGGGCGCCGGGATGATTCATCCCAATGTGCTGCGCGCGGTGAAACTCGATCCCGAGGCCTACCAGGGATTCGCGTTCGGAATCGGGGTCGAGCGTCCCGCGCTGCTGAAACTTGGCGTGAATGATATGCGGCTGTTCATCGAAAATGACATCCGCTTCCTCAATCAATTCCCGGCCCTGAGTGGAGGCGCGCAATGAAACTTCCGCTCAAATGGTTGCGCGAGTTCGTCACTATCGATGCGAGCGTCGAGGAAATCTCGCGCCGTCTCAGCGTCGCGGGCCTCGAGGTCGAGAATATCGAGCGGCTGACGCCGAGCTTCGACGGCGTCACCATCGCGCGCGTACTGGATGTCCAAAAACATCCGAATGCCGACCGCCTTCATCTTTGCCAGGTCGACAGCGGAACCGAGAAATTCTCCATCGTGTGCGGCGCGCCAAACGTGCAGGCCGGGATGACGGCCGCGCTCGCGTGCGTCGGCGCCAAACTCGGCAAGGAACCGCCGCTGCAGGCAGCGGTCATCCGCGGGGTTCGTTCCGAAGGGATGCTCTGCTCGGAGCGTGAGCTGGGCCTCTCCACCGAACACGCGGGCATCCTGTCGCTCCCGCTCGACGCGCCGATCGGCATGCCGGTGGCCGACTATCTCGGTCTGGATGAGGTCGTATTCGACGTTGCGGTTCTCGCGAATCGTGGCGATTGCCTCTCGATCCTCGGGCTTGCGCGCGAGGTCTCCGCGCTGTTCGATGTGCGGGTCACCTTGCCGCGGTTAAAATCGCTCAAGATCGATCGCCGCGACGGCGCTCCCAGAGCGGACGCCGGGTTCACCGTCGAGATGTCCGCGCCCGAGCTGTGCCCACGTTACGCCGCCCTCAAAATGACCGGCATCAAGATTGGTCCATCGCCCGCCTGGATGAAGCGGCGCCTCGAGCTTTGCGGCACGCGCTCGATCAACAACGTCGTCGATGCGACCAATTACGTGATGATGGAACTCGGCCAGCCGCTGCATGCTTTTGACCTGACGAAGATCTCCGGCGGCAAGATTGTCGTGCGTCGCGCGGGCGGCGATCGCGAGTTCATCACGCTCGACAACGAGAAGCGCGAACTTAAGCCCGACGACTTGCTCATCGCGGATGCGGAAAAGCCGCTCGCGATCGCGGGCATCATGGGCGGGCAGAATTCCGAAGTTAGCGACTCCACCACGACAGTTCTGCTCGAGAGCGCCTACTTCGAGCCGATGACGGTCGCACGTACCGCCCGTCGCCTCGGACTTCGCAGCGAGGCGAGCTATCGCTTCGAACGCGGTATCGATCGGATGGGACAGGTTGCCGCGCTGTTCCGCGTTGCGGAAATCCTGCGCCAATGCGCCGCGGCTCGCGAGAATGGACCGGTCGTCGATTACGATGTTCGTCCCGCCGCGCCCCGCGAGATCACCCTCGATCCCAAGAAGCTTGCGTCACTGCTCGGCGTCGAGATTCCGGCGCCCGAGGTTCGCCGGCGCCTGCTCGCGCTCGGTGCGACGGTGAAGAAGAGCGTGCAAGGGAAAAACCTGCTTACTGTGACGGCGCCGCCCTATCGTTCGGACTTGAACGAACCCGCCGATCTCGCTGAGGAAGTTGCGCGGCTGACCGGCCTCGAGGATGTGCCCGCCGAACTGCCGGCGCGTCAGTTCGCGTATTCGCCGCCCAATCGCGAACGCGAATTCTTCCGCGGCGTACGCGAGATTGTGCAGGGCGCGGGCTTCACCGAGATGGACACTCTCGCGTTTGCGACCCCGGCCGATAACGACAAGTTCGCCGGTATCGCGGTGGGCGAGCCGATTCGGGTGCAGAATCCGCTCACAGAAGAGCTGCGCCAGATGCGCCGCTCGATACTGCCCGCGCTGCTCGAAGCGCTGCGGTTCAATCTCAATCGGCAGGCACAGCACTTTCACGCTTTTGAAATCGCGAAAGTCTATTCGCTCGAGGGCGGCGTACCCGCCGAACGATTCGCGCTCGCCGCACTGGGCTACGGCGACTACGTGGTGCAGGAAGTCGGTAACCCAGCGCTCAAAGCGAGCTTCTTCACGATGAAGGGGGTGTTGGAGGTTTTCCTCGGCGCGTTAGGCCTCGGCGCGCGCATCAGCTATCATCCGCCCGGCGACAGCGAACTCAGGTTTCTCCACCCAGGCCGCTCGGCGAAGGTCATGCTCGACGACGCCGTTATCGGTTACCTCGGCGAGTTGCATCCGCGCGAGGCGATGGAACGGGATCTGACAGACCCGTGCGTGATATGCGAACTTGACTTGGAAAAACTCAAAGCCTATGGTTTCACGCCGCGCCGGACGATCGAGCCGCCGCCACGTTTTCCAGCGGTGCGACGCGATCTGGCGTTGGTTATTGACCGCGAGTTTCCGGCTGCCGCGGTAGTGAAGACGATTCGTGAGCTCAGCAGTGATTTGCTTGAGGACCTGGCCGTGTTCGACGTGTACGAGGGACAATCTGTAGCTTCGGGGAAAAAGAGTGTCGCGCTGGCTCTGACGTACAGGGCAAAAGATCGCACGCTTACAGATGAGGAGGTAAATCGCGTTCATGCGGCCTTGGTCGAAGCTGTGCGGACGAGATCAGGTGCGGAGCTGAGGCAGTAAAGTAGGCGCGCTCATAACGGCGGTTTGAGTGGGGCAACTACGCCGCGGAGCATGACCAAAGCCGATCTCGTGGAGTTGATCTACGAGCGGGTAGGCTATTCCAAGAAGGAAGCCGGGGCTGTCGTCGAAGAAGTCTTCGCGATCATTCGCGATGGCTTGCGCGCGGGCGGGAAGGTCAAGATTTCGGGCTTCGGCAGCTTTGTGGTAAACCATAAGAGGTCGCGCCGCGGCCGCAATCCTCAGACCGGGGAACCGATCACGATCGAATCGCGGCGTGTACTGTCGTTCAAGGCCAGCCAGGTGCTCAAGGAGCTGGTCAATAACAACGGCAAGAAGCCGCGCTCATGAACCGAAGTAGTCGCCGAGCAGATAAGACCGAACCCAAAAAGCCCAAAGCCGCATCCGCCGATTCATCCCCTGACGAACGTGGCCTCAAGATTGGGGAGGCGGCCAAAGTAATCGGCGTCGAAGCGTATGTGTTGCGCTTCTGGGAAACCCAGTTTCCGATCCTGAAGCCGAAACATGCCCGCTCCAAGCATCGCTTCTACCAACCCCGCGATATCGAGACGCTGAAGCTGATCAAGCGCCTGCTTCATGAGGAAGGCTTCACCATCGCGGGGGCGAACAAGTACATCCGCGAAAACGGCATCGATCCAGGGAATATCGACACGGAGTCGGAAAAACTCCCAGAGCCCTCGCCAACGAGTAGGACGCACACTATCAACCATAGTCATAGTGAGACACGCCGCGCGCTGGCCGAGGTCCGCCGCGACCTCGAGAGCATCCACAAGCTCCTCGGCAACGATTGACTAGGTGGCCGACGCCCTGCCAAATCAACAATTCGCAGCTATCGTTTTACCCACTTTGAAAAAGTAGTCGCGCGTCAGACCGCGAGCGACCGGGTGGGGCACGATTGCGAACGTGGTCACCCCGTGCCTTCCGATGAAAACATTATTCACGTCGGTCGGCGCTAATTTCGTCCCGGCGATGCTGGTCCAGTGATCTCGGAACCCAAGACCGTAAAACACAACAATTTTTGGTTTGTAAACTTCGACTTCTTTACGAATCTTCGCTGCGCGAAGCGGGGCCTGGAAATCCATGTAGCGTGCCCGGTTCGCTAGCCATGGAAGTCTTGAATGCTTGGCGTATAGCCAGGCTTGGTTCGAAGGCGATGGTAGGGGCAAGAGTTCCATCAAACGCTCGGCTCCGGTCGAACGCCCTAAATGATTTTGCTGATAGTCGCGGATCAACTCCGTTTGCTCGTGAATCCCCATTAAGGCCGGGTCTTTCCCTGTTAGGCCGAATTGAAGACGAATCAGTCCAGACCAAGTTGACTGTAATTTAGGACGCGGCCCAGAGAACCACTGGTCCAAACTGATCGCGGAATGGTAGGCGAAGATATCTTCCAGAGGATGTTTCCCGCGTTCCGTCCAAACATTGACGCGTTTCGAAATTTCTCCAAAGGAACCCCCGCCCCCCTCCTCCATTCCTATGAACCAGACAGGAGCATTGACGTTCCCGTATCCGAGAAAACTCTCTGCGAATTCTCCCAGAGTTAGATCGTCAAAAAGTTTAGAACTCGGCATTGGTCGGCCTCCCTATTGTCTGCGGCGTCGCGTGGCGAAAAGCCGCACGACATCGGAAACACCAACTGCGTTGATGATCCCATTTGGTTCCGAATCGCGCGCGTCGCAACCCGCACCCGTTACAGGTTCTTTTCCAGATTTTCGGGACGCGCCGGACGACGGACGCGCTTCGCGCTCTGGAATAGCCAATTGAGTGCATACTTTATCTCCGTTCCGCTGATTCGTATTAGTAGGTATTGCGTTTGAGGGACGAGGCGGCGCCATCTAAATATCTGCGAACATTGTCGGCGAATTCGAAAAAGTCAGTCAGTGGGGTCGCTTCTGTCAGATTGTCTACAAACCAACGAGCTGCAGATTGCAGCCAATCTGCGGCCGCCCCTCGTTCTTCGGGACTCAACGACTTCTCGAGTTTCGCGAGCCCCTCCGCCGTGAGATCTGAAAAGAATGAATCGCTGTTCGATGCAAGTTGAACCATGGGATTCTCAAGGAAACGTGGAGAGTCGAAATTGAGATCGCCAGCGGAATTCGGGGTCGGCAGTGCGTTAACGATTTCTTTAGTGATCAACTTCCGCAATCTCAGCAACTCCTCCTTTGCTTTTCTGGTCCCGACGTATTTCTGCGACTTGGAGTCGAAAGTGAAAAATCCCGAGCGTTTAGCGTACAGTGCTGCAGCTTGTCGCCGATTCTCGAAAATCCTTCCATTAATTACAGCGATCTCCCCCTTGGGAATTTCCCACTTGCGTTTCTCGAACTCTTCCAGCAAGTCCAGGGTCTTCCGCTGAAATAGATATTCCTCCGACACGAACTCGCCGGACGCGGCGGCCGACGGCGATGTAGCGGCGGATTCGCTCCGCTGTGTTTCGGCAAAACCCAAAGTTCGCACCAGGTCGTTTATAGCTGAGAGTTGAGCCTCCGTCGGGTTCCTTACATTGATACCAATCGTAACCATTTGTTCGGCGATGTTGCTGTTCATACTCCAGAATATATCGGGTGATCTATAGTTCGTCAAGACCAAGGAAGACCAAATGGTCATCGATGATTAACAATAAATTCGAGGTTCGAAAATTCGGCGCAACTCTTTCGTTTCCCACAGAAAGAGTCGGGATAGAAAAAGCCCCCTCGCGACGCGAGAGGGCTCTGGATTTTCAGAAGTCGAGGAGCTCCGCTACTCGATCCCGGGAGGATTCGGGGCGCTCGCGAGGTCCATGGCGCTGACCGCCTTCGTCGCTGCATTCGCGGTTACCGTGCCAAGCGCCGCGCCACGAGGCTTGACGAGCGTGCCGAGCGGGAAAAGGTTCAGGTCGGCCGCGCATTCCTCGACCGCGCGATAGGCGAGTCGTCCCGATTCAGCCATTGCCGCCATCACGCATGCGCCAAACACCAGCGTCAGACCGCTGAGGCCCACCGCAAGGATGGGAATCGAGAGCGCTGCCGTCGCGATTGCCGAGGTTGCGCCAATCGCGAGCGCGAGGGCGCTCAGGCGGCTCATCCGGAGGTGCGCCGCGACGTGATTTTTCAGCTTGCCCTGCTCATGCTCCTCATCGGCGGTCTTGATCTCGACCGTGGTGAACGGGCTCGGTCGCACTTCGAGGTCGTAGTCCTTCCATCCCGATTCGATCATCGACGGATGACCTGACTTGGCGAAGAACTTCGCGAGACGATCGAGCAGCACGTCGCGCGGCGTCCATTGCTCATTCCAATAGGCTAGTTTCACGGTGCGGTTGAGCCATTCGATTGTTGGGCGCTGACGGACCGCGGTCTCGGCGCCGAGATTCTTCTGCGCTTTGGCCAAAGTCTTGTACCTCGTAATCGTGCGGATGACGGGGCCCGTGTAGGCAAGGTAGGCGACCAGCATCCGCGCGGTAAAGCTGATGTGGGATTTCTCGATCGGCGCATGCCATGCGTAGTAGAGCGCCCAAATCGGGCCAAGCGCGAGCATTGCCAGGGCAGGAATCACCGTGACGTGGAGCGCGAGCGAAACCAGCGCGAGCAGCACTGCGGCAACGGTCCACTCCAGCGTCTGCGGCAGAAACCTCATCAGGGTGAGAGCCGGATCGAAGACGGTCGGAACGCCCGGCCGCGCTGCCGCCCAGAAAATATTCTTGCGCGAGCCGCCAGGCGCCGTGCGCAAGAGGCCGGGGATCATCCCGCGCCATTTGATCTGGCCCAGGATGTTGAAACGTTCGGGATAGCGCGAATAGAGCATCGCCTCGGCGCGCCCGTAACCGCGCTGTTGGCCGTAGTACGCCTTGATGGTGTTGCGGCGGAAATGCCACACGAAGGCCGCCGGGCAGAAGCCCAGCCGCATGCCCGAATCGAGGATGCGCCAGCATACGTCAACATCGTCGCCGGCCGAGGTGAACTGCGGATCGAAGCCACCCACCTTCAGCAGCGCGGCCTTGGTGAAGACCATGTTGCATCCCGCCAAATGCTCCGCGACGTCGTCGGCGGTGAGCACGTGGCACGGCGCGCCGGGCGATGCCGCACAGCACGCCTCGACCCATCCATCTTCGTGTGGCGCGTAGTTGGGGCCGCCGCATCCGTCGAAATTCTTCTCGGTCAGCGTGCGAACCATAAGCGTGAGCCAATGCGGGTCCACCACGCAGTCGGAATCGGTATAGGCGATGAGGTCGCCGCGAGCCGCATGAAGGCCGACATTGCGCGCGACGCTGAGTCCCTTGTTGGGCTGGCGGATGAGGCGGAACTCCGGGAAGTCCATCGAGATCTCGGCGGTGCGGTCACGGGAGCCGTCGTCGACGATGATGACTTCGAAGTTCGGGTAGTCGAGCTTGCGCAGCGATTCGAGGCACGGAAGCATCGTGCGCTCGGCGTTGTATGCGCAGATGACGACCGAGACCATCGGGGTCTTCGGCAGTGCCGGCGGGCAAGTTCCATTGAGCGTCACGAAGGGCATCAAGTCGGACGCCTTCAGGGTGACGGCGCCCATCCAATCGGGAGATGCCGGGGTAGGAACGGGGGAAGCGACTACACCAGCCACTCCGGTTCCAAACGCCACAGCAACCGCCTCGTCCTGCCCCGGCGAGCTTTGGCTGAACTCGATGACCAGCGGGCGAGCCTCGGCAAGGTTATGCAGACTGACGATGTAATCGCGGAGCTCGACGGGCGCGAGCCCCGGAACGTCACCGTAGATGAAATCTTCTTCGAGCATCGTCAATGCCCGGGTCTCGGGGCGATGGCGTATCGCGACGAGCGCGCTCTCATTGCGGCTCCTGATAACTTCGATAATGTCGCGGAGCGCGCGGCGCGCCTTCTTCAAGCCATAGGCACGCAGGGCATCCTGCGAAATGGGGCAATTGATGAGGAATCCGAGCAGCCCCGGACGTCCATTGAGGATATTTACGGTATGCGCGATTCGCGCGGTCGCGTCGGTAAGCTTGCGGCGATCGAGGATTTCCTCGGGCGCGACTTCCAGCTCGACGATGCTATAGAGACCGACGGTACTCGCGAGGTCGAGGATTGGGTTGGACTGCGCTTCAGTGAGGACCAGCGCCGTGGTATGGACCTGCTTCAGGTCGTCGAGGCGGGCCAGCAGCCTCACCTTGGCGTCGAAGTCGAGCGTGGCACCTACGCCCTCGAGCCGCATCGCCTTAAGAAAGAATTTCTGATCTTTGCGGGAGAAGAATTTCCCGTGTGGAGTAACCGAGCGAAGCGCCTCGACATCGATCATGGTAGCGGACACCTTCCCTTGCGAAGGGCGCTATCAGCCAAAGCCATGCCACGAAAAAGTGCATGTGAATCATCAATAATTTTGATTTC
Organism: uncultured delta proteobacterium; assembly: GCA_963815835.1. Classification (GTDB taxonomy): domain Bacteria; phylum Desulfobacterota; class Binatia; order Binatales; family Binataceae; genus DATGKG01. The sequence goes on from CAWFIF010000001.1 coordinate 1,070,793, forward strand.
GCTGGGAATCTTTCAGCCGAATTGGGTTGGATGGTTGCACGCTTTGCGACGAGGTGCATCCTGCCGCATTCTGTGCTTTAGCGTACACTTCTCGCAACCTGCGAGACATTTCCGACGCTAGTTTGGCAATTTGCAAGATGATACCCTTGATATTTGCGATTTTAGTATTAGATATGTATTAACAATCAGCGCCCGTCGCTGATATTCCGAAAGTCCCAGAGCAAACCCCAATGAGATCATCGCGAGTGCGAATCTGCTGCCATCCCAACAAGACCCCCGTCAGACGCGTCCCGACCGATACCCCAATTCAAGGGACGCCCGAGGAGCTCGACGCCATTCGGCTTCATCTGGCGAAGATCAATCAGCTGCTGCGTGGGCTGTTTGGTCCTATCTATAGTGACGAGCCCGAGAGTTTGCAGGCTCGGTCGGAGGTCGCCGACCTCATCGAGCAGCATTTCGACGCAATCGTGTCCGAGTGGGAGGAAGCGATCGGAGCGATTTTTGGCCTTCCCACAGTCCATCGACAGCCCGGCGAGGAAAGTCCGGATCTGGTCAATTCGCTGATTCGATTCATCGCCCATCTCCGCGATCCCAACGACCTCCAGACTTACGTTTACCTGCGCAAGCACTGCCAGCAGGGGATGCTCTCGCGCGCGCAACCGTCGCAGTTCAATACCATCCACATCGCGCTCAAGCAGATCATCCTCAAGCACATCTATGCGAGTTCGCGCGGGAAGAAGGGCGACCAGCTTCGCGATGTCGCGGTAGCCTCGATCGACGAGCGACGCCTGATGGTGTCGTGGTTCTACATCGAATCGCGCGAGTCGGCGCTGCGCGCATCCGAAGAGAAATATCGCAACCTGATCAACCACGCGCCGGATCCGATGTACGAGATCGATGCCGACACGCTGGTCGTTCTCGGCGCCAACTCGGCCGCCGAAAGGTTGCATCGCAAGCTTCCGGGCGAGGAGCATCTGCCGCTCATTGGTCGATCGATTGCGGATTTCGTCCACGAAGAAGCACGCGAAACCACTATCGACCATTTCCGCGAGGTGGTCCGAAACGGCGCGGGTCAAACGATGGACCTGCCGCTCGGTTCGTTCTTCTTCGATGAAAACTCTTCGCTGATCACCTATGGCAACCAGCGCTTCATCCATATGATTCTCCGCGACGTCACGCATCGCCGCGAAATGATGGATGAGTTGCTGAAGGCCGAGCGCCTCGCGGCTGCGGGAACTTTCGCCGCGGGTGTCGCGCATGAGGTCAACAATCCCCTCGCGTCGATTTCTTCGCTGGTGCAGTCGCTGCTTTCGGGCGAGAGCGACCCCACCCGGCGCACTACGCTGCACACGATTCTTTCGCAGATAACCCGCATCTCGGGCACGCTGAAGGACCTTTTCAACTTCGCGCGCCCGTCGACCGCGCAGCGCAAGGCCGTGGACCTCAATCAACTCATCACCGAGACCCTGCGGCTGGCGAGCTACAACAAGCGTTTCAATGGCCTCAATGTCGAACCCGTCCTGGCGCCTGATCTAAACCCTGTGTTTGCGGACAACAATGAGATCCAGCAGGTTGTGCTCAATCTGTTGTTCAATGCCGCCGATGCGACCCAGGGCGCGGGCGGGACCATCCGTGTTGTTACGGAGAACTACCCGCCCAAGAATGGCGACAAGCAGCGCCACGTGGTCATCCGCATCATCGACAATGGGGTCGGGATTCCGAAGGAACATCTCAAGCGGGTGTTCGATCCGTTTTTTACCACCAAGGCGGCGGGCTCCGGCGTCGGCCTCGGGCTCTCGATGTGTCAGCGAATCATAATGGCCAATGGCGGCATGATTAAGCTGGAAAGCCAGGTCGGCAAAGGTACCAGCGTCATCATCGCGCTGCCGGTAATGGAATCGATGCAACACATGATCGGCATCGCGCAGGCTCATCAACCTTCTAACTGACGGGCTTCTAACTGACTGGGGCAATGGTTATCGAACAGACTGCATTTTCGCCGGATACCGGCCGCCGCTATCGCGTGCTCGTCGTCGAGGACGAGGCGTTGATGCGCTCGATCATAATGGATCTGATGCGCGGCGAAGGCTACGAAGTGGTCGAAGCGCCCTCGGGCGAGGTCGCTTGGCAAATTTTCGAGAAAGAAAAAATCGATCTCGCGATTTTGGACTTGAATCTCAGCGGCGGGAGCAGCGGCCTCGACGTGCTCAAGAAGATGCGCGACGTCGACAGCGAGGTGATGGCGATTATCGTCACCGCCTACGCCAGCGTCGAATCCGCGGTGCAGGCGCTGCAGCAAGGCGCATATGACTACATCACCAAGCCGTTCGCGAACGACCATCTGAAAAACCAGGTGCGCCACGCGCTCGAAGCCAAGGCGCTGTTCAAGGAAAACCATTTCCTGCGCCGCGAACTGCGTGAGAAGTATCGTTTCGAAAACATCATCGGAAAGGGCGACGCGATTGAGTCGGTTTTTCGCATCATGGAAAAAGTCGCGCGCACCGATTCCAGCGTGCTCATCGCCGGGGAATCGGGAACCGGCAAGGAACTGGTCGCGCGCGCGATCCATTTCACCTCGGAGCGCGCGAACGGACGCTTCCTGCCGATCAACTGCGGCGCGCTGCCGGAAAATCTGCTCGAGAGCGAACTTTTCGGCTACAAGCGCGGCGCCTTCACTGGCGCGATGAACGAGAAAGTCGGCCTGCTCAAGTCCGCTGACAAGGGCACCGTGTTTCTGGACGAAATCGGCGACATGCCGCTCTCGCTGCAAGTCAAATTGCTGCGCGTGCTACAGGAGCGCGAGGTCTATCCGCTCGGCTCCAACGATCCGGTCTCATTCGACGTGCGCGTACTATGCGCGACCAACAAGGACCTCGAGGCGGAGGCCAAGGCCGGCCGCTTCCGCGAGGAACTCCTCTATCGTATCAACGTCATCACGATAAAGCTCCCGCCGCTGCGCGAACGCAAGGACGACATCCCCCTGCTGGCAAGCCATTTTCTGAAGAAGTTCGAACGCTCGCTGAGCCGCGGCGGAATGCGATTCTCCAAGGGTGCGATGAAGCTGCTGCTCAGCTATCCATGGCCGGGGAACGTCCGCGAATTGGAGAACACTATCGAGCGCGCCGCGATCCTCGCGGAGACCGACGTCATCCATTCGCATGACCTGCCGGACAAGCTGCGCACCAACGCCTTGCCGCCGGGCGCCGAGATGGACAACGGCAACGTGACGCTGGAGGACCTCGAGCGCGAGCACATCAAGCGCGTGCTGGGCAAGGTTGAGGGGAACAAGGATCGCGCCGCGCAGATGCTCGGCATCCACGTCTCGACGCTCTATCGCAAGATGCAGCGCTACCGGCTCGACGGCCCCGGCGCATTCGTCGCAGCGGCTCCCCAAGCGCGCCTCGCCTGAAGTCCTCTCCGGCGGCTATCGAGCACGCGAGGGGCAAGTTGGGAGAGAAAATCGTCATTGTCCATTGAAAGCCGGGCACCCGGCTCGCGTCGCTGCTATTTGGAATTCTAGCTGAGGTCTGGCCATTTCAGCGGCAGGCGCTCCGGCGATTCTGTTGAACCAATCCTGTGCCGCCTTCAAATGAAGTACGGCGGTTTGGCAATTTCCGATAGTGAGATAAGCCTGAGACCAAGCCGATTCGGTTAACGTGTTGGACATGCCTTGATAACCAAGGTCGACGTGTTCGACTGATTTAAGTATGTCTTCGGCGGCCCTAAAGTTTGCATCACCGAGATCGGTTTGCTGTTTCAATCTTATTTGAAGCGCGCCAAGCATGCGCTGGGCGCCGATAAAGTCGTCGACGTCATCTGAGCTAATGGGCGCCTCGGTCAGCATCTTCAGCGCGAGGGCAGGTTCAATCGGAGCAATAGCTTCCGCCACCGCCGTACGTTCGGGATTGCTGAGACTGCGACCGAGATGTTCCGCCAATGCGTAAGCTTGCAAGGTCAGGACGTGGTTCTGGTGATTCAATGCGCTGGATATCCGCGACTCGTCATTCCCCTTGAACTTCGATCTGGTCTCAGCGTCTACCTGGGGCAAGGTATAGATATCCTTGAGGACATTTCTAAGTTCGACTTGAGTATCATTTTGATCTTGCCGGTAGAAGGTGAAGAGGCTGAACAGGAAGGCAACCGCCGCCAACAGCAATGAACCGTCACGATACCATGGCCGCGCAGGTTTCTTGACCACCGTCTTAAGGATGTCGATTTCGCGTCTAACCGAAGCTAATTCAACAGCCGTGGTTTCCGAGCCATCGATGGTTTTCGGGTCGTCGTCTGCCACTGTATTACCCTCTTCGGTTATCGGTCCGCTTCCTCAGTCATATCTTTTCGAATTCCTGGCGTTGACTCACCGTCTCATGCTAACCGATTGATATTTCGGCTGTCTTACGGCGTCAACCATTGGTCTGACATTTCGTGTAGTTCAAATTACTTAACCTAAGATCTGTATGGTGAATGGCACGTAATCCGGCCAAAAGTCGATACGCCTGATTTTCCTTGGAGGCGCCTTCTTCCCGCGTGGCTGAGTCCACTAGGGAATCTCTGCACAAGTGTTCCGGTTCTGGTATAAACCGTTAGTTGGATCGGCGGATGCGGAGGTGTGGGGATGGGGAATCAGCGGACGTTCGCATCGATGGCGTGGAACGGAAAGGGCAAAGTCACTCGGCGCGAGCGGTTTCTGGCCGAGATGGATGCGGTGATTCCATGGCCGAGGCTGGTCAGGCTGATCGAACCGCACTACCCCAAAGCCGGACAAGGTCGCCAGCCACTGGGCTTGGAGAAGATGCTGCGGATTTACTTCCTGCAGCAGTGGTTCAACCTGTCGGACCCGCAGGCCGAAGACTCGATCTACGACAGCGAGTCGATGCGGCGCTTTGCACGGGTCGAGCTGGGCGACGAGGTGGTGCCGGATGAGAGCACGATTTTGCGCTTTCGCCACCTGCTGGAGCAGCATGGGCTGACCCAAGCGATCTTCGATTCGATCACCGGGCTGTTGGAAGAACGGCGGCTGTTGCTGCGCGCAGGAACTATCGTGGACGCGACCATCATCGCGGCGCCGAGTTCGACCAAGAACGCCAGTGCGACCCGCGACCCCGAGATGAAGCAGACCCGCAAGGGCAAAAACTGGCACTTCGGCATGAAGCTGCACATCGGAGCGGATAAGCGCGGTATCGTCCATACCGTGCGAGCGACCGCCGCCAACGTAGCCGACATCACCCAGCTGCCGGAGCTGCTGCATGGGCAGGAGCGGGAGCTGTTCGGCGATCAAGCGTACTGGAAGGAAGACGATCGAGAGTTCCTCGAAACGTGGGGAGTGCGCTACCGGATCAACCGGCGCCCTACCTCCCAACGGCCCTTGAGCGAGCGCTGGCGGATGATCAACCGGGCGCGCTCGCGGACCCGGGCGCGCGGCGAACACGCCTTTCGGGTGGTCAAGCAACTGTGGGGCTTCGCCAAAGTGAGATACCGCGGTCTGGCCAAGAACCTGGCGCGAGCGCAGACCATGTTTGCGCTGGCCAACCTCTACCAGGTTCGCAGACATTTGCTCCCAGTAGGGGCCAGCTGCGTGCTGTGAGGAATCCTCGGGCAGCGGGCAGTCTCTATGGCGATCATCGCCCGACCAACTATCACTCGCTCGCCGCTCTCTGAACCCGATTGTTATGACCACTTCAGCCAATCGCTCAACAACACCGACCTGTGCAGACCTTCCCTAGCAGACAAGTGCGGAGAGGTCGAAGGCGAACACACGAGTAATGCTCGATTTGCGAGAGCACCGCGCGGCGCGCACCGCGCATTTCAAGGCTAAGGGCCATCGCGTCCCGCGTTTTTGAAGCGAGGACGGCATGTCGAGCATCGAGGGAGTGATCGACGTCTTCCGAGAGGATCGGCGGCGCGGATCATGGAGATCGGTGGAACTCCTCTGCCGTCGGTCGAGGACGCCCTCCGGCCCTCGCCCGGATGGCATCATGCTTCGCATGCCGCCACCATTCGACCTCTCTCAGCGTACAGCTTCGTAAGCTCAGCCGCGTGAGAGGGCGTGCCAGTCGTACCGCGCGCAGCTTCGAGTGCCTGCTAAAAAACGCGACCTTGAACCTGAACAGGGGATGGTTTACAAGTAAATTCGCGACATGAGGCAGTTGTTTTCAAAGGCGGATTTGCGCGCGCTGAGTTCGATCCTCGCGGTCGTTATTCTGTTGGGAAGCGCGCCTCTAACCGCCGGCATCGTCATACGTTCAGGGTCGAGCCAACCGGAAATCACCGCCAACATCTGCCATCCATCGCAGACTTTCGACACGGTCTCGAGCACCTTGCTTGCGCGCCCCGCCACCACGACGCACGGGTCAACACTTCTCGATCTGGGTGCGATAACAGCGAACGTTACGGTGCAATTAATCGATTACCGCGTAGCACCCGACACTCCTCCGCCGAAGTTCTCGACCTAGCAGCGGCTTTTTTCGACAACATTTTCTTTCGCTTGAGCGAGCGACGCGGGCATGCGCCGCCTACTCAAGTTTCGTGGCGGCCATGCTGCCGGAGAAGTGTATATGCGACGATTTTTAGCCCGCGCGCCCGTGAGGTTGCTTAGGCGCGCATCGAGCCATATTACGGGCGGATTAATGCCGGCGGCCCTGCTTATGGTCGTTCTCGCTCCCAGTCTGACGTGGGCGTGCGCCTGCGGGTGCGGCGTCTTCGAAGTGGCGACCCCTTCGCTGCTTCCCAATGGTGTCGGCGGAATGGCGTGGGTCGAGTACGACTTCATGGACCAATACATCAATTGGCATGCGACGCAGCCCGCTTCGGAGCACCAGAATAACGACAAGAAGCTGGAGACCAACTTCGTCACCGTCGGCGGCCAATACATGTTCAATCGAAGCTGGGGGGCGATGATAGAAGTGCCGTACTGGCAGAGGGACTATACGGGCGCCTACTCCGGCAACGATGGGGACGTCATGTCGTTCAACCAGAACTCCATCGGCGACATCCGCCTGCTGGGTATGTGGACCGGCTTGTCCGAGGACATGGCGACCGGTTTTTTGGCCGGCTTCAAGGTGCCGAGCGGCGACTGGCACTATCCGCCGTTCGATCGTGACACCCAGATCGGGACCGGCAGCACGGATCTGCTGCTTGGCGGCTACAAAACGGGTAATACGCCGTTCACCCTGGTGGATCGCCCCTTCGGCTGGTTCATACAGGGCTTGTACGATCTGCCATTCGCATATCAGGACCATTACAAGCCAGGCAGGGAGTTCGATGGCGCGATAGGAACCTACTACAACTTCGGCGTTGTCGGTCCGCTGCAGGAACTTGCACCGATACTGTCTATTCTCGGCAGTGACCGCACGCGCGACCGCGGCATCAATGCGAATCCAAACGACAGCGGTTACGACAAAGTGACAATCGCTCCGGGCATTGAAATCGGGTTTAAAAGCCTGCGGGTCTATGCAGATATCGAAGTGCCCCTGTTCCAAAACGTGGTCGGTTATCAGCTGACGGCGCCCTTCGCGACCAAGCTGATTGTGAGTTACAACTTCTAGGAGGCGTGTTTTCGTGCGACTTGCGCCCTGGCTCGGCACCGCTATCGCTGGCGCCGCCATCGTGGTTTGCGCCACGGGATTGGCGTTCGCTCGCGCGACTATCGACAAACCGGCGCCGCCGCTAACTGTACAGGAGCTGGGTGGGCAAACATTCGATCTTGGTGCGCTGCGCGGCAAGGTCGTGATTATAAATTACTGGGCCACATGGTGCCCGCCGTGCCGCAAGGAGATGCCCGCGTTGAACGCCTTCTATCAGCGCTATCATGCTCAGGGACTGGAGATGATCGGTCTGAGCGCCGATCGTTCGCGCGATGAGTCGGAAGTGCGAAAAGTCATGCAGTCGTTCAGCTATCCCGCGGCAATGTTGAAGGACGCCAAGCGCAACGGTTTCGGCTCGCCCACCGAGCTGCCGGTTACCTATGTCGTCGATGCCGACGGCGTGGTGCGGGTAAAACTCACTCCCAACGCTAATCCGGTAACGGAAACGACCCTCAACGAGGTGGTGCTCCCGCTGCTACCTACTAAGGTGCGATGAAGAGTTTCGCGATCGCGGCCGCGATCCTGTGCGTCGGATGCGCAACTACCGGGGGTCGATCGAGCCCGGAAGATAGGATCAAGCTGATGGACCAGCAGCGCGCAGAAATTGCGCAGCGCGAACAACATTGCAGGGAGACTGCAACGAGCAAGACCAACGATGAAGTCGCTCGAATACGGAGCGCTCAGGAGCCCACCGCGGACGAGGAGGTTCTCATCGCGAAAGACCAAGGGAAGCGCGAACTCCAACGATGCAAAGAGGAGGCCGACCGTGGAAAGGAAGAGCTATCGTCGCGAGAGCGCGCGGAATATCAACAGCAAGGCGAGGAAGAGCGCCAGCGCAGTTCTCTCATGATGATGCTTACGACCTCGAGGCCGCATTGACGGACCGCCGTTAATTCTCAAGGCGGTCCGCCCGCCTATTTGGCCGCCTTGCGCTGCCGATAGCGGCGAATCAGCGCATTCGTCGAACCGTCATGCTTGAGGTTCGGCTCGGTGGCCGCCTCGAGCTCCGGAATAATATTCTTCGCCAGCACCTTGCCCAGCTCTACTCCCCACTGATCGAACGAATCGATGCGCCAGATGGTGCCCTGCGTGAACACGCTGTGCTCATAGAGCGCGACCAGCTTGCCGAGTGATTCAGGGCTCAGGCTCTCGCCAAAGATCGTCGTTGACGGACGATTGCCCTCGAACACGCGATGCGGCACCAACGCGTCCGCGGTGCCTTCGGCCCTGACCTGCTCCGCCGTCTTGCCGAACGCGAGCGCCTCGCTCTGCGCGAGCACGTTCGCGATCAAAATGTCGTGATGATTGCCGACGTGATTGAGTGGGCGCGTGAACGCGATGAAGTCGCACGGAATCAGCTTGGTGCCTTGATGAATCAGTTGATAGAACGAATGCTGCCCGTTAGTTCCCGGCTCGCCCCAGTAAATCTGCCCGGTCTGATACGTCACCGGCGAGCCGTCGAGCGTGACGTGCTTGCCGTTCGATTCCATCGTGAGTTGCTGCAGGTAAGCGGGGAAGCGTTTCAGATATTGATCGTAGGGCAGCACGGCGACGGTCTGCGCGCCGAAAAAGTTGTTGTACCAGACCGCGAGCAGACCCATCAGCACCGGCAGATTGCACTCGAACGGCGCGGTACGGAAATGCTCGTCCATCGCATGGAATCCCGCGAGCATCGCGCGAAAGTTGTCCGGCCCAACCGCGATCATCGTCGAGAGACCGATCGCGGAGTCCATCGAGTAGCGACCGCCGACCCAATCCCAGAAGCCGAACATGTTCGCGGTGTCGATGCCGAACTTGCGCACTTCCTCCGCATTGGTGGATACCGCTACAAAATGTTTCGCGATCGCTTTCTCGTCGTGCAGCGCCGCGAGCGTCCATTGCCGCGCGGTGTTCGCATTGGTCATCGTTTCCAGCGTGGTAAAAGTTTTCGACGAGATGATGAACAGCGTTTCCGCCGGATCGAGATCGCTGGTCGCGGTGACGAAATCGGTACCGTCAACATTCGAAACGAAGCGCATCGTGAGCTTGGGATCGGCGTAGTGACGCAGCGCCTCGTACGCCATCACCGGACCCAAATCGGAACCGCCGATACCGATGTTGATGATGTTGCGAATCGGCTTGCCGGTGTGCCCTTTCCAGCTTCCGTCGCGCACGCGACTTGAAAACGCCGCCATCGCGTCGAGCACCTTATGCACCTCGGGCACCACGTCCTGACCATCGAGGATGATCTTCTCGCCCCGCGGCGCGCGCAGCGCCACATGCAGCACGGCGCGATTTTCGGTCACGTTTATGCGCTCGCCGCGGAACATCGCATCGATACGCTCGCGCAGCCCTGATTGCTCGGCCAGTTCGAGCAGCAACTTGACGGTCTCATCCGTGATGCGATGCTTCGAGTAGTCGAAGTAAAGCCCGACCTGCTCGAGCGAGAAACGATCCGCGCGTTGCGGGTCTTCAGCGAACAGCGTGCGCAGATGCGTGTTGCGAAATTTTTCGTAGTGCGCGCCCAGCGCCTTGAAGGCCGGAGTTTCGGTGAGCGGAGCGATTTTGCTTGCCATGATGCCTTACCTTCGAAGCTCTGCGGTTTACTTTTGCGCCGGCCCAGCCTTGAGCAGCGCCGGCAAATCGTATTCGACCAGGTTGCCAATGCTGTCGATCGTGATGTCGGGCTTGGGATAGGTCGCGACGTCGTCGGCGAATGCGTAGTGGCCCTGGCGCGGGAACACGGTCGTGACCCGCGTGCCCCAGCTTTTTTTTATCGCGGTCAGGATTCTCACCTTGTCATCGACCATCACGTAATGATCGGCTGGGTACTGTTTTTCGACCTCTTCCAGCTCGAGTTCCTTGTGGATGTAGATGAGGACGCGGCCTTCGACCTCTTCCAGTAAACCGGAGCGCTCGACCTTGCGCGGCTGAAAAACCACGTCGCCATCGGACAGGATAACAGTCGGACCAAAATTGCCGAGGTGCTGGATCGCATCGAGCGAGCCTGGGTAAAGCCGATTCGCAAACGGATAATTCACCATGAAGGTGGAGACTTCGAGCAGATGGTAATCGTGCGGATACTCGATGCGGTAGCGCTGCAGCGCGCCGAGGTAGTCCGCATAGCCGAGCTGCACGCGCAGCTCCTCGAAAATCGCCCAGTAGCGTTCCTGGCGCTGTGCGCCAACCTCGCGCGTGAGATGGCGGCGGAGATCGTCGGAGACGCGGTCGTTGTTCAGCAGCGTGTTGTCTACGTCGAGGAGAAATACGACCGGACTGCGGTTTCCATTCCCTTGACTCATCAGGCTTCGGCTCCTCGCGCTCGGATTCGTCAGATTCTTATACGCTGCCGAAGTTGCGACAACTGCTTTGGTGTGAAGATTCATCGTCGTCAACGGATTTACCTCGATACGTTGATCGGCGACGCCTCCAAATTGGATAATTTTGTTTTGCGCGACCTCGCCGCCAAGTTGCATCGACGGTCGTTGCCGATTCCATCGAGACTCGCGGAGAACCTGCGCATGCCTGCTGCGACCGCATCTCAGACCTCGGAGATTTTTGAAACCCTGATTCCCGCGCGCCTCGATCGGCTGCCGTGGTGCCGCTTTCATTGGCTGCTCGTCATCGGACTCGGCATCACGTGGGTCCTCGATGGCCTCGAGATCACGCTGATGGGCGCGATCAGCGCGGTGCTGCAGCGGCCTGACGTGCTGCACTTCACGGCCGCGGAGATCGGCTCGATCAGCTCGGCATATCTGGCGGGTGCGGTGCTCGGATCGCTGGTCTTCGGGCATCTCACCGATCGCTTCGGACGGCGAACCTTCTTTTTCGTGACGCTGGCGATTTACCTCGCGGGCGTCGGGCTCACGGCGCTGTCGTGGAACCTGTGGAGCTTCGCGCTGTTTCGATTCGTCACCGGCGCGGGAATCGGCGGCGAGTACTCGGCGGTCAATTCCGCGATCGATGAGTTGATTCCGGCGCGTTTTCGCGGGCGCGTCGACTTGATCATCAACGGCAGTTTCTGGCTCGGCGCCGCGGTCGGCTCAATCTCGACCGTCGTCATCCTGAACCCGCACGTCTTTCCGATTAACTTCGGTTGGCGCCTCGGATTTGGCGCGGGCGCGATCATCGGGACGGTGATTCTCTATCTGCGCGAATTCATTCCGGAGAGTCCGCGATGGCTCATAACGCACGACCGGCGCGACGAGGCTGAGAAAACTGTTCGCGATGTCGAGGACGAGGTGCATCGCGAAACCGGCGCCCGGCTCGCCGACCCGCATCGCGACCACATGCTGAGAATTCACGCTCGCCACAATTTCGGTCTCGGCGCGATCCTGAAGCCGCTGGTAACGAAATACAAAACGCGCGCGATTTTGGGCCTCTCGCTGATGAGCGCGCAGGCCTTCCTTTACAATGCGGTGCTCTTCACCTACGCGCTGGTGTTGAATCGATATTACGGGGTTCCCGCCGACAAAACCGGGCTCTACATGCTGCCCTTCGCGCTGGGAAATTTTATTGGGCCGGTCGCACTCGGGCATTTCTTCGACACTATCGGACGCCGTCAGATGATCGCGGCGACCTACGCGATTTCGGGCTTGCTTCTGATCCTCACCGGCTACCTCTTCACCCACAATGCGCTTTCGACTTTCGGCCAGACCGCGCTGTGGACAGTGATGTTCTTCTTCGCGTCGCCCGCCGCGAGTTCCGCGTATCTCACGGTCAGTGAGATTTTTCCGCTGGAGATGCGCGCGCTCGCGATCGCGATCTTTTATTCGGCCGGCACCGCGGTCGGCGGCATTGTCGCGCCGTGGTTCTTCGGCCGTCTCATCGATACGGGATCGCGCGACGAGCTGTGGATAGGATATATCGTTGCCGCGGTCTTGATGCTCGCGGCAGCCGTGGTCGAGGTTGTGTTCGGCGTCGCCGCAGAACAGTTGAGCCTCGAGAAGATCGCCGAGCCGCTTTCCGCCGCGATGGACTGAGTGACGGCGCGCGCGCTAAGAGCTACCTCGCATGTCGTACGACTCGCGAGAGTGGCTGGAGCCCGATGGGCTCGGGGGATTTGCGTCGGGCACGGTCAGTGGAATTCGCACGCGGCGCTATCATGCGATTTTGCTGGTTGCGACCGCGCCGCCCTCGGGACGGATGGTGCTCGTCAACGGGTTCGAGGCGTGGATCGAATCCGGCGGGCAGAATGTCGCGCTGACCTCGCAACGATACGCGCCTGACTTCGTATGCCAGGACGGCGCCGATCGCATTCACGAATTCAAAATCGATCCGTGGCCACGCTGGATTTATGCGCTCCCCGACGGTCGCGAGATCGAGTATGGAATTCTGGTTCAACCCGGCCAAGCCGCCACCATCCTCTACTGGCGTTTGCTTACGGGCGCAGGATGCACACTCGCGGTCCGCCCGCTGATGTCGGGGCGTGACTACCATTCACTGCATCATGAGAATCCCGGCTTCAACTTCACGCCCGAAATTACCGATCAGCGCGTCGTCATCCGTCCCTACAATGGCGTGCCCGGCGTTGCGTTCCGGGCATCGGCGGCTTACAGCCATCAGCCCGACTGGTATCGCAATTTCCTCTACATCGAGGAGCAGGCACGCGGCCTCGATTGCATCGAGGATCTCGCGTCGCCGGGCATCTTCCGATGGGACCTCTCGAAGGGCGAAGCGACCTTGACGCTCGCGCCCGAAAACGAACCGATCGCCGATGTCGCATCCATCCGTGATGATGAGAGGTCGCGCCGCGCGAAATTTTCCTCGCGACTGGAACGCGCTGCCGACGCGTACATCGTCAAACGTCGCGGCGGCAAAACCATCATCGCGGGATATCCATGGTTCACGGATTGGGGCCGCGACACCTTCATCTCGATGCGCGGGCTATGCATCGCGACGGGTCGCCTCGATGACGCGCGCGCGATCCTACTCGAATGGTCGGGCGCGGTGTCCGAAGGGATGCTGCCGAATCGGTTTCCCGACTACGGGGAGACGCCCCAGTACAACGCCGTCGACGCTTCGCTGTGGTACATCATCGCGGTCTACGAATTTCTGCACGCCAACCCGAAGATCAGCGATGCCGAGCGACGACAACTTCTCGCATCGGTGAATGCGATCCTCGAAGGCTACTCGAAAGGCACGCGTTACCGGATTCATTGCGACGACGACGGACTCCTCACGGCCGGCGAGCCCGGCGTACAGCTCACCTGGATGGATGCGAAAGTCGGCGACTGGGTGGTGACGCCGCGCTTCGGCAAGCCGGTTGAGGTCCAGGCGTTGTGGCTGAATGCGCTCAAGCTCGCGGGCGAGACCGGCGGCCAATGGAAGCTGCTGTATGGACGCGGGAAATCCTCGTTCATCGCACGCTTCTGGGATGAAACGCGCGGCTGTTTGTATGACGTAGTCGACTGCGATCATGTTGTAGGAAAAATCGACCGCGCGTTCCGGCCCAATCAGATCTTCGCGATCGGCGGTCTGCCGTTTGCGCTCGTCGAAGGACCGCAGGCGCGCCGCATCGTCGATGCGATCGAGGAGCGCCTGCTGACGCCGATCGGCCTGCGCTCGCTCGCGCCTGGTGAGCCCGGCTACCAACCGCACTATCTCGGCGATGGCCGAGAACGCGACGCCGCGTACCATCAGGGCACCGTATGGCCGTGGTTGATGGGTCCCTTCATCGAGGCATGGGTGCGCGTGCGTGGCGCAACCGACGCGGCGAAAGCCGAAGCGCGCAAGCGATTCCTCGAGCCGCTGCTGGCGCATCTCGACGACGCCGGGATCGGCCATCTGTGTGAAATCGCCGATGCCGAGCCGCCTCACATTCCGCGCGGATGTCCCTTCCAGGCGTGGTCAGTCGGCGAAGCGCTGCGCATCGAGAAGTTCCTTGCGTAGCCGAGGATGGCCGGCTTGCTGCCAGCGCGGCTTTTCTCGATCCCATCAGATGCTGAACTTCGCTCGCTGAGAGTCACGCGATCAGGACATCAAGGGGCGCGAGGTATATAGGCGCAAGACTCCACGACCACATCGACTACACTAGGTGCTAGCGCGCTGTCACTCGGCCAACTGTCTTGTTGCGATTGTTAAACGGCATCGTATCCTGCTCTGACCTAATACAGTTAGTGAAAACGATGCATAATGTAGACATAAGCAGCAACGTCGGGCTTTACGGGCAAGAGATGTGCACCTGGTGCGGAGCTGCCAGCGCGCAGATGTCAAGGAACGGATATCCCAATCCAGCCGACCGCGTCTACTATACGCAAACGTCTCTCTGGAACACGATCCAGACCTACAACAGCACGCTTCCGCAGGATGCCAATTGGGCGACCGACCCGCATGGGCTGGCAGGCTGCCTGCAAAACTTGGCCAACCCCAGCGCCGTCGATTGGGTCGAATTTGCCAATACCAGCCGTGACGCTGTGCTGTTCTTCATGCTCTATTGGATGAACATTGAGCACTACCCGTCACCGGTGCTGGTCAATCAGGGCGGGCACTGGGTGGTGGTTGTCGGCTGGGAAACCGACGTCGAGCCGACGGACGGCAGCAACCCCGCGCTGCAACAGATCCACTATTTTGATCCCGAACCCCACAATGTGGGCACCGACACGACAATGACCGGAGCGCAATGGTATGCTGGTCCATGGAATGGCGCCGTGACCTATAGCGGAACATGGCTCAATGAATATGTCGCCATTGTCGAGCCGCCGAAGCGCACGGGCAAGGCCCAGGTTAAGTTGATGAGTCGTACAGGGCAGAAGCTGCTTACGCCCGAAGAGGCCGTCGCCGCGGCGCGCCGAGCCATCGAGGAGCGACACCTCGGCGAGCAACCGAGGTATAGCCTGCTTGCGCGCAAGGATGTGCAGCCGCACTCGCCATTGCTGGTGCGGGATCAGCCGGCGGGGAGTCGCTCCAGGCGGGTACCGCAGTATTACATTGTTCCTTTCGGTGTCCGCGGTGAGTTAGCTGAACGTGGCGGCCCTTTGGTGCGCATCGCGGTGCTGGTCAACGCTTATAGCGGCGCCCTTGAGGAGGTCACCTCCTTCGGTTGACCCATCCGTTATTTGGACCGCGAAGAGGCCCTCGACGCGGTGGCCTCGGCGATGCGAGTCGATTCGGGCCACCTGCAAGACGCCGAAGCAACCCTCATGTTCCAGCCCGGCGACATCACACACATTCGGACGTATCCCTTTTGGCAGGTGAAGGTGGGGCGCCGTTTCCTCTACGTCGACCAGCTCGGTGTCCTCTACGGCAAGCTCCTGCCGAGCATCCCGGGAGATTAGCCTCGCCCGAAGCACAATTAGTCGCCGAAGCGCTCCGCATCGACAAGTTCCTCGCATAGGCGGTCCACATCGATATGGGGCATGACCGAAGCGCTCGGGTAGGGCTATCGGTGGCTTTCAACGCCATTAGCTTTCGGTAATCATCGAGGTATGCGCGTTGCGCGAACGCCTAGTAGTACCGCGCATGATCAAAAATGCAAAAACAAACCCACCACGGAACATCGTGATGCGCATGCTGAAATACATAAACGAACCCACCGCGAATGCGGAGGAGTCTCTGGAGTCCCGTTTCTCGATCCGGCGAAATTACGAAACGAAGCCAAATAACCGAATGAAATCGACACGCTTCGTTAATTCTTCGCCCTTCATCTCTCACCTATGATCTCGACGCGATGTCGGTAAATCGAACCATCCTGGTTGTCGGCTATGGCTCGCTGCTCAGCGGCTACGGCCTGATGGCGGAGCGGCGTGGCGGTCGCAGCCAACTCCTCGCGCGCGACGCGTCCCCGGTCATCATCGAAAATGCGGCGCGCGGACTCGCCAAGCCTTCGAGTCACGGTCAGTACCTCGCGATGGATCTCGAACCGGTGGATCCAAACGAACCCATCAAGGTGCGTATAGCGCGAGGCCGCGGCGACTCGCATCAGGTGGGCGGCCTCCTGCTCGAGTTCGATGCCGAATGGGCCGCCAGGATCTCGACGCGCGAGGAGTACGACTCCGCGACGTTTCTCCGCCTGCTCGACATCGCTGAGCGGGCGGGCAAGCCGCTCGCCGAGTATCTTCTCGCAATCGCGCAGAACGCCGCATTCAACCTCGACGCTTATCGACGCGAGTTATGCGCGATACTCGGCTACACTTCGCCCGGGTACATCTTTCATCCGGTGCCGCTCGATGATGGCCGCGTCGCGATTTCGGCGATAGGCTCGGGCTTTCATTCCAGCGGCCACGACGACGTGATCTCGAAGCGGCGCGAATTCAACATGGCGAAGCTGCTGACCTGTGGCGAGGCGCTCGCGCTCACCCATCTGCCGATGGATCGCGAGGGGCAAATCGGCTACTTCGCCGAATGCCTGCTGGGTGGCGTTCATGGCGTCGCGGTTGGCGATCTAATGGCGAGCTTCGATGAGAACGCGGATTGGACCTCGGACCTCGCAAGGCACTTCCAGCGCGCGGCGCAGGGCGAGCGTGAGCGTTTTATGCGCGCGACCTCGCTCGATGAGCGCCGCTACGTCGATCGCTTCGGCGATACGCCTGCGCCGTCGCTCGAGCCGCTTCTCAGGCTCGCTTCTCATGGACAATGATGATTCGAGATCGTCGATGAAGTCCGAATTCGCCATCCACGTCGCCAAGGAGAATCTGAAATTCTCGGCCGCGCATTTTATCGCGTATCCGGGTTTTCGCGAGCCGCTGCACGGCCACAACTATCAAGTCGGGGTGCGCGTCGAGGGGAAACTCGCTTCCACCGGATACGTGATCGACTTCGGGCTCATCAAGAAAATCGTCAAATCGATCGTCGATAGCATCGACGAACGCACCATCATTCCCGCCAAAAGCGATTGCCTCAAGATCGACCGCCCTAATGAGCGGCAGGTCCGAGTCCGCTACGAGTCCGACGAATTTGTCTTCCCCGCGAATGACGTGGCGATGCTCCCGATCGTGCACAGCTCGGCCGAGGAGCTCGCGCGCTACATCTGGGCCGAGTTGGTTGCGGGACTCAACGCGCGCGGAGCGTCGGGCGAAGCGGACGTCATCGAGATCTCGGTTGCGGAAGGTCCGGGGCAAGCCGCGGTCTATCGCCATTCTGTTGTTTAGCAACGCGCGCCGCGCTCTCTCCGTTTATCGCGCTTGGATTCTTTCGCACTGATTTGCGCGATGGAGAAAATCGAGCGGCTTTATTCAGCGCACTTCTGAAAAATCGATGGCAACATGTCGTCGTTTGTGTAACATTCTGTTGACCGACAATAAAAATTCTCGCCTGTTAACCCCTCGAGGCGTTCGGCGATGACTTGGCCACGGTTGGCATCGGAAGCTAAAGGCATCAGCGCAGACTTTGCTTACAATCTGGAGGCCGCCCTGATTGGGCAGCATCCGACGATCGTGAAGCTGCGCCAGTTGATCGAGCGCGTCGCGGCGACCGACGCGACGGTTCTGATTTGCGGCGAGAGCGGCACCGGGAAAGAGGTGGTGGCGCGCGCGATTCACATGCTGTCGGCGCGCCGCGACCACGCCTTCGTCCCGGTCAACTGCGCGGCGATTCCGCACGATCTGCTCGAATCGGAAATGTTCGGTCACGAGCGCGGCGCGTTCACCGGCGCTTCGGGACATCGCCAGGGCCTGTTCGCGATAGCCAACGGCGCCACGCTTTTCCTGGATGAAATCGGCGAGATGCCTCCGCTGCTGCAAGCGAAGTTGCTGCGGGTCCTCGAGGATGGAGTGGTTCGCCCGGTCGGCTCCGATCGAGGTTTCCAGGTCAACGTGCGCGTGATTGCGGCGAGCAACACCGACCTCGGGATTGCGGTGAAACGGGGCGCCTTTCGCGAGGACCTCTACTACCGCCTCCAGGTGATTCCAATGACGCTCACACCGCTACGTGAACGCCGCTCCGATATCCCAATTCTGATCGAACATTTTCTGCAGAAAGCGCGCGCGCGAATGCCCGGGCACGTCACGATCTCGCGCGAGGCGATGGTGCATCTATGGTCGTATGACTGGCCCGGCAACGTTCGTGAGCTCGAGAACATGATCGAGCGTCTGCTTATAATGTGCACCGATGATGTGATCGATACGCCCAATCTGCCGCCCAACCTGATCTCGGCGAACCGGACGGTGGAGTCGCAGATTCCGGACAAACTCACCGATGCGGGTCTCGACCTCAACGCCGTGGTGCGCCAACTGGAGGGCAAGCTCATCAACGAGGCGCTCAAGCAGACCGGAGGCAACAAGCAGGCGGCGGCGAAGCTGCTGGGACTGAAGCGGACCACCTTCGCCGCCAAGCTCCGCCGATGCGGCGTGATAACTCCATCCTCGAACGGCAACGGATCGGAGACCTAGCAAACCCGATGGGCGCGAATGCAACCGGGGGTCTCGTGCGCATCATGGTGGTCGATGACGATCCGGACACCGTCACCATTCTCACGCGCTACCTCCAGCGCGAAGGCTTCGCGACCCTTGAAGCGTTATCGGGTCCGCAATGTTTGAAACTCGTCGGCGAGCATCACGTTGACGTCATCCTGCTCGACCTGATGATGCCCGAGATGGACGGCTTCGAGGTCGTGCGCGCGCTCAAGAACAATCCAGCCACCGCCGAGATTCCGATTATCATGATCACCGCCCGCGACGACATCGAATCCCGCTCCGAGGGGATGCGCGTCGGGGTCAGCGATTTCCTGGCCAAGCCGGTTTTCCGTAAGCAGCTCGCCAACCGCATCAAGGCCCAGCTCGATACGATCGCGACCGCGCGCTCGATCGACGACGCTCTCAGCCGCATCGAGGTGGCGAGCGACGGCGTCGAGAAGAAGTAGCCCATTGCCATGGTGTCGCGGACGCAGTGTCCGGACGGCATTGCCTCGCCCCGCAGCCTTCGACTACACATATCGGGACTTCCTGCTATGTCGAGTCGGGGTCAAGGAGGCGCGTCATGAACGGCGACACCACACGGGGACCATCGCAACCGATTGCCGCCCTGACCTATCTGCTGGGCTTCGTCACCGGGATCATCTTCCTGTACCTGGAGCCCTACAATCAGGACGAGTTCGTCCGCTTTCACGCGCGCCAATCGATCGGATTCTCGGTGGCGTGGTTCGCCATCAACGTCATCTTCGGAGTGTTCGTTGCGGTGCTGCCGCATCAGATCGGCGCGCTGTTCGGCTTCCTGCAGGGACTCGTAAACCTGGGCTTCGCGATCTTTTGGCTGTTCCTGATGTATAAGGCCTACTCGGGCGAGCGCTATCGGATCCCTGAGCTCTCCGATGTGATCGATCAAGTCGCCGGCCCCAATCCCTGACTGCTACACAGTACTACAGTCTACTTCCTACTACTTTGCAGCCTTGCTCGAAGTAAGGGCTCCATCGCCGGCTTCGCCTTCCGTTCGCTCCTCCTCCGGCGGAGGCGGCGCGGGCTGGATGTTAGCGATTCCCGAGGTCACCAGCTTCAGCCCGGGCTCGCGCGCGATCGCATCGAGCAGCCGGCGCGAGACTGCATCGGCGGTCTGCACGGCGCTACGGGTTTCAGCGGGATAGCGAATCGTGATTTGCAGGCCGTCGCGGCTGAGCTGCAGGCGCGAGGTCGGTTTGGGCGAATCGATCGCCATGTTGAGCTGGTGCTCGGCCTCGATGTATTGGCGCTGGATGGTCTCGCGATAGCGCGCGAACACCTCGTCGACCGCCTCGAGCAGGCGTTTTTCCGCGAGGCGATAATCGCAGTCCGGCGACAGCGTGAGCGCCATCTCGTTCCAGACGAAACTGGTCCCGGGAATCTGCTTGAAGAAGTTTCCACTCGGTTGAAACACGATCGCATTGGAGAAGACCACCACGCGCCCGGTGGGCTGGCGATCGTTGCCGTTGCCTCCGAGTTCCATCAACGAGAGTTTCACCAGTCCGATATCGATCACGTCGCCGGTCACGCCCGAGACCTGCACCCGATCGCCCACTCTGATTCCGAATTTGCCGATCAGGAAAAAATATCCCGCCAGTGACAGGATCACATTCTGCAGCGCCACCGCGATACCGGCCGCCGCGAAGCCCATCACCGTCGCGAGCGCTCCGATCTCGTTGGCGAAGTTGAACAGGATCACGAATATCACGACGACCGTCAGCACGATTCGCCGCGCCTGCAGGAACTGGTAGCGACGCCGGTTGTCCTGCACGTAACGGAAGGTGAAGCGCCGCCATAGCGCGGCCGCACCGAAAATCGCCATCAGTAGCGCGGCCACGATCCCAAGCCTGACCAGCAGGTGGCGCAGGGTCAGGCTGGATTGGCGCTCGATCGACGCCCGCCAGCGCTGCAAATTCGACACGTAGAGGGTCAGGATCACCCTTTCCTTGCGCAGCGGAATGGCGGCGGCGGAGATCAGCTTGTGCCGCTCGATCAGCCGCTGGAACGCATCCTTGCGCGCGCGCAGCGCCTCGACATCGCCGGCGCCGGCTTTCGACAGCGCGTCACCCTGCTGATCGATATCGCGCAACTCATCGAGCAGTGGCGCGCGCATCTTGTCTACCGCTTGCGCCAGCGAGTTGGTCGTCTCGATGGTGTCGTCGAGAGTGCCGATGTTGCGCTGCAGAGTCAGCAGCTCCTCGAAAATACCGGCGAGACCGCCGACCTGAGCGGGTGGCGAGGTCGTCGATGCGGGGGCGGGAGGTTTGGCATTGCGCTCGGCCTCGGGAATCGATTTTTCGAGCTCCTCGATCTGGCCAGCCAGGCCGGCAGCGTTCAGTCCCGCCTCCTGATGGAAGTTTCCGCTTTCGAATTGCAGGACGGTGTGCACCGCCTCGCCACGGGCCTCGGCGAGATCGAGCTCGCTCTGGGCGGCGGCGATTTGCGGGGTCAGCTCGCGGCGCTTGCGCCCGCCTGCAGCCGCGAGTTGGTCCTGCAAAGCCTTCAGCCGATCCTGTGCGGCCTTGATCTCGGCATCGGACTTCGCGGCACTGGCCGCAAGATCCGCGGTGCCAGCCACCACGCGATGCTTGCCGTCATCGGGTGGCGTTCCGCTCTCCGTTGCGGACAGGAGCGCTGCGTCCGCCTTTGCGAATTCGAAGGAGAGATCCAGAACCTCATCGGCCATCTGCCGATCCTCGGCGACGAACAGCGTGTCGGCCGGATCGGTGACGAGGCGCTCTTCAAGTGGGAGATGGCGATACCATCCGATCACCTGGCTCAGGAATGCGATGACGGCTGGGCCGTCCGGAAGATGCGAGGCTCCCGGAGAAGTCGCGCCTTGCGTCGGCTTGAGCGTGACGGACGCGGTCGCACTAATGCTCGCGAAGGCTGACGGGGTGGGGGCTTTCGAGGGCGACGGCGATGGCGACGCTGCGATCATCGTCGCGCCGAGGATGATCGTCACCGCAATCGCGATCGCATTTTTGAAGGCAGTCGCGAAAGCGGCTCTGGATTCACGTCGCGCGGCTGTCGATTCACCCGGATCCATGATTCGACAGCGGACTTTATCACTTGCCGATCGCGTTTTCCGCTATGCGTCTTTCTGAACGTGGCACAAGCTTTAGCCTGTGTCTTAAATGCATGAAAAGCAGACACACAGGCTAAAGCCTGTGCTACGTCAGGATACGACTAGGAAACTTTCTTCGCGGTCTTGTTGCTGAATGCGTCGATGCGCTCGCGCATGTCGGGACCGACGCCGGGATTCTTGTAGACCTCATACGAAAGGCCGGCGCCGAGCGGCAATCCGTCGGTCTCGATCAGCAAACGCTTGTTCGCGCGATGGCTGAACCACGAATTGGCGAGAATCATGTCGGCCAGCGCGCGCAGCTCCTTGTCGAAGGTCTCATCGGGGTAGCAAACATTCGCGAGACCCATCGCGGCGGCCTCGTCGCCGGAATAGGTGCGGCAGGTCAGCATCATCTCGCGCGCCTTCGGAATTCCGACCCGACGCGGCAGGCGCTGGCTCATCCCCCATATCGGCGTGAGCGCCCATCGCGCATGCGTATCGGCGAACTTTGCCGACGCGGCCGCGACGATCAGGTCACCGGCCAATGCCAGCTCCAGCGCGCCCGTGTAACAATGTCCATGGACGGCGGAGATCACCGGCTGCGGCAGATCGGCGAGGCGTTCGACGGTCTCGGACTGGAAGTTCGGTCGCGGCGGCCGCTCGCCCTTCGCGATATCTGCGAGGTCGTGGCCCGCGGAAAAGCATTTGCCGGCGCCGCGCACGACCACCAGGCCGACGCGGTCGGTTTCCTTCGCGATGGCATCGATATGCGCGCGCAACTCGAGGAACATTTCGACATTGATCGAGTTGAGCTTCTCGGGGCGATTGAGGGTCAGCGTCGCGAGCCCGTCTTTATCTTCGCGAAGAACCAGACCAGCCATTTTCCTTCCTCCGAATCGATGTGGCGTTCGCTTATCCGATGCGGGATGTTATCACCTCTGGTGTCCGGTCGGTGAAGTGCGGCGCATAAGCGCTTGCGGGGCAGGATTCGGCACGGTATCGATTTCACAGGAGCATCGGTGGGGAAGGCGAGGACTACGGAGACGGCATCGCGAACGATGCCCGATGATGCGGGCGCGGTCGCTGAGCGCCCGGCGCCATATTTCATTTCCGATCAGCGCGATTTCATTCTCTACCACGGCGATGCACTCGAGGTGCTGCCGAACATCGCTGACGCGTCGGTCGATTTGATCTTTGCCGATCCGCCCTACTTCCTTTCCAACGGCGGCGTGACCTGTCAGTCGGGCAAGATGGTGTCGGTCAACAAGGGCGGATGGGATCGCCTCGAATCTGTTGAGGCGATGCACGAGTTCAATCGCGCCTGGCTGACGACTTGCCGCACGGCGCTGCAACCGAACGGGGTGATTTGGGTGTCGGGCACGCGCCACGTCATTTATTCGGTCGGCTTCGCGATGCAGGAAATCGGTTTCAAGCTGCTCAATGAAATCACCTGGGAGAAACCGAATCCGCCACCCAACTTGAGTTGCCGCTACTTCACCCATTCGACGGAAACGATCTTGTGGGCCGCGCGCGATCCGAAGAGCAGACATAAATTCAACTACCAGCTCATGCGCAGTCACGCGAAAGACCGGCAGATGAAATCGGTATGGCAATTCACCGCGCCGACTGCCGCGGAAAAACAGTTTGGGAAGGCGCATCCGACACAGAAGCCGCTCGCGCTGCTGGAGCGAATCATTCTCGCCTCCAGCGACGCCGGCGATCTGATCGTGGATCCATTCGTGGGTAGCGGAACTACCGGCATCGCCGCGACCCGGCACGGGCGGCGTTTCATCGGCATCGATACGGAAGCGCGATTCCTCGACCTCGCGATCAAGCGTTATCAAGCATCGCTGAATCAGCAGCAGGAAGCATTGAAGTAGCGATGCCGGCTTCGACGATGCCGTCTCTGATTCTGGCTTTTGCGATCTGCGTCGCGGCAGGATGCGCAGGCTGCGGTGGATCGCTGCCCAGCACCGAGTTGCCCAGTGGCCGCGAGGTCGCGCCGGCATTGGAGTTCCCCGCCCTGCGCGACTATCGCGGCGTGATTGATTGCAAGATGCGCCAGTCCGGGCTGGACCAGAGCAAGCTCGCGGAGATCGCGAGCGCCGCGCAGATCGATTTCATTTTTCTTGGCGACTATGCGGAAAAGAACTCCACCGATTTCGGAATCGGCGGCTTCACCGGCAATGTGCTCTTCTTTCCGGGCGCGGCGTACCAGGTTGGCAGCAATGGCGCGGAGATCGTCGCGCTGAACCTGCAGCATCCAATCGATCAGTCCGGCGACATTATAGGCCAGATTCACGATCAGCACGCGCTGGCGCTCGCGGCGAATCTCGCGGGCTTCAGCTCACCCGACCAGTACGCGCTCGCAGACGCGGTCGAGATCTACAACGTAGATCGCGCCTGGCATGCGCTCAGTTCATTCGGACTTTATCTGCGAGCGGTTTTCTTTGGCTCCGATCATTTCTTTGCGAGCCTCGATACACTGCCGGACGATGTCGCCATCTACGATCGCATCTCAGGCTCGCGCGTGGGACTGGTCGCGGGCGTGGGGGCGGCGCCGAACATGGCGGTGATGGGCGCCCACGTCGGCACCTTCGAGCAGATTTTCCAGATCTACACGACGCACGTCATCGCGGCCGAACGGCAGGCCGATCCGATCATCGATGCGCTTAAGCACGGCCATGCATACGTGAGTTTCGATTTTCTCGGCTACGTGCCGAACTTCGCGTTCTTCGCGCAGGTAGGCGATCGCAAAGTAATGATGGGCGACGAGGTCACGATGGCGCCCGGGCTGAAGCTCAAGGTTGAGATGCCGATGGACGCCGACAAGGTTGTGATCCTCGGCAACGGCAGCGAGTTCGCATCGGGGACGAATGTTTCGACCTTCGAGTTCGAGGTTACCGGTGCGGGTGTCTATCGCGTCGAAGCCTACCGCGGCGGCCACCCCTGGATTTACTCGAATCCCGTCTACGTGCGATGAGTGCGACCAGGCGCTTAACGTGGAAATTACAATAGGCAGGCCCGACGAGCAGAAGCGGTTTTTAGAATCGCACAAGCTTTTCCTTGAACTTTTCCCGAATCTCCAAACCGCAATGTCAGTGGCCTTCATTCGAACGATAACCAGCCGAGATACGGCAGATGTGGCTGTCTTTTATCTTGGTAGGCTCTGCACGGAGGATTTCAACGAAATCCTATTGCTGTGCGCCAATGGCTACGGAACGGGCGCGATGAAAATCTTGCGGGGAATGTACGAGCGAGTGGTTACGGGTCGTCATCTTCATTCGCACCCTGAAGACGTGAAAGACTTTCTCGGCTTCTACTGGATCAATGCCTACAAAGTGGCGAGGGCGATCGAGGATGTCTTCGGAGAAGGCCAACTTTCCGCGGAGAAGATGGCTGAACTCAAATTAATGCGCGACCAGTTGATTTCTCATTATGAGGTAACCGATTGCAAGAAGTGCGCTACCAAACGGACTAGCCACACCTGGAGCAAACTGGACTTCGTTTCAATGGCTCGTGCAACGCAACCAACAGGAAACAGAATAGTAGATGCTTACTACCTACCGATGGAGCAGTGTCATAGCACGGCCGCTTCGATCGCGTCGCGACTTAAGGAAAAAGAGGACGGCACGATAACTTTCGATGATCAATCACAACTGAAAATTGCCGACCGCACGTTGCTCACTGCGCACAACTTGCTTATCGATGTCCTTGATATTCAGAGAGAGCATTTCATGCTTACCGCATTGGAAGAACCTCTAAAAAAGTGCCTAGACGATTTCGCTGAAATTTGGAGCCAACCCTAGGTTTGGCGGTACCTGTCGGACGGAGTGCAAATGCGTGGTTGAGAGCCTCAGGCAAATCGCTTCGCGGAGGTCCCTCGACTCGGCAGCCTCGCTCGGGATGACAGGAGAAGAGGAGATGATTATTCGCGCGAACAAGTCAGGGAGTGGCCGGTGGCGGATTCGACCCGCGCATTCACGATGTCACCTGCCTCGATGCCCGGCGCCGCGGGAAATGCTGCGGTCTTGAACTGCGGCGTCTTGCCCGCGATCATCCCCTCGCCTCGCCGCGCGGATCCCTCGACCAATACCGGAAAGGTTTGCCCGATTAGCGCGAGATTGCGTTCGAGCGAGGTCTGTTCTTGCAGCGCGATCACTTCACTCAGGCGGCGCTGCTTCTCGTCCTCCGAAACTGTATCGCCGAGTTTGAATGCGCGGGTGTTTTCGCGGATGGAATACTTGAAGGTGTATGCGCCGTCGTAACTCACCGCGCGCATCACATCGAGTGTCGCGCGAAAGTCGGAATCGTCTTCGCCATGAAACCCGACAATGATGTCGGTCGACATCGCAAGGCCGGGGATCGCGTGACGCAGCTTTGCAACCAGTGCCAGATACTCATCGACGGTGTAGCCGCGTTCCATTGTGGCCAGCACGCGATCGGACCCGGATTGCAACGGCAGATGCACGTAGGGCTGCACCTTGGGCTCGGTCGCCATCGCATCGATCACAGAATCGCTCATCTCGCTGGGGTGCGGCGAAGTGAAACGAATCCGCTCGATGCCATCGATGCGCGCGATCATTCGCAGCAGCGCGCCGAAGTCCACATCATCGAAGCGATACGCGTTCACTGTCTGCCCCAGCAGCATCACCTCGCGGACACCTCGATCGGCAAGGTCGCGAATTTCGCGAAGCAAATCATCGGGCGGAACACTGCGCTCGCGCCCGCGAACATAAGGCACCACACAAAACGCGCAGAACTTGTCGCATCCGCGCATCGCAGTAAGGTAGGCACGAACGCCTTCGGCATGCGCGGCGGGAATATCGGCGTAGGTCTCGGCCCGATCGAGGCGCACATCTACCTGAGGATCGAATGATGCGGCGCCGATCATCTCGGGCAGGCGCCGATACGCATCGGGACCGGCGACGAGGTCGAGGTACCACGCCTTCTCGACCAGCGCCGCGCGATTGTGTTGCGCCATGCATCCGAGCAGCCCGAGGCGCACCTCGGGACGTGCGGACTTGAAGCGATAGAGGTAGCTGAGGCGGCCGAGCACGCGCTCCTCGGCATGCTCGCGAATCGCGCAGGTGTTGAGCAGGATGATGTCGGCGTCGTCGGGACGCTCGGCGCTCGCATACCCAGCGCGGCGCAGAACGGCGGTGACCAATTCGGAATCGGCCACGTTCATCTGGCATCCGTAGGTCTCGAGGTAGACCCGCGGCGCGCGCGCAAGATGGGTTTCGGTGTTCACCTCAGTCTGGAAATCTTAGGCCACGCGAGCGAGGCGAAACAATCGGGTCAGTTGATGCTTGCCGCTCAGGTTTATCGATGGTTATTCTTTCGATGAACGCGAACTATGGGACCGGAACGCAAACCAGCATTCGAGCGGATGGAAGCATCGCTGCTCGCGTGCCCGAAATGTCGGCGCGCGGTTCAGGTTCGCAAGCGCCTGCTGCTGATTCTGCCCGAGGGCGACAAGTACGAGTATGTCTGCCCGCATTGCGGCTCGACCTGCGGCGATACCATCATCGCCGACACTCCGGGACGCAAGCTGATGTAGCGTCAGCCCATCTTAAACTTTCCCTCGACTCCGCTTCGCTCCGGCCGCGAGCGCCTGCGGCGCGGCGCTGCGCGCCCCCTTCGGGTCTCAATCCGAGCGCAGCACCATTGGTCATTAGCCCATGGTCTGAACGGATTCGGGCTCGATTTCGATAAGGATTCGTGATTCGCCGGGCTGGCGGAACGGATAATCCTTGCCAAGGTACTTGTGAGCCAGCTTATCGATGTGTGCGTCGGCGCCTTCCTGCGTCACTTTGGCCACCTTGCCGCGAATTTGCATGTATCGATAGGGGTTGGCCGGATCCATGATAGCGAGGGCGACCTTGCGTCCCTCTTGCAGGGTCCGCGACTTGACGCGTCCGCTCGCGGTATTGATGCGGATCCGGTCGCCGGCGGTATCGAACCAGACCGGAGTCACCTGGGGGGAGCCATCTTTTAGAACCGTGGCTACCGAGGCGAAAGCTTTAGTTTGGTCGCTTAAGAGGTCAGTAAATTTCTCTGGTATGTTTTTCATAACAAAAAAATTAGTCATCGCGAGCGAAGATGCTACCTTGTGCAGAGAGAAAATTTGACTCTCGCCGCCCCATCAGTTAATAGGCTTTATGCTGTCTGCATAATCTGGGGCAGGACCGCGCGGGGGTCTCCTCGCGATTTTTCGAGGGAGGGTGTGGTACATGTCGCTTTTCAATTCCAAGGAGCAGGAGAAGAACGCCAAGCCGCAGCCGGCGTCGTCTCCGCAAATTCAGCCTGTTCATTCCGCGCCCGTGTCTTTGCCATCCGCCGCCGCCGTCGAATCCAAACCATCGAATTCCAACGGCGTCGGCGCAAAGCCGGCCATCACGCCAGCGAGCAGTTCGGGCGCGTACCTTGATGCTGGTTCGAGAATTAACGGGAAACTGAATTTCGAGTCGCCCGCGCGCATCGACGGTCAGGTTGAAGGCGAGATCAATGCCAAGGACAGCCTGACGATCGGTGAGAGCGCGGTTGTCGCAGCGCAAATCAAAGCGGATTCAGTGATCGTCGCGGGCAAAGTAAGCGGTGATATCGTCGCGGCCCATCGTATCGAGATTCGTCCATCGGCGAAGGTGCTGGGTAACATCACCGCACCTACCTTGGTTATTAACGAGGGAGCGCTGTTCGAAGGGCATTGTGCGATGCAGGCCGAGGCGCACGACGATCGCAAAGTAACAGTCTTCCCCAAGGAGGAACGCCTGGCCCAAGCCGCAGGGCAAAAACCGGCCTGACCTCCGGACCGCTTAGGCGTTTCGCCGTCCGCGATTTCGCTCTAGGATGAGATAGCCCTTTGACCCCTTTGAGGGGAGACGCCGCAACATGCACATCCCACCGAATTGGGGAACTTTCGGGACGCTGATTGTTTCTTTCCTCGTTTTTTGGTTTATATTCAGCCGGATATTTTTTCGTCCTTTTCTGGATCTGCTGTCCAAGCGAGAACAGCGATTCAAGGACTTGGGCGAGCGTACCGAGCAGCTAATCAAGCAGGCCCAGGCTGCCGACCACGAACGCGAACAGCGCATCCTCGCGGTGCGTCGCGAAGCTGCCTCAAAGCGCGAGGCGGAGCGGCGTCAGGTTGAGGCCGAAGCGACCAAGCTTCTCGACGCGGCGAAGGCTGACGCGCGGGCGACATTGGATCGCGCCCATGTGCGCATAGAAGAGGAGCTCAAGGCGGCGCAGCGGCAGCTCGACGAGACGGCGCGCAGCCTCGCCGCGGAACTTGCCCAGCGTGTGCTCGGACGGCCACTGAATGGATCGCAGGGCGGCCGCGCATCGAATTGATTTGAGATTCGTGAAGCTAGTCGAACAAAACAAGAGTCCTGATCGCGATGGGCGCGGTTATCGCCGCGCCTTCGTTCGCGTTCGCCGCCGAGGAAGCCGCCGAGAATCCAGGCAGTTGGCTCGGCACGATGTTCTTCGCGATCAACTTTCTGCTCTTCGTGGGAATCCTGTATTTCTTTGCCGGTCCGATGCTGCGTACCTTCTTCCGCGACCGCGCAACCGGCATCCGTTCGCAACTCGATCGCCTCACCTCGGCCCTTCGGGAGGCACAGGACCTCGCGAATCGCGCCGCGGCACGGATGGCTCAGCTCGAGCAGGAGATTGCTCATCTCAAGTCCGAGATGGAAAACGAGACCGCATTCATTGTGAACAGGATTCGCGAGGGCGCGCGGATGACGGCAGAGCGGATTCGGCGCGACACGGAACTTACCGGCGCCGCGATGGTGGAGTCGGCTCAGCGCCGCGTGCGTGAACGGCTGGCCGCCGCCACCGCAAGCCTCGCGCGGGATCTCATCGCGAGGAGCTTTGAGGCCTCGGATCAGGCGCGTCTCATCGACAGCTTTATGGACAAGATTCGTCACGAGGCCGCGCAGTGAAGAGCTTCAGAGTAGCCAAGCGCTACGCTCGCGCCTTGCTCGAGGTTGCGCCGCGCAATCAGGCGGAGAAGTGGGGCGCCGAGCTGGAGAAGCTGGCGCGCACGGTCGAATCGCCCGAGCTGATGTCGAGACTCGCGTCGCCGGAACTTCCGCAGGAGGCTCGCGAACAGGCGATGCAAAAGATCGCCGAGCGCCTCGACCTGAGTTTCCCGCTGCGTTCGTTCGCGGTCGTGCTCGCGCGTCACGGCCGGATCGCCGCTATCGGCGCGGTCTCGCAATCCTATCAGGACCTGCTCGACGAGCAGCTCGGCCGGGAGCGCGCGACTCTTACTTTCGCAATTCAGCCCGATGATGTCACAGTGCAGCGAGTCGTTTCAGGACTCGAAGCGATCGCGCGCAAGAAGATTATTCCAACGATCAAGGTCGACCCCGCGCTGCTCGGCGGTGTTATGGCGGAGCTGGGCGGCAAGATCTATGACGGCAGCCTCGCAACGCGCCTTACGGAAGCGCAACATCGGCTTGCGGGATAAGCAGTCAGGAAGCGACCCGGAGAACGGACCCAAAAATGGCGGACATTCGACCCTCAGAAATCAGCGAAATACTCAAAAACGAAATCAAGGGCTTCGAAGGCAGTATCGCGGTGCGCGAGACCGGCCGCGTGCTCTCATGCGGTGACGGCATTGCGCGCATCTACGGCCTGCAGAACGCGGCGATGAGCGAGCTGCTGGAGTTTCCTCATTCGATCATGGGCATGATCCTCAACCTCGAAGAGGACAACGTCGGCGCGGTTCTGTTTGGCGATCCCGACGCGGTCGGCGAGGGTGACGAGGTAAAGCGCACCGGCAGGATCGCGGAAGTGCCGGTCGGCGACGCGATGCTCGGGCGCGTCGTCAATGCACTGGGTCAGCCGATTGACGGCAAGGGTCCGATCAAGACCAGCGAGACCCGGCGCATCGAGATCAAGGCGCCCGGCATCATGAAGCGTCAGCCGGTTAAGGAACCGCTCCAGACCGGCATCAAGACCATCGATTTGATGTTCCAGATTGGCCGCGGACAGCGCGAGCTGATTATCGGCGACCGCCAGACTGGCAAGACCGCCATCGCGACCGACACCATCATCAATCAACGCGGGCAGGGCGTTCAGTGCATCTATGTCGCGATCGGCCAGAAGCGTTCGACCGTCGCGCAGTTGGTCGAGACACTCAACAAGCATGGTGCGATGGAATACACCACCGTAGTTGCGGCGACCGCGTCGGAATCAGCGCCGTTGCAGTTCATCGCACCGTACAGCGGCGTCACCATCGGCGAGCATTTCCGCGACACCGGCAAGCATGCGCTGCTGATTTACGATGATCTTTCCAAGCATGCGCAGGCCTATCGGCAGTTGTCGCTGCTGCTGCGCCGGCCTCCCGGCCGCGAGGCTTATCCGGGTGACGTTTTTTACCTGCATTCGCGGCTGCTCGAGCGCGCCGCAAAGATGAGCAACGAGGAAGGCGGCGGCTCGCTCACGGCGCTGCCGATAATCGAGACGCTGGCGGGCGACGTTTCCGCCTACATCCCCACCAACGTCATCTCGATAACCGACGGCCAGATCGTGCTGGACAGCGACCTCTTCAATTCGAACATTCGTCCCGCCGTCAACGTGGGTCTGTCGGTTTCACGCGTCGGGTTCTCGGCCGCTGTGAAAGCCGTCAAGCAGGTCGCCGGCAGTCTCAAGGCTGATCTCGCGCAGTATCGCGAGATGGCCGCATTCGCGCAGTTCGGATCCGACCTTGACGCGGTCACGCAGCGGATGCTGCATCGCGGTGCGCGCTTCACCGAAATGCTGAAGCAGAATCAGTACGATCCGCTTCCGATGGAGAAAGAAGCGGTCATAATGCTGGCGGCGAACGCGGGATATCTGGATGACCTCGAGATTCCGGAGATTCGGCCCTTCGAGAAAGGCCTGTACGCATTCTTCGATGCGAAGTATTCGAATCTGCTCGCCGAGATTCGAGACAAAAAAGAACTTAGTGACGACCTTCGCGCCCGGCTGACCAAGGGGCTCGACGAATACAAGCAGGAGTTCCTCGCCGAGCATCGCAGTCAGGACGGCAAGAGCGCGGCGTAAAGAGGTCATCATCTGAGCGATGCCCACCCTTAAGGCAATCCGGCGCCGGATCGCGTCGGTCAAATCCACCCAGCAGATCACGCGTGCAATGAAGCTGGTGGCCGCGTCGCGTCTGCGGCGAGCCCAGGAAGCGCTGGAAAATTCGTTGCCTTACAGCGAGGCGCTCACTCGGGTCGCGGATTCCGTGCTCGGCGCGCAGCGCGCCATGCTGGGTCCCGTTGAAGGCTCCGCGAACGCGGCGTTCGTGGTGGTGATCTCGTCTGACCGCGGGCTATGCGGCGGATACAACGCCAACGTGCTGAAATTTGCCGAGCAGCAGGCCGCCGAACTTCGCGGCACCGGCCTCGATCCACAGTTCTTTGTGGTCGGACGCAAGGGTCTGGAGCATTTCACACGCACCAAGGCGCCGCTGATCGGCAACTCGATAAACAATCCGCGGCTGGTGAACGTCGCGCTCGCCCGCGACATCGCACACCGCATGCTGAATGCGTATCAGACCGGGAAAGCGCGCGAGATCGGAATCGTGTACAGTCATTTTCGCTCCGCGATTTCTCAGATCCCCGTCTACGAGCGATTGCTGCCGATTTCCGGAACTCCGGGTAGCGAAGGTCA
This sequence comes from uncultured delta proteobacterium, assembly GCA_963815835.1. Lineage (GTDB taxonomy): Bacteria > Desulfobacterota > Binatia > Binatales > Binataceae > DATGKG01. Next base: position 1,103,465 of record CAWFIF010000001.1, read on the forward strand.
AGCCCAGGGCAGCGATGCGAAGGAGGGACACGGGTTAACCGAGTACCTCGTCGAACCGAGCCGTGCCGAACTGATTCCACTGGTCATCAAGACCTATATCGAGGCGGCGGTCTTCCATGCGCTGGTCGAGGCTGAGGCGAGCTTCTTCGGCGCGCAGATGACCTCGATGGATAACGCGACCAACAACGCGACCGAGATGATTCAGTCCTTGACGCTGGAAATGAATCGCGCGCGTCAGGCGATGATCACGCGCGAGCTGATGGATATCGTTGGCGGCGCCGAAGCATTGAAGGGACAAGCGTCCTAAGAGAGAATTTCGGGAGAAAATTTCGTCGGGGGAGAACCCACGGTCTATATCCTATGGCTGAGCAAGCAACCGGAAACATCAACCAGGTCCTTGGAAACGTCGTCAACGTCGAATTTCGCAACGGCTCGTTGCCGCCGATCCTTAACGCTCTGCGCGTCTCGAATCCTTCGATCGGCGACGAGCAATGGAACCTGGTGCTCGAAGTCGCGCAGCATCTCGGTGAGAATACCGTGCGATGCATCGCGATGGACACTACCGACGGCCTCGTGCGCGGGATGGAAGTGCGCGACACCGGAAAGGCGATCGCGGTACCGGTCGGTCCGCAGACGCTGGGTCGGCTGATGAATGTGATCGGACAGGCTGTGGACGGAAAAGGGCCGATTGCCGGATTGCACACGATGCCGATTCATCGCGATGCGCCCTCCTTCGAAGATCAGACCTCCGAGCTGGAAATCCTCGAAACCGGAATCAAGGTCGTAGACCTCATATGTCCGTACGTGCGCGGCGGCAAGATCGGACTCTTCGGCGGCGCCGGCGTGGGCAAGACCGTCACCATCCAGGAGTTGATCAACAACGTCGCCAAGCAGCATGGCGGCGTGTCGGTGTTCGCCGGCGTCGGCGAGCGCTCGCGCGAAGGCAACGATCTCTATCGCGAACTCGCGGAATCGGGAGTTCTCAACAAGACCGCGCTGGTCTATGGCCAGATGAATGAGCCGCCGGGTGCGCGCGCGCGCGTCGCGCTGACCGGAGTCACGGTCGCCGAATACTTCCGCGATGAAGAAGGCAAGGACGTGCTGTTCTTCATCGACAATATTTTTCGCTTCGTGCAGGCCAACTCGGAAGTTTCAGCGCTGCTCGGCCGCCTGCCGAGCGCGGTCGGATATCAGCCGACGTTGGGCACCGATACCGGCAGTCTGCAGGAGCGCATCACCTCGACCAAGAAGGGCGCGATCACCTCGGTGCAGGCGATCTTCGTGCCCGCCGACGACTATACCGACCCCGCGGTCGCAACGACCTTCACGCATCTCGACGCGGTCACGGCGCTGGATCGCAAAGTGTACGAGAAAGGAATTTATCCGGCGGTGGATCCGCTCGCCTCGACCTCCCGAATCCTCGATCCCCAAATCGTCGGCGAGGAGCACTATGAGGTCGCGCGCGGAGTGCAGGCGACCCTCCAGCGCTACAAAGATCTGCAGGACATCATCGCGATCCTCGGGATGGATGAACTCTCCGCCGAGGACAAGCTGGTGGTTTCGCGCGCGCGCCGCATCGAGCGCTTCCTGAGCCAGGCATTCTTCGTCGCCGAGCCGTTCACCAACCTGCCCGGCAAATACGTGCCGCGCAAGGAAACGGTGGCGGGATTCAAAGAGATCCTCGACGGCAAATGCGACGACATGCCGGAGCAGGCCTTTTACCTGGTCGGCAACATCCAGGACGCGCGCGAGAAGGCTGAGCGCCTCGCCCGCGGCGAAGCCCGCTAATGGCCGAGACTTTTTCGCTTGAGCTCGTGACGCCCACCGGCATCGTATACCAGGGCGACGTCGAGGAAGTCACGGCATGGAATCCGATCGGGCAATTCGGCGTGCTGGCGGAACACATCAACTTCATCACTTCGTTGGTGCCGGGGGTGGTCGAGATCAACCTTCCAGACGGCGCGATACTCTACTACGTCGTATCGGGCGGACTGGCCGAAGTGAAAGACGGCAAGATGACGATCCTCGCTGACAGCGCCGAGGAGCCAGCCATGATCGATGTCGGCGGAGTGGAACAATTTCTGCGCGACATCGAAAATGAGGTCGCCGGGCTGAGCATGTACGAAGCGGAATTCGAGATTAAGCAGCACGACCTGCTGCTCGCGCGAGCGCGTCATCGCGCCGCCACCGAATTGCGCGCCTCCCGCTAGGATTTATGGCGCATGCTTTAGCCTGTGCGCCTGCTCTTCACATCTCCAGGATCACAGGCTAAAGCCTGTGCTACAGGAGAGACACACATGGCCACCCATCCGATTCGATTCGGATTCCAATCGGGACAACAGAATGTCACGTGGGAGCGGATGCGCGATTTTTGGCGTAACATCGACGCGTGGGGTTACGATTCGATTTGGGCGTTCGATCACTTCTATCCGATCTTCACGCCCGATCCCGCCGGCCCATGCATGGAGAACTGGGTGCTGCTCAGCGCGCTCAGTCAGCACACCAAACGCGCGCGCCTCGGCGCGATGGTCAACAGCAACACCTATCGCAATCCGTGCCTCACGGCGAAAATGGCCGCCACGCTCGATCATGTGAGCGGTGGACGCTTAAACCTCGGGCTGGGCGCGGGATGGTATGAGCTGGAGCATCGGAGCTTCGGCATCGATTTCAAGACCATCGGAGGGCGGCTGCGCGCGCTCGACGAGTCGTGTCAGATCATCAAAGGGATGTTCACGCAGGAGAAGACCTCGCTCGATGGGAAGCACTACAAGGTGGTCGATGCGGTGTGCAACCCGAAGCCGCTCCAGAAGCCGCACATCCCGATCATGATCGGCGGACGTGGCGAGAAGGGCTTGCTCAAAATTGTCGCGCGGCATGCCGACATGTGGAACACGATGTTCGCGAATACCGCCGAAATGAAGCGGCTCATCGGCGTTATCGAGCGCCACGGCGACACGGTCGGACGCAATACCGACGAGATCGAGAAAACCATCATGCTGCCGCTGTGCTACAAGGCCTCGAAAGATCGCGAGCAGATGATCGCAGGCACCGTCGCGAGCATGACCGGAGGCAAGCCTGAGGAGATGCGTGACCGGATCATGATCGGCGGCAAAGACGAATGCCTCGATAAGATCGAGCAGTATCGGAAGGTGGGAGTCACGCATTTCATCTTCAGCTTGCGATGGCCGATTCTCGTTGACGACGAATTCCAGGCCTTCGCTGAAGAAGTGATTCCGGTGACGCGGCAGTGAGGCGTTAGAGTCGGCGGCCGAGGATCATCAGATCGCGCTCGATGCCATCGAGTTCCGCGACGCGCGGCAGGTGTGCCCACGTCTCGAAACCGAAGCTGCGAAACAGCGCGAGGCTCGGCTGGTTGTGGCCGAAGATGAAGCCGAGCAGCGTCCTCAGGCCGAATTCGGGCGCGCGTCGGATGGCGTCGGCAATCAACTGCCGCGCATAGCCGCGGCGATGCGCATCAGGCGCCACGTAGACGCTGAGTTCCGCGGTCGCATGATATGCAGGGCGTCCATAGAAGGATTGGAAGCTGATCCAGCCTTTTGTGTGGCCGCCATCTTCGATGACCCATAGCGGACGCGAACCCGGTGAATGCTCGGCGAACCAGGCGCGCCTCGAATCGACGCTGACCGGTTCGAGATCGGCGGTCGCCATCCGTCCGGGAATTGCGGCGTTGTAGATCGCAACGATCGCCGGCAGGTCTTCAAGCGTCGCGTCGCGGATCGTCATGTCAGTTGGCTAGGGTTGCGAGCTTCTCGAAGAAATCCGGAAAGGTTTTCGACACGCACGCGGGATTCTGAATCTTTACTCCGGGGATTCTCAGGCCGACGACGGAAAACGCCATCGCGATGCGATGGTCGTCGTAGGTCTCGATGCTCGTGCCCTTCAGCCGCGAAGGAAGAATTTCCAGCCCATCTTCCAGGTCGGTCACGGTCGCGCCCAACCTGCGCAACTCCGCCGCAATTGAACGCAGCCGATCGCTCTCATGATGGCGAATGAATGCGACCTTGCGTATGCGGGTCGTCGAGGTTGCGAACGGTGCGATCGCGGCTAGCGTCGCGACCATGTCAGGCATCCCGTTCATGGCGACGTTGACTCCGCGCAACTGGCCCGCCCCCGTCACTTCGACCGAGTCGCGATTCCATTTCACGCGCGCACCCATCTGCTGGAGCACGGTGAGCAACGCAGTGTCGCCTTGAACCGAATTGGCGCTGAGGCCGTGGAGGGTAACGGTTCCGCCACAGAGCGCGGCGGCCGCGGCGAAATAACTCGCGCTGGAGGCGTCAGGCTCCACGACGAAGCGGCGCGCGCGGTACACCTGCCCGCCCGGAATCGTGATGGTATCGCCCTCGATATTCCACTTGACGCCCCAACTCTCCATCATCCGCAACGTCATCTCGACAAACGGCCGCGCGGCGTCACCCGCGACCTGCAGGCGCAGCCCGTCGGGCCACAGCGGCGCGGGCATCAGCATCGCGGAAACAAATTGCGACGACATTCGCGCGTTCAACATGGGTAGCGCCGCCGCGAAACGGGTTGCGCGAATCGGCGATCACCGGGGGGCATCGATTATCGCGTTCGCTGTAGACCGACGCGCCGAGCCGCTGCATCGCATCGAGCAGCGGACCGATCGGGCGCTCGCGCATCCGCTGATTTCCATCGATGCGGAACTTGCCGCGCGCCAGCGTCAGGAAAGGAATGAGGAAGCGCATCGCCGTACCCGCGCCACCGATCGAAAGATCGCAGCCGGAGGACGGTATCTGTCCGCCGAGGCCGTTGACGGTGACCCGCTTCTCGTTCTCCTCGATAGTGAGAAGGAAACCGAGCTGCTTGAGCGCCTCGAGCATCTTCAGCGTATCGTCGCTGAACAGCACGTTCTCGATCGCCGAGCGCCCTTCCGCCATCGCGGCGATCAGCAGCGCTCGGTTGGTGATGCTCTTGGAACCCGGCACCGTCACTGCTGCGGAAAGCGGCTTGGTGACCGGCGTTATCTCGATCTGGTCCATCGCTGACGGGAGATTATGCGCGCGAAAAAGTCTTCTCAAGAGACCCCCGGCTCGCATCAAAGGTGACACAGGCTTTAGCCTGTGTCTTACCAGGACTGGAGGTTCTGTCAGATTTAATGCTGCTCTTTAATACTCCTCCCCCGTATTGTTCGGGGAGGCCGTCACGATTTTCGCAAAGCTTGCGAAGCGAAAATCGTGACGGGTCGGAGAGGGTCATCAGCTCTGGATTCTGCATCCGACTTTTTGGCAATCGTATCCGTCGAGGCATGCGCAGCAGAACGACTCGACATAGCCGCTATTTTGTCTGATGCCCGGCGGTGATCCATTATGTACAGGAACCCCGTACGGAGAAGCGACCGTGGCAAAGGAAACCAGCTACACTGAAGCGCGCGCAAATCTCGCGGCACTCTGCGACGAAGTGGCGGAAAGTCGTGAGGTTTTGATCATCCATCGACGCGGTGCTCGCGATGTTGCGCTGGTTGCGGCTGACGAACTCGAAGCTCTCAGCGAAACGGCCCACCTACTCCGCTCACCGAAGAACGCACAGCGGCTGATGACGGCGCTGTTGCGGGCGCGCAGCAGGAAGCTTAAGCCGCGGACGGTTGATCAACTGCGGCGCGAGTTCGGACTTGGCAAACAAGCCTGAACGTCTGGCAGTCTTTCATCCCGAATTTCGCCAGGACCTGCGCTATTGGGTTGACATTAATCGAAGGGTGGCGCTGCGGGTGCTCGATTTGGTCGAGGCGGTGCTGCGGGATCCCTTTCGCATCGGAAAGCCCGAACCGTTGAAGTACGTTCTCGCAGGAGCGTGGTTCCGTCGCATCGCGGAAGAACATCGGCTCGTCTATGTGGTAAGCGGCGTTCGGGTTGACTTCGTCCAAGCGCGCTACCATTATTAATTGCCGCGCACGGTCAAGCCGTCCCCTTATCTGTGTTGCCTCCCCCGTATTATCTGCGCCTCGCCCATATGATTGGGCGAGGTGGCCCGGCGCGGTTCATGCGATGGCTGCGAGCATGAAGCGTGACGGGTCGGAGAGGGATCCCAGCGCCGGATTCGGTTTCCCGCTCACCCTTGGCTTTGCGGAAATCTCGGTGATCTTGGAATAGAAGAACCGTTCCTTGCGGTTTGTGTCTTATGAGGGTTTCTTGGATTTGGCGATTGACGGAAGCGAGATATCGTCCGAGTCGCTGGGAATCGCGCTTGAGGCCGTGACCTACTACCCGAGGTTCGGTGGGGGGCGCGGCGCGCTTCTCGCTCCGGGATTTGCCAGAAGCGTGCCGCGCAATCCGGAATGATGCGCGCCATCCTTGGCGCGCCACCGCGTTTAAGTCGTCGCAATACCAATGAAAATCGCCGGCTCGTGGCGCCGACACCCGCCGAGCCCGCAGTTCTGAGGACGCGGGCGGACTGCTATATTCGAGCGAGGTTCGACCTCCCCTTATTCGAACGGAGTTCGACCACCAAGGAGTAGCACATGGCGCGCGGCCACAAGTTCAGCGATCCGCTCGATCAACAAATCTACGATGCTCATCGCCGCTACATCGAAGTGATGGAAGACATCCGGATGGGCGCCATCAGCGGTGAGACGAAGGAAAAGTACCTGCGCATCATCATCACGCTGACCGAAAAGCTCGCGCTACCGAGCAAGCCGCTCTCCGAGATCATCGGCGAGATGATGGCCGAGGCGGCCCCGTTCCTGTTCCAGACGATGCAGAATCGCTAGCAGGCTGTTAAAAGAAGAGTTTCACAGCCTGCTTCCCCCTCCGTATTCTCCCCCGGAGGGGGAGAACTAAAGGAAAGCGACGATCTTTTTCGCAGGGTGTTGATCAAGCATTATCTACACTCCAAATTCTACGATTCTCAACACCCTACCAGGACACAGGTCTGAAGCCTGTGCTACCGAATCAAGCCTCCACGGCGTAGGCGCTCTCGTTGTGCTGGCTGAGGTCGAGGCCCATCTGTTCATCTTCCTCTTTGACGCGAATCCCGACCACCGCATCGGTTAGCTTCAGCAGGATCGAGCTCCCGATGAGCGAGAACACGATAGTGGCGACCACGCCCACCGCCTGGATGCCCAACTGGCGCGGGTTTCCATAAAACAGTCCGTTCGCACCGGATGGATTTACCAGCGCGCTGGCAAACAGTCCGGTGGCGAGCGCTCCGAAAATTCCACCCACTGCATGAACGCCAACGACATCAAGCGCGTCGTCATAGCCGAAGCGCGGCTTCATCCTCACCGCTGAAAAGCAGATGACTCCCGCCGCGAGTCCGATGATGATCGCCGGCACTGGCGCGACGAATCCCGAGGCTGGAGTGATCGCGACCAATCCGGCGACCGCGCCGCTGGCAGCGCCGAGCACGGTCGGCTTTCCGGTCGCGGCCCATTCGGCGGACATCCATCCGAGAGCCGCGGCTGCCGCGCCAAGATGCGTCGCGACGAATGCTGAAACCGCGAGGCCATTGGCGGCGAGCGCACTGCCGGCGTTGAAGCCGAACCATCCGACCCACAGCAATCCCGCGCCGGTCACGCTGAGCACCACATTATGTGGCGGCATGTGCTCGCGTGGATATCCCATTCGCTTGCCGAGGAATAACGCTGCCGCGAGAGCTGCTGTGCCCGATGAAATGTGAACGACCGTCCCCCCGGCGAAATCGAGCGCGCCGAGTTGATGGAGCCATCCGTCGACGCCCCATACCCAATGCGCGAGAGGGTTGTAGATGAGTATCGACCACAACACGGTGAACATCAGAAAGCCGCGGAACGACATCCGCTCCGCGATCGCGCCGGTAATCAGCGCCGGCGTGATAATCGCAAACATGCACTGATAGATCATGTACGCCTGGTGCGGCACCGTCGCAGAATATCCGGCGAACGGCTCCGACGCGCTGACCCCGGCAAGGCCTAGCCATGAGAGCCCCCCGATAAGCCCGTTGCCGGGCGCGAATGCCAGGCTGTATCCCAACAGCACCCACTCGATGGAAACCACCCCAGCGAGGATGAAGCTCTGCATCACCGTCGACAGCACGTTCTTGCGACGAACCAATCCGCCGTAGAAAAGCGCGAGGCCTGGGATCGTCATCATGAGGACGAGGGCGGACGACGTAAGGAGCCAAGAGACGTCGGCCCCGTTGACTTGCGAGGGCGCATCCGCGGCAAACGCGATCGATGCAGAGAGAAATGGCGCGAGCGCGGCTATTGCCACAAGCGAACAGCGCGCGCAGCGGCCGGTTAGCTTCCCACCCATGAGACGATAACCTCCGGAGCATCTAGGACACCTTCTGAGGCGTCCGATCCAATAAATTCGGGCCATTGTGCCATAAGCCCGGCAAGACTCTCCATTTCAAAGTGAAAAGAAGCGATAGTCGGTCAAAAAAAGAGGGCGACCGAGTTCGCCCTCTGTAAGATTTTTCTGTGGGTATTTATCCCTTGGGTAGTCCTAAGATTCGCTCGCCGATCATGTTGCGTTGGACCGCGGAGGTGCCGCCTGCGATGGTCATCGATTCGCTCGCGAGGATTCGTCGCATCCAGTCGCCCTCGGGAGCAAGCGGGGAACGACGCTCGAGTAGCGCGTATTCGCCCAGCAATCGGGTCGAATACTTCACCATCCGCTGCGAAAGTTCAGTCGACACCATCTTGGAGATCGAGGCCTCAGCGCCTGGAGCTAAACCCTTCAGCCGCTTGGTCAGACTCCGCATGCCGCTGTATTTCTTGGCCGCGACTTCGCACGCAAACTGGGCGATCTGCTGACGGATCGCGGGATCCTCGTATGCAGGCCGACCGTTCACTCTGCAGCGCTTTGCAAGGTCAACGATATGCGTAAGCAGTTGCTCGCTGCCGCCGAGCGTCTCTCCGATTCCGATGCGCTCATGCATCAATGTCGAGACCAGCACCTGCCATCCCGTGTTGATAGGGCCGAGCAAATTCTCCTTCGGCACACGTACGTCCTCGAAGAAGATTTCGTTGAATTCGGCATCGCCGCTGATCTGCTTGAGCGGCTTAACGACCACGCCAGGCGCCTTCATATCGACCAGCAAGGCGCTCATCCCCTTATGCTTGGGCACATCGGGATCGGTACGCACGAAGAGCTGACAGAAATCCGCGCGATGCGCGACGGTGGTCCAGACCTTCTGGCCATTGACGACGAAGTTATCGCCGTCGAGTACCGCGCGCGTCTGGATGGCGGCGAGATCGGATCCGGCGCCCGGCTCAGACATCCCTTCGCACCAGATTTCCTCGCCCGAAATGATGGGCTCGAGGTAGCGCTTCTTCTGTTGGTCGGTGCCCCACTGCATCAACGCGGGCCCGGTCATGATGACGCCGAGGACGTTGCAACCGAAGGGCAAATTCAGCCGTCCCAACTCCTGCTGGAAGATCACCTGCTCGATAAAGGTAGCTTGCTGGCCGCCATACTCCTTTGGCCAGGTCAGCCCCATCCATCCGCCCTGGTAGAGACGCTTGTGCCATTCCTTGAGGCGCTTCCATTGCCGATCGTCTCCGCCCATGCTGTCGGCATCGGACGATTCGAGCTTTCCGGGCTGATTGGCTTCGAGCCAGGCGCGCACCTTCGCACGATAGGCTTCTTGTTCGGGCGTGTATTGAAAATCCATTGATTAGAGATGCTCCGTGAAATCGCGGTTTCGTTGCGACTTTAGCTGAGTCGATGGAGTTTAGGTAGCATCAGAAGGGCTTCGAATATGGATCGTACGACGCCATTTTCATACCAGTGCAATCAGTGCGGGCGATGCTGCCATGACAAGGTCATCACGCTTTCGCCCTACGATGTTCTCCGCATCGCTCGGGCCGGCGGCCTGAGTACGGGTGATGTGGTGCGGCGCTACACCATCCGACGCGGGTCCATCCTGCGTTTTTTTCCCGAGGGGATGTGCGCGGCGCTCGATGGAACCCGATGCACACTGCATCGAGGGCGTCCTCTCGCATGCCGCCTCTATCCGCTCGGCCTCGAAAGGACACCTGATGGCGAGAAGCTAACCGCGCTCGAACCAGCGGAAGGTTCGCTCGGAATCTATGGAAAAGATTCCACCGCCGGCGCCTTCATCGAATCGAATGGGACGGCCGACTATCTGACGGCGCTCGAACGCTATCGTGCGTTGATTCCGACCTTCCGAGCGTGTGTCGCGGCGATGGTCGATTTCGAGCGGGTCGAGCCGCGGGAGTTCTGGCGCCGTGCGGTGGTCGAGGCGCTGCTCGAAAGCGGCTTCGATCCAAATCCCATAATCGACGCGACGTTCGATCCCGACGCGAACGGATGCGGCACAAACGACATTGATGCCACGGTGGCAGCGCACATCGCGATGCTCGATGCGATGGCGCGGCGCGAGAGGGACTGCGATCGCCTTGCGGCGGCGGCCGTGATGCTCGCCGTCAGCCTCGGCTACTCGCCCGGCGAAGTTATCGTGACGGTCTAGACCTCACCGCGAATCATCGCCGCTGTCGTCGGTTGCGCCAGGGACGGGCGTGGCTTCCACGCTTGCAGCTGGCGTTGGCGAAGGCGGAGGGAGATCCGCGAGGATCCGATTCGCATGAATGGACGGATCGACGTTCGGATAGACCTTCAGAATCCGTCCTTCCTCATCGATGACATAGGTGATGCGCTTGTCGAGCCCGAGAATCGGAATACCGTTCGCGGCGCCATAGCTCGTCGCGATCTTGCGATCCGGGTCGAGCAGCAGCGGAAACGGCAAATTGTACTTCTTGATGAACTTGCGATGCGCTTCGGAGCTGTCGATGCTGCATCCGAGCACCGTCAGCCCGGCGGCCTGAAACCGTGCGAAGCCATCGCGGAACGCGCACGCCTCCTTGGTGCATCCGGGCGTGTCATCCTTAGGATAAAAGTACAGGATGACTTTCCTACCGCGATAGTCACTGAGCGAGAATAGCGAGATTTGATCGCCCACCACCATCTGCGTCGTGATCGGCGGGGCGACGTCGCCTTCCTTGAGAATTTCCGCGCGTGCGATTCGCGGTCGCAGCAGGATGATCGCGACGAACAAGACGCATACAGCAAGGATCGTCGCGAGGATCACTTTCATCGGTCCGTCCAGCCGCACGCGGCTAGACATAGTAGAGCCAGCTCCGATAGCGCGGGTCGCGTCCACGCAAGGCGCCATCGAAAGCGTGACGGACTTTCAGTGTGATCGGTCCCGGCTTGCCGCCGCCGACCTTGCGATCGTCGAGTTCCGTGACCGGCGTAACCTCCGCCGCGGTTCCGGTCATGAAGCATTCATCGGCGACATAGATCGCATCGCGTCCAAACAACTGTTCGATCACCTCGACGCCCTGGTCCTTGAGAATCTTCATCACCGATTCTCGTGTGATACCGCCCAGCGCGTTGGTGAGCGGCGGCGTCCTCACGATGCCGTCACGAATCACGAAGATGTTCTCGCCACTGCCTTCGGCGACGTAGCCTTCGGTGTCGAGCAGCAGCGCCTCATCGTACCCGCTGCGCCGCGCCTCGTAGCCGGCGAGAATCGAATTGACATAATGACCCGAGACTTTCGCCAGAGGCATCATGGAGTTGTGATGGAATCGTACGAATGACGAGGTCTTCAGGCGCGCGCCCTTCTCGATACTTTCCGCGCCCAGGTAAGCACCCCATGGCCACGCCGCGATTGCAACACGAGTCTTATTTCCACGTGCTGAAAGACCCATCTCGCCTTCGGCGAAAAATCCGATCGGGCGCAGGTAGCATTCGGCGAACTTGTTAACCCTGACAACATCGGCGCACGCCTTGATGAGTTCCTCGCCGCTGTAGGGAATCGGCATCTCGCAGATCAGCGCGGATTCGAGCAGTCGGCGGATATGCTCGTGCGCGCGGAAGATCGCGGACTTGCCGTCGTCGCACTTGTAGCATCGCATCCCTTCAAAGACAGCCAGCCCGTAGTGAAGGCTATGGGTGAGCACGTGCACATTGGCCTGGTCGTACGGGATCATCTCGCCGTCGATCCAGATTTTTTCGGAGCGAACGCTGCCGGTGGCCAAGAGTTCAACCTCGCTTATTCGTCTACGGGAATTCGATCAGAGGACGCGGGCCCGTTCCAAAAAGGTAATCGATGAGCGCAAACCGAACAAGCTGAAACCTCCGGGCAGGCCTGACTCATCGGTAGAGCACCTCCGCGCGAAGATTGCGGCGGACGGCGGCGGCAAAGCTTTTGAACTCTTTGGCATACGCGGGTGTGCACACATTCCCGCTGGTGTGATCATCGAGTTCCCGGCTGACGATTAAGACGTTTCCCTTCTGCCGATAGTTGGCCCTGTAGGTCGCGGACTTGCCCACGATCTGTGCATCCTTCGGCATCGCCATCACCTCGACGCCTTTGGGCAGATGGATGGTGAAGTTCTCTTTCGAGTATCCTCCAAAGCATTGGAAGTTTTCGGTTCTGTCGGGCTCATTCGATTCGCCGAGGAAGTTTGCGATCGTGCCCGTCCCGTCGATCGGTGAACGAACCGGCATCGCGCCTGGTCCGGGGAGATTCATGGCGTCGTCGAGCCGGTACTTAACGCTGTACGCATAGCGGTCGCTGAGAACGCTGGGGTCGTCTTTCGACAGGGTCCCGGTGCCTGAGTAGCCTCCTCGTGACAGACTCTGCCGAATCACCGCATCTTCCATATTGGGCTGTATGTAGGTCATCGAGGCCCTCGCCTCGCTGGAAAAAAGTCCCCTAGTTACCAGTTTGGTTTCGCCATCAGCGCTGCCGTCCGGATGGATTTCCATCATAGTCGATATGTCGAAGCCGCTCGCCCTGGGATCACTCGGCGGGGTGCGCCGGATTTCCGCGAAGTCCTGAGCATGGACCACAGGCTTGTCGGAATCTTCCATCGGGAGCATCCCGAACGGCGTAAACTTCGAGGTCGAGTCCGCGTAGAGGTCGAATGCGGGAATGTAGATGATCAGATGATTGAACACATTGACCGCCGGCGCAGGTGAAAGAGTATACGCGTGTCCGCCGTTAATCAGCACCGGCGTGCTTGCGATACCTTTGGCTGCCAGGAGAGCTTCCAGCAGCGTGGTGTGGTCCTTACAGTCGCCCATCCGGTTGGCAAGTATCTGATCCGCGTCGTGCGGTACAACCGAGCCCACGCCTACCGCATTGGGGGCGTACTCAAGGTTGGATGCCACCCAATCGTAAAGCGCTTTGGCCTGTTCACGCGGAGTATGCGCGTTGCTCGTTAGCTGGTCGGACAGTTTCTTTATCTGATCGGTTACCCTGGCCTTGGGGCGCGCGCGAGCGTCGTAAGCAGCGGCAAGGGCGCCATAATCTTTGAAGGTGGTGGCGACGACTAGGGGTCCGTAATCGAGCGCTGAAACCGCGCCGGCTTCGGGCCTGACGATCTGCTCGTTCCGATAGGACCACGACCATTCACGGCGGCCATTCTTTACGGCGGTCGCGCCGACTTTTACGCCGCGCGTGTAGATGTTCACGGCCAGCGACTCGGGTGCGCTCAGGCTGACCTCGGCGCGATCATAAACCTGAAACGGCGAAAAGGACTCCATCATCGAGAAGTTACCGGGAAAAGAAGGCTCCTTTTGCGTCGTTTTGTAAGAGAGCACCACGGTGTCGCCCACCCCGACATCGGGAAATGCCACGGTCTTGGTTTTGATGTCCGAAAAAATAGGGGCGACCTTGCCCTTGCCCGTGTTGGACTCAACCTGGAAGTTGGTCGGCGGAACGTCGATCCGGCGCCCGTCTGCCTTGAGCGTGTACGCTGACAGAATCTCGGAGTCCTGGAGGCGGTCGCTGAAGCTGACCGAGGCCTGGTTTGCGATAGCAACACCCTGCTCAGTCAGCACCTTCATCGCCCATTCTCGCAATTCGATGTCAGTGCCGTCGGCATTAACCTGATAGTCGGCGTGATAGCGCACATACTTCGCATATCCTACGAAAGGCGCTGTCTTGACGTCGGTCACAGCCGGAAGGGAGGGCGGGACGAGCATCGCCACGACGACCAAGCCAAGGAAACAAATTGCGCCGGCAGCCATTCCGGAAACCTTGAGAAGGCGTGGCGCACGTACCATTTCGCTACGCAATTGCATTACTCCAAAGTGCTGCTCGATTGTCAGGTAACTTCCAAACAGAGGCAAGACGGAAGGTAGCAATCGGCTCGACTCGCCGCTACCCGATTTTTCTTTGGCTCGCCGAGACCTCAAAAGCATTCAATCCGGTTGACCGGATGACCGGTTAGGGATTCTAATCCCGCTATGGCAGGAATTGTCTCTTATGGTTCATATGTTCCCTACCGCCGGCTCAAGCGCGCCGCGATAGGGCAGGTTCTCGGCGTCGCCGCCGGCAAGGGCGAGCGCGCCGTCGCAAGCTTCGACGAGGATTCGGTCTCGATGGCGGTTGAGGCGACGCGCGATGCGCTCCGCGGCGCCAAGCCCTCCGATACTCAGGCGCTGTTCTTCGCCACCACCACACCTCCATACGGCGAGAAGCTCAACGCCGCAACAATAGGAGCCGCGACGCTGATGCCGGTGGAGCTTCGTGCGGCGGATCTCACGGGCTCCGTGCGCGCCGGTCTCTCCGCGATGCTGCAAGCCTCCGACGCCGTCAAAGCCGGTGCAAAGCAGGCGGTCGCCGCGATGGCGGATTGCCGGCTCGCCGCGCCCGAGGGCAAAGCCGAGCAGTCCAACGGCGATGCGGCGGCCGCATTCGTTTTCGGCAATGACAATGTGATCGCTGAAATCGAGGCGACCGCATCGATGACGCGCGAGATCCTCGATACCTGGCGCGCGCCCGGCGAGCGCTTCGGGCATAGCTGGGAAGAACGTTTCACGCTGACGCAGAGCCACGGCCCGATCCTCGCGCAAGTTATCAAAACGGTGCTGGAGAAGGTCAGGGTCGCACCCGCCGATCTTGCGAAGATCGTGATCGATACGCCCAATCCGCGCGCTCTCGATGAAGTCGCGCGGTCGCTGAAGCTGGACCCCGCAAAGTTTGCTGATTCTTTCGCACCTACTGTCGGACAGACCGGTGCCGCGCATGTTGGACTGATGTTGACGGGCGTACTGCCGTCGGCCAAACCGGGCGATCGCATCCTGGTGGTGAGCGTTGCCGATGGCGCCGATGCAATGGTGCTCAAGATCGCCCCGGCGATCGCTAATTTCAAACCGGTGCGTTCGGTTGGCCGTCAAATCGAATCCAAGGGCGACGTCACCTACGGCAACTATCTGAAGTGGCGCGAGATCCTTCCGACTGAACCGCCGCGCCGTCCCGACCCCGATCGTCCTGCGGGACCGCCGATGCTGCGCAGCGAGAAGTGGAAATACGGCTTCATCGGTTCGAGGTGCAAGAAGTGCGGAACGCCCCAGCTTCCGCCGCAGTTGGTATGCGTCAAATGCCAGAGCCGCGACATGGAGCCGTATTCGTTCGCGGACCGAACGGCCAGAATCGCCACCTACGCCATCGATAGATTGGCTTATTCGCTCAATCCCCCAACCATCAATGTTGTGATAGATTTTGAGGGCGGAGGACGCTTTTTAGGGGAGATGACCGACTGCGAGCCCGATAAGGTTGCAATCGGAGATGAAGTGGAAATGACGTTCCGCAGCTTGTTTACGGCTGGTGGCGTGCACAACTATTTTTGGAAGGCGCGACCCAAGCGCTAGCAAATCCCAGGAGGGACTAATGGCAAGCAGAGGCATTAAAGACCGCGTCGCTATCATCGGAATGGGATGCACCAAGTTCGGTGAGCATTGGGACAAAGGGACCGAGGATTTGCTGGTCGAGGCCGCCTACGAGGCGTACGAATCGGCGGGTGTCACTCCTGACGATGTCAACGCGTACTGGCTCGGCACGATGGGCTCGGGAATCTCCGGACTCACGCTCTCAGAGCCGCTCAAGATTCAGTTCAAGCCCGTCACCCGCGTCGAGAATATGTGCGCCACCGGTTCGGAAGCGATGCGCCAGGCCGCCTATGCGGTCGCATCGGGCGCGTTCGACATGGCGATGGCGATTGGCGTCGAGAAGCTTAAGGACTCGGGCTACTCGGGCCTGGTGGGCAACGTGCCGCCCAACGATGGCACCGAGGGTAACATGACCGCGCCGGCGTCGTTCTCGCTGCTCGCGCCCGCGTACTTCAAGAAGTATGGCCTCGATGCTGACAAGGGCAAAGACGTGCTGTCGCGCATCGCATGGAAGAACCACAAGAACGGCGCGCGCAATCCCAAGGCGCAATTCCAAAAGGAAGTCTCGATGGAGGCGATCAAGAATTCGCCGAAGATCGCCGATCCTCTGGGCATCATGGATTGCTCGGGCGTTTCGGACGGATCAGCGGCCGCGATCCTGGTTCGCGCCGAGGACGCGCACAAGTACTGCAAGGATCCCATCTATCTGAAGGCGCTCTCGTTTGTTGCCGGACCGGCCGAAGGACCTCTCTCGCAGGAGTATGATTTCACTACTTTCCGTGAGGTGGTGGCCTCGGCAAAAGATGCATATTCGCAGGCCGGAATCACCAATCCGCGCGAGCAGCTCAGCATGGCGGAAGTGCACGACTGCTTCACGCCGACCGAGTTGGTGCTGATGGAAGATCTCGGCTTCAGCAAGCGCGGAACCGCCTGGCAGGACGTGCTCGACGGATACTTCGACCTCGAGGGCAAGCTGCCGGTGAATCCGGATGGCGGACTGAAGTCATTCGGGCATCCGATCGGCGCCTCGGGCCTGCGCATGATGTACGAAATGTGGCTGCAACTGCGTGGTCATGCCGGTCCGCGTCAAATCAAGAATCCGAAGTTGGGGCTGACCCACAACCTCGGCGGCGCCCCCGGACGATGCGTTAGCTTCGTATCGGTGGTCGGCCGCGAAGTCGGCTGAGCGCCAGCGTCTCACCAGGTTGAGAAACCAACGGGGATCGCATTCGCGATCCCCGTTTTAGATCGGAGGTTGACCATCATGGATTACGGCGAATACCAACATCTTCTGTTCGAGCGATTCGATCCGGGCATCCTGCTTATCACCATCAATCGCCCCGATGTTCTCAATGCCACCAACCGCAGGCTCCATTGGGAGCTGAGCCGCGTCTGGCTCGACGTCGCCGATGACGACAAGACCAACGTCGTGATCATCACCGGCGCGGGGCGCGCGTTTTCGGCCGGTGGCGACCTCGACATGATCGAGGAGATGAAGGGCAACGCCAAGAACATCGCGGGCGCAATGAAAGAGGCCGGCGATATTGTCTACAACATGATGAACTGCGAGAAGCCGATCATCTCGGCGATCAATGGCGTCGCGGTTGGCGCGGGCCTCGCGGTCGCATTTATGGCGGATATTCCGATTGCGTCCGAGACGATGCGCATCACCGACGGTCACATCCGTCTCGGCGTCGCGGCTGGAGATCATGCGGTGATCTTGTGGCCGCTGCTGTGCGGGATGGCGAAGGCGAAGTACTACCTGCTCACCGCGGATTTCATCGACGGCAAGGAGGCCGAGAGAATCGGCCTCGTCGCGCTATGCACCCCGCCCGACAAGCTCATGGACAAAGCCTTCGAAGTCGCGCGCAAATTGGCCAACGGACCGCAGCAGGCGACGCGTTTCACCAAGCGCGCGCTGAATAATTGGATCAGGATGTTCGGTCCCGCTTTCGATGCATCGCTGGCGATGGAGATGCTGGGGTTCTTCAGCGGTGACGTTGCCGAGGGTGTAAGCGCGGTGAAGGAAAAGCGTCAGCCGAAGTTCCCAGGCAATCGATAGACAATCACCCGCGAGATCGCGCGCGCGATCGTGGAGAAGAATCGTGAAGGCATGCGTGTACAAGGCGCCCGGTGCAATGCTCGAGGTCGTCGAAGTTCCAGACCCTGAGCCATCGCCGGGCGAAATCGTCGTTCGGGTGCGCGATTGCGGAATTTGCGGCTCCGATCTGCACGCCGCCAAATTCGGATTCAAAATGCCTCCCGGCACCATCATGGGGCATGAATTCTCCGCCGTCGTTGACGAGGTCGGCGCCGGCGTGACCGGCTTCGTAGTTGGCGATCCTGTGGTCGTTATGTCGTATGTCGCGTGCGGCCAGTGCGAATCATGCAGGACCGGCAAAAGTTCGCGATGCCGTAAGATGAGAGGCGTCGGTTTCGGCGATGTTCCCGGTGCATACGCGGAGAAGATGAAAACTACGCCCAGCAGTTGCTTCAAGATGCCGCCGAGCATGAGTCATCGCCTCGGCGCGACGGTCGAACCGCTGGTGGTCGGACTGCATGGAGTGCATCGCGCGCAACTTCGCGCTGGCGAAACTTGCGTCATCATGGGCGCGGGACCGATTGGGCTCGTAACGCTACAATGGGCGCGCTTCGCAGGCGCGCGTACGATCGTGGTTTCCGAAATGACTGATGCCCGCCGCGAAAAGGCGCTCGAGATGGGCGCCGATGCCGCGGTGCATCCGCGGGTCAAGAATCCCGCGGCGGTAATTCAGGAAATGACCGGCGCGCCGCCTGATGCGATCTTCGAATGCATCGGTGCGGCAGGCACCCTCGATGAAGCGGTAACCTATGCGCGGCGCGGCGGACGCGTCGTAGTGCTCGGAGTATGCATGGAAGACGATTCTTTCCGCCCGATGCAGGCATTGAACAGGGAGTTGGATATCAAGTTCAGCCTTGGCCTGGAGCCCGGCGAAATCGAAACCGCAATCGATATGCTGGGGACGGGCAGAGTATCCACCGCACCAATGATAACCCACGTGATCAGCCTGGACGACTTGCCAAATGCATTCGCGGCGCTCTCGCGGCCGAGTGATCAGACCAAGGTTGTGGTCGAATTTCGACAGTAACAACGTTTGCGAGGTCTTTGTTCCCGTTCGTGATTTTGGAATACTGTCTGCGTTTCGAAGTTCAACAAGGAGTCTACAAAATGAAGCGAGTTGTGATGACGCTTGCAGCCGGTATGGTCGGAGTAACTATTGGCGTCGCGATGATTAGTCCGCCCGCCTATGCCGCAGGTAAAACCAAGGTCGATTGCGACGCGGTGATGAAGGAAGTGAACAGCGGCAAGAAGGCTAAAGAAATCGCCAAGGATATGAGCATTTCCACCAGCAGCGTTTATCGCTGCAAGAAGAAAGAAATGGCTGCCGCCAAGACCGCATCCAAGGCCGGAAACGAAACCGCCGCGAAACCCGTAGCTTCACCAGCTGCGTCCAAGCCCTAGGTTGCAGAAGTCGGCGCGAAATCAGCCCTGTGCGCATGATGCGTGCGGGGCTTTTCGCTATAAAGTATCCGAGGTTTTCGAAGCGATGGCCAATTGCGATCTCTGCGAGCTAAAACATTACACGCCCTGGTACTGCCAGTATGAGGTGCCGTTCAAGTTCGCCATCCTCGATTGCGATTCATGCGATACGCCGATGGCGGTGCTCGGCGACCATCGCACTGCGCCCACCGAGGAAGAGAAGGCGTTCATGATCGAGGCTCTCTCACTGGTCGCGCGAAACAAGTTTGGCAACAGTGACTTCATTATCGATGACGTGATGCGCCAGATACCCGATCACTGCCATATTCACGCACGACCGATCCGGCGCTGGTCGACTTAATCAAATTTCCTGGAACCTCATTTCGCACTAGTTCAGATAGATGTTGCTTGGCCACCTCTTCTCATTTCCTAGCTACACTAAGAGACATAAGGATACATATGCGATGAGCTAGTGAGGTTCATCGTTTTCAACGGCCAATAGTCATTTGCCCTACTAAATGACTGACTAGTCGAATCAATCTTGAACGAGTGTTTTGTTTTCCGACGCTGCATATGGTATATGCGCGGGCGTTGCCTGTATTCCCGCCGTGGCGGCGGGTGTGGTTAGGGTGACCGCGGGACCAGCAATCAGCAATGGTCTCTTCAGGAGGTTCGGGGGAAATGGCTACTACCGGTACTGTCAAATGGTTCAGCCCGAAGAAGGGATACGGGTTCATCACAATGGAGGATGGGCAGGAAGTTTTCGTCCATTATTCCGCCATCGATGGCAACGGGTTCCGATCTCTCGAGCAGGGCGAGCGAGTCCAATTCGAAGTATCTCAGGGACCGAAGGGGTTGCAGGCGGCAAACGTCATGCGCGCCTAGCTATCCGGTTCAGACGACGCGGCGCGTCCTCACCGAAATATAGCTCACGACTCAGCGCAGGGTGGCGCCGGCGCAACACTTCGTCCTCGCGTTTCGAGTATTACGCACACCCGATCGTGTCCGCTCGGCATTCGCTTCACGACCTTTGCGTCTCGCGATGCCGAGTTGAGGCTGGCATTATCGCGAGATGGACTGCGAAGCGCCGACCGATTGCCTGAGCGGGAGGCGCCTCGCGTTCGAATCCGCGGCCGCATTCACAGTCTCGCTGGCATTTCTTCTCGCGCTTTCCCCCACCGCTCCCTTCACCAAAGAGCTCGGCGTATGCGAATCCGGAGCGGTTCGCAACGTGCTTTCAGGCAACCTGATCCTGCCGAATTACACACCCGGCACGCCGGTTCAGGTACCACCGATGTACTGGTGGGCCGCGGCGATCGCAGTGCGGCTATTCGGATGGAACGAAATCGGATTGCGAGCGCCCTCGATCCTTGCGGCGGCGACTACCGGCGCAATCTTGTACGCATGGCTGGCGTCGTCGTTGGGCCGCCGCGCCGCGATGTGGTCGGTGCCGGTGCTGCTCTCGACGCAGTACCTCGCGGACGCGGCGCGCCAACCGCGCATGGACGCGATCCTGATGATGTTCCTTACGGCGGCCATGGCATGCCTCGAGCGCGCGCTGTCGGGAACGCCTGTGCGGAAGGTTCTTCTCGCGATCGCAGCAGTCTCGATGGGTGGTGCGATCCTCACCAAGGGGCCGCTCGGTGTGATACTTCCCGGACTCGCCCTCACCATCTTCCTGGCGGTTGAGCGCCGGCTCGCAGAGTTATTTCGTTTTGATTTGATCGCGACGTTCGTGGTCGCGATCGTAATCGGCGCGATTTGGTACCTGGCGGCGCTGCGCATCGGAGGCCACGCGTTCTTCGAATTTCAGATCGTGCACGGGCTGTTCCGCCGGTTCCTCGGTGGTGCCGGCATCGTCGGCGAATGCCGGAATCCTCTTTACTATTTCATTCCGCGGTTGGTGTCTGGTTTTCTGCCGTGGAGTCTCTTCTACCCCGCGCTCGCGGCGATGCTATGGACCGAACGCGCGAAGACGCCGCTGCCGGTGACTTTCGCGCTATGGTGGTTCGCGGCGATTCTCGGATTTTTCACGATCTCGGCGGGCAAATGCCTCGTCTACATTCTGCCGTTGTTCCCCGCGCTCGCCGCGCTGACTGGATGGCTGATCGCCAGCGCTATTGAGCGTCCGCGCAAGGTGGATCTCTCCCGCAGGCTTTTCGATTGGGCCACGATCGCGATCGCGGTTGGCGTACTCGTCATCATGGTTGCGGTGGCCGTGCGATTCGTTTCCGGATCGGCCGCAGCGCTCGGCTCGCATCTGCATCGCTCGGACAAAAGATTTCTGGAACTCCTGATGGCCGCCACCGCACAGGGCTCGCCGGGCGTGGTCTTATGGATGAGCTTATGGATCCTCAGTGCGGTGGTCGCTTTGAGTTCATTCGCGCGAGGGCGCCCGGCTGCGCAATCCGCCGCCGTAGCGCTCGTCGCGGTCGCGGGCACCCTATTCTGGTATGGTTTTCTGAATCCAGCGCTTGCGAGCGAGGAGACGCTGAAGCCGTTCGCATCGGTTGTCGATCGCACGGTACCGCCCGGAGTTCCGGTCAACTACATCGGCCAAGCGGATTGCGATCTGGCCTTCTATTCGAATCATGAGATCGGGTCATTGAGAGATTTCCAATGCGCGAAGGAATCGAGCGATGCGTTTTTTCTGGTCTGGCAGGATCGCCTGTCCGCGCTTGCGCCCGACCAGCGCGGTTGCCTCGCACCGCTCGCGCAATCTTCGCCGATCGACAGCCACGGCGCCCGCGTGCTGATGATCGAGAAGAAATGATATGGCTATTCGGCTGGAATGAACCGAAAACGGAGGTCAATCGATGAGCGATCCACTTCCGCTCAACACGCGAATCAGAATCGGAACCATGGCTCAGGCGATCGATCGCGAGCATGCGCGACGCACCATCGCAGCGCTCTCGGAATGGGGCTACGAAGCGGTCTGGTGCGGCGACCACGTGGCATTCACCGGCCCGATGAGCGACCCCCTCACGCAGCTCACCTATTTCTCCGCGCTCAATCCGAATCTCACGTACGGTACCAGCGTTTATCTGCTGCCGCTGCGTCATCCGACCACGGTTGCGAAAGTTGTCGGCACCCTGGATCGCCTGATGGGCGTGGGGCATTTCATTTTCGGCGTCGGAGTCGGCGGCGAATTTCCACCGGAGTACGAAGCGTGCGGCGTTCCGCTCAAACACCGCGGTGGACGCGCCAACGAAGGAATCGAAATCATGAAGCGGCTGTGGAGCGGCGAGCCGACTGAGTATCGCGGAAAGTACTTCAGCTTCGGCAAGATCACGATGCTGCCGAAACCGCTCACGCCCGGCGGACCGCCTATATGGATCGGAGGCCGCGCGGAGTCGGCGCTGCGGCGCGCTGCAACGTTAGGCGACGGATGGATGCCCTACGTGGTCACGCCGAGACGCGTGGCCGACGGCCTCGAACTCATCGCGCGCGAGGCCGACAAAGCGGGGCGCAGGTTCGAGCGCTTCGGCACCATGATCCATCTCTTCACCACGCTGGGCCGCACCTACGAAGCGGCGCTCGACGTTGCGGCGTGCCATCTCAGTAAGCGCTACGCGACAGATTTTCGCGAACCGACCAAGAGATACGCGGCTATTGGAAAGCCGGCTGACGTCGCGGCACGTATTGCCGAGTTCATCAAAGCGGGCATTCGCGATGTCGGCGTCGATATCGTTTCGAATTCGTCGGATCGCGACGCGCAGTTAGAGCAATTCGCAAAGGAAGTGATTCCGCTGCTGCGGCGCGATGAGCGCAGCCTGGTAGGTAGATGACGCTTCCGCTCGGCAATCGTATCCGTTTCGGTGCCGGGATCGCGGCCGGCAATCGTGAGGCTGCGATCGAGGCAATAAACTCGCTCGCGGCGTGGGCCACGACATCATCTGGATGCCCGATCATGTCGCCTTCACCGGGCCGGTCAGCGATCCGTTTGCGCAGCTCACCTACTTTTCCGCACTCCAACCGGATCTTACCTACGGCACCGGAGTTTACCTGCTTCCGCTACGCCATCCCGTCACGGTCGCAAAGGTGGCCGCGAGCGTAGATCGCCTGATGGGCGCGGGGCACTTCATTTTCGGCATCGGAGTGGGCGGCGAGTTTCCGGCCGAATACGAAGCGTGCGCCATACCGATAAGGGAGCGTGGAGGACGCACCAACGAATCGATCGCGGTCATGAAGCGGCTGTGGAGCGGCGAGCCGGTCGAGTATCGCGGCAAATATTTCAGCTTCGGACCGATTACGATGTTGCCGAAACCTGCCACGCTCGGCGGTCCCCCGATTTGGATCGGTGGTCGTTCGGACGCGGCATTGCGACGGGCCGCACGGCTCGGCGACGGATGGATGCCGTATGTCATTACGGCGGATCGCTTCGCTGAAGGATTGGACCTTATCGGACGCGAGGCTGAATCGGTGCATCGGAATTTCACCAGCTTCGGAACCGCGGCGCAGGTTTTCGCTACCATCGCGGAGTCCTATGAGAAAGGAATCGACATCGCGTCCGAGCGGCTCAGCAAGCGTTACGCGATGGATTTTCGCGAAGCCACGAAGCGCTATGCCGCGGTGGGTCGCCCGGCGGATATCGCGGAGCAGATCAGCGCATACATCAGAGCGGGCGCGCGCGAAATCGGCGTCAACCTGGTCTGCCGCCGCTCCGAGAGAAACGCGCAACTCGAGCAATTTGCGAGGGAAGTGGTTCCTCTTGCTGCGCGGCTAAGGCGTCTTACTCCGCGTTGCGAGACGGCTTTGGCCAGGTCTTGTCCCATGTCTCCACGTGGATGCGTGGCCAAACCGGTTTGCGATACGGACGCTTGAAACCGTCGGCCGGATATCCCATCGGAGTCAATGTGATGACTTGATACTGGTCCGGGACACCGAGCAGCGCCTTGGTCTGCGCTTCGCGACTCGACAGCATTGTGGTCATCGCGGTGCCGATCCCGAGCGCCCGCGCCGAGAGCATCAGCAATTCAATCGCCGGGAATATCGAGCCGTAAGTCGCGCCGAAGTTGGTGAGGTCCTCAGGCGAACCACGTTCGACGCGCATCTTGGGCCGATCGAGGAACGTCACGATATGCACCGGTACGATCGCGAGTGACGCCGCAAACTCGTCGCCGATGCTAAGCGCCTTTTTCGCGCGCGCCGACAGTTCTTTGCGGCCTCTAATGATGGCGGTCTCCTTGTAGGGTTCCCACACTTCCTCGTAGAGACGCTGGATTTCGCGACGCTTCTCGATCGAACGAACCACCACGAATTCCCACGGCTGCGCGTTGGAGCCGGAAGGCGCCATGTTCGCGGTCTCCAGTACACGTGCGATATCGGCGTCGCTGATGGGGCGATCGAGGAAACGACGAACGGTGGGAGCGGTGGTGGCGACATCGAAAAAATCCATTGCGATCTTCCTTTACACGAGTTCGATTGCGAAACCGGAGGGCTCGCTGACTCTGCCGACGATGCAGGCCTCGCTTACCCCGGCGCGATGGAGTGCGGCGACCAACCCTATCGCATCGCGATCGGGGACCGCGATCAGAAGTCCTCCCGAGGTTTGCGGATCGAATGCGATGGCAATTATCTCGTCGGACACTTCCTCGGAAATTCTGGTGCGCGGCCCGTAAAACTCGCGATTGCGGGTGCCGCCACCGGGGATGAGGCCTTCGCGGCAGCACTCCAGTGCGCCAGACAGCAGCGGCAGATCGGATTCCTCGAATACGATGGTGACGCCGCTTCCATCCGCCATTTTGGAGGAATGTCCTACCACACCGAAGCCGGTGATGTCGGTAGCGGCATGGACCTCGAACTGCAGCATCACCTCGGCGGCGCGAGCATTGAGCTGCACCATCGCGGCAACGGCGGATTCGTAGTGCTCGGGCGCGAGGCGATCGCGTTTGAATGCCGTCATCAGCACGCCCGTGCCGAGCGGCTTGGTGAGGATGAGCGCATCGCCGACTTTCGCGCCGACATTGCGAATCACGCGATGAGGATCGATGACCCCGGTCACCGCCATTCCGTATTTCACTTCCTCGTCGGCGACGCTGTGGCCTCCGACGATCAATGCGCCGGCTTCTTTGGCCTTTTCCGAGCCTCCGCGAAGAACCTCATGCAGCATCTCGCGAGGCAGACCCGACTGCGGCCAACATACGAGGTTCAGCGCGGTGATGGGCCGACCGCCCATCGCATAGACATCGGACATCGCGTTGGCCGCAGCGATTTGTCCATAGGTGTATGGATCGTCAACGACAGGAGTAAAAAAATCGACCGTGCTGACGATCGCAAGATCGTCGCGCACACGATACACGCCCGCGTCGTCGCCGGTGGAAATTCCGACGAGCAAATTGGGGTCGCCGCTCAGATCGAGCCGCGCTAGAACCGCTGAAAGGTCCTCCGGACCTAACTTGCCGGCTCAACCCGCGGCTTTGCAGCGCGCGGTCAGGCGAATGAGTTCGCTCCGGCTCGCGTTGCTATTTTCCTTCTCTGCCATGCGATTCCTAAACTATGCCGATGGCGCGTAATGCTTCAACGGCGCGCCGCTGAAGGGTCAGGAACCTTTTGCGCGGAGCTTGCGAGCGTCGCCGACGCGAGTGGTTACGCCCGAATGATCGAAATAGTCGAGCAGCGCGATGGCGAACTTGCGCGACGCGCCGAGCAGATCACGATACGCGCCGGCGGTTATCGCGGGATGCTTTTGTAGATAGTCAGTGAGATGCGCGCGCGCCGCATCGAATGAGGTGCGTGCGAAATAGAGATCAGTTGCGACCTTGACGACCTTGCCCTCGCGCTCGAGCGCTGAGAGCACGCTGCGGAGTTTTCCGATTTCGGCAGGCGGCAGTTTTAAAGCCTCGGCAAGCTGTTTGAGTTCGGGAGGCTGGAATCCGGCCTTGCGCAACTCCTCCTCGATGCGCGCGACCAGCTTGCCGTCGCTCTCGCCCAGCTTGACGCGATGATTCTTGAGTCGCAGCGTGCTCTCCTCGCGCACGATGTCGGTCTCGCGCGCGAGGCGGTCCGCCAATGCGCGGTAGTTGCGCGCACCGATGTCATAAGGGAGCCGCGAACGCAGCGCTTCCATCTCGAGGCCCGGCGAGAGCGGCTCCGCGGCGTGATGCTTCGTGAGCGCCGCGAGCGCGAATGCCTTGAGCTCCGTCCACTTGTTCGCTGTGGTATAGCCTTCCTCGTCGCCCATCGAGAGCTTCACGAAGCGAGGATCTTTTAGCGCGGCGTCAACATCGGCAATCGGAAGATTCAGGAGTTGTGCGATGCGGCTCGGGGTGAGCGCGAGCGCTTCTTGCAAATTCAGCAATGCCTCGATAGAAGATGGACCCGCCACCGCTCCCAGCGCGTCGAGGTTCTTTCGATAGGCGTCGAGCGGCTTGCGGTTTCTTCGCCCAAGCGGATTCAGCACCACTCCGCCGCCGAGCGTGCGCACATTGGTCTGATCGCGCACGATGAAGCGATCACCCGATAGCGCGACGACCGGCTCATCGAGGACCAACTGCACCAGCCCGCGCGACTTGGGAGCGATGGTGCCCGCCTCGTCGAGGATTATCGCGCGCGCCAACGTCTCGGCAGTGCCGATAAAGACGCGTACGCGTTCATTGTTCTTCAGCGGGCGTTTCGCGGCTGGCCGAATCTCCAGCGTCGCGTCGAAGCGATCGGTAGTTATCTCGAGGCGATCGTCGGCGAGCACGTCGCCGCGCTTCAGCTCGATTTTCTCGGCGCCAGTCAGATTGAGCGCGACGCGCTGGCAGAGGCCGGCTCGATCGACCGGCTCGTTGTGCACCTGGATCGAGCGCACGCGCACTTCATTGCCGGCCGGCAGCACGCGCAGCTTCTGTCCGACCGCGACCGTGGCTCCCATGGCGGTCCCCGTCACCACGGTGCCATGCCCCTTGATGACGAATGCGCGATCCAACGGCAGCCGGAAAATTCCGGTCGCGCGCCGCGCCTCGAAGCCATCGAGCTCGCGAATCATCTCGGCGCGAAGTTCGTCGAGCCCCAATCCCGAAATCGAAGAAACCGGAATGACCGGCGCGCCCTCGAGTGTCGTGCCATCAGCGAGCAGTTCGATCTCGTCGTGCACCTCGGCAATTCGCGCCGTATCGACGAGGTCGGCCTTGGTGATGAGAAAAATTCCGCGCCGCGTCCCGAGCAGATGGAGGATGTCCAGATGCTCCTCGCTCTGCGGCATCACGCCATCGTCGGCGGCGACGGTGAACAGCACCAGGTCGATGCCATGCGCGCCCGCCAGCATATTTCGGATGAAGCGCTCATGCCCGGGCACATCGACGATCCCGGCGCGAGTGCCATCGGGCAGCGTAAAATAGGCGAAGCCGAGATCGATCGAGATCCCGCGCTCCTTCTCTTCCTTCAGCCGATCGGTGTCGTGCCCGGTGAGCGCCTTGATGAGCGCGGTCTTGCCGTGGTCGATATGACCGGCAGTACCGATAATCGCGTGAGTGACTTGCGAAGTCACAATCTCCGATACACTGGCGACGCCGACCGCTACGCCATCTGCTTCGTGTAGCTCTGCAGATCGAAGTAGTCGCGCCACAGGGTGATTTTTCCGCCGCGGACTTCGAACACGCCGGCGACCGGAAGCTCGACACGCTTCTCGCCGATATCGAACATGTCGATGCGTTCATTGAACACGATGTTGTTGTTTGAGGCGGTGTGCAGGATCTTGAATTCGATCTTGTCCGATCCGGGCAGAAACGAATTGATGGTCTTGCGAATCGCGTCCTTACCCTTGGCCGGTTCCAGCGGCATGTTGTGATAGACCGCGTCGTCGGTGAAGTAGCCCATTATCTCGTCGATGTTCTTGCGTTCGAAGGCTTTGCAAAAGTCGTTGACGATTTTTTCAGCTTCGTTGGCCATGATGCTGGATTCCTCCTGGTATGGTTTTCGTATCGCTATTCCTGATCGAGGTAAAAGCGATCCTCGTCCTTGTTATAGCCGAAAAGTTCGCCGTAGCGACCCCAATTCACCATCGTGTTGAACTGCTTTTGCGGCGATTCATTTGGAAGCAGCATCGCGAGATGTTCGAGCACGACTTCCTTGGGCAGCGAATGATCGGGTTGTCCGCGCAACAGCCTTATGAAATACGCGAACAGCGAAAGCTCCTTGAGTTGCTCGCGCAGCAGCAGTTTCCGCTGATTGACGTTGAGCTCGAGAAATTGCTTGCCGGGCAGCTCCAGGACTACATCGCCGGAAGGAGTGCTCACGAAGCCGAGGATCTCAGCCGCCTTCATTACCTTGAGCAGATCGGAAAAGTTGAACTGGAGATCGCGCGCGATGCGATAGCCGTCGTCGCGGCCGCCGCGATCCTCCAGGGTCTCGAGCAAGCCAACAATCCAGGTCAGCTGGCAATCCGGAATTGGATTGATGCGCTCGGCCATCAGGCGCGCTCCTCGATCAACGAGAAGACCTTGTCGACCAGATTGTTGAACTCATCGGTGCGGCGATCGCGCGGGCGCGGAATCTCGACTCGGATATCCGCGGCGATGCGTCCCGGATGCGACGACATCACGATGATGCGATCCGCCAGTTCCACCGCCTCCTCGATGATGTGCGTCACCATCACCAGCGTGTGCACCGACATGTCGGGCGAGTGCCAGATGTCGAGCAGTTCTTCGCGCAGCGTGATCGCGGTCAGGGCGTCGAGCGCGGAAAATGGCTCGTCCATCAGCAGGACCTTGGGCTCGACGGCAAGCGCGCGGGCAAAACCGACGCGTTGCTTCATGCCGCCCGAGAGCTCGCGCGGATACGCTTCTTCGAAACCGTCGAGGCCGACCTTGTCGATATAGACGCCCGCGATGCGCTCGCGCTCTTCGGGACTGACGCCGCGCGCTTCGAGGCCCATTTCCACGTTAGCCTTAACCGTCATCCATGGCAGTAGCGCGAATGACTGGAAGACCAGCGCGCATTCGAGGTTGATGCCGTCGACCTGGCGCCCGTTGTAAAGGACCTGACCCGAAGTTGCAGGCACGATGCCATTGATGATGCGTACCAGCGTGGACTTTCCGCATCCCGAGGGGCCGACGATCGCGATGAACTCGCCCTGCTCGACGGTAAACGATACATCCTCGAGCACCGGCAACACGCCTTTATTGTGCGGGTAGGCCTTGGATACGTGCTTGAGGTCGAGCAGGGCCATGGTGGAGGTTCCGAGTCGGTCGCATTCATGTCGAATTTGCGGATAGCCCCGCTGAACCCCTTTACTGGATCATCGGACCAATCGCGAGACCCAGCGGATTGTTGAGGCCGGTCGCAGGGCCGCGAATGGAGCCGATTGGCGCGACGTCGCCGTTGCTGCCGGATGCGAAGATTAGAATGTCACCTTCGGTGGGTGCGTTGATTCTTGGGAAGCTAAGGCAAACTCCGAGCATACTCAGCTGGTTTGAAACGTAGATGTTACCTCTTGAATCAAATGCGATTCCGTTGGGAAACTCGAGGCCTGTCTTCGGGCCGGCTATCGAGCTGACCGGCGGAGCATTGCCGTCACTGCTTGGGCGATAGGTTGTAATACTGCCATTTGGCAGATATTCGCAGCCAGGCTTCGGTTTCAACGGACCCTGATTGGCTACATAGATGTCGCCCGCGCGATCCACGGCAATTGCGGCAGGATTCTCAAGTCCGGTATCAGGACCCGCAATCACGGCGCTCGGATTGCCGTTGCCATCGCTACCGGCCGGATAGACAACGACACTGCCGGCGTTGATCTGGTGGCAAGAGTGCCGATTACATTCCACGTCGGCGCTGACTGTCACATAAAGCTTACCGTGGGGGTTCACTGCGATCCCGGTCGGAAAGCTTTCGCCTTCGCCGGTTGGGATTGTGAAGAATGTGCTCGGTGTTGCATCGCCAATGCTTCCAGTGGGATAGACCGTAACTTCGTCCGTGTCATTCAGCACAAAGAGATTGTCTTTGGAATCCAGCGCGATTCCGTAGGGGTCGGAGAGCCCGGTGTCCGCACCGATAATCGTGGCGATCGGCGAACCACTGCTCGTATCGCTTCCAGGCGGGAAAATCGAGATACTACCGGCTTCGCTACCTGAAAACTCGCTCGCTACGTATAAATTCCCCGCGGAATCCACTGCCACACTCGAAACGCCGTCGAGCCCATCGAACGTGCTGGTGATTTTAGTAGTCGGGGCTATGTCTCCATTGCTATCCGCGGGATACGTGGATATGAAGCCATCACCGGCGGGGCCACCCTGATTGCTCAATACATAGAGGTTACGATCGGCATCCAGCGTCAGGGCGACAGGAAACTCGAGCCCCGTATCCGCACCGAAAATCGCTGCCGCAGGAGCAACGTTGCCATTGCTGTCCGGCGGGTAGACGTTGATGCTGAAGCCCATCTGATCCACCGAACCCTCGGTGTACAGGTTTCCTTCTGAATCGAGCGCAATGCCCCGCGGAGCGACGAGGCCGGTCTTGTTGCCGGCGATGATCGCGATCGGATTCGTATCGCCTTTGCTGCCCGGCGAATAGACGGTGATGCTTGACCCGATTTCGAAACTGTTGCCCGCATTAGCGGTGTTGAGGTTCGCGACGTAGATGTTGCCTTGCGAATCCAGAGCGATACCGAGTGGAAGCGCAAGTCCGGTTTGCTTGCCGCTGATAACCGCTGCCGGCGCCACATTGCCGTTGCTGTCAGGTGGATAAATGGTAATTCTGCCTACATCGTAAATTTCATGCGGCACCAGGGGACCGCCGGATGCATTTGCGACAGAGATGTTTCCTTTCGAGTCCAAGGCGATACCGGTGGGGTAGTCAAGCATCGTTTTGGCGCCCGAGATTCTGGCAATCGGCGCTTCGTTGAGGATACCGGTGCTGGTTCCCAATGCGGAATAGACATTGATGCTTCTGGGAATTCGCCGCGCCATTAACGACGTAAATGTTTTCACTCCTATCCAACGCGATACCGGTCGGGAGCGCGATTTGGGTGTTGGAACCGCCGATCACAGCGACAGGTTCCACATTGCCGTTAGCGTTCGCCGCATAAACGCTGACTGTGTTGGTCCCATTGTTTACAACGTAGATCCGGCCGCTTTTGTCTCGGGCGAGACCGAGGGGATTGGCCATGTCAGTGTTCAGAGCGACTGGTGCAAGATCGCCATGACTACCGGTGGGGAATGCGGCCACACTGTAGGTATTAGCGACGAAGATCGTGGAATGTTTAGGCCCCGCCATCGCGCGGATGGGCGTGACCGCGAGCACGCCAACCAGAACAGCGGCAAATGCCGCGACCCTTGCTATTTTCATCTCCCCCCTTGCCAACTAATAGTCGATGCGGAAACGTTCGGCAGCAATATCATACAGGCGGCGCCACACGAAGTGGTTCAAGATTAACACCACTGCGACCATCGACAAGAGGCTTAGCAAGATCATCACGCCGTTGCCGGTTTCGTACGTCGCTACATCCAGCAGTTGGCCGAGGCCCGTAACCTGATAGGTGTGATTGCGATAGATGAAGTACTCGGAAAGGATTAGCGCGTTCCAGCCGCCGCCCCAGGCCGTGATGCTGCCGGTGATGAGCGAGGGCGTCAGCGCGGGAATCGTCAGCTTACGCCAGGTCGCGACGCGCGACAGGCCGAATGCGCGCGCAGCCTCCTTCAAATCCTCGGGCACCTGGTTCACGCCCGCCAGCAGGTTGAACATCAGGTACCACTGCATCCCGGTAAGGATCAGAAGGATGGACGCGAGGTTCATCCCGCCGGTCACCTTGATCACGAACACCACGATGACCGGAAAGAGCGCGGTCGCGGGCAGCGAGCCGACGATCTCCGCGATCGGTGCGATGACGCGCCGGAAGCGTATGTTGTCGCTGGCAGCGAGGGCGACCGGCAGGGTCCAGGCGAGCGAGATCGCGTAGGCGATGATCATTCGCATCGAGGAATAAAACGTCGCGAGCGGGATCAGTTTGACTTGCGGTGGCCACGGCTGCGAGAGCGTACGGACCAACGCCACGACGCCCTCGGCGACACCGTAGGTGAAGAACGCGACAACGCCAGTTATCGCAACCATTCGGAGCACCGCGGCGACGCGTCCCATCGCAGGGAACTCCTGCTCCGATGGGATTTGTGGAAGGCTCGCGGTCAGTTCCCAAAACGCGCGCGCAATCGGACGTGTGATGGTGCGGATCGCGCGCGTGACGGTGGGGCCAATTGCGCTGAACACCTCGGTCATGCCGAACGAGATCGCGGCCGATTGAGGCGCCGCCGCAAATTCATAGCGGAACTTTTCCGACCACGCCGTGAGCGGTTGCCATACGACCACATCCATCAGCGTGATGATGACGAGCAACGTGATCAGTCCGCTGACCAGGTTCATGTTATCGCCGCGATCTGCCGCTTCCATCAGATAGCTGCCGAGACCCGGGAGCCGATAGTGCGCGGGACCGACCGTGATGATTTCGCAGGCGATAAGGAAGTACCATCCTGCGACCCACGACAGGATGGAGTTGTACACAAGCTTGGGAACCATCGCGGGCAGATACAGACGCTTGAGCCGCAGCCAGCCGCGTACGCCGAAGGCCTCGAGCGCTTCGATCGAATCGTTGGGGATGGTTCGAATCGCCTCGAATACGCCGAGCGTCATGTTCCACGCCTGGCTGGTGAAGATCAGAAAGATCGCCGCCATCTCGACGCCGAGGCGGCTGCCATGCGCCAACGCGACGAAGAAGAAAACCGCGGCAGGAAAAAATCCCACCACCGGCACCGATTGCGCGATGTCCACCGCGGGAATGAGAATCCGCTCCCAGAGCCGTCCGCGCGTTGCGGCGAGTCCGTAGATAATCGAGAAAATCAGCGAGATGATGTACGCGGCCAGCATCCGGTAGAAAGAACAGAACGCGTAGTACGGTAGATGGCTCAGCGAAACGCTGAAGCGCGGCGGATGGGTAATCGAAACCTGGTGACGATATTCGAAAAACAGCGCGAGTATCGCCGCCAGGGCGATAAACGACAGGATGCCGTTTATGGTTCGACGCGTATTTGTTGTCCGCTCGGCCAAATGTGCTCGCGCTTGACGATCGGTAATGAAAAGATTGCTGACAAAGACCCTTAACAATGAATCCTCGGCAATGAATGCTCAAGCTTCGTCGTAGGGTTTGGCTAATATTTTACATGCCCGTACACTCGATCCTCATCAATGCCTGATCAGAATCGGCGCGACATCGACGAGTGGCACCTCGGCATCGAAGCCGGCGAACCGCACCATCCTCCACCGCCGCCGGCTCCCGCGCCGCCGACGCCTCAGGATCTGAGCGCCGCTCGTCTCGAGGGTCCGCTGTATGTCGTCACTGTCGAGCATCTGGGATGGTGCATCGTCGCGCTGTATGCGCTGATCACCCGGCTCGGCGCGCTCGGCTGGCGGCCTTTGAGTTCCATCGAAGCCTCCGAAGCGCTGTTCGCACGCGACCTCGCGAATCGTGGCCTGTCACTGCTGTCGATGAACCCCGGGGCGTCGGGATGGCTCGATCCTTTGCGCGCAGGCGTCTTCCTCGCATTCGGGGCCAGCGACTTCGGCGCGAGAATTGTCGCCGCGATTTTCGGGCTCTTGCTGATCGGCGCCGCCTTCGCGATGCGACGTCACCTCGGACGCGCGGGCGCCCTCGCATTCGCCGCGATGCTGACGCTGTCGCCCACGCTCACCTGGTTTTCGCGTTCCACCTCGGCAACGGTTCCCGCAATCGCTTTGATCGTCATCGCGGTTGCCCTGGTGTTTGCGCTGGTCGGCGCGAGCGACACACTCAAAGTCGCGGGGATGGCGATCGCGATTGCGCTTGCGCTCTCGGCCGAGCCGATGGTGTTCCCGGTCGCCGCGATGTTCATCGTGATTCTCATCCTGATGGGATTGTGGGAACTGATTTTCCGCCGCAACCACCCTATCATCCGGTTGCGTGTCTGGTGGGAGCGGCGCTCGGCGCATCTCATCTTCTGCGTGGCAATCGCGATCGGACTGTTCGCGCTTTTCGAATCCGGCTTGGGACGCCGCAATCTCTTTCTCCCGATCGTATACGGCGCGATGCAGCAGTGGCTTCCGGCTTCGCACCCGGAATTGCGCGGTGGTCTCGACTTCTATCTTCCGGTACTCGGGTTTTACGAATTCGCCATCGTGATATTCGGATCGCTCGGCCTGCTCGCCTTTCTAGCATTCCAGCTTCGCTCGCGATTCGCTGCGATCGCGTTCCTATGGACCATTTTTTCAGCAGCATTTTTTCTCTCTGATCCCGTACACCATCAGGATTGGTTGGTGATGCTGATCGTGCCGGCTGCGTTGATGGGAGCGGCCGTGATCGATCGCATCCATCATACGGATGCGTGGCGATACGTCCGCTACCCGATCGGCGTCCTCGCACTGCTCACGATTTACGTGCAACTCGCGATCAACTTTGTTCACGTCGCGCCCGACCCTTCCGAAGCATCATGGTCGCACCACATGCTGCTTTACTGGACCGATCCCGCCACCACGATGCTGGCGGAGCAGGAGTTCAGTCATGCCGAGCGCGCGGTGACCGATCGCGGGACGGTGTTTCTTGCCGAGCCGAATGCTGTCGAGCGATGGTACCTGCGCGAGATGAAGCCCGCCGACAGCGTGGTGAATGGCGATATGGTCGTCTTCCCGGCGACCGCGGAGAAGCAGCCCAACTTGCTCGAGAGCTCCGAGTTCACCCTCGATGAAAAGTGGAACCCCAACTCCGCCGGTCTGACGCCCGAATCCGGGATACGATATTTCTTCACCCAGCGGGCGTGGAGCGAGGTCTCCGGAACCGAGGTTCGCGTCGATGTGCGCGGGCAAACGCCGGCCACGCCAGCGCCGAGTGCCTCTCCTGTGCCGAGTGCGTCTCCATCAGCGTCAGAATCGCCAGCGCCCTCGGCGTCGAGCACCCCAACACCTACACCGAAGGCGACTTCAACTCCCACCGCGGAGCCGACGGTCTCTGCGACGCCGCCACCTTCGCCAATGCCCACCCCGCTGAGTTCGCCGGTCCCGACGGCCGTCCCGTGAGGCCGCCTTCTCCTTGTCGCGCGGTCATTATAGGATTCCGTATTCGCGCGCGATTTGCTGATTTGCCTGCGAGCGCCCTCTGCAATAAAACAGGGACGATTTCAGTAGTAATTTCTGATGAGCGGGGCAAAGCCGCACCGACCCGCTGACGAACAGGAGTATCGTTAAATCGATGGACAAGATCGTCGAGATCCTGACACGCCTGGACCTACATCCCGTCGTCGATCATTTCACCGTCAGCCTTCTTATCGTCGGTGTTCTCATCGATCTGATCGCCAGCGTGGCGCCGACCCGCACCTGGCTGCGATATATGGCGCTCACGCTGATGATCCTTGGCGCCATCGCCGCCGGCGCCTCATACGGCACCGGCGATTTGGAAGCCGATCGCGTATTCGACGCGATGTCCGCGCCCGCCAAGGCGGTTTTTCATTGGCATGCGATGCTCGGCGAATATTTCGCGGTCGTCTTCGGCGTCCTCGCGATATGGAGAATTCTGATTCAAGGAGTCGGATTCTTCGCCGGCTCGCGGCCGGTCTATCTAGTCTTCGCGGTTATCTCGGTCGGCGTGCTGCTCTATATCGGATCTCTCGGCGGAAAAATGGTGTACACGTATGGGGTTGGAACGGCGCTCATGAGCCCCCCTACAATGCCAACCGCGATTCCGACTCCGGTCGCCAACGAGTCATTACCCACGGTGACCGTACCGACAGCCACTCCTTCGACGGTCACTTCGGCGCCGTCCGTTGCTGCCCCGCCGCCGACGGCGGCTCCGTTGCCCACCGCCACAGCCACCCCGGCAAACAAATAGTGCAAGGATGACCGCCATGAACGAACCAGCGATGCAGACCGCGGACAGACTTTTCCGCGCGATTGAAGATGGCGACGTCGATGCGATCCGCAACATCTACACGCCCGAAACCAAGATCTGGCACAACCACGACGGAATCGCGCAGAGCGTCGATCAGAATCTCGCGGTGCTGAAGTGGGTTATCAGCAACGTCAAGAATGTGAAATACACCGAGGTTCGCCGTCAGCCGACTCCGACCGGATTCGTGCAACAGCACGTGCTGCGCGAGCGTTTCAAGGATAAAGACGTCGCGCTGCCAGCCTGCATTGTCGCGACGGTCGAGGGCGGCAGGATCACACGCCTCGATGAGTACCTCGATTCCGCGCACACCGCCATCTTCTCTGCACGATAAGCTACGCGATCAGCTATCGAGCCCGGCGGCATCAGTGATTTTCGATCGCGAAGGAGTTACGCCATGAATCAACGTCTCGGCTTCGGGGTGTTTCTCGCGCCCCATCATCCTATCGGCGAGCATCCCACCCTGCAGTTGGAGCGCGACCTGGAACTGGCCGAATGGCTCGACGATCTGCAGTACGACGAGTTCTGGGTCGGCGAGCATCACTCCGCCGGATGGGAAACCATCGGGTCGCCCGAGATGTTTCTGGCCGGCGCCGCGATGCGCACCAAGCGCATCCGCCTCGGCACTGGCGTCGTCTCGATTCCGTATCATCATCCGTTCAACGTCGCGCAGCGCATCGTTCAGCTCGACCATATGAGCCGTGGCCGCGCGATGCTCGGGGTCGGCCCGGGCGCGCTTCCCTCCGACGCGTTCACGCTCGGAATCGATCCGATTACGCAGCGCGATCGGATGGACGAGGGCCTCGGCGTTATCCTGCGCCTGCTCAATGGTGACGAACCGTTCAGCTTCAAAGGAACGTTTTTTGAATTGCACGATGCGGCGCTGCAGATTCGCCCTCTACAGGACAAAATTCCGGTCGCATGCGCATCGACGATTTCACCATCCGGCATGAAATGCGCCGGAAAGTATGGCGTCGGCGTGCTGTCGGTCGCCTCGTACTCGGAAGAAGGTTTGCAAGCGCTCCCGACCCAGTGGCACTTCGGCGAGGTCTCAGCGAAGGAGTATGGACAGACCCTCGATCGGCGCGACTGGAGAATCGTGATCCCGTTCCATCTCGCCGATTCGAAGGAGCAGGCGCTGCGCGAAGTCGCCGATGGGCTCAAGCGATGGCAGAACGAGTACATCGTCGGCATCCTCGGCAGCCCGCAGCGCCATCCGTTCTCCGATGGCTACGAGGCAGCGAAGCGTATGACCGAGTTCGGTGGCGCGATTATTGGAACTCCCGATGACGCGGTCGGCAAGATCGCAAAGTTGCAGGAACTCGCGGGCGGCTTTGGCACCATTCTCGCCTTCGCACACGACTGGACCAATCGCGAGCAGCAACTGCGCAGCTACGAGATGATCGCGCGCTACGTGATGCCGCACGTGAACGGTCTCATCCGCCCGATCGAGCGCTCGGCCGAGCGGGTCACCGCGAAGAAGGGAGAGCTGATGCAGGCGGCGAGCGGTGCAGTGCTGAAGGCGATCCGCGACTTCAACGCCACGCATCCGCGCGAGGACAAAGGTCCCAAGAAATCGTCCGAACCAAAAATTCGCGAGGGTCTGTAGCAGGCAGGAAATTGGACCGAGACGCGAAGCGGGCGTAGCCGCGGCGCAGCCGCTCCCGCGAAGCCGCCGAGGCGGAGCGCCAGCGGAGACCGAGGCGAGTCTGGAACTCGAGCGAAGCGGAGTCCGAGGAAAATTGGAAAGACTCGCGAAGGGTCTGCAGGCAGAATGTTAGGACCGAGACGCGAAGCGGGCGTAGCCGCGGCGCAGCCGCTCCGAGGGCGGAGCGCAGCGGAGTCCGAGGAAGATTAAAGGAAAACAACGCGATGGAACGACGCAAAGTTGGAACTGTGAAGTCACTATGGCGCTTCCCGGTGAAGTCGATGCTCGGGGAGCAGCTCGACGAGTTGCATATTACCTCGCGCGGGGTGGTAGGCGATCGCGCGTGGGCGTTGCGTGACCTCGATAACAAGCGCATTGCGACGGCAAAAAAATTCGCTGGCCTGCTCAAGTTCCGTGCGAAGTACGAGGGCACGCCAGAGGCGGGAAAGCTTCCGCCGGTGAAAATCACTTTGCCCGACGGACGCGAAATTCACGCTGACGATGCGCACGCATCGGAGGTCATCTCGGAGGCGCTAGGCCACAAATTCCAAATCGAGCACAGCCCCAATCCGAGCGGCGAGCACGCCGGCATCGATCCCGCCACCGTCTTTGCCGACAATCCGGTCGCCAACGTTTTACCGGGCCTGAACAACATGCCCGACTTTTTCGCGCTCCACAAAGGCAGCTACTTCGATTCCGCGAGCTTTCATCTGATTACGACCGGAACTCTCGCGCACATGCGCAGGCTCACCGAGGGCAAATCCGACTTCGACTATCGCCGCTTCCGCGCCAATATGCTGGTCAACACCGGCGCCGATGCGAGCGGTTTCGTCGAGGATGAATGGGTCGGCGGCAGGCTCGAAATCGGCGACGGAGTGAAGATCACCACGATTCAGCCGGCGCTGCGATGCGTGATGACGACGCACGCGCAGCAAGACTTGCCGCGCGATCTCGCGATCCTGCGCACCACGGTGCAGCGGCATCAGGCGAACCTCGGCGCATTCACCGCGATTGAGGACGACGGCCGCGTTCACCTCGGCGACCCGGTGTACCTCGTCAAATGAACTGCTTTTTTTAATGGCGGCGCGCGGAAAACGAGTGGCGAAGGTAGCGTCGGGCAACCTCCTGCGAGGGCGCTTCGCCAAGGGACGCCTACCCGAGGTCGAGGCGTTCACTGCATCGCTTCCGTTCGACCGGAGGCTGTTTCGCCATGACATTCGCGGGTCGATTGCGCATGCCAACATGCTCGCGAAGGTGAAACTGATCTCGCGGGCGGATGCGGCGCGAATCGGCAAAGGCCTACGCGCCATCGAGCACGAGATCGAGGCCGGCAAGTTCAAGTTCCACGTTGCCGATGAAGACATTCATATTGCGATTGAGCGCCGGTTGATCGAACTCGCAGGTGACGCGGGCCGCAAGCTCCATACCGCGCGTTCGCGCAACGATCAGGTGGCGCTGGATTTCCGGCTTTTCCTGAAAGATGAGATTCCCGTCGTCATCGCACTGATCGAACGCTTGCGCGGCGCCCTGCTCGACGTCGCGAGCGATCACGTCGATAGTGTCATGCCCGGCTATACGCATATGCAGCGCGCGCAGCCGGTTTCGCTCGCGCATCACATCGTCGCGTACGTCAACATGCTCGATCGCGACCGCGAGCGCTTCTCGCAGGCGCTCGCGCGCACCGATGTGATGCCGCTCGGTGCGGGTGCACTCGCCGGCACCACGCTTCAGATCGATCGCGAGGCTGTGGCGGAGGAGTTGGGTTTCGCGCGCATCGCCGAGAACAGCATGGATGCGGTTTCCGACCGCGATTTCGCGGTGGACTTTCTTTCCGCGGCGGCGCTGCTCGCGGTTCATCTCTCGCGCATGAGCGAGGAGATCATTTTGTGGACCACTTCTGAATTTGGCTTCGCCACGCTGCCCGACGAATTCTCGACCGGTAGCTCGATGATGCCGCAGAAGAAGAATCCCGACCTCCTCGAACTGATTCGCGGCAAGAGCGGGCGCGTGATTGGCGATCTGGTTGCGATGCTCACCATCCTCAAAGGACTCCCGCTGACCTATAATTCCGATTTGCAGGAAGACAAGGAACGTGTCTTTGACGCGCTCGACACCATCAAGCCCGCGCTCGATGTGACCGCGAAGCTGTGGCCGCGCATCAAGTTCAACGTCGATGCGATGCGTGCGACGGCCGGTGGATTCGCGCTCGCCACCGATCTCGCCGAATATCTCGTCGAGCGCGGAACGCCTTTTCGCGAAGCTCACGAGATCATCGGATCGCTGGTGCGCGACACGATCGCAGCGGGAAGATCGCTGGAAGACTTGAGCCTCGAGGATTTCCGCAAACATTCGCCGCGTTTCGACACCGATGTGCTCGAGATGCTCGATCCCGAAAATTCCATCAAGGTCCGCTCTGTGATCGGCGGCCCCGCGCCAGGCATGGTCCGCGAGCGCATCAGGAGGCTGCGCGGATGAAACCACGATCGCTTTTCGAGTCGATCGCGGCCGCTGCTCTCGCGGCGTCGATGTTCGTCACCGCATGCGGCGTCAAATCGCCGCCGGTCCCCCCCGAGCAGGCGGTGCCGGAGCGAATCGTCGGACTCGAGGCGACCTCGGAGAAAAAAGGCGTCATGCTCTCGTGGGAGCGGCCGGATCGCACCGCGGGCGGACGCAGGATGCGCGACCTTGGCAGCTTCGAGATCGATCGCGCCGAGAACACCGGCGCATTCCAGCCGCTGATCGAGATTCCGGTTACCGATCAGGATCGCTTCCAGCAGCAGCGCAAGTTTACCTATCTGGATGAGGGCGCCGAGATCGGTCATCACTATCGCTACCAGGTGATTTCCTCGACCCTCGACTCCTACCACAGCGCACCCTCCAATGAGGCCGAGATCACTCATGAGCTGCCCAAGCCGCCGCCGAATCCTGAAGAGTTCGTCATTCCGCAGCCCAAGCCGCCGCCGTGATATCCGGCTGACGCTGTGATAAAACCGACCTTTACCGATGCATTATTTCGAATATAGAAACGACGAGCTTTACGCCGAAGACGTGTCGATGCGCGAACTCGCGCGCCGCTTCGGCACCCCACTTTATGTCTACAGCGCGCGCACCCTGCGGCGCCATTTCCGGGTCTTCGACGAGGCCTTCGCCGGCACCGATCATCTGATCTGCTACGCGATGAAGGCGCTCTCGAACCTCAGCATCCTGAAGCTGTTCGCCTCGATGGGCTCCGGCTTCGATATCGTGTCGGTCGGCGAGCTGATGCGATGCCTGCGCGCCGGCGCCGATCCGCGCAAGATCGTTTTTTCCGGCGTCGGTAAGACCGACGAGGAAATCGCGGCGGCGCTCGATCACGGCATCCTGATGATTAACGTCGAGTCGCGCGGCGAGCTGCATCGCATCTCCGAGGTCGCGGGCCGCATGAAGAAGCGTGCGCCGGTCACGCTGCGCGTCAATCCGGACCTGGATCCCGGAACCCATCCGCACATTTCCACCGGACATCGCGACAGCAAGTTCGGCATTCCGCTGTCGCAGGTCGATGAGTACTACGCGGAGGCGAAAAATCTGCCCAACCTGGAGCTGGTCGGCCTCAGCACGCATATCGGATCGCAAATCACCGACACCGAGCCGTTTAGCGAGGCGGCCAACAAGGTCGCGGCGATCGTCGGGAGGCTGCGCAGCGCGGGAATCGCGCTCAAATACCTCGACATCGGCGGCGGCTTGGGGATTCCATATCAAGAGGAGCCGCCTCCGCCGTCGGAATATGGCAAGGCGGTGCTGAAACCGATCGCCGGTCTCGGTCTGAAAATCATCGCGGAGCCGGGGCGCGTGATCGTCGGCAATGCCGGCGTGCTGATCACGAAGGTGCTTTACCTCAAGGAAACCGACGTGAAGCGGTTCATCATCGTCGACGCCGCGATGAACGATCTCATCCGGCCTGTGCTGTATGAGGCGTATCACGCGATTCAGCCGGTGAAGAAAAAAGCTGCGCCGAAAATCGTCACCGCCGACGTGGTGGGTCCCGTATGCGAGAGCGGCGACTTCCTCGCAAAGGAACGCGAGATGCCGGAACCGACGCAAGGCGACCTCCTTGCGGTGATGAGTGCTGGTGCATACGGCGCGGTGATGTCGTCGAATTACAACGGCCGTCCTCGCGCCCCGGAGATCCTGGTCGACGGCGCCGAGGCGCACGTGATTCGCGAGCGCGAGACTTTCGAGGACATCATCCGCGGCGAGAAGATAATCGAGCTCAAAGCGTGGCGAACAAATGGCGAAACTTGAGTTCACCAAAATGCAGGGATGCGGCAACGACTACATCTATATAGTCGCGAACAAGCTGCGCCCAGCCGAACCCGACCAGCTCTCGGTACGGCTGTCGGACCGGCGCTTCGGCATTGGCGGCGACGGCCTGATCATGCTCGTGCCATCCGCTCAGGCTGATATCAGGATGGAGATGTACAACGCCGACGGCAGCCGCGGCGAGATGTGCGGCAACGGCATTCGCTGTCTGGCGCGGCTCGCGTACGAGGGCGGCATCGCGCGCAAAAATCCCATCGAGGTCGAGACCGATTGCGGCATCAAAACCGTGGCGCTCACATTCAGCAACGGCAAGGTCGATGGCGCCACCGTCGATATGGGCGAGCCGATTCTCGAGGGCCACCAAATTCCTGTCGACGCGGATGGCAAAGTCATCGATTATCCGCTCGAGGTCGGGGGGCGCA
Organism: uncultured delta proteobacterium; assembly: GCA_963815835.1. Taxonomy (GTDB): domain Bacteria; phylum Desulfobacterota; class Binatia; order Binatales; family Binataceae; genus DATGKG01. Next base: position 1,145,898 of record CAWFIF010000001.1, read on the forward strand.
GCGTCAAGGTGACGGCGGTTTCGATGGGCAATCCGCACTGCGTTGCCTTCGTCAACGACGACACCATCTGGAAGCTCGACGTGTACGAATTCGCGCGGCTGGGCCGGCAGTTCGAGCACCACAAGTTTTTTCCGAAACGCGTCAACACTGAATTTATCCTGCCAGTCTCCCGTACTCATCTGAAAATGCGGGTGTGGGAGCGCGGGTCGGGCGAGACGCTCGCATGCGGCACCGGAGCGTGCGCGGCGCTGGTCGCCGGAGTGCTGACAGGACGCGCCGATCGCAAGGCGATCGTCGAGCTACGCGGCGGCAACCTGGAAATCGAATGGCGCGAGAGCGGCGAGCGTGCCAATCATGTATTCATGACCGGCGAGGCGGTCGAAGTTTTTCGCGGCGAGGTCGAGGTCGCGGCTGGCGAGCTAGTCGCGGTTTAGTCGCGGGAGGGATCAAAATGTTCAACGGTGCTTTATCGGCAATCGTCACACCTTTTCGCGACGGCGAAGTTGACGAGCGCGCTCTGCGCGACCACATCGAATGGCAAATACAGAGCGGCGTCGATGGCCTGGTGCCGTGCGGCTCCACCGGAGAATCGGCGACACTCACCCACGACGAACACGAGCGCGTCATCAAGATCACGATTGAGCAAACGCGCCGGCGCGTTCCTGTCGTGGCGGGCACCGGCTCGAACTCCACCGCCGAGGCGATTCGGCTGACGGCGTCCGCGCGCGAGATGGGGGCCGATGGCGCGCTGATGATCTCGCCCTACTATAACAAGCCTACGCAGGAAGGGATTTTCCGTCACTACAAGATGGTCGCCGCAGCCGTCAACCTGCCGCTGATCGTGTACAACATCCCAGGTCGCACCGGATCCAATGTCGCGCCCGAGACATTCGCGCGACTGGGCGAGATTCGCAACGTCGTGGGGATCAAGGAAGCGTCGGGCTCGATGGATCAGATTTCCGACATTCGGCGCCTGTGCGGCGATCGACTCACGATTCTCGCGGGCGACGACGCGCTGGTGGTGCCCATCATGGCGCTGGGCGGCAAGGGCGTCATCGCGACGATTTCCAACGTGATGCCGCGCGAGACGCACGACCTTGCGGCCGCGGGGCTGGCGGGAGATTTTGCACGCGCGCGCGACATCCACTACAAGATGATGCCGCTGATGCGCGCGCTGTTCATCGAGACCAACCCGATTCCGGTCAAGCAGGCTCTCGCGTTCATGGGCCGCTGCGCCAACGAACTTCGGATGCCACTGTGTCCGATGTCGGCACCGGCGGCCGACCGGCTCCGCACGGCGATGAAGGAACTGAAGCTGATCTGACGCAACACTTTGCGCTATTCAGTTCGACAAAAATGAAAGGCCGGATGGCGGTGCCGTCCGGCCCTCATTCGTAATTGGGTCGATGGACTAGTCGAACATCAAGACCGTGCGCGCGACTTCGCCGGCCTTCATCGCGCGGAAGGCCTCGTTGACGTCCTCGAGCTTGCCGCGCTTGCTGATCATGTCATCGAGGTTGAGCCGCCCCTGCTCGTAGAACTCGATCAGCCGCGGCATGTCGATGCGGAAGCGGTTGGAACCCATGAAGCATCCCTGGATGCGCTTCTCGAACAGCAGCGAGAAGCCGTCGATGTCGACCTTCTGCCCGAGCGGCACCATCCCGACTATGGTTGCCGTGCCGCCCGGCGCGAGCGCCTCGTAAGCCTGCTCGGCCGCCTTCTTGAGGCCAATCGCCTCAAACGAGAACTCGACGCCGCCGTTGCTGAGCGAGCGCACCGCCTCAACCGGGTCGCCGCTCGACGCGTCAACGCCGTGAGTCGCGCCGAGTTTCTTCGCGAGCGCGATCTTCTGCTCGAATTTGTCGACCACGATGATCTGCCGTGCGCCAGCGATGCGCGCGCCTTGAATCACCGCGAGGCCGACGCCGCCCGCGCCCCATACCGCGACGGTCGAGCCTGGCGTCACCTTCGCCGTGTTGATCGCCGCGCCGACACCAGTGATGACTCCGCATCCAATGAGCGCCGCGCGATCGAGCGGGAAGCTCTCTTTGATTTTCACCAGCGCGTTCTCATGCACCAGCATCTTCTCGGCATATGACGACAGGTTGGCGAACTGGTTGACAGTTTTTCCGTCCCGTGAAAGACGCGGTTTTTCTCCCGCCGCGCGCTGCGTCGCGCTGGTGTTCGAGCACAGGTTCGGATGACCCGACATACACTCGGGACAATATCCGCAGAACACCGACAGGCACGCGATGACGTGGTCGCCCGGCTTCACGTAAGTGACCTGCTTGCCCACCTTTTCGACGATACCCGCGGCCTCGTGCCCGAGGATCGCCGGAGTGGGCCACATGTAGAAGCCGTCAACAAAATGGAGATCGCTGTGGCATACGCCGCTCGCGACTACCTTGACGCGAACCTCGCGATCCTGCGGGTCGTCGATATCGACATTCTCGACTTTCAGCGGCTGATTGGGCCCGTTGAAGATTGCTGCTTTCATCTTGATGCTCCTTGGCGCTCTCTCGTCTGAACTACTTGAAATCGATAACCGTGCGCGCGACCTCGCCCGCCTTCATCGCGCGGAACGCGTCATTCACGTTCTCGATCTTGTCATGCTTGCTGATCATGTCGTCGAGGTTGAGCCGCCCCTGCAAATAGAAATCAATGTACTGCGGCATGTCGATGCGGAAGCGATTCGAACCCATGTTGCTGCCTTGCAGCTTGCGCTCGGTCAGGAACATATAGCCGTCGAGTTCGACCTTCTGCCCCACGGGGATCATGCCGATTACGGTTGCGGTGCCGCCCGGCTTCAAGGAATTGAACGCCTGCTCCGCCGCGACCTTGAGTCCGATCGCCTCGAACGAGTAATCGACGCCGGGACCGCCAGTGAGCTTTTTGATTTCTTCGACCGGATCACTCGACGACGCGTCAACGGTGTGCGTCGCGCCGAGGCGCTTCGCCATCGCGAGCTTGCCTTCGAATTTGTCGACCGCGATGATCTGCCGCGCGCCGGCGATCCGCGCGCCCTGGATCGCCGCGAGGCCGACGCCGCCCGCGCCGAACACCGCGACCGTCGAGCCGGGTTCGATCTTCGCCGTCCGCAGCACCGCGCCGACGCCGGTGGTGACGCCGCATCCGATGAGCGCCGCGCGATCGAGCGGAATGTCCTCGCGGATTTTCACGATCGCGTTCTCATGCAACAACATCTTCTCGCAGTAGGATGAAACGTCGAGGAACTGGTTGATTGGCTTGCCCTTTTGCGAGAGTCGCGGCTTGTCGCCGGGCTGACGCTGCGTCGCCGCCTTGTTGGCGCATCGATTCGGATGCCCCGACATGCACTGCTCGCAGTAGCCGCAGAACACCGACAGGCACGCGATGACGTGGTCGCCGGGTTTCACGTAGGTGACCTGCTTGCCGACTTCCTCGACGATACCGGCCGCTTCGTGTCCGAGGATCGCGGGCGCGGGATACGGATAAAATCCGTCAACGAAATGCAGGTCGCTGTGGCACACGCCGCTATGCGCCGTCTTGATGAGAACTTCGCGATCCTGCGGCTTGTCAACCTCGACGTCCTCGATGGTCAGCGGTTGATTGGGGCCATGGAAGATGGCGGCTTTCATTCAGTTGCTCCTTTTAACGATTACTGGCGAGGGCGCACAGAGACTTTGGCCGCCCTTCGTCATCGAACTTTCTTTACTACCACACTATCGGCGCATTACCAGCATTTAGGGAAAGTAGCTTGGGGGTGTGTGTTGCGGTGGGACAGTGACCGCGGGGATTCGGGCGGCCTCGGAATTCGCGCGCGCGAACACGATGCAACTTCCATCGCGATAGAGTTGCTTCCATCCGGGCGCGGACGCCATCACCCGGAGAGCGGTTTCGTCATTGGGGCTGAGCAGGATGAAATCGTGAGGATACTTTCGCAGCACTTCCTTCGCGTCGGGTTCGCCGAAGTGGAACGCGAGGTAGTCATCGATCACGTCGGGAGGGTAGACCGTATCGTAGCGTCCATCGATGAAGACTTTGCTTGCGGGCGCCATGTGCCAGATGAGGTACTCGCCCCATCCGAAATCGCTCATCATGTTCCCGCTCAATCGATGCGTCCGCATGAAGGCAATTGCGCCAACCGGTTTGGAAGAGCCGGCGCGCAGCATCGGCGAAAGCAAGCCGCTTCCTATCAGGAGAATCGCTCCGACTGCGGCGAGTAGAATCTGACTGATCCTGGGCGCTCGATGAGATTGGGTTCGGCGGAAGAATGACGACGAGTGCTGGGCCAGAACAACCACCGTTGCAATCACCGCAAGCGGAAGATTTCGCATCGCGATCATCGCCGCGACGATCATGATCAGGGCGACCGCCGCAATCGCGAGGTCGCCACGCCGAGGGTTGAGCATCCACGTAACCGCAAGCGCCAGGAACATCGCGATCGCGAGCACGCTGGGAACCACACCGATAGGACTTTCGCGCCAGGTCGCCACCAGCGATCTCATCAGCGGCTGCCAGTCGTTGATGGCCTCGCGCGTGTGAGGATTCGCGATCGCCTCCCAGACCGCGTGCCAGGTGCCGATTCCGTATGGCGTTATCACCGTGACAAGCGCCGACGCCGCGGAGACCGCCATGAGAGTCAGGCCACGCCGCGGTCCTCGGCCCGCGAAAACGTCTTTCGTCATCCTCACGGTGCTGAACGTCGTCAGCGCAGCGAGTCCGACGATAAATCCGCCGTGGAGGTTGGCCCACATCGCAAGCATCGGAATCGCGATCATCAGCGGCGCCTTCCCGCGATAAGTGTATCTCGTCAGGATCTCCAGCAGGCCGCTCATCATGACAAAGGTGATTAACTGGGGACGGAACTGCATCTGCGGCGCGATAGCGATGCTCGCGGCGAGCAGAATCGTGAGTTGTAGTGTTATTGGCGTATCTGTTTCCGCCAGCGCCAGCGCCAGGAACAGAATCACTGCCGCGGAGCATGCAAACTTCATTAGCTTCAGACCGATGACGCCGCCGAGGTTGTAGATCGCTCCCATGAGAAGCTCGCTCAGCCATTCGTGGTTGAGCCAGAGATGCCCGGGCGCCGAATATGAGTAGGGATCGCGGAATGCGAGATGGCGAGTCGCGAGCATCGCGCGACCGAACGCGACATGCCCCCACAAATCGGGATCGGCCCATCGTTGGATGTCGGCGATCGCGATGACGATGAGAACGAGCGCCGGTGAGTATCGGAGAAGCGAAGGCCGAGACTGAGAGCCGGCCCGCGATTCGACAGCAGTATCGATATGGTGTGCCTCCCGCGCGCACCATATCATCTCGTCCCACTTGATGAGACTTAGTGTTAACTCGCGATCGCGAAGCGCGTCGAGGGATTCAGGTGTGCGCGGAGATCAGAAACGTCTGATTGTTGCAGCGCATCTTGCCGTCGGCGTCAACGTAAGGTTGGGCCTCCTTGATGACCACTTCCTCCAGCTTGCGCTGCATCTCGGGAGGCTGCGAAGCGATCAACGTGCGGAAATCGTAGGAGATGTCTCGACGCGATTCGAGGAACTTTTCAGGCGACTCGAATTCAAAAATCACATTCATCAGCTCGACTTTGAAGTCGCGAAATCCTGCGCTCGTCAGTGCGCGTTCGAGGATACTGGTATCCGCGAGGCACATCGGATTTGGCGTGCCCAGCGGAGGCGGCGCGATACCGAGCATCGCGCGAACCTGCTGTCCGGCAATGCTGATCATCGGCACCTTGTCAGCCCTGTCCCACACGGCGGTAGCGAGCGACGCTCCAGGTTTGAGCGCATCGCGGATGCCGCGAGCCGCGGCTTGCAAATCCGGCACGAACATTAGTCCCCATCGGCATAAAACCGCATCGAAAGAGCCTGGCGGCTCCCTGAGCGATGCGGCATCACCTTCGCGATACTCCACGTTGGTCAGACCCAGCGCGGAGGCGCGACGTCGCGCGACCGCGAGCATTCCCGGCGAATGGTCAACGCCAATCACGCGTCCATTCGGGCCTACTGCGCGCGCCGCTGTGATCGCGGGTTCGCCGGTTCCAGTCGCGATATCGAGGACGCGATCGCCGGGTTCGATCCCCGCCAGCTCGACGAGGCGGTTGCTCACCTTCTGCGCCGCACGCTCGAACAGGGGCCACCATTTTTCCCATCCGGCTGCCGCCGCGTCCCAACTTGAACGAGAATCGCGCTTGAAGCGCTCCGCATCGAAAGTCTGGCTACTCATCGCGACCTCCCTGAAGATGCAGAGATTAGTCTTCAGCGCGAAAGGACCACAACCCCGCGCGCCCGTCTCAGCACGCGCGGATAGTCACGTCGCACCCGCGCGGCAACCGCGGGATTCACTCCATGCTCGGCGAGGATCACAACCGTCGAATGGGCAGTCGCGGGATCGTAACCGACCGCATTGCCCCGCAGCGGCGGGTAAACATAGTAGCGGACCACCTCGACCGCATATGGTGGCGCCACCGCGGCTGTGTCATCGGGACGCAAGCTCGCTTGCGCGACGCGCGCGGCTTCGTGCCAATCCACCTCGTGAGTCTTCAGAGAATATGAGTGAGCGTGGCCGAACGCGAGGATGACTATCACGACGGTAGCTGCCGCGCGCGCGAGGTTACTATCAAGTTCCCAAATGCCTATGGCGATGAGAATGAAGAACGCAGGAAACGAGTATATCGCGTAGCGCTCGATAAACATCGGACGCCACAAGTACGATCCGGCGACGAGCAAAATCGGCGGCGTCCACATCCAGAGCAATGCGAAGATGAGAGAGTCTTTCGCCCGCGTCCATCCGCGCCAGATGCCCCAGGCGGCGAGTGCTGCCATCGCGGGGAAAGCGAAGCTTCCGGTCGCCTTGTTGAGAAACGCCGCGGGCGCCCAAATGGGTGGCTGCGGTAGCCAATTGTAACCACCCGACTCAACATGCCGATGCAATCTCGCCGCGACGCTGAACATGCCAGGTGACAGCGCGAGCAGTCCGAGCGCCATCGATAACGCCACTAGCAGCGCTGATCGCGCTCGTGCTCGATACTCCGCGTCGCGATACGTCGCGAGAATAGTTAACAGCCATAGCCCTTCGGTTGCGAGTATCGGCGCTGACACCGGATTCACCGCGATCACCGCGGCTGTCAGAACGGCCAGAGCGAAATAGTTACCGAGGCCGCGGAGGTGGAGAGCCCGGAGAAAAATCCAGACCTGTGCGAGGACGAGCGCCAGCATCAGCGAGTACATCCTCATCTCGCGCGAATACTTAATTGTTACCAGGCCGACCGCGCAGATGATCGCGCCGAGTGCCGCGATCATGTCGGCGTCGTCGCGAGGAATTGCCGGCAATCGGTCGGCAAAACTGATGCGCAGGACTTCTCGCGTCACCGGCACCATCAGTAGAATCGCAATCGCGCCGCAGAGCGCCGACATTGCGCGCATCGCGCCAACGCTGTCGCCAAACACGGCGATCCATCCGTGCAGCATCAGATCGTGCAGCGGCGATTTGCCGGCATTGTGCGTCTGCTGAAGCGCCACTACTTCGCGTATCGAGGGGGCGTCGGCGGCCGCCCACGTCGCGCCCTCGTCGGCGGACATCTGGAGTGCGCCGAGGTTGTTGAATCGAAGATACGCGCCGATCAGGAGCGCGATGATCACCAACACCAGAGCAAGCCGGTTCATCGCGCGAGGCTTCTCGCGAACACGGCCTGCACGTTTCTACAATCCCTTCTTGAGTTCGGGTGCGGCGCGAAACCCAACGCTGCGCGCGGCGGGAATCGTCATCGGCGAGTTGGTGCGCGGATTGAAACCCGGACGAGCTTTACGTCTTCGCACCGAAAAGGTCCCGAAGCCCGGGACCCAGAAGCGTTTCTCTTTTTTGATCGAGCGGGCGATCTGATCGAACGTCTTGTCGATGATCCCCGCGACAGTCTTTTTGGGCTGACCGATTTCTTTCGCGACTGCGTCGATGAGCTCCGCCTTGGTCATGAGGGTTACTTAGGCCGGAGCCGAGTGAGGCGCAAGACTTGCCAACTGCGCGTCGCTTACCTTGGATGCGCCGGTGCGCCTTCGAGCTCGCGCCACGCCAGACCCCATCGTACCCCCTGATCGCTGACGATCACGTGACCAACGTTGAAGTGCTTCATCACGCGCTCAAGGATCATTGAGCCCGCGAATATCACGTCGGCGCGCGCCTCGAGGACGCCTGGAATCCGCTTGCGCTCGGCCAGCGTCGCTTCGCCGAATCGCTTCACGATGGCGGAGACCTCATCGCGCAGGAGCACGTGACCCTGCACGCGCGCGGCGTCGTAATCGCGCATGCCCAGCGCCACCGCGGCGAGCGTCGTCACCGTGCCCGCGATTCCGACCAGAACATCGGGATGAAACGACCATCCGAGCTTTTCCAGTTGCTCGTCGATCGCGGCGGTAAGCTTATCGATTTCCTCTTTGGAAGGAGGGTCGTGCTGGATGATTCTTTCCGTCAGCCGCACCGATCCGATCTGGAGACTCACGCTGGCAAGCTCGCGGCCGGGCTCGGAGCGGATCAGTTCAGTCGAGCCGCCGCCGATATCCGCGATCAGCAAGCGCAAGTCGGAACTGAGATTGAGCGAGCGCTTGACCGCGAGCCGCGACAGTTCGGCCTCCTCACTGCCGGGAATCACCTTCAAGTCGACCCCGGCGGTTTCTTTCACGCGCTGAATGAAATCGGCGCCGTCGGCGGCGTCGCGCAGCGCGCTGGTGGCGGCCGCGATAAACTTTTCGGCGCCGGCCGCGCGAGCCGCATCGGCAAACTCGGCGATGGTATCGAGCGTAAGTTGCGAGGTTTCCTTGTCCAGCGTAGCGGTGCGATCGACGCCCTTACCCAGCCGCGTGATTCGCGAGCGCTCCAGGATGGCTTTGGGTTTGCCCGTCGCGTCGGATTCGACGACCAGCATCAGGACGGTGTTGGTGCCGACGTCGAAAGTTGCGAGCTTCACGCGACTATCACACCGCGACGGCAGCTTGCGGTGTCGACGCAGGTGGCTCGATGGAATTGATCGCGATCCATTCGTCCATTCTTTTCAGCGCGCGATGACCCATCTGGATTTTCTTTTCGCGCCCGCGAACTCGCGCTGCGAGATCCGGCATCAGTCCGTAGTTCGCGTTCATCGGCTGAAAATCGCGCCGGGTCGAATCAGTGACGTAGGCAACCAGCGATCCGAGTGCAGTTTCCGGCGGCGGAACGATGCCGTCGATTCCTCTGATGATGCGCGCCGCATTTATCGCCGCGAGCAAACCTGCCGAGGCCGATTCGACGTAGCCCTCTACGCCGATCATCTGCCCCGCCATGAACAGATCGTCGCGCGACTTGAGCTGGAGCGTCGGACGCAGCAGGCGCGGCGAATCGATAAAGGTGTTGCGATGCAGCGATCCCAGCCGCACGAATTCCGCATGCTCGAGGCCGGGGATCATCCGCAGCACCTGACGCTGCGCCGGATACGTCATCTTGGTTTGAAAACCGACCATATTGTAGAGGCGCCCTTCGCGATCGTCCTGGCGAAGCTGCACCACCGCGAACGGACGCCGTCCGCTGCGCGGGTTGACGATACCGACCGGCTTCATCGGGCCGAACGCGAGCGTCTGGGGACCGCGCCGCGCCATCTCCTCGATCGGCATGCATCCTTCGAAATAGACCGGCTTCTCGAACGGATGCAGCGCGACCTTGTCCGCGGCAATGACGGCCTCGATGAAGGCGTCGTACTCAGCCTCGGTGAGCGGGCAGTTGACGTAGTCGTCGCCGCCCTTGCCGTAGCGCGAGGCGAGGAATGCCTTATCCATGTCAATGGAATCGCGCGCGACGATCGGCGCGATCGCGTCGTAGAAGTACAGGTTGCGCGGCCCGATGAGCTGGTTGAGCCGCTCCCCGAGGGCCGCGCTGGTCAGCGGTCCCGTCGCGACGATCGTTGGTCCATCGGGAATTTCGGTGACTTCCTCGCGTAGCACCTCTATAAGAGGATGCGTCGAGAGGGTGTCGGTGATGGCCCGGGAAAAACCCTCGCGATCGACCGCCAGCGCGCCTCCCGCGGGAACGCGCGCCTTGTCGGCCGCCGCGATCACCAGCGAGCCTAGGTGGCGCATCTCCTCCTTGAGCACGCCGACCGCGGTCTCCAGCGAGGCGCCGCGCAACGAGTTCGAGCACACCAGCTCGGCGAACATCGCGGTCTGATGCGCCTCGGTCATGCGCACCGGCCGCATCTCGTGGAGCCGCACGCGGATGCCGCGGCGTGCGAGTTGCCATGCGGCCTCGCTGCCGGCGAGCCCCGCCCCGATCACATTTAACATTTGCCTGTTCACCTTCGCCTGGCTCGATGCTATCCGACGAATCGCGCGGATGTCGAATTCGCGACGTCCCATTCGACTACTGGATAAGAAGGCAACCAACCCGAAAGGAGAATATCCATGCAGTATGCGCTTTTGATTTACAGCAGCGAAGCCGACAGCGCGAAGATGACTCAGGCGGAAGGGCAAGCCGTCTTTCAAGGCTACATGGAGTTCACCAAGTGGCTCCAGCAATCGGGCAAGGCCAAGGGCGGCGAGGCGCTGGAGCGCACGGTGAACGCCACCACGGTCCGCGTCCGCAACGGCAAAACGACAACCACCGATGGTCCCTTCGCCGAGACCAAGGAGCAACTGGGTGGCTTCTACCTCGTGGACGCGAAGGACCTCGACGACGCGATCGCGATCGCGGCGCGGATTCCCGGCGCTAGTCACGGCTGCGTCGAGGTGCGCCCGGTTATGAAGTTCGACATGTAGGAAGACGGCAGACTGAATTGGCGATAGAAGCGCCCGCCGGTTAGGCTCATCGGCGGGCGCCATCATGCAGTCGGAGATCACGAGCCTCTATCGCGAGCACTATGGGCGCATCCTGGCCGCGCTGATTCGCGCGTTGGGAAATTTCGAGCTGGCTGAGGATGCGCTGCAGGACGCGTTTGCCGCCGCGGTCGAACAGTGGCCTCGCGAGGGCGTGCCGAACAATCCCGCCGCGTGGATCGCCTCGACCGCGCGTCACAAGGCGATCGACAGAGCGCGCCGTCAAAGCTGGTTCCGCGAGCGTCGCGACGAGATCCAGCGGCTAATCGAGTTTGAGATGTCTTCTGATTCAGATGACGGCGTCGATTCATTTCCCGATGAGCGTCTGCGTCTCATCTTCACCTGCTGCCATCCGGCAATTAATCGCGAGGCGCAGATCGCGCTCTCGCTGCGCACTCTGTGCGGACTGACGACCGAGGAAATCGCGCGCGCATTCCTGACTCCCGCCGCGACGATGGCGCAGCGCATCGTGCGCGCCCAGCGCAAGATTCGCGCTGCCGGCATTCCATATGAGGTGCCCTCGGGCGATGCGTTGCCCGAGCGTCTCGAATCCGCGATGGCGGTCATCTACCTGGTCTTCAATGAAGGCTACTCGGCCAGCGCCGGTGAGGAGGTGGTGCGCAAGGATCTCTGCGCTGAGGCGATTCGCCTCGCGCGAATCCTGAGCGCGTTGATGCCACATCAGCCGGAAGCGCGCGCGCTGCTTGCGCTGATGCTGCTGCATGATTCGCGGCGCGATGCGCGAGCCGACTCGAATGGAGATCTGATTCTGCTCGAGGACCAGGATCGCCGTCGTTGGGACTATCTCCAGATCGCGGAGGGCCTCGCGCTGGCTGCCGACGCCATCGGTGAGGCTCTGGGGCCATATGCAATCCAGGCCGCAATCGCTGCCGAGCATGCTCGCGCGAAGCATCCCGACGACACCGATTGGGCGCGCATCGCGCAACTATACTCGATGCTGCGGGAGATGCGACCGACGCCTGTCATCGCGCTTAACCAGGCGGTTGCGATCGCGATGGCGCGCGGACTGCAGCATGGCCTTGCGCTGATTGAGGAACTTGAAGCCTCAGGCGAATTGGACGACTACTACCTGATGTGGTCGGCGAAGGCGGAGCTTCTGCGCCGGATAGGAAACTTCAAAGAGGCAGCGTGCGCATATCGCCGCGCGCTGGAGGTAGTAACCAACAACCCCGACCGCCGCTTCCTCGAACGGCGGCTGGCTCAAGTCCGTGGATCCGTATGAGGTGAGGGCGCTTCAGAAGGGCCGCACAACCCGGCAGGGTGGTCTTTTGGATAGTAGGCGAAGCCTTACCAGGGGATTGGCGCCGCGTGCTTGCTCTCTCCTTGAGACTCATGTTGAAGCGAGCCCGCGATAAGGATCAGAAGCTTCCGTTCAAATTCCGCAAGGTTCATTATCGAAGCCGTCATGAGTGTTAGAGCGCCGACGATCGAGATTGCGATGGTGAGAAAGCACGCCCAAAATTCGTGGGGTGCTTTCAGCGGTTTGACGCAGAGATAGAAAATCAAGGCCGCTGCCAACAGCAACACTGCCAAAGCCGTATTTGCCTGAAATTCGTACCAGGAAAAATAGCTCTCCCAGACCAGGTTGTGTCGCTCCATTGTGACCACCGGCAGGTAGAAATATTCGAGCGACTCGAACTCGCGATCTATCTGCCGTAGTTCGTCCTTAGCGAAGCTTTTCAGGCAGGCGCACAGCTTCTCGGCCAGGCCCGCCCTAAGCTTCTTGAAGGTATCAGACTTTTCCAGTCTCCAGCGAGCTAGCGGGCGCGCGATCCATCGATTGACAACTAACCATACGACGGTGTTGAGCACGAACCCGAGTAACAAGGATATCGGAAGCAACACCGCGGTAGTGGCAACGACGACATCCTTGTTCGCGACTACAGGAACGATCGAGCAGTGTTTTATCGATTGAGAAACGGCTTCCAGGAGCAAGAGCATTGCCGCGCACAGGATCGTGCCCGGCAAGAAGGTTTTGATGATCTTGCCGAATGAGAATGCGCTGAGCATCGAGCAGTTGCCGCGAGCGAGGCTACTGCGTCACGCTGTCAGCGTCAATTAGACTGGTGGCCAGCTCTTCGAACGCGTGGCGGGCGCGAAGGATAAATGCTCGAATCCGCTCAGGTGATTTCTTGCCGTCGGGATACTCAACCCCGGAGTTCACATCGACGGCGTAAGGCTTAACCGTCAGGATCGCTTCCCGCACATTTTCGGGCGTCAAACCACCCGCCAGAATCACCGGCCGCCGCGTGCTCTCGACGATACGCGCGCTGATAGACCAGTCGTGTGTCTGGCCAGTCCCTCCGATCCTGGTTGGCGTCTCGGTATCAATCAGGATCGCGTCGTAAGACTTCGCCGTCTCGGCCGCTTCATTGATCGACTCGGGACCGCGCACGTGAACGGCCTTTATAAGCTTGATTCCTGACAATTCCTTGCGAAGCCGGGGAACATCGCGCACGCTGAAGTCTCCGTGCAACTGGATGGTGTTCGCGCCGATTGCCTTGGCGGTTTCAATCACCCACTCCATGTCACCGCGATGAGTTACGAGAACATTAGCAATCAGCGGGGGCGTAGCCGCAATTATCTCGGCCGCCCGCGGAATATCGATCTCGTCATCCGTCGCGTAGCGCAGCCCGATGAGAAAGCCCAGTCCGTCGGCACCCGAGGAGATCGCCATTGAGGCGTCGTTCGGGCTGGTATTACCGCAAATCTTTACCTTCAAAGGGATCTCCAGCGGAGAAGCCGTCGGCGACCATTCTAACAGCCGGCACTTTCGTCACCAACTTCAGAACGCTACGCCACCTACTCCACGCCATGGTCGGCGAGGGTTGAAAGTATGCGATGGCGTCGGCGACGCCTACGCGCCGGGGCGGGCTTCGCTGCCACCGTCACCGCCAGAGGCAGGAGGAGTCGACGGAGGCGCGCTCTCGGGGACCGGGATGCGATACTCGCATCCTTCCTTGGCGCATTGCCATCGCGCGCCTTCCTTCTTGGTGACCTTCTCGACCAGGTACGGCGCGCCGCAACTCGGGCAGGGCTGCGGAATGACTTTGTCCCAACTCGCGAACTTGCACTTCGGATAGCGGCCACATCCCCAGAAGATCTTGCCGCGACGAGTACGCCGCTCCAGCATCTCGCCCTCTTTGCATTCCGGGCAATGGACGCCGGTCTTGACGGGCTCTGCCTTAAGCTTCTTGATGCCATCGCAGTCGGGATAACCGGAACATCCGAGGAATTCGCCGAAGCGCGAGCGCTTGCGCACCATCGGCTTGCCGCACTTGTCGCAGGTGACGTCGGTCATCGTCGCGGCGACCGATTCCTGAATCTGAATGGCGCCCTGCTCGTCGCGCTTGAATTCCTTGGTGTTGCGGCATTCCGGATAATTGGAGCACGCGAGGAATTCGCCGTTGCGGCCCCATTTGATGACCATCTCGCCGCCGTCCAGTTCACACTTGAGCCCGGTTTTAACGCCAGTGCGTTTCACCTCAGGCATCTTGTCCTTCGCTTCGCCCAGCCGCTTCTCGAATGGTTTCCAGAACCGATGCAGCGTCGGGATCCACCCGTCGCGGCCCTCTTCGACGTCGTCGAGCTCTTCCTCGAGCTTGGCGGTGAAGCCGACTGCGAGGACGTCCGGGAACCCTGTGACCAGCAGATCACTGACCACGCGCCCGAGCGAGGTCGGGCGAAGGCGCTTGCTCTCGTCTTCCTCGACGTAAACCTTCGTGAGGCTGTTCATGATCTGGACGTAGGTTGATGGACGTCCGATACCCTTCTCTTCCAGCTCCTTGATGAGGGTGGCCTGGCTGAAACGAGGCGGCGGTTGCGTGAAGTGCTGTTGCGGATCGAATCCCAACAGCTTGAGGATTTCGCCCTCGGAAAGCTGCGGCAGCATCCCTTCCTGCTCTTCGGGCTCGTCCTGACCTTCGATGTACACACGCATGAAGCCGTCGAACTTCATCACCTGGCCGGTTGCGCGGAAAATCGCGTCGCCGCTCTCGATATCGATAGTGGTGCGATCGAACACTGCGGGCACCATCTGGCTCGAAACGAAGCGATTGAAGATGAGGGTGTAGAGCGCGAGCTCGTCCTTATCGAGGTAGCGTGCGACCGAGTCAGGGTCGCGATCAGTCGAGGTCGGACGAATCGCCTCGTGCGCATCCTGCGACGACTTCGAACTCTTATAGAAGTTCGCGTGATCGGGCAGGTAGTCGTTGCCGTATCGATTCACGATGTAGCCGCGCACCATCTCGAGCGCTTGCGGCGACACGCGCGGCGAATCGGTACGCATATAAGTGATGAGACCAGTCGCGCCCGCGTCGCCCAGCTCGACGCCCTCATACAGGCGTTGCGCGATCTTCATCGTGCGCGAGGGCGAGAAATAAAGTTTGCGCGCGGCCTCCTGCTGCAATCGCGAGGTGATGAACGGAGGCGTCGGGCTGCGCTTGACCTCCTTCCGCTCGATACTTGTGACGGTAAACGGCTTTGTCTCGCATGCCGCCATCACTTCGCGGGCTTCCTTTTCGGGAAGCTTGTAGTTCTTGTTATCGATGCGCTGGCCGGCGTGGCTGAACAGTCGCGCCTTGAACGGCGGAGGATTCTTGCCTTCCAGCGTAGCATCCAGCGTCCAGTATTCCTCAGCGCGGAATGCCTCGCGTTCCTTCTCGCGTTCGACGATTATCCGCAGGGCGACCGACTGGACGCGTCCCGCGCTGATACCACGCTTGACCTTATCCCACAGGATCGGGCTGATGCGGTATCCGACCAGGCGGTCCAGCACGCGCCGCGCCTGTTGCGCATCGAAGAGTGGGCGGTTGAGTTCGGTCGGATGCTCGATCGCCTCTTTTACGCCATCCTTGGTGATTTCATGGAGTAGGATGCGCTGGACCTTGCCATTGAGGGTCTTGCCCAGCCGGTCGGCGATATGGAAGGCGATCGCCTCGCCTTCGCGATCAGGGTCGGTGGCCAGGAAGATATGGTCCTTGCCCTTGGCCTGCTTCTTAATATCCTCGATGACCTTCGCCTTGCCCGGAATGATGTGGTATTCGGGCTTGAAGTCATGCTCGATATCGACGCCGAGCGTGCTCTTGGGCAGATCGACGACATGGCCGACCGAAGGAGTTACCTGGTAGTCGGACCCGAGGTATCGCTTGATGGTTTTTGCCTTGGCCGGCGATTCTACTATTACGAGGTTCTTTGCCACTGTTTCCCGTATTCCCCCGGTTGCTGCCCCCCTACCTGATGGGCGGCCATTATGCTGACTGACCTAGGCAAGCGAGAAAAGCTTGCCGGGGTGCTGGGCGACTACGCCCTTAAGTTCCAATTCTAGCAATAATCTAAGCACAGCTTGAGGGGTCAGACCCGAAGCTTCTATAAGCGAGTCTACATGAAGCTTCTCATCTTGCTTTAGTTGTCTTAAAATCAGTTTGTCCTCATCCGATGCGCTTTCCAGTATTGGCTTGGCGCGAATCGACGGATTCTTCAATGATTCCGCGGGCTTTTTCCCCAAGGTCAGCGTCGTCGCAATTTGCGGGGCCAATTCCTCTATCACATCCTCCACACATTCGACGAGCTTCGCACCGTCCTTTAACAGACGATTGCTACCGCGCGTCTTCCCAGTCAAGGGGCTGCCGGGTACGGCGAAGACCTGCCGATTCTGTTCCAGCGCCATCCGAGCGGTGATGAGGGAGCCGGATTTCTCAGCCGCTTCAACGATAACCACGCCCAAACACAGCCCGGACAGGACACGGTTCCGGGTTGGAAAATTTTCCGCCATCGGCTGGGTTCCCAGCGGAAGTTCGCTGACGATGGCGCCTCCGCTGTCGACGATCGCCTCGGCGAGCTTACGATGCTCGGGCGGATAGATGACGTCAATCCCGCATCCCATAACGGCGACAGTCCGGCCTCCGCCGTCGAGCGCTCCCTGATGCGCCGCGCCATCGACTCCGCGGGCGAGGCCGCTCACGACGGTGAAGCCCTTCGCCGCCAGCTCCATCCCCAGGCGATGGGCCATCCGCAAGCCGGCCTCGCTGGCGGCTCGCGCTCCCACGATTGCGAGGCATCCGGGGTCGTGCAACCGAGCGGATCCGCGAACGAAAAGGTAGGGCGGCGGATCCGCGATCTCGCGCAGATTAGGCGGATAGTCCTCGTCGGTCCATTTCAGCAGGCGCGCGCCGAGCCGAGGGAGTTCGCACAGCTCCTTTTCGAGAGCATCGAAGTCACGAAACGCCTTGATGCCTCGGGCGGCAGGGCGCGACACTCCGGCCGCCGCGATCTCGGCTTCATCAAGGCTGAAGATGACCTCCGGGGAACGATACTTTTCGAGCAGGACACGGCAAGTTCGAGGCCCGACACCTCGCACGCGCCGCAGCGCCAACCAATATGCATCTGGAGTAGGCACTTTCTTGCTACCGTCGTAACCCGTAGGCGATTCGGGCGTACTCTGACAATAAGTTTGCCTTAAGGGAAATCACGGGATTCTTGGGGGAGGCTTTCTTGACGGTACTTTTTCAATAGAATACTGTTCCAAGGACCGCTCGGTCACCGCGATCGCCATTTCGGTTTGTTTTCACGTATCTGGCACATTGGATCAGCATTTCTAAAGGGGCGGAGGAGTAATAGGGCTAATGGATCTGAGCCGAATGTCTGCGACCGAAAAGCAGATTCTGATATTCAGTTTCTACCGCGACGCGGAACTTCGCGGCGCACGACTTTTGTTCAACCTCCTGGGACGTATTCAGGATCCTGATGCTCAGCTCAAGATGTCCAAGCATCTATCGGACGAGACCCGGCACGCATGGCTATGGACCAAGCGCATCGCCGACCTGGGCGGCTCCCCGATAGCGGTCGAAGATGGCTACCAGCGCCGCCTCGGACTGCGGGTCGGCCTGCCCAAGAACATCATCGACCTGCTCGCGCTGACGGTCGTGGTCGAGGAGCGCGCCCAAAGCCGCTACACCGCGCATGCCGCCCTTCCCGGCGTCGATGCCGAAACGATGGACGTGCTGAAGGCCGTCACCGAGGACGAGACCTGGCATCTGTCGTGGATCGAAAGGAAGATGCGCGACATCGCCAGGGACATGGGCGACGAAACCCGCGCCGATGAAGCCCTCAATCGCTACCGCACCATCGACAAAGAGGTCTACGCGACGCTGGCCGCTGATGAAGCGCAGCTGATGCGCACCTAGCCGCGACTGATCTCGCAACGTTCCGCATGCGCCCGCTCGCTGCCGCTATCGCGTTGACGCTCGCGATAGTGGGGACGGCAACATCCGCTTCGGCTTGGACGCGAGGCGAGTTCCAGTCCGACGGAAAGCCGGTCGAGGAGAATCATTGCGTTCCCTCTGGCGCCGGACCGTTCCCGGCCGTCATCATGCTTCATGGCGCGGGGCCTCGCGACATCGGCATCAAGGACTTCGAGGACCTCTGCTCGAAACTCGCCGATCACAGCTACTACGCTGAGTTTATCGAATATTACAGTCAGACTAGTCCCGCCTTGCCGGGCGATAGGCGCGGCATGGTGAACGACTTTCCGACCTGGCTCGATGAGGTTCACGCCGGCGTAGCGGCAATTAAGAAGAATTCCTCGATCAATTCGAAGAAGGTCGCCCTGATGGGATTTTCGCTGGGCGCCTACATCTCGCTGACTTACGGCGCGACTTACCCCGGCGAGGTGTCCGCGATCGTCGAGTATTATGGCGGCCTTGCGCCTGAGCTGTACGAGAACGCCGCGGCGATGCCGCCGGTGCTCATTCTTCATGGCGACGCCGACCGCATTGTTCCTCTCTCGCAAGCGATCGATCTCGACGCGGTACTGACCAGGGCGAAGCGTCCGCACGAGATGAAGATCTATCCGGGCGCGCAGCACGCCTTCAATTTTCCTGGCATGCTGATCTGGTACAACCGGTCCGCCGCCAACGACGCCTGGAATCGTAGCCTCAAATTTCTCGATACATATCTGAAGAGCGATCCGAAGTAGTGATCGCCCGCAATCTGCTCGGCTGAAAAGCCTCCGTCTATCGGCTCGACTCCAATTCCCGCTTGCTTGAGGACTACATTCGCGAGAGCACGTGATGGGCGGTTTCCTCGTTCACAAGTCATGTGCAAAACTGAACACCATGCCAGCCAAATGGGAATGGGATGACGTCCGCTTCTTTCTGGCTGCCTCGCGCGAGGGAAGTCTTTCGGGAGCCGCGCGCGCACTGAGCGTGGATCACGTGACGGTTGGGCGCAGAATCGTGGCGCTCGAAGGACGGCTCGGCGCCAAGCTGCTTACTCGAACGCCCGAGGGTTTGGCCGCCACGTCCGCCGGACAGGCAATTCTGAAACCTGCTTCCAGCCGGAAACCGTGCGACGTGAGCGCTCCCAGCTTCTCAAAACCAGCGACTGCTGCAAACGCTCCGCCGTAGACAGCCACTCCGGGCGCTCTCCCGAGAAGATGTTGCCGACCGATGCGTACCATCCGCGACCGCGTGGATTCCTTGCGATCTAGTCCCGGCGAGCGTCTTCCGCGATGACGAGCGTCATTTCTGGATTTCCGCTGGGGCCTTCGAACTTCCTTCTAACCTCTCAATCCGATCTTCGAGCTCCGGTATTATCCAGATTGCTTGGACGGCTACGACGTAAACCAACGCCGCCTCAGCCAGCGCTTTCACTATCGGATAGGTGAACACAAGCCACACGATCAACAGGATCGCAAAGGCAACCGCTACAGCCTTCGAACTGGCCTTGAGCAAGCGCACGATCAGCCGCAACAGCTCGTCCATGGCTGCTATACCTCTGTGGATTCCTTACCACGAAATTACTCAAGGGATTAGAAGCAACCTGACTCGACGGTCCCGTCGAAGACGGTTTCACGATTCAGTCACCGAAGCGGCCACCGGGGCCCTCTTGGGCCGAATCCCGGCCGCCAGCGCCCGTGAAGTAAGACGTCCGCATGACCGCTTCAACACGTCTCTGGCCATCGGCACTGGCGAAGCGAGTGCGTGCGCACCCCCGCCGTGTCTCCTGGCCGGAGTCGGTGATACACTCGTAGTCGTCCCTCGGGTCGCCTTCGGGACGCCGACAACGGTCCTATGAGCATTCCAACCAGACGCCCCGACCGCTCAAAAGAGTTCTTTCAGATCATGTTTGGTGAGGGCGACCAAACCAGAACGATTGCATTGATTGCGGAGGGGCTTACTGCAGTTCTTGCCCAGGTCGCGGAGTTATTGAAGGACGTTGAATGCCTGGTTCGAAATGAGCGATTTGCGCGCGCCTGGTTCATCATTGCGACAGCGGACGAGGAACTTGGGAAGTGCCACTTGCTCTTAGACTGCGCCAGGCTGAATGTCGCGAAACATCAGAGTTGCCTCAACACAATATCGAAGGCGTTCTACGATCACGTGGACAAGTACGCTTATATGCGCCTTTGGCGGATGGGCCATCCAGAAAACCATCCGTGGTGGACGGTGAAAGACGCTTTTGATGCGTTTAATTCTGACCGCGTAGAGTTCTGGACGGCGTCTTCGTCTTTCGATGAACCGCCGACCGAGCCGGACATGCCACACAATACCTACTTCTCCCGAGAATTGAACTTGTACATCGACGTTCTTCCATCGGGTGGCTGGACGTCGCCACCCGAGGAATGGGCGCGTCATAAATTCGATGAGATAAACGGCGAGTTCGAGCTCCGCAATCAGACAAAAACGCACTGGGCTGCCTTTGATTCGCTCGTCCGCGGGCGGGCAATGACAAATGAAGCGCTCCAAATAGTAAACGGCATCTGGCGCGAGAGATATATAGGCCCAAAGCAGCAGCGTGTGGACCTCGATTCCATTTGGAAGAAAACCGCCACAGCCGTAAGCGGGGCGTCTCATTTGCGGCCCGAAGATGTGCTCGTTTCACCGATTTGCTTTTGGCCCTGCTACGACGCTCTGCGAGCAAACCGTCGCCGCGTAGTCTTTTCGGAGTAAACTCTTGAGGGTGCGGCTTCAGTAGTTCGCTTCGCTACCGAATTGTCGGTGGTACCGTGGTGCCAGGCGGCGTTTTTTGTGCTAAACACTCTGTCATTGCTTGAAGTCTTTTCGCTAGCAATGAGCAGAAGCGGTTGGACAATCGTAAGACGGCCGCGGAAATGATTGGCGAGATACTACGGGAGGCGGCGGTCCTCGCGGCCGTCTTTATTCCGATGGATCGCATCGTGTCCGAGGACAAAACCTTCACCTTCGGGTGGTTTTGGACTACCGTCGGAATAAGCGTTATCCTCGGAGCATCAGGCGTGATCCTCGAATTGCTTCGCGATAGCGGAAAACAGCAGTCCTGAGGGTGCACAAAATGGATTCAGAGATGCAAGAATATTACCCCGTTTTGGTGCTTCTCGTCCTCGGGGTGTTTGCCTTCGTGGTTGGGCTTTTCTTCGCGGTTCGTGAGCGTCGCGAGCGCGCGCGGCGAAGGTTGCAACGAGGCGCAACGCGACCCATCGCGACAGGAACTCGATCCCAATCTCCAGAAGAGCGCGTAGGTCCGCGATTCCCGCTAAGGTCGATCCTCTCGGCTGTAGCGAATCACCACGTCCAATGGCTTGGTCCGATCGACCGGAACGTTGTTGAGTTCGATCATTTCCGGAATCAAACTGGCGAGTTTGGTGCGTAGCGTTTCCTGATCTTCAGCTTCGGCGGCGACATCGGGAATATCGTCGCTGTCCGCCACCCACATCTTCGCCTCGTCATCCCATCTCGCCTCAACTATGTAGGTGCGGGTTTTCATATTCAGCGAGGCGATTCCAAGGCGGCGTTGAGAGTGAGGCGCATCGACTCGGCGGCTGAGGCCGCAGCGGCGGCTGGCGTCGCGCCTTCTTTTTTCAGATACGCGTACATCAGCCCGCGGCTCGAATTCACGATGATGCCGGAACCATCGCTGCGTGCGGCCGCGACCGCATCCTGCGCTGAGCCGCCCTGCGCGCCATAGCCGGGTACGAGGATGACGGTATTCGGCATCAGCTCGCGCGCGCGTTTCGCATGATGCGGGTAGGTCGCGCCGACCACCGCGCCGACCGAACTCAATCCGCTGCGCCCGATGAAGTCGTCGCCCCATCCTCGCACGCGCGCCGCGACCGATTCCCATAACGGCCTGCCCGACGCCTCGAGGTCCTGGAACTCGCCCGACGATGGGTTGGAATTCTTCACCAGCACCAGCACGCCCCGACCCGCGCGCACGCGGTTGACGAACGGCATGATCGCATCGGCGCCGAGATAGGGATTGACGGTGATCGCGTCGGATGCGAAATCGCCGTCACCCAGAAACGCCTCGGCATACGCGGCTGAAGTGGATCCGATATCGCCGCGCTTTGCGTCCGCGATAGTGATAAGCCCGCGCCCGCGCGCGAACCGAATCACCTCGGCCAGCGCGCGCATCCCCTCGACGCCGCGCGCCTCGAAGAAGGCGAGTTGCGGCTTGACCGCGACGATCGATTTTTCGCAGGCCTCGATAATTTCGCAGCAGAACCTGGTGAGCGTATAGCCGGCGGGAACTCCGGGGCCTTCGGCGCTATCGAGCTGGGGATCGACGCCCAGGATGGCGACGCTCTTTTTGGCGCGAGAAGCTTCGGCGAGCCGATCGGTGAATTCCATCGCGGTCAATGATTGCATCGCGCGACGCGGTTTCCAAGGGACTTTCCGAATACTCTCGGAGGCTTGTTCTGATGCGGGTCTTTAGAGAAAAGCGGTGGCCCCAGAAAAACGCGGCGCCCTGGCAGCTACTCGACTGGAGCAAAGGTCTCCTTCAATCTCTCTACGAACTCTCCCATCTCTTTCCGTAGGAACTCTGGAATGCGGAACGCATCTTCTCCAAGGCTGGGATTCTCAACAAGTAGGAACAGCAAATTGAGCGCGTTTTCGCGGCGGTACCGCGTCTCCAGAATCTCGGACAAGGCTTTGGCGCGTAAGCGCCCCGCGATCACTTCGAGGTGGTCCGCAGAAATGCAAAACAGTGGAGTCACGATCAGCTTCGAGCCTGTGCTGTTCGCAAACCTCGTCGATCTGTTCTTCAACAAGGTTTTAAATCGCGCGTTCAGATACGCGTTCAGACACCAAGCTCCCCCGATGTCATCATGGATCACGAGGACCGGGTAGACTTTGCTCACTCTCGAAATGTCGAGATCGGCAATACCGCGTCCCGGCCCAGAGAATAAGGTTTCAATCGAGTGTACAAGCTGGAGGACGCCCTTTCGCTTGTCTTGCGTTCCGACAAACTTCTTTTCGATATCAGATCTCAGCACCTCCGGCGCGCCATCGTACTTTGCGCTGGCGGCGAAAAGACCCCCTTTGTGCTCGAGCAGCACGGCACTGTTTCCGCAAAGCACCAACGCGTCGCATATCTCCTCGTTGGCTCCCAGAAATTTGGGTGCCGGAACGAAGTTGTTCAGCTTGCCGTCAACGGACTGTGCCAGAAGCCAATTTATATATCGCTGAAACAGATCGCCCCAGAAAGCTTGGAACTTCTCTTTATCTTTCCCGGATAACCCGTCGTAGACCTTCCAGTACAAGGCGCTCTCACATCTGGCGCCTAGGAAATGCGAATCGATTGGATACACCTTGCTCCCTTGTCGCAGGAGTGGACGGTCTTTGAAGCAAGTGAAGTCGAAAAGACCGCGGTTCAATCTCTGAAGCGCCGCACGGTAATCATCGCTGCTTGCCGAGACGTCTGAGAGAAAACACTCTATCTGTTCCCGAGAGAATTTAGTCGCGGCTAGAAACCCCGAATCTAGCGCGAACATTTCTGGATTACGGAGTAGGTTATCGAGGTTGAACTGCAAGCACTTGGTTAGCGTACAGAACAGCAACCCGAAGTAGTCTTCCACCTCAAAGCCTGTAGCTTGTGCGAACAGATGCCGCAAATCGAAAGGCGGATTGTCTCCATAAGTCGGCATTATCTTGTTCAGGATCACAAGAGGCCGGGTAAATTTGTGCTGGAAGGGGAAAAACGATTCGCCTCTACTATGGGAATAAATGCCGTAAGCAGCCGCAGAGTCTCGTCCTGGCTAGTCCCCGGAGCGAGAGGCGGATCGGGGTTTTGATCGTCAGACTTAAGAAACAGTCGTGTGAGGTCCTTACCGGGCCCTAGGGGCAATCCCGCACTGCTGCAGACGAGCAACGATTCTTTGGCCACAAAGAGAAGCTGCTGACGATGAAAGAGCGGTCGCGAACTCAGTGCGGCCGATACGTTCGGTGGAAGCGTTTCGGGCAAACAAGCATGATGTACAATTTGTGCTTGTGCAGTTCGACTCGGATTGGGATCAATCCCGTAAATGACGATGTTTGTGGCTATGCAAAAGCGAAGAATGTCTTCGCGGGAATAGCGCGCAAGCTCGTTACAAAAGTCCTCCATCGTCGAGCGGTGACCACCGTTGAACTCGGCGAAAGTTAGATAGGGCTCGACGCTTATCATGTCTGTTTTTCCACGCGTCGGGAGTCACGTCAGCATTCATAGAAGGGAGATACAAGAATGACGCGCGCTCAGCGGCTTCGCAATACGTTTTGTCGCCAAGTCCATGCCCACAATCGCTTCGCCGGGTTGCCTTTCTACGCAGGCGCTGGTCATGTTTACATCCACAGCTTCGGAGGGACGCATGGCCAACGTTACGGTCGTATCGAAAATTCGCTTTCTCGCCGGTATCGCACCGGTGATCCTGTTGATCGTGAGTCCATTGTTGGCCTTGGCGTTACTCGAGTTCGGAAATATTCCGTCCGAGATCAGAGATGAGCAGCTGGCGGCGATTAAGTATGCGCAGGGGCTGGATGCCGCACTGTACAAAATGGAATGGGGCCGGACGCAGCCCGACGGCGCGCAAATCGTGGTCAACCAGCAACGCCGCTTCGCCGATTACCTCGATTCCGCCGTGCGTCATGTCTACACGCCCGAGCAACAGAATAAGCTGGGCAACCTCGTCCAGGCCGCCAAACCGACCCTCGATGCGCTCCGCCATGCCGACCCGCATGATGAGGTGATGAACGCCAAGATGCGCGATCTGCACGCGATGGTGAGTGAACTGGAAAATGCGGATGAGGCCGCGCTCGATCAATACTCGGACGCCGCTAAAAGCCGGGCGCGTCTGCTCCTCGCGATCGTCATCGTCGCGGGAATTCTTGTACCGATGATCTGTTTTGCGCTGGTATGGCGCCTCACCCAAAGCGCGCGCGTGGAGTTGCGCGCGATCCGCACCGAACTCGAGAGCATCGAGGAGGATCCGGTGGCGAAGGAAGCCTCGATGGCGCGAACGATCGAGGCGATCGATCAGGCGCTCACAAAGTTGGGCTTTCCGAAGCCCAATCCGATGCTCGCGGAGTAGTGAGGTCTTTTTTGATGTAGCACAGACTTCAGTCTGTGATTTGATTCTTATGAACATCCACAGACTAAAGTCTGTGCTACGTAAGAACAGGAGAGCAGTGCCTATTCTGCGGAGCGCAGCTCGACCGTGTTGCCGTCGGGGTCGAGGATCCAGAGCTGGCGGCCGGCCATGTTGCTCGGCGCCTCGAGGAACTCGATTCCCATCTCGGTGAGCGTGCGCTTGGTCTCGTCGAAATCTTCGACATCGAGCGCGACATGGGGTCCGAGCGGGTTGATGACGCCCTCGCGCTTCTCGGCGGAGATCAGATGAATCTGATTGTTGCCGACTCCCAGCCATGCGCCGCCGAACCCGAAGTTGGGGCGGCTGCTGAGAGGCTTCAGCCCGAGGACCTTATCGTAAAAGGCGATCGCGCGGTCGGCGTCGGTGATGCGCAATGCGGAGTGAGCGAAGCCGCGAATCTTGATCATGAGCAATTCCTCGGATTGCTATGTAGCACGGGGCAGCGGCGCTAGGAAAAGGCCCGGCGGCGGGAGTTGACACGGCTTAGGAGTCCTCGATGGACCTCGAGGTCGGGAATGTACTCGCGGCGGGGTGTCGGATTACCGTCCCATCGGATGACGGCGAACCATCCGCCGGAGCTGACGACAGTGCCGTGCTTACGTCCGAGAATGGCGGCATTCTTAACGACACGGTCGCCGGTATCGAGGTCAGGCGGGGTGAAGAGATCATCCAAGAGCGAATCGGACATAATAAAGCTCGCGAAAAAAACAACGTTCAGATTGATGCTACGGTATCTATTATACCTCCATGACATGTAATTACAATAGATGATAAGTTTACATTAGCTTAGACGGTCAGGTATACTATCGTAGTCTGTCAACTTCAGGAGTAGAGCGCGGGGCTCATTCGAAAGCATTTTCGTTGGTGATGTCGCGGCCGAGGATCAGCGTCTGCACGTCATAGGTACCCTCATACGTGTTGACGGTTTCCATGTTCAGCATGTGCCGGATGATTGGGTATTCATTGACGATGCCGTTTGCCCCGAGAATGTCTCTTGCCACTCTGGCGATCTCGAGGGCTGCATTGACGTTGTTTCGTTTTGCGAAAGAAACCTGCTCCGGGCGCATCTTGCCTGAATCCTTAAGCTGACCCAGCCGCACGCATATCATCTGCGCCTTGGTGATTTCCGTCATCATGTCAACCAGCTTCCGCTGCACCATCTGATAGCCCGCCAACACGCGCTTGAACTGCTTGCGCGATTTGGCGTAGTCGAGCGCCGTGTTATAGCAACTCCGGGCGCATCCGATTGCCCCCCATGCGATGCCGTAGCGCGCCTGCGTCAGACAGCTCAGCGGCGCGCGAAGTCCCCGCGCCTCGGGAAGCTGATTGCCGGCCGGGATGCGCACATCTTCGAGGATCAGCTCCGACGTAATCGAGGCGCGCATCGAAAACTTCCCGTGGATGTCGCGCGCGGTGAATCCCGGCGTGCCCTGCTCGACCAGGAATCCGGTGATGCCTTCGTTGACACGCGCCCACACGATCGCCACATCCGCGATTGAGCCGTTGGTGATCCATCGCTTGGTGCCGTTGAGGATCCATTTATCTCCATCGCGCCGTGCGCGCGTTTCCATCCCACCTGGGTCCGATCCATGATCTGGCTCGGTCAGCCCGAAGCATCCGATGAGTTTCCCCTTCGCCATTTCCGGCAAGTAGCGCTGCTTCTGTTGCTCGGTGCCGTGCGCATAAATTGCGTACATCGACAATGCACTTTGCACTGATGCAAATGAGCGAAGTCCCGAGTCGCCAGCCTCCAGCTCCTGCATGATGAGGCCGTAGGCGACGTTGCCCATCCCGGCGCATCCGTAACCCTTGAGGTTGGCGCCGAAGAATCCGAGCTCGGCCATTTGCGGGATGATCTCGCGCGGGAAGGTCTCATTTGCGAAATGCTGTTCGATAGTGGGCAGGATTTCGCGCTGAACAAACTGTTTGACGGTATTGCGCGTCATCTTCTCCTCAGATGTGAGAAATTCATCTAGATCGAAGTAATCGAGGTCCTTTAAAAGGTCAGCCATGATACGCTCCATTTCGTATTTCATTCATTTATGAACGGTAGTTGGTAACCAAAAACGTGGTCTGAGCAACGGTTCGGTGCTCGGCAATTCCTGACCGGATACCCACTGTGAGCCTATTGACCAAATTTCTGCTATGCTCCAAGCTCATATTAGGCCTGTTCAGATTTCAATCGCGCTACTGATTGCGTCAAATCCGTGCATCAAATAGGCTTATACGTAAGAGCAGAAGTATGCATATAGAAACGCTAAAGGTCTTCTGCGACATAATCGAGAGCGGAAGCTTTTCTTATGCCGCATCGCAAAATTTCGTCACCCAATCGGCGGTCAGCCAACAGGTCCGCAGCCTGGAGGAAAAGTACGATTGCCGATTGATAGAACGCGGCAGGGCCGGAGTCAAACCGACCGCCGCAGGTCAAATCCTTTATACCTCGAGCAAGGAAATCGTACGCAAATTCCTCGAGCTGGAAAACCGCCTGCGCGAAATCGGCTCCGTGATCGCCGGCTCGATCCGCGTCGGCACCGTTTACAGCGTCGGTCTGCACGAACTGCCGCCATATCTCACTGAGTTCCTACGCAACTATCCGGCGGTAAATGTCCATCTTGAATACCTGCGCTCCAACAAGATTTACGAAGACCTGATCGAGGGCAAAATCGATCTCGGCGTCGTCGCATACCCCGCCAAGCGCAGCCAAATCGTCACCATACCGTTCCGTCACGATGAGTTGGTGCTCATCGTTCCGCCCGATCACACGCTCGCGAAGCACAACAAGGTTAGCGTCAGCGCACTGGTCGGCCAGAACTTCGTCGGTTACGAGCGCGACATCTCAACTCGCAAGGCGTCAGACCGCATCTTGCGCGATTACGGTGTCAAGCCGCAGTACACGATGGAGTTCGACAACATCGAGACTATCAAGCGCGCAGTCGAGATCGGACTCGGATGCGCGATCGTTCCGCGCCTGACGGTTGAGAACGAGATGACGCGCGGCTCGCTCAAGATGATCGAGTTCCAGGAGGGGCCGTTCACGCGCCCCTTGGCGATTATCTACAAACGCGGGCGCGAGTTGTCTCCGGCTGCGCGCAAGTTCATCGAGGTGCTGACCACCAGCAACCTGACGCCGCACTCACAGGGGCATAGCGAGAAGGCGACACGCGATCGTGATCGCGTGGAGCGCGAGCGGGGGGACCATCGAGAGCGCGCGGAAAAAATCGCCTGACGCGATCTGTCATCGGTAAGTTACACGAAGCGGCCGGCCTCGCCTGTGGGAGACCAGGATATTGACCATCTCGGTTGTAGCCCACATCGAAGCGCATAGCTCGACGTCCCTGAGTTGGGCGAAAACGCGTAGCGCATTCTCGCCCATTTTCTGCTTCGTCTCTTCCGCCTTATCTTAAGAATAGCGCGCGATCAGGATGTTGCTGTCCAAGTAGATGCGCCTCATTTTGCCTTGGCGCGAAACCGGACGGCCTGCCTTTGCTTTGTGGTCTTGATCGCTTTGAAAGAAACGGTCTGGCCCGATTTGGTTTTGAATCGAAGAGTCGTTGGCTTGGCGACGACCTTGACGGCTTCAAATCTGAGGTTCTTCTTAGCCATCGATTTAGTTTATCACTCTTTCGCGGTAGTCCTCACACTTTCTTCCGGCAGCACCAGGTAACGCGACGAGATCTGGGCACGGCCGCGGGCTTGGCTAGTTCATCGCGATGCCCGCGTCAACGTTGATCGATTGCCCGGTAACTCCCGCCGACGCATCGCTCGCGAGGAACAGCGCAACCCGCGCGACCTCGTCCTCGCTAACCATGCGTCGCAGCGCACTCATTGCAACCAGTTCGGACTTCACCTCATCTTCTGAAACAGCGCGAGCCTTGGCCGCCGCCTTGATCACGCGCACGATGCGATCGTTCTCGACCGGTCCGGGGCAGATGCAGTTGACGCGGATTCCCTTCGTGCCCCATTCGTTGGCCCACGCCTGCGTCAGTCCGACCATCGCCCATTTCGATGCGACGTAAGGTGTGCGCATCGCGATTCCACGCCGTCCCGAGAGCGAGGAAATATTGATGATGTTTCCCGATCCCTGCCGCGTGAGTATCGGCAATGCCGCACGCGCGGACAGCCAGGCGCCCGTCAGGTTCGTATCGATGACCTCCTGCCATTCCGCGAGTTCCATATCGGCGGTGGTCTTGGTTGGTCCGGAGATGCCCGCGTTGTTGACGAGAATGTCTACGCCGCCAAAAGCCGCGACGGTGCGCGACACCATCCGCTCGCAGTCCGCGATCTTCGCGACGTCGGTGGGAACCGCGAGAGCCTCGCACTTCAGCGCTTTGAGATCGGCGATGGTTTGTTCCAATGGAGCAATGGAGCGCGCGGCGACCGTGATGCGAGCGCCCTCGCGCGCAAATGCGAGTGCGATCTCGCGCCCGATGCCATAGCCTCCGCCGGTTATAATCGCGACCTTATCTTTGAGAAGTGACATACAGATTAGTCCTATACGCCGTCGATGCGGAATCATCGCAACCTTAGTAGTCGAGAGAGCGCCGTGTCCATTGGTGGTATTTGGACAAAAAAAAAGGCAGCCGCGAGGCTGCCTTCTATCCTTAATTCTCTGACGCCGAACCTCAGATAACCGGCACGTTGGCGCGCCAATGATGGAACTTCTTGTCGTTGTTGACGTCGAATGGTTTATCGTCCGGCTTAAGGCACGGACGCTGCGTAGTGTGGCATCCTTTGCAGTTTTTCTCACGCACATCCATCTTGCGTAAATCGAGCATACCGGCGGCGACCGCGACCTTCATCTTCGCGGCGTCGTCGCCGATTTCGCCGTGGACGACTTTCTTGACGTAATCGGCGGCGGCGGCGTGACAAGCCTCGCATGAAACGCCTTCGCTGGGATCGGGAGCGCCTTCCTGACCCGCACCGGTCGCATGGCATTTCAGGCACATCGAACCTTCGGCGGTGGGGTCGTCAACGTTGGCCTTCTTGGCAGCCGTCTTGCCCCAATCATTACTCAATGCATCGTTGGATTTGGTGTGATGCGCATCCTGTTGCCATACGGCGACCGGATTAGTGGGCTGGCCATCGGGCCCGATAAGATTCTTGGCCGCCTCTTTGGGACCGTGACAATCTTCGCACTGGCTCTCGCCGACATAAGCATGGCCCGCCGCGAAGGCACTGCGGGTGAAGCTCGAGGAAAACGAAACGCTGATCGCCCCGCAGAGCGCGAGGCTGCCGAGGAGCATCCGGGATGCCGTTTTCATGGCAGCCATCCTTACTACAAATGTTTTGCGAAGTGCAATTAAGCCTCAACGAATTTTGCGCGACTTGAGGTCAAATTCCGCTTTGTGACGGGCTCGACTGTTTACCTGAAGAGATGTCCGATTCGTCATCCGAAAAAGCCAACCGCTTGCTTGACGCTCGGGCGCTTTACGCGCTACCAGATCGGACGCGCTTCCTGAGGACATGGAGATTTTCAAATGTCACGCGTCGGCATCGTTCTCGCCATCATCGTGGCATCCATTTCCATCGCGATTGGAACCGACGCGCGAGCGGACACCGGCCCTGATCGCTACGATCACCCATCGTCCAAACACATCAAGTCGTCAGCGCATGCGCACCACAGCCGCCTCAAATCGGCTGCCCGGCCGGCTGGAGCGGAGAAGGCGTCATCGTCAAAGATCCTCATGGCTGAGAACTCATCGGGGACAAAATCCACCGATAGTTCCGAAGCAGAAGATAGCGGAGATAAGGAAAAAGTATCGCCGCAGCGGAAAATGCAGCAGCAGGCCGACGAATGGAACGGTGGCGCCGCTCCAGGCGAGAAGCTCAAGCCGCTCGGCTTTGCGGGGGCGACACCGCCCAAGCTTGCGACGCCGGCATGGGCGCGCGAGAGCGACTTCATCCCCATCGAGGATCGATGGCGGATCGGATTTCCAACCTGGAATCGTTATAAAGCCGGCACGCCCGGCGAGTATCCGTACACACTCGGTCATTGGTGGGATCCCTACGATCAGAACGTGCTGAAGGGCGACTATCCGATCCTCGATCAGCACACTTTCTTTGCGCTGACGGTGATGAGCGACACGCTCGCCGAAGATCACCGGCTGCCGACCGCAGCGCCGCAGGATACGGTTCCGAGCAACAACAATCCGGATTTCTTTGGCAGCGGCAACCGCATCGATTTGCAGCAGAACTTCATCGTGTCGTTCGACCTGTTCCATGGCGATGCGGGATTCAAGCCGCTCGACTGGGAGTTTCGCTTCACGCCGGTATTCAACCTGAACTACCTCGACGCGCAGGAGACCGGTGTCACCAGCGTCAACACCGCGCAGGGCACCACGCGCTACGACTCGCACGTCGGCATCCAGGAACTATTCCTGCTGTATAAACTTGCCGACTTGTCGCCGGAGTACGATGTCGTCAGTGCGAAGGCGGGTATCCAGTCGTTCACCAGCGACTTTCGCGGCTTCATATACTCAGATGAGGAGCCGGGATTCCGCTTGTTTGGAAACTACGATGATAACAAATGGGAGTACAATCTTGCCTACTTCGAACAACTCGACAAGGACACCAACAGCGGGCTGAATACTGTATTTCGCACCCGCGGCCAGCACGTTGGTATCGCGAATCTCACGCGACAGGATTTCATCTTTCAGGGCTACGACGCGCAACTCGATTTCGATTACAACAACGACAACGGCGGCACGCATTACGACAACAACGGCTTTCTGGTGCGGCCGGCGCTGATCGGCAGCGCCCAGCGGCACGCCGTCAACGCCGCATATTTTGGATTCACCGGCGACGGGCACATCGGGCGCATCAATGTAACCGACGCGTTCTATGAGGTGGTGGGACGCGACAGCTTCAACCCCATCACTGGCAAACCCGCGAACATCAATGCGCAGATGGGCGCGCTGGAACTTTCATACGACCGCGATTGGCTCACCTATAAGGCCGATTTCTTCTATGCCTCGGGTGACGGCAATATCAACAGCCACACCGCGAGCGGCTTCGACTCTATTCTCGACAACACCGATTTCGGCGCGCCATTCGGTTACTGGAATCGGCAGGGAATCGGACTCAGCGGCACCGGGGTGCTGCTTAAAGGGCCACTCAGTCTGTTGCCGGACTTGCGAAGCTCGAAACTGCAGGGGCAGGCCAACTTCGTCAACCCGGGAATCCTCTTTTACAACCTGGGCCTGATTGCGAAGCTCACGCCCAAGCTCATCGCCGAGGTCGACGTGAACTTCAGCCAGTTCGACAAAGTCGGGATGCTGGAACAACTACTACATCAAAATGCACTCGGACATGACCTCGGACTCGACAGCAGCATCGGACTGAGATATCGGCCATTACTCATTGACAATATCATCCTGTCCGGCGGAATTGCGTTCTTTACTCCATTTGCAGGCTTCCGCGATATTTATTCCAGCCAGGAACTATATTCGTTCTTTACCTCGATGACGTTTACCTACTGAGTAATGATCGGCCGAGTTAAGACTTTGGCGCGGAACGGGAGAATCAGGCGGAGACCGCGGCGATACGCCGGACTTACGATTGCCGCATCGGCGGCGATATTGTCTATCGCGATTCTTGTCTGGGCGGTGGTCGCGACGCGCGGCGCGGCAGCGCTGGCAGGTGACATCGCGGAATCGTCCAGCGCGGTCGAAAAACTTTCTGCGGCCCAAAAGGAAGACGCGCACGATCCCGCGGTCAACCCGGGACCGATGCTGCGCGAGCGCGGCGAACCGAATCGCGGACCTTACAAAAAGCCCAAGATGCCGCCTGATCTTTCCAAGGAGACGCAAGCGGAGGCCGACGCGAAGAGCGTGGGATGTCGCAGCTCTGGTTGTCATGCGGGTATCGAAGAAATGCATCCTGGCTCGCCGCTGGGGTGCATCGATTGCCACGGCGGCAACGCGACGGCGACCAAGAAGGAACTCGCCCACGTGCATCCGCTCGATCCGCGCGATTGGCCCAAGACCGGCCGATTGCCGGTGCGCTCCTACGCGATGCTCAACGATGAATCGCCGGAGTTCGTGCAGTTCGTGAATCCCGGCGATCTTCGCGCGGCGCGGATGACTTGCGGCAACGAATCATGCCATGCCGATGAGGTTGAGCACGTTCGCAAGAGCATGATGGGCACGGTCAACATGCTGTGGGAGGCGGCGCTCTACGCCAACGGAGAGTATCCGTCAAAAATCTCGCGCTTCGGCGAAGCGTATACGGAAGATGGGCGGCCGACCCGGGTGAGGACGCTTCCGCCGCCGACGCTGGAGGACACCCTCAAGCACGGGATTCTGCCCTATCTCGATCCACTCCCGCGATTTGAGATTTCGCAGCCGGGCAATGTGCTGCGCGTTTTTGAACGCGGCAACGATCGCCTGAGCATTCGCGGATACGGCACCGAGACGCGAACCGATCCGGTCTTCCTCAGTCTGCACAAAACGCGCCTGCTCGATCCGGGGCTATGGTTCCTCGGTACCGCCGATCATCCGGGCGACTATCGCAGCAGCGGGTGCAGCGGATGCCACGTCATCTACGCTAACGACCGCGACCCCGCGCATTCGGCTCAGTACGCGCAGTACGGGAACGAGGGAAGGAGCTTCTCGGCCGATAGCGCGATCCCGAAAGACATTTCCGGCTTCCCGATCCGACACGAAATGACGAAATCGATTCCGTCATCGCAGTGCGTTGTATGTCATGTGCATCCAGGAACCAACGTTCTGAATAGCTATTACGGAACCATATGGTGGGATAACGAAAGCGACGGCGAATTGCTGTATCCAAAAAAGGAAAAGCATCCGAGCGAGGATGAGATCGCCGTCGATCTGATGTCCAATCCGGAAGCTGCCTCGGTCAAGGGCAATTGGTCCGATCCGAAATTCCTGCAAGCGGTGTCGGCGCTCAATCCGCAGATGAAGCATGTTCAGCTTGCGGATTTTCATGGCCACGGATGGTTGTTCCGCTACGTGTACAAGCAGGACGATAAGGGACATCTGCTCGACAAGGATGACCAGATCGTTCCCGATGACGCGCCCGACAAATGGAATCGCGCGGTCAAGCTCCAGGATATCCACGCCGAGATGGGCATGCAGTGCGCCGATTGTCACTTCAAGACCGATGCACACGGCAACGGCAAGCTTTATGGCGAAGTGCGCAACGCCATCGCGATTCGTTGCGAGGATTGCCACGGCACCTTCAATAAGAAGGCGACCCTTAAAGGAACCGGTAATGCGGGCGAGGGCTCTCTCGATCTGACCCGCGATCATAAGGATGGTTTCCGGAAAACCGGACTGAAGCAGAAGCTCATCATCAAGGGAAAGGAGAAATGGGTTGACATCGCGCAGCTTTCCGATATCGATGATGCACATTCCAAGAAGTACAAGAGCGCTTTCAACCTCGCGCGCTATGCGCACACGATCCAGAAGGACGGGCGAAGCTGGGGCGGGCTGAAGGTTTCCGATTCAGCGCTCGCGCATCCGAACTCCGAAATGGCGTGTCAAACTTGTCATTCGTCCTGGGTGCCGAGCTGTTTCGGATGTCATCTTCCGATGAAGGCGAATCAGCGCCGCCAGATCCTGCGCTACGACGGCGACATGACACGCAACTGGACCTCGTATGACTTCCAGACGTTGCGCAACGACGTCTTCATGATGGCGCGCGACGGCGTCGTGACCGGAAATCGCATCTCGCCGGTGCGTTCGTCATGCGCGGTGCTCGTGACCTCGTACAACGCACGACGTGATGTCCTATATACACAGCAGCAACCGGTATCGACCGAGGGATTTTCGGCGGAGGCATTCAGCACCGCCGTTCCACATACGGTGCGGACTCGGGAAACCAAGCGCTGCACCGACTGCCACATATCGCAAGCCAACGACAACAACGCGAAGATGGCGCAGCTCCTGACCCAGGGAACCAACTTCGTAAACTTCATTGGTCGGTTCGCTTGGGTCGGTGAAGGGAAGAAAGGTTTGCAGGCGGTCGCAGTGACGGAGCGCGATGAGCCGCAGGCGGTGTATGGAAGCCATCTGCACGCGCTAGCTTATCCAGAGGAGTTCAAGAAGCTCGAGGCGAACGATCGCAACCTCAAGGAGTCCTACTATCACGAGGCCGAGGAGTGCCGGAGCATCCAGAATCGCGGCGAGTATCTATACACCGCGGATGGACCCGGCGGCTTCGAGGTCTATGACATCGCGCACATCGACGACAAGGAGTTCTCCGAGCGCATCCAGACCGCGCCGGTGTCGCCGCTCGGCCAGCGCACTTATGTGAAAACGAAGTTCGCGACCGCAGTGGCGCTGCCGAGCACGCTGCTGCTCGATCCCGCGCGCATCCCGCACCCCGACAACCTCGAGCAGAAAGTCCCGATGATGTACGCCTACGTCTTTGTCACCGACAAGTATGAGGGCCTCATCACCGTGAACATCGCGACGCTGGGCGACGGGAATCCCGATAACAACTTCTTCAAACGTGGTGCGATCTTCAATCCTGGTGGCGTGCTCAATGGCGCCGTCAACATAACGACCGCGGGCAACTACGCCTACATCGCATGCGATCGCGGAATTGAGGTGGTCAACGTCGAGGACCCATTGAATCCGCGGATGGTCGGGGAGGTGGGCGCGCCTTACATCAACAATCCGCGCGCGATCGCGGTGCAGTTCCGCTACGCATTCGTAGTCGATGCGCAGGGTCTCAAGATCCTCGATGTCACCAATCTCGAGCATCCGCGCCCGGTTGAAGGTGCGACTCTGCCGATTGCCGACGCGCGCAACATTTACGTCGCGCGAACCTACGCCTACATCGCGGGCGGTGCACAAGGTCTGGTGATCGTCGATGTGACTCGCCCGGAACATCCGCAGCTCGATCAGGTTTACAATGCGGGTGGCAGCATCAACGATCTCAACGACGTGAAACTTGGGATGACCGATGCGAGCCTGTTCGGATATCTCGCCGACGGCCGCAACGGTCTGAAAGTCCTACAGATGATTTCGCCGGATACTCCGGGCTACCTCGGCTTCTCACCGCGGCCGACCCCGGTCCTGGTCGCGAAGTTCAAGACGAACGGTACCGCGCTCGCGATTGCGAAGGGGCTCGATCGCGATCGCGCCGTTGATGAAAGTGGCAATCAACTCGCGGTATTCGACCGCCTCGGCTCGCGCCCATTCACGAAGCCCGAGATGGAGAAGCTCTATCTTCGGGATGGCGAAGTTTACACGGTCTCGGACACGCCGCCATCGAAGGGCGACCTCGCGCGCAAGCAGCAGTAGTTGGTTCGCCTCCCGAAACCGAAAACTTCATTTGCTCCATCATCGAGCCGAGGCGGAGGATTTCTGCCCCATAGACTACATCGAAACGCTACTGGGGAAGTGACAAAGATCACTTTTCCTGGATTCCTTCTACGTAATCCACCAGCGCCGATACTCTCTGTTTGACCTTTGCCTCGCTCTCGGTGCTGAATTCGCGACCTTTGGTCTGAAACATCAAGCCCGAAAGCGGCATATCGGTGTCCTCGTCGTAGTGACCGGGGAGGCGTTTGCGGCCGTCCACGATGTCATACACTTCCTGGCGCGGGAACTTGCCGCCGTGCGTTTTGCTGAGTTGCGTCAGATCGACCCGTTTGAATCCGGGAATGACCTGAACTGCTATTCCGTTCCCTTTGCCATCGACGCCGTGGCAAGCGACGCAATGCAGCACATAGTCCTTGCGCGCATCCGCGCTTGCCGCGAACGCGGTTGTGACGCTTACCAGGCACAGCGAGGCCGCAAACATGATGCTGGCGATTACCGTGGTTCTCATGGATCTCCCTTGGCTTCGATGTGGACCGTGTACGGCAACTCAAATCATGATGGCCGATCGTTCGCAACCCCGATCCATCACCAGTGCGCGGCAGCTTCGTGGGTTTCGTGTGACTCCATCGTCATTCGGTCAGAAAGGCCGCCAGCGTGAGCGATGCCAGCAGGAAGCCGGTACCGATCGCGCCGACAGCGATTAGTCTGGCGAAGTTAATGAGCCATCGCGGAGGTGAGTCGGCCTCTATGGCCGCGAGCGCATTTTGCTGCGCGAGACGCTCATACTCTAGCGGGTGGTCCTCTCTAAGGTCTTCCCCAGTCAGCCTTCCGGTGAAAATCACCGGATCCATCGGAAAATGTCCCGGCCGAAGGTGCGAGTTGAAGAAGTGAATCATGAAAATGAACCAGACCGCCAACAGAGCTTCTTCACCATGGGTGATCAGGACGACGTTCAGCAGGTAGCCCGGCAGAACCCTGGCGAACATCGGCGCGAACCACATCACGTAGCCGGAGACGCCGATGATCACCATGCCCCAGAAGACCGCCCAATAGTCGAACTTTTCCCAGTACGCGAAGCGGTCAAACTTCGGCTTCGGTCCGAGCCAGAAGAACCACTGAAAGTGCGCCATCAGGTCGAAGAGGTCCTTGGGCCGCGGAACCATCGAGTTGGGTCCCCAGAAGATGCTGCGTTCCCCCTTAATGAATCCGCGGTACAGAATGTCCGCTACATGGACAATGAAGCCCGCCGTCAGCAGCAACGCACAGGTTTTGTGAAATAACAAAATCGGGCGAAAGCCGCCGATGGCGAGTGCGAAATGTTCGGCCCATTGCGTCTCGCTGAACCGCAATGGCAGGCCGGTCGCGGCAAGGCCGAGGAAGGTCGTGATTAGGAGACCGTGAAGATATCGCTGCCCCAGGGAGAAGCGGAAGTAGTGGCGGGCATCAGTGTCATTCGGTGTCATCGAGATTCTCCCGCAACAGTTACCGCAGAGTCCGCCCACTCCCTCAATGCGAGTCCGATCCTGGACGATCGAACAACGATCGGAATAGCCAGAGTACCGTGTGGATGCCAAAGAATGTGAACACTCCCGCCAGGAGAAGGTTCATAGCGAAGGCGGCATAATAGAGCGCCGGATTTAGACGCTTGTTGTGTGGGTCTGCGTGGGGCTGGTAGGTGACGAAGCTCGCGGCCGCCCCCGCATGACACTTACCACACGTGGTCTGCAAATTGGCTCGCGCAATGGTAGAATGTGGGTCTGACGCCGGAAGGATATTGTGCAAACCGTGGCAGCTCCAACAGCGCGCGGTTTCACTAAATCCCAGCGTAGTCACCTGGCCATGGAAGGTATCACGGTAGGTTCGCAACCGTCCGCGGTGGCAGCCACCACAAGTACCGATAGTCTTCACCTGGAATGCCACGTTCTGAACCCTGGAGATTTCGTGGGTCGTGTGGCAACTGGTACAAACCGGGGCTTTCGGGTTCCCCGCGGCCAGCGCCTTACCATGAATGCCCTCGAAATACGCCGCCTTCACCCCCGCGTGACAAGTGCCGCAGGTCGAGGGAATGTTGCCGCGTGCGGTTCTGCTCCTGGGATCCTTTCGGCTCAGGATCTCATGTGACCCGTGGCAGCTTGAGCATTCAGCCGCTACGAGAAGGCCATCGGTGGTCAACGCAAACCCATGGATGGAATCCACATAGAGCCGGTAGACATTTGCAAAGCCGTAACGTTTTGCCAGTTCGGGGCTCCCGTGGCAGGAGCCGCAGGTGCGAGGAAGGTTGAGTTGATACACCTGCGATCGCGGGTCACGCGCGGGGAGAATTCCGTGCGGGTCGCCATGACAATCGAGGCAGCCGGGATACGCCTCCTTCGCCCCCACGGCAGCGTGGACACTGCGGCTATAGGCCGAGGTTTCAGCTGGATGACACCCGGCACAAGATACCTTCTGGTGCGGCAGCTTGTGCGGGAAGCTGCTTATATCCGAATGACAACTCTGACAGCCGAGAGCGGCATGTGCGGAAGAGTTGAATATGCTCGCGTTGACGTGAAGGCTTACGCGCTTGGCCTGTTCAGCCTTGGGAAGTGAGGCATTGTGACATGCTAGGCACAAAGCCGTGTTCATCTTGGGCGGAGTTGCGGCCTGAGACGTACTGGCTACGAACACAGCAACCGCGATGAGCAGGAATTCCTGCAGCAGCAGCTGTAACTTCAGACGGGCGAACTGGGCTATGCTTCCCATTTTGGATCG
Organism: uncultured delta proteobacterium; assembly: GCA_963815835.1. Taxonomy (GTDB): domain Bacteria; phylum Desulfobacterota; class Binatia; order Binatales; family Binataceae; genus DATGKG01. The sequence continues at coordinate 1,185,170 of CAWFIF010000001.1, forward strand.
GTCGCCCCAAAGTTGCCCGAGTCTACAGGGCTGCTCCGGTGTGGCAGGTGCTACAGAGCATTCCGGAGATGGCTTTCAAATCGATCGGATGAGCAAATGACTTCCCTCCTGCCATCATGTTCGGCTGGCCGTCCTGGCTGGTGTCGAGGAAGGTGTGACACGTCTCACACGCCTGACCGATTACCCGGCCATCCGAGCTGACATGCTTGCCATCGTGACAGCGGAAGCACCCAGGGTAGTACAAGTGCCCGATATTGTCGGGGTGGGTATGCCAATCGGTCCTCATGTATGGGAAGAAATTGCGCTCGTAGACCTGCTGGACCTCAGTGATGCCCTGATCGATCTGCACCTTCTTTTGCGCGTAGACGTCGGGATAGTCGCTGCGGTAGAAGGCGTCCAAACTCGTCGCGATTGCTTCCCGCGCCTGTTCATCGGATGAATAAGGCTTCGTCAGGACCTGTACCGCCTGCCGTTTGATGAAAGGAAGCGAGCGATCCAGCTTGCCCGACGTAAGTGACTCATCGACCGCCGCATCGGGCGGCAGGAATCTGTGCGCCGGACGGTCGTGGCAGCTTACGCAATCCATCGCGTGTTTTGGCGTCTGCTCGATCTCGGCTGGCGTCAGCTTGGCGTCTTTGGCCATATACTCGGTCACGCGGCCCTCGGTATCTTTCACTCGCACCCAGGGAATCACGCGGCTCTGCGGGTCTTTCGCGATGTACGAGATTTTGTAGCCGATATTCATATGCCAGTGAATTCCAGTGGTGCTGCCAAAGTTCGGGCTTCCTCCACCGGTCTTGATCAGCAGCGGTATCTCTCTTGGAGTGTTGCTCTTGTCGTAGCCGAAGTGGTTGAAGATCTTGAGCTGAGCGCCGTAAAATTTTTGCGGCCAGTGACATTGTTCGCAGGCCTGTTGGACGGGCCTGAGGTCGCTGATCGGAGTCGTAATCGGCCTGGGATAGACATCACGGAACACGGCGTAAACCTGGTAGGTTCCGGAAAGCTTGGAACGGACGTACCAGGTTGCCCCGGGACCGACGTGGCAGTCCACGCATGGTACGCGCGCATGCGGTGAATCCTCGTAGGCGGTATATTCCGGCCTCATCGGTGCGTGACAAACCGCACCGCAGAAGGTGACCGAGTCGGTGAACTGGTACGCTCGGTAGGTGAGCACCGCGCTAATCACCGCCAGCAGCGTGAGGAATCCAATCGCAAAGCCGAAAGCGCGCCGCTGGGCCGGTTGGTTCAGATCGATCTTCGGATAGGGCGGAATATCTTCGGGGTCGAGCTTGCGCAGTCGGCGTCGGCGTATCAGCATCCCGACCGGGATCATGATCAGGCCGATGATCATGATCGCCGGGAAAATCATGAAAGCGAAGATGCCTAAATAGGGCTTGTTCTCAGACCCGAAGATAGCAATCAGCAGCAGGAAAATGATGTTGGCGAGGCTGAGAGCGACTAGTACCGCGCCCACCAGACTTAGTGGACTACGGAGAAGCCCCACGGGCAGCCGAGCAATTACTGAAGTCTTTCTTTCTTCGGTCGGCGGTGTTTCCTGCTCAGCCATCACTCCAGTCCCGAGCCTAGGCGCTGAAATAGGGTTGACCAGGGGGTAGACTTAGAACACCCCCGCACAGACACACCCTTTGCAGCGGAAAAGGCTGACCTGGGAGGTTTCCCAGGTCAGCACCGAAATAAGGTCGCATCCAGGACTACCGGTCTTATTATTTGGCCAGTTGCTTCATGTAAGCCACGAGGCCCTTGATCTGGGCGTCGCTCAGGTCACTGGCGGGTGGCATGGTCGGCGGCAATCCAACCGCAGGACCGCCTTCCTTAGTTACCTTGGCGATCCAGTCGTCGCTCTTGCCCTTGAGGCTCGTGGCGAAATCCTTCGGCGGGGGGGTGAGCGCCGCAGCGGCTGGCCCATCACCCTTTCCGCTCGCGCCATGGCAGGAGGCGCACTTGTCGTCATAGATCTGCTTCGCATCGTCTGCCCATGCATATGAAGAAGCCATGGCAGTCAAAGCGACGCATGCGGCGGCCAGTTTCACGGAATTTAGGAAGATCCTCTTCATCATCGACTGCTCCTTTTTTGTGCCGGCTCAACGCGGAAATCTGCACCGCGCGGGCGAGCCTCGTTATGGAACCCTATCTGCTCAATCCTGCATAACACAGACACGGCGCCTTGAAGCCTGAACCGCTCACACGACGCCTCTTACTACCGACTGCTGTCGATACGAAACCTAGTGCGATTAGAATCGCTTATTTCTCTATGTTCTTATATTAGAAAGTCTGTATTCTGTCAACGGGCACTCGAAGCGATTGGTAGAAGCCTTCAATTGGAGCGCAGGAAGTAGGGCCCGGCACTGCAAAATTCGTTCGCCCGTGTCCGCTGCCCCGGGATTTCCGGGTTGCCTTGTTAAACATGCCGCTTAGCCCAGTGGCGACTTGATTGTCAACCCGTCGCCCGACCGTGCACTGATGCAGTTTGATGAAACTGCATCAGTGGTAAACCTGATGACTACGCGGTGCTCGGTTACTGCACCTCGCAGCGCAACGAGCCAGATTTAATTGTCGCTGACGGGCTCGGTCGCGAGCCGGACTTCACTCGCGCTTTTTTAGGTCGAAGTCGAGGGTCAGCACCTGTCCGTCTCGCTGAAGCGCGTACGGCTGACTGACTGAGCCGAGATCAGGATGCCACAGTTTGATGGTGTAACTGCCGAGCGGCAGGTTGGTGAGCTCGTAGACGCCCCGCGCATTGGGAACCGTGAAATACGGCTCCTCCAGAACGACCACGTACCCGCTCATCTGCGAGTGCACATTACAACTGATCTCCACGATTCCAGGCTTGTCGAAGATGGTGCTGCGCGATGTCCCCTGTGGGTACAGACCGAGATCGAACTTGTGGACTCCCGAGGTGGAAAAGACGTTGTGAAAAATGGGGTCGTCGTTTGGGAAAGCGACCGACGTACCCACCACTACGGGCAGGACGTGCGGCACAAAGGCAACATCCTTCTGCGCCATTCGCGCCGACTGGTTAACTTTCCATCTTTCCTTCGGAATCAGGTCGTGCGGGATCCCTTCGACCCAGATCACCGTGTTGATGACTCCAGGTTCCACTTTGCCCTTGATCGTCACTGTCCCGGTAATGCTGCCGATCCCGTCGCCCGCTCCGGCAGAGCACGGCAACGACGCCGTTACGCTGGCCAGCAGGAAGACCAGGCCAAGCACCCGAAGCCTTGCGTTGGAGGCGATCATTTTCCCTCTGCGTTCATTTCAAAGTTGACTTCCAGTTGACGGCCCGGCTCGAGTTGCACCTGTTTCTCCTGCGTCCCAAGCAGCTCATGCCAAAGGCGGAGCTTGTAGGTTCCAGGGGGGATGTCGTCGATCTCGTACGCGCCGTATAAGTCGGTTACCGCATGATAAGGGTTGTCGGTAACCACTACGTAGGCATTCATCCACGAATGGACGCCACAGTTGATCCGAACCACCCCCGGATATGCGGCGGCCTTGCGAACCGCCCGGCCTGGCCACAGTGCGACGTTGAAAAGTGTCTGCTGTCCAAGCACTGCATCAGCAGTGTGCAAAACGGGATCGGTATTCTTCAGCTCGATCCATTGACCGAGACTGATCGCCTGAACGTGCGGGACAAAGTGGCATTTCTCGTTGTCCAGCGCATAGCCCGCCTCCAGCTCAACCGCCCGGCCTTTCGTGATATTCTCCAGGGTGAGGACCGCGTAGCGCAGTCCCTTCTCGGGGCCAACGACCAGACTCTCGTCTTCGATGTGATCACCGCAGACTTCTCGGTTCTTGTTTACCGTAAGAGGCGCCCTTGGCGCGAACTTTCCCGCGACCTTGACGGTCCCGACGATCTTTCCCCCGTTACTGACCTGAATCGCTTCGTACGCCAAAACGCTGGCTGCACCAAGGTACCAAGCGAGCGTGGCGATCACGAATACTGCCGCAACGCGCGAGCGTCAACCGAAGCCGCGCGACTTCGATGCGGCGCAGATGCCGACTGGATCGGCAACCTTAGACATGAACGAAAGCCTCCTCAAGTTCGAACCGCTGCATCGCAACTCCCGTGGGGCATCGGCTTCACCCCGAATGTCGTGCACCATAGCCTAATATCGCAAGCCTGTACGTTCACCACGCCAGCCCCATACTCGGTCCCCGCTCGTGCGCATCAAAATCTTCTCGCTGTAATTTTGCATCCTGACACAATTTCGCCGTCTCACTTTTTGCAGAGATCGCGAATGTCCGCAACCAGCCTCTTCACAGATGCTTCTACTTGGAAACGAGTCCAGGATTTGGTATGGAGGGGAGCGAACTCCATCCGGTGCAACCAAACCATCTTGTGGTTGAGTAACGTGGTGCGAGCACACAGAAAGGAGTGATCCGTCGGGCGGCTAACGTCCCCTTCTAAGTAATTAGCTCGCCCGCCAACACCATTACATCAAACAAGATACTTGACCCTTATCACTTACTTGGCCGAGCTTGTCGATTCTTTTGGAGTAATCGGGCCACGCTGCACCGCTAGGTATCGCGCAATGTCCTCGACCAAATCGTGAGTAAGCGGTCCTTGAGGCGTAAGGAAAGGCGGCATACGCGCGGTACCCACTACCGCTTTGGGGTTCTCGATGTATCTGTGGATAAACGACCTGCTACGCATCAAACCGATCGAGCTCAAGTCGGGAGCGAAAGTGCTGCCATGTCCGTTTAGCCGGTGACATCCGGCACAGTATGTCTTGAACAGCACCGGCGCCAGCGGGCTATATGGCCCGCCGCCTCGCAGCTCCTCGATATAGGCGGCCAGCGCCTCAGTCTGATCAGGAAGGAGCACCGGCAGCACTCCCATCGGCGATACCGGCTGGCCGCTAACTACAAGCTGGGGATTTTCCAGGTGGCTCACAATCCACGACTTATCGCGTCGTTGCTCTGTTGCCAGAGCGAGATCGGGACCAATTACGCCGCCGCGGCCATTTACGCTGTGACAATAGTCACAATGAAGTTGTCGATATACACGCTCCCCTTCTGCTACATCAGGGGGCTCGGAAACATATGGACTTACCTGGGGCGAGCGAGCCCCGGCCACGGTCAGGATGATAATTCCCAGCAGGGCAACGCAGGCGCCGGCGGATGCCAACGGGCGGTCGAGCGGATGCCGGAGCATGCGGCGATCGACAAACGGAAGGAGCAGCAGACCCAGAAACACCAACCCAGGTATGACCACTGCCACCACCGGCTCGAGGCTTCCAGGGAAGTATTTGAGAAACTGAAAGAGGAAAAGAAAGTACCATTCGGGCCGCGGATTGTAGTTCGTGTCGGTTGGGTCCGGAAACTGCCCGACCTCGGCCGGGAAGCACCAGGCGAGGGCTATGATCACAACAAATACGATCAACGCGGCCGCCGCATCCTTCGCCAGCGAGTGCGGATAGAATGGCAGGCCGGCTTCCTTCTGCGCATGATACTTATCCATCGCATCACGGCGCTGCGCGATGAGGTCGGTCTCCAGGCTCTCGCCATCGCGCGTAGGGGGAGCGGTAACACCCTGGCGCACTACCATGAAGAGATGGATGGCCATGACCGCCATCAAGGCTGCCGGGAGCAACAACACGTGGAGCGAGTAGAAACGCGTCAGCGTCTGTGCTCCGAGCTCATCACTTCCGGTGAGCAGCCGCGCGATATAGGGCCCAACTAGCGGTGCCTCGTGCGCGATATTGGTGCCGACCAAGGTTGCCCAGTAGGCCTTTTCATTCCACGGCAGCAGATAGCCGGTGAAACCGAAGAACAGCACCACTCCCAAAAGGAAGACTCCTGTGACCCAGGTCAATTCGCGCGGATACTTGTATGCCCCAAGAAGGAAAACTGTGAGCAGGTGCAAGACGACGGCTACTACCATCGCGCTTGCGCCCCAGTGATGCAGCCCGCGTAAGAATGCGCCAAACGGAGCCTGCTCGGAGATAAAGCGCACCGAGTCGTAGGCGTTTTCCGGAGTCGGCGCATAGTTCATCGCCAGGAACATCCCGGTGACGGCCTGCAGAATGAACAGGAACATCACTACGCTGCCGAGCGTATATATCCAACTGACCAGACCGGCGCCTTCGGGAATTTTGCGTTCGAACAGCGCATCGCCAATCGCGCGGATGCCGAGGCGCTCGTCAACCCAGTCGGCTATGCTTTTGCTGATTGGCACGAGGCTCTCCTCTGCGGCTTGGTGATTGCGTAGAGGACACCGTCACGCACTTGGGAGGGATAGGTATCGAGCGGCCGTGGCGGTGGACCGCCAATCACGCACCCGTTGATGTCGAATCTGCCGTCATGGCACGGGCACTGGAATTGTTTGACTTCTTCAGACCAGTGATAAGCGCATCCGAGGTGGGTACAGTGCGGATCGAAGACCACGATCCCGTCCTTCTTGCGCAGAACCCAGGCGATCTGGCGCGCTTGTTCCGTCACCCAGCCGGTGACCCGGAACAAAGTGACCTCGACGCGCTGCGGGACATCAATCGGGAAATCGTCGACTCTGCCGAGTTTCACATCGGATGGCCGGCCCGCCTTGAGAATCGGCCCGAGGAAGTAGCCCACCACGGGCACAGCTAGTCCCACACCGACGAGTGAACTGGCTGCCCAGAAAAATCTCGCGAGCCACTGGCGACGGGTGACGTCTTGTTCGCGTGCGGTGGTTGCGTATTCAGCGCCCGCTGCTTTGTATCGACTCCCAGAACCAGGGGATTCATTCCCCATGACGTTTTGCCTTTACCCTCGTGTTCACGAAACTCGAAGCTGACCAGGCCCCAGCCGTTGGGTGCCGTTAGGAAGACCTGAACCTCCGCACAGTGCGAGAATGCTCAGTTGCCCCGACCTGCTTCCATCTGAATCCACGAACCCTGTTTCTAGAAATGCTTGATGTAGGCGACCAGCGACTTGATCTGGTCGTCGGTCAGATCCGAGGCCGGCGGCATGTTTGGTGATTTTCCAACCGCTGCGCCGCCCTCTTTGATTATCTTCGCGATATCGGCGTCACTCTTGCCCTTGAGCGCGGTCGCAAGATCCCCGGGCGGCGGCTGCAGCATTTTGCCGGCCGGCCCGTCACCTTTTCCGCTGGGCCCATGGCAACCGGTGCATTTGTCGTCATAAATATCCTTAGCCCCGTCGGCCCAGACGTGGGTTGCGATGGCTCCCGTCAGAGTGGCGACGGTCGCGCCGATTAGGATGCCCTTTGCGAGCGGATTTCTGACCTTCATTCGATGCCTTCCTCCAACATTAGATGAATTTCTTCCGACCGGATCAAAACATTCGAAAGTCTTGTATCACATCACATCTCTATTTCGATGGCCGCCGAGCGCCCGATCCCCGATGAGGGTGCGCGAGCCCCACTTCGGGGCGATATATCCGAGCGCATCCGACCGGTCGTCCATCACACCTCGGTCCCATCCTGTGCTCCGACACCGTTTTACATAGCTCCGCCAACCCCTCAAACAACCCGCGCGCCGTCTCGCCGTCATTGGGCGATCGCGCGGCAGCGCACGTGCGGTCTGCTTCGTCGGTCGCGTGCGTCTGACAGTATCGCTTTGTGATGGTCTACTCCAGCGAACAGCATCGGGTCGTACGTCCTCTCGGAGCCGATAGCGAACACAATCTAACCGACTCCCGCAGTTCCAGGGTCGATTTGTAAGACTGAATAAAATGGGGACTTTTCTAACCCGGCTTACGAACGTCGCCCATGCGACGAAACTCATATTCCGTCGCATGGGCCGATCACGTCATCGCTCACTATCTTTTGCGTTATGGCTAGCTAGAAGCTCGCCGCGCGCACCATCGCGTCCGTGGTGAAGAAAGCCTTGTCCACGGCGCCCATATTGATGTACCAGCATTCGTGCTCCGGCGTCTCATTGCCAGGTAGGTAGCACATCGTCGCGACTCCGGACTGCACATCCGTCGCATCGGAGCCGACCGTGAAGCTTCGCTTGAACGGATAGATCGCAACCTTCGCATCCGGAACCGGGCGATCGCGGGTGGCCAGCCACCACACATGGTTGTACCAGAGGTTGCCCTTCTGGTCGTATTCATCGACATACGGCGGGAACCACATCTCGCTGTCCATATAGACCAGTGTCTTGGACTGCAGCGCGCCCGTGGCCGCGCCGCGATCGCGGCGCGGGGTCGCTTCGACCACGTACATATGGCGCATCTCCCACGCCTCGGGACATGCACTGGTGCCGCCATCAGTCGGGCAGCGGACCTCGGGCGAATGTTCGGCATGAACGCATGCGAGCATGTTCTTCTCGCCGAGGAAGTTGTAACTGTAGAACTCGGTCTTGGCGTTGAAGCCCGAATAATGGTCCGGGTTGAACATGGTAACCGCGGTACCGGACGCGGTGGCGGAACTCATCATGGATTCGTTCAAACGGCGTACACGGCGGCTGCCCGCGCCGAGCGACCAGTCGTCGTCACCGCGCTTGGGATCGCCGTAACGCCAGCGGATGAAGCCGGTGCCGCGGATCTCTTGTGGTGAGAGGATCGGATAAAGGGCGAACATCCAGAGCCGATTAGTGGCCTTGTAATCGGGGTCAGTCGGAATCGGCTCGACTTCCGTGCGGCCGACCAGGTCATAGCCTGCATAGTGTCCGATCTGGAAATACTCTAGTTGCATCGATTGCTTCGTACCGCCCTCGTGGGCGCTGTCACAGTCGTAGTAGCGCAGATCGTAGTCGTCGCTGGTGATCGGTTTGAACACGTTGTTCCACATGATCTTGGTCGCGACTTCGGGATCGTTGGCATCGATCAGCGGAAACGGCTGGCCGGCGACATAGCCCACCACGGTCCGATGATCCTGGCTGAGCCGAACCTGCGCGGAATATTTCTCCGTCGCATCTTTGTAAGGAGGCGGCCAATCGATGCGCTGGGTGGGAACGATCTTCAACTGCATCCCGTGCGCGACTTTGTAATAGACGCCGGGCGACACGACGTCTTTGACCTTCGCCGCGTTCTCGGCGCCGATCATCTCGCCGGGTTTGACCTGCGCATGACCTGGTACACTGGTTAGTGCAAGCGTCGCGAGTATCAGGGCTGCGGCGGTTGCGATTCCTGAGGACGACAATCCTTTCGGCCTTCGCATATGTTCGTGACTCCTACGCCAGAGTGTGACGGCTCAGCAGCGAGTCCACAGTATTAATCGGGCTAAAGACGCACTGTGAGCCGAATTAGCGGAATTATCATGCAGCTTCCGTACCGATCGTTTAATCAAGCGGCTGTCAGCTTGATTGTCGATCGAAAAAAAGCCGCATATACCCTGCCTGATCCTGACCTTTGGATAAGAGTCAAACGACCGCTCTTTGCTATTTGTTCGCCTCAAAGCAATGCCGCGTTCGGAGACAGCAAGCGTTTGACTGATTCCTTTTTTCCCACGAAAAAATGGGCGCGGACGCTGGCATCTACTGCCACGGTTCGCGCCACGTCAGCCGCTGCTGAAACCTTCCGCTACAGAGTTGATCGCAAGACTATGCGTTAACTCTACAGAGCAACTGGCACCGTCGTTGCTGCTGATCATGACAACATTCGAGGGTGACTAGGGCATCCCTCGATGTACAACACGGCGCTACCCGCGTCGTTTGGGTAACGGCGTCGGCTTGCTCCGAACCGCGCTAGGTCCGAGGACCAACGATTGGTTTCGGATGTGAAGTGTTGCGATGGCATAGAGCCAATCGCGACTGGCTGGCGCCGTGACCATCTCACCGACGCTATGCAACCGCTTGGAGGTGAGAGCAATGGCTGAAAAGACCATCGTAATTGAAAATCTAAACCATCGACTTACCGATCAGGACGCGACGTTCATCTATGGCGAGTCGCGCAACGGACCGTTGCATGTCGGCGCGCTTTCGTTCTTTGAGGACGAGATCACGTATCCGGAGTTGATTCGGCATTTCGAGAGCAGGCTGCCGCTGGTTCCGCGCTACCGTCAACGCCTGATCCCGGTACCGTTCAATCTTAATCACGCGACGTTCGAAGATGATCCTGATTTCAAGATCGAGAATCAGGTCAAGTTTCATCAACTGCCGGCGGAGACTTCCGAAGCGCAGCTAATCGAGCAGGCCCTGGCGGTCTTCCAAAAACCCCTGGATCGCAGCCGGCCTCTGTGGGAGACGCACCTGTTCAACGGCTTCGAGAATCGCTCCCTGCTGCTGTGGTCGGTCCATCATTGCCTGGTTGATGGCGTGTCCGGAATGGCGCTGTTGAACGTAGTCATGGATTTCCGGCCCGATCCACCGGCGACCGAATCGAATGCTGCGCCATGGGCGCCAAAACCGCTTCCGGGACCACTGCAACAGTTGGCCGATGCGGTGTTCGACCGCGCGCAGGAGCAGCTCGACTCGATGCGCCGCCTGAGTCGAGTGGACTTTCGCTCGTCGGTCAAGGAGCTCCAATCGACCGCCGCCACGCTGGTCAAGGCAGCCGGACAGATGACACGACTGACACGACCGATCGCGGCGACCCCCTGGAGCGCCGGCCTGGTAAGCCAGGAGCGCGCGCTCGCCTGGCTGCGCACGTCGTTTACGGATATCCGGGCGATTCGCGCCGCCTTCGGCGGCACCATCAACGATATCGTGCTGACGATGCTGAGCGAGGGCGCCGCCCGCTACCTGCGCTATCATGGGGTCAAGCCCGGCGCGCCGTTCCGAATCGGATGCCCAGTCAACGTGAGACGCGAGGAAGAAAGCGGGTCGCTGGGAAATCGGGTGTCGATGATGTTCCCCGAGCTACCCGCGGAACCGATGGATCCGGTGGCGCGGCTGAAAGTGGTCGCCGCGGAGACCCAGCGAATCAAGGAAGCCGCGGAGCCGCAGACGCTCGAAGCATTGATGAGCAATGGCGGTACGGTCTCGCCGGCATTTACGGCGATGCTCGCCGGAATTGCGACCTCGGCCATGGACGCCGCAGTTTCGATGCAGCGAATCTTCCCATCACAGGGCCGGCGCGCGGCGCGGTCACAGGGAATGAACTTCATCGCCACCAATGTTCCCGGCCCACAGGTGCCGCTCTATCTCGCCGGCCATCGGATGGCCGACTACATCGGCCTGCTTCCGTTAGGCGGCAATCTCGGATTCGGCGTGCCGATCATCAGCTATAACCAGAATCTTTATTTCACCATGATGGCTGAGCCCAATCTGATGCCCGATCCGGAGCGCATGAAGTCGCTGGTGGAAGAGGTCTTCGAGGAACTCAAGCGGGCCGCCGCCCAAAGCGTGCCGGCGGTAGCAGAGACAACTCCACGTCCTGTGGAGACACCTAAACCCGCGCGCGCCGCGGCTCCGAGCGTCAACGACTCTCCTCAGCCGGGTGTCGCCGCATAGAACGCGCACTGGTCCGCGAAGCGTACTTATGGGAGGTTCGAAATGGAAAAAGCCAAGGAACGAGCAGAGAAAGCAACTGACAGACTAGCCGGTATTGGCAGCCAGTTGTTCAGCACGGACGGCCTCAAGAAGGTAGCCGCATGGTACATCGATACCAATGAGAAGGTCGCCAATGGCATCCTCGACTACCAGGCCAGTGCGACCGAATGGGCCAAGTCAACTGCGCTGGCGCCGATTTTCGAGGCGCAGCACGACCTCGGCAGCAAGTTCGTGAAGCGCTCGGCGGAAGTCGCGCGCAAGCTCCTGCAGATCGAAAACTAATCGCTCCCTCGCGACCGCGACCAGCGATGTGCGGACGCAGCAATGCGTCCGCATGGCTAACCCAACTGATCCAGTACCTGGAGTCGGCAGCGTATACGACATTCGACCGCTTCGCGAGGCGCGGTAGCAGCCGCGGATCGCTAAGAGAACCAGTTTCCATTGAACCTGCAAGGTTCCACGCCGCCGAGACTCTCCTGCGCGACCGTTCGTTTCTCGCCGTCCTAATGGGCCTCAGTTGACAGACCGGGTGGTTGTGGATGTAATCCCCAAACCGGGTTTTATCCAAAATGATTTGCTGACTGGGTTGAGGCCCCTCTACCAATCGTCTCCCCTTGGGGAGGAGCGAGAGAACGCTTACACCATCCAAATATGTCGTGTTGCAGAACGAGGTCGGCTATACCAATTGCACTCTGGTCCGGACTGCGCGGGACACCAAGGGGCGATTGGCTGTACTGATGTGGCGGGTGATCTTATCGCTGATCTGCTGCTTCATTCTCTCTGAGGTTTTCGACACCCCTTGCCGCGGACAAGAGAGGCCAATCGTAACGGAGACGCTGTTGGGACAGGCCTTTGACGCCGTTCCAAGCCCCAACATGTTGCATGCTGCAATCACCAGGCTCGATCATGCCCCTGCTACCAAGACGTCTTCGGATGTGTTGCTAGTCGATGATCGTCCGGTGTCCAAGCCGTATGACCAGATCTCATCGATTACCTTTAGTCCAAATTCGGAGCACCTAGGCTTTGTCGGTACATCTCAGGGAAAGAATTGCGTTGTTCTCGATGGCGTCGCTGGCGCCTTTTACGAATCAATCAGTTGGCAGCCCTCCGCGAATAGCGGGCTGCTGTTCAGCGCCGATTCCCGACATTTGTTGTATCAGGCGCAACGTGGTCATCGAGTTGTAACGGTCATCGATGGCAAAGAAGGACCCTGGCTGGACTCCGTCCCTTGGGCGGCGTTGGCCTGGTTCAGTCCAGACTCGAGTCGCGTTGCGTATGGTGCGGAGCGCGACGGACGTCAATTTGTCATCGCAGACGGTAAAGAGGGATCCAAGTATGACAGCGTATCCGCTTTGGGATTTTTCAACCCTGACAGTCGCCATTTGATTTATTGGGCTGGACGCCGGGGCAAGTTCGTGGTCGTAACCGATGGAATCGAAAGCGCCGAATATGACGGGCCAAATCAACTCGCCTCGTTCCTCTGGTCGCACAATGGTCAGCACCTGGCCTACCGGGTTTCTTCAAGTGGTCGAAGCTCGATCGTGCAAGATGGCAAAGAGCTGAAGCATCAAGAGAGCTGCGGCGATCCCGTTTGGAGCCCGGACGGTTCGAAATTGGCGTATGCCCTCATTAGTCCCAGCTACTCAAGCGTTGCGATGAACGGCGAGAGATCCGACGTAGTGTGGGACGCAGTCGTGGGTATCTGGTTCAGCCCCGATTCCAAGCACTTGGTCTACGAAGCGCAGAATGCTGGCAAATGGTTACTGGTCATTGATGGCAAAGCCGGGCCGTCTTTCGATTCGATTGGTCTTTTGGAATTCAAACCTGATTCGTCCGGTGTGGTCTACGTCGGGAAGCTAGGCGGTAAGGTTATGGTTATCGATGGAAGGACAGCCAGCGCGCAATACGATGACGTCACTAGCCTCGCCATCAGCGCCAATTCCATGCGTGTATCTTTCATTGCGCGCGACGCAAAATCGTTCTCCGCAGTGGTGGATGGCGTTTCCGGAGGGGGTTACGCCAACATCACTGCGCCCACATTCAGTCCCGATTCGCGGCACTTTTGCTACTTCGCATACCGTGGCAAAAAAAAGCTGCTAGTAGTTAACGGTCTGACGGCTGCGGCCTACGACGCCGAACCGTCTGACTCCAATATGAGTTCATTGCTCGGTGCCAAGATAGTCTTCGATACGCCCGACGCATTTCACACTATATCGGCGCGTGACGGAAACATTTATGTGGTCCGCGGTCGGTTGAAGTAGCACCGCCCTCCTCGCACTCCACCCCGACACGATGAAAAAGTGTTACCCATGTTATCGGATTAAGATGTTGCCGGATTAAAATGCGTTGATACAATTTCACGTATGCCAAATATCCTTGCCGATCCGATGCGTATGCTGCGCGACCTCGCCACCGTGGCGATGCTCGCCGTGGCCGCCCTCGCCGCCGGCCTCATGCTCAACCGGCTCTCGTCTAAACCACTTCCGCTTGTCTATATGACGCCTGAGCAGCGCCTGAATGCCGAGCTCACCACCCTCGTTACGGACCCCCCCTTCAAGGTCGATCCTCCCGCTACCCTCGGCCTCGAGGAATTCCGCACCGCTTTCGACGCCAAATCCGCCCTCATCCTCGATGCCCGCCCGTCCGTCTTCTTCGAGCAGGGCCACGTCCCGGGCGCCCTGAATCTCGCCCGCGACGACTTCGCCCACGATTATGGCCGCTTATCTCCCGCCCTGAAGGCCGCCGGCGACAAGCCCATCATCGTCTACTGCTCCGGCGGCGAATGCCATGACAGCCGCCTCGTCGCCAACGCGCTGCTGACCCTCGGCTTCGGCAACGTCAGCATCTTCACCGGGGGATGGGATGCATGGTCCGCCGCCGGGCTGCCGGCCTCCAAAGGGAGCGCGCCCTGATGCCTTCCGACACCTCCCGTCGTGACTATGCGGTCCTCGCGATCAGCCTCGTGCTGGCCGCGGTATTCATCTATGCCGGCGGCGACAAGCTCCGCGAGCCGCGGTCATTCGCCGACAGCATCTTTGCCTTCAGCCTCCTGCCGCCGATATTCATCAACCTGCTCGCCATGGGTCTGCCGCTATTCGAGATCGGATGCGGCCTGTTGCTGCTGGCGCCCTGGACTCGGCGGGTTGGCGCGCTCGCGGTCACGCTGGTCACGGTAATGTTTCTCGTGGCGCTGGGGTCTGCCCTGCTGCGAGGTCTCACGCTCGATTGCGGATGCTTCGGGACCGGCGCCCCCTCGCGATCGCGAATGTGGGTCGAGCTCGGACTGGACTTCGTCTTGCTCGGGGCCGCAGTGTTTACTTATTTGCGTTTGGCTGCGCGCACGCCGTCTAAAGCTTGAAGAATCCCGGTCCTCGTCCGCTCTGCGACCTCGCGGCCGGCGCTCGGGGATTCCCTCCGCGCGGACCAGGACTGCGAACACGTTCGCGAACTCCTTGAACTATCCGGCTTTCTCGATGCGCTTGGTGACTCTCCTGCTCGTTCCCTTCGTGTCTTCGTGGGTCGGTTGAAGTTCGGCCACCTAAGACCGCGATTCTGCTTCCGGGTAGCGGCGGTTCGCGAACCGCCCGTTGAATCTTTGACGGCTTGGGTCCTTTTAAAATCGCGCCGACCCGGTGCGCGGCCATGGAGCTGCACGCAGAGGAGCCGTTCCGATGCCCCCTCCTCGCCGCGAAACTGGACCGCCGCACGCACCAAAACGGCAACCAAAAGAATCAAACCGGCGTTGGCGCTAACCTAATACTCGTTAGGGATATCTGCCGGTCAAACGTCCGAGGGGATAGGGGTTAACGGGAAAATTTGGTTCCCCCCCTCGCTACGTGGCACCGCTCTTAACCCAACAAGGTCTTATTTCGGGATGATGCTGAAAGTCTGGGCGACGTTGTCACTGGTAATGTTGTTCGGCAGGGTCGCCGTGAACGGTCCGTCGATACCTGCATTGGGCTCGAACTTGTCATACACTGCCAAGCCAGCGTTAATGCCAGAGTTGCTTCCCTCCGAGACCAACGGAGGTAACACCGTGCCACTCGGAGAGCCCGATTGGCCAAAGGAAGTCAAAGTGTTGGTTGTGCCAAACGCGACCACGGCGATGCCGTTTTGGGGGACACTGATAGCCGCGCCCGAGCTTACCGAATTGCTGCCAAGCGAGGTTCCGGCATTTTGGGCAAGGATTGGATTTCCGCCGTTCGTGGGGCACACGGTCGGAGAATCTTCAGTGCAAGTATTTTGGTACTCGATAAATACTGCGGTCGCCCTATAGGTGTTGGCACCGAATGAAAAACTGAACGACGCCGGCTCCTCTCCACTACCTAACATATGCCAGTAGAGGAACTGGACCATATCCGGGTTTGAAGGTGCACCGCTACCAGTCGGGGTCGAAATGATGAGGTTCCACGCGGGATGTCCCGGGGTGGTAGCCGGCGGTGTCACGGTGAGACTGCTGAGACCCGGTCCACCGGGGGCTTGGATGACGTCGATGGCGACGAAGATGAGCTGATTCAGGTTCGGGAGTCTGCCAAGCCCTACCGTTATCTGCGTATCTCCGGTGTCCGTGTTATTGGCGTTAGCCTCCCCAACCGCCAAAGCCGCAGGGGTTGCAGTCGGCGTCGGTGTTGGGCTCGGCGTCGGAGTCGCCGTAGGAGTCGTTACCGGCGTCGGGCTAGGCTGTCGATGGCAGGTACATACGCCGCCACCGCTGTCGTTGGCGATCAGCGATGCACACTCAGCAGACAAATATTCAGACTCCACGGTCTCGGCGGGGCCGTCGTTTTGCAGCGGGATTTCCGTTATGCCGTTGGTTCCAAGAATTTGCTGCCCCTTGGAGATCGAGCCGATCATCGAGGTGCTTGGCAGGCTGGGGATCGTGGGATCGCATGCGCCGTTGCAACCGTGCGCGGAGTCGCAGTGATCGAAGTTGTTCTGCTGTCCGGAAATGATCTGAACTACGCCTGACTGGGCGTCGTTTACTCCGAGTCCCCAGTCCGCGGTCAAATCGTTCTTTACCGATGCCGTATACAATTCGTTGGGCGTGATCCCACATCCGCAGCACTCGCCCATCTCCTGATCGTCGTCGAACACGTAGAAGAACGCGCACAGGTCGGTTTCTGAGCCGCATTGCTGATTGGACACGCCCCCGTTGCCGCAGCCGGCGGGATTGATCAGCCGGATGATGTTGTCGCCGGTTCCGGTGTCTTCGCTGATATCGTAGGACCCGCTCAACAAGGTGCCGGTGGAACTACCATCGCCGATTTGGGGCGATGTCGATCCACTGCGCAGGGTGGCAGCCGTGGCCCCTAGTCCCCAAGTTATCGCCAGAATCACGATCAGAGCGCCCAGCGCCCTGGCCCACTGGCCGGATTTATGCGGGATTTTCGTTTTGACCCCCGATTTCAACCTGACTACTACTCGGGCGCTTCAAGGTCAAGGTGATGGAGAAGGAAGGGTAGTGGGTCACTTTAAAAAAAGTTCTAAGGCGTTTCGCGAGCCACCAACAATTCACCCGAAACTCGCTCGAGAATTTTCCCGGGTAGGGGTCGTTCGTGAACGACCCGTCGAATCCTGATCGCGCGAAGCGCATCCAATACGCGATGACGCGGCCGCGTGGACGCTCGTGCAGACGTCGAATCAAGAAATCGCCATTCATGCGGTTTTGATGGATAGGTGTAAAAGGACCCAAGCCGTCAAAGATTCAACGGGCGGTTCGCGAACCGCCCCTACCCGGAATCAGAATCGCGGTCTTAGGTGGCCGAACTTTAAACTGACCCACTACCGAACCGACAGCTTCACGGCAGATAAGGTATTCTTTATGTTGTCGCATCTAATCACGCAGTTACCAACAACGGCGCATCGAGCCTTGGTCAGAGTTCCAGCACGATCTCCTGTGGTTAGAGGATTGCGTCTATCATCGGCGGATCAATACAGCGCGGTATTGACATTTGTGGCATAAAATCGTACAAATTGTATCAGATGTGCCACCTTCGTCGTTTGGGCCGGTCGCCGTTGTCACCGCGCGGCAACAAGCTACCAGCGAACAAATTGCACCTCCACGGCACGCAATCAACACAGGAGCGACTGCTTATGAGGCTGCAGGATCCGCACGCGTTTTAGCACGTCTGTAAAAGCTGTTGAGCTGGCGCCCCGGCTGCCAAACGAAGCCGGATACTCGCGCACCCGTGGCTTTGTTCGCGGCGCTCCTGGAAATGGCAATTCTTGAGGTTCGCAGGGAGTCCTAACGATGGGCCATCAGGAAATCACCGAATCCGAGCTGCGCGCGCGGATCAGTAAACTTCTCGACGATTTACGCAAGCCTCATGCGTTGGAAGAGCCCGACATCAGGGAAGCGGTCGCCTCATTCGTCGGATCCGCCGAGACGATGGCGCCCGAGGAGCCGTCGCCGCGCGAAGTGGTCGAGGCTGAATCGCACGGCCGCCTCGAGGTTCGGCCCATCGGCACCCCGCTCGGGCTCAAGGAACTGGCGAACCTTCATAAGAAGACCTGGAGCAACCTCAACGTCGGCGAGAAGCGTGTACACTTGCTGCTATGGCCACTCGCGCTGCACTTCGGGCTCTATAAGATCAAACCGGGACAGGAACAGAGCCGTCCACCGCTGATCGGCGCATTCTGGGCGCGATGCCTCGCCGATGCGCCGCTGACGCTCGGCCATCTGTATCCCACCGCGCTCTTCAAGGACGTGCTCGCGAGCGAGGTGTGGGAATTTGGCGGGATGGTGATCGACACCACCTACCAGGGCAAGGGGCTGGTCAAGCTGCTGTCGGACACCGCGCGGATTTTCCTGTTCGCGCGCCGCCCAAAGCTTCTCATCACCAATCCGATCGAGCCGCTGTACGAAATGTACAAGAAACTCGGGCTCAAAACTGTCGGCGACCAACCGGTTGAACATCCGCACGCCTACAACGTCAAAGTCTGGCTGATGTATGGACGCTTCGATGAAATGTCGAAGCCATTCTACATGTAACCAGCCCCAGGCATTGCGCTGTTTACTTATTTGCGTTTGGCTGCGCGGGCGCCGACGGCGTCTGTGAAAGCGAGCCAGGTGTTGTCTTAATTTAAGAGAAAGCTCCGCGACGCCGCTGTGTTCGTGTCTACTATGCGGAGGCCTTGATGTTGACCCCTGCCAGCGTTTCAAGCGCTCTCGCGGAATCTGCCTCGGAGCGGAGAAGGATTACGCCAACCCATTCGCCGGCGTGACCGACGATTCCACCGCCCGCTACCAGAATAGATGCGGTACGCAAAACCTGCATCGCGTATCGCAGTTCGGATTCCGCTACGAGTGACGCCTTGCCGTCTGTTGGCTGAATGACGATCCGCATGAAGACCCGCCCTCCATACGCAATCGATTGAGAGGAATAATTTATAGGTAGTCTTGGCTAACGCAATAGGGCCATCGCGGACAAAGTCGCACTAAGTAACAACTACACGCTGACGCTAACAACCCTGTTGACAAATCAGATAGGCGGCTCTTCGCACTGATCAAATTCAAAATGATCCACTACGAGGCTCTTATGAGGGGACCGAGCGGGGGCTATTTGGGACCGGGGACAGCGCCTGCCAATTTCTCGACCTCTGCGCGGTCGAAGCGCAGTTCGCCGTCTTCGTCGGTGACCGGATAAAGCTCACCGCTTTCCACTCGGCGCAGCACCGTACTGCGATGGCAATGCCAGAGCGCCACCACCTCGTCCAGCGTCATCTCCGCGGTTGGCTTCGGGGGAGCCGGCCGGAAACGCGTGTCGAGCAGAAACGCGAGCTTGTATTTCAGGAGAGCGATTCTGGCGGACGAGAGCTTTCCGGCGACCTCCGCGCGCAGCGTGATGGACTCACTGTCAAGCACAATCTCGCCGATAACCACAGATTGTGTATCCATACTCCACCTATAATCGGGAAAACAATTTGTAGACTAGCGCCTAAACACCGCGAAGGCAACGGGGAGTTCGAAGCCTGGATGATGCCACGGCCCACGAAAAAAAGGGCGTCGCTCTTGCTCGTTCACTTCGAGTCTTCGCCTGGTAGGGGGTCAGTTTGAAGTTCGGCCACCTGAGACCGCGATTCTGATTCCGGGTAGGGGCGATTCGCGAACGGCCCGTTGAATCTTTGACGGCTTGGGTCCTTTTACGCCTATCCATCAAAACCGCATGAATGGCGATTTCTTGATTTGACGTTTGCACGACCGTCCACGCGTCGCCGTTGCCATGCCCACCGTCCGCGGGGTTGGTATCGCCGCTACCGCCCGTAAGTGGAAAAAATGAGCGAAGCCGATCGATCTACGCGAAGCGATGTGCGTGCTCTGCTCTGAACCTCACTTGTGAGCGGGCCATTGGTAAGTCGCCTTCTTAATCGCCTCGTAGTTCGCATCGAGCGCGGGCTGAAGCAGCAAAATCGCGGCGATGCGCCGAACGATGTCACGAACTTCGTAAACGTCCTCCATCTTCAGCGACCGGCCAAGGATGTCTCGCTCGCGATAGCTCAACCATTTCTTGATAACCTGGTATCCGCCGATGGTGTATTCCCAAACCCGCGAAGGAACGTTCTTCCAGTAGGCGACGCTGTTCAAGTAGACGTCGAAGGTGCTATTGCCCAGGAGTCCGAGCACGTCCTTCCCTTCTATTCCGAGTCCTTTGGCGCCCGCCGCGATAGCTTGTCGTTCGTCGGCGGTGTAGTCGCGCTCGATGGCTCTCCCTTTGCCGGGCATGATCGCGCCACCTTGACCGATGTGTCCCCATCCCCATTTCAACTCAAGATCACCGAGATCCGGATTCAAATTGCCACTTCCTTCGCGTGCAATCGTGCCAAGAACCTTTAGCTCAGGTCGAATCTCGTCTGACGTCACTCCAGACAGCGGTTTTTCGCAATCGAGTAACCAAGTTATCTTAGCGCCGAGTTCAGCAGAAGCTGCGAGTGACTCCCCGGACGCTGGCAGCGGAATTCTTGGCCAGTTCTGCCTTAGCGCCGTAGTGTTCGATCGTGAGTAGCTAGGCGAATAAAGAATTGCAGCGACGTGACGAAGAAGGGTTTTCACGCTTCTGGAGTCCAGCTCCAGAGCAGTGAGGTATTTTGACGCTGTTTGGGAAAGGTTTGCCTGAGCGGCATCGTGCGTTCGCAAGTGTAGGAAGGCCGGAAAGACGTTCGCGCCGCGCTCTATCACGTGACGGCAACAAGGCTTGTTGGTAATAACCGGCGGGTCGAAGCTCTTTCGATTCTGTTGAGCAGCGGCGATCCAAACGTTTCCATCGAACACGTGGGGAACGTACTCTGACCGTTTTTCATCGAGCAACTTCGTTTCGGGCTCCCAATAGAGCCAGCGGTTGTCGAAGGGTCGGTAACAGCAGTGTACAACTTTTTCGGACAGGAAACCGCGCCCCAAAAGGTAACGACGCGTGGTCTTTGCATTGAATCGTCCGGTGTCGGTCATAACTCTCGGCATGATTGCCCGGATGTCAGAGTCGCTGAGTTCGGGATCGAAATACTGCTCCATTCGCCCGACTAAAGTGTCCCGCTCAATGTTGACTAGCACCTCGTCACGGCCAGTCTGCACGCCAGGAAATGAGATCGGAAAAAGATCCGAGAGGAGCGGCCAAGCGAAGTACTCCGCGTCGCCGACTCCCTTCTGGAAGGACAGCCCCAACTTCAGCGATGGGCGTCGTGTTTCGTAACTGGGCTCTTTGGTGTTCGCGTCCGACTGAAGTTCGTCGCGCTTTGCCTTACCCCACAAGTTTCGGAAGTCGAGCTTGGAAGTTCCGCTGGACTTTTCGCGACGTAAAAGCAAGGCGATGGCAGTGCCCACTTGGATGCCTTCACGGTTGAACTCGGTCGAAAAAATACTCGGGTCCGCCTCGCCCTCCGGGGTCAACTTGCCGGTCTTGTACTTGTCACCGTTGAGGCAGTCGATCCAAATCCGATCGAAAACCTCTAAATAGCGCTCGCGCATGCCCGTGAACGAGAGACCATCGAGCCACGAGTAGTTTGAGATGAAGCAGACAATACCCTTATGCGTCTTCTCGACGATGCGGCGCTCCGCCATCCGATAAAAGCGCACATACAAGTCATTAAGACCTTGCCCTTGCGGACGTGGCGCGCGTTTGGTCGTTCGGTACGCGTCGGAAAGATCGCGTTCCTCCGCCATCGCCAAACCAGCAAAGCCGTTGTAGGGGGGATTTCCTATCACGACCAGAATCTTTTCCGTCTGTTTGACCCGTTCGGCGGCCTCGCGCTCGTCTTGTAGTTCCGGGAACGCCAACAGCATCTGCGGTTTGGATCCGTCTGGCGGTTCCCATCCAGTCAGAGCGTTAGTCAGGTAAACGCTGGCGCGTTCTTTCTTGTTCTTCTTCTCGGATAAAGGAGCGCCAATCGATTGCAGCATCAAACCCAGTTGCAGATGAGACACCACAAATGGTGCGGGTAAAATTTCGAACCCGAACACTCGCTCGATCGCGGCGCGTTTAACCTCCTGTGCCGAAAGTGCGTCGCCACCCTTTTGTTTCAGCGTCGCCGCGATTCGATGAAGGACCTCGATCAGGTACGAACCAGTCCCGCAACATGGATCGAGCACATAGACATTTTCGTCGGCGAGTCCGTCGGCCAGATTCAGTTCCTCGCGCAAAACGCGGTTGACCCGCTCCACCATGTAGGAGACGACTTCGTGTGGCGTATACCAAACGCCTAGCTCCTTGCGCAGTTCGGGATCGTAAGCCTCAAGGAACGGCTCATAGAAATATTGGACCGCGTGATGTTCCTGGAATCCGCTGAAAAAAGCGGCGCGGTCAACGCGGTTGAGAACGGTGCCCGCCCAATCGAGTACCTCTGGCAGGGCAAGCGACGCCAAGGCTTCGGGGTCGGTCACTTCGCGAAACAGTTTTCGGAGCACCGGCACCAGAAGATAGAACGCCGCCGTTCTCCAATCGAAACGCGCTTTCGTGTCACTTGGCGGATGCTCGCGGGTCCAGAGTACCCACGCCGAGAACACTCCATAGAAGAGGGTCTGCACCAGTGTTGAACGGAAGAAGTGCTCACCCTTTTCGTCTTCGAACTTGATCCCGAGAGCCTCTTCAAGTGCTCCACGAATCGCGGCAAGCGCAGGCAGCTTCCGCTTCTCAACCCGGCGCAGCGCCTCGCGCGCATAGGACGCGAGGAACCACGCGACATCTTTGGGCGAGCCAAGCGGCGCGGCGTGCAGCATCACGCGCTTGAGAAATTCGGTAAACGCCTCGCCCTGCTCGGTCGCCATGGCGTGTGGGCGAGAAGCGGCCGCCCAGAATGACTTCTCGTCCGTGGCGAGGCGGTAGCTCTCCAGCGGGACCTGTTTGCCTTCTTTATCGGTGCCGACCAGAAGAAAATCTCGATAGTTGGTGACCAGCACCTGCCCATACTTGTCCCAGTACTTCGAGACCTGCTTGCCCTTGGCCGTTATAAAACTGTCGTCGCTGGTGGGCTTGGCTTCGATCGCTCCGCGAGAAGGAATCGTGCCCGGCAGAGGGTCCGCGCCCTTTTGAAATTGGTCGGGAGTGAAAAGTCCCCCGTCCGGAATGCCCGCCCCGTGGCTGATCTGAATGACGCATTTGACCTTTGGTTTGAGCGTAGCCCCGGCGCTGTTCAAGAGTTCTCGAAGGGCAGGATAGTACGAGGTTTCAGGAAGAGCGGAGCCGGTGCTTTTGGTCTCGCGCAGATCGCGAAGATACGTTTCCAGCGGATTCACCACAGCCTCAACCGCGACAGAGTGTAGCATCACCACTTCGCCTTGGCAGCCGCCACGTACATCGCTTCGCGTAGATCCTTCGCGCCGAAGCGTCGCTCAGGACGACAACGGGGTGACTGCTTCCCTTCGCATCACACAGGTCCGCCGTGATGCGAACGGCATCATATCTGCGGGCGGCGATTAGGACGCTTGCTTCAAAACGCCGATTTCCTTCCCAATAACGCGCGAGCCCAGCCTTATAGCGCCGTGGCATATCGATTGCGTGTGTTTAAACGCTTTTACCCAAAACATAAATCCATTGGAGGCTTCCATATGAGTAAAAGTCCGCATGTATGCGTGATCGGAGTCGGAATGTCGGCGTTTGGACGCCATCCGGACGAAACCTTCGAGGATTTCGGCGCCCAAGCCATTAATGCCGCTCTGGTCGATGCGGGACTCGACTATTCGGCAATCGGAATGGCCTGCTGCGGCCACGCGATGCAGGGGATCACGGCCGGGCAGCGGCTGCTCAATCGCATTGGCGCCACCGGCATCCCAATCATCAACGTCGAGAATGCATGCGCGACCGGTTCGACTGCCTTTCACCAAGCGGTGATGGCGGTGCGGTCCGGCTTTGTCGATGTGGCGCTGGCGGTAGGGTTCGAGAAGATGCAGCGCGGACCCCTGGCTGCCGACCCGCGGCTCGCGGCGCCCTCACAAGCGCAACCCTCGGCGCCGATGCCCGCGATGTTTGCCGAGGTCTTCCGCGCGCACAGCAAAAAGTACGGCACCACGGTCGAGCAGATGGCGATGGTATCGGTGAAGAATCATCGCAACGCCTCGCGCAATCCGAAAGCGCAGTACGGTATCGAGGTCGGGGTTGCAGATGTCCTCGGCGCTCGCATGGTCGCCGATCCGCTGACCCTGATGATGTGCTGTCCGACCAGTTCCGGAGCGGCCGCCGCGATCGTCGCCCGCGAGGACTTCGCGCGCACCACGCCCCGCAAGCCGGTGACCATCGTCGCCTCGGTGCTGCAATCGGAGCGCGGCGCAAGCGACCCGCTCGCGTTCGTGACCGAGATAAACACGCGCGCGGCGATGCTCGCCTATCAGCAGGCGGGACTCAAGCCCGACGACCTCGACCTGATCGAACTGCATGACTGCTTCGCGATCGCCGAAATCGTCCACTATGAAAACCTTGGACTGTGCGAGCGTGGCGAAGGTGGAAAGTTTGTCGAACAGGGATTGAGCTCCATCAACGGACGGGTGTCCGTAAGCACGTCGGGCGGGCTGCTCGCCAAGGGCCATCCGCTGGGCGCAACTGGAGTTGCGCAGATCGTGGAAATCGTCGAGCAACTCAGGGGCGAGTCGGGACCGCGACAGGTACACGATGCGAAGATCGGCCTGGCGCATTGTCAGGGTTTCGGGGGCGCTTCCTGCATTCACATTTTGGCGGCATAGCAGGCTGTTGAAAAAAGTATTTCAACCGTCTGCTCCCTCACTCTTGTCTCTCCCGGTGGGGAGAGAAGATGAAGGAAAGCAGCCAGCTTTCGGACCCAGGGTGTTGAGAGCTTTTTGCTCATCGTTAGTGCCGGAGGCTTTCGCAACACCCTGAGTAGGATAACCATGGCTGAGGAATTCTTTTCATTGGCAAACACCCTGCGCGAGAAAGCCGCAGCGGATCCCGACAAGGTTTTCCTGAGGTTCGAGGATCAGCAAATCACCTACGGCCAGCTCAACCAGCGCGTCAACCGGGTTGCGAATGGGCTTACGCGACTAGGGATAAAGCCGGGCGACGGTATCGCGATCATGATGCCGAACCGGCCGGAGTTCCTCGATGTGTTCTTCGCCACCCAGAAGCTCGGCGCCTACGCGGTTCCAGTCAATATCGCGCTCAAAGGCGAGGGCCTCGCGTACATTCTGAATCACTCGGAAGCCAAGGCGCTGTTCATCTCGGCCGATTTGGCCGAGGCGCTGCTGCCGATTCGTGACACCCTTCCCGCAATCAAGCATCTGATCGTGGACACGATTGAAGCACCGGCGGGCTTCGCGATGCCGCCCGGCGCCATCACGCTGGCCAAAGTTGCCGACGGGCCTGCTGACGAGCCGCATGTCGCGCTCGACGGCGACGCAATCTCGGCTCTGCTGTACACCTCGGGCACCACCGGGCTGCCCAAGGGGGTGGTTTTTCGGTACCGCGGGCTCGGGATTCTCGCCACAATCGGCGCGGGCTACCAGCCGGGCGACATCCTCTATACCTGCCTGCCGCTGTTTCATGCCAACGCCCTGTTCCTGAGCGTGGTGCGCGGGCTGGTTGGCGGCCTCCCGGTCGCGCTGGGACGCCGGTTCAGCGCGAGCCGCTTCTGGGACGATATTCGCCGCTATCGCGCGACCACGTTCAACGCCCTCGGCGCGATGATCCCCATCTTGCTCAAGCAGCCGCCTAGCCCCGATGATGCCGACAACACGGTGCGGATCGTGTTCAGTGCCGCGACTCCGGCATGGGCATGGGCGGAATTCGAGAAGCGCTTCAACCTCACGGTGTGGGAAGGCTACGGAGCGGTCGATGGCGGCGGCTTCAGCCTGTTCAACGCGGGGACTTCACCCAAGGGCTCGATGGGAAAGCCGCCGCCCGGCATCCAGGCCAAGGTGGTCGACGACAACGGCATCGAGGTTCCGGTGGGTGAGGCCGGCAACCTGATCTTCAAAATCGACAACCCGAATGCGCGCCGGGTCGAGTATTTCAAGAATCCCACCGCCACGGACGCCAAAATCCGCGATGGATGGCTCTATACGGGCGACATGGCGTACTGCGACGCAGACGGCAACTATTTCTTCGCCGATCGCAAGACCGACTCGATGCGGCGGCGCGGCGAGAACATCTCATCTTTCGAAGTCGAGAAGATTGTCAACCAGCATCCCGCGGTCCTCGAATCGGGCGCCTTCGGTGTGCCCTCGGTGTTGGGCGAAGACGATGTGATGGTTGCGGTCGTGCTGCGCCCCGGCCAGAGTGTTTCGCCCGAAGAACTGGCGCGCTTCTGCGAGGAGCGAATGGCGAAGTTCATGGTGCCCCGCTACCTCGATTTCCGGGAGAGCCTGCCCAAAACCGAAACCCATCGGGTGCAAAAGGCGGTGCTCAAGAAGCAGGGCGTCACCACAACGACGTGGGATCGCGACAAGACCAAGACCGCGCGGGTCCAGGCGCACGTTTCCTAGATTTTGAAACAAGGAGTCTGAGTAATGGAACTGAAGCAGGCAATCGGCATCCGGCGTACCATCCGCTTCTACAACCCCTATCGTCCGGTCGAGCGGGAAAAGATTCAGAAGATGCTCGAAGCGGCGCGGCTCGCTTCGTTCTGGGGCAATGTACAGGCGCTGCGCGCGATCGTGATGTTCCGCGGAGAATCGCCGCCGGAGACATGGGACGCGCTGGTAGCACCGCTGGGAACCTCACAGCTGAAACACGCGCCGGTGGTAATTCTCTGGTACTGGGTCGAGGAAGCAATTTTCGATCGCCAGACCGGTCACGCCACTCAGGGCGATCGCCTCCATGAGTTGACCGACGCGCGCGTGATGGGTCTGGATCCCACCGTCGAGCATCAATATCTCGACCAGGTTCTCATCCCGTATTTCAAGCTCAACTACGAGGGCCTGATGAAGACTGGACTAACCGACATGGATTGCGGCCAAGGCATCGGCCAGGCCACGCTGGTCGCTTATGACGAGGGCCTTGGCACCTGCTGCATCGGCACCGGCTCGCTCGACGGGCCGCGCGAAAAGCGCATGCGCAAGCTCTTCAAGCTGCCTGAATCGGCGCATCTGATGGTGCTGATGACGGTCGGTTATCCGCTCGAGAGCCGCGAGGCTGGTGGCCAGCGCCCCAAGCTTCCGTTCGGACAACTCTACTTCGTCAATGAGCACGGCAAACCTTTCGAACGCGACCCGAAGGTAGTCGCGGAACTCGAACGCGATGGCATGATTCAGGCGCCGGCGCCGCTACCGTACCGGCAGAAAGAACTCGAATTTATGCATAAAGCGCTGGAGATCGTGCCCACTGCCATCACTATGCCGAATGCGCAGCCTCAAGCGGCCGTGGCGGAGACTCATCCTGCAAATCCAGGAGCCGCCAAATGAAGACCTACGTGGAGTTGGACGTTGACTTTCCTCCGGTATTGGCGGAGCTGAAAAGCGCCGTCCACCACTTCGCCGAGAATGTCGTGCGTCCTACCGCCGCCGCGCTCGATCGGATTGCCGACCCGCAGCAGGTGATCGCGCCTGACTCGATCCTGTGGAAGTTCTATCGGTCGGCTTATCAACTTGGCTACCACGCGGCGATGATTCCCGTGGAGCACGGCGGCTTGGGGCTCCACGGCGTTGGAATGCACGTCTTCCTCGAGGAATTAGGATGGGGCAGCGCAGGCCTCGCGATCAGTCTCGGGGTTGCCGGCTTTCCGTTCGAAGCGCTCGCGGCCACCGGCAATCGGGAGCTGATCGATCAATACGTCAAGCCGTTTATCGCCGATCGCGAGGCTAAATACATCGGATGCTGGCCGGTCACCGAGCCGTCGCACGGCTCCGATTGGGTTTCCTCGATCCTCGACGACGCGGATCCGACCAATCGCGGAGGACGCGTCATCGCGCGCCGCGAGGGCGACGACTACGTCATCAGCGGTCAGAAGGCGGCGTGGGTGAGCAACGGCACTATCGCAACCCACGGACTGACCTACCTGATGGCGGCATCAAACAACGGCCAACCGCGCGCGGGCGCCGCGGCTTTCATTCCCTTTGACCTGCCGGGGGTTTCCAAGGGCAAGCCGCTTAACAAAATGGGACAGCGCGCGCTCAATCAGGGCGAAATCTTCTTCGACAACGTTCGCCTTCCCGCACGTTACATGCTTGCCGGAGGGACCAACTTCGACCTGTTCGGGATGCACGTGTTGACGAAGGCCAACGGCACCATGAGCGCCGTGTTCACAGGCGTCGCGCGCGCCGCCTTCGAGGCCGCGTTCGACTATTCCAAGCAAAGGATCCAGGGCGGCAAGCCGATCTGCGAGCATCAGCTGGTTCAGAAGCATCTGTTCGAAATGTTTACCAAGGTCGAGGCCTGCCGGCGCCTGTCGCGCGCGGCGATGGAATACAACGACGCCGCGGCCATCCCGGCACTCGAATACGCGATGGCGGCGAAGACTTTCTGCACTCAGGCAGCGTTCGAAGTCGCCAGCGATGCGCTGCAGATATTTGGCGGCAACGGGCTGAGCAAGGAGTACGGGATCGAGAAAATCTTCCGCGATGCGCGTGCGTCGCTGATCGAAGATGGCACCAACGACATGTTGAGCATCGCCGGCGCGCAACTGATCCTCGCGCAAGCGTGATTGAGAAGTTGGATGTGGCTCATCCGCGCGGCGGATTCAGCGCGGATAGATTTGTCAGGCGATGAACCGGTGGCTCGTTAGTAGGCTCGGGCAGACGCGCCCTGTACTCGGCAGACGCCGATCCTGGCCACCCAGTTACCCGAATTGTCAGGGAAAAAATTGTCGTTGACGCCCAGGTAGAGTCTTCCCGACTCAGGCGCATGGAACGTCCGAACGTCCCCAACCTCAAACGGCTCCCCCGTTTCGCCGACCCGTCCGATCATCGACCAAATCGGTGCATCCGGTAAAACGAAAGGCCGTGAGTCAGAAGCATAGAGGCTCCGAAAGACGCCGAGCGAACTGCCGGCCGGCGTTGACCTTCGGTACTGCATCGGTGTTGGCGGTCCCATGTCGATGATACCGCTTGCCCTGACATCGACCTCATCGCCGGCGTTCAGACTCAATCCCGTATCGGTAAACGGGCTGGTCGCGCGAATTACGACAATGCGTTGCGTGCCGCCGTGACACCGCGGCACAAGCTCCTTGCGCGCAACGACAGTGTCCACCTCGATCTGGTTCTTGATGACGAGGTTTGGATCGCCCAGCGAAGCACGCACCTTGCGTTCGGCGTAACGTTTGCCGAATTTGGTGCGAACCTGTCCGGTCAGCACGACGGACCTGGCCTTGCCGGTCTCATCGGACAGCACCTGCGCGTGGACATAGGGCAGCATGTGATTATGAAGATCCTCGCTGGCCATGCGGCTTAATTCCGCATCGGCTGCGAGCCCCCGAAGCTTTCGCGGCACCTCTAGTACGGAGCGGTCTTGCGGAGCCGCCTCCGGTGCCGATACCTCGATCTGCTGTGTTTGTTGCGTCGCAACTTGGGCGAACGAAGGCGACGGTCGCGCCAAGGCGAGCAGTGCCAGTGGCATCAGGCCGAAACGAATAGCCATTAACTGTTAAACCTTCTGTCAGGTGATTGTAGTGTCCTCATCAGGCGCCGATCCATCTCGAGAATCCCAAAGGTTTCGATAGTGTAACGAGTTGGACGAGCCGAGACTATTCGCGACGAGGCAAAAATGTAAGTTAATTTACAGCACTGTTATCTTCGGCATGACGTAGTTATTTCGTACAAAATTTATACGCAATGCCATCGTCGCCATAACTATAAGACGCTAAGAATTGTTCTCCTCAATCAGGCGCGAGTCCAACTCACGGCGCCGCCGATGCTAACGCCGCAGCATCTCCTTACCCTTGCCGGTCTCGTCGAGCTGCTGAGTCACCACCCATGCGAAGTCGTCCGGCACGCCGACCACCCGAACTCCATTGATGAACATCGTCGGCGTTGTATCAACGCCGAGCGCGGCACCATCTCTTTGATCCTCATCAACGCGCGCCCGCGCCGCCTCACCCGCGATGCACGCGTCGAGCGTTGTTACATCGAGGCTCAGGCGCCTGGCCGTCGCGTGGATGTGGTCGTCGATGTCTCCGGGCGTGATCGATCCCTGGTTGCTGTAATAGTCGCGCGCGAAGTCCCAGAAGGCTTCGGGGTTTTGCAAGCGCGCACATTCGGCGCCGATCGCGGCGCGAGTCGCCCACAGATGTCCATTGAGCGGATAGTTCTTGCAGATGACGCGAACTTTGTCCTTGTGGGTCGAATGCACCATGGTCTCGAGAGTCTCGAAGGCGCGCGCGCAATGCGGGCATTCGAAATCCGCGAATTCGATGATCGTCACCGGTGCGTCCGCGGGACCCATAGTTGGGCGATCCTCGAGATGAAGCGGCTTCAGATCGACTTTCTGCCATGGATCCTTGGTGAGATCATACATTTCACCCTGGCCCTCGCTCAGGGTCATCATGTCTTCCGCCGCGTTGGTAAAAATTGTCATAGTTTGAGTCTGTCCCGTGCCGTAGCTCACCCGCAGGCTGCGCGAATAAACCCCGGCCATCGGCGTCGGAGTGACTGGCCCGAGCTGGATACGCGAAGGGTCCGCGATAACGAAACGCTTCTGCAGATAAGTCGTGATTCGCGCGTCGAGTGCCGGATTCGGCGGTAGTGCATTCGCCGGTGCCGCGTTAGCCTGAGTTGAGGCGGCCGCATCCGCGGCGAAACTTTCAGGCGCCAATGTCAGGAGACCGAGCATGGCGAGGAGAGCGGAGACCATCACCGCGGCCAAGCTGAGGGCAAACGGGCGTGTCGATCCGACACGTCGTCTATTCGTCATGATCCATCATCATATGGGCGCAGGATTCCGACCGCCAGCCCAGCCGAGCCTCGGACCAGACAGCCCTTGCGGACCGTCGTTGACTCTGCAAGGCGCGTGGATAGAGTAGCGTCGCATCACGTAGGGCTTCGGCAAATGTCGCGCACCAAGAAGCAAGCCATCTCCAATCGTCCCCCGGTTGCGACCTCTCCAACTTCGGAGTCCGGTTGGATTTGGTTTCTCAGGCGGGCATCCATTTGGTTGCTGGCAATAGCCGTAGCATACACCTTCGAGTTCTTGTGGGCTTTTTCTCCGCGCGCGAATCAGATTGATTTCAGCCACTACTATGTCTCGGCGCTGGCGATGCGCCGGGGTGTCGACCCCTATATCACCGACCTCTCGCCTTTGGCCAAATCCCTTGGACTCGAGGTTGCGGAA
Organism: uncultured delta proteobacterium; assembly: GCA_963815835.1. Lineage (GTDB taxonomy): Bacteria > Desulfobacterota > Binatia > Binatales > Binataceae > DATGKG01. The sequence continues at coordinate 1,216,257 of CAWFIF010000001.1, forward strand.
ATGACTACCGGCACCTATCCGCCGACTTTCATTCTGTGCTTCGAGCCGCTGACCTTGCTATCTCCGGTCCCTGCGTACCGGGTTTGGACGGCAATGAATCTTCTATTTCTAGCGGCGGCGCTCTACCTGCTACTCGATGGGATGCCGGGAGACACCGATCTGCGGCTGGCGCTGGTGGGTTTGGCCATACTCTACACACCGATAACCAGCAACTTCTTTTACGCACAAACCCAGATCCTGATTCTTCTGCTTCTGACTGTGTTCATGCGTTCGCTCAAATCCGGTCGCCAAGCACTCGCGGGCGCGGTTCTGGGACTTGCTGGTCTGCTGAAGGTGTTTCCGCTGGCATTGATCGGTTATTTGATCCTCCGGCGCAAAAGCAAAGCGATTGTTTATACGGGTCTCAGCCTCGTTCTTGGTCTGCTCGTTACATTGGCATTGGTTGGCGTCGATAGGAGTCTACACTTCGTCCACGTGGTGCCCTTTCTCACCAGCCCCTACTGGTTCGCCCGCTTTGACGATGTGGCCATCGGCGCCATGGTTTCGCGCCTGCTTGGGGCCGATCCTGCGGATGCCGGGCTGGAGTTCGCTCGTCGCGCGGCGGTGGCGATCGCGGAGCTGGCTATTATTGCGCTTACGGTGCGCGCCACACTTAAAAGTGCTGAACAGCCGGATAACAGCGACGACCACGTTATCGCTTTGTGGGTTGTAGCTGCGATCTTGCTCTCGCCAATTGTTTGGGTGCACTACCTGGTGTTGCTTCTGATCCCATTCGCCGTGTTAGTCCGGTATCGTCTGCACAGCGGAGCATCGCGCCGCGCAAGGCAACTCGGAATCAGAAGTTACATGATCGCCGAGTTACTTATGGCGATCTATCTATGGTTCGGAACGCTGGCCGATTGGACCCAGCACCTGCCCTATTGGACGCTATACCTATCGACGGGCGGATGGTCTCTGTCCTTGTTGCTCGCTTATGCGGCTGCTTACTGCTTGGCCGTTGACACAATGTCCCCACACGCAGCATCGGGTGGCGGCCCGCATCGGCGTTGATTGGACTGGTTAGGGCGGCAGCAGGTTACGCGCGCGAGAGCCTTATGCGTACGTCTTATGAGGGGCCCAGTCTCCAGCGGTTTGGCAGGGTCGGCGAGATTGAAAAACGAGCGCCGACCATTGATGCTTGTCAGCGGCGAGGGTCGGAGACCCGGGAATGCATTGCACTAGCTGCAACTTCGAAAATCAAGAGGACGCGAACTTCTGCACCGAGTGCGGCGCACCCTTATCGGCGCTAACCGGGCCTTTTCGTAAACGGCCGATCACCTTGCGCGGCTTCGTCGCAGCGTGCCTGGACAATTGGTATGTCCCAGAAAAGCTGGGCGCGATCACCCTTGGCCTGGCCCTGGCGATTGGCGCATGCCTCCGCTTTTACAAGCTCGGCGCCTATGAGTTGACCGCTGACGAAGCGGGATCATGGTATCCGGCCGCCGCACCTAACCTTGCCTACGTCGTGAGGGTGGCGCTCGCGGTGAACCCGGGAAGGCTCGGACTGCATGAGCTTGGGCTGCATTTCTGGATTCTTGCTTTCGGCGACGGTGTTTTCGCCATGCGATCGCTGTCCGCGATTCTGGGCATCGTCGGCATAATGCTCGTCTTTGCAGTCGCTCGCGAATTGCTCGAATTCGATTTGGTATCTTGCGGATTACCGCGCGGCGAGAGCGACCGGATAGCGGCGCTTAGCGCCCTGGTCTTTGCGTTGAGTCTCCCCGCGATCCACTATTCGCGCGAAGAGCGGATGTATGCTCTCGTACTGGTCCTGGCCCTCGCCCAAGTCTGGTTTTTCATCCGTGCCGCCCGCTTTGGCCGTTTTGTCAGCCTGCTCGGGGCGGCGTTCCTGTCGTTCTTGTCGGTGGCAGCCAGTCTGGTCAACCTTCCGCTTCTTATCGCGGAGGGGCTTTGGTTGCTCACTTTGCTCCAACGGACCGGCTGGAGACCAACGTCCCCGATAACGCGCCGGCTCTGGATTCTGGCGGCTTCGCTGATTCCGGGCGCGGTCGCCGCAGGACTCATGCTGCTGATCAACTCGTCCGCGGTCTACTCGCAAGGCCAGCAATGGTTTCACCGCCCCGGCGCCGAGTCATTTATGCAGGCCGCCCGAATGGCACCCCTAAATACAATTTGTGTACTGACGATTGGGCTAGCAGTATGGGGAACAATTCGGGGCTGGCGCGAGGCGCGCGCGGCGGTTTGGCTGGCCCTGCTCTGGATGTGGCTGCCAGTGGTTTTACTCGCGTGGTCGCTCCGCACCGTCGGACCGCTACTTCTCATAATCCTGTCTTTCTGGTTTCCGAGCTTACTGCAGCGTTATGTGCTCACGTGCGTCGTTCCGTTCTCGATTCTGGCGGCGATCGGGATTTGGCGCGTCAGGCGGGATTTCCTGCGGCTTGCGGCCCTCACGCTGTTTGTCGGGTTGGCCCTGACTCGGATCACTTCGTACTATGAATCCCCGCAGGACGGGTTCGGCGAGTGGGGAACTCAGTGGCGCGAGGCCGCTGCATTTGCAGCTTCCGAGGCCAAGGCGGGACGACCGACCGCCCTATACCCTGAGCTCTGTGAGTTTGTAGTGTTCTATTACGCGCGCCGTAGCACGATTGCGCCGCCGTTTAGTCCACGCGCCCATTTGCTTATCATTCGCAACAAAGAAGATCTCAACGATCCCAATCTTCCCCCGCTACGTTTAGAGTATCCCCGCGATATCGCACGCCTTAATGGGGTCTCTGTGTGGGGAGACTAGATCCGATACCTGTTAAGGGAATAGGTCGGGCGGCGCCACGCCAACGACCGGTGTCTTAACCCCGTCGATCGAAAAATCACTGTGGGCGAACAGTTGAGCGTTGTCGTCTTTGTATAACAGCTTCCAATCTGGACTGTGGCTAATCACGTACCATTGGTTGGTTTCCGGTGGGACAATCGCAAAGTCATGCTTATAGGCCTTGAGCACGCGCTCCGGGTCCGGAGTCCCGGACTCGAAAACGAAATAATCATCGATGACTTGCGGTGGATATACAGTATCGTAACGGCCATCAATGAAGACCTTGCTCTCCGGCGCAAGGTGCCAGATGAGATATTCGCCCCAGTTGTAGATGGAGAGCACGTTGCCACGCAGGCCATGCTCTTTCATAAAGGCCACCGCGCCCACCGGATTTGGTATCATGGATTCGAGCGTGCGCGAAAACAGCCCGTTGGCGATTAGTAAAATCGCGGCGACTGCCGCGAATAGCTGGCCTACGTACTCCCGGCTGGAATGATCCGGCTGGTCGGTTGCAGGCAATGATCCATCTCGCACCGCGGCACGCCGCGCGGCCCTGCCGCCAGGGGGACGCCATCGTTGCTGCAGAGCCAGGCCCAGGTGGCGCGCCAGCGGGACGCTGGTTACGATCACCGCCAGCACCAGGTTTCGCATTGATGCCAGCGCCGTGACCGAGAAGATGATGGCGACCACGACCAGCGGGAGATCGTTGCCGCGAGGCGCCAGCCAAACACCAACCACCAGCGCGGCCAGGAATGCAAGCGCATATATGAACAGGATCGCGGCCGGCACGTAGGTCTTCCACAATCCGGCGATCGTTACAGTAAGTGGCCTCCAATCGTTGATCACACTCCGTGTCAACGGATTGGTTAGGGCGTGCCCAACCGCGTACCAGGCTCCTATACCGAAAGGATTGAGCAACGTCGCGAGCAGCGACGCGACTACGATCAGGCTCAAATGGGCGACGCGCCGCCAATCGCGGTTTTCACGTATCGCTTCGATTGAGGCGACTGCCGCGTAAATACCGAGCGCTCCCAGGCCAGCGATATAGCCGCCGTGAAAGTTTGCCCATAGCGCCATGATCGGCGCCGCCAGCCACAAGCGGCCCGCACGGCGATAGCTATCCAATGCCAGCAACCATAAGAGTGCCGCCAGCAGGGTAAAGGTAAAAAGCTGCGGCCGCATCTGCATGTAGGTTGCAATCGCGGGCGCGGTCAGCATCACGACCGCGCCCTGAATCTGGCCCAACGCCTCCGTTTCAGCCAAAGCGAGGGCCAGAAACAGCATCATCGCCGCGCTGCAGCAAAGCTTAAGCAATTCGAGGCCGAACACACCGCCGCTATTGTAAACCAGCGCAAATATCACTTCGGAAAGCCATTCATGATTGCGCCACAGATGACCGGGCGCCGAGTAGGAGTAGGGATCGGCTTCAATCATATGCCCGGCCTTCAGCATCGCCTGGCCGAAGCGGATGTGGCCCCAGAGATCGGAATCGGCGAAGGTAAAGACGTCGACCACCGCGATCGCCAGCAGCAGGTAAACCACCGGATAGCCGAACCACGAGCCGGCTTTGGCCAGGTTCGACGGCGGCGGTACGGAGGCAGCCGGCTTTTCCGCCACCTCTCGATGCTTTTTCCGCGCCGCCTTAAGCCGCTGCGCCTTAGACATCGCCAACTCCCATTTTGCGTGGAGTACGGCCGGCCATGCTTAGGCCCGTATCAAAATCAGCTCGGTGATGCATAAGAGCAAGGCAGTCAAAGTGTCACTCAGTATTTTTTCGGATTGTGATTTGAGCCATGGCAAGTCAGATAGCAGCTTCCATGGCCAGGTTGACCTGGTGCTGGGTCGAATTCGAGCCTTCCGCTGCTTGATGCCCTGACTACCGGAGAACCCGTTTTTGTCAAAACCATAAAGTTAATTAAGTGACTGTTCCGTTGCGAACCATGCGGATCGTGACAGGCCGCACACGAGGCGCGCTGCTCGACGACGTGTTTTTCGTGCGGAAAACGCCCCGTCATAGACATAAGCGTTGACCGATTGTGGCAGTTGTAGCACAGAGCGTAACTCGCATTTGACTCCATGAACGGGTCCTCGGTCTCGTACTCTTGCGCCAGGATCGGTTCCCATCGCGAGCCGTGCGGACCGCTAGGAGTCGTGCCGCTTGGTGTCCATTGGTCATTGTTATGACAGTCGATACAGGAGATCATGCTCGAAGCAGTATATCCAGCTTGCATGCCGACGATCGTAAGATTGTTACCTTGTAAGGCTATCGGATGATGCGAGCGGCTGCTTGGACCGATTTTCAGCCGAATGTTGCGGGTCGTCTCCTGCCGCAGGATTCCCGGCGTCGTCGGCTCCGCTAAGCCGTGGCACTTCAGGCATACCTCATATTCGTACTTCGCCTGCGGGTTGACGCTGCCGGACATTGTGACGCCGGGCACTCCGCGCAGCGGTCCCGATGTTATAGGCGCCATTTCGTTGGCTGCCCGCCTCGTGCTTCCCGACCGCGTCGCGTTTCCCGCCGCATGAGGGTTATGACAATCGACGCAGGTCACGTGACGTGGCATGGTCAGCGGATCTTCCTTCGGGCTGTGAATCCACTGCCTTGCCTCTATCGGGTGACGCGACGGCTCAACGAACTGCTGCGCGATGTTCTTTTGTACCATCGTGCCGTTGTGACAGATGGTGCAATTGGCTTGTTCCTGAACCTGCGCCATAAGCCATTCGGGGTGGCTCGCCGCGTGCGGGCGATGGCAGTTCAGGCAGGCGTTTTCCGCCACCGTCTGATATGCGTCGGGCAGCCACGGACCGCCGACGCTGCCAGCCGTCCACCGCGCGTGGGAGGTCGCGTGGCTCGAAATGCCCCAGTATTGCAACCGATGACACGAGGTACACTCAGCGCTGAAGCGGTTGTCCTGGCGCAGGAAGTTCGGCCATTTGTCCTCGTGCGGATCATGACATGAGGTGCACTGAACCTCCTTGTTCTCGTCGAGGCGAACCGTACGGGGCAGTGCCGCCGGTTCGATCAGCTCACCCGTTCGCATTGCCAGGGCGCTATCGTAGATGAACGAAATAGGATGGCTTCCTGAAAGGTCCGTTCCCAGCAGGGTCCTCCCGCTGATTTGCCGCAAAGTAAACCTGCCCGCGGTGTCGTTGACTCGCACCTTGCTCATCGCGATGACCCCGTCATGGCATGACAGGCACAAGCGCGAGGAGCCGGTGGGCTGATTCAGCGTCGCCTGCATCGTGCTGCTCTGATACAGCTTGTAGGTTACCGGCGGCAGATCCTTGTTCCACAAGGCGCGCTTAGGATTCGCATTGTGCGGAGTATGGCAAAAGATACACAGCCCCGCCTGCTCCTTTTCCCGATATTTGCCGGTTCCCCTGGGAGTCAAATTGTGGACGGTCTTTGCTATGTCAGTTCGCGCATCGACATCCACCGACCAAAGCACCAGGCATACAGCCGCCGCCAGCAGAGCTAGCCGCGATGGTCTCCGCTGGGCGCCTATACTCATGACTTATGGTTCACATTCGTCAGTGGCGGCTGTGAACCGCCCAGGAACTCGAAGACCTGGATGCGTCCGTTGAAGGAGTCGGCCACGTAGATGCGATCCTGCTTGTTGATGAAGGCTCCCTCGGGAAGCCAGAACTCTCCGGGCGCGGTGCCTTTGTCGCCGAACTGCAACAGCAACGCGCCTTCCTCATCGAAGATCTGCACCGTGTCGAACAGCGCGTCGACCACGTACAGATGGCCTTCGCTGTCAACCCCGACTCCTTTGGGCGATGCGAGATCACCCGACCCGTCGCCATGCCGTCCGATCTTCCAAAGGAACTTGCCGTTACGATCGAATGCCTGGACGCGGTAGTTAAGCGCGTCAGTCACCAGCAGCGCGCCGGATCGGTCCAGCGCCAGGTAGCTGGGATAGTTGAACTCACCGTCGCCGTACCCTCTGCTCCCCCAGGTCGAAAGATGCCGGCCGTCCGAGGCGTACACCTCAATATGCTGACCGACTGAATCCGCCACGTAGAGGCGGTCCGCCCCCTGGTCGTATGCAAGCGCGGCGGGGCGCTGAAGACCCGCTTCAGCCATGGTCCGGATCAATTTGCCTTCACGGTCGAGCAGGAAAACTTTTTTCAGGTAAGAATCCGCCACGAAGAACGCGCCGTCCGGCCCATCGGCGACGGCCACCGGCGACACCAGCGCGATGTCGCCGACTTCCACTATCTTCACCGAGCGTTGATTCGCGGGATCGAAGATCCACACCGCCTGCCCGCCCGCATCGGCGACATAGATCACGCCGTCGCGCTCAGCGACGCCGGTCGGCCGGATGAGGCGCCCGCCATGGTTGCCGGTAATCGTTTCGAGCAGCCTGCCGAAGAACGATTTCTTGATGCCCAGGTCGCGCGGCTCCGCGATGCTGCGCACGTAGCGGATCCTGGTCGGCTGCGGCGCTTGCGGCCATATGAGCCGGTCGTACGCCCCCGCCTCGGGGACTGACTGCTCAGGCTCGCCTCTACGGCTCGATACCTCGCAACCCACGACCGCCAGAACCAGCGCGGTCAGGAAGGCCAGCTTAAGACGCCGACACATCAAAAGCCTGCTCAGTCAAAGAACCTTGTCACCTTGATTTCGAACCGCAGATCGTTGCTTTTCACGCTACCCCAGGTGCGGTCATACCACAATAACGATGGCGATACCCGCAACTTCCCGAGGATATAGTTGAGCCTGATTCCAGTGTCGATCTCTTTTTGAGTTGGAAATTGGCTGTCCTCGATAGTGCGCAGCGTGGCAAACGTCAACAGGCTTCCACCGCCCCAGAACGGACGATCTCCGTTCAAGGTGAGGGTGTAGCTCCTGCTTCGATGGCTGGGCGAGGTGTAGTTGGTGAAGGTTTCGTCTCCGTTCGCACTGAGCGAAATGCTCCATGGCGCGTGGTAAGCAAGGCTCTGCGAGAGGTCCGTCATGTTAAACGATATGCTGGTTCCCCTCAGGGTTTGGTAGCTCGCATTTGCCCTTGCCAGGAACGTTTCCCAATCATGGTGGACGCCAAGGTTGAAGGTGTTGGTGGTCTGGTCCGACAGGAACTGAGAACCACTCTGTCCGCTCAGCAGCGTCTGGCTGATGTCGTTAAAAGAGTACGAGAAATCAACCCAGGGAAAAGTCACTCCAACGGTGACCGCCCTCGTGGTCGTGGAAAAACGAGCGTTGGCGGGAATCTGGTAGGTATAGTCGACCAACAGCCCATCTCCCGGATTGGATGATCACGCTGGTAGGTATGCGCTTGATCTGAGTCTGGTTGCCTAGCTGGATGACCTCGTAGTCAACGTTCAGCGTCGTCAGAACCAGCCCGTGCGCTGTATCGAACACCTTGATCGTGTTGGTGAGGACGAAAGTATTATTCAATGTGAACGGGGTATCATTCACGGGCGCAATATGCGACTCATTAACCACCGAGATTTGACCATTCGAAACATTGTTCTCCTGGATCTCGTATTGTCCCAGGGTACTCAGGAAAAAATTGCCCTGCCATGGGAGTTTGTGAGTATAGTCATGCGACAGTCCAATCCAGTAGTTCGTGGTGTTCCCATCGGTTACCGTTTGCCGTGTGCCCCCCAGGTCAAGAGTCTGATTATCGTTCTCGAACCAACGGTGATGCAATTCGAACAGGCCGTAATGATAGGTGGTGCCGCCCTGCTGCGGCACGTCATTGTACTGGAACTGGTACTGATAGCTGGTATACAGGTTTTCGTAGTGATCGATGCGCAGCCGTTCGTTGACATAAAGGAATTGCTGCTCCCCCCCGTACCCGTACGGTCATAGTAATTGATGTCTGAGTCCCAGTTGCGGTTCAGGTTCGCCCCGAAATCCTTGGTGTAGCGAAGGTCGAAATTCTGGGTCTGATAATTCAGATGAACGTCTCCACTATCGCGTTCGTTTTCAAACTCCCAGCGGAACCTGAGATCGGCGGTCTGAAAACCCTTCTCCGCGGTGTAATCGACGACGTCGCGGGTCTGATCGAGCTTGAATGTCGAGTCGAGTTGCGTAGTTTTTTGGTCGTACTCCTCCTGGCGGAGCGAAAGCCTGGAGGTGAAATAATAAATCCCGTGATTTTTCAGGACGCTGTCTTCCAGGACCTGGGCTATCAGGCCGTAGTTGGAGCTATCGGTGTTTGTACGCCCGCCGAAGGCGCTGTTCGAAACTCCCTGATTCTGATTGGCGTAGAGGGTTACATTTTCCGGTGAAAATGGGAACAAAGTGGTGTCGAGGTTGTAACCCCAAAGCAATCCATCCATATAACTGCTGCTGCCCTGCGAAAAGCGATCCTGCTCCTGGTACAAGTCCAGGTTGAGCCCCACGTCAGCGGTCAGAAGCCGCGGATCGATCAAATAGATGCCGCCGTTATTGATTTTCGCCACCTCGTCGAAGCGGTTCCTGCTCGCGGTGAGCGAAGAGTCCGCGCTGCTCGAGTGCTGATTTTCATACTCGTAGTCGCCCTGCAACGATGCTTGCCACAGCCCAAGCTGGAAGCCGCCCTCGTAATCCTGAAGTGAGAAGGCGAGGACTGGTTCCGGCAGACAGCGCTATCGCCGCACACAGCAGTGTGAGCAGCAAGGGAGCGGAAAATCGCGCTGTTACTTTTGATGGCATTGATCGCAGTTGTCGAAGCTCGACGAATCGAACGAGGTTTTTCCGTCATGGCAGGCGCCGCAAAACTTGCCGTTGTCCATCGCGTCCATCGTCATGGCGTCGGCGCCCACCTTCATCTTGAACAGCGCGTCGTGGCACACGTAGCACTTGAACAGCACGCGATGCAGCGTGTGCGGGAATGTCGGCAATCGGAAATTGCTCACTGCCGGCGGATGCCGTCTTGCGCGGGAGGGTGAAATCACCCGGCAACGCGGTCGCCGCGCTCACCAACGCCGTCAGCAATAGTCCAATGACGCTGAGCGTCGTCGCCGCGCGCATCATTTGCCGCCTCCCATCGAAAGATGGCAGCGCGCGCAGCCGGTGGGGACGGCAAACGCGACCTTGCCGTGACAGGCGCCGCAATACTTTCCGGCGTACATGGGCGCCATCGTCACCGGGTCGGCGTCCTTCTTCATCTTGAAGATCGCCATATGGCAATTGGTGCAGCCCAGCCATTGGGTGTGGCTCTTGTGGGAGAACACGACCTTCATTGCCGGCTGTCCCTTGGGCACCATTTCCACATTCAGATTGAAGGGCGCTTGATCCTTCGCATCTGGTTTGATGCCGGGCCGCGGCGCGATCAATTTCTGATTCAAAGCGGCTACCATGTCCGGCTTGCCGCTCTTGTCCTTGGGCAGCTTCGGCAGTAACTGGGTAAACCAATCGCGCCCGTGGAATTCCTTTTGGACAATCACCACCGCTAGCGGAGTCGGCGCAGGGGTGGGTACCGGCGGCGGCGGCCGGCGCGCCGTTCGCACCACCGGTTTCGATTCGCTTTTTTCTCCCGGCTTTGGCACTCCCTCGAAGAAGAACGAAAGCACGCTGTAGCGGCTCTCCTGGCTGCATCCTAGGAAGGTTCCCGCAACGGTAGCGATGAGCAACGGCATCATCATCAGCAACTTGATGGCTTTCATTCCTGAACCCTCTAATCGCACGAAGCGTGCCGATACCACCTTGCAATCGCGCGCAAAAAGTGCGTCCGCAGACCTACCTCCCCGCTCTTTTCCGCGACCTAACCCTTCGCGTCCGCTCCGCGTCGCTCTTCCCTTTCCTTAGAGAAGGGCGAAGGAGATAAGCCAAGCTCGCGCGACAATAACTCACCCTCGAAGTTTTTTTCCGGTCTTATCCCCCTTCCCTAACCTCACCCCGGCGAGGACGCGGACCCTCTCCAAGTATGGAGAGGGACAAAAGGAAGGACGGACAATTCGTAGGGAAGGGGTTAGGGGTTAGGTCTGTATGCACGCGAGGGAAAACCTGACCGCTCAGCTCCTGAGATTTACTTCTTTCATGCTAGGTGGCTCCTTTCGTGCCAGTGCGTTGTTCTGTCTGACCCCATTCGGCTTCACTCAGGGAAGTCTCAGCAAAAACAGAGTCGAGGGATCAACGAAGCGGTTGCGCTTCTTAACGTGAAGGGAGAGGGTGGCGCGAAGATTCTGTATGCGCGCGGGAGCCTCGCGTAGTACAAATAACAAAAGCCGCTGGCAGGCGCCTTCGCACCTGCCAGCGGCTCGTCGCGAGTAACGAGGGCCTGGGCTTCGAGCCTCAGGCCCTCATGACAGGATCACTTGGTGTGGCACATCGTGCAGATATAATTGGCTCGAGCCGCTGATATGCGCCCCTCAGCAGGTCAACATCGAGGGTCTGTCCTATGGCGTTATGGATGTCGTGGCACGAAGTGCACTCCATACCGTTATTCGTTCCTGAACAACCACCCTGCGCTGCTCTGGTTACAAAGTTAGAGCCGTTGTCCTGATAGAGACGAATGGGTGCTGCCGGTTGCGAAGCAAACTCGGCTGCGACGATCTGGGCGCCGGTTTGGGAACCGTTGTACGTGTTCCGGTTGCCGTTGCAAGGATAAGGCATCGCTACCGGATGAGTGCTCTGCATGCTGCCGTTGAAGCCGAATTCCGGCAGATGGCTGCACTGGCTTGGACTAGTGGCGCCTGGAGGGCAGCTCGGATTTGCCGGCTATCGGGACCTGACCCTGATACCAAGCGATCGTGGACACCGCAACACTGCCGTCATGACAGCTCAGGCATTTGGTAGTCGCCCCGCCCCAGGTGTTCGCAATGACTGCATAGGGCGTGCCGGCCATGGTTTGGGCGTTCGCTTCCCAGGTAAATTGCGTGTTGTTGCTCAGATGGTGGTTCCACAACAGATTGGTCTGGTCCGCCATGTGGGGCGTATGGCACATGCGTACACTGGCCAACGTTCGTATTGGTGCCGTTCAGGTTCACCGTGCCGTCGACGAGCGCGCCTGGGCCGTTGACGAAGTCGTGGTAGGAGCCATTGAATCCGCTTCCGCACGGCACGTTGCCGCAGTTAGCATTGTTGGCCCATACCATTGACGGTCCGCGCGCCAGCATTACCAGCGCTACGACGGCGACCGCGACCATCGTATCAATCCATTTAATCCATTTCATTTTTTGTTCTCCCGTGCGCGATGCGCCGCGTTGACTTTACTTGGTTGATCCTGTCTCTACCCGACCTACTCCCACTCGCTGACGGGACTTCGCAAGGAGCATGCCCCAGTCGAAATCCGAAAAATGCCCGCGAATTCTCTACAATTTTGGTTTTGCAAGCACGGCGCGCTGTATCTGTTCGCCGCAAGATTAGCTGGCGCGGATCGATGCAGTGTAACGAAAAGCAGTAGTCAGTCTAATAGATGACTAAGATGTAATCGCAGTGTAGCTTATGAGGTGACTTATAGTAGAGGAGGATGAATCGCGGTCTTGCTTATGACCTGAACAGCGGATGAGGGCGGGGAGGGTGAGCTGAAGCAGACCTAACCCCCGGCCCCTTCCCCTAAAGGGGAAGGGACAGCCGGACCCGCTCCATGAAAATGGAGAGGGATCACAAGGTAAGGATGGTCCCACGTCCGTAGGGAAGGGAAGAGCGACGCGAAGCGGCGCGAAGGGTTAGGTCTGCGCGCCTGCGACCTCGCGTCGCAGGCCACCCCCCTCACTTGGCGCCCGCCTCCATCGATCCGCCACCCAGGGTGTCGGCCACGGTGGTGTTGACGAGCTGATAGACGTCAACGCGATGATTGATGTAGTCGCCCACGTAGATCCGATTGTTCTTGTCGATCGCAACCGCGGTGGGATTCCTCATCAGACCCGGCATCGGTCCGCGGCCGCCGAAAAACATCAGGATCTGGCCTTGGCGGTTGAAAATCTGGACGTTGCTCCAGCCCGAATCCGCGACATACAGGTCCCCAAGGCTATCCACAGCGATACCCTTGGGCCGGGTGAACTTCCCGGGGACATCGCCGATTGCGCCGACTGTCCGCACATATTTGCCGTTGGGATCGAACACCTGGATGCGGCAATTCAGCGTGTCGGTCACGTAAACGTTCCCGTCGGCATCGAGCGCGATGTAGGTCGCAAATTCGAACGCACCCGGAATATTGCCCTGACCCACGCCGACATGGCCGAGCAGCTTCCCATCCGGGGAGAAGATCTTGACGTTGTGCTCGTCGAGAGGCTTTGGTCTGCGGTGTCCACCACATAGACCTTGCCGCGCTGCCGATCGATGGCAATGCCGGTCGGGCGCAGCAAGCTCTTGTCGGTAAAAGACCGAAGCTCCTTGCCCGTGGGGTCGAATACCTTGACCTCCTTGGCCACCTGATCAACCACGTAGAGGTTTTGCTGGGCATCGACGGCCAGGCCTAATGGATGTACGAGTCCCTCAATCTTGGAGAATTTCTTCTGCCCGAAATCGAAGACGAAGACTGCCTGCGCGGAAGTGTCGGCCACGTACAAAACCTGGCCGTCGTCAGATACCGCCAGGCCCATCGGCTCGATGATACCGTTTGGCGGGGGTTTGGTGCCGGAGAGGAAGCTGATGACCTCCTGCGAGAAAGTGGTGTCGTTCACGAGGTCTTTATCGCTGGAGATAGTGCGTACGAACTCGATGCGGGTGGTGTCCGGCGGCGCCGGCCAGGTCAGCTTTTTGATGGGCTCGGGCTCCGGCTGCTTCGCCGCGCATCCGGCCAGCATCGATGGGAGTGCGCAGCCGAGCAGCACGCATATCATAAGATGAGTCAGGGGGCGCATCGGGCTTCGCCAGATCTTCGCCAGGAGGTTGGCATATTTTATTGTTGGTATCATAACGTGCCTCAACTATCGCAGTCCGGTCGAGCATCCTGAAACGCAAAGAGCGTACCCTGCGAATTTTGTCAAGAGATTGGCCGAAATTAGCCTTGGCCCTGCTGCATCGAAAGGCAACAGAAGCACACCATCAACAACTTCCATAGCAGAAGAGCATCGCTGGAATTTGCGTGAAGCGGGCAACGTCTGTGTCGATCGGCAGCACAGCACTGCTGGCGCGATTCGAGTCACTCGGCCTCGCTGGCGACGTGGCACGACGAAGAAAGTCGCGTGAAATTCAAATTAGATTAATGTCACGATTCAAACTGGCTCCTAGCGGCCAAAATCGGCACTTCTCAATAGTCTTCACTATGGTCACCGTCCGATGCACTCACAAGCTGCTTAGATACCTTCGGGCGGAGGCCCCCCGTCGCGAAGCGTTGAGCAGAGCCGGAGGGCACGCGATAATTGAACGCGTCATCCGCATGAACCGCAATCCGCCTCCACGCGCTTCATTTCTGTGATCGTCCCAACCCGCAACCGCGCCCGAAGCCTCCGACGGACGCTCGAAGCGTTTGCCCGGCAGACCTACCCGGCTGATTCTTTCGAGCTACTAGTTATAGCGAACGATTGCTCCGATGAGACCGGCGCGATGGTTCGCGCACTCGCGATGTCCTATGCGTTGCGGCTTATCGAATCCGCTACCCCGGGTATGAGCCTGGCGCGCAATACCGGCGCGTCGATGGCGCACGGCGATCTGTTGGTATTCGTTGACGATGATATCGAGCCGCTGCCCTCCGCCCGTCCGTGCAAAAGCCGCGAATTCGCCCGCTAATCGAGTCTTGCCACGCCAAAGCCCCCCCACCCGTGGCCAACCGACAGGCTGCATCCGCCAAGTCTTGGGGCAGATGACTCAGGTTGTCGAAGCACACCAGCCACGAGTTTCTGGCGGCAGCGACGAGGTCGCGGACCTCGCGTGGCGCACCGCGAAGCGCCGAGGTACGGGGATCTATGAGTGAACTGATCATACGGCACGCGGTCGACTTCCCGGCTCCCTGCTCGCCCTTGGCGACCAGAATCGGACAGGGCAGAGCCGGGCGCAGAGCCGAAACCAGAAAAGCTCTGATTAGAACCCAATCGTCGTCGTCTATATTGAGGAAACCGCGGAGTTCGTCGAGGCTGCCGCCGCGCTCGGGTTCTGGCAACGGCTGGCTACCTCTAGACCGGCGAAATCTAGGAACCGGACGATTAACGATCCGCCAACCCTCGGCATCGATCTCGACCGCGCGCCAGATCCAAGTATAGCTTGCCATCGTGCTGGGCTACCCGGAGATAGACCTGACATTCCTGACCATCAAACAATGCCCGCGCTTCGAAGATCTCCAGAACTGCGCGAATCGCCGGATGAGTGCAGAAGCGAACGACGACCCAGCATGACCGTGCCATCGAGAGGGGCGAAGGAGTTGAACCGCAAGACTTTTGACTTGTTCAGCTCATCGCCGGAGACCAATTTCCGGAATCTTGATTCTCGAGAAAGACTGTCGAAATTCCTCGGCCGATCAAATCGGATTACGCGCTTCAATCGCTGTTCGGCGATCGGTGTAGTGAATCCAATTGAGCTATTCAGCGAACACGTCGCGCAGGCATGCTAGGGTCGCTCGGAGTGCCTTGCGTTCTATCTCACCTAGGCGTCGTACCAGCCGTTGTTTATCGAGCGCACGCATCTGGTCCAGCAGGATGAGACCATTCTTGCCCTGAAAACTCACGGGAATTCGAAAGGGCGCGGGCCTACCGCCAGTTGTCATGGGCACCACCATCACCGTGCGTAAGTAATTGTGCATTTCCGGTGGTGACACGATGACGCCTGGACGAGTCTTCTGAATCTCGCTGCCGATCGTGGGGTCCAATGCTACGAGCCACACTTCGCCGCGCGTGACCTTCGCCGGCCTCGCGGGCCTCACCATTTCAGCGCCGGATCGTCAGCGTTGCCAAACTCAGGCCAGACCAAGGAATCGTCCGCAGCCGCCGCTATGCGCTTCGCCGCGTCCGCCCATCGTGCTCGTGGATGCCGTTTGAGGGGCGCGAGCACAATCCGGTCTTCTTCCAGTGACAAATCGAGGTCATCGCCCGTCTCGACGCCGATCTGCGAAAGGATCGGCTTAGGGATGATCACTCCCGAAGAATTGCCTAATTTTCTCACCAGAGCTCGCATTCCAGCCTCCTCCCGCTTGGGTAACAATATTTTATAGCACGCTGGCGGCACCTAGTACCAACAAAGTTATTACTCAACGGCAACGGCGGAAGGATCTAAGCAAATCGCCCGGCTCGCCGCGGGACCGGGTCGGCAGAATGCACTTGAAGCGATGGCTGACCTACAGCATACCCTCGCCTTAATGATTTACTTATCATTATGTGATAATGATAACAGATGAAACGCGACCCGTCTCTTGATTCGCTGCTTGATCTAGACGGGCAGGTCCTCGTCGTGGATCCGGAAACTCGATATTGGTCCGGTTCGTCGTCCGACGGGTCACGGCGAGCGAGGTAAAGCCGCACGGCCTCGATTATTCGCTGACGCTACACGAGCCGGACGGTGAGCGCCTTGTCGGATTTGACAATGCGCATCCGGTCAAAAGCCAATCTGGACCTGGCGGACAAGCGGGGGCGGCATATGACCACAAACATCGGCTCAAAACGGTGCGCCTATACGAATACCATGATGCGGCGACCCTGCTCGCTGATTTCTGGAAAACGATTGACGCGGTGCTCCGCGAGAAGGGAGTCATCTCATGAAGACCCTGAAAATCGGAATCGCCTCTTATGGGAACATGAAAGCCCGCACGATGGCGATTGCGCGCGGCGAGCTAAAGCCTAAGGCACACGAGCCCAAGGTATGGTTCACCTCGACCGAGAGCTTCGCCAGGGTGCTCTCGCACAAGAACCGTGCCCTGCTTGCCATAATCGCTGCGACCCATCCCTCTTCACTCCAGGAGCTAGGGAATCTCTGCACAAGTGTTCCGGTTCTGGTATAAACCGTTAGTTGGATCGGCGGATGCGGAGGTGTGGGGATGGGGAATCAGCGGACGTTCGCATCGATGGCGTGGAACGGAAAGGGCAAAGTCACTCGGCGCGAGCGGTTTCTGGCCGAGATGGATGCGGTGATTCCATGGCCGAGGCTGGTCAGGCTGATCGAACCGCACTACCCCAAAGCCGGACAAGGTCGCCAGCCACTGGGCTTGGAGAAGATGCTGCGGATTTACTTCCTGCAGCAGTGGTTCAACCTGTCGGACCCGCAGGCCGAAGACTCGATCTACGACAGCGAGTCGATGCGGCGCTTTGCACGGGTCGAGCTGGGCGACGAGGTGGTGCCGGATGAGAGCACGATTTTGCGCTTTCGCCACCTGCTGGAGCAGCATGGGCTGACCCAAGCGATCTTCGATTCGATCACCGGGCTGTTGGAAGAACGGCGGCTGTTGCTGCGCGCAGGAACTATCGTGGACGCGACCATCATCGCGGCGCCGAGTTCGACCAAGAACGCCAGTGCGACCCGCGACCCCGAGATGAAGCAGACCCGCAAGGGCAAAAACTGGCACTTCGGCATGAAGCTGCACATCGGAGCGGATAAGCGCGGTATCGTCCATACCGTGCGAGCGACCGCCGCCAACGTAGCCGACATCACCCAGCTGCCGGAGCTGCTGCATGGGCAGGAGCGGGAGCTGTTCGGCGATCAAGCGTACTGGAAGGAAGACGATCGAGAGTTCCTCGAAACGTGGGGAGTGCGCTACCGGATCAACCGGCGCCCTACCTCCCAACGGCCCTTGAGCGAGCGCTGGCGGATGATCAACCGGGCGCGCTCGCGGACCCGGGCGCGCGGCGAACACGCCTTTCGGGTGGTCAAGCAACTGTGGGGCTTCGCCAAAGTGAGATACCGCGGTCTGGCCAAGAACCTGGCGCGAGCGCAGACCATGTTTGCGCTGGCCAACCTCTACCAGGTTCGCAGACATTTGCTCCCAGTAGGGGCCAGCTGCGTGCTGTGAGGAATCCTCGGGCAGCGGGCAGTCTCTATGGCGATCATCGCCCGACCAACTATCACTCGCTCGCCGCTCTCTGAACCCGATTGTTATGACCACTTCAGCCAATCGCTCAACAACACCGACCTGTGCAGACCTTCCCTAGCGGACCGCACAGGCCGCAAAGCGTCCAATCTGTCCCGCACGCTCAAGACCATGGAGCATTACGGCTTCGTACGTCTGCATCAGGGCGCTCGTGGACGTGTCCGGCCAGAAGTGCCTTATCAATCGATCTCGCTTGAACTACCATTCAGCGCTTAGGCTTAAATCAGGGATGCATAGACGTTTCCGCAAGAAGATCACTCGTCGCCAACCCATCTCGTGGTGTTGTTTGAGCGCGACATTCTGCCCGAGCTCACGCGCCCGTGCCGCGCCATCGGCGAGATCTCCACGCTGCTTGGAGTCACCCGGCGGACCCTCCACCGCGTGATGAGCGGCGAGATCGCTATCACTCCCGACCTGGCAGCGCGGCTGAGCAAGCTGTGCGGCAACGGAGCCGACCTGTGGCTTATCTTGCAGGCGCGCTACGACGTCTGGGAGGCCACGCAGCGCTTGGCCGAGCAGCTCAAGGCGACCCCGACGCTTGCGGGAAGCGTAGGGAAATTGAGAAAAAGCGGTGAACGTGTTGGGAGAGATTCCCGGCCGAACATTTCGGCGCCACGCCGTCGCGCGTCAAGCGCCCATGTATCGGCGGCGGCTGCGCGGCGTGCCTCCAACCGCCTCAACGACTGGCCGCGCCGATTATTGGGACGGCTATCGCGCCGATGGATGTCCGAAGAGCCGCGGGCCATTATTTCCCTGCTCGATCCAGGATCAGGGAGAGCTAATTCCCTGCTCAGCGACAAAGATTCCCTGCTCCGATCTTTAGGGAATTTTCTCAAAAAGCGCAGCGATCTGAAGAGTTTCTCCATCACCAAAGCGCCCGGATCGCGCCGAAAATTCTAAAAATCCCTGTATTTACCCTGCTTAGCAGGGAAACTCGCCAAGTTTTGATCTTGGATTGAGGAGTGGCGGGTCGAGCGGCTTATCGATGCGCTCAAATTGGCGCGCGCATCCGAAATCCCAGTCGAGCGGCTGGCCGGAGACGCGTTCAAGCCGGAGCGCATTCCAGCCGCAAAATCGCCATCCGTATCTCGCAAGTCCGACAAGGACCCTGAATAAAATCACTGCTCCCAATAGAGTATTTGGCCGGCTTGAAGCGTGTCGCGGCCAATGATGCGCATCCGGAAAGCCAGAAGGCGTAAGCAAACCGGACGCGGTTACCCTCCCGATATGGCGCTTTCGCGGAGGTCGCGACGCCGTTGGCGCAGCGCTGCCAGCGCGCTAACCCCTCGCCGACCCAATTCAGTCTGTTTCAGAACCGGCAGTGCGAGGGCGAACCAGGCGATCCGAATACCCGTCGTCAACGGTTGCTCGCTGGTGCGCAGGGCAAGGCCGAATTCTGTGCAGGCCTTCTTAAAGCTGCGTTTCTGCAACCAGCGCTGGCCGCGAAATAGATACACGTTGGTGTAGGCGGTGGATTTCATCGCGCGAATGGCCGCCGGAAGCTCTGGATCGCTAAACAGCTTGTCCAGCGGCGCGGTACGCCCATTAAGGACTTCGGCAAAGCGCGGCGACGACAGCCCGGTTAAGTTTTCGTCATGCCAGCGGAAGCGGGCGAGGATTTTGTCAACGAAGCAAAAACGATAGTGGCGAGCCACCCTCAGCCACACATCCCAATCCTCATTGGCGAGCAGCGCTTCGTCATAGCAGCCGGCTTGATCGAAGCATTCGCGGCGCGCCACCAGTGCGATATTGCAGGTGCAGTCGTCATAGACAATGCTCCGCAAGCTGTCACCCGCAAATCGCTCGCTCATCCCCTGCGTGTTCACCAGCGCTTGCCCTTCGTGGTTCATCGCCTGGCCTTTACCATACGCCACGCCGATTTCCGGCCGCGCGTCGAGAACCCCGGTCAGCACCGCGAGCATGTCGGGGAGCCAGAGATCATCCGAATCCAGGCGAGCGACATACTCGGCGCGCGCATCGCGCAGTCCGGCGTTCATTGCGGCGCTTATGCCGCGGTGAGCTTGGCGAACGTATCGCACGCGCGGATCGCCGATCGCGTTCATCAATTCGGCGGTCGAGTCGGTGGAACCATCGTCAACGACGACGAGCTCCAATTCAGTGAGGGTCTGATCCAGGACGCTATGGATCGCATCGCCCAGGTAGCGTGCTCGGTTGTAGGTGGGAATGATGACGGTGACTTTGGGTGTGCTCATCATCGAACGTGGCGGGAGCAGTGACCCGCATTTGCGCGAGCTCCATACAAAGAATGATCCGCCGCACCAGATCGGGCCAATTTATCGTGGTATCGCCAGTTCCAGACGAGTGATTTCTTTCGCATGGCGAATGTGATGTTTAATCTGAAAATCCAAAACGTGGAAGATAGATCCGTTGAACAAGGTTTCCCTATAGACACTTATGCCGAGAGTGTGGCAGAGGGTGCTCCGGCGCCTCGACAACACCATTCGTGCCGCGCCGTGGCCGGCACGCCACCAACCTCCAGCGAGGGTTGGTGTCATGACATGCGTTTTGAATGAACTGGCCACCGTTGCGTTTACCGTCGGGGCCCTGGTGGGCCAGGTCGATTGCTATGTGTTGATTGATACCGGCTCAGATGATGGCACGGTGGAATTGATTCGTGACTTGTACCCGGCAGCGATTCGTTCCGGGCGACTCATCATCGAGCCGATCGGGCGTCTACCCGACTACGACATGTCGATCGCCCGCAATCGCGCGCTGGAACTGCTGCGTGCCGCGCACGTGGAATACTTCATCAAGGTCGATGGCGATACCGTTTTCTACGACGATGGGGCGAGACGACTGATCGAGGCGACCCGCATACTGCCTTCTCGGATCACGAACATGGGCTGTGGCACCTATGAACTCTATCAGTTCGAGGCCGATGACACCGAGGCATGGCTTGGAGCGCTGCGCGATCGACGCGACATCTTCTGGGAAATGTCGTTCCGGCCAGTGGCCGGCCTGGTGCACGCCATCGATGGAGCGCGAGCGGTTGGGAAGTGGGGAGACGAGCAAGCCGGACTGCCGCCCGAGGGCATCGTCTATTGCCGGCGCCAGGTGCACCGGGTCCATCCCGGCATCGTCGCCGCCCACTACGGCTGGGCTCGTCCGACGCGGTGGAAGCGCGCCAAGCTGGCGACGTGGCGGACTCCACCGGGGGCAGATCTCCGCCTCGATCAACTGCATCTCAGCGAAGATTGGCGGCGGCCGACGACACGCTTCAGGCGCCATCCGGAGGTGATCGGCCAGCGGGTCGATCAGGTCATCGAGTGGCTGCAAGGCCGACGCAGCGGAACTGTCGAAGATTAGCCGTTCCGAAGGCGACGCGTGAAATACTCGATTTGAATCAGCCACAGTGCATGCGGTTTGACCGATCCGAGCACTTGAACGTTCGCCCCGTTCACCATCCAGCGTGCGGTGCATTCCGATTTATTCCTAGGTGTCAACTAAACCCCGCAGCGCGGATTTGCCATCCAAAACTGTCGCGAACGGAGCCAAGCGTGTAGCGGTCGGCCACACAAAAGTGCGCCCGTTGCGGCACAAATGCTGATGAAAAGTGCGGCATGTTGGATGCATAGCGCGAGGCATTATTGGAGGACCTTGTCAGGGGCTCAAAACATGCGCAGGACCTGCCGATCGGGAAGCGTTTCGAGATTTTCTGGCGTGGTTAGTTGTCTCGGGACGTAAGAATGAAAAAGCTAACGCGTGAAGAGTTTCTGACCTTACTGGCCTGGAGCGGAGCGTGTCTCCCATTGGCGATGATGGGGCTTGGTTCGTTCCGATTTCTGGTGCCCAATGTCACGTTCGGTCCTCCTGCCACGATCAAGGTCGGAATGCCGGAAGATTTTCCGCCCGGGACCCAGGTATTCTTCGGCAAAGACCGGCTGTTTCTCATATCGACCGAGCGTGGCATCAGGGCGATGTCGGCGACCTGCACTCATCTCGGCTGCGCAGTCTCTCGGGTCGAGTGGGGCTACCAATGCCCCTGTCATGGCAGCAAGTACGACGCGAACGGAGTGGTCCTAGCGGGGCCTGCTCCGAAGCCGCTGTCCTGGTTCAGGATCGTCCAGGCTCCCGACGGTCAACTGGTAGTGGACACGAGTTTCAGCGTTCCGGGAGGCGCCTACTTCAAATTTGTTTAGTGTTCCCGTGACCGATCGAGCTATATGCTTTGAAGACTTACGCTAATGTTGCAGCGATTGCCGCGGTCTTGATTCTATTCTCGGGTTGCGCGCCGAGTCCCCCAATAGTATCTGAAAGCCCTTCTTCGAACTCCGACTCCCAGAATCCGCACTCACAAGGTCATGGAATTCGCGAGGTGTTCAGCCGCGAATCGCATTCCTGGCCTAATCTCCCCGATCAAGGATTGTTGGTGGCTACTATTCGATGGGGCTCTACGACACTGGCCGCGCTCGATCTTCGCAGCGGGGCGCTGGTTGCGCTCGTCACGCGGCCCTCCGGCGAAATGGACATGACCGGTTCCCCGGATCGGGTCGCGTACCTGACGCGTGAAGGAGTGGATCCGTGCCGGAACTATTTAGAGATCCTTAGTTTTAAGGAGGGCGCCATTTACCAGGTCAAGCCCGAGAACGGATTCGCGATTCTGGGGTTTTCTTTCGGTTCACGCCCTACGGAATTGATCTTGACCGAGATGAATTTGCGGGACAGCCGAAGCCGTCGTGCGCACTGGCGCACCGTCCTGGCCGACGTTGGCACCGGCGATACCCGCGTCGCGATCTCCTCAGATTCGAGGCGCACGACCGCAGAGGCGATTCCTGTCCCGCTCGGGCGGTCCGCAGAAACAGGGGAAGCTTATTTCATAGGGCTGCTGCCTTTCCGCGGTATGATCCAGGGTGGCCTCTGGGCGATGAGCTTCGATGGCCAGGGTCTGAAAGAGATCGCCGCCGAGACCGCTTATGTCGGGCATCCCCGACTCTCTGCGGACGGTGATTTTCTCGCCTACTTGTCCTCGAACCCGGAGTCATTACCGGTGCGCGACATCACGGCGCCCGGTGCTCCTGCGGGAAATGTTTTGGTGGTGACGGACCTTCGAAAGGGCCGGAAGATCAGCGTTGCCGAGAAACCTGATGAGGCATTCGGCTGCCTGCGCTGGTCCGCGGCAAGCGATGAAATCCTGGTGGTTCGTCGCCATTGGCTAAGCGGCCGCTTTCGCGACGAAGGCTTTCTGGCGGGAGCAAAGGAATCAAGCTTCAAGTTGGGGGCGACCGGGTTTTCCCCGTCCCGTGACGCGACTGTCACCGACATAGCAAGGTGTGAAAGCAGTTCCCTGTTCTGGGTGGAGAAGGGCGTTCGAGGAACCACGCTGCGACAGGGCGGCGAAGATCCTGAACCAACAACGCTGCTCGCTCTCGATGATGGAGATATTAGAGTCCTCGGCTGCTTTAAAGCCGGGGCGCTCACGCAAGCCTCAGGATGGGAGGCCGCCGGCCAATGAATCAGGACGAGCAGCAGGATCCGAAGGCCAGTGATCAGATCGGCGCGGTCCAGCATCTCGGCCGAGCGTTGAAAGGCTCGTTTACCGCCTCGCATCAGGCGCTGGGCGCCATCTATCGATCGATTTTCCGGGGACCATATCCATGGAACCCGCGACAGCGGCTGGCTGTCGTAGTAAACAACCTGGTTCTTCATGTCCATCCGACAAGAGTTTACCGCCGAAGTCTCAGTCTCACTTCCACCTTAGGTCTAGGTTTGATCTGCTTCTACCTTTTTATCATCGAGTGGATAACCGGCGTCTATCTCATGTTCTATTACGAGCCATCAACTGCCGGGGCCTATGGCCGCATTTTGGACATCGACTATGTAGTAGCCTTCGGCCAGTTGATGCGCAACTTACACCGATGGGGTGGTGAAGGGATGGTGGCGGCCGTCGCGCTTCATATGTGCCGCGTCTTTTACATGGGGGCCTACAAGCCGCCACGCGAGTTCAACTGGATTCTCGGGGTGTCGCTGCTCTTTCTGACCCTGGCGCTAAGCTTTACCGGTTACCTTTTGCCCTGGGATCAGCTTTCGTTTTGGGCTGTGACAGTGGGCACCAACATCGCGAGCTATGCTCCGCTGGTCGGGCCGAAGCTGCGATATCTGCTGTTGGGCGGCAATGCGGTCGGGAGCGACGCGCTGTTGCGCTTCTATGCGCTACACGTGATAGCTATACCTTGTTTCGCCGCCCTGCTCGTCAACTATCACATCTGGCGAGTCATCAAAGATGGTGGCCTGGCCCATCCACACGAAAATCCCTCGCCCGCGATGCCAAAAGCCGCCGCAGCTCCGCAAGGGGACGCGGTAGTCCAGACCTTTCCCACCGTACTTTACGTTGAGCTCGCAGTTTTTTTGGCTCTTATGGCGGCCCTGATGGCCACATCGCTGCTGTTTAACGCCCCGCTTGAGCAACAGGCTAACCCTCTTCTGCCGAACAATCCCTCCAAGGCGCCATGGTATTTTCTGGGCCTGCAAGAGATGGTGAGTTACTCGGCCTTCTGGGGCGGCGTCGTCGTTCCGGTGCTGCTCACGGCCTTCCTCGTCGCGCTGCCCTATGTCGATCGGACGCCAAAGGGAATCGGGACGTGGTTCGCGCGGGAGCGCAGGCCCATAGTCGTTGTATGGAGCCTCATCTTGATACTGATTGTAGTGACTACCACGATCGGAGTCTTCTGCCGCGGCCCCAACTGGGTGTTCTACTGGCCATGGCAAGCCTGGCCGGGTGCGCCGGCGTAGCAGCCGACTTTGGATGTTATGGAAAAGTGGGTCGCTGTGGCCGGTCTCCTTCTCGCAATAACCCTTGGATGGGCTCTTCGCGATAACTTCGACCAGGAGTGGTCAAAGTATGAGAGAACTTACTACCAATTGGCTTTTGCCCGGACGCACACTGAGGGGCAGAGGGTATGGGCCCAGAGCCAGGTGGTTGAGGTAAAGCAAATCGTTCCGACTCAGGTTGGTACGGTCGAGCGTTGCGTGACCTGCCACATAGCGATTGACGACCCGGCATTCAAGGACGGCCAGGAACCCCTGAGGCAGCATTCTGCGCTGTTACACAGTCATCCCCCGGAGAAGTTCGGGTGCGTCGTTTGTCACGGCGGCGGGGGACGGGCGGTGACCACGACGGAGGCTCACGGCCAAGGCGACGGTCCGTCAAATCCATTGATAAAAGGGGAATACATTCAGGCTGCATGTTACAACTGCCATGGGTCTGAGGACTTGCCGACTCAGGCCACATCGGCGGTGATCCGCGGCCGGCAACTGGTGAATCGCTACATGTGCATGGGCTGTCACCAGATCGATGGTGCCGGCGGGCAGGAAGGTCCCGACCTCAGTGCGGTTGGAAGCGAGCGAAGTTGGCTCTGGCTGTATGCACATCTGGCCCGGCCCGAGTCGGTGACCGTGGGTTCTACTATGCCGGTATTCCCACTTTCCCGCGATCAGATAAAGGACATCACTATCTACCTGCTAACTCTGCGTGGCGGCGTGCAGCAACCTGGTCACACGTCAGAGCCGATGAACAGCGCAGGATTCATTTCGGCGGGACTGTCCGGCGCGGCGGAAGCCGGCCGAGAAACGAGCGGCCCGGGCATGGTGACCTATGATGGAAAGGCGCTCTTCGATGGAGCCGGCTGCATCATGTGCCATTCGATCGGGAGAAGGGGTGGGCAAGTTGGACCGGCGCTGACCTACATCGGAAGGAAGCGGGACGCGAAAGACCTGGCGCGGCTGCTTCACAATCCGGAAGAGGCTCTGCCCGGCGGCAAGATGCCCCAGCTCAATCTTACTCAACAACAAACAGAGGCCTTAACAGCCTACCTGGCCACGCTGCGATAGTTGGGTGCAGCAGGTGTTACAGCGCAGACCACAAACTCTTTTCAATCCGCTAATGATGCTCGCTACCGCCGTGTTCGCGGCGGCTTTGGCGGCGGGGTGTGGCCCTGACCCTTACGCGCAACAAGCGTTGAGTTCAACCGAGCGCCTGGGATACGCGGTGTTTGTTCGAGAGCAATGCCTATCCTGTCATATGTATGGAGTTATCGCGGGCCGTCCCTATAACGCGCACGACGCTAATGCCGGATTTCCTCCTGACCTGCGCAAGACGCCACGGCGGCCGGACGACTGGTATCGAGCTTATCTGATCGATCCAGGCGCAGTATTGCCTCAAACTACGATGCCATCTTTCAACATCCTTTCCGGCCCTGAAATCGCTGGGTTGATTGCTTACTTGCAGCGTCTCAACCGGGAATCCGTGACCCCGCCGCCACAACCAGTTTCAGCGAGCTCGATTCCCGAGACTGGACAGGGACTCGCCGAGTACGATGCGGGCCGCCGCCTTTATGCAAGCAACTGCACAGGATGCCATGGGGAATGGGGAAACGGGGCAGGTCCGGTAGGGAGTCTTCTTTCTCCGGAGCCGCGCGATTTTACCGATACGCTCTGGATGAGCAAGCAGAGCGAGGTCTATCTCTTCTCGGTGGTAAGCAACGGCAAGCCGAAGACCGCGATGCCGGGCTTCAAGGATATTCTGAGTGCGCGGGAGCGAGCGCTGGTGCTTCGATACATCGAGTACTTCGCCGATCCCGTCGGCAAAGAGCGGATGGAACTGGCGGTGACGACTCCAACTCGATAGTCGTTCCACATACCTAAGACTGGTTGCTCGATTCCCTGTTTACGAACCTCGAGACTGCGCTTGCTTTCGTATCGAATTTCAACGGAAGCCGGAGTCTCTTCACGCGGCAGCACTTCCCGAGGCGGAAAGTTCGCGGACGATACTGCCGACGAACGCCTTGGCGTCGCCGAATAGCATCAAAGTTTTGTCCATGTGATAGAGCTCATTGTCGATGCCGGCAAAGCCCGGGCTCATGCCCCGCTTGATCACCATCACGGTGCGAGCCTTGTCCACGTCCAGGATCGGCATGCCGTAGATCGGGCTTGAGTGATCGTGCCGGGCGGCCGGATTGGTCACGTCGTTGGCCCCGATCACCAGCGCGACGTCAACCTGGGGGAACTCGGGGTTGGCCTCATCCATGTCGAGCAGCTTGTCGTACGGGACATCCGCTTCGGCAAGCAACACGTTCATGTGACCGGGCATACGTCCGGCGACCGGATGGATCGCGAATCTCACCTCCACGCCGCGCCGGGTCAGTATGTCATACAGTTCGCGCACCCGGTGCTGCGCCTGCGCCACCGCCATCCCGTAGCCGGGAACCACCATCACCGAGTTCGCCGCCTCAAGGATCGCCGCCGCTTCTTCAGGCGTAGCGGGATGAACCGGCTTCTGCTCGACCTTTGCCACCGCTTCCTGCACCTGCCCGAACGCTCCGAACAGGACGTTGGAGAACGAGCGGTTCATCGCACGCGACATGATGATGGACAGAATGAAGCCGGAGGAGCCGTCCAGCGCGCCGGCCACGATGAGCAGCTTGCTCCCGAGCACGAAGCCCATCGCCGCGGCCGAAAGTCCCGCGTACGAGTTGAGCAGCGAGATTACGGTGGGCATGTCGGCGCCGCCGATCGGGATCACCATCAGGAACCCGAACACGAGCGGAATCGCTATGATGACGGGAAAGAGGTAGGTTGCCCCCGGGTTGAGGACCAGGAAAACCGCAACTACAAGCGCGATGGATAAAAGCAACAGGTTGACGAGGTTCTGGCCCTTGTAGGTGATAGGTCTTTGCGGCAGCAACTCCTGCAGTTTGCCGGCGGCCATCAGGCTCGCGGTGAAAGTGAGCGAGCCCAGGATGACTTCGATCGCCAACGCCGACATCGTGAACCGGGAAATGTTCGGCGTATCCAGGTAGTACTCCGCCGTTCCCACCATCGCCGCCGCCAGCGCGCCGAAGGCGTGGCTGAGAGCGGTTCGCTGCGGAACCGCCGTCATCGGGACGAGACCGAGCGGAATCCCGATGACGCATCCCACCACCAGCGCCACGGCGATCCATTGATAACTCACGATCCCGTGATGAAGCAGGGTTGCCGCGATCGCCAGCGCCATGCCGACCTCGCCGGCCCGCACCCCGCGCCGGGCGGTCAACGGCGCGCTCAGCCATTTGAGCGAAAGGACAAACAGGACGACGGCGCAAATGTACGAGAGCTCGATGATATGTGCGGTAGCTTGCGGACTCATGGCGTTTTAGTCCTGCTGCCGGTATGGAACATCCTGAGCATCCGGTCGGTGATCAGAAAGCCGCCGACCACGTTGCTCGCCGAGGCAGCCACGGCAAGTGTGCCGAGCACGGTTGCGAGCGTGCTCCGCTGCTCGCCGGCGATCACGATGGCGCCGACAACCGCGATCGCGTCGAGCGCGTTGGTAAGCGACATGAGCGGCGTATGAAGGAGCGGCGAGACCCGCCTGATCACCTCGAAGCCGAGAAAGGCTGCCAGCACAAGTACGTAAAGATTCGACATCAAGTCGGACATAGTTTCTTCCTCAAAAATGCCGCGTTGCGGCTTTTCACGATGCTGACTGCGCCTGGACCGAAGCCTGGGTGAGCAGCGGATGGACCACCTTTCCGTCGCGGGCAACCAGCGTGCCGCGCGTAATCTCATCCTCCGGGTCCAGATTGAGCTTGCCGTCCTTCAACAGGTTCAGCAGAAACGCCGTGAGGTTGCGCGAATACATCTGGCTCGCATGATAGGGGACGGTGCTCGCCACGTTGAAATAGCCGATGATGGTGACGCCGTGCTCAATCACCACCTGGTTGAGCCGGGTGAGTTCGCAGTTGCCGCCGCGCTCCGCGGCGAGATCGACGATCACCGAGCCGAGCGCCATCCGCGCCACCATGTCGGCGGTGATCAGCAGCGGCGCGTGCTTGCCCGGCACCGTCGCGGTAGAGATCACCACATCACTTTCGGCGACCGCATGGGTCAGCAATTCGCGCTGGCGGCTTAGGAAAGTCTCGTCCTGCGGACGCGCGTATCCGCGAGGGTCCTCCGCCTGCCCAGTCTCCAGCGGTAATTCGAGAAAGCGTCCGCCGAGACTATGCACCTGCTCCTTCACCGCGGGCCGTACGTCGTAGGCCGAAGCCACCGCGCCCAGTCGCCGCGCCGTGGCGACCGCTTGCAGCCCGGCTACACCCCCGCCCAGTATTAGGACCCGCGCCGGCGTAATGGTTCCTGCCGCGGTCGTAAGCATCGGAAAGAATCGCGGCAGCGAATCGGCGGCGAGCAGAACGGCCTTGTAGCCGCAGACCGTGGCCATCGCTGAAAGCGCATCCATGTTCTGGCTCCGGGTGATACGCGGTATCAGCTCGATGGCGAACGCCACCACTCCCTTGGCCGCGATCTCCTGGACGGTTTCCGGCGACCCCAGCGGCCGCAAAAACCCGATAAGCACTTGCCCTGAGCGCATCAGGTGAAGGTCCTCACGCCCGGTGCGATCGTTGGCGCCGTAACACAGCACCTGAATCACGATGTCCGCCGCGCCGAAGACCTCGGCACGGGTTGGAACGAGTTTCGCTCCCTTCTCGGCATAAGCCTTATCCATGTAGCCGGCGGTAATTCCTGCCCCCGTCTCCACCACCACTTCGCATTTGGCTTTGAGCAGAGCGGGAACCGATGCAGGTACCATCGCGACCCTCCGCTCGCCCGGAAAGCTCTCCTTGGGAACGCCGATAATCATAATTTGTCCGGTACCTTGCTCTCGCTCCCAGCTTTCAGATGCTCAGCCCACGCTGTCCGCATGCAAGCCAGGCGCGACCTGCTGGTTGATCGCGTTGGGGCGATCGGGGCGGGCGATCGAGACATTCACAGGGGTTTTGCTTAAGCGGCGGACCGGGCAGGTTGATAGTTGCACCACGGATCGGTCGCGAGATAGTCGCCGGTCAGCGCATAGGCGCGAGAGCGCGAGCCGCCGCAGAAGGTGCGATACTCGCACCGCCCGCATCTGCCGTGCAGGGCGGCGGGGTCACGCAAGGTGCGGAAGAGCGTGGAGTCACGATAAATCTCGGTCAGACTTTGCGATCGTATGTTTCCGGCCGAAACCGGTAGGAATCCGCTCGGATAGACCTCGCCCGTATGGGACACGAAGACGAAGCCCTTGCCGGCGTTGACGCTATGAGGCGCGAGCCCGACGGTGTGCCCTGGCCCTTCCGACCGCCGCAGCATGTCGGGCATCGGCACCGCGCCCGGGTGGCCCTGGTACTGCTTGCCACTGCTTTCCGCCTCGTGTTGCGCGACATAGCGCCGGTAGTGAGGCGCCTCGGTCACCTTGACGACGAAGTGCGACTTTTTCTGAACCGCGTACAAGATCGCGAAGAGTTCCTCGCACAGGTTTGCCGCGACGCCGTCGAGGCCCTCGCCGCGTCCGATCGGGACTAGGAAGAACACCTCCCAGAAGACCGCTCCAAGACGCTCGACCAACTCAGCCATCTCGGACACAAACGGCGCCGAACCAGCCCACAGCGTCGTATTGATCTGTAGCGGCAGACCACATTGGTGCGCCCATTCGACTGCCGCCATCGTCTTGTTGAAGGCCCCCGGCACTCCGCGGAAACCGTCGTGAAGCTCCGCGCGCGGATAATCGAGGCTTAGCGCCATCTGGTCCAGGCCCGCCTCCTTCAACTTGCGCACCACCTCGGGAGTAAGTGCCGGAGTCGCCGCCGGAATGGTTCCCATTCGCAGGCCGAGTCGCTTGCCCTCGCGCACGAGGTCGAACAGGTCGGGGCGTTTGAGCGGATCGCCACCGCTTAGGATAAACACCGGAGTGCCCATCCCGGCAGCCTCGGCCAGGAGCGCGAAGCCTTGCGCGGTGCTCAGTTCGTCGGAATGGCGCAACGGTTGAGCAGAGGCGCGGCAATGGCTGCAGGCGAGATCGCACGCCTGCGTCGTTTCCCAGATCACCAGAAACGGTGCTTTCGCGAAGTTGACCGAAGGCATCATGGCATGCTCACTCCCAATTAATTGCGAATCGCCAGTTTAACACGCCCGACCATTGATGCCATCTCCCGTAGCTACTACTAGAAACTCCGAAAGCGGCGAGGAGTCTAACGTTTCACGATTCACGCCCTAACAGCCGTCCAGCATCATTCATTTTCGATACCTGCCGAAATCCGGCTTGCGCCGCTCCATGAAGGCGTTGCGCCCTTCCATGGATTCCTCGGTGCCGTAGTACAGCCCAAGCGCGGTCATCCCGAGCGCGCCGATTCCCTTGACGTGATCGGTTTCGGCGTTAAATGAAGCCTTGGCGATCCGAAGCGCGGTCGGGCTCATAGAGAGCATCTCGCGCGCCCACGCGCGCGCCTCGTCCATCAGTTGCGCGGCGGGGACGACTTTATTTACCAGTCCCATCGCGAGCGCCTCTTCGGCCGAGTACTGGCGGCAGAGATACCAGATCTCTCTCGCCTTCTTTTCGCCGACCAGGCGCGTCAAGTACGCGGTGCCAAAGCCCGGGTCGACGCTGCCGACGCGCGGTCCAACCTGTCCGAAGCGGGCCGTGTCGGCGGCGATTGTGAGATCGCATACGACGTGCAGAACGTGGCCGCCGCCGATGGCGTAGCCGTTGACCGCGGCGATGACGGGCTTGGGGATGTCGCGGATGATTGCATGGAATTCGTCAACATTCATTCCGCCCTGATAGCCGCCGCCGCTGCGAATCGACTGATCGCCTCCGGAACTGAACGCGCGTCCCGCGCCGGTCAGAATGACGACCCCGATCGTGCGGTCGTGCCATGCGTCGCGAAATGCGTCGATCATTTCCTGCACGGTCTTTCCGCGAAACGCGTTGAGCACGTCGGGCCGGTTCATCGTCACGGTTGCGATGCCTTCGGCCTTCTCATAGATGATGTCTTCGTACGGCATTGGGTTCACTCCCCGAGTTGGCGCGCGGCGATTTCAATTCTGGTCGGCGGGCGCGTCCAATTCTCCAGCGGACTCTACTCCAAATCGGTCAGACAAGCTCTTCGCGAGCGCCGGCGCGGCGACTGTACCCGGGACGTCTAAACCAAAGCTTGATTTGCTGCATTCTTGGGCTGATCATGGAGGTACGTATCGTCAGGAGTGTCGGGCGTGCGTCCAGACAGACATCGGTTCAGGCCACTTCTTCTCATTCTTGTCGGCTCCATCGTCATTCTGACAACGGTTCAGTGCGTATCGCGCCTCGCCATGGCTGCTTCGCAGATTCCCACTTTCGTGAGCCTTCACGATGCGCCGGGCCTTCACACCCGAGAAGAAGTTGGGGAAAAGGGAATCGATGTTTCAGTGGACGCAAGCCGGGAGTGCGCGCAGCCGCTGCCGGAAGCTCCATCGGCGTCTCATCGGCCGGCGCTCCCCGATGAAGTCGAGGTAGAGGTTTGCCCTCTGCGCCGCCTCTTGCATCGCCGAATCTCACCATCGTCGCCCGACGATGGCTTCTATTCCGTATTGTAGTAAAGCCCCTTTCCGAACACCCCGAGATTCGAGTCACGGAGCCTCGCTCCGGCCGCTTCTCGACTATCAACTTGATTCACCAGAGGAGTTCGATTCGATGCTGCACACGAAATTCACAAAACTGGCAATAACTGCGCTGTCAACAATATTCTTGTCCGCGCTGATGCTTCCCGGGCCAGTCTTCGCAGAGGTGAAACCTGGCGACTTCATCAACGCCGACAACGCTACCACCGTTCAGAACCTGGTTTCACCGGGAGTCTATTACAAAGTGGCACATGGGATGTCGATGAAGATCGTTCCCACCCAGCGCATCGACTGGCCGCCTCCATACAGAGACGCAACGGAGAAGTATTCAGGCCAGGTGCGCCTCAGCAGCGATCATCGAAGCGTGCTCGGCTATGTCGCCGGCCAGCCCTTCCCGCTGATCGATGCCAACGATCCGTTCATCGCCACCAAGATCATCTGGAACAACGTTTTTCGGCCGATCACGACCGACGACTACGATCTGCGCTTCTACGACTGCGACACCGAGTACGAGCGTCGCGGGCCGCAGGAGCGGCAGATTGAGTATTTCCAAATCGGCCACTACGCCGGCTATGACCTGGTCGGACGGACCGAAGTCGATCCGTTGCCGATCGATCCGGATTTCAAACTTACCAACCGGCTCTGGTTGTTCGGGCTCTATCCGGTACTCGCGCCGCAGGAAATTCGCGGGACCGGATTCATCCGATGGCGCTACGATGGTGCGAATCGACCCGACGACATATGGTCCCTCGATGCCGGCGCGCGGCGCATTCGCCGACTCAACGAAGCGATTATGAGTTCCTCGACCGCTTCAGGCACCGCGGCATTTTCGTGGGACCCCGACCATTACTCCGGTTTCAATCCCAAGACCGAGGAGTACAACTACAAGTTCCTCGGCGAGCGCAACATGCTCGCATGCGTGAACGCTGCGCATTCGCCCGAAGTGCGATGTCCCACTGATGGCGGCTCCAGCGCGTGTCCCGAGAATTGGGAGTTGCGACATATGTACGTAGTTGAGGCGACTCCGCGCCGAGGGCACATCAACGCTCTCGACTCGCGCACTGTGGTGTACATGGATTCGGAGGTATGGTTCGAGCCGTTCATCGACACCTACGACCGCCAGGGCCAACTGTTTCGTTCGCACATCTACTGGCTGGCGAACCGTGACCGTCCCGTACCTGATGCGAAGGTAGCGATTTATCCATTCAAGCGTTCGTTCGTCGTTGGTGCGGTATCCACCGATGTGCAATCCGGACAGGCCACCATGTGCTACCTGCCGGGACGCGATACGCCGGAGCGCGAGTGCTGGTACATCAATATGGGCGCGGTTGAAAGGAGCTTCTTCACCACCGACGCGATGGTACGCGCGGCGGATTTCTGAGGTAGCACAGGCTTCAACCCGAGATCCTTAAGATGTGAGTAGTAGAAACGCGCGGGGCCATCGGCATTGTCGATGGCCCCGTTAGCGCCAACCGATGAGGTTCGTCGGCGCACACGCGCGCTGCCATTCGAGCCTAGGTTCATCCGCGATCTTTTGCAATGAGTCGCCTCATCGGCCGACGATCCTTCTTTCTGGAGAACCACCAATGGTGCGGCAATCCAGGTTCAAGCTGCCATCAACATAGCCAGACTTGGCAGAAGTTTCCCGCAGTCTGCTTAAAGTAGCCGATTTACGAACGGGCTTTTGCGTGAGCGGCGCGTAGTCCTCCTTTCCAATTTTTGCATTTTCTTCGCGATGGGACTTGCGTTAACTCTAGGTTAATGTCACTAGAATTGCGGTGTGTGAATGCGGCTTGAGTGGATTCGAGTTCATAGTGTCGGGGCCGCTTACGCCGAGCGAGTTTCGAGGACATTGAGAAGCATTGCTCAGAGGTCGGACAGCAATGACAGACCGTCGCGAGGCGGGTGTAACTGGCTGCGGCAAGCCGGTGGACGGGTGCACCACAATTCGTGCAATCCCGCGAGTTGCGATCGACCCGCAGCGTTGGCGGTCGGTATAAAAAATGCTTGCTTGGCAAATCGATATTTTTAGAAGGACTAATGAGAGGCATTTCAAAGGTTCACAAGGCCGCCGCCGAAGGGCCGACAATGATGATGGCTCTTTTGGATACCGTCGCATTGCCTTTTGGATACAGTTGTGGTTTTGGGACACAGTCGGATTCTTCTCGGACCAGTGAGGGGCGAGTTCGAGAACGCGGGGAAGGTTGGGGATCGAGCTTGGAGACCATCGAGACGAGGGCGGCCCGGAAGCCACGCGTCGATCAACAGTATCGACAGTATCGACGGCCCTCGTCGTTGTGAGGAGCAAGTGTAACCGGCGGCTGTAAGCGGCCAAACGGGCGCTTTGGCCAACAGCAGGCGCCCTAAATGGAGGCACCAAAATGGAGGGGGAACGCGGCTCGCGGAAGCTTCGGATTCGCCTTTTCCGATTGCTGCTCCTGCTAGGTATCGTCTCATTGGCTGGCTTGGTGCCGCCCTCGACCGCGCAGGCTCAGGAAGCGCCAGCTAACGCCTCCCCCGCCGCTGGCGCACAATCCGCGGCGGCGTCTCCAGCCGCTGCGCCGTCGCCTGCGGCGGCTGCCGCTGGTCCGGCCAAGTATGTAGGCAACAAGCTCTGCAAAAGCTGCCACGGGAAGCAGGCAAAAGAATTCTCGCAGACGATGATGGGCAAGGACCTTTTGCTCCATGCCCGAGACGAGCAGGAAAGCCTCGGCTGCGAGGGTTGCCACGGGCCTGGAAGTCTCTACAGCAAGGAGATGGCGGCGGCGATGGGCAAAGGGCGCTCGCCGAACGACGTCGGCCAGGGGCCGGCGGCGACCGGACTCATCACGTTTCGCAGGGATTCGGGCGAGTCGGCCGAGACGGACAACCACGTATGTTTGACCTGTCACGAGAACGGCGAGCGGGTGTTCTGGCGCGCGAGCACGCACGCCTTCCGCGGACTCCGATGTGTTGACTGCCACACTGTGATGCGCGCGGCTAGCGCGACCGAGCAGCCGTCGCCGCAGATCAGCAACTCTCCCCTACGCACCGAATTCGTCACCCCCTTTGTCGTGACGCGGCCCGAGACCCAGGTTTGCGTGCGCTGTCATCTGCGCCAGGCGATGGAGATCAACCTGCCATCGCATATGCCGGTGCGCGAGGGTTTGATGGTGTGCACCGATTGCCACAATCCGCATGGCGGCCCTTATCCGAAGCAGTTGCGAGCGGCGACCGTCAATGAGGTATGCTATCGATGCCATGCCGAAAAGCGCGGTCCATTCCTGTGGCTGCACCCGCCCGCGATGATGAACTGCCTCGACTGCCATACCCCGCACGGCAGCGTCAACCAGCACATGCTGACCATCCGCCAGCCACTGCTCTGCCAGCGTTGCCACGTCACAACGCGGCATCCGAGCCAGCCCCAGAAGGCTTTCACGGTATTTGTTTTCGGCCAGTCCTGCACCAACTGTCACTCGCAGATACACGGCTCCAATTCACCTGGCGGAAGGGTATTCACGCGCTGAAGAGGGCTGCAGAGAAATGTACAGAACGCAGCGGTATCGCTGGACCGCTAACGGACGGTCCGGGAGGAAGCATCATGAACCTGAAGTGGTCGTTGCTCGGATACAGTTCGATAGCGCTGCTACTGCTGATGCAGACTTCCGCTGCAGCACAGGTCGATGTCGGACCGTTAACGGCGGAGGGCACTGTGGAGGCTGGCGCCATTCCTCAGCCGGTACCCAACACCGATGTCGCCAAGTACCAGGAGTATCGCGACCTCGCGCAGCAATTCATCGTACCGCAGATTCGGCTCCTGATGGGCGATAAGGAGGAGAACTACTACGCGCGATTCGACGCGGTCAACGCGTCGCAAAAAAACCAGATGTTCACCCTGCGTGTTGGCGACTACGGCAAACTCGACATACAGGCGCAGTGGCTCGAGATCCCGCACGCCTTCAGCAATGACGTCGCGCAGACGCCCTACAACGAATCGGGCGGCGACTTTACCTTGTCCTCGCGTCCGGCCAAGCCCACCACCGGCGCTCCGGCAGGAGCCAACGTCAAGAGCTGGCTCAACTCGACCGCCAAGCCATTCGATATGAGCCTGCTCGAGGGAGTTGCGAACGTCCTCATACGTTACACACCGACGCCATCGTGGACATTCAATGCAAGCCTGAACTATCAGAACCCGACCGGGCAGCAGCCTTTCGGCGGCAGCTTTTTGTTCGGGGCCAATCCGGGCACTTTCAACGTCAACGAACTATGGGTTCCGACGCAGTACCACACCTACAACTTCGGCACCGGCGTCGAGTATGCACGCAACGGATGGGTGCTGGGCTTCCAGTACCAGGGCTCATTCTTTCAAGACGTGTATGACACCTTGACCTGGGACAACCCGGACGTCTGGGGCAACCCTGCTGGTCCGCCAGGCACCTGCACGAATTCCGCGACCTATAGCCCTAGCACCGGCAAGGGTCCGTGCCAGGGACGCGCCGCGATGTACCCCGACAATCAGGCCCACAACTTCATCGTCACCGGCGCAGGCCAGCTACCTTACAACACGCGGTTGATGGGCAGCGTCGAATACGGGTTCTGGCTGCAGGATTCACCGTTCATCCCGCTTACCACCAACACCGCCCTGCCTCATCAATCGCTGCAGTCGGTGGGAGCGCGCAGCAGCCTCGCGGGCGACGTCCGGCCGTTCTTCGCGAATTTCACCCTCGATAGCAATCCTATCGAACCGCTAGATCTCAAGGCGACTTATTCCTACTTTGACTACGACAGCGTATCGCCTTCGGTCCACTTCAACAATGTCAATTCCTTAAATGAGGTGTCGAGTACTTACAGCGCTATCGCCTATCCTTACTCGTTCTCGCAGCAGGACATCGTCTTGGAGCCGACCTACCGGCTTACCGAGACTCTGGCCGCACATTTAACCGGCCGCCTGAGCACTTTTCACAATGGCGGATTGGAGGTCTTGCAGCAGGACGAAACCTCCTACGGTCCGGCGCTCGATTGGTCGCCTTACCAATGGCTGATCTTCCGCGCCGACTATCAACACGCTTATCGCGATTCGCCGGGATACAACAACAACCGTCAGTCCCTGTTCGCACAGGCCGCGTTCGGCAACGAACTCGACGACCTAAGGAGGTTTGACGAGGCCACGGTCCGGGTCGATCAGACATCGTTCTATGCGCAGCTGCAGCCGGATGACAAGATCGCACTTTTCACCGGCTTCAGTTACGATGTCTATAACTATCCCGACAGCAATATCGGCTTGCGCCACACCTCAAGCTACTCCCCATCAATCGGAGCCAGTTATGCGCCACTCGCGGGGATGCATTTCTTCGCCGACTACTCATGGCAGGCCTATGATTGGAACCTAAGCTCGATTCAGCGGACCACCGATAGCCAGAATCCTCAGAACCTGCCCAAGGCGGTATGGAATAGCCGCGGCCGCAACCAGGGCAACAACATCGACGTCGGGATGGACATCGTTGTACCGCGCAATCAGATCTTGAGACAGCCGTCGCATCTGAAGTTTCAGTACACATACACGGTCGGCAACAGCAGCATTCACAATACCGGAGACACGGCGAACCCGGGACAGGCGACTATCTATCCTGATGCCGGCACACAACAACAGGAGCTGCTACTTCGATACGAGTACGAGCTGCGAAAGGACTTCTCGATCAATGTCGGTTACTACTATAGCTATTTTGGCACCCATAACTTCTCGGAAGACAA
The DNA here is from genome assembly GCA_963815835.1 of uncultured delta proteobacterium. Lineage (GTDB taxonomy): Bacteria > Desulfobacterota > Binatia > Binatales > Binataceae > DATGKG01. Next base: position 1,254,084 of record CAWFIF010000001.1, read on the forward strand.
CCTGGCCAGCTTCATGCCGACGCCGGGCTCGACCACGACCTCATACTCGACGTTTTTGGGAAACAGAATCTGGCAACCCTACGATGCGAACGTTGCCTTCATTACGTTGCAATACAAGTTCTGAAACTCAACGGAACGTTCACACTATAAGGGCAAGGTGTCATGCCAAAATGTTGACGGAAGAAAATCGAGTCCAAAGCGACCGCCTGGCTGTTGATCGCACTGCCACTCGTAGCGATGGTTGCGCTGGTTATTACCGCTGCACCTGCGTCGGCGGAAGACCTGAAAGTGGCGGCGGAACATTATTCGGATGCGTGCGCCGACTGTCATGGCACCTCCGGCAAGGGAGACGGTACCGCGGCGGCCGTGCTCAAGAACAAGCCCGCGGATTACACCGACTGTGCGACGCAGAGCAAGTACGACGACGACTACTTTTTCAAGATCATCAAGAATGGGGGTGGGTCGATGGGCAAGGGTAAGGAGATGGCCGATTACGGCAAGACCTACAACGATGACGAGATTCACGGACTGGTCGCGTTCATCCGAAGCTTCTGCAAGAAATAAGTGGTTGTGGGAACCGAGGCCGCACACGACGCATCGCGCTACCCGCATGTGCGCCGTCAGGGGACGAGGAACTACCTCATCGAGCCTTGTAGTGCCTGCCTTTGACCATGCGCAGCGGCGTGTACACCAACACCACCGTGCCGTCCTGCTTCACCACCTGATTGCGAGTGCGGACCAATCCGAGCCCCGGACGCTTCTTGCTCTCCTGGCACTCGATGACTTCGCATTCGACATGGATCGTATCACCGACAAAGGTGGGCGCCTTGATGTCGAGTTCCATGTTCAGGAACGCGAGGCCAACTCCTTGCATCACGGACTGAGTCAGCAATCCTTCCGCGAAGGTGTATGCGAGCGCGCCCGGGACCACGCGTCCTTTGATGGCGGATTCCTTTTCGATGAACTCGGTATTGGTGAACAGAACCTCCAGCATGCCCGTGCAAGTGATGAAGTTAACGAGGTCAGCCTCGGTGACGGTGCGACCGACCGTTTTGAACTTGCGTCCGACCGGAAGATCCTCCCAGTGGATGCCGAGGCCTACGGTTTCGATGTTTTCCATAGTGGTTACCTTGAGGCAGTTTACTTCTCGTCGCTAGCGACCGCGGCCCCCGACTGAATCAGCCGATCGATCTCGGCCATGCTGTGGCCGGCTTCCTTCAGAATCGCGCGAGTATGCGCGCCGTAGTCGGGCGGTACTTGCGGCGTTCGCCTCTCGCATTCCGCGATGAAGACCGGGCTGTTTACCGTTTCGATCACGCCGTGGCCGGGGTAGTCGAAATTCACGATCGCACCGCATTCCCGCATCTGCGGATCGCGCACTGCTTCGTCGAGCGTCGGCAGCGGCGACCATTTGATGTCGTGGGTGCGAAATTTCTCCCGCCACTCAATCAATGGCTTCGTTTCGAATTGCGATTGCAGAATCGCATAGAGCTCGGCTGCGTTTTCTTTCCTCGCCTCGACAGTAGCGAACAGCGGGCTGGTCGCGAGATCAGGTTCGCCTAGTGCGGCGCACAAGCGTGAGAACTCGCGCTCGGGATCGAGCAGCGCGATGATCATCGCGTGATGGTCACTGCTCAGGTATGCGGCGATCAGAGGATTGAGCGGACGCTCACCCTGCTTGCGAATCGGAAAGCGCGCCGAGCAGAGCTTCGCCTGGATATCGACGCTGTTCGCCCAGGCGCCCGCCGCCATCAGCGAAGTGCTCACTTTGGAACCTTGGCCGGTGCGTTCGCGCCGATATAGCCCGAGCATAATGGCGCCGAACAAAGTAGCGGCCGTCGGATGATCGCCCATCGCAGGCCGCGCGCCGGCCGGAGTTCCATCGGCGCCAGTGACGCTCGTCATCAAACCAGAGCGCGCCCAGTATGCTAGTCCATCATAGGCCGGCGCATCCGCATCGTCACCGCGCTCGCCATAGCCAGTGATCAGCGCATACACGAGGCGCTGATTGACGGGCCGAAGGTCCTCCCACGTCAGTTGAAACTTACTCAGCAGCGACGGCTGGAAGTTCGTAACGAAGACATCGGCGCCGGCGACCAGCCGCAGCAGAGCGTCGCGTCCGGCGGTCTTGGTCAGGTCGAGCACGATGCTTCGCTTGTTGCGGCTGGTCAGAAGCCAGGTGTACCTGAAATCGGTGTTCGGATATCCCGGGACCGAGGAGAAGGTGCGCCAGAGATCGCCGTCGGGCGGCCGCTCGATTTTGATTACGTCGGCGCCGAAGTCGGACAATATGGTGGCCGCGGCGGGGCCGGCGACATAGGTGGCGCAATCGATCACTTTGAGTCCGGCGAGCACTCCATCATCGGCATTCATAAGATTCTGCCCCGGTATTTTTTCAGCGCACTGTTAGCGGCCCATCTTCAAAAGGTCGTCACCCGCCCATCCTTCTTTTAGCGGGACCATGAAGAACGGAGTGAGACTCATCTTGCTGAAGCGCCAGCGCCCATCGCGTTTCACGTACTCATCGTTATAGCGAGCGGCGACGACATAGCTCTCACCATTGTAGACGGGTTTGGCCTCGAGGTAGGCGTAACCCTCGGCGCGGTCGCCATGCACCTTGAGGACATGGTTATGGATGAACTGCTTGACGCGATACAGGCCTCGCCGACGAGTGCCATCGGGCGCGGTGCGATCGCCGCCCAGGCCCGAGAAGAAGGCTTTGATCTGCTCGCGGCCCTTCGCGCGGCCGAGGTGGCCGAACTCGAGTTCACCGTCCTCGCTGAAGAGATCAGGAATCTCGGCCATCTGCGCTTCGTTGATGCATTCGTGGTAGCGGAAGCGGAGATCGCGGATTTCCTCGCGATCATAAAGCTCCGCCACCTTCGCTTCGAGCTCGCGTACTTTGTCTTCGAGGTTGGTCGCCATGATACCGCCTCCTTCTGATGTCGCTCGGCAGAGAATCGCTTTCTCTGCCCGCTCAACGCAAGCGAAACAGAGAGCGCAATGAGGAGAGAACGGAAAAGTTGAAATGGTGGAGGCGGGGGGAATTGAACCCCCGTCCGAAGACCTTCCGGCGTCGGCCACTACACGCTTATTCCGCGATTTGATCTCATCTCCGGGACGCCCACGGACGGGCTGCCCTTCGACCAGCCGATTGAAGTTTCGGAGCGTCGCTCAATCGGCGAACCGCGAGCTCCTAGCCCACTAAATGACGCCTCGACCCGCTGCCATGGGCGAGCAGCGGCGAGACGCCAGCGGCCCTTAGGCCGCTAGAGCGTAACCGTTATTGTCTGCGGGTAAATTTCGCAGTCTGTCTGGTTTGCGGGCCGACAGCGCCCGGCGTGCGACCAAAGCCCTATTGACTCCGTCGAACCCATTTCGCCCCCGTAACATCAGGGAAAGAGCATCGGAACATAAAGGACGGTCGGAACGGCTACGTGCCTCTAATGTAAGGCTTGCGAAGGCACAAGTCGAGCTTCGCTTTGTCTTCGCTTTAGGGGCGTTCACGGTGATCATCCGAAAGTGGAGTTACCCCGTTTCAGTGGAGGGTGAGGAGTTTGGGTTTAATGGTTGTAAGTGATGTGTCCTTTCGTAGTTGATCGGCGAGAGATAGTCGAGGGCGGAATGGCGCCGATGCGGGTTGTACCAGCCCTCGATGAACTCGAACACCGCCATCCGCGCCTCGAGCGGGGTCTTGAAGCGGCGGCGCGCGAGCAGTTCGCATTCCAGGGTCGCGAAGAAGCTTTCGCACATCGCGTTGTCGAAGCAATCGCCGACCGAGCCCATCGAAGGGCGCACCCCGGCTTCGCGGGCCGCGCGCGCCGAACTGGATCGAGGTGTACTGGGTGCCTTGGTCGGAATGATGGATGACCGCGTCGGGGCGGCGCTGCCACAACGCGTAGTCAAGCGCCTCGAGCACCAGCTCGGTGCGCAGATGGGTCTCCATCGCCCAGCCCACGATCCTGCGGCTGAACACGTCGAGCACCACCGCGAGGTAGAGGAACCCGGCCCAGGTCGGGATGTAGGTGATATCAGCCACCCACAAGCAGTTGGGTTGCGGCGCCAGGAAGTTGCGCTCGACCAGATCCGGCGCCGGGCGCGCGTTGCGATCGCGCACCGTGGTATGGATCCACTTGCGCCGGCTGGCGCCGATCAAACCGGCCTTTTTCAACAGCCGCGCCACTCGCTTGCGCCCTACTTTAATGCCCTCTGCGCGGAGCTCGGCGTGGACTCGCGGCGCACCATAGGTCGCATGCGAGCGTTGATGGATCGCGCTCATGCGAAGGCTGAGCTGCGCGTCGGCTCGGCTGCGCGCCGAGGGCGGGCGGTGCCGCCATGCATAGAAGCCGCTGGGGGAGACACCCAGTACCCGGCACATCGTCGCGGTCCCATAACTGGCCTGATTCGCACTCACGAATTGGAACGCCGTGACGGCAGCGAGCCGGTCTCCGTCGCGAACCAGGCCGCGGCTTTTGACAAGATCTCGCGCTCTTCGCGCAGGATGCGATTCTCGCGCCTAAGCCGGGTGAGTTCCTCGCGCTCCGCAGTGGTGAGCCCATCGCTGCGCCGTCCTTCATCGCGATCGGCCTGCGCGACCCAGTTGCGAATCGACTGTGAAGTGGTCTGGAACTCCCGGGCCAGTTCTTCGGCGTTGCGTCCCGCCCGCACCAGCTCCACCATCTGCTGCCGATACTCCGGCGCGTACCGTTTGTGCGTGTTTCCCATCGTGGCTCTCCCTTACCCGCCCAAACCTCCTACTGTCCACGAAACCGGGTCAACTCCAAAGAAAAACTTTATCTTACGACGCTATTTGGCTTCGTTTCGTAAAATCGGCGCTTCATAGCAAGACTGCCTTCATGCATCGCAGCGGCTTTGTTTTTGAAAATCCTTTATTTTCAACCACTTGGTGGGTTCGTTTATGTAATCGACCGCGAGGCGTGCCCGAGCGGTCGCCCTGAGCGGAGCGAAGGGTCTCGATGCCTCGGTGGGTTCGTTTGTGTAATCTCTGCATTCCAATCCGCTGTTGTCCACATCCGGTATGCGCCGTCCCACCAAATGATTTCACAACCCGGCCGACCTGCATAGCCACCGAAACCCCGAAGGCGGCGTTTCGCTCTTCCGCCATCCGCCGATAGACTTCTTTGTTGGCAATGGCAAAGACTCCTGCAAAACCAACCGGTTCGAAAGCTTCCCCTGCCAAGGACGACAGCTTCGAGTTGGTCGTCGAGAATCGCAAGGCGCGCCACGATTTCTTCATTGAGGAAACCTTCGAGGCCGGCCTCGCGCTGCTGGGCACCGAGGTCAAGTCGCTGCGGGCGCATCGCGCGAACCTCCGCGACGCCTATGTGCGCATCAAAAATGGCGAGGCTTCGCTGCAGGGCATCCACATCGGCGCCTATGCCCCCGCGGGCCAGTTCAGTCATCCGGAGACGCGCCCCCGCAAGCTGCTGCTGCATCGGCGCGAGATCGATCGGCTATGGGGCCGTGTGCGCGAGCAGGGCTATTCAATCGTGCCGCTGAAGATCTATTTCAAGCGCGGCCGCGCCAAGGTCGAGATCGGGTTGGCGCGCGGCAAAAAGATGTACGACAAGCGCGAGACCATCGCACGCAAGAGTGCGAGGCGCGACATCGAGCGCGCGATGAAGGCCCGCAACCGCTAACCAGCCTCTCAAATCCCGCCCGGAATGATTAGCGGCGTGTGTCCGTGACGATGATGGAAATCGAACATGTTCATCAGGTCTCCGATCGCGGGAGCATTCGTCGGAACATATGGATTGCTGGGCGACGCCATCGGATTGGGATAGTTGTCGCGACTGCGCGATGAAAGCGGGTCCAGCCCCCAGTTCGCCTCGATGAATTTCAGAATCGATCCATGATCATAGTAAGTATGATCGATAATGCCCGGCGTGACCCAGGGTGAGATCACCATCATGGGAACGCGAGTGCCGTCGCCAAAGAAGTCGAGCGGCTGAATGTAGCCGGAATCGTAGTAGCCACCGCCCTCATCGAAGGTGATAAGTATCGCGGTGCTATTGAAGAGCCCGCGATGGTTCATCGTCGCGTTGACGACGCTCATTACGAAGTACTCGTACGCCGACACGCTCGAGTTCGCGGGGTGACCCGAGTAAGGCTCGTAGGGACGCACGAATGAGACTGCCGGCAACTCTTCTCGCTCAACATCACGATAGAAGCTGGAGACGCCTTTGATGTCGTCGCGCAGCGCTGTCGTCATCACACCTTTGCTGAACTGAAGCGGGTTGCAGATGGAGCACCAGGTATCATTCGCCTTTCCATCTTTGAATCCTCCTATGTAGTATTTCCACGAAACGCCGGCCTTACTGAGAGCCTCGCCTATGTTAGGAACAGTTTGCGGCGGCAGCGTGAACGGATGCTGCTTGACGTTGACCAGCGTGCCGTCCGCGTTGTATGCGGGGCCGTAGTTGTTGAGGAGATAGTAATGGCCGGGATCGCATCGAGGCGAGCGCTTCAACGATTTGAGATAATCCACAATGGCCGCGACGCCGGGCTGGCTCTCGTCGGCGCAGTTGACATAGGAACCGCCCGTGTATCCATCTTGTGTATACCAGTTGTTAGTACCACTTAGCGGATTGGGATTTTCGATCTGATTATCAGGCGGTCGCTGCGCGTTGCCATTGCCGTCGCTATAAAAAGCCGCGTCGCCAGTGCCTAGGTAGATAAAGTCCGCACCGGTTCCACCCATGATGCCCTGATGATAGTTGTCGCTGAGCGCATAGTTATCCGCGATGAACTTGAAGACCGGGACATCGCCTTGACTCATGTTGTAGAAACCCATCGCGACACCGCCCTGGCGCGTGCTCTGATCGGTGAAGGGCGCCGGCGCCGGCTGACCGTTGCTGCCAGTGCCGATAGTCGCTCCAACCCAGGTGAAGAGATCGTTCTTTCCTTCATCGAACTGCTGCCACATCTGAAAGAACCGATGAACCGGATCGCCCGTGTAGGAGAGCTGATAGGGAGCATACTTGCTGAGCTGAAATGGACCGTTGGCTAGGTTGGCGGGAAAGCGCGCGTCCGCGACGTTCTGCGGTTGGCCTAGCGCATGATTGGTGTTCGGCTGCGGTAATGTGGTGAACGGTTGAGTGTGTGTGGGCGCGATCGAGTATCGATCTTTGTCATCGGCTTGCCACTGTTGCGCCTTGATAAAATTCGGACCGAGCGTCCCGTCGTCCTTGATGATTCCTTGCGAGAGCAGATTCATGACGTCGCGTCCCTCGCGAGGCCGATAGGCGCCGAACAAGTGGTCAAACGTGCGGTTCTCTCCAACGATGACAATCAAATGCTTTATCGGTGTCTTTGCCGCGTGACTCTTTCCTGTCGACGACGAAGCTGACGCCGGCTGCGCCGCGCCGAAGGCCATCGCTACTGCGACGCCGATTGTCCCAACGATCGTTCTTCGTATCGAGGCTGTTGCGCTTGCGCGCATTTGTTGTTCCTCCGCCGACAGTTTCACGTTGAGCCCACAGCGGAGCAATCCGGGCGCGAAATTTCAATCACCGCATCTTTAAGAAGCGAGGGCTCGGATCTTCAGGGATTATTCGCGCGGCTTCAGATCGAAGGCCTTGGCGAGAAGTTTGTAGGAGCGCATTCGCGCGCGATGGTCATGCACAATAGTCACGATCATCAGCTCCTCAACATGAAGCTGGCTCGCCATGTCGATGAGCTTGTCGCGCAGCTCCTCGGGCGCGCCGACGTGATAGCGCGGAAATTCGGTGGTCACCGGCGGCTCCGGATCGGGCATCGCACTAAGCTCTTTCAACGCGTCCTCGGGCGTCGGCACCGGACGGCTGTCGCCGCGCCTGATGCGGCGAATCAGCAATCGCGAACTCGCGGCCAGGCGCTGCGCTTCCTCGTTGGTGTCGGCGCAAATCGCACCCAGCGCGACGATCGACTGCGGCGCCTTCAGATAATCAGACGGCGTGAAGTGCGATCGATAATACTCTATCGCGGATCGCGTCGGCCGCTGATCGATGAAATGCGCGAATGCATATGGCAAACCGAATTGCGCGGCCGCCGACGCGCTCCACATGCTGGAGCCGAGCAGCCATACCTCGGGGCCGCCCGGCATCGAGGGCGTGAGGTTGATGCGGCTGAACGGATGATCGCTCGGGAAGCCGCGGTTCAGAAACGCGAGCAACTCCATCACCTGCTGCGGGAAGTCGTCGGCGACCTCGTGCCGCTTGCGATCGCGCATCAGCGCGAACGTCTCGAGGCCGGTTCCACCTGGCGCGCGCCCGATCCCGAGATCGATGCGCTCGGGATACAGCGCGTGCAGCATCCTGAAAGTCTCCGCCACCTTCATCGAGCTGTAGTGCGGCAGCATCACGCCGCCCGAGCCAACCCGGATCTGCGAGGTTTCCGCGGCGACGCGCGTGATGAGAATCTCGGGCGCGGGGCTCGCGAGCGTCGCCATCCCGTGATGCTCGGCGATCCAGTAGCGCTCGTAGCCGAGCCGGTCTGCCAGCTTCGCAAGTTCGATGGTGTTGCGCAGCGCGTCGGCAGGCGTCGAGCCTTCGGAAACCGGCGACTGGTCTATGATGGAAAGTTTCACTGACTAGACATTTTGAACGACGCGAAGCCGCCGCACTAGCGCATACTCCACGCCGCTATTCGCGCCAGAGCGCGCCCATCGCTTTTGCGAGCTCGGCCTCAGGCATTTCGTTGCGGCACAGCTTTGCGAGATCGCGATGAACCTCGCGCATCGCATCGACGCTCGCGGCGAGTACGGATGCGTCGCTGCCGATCGTGCCGAGGATTTTCGCGACTCGCTCATGTATCCGCGGCGGGCGAATCGCGAATCCGGCGCTCTGCAGGAAAGCGCTCTTCTCGTTCAGATAAAACTGGCGATTGAGCGCATACAGCACCAGCGTCATGAAACCGGTCGCGGTCGAGAGGCATTCTGAGACGTACATGATGTCGGTGCGCGCGGCAGGTTTGGCGGCGATCTCGATGTGAAACGCGGAATCGAAGAGATGCTTCCGAACCAGCGCGACGCGCATCTTCTCCGGATACTCCGCGACCATCGCCTTGAGCCGCGCGAGCTTGCCGTCGCGATCGAAAATCGGCAGACAGAAGTGCGTCTCACCAACGTAAATTTGATTCTGAAAACCCATCGGATGGCCGAGCTGGTAAACCGCGTCGGGCTCGCCGGCGATGCAGCGCTCGACAACTTCGCGCACCCGGTTCAGATCGCGATAGAGGAAGTCAACGTGACCGCCGTCGATAAGCAGCCACCCGCCGCCGTTCACGCCGGGACCCCATGCGCCGATGGGCGTCGCCAGCCCATCGAGATGACGATCGTCGAGTTCACGCGCGGCTTCGGCCAGTTCGGCGATCGAGAACGGATGGTCGCCGTCATACGCGAGGCCGAGATCAATGTCTGAGTCGGCGCGCGCGGTTCCGCGCGACCACGAGCCGCCGAGGGCGACCGCCTCGATACCATCGATCTTGCGCAGCCGCGCCGCCACACGCTGGCAGATCTCGGCTATCCGAGATGGAATGTCCTTCACATCAAGAGCTTACCGAGGGGCGAGAGAAATTCCACGCCCTTGCGAGCGACGAAATCTTCGAGTGCTCGATCGAGGGAACTAGAGCAGTAGCTTGCGTGCCTCGTCAACTTGCTTGCGTACGCCACGATGGGTGGCCTTTCCGAAGCGGCTGACCACCGACGCGAACACCCGCTGCGCCTCGGCGCCGCGATTCATCGCGTCGAGCCGCCGCGCCTTGTTGACCATCGCGCGCGCGACCTCCTGCTGAATCTGCGGATCGTCGCTGGAGCCGAAGCGTTCCTCCACCGCGTCGAGCGCTTCGAGCGCCTGCGCGTTGCGATTGAGCGTCGCGAGGTTCGAGGCCTTGTTCACCATCGCGCGCGCGACCCGCTCGAGCAGGCCCGGGTCGGTGGATTCTCCGAAGCGCGTGACCACCTCATTGTATGTGGCGACCGCTTCCTGATGGCGCCCCAACTTGCCGAGCCGCGCCGCCTTGTTGACCAGCGCCATTCCGACTTCCTTCTGAATGCCAGGGTGCGTCTTGTCGCCGAAGCGATTCACCAATTGGCTGTAGGCGGTAATCGCTTCCGCGTTGCGCTCCATCTCGCCGAAACGTACGCCGCGTTCGAACAACGCTCGCGCGACTTGCGCCTGAACTTCCTGCGCCGGGTCTTGCTCGAAGCCTCTGATGACGTGCTCGCAGGTTCTGAGCGCCTCATCATGGCGGCCGAGTACGGCGAGGCGCACCGATTTGTTCACCAGCGCGGCTGCCGCGGAGGCGCGCAGCTCCGCCTGTTGCGCATCGGCGAATTTTTTCGCGAGCTCTTCGTAGGTCTCGATCGCCTCGTCATTGTGATTGAGCCTGCCCAGCTCCGCGCCCTTGTTCAGCATCGAGCGCGCGACCGCGACGCGAAGCTCGAATCCTTCGTCGCCAGCATATCGGTCGATGACGAGATTGTAAGTGGCGATCGCTTCCTCAAGGCGGTTCAGCATCGCGAGATCGATACCGGTGTGGAACAGCGCCGTCGCGACCCGGATGCGAAAGCGCGGATCCTCGCTCGCCTGATAGCGGCTGACCACATCATCAAAGATCGCGATGGATTCCTCTCGGCGGCGCAGTTTCGAAAGCAGTTGGCCTCTCCGAATCAGCGCGATGGCGACCAGGTCGGCGACCTCAGCGTCGGTCTCGGAGCCGAAGCGCGTGTCGACCTCGGTGTATGCCGCGATCGATTCCTCGTGATGACCGAGCGCCTCGAGCGTCGCGCCCGCCTCGATCAATTCGCGGATGATTGCGCTCGGATCTGTGAGATCTTCAGTACCGTCCGGCATGCTTCAATCCAGCCCCCACCCTCAATGATTCACAGAATACCGCCTGCGCCGAGGTCGAAGCGATATGGTAAACCGCTAATCGAGAAAATTTTTCAGCGCGAATCAGAAAAAGTTCAGACGCGATCGGGAACCGGGGTTGCCGCAGCAGGCGCGCCCAGCATCGCCTGGAGGCGCTCGATACGTTTGCGCAGCGGGGGATGGGTCAACAACAGGTTGGCGAGAAAACCGCCGTCATCATCGGCATTCGCCGCGAGCGGATTGACGATGAACAGATGCGCGGTGCCGCGCACGCCTTCCTTCAGCGGCGACTCAGTCTCCGCGATCCGCTGCAGGGCACGCAGCAGCGCGCGCGGATTGCGGGTGAACTCGACCGCGGAAGCATCGGCGAGGTATTCGCGCTCGCGGGAAACCGCCATCGCGATCAGCTGCGACAGCATCGGCGCGAGCATCGCCAGCACGATCATCAAAATCACGATGAGGCCGCCGTCATTGCGGTTGGAATCGCGGCCTCTGCTACTGAAAAAACTCGCGCGTACCATGAAGTCCGAGAGCATCGCGATGCCGCCCACCAGCACCGCGACCATCATCATGGTGCGGATATCGTAGTCGGCGATGTGCGACATCTCGTGCCCGATGACGCCCTGCAACTCCTCGCGATCCATATCGTCGATGAGGCCCTGCGTGACGCAGATCACCGAGTGCTCCGGATTGCGCCCGGTTGCGAATGCGTTGGGCGCGGGATCGGGAATGAAATACGCCTTCGGTACCGGCAGTCGCGACGCAAGCGCCATTTCCTGGATCACATCGAGCACCATCTGATGCTTTGGCGTATCGGGAGTGAGCGGTTGCGCGTGCACCGAGAGCAGGATCAGCGGCGCGCCGCCGAAGTAGGAAACCACCGACTGGACCGACGCGAAAATCAGCGCGAGGCCCATGAAAATCGGCGCCCCGTAGAGATGGCCTTGTTGGATTCGCAGCGTGCCGGAAAAGAAATCGAAGGCGCAACCGATCATCAAGAAAAGTACGATAAACGCGGCGATCAGCACCACGGTGTCGCGGCGGTTGCGACGCTCGAGCGCGCGAAAATCGGATGCGGCCGGCATCGAGGCGTCAGGCGCGCGGCGTCAGCCCGAGGTCGACTTTCGGGACCGCCTGATCTTCGGGCGCGCCCTTGAAATATTCGGCGCCCTTGAATCCGAAATTGGTCGCGATGATGTTGCCGGGGAACTTCTCGGTCCTGGTGTTCAGCGACAGCACCGCATCATTATAAGCCTGACGGGAGAAGGCGATTTGATTTTCTGTGGTGGTCAGCTCCTCCTGGAGCTGCATCACATTCTGATCGGACTTGAGCTGCGGATAATTTTCCATCACCGCCAGCAGCTTCCCCATTCCGGCCGTGATCTGATTTTCAGCGACCATCCGGGAAGCTTGATCAGGTGCGTTGACGGCTTTGGCGCGTGCCTCGACGACCTGGGTCAGAGTGTCGCGCTCGAAATTCATGTAGCCTTTGACCGCTTCGACCAGGTTGGGAATCAGGTCGTGACGCCGCTTGAGCTGGACGTCGATCTGCCGCCATGCGTTGTCAACCTGGTTTTTCGCGCTGACCAGCGCGTTGTATGCGGCGATTACGTAGATCACCAGCGCCGCGATCACGATGAGAAGGATTGTCATTGCCGTCGCCCCTCCATTACGAAGTCACCGCATCGGCCAGGTGGCTTTGCGAATTGAGTATATCAGGTGCGAACCGCAGGATTGATGCAGCGAGAATTCTGCATACTAAGACGCCGGCACCGTGGACTCCACGATGCCGGCGCCGCTCGTCAGAACAATCGTTCAGTTTGGAGGAAGGGAATTGCGTTCGTTAGTCGGCGTTCACCTTAATCCGCAGCGGCTTGGTCTCCGGCTTCTTGGGAACCCGGACATCCAGAATTCCGTCGCGATAGGTGGCGGAGATTCCGTCGGTCAGAGCGTCCTCGGGCATCTTGAATGTGCGCCGAATCGGGCCATAGGTGCGCTCGCTCAGGTGAACCTGCGCTTCCTTGGGCAGCTCGGGACGCACGCGCTCGGCCTCGATGATCAGATGACCGTCTTCAACGCGAACGTCAACTGAGTCTTTCTTCAGCCCCGCCATTTCGAAGGAGAACTGATAGCTGTCCGTGTCTTCGACTACGTCAGCGGCGGGCCTGACGTGAGCGTTGGCGTTGCGCCCATCGAGGTCGCGGGCGAGATCCTTCCAGATACCGGTAAGCTGACCCGCCAACCATCCGTTGGGCATGTGATTGGTGTTTAGCAGCGTGACTTCCATTTTTCGTCTGACCCCTAAGTGGAGAATATCTTTACGAGAATTAACTTAAGTACGAACCGCGCGCCGTCAAGCGTCTGAACGACTGTTCCGAACCACTTGAAATTTGCAAGATCGTGGCTATTTTTCGCCGTTTCCGGATCCGGATTGTGCGCGATCGATCTCGTTCTGGAAGCGCTCGGCCATCCGCGCGTCGCCGAGCGTGCGGGCTAGTTCGACGCCCTCCTTAAGTACCTCGACCGCGCGCGCTATGTTGCCCTTGCCGAGAAAGGTCCCGGCCTTGCGGAAGATGCGCGCGTAACGTTCGCCTTTCTCGGCCGCATCCATGAAGACTACTGAAAGTAGCGAAACCTGCGATACGATCCTAGGCGGCAGGATTGGGGTCATCCAGCCGCGCAAGGGTTATCGCTTCTCGGTGGATTCCATCCTGCTCGCGCGCTTCGTATCCGTGCGCGGCCGCGATCGTGTGCTCGAACTCGGCGCGGGGACCGGTGTGATCTCCTTGGCGATCGCCGCCTTGCATCAGCCGCGTGAGATCGTCGCGATCGAAATTCAACCGGAGCTGGTTGCGATGATTCGTCGCAGCGCGGAGCTAAACAGTCTCGATTCGATCCGCGCTGTCGCAGCCGACCTGCGCAAGCTGAACGATGCGAAGGTGCCGCGCGAAGGCTTCGACGTCGTGGTCGCAAATCCACCTTATCGTGCGAGCAAGGCCGGCCGCGTCAGCCCGCACGAATCGCGCCGCATCGCCAGGTCCGAAAGCTCCGGAACTCTCGAGGATTTTGTCGCGGCGGCGTCGCGATGCACGCGCCGCGGTGGAAGAGCCGTATTCGTGTTTGCCGCCGACCGATCGGCCGAATTGATCTCCGTGCTGCGCGAGCATTACCTCGAACCGAAGCGTATCCGCTTCGTTCATCCGTATTCCAGCGCAACTGCAACGACCATTTTGATCGAGGCGCGCAAGAACGGCGGCATCGAGGTGGCCATCGAACCGCCTCTGATCCTGTTCCATTCGCCCGGCGTCTATTCGCGGGAAGCTCGCGCGATCCTTGGAGAAGTTGCCTCGCCGTCGCCGCCTGAGTAGCTTCAACCTTCCGAAAAGATCGCCCCAAAGCATCGGAGGTTGCGATGGCAGAAGTGAAAACATTCGGCGTGATGCTGTTTGAAGGCTTCGAACTCCTCGATGTGTTCGGCCCGCTCGAAGCGTTTGGAATGCTCGCCAACGCGGGTAAATGTCGCGTCCTGACCGTGGCGGAGCGGGCGGGCGCGGTGACCAGCGCGCAAGGGCCCAAAGCGATCGCGGACTTCGGTTTCACCGAATCGGGATTCCACGACTGCCCGCCGATCGACATTTTGCTGGTACCCGGAGGTATCGGCACGCGCAAAGAGGTCACCAATCACACCGCGCTCGAATGGCTTATCGCACACGCGCAGAAGGCTGAAATCGTCGCGTCGGTTTGCACCGGCGCGGCACTGCTGGCGAAAGCGGGCCTGCTCGACGGCCGCCGCGCGACCAGCAACAAGTTCGCATTCAAGTGGGTGACGGAGCAGGGGCCGAAAGTGAACTGGGTGCACGAGGCGCGATGGGTCGAGGACGGAAAGTTCTCGACCTCCTCAGGAGTGTCGGCCGGCATCGACATGGCGCTCGCCATCATCGCGCGCATCACCGATCTTAAAACGGCGGAGCAGATCGCGGTCAGGATGGAATACGAATGGCATCGCGATGCCGGATGGGACCCCTTCGCGAAGATTCACAAGCTCAAATGATTCTTGCGTACTCGGCCTAGTCGACCGCGCGCTCGGGCGACATCGTCTCAGCCGCCGGATTTTCCTCGGCCTGGTGCTCGCGCGCGTCTTGCAGGATCGCTCGCTCGGAATGCCGATTGCGAACTCGCGCGCCGGTCACCTAAGTTACACGCGATGGCGAACGACAGGATCGAGTTGCGATATCGCAATCACGGCGACGCGCGCACGCTGAATCTGCCGCTCGAGAACAATCGCATCGAGGAAGATGGCGTCGGGCTTTCCGCTCGCGTCGAGACTCGCGATGGACGATCGATCGTGCGCGCGATCGTTTCGAATCGTAGCAGCCATCCTATCCATCTCGATTCGATCCGGTTTCACCTCGCCACCGGGTTTCCCGCCGATGCGCCCGCGCGATTTTTCAAGCACGGCTATCAATCGTGGAGCGCTTCCCTTCCGGTACCGGTTGGTACTTATACGCATCGGCGCGATGATCTAAGCCGCATCGCTAAGGTTAATCATCAGAGCGAGGTGAACCGGCTGCAGGATGCCCCGGAGGGCGCGACCTCGGAGCAGTTCACGATTGTGGAAAGCGCTGCGTCGCGCGAGCGCTTCCTCGCGGGATTCATCGACGCGGCGCATCAGCTCACGACGATCACGGTGCGGACGCCGAATCAGGTGATGGCGCGTGCGCTACTCGACGACGTGATCTTGCTATCGGGCGACGAGTGCGAAATCGAACCGCTCGCATTCTGGCACTCCGATGAGAGTGCCGCGCGGATGGCGTCGCGCTTCGCCGCGATGCTCGGTGAGACGATGCGCGCGCGAATTGCCGCGCCATATCAGCGCGGATGGTGCTCCTGGTACCACTACTTTCATGCCTTCACCGAAGAGGCGATGCGCTCCAACCTGCGCGCGCTGAGGGATTTGCGAGCCGAATTTCCGATCGAGGTCCTACAACTTGATGACGGATATCAGGCGGCCCTCGGCGACTGGGATCGCACCAATGCGAAATTCCCCAGCGGACTGAAAAAGCTCGCGAGCGAAATTCGCGACGCCGGTTTCATCGCGGGAATTTGGACCGCGCCTTTTTTTGCCGCACGCGATTCGCTTCTCATGCGTGAGCACGGGGACTGGTTTATCAAGCATCGCGAAACGGGCGAGCCGCTGCGAGCCGGATACAATCCCAACTGGACGAACAGCGACGACAAGTACGCCTACGCGCTCGACCCGAGTCATCCCGAGTTCGCGTCGCATCTGGAACGATTGTTCAGGAAGATCGTCGAGGATTTTGGCTACGACTATCTCAAGCTGGATTTTCTCTATGCGGCGGCGGCCGAAGGAATTCGGCACGACCCCGCGATGACACGCGCGGAGACGCTGCGCCGTGGTCTCGAGACGATTCGACGCGGCGCAGGCGAGCGCACTTTCATCCTCGGATGCGGATGCCCGCTTGGCGCCGCGGTCGGCATCGTCAACGGGATGCGCATCGGTCCCGATGTCGCCCCATATTGGGGAGCTACCATCGGAACCACGGGAGAACCTGGGACCGCGCTCGCGATCGATGCGATCCTCGCGCGCAGCTTCATGCATCGGCGCCTGTGGCTCAACGATCCCGATTGTCTCATGCTGCGAGCAAAGGAGACCCGGCTCTCGAACGATGAACGTGAGGCGCTCGCTTGGACGATCGCGGCGTCCGGAGGGATGCTCCTTATCTCGGATGACATGAGTCTTCTTGACGGCGAGAGCGCGCGGCTCTTTCAAGAGGTCGCGCGCATCGGTGCCGAGATCGACGACGCATCGAAGACAGAACCTCCGATGACGTCGGACCTCATGATGGATTCGTCGTTGCGAATTCTTTCTATCGCAACCTCCAGCGGCGTGCTCAATCTCATCCTGAACATGGGCGACGAGCAGCAGCGTGTGGAGACCCACGCGCTCAATCTCGCACCGCACTCCGCGCGCATCATTCGAACTGTGAAGGGGTAAGCGCCGAGCGCGCCTATGAGAAGCGCGCTCGGCGAAGCGGACCTATGACTTGCTCTCCGTGAAAGCTTCGATGCGGTAACCATCCGGGTCCACGACGAACGCCGCATAATAGTTTTCGCCGTAATCCTTCCGAATCCCGGGCTTGCCGTTGTCGCGCCCGCCCGATTTGAGCGCCGCCGTATGAAAGGCATCCACGGCTTTGCGGCTCGCCGCCTGCAAGCAGAAGTGCAGGCCCGATTCGTCGTCGGCTTTCACAGGGCGCTTGACGGGCAGCACCCAGAACTCGGGCGCCCCGGCGCCGTAGCCGACATACGCGTCGCCCTCCATCAGGCATTTGATTCCCAAGGGCGCCAATGCCTTGTCATAAAAGCGTTTGGCTGCCGCAAGGTCTTTCACTCCGATCGAAACGTGATGGATCATGATCGTCGCCTCCTGATTGATTAAAAAATTCCTGTCTCCTAACCTGTTAGATGGTTAGATATAGCCGCCTAATCCATTGGTGTCAACCGCCGTAGTGGTTAGAATATCGAAAGATGAAGAGCTACGAAGATTTTGTCCTTACGTCACGCGTTGAGATGTGCCTGGATTTTGCCAACACGCTGGCATATCGGGGCAGCACTGCGACCGAGAGCCTTCATACCTTCGCCGATTTGCTCAAATGGTGTGGCGACGCGGGGGTGATCCCTCCACGTCTCGCGCCCCAACTGCGCGGGTGGTCCGAAAAGCATCCGAAGCGAATCGCCGATGTTTTCAGCGAGGCGATCGCGCTTCGCGAGATGATCTACCGCGTCTTCCACGCCGTCGCGTCGGGCGCCAATCCAGACGACGCCGACCTGGATCTACTCAACCGCGCGCTCCGAGACGCACCGTTGCGGATCGCTGTCCAGCGCGGCGCCGGACGATTTGGATGGCAAGTCGAGGACTCGAAGACTTCCGCCGGCTCGCTCCTCGCGCCGGTGCTCTGGTCGGCGGGAGATTTGCTGGTCGGACCTCAGCTGGTGAAACTTCGCGAGTGTTCGAACGACAAGTGCCTGTGGCTTTTTCTGGACGACAGCAAAAACGGCACGCGGCGTTGGTGTTCGATGCAGGCGTGCGGCAACCGCGCCAAGGCGCATCGTCACTATTTGCGTCAGAAGCGCGCCTGAGGTTCGCTCATCACAATTCGATCACGCTCGCGCCGGGCGCGGCATGAACGATCGTATGAAGAGCGCGCGACGCCGCGCCCGCGTCGAGTTTCGCGTAGTATCCTGTTTCGAGACGATCCAGTACGGCGGGGGCTTCGGATTCACGCGCGAGTGCGATGATGCATCCGCCGAAGCCCGCACCCGTCAGGCGTGCGCCGAGCGCGCCGCCCTCGCGCGCGCAGGTGACCATCGCATCGAGGCGCGCGGTGCTCGCATCGAAGTCGTCACGCAGGCTCTGATGCGACGCATCCATGAGCGCGCCCATTTCCTCGAGGCGTCCTGATGCAAGCGCATTCGCCGCGAGGTTGACGCGCTCGGTCTCCGTCAACACATGACGCGCGCGCCGGAGAATCTTCAGCGGACGCGCCTCACCTATATTGATGCGCTTGGTGCCCTCGCCGAAAAGTTCCGCACGCAGCGATTCCTCGCTGACGTTCAGAGTCTTCGCGGCTTGCGCGATGCTGAGCGTCTCGGGCGCGGTCTTCGCGAGAGTCGCGACCAGATCGCGCGCGTTCCATTTTTCGAGGTGCTTCACTACGTCGCCTAGCACGCGTACATTCTCCATCCCACGAGCCTTGCCGAGGATGCGGGCCGCGATCGCGCATTCGACGACGCGGCGATTGTATTCCTCGCGCACCTTTCCCGATTTGTCAGCGATCTCCAGGCTGTCGGCGACGATGATGGCGGCGCGCGGCGGCATCTTCACCGGCGTCACGCGCAGCGGATCGAAGTGGATGAGGAGCGCGTGGTCGCGCTGCCCCAGCATCGAGGCCGCCTGATCCATTCCGCCCGCCATCGTTCCGACGTACCATTCGCTGCGCGCGACCATCTGCGCGGTTTCGAGCGCATCTTGCGTGAGGCCGTTGACCGCCATCAGCGCGAGTGCGGATGAAACCGTGAGCGCCGCCGACGAAGAGAGACCCGCGGCGGGAGGCACACGGCCGTCGACGATCATCGTCGCGCCGCGCGGCTTGTCGATCGCAACGCCGCGCTTGCCGAAGTGATCGAGGACGCCCTGAAATCCCGCCTTGACGTAGTTGGCCCAGTCGCCGGTGGGGTAAGGCGGGATGCTCGCCTCGATGCGAAATTCGCGCGCGGGAAAAGTGGAATCGACATTGCGCAGGTCGACGATCGAATCGTCGCGCGGCGCCGCGACGATGATGGTCGAGCGATCGATCGCAATCGGCATCACGGGCAGACCGCTGTAGTCGGTGTGCTCGCCGATGAGGTTGACGCGCCCCGGCGCCCGCACCGCAAATACCTTTGTGGTGCCTGGACTCGAGTCGCGAACGCTCGCCGCGAGCGGCTCAGCTCGCGCGAGTTCGTCGCGGTCCCAGTTGTCGGCCGGTTCCTTCGGGTTCATTTTCCGTGCGGCGGCTTGAACAGCTTGCGCGCCGATTCCAAATCTTCCGGCGTTCCGATGTCGCTCCAGAATCCCCGCACGTCCACCGCGCGGACCTCGCATCGATCCGCAATCATCATCGCGATCGCTTCCGGCAACTCCAACTCACCGCGAGGCGACGGCTTCAGCTTCACGATGTAATCGAAGATGCGCGGCGTCGTAGCAAAGAGGCCAGCATTATTCCAATGCGTAGTGGAGGTGCCCGGCGCGGGCTTCTCGACCAGCCGCTCAACTCGCATCTTCGCGTCGACGTACACCGCTCCGCCACGCGATGGATCGCGAACCCGATTGATCGAAAGCAGCAGGTCGTATGATTGCGAACGCGCAGTCTGGATGAAGCGCGCGTAATTCTCAGCATCCATCAAGATGTCGCCCCATCCGAAAACGAACGTTGCCTCATCGACGACGAAATCCTTCGCGAGGAGCATCGCGCCCGCGGTGCCATTCAGCTCAGCCTGATACCGCGTCGTAAGGCGCACCTGGGAATTCTCGCGCGTATGACGCGCGCACCACTCATCTATATGCGACGCGAGGTAGCCGGTGACGATCGCGATGTCGCGGACCCCGCTGGCGGCGAATGCATCGACGATGTGACCGATCAGCGGCTTGCCTGCGACCTCGAGCATCGGCTTGGGGATGCGGTCGGTGAGCGCGCCGAGACGCTTGCCGCGTCCCGCGCCCAGCAGCACCGCCTTTCGAATGTCGCGCGCCACCTCGCAAACATAACAGATGGGGGATTCACACGCGCTTTGCAGGATGGTTAAAATTCTGCTTGGCTGGGGTGAGAATTACCGCCCTTACGCGCAGAAGGTCCAACTGATGTTCGGAGAGATTAGCCCCCGCAGCAAGGCAGCGGCACCGTTTATTTCCGTTGAAGAAGCGCTCGAGGAGACGCGTCGCGGCCACATGGTCATCCTGATGGATGACGAGCAGCGTGAGAACGAGGGCGACCTCAGTCTGGCGGCCGAGAAGGCCACCCCCGAAATCATCAATTTCATGGCCAAGTACGCGCGCGGGCTGATTTGCCTGCCGATGTCGGCCGACCGCATCGACCGCCTCGGACTCAACATGATGGTGGGCGACAATCAGGCGCCGCTCGGCACCGCGTTCACCACCTCGATCAGAGCCAAGCGATGCCACGGCTCGGGAATCTCGGCGCAGGACCGCGCGATCACCATCCTCGAGGCCGTGCGCGAGGACGCCACTGCGGCGGGTTTCATTACACCTGGTTATGTCTACCCGCTGCGCGCGCGCGACGGGGGTGTGCTGGTGCGCACCGGTCAGACCGAGGGCGCGGTTGACCTCGCGCGGCTGGCGGGACTCAAGCCGGCGGGCGTCATCTGCGAAATTTTAAAGGAAGACGGGACGATGGCGCGGCGCGACGACCTGATCGATTTCGCGAAGCTCCATGGGCTCAAGATCGTCACCGTCGCCGACATCATTGAATACAGGCTGCGCAACGAAACGATGGTGCAGCGCATCGCGGAGGCCAAGCTCCCGACCGCATACGGCGAATTCACCGCGATCGTGTTCCGCACGCTGGTCGACTTCACCGAGCACCTGGCGCTGGTGATGGGCGATATCGATCCCTCGCGCCCGATCCTCGTCCGCGCGCATCGCGAGTATCTGCCGGGCGACGTTTTCGGATTGTCGCAGCGCAACACGCGCAAGCTGCTGCGCGCCGCGATGGAGAAGATCGCGGCCGCGGGCGAAGGCGTGCTGCTGTACGTCAAACGCGAGGCCAACACGATCGCGGCCGAGCTCGACGCGCTCAACACGCAGGGTGTGCGGCAGCCGACCACGCGAGTGAACCTGCCGGACGCGGAATTTCGCGACTACGGAATCGGCGCGCAGATCATCCGCGACCTCGGAGTGCGCAAAATGATCGTCCTCTCGGACATGCCGCCGCGGCTGGCTAATCTGCCCGGCTATGGACTGGAGATCGTGGGAAGCGTTCCGCTAAGCGACGGTGTCAAATCAGCGCATCCGAACGGAAAGTAGAACTCGGAGGCCGGAAGTGATCGGCGAAGATGCGGAGGTGAGGACGAATCTGCGACGTATTGTCGCAATTGTCTACACCTTGATTTTTCTCTTTTCGGTGCTGATCGCGCCGGACGCGAGGGCCGCGCTCAAAACGCCGCCCGCTGTGGTCCGCTTCGGCAGCATCGGTCTCGACCAGCCGCTTCAGCCGGGCGCTAGCAGCACATTGATCATCGACGCGAGGGTGGATGCGGGCTGGCATATCAACTCGAACCATCCGTCGAGTCCCGATTACATCCCAACGCAGCTGGAGTTGACGCTGCCCAAGGGCGTCATGGCGGGCGAGGTCCAATATCCCGCTGCTGAGAAGACCAAACTCGGATTCTCCTCCGAGGAGCTTTCGGTCTTTACCGGCGATGTTCAGTTTCGCGTCCCGTTGAAGGCCGAAGCGGCGGTCGCTCCGAATGACGCCGTCACCGTCAAACTCGACTACCAGGCCTGTAACAACAACCAGTGCCTCGCGCCGACTTCGATTAGCAATGTGGCCGGGCTGTCGACGATCTACGCGGCGAGCTCGCGTACCTCGCAGGATGTTTCGGAGAGCAAGCCCGAGCAGCAATCATCCGATTGGCTGGCGCGCACGTTCTCCAGCCGCGGATATGCGATCGGATTCCTGATCGTCCTCCTCGGCGGGCTCGCGCTCAATCTAACGCCATGTGTCTATCCGCTGATCGGCGTGACGATCGCGTATTTCGGCAACCAGGGCGGCGGCCCGCGACGCGTGCTGATCCTCGCGATTTTGTTTGTTTTCGGAATCGCGATCATGTTTTCCAGCGTCGGCGTCGCGGTCGCGCTCTCGGGCGGGTTGTTCGGCGCCGCGATGCAAAATCCGTACGTGCTTTCCGCGGTCGCCGCGATGATGCTGGTGCTGGCCGCCTCGAGCTTCGGATTCTTCGTGATTCAGCCGCCGCAGTTCATGGCGCAATGGGCGGGGGCCGCGAGACCCGGTTACGCCGGCTCCTTTCTCATGGGGCTCGGGATGGGCGTGGTCGCCGCCCCATGCATCGGGCCGATCGTGCTGGGGCTGTTGCTGATGGTGGAGCGCAGCGGCAATCCGCTCTTCGGATTCGCGCTGTTCTTCACGCTCGCGATCGGACTCGGGCTTCCATACATCGGACTCGCTATGGCGGCAGGAAGTATCCGGCGCCTGCCGCGCTCGGGCGAATGGCTGGCGTGGGTCGAGCAGCTTTTCGGATTCATCCTGGTCGGTCTCGCGATTTATTTCCTCGATCCGCTGCTGCCGAATCACGTGATGTCCCGCATTCTTCCTTACTATGCGGCGGCGGTGGGGATTTTCCTCGGTTTCATTTCGCCTGCCGGGCGCAACTGGCGTCCGTTCCTGGTGATACGCAGCGGCATCGGAATCATCGCGGTCGCGGCGCTTATCTACCTGATGATTCCCCGCGCGCAGGCGATGCCGGTGGAGTTTCAGCCTTTCGATCCCGCGCAACTGGGCAATGCCGCCGCCGAGCGCAAACCGGTGCTGGTCGACTTCCGCGCCGATTGGTGCATCCCGTGCCGCGAGATGGATCATTCGACCTTCGTCGATCCGGCGGTGGTCAAAGAGGCGCAGCGCTTCGTGCGGATGCGCGCGGACCTGACTGCGCAGGACGACAAAAACGCCGCACTGATGGCGAAGTTCAAAATCCAGGGCGTGCCGACTACCGTGCTGATCGATTCGAGCGGAAAGGTTCGCCATCAGAAGGTCGGCTACATCGGCGCGAAGGAAATGCTCGACAATCTCCGCCGCGTCGATTGATAATCCATTGATAATCGTGGCGCGTGGCATCCTCTCCGAAAAAATCCAAAGACAAATCTCCGGACGCGCGCACCTCGATGCTGCGTGCGATGCCGCCGGTCGATGAATGCATTCGCGCGGCCGAGGCGCATCCGGCGCTCGGCGGACTTTCGCGCGCGTATCTGAAAGCGCTCGTCACGCGCGCGCAGAGTGCGATGCGCGCCGCGATCGCGAATGGAAAACTGCCAGCGCCAAGTCGCGAAGATATCATCAAAAGGATCGTCGGCGAGGTTGAGCTTGCGGCCGCGATAGACGAGCCCGCGCTGAGGTGGGTCGTCAATGCCACTGGTGTCGTGCTGCATACCAACCTTGGCCGCGCGATTTTGCCTGAGGCCGCGATCGAGGCGCTCGCGCAGGCGGCGCGCTCCGCGGTCAATCTCGAATTCGATCTGGAAGGCGGCGGCCGCGGCGATCGCGACGCGCTGGTGGAGAGCGAGTTGTGCGCGCTCACTGGCGCCGAGGCCGCCACCGTGGTCAACAACAACGCCGCCGCGGTGCTGCTCGCGCTGACCGCGCTTGCCGAAGGACGCGAGGTCATCGTGTCGCGCGGCGAGCTGATCGAAATCGGCGGGTCGTTTCGATTGCCGGACGTGATGGTGCGCAGCGGCGCGCGTCTGCGCGAAGTCGGCACTACCAATCGCACGCATCCGGGCGATTACGAAAGCGCGATCGGTCCCGATACGGCGCTGCTGCTCAAGGTGCATCCGTCGAATTATCGCGTGGTCGGTTTCACCAGCGAGGTTGCACTCGAAGAGCTGGTGAAGATCGGCCGCGCGCGAGGAATCCCGGTGATGGAGGATCTCGGGGCGGGGGCTCTCGTTGACATGAGCGCGTATGGCTTGCCTCGTGAACCCATCGTCGCCGAGCGAATCGGGGCGGGCGCAGAACTCGTGAGTTTTTCCGGCGACAAGCTGCTCGGCGGTCCGCAGGCGGGAATCGTGGTTGGCAAGCGCGAGATGATTGCGAAGCTCAAATCCAACGCGCTGAAGCGCGCGCTGCGATGCGACAAGCTGACGCTCGCCGCGCTTTCGGCGACGCTGCGGCTCTATCTGCGATCCGGCAATCTCGCGGCCGACATTCCGACGATGCGATTCCTCATCCGCACGGTCGCGGAGATGAATCAGATCGCACCGCGCGCCCGCGACATCTTGATCGATCGGCTGGGCGCGGAGTTTCAATGTGAGATCATCGAATCGACCTCGCAGATTGGTTCCGGCGCGCTGCCGACCGAGGAATTGCCGACGATTGCGATTCGCGTGACGCATCCGAGGATTTCCGCGAATTCGATCGCCGATATTTTTCGCCGCGCGCGTCCCCCGATCATCGGCCGCGTCACCGACGATGGTTTTCAACTCGATCTGCGCACCATCGACGATCCCGCGGTGTTCGCCGCAGCGTTCCCTCCGATTCGCGCGTAGGGTAATGCTCTGCTGAACGAGGGAATGAGCGTGCGCGCCGTCTCTCGCGTCATGGACGTGACCCAAGGAACGATTCTGTCGCTTCTGCTCACGGCGGCTGATAATGCGCGTGAGAAGCTGGATCGTTACGTTCGTGGCGTGCGCCCGAAATTCGTCCAGTGCGATGAACTTTGGACTTTTGTTCACACGAAACAAGGCCATCTGAAATGGGACGATCCGCGCGAATGGGGAGACTCCTACATTTGGCTCGCGCTCGACAGCGATACGAAGCTGATCATTTCGTACTACGTTGGAAAGCGCACGCTGCCGCACGCCTATGAATTCATGGCGGACTTGCGTTCGCGCACATCAGGCATCGATTTTCAGATCACGACCGATGGACTGGAGCACTACATCCCTGCCGTGTTGGGAAATTTCGGATCGCGGATCGCGTTCGCGCGTCTGATCAAGCACTACAGCACAACCGAGCAAGATTCACCGGATTGGTACAAGGCTGCGAAGTTTGTCCGCACGGTGCCAGAACCAGTCACCGGCCCTGTCGATGAAGATCGCATCAGTACAAGCCATATCGAGCGCATGAACTTGAGCGTGCGAACCTATCTGCGGCGCTTCACAAGGCTCGCGCTTGGATTCAGCAAAGACAAAAAGTACCTCGGTGCAGCGGTAACGCTTTTCATCGCGTGGTTCAATCTCTGCCGAATTCACAAGAGTTTGAGGGTCACGCCCGCCATGGAAGCGCGTTTAACGGATCACGTATGGTCCATAGGCGAATTGATCGGCGCATAAGCTGTTCGAATCGTAATTGTATTAAGGATGATTCTGTCTTATATTTACTTTGCTGCCGTGAGGTTGTGTGGATGCTAACGGGGAGGAGGCGAACGGGACACGATGGATCAAAAAGACAACAGAGAACGGTTCGTGTTGTTCGATTCGCGACCGGACCGGCGAAGCGGTCAATCCGCATGTATTTCGGATCGCGCCGCAACGGCAATTGGACTATTCAGCCATTCAGCGTCTGATTAAGGAATCGGCGCAGTTGATTTCGGTCAAAACATCCGAAGAGTAAGACGCGCCCGCAGGAAAGAATCGCGCCGTGCCTGATCCGTTCCCAAGGGGGACTGCTCCACCCACACAGTCACCTTTATTTTGGGCGCAGCAGAAGGACCGGTATCTTAGGCAACTCCTGATTCGAGACATCGAAGCGAGAACTCAGCGACGCCTCATTGTTTATTTCGCCAATCGATCTGAAAACGCACAGATTGACGCCACCGACCCCACTTACTTTGTCGAGATGCTTGAAGACACGAAGGGCGCACCCGTTGACTTATTGCTCGAAACTATCGGTGGTTTGACAGATGCAGCGGAGCATGTTGTCGCGGTTCTTCAGAAAATGGCACCCGATCTTCGCGTTATCGTAGCGGGTTCCGCGAAGAGCAACGGAACGGTGGTATGTTTCACGGGACGCTCCATAGTCATGGGAGCATTATCGGAGTTAGGTCCGATTGAACCTCAGATAAATGCCTTCAACAGTTGGATTCCTTCGACTATTCTTGCCGATCCTGCGTTCGCACAGCAAAACCTCGTTCTCCATCAATACGCCAAATTGCAATCGAACAGACGAGGAAACTCGCAACGCAGCTTTTGAAGAGCGGCATGATGAACGGAGAATCGGATGCGAAAATCAACGATGTTGTGGAGAAGCTCCTTACTCGGCAGACGTACTTCTCGCACGGTTCGGTTATAGACCATATCGAAGCAACGGCTTTGGGATTCAAGGTGGAGTACCTTCCACCAGAGAACGAATTGTGGCAAGCGCTTCGACTATTAGCGTGCATGTACGAAGCCGACTCTCGGAACAACCGTTACTTAAAAGTGTTTGAGGGAAATAAGCTCAGTTCTGCAATTCAAGCGCCGCCAGCCGCCCCCGCACCGCCAAAGTCGTAGGCCCAGCAACACAGAATTAGATCACTACCCGCGCGTAGTACTCCCTTGCCATCGAGCCCGCGAGGGCGCTACAGCACCATCAGACATTCGAATGTCGCGGAGGAGAGGTTATGCCCGACAAGACCTACAAAATTGTGGAAGTGGTTGGCGTGTCCGATGAAAGCATCCAGCAGGCCGTGCGTAATGCGCTGACCAAGGCGAGTCAGACTTTGCGCAACATCGATTGGTTTGAGGTCAAAGATATTCGCGGCTCAGTCGGCAAGAATGGCGCGCCGACGTTCCAGGTCGAAGTGCGGATCGGTTTCCGGCTGGAGGGAAACCCGGTCTGAAAAATTCTCATTCCTACAACGTTCGGAGTAAGACGGTGCCGCATCAGACGTGATTATGCGCGCGGGAGCGGCAATCGCCGTGCTCGTGATGTGCTGTGGGTTGGTGCCTATGGGCGCGCAAGCGGCCGGCCCAACTGCGGCGCGGCGCTCGAAGCTCGCGTCGGCGGACTGGTCAGTCAGCGCATCGCCGAACCTGGCGAACAATCCACCGATGATTAAGACCGTACAGAGTTTTGTCCGCGGCGTTGAAATCTCCATCAGGGGTGACTCCGCCCTAGGAGAGGGCGGTGAATCCCTCTGCTCGTTTCGCTTCGCTGATCTTCGCCACGACGGTTTTCTTTCCTTGGTGGCGGGTTTCGGTTCAACGGATTCTCTTTCATCGTGTCGCGGAATTTATATCGTAGACAAAACTGCATCCGGTTTTGCGATGCGTTCGACCGATGGAGCAGTCGGTACAGGGGCAGATGTTGCGGACAACATTAGAGATCTTGGACACGACGGTAACCTGGAGTTACTTGTCTACATAAACATGGCGGCAACAATCGGCGCGCAATGCGGTGCGGACTGGACTGCAATCTACGCATGGACGGGTGGCAACTATACGAACGTAAGCGAGCAGTTCAAGGACTTTTACCGACAGAGACTCGACTCCCTCAACAAAACCATTGCGCACCTTCAAGCGACGTCTCGACCCGGTGAATATGACGGCAAGGAGTGCCCGGAGGCTGAGGCGGCAGCGATCCAGAGATTTCTCGGTATCTCCTCAGACGCGGGGATCGATCAAGCGATCCGCATGGCGGATAGCAAGGATCGTTTGGAGCGCCAATTTGCGGCACAAATCCTTGGCGTGATAGGCACCGCAAAAGCACGGAAATACCTCGCGACACTAGCTAAAGATTCCGACACTTCTGTGGCTTTCTGGGCAAAGACCAACCTATCGGAACTTTCGAAAGGCTCGAGGTGGACCGTTCCCAACGCGTTTAGTCTCCTTCAGCCGGAAGACAAGTTTTGAGTCCATAACAGGCTGCCAGACAGCGCTTCGATTGGCGCTATGTCATCCGCCGCCGATTCTGCTATTTCGATTTTGAGTTCCCTTTGCACAAGCGACAATTCGGGAGAGACCTTCATGAAATTTGCGACGTTCCTTTTCCAAACCCAGCCGTCGAGCATCACGTCGGTGACGCGCAAGGCCGAGGAACTCGGCTACGAGTCGCTGTGGATTCCTGAGCACATCATCTTGCCGGTTAATTACAAGTCGCCGTATCCGTATTCCTCGAGCGGACGGATGCCCGCGCCGCCGGAAACGCCGCTGCACGATCCAATGCTGGTGCTCGCGTACGCGGCGGCGCTTACCAGCAAAATTCGCCTCGCGACGGGAATCTTCGTGTTGCCGATTCGCAATCCTTTCGCCACGGCGAAGGCGGTCGCGAGTCTGGACGTGCTTTCGGGCGGACGCTTTATCTTCGGCGTCGGTATCGGATGGCTCGAAGAGGAATTCGAAGCGGTCGGAATGAACTTCAAGGATCGCGCGCTTAGATCGCGCGAATATGTCGAGCTGCTCAAGGCGTTGTGGACCAGCGAGGAGCCGGTCTATCACGGCAAGACGGTCGGCATCGAGGGTTTCAAGATGAACCCCAAGCCGGTGCAGAAACCGCATCCGCCGTTCGTGTTCGGCGGGCATACCGAGCCGTCGCTGAAGCGGGCGGCGCGGCTGGGCGACGGATGGTACGGGATCGGCGAGAAGCTGGAAGAGGTTGACCGCGTCATCAAGCGGCTGCGTGAGCACGAGAAGGAGCAGCATCGAAGCAAGCCGCTGGAGCTAACGATAGCGCCGCGTTTCGGCGGGCCGATCACCGTCGATCAGGTGAAGCGGATGCGCGAGATGGGCGTCGAGCGGGTGATCCTTGGCGCGAGCCCCTCGACGCGCGATCAGCTCATCCAGATGGAGCGCTTCCGCGACGATGTGATGGCGCAGTTCTAGTTGGAGGTGTTGGCGCACGTCACCGCGGCCAATATCATTGAGATAGGCGCCCATCATGAAGACCTGCCCTCGATGCAACCGGACCTATCCCGATAGCGAGAATTTTTGCGAGGCTGATAGCAGTCCGCTCATCTCGGAGCCAGCCTTCACCAAACAGGCGGCTTCCCCGAACATCGAATGCCCGGTGTGCGGCGGCAAGGCCGAGCCAGGCGAGATCATTTGCAACTTCTGCGGTGCGCGCCTCGATCAGGTCCAGCCCGCGGAGCAGGCGCCATCTAGGACATCGTCGCGGACCGCATCGCAGCCGCCCAGGACGCCGTCGCCATATCCCCGACTTGGTGGCTCACCTACGGCGGCGCAGCCCCCAACCACCGCGAGGATGCCGAGCCCGATAGAGGTTGAGGAGGGCCGCTCGATGCTCGGGTTGATCGGCTATGCGATAGCGGCTGTGATCGCACTCGCCGCCGGTGCATGGTTCGCGATTCATCTGAGCGCCGCCAAGAACGAGCAGGCTGGTGTCGCACCATCGCCCATCAGCATAAGCTCCCCCGCGACGGTTTCAACAGGTCTCATCGTGACGCTGGCCAACGCGATGCCAGTGCAAGTTTCAGGCACCGGTGCTCCTTCCCCGGATCGCAGCGCCGATATCATTCGAAAAGCCTTCGATGATAATCGCGGCTCGCTGCTTGATACATACAATAATTCGTTGGCTTCTGACCCCAAAATCGCCGACGGCATGTTGATAAGACTCCACTTCCGTGCCGATGGCTCCGTCGAAAACGGCGCAGTGCGCACCTCGACTTCGCCCGATCCCGCCCTCGATGCCAAGGTTGTCTCCGCGATGGCGATGTGGAAGTTTCCCGCCACCACAGCCAGCGACGTTGATGTAGACCTTCCGATAATTTTCGCGCACGATTCAGCCGAGGAGTCGCGCCTCGAGGCCGACCTGCAGGCCAAGGTCGCCAATCTCTCGCCGAGCGAAACCTCCGAGTATGCCGCCGTGCCGGTGCCCGCGGCGACGCCGCTCGCTGCGCCGAGCGCAGAGGCCGCCGCGCCTTCGCCCGAGGCCGTTCCGACCACCGCGCCACGCGAGGTCGCGAAACCCAAGCTTAAACCTCGCCACACGAAAATAGCGCGTCCCGCGGCGACGCCCTCGATATTCGAGCAGGTGAACGCTCGTCTCAAGGCGAATCCCAAGTTGCGCCGGGTCAAGGCCTACACGACAGGCGGCACCGTCACGCTCTTCGGCAAGGTGTTCGGCGAGAGCGAGAAATCGCTCGCCGAAGAGACCGTCCGCAATATTCCGGGCGTGACCTCGGTGGTCGATACTATTACCACTGATGAAGGCGAGTGGGCCGAGCAGCAAAGCCGGATCGCGCAGCAACTCGCCAACGCGGGGCTCGGCAAGGTCACCGTCAAGGTGATCGGTCACGACGCCTTTCTCGATGGCGAGGTGAAGACCGAGCTCGAAAAGAGCCGCGCAGTGACGGTCGCCGAGGGTGCCGCGCCGGTGACGGTGCGCGAAAATCTGATTCGTGTGGTGCCGGGGAACATGTTTGGGCTCTAGAAATTCCGCAAGAAGCGGGTTGATTTCGCTCGCGCCGGCCACGTGGAGCGTGTAGACTAAGCTTCTCAGTAGCGGTATTGACAACTTCGAACCCTAACGCTTATATGGCTCGCATAGCGCGGCAGCCGCCGCTTTCCCCAGGAGGTTCTCTTTCCCATGGCTGATGCAGCACCAACGTCGGTTAAGCAATCGTTTGACATGATGCCCAGCCGTTTCAACAAAGAAGCGGCCAAGGGCCTCACTGCGGTTTACCAGTTCGACCTTTCCGGCGATGGCGGCGGAAAGTGGAACGTCACCATCAAGGATCAGACCATCGACGTGAAGGAAGGCGCGAGTCCATCACCCAACATCACGATCTCGATGACCGCGCAGGACTACCTGGACATGTTGTCGGGGAAACTGAACGGGCAAGTCGCTTTCATGAGCGGCAAGCTTCGCATCGCGGGCGATATGGGCCTCGCACTGCGCATGCAGAGCCTGTTCCCGACCGCTTGAGGTAAAATGATTGAAGCGCGCCGGACTCCGCGCTCATCACGCAGTCCGGCGCACTCGACCCCCAGCCTTTAGATTTTCGAACCAAACCGCACGACAAGCCACCATATCACACCACGGATTAATGTCTGGGCGTACAGCGGATATATTCAAGCAATCCAATCCAAACCAAGTCTGAAATTCCCGGTGCACAGCACGCACGGAAAAATTGTTGTGAGTACATTTTGTAGAGCTGAGGTTTCGTGAGGTCGCATAGGCCGAAAGGAGCACGAACCCACGTTCGATGAAGAGAGGAGCCACATGAGCTCAAAGGAAACACTTGGCGCTCCGGACGAAATGCGCGAAACGGCGGCTGACATCGTGACGCACGATGACCGCGAGGGCAGCGACCACACAGTCGCTCAGAAGCTCTCCCACGAGCTCGACAACTGGCGGCGTCAGCGCGGCGGATCCAGGCCCAAGCGGCCCGAGGTCAGCAACGGTTCCAACGGGCAATCGTCCGGACCGGCCCGCACCATCAAGGTGCGAGGGCACGAGACGCTGGTGGTGAGAAAACCGAAACTCGCACCCAAGCCGGAATCGGACTCCGCGTCAGACTGAGCCGCCTCCGCGCGTCCGACAGACTTTCCCCAGTTCCGGCACTATGATGTCGGCGGACTTCCCATGGCCTGACATCAGCTATGCGGCATCACTCCCGTATGCGCGTCATGGTTCTCGCAAATCTGAGGAGCGAGAACCTCGCCGCGCCCCGCCCCCGCTCCTTGGGCTGCCGATTCGCCATTTTGTTGCAGGTTCCGCGCAATAGCGTCTTGGGAAAGCCGCAAATCGAAGCTCCCGCATCAAGTTTAAAGAAACCTTCGGTCGTCAAGCCTGCAGATCACGCTCTTGCAACATCACTCTAATGTCCACGTCAGCATCGCGGCGTATATGTTACCCCTCGCAAGATCAGACAGATCACAGGGGATACCGCCGTGGCAGCGACCGTCGAAAGTGCAATTCCGGCAAAAGTTGCGATTGACGAAAAACTCGCCAGGAGACCGGGGCCGGGTGGCATCATTATCTTCGGGTTGATTCTCGCGGCAGGCATGTTCTATGTCGCGAGCCATCTGGCTTCCGACCTTTCGGTCGAGAAGGCCACCACGATCCGCCCGTTCATCATGCTGGGCGGCGCGCTGCTGATCGCGCTCGGTTTTGAGTTCGTTAATGGGTTCCACGATACAGCCAATGCCGTTGCGACCGTCATCTATACACACTCGATGGAACCTCACGTTGCGGTCGCGCGGTCGGGGCTCTGCAACTTCGCGGGAGTGCTTCTTTCCACGGGAGCAGTGGCGTTCGGCATTTTGTCGCTACTGCCGGTCGAACTGATTTTGCAAGTGGGCAGCGCGGGCGGTTTCGCTATGGTGTTTGCGCTGCTAGTCGCCGCGATGATCTGGAATCTGGGAACCTGGTATCTGGGCCTGCCGGCCTCAAGCTCGCACACGCTCATCGGATCGATCATTGGCGTGGGTATCGCCAACCAATTGATGGCGGTTAAGACCGGCACCAGCGGCGTCGATTGGGGGCAGGCCACCAACATCGGTAAATCATTGCTGGTTTCGCCGCTGGTGGGATTCGCGTTGGCGGCCGTGCTGCTGCTGATCGCGAAGGCCGTGATCACCGACAAGCGGCTCTACAAAGCTCCCGAAGGAACCGCGCCGCCGCCATTTTGGATTCGTGGACTGCTCATTTTGACCTGCACGGCCGTCAGCTTTGCGCATGGCTCGAACGACGGCCAGAAGGGCATGGGTCTTATCATGCTGATTCTGATCGGTCTGGTGCCGACCGCCTATGCACTCAATCGCGCGGTACCCGCGAGCGCGACCCAGGACTTCGTCGCGGTGTCGGAGCAGGCTGACCAGGTTCTGCAACATTATCTTGACAACAGCGCGGTCATCGCTGATCCACACGACGAAATTGAAGAATACATCCGAACCAAGCAGTACACGCCCAACACGACGCTTGCCCTCCGCCAAATCATAAATGACGTTTCCAATGAGCTGAGAATGTACGAGCAGTTGGCGAACGTGCCTCCGCAGTTCGCCCGCAACTTCCGCAACGACATGTATCTAACGAGCGAAGCATTCCGGTTGATGAAGAAGCAAGGAAAACCGGCATTCACCGCCGAGGATTGGCAGGTTTTCGACAATTACAAGCAGCACATCGATCTCGCGACCAAGTTCATCCCAGGATGGGTGAAGGTCGCTGTTGCGATGGCACTCGGGCTCGGGACGATGGTCGGTTGGAAGCGAATCGTGGTTACTGTCGGCGAAAAGATCGGCAAGGATCACCTGACCTACGGACAAGGAGCGGCGGCCGAAATCACCGCCGCGGCGACCATCGCAGCGGCCGACTTTTACGGGCTTCCCGTGAGCACGACCCACGTGCTGTCGTCGGGGATCGCAGGCACGATGGCGGCCAACAAGTCCGGCCTGCAACTTGAGACGGTCCGCAACATCGCGATGGCGTGGATTCTCACGCTGCCCGCTTCCATCATGCTCGCGGCGTTCCTGTTCTGGGCGTTTCGCCAAATTTCCTAGGCATCGCGCGCACCAGAGGAGATGAAATGGGTTTCCCGTTCAAACGAATCCTCGTCCCGGTCGACTTCGACTCGAGCTCGCTGAAGGCTCTTGAGATTGCAGCGAAAGTAGCCACGCAGAATGACGGCATGGTTTCTGTTCTACACATCGTCCCGTTCGACATGGACGTCAGCGGGATGCCCCAATACACGGATCTCATTAAGCGCCAGGAGAGTCTCGATCGCGAGAAGCTGATCGCAATCGCCAAACAACATCTGGCGGAAGTGAAATCTGAGATTCTCGACAAAATGGGGCCTCCAGCGGAGGTAATCGCCGAGGTCGCAACGAAGCTGCCGGCCGACCTCATCGTGATGGTGACTCATGGCCGGCGCGGGCTGGCGCGGCTCGTCGAAGGGAGCATCGCCGAGAAAGTCTTGCGTATTGCTCCGTGCCCGGTCCTGGCTCTCCGTCAGGAGCAATAGGATGCTCGTCAAGCTTGCATAGTTCGGAGAGTGGAGATGGCGATCCTGTAACTGCAACGCGTTTGCCACCACGAGATAGGTCAAGATTAGTATGAAAGACCTAAGGGCAGCCTTCCGCGAGAAGAGCCACTCGTCAGACTACGATTCCCTGGTGCCCACCCAGCACTACGATCAGCGTGTCCGCTCGCGCCATGTCAACGGAGAAGCGCGCCTGCTTTTCGCGGTACTGGAAGACGCGATCCGATGCATCGTACAGTTTGAATCGTCGCCTGACCCTGAGAAACGACGCGAAATCCGAGAAGCGCTGAGGTGGATCAACGTCCGCGGCGATCACGATCTGTTTTCCTTTGACTCAATTTGCGAAGTCTTCGAGATCGAACCCGAATCACTGCGTCGCCAATTGAATTCGATGAGCAACCCGGATCTCGGGACCAAGCGATTCGGCAGCGTCGGCCGTCGCTCGGTGATTAGAGTCCCGCACTGATTCAATGGGCGATTTGAGACTCCCGGGACGCGATAATCAGCTGTCCGATCAGCTGCGCGATTTCATTGTAAAGCCGACGATCGCTGGAGCGGTGTGAGGAGCAAATGTTCAGACTAGTGAGATTCTTAAGCTTGAGCCTCATTCTCCTTACGCTTCTGCCGATCGAGTCGAGCGCAAAGGGGCCTACGATCTGTACCGGAAACGTACCTCCGGAAGGCATGGTGATAACTGCAACCGGCACTTCGGATTCGTGCCCAGGGTCGTGTCGTACCCAACAGACCGAGCCGGCCCAACTCTCGATCATGGTGATCTGCGCAGGACAGCCAATCCCGGATGGATACGAATTGGAGAGTTTCACTTCGACAGCGGCGTGCGAGTGTCTCGGCGACCAGGACAACGCGTATGTGATTCGGCGTCTCTCGAGCTCGTAACTGCACCCTGCAGTTCCCAAGCGGAACGCTCGACGGTCAACGATTCTCTTACGATTTAGAAACCAGCAGGAGTCGCGCCCATCGCGGCTGAATCGAGATCCCGCACCGGACGCCAGTACTCAAGAGCGGAAGATCTCGACCGGCATTTCGTGCGATGCCTGCCGTGCCGGATAGATCGTCGCCAGCAGACATAGCACCATCGATGCGATAGCGACCCATATAAAACTTACCGGGTCCACCGCGATCGGTACCGACGAAATTCCATAAATCTCGCGCGAGATGTGAATGAAGTGATAGTGCTCGAGCACAACGCATCCAGTCACGCCGAGCAGCAGGCCGGCGATAGTGCCGGCGCCGCCGACGATCATCCCCTTCAGAATGAAGACGCGGCGGATTTCCGAAGGCGTCGCGCCCATCGCCATCAACACCGCGACGTCCTTGCGCTTCTCCATCACCACCATGATCAGCGTGGCGATGAGGTTGAAGGCGGCGACCGCAATGAGCAGCATCAGCACCATCGCGTACACCCGCTTGAGCATCGCGAATCCGGCCGATGCCGACTCGTTGTACTGAACCCAACTGCGCACCCGGAATTGCGAAGGCAAAATTCCGCGCAAGCTGTTGGCAACCTGATCGGTGGCGTCGAGCGACGTGAGATGAACATCGATACCGTCCACCACGCCGGGCCGCCCGAAGAAGGTCTGTGCGCGCAACAGATCCATGAACACCATGTTGCTGTCGAGAAAAGCCATCCCGGAATCGAAAATCGCGCCGACGATGAAATTGCCGCTGCGGGCGGTCAGTTCCCCGCCCGCTCCCACGATCGGCGCGATGACGCGAACCGGGTCGCCGCGTTTCACTTTAAGCTTCTGCGCCAGCGTCACACCGATTGCGATCGCGCCTTGCGGCGGCTGCTCGCCTGGCGCCGCGGGATTGGAGGCCTTGAGCAAGTCCGCGAGGGAGCCGTCGGCCATGTAGCGCGACCATTGCGAAGCGATGACGGGATTGTCGGGCTCGATGCCGCGCACCACCACGCCGCCGAGCCCGCGCCCTGAACTTAGCATCGCCTGGCCGATCACGAACGGATCGGAGCCGCTCACGTGCGGTACCGCGACGACTTTCTGCTGAAGCTCGTGATAGTTGGGAATCGATCCTTCGATGCTGACGATTTCCACCTGGAAGCTGAGCGCAAGCACGCGCTGCTTCAGGCTCGCCTCGAAACCGCCCATCACCGACAGCGTCACCACCAGCGCCGCGACGCCGATCATCACGCCGGCGGCGCTGAGCAGCGTAGTCACCGAGATGAAGGCGTCTTTGCGGCGTGCGCGCAGATATCGGAGCGCAATGCGGAGTTCGTATCTCACGATGAGGCGGCGTCTAAGCGCGACGCACCCGATTCAGCGGTGGCAATCATTCGGCCGAACTCAGAATATCACGTTTTCCTTGGTCAGCTGCTCGATTTCCTCGGTGCTGAGGCCAAGCATCCCGCGGAAGACCTCGTCGTTGTGTTGGCCGAGGACGGGAGCGGCGCTGCGAAGTTCGCCGGGCGTGCGGCTGAGTCGATGCTGCAATCCTTCATAGGAGGACGGGCCCATTTGCTTGTGCTCGAGCCAATGCCAGAAATCGAAAGCCTCGAGATTTTCATCCTGATGCAAATCCATACAGTTCTGAACCGGGTACGCGGCGACGCCCGCCGCCTGTAAGCGCGCCGTCAGATCATGCGCCGACTGATTGCGCGTCAGGCCGCCGATGAATCGATCGAGCGGCTCGCGATTTTCGATGCGCGATAGCTGGGTGGCAAATCGCGCGTCGCTGGTATTGGCTTCCAGAGCCTCCAGCATCGATTGCCACTCGGCGTCGTTGGCAACCGCGATTGCGATCCATCGCTCCTCGGCGCCTTCGTCAGCGCATCGATAGGCGCCATGCGGCGCGTAGCGCATCGACGCATTGCCGCGCGGCCCGAGTTGCCTGCCGGTCGCGAAGTAATCGATGAGCGCGGGCGCAAGGTTGTGCAGCGCGGCCTCGTACTGCGACATGTCGATGTACTGGCCCTTGCCGGTGCGCCGCTTGTAGTCGAGCGCGGCAATCAGCGCCGAGGTGAGAAATCGCGGCGCGACGAAATCGCTATACGCGCCGTAAGGCGGAGCGGGTGGCTGCCCCTCGCCATAGCCGGAGATGTAGTAAAAGCCGGTCAGCGCGGACATCAACTGGCCGAACCCGGGATACATGGCATTGGGGCCGGTCTGACCCTGCATGCAGGTCGAAAACATGATGATGTCGGGTTTGATTTTGCGCAGATGCTCGTAATCGAGGCCCCAGTTGCGCATCGCCTTGGGGGTAAAACTCTCAGACACAATATCCGCCCATGGGATCAGCTTCAGGATCAGTTCGCGCGCCTTGGGTTTGCCAAGATCGAGCGTGATGCCTTTCTTCGAGGTGTTGTAGCTGGCGAAAAACTGGCTGTTGTTGGGGCCCGGCTGGCCATCCTTCCACGGCGGCGCGAGGCGCAGCACGTCGGGGCGCGACGCTGACTCGACCCGGATCACGTCGGCGCCGTTGTCAGCCAGGTACTTGGTTGTAATCGGCCCGACTCCGACCCATGCGAAGTCGAGCACGTGAACTCCTTCGAAAGCGTAACGGCTCATCGCATTCCTCGCCCGTCAGATCGCGCCGATCGCGCGCAGCTCGGTTATTTGTTCGGCGCTCCGTCCCAGCAGCTCGCCATAGATTTCGTCGTTATGCTCGCCCAGCCGCGGCGCGCGCCGATTAATCTCGATAGGGGTCTCGCTGAGCTTCGCGAACGCTCCGGGCATCGTGAGAGTGCGCCCAACGGTGTCTGTGTGATCGACCTTGACGAAGTAGTCGCGCGCCTTCAGTTGCACGTCGCGCGCGATATCGGCTTCGCACGCGACCGGCGCGAGCAGCAGCCGGCGCTTCAGCGTCTGCGCGTAGATCTCCTCCTTCGTCATCGTCATGAAGAACTTTTCGACACGGTCCTCCATGTCGGTGATTTGCCCAAGGTCGTCCTCCGTCGGCTTCATGAACAGCCCGGGCGTCCAGGTGCTCCAGTCCTTGGTCTTCATCCAGTCGGCGCCGTAGCCCGCTTCCATCAGCCAGTCGATAAGGTTCTTGGTGGTCGGCCCCGCGCCGATGACGCTCGAGATGTAACCGTCCTTGCATCGGTAAACCATTTTGCGCCGGACGCCGAGCGAGCCGACGTACATGCCGGAGCGGCGCAGATGATCGCCATGCAGAATTGGCATCGCCTGTTCGTTCATCAAAGTCCATACGATGCAAGCCTGCATATTGACGACGACGTGCTGGCCGAGTCCGTCGGTCTCGCGCGGGTAGTGCGCGATCAGCGAGGAGACCGCGGCCTCAGCGCCCGCGTGCAGTCCCGCCTGCGGGAGCGCCATCTCTATCGGCGGCTTGCCCTCCTCGCCCATCAGGTACATCATTCCGCCCGCCGCCCAGGTAATGATATCAGCCCATTTGTAATCTTTGCCGGGGCCCTTGTCGCCGAAGGGAGTTATCGACGTGTGGACGAGTCGCGGGTTCAGCTTTGCGAGGGCGTCATAGCCCAGTCCGATCGAATCGAGATAGCCGAGTTGGAAAGACTCGACGAGGAAATCGGATTTTTTCGCGAGTTCGACGACGATCGCGCGACCGTCAGCACTATCGAGATTGGCGGTGACG
This sequence comes from uncultured delta proteobacterium, assembly GCA_963815835.1. GTDB lineage: Bacteria > Desulfobacterota > Binatia > Binatales > Binataceae > DATGKG01. The sequence continues at coordinate 1,292,777 of CAWFIF010000001.1, forward strand.
GATTTTTTTCCTGCCTGATATGCGAGGAAGTACAGGCCGCGGTCGAGCCCGACCTCGTCTTCGAGGAATGGCGGTATGCGGCGCGTCGAGCATCCGTCGGGCGGCTCGACCTTGATCACTTCGGCGCCCAGGTCGGCGAAAATCTTGCCGCACATCGCGCCCTTCTCGTCGCTGAGATCGAGCATCCGGAAACCCTTGAGCAGTTCTGAAGCCATCGTCCTCTTCTTATGATCGGAACTGGCGCGCAGAAAAGTGCGCGCGCCGGTGCGCGCATTCTAACGCGACGAGGCTTGAGTTTGGAAACGGCTCAGGGAGTGCGATTCGACAACTTGAGCGCGGTGCGCGCGGCGCCGATCGCGGTCGCGTAGTCGGCATGCTCGGGAATCACCATGCCGCGGCCGAACACAAATTCGAGCTTGCGGCGGTTCTGCATAAAGCGAAAGATTCGCGTCAGCTTGCCGGTCAGCACGATGTCAGTCTGATCGCAGGCGCGCGCGCTCGCGATCGCGAGCACGCCGATGACCTCGACGATCATGTTCATGATCGCGAGCGCCTTGTCATCCTGCGTCGCATCGGAGCTGACCTTGCCGAAATTGGCGGCTGTCGTCCCTGGCGGCAAATCACCGATCGGACCGCCGGCGATGTCGCGCACGCTCAAATCGACGTGATGGAGATCGCCGCGGCTCGCCATCGCCTCGAGCGTGTCGAGTCCCGACACGCCGAGCATATGCTTCGCGAGGCCCAGCAGGGTACCACCGCCAACGCCGGTGCCGCTGACGTGGCGAATCTCAGCCTGATTCACCGAAACGATCGCGGTGCCGGTCCCGAGCGAAACCACTAGTGCACGGTTCTTCTGAGCCAGCGTCGTTCCGCCCACGCCAATCGCGGTGAATTCATTAACCTTCACCACCGGACGCCCGAAGAGCTGCTCGCCGAGTGCGCGCGATCCCGCGCCGGTCGCAGCCACGCATTCGATGTCGCTGAGGCTGATGCCGACGTCACCAACGATTTTTCCGAGCGCACCGGCGGCGGCCGCAACGGGGTCATTCGCCTCGATGGTGACTACGCGAATACTGCCATTTTCAAGGATTACGGCGTCGGTTGTGGAACCGCCGATATCGATGCCAACGATCATAAGATGGTGCCGGCTCCTGTCCAGCCCGCCTCAAACCTAGAACATCGCGACGTTTTCGCGCAAACGCGAACTATAGCTCCGCGACCGCGCGCGCAACCGTCTTTGGTGACTTTGCGATGACGCGAAGCAGGATGCGCGCGGGGCGATCGGGCAGCGCGCGGCCCTGCTCCCATTCCTGGATGGTGCGGACGCTGAAACCGAAGCGCTTCGCGAACTGCGCCTGCGAGAGCCGCAACTTGCACCGAATAGCACGAACGTCGGGAGCGGTGGGATCGACGAGCCGCAGCGGTCCATACATATGGTCGGGCGCTTCATCATCTTCGATACGCATGCGCTCGATGTCCTCCTCGGTGAAGGAGCGGAACTTTTTCCAGTCAATACGGCCGCCACCGTTCTTTATGATCTCAGCTCGGGTGCGTCGAACGATAGTCATTCCTCTCTCTCCTACTTGCCTGTCTGGCTGATATGATCCGCCGCTTGCCGCCGCGTGGTGTATAGATAACCACAACGCATTCGTTCTCAATCATACCGATAGCCTTGATTCGCAGTTCTCCATAGTCGCGGCGCGTGTCTTCGCTCTCCACCACCGGATTATCGAACAGCGCGGTTGCGAATTCGAAATTAAATCCGCGCTCGCGCTGATTTCTCGCGCTTTTCGCTTCATCCCATTCGAACTCTGCCGCTAATATACGTGGATCACGTACCATAACCAAGTCCTGGAACGCTCGGTAAGGGTTGCCGCCTAAGCATCATATGATAGCGTCGAAGGATGAGGCGCAAAGCCGCATCCGGGAGCCTCTTCCCGCAAAAGAAGCCCGCCGCACAGCCGCTCGCCGATCGCATCCGGCCCGCGAGCCTCGACGAGGTGGTCGGCCAGGAGCATCTGCTCGGCCCCGGCAAGCTGCTCTCCGAGATGGTCGCGGCGGGCAGGCTTCATTCGGTGATTTTGTGGGGACCTCCCGGCTCCGGCAAAACCACCATCGCATTGCTGCTCGCGAAACAGCTCGATGCCGAGTTCATCCAGATAAGCGCGGTCAGCTCCGGCGTCGCCGATCTGCGCGAGGCGGTCGCCGATGCGCGCCGCGAGCTCGAAGCGACCGGACGTCGCACCGTGGTTTTCATCGACGAGATTCATCGCTGGAATCGCGCCCAGCAGGATGCCTTCTTGCCGCACGTCGAAAGCGGACTTGTCACCCTGATTGGCGCGACTACCGAGAATCCATCGTTCGAAGTGGTCGCACCGTTGCTGTCGCGCGCTCGCGTGCTGGTGCTGAATCCCCTCTCCGAGGATGCGATCGCGACCATCATCACACGCGCGCTAAACGATCCTGACCGCGGGCTCGGCAAGCTCGACCTGACGCTCAATGACGACGCGCGCGCGGAACTGGTGCGGCTCGCCTCCGCCGATGCGCGCCGGGCGCTCAACACGCTGGAAATCGCCGCTGAACTCGCACAACACGCGGGCAGCAAGGAGATCCTCGCCGTCCACGTCGGCGAAGCCGCGCAGCACAAGGCGCTGCTCTACGATCGCGCCGGCGAAGAGCACTACAACGTCATCTCCGCGTTCATTAAGAGTATGCGCGGGAGCGATCCCGATGCTGCTCTCTACTGGATGACGCGCATGATCGAGGCCGGCGAGGATCCGCTTTTCATCGCGCGGCGGATGGTGATCTTCGCGTCTGAAGATATCGGCAACGCCGATCCGCGCGCGATCCAGATCGCGATCGCGGTGAAGGACGCGGTGGACTTCGTTGGTCTTCCCGAGGGCGTTATTCCACTCGCGCAGGGCGTCACCTACCTCGCGAGCGCGCCCAAATCGAATGCCTCGTACATCGGCATGCAGCGCGCGCGCGAGGATACCCGCGAGCTCGGGGCGCTGCCGGTTCCGCTTCATCTGCGCAATGCGCCGACGCCGTTGATGAAGGGCCTCGGCTACGGAAAGGACTATCGCTACCCGCACAATTTCGAGGGTGGCGTGGCGGAGCAGGACTATCTGCCGGATCAACTGATTGGCAAGGAATACTACGAACCGACGGAGCGCGGCTTCGAGGCGCGGCTGAAGGAATATCTTACGAAGGTTCGTGAGATTCGCGCCGCGGCGCGGGCGAAGAATCGCGCCTCCAGGAAGACCGCCGGCAGTTCGGAATGAGTTCCCAGCCATCCTCCGGATTGGAGCAGATTCAGACCCGATGCTGTATCGTGGGCGGCGGTCCGGCCGGCATGATGCTGGGCTTTCTCCTCGCGCGCGCCGGCGTTGACGTAGTCGTGCTCGAAAAGCACGCCGACTTTCTGCGCGACTTTCGCGGCGACACGATTCATCCTTCGACGCTGCAGGTGATGCACGAGTTGGGGCTGCTCGAGGAGTTCCTCAAGCGTCCACACAACGAGGTGCGTCAGCTCGATGCGGAGTTCGGCGATGAGCGGGTGACGGTCGCCGACTTCACTCATCTGCCGACCCAATGCAAGTTCATCGCGTTCATGCGGCAGTGGGACTTCCTCAACTTCGTTGCCGAGCAGGGCAAGCGCTATACGACGTTCCGTCTGATGATGGAGACCGAAGGTACCGATCTCATCGAAGAGAATGGCCGCATGGCCGGCGTGCGCGCGCACAGCAAAAGTGGCGCGTTGGAGATTCGCGCCGACCTCGTCGTGGGAACCGACGGGCGTCATTCGACGATGCGCGCCAAGGCCGGTTTCGAGGTCATGAATCTGGGCGCCCCGATGGACGTGCTGTGGCTGCGAATCTCCAGGCTTCCCGATGATCCGCGACAGACGTTTGGCCGCGTGGACGCCGGCCGCTTCGTCATCATGCTCGAGCGCGGCGACTATTGGCAGTGCGCGTTTATCATTCGCAAGGGCGGCTTCGCGGAAATTCAGCAGCGCGGGCTCGAGGCCTTCCGTCAAGAGCTCGCGACGCTGGCGCCGTATGTGCGTGACCGCGTGGGTGAGATCACCGACTGGAATAAAATCAGTCTATTGTCGGTCGCCGTCGATCGCCTGCGGACATGGTGCTGCCCCGGACTTTTGTGCATCGGCGATTCGGCGCATGCGATGTCGCCAATCGGAGGGGTGGGAATCAACCTGGCGATTCAGGACGCGATCGCGACCGCGAATATCCTCGCCTCGCGACTGCGCGAAGGCGCGGTTGGTATCGACGCACTGCGCGAGGTCCAGGCTCGGCGCGAGTTTCCAACCCGCATGACCCAACGCCTGCAAATTTTCATACAAAATCGATTTATCAGCCGCGTGCTCGGCAGCAATCAGCGGCTCCCGTTTCCCTGGATTCTGAAGCAGTTTCGACGCTGGCCAATGTTGCGGCGAATCCCGGCGCGAGCGATCGGATTGGGATTTCGCCCCGAGCATCTGCAAACGCCGGAAGTGCCAGCCGCGCGCGCTTCTTAACGAGGAAAAAGCGAACCGCGAGAGAGACATAGTCCATCTCGCGGTTTGGTGAAAAACCGGGCGGAATTATTTTGCGCCGAGGACCATGTCCTTGAGCGCTTTCGCGGCGGTGAAACGCAGCCGCGTGCGTGCGGGAATCTTGATCGCCTCTCCCGTCGCGGGATTGCGGCCCATCCGTGCCTTGCTCTTGCGCTTGCGGAAAATCCCCAGCCCCGCCAACCGCAGCGAGCCTTCCTTCTTCAGCTCGCGCACCACCAGCGCGGTGAGTTCCTCGAGTGCGGTCTTGGCCTGCTTCTTGGTGATCCCGACTTTGTCAGCGAGATGCGCTGCTACTTGCGACTGCGTCATCATCCTCCTCCTTGCGCCCGCATTATGGGCTGCCAGCAAGCCTGAACGAGCGCTTTCGTTATTGCAAGCGCGAAAGCCTCAAAAGTGGCCTTTTTTCTTAAGGATCGAGCAGATTTTTCAACAGGTGCGTCATTTGGTCGTTGTGCCCGAACGAGATCCCAACCAGTGTCTCAGTTCAGCCCGTCAGGTGGCTCATTCTGAGTGATACGCGCCGCGAACCGCGCGTGGGGGAAAGCTTCAGCCATATCTGATCGATCAGTAGCGGACTTCTACAAGGAAGAGACCCTGCGGCGGAGCGGCTGCAGGAGCCATCGAGCGCTCACGACGCTCTAGCAGTTCGGCAACCAAGCCCGGCTCGGTCTTGCCGCGTCCCACCTCGACCATGGTGGCCACCATGGTGCGCACCATGTGGCGCAGGAAGCTGGTGGCCTCGACGCGATAGGTGAGGAGCGCCCCCTCGCGGCGCCATTCGCTGGTATGCACGCGCCGCACGGTGCTCTTCACATCGGTGCCGAGCGTGCGAAACGCCGCGAAGTCATGCTCACCCAGGAAAATATGCGCCGCCGCATCCATGCGATTGACATCGAGCGGTTCGCGAATCAGCCACGAGCAGCGTTGCTCGAACGCTGAGCGCCATTGCTGATTGAGGACGCGATACTCGTAAACGCGCGCGATCGCATGACGGCGAGGATCGAAACTGTCGTTGACCGCCTCGACATTCAAAATGACGATATCATCCGGAAGAATCGCGTTGAGCGCGCGATGTAACTCCGCCGCGTCAAATGCCCGCGGCAGCGTGAACGCAGCGACTTGCGCGCGCGCATGCACGCCGGCATCGGTGCGGCCGGAGCCGCGAACCCGCACGGGGGTCGAGAAAATCCGCTCCAGCACGGCCTCCAGGCGCGCCTGGATGGAATCCTGCCCGCTCTGGAGTTGCCATCCGGAGTAGTTAGTGCCGTCGTACTCGATGGTGAGCTTGATTTGCAATCAGTGAGAGGTCAGCAGGAGGTTTTCCGCGATCCAAATCGCAATCAGCGCCGCCAGCCGTGCATTGTCGAAGGCCGCGAACAGCGCGGCTCCGCCCGGTTGAAGATCCAGCTTGGCGACGATCGCTTCTTGTCCGAGCGCGTCGATTACGCCGATCGGCCGATTGTCCTCGATGAAAAGAATTCCCGGCGCCGCACGCAGGCGCTCCGCATAGGAACCGGCTTGCTCCGAGGGCGGCAGCTGAATCGAAAGCACCGAGCCGTGCAAGATCGGCGCGCTGAGAACCTGCAGCGAAAGCGTCGGCGCATTTCTCATCAACGCCGCGCACTGCGCGCGCACAACTTCGGAAATGCGGCGATCAGCGTCGCTGGCCAGAATGTTGAACGCGCGCTGATATTCATTCTCCTCGAGATCGAGGCTGCCGCTCAGTAGATCTGCCGATTCCTCCGCGGTTTGCGTGATGCGGTTGCGCCCCCCTGCGCTTGCGCCCATCAGGAGCGTCGCGGCAGCGAAACCGCTTTCGATTCCGAGCGCGCGCAGAATCGTGGCGAGCGCATGAGCCGCCGGATGCGGCGTCTCGAATACCATTTTGCCGCGGAGTTCGTTGATTCGTTCGCGGCCGGTGATTCCGGGCGAGACGATCGGCTGCCCCGATGGCATCCGCATCGCTCCACTGAGATCGATCAGCAGAGGACCGGGGCGAGCGGCGATAATATCGTTGGCGGCGCGTTCGGGGACCGCCAGGAAAGCGAGGTCGAATCCGCGGAGGTCCTGGGGGTCCGTGAATTCCTCGACCTCGAATTCGGCGTCCTCGATTTCGATGGTGCTTGCGGTGTCGGTGGCCATCGCGAACAGGCGCAGCTCGCCTTTTGGAAACGCACGCGTTTCGAGCAATTCGACGAGCTGGTTTCCAACCGCGCCGGTCGCTCCAACTACTGCCACTCGCGGTTCGCGTGCTGGAGGCACTCTACTCAGATTCCGGTTGCTGCGCTTCGATGCGTTCGCGGACGAGACGCCCCATTGCCTTACACCCGAGCTGCATGCCTTTGGCGGCAGCGCCGAGATCCCTGGTGCGATATCCGTCATGCACGACAGACTCGACTGCGCGTTCGATTGCTTCAGCCTCGGAACGCATACCGAGCGAATGATCCAGCAGCATCGCCGCGGAGAGAATTGCTGCGAGAGGATTGGCTTCGTCGCGGCCGGCGATATCCGGCGCGCTGCCGTGAATGGGCTCATAGAGTCCCACCCGGAAGCCGGCGCTGTTGATTTCCTCGCCGAGCGAAGCTGACGGCAGCAGCCCCATCGAGCCCGCCAGCATCGAGGCTTCGTCGGTGAGGATGTCGCCGAACATATTTTCGGTTACCACCACGTCGAAGTCCTTGGGCCGCCGCATCAGATGCATCGCCATCGAGTCGACCAGCTGATTTTCGAAAGCGACGTCCTTGTATTCCTTCGCGAGGTCCATCGCGATCTCGCGCCACAGCCGTGACGTCGCCAGCACGTTCGCCTTGTCGACCGAGGTCAGCTTGCTGCGCCGATTGCGCGCGAGCTCGAAGGCGAAGCGCAGCACGCGCGAGATTTCCGCCTCGGTGTAGATACAAGTATCGATCGCCTCGCGCCCGTCTTTGCCCTGGCGCCGTTCGCTCGGCTTTCCGTAATAGATCCCGCCGGTCAACTCGCGCACGACCACCAAATCGACACCAGTTATTACCTCGGGCTTGAGCGTCGAGGCGCCGATCAATTCCTTAATCGCTTTGACCGGGCGCAGATTCGCGAACAGCCCCAGCGCCTTGCGCAGGCCGAGCAGCGCCTGTTCGGGGCGATGCTCCGCGGTCGGAATATCCCACTTTGGGCCGCCCACCGCGCCGAGCAGGACCGCGTCGCTCTCCTGGGCGTGCTTCAGCACGTCATCCGGGAGCGGAGTGCCGAACTGATCGATGGCGTGGCCGCCGATAATCCCATCCTTGAATTCGATATCGATGGCGGAACCGCGCGCGACCAGCTTTAGAACCTGCAATGCCTCGCCGACGACCTCGGGACCGATGCCGTCACCCTTCAGAACTAGAACCTTGTAGGCCATTTAGAAATTGCGCTGTCCAGCGCGTAAGAAATCTGCTGCCGTTGGAAAATATACTAAGATGAGGTGCCTCTGAAGATAGTTAAGGTCTAGCGTTTAGCCCAACTCCTAGCGTGCGGCAAGCCCCCTGATGCGGATGGCAACGGAGCGTTCATGTCTGAATTGCGACGCGCATCGGCATTCGCTTGATCCCGGCGGCTAAGTTCGAGGCAGCGCGCTCGATTGGGCCGGTCAGTTCCAGGTTAAGGTTTCGCGCCAACAACTCCTCGAGGAAGACCCGCAACTCCAGCCTCGCGAGATGCGCGCCGAGGCAAAAGTGCTCGCCATAACCGAAGGCCAGATGATGATTAGGCGTTCGCGCGAGATCGAGTCGGTCGGGATTCGTGAAGGCCTCCTCGTCACGGTTCACCGACGCGTTCCAGATGACGACTTTGTCACCGGCACGGATTTGAACCCCGCCGAGCATCGAAGCTTCGATGCAGGTGCGCATCACATGCGTGACGGGACTGATCCAGCGAATGAGCTCTTCGACCGCGGTTGAGATCATCAGGGGAGTGGAGCGGAGCATCGCGAATTGCTCGGGATACTGAGTCATTGCGAGGACGCTGCCGGAAATCGAATTGCGGGTGGTTTCCTGGCCGGCGCCGATCAGCAGGAAACAGTTCGATAGCGCCTCGACCTCGGTGAGCGTCGCGCGATTGTGGCACGCGTCGGCGAGGATGCTCGCTAAGTCGTCCTGCGGCTCTTTGCATTTGCCTTCCAACAGACGCGCGAAGTATTCGAAACTCTCACGACGGGTCTCGCGCATAGTCTCAAGTGCCGAGGCACCCGCTTGATGCTCCGGATCGTCGGGAGCACCGGCCATCGACGCGAGGCGGAACATGAGCGGCCAATCCTCGCGCGGGATCCCGATCATTTCACAGATAGTCGCGCTGGGAATTTTGGCGGCGACATCGGAAACCAAATCGCATTCGCGGAGGAGAATCATGTCGTCGAGCACTTCGGCAACAATCCCGCGCACACGATGTTCCGCGGCACTAATCGCGTGAGGGGTGAAGCGCCGATTGATGATCTCGCGGACCTCGCGATGACGCGGCGGGTCTGTTGCGATGAGGCTGCGCCGCGATGGCGCGGCCCGCAGAGATTCGCCGCCGACCGAGTTCATCGTATCGGCTGATTCATGTGCGAGGCTTGCATTGAGGACGATCCCGTTGGCGGAGCTGAAGCGCATCGGATCGCGATATACGGTCTGCGCGTCGTTGTACCTGGTGATTGCCCAGAAGCCGTGGCAGGGTTTTCGCTCGTGCCAGTAGATCGGCGCCTTCTCGCGCAGCGTTTTCCACGCGAGATGCGGATCGCCATGAACGAACAGGTTCAGGTCGGTTAGATCTATTTCGGAAAGTTCCATGATCGCCGTGCTGATGGCTTCGAAAGTTGGTGGCGCTCGCAACACCCTCACCCGCGCGGCGATCCAAAGATCGCCGCGCGACCTCTCCATTTTGCGGCTTCGTTAACTCCGCCGCGGGAGAGGAAATGAAGAATTAGACGCCGACGGCGGTATCCTTTTCGACGGTCGGAGTGCGCGCCTTCAACCGGTTGAGCGCGTTCACCAATGCCAGCGCACTCGCCATCACGATGTCGCTATGCGCACCCTGGCCCGCGACTGTCATTCCGTCTTCGCGAATCAGGCAGCTCACCTCGCCGAGCGCGTCGGTGCCACCGGTGATCGCCTTGACCGAATAGCGTTCGAGCGTGGGATTGACGTCCGCCGCCTTCAGGATCGCTTTGAAGCACGCATCGACCATCCCGTCGCCAGTCGCTTTCGCGGAATGTTCCATTCCATCGACGCGGAGCGTCACTTCTGCCTGCGGAGTGCTGCGCGTCGAGGAGGTCACGTTGACGTCAACCAGTTCATACGCTTCCGAGGTGCGGCGCGCTTCCTCATTCACCAGCGCGAGGAGGTCGTCGTCGTAGACAACCTTTTTCTTGTCGCAGAGATTCTTGAACTCGGCGAAGGCCTTCGGGATGTCTACGACCTTGGTGTCGATTCCCAGTTCGGTGAGGCGATTGATGAATGCGTGTCGCCCGGAATGCTTGCCGAGCACCAGCTTGTTGGAGGGAAGCCCGATGTCCTCGGGCTTCATGATCTCGTACGTCAGTTTGTACTTAAGTACGCCATCCTGATGGATGCCGGCCTCGTGCGCGAAGGCGTTGTCGCCGACGATCGGCTTGTTGGGCGGCACCGGCCATCCGATGACCTGCGCGAGCAGGCGCGAGGCGGGATAAATCTGGCGCGTCTCGACGCGGCTCTGGATGTTCATGAAGTCCTTGCGCGTCTTGAGCGCCATCACGACTTCTTCCATCGAGGTGTTGCCGGCGCGCTCGCCGATACCGTTGATGGTGCATTCGACCTGACGCGCGCCTCCGCGTATCGCAGCCAGGGAATTCGCGACCCCGAGCCCGAGGTCGTTGTGACAATGCGCGCTCCAGATCAGGTGTTCCGAATTGGGAACGTGTTCGCGCATGTATTGGAACATCTGCGCATATTCCTCTGGAATCGCGTGGCCGGTTGTATCGGGCAGATTGATGATGCACGCGCCGGCCCGAACGACTTCCGTGACAACCTTCACCATGAAGTCCCAATCGCTGCGCGACGCGTCCTCGCATGAGAACTCGATGTAGTCGAGATGCTTCTTTGCATGCGTAACGGCCCAGGTCGCAGCGTCGAGGACGTCCTCACGCGTCATGTTGAGTTTGTATTTCAGGTGGATGTCCGAGGTGGCGATGAAAATGTGGATGCCCGGCGTCTTCGCCTTGTCCACCGCGCGCAGCGCCTGATCGACATCCTCGATACGGGTGCGCGAGAGGCTCAGCACCCGGGGCGCGGTGACGGTCTGCGCGATGCGGCTGACCGATTCGAAATCACCCGGCGATGACGCCGCGAATCCCGCCTCGATCACGTTGACGTTGAGCCGCTCGAGCTGACGCGCGATCGCGATCTTCTCTTCAACGTTCATGGTGCATCCGGGCGCCTGTTCGCCGTCGCGCAGCGTGGTGTCGAAGATGCGGACGTAATCTTCCTGTTGCGGCGCGGGATTCGAGTTGCTCATTTGCAATGCCTCCGTCTTTTAGACCCAAGGTCGGGAGCGGCGAAGGAGCCTGGGCGGCAAAAAAGGAAACGCCCCGGGCGGCTTCTTCGGCCCACCGCCCAGGGCGCTCATCTCAGATTTTTCAGCCTTCGTTTAGGCCTGTTCCTCGACGCACCCGGCGTGGGCCCCGGTTAGGGCCAGGCTAAGCAGCAGTCCGAGGAGCAGGTTGCGAGTCATAGTAATGTCATTTGTAGCGGTGGCTGTTGCTCCAGTCAATGGTGCGATTCCTCGCGTGATGAGTTGGAACTGTCGGTATTGGAGGGCGACGCATTCGTGCGGGACTGCTCCTGGTTGACGGGTGGAGCGTCGCCTTCGACGTAGGCGGTAGTATGAAGTTCGGTAGGGCCAATCTCCTCAGTCACACATCCTGACAACGCCAGCGCGATAACTGCGGAAGCAATGAAAAGACCGATCGCAACGACGCGCCGCATTCCGTCAGACCGGATGGTCCGGGTCATCATGCAGACTGCCGGTGCGCTTGCCGTTTCCGGTAGGCGCCGCATCTTTCCCGTTGGCCACAGGAATGGGATGAAGAACCGGGACCTTGGGCTGCATCTCCTCGCCGCGCAACATCAGGAACGGGCCGGACAGAACGAAGGCGGCGGCCAAAAGGAAAGCGGTCAACTGCGGGAGCGCGAAGAGCATCGCAGCCGCCATCAGCACGCCGATCGTCAATTCGATCGGCGCGCGCTTATGAACCGTGATGGTCTTGAAGCTGGGGTAAGGTACCCGCGAGATCATCAGCAGGCCTAGTGCGAGAGTGATCGGCGCCATTGCCGTCGTTAGCATACGCGGCGAGGCGAGTTCGAAGTAGCTGTACGCGAGCGCGGTGCCGGCGATCATCGCGGCGGCGCCGGGAATCGGCAGGCCTACGAAGCGGTTTTTGTTGACGGTGTCGGTCTGGATGTTGAACCGCGCGAGGCGCAACGCGCCGCATACTACGAACATCCCGGCGATGACGATTCCGATTCCGTTGAGCGGTTTGAGCGCCCACGAGTATGCGAGACATGCGGGAGCGACGCCGAAGGCGACCACGTCGGACAGGCTGTCGTACTCGACGCCGAACTCGCTCGAGGTGCGCGAGGCGCGCGCGACGCGTCCGTCGAGACCGTCGCATACGAAGGCGACCGCGATCATCACCGCAGCGACCTCGAAGTGTCCGTTGATCGAAGAGACGATCGAATAGAAGCCCGACAGCAGGCCCAACGAAGTAATAGTGACTGGAAGTAGGAATACGCCGCGACGCAAGGGAGCCACCACCTTTTTGCGTTGTTGTCTGATCCGGCCCGAGATAAGTCGCATCCGCGTTCCCTGGCGAGGGTTGCGGACGATTTCCTGATTAGCGGTCATTGTGCGAGTTCTCCAATTACCGTTTCACCAGCGAGCACGCGCTCGCCGACCGTGACGCTTACGCGGTAGTCGGGAGGAATGAAATGGTTAACGCGGCTGCCGAACATGATCAGCCCGATGCGTTGTCCCATCTCGATTTTGTCATGCGGATGGACGCGGCATACGATGCGCCTCGCGAGGTAGCCGGCGATCTGCATGATGCCGTGTCGCCTGCCCACCGCGTCGCGGAAGATGATCAGATTGCGCTCGTTGTGAGTGCTGGCATCATCGCGATACGCGGCGAGGAAATCGCCCGTAGTATGCTCGACCATCGCCACTTCACCGCCAACCGGCGCGCGATTCACGTGCACGTTTAGAGGAGACATAAAGACCGACACGCGATGGTAGACGGTCTCGCGGTCGTCGGGAAGGGTGCATTCGGAAACGTCGGTGACCTTGCCGTCAGCGGCTGAAATTACCACGCCCTCGGTGCGCTCCGGGTAGCGCTCCGGATCGCGGAAGAAGGAACCTACCGCAACGGTGAGCAGAATCAGCGGAACTCCCAGGATCGGAAATCCTACGATGAGGAAGAGAAGGCCTACAAACAGAATGCCGAAGGCGAGCTTCCCACCCTCAGGAGCGAGGCCGATCATTTGCGCGAGCTTTCCCATTCAGCGTAATTATAAGGCTTTTCCAGCCAAAATATCCGAGACAGATCTTCGACGTATGTTCGCCTAGCGAATCCAGCTCTCGACCTTGAGTCCCGGCACTCGGCGGAACACTTTGGCATTGTTGGTGACGAGTGGAAGGTCCTCGTGTAGCGCATGCGCCGCTATCAGCAAGTCCAACTCGCCTATACGCGAGCCGCGCAGTTCGAGATATGCGCGGATAGAAGCGTAGCGGACGACTGCTGAGCGGGGCCAATCCAGTACCGTTACACCCTCAAGGAAGTGTTCCAGTTCGGCCTGATTTCCTTCGCGGTGGCTGGACTTTGCGACACCTGTCCACAATTCGGCCGCGACGATACACGATACGAAGATGTCGGCTGGCTCAAATCGGGCGAGACGTCGTGCTGCCGCAGCAGGGCGACCCTTCATGACGTAGATACAAATGTCCGAGTCGAGCATTACTCGGGACATCACCAGGGTTTCGTCTGTTTGATTGGCGTGTCTTCGATTTCGTCGGGGAAATCGTCAGACAAGGGCTCACGCTGCGCAAAATACTCCGCCCAGGTTCGCCAAGGGCGCGCCTTGCGAGGCGTCAGAATGAGCTTCTTACCCTTGCGCTCGATGAGGACCTCATCGACATCGAGGCGGAACTCCTTGGGGATCCGCACCGCCTGACTGCGCCCGTTCTTGAATACTTTCGCCACCTTGGAAACCTTGGCTGCCACAAATGATATATATCATTGATACATCACACGTGCGACGCGCGAAGAGAAAGGCGCGGCATCGATGACGCCGTGCCTTTCATATTCAAGATCCTTCGGAAGACTCAGGATGACTCCTCGCCTTCGGCTGTGGAGTCAGTTTCTTGACTTATCCACCAATCGATCGCTCGCCAGCCACGGCATGAAGGAGCGCAGCTTGCGGCCCACTTCCTCGACCGGATGATGCTCGCCTTCCTTGCGTAACTCGCGGAAGTGGGGCAGCCCCGCGCGATACTCGCCAATCCATTCGTTGGCGAATTTTCCGGATTGGATATCCGCGAGGATCTGCTTCATCGCCTTGCGCGAGTCTTCGCCAACGACTTTTTTGCCGCGCGTCATGTCGCCGTACTCGGCGGTGTTGCTGATCGAGTAGCGCATGTTGGAGATGCCGCCCTCGTAAATCAAATCGACGATCAACTTCACTTCATGGACGCACTCGAAGTAGGCCATCTCCGGCGCGTATCCCGCCTCGACCAGCGTTTCGTAACCGGCACGAATCAGCTCGGTGAGCCCGCCACATAGCACCGATTGCTCGCCGAAGAGGTCGGTCTCGGTTTCTTCCTTGAAGGTCGTCTCGATGATAGCGGCGCGCGCCCCGCCGATCGCCGCGCCATATGCGAGCCCGATTTTAGTGGTGTCGCCCGAAGGATCCTGTTGCACCGCGAGCAGACACGGAACGCCGCGACCCTTCGCGTATTCGGAGCGGACCAGATGACCGGGCCCCTTGGGTGCGATCATGAATACGTTGACGTCCTTGGGAGGTTTGATGAATCCGAAATGGATGTTGAAGCCGTGGCCGAACGCGAGATACTTGCCGGGCTTAAGCGCGGGCGCGATTTCCTTTTCGTAGATTTCGCTGCCCTGCTCGTCAGGCACCAGCATCATGATGATGTCGGCCTGCTTCGCGGCCTCGGTGGTATCGAAGACTTTCAACCCGTTCTTCTCGGCCTTCTCGATACTCGCGCTGCCCTTGCGAAGTCCGACCCGCACGTCCATCCCGCTGTCGCGGAGATTGAGCGCATGCGCGTGACCCTGGCTTCCGTAGCCGATGATCGCGATCTTCTTGGGACGAAGGAGGCTGAGGTCGGCGTCGCGGTCGTAATAGACTTTCATGATTATTCTCCTGCCTTTTGCGCCGGGCGCCGCTGATGATTTTCGTTGGGCTGGACCGATCGCGCCATCGCGATCTTGCCCGATCGCACGATCTCCTTGATTCCGAGCGGTCGGACCAGCGCGATAAATGCCTTGATTTTTTCTTCGTCGCCGGTGAGTTCGACCGTGACCGCGTTACGCCCGATATCGACCACATGGGCGCGAAAGGCGGTGACGATCGAGTCGAGTTCCGAGCGGGTGCGCTCGTCAACCGCGACTTTAACCATCACCATTTCGCGATCGACTATGTCTACGCCTTGATAATCCGTGACCTTGATCACGGAGACCAACCGGTTGAGCTGCTTGTTGATCTGCTCGAGTATCGTGTCGTCTCCTGAGGAGACGAGCACGATGCGCGAGACCGTCGGATCGAGGGGATCCTCGTTGACGGTGAGCGACTGAATATTAAAGCCGCGGCCCGAAAATAGACCGGCCACGCGGGCCAGCACGCCGAATTCGTTTTCGACCAGAACAGATATTGTGTGGCTTGGCATTCGGTGGTGTTCGAGCTCTCATGGCCGGATCCGCGGCTCAGTGTGCCTCGTGATGGTCCTGATGACGGTGCAGGATTTCCATCAGCTTGTCTTTGGAGGCCAGCTTCAGCTTTTGGATACGCTTTTTTTCGAGTTCCTCTTCGGTGCTTAGGTGGATTTTATCGCGGAAGGCTTCGAGTTGGTGCTTCAGCTCTACGTGTTCAACGTACAGAGCCCTGAGTTCATCGTCATGCGTCATCAATTGCTGGATGAGCTCTTCGTCTCGTCGCTCCATGGCCTCTCCTTGGCAGCGGCAACCGGATGTGCCGCCACGGGTTTGAACGTGGCCTCAGCAGTGCGGACGTAGAGCGGTTCGAGGGTCGCAGGCGTATCCATCTCGCCGCGCGATATGCTCTCCGCCCCCAATGCCGCAACATACCGGCCGCGCGAGTTAAGCTCCACTTCGTCCAAAACGGTGGATCGTATTCCTCGCTCGCTGAGTGACAACGATGCTTCCTTGGCTTTCGAATCTCCTATGAGTATAACCCCATCCGAAAGCTCTGGGTAAAGATTCTGTAACCTTATTACCAAGGGTTGCGAAATCTTGTCCAGCCGATCCGCCCTTGCGCGGTAAAGATTTGCATAAACCTCGCCCTTTCGGGCATCGAAAATGGGGCAAATCAAGGTTCCCTCGGGTGCCAAAGACTGCTCGAATGCGGCGAGCGCTAGACAATCAAACGTCGGAATACCAATCAAAGCGCATTCAAGCGCGAGGACGAGCCCCTTCGCATAGGCGATACCGACCCGCAAGCCGGTGAATGAGCCGGGCCCCATACCGACCGCGATGCCATGTAAATCTTTCAGTTTGAGGGCGGCTTTGGCCACGACTTCGGCGACCGCGGCCGGAAGCTCCGCGCCATGCGAGGCTGCCGATCGCGTGAGCTGCGCGAGAATTCTTCCGTGCGAGACGATTGCCAGGGAGGCGGTCGCACTAGCGGTATCCAGTCCGAGCACCGGGCCGACCCCGGCGCTCAACTCGAAGAGTTTCTCAGCCCTGAACAATTCGCGAGATGTCATTGAAAATGAAGAACGCCATCAAGGCGACCAGCAAAAGCAGTCCCACTTGAAGCGCCATCTCGCGAGTCCGAAGCTGCAGCGGCTTGCCGCGCAGTCCTTCGAAGACAAAGAACAGCAGATGCCCGCCATCGAGCAGCGGCACTGGCAGCAAGTTGAGAATTCCAAGTTCGAGGCTCAGCATCACGGTGAACATCAACACCGCCGAAAGACCTTCGTGCGCTTCCTTGCCGGCCATCTGCGCGATCATGATCGGTCCGCCGACCGCCTGGCGCACCGGAACCGACCCATTGACGATCTGCCAGATACCGATCACCAGGGTCGCCGCCATCTCGCCGGTCTGGGTGACGCCGCGCTCGACTGCCTCGATGGGGCCGTAGCGTTCTACCTGTTCGTCGCCGCGCGGAAGCACGCCGATGATCCAGGTTGGAACCTTGTTCCCGTAGACGCTCAGTTCATCTTCGCGCTTGGGCGAGATAATGAGTTCCCGGCGCACGGCGGATAGCCCGGTGCCGCGTTCGATACCCAATTTTAGCGGAGCACCGTTTCCGCCTTTGACTGCGGCCGAAAAATCGTTCCAGAACTCGACCGCCTTTCCGTTGACTGAGACGATGCGATCGCCGGCGAGCAGTCCCGCCGCGTGGGCCGGCAGTCCCTTCTTGGCCTGGCCGACGATCGGCAGCAGCATCGGCACGCCCCATAGAAAGACGATCGTCATCAAAATCGGCGCGAAGGCGATGTTCGAGAGCGGACCGGCCAGGACGATCACGAAACGCTTCCACAAAGTCTGGGTCGGGAAGGAACGTCTCTCGAACGACTTAAGCAACGCCGGCGTCGGATGCTCACCGAGGTGTGCCATGGCATCCGCAACTGAATCGCGCGCGTTGACCTCACGCATCACGTCGGCTTCGTCGGGCTTCAGCTCACGACCGATAATTTCAGTCACGTGCGCAACCGAATCGCGCACTTCGATCTCGTGCATCACGTCGGTTGCGCGGGCCTTCAACTCGCCGCCTGCAATTTCGGGCACGCGTGCATCCTGAGAGCCGAGCCGTTTGGCGAGTGCGAGGATCTTCTGATCGGGATCCTTCGAGGGCAGACTCCAGCCGTAATTTTCCGCCGCCTCGAGGACATCGAGCGCGAGTTCGTGGACGTAGTTCTGAAGTTCGTCGGAGCGTGGGTCTTCGCCGACTTCCTCGCCGAGCATCCGCACGTAGCCGCCGAATGGTGTAAGTCCGATGGAGTAGTCGGTCTCGCCGCGCCGGACGCCCCAAATCCTGGGCGGGTATCCGATCGAGAACCTGATGACTCGAACGCCGACGCGCTTCGCCATCGCGAAGTGTCCGGCCTCATGCACAACGATTAAGACAGCAAGAATAATTGCGGCGGCGGCTATTGAAGTCAGCAAAAAAACGTTCCTCCGAAATGTCCCTAATCGGACGCCCCCCAGACAAGACAATGCGACCGCACGGCGCGTCGCATCATCGTGAGTAATAGTAGGTCAAAACCGCCGCAAAAACCAGTGAACAAGTTCGATCGAGCAATCCGCCGTGGCCGGGGAAAATCCATCCTGAGTCCTTGACTCCGGCAACTCGCTTAAACGCCGAGTTAGCCAAATCCCCGATGATCGCGACGATCGCCACCAAACCGGCGAAAACAATCAGCCTCTCGATGTTCCACTTTGGCGCCAGCCATGGCTGAAGAATCAGGCCCCCCGCGATCGATGCGACGATGCCGCCGATCGCGCCTTCGATGGTTTTTCCGGGACTCACCTTAAATGCGAGCTTGTGGCGTCCGATCGCGCGACCGACGAAGTACGCGCCCGTATCGGCGCAGATCACGAGCAGCAGCATCACGACCAGCAGTGCGATGCCATTGGGACCGTTCCTCACCAGCGCGAAAAATGGGAATAGCGGTCCGACATAGAGCGCCGCACTTGCGACCGCCAAAGGTCCGCGGGGAACCGATTCGGGTCCCACGATTCCAACCGCAATGATGTTGAGCATCGCGATCGCGAGCACCGAGAGCAGAATCTTCAGCGCTGTTTGCGCATCGGGATACGGATAGAATCCGAAAATCTGCCCGCCGAGCAACCAGATCAGTGGAAGCAGCCCTAATATCAGCAGCGCGAGGATTGATGCGGTCGAGAGCGGATGCGCCATCTCATAGATTTCATAGAGGCCCCACACCCCGAGTACGCCGATCATCAGCGAGAAGCCCCAATCGGGGAGGAAGGAGATCGCTGCGAGGAGAAGCGGAAGCGCGACCGCCGCGCTCAGAAGCCTAGTTCTGAGCACGCAGCCGGACGTCGCTGTCTGCGGGAATGCCGCCGAACCTACGCTCGCGCGCCTGGTACGCGGAAAGTGCCGTGAGAAATTCGCGTTCGCGGAAATCGGGCCATAGCGTCTCGGTGAAGTAGAGTTCCGTGTATGCGAGCTGAAACAGGAAGAAGTTCGAGACGCGCTGCTCGCCCGAGGTGCGGATGAACAGGTCCGGATCCGGCATCGCGCCGGTCGCGAGCGATTGCGCGATGGTCGCCTCGTCGATTTCCTCAGGCCTCAAGGTTCCTGCCGCGATCGCATCGGCGATCTTGCGGACCGCCGAAGTGATGTCCTGCCGCCCGCTGTATGGAAGCGCGAGCCCCAGCGTCATGCCCTGATTTTTCGCCGTCAACTCGACCGTCTGCTCCAGCGCGTGGCGCAACGGTGGCGACAGCCGATCGCTTTCACCAAGCGCGAGCACCCGGATGTCGCGCTTCATCAGGCGCTTGCCCTCGGTGATGAGGTAACGATGAAACAGGCGCATCAGGAAATTCACTTCGGTGGAAGGACGGCCCCAATTCTCGTGCGAGAACGCGAACAGGCTGAGATACGGAATGCCAAGTTCGCGCGCAGTCTCGACCACTGCGCGGACCGAATCCTTGCCGCGCCGATGTCCTTCGTTGCGGCTGAGTCCGCGGCGTTGGGCCCATCGCCCATTGCCGTCCATCACGATTGCTACGTGACGCGGCAGCCGTGCGGGATCGACAGATAGATTTGGAAATTCTTCGGTTGGTAATGAAATCGCCACTTCCAGATGTGAGCTGACTTTTGTGGCACAGGCTTTAGCCTGTGTTTGAATGGCGCGATGCCTTGGCGCCGCCCCCGTCAGACCTCCATTATTTCCGCTTCTTTCGCGGCCAGGATCTTGTCGAGTTTCTCGATGAATTCGGTGGTGAACTGCTGGACCTTGGCTTCCGCGCCATGCAGGTCGTCGTCGGTGATTTTCTTTTCCTTGTGCAGATCCTTGAGCATGTCGTTGGCGTCGCGACGATGATTGCGTACTCCGACGCGATGGTCTTCGGCGATTTTCTTGACGTGCTTGACCAGTTCCTTGCGCCGTTCCTGGGTCAGCTCGGGAATCGGGATGCGGATGATTTTGCCGTCATTCTGCGGAGTCAGGCCCAGGTCGGAACTCTGAATCGCCTTCTCGATTTCGTGCAGCGCGGTCTTGTCGTACGGCGTGATGACGATGAGCCGAGGCTCGGGCGCCGCCAGCGATGCGACCTGGCGGATCGGCGTCTTGGCGCCGTAGTAGTTGACGTGCAGCCCCTCGACCAGCCCGGTCGAGGCGCGGCCGGTGCGAACCCTCGTCAGTTCATGACGGAGCGCTTCTACCGTCTTTTCCATCTCGGAACGCGCTAAATCGATAACTTCGCCCTGCATGTTAAGCTTCGCTCCCTACCCAGGTGCCGATAGTCTCTCCCATCACGGCTCTCCTTATATTACCCGGTTTGCGAAGATTGAACACGATAATTGGCAGATGATTGTCCATGCACATCGAGATGGCGGTCGAGTCCATCACTTTCAGGCCCCGATTCAGCACATCGATAAACGTCAGCCGCTCGAAGCGTTGCGCCCCCGGCTCCTTCAACGGGTCGCGATCGTAGACACCGTCCACCGTATGACTCGCTTTGAGTATCACGTCGGCGCCGATTTCGAGGGCGCGCAGGCTCGCCGCGCTGTCGGTCGTGAAGTAGGGATTGCCGGTTCCCGCCGCGAACAGGATGACGCGCCCCTTTTCGAGATGACGGACTGCGCGTCGGCGGATGTAGGACTCGGCCACCGATTGCATCGCGATCGCCGAGAGCACGCGGGTCGGCACTTTGTTGCGCTCCAGTGCGTGCTGCAGCGCCAACGCATTGATGACGGTCGCGAGCATTCCCATCTGATCGGCCGTTGAGCGATCCATCCCGCGCGCTTCGTACTCGCTGCCGCGCATCACGTTGCCGCCGCCGATCACCAGCGCGAGCTGGATGCCGAGATCGTAGACTTCCTTGATTTCGAGGGCGATTTCGGCGAGCGCATCGAGATCGATACCGCTGCCGCCTGGCGGCGCCAAAGCCTCGCCCGACAGCTTCAGGAGCACGCGATTGTATCGAGGTAAGGGACTCAAACGGTTTTGAACCTCGGCCATCGTTTGCGATCCCACCCCAGGATGCTCTCGTCGTCGTTACGTTACCGGCTCCCGGCCCTCACTCCTGTCTCTCCCAGTAGGGAGAGAAGGTGAAGGAAGGCAGCCGTCTTTCGGACCTTTAAGAACTAGCGCCGTCCGCGGATTTGCTCGCAATCCCTTCGCCGAGTTGGAAGCGCACGAAGCGCCGAATCTCGATCTTCTCACCCGATTTTCCGGTGAACTCGCCAATCAGATCAATGATGGTCTTGTTGGGATCTTTTACCCAACTCTGTTCCATCAGGCACGCTTCTTTGTAGAACTTCTCGAGCTTGCCTTCGACGATCTTCGCGATCACCTGCTCAGGCTTACCGGTGCCGGCCGCCTGCGAGGCGTAAATTTGCTTTTCCTGCTCGAGCACGTCGGATGGCAGATCCTCGCGCTTGATGGCGCGTGGATTGGTCGCGGCGATCTGCATCGCGATGTCCTTCACCAGGCCCTGGAAATCCGGGCCCTTGGCGAAGAAGTCAGTCTCGCAGTTGACCTCGACCAGCACGCCCAGCTTGCCGCCCGCATGTATGTAGGAGCCGACCGATCCTTCCGACGCGACACGGCCCGCGCGCTTGGCGGCCGAGGCGATACCCTTCTCGCGCAGCCAAACTGCGGCCTTTTCGAGGTCGCCCTTGCTCTCGGCCAGCGCCTTCTTGCAATCCATTACGCCCGCGCCGGTTTTCTCGCGCAGCTCTTTTACGATATTAGCGTTGACTTCCATCAGTTCTGCTCTATGTAGGAGACAATTACGTTATTTGCAGATACACGAACCCGAGTCCACGTTTTTCCCACCGCGACGTCGCGCGATGGGGACGGGCCTCGGGGTTCTCACCTTGCGATCCCTCTCTCTTATCTCTCCCAGAGGGAGAGAAGATTAAGGAAAGCAGCCAGACTTCTATACAGCTTGCGGTGATTCAGGTTGCCCGCCTCCGCTCCCATTCTGGCTCCCGCCCGAATCGTCGATGCCCTTCTGCCGCTCCTCGGCCAGATGTTTGCCTTCGATCACCGCGTCGGCAATCGCCGCCGTAAACAGCTTGATCGCGCGGATGGCGTCGTCGTTGCCCGGGATGCGATATGCGATCAGGTCCGGATCGCAGTTGGTATCGACTACCGCGATGACGGGGATGCCGAGGCGCTGCGCCTCCGACACCGCGATGTATTCCTTCTTGGTGTCGATCACCCACAGCGCATCGGGCAGCTTGCGCATGTTCTTGATGCCGCCCAGCGTCAGCATCAGCTTCGCATGTTCGCGTGCGTTCTCGCTCATCTCTTTCTTGGTGAGCGCATTCACCATCTCGGGGTCGGCCATGATGTCTTCGAGCTTTTTGAGCCGCTCGATCGACGCGCGGATAGTCTGGAAGTTGGTCAGCATTCCGCCGAGCCAGCGATTATTGACGAAGAACATGCCGCATCGCTCGGCTTCTTCCTTGACGATATCCTGGGCCTGCTTCTTGGTGCCGACGAACAGCAGAGTGCCGCCCTGGGCGGAAATATCGCGCGCGAAGTCATAACAGGCGCGGAACATTTTCACGGTCTGTTGCAGGTCGATGATATAGATGCCGTTGCGGGCCCCGAAAATGTACGGTTTCATCTTCGGGTTCCAGCGGCTGGTCTGATGGCCGAAGTGGACCCCGGCCTCCAGCAGCTGCTTCATAGAAATTTCGGTCATGATGTCTGTTTAGTCCTCAATTCTAGCGAGCGTAGCCCATCAACATAGCAAGCTCCGCCACTCGTTCCAAACCCCCGAATCCGCCTGTCGGAAGACCATGCGCTATCTTTGTTGCGTATGTTACAATGTTGATATGAGCAGTGCCCCATCAAATCCACGGCGAAGCGCTGATGATGGGCGGTGGCGGGAATTTATTGACAACCAACTGGCGAATCTCCAACGCTTGCCCGACAACTCGAATAGCTGGACCGCGCATCGTCCGGCCAACTACGTGGTTCAAACTGCCAGGCAAGCGGCTGAACAATTGGTAACCTCTTCGCGCGCGGATCTGCCTAATCCGTTCATTGCTGCGACCTCGGAAGGTGGACTTCAACTCAAGTGGAGCACGAAGGACCGCGAACTGTCGCTGTTTATCTATCCGGATCAAAGCATCGAGTTCCTTTTCGTTCACAGCCAGAGAGAACCGAACAGCGGCAGCATAGAAGTCAGTGACATTCCGCGCTTGTCGAAGTTACTTCTCGATTGACAGAGGTCACGTGACGGATGGGCGGGGGATCCGGTTCGGGTGGCGCTGTACTTCTGCCCGGCGAAAAAGTATGGCGGATGCTGCAAGACGATTGGTATCCCAAAGACTCTTCCGGCCAGCGCACCGCCATAATGGAAGCAGCCTTCATTGGGCAGGTTTCGTTGCTCAGAGCTTCAATGGTCAACGAGAACATCGTGGACGCCTTTCCGAACGGACGATTCATGAATCACGGAATCGTTGAAATGAATTCCGACGATATCGTCAAGCAGACCGGTTGCACATTCGAATTCGATAGTGCCGACGGATATTGGCCTACTGATGCGCACGTTGTCCTGCGCCGCGGTTTCGGCGGAAAAAACCTGAGGGCAACTCATCCCGAGGTTCTCAAACTCACGGCAATCGCCAATTCAAGCAGGATCGTCAGGCTACCTAGTTAAATCTGGCGCTTCATCGATGCTCGGTGCTCAAGCCTGATTTGCGGCAAGGCTTCCACGAACTCGGCAAGCTCCGCGCCTCGTTCCAAACCCATAATTCATCGGATTCGGCCTGTTCGCATTTCGGTTCAAAAAACACTGAGAGCGTGAAGAATGACAATCATCAGCACGCCTATCAGCGGCAGACCGACAAGGATCGCGTACATCATCGAAACTTCAGTCTTAAACAGATTCCGCATTTCCGACTAGGCGTTCATCGAATCGAGGAATTCCTCGTTGGTCTTGGTCTTCTCCATCTTGTCGATCAGGAATTCCATCGCCTCGACCGAATTGAGCTGCGAAAGCAGCCGGCGCAGGATGAAAACCCGATTGAGCGTGCTGCGCGAGAGCAGCAGCTCCTCCTTACGCGTCGAGGAGCGTTGGATATCGATAGTCGGGAAGATGCGCTTTTCAATCAGCCGCCGGTCCAGACCGATTTGCTGATTGCCGGTGCCCTTGAACTCTTCGAAAATGACCTCGTCCATCCGGCTGCCGGTGTCGACCAACGCGGTGGCGATGATCGTCAAGCTGCCGCCATCTTCGGTATTGCGCGCGGCGCCGAAAAACTTTTTCGGCTTGTGCAGCGCGTTGGAATCGACGCCGCCCGACAGGATCTTGCCCGAGGGAGGCACGACAGTGTTGTAGGCGCGCGCGAGGCGCGTGATCGAATCGAGCAGGATCACCACGTCGCGTCCGTGCTCGACCAAGCGGCGCGCCTTCTCGATGACCATCTCGGCGACCTGCACGTGACGGGTCGGCGGCTCATCGAAGGTCGAGCTGACCACCTCGCCCTGCACCGAGCGCAGCATGTCGGTGACTTCCTCGGGACGCTCATCCACCAGCAGCACGATCAGCACGATTTCGGGATGATTGTGCGCGATCGCTTTCGCGATGGCCTGCAGCATCATGGTTTTGCCCGTGAACGGCGCCGCCACGATGAGTCCGCGCTGTCCCTTTCCGATCGGCGCGATCAGGTCGATTACGCGCGTCGTGAGATCTTCGTGATTGTATTCGAGCTTGATTCGTTCGGTGGGATAAAGCGGCGTGAGATTGTCGAACAGGATCTTATCGCGCGCTTTTTCGGGATCTTCGTAGTTGATGGATTCGACCTTGAGCAGCGCGAAGTAGCGCTCGCCCTCCTTGGGCGGCCGAATCAAACCGGAGACCGTGTCGCCGGTGCGCAGATTGAACTTACGAATCTGGCTCGGCGAGATATAGATGTCGTCGGGGCCGGGCAGATAGTTGTAGTCGGGAGAACGCAGGAAGCCGAAGCCGTCGGGGAGGATTTCCAGCACCCCCTCGCCGAGGATGGCTCCGTTGCGATGCGCCTGGGCCTGGAGGACCGCGAAGATCATCTCCTGCTTGCGCATGTTGACCGCGCCTTCGACCTCGAAGTCGCGCGCGACCTGGGCCAGCTCAGTGACCTTGGCCCGCTTGAGTGCTTTGAGATTCAGCACTCCCTCGGGAGAAATCACCTCGACCGGCTCTGACGGTGGTTGTAACTGTTGGGGACGATCCACAATCTGGCGCGGTTCGGCAGCAACCGAATCGTCGCGCATGTCGTGATGTCTCGCCGCTCCTCTAGCTTTAGTCATATGCCTCCCCCGCATCCTGCTCACTCTCTCTTCTTCTTGATTTTCCATTTAACCTGAACTCCGTCCTGAACAGTCGTTCAAACGACGGCATTTGAAATCGTACGTGGTACCCGCCCGAGTCAGGGCAATCCTGGAGGATTAGACCCACCTAAGCGTTGGCGATCGGGGTACGGATAAGGATAACGCCGTGTCTCGGGTGTGAGGGGTTGGCCGACAGATTGGCCGCAGGTGCTTGTGAACTTACCCCAGCGTCCCAAAGTGCGGAAGCTACAATTAACCGTAACCAAGCTTGCAAAATCTGTCAACGGCCTAACAGTTGTTCTTTAACCAGAACGCCGAGCTTCAATTGTTCGAGGTTAACTCCGCGCGCGGCGAGAAAGTCGGTGAAATCCGGCGGTATGGGAGCGAAATAGACCTGGCGCTCGTGCGTGCGCGGATGCTCGATCGACAGATTCATAGCATGCAGCGCGTGGCGCTGAAATTCTCCCGATTCGCCAACGCGACTTGTCCTTCGAACCGCCGCCATACAAAACATCGCCGAGACATGGATGCCCAATCGAAGCTAGATGAACGCGTATCTGATGGGTGCGTCCGGTTTCCGGCATCACCGCGACCAGCGTCGAATCGCGCATCCGCTCCACGACGACCACCTTGCTGAGGGCCTCACGCGCGGTGTGCGAATGCACCGACATTCGCTTGCGATCGGTGGGATGACGACCGAGCGGGCGCTCGATAGTGATGCGATCGCGCGCGACGATTCCACGCACGATCGCGAGATAGACTTTCTTTACCGTACGCGCCTTAAACTGGGCGGAAAGTGCCGCCTTCGCAAACGGCGTTCTAGCCACGACCATCACGCCCGAGGTTTCCTTATCGAGACGATGCACGATTCCTGGCCGCAGGACGCCCCCGGCCTCGGCCATCGTTGCGAGTTCCGGAAAACGGGCCAGCAACGCGTCAACGAGCGTCGAGTCGGGATGTCCTGGAGCCGGGTGCACAGTCATCCCCGCAGGCTTGTTGACGACGATCAATTCGTCGTCGGCATAGAGCACATCGATCGATGGTGCGGACGGCGAAACCTCGCGAGACGCCATCGGCGGCGGTTCAGCGACGCCTATGCTGTCTCCCTCATGCACGGCGCTCGAGGGCCGCGACGGTGCACCATTCACGGTTACGAGCCCCGCCTTTATCATGCGCGCGACTTGCGAGCGCGTGTACTCGGGACCCAGCGCCGAGGACACGAAGACGTCGAGCCGCATGCGCTCGTGGTCGGGTGCGACTTTCAGGTCCGCCGGCATCAATGCTTATGAAAGCCGAATTACAGGAAGAATGACCAGTTCGATCCTCCGGTTGGCTTCGAGGTGCAGGTTTGGGTGCCGTCGTTGCTGGTGGTGCAGGTGGTGTTGGACGACGGAGGAGTGCTGCTCGAAACATCGATACATCCGCAGCAAGCGAATGCCCCGACAATTACGAGCGCGCGAAAGAAGTTACTCAGGTTAGTTCGCATCGTCCATTCATTTTAACCACCAAACCCTTGACCCGCGATAGCATGCCTCATTGCGCAGGCGCCGGCTTGACGCTGCCCGGCGCGACATCGGGCGGCGGAGGCTGCGCGCTCTGCTCGCACGTCACATCGGGGCGGCTCAAAAACATCAGCCCCATCGTCTGCGATTTGCAGTTGGTGCCGAGCGGACTGTTGACCGGCTGCGAGCTGTAGAAGCATCCGGGGGCTAGAAGAGCAATCGAGACGGCGAACATGAGATGATGAGGTTTCATCGGCGCAGGCTCCAGTTGGTGGTGCGGGTAACGATCCTGAAACGTGATGAGTGTGACTTACTCCATTTGCCAATGATAGAAGAGCTTCGGTGCTCTGCGAATCACGAATGAAGACTCGCGCATCTGGGAAACTTGCTGGATTGGCCAGCCTCGTTGGCATCCTCGTCATCTTCGCATTGACCGGCCTTACGGTCCGCACCGCCGCCGCCCCCGACGCTTCGCTGTCGTCGCGCGGGCACATCGTCATCTTGATGGTATGGGACGGGCTTCGGCCCGACCTCGTCACTGCGCGCGACACGCCGAATCTCTACGAGATGGAGCATCAGGGGATGCGCTTCGACCGCCATCATTCGATGTACCCAACACTGACGATGGTGAACGCGGCGGCCCTCGCCACCGGCGCATCGCCGGGCGTGAACGGCATCGTGGCCAACACGATGTACCTCGCGCCGGTGCTCGCGGACAAAGCCCAAGCGCTCGATGCGAGCCCGCTCGGTACCAAGCTAGCCAAGCCAATGATGTTCGAGAACACCGCTCTTCTCGCTTCGCTCAACGGTGACAGCGCCTTCGCGGGACGTCTGCTCGGCCTCGACACGGTGGCGCAGCAACTCGAACGCGAGGGCGGCTACCTGGCGGTCACCGGCAAGCAGGGGCCGACCTTTCTGTTCGACGATCGCGTGGAATCGATCAAGGACGGTGTCGATTCGATTGGCAATCCGCATAAGGATTACCTCTTCGTGACCGACGACCTTGCCGAGCCGCCGCAAACGGACGCCGGAAAGATACCCGCCGGAAGCCTCGAGGGCGTGGCCGATTCAACCCTCGACGCGTATTTCACGCGCATGGTGACCGATCACGCGATCCCCGCGGCAAAGCTTGCGTCCGACGCGGGGCGTCCCTCGCTCATCGTGCTATGGCAGCATAATCCCGACCTGACGCAGCATCTGGCGGGCCTCGGCACGATGCAGGCGCTGGAGTCGCTCAGCGCCGCCGACCTCAACCTCGCGAAGGTGCGTGCGGCGCTCGTCAGTGCGGGCGTCGAGGATCGCGCCGACGTCATCGTGGTATCGGATCATGGGTTCGCAACCATTCGGATGACAATTGACCTGAACGCGCTGCTGACGACGGCCGGCCTCAAGAAGGCGCTCGACAGCGACGACGTCGTGGTGGCGCGCAACGGCGGCAGCGATCTCATCTATCTTTCGAAGGCGGCGTTCCCGAGTGAGAATTCCCGTCGCGACGAGTTGCAGAAGATCGTGAATTTTGCCGAAGCGCAGGAATGGTGCGGACCGATCTTCTCGCGTGAGTTCGCGCCGGTGCCGATCGAGGGGAAGCACCACCGCAAGCGGCCGACGGAGAAACCCTACCTCGGATGGATCGACGGCACCTTCGCACAGCAGGTGGTTGGCATCTTCAATCCGTCGCGGTCGCCCGACCTCGTGGTCTCGTTTCGCGAAATTTCAGATCAGGGCAACGAAAAGCTCACTGGTCCGGACGTGCCTGCTTTCGCGCTGGCGGCCAAGGGCCAGACATCCGTGAAGAACAATTCGAAGACCCTCGTGCATGCGGTGAAAGGCATCGTGTATGCCGACGCGCCCTCCGGATTCACCACCGGGATGGGGATGCATGGCGCGGCGGGTCAGGCCGAGATCCACAACTTCTGCGCCGCCATCGGGCCCGACTTCAAGCGCGGCTTCGTCGATACCAATCCGACTGCGAACGTCGATATCGCGCCGACCATCACGCGCATTCTTCATCTCGCGCCCAATATCGGACCGGGTGGAGCGCGCCCGACCGGCCGCGTGATGACTGAGGCGTTTCCAGGCGAGCGTCAATGGGTCGGGACCGCCAAGCCGATCGCGCTCAGCACCAAGCTGACGCTGCAGGGCGTCGAGGTCACAAATACCTTGCGCATCACGAGGCTGGGCGACCACGACTACCTGGACAACGCGACCGAGGCGCGCAATCCGCTCGGCAGCAGCCCCTAGGACAAAGCCTACTAGAGCGCCGGGTGCGGACGTCTCATGCTTGATCCATCGCGGAGATCCGGCTAAGCCCAACCGCTCGATGGGCTTACGACTTCCTCGCTCTCCGCGATGGATAGCGCGGGGCTTCAGCGCTCATGATGGTGATGGTGTCTCCATTCCCAGCCATGAGCCCCTCTCCAATACCGATCACCGTTCATGCCTTCCCATCGCCAGTCATTATTCACGTGGGTCCAGCGCCCCTGATTTCCCTGAAACCAGTGGTTGTATTCCCCCGGGTATACCCCGCCGTGATGTCTCGCGAACGCGTTGCGGGCATCCACACACGCCTTACTGTTGTTGTGCGCGCAGGCGCTGTAGCCTTGAGCGTAGCCGCTTGTGGCCAGACCGGCGGACAGTGCCGCGAGCAGGATCGCAAAAACAAACGTCTTCATTTTCAGACCTCCATCACTGGATGAGGTTAGGTTTCTAGTGTCCCAATTCTTACTGACGATGGCGGCACCCATACCTATTCATTACCTCATTAGCCATTGTCACTAATTAGATACGAACCTACAGGGCAGTTGGATACGAACTTAGAGCGCGCCGGGGAGCATCTCGCGCAGGCGCATCGCACGGTCGGGCGCGTGCGTCTCATGCTTGAAGAAGATGTAGATCTCATCGGCCTCGGCGGCCATCGCGGAGATTCGATCCGCCCATTGCTTCAGTCCCGCCTGATCGTATTCCTCGTTGCGCAGCCGCAGATATGCGAATGACGCGGTGCGCTCGATGGGGCTGGTGATCTTCTCGCTCTCCGCGATGCATAGCGCGGCGCCGCCCTCGCGCAGCGTCTGCAGGACCGAATCATCGAACCATGACTTGTCGCGAAACTCGAAGGCCGGACGCAGCCTGCCGTGGAGCATCGCGAGGAAATCGCGCAGCAGCGGCACATCGCGCTTGAAATTGGGCGGCAACTGAAAGAGCGACGGGCCGAGGCGCACGCCCATCGACGATGCAACGTCGGCGAAATGCGCGACCGTGTCGTCGACGCCCTTGAGCTTCGCGAAATGGGTGATGCGCTGGGGCGCCTTGAGCGCGAAGCGGAAATGCTCCGGCGTTTGCGCCGCCCATTTCTCGAGCATCTCGCGCTTCGGCATCGCTCGAAACGTGTAGTTGATTTCGACGGTCGGCAGGCGCTGCGCATAGTGCGCGAGCATCTTCGGGCCGGGGAGTTTCTCAGGATAGAAGCCGCCCAGCCATTCCTTGTAGCTGAAGCCCGAAGTTCCGATGCGAATGGTGGCGCTCATCTATCTGGCACGGTAACCGGCGCGCCCTCGACGGACAAGGTGCATACCGCGCGCTATACAATGGAGCGTTGCGGAGGACGTAATCGCGCAGATCCATTGAGAAGCACTGGGCGTTGGGACCGCCGCCTCGGGTTCGGGAGTTTGTCGGCTGCCGAACTTCGGCTACAAGGGATGGCTCGGCGGATTGTCAAAATCCAAAAGCTTCAGAGCTGGGGGAAAGTCATAAATTGACCTCACGGACGAAGGTGGTCGCCGCCAATCGTTTGATCGCGGCGATTCAGTCGCCGGGCTTTTGGGCCTCGCTGCTCATCTTCGCGATGCTCTTTTGGCTTCTTCAGTGGGCGCCGGCGATGCCGCATCCGACCCTGGACTGGTCGTGGAACCAGGTCCTGATGCACGCGGCCGAGCCCGGTTCAGGCGTCCAGTTTGGCCCCGATATCGCGTTCGTGTACGGGCCGTTGGGATTCGCGCAGTCGTGGCTGTACACGCCGGCGGCCTATCCATGGGCGATTGCAATCCGCGCCTTCGTATTGGTTCTGCTCGGACTCTTCTACTTCAAAATTCTGCGCCGGGTCTCATTCGTTATCGCGTTGCCGCTCGCGGTTACGATAGTTGCGGCAGCAACCTGTTCGCTCGAGGCCGCGCTTGGTTCGGCATCAGTTGTCGTCATATTAACCCTTAGCGAGGCCGACGCAGGGTTGGTGGACTTTGCCGGTTTGGCGCTGATGTGCGGAGCAGTCGCGCTGATGAAGTTCCCATACTTCATCGCGCTCGGCGCGACGTACTCGATGACGGCGCTGTATCGCGCATTTCGATGGCGCGAGTACCCGCTCCCGATTTTGCTGTGGGCTTTGGTCCTGGTGCTTGGCTATCTCCTGATCGGACAGCACCTGACCTCATTCCCCGAGTATGTACGAAGCTCGCTCAGTTACGCCGGGGGACATGGGGAGGCGATGCAGACCTTCGGTCCACTGCTGGAAACTCTTAGATTTTGCTCACTGGCCGGGGCGTTGCTGGTGATCTTTGGCTTGAATGCCTATCGGCGAGATGGAGGGTGGACAATTTTCCTGGTCGGGGCGTTGGCGGTAGTGGTGATCGTAATCTTCAAAGATGGCTTTGTTCACCACGATGAGGGACATCAAGGGGTCGCGGTTCCACTGCTGTTCACAACCACCGCACTCTGCGTTGCGTGGATGTCGCGCGGAGGCGTCGATCCCGCCGGACTAGGTCTCTTTGTGGTCAGCGCCGCCGTCTTCTTCCTCACCTTCGTCCCGGGCAGACTGGGAGTGCTCAAGGTCACGAATCGAAACATCCATGCAATCGGTAATCTGGCGGAGAATGGGACTCGAAGATTAGACCAGCGATACGACCAGGCTCTCGAAGCCATACATTCGGCGTGGCCGCTGCCAAAAGTCGCGGGTTATACGGATGTCTATCCCTTCGATCAAACCATCCTGTTCGCGAGCGGGAATCGCTATCGGCCCCGACCTGCGTTCCAAAGCACGACCGCCTACACTCCCTACCTGATCGAAAGGAACGTCGAATTTCTACGATCGCGATCGGCGCCCGATACCATCTTTTTCAGAATCGAGCCGTTCGATGGTCGATTGCCGGCGTTCGAAGACGGCGCGAGTTGGCCTGAACTCCTCAGCCGCTATGACATCACCGACGACATCGCGGGATTTTTGAGGCTTGACCGGCGTCGCGCGGCGCGAGGCTACAGTTTTTCACCGTTTCTAAAGGAGACCGTAAACCTCGGCGAGAACGTTAAGATCGATAACCCCGATAACGCGCTCTTGTGGGGCCATATCGAACTACAGAAAACGACGGTGGGAAAAATCGCGAGGATGCTGCTCAAAATGCCCTTGCTCCGGCTCGACGTCGTTTTGCGCGATGGTACGTCGCGCAGCTTTAGAATATTGCCTGCGGCGGCAGCGGAGGGCTTTCTGCTATCACCGTTAGTCGATTCCAGACTCGATTTTCTCGCGTTGAACCTGGCAGACTCAGCGACATTGATGGCTGTGAAGCAGGTTAGTCAAATCGCTATCTCCCCGCAGCGATTCGCCGCCGCTGCATATCGAGCCGAGGTACCGATAGTAATCGAGAAACTCCAATGGGCAGGTAATCCGCGCGCCGTCGGAAGCAAATTGGACGGAGAAGCGCGGGGCGCGGAAGGCCTCGCCATTCTCAATGCCGGACAGAAGGAAGGTATTTGTCAGCTGGATTTCTCGGGACAGGACCCGGAAATGTTTGCGCATGCCGCGAGCCGGATCACCATCAATGCTCCCACCGCACGACAGTTGACCGTGCGCTTTGGCATTCGCGATGGAGCCTGGAAGGACGGGAACCACACCGACGGGGTCGAGTTTCGAATCTCAGCTGTGGGCGTCAGCGGGACTCCCCAAGTCATGTGGTCGCGCCGTCTCACCCCGGTCCAGCGAATCGACGACCGCGGCGATCAGCAAGCGCAGGTGAATTTGTTGTCGAATCCTGGTGAACGTCTGATTTTCGAAACCCTCCCTATTCCAGGCGGTACGACCAACTGGGCGTGGTCGTACTGGAAAAGCCTCGAGTTCAGTAACTGAGATCGTCTCAGTTACGCCACCTCTAAAATTCGGTCCGGCCGACGCTGTCCACGGTATTGTTTAGCCTTCGACACAGCCTCGTCCTGGTGGCGTGTAGGGACTCGTTACCGCGTCGTGACGACGGTAATCGGCGCGATGGTGCCGGACGAGAAGGCAACCGCCGAAGAGCCGCGTCATCTGCCGAAGACAGTTAACTGGACGAACTGAGGCGCCCGCCGCGGCCGGACAAGACTCGGTCCCGAAGCGCTGTCGGAGGACTATCTGGTGGATCGATGCTTCCGGGACGGCCGCACATCTTCGACATCTACGAGGGCGCGGGCGAGATTCAACGTCTGATCATCGCGCGCTCGATTCTCGGCTATACAAACCGCGACCCCGGTCGGGATTTCTTGCGCGTGCCGTCTCGCTATGGGTACCATATTTGTTGCTGGTGTCTCTTGGCTTTAGCGAAACTTATTCCCGCTACCGACTGGCAATCCGCGATTTTTCAGCAACTCGCGAAGCTAGTGGAGATCGACGATCACCCTGAAGAGCCCTGGCGCGCGCGCCGTCCTACCGCAGCAGCATACAAGGCAGCGGTTAGCCTGATCTCACAAATAACCGACGACAGTCTCCCATTGCCTCGGATCGCGCCCGATCGAGAGGGCGGACTTCAGTTAGAATGGGAGAAGGGCTCGTGCGCGGTCGAAATCAGCATCAGTCCGGGCGGATCGCTTGAACTATTGAGAAGTAAAGCCGGTCGCGACACCGAAGAAGGCCGCGTTGGAATTTCCGCCGCCCGCGATGTTCTCTCGCGACTTGCACGCATCTAATTTCCACTTCAAGATAGCGAGCGTTGTCTCCGAGAACGCCACTACTGCCTCGATATTTACGAGTCAACGATCCTACCATCCCAGATAATCTGGTTGTCTGGCGTGAACTGGACCCTCTGGAAGCACCACTCGATCCACAGACCAATCGGCGGAAGATCATGAGTTCCGTATTCCGCACAGAAGAAATGTCCGTTCGGATGTCCGACCACATTACCAAAGCTCAAGTCGTTGCGAATGCCGTGGGATGCGATTTGGCGGAATTCACGGTTGGCGATGCTCGGGCGCAGGGGTGTATCGTTGCTCGCGACCCTAACGATCCGTCGCACGGGTTAATTTACGACGGCACGAATCCAGGCGTTAAGACCATCTCATTGAAGACGAAAAGAACTCTCGCAAGACGCGAATTCCTGAAGAACGCAGTACAGGCGGTTGCTACTGCGGCCGTCTGCGACGGCCTAACGCCTGCCACCCTGCGGGCGGAAACGTCAGGGCTGTCCACCGGCACAATCCCCACCCGTACACTCGGTAGGACCGGCCTGAAACTTCCCATCCTCGGCTACGGTGGCGCCGCCCTTCCCAAGGTATGGGGCAATGCGTTGTCGCGCGAAGACCGCATAGCCCTGGTCGGCTACGCTTATGACCGCGGCCTGCGTTACTTCGACACGGCTCCCGGCTACTTCGAAAGCCAGGCGATCCTCGGCGAGGCGCTCAAAGACCGGCGCCGGCAGGTCTGCCTGGTGACAAAAGTTGACACCACCGAGCCGGGAGAGGTGCGCAACATGGTCGAGTCCTCAATGAGAGAACTCCAAACTGATTATCTGGATGTCCTCTTGATTCACGGCACGCCCGGACTGGAGCAGATGAGCGTCGAACAGGCGATGAAGATTCACGGCGAGTTGGTCAAGCTCCGCGATGAAAAGATCACCCGGTTCGTCGGATTTTCTGCGCACGGGTACTTCGACAAGGCTCTAGCCCTGATCACGTCGGGTGGGTTCGACTTGTGCATGTTGTCCTACGGCTACATTCCCCGTGGCTACGACCAGATCTGGAGTGCTCGCATGACTTCCCTGCGCGATGCCTGCCTGGCCAAAGCCGATGAACTCGGCATGGGCCTCGTGGCCATGAAGGTGATCGGCGCTGGGATGCTCGGGGCCTGGTCGGGATACATTGTGCCGGGATTCGACCAGCAACGGCTCAAGCAACTGCCCGCCGCCGCCATTCAGTACGTGCTGCAGGACCAGCGCATTCACCTCCTGAACATCGCCATGCGCCTGAAGGAGGAAATCGATGCGAACATCAAGCTTCTCACTGGGGAGGTAGCATACACCCTGGAGGACCGCGCGTTGCTGGCGGAGTTCTCGGCCAGGCTGTATGACACCGACGCGATCAAGAAGATGAGAACTGAATGAGGGCGTTTGAGCAATTCCCTGTAAGATGTTGAGCGTCGAAGATCGGTACTCTCTGCATCGGCCCGAAGTCCCGATGCGGATGGTGTTGCTCATCTATCTGGCACGGTAAACAGCGCATGCAAAAGGCTGGCGGCCGCGGGACCGGCGTCGCTTACACGACGAGAACCCGGTGAAAAGGGTTCCTTTGCCCAATCTGCTCAATCGCCACCAGCATCAGGTCCCCGAGATTATTCTCCATCGGGAAAAATTTCTTTCTCTTTTCCGGATCCAGAAATCGCTCTATTAAGTCATCTTCCGTGAAATTCGTAGCTTCTAGAAAGTTTTCGTAATGCTCCAACAGCTTCCCTATCGCATCGTGCACTTCAGCGAGATCTTGACGAAGGCAGAGCCTTTCTAAGCGTTCAGTTGGCGTAAGTCCGGTCATTTCCATGACATCGCTAGGGTGCACGGACTTCTGGGCCCTGTATACTGCTAGAAGATATAGTAGCGCCGAGTAGCACGTCAGCAATCTGCTGTGTTTCAACTTATAGTTTTTCAGCTTCCTCTTCGCGCGTCGCCTCTCGGGTTCCGTTTGAGTCCGCGCCTCGTAGTTGACACAAAAAGTGCGCCACAACCTCAGAATGTCATTCGCCAGGAAAGCCGGGATAAACTCATTTTTGTGCTTTTCGTAGTCCCTCCAATATTTAATGACGACGCTTTCGATAGCTTCCCTATATACTTCGACATCCAGCAATGGTTTACTCTCCAGCAGCAAGAGCAATCGCGCGGTGAATGTATTCTTAATGTCATCTTCTTGTCTCCCAACAGCGTCAGTCAGTTCAGCCATTGAGTGATAGTCAAGATATTCTCCGTCGCCGGAGAATTGCGGGAATTTGAGCCTCTGCGTAGCCTCAATCAGATCTGCCTTTAAACAAATTTCGTCGAGGCGAGTTAGCTCGCGCACCATCTGCTTGCGCTCGTCGTCCCACTTCTCGCGCCCAACAATGAACAGATCCAAGTCACTGTACTTGCTTGCTTCTTCCCGACCGAAGGAACCTGTTGGGTAGACGGAAGCTTTCTTATCCGCCAACTTTGCGGCTGTGGCGACTTCCTTCCGGAGTTTCTCGAACCGTGACTTCGTTTCACTTCGGCGAGATTCGAGAATCGACCCCACGTAGATCCTCCCACTCAAAGACCTTAGCGAATATTTCGGCCTGTTCTATTGCATCGTCGAGCGCGTTGTGCGAGTGCGCGTGTTGCGAGCGAAGCGATTGTGGAAGGTGCGACCGACCCGCTTCAGCGATGGGGATGTGAGCCTTTACGGCTACCGCAGTCTTGAGATCAAAGCATCGCGAGTGCCCAAACGGAGATCCGTCAGCGCAAAAGCGCACAAAGTACCAATAGAGCCAGCTCCAATCGAAGCACAGCGGAAACGCGACCAAAACCGGTCGATCCGATTGTGCGACGCGTTTTACCCAAAGGCTCGCTGCCGTCATCGCGGCGTTCGGCTCTTCGCCGCACGAAATCAATCGCGAGCGGTCCAATCCGTTCACGCTCATGGCTTCGGGCTGGAAGGACTCCGAGATGGGCTTCAACTCTCGGTAAAAGCTTAAATAGTCGTTTGGCCGTTGGAATTGATGGCCGTCGAATTTGCCCGCATATACCAAGGCGAAAGACAGCATCGAAAATGGACCCGGTATAGGGCCATCGGTTTCTACGTCGGCAGAAAAGTAAACGTCTACGGCTCTCTTCTCGAGGGCGTTTTCTGGCTTTCCGTCCGCTGACCGCATCGAGTGTATGCTAGCAGGTTCCCGTCTCAGCCGACTATACGGCTTCGAACTCGGACCGGGTCCTCATCGCTTTATAGCTGGCGCCATGCAAGCTACCGCGCTGGCAGCAGTTCGCGGCGCCGTGGCGCACGAGGACCGCGCCATCCGTAGCTTCGTTACCCCACCGTGACGATTTCGCGATACAACCGTTTCCGGCCATCGAATCTGTTCAGGGAACATCAAAATGAATTGGAAGGAACATTATCAATCGCACCGGATCTCGGCCGAGCAAGCCGCGGCGTTGGTCAAACCCGGGATGCGAGTGCATTTCCCGCTCGCCGGCGGCACCGTGATGCAACGCGCGCTCGGCGCTCATGCCGACAAGATCGGCGGACTGGTCGACTTGCGCTTGTCATCGCCGCTGGTCGATCCGGGATGGTTCAGCCGCGATTTGAGCGCGATAGTTCGGATCGAGTTCGAAGTTTTCATCGGGAACCTCGGACGCCCGACCCATGATGCCGGGAAGGCCGCCTACCTTCCCAATCTGCTGTCGAGCAATTTCAAGGCGCATGATGAACGGCCCGCCGAGGACAAGCCCATCGACATCACCTTCGTCAACACGACGCCGCCCAACGCGCAGGGCTTCGTCAGCTTCGGACCCCATCAGTGGAACAAACGGATGTACGTGCGGCGCGCGCGGATGGCGGTGGCCGAGGTCGATTCGACCCTGACCCGCACCTATGGCGATGTGTACATGCACGTCAGCGAGTTCGCCTACTTCGTTGATGGGACTCCGCCGCCGCCCGACCTCGCAGCTATTGACCGCGAGCTGGCGAAGATGGACGACGAGAAGCGCGCGGGGGTGAAGCAGGTCATCGAGGAGGTCGGTGTCGAGCGCATCGCGCCGATCATTCAGTATCTCGCGCGGACCTCGGTGGCGGATTTGCGGGTTCTGATGGGAGTCAGCGAGCCGCCGGAGGAGTATCGGACGATTGCCGGATATCTGAGCGAGGTGATCGAGGACGGCGCGACCATCCAGATTGGGGTCGGCGACCCGTCCGCGCAGATGCCGCGGATGGGGGCATTCAACCGAAAGATCGACCTGGGGCTCCATACAGAGATGGTGGCGCCGGGAATCGCGAAGCTGGTCGACGCGGGAATCATCAATGGGCGGCGCAAGAATATCCATCGGGGGAAGGCGGTCGCCAATGCCTGGTCGGGCTCGGACCCGGCGGATTTGGAAATCATCAACGATAATCCGGCGTTCGAAATTTACGACCCGGAATATATTCTCGACCTCGGGGTGCTGCGCTCCAACCATAAGCAGACCTCGATCAATAACGCGCTTAGCATTGACCTGACAGGCCAAATTAACTCCGAGACAGTAACCGGCGCGCGCATGATCAATGGCACCGGAGGCCAGCCGGAGACCCATATTGGGGCATTTCTGAGCAAGGGCGGGCGAGCGATCACACTGTTGCAATCGACCGCGCTGGAGGGCGCGGTATCGCGCATCGTGCCTCAACTTGAGGCGGGGGCGCTGGTAACTGTACCGCGTTACTTCGCAGACACAGTGATAACGGAGTACGGCATCGCGAGGCTGTTGGGGAAGAATCATCGGGAGCGGGCTGCGGAATTGATAGCGATCGCAAACCCGGAACATCGGGCGGAGCTGCAATCGGAAGCGAAACGTCTGTTCGGATAAGCACGGAATAGGCCTAAAAGATACTTCATGCTAGCTATGGCAACGATTGTCTCATTATGGTACACATATGCAGACCTAGACACTGTTGAGGAGGGCATTTGGGGTAGGGGGGTGCTGCGGACGTGGCGGGATTGATGATGTATCGGGCTTTAATTGCTGATGAGACGGGTAGGAATACCTAAAGGAACTATCGAATATGGCCGCCGCGCCCAAAGTTCTAACCGTTAACGAATTAGCGGATTATCTCCGAGTGCATCGGTCGACTATTTATCGGCTTTTGAAAAAGGGTCAACTACCCGGCTTCAAAATCGGCAGCGACTGGCGCTTCAACGTCGAAGTCATCGACGAGTGGCGTCTGAAGCAGGGGGCTGGGCTGCTCGAGGAAGCTGTGGCGGTCGAGGAGACCGTACCCACGCACCATGCGAGGCGGTGACCCTCGAACCAGGTTCAATCTCGATTTCCCCAATGTGACCGAGTTGGCGCGAGCCCCGAGCGGCGCGTAGACTGGCGGGCCGATGCCGACAGACGTCTCTCATAAGACCAGGTTTTTCACCGAATCAATAATCCGTGAGATGACCCGCCGCGCGCTTCGGGTCGGCGCGGTCAACCTTGCGCAAGGCTACCCGGACTTCCCCGCGCCGACTGAGCTCAAGGAAGCGGCGAAACGCGCGATCGACGAGGATTACAATCAGTACGCGATCACCCACGGCTCGCCCAACTTCCGCGCCGCTATCGCCGCCAAGGTTCGCTCCTACAACAAGATAGAATGTGATCCTGACAGGAATGTCACCGTAACCTGCGGCGCCACCGAGGCGATGATCGCGACGTTGCTCGCGGTGATAAACCCGGGCGACGAGGTGATCATCTTCGAGCCGTTCTATGAAAACTACGGCCCCGACGTAATCCTCGCCGGCGCGAGCGCCCGCTTCGTCACGCTGCGCGATCCCGATTTCTCGATCGATCGCAAAGAGCTGGAGGTCGCCTTCACCCGGCGCACCAAGGCGATCATCATCAACACGCCGAACAATCCGACCGGTAAGGTCTTCTCGAAGGCCGAGCTCGAAATGATCGCCGAGCTGTGCAAGCGCCACGATACGCTAGCGATTACCGACGAAATCTACGAGCACATCATTTATGGAGGCGCGCAGCACATCTCGATCGCGAGCATGGCGGGGATGGCAGATCGTACGGTCACGATTAGTGGGCTTTCAAAGACCTACTCGATCACCGGATGGCGTCTCGCATATACCATCGCATGCGAGCGGCTGACCTCGGCGATTCGCAAGGTGCACGATTTCCTGACCGTCGGCGCGCCTCATCCGCTGCAGGAGGCGGGCGCCGCGGCGCTCAAGCTGCCGCCGAAGTTTTACACCGACCTCGCCTCGATGTACGAGCGCAAGCGCGCGATGCTACTGGGCGCGCTGACCGGTGCGGGGCTTAAATGCCGCGCGCCGCAAGGCGCTTACTACATCATCGCGGATATCGGTCATCTAGGGTTCAGCGATGATTTCGCGGCGGCGGATTTCCTGCTCGATCAGGTCGGCGTCGCCGCCGTGCCCGGGTCGAGTTTCTATCGGCATCCGGAGTTGGGGAAGCGCAAGATTCGCTTTACGTTTTCGAAGAGCGATGAGACGTTGGCGAGTGCTGCGGAACGCCTGTCGAAACTGAACGAGAGAATTCGCGGTCGTCGCACCGCAGCCGCACTGAGCTAGCGGTCGCTATCAGAGGGCTTTGCCGCCGCGAATCGCGCTCATTTTGGGCTTCTCAATCCCGCCCGAAAGATAAACCAACACAGTCCATACGCTGCGCGAGATTGGGTAAAAGATCAGTATGCTAGCGACAGCGATGGCGCCGACTATCGCGACTTGAACCGGATCGGAAAGATGCGTGGTGAAGTCGAGGATCAGCCACGCGATCAAAAACGCGATAGTAGCGACAGCATAATCGACATACATCGCGCCGAGCGACTCGCCAGGGTCCTTCCAGAAAATCACGTGACAGGCCGGGCAACTGCGATTCATTCGGAAGTGCGTTTCGAAGATGTCGCCGCGTCCGCAGACCGGACACTTGCGCGTCAGCGCTCTACGGATGAGCATCGAGGTGGTCGGCGTCGCCATGGACAAAATCCTATCGCGCCGCGCCGGTTATCAGAATTGCGGCGACCTGCGGAAAATATAACCATCGCAATCACGACGTTGGGCCGTGCAGACTGACGCGGCACGACTCAGTGCGCGGCGGATGTCGCGGAGGCGGAGGGTTCGAGGCTCGGCGCTGGTGTTCCGGGATGCGAGGTGAAACCGGGCAAGTCGCGCACCGGCGTGATCTTAATCGCGACCACCGACCCTTTGTCGAATTTTTCCTGGCTCGGCCGGAACAGTCCCACCCGGGCCATCATGTACTTCTCCGGATAGTCGGTGATGATGCGATTCAGCACCGCTGGGTCGCTGGAGATTTCCGCCTTGCCTATAAACGCGGGTCCGTCTTCGGAGCCAATCCACACCATTACGGGGCTGCCGCGCCGGATTCGTTTCGCCTTCCATGAGGTGGGGCTGGTGTTGATGAGCAGGAGGTGATCGGGAGTCGTAGTGAACCACACTGGCGCGGCCTTGCTTTGATTGCCGTCTTTGCGGACCGTCGCGATATAGATCAGGCTCGCTTTTGAAAACGCCTCGATGTCGCGCGGTGTGGCCTGCGAGAAAGCGTCGCCGCCGCTAGCGAAGATCGCTAGCGCAGTCACCAGAAACGAATAGTAGCTGAGTAGGCGAGTTCCTCGCGTCATAAGTTCCCTCATCTCTAAGAAGTTGACTCAGTCTCCGAGAAAGCGCCGTCTGACGAATACTTCGCTGAGAAACAGCACGATCGCGAGCGGCAGCAAGAGAGGCTCGGCGCTACGATGCACGTTGACCAGCTCGCCGCTCGGCTTCAGGATTTCCGCCGGAGACGCATCCATGGCCCCGCCGGTCGCAAGCGCGAGATTCTTGAGCAAGGTGAGATTGCGCGGGCGGATTCGCACTTCATCGGCATCTGCCGACGCGGTGCCGGTAGAGGCGAACTCGCGCTGCATCAGGACGCGCTCGGTGTCGCCTCCCTTGATCATGAGTGCCGCGGTGTATTTCCCGCGCGGCAATTGGCCGAACTCGCCGCGATAGAGCGAAGCGTCGGTCTGCGTCATCGGAACGTCCATCGCGTGGCCGTTGCCGGTCACGCGAAGCACCAGGTTCGAAACCGGACTATTGTCGACCTTCTCCGCCTCGATTCGCACCGCGCCATCAGAGGCGGTCTCAACCCGCATCGAGAATGGACCGGCGTCACCCTGGCGCATCGCCCAGTTGACCAGTTGCGACCAGAATTCCGCGTAGCGGTTCCATCGAATCCAGCTCAACGTTGCGAGTGAATCGGGGTCAGCGGTGAAGACGACCGCGCGCCCCAGCCCGTATTGCCATGCCGCGAGGAGCGGCGAGGAGCTGTCACGGCGGGTGATCTTGAGGGGTACCTGCGCACCGTCCTTGGGGAGCGTGGTCGCGAAGTAGTCGATTGGCGGAATCTCGCGGATGTCGATGCCGGTGAGAATTGCGCTCGGCCCGCCTGACTCCATCTCGGAGCGGCCCTGCTTGCGACGATTCATCGCCTCGCGGGTGAGGCCGACCAGCAGCAACGGCAGCTTCTCGATGTCCTGTACGCGATAGAAGGTACCACCGGTCGCCTGCGCGAAATCCTGCAACAGCTGCAGGTTTGCGAGGTCGGGGCCGATCCGAATCGTGGAGACCGGAATATGCTGCGCGGCGAAATCGGCGATCAGCGCGTCATGATCGTGATACTGCCGATTGGTGTCGCCGTCGGTCAGCAGGAAGATTTGCCGCACCGCGATCTTGCTATCCAGGATCTCGCGCTGCGCGATCTCGAGCGCATCCTTGAAATCGGTGCCGCCGCCGGGTTCGAGGCGCTCGATACGATTTTCCAGCTCCGCGCGATCCTCGCCCAGCGGAGCCAGATGGCCGAGCACGTACGGCTGCGAATCGAACGCGATAACGCCGGCGAGATCGGTGTCATCGAGCTGGCGCATCAGCGCGATAGCAGCGGTCTTCGCGTAGCGGATGCGCTCGCCGTCGCGGACCGCGGGATAACGCGAGTCGTAGCTCATCGAGTTGCTGCGATCGATGCAAAGGAACACCGCGATGGGCTCGCGTGAAGGCGGCGGCGGTTGCGGTTGAAACTTTACCGGCAAGGTTTTCTCCAGCGGCGTCCCCGCGAAGCGTTCATCGCGCAGCGTCTCGCCGGTGGCGATCAGACCGCCACCGAAATCAGACACGTAGCGATTGAGCGCGGTCGCGGCCGCGTTGCTGAGCGTCGCGACGGTCGCATCGGAGAGAACTACCGCCTGGTAAGGCAGATAGTTTTCCGGATGCGTCGGCAGGCTGCGCGGCGAGGTCACGGTGACGTTGTACTCGCGCAGCTTGAGGGCGCTCAGCAGGCTCTCGGGGGGCGCGCTTCCCGCGACCAGGATTTGCGGCGGCGCAATCACCGTCAGTGCGGCCTCCGCATGCGAATTCAGCGCGACCATCGACGCGGGAGTGCGCAGCCGCGCTCCCAGTACATAGGCGCCCGGTTGGTCGATTCGATATGGAAGCTCGAAGCGGTTGAGTCCGGGCTTCAACTCGACTGTTTCGCCTCCGACCGGATCTTTATCGTTCAGCAGTTCGAGATTGATTTTGACCGGCTGGGCCGCTTCGCTTTCGATTGCGATATGGAAGGTGAAGCGCTGGTTGGCGCGCACAGCGCCCGGCGCCTCGAAGCCGGTCAGCGCGACGCGCTGGGTGGTGGAGACCGGAGGAGTGGTCGAAAAAATGCGCGCATTGTTTTCCACCAGCGCTGGAACCTCAGTCGCCGCGTCGCCGATAGTCTGGTTGCCGTCGCTCAGCAGGAAAATCCGCTTGTCGGCTTCCGGCGAAAACAGGCCGTCCGCAGCCGTGAGCGCCTCGGCGATATCGGTGGCGCCCGCGTCGGCCGAGATCGCCGGTATGGTGACAAGGCGCGGATCGCCCATCGGGGAGAGCATCCGCACATCGCGTCCGAAGCCGAGGACCGCAAGGTGATCGCCGGGGCCGCTGGCGCGCGCGAGGTCGCGAACCTTCTCACGCATCCAGTTTTGTTGATCGGGTGCAATTGAGCGCGACTGATCGATGAGCGCGACCGTCTCGACTTGCCGCGCCGAGGTTCGGGTTGGAATTCCGAATCCACTCAGAGCAAATACCAGCGCGACAAACGCCAGCACCCGAAGCGTTGCGGCGGCGACCCCGGTCCAAACCTTTCCCCCTCGCATCGCCAGTACGCCGGGCGTCGCGATCAGCGGCGTCGCAAGCAACAGCCACAGCAGGATAGGACGCTCAAACATGCCCCATCCTCCATCGACTGGCGGTTCGCAGCAGCAGCGCGGATTCGAGGAGGATCGCAATCACCGCGAGTACGATCAGCAGTGCTGACAGCGGTTGCACCTGCTGGGGCGACGACACTGACTCGACCGCGCTCGCAGATTTCATTGGCACCGAGGAAGGGGCCGCCGCGAGTGCCGTCAAATCGGATTCGGAAGCGTCATAATAGTTCGCATACACATCGATCTTTCCGGTGGCAGATTCGACTGAGTAGTGTCCGGGATGCAAGGGGCGGATGCGCAGGCGGCCCCATTTGTCGCGCGACGGCGAAAGTGTACTTCCGTCCGGCGCAGTGACCTTCGCATCGGCAGAGGCGGGCACCGCGAGAAAAGTTCCAGTCGAGACAATGCGTAGTTGCGTCGGCGCCGTGAGTTCGCGCATCAGGTCCACTGTCGCGACCAACGCATCGAGGCTATCGGGATCGAGGAGCAGATGTCGGCGGACATCGAAGGCGACCACTCCGAACTGCCCCGAGGGCAGGGACCCCGTCGCCGCCAGCGGCAACGTCTCATGCGCACCGGCGGCCGTGCCCGACGCTCTCACCATCATCCATTCGGGAACGACCACCGTGCGAGTGGACGCTAAAACGGTCGGCGCCGCATTAGAATCGGCGAGGCCCTGATTGGTCATGAGCGCTGCCGCAGTTGTGCCGACGATCCGCAGCCCCGGCACTTTGTCGCTGCTGCTCGCCGGAGGAAAAATCAACAGGACCGATTGCGCCTGCACGCCGGCGATGT
Source organism: uncultured delta proteobacterium (assembly GCA_963815835.1). Classification (GTDB taxonomy): domain Bacteria; phylum Desulfobacterota; class Binatia; order Binatales; family Binataceae; genus DATGKG01. The sequence continues at coordinate 1,337,552 of CAWFIF010000001.1, forward strand.
AGCAGTCATGCATCACCGCGAGGGAGTACTGCTGGTCGGCCTTGAACTTGGTGGGGTCGGCCGTAGCGATGATGAAGTTGCTATTCACTGCCAGTAGCACGCGCGCGACATCGTCGCGCACCGCCGCATCGGGCGAAAGGACAAGGACGTGCGCGGGGCTATCGAGCACGGCATAGGCATAGCGATCGTTGTCGGCATCGAGCGCGTCGCGGCTCAGGATCTGCGCATGCACCAGGCCGCCGGTCGTCAGCGGTCCGAACGGCACGGTGATCTGTTCGCGTGGCGCGAGCACGAGGGTCTGCTGAAAGACAGTGTTGCCGCCGTTGACGATTGCGAGCTCACAGGTCCGCGGTCCGGGACCGAAGTTCTTGAGCACCGCGCGGCCGCGCGAGCTATTTGGACTTCCTGGATCCAGCGACACCAGCGCAAGGTTGTCGGCGGGCGCCCCGCTTTGGTGAAAATGAAATACTGAACTCAATCCCGAATCGGTGATGATGGACGCCGGAGGTCGCCGGTCGGCGAAAAATTCCACCTCGCCGGCCGCACGCGCGCGCATCAGCGCGGCGGACTGTGCCGCGCGACGCCCGGGAACCGCCATCGGTCGCAGTCCGGAAATTGCATGCCGGATCGCTTCGCGATTCCCAGTCTCAGGATGAATCAGTTCGGCTTCGAGCGCATAGCCGATGAGGCTGAAGCGATCGCGTTCAGGGGCCGCATCGACGATTGAGAGCGCCTCTTTCTTCGCTATATCCAGCCGCGTCCCACCCCCCTCGCGCGCGCCCATGGCTGCCGCGAGGTCGAACACCAACGCGCGATTTCTGCCCCGCGCCGCGGCGCGAACCGTACGCACATACAGCCCGGCTAGCGCGAGCGTGATCGCGCCAAGTATCGCCACCTCGAGCCAGAACAAAGGATCGATGCGAAAATGTTTGACGCGCGCGGATGGAGCCGCGGCCTCCTCGAACAGCAGCAAGCTTGAGACTTCCAGCGTTGGGCGCGACCGCGATCGGAGATAGATCGCGAGTAGAACTGCGATACTGATCGCCCATAGCAGATGGTTGGGATTGAGCAGACCCACCTAGCGAATCACCCCCATCACCGGCAGCTCGCGCTCCAAAATCGCATCGAGGTGGCGCGCGCCGAAAGCCTGTGCATAGACGATCGCATGGCCAGCACAGAAATCGTGGATACGCTCGGAAATTGCGGCGACCCGGCTGCGGCATGCGGCGGCAAGCGCGGGACCGAAGGCAACCTCGCGCAGTTCGCCGCTCTCTGAGTCACGCACACGATACAGGCCGGGCGGATACGAAGCCTCGGACTCCATCTCGCCCATCACGTGCACCAGCTTGACCTCCTGTCGGGTGCCGAGCAGGTGAAGCATCGCCTCTTCAAAATCGGTTTGATTGACGAGGAAATCGGAAATCAGGATCACGACACCCGCAGGACGGCGTTGCAAGAGCATTTCGCCGACCGCGGCGGAAAGCCGCGTCTCACCCGCGCATTGCAACTCGGCGAGGAACGATTTGAACGCCTGATACTGCTCGCGCCGGCGGTAGAACGGCGTGGTCTGCAGCTTCACGCCGTCGCGCCGCGATCCGAATGACACCATGCGCACGGCGTCATTCTCGGCCATCCCGATGTACGCAAACGTCGCGGCGAGCGCGCGTGCGAGGCCGAATTTATCGTCGCGCTCCGGAAGCGCCATGGAAGCGCTCGCATCGAGCATCACCGTGATCTCGACCTGACGCTCCGCGCGATAGGTGCGAATGAGAAGATCATCGAGCCGCGCGAACGCGTTCCAATCGAGAAAACGGAGATCGTCGCCCTCGGCGTACTCTTTGAAATTCTCCGGCTCGATACCGAGTCCCTGGACCCGCCCGATGGTTCGCTGACCGGTGCGTACGGTGCGCGCGCGTCTGACGCCGAGGACCAGACGATCAAGGCGTCGTAAAAAATCAGGCTCGAATGCGCGAGCTTCGAGCATTTGATACCTCTAGGCCGGCCGTGCCGAATGAATTGATCGCACCACGCGCTCCACGATATGGGCGCCGTCGATTCCGTCGGAGTGCGCGGCGTAATTGAGCATGATGCGATGAGACAGCGCGGACGGCGCGATCGCTTCGATATCTTCGCGCGCGACGTTGGCGCGTCCATCGAGCAGCGCGCGAACCTTGCCGCCGAGTATCAGCGCCTGGGCGCCGCGGGGACTTGATCCAAACATCACGTAGCGATTAACGGTTTCCTCATGGACCGCGCGCGTAGAATCGGAGACGAACTTGGAGTTAGCGGGTTGCGTCGCGCGGACCATCCGCGCCGCATATTGCTCGATCGCCGGCGCCGCGATGACATTACGGACTAGTTTCTTGAGCGCCTCGATGCGCAAGGCGGCTTCTTCGCGGGGAAACGCGGCCTCGACGCCGGCTTCCTCGGGTCCGGTGGTGGTCGAGATGATGCGCACCAACTCCTCCTCATCCGGATAGTTGAGCTTGACCTTGAACAGGAAGCGATCGAGTTGCGCCTCGGGCAGCGGATAGGTGCCTTCCATCTCGATGGGGTTCAGCGTCGCCATCACGAAGAACGGCGGATCCAGCGGATAGGTTTTCGCGGCGACGGTGACCTGCAACTCCGCCATCGCTTCAAGCAGCGCCGATTGAGTCTTCGGCGTCGCGCGATTGATCTCGTCGCCGAGCAGGATGTTGCAGAAGACCGGGCCGCGCTGGAATTGAAAATCGCGCCGTCCGTCCTCGCCGGTGAGAATGACGCGCGTGCCGGTGATGTCGGCGGGCATCAGGTCGACGGTGAACTGGATGCGGTTGAAACTCAGATTGAGCGCCAGCCCCAGCGTTTTCACCAGCGTGGTTTTGCCGGTGCCGGGCACGCCCTCGATGAGAACGTGGCCGCCGGCGAACAGCGCCATCAGCAATTCCTCGACGGCCTGCTCATGGCCGACGATGACCTTGTGAATCTCGGACTGGATGCGCCGGAAGATGCGGGCGAAATCGCCCACGGTCGGCATCTCGGCTCCGCTTACTTCGCTCATCGTTCGAAAACCTTCTTGATCGCCGCGCGATCTTCTTCAGGCACCGAGGCGCGCGCGATCGGCTCGTCGGGATGCTGACTTGAATTGAGTGGAGTGCGGACCTTGGGCGGCAGATAAGCGTGGCCCGCGGCTTTCGGACCTTTTATCTCGGAGCGCGCATCGATGGAGATCTCGAATCCCTGGCCGCTGAGTTTGGGATCGGCCGCGGAACCGAACAGCGTGTCGGGGTCAGCGCCGACCCCGTGCGCGGAGCCGCCATTGCTGCTCGAATCGCTATTCGCCTGGTCCGAAGATTTGTCCGCTGAACGATCAGCGGGATTCGCGCGCTGGTCGGGAGTGCTGGTTTCTTCGCCGCCGGAGCCGCGGATGCTGTTCCTCTCGGGATCATTTGTAGTCATGGTGCCGGCTTTCGCGGTCGACGAATCGTCGTTGACCTTCTCGTGCTCGAAGTGCGCGTCAGCATCCTCACCCTTGCGACGGGGATTGAGTTTGAGCGGATCGCGGTTTTCAAGTGAATTCAAGTCCTGCGAGTTGTCCGCCAGCTTCAAGGTGATTTGAGAATGCTGCGTGGCGCGCCCGGTGAGCTTGTCTTGAAGACGTCCCGCGAGGCTCTTCGCATGGTTCATCATCTTGTCCATCGGGGTGTCAGACGACTTGCCGCTACCCGCCGCGCCCTCCGCCGCGAGCTTGTCCTCGAGCCGGCGCATCGTGCGTGCGTCGGCGTGAACCTCGACGCCGTCGTCCGCGTCGGAATCCGCGGCGCGCAGATGCAGATCGTTCAGGTCCAGCGTCACCTCATCCTGATTGGCGGGCAGCGGAATCGGCTTGCCATGCGATCGCGCGATCAAAGGAATGATCGCGGCCGCCAAAACCAGTGCGCCGAGGAAGCCATAAATCGAGGGCGAAATGCGTCGCGCCTCGATACGCGCGGGCTCAAATTCCTCCTGACGGCTAAGCGTGTCCTCGATCAGATAGGACCATAGGAGCAGATGCTCCGGTGAGTGCCCAAGCTTGACGACCTTCTGGCGCTGTCCAATCTCGATGATGGTTTCGAGACGCCCCTTCAAATCGGCCCGACGATCCGCGATTGACGCGGCCGCGCCGCGACTCACGTGCAGCCGCCATCCGGCGCGAATACTGTTGGTCACTCCGGCGATTGCGATGAGCGCTAGAATCGCCGCGGCTGTAAGGAATGACAGTGGTTGCAGGTAAAACGCCGCGAGAACGACAATCGCGCCGATCGCGACTATCCAGCCGAGCGTGCCGAACGCCGCTCGTTGCCATGCCAGCGAGTTCAAGCGGGTGCGAATCGAGCCGATTCGGCCAAAAATCAGCCCCAGTTTTTCTTCGGCTTTGCGCACCTGGTGGGTGGAAGACATGTGAACTTCAGGCGTGAAGATCGAGGATAGTTTAACCCCGCAGTATCCGCAACTTGGTTTCTGCGCGCCGTTTTTCAGCGCACCGCGTCAGGCACCCATCAGAATGTCCACCCAATAATCGTCTTCACAAAGGTCCCGTTGCTGGCGCGCGTCAGCCCAATGCCAACCCCAATGTTCATCTCCAGTTGCGGGAGAAAATCGAGATTCAGCGCCGGGACGATGAAGTGCTGCTGATGCTGCACGCCGGGCAGCGACCGAATCGGACCCATATCGCCGTAGTATTCGACCGCGGGCGACAGCCACCGATAATAAAGTCCCTCGTACTCGACCTGACCTTGAGGCGAGAGGGTCACCCCTTGATGAGTGCCTGGCCCAGCGAATGGTTTCTCGAAGGGCAGGTTCGCAATCAGAGTCAACTTGCCGAGATGCGTCTCCGCGATCGGGCGCAGCTCCAGTGTCAGCGGCTGATCCTCGGCGGCGCGGCGCATGTAGTCCAACTCGATGTTGCCGCCGAACGACACTGGCCAATCCATCGTTTGCGGAATTCCAAAATGCACCTTGGTGCGCGAGCCGGCGTATTCATAATGGCCGTCGTCGAGCTTGGCGGTGCAAAAGTACTGGCCAACCTCGAGATAAGGTAGCAGTCCGTAGGTCGCCTCGACGGTTTCGTGAATCTGGTACGCGTCGATTTGGCTTTTGGCCTCATGGCCGACCGCCGTGGTGATGCTGTTGGAATGAAGCTCCATATCCAGGTGATACTGCGGGTCGGTTTCGGTTGGATAAATCTGGATTTCGTAGAAATCGATCGCGAAGGCCTCGCCGGCCAACGCCACGATCGCGAGCGCGGCAAGCGCGACAGCGAATCCTTTCCTGACGGAACTCATGCGAAGCCGACTATTTTGGCGCGGGCAGACCCGCCTCGTCGCGCGCGATCAGCGCGAAAGCCGACCAATCCATCTCCCCGCGTCCCTTGGCGATACTCGCGAGGAACCGGTCGCGCAGTATCCCCGCCACCGGCATCGGCGCGCGCACCTCGCCTCCGGTCTTTAGCGCAAGCTCAACATCCTTGAGTCCCAACGGCAAACGGAATCCCGCGGGCGTATGGCGCATGCGGGCGATCGCGTTTCCATATCCCTGGTAGACCGGACATGCGAACAGCGTCGAACTCAGCATCTCGATCGCGGCCACGCGATCGACGCCGCTCTTTTCCAGCATCGCGAGCGCCTCGGCCATCGACTCCATCGCGGCGGCGATCAGAAAATTTCCCGACAACTTGACCGCGTTGGCCGCGCCCAGTTCTTCGCCGAAGTCAAAAGTCTTCTGGCCCATCGCCTCGAGAATCGGCGCGATCTTGTGCTTTGCACTTTCGGCGCCTGACGTGCATATCCAAAGACGCTTCGCCGCCGCGGCGTCGGGCCGGCCGAACACCGGCGCCGCGACATAGATGCTCCCGTTCTCCGCCTGATACTGCGCCAGCTTGCGCGCGGTCGCGGGCGCTATAGTGCTCATCGAGATGTGGATGCCGCCGGGGGCGAGGCGATGCGCGATGGTGTCGACCCCGACCACGACCGCCTCGAGCGCTGCGTCATCGGCGAGCATCGTGATGACGACGCCTCCCGGCGATGCGACAGCCGCGCTATTCGACATCAACTCGGCGCCGCGCTTGACCAGAGGGTCGGCTTTTGACGCGGTGCGGTTGTAGACGCGAAGCGTGTGGCCGGCGGCGAGCAGGTTGGACGCCATCGGAAGCCCCATCGAGCCGAGTCCGATAAATCCGATATCCATGTGCAGGATCCTCCTGGGAGCAGTCGCCGTATCGACGTTATCGGGAGTGCACTACGCCGATCTTCGGGCATTCAGTTTCGATCGGGCATCGTGAGCACCACGGCGACACGGGCTGGCAAAGTGTCTGACCAAAGGCAACCAGGATCGTATTGTAGTCGATCCAATGGCGACGCGGCAGGATTTTTCGCAGCGCCATTTCGGTTTTGTCCGGCGTCTTGCTCGCGACCAGGCCCCATCGATTCGAGATGCGATGCACGTGCGTATCGACGCAGATGCCCGGCTTGCGAAACGCCTGCGTCACCACGAGGTTCGCGGTCTTGCGTCCCACGCCGTTCAATGTGAGCAGATCATCTATATTGTCCGGAACGCGCCCGCCGAATTTCTCGATCAGATCGCGGCAAATTCCTCGAATTACGCGGGCCTTGGTGCGATAGAAACCGACCGGATAGATGAGCCACTCCAGCGTCTTCGGCGCGAGCGCGAGCATCGCCTCGGGGTTGCGCGCCTTCGCGAACAATTTCTCGCATGCGACGGCGGTTGTTTCGTCCTTGGTGCGCAAACTGAGGATGCATCCGATGAGGGTGAGGAATGGATCCTGATTCTGTTGCGCCGCGAGCGCGACAATCGGCGCATTCCACTTCGGCGATTCGCGGCTGAGTATGCGCAGCAACTTCGCGACGGTTTTCCCGTTCACGCCGGGCACTACGATGCGCCTCGCGCGCCGGTCATCCGCGGTCTTCGCCTTAAAGAGGCTCAAGGTTGTGAACGTCGCGCTCACGCCGGATCCGCTCAACAGTCTTCCGGACCGTCGAGGCGGTGAGCGGCTCGCCGGAATAAGAGACCCAGACACCGCGTCTCTTTTTGAGTTGCGCAGGGCCGCGCGAGGGAGGCACGACAATTCGCTCCTCGTCGCGTTCCATTTTCAGTTGATTGGCGGGAGCGAGTTGAAGCTTATCTCGCAACAGGTTCTGGTGTCGGTGTTTTCCTTTCTTCATCGGGCGGTAGACCGTTCCAGATCACCATATCCGGACAGAGATCGGCGCCGTTCGGCCAAACGACGGTACCGTCCTGCGCTCGTACCCGTGCGAACTCTGTTGAATCGGAGCGAATTTTTTCAAAGATTGGACCCCGTATAAGCGGGCCGACATCGCGCTCGATTACCGAACCATCGGTAAGCGTTAAGCGCAACCTCAAGTCGCCGAGGGGTTCCGCCTTTACAATTCGTAGCAACGACATTCCTGATGTTCTCGGCGTCAATTCTATTCCAACGGTTCGATCGGTGTCAGCAATTCGATGTTGCAATTGAAGGTTTCACTCCGAGAGATTTCCGATTCCGGGTAGGGGTCATTCGTGAACGACCCGCGGCGACGATTCAATCGCGAATGCGTAATCTATCGCTACGTCGTTGCGGGCGCTTCGCGAAGCGCCCCTACCCGGAATCAGAACCCCGACCCGGACCGCCCGGCTTCATTTGACGATCGCGAGGCATGGGACTAACGTTCCGCAACGTCGGGCCGCAGACGCGCGCGGCACTTCGCGGGAGGCAATCCATCATGGACGTCGGCAAGGACAAACTGCTCGAGATGTATCGTTCGATGCAACGTATCCGTCAGTTCGAGAGCAAAACACGCGACCTTGCATTGGCCAATGAGTTGCCTGGCTTCGTCCACGTCTCGATTGGCGAGGAGGCATCGGCCACGGGGGTGTGCGCGGCGCTGCGCAAGACCGATCGCATGACCTCGACCCATCGCGGCCACGGACACCTGTTAGCCAAGGGCGGCCAGCTTAACCGCATGATGGCGGAGCTGTACGGGAAGCGCACCGGCTACTGCAAGGGCAAGGGCGGCTCGATGCACATCGTCAACTACGCGCTCGGCATCCTCGGCGCCAATGGCATCGTGGGCGGAGGTTTGCCGATCGCGACCGGCTCCGCGCTCGCCGCCGTGATCGCCGGCAAGGACGATGTCACCGCATGCTTCTTCGGCGACGGCGCCTCCAACGAGGGCACCTTCCACGAGTCGCTCAACCTCGCGGCGGTGTGGAAGCTGCCGGTCGTCTTCGTATGCGAGAACAATGGTTACGGCGAATTCACCCCGATGCAGACCGTGACCTCGGTGCGCGACATTGCTCAGCGCGCGCACGGCTACAACATCCCGGGCTTCATCGTCGATGGTAACGACGTGATGGAAGTTTTCCGCTTCGCCAGCGAGGCGGTCGCTCGCGCACGCGCCGGCGAAGGTCCCACGCTGCTCGAATGCAAGACCTATCGATGGGAAGGGCATGTGGTGGGTGAGCAGGCCTTCCTTGGCGAGGGTGCGTATCGACCGACTGCGGAAATCGAGGAGTGGAAGCGCAAGTGCCCGATCATCCGCTACCAGCAATTTCTGCTCAGTGGCGGAAAGGTCGCGAAGGCGGAACTCGATCGCATCGAGAGCGAGACCGCGGCTGAACTCGAGGATGCGGTCAAATTTGCGCGCGAGAGCGAGTTGCCCGACCCGTCAGAAGTAACCGACGATGTTTTTGCTGCGTAGCGAGGGACGACGATGCCGCAGATCAATTTCATACAAGCGATAAACAGCGCGCTCGTCGAAGAGATGGAGCGCGATCCGCTCACCTTCGTGATGGGCGAGGATGTCATCCTGAGCGCATTCGGCGCGACCAAGGGGCTGATCGACAAGTTCGGCCCAGTGCGCGTCCGTAACACGCCCATCTCGGAGGCGGGCTTCGTCGGCGCGGCGGTCGGCGCCGCGATGGCCGGGACGCGGCCCATCTGCGAGGTCGAGTTCGCGAGCTTTTTCTATTGCGCATTCGATCAGGTCTGCAACCAGGCCGCGAAGCTTCGTTACATGTCGGGTGGCCAGGCGACGATGCCGATAACATTTCGCGCGGTCTATGGCGCGATGGGCGGTGCGGCGGCTCAGCATTCCGAAACCGTATACGCGCAGTTCCTCAGCGTGCCCGGCCTCAAACTGGTGGTGCCGTCCGGACCGTCCGATATGAAAGGACTGCTCAAGAGCGCGATTCGCGACAACAACCCGGTGATCGTTTTCGAGCACGGCGGCCTCGGAGCGCTGAAGGAAGAGGTACCCGGCGGCGATCATCTGGTGCCGCTCGGCAAGGCCGCGGTCAAGCGCGAGGGCGAGCACGTCACGGTGGTCGCAATCGGCGCGATGGTATCGAAGACGATGAAGGTTGCGGCTAAGCTCGCGAAGGAAGGTATCTCGGTGGAGATCATCGATCCCCGCACGTTGATTCCGCTCGACGAGGAAGCGATTCTCGCGTCGGTCAAGAAAACCAATCGCGTTGTGATCGCCGACGAGGGCCATCTGCGCGGCGGCGCGGCGGCCGATATCGCCGCGATCATTGCTGACAAGGGATTCGACTTTCTCGATGCGCCGGTGAAGCGCGTCACCGCGCTTGATGTGCCGATCCCGTTCAGCCCGCCGCTGGAAAAAGTAGCGGTGCCTGATGAAGCGCGCATCGAAGCCGCCATCCGGCAAATCGTGGGGAGATAGGAGAAGAGCCAGGCGAAACCACGGAGGCACAGAGACACGGGGTCAGGACAGGATCAGATGCGGGCCGCAACGCGCCCCTGTTAGAAGTCAATTTTAGATCTCTAACAGCCGCGGCCTCCTGCATTTGTCGTCCTTACTTTGTGTCTCTGTGCCTCTGTGTTGTGCCTGAGTCTTCATCCCACGCGATGCAGGTTGATCGCGTGCTCGGGGCAGGCATCGACGCATAGCCCACACGCACGACATTCCTCGGCGCGCACCGCGAAGGCTTGCCAGTTGCGGTGCAGCAACGCTTTGACGCGCGATACGAATGGCAACGCGTTCTTATCCTCAGGACTTAGCTTGCGCATCTCGAAGACGTCGTAGGGGCAGACCTCGACGCAATCCTCTTTCCCTTCGCATCGATTGCGATTGATGACCGGCGCGAAGACTCCCGCATCCTGTTTGCATTCGATGTTGGCCGCTGGTTTCATGCCTCAGCGTGTGAGCAAGCGCCGTTCCTGCGTCGAGCCGCGCGAATGCACGATAATTTCCTCGATGCAGTATTCCTCGCGCAATCGATTTTCTGCATTCCCTAACTTTGTGTCTCCGTGCCTCTGTGGTTCTTCTGATTCCGCGGCGCGAAGACTTCCTGTGGCTCCGCCACCCCGCGCAGATAATGCTTCCCGAGCCTTTCCAATGACGACCCTGCCGCGGCTGCGAAGCTTGCCGAAGTCACCACATGACGGCCCAGCTCGGATGCGATCTTTTCCAGCCGCGCCGCATGATTGACCGCGCGACCGATGAGTGTTTCGAGTCGGGGGCGAACGAAAAGCGCTCGGCTCGATGCGCAGCGGCGCTGTGTCGCCGAACTCGCGCATTCGCGGCATGTGGCGCCCCTCGCGCATCATCCAGGCCACGACCTGCGCGGCGCCCTCCTGCGGTTCAGCCATGTGAGGATCTATAGCGAGCGCCTCCCGTGTTACCACAAGAAATCGGTGCTATGCTGAGGCTGCACAGGCTTCAGCCTGTGTTCTTGAGGTTGAAGAGAACAGAGTAAAAGTTTGTGCTACACACTCAAAGTGAAAAAACAAACCCACTGCGAGCATCGCGAGCAGTGGTCCTCGAACCTCCGCGAAGGACCTCCAATAGCGCGACTCTTGATGGCGAAAAATGCGAAAACAAAGCCACTCGGCGCCTGACCATTTCGCAAAAACAAACCCACTTCACGACAGGTCGATTGGAGTTACCCCGTTTCAGTGGAGGGTGAGGAGTTTGGGTTTAATGGTTGTAAGTGATGTGTCCTTTCGTAGTTGATCGGCGAGAGATAGTCGAGGGCGGAATGGCGCCGATGCGGGTTGTACCAGCCCTCGATGAACTCGAACACCGCCATCCGCGCCTCGAGCGGGGTCTTGAAGCGGCGGCGCGCGAGCAGTTCGCATTCCAGGGTCGCGAAGAAGCTTCGCACATCGCGTTGTCGAAGCAATCGCCGACCGAGCCCATCGAAGGGCGCACCCCGGCTTCGCGGCAGCGCGCGCCGAACTGGATCGAGGTGTACTGGGTGCCTTGGTCGGAATGATGGATGACCGCGTCGGGGCGGCGCTGCCACAACGCGTAGTCAAGCGCCTCGAGCACCAGCTCGGTGCGCAGATGGGTCTCCATCGCCCAGCCCACGATCCTGCGGCTGAACACGTCGAGCACCACCGCGAGGTAGAGGAACCCGGCCCAGGTCGGGATGTAGGTGATATCAGCCACCCACAAGCAGTTGGGTTGCGGCGCCAGGAAGTTGCGCTCGACCAGATCCGGCGCCGGGCGCGCGTTGCGATCGCGCACCGTGGTATGGATCCACTTGCGCCGGCTGGCGCCGATCAAACCGGCCTTTTTCAACAGCCGCGCCACTCGCTTGCGCCCTACTTTAATGCCCTCTGCGCGGAGCTCGGCGTGGACTCGCGGCGCACCATAGGTCGCATGCGAGCGTTGATGGATCGCGCTCATGCGAAGGCTGAGCTGCGCGTCGGCTCGGCTGCGCGCCGAGGGCGGGCGGTGCCGCCATGCATAGAAGCCGCTGGGGGAGACACCCAGTACCCGGCACATCGTCGCGGTCCCATAACTGGCCTGATTCGCACTCACGAATTGGAACGCCGTGACGGCAGCGAGCCGGTCTCCGTCGCGAACCAGGCCGCGGCTTTTGACAAGATCTCGCGCTCTTCGCGCAGGATGCGATTCTCGCGCCTAAGCCGGGTGAGTTCCTCGCGCTCCGCAGTGGTGAGCCCATCGCTGCGCCGTCCTTCATCGCGATCGGCCTGCGCGACCCAGTTGCGAATCGACTGTGAAGTGGTCTGGAACTCCCGGGCCAGTTCTTCGGCGTTGCGTCCCGCCCGCACCAGCTCCACCATCTGCTGCCGATACTCCGGCGCGTACCGTTTGTGCGTGTTTCCCATCGTGGCTCTCCCTTACCCGCCCAAACCTCCTACTGTCCACGAAACCGGGTCAACTCCAGAGAGTGCATTCATAAAAGAACAAAAACAAAGCCATTAAAGCCTTGATTTCACTAGATATTTGCTTTTTATTCGTCTAGCTCGATGGCGCATAACGAACCCATAAAGCTCGATCTTCGCGGCGTCAAATGCCCGCTGAACTGGGCGCATGCCAAGGTCCGCCTCGAGCAGATGGAGCGCGGGCAGGTCCTGGAACTGGTGCTGGACGATCCGCGCGGCTATCGCGACATCCCGCGCGCCGCCGAGGCCGAGGGCCATGCGATGCTCGCGAGCGACGTGCGCGCCGATGGAACCTTCATCCTCAAAATCGAGAAGTAGGAGCCCGCGATGAGCACCTATGATGTCGTTGTCCGAAACGTCTCGATTGTTGACGGCACGGGTGCAGCATCGTTCGAGGCGAGCATCGGGCTTCGAGGCGACCGGATAGCGAAGGTCGGCGAGATCGCGGAGCGCGGTGCGGTCGAGATCGACGCGCGAGGCTTCACCATCGCGCCCGGCTTCATCGACGTCCATAGCCACGACGATTGGGCCGTCCTGCTCACGCCCGAGATGGATTTCAAGGTGATGCAGGGCGTCACCACCGATATCGTCGGGAATTGTGGGATGGGTGCCGCGCCGAATCCTGCCGCGGCGGTGATTTTTCGCGCGCTGCACGGAGCCTCGGCGAAGGTTCCCGAATGGACCGACTATGCCGGATACCTGCGCGCCATCGACGAGAATCCTCCCAGCATTAATGTCGCGGTGCTCGCCGGTCACGGCAGCCTCCGCCTGGGCGCGATGGGTAATGCGAAGCGCGAGCCGAGCGCCGACGAATTGGCGACAATGCGCGGATGGTTGCGCGATGCGATTGACGCTGGAGCCGTAGGACTTTCCACCGGCCTCGTGTATGAGCCGGGACGTTACGCGCGCACCGAAGAGATCATCGAGCTGGCACGCGAGATGAGCGGGAGCGGCGCACTCTACGCCAGCCACATGCGCAATGAGGCGCGCGGCTTGCTCGACTCGGTTCGCGAGACGATTCGCATCGGCGAGGAGGCCGGAGTCGCGATTCAGATTTCGCATCACAAAGCCTCGGGCGAGGAGAACTGGGGTCTGGTGCGCGCGTCGCTCAAACTCATCGAGGAGGCACGCGCCGCTGACATCGACGTAACCGCTGATCAGTATCCCTACACGTCAGGCAGCACAGTCCTGAGCGCCGTCATCCAGAATGGAGGTCTCGACGATAGCGGTGCGCGCGGCGGTATGGGAATGATCGCGCCCGAGCGCATTCTGATCGCGTCGGTCCCGTCACATCCCGCATGGGAAGGCAAGCGGCTCGATGCGATTGCTGCGGAGATGGACCTCGGCGCGCTCGAAGCGGCCCGCAGGATCGTGGGCGAGGATCCCGGCGCCGTCGTGATCCTCGATCTGATGAACGAGGACGATGTGCGCACCGTGATGACGCATCCGAGCACGATGATCGGCTCCGACGGCTTGCCGATCGGCGGCAAACCTCATCCGCGGCTGTACGGAACTTTCCCGCGCGTCATTGGCCATTACGCGCGCGAGGCCGGATTGATGACGCTCGAGGAAGCGATACATCGCATGACCGCGATGCCGGCGGAGAAGTTCCATCTTCACGATCGAGGCGTGATTCGCGAGGGCGCATTCGCCGATTTGGTGATCCTTGACGCGAAGGAAATCCTCGATACCGCGACCTACTCGGATCCGCGCCGCTATCCCACCGGCATCAGCCACGTCTTCGTTAATGGCACCGCCGTGGTGCGCGATGGCGCGCACGTCGGCACACGTCCCGGCCGGGCGCTGCGGCGCGGAGTTAACTCCTAACCCCTTCCCCTACCTCACCCCGGCGAGTACGCCGCACCCTCTCCATAAAATGGAGAGGGATAAAGGAAGGAGGACAGCTTCGTTGGGAAGGGGAATCGGATCAGAGCTTCATGCGGATCTTGTCCTTCAATCGCTTGAAGAAGCCCCCGCTCGGTACCGCCGATTGCGCGACTACCGGAATCGATGCGATCTCTTTCCCATCTTGCATCACCGCCATGCTGCCCACTGCGAATCCCTTTGCGACCGGCGCGACAAGGTATTTCGCATTGCCTACGTAGCTCGCGGACACCTGATTCTCTTTGCCGCGCAGGCACGTGACGTAAGTGTCCGAGGCGGGTGCGATCGCGACCGTCTCCTCGATTCCTTGGTAAACCGGCAACGACGCGGGTACCGTCTTGTGCCACTCAGGACGCACGGTGTTGAAGGTGCGGAAGCCCCAATCGAAGAGTTGCTTGGTTTCGACGCGCCGCTTCTCCATGCTGGTGGTGCCCATCACCGCCGACAGCAACCGCATGTCGCCGGAGTGACCTGATGCCACGAGGTGATATCCAGCCTCCTCGACGTGGCCGGTTTTGATTCCGTCGGCGCGCGGGTCGTAGAAGAGCAGGGTGTCGAAGTTGCGCTGCGTGATGTTCTTGATTCTTCCCTCCGCCCCGACCGCCGCCCAGTTGTAATCCTTGGCCGAGGTATAGGTAATCGAGTCGGGGAAACGATTCTGCAAATCGCGTCCAAGCTTCACCATATCGGCCGCAGTCGTATATTCGCCCTCAACGGGCAAGCCGTCGGGATTCGTGAAGTGAGTCTCGGTGAGCCCGAGTTGTTGCGCCTTGTCGTTCATCTGCTGCGCGAAGGCTTCGCTGCTGCCGCCAAGATATTCGGCGAGCGCGACGGCGGCATCGTTGCCCGATGACACCATCAGGCCGTACAGGAGATCGCGCACCGCGACCTTTTGGCCGACCTGGAGAAACATCCGGGAGACCGTATCGTTGAGCGAAAGCCGCCACGCCGCCTCGCTGATGTTGACCTGGGTATCGAGCGCGATCCGATTTTGATGAATCGCTTCCAGCGTCAGGTAGAATGTCATTATCTTGGCGAGGCTCGCGGGCTGCATCTTTTCGTGCTGGTTGAACGCGTAGAGCTGTGTACCAGTGCGTTCATCGATCATCACCGCCGATTTTGCTTCGAGTGCGAAAGGAGCGGGCATTCCGCCGAATGTCTGGATTTGCGAGAGCGTGACGATCGGTGGCGCGGTCTCCATTTTCGCCGAGCGCACGCGATGCGGCTTGGCGGGAGCGCCGAAAGCATCAAGTGGCCGCGCCGACATCGCGACGAGACACGCGCATCCGAGAAATGGAACCAGGAAACGAAATGGTACCCTCATCCTCGCACAACCTCGTAATCCAAAAGGTACGGCCCCTTGCCGAGCGCGGCAAGTGGAGGTGATCGAAATCGTGCGAGGATATTTCATCTCACGCGGTTTCATCATAAACAGATTGCAGGAGATTTGATGGATATAAGTGTCGTTTTGCCGACCGTGAACGAATGCGAGAACGTGAGCGCGCTGCTCCCGCAGCTCAAGTCGATTTTCGCGCGCGAGAAGCTTAGCTACGAGATTCTCGTCATCGACGGCAACTCGACCGACGGCACTCGCGAAGTCGCCGCCTCGCTCGGCGCGCGGGTGCTTCCAGAGCGGCGGCGCGGTTACGCGGGCGCGCTGACGACCGGTCTTGCCGAGGCCAAGGGCGACTATATCCTGACGCTCGACGCCGACATGTCGCATGACCCGGAGTTCTTCACCAAGATGTGGCGGGCGCGCACCCGCGGCGACATCGTGATCGCGTCGCGCTATGCGCGCGGCGGCGTCGCGTACACGGGTTTTTTTCGCAAGAAGCTGAGCGACTTCCTGAACTTCGCGCTGCGCCGCGCCCTCTCGATACCGGTGGGCGACGTTTCCAGTGGCTTTCGTCTCTATCGCCGCGAAGTGGCGCAGCAGGACCTCAACCTCGAGTCGCAGAATTTCGAGATCCAGGAAGAAATCCTGGTTAAGGCGTATGCGAAAGGATTCAGCGTCACCGAAGTGCCCTTCGTATATTTCCCGCGTGGCAGCGGCCGCTCGCATGCGCGGGTGCTCCGGTTCGGCATCGATCTATTCACCACCGCCATCAAGCTGTGGAAGATCCGCAACTCGCTCGATTCCGCCGACTACGATGATCGCGCGTTCTACAGCATCATTCCGATTCAGCGCTACTGGCAGCGCCGCCGTCACAGTATCGTGCTGCTATGGGCACGCGGGCACGAGCGCGTGCTCGACGCGGGATGCGGCTCGAGCGTCATTATCCAGAGCCTCAACAATGCGGTCGGAATGGATTTCCTCTTCCCCAAGCTGCGTTTCTTGCGCCGCTACTCGATACCGGTCACGCAAGGTTCGGTCTTCGCGCTTCCGTTCAAGGACGGCAGCTTCGATTGCCTGATCAGCTCCGAAGTTATCGAGCACGTCACGTTCGATGACACGCTGTTCACCGAGATGCGCCGCGTGCTCAAGGCCGATGGCACGCTGATACTCGGCACTCCGGACTATGCGACGCTGGGATGGCGCATCATCGAACCGATCTACGGTTTTCTGATTCCGGGCGGCTACCACGACGAGCACATCACGCATTACACGCAGTCGACCCTTACCGACATTTTGAAGCGGCACGGCTTCGAGCTCGAAGAAACCGCCTACGTGGGCGGGAGCGAAATGATCATGAAGTGCCGGAAAAAGCAGTTAGCGAAACCCTCCGCCGGCGATATAGAGTACGACCGCGCATCCAGCGCGGCGTGACCGGATCGCGCCCGACGCGAAGTAGTCGGCGCCATGGAGCGCGGGATTTACAAGCCGTGCAGCGTCGGGGCAGACTAGCGGCAATTGTCATTTGAAGGAGTTGCCCAATGCCGCAGGCTCGAATTCGGGACGTCAATCTACATTACGATGTTTACGGAAGCGGCGACCCGCTGCTGATGATCATGGGCCTCGGCGCCAGCTCGGCCGCGTGGGATCCGCCCCTGGTCGATCAACTCGCCAAGTCGTTTCGCGTAATCACGTTCGACAATCGAGGCACCGGCCAGAGCGACAAACCCGACATCCCGTACTCAATCGAAATGTTTGCCGACGACGCGGCGGGAGTGCTGGAGCATCTCGAAATCCCGACCGCGCACATTTTCGGCGTCTCGATGGGCGGCATGATCGCGCAGGAGTTCGCGCTTCGCCACGTCCCGCAGACCCATACCGTAACGCTCGGCTGCACTACCGCCGGCGGAACTCATTCGGTGCCGCCGCCGCCCGAGTCGCTCAAGATACTCACCGCGCCTCGCGAGGGTGTCCCACCCGAGGATGTAATTCGGCGCGGATGGCCGCTGGGCTACACGCCGGAATACATCGCCATGCATCGCGACGAGCTTGAAGCCGCGATCCCGCGCCTGCTGAAGTATCCCACGCCGCCATTCGCATTCCAGCGCCAACTCGAAGGGACCTACACCCTTCAGACCTGGGATCGATTGCCGCAGATCAAGGCGCCGACGCTGGTGATCACAGGTGCGAAAGACGTGCTGATACCAGCGAAAAACTCGGAGCTGCTCGCGTCACGCATTCCGGGTGCGAAGCTGCATCTGATCCCGAATGCGGGGCATGCGTTCATGACCGAAGGACGCGAGGACTTCCTGCGCGTGTTCCTGCCGTTTGCGAAGTCGCATCCGATCGGAAACTGAACTCAGTATTTCTGCTTCAGTTCCTGGAAGCGCGGCGAATCTTTTATCAGGCCTTCCTTAGGAGGCAGCGTCGCGATCAGATCCTCGATCGGCTTAGCACGCATCGCCTCCGACGGATGCGAAGACCGGTAGTCGGGCCGGCCGTGGCGCGCCATCACACCGAACTTGTGAAAACGCTTGAACAGTTCCACCATCCCGTTGGGATCCCATCCCGCCGCATACATGAGACGCGCGCCGGTTTCGTCGGCCGCGGCTTCCAGTTTCACCGATTGCTCGAGGACCCCGCCGGGCCCATCGATATCGACGTTCTGCTTGTAGTCGTGCCAGAACACCATGAAATCGTTATGCAGTTCGTGACCGATTTCGTGCGCGATCACCGAGACCAGTTGCGATTCGTCATCGGTGGTGTCGAACATGTTTTCATACAACAGGATCTGGCCACCCGGCATCGCATGCGCATTGACGATCGGCACGCTCGAAACGTGAACCTTGATCGGGAAGAGCGGCTTCTGATCCGACGCCGCGATCAACCTGGCAGCGATCTGGTTGAAGTAGTCGAAGATTTCGCCGTTGGAATCGATCCGTTCGTCCGCACCTCGCGCGGCTGCCAGCTGCGTGCGCCCGGCCTGGATCTGCTGTTCAACGCTCGGGTTCTCCGGCAGGTCGGCGAGATCCCACCCGATGAACATCCGGCCCAGATAAACCGGCTGACGCTCACGACTCGGCGCACTGCGGGGCATCGCCAACATCGCCAGACACAGAAGCGGCGCGATCGCGAGCCGGGCCATGGAAAAACCTTGTCGCATCCGGTCTCCTGAAACATCGGCAATCTTGCGAAAGCCGCCAGTCAACTGCAAGCGATAAAATCTGTACGCTATTGCGCGTGCGCGGCCTTTCGCGACTTAATCTCAAAGTGGCGTCGTTTCAGGAATTCGCGGAGGTTTGCCAATCGCTCAGCCAGACCGGCAGCCGTTTGCAAATGGCGGAGACGGTCGGCGAATTCCTCGCGCGCCTCGATATCGACGAAGCTGAGATCGCCGCGCGGTTCATGGTCGGCCGTTCGCTTGCACAAGGAGAAGAGAAGCGGCTTCAAATCAGCGGTCGCGCGATTTGGAAGATTGTCGCCGCGATGACAGGCGCTGAGGAGCAAGGCGAAGATATCTACAACGCGGCAGAGGATTTCGGCGACGCGATCGGGATGCTGCTCAAACTGCGATCTTCGGAGCCCGAGCCGACGCTGACCATCCGCGAGGTCGCCGCGAAGTTCGCCGAGATCGCGGACATCGAGGGCCGCAACTCGCGCGCACGCAAGCTCGGCGGGTTGAAGGCTCTCTTCGAACGCGCCACCGCACTGGAGGGAAAGTATCTCACCAAGATCCTGATTCGCGAGATGCGCCATGGAATGAGCGACGGCATCATGCTCGAGGCGATCGCGAAGATGGCGCATCGCCCGGTCGCCCTGGTCCGTCGCGCGCACATGCTCGAAGGCGACCTTGGGCGCGTGGTGCGCGATATGCGGACCGAGTCGGGTGCCACGTCGAACGATGGGGATGTCCGAGCGCCTACAATCGAGCGTGCGCGCGCGATGAAACCGCTCAAGCCGATGCTCGCGCAGCCGGCCGACGAAGTCGCGGACGCCTTTTCGATCCTCGGCGCGGATTTCGCGCTCGAGCACAAACTCGATGGCGCACGCGTGCAGATTCATCATGCGGACGGCGTCACGCGGATCTTCTCGCGGCGCCTCAATGAGATCACGCAGAGCTTGCCCGAGGTCGTTGAGCAAATGAGCGCGCTCGGCGATCGCAACGTCATTTTCGATGGCGAAGTTATCGCTATCGACGGGGAGGGGAACACGCTCGCCTTCCAGGAGCTGATGCGGCGGCTCGGCCGGCGTCGCGAGATCGAGCGCGCCCGCGCGGAACTCGGGATTCGGCTGTTCGTCTTCGATCTTCTCGCGCTCGACGGTGAATTGTGGATCGACAGGCCGTACACCGATCGCGTCACCGCGCTCGCCGAGGTCGCGCAGCCCGTGGGTATCGAGCTGGTCGGTCGCAAGCTTCCGATATCGCTAGCCGAGGGCGAGGAATTCTATCGGCTTGCGATCGAAGCGGGATTCGAGGGCGTGGTGGCGAAGTCGCTCGCGAGCAAATACACACCCGGCGCGCGCGGGCGCGGATGGCTCAAGATCAAAAACGCGCGGACCCTCGATTTGGTTATTGTCGCGGCGGATTGGGGCTACGGACGCCGCAAAGGATGGCTTTCGAACTATCATCTCGCGGCGCGCGACGAGGCCGGTGGAGGATTCGCCGAGGTCGGCAAGACTTTCAAGGGACTGACTGATGCGGAGTTCGAAGCCATCACCGAACGCCTGCTCGCGCTTAAGATCGAAGATGCGCACGGAACCGTGACCGTGCGCCCCGAAGTTGTCGTCGAGGTCGCCTACAGCGACATCCAGCGTAGTCCGCAGTACGCGAGCGGAATGGCGCTACGGTTCGCGCGCATCGTCGCGATCAGAGATGACAAGCGTGCCGAGGAGGCCGATACGATCTCGACACTCGCGCACTCCTACGAACGCCAAGCGGTCAAACCGCTGGCCGAAAAACCCGTCGGGGAGTAGAGCGACTGACCGCGGTCAGTGCCCATAGGCACCGCTCAAGGCCATCGCAACGGCCTCAAGCTCGCTCTCCCCGAAATCTTCGAGCAGGAAGATTTCCTCCGATTCGTGCGGCGCGTGGTCCGGATGCTTCTCCCAGACATCGCAGCACCAGCAGGTCTCGCTCAACTGACGCGTTCGCAGAACGAACAGATTCGCCCCAACCATCTCCACCCGTTCCATGGATCACCTCCAAACACTCAGTGATTCGCCATGGCCATCGGTGACCGTGGTGCATAAGAGCTGTAGCACAAACTGATCAGAATCGCTAATGCTACGCCTTCCGGGTCCGCGAGGCCCACGCCTTGATCGCCTGGACGGTAGTGTCGAACGCCAAGTCATCCCAGGGAATCTCGTCGATGCCGAAGTACCGGACCTCGGTAGCCTCCGGCGTCACGATAGGGGTCCCAGTGCCGGGCTTGACGAGGTACGTCACGACGATAATCGGCTTTGGGTCGTTGCGGTCCGCATAGATACCCAGCAGCTCGGGATACCGCACCGTCATGCCGACCTCCTCGAGTGTCTCGCGCAGCGCGCATTTCTCCGGCGTCTCACCCAAATCGACGAAGCCTCCCGGATAGGTCCACTTACCGAGCGAGGGCTCAAGGCCTCGCCGCAACAGCAGCGTGCGATCGCCGTTCGCAATAATGCATCCGGCGACCAGCTTCGGCCCGAGGAAATACACGAATCCGCATTTGGTGCAGACTTTGTTCTCCTTGTGGTCGGGCGCGACGATACGCATCTCCAGCGGCCCGCCGCACATCGGACAGAATCGCACGTTGCGCGGATACTCATGCTGGATTTTATGATTCGCCTCGACGTGCGCATGTCCGCGATGTTCATGCTTCATCGTTACACCGTCAGGCGCCGCACCAGCGCCTCGCCGATGAGGAGAATCATCGCGGTGACCACCAGATAGGCGTCGAGCGATTCGCGACGTTCCAGGGTTGGGCGCGTGATCTCCACGTCTATAGTTGATGGATTAAGACGTCCGCCGGTTGCCGACGCCAGTTGCTCTAGCAGTGCGTAGTTAGGCTCAGGGCGCGGCAATTCGGCTATGACCGCTGAACTGACGGTATATGCGAGCGGCGGAAGCGGTGTCGCTTTGCTATCGGAGGATTTCACCTCGATGTAGTAGGTCCCCGGCTCCGGCGCATCGATAGCCCCCGCGAGTTCGCCGGGGGCTTCTTCGCCGAGCGCGGTTTGCGAGCGGCTTCCGTCGGGGCGCGTGACCATCGCGGTTACCAGATGCGATCCGAATCCGGGATGGTCACTATAATCGGTGAGCTTCACGCGAATTCGCCCCGCCTGATACCCGAGCGCGACGTCAACCTTTTGTTCCGCCGGGATCTCGGGCGTCATCCACGCGAGAATCCGATTCCACACCGGCGTGAAGGTGTTGCGCGCGATCCATGGCCCCGACCATCGTCCACTCGCGTCGGTGGTGACGGCGAGCGTCTTGCCCGCGTTGTATTTCCAGCTCGCGATAACCGGGTCGCGCCGCCCCTGCCGATCGACGTAGGCATCGAGCGAGGCTTTCGGCTTCAACTCCGTCGTGACATAGCCGAGCAGCGGAGGCAGCGGGCGTCCTGCGTAGTCTTTCAGGACCGCGTTGGGGCTGACGGTATGCGGCGTGAACTGCGTCTCGACCATCGTAACGTCGCCGCCGTGTTGCTTGAAATCCTCGACGAAAATTTCCGGAAGATTCTTTGCGCTATCGGTTTGGAAGTATCCGCCACCGCCGTATTTAGAAATCCCTTCGAGCAACGAGAAGTCGGCGTCCTTGCCGATCGCGATGGTTGAAACCGTAGCGCCGAGATCATGATGCATCGAGGCTACCAGGCTGTAGTACATGTCGAGCGTGCCGCCGACTTTCCCATCCGACAGCACGATCACGTGCTTGATCGGCGCATCGGTGTCGACCAGCGTGCGCTCGGCCTGCTCCATCGCGGGCATCAGGAAGGTACGGCCCCGCGCCTTCAGACGCTCGACCAGCTCATTGAAATAGGGCCGCGACTTCGCGACGGTTTGCAGCGGCACCACCACAAACGGCTGCGAATCGAAACCTATCACCGCGATCAGATCATTGTCCTTGAGCGTGGTCATGATCTTTTCCGCGGCGGCGACCGCGAAATTCAACTTGTCGTCGCGATTCATCGATCCCGACTTGTCGATGATGAGAACCAGCGCGCGCTGGCGCTCCTTATGCTCCGGTGGCTTCATCACTACCGGCATAATCTTCGCGATGGGAC
This sequence comes from uncultured delta proteobacterium, assembly GCA_963815835.1. Classification (GTDB taxonomy): domain Bacteria; phylum Desulfobacterota; class Binatia; order Binatales; family Binataceae; genus DATGKG01. The sequence continues at coordinate 1,360,224 of CAWFIF010000001.1, forward strand.
TGTTCTGATAACCACCGAGCCCGAAGCTTTCGTCGCCGCCGGTCATCACCAGCGAGCCGCCGCGATCGACGTAGCTCACGAGCGCGTTCTGCGCCGCTTCGGAAAGCCGCTCGCGCGGCAAATTGTTCAGAATGACGGCGTCATAGCCGGCGAGGCTGCCATTCCACTCGCCATTCGCGACAGGAACGATCGCGGCTTCGAGGCCCATCCGATGAATCACGGTTTCGAGATAGACCGCATCCTTTTGATTGTCGGTCAGCACCAGGATTTTGCGCTGCGCGCCTACCCCGACCCATCCTTGCAGCGAGTCGTCTTCGAGGTAGGCGTCGAGAGCGGGATTGTCAGCCTTGAACGACGCCTTGTACGAATCGAGCCCGGCGTTTTCAGTCTGCACCGGAAAATCGAAACGCTCCTCGCCGGTCTTCAGTGTGACCTTGCGCTGATCGAGCAGCGTGCCGTTGCGATAAATCTCGATGGTGCCCGCGACCGGCACGTTGTTGAGATTTTCCATCGTGACACCGAGCGCGAACGGCGCCGACTTCGACAGCGCAGAGGGCAGCGTCAGACCCGTCATCGCGACGTTGGGCACCGATGTGGCGCCCGGCGGCGTGAACATGAACAGGCGAATCCCTGCCGCGAGCAGCGAAGTTATCGAGCGCGTCGCATCGCCGCGATTTTGCCATCCATCGGTGACGACTACGGCGGGACCGCCCTTCGCCGCCGGATTCGATGCGAGTGCGCCGAGCGCACTTTCGAGATTGGTCGCATTCGGCGCGCACGCCTTGCATCCGTCGGTTCTCTTGAGAGTTTCGATCGCGTCGCTCACCGAGGTCGCGTGATTCTCAGACCCGAACAGAATTGCAGGATCACTCGCTCGCAGCTTCAGGTGATTGCTGATGAGATCGGTCTCCCACGCGCGCATCGCCGGCGTGATACTCGCGGAAGCATCGATGACGGCGGGCCGCGTAGCGCCCTCGACGCGCATGACTTTCTCCGGGCCGGCCAGCGCGAGGACGAACAACGCAAGCGCTAGCGCGCGCATCAACGGCGCGAAGATCCTACCCAGGCTTCGCAACCCGAGCACTGACCACAGCAGCACGATGATCGGAATCGCGAGGAGGTATAGCGCCTCGGGACGGGCGAAGGTCACATCGCGGAGCATGGCGCTGAGGTTCTGGACGTCCACGATGCTAGGCCTCGAGCGGAAGTCGTTTGCGCCTGTAGAGGAGCATCGCTTCCAGCGCCAGCAGAGCGAGAATCGCCGCCAGGATATAGGCCGTCAGCGGAGATTTTTCGTTGAGAGTCTCAGGTGTCGCTGCCGCGCTCGCGGACTCGATTTTCAGCGGCGGCACATTTTCGAAATCGGAGGTCGTCAAGTCGGCGAGATTGACCGCGCGCAACGTCTCGAAGTTGCCCGGGCCGATCAGCTTGTAGATTCCCTGCGCTGCGACATCGGTGAACAACGTGCCGGGTTTCGCCGCCACATCTTTTCCCGACGGCAGCACCACATCGTGAACGCCGGCTGGAACCAGCCACGGCTCTCCGGTGCGATAGCCTCCCGAGTTAGCGCCGACACCGGCGAGATATCCGAGCGCATTGAGGGTGGCAATCGACATCGGCAGGTTGCGCTTGCCGAGATAGGGAAACGGATTGAAACCGGTAGCGACAAATCGATGCCCCTGGCGCTCGCCGCGCAGCAGCAACGAGCCGCCCGCGCCATCGACGATCGACTCCATCCATGGATGAGTGCCGAACACCTCGCCCTGGCGGATGTTGAGCAGGCGGAAGTTGACTGCGTCGGTCAGCGGATCGATTGGACTCCATCGCGTGATTTGCACTGGCTCGACCGAGGCAGCGCTGAAGCCGAACACCGGATCGCCCGCGGGCGGCATCACCAGCATCGTGTTGACGGTGGGAAGTTCCTTGGGCGCCGCGAATTCGAAAATCGCGAGATCGATGTTGTTCAGGTCCGCGGGCGTGAACGCGTCGGGCGATTTGGTCGAAACCGTCACGCCCGGAATCGTGTCGAGGCCTTGCGCATCGCCAGGATGCGGGCTGACGAACAAAATCGACACCGATTTCACCGAGCCTGCCGTGGCGTACGCGATATTGTCGAGCGGAAAGCCATCGCTTGGCGAAAGTTTGGCCTTGTAGATTTTCGCAGGACCGAGCGAGGGAAACTCGACGACGCTCGTCTCGCGCGGACCGAGGCTGGTTTTCGCGGTGCCGAGTTGCTTGTCATCGCCACTGACGGTGACCGTGATTTCATTCGGCTTGGGGGAAAAATTTGCGACCGTCAGCCGCGCGTGCAGTGCCTCGGCGCCGAAAGTTTCGCGGCGCAGCGTGAAAGATCCCAGCGCGAGATTATCGATCGGATCGCCGACCGTGATCGCACTGATGCGCGGCGGCGTCGGCGGCGCGAGCGGCCGGGAACTTGCGAAAATCACCTTGCTCACGCGTCCGCTCGACGACAGCTCGCCAAGAAGATTGGCGACTGCGGCCGGGTCACCCGGCGCGTCCGAGGCCGTCGCTTGCGCGATTTGAAAATGTGCCTCGGTCGGCGACATTTGAACACGCGTCGCGGGCGACGCTATGGGCTCGCCGTTCACCTGATGAGGCTGCGGCGCGGTGAGATAGAGCGCGACCGTACTGGCGTCGCTGTTCGAGAGCATCGCATCGGCTTCCTTACGCGCCTGGTCGAAGCGCGTGGATCCTTCACGCGTGCGCGCCTGCATCGCGGCGGAGTTGTCGAGCACGATCGCGATCGGATTGGCATGGCGAATAAGATACGGCCGCGCCATCGCGAGCACCGCGAAGCTCAGGATGAGCAGCTCGACGAAAAACGTCCAGTCGAATTTCGGCAGGCCGCCGAAGCGTTCCTTACGCATCGCATGGAGCGCGCGAAACGCGAGGACGCTGGAGACGGTCACTCGCGCGGGGCGTTCGCGCGCGAGGTACGCGAGCACCAGCGCGGGGACGATCGCGAAGAAGATAAGGGCGGAGGGGTTCAGGAGTCCCATCAGACTTGACCGCTGACCCCTTTCTGTTTCTCCCCCGTTGACTGTTCCTCCCCCGTTGATCGGGGGAGGTGGCCCAGCGCGACTTTCGCTATGGCTGCGAGCGAAAGTCGTGATGGGTCGGAGAGGGTCCTCAGCTCCGGATTCTGCTCTGGTGCGGCAGCACGAGCATGGTCTCGCGACGGCGGTCTACAAGAACGCCGAGTTTGAATAAGCATCTGCGTTCGCTGATCCGATGATTCTTTGGATTCAGACGCGCATCTCATCGGCCCATCCGCAGCGAGGAGCAGAAAAGAATCCAGAGCTGCGGTCCCTCTCCGACCCATCACGACTTTCGCTCGCAGCCATAGCGAAAGTCGCGCTGGGCCACCTCCCCCTATCAACGGGGGAGGAACAGAAGAACGGGAGATGGAACTCATCGCACCAGCCCCAAATCGGCGACCGCTTTGAGAAAAAATTCGTGGAAGTCCTGGTCCGTCGTGTTCAGCGCATAGTGCATTCCGCGCTTGAGGCAGTAGGCTTTGAGATCGCGCGAAAGCCGCACCAGCGTGTTGTGATATTGCTCGCGCTCACGATTGCCAATCGATACCCGCAGCGCCTCTCCCGTCTCAGCATCGACAACCTCGACATCGCCGTTGAGTCCCTGCCCTGACATCTCGCGGCCGCCGAGGATCTGCACGGCAGTGACGTCCATCGTTGCCGCGCTGAACAGCCCCAGCCCGCGGGTCACGACATTCGGCATCATCAGGAAATCCGAGACCACAAAAACTTTTCCGGCGCGACGCAACCCGACCAGGTCGCGCGCCAACTCGGATGCGAAATCCGTCAGGCCGCTCGGCTTCACGCCCTGGAGCCGCTGCGCCAGCTCGACGATGCGATGGCGTCCGACCACGAAGCTCGGCGGCGGTCCCATGCCCGCGCCGGCCAGCACGCGAATCATCACGCGATCGCCCGAGGCCAACGCCACGTATGCGATAGCGAGCGCGGTCGCGACTGCGCGATCGAATTTTTTATCGGCGGCGGGAAATCCCATCGACCCGCTCGCATCGAGGAAGATGTAGGTCAGCAGGTCTTCTTCTTCCTTGAACAGCTTGATGTAGAGCTTGTCGGTGCGCGCGTACATTCCCCAGTCGATGTAACGAAAGTCATCGCCGACCGAGTAATGACGATAATCGCTCCACTCCAGCGACGATCCACGTTTGGGCGACAGATGCGTGCCGCGGCCCATTCCGGCGTACTGGCGGCGCGTCTTGATGCGCAGCTCCTCCAGCCGCGCGAGGAAGGTCGGGGTGAACTCGTCGGGTAATCCGAACACTATGTTGTCCCTCGACTCCGCTGCGCTCCGCCTCGGGTACGGCTGCGCCGTGGCGCCTTCGGCGCCCTCTTCGAGTCTCTGTTCATGGAGTCCACGGCAGGGGAATCGACCGAGTAACCTATTCCTTAACTACGCGAGGTGGCAGGACGCTTGATGCGCTTGGTCACCTGCTCGAGGAGTTGCTCGGTCGAGACGTTTTCCGCTTCGGCCTGGAAGTTGCGCAGCAAGCGATGACGCAGCGCCGAGAGCACCGTGTCGTCGATATCCTCGTAGCTCACGCTGACGCGGCCGGCGAGCAGAGCATTGACCTTGCCGCCGAGAATCAGCGCCTGCGCGCCGCGCGGACTCGGGCCAAAGCGCAGGTACTGCGTAATCTCCGGCGATGCCCCCGGACTATTCGGCGTGCATGCCGTGATGAGCGAGATGATGTAGCGCTCGACCGGCTCGGAGACCATCACCTCGCGCACGAGTTGCTTCAGCTCCTCGATTTTTATCGGCGCGTCGGCCGAATTGAAATTTGGCTGGACCTTGTACGTTTGCGCGCCGGTCGTGCGATGCATGATCTCGCGCAACTCGTCGGGCTTGGGCGATCCGATCACCACCTTGAACAAGAAGCGATCCATCTGCGCCTCGGGCAACGGATAGGTGCCCTCGAGCTCGATAGGATTCTGCGTCGCCAGCACGATGTACGGAGGTTCAAGGCGATAGGTCTCGCCGAATACGGTGACCTGCCGCTCCTCCATCGCTTCGAGCACGGCGGATTGCGTCTTCGGCGTGGCGCGGTTGATTTCGTCACCAAGCACCATGTGCGCGAAGATCGGTCCGCGCTTGAAGACGAACTCGCGCCGTCCATTCGTCTCGGTCAGCACTTGCGTCCCGATGATATCGGCGGGCATCAGGTCGGGCGTGAACTGGATTCTTTTGAAGGTCAGTCCGAGCACCTCGCTGGCGGTTTTGACCATCAGCGTTTTGCCCAGCCCGGGCACGCCTTCGATCAGAATATGACCTCCCGCGAACAGCGCGGTGAGAAGCTTTCGCACCACCTCGCGATGGCCGACGATTACCTTCCCGACTTCCTCTTCGGCGCGCGCGAAGACGCGCTGGAATTCAGCGACGCGCTGATCGGGCGATTGTTTCGGAGCCGCTCCCATCCGTTCTCCTCTACTTTAGCAATTGCGAATCGCGATCGCGCTCAGCGAATCAGATCGCGATAGCGCGGCGGCACCAACTGCCTCTCATCGGGAGGCGCGGTATCCGCGGTCGGTGCGAGCGGCGCATTGGTATAGGCGGTAGTGGCCTTGGGCCGCTCGGTGTCGATTACAGTTTTTCCTTCGCCACCGGAAGTGGGTGCGGAAGGAATTTTGAAAACCACATAGCGCGCATCGTTAAGATGGAGCCCCATCCCCTTCTCGCCGGGTTTGAGGAATCGCTCATAATTCTCCGGGGTCGGAAACTCCCCCAAATGCGTGTCGCCGCCGGTGCCGCCATTGGGCTTCTTGCCCTGCCCACTGGGCATATTGTTCGCGGCGTTATTGCCGGCCTGCGGAACCGGCATCGGCGCGCTGCCCTTCTCATTGGGATTGTTCGTGCTGCCGCCCTGCTGATTGGGATTGTTGCCCGGCTGCGGCGCCTGCGCGGTCTTAGCATCGGGTGATGGCTTGTTCGGCGTTTGATTCGCGGCGATATCCTCGGTCTGAACTTGCGCCTGCGCCTTGGCGAGTTCGTTTTTCAACTCGATGGTGTCGGCGGTACCATTGTTCTGCCCGTTTTTCTTGCCGCCGCTTTTGTTCTGCGCGCTTCCGGTTCCGCCTTTGCCTTCGCCCTTTCCGATACCCTTGCCCTGCCCCTGACTATTGCCGCCCTCACCCTTGCCCTCGCTACCGCCGGCCGCGCTCGATGACGACGTTCCCGCACCGGATCCCTTGCCACCTGAGGCGGCGCCGGCAGCTTGGTCGCCGCTGCTGGCTTCTTTCTTCTCGACTTCGGCGAGCACCGCGTCGAGTTCCTTCCTTTTCTCCTGGGGCGGGACGTTCGCGTTCGTGAGGTTGGTGGCGACCTGCTTGACCTTCCGCGCGATCTGCTTGTCTTCGGGCGTAGTTGCGGACGCATCGATCTTGTCGGCGAGCTCGCGCAGTTCCATCGCGGTTCTCTCGATCGGCGATGGCGGCCGGATCAGCGCCAGCATCGCGAGGCCAAGCGCGATCGCGATTGCGGCAGAAGGAAGCGACGATTTTTCGAGGGGCTCGGCAACCTCAACAGCGAATTCTTTGTCAGGGTTGAATGAGTTGAGCGCCGCCGTCACGTTGCGCCATAGCACCGGGAACAGCGGCGAGCGCGTCGGACGCGAGGCCTCGGGCGCATCGGGATTCGACAGCGTCGCGAGAGTCACCACCTGCTCATTCGAATGGACACGCTCATCAACCTGGATTGCCGCAGCGACGAAGTCATCCGAGGCCGAGTAGGCGCGCCATCCGCGCCAGGCGCCGATGAGAATCGCGATGATGCCCGCGGCGAGCATCGCGAGACGAGCATCGAGCATCACATCGGGCGCGAGGAGGTATCCCATCCGCTCCCAGGTCATCGCGCCGATCGCGGGAAGCATCGCGCCCAGCACGATCGCGGTCAGCGCGGGCGCAAGAAAATAAATCGACGCCCGGATAGCGGCGATGCGCGCGATCCGCTTGCGCGCGAGGGAAATCAGTTCGACGGGATTGATGGCCACGGTTCTTATTATCTCACGACGCGAGACGGCGGCGATGGTTTCGCCGCATCATGCCAGACCGTCTTGCGCAGCATCGCGATCGCTTTCTGATGCTCTTCGTATGACTTCGAAAACACGTGTGTACCGTCATCGCGCGCAACAAAATACAGGTAATCGCTTTTCGCGGGATAGAGAGCGGCCTCTATCGATCGCTCGCCTGGATTCGCGATCGGTCCCGGCGGAAGTCCCGCGAACGAATAGGTATTGAAGGTTGAAGGGACCCGCACCGCCGCTGCCGCAGAATGACTCTCTCCCTCGAAACTATACTCAGCCGTGGGGTCGGATTGAAGCGGCATCCCAAGCCTCAGGCGATTGTAGAAAACGCTCGCGATGAGCTTGCGTTCGCCCGGAGTCTTGGCCTCCTTTTCGACGATCGATGCCATCGTGACCAGATCGCGTGCCGTCAGCCCGAGCTGGAACATCCGATCTTCGGCCTGCGGCGTCAGCACCTGGAAAAACCGCATCAGCATCGCGCTGAGGACATCCTTGACCTTGGCGCGCGGCGAGAATTTGTAGGTCGCCGGGAAAAGATAGCCCTCAGCGCCGAGCGGTTGCAGCCCGAGCGCCGTGACCAGGGGACCATTATGCGCGGCATGCTCGAATTCCGGCTGGCATACGAGGCCGGTCGCGGCGAGGCGCTCGGCGATCTGATGAACGGTGAGTCCTTCGGGAATCGTGACGACGATCGATACAAAATCTCCGTTGACGAGATGCCGCATCACATCGGGGATGCGCTCGCCGCCCTTGAATTCATAATCACCGGGCTGGATGCGCCGCGCCTCGCCGGTCAACTCGCCATAGATGAGCAATGCGGTCGAGCTTCGCACGACGCCGGCCTGCCTAAGACGTCGCGCCACCGAACGGAACGATTCGCCCTTCTCGATGGAGACCTGGCTCGGAGGCGCGAGGCTCGGCGCGGGCGAGATCCAGAGATAAAACCATGCGACGACGAGGGCGAGAACGAATGCGCCGACGATCGATATTGCGATGCGAGCTGAGTTTCTCCCCATCGAGCGACCTGATGGTAATCATAGACGGGGGCGACCGCGCTTTCAGCCTCGCGAGGCAAGGTCCGCCATCTCATTCATCGCCACCATGAATTTTCCCGATGGGGCACGTGGAATCCGCTCGAAGTGGATATGATCGAGGCAGAGGCTCGGGCACTTGGCGCTAATCTCAAAACCCCCGTTTATGGGCATCGACGCAAGCGGAACGTTTAGGCCCTTCCTGCGCGAAGGCGATACCGAGTTCCACCTGCAAAGCCTGCGCAAGCGCGGCCGGTCCTCATTGAGGGCCGCCGCTTTTTTGCGCGTCCGGCCATCTATCGACATGCCGTCAGTAGTCGCTAGCCATCCGGTTGAGAGAGCTAAGTGCCTGATTTTATTAGTAAATCGAACAGTGGCTTTGTTTTTGACGATTCGGACCGGTAGATGCTGACAGATTCAATGACAGTGGGTTTATTTTCGCACTTTTCGAGCGTCGAGCACTGACCTCTCGCGATATCTTTCCCCGACACCTCGACGCTTTGAGCATTCCCGGTCGGGATAGCGTTTTAGCAGGTTCAAAAGACAAAAACTCCTTTATTCTACTAGCTTTAATGGCTTTGTTTTCGCTATTTCGGCGAGCGGGAATGAGCCTGCCGATGAGCCATTCGGTGGGTTCGTTTATGTAATCGATCGCGAGGCGTGCCCAAGCGGTCGCCCTGAGCGGAGCGAAGGGTCTCGATGTCCGATGGGTTTGTTTTTGCATTTTCCGCTGTAGCGCTCCATTCGAGGTCCTTCGCGCAACGCTCAGAACACCGCTCGGCGTTGTCTCCCGGTGGGTTCGTTTATGTATTTTCATATGCACGCGTCGCGGCCCTCATAACGACTGAGGCGCCCACGAGGACGCCACAATCAGGATGTTAGCACATTTCGACGCTCAGCGGGCTGTCGTGCATCTCTTTTAGGCACCCAGGGATGGCGTCATCTTGCGGCGCTTTGCGCCAGCCCGACGATTTGCCGATGGCGCGCTTCTGACTGAAGGCCGCGCACTGCGCATCGCGGACGGGCCGGATTAGGTGCATCGCATGGTCGCGCGGCGCGAACTCCGCAAGTGAAGTGACCGCGTTGGCGCAGCCAAGCGGTCATCCTGAGCGCAGCGAAGGATCTCGCAGACTTAATCCCCAACACCTTCCCCGGGGAAGGGGAATCAGAAAAGAAAAGGCGCCGGATCTCCATTCCAGGTGCTTCGCTGATCTATTCAAATCAACTGCCAATCTTCACGTCGCTAGCGGAGGCAAACCCAGATTTCAACCAGACAGTCGGATGCTCGGATGCCCGGCGCCAGCACATCGACTGGATCAAGAAAATGTCACCCAAGGACAATGCGGGATGAGAACACTCCATTCAGCGCTAGAGCAACGTCTCGAACAATTCCTGAAAGATCATCCGAATCTGAGCGAGGAACGATCATCAGCCGTGATCCAAAAGGTGATCAAAAGCTCAGTTCCCCAAATAGCCACTGATCTATTGAACAACCTGAAGGCGAAAGCTCCTAGCATGATCGGCTCAACGGCGAATTGCTGCTGATGGGGGAACCTTCGTGCCTGCCCCAAGCCGAGCGCTGTTTCCAGACGGCCCTCGATATCGCTCGTGTGCAGAGCGCCAAATCATGGGAGCTGCGGGCCACGATGAGCCTCGCACGATTGCTTGCGACTCAAAATCGTCACGATGAAGCGCACGCGATGCTCGCTGACATCTACGGTTGGTTCACCGAGGGCTTCGACACCCTCGACCTGAAAGATGCCCGGTTGTTGCTGGATCAACTGAGCGCGTAGACGAGCAATAAGCAATTCGCGAGCTACACCCCGGTCTTGGCGTCCTTCGATTTTGCACGACGCGATTCTTGCATTTCGAGATAATTCTCCAGAATTACGGCAGCGGCAACCGCATCGATGGCATGCTTCTTTTTTCCGCGCCGCGCCGCGCTCCCAAGACGTTTTTCCGCTTCGAAGCTGGAAAGGCGCTCATCTTGAAGCTTCACCTCGATTCCGAAAGCCTCGGCGAGCCGCGCGGCGAAGTTCCGCGCATGTCGCGCCATTGGACCCTCGGATCCGTCCATATTGACCGGCAACCCCACGACAAGGCAGTCTATTTGCCGGCTACCGAACGCGCGTCGGATAGCTTCCAGATCGGCGCTAAATGAGCGCCGTTCGATGGTGCGTAGCGGATGAGCTGCGAGCCCATCGGCATCGGTCACTGCGATGCCGATCCTGCGCGCACCCAAGTCCAAAGCAGCGATCGCCATACGTGGTACGCGTAATGCTACTCCACTGGAGCACACGGACTCGACCAGCGAGGTGCAGTTAGTAAATGAGTTGTGAAATCCTTGCTACGAATAGGCAAATCGCTTAAGGTTCGCACCGATGGGGTTTAGGGGACTGTTTCGGGGGCCGTCAGGGGGAGGACTTCCGCGTGCGCTAATCGCGCTGATCGTTGCATTTTTGGCAACGGCGGCCGCGCTACATCTGTTTTTTGGCCACGCCGCACCGCCTGATGCCGATGTTCCGCTGGTTTCCGCGGGCCTTCTGGATGCGGATATCTATAACGAGGCGGCCGAATCGGTCGAAGCGGCGCCTCCCGCAATCGCGATTCAGACCGATCTAGAGCGCACCGCGACCATCGAGCGCTACCTGATGCAGGCTGGTCTCGACCAGGACGATGCTCACGCTTGGGCAAACTACTTCCAGAGCGCCGCGCAGAGCAACCTGCTTCGCAAGGGACATCCCATCACCGTCTACAAGGATGCTGAAACCGGTTCCATGACCGGATTCAAATACGATGTCGATGACCGGATCCAAATCTTCGAGTCGAGCCTCGGCGCCGGCATCATCAAGGCCTATCGGCAGCCTATCCGTTACAGCGTCCGTCCCATCAGCCTCGCCTTCGAAGTGCGGGGAAACAGCTTGCGCGACACTGCAGTCAAGCAACATCTTCCGCAGTCGATAGTTGAGAGCCTCGAAGATGCGTTCTCAAGCCGCTATGACCTCGACCATATGGCGGCTGGCACGGCCGTGAAGTTGATCTATGAAGAGCGGGTAAGTCACGACGGTGTGCATCGCATGCCGGGAGATATCGAAGCGGCTGAAATCCGTCACGGAACGCATGCGATGAAAGCCTTCGCGTTCCGCGATGAGCACGGCCGAGCGCATCTCTATGATGAAGAGGGGCATGCACTCGGTCCGCAGTTCCTGCGTTTCCCAGTCAATTTCCAGTACATTTCGTCGCCCTTCACCCTGCATCGCTACCATCCCATTCTTCATCAATATCGTCCGCATCTCGGGGTTGATTTGGCGGCGCTGTACGGCACCCCGGTCAAGGCCATCGCAGACGGCAGGGTCGAGTCAGCCGGATGGTGTGGAGAGCTCGGAAATTGTATTCGCCTCGACCACGACAACAACACGGTCAGCCTCTATGGCCATCTTTCGAAGATCGAACCGAACGCGAGACCCGGCGCTTACATCAGGATCGGCGAGATCATCGGGCAGGTTGGATCCACTGGACTATCAACCGGTCCGCATCTCCATTTCGCCATCGAGAAACGCGGCCTCAATGTCGATCCGCTGACCCAGACCCTAGGGGTGCATCATCAGGTCTCTCCGCGCATGAAGGCGCTGTTTGAGAATTTCAAAGTGCGCTACCAGACCGCGCTCGCGAAGTTGCCGAATCTCGGCAGCCATTTCGCATCGGCGATTTCGCGCAAGCCGGCCATCTCCGCGCTCGCCGACCAGTATCATGTGACGTTGAAGCCGCATTCAACCGCCGGGCAGCATCATCGTCTTGTATCGGACGTTGCTCATATCTACAGGGCCGCATCCGCGGACTGAAGCTCCCGGCCGGGAGCGATGAGATCCAGCCTCGATAGCGACTTCTTCAGCGCCCCCCGACCGCGCATTTTCGGCCATCGCGGGAGCGCGGGAACGCATCCCGAGAACACGATGCCGTCGTTCCAGGCCGCGGTTGACCTCGGCGTGCGCTACCTCGAAACCGACGCGCACATGACTCGCGACGGCGAGATCGTGGTCTCGCATGACGGCGATCTCTCCCGAATCTGTGGCCGGCCCGGCGTCATCAAGGAGATGGACTACGCCGACGTTGCGAAGGCCGACGCGGGTTACTCATTCACCTTCGATGGCAAGGAGTTTCCCTTTCGAGGGAAGGGCCTTTGCATCCCGCGGCTAGCTGAGCTGCTCGCGACATTTCCCAACGCATTTTTCAACATCGATCTGAAGCCCGAAGATGTGAGCATTACGGAGTCAGTGCTGCGGGTGATCGACGCCGCGAAGATGCGGCGGCGGGTGTTGCTGGCAAGCGAGCATCAAAACCGCCTGGACGAGGTGCGTGCGATGGCTCCCGGCATCGCCACCAGCTTCGGCTCCCTCGAAATAGCGACATTTATGCAGGCGATCGCATCGCGTGATCCAGCCTATAAGCCAGCGGGTGACGCGCTACAGATTCCTCCCGAATATTACCAATGGAAACTCGCAACCCCGGAAACCATCGCGATGGCGCATCGACAGGGTGTTGAAGTTCACATCTGGACGCTGAATGACGAGCCAACAATGCGGGAAATGCTGGCGCTCGGGGTGGACGGCATCATGAGCGATTTCCCGAGTCTGGCGCTGAAGGTTGCGGCGTCCGGCGAGTGAGCTTTGGCGGAGGTCGCTCTGTCCGCTTTCCAGATCGCATGCGCGTTTGTTACCGTCTCGCTTCTCCACAACTGAAGGGAGTCATCATCGATGAAACTTGATACGACCTTGCTTGCACGTAATCTCAAAGAGGCCGCGCCAGCTTCCGAAGCCGCCGAGGCCGCCGGTTTCGATGCGATCTGGACCGCGGAGGCCGGGAGCGACGCATTCCTGCCGGCGGCCCTGGTGGCTGAGCATACGAAAAAAGTCAAAGTCGGCACCGCGGTCGCGATCGCATTTCCGCGCAGCCCGATGGCGACCGCGCAAGTCGCGTGGGATCTCGCGGGGCTGTCCGAGGGTCGATTTATCCTCGGGCTCGGCACCCAGGTGAAGGGGCACATCGAGCGCCGCTACAGCACCAAGTGGGACGCACCGGTGCCGCGACTTCGCGAGTACGTGCAATCGCTGCGCGCGATTTTTGAATGCTGGTCCAAGGGCGGCTCCAAGCTGAAGTACGAGGGCAAGTTCTACAACTTCTCGCTGATGACGCCGTTCTTCACGCCGCCCAACCACAACTGGCCGAACGTCCCGATTTACATCGCGGGCCTCAATGAGCACATCCTGCGGCTGGCTGGCGAAGCCTGCGACGGCCTTCATGCGCATCCGTTCAACTCGCCGAAGTATCTCGCCGACTTCGTACTTCCCCACGTCGACCAGGGGTTGAAGAAATCAGGTCGCGATCGCAAGAATTTCACCATCGCGGCGATCGCGTTCACGATTGTCGGCCATAACAAGGAAGAACAGGACAAGGTTCGCGAGCAGGTCCGCCAGCAGATTTCGTTCTACGCGTCGACGCGCACCTATCGCGTCGTGCTCGAGACCCACGGATGGGGCGCGGTTGCCGATCGCCTCAACGAGAAGGCCGCGAAGGGCGAATGGGCCGCGATGGCGAAGGAGATCACCGACGAGATGCTGGATGTCTATACGGTCACCGGGACCTGGGACGATATCGGCGACAAGCTGAAAAAGCGTTACGACGGGTTGCTGGATCGCGTTGCGTTTTATATGCCGTACCATCCCGGCAAGAACGAGGCTGAATGGCGCAAGCTCACCAAACAATTCAACGGATAACGCTCATCGGCGCCCGCGCGTGGCGCCAGGGAGGAGAAATGATCAAACTTGCACTTCGCACATTGGCGGCAACCCTGATACTCGGCACGGCCGCGATAACCGTCACTTCGGCGGCGCGCGCACAGGCGCCTGCCGCAGCACCCTCAACCAGCACTGCGGGCTCCAGCGATGTCGGGCCGGGCGAAAAAAAGTTCACGGTGGTTGCGGAACAGATCGGAGACTCCAAGTTTTGGTTGCCCAGCACCATCGTGGTTGAGCCGGGCGACAAGGTCACCCTCAACCTGAAGAATGAGATCCCGGGCAGCGCGACGACCCACGGCTTCGAGCTGCCGGGATTCAAAATCAGCGAGATCGTGACGCGCGGCGAGAAACCAAAGGTCGTCCATTTCACCGCGGACAAACCGGGCATCTATCCGTATTACTGCCAGTTGCATCCGGCCCATATCGGCGGTCAGCTAGTGGTGGAACCCGCCAGTAAGTAGGCGCACGATTTTGGCGATTGCGGAAGCGGTGGCGTTTCGATGCGCCGCCGCTTCGCTTTTTTTCGCACGCCGCCGCGCGATGCGGTCGACATCCGAATCCTGTACGCTTAGCGCGCGATGCCCAGCCGCCTGCTTTACGCCGCGTCACCCAAAATGGCGGCGCTAATCGAGCAAGCCGATCAGCTCATGGACTCGCCGGCATTCCGCCAGGCCAAGGCTGAAGGAAAGACGCGCGCTGGGGTTATTTCCTGTCCCGATGCTTCCGCAGTGTTCATCAAGCGGACCCAGGTGCGATCGAGGCTCGCTGGCATCTACCAAATGGCGGCGGGCTCGCAAGCATCGCGAGCGTTGCGGGGTGCGAAGATTTTGCGTGAGGCGGGTTTTCATTGCGCCACCCCGCTAGCCGCGATGGATGTGACCCGAGCAGGTGCGGTTCGCGCGAGCTATCTCGTCAGCGAAGCACTCGAGAACGCGCAAATCCTTAGTTATTTCGCGCTAGGGCGCGAAGGGGAAGCGCGACACGGGTATGCGCGCCGCAAAACCGTCTCGGACGCGCTCGCCGCCGAACTTCGCCGCATGCATGACGCCGGCATCTACACGCGCGATCTTCAGGAAACCAACATTATGGTCGAGGAGCGCGACGGCGCGATGCGTTTCTATTTTCTCGACCTGGAAGATTTCCGGCGCGCGTCGAGTGTGACGCATCGGCGCCGGATGCTGAACCTCGTGCATCTCGATCGCAGTATCGGGAGGTTCGTTTCACGCGCCGGGCGCCTGGATTTCCTGTACGCTTATCTGGGCCGGCAACTTGACCGCGACGCCCGCAGGAAAGCAGTCACGGAGTATCTGGCAGTCAGGCGCACCGTCGAGCGCGCGCACAATCGCCGCCGCACATAGCAGCGCAACTTCGCTCCTGCAATTCTATGGCTCACGCAATTCGACAACGCGAATACAAGCATCACGCCGAACGCCACGTCGCGGCGGGCGCCAACCTTCGCGATGTCATGCTGGGGCTGAACGACGGACTTGTCGCATCGTTCGCGGTAACCTCCGGCGTCGCCGGTGCGTTCAGCAATCCCAGCATCGTGATCATGGCGGGCCTCGCGGAGATGCTGGGCGGCGCGGTCTCGATGGGGCTGGCAGCGTTCATCTCCGCGCGATCGCAGATCGAATTTTATCAGAGCGAGGTTGACCGCGAACGCTACGAGATCAGCCGCTTCCCGGAACACGAACGCGACGAAATCCGCGGCATCTACAAGCAGAAGGGCTTCTCAGGTCCGCTGCTCGATCAGATCGTCGCGCACATTACCGGCGATCCCGACCGCTGGGCCGACGTAATGATGCGCGAAGAACTCGGCTTCACCGAGGAGAATTTCGAATCGCCGATCAAATCGTCGTTGGTGGTCGGCGCATCATATCTGATCGGCGCCACAGTACCGGTCGCGCCATATCTGTTCATCGCGCCGCCGACCGGGATCGCGATCTCGGCGATCATTACTGTGCTTGTGTTATTTGCCGTTGGCGCCGCGAAAACAATCATTACCGCGCGCTCATGGTGGCGCAGCGGCATCGAGAGCATGCTGACCGGCATCGCGGCTGGTGCGGTCACATATGGGGCGGGCCGCCTATTCGGAGGGCCGCGCTAACTCGCCGCGCGCGTCATCAGTTCTCGATGAGGATGTCGTCGCCCTCGAGCTTCACCGCATGGCAGCCCACCTTGACCTTTTCGTCATCGAGGTTGATGCCGGTGGTCACGTCGTATTCCCATCCGTGCCACGGGCAGGTCACCACGGTGCCATCGAGGGTGCCTTCGCCGAGCGGTCCGCCGCGATGCTTGCACGTATTGTCGATTGCGTAAAATTTTCCGCCCACGTTGAACAGCGCGATTTTCTTGCCCGCGAGATCTACGGTCTTTCCGGTTCCTTCGGGAATGTCCGCGCGTGATGCAACCCTGGTGGCCATGTGAAATCCTCAGTGAAAATTTTCAGCGAAAATCTTCAAGTCGTGTATTCGGCGTTAATCTTAACGTAATCGTAGCTCAGGTCGCAGGTCAGGATGGTGGCGGTCGCGCGTCCCAGCTTCAGATCGAGACTCACCTTGAACTCGCGCTCGCGCATCTTTTCGGCCGCGCTCGGCAACGCTTCGACGATTAGGGCGCCGCGCGCCGCGACCTTCACGCCGGCGATCGCAAGCACGAGGCGATCGGATTCGACCATTGCGCCAGAGGATCCCGCCGCCATCAGGATGCGCCCGACGTTGGGATCGCATCCGAAGAATGCCGTCTTCACCAGCGGCGAGTTGGCGATTTGACGCGCGCATCGTTCCGCATCGGCGGGGGATTTCGCGCCCTTCACCTCGACCGTCACCAGCTTGGTCGCGCCCTCGCCATCGTAGACCAACTCGCGCGCGAGCGCCGCGGATACCGCCTCGACGCCGCGATTGAAGGTGTCGAGGTCCTTGCGCGAGGGCGCGCGATTTCCCGCCGCTCCGCTCGCCATCAGGATGACCGTGTCGTTGGTCGACATGTCGCCATCGATCGTTATCGCGTTAAAGCTGTGCGGCAGAGCGGCTCTGAGAGCCACTCGGAGCTGCGGCGCGGAAACCGCGGCGTCGGTTACGAGGTAGGCGAGCATGGTCGCCATCTTCGGCGAGATCATGCCGGCGCCTTTCGCGACGCCCGCGATCGTTACCTCCGCGCCCGCCATTCTCGCCGTCACCGACGCGATCTTCGGCCGCGTGTCGGTGGTCATGACTGCGCGCGCGAAATCTTCCATGCCGTCGGCGCGAAGTTCCCTCGCCGCCTCGCGCACGCCCGCGCCGAATTTTTGCAAATCGAAAAGATGTCCGATGACGCCGGTCGACGAGGGTGCTATCAGCTCGGCATTGCATCCGATTTCTTTCGCGGTCAGCGCGCACGAATCGCGCGCGAGCTTCAGTCCCGGCTTTCCGGTGAAGCTGTTGGCGCATCCGGAGTTGGCGACCACCGCCTGCAGGCGTCCCGAGCGGATACAATCCATCGTGACATACACCGGCGCGGCTTTGACGCGATTGGCGCTGAACACCGCGGTCGCGGCTGCGGGTGCATCAGCGACGATGAGGCCCAGGTCTTTGGCGCCGACGGCCTTTTTCAAACCGGCGCTCACCCCGGAAAAGCGAAAGCCTCGCACCACCGCGGGCTCTGCGTTTACGCGCATCATGTTCCTCCGTGCGCCGTACTATACGAGCGCGACGCGAAGGATCAAATGATTTTGTGTTACGAAATTCGGCGAGCTGAGGAGTGGCCGAGCGAACGATTGATGCGTATCTCGAGGCCGCGCAGAAATTTCAGCAGCTTGCGATCCTTCGCGATCTCGCGCGCTTGACGCAGCCGCGATAACGCGCGCCTCAGTCCGCCGGTCTTGTAGTGGCTGCTCGCCAGCCACGCGAGAGCTTGCGCCTTCAAGGCGTTTTCCAAGCCCGCCCGGAGCGCTCTTTCATACAGCGGGATCGCAACTGATTCGCGCGCGTTGTTGTCGTGAAAGAGGCCGAGCTGATAAAGCGCGATGGCTTTCTTCCGCGCCGAGGTTGCTTGATCAACCGCGTCTTCCAAGGCGACGCGGGATCGGCGCGTTCGAGATCCTTCGCCAAGCCTCAGGGTGATTTCGCGGTCCAAGGGTGCCTTCGAGATCCTTCGCGAGGACGCTCAGGATGACCTCGCGACGTCGCCGCGAGGTCACTTCCCGTGGCAGCGTTTGTATTTCTTGCCCGAACCGCACGGACACGGATCGTTGCGCCCGACCCGATCGACATCACGCTTGGCCTGCTGCGGTTGCGATTGCTGGACCTCGTTGCCGTGGCTCATCATGACGCGCTGCGGTTTGGCCGCCTGTTGCTGTTGAACCTGCTGGACGTCCTGCGGCTTCTGGACCTGCACCGAAAACACTTTTTCGACGATGTCCTTCTGCATCACGTCCATCAGCGACTCGAACATCGAGAAGCCTTCCTTCTGATATTCGACCAGCGGATTCTGCTGCGCATAGCCGCGCAACCCGATGCCTTCTTTGAGATGATCCATCGCGAGCAGATGATCTTTCCAAAGCGCGTCGAGCGTCTGCAGCGATACTATCTTCTCGATCTGGCGCATCACCTCGGGCGAGAATTCCGCCTCGCGCTGATCGTACAGCGCCTTGATAGGCTCCAGCGCTATCTCGATGAGATCGTCGGGGTGACGGATGTCTTTCTCAGCCGCCGCTTCCTTGAGGTTGGGGCGGAAGCGGAATTGTTTGAAAAATGCGTTCTCGATTTCTGCCCAGTCCCACTGATCGGGATCCTTCTCGACATCACAATGCGCCGCGATGATCTCTTCGATCGCCGCTTCGCACATTTCGAGCACGTCGTCTTTCAGCGGCTGCGGCGACAGCAACTCGCGGCGGCGATGATAAACCACCTCGCGCTGCTTGTTCATCACGTCGTCGTATTCGAGCAGATGCTTGCGGATGTCGAAGTTGTGCGCCTCGACTTTCTTCTGCGCATTTTCGATCGCACGCGAGATCCATCGATGCTCGATCGGCACGCCGTCTTCCATGCCGATCTTGCCCATCAGGCCCTTGAGCCGATCGGCGCCGAAGATTCGCAGCAGATCGTCTTCGAGCGAAATGTAAAATCGCGACGAGCCCGGGTCGCCCTGGCGGCCCGACCTTCCGCGCAGCTGATTGTCGATGCGCCGCGATTCATGGCGCTCGGTGCCGAGGATGTGCAGTCCGCCGGCCTTGAGCACCTGCTCGCGCTCCTCGGCGCATTGCTGCTTGTATTTTTCCAACGCGGCCTGAAAGTTGGGATCTTTCGGATCGCGAGTGCCGGTCTCGGCTGCCGCCATGAACTCCGGATTGCCGCCGAGCACGATATCGGTGCCGCGTCCCGCCATGTTGGTGGAAATCGTCACGGCGGCAAATCTTCCGGCCTGCGCGACGATCTCGGCCTCGCGCTCGTGATTCTTCGCATTCAGCACGTGATGCTTGACGCCGGTCTTCTTGAGCTTCTCGGCGACCCGCTCCGATTTCTCGATCGACACCGTGCCGACCAGTACCGGCTGTCCCTTCTCACTGCATTCGACGATCTCATCGATGACCGCGTCGAATTTTTCCGCCTCGGTCTTGAAGATCATGTCATGATGATCGATGCGGATCATCGGCTTGTTGGTCGGCGCGACCATGACAGGAAGGTTGTAGATCTCCTGGAATTCGACCGCCTCGGTATCCGCGGTGCCGGTCATTCCCGCGAGCTTGTTGTACATGCGGAAATAATTCTGAAACGTAATCGTCGCGAGGGTCTGGTTCTCCGACTCGATCTTGACCCCTTCCTTCGCCTCGACCGCCTGATGAAGCCCGTCGCTCCACCGCCGCCCCGGCATCAGCCGCCCGGTAAACTCGTCGACGATGATGACCTCGCCGTCCTTGACCACGTATTCGACATCGCGCTTGTAGAGCGTGTGCGCGCGCAGCGCCTGGTTCACGTGATGCAGGATTAGAATGTTGCGCGGATCGTAGAGATTCTCTACTCCAAGTACCTGTTCGGCTTTGGAGACGCCTTCCTCGGTGAGCGCGACCGTCTTGAGCTTCTCGTCGATGGTGAAATGTTCTTCCTTGCGCAGCTTCGGGATCGCGCGATCGACGAGGTAGTAGGTGTCGGTCGATTCTTCCGACGCGCCCGAAATGATCAGCGGCGTGCGCGCCTCGTCGATGAGAATCGAGTCGACCTCGTCGACGATCGCATAGTTGTGTTCGCGCTGAACGTAGTCGTTCAGGTTGAACTTCATATTGTCGCGCAAATAATCGAAGCCGAATTCGTTGTTCTGCCCGTAAGTGATGTCAGCGTTGTAGGCGACCTTGCGCTCCTGATCAGTCAGGCCGTGAACGACGACGCCGACGCTGAGCCCGAGGAAACCGTAGATGCGCCCCATCCATTCCGAGTCGCGCCGGGCCAGGTAATCGTTGACGGTCACGACATGCACGCCGCGGCCGGTCAGCGCGTTGAGGACCGCGGGAAGCGTCGCGACAAGGGTTTTGCCTTCGCCGGTTTTCATCTCCGCGATCTTGCCCTCGTGCAGCACCATCCCGCCGATGAGCTGGACGTCGAAATGCCGCTGGCCGAGCGTACGCTTGCTGGCCTCCCGCACCGCGGCGAAGACGGGAGACAGCAGGTCCTGCATCGCCTCGGTCTGGCGCTCGCGATCCTCGATCGCGGACAGCGTCGCCTTCCATTCGGCGATCTTCGCGCGCAGCTCGTCGTCGGAGAGCTTTTCGAACTCCGGTTCGAGGCCATTGATCTCGTTAACGTAAGGCCGAAGACGTTTGACTTCGCGGTCGTTCTTCGAACCGAAGATCTTCCGCCCTATCGAAGAAAAAGTTGATGCCATTTTTTAGCGAGCGGATCGGCGGTGAAGACCGCCTCTCTCTTTGCCCGACCCACCATTCTAGCAAGAGTCGAGGGTCAGGGCAGTCCCGAAATCATCTCTCTATTCTAACCGCGGATTCGACTTCCGGCCCGAAAAAGCGCCGCCCCACGCGCACGAAGCGATCGGGCATTTCGGTCACGAAAAAACTTTGACTGCCGCGCGAAGTGCGCGCCGCAATCCCCAGCACCTCGAGGCGCTCGCGCACCGCCTCGGCGGTGGCGGTTGCGGAATCGATGATTTTCACACCCGGCCCTATCACGCGCTGAAACAGCGGCCGCAGCAGCGGGTAGTGCGTACATCCGAGCAGCAGCGTATCGATGCCGCTGGCTTTGAGGCTCTCCAGATAATACGCGACGGTTTTTTCGGCGATTTCATTGTCGAGGAATCCCTCCTCGACCAGCGGCACCAGCAGCGGGCATGCGCGCGTGTAGATTTCCGCGCGCGGCCGCGCCCCCTGAATCGCCCGCGTGTACGCGCCCGAGGCGATCGTCGCCTCGGTGCCGAT
This sequence comes from uncultured delta proteobacterium, assembly GCA_963815835.1. Classification (GTDB taxonomy): domain Bacteria; phylum Desulfobacterota; class Binatia; order Binatales; family Binataceae; genus DATGKG01. The sequence goes on from CAWFIF010000001.1 coordinate 1,381,536, forward strand.
GACGCCGATTTTCCCCGAGCGCGAGGCCTTCGCCGCGGCGCGCGCGCCCGGATCGATCACGCCGACGACGGGAACCGCGGTTTCGGCCGCGATGCGATCGAGCGCCACCGCGCTCGAGGTGTTGCACGCGATCACCAGCATCTTGATGCCCTTGGCGAGCAGGAATTCGCTGTTCTCGCGCGAATACTTGATGATCACTTCATTCGACTTGGTGCCGTAGGGCAGCCGCGCCGTGTCGCCGAGGTAGATGAAATGTTCGCGGGGAAGGACGGCGACCAGTTCTTTCAGCACGGTCAAGCCGCCGATGCCCGAGTCGAAGACGCCGATCGGACGCTCCGCCGCGGCGTTGGTAGACCTGCCTCCACGCGCTGAAGCAGGGCCGCGATAGCCGTTGGGCGATCTTCGAGGTATCGGCGTGAGCCGTGACGGCACAGCCTTGGAGGTCGGCACGATTCGGCGCGTCATCTGGATGTCAGTTGCGGCGTCGCCAGCCGTTCGCCGGCCGCCGCCGGATGCGGTGCGGACGCGCCGAACACACGCTCATGCACGCTGGGATTTTCCATGCATAGGTAAGATGGAATCTCGGCGCCGGCGGTTTTGAATTTGTCGGCGAGAATTTTGTACAACCGGATTCGCAGCGGCGCGATGGTGCGATAGCGGCCGTCCTCGGCGAGGATGTCTTCGCCGAGCAGCATCGCGTCCTTGGGAAATCGCCGCCTGGCGGCGGCTCGTAACCCCGCCGTCATGCGCAAACCGCCCATGCTGATGAAGCAAATCTTCGCGGGCGAAATCGTCGAGAACAATTCGTCCATCAATTCGATGTAGTCATGTTCGGCGTCGGGGTACGCGAGCATCGGGTCGAGATGGAACGCGACTCGATAATCCGCATCAAGAACACGGCGAGCGGCTGTGATGCGCTCAGACGGCGACGCGGTGCGATGTTCGCAGGCCTCGAACACGCGGCGCGGAGAGAGCGTCCATGAAACCAGCACGCGCCCGCGCGGATCGAGCATCAACAGATTTTCGATTTCGTCGGTCTTGGTTTTGAATTCGAGGGTGAGATTCTCGCGCGCGGCGAAAAAGTTCACCAGCTCGATACTGAGGCCGGTGAGCGAATCCATCGCGAGGGAGTCGGCCAGCTCTCCGGTGCCGATTCGGAAATGACGCGCGGGTGCGTTCGCGCTGAGCTTGTCGATCTCGATAAACGCGTCCTCGTAATTCGCGTAGACCTGGAAGCCCGGATTGTCCGCGACATACTCCTGCAGAAAGCAGTAGCTGCAATCCATCGGGCAATTCGACGCGAGTGTCAGGACGAGGTATCCGCAGCATGCGAACTTGGCGGAGCCGGCGGGGCATGCCATCAGGAACGGGCTGCGACGGCGCATGATGACCATGCGGCGCTTGCCCGCCGCGAAGGAATCCGCGACATCCGTCATCGGCCTCACGGCGATGCGGCCGTCGGCGACGAAGCTGAGCGGCGTGATAGATGCGGCGCGAGCGAGCACGCGCTTCGCCAGCGCGGTGTCGCGGCACGCATCCTCTATATAGATGGCGTCGAGGTCAAAGTTCATTCGTCACTGCCCTGCGTCTTCTTCGTCGCCGTCTTGGCCGCCGATCATTTTGGCGATTCGAACCAGTCCGGACTTTTTCGCCGCGAGCGCATCGATCAGATTCTCGACTTCCCGCCCGGTGCGCGCGCTGACTCGAATCATCAACTCATCAGAGCCGAGGTCCTTGGGCAACTCGACGTGCACCCCGCGCGGCAGCTTGAGCGCCGCAACCTCGGATGACAACCGCTCGAGCGCGAGTTTCAGGCGTGGAAACCGTATCGCTCGGAGCGCGTCGAGGAAAGCCTTCGCACGCCACGGTCCTGAGCCCTTAAGCGCGCAGGCGCGTCGGATCTCGTCGCGCGCAAGGGTTGCCGCGGGAGACGTGCCCTCGCGAATCTCGATTTCGTCGAGAAGATCGATTGCGGCGATCAGTTGGCCGGTGCGCAGTTTGAGGCGCTCGGCGATATCGAGCAATGCCATGCGCGATGGCGTCGCCATCGCCAGCCACTTCTCGAGATTCGGCTCGGGAAGGTGCCGGCTTGCGGCGCAGGCGCGGATCGCCGCCGCGGTTGTTTCATCGCGCATCATTGTATTGTTCTCCCGGATGCGCCGCGCGTCCTTTTCGGACGATCTCTCGCATCGCCGCCGTCATTCGCAGAAGTGCATCGTCAGGCCCGATTCGCCATCGCGGCGCGCAGCTAGCAGCATCCTCATATTTGTCGGATTCCGCTGTGCGACCCCGATGCCACGCGCCTTGCGCGAGGATGCGGCACTTTTCGGTCAGCACTTCTGTCACCGCCTCACGCCGGAGCTGGGAGAGACGCTCACTCGCAAGCAGCTTCATAAGCGAGATAGCGCGAAATCGATCGATTGCGGGAATCGAAGAAGAAAGCTGATCGTGATGACCCGCGCGGCGCGTCACCAGCGGCTCGTCGAGCAAGCCGGCCTCGTGATCGACCAGGATGTGCAGCCACAGATCGTAATCCTCCGCGGCAGCGAGGTCCTCATCGAAGCCGCCGAGCGCGCGGAAGAGATCGGTCTTGAGAATCACCGCGGAAGGACTGATGAGACAGGTCTGAAGCGAATCGAGGAAGATGTCGCCGGCGCGTTTCAAATGACGCAGGCCCGGATTCACGCGGCGTCCATCGCGAATCCATACCTCATCGGTCTGCGAAATCGCGCAGTCGGGAAACTCGCGCATGAAAGCGAGCTGGCGAACGAGCTTGTCAGGCGCCCATAGATCATCGGAATCGAGAAATGCGATTAGAGGCGCGCTCGCCAACCCGACGCCGTGATTTCGCGCCGCCGCCGGACCGCGTCGCTCGGTTCGTTCGACCGTCACGCGACTGAGGCCAGAGAGCATCTCAGAAGTTCCATCGGTCGATCCGTCGTCCACCACAATCAGCTCGAAGTGCGCATCGCGCTGGGCGAGAACCGAAGCGACCGCCTCGCGCACCATCGCACGACGGTTGTGAGTCGGAACGATCACGCTGACATCGGGAATCATTGGGGCGCCATCGCATTCACCGCGCGAGTTTTAGGATGCGTTTGCGCAGCTCGTCGACGCCTTCGCCGTCGGTCGCGGAGCATAGAATCGGTTCGACGTTGAGCGGCTTGAACGCCGCGACGGCACGCGAGCGCTCGGAGCGCTTGAGCTTATCGCATTTGGTGGCGACGACGATCAGCGTCAGCCCGCGCTTGCGAATGATGTCGGCGAGTTCGAGTTCCTCGCGTCCGGGGCCGCGGCGCGAATCGACCAGCATCACCAGCGCCGCAAGATTTTCCCGCTCGTGAAGGTATTCGCTCATCGACGATGCGATTCTCCGCGCGACTGCTTCCGGCATCTTGGCGTATCCATATCCCGGCAAGTCGGCGAGTGCGAGCGATTCTCCAATCGCGAACAGATTGATGCTTTGGGTCCGGCCCGGCGTTTTGCTGGTTCTGGCAAGGCCCTTGATTCCGGTGAGGGCGTTCAACAGCGAGCTTTTCCCGACGTTGGAGCGGCCGGCGAGCGCGACCTCGGCGCGACTCCATCGCGGACAACCCTCGATCGAAAACACCGAGGTTACGAATTCCGCGTCCAACTTCATGATCGCGATGCGAGTCGCGTCAGCCGACGTACTCGATGCGTGGCAGGGGCGGTATCGGTTCGCTTCGCGCCGCCAATCGATCGAGTTGCACCGTCAACGCATTGCGAAATTCGCGCAGCTTGATACCTCGATGGCGGTCCGGATACGCGGCGAGAAATTTGAGCGCCGCGCGCAGATGCAGAATCGCGCTGTCGATCATGCCGTCGGCGAGTTTGTGATTCGCGACCGCGGCGCGCAGCAGGCCAAGATAAAACTCCCAGTCGGATTCATCGCCTTCGAGGAGGTTCATGGCCTCCTCCATTTCTTCATGCGCCTCGAAAAAGTCGCCACAGTTGAATAGCTCGACGCCGCGTCGAAAATGCTCGCGGCTGTCATTTGTGTCGGGCATCAAGGCTCGTCGGTGTCCTCGCCGCCGGCGGCCTCGGTGAGGTTGAGCGCCTTCTTGAGGCCCTCGAGTTGGGCGATAAACACGCCGCGGATGACCTGCTTGATGACGCCGTCGGGGACCGGGATGGATTGTGAGACTTTTGTCGATTCATGAAACTTCATCAACGTGCTGGGCCCCTCGTCCTCGAGGTCATACTGCGCGGTCGTCACGAAGTCTCCACCATCGACGGTGTGGTAAACGATTCGACGTTGTTCGGGGAAATATTCGAATGCGAGCCGCGTCGTGATGTCCTGGCCGCCGGGTCCCGCGATCTGCATCTGAATAGTTTTTGTATTCTCCGATTGTGAAATAACCTGGACGCTCTTCACCTGATCCGATTTCGCGCGCTCCACATCTTTGATGGTGTCGAAGACCTGCGGCTCCGGCGCACCGATGCGCGCGGTGAAATCGGCCGTCCAGGTGTCGCCCTGATGCACGATATTCTCCGTCAGCACACCCGCTTTGCGCGCGCGATGTTGCTGGTAGAGGTAATATCCGCCGACGGCGACCACCGCGATGATCACCAAGGCGCTCACGATTTTGTAGGTTTTGCTCATTGAGATGCCTTGGGCCGCGGCAGGTTGAGACGCAGAGATGAAGCCGTCGGTCTCGTATGATTTTCCCGTTTAGCGGCCAAATATGCCAACCAGCTCAGCGCTTTCTATCACGTGCCCTTTCATCGCATCGCGCACCGCACGCGCGTCCGGGTTGGCTCCCAGACTCAGATTCGTATCCAGCGCAAACAATATAAAATGATAATGATGTGGTTTGCCCGGCGGCGGACATGGTCCCATATAAGCGGCTTCTCCGGCGCTATTCATACCCTCTTTCCCGTCCGCTGCTCCGGCTTTGAAGCCGCGTGAATCAGGCGAAATGTCGTACACGATCCAATGAACGAATGTTCCCGCGGGAGCGTCAGGGTCTTCGACCATCAGTGCCAATGACTTGGCGCCTTGCGGGACGCCATCCCATGAAAGCGGTGGCGATTGATTGCCGCCGCTGCAAGTGAATTGTGTCGGAATAGTGGTTCCATCCGACACCGCAGGGCTGTTTATCTGAAGTTTTGATCCGTCCGCCGCTATGCCCGATGTCGGAAGCATCGAGACCGAGAGCGACACTATAAGGCCCGCCAAGAGAAGGTTACGCGGCTGCACGCCAGTGAGACTCCTTTCAAAGATTTCCAAAATGTGACACACCAACTAGCCAAATATAGTCGTATAAGTTATTCTACTGAGAATACGGCTGCTATGAAGCCGGAGCGGGGCCTTCGAACAGTTCAAATCAGGCATTAGCGCCTCTTGACCTGTCCCCGCAGTTTTGCGAGTTACTAGAGAAGTTAAGGTGGGCGTAAAAACATACCGGAGCCGTTTTGCAAAATACCAAGAAAAATCAATCCACGACCACGACCTTCAAGCGTCGCGCCGAACCTTCCTTACCGGGAGATGCTATGGCTACGGAATCCAAGTACACCTTGCCGCGGGTTATGACGGTAAAGGAATTGTCCGACTACCTGCGCGTTCACCCGTCCACAATTTATAAGCTCCTGCGCCGTGGTGAATTGCCAGGGTTCAGGATTGGGACCGATTGGCGCTTCAATGCCGAAGTTATCGACAAATGGTGCCTCGAGCGCAATATGAAGCTGCCCGACGATCCATCGACGCGCAACTGACCTTCGAGCATTCCGACATCGTTACCATCTCGCGATAGCACCACATCGCCAGCCGATCCGCCGCGCTGAAGCGAAAAGAAGCACTTCGCGCGATATCTTCATTTGCGAAATCGGGAAGCGACCCTTGATCTCGCCGCCGATGTGCCGCACCATTCCGGTCGTTCAATTCGATCATGATCACTGTAGCCAGAAAACCCGTTGTCACGGAGCCCGCGGCTCCAGTTCCGCGCCGGCGCGGCTCGCTCGATCAGGTACTGATCGATGCCGCGATGGATCTGTTCGCCTCCTACGGATATCGCGGCACCTCGCTGTCGCGCATCGCGCGCGCGGCCGGCGTCACCAAGGGCGCGCTCTACTGGCACTTCAGCGACAAGGAAGAATTCTTTCTCGCGGTGGTCGAGAAAGTCCTCAGCGAATGGGGTCAGCGCTATCCGCGGCCGATCACCACCAGGAAGGAATTCACCCGCGCGTTTTTATGGACCTTCGAGAACATGGCGGTGCTCAATGAGAAAAATCCCTGGGTCAGCCGGCTGCTGCTCATCATCACGCTGGAATCGCACAAGATAAGTCCGCGCGTGCTGCGCGCGATGCGCCGCGCCAACCTCGCCTTTCTGCGCAACTTTCGGGTCCTGGTCGAACGCGGCAAGGAATTCGGCGTCTTCGATTCGTCACTGGACGCGAAGTGGTCCTCGACGCAAATGTTCGCGAGTTACCTCGGCCTCGCGAATCTCTGGTACCTGCACGGTCCGCGCTTCGATTTGCGCCGCTCGCTGGCACGCCAGGCGCGCGAGTTCATGAGCCAGTGGAGCATCAAAAAATGAAAGCCGGGCTGATCTACGAGATCGAGACGATCAAGCCCTTCAAATCGCCCAATTACGAGGCCGACGTTTATCGCGAGACGCTCGAGCAAATCGAACTCGCCGATCGCCTCGGCTTCGATTCGGTGTGGACCGTCGAACATCACTTCCTCCACGAATTCTCCTACTGCTCCGCGCCCGAGGTTTTCCTCGGATGCGTCGCCGGCCGCACCAAACGCATTCGCATCGGCCATGGCGTCGTGGTGCTGCCGTTCAATCATCCCGTGCGTGTGGCCGAGCGAATCGGCGTGCTCGATATCGTCTCGAATGGCCGCGTCGAGTTCGGCACCGGCCGCGCCACCACCATGGATGAGATCCTCGGCTTCGGGATGACGCCCGATCAGACGCGTCCGCGATGGGCCGAAGCGGTCGAGATGATTCCCCGCATGTGGCGCGAGGACCCATTCACTCACAAAGGCAAGTTCTGGTCGGTCGAGCATCCGGTCTCGGTGATTCCCAAGCCGGTGCAGAAGCCGCATCCGCCGATGTGGGTCGCGTTAACCAATCCCGTTACCTTCGAGCTCGCGGCGCAGCGCGGTCTCGGCGCGCTATGCTTCACGCTCGGCGTCGAGCTCAAGGATGTCGCGCCGCGCATCAAGCTCTACCGCGATACCATCAGGCACGCGAAGCCGGTCGGGCAATCAATCAACAATCAGATCTCGATGAACATCATGGGACTGATTGGCGACAATCCGAAAAAGACCGAGGAGATCGCGCGCGAGGCCGTGCTGTGGTACGTGCGCAAGGGCTTTACGCTGGTTTCCAGCGTCGCGCAGGCAGCCTCGAAAGATGATTCGTACAAGTACCTGCGCACTGCGTCGAAATTCGATCCGGCGCAAATCACCGGCGACTACTACGGCTTCCTCAAAGATGATGATCTGATCGCAGTGGGAGGAGCATCCGAGGCGCTGCGGGTGGCTAAGCGCTATCGTGAGATTGGCGCCGACCAGGTGCTGTTCTTCCTTCAATACGGCGCGATTCCGCATGAGGAGATTATGCGCTCGATCGAGATCATCGGGGAGAAAGTGCTTCCCGAAATTCAGTCGTGGTTGACGCCCGGCGGCATCACCATTTGCGAGCCTCACCAGCAGCTAAATCGATAAGGAAATCGATGGGCCTGCTGATGGCGCTGGTGCAGGTGGCAGCGCTTCCGCATGAAAAGGTGATACAGACGAGGTGATACAGACGATCGAGCTGCTGGCGAAATATGTGATGCGGAAGATCAAAGATGGCGCGTCCTCGCAATCGGCGGCCGGCGTCTCGTCTTTCCTGACGTAGCTTCTCCGGAAGGGCGCGCCCGCACCCGCGGGGCGGGCGCTTCGTCTCCCAGGGTGCGCCGGCTTCGCCGGCGCACCTCTTCTTTTCTATTTCTGCTCTTTTTTCTGTCATCCCGAGCGAGGCTGCCGAGTCGAGGGACCTCCGCGAAGCGATTTGCCCGGCTCTCCGGGCGCGGCGCCGCTCACGGCAGATTCTCGCACGCCAAAAAGCAACAATTGTGTACCGCCCTCCTCAGGCACATATTGTGGAGTGGCGGACGCTACGAGTCACTCGCCGCGCCATGCGCAACTACTACGTCTACATAATGAGCAATCGGACGCACACCTTGTACATCGGCGTGACAAACAATTTATATCGGCGCGTCGAGGAGCATCGCGCGGGAACGTATGGCGGCTTTACGAGCAAATATAAGATGCGCCGTTTGGTTTATTTCGAGCACACCAACGACATCGGAGCGGCAATCGCGCGCGAGAAGCAGCTCAAGAATTGGCGGCGCGAGAAGAAGATCGCGCTGATCGAGAGGATGAATCCGACATGGTCGGATCTCAGTCGCGAGCTATTTGGAGAAGTTGAGCCACCCAATGAGAGCGTGGCGGACGATCCAGACAAATCGCTTCGCGGAGGTCCCTCGACTCGGCAGCCTCGCTCGGGATGACAGAAAAAAGGAAACTGCCCGGAGCGGGTACTCATTTGCGCTTGCGAGTACGCCAGCGCGAAAAGTCGCGAACGATCTTGTCCTCAGTGATCCCTTCGGACGCAAGCATCTTCTGCAAGCGCTGTGCGGCTTCCTTGAGAGCTGCGCGTTCAGTATCCGATCGACCCTAGCGCGCCGGAAAGTAATAGCACACCGTGTCGCCATGGCGAGTGACAACGACGGGGGCGTCGCTTTCGAGTAAATAGGTCGCGAGGTTTTCGCGAAATTCCCGAATTCCGACCCGGACCGTTTCTTTAGCGTCCGCCATTTGTGTACACCTGCGTACATTATCGCAGCGGCCGCCGACGCAGCGCAATGCTCCTTTCCGGGTCCCCTCTCTCGCTCTTTTTTGCGAGAGAGGGTGGATGGCGCAGTTCATGCGATGGCTGCGAGCATGAACTGTGACAGACGGGTGAGAGCCGGAGGGCGTCCTCGTCCGACGGTGGCGACGCGCCACGGCTTCGCCGGCGCACCCACATTCTTGCCCTGCCTTTTTCTGTCATCCCGAGCGAGGCTGCCGAGTCGAGGGACCTCCGCGAAGCGATTTGCCCGGCTCTCCGGGCGCGGCGCCGCTCACGGCAGATTCTCGCACGCCAAAAAGCAACAATTGCGTACCGCCCTCCTCAGCCACATATTGTGGAGTGGCGGACGCTACGAGTCACCGCCGCGCCATGCGCAACTACTACGTCTACATAATGAGCAATCGAACGCACACCTTGTACATCGGCGTGACAAACAATTTATATCGGCGCGTCGAGGAGCATCGCGCGGGAACGTATGGGGGCTTTACGAGCAAATATAAGATGCGCCGTTTGGTTTATTTCGAGCACACCAACGACATCGGAGCGGCAATCGCGCGCGAGAAGCAACTCAAGAATTGGCGGCGCGAGAAGAAAATTGCTCTGATCGAAAAGATGAACCCTACATGGTCAATTTAAGCCGCGAGTTGTTTGCTGAGATCGGAAGTGATGGGACCGTGGCTGAGGAGGCAGACAAATCGCTTCGCGGAGGTCCCTCGACTCGGCAGCCTCGCTCGGGATGACAGACTAAGAGAGCGGAAATTGTGGAGGGGCGGCGCATCGAGCGCCGCCCCTCCTGCCGTACCCACATCCACAACCGCCCCTCCACATCATGAAGCGGTTCCGACCGCTTGCTCACTCTTTGCGGGCCCCGGAGGAAGCCCGCATCATCAAAACCCGAGAGCCCTATTCAAGCGCCGCCGCGCGCCATCTCACTCGACATCAACCGCCGCCACACCCCTCCCAAGCTCTCTTCACCACCACCACGCGTTCCTCCGGGGCCTCAAACAAACCCCTCCGCAACCTCACCCCGCCGCCACAGGCTGAAGCCTGTGCTACAAATTCCCCCGCAACCATCACAGGCTGAAGCCTGTGCCACACATCCTGCCTATCGGCTCCTGCTCGCGAAGCTCTGCCAATGCGCATGGAACTTCATCCGCCGCATCTCCTCCGCCATCGCTATGCGCATCCGTTTCGAGACGCAGGTCTCGAACACTAACGGATCCGAACTCTCCACCAGCCGCCATTCCGAGTCGGGCGATTGTTCTATCTCGCTGCGAAACACGAAAACCGTCTCGCACATACGGCACTGGACATCGATGCGATGCACATCGCCAATCTCGGAGAGCATCCCTTCGCATTCATCCAAAGGATGTCCGAGCTTGCACAGCGCGACGAAATCGTCGGCGATCGAAAGTTCATCCACTCCATCCCGACTCCACTTCCACGAAAACTCCGGTTCAAAAACAACTCGATGGATCACGAGTTCGCTACGGCATAGCTCCGAAGGTCCCATCTCGATCGCATTGCGATATCGCGTTACGAAAATCATTCCATCCGTCACAAGGAAAGCCGAGAGCAAAGTTGCTGTGCAGGCGTTCCAAAGACCAGCCCACTTCGCCGGTTGAATACTTATCTCCACGGAAGCTTAAGGTCGTTCCGCAGCGCTCGCACTTCAACTCAATCCTGTGCGGGTAGATGGCGACAGGCGACCTGCAAAAACCGGTGACCGTGAGGGTGGATAGCCATCAGGAATTCAGGAGTTTCCCAAACTGAACGAAAGCGTTTTGTGGCATCGGTCATACGTAAATCCTTCACGAACACCCGCTCGTGCTTCCACAATTCATGCACTTGTAGCAGGCGCCGTTGCGCACCATGATGCATCCGCAATCCGGACACGGCGGCGCATCCGCCTGATTAATAAATGCCTGCCGCAGCCCGCCGTCCTTGCCCTCGCGCAGAATCGGCGTCGCCGGACGCGGCGCGGCGTGCGCGATCGTCAACGTCGGCTTGTCCTCGAGGCTTTCACGCGCGGCCTCGACAATGCCGACCTCGCGCTTCGCTTCCTCATCGAGGAACTTCGATGCCATCCATCGGAACAGGTAGTCGATGATCGATTTCGCGTACGGGATGTTCGGGTTCTTGGTGAAGCCCGATGGTTCGAAGCGCATATGCGCGAACTTGTCGACCAGGAACTGCAGCGGCACGCCGTACTGCAGCGCGTATGAAATCGCGGTCGCGAACGAATCCATCAGGCCGGAAATCGTCGAGCCCTGCTTCGACATGCTGATGAAAATTTCGCCGGGCGATCCATCCTCGTACATGCCGACCGTGATGTAGCCCTCGTGCCCCGCGATATCGAACTTATGGGTGATCGAATGGCGCTCGTCGGGCAGCTTGCGGCGAATGATGTTGTGGCCTTCGCCCATCGCCACCGGTTTGATCTCGGCAGGCGCCGCGACCTTGTCGCTTTTGCCGGTGTTGAGCGGCTGGGTGCGCTTGGAGCCGTCGCGATAAATCGCCACCGCCTTCAGCCCCAGCTTCCACGCCATCATGTAGGCTTCTTCGATGTCCTTGGTAGTCGCCTCCTCGGGCATGTTGATGGTCTTCGAAATGGCGCCCGAGATGAACGGCTGCACCGCGCCCATCATCTTGAGATGGCCCTGGTACTGAATGGTGCGCGAGCCGGCGCGCGCCTTGAACGCGCAATCGAACACCGGCAAATGCGCGTCAGAAAGTTGCGGCGCTCCCTCGATCGTCTCGTGCTCATCGAGGTACTCGACGATTTCCTGGATCTCCCTGGAATCGTAGCCGAGGCGCTTGAGCGCGCGCGGAACCGTCTGGTTGATGATCTTCAGCATCCCGCCGCCGACGAGCTTCTTGTATTTCACCAGCGCGATGTCGGGCTCGATCCCGGTGGTATCGCAATCCATCATGAACGCGATGGTGCCGGTGGGCGCGATGACGGTCGCCTGCGAGTTGCGATAGCCCGCGGTCTGGCCCAGGCGCAGCGCCTCGTCCCACGATTCGCGCGCGGCGCGCAGCAGATCGAGCGGCACATACGACGGGTCGAGCTTGTAGGCGTGGCCGCGATGGCGCTCGATGACCTTCAACATCGGATCGCGATTGACCGCATAGCCGGAGAAGGGCCCCATCTGCTCTGCTATGCGCGCCGATTGCAGATAAGCCTCGCCGGTCATCAATGCGGTGATGGCGGCGGAATAGTTGCGGCCCTGTTCGGAGTCGTAAGGCAGCCCGAGCGCCATCAGCAGCGCGCCCAGGTTGGCATAGCCGAGGCCCAGCTCGCGGAAGTCGCTGGCGTTCTTCGCGATCTCACTTGTCGGATACGAGGAGTTGTCAACCACGATATCCTGCGCCGTGATCATCACATCGACGGCGTGGCGGAACGCGCGCACATCGAACTCGCCGCGATCGTCGACGAACTTCAGCAGGTTGAGCGAGGCGAGATTGCACGCCGAATTGTCGAGGTGCATGTACTCGCTGCACGGATTGCTCGCGTTGATGCGTCCGGTGTTCGGGCACGTGTGCCACAGGTTGATGGTGGTGTCGAATTGCATGCCGGGATCGCCGCACGCATGCGCCGCCTCGGCGATCTGCGCCATCAGTTTGCGCGCCGGGAACTCCTCGGCCACCTCGCCGGTCTTGACGTAACGGGTCTGCCAGTTGGTGTCGTTCTGGACCGCGCGCATGTACTCATCGCTGACGCGCACCGAGTTGTTCGCGTTCTGGAAAAACACCGAGCTGTAGGCCGGACCGTCGAGCGAGCCGTCATAGCCCGCATCGATAAGCGCCCACGCCTTCTTCTCTTCATCAACCTTGCAACTGACGAATTCCTTGATGTCGGGATGGTCGGCGTTGAGGACCACCATCTTCGCGGCGCGGCGGGTCTTGCCACCGGACTTGATGACGCCCGCGGACGCATCGGCAGCCTTCATGAACGATAGCGGTCCCGATGCGGTGCCGCCCGAGGAAAGTTTCTCGCGCTGCGAGCGCAAGGCCGACAGGTTGACGCCCGAGCCGGAGCCGCCTTTGAAGATCATCCCCTCGTTGCGATACCAGCCGAGGATGGACTCCATGCTGTCGTCAACCTTGAGGATGAAGCAGGCCGAGCACTGCGGTTTCTCGTCGATGCCGACGTTGAAATAGACCGGGCTGTTGAAGGAGGCCTTCTGCGTGAGCAGCAGATGCATCAGTTCGGCGCGGAAGGTCTCGCGCGCATCGGAGTTGGCGAAATACGCCTGTTTTTCGCCCCATCCCGCGATGGTATCGACGACGCGCAGCACCAGTTGCCGGACCGAGGTCTCGCGCTTGGGCACGCCTACGTCGCGGGCGTCCTCCTTCAGCGGTCCGCGGAAGTACTTCGAGACCACCACGTTGGTCGCGGTCTGCGACCATGCACGCGGCACCTCGACATCCTTCTGCTCGAACACGACGCGGCCGTCCTCGCCGGTGATGACGGCGGTGCGCAGCTCCCATTCGACCTCGGACATCGGGTCAACGCCGGGGCGGGTGAAGAAGCGCTCCAGCGCGAAGCCGCGCGGCTTGGGCGCGGGATTCGAATGGGTTTGTTCCGTCGCTTTCGGCATTCGGTTTTCCAATTCTAGCGCCCCACCAGCCATCCCCGCCTCCATCATTCCGCCACCCGAGTGGCGCCTTTTTGGTTCAAGTTCCGGTGCGTTCGGACATTATCAAGTCGCGATCAAAACACAACCTGTGGTATCGGCGACGAATTCACAATACCACATAATAGCTGTTGATAACTCTTCGCTATAGCTTCGCTATCATGAAATGCATGAAATCAGCATTACGAATCAATTAAGACAGGCTAATGACATAGGCATACCGCGACGGTCGGAAATCCATAGGGAGAGAATGCCCATCTTGGGTTCGTTAGGCGATCGAGCGGCAATCGATAGCCTTATCCACAAGCCTCGCCCTTTCCGCGAACCTATCACCGTCGCTATGGTATGTGGATGATGGGGAAAACTTCCCGATATCGAACACCGGAGCGCATCGCGAGCGCGCTGCAACCGATCCTCGACCGCCTCGATCGCGAGGGGTCACTTCGGCATCGTGCGGCTGATGAAGACCTGGCCAGAGGTGGTGGGCGAGGCCATCGCGCGTCGCACCGAGGTGCAATCGCTCAAGTTTCATACCGCGGTAGTTAAGGTATCGGGCGCGATGTGGATTCAGGAACTCAACCTGATGAAGACCCAGATCCTGTCGCGATTGCGCGAGGCGCTGCATGACGACAGCGTGCGCGAATTCGCTTTGTGAAGGGCGCGATGAGCCGGCGCGAGCGTCCGAAGCTGCGCGCGGTGCCGCGCGCGACGAGGCATTTCGTCGAGTTGCCGGAGCTGAAGGATCCCGAGTTACGCCGCGCCTTCGAGGATCTCATTGAGGCGTGGGGAAGAGCGAGCAGGTGAGAAAAGAATCCAGGCAAAACACCAAGACACCAAGGTAGGACCAGTGGCGCGCGGCAGTTAGGCGCAGGATCAAGGGTTCGTGGCAGAAGAGAGCAGACATCAGATGCGGGCCGCAGCGGCCCTCCTCCAACAACAAGGGAAGATCAAGAAGAAGGATTTTCGCGCGGCGCGGTGGCCTGACGATGAAGAGAGAATCGGCTTTCCGGATTTCTCTTCTTGATCTTCCATTCATGTCGTAAAGGCCCGCTGCGGGCCGCATCTGATGACTGATTCCGATACCGCGACTTCTTGATCCTGCGCCTAACCCACGCGCGCCAATAGTCCTACCTTGGTGTCTTGGTGTTTTGCCTGGATGCCTGCTCCCCTGCTCCCAGCCGCTTCGTCATCAGGTAATGGCTATGCCCCTTCGGATGATCCTTCTCCTCGCCGAACATATGGTAGCCGAGCTTTTCGTATAGCGGCCGCGCCTGGAAGCTGAAGGTGCCCAGGGACGCGTTGCTGCATCCCTTCGCGATCGCGTGCTGCTCGGCGGTGGTGATGAGATTCGATCCGTATCCGTTGCCGCGCAGCGACCGATCCACCCATAGATACGCGACGTACATCCAGTCGTCCCATACATTTCCGAGCGCCCCGCCGAGGATTTCGCCCGCATCGTCGCGCAAGAAAAAGTTGAATGGTGACCATTCGCCGTCGGGTAGGCCGATAGCCGCGTTGGCGTGCGCGGTGATGCCCTGCCGAATGGTGAATTCCGCCTCTTTCGAATGATACGGGTCCATCACGATCGCCAAATCCTTCACGTGGAGTGGGCGTCCGTCGCTGTGGTCGAGGCGCTTGCTCATGAAATAGCGGCTATGCGGCCGGATCGGATAATTTTTCAGCTCCGCGTAAACGTTGTAGCCGAGCTTTTCGTATAAAGGACGAGCCTCGTAGCTGCCGGTCTGGAGATGCGCATGGGCGCAGGATTTTTCGAGTGCGTACTGATGCGCTCGCGCCATCAGCTCGGCGCCGTAGCCGCGCCCGCGAATCGATTCGCTGACCCACAGGCTGCCCACATGGAGCCATCCACCCCATATGTCGCCGAGCAAGCCGCCGAGGATTTCGCCGCCGCGACCTTTTATGAAAAGGCCGACCGGGTAGTAATCCGCAAGCCCGGTGACCGCGATATTGTGCTGGTCAACGCCGCGAATGACGGTTTCATTCCACGCGTGCGGCGGATACGGCTCGCCGATGATTCTGACGTTGCCCATTTCCCGCCGATACCTAGCAGAACGCCGCGGAGGGGACCAACCGCAAAATCTGCCGGTTGCATCGCGCGATGCGCCGGTTCGTACTTGATCGCAGCGTCATACTGCCATGCTTGAAACCGGCGCAATGGACAGCAACGAGCGCGCGATGCATGCGCTCAGTCGGCTCGCATTCGGACCCCGGCCCGGCGATTTCGAGCATGTCCGCGCGGTCGGCGTCGAGACTTATCTCCATCAGCAGTTGAATCCCGAGTCCATTCCGATTCCCACTTCGCTGGTCGATCGCCTGCATGATCTGCGCACGCTCCATATGACGCCGGGCGCGCTGTTTATCGAATATCAGCGCCCGATCCTGATGGCGCGCAAAGAAAATCCTGACGACAAGGATAACCAGAAGGAGCTGCGCCAGCGCAGGCAAATCGTCATGCGCGAGGCAGTCGAAGCGAGGCTTTTGCGTGCCATCGAGGGTCCGCGTCAATTGCAAGAGGTGATGACCGCGTTCTGGTTCAATCACTTCAACATCTTCGCGGGTAAGGAATTGTGCGCCGTGTGGACCGGCTCGTTCGAGGAAGTAGCGATTCGGCCGCACACGATGGGACGGTTTCGCGACCTGCTTGGCGCGACCGCGCGACATCCCGCGATGCTGTACTACCTCGACAACTGGCAGAACACCGCGCCCGGCTCGCCCGGTTCAAAGGGCAGGTTCGAGGGCATCAACGAGAACTACGCCCGCGAGCTGATGGAGCTGCACACGCTCGGCGTCAACGGCGGATACTCGCAGAGCGACGTCATCGCACTGGCGCATATCCTCACCGGATGGGGCCTGCCCCAGCGTGGCGGCAACGGCGTCGGTGAACGGCGGAGTAACGAAGAAGGTGTCGAGGTTTTTCGCGACGGGCGATTCGGCATGCGCCGTCAGATGAATCGCTTTCAGGTGCCGCCTCCGGGATACGGCGATGGGAGCGCATTCTACTTCGATCCCGATCGCCACGATTTCAACAGCAAGCTTCTACTCGGACATAAGATCGAAGGAGGCGGCGCGAGCGAGGTCGAGCAGGCGCTCGATCTGTTGGCGCGGCATCCTTCGACCGCCAAGCATCTCAGCTATCAGCTCGCACAATATTTCGTTGCCGATGAGCCTCCGCCGGAGTTGGTCGCGCGGATGGCGTCGCGCTATTCCGAGACCGACGGCGACATCCGGCAAGTGCTTGCGACCATTTTTACCAGCGTGGAATTTTGGGATCGCCGCCATTTCCGAACGAAGTACAAGACTCCGTATGAGTATGTGATTTCGGCGGTGCGCGCGGTCGGCACTCCGGTGACGAATTTCCGGCCGCTCGCGGGCACGGCGCAGTTGCTCGGGATGCCGACGTACGGATGTTTGACGCCCAACGGGTACTCCAACGCCCAGGATGCGTGGCTGAATCCCGACTCGATGATGGCGCGGCTGAGCTTCGCGACCGCGCTCGGCACCGGCAATCTTCCGCTCGGGAAGCCGCCGTTCGAGGCCGATGGACCTGACAATCGCGGCTATTTCAACAAGAAGGGAACCACCAACATCAAGTTAGATGAGAGTCCCGGGAAGCCTGGCCGCAAGATGGAGCCTCCCGATGCGATCAGGCTGACGGCGACGCTTGGCAATTCATTTTCGACGAAGACACGCGATGCGATCGAGGCAGCGCCGCCGCAACTCCGCGCCTCAATGGTCCTGGGCTCGCCGGAATTCATGATGCGGTAGGAATCAGATGAACCACAGAGACACAGAGTCACAGAGTTCAGACAAAGATGCGGGCCGCAGCGGCCCTGTTCGGATTCCTTTCTGTTCACCTTCCGATTTAAGGGAAGGGGTTAAGGATTAGGTCCGATGAAGCACGACACCACCAATCCAATCCCCCGCCGCGAATTTCTTCGCCGCGCCGCTCTCATCTCAGCTTCGGGAATCTTCCTCCTCGGCCCCAATGCGTGGGCGGCGCGAGCACTCTCCGGTGATTCCAGCAAGAAGCGTATCGTCGTGATTTTCCTGCGCGGCGCCGTCGATGGCCTCAACGTCGTGGTGCCGCACGGCGAACCGAACTATTACGATGCGCGCCCCACCATCGCGATCGGACAACGCGGTGGCGACGGCGGCGTGCTCGACCTCGACGGGTTTTTCGGACTCCATCCCGCGCTCGCGCCCATGATGCCGTATTGGAAAGACGGCACACTCGCCTTCGTGCATGCGTGCGGTTCACCCGATCCGACGCGATCGCATTTCGACGCGCAGGACGACATGGAGAGCGGAACGCCCGGCGTCAAATCGACTAATGACGGATGGCTGAATCGCACGCTCGCGGTAGTGCCCGGAAGTCACAGCACGACCGAAGCGCTCAGCCTCGGCGCGACAGTGCCACGAATCCTCGCGGGCAAGGTGGCGGTCGCGAACATGCCGCTGGGTCGCGCCGCAGCGCGTCCGATGCCGCTCGATCGGCCGATCGTTGAGGTCGCCTTCGATCGCATGTATGACGGCAGCGACGCGCTCAGCAAAACCTACAAGGAAGGGCGTGAGGCGCGCACGCATCTGATGTCCGAGCTCGAGCAGGATATGAAGGAGGCCAATGGCGGCGCGCCCGGTCCGCAAGGTTTCACCGACGATGCGGACCGCCTCGCGAAGCTGATTCGGCGCGACCCGAGTATTCGCATCGGATTCCTCGCGCTCGGCGGGTGGGACACGCACGTCAATCAGGGTGGAGCATCCGGCCAGCTCGCCGGTCACCTCAAGCCGCTTGGCGACGGTCTCGCGCATTTCGCCGACGCGCTAGGGCCAGCCTACGGCGACACGGTTGTGATTGTGATTTCGGAATTCGGCCGCACCATGCATCAGAACGGCAACGGCGGTACCGATCATGGTCATGGCAACGTGATGTGGGTGATGGGCGGTCCGGTGCGCGGGAAGAAAATCTACGGGCGATGGCCCGGACTGTTGACCGGCGAGCTTTACCAGGAGCGCGACCTCGCGGTGACGACCGATTTCCGCGATCCGATCGCGACAGTCCTCAAATCACTTATGGGCCTCGCCGACGCGCAATTGACGAAAGTGTTTCCGGGTCGTCCAGCATCGAACGGCAACGTCGCGGGCCTCATTCGCGCATAACGCACGATGATGTAGCAACGG
The DNA here is from genome assembly GCA_963815835.1 of uncultured delta proteobacterium. GTDB lineage: Bacteria > Desulfobacterota > Binatia > Binatales > Binataceae > DATGKG01. The sequence goes on from CAWFIF010000001.1 coordinate 1,400,242, forward strand.
ACTTTAGTCTGTGTCCGAGATCAAGCCACACAGGCTGAAGCCTGTGCTACAGGAACAGCTAGTTTTTGCGAACGTACCGAGGGCGTTGGTCGGAGCCTGCCGTTTGAGCGTTGCGCCAGTAGCCCCACGGAAAATGGACCAGCTCCAGCTTCATTCCGTCGGGATCGGCAAAGAACACCGCATAGTAGTTCGGGCCGTATTGCGGATACTCCGCCGGCGCATCCAGGATCGGCAGGTTCTCGCGAATCAGAACGCGATGGAACTCGTCGATCGCATCGCGGCTTTTGGCTTTGAATGCAAGATGGTGAAGCCCGACGCGGTAACGATTGAATGCCGCGCCGCGCTCCGCCGGATGTGCCTGACGAAGCGCGAAGGTGATGTGCGCGTTGCCCCATCGAATGTCGTGGCCATCATCATCGTCCTCGATCAGGCGCCGGAAGCCCAGGGCAGGCATCGCTTTGTTATAGAAAATCGCGGAGCGCGCGAGGTCGTTGACCGTCACGTCGATATGCTCGACCCCGAATACCTCGATAGGTTCCATAGCGCCCATATCAGGATGATTGCGCGCGCGCGGTTGCCTTCACAACCGGCGAGCGGGAAGATTTCCGCATCATGGAGTACGACCTCATCATTCGCGGCGGCACCATCGTCGATGGCAGCAGCGCGCCGCGCTTCAAATCCGACCTCGCACTGAGCGGCGGAAAAATCGCCAAATTGATTCCACCCGCCGAGTCGCCTCAGGCAACCGCCCCGCGCGTGATCGATGGAACAGGCCTGATCGTCGCGCCCGGCTTCATCGATATGCATTCGCATTCGGACTGGGTCATCCCGATTCCCGAGCATGCGGAAATCCTGCGCCCGTTCCTGTTGCAAGGCGTGACCACCTTTGTCGGCGGCAATTGCGGATTTTCGGCCGCCCCCATCAGGCCGGACAAAGCCGCGATGCTCGATACCTCGGCGCAGATGCTTTCTGAACGCGCGTTCCAATGGCGATGGCGCGAGGTCGCGGAGTTCGGCGCGTATCTGAAACGCCAAGGCCTCGCGATGAACGTCGCGCACCTCGCGGGGCACGGCAGCATTCGCCTCTCGGTGATGGGCGCCGATCCCGGCGATCCCTCGCCCCCACAGTTGAATGACATGCGCGCGATGCTGGAGCGTGCGATGAGCGAGGGCGCCGTCGGCGTTTCCACCGGCCTCGGCTACTTTCCCGGAATGATTGCTAAGACCGCGGAACTGGGCGCGCTGGCCGAGGTCGCGGGCCGCGCTGGAGGTATCATCACCTCGCATCTGCGCGCCTACTCGACGCGCTCGCTCTTCTTCGACAGCGAGGTGCCGCACAACCTCCTCGCGGTGCGCGAGATGGTCGAGGTCGCGCGCCGGGCAAAGACGCCGCTGCAAATCTCGCATCTGATTTTCGTCGGGCGCCGCACCTGGCCGACCGTCAACGAGGTTCTCGCCGATATCGATGCCGCGAAGAATGACGGCGTCGATGTGACCTTCGATACGTTTCCCTACACCGGTGGCAACACGACGATTCGGGTCATCTTTCCCGCGTGGTCGCAGAATCGTCTGGGTGAATTGCTGAACAGCGCCGACGGGTGGGCGCGGCTGCGCGATAGCTTCCGGCCGCTCAGCCCGTTCATCGCCGAAGGTGCGCAACTGATGTGGGCCGCGAATGCGAGCTTCGCGCATCTCGAGGGAAAATTTTTCGGCGAGATCGCCGAAAGTCTCAAGCTCGATCCGGTCGAGGCGTATCTGACGATCGCGCGCGAGAGTGACGCGCGGGCGCGAGTCATGATGCATCTCTATAGCGGTGACGATCGTCATGAGGAAACGCTGTGCGCCGCGATGGCGCATCCGCTGAACATGTTCGAGATGGATACGATTCTCACCTCGCATCAGCATCAGAATCCCGCCAGCTTCGGCACCTATCCAAAAATTCTCGGGCACTATGTGCGCGAGATGGGGCTGCTCTCGCTCGAAAGCGCGATTCATAAGATGACCGGCATGGCCGCCGCCAAGATGCGCCTTCCCGGGCGCGGCTTCATCCGCGAGGGTTATGCGGCCGATCTCGCGATCTTCAATCCCGAGACGATTTCATGCGAGGCGGACTTCACGCATCCGGAGATTTCGCCTACGGGAATCGAGCATGTGATGGTGAACGGACGCGCGGTAGTGGCGAATGGCAAATGGTGCGGCGACGGCGTCCTCGCCGGCGATTGGCTCACCCGCGCATAACGCGTCATCCGATGTTTCGTAGACTGAGGCTAGCGCTCCATCTCCTGGAGTTTTTTATCGAATTCCCGGAGCTTCGCGAGTTTCTCATCGGTAGGCTGAACCACTTTGGCCTTTTGCGCCGCGATCTGAGTCGAATGCTGGCTGGGCAGCTCGCCGTCAATCTTTTCGATGGCTTCCTGGGCGAGCCGGCGCACCATGTCGCTCTTGTCACTGGTACTTACCTGGGAAAGAAGCTCATTGGCCTTGTCACTGCCGATCTCGCCAAGTGCGAAGACCGCGGTGCCACGCGCGCGATCATCGTCGCCAGCGCCGGTTTCCTGTTGCAGATATTCCATGACCGGAATGACTCCGCGAGCGTCGCCGATGCGTCCCAGTGCGGCCGCCGAGTGCAGCTTCAGCAGCGGTTCGGTCGATCGCAAGAAGAGCAGTTGTGAAATCGGCGGGACGCCCTCGTTGGCTTGGCGCGCGCCGAGCAGATCGACCGCCTTGATTTTGACCCGTATGTCGGGGTCTGACAGCGACTCGATTAGGATCTTGTTCGCTTCGGGGTCCTCGAGATTGCGAAGTTTCTTCAGTTCCTGAACGCGCACGTTGGGATCGGCATCCTTGAGGCCCAACTTCACGTCCTTGATGATCTTGAAGGGCGACTCTGATTGGGCGCGCTTGCTAATATCGGCGACACCGGCTTGAACCTGTCCCTGATGCGACATCGGGTCGGAGCTTAGCGCGCTTCCCATCCCGGAACCGCCGTACTGAGCAAGGGCAAGGCCCGGCATGGCCGCCGCACCGAGGACGATAGCAGCCGCAAGCGCCAATCGAGGTCTAAACATTTCCCCAGCCTCCGAAATTAGCCAAGATTATTGGCAAAGTGACATCTCATTGCAAGCAAGCGCAGCCGAATCGCGTCGATAAGGTAAGACATTCCACGAGCACCTGTATTTGGCTAATTTCGCCTTGATTAAGAAATTCTCGATACTTCCCCTCGCTTTCCTGGCCTTTCTGGTACTCGGGTCAGCATCCCCCTCGCACCCCGACGGGGGCAAATTCGAACCTATTCGCCTTGGAACGCATCCAAACGCCTCCACCCCGATGCCCGCGCCAATGGCCCTCCCCGACGGTATCACCGAACCACCATCGTATAAGCTAACCACGCGGGCGTTTCATGACGGCCAAAAGATGGTGTTCCAGGCCTCCTGGATCGGGATTCCAGTGGCGACCGCGCGGGTCGAGTTGCATAGCAAGGGGAAGGATCCCGGCCCATGGACCGCCGAGGCGTGGGTCGAGACTAACAAGTTTGCGGACGTCCTGTTTAAGATGCGCGACTACCTGGCAGAAGACCTCGACCAAAAGTCGTTGACTTCCCGCAAGATGTATATCCGTCAGAGCGAGAACAAGCGCCTCAACGACTTCAAAGCGGATTTCGATCGGAACGCGGGTCTGGTCACCCTGGTCAAACACAATCGCAAGGGGCACGAGGTCAAGCGTTTCATTTCGACCAATCCGTGGGGGCCGCTGTCGGGCGCGATGATGGCGCTGTCGCTGCCGATGACGCCAGGTCAGCACTATTCGATCGATGTGTTCACCGGCAGCACGCGCTACATCTTCAACTTCAAGGTGGGCGATCGCGAGAAGATTACGACTCCGCTCGGGACCTTCGATGCCTATCGTCTCGTCCCTGCGGTTGATTACGAAAGTGACGGGAAGTTAAGCCAGTCTGCCACCGGCACCGTGATTTGGGTATCAGCTGATGAGCGGCGGTTACCGCTGCGAGCCGAATCGCAGGCATTTATCGGGACGGTTCGCGCCGACCTGATTCAGGTTAGCGGCTGACCTGGTTCCCGACGGAAATCCTTGCCGCCGTCGAAGTTGACGGCGCGCTTCACTTGGCACGTCGCATCGAGTAATGGGAGAGGGAGGATTGGGAGCAATTGCGATGGCGAAAAAACTGGAATTCTTTTACGACTGTTCGAGCCCATGGACCTATCTCGCATTCACCAAAATCGAGGACGTCGCGAAACGTCATAGCGCGAACCTGATCTGGAAGCCGATCCTGGTCGGCGGCCTGTTCAATACCGTCAATCCCTCGGTGTACGAGAGCCGCGAGCGTCCGGTGAAGGTGAAGGCGCGCTATTACACCAAGGATCTCCAGGACTGGGCGAATTTCTACAAAATCAAGATTGGCAATCCGACCGTGTTCCCAGTCAATTCCGTGAAGGCGATGCGCGGGGCATTCGTCGCACAAGAGCACCAGAAGATATCGCCGTATTCGCGCCGCGTGTTCGAAAGCTATTGGGGCGACAATCGCGACATCAGTCAGGATGCGGTGCTGCGCGATATCGTGCGCGCGGTCGGCCTCGATGAGAAGGAATATTTCGAGAAGATCAATGCGCAGCTCTACAAGGATATGTTGCGCGGCAATGTCGAGGAGTTGATCGAGCGCGGTGGCTTCGGCTCGCCGACCATCTTCGTCGAAGGCTCGATGTTCTTTGGCAACGACCGCTTGCCGCTGGTCGAGTGGGAGCTCGCAAAGTAGCAGCAGAGGTCACCACTGCCTGAGCCTACCGAAAAGATCCGCGCCTTCATCGCGATTCGGGTCAGCCCCGAAGTTCGGCGCGCGATCGAAGATGTCATCGCCGAGTTGCGCGCCCACGATGACGGCATCAAATGGGTCTCGTCCACCAATCTCCATCTGACGCTGAAATTCCTCGGACCCGCCGTTCCCATCGATAAAGTCAGTCGCCTCCAACCTGAATTGGAGAAGATCGCCGCGAACACCGGCGCATTCGAACTCGAGGCTGCCGGTGTCGGAGGCTTCCCGGACCTGAGGCATCCGCATGTCTTATGGGTGGGGCTTCGGAGTGATGCGCTCAAGGATCTCGCGGTGCGCGTTGACGACGCGGCCTCCCGATGCGGCTTCGAGCGCGAGCAACGCGCTTTCAATGGTCATCTCACTATCGCTCGCCTTCGGCGGCCACGCCTGCATTCCGAAACGCGCACGCAGATCGAGGGCGTGATGACTCGCGAGTTCGGCAGCTCTACGATCAGCGAGATGACCCTATACCGCAGTATCACTGCCCCAGAGGGTTCGACCTACCAGGCGCTGCGCGTTTTCAAGTTCACCGCTTGATGGCCGCGCAACGCTGACCGGCGCTAGCGCAACCCTCAATGCGCCGCAAATCACTCCTCCTCATACGCCGTGATCTGGGCGTCGAGCGACTGCAATCGCACTGCAAAAGCGGTTGTTTGATACCTGATGGAGCATTTGGTAGAGGTTCGATTCAACACGATGTCAAGAAGTCACTGGAGCCTCGCAAGATGGGGCATCAGACTCCCAGCGGGGCGCTTCTCAACTCGTTTACAAACGTGTGGGACGGGTTTTCGTGGCGCCGTGATAGCGTTGACCCTTCTTGCCGTCTTTGCTTACCCACTTTGGCCCCCGCCCAGTGCCAACGCGAACGAAGCGGGCCCGCCACAAACTCCGGCCGCGACCACTCCTGACACACTTCGAGCTTTGGCCGAAAAGACCGGTTTCAAGAATCTTACGATTTGCGAACAAAAACTCCTAAAGGCGCTACCACTTGGCGAGTACGCAGTTTGCGGTCCCAATAGGGATGACCGAGACCCGGCGAATGACCCATCGAAAGCCGACGATTGGCCCGAGCCCGAGACACGTCAGATTAGCGCCAAGCTGATTCGATGGCTGTGCGTCAACAAAGCTGCGCTCGGCCTGATTGACCCAAAAGGAATTCAGATCTACGGGGCAAAGGTACCTGACCCGCTTGATCTCGACTTCATTTCGGTGCCGTTTCCAATCTGTTTTCTGCACTCGTTTCTCTCGAATGGAATGTCATTGCTGAACGCGCACATTGGGGGGCTGTTTCTGATGGGCAGTCGCCTTAGCAACCCCAACGGATACGCTCTGTACGCTAACCGCGCCGACGTGAAGGGTTCTGTGTTTCTCAGGAATGGGTTCAGCGCGACCGGCGAAGTAAACCTGGTCAGCGCCACCGTGGGCAGCAATCTCGAATGCGATGGCGGAACCTTCAACAACCCCAACGGGACGGCTTTGAGCGCTGCCGCCGCCACAATTAAGGGTAATTTGTTTCTTAATAACGAGTTCAGTGCGACCGGCGGGGTTAACTTGGTGCGCACCACTGTGGGCGGCGATCTGGTGTGCACGCGCGGAACCTTCAGCAACCCGAACAAGGACGCTTTGAACGCCGCCGGCGCCAACGTCAGGGGTGACGTATTTCTAAACGTCGGATTCAGCGCGACCGGCGAAGTCAACTTGGTGAGCGTCGCCGTGGGCAGCGCCCTAATCTTTAGCGGCGCTATTCTGGCGCCGCAGACTGTTGTGGAGGCATCGAGCGCTCGAATAACAAACGCCCTTTGGTGGACCGGCATCAGGACAAATGCCACCGGATCCCCCGCGGACCAGGGTCCTCTTAATGTGAAACTCGCTTTAATCGATACTACTGCCGGATCTGTGATTGACGACGAAAGTAGCTGGCCGAAGTCCGGACAGTTGTTTCTAAGCGGTTTCAAGTTTGGCCATCTTGAAGAGAAACCAAGCAAAGGCGCAATAAAAACGCGAGATGCGGGGTCCGGGCTAAAGTGGCTACGGCTTCAAAACACCGAAAACGCATTACCGACGGAGCCCTACGAAAACTTCGCTAAGGTGCTCGAAAGTCAAGGCGACGATAGCGGTGCGCGCCTCGTCCGAATTGCGATGGAAGATGACCTCCGCGCTACTCTTCCATGGTACAGGCAGATTTGGCCGTCGATTTTGGGAGCTACGATAGCCTACGGATATAAACCCTGGCTCGCATTGTGGTGGGCGCTCGGGCTTGTCGTTTTTGGCTATTTGTCATTTTCGTTGGGCTATCAGGCGGGCGTGATTGCCCCGACGGATAAAGATGCGTTCGCAGAATTTCGGCAAGGGAGGCTGCCGGTCGGCTATCAACCGTTCAACGGATTTGTTTACGCGCTCGACACGTTTCTGCCGATCATCAACCTTGGCATCAAAGATCGCTGGATGCCGGACCCCAACTTAACTCCCGGTGCGGTGCCGCCTGGTGTAGCATCGAAATCTGACTCCAGTCTTGAGACCAAGCCACTGATGGAAACCTGGCTGGGCAATTTTCTGGTAACCCGGTTCCCAAGCTTGGTTAATAGCCCGGCCTTCTTTAATAGGTGGTTTTTTAAGTCAGGCAGGGGCCTCCGCCTCTACTATTGGGTCCACCTCTTGCTCGGATGGGTACTGGTTACCCTTTTTGCCGCAGGTTTTACTGGAATTATTCGGCGCTGAGCGCAGTCCCCACCGCGTCTCCCAATGGCGCTTTCAAGTTCATCGTTTGATCACAGGCTGGCGTGGGGCGGCGTTTTTCATTCGTATGTTCGAAAACTCCAAGGTCGATTCGATCACTGCGTCGTTAAGCGGCCACAGGTCCGGAACGAAGCGCAACTCGACATCACGCCTGAGCATCTCGCCGATCAGGTCGCGAATCTCGATAACGCCGATGGGGACCACGGTCGTCCGCGAGATGTAGTAGCCGGCCTCTTCCAGTGCGAGCGCAAAATTCTCCGACGCCATTTCGTACAACCACAATCTGCAAGCGAGGATCTTCGGCGCCCATCGCGATTCCACCGCGACGATGCGACGTGCCGTCGAATGCGCAAAAAATCGTGCGCGGTCTTCCTCGGTGGTGCGCTTGCCGACACCATAGGTCACACGCGGGCAATCGCGCGGCAGAATGAAATTTGGCAGATGTGTTTCGTCCACCGCCCACACCACGGTTCCGGTCACGCCGGAGTCCGGCGACGGGACCGGTCGCGGCTCGAACCTCGCGATCCCCGCTTCCTCGCTGACGTGGAAGAGACGCATTAACTCTCCAGTATCTCGCATCTGAGCGCGGCGGTCACGTGGCGAATTTTCGCATTAGCGACCTGATTCGGTCTTTTGCTCCACAACCAGCTGCGCAATTTGACCGGACTTGGGGATTAGTGATGCGATTGGCTAGCGCGAACGGATTGATTTTGTGGCAAGATTCAGAACAGCGGATGGATAATTTCGCGCGGAGTGGGGATGGCGATGGCGATTGAGATCAAAAGCAAGGCGCTCGACCTGGCCCTGAGCCAAATCGAGAAACAGTTCGGCAAGGGCTCGATTATGAAGCTGGGCGAGCAGGCGATCGTCGCCGATGTCCCGGTCATCTCGACCGGCTCGCTCGGTCTCGACCTCGCACTCGGCGTCGGCGGATTGCCGCGCGGCCGTGTGGTCGAGATCTACGGCCCCGAGTCATCGGGCAAAACCACGCTCGCGCTCGAATGCATCGCCGAGGCGCAAAAGAAGGGCGGCATCTGCGCCTTCATCGATGCTGAACACGCGCTCGATGCGGGCTACGCGCGCAAGCTCGGCGTCAAGGTCGAGGACCTGCTCATCTCGCAGCCCGACAACGGCGAGCAGGCGCTCGAAATCGCCGAGACGCTCGTGCAATCGGGCGCCATCGATGTGCTCGTGATCGATTCAGTGGCGGCGCTGGTGCCGCGCGCCGAGATCGAGGGCGAGATGGGCGAGCCGCAGATGGGCTTGCAGGCGCGCTTGATGTCGCAGGCGCTGCGCAAGCTGACCTCGATCATCGCGCGCTCGCGCACCATCGTGATCTTCATCAACCAGATTCGCATGAAGATCGGCGTGATGTTCGGCAATCCGGAAACCACCACCGGCGGCAACGCGCTGAAGTTTTATTCCTCGGTGCGCATCGACATCCGCCGCATCGGCGCGATCAAGACCTCCACCGAGGTCATCGGCTCGCGCACCAAGGTCAAGGTGGTCAAGAACAAAGTGGCGCCGCCGTTCCGCGAGGCCGAATTCGACATCCTTTACGGCACCGGCATTTCCAAGGAAGGCGAGCTGGTCGATCTCGCGTCTGACAACAACATCATCGAGAAGCTGGGCGCGTGGTATTCGTACAATGGCGAGCGCATCGGGCAAGGGCGCGAGAACGCGCGCGATTTCCTGAAGGCGAACCCGTCGATTTCAGATGAGATCGAGGCGAAGGTGCGCGAGAAGCTCGGTGCCAAGAATGTGCACGTGCTACCACCGACGGCCGAGATCCCCGACGAACCCGAAGAAGAGCCCGCGCCCTCACCGTCGTCCTCAAAGAAGCGGGTCTGAGATCGACCGACTCGCGGCGCAGTCGGCGACGAGCGAAACCCCGAGGGACGGCGCTGCGCCGTCTATTGGAGTTGTTGCAGCACCACTCCCGTCTTGTCGATCTTCACGCAAATGACGTCGTTCTTGTTATAACCGGGGTCACACAGCGGTTTGTCCAAGGCCGGGCATTTAAAAAGGCTCGGACTCAATTGCTGGCACTGTCCGAGGTCGAACTTCATCGCAACTTGATTAGCCGCCGCAGTCTGCGCCGATTCTGGCTGACTCGAACACGCGCTCATGCTGGCCGTCAGCGAGCCTATCGCGCCCAACCACACGAGCGCACCAACTAACCTTCCGATTCCCGCTGCACATTCGAATCCCTTCTCCCGGTACCCACCTACAAAAACTCGCGTGCGGAAAAGTTCGGATGAAGAATGTGGACGCGATCGTTCGAAACCGCCCTTTTCCTGAGCCGACGGCTCTTCGATACTGCCGACCTGAAGAACGCCCAGGTCCTGCTCGATGAGTTGTCGGTTGATACGGATACGCGGCGCAGGTAGGTGTTGAGTAGGTCGGCATCCGGTATCTTCAGACCGACCTTAACCTTGTTGTCCTCCGAAGGGTTGCGCCGTGGCATCAACGGTATCTGAATCAGGAAAGCGCAGCGAAGGCACCATCATAGTTCCGACCCGCGCCCGCAGTGTTGGTTCGAACCGACGCAACAGACAGCCCATAAGAAGCAACCTGCGCAGGATCAGCGGCGACTTCTACATCCTCGCGTCGGCGATGGCGTCGCGGCGCACCCCGCGGGTGCTCGCGCAGAACGAATCGTTCGCGGTTTTCGAAACCACCGGCGACATCCTCGAGTCACCGCTCGAGGCGCTGGGATTTTTCTATCGCGACACGCGACACTTGAGCCGCTTCGAGATCGGCATCGCCGGCGAGGTGCCGCACTTCCTGAATTCCTACGTCAGCGACGACAACACCGAGGTTCGCGCAAATCTCACCAACCCCGATTTACGAGGCGCCGACGATGCGAAGCTGCTGCCGCGCGACCTGATCCAGATCCAACGCAGTTGGGTGCTGAGCGGTCCGCGCCTCTTCCAGCGAATCGCGATCCGGAACTTCGCGCCATCGACGGTGAAAATCGAGATGAATTTCGTCATTGGCGCCGACTTCCGTGACATGTTCGAGGTGCGCGGCATTACGCGCAAGAAACGGGGCGAGCTTCATGGACCGAAGGTCGGGAGCAACTCGGTCGAATTCCACTACACCGGGCTCGACCGCATCAACCGCGCGACGCTGATCGGCTTCAGCCGGAAACCCACCAGCCTTACGGAATCAAATGCGTCGTACATGCTGTCGCTCAAGCGCGACGCTTCAATGGAGATGGAGATTCGCATCGAGGCTCGCCAGGATCAACCGAGCAGCAATGGCGGAATCGCGGCGCCCCCCCGCGCGTTCGGCGAAGCGCTGCAGCGCCGGCGACGCGAGGTCGGCGAAGTAGCCTCCGGCTTCACTCGCATCAGCACCAGCAATCAGATAACCAACTCGCTCATCGAGAGATCGCTGGGAGACCTCGCCGCGCTGACCACAGTGAATGAGCGCGGCCACTCGATCATGGCGGGGATTCCGTGGTTTGCGACGTTGTTCGGTCGCGACAGCATCATCACCGCGCTCTCGGTGCTGCCATTTTTTCCCCAGCTGGCCGCGGGAGTTCTGCGTACTCTCGCATCGCTGCAGGGAACCGAAAACAACGAGGCGCGTGATGAGCAGCCGGGCAAGATCATCCATGAGATGCGCGCCTGCGAGATGGCGAACACCGGCGAGATTCCGTTCGGGCGCTATTACGGGAGTATCGATTCGACGCCGCTGTTTCTGTGGCTGATCGGGCGCTACGTCTCCGCCACCGGCGATATGAAACTCGCCGAGGAGTTATGGCCGAATGTCGAGCGCGGGCTTGACTGGATCGGAAATTACGGCGATCGAGACGGCGACGGCTACATCGAGTATCAGCGCGAAACGCCGCGCGGCCTCGCCAATCAGGGATGGAAAGATTCGCTCGATGCGATCTCGCACGACGACGGCACCCTTGCCAAGCCGCCGATCGCGCTTGCCGAGGTGCAGGGCTACGCATACGCGGCGTACTCATCGCTCGCGGAAGTGGCGGGCCGGCTCAACCGGCACGACCTGCGCGATCATCTGCGGGAAGAAGCCAGAACGCTCAAGGCAAACTTCGAGCGTGACTTCTGGTTGAAGAAGGAAAAGATGCTCGCGCTCGCGCTCGACGGCGACAAGCGTCCGTGCGCGGTGATGGCTAGCAACGGCGCACACTGCCTCGCCGCCGGGCTCCTCGATGGCGACCGCGCGGCGACGCTCTCAGAGCGCCTGCTCGCCGAAGACATGTTTTCTGGATGGGGTGTCCGCACGCTGAGCAGCCGCGAGCGCCGCTACAATCCGATGAGCTATCACAACGGCTCGGTGTGGCCGCATGACAATGCGATGGCCGCATGGGGGCTGGCGACCGCGGGCCGCACCGACGGCGCGGTGAAAATCATGACCGGTCTGTTCGATGCCGCCGCGGGTCTCAACAACGAAAGCTTGCCGGAACTCTTCTGTGGATTTTCGCGCGAACCCGGCCTCGGACCAGTGCCGTATCCCGTCGCATGCCATCCGCAGGCGTGGTCCGCGGCGAGTGTGTTCCTGTTGCTCCAGGCGATACTCGGAATCGAAGTGCGCGGGTTTGAGCATCGGATCGTGATGCGGTCGCCGATGATGCCGGAATGGCTCGAATGGATCAGGTTCGACGATCTGCGGCTGGGAACATCGGCGCTTTCGTTCATCGCGCGACGCGGCCGCCGCGGCGCATCGATCGAGGTGCTCGAAAAACACGGGCCCGCCACGGTGGAAGTGCATAAATGACGTTGTCCGGTAGACGCAACTATCGACATCACGTCGATAATACTCGGATGGAAAAAAAGCCCGTCCACTCAAGCATTTAATGGGTTTGTTTTGCTGATCTGAGGGCTCGCCGCTAGAGGAAGCGCACGCGCCTTGCACCCATCAGGCACCTCGAATGGGTTTGTTTTTGCTATTCGAGCGCGACCTTACCTTTTCGGCGGGGTTCCAGCGTTTCCAATTCGAAAAAATCAGCAAAGGCGGGCATTATTTGGGTTTGTTTTTGCACTTTCGCGATCATCTTCAGATGCCTCGAAACACCAGCGGCGCCCGAAGGCGCCGCAACCAACAAGATAGCACGATCACGCTGCCAGGTCAGCCTCAGCAGTCTCCAAGCACGGCCACGTGACAGTGGGGGTCACAAATGGACCATGGCGGATTTGGGTGCGATCGGTCACAGTAGTTTTCGATGGAAGGACCAGCGGCCAGCATTGGACGCGAGCCTATTCAGCGCGCTTACGAACGGATCAAAACGTACATTCGCGAGACGCCTATCGTCGTGCTCGGTCGGGACTCGCGACTGGTTGAAGCGGACGTCGTGTTGAAACTCGAACTGCTGCAGCACGCCGGTTCCTTCAAGGCGCGTGGAGCGTTCAACAATTTGCTTTCCGAAAGAGTCCCATCCGCCGGAGTCAACGCTGCCTCTGGTGGCAATCATGGGGTGGCCGTCGCCTTCGCGGCCCAGCGCCTGGGACAGGTCGCCGAGATCTTCGTCCCCACGATCTCTTCGCCGGTCAAGATCGATCGCATTCGCAAGTGCGGCGCAAAGGTGACGATTGTCGGCGCGAACTATGACGAAGCGCTCGAAGCCAGTCTCGTCCGTGCAAAAGAGACCGGCGCGCGCATCGTTCATGCGCGCGATCAGCGCTCGACCATCGAAGGCGCAGGAACCATCGCGATGGAATTGGAGGCACAATCGGGAGGGTTGGACAGCATCATCGTTCCGGTGGGAGGCGGCGGATTGATCGCCGGCGTGATGGCATGGTTTGACCGTAGTGTCAGGGTCATCGGCGTGGAACCGCGGCTGGCGCCGACCCTCACTCGCGCGCTGGAGTCCGGCCACCCGGTTGACGTCGAAGTATCGGGGGTTGCCGCCGACGCTTTGGGCGCGCGACGCATCGGCGAACTGGCCTTCCAGATTGCGCGCGAATCGCTCGATCGAATGGTGCTGGTCGAGGACGGAGACATCATCGCGGCGCAGCGTTTTCTGTGGTCCGAGCTGCGGATCGCCGCCGAGCCGGCCGGTGCTGCCGCAACCGCCGCATTGCTCTCGCGCCAATATCGTCCAGCGGCCGGCGAGCGAGTTGGCGTCCTCGTTTCAGGAGGCAATGTTGACTTGAGCGCGCTGGCAACCGCGGTCGCCACGCAATGATAGAAGCGACTACTGAAACTTGTAGCTCAGCTTCATTGCGTCGCGGACCTCGGCCATCGTGGCTTGCGCGACGGCGCGGCCTTTGCGCGTCCCTTCGATGATGATCTCGTGCACCAGCTTCGGCTGCGAGGCGAATTGATTGCGCCGCTCGCGGATCGGCTTGAGGAAATTTTCCAGCGCATCGAACAGCTTCTGCTTGACCTCGACGTCTCCGACGGTGCCTTTGCGATAGCGATCTTTCAAATCCTCGACTTCGTCTTTATTCGGATTGAAGACGTCGTGATAGGTGAAGACCGGATTGCCCTCAACGTGGCCCGGATCGGTGGGATGAATCCGCGTCGGATCGGTGAACATCGACATCACGCGCTTGCGCACCACCTCGGTGGGATCGCCCAACGAGATGCAGTTGTTCAATGACTTCGACATCTTCGCGCCGCCGTCGGTACCGGGCAGGCGCGCCATTTGCCCCAGCATCGCTTTCGGTTCGATCAGCACCTTGCGATAGAGCCGGTTGAAGCGCCGCACGATTTCGCGCGCTTGTTCGATCATCGGCAGCTGATCTTCGCCGACCGGCACCAGATCGGCTTTGAAAATCGTGATGTCGGCCGCCTGGGAGATCGGATAGGTGTAAAATCCGACCGGCACGCCCTTCACGAAATTGCGCTGCTTGATCTCTTCCTTGACGGTAGGATTGCGCTCGAGGGTCGCGACGGTGATCAGGTTCATCAGGTACATCGTCAGCTCGGGCAACTCCGGCACCATCGATTGCACGACGAACTTGACCTTCGCTGGATCGAGGCCAACCGCGAGGTAGTCGAGCGCGACCTCGAAAATGTTGGCCTCGAGCTTTTCCGGATGCTCGAAGTTGTCGGTCAGCGCCTGCACATCGGCGATGAGCACGTAGGTGTCGTATTCGTCTTGCAGACGCACGCGGTTCGCGAGCGAGCCGACATAGTGGCCGAGATGGAGCGGGCCGGTCGGCCGGTCGCCGGTGAGAATTCGTTTCTGCATCAGCGCCGACTCAGAGCAGACCCCTCAACGTTACGAGATCGGCGGCGATGTCTTTCATCTCGGGACCCGGTTCGGTCTCGAGGCACATCGGGATGCCGAAGAATCGCGCGTCATGGAGCAGGCGCTCGAAAGTTTTGGTGCCGAGATGACCCTTGCCGATATGCTCGTGGCGATCGACACGCGAGTTGAACGGTTTGAGCGAATCATTCAGATGAAACGCGACGATGCGCTTGATTCCGATGTGCTTGTCAAGCTCGCTGAAGGTGCGTTGATAGCCTTCCTCGTTGGAAATGTCGTAACCGGCCGCGAATGCGTGCTCGGTATCGAAGCATAGTCGCAAGCGATCGTTCTCCTTCACCGCATCGAAGATACGGCCCATCTGCTGAAACGAGTAGCCGAGGTTGCTGCCCTGTCCCGCGGTGATCTCCAGCGCGACCTTCACCTCGAATCCCGCGCACGCCTTATGCGCCTCGTCGATGGATTTCGCGATCGTGCTGATCCCGGCTTCTTCGCCCGAGCCGACGTGCGAGCCGGGATGCGCGACCAACCACGGCACGCCGAGTGCCTCGCAGCGTTCGAACTCGTCGATGAATCCTGCGACGGATTTTTTGCGCAGCGCCTCATCGGGTGCGCCAAGGTTGATGAGATAGGAATCGTGCGCGATCACGCATCCAATGTCGCTTTCCCTGAGGTTGCGCTTGAAAGCGGCGATCTCCTCCTCGGTGTACGGCTTCGA
This sequence comes from uncultured delta proteobacterium, assembly GCA_963815835.1. Taxonomy (GTDB): domain Bacteria; phylum Desulfobacterota; class Binatia; order Binatales; family Binataceae; genus DATGKG01. The sequence goes on from CAWFIF010000001.1 coordinate 1,415,713, forward strand.
TCTCCACTGGCGCGATGACTTGGTGAAAATCTGAATGCAATCGCATCCGATGGATTTGCCGCGCCCGACCGATTCCGCGACGCCACCTGCGATCGACATGTGCGCGCCGAGCAATGGCCGCCCTGGTGAAGATTTGTTTCCCATTTTCAATCGTCCGACGCGATCTTATACGATGCGGCGGTGAAATCGAGAACGCTCCGAAGGCGTCTCAAGCTTGCCGAGGATCTCTGCCGCCGCTATTCATTTTGCGTGCAACAATTTTGTCGCATGGCGATCGGGCTCTCGATGGTGGCGATGCTGGCCGCTTGCGCCAAGGTCGCGCTCCCTCCGCAAATCACCATGTCAGAGGTCGAACCGTCGGGCAGGGCCGCCAAGCCGCCCGACTGCAACATGCCGGTGCTGCGCGCCGCGCCGCTGGCGGAGTATCGCGAGGTAGCGATCATCGAAGGGCTCGGGAATCGCTTTGTCGAGGAGAAAGACGTGCTGCCGCTGGTGATCGCGAAAGGATGCGAAACCGGCGCCGACGCGCTCGTCATCAACGACAGCCGCGCGCAGACCAGCGAAAACATGACCGGCTATTATATCAACGCAATCGCGATCATCTATGGTAAAAGGCGTCCAACCGTCGAACCGCGAACGCGCTAGGCGCTCGGTCGCGCTTCGTAGCGCATCATGCTAATTGCCAGAACGCGGTGCCCAAGCATCCAATAAGAGCGGTCGGAATCGTGGTCAAGCGAGACCGGGCGGAAGCGCTCGAAATCGGCACCACGTTGACCGGATGGCTTCGCGATCGGCGCAAGAAGGTACTGGCGGAGCCGGCGGCGGCTGAAGTCATTGGCGCAGAGCCGGTTTCGCGCGATGAGCTGGTTCGGCGCGTTGACCTTATCGTGGTGCTAGGGGGAGACGGCACGCTGCTCGGAATCGCGCGCAAGGTTGGACGGCGCGAGACGCCCATCCTTGGAATCAATCTCGGCGGCCTCGGATTTCTTACCGAGGCGAGCACTGGAGAGGCGAAACAGGCGCTCGAGCGCGTGCTTGCGGGCGACTACGAAACCGATCGCAGAATCACCCTGGAGGCCGAAGTATGCCGCGGTTCGGGGCGCGGTGCCGAGGTCGTCCAGCGCTTCCTCGCGGTCAATGATGTGGTCTTCAACCGTGGTCCTACCTCCGGGTTATTGCAGCTGGAGGTGACCGCGGAGGGTGAGCGTTTTTGCGAATATCGTGCGGACGGTCTGATCATCTCGACGCCAACCGGCTCGACTGCATATGCACTCAGCGCCGGAGGTCCGATCGTTTACCCGAGCCTGGGGGTGCTGGTTCTCGCGCCGATTTGTCCGCATACTTTGAGCAATCGGCCGGTTGTGTTGCCCGATTCATTCGAGATCGAAGTGCGGGTGAAAAGTTCCGATCACGATTCAACATTGATCATCGACGGCCAGGAGCCGGCGCAGTTGGGCCCTGAGGTTTGCGTGAAAATCCGCCGCGGCCGTTACGTCGTCGTCCTGATTCGCTCGGCCCATCCCTATTTCGAAATCTGGCGCGACAAACTGCGCTGGGGTTGAACTCGCGATGCTGGCCGAACTGAGAATCCGCAACTTCGCGATCATCGAGGAAGCGGCCCTCGAGTTCTGTCCCGGCCTGAACATTTTGTCGGGCGAAACCGGTGCGGGAAAAACCATCATCCTGAGCGCGCTTGGGCTTCTGCTGGGAGGTCGCGCCTCGCCGGAGGTGATCCGCACCGATGCGAAAGAGGCGGTGGTCGAGGCGCTCTTCGAATTGGAGGGTGAACTCGCACTTGAGGGGCTCGCCGCGCGTCCTCCTGATCAGCGCGAGTTGGTGATTCGCCGCGTCATTGCGGAAGGCGGGCGCTCGCGGGTCCTTATCGATGGCGAATTGGCGACTGTACAAACCCTATCGCGCCTCGGGCCCGCGCTCGTGCAGGTCTACGGGCAACACGAGGCGCAATCGCTGCTCCGCTCGGAGAGCCATGAGATCGTGCTCGATCGTTTTGCCGGCGTGGAAAATCTTCTCCTACAGTACCGCGAACTCCATCAGCTTGCGCAAAGCCGCAAGGCGCGCCTTGAAGACCTGATGCGTCGCGAGCGCGAACGCGCCGACCTGCTGGACCTCGCGCGCTTTCGCGTCATCGAACTGGAAAAGGCCGAACTCATCCCGGGCGAGGATGAGGACCTTCAAAAGGAGCGCGTTGTGCTCGCGAACGCCGCCAAACTTTCCGTGGCCGCGCATGAATCGGAGGAGATGCTCTACGGCGCGGAGGGCGCGGCGCTCGACATCATCGCGAAGGCGGAAGCGCGCCTCGCCGAGGCCGCCGAACTCGACGCCGCGTTGTCGGCGCCGCTCGAAACGTTGCGAGCCTCGCGCGCCAACCTCGAGGAGACCGCGCATTCGCTGCGTGCCTACGGCGACCGGATCGAAGCTGACCCGGCGCGCCTCGAGCAAATCGAGGCTCGCCTCCAGGAACTTACCCGCCTGAAGCGCAAATACGGCGGCTCGTTGGATGAAGCGATCGCGACGCTGGAGAAATCGCGCGCGGAGATCGCCGAGCTGGAAAACGTCGCGGTCTCGAAGCATCAGGCGGAAGCGGAACTGGAACGCGCTCTCGACGATCTCCTCGCATCTGCGAAAAAACTCAGCATGGAACGCAAACGCGGCGCGACGGAGCTGAAACGCAGGATGGAAGCGGAACTCAAGACACTCGGGATGCGCGCGCCCGTCTTCGAGACGCACCTCGCTAGCTTCGCGCCTGGTGAAGGCGCGCTGGTGCGCGACGGCATTGCGATGGGGCCGAGCGGCATCGACACCGTCGAGTTCCACCTCTCTCCGAATCTCGGGCAGCCTCCGATGGCGCTGGCGAGGATCGCCTCGGGCGGCGAGCTTTCGCGCGTGATGCTCGCGCTCAAGCGGCTGGAGGCGCAGCGCCGCGGTGTCGCAACGATGATCTTCGACGAAGTAGACGCCGGTATCGGCGGCGAGATCGCGCAAGTCGTCGGCCGCAAGCTGAAAGAACTCGCCAAGTACCATCAGATATTGTGCGTCACTCATCTGCCGCAGATCGCTGCGTTCGCCGATCGGCATTTTCATGTCGAGAAGGAGGAGCGCCGCGGCATGACCCGCAGCCTCGTGCGTCAGCTCGAACCGGCACAGCGCACCGACGAAATCGCGCGGATGCTGGGCGGCGCTGACGTTTCCGACAAGTTCCGCCGCGCCGCCAAGGAACTGCTGGCGCGCGCATCATGACCATCGAGATTCATTACCTTGCAGACCTTCCCGAGCATGCGCCGATGCTGGCGCAGTGGCACTTCGCGCAATGGCAACATTTCGTAGAAGGCGATTCAGTCGAGCGGCGTCTGCGGCTGTTGCGCGAGCGCGCGAATCATTGCGCCGTCCCCACGGTTTTAATCGCCGTCGATGGTTCGCAACCTCAGCGACGCTGGCCGAATTCGACATGGAGACGCGGCGCGACCTGACGCCCTGGATGGCCGATGTGTTTGTGGCGCCGGAATTTCGCCGCTGCGGGATCGCCTCCGCGCTGGTCCATGCATCGTCGGCGAAGCGGCAGATTTGGGCGTCGCGAAGCTCTACCTTTGGACCACCGGCGCAATGCGCGAGGCGCTGTATGCCGGGCTGGGTTGGTCGGTGCTGGAGCGCCCGATGTATCAGGGCGTCGAGCGCGCGCTGATGTCGATCGTGCGGAGCCGCGCGCCGCGCTGAAATCATCGCGCTTGACGACTAGATATCGGCGGGACTAAACCGCGAGTAGGAATTCACGCCGCTGCAGGAGTTTCACGATGGATGCCGAAAGAATTCTTTCCGCCGATTCCCATGTCATCGAGCCCGCCGATGTCTGGACCGCGCGCATCGAGAAGCGCTTCCTCGAGCGTGCGCCGCGCGTCATCAAGAATTTCGGCGGGCGCGACGGCGATTTCTTCGCCGCCGAGGGGCTGCGTCCATTTCCGGTGGCGGGATTCGCCGTCGCAGGTGTCGATCCCAAGGACTTCGCTGAAAGGATGGCGGGCGGTTATCCCGGCGTGCGTCCGAGCGCATGGGATCCCGAGTTGCGCCTCAAGGATCAAGAGCGCGACGGTGTCTTCGCTGAGGTTCTCTACCCGAGCCTCGGCATGCGCCTTTTTCAGCTCGAAGACGGGGCGCTCAGAGCGGCGAGCTTCCGTGCTTACAACGACTGGCTGGCGGATTATTGCGCGGCTAGTTCGCGACGTCTCGCGGGCGTGGCGATGATCGCGCTCGACAACATCGACGAGGCGGTCGAGGAGCTCGCGCGCGCGGCAAGGAAGGGCCTCAAGGGTGCGATGATCTGGGGCGCGGCGCCGCGTGAGCATCCTTATGGGTCATCCGAATACGACCAGTTCTGGGCGGCGGCGCAGGATCACGCGATGCCCATCAGCTTGCACATCCTGACCGAGGCGCGCGGCGGCGAGGGCGATTTGTCGAGCGTTATGAAAGGCTATCCGGCGCTGCATCATTCGGTAGAAAAAAGTATCGCCGAGTTAATTTTCAGCGGCGTGCTGGAACGCTTTCCGAAACTCAAGCTGGTGTCGGTCGAAAATGACATCGGATGGATTCCGCATTTCATCCAGCGGATGGATCATTCCTACGAGAAGTATCGCTACCTCGAGACCCGCGCGATTCCGAATCCGCCGAGCTTCTACTTTCACCGCCAGGTCAGCGCGACTTTTCAGGACGACCGGGTCGGCGTGCTGCTCCGCGAGATGGCGGGCGTCGGCAATCTGATGTGGGCCTCGGACTTCCCGCATTCGGACTCGACGTGGCCTAACTCGCGCGAGGTCATCGCGCGCGATTTCGCCGGAGTTCCCAACGATGAGCGCCGCAAGATGATTGCCGAGAACGTCGCCGCGCTGTACGACATCGGCTAGGCGCATCGCGATGGGCGGGAGGTTGGATTGACTCGGGGGACTCGTTCGGATTAGCTGAAAAAATCACCTGGAACACGCGCTAACGCTTTTCCGCCGGTGGGGCTGTAGCTCAATTGGGAGAGCGCTTGAATGGCATTCAAGAGGTCGGCGGTTCGACCCCGCTCAGCTCCACCATCACTGCCTCATTGTCACTCAATCGCGGTAGGACAGCAGCAATGAGTAGGTGCTGAATCGCTGTCCGCTGGTCCACGCGGAATAGCGATAGTCGAATCCCAGCTTCATGCGCTCGAAGACCGTAGGGTTGAGGCGCGCGAGGCTGAACTCAAATCCCGCACCTCCTTGCGCACCTTCAAAAAGATCGGCGCCCGCTATCGTCGGAAGCTTGCGCGCGCCTAGTTCTTGGGTCGGAAACTGCAGTCCCCCAAGCAGCGGCGGCGTCTCGATAATATCCACCCAGATGCCCGGGCCGCCGGTCAGGTAAGGCGCGAAACCGTACGACTTCCAGAGGTTGAAGCGATATTTCAGATCCGGCCAGACGGAGATCATTCGTTGCCGAAAATCGACCTTGGTCGGCTCTCCTACGACCGCGGAGTTGACAATGACCGGATCGTTCCCGCTAAACGCAACTGCAGCGCCGAGTTCGTGTGGGTCGGCGTCGCCGACGGGTCACCGGGCGGCTTGGTGGCGGTTGGATGCGGCGTCGGCTTAGCCTTTGGAGTTCTAGTTGGCCGCGGCGTCCTGGTCGGCTTCGGAGTTTTGGTCGGCTTGGGCGTTATCGCCTGGATCAATCCAAACAGTCCGGCCGCATATCCTTTCGGTCCCGCCGTGAAATAGATTGGGTCAACTTGCGCATTTGCCGCGCCATCACCATCCACGAGCGACCACAATCCGGGAATCGTGATTGTCTTTGAACTCGAATCCGCGAGTTGACCGAGGAACGCGCCATCGGTCGTGTTGAACGCGCTAATGGTCCCATTGGCCAGGTTGCCAACCAGCAGGTCCCGTCATGATAGAAAGGAAAAGCACAAACTGACTGTTTCGCTTCATCTGCTTATTCCTTCGCGATCCGAGCCCTCAAGAATTGGCGGACTGCATTTCGGCGTGCCCTCACTTGGACATCGGCTAGACTCATTTCCGGCGCCTTGGGTTCCTGAGAGACGCGGAAAAACCTAATTTCACAGACAGCGCTAACAGGTGGGCGGTTAGATTCTGCGTAGCTGCACCAGCATTGCATCGCCCCTGATGCAAGGGTCATGCAGTGAGAAAGCTGAATAATATCAATTGGATTCCGTCTCAATCGTCGGGTATTAAGAGGCCGAGGAAGTCGGCGCTCCCAGCCGCACCACTTCTCCATGAACGCCGACCGCGAACACAAAACCGCAATCGACGATCTCAGCAAGCATCCGGGCGCGGAAGACAACGGCGAAGACGAACTGCATTCGTTGCTGCGGGTCGGAATCCCGATCCTGGCCATGATCGTCGCGACGGCGGTTCTCTATTTTGCGCGCGATATTCTGCTGCCGCTGGCGATGGCCACCATGCTGTCTGTCATCTTCAGCCCGCTCGCGCGGCGCGTCGAGATGGTGATCGGACGCCTTGCCGGCACGGCGCTGGTCGTGCTGGGCGCGATCGCGATTGTGGGGGCGATCGGCTATTTCCTGACGACAGAACTGACCTCAGTGGCCTATGAGCTTACCGACTATTCGCCGAATATCGCCGCCAAGCTGACCGAGGTCCAGAAAAATACGCCGACCGGGCTGCAGCATATCGAGCGCGCGATCGAAAGCGTGCAAAAGGAGTTGCAGCACGCGGGTCCTAAAGCGCCGCCCAAGCCTCGGGCGGTGCAGGCGGTTCCTCAAACGAGCTTCGGCGACAACCTCAAGCCATTCGTCCCGGTGCTTTCAGGCCTGGTCGACTTCCTGTTGATCGTGGTGCTGCTGTTCTTTCTCCTATACAGCCGCAACGACCTGCGCGACCGCATAGTCAGACTGGCCGCGCGTGCGCGCATCTCGGTCGCATCGCAGGCGATCGAAACCGCGGGCCAAACAGTGAGCCGATATCTGATGCTCTTTTCGCTGACCAATTTCGCATTCGGTGTTTCAACCGGCCTCGTATGCTGGATGCTCGGCCTGCCGACGCCCGAGCTATGGGGCTTGCTGGGCTTCCTGTTCCGATACGTCCCCTACGTAGGAGCTTTGATGGCGGCGCTGCTGCCGACGCTGGTAGCATTTGCGGTCTTCCCCGGATGGGACAAGGCGATCGAGGTGCTGGTTACGTTCATCGCGATCGACCAGGTTGCCGCGCAATTCATCGAGCCTTTCATGGTCGGACGCGGGATCGGAATCTCGCCGGTCGCGTTGCTGGTGTCGGCGATGTATTGGTCCTGGATATGGGGACCGCTCGGGCTGCTGCTGGCGACACCGCTCACTGCATGCATCAAGGTGTTGGGCGATTACATTCCCGCGTTCAGTTTCTTCTCCATCCTGCTCGGTTCCGAGCGTCCGCTGGAGGACTATCACGATTTCTATCGCAAGATGCTCGAGCTCGATCGCGAGGGTGCGCGTGCGCTGGTCATTCAATATTGCGACGAGCATGGTTTCGAGGCGACCATCAACGATGTGATCGTACCCACCGTAATCATGGCGGCGGAGGAATTCGATTACGACAACATCGGCGTCGCGAATCTGCAGAACATTATGAATACCTCGCGCGAGCTGATCGTGGAGATCGGTAACCGATTCAACAAGATTCAGCGCGCGCCGCGGCTGCGAATGGTTGCGATTTGCGTTCCCGGCGAAGTGCACAACCTCGCGCTGCTAATCCTCGTGCAGCTCGTGCGTCAGGATGAAGTCGCGGCTACGCTGGTCAGCGAGAACAAGACCGCCGCGGAACTGCGCGACTTCATGCGCGGCTTCGCGCCCGACCTGGTATGCGTGTCGGTTACGATGACGGATGCATTACCCACAGCGCTCGAGTTGGTGCGCGCACTGCGCGCGGATTCGGAACAAATCGCGATCGTAGCCGGCGGTCTGACGGCGGTGCAAAATTCAGAGCAGCTGCGACAAGCAGGATGCACGCTGGTTTGCGGGAGCATTAGCGAGGGACGTCGCGCCATCCGCAACCGCATCGCGGAGCGGATGCGCATCCGCCGCGCACTATGGAGCTCCGGCCGCGCCGCGAAACCCGGCGTCAACCAGTCCGGCCAGGTCTAGTCATCCTCGCAAGGGTGTCCTGGCGAGTAGACACCTGCTACCATCACAAGACGGCGCCCTTGGTGGGCGCCGTCGTCATTTAAAGGGAATCTCCGCATCGCGAAATTACAAAACAAAGCCACTAAGTATTTGAAAATACAGAGCTTTCGTCTTTTCTTCGCCTTGGCAAATCGGATATCTGGAGGCTTTTCGCTTGCTCCAGGCGCCCGTTCATCTGACACCGGAGCTGCCCGACCCGCACGACGAGTTGGCGGCCCTGGCGAATCACCAGACGCTCGCGCTCGAGTCGGGCCAGTTGCTCAGTAACGCGGGGACGCGAGGCGCCCACCAGGTTGGCGAGATCTTTATGACTCAAGCTAACGCGCAGCAGGATTCCGCGCGAATCTTCGATTCCAAAATCAGCGCACAAATCGAGTAGCGCGATCCTGAGGCGTTCGTGCAAATCGAGGTTTAGGAAGCTCGACCCGCGGAGCAGCAGCCGGTACCAATGTTTTAAATTGCTCTGATGAAATATGCGCATCGCCATTTGTGATGCGGTCGGACTGATCTCGTTGAAGCGTTCCCATGAGATGGCGCCGACTCGGCAATCGCCATACGCCTCGCATTGAAAGCGATACTGGCTCGATGGAAGCGCGGGAAATTCGGGAATCGGCCCAGGCGCGAGCAGAGCGACCGTTACGCGCTCACGGTGCGAATTCGCGCAAGTGACGGACGCGATTCCAGCCAGCAGTATGTGTTCTTCCGAGGCGAGGCCGCTCTCGCCGCAGATCACTTCATGACGCCTGAAATTGCGGACCTCGAGCGCTTCGCCGAGCTCGCTGAGCCCTGAAGCGGAGAAGCACGCGAGGGATCCGATCCGGCTCAGCGCCTCGAGGTCGCAATCGCGAGGATGTTTTTGCGTTGTCACGCTCACAACGTCTCTCGAACGCAACCAAGCTAGCTGCTTCTCTTCCGTGAAGGAAACGGATTGTCATATTGTGATCAACATAAAGTCGTCACATCAGCGAGAACTGGATGTTTTGTGATGGCTCAAAGTGGCCCTACATCACTCAAATGAAGTTCTCCGTCCGACGGTCATCCGACGATCATGGTGCGGCGAGCAAATCCTCGACCAGGTTCGGCCTGAGCGAGATGTTCAGCCATCCACCGATCACATTGCCCAGCGGCGACCAGGTGAAACGAATGCTCGACTCCTTGTTCACCATGTTCACGATATATGCCTTGGGTCCCATCCCCAACTCGGTCAGCCGAAACCAACGGTCGAGTTGAAGCTGCGAGCCGGGCTCCTGGGGTGCGCGAATCGTACGCCAGGTGCGATAGTGCCGCATCCCGGGAAGCTGCTTGCCCTCGCGCGTATGGTGACCGAGGTACCAGTCCTCGCCATCGGCGCGAGAAATTCGCGGCTCGTAGAAGAAGCAATAGCTGTCGATGAAGATTTCCTCGTCCTCATCGATTTCGGGCACACCGTGCGGCCACCACAATTGCAGCGACATGTACTTGTAATGTTGTGGGGGAGCGTCGCGCAGCAGATCGAACTCCGGCTCTTCATCGAGCAGCATGGACTCGAATTCGTTGAATCCCGGCCGCGCTCGCTTTGTCCCATAGATGCGGATCGCCGCGATACGCACGCTGCCACGCCTCGAGATTATCGAAGCAGAGCTCGGTCCTGCGCACGAACTGGTTGAACGGCGTAGGCGCTCCGGAGCTCGGATACGGAATGCCTACATCGGCTTGCGGCCACGAACGATAGCGGCGAACGCCCGGAAGACTCCTCGCCCGCGGCACATGACTACCGAGATACCATGCGTCGCCATCGGCGCGCGAAACTCCAGTCGGATAATTGAAATAATGAACGAATCGGATCATCGAATTGACCGCCTTCGGACGCCGGGCAGCAGCGTCGCAACGGAGTATTCATCAGGTAGACGGCGAAGACAAATAGCCTCGACGCCCATGGTGGACGCCCCGGTGGCCGCGACCTATCAATATGCGAACATATCGTCTCTGAGTGGCGGGACGGCTAGTCGATCGGGAGGCCAGGATGAAAACTGCGATCATGTGTACGGGATTGATGGGCTTGCTGCTGTTCGCGCTCGGCTTGTACGTGTCCACCAAGCGCGGCCGCACCCAACAGATAGGGACGACTCCCCAGAATCCCGCCGATCCTTTGTTTAAGGCGATTCGTGCGCATGGCAACACCGCCGAGTATGCACCGATGCTCGCGGTCCTGATGCTGTATCTGGGCGCGCAGTCGCCCGGTGCGTGGATACTGTGGACGATGGTGATCGTGACCGTCTGCCGCTATCTCATCGTGATTGGAATCATCATGTCACCGACTCTGGACCGGCCGCACCCGCTGCGGTTCATCGGCGCGCTCGGCACCTACCTCGGAGGTCTTGTGCTATCGGTCGTCGCATTGATGGGCGCCTGAGTGGTTTACCCTCAATACTTCCCAAGCGTGATCGAGCGTGATTTACTGGCACCATCTAACAACCGCCGAAGCAAGTGTCCGCTCCTTAACGGGAAATTGTGCTGATACCTAATGACGCAGCTCCGATTGGCATCGGCCTTCTCGGATTGGTTCTCGGGATGCGCCATGCGACCGATGCCGACCACGTCATTGCAGTAACGGCGATCGTGAGTGCCGAGCGGCGCATCGGAGCGGCGGCGCGCATCGGAATCGCCTGGGGACTTGGCCATTCGGTGACGGTCTTCCTCGTCGGCGGCGCCATCATCCTGTTCAAGTTGACGATTCCTGCGCGGCTCGGAATGGCGATGGAGTTCGCAGTCGCGCTCGTACTTATCTTGCTAGGAATTTCCGTCTTGGCGCGATCGTCGCCTCGCATCGCTCATTGGCTGGGTGTCAAAACCAATGGCGGCGATTTATTCACGCACAGCCACGCTCACGAACATGATGGGACGACGCATGCGCATCCCCATGTGCACGCCCCTGGCGATGAGCATTCGCATGGCAGCCATCTCGTCCCGACGCCCTCGCGTTTCGCGCGCGGTTCGTATGAGAGAGCATTTGGCGTGGGTCTCGTGCATGGCCTCGCCGGCAGCGCTGCAATAGCGCTGCTGGTGCTTAGTGCGATTCCCAATCCAGTCTGGGGGCTGGTCTATCTCGCGATCTTTGGTTTCGGCACGATCGTCGGGATGGCGCTGATTACGACAGCGATCGGACTTCCGGTCAGCTTCACTGCGGCAAGACTCGGCGCCTTGAACCATGCCTTGCTCGTCGGTGCGGGGTTGCTAAGCCTCGGTTTCGGGCTTTTCCTCGCTTATCAGATCGGATTCGTGGATGGCTTGTTCATCGCGGGTCCACCATCGATCTGAAACCGCTATTAACTGCGCCGAGCGAATTCTCCAGGCCTCTCGATCAGCGGTAAGGTTAGCGAAGCAAGAAGGCCGTACTTGATCGCTACCGGAGCCGCATGCTCCGATGGCGTCCACTCAAGGGATGACCCTCCTCGAACAAACTATCGACGCGATTCATCCGATTGATCGCGACGCGGCGGCGGTTGCCGATCAGCGGCTGAACTTGCTGACCAAGCCTCCCGGCAGCCTCGGTCATCTCGAGGAGATCGTGCGGCAGTATGCCGCGATCCGTCGCGACGGATCCGCGAGGAAGAGACGCGGCGCGCTCGCAGTGTTTGTTTCCGACCATGGAATCGCGGAAGAAGGTGTCAGCGCTTTTCCCAAAGCGGTCACCCTGGAAATGTTGCGCAACATCGCGGGCGGAGGCGCCGCGATCAGTGTCCTCGCACGGCGCTTCGGCTATGAGCTTCGCGTGATCGACATGGGCGTCGAGACCGACACAACCACCGAGCCGTTTTCGGGAGTGACGTATCATCGCATCGGTCCGGGCACGCGGAATTTTCTGAAAGGCAACGCGATGACTCGCGACGAGGCGCTTCGCGCAATCGAAGTGGGAATCGAGATCGCGCGCGAGTTCGCGGCCTCAGGCGTGACCCTCATTGGCGTCGGTGAGATGGGAATCGCAAACAGCACCTCGGCCGCCGCGGTAATTTCGGCGGCGACCGGAATTCCACCAGCGCGGCTTGCAGGGCGCGGGACCGGCCTCGACGATGCGGGATGGAAGCACAAGGTTGACGTCATCGAGCGGGCGCTCGCGTTGCATCGCGAAGCATTCGGCGACGGCATCGAAACTCTCGCCGCCGTCGGTGGTTTCGAGATCGCTGCGATGGCGGGAGTATGCCTCGGGGGCGCGGCTGCAAACGTCCCGATTGTCGTCGATGGGTTCATCGCGGCTGCGGCCGCAACCGCCGCGAATCAAATTTCGCCCGGGCTCACCGAACATATGTTTTTCGGCCATCGCTCCGCCGAAGGAGGTCATCGCGAAGCGCTCGAATGGCTTCGCGCGCGCCCGATTCTGGATCTCGAGATGCGCCTCGGCGAAGGCACCGGCGCTGCTCTCGCGATGTCGACCATCGAAGCCGCACTCGATTTGTTTCACCAGATGGCTACCTTCCAGAGCGCTGGAGTGTCGGGAAAAATCCGGTGACGTTCGAGCGCTTGCTACTGCAAGTCCGACTCGCAGTCAGCTTTCTTACGATTCTTCCGGCTCGAATTAAGGGGGCCGAAGAATCCGATGTCGCAGCATCGATGGCGTGGTTTCCGGCTGTCGGTTGGTGGATGGGAAGCATGCTCGTGATTGGCGATTTCTACCTTCGGTACATTCTTGGACGCACTCTCTGCTCAGCGGTTGTTGTGCTGGCGATGGCGGTGATCACCGGGGCGGTGCACCTCGATGGGCTAACCGACACGGCTGATGCGTTAGGCGCCGGACGCGATCGTGCGCGCGCACTGGAAATTTTACGCGACAGCAGAATCGGCGTGTTCGGTGCGATTGCGCTGTTCTTCGTGCTCGCGCTCAAGATTTTCGCATTAGCAGGCCTCGACGGCTGGCCGAGAATGGCAACCTTGGTCTTCGCTCCTACGCTCGCGCGATGGGCGATGGTCGCGGTGAGTTACAAGATCGACTATCTGCGAGCGGAAGGCGCAGGCTCTTCGATGCTCGGGCGCCTCGACAATCGGAATCTCATGATCGCCAGCATCATCGCAGTTTTACCGCTGATTCCGATCCACTGGCGGCAAGCTGTAATAGCATATGCAGTCGCCGTTATCGCTGCGTTCGCGATCCGATGGTTCTATCGTCGTTGGCTCGGCGGCGTAACCGGCGATCTGATCGGCGCGTGCGGCGAGACTGTCGAGGTTCTGGTGATGCTGACGATGGCCGCGCGCTGAATCGCTACTTCGCGCGTATCGGGTAGCCGGACACCATCAGGATCACTTCGTTCGCGATCGCGGCGATTTTCTGATTGGTCCACCCGAGCAGATCGCGAAAGCGCCGCGCGGTCGGATTATCCGGAACGATACCCGCCCCAACCTCGTCGGTCACGATGATTGACGAGAACGACGCGCGAGCGAGCGCGCCGGCGAGCCGGTCGGCTGATGCGAGAATCGATTCGTCCTGCGCGCCGATGCCCATCAGGTTGGAAACCCACAGCGTCAGGCAATCGAGGATGACGCCGTCCGCGCGCGATTCCAGCGCGGCGAGCGCAATCGTCGGATCGAGCGCCTCTTCTATGGTCACGAAATGCGTAGGGCGCGTGGCCTTGTGATGCGAGATGCGCGATGCCATCTCGATATCGAGCGCTTGGCCGGTGGCGATGAAATAGAGACGCTTGCCCTTGATCGATTGCGCGAGCGAGATCGCATGCGAACTTTTTCCACTGCGCGCGCCTCCGGTGATCAGCGAAATCCGTTTCATCGCGCCCTCAAGCGTACATCATGCGGGCGCGATTTCGGAATGGAGGTTGACCTCCCGCGACGACCGGCGTATCTATTCGCGGCACATCCGGTGCTCGGGAAGCCGGTTCAAAGCCGGCGCTGCCCCGCAACTGTGAGGGAGGACGAAGGCCCATCGCTGCCACCGCATCGCGCGGGAAGGCGGGCCCGAGGATGAATCCCAAGCCAGGAGACCGGCCGGATGATTTTATTGTCTGCCTTCCGCGGGGAGGGCGGGGCATCGGAAATCTCTTCCGGGCCCGATTCCTTCGTAGTGAGGGAGCGGGTTTTTCTTGGCCTCGTGCTTTTCCGCGGATGCGACATTCACGCGGAGGAGTGAATGAGGCCAATTCGAGTTTTCGTCCTGTCGTGGTTGATCGCGCTGCTTGCGATGGCGACTGCGTACGCGGATCCGACGCCAACCGCGGTTGCGTCGCCGAGTGCATCGCAGAATCAACCGCAGAAACTTCCGCCGGTAGTCGTCACCGCGACGCGCATCGAGCAGCCGATAAGCGAGATCGGAACCACGGTCACTGTCGTCGATCAAAGCCAAATCCAGTCGCAGCAGATTCAGTCGGTGGACAACGTATTACGTCAGGTTCCCGGCGTGGTCGTGTTGCAGGAAGGCTCACCGGGAACAGAAACCGACGTCATGATCCGCGGAGCGAGTGCAGCGCAGACTTTGATCATGATCGATGGCGTCGAGGTCAATACCGGCGCGAACGGCGGGTTCGACATTTCGAATCTCACGACCGACAATTTCGAGCGGGTCGAAGTCCTTCGCGGCGCTGGGGGATCACTCTACGGATCGCAGGCGATCGGTGGCGTGGTGAATCTGATCACGCAGGAGGGCGAGGGCGCGCCGAAGGCCAGCATGCTCTCGGAAGGCGGCAATCGCGCCACGCAGCGCCAGGTGCTCACGGTGAACGGCGCGGAAGGAGCGCTCGGCTTCTCCGGCGCCTTGTCGTATTTTTCTACTCAAGGTTTTCAGCAGGTAAACGATAGCAGCGACAATCTGTCGGGTGCGTTCCGTCTCGACTATCATCTCGATAGCAAGACCACAGTTCGCGGCTTCGCGCGCTACTACCGCTCTAATGTCAGCCTAGCGGACTACACAATTTTCACCCGTCAGCTTAATCCGACAGCTCATCAGCGCGGCGAGTTCATGCTGTTTAAGGGCGAGATTGAGCGACAAATCACTGAGCGCTTGACGGCGAGGATTAGCGCATCGTTCGTACGCAACGAGTTGAGGCTCAACTTCACGCCGTTCCCCGGCAATACCGATTTTGAGATCTCGGAGCGTGACCGAATTCCGGAAGAGACGCGCGGCGCTAACGCTGAGGCGGTCTATTCGTGGGGCGAAGGTTGGCGCTCGCTGGCCGGCTTCGATTTCAAGGATCGATGGTTGCGTACTGACGATGTTGCGGTCTTTACTACACCTCCGCCGAGCATCTCGTTCTTTACTGCGCGCCGGCAGGAATATGCCGGATACCTCGAGCAGGAAGGCAGCGCATTCGACGGGCGCATCCTCGGGACCGCGGGAGTGCGCGTCGATGGCAACAGCCAATTCGGCAAGGAAGTCAGCCCCTCATGGTCAGTCGCGATTCCGGTCAAGGAGATCGACACCACCTTTCGCGGCAGCTACAGCGAAGGGTTTCGCGCGCCCGCATTCGATGAGCTGTACTTCCCGTTCTACGGCAATCCCAAACTCAATCCGGAACTTTCCAGCGAGTACGACGGCGGTTTCACCACCACTCTCGGCGAAATGTTCTCCTTTACCGGAACCTATTTCTCGCGCCGCGTACACGACCTGATCGTCACCGTGCCGGTCCCTGTCAGCAAGGCAAATCCATTCGGATCGATGGCGGGCAACGCGGGGCGTGTCGATACGCAGGGCGTTGAGCTAGTGCCGTCGGTAGGGCCCTTCTATGGCTTCACGCTCAGCGGCGGATTCACGGTGCTCGATGAAACCCACGTGGGTACTGCGGAACCACTACGGGTACCGAAGCGTTCGGCTTCCGGGCTGGCGCAGTATGAGCACAAGGAACTGCTTCTCCCGCGCGACAAGAGCATCCTCTCGCTCGCATACACATTCGTCGGCGACCGCGATGACATCACTCCCATCGGCACGGTGAGAAATCACGACGCGTTTCATCGCTTCGATGCTACCGCGACTTACGATGCTCATGAGCCGTGGCGCTTCGTCTCCAACGAGCAGGTTTTCGCGCGGGTGTCGAATCTCTTCGATCGCTACTATTCCGAGAATTTCGGGTTTCCTGCGCCGCCGGTAAACTTCGTCGCGGGGATCAAGCTGGAGTTTGAGTGAGCGATGCTGAGCGAACATGCTCGCGGGCGAAGCAGCTTTCGAAGGCCGCCCGGATCGCCTCGCGCCTGATGCGAAGATCGTTCAGCAGCTGCTGGGGTCCCGCGTTGCCTTGATAGCCCATCCGGCGCGCTAGCGGCCGCAGTGCTTCGAGATTGGTCGGCAGCGCCCACGCGGGCTGATCGCTTTCGATGCGGAGCCGATTTTCCAGCCGTGCGATGAACTCGTATCCGTCGCGGAGCGCGGCGGCTTCATCTCCGGTGATGAGCTGCAGCCACTCCGATTCCTTCAGCAGGTCGCGAGTCGCACGCTTTCGCAGCGCGCGATGCTGATATCCATGCGCGAGCGCCAACATCTGAGCGACGAACTCCACGTCGACCAGACCGCCGCGTCCCTGCTTCAGATTGAGGCGCGCCTTGCTTTCGGTGCCAATTTCATTTTCCATCCGCCTTCGCATCTGCGCGATCTCCCCGATCTCGGATGTTGATAGTTCGCGCCCGAAGACGAATTCCTCGCGCGCTGCCTCGACCGCCTGGCCGAGCTCATAGTCTCCGGCAACGACTCGCGCGCGCACCAGCGCTTGGCGCTCCCAGACTGCGGAGCTCTGCCGGTGATATTCGCGAAAACCTTCCAGCGACGTGACCAGCGGCCCCTGATTTCCCGAGGGGCGAAGGCGCAAATCGAGCTTGTAGGCGTATCCCTCGCGCGTGCGCGCTTCGAGAATCGCGATCAGTTTCTGGGCCACGCGCGCTGCGATCTCGCGTCCGCGCATCGCGTCGCCCTCGCCCTCGTACACGAAAATCAAATCGAGATCCGAGTTATAGGCCATCTCGGCCGCGCCGAGTCGCCCCATCGCAATGCAGGATAGCTTCAGCGCCTTGGGAATTTTGAAACGCGGCGCGACTTCCGAGTACGCCAGGTCGAGCGCCTGACCCAACACGGTCTCGGCCAACAGCGTCAGTTCCGCCGCGACGTCGTGGAGTTCCAGTTCGCCGGCGACGTCGGCGATCGCGATGCGCAGAAACTCCTGATGACGAAAGGTTCGAATCGCATCAAGGCGGGACTCGAAATCCGCGCAAGCATTCACCAAACCGGAAAGCTCGTGCTCCAGCTCCTCCCGGCTGCGGCGGCGCCTGGCTAGATCGGAGCGCACCAGCGTGTCGAGCATATCGGGGTGACGAATGAACAGGGTCGAACAGATAGCTGCTGGAGGCGAACAGGTTGAGCAACACGCGGCGCGTCGAGGGATGCTGTTCGAGCAGCGCGAGGAACGATGTGCGCGCGCCGACCGCCGCGATGAAGTCGGCCAGATTTCGCAGCGCCAGATCCGGATCGGGCAGACGGCTGATCTCGTCGAGCAGTATCGGCGCGAGCGTTTCCAATAACTCGGAGCGGCGCAGGCTCGCCGGCGCGTGGGGACTGCCGCGCGCGAGAATTTCGAGGTTAGCGGTACTTTCCTTCGGCTGCGCAAAGCCGAGCGCCGCGAGTCCCCGCTCGGCGATCTCGCGATCGGATACCGCTCGCCATGCCGCGCGCGCGACGTCGGAAACTCTGGTCAGGCTTTCTTCCTCACCGCCCGCGAGAGTCTCGCGGAACTGGTTCGCGGTTAGTTCGCGATGTCGATGCAGCGTCGCGCGCAGGCGCGCCAGCGCCTTGTCGCTGTTGCCCATCCGCAGCCGTATGGCCAACTGGCGCATGCCGGCTTCACTGCGCGGGAGCGTATGAGTTTGCAGGCCCGAAACAATTTGGAGTTTATGTTCGACGTTGCGCAGGAAGAGATAAGCCTCAATAAGGTTTCGTGCGCGCGCAGGGGGCAGGTAGCCAAAGTCGGCGAGCCGATCGAGCGCCTCGAGGGTTTTCTCGGTGCGGATGCGCGGGTCGCGTCCGCCATAAATCAAAGTCAGCGCCTGAACGATGAATTCGAGTTCGCGAATTCCGCCGTGGCCAAGTTTGATGTTGCGCTCGATCAAATCCGGCGAGCGAAGTTCCGCCTCAACCTGATGCTTCATAGCGCGCAACTGACGCAGCGTGTCGAAATCGAGATAGCTGCGATAGATGAAGCGGCTGAGTCCGTCGAGTAAGCGATGCCCAAGCTCAAGCGATCCGGCGACCGGACGGGCGCGCAGCAGCGCCGCACGCTCCCACGTTTGTCCGTAATACTGATAAGAGTTCAACGCGCCATCGATGGGAACCGCCAGCGGAGAATTGCGTCCGCCGGGCCGCAGGCGCATATCGATCCGAAAGCATCCGCTGGAGAGAAGTTCGGTGATGATCTCGCCGATGCGCGCGGCGGCGATGCTGCCCTCGGCCGGCGCCGGTGGATTGAAAATGTACACCAGGTCGAGGTCGGAGCTGAGGTTGAGTTCGCTCGCACCGAGCTTGCCCATCGCGAGCACGCAGAATTCACCGGCCTCGTGAGCGCGTTCCCCGACCAGGCGCAGCGCCATGCCGAACGCTGCCCGGAGGCATTCGTCGGCGAGGCGTGACATCAGAAGCATCGTGCGCTTCACCTCGATGTGGCCGATCAGATCCGCGATCGCGATTCTGAAGAATATCCTGCGCTTGAATAATGAGAGTTCGCGCGCGGCATCGGCGCGCGTGCTGACCGTGCTGAGGTCGCATCGCATCTCGGTGAGCAACGAATCGGCGGTTTCGGTACGCGCCGAATCGAACATTCGGAGCCATTCGGGACCGGCCTGCGAGATTTCGGCATCTACGATTTCAGAGGCGCCAAGGCAAAAGATGAGATCGCGCGCTTTCTTGCGATCGGCGAGCACCTCGCACATCGAGGGTGGCGATTCCTCGGCGAGCTTCAAAAGCGTCGCGAGCGCGAGTTGTTCATCCGCCGCATGGTCTCGCACCAGCCGCAGCGCGCGCCGAGCGAGCGTCGCGTCCTCGATCGTGGTCTCGAGCTTGCGCGCGAGACCGCTGAGCGCGGGCGGCATTCGTTGGACTGTCGCCATCGATATTTAGGATAACACGGCATTCCATGCCGACGGGGCACTGCGCTATCTGAAGATCGTCGGCGCTCCCGTTGGTCGCGAAGGTCTTTATTCTGGTATTCGTCAGGGCGATGAAAGGAGAACGGCGATGATCATTCTCTACACGACCGAACGCGACTACCCATGGGGCACGTTGCGCTCCACTCACGCCTCGAAAACCAAGGTGGTGCTGGAAGAGAAGGGCCTGAAGTACCGTATCGAAAATCTGCCGCCTGGAAACCTGTGGAAGAAACCACCCGAGATGCTGGCGCGGCATCCGCTGGGCAAAGTCCCTTACCTCGAGGACGACGGCCGTACCTTTTTCGACTCGACCGTGATTGGCGAATACCTGGAAGAGCGCTATCCGAAACCTGCCCTGCTGCCGTCGGATGTCATCGCACGTGCGCGAGTTCGCGAGGCCGAAAATTTCGCCGATGAAGCGATGCTGATCGGCAGCATGCCGCTCATCTGGATGCCTTACTGGAGCGAGCCCGCCAAGCGCGATACGGCGCGGATGGAGCAGGGGCGCGAGATGCTACGCAAGCGCGATCTTCCGTACATCGAAAAGCTTCTCGGTGAAGCCGGCCCGGTCGGCTATCTGTGTGGAGAATTTTCGCTCGCGGATACGCCGCTGATGGCACTGGCGATGGTGCTCGAAGTCGATAAGATGGGGCTCGGAGATTTTCCACGCGTCGAGAAATATCTGAGTCGATTACGCGAGCGGCCGAGTTATCGCGGGATCAGTCCTTCGACCAAGGTGGCGGACGCCGCGGGAAGTTGAGGAAGCCAGCGGTTGGTATCGAACGATATGCTTAGGCGCTCGACCCGTGCTTCTTCGTGTTGTGATTCTTGAGGTGGTGCCTGGAATGCGCGCTCACCCGGGTCAGGTGCCCGGAGTGCGTCGGCAGAGGCGGAGGCACGATCGCCGGTTCATTCTCGATTCCCGGGAAGTATCGGTCCTCGTATTTGTGGACCTGCAGCGCAGCCAGAAACTCGGAGTAGTAGTTCTTCACCGCGAATCCGAAATGCGGTCCGCTGTAAGTCTTCAGAATCTTGCAGTAATCGCTGCCGCATTGTTCGGCGGCGCGCGCGGTTCCAGCCGTCCCGTAGTTGTACGCAGTGATGGCGAGCGGCCAATCGCCGAGCGTTTCGTAATTCGAGCGCAGCAGTTTCGCGGCGGCCTCGGTCTCGCGCGCAGGATTGAGGCGGTCGTCGTGACGGCCCCGAATCGTCATGTAATATTTGCCGGTCGCGCGGGTGAACTGCCAGATCCCGACCGCTCCCGCACTCGAACGCGCGCCGCGCTGAAATCCCGACTCGACTTGCGCGAGCGTGACCAACTCAACTGGTAGCCCCGCGGTCTTGAAAATCTTCTCCATCGTGGGGCGATAGTATTTGCTGCGCAGCAAGCCCTCGCGGAAGCGCTCCTTGAGCCCCTCTTGCACGCGCAAATTCTCCGCTGCGAGGCGAAGCGCGTATTGCGATCGGCCCTTGAACATTTCGGCGACGTGGCGTTCATCATTGCCGATCGGTTCGCGCCCAGATGCGAGGCGCGTCAGGATGTCGCCGTACTTGGTCTTGAGATAGGTGTTGACCCAGTCGATGTCGTCGCGGCTCGGGCAACCGTCGCCGGGCAGATGGTACACTTGGTAAATCTTGTACGGATCATCGCGGTCGAGCAGGACGAAATCGCGGTACGAGTAGGCGGTGAACACATCAACCCAGAAACTTATCTGAGGTTCCAGCGTTGCAGGGCGAGCGAAGGGTTCTGTTGCGGCGCGAGCCCGACCATAGCTAAACGCCAAGGCCAGCAGGCATGCGCAACCCGTTGCAATCAAGATGCGCAAACACGCGCGCATCCGGCGATTCATCTCAAGCAAGTTTTCCAGTCTTCCCACCTCTGAACGAAAATCCGGAAACATGCTTCCGATCCGGTACTGGACTATCCAGTACAATGATGCGTTTCTCTAGTCAACGCAAAGGTACGAAATAGAATTACCTGACGAATGCTCGATCAAAGGAGCGAGGGAATCGCAACTATCCAAATGCTAGTCAAATGGTGCTCATTCGTTCTGATCGCGGCGATTTTGGTCTGTGCTGCGGGATGCAGCCACAACGAGGCCGCGGCGCCATCGAATGATGGTTTCAGCGTCGCATTGCTGACACCGGGCCCGGTCAGCGACGCCGGATGGAACGCGGCGGCCTTCGATGGGTTGCAACTCATCAAGAAGACACTGGGGGCACAGACCGCGATGGTGCAAACCACGTCGCCGGCGGACTTCGAGGACGCGATGCGCGACTTTGCATCGCGCGGATTCGCCGTCGTCTTCGCGCATGGCTTCGAATACACCGACGCCGCGCTTAAAGTAGGGAAATCGTTCCCGAAGACATATTTCATCGTGACTTCGGGGAGCGGATCGTCGGAGAACGTCGCGTCGCTCACCTTCAAGATCGAGGAAGCGGCGTATGTCGAGGGGGTCCTCGCCGGCAGGATGACGAAATCGGGCGTGGTGGGATGCGTCGGGGGAATTGAGCTTCCCGCGATTCATCTGACCTTCAACGGATTCAAGAAAGGATTTCTCTCGGCGCGGCCCGACGGCCGCATGCTATCGAGCTTCACCGGCAGCTTCGATGACGTTGGCGCGGCAAAGGAAGCGGCGCTTGCGCAGATAAGCCAGGGCGCCGACCTGCTGTTCCACAATGCGGATGCGGCGGGACTCGGTGTCTTTCAGGCGGCGCATCAAAAACACATTTACGCATTTGGGGCGAATCGCAATCAGAACGACATCATTCCCGATACGATCCTCGCCAGCGCTGTGACAAATATTCCGCGAGCGTTTCTGGATCTGGCGACGCAGATCAAGGCGGGGAGTTTTCATCCGGGGATGATCGAGTTGGGAATGAAAGACGGCGAGGTGAGCGTCGTCTACAACCCCGCTCTGCTCGCGAAGATTCCGCCGAGCGCACTCGACGCGGCGAAATCCGCAGAGCAGGAAATTATTGCGGGGAAGCTCGACGTCACCGGGTTGGCCGCTGCTAGCTCTCAGTAGACTACGAGTCGGCCGTCGTCACCCACGATGGTCCCGGTCATGCCGGTGTCCACGCCAAGCGTGGCCGTATCCATAGGCATGGTAAACCGGCGCGCGATACGCGGGGCCATAAGCGTGTGGATAGTAGGCGGGGCCGTAGCGATAAGGCGCGACGTATGCGGGAGCATAAGCGTATCCAGGAGACCCGTAATAGGGATGTCCGCCGTAGAAGCATGACGTGAGCGCGCAGATTCCGATCGCCAGCATAGAAGCTTCGAGTATGCGGAGGATTTTGGGTTTCATGTTCTTGTCCTTCACCAGTCAAAATCGCATCGTCTGTGCCAGACGGCAGCACCTGTTAGCGCATGAAGGCGACCAAAATTAGATGTGAACGCGCGCTCCGGAGAAGCGCTTCCACACCAAAAGGGGCGATATTTTCGCGATTTGCTTCTGCGGCTTCGTTTTGAAGTTGCTCTTGCAATTGAGAATCATTCTCATTATCATGCGACCTATGACGCGAATCATCAACCGAGTTCGAAGGATTGCGATCGTCGCATTAGCCGCTGGATTCGTCGGAATGACGGCGCTCATATCCTCGGCACGCGCGGACGACGCGCCGCCGCAACTCAAATTTACCAACGGCCATTTCGAGCCCGCATCGTTCAACGTCGCCGCCGGCAGGCCGATCAAGCTGACGGTGACAAACCAAGGCGACGCGGCCATCGAGTTCGAAAGCTTCGAGCTCAACCGCGAGCGCGTCGTGCAACCGGGCCAAAGCATCACGGTGCAACTGCCGAAGCTTGATCCCGGGCAGTACCACTTCTTCGATGATTTTCATCACGAGGTCGCGCAGGGCACGATCACCGCGCAGTAGACCCCGTTCCAGTGTCGCGCCCTGGCCGACCTCTCCGCGACGAGTTCAGCCATAGCGAAGTCAGATGATGCGCCGCATCAAGGGGGTGATGGCCGCAGCTGCGGTTGTGTTTGTGCTTATGCAGTTAGTTCCGATGTCAAGAAGCAATCCACCGATTACGCAAGATGTCGCCGCTCCCGCGCCGGTCGAATCGATCCTTCGGCGCGCGTGCTACGACTGCCATTCCAATGAAACGCGATGGCCTTGGTATGCGCACGTGGCGCCAGTTTCATGGCTGGTGATCCGCGACGTCGATCGCGGCCGCAAGCACATCAACTTTTCAACCTGGGACGTGTACGCCGACGACCCCGGAACAGTGATTCGCAAGCTCAGGAACATCGACAAGGTCATGCACAATCGCACGATGCCGCTTTGGTACTACCTGCAACTGCACTCCGAGGCCCGGCTGAGCGACGCCGATCGCGAGGTCCTCGAGGACTGGGTCCTGCGAGCGATCGAAAATGTGGAGAAACGCGAGCAGACCCAACCATGACAAGTATGCGTCGAGACTTCATCGTAATCTCGCTGGCGCTGCTAGTCGCGATGTTCTCATTTGCATCGCGCGCACAGGCGCAAGTCGATCCGTGGGAATTCGAGGTTTATCCATACGCGACCGAGGGACCCGGGGTGATGGAACTGGAGACCGACAACGCGGTGGTCGCCAACGGCCATAGTGCGGGCGGCGAGGGCACCGCCGCGGGAACCTTTCGCAGCCAGGGGATGTGGTACAACCAGTATGAACTTACCTACGGACTGACGGATCGAATCGAGGCTGCGGCCTATCTCAACATGGCGCAGCCGTCGGGTCAGGGTTATTGGTATGCGGGTTCGAAGTATCGCCTGCGCGGCCGGCTGTTCGATGAGGAAACCTTACCGGTCAACCTCGGATGGTACCTGGAACTCGAATGGCACAAGACGCCGCAGTTCGATGACAACGAATTGGAACTCGAGCTTCGTCCGATCATCGAAAAGGATTTCAGGCGCTTCTCGATAATTCTCAATCCGAAGTTTGAGAAGGCGGTGTTCCTCGGGCCCAACCGCAACAGGGGCTTCGAGTTCGGCTACGCCAACGCGATCTACTACCGATGGATGCGCGAACTCTCACCCGGGCTTGAGTTCTACGGCGCGGTCGGCAACATCGACGATAACGATCCGATTCATCATCAGCAGCACTACATCTTTCCGGTGCTGTGGGGCTCGTTTTCCAATGGCATTGCCTACAGCGTCGGGCCGGGATTCGGGCTCACCAGCGGCTCCGATCGCGTGATCGTCAAGTTCAATTTCGAGCTCGAGAAATACGTGGGCGCGTTATTCAAGTCGTCATCCGACAACGGCTGGTTCTTCTAGGTCGAAAACCTCCTGAAGGCCACAGGTTCAAAACCTGTCCCCGCAACCACAAATTAGCTCGTCAGATCAATGAGTTAGCGGGCTTGCACGATCTGCCAACCGCTTAAATCAACCTGCGATGGGTTCGAGCTGATTGGCGCGGGCGGCTTCACCCTCGCTAGCTGAAGCGGAAGCCGGACTGCGGCCACGGCTATATTGCCGCGGCGAACAGCCCATGACCCTCTTGAAGGCTGTGCTGAAGGCGCTTTCGGATTCGTAGCCGAGCGACAGGGCAACGGCGGAAATGGGATCGCTGGAATTCACCAGCTCGTCCCCGGCCAGCAGCATTCGCCAGCGCTTCAGGTATTCCATCGGTGACTCCCCAACCGTCTGTTTGAATTTCAGGGCAAAGGTCGATCGCGACATGCCAGCGCGCTTCCCCAGCTCCTGTAACGTCCAGCGATGGGCAGGATCGTCGTGCATAGCGTTGATCGCCGCGCTCATCTGTTTATCCGCCAGGGCGAAGAGCCACCCAACCCCACCTCTCAACCCTTCCGCCAGATGCAGCCGCAGGGCTTGAACCAGCATCATGTAGGCGAGGTGCTCTGCGATCAGAAAGCCACCCGGCTGCGGCTCGCGCAGTTCCTGCATCATCCGGTCCAGCGACCAGCGTAGCGCTTCCTTGTCCGATTCCTTCCGAATATGCACGATCGGCGGCAGCACCCTCAACAGAATGCGGGCATGATTCCCGGTAAGGAGGAAGTGCCCGCCGACAATAAAGCAATCCCCGCCGCCATTGAACGAGGCGATGCCGCCATCTCGCCTGGTCGATAAAATCGTGCGGTAGTCGATAGGCGTCAACGCCAGATCGGTTGCAAGGCGGAAAGGCCGCCCACGCGGCAGCAGGAAGCAATCGCCCGCCGTCAGGCGCACCGCCTCGGGAACGCCCTCCACGGACAGCCAGCCCTGGCCAGAGACCACAGCGTAGCATTTGATGCCTTCATGCTGGGGGAACTGGATTGACAATTCTCCACCCACATCAAAGCCACCGCACGAATAACTGCGCGGTTTCAGCAGCGACAGCACATCTGAAAGGGGGTCCATAGTCCATTCCGGACGATTGCGAAGATAATACGGACTTTAAAGCATAGACCGTATTTCCTCAATCACTATCTTGACAACAACGGGACTGCGAATGCTCATCAAATGAAGTAAAGGAGAAGTCGCCATGCGTGTATTCGTCACCGGTGCTACAGGCTTTATCGGTTCTGCCATCGTTCAGGAGCTAATCAATGCGGGCCATCAGGTGCTCGGTCTGGCACGCTCAGATGCGGGCGGCAAGTCTCTCATCGACGCGGGTGCGCAGGTGCATCGAGGTGATCTTGAAGACCTGGAAGGCTTGCGCAATGGAGCCGCGATGTCGGATGGCGTGATCCACTGCGCATTTAACCATGACTTCTCGAAGTACGCGGCTAACTGTGAGGCAGACAGGCACGCCATCGAGGCTCTCGGCTCCGCGCTCGTTGGCTCTGACCGCCCCTTGATCGTCACCTCCGGGACCGCGGTCGCCCTCACGCCGGGCCGCTTCGCGACCGAAGAAGATGCGCCCATTTCGAGCTCCGCCGGCATACCCCGCAGTGCGTCGGAAGAGGCGGCAACTGCGATGGCGTCACGGGGCGTGCGCGCGTCGGTGGTGCGCCTCCCGCAGGTCCACGACCGCGTCAAGCAAGGCCTCGTCACCTACGTGATCGCTATAGCTCGCGAGAAGCGTGTCTCCGCGTATGTCGGCGATGGGCTCTACCGCTGGCCTGCGGTGCACCTCCTCGATACTGCCCCCCTCTACCGGCTGGCGCTTGAGAAGGGTGTTGCGGGAGCCAGGTACCACGCGGTCGGCGAGGAAGGTGTGCGGTTCCGAGATATCGCTGACGTAATCGGCCGCCGCCTGAATGTGCCGGTCGTCGCCAAGTCCCCCGAGGAGGCAGCCGACCACTTTGGGTGGCTCGGGTTCTTCATGGGTATCGACTGTCCGGCTTCAAGCGCGCTGACGCAGGAACGGCTGGGATGGCGCCCGACGCAGACTGGACTCATTCCCGATCTCGAACATGCGCGCGATTTGGAAGCCTGAACGGACTGCGTCGGAAGCCTTCGTCAGGCGGCCGAAGCACTCACGACCTGATTTTTGGATACCGGCGTCGCCGACGATGTGATTCAAACTCCTTTTCGGGGAGTTTTCATCGCCAGTTTCGACAATGCCGCATGGGGGAGGCGGGGAGCCTACGGCCCTGGTCCAGAGAGCTTTCAGCTCCCCGCTCTGCGAAACCGACCGATGGGATTTTACCGTGACGTTTACGAGGGCTGCCGGGCCACGGCGAATCCTACAAAGCGCGTAGAACGTGCTACTTCTAGTCTAGTATCAGTGTCGAGTCAATAGACGCCTCCAGTCTTTCTGTACGATGTTGATATTTGCGTAGATAAGGGAAGATTAGAGAAATTATGCGTAAACGCATGATTTCACCTGACTGCACCCTCGACATCGAAAAAGCTCGAACTCCAGAACACGGAGAATGTTGCATTCAAGTCACTATTGAGACTATTCAGGCCCGTTAAAATATGTTTCTATGCTACTAAGATGGTGCATGCGTACAACAATCGTGTAAACTATTCAAAACATGATTCAGCTTGGTAACGGTTAGCGCGCCTGGACGACAAAGCCTGTAGCATGCGCGTCAACATCCCGAGCGGCTCCGCAATCGACGTTCGTAGTAATTCTGAGTGGGGGAGGGGAAACTGTATGGCTAAGATCCTTTTCGAGGGAACGGAATTTAAAATCGCTTCGGACCTGACTGCAGGCAGCGTGCTCGGCGCCGCATGTGTCCGTTACGGCGACCCGGGGGATTTCTACCGCTTTATGCTCTTCGACGAACAGGGCCGCGAGGTCCAGCCGTCCGAACTGGTGGGCAAGCGCCGCCTCGCGCTGTGCGATGTCCGCAAGCTTCGTGCGGAACACGCAGAACCCGCCGTCGAGGATCCTCGGCTCTGGGCGGTCGGCAAATAACTTTCGCCCATTTCGCATGATTCGTCGGCAAAAACGCGAGCGGAGAGGCTCGCGCTAGACTCGGCTGCGCGTTTACAAAATCGCAGCCATCCTGCAGGCTTGGTTAGATTACCTCAATCCTGTCGACGTTGACAAGATTCCGATGCCCGATCATCATGTCGCGCTCCAACGCACCGGGTGATCGGCATGAGCGCGAAAGCAGTCGGACTCGATTTCGGAACCACCAACAGCGCGATCGCATCCGTCGCCGAGGACGGTTCGGTCGCGCTCGCCAACTTTCCCGCCGGCCGCGAGCGCGCGCGTTCCGAGACCATGCGCTCGATCCTGTTCTTCGCCGCCGACCCGCATGGCGACGAGCCACGGCGATCGGTGGGCGACGAAGCGATCGATCACTACATCGCATCGGGCGCAAACGGCCGCCTGATCCAGTCGCTCAAGTCGTTTCTCGCCGATCGGCTCTTCGATGAGACCAACATCATGGGCGACTACTACTCGCTCGAAGATCTCCTCACGCCAATTCTGCAGCGTCTGCGCAAAGTTGCGGAAGATCAGTTCGGCGAACTGCCGCCGCATGTCGTGGTCGGGAGGCCGGTACATTTTTCCTCGGCGCAAGACTATGCGGACGATCAGCGCGCGACTAAGCGGCTGGAGGCCGCGATTCGCCGCGCGGGATGGAAGGAGATCACCTTCGAGTTCGAACCGGTAGCCGCCGCCTATCACTATGCCTCGACCATCGCGCGCGAGGAGTTGATCCTCGTCGCCGACTTCGGCGGCGGCACCAGCGATTTTTCGATTGTGCGTCTGCGTCCGCCAACAGCCGCCTGTACGCACAATCGGTATGAGATCCTCGCCAACGATGGGGTCGCGGTCGCCGGCGACGCATTCGACGGCGAGGTCGTGCGACGCCTGGTCGCGCCGGAACTAGGCCGCGCCTCGCAGTATCGCACGCCCTACGGTCAGGTGCTCCCGATGCCGACCTGGTTCTATACGCAGATGGAACGCTGGCATTTCCTTTCGTTCCTGAAGGCGCCCACCACGATGAACAAGCTGCGCGATCTGGAGCATCAGGCATTGGCGCCGGACAAAATTCGCGCGTTGGTTCACATCGTCGAGAACGATCTCGGCTACCTGCTGTTCAAATCGGTCGAGCAAACGAAGCTCGCGCTCTCGGATGCGGACACGACGACGTTTCGATTTGCTGATCAGGCGGTGATGATCGAAAAGCCCGCCACGCGCGAAGCGTTCGAGAGCTGGATCGCTCGCGAGCTGCGCGCAATCGCTGAATGCGTCGATCGCGTGCTCGCATCGGCGGAAGTCCTGCCCGATTCCATCGACAGCGTCTTTTTGACTGGCGGGTCGTCGTTCGTACCGGTGGTACGGAGGATATTCGCGAAAGCATTCGGCGCGGAGAAGATTCGCACCGGCAGCGAGTTCACCTCGATCGCGCGCGGCCTCGCGCTGCGCGCCGCAGAAATCGCTCAGACGTGATTGAGCAACATCAGCTTCTTCGGATGAGGATTCAGGTAGACCTGTCCAGCCAAATACTCGACCTCGAAGCGGCGCACGTATTGACGAATCAGTGTCAGCTGCTAGAGCTGGCGAGGTCGTGACGATCCCCGAGCGGGTTTACCACGACGCGACCGTCATCGACACGCAGCGGCTTAGCAGCTTGCAAAAGGAACTCGTCGACTGCCTCCTGACGAGAAATCACGATGGTTTCGTTCGCCAAAAGCATCTCGAGCGCATCATTGTTCTTCAAGGCTCTTGCCATAAACGGGCGCGCGAACTGACTAGCCGGTGGGTCAATTACGCGCGGGAAATGATTTCGTGGGCGATTTCATGGAGACGTTTCAAATCGTCGAGCAGCGCGGCGAGCCTCTCCAATGGATAGGAATTCGGGCCGTCGCTAAGCGCGCGATCGGGATCCTCATGCACCTCCATGAAGATTCCGTCGATGCCGGTCGCGACCGCCGCCCGTGCCAGCGGCGCGATGAACTCGCGCTGACCGCCCGAGCGATCGCCCGCGCCGCCGGGAAGCTGCGCCGAATGGGTCGCATCGAAGATGACCGGGTAGCCGAAGCCTCGCATGATGACCAGCGAGCGCATGTCCGACACAAGGTTGTTATACCCGAATGACGCGCCGCGCTCGGTCACGATGATGCGCCGGCTGCCCGCATCCTCCGCCTTCGCGACGGCGGCCCTCATATCGGCGGGCGCGAGGAACTGTCCCTTCTTAAGATTGATCGCGGCCTTGGTGCGCGCCGCCTCATGCACGAGGTCGGTCTGACGCACCAGGAACGCGGGAATCTGGATCACATCGACGACTTCGGCGGCGTACTTGGCCTGCGCCACCTCGTGGATGTCGGTGAGGACCGGAACGCCGACCTCGCGCTTCACGCGCGCGAGAATTTTGAGTCCCGCCTCGAGTCCGGGTCCGCGAAACGATGCGTGACTGGTGCGATTGGCCTTGTCGAACGAGCTTTTGAAGACATAGGGGAAGCCGACCCTGCGCGCGATTTCTGCGATGCGAGCGGCGTGGCGGAGGCACGAGTCCTCGCTCTCGATGACGCACGGCCCGGCAATCAGAACGAGCTTCGGTCCGCCGAAAACGACGTCGCCGACTTTGACTTCTCTGACTTTCACGAAACGGAGCGGAGCGCGCGCACCTTGGGATGCTTCGGCTGAGCCGCCGCGCGTCGCGCAACCGCCGCCTTGATGAGTCCCCGGAACAGCGGATGCGGATCGAGCGGGCGCGACTTGAGTTCGGGATGAAACTGGCATCCGAGGAACCACGGATGTCCCTTCAGCTCCATGATTTCAACCAAATGATCATCGGGCGAGGTACCGGTCGCGACGAGGCCGACCTTCTCGAGGCGCTCGCGATAGTCGTTGTTCACCTCGTACCGATGGCGATGGCGCTCGGAGATGTTGCTCTTGCGATAGAGCGACAGTGCGAGCGAGCCCGGCTTGATCACGCATGGCCAGGCGCCGAGGCGCATCGTGCCGCCCTTCTGCGAGACATCCTTCTGCGAGTCCATGATGTGGATGACCTGATCGGGCGAGTTGGGGTCGATCTCGGTCGAGTTCGCTTTCGGCAATCCGAGCAGATTGCGCGCGGCTTCGATCACCATCATGTGCAGCCCGTAGCAGATGCCCAAAATCGGCACGCCGTTCTCGCGCGCATAACGAATTGCGTTGATCTTTCCTTGGGTGCCGCGCTCGCCGAATCCTCCCGTGACGATGATCGCATCGGCCTTGGCGAGGCGATCCGCGACCCCGCCTTTCTCGAGCTCTTCGGAATCGACGTAATCGGTGACGACCTTGGCTTCGTTTGCGATAGCGCCGTGAGCGATCGCTTCGTGCACGCTCTTATACGAGTTGACGGTGTGCACATACTTGCCGACAATCGCGATGTTGAGCGTGATCTTTGGGTTTTGAGCGGTCTTTACGATGCGTTTCCACTTGCTCAGGTTCGGCTGGCCGGTCCAGATGTTGAGCTTCTCGCAGACGCGCTGGTCGAGACCTTCGTCATGATAGATGAGCGGAACTTCATAGATCGGATCCGCGTCGGGCGCGGAGATAACGCTTTCCTCCTCGACGTTGCAGAAGTGCGCGATCTTCGCCTTAACTTTTTTGTCGAGCGGCCTGTCACATCGGCAAAGCAGGATGTCGGGCTGAATGCCCAGGCTGGTGAGTTCCTTGACGCTGTGCTGCGTTGGCTTGGTTTTCACCTCGGCTGCGGTGCGGATGAACGGCACCAGGGTGACGTGCGCGTAGACGACGTTCTCCTTGCCGAGGTCCCATCTGAATTCGCGAATCGCTTCGAGGAACGGCAGGCTCTCGATATCGCCCACCGTGCCGCCGATTTCTACAATGAGGATGTCACAGCCCTCCGATGCCAGCAGGATGCGGCGTTTGATCTCGTCAGTGATATGCGGGATGACCTGCACCGTTGCACCGAGATAGTCGCCGCGGCGTTCCTTCTGGATGACGGTGTCGTAGATTTGCCCGGTGGTGCAGTTGTTGCGCTTGCTCATCCGGGTCTCGACGAAACGCTCGTAGTGCCCGAGATCGAGATCGGTCTCCGCGCCGTCATCGGTAACGAAGACTTCGCCGTGCTGCAGCGGACTCATCGTGCCCGGGTCAACGTTTATGTAGGGATCCATCTTCAGAAACGAGACCCGCAGCCCGCGCGCCTCGAGCAGCGCGCCGAGCGAGGCCGCCGCGAGACCCTTGCCGAGCGAAGAAACTACGCCGCCGGTGACGAAAATGAATTTGGTTTTGCCGCGCTCCGCCATAATTCCCTCCCGCCCTTCGAGCCTTTACTGCTGCCCCGTTTGCGAACGCCGCGCCTTGGCCAGGTCCTCGGCAGTATCTATCTCAAGCGACGGCGCCACGGAAGCGACCACCCGGATGAGATAGCCGTTTTCGAGCGCGCGTAGCTGTTCCAACTTCTCGAGCTGCTCAAGTTTTCCTGGTGCGAGCGATGCGAATCGAAGCAGGAAATCGCGGCGATAGGCGTAAATCCCGATGTGGCGTAGCGCACCGGGCGGCACGCCCTCGATATCGCGCCCATGCGGAATCGGGCTGCGCGAAAAATAAAGCGCGTTGCCGGCTGCGTCGCACACCATCTTGACCTTGGTGGGGTTGCGAAACTCCTCGAGGTCGGTGATTGGCGTCCCCAGCGTCGCCATGTCGATGCTCGCGTCGTTGAGCATCGGCGCAACGACCGCATCGAGATCGCGCGGATCGGTGAATGGCTGATCGCCCTGCACATTGACGTAGATATCCGCGTGAACCTTCCTTGCGACTTCCGCGATACGATCGGTGCCGCTCTGATGCGCTCGCGAAGTCATCATCGCCTCGCCGCCGGCGGCGCGCACCGGCGCCGCGATTCGCTCATCATCGGTTGCGACGATAACCCGCTCAATCGATCGCGCCATGCTCACCTGCCTCCACACCCGCACCACCATCGGCACGCCGTCGATATCGGCGAGTGCCTTGGCGGGGAGACGTGTGGATCCGTAGCGCGCGGGGATGACGGCGATTACCGGCATCGGCGCCCAACCCTTGTGTGATGATGTAGAAGTGGAAAGCAGACCCGCACGATCAACGGTAACCGTGCGGCAACCCTGTTGTCAATTTAGGCGCGGCGACGTTTTTGAACAGTGCGCCGAACCGAGCTTTTTGACGAACCTTTCGGCGCCTCGATGTATGCGCGCAGGACGGCATTAATCTTCGATTGATAGCCGCGCCCGCGCTTGCGAAACCATTCCACGATGTCCTTGTCGATGCGAATCGTGCCCGGCTCTTTTCCGGCCGGCCACACTACCCTCGCATTCGCCCAGTCCGCGTCAGTCATCATCGGCGCGTCGGGATCACTCGCAGCAGCGCGCTCTATGTCTTCGTCGGTCATCGCTCGCAGGGCTTCCCAGTCCGTAAGATCTTCCATCTTATGAAGATCTTTCGACGAGACCCTTGTGATACCTTTCTCTTTCAATACGTGCTGCCTTGCGTGCGCTGATGATTCGGCGGCGATCTCCACGCCAAGTGTAGACGACGTAGAAGATCAAGTCCTCAACAATTCCCAGGGCCGCGAATCGATCTTCGCCGTAATCGCGTTGACGCTGCGGCCACTGCACGATCCGGCCATCAAACATCGATACGACACGATTGAAATCAACCTTGTGCTTGGCGATGTTCGACAGCCGCTTCTTCTCGTCTCATTCGGCGTCCACTTCGCTTCGTGCGCCTTAGCCATAATTGTAACTAGGTGGTGACGTGGCTAATCTACTTCGATCTAATGCGCGTGACGTTGCGATGACGCCGCTTCTTGCGGCGGGCCGCGACCGGTTCCATCCTGCGCTTGCGTGAAAGTTTGCGATTGCGACGGTTGCGCGTCTTCGAAGCCTGCTTCATTGATTCACCTGGTTGTATGAGGGATCTGCGTTGCTGTTTTCCGTGGCGCCCACCTGCTCAGTTGGGACCTCCACCGCGATTGGGCTGACGACGGAGACCTCGGTTACCGTCTCGCCGTGGTCCTGCACCAGAACCTCGCCCACTCGCTCTCCGCTGGTCAGGGACGCATTTATCGTGCTGGGCACCTTGTATTCAAGACGGATCGCGCCGACCTCGCTCTTGGGTAAGACGACGTTGACGTCGCGCGGAGCGACCGGCTGGATGGTCGCAGTCGGTCCCACCTGAACATGCACCGGCACGGGCTGGCCGCTACGCAGCACCGAGATCGATTGAAAATGCTCAAAGCCCCAATCCAGCAGCTTCGCCGATTGCGCGAAGCGTTGCTGATTCGAGGGCGCGCCGAGGATTACCGAGATGAAGCGCAGGTTGCCGCGCTTGGCCGTCGCCGTCAGATTGAAGCCGGCCTGGAAAGTGAACCCGGTCTTGAGACCGTCACAGCCGTCGAAATGCCCAATCAGATGATTCGTCGTGTGCAGCATGCATACGCCGCCATCAAAGGGACATTCCTCCTGGCTCGACCACTTGAGGAGATCGGTGGTGTGAATGATTTGAAACGCCACCCGCGCAAGGTCGAGCGCCGTCGTAACGTCTGCATCATGGGTCGGGCGCGGCGGCAATCCATCCACCGTTTGATAGATGGTGTGCGTCATGCCGAGCTCTTGCGCGCGGTGGTTCATCATGCGCACGGTGGCTTCGACCGAGCCGCCGACTTTCTCGGCGATCGCCACGGCTGCATCGTTGGCCGATTTGATGAGCGCGGCCTTGATCAGTTCGCCGAGCGGATAGATCTGCCCTTCCACGAGGCCAACCCGGGAGCCTCCGGTGTGCGCCGATCGCTCCGACACGCGCACCGGATCATCCATGCCGAAGCGGCCGCTCTTGATTTGCTCGCTGGTGACCAGGAGCAACATCATCTTTGCCATCGAGGCGGGAGGCCATTGCATATCGGCGTTGTCCTCGAAGAGTACCTTGCCGGTATCGGCATCCTCGAGCAGCGCCGCACGATAAAACGGTATCGGGCCTTTGAGCTTGTTGTGTTTTATCGCTTTGGCGCGCCGATGAAACGTCGCGGCACGCGCTGAAGGTGCCGACGACGCGAGACAAAAGATCGCTCCGAGAAAAAGCACCGCCGCCCATCGACACGATCTGCGAGAAGATCCGCGAACAAGAATCCGCCGTGTAAGCTGACTTGCCGACTGATCGATCATCCCCTCCCCCGCCGTCTCAAGGCTCGTGAGCCAGTCCGTTGCTGATATTTGCCGAGCCTTTGATCTCTCCACGTTCCACCTGTTGAAGAATTACCAGATTCTGGCGGGCCGGGGCATAGGTAGGGTCCGCCTCGACCAGTTCATTCCAGGTATCCTGCGCGCGCGAATACTTGCCTTCCTCTGCGTAGATAGTGCCGAGGGTGTTGCGCCCGTCAAGCTGGTTCGGATCGATCTGAAGCGAAAGGAGGACCTCCTGCTCCGCATCAGGCAGCATCGCGAGCCGCTGATACGCGATTCCAAGGTTGAAATGGGTTTCCGGGCGATCGGGGCCGAGCAACGTGGCGAGCTTGAGAACCTGCATCGCCTCGCGCATATTTCCCGCTTCGAGATAGAGCAGGCCAAGATTCAGGAAGAGCTGCCAATCATCGAGACCGAGATCGATCGCATCGCGATACTCGGCGAGCTCCTGTTGATGCTGTCCCATCAGGCCGTAGGTGAAGCCCAGATGATAGTGCGCGAGCGCATTGTCAGGATGATCTTTTATCACGAGCTGATGGCGCCGGATGGCTTCCGGATAATCCTCCATGCCGAGGAAATAGTCGGCAAGCGGATCGCAGACCTCCTCGTCTTGTGACGAGGATGCGCCGACTGCGGCGGCCGGACTACCCTGCCATAGCAGGGAGAGACCGAATACGAGCACCAGGGCGAACCCCATTCCTCGACGGCTTTTCAAATGAGTGGCCTCGCGCATACGACTTCTCGCGCGTGGACATTCTCGAATGTAGCAGGATTAACTCGCTGATAAAAAGTAGAAACCGCTCTGGGCGTCGCCCAGCCAGCGATTGTGGGCGAAAGGCGAGGAAAGAATAGGATAGAAAAGCGTGCGTCCCGGGCGGTATCAGCTCAAAAATGGGTCCGATGCCAACTCGGGGCGCACGCGCTGAAGCTGACGAACTCAGGCAATTGATTTTGGGGCTAATAGCCACCGGTCGGGCTATTGTCGGTGCCAGCGTTGGCGCTGGTACCCGCGTGCCCACCCATGTCGCTAGCGTTCGCGCCTAATGCGGCATTCGCGTCGGTGCTGCGGCGACTGCTCGGCTCGCTTGTCGTGGAACTTTCGCTGCGCTGCGCGTGACGCCGCATAGTCGTAGGCGAGGAGTCGGTCGGCGAGGCCGGCTCAGCCCGTTCCGCATCGGAATTGGCCACATCGGCGTTGGCGCCGATATGGTTGTTACTCTGGCCAATGGTCGCATTGCCGGCAACGCCGGCGCCGACCTGAGCGAAAACCGGCAACGCCATCGCGCCCGCAAACATAGCGGCAGCAAGAACAGTCAATGTGCGTTTCATAAATCGTCTCCTTCGGATGGGGCGGTAATCGGTACCGCGCAAGTAGTAGCGGAGGGTTAACTGCCAATCGCGTGCCACGGGGTCAGGCATCGATTGCTGAAATAGAGACGATAGTGCTCAGCGAAGCATTCAACGCTGCGACGATATCGGAAGTAGTCGCCCGCTTTCGGATGGTCGAGCGGCCATCTCTCGCCAGGAAAAAAGAAACGCGCGGCGTTGCTTACGCCGCGCGTCTTTATGATCCGATTTCCGGAAAAGTATGGTTACGGAGCCGGGGACGCAGCCGCGGCAGGGCTCGATTCAGCGGCAGCTCCACCCTCGGCGGCCTTCTTGTGATGCTTGTGGTGCTTCTTCTTCGTGGTCCCTTCGGTCATTGCCCCGCCGCCTTCGGCCGGAGCAGCCATGCTTGATGCTGCCGCAGGCGCAGCGCTTGACGCAGCAGCGGGCTCTCCCTGCGCAAATGCCGGCGCAGCAAGAGCAGCGGCGAACAGCGCGGCAGACAGGACGGTTAGTGTACGCTTCATCTTCTTCTTCTCCCTCTCTTAGGTGCAGTCCTTATTGGCTGCGGTTTCCAGTTCTAGTTCTTATTCTTACTGCTAATGCCGTGCCACGAGCATTCCGCGGAATCCACAAATTTTCCCGCTCTTTTTTAGCATCTCTGCGCGGCGAGCTAAACCAATCGGTTCACATAATAACCGCTTTGAGGCGGGATTTCACGACTAGCGTTAGCCTTTAGTGAAGTTGCCGATGACGTTCTGCTCTAAGCTCACCATATAGTGCGAAGAGCTCTTTAAACGCGCGTGCGATGACCTTGAAGTTCGCTCCTGACTGCTCTCCCGCCAGTCGCGGCAAATGATGCACGCCCACTTCCTTGATTTTGGCGCCCCGGCCTGTCACCCGCGCCATCAGCTCGGTCGAGATCATTGCACCGTGTGCCCGCAGCTCCATCCCGTCGAGGAACTCGCGCTTGAACAGCTTGAATCCGCAGTCGATGTCCGAAATCTCGATTCCCAACACGATACGCACCAGCATCGTCCATGCTCTGCCGTTGATGCGTCGCATCAGATGGTCCGCGCGACGGATGCGCTTGCCAACCACCACATCATACTCTGGAACATACGCGGCAAGGCTCTCGATCTCCTTTGGATCGAATTGGCCGTCGCCATCGGCGAGCACGACGTAAGGTTGCGTCGCCGCGCGGATGCCGGAAATCACCGCGCCACCATAGCCGCGGTTCTTCTCATGATGGACGACTCTAACGCGGGAATTTTCACTCGCGAGGCGATCGGCGATCGTGCCGGTCTTGTCGGTGCTGCCGTCGTTGACGACGATGACTTCATAATCATCGGCAACGCGCGGAAGCTCGGCGAGAAAACCTCGCACCACGCGCTCGACATTCGGTTCCTCGTTGTGAGAGGGCAGAAAGACGCTGATGCCGGGAAGCCGTGGAGCGGAACTCACTTCGATGGCTTAGTCACCGAGTGCGCGATAGCCGCCGCGGAAGAACATCAACGGCTTTCCTTCGCGCGTCTGGGCTTCCTCAATCTCGCCGATATAGATGGTGTGATCGCCGCCGTCGTAAGCCGCGGTGACCTTGCACTCGAGCCATGCGATGACATTGTCGAGAATCGGCGCACCGTTGCCGCCGAGCTTGTATGCGACTCCGGTGAACTTGTCCCCGCCGCTGACCGCGAATCTGCGCGACAGCTCTTCCTGGTCATCGCGCAGGATATTGACGGTGAAGACCTTGCTCTCTTCGAACGACGAATAGCTCTCAGCCTTCTTGTCAACGCAGATGAGGCATAGCGGAGGGACCAGCGAGAGCGAGGTGAACGCGTTGGCGGTAAGTCCGTGCAGCGCGCCCTCGCGATTGAAAGTGGTGATGATGGTGACGCCGGTGCCAAAATGGCCCATCACCGTACGCAGTTCGTTTTTTCCGATAGGCATGCCCATTCCTCTCCGCAGTGGACGGCGATGCTAACAGAGCATTTTGCGGATGGTCAAATCGCTGCTGGGCAACGCCCAGCAGCGTCCTGAGGCTTGGCGAAGGACCTCCGAGGCACGATGCTCTCGTGAGGTTCGCGGCATCGCTGCGGAGTGTCCTGAGCGTTGCGCGAAGGACCTCAACGGCCACGGTTCTGTTCGGTCCGAATGTTACTTACCTTTTAGGCTGAACCGCGTAGTTCATGCGATCGCTGCGAGCATGAGGTGTGACGAGACGGAGACTCTAGATTGATGGCGGAGCGCTACCCGCGTCACGAAGGTGTCATTTTTTGCCCTAACTCCTGACGCTCGGGCACTTCAAAAGTTGTTATTATTCAATACGTTACACCTTCCATTCTCCTGATCCCGCAGGGGATTATGCTAGACTTGACTCCAATTCCAAATTAGCGTAGATTTGGAGCATGAAGACGTTAGCTGAATTCGATGCCCTGCTACCTGATGAAGAAGCCTGCCGGAAAGCCCTGCTAGCGCAGCGCTGGCCCAATGGTGAGGTCGAATGTCCGCGATGCGGCAATCGGCGCATCATCACGCTGAAAGCGCGTCCGTATCATTGGGTTTGTAAGAGCGGAGCACAGTCTATCGACAAAATGACCGGCGAGATTCGGACCTGCGCAAAGAACGGCGGATACCGTTTCAGCCTGACCACTGAGACGATTTTCGAGAATACGAAAATCCCGTTAAAACTGTGGTTCAAGATCGCGTATCTGATCCTGACGGCGAAGAAAGGTATCAGCGCTCTCCAGCTTCATCGCATCATCTTCGGTGAGGATTCGACGCACGCATATCGGACTACGTGGTATGTCGCGATGCGCCTGCGCGCCGCGATGCGCGGAGACGTGATCCCGATGCTTGGCGAGGATGGCGGAACGGTCGAAGTAGACGAAACCTTCATCGGTGGACTGGAGAAGAATAAACACGCCGACAAGCGAAATCATATTGCAGGCTGGAGCGGCAAAACGATGGTCATCGGCGCGATTGCGCGCAAAGGTAACGTCATTTGTCAGGCTGTGGAAAAGCTCGGATTCGACACGCAGGAAGCGTTCGTCAGGCAGGCCGTTTCGACCAAAGCGCAGCTAGTCGCAACCGACGAACACGCCGGATATCGCCATCTTGAGAAAATGGGCTTCCGTCACGAGTCCGTTTCGCATCGCAAGCATCAGTACGTGGTTGGCTCGGTCCATACCCAGACGATTGAATCGTACTGGAGTCTGATCAAACGCGGGATCATGGGCCAGTTTCATC
Organism: uncultured delta proteobacterium; assembly: GCA_963815835.1. GTDB lineage: Bacteria > Desulfobacterota > Binatia > Binatales > Binataceae > DATGKG01. Next base: position 1,455,056 of record CAWFIF010000001.1, read on the forward strand.
ACATCTCGGATGCGTATCTGCCGCTCTATCTCAACGAATTCGCGTTCCGTTTCAACAATCGGAAAAACCCCGCGATGTTTGAGAAGATGCTCCAATCTAGCGACAACTAGCCGTTGCCGTGTCGCCGCGCTAAAGTGGCGCCGTGTCAATCACCGAAAAAACACGGCGAGAAGATGACAAACTCCGCGATAGACTGCGGAAGGTCGATCCGGCAGATTTGAACAGGGCGATTAAACTGTTGATAAACAGCGATCCCACAGCGGGCAAGAAAACCGGAAAACGGCAACAGCGTAAAGCGAAATGAGTATCGCGGTTATCATTGGCGTCCACGACGGCGTCGTCATCGCGTCGGACAGCGCATCGACGCTAATGATAACAATGCTTCCGAATCAGATGGGAGTTGCCAACGTATACGACAACGCGAACAAGATTTTTAATTTGTATAAAGGGCGTCCCATAGGATGCGTTTCGTTCGGAGCGGGCAGCATTGGGAATGCCTCGATCGGAACCCTCATCAAAGACCTTCGGGCCAAATTGATGCGGAAAGAAGAGGCGCAGAAACTCAACTTCGATCCCGACTCGTACACAATGGAGCACGTATCCCAGATCGTGGCTAAGTTTTTGGAAGATGAGTGTGGTCGTCAATCCGAGGCGGCACGCTTAGCTTTGAACATCGGTTTGATGTTCGGCGGATATTCGAGCGGGCAGGGATTGGGCGAAACATGGCTTGTAGAGATTCAAGCAGGCAAAGCCGCGAAGCCGCGACAAATGCGAAAACCGGAAGAACCTGGCGTCAGTTACGGCGGGCTATCGGACATAATTCAGCGAATCTTGTCTGGCTATAGTCCTTTTCTTTTTCAGGTTCTGGCGTCGGTGAGCGGAACACAGGGAAATGCTCCGGTCACAGCGGACGATTTGGCTAAGCAGCTGACACCTATTTTGCAAGCTAGTTTGCAGGCACCTTTGGTTTTCGCTCCGATGCCAATTCAGGACGCGGTCGATCTGGCGCGTTTCTTGGTACATGCCGCAATCATGTATAGCCGGTTTTTGCCGGGCGCGCAGATGGTCGGCGGTCCCGTTGAGATAGCCGCGATCACCAAACACGAAGGATTTAAGTGGATCAGCCGTAAACATTACTACGAAGGGGAGTTAAACAGGGAGCCACAACATGTTGTTATCGATAGATCAGACGAAGATTGATGCGTTGTTAGCTAAAGCACAACCGGGATACGCCATCGAAGCGGTTCTCTGGTCAGCACCGGCATCCAACACTGTCGCGATACCAGAACTGAACGCAGGGAGTGCCATTTTCGTTATGCTGCCTTCCCTTGAGGAGTCGCGTAATAAATTACTCATGCTACGCGACAAAATCGCGACGAAGAGCAAATCTCCAATGACACCTGAAGAGCTTGAACGTTTGGTTGATGAAACGCGCGGTCGTTAGTGGCGGTTCGCACGTATATTGATTCTGGCGTCTTGATCACCGCATCCAAGGGCGGTCCCTTCTCTGGGATCGCCCTTTCTTTTCTCAACGATCCTCTTCGCGAATATGTGACCAGCGACTACGTGAGGATCGAGCTTTTGCCGAAGTGTATCTACCACGGCAACAAAGAAGAGCAGGAATTCTACGAAGAGTTTTTCAAACATACTTCGATTCACGTTCCGAACAGCGACGACCTATTGGCCTTCGCGATAGAGGAAGGGACCAAGACTGGCATCTCCGGCATCGACGCACTCCATGTTGCCTGCGCGGTTGTCGGGTCAGCGGTTGAACTCATCACTTCCGAGCGCTCTACTAAACCGATTCATCGCGCTAACGGCATCAAAGTAATCTCAATCAATCCCTGATCCAGCCTGTCACGTCGCTGACCAGACTCGCATTATCAGTCATTGGAGTCAACATTAGCATAATCCCCATCCCGCAATGGCTTTGTTTTAGCATTTTTCCGATGGGTCGAATCCGCCCGGGTGGCTTTGTTCCTGCACTTCTGCGATCGACGGGTGTCGTGGACAGTGGGTTTGTTTTTGACTTTTAAGGGTAGACTTGGCCATTCGATGGTAACCATCGCCAAGCCTCAGAACGGTACGCGCCGGAGTATCGGCAGCAGATGGTGGAGCTGGTGCGGGCGGGACGCAACGGCCGTAAGAACTGGCCCGGGAGTTACCAGACCACTTCACAGTCGATTCGCAACTGGGTCGACGCAGGCCGATCGCGATGAAGGACGGCGCAGCGATGGGCTCACCACTGCGGAGCGCGAGGAACTCACCCGGCTTAGGCGCGAGAATCGCATCCTGCGCGAAGAGCGCGAAGAATCTTGTCAAAAGCCGCGGCCTGGTTCGCGACGGAGACCGGCTCGCTGCCGTCACGGCGTTCCAATTCGTGAGTGCGAATCAGGCCAGTTATGCGGACCGCGACGATGTGCCGGGTACTGGATGAGGTGTACTGGGTCCCCCAGCGGCTTCTATGCATGGCGGCACCGGGGCCCGCCCTCGGCGCGCAGCCGAGCCGACGCGCAGCTCAGCCGTTCGCATGAGCGCGATCCATCAACAGCTCGCATGCGACCTATGGTGCGCACGCGAGTCCACGCGAGGCCGAGAACTCCGCGCAGGAGGGCATTAGGTGAAATAGGCGCCCGCAAGCGAGTGGGCGCGGCTGTTGAAAAAGCGCTCGGTTTGATCGGCGCCAGCCGGCGCAAGTTGCGATCCATACCACGGTGCGCGATCGCAACGCGCGCCCTGGCGCCGGATCTGGTCGAGCGCAACTTCCTGGCGCCGCAACCCAACTGCTTGTGGGTGGCTGATATCACCTACATGCCCGACCTGGGCCGGGTTCCTCGACCTCGCGGTGGTGCTCGACGTGTTCAGCCGCAGGATCGTGGGCTGGGCGATGGTAGACCCATCTGCGCACCGAGCTGGTGCTGCGAGGCGCTTGACTACGCGTTGTGGCAGCGCCGCCCCGACGCGGTCATCCATCATTCCGACCGGGAAGGCACCCAGTACACCTCGATCCAGTTCGGCGCGCGCTGCCGCGAAGCTGGCTGGTGCGCCCTTCGATGGGCTCGGTCGGCGATTGCTTCGACAACGCGATGTGCGAAAGTCTTCTTCGCGAACCAGCTGCGGAATGCGAACTGCTCGCGCGCTCGCCGCTTCAAGAGCCCCGCTCGAGGCGCGGATGGCGGTGTTCGAGTTCATCGAGGGCGAGTGGTACAACCCGCATCGCTGCGCCATTCCGTCCTCGACTATCTCTCGCCGATCAACTACGAAAGGACACATCACTTACAACCATGAAACTCCCAAACTCCTCACCCTCGGCACTGAAACGGGGTAACTCCAGTTCCTGCACTTCTGCGATCGAACGGGGGCCGCGCTACTAGTGGGTTTGTTTTTGCACTTTTGAGGGTCTGACTTGGCCATTCGAGGTCCTTCGCCAGAGCCTCAGAACACTGCTCGACGGTGTCTCGCAGTGGCTTTGTTTTTTCACTTTATGCATCGAGCCAAACCGAAAACCCCTTATTTTTCTATCACTCGGTGGCTTCGTTTATGTAATTTCGACCATCGACGTTGGCTCGCGAGGCCCTTTGCCAAGTCCGCAGGACGACCCTCGGAATTACTTCGGGTCGAGTTGGCTTTGTTTCGGATTTCAGCTTTCACAAATACATCGACTCGGAGGATGGTCCACCCTCCGTGGCTAACAATTAGTATACACGCATGAACGATGAGAGGCCGACATCACGCCGCGCCGACAAACGGCCTATTGGGCGTCGGCCGTGTCAGTTCGGGGTGGCGGCGACCGAAAACTCGGCCGCCGCCCAGTTCCTGCGTTATCCCGAGATGACTCCGTTCTCGGAGTCCGTCGTCAACCGCGTGTCCACCGAAGCGGCGTCGCTGGTGGTCTCGCCGATATTTGCCGGAAATCGGACCACTCGATGGCCGTCTCGGGTTTCGAAACCCGTGGACCACATTTGACTGATCCAGCGCCGAAGATGCTCGCCCTCCGAGACCATTGCGCGGCAGAAGATCTTACCGCCCTCAAGGGTACGTGCGTATGGCCATTCTATCGGCTCGCCTACTGGTATGAGGTCGCGATAGAAGGCCGTCAGGTCCCACGGCTTGACGATCGCATAGCCAACCACTGCCTGCGCTTGCAGCAGGCCGAGAAGTAGCACCGCTCCGCGTTGAGCGCACATTCCCGCACCCTTGGCCAGCGACCACATCTCGCCGATCTCGAATACCGCTTCCGGGGTATATGCGCTGAAGTCCGGCTTCGAATAGGACAAAGCAAAGGAAGCCAAATCGTGCATTATGAACCCGGCGATCATCTGATCGGGCTGTGGCGAGTCGTCATCGAACAGCGCGTATGCCTTGCCGAATTGAAGGTGTATCCTGCCGATGCACGACTTGTCTGTTTCCCGGAATCCGCCGTTGCGAAACGCGCGCGCCTGGGTCATTCGCTTCGTAAAAACCTCGCGCTCTCGCCCTTCTCTTATAACTCGTAACTCCATGTTGTTGACCTCCTGACAGTTTGGGTGAACGTTCAATCGCTCTATTTCTCCGCCATAGATCAGCGACAGCCTGGTGGATAGAGGAAGGCTGCAAGAATCGGAAGACCGAGATTCTTGTGAACCGGTGGTGGATAGAGACGCGCGTCGGGTCTTGACATTCGTGCCGCGGTGGGTGAGATAGATTGGCCACCGGTTGTTACGAGCGATGAACCAGAGGACGCAAAAGGGCCTGACAGCTCTGCGGAGTATCGCGCAGCATATACTTGCGAGTGCGAAGCTGCCGCCGAGACAGCGCGCTTTTTGGCGGCAGCCGCTGCGCGATCTGGAAAAACTGATCCAGCGCGACTACAAGAAAGCACTGTGGCAAAATGTTGGACGGCCGGAGGTGCTGGCGCTGATCGCATCAGGAAGCAGGCTCTGGCCCCGGCTGAATCGCGAAAAGCTTCCGCTCCCTTCAAAAGCGGACTTTAGCGCTATTTCGAAGCGGCTTTCGCTAAACCTGTCCGTTCGTAAGTGCAGGGAGCGCGATGGGATGGCGCTGCGGGGATTTTACGTACGCTCAATTGACGAAGTAGCGAAGGACCAGCGCAAAGGCGGTCTCATTTATCTCAATACCGCACACCACCCGGTCGCGGTGGGAGCTACCTTCTGTCACGAGATCGGGCACCACCTGGCGCTGGGGGTTCTGCGGCACGCCGACCATCGTCCGGTCCACTTTTTTTTCGACGCGGCATACTCGAGCCACTTGGATGATCCGGTCGAGCTCACAGCGGACGTTCTCGTGAGCGTCGCCGCTTACCCAAAGTCAGCGGCGCGTCAAATGTTTAGAAGCGAGATTGCGGCGCTACATGACTTGAACGGGAATCTCGACAGCATACTTGACTATTTGAAGACCGGATGGGGGATTGACTTCAGAGGCTCGCGTCAACCCAAGCACCACCTGATCTATCTGGCGGGAATGGTTCATTACGCGAAACTGCGAAGGGCGCTGTTAACAGAGTATCAGATATGAAGAAGCGGACTCTTGGTGTGGTGATTAGGGAAGCGCGGATCTCTCTGGGGCTGAGCCAGCGGCAGCTCGGCCAGGAAATTGGGGTACAGGGTAGCCATATCGCTTATATAGAGGGCGGCGCGCGACATCCCTCGCTGCGCCTGCTCTCGAGCATTGCCGACGTGCTTGGCCTGGAAAAAAGCAAGCTCTTCCTTTTGCTGCATCCTGACGCGCAGGATTTTGTGCCTTCCCATCGATCCGCCGCGCCGCGCCCCAACGAGGCTTGGAAGCAGTTTCTCCAAAGTCGCGCGCTCTTGCGGAAGAACAAGATAACGCCGGCTGAGCTTAGGGTGCTGAAGCAAATGAACATGCTTGGAGTTGTGATCTCGCCACGCATGTTCCTGTTCGTTCTGAATTCGATACGGCAATCGCTCCAGTAGCGCGGATCACTTGCGCAACCTCGGGAGCACTTCGGTCGTGAAGCGCTCCAATGACCGCATCGCCTTCGACGGGGCGAGGCCGGGGAGTTGCGTATTGATGATCAACTCGGTCGCGCCGGCCGTCTCGATTACCTCCGCTAACCGCGCGCGCACCGTCTCCGGACTCCCGATGATGCTGCTCGACTTCAACTGACTGGGGTCGGGCTGAATCCATCGCTGGCCTGGCGTCGCCGCCGAGAGCCATTTGCCATAGAGAGTCGCTTGGTACATCGCCGCCGCCTCGATGTCGTCCCATGCCTTCTTCTCGTCATCGGCCACATACACGATGCGGCTGTTGACGAGGCTATAGGCGGCGGGATCCTTGCCGCGGGCGCGCATCGCCTCGCGATAAATTTCAATCTGATGGCGTCCGAGGTTGCACGCGAATCCCAACTCCAACTCGGCGGCGCGCTGGATCGCTTTGGTGGTCATCCCACCCCATAGCAGCTCCGGATGCGGCCGGCTGGTGGGACGCGGGAGCACGCGCACATCGTGGAAATTGAAATGCTTGCCCTCGAAGCTGAAGCGCTCTCCCGTCCATGCGCGCTTGAGGATTTCGATCGTCTCCAGCGTGCGGCTCAGGCGAGTCTTCTTCGACACTTGCAGGCCGTCGAATTCCTCGTCGCGATACCCCATCCCGATCCCGAGGCGCAGGCGGCCGCCCGAGAGCACATCGATCATCGCGGCGTCCTCTGCCAGCCGCAGCGGATGATAGAACGGCGCCAGTAGGACGTAGGTGCCGAGCGTGAGGTGGGTCGTGCGCGCGGCGATCGCGGCCAGCATCGGCATCACAGGGGCGAGATAGCCGTCGTTGACGAAGTGATGCTCGGTGACCCAGATCGAATGGAAGCCGGCGCGTTCGATGAAATCGATCTGGCGGAACATCTCGGAATAGAAAGTGCCGAAGTCGAGGTTCGAGGATTCGGGATTGCGGAAATCCAGCATGTAGCCGAATTTGATGGGCGTGGTTGTCATTACATGTGCCTCCTGCGCGAGAATGGGCGTGTCAGTTTATTGCAAAAAATCCTGCGCCTCCCCCATTATTTGGGGGAGGTGGCCCGGCGCAGTTCATGCGATGGCTGCGCGCATGAACTGTGACGGGTCGGAGAGGGTCATCAGCTCCGGATTCTGCTTCTGCTCGGCTCAACGCTGCAACACTTCCTTGCCGCCGACATACACGTACTCGAGATCCAACGACGTCAGCGGGTGATCCTTCTCACGGACGCGCACGTCGGTCATCTCCGCGATGAACATCGTATGATCGCCCGCGATGTGGCTATCGACGACGCGCGCCTCGATGGAGATCATCGCGAGATCGAGCCACGGCATCTTGAGCGTGGGCGATAGTTGATAGGCGAGTCCCTCGAGATTGTCCGGCCTGCGCGAACGTGCGGAGTAGAAATAATCCTCCAGCTCCTTGCCGCGCCGGCCCACAATGTTGAAGCCGAAAGCGCCGGCGCTCGCGACCATCGCGCGCGAGAAGTGATTGTTGTCCACCGCCGCCATGAACAGCGGAGGCTCGCCCGAAACCTGCACCACCCACGAGGACGACATCCCGTGGCGATGCGTTCCGTCGTTGACCGTTAGCACGTATATGCCTGTGCTTAAATTCGCCATCGCGATGCCGATACGCTTGTCCATTGCGGCTCCTGTCACATCTTACATACAAAAGTGCTACGGCAATTGACCAAACGAACGAGGACTTGCAGAATTAGTGGTTGACGAAGGGGTGCGGCACACGATGAAGATGGGATTCGGGCTGATTGCATCCGCAGCCATGCTTGTGGTCCTGGCGGTTACTCCGGCATTTGCGCGAGATCGGCATCGACCGCACCTGGATTCGCAGGAAATGCGGATCACCAATTCGCCGACCGATGAACCGATCGTCGCGCCTCCGGTCACTGTCCCCGAGTCCTCAGTTTACGATACCCCGAGGCCTCAGGTAGCCACGGTTCTTCCGCCAATTCCGGTGGCCGGGCAGATCGAGACGTCAACAGTTGCCGCGGCCATCGATGGGGCGACGGTTAACGGCGCAACCGCCGGCACCCTCGTATCGCAAGATGGAGTGCAGACAGCGTCTGTCACGGTTCCCTTAACTTCTGGGGAGAAGAAGGAAGTCGCGGGACCACCGGAACCATCGCGCACGCCCGGCTCGATTCTCTTCGACCAAACTCGTGATGATTCGTCGCTGGATTCGAACAGCTGGGCGGTGAACATCTTCAAGAAACGTCACGAGCTCACCGTCTACTACAAGGGCCGGCTATTCAAAAAATATGAAGCGGTATTCGGCCGCAATCTCGACCTTGGCGCCAAACTATGGGCGCAGGATCGCCGCACGCCCGAGGGCGTTTACACTATCGTCGAGAAATATCCGAGCGCGCGATTTAAATGGTTCCTGCGATTAAACTACCCGAACCTGGTCGATCGCGTGCGTTATGAGACGCTGCGCGTTAACGGCGTGGTTCCTGTCGATCATGACGGCAAGGCCCCCCTGGTCGGTAGCGCCATCGGCATCCACGGCACCGACGTGCCGATTCTCAACGCGGGCCACATCAATTGGACCACCGGATGCATTTCGGTGAACAACAAGGACATCGACGATCTCGAACGGCTGCTCCCTGTTGGCACGGTCGTGATCATCAAGCCCTGAGTGCGCGCAACTCGGCCGCCTGCGGGTCACGAACACAGGCCAGATAGCGCTCGAGGCTGGCCAACGCGACTTCCCAGCCGATCCCCGTAAGCGGTTCGCTGCGCGCTGACATCTCTTCAATTGACATGCAAGCGTCGCGCACCGCATCGATCTCGCTGGACGCGGCGCCGATCGCGCCGCCGTCGCGATGCGGATCGATGACGCACCACAACCATCGTTGCTGCGCTTCCCAAACTTCGAAATCGATTCCGAGATAATGCCGCGTGTCATTCATGCGCCATCTCCACCAACTCCGCGAGGCGATCCAGCGTAGTGTTCCATCCGCGCGTATGATCGTCGCGCATCGTCTCTGTGGGGAACGTCGCGTGGCGCAGCGTGAGGCGCGTCTTTCCGCCCACGTCCTCGAACGTCACTGTAACGAGAGTGTCGCCAGTACTCGCCCGAATCCACGGACCCCAGGTGAAGACGAGCCGCTCCAGCGTGATGACTTCGCGATAAACGCCGCGCCAGTGCTCGTCGTAATTCGGTCCGCGCATATGGAAATGATACGCGCCGCCGGTGCGCGCATCGTTTTCGATGATGGTTGCGGTGAAACCCTGCGGACCGAACCACTTGGCCCGCGCCTCAGAATCGGTCCACGCCTTGAAGACGAGCGCTCTCGGCGCATCGAAGACGCGCGTGATGACGCACTCGAAACCGGCGCTGCTCGGGATGTTACTACTCGCTCCCATGATGCTACTCCTTGTCGGCTAGCGAGCGGTCGCCAGGTACTCGCCGAGACGATCGAGGCTGCTGGTCCATCCGCCGCGATGGTCGTTGCGTGCGGTTACCGATTCGAACAGGCCTTGCCGCAAGGTGAGCTTGGTCTTTCCCCCGATCTCCTCGAAGGTCACCGTTAACAACGTTTCGGGGCGGGTCGGCTTGCCCTCCGCATCTGCCCATACGTAGGTGCAGACGAATCGTTCCGGCGGCGTAACTTCGCGGTAGACGCCCTGCTGCCAATGATCGCCGCCCTGGGGGTCGCGCATGTGGAATCGATAAGCGCCGCCCGGACGCGGATCGAATTGAAGGATGGTGCCGGTGAAGCCTTGCGGGCCGAGCCATTTGACCATGTGCTCGGGCTCGCTCCAGACCTTATAGACGAGCGCGCGCGGCGCGTCGAAGACGCGCGTGATGACGAGTTCGCGCTCGGCGGTGCTGCTCGCGACGTTACTACTTGTTCCCATAATACTACTCCTTGTCGCTGCCTATCGAACGGCCGGCAGGTGTTCCGCGAGACGCTCGACGCTGCTGGTCCATCCTTCGCGATGCAGATCGCACGCGGTGACCGATTCGAATACTCCATGCCGAAGCGTCAGTCTGGTCTTTCCGCCCACGTCTTCGAAGGTCATCGTCACGATCGTTTCAGGACTCGTCGGCTGCCATTGCTCAGTTGCCCACCCCCAGGTGAAGACCAGCCGCTCGGGCTCGACGAATTCGCGAAAGACGCCCTGCAACCAATGATCGCCTCCCTCGGCATCGCGCATGTAGTATCGATAAGCGTCGCTTGGCCGCCTGGCGCTTTGCAGGACTTTTCCGGTGATTCCCCGCAGCCCCAGCCAGTGGACCCAATGCTCGGGCTCGGCGCACGCCTTGAAGACGAGCTCACGCGGCGCGTCGAAGATGCGCGTGAGAACGAGCTCGCGGTCGGAGGTACTAGTGGTAACGCTGCTGGTTGTTTCCATGATTTTTCTCCTACCCCTGGCAATCGCTTTCGATCCGTTAGGATTTCGTCACGTATTCGGCGAAATGATCCAGCGCCTCGCCCCAGCCACGCACATGATCGTCACGCATCGCGACCGATTCGAAAATGCCCTGACGTAACGTGAGCCGGGTCTTGCCGGCGGCATCGGCGAAGGTGACTGTCACGATAGTCTCATGGCCGCGCGTTCCGTTTTCATCTTCAAAGGCATAGGTGAACACGACACGCTCAGGTTCTACTATTTCGCGAAACACCCCGCGCTGGCGGTCTTCGGAACCGTGCGCCGATCGCATATGCACATACCATCCGCCGCCGGCGCGAAGATCCATCTCGCATTTGAGGACGGTAAAACCATGCGGTCCCCACCATCGCATCAGATGTTCAGGCTGGGTCCACGCCTTGAAAACGAGGCCGCGGGGCGCATCGAAGACGCGTGTGATGACGAGCTCGCGCCCGGCTGATTCAGTGACGCTGCTGGTCTCGGCGGCCATTTTTCTTCTCCTTCTTTGAAGAGTCCTTTTGCACCTCGCGCAGATAAGCCTCGAGGCGATCGAGGCTCTGCTCCCAGAAGCGGCGATAATGCTCGATCCAGTCCGAAGCTTTTTTGAGAGGACCCGCTTCCAGCCGGCAGGGGCGCCATTGCGCCTCGCGTCCGCGCGCGATCAGCCCCGCGCGCTCCAGCACCTTGAGATGCTTGGAAATCGCGGGCAGGCTCATCTCGAAGGGTTCGGCCAGTTCGGTGACCGAGGACTCGCCCGAGGCCAGCCGCGCCAGGATCGCACGCCGGGTGGGATCGGCCAGCGCGGCAAAAGTGGTGGTGAGTGGGTCAGGGGACATCTGTTGTGAACCGTCTAGTTAAATAACCTTCAGGTTAAATACCTCGCACGCCAATGGATGTCAAGCGGCGAATTCTATGCGAGTGGAGGGGAGTCGCTTCGGCGATCGGCGACGGTAGCGATACCGATTTGGCGCAGCAGTTCGCGGATGTAAACGCGCATCTCCTTGACGCTCCGGTGACCCGGACGGACCAGCAGGTGATACATAATCGCGCCGCCGATCATGTCCTGCAGAATTTCCGGATCGGCGTCTTTTGGCAGCAAGCCGCTGGTGCGCGCCCGATCCATAACCTGGGTTACCATCTTGCGCCGCGGGAGTATGTAACTGTTCCAGTAGACCGACATCAGCTTTGGAGAATTTGGCACGGAGCCAATCAGCTTGGCGACGATCTTACGGTAGTCGCGCCTTGTGACAGTCTCCGAGAGCGCATCGACCAGCCATCCAATGAGCTTCGTGGGCGGGACGCGATCTGTGGTGGCCAGCCAACGCTCGGGCTCGTCCCTGGCCACCTCCATCGCTTGAGCGAGCAGATCCTCGCGCGACGACCAGCGGCGGTAAATAGTCGTTCGCGCGACGCCCGCGCGTTTGGCAATCCGCTCGAAGCTCGCGCCCTCGATACCGTGTTCGATAAACAGTTCCAACGCCGCGCGAAGCACTGCCGCATCGGCAGCCGGGTCGCGCGGGCGTCCAGGTCCGAGCTTCGCCAGGTGTTTTGTCGAATTCATCGCAGCCGACGTCGAGACTATTTCAATCGTTAATCCGAATCTTGCGAAACATCCTCATTCGGCGAAGGCTTATCCAATAGATCAAGCGCGGGAACGCGCGATACACGCGCCATATGAATCGAACTGCGGCAGGAAAAACGATCAGAGCCTGGTTGCGGGATACCCCGCGCAAGATCTCGCGCGCTGCATCCTCCGCGGTCCACTGGGGCATCAGAAAGTGAGAACGTCTGCTTAGCGCGGCCACCTGCTCACGCGGCACCTTCATATTCATAACGACCATGTTCTCATAGATGCTGGTCTTCATGTCGCCGGGACAAACGGCGCTCACCTTTATGCCCAGGTCGGATCCCTCAAATCGGAGTGAAAGCGAAAGGCCGACTATCCCGTGCTTGCAGGTGCAGTAGGGTGCATTGCCGGGTTGCGGAATCAGGCCGCTGGCTGAGGAAATGTTAACAATGTGCCCGTGGCCCTGTTTCGCCATGACTTGATATGCGTCGAGCGTCCCATAGACGACGCCGCGCAAGTTTACGTCGAGGACGCGGTTCCACTGTTCCAGAGAGACGTCGCGTGCGTCGCCGCCGATAGCGATGGCTGCGTTGTTGAACATGTAGTCGAGGCGCCCGAATTCGGACACCGTTGTTTCAACCAGACGCGCGACGTCTTCCTGCTTCGAAACGTCAACCTGTACCGCGCGCGCTTTTGCGCCGCTCTGCGCTAACCGACAAGTCACTCGTTTGGCAGCATCGCCCAGAATGTCCGCGACAATGACGACAGACCCTCGATGGGCCAACTCCTCACAGAGGGCCTGCCCCAGACCCATGCCACCGCCAGTGACGATCGCAACTTTGTTCTGAAACTGTTCCACAGGATTGCTCCCAGTTCGCGCGAGTGATGCAGGGGCATAAATACGCTACATATATGTATCGATATTGTCCAGAGTGCGTCAAAATCCTCCTCGATTTTCTTCAGCCGGCCATTTTGAATCGAGGTGGCTAGGGACTACGTTAATCCACTCGTCCGACATCCTCAGGAGACATCATGTTCGAAGGATTTACCCAGGAACGTGGCTCCGGAAACCGCCTCTTTTTCTGGCGACCCTTTTTTGTAATCGTGGCGATGTGTGTAGTCGCAGGAAGTGCCTATGCTGAGCCAGTGGTGCACGAGGCGCGGAGCCATATCGACGACCAAGGTTGCCTAAATTTCGAGGCAACCGCGCGAGTCGAGCAGCCGATTGACGATCTGTTTAATGTGATGGCTCGCCCCGAAGCGGTGTACTCCCATTCTGGCCCTTATAGCGTAAGTCCAAGGGTATTCATTGGATTTCCGTGGAACGCAGGTACTTACATACTCAACCCGTCCAATTCCTGGTCGGTGACGCATCCTTCCTCCAAGATTCTCGAACTAACAGCAGTCCTGGGGAGATCGGGTGCCATGCCGCAACGTTGGGTCGAGTACGGATTCGATTGGAAAGCGCACGTAATTTCGGAACACACTCTGGGAGCGACGGACGGTTGGAGTGTCTACCGACTGGCGTTTCGTGCGCAGTATGTTCTTTCGCCATCTGACAATTCGACAACTACGGTCAAATACACCAGCACGCAATGCTTCGCGGATGAGGAGCGGACGAAGGTCGCACAAAAAAAGATCCAGTGGACAGAATCCGAAAAAGCGTCGTTGACGACGTGGCTTACGGCGGCTGCCGCCGAGGGTGAGTGGATACGAACCCAGCCCTCGGCCGAGGCTTCCGCCGCCTCGACGCCTTTTGCCTCGCCTGCAATTGCATCCGGTCCGACTGCTACTGCTACGCCATTGGCATTTCGATGAGTAAGGGCTAAGCCATTTCAATCATCCAACCAGGCGTAACAACTTCAGGAGACCCATCATGTTCGAAGGATTCACCACCAAGCTCATCAAAACTTCGGGCGCCGAGATCAATTTGCTCACCGGCGGCAGCGGCGCGCCGCTGCTGCTCATCCATGGATATCCACAGAATCACGTCATCTGGCATAAGGTCGCGCCGCGCCTCGCGCAGCAATTCACCCTGGTGATTCCCGACCTGCGCGGCTATGGCGACAGCAGCAAGCCGCCCACCGATGCCGAGCATCTGCCGTATGCGAAGCGCGCGATGGCGCTCGACATGGTCGAGGTGATGAGCGCGCTCGGCTTCGACCGCTTCGACGTGGTGGGTCACGATCGCGGCGCGCGCGTCACCTATCGCCTCGCGCTCGACCATCCGGCGCGGGTGCGACGCGCCGCTGTGCTCGACATCATCCCGACCCTGGAACAGTTCGAACGCGTTGACAGATACGGCGCGCCCGCGATCTATCATTGGTATTTTCTCGCGCAGCCGGCGCCGTTCCCGGAGACTCTCATCGGCAAGGACCCGGACTATTTCCTCGAGCATTCGCTGCAGAGCTGGCGCGGCACCGGGACGTTTAGTCCCGAAGCGCTCGAGGCGTATCGCAGGTCATTTCGCGATCCCGAAGTGATTCACGCGAGCTGCGAGGACTATCGCGCCGGTATCACCTGCGATTGCGAATTTGACGAGGCCGATCGCGCCGCGGGCCGCAAACTTGCGATGCCGCTGCTCGCGCTATGGGGCGCACGCGGCCGCCGAGGAGCCTCGCTGCTGGAGATTTGGAAGTCGTGGGCTATCGACCTGCGCGGCGAGGGGCTCGATTGCGGGCACTTCATTCCGGAAGAGGCGCCCGAAGCGTTGACCGAGCGATTGCTCGCCTTTTTCGCCGGATGAGAAGGGCGCGCCCAGACGCATTTCCTGCGTCAAGTCCATTTCAGTTTTTACACGCTTTAGCATGCTTAAGCTTCATGTAGTTATGTCGCCATATGCAACTATCAGACGGTTATAACATCCATAAGGACTTTTTTCAGCATAACTAGGCATAATTCTGATATCTCACAATGCGGCAGCTCTTCTTTTAGCAAGCTTTCTTGTGGTACTAGTTGATTACTTTACCCAGTTTGACGGGTGACTCGCAGATTGCCCGGACGACTAATTTTTACGGTAGATGACCTTCTCTCGTGGTATCTGTAGTGCTCCCCCTCGCGGCCTGACGCGCGAGGTGGGGTCCGCATCAAATCCAACGCAAACCAAATTCGGTCGGGCCACGTATCTGCCCGAAAGCGACCAAAGTCGGCCGTTTCTGGTTGTATCTGCAGCGCTGAAGATGCCCAAGGTCTGTCTCAGGATGCCGCGATTAGCAAGGAATCGCGGGACTTTGTTTCGACGAGGGAAAAATGGGGGCTCAGTACAACTCGCGTGGGCCTGCGCGGAGCAGGAATGGAGACCGAAAGCCGGCAGCATCTAGCGACTATGATCCTCTCTTGCCGGTTCAATACTACGAGAGGGTAGTTGGCGGGCGCGCGCCGAGCGGCGAACTCAAGCTCTTCTTCGCGATTCTCGAAGACGCGCTGCGCTGCTATGTGCGAACCAAGAACTGCCGTTCCGGCGCGAAGCGGGCCGAATTTGTCGATGCGCGCATATGGTTTGACACCCGTGGAACGCCTCATGTGTTCTCGTTCGAGTCGGTGTGCGCGTTCCTCGGCCTCGACCCAAACTGGTTGCGCAGGAGGCTTGAGTCGTTGGGGCCCGCGGACCTGCCATCGAAGCAATTCCGCACGCATCGTCGCCTGCCGGATCGACCAGCAGCGCATCAAAATCAAAGAGGATGCGTTCCGCCACAATCGACAACTATATCGGCCAATAGCCATGATGCGCCCGGCGGTGATCCCGCATCAGCGGAGAGCCCGGTTCGTGAAAGCAATGCGGCCGATCCGAATGAGAGCGAAGCCACGAGCCGTCAGTAGGGTCACGCGAAAAAGAAAAGGCCGGGCTAAGAGAGCATCGTAAGTTGGGGCGACCTACGACCTTTAGCCCGGCCAGCTTGGGGACAGGCGCCGTAAAGGTTCTCGGGGGAGAGATTCACCAGCGCCGAATCTCAAATGAGCAAACCGCGTGCCGTAACAAACGCAAATGATTTGTTGAAATCTACGTCTCAGTATTTTTTGTGAAATGCGAAAATCTTCTCGCATCACGCCCTGATATTTAGCGCAACTTTGCGATAAATCAGCGCTTTCGCATTTTGCTATCGAGTCGCGGATTTTTGTCCGAATTTGGGAATGGTCCCTCGCAGATCCGCATGTTTGCCGCGGCTGGTGCATGAAATTCCAAACTCGCATCGACCGCGCTGCAGCTCTTTTACCGCAGCATCGAACGCGCGACGCGCGCTCGACCTCGCTTCAGCTTTCTTACCTTTCGCATCGCTGTTAAAGTAGCGCGTTCGGAACGATCTCCTGAGCGGTCAACGACGCGACTGGGATTCGATGCGCGCCGATGTGACTAGGTTCGGGAGCTTGCGGTCCAGTAGAATTGGAAGTGTCGGGGCGTGGCGCAGCCTGGTAGCGCACCTGCCTTGGGCGCAGGGGGTCGCTGGTTCGAATCCAGTCGCCCCGACCATAGCGCCAGTAGCTCAGTTGGACTAGAGCAGCGGCCTTCTAAGCCGCGGGTCAGGGGTTCGAATCCCTTCTGGCGCGCCACGAGCGGATCGGCGCGGGATCGGAAGATGGAGTTTCGCGCTGTGCGATTTTTGGATCTTTGCTAGAGTTCGATCTGGCGGTGAGTGTAGCTCAGTTGGTAGAGCACTGGATTGTGGCTCCAGGTGTCGAGGGTTCAATCCCCTTCACTCACCCCACCCATTCCTGCTACGTACATCGATTCGCGGTGCGCCGTTAGCTCAGTTGGTAGAGCAGCTGACTCTTAATCAGCGGGTCCCGAGTTCGAGTCTCGGACGGCGCACCAACAAACCCCGATGCAGAGAATGAGTTTGATTGGAACGGCCGCTCGCTGACCGACAACGCGCCGGATGTGATGTTCACGATCGCGTCGAACACTCCCGTTCGCCTCGGCATAGGTAAGGAGTCGGTCACTTCGAAGCCGTCGAAGACCTTCCCGTACGTTCCGGTTGCTTCCTAGATTGGCCAGCGTCCAAGCCAGGCGTCGCGCTTTCTTCGTGGTGTGTCCCCGGTCGGTGTCCGTCGCCGTGGGTTCAGAAGCCAGGCTCAGTAGGATGGCGGCGAACGGCTGCTGCCCCTCGTTCGCCACCGATTGGCGGCGCGCGAAATCGCTGTCGGGACGTATCGACTTGCCCGCGCTCCATCGCGCATTGCCTTCGAGCAGCCTTCGCATCGCGCCGGCGGGCGACCGCGGCCCGCCTCAGCGTATGCCGTCGCGCCGCCGGCGACCCCCGTGCCCCGCTGGAGGTCGCCGGCGCCGGAACGATGACGCCTTCCGAAACAGTATGAGAATCACTCGGCATATGCCCTCGCTTTTCGTTCCCCGGCTCGCCGGGTATGATTGCGCGCACTCTTTCTGTCATGAATTGTTGACGACACGTGAATCTTGAATCAATCGAACCGGCGATGGCTATGCGAATGGGTCGTGCGCTGATGGCCTTGCTCCGCCGTGGGCTGGCTAGGCCTTGCCGCCGCGGGCGTTAACAGGCCATCGACCCGCTCTGATATGCCTGATGCATGCGAGTCAGTAAAAAGCTTTCCCCACTGGCGTCGCGGGCATGGACTGAGAAGCCCGCGCTGCATCCATGCATCCATTGCGGTGAGCGCCGATGCCCTGGTCCAGAGCAACGATGCGAGCTATGCAAAACACGGATCGCTGATGCCGCCCGGATCGTCCGCTCGCGCTTCGTGCATTAATTTCTGTCGGGCATCTCCGCGCGAACACTGGCGGTCAATTTAGATCGGCATCCGATCTTCCCTCGGCGAAGCGCTCGACATCGTCGCGACTAAATCGCCAGACGCGACCGATTTTCAATTGGCCTAACTTGCCGCCCGCCTTGATTGTCCGGTAAATCGTGATCTTATGGACCCTCAGGTACGCCGCGACCTCAATCACGGTCATCATCGTCCCGCCCGCGCGGAGATCCGCGAGCCCAGTCAGTTGGTCGTTCATAGGCTCTTCCTATAGTTAGACAAGCGGTTTCAGTTGGGCGCCGGTGGTCAGCTGCGGCGCATGGCGCGCTGCGCATGGTCTGTCGTTAGTAGCCGTCCCGGACATTCCTCGCTCACCCATCGCTCGCTCACGCTCTCGACCAGAAGCTCGATTCGGATGGCTCCCACGTATGCGGCTTGCCAATCCGAGCCATCTGATCCATCGAATTCTCGCGCGAATTCGCGTCCGCACCGCCCACAACTTTGATGGAGGACGATCCGGCCGGATTGCCTGATTTGGTGGGGAGTGATGCCGTCAGACCATGCGTGCGTGTCCAGGGCGTTGTGGTCGCTCATGGTGTCCTCGTTTGGCCGAGATCGGTTGGTCGGGCGGCGTGCAGCCCTTCGGGAAACTGTTGGCCAAACGAGGAATGCGTGGTCAGCGGCTTGGCGGAGTCACCACGTCTCCGGCTAGGTGAGGCCCCTCGCCGAGAGGGTCAGCCGGAGCGGGTGACACCTACGATATCAAGGATCCCGATAGATAGCGAGTGTCGCTTTGTTTGAGGGATGTTGCGTCATGCGGACTATATGCATCAAGGTCAGCGGAGTTTCGTTCCCCGGCTCGCCGGGTACGATCGCGCCGCGCTCTTAGTGTCATGAATTGTTGACGCGAAGTGAATCTCGAAGCAATCGAACCGAGGATAGCTATGCGAATGGGTCGTGCGCTGATGGCCTTGCTCTGCCTTGGGCTGGTTATGCCTCGCCGATGCGGGGTCGCGCGGGCTGCAAGAGGCCGTGTAACGAACGGACGCATCTGCTTTGGAAGCCGTGGGTCCGAACGTATCAGGGAGGCGCTGATCAGATCAGTTGGAGCGTCGTATACGACCCGAACCCCGGCAATTAGCCCGCCATTCCCTCATACTTTCGGCGAGCAGTACGCTGGTTGTGAACGCTACGCTGCAACTTATAAGGCGCTTACAGAATCCGAGCGGTCCGCATGTCCTCAGGGAGCTTTTGGCCTGTAGATGAGTCCTCCATTTTCGGCATAGGGATGGCCTTAGACCACGAATCAACTATGCGCAAACAAGCAGACGCCAATGTCGCACGAAACCACGAGCGATCACTGAAAACAAATGTCGATGCTTGAACAGGCCCCCTGGAACTCGAATCGAACCATGTGAACAAGGCCGAGTTGGAACGGGAGGACACTAAGATGGCTAGGCGGACGAAATCAATGCGCTGGGGGCGAGCACTGGGCGCTTTGTTTACGATTCTAGCGATTACGTGGGGATTGGGCGCCACTGCCGCGACCTTGCGCAGCGGCTCGGCGCCGCCGACAATCGGCGGAGATGCTTCCACCAACTCTCAGTTGAGCGGGTACTACGATATCAACGAACCAGGGAGCACGGGAACCGGCGGCGACAACATCATCCGTCTGATCAACTCTGCTGGTTGCGGCAACGGAGAGGTGTCAAACCAACAGTGCGCCTTCGAGACCGATCTGTGCGCGTATATCTACGTGTTCGACGACGATCAGGAGATGGGCGAGTGTTGCGGATGTGCGATCACGCCCAACGAATTATATACGGTTTCGGTAAAGAACGATTTGACCGCAAACTGGGGGCTCGGCTCAAACGATTCCGATTCGGGCGTAGTCCAGATCCTTTCCGGACAGCAAAACAATTTCAATAACTGCGACCCTGCGCATGGTTGCAACGGCGCATGTGATCCCACGATCCCCAGCTTGCCAAGCACCTCGATGATCGGCTCGATCTCGAAGGGGCAGCAAATTCTTGGAGTGACGAGCGTAACGGAAGTGCCGCTGCAAAACGACGGCCCCGCCGAGACCGTGGAGTCTGCCTATTTGACTCAGAATTGCGCGTCGCTGCTCGGCAACGATAGCGGCGGTGGCGTATGTAGATGCCATCGACAGCCTAGCCCGACCCCGGTAACGACTCCTACGGCGACTCCGACGCCGACTCGGACGCCTATTTACACGAGTGGGACTCCGACCCCGACACCTACTCACACGCCGACTTCAACGCCGACTCCGACGCGTCCAACGAGTGGGATTCCAACGCCTACCCCGACACCGACTTCGACTCCGACCACCACCGCAACCCCGACACCCACGTCCATGGCGACGCCCACTGCGACCCCGACGCCTTCAACTTGTGGAAACTTTGGCCAGAGCGGTAATTCCAACAACACGGACACCGGAGATGTGCAGATAACGGTTGCGGCGGGCGGTAAATCCGCGCAACTGAATACGCTCATCATCATTGCCATTAACGTCATCCAAGCCCCTGGTGGACCCCCGCTCAGCAGTCTCACTGTGACTCCGCCGGCTACCTCCCTGGGACATCCCGCGTGGAATCTCATCAGCTCGACCCCGACGGGTTCCGGTGCGCCTTCTAACCCGGATATGGTCCAGTTCCTCTACTGGCACATGATAGGTAGCTCAGAGGGAGTGCCGTCCTTCAGTTTCTCATTCGGCTCCGACATCTTTAGGGCGACCGCAGTAGGTGGCAAGTTGTTTGGTAGTTGCATTGAAGATACCCCGACCATGTGTCCCACGAACGGCGGCAATCCAATCCTTGCCCAAAATGCCGGAACCTCGCTTGGCAGCAATTCGGTAAACTCGGGCGCGGCTATCAGTGTTCCCAAAGACGGCACCTTGCTGGCCGCGTTTGGCACA
Source organism: uncultured delta proteobacterium (assembly GCA_963815835.1). GTDB lineage: Bacteria > Desulfobacterota > Binatia > Binatales > Binataceae > DATGKG01. The sequence goes on from CAWFIF010000001.1 coordinate 1,475,640, forward strand.
ACCAACAGCTTGGATTTCTTTGGCCAGTCGGGCTCGCCCCCTGGTACGGTTCTACCTCCGTTGACTTCGGAGAATAATAATTCTGGTATAAACGCCGGCTTGGCTATATATAGCAAGTGCGAGCCGACTGCGGGTACCGATGGACCGTTCACGGCGACCCTGCCGAACAACGATATCGGTGACAACGTCGCTCAGACTTTCAGCATCATTCCGAAATAAGACCTTTCAAAGGGGTGGGTCACGAGGTGGTCTTCGGCGTTAACCCAGGTTCACGCGAAGAGTCTTACTCCTTCATGACCGCGAGGCAGTCTGGTTGCAGATTTCCTCGCTCAAGCGGCCGCACTGGCAGGAGAAGTGAAATGAAGACCATGACATTCTCAATCAGAGCACTCGGCGATGTAGCTGACGATTTTGCGAAGACCTTTGAAGCTGTCCGAGCGGGCCGCAGAATTCCAAAACAATCGCGTAGCGAAGTCGGCTTCACCAGCATCGAGGCAGTGCGAAACTTCCTTACCCGCGAGCGACTCGCGCTGATGCGGACGATTCGCGTGCGTCATCCGGGCTCGCTCTACGAGCTTGCCAGGATGGTCAACCGCGACTTCAAGAACGTCCAGCAGGATATTGGAATTTTGCAGCGACACGGCCTGGTGCGGATCTCCAAAAAGCCGCGCGGGAAACGCAAGGTCAAAGTGCCGCAGGTACTCTTCGAGGAGATCGCGCTCAAGATCGCGATTTGAGCCACGTCATCGAAATCGACTTCAGGTGCGGGAGCGATCGCTCACCGTTTACTCTTCGTCGCGGAGCCGGTTTACAACTTCAAGTGTAACCGGGCGCGCCCCAGGTCGCGGCGGCAGCAAAGTCTCTAACGGAGCATGCACAAGAGAGGATCGCTGCGCTTTTCCGGGCACGAAGCGCTGTCCTGGAGATCCTCAAGCGCCGGCCCTCGCGCTACGGGTTGAGGTTGAACTGGTGGAGCGCGAGCACCGCCAGGAAGGGAACCTCCGTCGTGTGATCCACCGCAGCGGCGCTGAAGAATCCCGGAACCAGAAAATTGTTGTTATCGACCAGAAATTCCTGGTAGGGCCCGGTCGGATTCTCGCCGGTGAAGTAAGTATAGGCGACGTCGGTATTCACCCGAGTGACGACCGAATCCTGCTGCAGCGAAACCAGCGCGACCGGGAAGCTCGGGATAAATTGATAGGCGTTGGCCTTGAGTAACAGCGCGTACAGCGGATTGCTCGTGTCGCCCTGCATCAGCGCCGTCGCGTATGCCGATGTCAGCAGTGGCGCGATCGAGTTGTTATTGGTGGTCCACGCCGTCTGACTCGCCTGGCCCACCATCGCGAGGATTACGCTGGTGTCATCGAGGTTGGCCTCGTAATAGAGCCCATCGATATTGCCGCTGGTCCCGCAATTGGGCAGGTTGGCCATCGCACAAGTGTAAAAGGGATCAACCATAATGTCGGTCGGAACGATGTTCTGGTAATAGGCAAAGCTCAACGCCAGGTCGCCGCTCAGATAGGGTTTCGACAGGGCTGAGGTGGTGGGGCTGAGCGAAAACCATGGGTTGTTGGCGCTCGAGATGTTGTAGAAGAGATAGGACAGCATCGTGCCGGTCAGGTCGAACACGCCCGATAACGGCACCACATCCTTCAATTCCACCTTAAGCGCCGTGGCATAGCGCGGATTGGTCTGCATCATATGCGCCGCATCGAGTGCATAGGCGCCGCCCTCGGAATAGCCGGTGATGAACAGGGGCAAACGGTCTTTGATCTTGTCCGCGCTCGCCAGATACGATCGCGCGGCTTTGACCATCGCGAGCCCGCTCTGCGCATTCTCCTCGGGATACACCACGTACGGATGCGGATCGGCCATATCGTCGCCCAGCCCGATATAGTCGGGCATCACGACCACGTAACCCTGCGACGCCCACAGCGCGGCCAGCAAAGGGCCTTGATAGTTACCGTTGGGATTGGCCGCCGTGATGAAATTCGAGGGCACGTTGTTTCGCTGCACCGTGGTGCCGTGGAAATACAACACGATACCCTTGAGCGAAGCGGCGGCCACCTCAGGAATCACGATTCCGCCCGATACGGTAACCGCCGGGCCGCCCACGTTGATCGCGCCATAGGTGATCTTGACCGCATCCACCGCCTCGATGTGGAGCGGGTTGTTGGCGATCGGATCGGCGGTCACGTCGAAATTGCCGAAATCCGCAGTGTTGAGATTTGCCTCATTCTGCGCGCACTGCGCCCCAGTGAGGCCGCTCGGGCAGATTGTCTGGACGTAATAGGCGTCGAGATTCGGCACCGGGGTGGGAGTGGCTTGAAGAGATGCCGGTGAGGATGAGGTAGCGCCGGTGAAATAGGTCGTGACCTCGCTGCTGCTGAGCAGCTTGCCCTCGCCTTTGGCGGTGTCGAACGGCGCCGGATAGGTCTTGCCGCCACTGGTTGTCGTCGAGCCGCCGCCGCACGCGGAAACGGATACGCAGAGGCTCAAAGCTATTAACGTCAATGCCCGAAGATGCCAGTTCCTGACCACCGTCCTCCCCCCATTTTGTCTTAGCGGGTATCGATAGAAGTTCTTCCGCGATCTGCTTTGGGATCAGAGCGCGGTGTACAAATAAAGGCCATACTCAGATCAGCCATTAGAATCGCCGTCGCTGTTAGGGCTGGGCTCCGCGACCCGCTTGAGCACGCTCACCGTGCTGCTGCAAGAGTTGGTAACCCAGACATCACCCTTGGAATCGATCGCCATGTTCTCCGGGCATCGGCCAACCTTGAACTCGCGTATCCGAGTGCCCGAGGAATCGAACTCGAATACGTTGTTGGATTGTCGGTTGGCCACGAATACGTTGCCGGCGTTGTCGATCGTCACCCCGCGGGGCGCAAGCCCGACGGGTTCGCTCCTCACCGGTACGAACGATGGCGCCGCGGCATACACCGCGACCACGCCGAGACTTTGCACAGCCTGCCATAGGTTACCGGTCAGATCGATATCGTTGCCGGTCGGCTCCAGGCCGACATTAGGGATAGTAGTGAGAGCCGACCCGTCGGATGCGAGCACAGTGACCGTGCCGCTGTAGTAATTGCCGATCCAGAAATTACCCGACCCGTCGCGTGCGATGGCGTGCGGATTGGTCCCGGTGGCGAACGTGCCTATCAACGCACCAGTGTTGCCGTTGAGCTCGGTAACGGTGTTGCTCCCCTGGTTGGTGACCCAGATGTTGCCCGATGCGTCAAACTGGGCATGCTGCGGTGCGGTGCCGCTGGTACAAAAGGTTCCGATAAGACTCCCGTTAGCGGCAAGCGCGGTAACCGTGCCGCTGGTATTGTTGGGACAAGATGATGGCGCGCCGGGGCCGCTGCCCGCTACGTTCTGTGCCCAAATGTTTTGAGTATTGGCGCGATCGATCTTAACCCCGTGCGGCTCGCGGCCAACTGTGAAGGTGCCAAGAAGCCTGCCGGAATTGCTCAACTCGGCGACATTGTTGCTGTAGCGATTCGCGATCCAAACGTTATCGGACTTGTCAATTCCGATGCCTTCCGGATAGTTGCCGCCGGACTTAAATGTCAGGGTGGAGGGGCTGGGAGTCGATGAAGAGCTACTCCCCCCGCATCCACAAGCCAGCCACGTTAGAGACAACAGCCAAACCCAAACCGGCAGCGCTCCGTTTCTCATCGGCAATTTCCCCCGATTAGCCGCATGCTGATTGTGAGAAATACCGGTTAATCACGATCTACGCCGATTGTAAACCGGCAGTCCCCGCCTCCCCGGTCACATAAGGCCCCAGAGTCCTAAGGGCTCGAGCCTACTGTCTGGAAGCGCCGTCGCCGATTCCATTCGCAAGCTAACCTGGCAGAGACGCTTTGACGCTTAGCGGCGGTGGTATTGCGCCTGGGCGCGCTGGGTTCTATCGGCGCCTGTCTGGAAGCCATCGAATCCGATCCTGGACTCGATTCAGAGAAATGATTGCGCGAGGCGAGCGTCACGGCGCCGGCAACCAAAAGCGGGATCAATTCGACGTAGATGCGAGTTTCATAGATTTTGCCGAACGTGAACAATGCCGCCACCATCGCTACGTATACGAACGCTAGGCCGGCCAGCCGATCGGGCCAGCGATAAGCAAGCAGCAACGCTATCGCGACCACACCTAGTAGAAACATCGGCACCACCACGAACATCTGGCTACTGTAGGTCGTGAACGCGGATGCTATGTCAGATAGGTTGTCCATCAAGGTCAAGGCAATCAGGTGGCCGCCGACCTGAGGAGCGTCGCTGAATATCCTGGGCCCGATCTCCTCTGTCAGCAGCGTCCGTCTCAGGGTCGAAACCACCACCAACCCCGCCACCCCGCACAGCAACCCCGCAGCGAGCATTGAACGGTCGAAAAGCTGCAGGTTGATCGCCTCGCCGCTTCGCTAAAACCCACCGCGAAATCGGATCGACGATCATCCATAACGCGATGAAGTCACTTTCGCGATTGAAGATCGCCACCGCGAAAAGGCCGGCGAACCACAGCCAGCGCTTTCCGGCGAATAGGAAATCAACAAACAGCAGGAACATAGTCACGCCAAGGTAGTCCCACGCATACAGCCACGGCCTCGAAAGTAGGAAAGCGAACGAGACCTGGAAAACCAGGAACCGAGCAGGGCCGCATTCGTGCCACCCCCACCAAGCCGGCTGCCAAGACGCCAGGCGAGCAAGCCGGCGATCGCCAAGGTCACGATGGAAAAGAAGGCGTGCGCGTTGATCTGGCTGGAAAAGAAATGGCTCAGTCCCTGGACGATGTATGGGCCAAGCACCCGGCTCTGATAGATTCTCCAATGCGGTTTGCCAACAACGACGCCGTACTCGGCTTCCACGGAACGGCTATACTCGGCTCGAAAGACAAAATTGATCAGCCGAAACTGCGCTAAGGCGCAGATGCCGCCAGCCCCGCTCCGATGAGATTCGATTTTGTCAGCATGATCGTCGGTTCAAGGTAGTCTGCCGGAGTTCGGGCGATCAAATCGCTTGTTCACACCATCTAGTTGGAGGAATCCAGCTAACTGCTTAGTCGATTCAGCAGCGCCTTGGCGTCCTTCAAGTCGGCGGTGTCGAAGCCCTCGGTGAACCAGTTATAAATTTCCGAGAGCATCGCGCGCGCCTGGTCGCGCTTGCCCTGTTTGGCGAGCAGCCGCGCGAGGCTGCTCGTAGCGCGCAGTTCCCATGACTTCGCGTGTTGCTTGCGCGAAATGTTAACGGCGGTGCGGAATGATTGCTCCGCCTGTGCGGCATTCGAGGCGTCCTGGGCCAGCAGCAACTCCCCCTTCAGCCGATGCACCTCCGCCTCAACAAGGAATTCGCCGGTTCTTTCTATGATTGAAAATGACTCGTCGATCGTGCGAAGACCCTCATCGCACTGCCCCATCTGGCCCAAAAACATAGCAATGAAAGCGAGATAATTGGGGGACCCAACTTCGGAGCCGGTGGCCTTGAACTCCGACAGATGGCGCCGCATCCGCGCGACGCCGCCGTCGAGATCGCCCGCCAGCGCATCCGCAAGCCCGAGCCAAATTCCGCTTATAGGGCTGAGAACGGGATTGCCCGTCTCGGTCGCGCACTCCAATAGCGCTTCTGCCCGCTCTCTCACATGCCGGGGTTCGCCGCGGAGTACATAAACGACGCAGCCATGGGCGTGCACCTCTGCCTCGACCATCTTTAGCCCGGATTCGCGCGCGAGAGCGGTCGCAATGCTTAATTGCTCCAGTGCCCGATCCGGGTAACCCAGGAGCACCAAGATCATTGCCGAGCCGGAGCGGTTGCGCGCGTTAAGATACAGCCGCTGCCACGTCTCTTGTGGCACCAGCCCGGCGCGCTGCTCTGTGAGACCGGTTGCCGACTTCGCGATGGTTTCCAGCAGCGCCCACCCCCCGCTGGTAGTCTTGGGCGGCGAGGTCAAACTCGCCCGAGAACATCCTCACGAGCGCCAAATTGGTCACCGCCTCCGCAATATGTTCCGCTCCGCCTTGTTCCTCGGCCCGTGCAACCATTTCGGCGGCTACCTCGCACGCCTTGCGCAGGTCGGGACGGAACAGGTGGACGAAGAGGACTCCAGCGAGTGCCACGTAGGTCTGTTCAAAGTTTATCGTGAGCCGTTGGCGAAGCTCGGTTACGCGCGCGGACAACTGCTCGACTTCGGGCGAGGCGTAGCCCCTTGATATTAGCCAGTGCCATGACAGCCGCATTTCTGAGGTCCAACTCCAACTCGGCGCGCCGGTCGTCATCGGGCAGCCTCTGGAGCAGTTCGAGCCCGGTCTCGAACTGCGCGACCGCTTCGGCATAGGACGCGCGGTCCACGCACTGCTGAACAGCGCGCAGGCAATATTCCACTCCCTTACCCGGATTGCCGCTGCGCGCGTAGTGATAGGCTAACTCGGCGACGTGATCATTGAGACTCTCGGCGTATATCGATTCCAACGCCGCGCCAATTCGCTCGTGCAGCACCCGGCGGCGTTCATTCAGCACCGATTTGTACGCGACATCGTGAGTGAGCGCGTGCTTGAAGATGTATTCGAAGTCACCGACCGCCGGCTGCTCGTATATGAACTCGGCTAGTTGAAGTTCGGACAACATCGGCTCCAAATCTGGTCCTGGCTTCGCGGCCACTTTGCGGACCAGACCGAGTTTGAACTCCGTGCCGATCACGGCCAGCGTCTGGAGTAGGTCCTTCTGACCCGCCGCCAGCCTGTCGATGCGCGCGGCGAGAATATCCTGCACCGTTGGAGGAATCTTCAATTCGCGCAGCGGCCTCGTGAGCTTCACGCTGCCGTTGCACACCAGCGCGCCCTCGTCGAACAGCGCCTGCACCGTCTCTTCCATGAAGAACGGGTTGCCCTCGGTGTTTTCTATGATGAGCCGCTTAAGCGCACCCAGCTCTGCACCGTCGCCGAGCAGCGCGGATAGCATCTCGTCTGCGATCTTCTTGCTCAATGGGTCGAGGCGCAACTGGGTGTAGTAGGTCTTATGCCCCCACGCATGGCGATACTCGGGCCGATAGTTGACCAGCAGCAGGATGCGCGCGGTTCCGATGCTGTCGGCGAGCAGACTCAGAAATGCTTGCGACTCGCCATCGATCCAGTGAAGGTCTTCGAAGATCACCATCAGCGGCTGGTTGAGGCTCTCACGTAGCAGGATACGCTTGATCGCATCGAGCGCACGCCGTTTGCGAGTTTGCGCCTCGATCTCGGCGATCTGATTGTTTTCATCGGTCAAGCCCAGCAGCCCATACAGGTAGGGAAGCGCGCGTCCTCCAGCGATCGGTCGAGCGCGAGCAAGCGACCGGTAACCTTCTCGCGTCGCGTGCGCTCGTCGTCATCGGAGGTGATCTTGAAATAGCTCCACAGCAGATCGATCACCGACAGGAATGCCGACGCCTTCCCGTGCGAGACCGAGAACGCCTCCAGCACCATCCAGTCTGACTGCGAAACAGCCTTGAACTCGAGCAGCAGGCGCGACTTACCGACCCCCGGCTCGCCCATCGCCGCAACGATCTGGCCGTGACCGCCCTTGGCTTGCTCCGCCGCATGCTTCATCGCCTCCATCTCGCGATGGCGACCGACAAATTTCACCAGCCCCCGCCCCGCTGCTCGTTGCAGTCGCGTGCGTATTGGTCCGAGACCGGTCACCTCATACACCTCGACCGGTTCGCTGACCCCCTTGATGCGCACCGGCCCGAGCGCATTCAGCGTGAAGTAGCCCTCGACCAACTTGCGCACCGCACCGCTGATCGCGATCGACCCGGGCGACGCGAGTGCCTGCAAGCGCGACGCGAGGCTTACCGAATGACCTATCGGCGCATACTCGGTATGAGTCTCGCCGGTCTTGATCGTGCGCACCACCACCACGCCGATGTTGACCCCACTCGAATCGAGATGGGAGGCTCTCCTCGTCCTCGCAGTTTGTCCGAGTAGCGTTTCAGGTCTTCCTGCATGCGAAGCGCCGCGAACAGCGCACGCTGCGGATGGTCCTCGTGCGCGACCGGTGCGCCGAACAGCGCGAAGATTCCATCTCCCGTCAACTGCGCGACGTAGCCGCCAAAGTGATGGACCGCGTCCATCATCAGCTTGAGCGCTGGATCGACGATCGCACGCGCCTCTTCCGGGTCGAGGTCCTCCATCAACTCCATCGAGCCCTTGATGTCGGCGAACAGCGCGGTGACCGTCTTGCGCTCGCCCTCGATCGGGGCATCGGCGGAGTCCATCACTCGGACCGCAAGAGATTCGGTTTTGGATGGGGTCGTGATCGGCGCCGGGGAACTCAGAGCCGCGCCGCATTCGCCGCAGAACTTCTCGAGTGCCTCATTGGAAGCGCCACAGTGGGGGCAGCGGAGCGCCATCGGCGCGCCGCATTCAGCGCAGAACTTGCGCCCTCCCGGTTTTCAGCTGAGCACTTCGCGCAGCGCATCCGCGCCCCTACGATGCCGCAAGATGCTTGCGGACGATGTCGCAGTTTCGCGCGATCGGCCTTCTACGGCAACCTGCATCCCAACTTAAGGTGTTTTGGTGCGATCTAGAGCCGGCCCGCTAAACTGCCTACGGAGTGACATCCGAGGCCTAATGGGTCACTCGACAATCGCCGATCCTGCGGATTTCGTCGCCGGTGCACAGAGTGGCGCGCCGCTATGAGCTCGGTTCGATGATCATCAATTCGAACCTTCGGTCAGCGCGGTCCATTGATCCGCGTCGGCAAATTCGCGCCGAGCGCCTCTCGCCTCCGCAACCTCGCACAGGAACATGTAAAAAAAGTAGGTCAAATGGGTGGCGGGTAGCCAAGGCAGAATGAATGCGAGAGATTCGCATCGCCATCGGGTGCTCAGCGCCAACCTGGTTAGCCAGCGGGTTCTCCTCCGCGCGAACGTGATGGTGCGCCTGGCCTCCGGATAACTTCGCCACAATCTGACATACGCCAACCCCCGCACCTCGCAATCCCGCATCATATCGGACGGGGCTTTCCTGTGAAGCTGGACACTTAGTGCGCGGGGTCCATAGAGCAACCGCACATCCGCGCGTGCGAGACGCAATCCGAACTCCAGGTCCTCGCAAGCGGGGATCGACTCATCAAAGCCGCCGATTCGCTGAAACACCTCCCTAGCCATCGACAGGTTGCCACCGAAGCAATCGCGGAAGCTCATGTTGGGCTCCCGCGTCAACCGATCGTGGCGCGCATCCCAGAACTTCTCGATCGAATAGCCGTAGGCGCCTGAATAACCGTCACAGCGCGTTTTTATCGCACCCACGATCGCGCCGCCCAGGTTCTGTGCGAGCAACTCGAGGTGAGCCGCGACGAAATCCGGGTCGGCAATCATGTCATCGTCGAGAAAAATGAAGTAGCGGCCGTGCGCCTCGGCCGCGGCTCGATTGCGCGGCACCGCCGGTCCGCGGCGAGCGTCCAGATCGACCCATCGAAGCGGCCATGGCCAGTCACTACGAGCGCGAAGCTGCTGGATCGCAGCGGCCTGCATAGCCACTCCTCCATCGAGGGCGACCACGACTTCGATGCCGCCTTCGAGCGCCTGCGGCCTCAGGCTATCGAGGCAGCGCTGCAGCGACGGGGCGTGACCGGCTGACGGTATGATTACGCTGACCAGCGTTGCCTTCATGGGTAGGAGAAAATACCGGTACTTCGATCGATAAACCAATCTACTGAGTGGACGTTTTAGCTAGGGGCTCGGTTTGCCAACGCGCCATTGGCCGATGTAGTCGCCGGTGCAACCACGCAAACCACAAAGGCACCAAGACGCAAAGTCACGACGAGCGTCGGATCGATAAGCGGATTCTTGGAAAAAGATCGGTGCTGGAGACCTCGCGCATCTGGTTCCCCGGCCGCTTCCAGAATTTAGCTAGAAGTCGAACACCTTGCGCATCGCGAGCAGGATCATCGCCGAGCGCCGCTTGGCCTCGGTACTGGCGACGGCGACCGCGGCGCCACCGCTCGCGGAAGTAGCGGTAGCCTGGCTGGTTTCGGTCGCGCGGCGTCCTGCCACTTCCGCCATCGCGGCTCCGGCGGCGGGTTTGGCGCGCAGCAGCTTGGCGAAGGCGTCGCGGCCAATCTCCCACACCTCCACGTCAGTAGCTGCGCGAATCGTCGCGTTGCGTTTCGCGCCGGTGAGGAGCGCGATCTCACCGAAGAAGTTCTCGGGCGATGAATCCGTGATCTCGCCGACTCGCTTTTGCGGCACGCCGGTTTGCCCGCGCGCGTACACCTCGACCCGGCCCTTACGCAGAATGTAGAAGCGGTCGCCCACGTCCCCCTCATGCATCAGGACTTCACCTTTGCCGAACTGGTGCGGCTTGATCGCCGATGCCAGCAACCCCAGCTCCTCGTCCGATAGAGCATTGAGCAGATACATACGACGAAGTTCGCCGATCACGGCTCGCGAGTCGTGCTGGTGGCCGATTTCGCCGCGCCCATTCGCCTCAGTCGGAATCTTTCGGCTTGCGGGTTCGAACTCGATGCCGTCGCGCCGGGACGCGTACCAGAGACTGCGCATGATGGCGGCGCGAATTGGCTCTTCGGCGGCGTAATCGGAAAGCCAGAACCGGATTCGATAGCGATTCACCGCGCCCCAGTACTCCGCCAGATCGACCTCGCTGCGTATAACTTCGGGAACGCCGCGAAGCACTTCGCCGACGGTCTGCTCGACGCGATCCGGCGCAACGTCGCGATCGACTTCCAGATAAACCTCGTCCGCTACCATCACGCCGCCTGAGGAGTAATTGACTACCGCCTCTCTGGCGAGCACCGCATTGGGAATCTGCACGTGCTCGTTGTTGCGTGTGATGAGCCACGTCGCGCGCCATCCAGTTCCGATCACGCGGCCATTGTGGTCCCCGACCCGCACCCAATCACCCGACACGAAGGGACGGTGAGATTGGAGCAGCAATCCGCCGAAGAAATTTCCCTGCCGCATCCACCCCGCGACCAGCGTTCCCAAGGCCGGCACCGCCAGCAAAACCCGCGGATCGATTCCCAGCATCAAGCGCATTACTGCAAGTCCGACGATTGCATATGAAGATGCGAGAACTGCTTCGGCGGCGATGGTGGAAAGGTCGGCTTTGCGCCGATAGCGCAAGACCAAAAACGCCTCGACCGCGAGCCGTATCAGCCCGAAGGTCACCAGCAGAAGTGCAACCGCGCGCCCGAAATGGGCCCAGCTTCGCCACTCCTGCGCCTGCGGGATCATCATGTCGATGATGAGTCCCACCGCCAGCATGATGAAGCCCGGGGCCTTGAACAGGCGGTGCTGCCGCCGCAGCGCGATGGCGAACAACGCCGCAACCAGGGCGAGCGACCCCTCCATCCAGAAATGCTTTTCGATGATCCGCAGATACGGTTCGAGGAGAATCTGGAGTGGCGGAGGCGCCATTGAACCGGTGTCGGCTGCCGCTGCGAGAGGACCGGGCCGAATGATGAGATTGCGAATGATTTGACCGAGGCGCTCTAGCACTTAACCACTCGGAATAGTCTTTTCGCCGTTGGGTTTCCAGTAGGTTGGCCTGGATTTCCCAACCTGCGGTCGCAGCTCACTGCGGCGGCGGCGCCTCAGGGGTCAGGCGCGCAACCATCGGATGTGACTCATAGCGGATGAGCTTGTCCATGAAGTACTTGTCGGCCATCGCGGCCGCGACCTTGTCCTTCATGTCAGGCATCTCCTCCAGCTTCACCCGGTCGAACTCCTGGTCCCCAACCTTCAGCTTCACGTAGGGGCTGGTGGTGTTCCTCTGAACCCTTCCGTATGAGCGATCGCCCAGCCGCACGTAAGGTTGCCCATCGATGACCACCACCCACAGCTTCGACCAATGCTCTCCCACGTCGGGTTCCGTGGTCATTATCTCAATGACGCTTTCGTCACGAAACGTGGCGGGATCCCATCCCGGCACCGCGCTGTCAGCCGCGCGCGCAACGGCCACGAGCGAGAGGCATAGAGCGGCAAAGAACACAGCGGCATTGACGGTCCGATGAATCTTCATAAAGCCGTCCCTCCCATACGTTACGAACGCAGGACTAGCGCGCCGTCGCGGATCGCGCGGCCACCGTCGGCATTCAGCAACTCGAATGAGATGCGATCGCCGTCGTCATGGCGCTCGCGGGTGTTCACCTCGAGCATCAATTCGGAGGGCATGAAGACCATCGCGCCGAATCTGCATGAGACTCGCGCGACTCGCTCGGGATCGCCCGCCGCCTCCGTTTCGATGATCCTCGACACGCTCATCGCGAGCGTCGCAACTCCCATCAGCAGCGGCGCCCGCAGTCCGGAGCGATTTGCCGCGGCCGTGTCGGTGTGAAAACTCACTTGGTTGTCGGCGCGCGCGCACGCGGTATAGACAATCGCCGCGGTGGGCGCGATGGGTATGTGAAAACTCGCTCTAACTGAGCCTTCGACGTTAGCACAACTGGGCATCTGCGCGAGCGTCGGCCGCTCGGGTCCCGTCATACCGACGCCGCGCCATAGCCGTCCCCAATGGATCGTCGAGACCGGCGCGCCACTGGTGTCGCGGATGTCATAGCTGGTGAGTACGTAGGCGCCGGCGCGACGTTGCTCCAACGCGGTGACGGTCGCGGTCACCATCAGCCTCTCGGCCGGCTTGATCGGACGATGGCAGATCATGTCCTGCGTCACGTGCACGCTGCGGATCGATTCTTCGGGGGTCAGACCAGCCTCGAGGAACATCGGTTCCATTTGCCATCGCGCGCGTGTCGCGAGGCAGACCGGAAACACCGGATGCGCGATTAGCCGGCCAGATCCTAACGAGTCGAGGTAGCGCGGGTTGCTGTCGCCGATGCCGGCCGCATACGCCATCGTCCAGAACTGATCGACGTCATACTTAAGCGGCCCCAGCGTCTTCCCTACGATGCGCGAGTCGCACGGCATTTTCGAATGATTTCACCTTGGGAGCGCATCGCGCAATCGATGCATTTGAACGGAGCCCTTGGTCGTGCCCGAAGTGCTGGAACGAAAGGCTACAGCACATCTGAGCAGGTGGCTCCCTGCGAGACATCGACGATGGCGTAACAGCGATTCTGCGCGCTTTTCTCAGCATCTTACTGGCATGATTTGCGCATCTAAGATTTGCGATTCCGCGCAAGGAGGCGGATGTATATGCCTCTTCATGCATGGTCGCCGGCAACCCAGCTCGCAAAGCTCGATCACGATTTCGAGGACATCCTCACCCATTTCGTGAGTCACGATTGGGGCCTCGGGAAACCGTATTCCAGATCTCATTCCCCTCCGCCCATCGAATCGTTCATCGAATCCGGCCACTTGGTAATTCGCGCCGATCTTCCCGGCGTCGATCCGAAAGACGTCCAGATCAAGGTCGATGGCAGCATCTTGACGATTCGAGGTTCCCGCACTGCGGTTTCGGAGGAGCGGCAGCGGGACTTTATTCATCGGGAGATCAGGTACGGAAGTTTTGAGCGTGCGATCTCGATTCCGAAAGGAGTAAAAGAGGAGGAGATTAGCGCGGCCTATCGTCACGGAGTTCTTGAGCTGACCATCCCGCTCCCTCATGGGACCGAGATCAGAAGAGTTCCAGTGCAGATGCCTAGCCGCGCGAACGAACCACAGAGGCGTCAATGAAGACCTTCGTGATGAACACGATCGACCGTGTCGGATTCATGGACAAACCCGTTCCGAAGCCCGGCCCGGCCGATGCGATCATCAAGACAACGATGGCGCTTATCTGTACTTCGGACTCGCATACCGTGCATGGCGCCATTGGTCCGCGCCAGAATCTCACCCTCGGGCATGAGGCAGTTGGAATCGTCCACGAGGTCGGACCCGAGGTCCGCATGCTCAAGCCGGGCGACCGCGTCGTCTGCGGTGCCGTCACTCCCGATTGGGGCGATACCTTTTCGCAGGCGGGTCATTCCTCGCAATCGGGCGGCGCGCTCGGCGGATGGAAATTCGCGAACATCAAGGATGGCGTCTTCGCAGAATATTTCCACGTCAACGAGGCCGATGCGAATCTCGCAAAAATTCCCGCTCACGTTTCCGATGATGCGGCCGTCTACTGCGCCGATATGCTATCGACCGGCCTCGTCGGCGCGGAGGCCGCGAACATTCCCATCGGTGGTAGCGTGGCGGTCTTCGCCCTTGGTCCTGTCGGACTGATGGCGGTCGCCGGTGCGAGGCTGCGTGGCGCAGGAAAAATCATCGCGGTCGATTCGGTTGCAAAGCGATGCGAGCTGGCGAAGTTCTATGGCGCGGATGTGACACTCGATCCATCGCGTCAGGATGTCGTCGCCCGCATCCTCGAGATGACCGGCGGTCTTGGCGTCGATTCAGCGATCGAGGCGCTCGGCGGCGATGTAACTTTCCAGAACGCGGTCGCGGCGACGCGGCCCGGCGGCACGATCTCCAATGTCGGCTATCATGGCAAGGGCGAGTTTGTTCATCTTCCGCGCCTCGCATGGGGCGTCGGGATGGCCGAGAAAGTTATCACGACGTCGCTATGTCCCGGCGGTAGTTTGCGAATGGAGCGGATGCTCCAACTCCTCGAGTCGAAGCGCATCGACCCAACTCCGATGACGACGCATCGCTTCAAGTTCCGCGAGCTGGATAAAGCGTTCGAAGTGATGGACAAGAAGCTCGACGGCGTCATCAAGCCGCTCATCAGTTTTTAGGTGTTAGGCGCTCAGCTCGTCCAGTAGCGACTTCGCGTCCTTCGGGTCGGGAGTATCGAAGCCCTCGGTGAACCATCCGTAGATTTCGGCGAGCATCGCGCGCGCCTCGTCGCGCCGGTTCTGCTGCGCGAGCAGTCGCGCGAGGCTCATCGTCGCGCGCAGCTCCCATGACTTGGCATTCTGCTCGCGCGCGACCTCGATAGCGGTGCGAAATTCGCGCTCGGCGTCCGCGATCTTCGTGCCATTCCGCGCAAGCGACAATTCACCTTTGAGCCGATGAAGTTCAGCACGCGCGACTCGCTCGCCGGTCTCGTCGCTCAGGCGCAACGATTCTTCGATATGGCGAAGTGCCTCGGCATGACGCCCCGCCACGCCATAAGCCTCGGCAGACAGGATGTGCAACCAGGTTGGGATTCGGGACTGCCCCCGCAGGTCTCGCAAGGCGGTTTCGATTATAGAGATCCCACGAGTCGTGTCGCCTTGCATCGCAAGAGCCCATCCGTGAAACAAGTCCGCTGGAGGACCCAGCCCGGTATATCCCCGCTCATTGGTGGAGGCGGCGAGCGCCCGCGCCAAGTCGAGAATCGCAGGATCGCGCAAACACGTATACAGGCGCAGATTCCACATCGTGCTGACGGAGGCGAGAAACTCGCTGGGCTGGTTTTTGGCAACCGCCAAGGATCGCTCGGTATGTTGGCGCGCCTGATCCGGATAACCGAGGAACCACGAATTCCAACCGAGCAGCGACAGCGCCAACGGCTCAGGGAACGCGCCAAAAAGCCCGGGCCAGCGACCGCGTGCATCCGGAGCGACCAGCGCCCGCTTTAGATGTTTCTGCGCCTCGTCGAACCGTCCCTGGTAGATCAGAACGTTTCCGATCGCGCCGTGCGATGACGCGAGCATCAAGGGGTCGGCTTCCTCCTCGGCGATCGCGAGCGATCGATCCGCGACTTCGCGCCCGCGCTCCAGCTCTATCGTCATCAGGTACGACGGATGCAACGCGGCGAGCGACTTGAAGATCTCGACCTTATCCTGAACCTTCTCGGCAAGTTGCAACGCGCGCTCCATCGCGGCGCGCGTCTCGCGCGAGGAGAGCCCACGCAGCGCCGCCATGCACTCGACCAGATTGGCTTGCAGCTTCATCTCTTCGCGCGCGCGACCGGACTCGTCGGGCAACTTTTGCGTCAACTCAAGCGCCTGCGTCAGCGATGCGATCGCCTCCTGATAGGCCGAGCGCTGGATCGCCTGATGCGCCGAGCGCGCGAGATACTCAACCGCCTTGCGCGTGTTCCCGCTGCGCCCGTAATGATGCGCCAACTTGGGGAGGTAATCGTCGAGCCGATCCGCGAATAGTGCTTCAATCGAGGCCGCCGCGCGCTCGTGGAGCGTCCTGCGGCGTTCGATAAGCATCGAGTTGTAGGCGACGTCCTGAGTCAGCGCATGCTTGAAGACGTATTCGGGATCCGGGAATGCGGGCTGCTCGTAGATGAACTCGGCGAGTTGAAGATCGCTCAGCATCTGATCCACTTCATCGGGGGGCTTGCCCGCGACGCGCCGCAGCAATGGCAGCGCGAATTCCTTGCCGAGCACCGCGAGCGTTTGCAGCAATTCCTTTGTGGCCGGCGCGAGGCGATCGATGCGCGAAGTCAGTATTGCCTGGACCGTCGGCGCAATCTTCAACTCGCTGAGCGGCCGCGTCAGCTTCACCGCGCCGTTGCGAACCAGCGCGCCTTCATCGAGCAGCACCTGAACGGTCTCTTCCATGAAGAATGGATTGCCCTCGGTCCTCTCTATGATGAGCCGCTTCAACGCACCCAGTTCCTCTCCATCGCCGAGGAGCGCGGTAAGCATCTCGTCGGCGCTCTGCTCGCCGAGCGGGTCGAGCCGCAACTGCGTGTAGTAGGTCTTGTTGCTCCACGAATGTGAATACTCGGGGCGATAGTTGACCAGCAGCAGGATGCGCGCGGTACCGATGCTGTCGGCGAGCAGATTCAGGAAGGCCTGCGTCTCGTCATCGATCCAGTGCAGGTCTTCGAAAATCACCATCAGCGGCTGGTTGAGCGACTCGCGGACCAGAATGCGTCTGATCGCGTCGAGGGTGCGTCGGCGCTGTATCTGCGGGTCCATCTGCGCGAGAGTGTCTTTCTTTTGCAATTGACGCAGATAGTCGTCCAGACGATCCAGGTTCTGCTCCCATTGGTGATAGTGATCGGCGCCTTCGACAATTCCCAACAGCGCGAAAATGTACGGCCGAGTATCTTCCAATGATGGATCCAGAATTGCGAGTCGCCCCGCGACCTTCTCGCGCCGGCTGCGCTCGTCATCCTCCTCACCGATCTTGAAGTAGCTGCAAAGCAGCTCGATGACCGGCTGGTAGGCGCTGGCCTTGCCATGCGAGACCGAGAACGTCTCCAGCACCATCCAGCCAGATTGCGAAACCGCCTTGAACTCGAAGAATAGCCGCGACTTGCCCACGCCGGCCTCGGCGATTGCGGCGACGATCTGCCCGTGCCCCGTCTTGGCCTGCTCTGCCGCGTGCTTCATCGCGTCCATTTCGCGCTGACGTCCGACGAACTTCGTAAGCCCTCGCCCAGCAGAGCGCTGAAGCCGCGTGCGCAGCGGCCCGAGCCCAGTGACCTCGAAAACGTTGACCGGCTCGGTGACGCCCTTGACGCGCGTCGGTCCCAGCGCCTTGAAGCTGAAGTATCCCGCGCAAAACTTCTGCGTCGCTTCGGTGACCGCGATCGATCCGATTGGCGCCAGCGTCTGCATCCGCGAGGCGAGGCTGGTCGAATGCCCAATCGGGGTGTATTCGGTGTGGGCGTCGCCGGTCTTGATCGAGCGCACGACGGCTTCGCCGGTGTTGACGCCGACGCGCGCTTCGAGTGGAGAATTTCCGGCCTCGCGAAGTTTCGCGGAGTAGCGGCTCATCTCCTCCTGCATGCGAAGTGCGGCATACAGCGCGCGCTGCGGATGGTCCTCGTGCGCGACCGGCGCGCCAAACAATGCGAAGATGCCATCGCCGGTCGATTGCACGATGTAACCGTCGTAGCGATGGACCGCATCGATCATTAGTTTGAGCGCAGGGTCAACGATCGCACGCGCCTCCTCGGGATCGAGGTCCTCCATCAGGTCCATCGAGCCTTTGATATCTGCAAACAAGGCGGTGACAGTCTTGCGCTCGCCCTCGGGCGGCGCGCTGGCATTCTCAACGACGCGGAGACTCGGCGAGTTCTGCGATGGTGCGGGCGCCGGGTGTTTGGGGGGCGCGGTAGAGGGAGTCATAGGTGCGGCGCACTCGCCGCAGAATTTCGCGGCGGGAGGATTGGCGAATCCGCAATTGGCGCATCGTCGCGGGAACGGCGCGGCGCATTCGTTGCAGAACTTCATTCCGTCCGGATTTTCGAAACCGCAGCTTGAGCAGCGCATCATCTGACTCAGGAAATCTCGATCGGCAATCTTTTAGCACGCTTGCTGTGTGAGTTTCGATTCACTGGCGACGACGGCGGATCAGCATTTTCAATGGATCCGGCAACTCGCTGTGAAACTCCATCGCCGCGCCCGACACCGGATGCCGAAACTTCAGCTCGCATGAATGGAGCGCGAGGCGGCGCGCCGTGTCAGTCCGCGCGCCATATTTTCGATCGCCGAGAATCGGATGGCCAATCGCCGCGAGTTGAACCCGAATCTGATGCTTGCGGCCCGTTTCCAGGGTCAGCTCGAGCAGCGAACGCCCACCGACTGCCCTCATCACCCGATAGTGCGTGATCGCCAACTCGCCACCCTTCGCGACGCGATGCACCTTGAAAGATTTGCTTTCAATCAGATTGTCGCGCAGGGTTCCGCTTGCGTTCGAGAGGGTGCCCTCGACAATGGCGAAGTAGCGCTTCGTAACGTCCTTCCAATTGCGCTGAAGCGCCGTTTGCACCGATTCGCGCCTCGCGAACACCATCAGCCCCGAAGTCTCGCGATCGAGCCGATGCACGATGAAGACCTGTTGGCGCGCCGATTTCGCGAGTGCCTTCAGATGCTCGTTGAGCATCCGATGCGCGGTTTTTTCTTTCTCGCGCTCTGAGCCCATCGAGAGCAGACCCACTGGCTTGTCGATCACGACGATCGCGTCATCTATATGCACGATGTGCAGCCCGGCGCGCTCGAGCGATCGGTCGTCAACGACTTGCCGGCGCGCGGCAATCTCGACGATGTCGCCCGGCCCCAACAGAGTATCGTGCCGAACATGCATCCTGCCGCGCACCGTGACGGCCTGGAACTTCAGCAAATCCTTGGCCTGCTTGCGCGAGAGACCAATGGGCGGGGCGAGCAGAAACGGCAGCAGCTCGCATTCGGAAGCGACGTGAAACTCGCGTGTGTCTGTCATTGTAGTCTGATCGCGAGTCTTATCCGATTCGGGCGCTTTACCGTCAACCTCGAATTCGCTAGCGGTAGCTCAAATCGATTCGTCAGTCGCGTGTCGTCGCGATGCGGAGGCTCACATGCCCGGACCTCGTCCCGTGATCGCTGGTGTTGCGCAGTTCAATCCACGGGCTGCCGGCCTGCCCGAGGCGCCCGAGCCGCTCGCGATGATGGAGACCGTCGCTCGCGCCGCCGCCGAAGATTCCGGGGCGCAGGACATCCTCAACTCGATCGATGCACTCGCCGTCGTCAGCGTGGTATCGGCGCGCTATCGCAACGCGCCTGACGCGCTCGCCTCACGGCTCGGTATCAACCCGAAGCGCAAGCTCACGACGACTTTCGGCGGCAACACGCCGCAGTATCTCGTCAATCAATTTTGCAATGAGATCGCAGCGGGCAGGATTCGCGCCGCGCTGGTGATCGGCGCCGAGGCGATGCACAGCGCGCGCCGGGCGATGAAAACCGGCGGCGTCAAATGGAACCTCGCGCAGGGAAACGGCGAGCCCGAGGTCGTAGGCGATCCGCGGATGGGCACCAACGCGTACGAGGAACGCTACGGCGCGCGCATGCCGATCGAGGTCTACCCGATGTTCGAAAATGCATTTCGCGCGCGCCACGGGTGGTCGCTCGACGCGC
Organism: uncultured delta proteobacterium; assembly: GCA_963815835.1. Classification (GTDB taxonomy): domain Bacteria; phylum Desulfobacterota; class Binatia; order Binatales; family Binataceae; genus DATGKG01. The sequence goes on from CAWFIF010000001.1 coordinate 1,495,359, forward strand.
ATCGCGAGCGCATCGCAAAAGTCTGCGAGTCGATGACCCGCGTCGCCGCGAAAAATCCGTACGCATGGTTTCCTCGCGAGCTGACGGCCGAACAAATCGCGGCCGTCACGCCCGATAACCGCATGATATGCTTTCCCTACACCAAAGTGATGAATGCGATCATGGAGGTTGACCTCGCCGCCGGCGTGATTCTCACCAGCGAGAGCGAGGCGCGCCGAATCGGCGTACCTGCGGGCAAGCTCGTGTATGTTCACTCAGGTTCCGACGCGACCGATCGATGGTGGATCAGCGAGCGCGAAAGCCTCGCACATGCGCCGATGCTGGCCAAATGCGTTAACGCCGCGATCGATGGCGCCGGAATCAGCGCCCGCGACATTTCCCATTTCGATCTCTATAGCTGCTTTCCGATCGCGCTCGAGATGGCGATGGAAGCGGTTGGGATGGAACTCGGCGATCGGCGCGGCGTGACCGTCACCGGCGGGCTTCCCAATGCGGGCGGCCCGGCCAACAATTACGTCACGCATTCGATTGCCGCGATGACCGAGCGCCTTCGCGCGCATCCCGGCGATTTCGGCATGACGACCGCCCTCGGATGGTACTTCACCAAGCATGGCGCCGCGGTTTACAGCACGCGCCCGCCCGAGCGCGACTTTCTGTATCGCGCGTTCAAGGAGCCCGAGCGTCCGGCGGTGACGCCGATCGAAAATGCGGAAGGCGCGGCGACGCTCGAGACCTACACGGTCGAGCATGATCGCACGGGCGCGACGACCGAGGCGATTGTCGTTGGCCGCCTCGATAGCGGTCAGCGCTTCTTCGCGCGGGCGCCGCGCGAGATCCTCGATGCGATGGAGCGCGAGGAATTCGTCGGCCGGAAGGGCACGGTGAGAAACCTCGACGGCGTGAACCTCTTCGAGCCGCGGTAGCCCGCCGTCACGCTTCACGATCCGCGAGCAGCAGTCGGCATGCGGCGGCAGGCATTCGATCGTTCACCCATAGCAGCAGGTTTCGCGTACCAAACCTGTCCGAGGATATCGCGGATGCCGACGCCATCCTCAAGCGGCATCGCACGCAGCTCCTCGTCCACCACGCGGGCCATCACCGCGCTCATTTCCGCGCGGGTCTGGCCGCGCAGCGGATGGCGTCTCATGTGCGACTCGATCTCATGCGACCAGTCAGCCCAGGTATGCGCGAGAAGCTGATCCTTCGACGAGAAGTATCGATAGAGCGTGCCGAGCGCGACATCCGCGCGAGCCGCGACATCGCGCATCGATGCGAGGTCCATCGCCGCCGCGACGATACGTTTGCGGCGCGCGAGCTGACTCGCATTCAGCGACGCTTCAGGAGGCGCGTTCGGCGCCCACTGCGTTTCCCGTTTCGCCTGTGTAGCGCCTTCATCGCTCAGTCCGCGGCCTGATTCGCCGCGCGACTGAGGCGCACCGGCAGATGCTTGATCCCATTGACGAAGTTGGAGCGTAGGCGCTGAACCTCGCCGATGAGCTCGACGGAATCGACGCGCCGCACCAGCTCATCGAACATGATGTTCATCTCCATCCGTGCCAGGTTGGCGCCGAGACAGAAGTGCGGACCGCCACCTCCGAACGCGACATGCTCGTTGGGGGCGCGCTTGATGTCGAAGGTGAACGGGTTCTCGAAAACGCTTTCATCGCGATTGGCCGAGATGTACCAGATGCCGATCTTGTCGCCCGCTTTGATTTGCTGTCCGCGCACCTCGGTATCGCGCGTTACGTTGCGGCGGAAATACATCACCGGCGAGGCCCAGCGCAGGATCTCCTCGGTCGCCGAGGGCACCAGCGCGGGATTCTCCACCAGCATCCGGTACTGATCGGGATGATCGATCAGCGCGTGCATCCCGTGCGAGAGCGCGTTGCGCGTGGTCTCGTTGCCGGCCACCGCGAGCAGCAGGAAGAACACGTTGAAGTCCATCTCGGAGAGTTGATCGCCGTTGATGTCGGCATTGAGCAGCGCGGTGACGATATCGTCGCGCGGTTGGGTGCGGCGCTGCTTCGCCAGCTGATTGGAATACATGTACATCTCAATCGCGGCGTTCTGCGCGAGATCGCGGCTGACCGCGTATTCGGGATCCTCGCTCCCGATCATGCGATTGGTCCACTCGAAGAGCTTGTGGCGATCCTCGTACGGAACCCCCAGCATCTGCGCAATCACCTGCAGCGGAAGCTCGGACGCGATATCGGTTACGAAATCGCATTCACCTTTCTCCAGCGCGCGATCGAGGATTTCCGTCACCATCGCGCGAATCGGCGCGTGAAGCATGTTGATCATGCGCGGAGTGAAGCCGCGATTGACCAGCGAGCGATAGCGGGTGTGATCAGGCGCATCCATGGTCAGCATCATGCGGCCCTGTGCGGTGAGATCCTGCGCTGCGACGGCATCCTCCATCGCGACGACTCCGCCGCGCGACTGCTCCGAGGAGAAAGTCTGGCCGTCGCGGTTGATGGCGACCACGTCATCGTAGCGTGTGACGACCCAGAAGCCGGGACCGCCGTCCGGTACGGCGTGCTTGTAGATCGGCGCGTGATGACGCAGGTAGGTGAACCATTCGTGCGGCACACCTTCGACGAAGCGATCCGGGTCGAGCAAATTAATCTGAGAAAGGTCCACGGCGTCCTCTCCTTCAGAATTAGAATCGGTTCCACCTTGCGGTTTTCCAATCGCTTGCTTCAATGGCGATGTTTCCCATGGCCGTCCAAAATCCCGAACCTCTTTCCGACGCCGAGGGGCCTTTGCCGGCGTCGATCAGGCGGAGATTTCTTCTACTGGTCGTGGGGACTTGGGAACGTTACGAGATCGTATGCGGCGTCCTGCGCCTGTAGCGCCTCGGTACACGCGGGTGTTTCGCAGGTGGCATCGAAGTGACGATCGGTAGCAAAAAGCCTCACTTGGTAGCAAAAAGCTTCACAATGTCAAGCCGGAAATGGCCTTTTTCGAATGGTGCCCTTTTTGCTTCTCGTATGCCTTTTGCGGGGGGATCATATGACAGGCGCCGTTTCTGCTCGCTCGGTGGGTCTGGTCGTTAGACTGCTCGGAACGCTGTTCGCGGGGAGCGCGATCTTTTCCGGAGCGCTGTTCTTCTCTGGCATCAGCAGTGCGGACGATGGCGCGATGCTGACCGGGAACCATCCGGTCGAGGCCGAGAGCTTCCGCCAGCTCGGCGAGGCCAGTCCGAACACTCTCCTCGAAATGCAAGTCCGCTTCGCGCTGCGCGATAAAAGGGGGCTCGAAAAGCTGCTCGCGGATCAGCAGAATCCCGCATCGGCAAACTATCACAAATGGCTCACGCGCGATGAGTTCGTGAAGCGCTTCGGCCCGTCGCCCGCGCAAGTAAATTCGGTTGCGGAGTGGCTCACCAGCGAAGGCTTCACCGTCGCGCGACGCTCGGGAAGCTCGCTCGAGTTCAGCGGACCTGTCGCGCAAACGCAGCGTACCTTTGCGGTGCGGATCGCAAAATTCGGTGATGGAAGTGTGTACGCGAACACCTCCGACCCGATCATCCCGAAACAATTCGCCGGCTTGATCGATAGCGTCAGCGGCCTGGACAACATGGTCCACGCAGTTCCGCTGGTGCATCCGAATCGACTGCCGACCAACGCCTCCAGTCAGATCGGAAAGCTGGTTGCGCCGGCGGAGTCAGCGCTTCAGTTGTCAATGGCCGAGTCCACCGGGGGCGGCGTGCCGATCCCCAATGTGATCCTCAGCGGTGCGCAGGCTTTCGGGCCCGCCGATGTGCGCACCTTCTATGATGAAAGCGTCGGCGCGGGAGCTGACGGGACCGGAGGCTGTATCGCAATCGTCAACATCTCGGACTTCCTTGATGCGACCATGACGACGTTCACCAGCCAGTTCGGGTTGCCCGCGATCAAATACACGCGCGTGGTTGAAGGCTCGAACCCCGGCATCATCAACGGCGTAGATGCCGAATCCGAACTCGATCTCCAATGGGCACATGTCACCGCCCCCGGAGCGTCGATCAAGTTTTATCTCGGCGGCGATCTGGTCAGCGATATCGCCGGTGCGGTGAACGATAACGCATGCGGCGCCATCAGCATCAGCTACGGGTTCTGCGGCACTTCGTCGTCGTTCATGACGAACACGCTGGACCCCATCTTTCAGCGGGCGGCCGCGCAGGGACAGAGCGTATTCGTTTCCGCGGGCGATCAGGGTGCGGCGGGTATCACGCTGAATGCGAACGGCACCGCATGCGAGGTTGGCACTTCAAAGAACGTCAGCGAGATGTCCGCGGATCCCAACGTCACCTCGGTAGGCGGAACGGAATTTACCCCGACCTACGTGAATGGGAACGATCACGGATACGCGACCGAGCAGGTTTGGAACGACGGCAGTGGTGCGACCGGCGGCGGCGTCAGCCAGGTCTTTGCCAAGCCGGCATACCAGAAGGGATCCGGCGTTCCCAATGACGGCATGCGCGACGTTCCCGATATCGCGCTGATCGCGAGCCCCAATTATCCCGGAGTGTTCTGGGCTGATGATGTCGGCGGCAGCGCGGAGATGTCGTGCTGCATCGGCGGCACCAGCTTGTCGGCGCCGCTGTGGGCGGGATTCTCGGTAGTCATTGGACAGATAGTCGGCGACCGGCTCGGCAACCTCAACCAGATCATTTATCCGCTGGCCAACACGAGTTACGCCACAGCGGGCTTTCATGACATCACGAGCGGGAACAACAACTACAATGGAGTTTCCGGATTCACCGCGGGGCCGGGCTACGATCAGGCCACGGGATGGGGCTCGATCGATTTCAACGTCTTCGCCGGGGCGGTGAAGAACTTCCTCTCACCTTCGTCGTCGCCCACGCGGACTCCAACCGCGACTCCTACTGCGACGCGGACCGCGACGCGCACCGCGACCGCGACTCCGACGATCACCCGAACATCGACGCCGACCGCAACTGCGACGTTAACGGCAACCCGAACCGCGACCCCGGCCATCACCAGAACTCCGACGCCGACCGCGGTTGCGACGCCGATTCCGACCGCGGCGCCAACATCGGTGCCTTCGGCCAAAGCATCACCGACTATCACGAAGACTCGCACCCCGACGGCAACTCCGACGCCCGGTGGCGGTGGCACGTTGAGCGTCGCGTCGTCAGTGACTTTTCCAACCACGATGGTGGGAACGCACGCGACCAAGACCTTGACCATCTCGAACTTTAGCAGCAGCTCGATGCTCACCGTCAGCGTCGGAACCCTGGGAGGACCTTTCGTGATTTACTATCCGGGCGGCTACAGCATCCGGCCGGGATGGAGTCTGCAGTTGATGATCAGCTTTACTCCGAGCCAGGCCGGCACGGTGAGTCAGAACCTGATCATGACTAGCAGCGATCCTAGCCATCCGAGAATGTCGGTGCAGATTGTTGGCAATGGAAGCAAGCCGTCAGCGAGCCGCTAAACGCGATCGTGGCTCGACGGCGTACTTCAGCCGCGCAAAGTCCACCGATCTACTTTAATCGCGGCGATCGCGCATCGCTCACACTGTCGGAGGGCGCGAGCCGATCGAGCGCCATCCCACCGCGAGTGCGGCGACGACAATCGCTGCGATCCAGCCGCGCCATGAGGGAGCGGCAACTTCGAGCAATCGTGAGAATGAGGGGACGCTGGTGAACAGAATCGGCGTCGCGGCGACCAACACGATTATCGACCACGTGCGGGTGTCGCGCGGCAGCGGAGAACGCCACCATCGCCGATCGCCCGCGAGTTCCGCGAATGTCAGCAACAGGCTGCCGATCACCGCGGTCGCCATCGCGACGCCTCGCGCGTAAGGATCACCGTTCGGAAGATAGACGAAGTAAATTCCGAGCGCACCGAGCGCCAGCAGAGCGCCGCAGATTGCCGAGCGCGAGGCGGCGCGGAGGGGGATGATCGCGCGTCTCGGATCCAGCGGAGGCCGCGCCATCACGTCCTCGCCCGAGTCGCGCCCTTCGAACACCAGCGCCGACACCGGGTGCACAATCAGTTCCAGCCACACGACATTGAGCGGGGTGAGCAGAATCGGCAGATCGAAAAGCGGCGGGGCAAATGCCATCGCGACCAGCATCACCTTGAATCCGATCAGATAGCGGAACGCCTGCTGAATGTTCCCGAAGATCAGGCGTCCCTCGCGAATAGTCGCGACCAGCGCCGCGAAGTCGTCTTCGAGAAGGATCAGCGCGGCGGCGGCGCGTGCGACTTCGGTGGCGCGATGGCCCATGCTGACGCCGATGTTCGCGCGTCGCAGCGCGGGCGCGTCGTTGATGCCGTCTCCCGTCATCGCGACGATTTCGCCCGATTTGATCAGCGCGTCAACGATCGCATATTTTTGTGCCGGCGCGGTTCTCGCGAAAATACTTTTCGTGCGTGCGAGTTCGTTCAAGCGCTCGGCATCGGCGGATTCAAGCTCGGCGCCGGTGACTATGCCGTCGTTCTGGTGTGCGAGGCCGGTGGCGTCGGCGATCGCATGCGCCGTGAGCGCGTGATCTCCCGTGATTAGCTTGAGAGTGATGCCCGCCCGCTGGCATTCGGCAACCGCGGCCGAGACGCCCGGTCGAACAGGATCGTTGAAGCTGAGTAGACCATACAGCTTGAGGTCGCGTTCGTCATGCGATCGTATGCCGATGAAATCCGAGAGATTGCTACTCGCGCGACCGGCGACCGCCAGGACGCGCATTCCACGCGCCGCGAAATCGGCGTTGGCGGCGATGGCGCGCGCTCGCGCGGCCGGATCGATCGCGCAATGTTCGAGGACGCCTTCGAGTGCGCCCTTCGCGACGATGGTTGCATGACCGCCATCGGTCGCTCTCCACACATGCGACATGTGCTTGCCGCGCGGATCGAAATCGTAGTCGAACACCAGATTCCAATCGCGATGAATCTTCGCCACGTCAACCTGATGATCGGTGCAGTGGCGCACGATGACGGCCTCCATCGAATCGCGCGCCTCGGGTTCGCACGCGAGCACTGCGGCGACGAGCAGGTCGTTCTCGCTGATGTCGCCTGCGAGCGGCAGGTGCTCAGCGAGCTCGTATGAACCGGCGGTGAGGGTGCCGGTTTTGTCGAGGCAGATGACGGTGGTCAACCCCAGCGTTTCGACCGCTGAGATTCTCCGCGCCAGCACGCCCCCGCGCGTAAGACGAAATGCGCCGACACTCAGAAACAGCGTCAGGACCAGGAGGAACTCCTCGCCGACTGACGCCATCGCGAGCGTGATCGCATACAGGAAGGCGCGTGAGAGCGAAGCGCCACGAAGCAGTTCCAGTCCAAAGACGGCCACGGACAGCGCGATGCCGGCGGTCGCGGTCCATCGCACGATCACGGCGACGCGGCGCTGCAACGGAGTGCGATCGGACTGCGCCACTGCGACCAGCGCGGCGATCTTGCCATATTGCGACGATGCTCCGGTGGCGGTCACGCGCGCGCTCCCATGTCCGGCGAGCACGCGCGATCCTGCATATACTCGCGATTCCTCGGCGCCAGGGCTGACCTCATCACTAGCGTGTTTGTTCTGCGGTTCCGACTCGCCAGTCAGTTGCGACTCATCGGTCGCGAGGTTCGATGCGCTAATGACCATCGCATCTGCGTGTACGAAATCGCCTTCGGAAATCACGAGCAGATCGTCAGGTACGAGATCCTCCGCAGGAATTTCCTGCTCGTGGCCATCGCGTATGACGCGGCCCTTAGCGCCTACACTGGCGGCGAGTTCCTTAAGCGCGTTGCGCGCGCGAGCCTCGAGGAGCACATCGATGCCGAGGACAGGGATCAGCGCGCCGAGTAAAACCGCGCCCTCCAGGCGCTCGCCCATCGCGAGGTACGCGGCGCCCGCGGCCGCGAGCATGATCGCCATCGGATCGGCGAGTATCGATGCGAGTTCCAACAATCGCGCGCCGCGCCGAGGCTTGACCGCGACATTCGGTCCGAAGGTCGCGAGTCTGCGCCGCGCTTCCTCGGAGGTGAGTCCTTGCGGCGACTGTTGCGGGCTAAGTGTCATCGTAGGAACGCAGGCAGCAACCGACTTAGTTGGTCGCCTTATGCAAACTGCCGGCGACCTTACCGGAGGTCACGAGCAAGATCACGAGAGCAAAAATCGACACCATCCTGGAACACGTACGTTACGTAGTGCTTCCCCTCCCCATGACGCGGAACGATACACGGCGCGCTGCGTTTGCCTCGCAAGGATACAGCATTAGTGACGTAAACGACTTTCCAACTCACATTTAAGCAAGAACTAAGGCATGCGGATGCTGGCATGATTTCAGCATCGGTACCGACCGGGTTCGGACGAACATGGACTTCAACTACACATCTGAGCAGCAGCAATTCCGTAGCCATCTTCGCGGATGGTTGGAAAAGACCTCGGCGGAGGTCTTCCACACCGATACCGACCGATTCGCCGGTTCGCTGGAGACGCGATTCTTCTCGCGCGATGACAAACATTGGTCACAGGCGCTCGAATATCATCGGCGGCTCCTTCACGCGGGATACCTCGCGCTACATTGGCCCACCGAGTGGGGTGGCGCGTCGGCGGGTTTGGTCGAGCAGTCGATATATCAAGATGAGGCACTGCGCCTCGGGTTGCCGCTCTATGGCGCCAATTCATTGGCGATCGATCGCATCGGCCCCACGCTCATCCTGCTCGGTACCGAGGCGCAAAAGAGACGCTTCCTGCCGCATATGCTCACCGCCGACGAGATCTGGTGCCAGGGCTATTCGGAGCCCAACGCGGGATCGGATCTCGCCAACGTGCAGACGCGCGCGGTGCTCGAGGGCGACTATTTCGTCCTCAACGGGCAGAAAGTGTGGACCAGCTTGGCGCATCGCGCGCACTGGCAGGTGCTGCTGGTGCGCACCGATACCCACGCGCCCAAGCACAAGGGGATTTCGTACCTGTTGGTTGACATGAAGAGTCCCGGCATTTCCATTCGGCCGCTGCGCGAGATGACAGGCGAGGCGAAATTCAACGAAGTCTTCTACGACAACGTCCGGGTGCCGAAGGAAAATCTCGTCGGCGAATTGAACGACGGATGGCGCGTCTCGATCGCGACGCTGATGTATCAGCGGCTTTCGGCCGGCACTCGTCATCCGCTGGAGCGGACCATCAACGATCTCATCGAGCTCGCCAAGGAGATCGATTTCCAGGGCGTCGCGGCGACTAAGCATCCATATGTGCGACAGACGCTCGCGCGCTTCTATGCCGAGGGTCAATGCCTGAAGCTGGGGCGCTATCGCGCGCTGACTTCGCATCTGAGGGGCAAGACGCCCGGCCCCGAGGGCTCATTTGGCAAGCTCGCGGCGAGCGATCTCAATATGCGCGTCGTGATGTTCGCCAACGAGCTGCTCGGTGCGATGGCGGTGGTTGAGGACGGATCTGATTCGGCGGCTGGGCTTTGGATGGGACGGATGCTGGGCGCACGAGAACTCACAATCGCGGGAGGAACAAGCGAGGTTCAGCACAACATCATAGGTGAGCGCGTGCTGGGTCTGCCAAAGAGCTAACGGAGACAAATGTCACAACACATCCATCATAAAATCCTCATCGTGGGCGGCGGAACCGCAGGCCTAACTGTCGCAGCGCGGCTGAAGCGCGCAGGCGAATCCGACGTAGCCATCATCGAACCGTCAGAAAAGCATTTCTATCAGCCGCTGTGGACATTGGTCGGCGCCGGATGCACCAAGAAGGCATCCACGATGCGTGACGAATCGGACTACATCGCCAAAGGCGTCACGTGGATCAAAGACTCCGCGAGTGAAATCTCTCCCGATACGAAATCAGTCGCAACTACTTCGGGTGCACACATCTCGTACGATTTCCTGATCGTCGCGCCGGGGCTCGAACTTGACTGGGACGCGATCCCGGGGCTTCGCGAGGCGGTCGGCAACGGTACCGTCTCGACCAACTACACCTACGACAACGCGGAGCAGACCTGGGACCTGATCCGCAACTTCAAAGGCGGGACCGCCTTGTTCCATATGCCGGGAACGCCGATCAAATGTCCGGGCGCGCCGCAGAAAGTAATGTACCTCGCGGCGGACTATTTTCGGCGCAACAAAATTTCCGCGAATGTGATCTATGGCTCCGCGATTCCCGCGATCTACGGAATCAAGGAGTACGCCGCGGTCCTCAACGGGGTGGTTGAGCGTTACGGTATCGATGCGCGCTTCAATCACGAGCTAGTCGAGGTGAGGCCGGACAAGAAGGAAGCGGTCTTCGTGCTTAAGACCGATCCCGATAAGCGTCGCGTCACGATCCCGTACGACATTCTGCATGTCGCGCCGCCGCAGCGAGCGCCGGAGTTCATCCGCAAGAGTTCGTTGCCGCCGCGGGATCAGCCCGGCCTTGGATGGGTCGAGGTCGATCAATATACGCTGCAGCATAAGCGCTACCCGAACATCTTCGCGCTGGGAGATGTGGCGAACACACCGAATGCAAAGACCGGAGCGGCGGCGATCAAGCAGGCTCCCGTGCTGGTCAACAATCTCCTGTCGGTGATGCGCGGGAAAGTGCCGGGCGCGCTATACGAGGGATACGTCGCGTGTCCGATCATTACCGGATACGGGAAGCTCCTGCTCTGCGAATTCGATTACACCGGCAAGCCTACGCCGACGCTCCCATTCATCAACACGATGGCGGAGCGATACGACACCTGGCTGCTCAAGCGTTACGGATTGCCGTGGCTGTACTGGAACGTGATGCTGCGCGGCCGCGATGTGCCATTCCTGGGCGCACGCACAATCCGCGACTGGCAGCGAGCGACCGCAAGAGCTGAGTCGGCAGCCTAGCCGAACGTCGCGGCTCACTGAGCCTCGAGGCCTTCCATCAGCGGTAGGCCGAAGGCGCTCTTGCCGAGGAACTCGAGGCTCTCGTCGCTGTCGAAGGGATGATAGAGGCCGGCGCGGACGTCGCGGAACAATCGCTCGAGCGGCAGCCGTTTGAAGTACGACGAGCCGCCTACCGCGCGCAGCGCGAGATCGACCACCTTCACTGAGTTCTCGATCGCGATCATGCGCGCGGCTACGGCCTTGCGCGACCAGCTTCGAGGATCATCGCGGTCAACCTCGCCCGCGGCTTTCCACATCACGGCGCGCGCGCCCTCGATCAAGATGTCCATCTCGCCGACCTTGTTGTAGACGCTCGGCAGATGACTCATCGGATGCTTGAGTGGAAAGCGCTGCCGATCCTTCATGAACTCGACGGTGAAATTTCGCGCGGCCACCGCGATGCCGACATAGGGCGCGCCGATCGTGAACGGCGCCTTGGCGAAGACCTTCGTGACGCGGCCGCTGCGCGAGACCGGCCGTTGCAGCACGATGGCTGATTCGGGCACGAAGGCGTCCTTGAATTCCGAACTTCGCGATGCCGTTGACCGCATCCCCATCACGTTCCAATCATCTTTGAACGCGAAGCCCGTGGTTTTGCGCGGCTCGATGAAGCAGGTGAGTATCGTCGTTCCTTGAGGCGCGTCCTCCCACGCCGCTTCGAAGAAAAACAAATCCGCGGCGATGCTTTGGGTGCCGAAGATTTTGCGCCCATTGACGATCCATCCGCCCTCGGTTCGGCGCGCCGCCGTGCGCGGACGCAGGTTGATCACCGCATTGTCGGGCTCCGAGCCCGAGCCGGCGACGATCAGCCGTTCACTCGCGATGCGCCGCAGCTTCTCCTCGACGTTCGGCGCCTTGAACTTGCGATGCAGATCGATCAGCAGCCCCAGCGTGTTGAAGTGCATGTTGATTGCGAGCGCGGTCGCGCCACATCCTTGCGCGAGACGTTCCTGCGCCTTGATGCGCTCCAGCAGCGTCGCGCCGAGGCCGCCCAGCTTCTCGGGAATGATGAGGACGGTGTAGCCGGTCTCCTTCATCCGCGCATAGTTCTCATAGGGGAACGAGGCATCCTCGTCGTGCTGCGCGGCGCGCGGGGCGAAGTCATCAGCAAGTCCAGCCGCGAGATCGACGAAACGTTGCTCGCGCTCGGTGTTAAGCTGATTCATCGCCCTTCTCCTTGTTCCGCGGATTCAGATCCACGCGTCGTGGCCGGCCCTGTAGTTCATGATGTTCTGCGCCGGATCGCGATTCACCAACGGCCGCATATAGAGCGGATGCTTCATGCTGCGGACTTCGTGCTCGATGGTGAACAGCGGTGCGCCGGTTTCGATATCGACGATATCGCGAAATCGATACTGATGTTGATCGCTCTCCTCGAAGATGAGCCCTTTCTCACGCAGCTGGCGATAGGGTCCCGAGAAATCGGCGACATAGACCTGGACGTGATGGCCGTCGTAATCGGGAATCGGACGATCGGTTTCGCGGAAACGAAAATTCTGCGCGATACCGACCGGGACGTTCGCAAAGGGTCCAGCTATGTCTTTGTCCATCGCGGCCGGGGTTCCCATCATGCGGCGATAGAAGCGCGCGATGCCCGCCGCGCTACCCGGAGGGACGTCGAATTCGATGTAGGCGATGCCCAGCGTCATCGGGCCGAGGTAAGGATTCGGCTCAAAGCAACGAATGCGGTTCCCCCAGGGGCATCGAGTGTCAACGTACAAGTCGTGCTCGGTGAAATCGAAGCAGGTGCCCTCTAGACGTTTGCGCAGCCGTGTCAGCCGATTCACCAGCGCCTCGCGATCGGGGACCACGATGCCGACATGGCCGCGGATCACCTGCGGCTTGTTGGTCGGCAGATGAAACTGGCTGCGCCCGATGTTGACCCACATGTTGGTGATGCTGGTCATCAGGTACGGGTCGCGCGTGAGTCCCAGCCCGGCCACATAGAACAGGGTCGCGAGCTGCTGATCGGGAACCGTTACGTTGACATGCTCGAGCGCGACGATATTGCCGAGGTCCTCGGCAGCGCGGTCATACTTGCCGTCCATATAAACCTCCACTCGTGTGTGACCCCGCACGGGTGACGCGCGGAGTCGCTGGGTGCAATGCGGATTTACCACGAAGTGGGGCGCGCCGCGAAGTGCGCGCGATCGCCTCCAAACTCTGGCTATCCGCCCGCGACGGACTCGTACTAACATCGATGCGGAAAACACCATGGGCACTACGCATCGATTGACCGTGAATCGCGAGGATCACGAAGTCACCGTCGATCACGATGACACGCCGCTGCTGTACGTGCTGCGCGACGACCTGAGGCTCAAGGGCACGCGCTTCGGATGCGGCAACGGCCAATGCGGCTCGTGCACCGTGCTGCTCGACGGGCGGGCGGCGAAGTCATGCGACGTCCCGGTGTGGTCGGTCGAGGGAAAATCGATCACCACCATCGAGGGCCTTGGTACGCATGAGCGGCTTCATCCGCTGCAGCAGGCGATTCTCGATTTCCAGGCCGGTCAGTGCGGATATTGTCTCTCGGGAATCATAATGAGCGCGGCCGAGCTCATTCAGAACGATGCGGAGCCGTCGCGGAAAAAGATCGTCGAGGCGCTTGCGGCGAATCTCTGCCGATGCGGCGCGCATTCGCGAATCATGAAAGCGATTGAGGCGGCGTGGAATAAAATTGCGGAGGGCGCCGAGCGATGAGCACTCCGCTGCCCTGGAGCATCGCGGAGAATCCGCGGCTCGAAAACTGGGTCGACTTCAGCCAGAGCGGCGTCGTGCGCGTGTTCACCGCCAAGGTTGAGTTGGGGCAGGGCATCGTCACCGCGATGGCGCAGATCGCGGCCGAGGAGTTGCGCCTTCCGCTCTCGCAAATTGTGGTTGTCTCGGGCGATACGCGCCATTCTCCAAACGAGAGCTACACCGCGGGCAGCATGTCAATTGAAATCGGCGGGACCTCGATGCGAATCGCATGCGCCGAAGCGCGCGACGCGATCATTGCTGCGGCGGCCGCGATGTTGAATGCTGACATCGCGCGCATCAGCGCGGATGACGGTGCGATTCTGCTCGATGGGAATAAATCGAGCCTCGACTACTGGCAGGTCGCGCCGAGCGTTGATTGGAAACGCACCGTCGAGGGAACCGGCGAATTCAGTAAACCGCAGCGAACCATTGGGAAGAGCGTCGCGCGGTTCGATCTACCGCCGAAGATGGTCGGCGGCGCGTTCATCCACGACCTCGAACTCCCGCACATGATTCACGCGCGCGTGCTCAGGCCGCCGTCGAATGGCGCGCATCTGGAATCGCTGGATACATCGGCGGCTGAGCGTTTGCCAGGAGTCGTGAAGATTTGGCGCAGTGGCGATTTCGTCGGCGTCTGCTGCGAACGCGAATATCAAGCGGTCAAGGCGCTCGAGGCGCTGCGGGCCGGCGCAAAATGGATCGAGGATGATTCCGCGATCGATCAGAATTGGAAAGAATCGCTGCCGAAGTTTCGCTCGGTCAACAGCGAGACCGAACACGGCGAGCGAGCAGCCGCGATCGGCGACGTCATTCGCATCTCTTCGACGTATTCGAAACCTCCTATCGCGCACGCCGCCATGGGACCCTCATGCGCGATCGCACTTTTCGACGACGGCAAGCTGACGTTGTGGACGCATTCGCAGGGCGTCTTTCCGCTCCGCGCAGCGCTCGCGGTTGCGCTGAAGATCGATGAGCCACGAATCATCGTAATTCATGTGCAAGGCGCTGGATGCTATGGACACAACGGCGCCGATGATGTCGCACTCGATGCGGCGCTGCTCGCGCGCGAGGTTCCTTCGCGGCCGGTCCGGGTTCAATGGACGCGTGAGGACGAGCTCGCATGGTCGCCGGTCGGCTCGCCGATGGTGGTGAAGATACATGGCGCGGTAACTCCGGCGGGCGACATCGTCGATTGGTTGACCGAGATCTGGAGTGGACCGCACGGACGGCGGCCGAGCGGACGTGCGGTGAATTTGCTCGCGGCGGCGCATATCGATCCGCCGATTCCTTTTCCGAAGCTGCATGAGGACCTGCGCGGATTCGCCGGCGGTGCCCGCAATTCCGAGCCCACCTACGATCTCGCGCATCGTCACCTCGCGCTGCACAGCCTTTCAGAACTTCCCTTCCGCACTTCCGCGCTGCGCACCCTGGGCGGCTATGGGAACGTGTTTGCGACCGAGTCGTTCATGGACGAGCTCGCCGAGGTGGCGCGCATCGATCCGATCGAGTTTCGCCTGCGCCACCTGTCTGATCGCCGCGCCCATCGCGTGATCGAAACCGTCGCGCAGTTGGCGCGATGGCGGCCGAATCCGGAGCGCGGCAAAGGTCGAGGCCGTGGGATTGGCTTCTGCCGCTACAAGAATACGGCGGCCTATGTCGCGGTGATCGCTGACGTCGAAGTCGATCAGGAGGTGCGCGTCACCAAAGCATACGCCGCCGTCGATGCGGGCCTGGCGATCAATCCTGACGGCGTGATCAATCAAATCGAGGGCGGCATCATCCAGGCGGTTAGCTGGACGCTGAAGGAGCAGGTCAGGTTCGAGGGTCATCGCGTCAGCACCGCGACCTGGGAGGATTATCCGATTCTGCGCTTCGACGAGGTCCCGGAAGTGGAGGTTCACTTGCTCGATTCGCCGGACGCGCCGCCGCTCGGAGTAGGGGAGGCCGCGCAAGGTCCCGCGGGCGCGGCGGTTGCCAACGCGGTGGCACGCGCGCTCGACTATCGCATCCGCGATCTGCCGTTGACGCGCGAGCGAATCATCGCCGCAACCGCCTGAACGTCACCGAAGTCATCTGCGGTTTCGCTACCTTCAGGCTGCCGCAGATGTGTAGGTGATTTGAGCGCGGTCCCTTGCGACTCGCCGTTGACAAAGGTCGGGACGTCTACTACACGCTGAGTCACTTCGGCCTCTGACGCGGTGGTGTCCCTTGAGGAAACGGGGCAAATGCTCGGCGATCGATCCCCCATTCGTAGCGCTACCGCTGAGTGCAGAATTAGTATTCACGAGCCGAGGATTCTGGCGCATGCAGTTCGCGCGGAGGGGAGAGATGCATGAACACCCCGAACGCCTCGATCGATACGTTCCGATCGGCAAAGGGTCGTTGGACTTCTCGAAGTTCGGTTGTCATCCCTCTACTCGCGGCGTTCGTCGTCCTTAACTCATGCACGGCGCATCAGTACGAAGAAGGGGCGCGGTTCCGTTATCAAGATGAAGTCGGATTTGCCAAGGTGAGCGTGATCAGCGTCGCGCCTTGGAATAGGGTTGGACCCTTTCTGTCACCCGAGTTCGACATGACCGCTGACAAGGCGCTGGCGGCCGTTGCGCAGGTCGGAAGGCGCCAGGACGAAAGCCTGAGCAGCACAGTATCGGCTGCGATCACGGGACAGTTTACGCCGCTGAGCAACCTGCCCGGCCCCCCTCCTTCCGTATCGGCGTCGCCGAGCGCGAGTGCTTCTCCTGCGGCGTCCGCGAGCGCCGGCGCATCGCCGAGCGCCAGCGCATCGCCGAAGGCCTCCTCCGGGCGCGTCACCAGAGGCGTCGCCGTCGCCAGCGACGAGCTCTACAGATCAATCAAAGAAGGCCAGCGTGACGCCTGCCACCACGATGCATGCGTTAACGTAATACGAGGCAGCCCTCGCGTTGTTTCAGAAAGTTAAGTTACTCAACCTGTACATCGAGCACACTGCCACGGAGGAAAAATCCGTTCCCTATCTGGTCAGCATGGACGTGAGTCTGTTTCCCTCGACGCCTAAAGCCGAAGTAAACGGCATCGTTGTTCTTTTCTTCCAGTGGACAGATCCCAATGGGGTTCCTGGTCTGCCCATAACCGTGGTCCCGGTAATCGCGTCCGAGGACGTAGAGGTCAGCGACCACACGCGCAATGTTCAAAATGCTCTGAGCCTGGCCGCCGCCTTGTCAGGCACGTCGCCTAACGGATTCGGCGGCTCCGGTCGTTTCAACAATACCCTGGACACGCTCAGGAAAATGGCAGGCCAGGACATCAACTCGCTACAACTGGTCAGCAATGCCTCCCGCGACTCGCTGGTAGTGCGGTTCGGCGCCAACTTCGGCGTCGACACGAAGTACGCGCTATTTCCTCAAACCTATCGGGTGCATTGCTTGGTGATGATCCCCAAGGAGTATGTGCAGCCGGAGGTCAAAGATCTGGGACGACTCTCCGTGCTGGCCAGCACCCATTTCCGCTATACAGAATCGATTCATCCGACCTTGGACAAGTACTTCTGGTTCCTGGGACGTAGCGGCGTAGACATACCACGGCGGGAGCTTTCGGATAGAGTGAACGAGAATCTGAAGAGCTTCAATTCTGATACCGACCTCGAAGTGAACGTCGATGAATTCACGACCCTCTGGACCTTTTATGATCGTGATGACTTCAGGAGCTTCCGCATTGCGATCACCCGAAAATTACAGTCACCCTCCACCGATGATCCAAATGTGGCCGCGCACGCCTCACGAGCTTGGGCGGAAATGGGACAAATCTTTCAACACGCTTCCTGGAGTTCCAGCTCGATCGAAATTCCCAAACTCAGGAAGGCTACCGCCGATAAGTACATTGCTTTCGACGACGGACAGAGCACTTCGCTGAATTTACCCGCGGCAGGATTCTCTGAGGAGCCCGGATGCTGGAACCTGGAGGTTGATGATCCTCGCTATCCTTACAAGCTCTTGCAGCAACCGGACGAGATAAAAATCACCGACGATGACAGTCAATTGCAATTCAAATTTAAAAGCCTCCGCACGATATATTCCAAGAAGGACATGCCCAGTAGCTACTGGACCCTCACTTTGCACTACTTGGTAGATGAATGCGGAGACGTTGATCGCGCGCCCGCAAAAATCGCGCAAGATTTCACGATTCTCGTCAACGAGATCATCAAACCTCCGAAGACCCAGACCGATTCGAAGGCCGCAGCGAAAGCCAAGGCAGAGAAGACTCTCGCTGCGGCCAAGAAGGCCGCTGGTGTAGCCGACAAGGCTGCTGAGGCTGCCGAGAAGAAGCATGAGGCTGCTGACAAGAATGCGAAGGACAAAGCAGCGGTCGCTACCGCATCCCGAAAGCTCGCCGACCAAGACGCTGCGACCGCCGCCAAGAACGAGGCAGACGCTGCTGGAAAGGTTGCAGTAGCCGCACGCGAGAAGGCCGATGCGGCCGACGCCGCATCCAAAGCGGCAGAAGAGGCGCTTCAGAAATTGGAAGGCGGCGGGGGTGCAGCCGCGAAGCCAGAGGGCTCGCCAAAGTGAATCGAAGAGCACAGTCCGCTAAGGCCAGACCACTAAGGAAGGTCGCGTATGCCCGAACAACTTTTCAGCAACTCGGAACGAGACAAAACAGACTTACAGGCGCCTGACTCGGCAATCAGGTTGGCCAGCGAAACCAAATCCGCGCGAACTCCGCCAGGTAAGCCAACACGCAAACCCAAGCAGGCTCCAACGCGTCGGCCTGCCATGACTCCCGCTCAGGCTCCTCAGCCGATGGCTCCTGAGTCTCAGCCGTCGGAACGACCAACTCCTGATTCCGGCGGTGGCCGCCCGGTACCTTCTCAACCGACCGGTCGGCCAACCCCACCATCGGGTAAAAAACGGCCGACGCCATCGTCTGGCGGAAAGAGGCCAAAACCAAAGCGGCCGTAACATCTGGCACTGCGTTGTAGATTTTCTCGCGCCGGGCTCTTTCGCTTTTCAGCTACAACCGCGCATGGCGAACATCTGTTGGGTTGTGGCAATCTGACATGCGACATCAGTTACTCCTGAATCCATACAAAGTGAGAGGCACAAAAATGAGCGAAGCATGGGTCATCGATTGCGTGCGCACTCCGCGGGGCCGCGGCAAGAAGGAGTCGGGCGCGCTTTACAACATTCATCCGCAGGAACTGTTCGCCCAGACGCTCAACGCGCTGGTGGCGCGCGACGGGCTCGAGCCGCGCGATGTCGAAGACGTCGTGGTCGGCACCGTCAGCGAAATTGAGGACCAGGGCGGATGCATCGCGAGAATGTCGGTGCTCGCCGCCGGCTGGCCGGTTGAAGCAACCGGAGTGTCGCTCAACCGTTTTTGCGGCTCAGGCCTCCAGGCGGTCAACTTTGCCGCGATGGGTGTGATGTCGGGTCAGCAGGATCTCGTCGTGGGCGGCGGCGTCGAGAGCATGTCGCGGGTCCCGCTCGGCTCCGACAAATCAGGCCTCGACGGACACAATCGACATCTGCGCGAGCTTCATCCGCTGGTGCCACAAGGCGTTTCCGGCGATCTGATCGCGACCATCGAGGGCTTCTCGCGCGAGGATTGCGATCGCTTCGCACTCGAGTCGCAGAAGCGCTGCGACAGTGCGGTGAGGAATGGCTACTTCAAGAAGAGCCTCTTGCCGGTGAAGGATCTCGACGGCAAAACGGTGCTCGCTCAGGACGAGTATCCGCGCGCCAATACCACGATGGAAGGCCTCGCGAAGCTCGAGCCCTCCTTCCTCGGCATGGGTGGGTATCGCATGAAGGATGGTCCGCTGACCTTCGATCAGAAGGCCAAGCAGCGCTATCCGCAAATCGAGTTCGTCAATCACGTTCACACCGCGGGTAACTCGAGCGGGATCGTCGATGGCGCAGGAGTCGTTCTGATCGCTTCTCCCGACTACGCGAAGGCGCACGGATGGAAGCCTCGCGCGCGCATCATCGCGACAGCGACCTACGGCGACGAGCCGGTCATCATGCTCACCGCGCCGGTGCCAGCAACCAGGCGATGCCTCAAGAAAGCCGGAATGACGGTGAACGACATCGACCTGTTCGAGATCAACGAGGCGTTCGCGGCGGTACCGCTCAAGGTCATGAAGGACCTCGAGATTCCGCATGACAAGGTCAACGTGAACGGCGGCGCGATTGCGCTCGGGCATCCGCTGGGTGCGACCGGCGCGATGCTGCTCGGCACGGCGCTCGACGAGTTGGAGCGTCGCGATAAGACCACCGCGCTGATCACGATGTGCATCGGCGGCGGCATGGGTATCTCGACCATTATCGAGAGAATCTAGCTAGCAACGTGACATAGCGGCGGATCGCTACAGGCTAAATTACCTCCTGCGATCCCTGCTTGAGTTTAGCTATTGCGAGATGACCATCGCCGCGGTTTGCGACAAGGTGATGTTCACATTCGAAACGAGACTTGTCAGCGGCTTGAAGGTATAGCCGACCGTAACCGTCACAGTGCTTCCCGGCTTGTTGTTAGGTGACCAGGTGGTGTTGACCGTGAGGAGGCTGGTATTCATAACTCCCGCCACCATACCATTTACGTAGGTCTGGACACTACTGGCTGTAGCGACTTGCGATGCAGTGGCGCCGTGAACTATCGCATATCGGGCGGCCTGCTGAGCGCTGTAGCCTACGAAGTCGTAGCAGTAGAGAGCCATCGCAAAATTCATGATGGCGAAAAACAGAGTCAGGCACGGAAGCGCGATCAAGGCAAACTCGGCCATCGAAGTGCCACGCTGAGCGCCAATCCGGCGACAGAGCGAGGTCACAGCGATCTTCGCCTCTTCGCGTATCCCATCATTGCACTTCTCGCATGATGGCGGTGCGGGAGAGCGTCGTCGTGAGCGGCACCCCGGGCCAGTTAAACCATGGCGTGTAGGTCGCGCTGGTGTTCACCTTAACATAGGTGAGGCGGTGACTGGCTGCGCAGTCGGTGGAAAGACAAGTCGAGGCGGAGCCATCGGAGCACTGACAGTAGTGGCTTGCGGTGGCGGTCATTCCAGCGAGGTTGGGAGCATCGGCCTTAGCCGCATTCTGCATCCCGGTGTTATCACTGACAGTAGTCAGACTTTGCGCGCCGTACTGGACACCGGCGCGCGCCGCACTCGCGAGCGCGATCGCGACCAGGCAAATGCGGCCGGCTTCCACGACGATCAACAATAGGGCGGTGAGCAGAGGTAAGCTCAGCGCCAACTCGACGGAAGCCTGACCGACGGACTGTTTAAGACGCGAGCGATGCGGGCGGTACGTCATTCGGAAAGTACGAGTCCCTTGATAGGCGAGCCGTTCGCGAGCGACGTGTAGTTGTTTCCCAGCGTACTATTGCCGTTGGCAATCCACTTGTCCGCGACGATGATGCTGTAGCCACTGGTACTGCTGTTACCGTTATAGGTGAGCGTGGTGGTTGGAAAGTACAGCGCCCCATCGATGGTCGAGCCTGAATTGCCATTGATCGTGCTGCCCGCGCCGCTGCCGGGAATCGAGCGATCCTGAAAGAACAAGATGCCCGACAGCGCTCCCGAGGTAGGCGCGCTGAAATTCAGAGTTATGTTGCCGTTGAGAACAATGCCTTTGTAACCACCGGTGCCGGTGGTGTTGTAAAAGGTTATTCCAGTGCCCATCATGGTAGCGTTGCCATTGATGTTGATGCCGCCGCCGGCCAGCACGTAAGTACCGGCTTTGAAGTTGAGGTAGAGGTTTCCGTTGAATGACATGCCGCCGCAATACACTCCGGGACTCATTTGGTATGGGCTACCCGAGCTTCCGTAGTTACCATTGAGCGAGAAGGAGTTGTAACTACACGCGCCGTAGCTTGGAGCCTGGACGTAGGCCAGCGGATCGGCGGCCGGCAGGATTCCTTTCGTTGGTAGCGGAGTCAAGGTGACATTTCCGTTAGAGGAATATCCTCCTACGACACCAATGTTCGGGGCAGTGATTGTGATGTTGCCATTGACGGAGAGACCGCTGGAGCTGCTCGAATCCACCAGGAGGCCGCATCCGCTCTGGATGTTGATGTTGCCGTTGAGGTTCATCGCGCTCGACGCCGATGGATCGAGTACATAGATGCAGTTGGGCCCGTTGCCGACCGCTGACACGGCCCGTCCTGACAGGGTAATTGTCGTCAACCCTAATGCGCGCAGAAAGAAGGTCGGCTCGGGTCGCGAAACAATCGCTTCGATATAGCCGGACTTGCCGGCGTTGGGGCCGCTTAGCGGAGGATTGTTGATAGTTACCACGATGCCGTTCTGACCGTTGGTGAATCCGTTGCTTGCAGCATCGGCCTTACCCGCCGCGACGCTGTCGCCGTAATTCAACTCCTGCCCGGCGGCGAGTGCCGCGCTGTCCGCCGCCGTTTGTAACAACTGCTTCTGCGCCTGCAGCGAACCCACATCGGCGACCAGGCCGATCAATCCCATAATGGTTATGATCGCGAGGCAGATCAGGACCATGACCTGGCCGACTCCACGTCTGCGACGATTTAGTGGTGATGTCCTTCTTTGGCGCTTCAGTGGAATTTTTTGCATGGGTAGGCCGATGGCTCCAACCAGACCAGCATCGCGCATGCCATCGTCGTTACCGAGATTTTTCAGAGAGAGCGGTTATGACTGCTGTTCCAGACTGACGCGACGTGTCCCGCTTTGCGATTGAGACGCGCCCCCGACTTTGTCAGTTTGCGACAGAACGAAAAATGGCCGGCCAGGGTCAATCCCGGCCGGCCACTATTTTCGGATATCGGTTGCTCCGCCGATTAGGCACGAGCACCGAGCGGACCGCGCAGTAACTGACCCGGCAGCGCGCCGGTATGCTCGTTATTTTTCAGCAGCACCTGCCCGTTGACGATCGTCGTCTTAAGCCCGGTTGCCTTCTGCTTCAGGCGTCGCGCCCCTGCGGGGAGATCGTGATCCAGCGTCGGCAGCATTGGCGAGATTTTCTCGGGATCGAAAACGATCACATCGGCAGCCCATCCCTCGCGCAGCATCCCGCGACCCTGGAGGCCCCAATATGACGCCGGCACGAAGGTCAGCATTCTGATCGCCTCTTCGAGCGAGAGCGCATGCTTCTCGCGCACCCAATAGCTGAGCACGTGCGTCTGCAACGACGAGTCCATGATTTGCGAGACGTGCGCACCGGAATCCGAGAAGGTCACGACTGAGCGCGGATGCTTCATCATCGTGAGCACGTGATCCTGATTCTCGTTGGCCAGCGGCTGCAGGAAAAATTGCTTGAGATGTTTTTCCAGCGCGAGGTCGATGAACGTATCGACCGGATCCTTACCCGCCGCATCTGCAATCTCCTGCACTGAGCGGAAGGGCGGATTCGGCTTGTCCATCACATACAGATACTTGAAGTTTACGCCACGCGGCTCGGCGCCGACTGCCTCGCGATTGCGCGGGTCGTTTTCCTTTGTCGCCTGCACCATCGCGCGACGCTTCTCCGGATTGCGCAGAGCAGCTTCCTGGTCCGCCAGCGAGAGTTTGCGGATCTCGCGCCACACCGGCATGCGATCAAAGGGCGTTACGCTCTCGAATGACATCACCAGGTTGAGCGAGCGGCTATGAACCTGGATGAACATCTTGCCGCCGGCCTCGGACGACTCATCGGCGAGCTTGAAGAATGGACGCCAGTAATCCGGCGCGCGCCGCGAGCTGAACATTCCGTAGGTGACGGGTACGCCGGTGTCAACGGCCAACGCTTTCAGCCGGCCGAGGTAATCATCGATGTGCTCGGGATTCATGCCGGTATCTTCGCCCGCGATCTCGAACACGCCGGCGCCTTCCTCACCCATCACGCCGACCAGTTGCCGCACCTCATCCCAAGTGGCGAGGCGGCTCGCGACGGGATGCCCGTCGGGAGTCTGATGGTTGCGCGTGCGCGAAGTGGTGAAGCCGATCGCGCCGGCCCGAATCGCCGCGCGCACCTCGCGCTTCATCGCGGAGAGATCCTCGGAATTCGCCTCGCTGTCGAAAGCGCGCTCGCCCATCACGTAAGTGCGCAGCGCCGAATGCCCCATGTAGGCCGCGTAGTTGATCCCCTTGGGCGTACGCTCGACCGCATCGAGGTACTGCGGAAAAGTTTCCCAGCTCCACTTGATGCCGGCCTCCATCGCTTCGGGTGCGATGTCCTCGGCGCGCTCGAGGTTGCGCATCACCAGCAGCTTGTCCTTCTCCGCGCACGGCGCGAGCGAGAATCCGCAATTACCCATCACCACCGAAGTGATGCCATGCCAGCATGAGCAGGTTCCGATGGGATCCCAGAACACCTGCGCGTCCATGTGCGTATGCGCATCGATGATGCCAGGCGAGACGATATGGCCGTCGGCATCAATGGTCTCGTGCGCATTCTCATGCAGCCTCCCAATCGCGGCGATCTTGCCACCCTCGATGCCTAGGTCGGCGCGAAAACGCGGCATCCCCGAACCGTCGATGATTGTCCCGTTGCGAATGATGATGTCGTACATGGATCCTCCGTGCCCTCAGCGCGTCGAGACGATGACGATGCGGCGTCGCGTGGGCTATATGGTTAGGACGATGTGTATAGTTCACCCGATAAGTCGGTTATTTCACGAATCGAGATTAGCCGACAAGCGCTCGGCTGTCAGCCATTTCTAATAGCCACCCGACATTTCCTAAAACGTCACCCGACCTTGGCGCCCTGCCCGCCGTTGACCGGCAGGACGATTCCGGTAATGAAACGGGCCTCCTCCGAATGCAGGAACAGGCTCGCGTAGCCGATGTCCCATCCCGAGCCCATCTTGCCCCGCAGCGGCACCTGCTTGTCGCGCATCGCGCGGACCTCCTCGCGCGGACGCCCGCTCACGCGCGTGATTCCCTCGATCGCCATCGGGGTGTCCATCAGGCCGGGCATGATGGTGTTGACGCGGATGCCATACTTCGCGTTGCTGAGCGCGAGCGACTGCCCGAGCGCATTCATGCCGATCTTCGAAATCTTGTACGCCGTCAGCGGGACCGCGCCCGCGGTTGCCGCGAGCGACGAGATGTTCACGATGCTGCCGCTCTGCTGCTCGCGCATCACGGGAATCGCGGCCTGGCACGAGAACAGGCATCCTTTGAGGTTGACCTGGATGATTTTGTCGAAGGCCTCCTCGGTGACGCGCTCCGGGGTCGAATCGTTGGCGCCGATTCCGACATTGTTGTGCAGGAAGTTGACTCGTCCCCACGCGTCGAGGCATGCTTTCATGTAGGCTTTGCAATCAGCGGGGCGGGTCCAGTCGCCGGCGATGCATTTCGCGGTGCCGCCCTCCTTCGCGATCATCGCGGCGGTGTCCTCCGCCGATTTGATATCGCGATCGACCAGCAGCACCTTGGCGCCCTCGCGCGCGAGCAGGATCGCGGCCGCGCGTCCATTGCCAATCGTCTCGCCGGGCGTCTGTCCCGCGCCGACGACGATACCGACCTTGTCTTTCATCCTCATATGTTTGCTCCGGGCGATAGGCGTTTCGATTGTTGGATTACAAATGACCTATGCGAGCGAAATGGGCGGTTTGTCAAATGACGCGCACATCGAATAGTAGCGATATAAGGAGAGAAGAAGAGCGTGAAAATGGGAAGTCACCGTTCCAACGAAAACCATGAATCGGCCGACGTGGCCGCGCCGCGCGGTCTTCTCGTGGCTCCGCTGCTGCCGATGATCGCAGGGCAGGCGGCGGAGGCCGACGCTACCCGCTCCGTCGCGCCGGCGGTCATAACGGCCCTCAAGTGCAACGACGTCATGCGCATGTCTGCGGTGCGAGCCTTGGGCGGACTGGAAAGCAGCGTCACCGCGATGGGACGAGAGCTGGAAGCTGTGGCCGCGGCTTGCGGGTTGACCGGCTGGTGCCTTTGGAACCATCTCTGCGTGTTTCACTTCTACTGCGGCCTTCTGGGTCCTGCTCACATCGAGTTGTTGCGCAGCATCACTGCCAATCGGCGCTGGGTCTGTCTTCCGGCCGGCGCCGGTACCGGGGTGATTGGCCGGAAGGAAGGGGAAGAGGTCGTGCTGAACGGTGTCGCCTCCTTCGGCTCCGGCGGTCGCTACGCCGACTACGCGGGCGTCACCTTCGTCTTCGAGGGTGAGCGCGCGCCTCACCTGGCATTGGTGCGTACGGATCAGAAAGGCGTGCGCATCGACCCGACCTGGAAGGCGATGAGCCTGCGCGCTTCCGCGACCGACCACGTGTACTACGAGGGAGCGCGAGTGCCCCTGGCTTCGGTGGTGCCGTTCCCGCTGCCTTATCGCGTCGCTTTCCGCGATCCGACGTACGCGGTCATCGATCACCGCTATCGCGAGGATTGGGTTGCCCTCTCGGACCTTTGGCTCGGTTGCATGGCGGTCGGCGTCGCTGACGTCGCACTAAAGGAAGCGTGCAGCGGCATCCAGGGCCGAGTCGCCATCATGGGGGTTAAGATGACGGAGCGGCCCACCATCCACGTAAATCTGGGTCAGGCCGTCGCGCTCATCGGCTCGGCGCGCGCAACCATCTATGACGCGTGCGCCAGGACGGACACGCGCATCGCGGCGCATCAAACTCCGACGGAGAGCGATTACCTGGAACAGCTCGGGGCCAGCATGATGGCCTTGCGCCTGTGCGACGATGCGATGCGGCTGATCCTGCGCGTGCTGGGTGGCAACGGTCTGCGCGAGGGGCAGTCTTTCGAGCGGCGCTATCGCGACTTTCAGGCGATGCCTCTGCACATCAACGCGCACCCCGATCGGGTATCGGAACAGCTCGGGCGTTACGCGCTTGGCCTCGCGACAGAGAATCCGTTTTGAACTTCAGATGACCTACGCCGCGGGACAGTCGGTTTGTCAAACGCCGCGCGCATCGGGTATTAGCGATCGTAAAGAAAATGCCCGGTAAGTTTTCCGCAGCGGAAAAAATCGAGGAGCGAAATGAAGAAGCCAATCATCTCCGCGGATTCCCACATCACCGAGCCGGCCGGCACCTACGTGGACCGGATCGACCACAAATATAAGGACACTGCGCCGCACATGATTCGCGACGAGAAACTTGGCGACGTCTTCATCGTCAAGGACTTCCCGCGTCCGGTGACGATCGGACTCGCCGCGGCCGCCGGCATTGATGCCGAGAAACTCCGCGTATTCGGCGCGAAGTTCGAGGACCTCCATCGCGGCGGATGGGATCCCAACGCGCGGCTCGCCGACCAGGATCGCGACGGTGTGTTTGCCGAGGTCATCTATCCCACCGTCGGAATGATCCTCTGCAACCATCGCGACTTCGACTACAAGAAGGCGTGTTTTGATGCCTACAATATGTGGATCGCGGAGTACTGCGACGTACATCTCGATCGCCTTATCGGCGTAGGGCAAACCGCGATGCGCTCGGTCGAGGAAGGAATCGAAGACATCCGCAAGATGAAGGAGCTAGGGCTGAAGGGCGTCATGATGCCCGGCAATCCGGCGGTCGAAGATTACGACAGCACCGTCTACGATCCCTTCTACGAGGCGGCGATCGATCTCGGCCTGCCGCTAAGCTTCCACATCCTGACCAGCAACCAAGACAACTTCAAAACGCGCGGCCCCAAGCTCAACAGCTTCCTGTCGATCATCCGCGGATGTCAGGACATCATGGGCACGTTCATTCTCGGCGGCGTGTTCGAGCGTCATCCGAAACTCAAGGTGGTATGCGTCGAGGCCGACGCCGGATGGGTTCCGCATTACATGTACCGGATGGATCACGCGTACGACCGCCATCGCTACTGGCTGCCGGCCGGCACGCTCTCGAAGATGCCGAGCGAGTACTTCCGCGAGAACATCTACACGACGTTCCAGGACGACTGGGTCGCGTTCAAGATGAAGGACATGTGCAACATCCGTCGCCTGATGTGGGCCAACGATTTCCCGCATAGCGATTCGACCTGGCCATGGTCGCAGGATGTGTTGAAGAAGCAGACCGCGGAGATGAGCGAGGACGAGAAGAACTACGTGCTGCACGACAACGTCGCGGAGCTGTATCAGCTGAGCATCTGACCGCCGCGCATCGCATCGAATCAGAAGGCGCTCGGACCGCATCGGTCCGAGCGCCGTTCCTTTAGGCTCTGCTATTTAGCTCGTAGTCCGGCAGCCTTCTTTGGGCGAGATCTCGTGCGCCGTGGTTCTATGATCCTATCGTCGGGCCGAGGCGGATTTCCCACTCGGGCTCTGGCGAGAATCTCAAGTGCGCGAGGAAAATCGGCGCGGGCTGCGCGCTCGAAAAAGTATTCTCTTTCAGCGACGGGGATTCGCCTACACAAGGCAACAAGGCCGCGCAATACGGTATTGATGACATTTTCAAGACTCCCGCCACCTGAGCGGTCAATCATTTCCGCGAGATAGTCGAGCGCATGATTGTCGAGCCGAATGGTAACTAGCTTTTTGCTCGGATCTTTCGGAACGAGCGGGCCACGTCGCGCCTTGCTGAAGTCATACTTAAGCTTCATTTTTTCTTCTCATATTCCATTCGCTCTTTGGCCGTGGCCTTGCGCGCCGAGATTAGACGAATGTTTTCGCCGCGAACGGCGTAGACCACGAAAAGAATTCTTCCCGCGTACTCACGACCGATTGCAATGTAGCGCTCTTCCTCACTGCTCTCATCGAACATCGTAAAGAGGTTGTTGTCGATAAAGACCGACGCCGCTTCCGTGAAACGAATTCGATGCTTCTTGAAATTGCTAGCCGCCTTTTCTGGATCCCATTCGAATTCCACAATCCTGTCATCTGCGCATGATGTTACACCGACTTAGCGAGTGAGTCATACGTTCACCGTGCTCATGTCGTGATAACGTCCACCGGCGGCAAAGCCTTTAGGCGCCACTTCCTCGATGCGCGCGAGATCGCTCTTCGAGAGTTTCACCTTGGTCGCGCCGACATTCTCCTCCAGGTAGGTGCGGCGCTTGGTTCCCGGAATCGGCACCATATCGTTGCCCTGCGCCAGCACCCACGCGAGCGCGAGCTGACTCGGCGTGATGTTTTTTTCCTTTGCGATGGTGGTTATCCGATCGACCACCTTCAGGTTGGCTGCCATATTCTCGGTGGCGAAGCGCGGCGAGATGGTGCGGCGCATGTCGTTGTCGGGAAGCTCGCGAAGGTTGCCACTCAGAAAACCGCGTCCCAACGGGCTGAATGGCACAAAGCCGATTCCGAGTTCGCGCAGCGTCGGGATGACTTCGTCCTCGTAGTCGCGCGTCCATAGCGAGTACTCCGATTGCAGCGCGCTGATCGGATGCGTCGCATGCGCGCGGCGAATTGTCTTCGCGCCGGCCTCCGACAGTCCGAGGTAGCGAACTTTTCCCTGGCGCACCAACTCCGCCATCGCACCGACGGTCTCCTCGATCGGCACCTTCTTGTCCACGCGATGCTGATAGTAGAGGTCGATGTGATCGACGCCGAGCCGCTTCAGCGACGCCTCGCACGCCGAGCGCACGTACTCGGGGCGGCCGTTGATCGCGCGCTTCCCGTCGGGCAGCACCTGATTGGCGAACTTGGTTGCGATGATGACGCGATCGCGATACTTGCGCAGTGTCTTGCCGACTAGCTCCTCGTTGTGACCGACGCCGTAGACGTCGGCGGTGTCGAAGAAGTCGATCCCGAGTTCGATCGCGCGCTCGAGCGTGGCGGTCGATTCGTTGTCGTCGCGCGGACCGTAGAACTGCGACATCCCCATGCATCCGAGTCCCAGTTCCGATACTTCGAGTCCATTGCTGCCGAGTTTTCGCTTTTGCATAAACCTTCCTCTCACTGACGGCTTGGTTGGGCGGTACTCAATGCAACATACTTAATGATGGAGGCATTTACGAATTCCGCCGAATCCGGAAAACCACGAGCCATGACGCATCGCGCGCTGCTGGTGGTCGATGTCCAGAATGACTTTCTGCCTGGTGGCGCGCTCGCGGTTCCGCATGGCGATGAGATCCTGGCGCCGCTGCGTAGGCTGATGGACTCGGGCGCATTCGACCTGATCGTCGCGACGCAGGATTGGCATCCGCGCGGACACATCTCGTTTGCGAGCAGTCACCCCGGCCATCAGGTGATGGACACCATCCGGCTCTATCACCATGACCAGACGCTGTGGCCGGATCATTGTGTGCAAGGCACTCACGGCGCGCGGCTTCATCCCGATCTCCCGTGGGATAAGGCCGCGGCGATCATCCGCAAGGCGACCGACCCGACGACCGACTCATACAGCGCGCTGCGCAACAACTGGAATCCGCGCGGCAAGCGGCCTCCCACGGGGATGACCGGCTATCTGAAGAATCACGGCGTGCGCGAGGTCTTCATCTGCGGGCTCGCGCGCGACTACTGCGTGAGATGGAGCGCCGAAGATGCGGTGAAGGACGGATTGCGCGTCACCGTCATTTGGGATCTATGCCGCTCGATCGATCCTTCGTCCGACGAGCGACTGCGGCGCAGGCTAATCGCTCGCGGCGTGAAGATCATCGACAGCGCCGACGTGTAGAATCAAAGCAGGATCACCACTGTCGTCACCCTTGGAGTCACCCATGGCAAAAATCTCCTATCGCGTAAGACCGGAAACCGCCGTCCTGACCCGAGGCTTCGATCCCGCGCTGTCGGTGGGATCAGCGAGGCCGCCGGTCTATCGCAGTTCGACATTTGTCTTTCGGAGTCCGGAAGCTGCGGAGCGCGCATTCGGAATCGTGCTCGGGAAAGTTCGCGCGCTGGGCGAGGATCGTCCCGATCTGATCTACGCGCGCCTCAATCATCCCAATGCCGAAATCCTCGAGGAGCAGTTGGTGCCGCTGGAGCGCGGTGCCAAGACGGCAGCGGTTTTCAATTCGGGGATGGCGGCGATCTCCAGCGTGCTGTTTGCGTTCCTCGAGCGTGGCACCTCGATGGTTTATACGCAACCGCTGTATGGCGGAACGCAACATCTGATTCATCAGCTGATCGAGCCGCTGGGATTTTCCGCGCGAGGAGTGCCGGCGGGCGATGGAGCGGCGTTGCGCCGCGCGATCGAGCAGACCAACGATCTCAAGCTGGTACTGATCGAGACTCCCGCTAACCCGACGCTCACGATGACCGACATTCAGCAAGCCGCTGATGCGGTGCAGCGTCATCCGAAGCGGCCGCTGCTCGCGGTCAACAACACGCTGCTGGGCCCGACCTTTCAGCATCCGCTCGCGCGCGGCGCCGATCTCGTCATCTACTCGGCGACCAAGTTCCTCGGCGGTTTCAGCGATCTGCTCGCGGGAGTGGTGATGGCGTCGGATCCCGAACTGATTCTGAGCCTCACCGGAATTCGCGCGCTGCTCGGCAACATCCTGCAGGCGGACGAATGCTGGATTCTCGATTCGCGGCTTTCCACCGTCGGGTTGCGGATGAATCGCCAGAGCAAGAACGCGCAGCGCATCGCGGAGGCGCTCGCGAAGCATCCGAAGATCAAGCGGCTGATCTATCCGTCGCTATTCACCGATCCCGAACAGATCAGAATTCGTGACGCGCAGACCGACTATCCCGGTTCGCTTATGTCGCTGGAGGTGCAGGGAGGAAAAACCGGCGCGTTCGAGTTCCTGCGCCGTCTGAGGATCGCGAAGAACGCGGTGAGCCTCGGGGGAGTCGAGACGCTTGCGTGTCATCCGAAGACGACCACGCATAGCGAATTTTCCGAAGAGGAATTCGCGAAAGCGGGAATCACCGATGCGCTGGTCCGCATTTCCGTGGGTACCGAGCATTGGCGCGATCTCCTCGAGGAGTTCACCAGCGCGCTCGATGCTGTTTGAGCGCGCAGACCCGGCCGCGCGGAAGCCTCGGCAGCAGGGCTCGCCGACTTCAGTGCGCCCCGGCGGTATCTTGTCTTGCTTCTCTGCGATCTACTTTCGAGGCGGCCTCGAGCGCCGTTCGCCCGCTTGCCTCAAGAGTGGAGAGCTTTTTCAGCGCGGCAAAACAGCTTCGGCAAAACGGCATCGCAGCTTTCTTCCGGTGTGGCTTGGCGCCATCGACGGAAGCGAAGAACAGCAGCGCTGCGATTGGCTTACGGGCCTCGCGGCATCGCTCGCAAACGATCTGCTTCCGGTCAGTCTCCTTCGCATCAATGAACGACCGAACCAGGAGCGGCCGGCTGATGGCCAAGGTCTCCAGCGATCGCTCGGGGTTGAACTTTTCGCCGCGCCTGTACGCGACGTACTCCGCAGATGACGGTATCTTACGTTTGCGCCGGCCGTTCTTGCTCACGACGTTGCGCTGCGTGATGCGGAGCCAATCCTCCAGTTGGTCGGCGTCGAAACGCAGTATTCTTCCGATGCGGAAGTAGGGAAGCTTGCCCTGCTTGATCAGGCGGTAGACCGTGATCGGATGGACTTTGAGGAGCTCCGCAACTTCCGAAATCGTCATGATCTTTTGGGTTGCCATTGCCACTATTTCCTTCGCATTTTGCCGATGCGCTTCTTCTAGCCGAACAGCGCCTTTCTGAGCGCCGGCAGCAGACGCATCTCCTCGCTATCGATTAGGTCATCGAGTTTCACCGCCAGCATGCACAGCGCTCTTCCCGCGGGTGCGACGACCTCATCCTTGTCTTCCTCGAAAGACACGTCGTTGAGGTTTCGCGCGAGCGACTTCAGTTCGTGATGCCGCGCCTTGATCCGCTTCACCGCTTGCGCGGAGAAACGTTTCGAGCCCTCCGCCCAGGGCAGCAGAGTGTCCTCTTCGCTCAGGAGATGCTGTGAGAGCTGAGGCCGGATAGTTTCCCATGCGAGTTCCGCCTGGCGGCGCATCTCCGCATCGGTGGGGCGGAATCCGAGGATGGCGCCTGCGACCGCGGCGTCGAGCAGCGGCATCCCGAGTTTCAAGTCCTCACGGGTAAGCTCCCTGGTAAGATGCTTGATCTTCGAGTCGGATTTTTTAACAACCTGCTTGGCCGACGGCTTGCTTTGATTTTTCATCTTCTCCCCTCACCGAAAGCACGCGCGACATCCGGTCCAACCGATTTGGCCCCGGCACTCACGACGCGACGCTGTGCTTCTTGACGTCGCCGCGCATTTCGCGAGCGTAGTCTTGCAGCTTGCGACGCGCCGAGTCGAAGGCATTGCGCACCGCAATCGACAGGTCTTCTCCATGTTGCCGGTTCACCGCGAGCTCGCCGCCCGGCACGTGCAGGACGATATGGACATCGAACGGACCGCCGTTGCGGTGGTGATGAACCGCGGGCGCCGAAAGCACCACATGACAACTCGTGATGCGATCGAAATAACCCTCGAGCCGCTCCGCGCGTTTGCGAATCAGCGCCTCGATAGCTCCGGTCAAAGCGAAGTCGCGTGAGGTTATTCGAATCTGATGCTGCATCTCGTTCCCCTCCCTCCCATTTTCGATCATAGATAGCCAATCTCCTTCGCGCGCCGCTTGAGCTCCTCGCGGAACTTCGGATGCGCGATTCCGATGAGCGCCTCGGCGCGTTCCGGCGTTGACATGTCGCGCAGATTGACCACGCCGTATTCGGTTACGATGTATTCGACTTCCGAGCGAGGGTCGGTCGCAGGGCCCTCGATCTGCGGCACGATGCGCGAGACGGTTCCATGCGCCGCCGTCGAGTAGGCGGTCAGGATCGACTTGCCGCCCTTGGAACGCTGGGCGCCGCGCACGAAATCCAGTTGCCCGCCGGGCGCGCTATACTGGCGGCCCAACGCGACCTCCGAGTTCACCTCGCCGTCCAGCCCAACCTGCAGAAACGCGTTGATCGATACGACGTTGTCATTCCTGCCGATCACCTCGGCGTTGTTGACGTAGTTGACCGGATAAAGCTCCATGCTGGAGTTGTCGTTGAGGAACTCGTACATGGCATCATCGCCGAGTGCGAGGGTGTACACGTTCTTGAACTTGTTGATGTTCTTGTAGCGGTTGGTGACCGCGCCCGACTGAATCAACGCAACCAGCGGCGGCGTCATCAGTTCGGTGTGGACGCCGAGATCCTTATGGCTGGTGAGCGCGGCGCAAATCGCGTTGGGAACTCCGCCCACCCCAATCTGCAACGTCGCGCGATTGGGCACCATCTCAACAATCAGCTTGCTGATCGCGATGTCATCGGCGGTGATCGCGCGTGCCGGAAATTGCGCCAGGGCGCTTACGTTCTCGACGATCGCATCGACATCGGAAATGTGCACCGCCGAATCGCCGAACACCCGAGGCATCCTGGGGTTGACCTCGACGATCAGCTTCTTGGCGTTTTGCGCGGTGGGGATGGTGTAGTCGCCATTGGTGCCGCAACTGAAGAAGCCGCCCTTGTCCATCGGCGCGACCATCACGATGAAGGTGTCGATGCCGATATCGGCGAGCACGCGCGGCATCCTGCTGAAGTTGCCGGGCATGTAGAAGACTACCTTCTTGCCATCGAGCGCTCCCTTGCGCGCCAGCTCTCGTTCGGCCGCCACCGGAAAGAACGGATGCGGCTTGACGACATCCATGTATTCGTACTTGAGGATCGCCGACGCGGCCGCGACTGAATGCGAATAGTAGACGCGCAGATTCTCGATCTCGTGGCGCAGGATGCGCTGCTCGAGCGCCGCCAACAGCGCCGGCGGCTCGCTCACCCCCATCCCCATCGAGAGCGTCCCGCGCGAGGGAACCAGTTCAACTGCCTGCTCGGCGGTGCTTAACTTCTTCTTGTATTCGGCTTCGTACATTAGTTCTCCCAAGGCGCCTGCGACGCCCGATTACTAATTGTGCGTCCAACTTCTCGCGCGATTGCGCGCGCTTCTTGAGGCAAATGCCTCGGGCTTTCGAGCTCATGCTTTTCCGGCGAGCGACCGCGCCGATACCCGCCCGTGACATATCGCTATGAACACCTCCGCGACCTGTTCGCGCAGTCGGTAGTTGACGCCGCCGCGAAGCGGGAGCGATGCTTCGTACGCGAGGTCATCGAGCGCGAGGATTCCGACCAGCACCCCGTTGTGTCCGATGACCGGCAGGCGCCGAACGTGTTTATTCCGCATCACATCCATCGCGGCGGTCAGCTCGTCGTCGATTCCGCAGCAGATGATCCTGCTCGCCATCGCTCCCTCGACCGTCAGGTCTTGCAGCGGCTTGCCGCGAGTATAGGCCGCCATACAGATGTCACGGTCAGTGAGAAACCCGATCGGCTTGCTGTGGGCGTCCACCACCACGAGCGCGCCGCACTTGTTGTCCCACATCAGTTGCGCCGCCTTATTCAGGGAATCCTCCGGCTGACAGGATTTGACCGCGCGATTCATCATGTGTTCGACTTTCACTGGGGCCTCTCCATTTCAATGAAGCGGTATCGCCAGAGTCGTGCCATCGCAGGGAAGTGGCTAGGAACGAAAAGTGCTCGCGAAGATGACTTAATCCCATCTTGCTGGCGCGATCGGAGACATCTTTCTGTCACCATGGGAGCCATCTGACCGAATCGCCGTCGCGCCGCCCCAAATCCTCAAGCAAGCCATTCTCTCATTGATGCGCTAGACCTCGTCGCCGGATGGCGCGCCTCTTGCGTTGTCGCTGATTGGCAAAAGCGAGGCAAGGCGAATGGCGTACAAGGAATTTCATTTTCAATCCGAGGCTCGCGAGGGACTGCTTCGCGGCGCCAAGGCCCTTACCGACGCCGTCAGGATCACGCTCGGGCCGAAGTCGAAGTGCGTGCTGATCCAGAAGAGCTACGGCATTCCGATCGTCTGCAACGACGGCGTCACTATCGCCAAGGAGGTCGAACTGAAGGACGCCTGCGAGAACCTCGGCGCGCAGATGATTCGCCAGGCGGCCGAGCGCACCGGCGACGCGGTCGGCGACGGCACCAGCACGGCCACCATCCTCGCGTATGCGATGTTCGCTGAAGGTGTCCGCAACGTCGCCGCCGGCGCGAGCGCGATTGACCTCAAGCGCGGTATCGATCGCGCGGTGAAGATCGCCGTTGAGTCCCTCAAGTCATTGTCGCGTCCGGTGCAGAGCCGACTCGAGAAAACCCAGATCGCCGCGATCTCGGCGCACAACGACACCACGGTCGGCGAACTGGTCGCCGATGCTTTCGAAAAGGTCGGCGCGGAAGGCGTCGTTTCGCTCGAGGAATCCAAGACTACTGAAACTCAGCTCGAAATCGTGGAAGGCCTCGCCTTCGATCGCGGCTACCTGTCGCCATATTTCGTGACCGATCCCGAGAAGATGGAGGCGGTCCTCGAAGACGCCTTGATCCTCATCACCGACAAGAAGATCGCGGTGATGAAGGATCTGATTCCGCTGCTGGAACAGATCGCGCGCGCGGGACAGCCGCTCGCCATCATCGCCGAGGATATCGACGGCGAGGCGCTCGCGACGCTCGTGGTCAACAAGCTGCGCGGCGCGCTCAAATGCGTCGCGGTCAAAGCGCCCGGCTTCGGCGACCGTCGAAAAGAGATGCTCGAGGACATCGCCATTCTGACCGGCGGCCGCGTAGTGTCGGAGGATGTCGGCATCAAGCTCGAGAACGTGGACATCTCCTATCTCGGCCGCGCGCAGCGCGTGGTGATCGATCGCGAGAACACCAAGATCATCGGCGGGCGCGGCGACAAGAAGCTGATCGAGGCGCGCAAGAATCAGCTGCGCCAGTTAATCGACAAAACCACCAGCGACTACGATCGCGACAAGCTCAAGGAGCGCCTCGGCAAGCTCGCGGGCGGGGTCGCGGTGATTCGCGTCGGCGCGCCCTCGGAAGCCGAGATGAAGAGCCGCAAGGAAGCGCTCGACGACGCGATCAGCGCGACCCGCGCCGCGGTGGCCGAGGGTATCGTGCCCGGTGGCGGACTCGCGCTGCTGCGCGCGATGGACGCGGTCGAAGCGGAAGAGGCGAAGCACCAAGGCGACGAGCGCACCGGGATGCAAATCCTGAAGCATGCGCTGCGCGAGCCCGCGCGTCAGCTCGCCGAGAACTCCGGCGAAGACGGCGGCGTCGTCATCAATGAGATGCGCACCCATGAGGGCTACTGGGGCTTCGATGCCGCGGAACGCAAGTACGTCGACCTGGTGCAGGCCGGCGTGATCGATCCGACCAAGGTGGTGCGCCTCGCGCTCGAGAACGCGGCGTCAGCGGCGACGCTGCTGCTGCTCAGCGAGGCGACGCTCACCGAGGTGAAGGAAGAGAAACCGAATCAGCCGCCGATGATGCAGGACTAGGCGCAACAGCGGGCAAGACCTGGAGGATATCCGATGACAACTCGAGCAAAAAGCAATGGTAACGGAGCGAAGCGTCGCGAAGTGCTGCACGCGATGCTGGTGGCGCTTCGCGACGAGACTTACGAACGAGTCCGTGAATTGCGCCACGAGCAGCAGGACGACACGGAGTTGGCGCCGGGCGATGAGATGGATCGTGCGCGCGCCACTGTCAACGTCGAGACTCATGCGAGCCTGATTGCACGCGCCGAGGAGCGCCTTCGCTACATCGACGAGGCGCTGGGCAGAGTAGATACGGACCGCTACGGAATCTGCGCCGGATGTCGTGAGCCGATCGGGGTTGAACGTCTCGTCGCGCTGCCGTTCGCGGTCTTCTGCATCGAATGCCAGCAGAAGCGCAGCGGTGTCGGACACGGATGGAGCGACGGCACGATGATCCAGCCCTACGATCAGCAGTGGACGCTGCCGGAGGAGATGGAGGAGCAGCCCGAGTACACTGCCGCCTCGGAGGAGGTGCTGGAGGTGACCTACGGCAGCCCGTTCGCCGAAGGGAAGGCAAGCGAGTCGGCACGGCCGGTCCCGCAGCGGCAACCGCGTCCTCGCAAGAAGTAGGATCTTCCGCGATAGTTGATGTGACGCGTAATACGCGCGGCGCGCGCGTTGTTCCACTCCTGGTCGCTTCTCTTGCTGAGCGAGAGCCGAAGCCGCTGAGGCGCAACGTGAGTGGAGTCGAAGCGAAGAAGGTGGGCGGCGCGGTTCTCGCGATGGCTGCGATGCGAGAATCGTGACGGCCGGATGAGAGCGGGGACGCATACGGCACACACCGCCGCGCTGCCTTCGATTGAGGCCTACCAATCGTATGAGAAATGTACCGACGGACGCGCTTGAGGCGCGCGGATCAGGTCCGCGGAGGCTTGTCGGGGTCGTGTTCCGGGGCGGCCGGCGTCGCCGCGGGCTCCTCGGGCATCTCACAGCCGTTGATGGCGCGATACAAACTCCGCTTGATCTCCTGAACGTCTAGGGTTTTTGGCTTCGTTTCGCGATTTTTCCCAAACTCGCCTTCCATCCGCTCCCGCAGCTCGGTGTCCTCCGCCAGAATGGCCGCCTCCCGCTCCTCGCGGATCCGCTGCCACACTCCGATCGAGAACCACGGCGACAGCAGCTTGGCCTGCGCCGATCGCGCGTTGCGCCGCGCCGCCGCACGATCGATCGCCGGCGCAGTCTCCGCGCGCGGAGTGGCCATCCCGCGCCGCGCCTTCTGCATCTCGCGCAGGCTGCGCACCGCGCGCTCGCGACTACGAGTGAGCGCCGCCTCGTAGCGGATCACGCGCAGGGTGTCCTTTTCGTTGGGCAGCGTGACCGCGTCCAGCCCCGCGTGCTTGTAAATCTGTTCCGCGGTGGTCATCTGACCACCCTCGGTGTAGAGCGGTTCCTTCCACGGGATCAGCTGTTTGGTTCCGCGCTCGACGATCGCGGCGGCGGGGATTTCGATAGCGTCGAAGCTGGCGCGATTTTCGAACGCATGCAGGCGGCGCTGGCGCCAGAAGCAGGCCGCGATCTCCTGCACCAAAAGCTGCTCGTAGGTGCCGACCGGCTGGAAATCCTGCGCGAGGCCCGCCACGGTGGCCTCGAACATCCTGCGCGCGTCGCGGCCCTCGATGGTGGTGATGACGACCTGGGAGGCGAGGATGCCATGCTTGAGCGCATTGAGGCGCGACCACGCTTTGCCGCGCGCGGTGCGCGGTCCGGTGGACTTGGAGGCGTTGCGCCGATTCGCCTCGGCCTTGCGTTGAGAGGTTCTGGTTGCTTTGGTCATCGAAAGAATGATGACCTCCTTGAAAGATTCCGCGGGGCAGGGCGGTCAGGTCAGACGACCGGGAGCGCGCCCACTATGAGACACGCTCCCTCTACATATTGTTATTACCTAGATGGCTTCGAAATGGAAGAGTCGTGGCACAGGCTAAAGGCTGTACCACCGTTGGAAGAGTTCGAGTTTTCGGTGCTATAGAATCCGAAGCTAGGAGGCTCGGGATGGCATCAGACTTCAGGATCGATGGTGAATGCGACAAACGCTTCGAGCACGTCAAGAAAGCGTTTGCGGAAAATTTCGAAAAGCGCGGCGAGCTGGGCGCCGCTTGTTCGATCGTCCTCGACGGCAAATGCGTCGTCGATTTGTGGGGCGGCCATGCCGATAAGGCGAAGACCCGTCCCTGGCAGCGCGACACTCTCGTCAATGTCTATTCGACGACCAAGGGCCTGACCGCGACCTGTGCACATCGCCTGATCGATCAGGGCAAGCTCGATCCCGATGAGCCGGTATCGAAGTACTGGCCGGAGTTCGCGCAGGCCGGGAAGAAGGATCTTCCCGTGCGATACATCCTGAGCCACCGCGCGGGTCTGCCTGGCGTCACCAAACCGCTCAAAGACGAGGACATCTACAACTGGGATACCATGGCCTCGGCGCTCGCCGAGCAGGAGCCGTTTTGGCAGCCGGGAACGAAGCATGGCTATCACGCAATCACCATCGGATGGTTGGTGGGCGAGGTCATCCGGCGCATCAGCGGAAAAGGGCTCGGTACCTATTTCCGTACGGAAATCGCTGAGCCGTTAGGACTCGATACGCATATCGGCCTTGATGCGAAGCATGATGGGCGAGTGACGGACATCCTTCCCGCACCGCCGCCGGAGCCGGGCATGCCGAACCTCCTTGAGGAGGCGCAGAAGGATCCCAAAGGGCCATGCTACGCGGCGTTCATGAATCCTCCCATCCTTACGAAGCCGAATGTGCCGAACTCGCGCGCGTGGCGCGGCGCGGAAATCGGCGGCGGAAATGCGCATACGACCGCGCGCTCGCTGGCTCGCATATATGGCGCGCTCGCGCGCGGCGGCGAGGTCGATGGCTATCGTATCGTGCGGACGGAGTCGCTCGAGCGCTTCTGGGCCGAGCAGTCCTTCGGTCCCGACCAGGTGCTGATGCAGATGCCGACGCGCTTCTCGATGGGCTTCATGCTGTCGCAGCCGGGGATGGGCTTCGGTCCGAATATCAAGGCGTTCGGGCATCCGGGCGCGGGCGGCTCGCTCGGGTTCGCCGATCCGATCAAGAAGGTCGGGTTCGGCTACACGATGAATCAGATGGCGAATGGGCTGCTGATCGATTCGCGCGCGCAGGCACTATTTGACATATTTTACGCCAGTTTGTAGCGATATCTGTTTTTGATTTGTAGCACAGGCTTTAGCCTGTGTCTTAACGATGCAAAAGAGAATCACAGACTAAAGTCTGTGCTACGGCAGAGGGGCGCTATGAACAATTTGAAAGATCGAAGTTGCATCGTGGGCGTGGGCGAGAGCGAGTTCACGCGCGGCACTAAAAAAACCGACCTGCAACTCACGCTCGAGGCCTCGGTCAATGCGATCCACGATGCGGGCCTGACACCGCATGATATCGACGGCATCGTCGGGCCGCCGATTGGATCCCCCGCCGAGCCCTTTGCCGCCAACCTCGGCATCGAGGATCTGCGCTACGCGGTTACCATTCACACAGGCGGCGCGGCCTCGGTCGCGGGCTTGCAAAGTGCGGCGCTTGCGGTCACCTCGGGCGTCGCGCGCAACGTCCTGGTGCCGATGGGATGGCTCGGGTACTCGGCGATGCGCGTCAGTACCATGGGCCGTCGCGAGGGCGGTGGCGGAGGAGGCGGCGGGCCGCTCGGGCCGACCATCAGCGAATGGTATATGCCCTACGGCGCATCGGTGCCGGTGCAGTGGTACGCATGGATCGCGACGCGCCACATGAATCTCTACGGCACGCCGTTCGAGGCGATGGCGGCCGTGTCGCTCGCGGCGCGCAAACATGCACAGCTCAACGAGAAGGCCTTGATGCGCGGGCGTCAGCTCACTCTCGACGACTACATGAAGGCGCGCTGGATTTCGTATCCGTTTCGATTGTTCGATTGCTGTCTCGAAACCGACGCCGCATGCGCGGTTGTAGTTACATCCGCCGAGCGCGCGAAGGATTTGAAGCAGCGCCCTGTCTATATCTCCGGCGTCGCCGAGGGCCATCCGTATCCCGCCGACGACATTCCGTCGCGCCCCGATCCGTTCACGATCGGATTGAGTTTCGCGGCGCCCAAGGCGTTTGAGATGGCGGGCATCAAGCATAGCGATCTCGATTTTGCGGAAATCTACGACTGCTTCAGCTACGTCGTTTTGCTGCAGATCGAGGCGCTCGGTCTGTGCAAGCGCGGCGAGGTCAAGGATTTCGTGAAGGGCGGGCGGCTGGAACTGGGCGGCGACTTTCCCATCAACACGCACGGTGGGCTTCATTCGGAGGCGCACGTGTGGGGCATGAATCACGTGGTCGAGGCGACGCGTCAGTTGCGCCATCAGTGTGGAGATCGCCAGGTCAAGGACGCCGAAGTCGGATTGGTCACGGGATGGGGCGACTTCGGCGACGGCAGCCTCGCGATTTTGAGGAGATAACGGAGAGTTCCGAGACGGAGCGCCGAGTAGAGACCCGAAGGGGGCGCGCAGCGCCGCGCCGCAGGCGCTTCCGAGGCGGAGCGCAGCGGAGTCGAGGAACAATCAAGAGGAGATAAATCCAATGCCGCAAGACATCATCGAGTATGGGAAACCGCTGCCGGCTCGCCGCGGCTATGCGCGGGAGTTCTACGAGTACTGCCGCAACCACGAATTGCGCTTCCAGCGCTGCAGCGATTGCGGGACGTGGCGCCACATCCCGCGCGACATGTGCGCGAAGTGCGCGTCATTCCGATGGGAATGGGGGAAATCATCGGGGCGCGGAAAAGTTTTTTCATGGACCACGGTGATGCAGCCGATGCTGCCGCAGTTCGCCGAGGTGCCCTACAGCCCAGTGATCGTCGAGCTGGATGAGGGAGTGCGCATGGTCACGTGGCTGGTCGGCGTGAAGCCGGAGGAACTGCGCCTCGACATGCCGGTCGAGGTGGCATTCGAAGATGTAACGTCAGAGGTTACGCTGCCGAAGTTCAGGAAGAGAGTTTAGGGCCACAGACTGAAGTCTGTGCTACTCAGAAAAAAAAGGAGGACCTCATTATCGTGAAATCGACCGAAGAAATGGTTGCTGAACTTGCCGATCGCGAGGCCATCCGCGAGCTGCCGGTGCGCTACTGCGATTGCGTGTGGCAGGGCAGCCTCGACACGATGATCGATCTGTTTGCCAAGGACGGCCAGTTCATCACGAAAGGGCGCAAGCGCGAAGCCGTCAGCAAAGGCCACGAAGAGTTGCGCAAGATGTACTCGACCGCGCTCCAGGTCGGCCCGCGGCCGTATATCCACAATCACGTGGTCGATTTGAAGAGCAAGACCACGGCGACCGGACGATGCTACGTCGAGCTGCGCAGCGCGTCGAAAAATTTCGAATGGATCGGCACCGGCTTCTACGACGACGAGTACGTCAAGGAAGGCGACCGCTGGAAATTCGCCTCGCGCAAGTTCACCAGCTTCGCGATGCAGCAGCGTGAGGAGTAACTGACATGGCGGGAATCCTGGAAGGGAAAGTCGCGCTCATCACCGGCGCGGGTTCGGGCATCGGCCGCGCGACCTCGAGAATTTTTGCGCGCGAGGGCGCGACGCTCGTGCTGGCCGACGTGGTCGAGGATGGCGGCCGGCAGACGCTCGCGATGGTTGCCGACACTGGTCACGACGCCATCTTCATAAAGACCGACGTGTCCAATCCGAGTGATGTCGCCGCCGCGATCGCGAAGGCGGTTGAGACTTACGGGCGGCTCGATTGCGCATTCAACAACGCCGGCATCGAGGGCCGCAGCGGCCTCACGCACGAATGCGAGAAGGAAAACTGGGACCGCGTCCTCGCGATCAATTTGACCGGCGTGTGGTTGTGCATGAAGGCCGAACTCGCGCAGATGCTGAAGCAGGGCAAGGGCGGTGCGATCGTCAACACATCGTCGGGCGCGGGCCTGAAGGGAGTGCGCGGGATGCCCGCATACGTGGCGGCGAAGCATGGCGTCGCGGGGCTGACGCGCGCGGCGGCGATCGAGTACGGCAAGCGTGGCATCCGCGTCAATGCGGTATGCCCGGGGCCGATTCGCACGCCGATGATGGAGCGGCTGCTCGGTGAGCGTCCCGAGGCGGAGGAGCGTTTCGCGCGCGGCGGGCCGCTGCGGAGATTGGGCGAGCCCGGCGAGATTGGCGAGACGGTCGCGTGGCTCTGCTCCGATCACGCCTCGTATGTGACGGGGCTGCCGATGCCCGTCAACGGTGGCTTCATGGCGCAGTGACGCGAATCAGAACGGGTGGAACGGACGATTGGTCGGCGTCAGCACGAGCTGCTTGTTGTGGAATTTTATCTTCTTGGTGTGAGCATCCATCGTGTCGATCGTTAGTTCTACGGTTATGTCCCGATAACGGTATTCTTTGAGCCATGCGACGGTCATGAAATCCGTGAAATATCCCATGCTATCGTTGGCGAATGCGGCGGCGCCTACGGCGAAATCCGCTTTCACCTCGGTTCGAGCACCAACGGCTTCGGAGGAGTTATCGATCGTTATGTCCCACTCGTAGGGCGTATAGATGCGCTGCACTACTCCGCCGCGGACCAGGACTCGAAATGCCTGGATGCGTGTGGGCGGTGTTAGCTTGAAAGAGGCGGGCAATGAGACATCCACCAATTCAAAGTTGTTGCGCTGCCATGATTCGAACTTCTCTCGCTCATGGTTTTGCTGTGCGAATGTGCCGGACCCGCCAAAGGCAAGCATCGCAGCAACCATCAGTCCGATCACGCGAAGAAGCCGTCGCATATAGTCAATCCTCGGGGAAGATTTGCGGCGCGGATGCCGGTAAAGTTACTGTAGTTTCAATCGCATACTGGTGACGACGATGGCGCGATGTCTGTTGGTTTACCAGCGCAAAGAGAAGTACTACCGCATCCCCGATGCGGAGGTTGAGGACTGGGACGAGGTGCGCGAGGAACTCGACAGCCAGCCGCGGCTCATCGAGCGCGTCGAGGGATGGGCGCCGTACACGCACGCCTATCGCCTCCCCAACGGCTCGGTCTACCTGGTCGCGCTCGAGGCAGAACAGAAAGGCGAAGACTAGTAGAGCGGATATACTTTCGCTTAGTGCCGCGCCTCAGCAGTCGGCTCCTCGGGCCGTGCCAGTTTGAGCAGGCGGATAACTTCGGCATCGGTGAGCTGATGGAAATCGCTATAGAACTCGCCGATTCCGAAGAACATCGGCGGCGTACTCAGGCACACGACCTCGTCCACTTCATCGCGCAGCGACTCGATAGTATCGGCGGGCCCGACCGGCACCGCGAGGACAATTTTCTTCGGCGCCTGCTGCCGGACTCCGCGCAGCGCCGCGCGTATCGATCCGCCGGTCGCGATTCCATCGTTAACGACGATCACGATGCGGCCCTCGAGTTCGATGCGCGCTCGCCCACTGCGATAGACCAGGTTCCTGCGATGGATTTCCTTCAGTTGGTTGCGGATCTCGCGGTCCAGATAATCGCGCGAGACGCGCAGCGCCGACCGGCTAGTTTCTTCGGAAACCTGCGATGCTCGATGAACGGGATCCGAGTCGCCGTGAAGGCGACCACCTTAAATTCAGGACGGTCGCGGAAGAACATCTGGAAGTCGTGAAAAATCACGTCCGGCCGCGCCGAGGATGATGCATCGTAAG
Organism: uncultured delta proteobacterium; assembly: GCA_963815835.1. Lineage (GTDB taxonomy): Bacteria > Desulfobacterota > Binatia > Binatales > Binataceae > DATGKG01. The sequence goes on from CAWFIF010000001.1 coordinate 1,539,742, forward strand.
GATTTCGCCATCGCTTAAGGCTCGCCGGCGTCGCGCGGGATGCCCGTTCGACAAGTATAACCCCATCGTCTCGCGGAGAACCTCATCGATCCGTTACCTGCGCTGATATCAGCGTCTGGTTGCGATCGCGTCATTAGAATAGCGGTAACTGTTTCGATTCGCGCCATCGAACCATACATTTAAAGAACTCGCCGACGCGGTAGTCCCATCCTGGCGGAGAACATAGATGGCATGCCACATGCTCCTATTCGAGCTGGATCACGACGGAGACCGTTCGCTGTAGCTGAACGTTCCGAGGGATTCCGCTTTTATGGAAATTACGCTCTTTGCTGGTTCGGCCAATATTTCGCTGGCCGAGTCGGTCGCGGCAAACCTTGGATTGGCGTTGGGCCAACGAGATCTATCGCGTTTTCCCGACAGTGAAGTACACGTTGAGATCGACGAGAGCGTCCGCGGACATGATGTTTACCTGATTCAGCCGACCTCGCCGCCGTCCAACGAGAATCTCATGGAGCTATTGCTCCTCGCCGATGCGAGTCGACGCGCAGGCGCGGAAAGACTCACCGCGGTTATTCCGTATTTTGGCTACGCCCGGCAGGATCGGCGTGCATCCGGGCGTGATGCGGTCGGAGCACGTCTTGTCGCGGATCTGATTAGGAGCGCGGGCATCGAACGTGTAGTCGCGCTCGACCTCCACACCACAACTCTTGAGGGTTTTTTCGCTATTTCACTAGAGCATTTGAGCGCGGTGTCGCTGCTTGCCGACGCTGTCCGACCACTATTGCCGACGGAATCGATCGTCCTCGCTCCTGATCTTGGCGCGGTGAAACTCGCTCGACGCTACGCCAAATCACTGAATCTTCCTATGGCGATTGTGCACAAGACTCGAACTAGCGGCGAGCGGGTCGAGACGCACGGCATCGTGGGCGACGTTCGCGGCCGTTCGCTGGTGATCGTCGATGACATGATCAGCACCGGTGCGACCATCGCGGCTGCGTTTAATGCCGCCGTAGCCAGTGGGTGTCTGCCGAGCGCAACGGTCGTCAGCACTCATGGGTTATTCGTCGGTACGGCGGCTGAACGCCTTGGCGCGTTGGCGATCAGGCAATTCGTGGTGACGGACAGCGTCGCGCAGCCGAAGACAAACTTGCCGCTTCGGTTAGTGGGTCTGAGAGCTTTGCTCGCGGAAGCGATCAAGCGACTGCACGAGAACAAATCGCTCGCTGACATATTGGTCCATGAATAATGAATCGACGAAAGATCGATGCTTCCCGACAGTGACTATGACCGACAACCGATTGAGTCACGGCAGGAATAACTATAGATGCGAGCGCTAATCCTTACCGCCAATAACTTTGAAGACTCCGAACTACGTGTCCCCTACGACCGACTCCGCGGCGAAGGTGTCGAAGTGGAAGTTGCATCAGATCGGGGAGGCAAGATCAGCGGAAAACACTGATACGAGGTAGGTTCCTCGAAGGCTTTTCAGGTAATCGATCCTGACCATGACTCCACGTCCACCGGAGATCGAATTTGAAGGGTGCAACAGGCATGGAGTTCGGACTGGGCGAGGCGCTGAGACGTTAGCAAGCGGTTGGCGCGGCCGGTGTTCATGCGATGACCGGAAGCGGAAATTCCGATCAGTCACGTTACCAACGGTATCCATACACCATGATGGGATTCAGAAGATTCGGACCAACTGTGGACGCGTGTCTGCGGAAAGGATCGCTGGCGCGGTGAACTCGATAGTGTAGGCGCCGGCATAGCAACTGCCAGCGACGAAGAGATCTGGTCTATGCGCACCCAAGGTCGAAAAGGCCTCGTGGACTATGCTCGCTCGCGGCTTACGAGAGATCTTGGCCAGCGCGGGGCAGATCCGGATATGATCGAGCGGGGCACGTTATGTTCTCGATCCGAATGCATTAACGATGGCCGGTGGGCGGAAGCTTACAGCCGTGATGTCGGCTGGGCTCTCGGTGACCAAGGGCGGGATGGAACTCACTACGATTCCGCTTCCGAAGCTGATCAGCTCTACAGCCTCGCTGGAAAGCGAGGTGATACCTGAGTTTTACGACCGCGACAAAACAGGATTGCCCCGCGCATGGCTGAAGAAGGTGCGGAAAAGCATCTCGCTGCTAACACCGCGCTTCAGTGCAAACAGGGGTGCGTCAATACCTGGACCAGGTCTACGTTCCAGCAGCGAAGGGCTTCAAAGGAACAATAGCTGAAAACGCTCGTATCGCACGGGAACTCAGCCGATGGCAACAGCACATCCGCGACAATTGGCCGCGGATTCATTTTGGCTCGGTCCGTCTCGACCAGTCCGACAAGAAATATCGCTTTCTCGCCGAGCTCTACCTGTCCGATCTGGATCCAAGCTTCGCCTGTGTTGAGCTCTATGCTGATGCGTTCGAAGCTCAACCCGGCGAACGCATGGCCGCGCGCTGTGAGGGTCCTATAACCGGAGCGGTTAATGGATATTTCTATTCGGTTGAAATTCGGGCAGTTCGTCCCGTTTCCGACTACACCTTTCGCGTAGCGCCCTACCATGCGGAAGCCCGCGTTCCATTGGAAGAAAACCATATCCTCTGGCAGAAATAGTCGGGTCAAGCGCCTTGTGGAAGATCCCTTAAACTTAAGATTCCGTATGAGGTTCGGCGAGGAGGAAAGCCTTAAGGACATCGGTTGTTGTAACGATCCCGACGACCTTCCCATTTTCTAGCACCGGTAAGCCGCTGAATCTGTGCGAAGCATCAGCTCGACCGCATCTCTCACCGTCATCTCTGGCGTCACTATTATAGGGTCGGGCGTCATCGCCGCCTTGACCTTGATCGAATCCAGATTCCGGGTCCCCCTTCGGTCACTCGCGCTCATTTCCGGGCGGGAACACCCCGGCGGGCCGAGTGCTAAGCGAGATCGCTGCCGCGACAATGCGACTCCTTGCCAGGTCCTATTAAGGTTCCTGACTCGGCGCCCCTCGCTGTTTACTATCCCCAAGGCGTGCAGTCCCGAGCACGTCAGCGAAAATGCAGAAGCTGGCGACCTTCAACTGCCGAAAGATGAAATCGCCCTGATCGATCTGGCGTTCCCGCTAACCCAGCGCTATCGCGGATTGCCGACGCTTTGATCAGGTCATCTTAGAAAAGGTACTGGGAGCGGAACTGCGTCGGAATCACACTCTCTCGTACCGTCACCATTTCCTGCTTCCCTGCGGCATTTTCGAAGCGGAGAAGCCCGGCAATGAACTGCTGCGGATCCCGGAGTGGTATAAGCCGCTCGTCTGTCAGTACTGCGTTCGACATCCTGAGCGTGAGTTCCTTGGTCTCGCCTGGAGCGATCGGAGTGTTAGGTTCCACCTCGAGCTGCCCTACGTAATCATGGGGACCCGCCTTGGCCTGTTCGTCCGGGCCGCCGTTGACGAAGGTAGTCATCGCCATGATGTACTGCTTCAAGGTTATAGGACTGGTACTTGTATTTGTGGCGCTGACCTTCATTAGGAGAGTATCGGTGCCGTCATCGTAGGTCGCGCCTCCTGGCTCTACTTCAGCCATCTTCTCGCTCGACGAGATAAACTTGGGCGCGAACCAGTCGGTCTGCTGAGGCAGCCTGACGGGATACTTCATTGCCATGTAAGTCCATCCGACCACAAGCATCGCGATGGTGATACCGGCCAGCGCATTCATCCAGACGTGATCCTTAGGTGTGATAAGACCGATATCGGGTGCGTCATCATTGACAGGAAGCTGCAAGGTGACGGCAAGATTAGTGATGGTTCTTTTCGAGAGCGTCCAGTAGAACATCCATGCGACGCCGATCAGAAATCCCGCGAAAGACCACCACCAGACGAAGCCTCCTTCATACGTATTAAGATTGATGGTCTGTCCGCTAAGCAGCGTGACAGGAAACGTAAATCCGGCCACGCTGGGTTGAACGGTCACCCATTCACCGGGGCCAATCAGTGTGCCAGTCCCCTCAACAGCTATGCCAGGATGAACGTGCCAACGTCCGGGATTGCGCCCGAGCACGACCATCTTGAATTCGTAGACGCCGCCCTTCTCGACGAAGAACGATCCCGGTGCCGCTTGTCCGTTAACGGTCCTGTCTTGCAGGGCGAAAACCGGGCCTGGCACCACCGGCGTGATGTAGGCTTTGCTCGGAGGATCGAGCGTGTACGGCCAGGTTTCCAGAATTCTTACCGTACCGGTGATAGTCACCGGTTGCCCTACTTGAATCTCTGTAGGTGAGATCCTTACATCGTAGAAAGCCGTCGTGAGATCCTTGAGGAATGGTTCATCACCGGCTTCGCCATGAGCAAATGCTTGTGGGACGCGGAGTGTCGAGAAGCTCAGGGTCAAGATGATACCCAGTACAAGCTGCTTATTCATCGCCCGCCTCCCCCCGGATCCCAAACCGCGATCGGAGTGATGGATGACCTCGGCCGGGCGCCGCTGCCACAGCGCGAGGTCGAGTGCCTCGAGCACCAGCTCGGTGCGCAAATGGGTTTCCATCGCCCAGCCCACGATCTTGCGGCTGAACACGTCGAGTACCACCGCGAGGTAGAGGAACCCGGCCCAGGTCGGGATATAGGTGATATCGGCCACCCACAGGCGATTGGGTTGGGGCGCATCAAAGTTGCGCTCGACCAGATCCGGCGCCGGGCGCGCGTTGCGATCGCGCACCGTGGTGTGGATCCACTTGCGCCGGCTGGCGCCGACCAAACCGGCCTTTTTCATCAACCGCGCCACCCGCTTACGTCCTACTTTAAGGCCCTCTGCTCTGAGCTCGGCGTGGACCCGAGGCGCACCGTAGGTCACATGCGAGCGTTGATGGATCGCGCTCATGCGAAGGCTAAGTTGCGCGTCGGCGCGGCTGCGCGCCGAAGGCGGCCGTTGCCGCCATGCATAGAACCCGCTGGGGGAGACACCCAGCACCCGGCACATCGTCGCGATCCCATAACTGGCCTGATTCGCACTCACGAATTGGAACGCCGTGACGGCAGCGAGCCGGTCTCCGTGGCGAACCAGGCCGCGGCTTTTGCCAAGATCTCGCGCTCTTCGCGCAGCACGCGATTCTCGCGCCTAAGCCGGCTGAGTTCCTCGCGCTCGGCGGTGGTTAGTCCGTCGCGCCGCCGACCTTCATCGCGATCTGCCTGCGCCACCCAGTTGCGTATCGATTGCGAGGTGGTCTGGAACTCGCGGGCTAATTCTTCAGCGTTGCGTCCCGCCCGCACCAGTTCCACCATCCGCTGCCGATACTCCGGTGCATATCGTTTGTGCGTGTTTCCCATCGTGGCTCTCCCTTACCCGCCCAAACCGCCTACTGTCCACGAAACCGGGTCAACTCCAAGTCCTTTGTTTTTGGGACTGCGGTGGGTTTGTTTTTGCACTTTCGGCTCGTTGATCGTGGGGCTTCGAGGTCTCCGCCGAGCCTTGGTCCGCCGCCCGCGATGCTCGCGGTGGGTTCGTTTCTGTAATTTACCGCTCGTTCGATTCGGCCTCCCGCAACGCCAAACGTGCCCCTTTGAGGCGCGTCCATCAGTATAGCAGATCGCGCCGTCTTCTTGTCATTTAGTGGACTGCGCCAAGTCTCTCAGGTTGCAGGGCTAGGCGGTCGCCGCAGGCCGAAGACGAGGTCGCCACCGTCCGCGAGGTCAAGCGTTGTCGCGAGATCATTGACGCGCATGTGCGGGAGCATCGTGGCCGCATCGTCGATGCGCCGGGCGACAATGTCCTCGCCGAGTTCCCGAGCGCGGTGGAAGCGGTGCAGTACGCGGTGGAAGTCCAACGCGAGCCGGCGAGCCATAACGGCGAGCGCGGAGCGTTGCGCCGGACGGAGTCTCGCATCGGCATCCGTGTCGGCGACGTGATCCTGGCAGACGGGAAGATCTATGGCGTCTATGACGTTCAGTAGGGGACGGTCCGCTTGAGCAAGTTTGGGCTCCGCGTCCGTCCCGCTGCTCCACCGCCCCATCAGCGGCAAAACGTCGAATCCGACGGCGGCTCCAAACCCCGGCTCCTTTCGATACCGCATCACCGCCCGTTCGGAATGTCGTCGGGGAAAATCTCGCGCCAGATAAGCGCGCTCTCCATTGCAGCGGCGAGTTTGTCGCCATCGAGGGCGCCATGATTCCATGAATCGAAATGAAGCAAATTTCGCGGCGGCAAGCGCTTCGCCCATTGCGCGCTTTCGAGGATCGGGCGCTCGGGAAAGTCCGGCACATAACCGATGCATAGGTAGGCGAGGGGAATCACGTTGGCCGGGATGCTGAATATCCGCGACAGGTCCTCATTGCGCATGATGCTCACCCATCCGACGCCGAGGCCCTCGGCGCGCGCCGCAAGCCACAGATTCTCCACCGCGAGGCAGGTGGAGTAGACCTCGACGTCGCGCAGGCTGACCTTGCCGAGGACACCGGGCCCGAACCGCTCGGGCTCGCAGGTCACGATGAGGTTGAGCGGCGCCTCGAGGATTCCCTCCAGTTTGAGCGAAAGGAATTTTTCGCGGCGCGCTCCTTCGAACTGCTGCGCATTTTTCGCGCGCTCTTCCTCGAAGACGCGTTTCACTCCGCGGCGGCGATCGAGGTCGCGCACGATGATGAAATTCCACGGCTGGGTGAAGCCGACGCTCGCCGCATGATGCGCCGCGATCAGCACGCGTGCGAGGACGTCATCGGGAACCGCATCGGGGAGAAACTCGCGCATATCGCGGCGGCGAAAGATCGCTTCATAAAGCCCGCGCCGCATCACCGGCGAAAAAGTATGGTGATTGTTTTCCGCCATCGACGACGCACCTCCAGCCCGATGAACGTTTCTCGTGTGGAATTCTACAAAACGAAATGAACGAAGGGGGCCGGCAAGGCACCGACCCCCTTACGACAGAATGTCTACGCGGCGGCGGCTTTTTTGGCGGCCGCCAACGTGGCTTCGTAGTCAGGATGACTCGCGACTTCCTTGACGTACTCCGCATGCGTGACGTTGTCGTTCTTGTCAACCACGAACACCGCGCGGGCGAGCAGGCCGAGCTCCTTGATCAGCACGCCGTACTTGTTGCCGAAGTCGCGGTCCTTGAAATCGCTAATCATCGTGATCTTGTCAACGCCGGCCGCGCCGCACCATCGCGCCTGCGCGAACGGCAAATCCATCGAGACCGTCAGAACTTGCACGTCGCCGAGCTTCGAGGCTTCCTCGTTGAAGCGCCGCGTCTGCGCATCGCACACCGGCGTATCGATTGAAGGAATCACACTGATGACTTTCACCTTGCCTTTGAACTTGTCGAGCCCGATCGGCGCGAGTCCCTTGTCCACTGAATGGAACTCCGGGGCCTTTTGTCCCGCCTTGATTTCCGGACCGACCAACGTCAACGGGTTACCCCGCATCGTAACGGCGCCTTTGCGTTCTTCCGCCATGGGATGAATCTCCTGTTAGTGTGGTTGAGTTGAAAACGCGTCCTCGAAGACTGTGACTTTAGCCGCTTGAGCGTCGCTGGGTAAACAAGCGAACGCGGCCCCGACTCTATTGGTCCGCAGCCGCGCTCAGAGGGATTCAACTCGAATCCTAGAGCGCGCGCGCAACCACTCCGATCAGACTGCCCACCACCAGAATCGTGTTGACGAGGAACGTCGCGATGGCGCCACCCTCGCGCTTTTCCGGGTCGCGGATGTATCCCATCGCGTAGACCGCGCGCGCCACGACGAATATGACACCCAACGCCGCGGCGGCCAGCATATGAACGTAGGTCGCGAAGATGAACATCGTGGGAACGAACACCATGAGCTGTTCCATCGTATTCTGGTGAACCCGGAAATAGCGCTCGAAGATCGGGTCGCCTGTGGTTGCGGGCGCCGGCACTTTGTATTTTACGCGCGCTCGCCCGACCATCGCGCCCAGGATCGAATACTCAATCAGCGCCAGCACAACCACGAACGCAACCACGTGCATCTTCCTCATCGTCCCCTCCGCTCATCCGGTTGTGTGATTCCGCGTTCGCTCAGCGCCGAGGCGCGGTTGGCCGCGATGGCTTACTTCGCGTATCTGGCGACTCGCTCAGCCTCCGCAGCGTCTGCGTCTTGCGGGCTCGGGCGCTTCGGCATCCAGCCTTTTGTATAGTCGCGTGTCTCCCAAGTGCGGTCGTTCGGATCCCATACGTAGGGAAGCTGAACGATTTCGCCCGGCGCGCTGATGGTTTCGAAAGCGCGCATCGCATCGCGGACGATCTGGCGCTGGATGTCGGGATCATTGGGACGCCCGGTCTGATGGCCGAGCGGAAAATTGACGAACACCGCCCGCGGCGCCTTCACCGATTGCGTGATATCGAACGCCGAGGTCATACAGAGCGTGGGAATTCCAGCTTCTTCGACCACTCGGGCAATCAGTCCAACGGACTGATGACACACGGGTCAAGCGGGCACCAGGTAAAATGCATCGACGTGGGCGCGTTTCAGCTCATCGACGATCTTCGGCGCGAGTTCATCGCGAACCTTGCGCGCCGAGTAGATGCCGCCCATGAAGCTGAACACAGGATCCGACAACTCGCCGACGACGTGTTCGGCCTCCAGCTCGCGCATCCGCTCAAGCGGAAAAACGCAGTTGGGATCCTTTTCGGCGTCGCCGGTGGGATAGCCAAAATGCCAGATGTAGAGGTCCTCGCGCGCGGCGTCTTTCGGAATCCTCCGGTATGAGGCGTCCTCGCGATGAAAGCGCGGCTGGTCGCGATACATGATACCGCCGGAACTCATCAGCGCGATTTTCGCCTGCGAAATCGGCTTGCGAAGCGGCGTCCACGGCACGGTATCGTTGACGACCCATTGATACGGTTTGAAATCGCTGTAGAGCTCGCGGGTTCGCGGAATGTATGCGACTGCCATGAGAATCTCCTACACCTAGAACCATCAAAGGAGAAGTCCGTTACGCACCATGAAGCGCGGGGAGGACCTCAGCGCTGAAGCGCTCCAACGAGCGGCGCGCCTTCTTCGGATCCAAGCCCGGGAGCTGCATCGCGATGACCAATTCGCTAATCGGCGCCGACGCCACGATCTCCTCCAACCGCGTCCTTACCTGATCCGGCGAGCCCAGCACGCTGGTGCGACGCAGCCGTTCGGGATCGGGACGAATCAGCACCTCTCCCTTGCCGCCGGCTTGCAACTGCGCCGCCTTGAGCCATTTGCCGTATAGCTCCGCCTGATACATCAGGGCATCGCGCGTGTCGGCCCATGCCTGCTCCTCGGAATCGGCGACATAGAGAGCACGGCTGTTCACGATGCTGTACCGATTGGGATCCTTGCCGGCGGTCTTGAGCGCATCGACGTAGATGCCGACCTCCTTGCGGCCACCCACGCACGCGAATGACATATCGAGCCTCGCCGCGCGCTGGATGGCTTTGGGAGCGCCCGCCCCCCATAGCAGTTCAGGGTACGGCCGGCTCACGGGAGCAGGCAGGATGCGCACATCGTGAAAATGGAAGTACTTGCCGTGGAAATCGAAGCGCTCGCCTTTCCATGCGAGCTTCAGAATCTCGATGGTCTCCAGCGTGCGTCCGAGCCGCTGCTCGCGCGGGACGCCGAAGCCGTCAAACTCCTCCTGACGGTAGCCTTGGCCGATACCGAGCCGGATGCGCCCTCCTGAGATCACGTCGACAACGGCGACATCTTCGGCGAGTTTCAGCGGATGCTGAAACGGCGCGAGCAGAACGAACGTGCCAATAGTCACGCGCTTGGTGCGCGCCGCAATTGCGGCGGCGGCCGGCATCATCGCGGGAAGATAGCCATCGTCGGTGAAGTGATGCTCGGTGAGCCAAATCGAATCGAAGCCGGCCGCGTCGGCCACCTCAGCCTGCGCGAGCATCTCGGCATAGAGTTCCTGAAAGCTCCGCCCCGAGTTGGGAGGATTACGGAAGTCCAACTGATATCCAACTTTTATCTTGTGCACGGCTTTGCTCCAGCGAGGATTCCACCAACTGATACCGCATTGTCGCGCAACTTGCACAACCGCCGCGATCGGCGGATTTCTGGCAGTTAAGCTCGGGGCTTGCGCCAGATAAAATCTGGTTTCAATCAACCAGGAGCGCTTTCATGAGCCTGAGGATCGAGGACTACGCCATCATCGGAAATACCTGCACGGTCGCGTTGGTCGGAAATAACGGCTCCGTCGATTGGTTGTGCGTGCCGCGCTTCGACTCGCCGGCATGCTTCGCGGGGTTGCTCGGCACCGAGAAAAATGGGCGGTGGCTGATCGCCCCCAAGGGTGAGATCAAACGCACACGCCGCCACTATCGCGCCGATACGCTGATACTCGAGACGGAGTTCGAAACATCAGATGGCGTCGTGGCGATAATCGATTTCATGCCGATCCACGAGCGAATTGGTCAAGTCAACGTGGTGCGGATCGTCGAGGGACGCAAAGGGCGGGTCCCGATGCAGATGGAGGCGGTCTTCCGCTTCGACTACGGACACGTGGTGCCATGGGTGACGACGAGGCAGAGCGATCTGCGCGCCATCGCCGGTCCCGACGCCATCAAGCTTCGTACGCCAGTCTCGATGCGTGGCGAGGACTCCACCACCACCGCCGACTTCACGATCTCCCAAGGCCAGAGCGTGCCGTTCACGCTGACCTATTATCCATCGCATGAGTGGGAACCGGGCAATAAGCATCCGATTCACATGTTGAATGAAACGGAGGCCTGGTGGCGCGACTGGGCTGGGCATTGCAACGTCCAGGAACCCTGGCGTGAGCCCATCGTGCGCTCGCTGATCACATTGAAGGCGCTGACCTATGGACCCACCGGCGGGATCGTCGCAGCGGCGACCACATCACTGCCGGAAAAAATCGGCGGCGAGCGCAACTGGGATTATCGAATCTGCTGGCTGCGCGACTCGACGTTCACGCTCTATGCGCTTTCGATCGCGGGCTACTACGACGAGGCGAAGGCGTGGCGCCAATGGCTGCTGCGCGCGGTCGCAGGCGAACCGGCCAAAATGCAAATCATGTACGGGCTGCGCGGCGAGCGGCGCCTGACCGAATTCGAAGTGCCATGGCTGCCCGGATATGAGAACAGCGCGCCGGTCAGGATCGGCAACGCGGCGCATGAGCAGTTTCAGCTCGATGTTTATGGCGAGGTGATGGATTCATTCTACGCGGCGCGCAAACAGCAGCTCGATCCCGAACCCGAAACCGAGGCGGTCGAGAAGGCGCTGATGGAGTTCCTCGAGGATGCGTGGAAGGAGCCCGACGAGGGAATCTGGGAAGTGCGGGGGCCGCGCCGGCATTTCACCCATTCCAAGATGATGGCGTGGGTAGCGGCGGATCGCGCGGTTAAGTTGGTGGAGCAATTCGGCACCGAGGGTCCCGTCGAGCGATGGAAGAAGCTGCGCGACGAGATTCGTGCCGACGTCCTCGCGCGCGGTTTCAATCCGCATCGCAATGCGTTTGTTCAGTACTACGGATCCGACCTCCTCGATGCTTCACTACTGATGATGCCGCTGATCGGATTTCTACCGGCGACGGATCCGCGGGTGATGAGCACGGTCGCGGCAATCGAACGCGATCTCATGAGCGACGGACTGGTGAAGCGCTACCAGAGCCGACCCGAGGTCGATGGACTTCCGCCGGGCGAGGGCACTTTCCTCGCGTGCACATTCTGGTACGCGGACAACCTCGCGCTGATGGGGCGCTACGATGAAGCGCGCGAAGTGTTCGAGAGATTGCTCTCGCTGCGCAATGACGTTGGGCTGCTCGCGGAGGAGTACGACACTATCGGGAAGCGCCAGGTGGGAAATTTTCCGCAAGCATTTTCACACGTGTCGCTCATCAACACGGCGCACAATCTCTCGCTATCCCAGGGACCAGCGAAGGCTCGCGCGAAGTGAAAAACGCCGCAGCTATTTCAAGGTTGCCAGGAGAGCTATTTCGGCGCGTCGGGCTTGGGCGGGTATTTCAAACTTAGACGATCCTGGTTGTCGCCTTCACCTGGTCGTCCGGGACAGCTTTGTGCCAGCCATCGCGAGGTGATCTCGTCAGCCAGCGCGGTACCATCGCTGCTGGTCGCCCATGCGCGATTGTTCGCGGTCGTGTAGGTAAATTTTCGTTCGCAGCCTCGGCAGGTGAAGGCAAGCCGGGAACCTCCGCCGGCGCTGACAGATTCCAGGGTTTTGACTTTCCAATCGTGACTGTCCCAAGGCGTCCTGTCCCGCGTCGATTGCATTTCCACCGGCCCCTTGAAAATCGACGGCGGGAAGAGACTAAGTCTGCTTCCCGCCGCGAAGGTTCAGGACGAACCGCACGGCCCGTCCTCACTTAGCGCTGCCGATTACCAGCGGTTTCCACGTCCGCCGCCGCCGCTGCGGTCGCGATCTCCCCCGCGTCCGCCGCCGCCACGCGGCCCGCCGCCACCGCCTGCTTCACGAGGCTTGGCTTCGTTAACCTTGATGTTGCGGCCCTTGAACTCGGTGCCGTCGAGCGACTGAATCGCCGCGGCGGCCTCGCCGGCATCCGCCATTTCGACGAAGCCGAAGCCCTTGGACTGGCCGGAGAACTTGTCGGAGACAACCGCGACGCTCTCGACGGTGCCGGACTGTGAGAAGAGGTCTTTGAGATCCTCATTGGTGACTGAGTAGGCGAGGTTGCCTACATACAACTTTTTGGGCACTTATGGCCCTCCTTACATTTGTGCTGGGAAGCTCGCGATACAGAAAAGCGGGGAGAAATTCCTGCGCTTAGGTGAAGGGATGCGTCCGAGCGGTTTCAATCACCTTATACGTTGTTTGCGCACGCGAGTAAACGGCCTCGATACAAAATCGACAACGCCAACTAGCATTTAAAGGCTTAGCCGTTCCATGGCATTTTTCGCCTCGCTCACTATATCAGCGATTGGGCGGGCGGTGTCCACAGGCAGATGATTCGATGCAGGTATCTCAGATAACGGAACGAAGTCCTCAAGTTGACGGAGGTATACCTCGACGGTTGCATCGGAGGGGTTGTGTCCCGTCTTCTGCCGTTCGATGAGGCGGAGGCGGATTTCCGCATCGTCGGCGCGGCATTCGACGAAGAGGATCGGTACCTTAACTCGCGCGGCCAAGTCGAGCGCCGCTTTGCGATGCGCGGGATCCTGGAATGTCGCATCGAGAATGACGCCGGTTGCGTCGATGAGCAGATGTTCCGCGTCATCAAGCATTGCTACGTAGGTTGATACAGTGCTTGCCTTCGAATAAATGCCCGCTTGGTAAGCATTCGCAGCGCTGCTCTCGGCCGGAATCGAGGCGAGTTTCTTGCGGGTGCGATCCGAGCTGACGACGGCAAAACCGAAACGATGTTTTAGCGCCCTCGCGAGGGTGGATTTGCCGGTCCCAGAGAGACCACACACGACCACTATCGCCGGCCTGGCCGCTTTCGCATAATCGCACGCGAGCGAGAAGTACCTGCCGGCGAGGCCGATCGCGGATTTGCGCTCGTCGTCTTCGATTTCCGCCTGCCGGCTCCGCAAGCTTTCCACCACCCCGCGAATTACGGCGCGGTAGCATTTGTAAAACGGCATCAGGAGCGGAAGCTGTTCATCCTGCGCCGATTCCGCGACGGCGCCGACCAGCTCGTCCGCGAGGTCCTGCGCACCCAGACGATCGAGATCCATCGCTAGAAAAGCGACCTCGGATGCGATGTCGCAAGTGCGCAGCCGCTCGCTGAATTCGACGCAATCGAAAATCGAGATTTTGCCGTCCTCGATACAGATGTGCTCGCATCGCAGGTCCCCATGGCCCTCGCGAATGCGACCCGCCGCCGCGCGCGCGTTGAGCATTTCCCAATGGGATGTGATGAATCCGCGGCAGTAGTTCTCAATTGTCGCGAGCTGCTCCGCCGTCAGGGTCAGACCAACGAGGCGCTCCATATCGATGAGCTCGCCGACGATGAGGCGCCACAGTTCCGAGGCCGATCCGTATCGCGCGGCATGCGCGGATGAAGCAGTGCGGTAGAAATCGACAATGACCGAAGCGAGCTTGCGAATCGTCGTGAGGTCAACCTCGCGACGCGCCAACCTGCGATCGAGCACGCACTCGGCGGGCAACCGGCGCATCTTCAGGACGTAATCGACCGCGAGGGAACGTTCGGCCGATTCGTCACCGAGCACGAAGTCCGGACCGACCCGAAAAATCGGATACATCCCAAGGTACACATCGGGTGCGAGCCTGCGGTTGAGGCGGATTTCCTCGCCGCAGAGGTGGCGGCGCTGTGAGAGATCGGTGCAGTCGATAAACGAGAAGCGGACCGCTTTCTTGAGCTTGTAAACGAATGCACCGGCGATGAAGACATAAGAGATGTGAGTCTGAATCAGTTCGACCTTCTCGGGGTGCTCCGGGTAGAAGGCCGGTCGCATCATAGCTTCGACGATCGCCGGGAGCGACGACGCGTGAGCTGCGGTTGAACTTTTCTCGAGCATCGTCATCTCTTGCTATTCAGTTCGCACAATTCATTTTTCCTGCATTAACTCAATGAAATCCACCATCGCTGAAATCCGATCTCGCATGCGCTGGGCGGCCTGAGATTGGTCTTTCTCGTCCAAGTGATAACGCGTGCCCCATCGTGGCATGTCACCATGGAAGTGTGCCGCTATTCGCTGCCGGCCCTCGATCTCGTCGTAGACCTTCTGGCGCGGAAACTCACCGCCGTTGCGTTTGCTGATCTGGGTCAGATCGACGGAGACATAGCCGGGTACCGCCCGCTTCTCCGGTTGTGCGCCTCTGCCCTCGGCGCCATGGCATTCGGCGCAATACTGGAGGTAGTCTTTGCCGGCCGAAGACTGTGCCATCGCGGCGCCGGTCACAAGAACCAACGTGAAGCCTGCGAGCAGGGTGCTTTTGTAGGGGATCCTCCGCATCGAATCCTCGCTGTTTTGATGTGGCACTAACCCATATCACTTCCTCCCACCAAAGCGATTGCGATGCCATCGATCGACCTTTGAATAGAGACGGGAAGGGACCACGACCGCGCTAAGTTCGCGTCGCGAATCTTGCCGAATCGCATTAGAGCTTAAGTGGCGGTGTAGCGATCGGTGCCAGTGACCGTTGGACGATGGCACGATCCGCCACTTTATCTATACCGGCCATCAGCTTATCGAATGATTTCAGGGGTGCGCGCTCATTGGCTTGAGGTTTGCAATTGGTGGGCTGTGGAATGAGGTATCGCACCAGGAACGCGAACCGTGGCTACTGAAAAGGATCACATAGGGCAGAAACTCCACGACGCCGAGGCCGCGCGCGAAGATCAATGGGCTCGGCAGCACGACGCCGAGTTACTCGAACAATTACGTAAGAAGTGGACCAGCGCGCTGCATTGCCTCAAGTGCGGCAAGACGCTGGAGGGCAACACCCTTGGCAGGACGCAACTGTTCGCGTGTCCGGAGGGCCATGGCGCCTGGATCGACGGAGCGGCGCTGGACTCGATTCCCAAAAGTTGACCACCAATCTCATGGCCCAGAGAAATCACGCACAGCGACCAACTTCGGACCCCGGCATCCCGACGCTGGCGGTGCTGTCAAACGACGACCAGTTGACGGAATTGGTCCAGGGTGCGGCTGGGTCCAAATGGTCGGTGGTCAAACCCGCGATAGCTGAGATATCCAGTTTGATCCGCGAGCCAAACGTCAAGCTGGTGATTTTCGATGATCAATCGGTTCCTTCTTCGGATCGCGGATGGGCACTGACAGAGATCCAAAGATGCGCATCCAGAGCATCCATCATCTACGTGGCCGGCCAACACAATCTGGAGAATGAAAAGCAGGCGCGCACCCGGGGAGTTCTTTTCTATACCGCGAAACCGCTGATACCGGGCGACGTCAGCCTGGTGCTGCAACGACTACTTCAGACCCAGGGCGGAAGGCGCGACCTTGCGAACCGATAAGCCCGCGGGCAAGGATAGGGCAATCCTTGTCAGACGCGGGTGGAAATGAAGCGAAGAGAGATTTGTCTGATCGTGGCGGTCGTGGCGGCCTTGTCGTTTGCTGCGTCGGCCTTGGCCGGCGGTAAAGATGACGTTCGCGATGGGCAGAAATATTTCCTCCGTTACTGCGCATCGTGTCATGGGACCAACGGCGCCGGCGATGGTCCGGTCGCGAAAAGCCTAACCAGGCCGCCGACGAACCTGCGGCTGCTCAGCGATAAATATGGCTCACCGCTTCCGGCTGCGCGGCTTGCGGACTTGATCGATGGACGCGATGCGGTGCGGGCACACGGCACCGCCGATATGCCGGTGTGGGGCGAGCGCCTTTATGCGATGGGCGAGGGCGAGCGCGGCGAACTTGGTATCAGCGAAGTAATGGGTAAGCTCGTGGCCTATCTCGACACCATCCAGGATCGTCGCCAAACGATGCGCTGATCTTCGGCAACTTTCGCGACTGACACCGACCGCAATTTCTATTCTGCGCCCCTTCCCGTGCGGGAAGGGGTCGGGGGTTAGGTCTACTCGATGCCGTATTTTTCGATCTTCGCGTAAAGCCGCTTGCGCGAGATCTTGAGCGTACGGGCGGCGTGCACTTTGTTGCCACCCGCCATCTCGAGCGCGCGCGCAATGATGTCGCGCTCGGCCTCCGCAAAAGTTCCCACCGGAACGTTCGCGGGCTGCTGTATACTCTGCTCGTGTTTGCCGCTAATCGCGGGAGGCAGATTGGCGAGCTCGATCATCGGCGTGCGCCCGAAAATGAAGGCGCCTTCGATCGCGTTGGAGAGTTCGCGCACGTTCCCCGGCCATGAGTAATCGCACAAGGCTTGCAGCGCGTTGTCCTCGATTCCGGTGATCTGGGTGGGACGCACGAGTTTCTGGTTGAAGAGATCGATGAAGTGCCCGGCCAGTAAAGGAATGTCTTCCGCGCGATCGTGAAGGGTCGGAACTCGCAGGATGCTCGCCTGTAACCGATAGTAGAGGTCCTGGCGGAATTGCCGGTCCAGCAGCGCCTGTTCCGGATCGCGATTGGTCGACGCGATCACGCGCACATCGATGGAGACCTCGGTGCTGGAGCCGACCGGCCGCACCTTTCGTTCCTGAATCGCGCGCAGCAGCTTGCTCTGCGTGTCCGGGTTCATCTCGGTGATCTCATCGAGGAAGAGCGTTCCGCCCTCCGCCGCGCGAAACAGGCCCAGATACTCCGCCGTCGCGCCACTGAATGCGCCGCGCTTGTAGCCGAACAGTTCGCTCTCGATGAGTTCTTTGGGCAGTGCGGCACAGTTGAGCGGTACGAAGGGCGAAGTCGGGTTCGGGCCGCATTCGTGAACCGCGCGTGCGACCAGTTCCTTTCCGGTGCCGCTTTCGCCAACCACCAGCGCGATTGCGCGCGCGCGTCCAACCGCCTCGATGCGTCGATAGAGCTCCCGCATCGCGGGGCTTTTCCCCACCAGCCCATGGAATCTGGTCCGTTCTTCGGGAGGAAGATACTTCGCCTCGAGTTCCAGCGCATGGATGCGCGTCGCCGCCGATGCCCATTGCGATCGCGAATATGCATCGACCAGCAGAATGATCCGGATGTGACTCAGCTTGTCGAATTTGTTGTAGACATCGGTGGTTGGCGGCGGCTCCTGAGGGAAAACCGATTGGGCCGCTTCCTCAAACAAGTGCAGGGACGCAATAATTTCCTGCAACGGCACGTGATGCTCGGCTAATTCCTCGCCTAGTTGTAGGATCGCGCGGGCATAGCCGTCCATGTCCTTGCGCAGCAGAAAGTTCTGATTGCGGAGCAACGCGGGCTCGAAAATTTTTCTGAACTCCATCTCCGAAAGCGCTCGCCGGTCGCCAAAATGAAGCTGGTAGAGGTCGTACCAAACGGTGACGACTTCGGAGCGCCGCTCGCGAACCGCCGCGAGAACATCGTGCAGCTCGTCCAAATCTTCGTCCCACAACAAGTGGAAATAGCGAGGCGGTTCCACCCGCGTTACGTTCTTGGCCGGCTCATTCATCGCGATCGCCTTGTCGCAAAATTTCTTTAAACCCGCAACTCGCTACGTCAATTCAGGATGCGCTATGCTAGCGAAAATTCCCTTAACTGCAACTCAATAATCATCTTACCCCGTTGAGCGGCTGCCTTACCAGCGGGCGGGAAACCGTGTTGCGGCCATCGCCAGATGGCTACCTCACGACGCGCCGATAGCGCTCGACGTGAGTGCTCCCCCAAATTACCGGATGCATCCGGAGCCCGTTCAATCACTGGTCACCAGTAGTGTACCGCGATACAGCTAGCACAAGTTCGGGTGCGCGTGCGAAACCCACGCGGCGTCATTCGGCGTGCCCGATCTTACATGTCCGATACCTATCGCTGACATTTTCATGCGGCGGCGTGCGCAGGTGTCGGAGCCGCCTGGGAGCGAGGACGTCGCCCCCGCAGGTGGCAAGCCTTGCAGATTTGATGGCGTTTGGCAGCAATTTTCCCGCCTTCCGCAGCTTTGGCTAAATAGTGTTGCCTGGTGCCTTAGCGCCTCAGTTGACATTTCTGCTATTAACTTCGGCCGAGGAGCCTTGGGAGCGAAAGTGCGTGCATTGACCATTCTAGGCGGCGGGCCGGCCGGTCTCGCTACCGCCTTCTACGCCCATCGTGCCGGCGTTCCATTCCTATTGCTTGAGAAATCCGCGCGTCTGGGCGGTCTCTGCCGAACCCTCAAGCTCGGTGAACATTCGTACGACTGCGGGGCTCATCGCTTCCACGATCGCGATGCCAGCATCACAAACGACATCCGCGCGATGCTGGGCGACAACCTTATCGCGGTCGATGCGCCGAGCAAGATCTACGATCGCGGCCGCTTCATCGATTTTCCTCCCACCCCGCTCAACGTGCTCTTCTCGGGGTTCAATCTGTGGGAGTCTGGACGCATCGGACTGGAACTGATTCGCTCCCGCCGGCGCGCGACGCCGACCGTGTCGTTCGCCGATTTTGCGATCAGCCAGTTCGGCGAGACCCTCGCCCGCCGCTTGCTCCTGAACTATTCGGAAAAGCTCTGGGGCCTGCCGGCCGATCAGTTGTCCCCCGACGTTGCGACGCGCCGCCTGCAGGGGATGACGCTGTCCTCGCTTTTTCTCGAGGTGATGTTCCCGAAAAAGAAGACCACCCATATCGACGGCAGCTTCCTTTATCCTCGCAACGGATACGGACAAATCGTCGAGACCCTCGAGGCCGCGATACCGCACGACTCAGTCCGCACCGGCCACGATATCGTGCGCCTCGAATGCGACCGCAATCGCATCCGGCGCATCCATTTCGCCGAGCAGCACCACATCGATCCGGATTCGCGCGTCGTCTCGACGCTTCCGCTCAGCCTGACCGTGAAATTTCTCGGCGATGACATCGCCGACGAGGTTCGTGAAGCGGCGGCGCGATTGCGTTTTCGGCACATCCGACTGTTCTTCCTGCGCCTCGCCCAGCCGCGTGTTTCATCCAACGCATCGATCTACATTCCCGACCCCGGCATGTGCGTGACGCGGATGTATGAACCCAAGAATCGCTCGCCGAAGATGGCGCCCCCCGACGAAACCTCGCTGGTGGTGGAGGTGCCATGCTTCAGCGACGATCCGATCAACGCGACCCCGACGGAGGATCTCGCGACGCGTGTGATCGCCGAGCTCGACAGCATCGGGATCGTCCAGGCATCGAAGGTGCTCGAATGGCGTCATCACTTCTTGCCGAACGCCTACCCGGTTTACTCGCTCAACTACGCCTCGCGGGTGTCGCAGATCATGGACGCGCTAGGCGCGATCTCGAATCTCGATCTGATCGGGCGGGGCGGCCAGTTCTTCTACAGCCATCTTCACGATCAGTTGAGGTTTGGGAAGGATTATGTCGCCGGCCTTCCGGAGACTGACGAGCCGCGAGCGGATGCCGCCCTGGCACAATCGGCGGCTAACAGTTGATGGCGCGTGCCGTCCGGCAAAATTTCGGCTACTTCGTCGCGATACTGACGGCTCCTCAAATTCCTCGCGCGTCATGCGGTTTGTTCCAACCGGCCTTAGGCGACGCATTCAGATGATTTCAATGCCAGCCCTGCGCAACTTAGTTCATTCTAAATTTTCGGCATGGCAGATGCTCATCCCTCCGTCGTTATCGATCGAGGAGGGACGGAAAACATGGTCGCAAATCCAGGAGCAGGCGTGGCCGCGCTCAGCCTACTGATGATGACGGTATCGATGCCGGCGTCGGCATTCGCGGCCGACAGCGGCGCCAAAGTTTCGTCCTCGCGCGCCATGGAAGCGCGCTTCGAAGCGCTCGAGCGGCAAAACCAGATGCTCGAGCAACAGAACCGCGCAATCGAGGGCCAGCTATCGGCGCAGAAAACCGAAATCGACACGCTCAAGCAGCAGTTGCGGGGAGCCGCGCAGCCAGTTGCGAGCCTTCAGCATGAAATGCCGAAGCTCCAGCAGCAGGTGGCCGATGTCAAACTCGCGCAATTCGACATTCCGCTTCAGGTTGGCTTCCGCGTGGGATGGTCACAATCGCCTTACGGCATGCCGGGCGGCCTGTTCTATGGCGCATTCTTGAATCACCGCCTGCTCTCGCCCGAAGACGGCGTTCCCGGCGGCTTTGTGAGCGGCGAATTGATCGCGGGATGGACCCAGGGCACCAGTACTGCTAGTTCCGGCAATCTGCTGAGCATCCTGACCGGCAAGTCCGCTCACGCCTGGCTGGACACCGTCCAGATTCAGCCGACCGTACAGTACCACCTCGACTTTGGGTTGCTCGGCTACCCCGCGCTGGCGACGTTCAAGCCCTATGTGCTGGCGGGGCCCGGAATGTGGATCAATCTGATGAGCACGCCGATTGTCAGTAGCCACGGGGCTGGAGCGGGCTTTCGACACTACGATGCCGACGTACAGGGTGGCGGCGTGTTCGGCATCGGCAACGAGACGTCGCTGTCGATGATCAGGGTGGAGCGGATTCAGGGCATCCTCGATAAAACCTTTTTGGGAGCGGAATGGCGGCACAACCAGTACGGCAACGGCCAAGGCTATGAGCAGTACATCGGTTCGCTCGCTTTCGGCTGGTAGGCCGCATTCGGACTGAAACGAACGCCCTGGCCTGTCCCGCCGTTCACCGCCGGGGAAAATGTGCTATCCTGCGGTCATGGCGTCCCCAGAGGGGCGCCATCGCCGGTATGGGAAGCGCGATCGCAGCATGTCCGGAAAATTGCAAAAACAAACCCACTATTCGGCAACGCCGAATAGTGGCCCTGAGGCCCTGCGAAGGGCCTTCGCGGAGCGACTCGAGGCATCGGGGTCCTGAGCGCCTCGCGAAGGACCCCGAAGGGCCACCGATTCGAATGTTGAAAATGCAAAAACAAAGCCAATTTATCCTTAGAATTATTGCATTTTTGTCGAGCGGGCGTTCCCTGCTCACGGTTACCGACACAACGTCAGTAGTAACTTTGTCCTAACTTGCCGGCTGTGCGAGCCTGAGGCGCAGCTCATTGACAATATTGTCAATCGTCATTGACAGAACGCTCATTCATTAGTAGGTCTGATCGATGCCGAAGGCGATCGCCAAGCGGCGCCGGGCACGTCCTCTCGATCGGCCCGAGCGCCGGGCCCTACTCCTGAAGTCCGCTATCCGTGTATTCGCTCGCCGAGGTCTCGGCGGCGCGCGGCATGCCGAAATCGCGCGCGAAGCCAGGGTCTCGGTCCCCACGGTATTCTCCTATTTCCCAACTCATGAAGCGTTAGTGCGCGAGGTCCTCGAGGAGGTCGCGCGCTTCTTTCTCGAAATGACCGAGCGGGTGCACAACACCGATCGCCCCGCACCCGAAATCGTGGTCGAGCACGGCCGCGTATTCGCCGATGCGATGGTCACGCATCCTGACTACGCGCGCGTGCTGCTCGAATGGAGCACCGCGCTGCGGGAAGAGGTGTGGCCGCTCTATCTGCAATTCCATGAGAACAACATCCGCATCATCGCGGGGACCATCAGACGATGGCGGCGCGAGACCGGACGCGATCACGACGAAGATGCCGAGGACAGCGCGCGCGTCATCGCCGCGACTGGCTATGTGGTCGCGCAGATGAAAGTCGCGCGAATGCCGAGCGCGAAAATCGAGCGCTTCCTGCAAACCCTGGTGCGCGACACGTTAGGAGAAACCGGCGCCGGCGAGGCAATCGAACCTCGCACCGGCACCCATACCTGAATCAAGCGACCAGCTTCCCGAAAAGGGAAATCGCGACGGAGAGAACATATGCGTATTGGGGCAACCATCTTCAATCAGAATTACGGCGACTGGGACCGCTACGAAGCGGAAGAACAAGGCAAGTCCGTGCCCAAGCGCGCGACGCGCTCGGACCGCGAGATCTTCAAGGAAGAAATCGGCATCGCCCGCATGGCCGACGATCTCGGTTTCGATGCGGTGTGGACCATCGAGCATCACTTCACACCGTACACGATGGTGACGAATCCGTTGCAGTACCTCACCTATATCGCCGGCATCACGAAGCGCGTGGACCTGGGAACGATGGTCACCGTGCTGCCGTGGCACAATCCGGTGCGCGTCGCCGAAGACGTCAACATGCTCGACGCCTTTCTCGGGCCGAACCGAAACGTCATCTGCGGCGTTGGCCGCGGGCTCGGGCGCCGCGAGTACGCGGGGCTGGGCATCGATCAGAACGAAGCCAGGGGTCGCTTCGATGAGTCGCTGCAGGTGCTCACGCAGCTATTGGCCACTGGCGAGTGCAATTTCGATGGCGAGTTCTACAAGATTCACGGTCTTCATCTGCGGCCGCAACCGGAGAAGGATCTGAGCGCGAACCTATGGTGTGCGGGTGGCACCGAGCAAACCGTGCAGATCATCGCGAAGCAGGGAGTGCGGCCGCTCACCATCCCAACCACCAGCCTGGACCTGGCGCTGGCCAACATGCGGAAGTATGCGGGGCTGCGCCGCGATGCCGGCTTCGCGCCGAGCCACACCAAGCTCGCGCTGTGGACCTATGTGGCCGAGACCACCAGCGAGGCGGAGAAGGGCGCGTCGCAATACATGGAGGAGTACGCCAGATCGGCGCTGCGCCACTACGAGTTGCTCGGCACGCATCTGAAGGGCATCAAGGGCTACGAGGCCTATGGCGCGCAACAGGATGCCCTGCGCAAGGATGCTACACCGTTCACACGCGGCTTCTTCAACAGCCATCCATGGGGCACGCCCGCGCAAACGATCGCGCGCGCGACCGAGCTCGCCAACGCCTTCGGCACTAACGAGCTGATGTTCATCTTCAAGTACGGCGCGATGCCCATGGCGATGGCGGAAAAGAACATGCGCCTCTTCGCCAAAGAGGTGCTGCCGGCGTTGAAGGAACTGAACCCGAAGCCTTTGGTGGCAGAGGATCGCCCGAATGTCGGCAATACGACGAGTAGCGCGGCTGCTCGATAAGTGAATCAAGCGAAAAGCTCTGAACTAAGGAGAGAGACCATTGAAAGTAGGCGGCGCAGTAATTTTCCAAAACCCTCTCAACCAGATGTCGGACCGCGAGGTCTATCAGCACGACCTCAAGATCGGCGACATGTACGAACCGCTCGGCTTCGATTCGATCTGGAGCGTCGAGCATCATTTCGACGACTACACGATGTGTCCCGACGTGCTGCAGTTCCTCTCGTATTACGCGGGCCGAACCAAAAATATCGAACTCGGTTCGATGGTTGTCGTGTTGCCGTGGCACGATCCAATTCGCGTCGCCGAACAGGTCTCGGTGATCGATCATCAATCCAACGGCCGGCATGATCCTGGGCCTCGGCCGCGGACTGGCGCGCATCGAGTTCGAGGGCTTCCGCGTGCCGCTCGGCGAGTCGCGCGAGCGCTTCATCGAGTACGCCGAGATGATCATCGCCGGCCTCGAACAGGGATACTGCGAGTATGACGGCAAGTATCTAAAGCAGCCGCGCCGCGACATCCGTCCCAAGCCGTTCAAGTCGTTCAAGGGCCGCACCTATGCGGCGGCGGTGTCGCCCGAGTCGTCGCGCATTATGGCGAAGCTCGGCGTCGGCATCCTGATCATCCCGCAAAAGCCGTGGGAAGCGGTCGCGGCGGAACTCAGCGAGTATCGACAGATCTACAAGCAGGTCAACGGCGGCGAGCCGCTCCCGACCATCGCGGCCGGATGGACCTTCTGCGACAAGAGCGCCGATCGCGCGCGTGAGATGGCGGTGAAGTATATCGGCGGCTATTGGCAGACCGCGTTGCGCCACTACGAGATGGCTTCCGATCATTTCGGCAAGGCCAAGGGCTACGAGTACTACGAGGCGATGGCGAAGAATCTACAGGGCGGCAAGGATGCATCGATCGAGTACTTCCTCAACCTGCAGGTGTGGGGCACGCCCGAGATGTGCTTCAACAAGATCGATGAGATTCGCAAGCGCGTTAACGCGAATCATTTCACCGGCGTGTTCAGCTATGCCGGCATGCCGTGGGAAGACGCGGAGAAGAGTCTCACGCTGTTCGCGGAGGAAGTGATGCCGGAGCTGAAGAAACTCAACGGCGCGCAGGCCGAAGCAGCGTAGGAAATTCGCCGCGCGAGCGCGCTCATTATTTTCCTCTCCCGCGTTTTCACGCGGGACGCGAAGCCGCTGAGGCGGAACGCGAGTGGAGTCGAAGCGAGTTAAAAGGAAGCGCGGCGCGGCGGTTACACTGGCTGCGAGCAACCGCCGTGATGCGCAGGTGAGGGTGCTGTGCTCGCCACCTTCACCAAGTCGCAAGCCACTAACAAGGGCGATGCGGCGCGGGAATCTTCTCGCGCCGCTTGCCTATTGGCTACGGCAATGTGAAACCTTGAGCCTATTGGCTATGCCAATGTTGAGAACGATCGCACCCGACAACGCGACGCTGAAAGCTCATTCGGTGCAAGCATGAAGTTCGGAATTCTTCAATTTTTCAGTTGGCCCGATCGGCGGGTGGCCCTGCCCACGGTCTATGAACGCGCGCTGCAGCGTATCGAAATCATGGATCGCGGCGGATACGACGCGGTGTGGCTCACCGAGCATCATTTCAATGACTACAGCGTGTGCCCGTCGATTCCCGTGATGGGCGCCTTTGCCGCAGCGCGTACGAAAAGGTTGCACATCGCCACCGGAGTAACGCTGGCGGCCTTCTACCATCCGCTGCGGCTGGCGGAAGAGATCGCGCTACTCGATATTCTTTCGGGCGGCCGCGTTTATTGGGGAGCGGGGCGCGGTTTCGATCCGCGCGAGTTCAGAACCTTTGGCATGACGGCGGAAGAGAGCTATCCGCGGTTTCGCGAGTCGGTTAACGTCGTGATGAGTGCATGGCGAAATCAGCGCCTGACTTATCATGGGAAGTATTTCTCGTGCGAGGACATCGAGCTATTGCCCAAGCCGCTTCAGCGGCCGCATCCGCCGATGTGGGTCGCGGCGTATTCGCCCTCGGCGATCGAGTGGGCTGCGGAACAGGGGTACTCAATCATGCTTGACCCGCACTCGCCGGCCTCAGAACTCGGCGAAAGGATGAAAACCTATCGAGCGCTGCTCGCGCAGCACGGCCACCGCGTCGAGGGCCGCGTCATTCCGACCGTGCGCCTGGTCGCGATTGCGCCTAGCGATTCCGAGGCAGTTGACATGGCGCGCGAGGGTGCGCGCTGGATGCTTCGCACCTATGTCAATCCGAGGGGCGAGCGCGGCGATAGCGATGTCATGGTCCAGCGCTATATCGATTCCATGGTGATTCATGGCACTGCTGAGCGCGTGGTGGATCAGATTGCGCGGCTGCACGAGGAGATCCATCTGGATTACATGATAGTCGCTCCGCTTAGCCATCAGACGTTCCTATCTTTCACCGATCAGGTCTTGCCGAAATTGGCCACCGCCGAACCGGCAATTGGGTAAGGGCAGAGCTATGGACATTGGAATCTTCATGATGCCGTCTCATCCGCCCGAGCGAGGTTTTCGCGAGGGCTTCGACTGGGATCTCAAGCACCTCGAGCTATGCGATCGGCTTGGGTTTTCGGAGGCCTGGATCGGCGAGCACTTCTGTTCGCCATGGGAGCCGAATCCCGCGCCCGATCTGCTCATCGCGCAGGGACTCCTGCGCACCAATCGAATGAAGCTCGCGCCGGGCGCACATCTGTTGCCGTATCATCATCCGGCGGAACTCGCGTGCCGCGTCGCCTACCTCGATCACATCGCGAAAGGGCGCTTCATGTTCGGCGTTGGCGCCAGCGGCCTGCCGAGTGACTGGCGGCTGTTCAATGTCGACGGAACCAGCGGCCAGAATCGCAAGATGACGCGCGAAGCGCTCGACATCATTCTGAAGCTGTGGGAATCGGAGACGCCCTTCGAATATCACGGCGAGTACTGGACCGTGAATCGTATCGACACGATGCTCAACACGCTCAAATTCCACATCAAGCCCTATCAGAAACCGCATCCGCCGATCGGAATCGCGGGCCTCACGCCGAGATCCGACACGCTCGAGATCGCCGGCGAGCGCGGCTTCATGCCGATGAGCCTCAACCTCTCAAGCCCATATCTCGCCGAGCATTGGGCCTCGGTCGAGCGTGGCGCCGCGAAGACCGGCCGCACGCCCAGGCGCGATGACTGGCGCGTGGTGCGCGAGGTCTACATCGCGGAGACTGACGCCGAAGCGAAGAAGCTCGCGCTCAAGGGAATGCTGGCGCGCGCATATCGCGAGTATCTGCTGCCGCTGTTCGCGAACTTCGGCCTCATGTCACTTTTCAAACACGACCAGAACGTCGCCGATTCCGATGTCACACCCGAATATCTGGTCGAGCACAACTGGCTGGTGGGATCGCCGCGCACGGTCACGCAGAAGCTCGCCGATATGTATGGCTCCTCGGGCGGCTTCGGCACGATGCTGGTGCTGACGTTCGACTTCTCCGAAGAGCATGACGCGTGGGCGACCTCGCAACAGCTACTGATCGACGAGGTGCTGCCGCAATTCCGCCAGCGCGCCGCGGCGTGAGGGCGGCGAATCATCCAGTAAAGGAGAAATCTATGTCGGTGCGAATTATTCCGATGCTATGTGGTGTGCTCGAAACCGACGCGGCCGGAATCATGGCGAAGCAACCCGGGCGGTTGCGTCTGCCGATCCCCAGCTACTTGATCGTGCACCCGAAGGGCACGGCGGTATTCGACACCGGCCTACATCGCGAGTTGCAGAAAAATTCCGATCGCCTCGGGCCACTGAGTAATTTGTTCGATGTTTTCTTTCTTCCGGGCGAGGAGCTTGGCGCGCGGCTGCGTGCGAACAATGTCGATCCCGCGCGCGTCGACTACATGATCAATTCGCATCTGCACTTCGATCATGTCGGCGGCAATCAGGATCTGCCGAACGCGAAGCTGGTGGTGCAGCGCCTCGAATGGGAAGCGGCTGGCAATCCTGAACTGATCCGCAAAAATGGCTACAATCGCGCGGATTTTGATCTCGGCCACAAGCTGCAACTGATCGATGGAGAGCACGATCTGTTCGGCGACGGTAGCGTGACCTTGATCCCGACTTACGGCCACACCGCGGGGCATCAGTCGCTGCGCGTGCGCCTGGAGCGGGGCGAGGTCGTGATGACCGCGGACTCCTGTTACATGCGCAAGGCGCTCGAAGAGATGATTCTGCCGCCGTTCGCGCACAGCTACGACGCGATGCGCGAGGTCATCCTTCGCTTCCGCGCGATGGAGCGCGTCGGCGCGCGGCTGATCTTCGGTCACGACGCTGCGCAGTGGAACGAGAAAGAGGGCGCACTCGCACAGCCGCTCCAGTAGAGGGGCAGGAGCGAAAGATTCAAGGCCACAAAAAGGAGCGACAGCAATGGCGGTACAAGTCGATTGGGACTCGAAGGTCTGCATCCATTCGACCAACTGCGTCAAGACTCTGCCGCAGGTGTTCAAGGTTGAAAACGGAAAGTTCGTCATCGATCCCGCTGCGGCCATCGATGAGAAAGTGATCGCCGCGGTGAAAGCCTGCCCGTCAGGAGCGCTCAAAATCCGAAGCTAGCGAGGCGCTTGACACTCCCGCGTGCCAGCTCGCTTCAGCGCTGGATCATGTAGCGATACGATACAGCCGAGATCGCGAATATCGTCTCTGTCGCGCCTAGATTCGTGCTTCGATCACGCGAGACGCAAGTCTTGCGATGTTCAGGTGTTACCCTCCACGAGCTAATTTCAATTAGGATTGATGGCGGAGGCCTTACGCGGTGAAGTTCCACTGGTTTGCAGAAGTTACCTATCCTCATCTCCCGGCTGATTTTCGCGAGCGCTACGACTCGGCATGGGTGACGCCGCCGGCGCATCTTTGCGATCCGCTCAAGGCGGGCGAGACCTACAAAATGTTCATCCGGTTGATGCAGCTCGCCGATAAGGTCGGCTTCGACGGGCTCACCGTCAACGAGCATCATCAGACGCCGCTCGCGATGACGCCCTCGCCCAACTTGCTCGCGGCGAGCCTCGCTTCGACCACGCAGAACGCGACCATCGTGATCGTCGGCAATTCGCTGGCGCTCTACAATCCGCCGACCCGGGTCGCCGAAGAGTATGCATATCTGGACTGTTTGTCGGGTGGACGGCTGACGGCCGGCTTCGTGCTCGGCACGCCGATGGATTCGGTCTTCGCTTATGGAAAGCCGCCGGTCGAGATGCGCGAGCGTTTCGAGGAGGCGCGCCGGCTCATCCTGCGCGCGTGGAGCGAGCCGGAGCCGTTCGCGTTCAACGGCAAGTACAACCAGCTTCGCTATGTGAATATCTGGCCGCGCCCGGTGCAGAAGAAACTGCCGATCTGGGTGCCCGGCGGTGGCGGCAGCGTCGAGACCTGGGACCTCGTGATCAAGCACGACTACTGTTACGGACATCTGTCGTTCTCGGGGCTGTATTCCTCGAAGCCACTGGTCGATGCGTTCTGGGAATATGTCGATCAGCGGGGCGGCACCACCAATCCGCATCGGATGGCGTTCACGCAAATCGTATGCGTCGCCAACACCGACGCGGAGGCGGAAAAGCAATACTACCAGGCGGTTCGATACTTTCATCGCAACAGCGCGCCCAAAGCGGAATTCGCGAGCCCGGCGGGCTACGCGACGCTAAAGTCGACCAGGTTCATGGCCGACCTCGCGAAGAAGACGCATAGCAAGCTCACGCCCGAGGACCGTTTGCGCGCGGCGCGCGGCGAGATGAGCTTCTGGGAGTACGACGAGAAGGGCTACATCATCGCGGGGACGCCGGCCCGGGTGCGGCAGCGGCTGCGCGAACTCATCACCGATCTGCGCATCGGGCAGCTCATCGCGACGCCGCACATGGGCAACGTCGCGGAAGATGTCGCGGCGGAGAACACGCGCCTGTTCGGTCACGAGGTTGCGCCATACCTGCGCGATCTGTGGGCCGATCAACCCGATCATTGGACGCCCGAAATCAGCCAGAAGCTGGTCGCCGCGCACGCGCCCAAAATGACCGGTAACGGAAAGACGATCGCAGCCGCGAAGGAAAACTTCGCCGCGAAGTAGGTGCATGATGAATACTCCCGTCTGCAAAATGTTCGGTATCGATTTTCCGTTGTTCGCTTTCACGCATTGCCGCGACGTGGTCGCCGCGGTGAGCCGTGCCGGCGGGTTTGGCGTGCTCGGCGCGACCGCATTCACCCCCGCTCAGCTTGAAGAAGAACTCGAGTGGATCGATGAACACATTGGCGGAAAACCCTACGGTATTGACGTGCTGATCCCGGAAAATCTGTCGATTAAGGGCGAGAAAGACGTGACGCGCGGCAAGCTCGCCGAGCGCATCCCGCGGCAGCACAAGGACTTCGTGCGCGACCTGCTCGCCAAGCACGGCATCGAGGCGTCGCAGATGCTCGAGGAGGGGCATACGCGCGCGCCGGACGCGCACTTCTCGATGCAGGAGGAGCACGCGCTGAAGCTCATCGAGGTATCCTTTCGGCATCCAATCAAGCTGATCGCCAATGCGCTTGGGGTGCCGCCGGAGCGCATGATCGAGATGGGCCGCAAGCATGGCGTACCGGTTGCGGCGCTGGTCGGAGCACCCGAGCATGCTGTTCGTCAGGCGAAGGCTGGCGTCGATATCATCGTCGCGCAGGGCGGCGAGGCCGGTGGACACTGCGGCGAGGTCTCGACGATTGTCCTCATCCCGGAGGTGCTGCGCGCGATCAAACCGATTCGCAACATTCCGGTGCTCGCGGCCGGCGGTATCATGACCGGGCGTCAAATGGCGGCGTGCATGGCGATGGGCGCGGCGGGCGTGTGGACCGGCTCAGTATGGCTCGCGACCCAGGAATCGGAGACCTCGGAGATCTTCCGCGAGAAGATGATCGAGGCGCGCTCGCGCGATACCATTCGCTCCAAAGGTCGCACTGGAAAACCCGCACGCCAACTAAAATCGGCATGGACCGATGCGTGGGAAGGACCTGGCAGCCCCGGCTCGCTGCCGATGCCGCTGCAAAGTCTCATCAGCGAGCCCGCGCTCGAAGTGGCGCAGCGCGCCGCCGCGCGAGGAAATCCCCAGGCGCGCGAGCTCGTCACCTACTTCGTCGGGCAGGGCGTGGGACTGGTCGATAGCGTGAAAACTTGCCGCAGCGTCGTGAACGAATTCATGGAGGAATTCGCCGAGGCATTGAGTGATATGCAGGCGCTCGCCCAAGAGTAAAGGTGAGTAGGAAATATGGGCACAGCGACAATCGACAACGCGACGATCGATAGTGCGAACAAATGGCGACTGGAAACTCCCGGCCACGAGGGATGGAATCGCACCGCGCGTCCCGACGATCCCGATCGCTATTTGATGATCTCGTGTGACTGCCACGCCAATGAGCCGGTGAACCTGTGGTCCGAGCGACTCGACAAGGAGTATCGCTCGCGGCTGCCTCGCATCGAGGTGGACGCGCAAGGCGTGAAGTGGGTGATCAGCGATGGGCTGCGGCGTACACGGCTGCAGGACAGCATCTTCGAGGGCGAGGATCTGGCTCGCAACAAGGCGGGCGCGATCATCTCGGAGCGGCTGGAAGATCGCCGTCGCGACGGCGTCGACGCCGAGATCATTTTTCCCAACAAGGGCCTCTTCATGTGGGCCACCTCGGATGCCAAGTTCGCGCAGGCGCAGTGCCGTGTGTGGAACGACTGGGCGTGGGAAACCTACGCGGCGTACAACGATCGGATGTCGCCGATGGCTTCGCTGGCGACCGCCGATATCGAAGGCACTCTCGCGGAAATCGTGCGCGTCGCGAAACTCGGATTCCGCGGCCTCACGCTGCCGTGCAAGCCCGTGTTCAATTCGCAGGATCCGCGCGATCCCAACTACAACCAGAAGGTCTACGACCCGATGTGGGCGCTGATCGAGGAAACCGGGATGCCGGTGACGTTTCACATCGGCACCGGACGCGATCCGCGCGCGGCGAGCCGCGAAGGCGGCGCCGTCATCAACTACGTCGCGCACGCGCTGGTGCAGGCGATCGAGCCGGTCACCTCGCTATGCGCCTCGGGCGTGCTCGAGCGCTTCTCGAAAATCAAATTCGCGGCGATCGAGAGCGGCATCGGATGGGTTCCGTGGGCGCTCGATGCGATGGACGAGGGCTACATCAAGCACCACATGTGGGCGTATCCGAAACTGAAGATGCTGCCGAGCGAGTATTTTCGCGCGCATGGCGCGGTCGCATTTCAGGAGGATCGCGCGGGGCTCGGCCTCGCAAAAGAATTCGGTCTCATCGACAACTTCCTATGGTCGAACGACTATCCGCATCATGAGGGTTCGTGGCCGCATTCGGCGCAGGCGATCGAGCGTCAGATGGGCCGGCTGAATGAGGACGAGCGCGTCAAAATTCTCGGCCTCAACGCGGCTCGGATGTTCAACTTCGACGTTGACCGATTGTTAGCATACCGCAAGGAGCAGCCGGCCAACTGAAGCGCGTCCTCAGGCTTTGTTGAAGATTCGCGCGTAGGTCTTTTGCGTAGCCGCAGCCAGATCCTGCGCTTTTCTTCGTTCCTCCGGCGTCGCCATTTCGGCGATCATCTTCCGCTCCAGCGCGAGTCCGTCCTTAAGAGGAAGCTCGACGCCGCGATTGATCAGGGCCTTGGCGGTCTTGAGCGCATACGCGGCGCGCTCGATATAGACGCCGGCGATCTTTTCGCATTCGGGAATCAGCTCCGCGGCAGGAACCATCTTATTAACCAAACCGATCCGCAGTGCGTCCTCGGCGGTGTAAGGCAGGCCGCTGAAGATCATTTCCTTGGCGATACCCGTACCGACCAGCCGCGGCAGTCGCTGCGTTCCGCCGCCTGCCGGCAACGCGCCGAAGCGAATTTCCGGAAGGCCGATCGCCGCGGTGTCAGCGATTACGCGGATATCGCACGCCAACGCGATCTCGCATCCTCCGCCCATCGCCGCGCCATTGATCGCGGCGATCACCGGCACGCGCGATTCTTCCAGCGCGCTGAACAGGTCGCGCCGCGGCGAAACAAAATCGCCCCCGCTCGGGCGCTCGCCGTGGCTCTTCGCTTCACGGGCGCGCTCCGCGAAATCGCGCAGATCGGCGCCCCCGCAGAAATGCTTTCCGCCGGCGCCGGTCACTATCACGACGCGGAACTCGGGATCCTTCTCGACCTCGTCCATCGCGTTCACCACATCGATCATCAGCTGAAAACTGATCGTGTTGGCGCGCTCGGGGCGATTGAGAGTGAGGTAACCGATCCCGTTCTTACGCTCGAGAATTACGGTCTCGTATTTCACGCGATTTTCCCCTACAGCGCGAACGAATAGCCGCCGTTTACCGGAATGGTTTGGCCGGTGATCCATTCCGATGCGTCCGAACTGAGAAACAGGATCATGTTGGCCGCGTCCTCGGGCTCACCCAGCCGCTTGATTTGGTAGACCTTGAGAATCCGTTTGCGTGCTTCCTCGTTGGCCATCTGCGGTGCGACCGCTGGCGTCATGGTCGTGCCGAGGGCGACGCAGTTGGCGGTGATAGATTGCCGCCCGAGCTGTTTTGCCATCGCGCGCATGAAACCCGCCGCGCCCGCCTTCGCCGCCGAATAAATTTCGAGAAAGGGTTCGCCGACTCGGCCCGCATCTGAAATTACGGTGACGATCTTGCCGTACTTCTTCGCGATCATCGCGGGCCCGGCCGCGCGTATGCAGTTGATCACGCCGTAGAGATTGGTGGCCATGAAAGGGTCCCAGTCCTTCGGCTCCTGTTCCCAGAACGGTTTGCGCGCGACCCGGCTCGGATCGGGACCCGCGTTGCCGGCATTGTTGACGAGGATATCGACGCCGCCGAACTTCGCCTTGGCCTTGTCGAACATCGCGACGACGGCGGCGAAGTCTGTCACATCGCATTGCGCGGGTAGCGCTTTGACGCCGAGCTTTTCGACTTCCGCCGCGACCGCTTCGGCCCGCTCAAGGCGGAAATCGTTGACCACCACGCCGCCGGCATTGTTTTCCGCGAAACGCAGCGCGACCGAACGGCCAACGCCCTGCCCCGCACCGGTCACTAATCCGATGCGACCTTTCAGATCGAGAATGTTGGTACTCAAAGTATCCTCCTTGCGATGTCAAACGAGCACGCCGGCTTCGGCGAGCTGCGCGATTTCAGCTTTCGACAGACGACAGATCGCTTCGAGAATTTCCTGCGTATGTTCTCCGATGCGCGGACCGCGCCGAGTCTCGGGCAACGGCGTGCGATCGAGCGCGCATCGCGGACCTTCGATCTCAGCTTCGCCGATAACAGTATCGGTGAATTTCTTGAAATGTCCGAGATGATGCAGGTCCGCATCGCGCCCGAGGTCGTCGCCGCGGCTGACGATGTGCGCGGGAATGCCTGCCGACTGCAGCATCGACTCGATCGCGTCGGATTCCTGGTCGCTGGTCCAAGCCGAAATCGCTGAATCGATCGCGACTCGATTGCGTATGCGGCCAAGTACAGTAGCGAATCGCGATTCGCGCAGCGCACCGCCGATGATGTTGCGCAGCGCTTTCCAGTGCGGCGAGTCACTCGCGCTGATCGCGACCCATCGATCCTCGCCAGCGCATCGATAGACGCCGTCGGGCACGCGCAGCGGCGATCCCGCGACGCCTCGGCGCTCGGGAATTTTTCCATTCGCCGCAAATTCGTAATACGCGGGCATCATGAACTGCACGCCGGCCTCAGCCTGCGCGACATCTATATAGCAACCCTCGCCGGTGCGGGTGCGGCGATGCAGCGCAGCCAGGATGCTCGCCACGATGAAGCGCGGCGCGACGCCGTCGGTCCACGGTCCAAACGGTCCGCATGGCGGCCGGTCAGGCCATCCGAATTGATAGGTCGCACCCGACATCGCTGCGCCCATCGTGCCGACACCGCTGGTTCCTTTCGCATCGGGACCGGTCTGCCCGAGGATGGCGGTCGACGCCATGATGACCTTCGGATTGCGGCCGCTGAGTTCGCGATAGCCGAGCCGCAATTCGTCGAGCACGCCGGGCGTGAAGCTCTCGAGCACCACATCGGCCCAATCCGCCAGGCGCATCACCAGTTCGCGTCCCTCGGGCTTGCGAATGTCGAGCGTGATGCATCGCTTGCCGGCGTTGAGGTTGTGATAACTCACCGAACGTTCCGGACCCGAGCGTCCGTCCTTGAACGGGCCGAGCGTGCGCACGCGGATCGATGCGGCGCGAGCTTTCAACCTTGATGACATCTGCGCCGAGATCAGCAAGATAGCGCCCGCTCACCGGGCCGACCATCACCCAACTCAGATCGAGGACGTGAATTCCATCGAGCGGCGCCGTCATTCTCGTCTCCTAAATGACTCCATGCGCGAACAGCGCCTGGATTTCGATTCGCGAAAGTCCGAGGTCAGCTTCGAGGATCTCGACCGTATGCTCCGATAGCATCGGCGCGGGCCTGCGCATTTCTATGGAGAAATTCGAGAACTGCGCGAAGCGCGAAGGCACTTCGATCTCGCGCTCGGGTGCAACCGCGACCGAGGTAAACAATCCGCGCTCGCGATACTGCGCGGACTCGGCAACATCTTTCATGCTGAAAACGGGAGAAGCGAGCAATCCCAGCTTGCGTGCGGCTGCGCCAAACTCCGCTTTGGTCTTGTGTCGGGTAAGAGATTTCAAGCCCTCGACCAGCGCGCCGAGATCAGAGGGCGATACTTTCTTCTGCGAGAGGTCGCTCAAGAAAGACGGCCAGCTAATCTCCGCGATGTTTCGCGCGAGGGGATTTTCGTCCGCCGCCCATTTTGCCAGCCGCTGCGTCATCTGGCCGAACACCGGTCCGAAGGCGACGGTGATCATCACGAAGCCGTCGGCGCATTCATACATGCTCGGAACCTGCACGCCGGCGATCGTCATCGCGCCGTAATTGCGTTTCGTCTCCGGATTGCCCGAAGGCGGCCCGAGATGCTGACTCATCGCGCTCATCATGGCGGCTATGCGCCCCGACACATGACCGCTTTGACCGAGGCCGTCGCGATCGCGCGCCGCAATGCCAGCCAGCGCAGCAATCGCGGCGTCGGAACCGGTTTCCATCATCGCTTGCGGTATCGGGAAAAAG
This sequence comes from uncultured delta proteobacterium, assembly GCA_963815835.1. GTDB lineage: Bacteria > Desulfobacterota > Binatia > Binatales > Binataceae > DATGKG01. The sequence continues at coordinate 1,575,215 of CAWFIF010000001.1, forward strand.
AGCGGCGGCCGATCCGGATCGCCGGTAACGCCGGGCGCGCCGCTCGCGCCCATCACGGTGAGATCCGACGATGCATAAGCACTCTTCGGACCGCTGTGCCCAAACGGCGCAATGCGAATCCTCACCATCTTTTCGGGAATCGTGAAATCGTCGAGTGGCGCGACGCCATTGCTTGTCGAGTCGAATGCGACATCGAACTTCGGGAGCAGACCGGCGAGCAGCTCGCGTGAATCAACGCTATGCATATCGAGCGTGATGCCGCGTTTGTTGCGATTGAGCGCGTGCCAGGTGAGGCTCCGCTCGAGGCCGGGAATCTCGTTGAGGAAAGGTTCCATTCTGCGTCCCGCCGAGCCGGTTAGCGGCTCGACCACGACGACGTCAGCGCCTAGCGCGGCGAGAACGTTTCCGGCCTGCATAGTTTCGGGCGCCGAGATCTCGAGGACGCGAATGTCGCTAAGCATCGCGCCCGCTCCATTGAGCGCGGCATCGCTCCGACAGGGTGAATCTGGTTTCCGGCATTTTGGTTGACTAACAATTGCGTTACCCTACGCGGGAACTCAAGCGCGATGAGAGGTCGAACATGCCCGATCAGGTACTGGCCCAGCCGGCGCTGTACACCGCGGAAGAGGCGCCGAAGCTCAACGGAGGCCGCTGCAAGAGTTGCGGCTACGTGTTCTTTCCGCCGCAGAGTTACGGGTGCGAATTCTGCGGCGCGTTTTCCGATCAGCTCGAACCAGTCGCCCTCATAGGAGCCGGCACACTCCATTCATTTGCCACCGTGCATCTCCATCAGGATCGCAGCAGCGGGGGGTTGAAGGCGCCCTTCACGGTGGGCGTGATCGTTCTCGACGATGGTCCCGCGGTGCGTTCGATTCTGACCGTGCCCACCGATGAAGGACTTCGCATCGGCGACCGGATGCATTCGGTGCTCGCTCCGGCCGGCGTCAACGATGAAGGAAAACAGATTGTAGAGCTTCGCTTCGCGAAGACGGAGGCGTCGCGATGAAGAAAACCATCCGCGATATGCGTCCCGTGTACGTGGTCGGGATCGGCCTGCACAAGTATCAGTACTTGAGCGAGACCACTTTCGTGACGCTCGGCCTCACTGCGGTGCGCGAGGCGCTGCGCGACGCGGGAATCGAGTGGCGCGCCGTTGAATCCGCGTACACCGGCACCGCGCTGATCGGGATGGCGGTGTCGCGTCCGATGTTGCGTCATCTTGGTGCGAGCGGGATTCCGATGGCGCAGGTTGAAAACGCATCGGCCTCGGGTTCGACCGCGTTTCGCCAGGCGTGCCTCGATGTCGCAAGCGGAATCAGCGACGTGGCGTTGGCGGTCGGCGTCAACAAACCCGCAATCCCAAGCATCGCCGCCGGCAAGACCAACATCCGCGATTTGGTTGGGTCTCGGGTGGTTCCCTTCACGCACTTCGCGTTGCTCGCGAATGAGTACATGAATCGCTACGGAGTGAAGCCCGAGCAGGTGGCGGCAGTAGCGGTGAAGAACAATCGTAACGGCGCGCGCAATCCCTACGCGCAGCGCCAAAAGGCGGTGACGCTGGAGGAAGTGATGGCGGGTCCGCCGATTTCCGGCAGCCTGACGCGGCTGCAATGCTGTCCGGTGGGCGAGGGCGCTGCCGCTTTGATCGTCGCGTCGGAAGATGCGATCGCGAAGCTCGGAATCGATCGGTCGCGGGCGGCGAAAGTGATCGCGTCGGTGACGCGCACCGAGCGCGTCTATCGCGGAGCGAAAAACTTCGACGCCGAGCTTACGCGGGAAACCGTCGCGCAGGCATATGAGGAAGCTGCGATTGGTCCCAAGGACCTCGATCTCATCGAGTTGCATGACGCATTCACGATCGAAGAGTTGCTCTACGTCGAGGCGATGGGACTTTGCGGCGAGGGTGAGGGGGCGGCGATGATTGGCAGCGGCGCGACCGATATCGGCGGCAAATGCGCGATCAGCGCGTCGGGCGGATTGCTCGCGATGGGTCATCCTATCGGTCCCACCGGCGTTGGTCAGATCGCAGAGATCACGCGGCAGCTTCGCGGCGAGGCCGGTGTGCGGCAACATCCTAACGCGAGAGTCGGGCTGGCTCACATGGTAGGCGTCGGCGCGGTGTGCGTCGTACACGTTCTGCAAAAGGCGGCGTGATGAACAGTCGGCGCCTGCCAGAGAAGATCGCGCGACGGCTGAGGCTTCCGCTGATCGCCGCTCCGATGCTCGCCGTATCGGGTCCAGACCTCGCGATCACCGCATCCATCAACGGCGTGATCGGGGCGTTTCCGGTTGCCAACGCGCGCAGCATCGACACGCTCGATGCGTGGCTGACGAAGATCGCGGGCGCACTCGATCTCGCAGCGCGCGAAAATCCCGACCGGCCGCCCGCGCCGTTTTGCCCCAACCTGATCATCAAGCGCGCCGAGATGAGATTGGAACTCGCGTGCCTGCTGCGCCATCGCATTGAGATGGTGATCACGAGCGTCGGTTCTCCGACCGAGGCGATCGGACCGCTGCATGACATGGGATGCACAGTTTTCGCGGACGTCGCGACGATTCGGCATACGGAGAAAGCGATCGCGGCGGGTGTCGATGGATTGGTGCTCCTCACCGCGGGCGCAGGCGGGCAAACCGGATGGCTCAATCCGCTCGCCTTCGTGCGCGCGGCGCGGCAGATGTTCGAAGGCCCCATCGTGCTGGCGGGCGGCATCAGCGACGGCGCCGCATTGTGGGCGGCGGAAGTGCTCGGGTGCGACCTCGCTTACATGGGCACGAAGTTCATCGCGACGAATGAGAGCATGGCGCCTGACGCATACAAGCGGATGCTGGTCGAGTCGAACATGGACGACGTGATGTTGACCCAGGCATTCACCGGACTCGATACCAACATGCTGACGCCCTCGATGATCGCGGCGGGGCTCGATCCGAGGATCTTGCCGCCGCGCGTTTCGATTGAAGAGGCGGCGCGGAACTTCGGCAGCAAGGGCGAGATGAATGCGCCGCGCAGATACAAGGACATCTGGAGCGCGGGGCATTCGGTATCAGGGGTGACGCGCGTGCAAAGCGCCGCGGGACTCATCGAGCAGACGATTCGCGAATACGAGGAGGCGCGCCATCGCACGCGCGCCATACTGTAGCCCCGCGCAGATCCGTCGATTCGCGGCTGCACGCTTCGTAAGATGTTGTAGAGCCATCTCATGAAGCATCTCATCGCGGCGGCCGTATTCATCGGCCTGCAGTTAACATCAAGTCAGCCGGCGCGTGCGCAAAGCAATGCATGTAGCGGAATGACAGTCGGAAAGCTGACGAGCCTCAACGGGTTTGTGCCGTTCTCGCCGAGCAGCTTGTGGAATACCGACATATCGAATGCTCCGGTCAACGCGAATTCCGCCAGCCTCATCGATTACATTGGCGCGAACCTGACGCTGCATCCGAATTTTGGCTCCGGCGATTACGACCGCCAATCTATCGGCATCCCGTATCAGATCGTCCCTGGCGCGCAGAAAAAGGTGACGGTGAAGCTGACGGCCTACGGTGACGAGAGCGATCCCGGACCGATGCCGGTTCCATCGACTGCGCCAATCGAGGGCTATCCTAAGCCTGGTAACGGCGACCGCCACGTACTGGTCCTCGACAAGGACGGATGCTGGCTCTACGAGCTGTACCATTCATTTCGGCGCAGCGGTGGCGCGTGGAGTGCCGATTCCACTGCTATCTGGGACATGACGATTGACGAACGACGTCCTTATACCTGGACCTCGGCGGACGCCGCCGGTCTGCCGATTTTCGCGGGACTGGCGAAATATGATGAGGTCGCGGCTGGCACGATCAATCACGCTTTGCGATTCACTGTGCCGGTGACGCGCCAGGCCTTCACGCCGCCCGCATCGCACTGGGCTTCTTCCGTTGATGATCCCAACGCGCCGCCGATGGGGATGCGCCTGCGTCTGAGAGCGAGTTTCGACATCACTTCTTTCTCGGCCGCCAATCAGGTGATCCTCACCGGACTGAAGAAGTACGGCATGATTCTCGCCGACAACGGGAGCGGCATTTTTATCAGCGGCGCGCCCGACAGCCGCTGGAACAACGACGACCTCGGCAAGTTGAAGACGATTACCGCGTCCGACTTCGAGGTCGTCGCGATGGAGGTGGTTTATACAGATGACAACATCCCGACTGGCGCGGCTCCGACGATCAGCAGCTTCACCGCAAGTCAGTTGTCCGTCGCACGCGGAAAGCCGATTACGTTGAGTTGGACGATCAGCGACGCCATCTACAACGTCATCTCGCCGGCGGTCGGCCCGGTGCGTGGCGACAGCGTCATCGTAAATCCCTCATCGAAGACGACCTACACGCTGTACTCAACCAACCAGTATGGGCGAACGACCGCGAGCGTAACGATCAAGGTTCATTAAGAGCCGAGGCCTTTCGCTGGGAGAGAAGGCGGGGCGCGTCGCGCGTCAGGCGACGGCTGTTCCTGGCGTCGCGATAAACCAGTTCGGTGCCGGCTCCCGAGTCATTCAGCGCAGCCTCAACCGCCTCGCGATGCGAGGACAAGCGGCAGATCGGATCCGCCTCGGCCGCATTTCCCGCGAGCATGAAAGCCTGGCATCGGCATCCGCCGAAGTCGATATCTTTGCGTGCACAACTGCGGCATGGCTCGAGCATCCAACCATCGCCGCGAAATGTATTCAGGCCGGGCGAATCGCGCCAGATCTTCGCGAGTGAGTTATCGCGCACAGTTTCGAAGCGCAGCCCGGGAATCACCTTGGCGGCGTGACACGGCAGCACTTCGCCCGCGGGATTGATGCACATGTAGCTGCGGCCCCATCCGCCCATGCACGGCTTCGGCTCACCTGAGAGATAATCGTTTTGCACGAACACGATTTCGAGCTTTCCGCGATACGTCGGTATCGCTTCGAGCGCGATTTCCTCGGCATGAAGATATTGCTCTCGCGTCGGCATCAGCGCGCGGCGATTCTCTGCTCCCCACGCGTAGAACTGGGTGTTCGCCAATTCGAGACGTTGTGCACCGAGCTCGACCGCGAGACGAATCAGTTCCGGAATTTCGGCGATATTGAGCCGGTGAATCACGACGTTCAGCGTAAATGGAAAACCGAGGGTGGTGATGAGACGCGCGACCTCGAGTTTCTTGCGATGCGATCGCACCCCGGCGACCATTTCAGCATTCGCAATCGAGGCGCCCTGAATGCTCAGTTGAATATGCTCCAGGCCCGCATCGCGAAATCGTCGCAGTTTGTCTCCGTCGAGTAGCGTGCCGCCGGTTATCAAATTCGTGTACAGGTCGCATGCCCGCGCATGCTCAATGAGCTCGGTGAGATCCTCGCGCAACATCGGCTCGCCGCCCGAGAGATGCAGTTGCACCACGCCAAGTTCCGCAGCCGCAGAAATGGTGCGGCGCCATTCGGCAGTAGAGAGTTCGTCGCGGGTATGCGCGAAATCGACCGGATTGCTGCAGTAAACGCATCGCAGCGGACATCGATAGGTGAGTTCCGCGACGAGCGTGTATGGACGCGGCGCGGGGCTCATTGCAGGAGTCCTCGCGCGCGAATCGATTCGAGGAAACTCTCCACCTCGTGCCGAAGCACATTGCGATCGGCGCCACGAAATTTGGCCGCCAGACCGTCGATGATTTGATCGATCGAGCGCTCGCCGTCGCACAGCCGCACGATGGCGGCTCCGGTTTCATTCAGGAGCAGGGCCGCTTCGGGGAACAGAAGCATTTCCTGGTTCGCCACTGAATCAAACTTGAGCCGCGCCCTCGATGCGAGCCGCGGTCGCCATGTGCGCTCGGCGTGCATCAGAGTTTGCGCGAGTCGTACCAGAGCGGCGGCAGGAACCCCGGAGAGACGTAGGCGTAGTGAATCGCATCGAGGAGCCCCCACAGGATATGACACTTGATCGTGAGCGCCTCGGCCGCGCGATCCTGCGACTCGCGCGTGGTGCAGTGCGCGACGACATATTGCAGGCCGAACTCGGAGTCGCGCGGCGCTTGCACAAGGCGTCCGCGGAAATAATCGAGGCCGCGGCGATCGAGCCATGGGTAGAGCTTCTCCAACGCGACGATTCGATCCGCCATCAGAACGGGGGCGAACAATTCGGTGAGCGAGGATGCGACCGCTTCGGTCAGTGGGCGCGACGCACACAAATTCACATAGGCATCGACGGCAAAGCGTACGCCGGGCAGTACGTAGCGCAAGCTGGCGACGTCGGCAGCATCGAGGCCCGCAGCCTCCGCGAGCCGGTACCATTTGCTGATGCCGCCTTCGGTGTCGCCGATTCCGTCGTGGTCCGTGATCCGCGTTATCCAGGCGCGGCGGAACTCGCGATCGTCGGCCTTCGCAAGGATGATCGCGTCTTTCTTTGGGATGCTCCACTGATAGTAGAAACGATTTTCGATCCACGCCTGCAGTTGGCGCTTAGTGAGTTTGCCCTGATGCATCAGGATATGGAACGGATGCTTGTCGTGATAGGCAGCCGCTCCAATCGCACGCAATCGCGCGACAAACTCTTCGGGCGAGTCGGGTGGCTGCAGGGCGGGAGTGGCAGAGCTACTTCTTTCGTTCATCTCTCGCACCGCGGAACTACAGCGTGAAGTCCATGCCGTCCTCGGCGACCTCCCATCCGGCTTTCTCGATCGCGCGCCGCTCGGGCGAAGTTTCATCGAGGATGGGATTGGTGTTGTTCACATGAGTATAGACCTTTCTGGCGCGAAGATGGCTGAGGCGCGCGAGGCTGCCGTCGGGTCCATCGATAGGAACATGCCCCATCGCCGAGGCGGTACGGGTGCCGACGCCGCGGCGCTCCATTTCGTCTTCGGACCAGAAGCTCCCATCGAACAGGATGCAATCGCACTCCGAGGCCGCCGCAACCAACTCCTCGCTGATGTGCTTGATGGCGGGGACGTACAGAATCGAGGTTTTACTGCTACTGTCTGCTACACAGTACGACAGAGTACTTCCGGCGAGGCTGTCAAACGGTGTTTTAGCGTATGTCGGTACCTTCCCCTCCACGAAGATCGCCTCGTAGCTGAGGCCGTCTCGACATTGCGTCGGTTGACGATTCGTCACCTCCTGCCATCGAAATCTCGCCGGCTGGATGAGGCCGCCGAAGATGGGATTCGATTCGAATACCCAATCGTACACCCGCCGCGTGCAATGCATCTCGATGGGTTCATTTTCGCGCAGTGACAGCAGTCCGGTGACGTGATCGAGTTCCGCATCGGTCAGCAGCACCGACGCGATCGATGATCCTCTCGCGCCATCTTTGGGAAGCAGTTCCGGGAATGACGATATCTGTGCTCGAAGGTCGGGGCTTGCGTTCAGCAACAACCATCGCGAGCCATCACCACTGATGGCAACTGAGCATTGGGTCCGCGCCTTTGCGCGAATCACGCCCGCTCTCAGTCCGCGGCAATTAGCGCAATTACAGTTCCATTGCGGAAAGCCGCCCCCCGCCGCGGAGCCAAGGACATGGACCCGCACAACTGCCGAGCTTATGACTCCGAACTATTTTCCGAGGCCGACTCGGTCATCACCGGACGATTCGGAATCCGAACCTTGCCGGTTTCAGGCAGCGCGGAACTGTAGCAGTTGATTTCCGCATCCATGCGGATTTCGACGAACTCAGGCGTTTTCCAATCGTTCATAAGCTCTCACCCCGTCTCGGCATTATAGGGGATGCTTTTCTCCTCAAGCAACCGAAATTTCTCCATCGGTTATGCCGATGGGAATACGGAGGCGCTCCCGCCGATGCGGGAGCGCAACGAGGATTCCGTAGAGCCGGGCAGGATGGCACTCCGGTCGCAGAGAGAAAAAAGAGCGACCGTCGCGCCATCCCGCCCGGCCCCCTCCTCCATGCGTGCGGGCGGGCGATGACGCCCGCCCGCACGCATACCCCTCGTCAGGAATCCTGAAAGCCGCGATTAGTGCGGCGAGCGTTTGAGGACCCCCACTGCGACGGGCGGTTCTTGCTCCTGGCGAGGTTGCGTCATGTTGAGCACTGTTCCCTCCGTCCGGTGCGATAGGCGCTCGACGATCACAAAGAGCACCGGAATCAGGAAGATCGCGAAGGCGGTTGAGAAGATCATCCCGGTTATCGTGACGGTCCCGATAAGGCGGCGCGCCTGGGCGCCGGCGCCCAGCGCATTCCACAAAGGGAACAGCCCGAAGATGAACGCGAACGAGGTCATGAGTATTGGCCGCAGACGCGCGCGGGCGCCATTGAGGGCCGCATCGACCAGCGGCTGGCCCTTCTCCAGCTCAGCCTTCGCGAACTCGACGATAAGGATCGCGTTCTTCGCGGACAGACCTATCAACATGAGCAGCCCGACCTGCGCGTAGACATCGTTGTCGAGGCGGCGCGCCCACAATCCAAAGAAGGCGCCGCATACCGCGACCGGCACGCTCAGAAGTACGCTGAACGGCAGCGACCAGCTTTCATAGAGTGCGGCGAGGATCAAGAACACGAGCACTAATGACAGGGCGAATATTCCCGCGCCACCGCCGGCGATGGATTGCTGGTACGAAATCCCATTCCAGGCGAAACCCATATCGCGCGGCAGGACCTGATTCGCGACCTCGCTCACCGCTTGCATCGCCTGGCCGGTGCTGTACCCGGGCGCCGGAATCGCGAAAATCTCGATGCCGCGGTACTCGTTGAAGCGAGTGGTATATTCCGGGCCGAATACGCTCTGCATGTTCACCAGCGTGGATAGCGGCACCATGTCGCCGTTGTTGTTGCGCACGTAGAATTGGCCGACCTGGCTGGTATCGGCACGATATTTCGGCTCGGCCTCGACGAATACTTTCCAGACCCGGCCAAAACGGTTGAACTGGTTAACGTAATACCCTCCCAGCAGTGTCTGCAGCGCGCTGTAGACATCCTGGATTGAGACTCCCAGTTTAAACACCTTGTCCTTGTCCACCCCGGCGTAGATCTGTGGATTAGCGGGATTGAAGAGCAGCGCCAGCATGCCGATCTCTTTGTGCTGCTTCGCGGCAGCAAGAAATTTCTGCGTGTTCTGCCAAAGGTAGTCAACCTCTTTGCCGGCGCGATCCTGAACGAAAAAGTCGACCCCGCTGGCCTGGCCGATACCGGGGATCGCCGGAGGCAAAAATCCAAACGCTTGCGCATCGGGTAGAGCCGCCAGCTTGCGATTTACGTCCGCAACGATCGCATCGGCATGAAGTCCCGCATTCTTTCGCTCTTCGTACGGCTCGAGCTGGCAGAAGTAGAGACCGTTGCGGCTGCTGACGGTTTGTGAGAGCAGGCTGTACCCGGCCACCGCGCTGTAATACTGGATGCCAGGCTCGCTGCCGATGATGCGATCGATCTCGCGCATTACCGCGCCGGTCCGTTCGAGCGAAGCGGCGGGGGGAAGCTGCACGTTCATGAAGAAATAGCCGTTGTCTTCATCGGGCAAAAACGAATTCGGCAATATCTTGCCCAGCCCGCCGACGAGCACAATGAATCCGGCCAAGAGCACCACCGCCATCAACAGTTTGTGGACCAGCAGATTACAAGCCCGTACATACCCGCTCTGCGCCCTATCGAATGCCGCATTGAATCCGTTAAAAAAGCGCCCGAGTGGACCGCGACCGCCACCACTCTCGCGCGGCCGCAGGAGCATCGCCGCCAGCGCCGGGCTTAGAGTGAGTGCGTTGAGCGCGGAGAGCAAAACTGAAAACGCGATCGTCAGCGCGAATTGCTTGTACAGCGACCCGGTGATGCCGGCCATGAATGCCGCGGGAATGAACACGGCGGCGAGCACCAGCGCGATGCCGACCAGCGCTCCGCTGATTTCATCCATCGCTTCGAATGCGGCATCGCGGGGAGAGCGTCCCTGTTCGATCTTTGCCTCGATCGCCTCAACCACAACGATCGCGTCATCGACCACTAGTCCTACCGCCAGCACCAATCCGAGCAGCGCGAGCGTGTTGATCGTGAATCCCACCACCGGAAAGAACATAAACGCGCCGACCAGCGAGACGGGAATCGTGAGCATCGGAATCAGCGTGGCACGCCAGTTCTGCAGGAAAATGAACACGACCAGGATGACCAGCACAATGGCCTCGAGCAGCGTCTTGACGATTTCGCGCGCGCCTTCCGTTATCGGAATCGTAGTATCCAGAGTCAGCCTGACCTGCATGTCGGAAGGAAAATGGCGCGCGAGCTCGGCCATCTTTGCCTTGGCCAGATTCGCGGCCGCCAAAGCGTTGGACCCGGGGTTTTGATACAGCCCCACGATGGCCGAAGGCAGTCCGTTCGTGGAAGCCTGCTGGGTATACGATTCCGTGCCGAGCTCGATGCGCGCGACATCCTTCAGCCGTACCAACGAGCCGTCGGGGTTCGCGCGAATTATGATGTCGCCGAACTGCTCCGCGGTCATCAGCCGTCCCTGCGCAGTAACGGAGTACGTGGTTTGCTGACCGGCGGGTGCGGGTGCGCCGCCAATTTGTCCGGCAGGGTTCACCACGTTCTGCGCCGAGATCGCGTTCTGGAGGTCGCCGACCGTCAATTGAAGCTTGGAAAGGATGTCGGGAGCGACCCAGACCCGCATCGCATAGTTGGAAGCACCAAACACCTTCACCTGGCCGATGCCGGGGATGCGCGCCAGTTCATCCTTGATGTTGATTGCCACGTAGTTCGAAAGGAAATTTTGGTCCCACGTGTGCTTCGGTGAGTTGATGGTGAAAACCAGCAGCGGAATGCCGACCGTCTGCTGCGTGGTGAGACCATAATTGTTCACGTCGTTCGGCAGACTTGCAGTTGCCTGCGCGAGCCGATTCTGCACTTGCACCTGATCGAGATCGACATTGGTTCCGACCTCGAAACTGACTTGCAACGTCATCGTTCCGTCGTTGCCGTTGATCGACTGCATGTAGATCATGTTCTTGGCGCCGTTGACCTGCGCCTCGATCGGAGTGGCGACCGATTGCTCCACCGTGAGCGCGTCGGCGCCGGTATACGTCGCGGTGGTCTGGATCTGCGGCGGAACGATGTCGGGGAATTGCGCGATGGGCAGCCGGAAAATCATCACCCCGCCCGCGATGACGAAGAAAATCGCGATTACGATCGCAACCGTCGGGTGACGGATGAAAAACTTCGACATGGCGCTAGCTCTGGCCGCTTGAGTTTGCGGCCGCCGGGGGCGACTGGCCGGCCGCTCCGGGAGTGCTCTCTACTGTCGGCGCGGCCGCGACGTGGGGGTTGACTTCCATTCCATCGCGAACCTTCTGGAGTCCTTCGGTTACAACGCGTTCGCCGGGCGCGACCCCGCTCTGGAGGAGCTGAAGGCCGCCCACCTGCTCGCCCATCGTGACGGTGCGCATCGTCACCTTATTGTCCGAATCCACCACGGCGACCTGATATTGCCCCTGGGTCTGAAGCACGGCGTTTTGCGGCACCAAGAGCGCATTGTGCACGGTGCCGGTCGGGGCGCGGATTTTCGCATACAAACCGGGGCGCAGAATGTTGTCGGGATTCGGGAAGGTCGCTTGAACTTTGATGGTGCCGGTCTGGATTTCGACCTGCCGATTCACAGCGTAGAACCGGCCCACGTATTTGTAGGTGCTTCCGTCAGAAAGGGTCATTCCGAGCTTGGGCCCGTTGTTAGGATCCCGGTTGATTTGATCGGAGAAGTGAAGATAGATCTGCTCGCTGATTGGAAATTCGACCTTGATCGGATCGAGTTGCGAGACGGTCGTAAGCAGCGAGGTGGTTGAGACGAGATCGCCGACCTGCGCCTTCGCGATCCCGGCGACGCCATTAACCGGCGAAGTCACCTTGGTCCATCCCAGGTTAAGCTTCGCGGTCTCGACTGCGGCCTGATCGGCTTGCACTTGCGCTGCAGTTGCGCGGGTGGTCTGCGTTTGGTTATCGAAGTCTTGCCGCGATATCACTGCCTCCTTGAAGAGGCCCGTATAGCGGTCGAGATTCAGCTGGTTCAGCTTCAACTTCGCTTGCGCCTGGGCAAGATTGCCGAGCGCCTGGTCAAGAGCAGCCTGGTACTCGCGCGGATCGATCTCAAACAGCAGTTGTCCCGCATGCACTGCATCGCCGTCCCGATAATTCTGCTTGATTAGATAGCCGGAGATCTTCGGGTAAATGTCGGCGTTCACGAAACCTTCGGTCGTGCCGACCGCCTCTGAGTACAATCTTACGTCCCGCTGGATGACATTGGTTACCGCGACGTCGAGAACCTGCGACGCTGCTGTCGGCGCAGACTTTCGGCAGCCGAACGCCGCAACGGCCATCGCTGCCACGGAAATCCCGGCGGCGATGCATAGTATGGATCGCCCGATCAAAGCGTTTCGATGCGAGCTCATTCGAGTGCGATTCTCCAAAGCGATGGTTATACCATAAGCAATTTATCTCCAAACAGCGTCTTTAGGTCCACCGCGTGCCTGGACGTCTCGCATTTCGCGATGGCTCGCATTTGTCGAAGTCGTGAGCCGTCTCACTACGGCGATGATGTCCCCATCAACGGAATCCTGATGCCGCCATAGATCGCGCGGCGAGGGCCATAGGCCGGCGAGAACACGCCGATGCCGCTGCCGTTACGGATCTGGTAGATGTGGTCGAATAGGTTGATGATGCTCAGGCGGCATTCCGCCTCGCCGATCTGTGGCAACTTCACCCCTCGCACGATTCCCGCATTGAACTGGAGGATCGGTGGCAACTCGCCCGAGTTCGCGAAGCCGCGCCGATAGCCGGTGCCCCAGATGCCGTCGGCGGTGAGTAAAAATCCCCACAATTTGTAAGCCGCGCCTGCCGAGCCCGTGAACATCTGACTATCGTCGAGCGTGACCCAATGATTGGCGATGTAGCTGATTTCGGCCGCATCGCCGGCCAGGAACCCTCCCGCATTGATGTAGCGCGCTTGCAGCACCGAGTATGAGAAATTGAGGTAGGTAGTTAGCGTCTCGCCTTGATACGCCAGGCTGAAATCCGAGCCCCACGCGCGGCTGCGACGATAGGTGAGCGGCGCCGTCACGACCGTTCCGCCAAACTGGGCGAGGTCAAGCTGATTGTGCCCGAGCTTGAAAAATCCATCGAGGCCGAGATTCAGATGCTGGACGATGCGCTGTCTGATGCCCACATCAAAATAGTCATCGGTCTCCGCGCCGATTTTGTCGCTGCCACTATTGATCGGCGCGGCATTAGTAGTGCCGGCGAATTTCTCCACCGTCCCGAGCGCCACCTGGTCGAATGGCGGCACTTTGAAGTACCGCGCATATCCGCCATGCAGGATGGTCCCGCGTGTCACTTCGTATTCCAATCCGATGCGAGGGCTCAGCTGATTGCGGGTCACGAACGCGCTCATCCAGTCCCATCGCGCGCCGAAGTTGATGGTCAGTTTCGGCGTCGGGCGCCATTCGTCCTGCAGATAGAATCCCAACAGCCACGCGATTTGGTTGTTGTTGTCGATGATCGAGATGGGAGTCGAGCTTTTCTGCTTCCCATCTCTCGTCGCCATGAAGGTCTGCGCATGATCATCCAGCTCAATAGCCTCGCCGCTTAGATAGAACCCGGCGCCGATCGTGTGATGTGAATCGAGCTTGTAGCTGGTGTCTTCCTGCACGCCATTGATGAAACCGGTGTGGAGGATTTTCGCGGCGACGCCGTTGTAAATGAGATCGCCTTTGGGATCGGGATCGAAACCTAAAACGTAGTACCGGCTGAATGCCGCGAGCTGGTAGTTGGTTTGGTCGCCGATGGCGCCTTGCAGCGCCAGCACGCCGTAGTAGTTCTGCTCGAGCTCGCTCTCATCAACCTGCGCCGACGGATAGACGGGCACGCCGGCCAGCATGAATTGCTGCGCGAGACCCGGTTGCGGCGGAATCTGGAAATAGTTGACCGCGGTTCCTGTCACCAACGACAGCCGTGTCTCGGAATCGATCAGATAGGAAAGATTCGCGAATCCCTGCCCCTGGTCGGTGTGATCATGATGAGGCGTCGGACTCGCGGTCGGCGACTGAAGGCCCAGATCGTCGCGCAGATAGTAGCCGCTCGCATAGTAGCTGAGCCGCCCGTCGCATCCGCCGAGTTCGAAACTGGGCTCGATCGTGTCGCGCTGCCCGCCGTAAATCTCGAGGTTGTTCAGGTCCGCGCCGCCATCGATGCATCCATCTTTGGTATGGATGTCGATGACTCCCTCGTTGCGATAACCGATCTCGGCCGGCAGCACGCCGGTAAGCAGCGTGATGCTATGCACGAAGCGGGGGCTGAAAATCTCGCCGAAGCTGGTGACCGCGTCGGGGATGAAGACATCGTTGATTCGATACTGGATGCCGCCGCCGTTCTCGCCATGGATATGAATCTGCCCCTGGCCCTGACCGTAGGAGTCCTGGCTCACGCCGGGCGCCTGTTGCAGAACCTGCGCGAGCGTCGAGTTCTCTCCCTCGGGCATCCGATGAATCGATTCGCGATCAAAATGATATGCGGTGCTGCCGGTTTCGGGTGAGAGATCGTTCAGCGCGCGATCGAATCGTGGAGCGAGCACTTGAAGCGTCAGCGGCTGGTTCGCCTCCATCGCCAGCACGACCGGTTTGGTTGGGGTTCCGAGGGTGATGACGACCGACACGGTTGCGGTCTTGAACCCCGGCTTGGTGGCGACGATCTTGAGGGCGCCAAGGGGAGCCCGCAGGCCGAATTTCCCGTGGTTGTCAGTCTGTTCGAAGGCCTCGACCATACCGTCGGCCGTTTCGAGGCGCACCTCGGCGCCGGCAATCGGTCTTCCGAGCGAGTCATTGATCGTGCCCTCAACCAATTGTACTCCACCATGCTGGCTACCCTCAGGGGCAATGATCGTCGCGCTCGATTGCGTGAACCCTGCGGAGAGCAACAGCCCAACCGATATGCCGACGAATAGCCAGACTGTGGTGGAATACCTGGGCCGCAACGACACCCTCGCGTCTCGTGAGGGTTGATACTGTTTGAATTCGCGCCCCCGCTCAAGGAAGCCAATCGCGGCTGAGACGGCGCGCCGACTTTCGACTCTGGGATTGATTCGCCGACGCCGGTATCTTAGCCGGGACAGTCAATCCCGTGAATCAGTCCCTTCATCGACACCCGCTGTGGCTAGCGCTAACGACGGGACTCGTTTCTGCGTTTTTCAGCATACTGTACCAGGCCATCGACGAGTTCCTGACCCTCGCCCCGCACGAGCAGTTCAAAGAGCTGATTGTCATCGCGGTGACCTCGATCGGAATGCTGCTCGCGATCGAGCCGATCCTCGAAAGAATCTCACCGGTACAAGCTCACCAGTCATTCAAGCGCGAGGACGACATACTGATCAGGGCAGGCGCTTTTCTGACCATCGTCGCCACCGCCTTCCTTCATGGACTCTTGCATGCACACATCAGCCAGAGCCTCAGCGTTCATGGGATGCTGGTGTTGGAACAGTTACTGACCGCGCTGGTGGCTCCCACCCTCATCACGCTTTCATGGATCTATGGTGTGAGGCGTAGGCAGGCGCGATGGTATGGGCTGATCGTCGGCGTGCTGACGGGCTTGGGGTTGGTCATGTTCGCGATGGTGCAACTTTACTTCTTGCGTCCATCGGCGGGACTTCGCGATGCCTCCCCTCGCAACGCCGCGATGGCATTGCTTGCCGTCGCGATCTCTTTCCTATGGTTCATCCTGCCGACCTGCGCCGTGAACGGATACCTGGGCGGCCTCGCGGTTGACATGAGGTGGAGCGGCAAGGCGTGGAGCGCGGTCGCACTCGGTCTGACGATAGCTGCTGCGGTCGAGGCCGGGTCATTCTTCCTGGTTTCCACCGTCGAGCTTCCCTCGATAAGGCCGGCTGATCTCATACATTCAGAGTCGTTGGTATCTCTGCTCGCGGAGGTCGTCATCGGCAACCTCGGCTGGTCGATGGGCCTTTGGGTTCGCCCCGACTCCGACGCTTTGCTGTTAGGTGCGCGTCAACCCCTGACTGGGCGCGACATATAAAAAGGTGCTCGGCATCGCGGGTATGGACTTTCTGCGGCGGCATGGTATGTCGATACCGCTCGACATCAAATGGAGATTGAGGTCCCGATGATTGTGAAGTCCAGTCATCTCGCAGCAGTTGCAATCGGTTTGACGATCGGGGGGTTCAGCTTTTTGCATTACAGCGCCCATGCCGAGGCTCAGGAGTCTCCCGCCGCGGCTGCCGCGACGCCATCGGCTCCCGCGCAAGTTGATTCTGCCCGGCTGGTCAGCGCCGACAAGGAACCCGGCAATTGGATGACCTACGGCCGGACCTACAGCGAGCAGCGCTTCAGTCCGCTCAACAAAATCAACGCCGACAACGTCAAGAACCTCGGGCTGGCGTGGTACTACGATCTCGATACTGACCGCGGGCAGGAGGCGACGCCCATCGTGGTCGACGGTGTGATGTACATCTCGACTGCGTGGAGCATGGTGAAGGCCTTCGATGCCAAGACCGGCAAGCTACTATGGGACTTCGATCCCAAGGTAGGCCGCGAAATCCTGATCCATGTCTGCTGCGATGCGGTCAATCGCGGCGTCGCGGTGTGGAAAGGTAAAGTCTACGTCGGCACTATCGATGGACGATTGATCGCGCTCGATGCAGCTACCGGCAAGCCGGTGTGGAGCGTTCAAACAACCGACAGGACCAAGCCTTACACCATCACCTCAGCGCCGCGCGTGTTCAACGACAAAGTCGTAATCGGCAACAGCGGCTCCGAGTATGGTGTGCGTGGATATATGTCGGCCTACGAGACCGCGACCGGCAAGCTGCTATGGCGCACCTATACTGTCCCCGGCGATCCTTCCAAGAGATTTGAGAGCCCGGCGATGGAGAAGGCTGCCAAGACCTGGACCGGGAAATGGTGGGAGGAGGGCGGCGGCGCCACCGCCTGGGGCGGCATCTCCTACGACCCGGACCTCGACCTGATGTACTTCGGTACCGCTAACGGTGTCGAATGGGATCAGAAGCATCGCAGCCCTGGCGGCGGTGACAATCTGTACGTCGCCTCGATCATCGCGTTGAAGGGTTCGACCGGTGAGTACGCGTGGTACTACCAGGTCGTTCCCGGCGATGTGTGGGATTACGACGCGACCCAGGACGTGGTCCTCGCCGATCTGACTATCGACGGCAAGCTGCGCAAAGTGGCGATGCAAGCGGGCAAGGACGGCTACTTCTACGTGCTCGATCGCAAGACCGGTGAACTGATCTCGGCGAACAATTTCGTGCCGGTCAACTGGGCGAAAGGTATCGACCTGAAGACCGGGCGCCCCATCGAGATTACGGCGGCACGCTACGACAAGACCGGCAAAACCTTCCAGATCACGCCGGCCCCAAGCGGCGGTCACAATTGGCAGCCGATGGCGTTCAATCCGCAAACCGGATTGGTCTATATCCCGGCGCAAGAGGAAGGTTTCCCGTTCGCAACGGACAAGAATTTCAAACCCACCACCGTCGGAAATAACCTCGCCATCGATCTCGCAGCCGTGACCGTGGCGGAGCCCGCGGCAAGAAAGAAGGCGATGAAAGGTGAGAAAGGCTTTCTCCTCGCATGGGATCCGATCCATCAGAAGGAGGTCTGGAGATACCAGTACATGGGTCCATGGGACAGCGGCATCATGACGACCGCCGGCAATCTGGTATTTCAGGGCAACGCGACCCACGAATTCGCAGCCTATCGCGCGGACAACGGCCAGAAGCTATGGTCGGCGCCGACTCAGACCGCGGTCCTTGCGGGTGCGATGACTTATGAAGTTGACGGCGAGCAATACGTCGCGACGCTGGTGGGATGGGGCGGCAGCTATGCGATCCTCGGCGGGAGCCTTTCCACCATCTCGGGCCCGCAGCGCAACATCAGTAGACTGCTGGTCTACAAGTTGGGCGGCACCGCAACCTTACCGCCTCCGCCCGCTGAAGAAGTGAAGGTGCTCGATCCACCGAAACAGACCGCTAGCCCCGCGACCATCACCGAGGGCAAGAAGCTGTATGGACGCAACTGCGTCATCTGTCATGGTGTCGATGTGATCAGCGGCGGACTCAATCCGGATCTGCGCTACAGCAAACTCCTCGATGACGACGGATGGTACGACGTCGTGCTGGGCGGCAAGTTCAAGGATCAGGGGATGGTGTCCTTCGCCAAGAACATCAACAGACAACAAGCGACGGCGATTCGCGCCTTCGTAATCCAGCGCGCGATCGATTCCAAGGCCGAGGAATCAAAGCAAGCGAAGAACTGAGCTGCGATCACTGCGCGCGGCGCTTCTTGAGATCCTCCAACTCCTCGAGAGTGCGCGGCCAGTCCTGATGCATCAGGCGCGACAACGCGCGGTCCGCCAGCAGTCGGCCGCCGGTCTGGCATGGCGCGCAGTAGTTGGTCTCGTTGCTCGCGTAGCGGATGCGCTGGATCTTGGCGCCGCAGCGCGGGCACGGCTGGCGATAGCGCCCATGCACCGCCATTTCGGGACGAAACGCGGTGACGCCCTCGGGAAATCCATCGCCGGCTTCGGCACGCAAGCGGTCGGTCCATTCGATGAGCGTCGCGCGAGTCGCATCATAGAGCCGCTCGATTTCCTCGGCGGTTAGTTTCTGCGACATCGCGATCGGCGACAATTGCGCGCGATGCAAAATCTCATCGGAGTACGCATTACCGATACCGCTGAAAATGTGCGGATCGGTGAGCGCGCGCTTCAAGGTATGATTTTCCGCACGCAGCGCATTGGTGAATGCGTCGAGGCTCACATCGAGCGGTTCGATACCACCGGCGCTGAGCGACTGCAGGCCCGCTTCGCCCTCCACCACCGTGAGCGAGGCTCTGCGCTGCGTTCCGGCTTCCGTTAGCCATAGCCATCCGTTGTCGAACTCAAACGCGGCGAGGGTATTTCGGCTGCCCATCTTCGGCGCCTTGGTGTCCCAATGCAGCCGGCCCGCGATCATGAGATGCAGCACCAGCCATAGGTTGCCCTCGACTCCTATGGCGATGCGTTTTCCCAGCCGCCGAACGTCATGAACCATCGTGCCGTAGGTCGCGTTTAGTGGTGGCTCGGCGGAGCGGAGCAGGAAGGGCGACTTGACCAAGGCGCGGACGAACTTGCGCCCGACGATGCGCGTTCGCAACGCTTCGACATAGACGCTGACATCGGGTAGTTCGGGCACGATGCTATCGTTGACAAGCTTGGCGATCGCGTCAACACCGCATCAGACCAAGGGTTTGCTGTCCTCGGTAACCGGGGTGATCGTGGTTGGAACCGCTTCTCCGGTGCGCGCCGTCGCGCCGCGTCGAAACTCCTGCAGGCGCTGTCCCAACCGATCTATCGAAAGCATCGGGACTTCGAGAAGAAATGGAAGGGGATCGTCGGCCGCGAGCACAGCATGCTCAAGCGGCGCGCGCAGCGACCGGAAGTAGGATGAAACAGATATCCTGCCGGCGAAAATCTCGCGCACGGCGGCGGGCAAATCGGTCGTCATCCGCACCCATCGATAGCCTGCTTTGACGCGGATTTCCGGGACCGGCAGTTGATTAGCAAGCCGCCACACGAAATAGGGGAAGTTGACGCCGCCTGGCCGCGCCAACGTGTGCCATCCCCATACGCGGGGATTTAGATCGAGTAGCTTATAGCGATTGTCACGGCGGTCGTACTTGAACTCGGCCTCCATCAAGCCGGTGTAGCCGAGACCCTCGAGCAGGTGGCGTGCGGCATGTTCAACCGCGGGCGCGTTGACGCTTTCAACGAACGAACTGGAGCGGCCGAAATCGACCGGGTACTGGCGAGCGCGGCGCGCCACCACCGACGCGAGCGCGCGGCCATTGTCACAAATCGCCCCGTAAGAAAACTGCGCTTCACCACCTCCAGGGATCAATTCCTGGATCATGATCAAGCTTGGATCTATGAGCGTACAGGCCACATCGTAGCGAGCCAGCAATGAGGCACGGTCTGCGATCGGCCATGCTTTTTCCCGCGTAAACCGATTGACCGCTTCCTTGATTGCCGGCTTGAGAATGACCGGGAAGGAACAGTCGAGGATTTCGACCTCGCGGCGATCGCGCGGGTAGTGCGTCACCGGACAGTCAACCCCGAGCTTCTGCGCGACCCGGTAGGTGGACCTTTTGTCGTATGCTATCTCGACGGTCTCCCACGGCGACGTAGCGAGCCTGAATCCGGCCGCGAGCTTCGCTTGATGCCGAGCCAGCATCGCCGCGTGGCTATCTTCGGTTGGAAACAGTAGCCATCCGCCGAGGCCATAGCGTTCCCCAACGGCAAGCAGGAAATCGACCTGTTCCCTCTCATCACCGCGCGGCAATGGGATCTGCTTGAGCGCATAGCGTGACTTGGTCGCTATCTTCTGTTGCTCCGGAAAAACCCATACTGGTATGCGATGGCGGCCAAGGCTGCGCACGACGGTGAGGGCACGATAGTCTCCGCCAAGTACCAGCGCGCCGGAGATCTTCTTTTCCTCCGTAGCTGGCGCTGCGTTGCAAGTCGCGGTTTCTGTCGGATCTGTTTGTAAAGGTCCGGCGCCACGCGCGCCAACATCGACGTCGTTGCTCATCACTAGCTTCGAGTTCTGGCGGAGCGAACGATTGCTTCAGTCAATGCGCGCGCGCTGTAGCCGGTCCCCGAGACAAACCGCACCAGCGGACCGAGGCTACGAGCCGCTGGAGCACCCATAAAGTGCAGTCCTGCAATCGAGGACTCGAGACCGAGGGTGAGCCTGGGATATCCCTGGTTGACTTGCAGGTTGCGAAGGAGTTCGGGCCCGAGGAAATCATAACGCGACACGTCGACTCGAAACCCGGTTCCTAGGATGACATGGTCAACCTCTCTCCGCGTTCCGTCGTTGAGCTCGACGCGAGCCATATCACCGCAAGCAATCGCTCGCATCACGCGCCGCCCGGTTGTGACTCTTACGCCATCCATGCGATCGCGGAGCCAGGTCGATGCGGCGGGCCGAATCGCTCGATAGGCCCACTTGGTTTGCAACACACGCGGTAGCAATCGAAACAGGTGAGGTCTGGCAATGAGTTGATTGAGACCCGGAGGACCAACGTCCGTGGGCGGATACAGCAGGCGTCGAAGCCATCCCAAATTAGTGCGGAGATGGACACTCCCATGAAGCCAGCGTACCTCCCGCGCACGCATCACTAACTCGACTTCGGCACCATTTTCTTTGAGCAAGGCGGAGGATTCGAAGGCGCTTTGGCCGCCGCCTATCACCAGCACCCGCTGACCACGGAAGCTACTAAGGTCTCGATGCTCACTCGAATGTGACGCCAGTTGGCGAGGCAGGTTACAAAATTCAGGTGGCCGCTGGGCGAACCGAGAAATGCCGGCCGCGATCACGACCCGCCTGGCGTTGAGGGTTTCGCCATCGCTCAGCGACAGCCGAAAGCTCCCATTCTTCTCGATGCGCGTCACTTTACGTCGATCGACATCTGGTAGCAGGCGACGCTGAAACCAATGTCCGTAACGCACAAAAGATTCCAGCGGCACCGGAGCAGAGAACTCCTCCTTCTCGCTGCTCTTGAAGTCGTTGAGACTGAAGTGCCCGGAAGGATCTGAGATATCGCATGCGTACCAGGCGGAGCGAAGGAACATTCCCGCCGGCATCTGCCGTTCCCAGAACTCCATGGGCTGTCCGAAGACGATCGTCTCCTTGCCTGACGCACGCAGATGAGCGCCCGCCGCGAGCCCATAGGGCCCGGCACCGATAACTGCCACTTCGGTAGTTGGAAAGGACATCAGATTGTTGTGGTGATGACGGCGTAGCTGTAATTTTGCATTTTCTTCTATTATTAGACGCGAATAGGAATTTAAGTTACCAAAAGCTTAAGAAACAGTCAAACCTGTTTGTTTCAAATCTGATATTAGATTCTCGTGAGCCTACGCGTGTTCTCGATGACAAAGGCCATCAGAGTTTACTACGCATGGCGGCGCGTGCGGGATTGCGACCGGGAGTTCTCAACCAAGGTTGGCAGTTCTGCTACAGCCGGCGTTATATGCGAGCGAAGGCCCATTTGGAGATCGCCGAGGCCAACCGGCGAGAGTGCCCCTTCCCGTTATGGCGTCGGCAGCAGCGCTGGAATTTCGCCAACTGTTCCGACGATGCTGACCACCATCGGACCGCTGATCGGTATCGGATTGGCGTTGGTTGCGACTGGTATGTGGATCGATCCCGAAGCGACCAAAGTTCCCGCCGCCCAAGTTACCGATCCAGCCACCAAGGGAGATTGGATGATCGATATGGTTCCTGAGAGCACGAGATGGTTGGCACTATCGGAACAGAACTGTCCCACGAAATTGACGGAATAATCGGTGCCGGAGAAAGTCCCGCTGCCAGTCGCCGGACGGCATCCCGGGAAGAGCGGGAAGATCACACCTCCTGATTCGAGCGCGTCGATTTCCTGCTGAAGCGATTGGGTCTGTTGCTGAAGCGCCTGAATTTGGGATTCGAGGCTGGGTGCCTTGGCTTTGGCTTTCGCGCCTGCTGGTGGAACCGCACCCGATGATGGCAAGGGGCTTGGCGCCACGCACGGAATGATTGCCGGGCACGGGTAGACTGTCTGAGCTCCGCAGATGCAGGGGAACGGATTGCTCGTCTGCAAATTCATCTGCAATCCTGATTCACCGGTTGGGCCAATTGGCCCGAGAGCGTCGCGCTGAAGAGACCCGAGCAGACGCTCGGCGCACACGCCCCCGGTCCGGGACCTAAACTCCCGGTGCCCTCGAGGTTAAGGCTCGGGGTTGATTGCGCATAGACCAAACTGCCCGTCAGAACGAAGCCGATAATCAGGACCGCGAACCCACCTGCCTTCATGCCGACCCGCCTCCCGGTGGTGTTTCGATAATTATATCCACACTAACGATTTGACAACCGACCGGAACATCAAACGTCAGTATCGCGGCGTCACCACCAATGCCAGAACCTGCGGCGACGCCTGGGGTGACCGGGCAATCCCTGCTTCTGACTGAACTGGCGTCGGGCTTCCTGACGTTGCGCGGGCGTCATTTGTTGCCAGTGCTGATAATTGTTGAGCACGCGCTGGCGCTGCTCGGGAGGAAGTTTTTCGAAACGAGAATAGCGTTGGGCGATTTGCTGACGGCGCTCGGGCGAGAGCGTCTTGTAATGCAGATAGGCCTTCCGCAGTTCCTCACGGCGCTGCTCGGGAAGTCTTCGCCATCGACGTAGCGCGTCCAGTGCACGACGACGCTCTTCGGGCGGAAGCTGGCGGAACTCATTGAACTTTCTTTGGGCCGCGGCCCGGTCTTCCGGACCCATGCGCTGCCATTGTCGGTAATTCTTTAATACGGTTTCGCGTTGCTCGGGAGTCAGATTTGCCCATTGATTAGGATGCTGCTGCGCAAAAGCTCGCTCCGCCGCGTCCGACGGCTCTCCAATGGCACCCGATTGAGTTCGGGCCGCAGGCGTCCAGACGCAAATGACGACGCCGAGAAACAGCGAGAC
The DNA here is from genome assembly GCA_963815835.1 of uncultured delta proteobacterium. Classification (GTDB taxonomy): domain Bacteria; phylum Desulfobacterota; class Binatia; order Binatales; family Binataceae; genus DATGKG01. The sequence continues at coordinate 1,598,676 of CAWFIF010000001.1, forward strand.
GGTCGCGAGTCGGGCGAGCCGAATCATTGCTGTACCCCCGGGCTGGCACCGGCCGCGCGAGTGCTCGCGCCGTGAGGATCATCGAAGTCGGACGCATCGGGCAACGGTCCATCCGGACTCAGGTAACCCATAGCCCTTAGCGCACGGATTTGGTCCAACATTGAATCAGCGTCGGGGGCGGCGTTTTGTCCAGCAGGACGGTTGCGATCATTGCCGGCCGGAGGTGCAAATAGATCGAGATTCAGCAACATCATCGGATCCGGCGTTTGCTCTTGGGCACGGCTAAGGCTGCTCCCGCCAAGAATGAACGCGCCGGCGAGTAGTATCGTCATGATCCAGCTACGACCGGTTGCCATTACTGTCTTCTGCCGGCAACTCGTCGAGATGTTCGATGACATCGTAGTTTTCCAGGAGGTCGAGTTGCTCCAGCACCGGGTAGTTGCGCAACAGTCCGACGTCAGGAGCCGCCATGTCCTGTTCCATCGCGAGTTGCTCAAAGGGCGGCATCTCGGGCTGCGCCGCAGGACGCATCGAGAGCGCGATTATGAGCATCGCGAGCGCCGCCGTTGCCACCAGCGTCCACCGAAGTCCTTGCCAGCGCCACCAATCCGGTCGCTCTGTGCGGCGCGTCACTCGGAGTCGCAGTTCCCGCCGATATGCCGTCCATTCCGGAGTCGTCAGCTCTTCGAGCCGCGACGCAACCTGATTCAGCGTCGAGGCGAGCTCGTCCATCGACTCTCGGCACTGCCGACAATCCTCCAGGTGACGGAAGACTTGATCTCGCTCGTCGGCGTCGAGCTCGCCGCGAAAATATGGGATCAGCTCGCTATCAGGATGTGCGGCGGACATTTCTATTTGTCCTTGGCTATTCGTCCTTGAATATCTTCTTCAACTGGCTAAGTCCCCGATGGATATGCACGCGAGCGGTGCTCTCCGAGCACTTAAGTACTTCGGCGATTTCGCGACTGGAGAGATTTTCTTGTGCCTGGAGAAGCACGGCGATGCGCTGATTCGGCGACAGCTGCTGGAGCGCCTGGTCCAACTTGAGCCGCGTCTGTCCCTGGATGGTGGCCATTTCCGGATTCGGCGTCGGTGACGGCGGATCGATTGGTGGTGCGTCCGAATCGTCGCCTGGCCCCGAGAGTGGAAGCAGTCGGCGCCACCATTTGTCGCGTCGGCGGCGATCGATACACAAATTGACCACCACCCGGTAGAACCAGGTCGAAAAGCGCGCACGCCGATCGAATCGATTGGCCGATTCGTACAGTCGGATGAATGCATCCTGCGAAACATCGCGTGCATCGGATTCGTTGCCGAGGATCGAGCAAGCGAGCCGGTACGCGCCGGCCTGATGCCGCTCGACCAGCAGCTCGAATGCCTGCGTATCGCCATCGCCGACTTTCCCACACAAATCCTCATCCGAAGGCTCCGCCAAACCGGTCCGCCCCCTCGCGGATTCGGCCGGCTTTCCTCGCTTAAGCACGAAGCGGAGGCGAAGATCGGGCATCGGCCGCGACTTCGATGCTACCCCCGCAGCGTCGTTAGACGAAACCGCATGGCCATTCGTTTACCAACAGAATTCCGATTTTCTGCGATCAATAGCGGCGCGCAGGTCGGTAAACGAAACGACCCCACAGCGCGTCCAACTGCCCGAGGCAGGAGTTGTCAATGATTGTGCGAGCCGCAAATTTCAGAAAGCCGAATCTCATCGCCATCGCCTCGATTGGGATGACGATTGCTGTCGCGTGTGCAGGCTGTGCGGCGTTCGATCCTCAGGGCGCGGCGCAACAGTCCGCGCCGAACTACTACAACGCGCCATACAGCTCACTTAGTCCGCAACAGAAGATGCAACTGGAAGACCATCTCTCAAATCAAACTAATCAGGCTTGGCGTACCACCGCCGGCGTGATGTCGGGAATGGGGCATCTGGCGGGCGGAACCGGAATTTTGTTGTATGCCGTGCGCCGTTGAGCGCAATAAGCGCAACCTAAACAGCAGATCATCTACTCGGATGGACAGGAGGACGCACTAATGAAACGGACAGTTACCACATTGGCAGTGGCGATGATTCTCGGCGCCTCGATGGGTTCCTCGGCGATCGCGCAGGTTCCCCCGAACGTCGACCAGCATCCCGAGGTTGCGCAACAATTGAAGGCGAATCCGCAGTTGGTCGACAACCGCCAGTACGTCCAGAATCATCCGGGACTCCATGAGTTCCTGGAGAATCATCCGGATGCGCGCGCGCAATGTAGATCGCATCCATACAAGTTCACGTGCCGCGAGGATCGCTACGATCGCAATCACTAGTCCCTCCCTGTTCAAAGCGGGGTCCGCCGTCGGACCCCGCTCAACACGACGGAACCCCCGCAGCATCAATGGCGAGGGTTGTCGAGCAGGGCCATCAACTAGTGGCTTATGATGCCATTAATTTCGGAGATGCCGCGCCTGGTACGCGAGTCCAGGACGCTGTGACCGGCGCTTGGAGAGATGCTGATCAATTCGTCCAGAGTGGATATGGCGACGCTATCCGGAGCAATCAGCGCGAGGAGGTTCTGCGCTACGCGCTTCGCATCTTCATCGACGACCGTGAATTCAACCTTGAGCCTGGAGAGCAGATCCAAAGTGTATTCATGGCCCCGATAGACCCGTCCGTGTTCCCTAACCGCGATACTCGGGCAACGACGCACTTCAGAGACATCGTATTCGAAAATTCCCAGGTGCGCCGCCGACTCTCGGAACGTCTCCAAGGCCGAAGTCTTCATTACTACTTCCACCTTTTTCATTTGGTAACTCCTGGATTTCCTTCTGACGCGAGCGTACGAGGCTAGTATGCTGATTGGTACAGAGCAGGAGTCGTGCCGCGGAAAAATCTAGAAGATTACTGCATTTGTCCCGCCCTCGCTTGGAGGGGTTGCGCATTGAAGCAATCCACATTGCAGTTTGAAAGGACCGAACCTAACGCGGTTCCCTGTAATCGCAGCGATTCATCTGGTGATTCAGCGATTTGCCGCTCGTCGCATGGCTTCTGACATGTATCGCGAGGCCAAGCCAACATTCATTAAACACGTGGTGCGTGAATTGCTTTAGACATGCAACTGTTCGCTTGCGCCGATTTCGCGCGATGACGTGGCACCCGAGTGGGTTTTTGATTTGCGATAATGTGGAGGGCGGTTCAGCATAGTTATGACCCGACGATGACAATCCACCCCGAGGTTGAGCAATGAGTGACAATGGAGCAGGGCGGCATACGCTTGCAATTCTGGTTGGTGGCGGACCGGCGCCCGGAATCAATGGTGTAATCGCTTCCGCGACTATCGAGGCAGCTAATCGCGGTCTCCGGGTGCTCGGGCTGCTGGACGGTTATCGATGGTTGGTGAATGGCGATAGTTCACATGTCGTCGAGCTTGGCATCCGCGATGTCAGCCGCATCCAAAACACCGGCGGCTCCATCCTCAGGACCTCGCGCACCAACCCCGCGAGCAAACCGGAGATGCTCGACCGTACTGTCGAGACGCTGGTCAAACTCGGAGTGCGCTATCTAGTCTGTATCGGCGGCGATGACACCACCTACGGCGCCGCAAAACTCGCCGAGCATGCCCGGGGGCGCATCGGAGTGGCGACGGTGCCCAAGACTATCGACAATGATCTCCCGCTTCCGGAAAATGCGCCGACCTTCGGGTTCGAGAGTGCGCGCGCGGCGGGAACCGCGACCATCGAGCCCCTGATGGAGGACGCCCGCACCACGGGGCGTTGGTACTTCGCAATCACGATGGGCCGGCGCTCGGGCGCGTTGGCGCTGGGGATGTGCAAATCGGCAGGCGCCACGCTGGCATTAATTCCGGAGGAATTTCGTACCGAAAAGCTCGACCTGCAAATGGTGGCGGACACTCTGGTCGGCGCGATAATCAAGCGGCGAGCTTCGGGGCGCGACAACGGTGTGGCGATCATCGCGGAGGGAATCGGCGAGCGGCTCGATCCGGATAAGATACCGAGCGTGAAGGAACTCGAACGTGACGCATACGGACAGGTGCACCTGTCGGACCTGCCACTTGGAGCGATACTGCGTCATCAAGTGCGCGCCTCGCTCGAGGAACTCGGACTCGAAACCACGATCGTTACCAAGGACATCGGCTACGAACTGCGATGTGCCAAGCCCATCCCGTTTGATATCGAGTACACCCGCACGCTCGGCTACGGCGCCGTGCGCTACCTTCTCAAGGGCGGGTCTGGGGCGTTGATCGCGATCACCGGCGGGAGGATCACGCCGGTGGCGCTCGAACAGTTGCAGGACAAACAGACCGGCCGGATCCGGGTGCGCACCGTCGATGTCGCGACCGAATCGTACCAGGTTGCACGCTCCTACATGATTCGTCTCGAAGCCTCCGACCTGGGTGGCGAGTCACTCACGCGGCTCGCGGCGTTGACCAAGCTGACGCCGCAGGCATTTCTCGATCGCTTCGGCCCGGTGGTGCGCTCGACCGTATCGGTTCCGCTCCACGAGCCCGCGCCGCTCGACGACGATCTCATATGACGCGCCACTTCGTCGCCCACCGTTGATGATCTTTGCTGAGGCATCCCACGATGGGCGCGCGTTCTCGATGCGAATTTAAAGATCGATTTGGTGCCGCACGCGACATCACGAACCGCCTACCAGAAAACTAGGGTTCATCGATCGTGAGGTCTCGCGCGGAGCCTAACTTCGATCCGGCTCGGTGTTCGACTCAAATCGCCGCCTGTCCACTAGAGGAACCGCAGGAGGCGAGGTAGCCAAATGGAGGGGGAGGACGGCAACCAGACCAGAGGGAGATCTGACGCGAAGTGGACCAGCGTGCAAGCGGGAAGGTTGCGCCGCCACACGTACAGGGTCGCATAGACGGTTGCGACGGCAGTAACCACGAAGACATAGCCAAATCCCCCGCCGGTAGCATGAGCGAGTCCGAACAGAACGCACGACAGAATCGCGGCTATCCACGTGCCGCCGGTCAGTTCCTCAACGCGTTCGATGAAATAGCCGCGAAACGTGATCTCCTCGCAGATCACCCCGCTCAGCATCCAGAGTCGCGCTATCCACGGTAGCGCGAATAGGGCGGCGCCAAACTTCGGATTAGGGATGGAGCCGAGCTGGTTCCCAACAAATCCGATCAGATGGAACACGACACAAGCACCGAGCGCGGCGAGAAGATCTCCGACCCCGGGCATTCGCCATCCAATAGATGTCAGCGGACGCTTCTCCCACAAGATCACGATGAGAACCAGCGCGATGCCTATGGTCTAGGTGACGCCGCTCCCGATGCTCATTTTGCGTGTCATCTCACCGAGAGATTGGGGGTCAACCCAATAACCGCCACCGGCGAGGCGATGCATGCGGACGCCCATCGAGGTCGGCAGATCGCGAGGCCCCAACCACGCATACACCACATTATTGGTGACCAGGCCGACGACGATCGTTAGACCGACGACTGTGGGAAGCCTCGCGCGCCAACTTGCAGGTAAACGGCTTTGTTCCGGTGACGAACCGGAAAGAGGAGCTTGTTGCATTGCCCCTGAGCTTCTACACATCCCGCTCCAGCGCAATCTGTCTTGTTGGCTAAGTAGTGCTCCAACAATGCACATTCCAGCAGGGTCTCGATTCTCAGCCCAGCGCTTTCTGCGCGATGCCGGCGCCGCGGCGGCCCAGCATCCGGCGGATGCTCGATACCATCACTGCCGTCGACGCCCAGAATGTATCGATCGATGCGTCGCGAAATTTTCCCTGACGTAGCTCGATGTGCGCGCGGCCGAGATGACCTCGCGCATGACATCGCACGTTGTCATCGCCGAGGTTGTGCGCCTGCGTGTAAAGCGAGAATGCATCGTCGAGGCGGCCCGCTGTCATCGCTGCGCGCGCATCGCGTAGACGCGCGCGGCTCTCCGACCAGCGCTGCTGTTGTTCGGATTCCATCGCCGCTAGCCTAGAACATTTGCTTCGCTACAAAAAGAAGCGGGCCCGCGTGAGCAGGCCCGCCTCGCTTCTTCAGGTGGTCTGGTCGAAACCACCTGTGGGTGGGAAGCCGATACTAGAAGGCGTAGATCAGTACGCCTTGCAGGGTGTCCTGCCCCTTCCACTCGTGCTGAACGTCGTTGACTGGATTGACGAACTCATTGTTGAAGAAAACATGGTGATTGGACTGGTCGTGGCGGTATTCTGCGCGGACCAGGAATCCAGTCACGTCGGGTACTTTGTAGGTGAGCGTCTGAGTGATATCCCAGAGCGTCTGGTGAACCCCGCTACGCGCGCCGTCTTCATCGTCGAACATTTCGCCGCGGGTCGCGGATTCCCATGCGTTCCAATCGTAGACGATATACTGCGCTACACCCTGCCAGGTCGCACCATGCCCATTTTGAAATTTGCCCGTCTCGCTTCCGTACAGATACTCGGTGGCGAAAGTCGTATTGGGCAGGAAGGCCGGCTTGATGGTGACGATCGGATCCACCGCTCCGCGATACGAATTGGAATGTCCAAGCTGGTTAGGCCCGTAAATTCCATTGAGCACAAGGGCCACCGACTTGTCTTTGTTATTCAGGGTTAACTCGGTTTCGTAGTTGGGACCCCCATTGTTAAAGTTCCCAGGATTGTCCCATCCGTTGTTGAGCCCGCCGGTCGCCGCGAAGTAGTCGTTAAAGGTGTACGAGGCCCTTACTCCAGTCTGGGTAAAGGGACTACCCAGGCCGAAGATATAGTCGCGTGATTCGTTGTAATTCTGGTTGGTATAGGTGGGAATCACTTCCTGATCCAGAAGTGTCACAAACCTGCCTGCCTGTAAGCTGATCCCCGAACCCACCGGAAGCGTGTAAGTCAGATAGTACTGAGTTGGATCGATCCAACGGCCCGAGAATCCATCCGGCGGCGAATTGGAGAAATGCGTACTGGCGTTAAGCGTTTCCGCAACCTGGCCGACATTGATGTCGGTTACGAATCCAACCGTGCCGTCCTTTTCGATGTGCAGATTTCCCTGGTTGAGCTGGAAGCCGTCGTTGTTATCGAAAGTACGGAGGTTGTTGGTTTCGTGGATCGGCTGGTTGAAGTTGTGGTCGTAGCCCGCATCGACCAGGCCATGGATGCTCACGCCGAGGTTGGTCGAGAGATCCTTTTTGGTCTGCGCGAGGTCGCCCTCAACCACCGCGACATGCTGGCCAATCGTGGCCGGACTCGGAGCGGCCGCGGGCGAAGGAGCATTCGCGGGCGCGGCCGGTGCCGCCACGGCCAACTGCGTCTTCATGTCCTTGATCTGCGACACCAGCTCAGCCTGCTGCTTTTGCATTTCCTCCAATTGCCTGCTGAGCGCGTCGATCTTCTTCTGCTGTTCAGACTCCGCGGTCGTCGTAGTTGTGGTGGTCGTTGTGGTGGTTGTTTTGCTGCTCCTCTTCTTATGATGGTGCGTCGGCGTCGGCGGCGCCTCCTGCGCCCATGCTCCTCGCAGCCCAGGCGCAAGCGCCGTGCCGACCGCGATCAGCGTCACGACGGCAAGCCGTGTCGTCCTCCCAGTTGACGTGGTCATTCTCACTCTCGTGTCTCCTCCCATGCGGCGATGGCCGCGTTGTCGTGCACCCACACACGTAGGGCGTGCTCGTTGCTAGAGCCGGAGCGCTTGTGTTCAAGATTCATACCGCGCTGTAATCAGGTCTCGTCGTGCAAATATGTGCTGACTATTGATGAATCGAAAAGCCAACTAATCGGGCTGACGCCCGCAAAGCATGCATGTGCCAAGCAATTATGCAGGGCTGGGAATCGTGCATTTTGCAGCGTTACACATCCAGATTGATATGCGAGGGAGGCAGGAAACGGATGGATTTTGAACTGACCGCGGCCCAGCAGGAAATCGGGCGCCAGGTGCGCGCGCTATGCGAGAAATTCGACGATGAGTATTGGCGCGAGCGCGACAGCAAGGCGGAGTTTCCGCACGACTTTTACGCCGCGGTGGCGAAGGCCGGATACCTCGGCGTCGCGATTCCGGAAGCCTACGGCGGCAGCGGGCTCGGCATCACCGAGGCGGCGCTCGTGATGAAGGAAGTCGCGGGCTCGGGTGGCGCGATGGCGGCGGCGAGCGCGATCCATCTTTCGATCTTCGGCGTGAGCCCGATCGTTTTTCACGGTACCGAGGAACAGAAGCGGCGCTTCCTGCCGCCGGTGGTGCGCGGCGAAGTGCATGCGGCGTTCGCGGTGACCGAACCCGACGCCGGGAACGATATCACGCACATCAAAACCGCGGCGCGACGCGAGGGCGACTACTACGTCATAAACGGGCGCAAGGTTTTCACTACCAAGGCGCGCGAAGCCAAAAAGATGCTCATCCTCACGCGCACCACTCCGTTCGAGAATGTGAAGAAGAAAACCGACGGCATGAGCCTGTTCTTCGCGGACCTCGATCCGGCGGCGGTGGAAGTTCGTGAGCTGCACAAGCTGGGGCGCGCGGCGGTCAACACCAACATGCTCTTTATCGACAACCTTAAGGTGCCGGCCTCGGATCTGATCGGCGGCGAAGGACGCGGATTTCATTCGCTGCTCGACGGGCTCAATCCGGAAAGAATTTTGATCGCGGCGGAAGCTATCGGCATCGGCACGATTGCGATCAAAAAGGCGGTGCGCTACGCGAAGGAGCGCATCGTGTTCGGACGGCCGATCGGACAGAACCAGGCCATCGCGCATCCGCTCGCGGACGCCTACTCGAAACTCGAGGCGGCGGAACTTATGATGATGAAAGCGGCGTGGCTGTTCGACAATCGCAAGCCATGCGGAGCGGAGGCGAACGTCGCAAAGCTGCGCGCCGCCGACGCCGCATGGGAGGCATGCGACCGCGCGGTGCAGACCCTCGGCGGTTACGGATATATGCGCGAGTACGACGTCGAGCGATATTTTCGCGAATGCCGGCTGTTGAAAATCGCGCCGGTGTCGCAGGAGATGGTCCTCAATTCGATCAGCGAGCACGTGCTGGGGCTGCCGCGCTCGTATTAGCCGCAGGTTAAGGATAGTCAGGTGAAAATCGGTCGAATTACGGGCCTGATAGTAGCGCTGGGCTTCGGCGGGTTCGTTATCTACAGTTTGTTACAGACGGAGCCGGTCAAGGTGCTGCATCCGCGGCTGGAGCATACCATCGACGGGGCGTTCGTCAGCGGGGCGGTGGAGAATACCGGGTCGGCGGAGGAATCGGTAAGCCTCGAGATCCGGTACTACGACGCGGGCGGGCATCAGATATATTCCGATATCGTGAAACTGGATCAACTAAGCAGCGGTGCAACACGCCCCTTCGCCGCTCCCCATCGCAAGCTGCCCGACGATGCAAGTTATTCGATTTACCTTAATCATGGCCGGAATCCCTATGGAAACTGATCGCGCTAGCGGAATATGCATGAATTATTTTAATGTCAAACATTCCTTCTACTAAAGTAGGTTTGTCGCGGACCCTTCCTAAATCAACCATTTGGATGCTCTCGGATGGTGCCGATATCGCCCCATAGTTGACAGCCATGAAACAGCCATTACGCCTCTGCGTATTTCAATTGCCTCAATGGTGCATGAATGCTACAAACAGTTAGTAGCGACTTTACATCTATCTGATTGTAGAGGCGCGGCGGGGGAGCCAGACGGCTCGGGGACCCGCAACAGGAGTTACATTCTATGGCTAAGGCAAAAGATCGCTCGTTCGGACAGGTGATTCGCGACCGCCGTCGCCAGCTGGACCTGACCCAGGAGGAGGTCGCCCATCGCATCAAGACCTCCACTCCCTATGTCGGCCATCTGGAGTCCGGCAAGCGTCATCCGTCCGACAAGATCGTTTCGCGGCTCGCCGAGGTGCTGGGGCTCGACCGCCGCGAGCTGTTCTTCCTCGCCAATCCGCGCGCGCAGGCCCTGCTGACTCCGCGCGAAGAGGCGATCGATAATTCAGCCTGGGAAGATTTCCGCAAGAACGAGCAGATTCGCCGTCTCCACAACATCAACAATGAGGAGATGGAGGCGCTCTCGCGCGTCGCTCTGATGGGCGAGGTTCGTTCGCAGCGCGATTTCATCTACATCCTGACCACGATCCGCCAGGCGCTCGGCCGCTAGCAGACCGCTTCTCTTCAAAATCGGCGCGATGATGCGCGCGGAGCACTGCTCCGTGCGCGTCGTGCTTTCTGCCAATGCGCTGGCTTTCGCGCTCGCGCACGGGCTAAGCTTCGCGCTTCACCATGCAGCGCGAACTCGTCGATCAAATCGCACGCCCGCTCGCATGGCCGCGCCGATTCACGGTGGTGGCGCTCTTCTTCCTCGCCACCGTGCTCTGCTATGTCGATCGGGTCAGCATCTCGGTCGCGATCATTCCGCTCTCGCGCGATCGCGGCTACGACGGCGCCGCGCAGGGAATCGTCCTGTCCGCATTTTTCTGGGGCGATCTATGGCCACAACTGCTGGGCGGATGGATGTCCGACCGCTTCGGCGGACGGCGCGTGCTCGCGGCCGGCGTCGCGGTATGGTCGATAGCGACGTTGCTCACGCCGCCGGCCTCGGTGGCTTTCAGCCTGCTGATCGCGATGCGCGTTCTGCTCGGCCTCGGCGAGGGCGTCAACTTCCCGGCAATTCACAGCATCACCGCGCGATGGACGCTGGCCGAGGAGCGCTTGCCTTGCGGCAACCTGCTCGAATTGGAGCGCGCCCTCAGCAGGTCGGTGGCGACATGGGTCGAAGCGGTCTTTGAGGGCTTTGCTCGATGCCGCTCAGACGGTTGCTAGAAATGAAACTCGACGTGTTCGGTGATTGAGCGCGCTGGATCGGTCCACGTAGTGTCGGCTTAGCCATCGATCTCTTTTTCCGCTCGCTCGCGGTGTCGCGCGCGGCGACGGCTTCGCGGTCGTACTCTCGGGCAGTGGCTCGGACGGAGCGCTCGGTTCGCGGGCGGTCAAGGAAGCGGGCGGGCTGGTGCTGGTGCAGGATCCCCACGAGGCAGCGCATGGCGACATGCCGCGCGCGGTAATTGAGACTGGCTTGGCCGACGTAGTCCCACCGGTCAGGAAGTTGGTCGAGCGTCTCGCCGAGTTGGCGCGCAAAAAGGAGCGCTTTAGCGGCCTGGTGCGCGCAGACAAGGAATCGAATCCGATAGGACTTGATGAGGAGGTGGCGCTTCGCGCCATCTTCGATCTGCTATTTGCGGCCTCGGGCCACGACTTCTCCTTCAGAAGAAGTTCTAGCAGCGCGGTCGTGCGTGCTTAGCGGGCAGCTTCGCGGCGCCTGACCCGCGATCATCATTGCGACGCACGGTAGATCAGTGAGCCGCGCGGTGATAGAAGAGCCTCCCGGTGAGGACGCGATGCGCTGCCCGACGTGCGGGACCGAAAACCCGGCATCCAAGAAATTCTGTGGTGATTGCGGCTCACCGCTGAGCAATCGCTGCCCGAAATGCGGCGCCGACAGTCCGCTCGACAAGCGATTCTGCGGCGATTGCGGAACCGCGCTCCCGGCCAATAGCTCTACACCCGCACCAGATGCTGCCACTGCGGAGTCTCACCGAACGGCCGAGGGCGAGCGCCGTCATCTGACAGTACTGTTCTGCGATCTGGTCAACTCAACCGGAATCTCCGCTCATCTCGATCCCGAGGATTGGCACGACCTGGCCGCGGAGTATCAGCACAACGCCGCCGAGGCGGTGACGCGTTTCGGCGGCTATGTTGCCAAGTATCTCGGCGATGGGCTCCTGGTGTTCTTCGGCTACCCGCAGGCGCACGAGGACGATCCGGAGCGGGCGGTGCGCGCCGGACTGGCGATCGTTGATGGGATCGCGGCACTGAATGATCGACTCGCCGACAAACCGGGCGCACTAAAGCTCTCGGTTCGCGTCGGTATTCATACTGGCGCGGTGGTCGTCGCGCAGGGTGGCGGCAAGGAAGCCGACGTGTTCGGCGCCGCGCCCAATATCGCCTCGCGGGTCCAAGGCGTGGCGGAGCCCGATACCGTGATGATGACTTCGGCCGTGGTCGAGCTGGTGTCGGGCCGGTTCGTGGTCGAGGATCGCGGCGCTCATGAACTGAAGGGCATCGAGCAGCCGGTACGGATCTTTCGCGCCGTATCCGCCGGCCTGGCAAGAGGCCGCGGACGGAGCTTCTCCGCCCACGAGCTCGCGCCATTCGTCGGACGCGACGACGAGATGCATCTGCTTTTGAGCCGCTGGAAACGGGTGCGTGACGGCCAGGGCCAGCTGGTGATCGTGACGGGGGAGCCTGGGATCGGTAAGTCGCGCCTGATGGAGGAGTTTCGAAGGCACATCAAAGGCGAGCCACATCTCTGGATCGAATGCGCGTGCGCGCTGTTTTTCGCCAATTCGCCCTTCCACGCTGTTACCCAGATGCTTGACCAAGGCCTGGGTTGGCGCGGCGACGAGAGTCCGCAGGAGCGCGTGAGCGTTCTCGAACGGGTGCTGGAGCTATCCGGGATGAAAACCGGTGACGCGGTGCCTCTAATCGCGGAGATGCTGAACCTTCCGATCCCGGAGAAATATCCGGCGCTGAGCTTCTCGGCGGAGCAAAGACGCAGGCGGCTGCTCGGCCTGTTGGCGGCATGGGTGTTCAGCGCGACGGGAAATCAGCCGCTGGTGATCGTCATGGAGGATCTGCACTGGGTCGATCCATCGACGGTTGAGCTGATTCAGACCCTGGTCGAGCAGGGGGCCACGGCGCCGCTGATGCTGCTCTGCACCGCGCGCCCCGAGTTCCGCTCGCCATGGCCGATGCGGGCGCATCACGCGCAGCTCACGCTCAATCGCCTCGATCAGCGCCAGACGCTGGAGTTGGTGGCCGCCGTGATCTCCCGCGCCGGGGTGACCCGGGAGCTGATCGACGCGGTGGTCAATCGCACCGACGGCGTGCCCTTGTTCGCCGAAGAACTGACGCGGCTGCTGCTGGAGGGCGACGGGCGCTCAGTGGTGAAGGATATCCCGGCCACGCTGCGGGACTCTTTGATGGCACGACTGGACCGGCTGGGGCGGGCCAAAGAAGTCGCGCAGGTTGCCGCGGTGATCGGACGAGATTTTTCCTATGCGTTGCTTCAGGCCGTCGCGCGGACGCCTGAAGCGGAATTGCAACTGACGCTGACGAAGCTGGCCGACGCCGAGTTGCTATACGTGCGCGGCATTCCGCCCGAGGCTACCTACCAGTTCAAACACGCGTTGATCCAGGACACCGCCTACGAAGCGTTGCTCAAGAGCAAGCGCAAGGAATTGCATCTCCGCGTCGCCAGGGCGATCAGCGAAAAATTCCCTCCGCTAGCGGAAGCGCAGCCAGAGATTCTCGCGCGGCACTGGTCAGAAGCCGGTGAGACGGAGCCGGCGATCGCCGCATGGACCAAGGCGGCCCGCGCGGCCGAGGCGCGGCATGCGCTCAAGGAGGCCGAAGAGGATTGCCGTCAGGCGCTCGCGATACTTAAAAATCTGCCGGAATCGCGGGAGCGCGACACCAGCGAGTTCACGCTCCTGACCCTGTTGACCTCAGTGCTGCACCGGAGCAGGGGATATTCCACCGGCGACTTGGGCGAGGTGCTCGAGCGCGCTCGTGTTATTGCGGAGAGGACCGGCAACCTGATCCTGCTCGTTCTACAGGGAATGGCGGCGTGGGTCGCCGTCCTGGTCTCAGGCGACTACTCCCGCGCCCAGGCGCTGGCTGATCAGCTACTCGACCTGGCCCAGCGCGAGGGCAGCGACACGAGTCTCGGCTTCGCTCACGCGGCTCAAGTGTCGTCACGCTTCTATCGCGGGGATCTCATCGGACTCGAGGAGCACTTTGCTCGCCTGCGCACCTTCTCCGAAGCTCCTGGTTTAAGAGACTATCCCGGTGCAGTTATGGGCCCAACGGGCTACGCGACTGAGGGCCTGTGGATCCTGGGTCATCCCGAAAAAGCCCGCAGCCGGATCGCCGACGCGATAGGTCGGGCCCGCAACGAGAAGAAAGCCTTCGACATTGCGGTCGGCCGAGATCTCGAGGCCTACCTTTGCCGCTGGCTCAAGGAACCTCAGCTGTGCGCAGATGCGGCCAGCGAAACCGTCGCGATTTCCGAAGAGCATGGCTTTTCGGACTACCGTGTTTACGCCTCCAAGATTCTGGGCTGGGCGCGAGCGCAGCTTGGCAAACCGGATGAAGGAGCGGCGCTCATCCGGGAAAATATGGCAGTCCAGGTCGAGGCCGGGGTACGCAACGATCTCACCAATTCTCTCACCTTGTTAGCCGAGGCTCAGGCGTTGGACGGCAAGATCGATGAGGCCCTGCTCACGCTCGACGAGGCGCTGGTGGCGAACCCGGAAGAACTTGTCTTTCGGCCAAACATCCTGACGTGGCGCGGACAACTGCGCCTCAGAACTGACAAGTTCGAATTGGCCGAAGCCGACTTCCGTGACGCGATCGCATTAGCAGGGCAGATGAGTGCAAAGTCGCTCGAGCTGCGCGCGACGATGAGCCTCGCGCGGCACCTGCGCGACACCGGTCGTCGCGACGAGGCAGGCGCGATGCTGGCCGAGATCTACAATTGGTTCACCGAGGGCTTCGACACCGCCGACCTGAAGGACGCTAAGGCGCTGCTCGACGAATTAAGCCAGTAAGTGCGCCACGAAAAATCACGGTAGCAATCCATCGTAGCGCGACCTGCTCGGCTCATGAATGGGTGAGGTAGGTCAGGCGCGCTTCGAGTAACTCATGCAGAACCTGGTCCAGTTGCGGGACTTGAAGCAAGCCAGTCAAATCAACCGGGTCTATTCTGATTACCTCGGAGTCGCTCAGCGCTCTGACTGTATAGTGCTGGCGTCCGTGGGCCAGCAACGCATGGACGCCGAAGTGATCTCCCGGTCCAAATTTTCGAATCTCGCCCGTTTCCGGGCCCGCCGCGGTTCCTTCAAGTTGGCCGGACCGCACCAGGTAAATGAAGTCGCTGGGTTCGCCTGCCGAATAGACCGCGTCGCCAGTGCGATAGTGTTGGAGCAACAAGGTCTTGCCTCCGAATGCCGCCGCGATCAGGAACATTGCGATTCCAATCACTAGAAGTGGCTGCAGGAACAAGAATGTCAGCAGTAGCACTGGGATCAATGTCAGCCATGCAACGACTCCGATCAGGGCCGGGATGGCGACTGTGACGCGCGCGACCCTGGTCAGAGTTACAGGCCAATTACCGCGAGCGATTCGGCGCGAACCCAGACTTGGGGGGATAGCGTGAGAACTTTCGGTAGTCACCCGTTGGATGCTCCTATCATATGACCCGATGGATGACACATCGTGCAGGAAATGGTTCCTTTCAGGATCAACGCCGAGACCTTTCCCTGCGTATCAAGATGCAGGCGCTGAGAGAGAAAGAACGAAGAGTCGATGTGACACTTCAAACAAAGTTCGTTGGGGAACGGCCCTCGCAAATGGATTGGCGTCGTATACCAGCCGGTCACGTACCGGTAGGCATCATTCAGGCCTTGCAACTTCGCACGCATCGTACCATGCACTCCGTAAGTGGCATGGCACGAGTAACAGGCGGTCCCGGGTTGAGTGGGAGCGAAGTTAAGCTTGAAATGAAGCGCCGATAGCGATTGGCTCTTCGGGTCCGTCACATCATGAACATAGGGCTGCATCGCGACATGACACGAGCCACAGAAGTTTTCCTGCTTGGCGTATTCGAAGATGGTGAAATTGGCGAACGGCAGTAGCATCGCCGGCAGGAACACCAATCCGAGGGTGTTGATGAAAAGGGCCCGGCCGTGAGTCACGCGCTGAGGAAAAAAAATCGAACCCAGCACTACAAACACCAGAATCGCGGTGCTGAGGGTCAAAGACAGTACGATTCCCCAATCCACCCAGGTGCCCCATCCCTCACCCAGGATGTGGCCGGAATGGATGAAAGCGAGGAGACCCGGATGAGTCGTTGCCCATCGCTCGATCGGAGTTATGGTGTCAGTCGGCATTGCGCGAATAGTCTTGCTAGGGCCGCTTACTTTCCGAGCGACCGAATGTAGGCAACCAGATCGGCGATATCGGCGTCACTCAGCTGACCCTTAAACGCCGGCATCAATGGCGAAGCCTTAAGCGCCGTGCCTCCGTTGTTGATGACGTCGGTCAGCTTTTGATCAGTGAATTGTGCCATCTTGGCCTTATCGGTCCATGGCACCGGTGGAACCTGCACACCAAGGGTTGCCAACAGCACGCCGTCGCCGGCACCGGTTGCGCCGTGGCAGCCGGCGCATTTCGCGGCGGCGATTCGTGCCCCGTTGCTCGCATCCGCGGCGAAGGCTGCCGATACGGGTGCAAACGCGGCGATCATGAGAGCGGCAATCACGCGATTCATGTATTCCCTCCATTGCTCCATCGATCGAATTCAGAATTCATATATCAATTCGAGATTGGTCCCGTAGTCAAATCGATCGCCCGCCAGCGAAGTGTTTTGATTGCGCACGCCGAGAATTGTCAGCCTCACCTCGCTACCATATAAGAGGCCCCGGCGCTTGAGATCGTTCAGCGTATCCCCCGGCATCACGAATTTGCTGACATCGGTCTGGATCTGCAAGGCCAAACCGACCTGATCGTTGTCGGTTGACTCGTTATCGATCAGCCATCCGAACTCCGGGGCAAAGGTAATGTGGCCGGTGGGATTGATGATATCTCCAACCACGCCGCCGACGGTACCAGAGGCGCGCGGGTTCAGCTGAGGAGTTGCGACCAAACGATCGAAAGTGAACAGGATGCCCTCGCGGTTGAGCGCCGAACCCTGCACCGACGGTGCGATCCAGTTGCGTGTCGCGCCAAAGATATTGCTGTAGAGCTGCGTGCCGAGGACGCCACGTTGAGCCTCGAGCACGAACAATTCTCCGTCACTCGCGGTAGAGTTGGCCGTGCTGCCCATTGCGCGGAATGACACGCTGCCGTTGTAGCTGAAGCTGCGCGTTACGGATACCGCCCAAAAGTTGCGGTTCAGGTTCATCTGCGCGCCGGGAACCCTGCCGTTCGCATAGCTAAGCGCCCAGCTACCTTCGATGAAGTAGTCGCTCCAATTGAAATTGAAGTTGACCCCCATCACTTTCTTTTCAGATTCGCGCCTGCTTGGTGTGGTGAGGGTCAGTCCGGGCTGCGTCTCACCCAAAGTCAGAAAGTACAGGACATTGAAATTGGAGAGATTGCCGAGCTGGATGTTGTTCTTGGCGATCGAAAATCCGTCAAAGAAGTTGTTGAACCATAGTCCGTTGTGCAGGAAGAGCGGAATGCGTCCCACCGACAGCGTCATGTCGAGTGGCAACCTGTCATTGGGGCTCAGCCAGTTAAACGGCGTCCCCTCGAAGAACAATGCTTGTGGCGTTGCGCCGAAGCTGCCGGTCCATCCGTGATCGTTGCCAAATTTGTAGAAGGTTGGTTCCCGGTCTCCGTACTCCAGCGGCCGGAATAGCGCGAAAACGCGCTGGGTGGCGGTTAGCTGTAAATTGGTTTGGAGGTTGACCTCGGGAACGATAAGGTCATTGTGCTGATTCTGCAGTTGATCGTCGAGTATCTGCACCCTTGCGAGGCCGTTAACATCGAGCCGTGGAGAAAGCTCCTCGCCAAACAGAGAAAACCCAGGATCCCAGATCTTGCCCGGCGACAGGAAGTCGCTGCCAAATATGGTGACCGCCCATCCCGATTTCGGCCACATCATGCTCAACGAGAGCAACACAACCAGCCACACGCACGAATATTTTCGGGTGGCTGCCATGTTAAATCGAGGTGACATTGCTGGGCGCATGATGCCGATCTACTTTGCCAGCGAGACGCTTCCTTCATAGGTCTTCATATCGACGATCCTCAGTTTGGGTATGACATCAGCAACCCCGAGGTCGCGCAGGAAGTGCGCCGGGAAATTCCGGTAGCGCAACCGCACGCTCAACCTCAGCGGACCGGTCGCATCGACGGGTACGCTTACACGGTACGTGGCGGTTTTGCTCTTGAGCGGCGGAATACCTTCCTTGAACACTCGTCCCGCGAATGGGAAGCCTTGCAGGAAAGTTGGGTTCGGCGGGGGAGCGAGAAACGGCGCGGGACCGAGAAGCCGATTCGTGGTGCTGATAGCTTCCGATTGGGTGCCGAGGAAGTTGGTGATTACAAAGGTAGCTTCGAGGTTAAGAAGATCGCTGTCATATGGCAGGGTCCCATCTTGAACCGCCATGCTCTCGTAGTCGCGCAAGTCCTGGTACTGATCATAGTCGCCCGACTCATAGATCTTTTCCCCACGCCCATCCAGCACTTTTATGTCAAGCCAGACCTGGCGCTCGGAGGCAAAGCCCGTCGGCAGATTGTGACCTGCGCCCGAGTTGGTAACAGTCACGTCGAAGCGCATCGTGGAACCGGGACGGACGCTGTCGGGGTGGCTTACATCGATCGTCGCAGCGTTGCGCAGGAGGGTTTCGCGCTCAGAATCGAGATGCGTCTGGAGTTCCGCAAATCCCTTATCGCCGAGGAAGAGCTCATTCTTGCCGAAGTCCTTTATCACCGAATAATCAGGGCCGGTGAACTTATGACTCGATTTATGGCGGCGTGGCGCTGTGGGAAAAATACCGTTGTTTACGATGTAGCCCTCGGGCAGCTCCGAGTGAGGAGTCGGCTTACCGGCTTCCGGACCCATATGGCAGTCTTCGCAGACGATACCACGCCGCGCGTACGGGCCATTCTTCCACTCACTGTATGCCTCTTCCAGACGGAAGCCGTCCGGAGTGAAGACGTCATGGCATGCGCCGCATAGGTGTCCCGAGGTAAACAGCGGAGAGTAACGCGACTTGTGCGGCGTCTTGATGAGACGAAGGGACGGATCGGATGGAGCGCCCGGTTCGTCGGAGCCATAGTATGGCCCATACACCGTCGGTTCCGGATCGCCCGGAACCGGAAGCGGAATCTGACCAGTGGCTTCGACGAAGTTAGCGCTCTGCGAATGGCACGTCATGCAAGTGACGCTCTCCATCGCGATCGAGGAGCGTTTGCTGTTCGATTCGATGGCGCTCTCGCCCGAGGAAATTCCGATCCCGCTATGACAGCGCACGCAAAAGGTGCCGAGACTCCCCCCTGTACCATTCAACACGAAAGAATTGAATGCGATGAACACCGGACTGTGTTGCGCATACGCATGCATCGAGGTCGCCCACTCGTTGTACTGAGTAGGATGGCAGGTCTGACAGGTCGTCGCGGGAAGGAAGACGGTTTGCTTGGGACTCTTCGGAGGCGGAACTGTTGCAAGCCGAGTCAGTCCAGGACTTGTGCCGCAAGCATAAAACACCCCGACCACGGCAAGTGCCGCGAGAGTGGCCGCGATCGCCCGATAGTTTACCCCTTTCCGTCGCGGGGACGCATGTGGGCGCCGACCCGCACCACGGGGAACCTCATCAGCGAACGGTTTGCTCCGGTTACTCATCGCAATTCAGCGGAATGATCGGAGACGAAACCCCACCCACCGCCGCGTCGGTCTTCATACCCTATCTCGGCATCGTAAGTCCAAGACCGAGGGCCAGAATTTGCACAAAGAAAGTTTTTATGAATTCTCGGTTAACAAACGGATCTTCCGTATCGCGGGTTACCAAGCCGGGGCCAGAGTTGGAGCGGATGTTGTCCGAACTCCAACTCGGCGAGTTCATCTACGATCGGACGGAAGCGAGTGCTCAAAGGCCACTCCCGCGCGATTCGATGGGAAAAATCACGGTGGTAACTTCTGCGCCACCGCCTCATACAAGTTCCGCAGGCTCGACGGTGCGCGAAAGGGTCTCCGCCGGTGTGGGGCCGCGACGCTGGCCGAAGAAGGGCTTGAGAATCAGGTAGACCACGTCGCGTATCCGCATGAAGCGCGTGAAACGGCGCAGGAGCCGAACCGTCTGCAGCGGATAATGAAGCAGCTTGTAACGGAATATTCTGCGGAAACCCGCGTTGCGCTCGCGGTTGATCACCTCGCCCGGCAGGCAGGTCCGATCGATCTCGGAGCACTTGAAAAACTTGAACCAGTCGCGGTCCTCGTCCACCAGGTTGCGGCGGATATATTCCTGCCACAACGGGGTGCCGCGATAGACACACAGGCGGTTGAAGTTGAAGGTGTCGAGCGGAAGCCGCGCGGCAAAATCAAAAGTCGCTCGCAGGTCGGCCACGGTCTCATCGGGGTTGCCTACCACGAAGAAGCCGTGCACGATTTCGATCCCCGCCCGCTTGGCATTCGTGACCGCGGTCTCAACTTGCTTAAGGGTTTGCTCCTTCTCGAGCCGGTCGAGGACCTTCTGACTGCCGCTCTCGATCCCGAACATCACGGTGCGGCAATTGGCCTTTGCCATCAACGGATACAGATGCTCGGCGACCGAATCGACTCTGCCCTCGCAACCCCAGTGGATAGCCGGACCGCTCTCGATTAGCCCGTTGCAGATGGCTTCGATCCGCCTCGGTTGCAATAGGAAATGATCGTCGACAAAGTACACCGCACCGTAGCCGTGTTCCCTCAGATGATTGAATTCCGCGAGCACATGCTGATGGCTGCGGGCGCGCCATTTATGCTGGTTGAAGCCCGGAATGTCGCAGTAAACACAATGGCGTGGGCATCCGCGCGACGCCTGCATCGTGGTGAAACGGTCCATTGACAGAACCGCGGGCACATCCAGCGGCATCGACTCGACGAAGTCCAGCGCGAGGCTTTCGCGGTCCGGAAAAGGCCACTGGTCGAGATCGCGCTCGACCGCGCGGTCCGGATTGTTTACCACCTGGCCGTCTCGCGCCCAGGTGAGCCCGGCGACCGCCGCGGGATTGTCGAGCTGCTCAAGCAGGTCGAGAATCAACTGCTCGCCGTCACCGCGGCAGACAAAGTCCACCTCGCTGCATTGCAGTTTCACCAGCGGCGCGTTCAACGTCGCGAACACGCCGCCGATGGCGACTTTGACCTTGGAATCGGCGGCGCGGATCTGGCGGGCGAGGATCCTGGCGTACGGATAGCTGGTGGTGCTCAGAAAACTCAACCCGACCAGTTGCGGCCGTCGCATGCGAATCTGCTCGATGATGACCTGGTTTGGAGTCGCGGGGTTGGCCTGATCGAACATCACGCATTCATGGCCGGCACGCTTTAGCACCGCGGAGAGCGACATGATTCCGATCGGTGGGAACCCCATGATGCGCAGGTTGCCGTTTTTCGCGCGCCCGGCTGTCGGCACGGCGTAAAATTGCGGATCGCGAACATGGATTAGAAATACCAACATGGCCACCTCTGGTCGCTGCCAACGCTCGGAGCGCGCGCTGTGCCTGCATCGCTCTTTCCCAGCACGTGAGCCTGTTCGCCGGACGCCGATTGCGAGTTCCCGTCGGAGTTGAATGTATGTGGCCGGAGCCTTTTGGACAAGTTGGCAATAGATTCAGCGCATGAATTCCGCTGCGAGCAACCCGAGGAAAAATCATGGTGGCAATCGATCGCGCCGCCGCGTTATACAGACATACGACCGCGGAGTTATTGTTTAATGAGTGATGCAAACCGCCTCTCGCCGTATCGATGGGTCATCGAGATCCTGCTCCTCCTTACGCTGCTCTCGCAGTCGGTGACCTGGCTGGCCCCCGCGCCGATCCTTGTCCCGATAAGCAAAAGTCTGAACATCTCGCTCGCCAACGCCGGCCTCATCATTTCGATCATCGCGCTATGCATCGCGATCTTCTCGATGGCGGGCGCGATCGTCATGGAGAAACTCGGGGCGCTGCGCGCGCTCATTGCGGGCATCTGGCTGATGTCGATCGCGGAGATTCTGAGCGGCTACTCGGGCAGCTTTGGGCAACTGCTTTTCTGGCGCGTGCTCGAGGGCATCGGCTATGGCGTCATCATCGCGCCGCCCGGCGCGCTCACGATGCAATGGTTCGGCGAGCACGAATGGCCCTACATCAATATGGTCAACGCGCTGTGCGCCTACATCGGGCTGTTCGCGGTATTCCAGTTGACCGCGCCGATCTACGTCGGAGTTGGATCATCATGGCTGCTGGTGCTGCGCGACTATGGGATCGCATGCGCGGTCGTCGCGCTGCTGTGGACGATTTTCGGCTACGAGCGCCGCAACCCGATCGTCGATGCCGCGGTCACCGAATCGGCAGAGGAGCGCGGCTCGGCCCTTGGCGAAGTGGCGCGGCGTCGCGAGATCCTGCTCATCGCGGCCGGGCTGTTCGGCGGGATGTGGGTCTTCCAGCTCTACACCGCGTTCCTGCCGACCTACTACAGCCAGTATCGGGGGCTGGGCCTCGCGGAAGCATCGTCGCTGACCTCGGTGTTGCCGCTCACCGGCATCTTCGCGGCGTTAGCCGGAGGACTCGGGACGGGGATGTCGGGACTTCGAAAGCCGTTCCTGTGGCCAGTCGCGATCTGCGCGCTGTTCGGATGCTTCGGCGCGGTCGTATTTTCCGATCCGATGCTGATCCGGGCATCGCTAGTGTTGTTTGGAATTGGCGCCGCGGGATCGCTCGCCGCGATCACGACGTTGGTGATGGAACTTCCGGGGATGACGCCCGAAAAGATGGGCGTCGGTTTGGCGTTCGTATGGTCGGTGGGCTATGCGGGCGCGTTCGTATCGCCCATCGTGGGTGGCGCGCTGGCCGCATCGATCGGGCTCAAGAACGTGATGATGTTTTTCCTGGTCTTCCATTTTCTGCCGATCGGTTGCATGTACCTGCTGCCGGAAACCGGAAAAGGAAGAGCGGCACCGGCGCAAACTGCCACCGCAGCCGCGGGCTGATGCTGCGCGCTTCATGCTCGAAGCCACCGCATGAGGCGCGCCAGCCACGTAATCCTCTTCGAGTTCGCTTCGAATAGCGCGATCTGGCCCTACGAAAACATTTCCCATTGGACGTCAAACGGCGTAAGGGAAAACAGGCCCCAAGGAGATCCGTGCATGTCTTGCGGTCAACGCATGCGTGGAATCATATGGCTCGCCTGCGCTGTGGCGTTGGCGTCGGTTGGATGTGCCGCGGGTAGCGCGAAATCGACGTTGCACCCGCGCCAGGCGCCGATTGCCTCGCTCGATTCTCCGGCGATGGGATTGGTGGGGCTCCTACCGATGGACCCTTGGACTGGCCCTCCACGTGCGGTGGGAATGAAAGCCGTGGTGGTCGGCTACGTGGTTTCGCATCCCGCGTTGGAGACCGATTTGTCGGTTCCAGGGGGCCGGGATGGTCATGCGCTGCCGGTTCTCGCATTCAAGCTGACCATGATCATCACGCAGAGGCCAACGGCTCGGTAGGGCCGGAAGTGTACCATGGGCACGGCAACCTCAATGTCTTCTATAAGCCGGACGGATTCAGCGACGCCCTGTTGAACTATGCTGGAGCAATCGAGAATACCCAGCAGATTGAGTCGGACAATATCGAGTTTGACGGCAACCCCGATTTCGATACCTCTCGCTTCTATTTGCACGTGCGGGAGACCGTGGTTGCGACGCGGGCTTTCATCTTTGCCGGCCGCAGTTGGCGCACGCCGGTCTCCCGAACTGCGTCGGACGTACTGGTCGGTCAATATTCCGATAGTTTTTTCGGCGAGGCGTTCGCGTCGAGCAATGTGATGCCGCCGCTCTCGCCGGAGGAGAAGCTGATCGCTCTGGCCGGTTCGCCGCTGCGCACGTTTCGATTTTGATGACAGGCGAATGGGTGGACGGGAGGAGCATCGCATGAAGCACCGACCCTCCGCTCGCAAAAAAAGCGCGAGGGACCCGGAAAAGAACCCGGACCAAGTTGAAGGAGTTACTTCTTGGCGGTGATGCGGCTGTGGTGCGGCGCGACCTTCATCAACTGATCGTGCAGAATGCCGTTCGATGCGATGAGGCCGGCGCACTTGGTGATCTTCTTGTTGAAGGTCATCGGATTGCCGTCGATGTCTGTCATCTTGCCGCCCGCCTCGATGATAAGCGCCGCGCCTGACGCGATGTCCCATTCGTTTTTCGGCGAGCGGGTGAAAGTCGCGTCAGCTTTGCCGCCCGCCACCATCGCGAGTTTGTAGGCGACGCTGCCGGTCGGCACCGCCTTCAGAATCCCGTGGAATACTTCCCATTCGCCGCGTGCCGTCTCGCTGCGGCTCGCCAAGACGCTGGCACGATGCAGCATCCGCGTCCTGGTGACGTGCACCCGATGCTGCCCAAGATGGCATCCCATCCCACGCGCCGACCACCACATCTCTTGCGTGATCGGATTGTAGGTAACGCCTACCACCGGTTCACCATTGTCGGACAGACCAATCGCTACGCAAAATTCCGGCACCTGGTTGATGAACTCCTTGGTGCCGTCGAGCGGATCGACGATCCATACGCGCTGCTTGCCGAGACGGTCCTCATTGTCAACAGTTTCCTCGGAGAGCCATCCGTAGTCGGGGAACGCGTGGGTGAGAATCGACTTGATAGCGGCGTCGGCCTCGGTATCGGCGATAGTGACCGGATTATTTTTTCCCTTGGAGCCGATCTCATACTGCGTGCCGTAGTAGCGCGTCAGGATTTCGCCCGCCGCCAGCGCCGCCTTGCGCGCGTATTCGACCTCGCGCGTCAGATCGAGATCGCTCGTCACGGTATTCTTGATGGATCGAATCACCCGGCCTCGCCTTATCGGATCGCTGATGCTCTTCATCATTAATGCAGCTACGATTCGCCGCGCGCCAGCCGCTTCTTGCGGACCTTCTCGTATGCCGAGGTCAGCTCGGCGAGCATCTTCTCGCGCTCTTCGTACAATCTTCGCGCCTTGCGAGGCTTCCGCTTGTTGAGTGCATAAGCGGTGATGAGCGGCAACGCGACCGTCGAATCGACATAACAGACGACAGAATCAGGGAGCTTGCTGGGATCGATTTTTCCCCAGCTCACCGCCTCCGATGGCGTCGCACCCGAGAGGCCGCCGGTGTCGGGACGCGCATCGGTCACCTGCAGGAAGTAGTCGTGACCGTTTTCCGCGACACCCATCACTTCCTGAATTTGCGGCTCGGTCTGCAACACGAAATTTTTCGGCGAGCCGCCGCCGAGGATGAACACCGCGCTCTTTCCGCCGCTCTTCTTCGCCGCGTAGACAATAGCCGCGGTCTCATTCACGTCGGCGAGCGGGTCGATTCGCAGGGCCCCGCCCTCGAGCTCGAGCAGCGCGAGGTTCATCCCGATCGACGAGTCACCCGGCGACGAGGTGTAGATCGGCACCGCATGTTCGTATGCGGCGGCCAGCAACGAGCGGCGCGACAGCTTGAGCACGCGCTCGCGCTCCGCGACGTAACGGCCGGCGCGATAATGAAATTCCGCGCTGCTCATCGGATGCTGAAATTCCTCGTTACGCGCGACTTGACGAAAGAAAGCGTCGGTCGAGAGCAGCACGTGATAATCGAAAAAGATGTCGTAGATGCGCACCACGCCGGCGTCGCGCAGCGCCACGTCATCGGCCTCGGCCGAGCCCTGAAACATCTTGAGCCCGATGCCGAAATGCGTGTCGTGATAGAGATTCGCGCCGGTCAACACAATCCAATCGACGAAGCCATTTTCGATGAGCGGAATCAGGCACGACATTCCGAGGCCGGCCGGCGTCAGCGCCCCGGTGACGCTCATGCCGACCGTCACGTCGCGCTCGAGGATCTTCTCGGCGAACAGGCGGCACGCCTCGCGCAGGCGCCTGCCATTGTAGGCGAGGAATGCGCTATCGATCAGTTCGGCGGCGCTCATATCGCCGCGCACCGCCTGCGGATTTATTTGCTGGCCGCCGAGCAGACTCGGCCTTCTTTTCTTCTGCGCCATCGCGTCTCCTGGGCATCACGTCTCTTGGGTGGGCGAGCCGGCCAACGCCGCGCGGCCAAAGGCTTCGCAGGATCGCCGAAATCCTACTTATCATCCTGACGGCTTTCCACCATTTCGTTTGCGCAAGCCGAATTTCGGACCCTAAGATTGCTGTGGGGCTTGAAAATCTGCCTGCTTGGGGTGCGCGATGGCCATTATCGCTATCAACCAGCAACTCGGCAGCCGCGGCGACGAACTCGGGCAACTCGCCGCGGATGCCCTCGGGTATCGCTTCTGGGGTCGCCGGGAACTCGTCAGCGCGGCCTCGCGCGCGTACAACGTCGAGCCGGAGCAGTTCCTCATCATCGACGAACGAAAGCCCTATTTTTGGGAACGTCCCAAGGTCGATGTCGATCGACTACGCGCCTTTCTACACGCGGCGATCTTTCGCGAGATGGCGCAGGACCGCATGGTGTTCGCGAGCAGTTCGGGTGCGCAACTGATGCCCGCCAACGGATGCGGCTTGCGCGTGCGCGCGATGGCGCCGTTTCCGATTCGCGTGCGCAACATCGTCAGCATCGAGAAGCTTACGGCCGCCGCGGCGGAAAAGCGCGTTCGCGATCACGACCGCGAAGTGAAAGCGCGCGCGCTATCGCTGTACCGCTTCGATATCGACGACCCCTGCATCTACGATCTGGTCCTCAATACCGCGGTGCTCCCGATCGACACAATGGTGGAGGCGCTGAGGTCATGCGCGCAGAAGATCAATGCTTCGTGCGGTGGCCGCGAATGGCAGGAGCTGCGCGACGCTGCGGTCGCGGCGCAAGTGCGTGCAGCGCTGCTCTCTCATCCGAAGTTTGGACTCGCTGATATCAACGTCGAGTGCGTGCTCGGCGCGGTACGGATGAACGGACCCGGGCTGGTCCCGCCGTGGGACGAGCTCGCGCGCAAAGTCGCGGCTCAGATCGAGGGCGTGAAATCCTGCGACATTGGAGCCAACGATACGCCGATGCCGCTGCGCGCCGAATAACCGCGCCCCAAAGTTCTCTTACCCAACTCGCTGGGCCGTGCTATGGTCGCGGCTTCGCCGAAAACCCCGATGCGCCAGGTCATTATTTTTCTCGCCACCGGAGCCTACACCGGCTATTCGCCGTTCGCGCCTGGAACCGCGGGCTCGGTGGTGGGACTCATCATCGGATACTTCTTCTGCGCACCGATGTGGCAGGAGGAGCCGATGATCTTCGTCGCGATCTTCGCGGCAGTTTTCGTGCTGGCATGCCTCATCGCGGGCCGCGCCGAACAGATCTTCGGTGAGCATGACAGCTCGAAGATCGTGCTCGACGAAGTGCTCGGCATGATCGCGACGATGTTTCTAAATCCGCTTGGATGGCCATGGCTGCTCGGCGGGTTCTTGCTGTTCCGGCTGTTCGATGTCATCAAGCCGTTCCCAGCCTCCGTGATCGATCGGAGAATGCCGGGTGGGCCGGGCGTGATGCTCGATGATCTGTTCGCGGGAATTTATGCAAATATCGTCGTGAGAATTTTGGCGCACGTGCTGTAGCTGGAACCTCACGGCGGCACGCGTTTACGGGAGGCAGTGATGATTCAGAAAGCGGTCATTCTTTCCACCGGTGACGAAATCACCACCGGGAAAGTAGTCGATACCAACGCGAACTACCTCGCGGACAAACTGCATGAGAACGGAATCGACCTCGCGGCCGTGATCACCGTCGGCGACGTGCCGGAGCGGCTGGAGTGGGCGTGGCGCACCGGCATCCAGCTCGGCGACGTGGTCATCTCGACCGGCGGCATCGGACCAACCGCCGACGACCTCACGACCGAGACGATCGCGCGCATCACCGGACGCAAACTGGTTCGCCATGAGCCGAGCGTCGAAACGATGCGCCGCATGTTCGCGACCATCAATCGCGTGATGCCTGAGAACAACCTCAAGCAGGCCGACTTTCCTGAAGGCGCCGAGGTGATTCCCAACCCGCTCGGCACCGCGCCTGGATTTCATTTACCGGTACCCGATGGCGGTCGCGTGAGTCATCTGATCGTGATGCCCGGCGTGCCGCGCGAAATGAAACCGATGATGGAAAACTGGGTGGTACCGTGGCTGGCGAAGAATCGCGGTACCAACAAGGTTTTCGCGGTGCGGATTTTCCAGACTTTCGGAATCAGCGAATCGGGCCTCGACCAGGCGGTGCTGGGGCTCATCAAGCCGGAAGAGGGCCGCGTGGCGTTTCGCGCGAGCTTTCCGCAAATATCGATGCGTATCACCGTCGAGGGTGAGCCGGGCGAGGCCGAGCGCAAGCTCGAGGAGCTGAGCGAGCGTGTCCGTGCGAAGATTTCCAATTATCTTTTTGCTGAAGGCGACTCGTCAATGGAAGAAGTCGTGGCGCAGTTGCTGACACGTCACAACATCAAGCTGGCAGTTGCTGAGTCGTGCACGGGCGGACTGATCGGGAACCGCCTTACTAATGTTCCGGGAAGCTCGAAGTTCCTGTTGGCGGACCTCGTCACCTATTCCAATGAAACCAAGAAGTCGCTGCTCGGCGTGAGCGACGCAACCCTCAGCACTCATGGCGCGGTGAGCGAGGAGTGCGTGCGCGAGATGGCGGCCGGGGTGCGCAAGCGCGTCGGCGCGGATGTTGGCATCGCAACCTCGGGAATCGCGGGGCCCGATGGCGGCACTCCCGACAAGCCGGTCGGCACGGTGTGTATCGCGCTCGATTCCGAGGACGTCAAAACGTCCCGCCGCTACCAGATGCGCGGCACGCGCGATTGGGTGAAGCTACTCAGCTCGCAGGTGGCGTTGGATTGGATGCGCCGTTACGCGCTGCAGCTCCCTATCGAGGAATCGCAGCTCTTCCGGCGCTAGGATTTGCCCTAACCGCCGGTTAGCGGACTTGGAAATTACTTAGTAATATCAATCGGTTACGCCGTTCGTTCTCCTGATCTGCGAAGTGGGTTTGTTTTTGCGATTTTCCGTGTCGCGGCGCGAGTGCGGAAGTGGGTTTGTTTTTCCGCTTTAGGATATTTGCGTCGGTACCGTCCGAGGCCCTTCGCAAAGCCTCAGGGCCATTGCTCGCGATGCTCGCAATGGGTTTGTTTCTGCACTTTCTTTTCTGCCCCTCGCCAATCATGACAACCGCATGAGAGTGTGCGGACGCCACCCATCCTTGGAAGAAAGCGCGCGTCTTTCCTCGTAGATTTGGGTTCGTTCTTGCAAATCACGATGCATCGCAGATCCAGAATCTGGAGCCAAGCTCCCTCCTAGACCCTTCATGATTTTCGCTTCGCCCTGACGGCGAAAATCGCTTGGACCACTTCCTCGGAACAACCGAGGGAAGCCCAGAAGACGCAACCCTTGGTGGGTTTGTTTCGCCATTTCACTTCAAGCGCGCGTATGAGATCGAATCGCCGCCGGTGCCCGAGAGCGACAGCGATCCGATCGAGGGCGTGCATCGCACCGGGTTCGCCATCGTGTTGTCGCTGCAGAGCACTACGTTGTAGCTGCTGGTGAAGCACGCGTCGGTCACCGTCGCGAAGCCGCCTACCAGACTTGTCTGCCCGGCGCAGTTCCCACCGGAACTGAACGAGAAGCTGCCGGTCGGACTCCACGCGGTCATCGAGGTCGGAGGAGGTGGTGGCGCCGAGTAGGTGAAACATCCCGCCACCATCAAACCGCTCAACGCCAGAAGAATTATCGAGGTGCGCATGACTCTCATTATTTCAGCGCATCCGCGCATAAGCGATAACGTCGTTGCTGTTGCCGCCGATCAGGAGCGATCCTGCGCCTGGCGAGCATCGGACCGCGCTTATGCTGGTAGCGTCGGTGCATACCACGACGTTGGTGTCGCCGGTGAAGCATGAATCCTTGACGATGGCATTACCGCTATTTAGTGGGACTCGTCCCGCGCATACGATCATCGAGTGTAGGTTGACGTTGGCGCCGCCGAAGATGCCGACTGCATTGATCGAGTCGTTCGGCGTTTTGGTATCGCTGGGGAGAGTCACCTTTACTTCGTTGGGCGTCATGTGGCAGGCCCCCAGGGTCAGACCTGCCACCGCGAGCGGAACAATCGCCATGCGCATGATGTTCTGCATCGGCCCGCGGTTTCCGTTCAATTGCCGCTGACGTGCGGATTGCCGTTGGCGCCGTTCTGCACGAACGCATCCATCGGCACCAGGCCGCGGCGCCGACGCTTGATGTCGTCGAGCTCGGCCTCGGCCTTCGCTTCGGCGTTGCGACGCCGGATCTCGCCGAGCTTCTCCTCGACCTCGGCGCTATGCAGCTCCTTGTTGACGCCGGCCTGCGCGAGCATCTGCTGAATCGACTCGCGCACTTCCTCGAGCGATCGCACATCCTCGTCGTAGGAGAGGCTTTCGAGCGCCTGCTGGATGCGCACCCGCGCCTGCGCGTTGCGAAGCCGCGCCATCATCCGGACTTTCTCGACCTTCAGCTTTTCGATTTCGTCCTTGAACGCGATGAGATTTTTCTTCGCGTCCTCGGCTTCGTTCGTAAGCTGCGTCAGCTCTTCCTTGAGGCGTTCGGTTTCCGCTTCGAGCTCATGCTTGCGCCGCAAGAGGATGAGGGCGCACTGATCCTCATTCATGTCGGCAGCCTGCACAGCTTGCTCCGCCACCTCGACCAGCTCCGAGGTCTTGCGCTTGAGGTCGCGCTCCAGCTTGCTGCGCATATAGATGACACCGGCGGCCGCGCTCTTCAGTTGCTGATAGCGGCGCACCCGGTCCGCGATCGCGGATTCGTAGACCGCCTCGGGGTCGCGCGACTCGCGCGCTTTGATCCATCGCCGCAGCTTGCCGCCGAATAGACTCAGAATTCTTTCGATAAACATCTCACTTCTCCTCGATTCGCGCGGGCTGCGTGGCAACCTCGCGTGATACTTGTGAATTTGCCTACAGCCAGCGCCTCACGCGCGTTTTGTAATCGGAGTATTGCGCGCCAAAAAGCCGCTCCATGTTTTGTTCTTCAAGCGGAATCACCATCCGATCGATGATGACGACGAACGCGATCGGCGCGAGCAGCATCGCGATCGACGCGAAGAAAACCGCGAACCCGAAAAGAACAAGCGTGATGCCCAGGTACATCGGATTGCGGGTGAACGTGTACGGCATCTCGACGACGAAAGCGGTCGCTTCGCCTTGCGGGTTCTTGGTTGTGCCGCGCGCCTGGAACAGTGCAGCCGCGTAGAAGCAAATCCCGGTTCCTCCCGCGACCAACAGCAGACCAAGAATGTGATGCGCATAAACGGCACGCGGACCGCCCGACAGGGCGTGCAGCAGCAATCCACCCGCCAGGCACAGCAGCGCGAGTAACGGAGGAGGAATCGGGAAACCCTTGGCCTCCGGAACATTCGGCGCGCTTGAAGTCGTCGCCGAACTACCGCTCGATGACGTGGTTGAAGTCTCATCCATGATTCGCCGTCCTCATTCCTCTTCGGCCTTGAGTCCCAACTCCGCGACGCTGATTCCCAGCTCGCGCATTTTCTGCTGGAAGCTCTGCCGATACATTCCGACTTTTTCGGCCGCGCGCGAGATGTTTCCATTGGTCGAGCGCAGCGCCCGCACAAAATATTCGCGCTCCCATTCGCTGACGAATTTCTCTTTCGCCTCGCGAAATCGTAGGCCGTTGCCACCATTGCCGTTTTCGTTGAGATGAATCTCTGCCGGCGGTGAAGATGACGCGCCGGCGCCGCTCTCCAGTTTCATGGTCGCCTCCGTGGGTGTGCCGCCGAACAACTCGGCGGGCGTGATTTCGTCGCCCGAGGACAGGATCACTGCCTGCTCGATAGCCGAACGCAGCGAACGCACATTCCCGCGCCATGGATTCTCGACGCATGCGCGCATCGCCTCGGGCGTGAGTTGCTTGTGAAGCGGCTTCTGCGCGGTCCCGAATCGCTCGCAGGCTTCCTTCAGAAAATGCTGCACAAGACGCGGGATGTCTTCGCGCCGCTCGCGCAGTGGCGGGACGCGAATCTCCACCACCTTGATTCGATAATAGAGGTCCTCGCGGAAGCGCCCCTCGGCCACCATCGCTTCGAGGTCCTGGTTGGTCGCGGCGATGATGCGGACGTTTGCCGAGAGCGACTGATTGCCGCCGATGCGCTCAAAGCGCTTCTCCTGGATGACGCGCAGCAATTTCGCCTGCGTCTCCGGATTCATGTCGCCGATCTCGTCGAGAAACAGCGTGCCGCCTTCCGCCGCCTCGAATTTGCCTTCGCGCCGCGCAATGGCGCCGGTGAAGGATCCCTTCTCATGACCGAAGAGTTCGCTCTCGACCAGCTCGCGCGAGAACGCCGCGCAATTGACAGCCACGAACGGGCCTTTGGCGCGCGGGCTCCTGAAGTGGATCGCCTTTGCGACCAACTCCTTGCCCGTCCCCGATTCTCCACGAACCAGCACCGTCGCATCGGTCTGCGCGACCTTCTCGATGGTCTCGTACACGCGCACCATCGCGAGCGAGCCGCCCACCATATCGGCGAATCTCCCGGCCTCGCGCGCTGCCTGCTCACTGAGTTGTTGATGGGCGCGCTTCAGGAGCTGCTTCTCCATCACCTTGCGCACCTTGATCCGCAACTCGTCGTTGTCGAATGGCTTGGGAAGGTAGTCCTCGGCGCCGGCCTTCATCGCCTCGACGGCGATTCGCTGCGAGCCGTAGGCGGTGATCATCAGGACCGCGCACTCCGCGTCGAGCTGGCGCACCGCGCGCAACAGGTCGAGGCCGCTCATTCCCTTCATGCTCAAGTCGGTGATGATGACGTGAAACGGCGCGGCTTTGACTTTTTCGAGCGCCTCTTCACCGGACTCCGCGGTCTCGACCTCGTAACCTTCCTTGGAAAAGAGTCCCTTGAGCGCGATAACGATGCCGCGCTCGTCGTCAACGATCAGCAAGCGCCCCGTCATTGACGTCCCCTCATCGAGTCAGCCGCCGCGCTAAGTTGCACGGTCGGCGACGAATCCAAAATCGTAGTTGTGGATGAAGTGTTGTTGCCGCTGTTCATTGGCGAGCCTGCGGGCTTCGCCTGCGGCGGCGAGTCTGCAGGTTGTGCCTGCGCGGCGGTTCCGTTTTGATTCACGGCTGACGCGGCGCCATTCAGATCGGCGTTGATCCAGGCGCGTGCCGCATCCGCAAGCGGAATAGAAATCGATAGCTCAGTGCCTTCGCCCACGCGGCTGTTCACATCGATCTTGCCGCGATGTGAATCGACCACCTTCTTCGCGATTCCCATCCCGAGCCCGGTACCGGTCTGCTTGGTGGTGTAGAAGGGATTGAAAATCTTCGCGAGCTTGTCTTCCGGAATGCCGCATCCGTTGTCGCGAATCGTCACCGTCGCCATGCCCGGATTCGCGCTGCGGATCGCGACATCGAGATGACGCTCGCTGGTGTTGTTTTCCATCGCATCGATCGCGTTGTCGATGATGTTGGTGAAAACCTGGCGCAGCTTGTCCGCATCGGCGCGGACCGTGGGCCCTCCGATGTAGTTGCGCGAGATCGAGACGTTCTTCGATTCCAACTTGCCGCGCATCTGAGTCAACGATGCGTCAAGAATCGCGGCCAGATTCACGTTGTCGAAGTTGTAGTCTTCTTCCTTCGCATACTTGAGAAGATGCGACACGCTCTTCTCGACCCGCTGCAACTCATCGAGCGCGACCTTCGCATACTCGACGTTTTCCTGCGAGGTCGGATCTTCGCCCATCTGCTGCACGAGGCTCTTGGCGGCGGCGATCGGATTGCGGATCTCATGCGCGAAGCTGGCGGTCAGCTCATCGAGCGAGGCCTGCTTCTCGGTCGCCATCACCTCTTTTTCCTTGGTGACCTCGGCGCGCACCTCGCGCTGAATCGCGGGCTCGAAGACGCGCTGGCGGATGACGTCCCATCCGTAGACCGCGGCGAAGTGGCTCACGATGCCGAACCCCCATCCGAACGCGGGCCATTGCCACCACCAGTGGAACGGACTGGTGAACATGTTGAGCAGGAACAGGAATCCGATGACGATGCCGTACCACATCAGGTGGATGTAAAAGCCGGCCTCGCGCGAAGCTTGTTTGCGCGCCAGCAGGTAGGCGCGGCGCTCATCATCGGTCTTGAATTTGGGATCGTCGTTGGCGCTGGGACGAGGATCGCGTGGAGCTTCGGGTGCGACGGCAGCCGCAGCAGGCGTCTTACCACTGAACTTCGATGCCTCGCGGTCGATGGTCTCGCGCAGCTTGCGCTGAAAATCGCGCGCCGCAGCCTCGATATCCTTGGCGCCGCTCCTCCAATCCTGCTGCCGGGACCAGGCCTTGAATTCCTTCCACTCGGCGCGCCCCCAATCCTCGAAGTCCTTCGGCCAATTGCCCCAGTGCTCCGAGGCGCACGCACCGCGGTCTGAAGCGTCCGCCTGCGGATCATATTTGCGCATGTAGCGGTCCCATTTTCTCGACCATCTATCCGAGCCTCTATTGCACGACATGCGCCGATACCTGCGTCTTTGAATCAATGCGAAAATGATTATTGCGGCGATTATAAAACCCATGATTCCTGGCTTGGCCGCTCGAAAGCCGTCCAGCATTTTTGTAGAGATTGGCGGCGACCTTCTTGCAGCTTAGCTCTCACGCAGGGGTAATGGGAGCAAGGCGGATGCCATCAGGCCATCGCTAAAATGTCTTGAATATCAAGGTTTTTTTCGATGCAGGAATTCCTCGAAGCTTGGAATGCAGTCCGCGGACTGCATTGGGCCGACTGCGCATGGCTCGCGCGTTAGAAATTACGAATCGAATCGGTGTACAGTTTTTCTGGGCACGATTCCAATGAGTCAGTATTGGCCGTTTTCCGGCCTGACCCGTTACGGCGCTCTGCGCGAGCGCCTCATCGTATCGCTCGACTTGGGCGATCGGCGCGAAGCTTTGAAGATGGTCAACCAGCTCGGGCGGCTGGTTGGCATGTTCAAGATCGGCAAGCAGCTTTTTGTTTCCGGCGGCCCTGACTTCGTGCGCGAGGTTCGCCGTCGCGGCGCCGAGGTTTTCCTCGACCTGAAATTCCATGACACGCCGCGGGCGCTGATGCGCACTGCGATGGAGGCCACGCGCCTCGGGGTGCGGATGTTCGATGTCCACCTCAATGGGCATGCGGAATCGATTGCGCGGGTGCGCGCCGAAATCAACCGACTGTGCCAGAACGAAGGGCTGCGTAAGCCGCACATCGTCGCGGTTGCGATGCTGATGGGTGTGACGCGCGAAGACGCGGAGAACGGTTCGCGTCACGGAATCGACGGAATGGTGGAACTCGCGCGGCATGCGGCGACCGCGGGCCTCGACGGAGTTTTCACCTCGGCGCAGGGAGCCCCGCGCATCCGCAGCATGTGCGGAAGGCGCTTCATTATTGTGACGCCGGTTCCATGTCTGCGCGATGGTGCGAGCGAGTTCGTCGATGGCGCCGCGGCGATTCACGCGGGTGCGGATTTTCTGGTGGTTGGCAGCCCAATCTGGAAGGCCAGCGAGCCGATGCGGGCGGTGCGCGAGATTGTCGATCAGATAGACCGTGGGCTTCGCAGCGGACCTCCCAGCGGACCGATCTCAATCATCCCGCGTCACCGCTAATAGCAGAAAATCGTAACAGGTTGGGTGAGAGAAATGTCACGGCTGAGCATTCCGGCCAATGAGCAACTCCCTTCGGAGATGCGCAAACAAGTTGAATCGATCGATGCGACCGGTGCGGATTCGACGGTGCTGCGAGTGTTGGGCCATCGGCCCGACATGATCGAATCCTACTTTAAGTTCTACTACCCGCTGCACAACGGCGGCATCGTGGACCCCACGCTCAAGGAGTTGGTGCGGCTAAGGATCGCGTCGCTGAACCAATGCCTCACTTGAAAGAAAGCGCGATTTCCATCGGCGATGGAAAAAGGTCTGACTGAAGAGAAAATTTCGCGGCTGGAAAATTTCCGCGCCGACCCGGCGTTTAACGAGCGCGAGCGGATCGCGCTGGAGTTCGCGGAGAAAATGGCGACCAATCACACTTCGATCGACGACGATTTCTTTCGCAGGATGCGCGCGCATTTTTCCGACGCGGAGATCGTCGAAATTGGGATGGCGGCGGGGCAATATATCGGCTTCGGCCGCCTGTTGATGGTATTGGACCTGGAGCGTCCCGTCTGTAACATCTGAGCGGTTTATTTAGGATAGAGGCCCGATGGGGGCGCACAGCGCCGCGACGAAGTCGCTCCCGAGGCGGAGCGAAGCGTAGTCGAGGGAAACGAGAGCCGTCAGTTGAAGTTTCAAAAAACGTAAAATCGAGGCCCGAAGGGGGCGCGGAGCGCCACGCCGCAGGCGTACCCGAGGCGGAGCGAAGCGGAGTCGAGGGAAACGAGAGCCGTCAGTTGAAGTTTCAAAAAACGTAAAATCGAGGCCCGAAGGGGGCGCGGAGCGCCACGCCGCAGGCGTACCCGAGGCGGAGCGAAGCGGAGTCGAGGGATATATTAAGGATGGGGGAAATCCTACTCGGACTATTCGCGCTGTCGGTCGGCTCCGGCTTCATCGGCGCGCTGTCGGGGCTGGGCGGCGGCGTCTTCATCGTGCCCGCGCTGGTGGTGCTCGCGAAAATGCCGATGAAGGTCGCGGTCGGCGCGAGCCTCATTTCGGTAGTTGCGACCAGCGCCGGCGCCAGCGTCGCATTCGTGCGCGATGGATGGACCAACCTGAAGGTCGCGATGGTGCTCGAATGCGCGACCGTCACCGGCGCGCTCACCGGCGCATACCTCGCAGGGGTGATCCCCACGACCGTTCTCGAATTGCTTTTCGCGCTGATGATGCTGCAATCGGCATACTTCTCATTGGAAAAACAGGAAGACGATCTGATTGAAAGCGGCGATCCAATCGCCAAACGATTGCATCTCATGGGCGAGGTCCAGGACGAAACCGGAAAGCTGGTGCACTATGAAGTTATCAATTTTCCCAAGGGCGCGGCGCTGATGGTCGTCGCGGGCATCATGTCGGGGTTGCTCGGAATCGGTTCCGGAGCGCTCAAGGTGATGGCGATGGATTACTTCATGCACCTGCCGCTGAAGGTTTCGAGCGCGACCAGCAATTTCATGATTGGAGTGACCGCGGGTGCGGGCGCGTTGGTTTTTCTCGCGCGTGGCGATGTGGCGACCTCGATTGCGGCGCCGGTCGCGTTGGGCGTCACGATTGGCGCGTTGGCCGGGAGCAAGCTACTTCCGCATGCGAATGTGAGAGCTTTAAGGATGACGTTCGTCGTGATCCTGGTTTTAATCGCGCTCGAAATGGGATGGCGCGCGGTGAAAGGGATCTAAGTGCCCGAAGTCGAAACCAGCACGCTGAGCGAAGAAGATCGCATCCTGCGAGTGTGGACCCCGATCCTGCTGCGGACGATTTTGATCGCGGCCGCCGTAGTGCTCGTAATCGGCCTGTTCCTGATGGCGACCAAAGCGCCCGGTTTTTACGTCGAGCGCTTCCATGCCGTGCAGGCGGGCCACATGCATCCGCCGGAAAGTTTCTCACAAATAATTCCAGCTGCACTTGCAGGCGATCCTCATTCTGTTATGACGCTCGGGCTTTTCATCCTGACCCTGGTGCCGCTGGCGCGCGTGGCTTTCTGTTTCGCGTTGTTCCTTATGGAGCGCGACTACACCTATGTCGCATTCACCGCCTATGTGTTAATCGGACTGGTGGCAGGGGTACTGCTTGGAAGAATCGGCTAGCCGGTCGCCATTGAAAAGATCGGTACTTTCTCGCTACGCCTGAAACCAAGTCCACAAGATTTATAGGAAACAAAATGGAAATCCGCGGAAAAGTTGCTGTCATAACCGGAGCCGGATCAGGAATCGGCCGCGCTACCTCGATACGCCTCGCCAACGATGGCGCCTCGATCCTCGTCGCCGATGTCGATGAGGCCGGCGGCGCCGAGACCGTCAAACAGATCGAAAAAGAGGGCGGGCGCGCGCTGCTCGTGCGCGCCGACGTCACCAGTGAAGCCGACGCGCGCAGGATGATCGACACTGCGGTCGAAAAGCTCGGCGGACTCCACATCCTCTACAACAACGCGGGAGTGGGAACCGGCGTTCCGCCATTTCCGGAAGCCTCGCTCGAGCAGTGGCGGCGCGTCATCGACATCGATCTGACCGCCGTCATCATGGGGACCTGGATCGCGGCGCCGATCATACAGAAGCACGGTGGCGGCGCGATCATCAACACGGCCTCGATGGCGGGTCTGTACCCACATCGCCAGGACCCGATTTACGGCGCGGCGAAAGCGGGGGTCGTGAACTTCACGCATTCCTGCGCGCCGTGGGCCTCGGAGAGGAAGATTCGCGTGAACTGCGTATGCCCGGGTATCGTCAACACGCCGATGGTGCGGCGCGGACTCGAAGCGGCGACCAAGGCCGGCATCAAATCATGGGCGCCGTCGAAGATGCTGCACGCCGAGGCCATCGCGGATGCCGTGGCGTATCTGATTCGCGACGATTCGTTGTTCGGATGCTCGCTCGAGGTGCGCCCGACCGGCCGCCAGATCGTCGATCCCCGTCCGGCGCCCGGCAGCAAGCGCTAGCGCTGATCGATCCAGCCGGCGAGGAACTGCGGCCGCGACCAATCCAGCATCGCCGCGGGTAGCGGCCGCTGTTTCAAGTTCCACTCCAGCGTCTCGAAAGAGAACGCGCCGTAGGCGTTTATCACGACGCTGACGACGAGCAACAGAGTGCCGACCGCGATCGCGGGAGTGCGGACGTTGCGGAGTGTCTGAGGGATCGCGGCGATAGCGAGAATCGCGAGCAGCACGAACCACGGCATCGCGTCGCTGAGCAATCGCGGGCCGTAGGAATTTCCACCCCACCACTCCGGATGCGCTGCAACGACAACAGCGATTGCCGCGATCATGGAGAGCGAAACGATTGCGAGCGCACCATCGGCGATCGATCGCCAGTATCGCGCGGTGAGATAGAGTACGAGAACGAGCATCGGCGAATATATGAAGATGCCTCGCGACGGACTGAGTAGAATTCCATATAGCCCCTGCATGAAATGGACGCCCATCCCATGCGGGTCGTTGCTCAAGTAGTAGTAGGGCACCATGGTGCCGAAGATTCGCATCGAGTACGCGACGAAAGCCGCCAGCCACGCCGCGCCTGCGATGACATATGAGATCAGCTCGCGCGGACGACGCATCACGATGTAGATGCCGACCGCGACCGCAGAAATGGCGCCCACCGGGCGCACGAAGAACATCCATGAAACCAGCGTCGCGAGGAGGACCGGGCGAATCGAGCGACCTCGTACAGCGCTCGCCAGCACGACGTACGCGACGATGCCGCCGAGCATCATCTCCCACGTGTGCGCCCACATCCCGCGCGATGCGGTGCTCCACACCGAAGTGCCGAGGCCCGCGCCAATCGCGACGATGGCGCTCCATTGCCGGTCCAGCATCAGCAACGCTGTGCGGAAGAACACGATAACGAGCGACGCCATTAGCAGCGCGGCCAGCATCTTCTCGACGATGATCTCGCCCGCAAGGTTGTACTGGCCATCTGCGGTCGCGGGCGAGATGCCGAACAGGTCCATCATCGCGACGAAGGGAATCGACAGAATCGACGTGCCGTGTCCGAAACCATAGAGCAGGCGGCCGTTGGTGCGCGCCAACTGGTACGCATGTTTGCCGGCCATCATGTCGAATGGAAGGTCGGTTTTGTAATTCTTGATCCAGTAACTGGAGAGGTCGGGCGTGTGATTGCTAATGATACTTTGGGCGGTGAGCATCGAATACTGCGAGTCGTTCATCTGAAGTACCGGCGAGCCGAAGAAGATTACGAACACGCAGACCCATATCGCGGCCTGGAGCAGGAGCGTCGCGCGCGTACTAGCGGCGTCATCACGCGGCCATGCCGTGGGCCTCGCCGCCGATAATGATACGAGTACTCCGGCGCTCATTTTCCCCCTCTGATCGGGCGCACCACCAACTATAAGGAGCAGATTGCT
This sequence comes from uncultured delta proteobacterium, assembly GCA_963815835.1. GTDB lineage: Bacteria > Desulfobacterota > Binatia > Binatales > Binataceae > DATGKG01. Next base: position 1,638,380 of record CAWFIF010000001.1, read on the forward strand.
CCATTCGGTAGGACCTACTTTAAGGTTCGGCTACCAGGGAGGCAACCGCGCGGGGAATCTTGCCGAGGTTCGAGGAACGCAGGCTCCGGCGAAGTTACCTTCTGCGCTTTGGCTTCGATGCCTTCGATTTCGCAGGTGGGCGCGACGGAGTTTTCGCCGCCGGCTTGGAAGCCGGCGCAGCCTGCTTCCTAACGGGAGTCGGAACTTCGTTGCTACCACCCCCAGCACTAGCGCCGCCAAACGCATCGGCTTCGACTTCGATCAACATATCCGGGTGCACGAGGCGCTTGACTTCGACTAGTGTCGAGGCGGGAGGATTTTCGCCGAAAACCTCCTTGTGTGCGCGCGCGACTTCCGCGAAACGCGAAATATCCGTGACAAACACGCGAGTGCGAACCACATCAGCGAGGGTGAAGCCGGCGCTCTCGACGTGGCTTTTGATGTTGGCCAGCGCCTGACGCGCCTGCACGTACATCTGGCCGCCGCCCACTATCATCCCACGCTCGTCAGTCGCGGTGGTTCCCGAAATCGCCAGCCAGTTGCCGGCTTTGACTTTGCGCACGTACCCGAAGATCGGCTCCCACGGCGTGTTGCTCGCGACGCGCTCGATTTGACTCATCGTGCAATTCTCCCGGTGCGCGGGTCGAAGGACCCCGCCCTGCGATCAATTACACTTTTGACCAAAGCTTTGCAGCCTGAACTTGCGCGTTTCTTCCATCCCCTCAGTAGTCGTCGGAGGGGAAAAACTCCTCGAGCTCGCGGGCCACCGAGCGCATCGGAGGTCCCACCGACTTGCCCTCGGGCATCATCCACCGGAGCAAGCTGGAAATACTGTGCGCGATTCTCGACGGGCGCGGCGCGAGCCGTCGCATATCGATTTCCGCGTCTATAGCGCGCACCGTTCGATTAGGGGAAAAGTCGAGTTCCTTAGATGACCACCACCGCCACAGCGCCACCGCACACCCTCCCGCACCCTTCCGACTCCGATCCGTACCCGAGACTCGCTCGGGAATTATGGGAAATAATACAGACGCGGGCGCGATTGTCAAAAATTTGTCGCTAAAGCCTTTGAAAATCGCTCAAGTAACGCGTAGTCGGCACAGGTCACGATTGTGTAAGTGCGCGCTTGAAGTTAGATTTCCCCTACAGTATTCTGGCCCACGTTTGTACTCTCTTGTTGATGCGCTACTGGAAGCGCCGAGGTCTCAAGGAGAAAAGCGATGCGCAAGGTCCTGATCCTGGTTCTACTCTCATTCTTTTTCGCGGCAGCTTGCAGTAAGTCGGAAGAAACGCCTGCTGCTCCCGAAGCGTCAGCTTCGGCGGCTGATACCGGCGCGAGCCCCGCGGCGGCCGCCAGCCCGGCTGAGCCCGCGCCAGCCGCCAGCCCTGCTCAGTAAGCAGCTAAATTTGTGCGACCGTCCCTGCGCGCCGGCATAACCTGCGGCGCGCAGGCGACTCGTCCCCCGGTTTTTCGAAATGCGCGGCGCAGCGGGACGAATGATCGGCGACATCGCATCCATTCGTGCGTTTCGCGCGCCGAGGGTCAACTTCGTTCTCCGCCCTCGCTCAGTTCCCCTAAAATCTGCAAAACAAAGCCCGCGGAATTCTCCACCGGCCTTTGCGGCTTAGTGAAGCCGACCTCCAGCGGGTCAGTTCTTTCTCTCCGGGTGAAGCTCCCCCTCGATCGATGATTCCCGCGGCGATTCCTCACGCCTTATGGTCTCCGCTGCCACTGACTCGGTTTCCACGGTAGGCGATACGCTAGCCGACGTAGACGCCCCTTCGCTCATGATGATGTCCTTGGCGCGCCCCGCCGAATCGACCGCCAGCTTGGCCAGTTCCTCAGACTTGCGCTTCAGTTCCTCGGTGCGATGCGCGAGTTCGGCGCGCAATTCCGCAATCTTCTCGACTGCCTGACGGCGGGCGGCCTCGCGCTTGTCGGCGTCGCCCAGGGCGCGTTTCAACTCTTTGGTGAGGCGGCTGCCCTCATCGCGCAGCTTCTTCATTTGTCCCATCAGAGCTTCGCGCGCCTTTTTCGCCTCGGCGATAACCTTTGATGCCGTGGTGTTCGCCTTGGCCTCTTTTTCGAGTCGGCTCTTGAGTTGCTCGACGGTTTTCCGTAACTGCTTCAGTTGCGCGGATGCCATTGCGGTAACGCCGCCACTCGATGAATTCTTACGGGCACTGCGCGCGGGCTTATGTGCTGATGAAGAACTTTTCTTCTTGGTCGGCATCGGTGGGCTCCTTTTGAAATTGCACTTCTTATGTACCACGTAGTTGGCCGATCACGGCAGGTCAACATCTTGAGGGCTCTCAACTTGAGTTAGCTGTGGACTAATCGATGCCGCGCGAGTTTAGTGGATGCGATGGTATCGACGCGTGCGGAGGAGGGGGCGTGGGGAACGCATTAGCCAATCGGGCGGCCGCCTCGACGGCGGCGCAGGCACAGACGCTCAAGCCCGGCCTTTCGCTCTTCGATTCGGTAACGCTCGTCGCCGGCTCGATGATCGGATCGGGTATCTTCATCGTCTCGGCGGATATCGCGCGCCAGGTCGGATCGCCGGCCGCGCTCATCGCGGTGTGGATGGTCGCCGGTCTGATGACGATCGCCGGCGCACTCGCATACGGAGAATTGGCGGCGATGATGCCGCAGGCGGGCGGCCAGTATGTCTACCTGCGCGAGGCCTACGGCGGGCTGGTCGCGTTTCTGTTCGGATGGACGCTGCTGCTGATCGTGCAAACTGGAACGGTGGCCGCGGTCGCGGTCGCCTTCGCGCGATTCAGCGGCGTGATATTTCCACAAATCAAATCCGAGATGTGGATCGGAATCGGCGGCATCGGGCTTTCCGGAGAACGTCTCGTTGCGATCGGCGTGATCGCGTTTCTGACCTGGGGCAATCTACGCGGGCTCGATCTCGGCAAGCTGATCCAGAATCTCTTCACCAGCGCGAAGTTGCTCTCGCTGTTGATGATCAGCGTCGTGGGATGCCTCATCGCGCGCAACCCGGCCGCGATCGCCGCGAACTTCGCCAGCGCGACGGCCTTCTTGGGCACGCATCCGCTCGATCTCGGATTTGCCGCGGCATTCGGCGCCGCGATGGTGGGTGCCCTGTTCTCCGCGGATGCGTGGGCGAGCGTCACCTTCACCGCTTCCGAGATTCGCAATCCCCGGCGCGATCTTCCGCTCGCGCTCGCATTCGGAACCGGCGTCGTGATCCTGCTCTACGTGATGACCAACTTTGCCTACATGTCGGAGTTGCCGGTGAATGGCGACCCCGCCGGAGCGACAGTATTCGCGCGCGGAATCTCGCATGCCACCGGCGACCGCGTCGCGAGTGCCGCGATGCAGATAGTATGGGGAAACGCGGGCGCGTGGATTACCGCGATCCTCGTGATGATCTCCACCTTCGGATGCGCCAACGGTTTGATCCTCACCGGTGCGCGCGTCATCTATGCGATGGCGCATGACCGCGTGTTTTTTCCCGCGGCAGGGCTGCTCAATACTGCGAGCGTTCCCGCCTTCGCGCTCATCATCCAGGGAGTATGGGCGTCGGTGCTGACGCTGTCAGGCACCTACTCGCAGTTGCTCGACTATGTGATCTTCGCGCAGCTGCTGTTCTATGTCGTAACCGTTGCGGCGGTATTCGTTTTGCGCCGCAAGCGCCCCGATGCGCCGCGACCATATCGCGCCTTCGGCTACCCATGGATTCCGATCGCCTACATCCTCGCGGCGGGCGCGATGATGCTCGATCTGCTGATCGTCAAGCCGGCCTACACCTGGCCGGGCCTGTTGATTGTGCTGGCGGGCGTCCCGGTATACGCGCTGTTCGCCCGCGGCAGTGATTCGCGAGCGGCCTAACTGAACAGGATATCTTTCGCCTTCTGGGTGTCGGTGTATTCGCGGATGCGGCGAATCTTGCCGTTCTCGATTTCGAAAACGAAGCAGTACTCGTTCTCGTAGGACTTGCCGTTGCTGACCTTCGCCTTGTTCGTTGGCTCCAGAATTACGGCGTTGCCATCCGAGTAGGCCCGGGTGATTTCGCTATGCATTCCTTCGGGGATCTTTGAGGCGAACGCGCCCATGAACTTGAGGATCTCATCTTTGCCGCGCTTGACCCCCGATACTCCGGGAATGTTTCCCTGCACCGCCAGCTCACATTGTCAGCCATATTGCCGAAAGCCGTTTTGATGTCGCCCTTTGCGAAAGCGGTCCAGGTAGCATTGACCATCTCTTTGTTTTGTTCGGCGCTCATGGGGTTCACTCCTTTTGAGTTGATTAGTGCATGACGGGTTTCGGGTCGAATTTGCCAACAGCGGACCTCGTCGAATTTTTAGTCGTCGGATGATTGTTCGATTATTCGGCGATCGCATTTTTATCTTGCGATAAATCTTCCCGCGCGGTGAGTCGCATCGTCGCGCCGCGCGAAGCCAGGAGTTGCAGCATGCCTGAAATCACAGAAACCGTTAAAGACTACTTCACCAGCACCAGCTTCAAACGCGAGGAGTTGATGGACAAACTCAGCGAGTTCCTCACCGTCGAGCACGGCGGCGTCGAGCTCTACGAAGCCGCGATCAAGATCGTGCGCAATCGCGAGGTCAAGGACAAGTTTCGCGAGTTTCACCAGCAGACCATCCGCCACGTGCAAATCCTGACCGAGATCATCGAGAAGCTCGGCGGCAAGCCCACCTACAAGAGCGTCGGCGCGAAACTCGCCGAGGCGAAAGCTAAGGCGCTGCTCAAGACCATGACCGATGGTAAGGCCAAAACCTCCGCAGAAGCCGAGCTCAACGCGATCGAGAACATCGTGATCGCCGAGACCAAGGATCACGCCGACTGGGAGTTGCTCGGCCACATCGCGCATCGATCAGAGGATTCTCGCCTCGCGCAGTTGCTCAAGCCCGCGGTCGCGGAGGTCGAGAAGCAGGAAGACGAGCATCTGCATTGGACGCAGAAGAAGATGGGCGAGCTGGCGCTGGCCGGGTTGGAGCGCAACGGCAAGCAGGGCCACAACGGCCACTCGCGCTAGATCGCGCGCTTAAAGGGGGTTCAAAAGCCGAAGCGGACGGCCTCGAACGCCATCCGCTTCGGCTTTTCTCACCGCGCCGCGCGCAGGCGGCGCTTCAATTGGGGAACATCGGCGCAACGTCCCGCGTGCTGCGCACTTCGCAAATGTGCAGTTGAACCTTCGCCGCCCGCAACAACCGTATGGCTCCGGGCCGGTCTCCCTTGATCAAATCGTCTTTGGCCTGCTTGACGAGCGCATTGTACTGGGCAGCGCAAACGCCTCTAGCGCATCCGGCAAATTAATGATTCCTACGAAATATCACTCATCGACTGCGTAGCTCCAGTCGGTACTCGACCGCGTCGCGCGAGGTCGAGCAGGATCATCTTTCAGGGTCATCCTTGCACGATTCCGATGAACTTTTCTCGCGCGGACCCCACTAGATTATTCTATGCAACTTGATTTGTCTCGCCGACGCGAATACCTAAGAATATTCGTGCTTCACAGATAGTGCTCCCCGGTAGCTCAGTCGGTAGAGCGGACGGCTGTTAACCGTCAAGTCGCTGGTTCGAGTCCGGCCCGGGGAGCCACCTTAAGAGCGAGCTTTCTCGCCAGGCCCGCGTAGTGGGCTACGTTTCAAGGTGTTCGCAGCGCCTGACGCAGTCCGCCGCCGGCGCTTTGACTTTTCTCTGCGACGGCCTTAACCTCACCGCTTTCGTGCGTGGAATGTTTTCCCGACAATCAACCTATACGGACCCACTAGGATGAGCACGAAGTCGCACACCGAAGCCAACCCTTTCGACACGCTGATCCGGATAGCCAGCGGGCATGCCATAGCGTGATGCTTGCACGTTATCGCTGACCTTGGAGTGGGGGACGCGCTGGAGGATGAGCCGCGGACCGCAGCAGAAGGACAACCTGCGGCGAGCGCGAATTCCCCTGCCTGCGCCGACAGCTGCGCCGTTAAGCGCCGGAAATTCCTCGAACCGGCTGCTGCACGCACCACCTTGGCTGCGCGAGTACTAAAAAGTGGCCTCCAGCCTATATTGGCGGCTGCATTTCTGTTCACGCTCGCCCTGAGTATACCAATGGCTTCCCTGGCGGGGCCATGTGGCAACAACGGTCAGCGCTCGTGCTGCGTCGTTGCTTTGGAATTCTGCAATGGCCAAACATGTTGCAATGATTTAGCTTATTCGTCGTCTTGCACCGACCCTAATGGCTGCTCCTGTGGGGGCCTTGGGATTGGACAGTCTTCGGGCATGTGTTACCAAGCCACTCCTTGCGGCGGCCCGGGGCAACGAGCCTGTTGCAACGGCACTGGCGAATTCGCCCGCGGTAGTGTGTTAGGCGCTTGTGAACCTGGCTTGGTGCAACTTTTCGGCGCATGTGGTCCAGACAACCCGGCCGCTTGCGTTTGCAGCACCTCGGGTCCACTTGTAACCGCGTATTCTTTGGGACGCTGCGTTCGGCCTACGGCGTGCGGCGGGCCGGGGCAACGCGCCTGTTGCGTCGCAACTGGCGAATCCGCTCCAAATCGCCGCTCCTGTGAGTTCGGCACAGCGGAAATTGCCGGCACATGTGGTTCAGATAACCCCGATTGTCTTTGCGGCGGTGTCAATCCAGCCGGGTTCTTCTCTTTGGGAGTCTGCGTTCCGATAGCACGATGCGGTGGCCGAGGTCAGCGGGCCTGTTGCCTCGGTCTCGGGGAGTCCACCCCTGAGCATTCAGCCTGTCATGAGGGATTAAAACAGGTACCGGGTTGCTCGGGCGACTGCACCTGTGGGGGCCCTCTGTCATTTGGGTTTGAAGACCCCAACAGTTGCACCACTATCGAAGCGATCTCCGAGCCAACGACCAATGCGGTGCCAAAGGCGCGCGAGACTGGTAAGCCTGGAACCTGGATGCTGCCGAAAGCCCCGACTCCCGCTGGTCCGGAATGTCCTTCAACTGGCTTGTGCGGATATGCCGACCTCCACCTCCACATGTTCGCAAGTCTGGCTCACGGCGGGGCGACGGTCGCTGGAAAAGCCTGGGATCGTCATGGTGTAAATACAGCACTGGCGGAAGATTACGGATCGAGTCTTTCTCTGGTGGACAAAAATGACAATCCCAAACATGCGGTAGACGGCTCGGCGGGCCCGCCCGAATGTCCGGACTTCCTGCTCAAGGCGGGCCTATGCAGGGGACAGGTCCTATTTCACGGCGACCACACGGTTATTGATACCGCAACAGGCGGCGGCACCAACGATGGTGCATTGTCGAATCTGGGCGTTCCCCTGTTTAACGGTTGGCCGCTTTGGACCAGCACCATTCATCAGCAGGTTTACTACAAATGGCTGGAGCGCGCGTGGCTGGGTGGCTTGCGGTTAATAGTGATGGACGCGGTTACGAACGAAGCGCTATGCAAAAGCGGCACGAAAGTAAGCGGAACCGACTGCTCTTTATCCATGACCGCCATTGATGATCAATTAGAGGCAGCGGAGGTCTTTCAGAACTGGCTCGATGACGAATATGGCGGCCCCGGAAAGGGATGGTTCCAGATTGTGAAGGATCCTAGGCAGGCGGAGAGTGTAATCCAGCAAGGTAAGTTAGCCGTCGTTCTCGGCATCGAGGTTGACAACCTTTTCAACTGTCATCGAGCCAACCCCGATGGTACGCCGGCGAACGGCGAAGGACCAATCTGCTCTGAGACATACGTACAGCAGCAGCTGCAGAAATACTACAGCATGGGCGTGCGGCACATTTTCCCCATCCATAATTTCGATAACGCTTTCGGAACGCCGGCAGCCTGGCAGGATGCCATCAATGTCGGCAATATCGTCGGCGAAGGTAATTGGTGGGATGCCGTCAACTGTACCGATCCGGGCTACGGGTTCTTTCTGGATCCGCTGACGGAGGCTTTCATCTACTTCGTTGGGTTTGGCGGAATCAGCGTCCCGGATTACCCCACGTTCACTACGGGCAGCTGCCACAACACTCCCGGACTGACCAATCTCGGTGCTTATCTTATTCAGCAGGCCATGAGTATGGGCATGATTATCGATGTCGATCACATGTCGATCGATTCCTTCAACGACACTATCGATCTGGCTAACCAGCAATCGCCCGTTTATGCAGGCATCGCTGCCACGCATGTACAATTCTTCGACTTGTACCTGCAACGTTATACCGGACGCGCCGGGCGTCATGAGCGCATGCGAACTTATTCGCAACTGCAAAGCATTAAGGACGTGGGTGGAATGATCGCGGCGATGCTGAAAGATGACACACAAGACACCGAAAACGGCTGGTGCTTGCCCCAGGGCAGGTGTGCGTTCGGCGCCTCCAGTAAGCCAACGACAGCGTACACCTACAACTACAATGGCGATCACGCTCCCTCCAACAACAATGGCGCTCTCCAGCAAAATTGCTCCTACTCCACAACCGAATGGGCTCAGGCCTATCTGTACGGCGTCCAAGCGATGGGCGGTGCCCCGGTTGCCATGGGGAGCGATTTCAACGGCATTGCCGGCCACGTTGGCCCACGGTTCGGCAATGGAGCTTGCGCCGGATCCGCAACGCAGAGAGTGACACAGGTACGTGCGAATAACCGCTTGAACTACCCGTTCACCATCCCGGGGTTCGGCACCTTTGATCGCCAGGTCTCCGGGCAAAAGACATACGACTTCAATGTCGATGGATTGGCACATGTCGGCCTGCTGCCCGACATGGTGGCGGACCTGAAGAATATTGGCGTTACAGACGAACAGCTAAGACCACTATTCGGGTCGGCCCAGGCTTATATCAATATGTGGTCGGCGGTGTACCGAAGTACCACGCCGGATCTAAGCCTTTCCGGTGTGCCCGCGACGGCGCCGCATTGATCCTGTCTGTGGCGAAATACCATTCAAGCGGCGGCCGGGGTCTGAAAGAGCCCGCTGCAGTGTTTTCGCCGACGGTATGAGGCGAGGTTTGCGATGGGATGGGCAGGGTAACTATCGAGCTTCCGTTCGTGGTTCGAGTGCGGCCCGGGGAGCCACCATCCCTTCGTGCAGTCTTGCACTACACCACTCGCCCGCATCGAGTGGCTGCGGCGTCGGGCTTGACACAGCGTTCCGCAGCAGCAGACTATGGCGGCTCGAGTCCGGCCCGGGGAGCATAGCCCTTCACCTCGAGGATTCATCGCACATCAAATGCCGACCGCGCGCGATTACAACGCCATGCGCAAGGGAACCTGGGTCGGCGACCTCGGCATCGAGATCGTCAGCGTCGAGCCCGGACGCCTCACCGGCCTGGTTACCGTGCGCAAGGAACTCCTCTCTCCCAATGGCTTCCTGCATGCGGGATGCGTCATCACCTTCGCCGACAGCATGTGCGGCTCGGGCACGATGGAGAATCTCCCCAGCGGCGCGCGCGGCTACACGACCATCGAGTTGAAGGCCAACCTCCTCGGCACCACACGCGACGGCCACATCGAATGCGAGGCGACGCTGGTGCATGGCGGCCGCACGACACAGGTGTGGGACGCGAAGGTGACCGCGAAGGAGATTGGCAAGACCCTCGCGCTGTTCCGATGCACCCAGCTGATTCTGTATCCGTAGCTCGCCGGCAGTCCGCGTCCGCCTGCCAGTATCTAATCAACTACAACATGTCTGGATTTGCGCGATTGGCCTAAACCCATTAACCCTTGCGCTGATGATTTTACCGCAGTTACCGTAGGTTGTGGGGGAAGCAGATGCCGTCGATACAGGAACATGAACTGCGCGTCCATCAGAGGCCACGAATCGTCGTGGTCGATTCCGAGCCCGCTTCGGCCAGGCAGACCCTCGCGACGCTGGTCGCCGCGGGCTACGAATGCAAGAGCTTCGTCGAATGCGACACCGCGGTGGCGACCCTCCAGGAAAGCGGCGCCGATGTTATCGTGGCGGACTTTGCTTCCGCAAAGATCGCCACGGACCTTATTCGCAGAGTCAGAATGCATTCGCCGGAAACGGCAGTGGTTCTGATGGTAGCGAATCCCGCAGTGTCAGCCGCGGTGGCTGCGATGCGTCACGGTGCCTTCGATTACCTCACCAAGCCGATCAACACCGATGACCTTACCGCGGTTGTCGGCAAGGCCATCGAGATAGCCTCGCTGCGGCGCGAGAACCGGCTTCTTCATGAGCAGCTCGACGTTGCGAGCATGGCCGCGGCGTTTATCGCCGAGAGTGCCTCGAGCCGCAATCTTGCCGCGATCGTACGCAAGGCCGCGCCCGCCAATTCGCCGGTGCTGATCGAGGGCGAGAGCGGCACCGGCAAGGAACTGATCGCGCGGATGCTGCATCACTGGAGCAGCCGCGCGCAGGGTCCCTTCGTCAAGGTGAGTTTCAAATTGCTCGTGCCGATCGAATCGTCATTCGGGCTCTCCGATAGTGCGCCGCGGCCGCACGTTGGAATTGCCGCGATGCTCTCCGAATACGTCGAGCGCGCGGCGGGTGGCACGCTTTTCCTCGATGAGATTTCCGAGGCGACTGGGGAGTTTCAATCCGCGCTGCTGCGGCTCATCGGCGACGGCGCGAATCCCCGGAACTACGGCGCGGCCCACGGACGCACCCCGCGCACCTCGGGAGTGAGGATCGTGGCCTCGACCAATCGGCCGCTCACGCGCGAGGTCGCCGGCGGCCGAATCCGTCCCGATCTTTATTTCGCGCTCAATGTTATAGCGATCCAGGTCGCTCCACTGCGCGAGCGCAGCGAGGATATCCTGCCACTGGCGCGGCACTTTCTCGCGCTGCACGCGGCCGAAACCGGCCGCTCGCTGGTGCTTACGCCGGATGCCGAAAGGACGCTGCTTGCCTATTCATGGCCTGGTAACGTGCGCGAGCTGGAGAACGTTGTCGAGCGCGCCGTGGTGATGAGCTCCAGCGAGCGAATCTCCACGGAGGCGTTGATGATCCGGCCCGAGACAATTGCGATCGCCGAGCCCTCCACGGCTTCGGCGCGCGCATCTCATTCGATGCCGACTCGGTTGGACAGTGCGGCTAGTATCTCGGCGGATGAGGCCGTGCAAGCGCCCGAGGCTGAGTCCGCGACCGAGACCGAGACGATCGCGCGAGAAGAGGCTCCGTCGGGCACGCCGGTCGCAATGGACGGCACGTTGCAGGAATTCCTCGATCGTGCGGCCGCGCTTCGAATCCGGAAGGCAATCGATTTCGCGAAGGGCAATCGCAATGCGGCCGCCGCCGCACTCGGCATCGATCGCACCACGCTCTACCGCCTGATGCGCCGCCTCGGCATCTGAACGGCTTTGGTGCTGACGGTATGAGCGAGACGCGAAGCGGGCGAAGCCGCCGCGCAGCGGCTTCCGAGGCAGAGCGAAGCGGAGTCGAGGAACAATTAAAAAATAGATAGGGGAGCGCCCCGGGCCGGCACTCCCGAAGGAACACCGAACCCGGGGCGGGTGAGGACCTGGTTGGTTGCGCGCACTATCCGCGCATGGTTCGGATGACCTGGATCATCGCGGGACCGACGATGATCATGATCATCGCGGGCAATACGAATAACACCAGCGGAAAGAGAATCTTGACCGACGCCTTCTGTGCCGATTCTTCGGCGCGCAGCCGGCGGCGTGTGCGGAGCGCGTCGGAGCTCGCATGGAGCGCGGGTCCGATCTGCGCGCCGAGTTGTTCGCTCTGGATCAGCGTCGCGGCGAGCGGCTTAATGTCGTCGACCGCGGTCCGTTCCGCGAGGCTTCTCATCGATTGACCAAGGCTGGCGCCGGCGGAAATTTCCGACGACACCAGGCTTAGTTCGGTTCCGATTTCCTGCTTCTGACGTTCCGCTTCGGTACCGACGACCTTGATCGCTTCGTACAGTCCGAGTCCCGCCTCGACGCACACCACCAGCAGATCGAGCACGTCGGAGAGTTGCTTTGCGATCGCACCCTGACGTTTGCGGGCGCGGCGGCTGATGTAGTAGCTCGGCAGGAACATACCGAAGGTCACTCCCGCGAGAGTGAACATGAAAATGCGGCCGCCCTCGGTGCCGGAAACCAGCGAACCAAGGAAGGCCACGATTCCCCCTCCGACGGCGCAGAATACCCGGATGACCTGGAAGGTTTGCGCCGAGCCCGACTTGATGAAACCTGCCTGCGCGAGCGTCTGCGCGAGCTTCTCGCCCTTGGGAGTGTTGAGGTCGGGGGGCGGGATTCTGCGCGAAGCCCACTTGAATACCATTGTCGAAATGGTTGCCTGCTGCGCCTCATCTTCCAGCCCGCCCTGCGCGATCCGCATCTTGAAGGCGAGGTCGGTAAAGCGCTCTTCGATCACGCGGTTTTTCGCGAACATCGCCAGGTACACGCCGAAGCCCGCCGCGCTGAGGAGAAGGAAAAACATTATCGAGATGAACAGAGAGCTCATTTTAGTAATCCACTCTGAGCAGGCGCCGGATTGAAAACAGTGCAATCATGTCCATCACGAACGCGGCCTTCAAAATCATCTGGCCGGTCGGATCGTGGAAGAGCGAATCGCTGTATCCCGGCTGGATCAGGCTGAATGCGAACAGCACCAGGACCGGCAGCAATCCGACCACCAGTCCACCCATCCGGGATTGCGCGGTGAGCGCTTTGATCTGCAGCCGCAGGCGTTGCCGGATGCGCACGATTTCCGACAAGCGTCCGATGATCGCGGCGAGGCTGCTGCCGATTTCGGTTTGCACTTTCACCGCGACGACCAGCAACTTGAGGTCGTCTTCGGGCACTCGCTGAAGCATGTCCTCCAGCGCGCGGCCCAGCGGCAGTCCGATGCGGGTCTGTTCCAGTACCGTGCGGAATTCGCCACCCAGCGGATCCGCGAATTCCCCGATCAGAACCTGCAGCGCGCGTGGCAGCGAATGGCCGGCCTCGAGCGATCCCTTGATCAGGTCGAGTGCGAAGGGAAGCTGGCTGCCGAAAGCCTTGAGGCGGCGCTTGCGGCGAAAACGGATGTACAAGATCGGCAAAGCGCCGAGCCCGACAGCCGCGCCCATCGCGAAGTAGAAATCGCCCCAAAAGGCCTGGCCGCCGGCGTATCCCGCACCGAACAGCAGCAGGATGATGAGCAGGACGTCGGAGACGCGCCAATAGATGCCGGCTTGCCACATCGTCTGTTCGAGATTTCTCAGCAGGTTGATCTGGCGAAGAACGATCGCGACCGCGCTCTGATGATCCTTGCGCTTGCGGGTGATGTCGATGTCGATGTCGCTCTCGGCCGGGCGCAGCATCATCCTCGACACATATTCTTTTTGCTCCGATCCCCCTCCCCTCGAGAGGGTCAGGATCACCACCACCGCGAAGATGGAGGCGAAGATTGACCCCGCCAGTATCAGATCCATCGCTTACTTCTCCCGGGCGAACATCTTCATATCGAATTTGAACCCCGCCTGTTCGAGCTGGGTGGTGTAAGCGGAGCGAATTCCGGTTGGAACGAAGGCGCCTAACACCTTGCCGGTCGAACTGAGGCCTGCCCGTTTAAACTCGAACAGGTCCTGCATCATGATCATCTCGCCCTCCATGCCGGTGATTTCCGAAATCTTGAGCACCTTCCTGGTGCCGTCCGAGAGCCGGCTGACGTGGACGACCATGTTCAATGCGGACGCGATCTGCTGACGCATCGCGCGCTGCGGGATGGAAACTCCGGACAACAGCATCATCATCTCGAGGCGCCCCAGACATTCGCGCGGATTGTTGGCGTGGATGGTGCCGATCAATCCGTCGTGACCGGTGGACATCGCCTGCAACATGTCCATGACTTCCGCGCCGCGGACTTCGCCCAGCACGATGCGGTCGGGCCGCATGCGCAGGGCGTTCTTCACCAGGTCGCGCTGGGTGACCTCGCCTTTACCTTCAACGTTGGATGGCCGTGTCTCCAGCCGCACCACATGGGGCTGCTGCAGCGAGAGTTCGGCGGAGTCTTCAATCGTGACGATGCGCTCGTCGGACGGAATGAACGCCGACAGGCAGTTGAGCATCGTGGTTTTGCCGGAACCGGTGCCACCGCAAACCAGAACGTTCAATCGCGCCTTGACGATGGTGCGCAGGAATTCGACGCACTCCGGCGTGACCGAGTCTTTCGCAACCAGGTCGTCGATCGAGTAGCGCCGTTTGCCGAATCGCCGAATCGAAAGCGACGGCCCGTCAAGCGCGAGCGGCGGAATGATCGCATTGATACGCGACCCGTCCGGAAGGCGCGCATCGACCATCGGTGACGATTCATCGACGCGGCGACCAACTTGCGAAACGATGCGATCGATGATCAACATCAGATGCTGGTCGTCCTGGAACTTTACGTCGGTGGGGTTCAGCTTGCCGAGCCGTTCGACGTAGACCTGATGGGCTCCGTTAACCAGGATATCGGTGACGGAGTCATCCCAAAGCAGTGGTTCCAGCGGTCCTAATCCCAGCAGCTCGTTTTTGATCTCCTCGATCAGCCGGGACCGGTCGGCGTCGGTGAGGAGACGCCCCTCTTCATTGAGAATCTCGGTGATTGCGCCGGTCACCTTCTGCGAGGCGAGGTTGGCCTCAAGACTTTCCAGGCGCGAGACGTCGAGCGATTCGAAAAGACGGTTGTGCACCGCGAGTTTGAGCTGCTGGAAGCCTTCCGCCTGCGGATCCTTGCGGACCCTTTCCTTGTTGACGACCAATGCGCGCTGGAAACCCGGCGCCGCCGGCGCGTTGTTCAGGTTGTTCTGAATCTTGTCGAGCAGCTTCATATGCGAGGCCTCATCCTCGTGCGCCGAACGAACTCAGCAGGCGCGAAACGATAGAGCCGTTGCGCGCGGAGTCCGGATCGCTGACTCCATCGAGCTTGCGCGCCATCTCTTCGACCGCCTTGGTCAGCGGAGAGTTGGGAGCGACCTGCCAGAGGTCCTGCGCGCTGAGCTGCACCCGTTCGAGCACTTTCTCATCGCGCGGAATTTTTGCGTAAATCGGCCGTGCCAGAGTATGACTCAACTGCTCCTCGCTGATCGGATGATTCGAGATGAAGCGGCTGATCACGAACGCGGGTTCGAGGTTGTTGAGCCCGAGCCGGCCGCACAAATCAACGAAGCGCCACGCGCATCGCGCCGCGCCGATCGATTGATCGAGCACGTAGAACAGATGCTCGGAACGTTCCCATGCCGCGACCTTGGTGGCGTCGATATGGGTGCCGCAGTCGACGATCACGTAGTCAAACAGCTGACGCATGATCTCGATCACGTTTCCGAGCGCGCCGTCAGTGACCAGCTCGCTGTCTTCGATCCGCTTGGGCGCCGCGAGCAAATAGATCCCCGAACTATGCTTGCTGAGCGCGCTCTCGAGTTGGATCGAATCGATTTTCTTGTCACCTTCGGTTAGCGCCATCACCGTGCGATCGGGTTCCACGTTGAGGAACACCGAGAGCGTGCTGGCTTGCAGATCGAGATCGATCACGGCCACCCGCTTGTCGAGCGAATAGCGCAGCGCCAGCGCGAGGTTGCCGGCCAGACTGGTGACTCCGACTCCGCCGACCAGGCTGACCAGCGAAACCACGGTGCCCATCCCGGTCTGATCTTCGCGGCGGCGCGATTCGCTGATCTTGAGCAGCGCGCGGGTAGCGTCGCCGGTATCCAGCGGCAGGAACAACAGCTCGTCGGCGCCGGCCCGCAGCACCCGCTTCATCAAGCCGGGCGAGCGCTCGCGCAGCAATGCGAAGATGGCGGGGCGGGGCTCGGTTTCGCCGACCCCCTGGAGGTAGTTCAAGGACTCTTCTTCGTCACCGTTGAACACCACCATCACCACGTCGGGTGCGGCGTGTCCGTTGCCGTTGGCGCTGCCGTTTCCGTTACGATGACCCGCTGCGCCGAGGGCATCCGGCGACTTTTCTGTGATCTCGAGCGGAGGCTCGGGGAGGCCCTGCAATGACGCCAGCACTTCAGCGCGATACGCTTCCGGCGCCACCAGCAGGACTGCGAGAACTCCCCGCTTCCCCTCACCCTTTCTCAGTACCGACACTTCACACTCCCTCAATTTGACCGTGCGATGCTAGAAGCGGGGCCGCGCTGCGTTCTCCGTGGCAGTACGCTCGGTCTTGACTTCCTCGTTCGTCAGAGGCGGACGCGAGGTTGGGAGGTAGACCTGGCTACCCGAGGGTAGTGGACGCACGATTTGAGGCGTAACGCTCATTACGAGATCGGTCTCGGTGTCATCCCATTCGGTGTTTTTGAACAGACCGCCAAGGTATGGGACATCGCCGAGATAGGGGACCTTCTGAATGATCTCTTTCTTCTCGTGAAGGATAAGACCGGCGACGATCAGCGTCTGGTTATCGCGCAGCCGCACCTGGGTCTCAGCCTTGCGCGTCACGAACGCCGGGACCTGGAATCCGAACAACTCCACGCCGTGAGCATAGTCAGGCTCGGAGACCTCCGGCTGAACCAGCAGTTCGACGTCGTTGACGCCTACCACGGTCGGAACGAATGTCACCTTGGTGCCGAATTCCTTGAACACGATCGAGGTGTTCAATGCCTGTGCGATGACGATCGGAATCTCACCGCCGGACAGGAACTTCGCCTTCTCGCCGGTATTAGCCAGCAGGCGCGGCTGGGCGAGAATCTTCGCCATGTTGTGATTCTCGAGGTACTGGAAGAAACTGTTGGTTGAGACGTTGGAGTTTTGCGCCGCCAATCCGTAGGTCACTCCCTGCGACAGCAGCAGCGGTATCAGCGAGCCAGCGGTAGGAAGCTCACCGGGCGCGGCTATGGTGACGCCGTTCGGAAGTATTGTTTGCGGTATAAGATTCGCCGCGCCGGTATAGGGAGTGCCTACCGCGCCAGGTATGCCGAACAGCGAAACGCCATACTTCTGTAGGGCAATCGAAAAATTGGTGCCCTGATTTTCAACCTGTCCGCGGTCCAGTTCAGCCACGATGCAGTTGAGCAGAACCTGCTGTTTTCCATCCGGGCTGACGCGGACCTGGCGCTCCTCGTAGTGGCCTTGGCCGGTCCACACTGTAAGCGTCGTGAAGCCCGGCTTGTGTCCGATCAGATTGAGCTCGTAAGGATTGATGACCTGCACATCGGCGATCGAGGTGTCAGCGATCGAGACGCGGCGCATACGCTGTGGGAAATCGATGACTTGCGAGGTTCCGGTCATCATCGAGATTCCGTCCGCGGGCAGAAAATGAGTTCCGCCCGAGTACACGACGTTATCGGTTGAATAAGAATCGCCCGATGAGACTATCGCGGGGTCGCTGGTGAACTTGCCGTTTTGCAGTAACGATGCGGAAGCGGTCTGACTCGGAATCACCGCGCTGCCTTTCGGACCCACAGGCGCAGGAGCCGGTTCGCCCATTTTGGCAGGCTCGTTGGGATCGATGGGAGTCAGGTCGATCCCTGGAACAACTGGGGTATGATTATCGCTCACCGCCGCTGGAACCGGCGCTTTGGTCGCATCGTTCAACGAGGTGGTTTCGGTGGTCGACTGCGACACCGGGCCGCTTCCGTTGTCGAGCGGTGAGGCCGCCGCCGGCATCGATCCGGCTATCGGCGCCGAGGCCGAACTTTCATCGCTAATCGCGGCCGGCGCGGAACCGGGCTTCAACGGAGCGGATGCATTTCGGATCGCGCCGACGTTGATGTTGTAGGTCACATCCTCGCCGTCTTTAAGCTTGACCGAGATGGCCCATTTGCCCTCTTCGGCGCCCAGCAGCACCAGCTTGGAAGGATCTTCGTTATGAACGACCAGCGCATGCTCGTTCTGGATTACGCGGATCTCCGGTTTGCTATCCGGGCTAAGATTTTCGATGACCTGTGATTGGCCCGCGTCAAGGTTGATGGCCTCCTGGCGGGAAGCGCTATCAGCCGCTTTGGCCGGCTGGCCGAGGAACAGGCTCATCGCAACCAGCAGCCACGGAAGTAAGTCAAACGTTCCACTACCACGACGTGTTTGCATTTTTGGATACCTCATCTGCCCACTCCGCCTCACGGGATGTCGATGGTCTTGCCCTTGGGGGCGAAAGAGTCCGATCGATCGGCGGGAACCGTCTCCGAAGGAGGTAGCGTCGGACCACGCGAATTCTCCGCGTGCGCGGCGCCGCCTTCATCTTTGTTTGCGGGAGACGCATTCATCGTGCCCTGGTCGGGGTTGGAGTCCTCGCTAACAACGGAGAAACCTTCTCCCGCAGCTGCCGCTGCTGAATGCCGCCGGCCACTGTCCGCGATCGCTTCCTTGATGAAGGAAACCGACTCGGAGCTCTTGCCGTCGCGATAGATCTGGATCCGGATCGTGGATGGCGGGTGATAGGTCGGTGCGCCATCCGTGTGCTGGACGGGTATGACCGGAGCGGCGTTGAGGCTGTATTGATGCAGTAATTCCTCCACGTCGGTGCCGCTGGTCAGCACGATCTTGCTATCGGCATAGTTGCGCATCGCGAGATGGAGCACTCCTTCGCGGGTCGCGAGCGCGAGGCGTTCGGCATCCTGCGGAGTGACCAACACCGTGACCACTTTCACCAGCTCGGGCTCGTCTTTCTTCTTTTCGACTTCCTGAGCGACCGCGAGGACTTCGACATTCTGAAGAACGATCTTGGAAAATGGTTTGTCACCCTGACCATTGCCCTGGTTGGCGACTGCTACCAGGATGTCGACCCGCGCATGCGGCAGGATGAAGCCCGCGATATCGCTGACCTCATCCACCTGGACCGAGACCGCGCGCAACCCGGGCGGAATGAGCAGCGGCATCACGCCCGCCGTCTTCTGACCCAGGAACAGTTTGGTCGCGACGATTGGCTCGTTGGTGACGAACTGGTTTTTCACGAAGGCGCCGGCCACCTGGCTGGGATTGGTGAACGCGCCGTCAGGGATCGCGTCGGCGGACCACCGGGCCAGCTTCAACTGGCCGGGATCGATCTTGCTACCGAGCGGCAAATCGGTTGCGGCCACCACGATATAAACCGTTTTGGCCATCGCCTTCTGGACCTCGGCCTCCCTCTTTTTCAGGGCGCTGTACACCACGACCGAGGCCAGCATTGCCGCCAGACCCGCAAGCGCGACAAAAATCACTGGCCGTTTCATCTTCTTCTCCCCCGCCGGCCCTCATCGCGCAGCCGGTCGATTCCTCGCTTTACAAAATCCGATTCCCCACCTCAGCTCGGCTCGATTGGACCTTCGAGCGTCAGGCGCGCAGGCAAGGTGAATTGCCTGCGCGCTGTAAGATCAAATTTGCCCTCCTGATCGTCGTGGTAGGGCTCGATTGGTTATAGGGAACCGTCGATTGTTACCAAGAGCCCCGAAACGATGGTTCCGGAAGTGTGATAGAGCGAAATGACGACGGCTGCGATCGTGGCCAAGATCAACGCGTACTCGGTCATGGTTTGACCGTCGCGGCTCCATATCCTGACAGTCCTGGTCATCCAGTTCATAAAGATATCCCCGAGTGGCCAGTTGATAGTTGTCAGGTAGAAAGGGCTGCTCGGTCAGCTTCCTACCCTTTCCGATTACAGGTTGCCGTCGACCACGGTGAGCAGACTGGTGATGTCTCCACCCATTGCCTGGTAGCCGATGTAGACCACCACCGCGACCGCCGATAAGATCAGCGCGTACTCGGTCATGGTCTGGCCCTTGCGCCACTCGCGCGCGAATAGACAACTGCGAGTAATCCACTCCATTTTGGTTAAGTCTCCTTGTCTCTTTGACATCCGGACCTTTGTCCTTGCCGGATGCGGCTACGGAGTCCTCGACGCACACGCTTACCTGGCGCTGGGATGGACAAGGGCTTCTGAAGGGGAAGGATCGATCGAGCTGATCAGCGTAGTCGCCGGTGATTTCGGCGTCCTCGGTCATCAACTCTGGATGATCTAACCTCACCTTGCCTCCGAGTTCCGCGTCCTTGCAGCACCGCTTTCATATGCTCGCGCCGGCGGCAGAAGCTTCGGACTAGCTGCCGCCGGCGTTTTTCCCTTGTGCTCGGTGTGCTCCTGACTTAGAGGTTGCCATCGACCACTGTGAGCAGGCCGGTGATGCTGGTACCCATGGTCTTGTAGCCGGCGTAAACGACTACCGAGACTGCCGCCATGATCAGCGCGTACTCGGTCATCGTCTGACCCTTGCTCCAATTCTGAGCCCTTACAAACATCTTCGTGATGAAATCCATTCCCGTGTCCTCCCTTAGCTATTTACTGCTTTGGCCTTGACGGCCGGTTACCCTTGCCAGCTTCCCGCGTTCATGCGCATTGCGTTCGTCACTCGGGCGGAGAAGGCCGGAGCGTGGGCGGGTAGCGCCGGGACCAAGTCGACCGAAATCTGCCCCTCCAGGCAGTATGCCGAACAGTAGGATTTACTGATCGACCTGGTCGTATGTTCCGGCCGCGTTCCCGCCCTGCGCATCATCGGTCCCCCCCTCTCGGGATCAAACCAAAGGCATCTTCCCCCTTTGCGATAGCAACGGAGATGCACACCGGTTCGAACGGGGAGCGATTGAGCATCTCCCATGCCAAAAGCGCGTGAAGAAAAAGGCAGCGATTGCGAGGAAGCGAAAGGCCGGCTAAAACGCGCTTTGCAACTGTGGTGGCTGAAGAGCAACAAATCAGTTGGAACGAGAACTCTGAAAACTGCTTGAAGTTTCCGCGATCGCGTCAACATACAATGTGTAGGATATAGGTACTACGAGGCCAACTAGACGATCGCCTCTTCCGGGAAGACCGAAACCTCTGAACTTCGGTTCGAGAGGTGGCGCACCACGGCGATGGAACCGGCGGCGATCGCGGCGCCGGCGATCATGTCAGACAGGTAATGGTTTCCCGCCGACGGCACCGACAGCAGCATCAGTCCGCTGAGCGTCGCGACTACCGGGAAGGAACGAGCCGGCGGACGATGAACGTAAATTAGAACGATCGCAATCACCGTGTGAAACGACGGCATCGTGACGACGCCTTTCATATTGTCGAGAGCGAAACTCGTCACGGCTCCATCGCGGATGGTAAGCAGGACCAGTGCGAAAGCCGGTTGATGCCCCGGGATATAGGGGCCAACCGCGGGAACGATGCCCGAAATCAAGGTTGTTACGATCAGAGACAGCATCGCGATCGATAGCAGTTCGCGGTTCCGATCGGTGCGGCGTGTGTGAGCGAAGAACAATATCGATCCAACGATCTGCGGCAACATCGTCTCGTACGCGATCGCCAACGGCAGCTTGAGAAAACTATGCGCCGCGATGTAGCGAAACCACGGCGTCCAATAAAAACCCAGCGCCGCGTCGATCCGCGCGAACTCGGCATCCTGAAGCGGCATCCGCATCGTCGCGACAACGTAAGTGAAGATCGCGCCGGCAGCTGAGAAAGCGACCCATAGAGCCGCATAGTTGCCGACATCCGCCAGCCTCGGGTTGCGCCCGGAGTATTCGTAATAAAGTCCGATCGCCGCCAGGAAACCCACCGTGAGGATCACGTTCGGCCATCCGGCGAACTTGAGCCCGGCCAGATTTGCCCAGCTTAGGTCGACCGCGCCGAGGAGGAAAATGCACCCCCAGGCCAGCGTCAGGAAGCTTG
Source organism: uncultured delta proteobacterium (assembly GCA_963815835.1). Classification (GTDB taxonomy): domain Bacteria; phylum Desulfobacterota; class Binatia; order Binatales; family Binataceae; genus DATGKG01. Next base: position 1,659,879 of record CAWFIF010000001.1, read on the forward strand.
CATGGTTTCCCGCAAATAGACGCGCGAGAAGAGATGGGCGCGATTGCGAGGTCGCCTCAGCCGGCGCCTCGGCGCCCCATTCGGCACGCTCGAGCGCCAGCGCGAGCCCCTCAGCTTCACGTTCCGCAGCAACTCGCGCCCGATGCATGATCTTCGTGTACTCCCCGAGACGTTGCGTATCAGCCGGGTGTCGGCGCGTGATGCAGCGTCGCGACCCGGCCCTGTGGCAGCAGATGCCGTGCCAGCCGCGATCGCCTTGTGATTGCTAGGGTTTGTTCAATCGATCGAGGATTCAAGTGCAACTGGTTTGCGAAGCAGCAACAAGCCTTCACTCCAGTCTGTAGAGAAATTCTACTCGGTCGCAGAAGGGCGATATGATCGCGGGAATCAGGCTGCGTTCACGTCCACTTGATCCCCTTCCATTGTGCCGCTTCGCGTGGCGGCGCCGGCCTCGAGCTCGAGGCCCCTTCGCGCTCCAAACACCATCGAAGAGACTTGCCATGGTTCGAGGTTGTGATTGATTCGCAGCACGCGGCCTTGCTTGTCGAGAAAAACGATGTCGATGGCGAAGCGCATGAAGAACATGTGCATCCACATCAGAGGAAGAAAGCCGCACTCGAACAGCATCCCAGCCCCGGGTGCGAGGCCGTCGCGACCCAGCAGCCCGCGGCGTCGCGCCGCCATGCTCTCGGCGACCTCGAGGCGCTCGCACAGGACGGTGCCCCTGGTCCGATTCAGCGCCCGCATCGTCTTTCCCGTCCCCTCGGTGCTCATCAAGATACAGCCTCCGTGCCTGCTTTGCGGCACTGTCTCGTAGGCCGCGCCTATAATAGGATCACTTAGACTATCACTTCGAAATAGATGGCCTATCTTCCCATATTTCTCGATGTCAGCGGCCGCCGATGCGTGGTGATTGGCGGGGGCGAGGTCGCCGCTCGAAAAGTTGCGAGCCTGCTGGAGTCCGCCGCTGAGGTAGTGGTGATCAGCCCTTCGCTGGTCGACGCGATCGCTGAGCACGCACGCCGCGGCCGGATTCAGTACATCAGGCGCGAGTACGAAGTGGGCGATATGGCGGGCGCGGCGCTGGTGTATGCCGCGACCGATGACGTCCAACTGCATCAGCGATTGCATGTCGAGGCGCGCGACCGCGGCATACCTATCAATGTCGCCGATGTGCCCGCGCTATGCACATTCATAACGCCCGCGGTGTTGACGCGCGGCCCACTGCAAATCGCGGTCTCGACCGAGGGCGCCAGCCCCGCGATGGCGAAGCGGATCATCGCGCGACTCGAGCGTCTGTTCGGCGATGAGTACGCCCTCGCGTTGGAGGTGTTGCGCGCGGCGCGCCGTCACCTGAAAGCGCATGAGCCGAATATCCACGCCCGCGCCGCGAAGCTCACCGCTCTTGCGGCGTCGCGGATTCCCGCATATCTCCGTAAAGGCAATATCGATGCTGTCGAGAAAATCCTGCTGCGCCGGATGGGCGTCGGTCTCGACGCTCTCGGACTGAACAGCATCCGCAACCGCGCGGCGATTTCCGGCGCCGAGGACACCTCGACGGCAGGGTAGCCATACATAGATGTTTAGTTTTTTTCTTCCACCCGCCCTGGCCTGCTATGCGGCGTCGTCCGCCGGCTTCATCGTCGATCGCGCCACCGGCCGCGATCGATGGAGCGGCCTGGCGGCGTTCGCGCTCGCGGTCGGCGCGCTCTTTCATGCCCTCGATCTGATCGTGCGCGGAGTCGAGGCCGGCAATTTCCCGGTCGCCAATTTCGCGGAGTCGCTTTCGTTTTTCGCCTGGCTGATCGCGCTGATCGGGCTGGTGATGATCGTGCGATTGCGGATGGCGGTCATCGGCGCCTTCGTCGGCCCCATCGTCACCGTCGCTTCATTGATCGCGATGCTGACGATGCAGAGCGCGCAAATCGTCCTGCCCGACACCCTGCGCAGCGTATGGCTTCCGATCCACGTCACCCTCGCGTTCCTCGGCTATTCGATGTTCGCGCTCGCCGCCGCGGTGAGCCTGGTCTACCTGGTCTACGAATCGAAGTTGAAGGCCAAACGTACGATGCGGCCCGAGCACAGCGATGTCCCGAGCCTCGAAAAACTGGACCGCATCAACTATCACCTGTTGGGATGGGGCTTTCTGATGCTGAGCCTCGCGATCATCAGCGGCGCGATTTGGGCGGACGCGAGCTGGGGACACTTCTGGAACTGGGAGCCGGTCGAATCGTGGTCCCTGCTGATTTGGATTCTCTATGCGGGATTGCTCGAATCGCGTCTCACCGTAGGATGGCGCGGCAGGCGCGCGGCGGCCCTGACGATCGTAGTCTTCACGGTGCTGGTCGGAACGTTCGTCACCGTGAACCTCGCATTTCCCGGCAAGCATGGCGGGAGCTTCGGCTGATGAAACATTTAAGCTGATGGAAAACACGCTCTTCATACTCGGCGTGAACCATCGCACCGCTCCGGTCGCGGTCCGCGAGCGTCTCGCATTTGCGGAGACCGAAGTCGCGCCCGCGCTGCATCGCCTCAAGCAGGCCACCGGCATCGGCGAGGCCGCGCTGCTCTCGACCTGCAACCGCGTCGAGGTGATCGGCGTCACCTCGGATCCCGCGCACGCCGGCGATGAAGTCGCGCGCTTCCTCGCCGCCGATCGCAATGTCGAGCGCGGCGCGTTCAGCGATGCGCTGTACCACTTCCATGGGCGCGACGCGGTGCGCCATCTGTTTCGCGTCGGCGCCAGCCTCGACTCGATGGTGGTCGGGGAGCCGCAGATTCTCGGCCAGTTGAAACTCGCCTACGCGCAGGCGGCCGAGGCCGCCACCGTCGGGCTGGTGCTCCATCGCGCATTCCACAAGGCGTTTCAGGTCGCGAAGCGGGTGCGCAAGGCAACGCTTATCGGTCACGGTTCCGTGTCGGTCAGCTCGGTCGCGGTGAGCCTCGCGGGGCAGATCTTCGATACGCTCGGCGACAAGACCGCGATGCTGATGGGTGCGGGCGAGATGGCGGAGCTGACCGCGCGTCATCTGAAAGGGCTCGGCATCGAGTCGCTGCTCATCACCTCGCGCACCTTCGATCGCGCGGTTGCGCTCGCGCGCGACCTGGGCGGCACCGCGGTCCCATTCGAAAATTACAAGCCTTATCTGAAAATCGCGGACATCCTGATCGGGTCGCTGTCGATATCCAAACCGATCCTCACGCATGCCGATGTCGAAGCGATCATTCGCGAGCGCAAGTATCGGCCGATGTTTCTGATCGACCTCGGGGTGCCGCGAAATTTCGACGAACGCCTCAACGAAATCGAAAACATCTACCTCTACGACATCGATGATCTCGACGCGGTCGCGCAGAAGTCGCTGGGCGAACGCGAGCGCGAGGCCGAGAAGGCCGAGGAAATCGTCATCGAGGAAATCGACTTGTTCCTCAAATGGCTGGCCGAGCTCGAGATCGTGCCGACTATCAAGGACATCCGGCTCAGCATGGAGAAGCTGCGCGATTTGGAGCTCACGCGCCATCGCGCATGGCTTGCGACTCTCGAGCCCGCCGAGCGCGAGCGCATCGAGATGCTCACGCGCGGGCTGGTGAACAAGCTGCTGCATCGCGTGATGTCCGGTCTGCGCCATCACGACCGAATCTCGCCCGACGCGCTCTACACCGCCGAGATCGCGCGTCTGCTGCTATGCGAAACCAACGGCGTGATTCCCGAGGTGAAGGAAATCGACGACCTCGACGAGGACCTGATCGAGGACTCCGGCGACGACGACGGCGACCCCCTCTGAGACGTACTGAGCCCACGCTTGGAATCGGATCCCGTTGACGCGAATTCCCGTCGATCTGATTCAAGACGGAAATCTCACCGCTACACGATTCCGACCCTTCTTACCGAGGCGAATCGGAGCCGTGGACGAGCTTCGCTACGAGAAAAAGGGCTGGAGTCGTTTCACATCGCGCTTACCGCATCCTCAAATAATTTATAGCATTTTCAAACTTCTCGGTGGCCCCAGCCGGCTGCACGAAGCGAGAGACTACGGGCTCAAATAATCTAGTTCGAGACGATCGCTGTCGAGATACTCTCTGGCGGTCATCATATCTAGCGGAAGAATGGTACCCTCAACTGAGCGAATCACTCCCGTCGGCTTACACAGACTAAGCCATTGCACCAACAGATCGGCCCACTGTTCATCAGTTATTTCGACGGCTATCGTACCATGCGAAAGTGCAAAAGTCAGAAAGACCCCTATCTGGCCAGCGTCCCATCCGGGGCTGGCCGTGATTCGAATCTCTTCAACGGCCTGAAGCGCTTTCCCTTCCAAGTCGCCCCGCTTGTATCTTTTCTTGATCCTCTTGACCATCTCCCCGAGGGCGGGCTGCAAGTCGTCCGGAAACGCGAAGCGTTGATGGATGCGCGCAACCCTACGACCAAACTCTCTCCGTTCGCCATCATTTCGGCACCCGACTGTTCGTGCCCAAAACTGGAGGAACGACTTTTCGACAGTCATTACACGGTCCACATCTGCAAACACTTGGTCGCCTGCTCCGGGAAGCGGCACGAAGTTTAGGAGCTGACCTTTGCGGGCTAACGCTGCGTTGGTTCCTTCGAGTCGAACGACTGGTGACACTTGGAGATAAGGACGCTTGGAAGAGGGCTTTCGAATGTCGCATGTTTGGGTGATTATGACGAGCCCCAGCGATTCCTGATCCACTAAGCATGGTACCAAGTTGGCTCCCGAGCCTGAACCGCTTGTAAGGGTATTGGCATCACCTACAGTAACGAGTTTGAACCACTTGGCGTCAGCGACGTCACCCTGCCACCAAGTTTTAGTCGCAAGATCTATTTGGTCAAAGACGTCCTTTTCAGGCGTGTACTCATCCACCAAAAACAACCCCTAGATTCGGACCTCAGATTATTTCGGGGTCCGGCTCCTCCTCGTCACCGCCCAACAACTGGGGAAGGGGAAGATCGCGGCGCGCTTTCGCGGTTTCTGCCGGAAGTCTCGGTGGTCAACGCATTCGTGCCCAACGATTTACCGGTGGGAGAGTTGCGCTCGATAAGGCAGAGCTAAGCTCCGCGAAACGGCCTGCTTCCATGAACTCGACCACCAATGTTCCATCTATCGCTCCCGTGAGAAGAAAATCACGCGTGCCTGTTGGGCTACCACGATCGAGCTGTGGAAGAATCTTCATTATCCTCCCGAGTTTCTCCGTCTGCGCCGGTCTCATGTGACGTCCGGCGGCCCAGAGATGAACCGTTCTACGGTCCACGCCAAAGATTCGCGCAGTCTGCTCCCAAGTGAGTCCTGAGCGGGTGTGTAATTCGCGCACCTGATTGGCAGCGCTCGCCGTCCTGCTCGGATAAGTTTCCGCATTCAAAGCTGAGGCGTCCGTCGAGCCCGAGACCAAAACTTTTGGATTTGGTTCGGGAAAAGCCGATAGAGAACTCGTCCCGAACAGGCACAACACGAATGCGCCGCAAATTGCCGTTCGAGCAATCTTTTGAAAAGGGTTACTTCCGCTACTCGCGGCCGTTGTTCCCGTGCCTAATGTGAAAACGGAATTCGCAAAGTCGCCAGTCATGGCTTTCCACCACACTCGATGATTAGCTCATCTCTTACTGACCATCTAAAAAGTCGATAGCTGCGAAACGCGAGCCGTCGCAGAAGCTCAACCACTTCCGTTACGCCAAACTCGCGGGGCTTTGTGCTAAACGCGTCCAAATCGAGAATCCAACTCGGTTCCGGTATAGCAGGTATCAAGCCGGGATCGACTGTTGCGTCGTTTCCTAACTTCATCGCTCGGACTACTAAACTCGTTCCCTCCACCTCAAACTGAGTCTGAAGAATACTTCCCGTAATCTCTACATTCGATCCGATATCGACAGCGAGAAATCCTAGTAGTTCAGGTCGCACGAGTTTTGGGAGCCTAGCTAAACGCTCGCCGTGGAAGCGGTTTATGTATCGAAGGCCTAATCGGTCGTAAACAACAGGATGTATTAGAGCAGCCAACGCCTCAAGGGCTAAAACAAATCGTTTAACGAACTCCGCATGATTTGTGTAGCCGGTCGTCTCGATGGAAAGGAAATTGGCACCCAGGGACAGTCGCCATATTCCGTCCTTATCGTGAAGGCGCCAGATCACACCGTTGGTAGGCTGTGACACGGCTCCGTTGGCTCCTACAACCAAGCTGACCTCTTGTTCTTGGCGCAGAATAGGGTACGCGCGGCGGAGACCCTCCTGAAATGGGGCAATGAACGCCTGATTCGAAACCGACGCAACCGGCGGGAAGCGAATCTGAGCTACCACTCGGATGAGGGGGGGCTGGGGTAGCACTACTTCAACAATGTCGTCGCCGAAAGGTTGATCTACCATAATGCTTAATATACTTCACTTTTAATTTCATATCAAGATGTGTAATGTACTGTGAAATCTATCCTGTATGAGGATGATGCTCTGGATAGTTGACCCATTCGGACCACCTAACACACGGGAGCGCGGGATCGCTATTTTCGTCCGGCGATGTGCTCCTTAGGGCGTGTCAAAACACATCGCGGGTTCGCTATTATGTCCGTAACCATGAAGGCGACGCTCAGAATCGGATCACGCCCCAGCAAGCTCGCGATCGTGCAGGCCGAGATGATGCGCGACGCGATTGCCACCGCGATCCCCGGCGTCGAGATCGAAATCGTTTCGATCAAAACCAGCGGCGATAAAATCCTCACCCCCTCGCTCGCCGATGTCGGCGGCAAGGGACTGTTCATAAAAGAGTTGGAGCAGGCGCTGGTGGAGCGGCGCGTCGATATCGCGGTCCATTCGATGAAGGATCTGCCGGCCGTGCTGGTGCCCGAGTTTCGCATCGTCGCGACCCCGCCGCGCGAGAATCCGCATGATGCGTTGATCACGTTGAGCGGCGCGCGCCTCAAGTCGTTGCCGAAGGGTGCGAAGCTCGGGACCTCGTCGCCGCGCAGGAAATTCGAGGCGTTGCGGGTGAACCCGGGCCTTGCGGTGGCGCCGCTGCGCGGCAATGTTGACACGCGGCTTGGGCGGGTGCAGTCCGGTGAGATGGATGCGATCATCCTCGCGATCGCGGGATTGAAGCGCCTCGGCAAAATCCAGGAAATCAAGTACGAAGAATTGGACGAGCGCGAGTTCGTGCCGGCCGCGGCGCAGGCGGCTATCGCAATCGAATCGCTCGCGGACGGAAAAATCTGCGGCTCCGATGAAATCAACGGGGCGGTCGCATCGTTGAACCATCCGCAGACCGAATGCGAGACGGCCGCCGAGCGCGCGCTTCTCGCCTCGATCCACGCCTCGTGCGTCACGCCGGTGGGCGTCAAGGCGGCGCATATAGATGATCATCTCGCGATGCGCGCGATCCTTTTCAGCGGAGACGGTTCGCGCGAGCTGGCCGAGGAAATTTCCGAACCCGTCGCGGCGGGAGATTCGGCTGCGGCGGTCCGCGTCGGCGAGGCCCTTGGTGCTAAGATGATCGCGCGCGGCGCGCACGAACTCCTTGAATGACGCTCACGCTCGTTAATGCCTGACATCGGCGGAAAAGTTTTGGGGAAAGTTTTTCTGGTCGGCGCGGGACCCGGCGCCGTCGATCTGATCACGATGCGCGGGGCGGAGATCCTCGGCCGCGCGCAAGTCGTAATTTACGACAGCCTGGTGAATCCCGGACTGCTGCGGCTCGCGCCCGCGTCGGCCAATCTGATTCACGCGGGCAAACGTGGCGGCACGCAAAAGGATCGCGAGCAGGCGGAAATCAACGCGATGCTGATCGAGCACGCGCGCGGCGGGATGGCGGTGGTGCGGCTCAAGGGCGGCGACCCGTTCATCTTCGGGCGCGGCGGCGAAGAGGCCGAAGCGCTGGCCGCGGCGGGCGTCGAGTTCGAGGTGGTGCCGGGTATCACCTCGGCGATTGCGGTTCCGGCGTTCGCGGGAATTCCGCTGACGCATCGCGACTACGGCTCCTTCGTCGCGTTCGTCACCGGCCGTGAAGATGAGAGCAAGGGCGCACTGTCGGTGCCGTGGGACGACCTCGCGCGCGCGGCCAACAGCCGCGGCACGATGGTGATCCTGATGGCGACGGCGCGGCTGCGCGGCATTCTCAAGCGGCTGGTGGACGCGGGTTTGCCGCCGTCCACTCCGGCGGCCGCGATTCAATGGGGCACCGTCGCAAATCAGAAGACAGTTTCGTCAACGCTCGCGGCGCTTGCCGATGAAGTCGAGCGCGCGAAGCTCGGCGCGCCCGCGATTGTGGTGGTCGGGCAATGCGCCGATTTGCGCGAGCATCTCAAGTGGGCGGAGCGGATGCCGCTGTTCGGGCGGCGCATCGTCATCACGCGCGCGGCCGGCAAGGTTTCGTCGTTCGCGCGCGAGTTGCGTGCGCTCGGCGCCGAGGTGATCGAGTTTCCCACTATCGAGACGGTGACGCCGGATTCCTACGCGACGCTCGACGCGTCGATCGCGCGGCTCCATCAGTTCGACTGGGTAGTTTTCACCAGCGCGACCGGCGTCGAGGCCTTCATCGGACGGATGAAAACCCTACAAAAAGACATCCGCGCGATGGGCAAGGCGCGCATCGCGGCGATCGGTCCGGCGACCGCCGAGGCGCTGAAAAATTGCGCGCTCCTGGTCGATGCGATGCCGGCGAGTATCGCGGGGAGGCGATCGTCGATGCGATCGGCGTCGACAAGATTCGCGGCGCGCGCATCCTGATACCTCGGGCGCAGGTGGCGCGCGAAGTTCTGGCGAAGATGCTGCAAGGACAAGGCGCTGCGGAGGTCGTCGTCGCGCCGGCCTACAAAACCATCGCACCGAGAGGCATAGCGCTCGATGGCATGTCATACGACCTCGTAGCATTCACCAGCTCCAGCACCGTATCGAACTTCGTAGAGATTGCTGGCAAGCCACATCCGGGCAAGAAGGCGGCAGCAATCGGGCCAATCACCGCGGCAACAGCTGGGGACCTTGGCTTCGAAGTTGTCGTTAAACCGCGCGAATACACGATACCAGCGTTGGTCGCCGCGATCCGCGTCTACTTCGCGTCGCAGCCGCCGGCGCGCTAGTCTCAACACCGAGAGGTGGCCACTATGGCATTTCCGACAAATCGCCCGCGCAGGCTTCGTCGCACCGAGATGCTTCGGCGCATGATTCGCGAGACGCGGCTCTCGCCCGACAATCTCATCCAACCCTTCTTCGTGTGTCCGGGCCGCGATGTGAAACGTCCTGTGCCGTCGATGCCGGGAGTGGCGCAGCTGTCAGTTGACAATGTTGTACAGGCCGCAAGTAAGACTTATGCGGCGGGAGTGCCGGCCATCATCCTGTTTGGGATTCCCGAACGCAAAGACGCCGTCGGCACCGAGGCATGGAATGATTCCGGCGAGGTGCAGCGCGCGATTCGCGAGATCAAGGAGCGCGTGCCCGGCCTGTGCGTCATCACCGACGTTTGCATGTGCGAGTACACCGACCACGGGCACTGCGGCGCCATCGTCGGCAACGAGGTCGACAACGACGCGAGCCTCGAGCTGCTGGTGCGCGAGGCGCTTTCTCATGCGCGCGCCGGCGCCGATATCGTGGCGCCATCCGACATGATGGACGGCCGCGTCGGCGCGATTCGCACCGCGCTCGATCAGAATGGATTCGCGCACGTCGCCATCATGGCGTACTCGGCGAAGTTCGCTTCCGCATTTTACGGACCGTTTCGCGAGGCCGCCGAATCAGCGCCCAAGTTCGGCGACCGCCGCTCCTATCAGATGGATCCGCCCAACGGCGACGAGGCGATGCGCGAGGTCGCGCTGGATCTGGAGGAGGGCGCCGACATCGTGATGGTCAAGCCGGCGCTGCCGTATCTCGATCTCATCTATCGCGTGAAGCACGAGTTCAACGTTCCGGTCGCGGCCTACAATGTGTCGGGTGAGTATTCGATGATTCGCGCGGCGGGCCTCAATGGATGGATCGACGAGGAGCGCACCATCATGGAGGTGCTGACCTCGATTCGTCGTGCCGGCGCGGATTTGATACTGACTTATTTCGCCACCGAGGTCGCGAAGAAGATCCAGAGGTAACGATCAGAGTCGATGATGCGGTACGCGGTTATAATCGAAAAAGGCAAGCACAATTTCAGCGCTTACGTTCCTGACATTCCAGGATGTGTGGCGACAGGTAAAACCCGCAAGGCGGTCGAACGTCAACTCCGCGAGGCGATTGAACTTCACCTCGATGGTCTGCGCGAGGACGGGATCGCAGTCCCTAAAGCCACCACGATCTGCGAATATATCGAGCTGTCGCGCTAGATTTTTCTCCGCGGCTTGATGTGCGACTCGTAATACGAGCGCATCGAGCGAAGCGCGCGCCAAGAAGATTCAGAGGTAACCACAGAGGCACAGAGACACTGAGGGCAGCCAGTCGGAGGTTACTCTCTGTCGGTTAGTCTGTGTCTCTGTGTTTCTGTGGGAATTCTAGTTTTGACTAGAGAAGAGATCGGAGGTAACCACCAGGAGACGGAGATTCAAAACGTGCAGCAGGCGGAGCCGATTCCGGCAACCTTGAATGAAGTCTCGGGACACGTGGTGGATGCAGCTTTTGCGGTCCATAGAGAACTTGGACCGGGGCTACTCGAATCAGTTTACGAATCATGTCTCTGCCATGAACTGACACTGCGGAAGATAGATTTTCGCTCTCAAGTTGCCCTGCCCGTTCGATACAAGGGTCTCAAGCTCGAGGGAGGCCTTAGGCTCGACTTGCTGGTCGCGGAATCGGTGATCGTCGAATTGAAATCAGTCCAACGAATGGAGCCGGTGTTCGAGGCACAGCTCCTAAGTTATTTGAAGCTTACCGGTTTCAGAGTGGGGTTGCTGATCAACTTCAACGCACCCACACTCAAAGACGGAATTTATCGGTTTATTGTCTGATCTACCCTGTGTCTCCGTGCCTCTGTGGTTATTGCCTGCTCTTCGGCTTGATGTGCGACTCGTAATACGAGCGCATCGAGCGGAGCGCGCGCATCTGATGATACGCCAGCTCCTCGTCCGGGTAGCGATGCTCCGGACCGAGCACGCATCCAGCGCGCGCGTGGCATCGCGGCGCGCAATCAGCCTCGACCTCGACTCGATGCGTCAGGCATTTCGGGATGTCCCAGCCTTTCGCGATGCTCACTGCGTCGGCGGGGCAGGCGCTGATGCAGTTGCGCGGAATGCAGGATGGGCACGGATCGAATCCGCGCGCCGCACCGGGCGCATCGATCAGTTCGTCGAGTAAAATCGCGGCGCGAAAGGCGATCCATGGCCCGTACACCGGATGCACCACGACGCCGAGGATGCTCGGTCCGCTAAGTCCTGCCGCCTTCCCCGCCTCCATGAAGTTCAGCGTCGGGCCTTTGCTCATGAATGGATAGATGACGGTGGGCGAGAGCCCCGACTGCGCGAGCACCGGCGCGACATCGCGCTCGACGACGACGCGAGTGAAATCATCCAGAGGGTTGTCGCGCGCCATCCAGCCGGGGTTCTCATCCGCGTGCCGTTGGAAAGCTTTCCAAAGAGCACCGCCGCCGTTGCCGATCACGATGATCGATTGCGCGCCCGGAGCGATCGCGCCAACTTGGTATTCGGGCTTCACGGCCGCGTCGTATCGATCGGCGGGAGTTGCGGCGACCAGGTTCAAACCGCTGGTCGCGGCTGCCGCTCGAACAGAATCGAGAATCGAACTCACCCGACCATATTTATCACAAAAGGAATCGCACAAAGGGAATCAGACAAAAGGAATCGCGCGAAGCGGCCGCTGCGCGCGATGCGCCCGTATTACGAGGCCCACCTCAAGCCGAAGAGCAGGCAATAACCACAGAGGCACGGAGACACAGACCTTTGCATGTAGCACGATTGCGCGCGCGGGATGTGTGCGCGGCCCCGACATCGCTATTGGCTCCGACTGGCTGCCCCCTGTGTCTCTGTGCCTCCGTGGTTACCTCTGAATCTTTTTGGCCACCTCGGTGGCGAAGTAGAGGCCCACATCAAGCCGAAGAGGGGAGACTCACCACAAAGGCACAGAGACACAAAGTAATTCACACAACGGTCAGATTCTTTTCTGCTGGCTGCACCTTCGTGTCTTCGTGCCTCTGTGGTCACTCCTGGATCCCGAATTTTCCTGTCGAGCCAGGTTAGACCGGGGTTCGACGCCCGGAGACCAGGCCGACCAGAAACAGCACCAGGAAGACGAAGAAGAGAATCTTGGCGATGCCGGCTGCGGTCCCGGCGATTCCTCCGAAGCCGAGAATACCTGCGATGATCGCGACAACCAGAAAGACCAATGCGTAGTACAGCATGTTCGATCACTCCATATATTCGGGCGGCGCGCCGGGTTCAGAAAGAGTGCGCAGCAAAAGTCGCACGCCCGGTTGGAAATGAGACGAACCAATGGGCGCAGAGATTCAACGAGTTTCAGTTAACCGAAGCTAAGGTACTTTAATTGACGTGAAGAGGGGTTTGGGTGTTGGTCAGTCTTGAAATTCTGGCAACTTGAAGACTTCGTGCGCTCGCGATCCGGCTGTGCGATAGTGGTCGCATAGCGGAACGACCGAAGAAACGCCCGCGCGATTCTCTCGCGCTCGCAAAGATGATTTGCAACATCGCAACCGGCCAGACATCGGACACGGAACTGGACAATCGGAATCCCGCTGCCGTCGAATTGGGACGATTGGGCGGGAAGCGCGGCGGGCGAGCGCGAGCCGAGAAATTGACGCCCGAATGGCGTCGGGAAATTGCCCAGAAAGCGGCGCAAAAACGCTGGTCGAAGTAACAGGTTCCGCGAATTTCCGTCAGGTGTAATGAATCTGGTTGGCCCGCCGAGAATCGAGACTACGCTCGCGTGTTGTTTCCTACCTCAAGCACGCGTTCGAGTTCCCGCAAAGCGTCGATATGATCCCGTGTTTTGAGAGGAGCTTGAGAGAAATATCGATTTTCCTCGAAAGGCACCCCTGACCTGCGGTCCACTGAGAAATTCACAGCTAACGTCGGTGGATTGGTCGTTTTGCTCGTATCGAAATGGAAAAACAACGCGGTCGGAATATATTCTGGACAAGCGATAAAACCATAGTCTCGAACACGTTCGGTAATTAGGTCTCCCACTCGGTCAAACATATCGAGTCGCCGTTGCAGCGGAGCATTCAAGATAAACTCCAACTGGCTCACATAGTTTCTAGGGTGAACGCCTTTCGTGCGCAATTTAAAATCGGCGGCGATCCATCCTGCCAAATGATCTAAAACCGAATCGCAATCGTCGGTTGACGTGCGCGTGATAACCGTTACGAAGGTTGCGTAACCGGCCCAGTTCAAAATTTGAAGGGACTCGATAGTAATGGCATGGCCGTCTATGTCGGCTTTTCCCCAAGAAAAAGTAGCCTGTTGAGAAGGTTGCGGATTCAATAATTCTTGAGCGTTGGGAGCGGTTCGGAATCGGTACTTAGCCTTGACCGCGTCAGCCAGGTCCAAGACGGGAACTGTTGCGAAAATATTCGGCGCTAGAGCGTGAACCGATTGCGCCCGTGCTACGGCTGTGATTTCCATGTTGCACCTGCACCCATACCAGGATCTGAAGGTGGCGGTAACTGCGGGAAAGGTCTGTTCAAATCCATGATTGATTGAAAAGGGTCCCACGATCCTCGCCGAATTATTTTTTGGAAATCATCCATTGTCGGCGGCGGTTCATTCGTGTGAACCTCTAAAGGTTCAGGGAGAGGTGCGGCAATTTGTTCAGGTTCCTCTGTCGTTTCTTCCGGCTCTTCAAGCAGTTCGGCAATTGGCGTAACGGACGGATCATCGAGGTCTACCAGCATACCAAGCAGCAAATCGGAGACCGTATTCAGTTCCCAATTTCCGGCGATACTGAGCCAACGATTGATATTTTCCGGTCGGTGGCCGGTACGATCCGCAAGTTCTTTTTGGGTTAATCCTGTTTTTTCTTCTTGCTCTTTGAATGTATGCAAAACGAGACTGTGAATTCTGTTTTGAAAACGGCGGCGATAAAAAGCCAGCCTCTTTGCAGATATAGGTTTACTGACTTTAAGTTCAGATAAGAGTAACTGGTTCTGAGAGGTAAGCATCAATGTCATCTCCCTTGCTGATCGGCGAACGCGAACCAAAAAGACTCTTCCAAACTGTCTTACAGGCTCTTTTGATCGCCTCGTAGCTCTTCCACCACAGCTTTCTTCGAGAATATGGACCGACCAGCGCAATGAATGTATCTAGGCGGGCAAATCTACCAAACAACCTCAACTGTGGTGTGTCATAGTCGTAAATGCGGATTTCCCAAACCTCATCAGACGGGCGATCAAGCCTCGCCATTAAACAGTCCTGGTGGTCTAGCTGAAGAGTCACATTGAAAGTTCCGCGAAGGATGTATTCGTTTAGGTCGGCTTGGGTATTACCGGCAAGTGGATCATCGCTGTCGAGAAACGCCTTGACCTCTGGTCTCACATAGATTCTTCTCCGCTTGGACGGCGGAATTTCTTTACTGCGAAAATCACCTTCTGGCTCAATCTTAAATAGCCGTTCGGCTTCGACGTGCACTTCTATTTCATCGAAACTTATCATATAAGTCAATGGAAGGATGCTCGGTGACTCATATGCTTGACCTATTAAACTGCCCCACTTTCGTTAACCAAAGCTAAGGTACCTTAATTGACGTGAAGGCGGCGACATTACGCGATTTTGTAGGTGACGAGGGCGTCGGCGACCAGCGCGCTCGCGTCGTCATGAATTTCTACGTTGATGCTCGCGAGACGCTTGCCATTGCGACGTACGACGGCGCGCGCGACGAGATCCGTTTGTATCGCCGGGCCGGTGAAGTTCACCGTCATCGATACGGTCATGCTGCGTTGTGTCTCGGCCAGGCTCCAAATCGCAGCGCATGCCGCGAAATCTGCGAGCGATGCGATCGCGCCGCCATGAATCGGGACTCGCGGTCCGCCGTCGTTGAGCAGTTTTTCTGAAAATGGCATCCGCACGACGGCCTCGCCATTTTTGGCCGAGATGATCTTCAATCCCAGCATCGCGGAGAATGGGGCGCGTTCGAGCGACGCCATCGCCAATTTCTGTTCGGGTTTCATAGTGTCAGTTTCAGGCTCGCGAGCGGGCCGCGAGTTTCATCGCGAGGTCCACGGCTTCGCGCGGTGTCGTCGCGCGCTCGAGGCCATCTATCTCGGGCCACGAATTGAGCGCGACGATGGGCCGTCCGAACTTTTTCGCAAAGCCGATTTCCGCAAGGGTCCCGCCTTCGCCCTGAAGCGCGATGACCGCATCGGAACTCGCGACGATGATCGCATTGCGCGCCTCGCCCATCCCGGTCGCGACCACGAACTCGATGAATTCGTTGGCGCTCGCACGGTCGTAGCTGGGAATTATCCCGATGGTATGCCCTCCCGCGCCGCGTGCGCCTTCCGCCGCCGCTCGCATCACGCCGCCACGCCCGCCATTGAGAAGCACCGCGCCGCGCGAGGCGATTTCGCGTCCCACCTCGCGTGCGAGCGCGCAAACTTCTTCGGGTGCGTCGCCCGCGCCGATGACGGCGAGCACCAGCGCGCGCGCCATCAGGAGTTCTCCAGCACGTCGGGCAGTTCCGCGAGGTCGCGGATGATGTAGTCGGGTTGCGCGACGCCCTCGGGAATCGGCAGCGCATGACGGCTGATCCAGGCGGCCGACATGCCGACGGCCTTGGCGCCGGCGACATCATGATGCGGCGTGTCGCCGACGAAAAGCACATCGGGCGCCGCAAGATTCAGCATCGCAAGCATGCGCTCGAAGATTTTAGGATTCGGTTTTCGCAGCCGCAGGTCGGCCGAGATGATGATGGCTTCGAATTTATCTTTCACGCCGGTGTCGGCCATGATTTCCCATCCGGTCTTCGAATCGTCGAAATTCGACAGCAGCCCGAGGCGATATCTCTCCGCGAGTCGGCGCACCGCATCCTTGCGCGCGGCGGGGGCCGAGGTGACGTTGCGCACGCCACGCATATGGATGCGCGTCAGTTCTTCGGCAAGCCGCTGAACTTCGCCGTCATTTTCGAGGCCGAGGCGTTGCAGCGTCCGCACAAAACGCTCGAAGCATGTGATCTCGATGCCGTCGCGCTCGCGCTCGTGATTGATTTCGTCATAGACAGCGCCGTAGGTCGTCATGAAGACGTCGCGATCGTACTTCGCGCCGAGCGCCTCTGCCACTTTCGGCAGGATCCATGGAACGGTCGAATGGATGTCGCGGCCCTTCCAGTGCATCACGGGAAGCCCCTCGGGATCCCAATTAACCAGCGTATCGAACAGGTCCAGAACGATCGCTTTGAACATTATTATCTCGCGCCTGGCGCTAAGGGTTCAGCCACGAGGAGCCAGGGCGGCGGCGGTGCCGAACAGCGCAACCAGATCGAGTAGAAAAACGGCGCCGTTGAGCCTTACAGACAGTTTGTGGAGGCGGTCGAACTCCGCCTTGGTTGCGGGATCTGGATTGGGATCCTCAGACACCGTTCGGATTGCATGGACCCTGGGACGGATCACGGTTCCGGCGTAAACGCTGGAGGCGAGTGCGATGCCGATGGTGAGAACGCTCGCGAGCCACCATCCGCGAGGTCCTCCGCTCGCGACCAGGAGATAGATCGCAATGATGAATGCGAGGCCGCCGGCGATATAGCCGAGCATGTAGTAGCGGGGAAAAAGAACGCTGACGAAGTTTCCGGCATCGGGTCGCGCGAGCACGTTGAATGCGGTCGCAGTACAGAACACGAAGAAAATTATCGAGCCAAGCCAGCATCCCAGCGCGAGCAGATATATGAAGATGAGGACGATCATATGAGTCGTCGGTCTCCGGCAGAAATGTAGTTAGCTATCACGTGTTTAGTTGAGCAGCGGTTTCGATGCGCCCGGCAAAGGTTGCCGCTGCCCGAAGCCGCCCTCGATGCTATGCCATGCGACGATGTGCTGTTCGCCGTACTGCCAGCATAGGAATACAACTTCATCCTCGTCGTCGCCCTCGGCCTCGATCAGGAAGGGGAAGTCCACCAGACCCTGGTCGATGTCTTTGAGGAAACAGCCCATCTCCTGAATTTCGCTGGCGAGCTCACTCATCCGCGCGGCGAGCGGCCGAAGCTCGGGATAGCGCGCGATCACCTTGGGTAAGTCGAGTTGGCTCAGCTTGTCGTCGAAACGGGACAGATCGCCGATACGCTTGCGCATCGCGCCCGCCTGGATTTGGAGATCGCGAATCAGGATCTCGAGGCGCGGGATCAGCTCATTCGCTTCTTCCGCGCTGAATAGCTTGTCAAATCGATGCCTGGCCACGATTTTTTCGCTGCTGGCGCAGCGCCACAACCATGCTTACTTTGATCTCATCGAGATTATCTTGTCTGCCTTGTACCCGTATACTACGGTAAACTGAGAGCCGGTCGAAAGAAGCGGGGGGACGATTGAGGCGGCGAGGTTCTCTCCAAGAGGGTAATAATCGCTAATGTCAGATAAGCCCAAAGGTGAGAAGAAGTTCGACGTTGACGAGGATCTTAGCCAGGTTGAGATACCTGATATCCTGCCCGTTCTCCCGCTGCGCGGGATCGTAATATTCCCAAGCCATGTTCATCCCTTCCTGGTCTCCAGGGCGGCGTCGCTCAAACTTATAGATAGCGTCGGCCAGGGCAATCGCATAATCGCGTTGGCCGCGCAGAAGAATCCCGAAGAAGAAAATCCGGGCCCCGAGGGCGTGTATCAGCGCGCCACTGCGGTGCGCATCCTCAAGATGCTGCGCTATCCGGACCAGAGCGTGCGTGTCCTGGTGCAGGGCCTCGCGCGACTCGAGCTGCTCGATTTCACGCAGCGTGACCCCTATTTCAAGGCGCACGTACGACGGTTGCCCGACGAGCTGGTTTCCGACAAGGAAGTCGAGGCTCTTCAGGCGCATCTGGTCAGCCAGTTTTCGAAATTTGTCTCGCTGGTTCCGTATCTGCCCGACGAGTTGCAGGGAATCGCGATGAAGGTGCAGGAGCCCGGCCGGCTGACCGACCTGGTAGCGTCGTATCTCAAGATCGCAGTCGAAGAAGCGCAGGACCTCCTGTCCAGCACCGATGTCCGTCTGCGGCTGGAGAAGCTCATTGCGATCCTGACCCGCGAAATCGAGTTGCTCGAACTCGGGCACAAGATTCAGTCGCAGGTTCAGACCGAGCTTAATAAGAATCAGCGCGAGTACTACCTGCGCCAACAGCTCAAGGCAATCCAGAAAGAACTCGGCGACGGCGACTCGCGCTCCAGCGAGCTCGAGGAAATCGAGAAGAAAATCGAAGCCGCCAAGATGCCCGAAGAGGCGCGCAAGGCGGCTGACAAGGAGCTTGAGCGTCTTAAGATGATTCCGCCCGAGTCGGCGGAACATACGGTTGTACGCACCTACCTCGATTGGCTGGTGACGCTGCCGTGGTCGGTCTCGACCGAGGACAACCTCGACATCAAACACGCCCGCGTGGTGCTCGACGAGGATCACTACGACCTCGAGAAGATCAAGGAGCGCATCCTCGAGTTCCTCGCGGTACGCAAGCTGAAGAACGATACCAAGGGACCGATACTCTGCTTTGTCGGGCCGCCCGGAACCGGCAAGACCTCACTCGGACGCTCGATCGCGCGAGCGATGGGACGCAAGTTCGTGCGGTTGTCGCTGGGCGGCATTCGTGACGAGGCCGAGATCCGCGGGCATCGGCGCACCTACATCGGGTCGCTGCCGGGCCGCATCATTCAGGGCATCCGCAACGCAGGCGCCAATAATCCGCTGTTCATCCTTGACGAGGTCGATAAGCTGGGCGCCGACTTCCGCGGCGATCCCGCGTCGGCGTTGCTCGAGGTGCTCGATCCCGAGCAGAACAACACTTTCCAGGATCACTACCTCGATGTTCCCTTCGATCTGTCCAAGGTGCTGTTCCTGACCACGGCCAACGTGCTCGATTCCATCCCGCATGCCCTGTTGGATAGGATGGAGGTGCTCGAGTTGCCGGGTTATACCGAGGAAGAGAAGCTCGAAATCGTCAAACGGCATATCCTGCCGAAACAGCTGATCGAGAACGGGCTGGGCAACTTGAAGATCGATTTCGCGCCGGAGGCGGTTTCGGAAGTCGTGCGTAACTACACGCGCGAGGCGGGCCTGCGCAACATCGAACGCGAGATAGCGCACGTTTTCCGCAAGATCGCGCGCGGCGTTACCGAAGGCGAACAAGCGCCCGACAAGATCCTGCCCGAGATGGTGCAGAAGTATCTGGGGCCGCCGAAGTTCTTCGCCGAGGTTGCCGATCGCACTCAGGATCCCGGCGTCGCAACCGGGCTGGCGGTGACCGCCAGCGGCGGCGACATCCTGTTCATCGAATCCACCCGGATGAAGGGGCAGAAGGGCCTGACGCTCACCGGTTCGCTCGGCGATGTGATGAAGGAGTCGGCGCAGGCGGCGCTGTCGTACATCCGCTCGCGCGCAGATCGACTCGGCATCTCGCCGGACTTCTACGATAACTCGGATATCCACGTACATGTTCCTGCCGGCGCGATCCCCAAAGATGGACCGTCTGCCGGTGTCACGCTCGCCACCTCCCTGGCGTCGTTGCTGACCGGGCGCCCGTGCCGTCCGTACGTCGCGATGACCGGTGAAATCACGCTGCGCGGAAAGGTGCTGCCGGTTGGCGGCATCAAGGAGAAAGTGCTCGCCGCGCGCCGCGCGGGCATCAAGACGATCATCATGCCGCGGCGCAACGAGCGCGACCTCGAGGATATCCCCGAGGAGTTGCGGCGCGAGCTGACGATGCATTTCGTCGACACCGTCGATGAGGTCCTTGGCTACGCGCTACGCAACGGCGACGAAGCCGAACAGGCCGAAGAGGCGCGTCCGGAGCGTACTGTACTTAACTGATAAGTAAATTTTCGCGAACGAGAAGGGCTGCTGAGGAATCGGCAGCCCTTTTTTGTGGCCTACTGCCAAAAGTGAGGCTAGCCTTTGATGAAGCTGCTCAAATCGCTGCCGATCCAAATCGTCGTATGATGAATCGCGCGAGTGCGCAGGTCGGCGAGAGCTTGCAGGTCGGCGTCGGCGCGATATCGCTCAAATGATTGATGGTCGGGAAACGTGACGATGTGAACCTCGTGCGGCTGACCCGGGTCCGCGCTCAGCGGGAATCCGATCCTCCGCTCGATGCGCCCGCCGTAGCGTTGCATGATCGATTCCGCCGCGGTCTCGAATCGCTCGAATTCGGCCTCGCGCCCGGGATGAATGAATAGCGAGGCGACTATGGTTAGTTTCTGCGGCATGCGAGAATCGGATTGGGGCATAGTGGCGCAAGGCGCCGCGTTTGTCATGCTTCGAAAATCGTGCCGACTGGGGATAAACTGTTCCTTCGGGAAAGTGATCGCGACGCGATCTCGTTGCGATTGAACAAGGGCGTTGGCTACTCTGCGCTCTTCTCGCGGGTGTCGCCGTGAGCGGCTACCTACCTCATTACGCAGGTCTCGGTTTCGAAATGAAAATTGCGATCGTTGCGGCAGAAATTTCACCATGGGCCAAAGCCGGCGGCTTGGCAGACGTCATAGGCGCGTTTCCCGTCGCGCTGAAAAAACTCGGCGTCGAACCGGTCCTAATCCTGCCGGGTTATCGATCGCTGCTGCGTGAGCTCAAAACCACCACCATCGCTGAGGTTGACGAAGACCATTTCGGCCACGGAGTCGAGAGCTTTTCGATCCTGCAAGCCGAAGGTCACGCCGGTATTCCGATGTACCTGATCGGGCACAACGGATTTTTTGATCGCGAGGGTGTCTACGGCGAGCGCGGCAAAGCCTTTTTCGACAACGTGATGCGTTACATCTTCTTCGGGCGCGCCGCGGCGTGGGTCGCGGCAAATTATATCCACCCCGATGTGCTCCACGCGCACGATTGGCACGCCGCCACCGCGGCCATCATGATGCGCGCCGATGAGAAGATCCACGCCAAGCTGCGCAATGCGGTTTCCGTCTTCACCATTCACAACCTCGCGTACCAGGGGGTTTTCGATCCGGTTGATTATCCGCTGCTCGGAATCGATTGGACCTACTACACGGTCGACGGCCTGGAATTTTTCGATCACGTGAACCTGATGAAGGGCGCCATCTTGATGAGTGACGCCGTTAGTACCGTGAGTCCCAGCTATGCCGCCGAAGCGGTCAGCGATCCCGATTTCGGCTTCGGGCTCGAAGGCGTGCTGCAGAAAAAGCGCACACACTTTCGCGGAATCCTCAACGGCGCGGACTACTCGGAATGGAATCCTACCATCGACAAGCTAATCGCGGCGACCTACACGCCGGGACGCCTCGAGGGTAAGAGTGTCTGCAAAAGCGAGCTGCTCAAAGAAATCAAGCTGGCGCCGCGCGAAGGCGCTCCGCTGGTCGGGATGGTCTCGCGGATGACCTCGCAAAAAGGATTCGATCTATTGCGGGCAGCCTTCGATCGCATCATGCAGTTGAACCTGCAAATCGTGATGCTCGCCAACGGCGATACTTCCTTCGAAACGTACTTCCGCGACGCGCAGCGCCGCTATCCCGACCGGTTCCGGATGTTGGGCGAGTTCGACAACGTCCTCGCACACAAAATTCAGGCTGCTTGCGATTCATTTTTGATGCCCTCGCGATTCGAGCCGTGCGGGCTGACGCAGATGTACGCGATGAAGTATGGAGATCCACCGGTGGTGCGCGCGACCGGTGGATTGTGCGACACGGTCAGCGACTTCGATCCAAAGACCGGTAAAGGCAATGGGTTGGTGTTCGAGCAGTATCGCGCTGATGATCTGCTCGCCGCACTGGGCAGGATGCTTTCGCTGTTCAGTAACCGCGGGCAATGGCGCAAGCTGATGGCGAATTGCTTCGCCGCCGATTTTTCATGGGAAAAATCCGCCCGCACCTATATGGACTGGTTCGAGCAGCTTCATCGCGAGAGGCGCGCCGCCGCTGCCGCGCAGCCTGACTGATGACCGCATCCGCTCGCAGATACGTCGTCTACGCCGATGGCGCATGCCTGGGAAATCCGGGTCCTGGCGGATGGGGCGTGGTGGTAGCAGAACCCGCCAGCGAGTATCGCGAGCTGAGCGGCGGGCCGTATCCGGCGACCACCAACAACAAGATGGAAATCACCGCGGCCACCGAGGGGTTGCGCGCGGTCGAACCGGGCTCCGACGTGCTCGTGCGCAGCGACAGCGAGTATGTCGTGAAAACCATGACGCTCGGATGGAAGCGCAATACCAATCAGGAATTCTGGCGCGACCTCGATCGCGAAGTCGCGGCGCGCAAGGTGCGCTTCGAATGGGTGCGCGGCCACGCCGGCGACAAGAACAACGAGCGTGCCGACAAGCTTGCCGCTTCCGCCGCGAGGGGTATCAGGCTGGAACCCGAGTCTGCACCATCGGCGGAGAGAGGCGGCAGCGATCTTGAGAAGCTGGAGCCGCTGTTAGAAGCCGGAGAGTCTATTCGGCGCTGCGCGCGATGCGGTCAGTCATTCGTATCCGACACGTCGGCTCGCGTGACCGACTCGCCCGATCGGGCCTACTGCACGCTCGTCGCATGCCAGTTGAAAGCGCGCACAAAGAAGTGAGCATGCGTCACCATATGTTTGGAATCATGGCGTCGCTTTCGTCCTGGTAACGCCGATACTCATCGCCATAGCGCTCGATGAGCAGCTTTTCTTCCCGCGTGATCACGCGGTTCAGCACCATCCCGACGATAACGATCGTGAGCAACGCCGAGATCGGCGCCCCGTATGCGATCGGCCATGCGATCAGCGCAAGGTATATTCCCGCGTAAACCGGATGGCGGATGAAACGATAGAAGCCGCGCCGAACCAGCGCCCGCGTATCGATGCCGTTGCGCTTCTCCACTGAGAAGAAGCCGAGCTGAATTCGCGCTCCGAACGCGAGCCAGAGTCCCCCGAGTTCCAGCGCGAGCGCGAGCCCGCTAAGCCATCGCGGCGCTTCGCCACCCCAGAGATAGGTGCGCTCGAATGGCGCCGCAAAGAACAGCAGCAGCAATGGCCCCTGATCCGCGACCCGTCGTACTACCGCGTCGCGCGCGGGATCCGGACCGTAATCCTCGCGCACCAGCAGATCGGCGCATCGAAAGCCCGCGTACGCGAGCAGATAAGCGGCGATGTAGGTGTGCGCAGTGAAGTAGCTGGTGATGGCCAGGCCGAGCGCGACCGCGCCCACCACCGCCACCAGGAAAATAACCAACTCGCCAAGCCGCAGGAAAAAGTTTCGGTCGGGTAGGTTATCCGCGATCGGCTCGAGGGGAACCCCGGCCACCGTCTCCTGGTTTGCAGGCCGGGGCTCGACGAGCGGACCGGTCGATTTCGCGGGCGTCGGGTCGGAGGCTTCGGGCATGATGAGAATCTCTCAAATGCTGGATACGAATGATAGAGGACTTGCGAGAACCGCTTCAGCAGTAAACTAGCTGCATGCTTTGGCATGCGCAATTCGCGAACTGCGATAATCTTTTGCGAAATATAGCGAAGCGCGAATTACTTCTCGCGTAATGCGACGATTTTTAGCAGTAAGAAAATTATTTAAAATCAAGCAGTTTTTGAATCAGCCGCTTCGCAATCTGCGTCCTCAAGGCCTTTCATGCCAAAAAATGCTCCTCCTGGGCGATGGTACCGACCTTGCTTAAGTGACCCATAACGAGACTGATGGAGGAGATAAGACCATGAGCGCACGAACCAATGAAGCAACTATCGGATACATCGGGAACGACGAACAAGCCAGCGAAGCGACCCATCTCGCGCAGTACGCGATGCTGAACGAACTGCCCGGTCTGGTGTTCGGTTTCCTGACCATCGCGTGGATCGTGACCTCGCTATTCAGCTTGGTCTAACCACTGACAACATCCGAATCGGATTTGAGGAAAGTAAAATGAACGCACGAATCAATGAAGCGACTATCCCTGGATTGACGACCAATGAGCGCCCCAGCGAGGCGACCGAGCGTGCTCGCTACGCGATGCTCAACGAGCTGCCGGGCGTGGTGTTCGGATTCCTGACACTGGCGTGGATCGTTACCTCTCTGTTCGGGTTGGTCTGAACCGGGGCGATCATGGCCTTGACGGAAGCGCTTGCGGTTTCGCTGACCGCACGCTTCATGACGGTGAGAGAGACAAAAATGATTGCGGCGGTGAGAAAAATGGTGACCCAGATCATGGAGCGGATGCGGCTCAGCATCGAGTTCAGCCGCTCGACCGTGAACGGCTCGCCGTCGCCATGCGCGGCAACTTCCTCCTGCCGCCCGATCCGAAACGCCAATCCGAACGTGATGTAGGTCTGGATGAAGATCAGCAAAAACGCGAGACCCAGCTTCAGCGACAGTGCAGTCCAGATGCGGCTGAAGTACTCGAACTTCATCTCGGCCTTGAGATCGGTCAGGCGCATCGCGCCAGTGATGACGACGATGCCGAGCATCGCGATCGTGAACGGATTGTAGAACTTGAATCCGGTGATGAGCGCCGCTCGGCGTCGAGATTCATCACCCACCTGCTCCGCGACCGGCAATAACATATAGATGACCGCGAACTGCGCACCGAAGTACGCAGACATCGCGAGCAGGTGAATCCAGATCAGTAAGTTGGCGCTGTCCATCAGCTCTGTTCGAGTATCGGACCAGAAGAGCCTCCGCAAGATGCGGGCTACTCACGAGGATCGAAATCGAGGACGTTGGTGCGCGCCAGTTGCGAATACCAGTGCCCGCTCTCCTTGACGATGCGCTGCTGGGTTGCGAAATCGCAGTAGACGATCCCGAAGCGTTGCTGGAAGCCCTCGGCCCATTCGAAATTGTCGGTGAAGGTCCACAGGAAGTAGCCGCGCACGTCGGCGCCCTTCTCGATCGCGCGCCCCATCTCGGCGATATATCCACTCAGGAAGCGGATGCGGCGGTGGTCGCGAACTCTCTCGTCGGCATCGGGCTTGTCGCCATATGAGGCGCCGTTCTCGGTGACATAGATCGGCATCCCCGGATAGTCGTGCGAGATGCGCAGGATCATTTCGGAAAGCGCCTGCGGATAAATCTCCCACCCGAAATCCGTCAGCTCATTTTCTTCGCCATGATACGCGGGACGCGTTCCCATCATCGTGTCGTGCGGGTCATGCGCGATCGTCATCCGCGTGTAAAGATTGATACCGATGAAATCGAGCGGCGCCCTGACGATCTCCATGTCGCCCGGCCGCACATCGAGCCATTCCTCTTCGCTACCTTCGAGAAAAATTTTCGGATAGCGGCCCTCCATCGCCGTCTCGAGGAACCATACGTTGTTGAAGCGATGGTAGCGCTCGGCAGCTTCGCGATCCTCGAGCGAGTCGGTCTTCGGAAAAATTGGCTGCATGCTAAACGCGGTGCCGACCATCTCGGGCCTGGTGTTGGCGCGAATCGCGCGCACGCCCAGTCCTTGCGCGAGGTTGACCACATGGCCAGCCTTCATCGCGATCCTGCGATCGTGAATTCCTGGCGCATGGACGCCGAACATGTAGCCCAACACGGTGAAGATCCACGGCTCGTTAAACGCCATCCAGTGCTTCACGCGATCGCCGAAGTTCTTCGCACAAATCGCGGCGTAGTCGGCGAAGTGTTTCGCGACGTCACGATTGGTCCATCCGCCCAGCTCCTGCAGCACTTGCGGAAGATCCCAATGGTAGAGCGTCACGAACGGTTTGATGTTGTGCTTGAGCAGCTCGTCGATGACGCGATTGTAGAAGTCGATGCCCTTTTGATTTACCTCACCCTTTCCATGTGGAACGATTCGCGGCCACGCGAGCGAGATGCGCGCCGCATTGAGTCCGAGGTCGGCCATCATCGCGATGTCGTCGCGATAGCGATGATAGAAATCGCACGCGACGTCGCCGGTATCGCCATGCTTGATTTTGCCCGGCGTGTGCGAGAAGCGGTCCCAGATTGACTCGCCCTTGCCGTCCTCGTTCCACGCGCCCTCGATTTGGTAGGACGCGCTCGCGGTGCCCCATAGGAAGTTCTTCGGAAAGGAGATGGATGCCATACGAGTTTATAACTGTGCGCGAGTGCGCATGGAAACGGCGCAACGCAAATCGCCGGCTTGATCCATGCTAATTGGATCGCGATGGTAGGAGCGGAGGTCCATCGCGAAAATGCCGGCGAATGAAATCTGTGGGATGAGTGCCGTCGATTTGGCCGCGCGGGTCCGCGCGAAACACCTTTCGCCGGTCGAGGTCGTCGACGCCGTCATTGCGAGGATGGAGCGCCTGGAGCCTCATCTTCACGCTTTCTGCACCCCGACCCCGGACCTCGCGAGAAGCGAGGCCAAGCGAATCGAGCAAGGCATCATGCGCGGAGATGAGATGGGGCCGCTCGCAGGCATTCCGGTCAGCATCAAGGATCTCATTTTCACCAGGGGCATTCGCACCGTTTCGGGCAGCGTGGCCTATCGCGACTTTGTTCCCGATGAGGACGATATCGTCGTGGAACGACTCAAGGCCGCTGGCGGGATCATCCTCGGCAAGACCAACGTCACCGAGTTCGGCTACAGCGCGGCGAGCCACAACCCGGTATTCGAGACGACGCGTAATCCGTGGGACCTCTCGAGGACTTCGGGCGGGTCCAGCGCGGGCGCCGGGGTAGCGATCGCGACTGGAATGGGTCCGCTCGCGATCGGCAGCGACGGCGGTGGTTCGGTCAGAATTCCGGCGGCATTCTGCGGCACCTATGGCATCAAGCCGTCGATGGGACGCATCCCGCTTTATCCGGGCTCGCGCGACGAGCGCTATCCAGGCGTGTCGGGATGGGAATCGATCGAATGCTATGGGCCTCTCACTCGCACGGTTGCCGATAGCGCCTTGGCGCTATCCGTCGTCACCGGTCCCGATATGCGCGATCGGCACAGCCTGCCGCGCGCGGACTTCGATTGGCTCAAGTGCTGCGAAGGCGACCTCCGTGGGAAGCGCGTCGCATTCAGTCGCGACTGGGGTTACATGGCCGTCGATCCCGAAGTGGCCGAGGTCGTCGCGCGAGCTGTGCGCGTCTTCGAGCGCGACCTCGGATGTATCGTCGAAGAAACGAATCCCGGTTGGGATAATCCGGCCGCAGCCTTTGCCGCGGTGATGATCGCGGAGACTGACCTGCGGGGAATGCGTGAGATGATCACGAAGCACGGCAGCCAGACGTCATCGCACATGGTCGAACTGATGACCCATCCCTGGACCGCCGAGGATCTCACCAGCGCGAACATCGCGCGCAAAGCGGTGGTCAACAAGATGGCGCGGCTGATGACACGCTACGATCTCTTGCTGACGCCGACCGCCTCGGTGGCGGCGTTTCCGGTTCACATGCAGGGTCCCGACAAAATCGCGGGCCGCTACGTGCGTCCGGAGAGTTTCATCGGGTTCACCTTACCGCTCAACTTTACCGGACAACCGGCCGCATCGGTGCCGGCCGGATTCACGCGCGACGGTTTGCCGGTCGGCTTGCAGATCATCGGGCGTCATCTTGACGACGCGATGGTGTTGCGCGCCTCGGCCGCCTTCGAGAGTGCGCAGCCGTGGGCGCATCGATGGCCGCCGATCGTCGAGAAGTTAGCCTAGCTCTACCAAATGGACTGGCCACGACGACGCGAAGTCGTCGTGGCCGGCATTCGACCCTGTGCGTCAACGTTTACCCGTGGCCGTGGCGCAGCAGCTTGCCCGGAGTCGCGCCCGTGCACTGATCTTCCGAGAACGTCTCGACGCCGTTCACGATGATCGAGCGATAACCCTTCGCGCGCTGCACCCGGCGCCATTCGCCGCCCGGTAGATCATGCGTGACTTCGCCGATCCAATCGGGCTCAATGTCCAGCCCCTTGAGGTCGTAGACGACGACGTCGGCCGCCGCGCCCTCGCGCAGGATGCCGCGATCGCGGAAGCCCGCCGCATGCGCCGGCAACGCCGAGAGGCGATAGTGCGCCTCTTCGAGCGAGACGCGGTTCTCGTCGCGCACCATCCAGCGTAGGAAGTCGGTCGTGAACGCGCCGCCGGTGAAAAACTTGGTATGCGCGCCGCCGTCCGATACGCCCGGGAAGGTGAACATCGAATTGTTGATGATCTCAGCCGCATACTCCGCGTTGAATTCCGGATAGGGCTGCAGGAACTCTGCCTTGAGGTCGGTCGCCAGCGCGAGGTCGACCATCACATCGACCGGATGACGTCCTTCTTCCTGACCAATCTGCCCAAGGGACTTGCCGACATACTTTTCGAGCTCGGGCTTGTTCTCGACCCATTGCACGATGAGCTTTACCAACCGTCCGCCGACGCCCGCCGAGCTCTTATCGAGGATATACATCGAGCGCTCGCTCTTCACCGCCTCGCGGATGACGGGGTCCTTCATCTTGGCGATTCTTTCTTCCTTGGTCCCGGTCGTCATGTCACGCCACGCCGGCGCCATGTCGTACAGGTTCCAATGCTCGAGAGTGAAGGCGAAGCCGCTGCGGATAGTGCCCGCCTGGCCGAAAATTGGCAGACCCTTCTCGCGCGCCTTATGCAGCCAGTTGAGGCTCTTGCGATGGACATCTGGATTCTTTGTGGCAGCGGTAATCGCCTGGAACAGAATCGGACGCTTCGCGGTCGCGGCCAACTTCTCGACGAACGCGAGGTCATCTTTGATGTGACCGGTCGCCTGCGTGATCTCGATGAAACCCTCATCGCGCTCGGCAAGTACGCGCGCGAGATTGAGGATGTCCTCATCGCACATCGTGTCGGTGACCATCGGCGAGCCGTCGAAGTCCGCCTGCGCGGAATGCTTGCCTAACCGCTGAATCGAGAACCCGCACAATCCGGCGTCCATTCCTTCATTCAGTAGACGACGCATTTCGGCGCGCTCAGCATCCGTCGCGGGACGGGTCTTGGCGGCCTCGAGTCCCATCACGTACGTCATCAGCGACGCGGTCGGCATGTACTGGATGCAGTTGACGCCCTTGGGCGCGCGGCCGAGCGAATCGAGGTACTGCGGAATCGTCTCCCAATCCCACGTCATCCCGACCTTCATCGATTCGTAGGGAATCGCTTCAGTGCGGGTCATGGTGAGCATCGAGCGGTCGCGGAAATCGGGCTTGACCGGCGCGAAACCGAAGCCGCAGTTGCCGAGCACCACCGAGGTCACGCCGTGATAGCCGGAAATCGTGCACCACGGGTCCCATCTGATTTGGGCATCGTAATGGGTATGGAGATCGACGAAGCCGGGCGCGACGATCAGGCCGTCGGCATCGATGGTTTTTTTGGCGAAGCCGGGGGCGCGCCCGCCGATCTGAGCGACCTTGCCGTCCTTGATGTAGACGTCGCCGCGATAGCGTGGGACGCGGGTGCCGTTGACGATGGTGCCGCCTTTGATTTGGAGATCGATATCCGCCATTGCCTGTTCCCTCTCTTAACCCTTTCCGCGACTCCGCTTCGAGCAGCGGTGTCTGTTTTCCTTATTGGACGGTGCTGAATTTCTTATACAAGATTTATGAAAATCCAACAAACCGATCGGTACGGCGGCTGTGAGTCACTCCGCGAAGTGGATGTCGGAGGCGCTTAATCACACTGTCCCGGATATAATCGTCAGGCCGCCGCCGTATGCCCGAACAATGGACCAAAGCCGATCTAATCAACCGCATCGCGAAGCTACGCGGCTACCGCAGCTATCTCGAAATCTGCACCGCCTATACCGGCCATCGCTACCGCGAGATTGACCGCGACCTCCTCACCACCTGCCATCGGATGATGTACCGATGCCCGCCCGGGCATTCTGACGGAATGCGGGTCGATTTCCGCAGCGATGAACTCGACATTACCGAATGCATCCGCGCGATCAGCACCCGAGGCCGTCGGTACGACATCATCCTGGTTGATCCATGGCATGAATACGCGACCTCCTTGCGCGACTTGGGCGAAGCTCTGAACCTCATCACCGAGGATGGAACTGTAGTAGTGCATGACTGCCTGCCGCCTGCCGAGGCAATCGCGCAGCCAACCTTCACGGAGGGCGATTGGTGCGGGCTGACTTACAAGGCCTATCTCGACTTCGTAGTCGCGCAACCCACGTTCGAGTATCGCACGGTGGATATCGACTACGGATGCGGCGTCATCCGCAAACGTTTCGCAGCGGTCGCCCCATCGGAGGAACGCTCCGCGCTAGTGCGGGGATGGGATGCGATCGGCGATGACTACCGCGCTGCATTCCGCTTCATGCGGGACCACAAGGTTCTATGGAACGTTGTCGCGGTGGAACATTTTCTAGGCGAGGAGGCAGCACAAGCTAATCTGCGACTTGCTGCACGGACCAGCGCGCGCCTAAGCGTGAGGGATCAGGTGGCCTCGTTTTTTGCGCGGCGCTTCAGGTAAGGCTCCGATGGGAAAGCATGCCGCGCCCCGCCCATCAGACAGCATCGGATCCCTGCTTTCGCATGGCGATGCTACCAAACTCCGCGCAGAAGGCTTGCCGCGCTCCCTACCTCCTTCTGGCGAGTGCCTTGGCGCGTCGGCGCGCATGACGATTGCCCGTAAACATTGAACTTAATGGGTTTGTTTTTGCATTTTTAGATATCGCGAGAGGCGCCATTCGAGGTCCTTCGGCAGCCTCAGGACCACTTCTCGGCGATGCCGAATAGTGGGTTTGTTTTTGCACTTTTGTAGCAGCGGCTGATGGCATTCGAGGTCCTTCGCCGAGCCTCAGGACACTATTCGGCGATGCCGAATAGTGGGTTTGTTTTCGCACTTTTGAGTTCAACGATACGTCGCCGATCCTCATACTTTTGAAGCCTTCAAGGTCCGAGGCCGCGCGGCGTATTGCCCTATCGAGGCTGCCACCATAACGGATAATCGCCCGCGCCTCGCGCGGACCGGGGATCGTCGGCCTCCATAGTCCGGCCCGGCGCAATTGATCGCGCGCGGCCTCAAGTCGCGCGGCTTCGGTCGCATCGGCCGCCGCAATGCGCTCATCCATCTCGCGGTCGCGCCGCTGATGGTACTTCAATGCCGCGATATTCTCGTAACGCAGCATCGCGGCCATCCGCACGTAGCACTCCGCCATCGTTGCGACGCAACTTTCTTCGAGGATGCCATCCGGCTTTAGGTCATTGCGCAGTCCATCCAGCGTGTGCTCGAAGTCCCGACGCTGCGTCGGAGTCCATCGCTCCTGCACGACGAAGAATCCATGTTTGATCGCATTGCGCGCGACCTTCGCTTTTCCTTCGGTAGTACGAGGGCCGGTCGCACGCGCGGCGTTGCGTCGATTGGCCTCGAGTCGTCGTTGGGTGAGCGCGAGTGGACGGCGCCGGACGTTCGAAGTGGGAGCGGAAACGATACTGACAAGGCTCGCTGCCATGGCGAATGCCTCCTGGAGAGGGCCGCGAAAACGCGCGGCCATAACCCATTAGCATTTACCTATGACACGCAGTTTGTCCAGCCCCCCGGAATTCCAGGTGTCTTGCGGTTTTTTGCCTTGCCACCGATCCCGCTGCGAGAAGGGGGACGACGCTGTCTAAGCGTCATCCCCCGAATCGTGAATTGAAACTACATATCTGACTTCTTGGCAGCGCCACCGCCCGAGAGCTTGGCCCGATTTGCAACACAAGTGCCCAGGTTGTCCAACGGGTCCGGCCAGTCGTTGGCCACGCAATCCGGGATCACATCGAGCTGCGATGTGGTAACGCCGCGAGCCTTCAATTCCTTGCGTATGCAATCGCTGTGGCCTTTGTCGGAGCCGGGCACGGCCGCAGCATCATCCGCCGCCTCCACAATTATGGCGTAGCGCAGCGCCCGCATCAGACCGGGATCCTTGCTCGTCGCGAGAAGCGAGCTGACTTTGCTCGAGCCCCCGCAACTACCCACCGCATCAACGAAAGCTTCCTCGATCGATGTCGAGGTGTCGGCCGCCGCCGACATGGTTGTCCCGAGTGCCAGAACCACAGCACCGCAAATGAGTATCGATAGGCGTTTCATCAGATTTCTCTTCCCTCCCCACCATCTGGGTTTATCAATCTGCCGATATTCATGAACGTTCTAAACGGAAAAAGCCAGCATCTCCGACTTGGCAAGTCTACGAAAAATCCGCGGATAGGAGGCCAGACAAAACACCAAGGAAAAATAAAGTTCATAAAGGGGCCAGTGCGGCCCGCATCTGGTGCCGGTTCTTCGCGGTTAGCAGGGCCTCTTGAACCTGCGACTATCGATCAATTGCCGCTGGTCCTGACTTGGTGACTTAGGGTTTTGTCTTATGGCTTGGGATACGCGCGTTGCAAGGCCAGGTTCAACGCCAGAACATTCACCCGCGGTTCGCCGAAAATTCCGAGACTGCGGCCTGTGATATATCTATCCACCAACATCCTGATATCTGCCGCCGGCACGCCGCGCGCACGTGCCACCCGTTCGACCTGCAAGGCCGCGTTGGCTGGGCTGATGTCCGGGTCCAGGCCGGAGGCCGAAGTTGTAAGTATATCAGCGGGCAGTGGACGGCCAACGAGTTCAGGTTGCGCACCTTCGAGAGCCTTGCGATCGCCGTCGATCCGTTCCATCAAAGTCTTGCTGGTTGGACCCAGATTGGATCCGCCGGAACTCGCGGCGTTATAGGGAGCGGGCACGGTTTTAGTGGGATCGGTTGGATCAGCGGCCGTTGTCGCTGAGCGGTATTTCTCGGTAAGCGGCATCGCGGTTTGCGCGTTCGACTCGCTCCCTCGGCGGGAGCTTCACCCGGGCGCCTCGGGTGCACCGCCGTCCGCTAGCGGCACCTGGTCATGCTCGACGACGGGTTCCAGCTCCAGCTTCATCTCCGCTACCGGCACCTGGAACGCAGGACAATGGAGACTTGACAACAGTTGAATGCAGGGGTGTCGGTCGGGGCCGAGAACCTCCGAGAGCGCACCGAACAGCGTTAGATAGATAACGTTTTCGTTTGGTCAATCCGGATGGTTCGCCTCGAGCCAGCGTTCGGCGTCGATCGCGGCCATGCATCCCGTGCCGGCGGCGGTGACAGCTTGTCGATAGACAGAATCGGCGATATCGCCTGCGGCAAAGACACCCGGAATGTTGGTATAGGTGGATCCGGGCTGCGTCTTCAGATATCCGACTTCATCCATATCGAGCTGACCCTTGAATAGCTGCGAATTAGGCTGATGGCCAATCGCGATGAAGACGCCGCCGGTGTTATGTTCAGTAATGGCACCAGTTTTGGCGTCTTTTAGGCTAACGCCAGTTACACCATCTTTTTGGGTGCCATGGATGGTATCAATCGCGGAATTCCAGATGAATCGAATTTTGGGATTCTTACGCGCGCGTTCTTGCATAATCTTGGATGCGCGCAATTCGCCACGACGGTGGACGACATCCACCGTGGTCGCGAACCGGGTCAAAAAAGTAGCTTCCTCCATCGCGGTGTCTCCGCCACCAACGACGATGACATCTTTATCCTTGAAGAAAGCGCCGTCGCAGGTCGCACACGCGCTGACACCGTACCCCATCATGCGCTTCTCTGATTCGATGCCGAGCAGCTTGGCCGTCGCGCCTGTTGCGATAATCAGTGACTGCGTTTTCAAGGTTTCCTTTTCGACAACGATCTCGAAGGGCCACTTGCCCAGCCTCACTTCCGATGCGTGCCCGGTGATGAACCGCGTGCCGAAGCGCTCGGCCTGGCGACGGAATATCTCCATCATCTCGGGCCCCTGGATGCCTTTCTCGAAGCCCGGGTAATTCTCCACCTCGGTGGTGATGGTCAATTGTCCTCCCGGCTCCGCCCCTTCAACCAACGTCGGCGCGAGGTTGGCGCGCGCCGCGTACAACGCTGCGGTAAGCCCTGCCGGTCCCGAACCGAGGATCAAAACGCGATGAATCTGGTCTGCCATATTTTCTCTGCGCAAATTCGTGCAAAGTTCGTACAAAGTTCGCGCGATTGGTCGCGCCCAATCGAACCCTGCGAGTTTATTGTATATGCAACGCGGGTCAACATAAGCTCTTATCCGCTCAACTCATGCCGAGCAAGAAACCAACCGAGAATCGCCTCACGCACCTCGATGCTCATGGCCAAGTGCGCATGGTCGATGTAGGTGCGAAGGCGATTACGCGTCGCGAGGCGATCGCTCGAGGCGCCGTCAAAATGGCAGCCTCCACTCTCGACGCGATCATCGGAGGACGCCTCAAGAAGGGCGAGGCACTCGCAGCGGCGCGTTTAGCCGGCATCATGGCGGCCAAAAAAACCGCCGAGCTGATTCCGCTCTGTCATCAGATTCCGCTGCAAGTGGTCGAAGTTGAATTCACCCCCGATATCGAGCACTCGACCCTCAACATCGAGGCGCGCGCGGTGACTGAGGCGCAAACCGGGGTCGAGATGGAGGCGATGGCCGCCGTGAGCGTTGCCGCGCTGACTATTTACGACATGGCAAAGGCGATCGATCGCGAGATGGTCATCGATTCCATCCGCCTCATCGCGAAGAGCGGAGGCCGCAGCGGCGACTTCAAGCGGCCTGGCGAGACTCCCGCCCGACCGAAAGCCTGAGCGCATCCGATGGAAAAAGTCTTTCTCAAGACCGGCCGGGATACGACCGTTCGCGGTGGCAATCCGTGGATTTTTTCCGGCGCGATCGAACGCCTCGAACCTCACACTGTCGCGCCAGGCTCGCCGGTTGAGGTTCACGATGCCTCGGGCGCTCTCATCGGGCTCGGCTACTTCAACCCCGCGACCACGATCGCGGTTCGGATGCTGGCGTGGGGCGAGACGCCCTCGATCCCCGAATTGATCGGCCGCCGCTTGAACGATGCGCTCGCGCTTCGAAAGCTGGTCGTTCGCGACGACAGCGACTGTTATCGGCTCGTCAACGGCGAGGGCGACGGTCTACCCGGCGTCATCATCGATCGCTATGGCGAAGTGCTGGTGGTCCAGCTACTCACCGCGGGGTCCGATCGGATGCGCGATCAACTCATCCAGCATCTCAACGAATTGCTCCATCCGCGCGCGATTCTCGAACGAAGTTCCGGCGCGGTTCGCAAGAACGAGGGCCTCAATGATCGCGAGGGTCTGCTCGCCGGCGAGAGCCTCTCGGAAATCGAGGTGCGCGAAAACGGGGCTCGCATCGTGGTAGATTTCGAGCATGGGCAAAAGACCGGCTACTTTCTCGATCAGCGAGAGAATCGTGCGATGTTCGCGAAGTTGTGCCGCGGCGCGCGCGTCCTCGACGCTTACTGCTATGCGGGTGGATTTGCGCTGGCGGCGCTGAATGGGGGAACGAAGCACGCTGTTGGCGTCGACACTTCGGCGCGCGCGATCGGATGGGCGCGGCGGAACCTCGAGTTGAACGGCCACAGTGCAAACTCCGCCGATCTGATTCATGCGGATGCCGCCGAATATCTGCGCAGCACTAAGGAGCGCTTCGACGCCATCGCGCTCGATCCTCCCCCGCTCGCGCGCAGCCGCAAGGATGCGGATCGCGCCGGTCATCTATATGTCGAGTTGAATGCGCTCGCGATTAGGGCGCTGGCCGCCGGCGGGCGTCTGATGACGTTTAGCTGCTCGACGCATTTTCGCGGCGACGATTTCGTTCGCGCGGTCTGCATCGCGCAGACCAAGGCGAAGCGAAACCTCCGGATTCTCGCCCACCTTGGTCCGGGCCCTGACCACCCGGTCCTTCTCGGTCACGGCGAAGGTGAGTATCTCACCGGGCTTTTGTTGCACGACTTGGGCTGAACTTGAGCTGAATCCGTTCTCGCCCTTTTGACGCGGAGCTAACTGTTAATCTGCTCTTTCTTCCAAAGTGTTGATGCCGGTCATACAATCTGTCGCGTCGCCGTATAAGATTTCCGCTGAAGTGCCTCGTATCAGTGACCGTAGGTGGAATCATTTGCGAGCCCGTTGAATGCAAAAGGGGGGAACGTTCGTGGCCAGCAGCTTGATTTCGGCTCGCGTGGTTGCCTCGACGGCATGGTTAATCGTTGCGCTTCTCGTCGTGAACCCGACCGCCTACGCGCAGACCGATGCGGTCGTGCCGCGAAACCATCCGGCGCTCGCTGAGGGCACGACCCCGTCGGGAGGTCTCGAACCGAACCGCCCGCTCTCGATGTCGGTGACGCTTGCGCTGCGAAACCGCGACCAGCTCGAGCAATTGCTCGCCGACCAGCAGAATCCAGCATCGCCCGAATACCATCACTTTCTGACCCCCGACGAGTTCGCCGCGCGTTTCGGTCCTGATGATTTCGACGCGGTTCGTGACTGGCTGGTCTCGGAGGGCTTTAAGGTGATTGCGACCGACACGGCGCGCCGGGTAATTCAGTTCACCGGCACGGTAGCGCAGGCCGAACATACCTTCGAAGTCGCAATCCAAGCCTTTGCCGGTGCCTCGTTTGGCAACGCCACCGATCCGCATATTCCGGCGCGGTTCGCGGGCGTGATCAGCCACATCCATGGACTCGACAACATGTCTGCGAGGATGCCGGGCCTCATGCCGAGCCAAGCCAGCCTGGTCGCGCCGATTCCTGAGGCGTCCCTCGACCCAGCAAGCGCGCAGACCCAAGTCGCGTCGATGGCTCGCGACAGCGAGGCCGGTGAACCATCGCAAGCCGACCCCAGCGTTTCAGTTCCCGGATTTTCCGTGGGCGGTGACACATTCTTTGGCCCGAGCGACTTTTACACCTTCTATGACGAGGCGCCGCTGCTGCGCTCCGGGCTCAAAGGCTCAAGTTGCATCGGAATCGTCGGCGAGTCGAAATTTCTGCCGAATGCGATCGCGTTCTTTAATCAGAAATTCAAGGTGAGCGGCTCGCATATCACGACCGTATTCGCCGACCCTGGCAATCCTGGGTTCAACAACGCCGAACTGGAGGCCGAACTGGATCTCGAGTGGTCGCATACGGTCGCGCCCGGCGCGGCCTCGCGCTTCTATCTGGGCAATGAGGCCAACTTCCAGGTTGACCCGATCTCGGATGCGATTGCCGCCGCCGTGAGCGAGGATCGCTGCCCGGTGATCAGCATCAGCTTCGGCTTCTGTGGCTACTCCAACAGTTTCTACACCGAAGTACTCGATCCGCTGTTCGCGCAAGCGGCGGCGCAGGGCCAGAGCGTTATCACCATCACCCATGACTATGGGGCCGCGTACCTGAGCTTTGATCCCGCGAGGCAACAGTGCGTACCTGGAACCAGTCGCGCAGTCAGCGAGGTGGCGGCCGATCCCAACGTCACCGCGCTCAGCGGCACGTCGTTTAAGCCATCGTATGATCATAACGGCAACGACATCGGCGTCGTCCCCGAGCGGGTATGGAACGACCCTGAAGATGGAGAAGCTACTGGCGGCGCGACGGGCGGTGGCGTGAGTTCGATATTCACCAAGCCCACCTTCCAGAGCGGGCCGGGCGTCCCTGCCGATGGAATGCGCGACATTCCGGACCTGTCGCTAATCGCTAGCCCCTATTTTCCCGGGTCCTGGGCGATCGTGGGCGCCAGTTGCTTCAATCCCAATACCGGTTGCACAGGCAAGGGCGGCCTGGATTATGCCTTCGTGGGCGGTACCAGTCTCTCGGCGCCGGCGTTCGCAGGGGTCACGAACCTGATCGGGCAGGCAGTCGGCGGTTCCCTCGGCAACGTGGACCCCACCATCTATACGCTCGCGAGCAAAGATCTGGCCGGGTCGGGTTTCCGCGACGTGACCGTCGGCAACAACGATTTCAACGGCGTGACAGGATTCAGCGCCGGAACCGACTATGATCTATGCACGGGATGGGGCACGGTGGACGTCGCCACGTTCGTGGCCGC
The DNA here is from genome assembly GCA_963815835.1 of uncultured delta proteobacterium. Classification (GTDB taxonomy): domain Bacteria; phylum Desulfobacterota; class Binatia; order Binatales; family Binataceae; genus DATGKG01. Next base: position 1,697,636 of record CAWFIF010000001.1, read on the forward strand.
CTATGCGAACACGCTCCCCGGACCGGCGACGGTGACGCTCTCGCCGACGAGCCTCACTTTCGGCAATGTGCGGGCAGGCACCACCAGCAAGCCCAAGTTCGTCACCATCGAAGCGGCGAAGGGACAGACGGCGTGGACCCTGATCAACTCGGCGGCTGGGTCCGGCGTGTTCGCCGCGGCTCAGACCTGCGTCGGCCAGTTGATTTCGCCGGGCAAGAGCTGCAAGTTCGGCGTGACTTTCCACCCGGTGGCGCCAGGTCCGGTTGGTCCGCTGCTGCTCACCGTGACCGACAACGCAGGCAATTCGCCGCAGACCATCTCCCTCAGCGGCACCGCTAAGTGAAGTTTGCGCGTCGGCGGCTCGTAGCGATTATGGTTCTGCTAACATGGTGATGTGAGGCTGTTAACGGGCCGAAATGCGCAACCCTCCCCCGCTCGCGCGCAGCCGCAAGGATGCCGATCGCGCGGGTCATCTATATGTCGAGTTGAATGCGCTCGCGATCAAGGCGCTGGCTGGCGGCGGGCGTCTGATGACGTTTAGCTGCTCGACGCATTTTCGCGGCGACGATTTCGTTCGCGCGGTCTGCATCGCGCAGACCAAGGCGAAGCGAAACCTCCTGATTCTCGCTCATCTCGGCCCCGGCCCCGACCACCCGGTTCTGTTGGGCCACGCCGAAGGCGAATATCTCACGGGCCTACTGCTGCAGGACCTGGGCTAAAGTCGGCTCGAGTTCGCTTCGCTTGCTTTTGATTGCGAGTCAGGGTGGCCGGCGATTGAGGACCGTGCACTTCAGTCCGATAACACCAAGCTATAATCTCATGTCTATGAGTCTACCGAACTTTGTTCTGCGAAGAAAAATAATTCGGTTTAACCGAGAACATCGCGTTCCGTCACGATTCATATCGGAGTAGCGTGGTCAGGGTAGATGTCGAGCTGAGCAATTTACATAGGGCACAGTCCGGCGGACCCCGACACTCCTAATGCCTCCCCGTTTGTGAAGCGTTCGTTGATCGCTGGGCTCATTGTCCTGACGGTTTGCGCAAACGCTGCTTAGAAGGTGTTTTAGATGAAACAACCAACCGATAGCCTGGGCACACATCCTGTTAGCCCATTGTCTCATGCCGTTCGCGAAGAGGTCCTTCTTTCTCTGGTCCGTAACTCCATGGATGCCATCGTGAGCGCCGACGGAGTTATCGACCACTGGAATCCGGCCGCCGAAAAGCTGTATGGCTACACGGCTGCCGAAGCGATCGGCAAGCCGGTCACGTTCCTGGTCCCTCCGGACAGACTCGATGAGTTTGAAGAGATGAGGCGAAGGCTCGAACGGGGTGAGCGGATCGAGCAATTCGCTACCCAGCGTTTGAAGAAGGACGGCACCTTGGCCGATGTGGATATCACCATGTTTCCGGTCATGGATGAAGCGGGAAAGCTGGCTGCAACCTCGGTTATTAGCCACGACATGACCGATCAACTAAGGCTCCGAAAAGAGGTGGAACAAACGGACAAGCTCAAGGCCGACTTTTTTGCAAAGATGTCGCACGAGATACGGACCCCACTCAACGCGATTATCGGGACCACGGAATTGCAAATGCTTTCCGAGATGACGCCCGAACAGCGGCGTCGCATGGGAGCGATTGAATCGAGCGCAGAACTTCTTCTGGCGATCGTCGACGACATCCTCGATTTTTCGAAGCTCTCGCCGGCAAACTGCAACTCGAAAAGCTCGATTTCGATTTCCCCGGTCTGATAGAGCGCGTCATCGATACCTTCGGTGCGGTTGTTCGATCCAAAGAGCTTGAGCTCACGTACTATCTGGATCCCGACATCCCAACTGAATTGCGAGGTGATTCGAACCGCTTGCGGCAAATTCTCAACAACCTCTTGTCTAACGCCATCAAGTTCACTTTGACGGGCGAGGTTTTACTGCGTATCACCAGGATTAAGGAGACTGCTGAAGACGTGATGGTATGTTTCGAGGTGGAGGATACCGGCATCGGGATTGCGCCCGATGTTCAGAGTCATCTGTTTCAACCCTTTTTTCAGGCGGAACAATCGACCAGCCGGCGTTTCGGTGGCACCGGTCTGGGTCTGGCGATTTCGGCACAACTGGTGGAGCAAATGGGAGGTGCCGTCGAACTCGAAAGCGAGCTGGGAAAAGGTTCGACCTTTCGTTTCAATCTACGCTTTGAAAAGGTCGAGCGCATCGCCCAGTCTCCTGGGCCAGACACCACAGCTGTGCACTTCAAGGGAATACACGCCTTGGTCGTGGGCGATAATAAGATTAGTAGCGGAGTCATTTCAAAATATCTGGCTTCGTGGGGAATAGAGAGCCTGTCGATCGCGAGCGAGGAATCCGCATTCAGCGAACTCCGGTCTGGGCCCGAAAAGAACCTGAACTACGCCGTTGTGCTGCTTGACCAGGGGTCGGCAAACAAGGGGTTGAACCTTGCAAGATTGATAAAAAGTGATTCCCTTCTCAAAAACACGAAGGCGATCATAATGAGTTCGGACCCGAGAGCGAGTAACTCGAACGACATTGCGGATTTTTGGCTTACCAAACCGGTGCGTCCTTCACTCCTGCTTAACTCCCTTCACAAACTTTTCTCGAACGACGATCGCGGCAACGGCGATTTGGTTCGTCCTGTTGAGGTCAGAAATGCGCAGCATGCGTGGCGCAAAGATGTTCGTGTTCTAGTTGTCGAGGACAATCTCACTAACCAAACTCTAATCAAGGAACAGCTTGGCGTCCTCGGTTATACTGTCCAAATCGCCGAAGACGCGCCGCGAGCGCTGGAGATCCTTGCGCAGGAGCGATACGACGTTGTTTTGATGGACTGCGAGCTGCCGGGCCTGGACGGCTACCAAGCGACAGCCGAGATAAGGCGGCGTGAGGGAAACGGCAGGCATGTGAAAATAATCGCCCTCACGGCGCATGTTGGAGACAATCAAAGGAAACGATGCCTCGATGCGGGGATGAACGGCTATCTCCGCAAACCAGTAAAGTTGCAGACGCTTGGGGAAACTCTCGACGCATGTTCACACAATGAGGCGATAGCAGCCCGCGATACGCCGCCTGCGCGAAGCGAGAAAACTGCGCACGAGCTCGATCCCGCCGTACTGGCGGAGATCGGGGAGCTGTCCAAAGCTACTGGCCGCAACATATTTCGTGACCTGGTCGACAATTTCCTCTCGGATCTTTCGCCACGGCTCAAGTTGCTAAGGGCGGCCCTCGAATCGAGCAACATGAACGAACTTGCTTTGGTGGCGCACCCGCTGAGGAGTGCCTCCGCGATCGTCGGAGCGAAACAATTCTCAGATCTGTGTGCAACGGTCGAGAGGTACGCGCGCGACGGTAAAGTGGATCAGGCTAGTTCGCTCACCGGGGAACTGTTGGAAGCGGCACATATGCTTCCCAACGCGCTACTCGGATCGGCCAACTATAAGTAGAGACATTCTCCTCGCCAGGTTGATTTGCTCTCTAGCGGGACGAGTCCGACGCCGAAGCTGTAGCGGCGTCCCCAGCGCGCCGAGGATCACGCACTCAGATGCCAGACGTTTCGCCCACCGTTCGAGCGAGGGCGGCAGTCAAACGGTTTTGTATTGATTCATTGATAAAGCCCTGACAACATTCAATGGTACCTTTCGCGACTCGGGAATCAGTCAACGTTCAACTCGAAATCGATTTCGCCATGACTTGACTTAGCGACCGCGCCGGGCCTAGGTAGAGAACGTTTCGCGCCAGGTCGCTGGCGCGGAGAAAAAAGCTTGAGAATTCACATTGTTACGGTACTAGTTACCCTCCTCACTTTAGTGCTCAGCGCATCTTTGACAATGGCTGCGGGGATCAAGACGGTGACCTGCACTATTTCGGGCAGCCTCTCGGCCTCCAATATCAAACCGGGCGCCTGTCCTCCGGTTACCGACGCGAACGGAAGTGACTCGTATGACACTATCTGTGGCGATCCCGAAAGCTGTAAATGTATCAGCGCGGCGGGGCTAAGCCTCTCCGGCGGGTTCGGAAAGGGTACGGCAAGCCTCTCCATCACTGTGGATGAGAACGCGGCTGTGACGACCGGTTCAGACCCGGAAGCCTGTGCACCGGCATTCGGTGTGATCACTCTTTCGGTTCCCGCCAAAGGAAAAATCGCCGGATTCACGCAGACACTCAATGCGTTGGGTGGTGTCTGCGGAACCGCTGAAACGACAACCCTCGTCGCGCTCGGCGGGTTCTCGATCGAAGCCTCGAGCGCAAAGCCTGAGTCGAGCGGCTCCGGAACCTTCAACGGAACTGTGAGTACGACCGGGGCTCTTTCGATCAAGCTGACTGGTCTGATTACTAATCCTTAGCGGGTCAGCATCCGATAATCGCTTCGTCGGTCAGCTCCTGCTGCGCGCTCGGCTCTTTTCCGGTGCCGTCGAAACGCCGTGGATCAAAACCCGGCCAAAATCTTGCCGAAGGAGGCCGTTTGGTTTACAAACGTAAAAGTGCGAAATCCCAGTTTATGGACCATAACCTCCATGTCGGCGCCTCAAACGCGCCGCGACGCCGGGCGCTTGCTCAATCGCGGCGGCCAAGTGCGAGTGCGCGAGACTGGGTTAGGGAATGCCACCAAAGAGAATGCCTGCGGTCGTGAAGGGTAGGGGCGCGGAACAGAAGGGCGCGTCACTCGCGTCGAGGAAGAGGGCCCGGCACCCATGGCGCTGGTGGGCTGTCCTGCTCACCCTTGCGTCGTTGCTTGCGATGATTGGGGTTGGGGTCGTTGTCCGGCCGGTATGCGCCGCCAGCAAACAGCCGCCCAATATCCTGTTAGTCGTCATGGACGATATCGGGATCGACCAATGGCAACTATTCGGATACGGTGGCGGAACTGCCGCGGCCATGCCGAACATCACCGCTATCGCGCAGGCCGGGATCAGATTCCGTAACCTCTGGGCGATGCCGGCGTGCTCGAATGGACGCGCCGCGCTTTTCACCGGCCGCTACCCGTTCCGCACGCACGTCTATACCGCGCTGGGCACCAATGATCTCGCAAACTTCATGGTGAACCCGAACGAGCCATCTGTACCCAAATTGCTGAAGCAACGCGGCTACAAGAGTGCGCTGTTTGGCAAGTACCATATGGGGATTCAAAGCAACAACCCATACGGCTACGGCATGGTGCAGTCGATGGGATTTGATTACTTCGAGGGCTGGCTCGACGCCACAGGCGATCCCTCGTCGATCGATTCAACCGCCGGCGGCGTGTCCCCACCGGATACCTGGTCGTGCGGCTTTGTCCGGGACTCAAGCAACGGTGGCGCAGACACGGGCGCCTGTTATGCCGGCAACAACACTTGCACAGTGATCACCAAGTCCGGCACGGAAGCGCCGGGTCGTATCTGCCGAGACTCCGGTGGCATCTTTGATCCAAACCAGCCGTGCCATAACCCAACGCCCGACTACATCAACTTTGCAACGCTCAGCGCGCACTACGTGTCGCCGCTGGTAATAAACAATGAGGATGGGTCGATCGAGCAGATACCATCGACCGACATTCGAGCGCGGACTTATCGCGGTACGGAGATTGTCGACGCAGCGATCGCCTGGATCAATCAGCAGCCAAAGGGCCAGCCGTGGATGGCGAGCGTGGCGTTCGCGACGGCACACACCCCCGTTATGCAACCTCCAAGTCAGTTGCTGCCTTCATCGGAAATGGACACCAGCAATCTCGACTGCTCTGACATGACTCAACAAAGGGTCTTGACCAACCAGATGGAAGAGGCGCTTGACACGGAAGTCGCGCGACTTCTGGTGTCAACCGGGCTTGCGAGCCGGGGGCCGAAGGGCCAACTCGTTTACCATCCTAAAGAAACTGGGACTTACATCATCTTTGTTACCGACAACGGAAGCACGCCGGCCGCGGTGAAGGTGCCGTTCGATTCCAGCCGCGCGAAATCCACTGTTTATCAGACCGGCGTATGGTGTCCTGGAATCGTCTCTGGTCCGGGAGTGGTCCAACCTGGCCGCCAGGTGGGGGCGATGGTCAACATCGTGGACCTCTATCAACTGTTCGGCGAGCTTGCCGGCATCGACGTGCACAAGAGCGTTCCCCAGACCCTCGATTCACAGTCAATGCTTCCGTATCTTACAAACCCGCGACAGCCGAGCATCCGCAAAACGAACTATACGGAGATCGGCACTAACCTGCACGCCAATGGCGAAATCAACAGTCCTTGCCAATACAACACTACCACCTGCACACAGATCGCTCCGACGAAAGGCGTGTGCGAGGACAACAACGGGATATGGTGGGGCCCAGGCGCCACTGACCCCAGCACCGCCGGCATCCCGCCGGAAGGTTTGAAGCTGTGCTGCGACGTCGCCGTGTGGCAGGCGAATCACGGTCAGACAATTTCCACCATCATCTACCCGTTGGAGGCATTCGGCATCCGCAACGATCGCTACAAGCTTGTGGTCAATGGCTACCAAGCCTACGACGCAACCTCCAATTCGTGCGTGGCCTCGACAACCACGGAGTTTTACCAGATCGACGAAAAGGCTCCCGCACCGAAGCTCGACAAGGAAGATGCCGACCTGTTAGCAAGCGGAAAAAAGCTCACCCGGCAGGAGCAGAGGAACTATGACGAGTTGACCGCGCAGCTTAAGACGCTCCTGGCGTCGCAGCCTGCCTGTCCTGCCGACATTAACCTCGATGGGATCGTGAACTATTTGGATATCGCGGAATGGTCAATGTTTCAGGAGCTTTCGATGGGGAATTCCAGCTGGGCCGACCTTAACCTCGATGGGCTGACCAACGATGCTGATTTGACGATCATCCTGCAAAGCCTGGGAGTGTGTCCTACGTCGTAAAAAGTGCAGATTGCGGCGGGTGCGTTCCTCGCTACGCTTTCTGATCCCGGGTCCAACGAACAGCGGGCAACGGTCGAGCTGGCGGAGTACACGGCGGTATGACCCGTGGCGTTGCGGCTTTAAGCCACCCTCTATTTTAGTTAACCTGCCAGGAAAGCCGCGCCATCTTCCCCAGTTGTTTTCGCGCGCCCTACGAGAACGGTCTGTCTTTTCGTAGGGCTGCAAGTAGAACACCCTCGACGAGAACGAACTAGAACAGAAGTGGCACTGCGGTTATCCGAGTGGCGAAGCGGAGCAGAAGAAAACAGCGGCAGGCCGCAATGCGCCGCGACCGATCATCGCCGCGGTCGCGTACCGCGAAGTTATCGTTCAGTCGCCGGAGTCTGCTTACCATCATCGGCGCTGCAGCGCTCGTTGCAGTCATAAGCCTGGGCGTCAAAGTTGTTCGGCGCACGCCGGCACACGCCGAGGCGACCCCTCGTTCGTTGATGCGGCCCCCATCGTTCGTCGGCGCGCATGCCTGCGGCGAATGTCACCATGATGAATTTATCCGCTGGAAGGGTTCGCATCATCAACTTGCGATGCAGCCGGCGAGCGAGGCCACCGTACTCGGCGACTTCAAAAACGTGAGGTTCACCAATGCCGATGTCACCTCGACTTTCTTTCGCCGCGGTGGGAAGTTCATGGTTCGCAACGACGGTCCCGACGGCGCCCCCGGCGAGTACGAAATCAAATTCACGTTTGGCGTTTCACCTCTGCAGCAATACCTGATTGCGATGCCGGGCGGGAGGTTGCAAGCATTTGGAATCGCGTGGGACAGCCGTCCGCGCGAACGCGGCGGCCAGCGCTGGTTCTCGCTCTATCCTGGGCAGAAGATATCGACTTCGAATCCGTTGCACTGGACAAATATCGATCAGACCTGGAACTACATGTGTGCGGACTGTCACTCGACGAACCTCCGGAAGAACTACGATCTTCGCACCCGCACGTACGCGACCTCTTACGCGGAGATCGACGTCGCGTGCGAAGCCTGTCATGGACCAGGTTCCAACCATGTGATGTGGGCTAAGAAACAAGGCGATTGGAAGAAGCTCGACGCAGGCAAGGGGCTGACGATCGCGCTCGACGAGCGACAAGGCGCCCGGTGGATTGCGGACCCGTCCACAGGAGTCCCGCATCGAAGCACGCCCCGCACCTCCGAGCGCGAAATCCTCGTGTGTGCGCGATGCCATGCGCGGCGCGGTCAAATTCATGAAGACTACGTGCACGAACAGCCAATCGGCGATGACTACCAGGTGGCTCTGCTGGATGACGAACTTTATTTCCCAGACGGTCAAATCAAAGGAGAAGTCTACGAGTACGGTTCGTTCATCCAGAGCCGCATGTTCCACGCCGGGGTGACTTGCAGCGACTGCCACGATCCTCACACTCTTCAGCTTCGCGCGGCGGGCAATAATGTCTGTCTGCAATGCCATTTGGCTCAAAAGTACGATTCGCCGAAGCACCATTTTCACGAACCAGGATCTGCCGGAGCTCAGTGCGCCGGATGTCACATGCCGACGCGCACGTACATGATCGTTGACGAGCGGCGCGACCACAGCATCCGAATCCCGCGGCCCGATCTGTCGGTGAAGCTCGGTACTCCGAACGCCTGCAACCGGTGTCATGCCGACAAGTCTGCACAATGGGCTTCGGACGCGATTAGCAAATGGTATGGGCACGCGCTGCCTGGTTTTCAGCAGTTCGCGGAGGTGCTGCGTGCGGGGACCGAAGGCGCGCCCGGCGCACGGCAATCACTCACCGCGCTCGTAATGAATCCTGGTCAGCCCGCGATTGCCCGAGCCACCGCATTGTCATTGCTCTCCGCCTATGCTCCTGATCCGACCGAAGCGGCGATCGGCGCAGCGATCGCCGACGACTCAGCATTGGTGAGACGCGCCGCCGCACGCGCACTGTCCAACTCCGATCCAAATGAGAGTTCCGCAGTCCTCGCGCCGCTGCTGGGTGATCCGGTAAGGGGGGTTAGAATCGAGACCGTAGACGTGCTTGCGAATGCTACAGCGCCCGCTTTGCGCTCCGATATCATTGCCGCTCTCGACCGTTCCACAAACGAATACATTGCCGCTCAGGAACTAAACGCGGATCGCCCCGAGGCGCACCTGAACCTCGGATTGCTGTTCCTAAGAGAGAGGAAAATTGATCGTGCCGAGGCTGAGCTCAAGACCGCCTTATCACTGGATCCTTCCTTTGGCCCTGCGGCGGTCAACCTTGCTGATCTGTATCGGGAAGTCGGCCGGGATGGCGAAGGCGAAGTCGTGCTTCGCAGTGTATTGGAACGCTCGCCCAATGACGCCTCGGTGCTCCACGCGCTCGGCCTCCTGATGGTGCGTCTCAAACAGGGCGAGAAAGCTTTGCCTCTGTTTGCTGCCGCAGCGCGAATAGATCCTGCAAACGCCCGGTACGCATATGTGTACGCGGTGGCGCTCGATGACACTGGCCAAGCTGGGACCGCTATCGAAACACTCGAGCGCAGTGTCAAGCTACACCCATATGATCGCGATTCACTTGCTGCGCTGGTCGGCCTCTACGATAAAGCCGGCAAATATGCTGAGGCACACAACTATGCCGAACGCCTCAATGAGCTTGAGCCGGGAAATCCACAATGAAAGATTGAGCTAAGAAGAAGAGCGGCGCAGGCAACCGCCCTGAAAAGAAATCCCTCCCGCCGAAGAGCCAGGAACGAACACATCCAACATCCGGGGGACAGGGCGGCAATTAAAACTGGCCCACCTCGCGCGAATATTCCTGCTTGCGATCCCCGCCGATTTCCTTGACTATACTGCACAATTGTTCTTCCGTGGACTTCCTTCATGCCGGATAAAAAAATCGCTCATAAGTGGCCCAGACTGATCCTTGCGATCGCAGCTCTCGCAGTTGCCGCTTGTCATCGCGAGGTGAGGGTCCCGCCCCTGGTCGAGCGGAACATCACGCTTAGCGACGTCTTTTTCGATGTCTGGCCGACCAGTCCCGAACGCGCGCTTGTCGGCGGCGCGCGCGGCAAGCTGCTCCTGACCGAGGACGGCGGCCGTCACTTTAAACGCATCAAGCTCGGAAGCGATCTCGCGGTCTTCGGCATCCAGATGATCGATGCCGAGAACGGCTACCTGTGCGGCCAGGACGGCCTCATCATGCGCACCCGCGACGGTGGCAACACCTGGGAGCGTCTCAATTCGCGCACCCATCTCTACCTGTTTTCGCTTTCCTTTCCGGATCGGTTGCATGGCGTTTTCGTCGGCGATCAATCGATAGTTCTGAGTACCAACAACGGCGGCGAGAGTTTCTTGAAGCGGCGGCTGGAACGGATGTTCCCGCCGGAGATTTCGGATTATGCGCTGCCCTACATGGAGCCGGTTCTCTATGGCGTGAATTTCGTTGACCCCGATCATGGATGGGTAGTCGGTGAGATGGGACGAATCTGGTCCACCGACAACAGCGGCAAAACCTGGAATGAAGAGCAGGGCTCGCTGGTGAGTCAGTGGAAACGCGAGCCGGCCGCGAATGAGGATGTCCGCTTCCGGGACTTCGTACTTCCCACACTGTTCGGGGTTTCATTCCGCGATCAAAAGCGGGGCGCCGCATGTGGTCTCGAAGGTTCAATCATCGCTACCGACGATAGCGGCAAGACCTGGACCTTTCAGAAGGAATCCGCCAAGCCGGGAGCGCCTCCGGATAACACTGTCCCGGGTGCGCCGCAGATCCCCGCCCACGATCCGTTATTCGGAATTCAGCTTTTCGGCGGAAACGACGGGATGTCAACCGGACTGACTGGTACGGTGCTGCGGCTGCAGCCTGACGGCATATGGGCTCACGACGCTAGTGTTCCAGCGCTGCCATTGCCGCTCAGCCAGGTGCGCTTCTTCGACACGCAGCACGGATGGATTGTCGGCTACGGAACCATCCTGCGCACCGAAGACGGCGGCAAAACCTGGCGCATGTGCCAAGGCTAGACCGCGTCAAGCCGGCGTGACACCTCGAGGACATCGATGATCTGGTATCGATTTGGCGAATGGATTATACGGCGCCGCTTTTTGGTGCTGATCGTGATCGGCGCGATGACCGCTTTCTTCGGGTACTTCGCGGCGAAAACGGAATTGGTTACCAGCTTCGGCGATTTGCTGCCCCAAAACCATCCGTTCATCAAGGTTGCGCACCAGTACGAGGAGTATTTCGGCGCCACCAACACCGTTACCGTGATGATCGAGGTCAAGAGTGGCGATATCTATGCGCCGAGCGTAGTCAAGAAGATCGTCAACATGACCCGCAACATGGATCTCGTATACGGGATCCAACACGGCTCGGTCAGGTCGCTGGCGACCTCGAGCTATTTCCGCCCGTTGGCTGGCGGCGTGATCTTGAACTCGCCGATTCTTCCCAATGGCCACGCCCCCAAGACACCTGAAGAGGTGGCGGAGCTCCGCAGCAACGTCCACAAGAATCCGGGCGTCGTCTACGGACCATACATATCGTTCGACGACAAAGCCGCGGTGGTGACCGCGAGCTTTCTGGAATCGCGGCTCGACTACAAACGTATTTTCGACGACATCCGCCGCATCGTGGTCCAACCGGAACGCGATAGTAGTGTCAGGATCTACATCGGTGGCCAGCCGATACTCTACGGCTGGGTCTACTATTACACCCCGCAGATTTTCAAAATCTTCGTGATCACCGTGCTCGCGGTGTGGATGCTGCTCTACCTCTATTTCCATGATTGGCGTGGCGCGTTGCGGCCGACGATATCCGGCGTGATCTGCGCGATCTGGGGTCTGGGCTTCATCCGCATGATCGGCTTCACGCTCGATCCGTTGGTGTTAGTCATCCCGTTTCTGATTACCGCGCGCGCAGTCAGCCATTCGGTGCAGATGCACGACCGGTATTACGAGGAGTACTACCGCTTGCGCGACAAGCAGAAAGCGATTCTGTCCGCGTTCGCGGAACTCTTCGTGCCGTCATTTTCGGGAATTCTCGCCGATGCGTTCGGGGTGCTGGTCATCCTTCTGGTCCCGGTGCTGTTCCTGCAGAAGCTCGCGATTACCGCGAGTTTCTGGATCGCCGCGATCATTGTCAGCGAGCTGCTGCTCAATCCCATCGTCTACTACTACCTGGAGCCGCCGCGTATCGAAGTTATCGAGCAGCGCGAGCACGGTATCTTCAAACGCATCATCAATTCGATTTGCGGCGCAATGTTGTCGCCGACGGGCCGAATTGTCACCTTCATCGGGACCGCAGCCGTGATCGCGCTATGCGTATTTTTCTGGCAAGGGCTGAAAGTCGGAGATCCTGGTTCCATCAGTCCCATTCTATGGCCTGACGCGCCCTACAATCGCGCGATGGCCGCGATTCAGAGCGAGTTCGGAGCCATCGAGCAGTTCGTGGTCGTGGCGGAACTCGACAAACAGGACGCGCTCAACGATCCGAAGCTCTACCACGTGATGGATGAATACGAGCGTTACATGTCGCTCGATCCTTCGGTGGGCCGCACTTTTTCGGTGGCCGATCTGCTCGCCACCAACGGCGCGGCGCTACGCGAGTTTCAACCCAAGTGGGCAGTGTTGCCGACCACCAAGCGCCAGACCGGTCAGCTCATCGGAGGATTGTTGGCGGGCGCGTCGCCGCTTTCGACCGCATACATTCTTACGCCGCGGCGTGACGCGACGCAGATGACCGTCTACGCCAAGGATCGCGAGGGTGAGAATGTTGAGCGCATCGTGCTCCGGACCCAGCGCTTCTTCGACGAACCCGCGCATCATGTGCCGAACGTACAATTCAAACTGGCTGCCGGGATCATCGGCGAACTTGCGGCCGCCAACCAGGAGATCATTAGAAACGACGTACGGCTCAACGTGCTCGCATTCGCTACCATCTTTCTGATCATCCTGTTTACCTATCGGTCGTTCGTGGCGGGTTTGTATTTGCTGTTCCCGTTGGCGCTGGCGAACGCCGCGATCAACGCATACATGGGCGCGCACGACATCGGGATCAACATCAATACGCTGCCGGTCGTCACGGTCGGGGTAGGTTTTGGAATCGACTATGCGATATATGTCGTGAGCCGCATCATCGAGGAACTCGCGCTCGGCAACGAACTCGACCAGGCGACCTATCTCGCGCTGATCACCTCGGGCAAGGCGGTGGTATTCACGGCGCTGACCCTCGTGGCCTCCGTGCTGTTCTGGTACTGGTCGGACATCCGCTTCGATGCCGAAATGGGCATGCTGTTGGCCGTCTGGATGTTCGTCTCGATGCTCGGTGCGATGACGATCCTGCCGGTGCTGATTGTCACGTTCCGTCCAAAGTTCATCGAAAAGGAAAAAGAGCGCGTCCTGGCCTCGCGACGTCCCGATCTCGCGGCGCGTCAAGTATCCGCTGCGTAAGCAGGAATTGTCGAGCTATGAAACTGGAGCGGCTCGACCATTTCGGAATCGAGGTTCGCGATCTCACCCGCGCTGAGCGTTTCTATGTCGATGTGCTCGGCCTCTCGATTGTCACGCGCTTTGGCGATCAGGTTCTGATGGATTGCGGCGGGCAAAACCTCGCGCTCTTCGAGGTACCGAGGCCCCCGCTCTCCGCCGCCGAACGCGGGCAGCTCATCGCGCATCCTCTCGGCCGCGGTCATCACGCGTTTCGCGTCAGCCGCGAGGATTGGCTCTCCGCACCGCGCAGGCTTGCCGAGGCGGGTGTCGAAACCGCCAAGCCGATCGACTGGGGCGATCACGACTGCCTCTACTTCCTCGACCCCGACGGCAACCTGCTGGAAATTGTCAGTTATCGATGAGTGCGGGTCTCATTCTCCGGCGTGCCGGCGCGGCATTCGTCGCGATACTCTTGCTATGTTTTCCGGCGCTCGCCGAGCAGCACTTTCGTATCGATATCGACGCGAGCGAGATCACCGCGGCGGTGGCCGAGCCGATTAGCTCGATTCGAGGCGATGCGGTCGGGAAGTTCCGGATGCTTTCCTGCGACATCTACCAGGACCCCAAGCGCCGCGCCGACGACGGCGCGAATATCTGGGTCGAGGCGCTCATCGACGCCGCCAGTTACCATTCCGGCAGCAGCATGCGCGATAGTTCGGTAAAGAGTTCGATCCTCGACGTGAAGGATTTTCCTACCATCAGTTTCAAGGGCGGCTCGTCCTGGACCGACGTCAAACATAGCTCCGATACATCGGGCTCAGCGACCCTGAAGGGAGAGCTCATGATGCACGGCGCGGTCCGCCCATTCGAAGTTCCGGTGCAGGTCTCGCTGTCGGGCGACCAGCTGATCGGAAGCGGCGAAGTGTCCTTCAACTACACCGATTTCGGAATTGAGCAGCCATCCATTCTCGGCTTGAAGGCCGGCAACATGGTAAAGGTCACCTTTCATATCGTTGCCCTGAGGGCGCCGCAGGGACTGTAACAAGGGCAAGTATAGACTTGCCTAACCCGCGTGGGTTATGCTCATCTAGTGGGCAGAATAACGCGATACGGCGAGGTTCGCGATGAGCCTCGCAGAACCGCATTTCTTAGAGCACGATCTGGCCTGCGAGTTTGTTGATATGGCCGAATGGTCGAAACGCGAACACACTAAGGGTGAAATTGATCGCGCTGGTGCTACGCTAGTTCCTTGGTGGATGGCTCCGGCCAGTCCCCCGGTCGAACCGTTCGATCTTGGAACTTTATATGGCATTGTCCAAAACTGGCGTACCTGTCATGGACTGCCCTTGAACGTTATTCAAGCAGGGCTTACGATGGCGGGCTAAGAAGGTCGATGCGACTATAATCGTTGCACAGCGGATGAAAAGGTTTTCGTCGATAATGAATAAATTGTCGCGCGAACCGAATATGAAATTGACTCAAATGCAGGACTTAGGCGGTTGTCGCGCAATCGCACCTGATCTCGCCGCCGTTGGCCAACTGTACGACATGTACCGCGGCAATCAGCTTCTCTTTGAGACGGAAGGAAACCTCAAATGCTATGACTACATCACTCACCCAAAGGACGATGGCTATAGGGGCATTCATGTCGTCGCGCGATATTCAGCGCGAACAGCGAGTCGCCAACCGTGGAACGGCCAACGAATCGAGATCCAATTACGCTCCTTGTTGCAGCACGCATTTGCGACAACAGTAGAAACTGTTACCACGTTCACAAGAACGCCTTTGAAGTCTGGTGCTGGCCCCGTAGAATGGCGTCGCTTTTTCGCCCTAATGGGTTCTGTGCTGGCCATTCGTGAAGGAACGCCGTTTGTTGCGGGAACGCCGTCCGACGAGACCGAACTCGTTGACGAACTGACGGAACTCACGAAAGAACTAAAGGTGTCTCAGCGATTGCGCGGCTGGACATATGCACTCCGTGTTGCGCGCACTGAGACCATTAAAAAATATACTTGGTTGTTGCTCGTTTTGGATACGGCTAAGAACACAATCAGCGTGAAGGGCTACGAAAGGAGAAGCGCGGCCTCCAAGAGAGTCGCGGAGATTGAGCAATCGAAGAACGGTGACCTAGATGCGGTCTTGGTGTTTGTCGATTCTTGGAAGGAGTTACCCAAAGCCTATCCTAACTACTACGCCGATACTGGCGAATTCCTCAACGCGCTCGATGTGGCGCTTAAGCGAAAATGACTATTTCTTCGAAGGATGCCGCTTGGCCTTTTTACGTTTGGCGAATTTTGCCATACGTCGATCCACTTCCTGTTTCGGTGCGGCTAGGATGCGCTTCATGATGTTGTCGAATCGCTCAAATGGCGTCGTTCCGCCCGGATCGTCACCGGGCGGAATAACCAAGGTCGATTGCTTCGGCATACTCATTGAGTTTTCCGTCTCCCTCGGCCCTGACGCTTTAGGCTGGCGTGAGACTCTCCGTATTCCCAGTCAACTGCTTATAGGTCAGGCGTCGGCCAGCCACGCTGCCCAAGATTTCCGAGAACCGGCCAGCATCACCAGAGCTATGCTTGCGCTCGTTATAGCGGAATGCCTGTTCATCCAGATAGCGGAACAGGTGAAACGGCTCGACGCTGACCTAGGTTCCCTTCAGGCCGCGCTTCAAGAGCGACCAGAAGTTTTCGATGCCGTTAGTGTGGACGTTTCCCTCGACGTACTTTTCGGCGTGATTCACGAACTGGTGAACGTAATCCTTTTCGAGTCCGGTGTACGATGCCAGTTCGTCAGTGAAGAGACTTGGGAGCCTGCTTCGACGTTTGCGCGCACTTCTTCTTGCAGCGTGCGACGCTTGCGATTCGCGATGTGTTTCACGCGCACCTTGCCGGTTTCGCGATTCAGCAGGCCCATGACCAGTTCTTTGTCCGCTCCGCCAGTGCCCGTTATCTTCTCTGCTTTCTTGTCTTTGTGCATATTGCGGGCAAGGCCGCCGATCATAGTCTCGTCGGCTTCGACTAGTCCGCCGCTGCCGAATTTAGCGAAACTGCCGCGCTGCATCGCGAACCGGATGCGATGGAGCATGAACCATGCAGTTTTCTGGCAAACCTTCAGGTCGCGGGCGACTTCGCACGAACTGATTCCATTCTTGCAATTGCCGATCAGCCAGACCGTAGGCAGCCACGTTGTCAGCGACAAGGGCGAGTCCTCGAAGATCGTTCCGACCTTTACACTGAACTGACGACGGTCGTGCTTTTGGCTGCACTTCCAGCGCCGCTGGTTGGCGAGATAGTGAACCGTCGCGCTGCCGCAGATAGGGCATTTCACGATGCCGTCAGGCCAGCGGCGGCTGACCATGTAAGCAATGCAGCGGTCCTCATCGGAGAAATAGCGGATCGCATCGGTCAGGTTCTTAGGAACGTAGTCGTTGCTTTCCATGCTTTTAATATAGCGCCGGAAGGCGGGTTAGTCAAGTCTATATTTGCCCTAACAAGGTTCTAAAACTGGCTGCACTCCTTAAACTTCTCTCCCTGAAGGAGTTGTCTTACTTCCCTTTCCCCTCTCCCGGAGGGAGAGGGTGGCGCTACTGCGGCGGGTGAGGTCTGGGAGAGACAAGAGTGAGGGCGTAGTCTGTTGAGTCTTGTTCAACAGACTCCTGAGAGCTATCGAGAGCTGACTGGCCGAATCGCGACGCTGGGCGGCGCCTGGTACTCCCTGAGCAGGACGTCGGCGTCGTAGTCCTGAGGCGCGTCAATCAGCATCGAGACCAGCGTATGACTTCCCGACGCAAGATTTTCCCATCCGGTCATCGCGTAGCCGATCCCTGGATGCTCTCCGCGTACTCGTTCCGGCGGATCTGGGATATTCGGGTCGTCGTTGAAGTAGAGCCGGCGATCGAGCAGTTGCAGATCGCTGGTCGGCGCGATGGTCTGGATGATCATGCGTCCGCCGCCGCGCAATGCGATCCATTCCACGCGCGGCGGGTCTGATTGGGAAATCTTCAGCAGTTTTGGATCGCCGATTCTAAGCGGCCCATCGTGCATCCGCGACCATGAGATCGCGTATCCGTCGAGCCCGGTGAAGTCGAGATCCATTCGCACCTTGATGTCGCCGAACAGTACGCGCGGCACCCATGGAAAACGAACCTTGAAGGGATTCTCGACGCAGTCGCGATAAAAGAAATCGTAGTTGGTGACCTCGGGCGATCGAATTCCGAACACCACGCGCACCGAATGAGTCAGCAGGCGCACTACGCGCACCGGCCCGACTTTCCACGCGAGGAGACGATTGTCGACCTTGTCCTCGTTGAGGTTGAAATGAAACAGCTTCAAGACCGTTGCGCGGACCCGGATTTTGAAGCGGTCGAGCAGGTTGGGCCCGTCCTCATGCTTGCGCGATTGCGGTGCGTAGTCGCTTGGAACGCCGCGCGTATACCCGAAGCGATAGTGATCGGTATCGATGGAATTTTTCGCGGCATCGTAGTCGACGTAATGAAGCGGGCTCAGGATCGGATGCGCATCCGTCGCGATGTAGGCATATCGAATCGGACCTCCCAGCGGATCGCTCATCGCAATTTCAAAGGCGCCGGGCGGCAGCGTGGCCTCGGGTTTAGCGCGCTCGCCGAGATCGGCGATCATCATCACGATCTCGTCCTTGGCGTCGAGGACACCCGGATGCTGTGGCGCAACGGGCTGGGGGCCTTCGGGCAGCACGTACTTGCTATCGGGATTTATCTGGTCAATCTGAAACGGGATCGCCGCGAGCTTGCCATCGCGCATCGCGAGCACTTCGAACTGATTCAGCGGACGCTTGCAGAGTTGCGGCGCCTGGCCGCCCTTGATGATGAGCGGCTGCCATGTTCGAGGACTCGCAAACAGAGTTGATGGAATCGCGAAAAAAGCGAGAATCGAAAAAACGACCTGCGCCCGCGCACATCCCAAACGAGGCCCGAAGGGGGCGCGCAGCGCCAAGCGGTAGCCACTGACCTCACCCGGCGCAGTAGCGCCACCCTCTCCTTTCAGGAGAGGGCAAAAGGAAGGAGGACGACTCCGATAGCGGAGCGAAGCGGAGTCGAGGGGCATTTTAAAAAGACCGTTTCTGCATTAATCACTCAGCATGGCGGAATTATCGGTATTTCCGGACGGCGGCAAGCCTTCGCAGTCAGTGCGCGAGCTTGCAGAACAAATCAACGCCGATGGCGGCGCGGCGCTCGCCGCATACCAGGAGCCGGTCGGCGACCATTGGCAGCTGTTTGCGATGATCCCGGCTGCCAAGTTGGAGCCGACGCCGTTTCAGCGCGACCTCTCGCCGGCGCACATGAAGCGTCTGACCGAAGTGATGAAGAAGCTCAAGCGCTTCACCGAGCCGATCGTGGTGGTGCGCGCGGACGGCGGCTACTGGACGCCCAACGGAAACCATCGCCGCGCGGCGGTCACCAAGCTCGGTGCGAAATTGATTCCCGCGATCGTGATGCCTGAAGCCGAGGTCGCTTACCAAATCCTCGCGCTCAACACCGAGAAAGCGCACAACCTGAAGGACAAGGCGCTCGAGGTTATCAGGATGTATCGCGGGAGGCTCGAGGGTCAGCCGCGCGCGAACGAAAAAGACTTCGAGTTCGAATTCGAGAAAGCCGCCTACATAACGCTCGGGCTCTGCTACGAGGAGAAGAAGAAATTTTCCGGCGGCGCATACTCGCCGATCCTGACGCGCGTCGACACCTTCATGAACAAGCCGCTGCGCGAAGCGATCGAGGAGCGCGAGGAGCGCGCCGCCATGGTCCAGCGCGCCGATGATCTAGTGAACGAGCTGGTGGCGAAGGGAAAGAAGCGCGGCCTGATGCATCCGTACCTGAAGAACTTCATCATCGCGCGATGCAATCCGCTGACCCGCGTGCGCAAGACGATGCCGACCTACAACGCCGCGATGGCGAGCCTGACCAAGTCGCTGGAGGAGTTCGACCTCGGGAAAATCCACTTCGGGCAGGTGCGCGAAGCAGCCAATCTCGTGGCCGCGGCATCAGCGGAACCGAGCTAGCCGAGCAGAGGGTTCACCACCCTAAGACGCGGGAAACGGCTGAAATCGCGGTCCGCCGACCATAGTTCGCGGACTCCATGCTGAAGGCACAGTGCTGCAATCTTCGCGTCGTGTATCATTGGTCCGGTAATCTGCGCGGCTTCAATAACCTCGCGTAGGGTCTTCCAGTGAGTTGGAGATTCATTCAAAAGCACAATGGTAGGAGATCTTAGCCATCGATCAACCGCCGCCAAGGCGATCCTCAAGGGCGTAGGCGGTACATACGCTCGCGGATGCGTCACGACGCCAATGAACTCATGGAGACATGGCCACGGAATCGCCCAAATGCCCTGCGCTTCCGCCAGTTCGCGAATCCGGCTCAAAGCATTGAGATGAAACGGCGACTCCTCGCGATGGGCATAGACGAGAATGTTAGTATCGACCGCGATCAACCGCCGTGACCCTCGTAGATCAGCTCGCGAATCTTCTCCCAGGGTGCGCCGCGTAGCTCCGGGCGCAGCCCCTTGCCTTTGAACGTCACGCTGCGCAGCTTGAAAGGCTTGTCCTGCTCACTTTCTGCGACCACGCGATGTAGTCCCCGTTCCACCAAATCCCGAAAGGTCACACCTTCTCGCTTAGCAAGCTTTCGCGCCTCGCGCATCAGTGCGTCAGAGATTTCAACGGTGGTTTTCATTGCTCCCCTCTATATGGGTCTATAGATGTGGGTACCCATATTAGCGCGAAGCGGGGACGTTGTGGAACGGGAAGCTTACGCGGCGGCGGGGGCCTGGCTCAACTCAAAGGCGCCCGGCTCAAGGCCGTCCTTGGAGCGCAACACGATCTTGGTGTTGAGCTGATGCTCCAGCGCTTCGAGATCCTTCGCGCCGAAATCATACAGATAGCGCGCGACTTGCGAGCTGACTTTCACCATCAGCATTTCGGTGGGAGGCTTCTTCGCCGCCTCGCGATGAACGCCGCGCAAGACCTCGGCCGCGAGCGTCGGCACTGACTTTACGACGCGGCTCCCCTGGCATCGCGGACAAGGATCGGTGAGCAGCTCCTCGAGGCTTTCGCGGGTGCGCTTGCGCGTCATCTGCACCAGGCCGAGTTCGGAAATTTTCAGCGCCGAGGTGCGCGCCTTGTCGCGGCGCAAGGCCTCTTTGAGCGCCTCGCTGACGCGTTTGCGATCGGCCTCGCGCGTCATGTCGATCATATCCACGATGATGATTCCGCCGATGTTGCGCAGCCGCAGTTGCCGCACTACTTCGTCGGCCGCTTCGAGGTTGGTGCGCAGGATGGTTTCATCCTGGCTTTTTTTGCCGACGAAGCGCCCGGTGTTGACGTCGATCGCGGTCAGCGCCTCGGCCTGATCGATGATCAGGTAGCCGCCCGATTTGAGCCACACCTTGCGCTCGAGCGCGCGCTCGATTTGCGGCTCGATCTTGAAATGCTCGAAGAGCGGTTCGTTCTCCTGATAAAGCTGCACCCGCGCGCGCAGCCGCGGCATATAGGTCTGCACGAACTGCACGATGCGGCTGTAGGTGTCAGGATCATCGCACCAGAGCCTGTCGATTTCGCTGGAAAAAAGATCGCGCACGGTGCGCAGCGCCACATCGAGATCGCTATACAGCATCGAGGCGGGCGGCGATTTTTCATTCTTCTTGAGGATCGAGGCCCAGGTCTTGGTGAGGAATGCGACATCGCGCTGGATTTCGCGTCGGCTGACTCCTTCGCACGCGGTGCGCACGATGAAGCCGCCCTGCTGCGGGCGCATCTCGGTCAGGATCCCGCGCAGCCTCGCGCGCTCTTCGGCGCTTTCGATGCGCCGCGAGAGCCCGAGGTTGTTGCTGGTGGGCATGTACACAAGAAAGCGGCCTGGCAACGATATCGACGAAGTCAGCCGCGCACCCTTGGTGCCCATCGGCTCCTTCGCGATTTGAACGATGATTTCCTGACCGCGATGAAGCTGCTGCTCGATCGGAAGTCTCATGCGCCGCGGTTGCGCGCCTCCTCGGCGCCTGCGGCGGCGTCCGCGCCCTTGCTCGGGTTGCGGCGGCTGGCCATCTTCGCTGATCGCTACGTCTGGAGCATCTTCGCTCGGCTGATCGACCATTTCCTGGGATGCCACGGGATCGACGGGCTCGGTTTCGACGTCCTCGCCGAGCATGTCAGCCATCGAACCGACCGCGTCGATGCCGGTGAGAAAATCGGAGACGTGCAGAAACCCGGCCTTCTCGAGACCGATATCGACGAACGCGGCCTGCATCCCGGGCAGCACCCGCGTGACTTTGCCTTTGTAGATATTTCCTACCAGGCTGCGCTGTTGGTTGCGTTCGAGATAAAACTCGGCCAGCGAGTTGTCCTCGACCGCCGCGACCCGCACTTCGAGGTTACAGGCGTTGATTAGGATTTCGCGTTTCACTGCAAGATTAGTTTCATTGAGATGTTTTGAACTGCGCCGGAGTTGCGGTCAAGCGTACGCCTGCAAGCGCGGCATCGCGACCGCGATGGATTCCGTGCAGATGGTGCGGCAAGTCTACGGATTGAACGGCTATCGAATTCGAATGTTTGATTCAAAGCGGGCGTCCTACCCTTCCTCCTCAACTCCTCGTCGAGATGATCATACGAACCATGTTCTATGGGCGCAAGCGGCAAGTGCGGGCCCGCGCTTCCAGAGCAAAAGAAACATCGGTCCGGTACGGCGAGGTGAAAGATCGGCGAATCTTAACCTTACCCACCTTGACATATTATGCAGTGGTCTATAGCAATTTGAGGAATGTCCGCAGCGGCCCAATCAATTGCGCTTAACGGGCAAGGCGGGGCTCTCCTGAACAGCAGGGTTCTCGTCCTGAACCGGTCCTACCTGCCGGTCCACGTGACCTCGGTAAAGCGGGCGTTCGCGCTGCTCTATCAGGGGATCGCCAAGGCGGTCGACGAGCAATACCGCACCTTCGATTTCGATAGCTGGCGGGACCTCGCGATCGAGATGCATCATGAGCGGGTGGGAATCGTTGGCGGCTACATCCGCGTGCCCAGGGTCCTGCTCCTGGTGGCCTACGAGCGGGTGCCGAAGAGGCACGTGCGCTTCTCGCGCTTCAACATCTTCGCGCGCGACAACAATACCTGCCAGTACTGCGGCAAGCGATACTCGCGCACCGAGCTGAACCTCGATCACGTCAATCCGCGCTCGCAGGGCGGTGTTTCGACCTGGGAGAACATCGTATGCTCATGCCACGCCTGCAACCGCCGCAAGGGTGGGCGTACTCCCGAGCAATCGGGCATGATGCTGATCCGCCGGCCTCGGCGCCCCGAGTGGACTCCATTCACGACCGAGATGTTCAGCCTGAAGCACTATCGTGAGTGGATGCCGTTCCTCACTAATGTTGATTCGGCCTACTGGAATACCGAGCTGCTGCAGGATTAGCTCGGGAGTAGGGCTGCCTATCCACAATTCGTAGCGCATACGGATGGTTTTCCACACCTTCCCTTGCGTCTATGACTTGACGCTCGCGCTATTTAGCAGGTAGCCTCGTGGAGGTTGAAGGTGTGGGGTGGTGGAGGCGATGGTAGATGCGTCTTAAGAGCCTCGAGCTGGTAGGCTTCAAGTCTTTCTTCGAGCAAACCAACATCAGTTTTGCTCCCGGCGTGACTGCCGTCGTCGGTCCCAACGGATGCGGCAAGTCCAACGTCGTCAACGCGATTCGATGGGTGCTCGGCGAGCAGGCGCCGACTCGTCTGCGCGGCAAAAGCACCGAGGACCTCATCTACGCCGGTAACGAATCCAATTCCGCCGCCGGGATGGCCGAAGTTTCGCTCATCCTTGAAGCCGAAGATGGTGCCGCGCTGCCCGAGCCCTACGCGATGCTCTCCGAGGTCGCCGTCACCCGCCGCGTCTATCGCTCCGGGGAGTCGGATTACCTGATCAACAAGATTCCATGCCGCCTGAAGGACATCACCGAGTTCTTCATGGCGGCGCAAATCCATTCGCGCAGCTTTGCGATTATCGAGCAGGGGCGCGTCAACGAGATCATCCAGAGCAAGCCCCATGAGATCCGCGGCATGATCGAGGAGGCCGCGGGGCTTTCGCTGTTCAAGGGGCGCCGCGACATCAGCGAGCGCAAGCTCGAGCGCGTGCGCGAAAACCTTGCGCGCGTCAACGATGTGCTGAGCGAGATCGAGCGCCAGCTCAACTACGCGCGCCGCCAGGCCAAGAAGGCGGAGGCTTACAAGGTCATCAAGGCCGAGCTGTCGGAACTCGAGCGCCTGCAGTCGGGACGGCGCATCCTCGATCAGCGAATCGAGCTGGCCAATGAGACCGATCGCGAGGCCGATTTGCGCGCGCGCGCCGAATCCACTCGCGAGGCCCTTGCGCAGCTTCAACAGGCGGTCGAGACCGCAAGCTCAGCCGCGCAAGCGGCCGAATCGGATCTCGCACAGACCCGCCGCGAGCTGGAGACTATCCACGCAGGCTCGCAGCAGCGCGCGCGCACTCGCGATTTCCTCGCCCGGCGGCTCCAGGCGATCGATGAGTCGGAGCCCGATAACCTCGCGAGGCTGAGGGAACTCGAAATCAAGGCGGTTGCCGCGCGTGCCTCGCGCGCAGGCGCCGGAGCATCGCTCGCGCTGGAAAATAATTCCGGCGACGGGGGCGAGGCGGAACTCGAAGCGCTGCGCCATCGCCACACCGAATCTCAAGCGGAACTCAAGCGCGTCGAGCGCCACGCGGAGGAATTGAAGGACGAGCTTTCAGAGACTATCGGCGAGGCAGCAGTCATTCGCGGACGCCTCGGCGATCTCGCGGGCGAGCGCGCCGAACTCGAAGATCGCCTCGCGCGCGCGGAGGCCGAATCTCCCGTGCTTGCGGAAGCAGTATCGATCGCAAAAGAAGCAGTGGCGGCGGCCGAGGATGCGCTCGCGTCCGCACGCGCTGAAATCGAATCGCTGGAAGAGGGGCATCGCGTAGCCGCGGATCATGAGATGGAAGCGCGCGCCGCGATCGAGCATACCGGTGCCAAAATCGCCGCGCTGAAAGAGGGGCTGGAGGCCACGCGCCTCCAGATGGCGGCCGTGGTGGCTGCGCGCGATGCGGCCCGCAACTTGAGTCCGCTGCGCACCGTGCTGGAATCGCTCAACGGCGACCGTCCCGCGACCGATCCGGAAATTCTTGCCAACGTGATGCGCGCGCCGGCCGACCTCAAGCCCGCGCTCAGTGCTGTGCTCGGCGAGAATCTGGAAGCGGTCATCGTCGATTCTGAATACTTCGCCGCGAAGGCGATCGACATTCTGAAAGAAAAAGATGGCGGCCGCCTGAGTTTCATCCCCGAGCCCGAAGTCGGGGTTGACGCGCATGAGGCGATCCAGGCGCCGGGAATTGCGGGACGGCTGATCGACATGATCGGCGTCGATCCGCGCTACGCGAATGTCGTTGAGTTGATGCTCGGTCACGTGATGCTGGCCGACGACGTGCGCTCGGCGCTGCAGGCCAGCAACCTCAATGGACATGGCACGCTGTTCGTTACCCGCGATGGCGACCTCGTTTCGCCTGGCACCATCATTCGTGGCGGCAGTGCGCATCGCACCGAGATTGCGATCGAATCGCCGGCATTAAAGCCGTTGGAGGAAATCGAGGCCGAACTCGCGCATGCCGAGTTCGAGCATGAGCACTTGAAAGAACGCCTCGCGCAGCGGACCGGCGCGCGGGTCGAGATCGCCGCGTCGCTCGCGCAAGTGCGCGGGCGCGCGCACGAGGCCGAGCGCGCCGCGATAGCGGCGCGCGGTGAGGCCGCCTCGGCCGAGCAGAAGGTGCGCATGGGGCACGTTCTGCTGGATGGTGCGCGCAAACGGCTCGCGGAAATCCGCGAGTCGTCGGTGGCATCCAACGCGCGCCTCGAAGAGCTGGCGCGCCTCGAGCAAGGCTCGCGCGCGCAGCTCGCCGCGATGCGCGATGACATCGCGCTGCGACGCAACGCGCTGGAACAGCTCGGCGCGGTGATGCTGGAAGCGGCGTCGCGCGTCGAAGCGCGCCGCTCACGCCTGCTCGCGCTCGAACAGGAGTTCCGCCATGCCTCGGTCGTCACCCGCGACCTCGAAAATCAAATCGATGAGAGCCAGGCGCGCCTGATTCGGGCGCGCGAGGAGCGCGCCGAATTCGAGAGCGAGCTCGCAAAACTCGCCGAACAGGATGAAGAGGCGCGGCTACGCGAAGCCGCGCTGTCGGATTCGATTGCGCACCTCGAATCGCGATGCGCCGAGCGCATTGCCGAACTCGAGGTGCGGCGCGCCGAGTTCAAGCAAGCGCAAACGGAACTGCACGCGATCGAGGCTGAGGCGGTAGATTGCGCGATCAAATGCGAGCGCGCCCGCACGCTCATCGAGGAGTTGCTACGCACCTTCCTCGAAAAGTTCGCCACCGAATTCGATGCGATCGCCGGCGACATCGCCCCCGCCATTGCCACGCGCGATTCATCCGCGGATGACAGTCGCATCGCGGAACTGCGCGCCAAGGCCGAGCGCATCGGCGAGGTGAACCTCGCTGCCGAGAGCGAGGTCAAGGAACTCGAGGAGCGCGCATCCAAGCTGCAAACCGAGCGGGCCGACCTCGACGCCGCGGTGAAGGACCTCACCCAGACCATCACCAAGCTCAATCGCGAGGCGCGCAAACGCTTCGCCGAGACTTTTGAAAGTGCGGCGAAAAATTTCGAAGCGCTGTTCCCGAAGCTGCTGCCCGGCGGCAGGGGTCGCCTCGAACTCGAGCAGAGCGACGACGTGCTCGAGGCCGGGGTCAACATCCTGGTTCAGCCCGCCGGCAAGAAGGTGAAGGAACTCGGTCTGCTCTCAGGCGGTGAGAAGGCGCTGTCGGCGATGGCGCTGATTTTTTCGCTGTTCCTGCTCAATCCGAGTCCGTTCTGCGTGATGGACGAAGTCAACGCGCCGCTCGATGAGTTCCGTCTCAACGCGTTCACCGCGCTGATCGCGGAGCTGAAGGAGCGCTCGCAGTTCATCATCATCACGCACAATCAGCGCACGATGCAGCGCGCCGATCACATTCATGGCGTGACGATGGACCGCCCGGGCGTTTCGAAGATCATCTCGCTCAAGATTCCACAAGCCGCGTAGGCGCGGTCCCGCAGACCATGTTTGCCCTGGCCAATCCAGATCGGCTCCGGCGCGAGCTGCTCCCGGCAGAGGCGAGCTGTGTGTTGTGACCCCGATCGAGAGAACCACACACCATTTATGAAAAGGCCGAAGGCATCGCGACCGTGACGATGAACCGCCCGACGTCCTCAATGTGTCTCGCGGAAAGCCCGTGGACGAGATGATCGACGGCTTTCGTGACGCGTGGCGCGAGCGCAGGATCAGGTTCGTCATCCTGACCATCTTTGCGATTGCGGTATGAAAAAGCTTATGGTGTGCCTTCCGTCTGCAACTGAGTAGGGAGCACTATGCGCTGCGCGCGCTTTCTTTGTGCCAGATGATTGGAATCAGAGCGATTCATTTTGCGCTTCTTTTTCTGAGCCTCAGCCTTTTCGTCGCACTCCCGAGCTTCGCGGCGGAGCAGAACCTGCTGCTCAATGGCGATCTCAGCCTGGGTTCAGCAGAAATGCCGGATCATTGGACGATAACGCCCGGCGCGCCGCCTGGGTCCTTTAGGTGGTCGCATATTCAGGGCGCGTCGGCGACGTTGGAGATTGCGAACATCAACCAACAATTCGGCGACATCTACTGGCGTCAGACGGTAAAACTCGTGCAGCCGGGCTGGTATTATCTGCGCGCCGACGTGAAAACCGAGAATCCGAGCACTGGTGCGGCTATCAGGATTTGGGGCTCGCATCCGAGGGCGGTCAGAATTCAGAGCAACCAAAATTGGGCCCCGATAGAAGTCTATTTCAGGGTCAGTGATCCGAGCGAGGTGGTGCAAATTGGATGCGGCGTGCGCGCGATCCCGGCCGGTCGTGCGTTCTTCCGCAACCTAACGCTGCGCAGAATTTCTGGCGCTCCACCGCTGGATTCGCGTCAGCTTGAAATAACGCCTGCCAGCGACCTGCCGGACTCGGAACGAGCGGCCTTGGGCGGCGTGGAACTCGCGAAGCCACCGCCCGATGAATCGTTGTCGAGCCATGTGCTGAACTTCAACGTCGTGGCGAGCGTACTCTTCGTCTGGGCGGCACTCACCTGTCTCGATTGGCGATACCGTATCGTCGCATCTGGCCGGGATGCCCGAAGGAGATTCTTTCAGGACCGTGAAGTGAGGAAGAGCGCCGTAGTCGCGGTGTTTCTGTGCCTCATGCTGTTGGGGATGTGGCTGGTGACGCACGTCGAGTACCTTTCGGGGCATGGCTTCTACGCGGTCGAACCGCGCGCAGTGGGTGGCGACGAGCCGCATTACCTGGTCATGATCAACAGCCTGCTGCTCAAGCGCGACCTCCATTTACAGACGCTCTACGACGATGTCGCTCAAGGCGGCCCCGAAGCCGGAGTAATGTTCCGCGGAGTCGAACTCGGTCGCCATACCATGGTTGTCAACAGAATTACCGGGCATCGCGCGATGGGCATTATGAAGGATGGCGTCTGGCAGAGAAATCCGGAACCGGAATTCGCGCCCTCGCCTGATGTTTACGAAATCCCCGCACATCCGGCGGGGTTTCCGATTTTGATGGCGCTGGCGGTGGCGCCGATGCAGCCTCGTGCGCGCGAGGTCGAGCCGGACGTCGGGTTCATCCTGATGCTGATCGCATGGCTCGGTGTCGTAGCAACCTACTTTGTTGGACGCCAGGTCGGGATGGGGCGCGGATGGGCCATGCTAGCCGCTTCGATGCTGTTTGCGGCGAGTCCATGGCTGGCGTATTCGCGCGCGTACTTCGCGGAATCGACCATCGGGCTAGCTCTTATTTTGGGCTTGTGGGCATTGATGTCGGATGTACCGATTCTAGCCGCGCTGGCAGTGGCCGCTGGCGCGATTGTGAAACCGGCGTTCTCGCTGGTCGGGGCTGGCTTTCTCGTGGAGGAGATCCGCGAGAGGCGCTGGAAAAATGCAATCAAAATCACCGTGGTGCTGGGGATTCCCGCCCTTGCAATTTTGGCGAACAACTTCTGGCTGCATCGAAGATTTCTGGTGTTGAGTGTAGAGCCGTCATTTCAGTTACGTCGGCTCGTAGATACGCTGTTTGACCCTGTTGAAGGCCTGTTGTTGTATGCGCCCTGGACGATTTTCGGATTCCTCGCGTGCGCTCGCGCATCTCTGTCGGTGTCTGAGGACTCGCGGTTGGCGCGCACGATGGCCCTTCCGCTGTTTTTCTACCTAGTGGTGGTGAGCTCGATCGGGTTTGGAGCGGGATGGTGCTACGGCCCGCGATACTGGGTGGCATTTTTGCCATGGCTATCGCTCGGCACTGTTGAAGCGATACGACGGTCGGGCCGTTACCAGCGCGCAATATGCGCAGTTTTTGTGTTCTACGGAGTTGCGCTCGCAATTCCGGGCGCATTGCGCTATCCGCAACTGTTTTACAGGCCGGTACTGGACGCATGGCGGGGGTTTTATTAGCTTCTTTCAGCTATCGAGGTGTGATGTGACCCTATGCAGTCTGGTCGTCTGATATTTTCGCCAGGCTGGCTGGCGAAACGTGGCTGAAGATTTTGTGAGTTCCACTATTGCTAATCGGGTCTCGCCTATTGCCCTCGCGGACGAACTGGAATGTGAATTGTCGGTCGTCCTGCCCTGCCTGAACGAAGCGGGCACGGTCGGTGCCTGCGTCGTCAAGGCCCTAGAAACCCTAAAGACTCTACGAATCGCCGGCGAAGTTATCGTAGTCGACAATGGTTCCAACGATGGCTCGGCAGAGGTCGCGCGCCGGGCTGGCGCGCGGGTCGTTAGTGAACCCCGTCGAGGCTATGGAAACGCACTGCGGCACGGTGTCGAGGAGGCGCGCGGGCGTTTCATCATAATGGCCGACGCCGACGAGTCGTATGACTTGTCCGACCTGCAGCGTTTCGTTGATGGGCTGCGCGCGGGCGATGACCTCGTGATGGGTTCGCGGCTGCGCGGCCGCATCGAGCCCGGCGCGATGCCGAGGCTGCATCGCATCGGCAATCGGGTGCTCTCGGGGATCTTGAAGCTGTTTTTCCGCGGCCGCGTCTCCGACCCTCATTGCGGGATGCGGGCGTTCACCAAGGACGCTTTTGAGCGGATGCAACTGACCTCGGGCGGGATGGAGTTCGCTTCCGAGATGGTGATCAAGGGAGTGCTGGCAGGGATGCGCATCTCCGACCTCCCAATCGTACTGCGTCCCGACGGCAGAGTCAGTCACGGACCGCACCTAAGATCATTTCGCGACGGATGGCGCCATCTGCGCTACATGCTGCTGCTGTCTCCCAACTATCTTTTCGTGATTCCAGGAGCGGCTTGCATGCTCCTCGGCCTGATTCCTCTGGTATTGCTAGGCCGTGGTCCGGAAGCACTCGCCGAGGTGCGATTCGACTATCACTATATGATCCTCGGCAGCCTGCTAACGATTCTCGGCTTCCAGGCGGTGATGACGGGCCTGTTCGCCAAGGCTTATTGTCACGCTGCCCGGCTGTACGCACCCGATCGTATCCTCGAAACCTTCCGCCGCCACTTCAGCCTCGAGCGCGGCCTCATTTTGGGAACCGCACTATTGCTCGCCGGATTCGTGGTTGACGCGAGAATCCTGATCGGATGGCTCCGCAGCGGGATGGGATATCTCAATGCGATCCGGCCAGCGACCCGGGCCTCGACGATGATGATCATCGGCGCACAGATCAATTTTGCATCGTTCTTCATGAGCCTGCTTGGAATGTTCCCATCCGATAACAATGACGCTTCGACGATCGTGACCGAAACCCGCGATGAAATGGGCGCCGCTCGCGATTCCGACTGACTCCGTTGCACATCCTGTTTGTTTACGACTGTCTCTATCCGCACACAATTGGCGGCTTCGAGCGGTTCTATTTCGACGTCGCCGGGCGCTTGGCCCGCAACCACGAAGTTACCTATTTGACTCGTACGCAGTGGGCTGCTGATGAGTCGCCGGACACGCCCGAAGGGGTGAAGCTGGTCGCGCTGAATTGTGGGCGGGATTTGTATACCGCCTCGGGCCGGCGGCGTATCTTGCCG
Organism: uncultured delta proteobacterium; assembly: GCA_963815835.1. Lineage (GTDB taxonomy): Bacteria > Desulfobacterota > Binatia > Binatales > Binataceae > DATGKG01. The sequence goes on from CAWFIF010000001.1 coordinate 1,728,040, forward strand.
CCGCTTCTTTTCGGGCTCGGAGTGTTCGCGCACCTGATGCGCAACCGTCATCGCTACGACATCGTACAGACCTGCAGTTTTCCCTACTTCCCGATGCTCGCCTGCGCGATGGTTCGCGCGCTCGGCGGACCTCCTATCGCAACCGACTGGATCGAAGTGTGGTCCGATGAATACTGGCGGCGCTATCTCGGACGGATCGGCGGACCAATCGGCGCTGCGGTGCAAAAGCTTTGCGTTCGATTGACGCGCCATGCGCTAACTCCCTCGCAACTGCCCGCGAGTGCGCTACGCGCCCACGGCTATCGCGGTCGCGTGACGATTCTCAAGGGACACTCGACTGCGCCCGTTCCGCCAACCGTTGAAACCGCGCGAGAGCCGGTCTTCGTTTACGCCGGGCGGCATATCGCGGAAAAACATGCCGATGCGATCCCGGCCGCGATCGCGCTCGCGCGGGAACAGATTCCCGACCTTCGCGCACAGATTTTCGGCGACGGCCCCGAACACGGCAAGGTGATGGCGGAAATTGCGAGGCTGCATCTCGAGAACGTCATTGAATGCCCCGGATTTGTGCCGTGGCAGCAACTCGAAGCATCGATGCGCCATGCGATGGGACTCATTCTGCCGTCGGAGCGCGAGGGCAATGGCGTGGTGGTGATCGAAGCCATCGCGAGAGGAACGCCTGCAATCGTGGTGCGAGGGCCTGATAACGCCGCGGCTGGCTTGATCGTCGAGAACGTCAATGGGTTTGTCGCCGAGAGTATCGGAGCGTTCGCGCTAGCGGAGCAAATCATGAAGGTGCATGCCGCGAGCCCGGAGCTGCAATCACGCACCCATCAATGGTATCGCGAGCACGCCGCCGATCTGAGCTTCGACGCATCGATCACGCAGATCGAGGGGGTCTATCGAACGATCGCTTGCGCCGTCGGGTGCTAACCATGGTCATTCGTTGCTGATGATTGCGGTTGTATGGGCAATGTGTTTTCCGAGGCGCAGCCGCAAGCACTCCGATACACGGCCAAGGTCGCACGAGCCGTGGCCGCCCAAGTGAATTGACGGGCATGCTGTAGGCCCGTATCGACAACCTGTCGGCGCAAATCTCTATCTTCGAGGAGCCGCAGAGCCTGCGACACAAACTCTCGAGGATCGGCCGGGTCCGCAAACAGCGCCGCGCGCCCCCCGACTTCCGGCATCGAGGAGACTTTCGACGCGATCACCGGCGTTCCACACGCCATCGCCTCCAGGATCGGGAGGCCGAATCCCTCATAAAACGAGGGATAAATGAAGATCTCGGCGCGGTTGTAAAACTCCACCAGGTGCAGGTCCGGCACATCAGTGAGAACCTTCACCCACGGTCGCAGGTCCCGATACTTCGCCATCGTGAGCGGGTTCTTCCATCGCCAACCCTCGCGTCCAATGATGACCAGTTCCAGGAAATGTCCCCGTTGATGCAGGGCGCGAATCACCTCGAGAAGGATCAGATGATTCTTGCGGGGTTCCAAAACGCCCACCGTCAGAATGAACGGCCGAGTAAGCTGATGGCTCCGGGCGAACTCTGAAGTCGGTTCCGTCTGTCGAAAAATCGGATTGATGCCATGCGGGATACACACGATTCTATCGTCGGATGCGAGGCCGGTCTCGACCAGATCCCGCCCCGTAGCGCGCGACGGCACGATTATACGATTGGTCCGCTTCAGCGTCCGGCGTGTCAAAATGCGATTGGCCCAGACGCGATGCCGGGGGTGCATGGAGGGAAACAGCAGCGGCGTCAGATCATGCAGCGTCGCGACCTGCCTTATCGATGGGGACAGCGACGAGCCACCGAACAGATTAGGGAAATGAATAAGATCTAGATTGAATTCGCGGACTGGACGCGAATACGGACCACCCAGCAGGGCCAGTGCTCGATCGATCTTCCGGGCGGGCATAAAGACGCTGTGTGCGCGCGGATGCTGATAAACGTCGAGGAAGCCACGATCGAATCGAATCAGGAAGTACTCATTGACCGAATCCACTGTCAACAAGTGCCGGATGAGCTGATAGATGTAGACGCCGACGCCCCCGTTGGCGATGCGGACTTCGCCGTTGACGATTCGCTCCCGCATCGAATCGGTGACAATGCCGATTCGCAGCGGGCGCGCGGAGGATTCAGCGGTCATTCGAGGTCACCCTCGCCGAGAATAGCGAGGGGTGGATAGTGGGGAAATATCCATCGGATATCTATCCAGATCTTTGGACTCCGCCGGCGGTTAGAAACTGAACAGTCGCCTTCGCGGGTAGAGACATGGCACGTTTGTAAGTAAGATTTCCGTTCCCGACGCGGGCAGACACGAGTGGCATGCTGAATAGCAACCTCATCTTCCTGATTCAGAATCTGGTGCTCAAGGACTTTCGGATTCGTTACCGGAACATGTCGCTGGGAGTTGCCTGGTCGGTGGTGAATCCGCTCCTGATGATGGGCATTTTGACCTTCGTTTTCACGCGCATTTTCAAAAATCCCATCCACCACTTCGCTTTGTTCGCGCTTTGCGCACTGGTCCCATTTAACTTCTACAGCTTGGCCTCCAACGCAGGCGCTACCTCTTTGTTGGATAACCAAACGCTGATCAAGCGCGTCCAGTGCCCGCGGGCGGTCTTTCCAATCGCGTCGGTGCTCTCGAGCTCGCTTCACTTTCTCATTCAAATCGCCTTGCTGATATTGCTGCTCCTGATATTCGGGCACAAGGTCAATCGCTATTGGCTATGGCTCCCCCCGATTTGGGGGATGGAACTCGTATCGCTATGTGGATTGTCGCTGATGACGTCGGCGCTCGATATATACTACCGGGACATTCGTTACCTGGTGGAGGCTTCTGGGCTGGTGATGTTTTGGGCAGTGCCGGTGTTTTATTCGATAGAGATGGTTCCTCCCCGCTACCAGCAATTCATCATGCTGAATCCGATTGCGGCGGTCGCGGTGGCGGGACGCCGGGTGTTATTCGATGCGGCCTCACCATCGGCAAACTTGGTCCTCCAATTGAGCGGGGTCTCGTTAGCCATTCTCGTGATGGGGTTCGTGGTATTCAGGTGGCTGGAGCGTGACTTCGCGGATTACCTGTAAAAGATGGCGGTCCAAAGTAAAGCTGGTGAAGCCGCAATCCAAGTGGAGAACCACGAGCGCCTAAATCAACGCGGCGGATTGAGACCTGCTGATTGTGTGATCAGCTTCGAAAGCGTCAGCAAGAGCTACCTGCGCAATGCGAACCGCTCATTGCTGCGGCATCGATTGAACTCGTGGATCACACGCGCGCCGGCGGACCGGTTCTCGGCGCTCACGAACGTATCATTCGAGTTGCGCCCTGGGGAAAGCCTCGCGGTAGTGGGCGCCAACGGGGCCGGAAAAAGTACCTTGCTGCGGCTTGCTACCGGTGTCTCGGCACCCGATGCAGGACGGATAAAAGTGCGCGGAACGATGGCCGCCCTGATGGAACTCGGCGCCGGCTTTCATCCCGATCTTACGGGTGCGGAAAATTTGGTTCTGAATGCGTCGTTGCTGGGGTTATCGCGCAGGAAGACCTACGAGCAATTCGATTCGATAGTTGAGTTCTCGGGGATCAAGGACTTTATCGATGAGCCGCTGCGTACCTATTCAAGTGGGATGATTTTGCGCTTGGCCTTCTCCGTCGCGGTACGGGTCAATCCCGACATCCTAGTTATCGACGAAGTGCTGTCGGTGGGCGATCAGGAATTCCAGCGCAAGTGTATCGGAGAGATCAAGCGTCTGAAAAGTGCGGGCAAGACCCTGGTTTGCGTGTCTCATGGCACGGCGGTTCTGCGCGAGTTGTGCGATCGGGCACTTTGGCTGGAACATGGCGAAATCAAAATGTGGGGGCCTTTGAGCACCGTCCTCGATCGGTACGAAGGCGGGGGCAAACCCTCCTGAAGGCCCGGTCTCGTTGCTGCCGTTGTTGCCGTCCTCACAAATGAGACGATCACGGCGCGGACAGTACAATAGCAACAATCCTCGACGCCGGATTTGTGGCGCGTTTGTTCAGATTGCGATGGTCCAGTCTTCGGTCGCGAGAGTCAGGTTGCGATTGTAATAGGGGTCGCCGTTCCTGACGTAACGGCCCCATCGTCGCAGAAATAATTCCTGACACTCCTGAATGTGGAAGCGGCCTCTGGTCGCGCTCTCGTGATGATAAAGAAGCGCTAGCGGGGTATACACGATCAGATAGCCGCGCAGCCGCAGCCGCAAGCACAGATCTACATCGTTGAAATCAAGCGGCAGGGTCTCATCGAAAGCGCCAACCTCGTCGAACAGCGAGCGCCGCATCATCATGCATGCGGCAGTCACGGCGCTGCAGTTGCGGATAACGTTCGCAAGCGGAGGGCGGCGTGGGACGTCGCAGGGCAGCAATCTGAACGCGTGCCCGGTTGTGCCATCGATCCCGAGCACAATGCCGGCGTGCTGGATCCGCCCGTCGCTGAAGAGCAGTTTGGCGCCGACCGCGCCGACCTCGGGGCGTTGCGCCTGCTCGATCAATGCGCGCATCCAGTCGGGCTGGATCACCTCCGTATCGTTGTTGAGAAAGAGAAGGAATTCGCCGCGCGCTTCGGCGGCGCCGCGATTGTTAATCGCGGAGAAATTAAACCGACCTGGACACCGGAGGACACGCACCCAGTCCGAGATTTGTTGGAAGTATTTCAATGTCTCTGGATCGCGGCTGTCGTTGTCCAGCACCACAATCTCGTAGTTCGTGTAGTCGGTCTTTTTCGCGATGCTGTTGATGCACTGTCGAAGCAATAGGCACTTGTCTTTGGTCGGGATCAGAATCGACACCATCGGATCGCCGCGGACCTCGTATCGCACCGAATGACGCTCCGGATGAGACATCTCAACTTTTCCGCGAAGACCGCGCCGCCGTAAGGCTGCCTCTATAACCTGTGCGCTGTTTGATCCTGTGTCGGTTTCGCGTCGATGGTAGAGCACTTGGGGAATATGGACGATCGCATCTGTGCGTTCAGCTACGCGCAGTATCAGATCGTAAACCTGATCGACGCCATACTCGGAACGAATGCCGCCGACCACGTCGATGAGGCTTTTGCGGACCGCGAAAGATCTACCAACATAGTTCATCGAGAGAATCAGGTCAGGGCTCCAATCGGGTTTGAAGAAGGGCTCGCATCGCGACCCCTCCGCGTCGAATTCGTCTTCGTCCCAGTAGATCAGATCGGCGAGCCGGTTGCGGTTAAGTTGCTTAACCAACTCGAACAGTGAATCGCGGCTGAGCTCGCCATATTGCTCGAGGAAAACCACGAACTCACTTTCCGCGAAAGGCTCTTCCTTGATGCGGGGTTCGCCCGCAGCATATCGGTCGAGTATCGCCCGAACGCGGTCCTCGTTCGTTTCGTCCCTCGCGACGTAGAGTTTCCAGTTGTCATAAAGCTGCGCCCGAACTGAATCGATCGCGTGCGTGAGAAGATTCTCAATCATGTCGCCGTGAACGGAAATGTAGACGCTGATTAGCGGCCGGTACGGAAAAGCCGCGGCCGCAGTAACGATCACCTCGCTACGTTCGGCGGTCAACTCGTGAGCCTCGATCCAAAGCTGATACCGCGTTCGCGGATCTTGCTCCTCCGGTCCGACGGTTCGATTCAACATCCACGAAGCTATCGCTTCGTAAAGCCTGATCGGGGCGCGATGCTGATTGCGCGCCAGCCATCGCCGATACCTTCCGATGATCTTCCAGGCGTAACTATTCTGAATGTTCCTTAGTTCCAGACGGAGCGCGTCACGTTCACTCTCCAACATCGACATTTCGCGGTTCAGAAATTCGTTTGAGGCGTTGAGTGTCGAGAGCCTGTGACCTAGCGACGCTTCTTTCGCCGATTCAGGTTCAAGACCCAGCGCCTTGGATTGAGCGGACTCAGCCGCTGATTCGTCTTCTTTGGCCACGTACGCTATTTAATCAGACATCGGTCAGGTGCGCAGTTCTTGGAGCACCAGTTCGAGCTGATCGCGCCATGATGGCATCACGACGCCGAATGCGTCCGCAACTTTACGCGGAGATAACACCGAGTAACGGGGGCGCTTGGCGAGAGTGGGATATTCGGCGCTCGAAATCGGAATTATGCTACTCGCGCGAAGCGTCCTTGGGCGATCGTTTCCGGCGCCGCGACGGTACTTCTCAACGATCTCTTTGGCGAAGCCGAACCAGCTCGTCGGATCTTCGCAACACAGGTGGTAGGTGCCGCTGGTGTTCGCGATCCCGTTGACGATCGTTGCGCTTCGCCGCGCCAGGCGAGTGAGAATTTGAACGGTCGCATCCGCAACGGCTCTGCTCCAGGTCGGAGTACCCACCTGATCGTCGACAACTCTCAGCTCCTCTCGTTCGCGCGCCAGCTTGAGGATAGTATTCAGAAAGTTCTTGCCTCTCGAATCGAAAACCCAGCTGGTTCGTATGATCAAATGGGGCGTACCGACGGCGCGGATCGCTTCTTCGCCGGCCAACTTCGTCGCTCCATAAACGTTGATCGGATCGGGTTCGTCATCTTCCAAATACGGACGCGCGATGGAACCCGAGAACACGTAGTCGGTGGAATAATGGACCGTCGCGCAATGCGATCGCGTTGCCTCCTCGGCAATGATTCCCGGCGCGATACCGTTGACCCTCATCGCGAGGTCCGGCTCGGTTTCGGCGGTGTCCACCTGCGTATATGCCGCTGCATTCACAATGAGGTCGGGACGTTGACCGCGAACGAAGCGGCGGATCGCGTCCGCGTCGGCGAGGTCGAGCGCGGCGCGATCGGTTGCCACTATTTCACCGAGCGGGAGTAGCGCCCTCCGCAACTCCCAACCGATTTGGCCGGTGGCTCCGGTTAGGAGGATCTTAATCGGCGCTCCCTCCTTAACGAGGCAGTCGGTCGAGACCTATCTGCGAGAGCAGAGGATAGCTGGTATCCCTGCTCGCGAGTCGAGGCTTCGCGTTATCCCACGCGATCGCCAAACGGGGATCACTCCACAGCACGCCGCACTCATCCTCGGGATGATAGAAGTCGTCGCACTTGTAGATGAACTTCGCGATCTCGGAACGCGCGATGAAACCATGCGCGAAGCCTCGAGGAATGAAAATCTGCCGCCGATTGCTTTCGGACAGAACCACTCCCACCCAACGTCCGAAGGTCTTCGAACCCGCCCGGATGTCAACCGCCACATCGAAGACTTCACCCGATACCACGCGGCATAGCTTCGCCTGCGGATGCGCGAGCTGATAGTGCAAACCTCGCAACACGCCTGCGCGCGTGAGCGACTGGTTTTCCTGGACGAAGATTGCATCGATCCCCAAAGCCGCGAACTTCTCCCGATGATAGGTCTCGAAGAAGCAACCGCGAGGATCCTCGAAAACCTCCGGCTCGATTATGCACACGCCGGGCAACTCGGTATCGATTCGTTTCAAGCTCGAAGCCAGCCTTCAGCGACGTTGACTATAGTTGATATTGTTCCAATTCCTGAAAGAACCACCGTCTGCCAATGCTTTTACCCACTCGATATTCCTAAGATACCATCGTACCGTCTTCTCCAGACCCGATTCGAAGCTTTCCTGCGCCCGCCAGCCCAGTTCGCCCTCCAGCTTCGAGGCGTCCAGCGCGTACCTCCGATCATGACCCGGGCGGTCCGCGACATGCTCGATCAGCTCGGCGTAGCGTCCCGATTTGCGAGGATACGCCTCATCTAACAGTGCGCAAACCGCTCTAACCACCTCTAGATTGGTGCGTTCCGCCCGCGCGCTGATGTTGTACACCTCGCCCGCCCGTCCCCGCGCGATGACGCTGCGCAGCGCCGCGCAATGGTCATCGACGTAGAGCCAGTCGCGAATCTGCCGGCCGTCGCCATAAATCGGCAGCGCCTCTTCGCGCAGCGCCCGATGGATCATCAGCGGAATCAGCTTCTCCGGATGCTGATAGGGGCCGTAGTTGTTGCAACATCGCGCGATTTGGGTCGGCAGCCCGTAGGTCTGATGAAACGCGCGCACGAACTGGTCGGCCGCCGCCTTGCTCGCCGCGTAGGGGCTATTGGGGGCGGGCGCCTTTTTTTCGTCGCAGGGCGCCTCCTCCAGCGGCAGCGAACCATAGACCTCGTCGGTCGAAACCTGCAGAAACCGGAAGCCGCTCTTCTCCGCGTCCGGCAAGCGACTCCAGTACTGCCGAACCTCATCGAGGAGGTTGAAGGTTCCCATCACGTTGGCCTGCACGAATTCCTCGGGGAACAGGATCGAGCGATCGACGTGGGTTTCGGCGGCGAAGTTGATAACCGCGGACGGCTGATGCTCGCGCAGCAGCGCGCTTATCAACGCGCGGTCGGCAATGTCTCCCACGATGAAGCGATGTCGTCCATTATCGGTCGTTTCCGACAGGCCGTTGGAAGCCGCATAGGTGCCCTTGTCGACCGTGACAATGTCCCCTCGCGACTCTTCGAGCCAGCTCCGGATGAAGTTGGAGCCAATGAACCCGGCCCCTCCGGTAACGAGAATGTTAGGCGACGTCATAGTATTTCCACAGATCTTCGCCTATTCTTCGTCGTCGCGTGCCAGATACATCTCGTCATGAAGTTTACCGATATGCGCCTAATGGATGCTTAGCTCGGTACAGATACGCGAATTTGGCCGCTGATTCAACAAGAAATTGCGCCGGTAATGTCAGTTCATCTGTCCAGACGATACGCGAGGCGCGGCATTGTCACCAACGCCAATATAACGAGCATTGCGACAAGGCTGAGGGTCAAACCAAGACGCAACGTGGGCGGCTGGTACCGGAACGTCACCGTGTGAGAACCAGCCTCAAGAGCCACGGCGCGAAAGGCATAGTCGGCCCTGAGGAGCGGAGTTTTCCGACCGTCTACCCAGACTCGCCAGCCCGCATCGTAGGTATCAGTAAGGACCAGGAAGGCCGGGCTCTGGACATCGGCATGCACGACCACCTGCTCCGCTTCGTAGCGCTGAACCTCTGGAACGGAATCGAGCGGACTCCCAGACGCTAGTTGTGGACACCCCGCGATAAACACTTCGTTGCGCAAGTTCACTCTTTCCCAACGAATCAAGGCCAAGGCGACGGCGTCGTTCAGACAACTCCGGGCGCGGGAAACCAAAAACGCTCGCGGGAAGACCTTGTTGTTTCGATAGATTCGAGCGTCGAACCCGTCATAGACCAGTTGGAACTTCGGGCCGGGGCCCGGCGCCCCAGGCGGAAGCAGGACGTATTTCAGATTCACCAGGTCGGCGATTTGTGAGTTCAGGTCTCTCGTAAATTTAAGCGGACCATTGCCTAAGCGGCCCACCGATCCAGTGGCATCTATGAGCTGTTCCAAATTCTGCGGGGTCATCGCGTCGTATCCGGCAATGTCGGAAATGCCATATGCGGCGCCGACATCGGGAACAGGGAGTAATACACGAAAGAGGCTCCGATCGCGCTGAAGGAATTCCAACGCAGGCGTCAACGGGTAAAAGTCCTTCGCCTCAATAACAGGATTGTACGATGGCGCGAAAGACAGAAGACTGACCAGCTCGACCGTCAGAAGACAGATTGCGAGAGTTGCGGTACAGGAACCACGCAAGAGTGCGTACACCGTCAGGAGTGTTCCCGCTGTCAGTAACAGGAGGAAAACTCCCCACTGAAACGCAACGAAGTGGGCCACGCCCTTTTCGAGGATTTCGCGGTAGTCGGCGATAAGATATCCAACCGATATCATCGCGAGCAGAAGGTAAGTCACGGTGACGCCGATCACAACGCTCCGGGGGCGGTTATCAGCGGGAGGGTTGATCAAAAGCTCCATGCCAAACCCGCTCAGCGTTGCCAGGCTGAAAGCGAGCGCCAGTATCAGACGGTGGTTGGCTGCCATGGAAAAGCCAGGCAGTAGCGAGAGAGCCCACGGGGAAGGACGAACATTGTAGACTACGGCGCCGATGAAGATAGCCGAACCAAGAAAGAACGTGGTTCCGCGCTTCCTCCATTGCCCGAGCAAGGCGCAAGGAACCAGAATCCACGGGATCACACCGACAGATCCGCTGATCTCATTATAGTTCGCCGGTCCCCAGAAGTTCTGACCTACCGGACTTCCGAAATAATTGGGGATCAACAACGCAATGATCGCCCGAGCAGGTAAAGTCAGTATGAGATGGTTCTGCCTCCGGTAGAAGAAAACTGCGCTTTGAGAGAGATATTCAAAGAAGGGAACCAGCTGAACCGCTGCCAGGAGACCACCGATGGCTCCGGCTACGGCGAACTGAGTCAGGAAGCGCCACGGCGCGCGACCACGCAGGCGATATAACGCATAACACCCCGTGAAAAAGAGGATGTGAAAAGAAGTTTCCGGGTGCCCGCCCAGAAATTGAACCCCGATCACCAGGGCCAGCCATCCGGCGTCTCGCCACGCTCCGCTCTCACGCAATCGCTCCGTCAAACCCACCAGCAAAGGAAGCCAGATTCCGACGTTCAGCAGTGGCCATCCCAACCACGCGATAAAGAAACCGTTGAACATGAAAGCGAGGGCACCTGCCGTCGCGGCCAAAGGCTGAAGCGCCAAAATCCGCAGCATCCAGTACATGGACAGTCCCGCAGTCATAATTTTGAGAATCGCTTCCACGCCAAGGGCCGCGTGAACCGGCAGGACATAGGCTAGAGCGTTAAACGGAAACAGAAGAGCGGATTGCGCATTGGCAAGCAGAGGAGCACCGCCATACGCATAGGGATTCCACGAGGGGAACCGACCGCTGTGTATTTCTCGGGAGGCGTAGATCAGCCAGGGTTCAAACTGGAAGGTTCGATCAGTGAGTAGGCCGTTTTGCGGAACCGCGCTGGGGTTGAGTGCATGCCATGGATAAAAGAAGTACAGGTTGTCGGCGGCCGAGAAAACGTGGCCGCGTAGCAAAGCCCGGCCGAACATCAGGACCGGGAGAAGGACGATTAAGATGACGGGAGAACGGATCGCCCGCCAAACGCCTGCCGCTACCCCGCTCATTCGGCGTTGCAGGTTATCTGCCTATCCCGGCAACATGAGTGGCTGCTATGCGATATCCTTGGTGCTGAGCGACAAATGGTAGTAATCGCTCTACTGCATGCAGAATGGTTCCGTCGATTGGCACTGGTTCTAAGGGATAGTCGTCCCAGGTTGTCATCCATTCGGCTCGGATCACTCCTCCTCGTCGGACCTGCCGCTAATCCATGACACCGGCGACCGGCCTAATCGACATTTGGATGGTCGAGAAACCACTTCAGTTTGCCCATGACCTCGTTGTTCAGCGCGTCGGACCAGCGCGTGGGCCAATGAATTTGCGCGCCGGCGACGCGGTTTTCAAAATCATCCACTCGCTGGAGCGCCCGGACTAACCCTTCCTTGATGCCTGTGACTGTCGCTGGCACCGCGATGATGTTTGTCGAGATAGCCTCCAATTTTGTGGCGGTCTTGTTCGCATAGGTATTGGTGACCGTTACCAGTCCCGCCGCGGCCATGTCTAAAGGTACGAGGCTTGGGTGCGGCGTCAGCATCAAGCTTAGCCCAATGTCATATGACGGAAGTAGTTTCGTATACTCGTCCAGCGTCGTGCGCGGCATGAGCATTAGCTTGACCCTGCCGGCCAGGTCTACGCCCGTGCGAGCGCCCAGCGAGCCAATGCCATCAAATTGCCATATTTTGAGGTCGAAATGTCCTTCGCGGATTGCTTCGGCCATGCCGGCGATGCCCAATTCAAACAAGTTGCGTGCAGCATGCGCCTCCGGTCTCGCGTAGAACAGCAGGCGCCGACCAACGCGCCGCTCTAATGTTTGCATATGGATCCCTGCGGTGCTGATGGCGTTCTGAAATGAAACAGAAAAGTCGTCTCCGGAATCGTCCATCCTGCTGAAGAGCCCGATCCGGTTCTGCCGCGAATACTCTCGGAGCAATTCCGTGGAGAAGAGCGCATAATGGGGGAAGGTGTAGGATTCTTCAGCCAGTGCACGGAGCGAACTGGCCTCGTAAAACAGGGGTTCGTACTCCTGAATCAAGTAGACAAACCGGTGCTGCTTGAGTTCAGTTGCCGCGCGATGAGCGACGTGTGCCGTCCACCAACTAGTGGCCAAGAAGGCATCGACACTAGAGACAACCAAGGACCGGGACCGATCAAAGCGATATTCGATTTCGACGCGGTCGAACAAATCGGCCAGTGGCGGATAGCTCTTAGCCTGCTTTCGCCAAAGTTCAGGTTTGTATTCGCAAGGATCGACGATCACGATGCGAGTGCGGTAACCGCGATCGCTTAGGGCTAACGCCAGGCTGAAGACGGCGATATATCCGCCGAAGAGGTATTGGAAATCTATCTGAGAAACCAGAATATTGACGCGCCGGTCGTACGTTGGCAGGCAAACATCCAGCCTGAGCGGCGCGGTTTTGGCTTGCAGAAAGGAGGCTCGCGCAAGGGCTTCTTCGACCGGCCCAGCCTCATGCGACCATGTGCTGCTCGCGGCGGCGACCGGCGGAGCGAAACGCGACCGCATGATAAGAGCACGATGCGCGAAGCGTAAGGGGACCGTCAGCCTCCAAGACAGCGACTGGCGGATCGAGGCAATGACACGGGCAGCTTCTTCGACCGATTCGACGAACGGCTCCCTTTCTTCGCCGTAGCCCCTCTTCCGACGTATCAGATTTCGAAGTGGACGAAAGATTCGCCATGACCACGAATTCCACAGCGAGTGGATCTCATATCTCAGCGACGCCAGATCGCTTGCAGGGCCGTGCTCTCTCGGCAGTCCGCAAGTGCGGTTCTCCTCCGTCGCTTTGGTCACCATCGTCGTCGGGCCGAATCAAACAGTAGCCGGGTGCATTGCGCAACTATCTTCTTAGCCCTGGAGTGTAGGTCGCGGCGAGACGGTATCCTTGATGTTGTGCGATGAACGGCAGTAGCCGCTCTATCGCGTGCAAGATTGTTCCGTCCTCTGGTAGCGGTTCCGGAGGGTAGTCATCCCATCTTAAGCCGAGATCAAACAATGGCCGCAGCGCAGCTCCTCGGCACCAAAACATCGTCCCAGCCGGAAACTCAAAAGCCTGCGGCAGATTGGCAGTCAGTCCCATTTTTTGTGCCAGTCGCGCCGCGCACTCTCGGTTACGAGTCCACCCGAAAAGGTGGGGATCGTCAGGAAACACCAGTCCCAGGTGTGGATCATTTTCGAAGCGCTTCGCGATCACATCCATCATCGGGTAACCTTCACCGACCAGATTCCCCCATAGGAACCTTCTCCACGTCTCACCAACTTCGGCGCTGGCCCAGGCAGTTTTTTTGGAATGGAGATGGCCGACCAACTCGTACTTTTCGCTTAACCACGCGTACTCTGTGACAAACGGTCCAATGTCTCGTCCCCGATTCGGTACGATCGAGATGCGGACATCTCCCCGATCGTATGATGCCGTCGAGTGCTTTAGCCGCTCGAGATCTTCCTGGCGGCTGGTGGTAACGAACAGATCGCACTTCGATGCGTTTCCCGACAGGCCGCGCAGCAATTCTTCCATCAATTCTGGATAGTAGGCGTGCACGTGAATAGCCGTACGGAGCCGCGTTGCCCCGGGGCTGCGCGCTGATTCTCGTATAAGCGGGATCAGCCACGGGCCCGCCGGCTTCGCGTTTTCGATGAAATGCGCCAGCGGATTTCTCTTTTCACGCTCCTTAGGCTTCATCGCCAGTTCTGCGTAGATCTGGGGGTTGAACCCGCTGTACGGCTTCCTGCCCATCGCCATGGTCCACCCACGCATGAACCCTTCGATGGCTTCATCGCGCGACAGGCGAGGGGCCGAGGGGGGTAGGAAAAACTCCAAATCAAAGTCCGCGTCTCGTTTGATCAGAAGGAAGTCAGCTTTTTCCCATTTTGATTTGACCGGAGATGCCGGCGGCGCTGACCGTGGTGAGAGAACCCGATGAACTATCCGCAGCGGCGCGGTCAGTTCCCACGATAGAGAATCACGAATCGCGATGATGGTTCGCAACGCTTCAGCCTGAGAAGCCGGGATCGGTTCGGTTTCCCGATCGTAGCCGTGAAGGCTGCGGATAAGATTTCGCACTGGCCGAAGCAGCCGCCACGAGCTGGAGCGCCACAGACGGTGAGTCTCCTCGAGCAAACTGTTATGGACGCCTGCGAGTTCCAGCGTTCGCGCCTCGGGCATCGCGTTTTTGCTGCGCAGCGATTCAACATTCGCGATTAAACGCCGATTCTCGGCGCGCAAGTCCGACAGTTCGCGGTCCAACTGCTCGCATTGAAGACGGCCCTGGTGTATCTGCTCCTGCGCCGCGAGCAACTCCATTTCCCAATGTCGTTGCAGGGTGCTTTCAGCAACCGGCTTACGCCAGGCAGTAATCGCGTGCGCGGCAGGATGCTCGATGTGCTTCAGGGCAACATTATCGAAGCCCGCGCGCATCAGTAGGGTCCAGGCATCGGCGCCGAATTCCGTTTGCACAATAAAATCGTCTGTGCGCGTCTGAGGATTGCCATGATAGCTTTTGGGCAAGTTGGCACGATCTCTGGTCATGCGGCCGACGACGATCGGGATGGTAAAACAAAGCCTGCCACCCGGCTTGAGAATGCGGTAACACTCTTGGAGCCCGCGCAGCGGGTCTGGGACGTGCTCCAACGTATCGGAATGAACGACGAGGTCAAAGGAGCCGTCTGCAAAGGGCATGGCGCACATGTTGACTTCGGGGAAATTCGCGAGCAGGTACCCGGGCATCCGCTGCAGGGCTGCGGAGAGACCGACACAGCCGTTGATATCGAGCACTTTCACTTCTGGGTCTGCTATGGCGGCGTAGTCGCAGAGCGGTAGTGTCGTGGGCAATGCATCCTGGATCGCTTGGCCCAGAGCAATGATGCGCAGGTTGGCGTTGCATTTCACGCAGTGAGTTCCTTGTTGCCGATCGATGTATTCGACCTCGTTGGGCCGAAGCTCCCATTCTTCGATTAGCGCCGGCCACAGGATCTTGCTCTCGGCGAAGTTGCTTCCACCGCAGATGCTGCAGGAGGTCATGTCAATCATTCACTGCGATAGGCGTTCTGGCCGGGAGCAATGTTTCTGTAATTCCAATAGTTGCGCAAGCTCTCGCGAGAACTCCCTGACGGAGGCCCTCGAAGCTTCAGCCGGCCAGGGTCTGAAACCAGACGCGCCCTCTAACGTATAATAATTTTGCCATGCAACGATAAGTAGAGATAATCTGCAAAATAGCGACGGGCGGCTTTTTCATCGGGGGCCGGACTTGCATAGATGACTTTGCGTCGGTAGAAAAGTTACGAGAGTTTGAATCACCATGGAAGGCGTCTGCTTCCTCCACATCGGAACCCACAAGACCGGAACCAGCTCTTTGCAAACGCTCCTGCTCTCCAACCAATTGAGCCTGGAACGCAACGGGATTTTGGTCCCGCGCAGCGGGCGCGCCCTGCCCCATAGCGGACATCATAACCTGGCGTGGGAATCGATGGGCAATTCGCGATTCGACCCCGCTTTCGGCGCCTGGCGCGAAGCCCTGGGCGAAATTCGATCGCGCAATCCGCCCGCGGTTTGCATCAGTTCCGAGGACTTCGAGTATCTGTATCGAAGCCCGCGATCGCTGGGCGCCCTCCGGCAAATGCTGAACTCCATCGGCTACGAGGTCACGATCGTCGTCTACCTACGGCCGCAAGCCGACTACCTCGAATCGCTGTACGTCGAGCTGCTTAAAAACGGTCATCACCTCACGTTTCGCGATTATCTCGAGCAGATATTCCAGCGCGGCCCGAACGCACCGG
This sequence comes from uncultured delta proteobacterium, assembly GCA_963815835.1. GTDB lineage: Bacteria > Desulfobacterota > Binatia > Binatales > Binataceae > DATGKG01. Next base: position 1,743,814 of record CAWFIF010000001.1, read on the forward strand.
ACAACTTCTGGGCCGGGGGGTTTGACTATGTCGAGCTCCTGGATTCCTTCGCGGCGGCGTTCGGAAAGGACCGTATCGTGGTCCGCCCGTACCACGCCCATCGCAGAACGAAATATCTGCTCCATGACTTTATCTCGGTGATCGCTCCCGGACGCAGAATCCGCGGTTTGAGCTTCAATGCCTGCCGCCATCGGCTCAACCCATCGCTGAGCTTCGCGCAAGTGATGAAGCTGATGGTGGCCAATCGGGGCAAAAGTGGAAACGGAGATTGCGCGGGTAGCATCCCCGATGGCCATTTCATGAACGGCCGCTTCGATCCGCTCAACCTGCGCGACCTGACGCGTATAGATGCCCGCTTCCGCGCGGGCAATCGAGCTATGCTGGAAAAGTATCAGGTGAAAATCGCCACCATGACGTCGCGGCGACTGTTGCACGAACTCCTGTGCTCTGCCGGACTGAATCGCGGCAGCGCACGGCGAAAGCGTCTGCTCGAGGAGTTGGATGCCTTGAATGAACCGCCGCAAGTCGCGCTAGCAGTCGATTAGAAACCACGTCACGCCGGCCGGATGCGGATAATCGAGTTCGCGCCAAACCAGACCGGCCGCGGCGAAAAGAGCCTCCAACGTTTTGCGCCGGTATGCTCCGCACTCCGGATAGAGCCACTGGCCTCCCGCATAGTCGCTGGGGCCTTCCAGATAGTTGGCGATGACCACTCCTCCGGGTCGGGCGAGCACTTTCGAGAGTCGGGTGGCCGCACGCTCGATCCAATCGAGCGGCGCGTGGGTGAACACCGACTGGACCATGATGTAGTCGAACGAACGGCCGAAGTGATCCAGCGGACATTCCCCATCGAAGCAGAAAGTGGGGTCTTTGATCCTGCGAATTGACTCACCCAATTCGTGCTTGATGCCCGCCTCGACCAGCCAGCGCTCGGGCTCGACCCCGACGTAGCGATGAGGCAGCAGGAAGGGAATCAACAGCCGTCCCAGGCGCAACGAGCCGCACCCGAGATCCAGTACCTGGTGATATTCCCGCACGCCCAGGTCGGTCAAAATTCGAAACTGGAGCAGGGTGAGGACGTCGTACCGTTCCGGTCGGCCTACCCAGGCACGATAGTGTTGATCTCCGGACGAAAGATGAAGACCTCGCAATTCTGCCTCGTTCGGCAAACCATCGCGCATGAGGAGCTTCTTCAAGTAATCTTTAATGTTAGACAAGGCGATGCGGGCATCTCGCGCGGCAATATTTCTTCAATTCCGATCGACGCGCAAGAACTGCCTGACGGACGCTATCGAAGTCCCCTCGGCGGCGTAAGCGCTTGCGATGTCATCCGCGCAACTGCCATAAAAAACACCTCATCGGCACGATGACTTCGTCCGAGGGGGGGAAAGGTGCGACTTACGAAGACATCCGACCGAGCGGGCGAGAGGTTTGCCGAACTGCCGATTCTTATCGCCGGCCGCGGACCGCTGCGCGATCACTGATGGAATGCAGAGGCGGCTCACGTTTTTGCGGCTTGACCGTAGTGATGGGTTGTTATGAGACGAGCGTTGCGGATCGGTTTCGTGCATCCCCAGCTGGGCGTCGGCGGCGCCGAACGCCTGGTGCTCGACGCCGCAAGCTGTCTTCAGCAGGCCGGCCATCGCGTTACGGTTTTCACCTCGCGTCACCATCGCGACCACGGTCTTGACGACGCGTGTGACGGTGCGGTCGAGGTCCGCACTTACGGGGACTTCCTGCCGCTTGACATCGCCGGCCGCCTCCAAGCGCCGTGTAATATCATCCGGACCTGCTATGCCGCCTTGCGCCTGGCGATGAGCCGCGGGCACTTCGACGTGATCTTCACCGACCTGGTGTCACAATCGATTCCGATACTGCGGCTGATGACGCGAGCCAAAATCATCTTCTACTGTCATTTCCCCGACCAGTTGCTCGCTCCGCAACACGGCGGTCTTTACCGCTGGTACCGCGCCCCGATCGACTGGTCGGAACGCGTCGCGATGGGAATGGCGCATCTTGTGATCGCCAACAGCAGGTTCACCGCCTCGATGGTCGGCCGCACTTTCCCGCGGCTCGGCCCGCCGCGGGTGCTTTATCCCGGGGTCGACGTCGCGCGCTTCGCGCATAACGGCCGTGCCGCGCACGATGAATCGACCATGCTGCTCGTGATCAATCGTTACGATCGGCGCAAGAACACCGGCCTGGCGATCGAGGCCCTGGCCGGACTCGAGTCGCGGTTGCCGCCGGAAGTCCTCCGCCGCGTGCAACTGGTGATTGCCGGCGGCTTCGACGACCTCAGCCCGCAGAACCACGAAACCCTGCGCGAGTTGCAAGGGCTGGCGGACCGGCTTGCGCTGACCGGCAAAGTGGTCTTTCTGCGCTCGCCCGATGACGCGCAGATCCAGGAGCTTCTTTCGCGCTGCCGATGCGTGGTTTGTACCTCGGAGTATGAGCATTTCGGTTATGTGCCGTTGGAAGCTATGGCCGCCGCGAGGCCGGTGATATCGGTAAACAACGGCGGTCCGGCTGAGACTATCGTGGATGGAACCACGGGCCTGCTGTGCCCGGCCACGCCGGCGGCTTTTGCCGACGGTCTCGCCCGCCTGGTGGCGGACTCCGACGGCGCCGATCGACTGGGGCGGGCGGGCCGGGAGCACGTAGCCGCGAAGTTCTCGAAAGCGGCTTTCAGCGCGCAACTCGAACAGATCGTCGAGGAACTGGTTAGCAACTCCCGGAGTATCGGACTCGAGTAGCGGCCCATCGGACGGCCGACGTTCGGAGCCGCGCGTGCGGCAGCTATGATGAATTGATGTGCGACGTCGACGAATTTCACGGGATGGAGACCGCATGCGAAATGCGCTCCGCCGGGTGAGCGCGCGAAGCGGTCGAGCACGGTGGATCTTCGCTACATTTGGCGCCATGGGAGCATCCTATTTCGCCGGCGTCTCTATCCGCGGGTGGTCATCACCGCCGATGGTTTTCGCCTCCGGATTGACCTGCGCGACCGCGTGATCGCCAACAGCCTGTTCCTGTCGCGAACCTGGGAGCCAGAAATGCTTGCGCTGTTCAGCTTGCTGGATCTCAGCGGCGGCGTGTGTATCGACGTGGGAGCCAACGTCGGCTGGGATACACTGGCGCTCAGCGAATGCGTCGGCCCCGCGGGCCGGGTCTTCGCGTTCGAGCCTAGTCCGCGCGAGTATCGGCTGCTGCTCGAGAATCTACGCCTGAACAAGATTACCAACGTGGTCGCCGAGCGATCGGCGCTGGGCGAGCGAAAAGAGACGCGATGGCTGCGGCTTGATTCCCGCAACTGGGGAGACAACCGGATCGTTGCGGAACGCAAAGCCGGCGAGCGATATGAGTCAATCTCGGTTCAAGTGGGCGACGAGGTCCTGGCCGCGTTGCCCGCCGGCGCGATCAAGCTGGTCAAGGTCAACGCGCAGGGCTACGACCACTTTGTGGTGAAAGGTTTGCGCGGCTCGCTGCTGCGCAGTCCCGACACGGTTCTGGTGGTGGAAGTGGAGCCAGGGTACCTGCGCGAAGCGGGCACCAGCCCTGGCGCGTTCGTGGCATACCTGGTTGAGCAGGGTTTCCGCGGCTGGGAGCTACACCCTCATCGCGCATTTCCGCTCCTCGCACCTGATGACTACGAAATCAGCGACGCCGGCGGGTCAACGAACCTCGTGTTGTCCCGGCGGCCGGAAGCGCTCGCTCGCGCGATTCACAAGATGTTTCCCGGTCCGGCCTGATCTTCAGCTCCGCCCAGCGAGCGGCGGCCGCGGCCTTGATAGTCGCCGCCTTGCCAGCCCGAGATACAGTTTCGCCAACGGCCGCAATCGCTCCGAGAAAGGAACAATCGGTACATCGCCCAGGATCTCTCGCCGCAGCTTCCACCACTGCGCCCATAGTTCATGGAATAAGGGATGAGCTGTCGGGAGCAAACGGTAAGCGTCTTCGGGCCGCCAAAACCAGGGCTTCCCCAAGTGGCTGAAGTGAACCAGCTTCGCCAGCCGGCGAGCGCGCTCAGCATCGCCGAAGTGAAACGGGCCCGTGGCGGAGCACCACTCGGAATTCAAACAACCATACTCGTCGGCGAGGAAATGAATCTCATCCTTGAACTCCAGATTGATGATTTCCATGTCATACAGGCGCTTCTCAAAAGCGGAAGCGAAGTGCCGTCGAACCCGCTCCCACTGCTCCATCGATGGGTTTACGACCAGCAACAAGCTGGTCGCCACGGGCTGTGGCAGCCAGTAGGTCCGGGGAGCGGCAATGGCCTGCGTAAAAGGCGAGGTGAAAAGATGGTCGAGGTTCTGGAGCGGAAGTGAATCCGCATCGATGAACACCACGCGCTCGTACTCCACAAGCTGAAAAATCCGCAGCTTGGTAAGACAATCGCGGTAGTACTTGCCACGGGTAAACCGCAGGGGTTCCACGTCTCTGGTTATGAAGTTCGCCCGGCGGGCCCTTGCTACCATGGCCGGCGACACGTCGTGGTGCAGAAAGACGAATGCGATATCGCGTCCGGCGCCGGTTCGGCGTAGCGCAGTCGCGGCGATGATTGCGGCGGCCGCATACGCGTCGTTGGTCGCATAGAAGGTATATGCAAACCGGTTCACGGCCGCTGCCAAATGGCGCGCGATAGTTTCGTAAAGCGCCCGCCGCGACGTCTCGCACCACCTGTGCTCAAGGTCTGCCCCTGGCGGCTAGTCTCCGGTCTCCGGCGCCGACGCCAACTTGAGCGCGCGCGCTCCGATCCGGCGACGACTGAAAGTAATCACTTATCACCTGGCGAATTTGCGTCACGAAACGCTCCGAGCGGAACAAGTTGCGGCGCGACGCAACGTAACTGCGCAGGCTCGTCTGATAGTCCGGTTCGCGAAGCGCGCGCAGAATCTTGTTCACCGCATCCTGTCGCGAGCTGTAAATCAGACGCTCGTCGTTGCCGACGATCTCGACCTGCCCGCCGCCCTCGGCAACAAACGTGATGCAGCCCGCGCTGATCAGCTCGGCGGGCGCCATCCCGAACGGCTCCCCCTGCATCGCGTGGATCCCGTAGCGATGACTTGCAATCAACTCGACGAGTTCCGGGCGCGAGATGTTTTGGTGCAAATGGACCCAGGACTCGTTGGCCTGAACCAGGCCCCGGATCGAGTCAAAGTAGCGGGCGTCGTATGGCTTGCCGACCACGTGGAGATGCACCTGTGGCCCGGCACGGCGCACCGCGGAGAGAATCTCGATCATAAGTTCGATGCGTTTCTCACCCGAGATCCGCCCGATGCATACGAAGCCGTCCTTGCGCTGATCCCACGGCGCCTCCGGAAACTTGCCAAGCGCCGGAGGATAAACCACCAAGGGCTCGATGCCATACACTTCGCGGATCGCGCGCGCGGTGAACTCCGAATTGGCCAACGTGAGATTGCGCTTCATCCTGTCGAGTGAGAACCCGGTCAGGCGATCACAGATCGCCTCATATACACGCAAGGCGGCCGAGGAGTGATACCAGCGCGTCGATTCAGTCTCTTTTGAGAGCACTTCCGGGAAGTGGATATACTGAATTCCGCGCGGCCCAAGATCAGCCTCATGAGCGGCCGTAATCACCGCGTCGAAGCGATCAGCCCGGCGCCGTGCCTGCATAAACAGATAGTGATATTGGAACCTGACGACCGGCGTTGGCGACATCTTCGCCAGACGCGCAGCCCGTGGCGTGGTCCAGAGTTCGAATTCCGATGCTCGAAGATCGGTCCCGAAAAACCGGTTTAGGGCCGCGAAATCCACCGGCTCCCAGGTGAGCAGGGTGAGACGATAGTCACGCTTGAGGGCCTCGAGCATCCAGGCGGCGAGACCTTCGGCGCCGCCCACCGCATTAATCGTAAGCTGCACGAACAGGATACGCTTCATCTCGATTTAACCTGGGGCTCGCTGCCCGCCAGACTGCTCGCGCAGAAAGTCGCCGACCACTTCCCGAATCCGGTTCACGAAACGCTCGGCCGTAAACAAGTTGCGGCGCGAAGCAACGTAACTGCGCAAGCCCGCCTGATAGTCAGGATCGCCTAGCGCGCGCAGAATCTTGTTCACCGCGTCCTGTGGCGAGGAGTAAATCAGCCGCTCGTCGTTACCGACGATCTCGACTTGCCCGCCGCTGTTGTGAACGAAGGTGACGCATCCTCCGGTCACCAGTTCCGCGACGGCCATGCCGAAAGGCTCGTCGCGCATCGCATGGATCCCATAGCGATGACTCGCAATCAACTCGGCAAGCTCCGGGCGCGATATATCTTCGTGCAGATGGACCCAAGGCGCATTGGCCTGAACCAGACGCCGGATCGAGGCCACGTAGCCCGGGGATTCTCCCTTTCCCACCACGTGGAGATGCACTTGTGGCCCGGCCGCCCGGACTGCGGACAAAATCTCGATCATCAGCTCAATCCGTTTGCAAGGTATGATGCGCCCGACGCAAACGAAGCCGTCCTTGCGCCGCTCCCAGGGCACGTCCGGAAATTTGCCGATCGCCGGCGGATACACCGTTATGGGCTCAATGCCGTGCACTTCCCGGACGACGCGTCCGGTAAAGTCCGAATTCACCAGTGTGAGATTCTTCCGCATCCGTTCCCACGAGACCTCGGTCAGGCGGTCGATCAGCGCGCGATACACGCGCAGCGCCGGCGCCGGCAACCAGTCACCCTTCCCTCTGGCCGCGTTCGATCGGATTTTTGGAAAGTGAATGTACTGGATACCCCGTGAGCCGACGTCACCCTCGTTGTCGCCGGTCAGAACAGCATCGAACTGGTCTGCGATCCGGCGCGCTCGTTTGCCCAGATACTGATCCTTGAGCCGAGCCATCCGGGTGGGCGATTTCTGCGCGACGGCCCGGACCAGTGGGTTGATGACCATGAATTCGGCGTCGGAAGCGCAAAGATCGGTCCCAAAAGACCGGTTCAATCCCTCGAGATCGGGGGGCGTCCACGTCAATACCGTCGGCCGATAGTCGTGCTTCAGCGCCTCGACGATCCACGCCAGCAGGCCCTCTCCTCCTCCCGGCGGTTCGAGTTTGGATCCGACGATCAAAATGCACTTCCTCGGCGCGCGGGTTACTTCGGCTCCGAGCGCACCTCCGCCGCGAGCGGCTTGGGGGTGGTCCTTCACCACCTCCAGCTCGTTGTGCAGCTCCTCGGCCGGAAAAAATACCGAGAACCGCCGTTCATATCTTAGCGGACTCCAATCGGCCAACCAGACGCCGATCCGGTCCAGGATGCGGATCCGCGTGGGCGAAAAGCCTAGCGACGTCTTACGTCGCCTGAACCGCGGCGGATCGCCAAAGGCGTTAGCCTGCTCGCCGCTGAAAAACTGAAAGCTGTAATAGCCGAAGTAGTGGCAATGCGTTGGATCCGTGAATGCGTTGGGCGAGGAAAAGTGCGGCGTAACTATTTTGACGCTCGCGCCATGGCGGCAGACCCGATGGATTTCCTCCATTACGGCGACCGTGTCCCGCAGATGTTCGATCACATGGGTTGCGATCACCGCTCCGAACCGATTGTCGGGAAATGGCCAGGGACGCTGATTGAGATCATGCACGACATCCGCACCGACGCCCGCGCGCACGTCAACGTTGACCGCCCCCGCAATCAGGTTTTTCCCGCAGCCGAGGTGCAGGACGTCCTTTTCCTGGTTGTTGCCGTCATCCATGGCAATGTCAGTGGCACGCCAGCTTAGCCATCGCGCGGATCGATAACCAGCCACGCGGATTCCGCTCCCGCAAGCATGGATACCTGGACGCTGCACCCTCGACGGAACTCAGCCGGCAAGCCAGCCAGCAACGGCAGATGTCATGTCACTTAGGGATTTCTTTCGAACAAGAAGAGTCGCACCCCATAAAATGTCGGTTCATCAACTACTCGCTCATTGGAAAAGATCAACTTCATGCCGGTTTCATCTACTGCGATAGAGGAGGTGACCCAGACACGACGGGCGCCGGATTTAGCGAGGAGTCGTTCGGGATTTTCCATCGATTTCCGGCTCCCTTTAACCGGTATCTGAAAGACTCTGGTAGGGAAGGTTTCGGGATGGTCGCGTCGCGAAACATAGTAGTCAACCGGGGCGGTTTCCCAGGCGGGAAAGATAAGCAATGCATCTCCGGGCTGCGAATGCTTCGCTACGTAGTCAACCATACCGCGCCAATCTTCAATCGAGGGGGCGCGATAGTAAGAATAATCCAGTGCGAGACTTAGTATCGAAATGGCGAATACCATCGCAATCGCGAACGCCGGCCTCAAGTGTTGGAAACCAATCGCGGCTAGGAGTGCAAACAAAGGTAATCCTGCCAGGAAGTAGCGAGGCACGAAAAGTGGCTTAACGAACGATATCGCGACGGTGAGGACGACCGGAAGGCAGATCGAGAGTAATAGATATCCCAAGGCGGGCGAATCCTCCCGCTGCCTCCAAACGACCGCAGAAACCACGCCGATCAGGTACAACATCGTTAAAAGCACTGTCAGGATGGTCATCAGGGAGGTCGTCCGTCCATCGAATTTTCCGGCGAAAGTGAAGAACAGATCCATCAGAGAGTGAAGCGAGGTTCTGGAGACCCACGCCACGTTTCCGTGGTCGCCGGCGATGGCAAAGATGAACGACGGCAGGCTAAGCACCAAAATCGCGAGCACGCAAATCGTCACGCCAATTGCTTTCTTTCGACCCGGACGAAACAGGAACAGAGACAGCCATTGAGACGGCAACGCCCAGATTGCGAACAGATGAGTATAGACACTGAGGGTTTCGCTCCCGATATATGTCACGAAGTTGACCACCGAGACCCGTTTCACGCTGCGGACAAAAGCAATCGAGGCCAGGGTGGCGAGCGCTACATAGATGGAATAACTGCGCGCCGATTGGGCGTACTGGATGCTCGTTGTATTGACGGTCAACATTAGCGCAGCGACAAGGCCCGCACGCCGATGCCCTAGTTCTGCGCCGAGCACATAGACCAAGGATATGGTCGCAACTCCGAAGAGCGCCGATGGAAGTCGTAGCATGAACTCGCTCGACCCTGCGATCAGCGTCCATCCGTGCAGCAGCACATAGTAGAGGAACATATTCATCTGGCCATGGGTGACAAATTTCAAAAGGGAACTGAATGGCAATGCGACCACGGATGCGGTCGCGCCCTCGTCGTACCAAAGGCTTTTTGAACCGAGGAAAGAAATTCGCAGGATCGCGGCTGCTAGCGTGAGCATTGCGACGGACCAGGCTGCGGCCGACAGATGCCACGGAAACGTTCGCTGCGCGGGCGAGGGTTCCTTTGCTACTGTATGTGAATGCCTGGTCACCTCGATCCATAACGCTAGCTATCTTCTCCGCACAAAGACACGATCGGTCGGGCGCTGAACGGCCGAAGGGGATACGATTCGGGACTTGCTGTCGCGGCGTCCAACGTCGCGCCACTTTGTGAGTGGGTGCTTCGAAGACCACTCTTCCCCTCGTCATGCCGCAGGTGTTCCTGGCGGGTTAGATTCGGGAAAAGCGGCGCAAGAACCTTTGCGCGTCCGCGCAACGTGGGTCAAGATGAGACCTCAAGGCGGGTAACACCATCATGCGACGAGAATACGGTCCGGAACGGCTGGCGGGACAAGGACTGGATCCCAATCAGTATGAATCCGGTGACCGCACCATCGCCGCGCTGCTCGGAGAAGCGCCGGCGCGCGACCATGTGGATCTCGTAGCGACCTGGCGCGATGGCGCCTATGAGGTGTGGGCGCAGCGCGGCATGATTCGTTTCAAGCGCTACATCGACGACGACCGCAAACTTCATTTCGACGTAATCGAGCAGGTCGGTGAGAATCCAGTCGCGAATCAGGATCCGTTCGCGCTTTCCACTATCGAAGAAGAATTGCAAGCGTCAGCCGCCGGCGGGCATTCATCTACCGATCCCAACCGCGCGTTTCTCGAGCCGCATGTTGTGACGCATCCGTTCGCCTATGAGCGTATCGCACAGCTTTTCGATAGCCCGCGCGCGCCGGACCTCGTTGTGAGTCCCAAAGCCTACACCTATGGCATCCAGCCCGGGCAGCATGGCGCGCTGGATGTCGTGCAATCGCGCGCGCCGCTGATTTTTTCGGGGCCAGGGGTGAAGCGCGGGCGGCATCGTATCGCGGCGCGGCATGTCGATATCGCGCCGTCGATCGCCCATCTGATGGGATTTCCCGAAATCATTGGCAACGGCAGGGGCAACTACCTGAAGCGTCAGGATGGCCGCGCGCTGCATGAGATGTTCGAATCGGAGTCATCGGAGCGCCCGCGTGCGGTCTACATGATACTGCTCGACGGCCTCTCGCATTCGGAGCTGATGCATCAGCTGGAGAATAGCCGCGCGGCGATTCCCAACCTCGCGCGCTTGATCGATGCGGGCGCGATGCTCTCGCATGGCTCGATCGTCAACTTCCCCAGCATCACCTGGCCGAGTCATTCGACGATTCTCACCGGCGCGTGGTGCGGGCATCACGACATCGTCAATCCGACCTACCATGAGCGTGAGCGGCGCGAGACGGTGCCAGTGCAGGGAATGATCTTCGACACCGAGCGCTTCCTCAACCCGGAGGTCGAAACGCTGTACGAGGCGTTCAAGCGCGTGTTCGGCGCGGACACAATCACCGCCTCGATTCACGAGCCGCAAGGGCGCGGCGCCGATCACAATGCTTTTGAGAAGCGCATCGTCGGCGACAAGATTCGCCTCAGGGATCTGACGATCGAGATGATTGGTGATATCAGCCCGCGCTGGATGGCCGACGAGAAGCCGGCGATGCATCGCGAGGAAGTGGTCGACATCCGCGGCATGGCGCAGCTCATCAACCTGCTGGAGCATTGCGGCGAGCGCACGCCCAAAAACATGCCGATGTTCGTCGCGCATGAATTCGTGCTGACCGACGGCGCGGGGCATGACTACGGGCCGCATCATGAGGGACTGCGGGAGGCGCTGTATCGTACCGACGCGCGCATCGGCAAGGTGCTGGAACTCCTGGGCGCGCGCGGGATGCTCGACAAGACGCTATTCGTGGTGACCTCGGACCACGGGATGGCGGCGCAGCGCATCGAGCTGAAGGCGAATCCGACGGTCGAGCCGGTGAAGGTGGGCATCAAGGGAGTGTTCGCGGAGCCGATGATCTATCTGCGCGACATGCACATCGAATGCGTAAGGGCGAACGATCGGCGAACATTACGCGTAACGGTGCTGGACAACGATGTGGCATCGGATGGCGAGCGGCCCGCAATCGAAGGGGCGTCGGTAAAACTGCTGGATCGCTCAGGCGCGATCATCGGAGAAGGTACTACGTCGATGATAGGTATCGTGGCTTTTGCAACCCCCGCCAATCTTCGCGACGATGAGCTGGTGCTGGAGGTGGAGCATGCGGACTTCAACCGGCGCACCCTGCGCATTGATGGCGCGCCGCTTCACGCCGATCTCCGCAAGCTGCTGTATGCATGATGCCGATTTCCAAAAGGTGAGGTCAGCATGAGCGCGCAGGCGGCAATCTTCGGTCCCTTTTTCGCGATGATGTTTCTGACGATGCTGGTGTGGGTTTACATGTACATCCGCCGCATCGCTTTCATCACCGGTAACAAGCTCAATTCGCAAGACCTTGCGGTGCCCGGCGCGCTCGCGCAGCTTTCGCCGCCGAGCGTTTCGAATCCGTCGGACAATCTCAAGAACCTCTTCGAGATTCCGGTCCTCTTTTATGCGCTCGCGCTCTATCTGTTCGTCACGAATCAGGTTGATGCGCTCTATGTCGATGCCGCCTGGGTCTTTGTCGCATTCCGCGTGGCGCACAGCGCGGTCCATTGCACGATCAACATCGTGATCGTGCGCTTCTACATCTATGCCATCTCGACCCTCGCGCTATGGTTCATCCTGCTGCGCGCCGCGCTTCAGCACTTAAGCGCCTGAACAACCAGCTAGCATGCTTCGCGCGGGCCACTCCCTCATCTGCACATTGCCTTTGAGTTGACCGATGTGATAGCTCACGGACGCGCGAGTTCTCTGTAACAACCAGACAACAACCGTGGGAGGGACCGGCGATGCGCACCTTCGTGATGTTGGTTTTGGCGGTTGCGATTGCATCCGCCCAAGCGTCCGCACAGGTCGATGTTCTAACTCAGCACAATGACAACCAGCGCAGCGGCCTGAACACTCACGAAACGCTCCTGAATCATCAAAGCGTTAAGAGCAATTTCGGCAGACTCTGGACGCTCTTTTCCGACGGCAAGATCATGGCGCAGCCGCTCTATGTCTCCAGTCTCAAAAGTCAGAAGTGCCCCACCGGATGCAACACGGTGATCTTCGCCTCCATGAAGGGGACGCTTTACGCCTACATGGCGGACCAGAAGCCGCTCACTCAAAACGATACTCTGGTGTGGGCGCGCTATCTCGGCGATCCGCGAAAGGGCGACGGCTCCTTCGACATGTGGGCAACCGACGACCCAACGTGGGGAATCCTCGGCACTCCGGTTATCGATCGCGCCGGCAATTCCATCTATGCCGTGGTCTGGAAGCTCAATGGACAGTATGAGCTGTACAATGTCGCGCTCGACTCCGGCAACGTGAAATCGGGACCGGTGGTGGTCCGAGGCTCGGTCGGACGCGCGGTCTTCGACAGAACCGGTGAAACCGGATGGCAACAGGTGCGCAAGCAACGCGCCGGTCTACTGCTATCGAATGGCATGCTCTATGTTGCATTCGGCGGCGACAACCCGGAAGGCCTCGCGGGATGGCTGTTTGTCTATGACGCGGCGACCCTCGCGTTCAAGGCAGTCTGGAGTCCTACGCCGAATGGCAACAACGGCGGAATCTGGCAGTCAGGCCAGGGACCGGCCGCTGATAGCGCCGGCAACTTATACATCCTGACCGGCGACGGTGACTTCGACCCACAGGTTAGTTCCTTCGGCGATAGCATTCTGCGCCTGCGGCTCGGGCCGGGCGGAATTACTGTCGATGATTATTTCTCGCCCTGCAACCAATCGTGGCTGCGTTTGTCAAAATGTGATCTCGATGTGGGTTCCTCCGGACCGCTTCTGTTCGATGACATGATTCTGGGAGGCGGCAAGACTGGAGAGCTGTACCTGATGAAGGCCGGCAAGCTGGCGCACTATCAAGCCGGCATAGCACCGCCGCCGGCGCCGCCTCTTCAACCGAATTGCATGGCGATCCCCCCGTGTAAGGATGGACCGCTACTGACCCAACGATGGAAAGCCGCGAACGGGCACATTCATGGCTCGCCGATTATCTGGAACGGTCCCGGCGCAACGCGATGGATCTACGTGATGGGCGAAGGTTCACATCTCAACGCCTATCCTTATGCAAACCACAAAGCGGACACCAAAGGCGTGCGGCAAAGTAAGTGGGTTCCGCCCGCGCCTGGCAACCAGCCGTGCGGCGGGCCGGTGATGAACTGGATGCCCGGCGGCATCATGAGCGTTTCCAGCAATGCCGACACTGCCGGTACCGGTATCGTGTGGGTCCTGGTTCCCGCCAATGGCGATGCGAACAGCTACCGCGGCGTGAAAGGGATGCTGCTCGCTCTCGATGCCGAAGACGTCAGTAACGAGTTATGGCGCAGCCAGGGAACCGACGCCGCGGTTTCGGACACCGGCGATAGTTTCGGGCTGCTTGCGCGGTTCGCTCCTCCGACGATTGCCAATGGCAAGGTCTTCGTCGGAACGGCCGGTGACAAAGAGCCATTGTATCGATGGTGCGGACAGCGGCCGCAGCCGGCGCAGTATCCGGCCAACTATTGGCTAGCCGTCTATGGATTGAAGAACTAGGCTACGGCCGACCCGCAATCGGCATCCGCAATGGCTTACCGGTCACGATTAGTGATCCATCGGTAGGATTCATCTGGCCTGAATTCTAACGTCCCGCCCGATAGCCATGCTAATCTCGCCCAATGTTCGACCTCAGCGGCAAGACTGCTCTGATCACCGGCGGAACCCGCGGCCTCGGCAAGGCGATTGCCGCTATCCTCGCTAAAAACGGCGTCTCAGTCGCGCTCAACTACCGTCGCGATGACGAGGGCGCGAAAGCCGCGCTCGAGGAGATCCGCGCAATCGCGCCCCTCTCTATGCTCGTCAAAGCGGATCTTGCCGATGATAGCGCGGTACGGACCATGGTTGCCGAGGTGGCCGCCCGGTTGGGAAAAATCGACCTCCTGATCGCGAATGCGGCCGCCACCGCGTTCAAACCGCTGCTGGAAGCCAAACCGCATAACGTGGCGCGCACGTTTGATCTCAGCGTCGGGGGCTTTCTCGCCGCAGTGCAGGAATCAGTCAAGCACATGGGGAAGAATAGCCGTATCATCATGATATCGGGCATCGATTCGGTGCGGATGCTGCCCGGCCATGGAGTGCTGGGCGCGGCCAAGGCGGCATTGGAGAGCATGGTGCGCGATCTGGCGTTCGAGCTGGGCCCGCGCGAAATCACCGTCAATGGCGTCAACGTCGGCTACATGGATACCGATTCGTCGCGGTTCTACTTCGGCACGGAGTTCGAGACGATGACGCAGCGGTCGGCCTCGCGATGCGCGCTCAAGCGGCCGCCAACGCTGGAGGAAATCGCGTCGGTGGTATGCCTGTTATGCATGCCGGAGACCAGCTACCTGACCGGACAGACCATCATGGTAGATGGTGGACTTACGTTGGGATTCCCCCTCGCGCCGTGAGGGGCTTGGCGCGGGCAGCATCACCATGGACGCGCAACGATATTGCGACCGGTGACTTCTCGATGAGTCTCAGATGATTGGAGATTCCGAGCGGCGTAGGCTCGGCATGGTCAGGAGACGCGGTTTCGGGTTTCCGGGGGTCGAATTCCCAATTCCTCGAGGTCGTCGTTGTTTCCCGATTTCAATTCAACGTTGACCCAATTCTGCAAGGCATCTTCCCGAAAACGCCAGTCGGCGCCGAGCCGGAAGCCGGGCAGTTTGCCGGTCTTGGCGAGGCGGTACACGGTGCTGATGTGGCACCGCAAATAATCGGCTACCTCTTTGGCGGTCAAAATCTTTGAAGCCGAAGCCATTTCGGATCCTCCGTCCGTAGCCCGGGAAAATATCATTCAGTCAGGACGGTATCTTAAGACGGGAATGTGCCATTCTGCAACTGCCTAAAGCCAGAATCGACAGTCTGCCCCTCTCGGCTTCAGAAGGCACAATTTCGTTAATTACCGTTGCTAACATTGATTTGGATATAATTAGAATATTAAAAGTCTTATGGAATGTAAATAGATATCATGAAGACGTAGAGCACTGTGCTACAGCACGTAACCTAGTAGTTCCGTTGCAGAAGTATTTTTCATGTGAGATCGAGACCCGATTCATCAGGGTCTCCGGATGATTTGGATCTTGCCCCATTTGCCGATCGCACCCTGTCCGTGGCATGAGACACTGCCCTTGGTCGGATCGATGTCCTTCTCGGTCATCAGCCCCAGCGCGAGCGTGCATGCGCCGAGCTTGAATGGAACGTTGGAATAGCGGCGGACTTCCTTGCCGTCGATAGAAAATGTCACTTCGTCCTTGGCGCCGTCGTAGGTTATTTCGAAATGCCGCAGCTGCCCCCGTGAGGTCACGTTGCGCATTTCCTCGAACAGACAGAAAAATCGCGGACCGCGATCCGGTGTAACGTCGGGGACGCCGGGAAACGGAAGCTTGCCATAGACTGTCGCGATGGTGTCGTTGCCAACGAAGAAATCCAGCGCTGCGCCGGTCGAGAAATCGAGCACGTTGAAGGACACGAATCCGTCATAGAGATCGCCCGGCGAGCCGCCCACGATGGTCGCGCCGAGATCGATCGCGAAAGTGATCAAGCCTCCCGGCGGCGGCGCGAACTGACACGCGCTGAAGTACATATGCTTCGCGTTGTCGAGGATCTGCTGCCGGTCGTGATGGCGCGTATACGGCACCGCCGCGACGCGCAGGTATCCGTCCTGCACTATCACCACCGCGTTGGGCTCCTGATATTGCCAGAAGCTTCCGTCGGCCTGCGGAAATCCTGCCGGCAGCCAGTCACCTTCGCCGGTCACGATCGATGCGAAATTGGAATAATCGATTACTTCTTCAGTCGGCTTGGACATAAGACAACAGTCAGTGCTGTGTTCGGCAAAGTGTTTTCGGTTCGAAATCTTCGATCAGACGCGACAGAGCAGGCCGCCGTCGACTGCGATGGATTCGCCGGTAACGAAGGCCGCCGCCGGTGAAACCAGGTAGAGCAGCGCTCCACCAAGCTCTTCCGGTTTGATCAAACGATTGTCCGGTAGATATTTCAAGAGGTTTTTCGCGAACTCATCCTCGTTGGTGGCCGGGCTCCTGGCTTCTTCCAACCATCCCGCCTTGATCGCGTTGACGCGGATGCCCTTGCGAGCCCATTCGAGCGCAAGCGCGCGCGTGAGGTTCAGCACTCCCGCCTGCGCCGCGCAGTAAAGCGCCGCATTCGGCGCGCCGCGATCCGCGAGGATCGAAGTGATGTTGACGATCACGCCGCCGCCGCGCCGCAACATCACGCGGCCGCCTTCCTGACACGCCATCCACATCGTCTTGAGGTTGCCCTCGATTACCTTGTCGAAGGCGGAATCGTCGGCCGCCTCGGCCGGAGCATAGAGCGGCGCATCAAGCGCGTTGACGAGGATATCGAGCGCGCCGAGCTCCTTCACCGCGAGTTCGGCGGTGGAACTCAAATCTCCGCGAATCGAAGCGCTCTGGACCCGAATCGATACCTTCGCACCGGAAGCGCCAATTGCCTTCGCCGCCTCCTTGAGCTGCTTCTCGGTACCGGGTTCCTGCGAGGCGAGCAGCACCTTCGCGCCCGCTTCCGCCAGCGCCGTCGCCGCGGCACGTCCCACCGCATGGTTGACGCCGATTACCACGGCCGCCTTTCCTTCGAGCGAAAATTCCTTGAGTGCCATTAGGTCCTCGAAGTCAGCTTGGCATCTGCGGAGCGACGCCGGTTGGGATCACTCCGCCGGCCAGTCCGCCGCCGTCGATGGCGATGAGTTCGCCGTTGATATGATTAGACGCATCGGAGGCGAGGAAGACCGCCAGCGGGCCGACCTCAATATCTTCGCCGCCGCGCCCGATGGGAATGAACTTGCCACCCTTGAAGAAGCGCATCATCTCTTCGTTATGCGGAAAGATGCCGGGCACGATGCAATTGGTCTGGATGTTGTTCTGCGCGTAGGTCAACGCCATCGAGCGCGTGAGCTGGATCACGCCGCCCTTGGAGGACGCGTATATAAAGTTATGCTTGCCGCCGCGCAGGCCGTATCCGGACGCGAGGTTGATGATCTTGCCGCGATTCTGCTTGAGCATCTGCGGAATCACCGCGCGGCATGCGTAGAACTGGCTGCTCAGGTTGGTGTCGATTCCGCGATGCCAGTCCTCGTCGGTGATTTCCGTAAGGGTCTTGCCGAGCGTCTCGTCGCCACCGCCGGCGTTGTTCACCAGAACATCGATACGCCCGAACTCCTTTATCGCGGCGGCGATGATCGCATTGACTTGCGCCGATTGTGTTACATCAGCGGGTACCACCAGGCATTTGCGTCCGAGTTTTCTAACCTCCCCGGCAGTCTGATCGAGTTTTTCTTTGGTGCGCGAGGCCGCGACGATATCGGCGCCGGCCTCCGCGAACTTGAGCGCCATCGCGTGGCCCAGGCCCTGGCTGGCGCCGGTGATAATCGCCACTTTGCCGTCGAGGCTGAGGCTGTCGAGTATCATTTGTTCCACCCCATCACAGGTCGGTTGCGTCGGACCGCGCCTTCGCGTTCGATATCGGGTCCGGATCAAATAGCTAGTAACATACGCCTCGATGGCCAGAAAGAACGCGTGGCACAGGATTTAGCCAGTGGAAACTCTGCTGAGACACGGGCTAAAGCCCGTGCCACTCCTGATCCGACCGATATGAAACCAATAAACATCGACCCGTCGCAACGCGAATCGTGCGCATCATGTTCGACAGTTTTCCCCTCTCGGCCGCCCGCATGAGGATCGGTTCGCTTTCGCCGCGATCGACGCACAATGCTCTGCCTCCACCAGCCTTGTTTATACCCGTTCGTGTTGAACCTCGCCCGCACATTGAACAGCTTCTACCGCGCTTGGGAACTCAGCGAAGATGTTGTTCCCCGGCGAATCGACTACGCGCCGCTCGCGGCACTGCTTTAACGGCACGGACGAGGGCGCCTTGGTACTCGGCCATCATGCGGCTGTTACCCCGAGCGTCGGCACTCAAAATGGCAGCCAGCAGTCGCTCGATGTGGTCGGCTTTTTCCATACCGGAGAGCTAAGTGCTCAGTTCCTCTAGGAGACCTTTGCACAACTGGAGCTACCCCGTTTCGGTGGATAATATTGGCTCGGGTAGTGCAATGGTTTAGTAGATTCGAACTTCGCTTAACATGGATCTGATTTCAGCTTTTCAGCCGCACCCGGTTCTCGCGCCAAAGCCGCGTCAGTTCTTCCCGCACATTGCTGGTCAATCCGTCGCTGCGCTCGCCCACCTCGAGTTGCGCCTGTCTGACCCACTGCCGAAGGCTGGACAACGGGTAAACTTTTTGGCACGAGTCCAGCCGCTCCCGGCAGCGCTGGAAAAGATCGTGGACCGGAACTGGCCGAGACCTTGCGGTGGTAGTGTGTCCGACCTATACCGGTGGTTGCAATTGGAGACTGAGAACGGAAATTCCGGGAAAAACGCAATGAGAACCCAACGATGCTTTACTGGATCTTAGTCGGAATTATCGCAGGCTGGCTGGCGGGCAAGCTCGTCCGCGGCGAAGGCTTTGGATTGATAGGTGATCTCATACTGGGCTTGATCGGAGGCTTGGTCGGTGGATGGATCTTCGGCGCACTCGGCATTCCGGGACCCAACGGCTTGATCGGTGGCATTGTCGTCGCGACCATCGGTGCCGTCATCTTGGTCTGGATCTCGCACATGATTCGCGACATCTGACTAACGCCGACTCTCGCCTTAGCTAAAATTTCCGGTGGGCACCGGCGCCAAATGTAGATAGATCTGCCCCCGAGCTAATGTCACCTGAGCCGCAGATTCTTGACGATGACGGTCGTGCGCCTTCGCCCCACGAAGCGCCGGATTCCGCCGGCACTTCGAGCGCGATCGTTGGGTATTTTCTGATTTTGTTTCTGGCCGGAGGGTTGGGGGCGCCAACCGGCATTGCTGCGATTCCGATCGGCTACTTCCTGAAAGACAATCTTCATCTGTCGCCAGTCGATCTGGCGCTGTTCGTTGCGATTGCTGGCGCCCCGGCTTACTTCGGTTTTCTTCCCGGTTTTCTCCGCGATCGATTCCGCCCGCGAGTGATGGGCGATCGCGCTTATCTTCTGGTCGGCGCGATCATGGCGCTTGTGGCGTATTTGTACCTTGGAGTGGCCTCCATCGATTACGCAACGCTCCTTTATGCCACTTTGATCGCGGGCATCGCCTATCTGATTGTCATCGCGGGTGCGCAGGCTCTGATGACGGGGGTCGCGCAAGCGCATCTGATGACCGGCCGCTTGAGTGTGGTGTCTGGCGTCGCCACCTACATGCCGGCCGTTATCTCTGCATTGCTGGGAGGATGGCTGGTCGCCCATGTACCGGCGCGCGTCACGTTCCTCCTCGCGGCATGCGTGACAGCTCTGATCGCGGCGCAGGCGTTTTGGCGTCAACGCGCGGTGATCGCATTCGAACAGACGAAATCTGGAGCCGAGACCGGAATGGCGGCCCTATGGCGATTAGCGCGGTATCGACCAATCTGGCCCGCGGCGGCGATCTTCTTCCTATGGAATTTCGGACCAGGATGGGGAACGCCGATGTTTTACCACCTGACCGAGACAGTAAGGGTCTCGAGCCTGCTATTCGGCACCTTCACCGCGGTGCAGTGGCTGTTCTTCATCCCGAGCGCGATGTTTTATGCACCGCTATGCCGACGGTTCACGCTCACGTCGCTTCTATGGTGGGGAACGCTGGTCGCGATTCTACAGGGTCCCATAATGTTCTTCGCGCAGAGCCCAGCAAGCGCGATTGCGGTCGCGGTGCTTTACGGACTGTTTGGCGGATTCCCGACCGCCGCCTACGTGGACCTGATCATGCGCTCTTGCCCGAAGGGCCTCGAGGGAACGGGCATGATGTTGGCGGTGACGACCGCCTTGTCGGTGGCTTCCAATTCAGGCAATTTGCTCGGAAGCTGGATCTACTCAAAGGGAGGTTTTGCATCGGCAGTGATCATCACGACACTGGCGACCGCGTTGATCGTACCGATGCTCTGCTGGGTTCCCGACGGCATAACTTCGACTCGCGACGGGGAGCCTCTCGACTTTCACAACGTGGAGCAGACCCGCTGATAGCCAATCAGCGTGTCAATGGACCCTAATTCGCAGGCGCCATTAATGTTACTTACGGTCTGAGCCACGCTCCTTTAGCGAGCGGATCGCAACTGTAAAAGCGAATGAGTCAAACTGCCGAATAATTGAACCGGGCATCCGTCGGCTTAGCGCTAGTCGCAGTCTCCATCGCGTCCAGTCGAATGCGAAACATTCGTAAACAAGACTGTTTAGAAGATAGTTAGTAGTGTGCGGTTGGAACTAAGAAAGTAACGCCCAGGACTGTGCCGGCAGCTAGCGCCAACAAAACCGCGAAGGCATTTGCGCGTTCTTCATGGCTGTTCCTCCAATTGTATAAAGTGCTGTCGCCAAGCCAGTTCTGTGGACGGTGCGGCAAAGGTTCACTTCGAGGCTTCAGTGGGAGCGCTTCGGTCTGTACCGTCTCTGATGAGACTTGGTGCAAAGATTTTTCGGATCGAACGATCGTTTCGTGTGTAGCGTGTCAGGGAGACTCGCTTGAGCGGTCGGACGGAGCGAACCGCGTCTGAACCTGGCGCTGAACTACCGCGAAGATCAGCGCGGTTGAGACGCCGAACATGAGCATCCCGTCGGATGCTTCAACTGGTTCCAACAACCTCCACTGGACCGACATCACTGCAGTGCTATCTCCCATGGTCGTGTAGTTCGCTGCTGAATGATAGAAGGCTGCGGCGAAGTTAGAAAACTCCCCGCAGAGAACGAATACCAACGCCCATAACCCCATCTCCATGAGGTGGCCAGCCAGAGCCAGCAGCGTTGCGTTCGTTATAAAGATCGAGTCCCTCCAGAACCCCACACCGACCCGGCCCCGCTGCAGATCGCGGCGGACTGCCATGATGATCACCCCCAAAATGAGCGCATGAACGATGATGGTGCAGAAAGTGGTCGCTATTCCTACGAGGAGAGGACGTAACAAAAATATCTGATTCGATGGAGTCATTTCGTCGGGTTACGAAGTAGCAATTCGCGAAAGCGATATGTCGAGATTCTGAAGAAGGATTGGAAGGCAACGGTAGGTTTCCACTTCTGTGGCAAGGAGGATCTACGATTCCGGTGACGAGCTCGCACTTTCAACCGTGTCAATATAGCCGGCCATGGAAGCCAAATCCATCGCTGAAGCCGCGTTAGATAGGGTCACAAGCTCCGGGTGAGATGCTCCGCCGAAGTTTCGCCAGTTGGATTTCAAGCGCGGTGCAACACGCCTCGAAGGACTCTTGGCGCGCGAACTTGTAGTTCGGTTCCGGGCGACCACGGATGCGCTCTAAGTCTTCTGCGATAGACTCGAGTAGTCGTGGTTCCGGCGGAGAAGGCCAGATCAAGGTGTCGATGACTACCATCACGACCGCCGCGACCAGGATTCCGTCGAAGGTGTAAGCCGATCCCCAGCCGATCGAACCGGGCTTGAAAATGCCCACATAGACAGTGGTGATCCTTTCGACTGCCACCAGCGCCAGGATCAGAAACAGCTTGGTATTCGATAGCAGGTAAGCGATCGCCGCAAATACTACGAAGAGAAACGCCATTATGAGGCCTGGATAATCCAGTAGCTTGCCGGTTGTCGGCACGATTGCGGCCTGCATAGCCGCGGCACAGACTATGATGCACTTTTCCCTGGAAATGCGTCTTGGGGTAATTCAGCAATGAAACATCGGCGTGCATTCCGGGCCGTATGCGGTCAAGTAGGTCCTCGCGGAAATATGCGAGGACGTACCAGTTGCGATCGTCTATGAGCATCAAGACTGGCTGACTGGCGTTGGCGTATTGTCCCTCTGAAATATTCAGATTGGTGACGTTACCGTCGAACGGTGCGCGCACCTTGGTGCAATCGGAGTTCAGTTGCGCATCCTCGATGGCTTCTTGCGCGGCCCGTATGCGCTGATTGACGTCGTGTGGTGCTGTCCTAATTAACCAGCCAGCATCCGTCGTCTTAGCCGGCTGCGCCATCTGAAGCTCCGAGCGGGCTCATTTCCAAACCAGCAGCCAGCCGACAAAGGCGATGGTTAACGCAAGGCTCACACAAACCAATGGTCTGGGGCCCATCCACTCGTCGATCCCGGTTGCGACGAAAACCAGCTTCAAAGAAAGTGACATTAGAACCCCCACGACAAGACACAGAATCCACTCCGGAAACTCGGCGTCGGCTACGCTAATGACAGGATCGCATCCCGATATGAAGAAAGCAAAAATGCCGCAAATCGAGACCGAGATGCAATCGTCGATTCATGCTGGGGAGCATACGCTCGAGGTTACGGCCTGGCAAAGTAATTGCTCCTTCTCTACCAGTCGCGAATTCAATGTGCCACTGCTCGCGACAGCCGACTCACTGCCCACGGCATACACCAAGGCGGATGACGCAACCAGAAGCTCGGCCTTGTTCTGCACCGGGATGTACCGCGCCGCCATCAGATCGCGTTCCGCGCCAATCAGGTCAGTGATTACCGCGAGGCCATGCTGATGGCTCTCGAGGTTGGCGCCATACGATTCCTCTGAGGCCGCGACGAGCGCTTCCGATGCCTCGTACTTCTTCCTTGCTGAGAAGAAGTCGTGGTGAGCCTTCCACACCGCGGCGGTCACTCCGAGCTCGAGCGACTTGAGTTCTGCGCGGGCCTTGTCGCGTTGCGCTGTCACTTTGTGCACAGCGTAATAGCGGTCAAATCCGGTGAACAGGTTCCATCGCAGCGTGATCGGCGCCCGACCACGCCACCCAGTGGAGGGTGCGCTCGGCCGCCGCCGTCACCCGCATTCCCAAGAGCACGGTGGGCCGTTATTTCGCGCGGTTCGGTTTGCAGCCGCATCGCAGCAAGAGCTTCACGCTCTCCACAGACCCGCTGTTCGTGGAACAAGTCCGCGAGCTCGCGGGTTTGTACCTCAATCCGGCCGACCGGGCGCTGGTGTTGTGCGTAGATGAGAAAGCCCAGCTTCAGGCGCTGGTTCGGCCTGATCACCCAGCAGGCAATTCGGCGTGGCTCGTTCCGCAGCGTCGCCGCGTTGGTGCAGAAAATCGACGCCTACCTCGCCAGTTACAATCTGCATCATCGTCCCTTCGCGTGGACCGCCACCGCCGACTCCATCTTCGCAAAGCTTCAACGCCTTTGTAAGGTTATTAATGGGACATCACACTAGGTGTGCCGACGCTGGAATGCGCGATCGAACCAGGCACCTGGGCCGCGGACCGCATACTCGAACGATGAAACATTCGCCGATCGAAGTCGCCACTCGCGGAATTCTGTGGATGACTGACAACCAGTGTTGACAGGTGGTGGGCTACCGCAAGCGAGGACCAAAACATCCGACGAAATCGATCAGATCTGCGCTGGCTGCGCGCTGATGAGACTGGAGCAGGACCTCGACGCCGAGGAAGCGCGCGCGATCGTTGACCCTGCCCTCAAGCTAATTATCGACGCGGTGCGCCGTTACGACGGATAGATCGCGCAATCGACCGGCGACGGCATCTTGGCGCTGTTTGGCGCACCGGTCTGCCCACCAAGACCATCCGCAACGTGCAGTTAAGCTGCGGACCCTATAGCTCAAGGTCGCCTTTCAGTAATCGCTGAGTAATAGTGCGGTTCAGGATTTCATTCGTACCATCAGCCACATTGATGATGCGCAACGAGTGCCAAGCATGACAAAGCCCGAGCTCGTTGGTGAAGCCGATTGCGCCGTGGGTCTGAATCGCGCGATCGACCGCGCGAAACCCAACCTGCACAGAATAAGCCTTCGCCATCGAGAGTTCCTTTACCGCCGGCCGGCCTTGGTCAAGCAGCGCGGCGGCGTTGAGACCCATCAGGTGGGCGGCGTGCAACTCCGTGGCTGATTCGGCGAGAGGGAAGGTTACGCCCTGGTAGTCCGCAATCGGATGCCCAAAGGCCTCGCGCACCCTGGAGTACTCAATCGCGCGCTCCAACGCCCATCTGCCGTATCCCACCGCGCGAGC
The DNA here is from genome assembly GCA_963815835.1 of uncultured delta proteobacterium. Classification (GTDB taxonomy): domain Bacteria; phylum Desulfobacterota; class Binatia; order Binatales; family Binataceae; genus DATGKG01. The sequence continues at coordinate 1,768,120 of CAWFIF010000001.1, forward strand.
GGAATTGTAAATGCGCCCCAGCGAGACACCATACAGCGCAGCGTCGAAACCGCGGTCGAGCTCTCCCACCAGTTGCCAAGGCTCGACAAATACATCGTCAAGCCGAAGCTCGGCTTCGTGTCCCCCGATGTGACCAAACAAACGAACCACTCTTTGCACCTCGAATCCGGGCGAGCTGGTGGGTACGAGGAAGGCGGAGATTCCGCCCTTACGCGCGGATGCGAGCGAGGGATTGGTAACCGCGAAAACGATGCAGTATTCCGCGACCGGAGCATTCGAGGTCCAGATTTTCCGCCCCGAGATTTTCCATCCATCTCCATCGGCGACCGCGCGTGTGGCTATCGCCACCGCGTCCGAGCCCGCACCGGGCTCCGATAATCCGAAGCACATCGAAGCATCTCCGGCATTCATCGGCGCGAGAATTCGCTTGCGTGCTTCGTCGGTGACGCGTTCCAGGAGCCGACTGGGGCCGAATGCCCAATGGCTGATCGCGTAGAGCATCAGCCAATTCTGAGGTCCGCAAAGGTGGAACAGGTGTTCCCATCCCGCATAGTAGGCGAGATGACCCAGGCCGCCGCCTCCTAGAGATTCCGGAACACACATCGTGTAAAAGCCGGCGCGGGAAGCGGCACGACGAACCTCCCGGATCAAAGCGATGGCTTCGTCCGAAAACCGTCCATCTTCGCGATAGAGCTTGCGCGGGTCCTCGAGCAGGGCTCGGTGCTTCTCATGTCGCGGAAAAACCTCGGCGCGGGCGAACGCGGTCAGTCCATCGCACGCCTGTCGCACTTCTGGGGGAAGCTCAGAAGCTATTGCGCTCATATCAAAGCTAGATTTCCAGGACTGAATTTCAGGTTCGCACCCGTCCTAACATCGCGGAGGGATGTGTTGCAACTTTGGCGGGGGTGGCTCGTAGCATGCACTGACGGTGAGGCAAGCAACCCGACCGGCAATCTTCAGGTGGCAGCAAAGGGCGCCGGAGCTGATTCTTTGTGCCGAGCGCGGGTATCTTCGGTACTCGCTCTCGCTCCGCGATGTCGAAGAGTTGCGGCAAAATACGCTCCGCATAACATTCGACAATAGAGAGTTGCCAACAGGTGCGAAAAACACCGGGAGATCGAGGTGATGGCGAATCTGGATAGAGTGCGGGCGACCATCGCGTTGATTGTCGTGAGCTGGCACAAGCCAGTGCATAGGTTGGGCTTTCCGGGGCACGCGTCTCTGCGATCCTGCCGTGACGCTCCGGCAGTTCTGCCGCCTTGAGGACCTCATGTCGCCGAGCATGTGGTTCACAAATCGTACGGCGTCGGTAGAACTCACAGCGAACACTTCTCTGCTGGCTTGAGGGCAAATCTCGCTCGAAAACCCAGCCACTTCAGAGCCAGTTAAAGCGAAACAAAGGTGAACCAGTTTCGAAGGTTCGAATCCCCCCCTCTCCGCCATGGAGTCTGCGCTGTCAGAAGTTCTCCGGTCCACTTCGCTGGGCCTTTGTCACATTTCACTCCACGACCGTTGATGACGATACGTCCTTCGCCGATTGTCGCGACAATCTGCTCGCGGAGTTTCCCAGTGCAGTCCATACGGTTCGGTGCGCGGTTTAGGGGGGAAGAATCCATTTCATTGCTGAGCCCCGAATATCGCGAGAAGATGAGCGATACGGTCGAGGCCCTCGCCGCGTTCAATGGAGCAATCAGATGGATTTCGAATTCTCCGACAGCCAGAAGGAAATCCGCGCGGCCGTGGCCGCGCTGTGCGCGCGCTTTGGCAATGAATACTGGCGCCAATGCGACGAGAAAAACGCCTATCCCGACGAGTTCGTCAGGACCATGAGTGAGGCGGGCTGGCTGTCCGCGTTGATTCCACAGCAATACGGCGGCGCGGGGCTGGGGATGCTCGAAGCCTCATTGATCCTGGAAGAGATCAACCGCAGCGGCGGCAATGCCGTGGCCTGCCATGCGCAAATGTATACGATGGCCTCGATCCTCAAGCATGGCAGTGCCGAACAGAAACAGCGCTACCTGCCCCGCATCGCGTCGGGCGAGTTGCGGCTGCAATCTTTCGGGATCACGGAGCCGGACGCAGGCTCGGAGACGCCGCGGATCAAGACCTTCGCGCGCCGCCAGGGCGATCAGTACGTGGTCAACGGCCAGAAAATCTTCACCTCGCGCTACCATCATTCGGACATGCTCCTGTTGCTCACGCGCACCACACCCTTCGATCAGGTGAAGAAAAAGACCGATGGAATGAGCCTGTTTCTGGTGGACCTCAACGAGATTGGCGACGCGATCAAAGCGGTGCCGATCGCCACCATGGTAAATCACGGGACCAATCAACTTTTCATCGATAACCTGATCCTGCCGCGCGAGGCACTGGTCGGCGAAGAGGGTAAGGGATTCTCTTATGTCCTAAGTTCACTCAACGCCGAACGCATCCTGGTCGGCAGCGAGTCAGTTGGCGATGGCCGCTGGTTCGTCGAGTACGCCGTGAAGTATGCCAACGAGCGGCGGGTCTTCGAGCGGCCGATCGGGATGAATCAGGGTGTACAATTTCCCATCGCCAAGGCCCACTTGGCGGTGCAGGCTGCGGATCTGATGCGGCTTAAGGCGGCGGCGCTGTTCGATGCCGGCCGGCCCTGCGCCGCGGAGGCGAACATGACCAAGTATCTCGCCTCCGAGGCGGCCTGGGAGGCGGGGGAAGCCGCAATGAACGCGCTGGGCGGATACGGCTTTGCGAAGGAATATCATGTCGAGCGCAAATGGCGTGAGGCGCGGCTCTACCGCACCGCTCCGATTTCCAACAACCTGGTCTTGAGTTTCGTGGGTGAACATCTGCTCGGGATGCCTCGGTCCTACTAGATTAAGGTCCGTAGCGCTCGGGTTCCTGCCACGCCAATCCCTCAGGCTCGCATTCTTGTCGCATGTTGGTGTTAATCCGCCTTAATCTGGCATCTTGACCCACGTCGTGCAGACGCGCAAAGGTGCTCGTGCCGCTTTCTCCGAATTTTAACGTGCCGGGGACACGCGCGGCAAAGGTTGGGGGGACGAGGAAGAATTTTTATGGCGAGTATTGGTGAAACTTCATTTGAATCGCGAATCGGCAAGGGGACCAAGATTTCCGGCAAGCTGTTCTTCAAGGCGCCCGCCCGCATCGATGGCGAGGCCGACGGAGAAATCAGCGGCGACGAAATCGTCATCGCGGCGGGCGCCGTGGTCACCGCACGCATCAGCGCAACCGTGGTCAGGATTGCGGGCACCGTGAGCGGCGAAATCGTCGCGCGTGAACGCGTCGAGTTGGAGCCGACCGCGCGGGTCCGATGCACCATCAGCACGCCGAGCTTGATGCTATCGGAAGGCGCCAAGTTCGACGGCGACTGCAAGATGCCCCGCGAGCGCATCGCGGCCTAGGCTTCGCAGCACAGCTTGGAAAGAGAGCGGCCGGGTCCATCCGGCCGCTAAACTTTTCAATACGATTCGATTTCCGGTGTGGTCGACGATCCGGAGGAGTTGGGCGACCAGGTGGTGCCGGACGAGAATACGATTCTGCGCGGCAGGCGTTCGCAGCGCGCGGGGTGCGCTACCGGATCAATCGGTGACCCAATCGCAGGCCGCTGAGCGAACGCTTGATCGCGAAGTCCGTCGAGTGTCTCCGCGAAGTCGCGCCGCTGTCCGGGAGTCCATCGCTCTTGTGCGACGAAGAATCCATGCTTGATCGCATCGCGAGCAAGACGCGCCTTTCCTTCGATAGTCCGCGGCTGGTCGAGCGCGCGGCGTTACACCGATTGGCTTCGATTCGGCGTTGCGTCAGGGCTAGCGGAAGGCGGCGAGAGACGGTGGGAGAGATGCTAACGGGACTCGCTGCCATAGCGGGTTCCTCCAAGAAGACCGCGCAAATGCATGGTCATAACTTATTAGTATTTAGCTATGACTTATAGTTGTCCAGACCCGCAGCGGGAACTGCACAAGATCGATTCTGACAACTTTCTGCGCGTGGTCTTAGCGACTCGGGATGATTGGCAGGATCACATGACTCGGATGCGTCGCATCGTGGTAGACGGTGTTCCGCGCGACGATGGTGTGCGTGTGATCGTTGAGCGGCTCGCCGGTGTTCGGATTCGGATCGAAGCGCGGAAAGTTGCTGCTCGAAATATCCAGCCGGATGCGATGCCCGGCCTTGAACAGATTCGAGGTTGGATAGAGCTGGATGGTGAAATCGTAGATCTCGCCCGGCTTCATCAGCTCGGCGCGTTCGAGTGAGTTGCGGAAGCGCGCGCGAATGATCCCGTCCTCGAGGTTCATCTCGATGCCCTCGGGATAGTCGGGCGTCGGCGGATGCACATCGATGAGTTTCGCGGTGAAGTCGGTGTCGAGCGCCGACGATGACGCCCACAGCTTCACATCGATAGGGCCGGTGACCTCGATGTCTTGGGTAAGCGGCGGCGTCATGAAGACGATCACATCGCGTCGCGCCGAGAGCCGAATCTCGTCGGTGCAATTCCAGATGTGAGGACCGCATTTCTGATCCCACGCACCTTGCTGCATGATCTCCATCGCGGATGAAACGTTGCCGCCGATGCTGGGGACCGGATCGCGCGGATCGTAGTCGTAGCGGGTTGAGCTGCTCGCCTCGCGCGGCTTATCGGTGCTTAGTGTGCGATCGGCGTGGAGATAGTAGGGCGTGAAGCGCGTGCGCGCGAGCGGCCATTCGTGCTCGTCGCGCCAGACGCCGCCGTGAAGATGGCGGCCGTCGGCGCCCATCGCTTCACTGCCGCCGCCCATCACGAAAATTTTCACCGGCGCGTCATTTTCGATGCCGTTACGAATCCCCCTCAGCCAGCGGTTGTACCATCGCAGGCGAAATTCGAGGCCATCGAGCGCAGCACTCGCGCCGAAGTCTGTGTCGCCATGCATCGACATCATATGCATGCCGTGAATCCACGGTCCAAGGATCATCTTCACCGGGCCGCGCTTATTTTTCGACAGCGCCGCATAGCTCATCGTCGTTTGACGCGCCCACGAGTCGTACCATCCGCCGATCAGATACACCGGCACGTCCTTGTGTGCGTAAGCGTTGTGCGTCAGACCCAAGCCGGGCTGCTTCCAGTACGCGTCGTTCTCGCCATGGCTCATCGCGAAGACGAGCCAGTCTTCGTACTCAGGAGCGAGGTGAATGGGAGTCGCGCCCTTGCGAATCGGCAGATTCTGAATGTAACGCCGAACATCGCGCCCACATTCTTCGAGCACTTCGCGAGTCGCGGGATCGCGCGAGGCGCGGCTGCCTTCGGGCGCCGCCATCGCGAAGGTCCAATTCGTGAAGCGCAGCTCCCAAGCACCGCCGTAGCGCATCCCAAAGTATCCGGCGTCTACCACCGCATCGACGGGCACCAGCGCCTTGAGACCAGGTGGATTCGCGAGCGCCATCGCATGCTGAGTGCCGCCGACGTAGGAGGTGCCGATCATGCCGAAGCCGCCGTCACTCCACGGCTGCTCCACGAGCCACTTCGCGGTGTCGAAGCCGTCGGCGACGTCGTCGGTCATCATGTGCCAGGTGCCCTCTGACGCAAATCGCCCGCGGGTGTCCTGCGAGATACACACGTAACCGCGGCTCGCGAAAAACGGTTGCCATGGATAGGGCGGCATCCCGTGAAAGCGCCCGCCTTTATTGTACGGCGTGCGTTCGAGGATGGCGGGGAATTTTCCTTCGATGCGTTTGCCGTCGCGCGCGGGGTAGTAGATGTCGGCAGCGAGGCGAACGCCATCGCGCATCGGCACCATCACCTCGCGCTCGACGACGTAGAGCGCTTTATCGACGCGCTCTACTTTGGGCGGCAGCAGCGGAGTCAGAGGCACTCTTGACACGAGAGCCACTATGATGCGAACGAGCTGTTGTGGGCAAATCGAATCATTGACCGAGTCAGCTAGTTAGTCTCGGCGAAACAGCCGGTCTGGGCTCGCGATAGGGGAGCTCTTGATGCGTACGTCATCTTCACGTTTTCAAAGGGTTGCCCTGCTATGGCTCGCCGCCGCGATGCTCGGCTGCGGCGCCGCTTATGAGCATCCCCACACAACCGACGTTGCGAAGACGATGCAGAGGGCAAACTTCGATCCTTCGCGCTGCCATGAGGAGGGCCCGAGCATCTACTGGTGCGACAACACTCAAGTTAACAACAGCATTCCCGCGCATGATGAGCAGAATAACGACGCACGCGTCATATCGGTTCCCGGACTCTGCCGACCAGGCGAGCGGTTTGATCCGAACAAGGGATGCATCGACATCGACACCGGGCAGCCGGTCCTACGCTAAGACCGCAGGGCGGCCCCGCTAGACTTTGCTGTAGCCGCTGCCCTCGCGCTCGAACCCGATGCCGCGGCCCTTGTCGAGCATACCGTACTCCTTGAGGAGCACCTGGCTATACGTGACGCGACCGGTCACCTTGTCGAGCGGCTCGGTCGCCAGCAACAGGGCAGATTGCGCCATCCATTCGACCGGCTCGCCGGCCGGATCATCGACCCCGCCGATCAGATGATGATGTACGGCACCCGGCGTCGGGACCACCACCGACGGCGATACGCACGTGACTGAGATGCCGTATTCGTAGACCTCCTCGGCCAGCCCCTGCGTCATCCGTTCGAGTGCGGCCTTCTCGGCGCCGTAACATACACCGCCGCGAACCACGGCCGCGTTCGTATAGGGTCCCCGGCCCGGGCCGATCGCGGCGCCCGATGAGATGTTGACGATCGATCCCGACTTGCGCGGAATCATATCCTTCAGCACCAGGCGGCTCAGGAGAAATGGGGCGTGCAGGTTGACGGCGAAGGAGCGCATCCATCTTTTAGGCTCAAAATCCTTCACCGGGATGAAGTACGTCAACGCGGCGTTGTTCACCAGCACATCGACCGGGCCATATATCCGATGCGTCTCGTTGACGAGCTTTTCGCATTCGGCTTCCGAGGAAACGTCGCAGGTGACGGCGGTCGCTTCGCCGCCGGACTCTTTGATTCCGGCGACGGTGGTTTCCAGCGACCCCTCGAGCAGCTTATGGTCGCCCTCGTGCAGGGTGCGTGCGCTACAGATGACGCGGGCGCCTTCCTTCGCGAACAGTTCCGCGATTGCCTGGCCTATGCCACGGCTCGCGCCGGTGACGATTGCTACTTTGTTGTCGAGCTTACCCATCGATGTTCGCGCTCCGTCGAAAAATTCTTGCGGGTTTAAGAATTTCTATAACCGTTCTCGCCCTCATCGCGCCACCTGAAAATTTCCCGGCGCTCTCACTCGCGGGCGTTTCGATCCACGCATGAGGCTGTTATCCTGTGGCCGCGCCTTTAATCCCGGCGCCCGTTTGAGGCTTCGACAGTGAATCCTGCTATATCCGATACGCTGATAATCGCCGCCCTCGGTCTCGTTGGCGGAGCGGGACTGATTTTCATTCAGGTCCTCATTCAATGGAGTTTGCGCAAGAAGCGCCCCGCGCCCGCCGAACTTCCCCGCGAACTCGTGGAGGAGATCCCTCCGCGCGCCGAGGCGCCCCGAGAAGCTGCCCCGCCCGCGGAAGAAGCAGTCGCACCACCATCTCGCATCGAGGCGCCTCCGCCATCGCGCATTGAGGCGCCGCCTGAAGTTGTCACGCCACCTCCGCCTGAAGTTGTCGCACCTCCAGCACCTCCCCCGATTGTTCCGCCGCCCGCCCCCGAGGCGCCGAAGGTGCCGCCGCGGCTCGGTCTCGGACTGCGCAAGACGCGCGAGAGTTTCCTCGCGCGCATTCGCACCGCGCTGACGGGAAGCGCCAAGCTGAGCGAGATTTATGAGGGCCTCGAGGAGGCGCTAATCGGCGCCGACGTCGGCGTTGACACCAGCCTCAAGCTGACCGAGGCGCTGCGGACGAAACTTAAGAACGAGAGCCGACCCGATGCGGTTCGCGACGCACTCAAGGGTGAGATCGCCGCAATCCTCGAAAAGGCGGAACTCCCGATGGCAGATCCTGGCGACGTGCCGCTCATCATCATGCTGGTAGGCGTCAACGGCGTCGGAAAGACCACCACCATCGCGAAGCTGGCGGCGCGCTACAAGGAAACACGCGGGCCGGTGCTGGTCGCCGCTGCCGATACCTTCCGCGCTGCGGCAATTGAGCAGCTCGAGGTATGGTGCAATCGCGCGGGTGTCGAGATCATCAAGCAAAAGCAGGGCTCGGATCCGGCGGCGGTCGCATTCGACGCGGTCAAGGCCGCGGTTGCCCGCAAGGCCGGAACCGTTCTAATCGATACTGCGGGGCGCTTGCAGACCAAGGCGAATCTGATGGAGGAACTCAAGAAGATTGGCCGCGTCATCGCGCGCGAGCTGCCGGGCGCGCCGCATGAGGTTTGGCTGGTGCTCGATGCGACGACTGGGCAAAATGCACTCAGCCAGGCGAAAATTTTCGGCGAAGCGGTTAAGCTGACCGGGGCGATTCTGGCAAAGCTCGACAGCACCGCCAAGGGCGGGGTAATCGTAGGCATCGCTGGGCAGCTCGGCATCCCGGTACGCTTCGTGGGACTAGGGGAGGGAATCGAAGATCTGCGAGAATTCGACCCGCATGAGTTCGTAGACGCATTGTTCGCAAGCGGCGAGGGCGAAGGCGATGTCGCCAGCGGCTCTTATGCAGCTTGACAGGTCAATTAATCGAAATTTAAACTAAAGGTTAAGTTTTCAAGATGGCCACGGATGTCCTTAAGGAGCTTGACGATCGCATTCAGGCTTCTGTCAACAAGATTCAGCAACTAAGGCGGGAGAACGAGCAATTACACCATCGCCTGGCGGAGAGCGAAAAGAAGGTTTCCGAAGTCGCCGCGCAGGTGAAACAGTTTGAGCAAGAACGAAAGCAACACGAAACCGAACGCAGCGAGATTAAGACGCGTATAGAGAAAATTCTCGCGCGGTTCGATGGGATCGATCTCGGTTAGGGTAGAATGAAAGGCGTCAGCGTCGAAATCATGGGCCAGAACCTCACTGTCGCCAGTGATGAGAACGACGAGTGGGTGAAGTCCGTGGCAGGGGCAGTCAACGAACGCATCAGGAAACTTCGCGCGAATGGCAATACGGTCAGCTCGGTGAATATCGCGATCCTGGCGGCGTTGAATTTTGCCGATGAACTCGAGCACCTCAAAAAGGAGCATCAGGAGTTAATCGACAGGATTACAGCGATGAAGGAACGGCTGATCGACGCGATCGACGGCAAGCTCGTCCTGGAGCACGGTGACGCGCGGAGTCAGAAGGGACCGGCGGCGGGGTAGTGGGGATCTTAATAAGGTACGACGCGATGAGCGCAAGCATACAACCTGTGAGACTTTTCATTCGAGCTGACAGGCTACCAACCATCGGCTTCCTCCGTGGGATCTACTCCGCGCAGGAAGGAGCTTTTTGCGCTTTGCGTAGGTGTGCAAGCGCCTTGGCTAGAGTGTCGCCTTAAGTAACCCTGCAACCCGCCATGGCAAACGCCAGTGGCGGATGAAAAAAAATATCTTCGCGCGATCTTGAAAGAGACGCGCGAGTCGTTAACTGCGAGCCTCGCCGCGGCGCTCTCCGCGCGAGTTCAGTCCACATTTCTCAGCGCCGATTTCTATCGCGAATCGCAAGCGATCGTCCTCTACTCTACGCTCGCTAACGAAGTCTCGACCGACACCATCCTCTACGATGCGCTAGGCAGCGGCCGCGCAATTTTCTATCCGCGACTGGGTCGCGCGCGCCGCGCTCTCTCATTATGCAAAGTCGAAAGCCGCTCGGACCTGGCGCCGGGCGCATATGGAATCCTCGAACCTGCAACTCCTGCAATCGACACCGCGTCGCTACCGCCATGTGTGGTGGTGGTGCCGGGAGTAGCGCTCACGGTGCGCGGCGAGCGAATGGGGCGTGGCGGGGGTCATTATGATCGTCTGCTGGCGGAACTGACCGAACTTGCGCTGCATGCGATCTCGGTGGGTCTCGCGTACTCATTCCAGCTGCTGGACCATCTGCCGCAATCGGGATGGGACCGGCGGCTTAATTTCGTCGTCACCGAGTCCGCAATCTATCCCGCGCCTGATGCGATATGGCGCGAGAGCGGTATTCGGGCACAAGGAGGTAACCCCAGGTGAGTTGGATATTGGCGATCCTGGGCTTCGTCATAGGAGCCGCGATCGTCTACATCGTCGGGCAGAGCCAGCGTCGCAAAGACGCGGCCGCCTCGTCCATCGATGTGGGAGCGGCGCTGCGCCGAAGCCGAGGAATTAATCAGAGAGGCTCGTAGCAAGAGCGAGTTGGCCCTTAAGGAAGCGGAGGTAAAAGCAAAAGACATCGTAGTCGGGGCGCGTGCGGACGCCGAGCGAGAAGTGCGCGAACGCCGCAAGGAACTGACCGCGCTCGAAACTAAAATCGAGTCGCGCGAGGAAACCCTCGAAAAACGTCTGGAGGCATTCGAACGTCGCGAAGCCGACCTCAATCGGCGCGACCAGAGCGTCCGTACCCGCGAGAAAAACATCACCGACAAGGAGGCGCAGCATCAGGCGCTGATCGACGAAGCGCGCGCGAAACTCGAGCAGGTCGCAAATCTTACTCGCGAAGAGGCCAAACGCGCCCTCATCGAAGAGATGACCGGCTCGGCGCGCACCGAGGCCGCCAAGCACATTCGTGTCATCGAGGAAGAAGCGCGCGAGGAAGCCGACCGGCGCGCCAAGCGCATCGTTTCGATCGCTATCGAGCGGCTGGCGGGCGAGTTCGTCACCGAGCGCACCGTCGCGGTGATCCCGCTCCCGAACGACGAGATGAAGGGGCGCATCATCGGGCGCGAAGGCCGCAACATCCGCGCGATCGAAGCCGCGACCGGCGTCGATATCATCATCGACGATACGCCCGAATCGATCGTCATCTCATGTCACAACCCGATTCGCCGCGAGATCGCGCGGGTCGGGCTGGAGCGGCTGATCTCCGACGGACGCATCCATCCCGGCCGTATCGAGGAAGTCATTCGCAAGGCCGAGCAGGAAGTCGAGGAGTCGATCAAGGAGGCTGGCCAACGCGCCATCATCGAATGCGGCGTGCACGGCATCCATCCCGAGCTGGTCAAGCTGCTCGGGATGCTCAAGTATCGCTACAGCTACGCCCAGAATGTGTTGATGCATTCGATCGAAGCTGCGTTCATCTGCGGCGCGATGGCGGCCGAGTTGGGCCTCAACGAAAAGCAGGCGCGTCGCGCCGCGTTGCTGCACGACATCGGCAAGGCGCTCACACATGAAGTCGAAGGATCGCACGCGCTGATTGGTGGCGAAATCGCGCGCAAGTACGGCGAGTCGGCGAAGATCGTCAATGCGATCGCGGCGCATCATGAGGAAGTGAAAGCCGAGACCATCCTTGCGCCGCTGGTCGACGCCGCCGATGCGCTTTCGGGTGCGCGTCCGGGTGCACGCCGCGAAGTGCTGGAGAGCTATGTGAAGCGGCTCGAAGACCTCGAGACGATCGCGAAGTCCTTCAAGGGCGTCGAGAAGTGCTTTGCGGTGCAGGCCGGCCGCGAGATGCGCGTCATCGTCGAGCCAAGCCAGGTCTCCGACGAGGACAGCCTCGTACTCGCACGCGAAGTCGCGAAGAAAATCGAGACCGACATGACGTATCCGGGGCAGATCCGGGTGACCGTCATCAGAGAGACGCGCGCGACCGAACTCGCGCGCTAGAATCAGCCAACGATGGCGAGGCTGCCCCGACGGGGGCAGCCTCGTTAGTTTGCGCTGTGATATAGAACCGTCGGAGGCATGAGTGTGAGCGCTGGCCCGATTGTCAGCGAGGATCTTGTAGAGGAATTTCGGCGCGACGGCTTTGTCGTCGTGCCCGATCTTCTCACTGACGCCGAACTGGAAGAGTTCGGCGCGGCGGTCGATCGCGCGGTCGCCGATCGCAAGCGCAACGATACTCGCACGCTCGCTGAGAAGTCTCTCTACGAGCAGTCTTTTACTCAATGCATCAATCTGTGGGAGGACCACCCCGACGTCCTGCCGCTGACCTTTCATCTGAAGATTTCCGAGGTCGCCGCCATTCTGATTGGCGTCCCGCGCCTGCGCCTCTGGCACGATCAGGCGCTCTATAAAGACGCGGGCGGGCGCTATACCGAGCCGCATCAGGATCAGCCCTACTGGCCGATGGACGAAATCGACACCCTCACCGCATGGATTCCGTTCGACGGCTCGACGCGCGAGAACGGATGCATGGGCTACGTTCCAGGCTCTCATCGCGTGGGAGTCAAAAAGTTCATCAACATTTTCGCCGCCGATGAGACGGTGAAGATTCTTGAAGAGCCAGCGATCGCGGCGATACCGCCGGTCTACGTCGAGGTGCCGCGCGGCGGCGTCGCCTTTCATCACGGACTGACGGTGCATCTCGCGATGGGGAACAAGGGCAATCGCACCCGCCGCGTGCATACCATGATTTACTTCCGCGATGGCGCGACACGCACCAAGCCGTACGTGCATCCGAGCGTCGACCGCCCGGGCATCAAGGTGGGCGAAGCGATCGATAGCGATCTCACGCCGCTGGTGTGGCCGCGTGCCGCCAGCGACCTGCTGAAGCCGCCGGGCTTCCCGCTCACGCCGGTGCTGGAGCGCCTCAACATCCACGGCGCGCTCCCCACCGTGAAGTAGGCGGGCGCGCGGTTCGCATTGGCGGAGCGGCCTCGCTCACGATATATTCGCCTCGATGCCCACGACGCGCGAAGTGCTCGATACCACGATCGCTCTCGAGAAACAGAGCATGGCGCTCTATGCGAGCTTCGCGAAATTGTTCGCGAGCGACAGTGCATTGCACGATTTCTGGTTTGGGATGGCGCGCGACGAGGCCCGCCACGTGGGTGCGCTGGACCTCGTTAGCATCGTGCTCGAGCTGGAGGGGAAGCTCGACCAGCCGAGCCCGGTTTCGCTCGACGATGCCACTATCGTTCGATTGCGCGATCTCCATACCGAATTTGGCAATCGTGCGAAGCCCGGTCTCACGCTCGAGGAGGCGCTCAAAATCTCGCTGGAGGTTGAGGAGACCGAGCTCGAGGATTTGGTCGCCGATCTCCTCAAGGCGGTCAAGTCGGACGAGTACGAGCGATGCCTGCGGCTGCTGGTGCACGACCTGGGCGAGCTCAGCTACATGATCGAGCAGAACTCGCAGGAGCCGGAGCTGCTGCAGCGATGCGACGCGCTGGTGAATCGTCACGCCGAGGAGTTGCGCAAAGCCGCGCTGTCGTGACGGCAGAGCAGCGGCCCCTTTTACCAATCGTCGGCGCTGGCTATAGTTTGTTCCAGCGCTGAGGAGTCGGCTAATTGGCAAGCCACCTGACTCTGGATCAGGCGATTGAAGGTTCGAGTCCTTCCTCCTCAGCCAACACGCCTCATTTGTTTTAGGGCCCCATCGTCTAGTGGTTAGGACACCGGCCTCTCACGTCGGGAACGCGGGTTCGACTCCCGCTGGGGTCAATCAGTCGCATCGCGCTGCGGGTGTCCGATTCTGGGCGCTTTGAAAAGCCGACAGGCCGTCAGACTCGCTTGCCTCGCGCTATCGGACGAATTGGTGTGCAAGAATGGTCTGTTTGACTTAGCTCTGCCCATTTGGCACTGTCCTCGCCCGAAACGCAAGAAAAATCTGCGAACATTGGGGAGGACCAGCCTATGAAACTACGACCGGTGATCGTCATCATTGCGTTGTTGAGCGCAACCCTATGGAGTCCCGCAGTCAGGGCGGGATTATCCAAAGGGGGATCGTCCGGCTTGAGATCATTTAGCAACGTGTCGCTCCTGGGCACGTATGCCTGTTCCGGGCAGGGGTACGAATGGACTACGCCGTCTGGTGGCTCATCTAACAAGCAAGACTATTCGTTTGTTGCAGCGAGCAAATTTGGGGGCGGCAACGAATCCAGCACACTCATCATCACGTTTGGCGATACTTTCGACCCATTCGGGGGAGGGTTTTGTACATTCACCACCTCCGGCACCTATCAAGTAAATCCGGACGGTAGTGGGTTCATCATCTTTAATGGGACGGCTACGTACGGAAACTGCGGAGACTTTAGCGAGATTGCTGGTTTCGTCCTCGATTCCCCCGACGGGGAATCTCTTAGGATTATTCCAATTGCGGATTACACTCCTGAAGGCACCATTAATTCGAACGTTTACCTCCAAACCTGCACACGGCAGGACTGACGCCTCGAAGCCGCGCAATCGCGGCAATTTCGAAGTCATGAATACTGAGAACCGCCACCACGCGTGAGCGCCTTCCGCGTGGTGGGCAAGGTTCTTTTTACGCGTGGCGGTCCGCGCATCTTGGCCGCCGACTCCCCTTCGCGGCCGCCGACTGACCAAGTGCTTCCGTTCGCGCCACATCGGAACACGCTGATGCGAACGGCGTCATACGTGAAAGCCGCGATTAGCCTGATCAATTCGAAATGTTGAGCAGCGCGGTATCGGCCGGAACGTCATATCCATGGCATGTCGGTTGCACTTCCCACCGTTGGCTGAACATCGGCCGTTGGGGGTCGACTATTCGGCGACCGGAGCGGCCTGCTGCGGCCGAGCGGAGAATCCGTGGTTGGCCAGCGGTGCCCAGAGGGTAGATAGGCTAGAGGGAAGATCGGAAGGAGAGATCGATGCAGGACAACCCAGTTTACGCGCAACTCGCGGAGAAGTTAGAGATTGGCGGTCGGAAATCCAAAATGGTTCCGCTCATCCTCGAGAAGATCCTTGACGAGGCCGAAGCGAAGCTGGTTCTCGCGGCCGCGCCGCCGGCCACGATTGAAGAGCTTTCCGCGAAAACCGGCATCGATGCAGCCAAAGTCGAAGCGATGGTCGATCCGTTGTTCCGAAAAGGGATGCTTTTCAAATCCAGGAAACCGGACGGCATCCGTTACTACCGCGTCCGCCAGGTCCTGCAACTGCACGACTCCACCGCCGTTATGAACGATCCGCCTCCCGGCCTGCTCGACCTGTGGAAGGAATACACGCGCACGGAATGGGGCGAAGAAGTCAGGGTGTTTCAATCGCCCGTGCTCCGGGTGGTTCCAATCAACGTGAGCATCGAGCCCAATTCACAGATCCTTGCCTCTGACGATGTCCGCAATTTCATCGGCCAGGCGCGGAACATCGCGGTTACCAAGTGCTCCTGCCGGGCGATCGACGGCGCCTGCGGACAGCCGGTTGAAGTGTGCATGCAGCTCGACCGCGCGGCCGATTACGCGATCGAGCGCGGCACCGGGCGCAAGCTGAGCCCCGAGGAAGCGCTGAGCATGCTGGAGATGTGCGAGGAACAAGGCCTGGTGCACATCGCCGAGAACAAGCAAGGCCTCGGTCACGTCATCTGTAATTGCTGCAGCGACTGCTGCATCAACTGGACCTCGATGCGAACCGGTGTGGGGAAATTCGCATCGCCCAGCCGCTTTCGCGCGGTCATCGATAACGACAAATGTAACGGATGCGAGAAGTGCATCGACCGATGCTTCTTCGATGCTCTCACGATGATGCTCGATGGCACGTTTGCTGTGATCGACGAGGAGAAGTGCATGGGCTGCGGCGTGTGCCGGCCGGCCTGCATTCTGGACGCTATCAGTATGGACGTGGTCAGGCCGCAGGAGTTCGTTCCCGCGTAACGAGCCGCAATCGGTATGCACGAGTTGCAGATCACCGAGCGCATCCTCGATGTCGTTCTCAAACACGCCACCGGGCAGGATGTAAGCAAGGTGGTTCGCATTCACTTGAGAATCGGCGCGCTGTCCGACCTCGAGGATGAGTGGATCCAACATTACTTTGACTATCTCAGCCGCGGCACTGTGGCCGAGAACGCGCAATTGGCGATCACGCGGACCGGTGCTGTCCTGTGCTGCCAGTCGTGCTCGTGCTCCTTCGAAGTCAAGCGGGAAGAGTTGGGGCGCGCACACTGTCCGGATTGCGGCGAGGCTGGTTTGGAACTGGTCGCCGGCCGTGAGTATCTGATCGAAAACATGGAGGTCCTATGAGCGACGCCGTCAGGCTGATCGAAATCAAGGAAGAGATTCATGCCGACAACCAAAGGGTTGCGGAAGGCCTGCGAAGCCAACTCGAGGAAACCAAAACCTTCGTGCTGAACGTGATGTCTTCGCCCGGCGCCGGCAAGACCACGACTATTCTCAAGACCATTGATGCGCTCCGCGACCGCTTCCGATTCGGCGTGCTGGAAGCCGATATCGACTCGATGGTCGATGCGGAACTGGTCGCCGCGCGAGGCATCAGCGCTGTGCAGTTGCGAACCGGGGGCTTCTGTCACCTGGACGCCGCGATGGTGGCCAAGGGTCTTGACGCCTTGGACCTCAACGCGCTCGATGTCGTTCTCGTCGAGAATATCGGGAACCTGGTTTGCCCGGCAGAATTTGACACCGGCGCCATCAAAAACGTGATGATCCTGAGCATCCCCGAAGGAGACGACAAGCCGCTCAAGTATCCGTTGATGTTCACCATTAGCGATGTGCTGCTGGTCAACAAGATAGACTACCTGCCGTTTTCGGATTTCAACCTGGAGACGATGCGGGAACGGGTGCTGAGGCTCAACCCGCACATCGAGATCTTCGAGATCTCGGCGAAGACCGGCCAAGGGGTCGACCAGTGGGCCGCCTGGCTGAATCGCGAGGCGAGCAGCTTCATTGGGTCAGCATCCGGCACCTCACGGCCGGCAATCGGAAAGTTCCTTAACAATGGGCGCTGCTAGTGATGAATGAGAGCATCTTTGAAGAGACAATCGCGGGCGCTGCGGCTCAACGCGGCAACGTCCTTTCCGAAATAGAGTCGAAGCGAATTCTTGAGGCGCTGGGGATTGCGACCCAGATGCCCGAGCACGCGCGCACAGCCGACGAAGCCGCAACCTTCGCGGCGCGATGCGGTTTTCCGGTCGTGCTCAAGGTGCTCTCGCCCGACGCCACTCACAAGAGCGACATCGGCGGCGTCGTGCTTGGCCTTGGTTCTGAGGCCGAGGTGCGCGATGCATTCGAGCGGATTCGCCGAAACCTCGCAAAGGCGCTTCCGAGCGCGAGATTCGACGGGGTCGCGGTCGAGGCGATGGCGCGTCCGGGGCTCGAACTGCTGGCGGGCATCACGCGCGATCCCCAGTTCGGGCCGATGGTGATGGTCGGACTGGGCGGAATCTTCGTCGAGGTGCTCAAGGACACCGCCGTCAGGATCGCGCCGATTGATGAGCGCGAGGCGCACGCGATGCTCGCTGAACTGCGTGGCGCGGCATTGCTTGATGGTGTGCGCGGGAGCGCGCCGGTTGACCGGGGCGCGATCGCATCGCTGCTGGTGACAATTTCCGAATTCGCGGTGCGCCACCCGGAAATCAAGGAGATGGACCTGAATCCCGTCGTCGTCTATGCATCGGGACTCAGCGTGCTCGACGCGCGCATGTTGCTTGAGCAGTCCGGGGACCTGAACGGGCGCGGTTCCTTGCCCAGCGCGGTGGCGGCAGCACGTCAAGCGCGACGCCGGGAGAATCTCAAGCGAGCACTCACGCCGCGCACAACGGTGGTGTTCGGTGACCGTGGGTCGCGCGACTTCAGGTGGCTGCGCGGACTCGACAACTTCAAGGGCAAGCGTTACTCGGTGCAACCCGACCCCAAGGAAGGCGCCGCGATCGAAGCGCTCGGAATAAAAAACTTCCGCACCGTCGCCGAGATTGGGGAACCGATCGATTACGCCATCGCGAGTGTTCCGCGAAAGTTTGCACCGCAGGTGCTTGCCGAATGCGCCGCAGCCAAGGTGGCAGGTATCGGATATTTCACCGCCGGCTTTTCCGAAACCGGTGAGCAGGTCGGCATCGAACTCGAAGCCGAACTAAAGGAGATCGCGTCGCGGTCTGACATCGCGTTGGTCGGTCCCAACTGTATGGGACTATGCAACCCGGGGGTGGGGTTGCTCAACTCCACCAACCTGCGCTCCGGCGAGCCGGGCGACGTATGCTTCATCTCGCAGAGCGGCACCCATGGAATCAGTTTCTGCATGCAGGCTCCAGGGCGCGAAATCAAGGTCAGTATGGCGGCCTCGATCGGCAATGCACTCGTACTCGAGGCCGCGGACTACCTCGAAGTGATGGCCGCCGATCCGACGACGCGCGTAATCGGCATCTATCTCGAAGGCGCGCGCGACGGCCGGCGCTTGTTCGAAACCCTTAAGCGCGCCAGCGCACGAATTCCGGTCCTGATGTGGAAGGGTGGCCTGACCGAGGCGGGAGCGCATGCGACATTCTCGCATACCGGATCGCTAGCAACCCCGACCGCAGTGTGGCGCGCCGCGATGCGCCAGAGCGGCGCGGTGGAAGTGCCGGGACTGGAAGCGATGCTGGATGCGATGGAACTGCTGACCCGCGCTCGCCAGGTGAAGGGACGGGCGATGGGGTTGGTTGCGATGACGGGCGGACAGTCGGTCGTGATCAGCGACACATTCGCGAGCCACGGGCTCGAAGTCCCGGCGTTGTCGGAATCCTCATACGCGGAATTCAAGAGCTTCTTCCAGGTGATCGGCGGTAGCTACCGCAACCCACTTGATGCGGCGTGGACGCTAGGCCCTGCGGGCAACCCGGACAACGTCGATCGCGTGCTCGACATTCTCGATCGCGATCCGGTCATCGACGCGATCGTGATGGAGGTCAGGCCGGGACCCGGATTCGGCGCCATGAGACGCCCGCTCGATGTCAATGAAAGCATACCGCTGCTCGACAGACTCGCGCGCTTCGCACGCCGTGCGCGAAAGCCGTTCGCGGTCGCGGTCGAATCGGGCCATGTCCCGCCCGAGGTGAAAGCGGCAATGGTGGCGGGCACAATCACGCTCGCACGCGAGCGAGGGATCGCGACTTTTGAAACATTCGGGCGCGCCGCCGGGGCGTTTCGGGTCGCCGCCGAAGATTATGAGCGCAACGGCCGCGCCTCGATTGGGAACCATCGCGACGGACGGCCCTGAAGGGCTCCCGTAGTTTCGCGCCTCTTTATCGCCGAGGTCCTCTCGACATGGGCGTTGCATGGTTCCTCGCGCCCCCGCGCGGTACGATGAGGCATGCGCGCACTTCTCGAAGATACAAGAATCGTTGATGTCGCAGCGGTCGAGTTGGATGGCTTGGTCGGTCGCGAGGAAAACCAACGGCTTGAGTTCAAAGAAACTCTTGATGATATCGATTCGTACGAACTCGCCAAGGACCTCGCTGCAATGGCAAACGCAGACGGTGGATACTTCGTGGTCGGAGCCGTGCAGGACAGGAAGACGGAGCGTTGTACCGGCTTCAGAAGCGTCCAGAGCGCCAGCGTCGCGTTCAAAAAACTAAAGGATATTGCCGCAGAACGTATTCAGGACCGGCTAGCTCTCGAACCTGTGCTGCGCACGACAACCGCAGGTGAAAACTTGGTGCTGGTCTCGATTCCCGACGCCCCCCGGCTACATGCCGTTATCTTTGATGGTCGGACGGAATATTGGATACGGGTGGGGAGGGATAAGCGTCAAATGAAACCCCACGAGATCGAGGCTGCTATTCTCGCAAGCCGCGAACGCCAGCCGAACATCGCGATTGAGTGTCGAGGTTTCGCGCTCTTTACCACACTAGCGAACCCAAACAGCGCCACCTTAGTGGTCGATATATACGTTACGAATACCGGCGCGCCGACCGCACTCCACGAATGGGAGTTGCGCTACCACTTTAGAGACCGCCTTCCCCACGGTGTCGCATCGCAGCCTCTGCGGATGCACCCCGATGTCGGCCAGTATCAAAATATTGCCCGCATGGAGATACCCATAGAACAACTCAGAACAGGCGCTCTGATTGCCGACATCTATCACGAGAATATCGGAAGAGCGGAAACGATAGCTGAAATTTTGATTTTCTGTACCGAAGTGCTGACCGGCAAAATCCACCGCGTAGACTTTTCTAAGGGTTCGCCGAGTCTGGTGCACCCTCCCTATCAATGAGCGATCAGTAATCAGCCCCCCAAGGGCCATCGGTCACTCTAAAAGTACACCGTCAATTTCAGCAGCGTCTCCCAAGAAATCCCGCCAAAGATCCTGCACCTCGGCATTAGGATCGTGAACCCGGGCTCGGACTTCGCCTTCAGCCAGTCGGAAGCGAAGGCCATTGAGCAAGGTACGCACGGCGGTGTCACTCTCCGGTAGACTATATCCCCAAACCTCGACCGATTGCGCCTCATTCAAAGCTCTCGCAAAGCCCTCGACGCCTTATACCAAATCGACTGCATCTCGGGTCCAGGTAGTTGTTTCAGGAAGGATGGATATCCGAGTGGAAACCCGTCCGGGGGTCCAATCGGGGCTGGCTCCGGATCGGTTAATGGGATGCGGACGCCATTGTATCTATATTCCAGAAGTGGCAAGAAGCCATATCGCTCTTCAAAATAGAATCTACCCCGGTTCGTTTGGTGCCACCCGACAGACCCGTGCAATTTGAGGACGAGGACTCCCGACTCTGGCACCTCAGAGTCCAGCGGTTCGGAGGGCAAGCCGTGAAAACCTTTGTGCAAGAGTTTCCGAAAGCCATATCCGTTGATGGGATTCCATCTGTCATCTTCAAGCAAAGTTCTTTCGACGGTCGTGTCCCAATTCAGCGTTAACACCCTGTCTCCGGGCACGAGTGTCGAAAGAACTTTTCTGAGATATTGGCGCGCGGCCCGGTTTTCGCGCCGCCTAGGGCAGCCCCGATACAGCGAGGCGCTACCGAAGCGCCGGCGGACAGATTCTCCGTCTGCAGGGATGGTAATGTTCAGCCGAAAAGCCGGCCTGTCGAGGGCAGAATTTATCCTTTTGAATCCTCAAAGGTTTCCGGGATTCGAATCCGCCCCTTTCCGCCAACCAGACTTCGCTTTCAGAAATTTCCCTTGGCACCAGCGAATCCGAAACAGGATAAAACGAGTTCGCTGCGCAGACGAAGCCGATCAGGTCTTCGAGGCGATCTTTGCCACGGAAACCATGCGGTCATTTCTCATCGAGAGCCCACGTCCGGATTAGATGGTGCGCGATCGCGATCGGCGGGGGAACCCGTAGACCATCCACTTGCTTTCCCTCGATGAGCTCGCGCGCGACGCTGCGTTCGATCCAGCGCACTTCGGCGAGTTCGTTCTCGTCCGCCTTCACGTCGCGGCTTTCGGCCTTCGCGAAACATCCGATCATCAGCGAGGAGGGAAACGGCCACGGCTGCGTCGCATAGTAAGTTACCACGCCCACTTTCACCGAAGCTTCCTCCATCAGTTCACGCCGCACCGCTTCTTCAATGGTTTCCCCAGGCTCGATAAAGCCCGCGAGCGCGGAGAACATCCCTGGCGGAAACTGCTTGCCACGTCCGACCAGACACGCCTCACCGTGGGTCGCGAGCATGATGACCACCGGATCGACGCGCGGAAAATGTTCGGCGCAGCATTTGCCACATAGCCGACGGTAACCCGCGTCCATCAGCTTGGTTGGCTCGCCGCAGCGCGGACAGAAGCCGTGGCGCTGATGCCAATCGATCAGCGCCTTCGCCTGCGCGATGATTGCGGCGTCTTTGATCGAAACCATCGATGCCGCCGAACGCGCGTCACGGAAATGGCCGAGTTCGGCGAGCGGTCCGGTCTTCGCAGCGTCACCCGCCTCCGACACGTCAAGCGCAAATACCGCCCGGTCACCATCGAGGCCCAGAAAGATGCTCGTTGCTTCAGCACCCGCGAGCGAATCGGCAATTCCCGGCCTGACCAGGCCAAGCTCGAGGCGAGGGCCGGACTTTTCCGGACCAAGAAGAAGCGGCTGGAGGCGCCACATCGGGAGTACCAGCGAAGACGGATCGCGCCGTTTTGACTCGATCCAGTTTGAATCGGTGCGCTTTTCGCTTGCGCGATTTAAGGGATTACCGGTAAAGGGAATCATTAAGCCTCTCCGCGAACAGGCCTCATGATGCGGGGCCCGTGCATGCTTCCCGCCCAAACTAGCCCGATTCGCCGACCGATTGCACGTGCAGGCAGTTCGATCGCGATTCTCGCCTCATCGCTGGAGACGCAATCAGCCTCACCCATACAGAACTTCCGCAAAGGGTGCGATCCGGGTAGAGATATCGATCGGACGCCGGCGGAAGGACGGTTACCTGACGGCGAGACAGGCGGCTTCCCAAGGACTTGGAGGAAGGGTGATGAAACTGGCTTTAGGAACAAGCTTGTTACCGATGCTTCTCCTTGCGCTCGCGATGACTGGACCGGCCCTAGCCCAGTCGGCGAGCCAGTCGATACACGAGGCGGGCGAATCGGCCGAGAGCGCCCTCAGTCACGCTTATCACGGAACCGCCATCGCGGTTAACGATTCGGCCCTGACCGCGAAGGTCAAGACCGCGCTGCACGATGATAAAGTCACGACCGGTGCCGATATCCACGTCGCAACAGTGGCAGGCGTGGTCACGTTGCGCGGCAAGGTGGCGTCGAGCGACCTTTCAAGCCGCGCGGAAAAGCTCGCGCAGGACACTACCGGCGTTAAAGGCGTGAATAACAAACTGCAAATCCCGTAGCATTTGCGACCTTTTACTGGTCGTCCGGGCCTTCGCATCCGCGCGAGTTCTCGATGCATCGCGCACTCACTGACAGCCGCGGGGAACTTAATCCGGTCTGGTCGCGCGGCGACGTTTCCGGTTCGCTTCGTGGGCGGGTTTAGCTCGTTTCAGTCGATGAGATGTCCGAAGCGCCGCCATCGTAGAGGCGGAACCGTCGCGCCCCCGGTGGTATCCCATGACCAGTAGACAACAATCGCGCGGCCCTCGACCGCGCTGACGTCTGCGAAGCCCCAATAGCGGCTGTCGAAACTGTCGTCGCGGTTGTCGCCCATGACGAAGAGTTTGCCGGGAGGTACTGTGACCGGACCTAACACATCGCCGGTATGCTCATCAAACACGCCGAAGTTGTCGCGCGGATTTTTTACCTGACTTGGAGTGCGATTTTGATCGGCTACCTCGAAGCGAGTATGCGGATCGTTCATCGCTCGGGCATTAAGGAAAACCTTCCCGTTCTTCACCATCACGGCGTCGCCGGGAATCGCGATGACGCGCTTGATTAGATCCATGCTCGGGTTAACTGGAGACACGAACACGACCACGTCTCCGCGCTGCACGGGTTGGAACCGACAAAGATATTGACCCAATGGCAACCCCGGAACCTTCAATCCCAAAACTGAATTGGGAACACGCAGCCCGTATCTGATCTTGTTGACCAGAATGTGATCGCCGACCTGGGTATCATCGAACCGGTCGGGATTACATAGGCCTGTACGATGGAAGCCCGCATGACCAGGGCTATGATGAGCGCGAAGCCGAACGCCTCGAGATATTCGCGCGCGGCGGATTTAGGATGCCGGTCAGACTTCATGGATCCATCATTCGGCAAGCTAGTGCTGTTCATATAGTGTTCTCCAGGGCCTACGCCGCGATCTACATCGGAATCGCCGCCATTCTTCAAGTATATCAGGAAGAATTCGCGGACGCCCCTTCCATACGACTGCTCGATTCGAGGCGAACGAATCAAGAAGTTGAGACCTCGGAAAACGTCCTCAATCCGCTTGATCCGGAGTTCGTTGCGACCACGCTCAGGCGAGGATAAGAGTTCTCCTCGATCATCGTAGTTGCGGTGCTGCATCGCGCCCTTATTGCGTGCCGCTAAAGCGACCCCCGTGCCTCTGCCGCAACCCGCCCAGCGGGTCATTCCTAGGGTATGCGCCTACAGTCTGTACATAATTGCTTTAATCAGACAGTTCCGAAGGAAATTGATCATGGCGGCGGTCGCAGTTGTTGTGTACGTCGGCTACAAGACCATGGGTACCAGCATCATCGGCCTGCTCACCGTGGTCGACGGAAACCTCTAAGCTACCCGCTGAACCGAAAACAGAGGATAAGGGCGGCAGCGTATCCGAAAAACTACTGCCACCGGCGTACGGCGCGGCGTTTTGTAATCGGACTTCAACGCCATCTGCGAAGCAACCGGGCGCTCTAGTCTTTGAGGCAGGCATTCAAGCGGACTTTCTCGACTCGCCTTGCGCGTCTCCTTTGACATCACCACGTGCTCGTCGGCGAACGGAACGCAGTGTATGAAAACGCCCGCTGGGGGGCCCGATGGCCGCGATCAACGCGCTGATGCTGCTCTCTACTCCTTTCATGGGGCATCATTACGTGACCGATATCATCGCTGGGACCGCGATTACTGTGATTGCGATTATCGCGTACCGTATCGCGACCGCACCGGCCTGCGAGCGCAGCGGTCTGAGTGTGGCGGCTCAGCCGGCGATGGCCGTGCATCAGACGGAACGTTGGTAGATTTCCGGAACCGGTGCTCGGCCGTCGTTTCCAGCAATGTGGTATCGCCAAGAGGGGAGCGATGATGATGGCCAGGAACATACACTTGCGAGCATCGCGATGCGCCTTGGTGTTGGTTTTGGCGATTGGTTCGATCTTGCTGCCTACCGATACATCGCGCGGGGGCACCTGGCAGGTGCCCGGCGAAATCCAGCATCCCAAAGGACCATGGCAGAAGCCGGGCGCGATCCAGGTCCCCAAGGGCATCCAGGCTATCAAGCGCGAAATCGTCGGATGTCAGCATCGCCTCAATGTCGGTTCCGATGCGCTATTCGCTTTCGACAAATCCGATCTCAATCCCGATGCTGAGGAAACCTTGAGCGCGCTCGGTCCCGAGATTACCAAACTCGGCAATCATTCAGCGGCGATCGAAGGTCACACCGATTCCATCGGCTCGGCCGAATACAATCAGCGTCTCAGCGAGCGGCGCGCCGACGCGGTGAAGGGATGGCTGGTGAGCCACAAGTTCCTGCCCGAATCGACCCCGACGAAAGGATACGGGAAGACACGGCCGGTCGCGCCGAATACGAATCCCGATGGATCGGACGATCAGCAGGGACGCCAGAAGAACCGCCGGGTCGAGGTAGTGGTTGACTCCTGCCACTGAGCGACGACGCTTGGCGCTTCGCGACTGCTCTTCCTTCTTGCCGCACCATTGGGCACTCAAGGATGATTGCTCATGGCTTCCATCGATCTGCAATTTCCTGAGGATTGCGACCCAACGCTTCCGGGCTATCCCGATCCATACCCGTACTATCACAGGCTCCGAGCAGACGATCCGGTTCATTGGAGCGAGTTCATGCACGGATGGGTACTCACACGTTACGCGGACGCGGTCGCCTATCTGCGCGATCGCCGCTTCAGCCGTGCAGCGTACCTTCAGAAGATGCGCGCGGAATTCGGAGCCGGCGAACCGATCTTCTCGTTCCAGGCTCATGAGCTAGCGTTCACCGATCCACCCGAGCACACCTGGATGAAAAATGTGTTCGGAAAAGCCTTCAGTCCCACCGCGATCGCGCGGATACGGCCAGCGACCGAACAGATAGTGCGGTCGAAACTCGATGCGCTCGCCGGGAAAAGCGAAATCGATATTGTCGCGGACGTGGCATATCCAATTCCCGCAGACGTGATCGGGGCAATGCTGGGTGCGCCGCCGCAGGATTCGGAACAATTGCGCGAACTCGTCGACGGCATCGTGGTCTCGCGCGGCATCGTGCGCACTCCGGAGATGATGGAGGAGGGTAGCCGCTCGGTGAGCCGCTTCAATGACTACTTCACCAGCCTGGTCGATGAGCGCCGGCGGAGTCCTGCCGACGATCTGTTGAGCGCGATCCTGGTGGCCGAGGAAAATGGACGCAAACTATCGGATGAGCAAGTTCTTTCGATGGTGGAAACGCTGTTCGCGGCGGGTCATGCGACAACACGCAGTCTGATCGCGAATGGAATGCTTGCGTTGCTGAAGCATCCCGTTGAACTCAAGAAACTACGCGCGAATCCCGCCCTGATCGCGAGTGCAGTGGAGGAAATGCTGCGCTACGAATCACCTACCCAGGCGCCCTCGCCGCAGGCCGCGCTAGAAGACATTCAACTCGGCGGTAAGACCATTTGGAAAGGTGACCTCGTGACCGTGCTGTTTGGCGCGGCCAATCGCGACCCCGCGCGGTTTCCCGATGCCGATCGCTTCGACATCATGCGCGCCGACCACGAGCATCTCGCGTTCTCGATGGGCGTCCACTATTGCCTCGGCGCCAGCCTCGCACGCCTCGAAGCGCAAGTTGCCATCACCGCGCTAGTCGCGCGGTATCCGAATATGCAACTCGCCGAGAGCGAGCCTCAGTGGCGCAGCATGGGGCGCTTTCGCGGGCTCAAATCGCTGGCGGTTCGGGTCTAGGGTGGCGCTCCAAGCCGGCCTTTTCCGCTGACTATGACCATGTTTGGGTCAGGATAGAATTCGCGCTATCGTTGCCGCGGTGAGGGTAGGGCGGGAATTCCCGGGGTCGTTGCTCGTAGCAACCAGCGCATTCGCGGCACTCGCGCTAACCGGATGCGATCCAATCGTCAATATAGCGGGTGCAAACTTTCCGGCCTGGATGCTTTGCGCTATCGTCGGTGCGATCGCGGCCGCCGCGCTGTATCCACTGCTCACCGCAATCGGAATCGAACCTTATCTCGGACCGCGGACCATCATCTACCCATGCCTCGCCTTCTTGATTGGATGCGCTTTCTACCTCATCTTCTTCAACAGGATTTGAGGAGGGGACCGTGGCGGATGCGGACGCACCCGATCGTGCCAACCTGGCGCTCGTGATAGCCGGGCGCGTGGTCGGCGCGGCGATCGTCGTAGGCGCAATAATCCTCGGACTGATCGTCGCGCGGCGCTACTATTTGTATCCCCGGACCGACGACGCGTACGTGCGTGCCAATATCGTCGGAATCGCGCCCCACGTCAGCGGACCGATCGTTGAGTTGCTGGTTCATGACAACCAGCATGTGAAGCAGGGCGATCTGCTATTTGTTGTCGATCCGCGCCCATACAAGTCCGTGTTGGATGCGGAGCAGGCGAGACTCACACTGACCAATCTCGATATCCGGGGACTGGAGGCGTCGATCGCATCGGCCAAGGCGCGCCAGGCGCAGCTCGAAGCGGACGCCTCCTACGACAAGCAGTACCTCGATCGCATCGTGCCGCTGCTGCCCAGGCATTTCGTCACAGCCAACGACGTCTTCAATGCGAAGAGCCGGCTCGCCGCGGCACAGGCCGCGATCGAAAGTGCGAAAGGCGAAGTGCGCAAGACGGAAAACGATCTCGGGCAGTTGGGCGATATCAACGCGCGGCGCAAAGCGGCGGAGGCCGCGGTCTACGACGCTAACCTTAATGTAGAATATTGCTACGTCAAGGCGCCCTTCGATGCCTACGTCACCAATCTCAACATCGCGGTCGGCCAGTACGCCAATGAGGGCAAGGAAGTAATCAGCCTGGTGGACAACCGGACCTGGTACGTGCTCGCCAACTTCCGCGAAAACTTTCTCGATCATATCCGCCCCGGCATGCGCGCCGAAGTATTTCTGCTCAGCTATCCGAACCATCGCTTTCGCGGACGAGTGCAAGGCGTCGGATGGGCGCTGTATCAGGACAACGGCGCGACCGTCGCGGGTCTGCCGCAAGTGGAAGCAACGCTTAACTGGGTCAGGCTCTCGCAACGCTTTCCGGTGCGCATCACGCTGGAGGATCGCGATCCTGAACGTCCTTTCAGGATGGGAGCAACTGCGGTCGTGACCGTGCAGGGAGTTCGCTGAGTCATGGCTGCCGCAACTCCGGCGCCGAGTCTCCCGATACGGCCGCGGCTGCCGCTGCTAGACGCGATTCGCGCGCGGCTGGACAATTCGGTTCTCTCGCTCACGCAGCAACTCGCCGCCAATCCGCATCGAGTGCGCACTTCGACCAGGATGGCGCTCATCGCCGCGCTCGGTGCCGGGCTTTCCGCTGCGATGCACATCGACGAGCCGCTCGGCGTCTACGTCCTATGGTCGGTGCTCTCGGCGCCCGCCGCGATGATGGTTCCCTCCAAGGGCTTTGGACTGATAGCGGCGTCCGCGATTTCGCTGGCGATCTCGATGCCGCTGGCGGGCAGCCTCGCAGAGACGCCCTGGCTTCTGGTGCCGTTCTTTTCGATCGTGGCCGCGGCGTGGACTTACTATTTCACCGACGAGCAGCTCAGCAACGGATGGAGGATGATCGAGGTCGTCTTCCTCACCACCTTCTTCATCATCATTTTCGATCCGAAAAACTTCGGCTGGTCGGTCGGCTACACTTTTGGCGGGATGTGCGTCGCGTTCGGACTGGTGATGTTGTTCGACAATGTGCTCTGGCCCGATCCCGCCGACCGTCGCTTACTGCAATTGTTGACCGATGCCACGCACGCGATGCGAAAGCAGCTCGCGCTGGTGGGGCGCGCCTATCTGGATCCCAATGGCGCGATCCAATTGCCGTCGCCATCGATAACCGGTGCGCTCAGCGTTTATCTTTCGTTGCTGGCGCGCGCGGACTACGAAAATCTGAGTCCGCGCCGCCATGCACTACTGCTCGGGGAAGTTTCCAGCAACGAACGCCGCAGACTCGCGATCGAGCGCCTGCTCGGAATCGCGCGCGAGGCGGTGCCGCGTGGGATTCGCGAATGGATCAGGCCTGAAATGGAAGCCACGCTTGGCGCGATCGATGCGAGCCTGGCGGCCGAAGCTGCGCACTTTGCGGGCGATTTCTACCATGCCGATCCGCCCGACACGGTGACGCCGGTCGAGAACGCGATATCCGCGCTCAATCAAAGAATCAGCGAGCTGCATTCAAAATTCATCGTCAATGTGCGCGCCGACGAACTCAGCAACATGAGCGCGTTCATCATCGGCTTGCAGCGGCTCGCGCGCCTGTTTCGCCATTCGCCGATCCCACTGCACGATTCGCCGCGTAAGCCTACGCCGCACGAGATTTCCTCTGCACGAAGCGACCCCGGGAAAATTCGCCATTGCATCAAGCTCGCGATCGCGATGGCGTTGGCATTCGTGGTCGCGATGACGGCTCATCGCGCCGATCTCAAAACCATCATTCTTACGGTCATGATCACCGGGCTTCCGACCTACGGCGCGTCGCTTAACAAGATGACCCTGCGCTTCGTTGGGGCCGCGATGGGCGGTGTGCTCGCGCTCGCCGCGATTTTCGTGTTGACGCCCAACTTCGAGACCATCGTGAGCTATTTGATCGTCTGCTTCATCATGTTCTATGTCGCCGCGTACGTCGGTCTCAGCGGCGGCGGACTCGGGTATGCCGGTAAGCAGGCTGGGACAACTTTCGTGCTGGTGTTTGTCGCGCTCAGCCCCAACGCCGACATCCACGAGCCGCTTTATCGGCTATGGGGAGTCTTTCTCGGCGTGATCGTGGTGGCGCTGATTTTCTTGATTCTCGCGCCGGAATACGCCGGCGATTCGATGGTTCCGCGCCTGGAAAAAATGCTTGAGACGATACTCTCGCTGATGCCGGGCGGTCCGCGCCGCTTCACCGAATCTGAGATCGAGACTATCGAGATCGATTCGGCGAAGACGCTCGGTCAGTTGCTCGAAATCGCCGGCGACGCGCGCATCGAGGGCCGCCGCTCGATCGTGGACCCCGACGCGATCATCGAAACGGTCGGCACCCTGCGGCGCATTACTCATCGCCTCTCGAGCGCAGCCTCGGTGTTCAACCTGGTCGAGATTCCACCGCTTACACCCGCGTTCGACGCTGCCCGCGCGCAGTTCAGTGCGACGCTGGCCGGGCATTTCCGCGACTGCCTCGATTTCGTAAAGCGCCGCGCTTCGGGCGTCGATCGATCGATCCCGTCATGGGACGAGGCTGGAGCGCGAGATATTCTGGATACGCTTGAGCGGGAAGTCGCCGCCGATAACTTCGCCGCGCTTTCCACTTTGCCAATCCAGTCGCGTCGCACGCTGCTCTCGGAAACAGAAAATTTTCGCCGGCTGACGGTTCTCGCCGGCGAGCTTTCGGAGCAACTTTCGCGGATCGCGCCAGGCGAGCGCGCATCGGTAGCTGCATATGGAAATCGCGGTTCATAAGCTCGATCGCAAAACTCCTCCTCCGCTTTGTATCTTGGTCATGACTCCGTGTCTGCTTCTTTCGCTTGCGGGATGTAACACGCTCACTAATCGGCCGGAACTGTCGCCGGACAAATTCGCGCCGCCAAGCGCGCAGCGCGAATGGGAACCATCCTCCGCAATCGCGCGCCAGAGGGACCTATCGCAAAGTTCGATCGCGGCTGCCGTGCCACAATCCATGGAGACCGAATCGGGACGACCCTTCGACCTGTCGGGGCTTATCGATATTGCGCTGCGCCACAACCCACGCACTCGGCGCGCCTGGGAGGCTGCGCGCTCCGCCGCCGCCACTTACGGTGCTTCGCGGTCGCCGTACTATCCGCAGGTATCGGTGGAATCGGATTCCGGTTACACGCGCATCCCGTTCGAGTTGCCCGGCACATTCGGCGCGGTGAAGCAATGGCAGACCGACAATCAGGTCGCCTTGACCTACACGCTGATCGATTTCGGGCGCCGTGCGTCGGCCTCCGAGCAGGCGCGCGAGCAGCTCATCGCGGCGAATTTTTCGGCTAACCGGACCATTCAGGATGTTGTCTTCGGCGTCGAGCAGACGTTTTACGCTTTCGATGCGGTCGAGGCGGCAGTCGAGGCGGCCAGGATAAATTTCACGCTCGCAAAGGCTGATTTCGACTCGGTCAAACAACGTGTCGATCTCGGCCTCGCAACCCAACCGGAACTCCTGCTGGCGCAGGAGCGGCTCGCGCAATCGCGCTTCGATGTGGCCAATGCCGATCAGCTCTTGCGCGACGCGCAAGCCAATCTGGCTGTCGCGCTGGGAATTGCGGCGGACACGACATTCGAGGTTCAGCCGCTCTATAACGAACCGGTTCCGAAATCGCTCAGCCAGGATGTCGAAACGCTGATCGCTGAGGCGCGCCGATCGCGTCCCGATCTTGCCGCCAGGAAGGCGCAGGTGCGGGCGAGCGACGCGGCGATTGAGCAGGCGCGGGCGCAATGGTTTCCCACGGTAGGCACCGCGGGGGTCTACGGCGAGAACGTGTGGAACTATACCTTCGGAGGACCGCCCTCGGTACAGATCTCAACTCCGCAGTACTCCGCGATGCTGACCATCAAGTGGGATCTGTTTACCGGCTTTCGCCGACTCAACGATGTTCGCAAGGCCGAAGCCGATCGCGAAGTGGCCAGCGCTGACCTCAAGACACTCGAAATCGACGCGGTCGCCGAGGTTTGGCGCGCGTATTATGAGTTTCAATCTTCGCTAAGCAAGTATGAATATGCGCAAAGCCTGCTCGCGTCCTCACTGGAGTCCTACTCGGCTAACAGCGAGAGCTATCGCCAAGGGCTAAGCACGATCGTGGAATTGCTCACGGCGCAACGCGATCTTGCCAACGCGCGCTACACGCTGATTTCGAGCAAGTCGGAGTTGCTGACTGCGTACGCGGCGGTCGCCTACTCGATCGGACGCGTTGACCTTCCTTCGAAGTAACATTCGCACCTGACACTTTGCGGGATCGCGTTCGAACGATCTCGGCCGCCACATCAGCGGAAGTCTCCAAAGCCATCGAGATGGACCAGTTGAGGCGAGTTGGTCGCGTCGTCCTGGATAACCAGCGTTCCGCTTCGCGCACCAACGGCTGAGGGGTTGAACTGGATCGCTATTGTGCAGGTCCGGCCAACCGCAAGAGTCGATCCGCAGGTGGTATCGTGCGAATCGACGGAAAAATCGCCGCTGCCCTGAACGGAGATACTGCTGATAGTGGCGGCTCCACTATTCCGCCATGGATTAGATAGCAGCGCCGTCCGCGTTTCGCCGTGCTGCCTGGTTTCAGAGCGACCGAAATCGAGTTCTATTGGCGTAACGTAAATTGGACCAACCTTGCCCATGGGCGTAGATGTGGCCGTCGGCGTTGCAGTAGCCCTCCTGGTTTCAGTAGCCGTCGGGGTTGGAGTCGGTCTCTTGGTTTTGGTAGCCGTAGCCGTCGGGGTTGGAGTCGGCCTCCTGCCTTTAGTAGCGGTCGCCGTCGGGATTGCGGTCGCCGTGTTGGTGGCCGTCGCGGTCGCGGAAGGTGTTGCAGTAGGCGTAGGTGTAGCTGTCGAGCTTAGGGCCGGACTCGCGATCACGAACGGGGACAAACTGGTCACGTTGCCGCAGATAATACCTTGCGAGGTGTCATTGCTGGTCGTGACATTGATCCATCCGTTCACTTCGAAGTGCAGCAGATTGAGCGCCTGTGCATTCACCACCTGTCCCGGATTGTAATTGAGACATACGGTAATCGTTCCGCTGTATGAGGCGGTGGTTGTGATGTCGGTGTATTGCGATAGAGGCGTATAGCCCGCGGGTGGATTCGCGGTCGTGCTGCTGGTGGTGGCGGTCGTCGTACCCGACGAGGTAACGTTCGCGAACGTCAGTGTGGTTCCACCGTTGGGAGCTACGGTTTGGTTTGACCCGGGCGAAGCCACAACGGACGAGATATTAGCGGCAGTGCCGCTCAACTGTGCGGTGGAGGAAGGCTGGAACGCGCCTGAAGTGGTTGGGAAGTCATGCGAAAAGGTGCCGCCCGCTAGGTATATCGACCCAGTCGCGGAGACGTTAAGCCCGTTCATGAAACCGGTCTCACTGCCGCCAAGCAGACTCGAGAACAGCAACTGGGATCCATCCGGGCTGATTTCCGAGACGCTGGCCGTAGTGTCCAGGAACAGCGATGTAAAGATGCCGTTCGGCGAGCCCGGATCGATCGCCAATGAATTGATATCGGGGTTGTCACTACCGAGTCCGGTCCCCTGAAAGGTCTGGCCACCGTCACTGCTGATAAACACTCCGGCGGAACTTCCAATGTAAAGCGTCGCCGGCGTGGTCGTGCGATCGAGGGCGAGCGCTTGAACATTGCCAAAGAACACTCCTACCGGCAAGTTAACGGTATTGAAACCATCCGAGCTCCACGCAACGCCCTGCGAAATAGTTCCGGCGTATACGATCGATGGGTTGCTGTTGTAATCGACGATCACCTGGTAAGCAGGCGAGAAGGTCATGCTGGTTTTGACAAATGGATTGCCGCCGGTGCTTGACAGCACACCATCGTTGGTTCCGAGATATAGCGTTCCGCTATTGGGGTCCCTCGCGATCGAGTATGGATAGGCCCCGGTGGGGATAGTAGCCGACATCGGCGAGAAATTGGTTCCGTCGGTTGACACCTGAAGCTGCGTACCGCCCGTCCACGCATAGATCGCCGAAGGGCTTACAGTGGTATCCACACCTAGCAACGCCACCGAAGCCGTGATCGAGGTAGGCGAGATAGTCTGTCCCTGATTGGTGACCTGGTAGAGTCCTGTCGCGCTTCCGATGTAGAGGGTTTCAGGAGAGCTGGTATTCGTATCGAGGTAAGTCGCGTACACGGGATTGGTGAACGAGGTCGATGAAAAGCTAACACCATCGTTGGCACTCACGAAAAGGCCTCCGCGAAGCGTACCAACATAGACGGTATGGGAAGTGGTGGAGGAGTCGACCACCATATCGTCGCTTCCCGTCGAACCGACATTGAGTGGGAATCCCGAGTTCTGAAAAGTAGTACCTCCGTCGTTGCTGTTGAGCACAACTCCGGAGGCTGGTGGCGTGGACTGAACCGGATCGACGGTCTGAAATGTGGTAGGAACGTTGGCCCATCCAGCGAGGTATACGTTGTTCGCAGCGTCCAGGGCGATGCGTTGCGAGGGCTGGCTGCTCAGGTTTCCGGTGTAGGTCGAAAAGACAAATCCGCCGCTGGGATTCAGCTTGGTGACCCATCCGCTCAGAAAGCCGGGGAAAGTCGATTCCAGAATGGAACTGCCGAACGTCGGGAAATCGCTCGAATAAGTGTAGCCGCTGACGTACGCGTTGCCCGCGCTGTCAAGCACGATATCCTGGCCGATGTCATAGCCACTGCCGCCGAGAAAGGTCGAATAGACAATCTGCGATCCAGTGGGGTTCAGCTCGACGACGAATGCATCCGTCGTTCCGGCAAAATTGGGCTGCGCCGCGGTCGGGCTGGTAGGCAGGCTAGCTGGTCCCGCAAATGCGTCGCTAAGTCCTGTGACAAATGCATCACCGGCGCTATCCACCGCGATCGCGCCGCAGAAGTCGCCGCCCTTGCCGCCGAGGTAAGTCGAATAGATCAGGTGGGAGCCGTCGGCGCTCAGTTCGGCGACGTACCCGTCGAAGTAGTTGTTAGTTGGAAAGGCTGCATTGCTCGGAAAGCCGGCGTTCTGGGGTTGCACCGGATTGCCGGCGGTCGGAAAATCGTTGGTCGGGGTTTGCCCGGTTACGTAGGCGTTACAGTTCGACATGCAGCCCTGTGCAACGGCGACGCCAAACGCTCGATCCTGCGCATTGGTAAAGGACGTCTTACCGCCGAGGTAAGTGGCGTACTGTAGGGTGCTGCCGTCGGGGCTCAGCTTGGCGACGAATCCTTCGATCGCCAGCCCCGGGTCAATGGGCGCAAAAGAGCCATTGGTGGTTGGAAAGGTTCCCGCAGTTTCCCCAACCACGTATGCGGCGCCCGCCCCATCGACCGTGATTCCCAAGCCCTGATCGAATAGGCTGCCGCCAAGAAAGGTCGAATAGATCAGCTCGGTTCCGGACGGATTGAGCACGGTCACGAGGGCATCGCAGCCCCCGCCATAGGCGCTCTGATACTCAGGATTGCTCGAGATTGTGCCGACCGGGAAATCGCTCGAGCACGCGAGTCCGGTCAGATACTGGTTTCCGGCCTGATCGAGCGCCGACCAGTTTACGTTGTCAAAGCCGGAGCCGCTGACGTAGGTCGCGTAGGTGACGGTGGGATCTATTATCAACGGACGAGTGCGATCATAGACGGCGACGCGTACTCCGACTTTATCGCGCGCCATGCGCACGAAACCGCACGCAACTGCTTTTCGCTGAGCCCCGATCTGTTGATAGATGACAGGCTTATGCAGCACGACTCTGTCGTTGCCCGTGCTTGCGACAAGGTCCCCATCCGCATTCATTTCGAGCTTGCGCGCGCCGTCGAGTCCGAGCCGGATTCGGGATGGATCCGCGCCAGCTGACACTATGAGGTCGTATTCGAGTTGGCCGTCAGCGCCATAAAAGACGGCGTCAACCCCAGGATAAAGGGCCCGGTATTTGACTTTCCGATAGGTCGGAATCTTTGTGTGCCACTTTGCCGGATCCTTTCCGATGAATAATTGCTCCGCCCGGCTAGCTCGTCCTCGCCCGTGATAGTTGGCGAAGATGCTGCGCCTTCGAATTTCATCGTCAGCGCGGACGCATGGATTCGTTTGACTATCGAGGAATCGGTCTCGGCCTTAACGGACATCATCGCGTTGGCCGCGCGGCGTGAGATGCCGTCCGGGACATGGGTGACCACGATCGTGGCACTATCCGCAGTCAGGTAGAGGGTGGAATTGCGCTCATGGGCGAGGAACCGTGCCGCCGAATTTGCCTGGCCGAGGTTCGGCTCGAAGGCGATCGAAACCGTGCCATGCTCCGTCCGCGCCCGCGACGATTGGCGGACATGACCGGCTACGGCAGCGGCGCTTCGCTCCGTGGGCTTGTCTGCTAGCGCCGAAAGGAGTCGCACTATCGCGCCTTGCGTTCTCACCCAAAAACACGTGGTCACGAGCGCATCAATCGCAACGAGCGCAGTGAACAGACGGAATCCGCTATTTCGTGGAGTTTGCTGATCAGCCATTCCACCCCCCGCTTCGCCCCGGATTTAGTCGTGGGCGAACCGAAACTGCTGAGCAATTTGACTAGCTATTATGGCGACCGCCAAGCAATAACTCGCCGGAGCCGTGGGAGGCAAGCATGATTTCGAATGCGGCCGTGAGCTCCCACGGCGTGCGGAGCATACCCAGCTTTCTATGCGATGCTCTACTCGCCAAGGCTCAGGTGATCAGCTCGAGCAGGCATAAGTGAAGAAGAAGGCCTCAACAACCAATAACGCCTTGGGATGCGCGATGGATAACCACGCAAGCATCAGGTCTTATTGCTCGTCGCAAGCGCGGGCGGTTAGTGGCTGCTCGGGTTGGCTAACTCGATGATGACTTCGATTTGTCGGCGCGCGCGATCGACTTGAGGATCTCTTCCGCAGCGTCCTTGACTTCCAGCCAGCGCATTATCCGGACCCATTTCCCAGCTTCCAGATCTTTGTAGTGCTGAAAGAAATGTGCGATCTGATCGCGCAGCATCGAGGGCAGGTCGGTGTAGTTTTCCACCTTCGAATAGTACGGATTCAGCTTGTCCACCGGCACCGCGATGATCTTGTCATCACCGCCCGCCTCATCTTCCATTATCAGCACCCCGATGGGCCTGCACCTGATGATCGCGGTTGCCATCACCGGCACCTGGGTCACAACCATCACGTCGAGGGGATCGCCGTCGCGGGAGAGCGTATGCGGGATGAAGCCGTAGTTCGCTGGATAGACCATCGAGGTATGCAGAAAGCGATCGACGAATAGCGTCCCCGAGGCCTTGTCGAGTTCATATTTGATGGGAAGCCCGCCCTGGGGAATTTCGATGATCGCATTGACGTCGAAAGGAGGATTCTGGCCGACCGGAATTTTGCTGATATCCATGTCAGCAGATTAGGTCGCCGACGCGAGAAGTGCGACCGCTTCGAAGTCAGTCGCACTCTAGCGCACCATTCCGTCAGTGATCGTCGTCATCTCCGTGCCCGTCGAGAATAACCACCTGCGGCGAATTGGAAGCATTATCCTGGATGACCAGTTTACCTTGGCGCGATCCGCCGGCTGATGGAGTGAACTGGATTGCAATCGCGCAGAGTCTGCCCACCGGGAGTGTCGATCCGCAGGTCGTGTCGCGCAAATCGATGGGAAAATCGCTGCTGCCCTGAACCGAGATGCCGCTGATAGTCGCAGTTCCATTATTCCACCATGGGTTGAATAGAAAAGCCGTCCTGGTTTCGCCGTGCTGCGCGATTTCGCAATGGCCGAAGTCGAGCTCCGGCGGGCTGGCGTAAATCTGACCCACCTTGCCAACGGGCGTCAACGTGGCCGTCGGAGTCGCGGTCGCCACAGGAGTCGTGGTAGCCGTCGCGATGGCCGTAAGTGTCGGAGCCAGAACCATCGCGTTGAATCCGGCGGAGGCATTTGACGCGACGTACTGACTGGTGCCGGCGAACGCGGCCGTCAGGGTAGTTATCCCGACTGCGCTCGGCGTAACGCTGCACGAGACGAGACCTTTAGGGTTGGTGCTCGCCTGGCAGGTGCTGCTTCCAAGCATGAAGTTGATCGTCTGACCCGCCACCGCCGCGACTGGGTTCTGTGATACATCGGTGAGCTAAGCTACCACCGTGGCCGGCTGATTCAGCGTACACCGGCGTTAACACCGGGACGGATGAGTGAGAGTGCGCACCACCGACCCGTCAGTCGGACTTACCTCGACCACGTCGCCGCCATTGCCGCAAAACTGACGCGCCAGGTACAGATGCAGACCATCCTTGCTGAAGGATAGTGCCGCGGCGCAGGTGCCGTCAGCAAAGGGAATCGTGCTAACAAGACTGGAGGTACTTGATGCGCCACCGGACGGTCCAAACTCATAGATATTGCTTGGAAGCGAAAGACCACCTGAGCTTGCGACCCATAGATTCCCTGATCCATCGAACGCCATTCCAAAGCCGTTGCAGCCGCCGTTGATCCTCCCTCGGCATCTCCTTGGCTCACGAGTGCGGAGGCCAGCAAGTCGCACAGCGGCTGTCGGAGACTCACCACGAGCCGAGAGCGGGCGCGATCCAGTTCGCGCGTGTACCATGTCAATGCTCAGAGATTAGGCCGCCGCCGCGCGAGGTGCGAGCGCCTCGAATGCTCAAGAGCCGGCTCGAGCAGCGTCGGTGCGAAGCATTCGTTGTCTCATTCGCAAATGGAGGGTACGAGCAGTACCTCGAGGTTTTACGAGTGATGCGGCGCATCGCAACACTAGTCGTGGTTCTCGGTGTCGCGAATCGCCCCACCGAAAGCAAAATCGGACCACTCGAAACCGCAATTCCAGGTTCGCCGGAGCCAGCGGACGACCGAGTGCGTCGGTGATGGTCTCGACATTTGTTAAGTTCCTGCTATAGGCCGCTAGAGGCAGGCTCCGGCTTTGCCTATCCGCAGACCAGAGGCGAACGCCCGCCCTATATACAACGCGCCAAATCTGTCGCACAGGTTGCCATAAAGTGGTCAACCCGCAAGGAGGACCCCGCGCCACCTTGTCAGATTTGCGGGACCGGCATAGCATTTGCGTTAGTTCACTGACGATGCGGCGGTTTGCGACAATCTTCATAGTTCTCACGCTCGTGCTTGGCGGGGGCGCGGCATCCTGCCTGGCTGCGATCGGCAATGCGCGCGCGCTGGAATGTTGTTCGAAGGATTGTCCGCGACCTCCCGCGCAGAACCCTAGTGAATGTTGCGGCGTCGGGACTTCGACCCAGGAGGGTGAGGTCGCACCGGCGCTGCAGTTGACGAGCCCGGACATGTCGGGATTCAGCGTCGCGATGGTTCCGGTCTCCACGATCTTTGCTCCCTCAAGGTTCCCTCGTCTCGCGATCCTCGTCGCAGAATGGTCTCCGCCTCCGCGCCTCATCCGAAGCGCTCTCTGTTCGCTGCAGATCTGAACCCCCGAAACATTCGTTCGTAACGCGTTCCGATGAATCCGCGCCGACGCGCGGCCGCGTGAACGCTAATCGAAGGGATTCGTGCGCGTGAAGCGCGCGCGGTCATCGCTCGCCGCAATGAGCGATCGGTTTCGGGTGTCATATGAGAGACGTTTTTCGCTGGATGCTTGCGATTGCGGTCGCGATCGGCGCTGCCGCACAAGCTCGCGACGGCCGGTGTGCAAATTTACAAATCGAAGCGATCGTGGCCGACGCCGTCGAGCACAATCCGGCCGTCATCGCTGCGCGTGAACATTACGAAGCGCAGGGAAAGATGCCGATCCAGGCTGCCACGCTTCCCGATCCTGAAATCTCGCTTCAACAGCTGACTGTCGGAGGTCCCAAGCCGTTCGAGGGTTACGAGACTAGCGACTTTTTCTACACCGGCATCGGCGCGACGCAGGAAATTCCATGGCCCGGCAAGCTGCGGCTGCGAGCCGGCGCGGCCTCGCGCGATGCCGAAATCGCAAAGCAACAATACGAGGAGGCGCGCCGCGACGTTGCAGAGAAGGTTCGCGAGAACTGCTTCGAACTGTTTTTCCTGAGCCAACGCATCCGGCTGCTTGGAGCCAGCCGCGACCAACTCTCCGATATCGCGCGATTCGCGGAAGATCAGTACCGCCTCGGTAAAGGGCAACAGGCCGATTTGATCAAGGCGCAATTGGCCGCGACTGCCATGCTCAAGGAAATCGAGATGACGCGCCAGGAAATAGCGCAGCGTCAGATCACCTTGAAATCGATCCTCGGGCGCGATGTCGATTCCCGCAACATCCAGATTTCAGATCTCGCGCCCACCGTGATTTCGGACCATATCGATCGCAACCAGCTCATGGAGCTGGCCGCGCATAATCCCACTGCAGTCCGAATGGCGGAGGCCGACGCCGGCAAGAGTGAAATCTCGCTCAAGCTCGCGCAAGAAGATTACATCCCGGATTTCAACGTCGGTTACACCTATCAAAAGACCGGCCCGGGCTTTCGCGATTACTACATGCTCTCGCTTGGCGCGAAAATTCCGCTCTACTTCTGGCGCAAGCAGAAACCCGCCGTCGAGCAAGCCGCGCTGGAGCGCGAGTCGGCCAAGGAGCGGCTGCGCGCGAGCAAACTCGACGCCGCAGGCGAAATCGATCGCGACTGGATCTCGCTCAAGACGCAGGAGCGCGTGATGAGCCTGTATCGCGACGGGCTGCTGCCGCAGGCACGGGCGACCTTCGAATCCGCGATGGCGTCCTATCGCACTGGGCGCGTCGATTTTCAGACCCTGCTTTCCGCGGCCGTCGAGCAGTTGAACATGAACGAAGAGTACTACCGCGCGATTACTGACCGCGAACTCGCGATCGCGCGCATCGAGCAGATGATCGGGGAAAATCTATGAAAACACTGCGCAGAAATCTGGTGAGGGTGATTGCGCTTGTCGCGGTGATAGCGGCGAACGGAATTTTATCGGCCCAAGCCTCGCAAGACGAGGCGAAGCTGGCGCCGATTCTGATTCCGTCCGCGCGTCAGCAGCTTATCGGGCTGAAGTTCGCGACTGTCACGCAGCAGGACCTCGTCGATAGCATCAGCACCACCGGCACCGTCGAGACCGACGAGCAATCCGCGACCTATGTGCAGACGCGTTTTTCGGGATGGGTCCGCCGCGTCCTCGCCGATCAAACCTGGCAATACGTGAGACAGGGCGAGCCGATTTTCACGATTTACAGTCCCGATCTGGTCAGCGCGGAAAACGAATACCTGCTCGCCGCGCGTCAGTCCAAAGCGCTCTCGAAAAGTTCTATCGACGGTGTTGCCGACGGCGCCATATCCATGGTGTCCGCGTCGCTCGAGCGGCTGAAGCTGTTCGGCGTGCCATCGAGCGAGATTCGACGCCTCCAGCGCGAGGGCAAGGCACGCGATGAAATCGCGATCGTCGCGCCGGCGAGCGGATATATCATCGATCGGCAGGCGTTCCCGAATGCGTACGTGGAACCCTCGATGCGGCTCTTCACCATCGCCAACCTTTCGACGGTGTGGGTCTACGCCGCGGTATTTCAGAATCAGATCGCGCAAATCAAAAACGGCGATGCGGTAACTATCAGCCTCGACAGCTATCCGGGGCGCGAGTTCGCGGGCGCCATCGATTTCATCTGGGGCGCGCTCGATCCCGCCACGCGTACCGCGAAGGTGCGCATCAACCTGCCGAATCCCGAGGGCGAGTTGAAGATCGGAATGTTCGTCAACGTGAACATCAGGCAGCGTTTTGGGCGCGGCATTCTGATTTCCGATGCGAGCGTGCTCCAGACCGGGCTGCACAACATCGCATTTGTCGATCGCGGCGACGGCTATCTGGAACCTCGCGAGCTCGAACTCGGGCCGCATTTGAGTGGCGGTTTCGTGGTGCGCAAGGGCCTCGCCGAGGGCGATCGCATCGTGAGTTCGGCCAACTTCCTGGTCGATTCGGAGAGTCAGCTTCAAGCCGCCGTTGGAGCTTATGTTCCGCCGCCTCCCGGCGCGAGTGCCGCAGGACAGGCCGCCGCGCAAACCGCCACCATCGAGATGAAGACCGAGCCGAGTCCGCCGCAGAAGGGGAAGAACACGGTCACGCTCGTGCTCCGCGATTCGTTCGGCGCGCCGATCGATGGCGCGAACGTGTCGGTGGTCTTCTATATGCCGCCGATGCCCGAGATGGCGATGGCGGCGATGCGGCGTGTCGCAACCGCGACCGCGCGTGGCAATGGCACGTACACCGCGACCATCAACCTCGACAGTGGCGGCGGATGGCAAGTCTCGGCGAGCGCGAGCAAGGCCGGCCAGCAAGTTGCGACGCTGCAAACCAACGTGTCGGCCACCGGTCCGATGTAGGCGGAGACACGAACATGATCGATAGAATCATCGATTGGTGCATCCGCAATCGCTTTCTCGTCTTCATCGTCGTCGCGGGATTGGTGATTACCGGCGTCGGCGCGCTGGACAATATTCCGCTCAACGCGCTGCCGGATATTTCCGATGTGCAGGTCATCGTGCACACGGCGTGGATGGGGCAGCCGCCCGACATCATCGAGGACCAGGTGACCTATCCGATCGTCACCACGATGCTCGCCGCGCCGCATGTCAAAACCGTCCGCGCACAGACCATGCCGAACGATTCGTACGTTTACGTGGTCTTCGAGGACGGCACCGATCTCTACTGGGCGCGCACCCGCGTGCTGGAGTATCTACAGCAGCTTCAAGGCGGAAGCTTGCCGCCTGGCGTCAGTCCGATGATCGGCCCCGATGCGACCGGCGCGGGATGGATTTTCCACTACGCGCTAATCGACAAGAGTCATCGCCAGAGTCTCGCGGATTTGCGCGCGCTGCAGGATTGGAAAATTCGCTACGTGCTGGAAACCGTTCCGGGCGTGGCTGAAATCGCGTCGATCGGCGGCTTCATCCGGCAATACCAGGTCAAGCTCGATCCCAACCGGATGCTCGCGCTGAAGGTTTCGCTGCGAACCGTCATCGACAAGATTCGCGACAGCAACAGCGAGGTCGGCGGGCGCGTGCTCGAAATGTCCGGCGCCGATTACCAGGTGCGCGGCCTCGGTTACATCCATTCGCTATCCGACCTCGAGCTGATCGCGGTCGGCGCCAACAACGGCACGCCGATTCTGATCCGCGATTTGGGCGTGGTGAGCTTCGGCCCCGACATTCGCGAAGGCGTCGCCGATTGGAACGGCGAGGGCGAGACGGTCGGCGGCATCGTCGTGATGCGCGACAACGAGAATGCGTTGCGCGTCATCACCGCGCTGAAAGCGAAAATCGCCGACTTGCAAAGGACGCTGCCCGCGGGCGTGCAGATCGTCACCGGTTACGATCGCGGGCCGCTGATTTCCGAATCGATCACCACCCTGCGACGCGACCTGATCGAGGAGGCGATCGTCGTCAGCCTCGTCATCATAATTTTCCTGCTCCACTTCCGCTCGGCCCTGGTCCCGATTCTCACCATCCCGCTGGCGCTGCTCGCGTCGTTCATCCCGATGTACTTCCTGCGCGTCAGCTCGAACATCATGTCGCTGGGAGGGTTCGCGCTCGCGATCGGTGTGCTCGTCGATGCGTCCATCGTGATGGTCGAGAACGGCCATCGTCATCTGAGCGAGGCCACCAAAAGTAATCCTGCCCTCGACGAGCCTCATCGCGAGCGAGTCCTGATCGATGCGGCCAAGCAGGTCGGCCGCCCGATCTTCTTCTCACTGCTGATAATCCTGATCTCGTTCATGCCGATATTCCTGCTCGAAGCGCAAGAGGGTCGGATGTTCCGCCCGCTGGCGTGGACGAAAACCTTCGCCATCACGTTCTCGTCGATCCTCGCGATCACCATCGTGCCGATCCTGATGGTGATGCTGATTCGCGGGCACAAGATTCGCGACGAAGCCGACAATCCGCTCGCGAGATTTTTCCAATGGGCGTACCTGCCGGTGATCAGATGGTGCCTGCGCCATCGATGGCTGACGATCGCGGCCAACCTGATTTTTCTCGCGCTCACGCTGCCGCTCGCATTCGGCATTGGCAGCCAGTTCATGCCCCCGCTGTTCGAGGGCTCGACGGTCTACATGCCGACCGCGCTGCCCGGCATTTCGATCACCTCGGCCGCCGATCTGATGCAGAAGCAGGATCAGATCATTCGCAGCTTTCCCGAGGTCGAGAGCGTGTTCGGCACCGTCGGCCGCTCCGACAGCGCCACCGACAACGCGCCGATGGACATGTACGACACCACCATCATGCTGAAGCCGCGCAGCGCATGGCCGAAAGGGATGACCTACGAGGGCCTCATCGGCGCGATGAACGAGAAGCTCAACTTCCCGGGAATTTCCAACACCTGGACGATGCCGGTGGAAAATCGCCTCGACATGGAACTGACGGGAATCAAAACTCCGGTCGGGCTCAAGGTGCAGGGGCCGGACCTCGGCGAGATTCAGCGCATCGGCGCGCAGATCGAGGAGCTGCTTACCGGAGTTCCCGGCACGCGCGGAGTTTTCGCCGAGCGCGTCAACCAGGGCTTCTATGTCAACGTCACGCCGAATCGTGCGGAGGTCGCGCGCTACGGGCTGACGGT
Source organism: uncultured delta proteobacterium (assembly GCA_963815835.1). Taxonomy (GTDB): domain Bacteria; phylum Desulfobacterota; class Binatia; order Binatales; family Binataceae; genus DATGKG01. The sequence continues at coordinate 1,811,800 of CAWFIF010000001.1, forward strand.
TGGCGATGTGCAAACGGCGGTCTCCTCTGCGATCGGCGGCGAGAATATTTCGACGGTCATCAATGGCCGCGAGCGCTTTCCGATCAGCGTGCGATATCTGAAGGACTATCGCGATAACCTCGATGCGATGAGGAAGGTCCTCATCATGACTCCGGGTGGCGCGCAGATTCCGCTCGGCGAGGTCGCGACCGTCTCGCTCTCGCCGGGACCTTCGATGATTCGCGACGAGGGCGGCGAACTGACCGGCTATGTGTATGTCGACCTCGCGACCTCGGATTACGGCGGCTACGTGAATCGCGCCGCGAAAATCCTCGACGCCAAACTGAAGATGCCGCCCGGCTATTCGGTGGAATGGGCCGGCGAGTACGAGTTCGAGCTGCGCGCGCGCCGCCGCCTGACCATCATCGTGCCGATCGTGTTCGCGGCGATCTTCATCCTTCTATACATGCTGTTCAATTCGACCACCGAAGCTCTGATGCTGCTCTTCCCATGCATCTACGCGCTAACCGGCGGTCTAATACTGCAATATCTGATGGGCTTCAATTTCAGCGTCGCAGTCGCGGTCGGCTACATCGATCTGTTCGGCATCGCGGTCGAGACCGGTGTGGTGATGGTGATCTATCTGCAAGAGGCGCTCGAGGCGCGCCGCGCGCTAGGTCCGCTCGACGCCGCGGGAATCGAGGCCGCAACTATCGAGGGCGCGGTACATCGCCTGCGCCCCAAGCTGATGACGGTCGCGGTTGTCATGATCAGTCTCGCGCCGATTCTATGGGAGACCGGCATCGGCTCCGATGTGATGAAGCCGATCGCCGCGCCGATCGTCGGCGGAATGATCACCTCGACGATTCACGTGCTGGTGCTGGTGCCGGTGTTCTTCGCGATGCTGGCCGAGCGGCGTTTGCGATGAAATCGGAGGCGCTAAGCCGTTATCGAAGCGATCTGGTTACCTGGATAACCGATTTGGTTGACAAAGCGGTATCTCATCGATTGCGATGCTTAAATTGGTAAGGTGAAAAAGAAAATATCTGCAATCACCATCTTAGGTCTTTCCGCCGCGCTATTCGTTGTCGGCTGTGGCACTTCCACCGACAAAACGACCAAGGAAACCAGCAGCACCACCACCTACGTTCCGGCGCCAGCGCCCCAAGTTATCGTCCAGGCTCCGCCGATGGCAGTGATTCCGCCGCCAGCGGTCACAACTACTACGACCAGCACGTCAAACGATCGCACCAGCGATACGAAACAATCCGGGTTTGGCAGTGACGGCACTGAGCAAAACAGCAGTAGCCATCACAGCGAATCGACGACTGTAACTCCGAGCAACTAAGCAGCCGATCACATTTCAAAGTGAGCGCCGAGGGACCACTGCGGTCTCTCGGTTCCAACTTGGCAATTATGGAAGAAGAGCATGAGTGAATATCGGCTAAAAGCAATGGTGATAACGTCCACGCTCTGGATGTTTGCTGGCGCGCTCGTACTCCCGAGTCAGGTACTAGCTCAGTCAGCGACAACGGACTCGAGTGTTACGTCGCGTCAGGATGACAGTGTGCAAACATCGGCTAGCCACCATTACCAAAATCCAGCCGAACGTGCGAAAGATGACCTGCTGATAACCGAGGTCAAGAGCGATTTGGCCAAAGATGGAGTTGCCGACGCTCACCCAGTTGCGGTCGATTGCGATCATGGAAAGATTCGACTGAGCGGCGTCGTCGGGTCAGCTGAAGATGCACGGCGTGCCGGTGACATTGCGGCGGGCGCGCCAGGAGTCGTCGCTGTTGTGAATCAGCTCACGTGGCGAAAATAGGATAGCGGCTGAGTGCGCGATCGATAGGCCGCCGACCATTCGCCGTAAGCCGATTGATCCTTGGGAGCATCGGTCTTGCTCAGATCACGCCCAGCAAAATCAGCACTACGACGACCAGCAAAACCGTTCCAATCGAACCGCTCGGACCATATCCCCAGTTCGAACTATGGGACCACCTGGGAATAGCTCCGAGCAACATCAAGATCAAGACGACAATCAAAATCAGCCGCATATCAGTCTCTCAACAGCCGCAATGTCAAAGTCGATTCAATGCACTTCGATTCTTCGCAACCCGCGCAGGCTTTCTACCCGGTTCCGTGTTTGGCCCTTGCGCGGAAGAGGCGGACTTTAGAATCTTGGCTGCTAAATCAGGGATTCTCGTACTCATCGAATCTTCCAACTCGGGGGCACGAACCACCAGTTGCCGACCCTGACGTATCACCAAACGACTCCGCTCCAGCTGCGCCAGATGCTCGGTAACTCGTGGCCGCGAGGCACCCACGAGATTCGCGAGATGCCGGTGGCTCACCGCTACTCTTAGGAGCGTGCCACGGGAATCTTCAATCCCGAAGTCGGCGCACAATTCCAGCAGCGCCAGGCCGATGCGCTCATGAAGGGCGAGACTCAGGAAGCTCGATCCTCGCAAGAGTAGCCGATACCACTGCTGAAGATTGCTTTGATGAAATTTCCTGAAAGCTGACTGCGACGAGTGCGAGGTGAGGCTGTCGAATTGCTCCCAACCAAGGCTGCCTACGCGGCAATCGTCGTAGGCTTCAATCTGGAATCGAGACGGAGTGAATGGAAACGTCGGAAATTCCGGGATCGGTCCGGGCGGTAGGAGCGCGACCATCACCCGCTCGGTCCTTACGTTCAGGCAGGTGATACTAGCCGTTCCAGCCAGGAGAATGTTCGCATTGGAGGCCAGTTGCGACTCACGCAAGATGACGTCGCGCTTGGTGAAGTTGGCGATCTCCAGTGCGGTTACGAGGTGGGTTTTGTCGGGAATGGAGAGCCAGGAGAACGCATTCAGGTGGCCAAGCAGTTCCAGATCTGTCGCACGTGCTTTATGTTCATTATTCAAGTAAACATCTATACGCGCGATCCTACTCCGATTCCGGCCGATGGCGAAACAGAATGTTCTCTATATCACCAGATCTTTGTTCCTTGCAGAACGACGCCAACGGGGTTCAAACGGCCTAACAGGCTAAGGAACCGTCTCCAAAGTGGCGAGAACGAATCAAAGCGACCGAACTTTTTGCGAATTCCCGATCGATCATCGACGGATGTCTGCCGCGGCGAACGCGTTCAAAATAGCATCGAGGACCGTCGGAAATGTCAGATCGACGCGATTGGTTATCCACATAACCGAACGAGATACGGCGATGTGGTGGGCCGGCGTCGCCTGAGCTAGGATAAGATCTGTTATGAGCCTAGTAAATATTGTCGTCGTTCTAGTGGTGACGGGGTTGGTCATGTGGCTGATCAACACCTACATTCCGATGGCCAGTGCGATAAAGAGCCTGCTGAATATCGTCGTCTTCGTGGTGGTACTGGTCTGGGTGCTACAGGGAGTCGGCATCATTGGTCCCATACCCGGCGTTACCATGCCGCGCCTGAGATAGTATCAGCCGCGCGCACACGCCGGTTCAGAAGGTACGGCATAAAGCCGTCTGAGAGGAAGGACAAAATGAAAGGAATCGTACTGGTCGGCGCCGTGCTGGCGCTTCTCGGATTACTGGGATTAGCAATTCCAGTATTCTCAACATCGCAAACCAAAGATGTCGCAAAAATCGGCGACCTGAAGATTCAAGCCAACGAGGAAACCTCGCACGTGGTTCCTCCGATGCTCGCAGGCGGCGCCCTGGTTATCGGATTGATGCTGGTCGGCGCCGGCTACCTTAAACACTGACAAATCGTTGCTGGGACAGAGTGACGAAGGTGCCACTCCATTCCCAGCATCAGGTCACTCACGATCCTAGTCGTGCTTGTGTCCCGGTCCGCTCCATCCCCAGCCGTCATGCCCTTTCGAATACTGGTCGCCTCGGATGCCATCCCATCGCCAGTCGCCACCTTTCTGGCTCCAACGTCCCTGTTGCCCCTGATACCAATGATTATTGTATTGCTCAGGACTTAGTCCATTGTGATGTCTCGCGAAAGCCGCGCGGTCGTCCCGACAGGCCTTGCTGTTGCTGTGGGCGCAAGCACTGTAGTTGTAGCTGTTTGCCAGGGCGAGTCCGCCGGTAAATGCCGTGAGCACGATAGTTAGAAGAAATATCTTCATTCTCAAGAACCTCCATTATTCAGTTGCGAAACCGAAAAGACCAGGGCGTTTCTTAGACTGCCGGTGTCGCTCTACTTCGGCGACGCGACCCCTTTAACTTTGTCGATCGCTTTCTCGATACCATCCTTAAAAGCGCCGCCGGCCTGGTCCACCTTACCTTGGTTCTTCAGGCGCTGATCGTTAGTCAGCGCTCCGACCGCTTCTTTTACGCGTCCTTTGATTTTGTCAGTTGTTCCGCTCATACGATTCCTCCAGTTGATGCAGTAGTAGCGATGAATCCGCTCCGGATGGAGTGGAAATGAAGTGATACCGTGCGATCCTCTACGGGCCTTTGCTTCTGACGCTTGGGGTTGGTCGAGCGGAGAGTGGTCAAAGGCGAGAGGAAGTGCCACCGTCAGGCCGGATCAAAGTCGGACTCGAAGGAGTCGATTCCGACAACATAAGTCTGGGCGGATCCGGAGTTGCCGTCAATCCAATCGCGTTCTCCAAAGAACACTCGTAACTGAAATCAGCGAGACTCTGGGTGTTTATGGCAAGTTCTTAGGTTTTGACTTCAGTTGGAGGCCTGATCGCGGCGTTGCTCACGATCTCGACAACCAACGTCGCCAGGCCCGCGATTCCAAAAGCCTGCCACCATGGTAGCCACTGATGGAGCAGCAGGATCGAAGCGCACAGAATACATATCGCGCTGACGATCATCATCGCGACTATCGTCAGGTGCGCCACTGTGTTGGAGATTTGCGCCTCGAGGGTCGCCTCTATGCTGGTTTGAAGCATATGGACCTCGGATCGAAGTATGCGCGATACGTCGTCCACCGCCCTTTCGATCAGAGTCGGCCAATCCGCATAGGTCGCGGAAGCTCCGTCAGCCGATAGTGGATGTTTCTCGGCCATCGCTTTCACTTCCTTCGCGTGAGGAGCGTATCGAGAGCGCAAAGCCCAGCAGGGTCGCGATCATGATCGGTCCCGTGGCGCGACTTTTGATGTTTGCGCCGAGGAGAACACCTAGAGCTCCGGCCACCAGGCACGCGGCAATCGGATGGCTCGCGACCAGGTGGCCCGGACGAAGGTCGCCTCCCGCCTGCTCGACCTTGGCATTGACCTCGTTCAAGGTGTCGCGGAGGTCTTGACGCGCCTCGTCTCGTTCATCCTGGTTCCTGGAAATCTGTTCTTCCGTTGTCATGTCTTACCACCGCCGTTTCTTGCTCTGCCGTGTCCCATGTCACGACTACCGGTCAGCATTCCGCCGACCAGGCCGGTTTCAATGCCGCGAAGCGCAATCCGGCCGACCATCGTCAGCATCGCCAAGCCGATACGCCGGTTAGCTCCTCCGCCGAGGACGAATCCTGCCGCGGTGGCGATCGCCAGAGCGGTGAGAGGCTCGTCTCTGACGTAGTCGCTCAAATCCCGATGCCGCGCCGCGCTATTGGCTGAGGTATCCACCACACTCGACATCCGGTCAGGATACCCGCCTCATGATCTGCGCGGCGACGTAACCGATCGCAAACGCGGCTGCGATCGCGATCCATGGTTCGCGGCGAACGAAATCACGAAGGTCGAAGTCGAGTCCCTTTTCGTGAGCGTATTGTTGTGCCGCCTGGTAGCCGTCCTTAACCGTCTGGCTCGCGTTCTCGGCGGCTTGACGACCATGATCCATTGCCTCGCGCGCGGTAGAATTCGCAACATTTTCAAATGCCATCGTGATTACCTCATCGCCTGTAAGTTTATATCGACCGACCCGATCGCCATTTCCACCGCGGCTGCCGCGCAGGTGATCGCCGCGCAAGCGACAGTTCCTGATTCATTATTAAGACGGGTTCCCGCGTAACTACCCGGATGATACACCAGGAGTTCTGACGATATATCTAACGCGCCTGTGCGGCCATTCGATTCGGTTATATGGAGAACCAAGCGAGTCGAATGCAGGACAATGGCGCCGCGGGATTCTGTTAGAGTGATGCTATGCGCGCACTCTCACCATCAGGAGTCCGAAGACTTAAGGGGCTCAAGAACATTTCTTGGCTCACGACGCGCCAGCTAAACCGCCTCGGCGATGCGCTGGTGGTGACCCGGGTTGAAAAGCGCGGCGTCATTTTCGATGAGAATTGCTCGCCGGAATCCGCGTACGTCTTGCTTTCGGGAGTCGCGCGCATCTCCTGCAGCGATCGCAAGGGCGATCGCACCCTGGTGATAATGGTTGCGCCGGGAATGATTCCGAACGTTCCTTCCGCGGTGGCGGGGATCAGATACAACTTCCGCTGTGAAGCGGTAACCGACTGTCAGATCGGAACCGTACCGCTGGCAACCTTCATTGAAATCGCACTCGGAATCGCTTCAGAAGACTTCAAGCGGATGGCCGCCAGCTATTCGGGACGATGGGACCTGGTGCAGTTGCGATGCTCGAATTTCATGGGCTGCACCCTCGAGGAACGCGTGGCCTTGATACTGCTGGAGCTAAGCGAGAACTTCGGCATCCGCGATCGACAAGGGGTGCGCCTGACGATATCTGCGCGACACCAGGACGTGGCTGAATTGGTAGGCGCCTCGCGACCGCGCGTAACCGAGTATCTGGCGGGCTTCGAGCGCAAGCACCTGATTGTACGCGAGGGGCGCCAGCTGATTGTGAGGCGCGACCGGCTGGAAAGTTTCCTCGCGCAGTAACTTCGATCGCCTCGCCCCAAGCGTGGAGGGCGAGCCGCGCGAGGCGCGACCGCTCGCGAGCTGCGAATTATTTCATTCCGTCTTCATGCCCAAGGTTTTGCCACTCGAATGGCCGCTCGCTAGACTCCTGGTCATGACTCCCACCGAAAAAGATGATCAGCTCGCCGCACTCAGCCGCGACCTACTCAATGCCTTCGATGCGGTGAATGGAGGAGTGCACGCCGGATTCCGCCCGGCGCATGCCAAAGGCATCATGCTTTCCGGCGCCTTCACGCCCGCGCCCGGCGCGACCTCGCTAACTCGCGCGCCCCACTTAAGTCGCGCATCGACGCCGGTGAGCGTGCGCTTTTCCGACTTCACGGGCATTCCGACCATACCGGATAACGATCCGAATGCGAGCCCGCGCGGCTTCGCGGTCCGGTTTCATCTCGATGGGGACGCCTACACCGACATCGTGGGCCATTCCACCGATGGGTTCCCGACTCGCACGGCGGAGGAACTCGCGGAATTCCTGCGCGCGATTGCGGCCAGCGGCCCCAATGCCCCGAAACCGACGCCGATCGAATCGTTTCTCGCGACCCATCCCGCCGCGCTCGAATTCGTGCAGGCGCCCAAGCCTTTCCCCAGCAGTTTTGCCAAAGAATCCTTCTTCGGCGTCAACGCCTACAAGTTCACCAACGCGGCCGGCGCCGTCCGCTTCGGCCGCTACCGCATCCGCCCCGACGGTGGAGGCGACTATCTATCCGCTGAGGCGGCCGCGGCGAAGTCGGCCAACTACCTCATCGAGGAGATCAAGGAGCGCGTCGCGAAGGGCTCGGTCAAGATGCACATCGTCGTGCAACTCGCCGAGCCCGGCGACATCGTGGATAACTCGACCATCCATTGGCCTGCGAATCGGCCGCAGCAGGAATTCGGCACCATCTCGCTGACCGCGGTGATGCCGAACAATGAGGCCGCGCAGCGCGACTTCATTACCGATGTGATTCCGCGAGTTGATGGGATTGATCCTTCAGACGATCCTCTGCTGGAGGCTCGCGCCGCGGTGTATCTGATGAGCGGCCGCGGCCGTCGCGCAGCGGCGAAGTAGAAAGCGCGAGGCGTCAGCCGGCGCAAATGCGAGATTCCACCGCCGCCATCAGAGGACTCCCGATGACCCGGCGATAGCCTGGCGGCTCAAAATGACAGCCAGACACATATTTAAGATTATCGTGGCGATTGTCTTTGCCGCGGTTGGTTTCCATTCCGAATCTTTGCTGTGGGCGGCTCAACAGGATTTGACCAAGGCCGATTGGTCAGTAACCTCACCAACCAACCTTGCCGTGAACCCGCCGACGGACGACATGGGCAGCGCAGTTTTGGCGCTGGTAAGGAAACTCGACCCTGAACTGGCGCAAGACTATCCCGACCTTTGCCCCTTCAATGCTTGGGAATTTGCTGACCTTCACCGCTCGGGAACCTTCTCATTAGTGGTTGCGCTCTCGGACGGGCGATTTTGCGGCCAAAACTTAATCATAGATAAGAGAGCGTCCGGATTCAGAGAATATCCTTCTTCTCCTTTGTCCTCTCGCTTTTCGGGGCCTCAGGTCGAGGACTTGTCAGGAAAAGGGGACTTTGTGGTCATCGGATACACGGATTTTACTCCTTTCAATGCAATGAACACGCATCCCTGCATAGCTGACTTTCCCGTAATTTACCGGTGGACCGGAGATGGCTACGCAGATGTTAGCAACCAGTACAAGCAATATTACCAGCAGCAGCTAGCCTCCCTGAAGGCGCAGATCGACGCTGCGAAAGCGCCGCCGGCAGCCACGAGTTCGATGCAGGTCGGTGAGCCGCGGGTGATTCGCCAATCGGGATCGTGGGGACAGTCAACCGGTGCCTCGGACGGCGCTGCCCAAAGTTTTTCGGAAGCCAAGGTCATTCGTGAATCACAACCGCCCACTCCTGTTCATAAGGTTGCTTCGGCAAACGCATGCACGAAGGCAGAAGTGGCGAAAATCGAGCGGTTCCTCGGCATCGATAAAGATGCCGGGATGGAGGATGCAGTAAAATGGGCGGGCAGCAGTGACCCTGACGAGCGGATATTCGGGATCGCAGTTCTAAAAGACATTGGAACTCCTTCAGCAGTTGACCATCTCCGAACGTTCAGCAACGACACAAGCGGTCTAGTCGCCAAGCACGCGAAGGGGGCCTTGCAATCGTTGGGTCGCCCTTCTGCTCCCGATACGATCGATTGGTAAAGGTCGTCAGTCGCCGCAACCGCGAGCGACGTTCTTAGGGCACGCCGACAAGGCGTGCCCTACGTCCACGGACCTCTCTTGTTTTTCTGTCATCCCGAGCGAGGCTGCCGAGTTCGACCGCGAGGCGTGCCCGAGCGGTCGCCCTGAACGCAGTGAAGGGCCTCCGCGAAGCGAAGGACCTCCGCGCAGCGATACGCCTGTTCAGGAGCGAGGCTGCCGAGTCGAAGGCCGGGAGCGAGTTCTCTGCGACCGCCTCGAAGAGTCAGAAATCAGCTATGGTTGGGTCGGGCTGATCGGTCTCCACTCGATTCTATGGGTGACCGGCATCGGCTCCGATGTGATGAAGCCGATCGCGGCGCCAATCGTAGGTGGAATGATCACCTCGGCGGTTCACGTGTTGGTGTTGGTGCCGGTGTTCTTCGCGATGCCGGCGGAGCGGCGGTTGCAGATGGGCAGCAAGTAGAGGCTAAGCAGCCTCGATGCTTACAAGGTGGCCGGGCAACGAGCACGAACCGGAGAGCTCGGTGAACTTGCTGACGAGTGGCCTCGTGCGATTCGTGAAGATGCAGTATCGGCAACGTGGCGCGCAGGCTCAATCATAGCGGACGCCGTGCCAGACCGAAAGCTTCGATGCCTTGACTTACCGTGAGCAACATGCGATTGAGTCAGTCCGTCCCCGAAATAAGCAAGCCAATTTTATAAATGCTCTCTGCATGCTAAGGCAAGGAATCGCAGAATACGGATTGAACCGAGCGTTGCTGACGATGACCGGAAAACACGGAATACGAGCCTCATCTAGCAAGGTAACTTGTTGTGGACTGATCGCTGTCAGCCTCATAGCAAATTCGGCCTGCACCTCTGTCCATTGGCGGGGAAACGACGGATTGGATCACCATCTCGGCCTCTTCACGTATGTGGTGGCGATGCACTCTCAGGGCACAGAACTTCGTCGAACCAGTGTCGGAGTTAACTTGAGGCTTTCTGGGCAGAATCGCGGCATTTCTGTTGGCGTCGAAACGATCAATGAAATTAAACCGACGGTAGTCGTGGCGAAGGGTTCAGTCGATCTGGACCAGCAAGCGATCCAGCGCATTACGAGCCCGGATTGTCCAGCGGCATCGACCCGCCGCGGCTTTTGGTATTTGAGCGAAGATATAACTCGCGACGTTACCGTGCTTGATTCCTCTGTCTACGGAATCGACGCCAGCTCAGTTGCCTCGAATTCCAGCTTCACCATCGGTTACAGCCATAGCTTTAACTACGTGGGAGACGCGCTCGGAGAAGATATCGTTCAGGTCTACCAGCGTCAACCTAATGATGCCGATCACGCCAATCTTACTCTAATAAAACTGCAACCGCTGGCGAGATCATTGCCATAAACAAGGAGGGAATGTGAGTCATTACCGCGCTCATGGAGTACGCATACTGTTGAGTTTAGCACTGTTGGGAGCTATTGGATGTGGGGTTGGCGAGGACCGCGTTCTATTCGTGACTCTGACTGGAATCATGATCAACGCGGACTCGCAACCTCCAGCTTTGGACATTGGCTATGGCCGCCAGGAAGGAGTCTACTCTCCCGCCTTCCAAAAAGGTCAGCTTCCGCCCGTGTTGGCTTCAGTTCGGTCCAATTCGCAGACGCTCGGCCTGGTTGTTGATCAATCGTACGCAACCGGAGACGCAGCCTTGATGATGGCGAAGGAATTTAACCTAACTGATAATCCGTGCGTTCCTGGCGGCTCAGATCCTTTATGCCCACCGGTCAGTTCTGACAGGGCGATTCACGCTACTCCAGCGCCCACCAACCTTTGGGATGATTTCTTGAGCTTCTTTGCCGTGGGAGGATCGGATCGGCATCCCTACTTTTTTGGCACCGATACCAGCATTGGTCTCCATGTCGCCTGGGGTACAACTACAGTCCCAAGAGCAGTATCTATCGGCTACAAACGGAAGGAGCTCGCTATTCTTCCGCTTATTGAAACTCCAGCCAGCGCTGCAGCGGGTGCGACTTGCGCTATTGCAGCCGACAATTCGCTGAAGCAGGTCTGTGTTAAGCTTCCCTCTGTAATCGCGACGTCCGCGACGAACGCTCAGGTGACAACTCAGGCTGCGGGAACGAGCGGGCTTCAAGCCAACCAGACCTTCGCCACGGGCGATGCCGCCACTTACCTCGCGTCCGACCCGGACATCCGAAAGGTGCTCGGCCCGCAAGTGGTGGGGCAAGACATTGCAGCATTCAAAAAAGGTGTCGCCAGCCAGGCTGATCTGTACAGCAGCATCAAAGCGACTTGGAACAACGGCCAGCACCATACTCCCGCTGAGGTACAAGCTGAGGCCAACACCCTCTTTGCGCCTTCTGGACCACCGTTCCAGAATTTCCCCAAAGATTTAGCGCTTTTCGTCAACGGCAGTTCCGGTTCGACGACTAAATTGCAAAAGCTGCAAGACTATATTGCAGGAAAATAGGGATATCGAGCTAAGGAGTAAAACCATGAAAAGGACTTTTCCGCCGACGCCGAAAGATTGGGACGCGGTGCTCCTATTGATCAAAACCCAGAATAGTGAGGGCGATTGGCTGGTGGATTACGACCTCACAACACAACCGGGCCAAGTCATCTTGACTTTCGACGACGCGCCGCCTCCGGGTAACTGACGACGTCCGCGCTTTGTGCTTACATATCGCGCAACCGAAGCTCTGGAGATGTACGGACGCGCCGGCGTGTCCGATGAGAGCATCCATGGGTTCACGTGTTACTCGAAGTCTCGGCAGTTTTTTGAAGAGACCATCGGCTAGAAAGGCTCAAACACCGGCCCTTCGCAACCTATCGTCATAAGGTGACAAAATGAAAATCGTGGAGCAGCTCGAGATCACACGTCCAACGTCTCGTTGGTCGAGTGTGACACTCTACGTGGTGACAGGAGCTATCATTGCCGCGCTGTTGTTAACGGTGTACTCGATTGCCGCGGCGTCGGCACACAGTCTATTGACAATTGTGAGTGGAGAGTTTCCTAGTGGATGGTCGGTAACCTTTAATGTGATCGCACTGCTGGCGGCAGTCGCTGGTTTAATTGCGCTGCTCTGGGGTTTAGGTCTAACGAAGCGTAGAGAGGCGCTCGGGATGCCGGCGAACTCGGTACGGGCACTCCTTGCGCTCATCGTTCTGATTATGCTTTCCACGCTCAGTGCGGAGTTCTTCAATGCGATGAGTTCCCCCGCTGTAGAAGTGGCGGCATTCACGGATCTCTCAGCAGAGAACCTCGCGGACGCAAAGACCGCCGGATTTACTCTACTGATACTTAGTCACAATCCGGCTAAGCCCGAGTTGTTGAGCGGCAAGATCTTTCGGCCCGGCGTGACGCCGGCAGCGCAGGATTTAGCCAAGACTATGTCGTCGGCGCTCATCACCCTCCTGACAGCCATCATAAGTTTCTACTTTGGCAGCCAGGCGGCGCGTGAAGGTGCACGAACCGCGATCGAAGGACAGCAAGCACAGACTCAACCGAATCAGAACGGCGGCGGCGGAGGGACACCCGACGTAGAAGCGAACGCGGCGAAAGCCATGTTTGCTGGCGCTCAGCAGAAACTCGCGGCCTTGGGCGACGACCCGATGAAGCTGTTGAAGGAGGCGCTAACGGGGGCGTCGCCAGAAGTGACGGCAAAGTTTGACGCTGACATGAAGGCTGCCCAACAGGCTCTCGACGCGGCCAAGAGCGCGGTTGCCTCCTGTCAGACACACGCTAAGGAAGCGGCGTCAGCAGCTTCAGACGCGTCTGCGTTGAACCGGGGATTGGGCTAAGGTCAACGCCGCCGCGGCACGCGCTAAAGCGGCGAGCGATGCTGCGAGCAAAGACGCTCACGATTTAGAGCAGGCAATCTCGGCTTTTAAGTCCGCAGAAGCAAGGATCCTTGCGGGCACGGCAAAAGGATGAAGTGTGTTCACGGAGCGCACCTTCATAAATCAGGCGGCGGGCGACGACGCTCGAGTTGTGGGAGCCTCTCCAGTCCGGGTTCAATTTCTTTTGAGGTAAGTTTCCGATCGCGATAGATGTTTCCAAATTTGAGGAACGGATATGGCAAGCGGAATTGTCACGGCAACGAGCTTGAATCTGCGAAGCGCTCCCAACGGGTCGGTTATTACCGCCCTACGGTTTGGCAGTCGGGTGACGATTCTCAGCCGGAGCGATGGCTGGCTGAGCGTTTCGTCGGCAGAAGGGGTTGGCTTCGTTGCGTCCCAATACGTCAAACTCGATGAAGTAACAAGTCCGACACTCCTACCGTCGGCAGTGCCGCCTCGCGACGATGGTGCAATACGTAGTGACGACGATCACGCATACGCACCAGACGGCTCGAGGTTTGCCACGAAGCACGGCGCTGGTTTTGTCGTTATAGGCACAACATCGCTCGATTCATTCGTTTCCTCGGTTGGAGAACAATCTAGCGCAGTTCCCGCCTCTCTACTTCGCGTCATGCAATCCGTATCTAACAATGAAGGCAAACTTGAGGCTGTGAACAGCTACGACAGTAATTTTATGTCTTTCGGAGTATTCCAATGGACCGCCGGAGGTCCTGGTGAATCCGGAGAGCTTGCAGCGCTATTGAATCGGATCAGGCAGAAAAATCCATCTACTTTTCAGGAATTCTTTGGATTTCACCGTCTTGACGTTGTGCTTACTGCCAGCGACAAAGTTCCCTATGGGTTCCTCATCCTCGACGGAAAGAGGTTGCAGAGCGAGGAGGATAAGGCACCTTTGCGTAGTGCCCTTTGGGCCTATCGATTTTGGCGCGCAGGGCATGACGAGGTTGTACGAACCTGCCAAGTCGAACACGCCGCCTCTCGTATCGATGCATTCTACGATGCGAATATCACCACCGAAGCCGCTAGCGTGCCCGGGGGTAGATTGCACGACTACATAAGTTCCGAGTACGGGATCGCGCTAATTCTCGATGAACATGTGAATCGACCAGGTCATGTTCCGGCGACATTGACTAAAGCGATAGATCTGTTTCTCAACGACACCCATCGCACCAATCCTTTAGAATGGACAACGGCAGACGAACGGCGCGTTCTCGAACTTTACCTTCAATTCCGAGCCAAGACCAATATGACAGATTCGGACACCAGGGCGATGACGATTGCAAATAGCGGACGCGCCTCGATCGAGCGCGGCTCGTTCCGCCGATCGTAAAGCTGCCCATGGATTAGCTGCCGGGCAGGACGTTTCGGCGCAAGCTAAACTCGAAGATGACTTCGCTTATTCGGCGCGCGATCGACTTCAGAGTCATCTCGGCAATAGCGCATCGTGGATAACTCGACCATCCATTGGCCTGCGAATCGGCCGCAGCAGGAATTCGGCACCATCTCGCTGACCGCGCTGATGCCGAACAACGAGGCCGCGCAGCGCGACTTCATTACCGATGTGATTCCCCGAGTTGATGGGATTGATCCTTCAGACGATCCTCTGCTGGAGGCTCGCGCGGCGGTGTATCTGATGAGCGGCCGCCGCCGTCGCGCTGGCGCGATCTAGCCACTCGGCGGCGAGGCTATTCGGTGCTTAGCCTTTGCCCGCCGCCATCGTGACCGCCTGCTAAAGTTCCCTCGCACGCGCAATCGTCGCTGGCTCGTTTTGATACATTAGCTTTCGGGCGAATTTCGCTCCAACATCCTTGTGGCCCAAGAATAACTAGCGCATTTATCTTCTCAGCCAATGGCGCAGTTGTTGCACAAGGCACTGGCTGCGAAAACCACACGCAAAGGCGTCCAGCTATGGCGAAAATAAAAATCCTTACGAAAGAACAGCGTCACGAAGCGGGGAAGGCACTGCGGGCAAAATGCCCGCGCACATCACATGGCGAAATCGTGCTTGGGCAGGGCGACAAACGCGACGTCGTCGAGTTGATCGATGCTCAGAACAAAGACCGCCTGCAGAACCTCGTCCCGATTCGCCACGGTCGGATGCTCCAGTCAGCTTTCGCATACTTTCGCGGGACGGCGGCAGTGCAGGCTTACGACCTCGCCGGGACGCCGACCAGCGGCATAATCGTTCAGGCGTGCGGCGACTGTCATCTGATGAATTTTGGTGGATTTGCCACGCCGGAGCGGAATCTGGTCTTCGATATCAACGATTTCGACGAGACCCTGCCCGCACCATTCGAATGGGATTTGAAACGGCTCGCCGCGAGTTTCGTGATCGCAGCCCGATGGCGCGGTTTCCGGGAAGATCAGGCGCGAGAAATGGCGGTCCAGACCGTTGCCTCGTATCGCGAGTCGATGAGGGCGCGCGAGAGTACCGGCGTCCTTGAGTCATGGTATTCAAAGATTGGCGTCGCCGAACTGGTGGCCTTGGCCGGTGACGATGTCGATCTGAGTGGCCGCGCCAAGAAGAAGATCGCAGAAGCTCGCAAGCAAACCCACGAACACGTCTTCCACAAGCTCACGACCCCGTCCAAAGGCCTGCCGCGCATCGTCAACCAGCCGCCGCTGCTCTATCACGTGGATAGGCTTGAAGGGCTGGAAGTCAGCCAGAGCATGCTTGCAGCCTTTTTCCAGCAGTATCGCGAGACTCTGGCAGAGGAACGCCGCACGCTGTTCGACCGCTTCAAATTCGTCGACTTCGCGTTAAAGGTCGTCGGCGTGGGAAGCGTCGGAACGCGCTGCTTTGTGGCGCTTCTACTTGCAGCACCAGACGATGCTCTGTTCTTGCAGATCAAGGAAGCGGGTCGCTCAGTGCTCGAATCTTACAGCGGAACCAAGCCGGTGGAGCACAACGGTCAACGTGTCGTCGTCGGGCAGCGCCTGATGCAATCGGCGAGCGACATCTTCCTGGGCTGGTCTAAGGGACCCCGTGGCCGCGACTTTTACGTCCGCCAACTCCGAGATATGAAGATTTCGGTCGACATCGAAATCCAGACGCCGCGCGTGATGCAGGCGTATGCCAAGTTTTGCGGGCTCGCTTTGGCCAGGGCTCACGACAAAGCGGGCGACGCTGCAATGATCGGCGGTTATATGGGCGGCAGCGATCAGTTTGACGAGGCGATTGGCGATTACGCCGTTGCATACGCCGATCAGGTAGAACGCGACTACGATTCTCTCGTCCAGGCGGTCCGCAGCGGACGACTGAAGAGCGATGTGAGTCCAAACAAACTGGAGACCGCGCTGAGATGAGGCTGAAGAATTCCATGTCTCGCAGTGTGGTTTTGTGGGCGATTGTGGTCGCGGGGCTTGTTGTTACGCTGCCATTCGCGGTCGCAGAGACTTTTAGCAGGGGTGAACTTTACCTGTTCTCGCACCGGTTGCTCGGGGACATGGTGGCTCGCCTTCACGGACCTGGCCGTCTAAGATTTATTCTTCAGCCAATTTTCGCGATCTCGTTTGGTACCCGTGACGGTCTGAAAGATGCCCGTGCGGGTAGGCTTCCATTTCTCTGGGGCCTGGTGTTTGACCGGGGCGATAGGCCTGCACTCATGCGCAGCGCTCTGACATCGATCTGCGACTTGGTAGCTATCGCAATTCTGTTCGACATCGCCGCTCAGCTTCTCATCTTCCGAATGGTCCATCCCGGGGCCGCCCTGTTGTTGGGGCCGGTCTTAATCGCAGTCCCTTATTCCTGCGCCCGCGTTCTCACGAACTGCTTGATCCGATCGCGAAGCGAAGGCGTGTTAACAACGCAAGCGCATTGAGGCGCGAGCTGACGCCCGAATGTCTTATGATCGAGTTACGCCCAAGTCGTCTAGAAACGGCGCTGAGATGAGTGCCGAGCGATCGATGAAAGCAAAGTTTGCCATAGCGCTAAGCGCATTGATTGCTTTATTGACCACTAGCCTTAGTGCTGGATTCGCTCAGGCGCAGGCGACACTCTCAGCCGAAGAAAAGCTCGAGCAGGACTTCAACGATCCGCTGACGACCCTGCCACAGGTACTCTTCCGGGATAGCTATACGCCCGCTAACTATGGACCTGGACCTTGCACCACGCAATCGTGCGTCAGAAATGATGAAACCAACCAGTTCATCATTCGGCCCTTGATTCCGCGAGTACCACCTAACACCTTGCTTCCGCTTGTGCAGTTGGTGCGTCCAACATTTACTTTGGTTACGGTACCCAGCTCCCGAGGTGGAACGCGGACCGAGTTCGGCGACTTGCCGATGTTCGATGCCGCGGTTCTGCCGTGGCCAGACCGGGAAAAGACCGGGTTCCTGATCGGGGTGGGACCTACATTTGTATTTCCGACCGCGACGTCACAAAGCGCTGGCCAAGGGGCATGGCAGGTCGGTCCGGCCTTCGGCGGTATTTACACGGGGATTCCGTCGTTGCTGATAGGGTTCGTTATCCAGAATCCGGTCAGCTTCGCCTACACCTCACCCAAACGTCCACCTCAGAACACCTTTGAGTTCCAACCGGTCTTCGCGCTTCATCTGTGGGGTGAGTGGTTCCTCCGCTCAGCGGACGCGAACTGGACGATGGGCTGGCGTCGTCATTCGCCGACCATGTTGCCCCTGAGCCTCGGCATTGGTCGAACGTTTGTTCGATCCGGGCTGCCCCCGATGAGTTTTTTTGTGACAGGAGAATGGATGGTCTATCGGCAATACGCGCCGATCGCGCCGCAGACGACCATCAATTTCGGGTTGACGATTGCCTTTCCGGAACTGAGAGACTGGTGGTTAGGAAACTGAGGGGACTAAGGCTTCAGACGCGATCGGGAGGGTCGTTAGTTGAAGAAATGTTTTTGGATGCTAGTCGTCGCGCTGCTGGGCGGCGCTATCGCGGCTCCAGCGTACTCGCAAACCGCCGGTTCTTCGTCCGCCTCGGCACCGGGCGCCGCGGAGCTTCGCGTAGTTACGATCATTGCTCCGCCGAGCGTTATGGAACAGAACGGCACCCTGACTGGATTCAGCGTCGATCTTTGGAACGCGATTGCCGCACGGCTGAAGCTAAAGACGAGCTATCAGATAGTGCCGGACGTGAGCCATTTAGAAGAAGCCATGCGCTCCAAAAACGCCGATCTCACACTCGGCCTCTTTATAACCTCGGCGCGTGACGAGGGTTTCGATTTTTCGATTCCGACCTTGCAAGCAGGCCTCCAAATCCTGGTCCGAGACAGCGGCCAGACTGCACCAACCACGAACCCCCTATGGGACATGCTCCGCCTGATATTTTCGCGAACGACTGCCTTGTGGCTTGGCATGGCGGTACTGCTCGTCCTGATCCCGGCTCATTTTGTGTGGCTGTTCGAACGGCGGCAACAAGACAGCATGATTGCGAGCCGCAACTACTTCCCCGGCATTTTCGAGGCAATGTTTTGGGCGATATCGACTCTGACCTCACAGGCCTCGGACATGCCGCATCAATGGGTCGGGCGAATATTTTCAATCTTCTGGATGTTCGCGGGCGTGGTTTTCGTTGCGTTCTATACTGCCCAGCTAACCACCACCTTGACCGTCGAGCAGATTCGCGGCGCTATCGAGGGACCGGGCGACTTGCCCGGCAAGCAAGTCGCCACCCTAGCGGGCAGCACCGGTGTTGGCTATCTCACGGGACAGAACGCGCAAGTCCAGGAGTTCGCGACGCCGGATCAAATGTATAAGGCCCTCTTGGACAAGAAAGTTGACGCAGTGGTCGCGCCCGCACCACTTCTCCTCTACTATGCGGCTCATGAGGGAAAGGGACGGGTGAAGATGGTCGGTCCCGAATTTAACACCGCGCCGATCGCCATCATGGTGCAGTTGGACAGCCCACTGCGCAGAAAGATCAATCTTGCGTTGATCGCGCTGCGGGAAAACGGCACCTATCAGCGAATCTACGACAAGTGGTTCGCCGCCCCTTAGGAAGTGCCAACTTGAAATGGCTGCGGTTGCAACTGGTGCCCTCCGCCACGGTCTTGGGCCTGCTGCTAAGCGCCGTTCTGGCGGTGTCGGCAAACGCGCAACAAGCGTCAACGCCTGCACAACCGCCACCCAGCGTCATGACCGATCAGGAGCTGGCAACTAGTGTCCATAACCCGTTTGAGGATTTCGTTAAAGTTCCGATTCAGTCGACCACCGGATTTCACCTAGGTCGGGATCATAAGGTAGGCGACAGCTTGAACATCGAGCCGTTACTGCCGTTCTCGCTGAATGCGGATTGGGACCTGTTCGCACGGCCGAGCCTGACCGTCACTTACGCGCCCACTCCGCATGAACAATCCGGGCTGGAAGACCTGGAGACTTCTTTCTTTCTCACGACCGCCAAAAACTCCACCTGGGTCTGGGGCTTGGGTCCGATCTTTGACTTCCCCACTGCCAGCAGCTCGCAACTGGGAACCGGCCGCTGGTCGGCGGGACCAACTGCCGCGCTCGTTTACTCAGAGGGTCCGTGGACCAACTACATACTCGCCTACCAACTGATGTCGTTTGCCGGAAATCGCGAGCGTGGAAGCGTGAATCAGACTTACATCGAGCCAGAAATCAGCTACAGCTTCGAGAGCGGTTGGTACGTCAACTGCGATCCCGCGATTACCTACGACTGGACGGCCGATACCGCCAACGCGTGGACGATTCCGATGGGCGCGGACATCGGTAAGGCGTTCACGCTCGGCTCTCAGAGTTTGAGCGCGCAGGTCGGCGCGTACGACCTGCTAAAGCGTCCGGAGGGCAACCCGCAATGGATAGCCCGGGTTAGCGTTACGTTCCTCTTTACTCACTGACACTAGATGAGGCGCGCGAGCTTAGTGGACCTTTTCTCGAGCGCTATTGACTAAAGACCATTGCCAGGAGTGCAAAGATACCGAGGAGCGATATCAACCCCGCGACCACGCCTGCCAGTGAGATGCGGCGCTTGACGCCATATTGTGCCGCGAGCGCCCCGACACTCTGGCTATGTTCAATCGTCGCCAGCGTCAACGAAAAAAGTCCGATGCTCACCAGGGCGAACGCGAATTCGCGCGGTCCAACCAGGCGATTCTGTTGTGCGGTGCCTGGCGCTTCGATCTGAAAGAATTTGTAGATGCTGAAGCCGAAAGCAATTAGCGAAGTCGCGGTTGAGATCCACGACATCATGATTCTCTCGTTCGAAGCGCGCACGGTCTCGAATGCGACTGAGGTCGAATCATCGAGGGCAGGCGCGCCTTGCGGAATCTGTTCGGGCATTTGTATGCCTCCTCCCTCGACTCGGCAGCCGCGCTCCGGATGACAGACAAAGCTACGAATCCTCGTTGCGCGAGCGCCATCGGCGGGAGCGCCTCCGCATCAGGCATCAATCACAATAGCGCATCGTGGATAACTCGACCATCCATTGGCCTGCGAATCGGCCGCAGCAGGAATTCGGCGCCATCTCGCTGACTGCGGTGATGCCGAACAACGAGGCCGCGCAGCGCGACTTCATTACCGATGTGATTCCGCGCGTTGATGGGATTGATCTTTCGGGCGATCCTCTAACGGAGGTCCGCGCCGCTGTGTATCTGATGAGCGGCCGCCGCCGCGCGGCGGCGAAGTAGCGGGCGCCAGGGTTCACCCGCAGCCGCGAGCAACGTTCCTTAGGGAATCTCTGCACAAGTGTTCCGGTTCTGGTATAAACCGTTAGTTGGATCGGCGGATGCGGAGGTGTGGGGATGGGGAATCAGCGGACGTTCGCATCGATGGCGTGGAACGGAAAGGGCAAAGTCACTCGGCGCGAGCGGTTTCTGGCCGAGATGGATGCGGTGATTCCATGGCCGAGGCTGGTCAGGCTGATCGAACCGCACTACCCCAAAGCCGGACAAGGTCGCCAGCCACTGGGCTTGGAGAAGATGCTGCGGATTTACTTCCTGCAGCAGTGGTTCAACCTGTCGGACCCGCAGGCCGAAGACTCGATCTACGACAGCGAGTCGATGCGGCGCTTTGCACGGGTCGAGCTGGGCGACGAGGTGGTGCCGGATGAGAGCACGATTTTGCGCTTTCGCCACCTGCTGGAGCAGCATGGGCTGACCCAAGCGATCTTCGATTCGATCACCGGGCTGTTGGAAGAACGGCGGCTGTTGCTGCGCGCAGGAACTATCGTGGACGCGACCATCATCGCGGCGCCGAGTTCGACCAAGAACGCCAGTGCGACCCGCGACCCCGAGATGAAGCAGACCCGCAAGGGCAAAAACTGGCACTTCGGCATGAAGCTGCACATCGGAGCGGATAAGCGCGGTATCGTCCATACCGTGCGAGCGACCGCCGCCAACGTAGCCGACATCACCCAGCTGCCGGAGCTGCTGCATGGGCAGGAGCGGGAGCTGTTCGGCGATCAAGCGTACTGGAAGGAAGACGATCGAGAGTTCCTCGAAACGTGGGGAGTGCGCTACCGGATCAACCGGCGCCCTACCTCCCAACGGCCCTTGAGCGAGCGCTGGCGGATGATCAACCGGGCGCGCTCGCGGACCCGGGCGCGCGGCGAACACGCCTTTCGGGTGGTCAAGCAACTGTGGGGCTTCGCCAAAGTGAGATACCGCGGTCTGGCCAAGAACCTGGCGCGAGCGCAGACCATGTTTGCGCTGGCCAACCTCTACCAGGTTCGCAGACATTTGCTCCCAGTAGGGGCCAGCTGCGTGCTGTGAGGAATCCTCGGGCAGCGGGCAGTCTCTATGGCGATCATCGCCCGACCAACTATCACTCGCTCGCCGCTCTCTGAACCCGATTGTTATGACCACTTCAGCCAATCGCTCAACAACACCGACCTGTGCAGACCTTCCTTAGGGCACGCCGACACGGCGTGCCCTTTATCCACCGACCTTTCTTTTTTTTCTGTCATCCTGAGCGAGGCTGCCGAGTCGAGGGACCTCCGCGCAGCGATTCGCCTGATCAGGAGCGAGGCTGCCGGGCCGATGGGCCCCCGCGACGCTGAGCAATCAGGCCGCGTAGCGCGATCTGATTACCGATATAATTCCGCGAGTTGATGGCATCGATCCTTCAAATGATCCTCTGCTGGAGGCTCGCGCCGCGGTGTACTTGATGAGCGGTCGCCGCCGTCGCGCGGCGGCGAAGTCCAAGCGACGACTGCCGATGACATGGCGAATGGTGTGCGTCGGCCAAAGGTCCCCCGTTCGTCGTGGAGCTTACGTGTTCGCGCGAAGTGGGTGGCCGCAGGAAGCTTACGCCTGACACAGCTGTTACCAGAGTGATCACTGTCTGTCTTTCTGTTTGAAAGCGGGGGTCCAAATCGGCTATTTGACTCTGCGTAGTATGCCGATAACTTTCCTTCAAAGAATGTGGAGGGGGCGACAAAAGTGCTGCTAAAAGAGATACCTCATCACCTCGTGGAGATGCTCCACTCAGGCCGACTATCCCTCTTCGCAGGGGCCGGCATATCAAAGGGCTCGGATCTTCCGTTCGGCAGCGAACTCGCGTTCCAGATGCAGACCGAGATCTTCAACAATAAATTCGTGGACAAACGTCCTCTGCCCGACGATGTTCTCCAACTCCCGATTGTCGCCCAAAATTTCGAAACAGCTTTCGGCCCGCCTAAGGCTAAACGAGCTGCTACAAACCGTCTTCAACCGCGATGGTCTCTCACCGAACGACGCACACCGAATAGCCGCCAAACTTTTCAGTCGCATTCTAACAACGAATTACGACTCTCTGTTCGAAGATGCCGCGAAGCAGGTATCCAAAAGTCCTGTCGTCATAGCACGGGATGTCAACATGCCAAGCGCATCGCTGCCGAATAAGACGATCATCTACAAGCTACACGGCGATCTCTCAACACCCGACAGAATCGTGATTACTCAGCGAGACTATTCTCGAGTCCCCCTCAACGATGGATTGAGAACCGAGCTTCGGAGCCTGATTCTGACTTCGCACTTGGTCTTCGTCGGATATGCTTTAGGAGACTCGGATCTGCTCTTTCAGATTGAGTTTTCCAGGGACCTGCTGGGCGGCGACTTGCCGAAATCATATGCTGTGCTGCCGGGTGCCGAGAAAGATCAACTATTCGTCAAGCGATGTGACGCCGACAACATCGATCTTTTAAGCATAACGGCTCTGGAATTTCTCCAAGATCTTGAAAAGTTACTTCAGAGTTTCCAAGCGCCAGCTAATGCTGTCGCGACCCACTATAATGCCGGTCGCTCATCCCCGCACGTTGATGACGCATATCGATCCGTCATGCGGGAAGAATTCAAATGGATTGACTTCAAGGGGATCCCGGTACTTGGAGGGCAACTGCGGATCTCGATTGATGATTTATTTGTGCCGCTTTCTGCTGTGGCCTACGAGAACGCGCCACCGACAACTGCGAAAGCCAGCAAAGACTCTCCACGCTCCTCAAAGAGGACACACCTTCCTCTTCTCGAGGGGATGAAAGAAAATCAAAGGTTGTTCGACATACTCAAGACATCGCGACGCTTAATTGTTTTAGGTGATCCGGGGTCGGGAAAGACCACTTTCTTAAGATACATCGGATATGAACTTTGTTCGGATACTCCGAAGCCCAATCGGATCGGGCTCGACAAGGTGTTCCTGCCGATTTACATTCCCCTTCGACAATATGCGTCCTATTTGAAAAACAATCCTCATCATGGCTTGCGTGAATTTTTGGGCACACTCCTAGAAAGCGCTCGGCTTGGCGAACACCTGAGCCGGCTTCATGCGGCTGTTACCAATGGGCTAGCGATTCTTTTGCTAGATGGTTTAGATGAAGTGGCGTCCCAGCAACAGCGGGTAGAGGTGGCAAATCATGTCGTTAAGCTGGCGGCTCAGTATAAGGAGTGCCCGATATTAGTGACTTCCCGCCGCGTCGGCTTTCCAAAAGATCTAACTTTAGATGGATTCGCAAAATACGTGGTGAACCCTTTCAGCGATCAAGAGATTGAGAAATTTCTTGATTGCTGGTGCAAGGCCACGCTTGATGACCCAACTGAAAAGCTGAAGTTGCTTGATGCCATCCACGTGTCACGAGTGCGCGCGTTGGCCCAGAATCCTTTGTTACTAACGATACTCGCCCGCGTTTATAAGGCTTATCGTAACCTTCCTGAAAGACGCGCTCAGCTGTATGGCAAATGCATTGAAGCTTTGCTGACGACCTGGGACCTCGTGCGCGACCTTCCGCCTGTGTTCGAAGACATCCGGGACGCAAACAGAGTAATGGGACACATTGCAATGTGGATCCATAAGGACCAAAAAGGACAGTTCGTTTCACGAGATGCTTTGTTGGAAAAACTGGCGCAGAGCGCAGACCTCGCTTCGCCGCAGCAGGCGGCACCTCTGCTGACCCAGATTGAAGAGCGGAGCGGCCTTCTTCGAGAATTGGGCCTCGATCAATATGCCTTCACGCACCTTACCTTTCAAGAGTACTACACAGCCAGGGAATTAGCTTCAGAGAGTGATCCGTTCAAGCGACTGCGGCCGTTTCTGAAGGATGCGCGGTGGCAGGAGGTTATTAGCCTCACTGCAGGTCTCCTGGACGATTTAGGTAAGCAGCCGGTAACGGCATTCTTGGACCACTTCATTGAGCACTCTCCACCAAAGGCAAAGAAGTTGAAGCCGTTGCAGCAAGCTAAATTTAACCATCTTATTACGTGTCTTAAGGACAAAGTTGAACCCGCAAAGTACGTTGAAGATTATGTGTACAAGACTTTGAAGGAAGTTATGGTCGAAAGGCATTTGTGGGATTATCACTTCAACCCCAGCTTCAGAGAGTTTTCGAGGTGCGAAATAGGGAAGAAATTGTGGGAAGAAGCTCTTCAAATTGTGATGAACGAGAAAGCTCCCGCCAATGATCGGGTGTCTGCGCTAATATTTGGCTACAATATGAGTAAGGAAAGCGCGGAGCGAATTCCGCTTTTTGTTGAAGCGGCAAGGGCGGCAACGTTCCCGTTCGAGCGCCTAGGTGGCATCCCCACAATTCTTCAGAATCTCATATCCACTGCCGGCGATGAAGCGATTAAGCGTCGCGCCACTGAAGATATACGATCGATCGATTTGCAACGCCGCTTGAAGCTGTTGGAGGCGGACGTTATCTTCGAATCCGATGAGAACGAACGTGTCCTCAATCTTTGGCTTTCTAGCCCTGAACGCAGTTATTTTCCCCAGGTCGTGACGAAGAAAGTAGGCGCGTTGAGATGAAGCGGCCGTGGTAGGCAAGAGAGCTGTTAGAACCCGCGATCTGCGCCTGGTGGGGTGGGCCTATACGACGCCAAGGGAAAGGCTACCGACCGGGAAGCCAGACCACCGAGCAGCGCCACGTACACCATCCGCGGGTCGAGGGCCTGCCACTAAGCGCAATGATCCATCCGGTGATCAATCCGAGCCCAATTCGGCTTTGAGACGATCCGCCACGAACATCTTCAACAACGATTGATAAGGAACATCGCGCTTGTTGGCGAGTTGCTTGAGGCGATCGAGCATCGGCTTGGGCAGCCGCAGAGAAATCGTTTGCGAGGTCGGCTTCAGATTCGGAAGTATCGTGCGCTTGCCCCGGCGCCAATCGATGTAATCCGTCGAATCATGAGTTGCCCAGAACTTGCGTTCCGCATCTTCATTCTTGAATCGTGGCAAGCGCTTTTTCATGACGACAAATCAAATTGGAAGGTAGCACAGACTTCAGTCTGTGTCTTTTTTCGGATCTGAAATCACAGACTGAAGTCTGTGCTACATGCAGAGGGAGACGGGCGCGGGGGGGCGGGATGGCGCGACGGTCGCTCTTTGTCTTTGCGACCGGAGTGCCATCCTGCCCGAAGGGGCCGGGGGAGGGGGCCGGGCGGGGAGGTGGCTCTCCGAAATCCTCGTTGCGCGACCGCCATTGGCGGGAGCGCCTCCGCATCAGATATCAATCACAATAACGCGCGACGGTCCGCAGCAGCGCATCGACATCGACCGGCTTGTGCAACACGCAGACCGCATCGATGCCGGCGGTGGCCCCGATTACCAGATCCCCCTACTAATCTTAGCAATTGCAGCGCTTGTCCGAGCTAAACTATGATTGAAAAAACATTCCTCGCACTGACGTTTTGTTTGGCTCAATTACTGGCAATGTCGATCGCGGCTACAGCCGCCAGTGCTCCGGGCGATGACCTCGTGAAAGCGGATTGGTCCGTGAATGCGGCGCACAGTCTCGCCTCGAATCCGCCTTCGCTGGATGCGGTGCAGGATTTCTACGACAGAGCTACTGGTGTGGAAGAGCCTTGGGTTAAAGTGTGTGAGTTTCGTTTTGCCGATTTGCGGGACTCCGGTACTCTCTCTTTAATCGTTACGGCCGACCCTGGAAATGCTGACTGCGGTCTTACACAAATTTTCGACAAGGCGCCAATTGGATTCGACGTTTACGCGGGCGGTGGTTATGCGCAGGATCTTGCGCACAGCGTCCTGGATCTCAATCATGACGGCAGGCGCCAGTTGCTACTATGGTCGGATCTGGCGCTGTACGCTAAGCGGTCTCTGTTCCACTACGGGCTGTCGTGCGGCGCGGAATGGCCCCTGATTTTTGTCTGGACCGGCAACACTTATTCGGACGTAAGTGGTCAGTACAAAGATTATTACTCGGGCCATCTCAAGTCGGTGAATGCGCGACTCGCTGCATATTCTTTGGTGTTGGCGCCAGCAGCCGCTCCGACTGCCAACCGTGCGCTTGTGGTTGGTAGTGCCAGCATCACGGGGCAAAGGCAAGTTGCCGAGCTATCTCCCAACGCTGGAGGGGAAGCTCCTGGGATAGTAAACGGCGGTATAGGGGGCATTACGGTCCCTGTCGCTCCTGCTCCAACGCCTGGAGGTGCTGCGATACCTGCCTGGGCTGCCGTTAATCAGGCCGAAATAAACTATCCGTGTACCAAAATTGAAGCGGCAAAGACTGAGGAATTTCTTGGCATCCATTCGGACTCAACCATGAGCGCTGCGACCAATGATTCAGAAAGCGATGACCCAGATAAGCGCATGGTCGCGGCCGTCGTTTTTTCTTATCTCGGGACCCAGGAAGCCCAGCAGGATCTAAAGACGCTGAGCAACGACGCGGATCCAAAGGTGGCGGCTATCGCCAAAAGAGCGCCCTCCTTCGGGGAGGATCCCCCTCCGGTCGCTCGCACAATGCGCCGGAATGATACCTATATCAAATTGACCGCGCCCCCGCAGCCCAAGCCCTAAAGCTGCCCCGCACTTTTGTCCTTGGCTTGGCCGCCTTTCATCCAGCCGTGGCGGGGCGTGGGGGCGTGCGCGCGCCCTCGTGCGCACGCGGGGAGGGCCGGGGCGGGATGGCGCGACGGTCGCTCTGTTTTCTCTCTGCGACCGGAGTGCCATCCTGCCCGAAGGGGCCGGGCCGGTCGGGAAATCCTCGTTGCGCGACCGCCATCGGCGGGAGCGCCTCCGCATCAGATATCAATCACAATAACGCGCGACCGTGCGCAGGAGCGCATCGACATCGACCGGCTTGTGCAACACGCAGACCGCATCGATGCCGGCGGTGGCCCCGATCGCGGTGACCGATAGCGCTCGCGCGATGGAGGCGTGAGGCGTCGCCACCGAACCGCGCGCTCCATCGCTGCCATCCGACGGCTGCCGATAATCCGGCAGGAGTTCTTCTTGGTCTCCTGGTGGGAATCCGTAAACTTGAGGATGCTACTTTTCGCGTCACGTACGAGGTAACGCGAAACCCTTTCGCTGCATTCACGAAACCTTCCGTCACGCTTTTGATCAGAAGACCACCCGTTAGCGTCTTTAACGCCACATCTTAATCCTTCCTGGCCAATGGCACCTTCTATCCGTGCCAACACGACAAGCGTTCGAGCAGTCCCGTCCCGCTTGGTCAGCAGTATCCGACATCGAGTCAACTGCGAACGTGCTCAGCTGGAGAAATATTATCCATGAAACGATTTGCGATATTCTCCGCGTGCGTTCTACTTCTGCTGTCGGCGCCCCGTTTGGTGGCGGCACAGACCACCGTCATCTTTCTAACTTCGGGGACGAGTTGGACCGTTCCGAATAACTGGAACAATGCGAACAATACCGTTGAGGTAATCGGCGCTGGCGGAGCGCACATTTCAGGGACGTATGTTAGCGCAGGGGATGGTGGGGGTTCATACAGTAGAATCAACAATCTCACTCTTACGCCGGGAAATAATGTCACATATCAAGTTGGTTCTTCCGGTCAGGCTGTTACAACCGGCGGTGCAACCTGGTTCAACGGAACTACCATATCGAACGCTTCGGTGAGTGCCGAAGGCGGATGTAATTCGACCAACACCACGCCCTGTGCAAATTCTACTTCGAAGAACGTAGGCAGCCTGATATACGCGGGCGGCAAAGGCGGTACTGTCGAGGGTTGCGGCTATGTTGGTTACGGCGGAGGAGGCGGCGGTGCAGCCGGACCATATGGGCCGGGTCAGAACGGCCAAAACGCCGGCTGCGTGGGCGGAAATGGCGGGACAGGAGACAAGGGCTTAGGGGGTTTGGGCGGGGCCGGTTCAACTGTCTCTGCCGGAAGCGCCGGCACAGAGTATACGGCAACTAGCGGAGCTACGGCCGGTTCGGGCGGAGGAGGAGCTGGGAGTCTTTTATCGGCTGGCGCGGGCGGAGCGTACGGTGCGGGGGCCGGAGGTTTTGCAGGCAGCACGGTAATTCTTGGCGGTAATGGACTGATTGTCATTACCTATGCGCCGGCCCCGAACATCTTCGCCACCAACCTCAACTCCCCGACCGTGACGGCCTATCCCCTCGGCAGCAGCGGCAACGTTACGCCCCTCGGTTCAGTAACTTCAGCAACCGGGCTCGCTTACCCCGATGGGATTGCGCGCGACTCAAGCGGCAATCTCTACGTTGCCAACATGGCTGCTGCCTCGGTTACGATCTACGCCCCCGGCGCTTCTGGCAACGCCGCGCCGACCGCCACCATCACCGGCGACAGCACCGGCCTAGTCAATCCCAGCGGTGTTGCGGTTGATTCCGGCGGCAACATTTACGTTGCGAATCCCGGCGCCAGCGCTGGCTATAGCGACAGCGTCTTTGTGTATCCTCCCGGCAGCAACGGCAATGCGACGCCCACCGCCACTATCACCGGCAGCTCGACAGGGCTGGCCAACCCAACAGCTATCACCCTCGATTCGAGTGGGAACATCTATGTGGCGAACGGTGGCAGTAAGGTTGGAGGCGTTAACAGCATAACGGTCTATCCCGCCGGCAGTAATGGCAACGCACAGCCCAGCGCTACCATTTCGGGCGCCAACACCGGACTCGCCTTTCCTTGGGGCATAGCCCTGGACTCCAGTCGCAACATATATGTCGCAAACAATGGCAGCACGACCGGAGGCAGCACGACCGGAGGCAGCGGCAGTGTGACCGTTTATACTTCTGCCAGCAACGGGAACGTAGTGCCCAGCGCCACCATCTCGGGTAGCGACACCGCACTCAATTCGCCCGGAGGTATCGCGGTGGATTCGGGCGGAAACATCTACGTGACGAACGATGGCGCTATTTCCGGAAACGCGGACAGCATCACGGTCTATGCTCCGGGCAGTAATGGTGACGCTATTCCCGCCAATACGCTGTTTGCGCTTGGCCTCGAATACCCCTTGGGCATCCTGATCGATTCCGGCGGGAACCTCTATGTGGCGAACGACGGCTCGAACGACGGAACCGTTGACGCGATAACGGTCTATCCGCCGAATGGTCTGGTGCCCAGCAAGACCATAGGCATGGATACCGGGCTTAATAGTCCCGCCGGAATCACTCTCGATTCCAGCGGCAACATCTACGTGACCAATGACAACAGCTATGGCGGAGGCTGGGATAGCGTAAACGTCTATCCGCCGGGAAGCTACGCTGGCGGACCTCCCAGCTCCGCCATAATTGGCAGTAGCACGGGGCTGGCGCTACCTTTCGGAATAGCTACGAATTCGAGCGGGAGTCTCTATGTGACAAACTCCGCTGGCGGCCCTGACGGCCTTGGCAGCGTCACGGTCTATCCAAGCGGCAGCAACGGCAACGTCGCGCCAAGCGTCACGATCAGCGGTAACAGCACCAGTGATAATACCGGCTTTAATTCCCCCAGCGGCATCGCCTTCGATGCGAGCGGGAATCTCTACGTCGCAAACGCCTACGGCGGGCCTGACAACTATGGGAGCATCACGATCTATCCCCCAGGCAGCAATGGAAATGTAACCCCGATCGCTACCATCAGTGATAGCCCGACTTGCGCTCCTTGCGACAAAACCAATCTCAATTTCCCCTACGGTGTCGCGCTGGACTCGAGCGGAAAGATCTATGTGGTGAACGCGCTCGGCGGACCCGACAGCTTGGGTAGCGTCACAATCTTCCCAGCGTTGGGGAGCAGCACCGGCACACTTAATGAGGCGCCCAGAAGCACGATCAGCGGAACCAGCAGCAGTGATACACCGGCTTTGCTTTCCCTGGCGGAATAGCTCTCGATTCAGCTGCGAACATTTACGTCACGAACAACGGAAGCTTGAACGGAGGCGCTGACGGCATCCTGGTTTTTCCAGCCGGAAGCAGCGGCAACGTGGCGCCCAGCACCACGATCGCTGGCTCGAACACCGGACTCGCTAATCCGCAGGGGATCGCACTCAGTTGGAATGGCGGCTCCGGCGCTTATTTCAATTCGGAACGGACATCCAAGAGGAAAAAGCAGAGGCAGAGGCACTGACACGCCTGGACGGAACAGCTAGAGGTATAATAGATACACATGCTAGCCTACGGGTATGGGTAACCCAGCGGGTGTGCGGCGGGACTTCGGCGCGCTGGAGCGCCGCCGGATGGAAGCAGCGGAACTGCTTAGGCGGGGCGTGAGTCAGAGTGAGGTGGCGCGCCGCCTGGGCGTGCATCGACAATCGGTGATTCGCTGGACGCGGCAGCTTGCGCAGTCTGGGCGGAAGGGTTTGAAAAAGGCCGGACGCGCGGGACGCAAACCTAGACTTAGTGGCGCTCAGCTCAAGCAGATCGAACACGCGCTCAAGCGCGGACCCGAGGCGCTCGGATACGCCACGGGGTTGTGGACCACGAGCCGGGTGCGCGAGCTGATCGAGGACCAATGCGGGGTGCGCTATCACGAAGCTCACGTCTGGCGCCTCCTGCGCCAGCTCGGCTGGAGCTGCCAGCGGCCGAGTGGGCGGGCGCTCGAACGCGACGAAGAAGCCATCCGGTATTGGAAGCGAGTGGGGTGGCCGCGGATTAAAAAAAAGCGCTCCGCGAGCGGCGCACCATCGTCTTTATCGACGAGAGCGGACTGAGCGAGCGGCCCCATCGGGTGCGCACCTGGGCCCCGCGCGGACAGACTCCGGTGCTGCAATATCATTTCAACTGGAAGGTGCTCTCGGCGGTGGCCGGCATCACTTGGTGGAACTTCTATTTCCGCCTTTACCGCAGAACCATTCGCGCCCCTGAGGTAGAGAACTTCCTGGGGCATCTGCTGCGCCACCTGCCGGGCAAACTGTTGTTGGTCTGGGATCGTTCGCAAACCCATCGCGGCCGGGTGGTGAGAGAGTTTGTCGCCCGCCAGCGAGGCCGGATCGAGCTTGAGTACCTGCCCGCCTACGCGCCAGAACTTAATCCGGTGGAGTACATCTGGGGCTATTGGAAACATCACGAATTGCCTAACTTCTGTCCGCGTGACTTCAGCCAGCTCAGTTATCAGGCCCGGCGCACCCTGCGCAGGATGCGCCGGCGACCCACCTTGGTGATGGCTTTCTGGGAACAAGCGGACTTGTTCCCACTGTAACTATATTATACAGCTCTCAATAGTTCGATGGTCCATAGAAGAATACAAGTTGAGGGAGATTGACGTTGAAGTATCAGCTATGCCGGGTCGCTGTATCTCTTTTCGTACTAGCAAGCGTGGCTCATCCGCTCTTCGCTTCGGACGAAAGCATTGTCAATAGTTTGCTTTCCGAGGACTATTCTCCAGAAGTACAACAACTGATGGCGAACAGCTACTTGGGTCATCAGGAAGAACTGCCTGACCCCGGCGAACCAGCGATTGTTCTCAGTGAGTACCTGAACTTCGACTCTCATCTTTATGTGCCACCTTCACCGGACCAGATCCCAACTCTCAATCAACAGATTCAAACATGGCAATCGCTAGCTCAAAGTTTTCCGTACAGTCGGCATGCTTTGGTGGGTCTTGCTCGACTCTACGATATCGAGTCGAGCATCACTCTCAACCTAGAAATGGAACGGAATGCCACCAACCTTTACATACAAGCCAGTGGAATCGCCGTTCAGAACGGCCACATTCGATACACGAGCCAGATCGAAACTCTCATGGTCAAGCTTAACGATGCTAAGGGATTAGACGATGCTTTCCGTCCAGTACTTTCGCAATCGGCTTCTCTTGATCCAATCCATTACTACAAAGCACAACTGGACTACGCTCAGGGTCTAAGTGCTTTCGGCGATCCAAAGGCCGATATGTATTTCAGCCAAGCAACACAAATGGCCGGCGTAGATCATACGTTTGCCGCCGACCTCTACGCTGAGCATCTGCTCTCTGGAGGCAACCCCTCAAAAGCATTCAACATGCTAGACACAGTGTTGACTTCATCGCAACGGATCAGAACCATCGCACCTGTATTTTTAAGAGCAAAAGCAGCTCGCGCTGCGGGATTCGATACTGCGTCCTCAGATTCTGAAATAGCCGTGCTCACTCATCTCTTCGGAAAAGATGGGCCTGGCGGTCGGTTTTTTAGCTCTTCAGAAGTACCTTCAAGCACGCCCGATTTTGTTCACAACAATCCAGCCGACGATTGTCGCAATCCGGCGCTCGGTGGTAAGCCTGTATTTACCGTTAGTGTTACTGGCGGCAATTGGGTTTTCTGGCCAGACGGGCTCAACCTACCCGAAGTCGAAAAGAACGAAGCCGACACGGGTACGCCATGGGGAGCGGTCGATGCAGTTGGCTGGACCATAAGGGATAGATTTGCCGCCAATGTGTGCGTGGGAAGCAACAAGGGTAGCCCAGCCATCAATACCATTTGTCAGAAGGATACAAAGTGCTCCCAGCCAAAGCAAGGTGCGAGTTTTAATGGCGGCTGCGGGTGGCATACGGCTGCTTCGTGCATCGGAGCCTGCAAAGGGATAGGACCTTGTAGCACTCTGCCGTGTAGTCAGTCAGGCGTTTGTACTTATAGCAAAAACTTGTGTTGCGCGATTCACGGCGGTACGCACAATCCCGGAGATCCCCAAAGCGAATTCAACGATGCGCACGTGGACGCCACCGCACTGTATAATGCCGGCTATCTGGGAGCAATGCTTTTTCTGACCTGGGGTTACCTTCCTGATATGTCAGTTAAACTTGCTTCGGGCAAGTACTGGACCGCTTCTGGCGTCAATGTTAAGTCTTGCGCATTTAACTGTACAAGTCCCATCTGCAAAGATGCTACTCGAGGAGGGCTACCTAAGCCCACTGATGTGCCGCTGAACGCAACGGAAACGTCGATAAATGGCCCTATGGAATTTCGGACCTGTCCTTGGTACAGTCCGGCGGATCCGTTTTTTGAATATCAGCCACGCGATTCAACGATGGGTTGGTTGTCGGGAAACATCTGCGGAGGCGGAAATTGCTTCGCAAACCGTTGCACAAAATATCAATGTACAGGCCCGTAACCGTCAGTCTCCAGGTAATCGTGGCCTGTGTAGTTTTGCTTCTCACCATATCGACAAAACTCGCATCGAGTGCGAATGCACGCACCAGTCTTAGCTTTGATGAGAAATCGATCAATGGTGTGGACGCTTACGCTTGGGCCCCAAAAGGGAACGAGCTGGTTTATGCAATGAGCGATGGGAGTCTGTGGTTTGCAAACGGACCAAATTTCGCAAGACCAATTCGTATAATTAAGATTGCCCTGGCGAAAGAGCAAAAAATCGAACAAATCGTTTGGTCGGCAGACGGCCAGCACATTGCAATCGTGGCTCCCCGATTGACTGACCTCTGGGATACAGTCTGGCTTGTTAATATCAAGACATCTGAGCTTCGCGATCTGCTTCCACTTGGTGCGCCGTTTGGCGGTCCGGGAAGGCGCGCTCTTCGGATTAGTTCCTGGTTACCAGATGGGCGAATAACGTTTGTTCAGCACTGTGGAACTGGTTGCTTGGGTTTGCACGCAGTGCAAACCCAGAGGAATGAAGGATATTGGGATTTTTGCGATGCGTCCGGATCTTTCTTTTGGTCTGCTACGCGGAAAGATGCAGTAGTACAAAATGATGCTGAGGGTATTGGACTGCGCGGGCTCGGGTTAGTGTGGGCTTCAACCGGAGTCGCTGTAGCAAAGGGGGCGTCTTACTATCGCCCTCGGCGAGAATGCAAATCTATCCTTGTAGAATGTACACAACCGAAATGTCAGCCACCACTGTCGGTACCGCAATTCAATTCATGGTTCCCAGACAGCACGATTGTCCTCTATACTGACGCGACTTCGAACGGTGGCCAGTTAGAACTCTGGAACACCCTGTCTGGGTTGAGAAGAACAGTGGCAACCAATGGCTCATCAGGAGCCGTTTCACCCGACGGACGCTACGTTTCTTTCATTTCTTCTAAACGCGAGACTGACAACATCCCGCGCAGCAATCGGGTTTCGCTCGCTATAATGGACTTGAGGAACGAAAAGATCATCGGTTCGAGCGAAGTTCCGGCCTTGCGATCACCTCCTCTGTGGTCCCCTTCCATGAGTTACCTGGCGGGTATCACAAAGAATGAGAAGCTAGCGGTCGCACACCTTAGCTCGGATGGAGTGAAAGCTCGTCAGACTGGCATAGCGGTCCAAGAATTATCCTGGTCGCCTGATGGAAAATATCTAGCCGTTTGGGAGAGCATTTCCGGCCTAAAAGTTTTGAAGTTTCCCTCTGACGCTAAGCCTTCGACGGATACAACGCCGGGCATGTCACGTGAGTGATGGCAACGGCGGTGCCTGAGGGTTATTTCCGCGGTGTAGCGTGATTCTCGCTCGTGGATTTGCGAGAAGCATGCTGATGCGGAACCTACACGCGTCCGCGCGCGCACGCGGGGAACGGGCCGGGTGGGATGGCGCGACGGTCGCTCTGTTTTCTCTCTGCGACCGGAGTGCCATCCTGCCCGGAGGGAGGCCGGGGGAGAGGGCCGGGCGGGGAGGCGGCTCTCCGGAATCCTCGATGCGCGACCGCCATCGGCGGGAGCGCCTCCGCATCAGATATCAATCACAATAACGCGCGACGGTGCGCAGGAGCGCATCGACATCGACCGGCTTGTGCAACACGCAGACCGCATCGATGCCGGCCGTGGCGCCGATCGCCGTGACCACCAGCACCGGCACGCTGGCCAGTTCGGGGTCCTCTTTCTGGCGCATGCGGAACTCCCATCCGTCCATCACCGGCATCAGGAGGTCGAGGATGATGAGGTTGGGGCAGGGCCGCGTCGTTTGCAGATACTCGAGCGCTTGCAGCCCGTTTTGCGCGCGCTGGACGTGGTAACCCTCGTATTCGAGGATGTCGCTGAGCGCTTCCATTGCGCCGCGGTCGTCGTCGACGACTAGGATAGTGCCCTTGTGTCCGTTGGTCATTTACCCGGAAGGTGCCGCCGCCTCCACCGAGCATAGTTTCGGCAGTTCGACGAGAAAAGTCGAGCCCCTGCCGAGCGTGCTGGAGACGCGGATTTCGCCGCGCAGGGCGCGGACGACCTCGCGGGCGACCCATAGTCCGATGCCGAATCTGGTGTTTTGACCATCTTTATCTAGCTTTTGGAAGCGCTCGAAAATGCGCTCCTGGTCCTCGTCGGCAATCCCGACGCCATGATCGACGACCTCGAGGCGGAGGGTGGAACCGTCGGATTCGAGGCGGACCTCGATGGGGTTCCGGTTGCCATATAGAACAGCATTTGAAATGAGGTTGGAGGCGATTTGGGCGAAGCGGGCGCGATCGCATCGGATGAGGAGGGAAGGGGGCATCGAGAGGGAAATTTGCGAGGGATTTGTGGGATCTTTCAGGCGATCGACGACATCGGCGAGGACTGGAGAAGCATCGAAGTCCTCGAGCTGGAAAATGAGGCGTCCAGCGGAGATTCTTGATACATCGAGCATACTGTCAACTATAGTGGCAATCCTCGCGACCTGACCCGAGGCCCTATCGATTCTGGAAATGATCTGCTCGGGAGGGAGCGGAGAATTTCCGCTCTGAGCGCGGCTGAGGCCCACCAAGGTGAGATGCAGCGCGTTAAGCGGATTGCGAAGTTCATGCGCGACTGCCGAGAAGAATTCTTCGCGCGCCTTCAGTTCGGCTTCCAGTTTTTTCTGAATACTCATCGATGTGCTGACGTGGACGAACCCGACCGCGCTAGGATTCATACCTATGTCTTCGCTTTTCTTTCATTGCTGCTGCCGATCAGCAACCTCACCAGAAACGATTCGCGCTTGAAGAAGCCCATCGTATGAAACGAATCTTCGAGTTTCAGCAGCGAGTAGTCCAGATAGTGGCAAAGCTCATGCAGTAGGGTGCGCAAGAAGGTCCGCGGCTTGACTACCTCATGACGCTGCGCAGTACGCATCCAGAGCACAATCTCGGGCGGTTTGCTCAGTCGGAACAGCCCGTGAAGTTCGCCGCGTGCATTATGCGGCCGCACGCCGCGCACTTCCACGCGGATAAAAGGCACCCCGAACACTCGGCATAACTCGCTCATCAACGCCGCCGCGCAATCCTGCACGCTTCGCAAGGTCCCGGTCTGCAATGCGCTTTGCAAATCGGCGAGCCGGCTCTTTGCCTCGGCGCCGGGAGCGAAACCCTCGAACCTCGCGATCGAGTCGCTGGTGAGGTAGCAGCGTTGGGAATGGAGCGGCAGCTTATAGAAGAAGGCGGGCAGTGGCCGCTTTGTGCTATCCCGTTCGGGCGCAACCATTTCGCGTACCGTTGATGTAGTCCTGTCGGGCTCGATTGCTCGACGAATGAATGCTCCTTTTTACCACGTTTGATGATCATCTCCGACAGCAGCCCGCTTGCCCATGACGATGCAAACCATCATCTCTAGATGACTATCAGGATGACTCTCAACATCTTTCCGCTTGCGATTCTTTGCCTGAGTGTCGGATCGCTCGGCAACATCTTCTCCCGCCGCCAGACTGGAGGCTCGGCCGTCGAAACCCACACCCCACCGTGCGCTTTCTGCTTTTCGCCGGCGCCGGCATCCTAATTGGTTTTGGCTTCGTGGTCATCCCCCTTTCGTCAGCCTTCGAATTGATTCTTACTCCTCTGAAATTGCCGTGCCCACCAACCCCGACCTATACAAATCGCGCGCGCAGATTCGAGTCTTGCTCAACAACGATGGTGCGGGCGCCCTCACTGACCTCGACAGCGCGATCAAACTCGACCCTAAGTGCGGTGACCTACACGTGGAGCACGCATGGGTAAACTCGAAACAGAAGAACAATACTGCCGCTATTGCCGACCTCGATAATGCAATCGCTCTGAAGCAGGGCGATCCGTCACTCTACCTGCAGCGCGGCGAAATATATTACCGCACCCACAACTACGCCAAAGCGATGACAGATTGGAAAAAGTCGCTGGAACTGAAACATGATGACAGTGCGACTTACAACGCGATGGCATGGCTTTTCGCAGCCAGCCCCGACCCTAAGGTGCGCGATGGAAAAAAGGCCATCGAATTTTGCGACCAAGGCATGGGAGCTGAGCGAATGGAAGAATGCCGAGGTCATCGACACGCTCGCCGCGGCGTATGCGGAAGCGGGCGACTTCAAACGTGCGGTCGAGTTCGAGAACAAAGCCATCTCACCCGCTGGAAAACGGAACATCGCGGAGGCCTTCCTCGGGGGCTTGCGGGGTTTGTTAAGATGCTCAAAGCCGTTGGCATTCTCCAGATGATCCGCTCTGGAAACGAGGCATCTGTACGACTGCGATGTCACGATGACACAGGGTATTTTTAGGTTCGCCGAATTCTTTCGAGAACGACAAGATCCAGGAGGTCAACCTCGTCTTCGGTGCTACTGAGTTCAGGAACCTGAACGCCCAATAGGACTCGGATGCTGTAGTGTTTGCGCTTACGCCATATCATCGTCGTGTTTGATGCCGAACTTCGCCGAAGCTTCATAAGGAGTTACGCTCTCACTCAGTGCGCCCGTGATGTGCTCGCCTTCGACTTCTCGAGACTCGCGGATTGAGGAATCCCAGGGCGCGTCTCTTCGGTAGCGGCGGCTTGCAAATCGATCGCAGGCTGAGCCTTAGAACAGCTAACTAAATCGCCTGCCTGCTCCACCATAAAGCCGAGCATTTCTCACCGATCGAGAGACACCGAGCTGTCAGCCGACACGCTAGCGCCTTTGGGGGCTGGCGCACCGACAAATCCTGACTCAGCTTTCAGAGGAATCCCGACAAGACTCAGGATGCTTAATCTTGTACCTTCGCCACGATTCGAGCCGGGCTCTCCCGGTGTGGCAAGGTTTTGAAGATTGAAAAAATGTTGCGAGCAAATCTTGCATGAATAACCACAAAAAGGTTAAATCGCCGCCCAAGAGTAGAAGAGCGGCTCTTGAAAGTCACGCCCAAATAGGAGGGTTTGCCCGATGAAGCGCATCGCCGTTCCGCTGATGCTAGGTCTCGTAGTCTTGCTGTCAGGAACTTCGGCGCGGGCTATCACTTGCCCCACCGGTCAACATCAGGTGTGTCATGGAGGCAGCGGCCGGGGAGGCGGGTACCATAGCACCTGTACCTGCGTTAATAATCCCCCGCCTACCTGTGTAACCGCCTGGGGAACGCAGATCCCGGCAGGAACATCGATTATTTTGTACGACACCTATACCGTCTACGCTCCGGATACCTGCAGTGCTCATGGAAAGGTCGTAGCCTGCGACTTCAACCAAGCCACCAACACACTCACCCTTATCCCTGATATAACGGGTTATACGGTCTGTAATGTCATTTACGACGGAGGCGAAGACTAACGGAGCGCGGCGAGGCTTACTCGATGCCGTAGCGTTTGCGCTTGCGCCATAGGGTCGTCGCATTGATGCCGAGTGTCACAGCCGCCTCATCCAGCGTGGTGCTCTCACTCAGGACGCGATTGATGTGCTCGCGTTCGACTTCTTCGAGGCTTGCGGAATGGGGAATCCCGGCGAGCGTCTCGACGTGGTCGCGAAACAGCGAATCCGGCAGATCGTCGGGCTGAATCACTTCGCCCCGGGTGAGCACCGCGGCACGCTCCAGCGAGTTCCGCAACTCGCGCACGTTACCGGGCCATCGATACTTGGTGATCGCGGCCGCCGCTCCCGGCGAGAGCGACATCCGTGAGCGCCGATTGCGGATGCTCGCCGATTTCAACATCCATTCAGCGAGCGGCAGAATGTCCTCGCGCCGTTCGCGCAACGCCGGCACCCGCAGTGTGATGACGTTGAGGCGATAGTAAAGATCATCGCGGAAATGCCGCGCCGCGACTTCCGCCTCCAGGTCGCGGTTGGACGCCGCGATGATTCGCGTATCGACCTTAATCGTGCGATCGCCACCGACTCGTTCGAAGCTTTGCTCCTGCACGAAGCGCAAGAATTTGGTTTGCAACTGGCCGGAGAGATCCGCGATCTCATCAAGGAACACTGTGCCGCCATCGGCGGCCTCCAAGCGGCCCGGTTTGTCCTTGATCGCACCCGTGAAGGCGCCTCGGACGTGGCCGAACAGCTCACTTTCCAGTAGCTCCTCGGAAAGCGTAGTGCAGTTCACCACCACGAACACTCGGTCGTGGCGCAGGCTCCAGTTATGGATCTGCCGCGCGATGACGTTCTTCCCGGTGCCGCTTTCGCCGGTGAGCAGGATGGTGGCGTCGCTCGCGGCTGCCTGGCGCGCGGTTTCCAGCAGACGCGTCATCGCGGGGCTACGCGATTCGAGCAGCGGCAGCTCATCCATCGCCTCGCGCAGTTCGCGATTCTCGGCCTGCAGGCCCTGCAGCTGGATCGCGCGCTCGACGACGAGCTGAATCTGCTCTAAAGAGAATGGCTTGGTGATGTAGTCGTAGGCACCGGCCTTCATCGCAGCGACCGCATTCTCGACCGTCGCGTAAGCTGTCATCAGGATCACGAGGGTGTCCGGATGAATCCGCCGGGCTTCCTTGAGGAGTTCCAACCCGTTCATCTCGGCCATCCGGAAATCCGTCAACATCAGGTCGAAGCGAGACTCGGCAAGCATCGCGCTCGCCTGCGCGCCATTTTCCGCCTCGCTCACCTGATGCCCTAGGGAATCGAAGAATCGCACCAAGCTGAGTCGGATGTTCTTCTCGTCGTCAACGATGAGCAGTCTGGCCATCAGGATTGCGGACTCGCGGGCAGTTGTACGATGAATCGGCTGCCGTGGCCGTTGTTGCTTTCGACGAAGATGCGGCCGCCATGCGCCTCGACGATGTCCTTGACGATCGCGAGCCCCAGCCCGGCCGAGCCGGGCGCGTAACCATTGGCGCCGTACTGCGCGAAGCGTTCGAATACGTGATCGCGAATTTCCGGCGCGATTCCCGGACCGGTGTCGGCGACCTCGAGGCGGGCGAAATCGTTGCCCAATGGTCCCGCGGCGACCTGGATAGTTCCACCCTCGGGCGTGTAGCGCAGCGCGTTGCCGATAAGGTTGGAGATCACCCACGAGAGTTTCACCGGGTCGCCTTGCATCTCGGGTAGTTTCTCGATGTGAGTCTCGATGCGAATTTTCTTTTCCTGCGCCTGGATGCCGAAACGGTTGGTTACGTCCTCGACTATCTTAGCAAGATCCAGGGCGACGCGTTGCACCGCAATCAGGGGAATCTGTCCACGCGCGAGATTGAGGAGGTTGTCTGCAAGTTGTTTCATCCGCGAGGCCTCTTCGAGGATCGCACGCAGGACGTCGCGCTGCTTGGGCGTGAGCGAGTCTTCTTCCCGGCGCAGAAGTTCCGCCAACAGCGCCAGCGAGGTCAACGGCGTGCGCAGCTCGTGCGACAGGGTCGCGACCAGGTTGGTGCGAGCGCGGTCCTGATCGCGCAGGTAGGTCACGTCCTGCAGGATAAGCAGCGTGCCGAGCGCGCGGCCCTCCTGCTTCAGCGGCACCGGCTTGAGCACATATGAATGATCGCGGCCGCGAATATGCAGTTGCACCTCGACGCGCTGCAGCTCAGAATCGGCCTTGCCTAGATTACGAATTGAGTCGCGCACCCGGATGTAATGCGGATGGTTGCTGCTCAAGTCATCGAAGCGGCTGCCCAGCGCGTCGGCCGGTTCGATGCCCATAATCAGCGCGGCAACCTCGTTGATGTGCGCGACGATCCCATCCGAGTCGATCAGCACCACGCCGTCTTCGAGGCTTTCAATGATCGCCTCGGTCTTGCTCTTCTCGTAGACGATGCGCTCGACATTCATGCGATCGTAATGCTCGAGCCGCTCCGCCATCTGGTTGAACTCGCGCGCGACCTCATCGAGTTCAGCCAGCGTCTGCGGTCCCAGGCGGACGTGGCTCTTGCGCTGACTGATGCCGCGCAGCCGCTCCGCCAATTCCGTCAGCGGCCGCGACAGCGCCCATCCCATCCAGATCGAAAGCGCGGCGCCGACCAACAGCAGGATCGCGAACCCGGCGGCGATCTCGTAAGTGAGATGAGTCCCGAGCTGGGTCGCGCGGGAGTCGGCGCGAAACATCGCGGCCTTGTTGAGCGCGATCAGATCATCGATGCGCGCGTGCAGCTGATCGAATTCATTGTCATGGCGCTCACCGGGCGGTGAGTTCGCGATCTCGTCGAACAGCTTACGGCCGCGCGCCTCGACATCGTCGGCGATCTGGGGCTCCCCGACTTCGGTGATGTCGTGCTGTTCGATGTCCATCCAATGCATGAAGGTGTCGCGCGCCGCCGGCAACGCTTCGCGGCCCTTGCCGTCGCGTTCCGCGCGCTCGAGAGTACGCAGCACCTCATGTTGGTGCTGGCCGACTTCGATGCTGATGTAGTTGCGATAAAGCGTCTCGCGAATCGCGCCACCGAGATGGTTGAGGCGCGGCAGAGCGTAGGCGCCGAGCACAATCACCAGCGCGAGCAGCAGCAGCGTGCCGTTGCGGATCCGGCTGCGAAGTGAGGAAGTCATGGCGTGCCCTCCTCGAGAGCCTGGTCACCAACGATTTCGATGTCGAGATCTTTTCCTTCTGCCAGAAGGCGTTCGGTTACGTCCTTGCGCAGCCAGCGCCGCCAGAACGGCTGATGAGTCCGGCCGATGATGACCTTTTCAACCCCGCGTTCGCGCGCGAAATCGAGCATCGCCTTGACGGGATCCGCCGCCTTGAGCCACACGGTCTCGGCGCCGAGCTCGCCGGCCAGATTGATGTTGTCGAGCAGCGCAACGAAACTGCGGGTATCGATTTTCCGCACCGATTCCGCTGGCGTCTCGACGTGCACCGCATACCAATCCGCGTTGAGCTGCCCCGCGATGCGCGCGGCCTTGTGCAGCAAGCGTTTTCCATCGTCCGGATTCGAGGACAGCCCGACCATGACGCGCTCGAAGACCTGGGTCCGGGTCCGGCGACCGCCTTCGCGCCGCAGCGCCTCCTGTTCCTCGCGCTGGCGATTGATTCCGCGCGCCACCTCGCGCAGCGTGAGCTCGCGCAGCGAGGTCAGGTTGCTGGGCTTGAAAAAATTCTTGAGCGCCTGCTCGACTTGTGCCGCTGGATAGATTTTTCCTTCGCGCAGGCGCTCGCGAAGCTGTTCGACGGTCACGTCGATGTTGACGATTTGGTCCGCCTTCGCGATGAACGAATCGGGCACCACCTCGCGCACCTCGATGCCGGTGATGCGCCTCATCAGCGGATTTAGCGTCTCGATGTGCTGGATGTTGATCGCGGTGATCACGCTGATGCCGATGGCCATCAGCTCTTCGATGTCCTGGTAACGTTTCTCATGCTTGGAGCCCGACGCATTGGTATGCGCCAGCTCATCGACGATCGCGACCTCCGGTTTGCGCGCGATGATCGCGTCGACATCCATCTCGTTCAGGGTGGTGCCGCGGTACTCGATGGTGCGGCGCGGAATGACCTCGAGGTCGCCGATTTTTTCCGCGGTTTCGGTGCGGCCGTGCGTTTCGACGAGGCCGATCACCACGTCGATACCCTTGGCGCGCAGTTGATGCGCCTCTTCCAGCATCTTGTAGGTTTTTCCCACCCCGGCGGCGGCGCCGACGTAAATCTTCAGCCGTCCTCGAAGCGGCTGAGCGACCAGATCAAGAAACGACTCGGGTTCGGGGCGTTGGTCATCCTTCATGGGATGTGTTGCCACGCCCCGATCATACTATTTTTCGGCCCGCGCTTGCGCCTTCGGCGGAGACAACTTATCGAGCGCCAGGTTGAGGGAAAGCACGTTGACGCCGGGCTCGCCCAGCAGCCCCAAGTAACGAGTGCGGGTGTTCTGGCGGATCAGCAGGCGCACGTCGTCCTCGCCAATCCCACGCGCCTTGGCAACCCGCGCAACCTGGATGTCCGCGGCCGCCGGGCTGATTTCGGGATCGAGTCCGCTGCCCGAGGCGGTTACCAGATCGATCGGCACCTGATGCGCATCGATTCCGGGATTCGCCTCCATCACATCTTTCACGCGCTGCTGCACGGTGGAAATCAGAGTCTTGTTGGTCGGCCCAAGGTTGGAGCCGCTGGAGTTGGAGGCATCGTAGCCCTTGTCACCCGCTGCCGAGGGACGGCCGTGAAAGTATCCCGGCGCGGCGAAGGTCTGGCCGATGAGCTCGGAGCCGACGACCTTGCCGTCGCGCTCAATCAGACTTCCCTGCGCCTGATGCGGAAACAGAATGTTGGCGAGCCCTGTCATCGCGAGCGGGTATATCAACCCAGTCAGTATGGTCAGCACGATGGTCAACTTAATAGATATCATTAGTGCACGCATTTGGTGCTCCTACGCGAGACGCAGCGCCTCGACAATAACGTCGATCGCCTTGATGCCGATAAATGGAATGATGACGCCGCCGACTCCATATATAAGAAGGTTGCGCGTCAAGATGGACGCGGCTCCCAGCGGACGATACGCCACTCCGCGCAGCGCCAGCGGGATCAGCGCGATGATGATCAGCGCATTGAAGATAACCGCCGAGAGTATCGCGCTTTCGGGCGTTGCCAGATGCATGATGTTGAGCGCCTGCAACTGCGGATAGCCGAGCACGAACATCGCCGGGATGATCGCGAAGTACTTCGCGACGTCGTTGGCGATCGAGAAGGTGGTCAGCGCGCCGCGTGTGATCAGCAACTGCTTGCCGATCTCAACCACCTCCATGATCTTGGTCGGGTTGGAATCGAGGTCTACCATGTTGCCGGCCTCGCGCGCCGCCTGGGTGCCGGCGTTCATCGCGATACCGACGTCAGCCTGCGCCAACGCGGGCGCGTCGTTGGTGCCGTCGCCGATCATCGCAACCAGCTTGCCCTGCGCCTGTTCCTCGCGAATGATGCGCAGCTTGCTTTCGGGAGTCGCCTCGGCGACGAAGTCACCGACGCCGGATTCCTGCGCGATTGCCGCGGCGGTCAACGGATTATCGCCGGTAATCATCACGGTGCGCAGTCCCATCGCATGCAGGCGCGCGAACCGCTCGCGGATTCCCTGCTTGATGATGTCCTTGAGATAGATGACGCC
This sequence comes from uncultured delta proteobacterium, assembly GCA_963815835.1. Lineage (GTDB taxonomy): Bacteria > Desulfobacterota > Binatia > Binatales > Binataceae > DATGKG01. The sequence continues at coordinate 1,856,291 of CAWFIF010000001.1, forward strand.
CATCACCTTGCCGGTGTCGGCAACCACCAGCGGCGTTCCGCCGGCTTTAGAGATCTTCTGAACGATGCCATCGAGATCCGCTGGAATCTGACCGCCGTTCTCGCGCACGAATTTGATGATCGAATCGCCGGCGCCTTTGCGAACCTTGCGCCCGTCGAGATCGACGCCGCTCATGCGAGTCGTCGCGGAAAACGCGATGAACTGGGCATGTGTATCGACCAGCTCGCGTCCGCGCAGGTTGAAGTCGCGCTTCGCAAGCACCACGATCGAGCGCCCCTCGGGAGTTTCGTCAGCCAAAGATGCGAGCTGGGCCGCATCGGCAAGATCTGCGACCTCGACGCCGGCTACGGGGATGAACTCGGTCGCCATCCGGTCGCCGAGCGTGATGGTGCCGGTCTTGTCGAGCAGCAGCGTATCGACATCGCCGGCCGCTTCGACCGCACGGCCGGACATCGCGAGGACGTTGTGCTGCACCAGGCGATCCATGCCGGCGATTCCAATCGCGGAGAGCAATCCGCCGATAGTGGTGGGAATCAGGCAAACGAGCAGCGCGACCAGCACCGGTAGCGAGAGCGCGGTGCCGCCATATTGCGCGAACGGATAGAGACTCACACATACCAGCATAAAGATGATGGTGAGGCCGGCGAGCAGGATGCTGAGCGCGATCTCATTGGGAGTCTTTTGACGCTGCGCGCCTTCGACCAGCGCGATCATGCGATCGAGGAAGGTCTCGCCCGGGTTGGCTGTGATCTTCACCTTGATCCAATCGGAGATGACGGTGGTGCCCCCGGTGACGGCGCTGCGATCGCCACCGCTCTCGCGAATGACCGGCGCTGACTCTCCGGTGATAGCAGCCTCGTTGACCGCCGCGACGCCTTCGATGACCTCGCCGTCGCCCGCGATCACTTCACCCGCGCGAACCAGGACTACATCACCGCGGCGCAGCTCGGTAGCGGGAACCATCTGCTCCTTGGCGTCCTTGAGCAGGCGCGCATGAGTCTCGGTGCGAGTCTTTCTAAGGTTGTCGGCCTGCGCCTTGCCGCGCCCTTCAGCCATTGCCTCGGCGAAATTCGCAAATCCGACCGTGAACCACAGCCAGATCGCGATCTGAAATTCGAAGCCGAGGAACTTGCTATTCCCGCCCAGCAGGTTCTGGACGATGATAATGGTCACTGCCAGCGCGGTGACTTCGACGACGAACATGACAGGATTTTTGACCTGGATGCGCGGATCGAATTTCCATATCGAATCGACCAGCGCGCGGCTGACGATATCTTTGTCCCAGAGACTTAATGCTTTCCTTTGTTCTGACATCTTAACTTTCCCTCGGGCTCCGCTGCGCTCCGCCTCGGGGCCGCTGCGCGGCGGCTTCGCCCGCTTCGCGTCTCGCTCGTTGCATCAGTAAAGAATGTGTCGCACCATCGAGAGATGCTCGACGATCGGTCCCAGCGCATCGGCTGGGAAGAAAGTCAGCGCCGCGACGATGATGATCACGCCGACCAGCAGGATTACGAAGATCGGTCCATCGGTCGGGAAGGTTCCCGCACTCGACGGCACGGTCTTCTTGGCGGCGAGCGAGCCGGCCAGCGCCAGGATCGGAACTTTCATCATGAAACGTCCGAACAGCATCACGAACGCCATCGTGAAGTTGTAGAAGGGGGCGTTGGCGTTTAGGCCGCCGAAGGCCGAGCCGTTGTTCGCGCTTGCTTCGGTATAAGCATAGAGAACCTGCGAAAAGCCATGCGGACCCGGATTGGAGATTCCCGCCAGTCCGGCCTTGGTGACCATCGCGACACCTGCGGGCAGCAGAATCACAGTCGGGAAGATCAAGATGAACAGCATCGCGAGCTTCATCTCGCGCGCCTCGATCTTCTTGCCGAGGTATTCCGGCGTACGGCCCACCATCAGTCCCGCGATGAAGACCGACAGCACCGCCATCACCAGCATTCCGTACAGACCCGAGCCGACGCCGCCGAAGATGATCTCGCCGATCTGCATGTTGACCAACGGAACAAGGCCTCCAAGGGGCGTGAAACTATCGTGCATTGCATTGACGGCGCCGCATGAGGTGTCAGTGGTAACTGTCGCCCATAGCGCGGAGTTCACGATGCCATAGCGAACTTCCTTGCCCTCCATATTGCCGCCGGACTGGGTGGCAGAATGGTGCTGATTAAGCCCCATCGCGGCGAACTGAGTATTGCCGCGCTGCTCCGACCAAATCGCGGGCATCACGCCCATGAAAAACAGGAGCGACATTGTGGCGAAGAGCGCCCATCCCTGGCGCCGATCGCCGACCATCTTACCGAAGGTGTGAGTCAGCGCTGCACCGATCGAGAAGATCGCGATTAGCTCGAGCAGGTTGGTTAATGGAGTAGGATTCTCAAAGGGATGCGCCGAGTTGGCATTGAAGAAGCCGCCGCCATTGGTGCCCAGCTCCTTGATGATCTCCTGCGAGGCGACTGGTCCTTGCGCGATTACCTGCTCCGCGCCTTCCAGAGTCTTGGCGTGAGTGTAAGCGCTCAGATTCTGCGGCACGCCCTGCCATACCAGAACCAGCGCGAAAACGACGCTGATGGGAAGCAGCACCCATAGCGTCGCGCGGGTGAGGTCGAACCAGAAGTTACCGATAGTCTTCGCGGTCTTGCGAACGAAGCCGCGAATCACCGCGATAGCTATCGCGATACCGGCCGCCGCGGAGACGAAGTTGTGGAATGCCAGCCCCCCCATCTGGGTCAGGTAGCTCATGGTCGACTCGCCGCCGTATGCCTGCCAGTTGGTATTGGTGGTGAAGCTGGCCGCGGTGTTGAAGGCGAGATCCGGCGGGACGGCCGCCATGCCCTGAGGATTGAATGGAAGAATCTGCTGCAGGCGCTCGATTGCGTATAGCAAAAGCATTCCCACCATGCTGAACAGCAGCATCGAAATGGCGTACTCGAACCACGTCATTTCGGTCGCGGGACGGATTCCACAAATCCGGTAAATCACTTTCTCGAGCGGTCTGAGCACCGGATCCAGAAAAGTTCTTTCATCGCTGAACACGCGCGCCATATACAAGCCCAAGGGCACGCTGACGAGCGCGACAATGATGAAGAACAGTCCAACTTGGACAATTGCATTCGTCATTAGAGATGTTCCTTAGTAATGCGAGTTCAGAATTTCTCGGGCCGAAGTAGCGCGTAGACCAGATAGACAGTCAGCCCGGTCGCCATGACGGCGCCCATGATCAGTTCCCACGTGCTCATAGTTTTTCGCATCCTTCGACGTAAGCCAGCGCTAACAGGAAGAAGATGACGGTGGCTGCTATACAAACGACGTCCAACATGTTGCCTCTCACATAGCGCGCGCATCGCGCGCGGTTTTCGCTTGTCGATTCTCGCGTCGCATCGGGATGACGTTCGCAGCTTGCGACTCTTCTACTGCGGCCTGATAGCCGGGGCACGGTCCGCACTCGAAGGTGGCCAGCCGGCGCTCCGCCTCAACCTCGGTTATCTCTCCCGCCTTGTCGGCGGCCACCCGAATCGAGCCGCGATACTCATCGTTCACCATGAACGCCCACTTGCAGCGCAGACATCGATACATGTAGCGCTGCGGTTTGAAGAATCCTGGCCGTCGGCCCATAACCCAGATCGCAAAGTTATGGCGGAGGCCATCGTTGCTGTTGAGCTTCATGCTTTCGCTCCCCTCGAGACGCGACCCTCTCCTCGCGTAGAGAGCATCCGGTGTGCCATCCGGAAAGCACGATTCTGAATGAGGTTTCCATTGCCAAAACGGCGGGAGGTTTCAAAATGCACGCCGCCGAGCGCTGCATAATGCATAGAATAAGCCGACGTTTCGGCTGCGCGGAAAGGCCGATAGAAGCCGCGAAGCTGCCTTTGCGCCTCTGATCGCGTCAGGCAGCCGAGGCCTGCTGGTACGATCGGACACACGCCATCAGGGCGCCGATCATGTAGGACGGGGACTTGTCCGGAGAACTAGATTCTCAAAGGAAATGCTTGAGGCCGAGTTTTTTCACGCGGGCGTTGAGTGTGGTGGGCCTGACCCCGAGCAACTCCGCGGCGCCGCATGCGCCGTAGATTTTGCCGTTGCTGCGCCGCAGCGCGGCAATGATGTTTTCACGCTCGCGACGCTTCATCTCTTCGGCCGGGAGCACCTCGACCCCGTCGGATGAAGCGGCATCGAAGTTGGCCTCTCCGCATGTCTGAAGATCCCTATGAGTCGGGACATCATGAGGCGGGACATCGAACCGGAGGATTCCGAAGTGCGCTCCTATCACCGCCCGCTCCACTACGTTCTGAAGCTCACGCACGTTTCCGGGCCACTCATAGTTCTGCAACTGCCAGAGGTCACTTTCCGTGAGGATCGGGCAAGGCCGATTGAAGCGCCGGCACGCTGCTTCAAGAAAGGCGACAGCGAGTATCGCGATGTCATCCTTGCGCTTGCGCAACGGCGGCACCTCGATTGGGAATACGTTCAGCCGATAGTAGAGATCCTCGCGGAATTGTCCTGCACGAATCACGCTGCTCAGGTCACGATTGCTGGCCGCGATGATACGGACGTTAACGCGGCGTGTTCTTTCATCGCCGACCGCCTCGAACTCCGCCTCCTGGAGAACCCGCAGCAACTTGGGCTGCATCTCGAGCGGAAGCTCTCCCACCTCATCCAGAAAGAGCGTGCCGCCATCGGCGAGTTGAAAGCGTCCTATGCGATCCCGAAACGCCCCGCTGAATGCGCCTCGCACATGGCCGAAGAACTCACTCTCAAACAATTCACGCGGAATGGCTGCGCAGTTGACCGTGACCATCGGATGGTCACGGCGCGGACTGCGCTCGTGAATGTTGCGCGCGACCAGCTCCTTGCCGACGCCGGTCTCACCAAGAACGAGGACAGTGGCATCGGTCGGTGCGACCAGGTCGATCTCCTGGCGCACGCGATGGAGACCGGGGCTATTTCCCCGCAGCGCCCAGCAGCCCGAAGCGGCCTCGGCGGCTATTTCTGGAGTCGGCTGTCGCAGCTGTGCGGGTTGTGGACGACATTCGGCGAGCTGACCCTGCCAATCGAAGACAGGACGATCGCAAAAGAACTCGGCGGGGCCTCTCATCGTTCTATTCCATCCAACACGCGTTAGTTCAGGCTGTTTTGCTCGTCGATTCACAATCTGTCTAGTGGCGATCAGCCCTCGCGACTGTTTTCCGCCAGTAAGGAGAAATTTGGATAATTTTGGATGTTTTGCAGTCCGAAAAAACGGCCCTGGTCCGCGACCACTGTTCGCAACCACCGACTAACCGACCAGAGGCAGATGCGAATCGAAACTCTGGCGGCATTCGCGGATCGTACATCACGCGAGCCGACCTGCTGCAATTCTCACGAAATACCGTTGTGTGACCACGAGAAGTGTTGTACGGTTCATCACTCAGTCAACGGGGTTCAGTCAGAGTCACACGTGCTCACCAATACTGACGATCGCTGAAGCGCCACGGGAGCATCAGAGGCGGCAATGGAAAAGCGGGAGAAGCGCCTCCTCACAGTAAAAGAAGTAGCGGACTACCTACAGGTAAATCAGACCACGATTTATCGCCTGCTGCGGAGATCGGAAATTCCGGCGTTCAAAGTCGGAGGCGATTGGCGATTTAACATCGAATCGATCGAGGCGTGGCGACTGAGCGCCGATGCCCGATGGACGCGGACCTGCGTACCAGCAGAATCGGATAACCGCGCTGGCGAGCAAGTTTCGTCACTATCGCCGATGGACGCGCTGGACATGCCAGCCGCGCTGGTCCGGCTCTACCAGACGATAAGCCAGATGATCGCGCCGATAGCTGAGCTTCACGCGACGATTCCGCTCATCAAGCGCATCGCGCGAGCCATAGACGACAAGCGCGACGCCTCGGGCGAGATCGCCAGACTCTACGAGGGAGAAGCGATTCCTTTTCGCACTCATGCGCAAAACCTTGCCGAATTTGCCCCGCTCCCGTTTGCGGTGGTCAATCGCAAGCGCCGCCTGGTGAGCTTCAACGACGCGTACTGCCGGCTCTTCGGGTTCTCGCCCAAACAACTGCGCGCCGCGGTGCTCACGGACTTGGTGGACGAAGCAGATCAGGAGCGCTTTACAGCGCTCAATCGGCAATTGTTAACCGGCGAAACCAGGTCGGCCAGGTTCGTCGGAAGAAGGCTTACCGTAGATGGCACCCCGATCTTGATCAGGTCCCAGGCGTGGGTTGTGGGGTATAAACCCTCCTCTAAACCCGAATATGCGGCCGCTATTATGGAACGGGTCGCTACCAAGGACGAGGCATTGGACGTGTTTGCGCGATGTGCCGAGAATCTTTCCAAACGCCGGGAGAGACTACTCGCGCGCGGCTAGTCGGGCTTGTTGAGGCCGAGCTTCTTGACCCGAGCGCTAAGCGTGGTGGGCTTCATTCCGAGCAGCTGTGCGGCGCCCCCCGGACCATAGATTCTCCCCTTGCTCTGCTTCAATGCGGCGGCGATGTTTTCGCGCTCGCGGCGCCTGATTTCCCCTTCGGTTACGATCTCATTCCCTGCGACTGACTCGGGGTCAGCCCGCGCCTCCGCCGGAGGCTGTGCTTCCGCGCCTTGCAAAATATCGAAGGTGAGGGACCCGAGACGAGCCCGTATGACCGCACGCTCGATGACGTTTTGCAGTTCGCGGATGTTCCCCGGCCAATCGTATTTTTGCAGTTGCCGAATCTGGCTTCCGCTAAGTTGCAATGGCGTTCGATTCAGGCGTTTGCAGGCCCTTTCGACAAAATATTTTGCCAGGAGCGGGATGTCTTCCTTGCGCTCGCGCAACGGCGGTACCTCGATCGGGAACACGCTGAGGCGGTAGTAGAGGTCCTCGCGAAATCTCCCCTCGCGCACCGCTTCTTTGAGGTCGCGATTACTGGCGGCGACGATGCGGACGTTGGCGCGGCGCGTACGCTCATCGCCGATAGCCTCGAACTCGCCTTCCTGCACCACCCGCAGTAGCTTGGGTTGCATCGCCGCCGGCAGATCGCCGATCTCATCGAGAAATAACGTGCTGCGATCGGCGAGTTGAAAGCGTCCGACGCGATCCTTCAATGCGCCGGTGAACGCTCCCTTCACGTGGCCGAAAAACTCGCTCTCGAACAGCTCGCGCGGGATCGCCGTGCAGTTGACTTTGACCAGCGGGCGGTCATGGCGCGGACTGCGCTCGTGAATCGCGCGCGCCACCAGTTCCTTGCCGACCCCGGTCTCGCCGAGGATCAGCACGGTGGCATCGGTAGGCGCGACCATTTCGATCTGTTCGAGCACGCGCTGGATGCCTGCGCTGGAGCCCAGGATCGGGCTGCCGGCGGCCTCCCTGACCTCCTCGCGCAGGTAGGAATTTTCCCACACCAGCTGCCGGCGCATCTTGTCGATTTCATCGAAGGCGCGGGCGTTGATGATCGTCCCGGCCATGGCCACCGCGAAAACCCGCAACCATTCAAAATCGTTTTCCTTGATCGCAGACCGAGCAAAAATTCCGAGAACGCCAACCTGCTCGCCCCCAAACAGCAACGGATGTCCGGCGAAGCTTCGGATCCTCTCGCGCCGCGCCCAGTCGGGTCTTTCAATCCACTTGTCGTCCTCGCCGATGTCTTCGATAAGGATCGGTTTGCCTTGGTCGTTGATCTGGCGGACCTTGGCCCCGCCGCTATGAAACTCGCCGTCGAGCCGGGACCAATCCTCGCCGCCATGGATCGGTCGTCCTGCACTCGCAGACAGATGCAGGCGCTCGCCCCGAGCAAGGGCATCGGGATTCGTGCGACAAAATTCACATTGCTCCGCAGGCCCCGTCATCCACACGCGCGCCAACGCAACTCCTTTGCAATGGCTGAGTTCACTCACGATGCGCTTGAGCAGCACCGAGAGCGAGCGCTCCTGGCTTAGCGCGATGGCGACCTTCTGGAGGACTTCGAAACGCATGCGGGCACCGCGAGGCGGTTAGGTGAAGGCGTGGCGTTTATGCGACCGTGACGGAAGATCGACGCCCGACGCGAACCATTTCTTTTCTATCTTAGGAGGTCGGCATTTTCATAAATTGTTTGAGCCCCAGTTTCTTCAGCCGCGCATTCAATGTGGTTGGCCTGAGGCCGAGCAGCTCCGCGGCGCCGCCCGGGCCATAAACTCTGCCCTTGCTGCGTTCCAGCACGGCGACGATATTGTCGCGCTCGCGGCGCTTCATTTCCTCGCCGAAATCACCTCGGGCTTTTGATGTGAGACGGTCTCGGATTTGGCCTCGGCAGCATTTCGCGGCGCAGCGCCGCTGGAAAGATCGAAACGGACCGAACCGTCGCGGGCTCCAATCACCGCGCGATCGATGACGTTTTGAAGCTCGCGAACGTTCCCCGGCCAATCGTAATTAAGCAACTCAAGGAGCTGGCCTTCGGTCAAAACCAAGCCATGCCGATTGAAACGCTTGCACGCCGATGCAAAGAAATATTTCGCGAGGACGGGGATGTCCTCCTTGCGCTCCCGCAACGGCGGCACCTCGATCGGGAACACGCTGAGGCGATAATAGAGGTCCTCGCGAAACTGTCCCTCGCGAATCGCGTTCCTGAGGTCGCGGTTGCTGGCCGCAATGATGCGCACGTTGGCGCGTCGCGACTGGTCCTCCCCGACCCGCTGGAACTCGCCTTCCTGCAGGACGCTCAGCAACTTGGGTTGCATCTCCGGCGGCAGATCGCCGACCTCATCGAGAAACAGGGTGCCGCCGTCGGCGAGTTGAAAGCGGCCGATCCGATCGCGCATCGCGCCGGTGAAGGCGCCCCGCACGTGGCCAAAAAATTCGCTCTCGAAAAGCTCGCGCGGGATAGCAGTGCAGTTGACCTTGATCAGCGGATGAGTGCGCCTTGGGCTGCGCTCGTGAATGGCGCGGGCGATCAATTCTTTGCCGACCCCGGTCTCGCCGGTGACGAGCACGCTGGCGTCGGTCGGGGCTACCATTTCGACTTGCTCGAGCGCCCGACGAATGCCCTCGCTGTTGCCGAGAATGACGGTGCTGCCGGAAGCCTCCCTGACCTCTTCGCGCAGGTACGCGTTCTCCGACTCCAGACGCTGGCGCAGTTTATCGATCTCTTCGAGTGCGCGTCTGAGCTGCAAGTTGGTTTCGCTGAGTTCACGGGTCCGCTCGGCGACGCGCTGCTCGAGTTCGTCGTTGAGGCGCTTTATCTCCGACTTCGCTTCCTTGAGCTCGGGTGTTTCGACCACCTCCCAAATCCCGTTTCGCCGGGCCACCGCAAACTGATGGGTCCGTGCCACATCGAGGACTTCCGCCGCTCCGCAGGTTGGCATCGGATAGCTGCACAGGCACATCATGCGGAGATTGACGATCGATTCATTGAGCTGTTTCTCGTACTCGGAGAAGTCTTGCCAATCTTTTTTTTCGAGCCAAATGGCATTGCCGGTCACCCGCATGCCTTCGAAGCCCCGGGCTAGAGCCTGGTTGAGTTTCTCGTCCCAACCTGCCGAGGCTCGCTTCAGATCCATGGTGCCGTCGTTGAGGTAGAAATCCCGATCCCAAAGCATTTCGATACGCCGTTCCGCGAGGTACCTGTCAAAACCGGACAGAGCTCCTCTCATCGCGTCGGCGATTTCCTGTTCAGTCAGGGGCTGGGAGAGCACCCATACGCAGAGCTCGTTGCTTTCCAATCCGGCCTTGAAGTACGGGACCAGGGTTTCGAGGAGATCCCCCTTGGTGTCGTAGAAGTGGCAGAAGTGGGTGCCCCAAGGCATGTCACCCAGCACGCCGATTCCTGTTCGCCTCGTGGAGCTTTCCATGGTAGGTCTCACTGTCCTTTCGCTTAGGATTGGTGCTCCAGTGAAATCGCCGCGCTATTGACCGCTATTGAACCGGTCGTTTCGCAGGCCTGTCTTCATGTCAAGTCTCTGTTCACACGTCGCTAAGAAAACCGTAACACGAGACGGCAAGAGTTGACAGCACAAAAAAGCTGACAAAGACGACGATAGCCGACTATGTGTCGAAATTTTGGCGCCTCGACGACGCGATGTTGGAGTCTCAACCAAACATAGTTGCGATCTTACTACCTGATGCGCGTAAAAGTCTTTGTTTTTCAGCGATTTTTGTCGGCCCGAAGGTTGGTATCAGTGCTGCTAAGGGACACATAAATCAGAAAACGGAGGCTTTTGGAGTTTCATGAACCAGAATGCTCAGCTTCGAGCGGCTCACGCTGATAGTCAACCTACTCGGTCTCAGCGGTCGGATATCAGTCCCGAACTTGAACGCCAATGGTTTGAGTTCGACCGTGGCGCCGTGCTGCGTCAAATCGACGTGGTGCGAGGCGCACTCGACGAGAACGCAAACGAACTGGGAATGGTTGCGGTTGAGGGGGTTTTTGAAAAGTCACTCTCCGACGAGCTGTCACGCACGTCGCGAGCGTTGCATGTGATTGCCCAGGAACTGACTGCGCTGCGCGGCCTGGTCGCCCGGGCTAACGGCTATCCAAAGGGCGACAAGAAACGATCGTGAAATAGCGACAGCTTCCTCGAGACCAGTTGAGCCTTGCGCTGATTCGTTCCGGCACCAAACGCACGTTGCTCGACGGCCAGCTTCAGGTAGAGACGGCAGCCTTGACGGCGCGTCGGCAGAGAGCGGCGCGCGCGACAACTGTGAGATGCGGAAACACCGCAATCTTGCGGTTGTTCAGCGCCGCTACTTCCGCGCGTTCGAATCGCATCCCGCGCGAGATCATAAGAGTATGAAGTGCTCCGCGCCTGATGAGGCGCAGAACCGTTATTCGATGGCAATGAAGCAGGTCAGTAACTTCGTCCACCGTCATGAGATGAGCGTTAGTCTGCGTAATTGACTAACTACTCAATTGCCGGCCTTAAAGCGAATGCTGAGATGTGTCCAAATCCTGACACGCGACCAGCAGCGATTTGATTCGCTGCCATGTATCGAAATCGCGCCGTCGCGCGCTTTGGCGGCATTTCTGACATACGGCGATCCGGATTGAACGTGGACTCGCACCCGCCATCAGCATCGCGGAAACGCTAGTCACGACCGGATTCTTACCGCAACATTGACACATGCTGAAGTGTAAGTGCGAAAGGCATGCCACGAACTCCGTGACGCCCCGTTGTGCTAAAAAGTGCAAGGCCGTCGATGCCTGGTGCAAGACTGACCCTGTTCGAGACACTGTTAAGCTTGGGGGCTTCCATCGCAAGGGTTATTAGGTAAACCTGAATGGAGTGGTGTCAGAGTTGGACGTTGGGAAACCGCTAGTCAACGAGCAGAATTTGACGAAACGAAGCCAAAAATCCCAGACTAATGCTGGATTTCTTCCCTGGGACTGTGCAATGGCAGGTCCGTCCAAAGACTTCCGATCTCACGCGCGAAGCGCAACAACATGGCCAAAACGAAGCCAACTCGGATTCCGCGAGGATAGCGAGGGTCGTCCTGAGCGAAGCGAACAAACAATCTCGTGAAATTACGAAACGAAGCCAAATCATCTCGGCAAATGCTTATCTTTTTTCGAAAACCACCTAGGCAACGATAGGAACAGCCTCAAACCAGACTTTCTGGGCAATCAATCTATCGACATCGTGTCGATAAGTACCGCACCCTTCTCAGGCTTTAGCTCGTTTGTCTCGGGTCAGATAACGGGTGCTCATCAATATGTGAACACTGCTTGACTCAATGATGACTTCTGTGGAACCTTCCCCTTTTGCATTCTTCACGGAGGAGCGCAAATCACTCGCGCAGGTCAATCGCGACCATCGATGGAACTGCTCGCTGCGCTGGCGGCCGCCGCGGTTGCAGTTCTGGTCTCGCTCGCACGTGCTCAAAGCGGGGGTGGCGACGTTGCAGCAGATGTCGTGTTGGGGCAGTCGAACTTCGCTTCGAATGCGCCGGGCGGCGGTTCGTCCGGGTTGACGCAACCGTTTGGCGTCGCGATCGATCGGCGCGCCGTACCGAACCACATCTACATTGCCGACGCGTTCAACAGCCGGGTGCTGGGTTGGAGCGACGTTGCCGCGCTGGTCAACGGAGCGCCCGCAGATCTCGTGATTGGTCAGAGCAACTTTGTCGCCACTTACTGAGTCTTGTATAATATAGATACACATGCTAGCCTACGGGTATGGGTAACCCAGCGGGTGTGCGGCGGGACTTCGGCGCGCTGGAGCGCCGCCGGATGGAAGCAGCGGAACTGCTTAGGCGGGGCGTGAGTCAGAGTGAGGTGGCGCGCCGCCTGGGCGTGCATCGACAATCGGTGATTCGCTGGACGCGGCAGCTTGCGCAGTCTGGGCGGAAGGGTTTGAAAAAGGCCGGACGCGCGGGACGCAAACCTAGACTTGGTGGCGCTCAGCTCAAGCAGATCGAACACGCGCTCAAGCGCGGACCCGAGGCGCTCGGATACGCCACGGGGTTGTGGACCACGAGCCGGGTGCGCGAGCTGATCGAGGACCAATGCGGGGTGCGCTATCACGAAGCTCACGTCTGGCGCCTCCTGCGCCAGCTCGGCTGGAGCTGCCAGCGGCCGAGTGGGCGGGCGCTCGAACGCGACGAAGAAGCCATCCGGTATTGGAAGCGAGTGGGGTGGCCGCGGATTAAAAAAAAGCGCTCCGCGAGCGGCGCACCATCGTCTTTATCGACGAGAGCGGACTGAGCGAGCGGCCCCATCGGGTGCGCACCTGGGCCCCGCGCGGACAGACTCCGGTGCTGCAATATCATTTCAACTGGAAGGTGCTCTCGGCGGTGGCCGGCATCACTTGGTGGAACTTCTATTTCCGCCTTTACCGCAGAACCATTCGCGCCCCTGAGGTAGAGAACTTCCTGGGGCATCTGCTGCGCCACCTGCCGGGCAAACTGTTGTTGGTCTGGGATCGTTCGCAAACCCATCGCGGCCGGGTGGTGAGAGAGTTTGTCGCCCGCCAGCGAGGCCGGATCGAGCTTGAGTACCTGCCCGCCTACGCGCCAGAACTTAATCCGGTGGAGTACATCTGGGGCTATTGGAAACATCACGAATTGCCTAACTTCTGTCCGCGTGACTTCAGCCAGCTCAGTTATCAGGCCCGGCGCACCCTGCGCAGGATGCGCCGGCGACCCACCTTGGTGATGGCTTTCTGGGAACAAGCGGACTTGTTCCCACTGTAACTATATTATACAGCTCTCAATAGGTCGGTAACGGTCCTGGCGGACTGTACCCTCCTCTCGGCCTGGCTGTTGATTCGAAGGGGAACCTCTACGTCGCCCTGCAAGACGGCGTGTACGAATACACTGCGCCGTATGCGCATGGATGTTCGGTCGCGAAGCCATGCGTTGGAGAGCCGGCCAGTATGGTGATCGGAATGGGCCCCAGCTCGAGCAACTTCTCATCCAACACTTGCGGAGAGTCCCCGGTCGGCAGCCCGGTCGATGCGGCCTATCTGTGTGAGCCAATCAGCGTCGCGCTCGACTCCAACGACAACCTCTATATCGCCGATGAACTCAACAATCGCGTGCTCGAATACGATCAGCCGCTCGGCTCATCGGCCGGATGCGCTACGCCGGGTCAGCCCGGATGCGCGGGCGACGTGATCGCCGACCGGGTCTTCGGGCAAGGGTCCGAAGGAAACAATTTCACCTATAACAATTGTGCGAATGGTGTGGGGCCCAATCCAATGCCGTCCGCGGTTGGTATGTGCCACCCCACCGCCGTGGCGCTGGATTCGAATGACAATCTCTACGTGGCCGACACCTCGAACAATCGTGTATTGGAGTTCGACCAACCGATCGCGCGCTCGAACTTTGTCGCCAACCGCGTGCTGGGTCAGGGCGCGATTAATAACTTTTCCACGATTGCATGCGACAACGGCGGCAGCGCGCCGACGCCCAGTCCGGTCGGTATGTGCCAACCGTACGGGCTGGCCTTCGATTCGAGCAACGAACTTTTCGTCGCCGACAGAGACAACATGCGGGTGTTGGAGTTTTCCTCACCGCTCAGCTCCTCGGCTGCAGTTAGGGTCTTCGGCCAGGGCACGGCCGGCAACGATTTCACCGCTAACGATTGCAGCGACGGCGCTGCCGGCGATCCTCCGATCAGCGCCAGTGGAATGTGCTTGCCCATGGGCGTCGCGGTCGACTCGAACAACAATCTGTACGTCACCGATTCCTCCAACAATCGAGCGCTGCAATTCCTGCAGCCGTTTGGATCAATCTCAGTTACCCCCACCCCGACCGCGACGCCTGCATTCGAGACGCCGGTGGCGACCGCGACCTCGACGCCTACGGCCACCCCGACGTCAAGCGGGCTTATCAGCGTCACCCCGGCGGTAGTTGCTTTCCCCAGGACAAAAGTCGGACGAATCGCAAAAGATACCATCAGCATCAGGAACACAGCCCGGACGCCACTTTCCGGTACCGTCGAAAGCGCGATCGATCCTCCTTTCGCGATTTTCTCGGGAGGCGGTTCGTTCAGCCTCGCGGCTGGAAAGACGCGGAAGATCACGCTGACCTTCTCGCCGACCAGCCCCACGACCTTTGGTAGCAGCTTGACGATCGATAGCAGCGACCAAGGCAAGTCGCCGCTCACCGTTCCCGTCTCCGGCTCAGGGAAGTAGGCGTCGAGCTTTCTCCCTGGGCTCGCGCGCCCGATGCCCAACTGGCGCGCGCTCGCGCGCGAAATTAGACTCCTCTGAACAGGTTCACGATTCCTGATCCGGATGAACTCTGCACAACCTCAGGTGACCTTCCATGCCTCTTAACGAATATCGCAAGAAACGAGACTTCAAAGTCACTCCCGAACCGGCGGGCGACGGGTCGGCGCGCAAATCCAAATCGAAGCCACTGCGATACGTGATCCAGAAGCATCGCGCCTTGCATCTGCACTACGATTTTCGGCTCGAATGGAATGGCGTGATGCTGTCGTGGGCGGTTCCCAAGGGACCGTCGCTCGATCCCTCGGTCAAGCGCCTCGCGATGCAAGTCGAAGATCATCCGATCGAGTACTCAGACTTCGAAGGCGTCATCCCGCCAGGCGAGTACGGCGGCGGCACCGTGATGATTTGGGATACCGGCAGTTGGGTGCCCGAAGTTCCCGACGTCGATCCGGCGCTTAAACCGGGCGACCTCAAGTTCACCCTCAACGGCAGGAAGCTGAAGGGCTCGTGGGTGCTGGTGCGCACACGCGGCTTCGGCAAGAACCCGAGCAAGCCGTCATGGCTCCTCATCAAGCATAAAGATGAGTATGCCAGGAAAGGTGACATCACCGTCGAGCAACCTCGATCGGCGATCAGCAATCGCACGCTGGCCGAAATCGCGCGTGACGAAGGTGGCGATGTCGAAGTAGCGGCGACCGGCGATCCCAGGTGAGCGCGCAGGGCGATCGAATTCCGATTCGGCCGCATCCGATGCTGGCGACGCTCGTCAGCGACCCCTTCCACAAACCGGGATGGGTCTACGAGGAGAAGTATGACGGCTACCGGATCCTCGCATACAAGGAAGGCGCCAAGGTGACGCTGCTGTCGCGCAACGGCAACAATCGCACCGAGACGTTCGCTTCTGTCGCCGCATCGATTGGAAAGCTTCGCGACCGAACCGTGCTCCTCGACGGAGAGGTGGTCGCATTCGATAGCAAAGGAGTCTCGCGCTTCCAGTTGCTGCAGCGCGGCGACGTACCGCGCGCGTTCGCGGCGTTCGATTGCCTTTATCGCAATGGCCGCGACCTGCGCCGTGAAGCGTTGTCGATGCGGCGGCGCGAGTTGGAGGAGGCGATCGGCAAGGCTTCGAAGGAATTATTTTCGGCGACGCGCCTTGCCGAAAACGGAATCGAAGCATATCGCATCGCCAAGCGCAGAGGATTCGAAGGTGTGGTCGCGAAAGACAGTAGCTCGCCTTACGAAGAGAAGCGCAGTCGTTACTGGCTCAAGGTCAAGGTTTATCAGGAAGAGGAATTCGTCATCGGAGGATTCACCGCGCCTCAAGGATCGCGAGCATATATCGGAGCGCTGCTGCTAGGCGCATACGGCGGCGCGGATCTTCATTTTGTAGGAAAAGTGGGCACCGGATTTTCCGAGCAGCAACTGGCCGCGCTGGCGAGAAGGTTCAAGCCGCTCATCCGCGCGACCCCGCCTTTTGTCGATCCTCCGCGCGCGAGAAGAAGGTCACCTGGCTCGAGCCGAAGCTGGTCGCGCAAATCGCATTCGCCGAATGGACCGCGGAGCGAAAGCTCCGCCAGCCGGTATTCCTCGGGCTTCGCGACGACAAGGATCCTCGCGACTGCCTGCTGCCGGGCTGACATGCTCGAGCGTTAGTGCTTCTCAGGCACCTTGGCGCCTGCCTCGCGCGCCTCTGACAAACCGATCGCAATCGCCTGCTTGCGGCTCGTGACCTTCTTGCCCGATCGTCCTGACTTGAGCTTGCCCTGCTTCTTTTCGCGCATCGCGCGCGCGACTTTCTTCTGCGCTGTTGATCCGTACTTTTTCTTCGCAGTCTTGCGTGGCATCAGATTCCTCCAGAGCGCGCCGATAGCGCACCACGACGCGAGGTGAATAGAATCGGTGGCGATTCTTCATTTCAGACGTGGCGGAGAGGTGGGTAATTCAGTCCCGGATCGCGCGGGGTGATGGAAACCTTTGATGTCGTGATTATCGGCGCCGGCGCCGCTGGGCTGATGTGCGCGATCGAGGCCGGGCGTCGCGGCCGCCGCGTCCTGCTGCTCGATCACGCGGAAAAACCCGGCGCGAAGATCCTCATCTCGGGCGGTGGCCGATGCAACTTCACCAACCTCGAGGCCGATCGGCCGGAGTGCTACCTCTCGGCGAACCCGCACTTCTGCAAGTCCGCGCTGAGCCGCTACCGCCCCCGTGACTTCATCGCGATGGTCGAGCGCCATCGTATCGCGTATCACGAAAAGACGCTGGGCCAATTGTTCTGCGACGGATCGGCACGCGAGATCCTCGCCATGCTGCTTACGGAGTGCCGAGCGGCGCATGTCAACCTGCGCGGTGGCCATCGCACCACAGGGATCGTGCGCACCGATCGCTTTCGTATCGAGACCAACCGCGCTGCTTTCGATGCGCCGGCTCTAGTGATTGCGACCGGTGGCCTCTCGATTCCCAAGATCGGCGCGACCGGATTTGCCTACGAGGTGGCGCGTCGCTTCGGCCTCGCGATTATCGCGCCGCGCGCCGGACTGGTAGGCCTCAGGGTCGAAGGTGAGACACTTGGCCTCTGCCATTCGCTCACGGGAGTCTCAGTGGATGCCATCGTCTCATGCGGTCGCGTTACCTTTCGAGAGAACATCCTGTTCACGCATCGCGGTTTGTCGGGTCCGGCGATCCTGCAAATTTCCTCGCACTGGAAAAATGGCGAAGCACTCTCCATCGACCTTGTGCCGACGATTGATGCCGAGAGCTTTTTGCGCGATCGAAGGCGCACGCGTCCCAAGGCCGAGCTGAAGACGATCCTCGCGGAAATCCTTCCGAGCCGTCTCGCAGACGCTATCGTCACGCGCGAAGGCGACATGACGAATCTTCGAGAGATGGCGAATCTTTCAGATCGCGTCCTCATCGCAATGGCGGAGCGGCTGAAGCGCTGGCAGGTGAGGCCCACCGATTCGGAAGGATGGGCGAAGGCCGAAGTGACGGTCGGCGGCATCGATACCGCGGCGCTATCTTCCAAAACAATGGAAGCGCGTGCGGTTCCCGGCCTCTACATCATCGGCGAGGCGGTCAACGTCACTGGATGGCTGGGCGGCTACAATTTCCAATGGGCGTGGTCGAGCGGATGGTGCGCCGGCCAGGCGATTTAGCATCCTGCACGGTGTCTCATTTCCGATCCAGATGCTGGTGTCTCATTTCCGATCCAGACGCTAACGAAATGTAACAGCGAACGGTCCGACTCCGTCCCAAACCAATAGTAATCGCCCGAAAAGTCGCATTTTTTCTCGCTGCACAAAGAGATCTTTGATGGCACGCGCCGTGCTGTATACGGGCAGCGGGCAAAAAGGAGGGCGCACACCGGATGATACCAGTACCAAAAATGATCCGAACTCGAACCCAGGACGGTTCTTCCGACCTCGCAGATTTGTGCGAAGTGATGTTGTTCGCCGGCGCGCGCCGCCTCGGCTTCGAGATGACTGACGAGATGACCATCGAAGCGCAGGAGAGAATTATGACCGCGGCTGCCACCCTGGCCCAAGGCATGGTGCACTACCTGACGACCCAAGTGGGCATCGCGCGGGTGCGCGAGATGATTGAAGCTCCGGGACGAAGCGAACCGGAGCTCGGAAACTAGGCGCGTCCTTGTGGGACGCCGATCTGAGTTATCCTAAAGAGGGGCCAGATCGAACGACACCGCGGGACGCGCCTTTCTCTATAATCTGTTCCCCGCTGGTCGAGCCGCCGCACTCTCTTGTATGATGCTTCGCCGGGCGTGAGGCTCAGCGCGGGGCATGGACAACGGCAAGAGCAATCTACCGCATCGACTGATTTACGAGCTTGGTAACACCTTTGCCGGCCGGCTCGAGCTGGATGATCTTCTCGGTTTGGTGGTGCGGAAATGCCGCGAGGTCTTCGATGCGGAAGGCGTCTCGGTACTCCTGCTTGACCATGAGCATAACGAGTTCTACTTCCCGTATTTTTCCGATCTCGATCCAAACGTCGCCGCCCGCCTCCTGGAGATGCGCTTCGATGCTTCCAAGGGAGTCGCGGGCGAGGTCTTGCGCAGCGGCCGCTCGGTCAGGATCGATCGCGTCGAGCACAATCCCAACTTCTATTCGGCAGTCGATAAGCACACCGGATTTCAGACTCGCTCGATCATGGCGTCGCTGTTAATGGCCGGCGACACACGCCTTGGCGTGATCGAAGTCCTCAACCCCATCCACCTGGAGACCTTTACCGACGATCACCTCGCCCTGCTGGAGGCGCTCGCAGAGAGCATCGCGCTTTCGATCAACAACGCCAATCGCGTGGGCATGCTGCAAACGTCGGCGGAAAAGTTGCGCACCGAGGTCGGCGCGCTGCGGCGCGATTTGGCGCGCCATGAAATCTCTTCGGAAGTGATCGGCACGAGTCCGGAAATGACGGAAGTGCTTCGCCTGATGAACAGCGCCGCGGCGGCCTCGTCGATCACAGTTCTGCTCGAAGGCGAAACCGGCACCGGCAAGGAACTCGTCGCGCGCGCGATCCATCGCATGAGTACACTTGCCGACAAACCTTTTCTCGCGGTCAACTGCGCGGCGCTCTCCGAGCACCTACTCGAGAGCGAGTTGTTCGGTCACCGGCGTGGCGCTTTCACCGGCGCGACCCAGAATCAACCGGGACTGTTTCGCGCGGCGAACGGCGGTGTCATCTTCCTCGACGAGATCGGCGAGATGCCGCTTTCGATGCAGCCGACGCTGCTGCGCGTGCTGCAGGACGGTGAGATTATGTCGGTGGGCGATACGCGCCCGGAGCGCGTCGATGTGCGGGTGTTTTCAGCGACCAACCGCGACCTCCGCGCGGCGGTTGCCACAGGAGCCTTCCGCGCCGATCTATACTATCGTCTCGCCGCGTTTCCGATCCGGCTGCCGCCGCTGCGGATGCGTCGTCGCGACATTCCACTACTCGCAGATCGTTTTCTGTCGGTCGCCAACGCGCGCCATCACAAGGAAGTTCGCGGGTTCGATCGTGCTGTGCTCGAACTGTTCGAACGCTACGACTGGCCGGGCAATATTCGTGAACTCCAGAACGAGATCGAGCGCGCTATCGTGCTGACACCGAGCGGCGAGTCGATCAAGCCCGCGCAGCTTTCCGCCGATGTTCGCGGTGGCGCGGCGAGTCCGGCCGCCAGGCCAGTGGAGGTGGCGGCGGTTGACAAAGCTGAGAAAGAGTTGCCGACGCTGCGCGAAGCGCGATCCGGCTTCGAGGCGCGCTTCATCGCTGACGTGCTCGCGCGCAACGGTGGCAACGTATCGCATTCGGCGGAGATGCTGGGGCTGTCGCGAATTCAGCTTCAGCGCAAGATGAAGGAATACGGCCTGCGCTGATCCATCACTCGCCCGGGTCCCATCGCAACACCATGGCATCCGGAATCGCCCGGCTGGAAATGTGGCAAGACTCCTACAAAATTGTCACGCGTGTAGGCTTCTCAGCGAGGACCCTATGCGCTCGCCCGGATAGACAAAAAGCTTGTTTATGCAACATACAGCTACATAAGCCTACTAATTGATAGACACTTGGCCGGTCTTGGCTCAGGCTCTCACGATAGCTTAAATAGTTGCAGGAGCGATAAAAACTGACGTAAATGCAACAAACGGCGCTTGATTGCTACACCATTTAGGCGCACAATCTCGAACGTAGCTCGGAGAGCCAGTAGCAAAATCATACGCAATGAATGTAATCGCTACGAACGGTATATCGCGCACGATGAAACCTATGAGGAGGGCCCGGTGATGGCAAGGGAATTATCCGGTCAACGCAGCAGACGAGAAATCTGGGAAGGCT
The DNA here is from genome assembly GCA_963815835.1 of uncultured delta proteobacterium. GTDB lineage: Bacteria > Desulfobacterota > Binatia > Binatales > Binataceae > DATGKG01. The sequence goes on from CAWFIF010000001.1 coordinate 1,876,736, forward strand.
TTCTCAACGACACTGCGCTGCTCGCCAGGTTTCATGTCACCGACGAGGAGATCGCGACGCTCAAGACGTTTGCTCCGTTCGGAACGCTCAAGGGTAGCGAAGATATCATCTTCATTCTCGAACGAATCCGACGATCGCGGGAGCGATGGTGAGCGAGCGGTCGTCGCTTCCTCGGTAGTGGGCACGGAAGACATTCCGTGCCCACTACCGCTTCTGGCCATCCTGGGCACAAAAACGATCGCAATTAGACTCGCTTGTTCACGTGACGTACGCTGCTTTGGAATCGGTTCTGCCTGAATTGAACGATGGGCCGAGGCGACTGCCATGAGGGGGGAGTTCAGTGAGCGCACTTCCGCGGTTGCCTTTTCATGGCGACCCTTTGTTGGTCACCTTTCTCTATCGTTCGGTGCACTAGCGCGGGCTTGCGATGGACATTAGAAATTCGGTTCTAATGCTGACCCATCAAGCGGCGATAACAGCCGACTACGCGTTGGTCGTTGGTGTGATAGCCGTCGCGATACTCTGTGCCTCCGTCCTGTACAAAGCGTGGATCGAGGAGCAGTTGCGCCAGACCGCTGAGAAGCACGACAACCTGCAAATGCGCTACTTCAACCCCGCACAACAGATCGTGGTGCAACGACCAGAACCGGAATCCGAGGAACTCTCGCAGTCAGGTAAGGCTCCTCGCCAGCCGCACCGCTGGAGGACTCAACGCTAGCGCCACATGCGATGCGCGATGTCGGCGACGAGTCGCAGCTTCGCTTCTTGCGTCGATTCGGGAATCGGATTGCCTTCCCATACCGTGCCGAAGCCGCACTGCGTCGATAGTCCGAGCTGCTCGCGCGGAAAGTAGCGGCTGGCTTCCTCGATACGCTTGATGATTTCCTCGCGCGGCTCGAGCTCGATGCGCTTGCTCGAGATGAGGCCGAGCACGACGCCCTTGTCGGTCGGAATATCGCGCAGCGGCTCGAACGAACCGGAACGCCAGTCGTCGAACTCGAGCAGGAAGCGCGAGAAGTTGCACGCGCGAGTGAAGACGTTTTTCGCGACCGCCTCGTAACCGCCCTCGCCGACGTAGTAGCCTTTGTTGTTACCGCGGCAGAGATGCAACGCGAAGTTGACGCCCGCCACATCTGCGACCGAATTGATGATATCGATGCCCTCGGTCAGAAGCCGCTCCGGATCCATCCCGCGCTCGCCGAAATCCTGACGGCGGCGCTCCGCATCGCACAGCATCCCGAGCTCCGGCGCATCGAGCTGGATGTATTCGCATCCGAGCGCGGCGAGCTCGCGCGCTTCCTGCTTCACGATATCGGCGGCGTCGCGAAACAAATCGAACGGATCGGGATAGGCGACGCGCGAATAGTCCGGCGACCATCTGAGCGTCATCATCAGCGGGCTCGGCAGCGTGACCTTCAGCGGCAGGTGCGCGCGCCGTCGCGCGTACGTGAATTCTTCATTGGTCAGCGATCGCTGGCGGCGGATTTTCTCGACCACCGCATACTGCACCTGGATGTTGGCTTCTTCCGCCTTCTGATCCTTCTCATGAGGTTTGCGCCAGACGCGCGTGAAAGCGGGGATTTCCTTCACGCCTGAAATCACGTCGGTCAGCGGCGCGATGAAATGCGTGCGCCGCATCTCGCCGTCGGTGATGACATCGACGCCGCACTTCTCCTGCAACGCGATCGCGTCATCGACTGCGCGGTCTTCGACTTCTTTGAACGCGCGCGTCGAGAGCTTTCCCGCCGCCCAATTGCTGCGCGCTTCTTTCAAATATCCGGGCCGCAGCATCGATCCGATCACTTCCGCACGATAGAACTCAGCCACTTCGATTCTCTCCTAGTCGGCTAACCCCAGACCTCGCGCGCGGTTTCGACGACGAGCCGCAGTTTGGCGATTTCATCATCGATGGTGAGCGCATTGCCTTCCACCGTCGAGGAGAAACCGCATTGCGGACTGAGGCACAGCTGATCCAGCGGCACGTACTTCGCCGCCTGATCGATGCGTCGCTTCAAGTCATCCTTGTTCTCGAGCACTCCGCGCTTGCTGCTGACCAGACCCAGCACGACGATCTTGCCCTTTGGCACGAAGCGCAGCGGCTCGAAGCCGCCCGAGCGCGCGTCGTCATATTCCATCAAGAAGCCGTCGACGTTGAGCTCGCCGAACAGCGCCTCGGCAACATAGTCATAGCCTCCGGTAGCGACCCATGACGATCGGAAATTGCCGCGACACATATGGGTGCAAATCGTCATGCCTGGCGGGCGTTTCGCAAGCGCCGAATTTATCAGCCGGATGTAGGTGAGATGCTGGTGGTCAGGATCGCCGCCGAGCTGTTTGATGTATTCGCGCTGCGCCGGATCATTCAGATACGCTAAGCTGGTGTCATCGAGTTGCAGATAAGTGCAGCCGAACTGGCCGAGCGCCGCGATCTGATCGGCATACACGGCGCCGAGGTCGCGCCAGAACTCTTCCATGTCGGGATACACCGACGCATCGATCGCTGCACGCCCGCCGCGGTAATGCATCATGCTCGGCGACGGGATGCTCAGCTTCGGCGTCGCCGTCGCGACGGATTTCAGGAATTGGAAATCGTCAGCAAAGATGCACTTCTCGAATTTCAGTTTGTTCGAGACGCGAAGCGCGGCTGGTGTGAATTCGAGGTCGCCCTTCTCGTTGTGAAACTTTACCTTCAGGTTGTCATGCGCCTTGGTGACGCCACCGACCTGGTAGAGGAAGTCCATGTGCCACGAGCCGCGCCGATATTCGCCGTCGGTGACGCCCGACAGTCCCACGTCCTCCTGCATCTTCACGACTTTGCGAATTTCGGCGTCCTCGATCGCGCGCAATTGCGCATCGGTGATGCGCCCATGTTGGCGATCGTCGCGCGCTTGCAGGATTTCGCGCGTGCGCAGTAGGCTGCCGACGTGATCGGCTCGAAATGGCGGCGTGGTGCGATTCATCGAAATTCGCGGCTCGTATTCGTTGCGATCGCTCGAAACATAGCGCGTTGCACCGCCCTTGCAAGCGCGAGCGTCGTACAAAGAAGATGCTCCTGCTCTTCCAAAATCGTCCGCCGAACGATACGGGGAGGCGCATTCAAAGAGAAGACGCGCGACTTTATTAGCGCGCGGAGAACGCTCACGCCGCTGGCTAATCTGAACTTGCACAGAAAGATAGAAACATCGACAATCGTTCGCTGAACCAGTCCAACCGGGGAATCGTGGACATCAGCGAGAAACAAGAGGGCAAGATCGTTGTTCTGGGGCCGGTCGGACGCCTCGATAATGAAACCAGCCCGTCCTTTCAGGCCAATTTACTCGACGCGGTCGGAATTGGTGGCACTTCGGTGCTGGTCGATTTTTCCGGCGTCGAGTACATCTCCAGTGCGGGTCTGCGCGCCCTGATGATGGCGTCCAAGAAGTCCAGGGCCGGAGGCGGACGCTTCGCGGTTGCCGCCCTGACCCCGATGGTCAAGGAAATCTTCGCAATCAGCCGCTTCTCGCTGGTCGTGCAGGTATTCGAGACTCTCTCGCAGGCGACGGCGGAGCTGAGTTAGCGCGCGACCAGAAGGATTGAGATCATGTTGATTCGATTCTGGGGGACCCGGGGTTCGATACCCGCGCCACTCGGTTACCGCGCGGTCAAGGACAAGATCCGCGAGGCGTTGCTGGCGGCGCGCGGTCGCGATCTCGAGAGCCTGGAGTCCATCGAATCCTTTATCGATGAGGACCTGCCGTTTTCCGTCGGCGGGACATATGGCGGCAATTCCAGTTGCGTCGAGCTGGTCACGGGCGGCCACGAGTATGTGCTATGCGACCTCGGAACGGGTGTGCGCGAGTTCGGAAACCGCGTCCTCGCGAAGCACGGTCCCGCCAGGCCACATCGGTTCAATGTTTTCCTCTCGCATCTGCACTGGGATCACATCATGGGGTTTCCGTTTTTCGGCCCTTCCTACATACCTGGCAATGAGATCCGAATTTTCGGCTGCCATGCGAATATGATCGAGGCTTTCGTTCGCCAGCAATCCCATCCATGTTTTCCGGTCGACTTTCGTTCGCTCGGCGCGACGATCGAATTCATTGAGCTGGAGCCTGGCCGCACGTACGAGATCGATGGGCTCATGGTGCAGACTATTCAGCAAAATCATCCGAGTGATTCCTACGGGTTTCGCTTTTCGCGTGAAGAAAAGAGCGTCGTGTTCTCCACCGATTGCGAACACAAGTTCCAGATCCTCAACGATGCCTATCCGTTCGTCGAATTTTTCCGCGATGCGGATGTCCTCATTTTCGATGCGCAATACTCTCTTGCCGATCAGATTTCGGTTAAGGAGGACTGGGGACATTCGAGCAACATGATCGCGGTGGAACTCGCGCAGCTCGCCGGCGTCAGGCACCTCGTCATGTACCATCACGAGCCGGTGCTCGACGATCGCATGCTCGAGAAGGTCCTCGAAGAAACGCGTCACTATGCCGCGATGACGCGCACGGTCAGGGAGTTGAACGTCACCTCCGCCTACGACGGGCTCGAGATTGTCGTCTGAAGACCATCCTTCGCAGTCTCCGGCGCGGCCCCTAACCGATTTGCGCGAGATCCCGTCCGCGCCCGGGCGCATTCCCGCGCTGCTAGTGCTCGCGCTGCTCACCGCGCTGCGGGTCATCAATCCGGTACCGCTCGAAACGCTGCGCCTGCGCGCGTTCGATCTGGAACAAAAGATCTCTCCCCGCAAGTACCAGCCGGTCGCGGTGCGGGTCATCGCGATCGATGAGAAGAGCCTCAACAAGCATGGGCAATGGCCGTGGCCTCGCACGCTGCTCGCGCAACTGGTCCGGCGCATCGCCGAGGGCCATCCGAGCGTGCTCGGAGTCGACATCATATTTTCAGAACCGGATCGGTTTTCACCCAATGAGTTGGCCAAGGAGGCTCCCGAAATTCCCCCTCAGATTGCACGCGAGTTGAGCGCGATGCCGCCCAACGAGGCCGCGCTCGCCGACGCATTTCGCTTGCTGCCCACCGTGCTGGCGATCGCCTCCAGCGAACATGCCGCGCGCGGAAAACTGCTCCCGGCGCGTCGCACCATAATTCGCGAATCCGGCGCTGATCCACGCCCCTTTCTGTCGCCATATCCGCCGCCGGTGCGCAGCTTGCCGGAGCTCACCGCGGTCGAGCGCGGGCGCGGCTCCGATATCGGCGAGCCGGATCCCGACGGAATCGTGCGGCGCATCCCGCTGTTCGTTATCGCCGAAGGAAACCTGCTGCCGGCGTTATCGCTCGAAATGCTGCGGGTGGCTTCCGGAGCCGGTTCGATAGGTATCGTCACGTCGCACACCGGCATCCGGGGCGCGACCGTCGGCAGCCTTTTCATGCCCACCGATGCGCAGGGCCGGGCGTATCCGTACTTCACGCCCTCATATGATGCGCGCTACGTTTCGGCGGCTGACATCCTCGATGGCTCCTACGATCTTTCCAAACTGCGCGGGGGTGCGATGTTGCTTGGCGTCACTGCCCTTGGTTTGGTTAACGAAAAACAAACCCCGGTCGGAATGATGCCAGGGGTTGAAGTGCACGCTCAGCTCTTCGAATCGATGCTAACGGGGAATTTGCTGCGGAGACCCGCGATTGTCTCTTCGATCGAAATCGCGCTGGTAGTTGCGATCGGACTAGTGACGATTTTTGCGCTGCCGTATCATCGACCGTCTTTTGCAATCGCGGTAGTTGGCGTTGCGGTATTGCTCCTGGTCGGTAGCGAGTTCACGAGCTTCCGTCTTTTCAGGCTACTTTTCAACAGCATCTATCCCGCGTTCTCAACTGTTGTTGTTTTCAGCGTAATGCTGGGATCGAACTTGCGCGCCGCCGAAGCGGAACGGCGCCGTCTCTCCGCTGACCTTGAACATGAACGCCGGATGGAAGCGCGCATGGAGGGCGAGCTGAAGGCGGCGAGCGCGATTCAGATGGGACTTTTGCCGCGCCGATTCCCGGCCGCTTCCGAGTTTGGCGTTGACATTAGTGCGTCAATCGAACCCGCACGGATGGTGGGCGGTGATCTCTACGATTTTGTTTTGCTCGAATCCAACCGGCTGTCGTTCGCGATTGCCGACGTCTCGGGCAAGGGGGTTCCGGCCGCGCTCTTCATGGCGATGACCAAAGAAGTCCTCAACGCCGCGACCCAGCGCTACGGAGATGCGCTCGATCGGGTTTTCGCCGAAGCTAACGCGAAGATTTCCGGATCGAGTAACGACATGGCGGCCGAGGGCGCGGACATGATGTTCGTCACGGTCTTTGCCGGCGTCCTCGATCTCGCGTCGGGCCTGCTCTCGTATGTGAATGCGGGACACGATTGGCCGTTTACGATCCGCGCCGGAACCGAACCAACGCCGCTTTCCGGAGATAGCGGACCGCCGTTGGGCGCCCTCGATGACTTCGACTATCGCGTGCAGCGTCGGCGACTCATGCCTGGTGAGATGCTGCTTCTCTACACCGATGGCGTCACCGAGGCGCAAAATTCCGCGCGGTCGTTTTACGGAGAGAGTCGTTTGGAGCAGGCGCTCAGTTCGCACGTGCCATCCGATGCCAAGGCCGCTATCGAAGTGGTGCGTGACGACGTTCGTCGATTCGTCGCAGGCGCCGAGCAGTTCGACGACATCACACTGCTCGCAGTCCGATGGCTCGGCTGGTCGCCATCCAGCTAATGACTAGCGAACTGTAATTTCGACTCGACGATTGAGTTGTTCGGGAACGTTATCTGCGGTTTTCACCCGCGGATCCAACGGGCCGCGCCCGGCGACCGAAATCGATTTCGGATCGAGACCGTCATGGATCAATTTTTCCCGGATGAAGACCGCGCGCGTCAGCGAGAGGGTCTGGTTGTATTTCAATTCTCCGGTGGTGTCGGTGTGCCCGACCACCTCGACCTCGTAAACTGGACGCCGCTTGATGTCGTCGAAAACGCTTTTATACAACCCCTCGGAATCCGGCGTCATCACGTCGGTATCACTTTTGAAATAAAGCCGAAAGCGGGCTGGTGAGATAGGCTGCGCGGCGAGCGCACTACCGAATATCTGCTGAACCTGCGTTTCGTCCATCGCTACCGGCTGAGCGCTGCCCTTAACGATTTCGCTCGCTGCGTATGGCTTGTCGAGGGTCAGGGACTTCTGACCGTCGTCAACAGTGACCGCGCCTGCGCTTCCGTCTGGATTTGGAAGCACAGTGAAAAGCGCCTGGCGACTCGCGCAGGCGGATAGCGTGAGAAGCAAAGTGAACGCGAGAATAACGCGGCGCACGATCAGCGCTCTCCCTGCACCTGCACGGCGAAGCGAGTGCCGCGTACGCCGAGAATTGCGGTCGGTGTCTTCACCTTCATCGCTCCGGGCGTGCTACGCGCGATATCGCCGGATACCATCGCAAGCGTACCCTTGCGCATGTTGGTCAGCATCGCGCCGTTGAAATTGCTCGAATCGAATCGGTATTCCTCGAGCGAGACCTCGCTGTTTGGGCCGGTCAACATGACAGTGTTGTCGGTGAAGGTGATGCCGACTGCGCCATCGGCGCCAGTCTGGATCACATCTTTTTCGTACAAAAGGTCGGCCACTTTGGCGGCAACATTCCCGCCGTCGCGCACGATGGTCACCTGCCCGGAGGTATTTTTCACCTGAGCGATTTCGGGCCCTTGGGCTTTCACGAAGGGCACTGCAATCAAGATGATCGAGGTTGCGATACCGAGATATCGTCCGGCGGCGCGCCCTGCGCGCCCGTTGCAGTGCATATAGCCTCGCAGCGAATGTATAGTGTCGGCGCAGAAGACTAGCGAGTCACGCCGCGAGAGGCCACCAGCAATCGGCGGCGACAAACGCGGGCCGAGGATGTAAATTTCAGCAGTCGGAATCATGGAGGCTCGTCTAACAATCCACGTCGATGCCGGCGCGATGCAGCAAGTGCGTCGATTCGTGACTGATTTCGTAGCCAACCACTCAATCGCGGCGGAAGAGCAATCGCGAATTCTCATTGTGCTTGAGGAACTGATCACCAACCTGGAGAAATACGGCTATCCGAACCGATCGGGTGGCAACGCCGAAGTCGCGCTGCAACTTCACGGCACTCGGTTGGCGATCGAATTCGTGGACGACGGCGATCCATTCGATCCGCTGAAGGCGTCGGCGCCAAATCTCGATTCGCCCCTCGAAGAGCGCGATTTGGGCGGGCTCGGAATTCATATCGTGCGAGCCCTCACCGACGAGGCGCGTTATCGTCGCGTCGGCGAGCGCAATGTGCTGCGACTGACGAGACAGGTTGCGCTAATCAAATCGTAGCGAGCGATTTCATAGTTTCGAGGCGGGATCGAGCCAGGCTCGCGCCGCTTCCTCTAACCGGGTCGCCGCTTCCTCGACGGTTCGAGGCGGCCCGATGCTGACGATCACAATTTCGTGAACGCCCGCATCGCGATAACGCTTGAGGTCGTCCGGCGTGATCGTCTTGGTGTAGGGCGATACGATGATCTCCACGTCTGACAACTTGCGATGATTTGCCTTTAGCAATTCCTCGATCTTGCGAATCTTCGCGGACGCCTCATCCGGCAGCAGGTTGAAGCCGAACCATCCGTTGCCGTACTCGGCGACGCGGCGCAGCGCCGGGCCGCTTTCACCGCCGAAGAGAACCGGTAGATCCGCGCCGCGGACCGGTTTGGGATACGAGCGGACGCCGTCGAACTTCACGAATTCGCCCTGATACGCGCTAATAGGATCGCCCCACAGCTTGCGCATCGCATCGATGCACTCACGCGTGCGAGCCGCGCGCCGCTCCCACGGAATGCCGAGCGCCTGAAATTCCTCTTCGAGCCACCCGATGCCGACGCCCAGCGCGACGCGGCCGTTGCTCAGCCAGTCGAGCGTCGCGACAACCTTCGCAAGTACAATGGGATTGTGTTCCGGCACCAGGCAGATGCCGGTCGCGAGGCGAATCTTCTCGGTCGCACTCGCCATCGCGGTCAGAGACAGGAATGGATCGGGAATCGGCGCATCGCTCGGCGCCGGCAGAATGCCGTCGCTGCGGTACGGATAGCGTGAGGCATACTTGTCGACCAGCACGACGTGCTCCGGCACCCACAAAGTCGAGAAGCCGAGGCGCTCGGCGTTGGAGGCGTAGGCCTTCATCAGTGCCATCGAGTTGCCACGACCCGAAACTGCCGCGAATAGTCCGATCTTCACGTTGTCGAAACCTCTTCCTTAGTATGTGGTTCCCTATCTATCACCAACGCCGCGGAGGGTGAATGAAATCGGAATCGATTACCGGCGGAACTACATCCATCATAGGAAAGACCATTTCGTTGCTATCGCCAAGTCTTTTTGGCCGCCGTCTGGAGAAATCCTTAATTGCGTTGAGGTTTTGTGCGTATATACAATCTTGGAGATTGAATTCGATCCTGAGAAGAACGCTCGTAACATCAGCGAAAGAGGAATCCCGTTTACGCTAGCCGCCGCGTTCGATTGGAATTCTGTGATAGAAGATCGGTCCGACCGGCATGGCGAAGAAAGGGTTGTCGCGGTTGGCCTCATTCGCGGGCGCGCCCATGTTTTGGTTTACACGAAGCGTTCAGAGATACTGCGTGTGATCAGTTTGCGGCGCGCCAACAAACGAGAGGTGAAGCGCTATGAAAAAGCCAAATCCCTACATGACTGATGAAGACAATCCGAAGTTGACTGAAGAGTTCTTTAAGCATGCAGTACCCGCGCGCGTGCTCCACCCTGACTTGGTGGCCGATTGGGAGAAGCGTCAGCGCGGGCAGCGCGGTCCGCAGAAGGCGCCGGTGAAGGAAGCGGTTTCCCTTCGTGTTGACAAAGACGTACTCGCCAAGTTCAAGGCGACCGGGAACGGCTGGCAAACTCGAATGAACGCGGCTCTGCGTCGCGGAGCGAAAGGGCTTCGCCCTATCAAACGACGATCAAATAAGAAGCAGTCCTCAAGATTGAAGTAGCGCGGAACACGCGACTGTCACTCCATCGGGAGGCCGACGTAATTTTCCGCGAGGCTCTGGGCCGCGACGCGTGAGCTGGTGACGTAGTCGAGCTCGGCCATCTGGCGACGGCGGTCGAATGCGTTGTCATCGTGGAAGCGATGCAGCATCGACGTCATCCACCATGAGAAGCGTTGCACCTTCCACACGCGTCGCAAACAAATCTCCGAATATCGATCGAGCAAGTCGCGCGAGCCGCGGCGATAGAACTCAGCGATCGCGCGCGCGAGGACGCGTACATCCGCGACTGCGAGGTTCAGACCCTTGGCGCCGGTCGGCGGCACGATATGGGCCGCGTCGCCAGCCAGGAAAAGATTTCCGTACTGCATCGGCTCGACCACGAAGCTGCGCATTTCGGTAATGCCTTTTTGCACGGTCGGCCCTTCGTGAAGCTTCCATCCATCGTGAGTGGCGAAGCGCCGATGAAGTTCCTCCCAGATGCGCGCATCGGGCCACGCTTCGATTTCCTCGTCGGGGGCGCATTGCAGGTAGAGCCGTGTGAGCTGCGGGGAGCGCATGCTATGAAGTGCGAAGCCGCGCTCATGGTTCGCATAGATGAGCTCCTCCGATGACGGCGCAACCTCCGCGAGGATGCCGACCCATGCGAACGGATAGACTCGCTCGAACACCGTCAGCACGCCCGCAGGGATCGTCGGGCGGCACACGCCGTGGAAACCGTCGCATCCAGCGATGAAGTCGCATCGGATTTCCTGAGGTGCGCCATCCTTACGGAATCGCACGACAGGCGCCGATCCTTCGAATCCGTGTATGCTGACCTCATCGACCTCGAAGATGATCTGGCCGCCGGCGGCCAGTCGCGCATCGGTGAGATCCTTGACGACCTCGTGCTGCGCATAGACGGTGATCGCTTTTCCGCCGGTGAGATCGGCGAAATCGATGCGATGCCCCCGTCCGTTGAAGCGCAGTTCTATCCCATGATGCACGAGACCTTGCCGCTTGAGGCGGTCGCCGACTCCCGTCTCGATCATCAAATCGACGGTACCCTGCTCGAGGACGCCGGCGCGCACACGTTCCTCGACGTACTTGCGGCTGCGATTTTCGATGACGACGGATTCGATGCCGCCCAAGTGCAGAAGGTGCGAGAGCATCAGCCCCGCAGGTCCGGCGCCGACGATTCCAACCTGCGTGCGCATCGCTTTTCGAGGCTTACACGGAGCGAGTCAGACCGCCGTCGACGCGTATCATCGAGCCTGTGACGTATGCCGCGAGCGGGCTCGCGAGGAACGCCGCGACCGCGCCGAACTCGGCGGGCGTGCCCATCCGTCCAACCGGAAGGGTGCTCTCGAAGCGCTTCAGAGCTTCCTCAACAGAGATGTTCAGACGCTTGGCAGTCCCCTGATGGAGTTGGACCGAGCGGTCGGTCGCGATGACGCCGGGCAGCAGCATGTTCACCGTGATGCCGTCGCGAGCGACCTCGCCCGCGAGCGTCTTGGCCCATCCCGCGATCGCGCCGCGCAGCGTGTTGGAAATGCCGATAGTCGGGATCGGTTCGATGACGCTGTAGGACGCGACGTTGAGGACCCGGCCCCATTTGCGCGCGCGCATTTCCCCAATGAGCATATCCGTGACGCGAAAGAACGGCATCACCATCGCGTGGAACTGCGCTTCCCAGACTTCCGGCTTGACCCCGATCACGCCCGAGGGCGGAGGACCTCCCGAGTTATTCACCAGGATGTCGATCGGCCCGAGCTGGTCGCGCGCTGATTTCACCCCGCTCTCGATGCTTGCCCAATTAGCGAGATCGCCGGCGATTCCGATCGCGCGACCTCCGCGCGCGGTTATTTCCGAAACGGCGGTATCGATGGTCGCTTGCGTGCGCGCGACGATAGCAACCGCGACGCCTTCAGCAGCCAGCGCATCGGCGATCCCTCTGCCGATGCCTTTGCTGCCGCCGAAGACGAGCGCGGTTTTTCCCTTGAGCTGAAGATCCATCTCTCTTATTCCCGGCCTTTACTCCGGCATCGGGCCGAACCCGCCTTCCTCCGGCTGATGGCCGTAGATGTCGCGCGTGTAGTACTCCGATTGATAAGTTGCGGCGCGCGCGCCCCATCCGTACTCAATCATCCAGCCCGACGGATTGCGGAAGTAGAACGAGTACATGTGATCGTTCGAATGCTTGCCGGTCTTGATGGTGACCGGAATCTTGTTCTCGCGAACCAGGTCATGCGTCAGGCCGACATCGTCGAGGTTGTCGACTTCGATCATCAGATGGTTGATGCGTTTGCCCGGGTCGCCGAGGCCGAACGCCACGGTGTGATCGCGATCGTTGCAATGCATGAACCTGATCTTCGCGACGTGCTTGCCCATCGGAAATTTGTACTCGACACCGCCGCGCATCCCGAGCGCATGGTAAAATCGCTGCGCCGCAACGGCGTCCTTCTGGCCGAGGATGCAATGGCCGACCCCGCCGGTGCCGGTCTTGAATCGCCCATGCATCGCGCGCCCCGGATAAAAGGGTTTCTCGAATTGCACCCTCGGTCCGTGGAAGATCTCGATGGGCGTTCCATTGGGATCGCTCAGTTTCATCACCTCGAGCACGTGGCGTTCGACGGCCTCATCCTCAGAGCCGACGCGAAACTTGATCCCCGCCTCGGATAGCTGACGCTGCATCGCTCCGAACTCTTCCTCGCCGGCGACGCGGAAGCCAAGGTATTGCAGATCGTCGCTGGGGTCGGAGTGCATGACGATACGATGATGCCAGTAGTCCATCCGCAGGTAGCATCGATCGCGCTCGCCCTCATCCGCGAGCTCGAGGCCGACGATCTTGCTGGCGAAGTGCTTCCATGCGTCGAGATCCTTGACGCCGATTCCCATATAGCCGAGTTCCGTTACCTGGATCATTTTTGCCTCCTGCGGCAGCTCGTTCTCACGATGTTTTTTCCCACGAATGATGCTCTTCAGTAAAGAACCGCCCCCGAATTCTCGAAATAGATGAAACGGATATTGGGCAGGAGACGCTCGATGAGTGCCGATGATTTCCTGCAAGGGCCCCGCCGGGCGCTCACCAAGAGGGCGACATGAATGTTGCCATGTGTCCTCTCACAGCGTGCGGCGGGCGGCTTCGCCGCCGCCGCGGGAGACGAGGACTAGGAGCGCGGGCCGCTGTAGTCGCGCAGCACCTGCTCGAGACTCCACACCGTGGCGCGAATCTCGGCAACCTGACGTTCGAGGATGCGCCGAAGCGGCGGCGCCAGATTTTCCCCCAGCGCCTGCTGATACTCGTGCGCGGCGGCCTCGGCGTCCTTGCGGCACCATTCGACCACGCCGGTGTCGCCCATACTCATCACCACGCTGAAATCCATCGCGGCGGTATCGAGCGCGCCGGCGATCGATCCGGACTCATCTTTCCTGACGCCAAGTTTGTCGCGCTCAGCCTGCAACTCATCGGCGTGACGTTTTCGAAGGTCAGATTGTCGATTGAAAAAGCGCGCCAGATATTCCTTGCCAACATCGAGGGCGGCATGGTGATAGCGCTTTGCACTATCGATGGAAACGGAAATTAGACGGTTGAGGGTCTTTTCGGGGTTCATCAGGTCTACTCCTCAGGTTCAGGTTGACCCCCGCCCACATCTAATTTTACCTGCCCGAGTGAGCCACTTCGACGCCCCCTGATTTCATTGTAGTGGTTGCGTCACGAGCGCCCTTGCTCGCGCAACATCGCGTGCAGACGATCGAGGTCGATCGGTTTGACCAGGTGATCGTCGAAGCCCGCCTCGAGCGCTCGCCGCCGATCCGATTCCTGCCCATATCCAGTCACCGCGATGAGCCGCACCGAGGTGAGTTCGGGATTCGCGCGCAGCCGGCGCGCCAATTCGTAGCCATCCATCGCCGGCAGCCCGATGTCGATCAACACGATGTCAGGATTAAACGCCCCCACTGTCTCGAGCGCTGAAGGGGCATCGAATGCGACGCGAGTCTGGTAGCCGGTTTCGCGGAGCGCCTCAGAAAGGATCTCGGCCGCATCCTGATTGTCGTCCACGATGAGAATTCTCGTACGCGTCATAGAATGATCGACTGCGACCGGCCCGGCAGCGGTTGCGCTCGCCCGCGCCGCCGTTTCGGTTGGCTCGGCGGCGGGAAGACGGATCTCGAATTCACTGCCCTTACCCACGCCTTCGCTACGAGCGTGGACGCTTCCACCGTGAAGCTCAACCAGACTCTTCACGATGGTGAGTCCGATTCCCAACCCGCCTTGCGCCCGATCGAGCGCCCTGGCGCCCTGCGAGAACAGGTCGAACACGCGCGGCAACATAGCCGGCGCTATGCCGATTCCATTGTCGCGCACCCGAAGCACGATCTGGCCGTCCTCGCGATCGGCGCGAATCCAGATGTTACCGCCGGGTTCGGTGTATTTCGCGGCGTTGGTGAGCAGGTTACAGATGACCTGCGACAGCCGCATCGGGTCGGCTCGCAGCTGCAAGCCAACCGGAGGAACGATCGCGATGAGATGATGCATCCGCTGCTCGATGATGGGACTCGCCATCTCGATCGCCTTGACCACGACGGTGATCAGTTCAATCGGCTCGAGCTTGAGCTGAATCTTGCCGCGCGTGATGCGCGACACGTCGAGCAAGTCATCGACCAGATTCACCAGGTGATGCACCTGACGCTCGATGATCTCGCGCTCGCGGCGGAACGAATCGCTGCCCCGCATCTGCATCAGATTGAGCGAGGTGAGGATAGGCGAGAGCGGATTGCGCAGCTCATGCCCGAGCATCGCGAGGAATTCATCTTTGGCGCGATCAGCCTCCTCGGCCGCGGCACGCGCTTGCTGCTCGCGCTGGAGCAGAATCTCGCGCTCCTGCTCCGTTTGCGCGCGCAGCCGATGAAGCGCCAGATGCGAGTGCACCCGGGCCGCCAGCTCGCGCGCCGAGAAAGGTTTCACCAGATAGTCATCGGCGCCGCGGTCGAGCCCCTCGATCCGCGATTCCTCGCCGGCTCGCGCCGAAACGACGATGATCGGGACCAGTTTAAGCTTCGGATCGGCGCGCAACTCGCGCAGCAGACCAAAGCCGCCCAGATTCGGCATCATCACATCGGTCAGCACCAGGTCGGGAGGATGTGCACGCGCGAGGCGCAGCGCCTCGACCCCGTCGACCGCGGTCTCGACCACATAGTGGGGGCCGAGCAGGCGTTTGACGTAGTCCCGCATGTCGGCGTTGTCGTCGACCAGCAGGATGCGCGCGCCGCGGTCGCTTTCGTCGAAGTCGAGGTGATCCGAAATTCCGCTCGGTGCGGGATTCGACTCGATAAATTCCGATCCGCCGCCCAACCATCGCATCGCCTCGTGGACAAACGGGGCAGCGCCGGTCGAAGCCGAGATCCTGGAACGCTCGGAAACGATTCGCTCCCTATCCAGATGCGCCGCACCAACGGGAATCGATACGGTGAAAGTAGTCCCCTCGGCGATGCGGCTTGCGACCCGAACCTCGCCTCCATGAATGTTCACCAATTCGCTGACCAGGGCGAGCCCGATGCCCGATCCCTCACTGTTGCGGGCGCGCGCACCTTCGACCCGATGAAAGCGCTCGAATAGACGCGGCAACTCATGCGCCGGGATTCCGGTGCCGGTGTCGCCAACGGTCAGCTCGATGCGATCGCCGGCTTCGTGTAAGCCGACACTAATCGCGCCTTCGAAGGTGAACTTGAACGCGTTGGAGAGAAGGTTGAGGACGATCTTTTCCCACATCTCGCGATCGACATAGGCGGGCTGACGGATCCGCCCGCGCTCAAACGTGAGCGACAGTCCCGCGCGGTGCGCCAGTGGGCGAAAGGCGCCAACGATTGCCCCGGTGAAGGTGGCGAGATCGGTGGGCTCGAAAGATGCGCGCATGCGGCCGGCCTCGATGCGCGAGAAGTCGAGCAGCGCATTGACCAGTTTCAGCAGTCGCAGCGCATTGCGATGCGCGATCTCGAGGTTCTCGCCTTGCAAGGCCTGGCCGGAACCGCTCAGCGCATCCTCGAGCGGTCCGAGGAGAAGAGTGAGCGGGGTGCGGAACTCATGGCTGACGTTGCTGAAGAAGGTGGTCTTCGCACGATCGATTTCGGCCAGCGCCTCGGCGCGTTGGCGTTCTTCCTGATACGCGCGCGCGTTGGCAATCGCGGTTGCGATCTGATCGACCGCCAGCTCGACAAAGCCGCGATAGCGATGATCGAGCTTCAGGCGCGGGCTGACCCCCGCGACCAGGAAACCATAGGGGCGGCCCTGCCCGGAGCGGCGCAGCGGCGCGACGATCGCGCTATGCGTGGGCTCGGGCCAGCGTCCGCCCGGTAGCGCGCCGAATCGATCCGCAAGATCGGTCAGCTCGAGGCTGTGGCCGATCTGCTCCGCTTGCGCTAGCGGCCACGAATTCGCGGCGTCGTTATCGAGCGCCCGCGGGCCGACATTGATGATCTCTGGAGCGCCGGCGCCGTGGTAGCGATCGAGTCCAGTGGAGCTGACCAGGCGCGCGCGATCGCCTTCGGGCTCAATGAGATAAAGCAGCGCGAACGGGACATCGGAAGGATTGGCCCCGAGAATTTCCGCGGCCGTCGCGCACGCCTCCTCGGCGGTTTTCGCCTTCGCCGAGCGCGCCGCCAAATCCCGCAACGTCTTGAGGCGCCGTTCGGACAAAATCTGACTGGTGGTTTCCTGCACCGTGATGAGGACGCCGCCGACGCGGTTGTCCTCGGGAATCGGACTGTAGGCGAAAGTGAAGTAGGTCTCCTCGATGTAGCCGTAACGATTCATCTCGAGCAGCAGGTCGGCGCTGAAAGTGGCCGGCCCACCGCTCAGAATCTGCATCGCCATTGGTCCGACCACGTTCCAGATTTCAGCCCAGACTTCCGAAGCAGGTTGAGCGATCGAGGCGGGATGCTTCGCGCCGAGCATCGGGCGATAGCCGTCGTTGTACAGATGGCGCAGCTCCGGTCCCCACCAGATGCACATCGGGAAGCGATTGCCGAGCACCACAGTGACCATGGTTCGCAGACTGGCGGGCCACTTCGCGACCGGCCCCAGGGGAGTGTCAGCCCAATCGATGGAGCGCATCAGGGCGCCCATCTCGCCGCCACCGGCGAGGCATTCGTCGAACGTGTCTGAATTGGGATTTGGGGGATGGTCGGTCAGGCTGCTCATGGTTTCGAGGTCGAGGCCTGCGAGGATGAAGCGATTTACCTTATGTCGAGCTGCCACAGACTGTGTCTGCTACAAAGACGATAAGTAAACTGCCTCGCCATCGCAAGTTTGACCGCCGAGAATTCCGTCAAGTCAGAGCTCCGGAAACAGGCTTTCGCGGGCTTTTATACTGTTAAGAGATCTGATTAACTTTCTTGGCCTCCAACGACGACTGCGTTATAAGAAACCTCGAACCCAGACCCGTCTGAATAGTAGTTTAGAGAATCTATAGTTACCTGGTTCCGCATCTAGCCTTGCGGGTTGTGAAAGGTCTCGAAAGAAGATGGCTCAAAGAGCGCTTAATGTCCTGTTTGTATGCGAAGGGAACTCTGTCCGCAGCATAATGGCCGAGGCGCTGCTCAATCGCTTCAGCGACGGGCGCTTCAGGGCATTCAGCGCGGGAATCGAGCCTGATGCGGAACTCCATCCGCTCGCGGTTGAGCTGCTCAAGGCGAGCGGCATCGCGATCGCGAGCCTGAAGCCGAAAAGCGCGCGCGAGTTCGCCAGTCCCACGGCGCCGAGGATGGATTTCGTCATCAGCATGGGGAAAGACATCGCGGCGGCGCTCCGAGGACTTCCGGGCGATCCGATGCGGGCGCAATGGGGGATCAGCGATCCCGTTGCGGCCGATGGAGATGCCGTCGCGCCAAAATTTGCCTTTCGTCGCGCATTCCGCGAGCTCGAAAATCGAATCAGGCTCTTCGTCCTGGTGCGCCACAATCGCGAGGCCGAGCGGAGCATCGAGGCTCCGCGGCAGGCGCAGAACGCATAGCGTACGCGTCCCATGATTTTGCATACGTGTCGCTGCGTGAAACAAATCAACTGCACCAAGCCGGGACATGATCAGCGATACAATTCGCAATCCGATCGCTGAATAGCCTCGCAATTCGCATAACGCGAGGCCCACATCTCATCTGACGCCGAAAAATCGCAGCATTTGCGTAGGTCCTAAAATGGCACCGGCCTTGCTCACTAGGGGCAAGGCTGTTGTTCAAGGAGGAATAGGACAATGCAAGTGACTTCGACAATCAATTCTACAAACGCACAATATATCAACTATCAGAGCGACCCGACTTCCAGCGTCCGGGCGCTTCAGAACGCCGTTCTAAGTGAGCTTCCCGGGGTGATGTTTGCGGTCCTTACCCTGGTCTATGTAGTTACGTCGTTGGTTCGACTCTAAACCAATCGCGAAAGGAGAATGACGCATGCCGATAATGGCTTTAATCGCCGGCATTGCTGTCGCCCTGATTATCGCGGGAACCCGACTGCTCCCGCGTAAGAATTAGAGGCATAAAGCAAATGAACTGTTACGAACTCATTAAATGGTGCGCGACCCGGCCCCTCTGCTGCGATTCAGGGTCGACCTCGATCGCTGATGCCGCGACCTATGCGGCTTGCGCACCAATGCACTCCGCTTCCGGTCTCGCCAAATAATCCCGACTTCCAGCCGCCGTCCCGGCTCAGTCCGCCATCATCGATCGCCGTCCGTCATCTCACTTGAACGAGTAGTGTACGTTCGTGAGCTGTTCCGATACTTCCCATAGCCGCGCCGCGACGGCCGGATCCTTCGCCGCGCTGCTGCATGCCACCTTGGTCGGATGTCCCCACATTTCGGCGATTCCGTCGGGGCCGATGTAATCTCCGCCGCGAACCTCGGGCGAAGTTGCCGCGTAGAGCGTCGGCAATGCGCCCATCCCGGCGCTTTGCGCGAACATCCCATTCATCGTTCCCCAGAATGATTCCATGCCCGAGGCACCTTGCATCCGAGGACCCGCGCTCTGCAGATTCGTCGCCGCGTATCCGGGATGACATCCGACGGCGAGCAACTTCGCGCCGGCTTTATCCGCTCGGCGTTGCAATTCGAAGGTGAACAGCAAGTTCGCCAGCTTGCTCTGCCCATAAGCGAACCACTTGTAGTAGCTGCGTTCCCACTGGAGATCGTCGAAGCGGATACGCCCCATCCGATGCGCGCCGCTGCTCACGTTGACTACCCGCGCGCCATCGGCCGCGAGCAGCGCATCGAGGAGCAGTCCGGTCAGCGCGAAATGGCCCAGGTGATTGGTGCCGAACTGCATCTCGAAGCCATCGACGGTCTTGCGATACGGCAGCGCCATGACGCCCGCGTTGTTGACCAGCGCATCGAGATTCCGCCGCGATTTATGGAACGCGTCGGCGAAGTTGCGAATCGACGCGAGACTCGACAGATCGAGTTCCATCACTTCGACCGTCGCGCCCGGATTCGAGGCGACGATTTGCGCGGCCGCCGCGTTGGCTTTGTCGAGGTTGCGGCAGGCGAGAATGGTCGTCGCTTTTTTTCGCGCGAACTGAAGTGCCGCCTCATAACCGATTCCACTGTTGCCGCCGGTGACGATGATGGTTTTCCCCGAGAGATCCGGCATGTCGTTCGCGGTCCATGGTTTGGCGTTGGGCATCGCGGCGCTCTCCTGTAGAGGCGATAAACGTGGATGTAGCCTACCCGACCGTATCGGTTATGGGCGAGTGCGACCTTTGCTATGTTCCGCCTCTCGCGATAACAACTGACTTCCATTTCATCGCTACGCGAGGAAGTCATGACGGATCAGCGTCCAATTCGATTCGGAATTCTCGGCGCCGCGAAGATCGCGCCGAATGCGCTTACGCTACCGGCCAAGCAGGTGCCCGAGGTCGAGGTCACCGCGATCGCCGCCCGCGATCCTGCACGGGCGCGCGAGTTCGCCAAGGCCAACGGCATTCCGCGCGTGCTCGCGACCTATGAGGACCTCATCGCCGATCCGGACATCGACGTCATCTACAATCCGCTTCCCAACTCGCTTCACTGCGAGTGGAGCATCCGCGCGTTGCGCGCCGGCAAGCAGGTGTTTTGCGAAAAGCCGATCGCGTCCAATGCGGCCGAGGCGGAGCGCATGGCGCGCGTCGCTGACGAGACCGGCCTGCTACTCGTTGAAGCATTTCATTACCGTTATCATCCGCTCGCCGATCGGGTGCGCGAGCTGACTCGCGGCGGCGCCATCGGCAAGCTTAAGCATGCCGAAGGACATTTCTCGGTTCCAATACCGCCGACCAACATCCGCTTCGATTGGAGCCTGGCCGGTGGCGCGACGATGGATCTCGGATGCTATCCACTGCACATGATTCGCTACTTCTCGGGCATGACGCCGCACGTCGTTCGCGCCAAGGCGGAAGTGGGTCCGCCCAAAATCGACGTCGCGATGGAGACCGATTTGGAACTCGCGCCCGGCGTGACTGCGCGGATGACATGCTCGATGGCGGCTGACGCGCAACTCGGCGCGACTTTTCTCGCGCGTGGCGACCGCGGCGAACTAAGGGTCACCAACCCCGTCGGACCTCATTGGGGGCATCAGCTAACCATTACGACGCCCGAGGGAACCACCAACGAAACGGTGCCGGGCGACACGACCTACACGTATCAGCTCCGCGCACTGGTCGCCGCGCTGCGTGGCGACCGGAGCGCATTCCCGACCGACGGGAACGACGCCGTCATCGGCATGCGCATCATCGATGAGGTCTATCGTGCGGCCGGATTGCCTCCGCGCGGCGCCTGAAAGCCTGCATCGTTGAGGCGAATATTAAGCGAAGACCCTTAAATTATAAGGGAAATTTGGCTTCGTTTGGTAGAATTAGCGCAGGGCTAAGTGGGTTTGTTTTTGCGTTTTTGATTCTCTCAATCGGGATGGGTTTGTTTCTACGACTTGGCAACTTCCACAATATACTCCCAGCCAGGGGCCCGGGTGAGCTCCAGCAAGCTTTAGTATTTTCCTTTCTGCGCCGATTACAAGCCCCCCTGTTCCTCATCTTGACCCTCTGAACAGCCACGGGGGCAAGGGTAGAAGCGGTCCACCGGCAACGCAATTAGGCCGTCGTTTGTACGCACGAAGCCGTGCCCGCATGCATCGGCGAGGGTAAAATATTGGGGTGAAGCGGAATCCGTTCCCCTGGTTCCCGTGGTGGCCGCCGATCGAGGAGAATCACTACCTGCCGATCCTGATTCTCGGCGTTCTGATCGCGGCCGGAATTGCCTATCTGGTTTTTTAATCGGATCAATGTCGTTCCCTGGATCGATGAAAGCGCATCTTTTAATTCTCGCGATGCTCGGAGCCCTCGTTGTCGTTACGTTGCTGGGTAGCGCGGCCGGCGCCTGCTCGGACCCCATCGTCGCGCCGGCCGAGGTGCAGGTCGGCGATCGTCTGTTTCGCGAGACTCGCTTCGCACAATTCTTTTTCAGCTTCATTACCCAGAATCCGAAGCGCAACGTGAACACCCCGCTCGTTCATGGCGATCCAGTGATGAACAACGAGCAGAACGCCGCCGGCAAGCCGCTGCGCGATCCGTTTCGCAATCAGAGCATGAACTGCCGCAATTGCCATCTCGGCAATGACCTGCTCGGCGTGTCGAAGCTGGATGGACGCACCTATTGCGATTTCGCGCGACGCAGCCCGATTCCCGCTCGCTCCGATGGACTCCTCACCACGCCCCGCAATGCACAGTTGCTGGTGAGCGTCAGCGCCCCGCGCGAGGTTCCAACCCTGTTCCACTTCGATGGCGAGTTCGCGAGCATCGAGGACCTCACCCTCGGCACCCTGACCGGGCGCAACTTCGGATGGCTTCCGAACGAGTTCGCGCAGGCCGAGGCGCATATAATCAACGTCATTAAAAATGATAATGGCAAGAACGCGCTGGCGCGGCGCTACGGATGTGGCGGGTTTCCCTACAGCGTGGTCTTGAAGGGAACCGATCCGCGCCTGCCTAAGGGGCTGGTACTCCCGGCGCAGTATCGTATCGACGTGACCACTGCGACCGATGACGAAATCCTGCAGGCCATCGGAACGCTGATCCATGCCTACATGGATTCGATCGCGTTCAACCTGGACGAGCCGCCCTCACCCTATGATGTGTTCCTGACCAAAAACGGCCTGCCGACCGCGCCGAATCCGGGTGAATCAGATATCGCATACGCGCAGCGCCTGCTGGGCCTCATCAATCAGCTCAGCAGTCCGAAGTTCGTCACGCCAAAAGATGGGGTCTTCAGACTTCACAAACAGAAGTTTCAGTTCGGCGCTACCGAGTTGCAGGGGCTCAAGGTTTTTTTCACTCAGCCGAGCAGTCCCACTTCGGGAGGAGCGGGGAACTGTATCGCATGTCATACGCCGCCGGCTTTCACCGACAACATCTTCCATAACACCGGCGTGGCGCAGCTTGAGTATGACGCAATATTCGGCGCCGGTCAGTTCGCATCGCTGACGATTCCCGATCTGAACACGCGCAACTCCAACTTCGAGGCCTACCTGCCGCCGTCGCCCAATCATCCGAATGCGAGCGGGATTTTCCGCTCGCCGGCCTCGGTTGACCACCCCGGCTTCACCGACCTCGGGGTTTGGAACATCTTCGCAAACCCCGATATTCCGAATCCGCAGAGTGCGCTGACTCAAATCCTGTGCGCGAAGTTCAGCCTGAGCGGCGGGAACTGCGCGCCCGATGTTATCCTTCCGATGACGATTGCGTTCTTCAAAACGCCTTCGGTGCGCGATCCGGGCCAGTCCAATCCATACATGCACAACGGATCGATCGGCACGATACCCGATGTGATCAGCTTTTATGGTACGGTCGCGGAAATGGCGCGCGGCGGCCAATTACGCAACGCGTCTCCTGAGCTGTTGAACGTCTCGATCGATCTTAGCGACGCCGCCTCGCTGACCGCTTTCCTCAACGCGCTTAACGAGGACTATCGTTGAAAATTCATCGGTTGACCCAGCGCCCGGGCCTCCGCTCCGCGACAGCCTTGATACCTTCGCGATGGTCCTCGGTCTTCATCAGCATCGCCTGCTCGACGAACTCGATATCGGTCTGCGCCTTGACGGCCTCCGCGAGTCCGCGCCGAACCGTCGTGCGCGTCGAAACCACTGCCAGCGGCGCGTTTTCGGCGATCTCAGCCGCGAGCGCGGTTGCCGCTTCGCGCAGTTTGTTCGGCTCGACGAGTACATCGGCGAGGCCCCATGCGAGCGCTTCGTCGCCGGTGATGCGCCGTCCGGTGAGGAACATCAGGTTGGCCTTCTGATGGCCGATGAGACGCGGCAGCGTATGCGTCAATCCGAATCCCGGATGAAATCCGATCTTCACAAAATTCGCGGCGAAACGCGCCTCGGGCGACGCAACGCGAAAATCCGCCACCAGCGCGAGACCGAGTCCGCCGCCAATCGCGGGTCCCTGGATTGCCGCGACGATCGGTTTCTTGCAACTGAAAAGGCGCACCGCCTCGGAGTACAGCGGATTTCCGCCGGACTGCCCGGGAGCCGTGCCGGTCGGCTGACGATTGGCGAAGTTGGCGCCTGCGCAGAATGATTTGCCCTCCGCCGAGAGCACCGACGCGCGGCAGTCGACATCGTTGTCGAGCGTGTCGAACGCGCTGACCAGATCCCTGATGAGTGCAACATCGAAGAAGTTGTGCGGCGGGCGATGAATCTCGACTTGCGCCACATTGCCATTCATTGCGACCGAGACGTCGCCGTATTTTGCTTCTGTCATGTGAATCCTCCTGGCTTGCGCGCACATCATTGCAATCTGAGGCGTCCCCGGTCGAGTCCACCCGAGGTGCGCTATTCCGATCGCACCGCACCCCCGCGTTCGTTCATCAGGCTGCGAGCGCTTGCCACCGTGGCGATTTGCGTTTGGATGTCCTGATCGCTTCGCAGGAGATTTTTGAAATCCACCTCTCGTAAAACCAGGAGCTGACAGTAGCCGCGCGCGTAAACATTTCCCCGGCGGCGCTGGCCGGTAACCAGCGCCATCTCGCCGAAGAAGTCGCCGGGGTTTAGTGGGATCTTCCGGCCGACCACTTCTACTTCCACGCCGCCCGACGAAATGAAGTACATCGCGTCAGCATGGTCACCGTCGCGAATGAGCTGCTCGCCGGGAACTGCGAAGCGCGGCCGCAGCAGGTGCGCGATGGTGTCGAGCTGCGCCTGGGTAAGCTTCGCGAATATCGGCACCTTGGCAATCAGTTCGCGCGCCTCGAGGCCGAGGTCGAGGCGAGGCCGCTGCTCGACCTTGTTCCGAGTAAGCTGGACCTCGCGGCGCAAAGCGCTATACAGCTCCGGACCAATCACGCCGTCTTCGAACAAAGCGCGGTATTCCACGTCTTCGCGGCGCAGCCAGATTTTGTTGAGGATGCGCCGTTCCAGCTCCTCGGCGTAGGCGGGATACTGCTGGCGCAATGCATCGAGCGCCGCGCCGGTCATCTCGTGGCGTCCGCGCAGCGCCTCGTTCAGCGTCGGCGCCACCTGCTCGCCGAGCAGCGGCACCATCTTTTCTTCGATGTAAGGTTCGAGCTCCTTGAGTACGATTTGTTGGACCAACAGAGACTCGAAGCGATCGGCGAGCCGATCGACCAGCGGTCCTTCAATCCTGAAATGGCGGTGGATCCAGTGGGCAAATCGGAACTGCCGCGAGAAATCGACCATAGGTCTCGCGGCGCGGAGATACTCAGCTGGGTCCCCCACACGAATCCGATCGATGAGCCGTCCGGCGAAGGCGAGCATCTCTTCAACGACGCGGCCGGACACCGTACGTTCGGCAAAATGATGCAACACGAGCTCCCGCTCATGACTGGCGAGCGCGGCCAGCCCCAGCAAGAGCTGGTGCTGGTCGACCGCGCGGTCGCGCGGCGCCGCTATTTCAGCAGGCGCGAGGGCTTCGGCGGTGGCGCGGTGCGAAATCACATCGGAGATGAGCGCGGCCGGGAATTCATAGCCGGTGCCGATCGCCTTGACCGTGTCTGAAATGCGATCGCGCGAGAGCCTCAGCACCTGATCGCGCAGGGCCTGGTCAATGGCGGAAAGCTGATCGAGGCCGACAAGCCGAATCAGCAGGCGAAGTGTCGTGCCATTGACGAGCAAGGTGAACAGGACAAAACCGGTCGCGAGGATCGCGACGAAGCGTTGCACATCCGGCGCCACGGCTTTGTTCTCGGTCACGGAGAGCGCGAGCACCAGAGTGAGTGCGCCGCGCAATCCGCCCCATAGAATTACCGCCTTGAAGCGATTGTCGATGGCCGGGCTTAGACGCAGCCACGTCATCAGAGGAAGCAGGCCGAAGACAACGACCGCACGCGCCACCAGCGCGCCGCCGACCAGCACGGCGAGCAACATTACGTCGTGCCAACCTACGTTGAACAGCATCCGCGGGACGAGCAGTGAGGCGAAAACGAAAATCAACGAGCTGGCCCAGAATGCCAACTGCTCCCATAGCTCGTGCAGAAAATGCCAGTCATCGGGTGACATGCGCCGTTGCGCCGTGGCAGTCATCACGAGGCCCGCAGTCAGGGTTGCCATTACTCCGGAGACTCCGAGCTGGCGCTCGGCGACGATGTAGACGAGATACGGCAGCGCGAGTGTCAGCGTAACCTGCGCCAGACGCATGTCGAGCAGCCATCGCAGGACACCCGCGATAAGGCGTGCGCCGATATATCCGGCCGCGATGCCGCCCGCGAAGCTGCGCACAAAACTCACTGCCGCTGCTCCCAAACCGAGTGGCTGCCCCCGAATCAAGGTCCCAAGGAACATTACGAATAGCGTGATGGCGACGGCGTCGTTCAGAAGGGCTTCGCCTTCGACCAACCGGGTCAGGCGCGACGGCGCGCCGACGTCGCGGAAGATCGCGATCACCGCGACCGGATCGGTGGTCGCCACGATCGAAGCCAGCATGAAGCAAGCGATGGCTGGAACCGCCACCAACGGAATCAGCGCTGCACCGATGACGACGGTGGCGACCAGCACCGCGACGACGGCCAGCAGCAGAATCGGCGCGGTGTCTTCCGCCATGCGCCGCACCTCAATGTTCAACGCGGCATCAAATACCAGAATCGGCAGGAAGATGTAGAGGAACGCGTCGGCATGAAACGGCAGATTGACGATCACATTTGCTACCGCGACGAACCTGCCGAGGCCTTCGGCGCGCCTCAGGTAAATCGACGTCAGTCCGATTGCCATGCCTACTATCGCCAGCACGACGGTCGGCGACAAACTGAGGCGATCAGCGATCGGCTGGCTGAGCGCGACGGCAATCAACAAGGCCGCGACCAACAACAGAATGACTTGCAGATCCATGTTTTCGAAAGGCTTCGCTCCGTGAACCCTGTCCTACAAGGGTCCTGACTTTCTGAACCAACTCGCGATCGATGGTAGTTGCGATGCGACCGCGGCGCGGGATGCTCCCTCCACGCCACCGGGTTGCTCAATTTGGAAGGAAGAGATCAGATCTGGAGTCGCGAGAATCGAACGCGTGAGACCTCGGAGCGCGACCGCCCCGTCGCAAGCGCGCAGGAGATTGGCGCGGCCGGACCGGCCTCGGCATTTCAAGAGTGTCACGATCGATCCGGGTTCCGATCGCTTGCGCTGCGGCGCACGCACCACTTGTACGATTCCGCCGCTTAGCACGGCGTCAACTGCGGACGGGCCGGTCATCTGACCCGTCGTCGGATTGCGGATCTCATGCGGCCCCGCTGCGCGAACTCGCGTATGAGTCGCGAGACCAATCGTCAGCAGAATTGCGAGCGTCGAGGCGGCTATGGCGAAGAGCCTCACGTTGCCAACTTATAGCGGTATCGCGTGATGCGGCAAGTCTCGGCGTCACCATCCGGGTTGATCGCGCGTCATGCGCATGGCAGACCTAGCAGGTCACCACCAATGAGCCGCCGATAAGTCCCAATGACTAGCGCCGAGCGTGCACCGATTCTCGAGGCGATCGAGATCTCGAAGAGCTACGGCGCGCGCCTCGCGCTTGACAACGTCAGCCTCGCGGTCAGGCGGGGTGAGATCGCGGGATTGCTGGGCCCTAACGGCGCCGGCAAAACCACGACTCTTTCGATTCTGTCCACGTTGATGCGGCCCGATCACGGCCGCGTGCTCATCGACGGCAAGCCGCCGACATCCGATCCGCGCAGACGCGGGCGCATGCTCGGCCTGGTGCCGCAGTCGCTCGCGCTCTATCCCACTTTGAGCGCGGCTCAGAACGTATGGCAGTTCGCGCGGATGCAGGGGCTGTCCCGCGCCGAGGCGCGCGAGGCATGCGCGCGGGTGCTCGACGAGGTGGGGCTCAGCGAGCGCGCTAACGACCCGATGCATTCGTTCTCGGGCGGGATGAAACGCCGCCTCAATCTCGCGTGCGGAATCGTTCATCGGCCCGCCGTGCTGATGCTCGACGAGCCGACGGTGGGCGTCGACTTGCAATCCCGCGAACAGATATTGACTCTGGTCCACCGCTGCGCGGACGCTGGTGCCGCGGTGATTTACAGCACTCATTACATGGAGGAGGCCGAGCGCATTTGCGATCGCGTGCTGCTGATCGATAGCGGCAAGTTGGTCGCCGATGGCACCGTCGAGCAACTGGTCGCGCTCGGCGGCGGGCTCCCGCGCCTCGAGCTGACTTATCGAGGACATCTGCCGGACCGATGGATTCAGAATCTCACCGATGTTCAAGAGATCGCGCAGTTAGGCGGTGAAGGGCGGCTTGCGCTCGAAATGAAAAGCCTGGCGCAAGTGCCGCAGGTGCTGCACCAGCTTCGCGCCTCGAACATCAACGTGCTCGACTTCAACGTGCATAGCCCGAACCTCGCCGATGCCTTCATCGCGCTGACCGGTCGCCACTTGCGGGACAACGTTTAGTCGAGGGCTGCGATGCTGCGCGCGATAGGGCTGACGATCCAGAACGAGGCGCGGCTCCTGATCAAGGATCCCATCGTGCTGTTCATGCTGCTGTTCGCGCCGGTGGTGATAATCACGGTCGCGGGATACTCACTCGGCGCGTTGTACGACGGGGCCGGCAGTTCGTTCCGACTTCCGGTAGTGAATCATGACAACGGGGAAGTATCGGACGGTATCATCGATGCGCTGCGCCACCAGCGTTCGATGAGTGTAGAGCTACTCGACGATTCCAACGAGGCACGGTGGCTGGTGAGCCATCGCGATCGCACTCCAATAGCGATCGAAATCCCCGCGGGCACCACCGATGCGGTCGCCTCGGGTCGCGATCCACATCTGATACTGTTCGTCGATCCGGTCAGACGCATCGAGATTGACGCGCTGGAACTTCGCATCAATGAGCTGTGCCGCAAAGTCAGCGAGCACGCGCGGGCAACGGCGCACAAGCGCCTCGCGGAGGCGGATGCCGAACTGCATGCCAACCTCCGCCACCTGGCGAGCGAGATCGCGACTGAGCAAACGCAGTTGCGCTCCGAAGCCGCGAAGACGCAAGCCGCGATCGAGACCTCGATTCGCGCACAGATCGAAGCCGCGCTGAAGCAGGCCGCCGATGAGGCCGCCGCGACGATAAAGACTCGCCAGAACCAGGCGTGGTCGGACGTGCAGCGCCAGCTTGCCGAGCGCGCAGCCATCCTGCGCAAGATTCAGGACTACCTCGCACAGCTACAGACGAGTCAGCGTGCCTTCGAGGATTGGCTCGCGAAGCTGAAAACGCTCGCGGGCAGCCACGCATCGGACATCCCGCCGCCTCCCGCGTTCCCCGCGCCACTCGGCGATGCCGACCTCGCCGAGCTGAGCAAGCCCATCACGCCGCCGAAGCTCGACGCTACCTTGCCGACGCCTTCGCTCAACGCATTGGCGATCAAGATTCCCAAGCCGCCCGCGATGCGCGATGCCAACCTCGCCGCCGAGCTTAACCGCTTCGAAGCCTCGCGCGCGCCAACGCTGCCTGGCGATCTCGGTTTCGTCGAGCGCCCCGCCATCGAGGGCGAATCAACTGTCGTCAACGCCTTTGACCAGTACGTCCCGGGCTTCGGCATCACGTTTTTGCTCATCGGCATGATGCTTGGCATCGCGCTGACGCTGTTCGACGAACGCGATTGGGGCACGTTGCGGCGCTTGCGCGTCAGCGGCGCACCTCTTTCCGGCCTTCTGCTCGGGAAACTGATCGCGCGCTTCATCGTCGGCATCGTGCAGATGGTGTTGCTGTTCGCGGTCGGATGGGCGCTGTTTGGGATCGCGCTAGGACGCTATCCGCTCGCGCTGCTGATACCTACGGTCGGAATCTCGTTCGCATCCGCGGCGCTGGGCCTTGTGATCGCATCGATCTCGCGCACGCACGATTCGGTGATGCCGTTCGGCGCCACCTTGAGCATGGCGATCGCGGCGATCGGCGGATGCTGGTGGCCGCTGGACTTCGAGCCGGGATGGATGCGCGCGTTGGCGCGTTTCGTGCCAACGACGTGGACGATGCAGTCCTTCAACGATTTGATGATCCGCAACCAGCCGCCGTTCGCGACGCTATGGCCCTTCGCGGCGACTATCGGTCTGGGGATGCTGTTCCTGATCGCCGGCCTCATCCGCTTTGCGACTCTCGAAGACTGACGCTAACAAGGCAATCGTGGCGCTGCCGCTCCTTGCAGGACGCGGGATAAACCTCGACCAGCTACACGTCGGTCCACTTCCAGTTGGCGATCTCAGGGATATCCTGCAAATGCTCCACCACATACTTGCGATGACGATCGAGAGATTCCTGGCATAGCTCTATCAACTTACCAGAGCCGGGAATCGTCGAGGCGCGGCGCAGTGCCTCCAGGCACAAGTGAAAGCGGCTGGTCTTGTTAAGCACTACCATGTCGAATGGCGTGGTAGTCGTGCCTTCCTCAATATAGCCACGCACATGGAACCGCGACGCGTTAGTCCTGGCATGAAGGATTTCGTGAATCGCGCGAGGGTAGCCATGAAACGCAAAGATCACATCGGTGGTGCGGTGAAGAGACTTACAAACGTCTCCTCATCCATCCCATGAGGATGCACGTCCGGTGGCCATAGCTTCATCAGATAGCAGGCAGTTCGCGTCTGGAGGCAGATAAACGCGCGTAATGATGCCTTGCTTCGTCAAAATGCTATCGATGAAGCCCGGGCCCCTGATGACTGAAGCCATTGTGATCGTTGCGCCAGCAGGTCGAGGTCAGCAGGTAGTTGAGCGATGGGATCGGTTTGCGCCATGGCAGTTCGGTGTGGCAGGTCTTCAGCCACTTGGCGTGCTGCGCGGTCATCGAGTCGACGATCATCGCGAATGCTTCATAGGTCGCAAACACGCCGTAACGTCCAGTCAGCGTATAGCCTTCGAGCCACCCTTCCTGATTGTGCTCCGATAGCACCTCCATCACGCGCCCGTCGGCTGACACGTGGTCATCGTAAGGATAGATGGTGCTGACGAGGCATCGATTCTCGACTTCGAACACATCACCCAGACGGTTGGAGTTGGTTTCATCGGGACAGAAGAGGCGGAAGTTGCGCTGCTTCTCGTTGCACTTGAAAATGTCGCGCATCATCGTGCCGAAGCGTTTGGTGTTCTCGACCAGCACCGCTCCGTGGTCTTTCATCTCGACCGCGTATTGCGTGTACTCAGGAATCACCAGGGGCTCAGGAAATTCGCCGCCGTTCGCGATTGGATTCGCGCTCATCCTGCGATGGCCGCGCGGCGCGATTTTCGCGATTGCCTCATTCAAGCGGCCGTCGCGATCGAAAAGCTCCTCGGGCCGATAGCTGCGCATCCATTGTTCGAGCATCTTCCGGTGCGCGGGATTGTCTTTGACGTTGTTGATCGGCACCCGATGCGCGCGGAAAGTTCCTTCGATTTGCAGGCCATCGACAATCTTCGGCCCCGTCCATCCTTTCGGTGTGCGCATCACGATCGCGGGCCATCGCGGACGCTCACGCACTCCACGGCTCCGCGCATCATGCTGAATTTCCCGAATCGCGCCGTAGCACGACTCCAGCGTCGCGGCCATCAGCTGATGAACCGCCATCGGCTCGTCGCCCTCGACGAAATAAACCTCATAGCCATGACCATTTAGAAGTTGACGTACTTCGTCGTCGGATTCGCGTCCGAGGACGGTAGGCCCCGAGATTTTGTAGCCATTGAGATGAAGAATCGGGAGCACCGCGCCGTCGCGCGCGGGATTGAGGAAATTGATTCCCTTCCGTGCGCCCTCGAGCGGACCGGTTTCCGCCTCACCATCGCCAATCACGCATGCAACGATGAGATCGGGGTTGTCGAACGCGGCGCCGAACGAATGCGCGAGCGAATAGCCGAGCTCGCCGCCCTCATTGATCGAGCCCGGCACGTGCGGACCGGCGTGACTCGGAATGCCGCCGGGAGTGGAGAATTGGCGAAACAGAATTCGCAATCCTTCAAGGTCCTGCGAGACCTTCGGATAGATCTCGGAATAGGTGCCCTCGAGATAGGTCTGCGCGACGATAGCGGGACCGCCGTGACCAGGACCCGAAACATAAATCATCGACGCGTCGTGCTCGCGGATGAGGCGGTTTAAATGTACATAGACGAGATTTTGTCCGGGCGAAGTGCCCCAATGGCCGAGCAGTCGCGGTTTGATGTGTTCGGCGCCAAGCGGCTCGCGCAGCAGCGGATTTTCCTTGAGGTAGATCTGGCCGATGGTCAGGTAGTTGGAAGCGCGCCAGTAGGCATCGATGAGTTGGAGCTCGCGGGTCGAAACGGTGCCAGGCATGATGAAATCCTCGGCAGACAGGATGGGGTCGCATCGCAGCGATGAAGAAGATCTTACCCTCGACGAAATCGAGTAGGTAGCCGATTCAATTCCACCCGGATGAACGGAAAGTGAATGATGCTCAGCGCAAAAAGAGCTTCGTGCTGATCCCTCGCACCTCTAACGGGCCGTGTGGCAATGGGCACCGACTAGCGCGGGACCATCGCCATGCGCGCCGGCATGAAGCAGCCGGCCGATCTCGATCCCGGACTGACGGTTTGAAATTCAGATCGCACCCGTTTCAATTATTCCGCCAATTCGCTAGCAATGCTCGCTGCTGCTCAAATTGGGCTCGCGATGGAGTTTTAGTAGGTAGAGCCAACATTCGGGCCGTTTTATTATGAGCGACCACTCCCAGCATCAAATCGGGCGGGCGTCAGTTTCGTTCGATTTGACCAAAGATTCCACTCTGATAGTTCGCTTTTCCGGTCGCTGGCATCTGAACAAGGATATGCCGCCTGCCGCGGAAGTGATCCGCGTGCTCGACGCCAGGCCGGCTCCGAAACGTGTACTTTTCGACACGGCGGATCTCGCGAACTGGGATAGCTCCCTGCTTTCGTTCCTGACCGAGGCCGGCGAACTATGCCGCTCCAGGGGTATCGTCGCCGATCGCTCGGGCCTTCCCACCGGGCTGCGCCGTTTGCTCGAGCTCGCGGAGGCGGTGCCTGAAAAGAAGGGAACGCAAGCAGCGCCCAGGCGAGAGTCATTCTTCTTCCGGGTCGGGGACGCAACCTTGGAAGCCCTGGAGTCAGCGGACGAGTTCCTCGCGTTCGTGGGCCAGCTCACGGTGGCGTTCGGCAACCTGGTTCGCCGCAAAGCGCGCTTGCGCACGGTCGACTTGATCGAAGTCATCCAGCAATGCGGCGCCAGTGCGGTCGGCATCGTAACGCTTATCTCGTTTCTGGTCGGAGTAATCCTCGCCTTTATGGGGGCGGTGCAATTGTCACAGTTTGGAGCGGCGATCTATGTCGCTGACCTGGTTGGAATCGGCATGGTGCGCGAGATGGGTGCGATGATGACCGCGATCATCATGTCGGGCCGGACCGGCGCCGCGTTCGCCGCAAAACTCGGCACTATGAAGGTGACCGAAGAGATCGACGCGCTCACAACGATGGGAGTCTCGCCCCTGGAATTTCTGGTCCTACCGCGCGTCCTCGGCCTCGTTCTGATGATGCCCTTGCTATGCCTCTACGCCGATTTTGTCGGAATCCTCGGTGGCTTGTTTGTCGGTGTCACGATGCTTGGTCTCTCCCCCGGCGCGTATATGAGAGAAACCATTTCGACTCTGACGATGACTAATCTTCTCGGTGGTCTCTTTAAGGCGACCTTCTACGGTGTGTTGATCGCGATCGCCGGTTGTCTGCGCGGTTTTCAATGCGGCAACAGCTCCTCCGCTGTAGGTGATGCGGCGACTCAGGCGGTTGTTATGTCCATAGTACTGGTAGTGATCGCATGCGGCATCTTTGCAGTGATTTTTAATGTGCTGGGGATCTGACCAAGAGTCCGGCCTTCGAGCCCGTAGACAGAATGGAAGCAAGCTCGACTACCCAAGCGGCACCTGAAGCGCACATCATAGTGCGTGATCTGACTATGGCGTACGGCAGCTTCGTATTGATGCGCGACCTCAACTTCGTGGTCCGTCGCGGAGACATCTTCGTCATCATGGGAGGCAGCGGATGCGGCAAGAGCACCTTGCTTCGACATCTCATCGGGCTCAAAGAGCCGGCCAAAGGCGAAATCATTTACGGAGACTTCAATTTCACGCAGGCCGGATCCAAGGAACGTGAGCGGCTACTGCGCCGATTTGGAATCCTCTATCAGAGGGGTGCGCTCTGGAGCTCGATGACGCTATCGGAGAACGTGGGCCTGCCGCTTGGCGAATTTACCGATCTGACGCCCGAACAGATCGGCAAAATCGCGGCCCTCAAGTTGGCGCTGGTAGGGCTTAAGGGTTTCGAGAATTTCTATCCCAGCGAAATCAGTGGTGGCATGCAGAAGCGCGCCGGGCTCGCGCGCGCGATCGCCCTGGACCCGGAGATTCTATTCTTCGACGAACCATCGGCGGGCCTTGATCCCATCAGCTCCGCGTTGCTCGACGATTTGATCCTGGAGCTGCGCGATAGCCTGGGCGCCACCATTGTGATCGTAACCCACGAGCTACCCAGTATTTTTGCGATCGCCAACAACTGCGTCTTCCTCGATACTGAGACACGAACTCAGATCGCCACCGGCGATCCGAAGGAGCTGCTGGCGCGTTCTAATGATCCCAGGATTCGAAAGTTTCTGACTCGGGGGAAAGAGGGAGGCTCAGCTAACAGCCATGTCTAAACGATTTAGTCCTACCGCCATCGGCATGTTCGTCGTCGGCAGCTTCGCGCTTCTGGTCGCCGCGATCGTGGTCGTCGGCTCAGGCAAGATGTTCCAGAAGCCGGTCCAATTCGTATGCTTTTTTCCCGGCGACGTGAACGGTCTGAAAGTCGGCGCTCCAGTGAAGTTTCGCGGGGTCCAGATTGGAAGTGTCGCCAGGATTCAACTCCTTTTACCCCCCGAGGAAGGCCGGATCCGAACCGACCTGAAGGAGCTTCGGCTGCCGGTTATCCTCAACATCGATAGTTCTCAACTTCGCGCGATGGGTGGCACTGGCGAAGCGCTGACCGAAAATGGCTTCGCCGCGTATATTAAACAAGGCCTCCGCGCACAGTTGAATGTCGAGAGCTTGCTCACAGGATTGCTATACGTGGAACTCGACATCTATCCGAACACGCCCATCGTTCTAAGCCTCGAACCCGGAACCTCCGGCTATCGCGAAATTCCCACAGTTCCTACCGACTTCCAGCGAGTGCAACAGGAAGCACAAAAAGCCCTGGACCGACTCTCCAGGTTGGACCTCGAAGGTATGATGAAATCCATTTCCGGGGCGGGCAATTCGATCGACTCGCTGGCAAGTTCGCGAGAACTGCGGCAGGCATTGACTTCGACCAACCAGGCAATGATTGCGATGAGGAAAACCCTGGCTTCGATGCGGGTGACTCTCGACAAGGTCAATACAAAATTCGACGGCCTGTCGGGTGACCTTCAGCGCGCCTCCAGGGAAGCCGCTGAAGCTATGAAGGAAACTCGCGCCACGCTCGTCGACGTGGAGGCCACACTGGATCCCAATTCTCCGCTGTGGGTCAATCTGAATCTTGCACTCGAACAATTCGCTGATACTGCTCAATCCGTTAGCCAACTTACCGACTATCTGCAGCAGAATCCCTCGGCCATTATCCGCGGCAGGTATCTTCCTGGGCGGCGTTCAGACTAGGTTCAAAGCGATGATTCTGAGGCTAACCATCCTTGCGCTTGCCGTGCTCATCGCGAGCTGCTCGCCGTTGGCTCCGC
The DNA here is from genome assembly GCA_963815835.1 of uncultured delta proteobacterium. Classification (GTDB taxonomy): domain Bacteria; phylum Desulfobacterota; class Binatia; order Binatales; family Binataceae; genus DATGKG01. Next base: position 1,911,863 of record CAWFIF010000001.1, read on the forward strand.
TCCCCAACCACAACAAATTCTTCATGCTCTCGCCGATCTCACAGGAAGGCGTCTCTGGGACCAGCACTTCGCTGGATCAACAGATCGCGATCGGAGTCGGCCCAATCGACTTTCCCGATTACGTCAAGCGGCCGGAGGTGGTCACCCGAACCGCGCCCAATCGAATCGATGTCTCGGAAGAGAACAGGTGGGCGGGCCCTCTCGATAGGAATTTTATTCGCGTGCTGTCCCAAAACCTTTCGACGATACTCAATACCCAGCGGGTGCAGCATTACCCGTGGAACCGCGTTACTCCGGTTGACTACCAGGTTGAGGTAGACGTCGAACAGTTCGACACTGATGGCAGGCAGGCGACACTCATCGCGCGATGGTCGATCAGAGACGGCCGCAATGGCAAGGAGCTATACGCGACCGAGGCCAACTTGAGCGCGCCGGTAGGCGCGGGCGCGGAGGGACCCTCATCCGCCCTGAGCTCTAATGTTGCGACGTTGAGTCACCAAATCGCCTCCGAGCTGATATTGCTCAGTCAGCACCCTCAGCACGCATTGTCGCAACGTTGATGCGCTCGCCCGGTTTCGAGTCTCGGCCCAAAGACTGCCAGCACGCCAACCTGACCGTCACGATTTTTCGCGCGGGACCAGCCAGTAGGTAGGAACCGCCAATGGCGAATCTATGAATGCGGATAGCGCCCCGACTAACCTCGCTGCGGTTGCTCGATGACGTCGGCGAAAGCGCGCATCGCGGCGGCGACGAAGGCTCGCACCCGCGTGATATCCTTCTTGCCGCGCTGGCCGGGAATATCGGTATGGGTGAACGAATCGACGCCCCATGGCCTCACTGCGGCGATCGCTTGCGACACGTTATCGGAAGAGAGGCCTCCGGCGAGGATCACTGGCACCCGCGAACGTAGAACGACGTCTCGGCAGATAGAGTATTCGTGGACCTCACCGGCGGCGCCTTTCGCCCCGGCCTCCAGCATCAGAAAATCAGCACACTGTTGATGTGCATCAACTTCAGTAAACGTCTCCCCGGCCCTCACCGGTATCGCGCGCAGCAGTCTCACCGGCGCGATGCGTTCACGAATCCATGCGCAATCCTCGGGATCAACCTCGCGTGCCGCGATATGAAGAATGTCGGGGCGGACCGCATCGACCATCGCGCAGATCTCGTCGCGATCATCGAGGAGCGACATGGCGACGCCTCGGGCTCGCGGCCTTGCCCCCGCGAAGATGTCGCGCGCGAGTTCAGCCGTGACTCCCTCGGGAACCACACCCGGCTCTGCCACTACGACGCCGATCAGATCGGCGCCCGCTTCCGCAGTTGCGACCGCGTCGGCAATCGAGGTGATGCTGTAGATCTGTACGACCATGGTTGATGCAACGCTTGCACAAAAATTAGTCCAATGCGATGACGATGTTAATTTCTCTCAGCGAGGTTTGCGGTGGAATCGAAAGGGCTACTCTCCGGAATCCGCGTCATCGACTGCGGTACCTATATCGCGGGTCCAGCGTCCGCCACCGTGATGTCGGATTTCGGCGCCGATGTCATCAAAGTTGAACGTCCTGCCGGCGATCTTTGGCGCGGTTTCGCTCATCTGCCGGGCGTCGCGAAAACCGAGCTTAACTGGCCATGGATTCTCACCAATCGCAACAAGCGCAGCGTCGCGCTCGATCTCGAAAAGCCTGAAGGCCGCGATGCCCTGCTGCGCCTCGTCAAATCGGCCGATGTCTTCGTTACCAACTACCAGAGCCTGTTGCTGAAGAAGTTTCGTATCACATGGGACGATCTCCGGCCGCTCAACGATCGCCTCATCTATGCTCATCTGACCGGCTATGGCGACACCGGCGACGATGCCGACGAGCCCGCCTTCGATGCGCTCGCGTACTGGGCGCGCTCCGGCCTCTTCATGAGTATGACGGGTCGCGACGGCACGCCTGCGGGTCCGCGTCCCGGGCTGGGCGACCATCCGACTGCGATGTCGCTGTTCGGCGCCATCATGCTGGGGCTCTATCAGCGCGAAAAGACCGGCCGCGGCGGCAAGGTCGGCACCTCCCTGATGGCCTCGGGCGCATGGGCCAATGCATGCGACCTTCAGGCGCGATTCTGCAACGCGGTGTTTCCGCAAGTCGTTCCCGGAGGCGCGCCGCCCAATCCGCTGGCCGCCGGATATACGACTCGCGACGGCAAGGCGTTCCTGCTCATCCAGCTCGATCCCGATCATGAATTCCCGCGGCTGTGCGAGGCGCTCGGCTTCCCTGATGTCGCCGGCACCGAGATGTTTTCGTCCAACGCGGCGCGCGCTGAAAATCGCGATGAGCTATATGCGCTGCTCCAATCGCAATTCGAGGCGCGCGATGTCACGGAGTTGCGCACGCTGTTCAAGAAATTCGACATCAAATGGGCGCCGCTGCCGAAGCTCGACGACGTTGCCGTCGATCCGCAGATGCGCCATGCGCAAGCGGTGGTGGAGCTGGATCATCCTTCGCACGGGAAGCTCGAAACGATCAACAGCCCGGTCTTCGTGGATGGCTCGGAAAAGCGGAAGCCTACGCTCGCGCCCGAGATCGGCGCGCATACGCGCGAGGTGCTACGCGAGCTCGGTTACGCGCCGGACGCGATCGAGACGCTCATTCGTGCGGGCGCCGCGGCATCGGCAAAGTGAAACCCATCGTATTCGACTCGCGAGTCAGCGCCAGGCAATGGCATTAGCGGGCAGTTGAAAAGATTTGCCAGGCAACCGATCGCAGTCGCCGCGATCGAACTTACGAGTCTGGCAACCAAGGTTAGTCGTCGCCGTATGGACGGAATTTGCCAGGAGTTGAAAGATGGCTGCGCAGAAAAGTTCCGGAGAAGATGCGAAGACCTTAGACGATTCAAGGGGCACCGCGCCCAACGGGTCCAAGGCAAGCATCGCTAAGTCCGTTGAGTCGAAGCCCAGCGTGGACGAGGTTCGCACGCGTGCCTACGAGATATTCCAAGCGCGCGAGGGCGGACCCGGAAGTGAGATCGGCGACTGGCAAAAGGCAGAGGCCGCAGCCTCCGCAGATGCGGCCAATGCAGGCACTTCGAAGGCTGATGCGGCCAAGGCAGATGCGTCCAGAGGTGCGCAGATACCAGCTGAGACCGGGACGACCCAGGAGGCGCTCGCCAAGTTCCATTCGAGTCTCGAACATGGACTGACCCAGGAAGAAGCGGCGAGCCGGCTCAAGCAGGACGGTCCGAACGCCATCGAAGAAAAGCGCATCAGCCCGCTCAAGCGGTTCCTGACGTTCCTGTGGGGACCTATCCCGTGGATGATCGAAATCGCCGCGGTACTCTCCGCAGTGGTTCGGCATTGGGAAGACTTTGTCATCATCTTTTTCATGCTGGCGCTGAATGCGGTCGTCGGATTCTGGGAGGAATTCAAGGCCGACAACGAGATCGAGGCGCTGAAGAAAAATCTCGCACTGCATTCACGCGTTTTGCGCGACGGCAAGTGGAGTGACGTCGAGGCAAAGACGCTGGTGAGCGGGGATATTGTCATGGTCAAACTCGGCAATGTCATCCCCGCCGACCTAAAGCTCGTGGATGGCGATTACCTCAGCATCGACCAGTCAGCGCTGACCGGTGAATCGCTGCCCGTCGACAAAAAGAAAAATGACGTAGCGTATTCAGGATCAATCGTGCGAATGGGCCAGATGAATGGGCTGGTCGTCGCGACCGGAATGAACACGCTCTTCGGCCGCACCGCACGGCTGGTCGAGAGCGTTCAGACCGTTTCCCACTTTCAGAAGGCTGTGCTCAAGATCGGCAATTTCCTCATTCTGATCACGCTCGGCCTCGTCGCTTTGATCCTGACGGTCGCGCTATTTCGCGGCGACCCGATCATCGAAACCCTGCTCTTTGCACTGATTCTTACAGTAGCCGCAATCCCGGTCGCCTTGCCGGCCGTCCTGTCCGTCACGATGGCCGTCGGCGCATCCGTGCTTGCCAGGATGAAGGCCATCGTCTCCCGTCTCGTCGCGATCGAAGAGATGGCCGGCATGGACATTCTCTGCTCAGACAAGACCGGCACGCTCACCAAGAACGAACTTAAGTTGGGCAGCCCTGTCGTCTTCAAGGCGAGCAGTGAGCAGGACCTGATCCTGGGCGCGGCGTTGGCCTCGCGAACGGAGGGCGGAGATAGCATCGACGAGGCCGTCCTCAAAGCTCTCAGCGATCATGCGGCGTTGAAGACCTATCAAATCGCTCATTTCACCCCATTCGATCCGGTCAGCAAGAGGACTGAGGCCGAAGTCAAACACGACGACGCTACTTTCAAAGTCTCGAAGGGTGCCCCGCAGGTGATTCTTGACCTGGTTCATCCCGACGCGGCCGCCCGCGAAAAAGCTGAACACCAGGTTGACGATCTGGCGAGCAAAGGCTATCGCACCCTTGGCGTTGCGCGCACCGATGTCCAGGGAAAGTGGGAATTCCTTGGACTACTGTCGCTGTCCGATCCGCCCCGCGACGATTCAGCCTCTACAATCGCGGCCGCGCGAAAGATGGGACTCCAGGTTCGTATGGTAACCGGCGACAACCTTGCAATTGCCCGCGAGGTATCGCGCGAACTCAAGCTGGGACCGAACATCGCGGTAGCCGGCGATCTTTTTCCCGATGGCATTGCTGACGACAGTGACAAGATAGACGCGGCCGACGGGTACGCACAGGTTTTTCCTGAGCATAAGTTCAAAATCGTCAAGGCCCTTCAGGCTGGCGGACATATCGTCGGAATGACCGGTGACGGTGTCAACGACGCTCCTGCGCTCAAACAGGCCGATTGCGGAATCGCGGTAAGCGGTGCGACCGACGCCGCTCGTGCAGCCTCGGATCTGGTGCTGACGGCGACCGGTCTCTCGGTAATCACCGCTGCCATCGCAGAAGCTCGCAAGATATTCGAACGCATGAACAGCTACGCAATCTACCGGATATCCGAAACCATCCGCGTACTGCTCTTCATGACGCTCGCGATTGTGGTGTTCAACTTCTACCCGGTAACCGCGGTCATGATCGTGCTCATCGCGGTCCTAAACGACTTCCCGATCATGATGATCGCCTACGACAACACCATCGTAGCTCCACGCCCGGTGCGCTGGGACATGGAACGCGTACTCACCGTTAGCTCGGTTCTCGGCGTGATGGGAGTTATCTCTGCGTTCGCCCTTTTCTGGATCGCAGAGAAGTACCTTCACCTGCCCCGGCCCATGGTTCAGAGCCTCATGTTCCTCAAGCTCCTGGTCGCCGGGCACCTCACCATCTACATCACGCGAAGCGTAGGAACGTTCTGGCAGCGCCCGTGGCCCAATTGGCGGCTGGTCGTTGCCACGGAGACAACCCAGGTCATCGGGACCCTGGCGGCGGTGTACGGATGGGGCATGACGCCACTGGGATGGAAATATGCGCTGGCACTTTGGGGCTACGCGCTTGTATGGTTTCTGATCAACGACCTGGTGAAGGTTGAAGCTTACCGCCTGTTGCATCTGGGGACGGCACGCCATCAGCGCCACCTGGCGAGAGTCAACGCCAGCCTTCATCCGGCCGGAGTCCCCGGGAAGGTGGCGGCTCCGACCGCCAGCTAAGGAGGCGGGCGTGGCGCTCGAGCTCAATTTGTAGGAAGAAAACACTGAAAGTATTCGGTTCGTCACCTACAGAGTCGCACGCCAACTAACGAGTGCAGAGGCGGGGTAAACCAGTCGCTTCAACCGCATGTCCCGGCGCCGACGCGTGGGTCAACAGCGAAGCCATCGGAGAACCCGCAACGATGAAACTACTGCAAGAGATTCGTCGTCGAGCCTGGCGCTAAGGTCCGGCTCGACAGGATTGACTCGGGATTCAAAGACAAGAACGACGAATCGCATGATAGCGCGACCGCGGAGATCCAGACTTACTCGACTTGAGGATTTTTGAAATTCAGGCGATCGGCGCCATCGGTAATAACTGGACTGACAGGGCAAGTCTCGGACAGCCATCGCTGCGAGATATTTTCCGCCAGCGCGACGTCATGACCATCGGTCGCCCAGGTCTGATTGCTGCCAGTCATATGGGTAAACGTCCGCTCGCAGGATCGGCAGGTGAAGCCGAGGCGAGAGCCACCGCGGGTAACGGAAATCAAGGTTTTCACCTTCCAGTCGTGGCTCAGCCAGGGATTCTCACTTTTACTGATACTGCGCATTCAACTCCCCTCGACTTCCGTTCTGTGCGCGAAGTCTATTATTTGCCGCGTTTTCCCGGCTTGGCCTGTTCGATTCGGATCCGTCCACCTTTGATCGGCGAATCTTTTAGCGAATTCATCGCATGCTGCGCGTCCGCATCGGTCGCCATGTTGACGCATCCGAAGCCGCGCGACTCCCCCGAAACCTTGTCGGTGACGAGGAGTACTCCCCGTACTTCGCCCGCGCGGGTGAAGAATTCGCGCAAGTCCTCGCGAGTTATCGAGTCTGCAATACTATCGAAATAAACTCTGGCCATATGTTCCGATCGGGTCGCGAGATGGAGATGATGGATGGGCTTACGCCCACCCATCATTATACTAGCAGATTTACCAGCGGCCGCCGCCACCGTTGCGATCGCCGCCACCGTTGCGGTTTTCGCGCGGTTTGGCCTCATTCACCTTGAGGTTGCGGCCCATGAACTCGGTCCCGTCCAAAGTCGAGATCGCTTGCGCGGCCTGTTTGTCGTCGCTCATTTCGACGAAGCCGAAGCCCTTGGACTGGCCGGAAAATTTGTCGCTGATTACCGCGGCACTCGCGACTGCTCCGATTCCGGAAAAGAGTTCGTTCAGATGTTGGTCGGTCACCGCGTAAGCGAGATTGCCGACGTATAGTTTCTTAGGCATGAAAATGCCCTCCATGGTTGTGGCTGGAAGCTCGCGAGCAAACAAACGAAGGAGAATTCCGCGTTTAGTGAAAGGATGCGTCCTAGCAGTTTCTATCACTCTATACGCTTTGGCGGGTGAATGATAGTAACGGCGAAAATATATTTAGGAACGGGAATAAAGACCGCACCACCGCCACTTTCGCTTCAGCTGACCAAGCGAGCGGCGTTGCCAAGTATCATACTGCCGATGAAGGGAATAAGATTTATGCGATTATCATCGAGACTTTGTTCTCATCGACAACCGCTAACTGAGAGTCCATCAGCAAGGAGCTTAATTGGAAAAACGAATCAGAGAACGCGCGCGAAAAGAGAAGCAGCAGGAAAAGGAACAGCGCCGAATCAAGCGGAAACAGCAGTCCGAAGTCAAACCGGCGAAAGATGCCGACCTCGAAGGGATGAGACCCGGCCCGCAGCCGGGACAGATTATCTGAGGCTGGTTATCTAACAAAGCGCGCAAATTAGCGCTAACAGACTCTAATGAACGCCCGAATCAATTGGGGCGGGTCCTTGTCTTGGCTTTTCCGCCCGCGCGCAGCAACCGTCAGTCGCATCGTTTCAGCCCGCCGGACCCACGGACCGCATCGAGAGCGGTATCAGCACGATTTCGGATTGTACAATCGGCTGATGTAATCTTTTGCGAACTATAGTAGTTTTGAATTGTAGTTCCACGACAACTCGCCGTCACCAAGCATCCGTTAGGCGCCGACCCTGGAGTCCCGCCGTCGGGGGATCATGCAGTACCAACAACGCCGAGCCCGTCGCAATTGGCTTTCGATGGCCGTCGTGGTGTTCGCGAGCCTCGCGGCAGTAGCCTCGTATGCGAGCAAACGGCGGCAGCGGCCCCGCCGGCGCAAGCGCCCAAGGTGCGCAATGCCTACGGGCATTTGCCGCTAAGCTTCGAGGAAAACCGCGGGCAGACCGATCCGCGAGTGAAGTTCCTCGCGCGCGGCGGCGGATACTAGCTGTTCCTTACCCCGACAGACGCGGTGTTGAAGCTGCGCGCGCCATCATCTGCCAAGAAGAAAAATTTGGCCGCGAGAGCTTTGCCGATCGCGTTCCATCCTGAAAGCGCCGAGAAGCAGAAGTTCTCGGTGGTGCGCATCCGCCTCGAGGGCGCCAATCCCGACTCCATCGCAAGCGGCGTCGATCGGCTGCCGGGGCGGAGCAACTACTTCATCGGCAAGGATCGCGCGAAGTGGCGCACCGGCATCGCGACCTATGGCGGCGTGCGCTTCGAGAGCATCTATCCCGGAATCAACCTCGTATATCGTGGCACCCAAGGACGCCTCGAATATGACTTTGCGATCGCACCGAATGCCGACCCCTCGCGGATCAAGATGAGCATCGACGGCGCCGAGGCTGTCGCGCTCGATCCCGCGGGCAACCTCGTCATCAAAAGTTCCGGCGGCGAGGTGATCCAGAAAGCGCCGCTGATCTACCAGGAATCGCACGGTGCGAGGCATCCAGTCGCGGGCGGCTACGCGCTGGTCGGGAAAAATCAAGTCGCTTTCAAGTTGGCTTCCTATGACAGATCGCAGCCGCTGATCATCGATCCGCTGCTGACCTACGTGAGTTACCTCGGCGGCAGCACTTCGGACCAAGGCTTCGGAATTGCGGTCGATACGACTGGCGCAGCGTGGGTTACCGGCGATACCACTTCGATCGATTTTCCCGTCACCCCGGATGCATTTCAGCCGAACAATTTCGGCAACGGCGATATCTTCATCAGCAAAGTGAGCTCCGACGGAACGATGCTGGAATTCTCGACGTATGCCGGCGGCAGCCAATTTGATGGAACCACTGGCATCGCAGTCGATCCGTCCGGGAATGCCTACGTTACCGGTACGACTTTCTCGTCTGACTATCCGGTTACCCAAGGTGCTTATCAAACCAGCTTTTCGTCGTCGTCACACTCCCCGTTTGGAACCTTTGTAACGGCGCTCGATAGTGGCGGCGGACTTATCTACTCGACACTTGTGGGAACCTTTTCCGAAGGAACCGGAATCGCAGTCGATTCAAGCGGCAACGCGTTTATAACCGGGGTCGCTCAGGTTGGTCAAATTCCGACGACCTCCGGCGCTTTTCAAAACTGTCCCGATTCGGTTACATGCGCATTTGTCACGGAGCTGAATCCCGTTGGAACGTCTCTGGTGTATTCGGCGCTATTCTTCTCGTCGATTCCGTTTTCGAATTTCACGGAGGGATCAGCAATCGGATTGGACGCCGACGGAAACGCCTATTTCGCGGGTGTTGCGCGTCAGGCTCCGAGCGACCCCCAAGCTCATTATGGGGTTTTCCTTGCGAAGCTAAATCCGACCGGGTCAAGCGTTCAATTCGAACAAGATTTCATTTCTACAACACAAGATACGTTACTGAGTGGCTTTAGCGTGGAACATTCGGGCAATTCACACGCCATACTCGAAAGCGGGGGCAATCACCCTTATTCATTGGTCCATGTGACATCGAGTGGCAACGCGACCACGGTTGTACTACCTGTGAGTGTTTTCCCTCTTGCCTTGGCGGTCGACGCCAATGGCAATCTTTTCATCGTCGGCGCGGCGGGTAGCGGCCTGCCAACTTCGCCGGGCGCTTTTCAGTCCAGCTATGGGGGAGGACCCGAGGATGGTGTCCTCGTCGAATTGGACCCCAGCGGCAACTTTGTCCTTTATTCGACCTATCTGGGAGGATCCGACGACGACGGAGCGCGTTCGGTAGCCGTGGATTCATCGGGCAACGCTTACGTCACGGGCTTTACGACTTCGAGCGATTTTCCGGTCACTACCGGAGCTTACCAGACAGAGTTCAAAGGTGCGGGACCAAGCAACGGCTACAATGCATTCATTGGACGCATCGTCCCCTCTCCCAAACTTTCGCCGACCACCACGCCAACACTAACGGCGACACCCACCGCCACCATCACCGTTACGGCGACCGCCATCATCACCGCGACTCCGACGATTGGCCGCACGCCGCTTCCCACCCGTGCGCCGACGCCCAGCACCAGCGCCTCGATCACCCCCGGGCCAACTTCGTTCGGCGGCGGGACACCGACACCGACCGTCACGGCGACCGCAACTGTAACGGCGACTATCACTCCGACCGTAACGCCGACACCAACTCCGACGGCAACGCCGATCGGACCGGTTACCTATTCGCCCAGCGCGCTGAAGTTTCCCCCTACGCGAATGGGAAGGGTGAGCGGTCTGAAGTTCGTCACGATGACGAATCCCAAGAAGAACAAGGCTGCGGTATCGATCATGGGAGTGGCGCTGTCGCCGAACGGAAAGGTTTCGTGCAACGGCCAAGACGGAGTGATATGCGGCTTCAGCATCGATAACTACCGGACGACGTGCATCGCGGGTCTGTCGGTTGCGGCGGGCAAGAGTTGCAAGGTGGCGATCTACTTTATGCCGACCTCGAAAGGTGCGGCGAGCGATACTTTGCTGGTCACCGGCGACATGACCAACAGCGGCGCGCCTATCGCGATCACCGGCACCGGCCGCTGAGTGCGTGAGTCGGACGAGCTACGGCGCGAAAGCCTCGGTAATGCCGATTGTTGAATTCAACTAATCGTCAAACTTGCGGAAGCGTGTGTGCCAGGTCCCTTTTAGCTGAGTCTCGTGACGCTGCTCGCGGCCGTCAGGAGCTCAGCGTATCACTTCAGGTTTAGAGCGCCACTGCCGCGGTCAGCCAAAGCTCGTTGCCGGTCGCACGATTCTGGGCCGCAAACTCAAAGTCGTACTTGAAGGTGAAGTTGATCCTGGTGTTGAGGATGTCAACCGTCTTTCCGACTAGTGGACCTAGCGCTAGAACGCGGCCCCGATAGCCTCCGAAGATCGCGCCGCTGCCGGTGTCGGGCGTGGTCTGCTGAACGGCGTAGCCGGTAACGCCTGCCACGATTTGATGAGGCAGATGCTGCGCCGCGACGAAATCGGCATGGAACTCATCGCCGCTACGATAGTCGGTCGCCGAATTCCTAAAGTTGATGGTATAGCCTGTGAAGATTGAAACGTGCCGACCGGTGTCGGGATCCATCCAGGTCACCCCAAAGTCAGGCTCGATCGCCCATCGATTGAGGCCGATATTGATTATCCGCGAGCTGTCATAACTTCCAGTGGGTGCATACACGGCAAGTGCGGACAGGAAATGGAAATTGCGAAGATGCCAGTTCAGCATAAGGGGCAAGACAATAAGGTCGCCAAAGCCCCCGATCGTCAGGTTCTTCTGCGGCGCGGCAAAACCGACCGGACCTACCGATAGCCCTTGCTGCGCCAGACGCGTTTGAGCTATCGCACCGAATCCGTAGTTGGCGCCCAGGAGCGACAGCTCAGTTACGTGGGCGAGGAACAGCGCCTGGGTATAGGTCACGGTATTCGCCGTGACTTTGATCTTTCCATTGTTAGCGAGGCCGTCAGCATCTTGATACAGGAAATAAGTTTTCGCCACCGTAGTCCCCGGGGCCGGCAGAGCGCCGGCAAACAGATCCATGAATCCGGGACGATAGCTGCCGATACCGTACTCCGATGCAGATGCGAACCCACACCATGCGACGAGGGCCAACACGGCAGAAACGAAAACTGCGATAGCAAGGCTACGGGATTTACACATCGGTCTTCCCCTGGACAAAACTCTTGTCTCGATAGAGCAAGACCCGATCCGGCAGTGATCGCGTGAAAAGAATGCAGCATTCGGTTGAGACGGGTTGCGGCCGAGTTAGCGGGCTCATCGTTCCTAGCACATAGATGTTTCAAAACAGGACGCGACTCAGCGCAATCAGCATGTCGATGAAAGCTTCGACGGCATCAGCGTTTGAATTGCCCACACAGGTGCGCGGAGCTAGATTCGCGCTAGTCTCTCATCGGAGGAGGTGCAGACGTCGCGATGAGTCCCATCAAGCGCAAGGTTGCAACCCGAAAGTCGGCCAGCCGCGCCGGCAAACCGGGGCGCGCCAAACCGCAACCGCATGTGGCGCTGCTGGTCGGAACGCGCAAAGGAGCGTTCATCTATCACGGCGACCCCAGCCGCACGAACTGGACCCTCGATGGTCCGCATTTCCTAGGCCACATCGTCAATCACTTCGTACTCGATCCCCGCGACAAGCGGACGATGCTGATCGCGTCAAAGACCGGGCATCTCGGACCTACCATCTTCCGCTCGCTGCATATGGGACGCGCCTGGGAAGAGGCGAACAAGCCGCCAGCCTTCGGCGCCATGCCTGAGGAATGGGGCCAGCGCTCGGTCGATGCCCGGACATCCCAGCGAGCCCAACTCATGGTGGGCCGGCACCTCGCCTCCGGGTCTGTTTCGCAGCAACGATGGCGGCATGACATGGGCGGAGGTCGAGGGCTTCAATCGCCATCCGATGTTCCCGAAATGGGGAGCATTTGGCGTCGGTACGCCGGACGGATCGATGCTGCAATGGATCACCATCGATCCGGTTCCGCATCATCGACGAGCACGACCGCATCCGCCGTCACTTCCAGTTCTTCGTCATGTGAGCCGATGGCGCGTTGCGTTGGTTGCGGGAGTCGATTGGTCCCATGCGAATGACTCCGCGCGTGAGAGTCAGCGCATCCATCCTGATGTCGAGGCGGATCGTGTGCGCTTCGAGCAGTGGCGCGGTAAGAAGACGAAACTCCATCGCCATAATCTGGTTTTTTCCTGACCTCAGCGCTCGTTGAATAAGCGCAGCCGCTTTTCGACGACCTTGCGTACCTCGTCGCGGACCGGAGCAAGAATCTTGTAGGGCGCAACTTCGTTCGGATGGGCCCGCAATGACTCTTCCAGGCTGTGCCGCCATGCAAGCCGCAACTCCGTGTTGACGTGGACGATAGTCATCCCGGCTTTGATGGCGGACCGGAAGTCGTCGTCTACAGTTCCAGAGCCGCCATGGAGCGTCATCGGGATTTTGATCGCCTGCTTGATTGCGGCGATGCGGTCGATATCGAGATGCTTGCCTCCCTCGCCACGCACCATACTGGCAAGCATGCCGTGCATGTTGCCGACCGCCGGCGCGAGTATGTCAACTCGCGTTTCCGCGACAAACTGGCGCGCTTCGTCGGGGGTCGTCAGCGACATACCCTCCGGAGCTTTTTCCAGTATCTCGGAAGAAGTGCCGATGTAGCCGACTTCGCCTTCGACCAGGATTGAGGGGTTGATGGACTTGAGTGCCTCGACTGCGCGTCGGGTTTCGGCAATGTTTTGCTCCAGGGGTTTGCTGGAGCCATCGAAGATGACCTCGTCAAAGCCGGCGCGCGCCGCCTCTTCCGCCTTTTCAATCGAATGGGTGTGGTCGGCGTTGAGAAAAACTGGCACGCCGGAATTTTCGCGGGCGGCGCGCACCATCGCAGCCGCCTGTTTCACGCCGACCAATTCGCGCTCGCCTTCCGAGACTCCGGCCATCACCGCGACGCCCAGCGCCTTGGCGCCCGCCACGATCGCGTTGAAGGCGACCATCTCGGAGAAGTTGAAATGACCGATCGCAATATGATCGGAATCGGCGGCAACCAGAATTTCGCGTAACGACTGCATAGGCGAGCTCCTTTATTTCAGGAGGGATGATGATGGCGGCGCGTCAGGAACATCTTTTACCATCGCGCGAGGAGGCCCACCACTCCGCCCATCACAATCAGCCATGCCGAATTGAGCTGATATCGCAGCAGCAGAAATGCGCTCACAACCGCGAGCGCGATGGTGGCGAAGTTGACCATCGCCGCGATGCCCAGTTGCCAGGTCACTAGCACCATCAGGGCGAGCGCGCCGACATTCACGCCGTCGAGGAATCCGGCCGTGATGCGGGAGCGTCGCAGATAGGGCAGCACGAGGCCGCTCAGCGCCACGAATACGAATGACGGCAGGAAAATTCCGATGGTCGATACCGTAGCGCCCGGCACGCCGCCGAGCAGATAGCCGACGAAGGTCGCGGTCGAGAAAACCGGCCCCGGCGTGATTTGCCCCACCGCGACGGCATCGAGCAATTGCGACTTCGTCAGCCACTGCAGGCGATCCACGAGGTCGGCCTGGATGAACGCGAGCAGCACGTAACCGCTGCCGAACAGCACCGCGCCCACTTTCAGGAAGAAGAGAAAGAGCGCCATCAGGCTGAAGGGCGCCGCGACTGCGGCGACGGTTTTGAGCGCCACGAATTTCGGGAGCATCGCGAGCGCTCCCGCCGAGGCGCCATTGGAAAGTCGCTCGCGCATCCATCGATACGCCGCCATGATGATTCCGGCGCCGAATAGCACCACCAGTTCATCGAGACCGAGAAAGCTTGCGACAACGGACACGACTCCGAGCGCGATCAGAATGCCGTCGCGCAGAGCCGCGCGGCCGAGCCGCCACAGCGCCTGGAGCACGACCGCGATGATGACCGGCTTGATCCCATAGAGCAGGGCCTGCGCTTGCGGCAGCGAACCGAATTTCACATACGCCCACGCGATCGCGAGCGTGATGAGCACCGCGGGCACGATGAAGCACAGGCCCGCGACCAGCAGGCCTTTCCATCCTCCACGGCGATAGCCGATGTGAATCGCCATCTCGGTCGAGTTCGGTCCGGGAATCAGGTTGGTCGCGCCGAGCATGTCGAGGAAGTCCTCGTGCGAGAGCCATCGGCGCCGGCGCACCACCTCGTCTTCCATCATCGCGATGTGCGCGGCGGGTCCGCCGAGTGCGGTGATGCCGAGGCGCAGAAATAGCTGCGTGAGTTCGCGGATCGCGTCAGGCGCGTGCGTCGAGGCGGAGTCAGGATTGCCGCGCGCTTGCTCCATCGAGCGCCTGCTACTTCACGATCACGATTTCGCGCATTGCAGCGTGCGCATCGATCTCCAGCTCCATTGCGATGATCGGCGGGCGCGAGTAATGCCAGGTGATTCCGCGATGCGCCGCGGCGCCAATCGCCGGCAGAATCGTCGACGCGATCACTGGATGCGCATCGTGCACAGTGTAGAGGTTGATCGCAGTCGCGTCAGCCCACGTCATCTTCATTTCGCCGAGGCGCGCGGAGAGCAGGTCCATCACGAATTTGGTCTTCTGCGTGAGACCGGCCGGCGATACGTCGCTGCCCGCGACAATCTCCAGATCGGTGCCGCGCATCGATTTCACTTCGCCCGCGCCGGCAAGGACGAAAGTGTGCGCGCGAGTGGAAGAGGGGACCGTGAAATAGAAGCCGAACAGCACCGGCTCGACGACCGGCGCGATCTCGATCGCGACGTTGGTGCGCGCGATCGGATTGTTGCCGTCGAGATGCACGTCCCACGCTGCGAGGCGTTTCAGGTAGCCGCGATTGAATTCCTCGAAGCCCGCGGGAGTCAGCGGCTTCGGGATGCGCAGTTCCATCCCGCAGACCGCATTCATCGGCCGGCCCGCGTCGCGCATATGCCGCTCGATGACTCCATAGCCATCGTCGAGCTTGATGACCGGAATCGCGGCCGCGTGGACGATCTCGAATCCCGCGTTCGCGACCGCGCCCGACGAGAACGGGCCGATTCCCTTGACGAAGCTGAAGCCACCTTTGGGATTGTCGATTAGCATTTGGTCATCCTCGCGATTTTCGCAAAGCCCTACAAGCACAATGGCGTACCTGATTTAATGAGCGTCCAGTCGAGGGGAGTCGACGATCCGATGAAAATATCCTGGGACCAGATCAAGCAAGAATCGCTCACCCATCTGTGCGAGTTGGTGAAGCTCGACACCAGCAATCCGCCGGGCAACGAGCGCATCGCCGTCGATTACTATGCAGGCGTACTCGGCCGCCATGGCATCGACTTCACGGTTCGCGAGAGCGCGCCGACGCGCGCCAACCTCGTAGCCAGGATGAAGGGCCGCGATTCCTCGAAGCCCGGGCTGCTGATGTCCTCGCATGTCGACGTGGTTCCGGTCGAGGCGGCGCAATGGACGCGGCCTCCGTTCAGCGCGGAGATCGCCAACGGATGCGTTTGGGGGCGCGGCTCCATCGACATGAAACCCAAGTGCGCGATGGACCTGGCGGTAATGACGTCGCTCAAGCGCGCGGGCATCCAGCCCGAATGCGACCTCGTGCTCGCGGCGGTCGCTGACGAGGAAGCGGGCTCCGAGCTGGGAGCGAAATTCCTCGTCGAGCGCTATCCCGACCTGATTCGCGCGGGCTACGTGCTCAACGAGATCGGCGGCTTCACGGTGCATCTCGGCGACGCGCGCTTCTATCCGATCCAGGTCGCCGAGAAAGGTTTCGTCACCGTCAAGATGACGGTAAATGCGCCTCCCGGTCATGGCTCGATGCCGCGCGCCGGCACCGCCATCGAAAAGATGGCCGACCTCATTACGAAGATCGTCAGGACCCCGATGCGTCAACGCGCCACGCCGCTGATGGCGGAGACGCTCAAGTCGCTCGGCGTTCCGCTCGATTCGCCGCCCGCGCTGTTTCGCCCGATGCTGTCGAACACGGTGACCCCGACCATCCTGCGCGCGGGCTACAAGGACAACGTCATCCCGGGCGAGGCGAGCGTCATCCTCGATGGGCGCACTTTGCCGGGCGAGAATCCCGAAAGCTTCATGGCCGAGCTGCGCGCGATCGTCGGACCCGAGCCGTCATTCGAGCTGGTGAAGACCGCGCCGCCCGCCGAGACCACGGTCAACACGCCGCTCTACGATCTCATGAAGCAGAAGCTCGAGGCTGCGGACCCGGGCGCGCGCGCGATTCCATGGATGATCCCTGGCGCGACCGACAACAAGTTTTACGCGGAACTCGGGATGGCGTGTTACGGCTTCATGCCGGTGAAGCTCGACCCGCATCTGCCGTTCGGATCGCTCTTTCACTCAAATGACGAGCGGATGCCGGTTGAGGGATTTTACTGGGGGCTCAGGGTTTACACGGATACGGTGCTGACCTTCGTTGGAGCGAGGTTCGCCGATCTCTTTGAATGACTTCTTACGATGTTCAAAATCAGCCGCGCCCTTGCGTTGACGATGCTCCTGAGTGCAGTTCCCGCCTCGGCATTCTCGCAAAGCTCGAAGTCATCGTTCCCTTGTCAGGCCGGCCAGCGAGTCCTACCCGACGCGATCGACATACGTGACAACGACCACGCGAAGGCGGTGATGCGCAGACATCCCGAGCTGAAAGCGTTACCCGGCTACCTCGAGGAATCGATCGAAGGAGACTATTTCCTGAACACCCGGACTGCGGAAGGTAGACAGGCCCTCGTCATCGTTGTCATCGTCGATAGCAGCGATCCGGAAACGGGGCGCGCCATGCTCGCCAAAGCGATGGCTCAGGCGCCGCGCTCGGTCGAAGATCTGGGAGTACGGGTAGTTGGGGGCGGTGGCGTTTATCTGCTTGGCCCCGTGATAATCTCCGAGATACTCGCTCCCGCCAATGAGGACAAAGTAAAAGGTATCGTTAAAATTGTGACGAGTGCTTCTTCTAAGGTGAGCTGGATCAGCCCGCATATCGACGACAGCTTTCTCGCGTCGTCACCGCCGTCAGTCAGAGATTGGCGGGACGACATCTGCACCAAATGGAATTCGTATACGGTTCCCAATGGCCCGCATACAATCTCTGTTAAGGCATACGGAAGCGATATGCGGGAAATCGAGCCCGGTGAAAGTCAGGTCACAGTGACTGTCGCCAATTGAATGTCCAGGCTGCCGCGCTAATTCGAGGCGCTGCCCTGCGGCGTGAAGGTCACCAGCAGTCGCGGCGGTTCAGTCAGCGGCACCACCGCGAAGCTGCTCACCGGAACGGTATTGACGGTGACCGTCGTTCCTTGCGCATCGGTTGAGATGTCGCAGTCTTTGAAGATCGAGCGATCGAACACCACATGGTGCTGCATGCCCGCGTCGGGCGTGACGTCCTTGAGCAGCACTTTCACCGTCGAGTAGCCCGG
Organism: uncultured delta proteobacterium; assembly: GCA_963815835.1. GTDB lineage: Bacteria > Desulfobacterota > Binatia > Binatales > Binataceae > DATGKG01. The sequence continues at coordinate 1,929,616 of CAWFIF010000001.1, forward strand.
ACCGTTCTCGATGTGCTTGTCGAACTGCACCGGCTTCGAAAGATCGAGGATCACCGACATCGGCGGATTCGACGCCGAAAGGCGTATCGTGCGAAGCGTTGCCGGTCCGTTGGCATCCGCGGACGCGACCTGTTTGGGCTCTGGCGCCGGTGGTGCCGCAGCCGCGGCAGCGCCGAGGTTGGGTAGATCATCCGCGCCGTAGGCGCTGTTATTCGACGCCAACTCCGGCCCGCTCTCCTTCTGCCGGACCACCACGTTGTCGCCGCTATCGTTGGTGGTTTCGCCATAGCCGTTTTCGGCGAGCACCAGCTTGAGCGGATCTTCTTCATTGTCGACCGGCTGGTTGAGCTTCTTCAGTTCGTCGCGCGCCTTCTTCGCGTAAGGGGTAGCGGGGTAATGCTGGGCCATCGCCGCAAAAGCCTGCGCCGCCGAATATCGCTTGCCTTCCTTCTCCAGCGCGACACCGAGTTCCCATAGCGCGTCGGGCGCGACCGGGGTGTCGGGATATTTCTGCATCAACTCGGCGAGACGCGATTCGGCGGCACGAAAGTTCGCGCGCTTGTAGTAATAATCGCCGACCACCTTCTGATGGCGCGCGAGCACCTCGCGGCAAATCTCCCCTTTTTCCTTCGCCAGCTCCGCGAACTCGCTCTCGGGAAAGCGCTGCTCGATGACCTTGAAGCGCGCCAGTGCCAGCTCGGTCTTGCTCTGGTCCTGGTCCTCGCGTCCGATCTGATCGAAGTAGCTCATCGCGATGTAGTAGCTGACCAGCTGGAGGTTCTTGCTGGTCGGATGCATGCGCTGGAAATCATCGAGTGCGGCAACCGCCTGCGCGTAGTCCTTGTTCCTGTAATACGCCAGCCCAATCTTCATCTCCGACTCTTCGGCGTAGGGGCTGAACGGATACTTATCGACGACGTACTGATAGTTCTCGATCGCGGCGTGGTACTCTTTGTTGGTGAAATTCAGCTGCGCCTGCTGATAGTAGTCCTCGCCGGTGGGAGGCTTTTTGACGCTGCACGCAGGTAGCAGTACGCATAGTGCGCACGCCACCAGGAAAAGTGAATAACGTGTCATGACGGGGCTTCCAGCAAAGGTAAACGGTCACGGGCCTCTGCGCAAGGCAGCGGCACGGCATTCCATGCCGGCGGGGCGCCTCCGGCGGGGGGAGATCGTGGCGATCGTTCCCGCTGGTCGAGTCGAGGCTCCCCGATTCATTCCGGCGACGTGTCGCCTTTCTCAAATGATGCGAAATAGACCGGCTTCCCCTGCGCCATGTATTTGCGCCCGAAGGCCGACCTTTTCGCCCCCGGCGGCTCCTTTTCGACGCGCCGGAAGCCCTCCGCCTCGAGCATGGCGAAGATTTCCTCGGCCCACTCCTTCACGTCCGATGCCGCATACACCGCGCCGTCATGCGCGAGGGTGCGGGCCAGGTTGCGCACGAAAATCGGGCTCACCATGCGATGCTTGATGTGGCGCTCCTTCGGCCACGGATCGGGATAGTAGATGTGGTAGGCGGCGACGCTCGCGTCCGGCAGCATCAGGTTCACCAGCGTGCGCGCATCCATCTTCGCAACTTTGACATTGAGCAACTCGGCGCGGCCGCATCGCACGGCGAGCAGTTGGCCGACCGTCCCGGATAATTCGATTGCGAGGAAATTCTTTTCAGGGTTGGCGCTCGCGTACTCCAGGATGAAGTCGCCCTTGCCCGCGCCGATCTCGATTTCCAATGGCGCACGCCGCCCGAAAATCGCGTCGGGCTCGATGGTGAAGTAGTCAACGTTTTGCGAGAGCATCGCGCGCGATGCGGCCTCGAGCGCGGCCTCATCGCGCCACACCCGCGACGCTTTCCTCAGTCGTGACATGACCGTTCAGTATTTTCTCACCGCGCGCGCATTGAAAGGGCTCCCGTGTGTTGATTGCTGGCCGTTGCCGATGTGATAAAAGTCGCGGAGGGCGTAATGAGAAAGTTCAGCCGCATTACTATCGATCCGCGTCAGATGGACGGGGTTCCCTGCATCCGCGGTTTGCGGATTCCGGTTGCAACCGTGGTGGGGATGATCGCGGATCGCATGACTCGCGAGGAGATTCTGGCCGCTTATCCAGATCTAAAGCCCAAGGACATCGACGAAGCGCTGCGCTATGCCGCGGAAGCAGTCCGCGAACGCGAGCTGCCGCTGCGCTCCGGTTCTTGAGATTTCTCGTCGATAATTCTCTTTCGCCGCGGATTGCCGACGGCCTGCGAAAGGCCGGCCATGACGCCTCCCACGTGCGTGAATATGAAATGCAGACGGCTGATGACGCGTTGATTTTCGATCGCGCGAGGCGCGAGAAGCGGATCATAGTAGCGGCTGATACAGATTTCGGCACTCTACTCGCGCTACGTGAGACCCGAGAACCGTCCGTAATCCTTTTCCGGCGCGTTTCGCAACGACGTCCGGAAAGGCAACTAACACTCCTCCTCACGCACCTTCCGGATCTTGAGAAGGCCTTGAAGGAGGGGAGTGCGATTGTCTTCGAGGAATCGCGGCTGCGTATCCGCCGCTTGCCGATCAGAGGAGTGATCCGGCGGCATCGCTAATCGGTGCGATTCAGGAAATCCTTGATGCGTTGGGTCAGCGGTTTCAGATCGGTGGCGTCCACCAGCGCGCTCGCCATGCGGACCGGATCGCCGAAAAAGAAACGCTCGTAAAGAACCTGGCGGCCTGCGAACGCGCTGCCGGCTGCATCCCAAGCGAGGCGATAGAGCGCCACCCGCTCGTGCGCATCGGCGCCGGCGGCCGGATAGTATTTTTCGATATCGGATTTGATGGGGCTCGCGAAGTCACGCTCCGACGGCGTCGCCATCAGATGCGAGGAGCTGTTGAGCTGGATGATTTCCACCATCCGCGGATAGAGCTTGGGAAAAAGATTGCGTGCGGTGTCGAGCGGAGGCCGCGCCGGCACGGTGACGCCCCATTTGTCGGCGGCAGCGTCGGCTTCGGCGGCGCGCAGGCACGCCCGCATCGTCTCGGTGGTCGTGATCATCTCGGCGAGGCGTTCGCGCACGTGCGGCAGGCTAAGCGCGTCGGTCACCTCGGCGATCCGCGTCGCGAGGCCGAGCAGAAATTCCGCCTTGGCGACGTTTTTCACTACCACCTGATGCATCATGTGGACGACCGCGTTGGTCTCGCCGTAAAGCGCGTTGCACCTCGCGACGTCGCCGCACAGGAATACGCGCTCCCACGGCACCATCACATCGTTGAAGATGACGACGCAGTCCATCTCCTCGAAGCGCGAGGCGAGGGGAGCGTCGAAGTGTGAGCGGCCAGAATCTAAATGAGGAACGAAGCTGTCGCGGCAGATGAATTTCAGACCTTTCGCGTTGCATGGGATGGCGAAGGCGAGCGCGAACGGCTCGGCGGCGGGCTCCGCCTTCAGCACCGTCGAAGGAAACACCAGCAGTTCTTCCGACAGCGGCGCGAGCGTCGCGAGCATCCGCGCACCCTTGACGATGATTCCCTTGCCGGTCTTTTCGACCAGCCGCAGCGCGAGTTCCTCATCGGCGTGACCCGCCCATCCTTGCGCGCGGCTCGCGCGAGGATTGACCAGCGTGTGGGTCGCGCACCAGTCGTGCTTGCGCGCCTCGAGGTAGTAGTTCGCGATGTTGTCGCCGTAACGCGGATCGCTCGCGGCGAAGAAATCGCGCGCGGCCGCCATCGCGGCGATACTCGCATTGAGGTAGTCGGGCGTGCGCCCGAGCATGCCGCCGCTGAAGTTCGCCCACGCCGCCATCATGCGCGAGCGCTTGCGAACCTCGTCGACGCTCTTCGGTTGGATGAACGACATCCCCGCGCGGCCGCCGTCGTCGGTGCGATAAGTCATCTGCTCGGGGCGTTCCAACTGCATGTCGTACAGCGAGGCGACCGAGCGCGCGCAGTTGCGAAACGCCGGATGTGAGGTGACCTCGCCGACGCGCTCGCCGCCGAGCCACACTTCGGCATTGAGCTTCTTGAGCGACGAGAGATAGTTACTGCCCGATCGCGCACCCATATTATTTTTCCTTCATGCGCGGATCGTCGGCGGAGACGCATTGCAGCATCATCCAGTAGTAGAGCTGGAGCGGATAAGTATCGTTCGCGGCTGACTTGTTCTTTTCGTGGAGTATCACGCGCTGCTTGTCGATCTCGCACTCCTGTTTCGATGCGAAGGGCAGATCGTGCTTGTTGTAATAATGCTGCAGCGGAGCACCGCTTACCGGATGCCATGGCCAATCTTGCGTGAGCGGCGAAACCATCAGAAACCAGCCGACGAGAGCGAGCCCAGCACGATCATGTAGCTTCACAACATCAAGTCTCCGACCCCCCTTCCCTAAGGGAAGGGGCCGGGGGTTAGGTCAAATAATCTCCATCAATGCGGGGAGCCGCTTGTGGAGCCGCTCCGCCGCATCCTCGGGGGCCATGTATGGTGGCCGCGCGGGACCCATGTCGATGCCGGTGACGACCGACGCGGTGACTTTCGTGGTGCCGAGATGGCCGAGCGTCTCCTCGCCGCCGCGCGGAAAGCATCGATTGAGGCGGCGCTGAATTTCCTCGGCGCGGCCGAGGTCGCCCGCGCTAAACCATCGCAGGAGCGCAACCGCGGCGGGCACGGCAAAAATGTTGATGAACCCGCCTGCGGCACCGAGCATCAGACCCGCGAGCAGCGCGCGAAAGGTGTTGTAGATTTCCGCGCGCCCGCCGACCTCGTCATAGAGCGCTTCGAGATGTTGCAAATCGGTGAGAACTTCCTTGAAGGCGACGACGCCCGGAATCGTCGCGAGCTTGCCCGCGAACTTCGGCGAGATGTTGAACTTGCTGAGCGCCGGATTGTGATAGATCACGACCGGCAGGTCGCCCGCTTCGGCGATCATCCGATAGTGACGTTCGACCTCGAGCTCGCCGCATCGCCAGTAGTAGGGCGGAATGACCTGCTGCGCGTCGTAACCCATCTTGCCCGCGATGCGCGCGTACTTGAGGGTTTCGAGCGTGGTCGCGCCCGAGGTCATCGCGACCGCGCAGATGCCCTGCTTCTGGCTGGCCTCTTCGAGCACGATTTCGAAAACGCGGGTGCGCTCCTGCTCATCCATATGCAGGAACTCGCCGATGCTCGGCGCGGCGACGACGCCGGCAGCGCCTTTTTCGATGGCCCATTTGACCTCGGCGCGTAGCGCGGGTTCGTTGAGTCGATAATCCGCGGTGAACGGCGTCACGAGCATCGCGATAATTCCGTTTGTGAGTTTCACTGTGGTCGCTCCGTCGTGCCTGATGTGAATTGATAGCCTCTTTTGAAGAGAGCCGGAAGCACCAGCGGCAGCGGGCTCGGTAGTCAGCATCGGGGATTGAATTCGTCCATCGCGGCATGCCTGATCGTCACTATGCCAACAACCCTGTGCAATTCGTCGATTTGGTAGATGATTCGATAACCGTTGCGGCTCCTACCGTGGAGCAAGTGGCGCAATTGCAGGCCGGAGCTTCTGCTCTCGACGGCTATCGGGCAGCGGCGCGGGAACCGCTCCAGGGAGTAGAGCGCATCTTTGAGGCGCTCGAACCAGACGGCCGCAGCGGTCGAATCGTCAGCCGAGACTCGCGCATACAGATCGTCAAGGTCCTGTTGCGCGCGTCGGCTCAATTCAACGCGATATGCCATGGCGTCGGCGGAATTCTTCCAGGAACTCGCGCGCGGGCCGAGTCCGTCCCTGGGCGATGTCGTCGAGGCCTTGCCGGATTGCCTCGTACACGTCGGCGCGGGCGGCGATGTCGAGCAGACGCTGATATGCTTCAGCATCCTGCACCACTGCTTCGGCCTGACCATTAACCGTCAGAACGATCGGGCGTTTGCTCTTTTTCAATTGTTTGAGAAACTTCCCAGACTTCCGCCGGAAATTTGTCAGCGATTGAATGTCCTTGCTGATATCAAGCCTGGCTTTCATAGAACCGCACCTGATTAGGTGCTACCCGGAGCGCCGCCGCTTGTAAAGCGAAGTTGTTGCGCCTCTCCTGATGCCCTTTCCCTGGACCTCGCCCCGGCGCGCCGCGCCCTCTTCATTATGGAGAGGGATGGAAGGCTGAAGGACAACTCTCAAGTAGGGAAGGGGTCAGGGAGGGGAGGTCCTTCCCGCCGATGAGGAGGCGTCCGATTTGAGCTTCCATTCGATCTCATTGTGCGTCGTGGTGCGTCGCGACGGCGCGCGGCCGGGACGCTTACCGGCGTTGCTTTGGACTGCGATCGAATTCATAAGTAATCGTATCTTCATCATTCGTCGCGTAGGGATGCCTTGACCTAAGGGTCGGATAGACTTAATCTCGCGCCAAACGGCACGGCGCTGGAGAAAGTGGCCGACCTACCGAGAATCATTCCGCTCTTCCCGCTTCCGAACCTGGTTCTCTTTCCTGGAGTTGCGGTTCCGTTGCACATCTTTGAGCCGCGTTATCGGGAAATGATCGCGGACGTGTCGTCGTCGCACGGCATCATCGGGATGATGCTGCTCAAGGGCGACTGGGAGCGCGACTACTATGCTAATCCCGATACATATTCGATCGGATGCGCGGGGAAGCTCGGGGATCTCGTGAAACTTCCTGATGGGCGATTTCAGATTGTGTTGGAGGGAATGAGCGAGTTTCGGGTCATACGAGAGAATCGCGAGCGCTCGTATCGTCAGGCCGAGGTGGAATGGTGTCCGGTCGAGCCCCCGATGGACATTGACGCCGAAGCGATGGAGGGACTGCGTCAGCTACTATTCGAGTATCTCGGCGATAACGCCGCCGCGGCATGGAAATCATTGGTCGAGCGGGGCTTGCGCGGCGCGGATCTGGTTAACTTCCTCTGCTTTCATATCGACGTGCCTGCGATCGAGAAGCAAACTCTGCTGGAGGCGCGTGGGGCGCGTCTTGATTGCCTGTTCGATGTCCTCACCTTCAAGCTCGAAGAGCGCAAGCTGGGTGGACCCGGCCCGCATGGCGGACCGGGCAGCGTGCAGTAGAAACCAGCATCGAATCTGCGGATTTCAACTCGTCAGGATGCAGCGCGGATCGTTGTGTCGTCCGTGCAACAGCCTCTGTCATTAAATTGGCGCACCGATGAGAGTCAAAAGGGCACCAATTGGAAGCCTTGAGCAAAGACTGAAGCGATGGACACCCCATCGGTTCGTTTAGGGAGATGTCCCGGAACGTTCAAAGCAGTCACCAGTAGCGCAAAACGGCTACAAAACTGCAATCGGAAAACTGCTCGCAAAAGGCGTTTGACGTCGCATAATGCGACCCTCGGTGGGAAAAAGCTCGGCATTTGCGAGCTTAATCAAGAGCTAACTGCCTAGACGCGATGTGATCGTTTGTAGCAGTGCTTATTAGTCGGGCAGGCATAGAGATTGCTTCTGATCGCGACGAGATCAAGATACTAGTTCCGTGAACGAGGCAAGAGGGGTTTCGTTCGAATGGGACAGGGGGAGGCCCCATCGGGGCACAGACTGAAGATGGAATGGGAAAATACCGCGATAGGTAACTTGTTCGTGCCCGACGTGCTCACGCCGGAGCAGTTCTACGACAGCCGCAAGGACGACAGCAATATCCGACCGGTCAAGAAGCTGATGATGGCGATCCTCGAGGATGCGCTGCGCTGCTTCCAGAACAACTGCGACGCCAAGGTCGGCTCGCGCAAGCGTCTCTTCCAGGAGGCCGAGCACTGGCTATGCGGCGAGGGCGGCGAGGGACCTTTCTCATTCGAGATGGTCTGCGAGACCCTGGGAATCGAGCCGAGTTTCCTGCGCAATGGCTTGAAGGCGTGGCGCCGTCAGCAGATCGAGGGTAACTCGACGCGTCGGCTCGCGCGGCGTTCTCCGGTCGTTCGCTCCGGTCGCATCAGCGCCCCCGCGCGCCGTCAGACGAAGGCTCTGCAGCAGGTTCAGTAAACTTTCGGCGCACATAAATCCGCATTAACAAAAGAGGCGATGCGAACGCGAAAACGTTCGGCATCGCCGTCTTCTTTGGGTGTGAAGAGCCCGGCGCGATTAACCGACGCGCCGAGCTTTTGTGTGTTGCGGCGAAGCTTACTGAGTCTTGCCGCTCGATCCCGCGCCAGCGGCCCCTGGACCGCTATATGGCTGACCGCCCGGCCCAGGCCCGGTGGCGTTTCCAACCATTGCCGCTCCAGTCGGTGGAGGTGGGACATAGCCTTTGGGCTGCGCGGCGGTAAACGCTTCGCAGGAGGCTATTTCGTCCTGAGTTACGTTCTCATGGGACATGATTTTATCGTCGTCCCACTTGAGCTTGGTTTTTTCCAGATGAATTCCTGGGCACTTCACCTGCAGGTTGAAGTCACGCACCCCGGTAGCCACCCCACCGGCGGAGGCGGTTTGAGCGCCGCCAGCCGCCCCCTCCCCCCCGGCGGATGCTCCAGTTCCTGCGCCTCCCCCACCTGCCGCACATCCTGCGACCAGAAATGCCAGCCCGGAAGCCAGCGCAAAGCCAATCGTGCGTTTCATCGCATCCTCCTTCGATCTCTGGGAAGCAACCCTCCCCCGATACTCACGCGTCCGGTTTCGATGTACCCACTCATCATCCCGAAACTGCGACAAAAATACACTAGGATGCAAAATTAGCAACCCCCCATTTCGCCTCGTAAAACCTATATAGCCTGAAAGAGAATTCGTCCGTCTCGTTCAGTCTTCTTCGCCCGACCTTCGATGTAGGCGTGTTCAAGATGTGCCAGCGTCTCGAAGGTCGCCGCCATTACGTGGAAAATCGGCCGTTCTTCGTCGGCGAAAATTTGCTGTGCGACCTCGAACGCAGTTTGCGGTTTGCGCCGCGTGAGATCGAGCATCTCCGCTTCACGATATTTGTGATGCTCGATCAGTTGATTCGCGCGATGACGATGATCCTGGTAGATGAGGCCGTGCGCGGGCAGCACATGCTGGACGTCAAATTTTTGAACTTTCAGTTGCGAGTTGATGAAATCTCCGAGCGGATCGCCGGTCGCGTCTGGATAGAGTCCGACGTGCGGCGTGATCTTCGGCAGCAGGTGATCGCCGACGATCATCACCTTTTCCTGGCGTAGATAAATCACGCAATGACCGGGCGCATGGCCCGGCGTCCAGATCACCTCGAACTTGCGATTGCCGACTGAAATTACCTCGGTATCGTTAAGAAACGCATCCGGCTCGGTGACCGGATTATAGAGATTGGTGCCCATCCACGCCGGACGCATTCCCATCGGCGCATGATCCCCGACCGGAAAACCGTGGCTTTCGAAGAACGGTCGCGACTCCGGCCGCTCCGACATCGGACCCATCTTGCCGAAGAACAACATCCTGTTTGCGCGCTCGGCTTCGAACTTGTGCAGATAGGTTTTCGCATTGCTGCGGCGGCGGATTTCGCTCGACGCGCCAAAGTGATCGATATGATGATGGGTCCCGATGAGTACCTTGAGATCCTCAAAGCGGGCGCCCACCTGCATGAAAGCGTCCTCCATAACGATGAAGCTTTCAGGCAAGTTCATTCCGGTATCCACCATCGCCCATTCGCCACCGCCGCAGTCGACCAGGTAGACGTTGATGATGGTCGGCTTCATCGGAAGCGGCAGGAAGATTTCGTAGATTCCCGGAAGAACGTGTTTGAATGCCATCTTGGTTAAGACTCTCAGTGACGACGGTTTCGCATGACCTACGCCATTGCGCTCCGCGCCTAAACTGCGGGCCGCCTTAGTCCCGCGTTGCTTTGCGGTCGTCTGTAATCCTGGCGACCGATGCGGTCGCGGCAGTCAATTATATAACGCAGCCGATGTGGCGCATGCATCACTCATGCAGCTGATCCTTTTTAATATTCCTCGGACTACGCTGCGCTCCGACTTTCTGAGTTCGCCTCGAACTCCGCTTGCGCTCCGCCTCGGCGGCTTCGCGGGAGCGGCTGCGCCGCGGCTTCGCCCGCTTCGCGTCTGATTCGAACGGATTGGCTGCTTCACTCATGCAGTTGATCCTTCACCGCGAAGGTCAGCCTGACGCTCACCTTCCATCGCACCACCTTGTTGTTTTCCACCACCGCGCTCGTATCCGTGATGTGCGCGGTATGAATTCCGGAAATCGTAACTCCAGCGCGCGCGACGGCGAGCGCGACCGCATCCTCGATGGAGTTGGCGGAGATGCCGGTCAGCGCGATCGTTTTTTCAACCATAAAATGCAGCTCCTCGGCCCCGCGAATTTGCTAATTTGACGGCCCTCTTGGACGGGCGCTACCGTGGCCCTGCGTTGGTGATTAGCGCACGCGGGAGGTTCAAACAAGGCGCTGCGGTCGCGAGCGCCACTTCATGCCCTCCAAAGCCATGACAATTCAAATTGAAATGCCCGCCGATGAGAAAGCGCTGACCGAGTTCGTGCGGTTTCACGATCGTGTGTATGAGTATCGCGCCGCCCGATGGCCGGCCTCGCAACGCCGACAGCTTCACATCCTGAGCGGTCAGCCGCCGTACCATGACCGCTTCGAAACCAGGTGCTTCGTTGCGCGTGACGCAGGAACGATCGTGGCCCGCGCCGCGGGGGTCGTCGATCGCCGCTACATCGCGCATTGGAACGAGCCCATTGGACACCTGATGATGTTCGAGGCGATGCCGGGCAGTGGTGACGCAGTCACGGCGATCATAGACGCGGCATGCGAATGGCTTCGCAGTCGAGGAATGCAAATCGTGCGCGCCGGCGCGGAGGGTCTGCTTGACGCTCCGTTTGCGATCGACGAGTACGAGATGCTTCCGCCGAGCATCCTGCGCCAGAACCCCGACTATTATCATTCGTTGCTCAAAGACGCGGGCTTCGAGACCGAACGCGGATGGGTTGACTACAAGATCGAGGTGACGCCCGCGCTCATCGCGCGCTATGAGAGCATGCTGGAAGCCGCTCGTCGCGATGGCTTCGTGGTAGCGGCGGTAAAAGATCTCGAAGCGGACCTTCGCGTTCAACATTTCACCAGAATCTGGAACCATGCTTTTGCGCGCCATTGGGGAATGGCGCCGCGCAGTGAGTCGGAGGTCGCCGCGATGTTTAGAGGTTTCGCCAGCGGCGGAAGCGGACTCGAGACTACGGTGATTGCCTACCAGGGTGCGGACCCGGTCGGAGTTGTCAACGCGCTGCGATCATCGCCAAACAACGTGGTTCTGGCGCCGGGCCGCGCGGTTCGCGAATCGGAGAAGCTGAACTGGCTGGGAATCGCGGTGCATGAGTCGGCACGGGGACGCGGCGTGAACCTCGCGATGGCGTCATATGCGTATCTCGAGTTGATCAAGCAAGGCGCGAAGTATCTGAGTTATACGCTGGTGCTGGATGACAATTGGCCCTCGCGCCGCACCGCCGAGAAGTTGGGCGCGAAGGTCTGTGCGAGCTACGTGACGTATCGGCGCAAGCTCTGAACGTCGCGGAAGAGCGCATCATACGCGGCCGCCCCATTTCTCCTCGCTCCGCCATTCCGATTCCGGCAAGCGCCGATAGACCCCCTTGTTGCGCGCCAGCATCCGGTAGCCGATCATCTCGCGCCGCAGCGTCGCCGTGTCCCAATGATGGCGCTTGATGATCTCATTGAGCTGATTCTCGCTGTACTCGGCCTGCGGATCCAAGCGTCCCGCCAGCCACTTGAGAATCGCCCATCGCTTCTTGCGCGTGGTAGGAATGTCCTTGATGCGCTCCCCGTCCATGAAGTTGCTGAGCACCTTGCGCTCCCAGTCCTCGGCCTCGAGGTCGTTTGCGATGCCGGCCAGCTTCTCGCGCGACAGCACGGTGCGGCTGACCGATCGCAGCGTCTCGAAATCGAGCCGATACCAGTGGGTGTTGCCGTCGGTCCGCATCTGCACCAGCCCGGCTTCGCGCAGGATCGCCAGGTGATGCGACACGGTTGGCTCCTTAAGCTTCAGCAGCTTGGCGAGGTCCTGCACGTTATGCTCGGCGGCGGCCAGCAAGCCGATGATCTTAAGCCGGCTTTCATCGGCCAGCGATTTGAAGAAACGCAGCAGCGCGGTCGCGGGATCCATGATTCGATATCTCTCTAATTTGATATCGGTCTAATTCCACAGCTATCTAATTAGATGATTATCTAACCAGATGCAAGGTCATCTCAAGGTCTAATGGCTTGCCTTCCGGCACGTTGGCCGATGACGATCAGTCTTCCAAGGTCCTGTCCTGGCGCGTGGGGAACGGGGCTTGGAAGAAAGCGACCTAGCAGCGATCGAACGAATCGGGCTGGTTACCCCAGGAGATTAGCTAACAGTGCCACTCCGTAGCCTCCGACCGCGGCAGGCTCTTCGGAAGTGGCGTACTCCCACGACGATGAAGATGGACTGATTCGGGACACTTTCGAGGTTGCACCCCTGAAACATTGACGGAGGAATTCAGGAAAAGGCTTTGCTCAAAGCGCCTCGTTTCATCGCCCGCGAGCGGCACGCTCTATGCTCCGCTTCCAGTTGGGGGCTCAGAAAATGTTGCGAGCTATCAGTATCTCGCCGGATGGCCGCGTCATTCCGGAAATTCCCAGACCAATCGCGAAGACGATCCCGGACAGAAGGGAGACCAGGTTTGCCTTCATAGCGAGGCTCCCAGGACGTGGTTGACGAGGTACACCACCAGCGCGCCGCTCGCGATGAAGGTTGCGGTCGCCACCATCGAGCGCGGCGACAGCCGGCTGATGCCGCATACGCCATGGCCGCTGGTGCATCCATTGCCGAGCCGCGTGCCGAAGCCCACCAGCAGGCCCGCGATCACCAGCATGCCGTATGGGCGGATGATGCCGAAGTCGAAAGCGCTCGGGAGAAAAATCCGCAGCAGGATTCCTCCGACCAGGAGTCCCGCGATGAAGGATGCCTTCCATGCGGTGTCGCCCTTAGTGGGGTTCAGGACGCCGGCGCAGATGCCGCTGACGCCGGCGATTTTGCCCTCCAGCAGCAGCATCGCCGATGCGCTTATTCCGATGAGAATCCCGCCGACCAGAGCGGCGAGGGGAGTGAAATTGTGCATAGCTTCATCGACGACTCCGTTCAAACGATGATTACAACTATCAGGGTGACACGGCCTGGCGGGATAGCTCCGCTGTGTGCGGTGATGTGCGCTTTCGCCGCCGATGCGCATCATGACGCCGTGACTCGCGCATCTTCACTGGTAGGCGAGTGCTCAGCATGATGGCGCTTGCCCTCCGCTATAGAACCGCGATACTGTTCGCGCGCGCCTGACCCTCACGATGTTTAACGAACCTGAGCGAATGGGCCAGGCGCTGGAACTCGGCTGGCGCCAATTCAAGCCTTCTTAAACCTTAAGAGGTGAAACATGGCAAGTCTCCAACCCTATCGACACGATTTGGCCAGCTTCTTCACTCTGCCGGACAACCTCGAGCAGAAGTACACCGGCGTTGTCAATCTCGTATTTCCGTTGCGCGCGCAAATCGATAAGTTGCAGCACTTCTGCGACCACTATCTCAACTTTCGGAGGGACGAGTCGCTCCACGTTTGCTACAGAGCTGCCGCGCCATGGGTTCTGATGCAGCTGGTCTACTACGCGGAGATCCAAAGCGGCTCGGCCGGTTTGTCGTCTCAGTACGAGTTAGCCTTTGGTTTTCCGGTCGAATGCTTCGACGTTACCGGCAGTGACAAATCGAGAACCGAAACCGGCCGCGATTGGGCGATAGTGTACCCCTATATTTTTGCCGATAATCCGATCTCCATATACGGTGGGCGCATGGTGTATGGCTGGTCTAAAACACCCATAGTGGTCGATCAGGGCTTGCCGGATCTCGCTCCGGCCGACCCGCGGGAGATCATTAGAGTCAACCGTGTCGCATACCTGGAAGCCTCGTCGCTAGTAGCGAGCGAGGAAGAAGAGGCTAATGCCGCTGGTGGCAGCGAGCGATCGGGTATCAATCCGCTCATTTTCATCCAGACCTCACCTGATGCTACGCCGGTACCGATTCGTTTTTTCAAAGCCACCCAGGAGCGTCCTTTCTTTACGGGCCGCTCTGGTTTGGGAGCAGCTTACGAGTCTATTCCGCGCGCGGTCGGCAGCTACTTCAACGCTCTGTCAGCTGTCTTTGGATCGATTGGCAATGCGATCTCCGGCTATGAATATAGCGATATGATGTCGTTACCAGGTTTGATCGCACGATGGTTTGGGTACATGGGCAATTTCGCCCCGTCCATGCTTCAGCCCTTGCTCGGCTCGTCCGGCAAGCCGTTCTCTGCAGGTTCAAACGGATCCGATGTAAGGATTGTTAATCTCAAGCAATTTCGCGACGTGACGGAGCGCAAACAAGCCTCGTACCAAGCACTCATTGAATCCGTCATGAAGGTCAGCAATGTGTGCGACGGTGGGGTTCTATTCGACGTGCTCTCACCCGACGTGACGGGAGGAGTCGAACTTAAATTAACCCGAACGAAAGATCAGCCCATCGTCGAAAGGCTCGGCATCGAAGTAGCTTATGAGACCACCTTGGAGGACGAACTAAAAGATGAACCCGGCAAGCCTCAGCTGCCGAAGGGAGTTAAAAATCCTCGGGTTGACTGTTTGCGTCCGGTGCTGCCCTTCTGGTCGAAGATGGATGTGACTTACGGCAACGCCGACCGACAGTACTGGCGAGTGCCTCGCTATACCAACTGGTCTGACTCTGATGCTCCAAACTATCCGAGCGATCCGACGAAGCTGGAGTACCAGTATCCATATCGAATGCGAGGGAGCGGTGCAGGCGACGAGCTGGACGCGCCTCTAAAGTATAATTTCCAAGCCCGAATCTTCTCCCTGAAAATAAACGATACGAATAAATTAAGAAACACCATCACGAACTACTTCAGTACCGATCCCAAGCTCTACACCGTTGACCTTTCTGATCCTATGCATCCGAAAGTCTGGATCATGGTTATGAACTATACTGCGACGCGTGTTTTGAACGATCGCAGTGTCAGCGTGATGGTTCCGGTTATCATGACGGATGTGGCGAAGGGGACTCAAGAGTTAGCGGTCGCACCACTTTATAACTTCTTCGGCGCTGAATGGGACTATGTAACTGAAAACGAGGTTTACGGCAGGTTCAGCTTTCAGGCGGAGGTCGGGAGCAGTCCGGATGCTTGGATGCCACCGCCGCCAATAGAACCGAAAGACCCGAAAGACCCGAGAGTCCCACAAGAGTACGAACTTCTTTCGGCTAGCACCTATCTATTTCCAGATGAAACGGTAGCGGGAAAGACCCACCATACTGTCGCTGTTCATAACGCGGTGAACAAACCGATCTTTACGTTTCGTACCTTGTCACCATTCGGTGGAAATCCAACTTCGGACAAACCTGACGTCGTCTTAAAGGCAATCGGGTTAGATTTGTTTGCGGATAACAAGCCCCATTACTTCGTAAGCTTTCAGCAATTGATTGATGCGAAACAGGGCAACCACGCAGCGTATCAGGCCCTACTCGGTATCCCAAGGACGCTCACGATTGATAAAAAGCCGAGCGGTCCTGATCCAGTGCCTTTTGACTCCGTTGAGGTCGGCGTATTTTCAGTTGAGTGTCTTCAAATTTTTGAGAACCTGGGCATCGAATACACCCCTGATGCTCACGGGGTGCTCAGGACTGCGCCCGAAACAGCCATTCTAGTTAGTGGCACATTGGAGGATAGTGCCTCGAAAGTCTTATGCTGGCGCGCTGGGAACGGGGTTTGGAAAGGTCCCTAGCAAAATCGCAGGACCGGGCTGCTCATCCGCAGGAGACCTAGCTAACGGTTCCACTCCGTAGCCTCCGACCGCGGCAGGCTCTTCGGAAGTGGCGTACTCCCACGACGATGAAGCTGCACTGATTCGCGACACTTTCGAGGTTGCACGCCTGAAACATTGAGGGAGGAATTCAGGAAAAGGCTTTGCTCAAAGCGCCTCGTTTCATCGCCCGCGAGCGGCACGCTCTATGCTCCCCTTCCAGTTGGGGGCTCAGAAAATGTTGCGAGCGATCAGTATCTCGCCGGATGCCAAGCGGGCATTTGAGGGATGGTTCGTCGTCTTCCTTATGGTGATTATGCTGGGCGAGGTCTATATGCGCAGCAGCACGCCGGCTACTATCGCGCTTGATTTCGCCGAGCACAATCCCGCGGTGCAAGAAGCGGTGGGCGGTGTCGAGCATGCGCAACTGAACTGGATCGGCAACATCCACTACCACGGCAATGAGGGATGGGCGAGCTTCGAGGTGCAGGTAACCGGCGCACGGACCAACGGCACCATCGATGTTATGCTGCAACGACAGCGAAGGCGATGGAACGTGATGAGCGCGCAGCTCGTCACCGATTCCGGGCGCGTCGTCAGCATTACCGGCGAGCGAGCGGAATCTATCAGCCTGGCGCCGTGAACTGATATCGACCCGGATCGGTTAGACAGACAATCAAACGGGAGACGCTAGTCGAAGCGCCTCCCGTTTTGTTTGGCGACGTTTCTTCAGCAGAACCGCGAGCGCGGTTTTCCAGTCATGTCCATCCTCAGTGGCTCTGATGTTCCGCGGCGCCGCTGGCGACCAGGTCAGGGGTCAGTTGAAATGAAGTCAATCTTATCGGTGACGCCTGCGGCGAAACCGCTGAACTTTATGGCATAGGCCAATGCTCCATGTAAAACCGCCATTGAAGGCTACCCGATGGAATTGCTGTCACTCCGCCAGTGTAAAGTACTGTAACGTTAACGTAAGATATATCAACACTGCTCAATAGGTCATAATGCCATTTGACATAGCAACCTCAAAGCATGCATATTTGTGTGACAGGATCTGCAAAGACGATTAAAAGAGAGAATTTCGTTGCTTACCACCTCTAAAGAAGGATACGCGAATGTCGCTGTTTCGTATGCTTAGGCTAGCGCTTCCCGGCGCCTTCATTGCGCTGGGCGTCACCGGCGTCGCCTGCGCACAATCGTCTGAGCTCGGCTCGATTTTCGAGGTCGATCCTGCGGTCGCGCTGAATGGGTTTGCGCTGCTTTCGGGCGCGATCGTCCTGCTGTTCGAAGCTTATCGCTCGCGCCCATAGCAGGCATTTCGGAATTGCCTCATCTTGCCGCCGATCATCCCGTGACGAGATGACACGAGTAGGTTTTGATGACGAGCCAGACCTGCGCACCGGGTTGAAGATGCAGGTCTTGGCGCGAGCCGAGAGTTAGGCGCACCTCGAACGTCCTTCCCGCTTCGACCGTAGCGATCGCGCTATGCCCCTCGGTTCGCATCAACGCGATGGTCCCCGGAAAAACATTACGCGCGCTGATCTCATGCGGCCTGCTCCTCGCGATCATGATGTCGCCGGCGCGAATCGCCACCCGCACCCGCGCGTCCGGCTCCGTGTGCGTCAGCGGCACCTCCAGTTCGAGCGCGCTGCCTGAAAGCGCGCACACCATCGTTCCGCGATCTTCGTGTAGAGCGGAAACCGTCGCGTCGAACAGGTTCTCGAATCCGGCCAATTGCGCGATCGTTTCCTGACGCGGCGCGTCGAGGACGTCCATCGGCCTTCCGCGCGCGATGATCTTGCCCGCCTCGAGCACCACCACGGCCTCGCCCACCGCGAAGGCCTCCTGCAGCGAATGCGTGACGTAAATAATCGGGATGCCATGGGCGGCGTTCCACGCGCGCAGGTCGGCGATGATCGACGACTTGGTAATGGCGTCGAGCGCGGCGAGCGGTTCGTCGAGCAGCAGCATCGCGGGATCGGTGACCAGCGACCTCGCGAGTGCGACACGTTGTTTCTCACCGCCGGAAATCTCCGCGGGCTTGCGCCTCGCGAGGCTACCCACTCGCATCGCATCGAGGATGGCGGCGGCGCGCTTGCGGCGTGTATCCGCGGGCAGCTTCGCGAGGCCATATTCGACATTCTGCTCGATGGTTAGATGAGGGAAGAGCGCGAGATCCTGGAAGAGGAAACCGACCGATCGCTTCGCGGGTGGAAGATCGATCTTCGCGTCCGCATCGAACAGCACGCGCGAATCGAGCGCGATCCGGCCCGCATCGGGGCGCACGAGGCCCGCGATGCAGTTGAGCAGCGTGGTTTTTCCCGACCCCGAGCGTCCGAAAAGAATCGTGATGCCGGCCGGCGCCGCGAAGTTCGCTTCGAGCGCGAAGCTCGCCGAGAGGCGCTTGCGAATGTCAACCGCGAGCGTCACCGCTTTGATGTTGCGGCACGCATCGTCAGTCGGCGACCGATGGTGCGGGGATCGCGGCGTCGCGGCGCACCGTCCACAGCGCCCAGATCTTTCGATTCAGCGAATAAGTGATCGACAGCACCACGAAGGAAAATATCAGCAGCACCAGCGCGGTATGATTCGCGCTCGCATAGTCAAGCGCCTGCACATCATCATAGATCGCAATCGAAATCGTCTGCGTCACTCCGGGAATGTTACCGCCCACCATCAGCACTACGCCGAACTCGCCCAGCGTATGCGCGAAGCTGAGCACCATGCCGGTGACCACGCCGCCAATCGAGAGAGGAAACACGATGCGAAAAAAGGTGCGCAGCCGCGACGCTCCCAGGATCGCGGAAGCATTGAGCAAATTGCGATCGACCAGGCTGAACGATGCCACCATCGGTTGCACTGCGAACGGCATGCTGTATATCACCGAGGCGAATGCGAGACCCTCGAAGGTAAACGGCAGCAGATGCCCAGACCATGATTGATAGAGCCTACCCAGTGGGCTTTGCTGGCCCATCGCGACGAGCACGTAGAAGCCGAGCACAGTCGGCGGCAGCACCAGCGGCAACGCGACGACGGACTCGACGATGAACTTCCATCGCCAGCGCGAGAAGGTGATCCAGTAGGCGATCGGAACTCCGATCAGCAAAAGAATCACGCACACGACCGCGGCGAGTTTGAGCGACAGAAACAGCGCGTCCCAGTTCATTTGATGAGGAGAGAAATTGTGTGACCGAAGACTCTTTTTACGATGAGCAAGTGCGAATCACCTAGGGTGAAGCAGGCTGGATGGGATGTGGTCCCGGCACTTCGCCGGGTTGCACGCCGGGGGTCGATTGCCATCCCGGTTCCCCGGGCAAGCGACTATTCCAGCCCGGCGGCGCCTGCGGTACGTCAGGGTTGTTGCGCGCGCGCTCCATCAACTCCTCTCTCGACATGTGCAGATGCTCAATAGTGCCGTCCGGATAAATGCGAATATGAGGGTTCGCCTTCAACCACTCCATTTGCTGGGGCGTATATCCATTCGGCAGCCTCTCTTCGGTCGGGGCATTCGGATTTGGCGGATCCGGCGGAATTGGTTGGTATCTCTCGAACGGGTGCGATCCGCCGTAAGGAATCGGCGAAGCGCTCGTCTGCGCAATCGCAGCGGTAGCGAAGCATGAAGTCAAGAGAACCGACAACACGAGCCCACTGAAGATCTCCAGCTTCATATTGTGAACTCGCATGCTTCGATGACATATGCCATGGTACTTGCAATTAAGACAAGTACCATGGCTGACAAGGAACATCCGGTCCGGGCCGCCCGCATCGCGCGAGGTCTCAGCCAGAGCGAACTGGCCAAACGCGCCGGCATCTCGCGTCAGGCGCTGGGCGCGATCGAATCGACCACTTATCAGCCGAGCGTGTCGGTGGCGCTGGCGATTGCGCGCGAACTCGGCGCGAGCGTCGAGGCGCTGTTCGGCGAAAGTCGCGAGGCCATCCGCCACGTTCACGCGCGATGGGACAACGACACTACGCCGGTCGCGGGCGCCATGGCGCGCGTCGCGCTGGGACGCGTCGGCGGCAAGCTGGTAGCGCATCCGCAGGCGCCCGTTCACCTTGCGCTCGCACCGGCGGCGGGGGTCATCGAGCGCGCGAGCCGAGGCGGCGCCGAGGTGGCGAGCTTCCGCACCGATGACGAAATCGATGCGACGCTGCTGATCGCGGGATGCGATCCGGCCGCGGCGCTGCTCACCGAATGGCTCGCGCGGCGGCGCTCGCCGGTCTCGATAGTGGCGCTGAGCTGTTCGAGCGGCAAGGCGTTGCATTCTCTGCTCAGCAACCGCGCGCATATGGCGGGCGTGCATCTGCGCGATCCAAAAAGCGGCGAGTTCAATGCTGACGCGGTGCGGCGCGGAATCCGGCGACATCCGGCGCTGCTGGTGAACTTCGCGCGATGGGAACTTGGTATCGCGACGGCGCCAGGCAATCCGCTCAAGCTTCGAGGCTTCGCCGATCTCACGCGGCCTCGAATGCGCATCGCCAATCGCGAACTCGGCTCCGGCGCGCGAGCCGCGCTCGACGAGGCGATCGCTCAGCTCGGCATCCGCGGCGATGCGATCGAAGGTTATCGGCGCGAGTCTTGCGGACACCTTGAGGTTGTGGCCGCGATTGCGACGGGGCAGGCCGATTTCGGTGTGACGATTCGGGTTGCGGCTGACGTCTATGGCCTGGGATTCGTTCCGATTCGCGAGGAGCGCTACGACCTGGTGATTCTCAAACGCGACCTCGATTCGATTTCCGTCAAGACGACGCTCGACGCGCTAAACTCACGCGGCCTGGCCCAGGAAGTCGCGCAGCTTTGCGCCTACGATACCTCGCAGATGGGCAAGGTGATGGCGCATCTGAACTAGAGCGTATCGGCGACCATCTACCCCCGGTTTGCTAATATTCGTTCTCATGAAGAGAGGAATATCCGCGCTGGCAGTGATGGTAATTGCTATGTCGCTGTCGTCCATCGCTCACGCAGCCAACTTTTGCGCCGCGTTCGGCGGCGCCAATATCGTTGCCAGCGGGCTGGTCCTGCCGGCGAAGGGGACCTGCACCTCGTTCAATGGCTTTTATACAAAGCCGAGCGGTCTTCTTCTCGCGGGTGAGGTCTGCAGGAGTTCGAACGGAGCGACTTTTCTATTCAACACCTTCACTCAATTCAATTCACAGTTGCCCGACAGCCTGGTCGGTAAGTGGTCGGCGTCCAGCGGTCAGGGAAAAGGAATTGAGTGCACCAGCGCTGCCTGCAATCCCTTCCCGGTTACAGTCAAGACATGTAAGGACGTGACTATCCCAGGCGATCTTTCAGGGCTTGAATCAGCCGTCTCGACACCGTTTCTGACGACCGAGGATCATTAAACCAACGAACTGGGGAAAAGTTGGTCGGGACGGCGAGATTTGAACTCGCGACCCCTTGCACCCCAAGCAAGTGCGCTACCAGTCTGCGCCACGCCCCGACCGCGGGCCGTTGATTATAGTCACAGCGCCGCCAAAACAATACCGCCGATGCATCACGTAGCGCGGCGGCCCATTCTTCGTTAGGCCTTCTTCTTCGGCGTCACGCGCGGGCGCCATTGCGAGTACGAGCGCAGGTCGATTTGGAATGTCCACGAGCTCTTCGGCTGATGGATCAGGTGGACGATCTCATCGCAGATGCGCTGCGGCGCGACGAACCATGATGGATCGACGTCGGGCATCGCCTCGCGCACCCGCGCGCTGTCGACCGCGCCATCGACATCGAGCGCCGCGGTATGCACGCCCAGATGGCCGAACTCATACGCGAGCGATTCCGCGATCGCGCGCTGCGCCAGCTTCGATCCGGTGTAGGCGGAATACTGCGCGGGACCGCCGCGCGTCTCGGAGCCGAGCACGAAGATGATCGCGCCCGCGCCGCGCTCCGCCATCTTGCCGACCACCGCCTGGGAGCAGAAAAACGGACCGTAGCAATTCACCTTGAACTGGAAATCGAATTCGTCTTCCTGGATTTCGGTGAACTTCTTTTTGAGATATGCGCCGGCGTTGTTGATCAGCACCGAGATCGGGCCGAGTTCGCGCTCGACGGTCTCGACCGCCGCCAGCACCGCCGCGCGATTCGATACGTCAGTCGGCGTGACGACGGCCTTGCCGCCCGCCTTGCGGATCAGTTCCGCGGTTTCCTCCAACTGCGACTTGGTTCTCGCGATCAGTCCGCATGCGTAGCCGTCTTTGGCGAGAGCTTGTGCGATATCGCGGCCAATGCCACGGCCCGCGCCGGTAACGAGAGCAACTTTGGTGTCCGACATGGCGCTGAATCTTAGCGGTATCCCAAAAGATATCCAATGACGATGGAAACCGAAGCGCGCCGCGATGCAAGTGGCTTCTTTGCCCGTCTCAAAACGGGACACCGTTTGTCTTTACGAAAAAGGTTGGCGCTATATCGAGCTAGTGCTAGCCTTGTTGATGGAGCTCCATGAATTTGTATTCATCGCTTACGAGAGTGCCCACACTCGAGCGCCGAAGCTGCGGGTTTCGAACAAAATGGAGCAGCGTGCGCCTGGTTGTGCTGGCGACGCTGCTGGCGATGCTCGCGAGCGCTCCCAGAGCCATCGCGGATGACATCGACCCCGACGCCGATGTTCCCGACTCCAGCACCCTCGGCGATTCCACGCCGCCCAATCAGGTGCTTGAAATTCCGCAGCAATGCGACCAGGCCTCGGTTGCGGTCCTGTGCGATCGCTCTTCCGATGACAGCTCGGTTTCGCCGGATGCGAGTTCGAATGTTTCCGACGGCGATGCGAGCAACTCGAGCGATCTCGCGAATAACAATCCCGATCTCGGATCGGTTTACGACTACGCCAACCAGAACATTACCACCGAAGCTTCGGCGGCGGGCACGATGAATGTGCCGGTCGGGATTTATGCTCCGCGGTATCCGGTTTTGTCGCCGGCGCCAAGGGTTGTCTCGTCCGGTCCGGGTTACTATCAGCAATGGGCCGGCGGTCCTGGTTCGTATCAGCAATGGGTCGGCGGGCCGGGCTCCTATCAACAGATGGCGCCGGGACCGGGATACATTCAACCGATGCCGCTCGGATATCACCCGTATGGCCTTGGCGGCAGCTTCGGCCCGCATCCCTTTGGCGGCATGAGCGGCGGCTTCGGCCACCGGTAAATCATCATGCTGGTCGCCATCGACGTCAGTAACAATCAGACCGTATTCGGGATTTATGCGGGCGAGCGCCTGACCCAGCATTGGCGAATCTCGACCAACCTCGAGCGCACCACTGATGAGCATGGTGCGATTCTCAGCACCCTGATGCAGTCGGCGCGCATGGAGGTTCCGATTCGTCCCGAGGGCGTCGCGATCTCCTGCTCGGTGCCGTCGCTCAACCAGGTGATGGAACAACTGTCGGTGCTTTACTTCCATTGCGCGCCGCTGATCGTCGGACCGGGCATCAAGACCGGGATGCCGATTCTATATGAGAATCCCAAGGAGGTCGGCGCCGATCGCATCGTCAACGCGGTCGCGGCCTACGATCGTTTCGCCAGCGCCTGCATCGTGGTGGATTTCGGTACCGCGACCACGCTCGATTATGTGACCGGACGCGGCGAGTACGCGGGCGGCGCGATCGCTCCGGGCCTCGCCGTCTCGATGGACGCGCTCATCGAGCATGCGGCCAAGCTCTATCACGTCGAACTGGCGCGCCCGAAGGAAACCGTCGGCAGGACCACCATCGCGGCGATCCAATCGGGGCTGGTTTTCGGCTATACCGCGCTGGTAGATGGACTGGTGGCGAGGATTCGCAAAGAGCGCGGCGAGAATGTTCACGTCATCGCGACCGGCGGCCTCGCGGAGTTGATCGCGCCGGAGTCCTCGACGATCGAGGAAGTGGACGAGTTCCTGACGCTGAAGGGATTGCGCCTGATCTTCGAGCGCAACCGCCGATAAGATTCGCGTTAAAGTTTGCGGGAGAGCCAGATGGAAAAGCAGCCGGGGCGCATCGTTACCGATTCCATGATCGGAATGAAGCTGCCGGACTTCGCGCGCCACTCGGCTCGCGTCGCCACCGTGCTCGGCCACAATCCCTCGCCGTTCACGGGTCCTGGCACCAACACCTGGCTGGTCGGCGCCGGCGACCGGCCGCTGCTGCTCGATACCGGGCAGGGCGTTCCGATCTGGATCGAACTGCTCGATACCGCGCTTAAGGAACTATGCCGCAGCGACGACATCGATCGCATTGTGCTGACGCATGCCCACGTCGACCACATCGGCGGCGTAAAACAGGTGCGCGAGAAGTACGGCGAGCATCAGGTGCTCAAGATGCCATGGCCCGAGCACGACGTGGCGGCCGGCGGTCCCATCGTCGCCCTCGAGGATGACGCCGTGGTGACCGCTGACGGCGTCACGCTGCGCGCGATTCACACTCCCGGTCATGCACCGGATCATCTTTGCTATTACCTCGAGGAAGAGAAGGCGTTGTTCACCGGCGATGTGGTGCTGGGCGCCGGCACCACGGTGATTCCCGATGACACCGGCGACCTCGGCCAGTATATGGATTCGCTGCACCGTCTCCTTCAGCTCGATCTCGAAACCATCTATCCCGCGCACGGTCCGGTGATTCGCAAGCCCAAAGAGAAGATTCGCGAATACATCGCGCATCGTGAATTGCGCGAGCGCCAGGTGCTCGACGCGCTATCCGATCGCCAACCGTGCGAAGTGATGGCGATGGTCAAGAAGATTTACGCTGATGTTCCGCAGTACCTGCATCAGGCGGCGGCAAGTTCGGTCCGGTCGCATTTGAAGAAGCTTCGTAAAGAGGGACGTGTCGTTGAGCACGACAAGAAATGGAGCCTCACCTGAGGCGCGATCGCTGAGACGCCGGGCGCGCGCCCCAATAGCATCGTTGATCGCGTCGGTGGGCGCACTGCTGTTGCTCGCGGCCTTCGCGGGCGCGGCGTATGCCGACGATGATACGCCGATCACTGCCGCGGACGCCGAACGGACGCTGCCGCCGGGAGCTGGTGCGGGATCCGCCGCCTCGCCGGCCTCGAGCGCGTCGCCCGCGGCCAGTAACGCCGGCACTACCGGACCTTCGATGCTCGAAGCGGCGCCCCCCAAAGCGCCGGCCCTCACGGCTCATGCGGATGATTCGGAGCCGCCGATGCGGCCGACGTTCACGACGCCCGCGGTGCCGCCGATTGAGAATCCCGGCAACGACGCAATGATGGTGACTCCTCCGGAGACGCAGGAAATTCCGCAGGCGATGCCGGAAGAGACTCCGGTTGCGATGGTCCCTCCCAACTCGGTTCCTTCGTCCACCGACCTGAGCAACTACCTGCACAACGATCAGGACCTGGAGAGTGGCGTCGGCAGCGTGCGCGATTTCGTCGCGGAAGGCGAGGAGAGCTCGGCGATCGGCTTTGACGTGCGCGAGTCGCGGCGCAAGCTCAAGACCGGCGAGGAAGCCAACGGACTTCTGATTCTCAGGGTCGACAAGGATAGTGCGGCGGCGAGAGCGGGTCTGCGGCCTTACAAACGCGTGGCACACAATGTCCTCACCGCGGTGGCGATCGGCGCCGCGATGGTATTTCCTCCGATGATCCTGGCGGTGCCGGTGATCGACTACACCGAGGTTGGCGAATCGTACGACATGATCATCGGCGTCGATGGGTCGCGGGTGAGCAACTTCGTCGATTTCGAGGAGCGGATGCGCAACGTGCACCCGGGCGAGCTGGTTTACTTCAATCTGGTACGCAACGGCAAGCGGATCCAGGTTCCGGTGCCGATTCCCGCGCTTTCCACCTCGGCGTCAAAGTCGACCTTTCGGCAACGCCGAAAGGTCACCCTGAGCGCTTCGCGAAGGGTCTCCGCGCAGCGATTTCTCGGCAACGCCGAAAGGTCACCCTGAACGCCTCGCGAAGGGTCTCCGCGCCGCGCTCAGGTTCTACGGACGCCGGCCCTATATGATTCGATATGGCTGCCGGCGCTGCCCAGCGAGTTAGGCGTCAATGCCGCCAGTGCTGGATCTCGATGATGTTTCCTTCCGCATCTCGCGCGTAGGTGAATTCAATGTGGCCGGCATCGGAGACATCCGTCGAAACCACCTCGCCGAGCGCGCTGCCTCCCGCGTCCAGGTTGGCCGCAAGTGTTCGCTCGACATCCTCGACAACAAACGCCAGCGCGAACGAGTGATCTCTCAGCCTTGTGAAGATAGTTTGGTCTGCTTGCTGGTTCGGTTTTCGTTCCGAGGTCGGCCGAGCATGAGATCCGATACATACCGCACAACCCACGCCAAGGCTCCAAACAGCAATCGCACCGGGGCGAAATATGTATGTAGCCCCTCCCGCGCCGATCTCTTGAAGGAGTCGAGGGTAATCTCGACCCTGGGTTCCGGCCGATATGCGCTTTTGGGTCTCATCTGGGGCTTGCACCGTTACTTTATCACCAAAAATGCGTCGCGGCATCGCCGAACGCGCACGCTGATTAGCGGCACAGGCTTTCGCCTGTGCGCCCTCTTCAACGGTGGCTGGGCTGACAGTCATTCACACACAGGCTGAAGCCTGTGCCAAGGCAGGATGTCCCCCAAACTGTGACAGCCCCCCTTTACTCGCGGCTGAAATTGGAAAATCCTTGAGATCCCCGCCCGGATGCGCATCCGCGCATCTGACATTGTGTCAATGAGTCCCGCCCAGGAGTTTCGCACCGCTATGAGTGACAATTCTGCTACGATCCCCTCCAAAGCCACCTCCGAACGCAAGGCCGAAGCGAATCGGCGCAACGCGCGCAAATCGACCGGACCCAGAACCGCGCAAGGCAAAGCATGGTCGCGCCTCAATGCGCTGAAGCATGGCGTCCTCGCCTCGCAGGCGGTGCTCACCACCGTCGAAGGACGCGAGGCGCGCCGGGCGTTCGAGCAACTGGTTGAACGGATTCGCGCACGATTTCGCGCCGGTCGGCGCCTTCGAACAGGTCCTGGTACAGCAGATCGCGGCGTGCGTATGGCGCCAGCGCCGCTTGCTGATGTTCGAGAATCGCGCGTCGTTCCGTTCCCGCGACGACCGCACCTATCGCGAGATGAACCAGCGTCTGCACGGGATGGCGCCGCTGTACGTGCTCGAGTCCGAAATCGTGGAAGCGGACGACGTCCTCGAGCAGGCGGGATTGGGCCTCGACCTGCCAAGCGAGCGCGACACGATGCGGCTGGTGCGCTACGAGGGCTCGATCACGCGCAGCCTCCGTAACGCGCTCGCGCAACTGAAGGCGATGCAGCAGGCGCGGCGCGCCGCCGGCGGCGAAACCGCGAAGGTGACGCCGAGGTATGAAGATCGCGCGGTGGTGGTCAACGCGAAGAGCATCAAGCGCAATCGCGGACCGGAAGGACTTCGAGTGCCGACCGAGGTGGCGCTCCATACGCATGCCGAAGAGCTGAAGTATGAGCAAGCGGAGCGTGAGCGGCGGCAAGCGGAGGCCACCGCGACGCGGCCCGGGCAGCGGGGAGCGTGGAAATCGAAAAATTACCAAACGAAGCCAAATATGCCTGAAGATCCCAAGGCAATGGAGAAACATCAGCGCCTGATGGAGACCGCCGAGAGCGTGGTGAAGCTGAGCGAGAGCCTCACCCCCAGGCGCCCGCCCTCGCAGGACTAGTCCAGCAGACGGATAGTCCTACATTGTGGTTAGATCATGTGGGGCGCGGGAGAGCGCCATCGCGGGGATTTGTCCGTTCGGAGTCGATTCGAAGACGCGCGCCGCCGCACGATCGCGCGCGCCCCTCTCGTAATGTCAATTCGATTAGCCGGTCGAATAGCTAGTCGATTAGCTATTCGCGATTAGCAAGTTGCTATCGATCTAGTAATAGTCAACCGGATCGATCTGACGTTTCGCGCCGTACCAGAACAGCATGTTCTCGGTCAGCCCCTGCCAGGTGAATTTTCCCGGCGGCAGGAGCAGACGCTTGGCCATCGATTTGAATGAGTAGAACTCCCTGGTGCAGCGCCACACCCCCTCTTCAACCTGCTGCGGCGAAAGATTCTTGGGCACGAACATGCACCGGAAGTTGTTCGTATAAAGGTCCGCATCGGGAATGATGACGCGGCCCTCGTTCTCGAGCTGGGTCCGCATCGGGGTGCCTTTGCGCGGCGTGACGGTATTGAAGAATGCCTCGGGCGCTCTGACCTCGTGCAGGAACTTCATGGTGTCGTCGAAAATCGCCGGTCGATCTTCCTCCAGCCCGAACAGGAAGTTGAGCGAATAGTAGATGCCGTACTTCTCCATCTTCTTGAGAAGCTTCTTGTATTGATTGGCGTGGTTCTGAATCTTGTTCATCGACAGCAGGCTGTCCTGGCTGATCGATTCCACCCCGATGTTGACGTGGAAGATTCCCGCCTTGGCCGCGAGGTCGAGCAGCTCGTCGTCGTGATTCGAGTTGACCGTCCACAAACAGGAGAAGCGGATGTTGAGCGGCTCCAGCGCCTTGAACAACTCCTTCGCGAACTTGTGCTTGCCGGTGATCTGATCGTCGATGAACTGGAAGCGGCGGAAGCCGGTGATGCGGATGTTCTCCTTGATCTCCTCGACGATGTCGCCGATGGGCCGCGTGCGATAGCTGCCCTCGTAGAAGACCGGGATCTCGCAGAACGAGCATCGATAGGGGCATCCGCGGCTGGCTTGGATCGGAATCGCCTTGAACAGATAGCGATTGAGCTTGAGCAGCTCATGCTTCGGGCGCGGCAGGTTCTTCAGATCATGAACCTTGTCGGCTTTGTAGACGCGCTTCATCTTGCCATCGCGCCAATCCTGCAAAAGCTCCGGCCACACCAGGTCGGCCTCGCCCTGCACGACGGTGTCGGCATGCGTCAATGCCTCCTCGGTCTGCAACGTCGCATGGAAGCCCCCGAACACGACCGGCACGCCCTTCTTGCGGAACTGATCGGCGAGCTGATACGCGCGCAGCGAGGCGCCGATGGTGGTGGTCATGCCGACCAGATCCCATCCGGCGTCGAAGTCGATATCTTCCAGACGCTCATCGCACAGCGTCACGTCATATTCGTCGGGCGTGAGGCCGGCCATCAACGGGATCATCAACCCCATGATGAGCCGCCATCGGGTCTTATGCGGCGTGCCGTCGAGATGAACGGTGGTTGGTTGAACCAGGAGTATGCGAGGTTTCTTGTTCATAGAGCCTCATGCTGACTTGGCGACGTTTCATCCTGCGAATCTTTGGAGTAGCGGGAGTCGCGCCACCATCGCCGGTAGGTTGCCCATAGCAAGATGAGAGCGAACACGTAGGTGCCGAACGCGGCGCCCCACGCGAAAAATCCCAATCGATCGATCAGCGCGAGGACCACCAGCAGATACGCGAAGTCACGCCCACTGACTCGATCTATCTGCGCAAGCCATTGCTCAGCGCCCTTTCCATTGATCGAGAAGGCGAGGTAGGTGCTCAATCCGCACAGCGCAAAGCCGCCCAGCACGATCGGAATCAGGTAGAGGTACCAGGAGCTTCCGGATTCCCGATAGCAGCCGAAAAAGATGCCGGCAAAAATCGCCACATGAACGATGTTGTCGGTGGTGACATCGAGCATCCCGCCGAACTTGGTCTCCGTCATGGTGAGACGCGCCAACTCGCCGTCGACACCATCGACGGTGATCGAGAACAGGAACAGCAGCGAACCCAGTAGCCTCATCCAGTACAATGGCGACGCGAACATCCAGGCCGCGGTCAATCCGACCATCGTGTTGGCGATGGTGACCTGGTTGGGCGTGATCGAGGTCCGCGCCAGGCGCTTGCTGATGCGCCATGAGAGGTTGCGATCGATGTAGCGCGCCAGCGGCGCATCGGTCTCTACGGTCTCTTCTTTAAGCGAACGTGCGAGCCGTTCTTCGGCCTCGTCGCTATCCTCGACCCGGCCGTTCAGCGCGAACGGCAGGTAGTTCGCGGTATTCATTATCGAGGCGCGATTCTGGTCGGCGCGGATCAGCTCAGCCAGCGGCCCGGTAGCGATCGAGCCGCCGCGCTCGAAATCGGCGCTGATGGTGTTCATGACCGGACCGTTACGACCGCCATCCTTTTCGATGATCCGATTGAGATGCGATGTCGCGAAGACCAGGTTGCCGCTCAGACGGACACACGGCTCCGACGGGTCCAGCCCGAACGGGCCGCGCAATAGTTCATCAAATGAGTCCACAATCGAGACTCGCCGATCGCCTGCGAAGCGCCCCATCGATCGGTTGAGATCCTCCCGGTCGCGCGGGGGAGCCTGAACATAGACTCGCTTTACCCCGGTCCGCTCGCAACTAACCAGGAGACGCTCGAGGAGTGAGCGACGGAAGATTAGATCGCTGCTGCGCGGAGGCGCGCTAATTAAGGCTGTTTCTATCAAAATGTCTATATATTAACAGGTCTTATTAAGCCCTAGTTAAATATGCTAATCGGCAGTCAAGATCAATCGACTTCGGACAGGTAAAATCTCCAATAGTTTGATGATCTTTGCCGCTCAGCGCTCCGCGTCAGCCTGTGTCAGTTGCTTCTGCAACTCCTCGAGCAGGCTCTGGGTAAATATAGCCACGAAGTGGCGGCGCTCCACTTCGCTCAGCTTGGCCCATTGCGGCCCCAATGCCTGCCCGCTGGACTTGCTCGCCAAGCCCAGATAGAGGCGGCGGCCATCAAGTTCACACGCCCGTAATACAAAATCTCAAGCTCCTCGGGTTGACCCAGGTTCGCGGTCGGCGGCCCATTGTAGAGGGGCAAGGGACCGGCTGATAGACTCGATGCGGTGCCGAAACCGACCGCCATCCTGTTCGACTTCGGGGGCACGCTCGATTGCCCCTCGCATTGGCTCGACCGGTTCCTCAAGCGTTACCGCGCGGCCGGATTTGACATCACTCGCGAGGAGCTCGATCCCGCATTCGACTTCGCGACCAAGGCCGGCTACGCCGCGGGCAAATCGATGGAGCGTTTCAAGCTCGGCGACCTGGTGCGCTTCCTGGTGGGAAATCAGTTCGAATACCTTCGTGGCGAGGGGCCCGATCGATTTCGCGAGTCGCTCAGCAAAATGGACTCGCGCGAGCGCTTCAAGATTGTCGAACGCGTGCGCGAATCGTTCCTCAAGGAGACCATCGCCGGCCTCGCGCACAGCAAGGAGATTCTCGGCCGGTTGAAACCGCACTTCAAACTCGGCGTCATATCGAACTGGTACGGCAACCTCGATGCGATCATCGCCGAGGCCGGGATGAGCCGGCTGTTCGATTCGATCACCGACTCGACGCGCGTCCGCGCCTTCAAACCGGATGTGGCTATTTTCCAGGCAGCGCTCAAGACACTCGGAACTACCGCGCATCAAACCGCGATGGTGGGAGATTCGATGAGCAAGGATCTGGCACCCGCTCATCGGATCGGCATGCGCACGGTTTTCTTGCGATCGATCGGTCATGAGCACGAACCCGCAACCTCGACTGCGCAGTCATCTAACGGCACCGGCTCGAATTTCGTCCCCGATTACTCGATTGATTCGATCGATGAGATCTTGACGCTCCAGTGGTAAGCGAATTGCAAGGAGCCATCATCGCCGCCGGAAGAGGTGAGCGGCTGCGCACCAATGGTGAGGATATTCCGAAGCCGTTGGTGCGCATCGGTGGGGAAACTCTCCTCGCGCGTCAGGCGCGAGCGATGATGCGCGTCGGAGCGCGGGAGGTGCTGGGGATCGTGAATTCGGAAACCGCAGAAGTTATCGCGCGCGACCGAATCGAGCTGCCGGCCAATTTGCGCCTGATGGTGCGCGACACCGCCAACTCTATGGAATCGTTGCTCGCGTTAGGCGAGATGCTGGCGCCGGGAAATTTTCTCCTCGCAACGGTCAACGCGATCATTGCGGACGCGGAGTTGGCAAAATTCATCGAGCAGGCACGCGCGCTTATCACAAAACCCGACCTTGGGGGTTTCGACGGGATACTCGGCGTCGTAAAATGGCGCGGGGACAAAAGACCACTGTTCGCGAAAATCGCGGCGGACCGCGAGATCGTCGCATTGGGCGACGACGAGGCGCCGCTAGTGACGGCGGGCGTCTATCTGCTGCCGACTTCGATTTTCGCATTCGCTGATAATGCGAGGCGCGCTCAATTTTCCGCGCTGCGTCGATTTTTGCGCATGCTGATCGACAAAGGGATGAGACTCGGCGCGGTCGAGCTCGCCGATGTGATCGACGTTGATGAGGCCGCGGATCTTGCGGCAGCGCGCGTCGCGGTGGAGGTACGGCGATGAAGCGTCGTGCGATTGGTATTTATCGTGAAGTGGAATTTTCGCCGGGCAAGGTCGAGGCCGACGCCGCGATCCTCGATGCGGTCCTCGCCGAGCTGGCGCCGCATGGTATCGAGACCGAGGCTTTCGACGCGAAAACATTTGTAGCGAGCACGGCGGCCGCGGATGCCGAGATAATCCTCGCGATGTGCCAGAGCGAGCGCGCTCTGCGGCGCCTCGCCGAACTCGAGAGTGCCGGCGCGGTCGCGGTCAATTCGGCGCTGGCGATTCGCAACTGCTATCGCGACCTGCTCGGCGCGGGATTGCTGCGCGCCGGCGTGCCCTCTCCCGACGGAGTCTTGCTCTCGACTGCGACTCCGATCGACCTGCGGCGGCTCGCCGCCCTCGACCTCGACGCGGGTGTGTTCGTGAAACGCGGCGATCTCCACGCGCTCGGTCCGATGGATGTGCAGCAGGTGGTGGGACGCGCCGCGCTGACCGCGACGCTGGCCGACTTCGCGCGCCGCGGCCTTGCGACGGTGTATGTGCAACAGGCGGCGAGCGGCCACACCGTGAAGTTCTACGGCGTCAGCGGCTCGGAGTACTTCAACGTCATCGCGCAAGAGGGCGAAGTGTCGGAAGACGTCGCGCGCGCTCTCGCCGAAGCCTCGGGTATCGCGGCAACCGCGCTCGGTCTCGAAGCATGGGGCGGCGATGCGGTAGTGGATGGCGACCGCTTCGCGATCGTCGACTTCAACGACTGGCCGAGCTTCAGCCGCGTGCGCGCTCCCGCGGCGCGAGCCATCGCTCGTCGCGCGTTGAAGCTGCTCGGACGCCCTCGTACGTCATCGGCGCACCCATAAGGGCGGATTTTTGATTGTTCCTCGCCCATATGATTGGGCGAGGTGGACCAGCGCGATTTTCGCGATGGCTGCGGCGAAAATCGTGCTGGGCCGGAGAGGGACCTCAGCTCTGCTTCGTGCTCTCGCGAAGTCCCGAACGAGGGCTTCGCCCAAGTAGAGGCGGAGGATCAAGTTGGGGACTTCTGCTTTGTGCGAGTCACCCACTGCACATATTCGCGAGCCTTTTGCTGTTCGGCGCCAAGCGTGGCTGGACCACGACCGAGCAGCCACAGCAGATTGTCTCGTATGATTTTCTGGGCGGCCTCGGTTTCGCCTAGGTTCGTGAGTGAAACAGCGAGACTCCACGCTGTGACGCTAGTGGCGGGATGCTCTTCGCCCAGCACCCGGCGACGGATCATCAAGACTTGCTCCTGCAGCTTGCGCGCGCCCGCGAGGTCGCCCTGTGCTTGGAGTGTCAAGGCGAGGTTGTTCATCGAGACCAAGGTGTTGGGATGCTCATCGCCTAGAACGCGGCGATAGATTTTCAGGACTCGCTCCTCAAGTCTGCGCGCGCCATCAAGGTCGCCCTGTGCTTGGAGTGTCGCGGCGAGGTTGTTCATTGAGGTCAGTGTCTCCGGGTGCTCTTCGCCCAGCACGCGGCGGCGGACTTTCAGGACTTGTTCTTCAAGATCACGCGCGCCGGCAAGGTCGCCCTGTGCTTGGAGCGTCAAGGCGAGGTTGTTCATCGAGATTAAGGTACGAGGATCCTCATCGCCCAGCACGCGCCGACAGATATTCAAGACTTGCTCTTGAAGATTGCGCGAACCGGCAAGGTCGCCCTGTGCTCTTAACGTCTCGCCGAGGTTGTTCATCGAGCCCAAGGTGTAGGGATGGTCTTCGCCCAGCATGCGCCGACAGAGCTGGAGTGCGCTTTCTTGAAGTTTGCGCGCACCCGCAAAGCGGCACCCTGTGCTCTGAGCGTCTCGGCCAGGTTACTCATTGAGGCCAGCGTACAGGGATGCTCTTCGCCCAGTACGCGCAGCGCTAGGTCCAACGTTCGCTCCCCAAGTTTACGCGATCGTTGTAGAACGCCCTGCGCTCCGAACAGAATTCCCATGCTCTGGCCGAGATTAACAATTACCGGAACCCGTTGGTCGAAGGGGTTTCCATCAAATCGTTCGAACAGCCATTCGGCGTGTGGCACACAGCTATTCATCAGCGGCCAGTTTTTCGGGTCGCGGCATTCGTTGGGATTCATGACATCGCTCAGAGCCTCCTCGACTACCGCGAGTTCGACTTCGGGCGCATCAGAGCAACCCCGCAGGAAGTCGGCGAGCACCCGATGCATCTTGCCGAAGAGCGGGACGCCGCCGCCAGGTACCCGGGTGATGAACGATCGCGAGATCAGCGCAGCTCTCGAGTCTGCAGGAGCGTTGTCCTCTCCGAGGGCCTCGATGATCGCCATCGGAATGGGATCGGGCGAAAGGAAAGCAAGCAGACGGGCCAGCTTCTGGGCTTTGGCTGGAAGCCTCTCATAGGAGATCTGTAACGCTTCCGTTACTCCCCGAAGCGAACCTTGGGGAACCTGATCGCGCACCGCTGACATCAGATCGTCGAGCTCTTTGGTAGTGCCGGCTCTATTGCTGCGCTCGAAGAGCTCGCGCGGTGAAATCGCGCCCGCCTTCAAGCCTTGCTGCAACAGCTCGAGGGCCAGGGGAAGGTCCCCGACCCATTCGGCGATGCGCTCCCATTCCGATTCGGCCAGGCTGCTGCGATCGATCTCGTGCGTAAGCAACGCGACTGCCGACTTTCGATCGAGGGTGTCCACTGGCAGCGCAATCACGCCACTGCCGTAGGCTTTGGCACGCGAGGTTGCGAGCAACGACACCTTTCCCATCGCGGGACACCAGGTTGCAAACGGCTTCGGGCGCGAACCGGCGGGCGCTTCGGGAACGTTGTCGACCACGAACAGCGCGGGCTTCTCGGGAGGCATCTGGTGGAGCGCCTCCCCCAGTATGCTTCTCAACTCCTCGGCAAATCCTTCGTCGGTGCCTTGGGTTGCTCGAAATCGTTCTCGCATAGTGAGCAGAGCGGGCGTGTCCGGCCTGATGCTATGAAGAATCCCGTGGAAGCGGCGCTGCAATTGATCATCGCTGACGTCCGCATCGATCCAGAACAGCCCGCCCGGATACGCGCTCCCGAAGCGATGAAGATACTCCAGCGCCATCCGTGTTTTGCCGAAGCCGCCACCGGCTTCGAGCGCGCCGGTTAACGCGGCGCTGGTGGCCGGTTCGCCGCGCATCGTGGTGAGGCGGTAGTGGATGTGCGCCAGATCATCGGCGCGGCCGACGAACCCATCGTGCAGCGAGACGGGAAGTTCAGATGGAACCAGTATGCGACCCGCAAGATTTATCGGTGGCGGGAGCGCGGCCTCGCCCAGCAGCGTAGCGCGAATGCCCTCGACCGCCAGATCATCGCCGATATCCTTGTCCAGCGAGAACACGACCGAGTTGACGGTTTTTCGAACCAGTTCCGCCAGTTTCGGGATGTCGCTCGCGGGTGGCCAGTTGGCTGTCTTGACCTTCGGCGGCAGTCCCTGAAAGCTGTCGGGTAACTTTTGCGGAAGCGCGAGGACGAGATGCGCGAGCATCTGTTCTTTTTCGTGCTCGGCTACCGAGCCGCGAAAGAACAGCGCATGATACGGCGCGAGCGCGGTGCGCAACTCGCGCAGGCAGTACCATCGCTTGAAGTACGTCTCATCGACGAAGGCGACGACTACCTTCGCGCTCAGCAGCGCGTCGAGGAGCGCCTTCGGGAAATGCTCGCCGGCTTCGATGTCGCTGGTATCGAGGAAAGCGGATACGTCAAACCTACCAAGCGCACGATGCAACGCTACCGCGGCGTCGCGGCTGGTTTTCCGCGCATACGAAATGAAGACTGGATGCGGCGTCGAATCGGACATGCGCGCGTGCCTTCCCCTCGCTCATCGACCGACGGGATCGCGATCGATGACCAATGGTGGTCATACCGAGCCCCATCGACTACCGCAAGTCTCGCAAGAGAAGAAGCGCAAAGCCAGGCAGGCGGAGCAGATGTTCGATCCGATATGATAGAAGGTAACATTGGCCAGGCTCTCGTATCCGGACGAAAGGATCTGTAAAACCATCATCGATGACAAATGGAAAACTTCCCTCGGTAACTCTCCCGATTCCGGGACCTAAATCACGCGAAATTTTCGATAAGGAGCAGGCTTACGTCGCGCCCGGACGCCAGCGCGTTTCACTGCTCGCCGGTATCGCGATCGATCACGGCGAAGGCGCCACGCTCACCGATGCCGATGGAAATGTCTACGTTGATTTTTTCGCCGGCATCGCCGTCGCGAGCCTCGGCCACGGACATCCGGGAGTGGCGCAAGCTATATCGCATCAAGCCTCGCGCCTGATGGTCGGCACGCTCGCCAACGCGGAGCGCGCCGAGGCCTTCAAGCTGCTCAGTGAAATCGCGCCGGGGAATCTCAAGCGCGCACATCTTTATAGCGGCGGCGCCGAGGCGGTCGAGTCCGCTCTGCGACTAGCGCGCTCGAAAACCAAGAAGTTCGAGGTGGTGAGTTTCTGGGGCGGCTTTCATGGCAAGACCGGCGGCGTTATCGGGCATATCGGCGACGAATGGAAGCAGGGCTACGGGCCGCTTCCCGGCGGCCGCTATCTCGTCCCCTATGCCGATTGTTATCGATGCCCGTTCAAGCTGAGCTATCCGAGTTGCGGTCTCGCATGCGCGGATTTCGCGCGCCAGCAGATCAAGAACAGCTCCGCGGGCGCCATCTCCGCGATTCTCGTCGAGCCGATTCAGGGCACCGCGGGAAACGTCATCCCACCCGACGATTGGATGCATGCGGTGAAATCGATTGCGAAGGAAAACGGCGCGCTGCTGATCGCCGACGAGATGATCACCGGCTTCGGTCGTACCGGCAAAATGTGGGGCATGGAGCACAGCGGCGTCGAAGCCGATATCGTCACCGTCGGCAAGGGGATGGGCTCCGGCTTCCCAGTTTCGGGCGTGCTGATGAGCGATGAGCTGAGCAAGGCCGAGCCGTTCTCGAAGCCGAGTTCGTCATCCTCGAGCTACGGCGGCAATCCGCTCGCGGCGGTCGCGGTTGCGACCACGATCAAGACCATCGCGCGCGACAAGCTGGTCGAGAATTCGCACAAGGTCGGCGCGATGCTGCTCGGCAAGCTGCGCGGGCTTCAGGAGAAATACGAATTCATCGGCGACGTGCGCGGCAAGGGATTGCTCATCGGAATGGACCTCGTGCGCGATTTGAAAACTCGCGAGCCGCTCTCGCGCAAAGTCAGCGAGTTGATCTTCAGCGAGGCACTGAAGCGCGGCTTGTTCACGATGGCGTACTTCCCGCGGGTCAGGATCAATCCGCCGCTCGTAATCACCAATGAGCAGGCCGAAGTCGGCGCGGAGATTCTTGATGAGGTATTCGCGCATGTGCGCGACCACGTTGACTGGCGCGCGGCCGCCTGAGTCTTTTTCATATGGCTGAGAACGGCAACGCGGCGTTGTTTCTCGATCTCGCGGGCACGCTCGTCAAGATGGATGAGACCCGGCAACTGCCGCTCGATCAAAACGGCAACATCGTGATCGAGTTGCTGCCCGGTGTGGCGGAAAAACTGCGTCCGATTCGCGATCACCTCATGTTGATTTTCACCAATCAGGCGGGCATCAAGCGCGGCCGCCTTACGATGGCGAAGGTCGAAGCGGCGCTCGCGGAGTTGGATCGTCAACTTGGCGGCATCCTCAGCGGATGGCTCGTGTGTCCGCATGACGACTATGATCGATGCGAATGCCGCAAGCCCAAGGCCGGCATGATTGTCGAGTTGGCGGAGACGTTTGGGGTCGATCTGAAAGCCTCGACCGGCGTGGGCGATCAGGAAGTGGATGAGCGGGCCTGCGCGGCCGGCGGCGTCGGCCACTTCGTTTACGCGAAAGATTTCTTCGGCTGGAAGTGAACTTCGCTACGAATCTGATCGCGACAGCGACGTGCCTGCAAGGATGCGATGCTGCGCGCCTGCCTTAATGGGCATCCGCCTCGAAGCTTTTCGCAAGCCACGCGAGCGCGCCCGCCGTCTGCTTCCAAACCGCGTAGCTGTCCGCGGCGTAGCACATCGCCTCGCGCTCGTCACCGAAGCCGATGACATCCGGCAACCAACGCGGCATTTTCTTACGCCCCAACAAGTAGTCGGGAACGTGAGGATTGAATTCGAGGGCAGCCGAGAGTTGTGCGCGGGACTCGCTGGTATCGCCCTGAATACGGAACGCGAGCAGCGGTCTGGTCCAGGATATGTGAGCACTGATATCTTCCTCGTATCGTTTGAGGAGGGCGTCGAGTTCTTCGTGGTACTGGAGTTCAAGGAGGCAGATCGCGAGAACGTGGCGAATACCCTGATTGTCGTTCGGGTTAAGCCGAAGCATCTCGCGGTAGTGTGCAAGCGCCTCGTCACGTTGGCCTTTTTCCCATAGACAGTTGGCCAGGCCCTCACGTGCGCGCATGTATGGACGGGTTTCGAGTAGGCCCCAGAAATAGCCGGCCTCCTCCGCGAAAACCTTCTTGCCGAGCGCGCGCTCCCCGGCCGCTACTCCCTTTTGGTAAATTTCCAGTGCCGCATCCGGCCCATCGGCTTCTTCGGCCAGGAGGACATACGCGTCGGCGCACTCGGAGGAGATCGTAAGCGCCTTGTGGGCGAGCGCGATGCGTTGCTTGCGACTCGAGGTCTCCCACGCCTTGTAAATCAGGTCCTGCGCCTGCTCCAGCATGAGCTCGCGGGCGCGGCGCGCGGAAATCCTCGGTCCCAAGCTCAATTGCGTCGTCAGTTTGGCCATCGCAGCATCCTCACTTCCGCACGATTTTGTGCAGACTATTCGACGCTGTGGCGAGAGCCAAGGAACTCCTACAGGAATCATCCACAATGCATCGCCGGAGTTGTTGAGATGTTGGTGCCGAGGATCTGAGGTTCGTATGATGTGGCCACAAGCGATATCATGGGGTCATGAACGTTCCGATGGCAAAATTCAAGGCTGCGATGTCGCGCTACATACGTGCGGCGAACGCCGGCAAAGACATCGTGGTCACCTCGCGAGGAAAGGCCCTGGTGCGCCTGGTGCCGGTGCAAGATGCTCAAGCTGACAAACGGCTGGAAGAGTTGCGCGCCAAACTCAAAGCGGCGATGCCGGGCGTCCGGCTTGGAAAGGGGAAATTTAAACTTTCTCCACCGATCATTAAGATCCGGCCCGGCGAGAAGACCATGTCCGAATTAGTAATAGAAGGGCGTCGTTGATCTTTATTTCGACACGTCCGCGCTGATTAAGCTGTATGCTGACGAATTGGATGCTTTGATAGCGCGCGACGCGGCGGCAAGCTCAGAGTTCGTTG
Source organism: uncultured delta proteobacterium (assembly GCA_963815835.1). Taxonomy (GTDB): domain Bacteria; phylum Desulfobacterota; class Binatia; order Binatales; family Binataceae; genus DATGKG01. The sequence goes on from CAWFIF010000001.1 coordinate 1,968,799, forward strand.
CGACCAGCATTGTTGCCTACACAGAGATGCGATCGGCATTGGCGAGAAAGCGACGCTTCGACGAAATCACCGCAGACCAACTCGATCGTTTCAAACTCAAATTGGAGTCTGACTGGAACACTTTCGAGATCATCTCCATCGACGAATCCTTCGGCTTTCCGTTTTGTGCGCTTCCGCGCTACATAAGGACTCCTCGACATCCACTCCGACGGAGGCTTTATGAAATTCGGCGTGCTCCCATTCATCAGCGAATCCAGCGCTCGCCCCGAAGTGGTCGCGCGCAAGTGCGAAGACCTCGGCTACGAATCCTTCTGGCTCCCCGAACATGCGATCATTCCCGTCACGCATAAGACTCCGTATCCGGGCAGCCGCGATGGAAAGATTCCCGAGCCCTACTCGCACATCATCGATCCGTTCGTAGGACTCGGAATCGCGAGTGCCGTGACCAGCAAGATCAAACTTGGCACCGGCATCTGCCTCGTACCGGAGCGCGATCCCATCGTATGCGCGAAGGAAGTTGCGACCATCGATCATTTTTCCGGAGGACGTTTTCTGTTCGGTATCGGGGCCGGATGGCTGCGCGACGAAACCGAAATCATGGGCGTCGATTTCAAGCAGCGCTGGCCGATGACGCGGGACTATATCCGCGCGATGAAGGAGTTGTGGACCAAGCCCGAGCCGAGCTACGAAGGCGAGTTCGTGAAGTTCCCCCCGGTGCGAAGCTATCCGAAGCCGGCGCAGAAGCCGTATCCGCCGATCATCATCGGCGCGGGAGGAATCGGGCGCGGCAACGATCGCGCGATTGCCGACACGGTGTCGATCGGCGACGGATGGGGTCCCATAATGATGTCGCCGGAGCAGCTCAAGCCGGAGCTCGAGAAGCTCCATAAGCTGTGCGATCAGGCTGGGCGTGATTTTCGCAAGATCGACATCACGATGTTCTCGCCGATACCCGGCGCCGACGCGCATGTCGCAGTGCGTGAGTACGAGCGGGTCGGCGTCCATCGTGTGGTATTGTTCCCCACCTGCGCGCCCGACACCTACGCGCGCGAGCTGGAAGACCTCGCGCGCACCTGGATGTGAAACTGCGCGGCGCGATTTCGGGATTTGGCGAAGTTGCCGTGCGCGGTCATTTGCCCGGATGGCTGACGCGTGAGGCGGTCAGCATCGTCGCGATCCATGAGCCGATCGCCGAGCGGCGCGAGGTCGCGATGCGGATGCTCAAGAGCGCCCGCATCTACGACGACCTCGGCCTGATGCTCGATGGCGAGGCGCCCGATTTCGTCGATGTCGCCAGCCCACCCGCCTTCCATACCAGCACCATCCGCGCCGCCCTCGATGCCGGCGCCCACGTCCTGTGCGAAAAGCCGCTGTGCCTCGACCTCGCCGAGTTCGATCAGCTGACCAAGCTCGCCGCCGCGCGTTCCCGCATCCTGATGTGCGTGCACAACTGGAAGCATGCACCCGCGTTCGCGATCGCGCGCCATGCCCTCGCGTCCGGACGCCTCGGCGCGCTCCGCTTCATCGGCATCGACCGCCTGCGCACCGAGCCCGCGGGAGGCGCCGGCAAGTGGCGCTCCGAGGCTTCCTCCGGCGGCGGCATCCTCATCGATCACGGCTGGCACGCCTTCTACCTCGCGCAATGGCTGATGGGCGATGCGCCCCTCTCCGTGTCGGCGTTCCTGGCGCACCAGGAGGGTACCGACCTCGACGACCTTGCCGATATCCGCGTGCTGTTCCCGCATGACCGAATGGTCAGGGTTCATCTTTCATGGCGCGCGCCGGTCCGCCGCACCTCGACCATGCTTTATGGCGACAAGGCGATGCTCGAAATCGAGGGCGAACGCGTCATCCTGACCGAGCGCTCAGGCCATGTCGATGACTTGTCGGTACAGGACGCGCCCGACGATTCGTACCATTCGGCGTGGTTCGGCAAAGTCGCCGAGGACTTCGAACGCGCGATTGCCGCCGGGCCAGCCAATGCCGCAGCCTCACGGAACCTGCTCGAAGCGCGGACCGCGCTGAATCTTATCGTCGCTGCGCGAGAGTCTGCCGCCTCTTCAGGGTCAAGCGTCCGCCTGCAGCCTTAAGCAACGAATGTCTTAAATGGTCCTACCCAACAATTGCGCTGCGGAAATCGGACTCCACTCTGTATTGACTTTCGGCCTCGCCTCAATAAAGTTACAGAATAGTTAATTGACCGACAGGTTAGGCCACCCTCAGCTTGCATCCTTTCTGGAGTCGCTCTGCACCTGAGGGTGTGCCGACCGGATCGGCTAAGCGGTTTGGGTGAGGAAGTGGTGGAGGCGGGAAGAGGGCGCCGTGGGCCCCGCGCGACCCGGTGCGGCATCATCGAGCGCGGGTTCGTCCCCAGAGGATTCGGACTTCGAGTTTTTATGTCAGCAGCTCAAGCCAAGGTGCCATCGCAAGAGACGCAATCGCAGGATTCGCGGGACGAAATCCTCAAGGCCGCTATGCATCTGTTCGCCAACCGCGGTTTCCATGAGACCTCGATGTCGGAAGTCGCACGCGAGGCGCGGGTCAGCAAGGCCCTGATTTTCTGGCATTTCAAGACCAAGGAAGAGCTGTTCCTCGCCGTGCTAAACCGGCTCCTGGAACCCTATTTCATCGATTTCGCCGAGGAGGCGCAGCAGCTGGACGAGCGCCAGCAGACCCTGAAGCTGGTCGAGCTGTACCTGATCTTCGTACGCGACAACGCCAGCTCAGTGCGCTTCTTCCTGGCCCAGCTCCTGCGCGAACAGAAGATCTCCGACGCGCTCAGCGAACAGGTGATGAAACTCTACTCCAGTTATCGCGCAATGTTAGTGGAACTAATCACCAGCGCCCGCGCGAAGGGGCTCTGCGAGACCGTTCTGTCGCCCGAGACGGCCGCGGCGTTTATCGTCTCCGCCCTCAATGGGCTGCTGATCGAGTTTCTGTTCATGGGTGGCAGCGCAATCAATCCCCAGTCCGCCATCGAGATGGTCGATGAATGGCTGTTCCGCGAGACCCACAAAGGTAATCCCGCCGGCGGCAAAGCCGTCGCCTGATCCAGGTTCACTGGAACTTCAAGGAGCCCGACACGTATGCGGATGCCGCTCAAACAAATGATGGACCTGGGACGCTATATGCGCGCGAAGAAGCGCAGCGGCGACAAATATTTCCCGCTGGTCCTGATGCTTGAACCGCTCCACGCCTGCAACCTCGCCTGCGTCGGATGCGGCCGGATCGTCGAGTACAAGGACACGATCCGCGACATGATGCCGCTCGAGGACGCGCTCTACGCCGCGCGGGAATGCGACGCGCCGATCGTCTCGATCTGCGGTGGCGAGCCGCTGATGTATAAGCACATCGCGCCGCTCACCCAGCGCCTCATCGAAGAGCAGAAGCGCCACGTGATGATATGCACCAACGCGATTCTCCTCGAGCGCTTCGTCAAGCAGGTCGCGCCTAGTCCCTATCTCAGCTTCAACGTCCATCTCGACGGGATGAAGGAGACGCACGATCGCGTGGTCGACAAGCAGGGCGTCTTCGACACCTGCGTCAAGATGATCAAGATGCTCAAGGAAAAGGGCTATCGCGTGCAGACCAACACGACGGTCTTCCGCGAGACCACCGCCGACGAACTCGAGGATCTGATCAAGTTTCTCACCAGCCTCGGCGTCGATGGGATGCTACTCACGCCCGGCTATCACTACCAGGTGCTGACCAACGACGACATCTACCTGACCAAGGATGAGATGCCGTACAAGTTCAAGCGCGTGCAGAAGCTGGCGGACAGCTACAAGATCATCAACACGCCGATTTACCTCGACTACCTGGCCGGCGATCGCGACCTGACCTGCAGCCCGTGGACTACCGTTACGCGCAATCCGCAAGGATGGAAGGGTCCCTGCTATCTGATCACAAACGGTCACTACAAGACATTCAAGGAACTACATGCGGCGACGGACTGGGAGTACTACCGCACCAAGCAGGACATCCGTTGCCGCGATTGCAAACTGCATTCGGGCTTCGAGGGCACCGTCGCTCTCGACTTTGGCAAGAATCTAAAGGACTCGTGGCGGATGGTGCGCCACTACATGGCCTAATCTCCTTTTCTATTCCCCTTCCCTCAAGGGAAGGGGTTAGGGGTTAGGTCTGTTCGGGTGGGGACAGCGCATAGTGTTCGAACTGCAAGCATATCTGAAAGAACGCGCGGCTCTTGTCGAGCGCGCGCTCGCCAGCACCGTTAGTCCGCATGACGGGCTGGAGTCGCGGCTGTTCGAGGCCATGCGCTATAGCCTGCTCGATGGCGGCAAGCGCTTGCGTCCGATTCTCGCGATCGCATCGTGCGAGGCGGTGGGCGGCTCAATCGAGGACGCTATGAACTATGCTTGCGCGCTCGAAATGATCCACACCTACTCGCTGATCCATGACGATCTCCCCATCATGGACAACGACGATTTGCGCCATGGCAAGCCGACCAATCACAAGGTCTATGGAGACGCGATCGCGACGCTCGCGGGCGATGCGCTGGTAACCGACGCGTTCGCCGTGGTCGCGCGGACATCTTTCGCGAAGAAGCATCCTGAGGTCGTCCTGGAGGTTGTCGCGGAGCTTTCCGATGCGGCTGGGTCGCGCGGGATGGTCTCGGGTCAGGTGATCGATCTGCTCGGCGAAGGCCGCGCGATGAACCTCGAGCAGCTCGAATATCTCCATAGCAAGAAGACCGGCGCATTGTTCCAGGCCAGCGTGGTCGGCGGGGCGCGCCTCGGCGGTGCGACGTCGCTGCAGCTCGACTCGCTTTCGAAATATGCGCGAGCGCTGGGGCTCTGCTTTCAGGTCGTCGATGACCTGCTCGACGTCGAAGCCTCGACCGAGCAGATGGGCAAGCGCACCAACAAGGATCAGGCCGCGGGCAAGAACACCTATCCGGTGCTGATGGGAATCCCGAGGTCGCGTCAGCTGGCGCATGATTTGGAAGGTCGCGCGCAGGCGGCGCTTGCGTCGTTTGACAATCGCGCCGAGCCGCTGCGCGCGATCGCGAGTTTCGTGGTGGAGCGAAAACATTGAGCGCGCAACTCGCCACCGCAATCGAGCACGCGCCCGCGCGCCAGGCTTTTCTGATGAAGCCTCGCGAGCTGGTGCTGCGCGATTTTGCGCCGCCTCATCCAGGGCCTGGCGCGGTGCTGATCCAAGTCAAATGCGCGCTCAGTTGCGGCACTGATTTGAAAGCGTTTCGTCGCGGCCATCCGATGTGGCCAATGCCGACGCCGTTCGGTCATGAGTTCTCGGGCGTCGTGGTCGAAGTCGGCGAGGGCGTCGACAATTTCAAAGTTGGCGATGCGTTGATGGCGGCGCCGACGGCGCCGTGCGGAATCTGTTTCTATTGCCAGCGCGGGCAGGAAAATCTTTGCGCGCAGGCGATGGACAAGATGCTGCTCGGCGCATACGCGGATTTCCTACTCATCCCGCCGCACATCGTGAAGCAGAACGCCTTTCGCAAGCCCGACGATCTCTCTTTCGAAGAAGCCGCCTTGCTCGAACCCCTCTCATGCGTGGTTCATGCGCAGGAAGTCGCGCAGCCGCAGCCCTTCGAGAGCGTGCTGATCGTCGGCGCGGGTCCATTCGGTTTGCTTCATCTGCTCGCGCTGCGCGAGCGCGGAGTTCGCGAGATCGCGATTGCCGGCCGCGGCGACGATCGTCTGAAGTGGGCGGCGGCGCTCGGACCCGATCGCCTCATCGATGTGCGCTCCGGCGATCCCGAGCGCGAGGTCCAAAGTCTCAACAACGGCTTCGGCCCCGATCTCGTCATCGAATGCACCGGGCAACTCGACGGATGGCATGAATCGCTCAGCCGCGTGCGGCGCGGAGGACGCGTGGTCTTCTTCGGCGGATGCGCGCCGGGCACCGTCCTGAACGTTGACACGCGCCGGATGCATTACGACAACCTGACGTTGTTGGCGCCTTTTCATTTTCGCCCGCGCGATGTGAAACGAGCCTTCCAGATTCTTGGCGCTCGCGAGATCGGCGCGGGCGCGGTTATCAACGCGCGCCGAAGTCTTGGTGAACTCGCGGAGGTTTTTTCGCTGCTCGAAAGCGGCTCGATCCTGAAGTGCGCGGTTATTCCGTAATCTGGCCGTAAAACCGAAATTGGAACGCCGCTCCAATCAGTACCTGGGCGGCCATTGATCAGGGACCGGTAAACTTATGAATCAGGCTTTACAAGAGATAAGCAGCGGCGCGGTGAGCCCGCTCCGTATCGAGCGCGACGAATTCACCGCCAAACTGGATTTCACTATCGATCGCGCCCAACGCTCGCTGGTCGAGCGGCAGCATGCCGAGGGCTATTGGCACGCCGCGCTCGAAGCGAACGCGCAGATGAATGCCGAGTACATCATCTTCATGCACTTCATGGAGGCGGTCGACAAGGACCTCGAAGAGCGCCTGAAGAAGGTGCTGCTCGACGCGCAAAACGCCGATGGCAGCTGGTCGATCTATCCCGGCGGCGAGGGATACCTCTCGACCAGTATCGAAGCGTACTTCGCGCTGAAGCTATGCGGACTGCGCGCCGGCGACGAGCCGATGATGCAGGCGCGGCGCTGGATTCTCTCCAAGGGCGGCATCGAGAAATGCGGCACCCTCGCGCGCTTCTATCTTGCGTGCATGGGCCAGGTGCCGTGGGAAGCGACCGCATCGCTGCCGGTGGAGATCTCGCTGTTCCCGAACTGGTTCTTCTTCAACATGTACGAACTCGCCTCGTGGGCGCGTGGAACCGCATTCGGCCTGATGCTGCTGCAGGTCGCGAAGCCCGTGGTGCCGGTGGACTATCGCGACGGCGTGCTCGAGCTTTACATCCAGCCGCCGCATTTCACCAAGTTCAAACAGCCTCCGCCCGCGAAGTTTTTGTCGCTGCGCACACTCTTCAATTTCACCGACGCGCTGCTGCGCATCTACGATCGCCATCATATCAAGTCGCTGCGTGAACGAGCGCTGCGCCATGCGGAGAACTGGATTCTCGATCACCAGGAGACCAATGGCTCGTGGGGCGGCATCCAGCCCTGCTACCTGCTCAGCACAATGGCGCTCAAGGCGCTCGGCTATCGCAATGAACATCCGGTGGTCAAGAAGGGTCTCGAAGCGACGCGCGAACTCATCTGGGACATGGGCGATCGCGCGCTCTTCATGCCGTGCGTTTCACCCAACTGGGACACTGCGCTCGCAGCCAAGGCGCTGCTCGACTCCGGCATGAGCGGCGACCATCCCGCGCTTAAACAGTCGGCCAACTGGCTCATCGATCATCAGATCTTCAAGAAGGGCGACTGGTCGGTGAAGCGCCCCGGCCTCGAACCCGGCGGATGGGCTTTCGAGTTTTACAACGACACCTATCCCGACGTGGACGATCTCGCCGTGATCCTCGAAGTACTCGCGCGGACCGAGGTCGACAATGAGATCGCGAAGGAGCGTGCAATTCGCGCCGGCGCCAACTGGACGATGGGCATGCAATCGAGCGACGGAGGTTTCGCCGCTTTCGATGCTGACTGCCAGAAGAAGTGGCTCAATCAAATCCCGCTCGCCGATGTCGAGGCCGTGATCGATCCATCCTGCCCCGATTTGACCGGGCGCGTACTCGAGATGATGGCGTCGGTCGGGTATAGCTCCGATCATCCGGTGGCGAAGCGCTCAATCGAATGGCTTAGGAAGAACCAGTCGCACGATGGCGGATGGTGGGGACGATGGGGCGTCAACTTCATTTATGGCACCTGGTCGGCGCTGATGGGCCTGCGCGCGATCGGAGTCAACATGAAGGAGCCGTGGATCCAGAAGGCGGCGTCGTGGATTCGCTCAAAGCAAAACGAAGACGGCGGATGGGGCGAGAGCCCGCTTAGCGACAAGGACCCGTCATGGCGCGGGCGCGGCGCCAGCACGGCCTCGCAGACCGCGTGGGCGATCATGGGATTGCTCGTGAGTGAAGAAGAGGTCAGCGACAACGTCAGACGCGGCGTCGCATGGCTCCTCGAGCGGCAGAACGACGCGGGCGCGTGGGATGAGGCTGAATTCACCGGCGCCGGATTCCCGAATCATTTCTACCTCCGTTATCACCTCTACGCTCACTACTTCCCGTTGATGGCGCTAGGTCGTTTTCAACAGCAAATTTCGGCGAGCGTTATTGGCAATGGAAACGGGCACCGCAACGGCCATGCTTAGGATCGCATGAAGGGAATCTCGATTCTCGGCTCGACCGGCTCCGTCGGCGTCACCACGCTCGACGTGGTCAGCCGTTTTCCCGATCGCTTTCGCGTCGTCGCGCTGGCGGCCGGGCAGAATCTCGATTTGCTCGTCGACCAGATAAAGCGCTGCAAGCCCGAACTCGTCTCGGTGGCGACTCCCGAACTCGCGCGCGATCTGAAGGATCGTCTGGGCGGCGGGAAAGTTGACATTGTGCATGGGATGGACGGCGCGATTTCGGTTGCGACGCATCGCGATGCTCAGTTCGTGATGTCAGCGATCGTCGGTGCGGTCGGACTTCGCCCTACGTTGGCGGCTGCGAAGGCCGGCAAAGATGTGGGCTTCGCGAATAAGGAAACGCTCGTCGTCGCCGGCGAGGTGATGACGCGCGCGGTGCGCGACAGCGGCAGCAAGCTGCTGCCGGTTGACAGCGAGCACAACGCGATCTTCCAATGCCTCGAAGGACGCCAGCGCGCGAACCTCAAGCGCATCATCCTGACCGCCTCGGGCGGTCCGTTTCTGAAACTTCCGCTCGAAAGATTCGCAACCGTCACTATCGCCGAAGCACTCAAGCATCCGACCTGGCGCATGGGCGCGAAGATCACCATCGATTCCGCGAGCCTGATGAACAAGGGCCTCGAAGTGATCGAGGCACGATGGCTCTTCGATCTGCCGGCCGAGCAAATCTCGGTCGTGATTCATCCGCAGAGCGTCATCCATTCGATGGTCGAGATGATCGACGGCTCGGTGATCGCCGAGATGGCGATTCCCGACATGGCGATTCCGGTCGCATACGCGCTCGCGTATCCGGAGCGCCTGCCGATGACGCATCTGAAGCCGCTCTCGCTCGCGGAGTGCGGCGCGCTCACCTTCGAGCAGCCCGACCTGGGCCGCTTCCCCTGCCTGCGGCTCGCGTTCGAGGCGCTTAAGGCCGCGGGCACCATGCCATGCGCGCTCAACGCTGCGAACGAGGTGATGGTCGCGGCGTTCCTCGCCGGCGAAGCGCAGTTCCTCGACATCCCGCGCAACCTCGAAACCGTGATGGCGCGCCATTCGAACCAACCTGCGCGCACGCTCGAGGATCTCATCGAGACAGACGGATGGGCGCGCGCACAGGCGCGTGAACTTATCGGGCGCCATACGCACGCCGCGTGACACGATGAGCGCGGCTTCCATCAGAGCGCGTCCCGAACCGGCCATCGGCTCCGCGTCAAACACGCATAGTCAGACTGACGTAAAATCCGCCTATGAGTTTTGTGCGCGTCTGGCGAAGTCGCACTACGAAAATTTCACCATCGCATCGTGGCTGATGCCGCGCGAGATGCGTCCTCCGATGCACGCGATCTACGCCTACGCGCGCGTGGCCGATGACTTTGCCGACGAGGAGCACGACCTCGGCAAGCTCGAGCAATGGGAGCGCGAGCTGGACCTCTGCTACGCCGGGACGCCGCGCCATCCGGTGTTCGTCGCGCTGGCGGATACGGTCCGCCGCTATGACATCCCGCGCGAGCCGTTCGCGGACCTCCTGGTCGCGTTTCGCTCCGACGTGAATTTCCGCGGCTTCGAGACCCTCGACGAGATTCTCTCGACCTACACGCGCTACTCGGCGAATCCGGTCGGCCGCCTGGTGCTATATCTGTTCGGCTATCGCGATGCGGAGCGTCAGCACCTTTCCGATCTCGTGTGCAGCGGACTTCAGCTCGCGAATTTCTGGCAGGATGTCGCGATCGATCTGGAAAAGAATCGCATCTACTTCCCGCGCGCGGACATGCGCAAGTTCGGCGTCGCTCCGGAGGACCTCAAGCAGCGCCGCGCCACGCCGGAGTTCCTGGCGCTGATGCGTCATGAGGTCGCGTTCGCGCGCGACATGTTGCGTCGCGGCGCCGAGCTGCATCGCATCGTCGATCGCCGGCTCAGCCGCGACATCCTGATGTTCGCCGGCGGGGGCCTCGCGATCCTGCATGCGATCGAGCGCGTCGGCTTCGACGTTTTCAATCGGCGTCCGAAACTGACGAAGTTCGACTACCTCAAGTTGGGATGGAACGCGCTGCAAGGACGATTGCCGAATTGAGTGGAGAGCTGGACATGGCGGTGGGGAATGGCAACGGAAAGAACGGTCTTGAGGCCGACTACGCGCGATGCGCCGAAATCACGCGCCGCTCGACGTCGAATTTCTACTACGCCTTCATGCTGCTGCCCGCCGAGCGCCGGCGCGCACTCCACGCGGTGTATGCATTCTGCCGCTTCATCGACGACATCGCCGACGATGAAGCTGCGGGCGACGCGGCCTCGCTGCTGAGGCGCTGGCGCGAGGAATTGGAGCGCGTTTACACTGGCACGCCGACGCGCGCAATCTCGCGCGCGCTGGCCGACAGCGTCCGGCACTTCAACATTCCGCGCGACTATTTCGAGGAGCTCATCGCCGGCGTCGAGATGGATCTCACTCGCAAGCGTTACGCGAATTTCGAAGACCTGCGCCTGTACTGCTATCGTGTCGCATCGGTGGTCGGACTCATCTGCATCGAGATTTTCGGCTACACCAATCCCGCCGCGCGCATCTATGCGGAAAAACTCGGCATCGCATTTCAGATCACCAACATCCTGCGCGATGTAAAGGAAGACGCCCTCCGCAACCGCATCTATCTGCCGCTGGAAGATCTCGCGCGCTTCGGCGTCACCGAAGAACAAATTCTCCACAGCATATACAGCCCCAACTTCGTGCGTCTGATGGAGTTCGAAGCCGCGCGCGCGCAGGACTTCTATCGCGAGGCCCAAGCGGCGCTACCGGTCGAAGATCGATCCTCACTGCTGACTGCGGAAGCGATGCGGCTGATTTACGGCGCGCTGCTCGAGCGTATCGTGCGATCGAATTATCGCGTGCTCGATCGTCGTCACAGTTTGCCCGCGCCGCTGAAGCTGTATCTGGTCGGGCGCGCGTGGGCCTCGGGACGGCTCGCCTCACTTCGAGGCGAATGATGCCAGGCGAATGATAGAAGCGAAGGACGTCATCATCATCGGCGGCGGATTCGCCGGTCTCAGCGCGGGCGTCGCGCTGGCGGAGAAGGGCTTTCGCGTCGCGCTGCTCGAGAGCAAACCCGCGCTCGGTGGCCGCGCGTACTCATTTGCGGATCCTGAGAGCGGTGACTTCGTTCAACAACGGTCAGCACGTGCTGATGGGTTGCTATACCGAGACGCTGGATTTTCTGGACCGCATCGGCGCGGCGAAGAATCTCGTTTTTCATAACGACCTCGAAATCGAAATGCTCGATCGCGGCGGCGCGCGCGCGACGCTCCGGACGGCGCATCTGCCGGGCCCGTTTCACATGAGCGGCGGGTTGCTTCGGTATCGTCATCTCACGATTCGTCAGCGGCTGCGCGTCTTGACGGGCGGCCTCAAACTGCTCGCGATGCAACGCCGCGATCCCTCGGCGCTCCAGAAGATGAGCGTCGAGCAGTTGATGGACGCGCTCGGGCAGGGCGAACGCGCGCGCCAGGCGTTCTGGTATCCGCTCTCGATTGCGACGCTCAATGACGAGCCCGAAGTTTCCTCCGCCGCGCTGCTCGCCGAAGTGTTGAGGCGCGGCTTTTTTTCCAGGCGCTCCGATTCCGCGTTCGTCTACTCGCGCGTTGGATTGAGCGATCTCTACTGCAGCGGCGCCGCAAGCCTCATCGAGCGCAGCGGCGGTGTGGTGTCGATGCGTACTCCGGTCGAATCGATCGAAATCGAGAACGGAAGTGCGGTGCGCGTGAAGTTGCGCGACGGCACGCGCCTGGGCGCCGCGAACATCATATGTGCGGTCCCGTCGCGTCAGGTGGCGCGGCTGCTCCCCAATTCATTGCGCACGGATCCGTTTTTCGCGCCGATTGCAGAATTGCAAAGCTCGCCGATCGTCTGCGTTCACGCATGGTTCGATCGCGTCGTTACCGATTCCGCGTTCGTAGGATTCATCGGGGCCACCACGCAATGGCTGTTCAACAAACGGCGCATCTTCGAGATGCATGGCGAGCGCCATCCGGGCTATCTCAGCTTTGTGATAAGCGGTGCCCGCAAACTTGTCGATCGATCGAATGACGAACTGCTCGACATCGTCCTGAACGATCTCAAAGCAATGATTCCCGCGTCCGCCGAAGCCAGGCTGCTGCGCGCGCTGGTGATGAAGGAAAAACACGCCACCATGGCGCCCGCTCCCGATACGTTCCGGCTTCGTCCCGGAACCGTGACGCCGATTCCAAATTTGTTTCTCGCGGGCGATTGGGTGCAGACCGGTCTCCCGGCGACGATTGAGAGCGCGGTAATTTCCGGCCGCGCTGCTGCTTCGGCAGTTTCGGGGCGCGTGACCGAGACCATCGCCGCGGCCGCGTAGAACAAGGTTCATTCGATGTCCGCAAAAATATCTCTCGTGACCGGCGCGAACGGGTTTCTCGGATCTCATGTCGTGCGCGTGCTGATTGCGCGAGGTGACCGGGTGCGTGCGCTCGCGCGTGAGAATGCCGACCTGTCGGCGCTGCGCGGAATCGGCTGCGATATCGTTCGCGGCGACGTTCGCGACCTCGAGTCGCTGCGCAATGCGGCGAAAGGATGCGACGAGGTTTACCACGTCGCTGCTGATTATCGGCTCTGGGTGCTCGACCATGCGCCGATGTATGCGATCAACGTTGAGGGCACGCGCAACGTGATTGCGGCCGCGCGCGAGGCCGGCGTCTCGCGCATCGTGCACACCAGCACGGTCGGCGCGCTCGGAATTCCGCACGGGGCGCCGGGCCGCGAGGACACTCCGGTAACCGTCAACGCGATGGTCGGTCCTTATAAGCGCTCGAAGTTTCTCGCCGAACGCGTCGCAGAGGATGCGGCGCGCGAGGGCGCGCCGGTCGTGATCGTGAATCCCTCGACGCCGATTGGTCCGCTCGATTACAAGCCGACTCCGACCGGACGGATGATTGTTCGACTTCCTCAACCGCAGGATGCCCGCCTATCTCGACACCGGGCTGAACCTGGTCGGCGTCGAGGACTGCGCGCGCGGACATCTGCTAGCCGCGGAGCGCGGGCGTATTGGCGAGAAATACATCCTGGGAGGCGAGAACCTGAGCCTCGCGGAGTTGTTCACCAGGCTCGCGAAGCTTTCGGGAATGCCGGCGCCGAAACTGCGCATCCCCTACGCGGTCGCGTACGGATTCGCGCTCGGCGCCGAGGCATTTGCGCGCACCGTCACCCGCAAGCCGCCGCGCGCGAGTCTGACCGAGGTCAAAATGGCGCGCAAGAAAATGTTTTTCGACTCATCGAAGGCGCAGGCCGAACTCGGCTACGCGCCCGGGCCGGTGGATCCCGCGCTCAAGCGCGCGATCGATTTTTTCCGCGCGCTAAACGGCCGCCGCGCCGCGGCCTGATTCGCGATGCGTCTGCTGCTATCGACCATCGCGCTGCGCCCGTATGTTTTCATCTTTCTCGCGTGCTTTCTTTTCATCTCGATCAGCAACTTCGGATTGCGCACCACGATCCTTTTCACGCTGATCACTTACATCGTCGCGCTTGCGTGCGAATGGTCGTCGGTGCACAACGGATTTCCGTTTGGCTTATATCACTACATCGAGGCGACACGCGGCCGCGAGATTTGGATCTTCGGCGTGCCGTTCATGGATTCGCTCTCGTTCACCTTCCTGTCGTTCGCGAGTTACACCCTCGCGCTGCTGGTGAGTTCGCCGCTCTACCGGCGCGGCATCGATCTGCGCTTGCTGGATACTCGCGAGCTTCGGCGTGCGCCGCGCGTGTGGCTGATGGCGGCGCTGTTCATGGTGATGATCGATCTCGTTGTTGACCCGCTGAGCGTGCTCGGCGACCGCTGGTTCCTGGGAAAGATTTTCTGGTACGACCCGCCCGGTCCGCATTTCGGCGTGCCGATCAGCAATTACCTCGGATGGTATTTTGTCGCGGCAGTGACGATTCCAATTTTCCAACTGCTCGACGCGCGGCTGAACCGAGGCGCCGCCAAACCCGCCGGCCTGATGCTCCATCTGCCCTCGCGCGCGCTGATGGGGCCTGCGCTCTATGCGGGCATCGCGCTGTTCGGAATCACGATGCTGTTCGTCATCCATGCGTACGAAGTCGCATGGGCGAGCGTGTTCATCTATCTTCCATTCGCCGTGCTGATCATGCACATCGTCACGCGCCGCGATAGCTATGGCGATGCCGCTGCGATTCAACGTCACCTTGCGGATTTTCCATACGAGCGATCGCTCGAATGGAATGGATCATCGGATGCGTCGGCTGGTGCGGCCACGGCAGCGCGCCGCGCTACAATCTGAAGATGCCGCAAAACATCTATGACGATGATGAGTTCTTCGCCGGATACAGCCGGCTGCCTCGTTCAGTCGAGGGGTTGGAGGGCGCACCTGAATGGCCCGCGCTGCACGCGCTTCTTCCCGATTTGCACGGGCGCAACGTCGTCGATCTTGGATGCGGTTTCGGCTGGTTCTGCCGCTGGGCGCGAGCAAATGGAGCCGCGGAGGTTCTAGGACTCGATGTCTCCGAAAAGATGTTGGAACGCGCCAGAGCAAAAACCCATGACGCGGCGATCACTTATACCCGCGCTGACATGGAAGACCTCGAACTGCCGGCGGCATCGTTCGACCTCGCGTATAGCTCGCTCGCGTTTCACTACATCGAGGATCTCGGCGGACTCATGACGGAAGTACATCGCTCGCTAGTCGCGGGCGGGCGCTTGGTCTTCTCGGTTGAGCATCCGATTTACACTGCGCCATCGGATCCGAAGTTCTCGGTCAACGCCGCCGGTCGTACGACGTGGCCCGTCGACGGCTACCTGGATGAGGGCCCTCGTTCCACCGATTGGCTCGCGAAGGGCGTGATCAAACAACATCGAACGGTTGCCACCTACATCAACACGCTGGTCCACACTGGGTTCGCGATACTCCACATCGATGAATGGGGTCCAACCACGGATCAGATCGCGTTGTATCCCGAATGGGCGGATGAGCATCAGCGGCCGCCCTTCTTGTTGATGTCCGCGCGACGCTAGTGGACGTGTTCCCAGGCGTGATACGAGCTGCGCACCAGCGGGCCCGACTCGACGTGGCGGAAGCCGAGCTTCATCGCCTCGGTGCGTAGCTCCGCGAATTCCGCAGGCGTGACGTAGCGCGCGACCGGCAGATGATCAGTGGACGGCCGCAAGTACTGGCCGAGTGTGAGGATGTCGCACTCAACTTCGCGCAGATCGCGTATCACCTCGAGCAGTTCGTCGTCGCGCTCGCCGAGTCCCACCATGATGCCTGCCTTGGTCTGCATCACCTTATCAGTCGCGCGTGCAGCTTCCTTCGCGTGCCGCAGGACCGCGAGCGACTGCTGATAGTGACCGCCAGGGCGTGCGGTTTTATACAGCCTCGGCACTGTCTCGATGTTGTGGTTGTAGATGTCGATCGGCGATTCAACCACGGTATCGACGCTCGCGAACGATCCCTGAAAATCGGGGACCAGAACTTCGACGCGCGTCAACGGCAGCATCGATTTGATCGCGCGCGCGGTCGCGGCGAAATGCGCTGCGCCTCCATCGGAGAGGTCGTCGCGATTCACCGAGGTCACCACCACGTGCTGCAAGCCGAGCTTCGCGACGGCGTCGGCGATTCTGCGCGGCTCGTCGGCATCGAGGGGGCGCACGCGTCCGTGAATCACGGCGCAGTAGGGGCAATTGCGCGTGCAGACATCGCCCATCAGCATGAAGGTCGCGGTGCGATGCGAAAAGCATTCGCCGATATTTGGGCAGGCCGCTTCCTGGCACACCGAATGGAGTTTCAGTTCGGCGAGGATCGATTTGGTGCGGTGGTACTCCGGCGACGTCGGCGCGCGCACTTTGATCCAATCTGGATGCCGCCGTTCAGGCATTGCGATGTTGCTCTTCAGGTGTCGTCGCATTCAATGCGACGAGTTTCCACAAGGTCGCAGGGTTGACGGTCGATGCTTCCCGATAGCCGAAGACTTCGGCGAAGCGCGATCGCATCATCGTTGCGAATTTATCGACACCAATTTGTGTGTTGCTCAGCACCTCGATCGATGTCATCTCGCATCCGTCGATGCCGCACGGAACGATGCCTCTGAAGTAGCTCAGGTCGGGACAAACATTCAGCGCGAGACCGTGGCAGGTCGTCCAGCGCTTGATGCCGACGCCGATCGATCCAATCTTGCGCGCACCAACCCAGATGCCCGTCAGTCCGTCGCGCCGGGTCGCTTCGATTTTGCAGTCCGCGACCGCGTGAATCATCGCTTCCTCGATGCTGCGCAGATATCGATGCACGTCGCGAAGAGGTCCTTCCAATTTCAGGATCGGATAGCCGATGAGCTGACCGGGTCCGTGATAGGTCACCTGGCCGCCGCGCGAGACGCGGTAGACGGGAACATCGCCCGGACGTCGCGGGAGCAGGAAGCGCTCGTCGGCGCCGCGCCCGAGCGTGAACACGTGCGGATGCTCGAGCAGCAGGAGCGTGTCGCCGATTCCGTCGGCTTGGCGCGCCGCGACCAGCGCGGTTTGCAGCGCAAGCGCCGTCTGATACTCAACGGTGCCGAGATTGGCGACGCTCAGTATGCGCGTGTCCTGCGTCATCTATATGGATCGCCTCGCCGTCATCTATATGTGGATGGCTTCGCCATCGACCGCGAGCGCCGCCTCCATTATAGCCTCCGACATCGTGGGATGCGGATGCACGGTTTTGCCGAATTCTATGTTGGTGGCTTCGAGAGTCTTTCCGAGCACCACCTCGGAAATCAGGTCGGTCGCGTGGTGTCCGATGATTTGGCATCCCACTACTTCGCCGTACTGCGCGCTGATGACGAATTTCACGAAGCCCTCGGCGGAGTTGGTCGCGACCGCTTTTCCGATCGCGCGGAACGGAAACTTGCCGACTTTGACCTCGATGCCGCGCGCCTTCGCCTCGGCCTCGCTCAACCCGACCGTCGCGACTTCGGGCTCGCAGTAGATGCATCCGGCGATCGAGAGCAGATCGAATCCCGGCTCGCGCGCTCCCGCCATGATCTCGACGGCGGCGATGCCTTCAGCCGAGGCCTTGTGCGCGAGCAGGGGAGGGCGGATCACATCGCCGATCGCATAGATGGTTTTGGCGGTGGTGCGAAACGAGTCGTCGACCTTGATGAATCCGCCGTGCTCGAGTTCGACGCCGGCTTTCTCGATGCCGAGGTTCTTGCTGAGCGGTACACGTCCGACCGCGATCAGGACATTCTCGGCCTCCAGCTTTTTCTCGGCGCGATCGGCGCTGACGGTGACCGACCACTTGTCGCCGGATTTCTGCATCGACTGGTATGCGTGCCCAGCAGCACCGTAACTTTGCGCTTGACGAAGTTGCGGCGCAGCTCTTCGGCGACCTCGGCGTCGAATCCGGGCAGCATCTGCTTTTCAAGTTCGACAATCGTCACCTGCGATCCGAAGGCCTGGTAGAAGTAGCCGAACTCCAGGCCGATCGCGCCGGCGCCAATGATGAGGATGCTCGATGGGATGCGATCGTGCAGCAGCGCTTCCTTGCTCGTCATGACGCCGTCGCCAATCTGCATTCCGGGAAACAGCCGCTCGCCCGATCCCGCCGCGATGAGAATCTTTTCGGCTTCGATCGTCGAAACCGACGGCGCCGGTTTCCCTTCGGCCTGCGCGAGCGCGATGCTGTGCGGCCCCGCTATGGTCGCGCTCGCCTCGTATAGGTCGATGTTGTTTTTCTTGAGTAGGAATCGTACGCCGCGCTGCAGCTTGTCGGCGGCCTCGCGCGAGCGCGCGATGACGCGCTTGAAATCGACGCTGACCTCCCCGGTCTGGATGCCGTGTTCCTTCGCTGCGCCGCGAATCTCTTCCATCACCTCGGCGGAGTTCAGCAGCGCCTTCGATGGGATGCATCCCCAGTTGAGACATACGCCGCCGGGACGATCGCGCTCGACGATCGCGACTTTCATCTTGAGCTGCGACGCGCGAATCGCGGCGACATAGCCACCCGGTCCGGAGCCAATGATTGCGAGGTCGTATCGTGAGTTGGCCAAGACACGCTCCTGTCAGATGATCGCGCGCACCGTCGCGCGCGCATCAACTTTGTCAGAAAAGACGGCGCTCAGACCAGAAGGCTGGCAGGATTTTCCAGGAAGCGCTTCAGCTCCTGCAAAAAGCGCGCGCCCACGATACCGTCGATGATCCGATGATCGCACGACGCCGTCGCCATCATCGTTTTGCTGATAGCGAGGTGGCCATCGCGCGCCACCGGGCGATCCTTGATCGCGCTGATCGCTAGAATCGCGCCCTGCGGCGGAACGATCACCGCGGCGAAATGCTCGACGCCCGCCATCCCCATGTTGGAAATCGAAAACGTCGCGCCGGAGAGTTCATCGCTGGTGAAACCTCCACGCGAGGCCTTGGTGACGAGTTGATGCGCCTTGCGCGCGATGTCGGGCAGGGTCAGCTTCTCGCATTCCCTGATGACAGGCAGAATCAGCCCGTCGTCGATTGCGACCGCGATGCCGATGTTGATGTTTGGGTGAATCACGATACCGTCATCCACGAAGCTCGCGTTCATGCGCGGGAAGCGCGCGAGCGTCAGCGCGACCGCCTTCACAATAATGTCGTTGTAACTGATGTTGACGTCGAAAACTTCGGTTGTCTCGAGCGATTTCTTTAAACGCACCACCTCTTCCATGTCGATTTCGACGGTGGCGTAAAAATGCGGGATCTCGCGCTTGGACTGCGCCATCCGATGCGCGATGGTTTTGCGCATCTTGGAAAGTTCTTCGCGCGAGCCAGGCGCGCCCTCATGCGGCTGCACCAAGCGGCGAAATTTGAACTGCTGCTGCTCGCGCAGGAAGTTGTCGATGTCCTTCTTGGTGATGCGCCCTTCGGGTCCGGTGCCGCGCACATGTGCGAGATCGATTCCGGCCTCTTCGGCGGCGCGACGCGCGAGTGGCGAGGCGCGGAACTTGTGGCCGTCCTCGGCGACTTCGCGTGCGAGGGCTTCCTGCTCCTGCGCGGATTCTTCCTCGGGCGAGGGACGTCGCGGCGGGCGCGGCATCGAAGTTGGCGCGGCTGACGACGGATGCACGCTCATTGCGGGATTGCGCTCGGCAGCATCGACGCCATTAGCGTGGTTTTCCATTTCGCCGGAAAATGCATCGGGAATGTTGGGCTCGCGGAGAGACTCTCGATGCGACTCGATGGAGGGTCCGTCTCCTGGCGAAGAGGCCGAGGCCTGCGCCGCTTCGGCTTGCCTCTCCTTCGCCGGCGCGGCTGCCAATCTGGGACGGGGCCTCGGCGCCTCGCCCGCCTTGCGCAGGGTCGCGATCACCTCGCCAACTTTTGCGGACTCGCCCTCTTTGAGCTTGACCTCGTCGAGCACGCCGTCATCGAAAGCCTCGAGCACCATGTCGGCCTTGTCGGTCTCGACCTCGGCAAGCTGGTCGCCGTGATGTACCTCATCGCCCGGATGCTTGAGCCACCGGAGAATCTTGCCCTCCTCCATGGTGTCGGAGAGCTTCGGCATCGTGATCTCGCTGCTCATAGTCGTTTCACCAAAAGCGTTCGCGCCTCCAAAGGCAATCGCGCCTGCGAGTTACATCATGCGTTCGGCGACTTTGACGATATCCGCGGGGCTTGGCAGTGCCGCCTTTTCAAGGTGCTTATTGTATGGAATTGGCTGGTCGAGCGTCGCGATACGCTCGACGGGCGCGTCGAGATGATCGAAAGCTAACTGATAAATCTGCGCGGCGATTTCCGCGCCCGCGCCGCCGGTCTTCCATCCCTCGTACACGACGATCGCCTTGCCGGTTTTCTTGACCGATTCGACAACGGTACCGATGTCGAGGGGATTCAGGGTGCGCAGGTCGATGACCTCGGCGTCGATGCCCTCGTTCTCGAGTGCCTCGGCGGCGTGAATCGAGTCGTAGACGCATTTCGAATACGAGACGATGGTGACGTCCTTGCCCTCGCGTATCACGTTGGCTTTCCCGAACGGCACCAGATGTTCGCCGGCGGGCACTTCGCCCTTCACGCTGTACAGCGATTCATGCTCAAGGAACATCACCGGGTCTTCCTGGCGCAGCGCGCTTTTGAGCAGACCCTTCGCATCGGCGGGCGTCGCGGGAATCGCAACGCGCAGCCCCGGGCAATGGAGGAAATACGCCTCCAGGCTCTGGCTGTGCTGCGCGCCGAGCTGATGCCCCGCGCCCTGCGGAGTGCGAATGACCAGCGGCACCTTCGCCTTGCCGCCGTACATGTAGCGGATCTTCGCCGCGTGATTAACGATCTGGTCAATCGCGAGCAGGCCGAAGTTCACCGTCATCAGCTCGACGATCGGCCGTAGCCCACCCATCGCGGCGCCGACGCCCGCGCCGACAATCGTGAGTTCCGAGATTGGGGTGTCGCGCACGCGCTTCTCGCCGTAGACCGCGAGCAAGCCGTCGGTGACCTTGAAGGCGCCGCCGAAATAGCCGACCTCCTCGCCCATGATGAAAACGCGCTCGTCGCGATCCATTTCCTCGCGCAGCGCCTGATTCAATGCTTCCCGGTATGAGATCTCCGCCATCGCCACGTCCTCCTCCTCAATCGACGTAGACGTGCTTGCCGACGTCCTCGAGCCTCGGCTCGGGGCTTTCGTCAGCGAAGCGGACCGCGTCTTCGATTACGTCCTCAACCTCGGCCTCGATTTCCTTGAGATGAACCTCGTCTTGGCCGCGTTCGGTCAGCAATTTCTTGCGCAGATTCTTGATGGGATCGCGCTCCAGCCAGATGCGCTCCTCACGCTTGGAACGATACTCGACGGGGTCGGACATCGAATGCCCGCGGAAGCGATAGGTGACGGCCTCGATCAGCGACGGACCATCACCCTCGCGCGCCCGCGCCGCCGCTTCAGTCACCGCGCCATAAACTTCGAGCACGTCCATTCCGTTGACGCGCACGCCGGGAATCTTGTAGGGCTCGGCGAATTTGTACAGGTGCTCCTGCGAGATCGCATTCTGTACCAGCGTGCCCATCCCGTAGAAATTGTTTTCGCAGATGAAGACCACCGGCAGATTCCATAGCGCCGCGAGGTTCAGCGACTCGTGAAACGCGCCCTGTGGAAGCGCGCCATCGCCAAAGAAGCATGCGACGATTTCCTGCTCCTCTTTGTACATAACCGAGAGGCCGAGCCCGGCGGCAATCGGCAGGCCGCCGCCGACGATCGCGTATCCGCCCATGAAGCGCAGCACCGGATCGAACAGATGCATCGAGCCGCCGCGTCCGTGCGAGATGCCGGTTTCCTTGCCGAACAGCTCCGCCATCACGACGCGAGGTTCCGCGCCCTTGGCGATGCAGTGGCCGTGCTCGCGATATGTCGAGACAACGTAGTCCTTGTCATACAGCGCCTGGATGGCGCCGACAGCTACCGCTTCTTCGCCCGCATATAGATGACAGAATCCGGTGATCTTACCCTTGGTGTACATCTCGGCGGCTTTTTCCTCGAAGCGGCGAATCGTCACCATCTTGCGGTAGACATCCAGCAGCTGCGCCTCGTCGAGCGTGAGCATTGCGCGCTGCGCCACGTGCTTGTCGCGTTCCAATGCCATAAAGACTCCGTGCCGTTTCCGGACCAACCTAGTACGAATTTACTCCGATAAGACGGCTTAGACAAATCAACATATATAAAGTTCACGCGGCTGGTTCCGCGCGGAACCGAGGAGTTTTCAGGAAAGAGTTTCTTTTCAACTTCGATTCGGCCCTAAGACAGCCCGAATCGGCTGCGCGGCCCGAACAGCTTAAGTTGCGATGCGATCGCGACCGGCGAAAATGACCTGCGGTGAATCGGCGAGGGGCCGCGCTCCTCGACGATGCGCATATGACCCGGTGTGCAGTAGCCCTTGTGCTCGGCGAAACCATAGCCGGGATAGAGGCGATCGAACTCCAGCATCAGGCGATCGCGCGTGACCTTGGCGATGATCGAGGCCGCCGCGATGCAGAAGCTCTTGCGATCGCCGCCGACGATTTTGGTTTGCGGCAGCTTCAACCCGGGAATCTTTCGCCCGTCCACCAACACGTGCGCGGGCGTCTGGGTCAGGGCCGCGAGCGCGCGCTTGAAAGCGAGCATCGTCGCCCAGTAAATGTTGAGGCTGTCGATCTCATCGATGCCTGCGCTGCCGACACCCACCGTCATCGCGCGTTCCATGATTAAAGGATAGAGCTCCTCGCGCTTCTCGCGCGAAACCTGTTTCGAATCATGCACGCCTTTGATGAAAACCTCCGGCGCGAACAAAACTGCTGCAGCGACGACCGGACCCGCCATCGGACCGACGCCTGCCTCGTTAACGCCCGCGACCGCGTGGACTCCCTCTTTCCAGAATTTGCGCTCGTAACGCAGGTCTGCCCGTTTACCCATCGCGCGCTCCCCTCCACGTCACCGACTATGCGAGGCGCTTCAACCGCGCCTTGCGCACCGTTTCCGCCACTCCGTCGGGATCGTACACATCAGTCATGCGAATCATGTAATCGGCGCTCGCCGCCGATGCGATTACCACGTCGCCGAGTCCGGCGAGGCGCTGGCGTAACCGCCGAGTCACCTCGATCGATCGGATATCTTGAAGTTCCACCTCTCGGCGGGAGGTTGCAAGAATTCCGCGCTGTTCCATCAACCGATCCGAGGTGACGCGCCATGACACCGATCGATGCGCGAGCGGAATGATCGCCCAGGTCACAATTCCGATGACGAGTAGCGCGAATCCGAGCTGCATCGGTTGGACGCCTTTGAGCAGCAGCGTCACTCCGACGCAGGTGAGAATCGCGCCCATCATAATTTGCCCCATGTAATACCAGTACGAGCGGCGGATCATCGCGATGGAGTACTCGCGCACCGAGGCCGGCTTAACCTCGAGCATTTTCGCTCCGCATCGCGAACAGAACGCGGCCTGCGGGTTCGATTCGGTACCGCATTGCGGACATCTCATTGGAGGCGATTATCCGAAGCGAATGCCGGAGCGTCAATTGCATCGCGCCTGTATGCCAGGTTTAGTAACGTCAGCCGATTGCGATTCACGGTCATTGATAAGTTCGGAAATACAGTCAACGCGACCGATCAGTGCTGGAACGGGCATGTTTTGCCGCAACGTCCACATCTGCGTGGCGAAGAGCAAAGGGTGAAAGACGCGATCAGCGATCCAGAGAAAGTACTTGAGGGAAACACGCCCGACGCAAAAGAATTTTGGGGTAACCCCGACCCCGGCAAGGGTTTTCAGTGGGGCGGCGTACGGGTGGTCGCTGTGGTAAAATATTTAGCCAACGGAAGTGGGATCCTGCTCACTGCGTATACAACTTCCGGTAGTATCCCTCGAGGACGGCAGCTATGGCCCTAGAAAAGCACTATGACCGCGAAGGTGATGTGCTGTACCTCTCGGTTAAAAAATCGCCCTTTAGTCATGCGACGAAGGAAAGAGACGGGCTACTTGTTGACGTTGACCGGGAGACCAACGAAATCGTCGGCGTTACGGTCCTTGACTACGAGGCCAAGTTCAGAAGGTTACCCGACCTATCCTGGTTGACGTCGCTTCGCCTTCCCAAACCGCTTTCTGATTTTTTGATAGAACGCTGCGCGGCCTGATCGGGCAATCATTGCGAATCGCGCTCTGCGCGGACCGTCCGAGCAGCGGGTTCGGGCAGTGCCACGCGCTCGCGTCGATGCAGGCGTTGGCGCATCTCGTCCATCGTCGGCCGTTCGGCGATCAGCCGCAGCTCATTCAATAGATATGCTGACAACGACATTCCCGACCGCGCCGCGCGAGCCTTCAACGTTCGATGAAGTATGTTGGGAACGTTGCGGACCTGTATCATCGGTGACATAGCCACACAGAATTACATGCTCAGCACAAATAATCGAATGCCATCCCTTAGTTAGTCGAAATCAGGTAAATGACGGTCACATGGTAGATTGGAACGGATGAAATTTCGTGGTACGACGGCGTTATGAAATTCGGATTATTCAGCATCAATAACGGACCGTGTGCATCTCCGAAAACCGCCGCCGCCGTCGCGAAGGCCGCCGAGCAGGCCGGCTTCGAAAGCGTGTGGACGGGCGAGCATGTCATTCTGCCCGATCCGCAGGTGCCGCCTTCGCCGGTCGCGCCCGACCATCCGATGCTCGATCCCGGCATCTCGCTGTCGTTCGTCGCGGCGAATACCTCGACGATTCGCCTTGGTACCGGAATCATCATCCTGCCGCAACGCAATCCGGTGGTCCTCGCAAAAGAGCTCGCCTCGCTCGACGTGCTATCGAATGGGCGGCTGATTTTCGGAATCGGCATCGGCTACCTCAAGCCTGAGTTCGATGCGATCGGCGCGCCATTCGATCATAAGGGGCCGCGCACCGAGGAGTATCTCAAGGCGATGCTGGCGCTGTGGACGATGCCGAAGCCGGAGTTCAGCGGACAATGGGTCAGGTTCAAGGGCGTCAACGCGATGCCGCGTCCGGTGCAGAAGCCGCATCCTGAGATAGTCTTTGGTGGTCACACCAAAGAGGCCTACAGCCGCGCCGCGCGCCTCGCGAAAGGATGGTATGGCTTCGCACTCGACCTCGAGGGCGCCGACAAAAATATCAAGGGTGTTCGCGAGGCATGCAAGGCCGAGGGCAAGAAGTTCGAGGACCTCGAGATCAGCGTCACGCCGCGCATCAAGGTTGATCGCGATACCGCCAAGCGCTTCGCCGACCTCGGAGTTCATCGCCTAATTCTGCTGCCGCGCGGCAATGATGAAGCCTCGATTCTCCAGATGGTGAGCGACACCAATCGTGACCTAATAGGGAAAGTGTAGGACGCGGGCGAGCGTCTTTAAGCAGAACATCTTTATCAGATCGGGACGGCTCGCTGTTCAGAAATGTGACGGCCTGCCGTTTGCTTCGACGCGCCAAATTTTAGTCATTTTGCCAAATAACTATCAGTTAACACGCCTCATCCTTGGATAAAACCGTGTAAGCACGCTGCGCTTTTCCCGGTCGCGATGGCGGCACGCCGCTTGCGTTTAAGCAAGTCGAACGATGCGGGAGACCGCCAAAAGAAACCAGGGAGGACATCTGAGGGATGAAGAACGAAAGCAGCCACGTTATGACGGTGAAGGAGTTGTCCGATTATCTAAAGGTGCACCCTTCGACGATTTACCGTCAGCTCAAGCGGGGACGTCTTCCAGCTTTCAAGGTCGGAAGCGACTGGCGCTTCAATATCGAGTCGATCGATCGATGGCGCCTGGATCAGGACAACTTTGCAGCGTGATGAAGGCGAACGCCGGAATTTAGAAACGATGGGGACTAGGGAGCATCCTCGATAACCTCTGAAGCCGGGCGCACGTAGTCCATCGTGAGCCAGCCGCGCAGCGGATCGACTCTGCCGATCTGAACCACGACTTGCGACCCAGTGGGCACGTGGGGGGCGCCATGCAGGGTGCCGCGCACGCCATAGTCGTTAAGCTCGGCGCTGGCACCCTCGCGAGTCACAATTGCGCTGAGTTCGGCATCGCTGGCGTTGCGCTCGAGGTAGCGCAGAATCCAGTAGCGCTTGGCGCGGCGCTCGAGTTCGCGACCGTCTGCTTCAGCATTCTCGGCGCCTGCCAGCACCGCCAGCAACTCTTCCTGCGAATATGCCGAGCGGTCGGGCCGCGCGAGCGCCGCGATCAGCTGCCGCTGCAGCACCAGGTCCGCGTAGCGGCGAATCGGCGAGCTGAATTGCGCGTAGTAATCGAGCCCAATTCCGGCGTGATACTCGGGATAAAGCGACAGGCGCGGACGCTGTCCCGCGAAATCGCCACTGGCGCGCGGCTGCACTCTATAGATGATAGGGATGCGATGGTCGGCGGCGTATCGCGCGGCGACGTAGTTGCTCAGAACCATGAACTCGCCGACGAGCAGCCGGCTCGGCGAAGCGGTATCGAGCACCTCGATCTCGATGTCATCGCCACGAACGCGAACCTTCGCCTCGCGCCGCTGGATGAACAGCGCTCCCGCGCGGCGCCTACGTTCGCGCAAACGAGCCGCGGCCAGGTTGAGCCTGCCCAGGGTATCGGCGAGCTCTCCTGAGAATTCCGGATCGGCGAGGATTTGATCGGCGCGATCATAATCGAGGCGCTGACTGATCTTGATCCGCGCCGGATAGATCGAGGCCTCCGCAACCTCGCCGTCGGGGGAAATGATCACGTCGGTGGTAAGCACCGGCCGAACCTCACCGGCGATCAGGCTCGCCGCCGCACACGACACCGAATCGGGCAGCATGCGCACCGTGATCTCCGGCAGATAAACGGTGGTCGCGCGCTGCGCCGCCTCGCGATCCATTGGGCCATCCTTGGCAACGAAATCAGCCACCAGCGCGATATGCACGCGCACCCGCAGTGAGCCGTCCGGAAGGCTCTCGCAACTCAAGGCGTCGTCGATCTCGACGGTTTCTTCGTCGTCGATGGTGATGCTGAATCCGCCATCGGTCTCGGGACGATCCGGCGCGACCGCATTCGCAGCCTCCGCCACAACCGGCTCGGAAAAATCAGGCTTAAGCCCCGCGATGGTGGCGAAGCGCGGCAGCTTGGGCGCCTCACCCAGGCGATCGAGAATTTCGAATGCCGCCTCGACCGGTTCGATGTCGGGCGCCGCCTGCTCCAGCATCGCGGTAAGGTCGCGGCTGCGCGTGAACGGATTTTCGATGTAAGGCTTGAGCTTGCCGACAAGCGGAGCCGCCTCTTCGGGCGAGGCGTCGGTGGCGCCATGGAGGATCTGCCTGATGACGCGTTGCATCTCGCGGAACTCATCGGAGCGCATCCGAATTTTTTCGGCCTGCACGCGCAAGCGCTCGACCTGCTCCGGCGTGCGCGCCTGGAACTCCATGTGACGGCGTGTGAAATAAAGGCGATCGTTGAGCAGCGCCTCCAGCATCACCGAAGAAGCCGCGGCGGAACGGCGGCCGAAAAAAAGCTCGGCGAGTTCATCAGCGGTGAAGGTGCGGCCTTGTTCGTGAACGACTTCCCAAAGCAGGTTGAGATCGAGTTCCGACGAGAGCTCCGCGCGCTCAGCCTCCAGCTCGCCGAGGACGTCAGCAAGATTCGACGAATCGGCCTTGCGATCGGAATAACGCACCAGCACGAGGTCGCGCGAAATCAGTTTCTCGCGGCCTCCCGCATCGAGCAGCGCGATATGCCGATCCTGATCGCGTACGACCAGCCCGGCGCGAAAGCGTCCCTGGTCGAGGTACTCGACCAGCGATCCAAGGTATTTTGGCTGCGAGGTCACGGACTAATCATTTTGACGGGGCGGGTTTCAAAAGACTATATGGTGATGGTCGTTTGAAATGTTTGGCAATGGGGAAAAGACTGCTGACGATGGCGGGAAGAAAAATTCAGTTGGAACTGCCCGAGGAGTTGTACGCGCAGCTGGAGTTGGTTGCCAGTGCGCTAGGGATTCCCGATCCGGCGGAGGCGGCGGTAATTGGTGTTGCAGAGTGGGTCTCGCAAAAGAAATCGGCGATGGATGATCGCGACCCGGCACAAAGGTACTTCATAAACGAGGCGCTGGATGAACTGGAAAAGAAAAAATAACTGGTCGGGATTGACAATGGCGGCGATGGCCGTGGCCGCCGTGATGCTCGCATCGTCGGGCATGTTGGGCGCACGAATCGCGAACGCGGCCGCCGGCAAGGGGCTCGATGTCGAGATCACATATGAGATCAAGGCACTCAAGATCACGGGCTCGACCAGCCCGGTCTATGTTCAAGTCGACAGCGGCAAGCTGATCTTCTCTGATGCGTCAGGCGCTGTGATGTCGGCTCCGATGGGTGGTGGAACCGCGACGACGCTTGCCAAGGTCGCGAATCCCGCGGGCTTAGCGATCGCTCCGGCGGGTTTCGGATCGTACACGGGCCAGGTCTTCGTCGCGTCCGGCTCCGATGAGAAAACTCCCTGCGAAATCATGCGCATCGGCGGCGCGTCGGCCACCTCATTCGCGAAACTTCCCGATGCGGGCAAGCTCAACGGCGGCAAGGCAACCGAATGCCACGACCTCGAGTTCGGCGCCGTGGGGAGTCCCTTCGCGGGCAAGCTCTATGCAGTGGCCAACGGCAACGCGACGATTTATGAGATCGATTCGAGCGGCAAGGCGAAGGCATTCGCCACTTTCGATGGCGCGCCGGCATACGAGATAAGTTCGATTGGGTTCACGGCGGCTAACGATCCGAAGGCGCCAAATTCGATGCTGGCTGGGATGCGCCCGCGCATGGAGATTGCGGCAAAGGTCGGCAGAATCGAGGTGCTCGGTGCTGATGGAAAACAGAAAACCGAATACCTGGTTGGATTCGTCAATCCGACCGGCTGGGGTTATGCGCCGCCCGGCTTCGGCAACTACGCGGGAAACCTCATAATCGTCGATGCGGGCAGGCCGGCCGCGAAAAATGCGGCGGAGCGCGATGGCAACGTCTATCGCGTTGACAACAAGGGTGTAACCCGGCCATTCGCGAGCGGATTGGTCGATCCAAACTGCCTGCGGATAACCAGCAACTCGATGGTGATTGCCGATCCGTCCGAGCAAGGTAAGCCCGGCAAGGGCGCGATCGTCGTGCTCACCTCAATGCTGTAGAAGTTATCGCGATCGAAGTGGAAGATACGGCTTCGCGATGAGCGAGGCCGTTTTCTTTTGCGGCCGTTTCACACCGCGGCAATTTCAGGGCATGCTAACCGCCATTCGGTGCGACGATGTCGGAGTATTCGAAACTCGCGAAGATTTACGACGCGCTCTATAGCTTCAAGAACTACGAGGCCGAAGCGAAGCGGTTGCACGAGATCATCGCTGAGAAGAAAACCTCACCTGGCAAGGCGCTGCTCGACGTCGCATGCGGAACCGGCACGCATCTGTCGTTTTTGCGGAGGTCCTACGCTGTAGAAGGAATCGATCTGACACCCGAGATGCTCGAAGTCGCGCGGGCACGTCATCCTGAGATCGCCTTCCACCAAGGCGACATGCGTACGTTCGACCTCGGTCGCCGATTCGACGTCGTCACCTGCCTTTTCAGCTCCATCGGATACATGAGATCGCCGTCAGATTTGCGCGAGGCGGTCGTCAACATGGCGCGTCATCTGCAACCGGGAGGCGTGCTGATCGTCGAGCCGTGGCTGACCGAGGAAACCTGGACGCCCGGCGGCATTCACCCGCTCTTTGTAGACAAGCCGGACTTCAAGATCGCGCGGATGGCGATTAGTTCCACAACCGGACGCATGTCGGTATCCGAGTGGCATATGCTGATCGGCACTCCCGATCGCGTCGAGTACCTGACCCAGAAGCATGAGCTTTTCCTATTCAACAACGCGGAATATATCGAGGCGTTCGACGCGGCCGGTCTGGACGTCTCATACGATGAGAAGGGCCTGATGAATCGCGGCTTGTTCATTGGTACATCGATTACACTCAAGCCCACCGCGCGGCAGGCCCGACGCATCTGAGGAGGCACGAAATGGAAGTCAACGGAATGGCGCATGTGATCCTCACCGTCTCCGACTTCGAGGCTTCGCTTCCGTTTTACAAAAAGCTGCTGCCCTTCCTGGGAATGAAGCCGGTGATTGACACAAGCGAAATGTTCTACTGCGTCGGCGGACGCACCGCGCTCGGAATCATGCCGAGCGCGGAAAAGTATCGCGGCGAGAAATTCGTGCAACGGCGCGTTGGATTGCATCATCTATGCTTTCGCGCGCGCACTCGCGAGGACATCGATGCGGCGTATCAATCGCTGCGCGAATTCGGCGCGAAGATCGTCCATGCTCCTGAGGAGGGTTCTTGGGCGCCGGGGTACTACTCGGTGCTGTTCGAGGATCCCGACGGCATCCGCCTCGAGCTCAACTTCGTGCCGGGGAAGGGTCTACTCGCCGAGAAGTGACCGAAAAGGACCACCATGTGACGCTAAATAGAGGCGAAAAGAAAGCGAAAGAGTAGCATCCGCGCGGGTTTTTTGGCTTCGTTTGGTAATTTTTGCTGTTCGCGAGATGCCGCCTTCCTTCGATCGCAGCTAGCTCAACCGGTGGGTTTGTTTTTGCAATTTTCGTTACGGCCACGGTCGCGTTACCACCTCGGTATCACCGGTCTCGCGATTTATCATCAGGATCTGAACCTGCTGATACTCACTCTTGGGAAAGAAGACGTAACCGCTCACCGTGAAATTGTGCGCGACATCTTCCTGAGGCAGCGCCAGCGAACCGAGTTGCGCGACGGCTTGCTGATCGGCGCGATCCTGGCCGCGCTGGGCGCCGCTGAAGATTCCCCATCCTGCCCCGGTCGCAGCGCCGATGATCGCGCCAGGACCGATCCCGCCGGTGACCGCCCCTACCGCTGCTCCGAGTCCCGCGCCCAACGCGCCTCCCGCGACGCCGCTTACCGCGCCGCTCTCGATCGCCGCCTTAAGTTCGCCGGCGCCCCCGGCCTGTCGTGCTGCTTCACCCGGTGGAAGTGGCGCGATGCGCTGACCCGATTGATTGATCGCGAAAATCTGGCTCGGAATTATCGAGCGCGAAATATCGGTGCCGTTTGCGATCGACACGTTCACGGGCGTGACCTCGCCGACGGCGGGCGCCCGGTTCAGCGCAACTGTCAGTTCTCCTTGAATCGGAGTAGCAACCACTTGCGAGGTTTGCTCGATGGGCGGTTTGCCAACCGCGCACCCAGAAATCGAAACCGCTAACAGGGCCATCGCGAATCGGCGCCGGAAGTTGCGATGCTCTCGAGCCATCATAAAAAGGATAGGCGAGCGCTGCCTGCGATCATATACGGCGACGATGCCCGGCCGGGTTCCGCCGACCCTGGCCCCGGCCTCGTAGGGGTTTTCTTCGATGACATCTATCCGGCGCTGCGATAGATTCTTGGGTCGTTGCGCCGGGGTGATGGAATGGCAGACATAGGGGACTTAAAATCCCAAAATTAAATTCTCAAATGTGCAGAAAAGCCTACTCTGCGAATGGGTATAGACATAGTCCATAGATCGATATAGCCTTACACAAACCTTTCACACTTTCTCGGTTTTTGAAGGGTTTTGGAGGGCATCACGGTGCCGGAACATCACACCATCCTCGGCGGCAAGGTTCACGTTTACAAACGCCCGAACAGCGACTCCTGGCAGTGTTCCACCTACCTCGGCGGCAAAAACCGTCGGGTGAGCACGAAGGAAGACAGCCTCTCCAGAGCCAAAGAGATCGCCGAGGACTGGTATCTGCAGCTCCGGGGCAAGCTCCGCACCGGAGAAATCAAAACCGAAAAAACCTTCGCCGAAGCGTCGGAACAGTATCTGCGTGAATACGACATCATCACCCAGGGCCAGCGCAGCAGGATTTACGTCGCGGGCCAGCACTGGCGGTCGTCGGTGCATCTGGTGCCATTCTTCGGCCCCATGGGCCTCTCGGAAATCACCGCCGGTAAGGTCCAGGAGTACCGAATTCACCGCCTCGAAGAAGCGATGGCGAAGCGCGGCAAGCCGCCCGCCCACAACACCATGCATCAGGAAATGGTGACCCTCCGGCAGACATTGAAAACCGCCGTTCGCCAGGGATGGCTCCAACATCTTCCGGATCTCTCCGAACCCTACCGGTCATCGCCAAAAATCTCGCACCGGGCCTGGTTCTCTCCCGAGGAATACAAAAAGCTTTACGAAGCGACACGAAAGCGCGCGCACGAACCGAAGATGACGCGCTACAAATGGGAATCAGAACAACTCCACGATTATGTGCTCTTCGCCGTCAACACCGGCCTCCGGCCTGATGAAGCGTGGCGTCTTCAATTCCGTGACGTGACGATCGTCGAAGACGATGCGAGCGGCCAGACCATTCTTGAAATCGAGGTGCGCGGCAAACGCGGCGTCGGCTACTGCAAGAGCATGCCCGGCGCTGTCCTCCCTTTCGAGAGATTGAAGGCCAGACTCCGACCGGCGCGCGCTTACGACGTCCGCTCGGACGAGAACGGATCAAAAGCCGCAACCACATCCGAGGAGTTGCGCAAGACGGAACCGACAGACCTCATCTTTCCGAAATGGCAGCGCGAACTATTCAAGACAATTCTCGACGAAGAAAATCTCAGGGTCGACCGCGAGGGCCAGCCTCGAACGGCCTACAGCCTCCGGCACACATATATATGTCTGCGCCTGATGGAGGGCGCCGACATTTACCAGATTGCCAAAAACTGCCGCACCAGCGTCGAGATGATCGAAAAATACTACGCCTCCCACATCAAGACGCAGCTCGATGCCGCCGCCATCAACGTCATGAGGCCGAAGTTAAAAAAGAACAAAAACCAGCCAAGATCCTGAAACCAAACTACATGTGTACGCTCCGCTCTCTTGTGATAAACGAATAGACGCAGCCAGCCATGCGGGTGTGGCGGAACCGGCAGACGCAACGGACTTGAACAGAATTTGAGTGCTCGCCTGGGAAACCGGCGATGCAGAACTGCCCAAATTCGGGGAAACCTGTGACATGGCAATCCCGAGCCAAGCCCGGACGGAACGCTCCCTCCGGGAAGGTGTAGAGACTAGACGGGCAGCACCTAAGCCCCGGATCATTCGGGAGACGGTGAAGGGATAGTCCAGACCGCAAACCGGACGCGTTGCACTGAAGCCCAGCGTCCGGGCGGCGAAAGCCGTAGACGGTATGAAAATCCGTTGAGCTTTACAGCTCGTGAGGGTTCGATTCCCTCCGCCCGCACCAAAACCTAATTGGTCTATACCGGACACATAGGTAACAGTATTCTAGTAAACGGGTTATCTAGAGGTTGCAAGACTTTTTCCTCCAGGGGTCCATACCGGACAGATAGGTAACAGCGGCCCCAGGGACAGAAGCGAGACACTAGCGTACGCGCGCGCCGCACACCGCACACTCGTCTGCTGCCGAACGGCATCCTCCGCTACCGCTCACCGCCCGCAATCGAACAACCTTCCCGTTGCGTGGTTGCCGCTGCGCTTCACGCACCCGCCGGTCGGCGAATTCCTCGATCAAATCGCTTGCTGCCTTAACGTCGAAGACAACCTCATCGGCGTGTACTTCGAAGAGATCGAATATCGTCATCGCCACCGCTGCTGCACTTTCCGTTTGTTCCTCTCGAGTCATCATCACATAAGTACGACTCAAATCCCGCTCTTATTCCAGTTGTAGGCTTGCCGCTCCGCGCGTCCTTGGCCAGCGAAACGATGCTGTCCTGCGTCCGCAGAGACTGCGCGGCTTCGCGATCCGAAATTCCTGAGTCTCCGATTTTTTCGTCGCCCTCCACCCGTTGTGAGAGGGACGCCGGAAAAAATTCCCTTTTTAGGGATAGGAGCAACAAGAATGGATGTGCAAATAGCAAATGATAATGCCGTTGGCATTCTCAAATCTGGCGTGGTTTTCCAAGGTGATTGCGTGGATGTAATGCGGCGCATCCCGTCTGGCAGCATCGATTTCGCTTTCACCGACCCGCCATACATCACGCGCTACCGTTCCCGCGATGGAAGGAAAGTCATAAACGATGATAACGGCCGCTGGCTGGAACCGGCTTTCATGCAGGTCTATCGCGCCCTTAAACCGGACTCGTTTTGCGTGAGCTTTTACGGATGGAACAGGGCCGACCTTTTCTTATCGGCATGGCGCAGGGCCGGATTCTACGTTGCCGGGCATATCGTGTTTCGAAAGAAATATGCTTCCTCTGTCCGCTTTCTGCGCTACCAGCATGAGCAGGCTTATCTATTGGCGAAAGGCAATCCGCAACAGCCGGCACAGCCGGTGTCCGACGTAATCGACTTTCCCTATACGGGCAACCGGCTACATCCGACGCAGAAGCCCATCGAGTCGATTGCGCCTCTCATCGAGGCTTTTTGCGAGCCGTCCGGCACTGTCCTTGACCCGTTCTGCGGTTCAGGTTCAACGCTTGTCGCGGCGCGGCAGCTTGGCCGCCGATACATCGGCATCGAGCTTGACGAGTCCCACTATCAGACAGCGCTGCACCGCCTGCATCAGGCAGAAAATAATGTGAGGGCCGCCGCATAGGGCGACCCGTCGCGCAATGGAAGCGAAACGCAATGGCAAGAACGCCCTGCCCGATGACGGGAAGCGGGCGCAGACAGGAGGAAAGACAATGGCAGTTAACACCGCAACGGTAATCGGAAATCTGGGCAGTGACCCGCAGGTTCATGCCCTGCCATCCGGTCAGAAGGTCGCCAATGTTTCGGTCGCCACGACCGAGCGTTACACGGACCGCAGCGGCGGGAAGCAGCAACGCACCGAATGGCATCGCGTGGTTGCCTTCGGAAAGTTGGCCGAGACGTGCGAGCGCTATCTCGGCAAAGGCCGCCAGGTCTATATCGAGGGACGGTTGACGACTCGCGCGTACGAAGCGAAGGACGGCAGCGGCAAACGGTACAGAACGGAAATTGTCGCCCGCCAAATCCGGTTTCTCGACCGGCGCCGCGATGCTTCGGACGCAGTGGCACAGGCGAGGAATCCATCCCGTTCTAGCAATCGAAAAACAGGGAGGGCGACGCGGCCCTCCCTCGCACAACTTCGCGGCGGATGGAATCTACTCGGAT
Source organism: uncultured delta proteobacterium (assembly GCA_963815835.1). Taxonomy (GTDB): domain Bacteria; phylum Desulfobacterota; class Binatia; order Binatales; family Binataceae; genus DATGKG01. The sequence continues at coordinate 2,003,564 of CAWFIF010000001.1, forward strand.
TGCGGCAATAGCCGCGAAGCACGCAACTACCGCAGCGTGCTCACGCCAAAAAAATCGGCGCGGCCTTCTCCCGAAGGGCCGCGTCACCGCAATGAACAGCTGGGAACCCATCCCGCGCTGACCCCTCTTGGCAATTGGCACTTTCCCGGCAACGATTCGGATATGAAAATGTTCACGCAGAGTAAGTTACAAGCTATCGCAGACGCTCTAGGCGATACCTCCGAAGGACTGATCGGCTCTGAAATGGGACATCTACTGGCCACCTGTAAAATGCCTGACCCGTCGTCCGAGATGACGAAGCGTCACCGCCTCTATAACGCTTTTGCCGAAAGCCAGAATGCACGCCAGGACCGGCTCGCCGTACTGGCGTTCATCCGGAAGTCGATGAAGCCAGAGCTTTACGCGCGCACGCCCGAACGATACGAACCCATGCGCACTAATCTCAACCGGGCGCTTGCCTTCGCCGGTCTGGCCGTCGATGCGAGTGGCGAGCTTATTTCGGTCGAGCACGCGCGCACCCTAACCGAGGCCCAGCGGCGGGCTCTTGAACTCCGAAACGACTTGGAAATCCGGAAGGTACATCCCGATGTACTTCGCTTTTGTCGCGAAGAGTTGGTCTCGGAAAATTACTTCCACGCCGTTCTGGAAGCGGCTAAAAGCGTCGCCGACAAGCTGCGGGACCGCACAGGATTCACCGACGATGGCGCTGTGCTGGTGGACCGAGCCTTGGCGGGTCATGCGCCAGTTATCGCAATCAACGCTCTAGAAACCGACAGCGAAAAATCCGAACAGCGCGGCTTTGCGAACCTCATCAAGGGAACCTTCGGCATGTTCCGGAATACCACCGCCCACGCACCGAAAATCAGTTGGGCCGTCAACCGCGAAGACGCCGAGGAAGTATTCACCCTGCTGTCGATGATTCATAAAAGAATCGACGCTGCGCATACGACGCGCGCCTGAACGGAGCCGTGACGGACGTGTGCCCGCATTCCAGCCCGCAAGTGGCATAGGGAGCCGTGCGCCCAGGGCAAGCCAGTGCCGCTCCGCGTGACGCAAACCTCATACGCCGCGTGATTCGACGACTCGGATTTTCAGTTTAGAATGAGGTTCATGTTCAAGGTACTTATCGATACGTGTGTTTGGCTGGACCTCGCGAAAGACCAGCGACAGACACCGCTGCTTGGCGTTGTCGAAGAAATGGTCAGGCACAAGCGCGCCACCCTCATCGTGCCGCGCGTCGTGCTCGACGAGTTCCGGCGAAACCGCGACCGCATCTTAACCGAAAGCACCAAGAGCCTGTCGTCGCACTTTCGGTTGGTCAAGGATGCCGTCGGCAAGATCGGCGGCGACAAACGGCGCATGCGCGTGGTCCTCTCCCATCTGGACGATGTCAGTCACAAGATACCAATCGTAGGCGGTACCGCTGCCAGTACGTTGGACCGCATCGAAAAACTACTCACCTCAACGCCGACGATCGAGCCAACCGACGCTGCGAAGCTGAGGGCCGCCCAGCGCGCCCTTCAGAAAAAAGCACCGTTCCATCGTGACAGGAACTCGATGGCCGACGCGCTCATCATCGAGACCTACGCGGAATGCGTTCACGCGAAAGCCACATCGGGGACGCGATTTGCATTCGTCACGTACAATAAGAGCGACTTCAGCATGGTCAATGTAAATGAAAAGCTGCCTCACGCTGATATCGCTGACTATTTCTCGCGCATCAAGTCGCTTTATTTCATCAACCTCGCCGAACTGCTCAGGCGCATTGAGCCGTCACTCGTCAGTGACGTGATGTTCGAGCTGTCGTGGACCCAGGAACCACGCGGTCTATCAGAGATTCTGAAGGCCGAAGACTTGCTCTTCAATCAGGTTTGGTACAACCGGCACTGGGGTCTCCGGAATGGCGTCCAACAAGGACACATTAAGCTTGTAGAAAAGGAAACCTATCCGCGCCAGTCCGGAGCGCGTGAAACCGTGCAACGCGACGTGTGGCGAGCTGCTCTCAAGGCCGCGCATAAAGTAGAGCGCCGATACGGCAAGAAAAACCTCGGGCCGTGGGATGACTTTGAGTGGGGCATGATTAACGGGAAGCTCTCGGCGCTTCGCTGGGCCTTGGGAGACGAGTGGGACATGCTCGACACGTGAGCCGTGACCAACAACCGCCCTAATTCGTAGCGCTCCTCCGCCGCAGGATGGTCGCCCGGTCTTCTCCCGCGCCGGGCAATGTCGCGTCGGATATCTCATTGGCGTCGGCGCTCGTGTAGAACCGTTTTTCTCAACGTGGCATAGTCCCAAGATTCGGTAACTGCCTGTCTCCCAATGAAATTGCAGACGACCGGACAAATAATATGACCCATCTCGAAGACCTCCGGCCCAACGCAGCCGTGCGCGGCATCCTTCCGGACTGCCTTGTTACCGTCGTGAGCGTGCAGTGGTTCGGGTCCGAGGCGCTCGAACTCACGTACAAGACGCCTGCGGGCAAGGTCGCAAACGAGCTGATCTACCGCCACGATGAGTCGCGCCTCGAAATTGTCGAGCAGGGCCGGCCCTGGAGCTTCGATGGCGACGGAGGTCTTTTCCGGCTGGTCTCTGAAGCGCATCGCATCCGCCTCGCGCATCTTTTCGACCCGGTGCTCGCGGTGCACACATCCGTAGTCGAGCCGCTCCCTCACCAGATCACAGCAGTCTATGAAGCCATGCTGCCGCGCCAGCCGCTCCGCTTCCTGCTGGCCGACGACCCAGGCGCCGGTAAGACAATCATGGCCGGACTCTTGATCAAGGAACTGATCGCTCGCGGCGACTTGCAGCGTTGCCTCGTGGTTTGCCCTGGCAGTCTGGCCGAACAGTGGCAGGACGAACTCTATCGCCGATTCCACCTCCCGTTCGAGATCCTCACCAACGACAAGCTGGAAGCCGCCCGCACCGGCAACTGGTTCCTGGAGACCAACCTCGTCATTGCGCGCCTCGACAAGCTCTCCCGCAACGAGGACGTGCAGGCGAAGCTTGCGGCACCTGACTGTGGCTGGGATCTGATTGTCTGCGACGAGGCGCACAAAATGTCGGCCACGTTCTTCGGCGGAGAGATCAAGTACACCAAGCGCTACAGACTCGGCCAGCTCCTCTCGACCCTGACGCGCCATTTCCTGCTGATGACGGCGACGCCCCACAACGGGAAGGAAGAAGACTTTCAACTGTTCATGGCGCTGCTGGACGGCGATCGTTTCGAGGGCCGTTTCCGCGACGGCGTTCACGCCGCCGACGTCTCGGACCTGATGCGCCGTATGGTCAAGGAGGGCCTCCTCAAGTTCGACGCGACACCCCTGTTTCCCGAGCGCATCGCATACACCGTTTCGTACAAGCTCTCCGACCGCGAAGCGCAGCTTTATAAGGAAGTCACTGACTATGTACGCGAGGAGTTCAACCGCGCCGAGGCGCTGCAGAACGACAAGCGCGCCGGGACCGTTGGCTTTGCGCTGACGATCCTGCAGCGACGCCTCGCGTCCTCACCGGAGGCGATCTACCAGTCGCTGCGCCGCCGCCGCGAGCGTCTTGAGAGTCGACTTCGCGAGATGGAGTTGCTCCACCGTGGAGGCGAGGTTGGCCCCGCGATCGCTGCCGCCGCGCCGACGCTCGACGCGGAGGATGTCGAAGATCTGGAAGAAGCACCGGACAACGAGGTTGAGGCCGCCGAAGAGGAGATTCTCGATCAGGCCACCGCAGCGCGCACCATCGCCGAGTTGAAGGGCGAGATCGATACCCTCAAGCGGCTGGAGTCTCTCGCGCTAACCGTTCGGCGAAGTGGCGAAGACAAGAAGTGGCGCGAACTTGCAAATCTTCTCGGCGAAATCTTCACGCCGGCGGCGACCGCCGACCGACCACGCGAAGATGATCCTCCCCCTGATGGCGTCCGAGCGACTCCACGGCCCGTGCCGTCGCCACGCCAGAAGCTGGTTCTCTTCACCGAGCATCGGGATACTTTGAACTACCTGGAGCAGCGCATCACAACGCTCCTCGGCCGCAAAGATGCCGTAGTCATCATCCACGGTGGCATGGGCCGCGAAGAGCGCATGAAGGCCCAGGAGTCGTTCAGGCACGACCCTGAGGTACAGGTGCTGCTGGCAACGGACGCGGCTGGTGAAGGTATTAACCTGCAGCGCGCGCATCTGATGGTGAACTATGATTTGCCATGGAACCCGAACCGCATCGAGCAACGCTTCGGGCGCATCCATCGCATCGGCCAGACTGAAGTCTGCCACCTGTGGAACCTCGTTGCAGAGGAGACCCGCGAAGGCGAGGTCTATCGCACCCTGCTGGAGAAACTCGAACAGGCCCGGTCCACTCTCGGTGGCCAGGTGTTCGACGTACTTGGCAAGCTCCAGTTTGACGGGCGGCCACTTCGTGACCTTCTGATCGAAGCGGTCCGCTATGGTGAACGGCCAGAAGTGCGTGCCAGGCTCACGAGTGTCGTCGCTCACGCGTTCGACAAGAGTCAACTTCAGGACCTGATCGAAGAGCGCGCGCTTGCGCACGATGCCATGGACGCGAGTCGCGTCTACCGTATCCGCGAGGAGATGGAGCGGGCCGAAGCGCGCCGGCTCCAGCCTCACTACATTGAGTCTTTCTTTCTCGAAGCCTTCCAGCGACTGGGCGGTACGACAAAGCAACGCGAGCCGCGCCGCTACGAAGTTACCCACGTGCCCGCGCCCGTACGCAACCGTGACCGTTTGATCGGCATTGGCGAGCCGGTTCTCCCACGCTATGAGCGCATTGCTTTCGATAAGTCGCTCGTTGGACCGCCGGGGCAGGCCCTAGCTGCATTCGTGTGTCCGGGCCATCCCTTGCTCGACGCCACCATCGACCTCACACTGGAGCGCGACCGCGACCTGCTGCGCCGGGGCGCGGTGCTGGTGGACGAGCGCGACACGGGCACGGAGCCACGCGTGCTCTTCTATCTGGAGCATGGCATTCAGGACGCGAGCCTCACCCGTTCTGGCGAGCGACGCATCGTGTCCAAACGGATGCTCTACTTAGAACTCGATGCAACCGGCAACGCGAAGCACTTGCAGTACGCTCCGTATCTTGACTATCGGCCGCTGGCGACCGACGAACCCGGCACGGAGGCATTCCTCAATCGTCCCGAGTGCGCCTGGATAAACCGTGAGGTGGAGCAGAAGGCACAGGCGTATGCGATCGCGCAGGTCGTGCCGGAACATTTGCTGGAGGTTCGCTCGCGCAAGCTGGCGCTCATCGCAAAGACGGAAGCAGCGGTAAAGGACCGGCTCACCAAGGAAATCAGCTACTGGGATCATCGTGCAGAGCAACTCAAATTGCAGGAGCAGGCGGGCAAGCCCAACGCTCGCCTCAATTCAGGCGAAGCAAGGAAGCGCGCGGACGGGCTGCAGGCGCGTCTACAGAAGCGCATGGAGGAACTGAAGCTGGAGCAGCAAATCTCACCACTACCGCCCATCGTCCTTGGCGGCGTCTTGGTGGTTCCAGTTGGTCTCATTGGCAAGATGACTGGCCGCGCCGTTGCGACCTCCACTCTGGTCGATCGGCTGGCCGTAGCCGCGCGGGCGCGCGCCATCGTCATGGAGGCTGAGCGTCGCCTTGGCTTCGAGCCCACAGACCGGGAGACCGAAAAGCTCGGCTACGACGTCGAAAGCCGCGTCCCCGGTACCGGTCGCCTGCGCTTCATTGAAGTGAAGGGACGCGATTCGGACGCAGACACGATCACCGTCACGAAGAACGAGATCCTTTACTCGCTCAACAAGCCTGAGGACTTCATTCTAGCGATTGTTGAGTTTTTGGACGCGCAAACCCACCGCGTCCACTATGTGCGTCAACCCTTCCACCGCGAGCCGGATTTTGGAGTCACCAGCGTGAACTACGATTTCGGCGAGCTGCTCGCGCGCGCAGGCGAACCCACATGATGCGCAAGCTGACCCGACATGCTCCTCGAAGAACAGAGGTTTCCTGATGCAAGGCCACACGAAAAAACTCATCGAGGTCGCCTTGCCGCTCGAAGCGATCAACAAAGCCTCCGCGCGGGAGAAGGCGATCCGCCACGGGCATCCGAGCACGCTGCACTTGTGGTGGGCGCGGCGGCCGTTGGCTGCCGCGCGGGCGGTGATCTTTGCGCAAATAGTCGATGACCCGTCGAGCTGCCCGGACCTCTTCCCGACGGAAAAGGCGCAGGAGAAGGAACGCCAGCGCCTTTTCAAGATCATCGAAGAGCTGGTGCAGTGGGAGAACACCACGAACGAGGCAGTGCTGGAGAAGGCGCGCACCGAGATCTGGCAGAGCTGGCGGCGCGCCTGCGCCGGGAACGTCGATCATCCACGCGCCAAAGAGTTGTTCGACCGGCACAAGCTTCCCGGCTTCCACGATCCCTTCGCCGGTGGCGGCTCGCTACCTCTGGAGGCGCAGCGGCTTGGGCTTGAAGCTTACGCCAGCGACTTGAACCCAGTAGCAGTGCTCATCAACAAGGCGATGATTGAAATCCCGCCGAAGTTCGCTGGTAGGCCGCCCGTGAATCCTGAGTCGCGTAAGGATACAGACCTCTTCAAAAAGAACTGGCGCGGCGCGCAGGGACTGGCCGAGGACGTACGGTACTATGGTCAGTGGATGCGCGACGAGGCGGAGAGGCGCATCGGACATCTTTACCCGAAGGCCGAAATCACGGCCGAGATGGCCATAGAGCGGCCGGACCTGAAGCCACTCGTGGGCCGCAAGCTCACGGTGATCGCCTGGCTGTGGGCGCGTACGGTAAAAAGTCCGAACCCCGCCTTCGCGCACGTGGACGTGCCGTTAGCATCCACTTTCATGCTCTCCACCAACAAGGCGGGTAAGGAAGTATATGTTGAGCCGCTGGTCGAGGGCGACCGCTACCGCTTCATCGTGAAGGTGGGCAAGCCGAAGAACGCAGAGGCGGCGAAGAACGGCACGAAACTAGCGCGGGCTAACTTCGCTTGCCTAGTATCCGGCGCTCCTATGTCTGGCGACTACATCAAAGCCGAGGGACAGGCCGGGCGGATCGGAGCACGAATGATGGCAATTGTCGCCGAGGGCGAGCGGGGGCGCGTGTATTTAACGCCCACAACAGTGATGGAAGCGGTCGCGTGCAAAGCTCAACCGGAATGGCGACCTCAGGGTGACGTTCCCGCGAGGCTCACGGGGGGCACTTGCGTACCGTACGGAATGAAGGAGTGGGGCGATCTCTTCACCCCGAGACAGCTCTTGGAGTTGACGACCTTCTCTGACCTGGTTCAGGAAGCCCGTGAGCGCGTGAAGCGCGCTGCTGTCGCCGCCGGAATGTCTGACGCCAACGGTGCGACGGCCTACGGCGATGCAGTGGCGGTGTATCTAGGGTTTGGGGTTGACAAGCTGTCGGATCGTCACTCAACCCTCTGTAGGTGGGACCCCACACCAACCGCCAGCGGAATCATCAATACCTTCAGTCGGCAAGCCCTTCCTATGACTTGGGATTACGCCGAAGGAAACCCGTTCAGCGCGGCTTCAGGAAACTTCGACGGTGGCGTGGGCTGGATAGCAAAGGTGATCAATAGCTCTCTGCCCGCCAGTCCGGCTGGCGCCGCTTTCGCTGCAGACGCCTCGGTTCAGAGCCTTAGCTCAGGCAGGGTCGTCTCCACCGACCCGCCCTACTACGACAACATCGGTTACGCCGACCTCTCGGACTTCTTCTACGTCTGGCTGCGCCGATCGCTAAAGCCGGTTTTCCCCGACCTCTTCGCCACGATTGCCGTGCCTAAGGCGGAAGAGCTGGTCGCCACTCTCCATCGCCACGGCAGCAGGGAGAAGGCGGAGGCCTTCTTCGTCGAACGGCATGACGCAGGCAATGCATCGCCTCGCGGAGCAGGCGCACCCGGCTTTTCCGGTGACGATTTACTATGCTTTCAAACAAGCTGAGAGCAATGGCGATGCAGGAACTGCGAGCACGGGCTGGGATACCTTCCTCGACGCAGTGATACGGGCGGGCTTCGCCATCAGTGGCACGTGGCCTATACGAACGGAACTCGGAAATCGCTTAATAGGGAAGGACTCAAACGCACTAGCCTCCAGCATCGTTCTCGTTTGCCGCCGGCGCGCGTCTGATGCGCCGACCGCCACGCGCCGCGAGTTCGTCACCACGCTCAAGTCCGAGCTGCCCCTGGCGCTCGCCCATTTGCAGCGCGGCAACATCGCCCCGGTGGACCTGGCCCAGGCGGCCATCGGGCCGGGCATGGCGGTTTACACCCGGTATGCCAAGGTGCTCGACGCCGAGGGCAAGGCACTCACTGTGCGCGAGGCGTTGGCGCTCATCAACCAGACCCTCGACGAGGCCTTGGCCGAGCAGGAGGGAGACTTCGACGCAGACAGCCGCTGGGCGCTGACCTGGTTCGAGCAGTCGGGCTTCGCCGACGGCGAATACGGCGTGGCGGAACAGCTTTCCAAGTCGAAGAACACGAGCGTCGCCGGCATGGTCGAGGCCGGCATCCTCGAATCTAAGCGCGGCAAGGTGCGGCTTCTCAAGCCCGAAGAGCTGCCCGAGGACTGGGACCCGGCAACAGACCCGCGACTGACAGCGTGGGAGATCGTCCACCATCTGATTCGTGCCCTGGAGACGGCGGTGAAAGCGCCGCGGCGGACCTAGTGGCAAAGCTGGGCGGCAACGCCGAGATCGCGCGCGAGCTGGCCTACCGTCTCTATACCCTATGCGAGCGCAAGAAACGCGCGCAGGAAGCGCTGTCGTACAACGGACTCGTGCAAAGCTGGCCGGAGATCACGCGTCTCGCGCGAGAAGGCGGTAAACCGCAAGCGCAGCAGACTCAAATGTTCGAGGAGACGTAAGAGATGGCGATCACCAACCACGAACGCGTCGGCAAGGCGCTGGACCTCCTCAAGGCCGGTCTCGCGCCCTTCGTTGAGCGCGAGTTCGCGAATGCGTACAAAGATCGCGCAGCGACCGAAGTCGCCCGCTTCATTGGCGAGGATCGCCTGAATGCGAAGCGACCGGTCTCGGCATTTGATGCGGCGGCGCTACTCAAGCTGATGTGGGAGTCCTGGAACGACATTTTTCGCAAGACGCTCGGCCCCGCTGAGCGAAGCCTCTTGAGCGAGTTGCGCGACCATCGCAACAAGTGGGCGCACCAGCAAACCTTCTCAGGCGATGATGCCTACCGCGCGCTGGATTCGGCTGGTCGTCTGCTGACCGCCGTATCGGCACCTCAGTCAGACCAAATCGAGAAGATGAAGATGGAGCTGCTCCGCCTGCGCTTTGACGAACAGGTGCGCGGCGAGAAGAGGAAGAGCTCCGGCACTGCCATTGAGAGTGCGGCTATGGGCAATCTTAAGCCATGGCGCGAGGTGGTGACGCCTCACAAAGACGTTGCCAGTGGCCGTTATCAGCAGGCAGAGTTCGCCGCGGATCTGTGGCAGGTGCATCTCGGCGAGGGAACCGACGAATACAAAAACCCAGTCGAATTCTTCCGACGCACCTATCTCACCGAGAGCCTACAACGGCTGATGGTGGGCGCCGTGCAGCGGCTGACTGGTGCCGGCGGCGACCCGGTGGTCCAGCTCCAGACGAACTTCGGCGGCGGTAAGACGCACTCGATGCTGGCGCTCTATCACCTCTTCTCCGGCGTAGCGCCGAACGAGCTGTCCGGCATTGACGCCGTGATGAAGGAAGCCGGAGCAAACAAATTGCCAACCGCCCGACGCGTAGTGCTCGTAGGCAATAAGATTTCGCCTGGGAATCCAATCACGAAGCCCGACGGCACCATAGTGCGCACCCTGTGGGGCGAACTCGCGTGGCAGCTTGGCGGCAAGAAGGCCTTCAAGCGGATTCAGGCCGATGACGAAAAGGCAACTAGCCCCGGTGATGTCCTGCGCGAGTTGTTCAAAGAGTATGGACCGTGCCTCGTACTCATCGACGAGTGGGTCGCTTACGCACGCCAGCTTCACGATCAGGGAGACCTACCCGCCGGTGGCTTCGAAACGCAGTTCACCTTCGCTCAGGTGCTGACTGAATCGGCGAAGCTCGCGAAGAACTGCCTGCTGGTGATCAGCCTTCCTGCCTCGGACACCACAGGCTCGCCGCACACCCAGGCCGACGACGTGGAGGTAGGCGGACAACGCGGGCGAGAAGCGCTTGATCGCCTGCGCAACGTCGTGGGGCGGGTGGAATCCTCATGGCGACCGGCGAGCGCGGAAGAAGGCTTCGAGATCGTCCGCCGCCGCTTGTTCGAACCGCTGGCCGACCAAGCGCAGTTCAAGGATCGGGACGTCGTGGCGCGGGCGTTTGCGGACCTCTACCGAACACAGCACCAGGAGTTCCCGCCGGAGTGCCACGACGCAGACTACGAAAAGCGCATCAAAGCGGCGTACCCTATCCACCCGGAAATATTCGACAGGCTCTATTCCGACTGGTCTACGCTCGTGAAATTTCAGCGCACTCGCGGCGTGCTGCGCCTGATGGCGGCAGTGATCCACAGTCTCTGGGAGAAGGGCGATCGCAACCCGCTCATCCTGCCCGCAAATATCTCGATCGACGATCCACGAGTGCAATTCGAGCTTACCCGATACCTCTCGGATAACTGGGTGCCGGTTATCGAGAAAGACGTTGACGGCCCGAGCTCGCTGCCACTCCGACTTGACGGGGAGGTACCGAATCTCGGCAAGTTCGCCGCCTGCCGGCGCGTGGCGCGCACCATCTACCTAGGCTCGGCGCCCACGGCAACAGCCGCCCATCGCGGTCTCGAGGATCGACGGGTAAAGCTCGGCTGCGTGATGCCCGGAGAATCGCCCGCAGTATTCGGTGACGCGCTTCGCCGCCTTGCTGCTGCTGCCACCTACCTCTACCAAGATGGTCCGCGCTATTGGTACTCGACGCAGCCCACGGTCACGAAGCTCGCGGAAGACCGCGCCGAGCAGCTCAAGCGCGACCCGGACAAGGTAGTGCACGAGCTGGATCAACGACTACGGGCCGACCTGCGGCGGACGGGCGACTTCAACCGTATCCATCCGATGCCGCAGTCCGGGCAGGATGTTCCCGACGACATGGACGCGCGGCTGGTCGTACTCGGGGTCGACCATCCCTACAACAAGGAACCGGGCAATGCCGCCGAGGTCGCCGCAAAAGCCATCTTCGAGTCCCGCGGCAACTCGCCACGCCTTTTCCGCAATACCCTCGTCTTCCTGGCGGTGGACCAGACGCGCCTGCAGGACCTGGACGAAGCCGCCCGCCGGTATCTCGCGTGGGATTCGATCTTCGCCGAACAAGAGAAGCTCGACCTTTCCCCGTATCAGATGAAGCAAGCCGAGACGCAGAAGACGTCTGCGGATGGCGCCGTGACGGCAAGGCTTCCGGAGGCCTTCCAGTGGCTACTGGTCCCTGTGCAAAGCTCGCCGCAAGCAGCTGTGGAATGGCAGAGCTTCCGGCTCTCGGGACAGGACGCCCTCGCCGTGCGCGTGAGTAAGAAACTCCGCACAGACGAGTTGCTCGTGACATCACTTCGCCGGCACCCGGCTGCGCATGGAGTTAGACCGCGTACCTCTGTGGCGGGCCGATAACGTCGCGATCAAACAATTGGTCGAGGACTTTGCACGCTATCTTTATCTGCCCCGTCTCAAGGAGCCGGCGGTGCTGCTGGACGCGGTTCGCGACGGGCTGGGCCTGCTTACGTGGAGTCAGGATTCCTTCGCCTATGCGAACACCTTTGATGAAACCGCCGGGCGATATCGCGGCTTGCGCTGCGGACAGCAAGTACCGATTTCGGAGAGCGATTCGGGATTGCTTGTGCGTCCGGAGATCGCGCGGAAACAACAGGACGCCGAAACGCGACCAGCTACGAGCGAGACGTCTGCTGGAACAGGAGGTACAACAACGCCGGGCACCAACGGCGGCAGCACCACCACGCAAACCGGGAGTAGTCAGGCTCCTCAATCGGCTCCCGCACCCAAGCGCTTTCATGGCACCGTCACGCTCGACCCGACGCGAGTCGGTCGCGACGCCAGTCGAATTGCCGACGAGGTTATCGCACACCTCTCCGGACTTATGGGTTCGACGGTGACGGTAACGCTGGATATCGATGCCGAGATCCCGTCTGGCACACCGGAGAACGTCGTGCGAACGGTCACCGAAAACAGCCGAACGCTGAAGTTCACCAGCCAGGGATTTGAGAAGGAGTAGACGCACGTTTCTATAGGCTGTGATCCTCTATCGGGTCTTCTGTCGAAATCAGATGAAAGCCCGATCGGTGGAGGCCGAGGTTCAGACGCCCATCCAAACCAAACTCAACAAAATCCCCGAAATCGCCAGCGCTCGTGATTGCCTTACCGACGATGAGAGATTTGATGAACTCCAGCGTACACGGCTCCATATCGAGATTCTTACCGCACCGTACCGTCGCTGAACTACTTGCGTCTGTCCCTGAGTATTGACCGAATTCCACGCGGGCTCCATTGAACCGAAGGGCGGAGCCGCCGGACAGCATCATCACTGTGCCGTCCGCCACAGCACGCAAGTCCTCAATCAGCCGTCCGCCGACCACGGAATACATCTCTCCAAATGAAGATACCCACCCCTTCGGCGTCACGAAGTAACGACCGCCCGCAGTCGCCTCCTCATGGCCTTCAAAATCGGCTACGAAGCGATACACGAAGTCGAAGAACGCCGGGGCTGAACTGAGGTCATCGAACCGGAGACGCAACCGAGACCGCAGCGCAACGAGCACCCGCTCAAACATGCGAAGCACAGTGTCCTCGGAAAAAACCAGGGAGCGGCCCTTTATTGGCGGCACGATGCCCAAATTGTGCGACGTGGCCCAGGCTTCGCAGCCGCTCGTAAACCCGGTCGGGGATACGACGAGGCCCAAGTACAGGGTTCCATCCGCGTATTTGTTCATAGCCTGAACGACCGCGCACCATTCCTGCACGTGCGCGGGCTCTGCCCGGCGCGAAAGTAATTTACAGCTCACCAGGAGAACGACCTTCGGCTGGTCGAGCACTTCAGCAACAAGAACATCAACTTCCTTAGAGGGCGGCCCCTTGAACGAGGCGACTTCGGGGAAGAGCGCCCTCTCAATCTGGATAGTCCTGTTGTGCTCGATGACTACGCCCCCACCTAGGGCGCGTTTGGCTGCCTCGAAGCACCTGCGCTCCAGTTCGTTCCTGAAGGTCATCTGTAGACCTTCTCTCCCGACGCGAGCACCATTCCCGGTTCGAGCTTCTCGGCCCTGACTTTCTTCAACACGTTGCCATCCCGCACCACAAACACCGCGTCTGCCGTGACGGACGGTACCGTCGCGCCAATTTGTTTTCGTAGCATGCGGCTGGAGAACCGCGGTCGTGAAATCTCTGTGACGGGCGCCGCAAGGAACTCCCCGCTTTCGGTGGGCTTCATGGTGTACAGATTCAAGTCACCCACATAGAGCACGAGGCCCACCTCATCGTCTGCCAGGATTCGCTGCGGCTCCTTCCTCAGCGTTTCCACCAGAGCATCGACATCCAGACGTTGACCCTGGCCGTCAACGAGTATGATCTGTTCCACCGGGATCGCCACGCTACTTTCCCTTTACTTCAAACTGTCTCCGGACTTGCGCAAGTATCTCCTCGCGCTCGGCCGCCGAGAGCGTACTCGGATGCGGCTTCATACTGCCCTGCACGGGGAGGAGCTTTGGATTGCCATCGAGGTCGCGTCCGATGATGTATCCGGGGTCGTCTTCGATGACCAACATCTTTATCGTGGATTCGCAGCGGGCACAGACTACGTATTCGTCCTGGACCGGTGGCATGATCGTCACCACGCCGCCGCAGTTGCACTGCAACGGGAACGGCTCGCTCGCTTCCAAGGCAGCCCCCGCAACGAACGTATAGAGATCGAATTTCCTGGCTTTCTGCGGCACTGTCACGTCTTCCTAATTTGCCGACAACGGTATCGTCCGCGAGCACTCATGCAAACGCCTCTATCCGGCGACGGCTGATGTCGAGAATCTGCGCTGCCATCTTCTCGCCGGTGCCGCCATATTCCAAAGCTTTCGGCAGCGTGACTCGATTAACGGCGTCCGTCAGCTGCGTTAACATTTTGTCGATCGCCGCATCGGCCTCCGCCGCTTTCAGTCCTGCTGTGCTGGCGAATGCGCGAAAATCTCCGCGCTTCAGGTTATCGTCTTTGCCGTTGAGCTTGAGCGCCAGGTGATCCTTCTCAAGTCGCGGAAATACGCGGGTCGTGACCGCGTCATAGAGCGGTGCCATACGGACGCTACGGAACTTGGTATCTCCTGGTTCCGCAATCTTGAGCAGCGCCAAGTTCTTCAGATGCATGTCGCCATCCGCGACCAGCCAGGCGAACAGGGCGCGCTTGAGGATGATGAGAACGTCTTCTTGCGGCGCCGTCGATAGCGGCCGCACCGCGCGGGCGACTTGCTCCATTGACCCGCTGTACTTTGCTTCCGGGGACAGGTCGAGGACGGAACAGAGATCTTCGAGGGCAAGCATTCGCCTGTCTGTTGGGCTTTCGCGAATGTCGAAGCGTTCGACGACGAGCGCCGGTGGCATAGCAGCGGGCATGGCTACCAGCGCCGTCACTGGAACCGTAAAACCTGCGGCTCTGCCAAGCTCCATCGCCAGCCATTCGGCAATCGGGAGCCCTTCGTACCCGCTCGTCCCCGCCGGCTTCAGGATGTGGGTGAACGGGGTGCCCGTGCTGGGCGAGAGCGTGCCATCGCTGTCGAGGTACATCGGGGCCTTGATCTGAACACCCGAAAGCCGCGGCGTGTCAGCGCGCTCGTAAATCTGGGCCAAAATTTGCTCGAAACTCTTTTCGATATCGCCCCGGCCCGGACCCGCATAGCGGCCGGTAAAGGCGCCGTCCTTCGAATATTTTTCCAGTCGAGTTAACAGGACATCGGACGGCAACCCCGCCAGTTCGCTCTGATGCTCTACAATCGTGATATTCGACATGTACCGTTTGCCCGACCGCAGCTTCGCTCGCTCGTCATTGTCCTTGAGCACCTTCTCGAGCCAGCCCTCAGGCAGCAGAGAAACGATGAACGGAGGCAATTTTCCCGGCGTGGTCTGCCGGATAAGAGGCGGGCCATCGCTTTGCATCGGCTTCCATCGCCATTCAAAACCGTCGTGAGTCAGATGGCCGATAGGAGCGCCGTGCCAAGCCACAATCAGGTCGAGTGCGGCCAGATTCTTTGCAGGCTCGACTGCCGGGCGGCGCAGGAGAAAACGCTCCGCCAGCTCGCCCTCCTTGTGCCATTCGTTCTCGCGCGCCAGCGCCCAAACCGCATCCGCTGCTGATTGTGCGCTGCCGTACTCTTCGATCAAGCGGGCGGCGATTGCCTCGCGTATGTCTTCGTCAATCGCGGCGGCATGTTCGCTGCGCATACGGAATGCTTCTAGGAAGCGCTGCCGGATCGAAGACACATTGATGCGGAATTCGCCCATGCCATCATCGATGACAGCTTCACCGATGGACGGATGCTTCGGCGCTTCGTTCTGGATGACCTCCAGGCTCCGGATGCGGCTGCGTTGCTTGCGTCGACCGCTCAGAAAAAGTCGGCCGTCGCGTGTCGGGGCGAGGAGAACCGCGCTGGCACCGGACAGGTACGCTCGCGGATAGAGATACTTTGCGATGCGGATAGCGTGCTTCAGAACCGCCGCCTCGATGTCATCGCCCGCATCGACGTAAATGCCTCGCATGAGCTGGACGAGCTTCCCCGTCTCAGCCAGGTAGTGGCTGCGGTCCTTGTCTATGTTCTCGCCAGTCAGATGAAGTGCCATTTTCCAACTTTCCCGTACTTCAGGTACGGGTAAGTTAGCATCTTTGGCGGTACGCCTCAACATATTTCCAACTTTCACGTTCCTCAGGTACGCGAAAGTTGGAATTCCGAGGATCTTCCGCTTTCAAGGCACTTCTCAGTGGTAGTTGACATGGTCAGCTATTTTCATAATAATAGCTGACATCGAGGCGCGATGAGCGATGGTCCCTACAAGAGCCTGCCGATGCGGCGGGGATGGAAGAAGGTTGCTCAGTGGGCAGAAAATCCCGCTTTTGCACCGGAAGAAATTTGCAATGCGCTCATTCCGGCTCTTGCACGGGACTGGAACATCGATGTCCCGACCGAGTTAGCGCAGGCAGTCGAGGAGATACTTGGTGTTCAGCAGGACCTGTTCAAAGAACAAAAGGTCTTGCGACTCGAATCTCTGCGGCCCACCACTGCCGGTCGCGGTTTAGGAAAAGTTTTCCTCGATTGCGCGATTCAACTTGCAGCCAGCGGTGGGGCAGGTCCTGAAGCGCCTGTCGAAGCGGCAACCAATGCTCTGGCGGTTCGAGCATCGCGCGGCGCTCAACATGTTGAGGAACACTATTGCCGAAAATCGACAACGCCACGTGCCCACAAGGTCCGCGCCAGAATCGAGCAGGGCATTGGCAGCGCATCCCTCAATGACCTTGCCCGCCAGCTCTTGAAGCGCGATCCAGCTCCCCCTTCGCGGACGCCTCCTAAGCAGCGAGGGCTCGATGATGGAGTGCGGCTGTGATGGGTGCCCTCAAGCAATTCGCCGCTGCCCTTCCTTCAATCCGCGTGGACGTTGTTGAAGCCGGTGCGAGAACGCGAACGTCGTCACTGCCGTGCGTGATCGACCAGAACCTCAAGTTCTCCACGGAGAGCTTGGAGTCTTATTTTTTTGCGCAGTGGGATACCGTCGTATACGACGCCCTCCTCGTTGCTGCCGCTGTCGAATATTGCGACAGGACGCAGCGGCGCCCGGCCCTCGGCTGGGGAAGAGAGATCGAGATTCGCGTTCCGGTCCACGACCCAGATCGCTGGAAGCAGAAGACCGTTGCCGAAACGCTGCACCAGACGCTGGATTTCCTGACGGGTGACCGGTGGCAAATCAGCTTCTATCCACGCAAGCAGCCGCTGAGCCAGCCCCGACAGGGCCAGTTCAGGCTTAGCGGAAACGCATCAGCAGTTATCCCCTTCAGTGACGGGTTGGATTCCCGCGCCGTCGCCGGACTGATGACGCGCAGCCTCGGTGACAAACTCATCAGGATACGACTCGGGCACACCCTGTCACGCCCAGGGCAACCCTTTACGGCGGTGCCGTACAAGGTCCTGAGCGTCCAGCGGGACTTCGTCGAGTCAAGCGCCCGCTCGCGCGGATTCAAATTCGCGCTGATTGCGGGTGTTGCCGCCTACTTTGCGAATGCCGGTCAGATCATTGTACCGGAGAGCGGACAGGGTGCGCTCGGACCCGCATTGATTCCTGTTGGCCAAGCCTATGAGGATTACCGCAGCCATCCGCTGTTCACCAATCGCATGGAGCAGTTTCTGGCGGCGCTGCTTGGGCTTCGCGTATCTTTCCAGTTCCCGCAGCTCTGGCAGACCAAAGGCGAGACACTGTCGCGCTTCGTGAAGGAGTGCGACGACGCATCTTCGTGGGCGGACACATGGTCATGCTGGCAGCAGTCCCGGCAGGTAAGTGTTGAGAACAAGAAGCGCCAATGCGGTATATGCGCCGCCTGCATCCTCAGGCGCTTGAGCATTCACGCCGCCGGTTTGGCCGAACCAAAAACCACCTACGTCTGGGAAGACCTTAGCGCCCGCACTTTCGCCGAGGGCGCTGCTGCTGCCTTCAACAGGAAGAAGATCACCCGCGCCCAGCGGGAGTATGCAATCGCCGGCGCCTTGCACTTCGATCATCTCGCCGGGCTCGTTCATTCACCTGCGAACGCGCAAGTACTTTCTCTTCACGCCTTGCAACTGAGCCAGGCCTGCAAGCTGCCGCCCACCGAAACGCGCACGCGGCTTCATCGTCTGCTCACGCAACACGAAAAGGAGTGGAAGGACTTTATGCATTCTCTTGGACCCAGTTCTTTTTTGGCCAATTGGGCGCTCCATACGCAATGACGACGCCCATCGACGAGATCGCTCCTGCGGATGTAGGGGAACGCCTGCGCCTCGCGCGTGAAAGCGCAGGAGTCAAGCAATCTGCTGCCGCTGCCTCAGTAAAGGTTGCGCGCACGACTCTTGTTGCGATCGAACAAGGGCAACGGCGCGTGCGGATGACAGAGCTGCAACAGCTTGCCCGGCTGTACGGCACCTCCGTCAACGCACTGCTGCGTCAGGAGGCCGTGCACGTTGACCTCACGCCGCGCTTCCGAAAACTTTTCAACAGCAAGAGCGACGATGAGAATGAAGCCGCGCAACTGCTGTCGAACCTCGCCAAGGCCGAAGTTGAATTGGAAAACCTTCTCGGGGTAAAGCGCACGCGGAACTATCCGCCCGAGCGGCCCGTCTTGCGCGGTGATGTTCGCGCCCAGGCAGAGCAAGATGCCATGGAATTGCGCCAGCGCCTGGGCCTCGGTATCGGTCCTGTCGCCGACATCGTTAAGTTGCTCGAACTCGAACTCGGTGTTCGTGTCTATGTTCGGAGGTTCGACAGCCGGATCTCGGGTCTCTTTGCGTATGATGAAGCGCTTGGCGCCTGCATATTGTTGAATGCCAATCATCCGCGGGACCGGCGCACGCAAACGGCCGCGCATGAAATCGGGCACATGGTCTCAAGCCGCCGCTCCCCCGAAATCCTGCACAAAGACGCTCCCGAGACTTCGCGCGAGGAGCGCTACGCCAACGCGTTCGGACGCGCCTTGCTGACGCCGGCACGGGCGGTGATGCAAAAATTACATGAAGTGACCGCCGGGTCGAATCAACTGACCCGCCGGCATGTCATCGTGCTTGCTCACTTCTTCGGTGTGTCTCGCGAAGCGCTTGTCCGCCGGTTAGAGGAACTGGGATCGGTCAAGACCGGTACGTGGGACTGGTTTCAGGACAACGGCGGCATTACTGACGAACAGGAGCGGCAGGTTCTCGGCGACCTCAGCGCACCTGATGCGCACAAGGCAGATGCGGACCGCCCCACGACTCTTCGCCTCAACATGCTGGCGGGTGAGGCATACCGGCAAAATCTCTTGAGTGAGGGACAGCTCGCACGTCTTCTGGATCTCGATCGCGTCGGGTTGCGCGAGATACTTGATGGTCTGGAGATGGGAGGCAGCGAGGGCAATGGAGTCGCTAACCTGCTTGACTGACCCCGCGGCGGCCATCGTTGCCGACGCCAGCGCGGTCATCAACCTCAATGCGACGGGCTGCGCCAAAGAAATAGTTACCGCATTGCCGAATCGCGTGGCGGTCGTGGATGTCGTGTTGACCGAGCTTGAGCAAGGTCGTCGCCGGGATCGGCAGGATGCGGATCTGTTGAATGAGCTAGTCGCCGTCGGCCTCATCGAGATTGTAAGTCTTGGCGAACCAGCCGTGCCGCATTTTGAAGAACTTGTGATCGGACCTGCGGCCCGAACCCTCGACGACGGTGAAGCCGCGACCATCGCTTACGCAATCGCACATGAAGCAATACCACTCGTTGACGAGCGGAAGGCGAATCGCCTTTGCGCCGAGCGGTTTCCTCAATTGCGGGTCGGGTGCACGGTGGACATTTTGACGCATCCCGAAATCCTGCAATCACTTGGAAGCGAGAAGCTCGCGGGCGCAGTGTTTAAGGCCCTCTATCATGGGCGCATGAGAGTCTTTCCCCACCATATCGAATGGGTGCTCGCGCTGATCGGAACCGAGCGCGCGGCGCTCTGCAGGAGTCTGCCCGCTTCCGCCCGCTTGTCATCAACAAGGGTATCCTAAAGGTCGCCGCTCTTGTCGCCGGTAGCCTCGAACCGAACGCTCCGTCGAACGTCGAAATCCGGGTCTCCCGTTTCTTCCGGTGGGTAGTGCGGGCACGGGCGATGCTTAAGCGCTGTCATCCAGTGGCTTGGCGACACGGTCCTTCGGTTGCCATCGTACTCCATATAGATGAAAGGGGACCGGACTTTGTGCCACGGCGTCAGTATTTCGATTACGATGCCGACGGCGGTGGAAGCGAGTACGCCGTTTGTCCACACCACCTGTGGACGCCCGCCAGCCGCGCCGTATTGTTCGGCCTCGCGTGCCAGCCTTTCATCCGTGATGAAGTTGCAGCAGCGAAGGCAAGGGCCACCTGGCATCGACATGATGACCTGCCCACTGATCAGGAACTGACTATCCGGAAGTTCCAGCACGTCCATGCCAACATCCACATACGGGATCATGAAGCGCCGGGCGAACCTTTCCAGCTGTTCGCGATCCAGGAATGAATCCACGGCGCCTAGGAGCACATCGCAGGCTTTGAGATCGTCGAGGACAAGGCGCCAGTCGGACTTGAGCGCCTTGACCCGCGCATCGGGATTTATTCCGCGAATCAGTCTCGCTGCGATCTCGACCTTCGCGAGATTTCCGTCAACGTCCGCCTGCATCCCGCCGATGAGGCGGTTCGTGTTGGTTAGATCAATCGTATCGGGATCGGCCAGTACGAATCCGCCAACGCCGACATGCGCAAGCTGTTGCCCCTGATGCGAACCACCACCGCCAAGGCCGACAAGGCCAGCGGTGGCAGCATCGAGCACGTCATCGCTGTCGCTGCCGAGAAAACTCTGTCGGTCGAGCCGTTTCATTACGAGCCCCACTTCCTCATCGGAGCGCCGACTTCGACGAACGCGCTCACGTCTTCGGGTTCGCTATTTCCTGAAATCCACCATCGCCCCGCCGCGGCATCGTCGCTCAGCACGATGCTGCCGTGAATCATTTGCGGCGCGACTTTGAGAAAATCGGGAACGAACTTCGCACTCTCCCGGACATCGATATCGCTGAATCTCGGAATGCCATGACCGCCGTGACTGTGCACATGAAAGACGCATACTTTTTTCATGAATGCCTGCTCCATCGCCTTGCGGATCGCTTCCGGCCCCATCATCGCGCCAACCGAAGAGTCGGGCAGGTAGTCTTCGTCGGCAACAGGATGATGCTCCTGCGCCAGAATCAGAACACCCGACGCCGACTGAGCCGCTGCCGCCAAGATGAAGCTCACGCGCTCGAAAGCAAACGGATGGGGACGGCCAAGGTCAGCTCGTATGGATGCAAGGAGCCCCGTGGTGATCTTGAACCGGACCCTCATTCGACGGCCTTCAGGTGGTTGGCCAGCATGCTGACCCAGGGCTGGTTCGGATGGACATTGTTCCAGGACGGAGTCCACCACGTTTCTCCGCAGACGAAATGCGATCGCCAATTCGCTCCCCGCGCCAAGGCCTGCCGGAAGAACAGCCGCGTTACATACCCACCGTGTGAGTGGGGATAGAGGAGGAGGTCCATGGTTACAGCTTGGCCGCCTGAAGAAAACGCGAAGGCGGGAAGGTATACAGCGGCGTTGCCGCCCTCGGTGCGGAGCTGCGCGCCCGGCCAGACTTCACGGATCTTTTCAAACTCCTCGGCAGGCATTAGCGCGCCGACCCTCCACCGGGGACCTGGGTGAAGAAACGCATGCCATCTTTAACGCGGAGGCGCTGCTGCGGCTTCAACGGCATCAGGCCAGTAGCCGTCGCCAGGTTCAGAAGGTAGCCCGCCTGCACCTCGAGGACGACAAGCAGTTCCTCCGTGGTGTAGGTGCCACGCGGGATACGTTTTTCGACGTTGTCGACGAATACGGTCACCAAGCGCTTCTCGGTTTTCAGATGTTCGGTGCCGGAGGCGCCGAGTTCGACACGATCGGCGGGGTTGAGGATACGAGGTTCACCGTCACCTTCCTCCTGAACGAGAACATCCTCGTCGGGGACGCCCGCGAACGCGCGCAGCTCCGGCTCGGTGATGCTCGGCCGGCCCCACTGATACCCATGCTCGTTCACGGTGAACGTGAAAACTTCTCCGGTGCGGAAGGCATAGAAGCGCGCCGTGTCGATGGTTTTGAGGTCTACGCGCTCGTCCAGGCTGACCAACCGGGAGCCGATTTTCACTTTCTCGATGAGGACATGCTCATCCACTGGCTCAAATCCGGCCTCGGCCAGAATTTGCGACCCGGTCGGCTCCGTATCGGTTAGCACGACGGAATGGCCATTCACCGTGATCTCGCGGTCGCGGTGATGTTCATGATGATGTTCTTGTGCGTCCATTATAAAGTCTCCTAAGCGCCCTTTGGGTTGTCCGATCCCCCCGGCAATTTCGGCCGGGCTGCTCTTCGTTACTTAATACTGAGTAGCAAGGGAGATTTTGCCGTCCGCCGATGGCAAAATTGGCCGTGCTGTTCAGTATAAGAGGCAGGGGTATGCTGGAATTCCGGTGAAGAGTTCAACTCAGCGTGTGCTCGCAGCCGCCGATTGGAACCGGATCGGCCGGGATCTCACGGCCTTCGCGCAATACCTGCTGAACAATCACAAATGGCGCACTGGCAATCCGGTCGACGTCGCCGGCGGCCGCGAGGCGCGCGACTTCGTTCACGAGGCCATCGAGAAGATGTCTGGATTCGACGCGGATCGCGGGGAACTGGTTCCCTACCTGAAAGCCATCGTTCGGCGCTCCATCAGCAATCTCTCGAAGTCGGCCGAAAATCGTCACGAAGTCAGCATCAACCCCCGGCCTGCCGACCAGGACGGAAACACCGAAGATGTCGACCAATACCTTGAACGACAGCAAGAACAGCGGGGCGCCGCGAGTCCTGAGGAAATCCTGTCAGGGCCAGGCGAACGCGTAACGGCGTTGTTCGAAGCGGTGGATGGGGACGACTCGCTGACAGAGCTTCTGGATGCGGCGATGCAGACCGGCGAAATCACGGGCAAGCCGCTCGCGGAGTATTTAGGAACGACTCCCGCAGACATTAACAACCGGCTGAAGAAGTTGTTGCGGGTGGCGGCGAAGATCCCTCCGACGACGGTGTCCGGGAAGGATCACGATGCCGCGAACAAACCGAACGAACGGACAACCTCATGAAGAAGCCTGAAACAGACAAGGAATTTTTTGATCTGTTCACAAGACTCATGGAAGGAGCGCTTCCGGAAGGCATCGACGAGGCGGACGAGGAGCTGCGGGCCGCCGGACTAGACCCCGCTACGGTTGGAGCCGAGGTCGAAGCCCACGCCGCCGCCGTATTGAGGCGGTTGACAGAGGAAGAGCGCAATCGCGCTCTTGCAGAGCGCGAGCAGTTCCGCAATGAGCTTGAAGCGGTCCGTTTGGAAAGGGATTGGACCGAGGACGAACTCAAGGCGGAAATTGCGGCGCTGGCGGCAGAGGCAGGCTCGCACCAAGACGCTCCCGCCGTCGCGGCGCACTTCCACAAGTTCGAAGGCCGCGTCACCAAGAGTGATCTGGAAAGTCTGCTCATGGAACTCCGCTTCCTCCGTTCGAAAAACCGTAAGTCGGGGGTCTAAGAGATGTCAGACGCCGCACGATTGGCCGAGCAGGTCATAGCTGACCTGTCGATACGCGACCCTGCTGACCTCGATATGCAAGCGATCGCGTGGGAACTTGGCGCACTCGTTCGAGAGGAGCCTCTCGATGGCGCTGCCGCCCGCGTTGCGCGCTATGGTGACAAGGCAATCATTACTGTTTCGAGCCGACTGCGAGAGTCGGGACAGCGGAGATTCGCGGTCGCTCACGAACTTGGACATCTGACTCTTCATGGAAAGGAGAGTGCGCTGTGCCTTTGTCTCGAAAGTGACCTTGAAATAAATGCGCGGTCATCCCAGCGCGGCATCGCCGACGCTCAAGACCGGGAACACGATGCTAATCGTTTTGCGAGCGCCCTACTGATGCCGACGGCGCTTTTTCAGCCGCGCTGCAACGCACAGCCGTGCTTTGCCACCCTTGAAAACCTCGTGGAAGTTTTCAAGGCATCTCTCACGGCCACGGCGATCCGGTATATCGACTTTTGCAAGGAACTCGGAGCCGTCGTGTACTCGAAAAACCGACGCATCAAATGGTATCGCGGTAGCAGGGATTTCGAGCTGCACGTCAAGGTCGGAGATGAGGTTGATTCCTACAGCATCGCGGACGACTGTTTCTCTGGCAAAACGGTTTCGCGAAGGCCAACCCGCGTGGACGCGTCATGCTGGTTAGCCTGGGGATACAAGAAGGATGCGACCATCCTGGAAGAGTCCCGCAGTCTGACGAGCTATGATGCGGTGCTGACGTTGCTTCACATTGACCAAGATATCGAGCCTGAGTGGGAGCCGAAGGAGAGCTTCACTCCTGATGGGCGCTATCGCCGCCGTCGGACGATGTGATGGCGACCAGCGAGAGGCCCTTCGGTACTGCCGGATCGCCGAGAAGCGTCTCGCTAGTGCCGCCCGGTTTATACAGCGGCAGATAGCGGCTGACCACGCTGCGCGCCTTGTTTTCTGGACTACACCGCAGGGGATTATCCGACAGTGGTCTAAGAGTTCCACAAGGCATTCCCGCCTCGAATCACTTCGGCATATCGCTAGGGTGTTTTTCGACAAATACCTGCATTCCTGACGGCATTTCGACAGAAATAGCTGAATTTCGACCGTGTAGCGCGGTATCATGGATTTCGACAGGCTCAACAATAAAGACCCTGTTTTCGACAAAGCTAAGGTGTTGTTCGACGGCCCGATAGATAGCAGTCCTTTCTTCCCTTCGAAGCGTCTGACCGCACTACGACTATACGGTTCCGCTTCGATCTTCAGACCAGAGCTTTGTCCCGAACCCTTTCAACTACCTAGCCGTGACCAATATTTTTCTTGCAAACTTACACATTCTCTTACACACTTAAGAAGCTCGCTAACTTTTAGTCAACAAAATCAACGGGATAGTAAACGCGTGCCAGACTCGAAAACCACTTATAGAAAATTACAAAGCCATTTAATCATTATAATTCAACTAGTTAAGTTTTTTAACTTTTCTATATTACACTTACACATGTCTTACACACTTCTTGTGAAAGGAGACATGTGATGAATGTCGAAACCCACAGCTTCATGGACGGAAAAGTACACATCTACAGACGCGAGAAAAGCAGATACTGGCAGTGCTCCACCTACATGGACGGGCGCAATCACCGCACATCCACGAAAGAGGAAAGCCTGACCATGGCAAAGGAATTTGCCAGAGAATGGTACATGACAACATATGTAAATTCCAAGCACAGAACACATAGTAGCCGGACTTCCCGGTTGCTTACCAAGTTCGGGCATGTCGAGGCAGGCCCTCAGCCTACCCCGCTAGGGCCAGACCCGCCCAAAAAACCTTCCAGTCCGACCTTTCGGGAGGCCGCAGAAAAATTCCTTGCCGAGTACGGCATCATTACTCAAGGACAACGTAACAAAGACTGGACCGCGCAGCATGTAATGCGTGTCAATGTTCACCTTATGCCCTTCTTTGGCGACAAGCCCGTGAGCGATATCTCCGCAGGGCTTGTGCAAGAGTACCGAATTCAACGAAACACGAACGGGCACAAAGGCCGCAAGCCCTCGCGCAGCACTTTGCATCATGAAACCGTAACCTTGCGTCTGGTTCTTAAGACAGCCCACCGCTACGGCTGGATTCCGCAAGTGCCGGACATTTCTGCCCCCTATAAAACATCAGGCAAGGTGAAGCACCGCGCATGGTTCTCACCCGGTGAATACAAAATGCTTTATGAAGCCACGCGCGCGAGGGCTAAAACTCTGTCGCGCGACCGATACAAACATGTATGGGAAGATTTGCACGATTACGTTTTATTCATGGCGAATACGGGACTCCGGCCTGACGAGGCCGGACGCCTTGAATACAGAGATGTCACGATCGTGACAGACCAAGAATTGGGCGAACGCCTTCTTGAAATCGAAGTACGCGGCAAACGCGGCGTCGGCTATTGCAAGAGCATGACGGGCGCTATCCTTCCCTTCCAACGGATGCGAAAACGGCACAGCGGCAAGCCGACTGATAGAATCTTCGGCAGAACACCGCGAGTTCAATTAAATACGGTGCTAGAAGAATTGAATCTTAAACATGACCGTGACGGCAACGTCAGGACAGCCTATAGCCTGCGTCACACCTATATCTGTCTGCGCCTCATGGAGGGTGCAGATATATACCAGATTGCCAAAAACTGCCGAACCAGCGTTGAAATGATTGAGCAATTCTACGCAGCACACCTGAAAAACACTCTAGACGCGTCGGCGATCAATGTCAGGAGGCCTAAAAAGACACCCCAAAAGCCCGACAAAGGCTATAGGTAAAGATATGTTGCTTGAAATAATTCATTTACCCCATTACAAGTGTAGCAGACCCCTGTTCTGGGTTCTGAAGACTGTCTCAGAACAGTAAACTACCGATTGGACAGGTGGCCGAGTGGTTTAAGGCTCTAGTCTCGAAAATTAGCGTAGGCGCAAGTCTACCGTGAGTTCGAATCTCACCCTGTCCGCCATTACAACTCATCGGGAAGCAGCCGAAGCATCTACACCAAGGGTCTCAAGGCCGGAACGGATTAGCAGACTCACTATCCCATCGGTTTCTTTCCTTGCCTCTGAACTATCGCCGTCGATTGTTTTTCGCGCGGCTTGCCAGCGGGCGTCTTAAGCCTCCGGTCCCGCAACAGGCCGCGCCAGCGAAGCTGTCACGACAGACGCCCGTTGCAATCTGGACCCTGCGGCACACCCACCGGCCTCCCGCGCTGTCCTCCTTTTTCCCTGCGGGTCGAGTTTGCTCTCCGGTTTTGGCGAGAGAGCAAACATCAACTTCGAAAAAGGAAAGACAACATGAAAAACCAAATCATCAAGGGCGATTGCACCGAGGTTCTCAAGACCATCGCAGACGAGAGCGTTGATTTCGTCCTGACCGACCCGCCGTATTTCGTCCGCTATAGGGACCGCACCGGTCGAACGATCGCCAACGACAGCCGCCCGGAAAGCGTACTTGGCGCCTTCCACGATCTCTATCGCGTCCTGAAGCCGGACACCTTCTGCATTTCATTCTACGGATGGAATCGCGTTGACGCTTTCTATCACGCCTGGAAAAGCGCTGGCTTCACGCCTGTAGGACACATCGTCTGGCAAAAGAACTACGCCTCCAGATCGGGCTTCCTGAACTCCCGTCACGAACAGGCTTACCTCCTCGCCAAGGGCCGCCCCGCAAAGCCCGCCAGCCCGCTCGACGACGTCCGCCCCTGGGAATACACCGGCAACCGGGCGCACCCCACCGAAAAAGCGGTCAGCATTCTCGAACCGCTCATCCAGACCTTTTCACGCCCCGGCGACCTGGTGCTGGACCCATTCTCCGGCTCCGGCAGCACACTCGTTGCAGCCGCTCTCTCGGGCCGCTCTTATCTTGGCATCGAGCTTGACTCCAGCTATTGCCAGCTCGCCGAGAAGCGTCTCGCCGGTGCAGCCCGGTTCATACAGCGGCAGATCGCGGCGTGAGCAGGAGACGCGACCGGCGGCAGCCCTGTTGACGCTGCTCCCTAACGCATAGGGACGGGGACTCATCCCTTCGGGTATTTGTTCAAACACGAAAAGGAGAAAGGACTATGACAACACAAACCGAAACGACCAAGAAAAAAGAGTTACCGGCCTTCTACATCTTACACACCGTCGAGCGACGGCAAGAAGGAGAAACAACCACGTCGGCATCGCCTTCACCCACAGGAAAGGCGCGAAGGTTTTACTTGACACTAATACTTCGACAATTATGATGACATCGAAATTGACAACTACGAGTTAACAGAAAGTGAGTACAAATGACAGATTTGCAAAGAGCATTCCCTGCGTCCAGATTCTCTGAAGATTCCTTGCTGATGGCGGCAGGGCACGGGGACTGCACGGAGGTCAAGAGGTTGCTAGATACGGCTGGGCGCATGAGTGCCTCGGCCAAGGATGACGCGCTGTGCGTCGCGGCACTGCGCGGCCACGCCGACATTGTAGAGACCATGCTCCAAGCCGGGGCCGACGTTCATGCTCTTAATGATGAGCCATTGCGATTCGCAAAGATGAGAGAACACGCTGATGTTCTCAAGGTGCTCAACGCGTGGACCGATCGAGAACAGACCCAACGTAGCTCACCGAGGCCGTACCGTTTCGCGCCATAGGGGGCACAGCAAAGGCCCGCCGCCGGTGCCCCGACCATACGCTATCTCATATGGTCCCGAGTTCCGCACGAAACCTTCGGGCCTGATCGATTAGAAATTCGAGCCGTTCTCCCACCGGCAGGTTTGCATCGCCGCATCTCCGATCGATTTGCTGCTTTTGTTCCCTTGCCTGTTGATAGGAAAGAGCAAGCAACTCTTCCTCGTGGCTGCATTGCGCGATGGCGACGGCATCGTCCGCCAGGATTTCCAGCTGCGTGCAGATAGCCTGAACGTTTGCATTGAAGTGCTTCAGTAAATTGTACCTGCTTCGTTGGTAGATCCAGGTCTCCTGCTGAAGCTCATCCACGGTTTTGCTGAGATCGCCTCCAGTTTCCTTGAGGCTCTGCTCGAGCTGCGTCGCCCTATTCTCAAGTTCGCCAGCGAGATGAAATGCCTCGGCGGGCAGGACCTTCATAACATCGGCGATCTGGAGGCCATTCTCCTTCCCGCGCTCACGCGCGGTGTGTGCGAGCTTGATGATGCTGTTCAGAACGGTCAGAGCCTCAACGCCGCCTTGGAAAGCGAGTTCTGCTGGTATCATGGTCCACCGATACACGGCTGATGCGAGGATTTCAATAAGCGCGCTGACAGGTAGGTAGCGGCTCGCAACGACGCGACCGTCCCGCGTGCTAGCCACAACGGCATTTCCCGGAGCCGCTCTCGATGGAACCAACCTCGATGCAACAATCGGCCGGTAGGCTGTTTCGTGGTCGCCGTTCCCGTGTTGTCAGCATTTCTCCTCAAGCCGTGTTTTCAAACCCCGATGGCATCGTCTTATCCCTGCCATGCGCAGTCGCTTCTCGCGTAAACAGGAAGCCTCGGTTCCCCCTAAAGGTCTCCCCCAATTTTCCTGTTGACGCCGCGCCCTAACGCATAGCGACGGGGACTCATCCCTTCGGGGATTTGTTCAAACACGAAAAAAGGAGAAACGACTAATGACAACACAAACCGAAACGACCAAAGAAAAACAGATACCGGCCTTCTACATCTTCGACACCGTCGAGAGCTGGCGGCAAGAAGGAAAACAAGCGCGTCGGCGCCGCCTTCGCCCACAAGAAGGGCACCGGTTACAGCTTCCTCATCAACGGCAAACGCTACGCGGCGTTTCCGCCCAAGGTGAAGACCGCAGCCGAAACCGTTCAACCAGAGGCAACCAAGGGGAAAGGCGCATAAGCGCCTTTCTTCCTGCAACAGGAGGTCAACATGCACTACCAATTACAGCCATGCGCCAAGAAAACTCTTGCCGAACGCCACATCGACGACTTGATCGAAGTGCTCGGGGAACTGCTCACCGTGCCGGAACTAAGATGCTTCCCGTCCGACGAAATGTTCGACTCGACGCGCGAGACCATGGCCAAAGCCCGCGTCATCCGCAGCGCCGTTCTGGACGAACTCGCGCCGCTGGAAGGTGCACCATGACGAAACCAATCACCAACGCTGAACGCGCCATGTGGGCAGAAACCGGATTGCTCGAATATGCCATCGGCAAAGAAGGCGGCGAAAAATTCTACGACGACGCAGAGCTTGTGCTCTCCGACCTTCTCACAGACCTGATGCACTACGCGCAGCGAGATGGCATCGATTTCACGCGCTGCATCAACCGCGCTAGAGGGCATCACGAAGAGGAAGTCGCAGAACAAAAAGGTGCGCCGTGACCCGGCAGCGCACGCGGGTGAAGCGGCCTTAAGTGCGCGTCAGACTGACTGCTCGGCGCCATAAATCCTGAATAACACCGCAGCCCCTTGAGAGCTGGTAACATACTGTAAATAAACAATGGTTACTCTACATACATTCGCTAGCTAATCAGTTAGTCACACGCTTGCTACCTAGTAGCGATTTATCTTTACAGAACTATGCGAATCGCCTATGGTCGCCACAATACTTCACACCGCTACAAACAGAGGTTCTTATAGAAAGGAAATATACCATGACCTATCCAACAGCTGACGACGCTGCCGCAAGGAAACGACTGGCCGATGCCTTTCGGGCGGGTGCGGCACGGAGCCAAGCAAATATGGACAGACCCTTTATAGGCAGTTCCGAAGGCTTTGAGGGGACTGAATCACACAGCCTGAATGATATCTTTCAGCAACTAGAAGACGGAACGCCGATGGGCAGGGCCTTCTTCAATAGTGCTGTCAGGCTTACTGCAGAGGACGGCGCAACATTCGAACAGCTTCTCGAAAACGCCGCCCATCCGAAGCCGCCGCGTTTTAGTGAAATCCCGTAGCCATCCTTCGCTTGTGCGGCAGTTCGCCCTCTTCTAAAGCGAGACCCACCACAGGCACATCGCCTGCAGTGAATCGCGGGGCCGTCAGAAGCCCGGACCACGCGGCCGTGGCCGTATGATAACGCGCCGTTTCGCCTGTTCGTGACGGATGTTTTCGAGCGATATCACCGCGTAGTGCCACTCCAGGGACCTTGGCTTCGCTTGCGAAACCTCCAATGTGATCCGGGCAAACAATCCGGACAGTTCGGCGTCGGTGAGTTTTGCCAGTTCGGTGCGTGTTATTGCGTTCATGTTTTTCTCCTCTGCATCTGAGGCCCCGACTACCGAGGCCTTTCGTGCTTTGAGGGAAAGCCCGGCTACGGCGTGAGCCGCATCCGACATGTTTTGCCTGTGCAACATGAGGACCGCAACGAAGAGGAGGAGCCTTGCGCTTGCGGCTGCACACGCCGGCCGTGCTAAACCGGGATCTTTGAAAGGCCTTGAGAAGGGGAATTGCAGGAGAAGAAAACCTGTTCTGAACGTCGCTGCATCGAACCTGAGTCCTCACCGCCGGATGGACGGAAATTGTTCACTGCCTGTATATTGGAGCTCATGCGCGCTTCGCGAATGGCTTGGACCTGGAGTGAAAAAGCGGAAACAAGATTCGAATCTTCAGCGCCAAACAACTTGTGGTGAGCGCTGCCGGGGGGCGGCTGAAATGACCACACGACCTTCGAGTCCGACCAGCCTATGGCGGTACGCACCGGTCGTTCTACTGCTCTGCCTGTGCGCCGCGCCGGCCTTCGCCACGGTGCCTGCTGCGCCTGCCTTCGCCACGGTGCCTGCTGCGCCTGCCTATCTCAGGCAAATGCCGCAACCGGAACGGGTGATTGCTGATATTCGCGGCTCCAATCAGCTTGACACCGCCGCACGCCAGGTGGCGGCTTTGAACCGTCTCAAGGATGTCGTCATCACTCTCTCCGGAACAGCCGACGCTCCGGGAGGACCACGCCTGACGACCGAGGAGTTGAATCTCAACGGTCGTTACGCGGGAGCTGCCTCTTCCATCTACATGTCCGTTTATCGGTCGGTTGACCCGGACAATAAACAGCAATCCGACAAGAACTCCAGCCGGAATCGCTGGAATCGCTTGCGTGACCGATACTACAACGACGACGCTTTCATCAGCGCGCTATTGCAGCGCTACCTCACGCCGGATTTAAGAGAACAATATCTCGGGCATCTGCGGCAGACGCGCCAAGAGATTGAGGCGATGCGCCAGCACACGCAGGGCGAGGGTAATTATTCAGATCAGCGATCAGAATCTTCGCTACCCTTCCCAAACAACTTGAACTTCTTCGGCGTGCTGGGCGTGCTCGTTCTGCTCACCCTGCTGCCCCGCCGAGGCCCCCTCGAAGGGCGGCTGGTCTCCGGCTGGGGCCGTGTGTTGCGCTACGCAACGGTTCTGATTGTTTGCCTGTGGGGTTTCGTAACCCTCATCAACAATCCCCCCGACGGGATGGTCTTCTTCTCCGGCTTGGCGGCGCTCTTTGTGCTCTACCGGATCTTCCGCGCCAGCCCGCCCGCACGTGGCGTCCTCCTACCGTCTACGGCACCGCGCACTACGCCCCGATGCAGACCGAAATCGACGGATGATGACTGCCTCGCGAACGGACTCTTCTTCGGCAAAAGCAGCCAACCGGGCTGGGAGACGGCTCCGATCCTCGTTCCGGGCGCGCCTGTCTGCTCGACCCCGGAACATCACACCCTCATCGTCGCCCGCACCAGAACGGGCAAGGGGACGCGGGTGATCATCCCGACCTTGCTGCGCTACCGCGGCTCCGCCCTTGTGATCGACCCCAAGGGCGAGAATGCCGCCATCACCGCCGTCGTCGCGCAAGGAACAGTTGGGCCAGAGCATCCATATCCTCAACCCGTGGAACGAACTCACGTCGACCTACGAAAAGCGCGGCTTCAAGCCTGCCACCTACAACCCCCTCGATATTCTTGACCGGAATGACCCGAATGCCGTGGCGATCGCGCAGACGCTGGCGAGCGCCATCTGCCCGGCTCCCGCGAACGCCAAGGACCGGTTCTGGCAGGGCAGCGCGGCGAATGTGCTGACGGCGGTATTTCTCTGGCTGGCCGACCAGCCGGGCGAGCAAAAGACGCTGGGGCGCGCGCGGGAGATCGTCAGCCTCACCCGCAAGGACTTCACCGCGAAATACCTGATCCCCATGGCCGCGAAGGATGCTTTCGCCGGTGCCATCCGCGAAATGGCCGCGCCCTTCATCGACCTTGCCGATGAAACCTACAGCGGCGTCATGTCGAACCTGAGCGAGAGCACCAAGTTCCTGAGCGACCCCCAGATCAAGGCGGCGACCGCGAAGTCGTCGTTCACGATGCAGGACCTCGCGACACAGAAGGCGACCGTCTACGTCGTCATCCCGACCGAGCGGATGGATACGCAGAAGACATGGCTGCGTCTCGTCATCGCCTCCGCGATGCACATCTTCAAACATCCGCAGACGAAACTCCGCTTCGGCCACCGCTGCCTGTTCCTCATCGACGAGTTTGCCGCGCTCGGGCGGCTCGACGACCTGCCGCGCGACATCGCCACCATGAGCGGCTTCGGGGTTGATTTTGCGCTTATCGTGCAAGGCCTCGACCAGTTGAAGGACCATTACGCGGAGGCCAAGGGCACGATCCTGTCGAATTGCGCGTACCAGTGGTTTTGCAACGTCAACGATCTCGACAGCGCCAAATACCTCAGCGACAGCCTCGGCAAGGCCACCGTCGGCACCACCAGCACCTCCAGCACTTCGAGCAGTTCAGCGCATGGCGGAAGCTCCAAGCAGCACGTGTCAGCCATAGCGAGACGGGCCGTTCGCTGCTCAACCCCGATGAAGTCCTGAACTTTGGGCAGGGACGTGGCCATCACCATCCAGCCCAACGGCCACCCGCATTACCTCAGACCGATCGACTACTGGGACCTGACGAAGGCTTTTGTTGCGCTGCAGCAAAAACACCCGAACCTCTACCGCCAGCCGCCGCTCGGCTATGACGAGAACCCGCTATTTTGCACCGCCACCACCGCCGCCACCCCCTCCGGGCGGAGACGGAGCCAATGGTGGACGGGACGGAAGGTCACGGGCCAAGGAGAAGGAGAAAGCGCGAACCAGGCACCACCGCCACCGCCACCGCCACCACCTCGCGACGACCTTATGACCGAGGAGCGGGCGAGGGATATCCTCGGCGTTGGCAGCGGAATGCGAGCCCGGCCGAGATCCGCGCGGCCTATCTCAGGCTGATGAACAAGGTTCATCCGGACCATGGCGGTTCCAGCTATTTCTCGAAAGAGCTGAATGCGGCGAAGGACCTATTACTGGGGCAATAAGTCGTATGCCGTGTTTATTTTATGTGGAATTATCCGGCTCTCAGCTCTGAATTCATTTGATAATTCCGCCGACAGTTCTTGCCTTGCTGTGACTAATTGTTCACATATTACCGGTACGATTCGTGGTATAATTCATCCTCCAGAAAGACCAAGCCCGCCGTTAATTCTTTCTGAAGGGTTTGGTGTTATTCTGGAAACATTAAGGAAAATTCCTATCCTTGATCGTGCTTGGCAAGCCATGCGCGGATAGTCCGCGCCGGCTTGGCAAGGGGGGTCACTTCGTCCCCCCGTTGCATCCCTCCGGAGCAGGGGTTTTACACCCCTGCACCCCAGCTCAGCGGGAAAGGGAGCTGCGCAGCAGGGGCGTCGCCCCTGAGGACCACCACCAAGGGAGCCTTGCCCCTTGGCACCCCAGCGCGGGGGACCTGGATGAGCCGCGCAGCGGGGTTTTCGCACCCCGACCGACCAGGAGGTCTTCCCCTGGAGCCCATGGGGGCCGCTCCCCCTTGTCGGGCGACAAAGGAGGGCGCATAGGCGCAGGCCGCTAGCGATGGACGGCCTGGGCAGAAATGGAAGGGGAAGTAACTATGACCACCGCGACAGAAAAATACCCGGTCATCGACAAATGGACCGCGCGCAACATTGTTACCGAGCTCGAATTAACCGACGAGGAGGAGGCCATGCTCACAGCCAAGGCTGCCCAGAATGGCCTGACGCTCGAAGAGTATATCCGCACGCTCCTGGGCTACCCGCCATGACAGAAATGTGGTGCACCTATGGCCAGCGGAAGCGATAAACGACAGCGTTCCCATCAATCCCTCATCCGATGGACCGATGAGGAGTTCACCAGCGTTATTGACAGGGCCGACAAGTCAGGCCTCGCCGTCGCCGCCTTCATGCGCGCCGCCGTCCTGAGGGAGCCCGGACCCCGCGCCCAGCGCCGCCCGCCCGCCGACCACAAGGCGCTCCGCCAGCTTCTCGGCGAGGTTGGGCGCATCGGGAACAACATCAACCAGATCGCCCGCGCCCTTAATACCGGAGAGAAGGCCAACCTTCCCGACCTGCAGCAAGCCCTCCGCGCCTACATCGATATCCGTAACCGGATTTTTGAGGCGCTCGGCAAACATCACGGACCGGTCCCGTGATTATCAAAGGTGGCAGCCGTAGCGGACCATCCCAGCTCGCAAGGCACCTCCAGCGACTTGATACCAACGACAAGGTTTACGTCCTCGAACTCCAGTCTCCGGTGACCGACCTTGCCGAGACCTTCCGCGACTGGCAGACCCTCAGCGAGGGGACGCGCGGCTTCAAAGGCCTTTACCACGCCAATATCGATCCCGCGCAGGATTACACCATGACGCCGGAACAATGGCGGCGTGCCGTCGATGTCCTCGAAAAAGAACTGAAGCTTGAGGGCCAGCCCCGCGCCGTCGTCATGCACGAGAAGTTCGGCCGCGAGCATATCCACGTGGTCTGGGCGCGCACCGATATCGATGAGATGGTCCTGCGTTCCGACAGCCAGAATTATCTCGCCCACGAGCGGGCCAGCCAGCGTCTCGAGAATGAATTCGGGCACGAGCCGGTGCCCGGCAAGCACGCGAAGCGGGACCGCGAGCAGCAGCCTGAATTCCCCAGCGCCGAAGCCAATCAGGCCGAATGGCAGCAGGGGGAACGGACCGGGATCGACCCCGCCGCCCGCAAAGACCAGATCACCGCCCTCAAAGAAGCCTGCGACAACGCCCAGGCTTTCAAAGTTGCTCTCGAAGAGCAGGGCTACATCCTCGCCAAAGGCGACCGCCGCGACTTCGTGATCGTCGACGAGACGGGAAGCATTCACAGCCTTGGCCGGCAGATTCGTGACATCAAGGCCGCCGAGCTACGCGAATTCATGAAGGGCATTGACCGCGAAACCCTCCCGACTGCGGCACAGGCGAAGGATCTTCAACAGCAGCGGCAGGAACAACTCCGCCAGCAGGAACCCGCACAGCAGCAACCACAACAACCGGAACCATCACCAGCGGAACCACCACCAGAACCATCAGCAGGATCATCATCAGAACCGCCGCCACAACAACCTCAACAACAGGAACCCAAGGAAGAGGAACCCCATCAACCATGGGAAGCCAAACCCGCCGACACACCTCCCGAACCCGCTTCAGACCCCAATCAGGCCCAAGCCGAAGCCCTCAGAAAAGCCCTCGCCGAGCGCCAGGCCGAGGAGGGCCGCCGACTCGTCGAATCCCAGCGGGCAGAAATGGACCAGCTCCGCCAATTCCTTGACCGCGAGACCCGCGAAAAACTCGACCGTTTCGACGCCAACCACCGCGCCCAAACCGAAGCCCTGCGGCGCGAACAGAAAGAGGCGACCGCCGGTTTTGCCGGCTTCATGGATTCCGTCCAGGACTTCTTCAATCCGGCCCGCGCCGCCGAACGCAAAGCCGAGCGCCAGCGCGAACTGCAACAACACGCCGCGCGCCTGAAGCAGGAGCGTGACGACTACGTTACGCTTATACAAAAGACGAACGCACTGGAAATCCACAACCGCGAGGAACTGCACGCGCTGCGCCTCCATGACCTTGAGGTCAGAGGCGCGGAAGAACGCGACCGCTACGTTCGCGAGCAGGAACTTGCCCGCAAGCTGCAGGCTGAAAATGAAGAACGCGAAAGACAGCTCGCGGAGCAACGCGCCACGAGACGGACCAAAGCGCACACGATGAGCGGCTCTCGCTTCCTGCGACCAAAGCTGAGCCGCTTCTTTAACGAGGTTGCCAGGAACGTTCGCCCGCCGATATCCCGCTTCATAGTCGGCGCTGCTCTTTCGCCGCCATTGCCGGGCATCCTCGCATCGCGGTTTTTGGCAAAACCGCCGACACCCCCCGCTCAGCCCGCCATCAACGCGGGCACGCCGAGCAGCTCTCGCTTTCTGCCACCGGTGATGAGCCGCTTTGTTAAGCCGCTTACGAAGGTTCGCGTCGCCGATATCCAGGTTCATGACGCGCACCGCCGCGCTTCTGCCGCCATTGCCGGAATTCTTCTCGTCGCGGTTCTTCGGAAAACCGCCGACCCCGCCCCGGCAGCTCCGACGGGATTGGCCGCGAAGGAAGCCGGACGGCCCGAAGCTGTAAATCCGTCGAATTCTTGAACAGCCTATCAGGACGTCGCCGCACCCTTCGGTGGTTGCCCCTTCCCGGAGCCCGGCGGCCGCCCCGGTTTGTTTCCCGTCCCCGCACCGGTATGCACACCGCTTTTTGTTGACACCACCCGATACCCCATCTTCCCCAGCACGGCGTTCAGGTCTTCGATCAATTTCTTTTCCCGCGCGGCAATCGCCTGCTTCTCTGCCAGCAGGCTCTCAACGGATTTAACCAAGTCGTCTTCTTTCTCCGCCACAGAATCCTCCTTCGTCCGAAGCTTCGCCGCATTCTGGCATACCGTCGCTCCGTCGAAGAAGAACCCGGCAAACCCAACGACGAGACACAACGAAGAGAACATACGACTGTGGAACAATCGGTTAGCTGTTCATAACGCTCGTTGCAGCCGCTCTCTCGGGCCGCTCTTATTCTTGGCATCGAACTCGAGTCTGGCTACTGCCAGCTCGCCGAAAGGCGTCTCGCCGGCGCGGCCCGGTTCATACAGCGGCAGATCGCGGCGTAACCGGAGAACGCGGCGGGCGGTCGCCCATTCTCTTTTTCCAGAAGCAACCTAACCCTCTGCTTTGAGCAGGTATGTACGCAATACGAAAACTCACAGACTGAAACATATTGTCACTGAGCGATTCTCTACTCTAGGGTCAGAAGTATATTGCAATTGCAATCTGGAGCCTTAGAACCCAGTCTTAGGCTCGGGGAGGCATAAGTGCATGTCCAGACTCTTAGTCATAAGTGAGAAGACCTAAGTTTATTATATACAACTTTAACCAATACTAACTACATTTTAGGACTTTGTATTATAAAATGTAGGTTGTAGGTTAAGACTATCTTTAATATAGCTAACATTCGGAGGGAAACCTGCAAAGAGCCACCAGAATTGTCTGTTTCATTCACTCCGGTAGGCTCCTATGCAAGATATAGGGCGAGTCCTCCATTCCTTCGCGCTCATCTTCGATTTCTTCGCGCTTATCTATAGCGGATTTGTCATCGGCGTTGTCAGTGACCGACTGGCACTCCGCCACGAACAAAACAAAGAAAAGCGCAAAGAGCAAAATCCGCAAAGGCCTAAGGACTCGAATCCGGAATCCGGCAGCGTCTTTACTATACTCCTCGCGGCCATCGCGATCGCTGGCGCGCTGAGCGTCGTTCTCTATCAGACCATTTCAGGCCCGATGTCGAGCATGGTGCGCGTGACAAACATGACGACGGCCAAATCGCAGATGCAGTCGATAGGCACGATCACCATCATGGCTGCGGTCAATCAGGCTAATAACGGTGAATGTGATATCGGCGGCGGCAACACGAACGTTGTGCCACCGCCATGGCGCACAGGCACCTATGGCCCCACCGGCGGCGGCCTTATTCCGACGAATATCGGCGCGCCGGTAACCGACCCTTGGGGAACGGACTACGGCTATTGCGCCTGGGAAGTGGGATCACCGCAGACCAAATGCGGCAGCGCCAACCTGTTGACAGGAACCGCGACGCCGGCAACAAGCCCGGCCAACTATGCCACGGTTATTGCCATTATCTCCGCCGGTCCCAACCGTCACTTTGATTCCACCTGTATCGCCTATACGGCTGATTCAGGCACTGCCCTTGTCACCGCCGGCGGTGACGACATTGTGAAGTCTTACACCTATACGGAGGCGGCCACCGCCTCGGACTCTCTCTGGGCTCTCAAGCCCGCAGTGGCAAACACAGCAACCATTACCAAGAACCTCGAGATCGGGGGAGCGTCAAACATCGCAACCGTACCTGCGACGCTGGCCAGCACCTTCGCTGACGGCATTATCAACGCCGCCGCCGTTGTTACAAAGGGCGCGATTATTTCAGGCGGGGCTGTTCAGCTGGCCCCGAATGCGTCTGTCACCAGTTGCGCCAATCCGGGCGATCTTGGTTCCCTGCGCTATAACACGACCTCCAACAGCGTAGAAGTCTGTACGCCGACCGGCTGGGCGGCGGCCTCTTCCGGTGGCTCCTCGGCGCTATCGGCACTGACGCCGGGAACGGCGCCGAACACCATCGACAGCCTTCTCAATGCGCAGGTCTGGAACTGGAGTACTTTGGCCACGGCAACGACAGCCATGACTCTGGCGGCGACCGACGCGGGCGCGGTTGCCAATACAACGCTGGCGGTGAATAACGCCACGACCGGTGCGGGTTATGGCGTCAGCGCGACGATCAGCGGCGCCAGCAACAGCGGCTACGCGGTCTATGGCGCTGACACGGGCACCACCAATACAGGCTACGGCGGCTATTTCAGCAACACCAATGGCGGTGCCGCGCTCGGCATCAACGGGTTCGAGATGGTGACTGGCATCGCGACAGCCTCGCAGCCGCCGGTCTCCGCGTCGAACACAGGCCGCATCTACTATGACTCGACAGCACAGACCTTCATGGCATCGCTCAACGGCGCCGCCTATGCCGCCCTTGGCGCCGGCTGCACCACAATTAATTGCCTGACTGATGCCAAAGCCGATTACACGAATGACAACATCTGGCTCGGCATCGCTGCAGATGCTGAAGGCTGGACCACCGGTAATAGTATCACCGGAGTCGGCGATAATGCCCTGAAATCCGATACCTCCGGTAGCGCCAACACGGCTTTGGGAACCAACGCTGGCGAATACATCACAACCGGTGCCAGCAACACGGCAATCGGCATGAACGCTCTGGTTGGCACTTCCGGTACGCCTATGACTGGCAGCTCTAACACGGCGGTTGGGGAAGCAGCCCTCCAGAACAATACTGCCGATCAGAATACCGCTGTTGGGTTTGCCGCGCTCCAAAGCAACACCGGCGGCTACAATAACACAGCGGTAGGATATGAGACCCTCACCGCCAACGTCAGCGGCTACGACGTCACAGCCCTTGGCTTTCGTGCGTTGGAGAACAACACCGGTAACTTAAGCACCGCTGTCGGCTTTAACTCCCTCAGTATTGCCACATCAGGCACCAACAGCGCCTTGGGCTATCAGGCTGGTGGATACATCTCGACCGGCGGTGGAAATACAGCGCTCGGCACGAACGCGATGGCTGGTATTTCCGGCACGCCGCTGACCGGTAGTAACAACACAGCAGTTGGCGATTCCGCGTTGCTGCTGGCACAGGGCGCGGCGAACAGTAACGTGGCCGTTGGCACCAACGCACTCAGTGCGGCAACCACCGACACGAACAGCACAGCGGTCGGGTTTGATGCACTTCTCTCGCAGGTTGGCGCTGCCAGCCCGAATACCGCCGTCGGTTATCTGGCGGGTAAGTTCATCACCACCGGCACCAACAACACCGCCATCGGCACGAATGCCATGCTGGGGATCACGGGCGCTAAACTTACAGGCAATAATAATACGGCAGTTGGCGATTCAGCGCTTTATACGATCCAGGGCGCGGCAACGCAGAACACGGCGGTTGGCACCAACGCTCTCCATGCGGCCACCACCGACACGGACAGCACGGCGGTTGGTTTTGATGCGCTTCTCTCTCAGACGGGGGGCATAACGTTGAACACCGCCGTTGGCTATCTGGCGGGCGAATACATTACGGGTGGCTCGGAGAACACAGCCATCGGATCCGCCGCGCTGGTCGGCGTGTCGGGCACACCGCTCACAGGGGCGGCTAACACCGCCGTAGGATTCAACGCCCTCGCCACGATGCAGGGCACCGCGACGCAGAATACAGCTGTTGGCTCTGCCGCTGGTAACTATATATCGACGGGTCAGGACAACGCCGCGTTCGGTACCAACGCCATGCAGGGCGTCTCCGGCACACCGCTCACAGGCAGTGAAAACACAGGCATAGGCTTCGGCGCGCTTCCCGTCATTCGGGGTGCGGCGGCGCTCAACACGGCGGTCGGCTTCGAGGCCGGTAATTCCATCACGACCAGCAGCAACAACACCGCGGTCGGCTCCAGCGCTCTTGCCACAGTAACGACCGCCTCGCCCAACAGCGCTTTCGGTTATCAGGCCGGAGAATATATATCGACAGGTACCAACAACACCGCCATCGGCACCAACGCGATGTTGGGGGTTTCCGGTACGCCGCTGACCGGTAACTATAACACGGCCGTTGGTGATTCCGCGCT
The DNA here is from genome assembly GCA_963815835.1 of uncultured delta proteobacterium. GTDB lineage: Bacteria > Desulfobacterota > Binatia > Binatales > Binataceae > DATGKG01. The sequence goes on from CAWFIF010000001.1 coordinate 2,044,384, forward strand.
TACTGCAGCTCAGGGCGCAGCAACAAAGAACACGACTCTCGGTTATCAATCAGGTCTCGGTGTCCTCACAGCCACGGACAACACACTCGTCGGTTACACGGCGGGCAGCCTTGTCACCGGCAACTCGAACATAATGGTCGGCGAGGCGGGCAACATCACGACCGGCGGGAAGAATATCCTGATCGGCAACAGCCTGACCTGGACCACGAACACGCACAACGAACAGCTGGACATCGGCGATCTTCTGACGGGCGACCTCGGCATCACTTCCGGCAATCCGCGTATTGGGGCCGCCAAATATTGCGACCCGACCCTAGCTACCTGCGTCACCGCTGCCGCTCTCGCTGCTGCCGGATCGCCCTCCATTGATACCTTGTCAGATGCCAAGGCTGATTACACAAACGACAACATCTGGCTCGGCATCGCTGCTGACGCTGAAGCCTGGACCTCCGGGACCCACATCACCGCTGTCGGCGACAACGCCCTCAAATACGATACTTCCGGCGGCGGTAACACGGCGGCCGGCACGTTTGCCATGCTGGGCGTCTCCGGCACACCACTGACCGGCAGCAATAGCACGGGGATTGGTTATCAGGCTCTTTATAGCATTCAGGGTGCAGCGGCTTCCGACACGGCGGTCGGTATGAATGCTCTTTATAGTACGACGACAGGCACTAACGATACAGCCGTCGGCTATCAGGCCGCCTATACCTATGGCGGCGGCAGCGGTATCACGGCTGTTGGTTATAACGCGCTTTATACAGCTGTGTCCGCGAACAATAGCGCCCTCGGTTACGAGGCTGGCCAGTATGTCAACAGCGCCGACAACACGGCGGTCGGTAACACCGCGATGCAGGGCGTGTCCGGCACGCTGCTGACCGGCGGCGATAACACGGCGATGGGCTATGAATCCGCGCAAACCATTCAGGGAGCGGCGCAATGGAACACGGCGATCGGTTCCTATGCACTTTCACAGACGACGACCGGCAATAACAACACTGCCGTAGGGTATGGCGCTCTCTCCTGGAATGCGACCGATGGCAATAACACGGCGGTGGGTGTGGACGCGCTCATGCAAAGCAGCGCAAGTAACAGCACAGCGGTCGGTGACGCCGCGTTTTTAGAGGCGGGCGGGTCGGTCACCGGCGTGGGTTATCTAGCCGGCAGGTATGTAACGGGTGGACAAAACACCGCGATTGGCACAACTGCGATGCAGAGTGTTTCCGGCACGCCGCTAACCGGCACCGGCAACACGGCCCTCGGCGATTCCTCTCTTTATACAATTCAGGGCGGCGCGTCTAATAACACAGCGGGTGGTTATCAATCGCTTTATTACAATAGCACCGGCGGCGATAACACGGCCTTTGGTACGCAGGCGATGTACGGTAATGGCGTGGCGCTGACGGGCGGTCAGAACGTCGGCATCGGCTCTGGCGCGCTTTATCGCATACAAGGCGGCGCGACGGAGAACGTCGTGATCGGGTATGACGCCGCCGCCGCCATAACGACTGCCGCTGGTAACGTGGCGATCGGCAGAACGGCTCTCCAGTCCGAGACGACCTGTAACAGCAATACTGCGGTCGGGATGAACGCGTTGAACGGTAACGGCGTCGATATGAGCTGCGCCAATGGTTTCAACGTCGGGGTCGGCTATGGCACACTTTTTAAAATTTCAGGCGGTGCACAGGCTGACACTGCACTCGGGACTTATGCTCTGTATTCCAACACCAGCGCCAGCAACAACACGGCAGTTGGCTATTCGGCTTTGTATACCTCTACTGGTACCCCGAATACGGCAACCGGTTATCAGGCGGGGCAATATATCTCGACTGGCACCAACAACACGGCGATCGGCTATAACGCGATGATGGGTGTCTCAGGCACGCCGCTGACGGGTGGTCTTAATACGGCGGTCGGAGATTCCGCTCTCGCGAACATTGAGGGCGGGGCGACTTACGATACCGCCATAGGGGCGTGGGCCCTGAACGCCGCCACCTCCGTTAACGGTAACACTGCGGTCGGCTTTGCCGCACTTTATGTTGATAGTAGCGGTTCGGCCAACACCGCCGTCGGCAGTAACTCCGATGAATACGACACGACGGGCGCTTCCAACACTGCTGTAGGCAATTTCGCAATGAATGGCGTGTCTGCCACACCGCTAACTGGCAACGACAACACCGCCATAGGCGCTTCAGCGCTTGCCGTGATCCAAGGCACCGCTTATGAGAACACCGCGGTCGGCTTTCAGGCTCTCGTTTCCAACACCACAGGTTTCAGGAATCAGGGCGAAGGTGTCTATGCGCTCTACTCCGAAAACACCGGCAGTTACAACACTGGTATCGGCAGATGGGCGGGCTTTGAAGTCACAAGCGGTACCGACAACGTCGCTGTTGGCATGGAAGCAATGGGCTATGCGGCCACGGCTTCCGTTACCGGCGCCAACAACACGGCGGTTGGCGATTACGCGCTGGGTAGTATAAGCGGCGCGACGGGGAACAATACGGCGGTCGGATATTCGGCCCTCTTGTACAACACCACCGCCATCGACAACACCGCCGTCGGCACCTATGCGATGTATGGGGTTGTCGGCACGCCGCTGACCGGGGATTACAATACGGCAGTTGGTGTTGATGCGCTGGAATATATACAGGGCGCGGCGGCGGGAGATGTAGGTCTTGGCGTGAATGCTGGCCAGTATATGGAGACTGGCAGCAACAACACAGCCCTCGGCGAAGACGCGATGATAGGTATCGTAGGAACCCCGCAGACTGGCAGCTTCAATACGGCAGTTGGCTCTTCGGCACTCTTTACAATACAGGGCGCGGCGGCGGGCAACACGGCGGTTGGTTATAATGCGCTCTATTCCAGTACCAGTACCAGCGGCAACACGGCGGTCGGCTATGTCGCCGGGCAATATATATCGACCGGCACCGCAGAAACCGCCATCGGCTACAATGCTATGGGTGGGGTATCCGGCACACCGCTGACCGGCGGTTCCAATACGGCCTTAGGTTATTACGCGCTTGCTGATATCCAGGGCGGCGCCGTGCAAAACACGGCGGTCGGGACAAATGCGCTGATCTGGAATAGCACCGGCACCAATAACACGGCGGTCGGGGTGTCGGCTATGGCTGGCATCACCGGTACGCCGCTGACGGGCACCAACAATACGGCAGTTGGAATCACGGCACTCCAGAACCTTCAAGGTGCCGCCGCGAACAACACGGCAGTGGGTCAGAATGCAGGAACCTCGGGCACAGCCCTCACGACTGGCAGCCAAAACACACTTATTGGCTCGACTGCGCAGGTGAATTCCGCCACAGCCACCAACAGGACGGCTCTTGGTTACGGGGCGACTGCCACAGCGGATAACTCTATCGCGTATGGCAACTCGTCCGTCACGCTGCACGTGATGAGTTCCGGTGCTTCGGCGGTGGGCTCCGGCGCGGCGGGAGGGCTATTGGTGCCGCCCGTGGCGACTGCCGGCCAGAGTTGCGGGTCCACCGGAGCGCTCGCCCTCGATTCGAGCGGCAAGCTTTATGTTTGTAAGTAATGGAGGATGAGGTTGAGGATGAGAAAATGTTTGTCGTTTAAAGTCATGAGGTTTTTCGCGGTCATTGCGGTAGGACTGCTTGTGAGCCTGCCCGCACCTGCGCCTGCGCAAGTATGGACGGCGATCAGCGCTGGCGGCAGCTGCACTTGGCACAGCACAGCCTACACCTCGACAGGTGCCAACACCTTCGCGATCCCTGCGGGCGTAACCTGGGTCTACGCCCAGCTGGTTGCCGGCGGTGGTGGCGGTGGGGGGGTTAAAAGCACCAGTGGTACCGGAGCTAACGCTGGCGGTGGTGGCGGTGGTGGTGGCTATGTTGAGGGCATCCTTGCCGGCCTCACTGCCAGTACCAACCTCACTGTGACCATTGGTGGTGGTGGCACGGCCGGGGCAAACACTGGCGCTAGCGGTGGCGCCGGCACTAATTCCACGATCGCTAACTCAGTGCCGACGACTCTGATGACCGCTTATGGAGGTGGGGGTGGTACGGGCGTCTCCAACAATGCCAATTATGACCCTTGCAGGGAGGTTATGCTGGTGGCGGCGGTGCACAGCCGGGATCACCAGGTATATCCACTGCAAATAATGATCAAGGTGGAGCTGGGGGTGGCTCTTACGGTCCAGGCGCGGCAGCGAGTACTTTACTAACCGCCAGTGGTTCGGGTGTTGCTGGCGTCGCCGCTTCTGCCAATACTGGTGGTGGTGGCAGCGGGGCCGCGCAGTCAGGCTCTAACAGTGGCGCTGGCGGCGCTGGCGGCAGCGGTTACGCAATTATCAGCTACTGCAATTAATGCCAAACCAGATGCTTGAACCCACGTTTTTTTGTTCGGCATCATCTCTCTCGACCCCACACCACGGCGCCAGCGACCATCGCGATACACCGGCCGCTGAAACTTATAGTCAATAGCTAACGGGGATGCGGGCCACGGGGAGAGCGTGGACGGCCTCGACCACCGGTCCTCGGTCGTCCCCCGGAAGAAGAGCGCCCTTCTTTCTCATGACCGTTGACCACAGTCCTAGCGTCCACGCGCGTGTTGCCGCAAACTTGCCCGTGTCCCAGGACGCGTGCCCGGTCGCAGACTATTGCGTTTCCGAAGACGAGGCCGTCGTCCCGGACCTGCCCGCGTCCGAAGACTTTCGCGTTATCGAACACGACCCCACGCTTGAAAACCCACGCATGATCGAACACCTCTGCGTTGCCTAGAATCTGACCTCTGTCGCTGACTCTCGCGTGGCCGTAGACGCAGGCACGCCCGCGCACGTGCGCCCCGTTTGATATCACGGCCTCATCGTAAACGCGTGCGTCGTCGGCGACCCAGCAGTCGCCGTGCTGGCGCAGGTTGCGTTCCGACGCGACGAACCCACCCAGCGTGCCTGCCTTCACAGTGCCGAAATCCTTCAGCGCGCGAATACGGTACAGCGTCGTATCCGCCACCGTGACCTGCTGATCCAGAACCAGTTCGTATTTCTTCCCCCCGAGGGGTACGCCCTCTTTGACTGCCATCTGACTCACACTGCCCCTATGTCCAGTATAGCCGTCGAAACTTAACGCTCAGTTAACCGCTTCCCTGAAAGGCGGCACCGCACCCGCTGGTTCTTCCGCCGGTCGCCAAGTTCGAGTTCTTCAGAACATCAGCCGGTTCTGTGGTCGCCGTTCCGGTGTTGTGTACAGGCTGTCTATTGGCTCTTTGTAAATATACTAAAAACAGGAAGGGTTTGTGAGCGGTAAGACATTTCCGAAAAAGACCTTGCACTACCAAGCCCAGAAAGAGTGTCGCGTCATTCTATCATTAATATCTCTCCCAACCGTGCGGCACCCAGAGATTCCAGCGCCTTACCAACCGGGAGTTTAGTATTGTAGGATCAAGGTTGGAGACCCCCGTCGTGATACGCTCGCGGCAAATTCCTGCCAGAGTTTCCATCCCCATTCCTTCAGCGAGAAAACCCAGCCGCTTGAATACCGCACCATTGCCGAGTCTCTCAGCATTTGCGACAAGTTGATTTACATCAGATTCTTCGTCCGAAAAGTAGCTTTTTAGACAAGCAACAACATGTTCTATGTCGCCGCCTGTTCTAGGGCTGCTCAGCATGTCCACTATCGTTCGGTGCTTATTGGAAATAAGTACTTCGCAGTTATCACACCGCAAAACTTTGAGACCGAACATATTCTCAGCCTTGATTTTCTTCAATACAAAGTTTGTTCCACGATACTTCCGCATCGTACGTCCGACGTTCTTCGGTGTGAAAACATGAACGCTGTCGAAATTCTGATCCGTGAAACCCCAATATTCAGCGGCAGACAATCCCCCGACATAGCAGGGGGCGAATAGTGTTGGTATCATCATCCATGAATCGTGCAAAACATGTTGCCTGGTCGCGGCATCAACCCGCACCGGCACGTATAGGCCCGTATGGATATTTTTATTTTGTAAGGTATCTCTGCTCCCGCGTGCGCCCGGCACGGCAGGGAACATCCCCTTTTTAAGCAACCTTGCTCCGGTCCGCTGCTCCTTCATGCACGGGGCATCTACAATCAGCTTCCCCAGGAGCGGTATGCCCTCTTTAGCCAGATCCGCAAAAATCCGGTTCATTATACCCATGTCGCTCCACCTCAAAAATCGACCATAAAGACTTTTCCCCCGACCATATTCAGGCGGCGCATCCTTCCATAGTAAACCATTTGTCAGTACGTAGATGATCCCGCTGATGACCTGCAAGTCATCGACTCGCGACTTCCCGCGAGGCAGTGGAAAATACGGCTTTATACGATCAAATTGAATCTTCGATAACCAGAACAGCTCCTTCATCAGCCGCCGTCTCCAACTTCTTTCGTTTATACTCTCAGGCGACCTCTCAGTGGCGCCGACCATCAGGAGAGCGAGGGCCGCCTTTACCGCCATCGCTCGGTTCTTGCCACGGCCTTTGTGAACACAAAGCGACCGTCTTTCTCATGGCCACCGACCACTGTCTTCGCGAGTATCCGCCACGATGACCTGTTGATGGGGCACGAGTTCATATTTCTTTGCCCCTCCGGGTACGCCCTCTTTGACCGACATCTGACACACCGTTTCTACGTCCAGTATGCCCGTCGAAAGTTAACAAACAGTTACCGCACGGCGCACGGGTTCAACGAAAACGCGTATAACGAATTGTTCCCCCGCCTTCTGCTTCCCCGGCCCACAAAAACTCGTCACTGAAAGCCGATCGGCAACGAACCACAAACATCAACTTGTTGTTGCGGTAAACAGAGCCGCTATAAAAAACTTCTTGCAAAAGGTCATGAAAGGAACTTGCTGACAAGTAAGGCGCGGGCGCTTTCATCACTCCAGAGAAGACGTTCCGGCTTTCCGCGCTCGATGGTGCGGCGCTTTCGACGGACTTCCTGACCCTTCGGGAGAAGCGCAACCTTGCGTCCCGGTGTTTCGCTCGACACGGTGCAGGCGCGAACCAGAAGATCCAGCCAGCCTCCCTCATCCCGGATCACTTCGGCTATGACCACCCGGTCGCCGATATTCACGGCACGGCCCCGCCTGCGTCTGAGCTTTTGCCATACGCCTTCGCTCCAACGAATGACGTCTGCCTCGATAAACCCGCTACCGCAAAGAATCCACTCCGCCGCCATGCCCTCCGCCTTTCCATTCTTTTCTGAGAAAAGCTCATTTATGCGTTCGCGGCAAGGAGTTGATCGCCGTGAAGGCGATGAGCGGGAAGCCGTTAACGGCCTTCTGGAAATGAAACCTCTAAAACCCGGACGGGGGCCAGTTCTGAACGGTTTGGCTAAGGGGAGGCGCAGAGGAAGCCGCTATTCAGTGAGAATGAAGCCACGCGCTGCCTTCGGCAACCGCCCACGCCCAATGGCGCTCTTCACCGAAACCGGAAAATCCACTTCCGCTAGAGGTTGGATAGCGGTACTGAGAGCCTGCCATCAAGATGAAACGAGTGGGGATCACCATACATGCTAAAGAAAATATCACGAGCAAAACGACCATCAGGGCAGTAACCCACGCAACCCTAGCCGATTCTCTTATAAGACTGAGGCTTCCACTAGGTTTAGTCCTGTCACCTTCGAAAATAGCGTCCGCGTCCGGGACCAGAGCGAAACTCAAGGCCCAGCCTATATTCCCGATTGTGGGTTCGAGTATGAAAGACCAGGCGAACGAGTTGGGTAGCTTCTTTCCCGACAATGCAGAGAGCAAAGCGCCTAAGATAAACATTGCAACCGGTGCGACGCTCGCCGCCACTCCCAGCCCTATTGCGACCCTTTGCCAAGCGTGACGGCACCACCCACGATCAACGGCAAGTCCTCCTAAAAATCCGCTGGGTACGGCGCTCGTCAGCACCCACGAGACCAACGTCAAGCCGACTACTACCGCAACCCCCATAGCCTCGAACCGACTAAGTGTGGGCGGAACCGGAACGCCCCCAGGCGAATAGTTCATAATAGAAATGGTCACTATACTGAAAGAAAACAACCCGACCAATATAGCAGCATACAGGCCATAGATTCTCGCTCTTCGAGGCGTTGTCCCCAGACCATATAGCCAAGAAAAAGTGATCACGCTCGGGCCAACTAACGAAAACACGAGTTGCTCGATGCCTTTCAAGCCACGCTGCCTGATGGTCTCACCGAAATACTCATGTAATAGGCCATCGCTGACACTCACCAAGACGATGACCGCTAAGGAAAGCATCCTCACGAGAAGCTTTTCACGTCTCTTTGAAACTGCGCCTTCCAGAGGCGATATTCTTATTCGTGAAAGGAGCGGCTCGATTACGAGCAGAACGCCAATCGACACAAGAACAATCGTCCCGGCCCTACGCGCCTTTTCGAGCGCCGAAAGGGCAACGAATGACTTAATGGCTTGGTAGAGCAGCGTCACGAACAGCGAGGAAAGTCCCGCATACAGCGAAAGCCAAAAAGACGATCTAGGTCTGATCCATGTGGTCGCGCGTGCCACCTGTCACCTAATCGCCTGGAGGCGGGTTTCCCTCTCCCTCCACCTTTGCATTGACGTAGAGCTTCCAGCCCTTGTTGCGGTGGGAGCGCTTCTGCTGGCGCTTTCGGCAGCAGCACGGTCGACTGCTTTGCGTGTTCGCGCACGTACTCCTTGAGGGCTGTAATCTTTGCCGCGAAGCCAAGATGCTCCAGCAGGTATCCGAGCCGTTGCGCCCAGGGAACAGGCGCCGTCCGGGCAACTGCGGCCAGTTTCTCCGGATCGATCCGCTCGGCGAGTTCAGACAGAACCGTTGCCACCTGCCCGAGTCCGCCCGCATGACCGGCGTAACCAACAAGGTCGAGCGCCGTTGCCTCGGGAGACGACACCAGAACCGTGCCCCGCGGCGTATTGAAGCTCTGGACGGGCACGTCCTTGATGCGCTTGCGGGCTATAAACGCGACGCGTACCGTCCCGCACTGGATCGGCCGGCGGTTCTTTGCGAGAAAGACCTGGAATTCCTGCGGGCGCTGATGCGCCGCGCCGTGATACTGTGCGGCTGACAGCAGACCCGCGTAGTAGGGGAGATTGAGGCGCTTCATCAGCGCCGGGATAAACTGGTCGGCGGGAAGACAACCGAGCGAGCGATATTCCGGCGGGACGAGGACGTAAAAACCCCGCGCCGGAGAAGCGATGAACGATTTCTTTTGCGAGACGGTTCAGCGCGAGCTTGGCGGCAGCGGCTGAAATCCCCAGCGCCGATCGGACCTCGCGAGAGGTAAAATGATAGCGCCCGTTTGCAGCAAGGCCGCTGACGTAATCTCTGGCGTTTAGATGGCTAGATTCCGATTTCACACGCGTAAAGTATCATTTTGTGATACTTTACGTGCGTGAATATCGATCAGGAGCAGAATTGGTAATCCATGCCCCCCGAAATCCTATCGAATTTGGGGCGATTTTCAAAAACTTGCACAAAGACTTACACATTTTCACATTCTTTGAAAATAAACCTAACAAAATCGATTACTTACGAAGAGCCACAAACGACTTAAAATCCCCTGGAGGGTAACCTCCGTGCGGGTTCGAGTCCCGCCCCCGGCATTCAATCCAACTGCGCGATTTGTTCCCGCTATATGATCGCAATTGAATCCGCGGCCGCTACCCCTTCGGGAACGTCAGCCCGGTCGCGGTTTCTAGATCGGCCAATGTCTGCTCCTCCGTCACCACCTTGATTGCCGCCATCCCCAGTTGCGCCGCGGGCTTGCAGTTGATCCCCAAGTCGTCCAGATAGACGCACGCCTTCGCCTCCACCTCCAGCAACTCGCACATCATCAGGTAGATTCTGGGATCAGGCTTGCGCACGCCGGTCTTGGAGCTTTCGATGATGGCGTGAAAATGCCGCATTATGTCGCCGGCGCGCGAGGCGCTCTCCAGGTTCGACGCCATGCCGGGTCCGTGGCCATGGACCATGTTGTTGGTGATGCAACCTACCTTGAAGCGCTCTTTGCAAATCAGCAGAGCATCAACCATGCGAGGCCGTACCTCACCGGACAGCAGAGGCAGAATGTCAGCTCCGCGCACGGGATGACCGAGCGCGGCCGACTCTTCGAGGAATTTCCGATCGAAGGCGCGGCTATCGATCGCGCCACGCTCAAAGAGCGCCCACGCGTTGGAATCGGGATTGGTGGAGTTGACAGTTCGGATGAGGTTTCTGGGCAGGCCGTGTTGGTTCTCATAGCGGTTGAATGCCTCGAAGGGAGAGGTGGTGAAAACGCCGCCGAAATCCCAAATCACCGCTTTTTTGGTCACGCCGTCATCCTTCGTTCATTGAAGAGCCATTGCGAAATCAGGGCCCCAGTATTACTTCATACGGCATCGAGGAAAAAGGCGCGCCCGAAAAAGGAGTTAACATCATGCAGATGGGAATGGTCGGCTTGGGACGAATGGGTGCGAACATGGTGCGACGCCTGACCCGCAAGGGTCACGAATGCGTGGCCTATGACGTCAATCCGAAGGCCGCGAAGGATCTCGCGAAGGAAGGTGCGGTCGCGAGTACATCGCTCGACGACTTTGCCTCGAAGCTAAAAAAACCGCGCGTCGCGTTCATGATGGTACCGGCGGCCGCGGTCGAGGAGACGCTCGCGCAGCTCTCCAGCCGCTTCGAGAAGGGCGACATCATCGTCGATGCGGGCAATTCGTACTACATCGATGACATCAATCGCGCCAAGGCGCTGAGTGCGAAGGGAATCCACTATGTTGATTCGGGAACCAGCGGCGGCGTGTTCGGGCTCGAGCGCGGATACTGTCAGATGATTGGCGGCGAGACCGGGGTCGTGAAACATCTCGATCCGATTTTCGCGGCGCTCGCGCCCGGCCGTGAGGACAACATGGTTCCACGCACGCCAGGGCGCGAAAAAATCAAGGGCAGTACTGCCGAGGAAGGCTACCTGCATTGCGGCCCGAACGGCGCCGGCCATTTCGTGAAGATGGTCCACAACGGGATGGAATACGGAATCATGGCCGCCTACGCGGAGGGGATGAACATCCTGCGCAACGCCAATATCGGCAAGCAGAAGGCCTCGGTCGATGCCGAAACCACGCCGCTGCGTCATCCCGAGCTGTATCAATACGACTTCAACCTTACCGATGTTGCGGAGGTGTGGCGGCGCGGCAGCGTCATTTCATCGTGGCTGCTCGATCTGATCGCCACCGCGCTGGTTGAGGATCCCAAGCTGGCGAAATTCGCCGGTAAGGTGTCCGACTCTGGCGAGGGTCGATGGACTATCGATGCGGCGATCGACGAAGGCGTTCCCGCCAACGTGCTGACGGCGGCTCTCTATCAGCGCTTCTCCTCGCGCGGTGCCGACGAGTTTGCCGACAAGCTGTTATCCGCGATGCGCTATGAGTTCGGCGGTCACCTGGAAAAGAAGTAGCCTCGCGACCCAATCGAGCGGAGGATCGGCGAAATGGCACAGGCGAACGACTATCGCATTACTTCGGTTGATCAACTGCGGAACCTGATCGGCGAGCCCAACGTGCTCACGCATAAGAAGCTTCTTACCGAACTCGATAGCCTCGCGATCGATTTCATCAAGCGCTCGCCATTCCTCGTGCTTGCGACTGCTGATGCTGACGGCAATCAGGACGCCTCGCCCAAGGGTGACCAACCGGGGTTCGTGCTGGTGGAGAGCCCATCGACGATCGTGATTCCTGAACGCAAGGGCAACAAACTGCTGTTCGGTTTACAAAATATCCTCGCCAATCCGCATGTCGCGATGGTATTCATGCTGCCGGGAACCGGTGAGACTTTACGCGTCAATGGCACGGCGGAGTTGACCGCTGATCCGGAGCTGCTCGGCAAGTTGACAGCGCGCGGCGCGCCTGCGCTGCTCGCGACTCGCGTCACGGTCCGCGAATGTTTCTTCCACTGCGCCAAGGCCTTCATCCGATCGCAACTATGGCGGCCGGAGACTTGGATCGAGCGCGTTTCGATCTCATGGGGAACCTACCTGGGACCAAAAATCGGCGCCGACGAAGTATTCGCACGGCAGGTCAACAAGGCGATCGAGCAGGACTACAACTCTGTCGATCCCGCTAAAAACGCCGAATAGAGATTTTGTGCCACGTCGCGGTGAGCGTGGCATTGAACCGTGCGCCGACGAGGAACGGGCGCAGATGTCGCGCGTTTATCCGAAGCGCCGTAGCGCCACCCTCGGGCGCATCCTGTATAATTTTATAGGTCCGCGATTCTAAGCCGGAAATTTTCCCCCCGGCGCGGAACACGCCCATTCCAGGGCAGACTCCCGAAGCGAAACAGGTGTCGCATGATGCTTCAGTCTGCGCAGTCAAAACTTCCGGACGAGCTGGAAACGCAACGGCCGACCCTCGGGCACCTGGTCATCGAGGCGGTCGAACCCGCCGTTGATGGCGGGCGCTATCCCGCCAAGCGCATTGTCGGCGAGCCCTGCGTGGTCGAAGCGGACATCTTTCGCGACGGCCATCAGATCATTCGCGCGGCGCTCAAGTATCGCCGCAAGAACGACGAAAGCTTCGCCGAATCACCAATGATGCTGCTCGAAGACGATCGATGGCGCGGCGAATTCGTTCCCAACGAAAACGCACGCTACGTCTATACCATCGAAGGGTGGACCGATCTGTTCGCGTCGTGGCTCTCCGATTTCAGAAAGAAAGTCGTGGCCGGACGCGACGTTCGTTCCGACCTGCTCGAGGGCGTAGCGTTGATCGAGAAAATGATACGTCGCGCGACCACATCGGATCGCGAAATCCTCGCGCGATGCCTCGAACAATTGCGCGCCTCGCAAAATGGATTTACCAGCGCGCTCAAGATCGTTGGCGAACCGCGTCTCATCGAAGCGGCGTCGCGCGCGGGCGAGCGTTACGGATTACTGCGTTACGAACCTTGTCTCGAACTGGTCGTCGATCGACCCAAGGCGCGTTTCAGCACCTGGTACGAGATGTTCCCGCGCTCGCAAGGGACCGATTCGAACAAGCCCGCGACATTTCGCCAGGCGGAGCGTCGCCTCCCCGGTCTCGTTGATATGGGATTCGATGTCGTCTATCTGCCGCCGATCCATCCGATCGGAGTGACTAATCGAAAAGGCCCGAACAACTCTGTCGGTGGTGGCGACAACGCGCCAGGTAGCCCATGGGCGATTGGAAACGAAGCCGGTGGTCATGATGCGGTTCATCCGGAACTCGGAACGGCCGCCGATTTCCAACACTTCGTTGCCACTGCCGCCAACCTCGGGATGGAAACCGCGATCGATCTCGCGGTGCAGTCTTCGCCCGATCACCCATGGGTGCACGAGCATCCCGAATGGTTCAGCCATCGCCCCGACGGCAGCATCAAGTATGCGGAGAATCCGCCCAAGGAATATGAGGATATCTATCCGATCGATTTCGACACGAACAATCAGCGCGGACTGATGCTGGAACTGCTCCGCATCGTCAACTTATGGATCGATCGCGGTGTCAAAATCTTCCGGGTGGATAATCCCCACACCAAACCGGTAGCGTTCTGGGAGTGGCTGATCGGATCAGTGCAGGCCGCGCATCCAGAGGTGATCTTCCTCGCCGAAGCCTTCACACGTCCCAAGATGATGAAGGTGCTGGCGAAGGCCGGTTTCACGCAGTCGTATACTTTCTTCACCTGGCGGAATACCAAGTATGAATTGACTGAGTATTTGACGGAGATAACCAGGACCGAAATGCGCGAATACTTCCGGCCGAATTTCTTCACCAACACGCCGGATATTCTGCCGCCGATTCTTCAGCAGGGCGGCCCACCAGCGTTCCGGATGCGACTGGTGGTGGCCGCGACGCTGTCTTCCTCGTATGGGATTTATAGCGGATACGAGCTTTGCGAAAACGAGGCGGTGGCGGGCACCGAGGAGTACCTGAACTCGGAGAAGTATGAAATCAAGGTTCGCGATTGGCACAAGCCCGGCAATATTCGCGAGTTCATCGCGCGCGTGAATCAAATTCGGCGCGAGAATATCGCGCTCCAGGATTTCCTGAACCTTCGCTTCCTCGAGACTGACAGCGATCAGATTCTTTGCTATGCGAAATGGTCGCCGGATAAGGGCAACATTATTCTGGTTGCGGTGAACCTCGATCCGTTCCAGGCGCACTACTGCACCGCGGTGGTGCCACCTGAAGTGGTAGGCGTCGCACCCGGTCAGCATTACGAAGTGAATGACCTACTCACAGGCGTAAATTACACCTGGTCCGATCGCAACTACGTGCGGCTCGATCCCTCGATCCAGCCCGCGCACATCCTGCGAGTTGGAAAGCTCTTATGAAGCGAAAGGAAAGCGGGCCGAACGATCCGCTGTGGTACAAGGACGCGATTTTCTACGAATTGCGGGTCCGTTCGTTCTACGACAGTAATGGCGATGGGGTCGGCGATTTTCCCGGCCTGACGCAGAAGCTTGACTATTTGCAATCGCTCGGCATTACCACGTTATGGCTGCTGCCGTTCTATCCTTCGCCGATGCGCGATGACGGCTACGACATTTCAGATTACACCGAGGTTCATGTTGATTGCGGCACGCTGCGGGAGTTCAAGACTTTCTTGCGCGAGGCGCATCGGCGCGGGCTGTATGTCGTGACGGAGTTGGTGCTGAATCACACGTCCGATCAGCACGAATGGTTTCAGCGCGCGAGGCGCGCGCCAGCGGGTTCCAAGGAGCGCGATTTCTATGTCTGGAGCGACAACGCTGAAGGCTACAAGGAAGCGCGTGTCATCTTCCAGGATTTCGAACCTTCCAACTGGTCGTGGGATCCGGTTGCGAAGGCCTACTACTTTCATCGCTTCTTTTCGCATCAGCCGGACCTGAACTTCGACAACCGCACGGTGCGCAAGGAAATGCTGCGCGTGGTGGATTTCTGGCTCGGCCTGGGCGTCGACGGCCTGCGCCTCGATGCGGTGCCGTATCTGTTCGAGCGCGAGGGCACCAATTGCGAGAATCTCCCTGAGACGCATGCGTTTCTGCGCGAGCTGCGCGGCCACATCGACAAGAACTTCGCCAATCGCATGCTACTGGCCGAGGCGAACCAATGGCCCGAGGACGCGGTCGAGTATCTCGAGGAGGGGAAGGAATGCCACATGGCGTTTCACTTCCCGATCATGCCGCGCATGTTCATGTCGGTACGGATGGAAGATCGCTTTCCGCTCACCGACATTTGGGCGCAAACTCCGCCTATCGGTCCGACCTGCCAATGGGCCCTGTTCGTGCGCAATCACGACGAATTGACGCTGGAGATGGTGACTGATGAGGAGCGCGACTACATGTATCGAGCGTATGCGCAGGAATCGCGCATGCGCATCAACCTTGGCATCCGGCGCCGGCTCTGCCCGCTACTGGGAAACAATCGGCGCGCGGTTGAGCTAATCAATGGATTGCTGTTTTCGCTGCCCGGCACGCCGGTTCTGTATTACGGCGATGAGATCGGGATGGGCGACAACGTCTACCTTGGCGATCGCGATGGTGTCCGCACGCCAATGCAATGGAGCGGCGATCGCAACGCGGGATTTTCCAGTGCTAATCCGCAGCGCCTGATTCTGCCGGTCGTGATCGATTACGAGTATCACTACCAGACCGTGAACGTGGAGGCGCAGGAAGCCAATCGGCACTCGCTGCTATGGTGGATGCGCCGGCTCATCGCGCTGCGCCGCCAGTATAAGGCCTTCGGGCGCGGCACCATGGAGTTCCTCAGTCCTGACAATCCGCGCGTGATCGCCTACGTGCGATCATTCGAGAACGAGCGCATCCTGGTGGTCGCTAATCTTTCGCGCTTCGTGCAATACGTCGAGCTCGACCTCTCGCGTTTCAAGGGGATGTGCCCGATCGAGCTATTCAGCCATTCGCCATTTCCACAGATTGGCGATCTCCCCTACCTGATGACGCTAGGGCCGCATGGTTTCGTGTGGTTCTCGATCGAGCAACCGCGCGCTGGTGTGGTCGCCGATCTCTCGGACTACAAGACTCCGCGAATCCAGCTCACTTCCGCGAGCGACGGGTTGCTGCGCGCTCAAACCCGCCAGGCTTTGCGCCGCGTACTTCCGGAATATCTCCCGCGATGCCGCTGGTTCAGGAGCAAAAGCCGCACTATCAAGAGCGCCGACATCGCGAACCTGGTTCCGCTCTCCGAAGGAGAGAATGCGCATCACATCGCATTCGTGAACCTCGAGTACGCGAACGGGGAGCCTGAGACCTATGTGCTGCCGCTGGGGATCGCGAGTGGCGAGCACGCCCAGGCCCTGCGTTCGAACTGGCCCGAGCACGTCATCGCTGATGTGACGATGCCGCGCAGCGGCAATGGAGCGAGCGCATCCGCCGGCGCCGCAACGAACAATGGTGCCCCGGATGGCGTGCTTTACGACTCGACGGTGGACCCGGATTTCGGACGCGAGATGCTCGCAATGATCGAGCGCCATCGCCGCGGCAAGGGCCAGGCCAGCGAGGTTGCCGCTCACGCAACCGATTCGTTCCGTGAGCTTTATGGCACCGGTGACATTCCGGAACCCCGCATCCTGAAAGCCGAGCAGAGCAACACCTCGATCATGTTTGGCGACCGCTTCATTCTCAAGATGTTCCGCAAACTCGAGCCGGGCCTTAATCCCGATATCGAACTCGGTCGCTTCCTGACCGAGACCGCACGTTTTCCGCATACGCCGCCATTCGCCGGATGGATCGACTACAAGGTCGGGCGTTCGGAACGGCGCAATCTCGCGATCCTTCAGGGATTCGTGCCTAATCAGGGCGACGCTTGGCAATTCACGCTGAGCGAATTGCAGCGCTACTTCGAGTTCGCGGCCACCAAAACGGAATCTCCGGTGCTGCCGGATAAGCATCTCGTAGAATTAGTTGACCAGACCGAGCCGGATCCGATTGCGGCCGAGATGATTGGCGCCTACCTCGACGCGTCGCGGACGATGGGCCGACGCGTGGCCGAGCTTCATCTCGCGCTTCTGGTAGACCAGAATGATCCGGCGTTTGCGCCGGAGCCTTACTCGACGCTTTATCAGCGCTCCGTCTATCAATCGATGCGCAACTTGCTCGGTCGTGTGATGCGTCAGCTGGTCGGCCAAATGCGAACTCTTCCGAAAGAGCTGCAACCGGGTGCGCAGACGGTACTCGATCAAAAGGATCAGGTCGGTGCGCGCTTCGATGCTTTCTTGAAGCATCGTCTCTCGGTGGTGCGCCAGCGAACTCACGGCGATTTGCACCTCGGCCAGATGCTCTACACGGGCAAGGATTTCGTCATCATCGATTTCGAGGGCGAGCCCGCGCGTCCGCTGACCGAGAGGCGCCGTAAGCGCTCGGCTTTGCGCGATGTCGGTGGGATGCTGCGTTCGTTCGGATACGCCTCGCTCTCTGAGATGCGCAATCAGCTCCAGGGTCGCGCACTCGGCAAGGCGGATTTTGCTACAATGGAGCGGTGGGCGCGATTTTGGCAAACCTGGTGTTCGTGGGCGTTTCTGCGCGGCTACCTCGAAACCGCCAACGGCAGCGCGATTGTGCCCAAGAGTCACGACGAGCTGCGGGTCCTCCTTGATGCATTCGTACTCGAAAAGGCGATCTACGAACTCGGCTACGATCTCGACAATCGTCCGAACTGGGTCTTCATTCCGATTCACGGCATTTCGCAGATCGCCGGCATTGCCGCACCATCGCAGCAAGCCTGAGCGCTTCGCGAACAACGCAACCTGGAAACACGATAATGAGTGAGCTGAATGAATCCGCAACTCAGGTGAATGCGGTGCGCGATGAGTTTTCGAAAATCCCGAAAGATGATCTGACCCGTTTGCTTGCACTGCGCCACAGCGATCCGCATTCGATACTCGGAGCGCATCCAACCTCGCGCGGTGTGATCGTTCGCGCGTTTCGGCCCGGCGCAGAGCGCGTCAACCTGATCGTAGATGGCGAGCCGCCTCGCCCGATGCGCGCACGACCCGAGCTGGGACTCTTCGAGGTTTTGGTGGAAAACAAGCGCGAGGTGTTTCCCTATCGCCTCGAGGTGCTTTTTCCCGCAGGCCACGCGATCACGACTCGTTCCGCCTACGCATTCATGCCGACCCTCGGCGAGCTAGATGTGTACCTGCTCGCGGAGCAGAGGCATGAGCACGCATACGAAAAACTCGGCGCGCACGTCCGCGAGGTGCAAGGCGTTGTTGGAGTAGCGTTTGCGGTGTGGGCGCCGAATGCCGCGGGAGTCAGCGTAGTCGGCGATTTCAACGGATGGGACGGGCGCCTCAACATGATGCGGATGTTAGGCAGCTCCGGCATCTGGGAAATTTTCGTCCCGGACCTGATGCCCGGCACCCGCTACAAGTATGAGATCCGCACCCGCGACGGCGCACTGATGCTCAAGACTGATCCCTTCGCGACCTGGATGGAAGTTCCCCCGGGCACGGCCTCGATTGTCTATCGAGTTATACAACCGTTTACAGATGAGGACTGGATCAAACATCGCGCCACCCGCGATGCTCTCCGTTCGCCGATTTCCATCTACGAGGTCCACCTCGGCTCATGGCGACGCGTTCCCGCCGAGGGCAACCGTTCCCTCACCTATCGCGAGATGGCCCACGAGCTTGGCGATTACGTTACTGACCTCGGCTTTACTCATGTTGAGCTTATGCCTGTTATGGAGCATCCATTCGCCGGCTCATGGGGATATCAGGTCACCGGCTATTTCGCCCCCACCGCGCGCTTCGGCACCCCCGACGATTTTCGCTATTTGATCGATTCCCTCCATTCGCGCGGCATCGGCGTCATCCTCGATTGGGTGCCCGCGCATTTCCCCACCGACGCCTTCAGCCTCGCGCGTTTCGACGGCACCGCCCTTTACGAGCACCTCGATCCGCGCTCGGGATTTCAGCCCGAGTGGAACACCTACATCTTCAATTTCGCCCGCGACGAGGTCCGCACCTTTCTCCTCGCCAGCGCGCACAACTGGCTCTCCCAATATCACGCCGATGGCCTCCGCGTGGATGCGGTCTCCGCGATGCTCTACCTCGACTACGGGCGGCGCGCCGGCGAATGGATTCCCAACGAGCATGGCGGCCGCGAAAATCTCGCCGCGATTTCATTTCTGCAGGAACTCAATCGCCAGGCCTACCTTCGTCATCCCGGCGTTCTGATGATCGCCGAGGAATCCACCGCGTGGCCCGGCGTGAGCCGCCCCGTCTATGCCGGCGGTCTCGGCTTCGGCTTCAAATGGGACATGGGATGGATGCACGACACGCTCGACTACTTCAGTCTCGATCCGATTTTTCGCCGCTATCACCATCGCGATCTCACCTTCGGCCTGATGTACGCGTACAGCGAGAATTTCGTGCTGCCGCTCTCGCATGACGAGGTCGTGTACGGCAAGCGCTCGCTGCTCGACAAGATGCCGGGTGACCGATGGCGCAAATTCGCCAACCTGCGCGCCCTCTATGCCTACATGTGGGCGCGCTCGGGCAAGAAGCTGCTCTTCATGGGCGGCGAGTTTGGCCAATGGCGCGAATGGAATCACGATTCCAGTCTCGATTGGCAGCTGCTCGAGGAAGCGGACCATCGCGGGATGCAGTCGTTGGTCCGCGATCTCAATCGCCTCTATCGCGCTGAGCCCGCGCTATGGGAAGCCGACACCGATCCGAAGGGCTTTCAATGGATCGATGCCAACAATGCCGACGAGAACGTCATCGCCTTCATGCGCATCGCGCCGTCGTCAGGCCGCCGCATCGTATGCTTGTGTAACTTTTCGCCGGTGGTTAGAGAGGGCTATCGAATCGGCGCTCCGGTCGGCGGCGCCTATCGCGAAATCCTCAACAGCGATTCCGCGATCTATGGTGGCAGCAACGTCGGCAATGCTGGTGCGGTGATAGCCGAAAATTCCCCGTCGCATGGGATGCCATTTTCGCTGACGCTGCGGCTCCCCCCGCTCGGCGTGCTCTGGCTCGAAGTCCCCCGCTGAAGTGACTGTATAGTTCGAGAGTCTATTTGCCGAATGCTGTTTTGCCGGTCACGTTTTGCGGCAGGTGCGCGCAGCCTTCCGCGAACGGCATTAACTTATTTCACGGAAATGGGTCCTCGTGATGGTTCGATATCGGATGTCTGCTGATTTTGTATGTACGAATTCACGCTGTTCACTTCTGGTGTGAAATTGTTGTTCACCGTCGAATACAGCACGTTGCCAGACCATTGGGCTAACAGTGCCTGAAGGCTAGCATTGTTGAAAGACATGCAATTGCCCACTTCTGTAGGATCGCTATAACTTACCGGAAACTCGACATTCAGCGATGGCGTAAAATACAATCCATTTGAAACGTAAATGCCGTACAGGATTCCATAACGGAGATCTGGTCCGTCGCTGAATATTCCAGTTATTTGCCATCCTGCGGTCCCGGAAGCGAAGAAGTTCCAATCCGGTCCCAGAGGATAAGGCGCATATCCCGGGTTTCCCAGCACATTGCAAACGCTCTGAGGCTGGCCTTCCACACCTAAGCATGACCACGTAGGTAGCGTTGTGGGCGCCGTAACCGTCACGGTGGTAGATTCGCTAGAACTCCCGCCAATGCTATTTCCTACAGCAACGGTGACATTGTACGTGCCCGCGATAGGGTAGTTGTGACTGACAATAACATCTCCGTTAGGCGGGACGCTTGTAGTTCCATCGTCCCAATTCACAGACTCACTGGTTATGCTCACATCTTGCGCATAGCCGTTAGTCGTAGGGGTCAAGCTCTGGAAGCCTATAGTTGCTTGAAGTCCTGATACACTGACGGCTATAGGACCAATGTACGGATTCGGAGACGATCCGCCTGGCGTCGGTATTGCGGTCGGAGTTGCGGTTGGACTCGATATAAGTCCCGAGCCTACGGCGTACAGATTCTCATAATCCGACCCGGCGTAGATCGTCCCGTCGGGGCCGATCGCCGGGTTGCAGTCAGACATCACGCAAATTCCGACCGTCCATTTCGTCGTACTGTCGGCATTGATCGCCCATAAGCCATTCGAACCGACGTAGATGGTGCCGTCGGAGCCAATTACGGGCGACGATTGAATGCCGCCCAAACTGAAGATTCCTGTCTTGTTCCACTGCTGAGTGCCATCATCCGGGTTGAGCGCATAGAGGTGACCAGCCGCGGGACCCGTCGAACCTATATAAATCGTGCCGTCGGGGCCAATCGCAGGCGAAGAATTCACGTATGAATTTGACGCGAATTTCCACTTTTGTGCAACCGTCCCTTGGCCGAAATCGCTTAGCGCGTAAATATAGTTGTCGTCACCGCCGAAATAGATAGTTCCGTCAGCACCTATAGCAGGCGACGATTCGACTTCATGAGCGCCGCCGGTACCCCCAATCGGAAAGGACCATTTCCGGGTACCGCTGGAGTTAATCGCATAGAGATTGCCATCAAGCGACCCGACGTAGATCGTGCCACCGGCACCTATGGCAGGCGAGGACTTTATATACCCGCCAGTCGTAAACTTCCATTTTTCCGTGCCGTCTGAATTGATTGCGTAGAGATTGTCGTCAGCTGAGCCGAAATAGATAGTGCCGTCAACACCAACAGTCGGCGAAGAACTGATGACATAACCAGTTGGAACAAAATACGGATTCGGCCACTTTGTGCTGCCATCTCTATTAAGGGCAAAAAGATATGCTCCTTCGGACGTATAGATGGTCCCATCGGGGCCAATTGCCGGTGAAGCGTATGACGGTCCGCTAGAGCCACCAAATTGCCACTTTTGAGTACCGTCAGCATTGATTGCGTACAAAGTACCACCGACGTTGTTACTATAGATGGTTCCGTCGGCACCGATCACCGGCGCAGCATTATCGCAATTGCCTGTGTTCGGGGAACAGGGGGCACCATTGGGAAAGGGTGAGCTCCACTTCATGGCTCCTATATTAGCGCTCGTGTCGAACTGGCTGAGGCCGGTATGCCTGAGGTCATGCTGGAACATCGGCCAAGCCGGCGTGGCGGTCGGCGTGACCGTCACTGTCGGAGTCTGACCGATCGGCGTCGGCGTGACCGTCACTGTCGGAGTCCGACCGATCGGCGTCGCGGTAACCGTCAGCGTCGGCGTGACCGTTACTGTCGGAGTCTGACCGATCGGCGTCGGCGTGACCGTTACTGTCGGAGTCCGACCGATCGGCGTCGCGGTAACCGTCAGCGTCGGCGTGACCGTTACTGTCGGGGTCTGACCGATCGGCGTCGGCGTGACCGTCACTGTCGGCGTTGGAAGAGTAATCACTCCGGTTGCTACGAGAGTGTGATAGCTGATTACCGGCAATGGTCCAACTTCAAACGACTCAGGTCCGATTTCACCAGCTATTCCAACGCCGACATTGATACCAAGGATCAATTGCCAGTCAAGGAGGTAATATTCGGCGAGATCGTACATGACATCAAATTCCGCGTAAGGCGCCGGATTCACGTATGGCCCAACTACTCCATCGATCAGAACTTGAATCTCGGGGTTAATTGTTCCGGTCAAGGTTCCCGAAACGGATGTGTCCGGCGGATGTGCGGTGAACATTTGTGTTAGCTGCCCAATTCCTCCGCAGCTATTCAGTCCAGTTGGACACGACACTCCTGCTTCATAGGTCGCTTGCATATCGGCAGACACGCTCGTCGCGGCCGAAACCATTCCGTCAACGTCGACGCTGACCGCGACTTGCGGTTCAATGCAAGTCGGTACGCCTGCTGGATAGACGATGGGACATGTAAAATCCAAACATGAACAAAAGGGGATTGTAGCAATGTCCGCTGATTGTGGACTCAGATCATAGCCTATGTTTGCACTAATTTCCGCCTTCGCACCCGCCATTGTAGTGATGATACTGTCGAAACACGTCACGCCCTGAAGAAGGTTAGCTTGAAGACCGAAGTTCAAATCGGCGTTGAAGGAGGGCTCTACTGAAAACTGAACGTCCCCCGGGCCGGCCGAGAACTCGTGATCGAACGTTTGGTCGAAATTCGCCAATTGGACATTACCGCTGTTTGCGCATGCACCCGGAATCGGTGTTGTAGAAGGAGCGACCGACATACTGAGCGTTCTGAAAGCGTCATTAAGCGCCGCTGGGCCATATGATATAGTGAGCTGGTTTCCTGATTGCGTTATACTCGTCACTCGGCCGATGAATCCGTGTGGTAGGTTGGGTGATGGTGCCACAACTAAGACATCGTTATGCTGAAGCTTTAAAGCCGTTACCTCCGATGTGATTTTGCTAAAGCTGATTTTTGATCGTCGGGTCTTCGGATCCTGAGAAAATGAGGTGATCACAGATTGTGCGGAGATCGATTGTTGTGCCAGCGAGGTCAAGACCTTAGTCGTTTTCGCGACGACGTTCTTGCCGAAATGAACGCCGAGGCTAATTGGGAGCGTTCCCGAAACAGGCTTGGTCCCCGTCTTGATCTGAAGCTTTCCTTCGCGGTTCCCTTGAGGCGAACCAAAAGGCATCTCAAAGGTCAATGTCACATTGGTGGGAGTATTCGCAGGCACAGACGTTATGGATTCCGGAATGGGCTGGACGTAGCCAACGAGTCCGGGCGGAACAGAGATCGTGACGTTTTCTAATTGGCTCGCGCTGACGAAGCTGACGACCACTGGCCAGCTCGCACCTTGGCCATCCCCGATCTTGTAATTGACCTGACCGGGTGTCCAAGTAACATGTGGAGTTTTGGCGCCCTTTGCCGCCGCTAATGCAGTTCCGCACGTAGCCGCGAAAAATACCCCAACGATCACAGGGAGAAGCCGGGCGGCGCCGCCCACGCGCAGCAGCACGCGGCAAAACCGACGGACATTTAGCCCCGACCTGACCATTGTCCCCTCCCCGGGCAAGGACGGCAGCCGATTAGCTAATACTGGCGGGATGAGAGGTTCTTTGGCGAACTTTTGCTCTTTCGTCCACCTTAAGTCAATAGATGCCTTTTCTTACTTTTGGGTTTCGTTACAGCACGACACATCGAATCTCCGACGCTCCGTCGGTGCCCCCCGCGGTTCATGTCATGGACGTAACGGCGAGCAGCGCGAACGATTACACCCGTCTTCCGGATGCGCGATCTATGGTGGCAGCAACGTCGGCAATGCTGGTGCGGTGATGGCGGAAAATTCCCCGTCGCATGGGATGCCATTTTCGCTGACGTTGCGGCTTCCTCCGCTCGGCGTCCTCTGGCTCGAAGTTCCACGCTAGACGCGGCGAGTTGAAAACGCCGAAAATATGCGCGATCCATAAACCTGTGCGAGTCTGCGGATTCAGTATCGCCTACAACGCCGTCCGTTATGGCTATCCCATCGAGGCGAGTCTGCGTTCCATGCTTCCGCTGGTGGACGAGATCGTCCTCAATATCGGTGAGGGAGACGATGAAACCTGGAACCTCGTGCGATCGATGCGCGAGCCTAAAATCAAACCGTTTCGCTCATGGTGGGATCCCAAGTTGCGCCATGGCGGCGAGGTGCTGGCCCAACAGACCAATCTGGCCCTGGACCGCTGCCGCGGCGACTGGGCATTCTATCTGCAGGCCGACGAAGTTCTCCATGAGCGAGACTATCCGGCAATCAGGCAGGCCATGGAGCATCATTGGAAGCGCTCTACCGAGGCGCTCCGTCTTCGCTACTACCACTTCTACGGTTCGTTCCAAACCATTCAGGACTACCCCCGACGCTGGTACACGCATGCGATCCGCGCCGTAAAGCTCGGGATTGGAGCGGCCTCGTGGGGCGATGCGATGGATTTCTGTCTGCGGCGCGATGGAAAATCATGGTATCTTCGTTACGCTGACGTCGATGCGTTCGTCTATCACTATGGCTGGGCGCGCCCGCCGGAGGTGATGCGACTCAAGCAAGCAAACTTCGAGCGCCTATACGACGATAACATCGGGTTTGCCGACGGTTCCAGGACTGGTATTCCACAAGATATCTATGGAGAACGCGGAAATCTCCGGTTCTTTCGCGGAACCCATCCCGAAGTGATGCGCGAGGTGGTCGCGCGTCAGAATTGGACCTTCGATCACGGAATTTACCAGCAGCCGCCTGACTGGTTTCGCCATACAGCGGTCTGGACGTATCACTATCTCCGCCGGGCCCTGCCGTTTGGAGCAAAATTGTGCCAACGCGTCTGGCGAGGTGTAACACAAAGTCATTGAATGGCCGCAGTCGTCTGGGAATTCGACATGCGTGTACGCCGTCCCCGCGGCCGGTGTTCGTCGGCATCCGCTACACGGCGGCGGCCGCCGGCTGACGCACGGTCAATCCGCGCGTCAGCCACGCGCTATGGGGGACAAGCGCAACCGCCAATTCCATTAGTATCCATGGTGACCGCACCGGTCTCCGCCAGCGCTCTGCCTTGCGGGATCTCCAGCCGCTGCTCTCTGCTTTGCGAAGCGCCCTCCCCAGATGTTAGTCAACGCGCTTCTCTGCCGCAGTCGGAGGAGCTACCACACCCTTCACGATCAGATTGTCGTGAACCGCTTTCACCCCGTCCACTTGACTTGCAACGCGCCTGGCCTCAGATACCTGTGACTGCGAATTGACGAAACCGCTCAGGTCAACGACACCTTTGTAGGTTTTAACGCTAACGTCGGTCGCACTTACCTGTTTGTCCTGCGCGAGGTCGGCTTTGATCTTGGCGGTGATCGTAGAATCATCGACGTAACCGCCGGTGCTTTCGCGAGTCGGAGTGGCGGCGCAAGCAGCGGCGGACATGGCCAGTCCAGCAGCAAGGATCACCACCAAAGAGTGCTGCTTCAAGGTTAGATAGCGATTTTTTAATTTGCTCATAAATCCTCCCGTAACAGTCTCGAAGGAGTCTGGTTTGAACATCATGGAGATAACTTCGGTGGCGAGGATCTTTTCAGCGCAGGCATGATGCTCTCCGCACCACCGTTTAGCCGCGCGTTTAGCGAAAATACATTCAGCGCATGAAGCCGCCCCCCATCACGAGGTAGACTACCAGGACGACAACCACGATGGTCGCCAAGCTCATTCCGCCACGTCCGTAGTAGCCGCCGCGATAGCCATAAAATCCGCCGCCGCCGAACAGCAAAATCAACAAGATAATCAGAAGCAACATAGGGGTCTTCCTCTTTGTTCAGTAAGTCACGCTTTAAGTATTGCCGGCCTATGAAAACATCGAAGCTCGGTCCGGTTGGCGCGGCTGGTTCGTCAGGCCGCGCGGATTAACCAGACTATGACAAGGATCAACACGATCCCTCCCAGGGAAATAGGAATGTACATACAGGCCTCCGCAGGCCTTGGTGCTTGGACTTGGAGTTGGTCTAGCGGAACGCGGTCAAAGGCGAGTGGAAGGACCGGCGTTGGGGCTGAATCAATTCGGGACTCGATCCGTTTGTCGATCCCGACGAATCCAAACTATGTTGAGCGCGATGCAAAAGCCACCGCGAGGCGTTCCATTTGGTTATATGAAGAACCAAAGGCGGCGGTTCGAGGGGCCTTCTCAGTGCGAGGTATCTCGCACCGTCAGAATATGCGGGCCCTTGTAATAGCGGTCGTAGAGGCCACCGACGTAATTCCAGTTGTTGTTCGGATCGAACCAGAAGTAGAGCTTCGGGAGGAATGGTGCGATTAGAATATTAAGCCAGCCGAAATCCGGCTGGAGCTCCAGCTTGACGAGCTTGCCGGGATACATCGGCCATTCTTCCCGCTGCGCCGGTACCGATACTGATACTAAGAGGATTTTCGGCCCGGGTGCACAGTTGAAGGAGTGAAACTTGATCGGTTCGCGCTCTCCCTGCCGTAGCCGGGCAACTATGAACATCAGCTGAGTCGCCCCGGCGTAGGTATCAGATGGCACGTCGAGGGTTGCCTGATAGACCTGAGTAGTGCCCTTCACATTCTCGGCGCACGAGGCGGCACCGGACGCGGGATCGAAGCTCTCCACAAACTGCGGCGTTCCGTCAGCATTGAAGGATGAATATTCATGGCGCACCAGCGTGGGCGCATCGCCCGAATCCCCCGGCCTCAGGTAGTCAAGCTCGAGGTCACGGGCGCCATCGAGGTATTCATTCTCCGCGCGGATTAGATCTGTGCCATCACTTTTCGAGCTGCTGTACCGACCGTGGCCGATGATTCGCCTATCGGCAGCGCTGAAAATGGTCAGGTTGGTAGCCAGGAAATCAAACGCGGGGTCGTGTTCATCGCTCCAAGCGATGCTCCGCCGGCCATGAATGCCGACAAAAGTCAGCCACCCAAAAAGCGCCAGCGCGAATCGGAACTTGTTCCCTCGGCCTCTTCGGCGCCTCATGGAAGAACGGATATACCGAGTTAGCGCAAGTTGCGAACCTGCGATTGCGCTTGGACCGTCTGTCGCGGGGTGGTTGGCGCCGCGTTCTCATCCTCTAGACTTCGCTCTTTCTGGACCGCGTCGTTTTGCAACTGCGCGATATTATGGTTCGCGATCGGAAGCCGCATAACTATCTCGCGGCCCACTTCGTACTCGGCGCGGGCCAGCCTGAGATCGCGCAAATCAATCAGCGTCATCACCGAGTTGATGCAAATATCGATGGGATCGATCGCTGGAGACAAATCGACCGAGTAGCGGTGATTGTCAGCCGTGAAGACTTCGTGCCCGTCACGGGTCGAAACGATTTTGATACGTGCACTGACCCGCCAAACTGAAATCAGGGCAGCATAGTAGGCCTCATAGTCCAATATCTCCCCATAAACTACTGCGTCCGCATCCAACCAGCGCCCAAGCTGCTCGGGCTTTACCGCCATGAGCTTATCCCAGTTGTCAATTCCTCGATCGGAGAGAACGGCGTCAACTGCCACCAAGGGAACGATCTCGAACTCGCGTCCCCCGATTTCGCCACTCACCGAGCGTCGCACCCGGTTCGCATGCGTCCACGCCGATCGGTCAAGTTCTTGTTCACTCTTGCGAAAGCTCAATGAAATTTTATCGACCATGTAGTCTCCGTTGCCATGATCGACAAACGGCAGGACCGCGATTCGGCGCGGCGGATCCTCCGGGTAGTCGGTCGCGAGCAGATAGTCGGTGAGACCGGGATCGGTTTCGATCACTCGGTCGAAGATGCTCTTGCGACCGTGGGTCGCGGTATCGTCTTCGGCAAGGAAGAAAGGCCGAGTCTGATATTGAGGGGCGGTAGTAGAGCATCCGGAGATCACGATCATCACGGCGGCAAACGCAAGATAAAAGGGGCGCATATACCGAAAATTCTCCTCAATTTCACTGCGAACGTGGTTGCGCATCTTGCTCGGCCACCCCTCGAGTTCGAGAAAGATAGCCACGATTTCTCCCAGGAAAACGGGAAGGTACATACCCGTCTCGTCAGGCCTTGCTGGTTGGATTTAAAAGGTTGGTCTAGCGGAACGCGGTCAAAGGCGAATGGAAGGACCGCCGTTTGGGCTGAATCAAATCGGGACTCGATCCATATGTCGATCCCGATGGGCCCACATTACTTTGGGCGTGATACGGAAGCCACCGCGAAGGTCTAGCATTTGGTTATATGAAGAACCAAAGGTACTCTTCGAAAACCATCGCTCGCGTCCGAGATTCGTCAGCGTCGCGACTACCGGCCACATTTTTGGATCCTCGATCGGTTTACCCGTATGACAAGAAAGCGTAATTGTCATTTCGACCCCGGAGCGAAATGTCTCCAATAGAACGAAGAACTGGTACCCTTCGAGACACTTCATCCGGTGGAACTAGTTCGCGTCCTCGATATCAACGGCAATTTGGAGCCCAAACTACGCGACAGGATCATTTCCGCAGCGGCAGACGCTGGTACGAGGTTTGCTGTTTTCGCGATAGCAGACTTAATCAGCGCTCAACTGAAAAAGCGATGAAAATATCTGGTGTGGGAGGTGCCGTATGTTGCTTTTGATTATCCTGCTGATCCTGCTGTTCGGTGGCGGCGGTGGCTATTACGGATATCGCGGCGGCTACTATGGCCGAGGTGGAATGAGCATGCTAACCATCGTGCTAATCGTCCTGGTTGTCTTTCTGGTGATGGGCGGCGGCTTCGGCCACGGAATCTATTTTCGGTAGTCGCTGACGAAACGTTTGATGCCGAGACTGTCATACCGCGCTGAAAAACCGCAACACCGGAGCGATCTCTGTTATGTTTGAACCAGGTCCGATCGAATTGTTAGGGAGGATTTATGCTAGAAGTAAAAAAAGGATACGTGACATTCAACGCGCAGTCGGTGGCGGTGCTCTTTTTCGCTGTACTGGCCACACTTGCCGCCGCCTGCGCTGCGACCCCGACGCAGGAAAGCACTGGCGGTTACGTCAACGATTCTACCATCACCGCCAAAATCAAAGCCGACCTTGTGCAGGACAACAAGGTGAGCTCGACCGACGTCCATGTTAAA
Source organism: uncultured delta proteobacterium (assembly GCA_963815835.1). Lineage (GTDB taxonomy): Bacteria > Desulfobacterota > Binatia > Binatales > Binataceae > DATGKG01. The sequence continues at coordinate 2,073,744 of CAWFIF010000001.1, forward strand.
ACCTACAAGGGCGTGGTGGACCTGAGCGGGTTCGTCAATTCGCAATCGGAAATAGCCGAAGCGGGGCTCGTTGCAGGTAAGGTCTCCGGAGTGAAGTCCGTTCACAACAATCTAATCGTCAAGGGTGCGGTGGCTCCGCCGACCGCGGCAGAGAAGCGGGCCGAGTAGAGCGCGGCTCGAGCATGACAGCACCATGACCGAGCGAGTAAGCGCCGATGTTTTGACTCATCAGGTTCGCGGGCCGAGCAATGGCCCCCCTACCCGGGAGTAAGGAGAGAGGGCAATGAGTGGAACGAGCGACAAGATCAAAGGTCGTGTGAAAGAAGCGGTTGGCGCCTTGACGGACAACCGACGTTTAAAGAACGAAGGAAAGCGCGACCAAACCGCTGGCAAGATTAAGGTGGCGGTGGAGAAGGTGATCGACAAGGCAAAGAAGGTTGTAAAGGGCCCCGCGAAAAAATAGCGCCCGTCTCCGGCTGCCACCCAAGGTAACGTATCAAGATTCCGTGCCGTAGTGGCCGCAAGAAGTTGTCCAAAACTGGATCTCTGTTCGGAACCGATGCCGCGCGAGGGCATCGCCCGGTAGCATCGCTAAATTCGTGCGTTGGCCCGGCGCAGGCGGCGCGCCAACTCCTGCGCCACCGCACGCCAGATTTGCGGATACTCTTTCGCCAGCGCCTCGAACCGCGAGTGCTTGATGCGCGCCACCACCGTGTCGGTGATAGCTATCACCGAGGCGGAGCGCGCGCCGTAGGGATCGAGCAGAGCCATCTCTCCAATTGGAACGCCGGGGCCGCTGGTGTCGATGCGCTTGCCGTTGACCTCGACCGCTACCTCCCCTTCGAGAATCAGAAATACGTCCTCGTCGATGGCATTCTGTTTGAGCAAGGTTTTGCCGCTTGGGAATTCCTCCACGGTGGCCTGTTCGGCGAACTTGCGCGCCAACCCTGCATGGTTGCCGATGACCTCATGCGGCTTGAGCGCCGCGGCGAGACGTTTCTTCCCTTCGGCGCCGGTGAATGGATCGAGTTTGCTCATGAGCTGTTTCGTACGCGTGCGCCAGCGCTAGATCAAGTCCACCCGAGCGTTGTAATCTCGCGTCATGGAAACCGTGAACGCGTCGCTGAACTACCTGGAGGATCCCGCGCAAAGGCCGGTCACTTATGCGTACCGTCCGTCCGAGGGTGTTCCCGCCCGGACTGGGCGCTACACCAAGTTCACCGTGCCGATTCACGACGCGCGCGCGATGGTGGCGCAGCTCTCCCTCGACAAGCAGGGCGTCATCCTCGCGCATCATGAGACGAAGGTCGTGAATTTCTACGACCCGGATGAGGTGCGGGCGAAGTACTATCCCGAAGTCGAGCGGCTGGTGAAAGAACTAACCGGCGCGGTCAAGGTTCACGTCTTCGATCACAATGTGCGATGCCGCACCATGGCGAAGGCGGGCGAGCCGGGCGTGCAGGAGCCGGTCAAGGTCGCGCACAATGATTACACCGTGAAATCGGGTCCGCAGCGGGTGCGCGATCTGTTGCCGGACGAGGCGGACGAGCTGTTGAAGCATCGTTTCGCGGTCATCAACGTATGGCGTCCGATTCGCGGTCCGGTGCAGGACACGCCGCTGGCGGTCTGCGATGCGCAGACCATCGCGCAAAAGGACCTCGTCATCCACAACCTGATTTATCGTGACCGGGTTGGCGAAGTATATTCGCTCGCGTTCAACCCCGAGCATCGATGGTTCTATTTTCCCCAGATGCAAAAGAACGAAGTGATGCTGCTCAAGTGCTACGACTCCGATGAGCATCGCGCGCGCTTCACCGCGCACAGCGCATTCGAGGACCCGACCAGTCCGCCGGATGCGGCGCCGCGCGAAAGCATCGAGGTCCGCACGCTGGTATTTTTCCCGCCCGCGGCTGAGTGATGGATCACTTAAGAACGCAGAGCTACATCGAACGGATTTGGGACAAATCGATAGTTCCCGAACTCGCGGAATACATTCGCATCCCCAACAAGTCGGTCGCGTTCGATCCCGATTGGCAAGCGCATGGACACATGGACAAAGTCGTCGCGCGTTTCGAGAAGTGGGCGCGCGAACATGCGCCTGGCGGCGCGACTATCGAGGTGGTGAGGCTTCCCAAGCGCACACCGCTGTTGTTCATCGAGATTCCCGGGCAGCCCCAGAGTCCTACCGATGATTGCATTCTGCTCTATGGGCATATGGATAAGCAGCCTGAGATGGCCGGATGGCGCGAGGACCTCGATCCATGGAAGCCCAAGCTCGAAGGGGACAGGTTGTATGGCCGCGGCGCCGCCGATGACGGCTACGCGATGTTCTCCTGCCTTAGCGCCATCGGCGCATTGCAGGAGCAAGGCATACCGCATGCGCGATGCGTCGTCGTCATCGAGGCGTGCGAGGAGAGCGGGAGCTTCGATCTCCCCGCCTATGTCGACCATCTTGCGCCGCGAATCGGTAAGCCGAGCCTCGTCATCGCGCTCGACTCCGGATGCGGTAATTACGAGCAGCTATGGTGCACCACCTCGCTACGAGGGCTGGTTGGCGGAACGCTCAAGGTCGAGGTGCTGACCGAGGGAGTGCATTCGGGCGCGAGCGGCATGGTGCCGGACAGTTTCCGCCTCGCGCGCCAGCTCGTCAGCCGGGTCGAAGACGAGGAGACCGGGCGCATCATTCCGGAAGTCTTTCATGTTGAAATTCCGAAAGCGCGACTGAATCAGGCGGCCGCGACCGCCGCGATTCTCGGCGCCGATGTCTACCAAGAGCTTCCTCTCACGCCGGGGACGCGGCCGGTCAGCACCGACCCGACTGAGTTGCTCCTGAATTCCACCTGGCGTCCGGCCCTGACGATAATCGGCGCCGATGGGCTTCCCGCGGCCGACAATGCGGGCAATGTGTTGCGTCCGATGACGGCGCTGAAACTTTCCTTGCGCATCCCGCCGACCTGCGATGCGAAGATCGCTACGCGCGCGCTCAAGGAATTGATGGAAGACGATCCGCCGTCCGGCGCGAAGGTGAGCTTCAATACGAACTGGGGTGCGACCGGATGGGATGCGCCCGAGCTTGCACCATGGCTCGGGAAATCGCTCGACGACGCATCCAATGCGTTCTTCGGCAAGCCAATTGCGTTCATTGGCGTGGGTGGCACGATTCCCTTCATGGCGATGCTGGGTGAGCGGTTTCCCGACGCGCAGTTCCTCATCACCGGCGTGCTCGGGCCTCATGCGAACGCGCACGGACCCAACGAGTTCCTGCACATACCGACCGGCAAGCGACTGACCTGCTGCGTCGCCAAGGTGATCGCCGACCACGCGAATCGCGCGGCGAAGTAACCTCGCATCGTTCGATCGCAATTTTCCCGCTTGTAAGTCGTACTTTATTCCCGTAGCTCCTGATGCCGGAGGCGAACGAAGTGAAGAAGCTGGTGTTGCTCGGCCTGATGCTCGCGATTGCCGGATGCGGTTCGGTTGCGAAAAAAGAGGAAGCTGCGATTCGCACCCGCGACGCCGCGATGGAGACGGCAGCTCAAAAGATGATCGTCACGCGCGAGACCTCGGTCGACGGGCATCCCAAGTTCACCGAGCTTGGGTCGGTTCAGGGGCGATGCGGTAACGACCCGACTGGCCACGAGACGTTTCCCGAGGATAATCTGCGTGAGGCCGCGTATCGCAAGTACGGCGACCAGGTAAACGCGATCACCAACGCCTACGGATGGTTCGTCCTTGGCAATTCCGCCTCGGCGGTGTCGGAGCCCGGCTCCAGCCAGGGCCACTTCGAATGTAGCGGCACCGCGATTCACTTTGCCGAAGCTGCCCCCGCATCGAAGTAGGATCGTTTCCCCGGGAGCTGCGGCGGCTGCGTTGGTGCTGCTAATCAGCGCATTCGGGCTCGCCGGGCGCGATGTGCTTGCGGGCGACTCCTCAATCTTTGACGTTCACGAGCACATAGTTCTCGATCGCGGCCAAACCAGGTCGTTGATCGCGGTGATGGATCGGACAGGCATCGCCACGATGGTGTTGCTCGACTCGCCAGACGTAACCTTCGATTCGGACGCCGGCTTTGAGGGTTACGATGAAACCGTGATGCGCCAGCTCGCGATGAAGCGGCAATATCCCGACCGGTTGCGGGTCTTCTATACGTATCCCTCCTATGACGCTGATGGTCCGCGAAAGGCGGAGCGTCTGGCGCAACAGGGCATCGACGGACTCAAGTTCTACAACGGGCTGCCAATGCTGCGGGATCAGCTTGGTTCAATCGACAGCCCCGCGATGTATTCGGCGTACACCCTGGCGAGTGAGCGTGGCCTGCCGGTGATTATCCATGTCGAGGGACTACAGCCGATTCAGCGTCGCGAATTCGACCGCGTGCTGAGCGACTTCCCGCGCGTAACTTTCATCTGCCCGCATTTGTGCGGCGTGCAGAGCAGCCTCGAGGTCCTCGGCGCGATGTTCGCGGCGCATCCCAATTTGTTCACCGACGGGGGACCTTGGCATCGCGTGGGAGCGTTCGCCGTGCTGGCCCCGGAAAAATTCCGCGCCTTCTACATCGCGCACAGCGATCGAATCATGTTCGCCAGCGATAGCGTATTCGAGGACAGCCTCGACGAGGACCAGGGCCTCGACGAGATTTTGGAATGCGAGCGCAATTTGCTCGAGACGAAATATTTCTCCAGCTTCCGCTCCGAGGAAGTGATGGCGGGACTGTATCTACCGCGAGCTGCGCTCGATGACATCTTTTTCAAGACGGCCGCGCGCGCGTTCCCGAGGCGGTCAGGCGAGGTTCACGCGGCCCTAACGTACGGACCCTAATACGCGGAGGAGCGCAGCGCATCGCGCGCGGCTATGCCGCGTGCGCACCCGCCGGCATCGGCAACTCCGCGCCCTCCGCGATTGGTGCAGTCTTCCATTTGCGAAGCTCCGGCATCACATGCTTCGCGAAGCACTTCAGATTGCGCTCGGCCTCGTCGAACGGCATCCCCGCATAGCTGAAGTTGAACATGATGCCGCCCATGTCGATGGTGTCCTTGATTACGCTTAGCTTTTCCAGCACCTGGTCGGGGGTTCCCCACGGCATCAACTGGGCGAAGTCATGCGCGGCGCCGTCCATCCCGTAGCGCGCGATGAACTTGTTGACGTTGCGATAAAATTCGTAGCTCTGCTTCTGGCCGAACTGCTCCGAGGTCATCTCGTAATGCTTCATCGCGGTCTTGTAATAGGCCGAGATCCACTTCATGCCCATTTCCTCGGCGCGATTCTTGTTCTCATCGACGAAGCAGAAACCTCCGCACAGCGGCTGTGGCGGCTGGGCGGCGCCGTTAACTTCGTGCCAGACCTTATGATAGACCTCGAAATCTTTTTTGACTGCGTCCCACGGCTTTTGCGGGATCACCAGGATGCCCACGCCGAGCTTCGCCATGATCGGCATCGATTCGGGCGACACCGCGGCGGCATAAGTGCGTCGTTTGAATGATCGCGCGGGGAACGGCCGGATATCGCGGCGCGGCTGCCGGGTGTGACGGCCACCCTCCATATATCCGTTCTCGAGCGCGTTCAGGATCAGCTCGGCATGCTCGACGAAGAGGTTGCGGCCCTCATTCTGGTCGAGCCGGAAACCCTCATACTCGACGCGCGCCAAGCCGCGGCCCAGCCCGAGGATGAGGCGCCCGTTGGAAAGATGGTCGAGGAGCGAGACTTGCTCCGCGACGCGAATCGGGTCGTGCCACGGGACGACCACCACCATCGAGCCGAGCTTGATCCGTTTGGTGGCGCCCGCCATGTAGGTCAGGAATTGCAACACGTCGGGGCACATCGTGTATTCGGTGAAGTGATGCTCGACCGACCAGACCGAATCGAATCCCAACGGCTCGGCCATCTCGGCCAGGAGCATTTCGCCGCGATAGACCTCGGCATCCGACAGCGCGTTGTTGGGATTTTGAAAGCCGACCGAGTATCCGATGTGCATGCGAGCCTCCTGACGCGGAAGTATGAGCGTCCTCCTTGGCTTACCGTAACACGTGGTGAGTTTTCCAGACTTTCGCGGAGGGGGGCGAGATCGCCCCGAGGCAATGTCGCCCGCGCCGCATCGCCAGGTTGTCATCGCGGTGGCGGCTGACGTCAATCTAGTGGCGGGCTACCATCAAATTTGCGGATCGCGGGATGAGTAATCAGGCGTACGCGACCGCAGCCCATAGCAGGGCCGCAATCGCCAACGCGCTCATCATTCCGGCAATCCAATCCAGGTTCGTCACCGGGTTGTTCCCCTTTATCGAGACTTTGTATCACACATTCGCTTAAGCGAGCGCACCGCAGAACCAGTCGGCCGAAAGAAGGTCAGCAAATCTCGCACCAACCCGATAACCGACCTGGGCTCGGAGGTCCGCTCGGTCATTTCCAGCACGACGACTCCATCGCGACGGTCAAATTTGAGCACTCTCGTCTTGCCTGTCCGGGGTTTGGCGCTATTGATGGGCTTCTCCTGCTGCCTTGGCACCGCGCTACTCATTGGCCAACCTCTACGTCACTTTAAGAGACATGGGTCGCCATCCCGCCGACAATTTCCGCTACATGCGGCAAAATGGGACGCATTCCCAAGCCTTCGATATCGAAAATTAGACGTTTGAGAAGCCGATTTAGATGACCGCTGCGAGAAAGAAACATGAATCATGCGCCGCGCCGATCCTCATCGAGCCCGGCAGCGGACTTGCAAACATCGATTGGCGATGCGCGCACGCTCGGGTGCCGACTCATGCGAGCGTGGTGAAAAAATTATCGTCCGCGTCTTTGATGCGATCGTAGGGTAAATACGTCCAACCCTAACTACGTCCAATTTGTAAGACCGGGCGGCTGCCGGCGGCGAATCCCGAGTAGGGATTGGCCGTTCGCGTCCATTGGGAAACCGAGTCGGCAATCTCTGCGTAATAGTTACGCAGGGACCCGGAGCGATCGGTGAAGTAGAGGAGAAAGATGGGACTCGCAATGACCACGAATTCGAACCGCCTCGGCTCGCTGCGCGATATCCTTTCGCGGCTGCGCGACGAGACATATCAGAAGATCGCAGTCTTCCGCCGCGATCAGGGCCAGGAGGTTTCCTCCTCGCCCGGCGATGAGATGGACGTGGCGCGCTCGACCGCCGACGCCGAGGCGCACGCAAGCCTCATCGAGCGATCGGAGGATCGGCTGCGACTCATCGATCAGGCGCTGGCGCGCGTCAACAACGGAACTTACGGCACTTGCGCCGAATGCGGCGAGGACATCCCCTTGGAGAGGCTGAAGGCGTTGCCGTTCGCGCTCCTCTGTGTCGATTGCCAGCAGAAGCGTGGCAAGAGCCGTGGTCGATGGGGCGTCGGCGGGACCATCGAGCCCTACAGTCAGAGCTGGACGCCTCCCACCGACATGGAGGCCGAGAATCGCGAACCGAACAGCTATGGCGTGATGGAAACCCCGGACGTGCACGCCGAGGATCCCTTTGGACCCATCGACGAGCCGACCGGCGAGGAACCCAAGCGCCGTCGTGGGCGCCCACGCAAGATCAAAGACTGATAGGGGCAACGCTCGGCGGCGAAAGCGTCCAAAAAGGACGCTTTTAGCCATCTAGCGGACGCCCTTCCTTCAGTATAGGCTACGCGGAATAGGCCGCCATTTTGGCGGCTTATTCGCCTGAGAAGACATGCCGATGCTGTAGAGACCCGAAGGGGGCGCGAAGCGCCGCAGAGTCGAGGGAAATATTTAAAGAGGAGCAGCTCATTATGGCCGCACGACCAGTAGCAGCAGGCTCAATCTCTTTCGGGTTAGTTTCCATCCCGGTCAAGCTCTATACCGCAACCCGGCCCAAGTCGGTCAGCTTCAACCTCCTTCACGCCAAGGACAAAAGCCGCATCCAGCAGAAAATCTATTGCCCGGTCAACGACGCGATCGTCGATCGCAGCGAGCTGGTGCGCGGCTATCAGATCGAGAAGGGCGTCTACGTAACCTTTACCGACGAGGAGTTGGAGAAGCTCGAGGCGCATGAGGACCACGCGGTCGCGATAACCGAGTTCGTGCCGCTTGAACAGGTCGATCCGGTTTACTTCGAGAGTTCCTACCATCTCGGATGCTCGCCGGAATCGGCGCGCGCCTACAAGCTGCTGGCTGAAGCGATGACGCAAAGCAAGCGCGTCGCCCTCGCGCATTTCACGATGCGCAACAAGGAGCATCTGGTGATCATCCGTCCGTACGAGGGCGGCCTGATGCTGCATACGATGTACTATCAGGATGAGATTGTCGCCGACTCCGATGTCGATCGCGGTCAGAATGCCAAGACCAGCGATAAGGAACTCGAGCTGGCCCAGCGCCTCATCGACGACCTCACCGAGAAAAAGTTCGATCCCTCCAAGTATCATGACGAGTTCCGCGAGCGCGTGCTGGAAGCGGCTCAGCGCAAGGTCCAGGGCGAGGAAGCGATCAGCGCGGCGCCCTCAGAGCAGCCACGCGGCAAGGTCATCGATCTAATGAGCGCGCTGAAGGCTTCGCTGGAGAAGCGGGGCGCCGCCGAGCAAGCCGAAAAGGCTCAGCCCGCCGCGCAGGAAGAAGAGCCCAAGCAAGCCGCCGCAGCCTCCAGCCGCACCGGCGGCCGGAGCACGAGCGAGACTCGCTCGCACGGCAGCACCAAGACCCGCAAGCGAAAATAGTTCCCCTAACCGTCATCCGCACCGACGAGGCAACATGAGCATCTTCACTTGAGATGCGGAAACAAAAGCGGTAAGTTATCAAGAATTTAAAGCGGAAGAAAAAGGGGAACCGATGAAGACTAAATCGTCCGCGAGCGCCGCACTTGGCCGTGCGGTTGAAGCCGGTGCCGTCGTGCGCCGACTGCGGGACGATTACGGTCTCACCCAGTCCGCAATAGCAAAAGCGACCGGCACGTCGGCTCGGTCGGTGCGCAACTGGGAAGCCACTTCCGCCATACGTCCGGGCAATGACGACAGACTTCGCGAGCTCCGCGAGATCGTACTGCTTCTCGGTGAAACTTTGACGGCGCGCGGCGTTGGTCAATGGCTGCGGGCGCGCAATCGTGTGCTCAAAGGTCAGCGACCGATCGACCTTTTGGCGAGCGGCAAAATTAAACCGGTCCGCGATGCCGCGAAGGCCTACGTCGAAGGCGCCTATATCTGAAGACAAGCTTGTGTAACAAGTACTTCGCCCGCCGAATGGCGTTAAAAGTCGGGGGTCGCACCCATCGCGTCCCGGCCCCTGAGCCGGATCAGCCACCAACTGCTCGGCGTTAAGTAGCAGGCATCCAACCAAACCATCGCTCCTACGCGACTGAGGTTGCTCCATGCCGTTCGCCGATTAAGTCTACCGTCCTGCTCGACTTTCCGATATTGCGAACACAAAATCTTCGAATCATCCAATCGTGGCCGAGAAAACAATCCCGCGCGCGAGCCGGGCTCGAACACTCAGCGCTGATTTTTGGCACCAATGCTCTCCAGCCCGTGTCCTTCTCGACGTTGCGAATCCTGCTGAGACATCGGGGCGCTACCATCGCATCGGCGAGGCGGGAGTATGGTACGCGTCTTCAAGTGAAACCGGCGCATGGGCAGAACTCTTTCGCCATCACGAAAGCGGTGGAGTTTCTCCTTCCGAAGTGCGGCGACTGATGGGGAAAGTCCGCGTACACAATCTCAGGGTTCTCGATCTCACCAACGCTCGGAGTCGGGCGAGTCTGAATGTCTCGGAAAGTGAGCTAACCGGCGACGATCTGGCGCGATGTCAATCAATCGCGCAGGAAGCGCTGGCCGCGGGTTACGACGCTATACTTGCGCCCTCCGCGGCACTTAACGGACGAAAGACGTTGGCAGTCTTCGCGTCAGCGATGAAGAAGGTCTCGGCGATGAATTCGTACGTGTGCAATGCACCACCTCGCATGGGCAGATTTTCGCGTCAAATACCTCGAGCGCGACCGAGCGCGACATCCCGTTAGCTCAAACCGGCGGAGGAGTATTTTTCGGAAAGCAATTTCAACGATGGTTCGAGGCTTTGCTGATCGGTTATCGCGCCCAGGAACGGATCGGCTTTCAGCTTCGCCATTCGGGCGGCCATGTTCTTGATGGTGAAGCTTTCGGGGTCGAGGTCGGGCTTCAGTTCCGCCAATCGAACCGGTGAGGATACCGGCGCACCCGGATTCGGGCGGACCGTGTATGGCGCCGCGATGGTCTTGCCGTGGCCGAGCTGCAGGTAGTCGATGTAGACCTTGCCCTTGCGCACCGCCTTGTTGCGCTCGATGGTGCAGATGTCGGGAATCCTCGCGACCACCAGCCGCGCGACGATCTCGGAAAAATCGCGCGCCTGCTGATAGGTATAGGCGGGCTTCAGAGCGACCATCACATGGATTCCCATCTGCCCCGAGGTCTTGATGGCGGCCTTCAGGCCGATCTCGCTCAGCAGCTTGACCGTCTCGCGCGCCGTATGCACCGCGTACTCGGTCGTTGAGCCCTTGGGGTCGAGGTCGAACAACAGCCAGTCAGGATTCTCCACACTCCCGATGCGCGATGACCAGATGTGAATCGGGATCGTCGCGAGATTGGCTAGGTAGGCCAGCGCGTCCTCGCTCTCGATGATGAAGTAATTGATGTCGCGCTGACTGTCGTGCGAATAGATCGTCACCGTACGAATCCATTCGGGTGCGAACGCGGGCGCATCCTTCTGATAGAAGCTCTTTCCCTCGATACCGTCAGGGTAGCGCACGATCATCACCGGGCGGTCCTTCAGATAGGGCAGCATCCAGCGCGCGATCTTCCGGTAGTAATGGACGAGGTCGGCCTTGGTGTAACCCTCCCTGGGCCAGAACACCTTGTCCGGATGCGTGATGGTGACCTCGCGCGATTTTCCGTCGTTGCTCACACTCGGTGGCTGAACTTCTTCCAGCGGCATCGGAGTCTGCTCGGTGTTAGACGGAGTGTTACCAGTCCCTCCAAATGCAGCTTCCCAGGTGCAGTCACGAGGATCAACGTCATCGACGAGTGTCATGAAGCTTGGATGGCGCACGCATCCGTCGCTGGTGAGCTCGCCAAAGCGCACGCTGGCGACCAGCTTCGGCTCCACAAAATGTGCGCGTCGCTCGGGTAGCACCAAATCCTTGCCGATGCGGAATGGCGACGCATCGATCTCAATCGGCTTCAGCTTCTCATGGATCGTCTTCAGCGTGTCGCCGCTGAAGCCGGTGCCGACTTTGCCGACGTAGCGGAGCTTGCCGTCATCTTCATAGACTCCTAGCAGTAGCGCGCCGAAATGATTCCGGGAGCCGTCGGGGCTGGTGTATCCACCGATGACGAAATCTTTGGTTTGTGGCGCTTTGATCTTCAGCCAGTCGTCGCTGCGAGCGCCGCGATATTTCGATTCGCGCCGTTTCGCGATGATTCCCTCGATCCCGGCCTGCGCGACCGCCTGGAAGAAATCCTTGCCGCGTCCCACGATATGGTCGCAGTAGCGAATCGGCCCCTCGCCGCGCACGATCTGATGAAGGATCTCCTTGCGCTTCTCCAGAGGCATCGCGCGCAGATCGAAGCCATCGAAGGCGAGTAGGTCGAACACGAAATCGATAGTCGGCGTCGAGAAGCTGAGCTTGCGTGCCGTCGCCGGATCGCTGACGTGCATGCGCGTTTGCAGCTTCCCGAAGTTGGGCCTGCCGTCGTCCATCAGCGCGACGATCTCGCCGTCGATGACGAAGCGGTCGAATGGCATCGCGTCGAAAGCGAGCGTCACCTCGGGATAGCGCTCGGTTACCTCGGTGCCGCTGCGCGCGAACAATCGCACATGGACGCCGTCGCGAATCGCCAGGATACGCACGCCGTCGTACTTGATTTCGTAGAGCCACGCGTCGCCATCGAATGCGCTCTCGTGCGGCTTCGCGAGCGTGAGCGGGAACGACCTGGGATTCAGCGGTCCGGTAAGGCGCGCAGTGCCCTGCTTTTCGAGCTGCGCGGAAATCTGCCTGCCGATCGCGGAGGTGTCGCGCATCTCCTCGATGGTCAGGCCGGAAAGGATCGAGCGCGGATGCGCCTCGATGATGTCCTCGTCCTCGGTGGCGTACTGATCGCGCTTCTTGATGAGCAGCCAGTTCTCCTGTTTGCCGCCGCTCTGGAGATGAGTGCGCACCAGCGTGTAGGCGCCCCGCATCTTGAAGCCGTGCATCTCGATGTCGAGCTTGCCCTTGCGCACGCATTCCGCCGCGTCGCCATTGGGTGGATCGATAACCTTGTAGACCCCGCGATCCCAGAGGATGACTTCGCCGGCGCCGTAGTTGTCACGCGGGATGACGCCCTCGAAATCGCCGTAATCGATCGGATGGTCCTCGACCATCACCGCGAGGCGCTTCTCTTTGGGATCGAGCGAGGGTCCTTTTGGCACCGCCCACGAGCGCAGCACACCTTCCATCGCGAGGCGAAAATCGTAGTGGAGGCGCGTCGCGGCATGCTTCTGGATGACGAATATCCCGCCGCTTTTGGAGAAGACGGCTGATGACGCATCGCCGCGTCCGAACGGCTCGGGCGTCCGTTCCGGGTCGCGCTTATGCCGATATTGTTCGAGCGCCATCGCCTCATCCCGAGCTTACGCGAAAGATCGTCGGTTCGTCATCACGGTCGCCCTTGGGGAGGGTCCATCGACATTGGTCCCGCGCCGCCGCCTTTACGATATTATAATTCAGAATATAATGGACATATGATGACCACCAAGGTCCGCAAGGTAGGAACCTCGCTCGGGGTAATTTTGGCCCGGCCGACAGTAGAGGCGCTGGGGGTCGAGGCCGGCGACGAAGTTGTCCTGTCGCAAACACATGGACAGCTGTCGATGCGTAAACTTTCGCCATCCTCGAGACCATTCGTCGCGGCGGTGACTAGTGTGATTCGCAAATACCGCGGCGTCCTGGCGCGACTCGACGATTGAAGGCGTCCGATCCCAGGAAATTGGCGAGGGGGGTGGCGCGGCGTCACACCCGATCGCTCGCGCTGCTGGCCGCCGAGACCGGGCTACGCTTTGTAACGCGCGAGGTCGCGGAGATCGTTCACGCCGAGATGATCTCGCAGTTCGGTGGACTCGATGGCATCCTCAATCCCGGCGGCCTCGAATCCGCGTTGGCGCGGCCCGCCCAGATCATCGCACACACCGACGAACGCAGGCCGGGAGCATTGGCGGCAGGTTTGGCTTTTGCCGTGGTCAAGAATCATCCGTTCGTCGATGGCAACAAGCGCACCGGGTTCGCACTAATGGCCGCTTTTCTTGAAATCAACGAATCCGAGTTCGATGCGGACCCGGAAGATATCGTCAATATCTTCACTGATCTCGCCGCCGGGACACTTTCGGAAATCGAATTTTCGGCCTGGGTGCTGACGCACACCCTCCCTCGATCTGCCACGGGACAGTAGATGTATTCCCGTCAGGTTCTGAACGGCTCGGGGGTCTGTTCCGGGTCGCGCTTATGCCGATATTGTTCGAGCGCCATCTGGGCTTACCGACATACAGTCGGTAGTGCAGGGATTTGTCCGATTGTCCGCTGCGGATGTCTCAATCCAATGCAGTAGTGGGTTTGTTTTCGACGAAGTTCTGTGCGCGACCGGAACCCGAATGTCTTGATGGTTCCCGATCGTCGAAAGAGGAAATTGTAGTAATTGTCTGGTCTTTTTGGCTTCGTTTTGGAAATATCGCCGGCAGAATCGACGTAATGGCCTGTTTGCGAAAGAACAGCGCTGAATTCACGCGGTAGCCTCAAAGGCAGCCATGTGACGCTCTATCGGGAACGGGCCTGGTAAACCGCTCGGGTGATGGGCACTAAACTCCAAAGTGGTCGGGCGCAAAAAGAGCCTCGCCTGTCTGCGAGGCGTGACAACGTATTCGATCCACGATCTCGCCAAAGGTAACGGTGCCATTGAGCGCAAAGTATATGTGACGGTGGTCCATAAGGAGTACCGGAGTGCGGGGGACAGATGCTTCTGATACCGCAATCGCTGAAAACCCCGAGATGGAAAGCATGATCCCCATTGTGTTGTCGGCTTTGTCGTTGATCTTCTTCAGCATGGTATCGATATCGGGTGCACCACTCTGTTCGCGAGTGAACTTCAGTTCGACGAGATAAGTTGTTCCCGAAATTGTTACGGATCCGTCGATCTGCCGACCTTTGACAACGTAGGGTCAACGATTCGTAACCTCGAAAAAATCCATCAAGTCGTAGAACCAATCCTGGAACTCATAACCAGCTCCTTGAGAACCGAGTCTTGATCCAAGCTCGTTGAGGCGAATTGCGAGGCCTTCTAGGGTCTCTTTCGACCGTTGGACTTCCTCCTGATGTTTGCGGAATTGTTCTTGTGCTCGTCGCCGTTCGCGTTCGTTATCGACTTGACAATCTATCTTCTCAAGCGCCGTTCTGAGTGCCCGAACGGCAGCCTTAGCATCTGCTAGTTTATGTTCGGAGTCCTCCCAGCCCTCCAGATCGGGGAACGCCTCTTGTTGCGCTAGGTCACGTGCCAGCGAAAGAAGAAGCTCTTGTGCGTGGGTTCGTTCCGGTAATTTGGCGAAGAGTCGGTCTAGAAAGTCTCGCTTTGACTCCTCTGCAATCCAAGTCGCCAGAAAAGATTCAGCTATGCCAATTTGGCGCAGAAACCGCCATAGAGCTTTGCGACGCCAGTAGGATTTGAGCGTCGCCTCGTGGATAAGATTGACAAAACTAGCCGCTAAGCGTTTCGCCACATACGCAGTTTACCGCACGGCCGGTGGGGTGTCACTTCGATCTTTGCAGCAACCGAACAGTTCACACCGTCAACCCTTTCGAACGCAGATCAAGTTCCCGGGGCCATCGGCTCAGAGCCATCTCCCATTCCAACCCGTGACCAGCAAGCCCGTGTCCGTTTTGCCGTGCCATTTCGCAAGAAGTGAAGTGCTCGCGGCGTGGGTGGGAGTTCACGCCGCGAGCATTCAGAGGAGGAGGGGGAGGAGATTACAGGTGGAGGAGGATTGTAGGCGCTACCCAGTTGCGCCTCCGCTGAGTACCTTGAGGCGCGGATTAAATCCGCTATTGCGAGCACTCTTCTCGCGCCGGGCCTCGCGTGCCTTCGCCACCGCCGATTGCGGCACCAGGCCACGGGTCTGCTCGCGGAATAGCGTCGCGTAGAGCCCGCGCTTCGCGAGGAGTTCCTGATGCGTGCCGACCTCGACGATGCGGCCTTGGTCGAGCACGACGATCTTGTCGGCGTTTACCGCCATGGCGAGACGATGCGCGATCATGAAGGAGGTGCGCTTCGACATCAGGCGGCGAATCGCATCGCGAATGAGGTTCTCGGCTTCCGAATCAAGCGCCGAGGTCGCCTCATCAAGTATCAGGATGGGAGGATTCTTGAGGAACGCGCGGGCGAGCGCGAGGCGCTGGCGCTGGCCGCCGGAAAGTTTCACTCCGCGCTCACCGATGACGGTGTCGAGTCGCTGCGGAAGCGCCTCGACGAACGCCTTGATGTTCGCGTTATCGAGCGCCTCCCACATTTCTTTTTCGGTCGCGTTCTGTTTGCCGAAGCTGAGGTTCTCACGAATGCTGGTGCTGAACAG
Organism: uncultured delta proteobacterium; assembly: GCA_963815835.1. Lineage (GTDB taxonomy): Bacteria > Desulfobacterota > Binatia > Binatales > Binataceae > DATGKG01. Next base: position 2,089,320 of record CAWFIF010000001.1, read on the forward strand.
CAGCGCATCCTGATGCACGACGCCGATGGTATCGCGCAGCGAGCTAAGCGAGAGGCTGCGCACATCCTGACCGTCGATCATCACGCGGCCCTCGGTCGCATCGTAAAAGCGCGCGACGAGGCTCGCGATGGTGGTCTTGCCGGCGCCGGAGCGGCCCACGAAGGCCACCGTCGTGCCGCCTTCGACTTGCAGGTCGATATCGCTCAGAACCTCGCGCGCGGGTTTGCCGTCACGCGCGGTGTATCCGAAATCGACGTGCTCGAGGCTCACCGAGCCGGACTTGACCTCCAGCGGAACCGCATCGGGACGGTCAACGACTTCCGGCTTGGAATCGAGGAATTCGAAGATCCGCTCAATCGCGGCCAGCGACGACGACACGATAGTGGACAACTGCGAGAAGCGCTCCATCGGCACATAGAGGAAGCCGAGCAATCCGATGAAGGCGATCACGGTGCCGACTTCCATTCCGCCGCTGACGATCATTAGCGCGGCGAAAGAAACCACGATCAGCGGGGCGATGCGGGTGATGAATTCACAATACATCTGCTGGCGCGCGGTCAGGCGCACGCGCTCGATAGTGCGCTGGTGGAGCAAGGCCGTACGGTCGAGGAATTTGTCCGCGACGAACTCCTCGCGTCCGTATGACTTGATGATTCCCATCCCGACCACCTGCTCATGCAGTTCGCCGGAAAACTCGCCCATCATGCGCTGCACGTCGCGGCTGGCAGCCCTGATACGGGGGGCAAAGAGGCGAATCAATGCGAAGTACAAGGGAAATCCACAAATCGAAATCAGCGCCAGGCGCTTATCGAGCAGGAAAAGTATCGGCACGATCGTCAGCAAAGCGACGGCGTCGGTCCAGACGTTGACCAGCGTGCCACTCACCAGGTTCTGTGCGAGCTCGACGTCGCTGATAAATCGCGAGGCGACCGCACCAGAGGGGTTACGATCGAAAAACGAATGCGAGAGGCTTTGCAGATGGCGGAACATCGCACATCGCAGGTCGAGGATCATCCGATTGCCGGCGATCCCGGTCCAATGTTCAGCACAGTAGGTCGCAGCAGCTTGCAGCAGCATAAGCAGCGTCATCACGCCGACCAGCGCGGCAAGCTTGGAGGACATCGATACGCCGAGCCCGAACGTAGTCGCAAACGTGACGCACCATCGATCTATAAAAGCGTTTAAGCCACTCAAGCGATGGCTGTGAACCACGAGAACGTCGACGATGTATTTGAAAGCGAGCGGGAACGCGAGGGGGAGGTTGAACTTCACGACTCCCATCACGGCGGCGGCCGCCGCTAACTTCATGTGAGGGCGCACGAAAGCGAGAAATCGCGCGAGTGGAGAACTCTCGACGCTAATAAACGCGCGCTTGAAAAATCCATGTGCTGATTTCGTATCCATGCAGGCTCACCGCCCGTACTACCTGATGAGGGATCGCGGACGTGTACCTACTCCGCAAGGTTCGTGCTCAGAAATTTGCCTCATAAATAAGGAAAATTTCCGTTCGCTCCGCGCGTGCACGACGGATATCGTATAGGTAGCGTACGATATGGAATTTTCGGGTCGGACGGGGGTGCAAGTCCGACGCGTTTTGAAATTCCTACAGGAGTGCCGCTGTAGTTGTTACAAGAGCGACCTGTTGCGCGGGGGAGACAATCGCAAAAAACCGCAAGTTTGAAGAAAGTTGAGCGCTGGCACGTCGGTTGCCATTGAGAGCGCTTAACGTAATGCGTCACAACGTCATAGTAGGCGATTATGTGATTGATTAGCATCTTATAACTTGAATAAATATCCAAAATATGGTTATAATAAGACTCTGCCTTCTCGATTTATCAGGAACCAAGTAAATATTTCATTGCATCATAAGAGAGAGAAGTGCATAATCAGAGATGTCATAACGCTTGTCCGCAGTTAAGGGGAAATGTTGCACGCGTGACTTGCAAGAAACACGGGACACGACTAGTTTGTTGGAATAAACATTCAGTGCGGAATGTTTGTACGATCAATCCGGCATCTTAGACACGTGAGTGCAACCAAGATGGAATTCAGCTGCAACAAAAATCTCCGCCGTGCACTCATTGCAGTACTGTGCGCCCTCGGCTTCGCTGCTTGCTCCACTCAGTCGAGTAGCCGCGGCGACCAACCCAGCCGAAGTGATGTGCAGCAGGCCGCGATGGTAAGCCCCGAGTTGTGTATGGAGAATGGCGGGGGCGTCGAAGCCGCCTCCCTCGATACCCGGGGCTATCGCATTCAACCGGGCGACCAGCTCGCTATCGATTTCTATTTGAATTCCGAATTCAACGACAATGTCAGCGTGCAGCCCGACGGGCGTGTAGTGCTGAGGCTGGTTGGACCGCTGCAAGCGTCGGGTCTCACCCCGGGTCAACTCGCCGGCGAGATCAATCAGGCCTACTCGCGAGAGCTGAAAAATCCCAGTGCGACGGTTCACGTTCAGAACATGCCGAACCGCCAAATCTTCGTCCAAGGCCAGGTAAATCACCCGGGAGCATTCTCACTTCAGCCCGGTATGACAGCGCTGCAAGCGATCGCGAACGCGGGCGGTCAGACCGACGAGGCCGAGCTGTCCAACGTGGTGCTGATTCGCCGCGACGCGTGCGGACGGGCCGATGGTTCCAAGATCGATCTCGCCTCGGCCACCACAACGCCGGACAAGGGCGAGGACGTGATGCTGATGCCGCGCGACACATTAGTGGTGCCGCGCAGCAAGATTGCCAACGTTGATCTGTTCGTCAAGCAGTACATCCGGGATCTGCTGCCGGTCCAGCCGTACATCGCGCCGACCATCCCGTAAGCGTTTAGCGGAATTTTTATGAACACACGCGACCTGAATTACTGGACTGAAATGATTTTCCGGCGCCGAGTTACAGTGCTCGAAGTAGGCGCCGTAGTGTTCGGGCTGGTGGTGCTCGCAACCCTGCTGTGGCCGCCGATTTATCAGGGCACCGCGAAGATCTTCGTTCGCGACAACCGAGCCGAGCTGCTGGTCTCTCCGGGAATGGGCGTCAATACCCCGCAGAACCCGGCGGTGGTGGCCAATCCTGTCAGCGAAGAGGATCTCAACTCCGAAATGGAGCTGTTGACCAGCACCTACATCATCAAGCGCGCAATTGAGGATCTGCCTCCGCCTGCCCACCACACGGGAATCGCGGCGCCAGTGCTGAATGGCGTGCACTATGTGCTCGGGCTGCCGGGCGCAGGCTATCGCGCGATGCACGACGAGCCGCAGCTCGACCCGCGCGAGTCATGGGCGGTCGAGCTGGAGCAGAACCTCTCGGCCTCTGTCATCAAGAAGTCGGACCTTATCGAGGTGAACTTCCGATCGCATGATCCGGCGTGGTCGAAGCAGTTCCTGGAGCTTCTGATTGGCGCATACCTCGACTATCACGCGCACATCTCGCATGATCCGGCCGCCGAGAAATTTTTCGCCGGCAGGCCGAACTGCTGCAGGCCAAACTGGAAGCCGCGGAGGAAAAGCTGCGCGAGTTCCAGGTCAAGAGCGGCATTACCAGCGTCGACGACCAGCGTTCGGGTCTGGTCGAGCGCCTCGACACCCTGCAGTTGCAACTCGACAAGAATCAGGCCGAGCTCGCGTACAACCAGCAACAAGCGATCTCCTTCACGGAGCTCCTCGATCAGACCCCGCCGCGACTCTCCAAGGAGACTCGTCAGGTCCAGAATATGGCGCTGGCGCAGCTCAAGCCGCAGGTAATGCAGCTTCGCGCCGAGCGTGCCGAACTGCTGACCCGCTATCAGCCCGACAGCGAGCGGATCCGTCAGATTGACGCGAAACTCGCCGCCGCCCAGAAGATTCTTGATACCGAGGATCACCTCGAGATTTCCGAGAAGAGCACCGACATCAACCCGGTCTGGGTGACTATCGATTCAAATCTCAGCCAGGCCAAGGCGCAGGTCTCCGCACTGAAGGCGAGCCAGGCCTCGATCACTCAACAAGTTGCCGCCGCCCGTGAGCAACTGACTGAGATGGCGGGCAGCATTGTGGTGCTGGATCGTCTGCAGCGCACGGTACAGAACGCCAAGGACGCCTACCTGTCGTATACGCGAAAGAGCGAGGAGGCGCGCGCCGCTGAAGCTCTCAACCGGAGCAGGATTCTCAATGTCAGCGTGGCACAACCTGCCACCGCGCCGCTGCGGCCAGTATTTCCCAAGGTTCCCCTCAATACCGCCGCCGGGCTGATTCTCGGTTTGGTGTTGGGCGTCGCCGCTGCGTATCGCGAAGAGGAGAACGATCCAAAGATTTACTCATCCGGCACCATCTCTGAGGTGGCCGGATTGGACACGGTCGCTGTTCTGAGCGACGAGTTCTAAGGACTAACTGTGTATTACCAGCATTTCGGATTGAACGGCCCGCCGTTCCAGTTCACACCCTCGCCGGCGATGGTTTACATGAGCCAGACTCATCGCGAGGGCATGGCTGCGCTGGAGTGGGGACTGATGCATGAGAGCAGCGGATTTTCACTGCTCGTGGGCGAGAGTGGCACCGGCAAAACCACCCTCATCGCGTCGCTCCTGTCCCGTCAATATCAGCGACTGCACCTGGTCTACGTCACCAACCCGCGCCTCGACTTCCCGGACGTACTGCGCCTCATTCTGACCCAGCTCGGGATCGAAACCGCCGGCTTGTCGAAGGGCCAGATGCTCGATGCGCTGGGTCGTTTCCTGGGCGCGTTGCGGCCGGCCGAACGGGTCGCGATTATCTTTGACGAAGCGCAGGGCCTCAGCGACGACGCGCTGGAAGAGCTCCGCTTACTCTCCAACTATGGACGGCCCGGCGAGAACCAACTGCAACTGATTTTGGCCGGCCAGCCCGAGCTGCTTCGCCGCCTGATGGCGCCGAATCTGCGCCAATTCAACGAGCGGATCGGAGCGCGCACCCTGCTGGTGCCGCTCGATGCGAGCGAAACTCTCGAGTACATCGACTATCGGCTTCGCTCGAAGGGTGGCAGCGCGGCGAAAATTTTCAAACCTAAAGCGCTGAAGTTCATCGTCGCCGCCAGTGCGGGAATCCCGCGCCGGGTGAACGTGCTGTGCCACAACGCGATGCTACTGGCGTATGCCGCCGGAGCCGGGCAGGTCACGCTCAAGATGGCGAGAGAGGCGGTGGCCGAGTACCAGGATCTTTTCACCGCCGCCATCAAAGCGTCCTCCAACGAAAATCCGACGCCTCGCAATGGGTTCAGGATAGCCTGGCATCCGGGCGTCACCGCTGTCGCAGCTGCGCTTGCGGGCTTGGTGATCACGCTGGTGGCTTTAGGCCCACACCTCAGCAAATGGAATCGTCGCCAGCCGATTCCCGAAGTGAACGGCTCGCGCGATCAGACCTTGGTGTTGCCGCAATCCGCGCCGGTGGCGCGCGGCGGCACGGAAGGCTCCGCTGCCTCAACCACCCCGATTGCGGTTCCCGATTATACGGCATCGTCGGATAGCGCCGAGCCGGCCGCCGGGGCTTCTACCAGCATCTCTCCAGCAAAAACCGAATCGAAACGAAGCGCCGTGCGACTCGCGAAACAGCGCGAGAACGACGACGACAGCGAGTGATTTAGTGAGTAAGTACCATGAAGCGATAAATCGAAGCCTGGTTGAGCAGGCTTCGCAGGTCAGGCTGGCGCTCGACTACGACGGCAATACCTCGAACGGCAGTATGCCCGACGGCGTCGGGCAGCTGGTTCCGCTGCCGATTGTGGAGGATGCGCCCGGACGAGTGGCTCGTTCGAAGGCGATTCGACGCCTGGCGGAACAGCTCGCGCCGCTTGCGGTGATCGATAATTCGGTGCGGCTGCTGATCAGCGGATGCCGTCCGGGCGATGGTGCAACCACGGTTGCCTCCGCCCTGGCGATCGATCTGAGTCAGCGCCTCGGGCTGCGAACCATCTGCGTGGACGCGCATCTGCGCCATCCGAACCTGCATCGAACCTTCGTAGCCCCCGGCAGCGGCAATCGCGAACTGGTGCTGGATGGATCGCTTCAGATCCGCGCAACCGAATGGCCGCGGCTTGACCTCGCGACCTGCTCTCCGGTTTCCAGCGACGATGAACGGATGCAGCAGCTGGCGGACTTTGAAGGATTACTGAATCGCTATCAGGCAGCGGTGATCGACCTGGGCGTTCCTCGGCTCGACGCGCGGATGCTTCCGCTGGCGCGTCCTAACGATCCCATCCTGCTGGTGGTCCGCTACGGTTATACCGAGCGCAGTGAGCTCGCGACGACTGTAGCCGGACTTCGAGCGGCAAATCGGCCGGTGGCCGGTGTGGTCCTAAACGGCGCAACCAGCTCGGTTGCCAAACCTCTGAGGAGACTTCTCGGATCATGAGTGCAGTGGTGAGAATAAGTACGAACGGCGTCTCAGAAGATGTCGTGTCGCTTCGCGAAGGAAGAGAGCGCGAGGCAGCCAAATACAAGGTTAACGGCATCGGCGTCGTCGGACTCGGCTATTGGGGCCCCAATTGGGTCCGCAATCTTCATCAGCTGCGACAATCCAGACGTGTGGTGGCCTGTGATCTCGATTCCAAACGTCGCGATCACGTGCGCGGTCTGTATTCCGGAGTCGAGGGTTGCAGCAATCTCGACGATCTTCTCGAAGATCGCGAGATCGACGGACTGGTTATCGCAACTCCGGTGAGCACCCACTATCCGCTGGCCAAGAAGGCCCTACTGGCGGGCAAGTCGGTGCTGGTGGAGAAGCCGCTGGCAATGTCGGCGGCGCAGGCTTCGGAGCTGGTACGGATTGCGCGCGACCATGGCCGCGTGCTGATGGTCGGGCACACATTCGAATACAGCGCGCCGGTGCTCAAGATGCGCGACATCATCGAGTCGGGCGAGCTGGGCGACATGTTCTATCTGAGCTCGATCCGCGCCAACCTCGGACTCATCCAGCATGACGTCAACGTCGCATGGGACCTCGCGACGCACGACATCTCGATCATTCTGATGCTGATGGGCGGCCGGATTCCGGAAGCGGTGAGCTGCCAGGGCCAGAGCCATTACAAGCGTGGAATCGAAGATGTGGCGATGCTCTCGCTGCACTTCCCACGCAACGTCATCGCCTTCATCCATGTGAGCTGGCTCGATCCCAACAAGATCCGGCGTACCACCATCGTCGGCTCCAAGAAGATGCTGGTTTACGATGATCTGGCGCTGCAGGAGAAGATTCGCATCTACGACAAAGGAGTTGACGTCGCGCCGTACTACGACACCTTCGGCGAGTTTCAGTTCTCATATCGCTACGGCAACGTGATGATCCCGCGTATCGACGAGGCCGAGCCGCTAAAGCTCGAGTGCGAGCACTTCGTCGATTGCATTTGTAACGGCGAGACGCCCCGTACCGACGGCCTCTCGGGGCTGCGGGTGGTGAGCGTGTTGGAAGCCGCCAATTTGTCGCTCAAGAACGGCGGCGCGATGGTGCCAGTGTCGCGGCCGGAGGTCTAAGGATGGATCGTTCCAAATTGCCCGCGAATGTCTGTATGGCCGACGATGTGAAGCTCGGCGAAAACGTCCGGCTCGCACCGTTCGTGAACCTCTACGGATGTGAAATCGGCGATGACACCCGGGTCGGCGCGTTTGTCGAGGTTCAGAAACAGGTGAGCATCGGGAAGCGCTGTAAAATTTCCAGCCACACTTTCATCTGTTCGGGCGTTGTGATCGAAGACGGCGTGTTCATCGGGCACGGGGTGGTCTTCATTAACGATCGCCTTCCGCGGGCCGTCAACGGCGACGGCTCGCTGCAAACCGAGAGCGACTGGCATTTGGAAGAAACAAGGATTCGCGAAGGCGCTTCAATCGGAAGTGGTGCCATTATCATGTGCGGCGTCACCATTGGAGAGCGAGCGATGGTCGGAGCAGGCGCGCTGGTCACCCACGACGTACCGCCTTATGCGGTGGTCGCGGGTCATCCGGCCCGTGTGCGCCGGCTGATGCTCGCTGAAAACGGCGCCGCGGAGAAAAGGGGAAGTCAGGATGCAAATTAAGTTTGTCGATCTCGCCGCAATGAACGACGAGATCCGCGAGCGCGTCGATCGCGAGCTCGCGGAGATTCATAAAAATACGGCCTACATCGGCGGACCGCAGGTCGAGGCCTTCGAAAACGAGTTCGCCGAGTTCCTCGGCGTGCGTCACGTCATTGGAGTGGGCTCCGGTACCGACGCGTTGCGCCTCGCACTGATGGCGCTCGACGTGGGTGCCGGCGATGAGGTCATCACCACTCCGATGACCTTCATCGCAACCGCTGCCAGCATCATTCAGACTGGCGCCAAACCGGTGTTCGTCGATGTCGATCCGGAAACCTGCAATCTGAGTCCGCAGGCCGTGCGTCACTATCTCGAAACTCATCGCAACGGCAATGGCAAACCGCACAAAACCGTCATCCTGCCCGTACATCTATATGGCCTTCCAGCCGCAATGCCGGAGCTCAATGCGATAGCGCGGGAGTTCGGCGCGCTCGTGGTCGAGGACGCTTGCCAGGCGCATGGCGCGCGCATCGAGACGCCCGCTGGATGGATTCGAGCGGGTGCGATGAGCTCAGCGAGCGCATTCAGCTTCTATCCGGGGAAGAACCTGGGCGGATGGGGCGAAGGCGGCGCGGTCGCGGTCGATGATGACGAGTTGAAGGCGCGCATCTCTTCGTTGCGCGATCACGGGCGCATCTCGCATTACGCGCATGAAGAGATCGGCTACAACGCGCGCCTCGATGCGATCCAGGCCGCGGTCCTGCGCGCGAAGCTGGAGAAGCTCGATCAATGGAACGGGCGGCGGCGCAAACTCGCCAAGGCTTACTGCGAGCGCCTCGCGGGATGCGGGGTGAAGCTGCCGGCCGAGCCCACAGGGTACGAGTCGGTCTATCATCTGTTCGTAATCAGGACCGAGAAGCGCGACGCGATCCGGCAAGCGCTGCTCGAAAAGAATATCGGTTGCGGAATCCATTACCCGCTCCCATTGCATCTGCAGCCTGCGTGCCGCTACCTCGGATACAAGAGCGGCAATTTTCCCGAAGCGGAACGGGTCGCAGACACCGCGCTCTCGCTCCCGATGCATCCCGCGCTCACCCTCAGCGAGGTCGACCGTGTCGCCGAGGTGGTTCGGGATACCATGAAGAAGGAATCAAGTCTGTTCGCCGGCGGGCACAGTGCGAATACTGCCGCGTGTGAACCCCCCCCCACATGTGGTGGTTGAAGCATGTTCGCCGGCGAACTTCGAAAACAAAAAGCGTTCTTTGCGGCGGTTGATGGCATCGCGCTCCTCAATGCATTCGGTGTAGCGCTTGTCATCCACGACCCCGCACATGCGCAAGAGGCCCGTCTGCTGGAGACCGATACCAGCCTGCTCCTTCTTGGTGCAGCGGCGATCGTGCTGGTCTGGATTTTGGTTTTTCGAGCCTGTGACCTGTACCGAATGCGCGCCGGTGGCTCGAAGGAAGCCGCCGCAGTGGTCCGCGGTTGTACCTACGCGGCGGTATTGTCGCTGATCGCGGGATTCCTGGTCCATTTCGATGGGTCGCGTCTGACCATTGGTCTGGCCTACGTTTTCAGCATTCCGGCCGTGCTGGTAGGGCGCGCCATCGCGCGCAATCTGGTGCGGCGGATTTACTCGAATCCCAGGATCACGATTCCGCTCGCTATCATCGGGTTCAACGACGTTGGCCGATACCTCTACGATCAAATCTCCAGTGAGATGACCTTTTACGAGCCGGTCGGGTTCGTCGATGAATCGCCGGAGGGCCGCCAATATCGCGGCCTCCCTGTGCTGCAAGGCCTCGCGAGCCTGACTGAGCTGGCCAAGCTTCATCCGTGCCTCGAAGCTGCGATCGCACTTCCCGATGCTGCGCGCGCGGAACACGAAGACATCATCGAAATGTGCGAGGAGAATCGCATCCGATGGATGTTGGTGCCGTGGGTCTTCAACACGCCGCCGGCGGGGCTCAAGGTCAACATGATGGGCGTGGTGCCGTTGCTGACGCTTAGGGGCTCGAACATCGAAGGGCTCAACTTCATCGTCAAGCGTGGGTTCGACTTTATCACTGCGTCATTCATGCTGGTGATGACGGCGCCGATTCTACTGCTGGCGGCGTTAGCGATCTGGCTCGAAGACGGCGGGCCGGTCTTCTTCCGGCAAACTCGAATTGGAATCCGCGGCGAGGAGTTCGACTTCCTGAAGCTTCGCTCGATGCGTTGCGCGGCGGGTGACCATGCTCATCGCGAATACGTCAAGAAGTGGATCCACCTCGGCGAGCGTGCGGCGGCGAATGGCAAGGAGCACGACGGTGAGAAAATCTTCAAGCTCACCGATGACAAACGCATTACTCGCGTCGGTCGTATCCTGCGCCGCTACCGCATCGATGAGCTTCCGCAAATCATCAACGTACTGCGCGGCGACATGAGTTTGATCGGTCCGCGTCCCGCGCTTCCCTACGAACTTGAGCTTTACAAAGGATGGCATCGTCGCCGCCTTGACGCAGTCCCCGGCATCACCGGGCTATGGCAGGTGAGCGGCGGTAATCGGCTGTCTTTCGACGATATGGTGCGGCTCGACGTCAAGTACATCGAGGATTGGTCGCTCATTAGCGACATCAAGATTCTCGCTCGTACGGTGCCGGTCCTGCTCCGCGGCGAGGGTCTATGAGTATGCGCTCTCGGCTTGGAGCGGCGAGGCAATTGCCGCCTCTGGATGATGTCGGCGCCAGGCCCGAATTTGTGGCCCCACAACCGCCACAATCCGCGGACTCCGGGAGCACCTTGTGGCAGGCTTTCGCCCGCAGTGTGCGCGACAACGTGTTCGCGGAAATAGCGCTGCAGGCGATTCGCGTCGGCGGGATGGTAGTCCTCGCTCGCGCGTTGATGCCGAACGACTTCGGCATCTTCCGAGTTCTCTTGATCGTCATGTACTTTGCGCTGATCCCAATCGAGAACGGGATTCCGGAAGCGCTGATTCAACGCCGCAAGCTACTGCCCGAGCATGAATCGACGGGATGGTGCCTCAGCGTCGCCGTCTCCCTCGCGATGGCGGCCATCATCTACCTGGCTGCGCCATTGCTCGCGCGTCTCATGCTGATGCCCGGCATCGTGCCTTACATCCGGTTGCTATGCATCCCACTGGTCTTCCAGGGAACCGCGATGGTTTCGAATGCGCGGCTGCGGCGCGAGATGCGCTTCGGCGCGCTCGCGAGCGCCGAAGTTTTCGCGGAGATGGTGTTCCTCGCCGCCGCGCTGCTTCTGCTCCTGGAAGGCCATCCTCGCTGGAGTCTGCCTGGCGCGTTGGCGGCGCGAATCTTCGCATACTCCGCGGCACTGTGGGTTACCGATCGCCGGTTCACCGCGGCATGGCCGCGGCTGTGGGCGGTGCGCGATTTCGGCCGCTTCACCACCAGCGTGTGGGGTGCGAGGACCATCTATACCTGTTCCGCCAATGCCGATTTTCTGCTGGTCGGCAGATTTCTTGGCAGCAGTGCACTGGGTTTTTATGGGATGGCGTGGGATCTGTTGCGTTTCGTGCCCGATCGACTCTTCAGAGTTGCCGGTCGGGTGACCTTCCCCGCCTTCTCGCGAGTGCAGGACGATAACGCGCAGATGGCGCATGCGTTCAGCGAGTTCACCGCTTACATCGCGCGCTTCGTACTGCCGATCATGGCGATGGCGGCGATCGCGGCACCCGAGTTCATCGGCTTCGTGTATGGCGAAAAGTGGATGCCGGCGGTGTTGCCGATACGTCTGCTGTCAATCGGCTTTACCCTGATGGGCCTGCGCATCGGCATCGGCTCGGTTTTCTATTCCAAGGATCATCCGTCCTACGACATGTGGACGCACGGCATCCGCCTGATACTGATCGTCGCGACAGTATTGCCGCTCTCGATCTACGTCGGACTTGGTGCAGTGAGCGCCGACATGGCGGTGGTCGAAGGCGCAGTGAGCCTGATTGGTCTGTCACTCGCGGCGAAGCTCATCGACACCACGCTGGGACAGCTCTTAGGCGCGGCGCTGCCGGGCCTGAAGCTGGCGATCGTGTGCGCGCTCGCCGCCCTTGCCGGAAAGGAATTGGCGCGCGCTGCTGGAATGAACGGGCTGCCGGTCCTGCTCGCGGAAGCCCTCCCGGCTCTGGCGGTTTTTCTCTGGATGGAAGCATCGGTGTTCCTCGACATGATCACCAAGGCATTTAAACCGGCGCGCTCGCAGGCGGCATAAGGACAAGAAGATTCATCTTCGATGAAAACCTCGATGACAAATGAATCGACCGGTGTCTTCTTTGAGCGGCCCTTTGCGATGGCTCATGCCGTCGAGCGATCGAATAATCTAGTTCGCAACGGCTTGACCATGACGCCGTGGTCCGAAGGGTTACCAATGTGGCGCGCCGCGCTGACCCAGCTTCCTGGCGCGACCTTTTTTCATTGTGAATCATGGATCGAGGCTTTGCGCGGTGCCTATCCGATTGACCTTCAGGTCGCGACGCTTCATCGCGGAGGCGAGTTGCGCGCCGCCGCGGTGTTCGCGAGCTCGAAAGGGTTGTTCTCGACGCGATTGGTATCGCTCCCGTTCTCCGATTGCGCAGAGCCACTGGCTACCGATGACGACTCGCGCGCGGAGTTTCTGCGCGCACTCGCTTCGTCCGGTCAAGCCCGCTCGATCGAGATCCGCGGAACTGCGGGACCCGCGCCGTGGAAAAATGTCGAGTGCTTCGGGCACTGGACGCTGGACCTGACGCGGCCATTCAGTGAGATCAGTGCGAGCTTCGGCCGCACGGTGAGAAGCGGCATCAAGCGCAGCCTAAAGGACAATGTCCAAATCGATCGCGGGACCGGCGCTACTTATGTATCGCGGTACTTCGATCTCCAACTCGAGACACGACGCCGGCTCGGCGTTCCGCCGCAGCCGTTGCGGTTCTTTACGACGGTCCACGAGAAGTTCGCTCGCACGGGCGATTTCGAAGTCTGGTTTGCAACGTTCGAGGGACACGACCAGGCAGGCCTGGTGTTGCTCCGCAACGGCGACCAGCTTTGTTACAAATGGGGCGCGCGCATCGAGAACGGCCATCCCGGCGCCAACCACCTCCTGGTGGCTAACATGTTAGAGGCGTACGCGGGCAAAGTCCGGTCGGTCGATTTTGGCCGCTGTGACATGCGCAACCAGGGGCTGGTTCGCTCCAAGGTTGACTTGGGATGCGCGCTGCGCCCGCTCCCGTACGCGTTCTTCCCCAACGCTCCGCGCAACATCAGCCCTGAAGTCTTGAGCGGTTCGACGAAGATTCTCTCGGCCGTTTGGAAGAGACTCCCGCTTCCCGTCACCCGTGTGCTCGGCGAAGCGTTCTACCGGTACCTGGCATGAGCAAGATGAAATTTATCGCAATCACTCCTGCGCGCGACGAGGAAAGCTTCCTCCCGCGACTGATTGCTTCGATGACGGCGCAGACACTGAAGCCGGCGCGATGGATTGTCATCGACGATGGATCCACCGATGCGACCGCGGAGATTCTCGATCTCGAGGCGGCACGCCATCCGTGGATCGATGTGAAGCACCTGCCGGTTGGGCGCGAACGGCTGCCGGGTGGCGAATCGATCCTGATGCAATTCCTGCCGAAGGAAATATGGCAGGATTACGACGCGATTCTACGCATCGACGCCGATATAAGCTTCAAGCCGGATTTCGCCGAACTGCTCGCCGCTGAGTTCAAGCGCGATCCCGCGCTCGGGATCGTCGGCTCGACCCTGTTCGAGCCCGAGGGCACCGCGTGGCGCGAAATCCGATCACCGGGTTTTCACACCCGCGGCGCAGTCAAGATGTACTCGCGCGCATGTTTCGAAGCGATCGGCGGACTCGCCAGCGGGCTCGGCTGGGACACGCTGGATGAGGCGCGCGCGATGATGCTGGGTTTCAAGAGCCACAGCTTCCGCCACGTGCGAGCCTATCACCATCGGCCCCAGGGCTCGGCCGGCGGCTACCTGAAAGGCAATTTGGCGGCGGGCCGTGCCGCCTACAACGTTGGGTATCATCCGCTGTTCCTGATGATGCGGGCTGCCAAGCGCGGGTTTTCATGGCCACCCGTGATTGGAGGAATTTTTCTGCTCGCGGGTTACCTGGAAGGCTATTTGCGGCGCAATCAAAAAATCGCGCCGCCCGATTTAGTGAAGTTTATTCGGAGCCAACAGTTGAGACGTCTTCTGATGATGGAGTCGGTATGGCGCTAAGCATCGCATCGGGCGGCGGCGCTATGCTCCCTGAAGACCTTCATCCCGGCGAGGCGGTCGATTGCCGCAACGACGCATTTTCTTTCTGGAAACTTCCCGAGAACTATCGCGCGCGACTTCAGCAGGCCACCGAAGCATCTGAACCGCTCATCCGCCGGTATCTCTTCGAAGAGTACATGTCGCCTTACAAGCGCATGCCTTCCTCGGCCGTGATGACGTACTACCGGGTGAAGAGATTCATTCCGTCGACGGTACGTCACTGGATCAATTACGCGGCGGTGCGCGCGCGCCTGCGTGACGCCTTCCCCCACTGGCCGTGCGAGACCGCGCTCGTCGACCTGTGGCGCCAGTGGCTCCGCGCGAGCCTCGAGCTCATCGGTCAGCAGGATCCTTGGCACATTGCGTTCTGGCCCAACGGCAAACGATGTTGCATCTCGCTGACCCACGACGTCGAAAGCGACACCGGATTCGGGCGCATCGAACGTATGGCGGATCTCGAAGAATGCTATGGATTCAAGTCGTCATGGAATCTTCCGCTGGCGCAATATCCGATCGACTGGAAGACGGTCGAGCGGCTGCGCGCACGCGGCTTCGAGTTCGGGGCGCATGGACTAGCGCATGACGGCCGGATGTTTCGCAGCCGTCACGATTTCGAGGTGTGCAAAATGCTGGTCGAACGAATCGCGGGCGAGCACGAACTGCACGGCTTTCGTGGTCCTTCGACCCTGCGCAACGCGGAATGGATCGGAACGATGTCGTTCGAGTACGACTCCAGTTTCTCGGACACCGATCCTTACGAGCCGCAGCCGGGCGGAACCTGCAGCCTGTTTCCATTCTTTCTCTCGGAAATGGTGGAACTGCCCTACACCCTGCCGCAGGACCACACGCTGATTCATCTGGTGCGGCGCAATCCGCTTTCGATCTGGGTGACCAAGGCCCATTGGATCCAGTCGCTGGGTGGAATGATTCTCCCCCTGACCCATCCCGATTACTCGGGCGACGACGGGAGCCTGTCCGCGTACGAGGAACTCCTGAAAGTGCTGTCCGATTTCGACGGGTGGCGCGCGCTTCCTCGCGAAGTCGCGCAATGGTGGCGCGAACGCGCGCAGATGAAACTCATCATTAAAGAAGGCAAGCCCTCTATCGAAGGCCTCGCCGCAAAGCGCGCCGTTGCGCGGCGCATAAGCGAGGAATCGTTTGCAGGCTGAAGGAGAACGCTACGTGGCTCGCGCATTAGTTATAGCCTACACCACGTATATTCATGACGGCCGCGTCAAACGGCACGCCGAAGCATTGGCCAGGCGTGGCGACCAGGTTGACGCGATAACTCTGGCAGCGGGTAAAACCGGGCTGATCAACGGAGTGAACGTTATCGGGCTGGAAATCTCGCGCTATCGGGGCTCAAGCCGAGCTTCATATCTGAAAAGCTACGTGAATTTCTTCGTGGCCGCGGCTCGCAAGGCGATGGAGCTTTCGCATGATCGTCCGTATGACGTCGCGATCGTTTGCACGATGCCGGACGCGGCAATCCTCGCGGCGCTTCCGCTGCGCCGCGCCGGAACCAAGTTGGTGCTCGACGTACACGACACCATGCCCGAGTTGTATCGCGACAAGTTTCCGGGATGGCTCGGAGCGATCGGCATTCCCATCATGAAGATGGAGGAACGGCTGAGTGCATGGTGTGCGGACCTGGTGCTGGCCGTACACGAACCCCATCGCCAGCGCCTCGTCGAATACGGAATCCAGGCCGACAAGATAAGCGTGGTGCTCAATTCGCCTGATGAGCGGATCTTCACCGCCGATAGCGCGGTAGCCAAGGATCCCGACACCTTCACGGTCGTATGCCACGGCACCATCACCCATCGAATGGGTCTCGATCTCGCAGTGCGTGCGGTGGGTCTCCTGCGCGAGCGGATTCCGCAACTGCGTCTGCTGGCGCTCGGCGCTGGCGACTATCTCAGCGAGATCCACGCTCTGGTGTCGGAGCTCAATTTGCAAGATCGCGTAATTTTCAGGGACATGATTCCGATCGAGGAATTGCCCAAGGTGCTGCGCACCGCAGATCTCGGACTGGTCGCGAATCGCGAGAGCAGCGCGACTCATCTGATGCTTCCGGTAAAGCTCCTGGAGTTTGCGATGCTGGGAATCCCGGCCATCGCACCCAAGCTCAAGACCGTCGAGTATTATTTCGATAACGACTCGGTGCGCTTCTTCAAGCCGAATGACATCGAAGATCTTGCCGGTGCCATCGAAGAGCTCTACCGCTCGCCCGAGTTGCGACGAAGCTACGCCGAGAATGCCCGCAACGCCGTCGATCGTATCAGTTGGCGAAATCAGCGTGGCGAGTTCTACCGCGCGATTGATTCAGTTTTGCCGCGCCGCGAAAGCGCTGCCCCAGTGACAATAGAGAAACGCAAGGCTGGGGGCGTCGCGAGTGCGCGCATGGAGGGATGATGCCAAGTAACACTAAAACTCTCGTCGTCGGACTCGGGGAAGTCGGCGGCGCCCTGGTCGAAGTGCTCGAGCGTACGCGTCCGATACTCCGACACGATATCGAACGCCGCGAGTTCAGCGACCCGATTGGAGTGATGCACGTCTGCATTCCGTTTGTCTCAGGCGCCCAGTTCGAACCACTGGCGATTGAGTACATCCGCCGCTTCAAACCGGAGCTGACGATCATCAACAGCACCGTGCTTCCCGGCACTACCCGATCGATTTCGGAGAAAACCGCGAGTGCGGTGGTCTACAGCCCGGTCCGCGGCAAGCACGTGAAGATGGCGAAGGATCTTTTGCATTACTTCAAGTTCGTCGCGGCGAGCGAGGAGGAGTGGGCCGATAAGGCTGCGGCTCATTTCCAGGAACATGGAATGAAGACCCGCAAACTGGAGAAGCCGGAAACCCTGGAAGTCGCCAAGCTGGGAGAGACCACCTACTTCGGAGTCATCATTGCGTGGGCACAGGAGTTCAATCGCTACGTCCAGCGCGCCGGTGGCGACTATGAAGAAGCGACCGAGTTCTTCGAGGAAGTGGCGTTCCTGCCCCGCCAACGCTATTTCCCCGGGTTCATCGGCGGGCACTGCGTCATCCCGAATATCAACCTGTTGCTGCAACTCGACTCAGCGCCGCTGTTAGAAGCAGTGCTCGATTCCAATCAGCGCCGGGCCGCGGAACTGAAAGAAGAAGCTGCGGAAAGTGATCCGGAAGCGCAAGAGCAACCCCCGCATGAGCAAAAACTGCTGGCTCATCGCTGAACCGGGCGGTCGCGCGCCAATCCTGGCGGCGCAGTTCGCACATCTGCGTGGCCTCGAGGTGCAGGACTGGACGGGTTCCGAAAGGTCGCCGACGTCGGTGAGGCCCGAGAACGATCCGCTAATCGCGCTCAGCTTTGCGGCCCTCAACCGGATGACGTCGCGCGAACGCGAGAACCTTCGCGCGTCGGTCAATGGCGGCGCGACGCTATACATCCGCGGCGGGGCCGACGACGGCGTCCGCTATCAGCTGGCGCCGCTGCTCGACGCTTCCTTCACGGTGGGGCGCGCCACCAAAGTGGCGTCTTATCGTTTCACCCATCATGCGATGATCCCGGCGGTGCTGCGCGGTGAGGAGAGTCCGCTCGTTGATGCGCTGAACTGTGCTTCCGACTTGAGCGGCCCGGCAGAACCGATCCTCCTTGCCTGTGACGATGATGGCACGGAATCTCCAGTGGTATTCGCCTACCGCTCGGGAAGAGGCGCGATTATTTGCGATGTTCAGCCTGACGACGAGACCGCGGATACCCCGCTCATCTGGCGTCTGGCGGATCCAGTCCAGCGCTGCGCCAATGCCAGTGCGCTGATCGCGGCGGAGCGTGCCGTGGAGCGAGACCTGTCCCGCCCGGTGCCGTTCAATCTAACCATCGACGATATCCCGCTCGGATATGACTACTTCAACGAATCGATACTCGAAGACTTCCTCGGCCATATTGAAAGTCGCTGCGCGGGCCTTCCCCTCGATTGCGGATGGATCCCAACCAGCCAATGGATCAGCCGAAGATACGTCGAGATTTTGAAAGGCCATGGCGCGCGATTTCTGTGGCATGGAATGCATCGCCACGTCGATCATCAAAAGATCGAGAACCCAGTGTCTGAGATGGAGGCGGGCAAGCACGCGATGGCGGCCAATGCGCGGCGCTATGGCGTCCAATTTCAGCCCGTGTTCATCTTCCCCTTCGAGCGCGCGCACCGAAGCGCCGAAGAATTGCTTCTAAATGAAGGATTTCTCGCCGCTGCGGAGCAGCCGCGTCATGACGAAGGCACAGTCGGGACACCCGGCTATCTCAGGTATTCAAACGATTCGTGTGTACACGAATCCTCCCTGCGCTTCATGCATCGCTACGAGTCCGCGTTTTTGACTCGCGACCGAATGCTCGCGATCGCGTCGCTAGGCATGCCGGTTCTCGCCTTCGCTCATCCCAAGGACGTCCGACTGCGGCGAGGTTCACGTTTCGTCGAGCGGGGCGGGACGTTCTCGCATTTCGATGAAGTGCTCGACTTCGCCTCGGCCAAAAATCTTCCGGGGCGATCGCTCGAGGAGATTGCGCGAGAACTATTCGACAAAAAAACCGCATCGATGCGATTCCAATGCGCCTAAGATCGCACCTCGAATCACCGAGCGGCCAGGCGGCCACCCTCGGCAACCTGATGATATCAGGCGCGCCCGCCGGAGCCGACGGCGACGGCGAAAAAGCGGGAGACGCAACTTACCAATTCGATACCATCAGGATCTTGGATGCGGTCGATCGGTGCGTAAGCGGCTGTTGGGACATGCCTGACTTCCAGCGCGGCTTCGTTTGGAAGCCCGATCAATTGGCGATGCTGGCCGATTCGCTGTGGCGTAATTATCCGACCGGCTTCGTTCTGCTGTGGACCGCGCCGGGCGGCGCCGCAGCGGAAAATTCGCGTTCATGGATCGCGGACGGCCAGCAACGGCTCACATCGTTATGCCTGCTGTTCGGAAAACGGCCCCGCTGGTGGGGAAGGCGCCCGGAACCGGAGTGGGGCAGGGTGACCGAGCGCTACGACATCCGCTTCGACGTTGAGGGCGGAGGAGTTTCGCGCTTCCTGGCCGAACACCAGGCGATGGACGAGAACCGTTTCATCCCGGTGCCGAGGATTCTGGCGCACGATCCGCACACCGCGCATGGAATCGCGCAACTTGAGACTCTCGCCGCACGCGCCAAATCGATGGGACATGCGGAGGATCTGAGTGATGAAGAGGTGCTCGCGCGGCTGACCCGGGTGGCGGAACTTCGCGACAAGACTTTGCTCATCAATTCCGTATCGCATGAGTTTCGAGACGTAATCGAAATTTTCGATCGCCTCAATTCCCGCGGCATCCGCTTTCGATGGCTGGTCATGAGAATCATGCGCGAGGCGATCTCGGCGATGCTGGGAGACGCCCGAGCTCGCGCGATGCGCGATTTTCGTAGTCACAAGTCCGACTGATTTCGCATCCGGCATAAGAAGACAGGAGAAGGAGCGTCTAGCAGAAGAAGGTCAAACAAAGTCTCGCGAGGGGGAATCGAATCAAACTTACCCAACCATGAAAGGGAACCTATGCTTCGCGAAAAACCTCGTCCAGTCCTTTCGCCCAACAACAAAGTTTCACTCGTCATCGTCGCCGCCCTAGCCCTGATGTTGCCGCTATCCGGCGTCGCGATCGCGAAACGCCCACCCAAGACCGTCAACCTTAGAAATCCAAGCTTCAAGCACGTGTTCATCGTGTTGGAAGAGAACGTCGGCTACGCGCAGCTTCAGAGCGAACTAGGCGCCGGCAAAATGCCGTATCTCCAGTCGCTCATCGCCCAGGGTGGCCTCGCGACCAATTACTTCGCGAACTATCACCCTTCGATTGGGAACTACTTTGAACTAATCATTGGCGACTCCGCTGTGGCCGGACAAATCTCGGCGATAGGCGACGACTATACACCCCCCGCAGGTGGGCTCGACGTCGATAACGTCGCGCGCGACATCGATGCCACCGCGAAGTTGAAGAATGGCCGTCCCGCACCGCATCCGCTGACCTGGAAGCTCTATGCCGAGGACCTACCCAATCCTCCGACCGGCCCGGGCAATGGCGACCCTTACGAAATGCATCATAATCCATTCGCGTATCTTAGCGACGTCGTCGGCAGCACTTCGGAGCAAGCCAAGCTGGTTGACTTCAGTCAGCTTGCCACTGACATTCAAAACAATGCGCTGCCGACCTATGGGTTCATCGTGCCGAACGCCTACCATAGCGGGCATACTGCGGACCCGACTCCTGGAGCGCCGAGTGACCGCGAGGTCGAAGTTGACAACTGGTTGCAAAGCAATATCGCTCCGCTCGTGACGGCAGTGAATCAAGACGACGGCTTGCTCATGATTCTTTGGGATGAGGGCGATGGAGCCGACAACACCCATGGCGGAGGCCAAACCGGATTGATTCTGGTCGGACCCAAGGTTAAACCGGGCTATCAGTCAATCAACCTCTATCAAGAACAGAGTGTGCTGAGATTGATGACGCAGTCGATAGGGCTGAAACATCTCCTGCCCGATGCGGTGTCAGCGCCACAGATGGGAGAGTTCTTTCACCGCTAATCGAAAACAATCCTGAGCGAGGTGGCCGACGCGCGACTAGCGCGCGGTCACCGTCGCTTGAAGCTTATCGGTCAGCACCGAGGCTTTCTGCGCGAAGCCGGAGGCCGCCACATAGTCTTTCTCGGCGAGTGCCTGCTTCCCTTGATTCAAAAATCCGCTGGCCTCGTCATAGGTGGCGAGCATGGGGCCGCCGAGTCGGTTGCGATCGAAGCGTGCGAGTCGTTGGCTGGTGGCCTCGATCGCTTGCTCGGCCGAATCAGAGCTGCCGCCCGGAGTCGCCATCGAAATGGTCGAGTTCGGTGGTGGTAGCGGAGAGCTTTGCGTCGTTTCGGGCTGGATCGTCATCTCCTTCACATCGGCAGACGAGG
Source organism: uncultured delta proteobacterium (assembly GCA_963815835.1). GTDB lineage: Bacteria > Desulfobacterota > Binatia > Binatales > Binataceae > DATGKG01. The sequence continues at coordinate 2,110,511 of CAWFIF010000001.1, forward strand.
TGGGATGCTTGTGCTTACGGTGAGGCAACGACGCGCTCTGGCGAGGCGATGTGACATTGTTGGTCCGTGTCGTGGTGGTGGACGGTGCGACAACTGGGGCTTCGGGGAGTGTGTGCCGGATCGTGTGGGTGTCCCAATCGACATAGATACGCCAGCATCCGGCGAGCATCGTGGCCAGAAGTATCGCGAGAGCCGTATGTGACGGTAGTCTTTTCACAAGGTCGCCTAGTGAATCGCCGTTCCGGAAGGCAATTGTTGCGCGAGCGTGTCACCGGCCGGAAGTTTTATTTTGACGATTGTTCCGGCGCCGGGATTCGATTGGACTTCCATCATTCCGTAGTGCAGATCGACCGCTCGCAGCGCCAGCGAGAGACCCAGCCCGCTGCCGCCTTCCTTGGTCGTATAATACAGATTGAAGATGTGGCTGAGGTGCTCGGCCGGGATTCCCTGCCCGCGATCTTTGATCGAAATCTCCACGTAGCCGTCGTCCGCTAACTGAGTCTCGAACTCGATCTCCCCGCCATTGGGCATCGCCTCAACCGCATTCTTCGCGATGTTGCGCAGCGCCTCGCCGAGCAGCGCGCGATCGGCGGTGACTTGCGAGGCAACTGGATCGAGCGTGTGTCTTACGGTAATCCCGGGCCGTTCGACTTCCCGTCCAACCTCGCGCAACAAATCGCCGAGCTCGATCTGCGCGAGCTTCAGTTGCTCTGGACGCATGAATCGGAGCAGCGCGCTGATCGCCTCGTCGAGGCGCGTGATCTCGTTGCGCACCTTCATGACGCGCGCTTCGACGGGCTTGCCCTGCGCGGCTTCCGCGTTAAGCAGCTCGAGTTGTAAATTCATCGCGTTGAGTGGATTTCGAATCTGATGTGCAACTCCCGATATTAAACCGCCCAACCGCGCAAGACGTCCCGAATAGTTGACAACATTCTCCAATTCCTGAACAGGCTCGAGGTCGCGCACGATTACCAGCAGCCCCGGCGGCTCGGGACCCTGCCCCAACGAGAATATCGATACCAATACGCGCATCGCAGTCTCGCCCCGCCCCAGCTCCATCGCGATGTCGCGGACCTCGCTGCCTATTACGTAGGCATTTTCGATCATCCGATTGAGTGGATGGTCTCTTCCGAGCAGCAAATTCAGCGGCCGGCCGTCCGAAAGCCCACCCGCCGGCAGCCCCAGCTTCCCCTGCGCCTCGCCATTTGCGAATAGCACATGACCCCGCGCGTCCAGGAGTAACAGCGCGTCGGTAATCGACCTGAAGATGTTGAAAAACTGCCCGCGTTCAGTTTCCCATTGCGCCCGATCGTTTTTTATTCGCCTCGATAGCTGATTGAATTTCTCCGCGAGGGTTCCGAACTCATCATGCGCCGCGACGCTCACGCGAAAGTCGCCGCCCCCGGTCGCCAACTCATCCACCCCGCTGGCGATCGCGGCCACCGGCCGCAGGAAGAACGCCCCCGCGAGAGTGCCGCCGACCAGCGCTAGGATCACGCCGATGATCGCCACCGTGGCGATACCCTTCAGCGTCGCGCTAACCTCGCGCTCAATTAGCGCGGTCGAGAGTCCGACCTTGATGACGGCGAACGGCCTGCCATCGATCTCAACCGGGCGGCTGATTTCATAGACCCTGTCTCCCCACAGCGAGCGTAGTTGCCCCATCGGGAACCATCCGCCGACCTGCCCCGACAGCTCCTCGAAGGGACGAATCAAAAGCGAATCGTTGGGAGATCCGAGCGGCGTCCCGGCGATTAGCGATCCATCGACTCCCTCGATTCGGGCATAGACGACGCCCTTGGTGAAGGCTTGCGCGGATCTCAGGGTTGAACGAAATCGCCGCGTCGTCGCGCAAGGTCGCGACAGGGTCGCCCGGATGCTGCAGGAGCGCGACCCGCATCTGTTCGAAAACCTGATTGGCCAGCGAGACGCCGGTATCGCCCAGGTTGGACACCATCATGCGCGTGGTGCGCTCGAACTCGAGGACGCTGATAGCGGTTACAGCGAGGATTAGAAGGGAGGCAAATACGAGCGCAAGTTTACCGCGAAAGCCCATCACCAAAGTCCGTGCGAGGTAAGTTTTACCTGCTTCCGGGAACCGAATTTAGCAAGCTTAGCCGATCGTATTTGTGATTGGTATGCGGTATCGGATGCGGAGGCGCTCCCGCCGATGGCGGTCGCGCATCGAGGATTCCGGAGAGCGCCTCCCCGCCCGGCCCCCTCCGGGCAGGATGGCACTCCGGTCGCAGAGAGAAAGAGCGACCGTCGCGCCATCCTCCACCCCCCGCCCGCGCCGTTCTTTTTCTGTCATCCTGAGCGAGGCTGCCGTAGCGAAGGACCTACGCGAAGCGATGCTGCCTGAACTCCTAAGTGGTACAGACTTCAGTCTGTGATTAAGAATCTGAGAGGACACAGACTGAAGTCTGTGCTACCGCATCAAGACGCAGTCCCGGCGCCCGGACCTCCGCCCCATCGTCGCCTCAGCGTTAACAGAGAGGGAGCATTTGGCTTGAGCCATGCGTGACTAGTACGATGGAAAAAAGCGACGGGCGTGCTGATGTCCAATCTTGCGAAAAAAGAGAGTCGCACTTTTTCGGCTATCTACATGATCGCGGAAGCCGCGCGGCTGTGCGGACTTTCCCAAGGGCAGGTCCGCCGCTGGATTCGAAGCCCGTCTCCCGTGGTCCACACACTGCGCCGGGTGAGCAAGCACGGCGCGATGGGGCTCGACTTCCTGGATCTGATTGAACTCCGATACGTGAAAGCATTTATCGAGGCGGGTGTCAGTTGGCATGTGCTACGCGCCGTGCATGAGCGAGCGGCCGCGATGTTGCGCGTCGATCATCCCTTCGCGACGAAAACGTTTCTCACCGAAGGCCACGCCATCCTTACTCGCATCGCGGAACCTGCATTGCCCGAAATCGTAGCCGATCGACGCGCATTTTCGCGGATGGTAAATCGCTACCTGGCGGGCGAGGAGGGTTTGGATTTCGACGATGGCGGCGTGGCCATTCGATGGTGGCCGATGGGAAAAAAACGGCTGGTCGTCATCGATCCTAAACGTAGCTTTGGTCAACCGATTGTGAGCACCGAAGGTGTGCCGACGGCGGTGCTGTACAAGGCCTACCTGGCAGAGAGTGGCAGCGCGCGCAACGGTAAGAAAGGAAAAGACGACAATCCCTTCGACGCCAGGGAATGGACTCCCGAAGGTGGAAAGCCGGCCACCCTAGTGCGCCTCGGTCAAGTTCCGTCGGGACCAAGACACACCTTGGACAAAGCGGCGATTGCGCGCGTGGCCAACTGGTATATCGTCGAGGAGCGTTCCGTCAGAGCGGCAATCGAATACGAAGCGGATTTTCTCGCCGCCGCTTGAAATTCTTTTTCGACAACAATCTGTCGCCTCGATTCGCTCAAGCGCTTCAAGCACTGGAAGGCGACGTGGGTCACCAAGTCGTTCATTTACGGTCGAAGTTCTCCGCCGACGCAAAAGATGTAGATTGGATAAGATCACTTGCCAGCGAGGGCAACTGGGTAATCATTTCCGGAGATATACGCATCTCTCAAAGAGAATATGAACGCGAAGCGTGGCTGAACTCCGAGATGACCGCGTTCTTCTTCGCCAAAGGATGGACGAACATCAAGTTCTGGGAGCAGGCTTGGCGTCTGATCAAATGGTGGCCCGCGATCGTCGAGCAGGCTTGTTGCCATCGGTGAGATCGATCGTGGGCAGGATGAGATCCTTTTCCACCTGCTCGATGCTGCTGCCGACCCGAATTTCGAACGAGGGCGCCGCCGAAGCCTCCAGATCGCCGCGTCTAACAATCCAGGCTTATTGAATAGTGCTGAGTCGTTGATATGCCTTCGGCAGCAATCGGGTGAACAAGTCTGCCCACCTACGTTGCCCGGCTTCATCAGCGATTAGGTCTTGGCGAATTTCGATTAACACATGAGGCAGATGGCGCTGCTCGCCGTGAACGGGGATCGTATAATCCGATTCGTCAGTCACCCGGTAGGGTTCGTTATCCCCGACGACGAGACCTTGCTCGCATCGCAACAGGTCGATCAGTAGATGGGCGAAACGCGGATCGCGATTGTAGAGCAGGCCGACATGCCAGGGCCGCGCGACAGCATCGAATACGGGAGTAAAACTGTGCATCGCGATTAGCACCGTCGGCCGGCGGCTTGGCGCCGCCGATCCAGTTCGACCGCAATCCGGTCGTGATAGGGCTGAAATATCTCTCGAACGCGGGCCTCGATCTGAGGTTTGCTGAGTGCGATATTTCCGGGAACCGTCGTGAGTTCGCTCAATTCGACGATCGATGTCTCCGAGCCCGGCATCCGGTTGCAGTCGATGGCGAGGCGCGAGTAATTTTGCCGTATGACTACCGCGTCGAGCGCATCTCCGATCAGGCAGCTGACCGCGCCCGCGCCGATATCCCATGCTATGTGGCGCTCGCATTCCGCTTCCTGAAGGCCGAGCATTTGGAGACGGCGAGGCAGATATTTGCCGGCATGATCGCAGACGATGACGAACGGCGAGGTCTCATCCTCGTTGGTCACCGTGACGGGGCGCGGTTCATCGGGCGCGACGAGGCTGGTCGGCGCGCTATCCATGCGGGGCGGTTCCTTCGCCGAAGCCATCGGCATTGATTAGAGGTTTTAGTGACTGGCGCAAAAGTTGCCAAGTATTTAATTTAAAATTGGACGTCGATTAGGGGATTGCGATGCCCAAGCTCATCATCAAGCACGTCACGACCTATCGGTACAGGCAGCCGGTTGCCTTCGGCGAGCATTCGATGATGCTGCGCCCTCGCGACAGCCATGACCAGCGTCTCCTCGACGAAAAGCTGGAGATTACCCCAACCCCGATCGACATTCGACTGACGCGGGACGCATTCGAGAACCACGTGCGCATCGTGCGCTTCGCCGAGCGCGCTAAAGAGCTGCGGTTCGCCAGCACCATCCGTGTTGAGCATTTTCACATAGACATTGATGACCTCAAGATAGCGGAGTGCGCGCGGGCCCTTCCGTTCAGCTACGGCGCGCATGAGATGCCCGACCTGGTCCGGTTCATTGAACGAAAACCCTTCGATCCGGACCGCCATGTCGAACAGTGGGCGCGAACATTTCTGCGAAAAAATCGGCGCCTCGATACTCGCGAGTTTCTCATCAATCTCACCCATGAAATCAACCGGACCTTCAAGCACGTGCGCAGGGACGAGAAGGGCATTCAGACCCCACTTCGAACGCTCGAACTCGGAAGCGGGAGTTGTCGTGACCTGGCCGTGCTGATGATCGACGCGGTACGTTCCCTCGGGATGGCCGCACGTTTCGTCTCCGGATATTTGCACATCCCCGATGACGACTTAGGTTACGCGGGCGGCGGCAACACCCACGCCTGGGTCCAAGTCTATCTGCCCGGACCCGGTTGGGTCGATTTCGATCCCTCCAATGGTATCGTCGGCAATCGCGACCTCGTTCGTGTTGCGGTGGTCCGCGATCCGCATCACGCCACGCCGCTGCATGGTACTTGGACGGGGTTTTCGTCAGACTACCTGGGAATGAGCGTCGAGGTCGCGGTTACCTCCGACGCTGCCGAATCGGAAGAGGCGAACGCCATTTCGCGCCTCGGATGACTTCGGTGCGCGATGCGCGGTCGACACCGGACCCGGCATCTCAGGAGGTCTTCATTGGAAATCAAAGTGGGTTTCGAGTTGATTTACGATTGTCCCCAGCCGACGCCGATGATGCTGGTGTTGAACGTCCACTACTCGCGCGCATCCGATCTCGTCGTGCCGGATCACTTAACTACCAACCCGGCTATTCCGCTGTCGGCCTATCGTGACGGCTTCGGCAATTGGTGCACACGTCTCGTCGCGCCTCCAGGACGGCTTACGATCGCGAGCACGGCGGTGGTCAGAGACTCAGGTTATCCCGAAATTGTCGCGCCCTACGCACAGCAACATTCTATCCAGGAATTACCTGAAGAAGCGCTGGCCTTTCTCTTGGGGAGCCGATACTGCGACACCGAAAAACTTTCCGAGATAGCCTGGAGCTTGTTCGGTCAAACTCCATTGGGTTGGCCCAGGGTTCAGGCCATCTGCGATTTCGTGCACAACCATATCTCATTTGGCTACGAGCATGCGCGAGTAACCAGAACTGCCTCGGAAACGTTCCACGAGCGGAGAGGCGTCTGCCGCGATTTCGCGCATCTCGCCGTGGCATTCTGCCGATGCGTGAACATCCCGGCGCGCTACTGCACCGGTTACCTCGGCGATATCGGAATGCTCCCTCCATACGGTCCGATGGACTTTGCCGCATGGTTCGAGGCCTATCTCGGAGGGCGTTGGTATACCTTCGACCCGCGCAACAACGTGCCTCGGATCGGACGGGTACTGATCGCGAGGGGTCGGGACGCTATCGATGTCGCGATCGCAACAACGTTCGGACCTAACACGCTCGTCAGCTTCAAGGTTTCTACCGACGAGGTAATGATGAACTGACTCGATCCCAGTCTTCGCTGCAATCGTTACGGCTATGCCTTGCCTGTCTCAAGCCGTGCGCTTTTTATGAGCTTCGATTCTAGGCAAGCTTCGCCGATCGGATTTCGGACTGATATCGCTCAAGCCGGTTATACAAAGTCTTCAGGCTGATCCCTAAAATCTCGGCGGCGCGCGCCTTGTTGCCATCGGTAAGGTCAATCGTGCGCAGGATGAGATCCTTTTCCACCTGCTCGATGCTGCTGCCGACCCGAATTTCGAACGAGGGCGCCGATTCCGCGTTCGCCGGCGATTCGGGAGGAAGATCTCCCACGCTCAGCAACGGACCGCGGCTCACCACCAGCGCGCGCTCGATGACGTTGCGCAACTGGCGGATGTTCCCGGGCCATCGACGCTCCTTGAGCGCCTGCAGGCAGTCGTTGTCGGCGCCCTGGATCGGCTTGCTCATCTGCGGGCCCAGCTCGCGGATGAAATGATCGACCAGCAGCGGGATGTCGTCGCGGCGGCGATCGAGCGTCGGCAGCTCGATCGAAAAAACATTGAGACGATAATAGAGGTCCTCACGAAAGCGACCGTCGGCGATCGATTGCTCCACGTTGCGGTTGGTCGCGGCGAGCACCCGCACATCGAGGGGCACGTTAACGGTGCCGCCGACGCGCCGCAGCGCACCGGCCTCGAGCACGCGCAGCATCTTCGCCTGAAGTTCGACCTTCATCTCGGCGATCTCGTCCAGCAGCAGGGTGCCGCCGTTGGCCAGCTCGAAGCATCCCTCGCGGCGGCGATCGGCGCCGGTGAAAGCGCCTCGCTCATGGCCGAACAGCTCGGATTCCATCAGGTTCTCGGGCAACGCGGCGCAGTTGATCGCGACGAATGGCCCCTGCGCGCGAGTCGATAACTCATGAATCGTGCGCGCGACGACCTCCTTGCCGGTGCCGCTTTCGCCTCGGATGAGAACGGATGCTGAAGTAGGCGCAACTTGCTTAATTAGCACCATGACCTGCTGCATCGCGCGCGACTGGCCGATCATCGGACCGAGTTTGCCGGCCTCCATCAACCGTAGTCGTAGACGCTCATTCTCTTCGGCGACGGTGATGTGCGCGGCAAGGTTGGTGAGCATCACCTTGAGATGCGCGGTGTCGACTGGCTTGCGCAGGTAGTCGTAGGCGCCGAGCTTGATGGTCTTTACCACATCGGAGATCTCTGCCTGCCCGGAAATAACGATGGTCGGGATGCGCAAGCCTCGCTCGTTGAGTTCCTGCAGCACTGCGAGGCCGTTCTTTTTCGGGAGATTGAGATCGAGCAGCAGGATATGCGGATCGTAGGAGCCGACCTCGGCCAGGGCGATCTCGCCATTTTCCGCGGTTCTGACTTTATAGCCCCATGCCGCGATCAGTTCGGACCATGCATCGCGGGTGGCGCGATCGTCTTCTACAACCAGAATGCGCTTTTCCAAAGTGATGTCGGGCCGCAAGTGTAAGCTAAGCGCCGCACCCGGAACCGGGTGTGAATTTTTGAGGCCCCTTAAATAATCGCAAGACCGGTAAGTGTCTGCAATGAGGCGCGAACCGACTCCGGGGCATGAGAGATTCGCGAGGGCCCTTAAGCATAATTGAAGAGATTTGCGTTTGACGGGAAACTCGCCAAGAGTAAGAGGCGAGCTTGACTTTCGGAAGCGTGCCGACGTTGACTCCGATATCAACGGAGGACGCCATGTCGCAGATAGTCGATTCCGATGGCCATATCGTCGAACCTCGCAGCGTGTGGGAGGAATACACGGAACCCGCGTTTCGATTGCACTTATCCGGGCGTGCTAAACGAAGTGCGCGGTGCGATCAGCAAACTTCCCGAAACTTCGCAGCGAAACATCCTGACCGACAACGCGATCCGCTTCTACAAATTGCGATAGGTTGATGGTGAAGGGGTGACTAAAGTTACGACGATTCTGATCGCGGCGATTTGCGCGGTGCTGGCTGTTCTCGCCCCCGCCGCGCTCGCACAGCAGGAAACGCCCCGCGCGACCGGCTTTACATTACTTACCGATGAGGTGACCAGCGATTTCAAATACATGGTCGACAACATTCAAATGGATGCGGTCGATGTGGTGACCTCGCCTCTCTACATCGCCAGCGACCACAGCGTTCTGCGTTCACCGGCCTTCTACCTCGGCCTCGCGGGTGCTGGTGCGGCAGTCGGCGGTGCATTCGCGCTCGACCAGACGATGCGCGCGCAACTGCGTGACATGAAACATTCGACGGCGACGGAACTCGAAAATATCAGTTATGGGGGGGTCGGTGGGCTGAGCGCATTGGTGTATGTGTATGGGCTCTGCAATGACGACGCGAAGGTGCGCGAGACGATGCTGACCGGCGGCGAGGCGGCAGGAGTGGCATCGCTGGCTGTGTTGGCGCTCAAGCCCGCGTTCGGGCGCCTGCGCCCCTATCAGGACCATCATAGTCACACCAAGTTCTTCGACGGCGGCGCGTCGTTCCCCTCGGGCGAGGTCACTCCGATGTTCTCGCTCGCGGCTGGAATCAGCGAGGCATTCGACAATCGATGGTATGTGGCGATTCCCGCATACTCGCTTGCGACACTCGATGGCTTTGGGCGTATGGGACATGACGCCCACTGGTTTTCCGACGTAGTTGGCGCGGCGATCCTGGGTGTCGCCACCACCGAATTGTTGCTGTACCTGCACAAGCAGCATTCCACGCAGCTCGATCGATGGCGTCTGTTTCCGGTCAGCGGCGCGGCGCCGGGCAAGGGCGGCGAGACGCCGATCGGACTGGGGATCTCCTACAACTGGTAGGAAGCTGCGCGTGTCATCGCAAGGTCATCAGCGCACGAGCAAATCGAGGGTGCGGAACAACTCGTCGCGATCAACCGGCTTGCCGAGAAACGCGTCGAAGCCGGTCGCCTTGGCGAGTTTGCGATCCTCGGCCGAAGCATGCGCAGTGAGCGCGACTACCGGGATGTTCTTGTAGCGCTCATCGAGGCGCAAGTTGCGTGTCAGCGTGACGCCGTCTTCGTCGCCCTTGAGCGACCAGTCCATCAGAATCAGTTCGATTTGATTGCCTGGAGCCTCAAGCTCGCGGCGAGCCTCGTCGGCGGATGACGCCATCCGGACCTCATAAGTTTTCTTGAGGATGGTTCGAATCAAGATCTGGTTGTCGGGGTCGTCCTCGACCACGAGGACGGATGGGCGGCGGGCGGAAGCCGGGCGCGCGGTTCCATTTGCGGCTCCATGCCCGATCTGGTTCGGCGTCGTGAGGCGGAGTTCCGATTCCGGGGAGAAGGAGATGGAGAACGTTGAACCGTGGCCCTTCTCACTGCGCACCGAAATCGTTGCGCCGTTGAGTTGCAGATAGCTTCGCGTCAGCGCGAGGCCGAGGCCATTGCCTTCGAAGCGGCGCGTGTAGCCCGACTCCTCCTGCGAGAACGGCTCGAAGATCCGCGTCAGGTAGCCGGGTTCGATGCCGATGCCGGTGTCGGTGATCAAAATTTTGAGGTGGCGATCCGCGCCGCGATACAGCTTCGCCGTCACCGAGCCCTCCTCGGTGAACTTGATCGCGTTCTGGAGCAGATTCGTCAACGCGCCTGAGAGGCAATATTCATCGAATAGCACCGTCGCCTGTGGATCGTCGATGACGCATCGGAGCCGGAGGTTCTTTTGCTCGGCGAGAATCCGGATGTCTTCGACGTGACGCTCCAGCATCGTTGCGAGTTTGATCGATTGCGGACGCAGTTCAAACGCGCGCGCCTCGATCTTGGAAAAATCGAGAATCCCCTGGATGGTCCGGTTGAGGCGCCGCCCGGCGCGCCGGATCGCGTCGAGGTGCTCCCTCATGTCCGCGCTTTCCTGAGCGTCGATTTCATCCGCCAGCACGTCGGTGTAGCCGAGCACGACGTTCAGCGGTGTACGGATCTCATGGCTCATATTGGCGAGAAACTCCGACTTGACCCGCGATGCCTGCAGCGCATTGTCTCGCGCGTGCTTCAAGTCGCGCTGCGCGTGCTCGATGCTGGACGCCATCTTGTTGACACCTTCCGCGAGTCGCACGAACTCGTCGCTGCCTTCCACCGTACATCGGGTTGAGAGGTCGCCCTGCGCGATCCTGCCAACCGCGGAAGAGATCTCGTCGATTTCCTTGACCACGGATCTTCCGAGCATCGTGGAGGCCACGAATCCGACCACCAGCAGAACCAGATCGGCGAGCAGCAGAGTCCTGAAGACGACTTGTGAAATCCATCGCGAGCCCTCGCCCAAGGTCCGCGAGAATCTGTTCTCCAGCACGATGAGACTTTCGTTCAGTTCATCGATGTGACTGATCAGGTCCGCCCGTTCACCAAGCGAAATGCGTCCACTGGCGACCCGTTCATGCGCCTTGCGGCCCAGGTCCGCAAGTTGATCGGTCAGTTGGTCGCCTTGGCGCCAGATTAGTATCGCTGCGTCCATGAAGCTGAAGTGCCGGAAGCGCAGGAAGAGTTTGACCAGCGAAGGGACATCGTCGGGAGCGTTCTGTCCGACACAGAAGAACCGCGCGGCGCTATCGCGATCGGGCGAAGGCTTGTCCAACGCGCGGCGAGCGTTGCCGTCCCCCAGAGGGACCATAATGGCATTGGAGAAGTTCTGGTAGTCGGACTCGTTGGCGGTCTGCACGTAGCGGCGCAAATAGAAAACCGCATCTTTTTGATACTTCGCGTAGAGTCCTTCGCCGGCGACATAAGCACGCACGCCTGAAATGATCGTAATGGCAAATATCGTGAGGACTGTGAGGGTGACGGCCAAAATGAAGAGCAGGAAATTGAGACACACAAATTTCCTGGTAATCCCCGGCGAAATCCAGCGAGTCAGCGCAGACTCCCGCATCACAGAAGAGTCTGACTGGTGCGGTTACACGGAGCAATAGGCTAACGCATCATTTTGCTACTTTTTGTACTGTCTAGTTTGCTGGAGGAAATCCGTCAGATTGACAAATCTTGCGACTAGGAGGCGGCGCGGCGGCGCTCCTGCTCCTCGTTCAAGGCGGCTTCTATAGCGGACACCTCGCCGGGCAACACCAGATGATGTGCCTTGCGCCACGACCGGAAATACTCCTGGAAACTTTCCATGTATGTGTAAACTACCGGAGTAATGTAGAGGGTCAGAAATTGCGAGAAGGCCAGACCGCCCACCACCGCGACTCCCAGCGGTCGTCGTGATTCCGAGCCCGCACCAACTCCCAGTGCGATTGGCAGCACGCCCATCAGCGCGGCCATCGTGGTCATCATGATGGGACGGAAGCGGATGATGGCGCCCTCGAAAATCGCCTCGGCGGGCGTCTTGCCCTCACTGCGCTGCGCATCGAGCGCGAAGTCGATCATCATAATGGCGTTCTTCTTAACCAACCCGACCAGCATGATCACGCCGACAAAGGCAAACAGGTCGAGCTGCATCCCGAACAGCCACAGCGTCGCCAGCGCGCCGAAGCCGGCCGATGGCAGTCCCGACAGAATCGTGATCGGATGGATGAAGCTTTCGTAGAGAATTCCGAGCACCAGGTAGATGATGAGAATCGTCATCATCAGCAGCATCCCAAGTCCACTCAGCGAGTCCTCGAAGGCCTGCGCGGTTCCCTGATAGCTGGTGGTAAAGGAAGCGGGCAGGGTGTCGCGCGCGAGTTTTTGCACCTCGTCGAGGCCCTTTGCGAGCGAGACTCCGGGCGCGAGATCGAATGAAATCGTGACCGCAGGCAACTGCCCCGAATGGTTGATGGTGAGTGGCCCCAAGCCTCGCACGAACTTGACCACCGTGCTTAGGGGCACCAGCGGGCCATTTTGCGACCGCACGTAGAGCAGCGACAGCGTTGACGGATCGTCCTGGTACTGTGGCTCGACCTCCATCTCCACTTTGTACTCGTCGTTGGGTGCGTAGATGGTGGAAATCTGCCGCGAGCCGTAGGCGTCGTAAAGCGCATCCTCGATCGCCTGAGCCGAGACCCCCAGCGAACGCGCCTTGTCGCGGTCGATTTCAACATTAACCTGCGGATTGGAGATTTGCAGATCGCTGTTGACGCCGCGCAGGTCCTTGAGTTCGCGCATCTTCGCCTCGAGAATCGGCGCATGGCGGTAGAGTTCGTCGGTGTTCGGGCTCTGGATGGTGAACTGGTACATGCTGCGGGTGAACTGCGCGCCGAGGCGAATCGGGGGCGGATTCTGCAGGAACACGTTCAGCCCCGGTATCGAATTGGCCAGTGGGCGCCACTTCTGGATGAGCTGGTCGACGCTCATCGCACGTTGATTGCGTGGCTTCAAGTGACAGAAAAGAATCCCGCTATTGCTGCTGCCGCCCGGACCGCCCGGGCCGATGCTCGCAAAGTAATGCGCGATGGCGGGCTCCTTGCTCACCATTTTCGCGAGCGCCAACTGATGCTCCTTCATGGATTGGAAAGAGATGCCCTGCTGCGCCAGAGTGAACATGATCAGATCGCCGCGATCCTCGCTGGGGATGAAGCCCTTCGGGATAGCGTAGAACATCCACACCGTCACAAGCAGCATCACGCCCGATAGCACCATGGTGGCGCGACGATGGCGCATCACCCATGCGAGGCTTCTCTGGTAACGATCCAGCAATCCGTCGAAGAAGCGCTCGGTGACCGCGTACAGATGGCCGTGGCGCTCGCTCTTCGGAGGGCGAAGGAAACGCGAACACAGCATCGGCGTAAGCGTCAATGATACCACGCCCGAAACCAGGATCGCCGCGCCGATGGTAATCGCGAATTCGTGCAGCAGGCGGCCCAGGATCCCGCCCATGAACAGGACCGGGATGAAGACCGCGGCCAGCGAGAAGGTCATCGACATGATGGTGAAGCCGATCTCGCGCGAGCCTTCCAGCGCCGCCTCCAACACGCCCTTGCCCATCTCCATGTGGCGCACGATGTTTTCCAGCATGACGATCGCGTCGTCGACCACGAAGCCGACCGCCAAAGTGATCGCCATTAGCGACAAATTGTCGAGCGTGTAGTTCAATGCCCACATCACCGCGAAGGTTCCGATGATCGACATCGGCAGCGCGAGGCTCGGGATCACCGTGGCCGAGAGGTTGCGCAGGAACAGGAAGATCACCATCACCACCAGGAACACCGTCAGCAGCAGGGTGAACTGCACGTCGTTGACCGAGGCCCGGATCGCGGTGGCGCGGTCTCCCAGTGTCGCAATCCGCAGCCCGGCCGGCATTTCCTCCTGGAAAGTCGGCAGCAGCCGCAGGACATTGTCCACCACCTGTACGGTGTTGGTGCCCGGTTGACGCTGAATCGCAAGCACCACCGAGGGCTCGCCATCGGTCCATCCCGCGGTCTTGTCATTCTCGACGCTGTCGATCACCCGGCCCACGTCCGACAACCGCACCGGCGAACCATTGCGGTAGGTTACGATGAGCGGCCGATACGCCGCCGCATTGGTGAGTTGCCCTTGGGCCTGGACAGTGAACTGCTGATGCGCGCCGTAGAGGATTCCGGTCGGAAGGTTGACGTTGCCGGCCGCCACCGCTTGCGCGACCTCATCGATGCCGATTCCTCGCGACGCGAGCGCCTTCGGATCCACCTGGATACGGACCGCGTATTTAGCGGCCCCGTACACTTGCACCTGCGCGACGCCGCTGATCATTGAGATGCGCTCGCCCAGGTAATCTTCCGCGTACTCGTCAACCTTGGAGATCGGCATGGTGGACGAGGCCAGCGACAAGTACAGGATCGGTTGGTCCGCGGGATTAACCTTTTTGTAGGATGGCGGACTCGGCATCCCCAGCGGCAATTGCGACTGGGTCGCGACGATCGCCGCCTGCACATCCTGCGCGGCCGCATCGAGGTTGCGGCTCAGGTCGAACTGCAAGGTGATGCTGCTTGACCCCTGCAGATTGCTCGAGCTCATCGAGCTGAGCCCGGCGATGGTCGAGAACTGCTTCTCCAGCGGCGTGGCGACGGAGGACGCCATTGTCTCGGGGCTCGCGCCGGGGAGCGAGGCATTGACCACGATGGTGGGAAAGTCAACGTTGGGAAGATCGTTGACCGGCAGATATCGATACGCCATCAGGCCGAACATGACGATCGCGAGCGAGATCAATGTCGTCATGACCGGGCGGCGGATAAAAGTTTCAGCGATGTTCATGAGGCCGCCCTTTGCATTGCTCCATCGGCGTTTTTGATCGTGACCGGGCCACCCGGCACCACTCTTAATTGTCCGTCGGTGACGACGGTCTCGCCCGATTTGAGCCCGCTTTCGATCACTGTGTCGCCCTCGATGGTATCGCCGACCGCGACCTTGCGAATGTTCGCCTTCATTTTCCGATCGACTACGTACACGTACGAGCCGTCCTGTCCGGTCTGCACCGCCTGGCTCGGCACCAACACCGCGTTGGGGCGCTCGCTCAGCGTCAGATAGGTATCGACGAACTGGCCCGGCCAGAGCTTCTGGTCCTGGTTGTCGAACAGTCCCTTGAGCTGGATGGTCCCGGTAGTCGGATCGACTGTGTTGTTGACGAAACTCAGCTTGCCTTGCACCGCGGTCTTCTTGTCGCCGGGCGCAACTACGTCCACGCCCAACGGATGCGACGCCATGCTGCTTCGAACCGCCGCCAAATCCTGTTCCGGAAGGGCGAAGTCGACATACACGGGCTTGATCTGGTTAATCACCACCATCGCGGTGTCAGCGTTGGCCTTGACCAGATTGCCTTCGTGCAGAATCAGGTTGCCGGTGCGTCCGTCGATCGGTGAAGTGATGCGGGTGTATTCAAGGTTGAGGCGTGCGGTTTCGACATTGGCCTCGTCGGCTGCGACGGTGGCGTCGATCGCCTCGTACTTCGACTTGGCCTCGTCGTATTGCTGGCGCGATCCGACGCCCTCCTTCAGCAAGGTCTGGTAGCGGCTGAAGTCGTTGGCCAACTGCACCTTCTGCGCCTTGTCGCGATTGAGATCGGCGACCGCCTGATTGAGCGCAGCCTCGAACGGGCGCGGGTCGATCGTGAAAAGCAGATCACCCTTGCTGACGGCCTGTCCTTCCTTGAAGTGCACCTGCATCAACTGACCGCTGATCTGCGCTTTGACCTGCACCGTCGAATAAGCCTCGACGCGGCCGATCGCATGGAGCCGCTGTGCCACCGTCTTGCGAATCGCCTTGGCGACCAGAACCGGCACCGGGCCACGTCCGCCGAATCCGGGTCCCGCGTCGCCGCCGTGGCATCCGATGAGCCATAGCGCCGCGATAAGCACTGTCGATATGACTCGTAAGCCGATGCGAGTTGGCTGGAAATCTCTCTTTGCGCCGTGGAATTTGATCCGGCGCATGCGCGAACCACGCCGCTCCTGCAAGAATTTGTCTTTCACGATCGCTTGATGATTGGAGATAGAGCGATGCACTCGACCTCACAATTGCGCAATCCTATCAGGCATTTACGAAACGAGGAAAAGGCTTTCTGAACTGGAGAGCCGAAATCAGTCAGTAGGTATCGACAAATAGCTCCGCCTTTCGCTTTTAGACTTGCCGCGCTACAACGCGGGCATGGCGCTTCAACCTCCCAAAATCCCAATGGATGGCGGCTGTCAGTGCGGCAGCGTTAGGTATCAATTGGATGGAGTGCCGCTCGGGCTCGCGGTGTGCCATTGCCGGGAGTGCCAACGCCAATCGGGAAGCGCGTTTGGTATGAGCTTGGCGGTTCCGAGCGACGCATTTAAGTTACGCGCAGGCGTCCTCAAAACGTTTGAAGTGAGATGCGACAGCGGGCGTATCAAGACTTGCGCGTTCTGTTCGGAATGCGGCACGCGCATTTATCATCAAACCGCCGGCGGCATGAGTGTCAAGGCAGGCACGCTTGACGATACGTCTTGGCTGAAACCTGACAGCCACTATTGGACCATGAGGAAACAGTCATGGGTGACGATCCCCGGTGGCGTTCCTCAATTCCCCGACGACGATTGATGTGTCGAGGCTGCGGATAGCTGATGGTCTTTACGAAGCGACTTCGCGAGCCAATCATGCGCGGCGAAATCACGTGCACGATACGGATATGGCGCAGCCCGCATGTCAAGGTCGGCGGACGATACAGATTGGGCGAAGGATTTATCGTCGTGACCTCGATCAGGCGGATCACACTAGTGGAGGTCACCCCCGAACTAGCGAGACGCTCCGGCTTTTTAGGCGTTCTCGATCTTTTGAAGGTGGCCAAACACGGATCGGGAGAGAATGTCTACCTTATCGGCTTCAAGTATCATGCCGCCGCGACCAAAGCCGGAGCGAAGCGATCGTCCGTGTGAGCGCGTCAGTGCGCCGGTTCACGCTGGCAGACGGTGCTCAGTGCTGCGAAACGATTGATGGAAGTCGAGTAAATGGTTTTCCCAGAGGTATCCGTCATGATGAGCTGCTGATCGGTCGAGACCGGCGGGCGCGCCGGCGAGAAGAACTGATAGCATCCGTGGGGCTCTCCGGTATCCAATTTCCATGAGAAATGTTCCGTGCCGGTTCCATTGGAAGCGATCGAATAGCTGCCGGCAACCATCTTCAGGTTGCAGATCAGATCGAGCTGGGGAGCCTGGATATGATGCTTCCAGGTTCCTTCTGAGAAGGTGCCTTTGCCGTCGGCAACGACATGAATATCGCCCGTCGCGGCAGCCTTGAATGGGTCCTTGATCGTGGCAGGCAAGGGAAACGCCGTAAGAATGCAATGATACGGGCCCTGAATCGAGTCGTCCGTGAAAGTCGGCGGAATCAGGGCGAGGCGTTCATCCTCCGAAATGAAATCGAGGGGGATCGCCGGCTTTCCCGACATGAGGTCGCCGATATTCTCAGCGACACGCTCCACGAATCGCGGCGCTGCGGGGTCCAGGTTGTCACGATTGTAGAGCACCACGATCGCGCGATCCGAACTGGGAACGAATCCGGCCAGTGAGCTGTAACCGCCGGTGCCACCACCATGGCTGTACGAGCCGCTCTTAGGATCGAAAAACCAGGCCAGTGCTATCTTGCCATTCCCAACCTTTGCCCGCAGTTGATGATCCACGGCGACTGCGGCCGGCAGGGTTGCCGTCGGTGAATCAGCGCCAGCACCTTTCGCGTACTTGTCCGGATGCAAGTTCGCATCGAGGTAGGTGAGCATATCGTCCGCGGTCGACTTGATGGCGCCGGCGCCAGCAAAGACGTCGAAATCCCACGCGCCGATCGGATTGAAGTTGGTATCGTAACCCTGGATCAGCCGTGCGCGCTGCGCCGGCGACAGCGTCACCCGGGTATCGCTCATATGAAGCGGACCAGTGATTTCGGTCGCGAGAAGCTGCCCGTAGGGAACCCCCGCACGAAGCGAAAGCCCGTACCCGAGCAATCCGAAACCGAGATTGCTGTATAGAAAAGCAGCATCGGCAGGTTTGGCGACCCCATGCTTGGCAATGTACTCCTGCAATTGCGGCGCGCCGTAGTCGGCGTATGGATTGACCGAGTCCTTCGGCTTGAAGTTATCCGGCATCCGCGGCAAACCGGAATGCTGCGTTGCGAGATCGACGAGAGTGATTTCCGCGCCCTCGGGTTTTGCAACAAAGCCGGCAGGGAGTAGCGTGCGAATCGGCTCGTCAAGGGTAACCTTCTTCTGCACCACCATCTGCGCCAGGATAAGGCCCGTAAACGTCTTGGTGATCGATCCGATCTCGAAAATCGAATCCGGCTTCGCGGGGCCATAGGCGAAGATGCGTCGCTTGCCGTGATCCAGTATACCGATCACCAATCCACCGCCCCCGCTCGCCTTGCTGAGCAATCCGTGTTGCAGGACCGGAGCTAATTCGCGATCCAGAACCGGTTGGAGATGCTCCAGCGCCACGGGAGGCATCGCTGGCGCGGGTGCTGGAGTCGGCATTGCCGTCGGCCATGCTCCGGCGCTGTGGCGAGTGAAAACCAGCGGCATCGGAACGCCCTGGCTCCACGTACCGTTGATACTATTGCCGTCGTCGCCGACGATTCCCTTGTAGGTACCGGAGACGGAAGGAACTTCGAAGCTGAAACTGTCGCCCTTGAGCACCGCATTGCTGCCAGCCAAGCCCATCGCGTGCTGATCGAGGCTATCGAGTGTGACGCTCAACTTACCCGCCGAATCGGCCTTGACGTGGAGAGCGAGGCGCAGCGAGCCGCCCTCGGCAAGCAAAGCACCGGTCCAATCGCCGGTGACTTGAGGCGGCTTTTGCGCAAATGCGATAACTGCCGGGAGTAAGAACAACAGCATCGATGCGAAGAGCAAACTCGCACGGTTGAGTCTGGACCTGACTCTCACGAAGCTTCGAGCCATCGCGATTGTCCCCCATCGAGCTAGCCAAGGATCTTAGCGCATACGAGTATGATTTTGACACACGGTTATTAGGGCCGTGCCAGGAGGAACATGGACTTCGCTGACATTCTCTACCGCACCGAAGACGGGGTGGCGATCATCACCATCAACCGCCCCCAAGTCTTAAACGCATTTCGCTCGCAGACCGTCGATGAACTGGTCGAGGCTTTCAAGATGGCGTGGGCCGATCGCTCGGTCGGTGCGGTCATTCTAACCGGCGCCGGCGAGCGCGCGTTCTGCACCGGCGGCGATCAATCTACCCGCGAAGAGGGCGGCTACAAGGGCAACCCGGTGCGTTCCGACCTCGGACTCGACATCGAGGATTTGCACAGCATCATTCGCGACATTCCCAAGCCCGTCATCGCCACAGTCAACGGTTATGCGATCGGCGGTGGTCATGTGCTCCATGTGATTTGCGATCTCACGATCGCGGCCGACACCGCAAAGTTCGGGCAGGTAGGGCCCAAGGTCGGCAGCGTCGATCCCGGCTTCGGC
Source organism: uncultured delta proteobacterium (assembly GCA_963815835.1). Classification (GTDB taxonomy): domain Bacteria; phylum Desulfobacterota; class Binatia; order Binatales; family Binataceae; genus DATGKG01. Next base: position 2,129,840 of record CAWFIF010000001.1, read on the forward strand.
ACGATGTACCTCGCGCGTGTCGTGGGCGAGAAGAAGGCGCGCGAGATGTGGTACCTCTGCGAGCAGTTCACGGCGGCTGAGGCGAAAGAAATGGGCCTCGTCAACAAGATAGTGCCGGCGGCCGACTTGATGACGGAAGCGCTCGCATGGGGAAAGAAGATTTGCGCGATGAGTCCCACCGCGATCAAGCTAGCGAAGGCGTCGTTCAACGCGCCCAGCGAAGAGATTCGCGGCATCGGCGCGGTCGCGTTGCGTGCGCTCTCGCTCTACTACGAGACGGAGGAGGCGGTGGAAGGAAAAAACGCTTTCCTCGAGAAGCGCAAACCGGACTTCCGCAGATTCCGGAGATAACTCGATTGGGAGAGGTCTAACTACCGGCGGCGGCGCGCATCGCGGGATGATCCGCTGGAAGCCGGCATAGTCCATCGCTGGGAATGTCGAGAGCGGGATTGAACCGCGCGCGCATGTTCTCCAGCGCAATCATCGCGACCAGCTCGACGATCGCCTTCTCATCGAAATAGCGGCGCACCTTCTCGAAGACCTCGTCGGGCACGGTGACGCTGCGCTCGCACATCGCCTCGGCCAACCGCGCGGCTTTTTCCGCGTCGGTGAATAGCGCGCTACGTTCGAAATTTTCCAGCTCCGCGATTTTCTCGAAGCTGATGCCGTCCGCTCTGCCAACGGCAGAGTTGATATCAATTCAAAATGGGCACCCTACCATTTGGGCGGTGCGCAGCGTCACCAGCCGCTTGACGATTGGGTCGGCGCCTTTCGAAAATTCCAGCGCCATCGTCATCGCGGCGAATCCCCACATAAGGCCGGGGCGATGCGCCTGCACCTTGATGGGAGTCAGCACCTTGCCAACCCGCCGCTTGATCGCGGAGAAAAGCAGCCGCGCCGAAAAAGTGGCTTCGTTTCGTTCCAGAGGACGAATCCGCATCGTCATCTCTCCTTTCAGGCGGCGCGCGCAGCCGCTTCGACGCCGCGAGGTGCAGGGCTTCGCATCAGGAAGATTGCGATCGCGATCAGTAGCAGCGTCGGGAGGTAGATGCCGAAGACTTCGGTGCCGAGATGTTCGAGCGACAGCAATCCCGCCTCATGCGAATAGATGTGCAGGATCGAATGGAACAGGTTGGCGATTGCGGCGACGATCACCACTGCGATATGGCGCCTCGGATCCGACCCGGCAATCAGAAGCCCGACGCCCACAGCGATGAAGAAGGTTCCGCTGTCGGCGACCAGGTGCGCATTGAACGGCCCGGTCTCGGGAACGCCAGGCACCAGGCGAAAGAACCACGCCGACGGCGCGAAGAACATCGCGATGCCATTGATGAGCGACGTCGCGCCGAGGAGCCATAACAGGATCTTGATCCATCGCGGTCGCATCATGAGCGTAGCCTCCACCATTTGCGGTAACCCTGCCGCCCAAGGTCGCCATGGATTGCGATTGCGATCGCGATCACGAATGCCATCATCGCAAGATCGCGACACACGCGCGCCGCATCCATCTTCGCGAAGACGCAGAGCGCGATTCCAATCGGGATCAACGCGATCGCCGATTCCATCAGCACCACGCCGATGATGATGACGAAACTCGTCGCGCGAAGCTTGAGCGCCCATGCCATGTCAATGTTCTCCCGGCAGCGTGCCGCACAACGGAAACACAGTGTCGGCCTCGACCGGCCCGAGCACCCGCGCCTGACACGCGAGCCGTACGCGCGGACTCACCGACAGGTGATAGCGCAAAGAGAGTTTCTCCTTGAGGCTCATCGGCGTGAGGTTGTCAGCGCCATCGGTCACCTTCACGCGGCAAGTCGCGCACAGCGTCTGCGCGCCGCACGCGTGCATCACGCGGACGCCGTTCTTCACCGCGGCGGCGAGCAGCGTAGCTCCCGCGCGCGCCTCGAGCTTCGAGCCACAGAGACGAATCGGCACCGCCTCCGGACGCGAGGCGACCTCGCTCAGGCGCGCGGCGAATCGCGATGCGAGGTCGCGCGGCCGCCGCGGTTTCTCACTCGCGAGCTTCTTGAGACGTCGTGCGAGTTCGGCCTCGCCATTCTGCGATTTCATTTTCTTATCTCCGAACCTATTCGAGTGCCTTGGTCAGAGCCTTGCGCGCACGCGCCAGCCGCGATTCCACGGCATGCTCGCTTACTGAAAGCACTGCGGCGATGTCACTCAACGTCATGTCTTCGACGTACTTCAAAACCAACACCTCACGATGATCCGGCGACAGCGATGCGAGGGCATTTTTCAAATCCCGATCGGGCGGCGGCTCGATTATCGATCGCACTGCCTCGATGGTGTGATCCTTCATCAGCTCTCCGCGCCGTGCGCGCGTGTGGATGAACGAAAGCGTTTTCCGATGCGCGATGGCGCAGGCGAAGGTGAACAGGGAACTCTGTCCGCGGAAAAACGGAATCGCCTCTGCCAGTGTCATGAGAGTTTTCTGCAAAATGTCTTCGGCGTGGGCTTCACTACCCGGGCCGAGCGCGTGCAGGATGAACCGATGGATGCGCGCGGAGTATCGATCGTAGAACTCGCGTGCGGCCGCGGGATCGCCGCGTCGCAGACGCTCCAGCAGCGAAGTTTCGTTGTCGCCCACCGTGGGGCAGCCGTTGAGTCTGCAAAAAGGTGAGGTGACATTCTCGGGCGGCGCCGACATCGACCCGTCGCTCGAGATCGTCGCGCAACGCCAGCTACCCCAGTACACCGTATCCGCGAATATCGGCGGCACCGCAAAGAAGCCGACGCTGACGTTCTCCAGCGATCCACAGATGTCGCAGGCGGACATCTTATCGGTGCTGATGTTCGGCCGGCCCACCAGCCAGTTGAGCAATAGCCAACAAGCGTCGTTGCAAAGTCAGGCCGCGACGATCGCGGGAAGTTACGCCGCCAACGCGACGGGGCAATCGGTCGCCGATGCGCTGGGCCTGCAGGCGCTGCAGTTCAGCGTCGAGAGCGGGATGGCGGCGATTGGCACTTACCTGACGCAGGATGTTTTTCTCTCGGCGTCGCAAAACGTCGCGCCGCAAACCCAACAGATCCCCGGCCAGCCGAGTCAGAAAGCGACCATCCAGTACTATCTCAGCCAGCACCTCGAGCTTGACACGTCGCAAAGCCGCAGCGAGCTTGGCAACGCGAGTGAGCTGAACCTGATCTGGCACACCCAGTATTAAATGCGGCATTGTTTAGTCGAAGTACCAATGGCGACCCTCCCAAGCGCAGCGGTTTCGCAGCCGTACTACGAGGCAACCGCGGCCGGCAAATGGCTGGTCGCGGCCTCGGTGATGCTTGGCACTTTTCTCTCCGTCATGGATGCGACGGTGGTCAACGTCGCGATGCCGCACATGATGGGTAGCTTCGGCGAAGATCTGCTCACCATCACCTGGACCGGCATCGCCCTACTGACGGTAGGACTTACTGCCGCACAGATCGTGCTCGAGCGCGGCGAGGAAGTCGATTGGTTCGCCTCCAACTGGATCATCATCGGAACGGTGATGGGCGCGGTGGGAATTATCGCGCTGTTGATCTGGGAGCTGATGCGCGCGGAGCCGATCATCGATTTCCGGCTGTTCAAGAACCGCCTGCTCAGCGTGGGATGCGCCATCGGCTCCGCCGCCGGCTTCGCGCTTTCGCGCGGACGCTATCCGGACAGTCCTATCCGCCGCGCGAGCTTGTTTCCGGTAAATGATTACTGACCATGGCTAATCTGTATCAGGCGCCTGGTGAAACCGTATCAGCCGAGCTGGATGCTCGGCGGCGATCGCTCGAACCCGAATCGGCGCCGCTCGCGCCCGCGCCTCGCGCATCGCAGATGGTGCGGGTCGGCACAGGCTTTTGCATCTTCGCGGTCACGATCGTTTTGGTCGACACACTGTATCTCGGATGGCACAAGGAATATCCGATCTGGCCGACGCTAACTGCCGGGGCGATCGGGTGGGCCCTCGTGCTGTGGTCGGCCTTAATCAAGAAGCGCCTGGCCGAGGACTCCGCGGTCCGCGAGCGATGGTGCACCTGGACGGTATTCGCCGCCTTCCTCGCGCTGTATGCGGTGAGCAGTTTTCCCGACACATACTGGAACGAGCAAGTGCGTCAGGCGGTCGCGTTTCTGCACGGCCACACCTATATCGATGCGCCCCCGACCTTCCTCGAGGCCGCGCAGGTCGGTCCCTATCGCTACGCTCTTCATCCGCCGCTCGCGGCGATCCTGATGATGCCGTTCGCCGCCATATGGGAAATGAACGTCAATCAAACGATGTGGTCGCTGTTCATCGGCGCGATCGACGCCGCGCTAGCGTGGCGCTTGCTCCGAAGATTTCGCCTCAGTGTGAGCGGGCGGGTGTGGCTCACGCTTTTTTTCGGCGCCGGAACAATCCTGTGGTCGGAGACCATCCACGGCAACACCTGGTCGATGCCTGAAACCTGCTCGATCATCTTCACATTGGCGGCGCTCGATGAAGCCTTCGGTCCCGCGCGGCCATTTCGCCTCGGGATCTTCGCCGGCCTCGCGGCACTATCGCGCTATGAACTCGCGATCGCGGGCGCGACCTACGCGATCCTGGCGTTGTTGCGCGGGCGCCGGATTCGCGATCTGTTGCTGATGATCCCGGGCTTTGCCGCAGTCGGCGTCGTGTTCGTGGGGCTCAACGAGGCGCGCTTCGGAAGCTTCTTCGATCAGGGCGTGGCGCTCGTCGGGCCGAAAGACCGGCCGACGTTCGGGCTTCGTTACCTGCTGGTAAACATCAGCACGATTTTCTTCATGGGGCCGGATGTCAACGCCAAATTCCCCTACTTTCATCCCAACTTTCGCGGCCTGTCTTTAATCTTCACCAGTCCCGCGTTCGTACTTGCGTTCAAGGCCAATCTTGCGAAAATCGAGGCGTTGGTGATGCTGGTGACGGCGTTCCTGGTTTCGGTTCCGAGCCTGCTCTGCTATGCCAACGGATTCGCGCAGTACGGCACCCGCCACTACTTGCAGGTGTTTCCGTTTCTGCTGGTCCTGATGGCGATGGGGATGCGCCATCCGGATCGCTTGACGAAGATCCTTATTGTCGTGTCGATCATCTTCCTCACCTTCGGTGTGGTACACGTACGCATCTGGGGCCTCGACTGAAATCACCGTATCGATTCGATCGATTTATTGGGGCAAGCTAGCTTTGGGGGAGCAAGAAGGAGTATGACCGGCGTCGGCGGGAAATCTTGATGCATGCGCTCGTGAACCCGGCGAACATTGGAGAATGGCTCAATCACTGGGGCTATCTCGGCATTTTCCTTTGCGTGTTCGTGGGCAATCTCGGAGTTCCGGTTCCCGAGGAAAGCGTGATGCTGGTGGCGGGCTTCCTCGCCGGACGCGGGACCCTGGACCTCAAATTTGTTTATCTCGTATGCGTGATGAGCGCGGTCTGCGGCGATTGCTGCGGCTTCCTGATCGGGCGGCGCGGCGGACAACGGATCATCGCGCGTCTCGCGGCGAAATTCTCGACCATCCGGCAACGTTACGAACGCCTCCAGCTCTTCTTTCATACCCACGGCAGCAAGGCGGTATTCATGGCGCGCTTCATCGCCGGCGTACGCTTCATGGCGGGCCCGATGGCGGGCGCGGCGGGGATGCCCTTCTTCCGCTTTCTCGGATGGAACGTGCTGGGCGCGATCGTGTGGTGCACGTTGGTGGTCACGATCGGATACCTGGTCGGCGACGAACTGTACCGCGTCACGGAGATGGCGCATCATGCGCAGCGATGGATCGCACTGGGTGCCCTTCTACTCTGTTTCGTATTCTGGTTCTTCTGGTGGCGCGACAAAAGTGAAACAGCCGCTCCCCGCCCTGAACCCTAGCTCGTGCCGCTAAGATCGTTGCGCCGCATCGGGTGGACTTTCGCGCTCAGCCTGTGCGCGCTCGCGGGATGCGCGCCACGCGAACTCCTCAAGCTCCACTACCTCAATGGATTCGTTCCCGGCACGCGCGCGATTTTTCTTTCTGCCAATATCGCTGTCGCGCCAATCGGCGGCGACCTCGCCTCAGGAACTCATGCTGTCGGCAGCGTCTACAGTTCATCCGGCCAACTCGTAAAAGTATTGCAGGTGTCGGACGCGGGCGCGGTGGTGCGCGACGCGTTGATGACCAGCCTCGCCGATGCGGGCCTGAAACCGATCGCACTCGACTCCGTCATCGATCCGAAGGATCTGAAGACTGGTGTGGATGTGATGCTCGCGTGCGAAGTGGAACAGCTCGAGGTCGAGAAAAATTTCGGCGCTCAGCAGACGATCCACGGGCAGTATTTCACGATGACCTCGCGTGTGAAGCTCAAGTACGAGCTGCAGCGTCGCGACGGCTCGGTGGTCTACGACAATGAAGTGACCGGCGTCGAGGATGAGCCGCCGAAGCCGGTGGGAGGCGAGGTGTTCTTCCCGCTCGAAACCGAGCCCGCCGAATCGCTCTCGGTTGCGCTGTCGCGTGCGATCGGCGCGCTGCTGGTCGATCCTAAATTCCGCGCCACCTTCCCGCGTCGTGTCTCGCCATAGTATTTGCAGACCGGCATCCTCGGTATTAGCGTCGCGATCAAATCAACTGGAATTTCAACGGAGGAAAACCGCCTATGGCGCTGCTGCCTTATGTTGACGAGAGCAAGGCTCCGGAAAAGACTCGCGAGATCCTCAGCCGCGGCAAGGTCAAGATGAACGTCGCGCGAATGATCGCGAACTCGGACGCCGCATTCTATCCATTCTCGATGCTCGGCAACTCGCTCCTCACTCGCGCTAAACTCGATGCCAAGCTGCGCGAGATCGCGATATTGCGCACTGCCAAGGTGAGTCGTTCGGTCTACGAATGGACCCAGCACGTGCCGATTGCGAAGGCGGTTGGCGTCACCGACGCGCAAATCGCGGCAATGGAGAATCCGCAGAACGCGACCTGCTTCAACGAGGTCGAGAGTCTCGTCATCAAGTTCACCGACGAAGTGGCGCGCAACGTGAAGGGCAGCCCGGCCACGGTCGAGCAATTGAAGAAGCACATGGGCGGCGCGGAGATCGTCGATCTGATTCTGTCGATCGGGTTCTGGGGGATGGTGGCGAGGCTGCTGGAGACCACCGAGGTCGACCTCGAGGACTTCGCCGGCAAGGTCAATCTGCTGCACACCGATTTCGTGCGCCGCTAGCGCGTAGGATTATCCTACATAATGTAACTTAACGGCCCGTACAACAACGATGCGGCAGGAGGTCCTGCCGCATCGAGTCAATCAACTATTGACTGGGGAAGAAGGGGCGCTGCTTAGGCACGCGCTTTGCGAAGTTTCGAGCGCGAGCGCGAGGCCATCCGGGCAGGCTCGCTCTTGCGCCGGCCATGCATGACGACCGGATTGGCAAGATGCTTCACTTCGAGCATGGGCGGGGGCGCCGGCTGGCGCTGAGCCTCGGGCAGCAAGGCCTGCGCTTCGGCGAGTGCCTGCTGCTGCACGCGTTCCTCGTTGCGGCGCTGGATCGCGATGAGCTTCTTTTCCTTCCAGCGGCGCAGTCCCGCGCGCATGTACTCGGCATTGATGTCGAGCATGTCGCAGACGTTGTCGAACGAGAACACCCAGCGCTTGTCTTCGAGATTGATCCACTCGTCGGCGTCGCGGAACAGTCGCTGACCCTTGTTGGTGGCCGAGTCGATACACTTCATGAAGCATTCGACCGCGTCTTCGAGCACGCTCAAGATCAGGCGCTTCTCGCCCTCGAGGAGATGCTTGCGGCGCATCGCCTCGAAGTACTGAATCGGCAGAAGGGTGTCGGGCTCAAATAGCCCCGGCAGCTTTTCGTCTAGTGTTTCCTTTTCCATTTTACCTTCCTGGTCAGCCCTCAGGTTGTCGCTGGTCGCCATCCCCACCACCTCCTGAAAGGTCAGCTAAAAGACGTAAGACCTGCTCCTTTTATTCAAAGAAGCTAATCTGAGTCGTCTCCGTATTGCTCCTTGTAGATTTCGCTCCAGGCCATTTGTATAGCCTCCAGCTTGCCTTCCGTACTGGCTGACGGTTCGTCGTCAAATTCGTCGAGGTCGATCACCCATTGGCGCAGGTCGGTGAAGCGGACGTCGAGCGGATCAAGGCCGGGATGGTTCTCGATTAGAACCTCCGCGATGTCCTCCGCCTGATCCCATTTCAGTCCCATTTGCTATGCCCTTAAACGTAAGTCTTTAAGACAGTTCTTCAACCGACTTTTTCTCCAACGCCTGCTTTATCGCGGCATCCATAATCCGTTCCGCGAACGGAGTCGTCGCTGAATTGAGGTCCTCAACTAATTTCGCTATTTGTTCGCGATCGGTGCCCTTTTCCGCCTCCTCCAACCGCCCCGCCAACTCGTCGATCGCCTCCCGCTCGTCCGCTTCCACCAGATGGCCCCATTCTCCGAGCTGCTTTCGGAGCGCAGCCAGTATCTGATGGGCGTCGTTGCGAGCTACGATGAGCAGGCGCTCCTCGAGGTCCTGCTCTCCCAAATCGATGGCCTCTTCGAGCATTTTTTCGATTTCGTCATCGGTCAGCCCGTAACTCGGCTTGACGTCGATCGAATGCTCGCGGCCCGTGCGCTCGTCGCGCGCCGTAACATTAAGTATCCCGTTTGCATCGATGAGGAAAGTGACCGCGATCTTCGGATATCCAGCGGGTTGAGGCTCCAAAGGGCCTAATTTGAACCGTGCCAGGCTGCGCGAATCCTTGGCCATCTCCCGTTCGCCCTGCAAAACATGGATATCGACGTGGGTTTGGTTGTCCACCGCGGTGGTGAACCCCTCGGTCACGCTGGTCGGGATGGTCGTATTCCTGTGGATTATTCTTTCCATCACGCCGCCGACGGTCTCGATTCCGAGCGAGAGTGGCACCACATCGAGCAGCAGCATGTCCCGCTGGGTGCCCATCAGGACACTCGCCTGAACTGCGGCGCCTACAGCCACAACCTCATCCGGATCGATCGAGCATAGCGGCTCGCGTCCGAACATCTTCGCAACTTCGCGACGCACCAGCGGCATGCGCGTCGAGCCGCCAACGAGGACCACCGCATCGATCTGCGAGGAGTCCAGCTTCGCGTCCTTGAGCGCGAGGCGGCATCGCTCGAGTGTGCGATCGATAAAGGGCTTCGCGAGCTGCTCGAGATACGCACAGGTCAGGGTCTCACGCAGACTCAGGTCAGGAGGAATTTCAAGTATAAGTTCCGCTTGGTCGGACTCGCTAAGTTTTTTCTTGGCGTCCTCAGCCAGCCGGCGCGCGCTGTTCCAGATATGGCGTTCGTTTCGGATGCTCTCGGGCAAATCTGCCAGGAACCAGTTTACGATCGCCGCATCGATATCGTCGCCGCCAAGATGCGTATCGCCATTGGTCGCGAGGACCTCGAACACGCCGCCTTTGACATTGAGGATGGAAATATCGAAAGTGCCACCGCCGAAGTCGTAAACTGCGACGCGTCCTTCGGCGAGCTTCTGCAGACCGTACGCGAGCGATGCCGCCGTCGGCTCGTTCACCAGCCTGACCACCTCGAGGCCGGCGAGACGTCCGGCATCCTTGGTTGCCTGACGTTGTCCGTCGTTAAAGTAAGCGGGCACGGTAATGACGACGCGCTCGACTTTTTCACCGGCCATCGCGGCCTCGGCGCGTTGCTTCAGCGCGCGCAAAATCTCGGCGGAAATTTGCGAGGGCGTGTAGGTGCGCTTGCCAACCTGGAATCGCGCGACGGGGCCGCTCAGATCGGCGAACGCGTAGCGAGCTTGATCCTCGGGCGCGATCTCGGTGCTGCCGAGCCCCATGTAGCGTTTGACCGATCGAATCACCGCGCCCATGTCGCCGCCCGAAAATCCGGTTGCATGGATCACGCCGTCGTTCTTGAGCGCGAGTCGCGGCTCAACCTCGATGGCTTTGTCGCCGACGTAGACCTCGCCATCGGGCGCGATCGCGACGACTGATGGAAGAATCGTAGCGCCAGTTTTCGGATCGGCAATCACACGCGCAGCCTCGCCTTCCATCACCGCGATGAGGCTGTTGGTGGTTCCGAGATCGATCCCGTAAATTTTGGCGGAAAATTGCGCCATCGTTATTAAGACGTTACGCCGCCTTCATGGTTTCGAGGCCGCGATCGATATCACGGAGCAAAGTTCGCAGGTAAGCGATTTTCGACAGGATAGTTTTCAGTTCTGTGACCAGGGCTTTCTTGTCGCTGCCATTGTTGCTGCCATTGCTTCCGCTAGACGCGTCCCATCGGGAAAAGTTGCGTGCGAGCTGCGCAAGAAGATCATCCATAGTTGAAGAAAGCTCGGCGCGGCGCTTCTCGATCTCACTCTGCAGCTCGAGCGCTGCGTCGCCACTGGCGCCGCGCAGATCGGCGAGCTGTTCCTGAACTTCGAAAACCGTCTCGGCCAACTCCCGCGGGACGCTCTTGTTGTCCTCCGCCAGCTTCTCTCCATTGAGTTCGAGCCAGTAAAGTCCGCGCGATATCGGATCGCGCAGGGTGCGATAGCTCCGGGTAAGAAGTGCGGTGCCCGAGAGGCTCAGCGCGCGGACATTGGACGCGCTCGAGGCGAACCGGTCGGGATGAATCTTGCGCCCCAATTCATGGTATGCGGCTTCCAGAGCGGAAGTGTCGATCGTGAGTTTGCGCGGGAATCCGAGCGCACTGAAGCAATCGAGATCGACCGGAACCGGAAGCGGACTGCCGCACTGATCGCAAATCAAGCGCGGCTCCTGCGGCCGCGCGCATGAAGGACATCTGATCATTTCTAAGTGTGTTTTTTTCTTAGTGTAGCGATCTTCCCCCGCCCCAATCCCCCTCAACCCACCTCGCGACCAACGGGAGCGCCGTTATTTTCGTGCCGCCACCAGCGCAATGCCCCGCCGGCATGGAATGCCGTTAAACGACGAACGATTCCCCACATCCGCAACTTCGCTTCACGTTCGGATTGACCAGCTTGAAGCCGGCCGACATCAGCTCTTCCGAATAGTCCAGCTCTGACCCGTTCAAGTATAAAAAGCTCTTTTTGTCAACAATCAGTTTGGCGCCGTCGCGCTCGAAAATCTTGTCGCGCTCCTTGGCCGAATCGATTTCCATCCGGTACGACAGCCCCGAGCATCCGCCGCCGACCACTTTTACGCGCAGGCCGGCCTCGTCGCCCTTCTCGGCAACCAGCGTCTTGATTTTGCGGACCGCGTTTTCAGACAGTGTCAACATCGAAGTCTATTTCGCTTCAGCCTTCTGCTCGGCAACTTCGCCGGGCTCGCCCTTGCGCTTGCGCCAATCGGTAATCGCAGCCTTGATCGCATCCTCGGCCAGCACCGAGCAATGGATCTTGACCGGCGGCAGATTCAATTCCTTTACGATGACCGTGTTCTTGATCGTCATCGCTTCGTCGATGTGCTTGCCCTTAACCAGTTCGGTGACGTAGCTGGAGCTGGCGATGGCGCTGCCGCATCCGAAGGTCTTGAACTTGGCATCCTCGATCACGCCGAGGTCATTGATCTTCAGTTGCAGCTTCATCACGTCGCCGCATTCCGGCGCGCCTACGATGCCGGTGCCGACATCGGACGCGTTCTTGTCGAAGCTGCCGACGTTGCGCGGATGATTGTAGTGGTCGAGAACCTTCTCTGAATAAGCCATGATTTTATCTCCGTCCGCCCGCTTCCTTATTCCGCCTTCCATTGGACGGATTTGAGATCGATCCCTTCTTTCGCCATCTCGTAGAGCGGCGACATTTCACGCAGCCGGTTCACTTCCTTCGATACGCGATCGGTCACGTAATCGACTTCATCTTCGGTATTAAAGCGCCCCAGCCCGAAACGAATCGAGCTGTGCGCGAGTTCTTCATTCACTCCGAGTGCGCGAATCACGTACGACGGCTCCAGCGTCGCCGAAGTGCAGGCCGAACCGGAGCTGACCGCGATATCGTTGATACCCATCAACAAGGACTCGCCTTCCACATACGCAAAGCTGACGTTGAGGTTTCCGGGCAGTCTCTCCGTCGGATGCCCATTGAGATAAATCTCGTCGAGGCGCTCGAACAGCCCGGCCTGCAGCTTGTTGCGCAATTCGAGGAGCTTCTTGTTGTCCTCGGCCATATCATGCTGAGCGATTTCGCATGCCTTGCCGAAGCCGACGATGCCGGTGACGTTGAGCGTGCCGGAACGCATTCCGCGCTCATGACCACCGCCATCGATAATCGGCGTCAGTCGCACGCGCGGACCCTTGGAGCGAACCCATAGCGCGCCGACGCCCTTGGGACCGTAAATCTTATGGCCGCTCATCGCGAGCAGGTCGATGCCGTCCTTTTCCGCATCGACGGGAATCTTGCCGGCGGCCTGGACGGCGTCGCAATGGAAGATAACGCCCCTTTCCTTCGCAATCCTGCCGATCTCGCGAATCGGATGAATCGTGCCGATCTCGTTGTTGGCGTACATGATCGAGATGAGCACGGTCTTGTCGGTGATCGCCTTGCGAACCTCGTCAGGATCGACCATCCCGTACTTGTCAACCTTGAGATAAGTCACCGTCGCCTTGCCGTTGCGCTCCAGCGTACGGCAACTGTCGAGCACCGCCTTATGTTCGGTGACGCAGGTGATGATGTGGTTGCCCTTGTCTTTGTAGAATTCGAGCACACCTTTGATCGCGAGATTGTCGGATTCGGTGGCGCCGCTGGTGAAGATAATCTCCTTGGACTTGCCACCGATAAGCGCCGCGATCTGATTGCGCGCGCGATCCACGGCCTCTTCAGCCTCCCAGCCGAAGCTGTGGTTGCGGCTGGCGGCGTTGCCGAACTTCTCGGTGAAGTAGGGCAACATCGTCTCCATCACGCGCGGATCGACCGGGGTCGTGGCGTGATTATCCATGTAGATGGGCAACTTAGGCATCGATTGTATCTCTTGGGGTTTCCCTTACCGAATACTCGCAAATAATAGTGGACCTGACAAGTCGAATATAGCCATTCCGAGGATGATCTTCAATGGAAACAAGGGTATCGAGGCGATGCGGATGATAGCCGACCATCATGGTCTATTAAGGCGAACCCTGATCGATGTCAAGGAGAATTAAGCTGAACTGATACCCGCGTATTCTGCTATTTGGCTTTGTTTTTGAGAATCAGCAGTCGTTCGTGGTTGTAGTCCTCGAAGCCGAATTTGTACCACGCTGAGGAGCCAATCCAATTGCGATGGATGACCCCCAGACTGATATGGGTCATACCCTTTTCGCGGAACCATTTCCACGCCCCATCGAGCATCGGCCGCATGAGGCCCTGCCCGCGCCATCCCTCCTCGAGGAATGCATGCGCGATATAGCCCCATACCGGCGGGATTCGCGCATCGCGATAGCGCCGCAGATGCACCCATAGGTAGCCGACCAGCTTGCCGTCGCCAAAGTCCGCCACCCATATCGCGTGATGGCCGCGCTGGAGCACAACCGCGAGCCATTCGGCGGACTTGCGAATGGTATCCCAGTCATAGCGCACGCGCTCATCGACGGATTCGTGATAGGCAGCAATTCCCTGAACCAGGCGCGACAGCTCGGGGACATCAGCGTCAACGGCGCGTCGAATCTCCATCAGAAGGGGCCCCGGTGGGATTCGTTGAAGATGAGTTCGAAGAGCCTGCGCTCGCTGCGAATCGATTTCAGCGCATACTCACGCGTCATTTCGAAATCGCGCTCGATCCAATGAGCGAGCTTGGCGAGAAGTTCCCTGGAATCAGGGGAGGCGGCCAGCTTCCTATCCACGCGGCATTGAAGGACGACCTTCTCGACACCGTCGCGGCGTGCCAGACTCAGCGTCAATACGGTCGCATCGGGAAGCACCTGAGGCTCTTTGGCCAGCACCAGATCGTACGGACCTCGCGAGGTATGCAGCTCAACTGTCACTCAATTTGGATGTTCGAAAATCGAAAGTCCTTTATTTTCAAGGATTATTTGGCTTCGTTTGGTAAAACATGCGATCATCAAGCCGCCGAATGCTTTCGCCCCGCGCTGCCCTCGTCGGCATCGCTGCGGAGGAGGCTCTTGATGGCTGCGGCCAGCGCTTCCTTTTTGACCGGTTTGCTGACGTGCAGATCGGCGCCGCTCTCGATCGCCTGCCGGACATCCTCCTGAAATGACGACGCGGTAAACGCGATGATCGGCGTCCGCGCGAGGTTGCGCGCTTCCTCCCATTGCCGGATACGGCGCATCGCCTCGTAGCCGTCCATCATCGGCATCTTGATGTCCATCAGGATAAGGTCGAAACGTGTCAACTTGGCCTTTTCTACGGCGACCGCGCCGTTCTCCGCCTCGTCAAAATCGAATTGCTCCTGGCGGAGATGACCGCAAATCATCGCACGACTGCTTTCCGAATCCTCGACGATCAGCAACCGCCCCAGGTGCACGACTTTCCCATCTACATCGGCCGGCGCAGTGGCCGACTTCCTCGCCCTCGGTTTCATCACTCGAGTCCCCTTTTCCTATTCTTCACTCATTCATCGAGTGGATAAAGAGGGAGTTTTTCTGCAATCTCTGCAAGATGAACTCTACTCGATCGAGATGTTGCCTGAGACGGTGCTGAGTTCCACCAGCGGTCCGCCTCCGCCGACGCTGCCGACGAGCAGGTTGTTCGCACTGCTCCCCATCACGGTGACAGGGAGCGAGCTGTGGATACCGCCCGACAGCACGTGCGCTTTCAACTCGAAGTGCGGCTGATCCGTCACGCGGATGGAGACTGGACCGGAATTGCTGTGGAGATTCCATGGCGCTGTTGGCGCGCCGTCGACGCTGATGCTCCCGCTGCTCACGAAGACGTTGCATGCGCCGCGCACCTGATGGAGCGTCACGGCGCCGCTTACCGTCCTCGCGTTGGTCGCGACGAGATCGCTGCCCATGATCGATCCGCTCGATACCGAAACCGTTGCGGCGCCATCGATCGATCGCAGATCGACACCGCCGGAATTTGAACTCGCCTGCACTCTTTCCTTGATGTTCGTCACAGTGACGTGACCCGAGGAGGTCGAGGCCTCAACCGGGCCGTTTATTCCATCGATAGTTGCCGAGCCTGAACTGATTCGCGCAGATAGTCTGGTCGCGGCCGGAACCTCGATCTCATAACTAATCGATATGTTGTGCGTCAGCTCGGGATCGCTGAGGTAGCCAACTCTGATTGAGTTGCCCTGCTGCTCGATGGGCGGATTCTGTTGAAGGCGCGCAAGCGCTTCCTCGGGCGAGATGTGCGGCATTCCCCACACCCCGCGATAGATGCGGACGTGCCCAACTACGTGAACCTCGCGATCGCTGCCATGATGAACGGTGATATCTCCCGCCGCAGTGATCGTATCGACGGAGATTGGCGTGCCGCTAACCGCGATAGTCTTTTCGAAGGAACCCTGCCCCGCAGTGAAGGTGTCGGCCAGCGAAGACATCGAGCACGACGCGATCCACAAACCTCCGAGCATAATGGCGGCGATGCGAGCGCATTGCACGAACGTCCGATTTCGAAGTGCGAGGTAATTCTCTGGCATGGCCATCCCTCCCGCGAGCTTTACAACTCGGCCTCTCGCAAGCGCAAGACGCATGCCGTCTGAAGAAGCTAGCCGGGGAGTCGTCGCGCGGAGGTTTTCCGGGATTCGCCGAGAAAGATGCACACATCCAGCTGCGCATCCGCAAGGATCCCATTGCACCTCGAACGAAACTACTGAGGGCAACCTACGCGGCGCGAGCGCTCGGTGGGCGAGGCGTCTTGATGTTCACGCGGCTCTCCCAGAACAGCACGACAGGACCCGCGATATACACCGAAGAATAGGTTCCCGTAATGAAGCCGATCAGGAGCGTAAATGCCGACGGGCGCAGGATCGGACCGCCGAGCGCGAGCAGCGCCACTAGCACCGATATGGCGGTGCCCGAAGTCAGAATGGTTCGCGAGAGGGTCTCGTTGATGGCGCGATTCATCACCGCTGCGAGCGTCTCGCGGCGGCGCTTGCTGGCATCCTCACGGATTCGATCCGACACTATGATCGTGTCATGCACCGAGTAGCCGATAACCGTCAGCAACGCGGCCAGCGTCGTGAGGTCGAATTCGAAGCGGCTGATGATCAGGGCCAGGATCACAACCAGCACGTCGTGAACCAGCGCGATGACGGCGCCGGTGCCGAAGCTCCAACTGACGTGGCGAAACTGGATCGCGATGAACACACCCATCAGCAGCGTCGCGACCGTGATCGCCGCGATCGCATCGAACTTCAGGTCCTTGCTGACTTTCGCGCCGACCGTCTCGACCCGAACCACCTTGCCTTGACCGGCGCCGAATTCCTTGTCTAGTGCCGCTTCAATCCTGGGCCCGATGCTGCCGATACCCTTGGGCTTCTCGAAGCGCGCGAGGAACTCCTGGCCGCCGGTGCCGAAGTCCTGCACCGATACCTCGCCCAAATCGAGCGGCACCAGCGCTTTGCGGATGCGATCGGGGCTGGCCTTTTGCGTCATTCGGATCTGCACCACGCTTCCGCCCGAGAAGTCAACGCCGTAATTGAGTCCGACCGTGAACAGCAAAACTATCGCGGCGATATTGATGATGAGCGACAGACCGACGAAGAACTTTCGCTTGCCGACAAAATCGAGATTGATATTGGGAGGAATTAGCTGCAGTGCCATCGATCTTCTGACTTACCTTTTCTGTTGGTCGGCCTTGCGGCGGCGAGGGGTGCTCAGGCCGACGCCCGTTTGCGCGAACTCGTACGCGCCGGATGGGACGGTCCGGCGGCCGCTTTCGCCTCGGCCGCAGCAGCTTGCGCGCGAATCTTGCTGCAGGCCGCGCATAGGTTCTGCTGGTTGTTGGTGTCTTCGACCAGGCCGTCGTCGAGCGAATGGCACACCTTCAGGCAATCGAAGCAGATGTAGTAGATGCCCTCGATCGTCTTGTTGATGCGTTCGCGATTGAGAATCCGGCCGCGCAATTTCTCGATGCGGATACCGAGCAGATCGGTGTACTGGCGTTTGATCTTGCGCCGGCCGGCTTCGTCCTTGGGAAGGTCCGCATCTTCCTCGGCCTCTTCGGTCAGATCGTCGAAGCTGCCGTACTTGTCCTTCTTGGAGGCTTTACTCGTCTTCTTGGTCCGCGCCATCGCTCGCACGCCTCCCTCGCCGGATAATGATTTAGCGGAGCCGGCCAACGTGACTGGCGTTCTTCTCACAGACGATATAGAAGCCCTTGCGTCCAAAGCCGGCGAACTTGGTCACCTTACTGTCGCTGCCGCATTCGGGGCAGAGGTGCTTATGCTGAATCTCCCCGGGATTCTTTTCTGCGGTCTTCGCTTTTTTCTCGGCCATAATTTTTGGTCCTCAGATGTATTATAAAGCATCAAGCCGGTGCTTCACACGCATGTCGCATATGAACCGCCGGCTAACTAGTCGCAAATCATCAGTGCTGATGTGAAACGACCCGGCCATCGTAAGTTTCTGGGCCGGGCAGCATCGATAAGGTAGTTGCGCCGGTCCGAAGGGTCAAGTAGCCAGGCAGCGGAAGGAGAAGAATCAGGCAAAACCACAGAGGCACGGAGGCACAGAGATCGGAGCAGAAAACGGATGCGGGCCGAAGCGGCCCTGTCAGGAGGATCCTAACGATTTTCGGACAGGCCCGTTGCGGGCCGCATCTGCTGGCTGGTCTGACTCTGTGCCTTCGTGTCTCTGTGGTTTTGTCTGGATGCCTGTTGCGTGGCGCCGCCCATGCGAATATCCGTAGACCAGCTTGGATTCGAAGTTTAAACCCAACGATGCCGCCCTCCTCATCGATCGCAAAGGCCGCCGCTACCTCAAGATCCTACGTCCCGGCGTCAAGCTGCTGATTCGCGGCGAGCTGATGGCGGACGACATCATTGGCGTCGAGGAAGGCTCGCGCGTCAAATTTTCCAGCGGCGAGATGTACCTCGCACTGCGGCCGACCTACGCCGACCTGATTCCGCATCTGCCGCGCGCCGCCCAGGTCATCTATCCCAAAGACACGGGGCCGCTGCTGATATGGGGCGACGTGTTCCCCGGCGCGACCGTGATCGAAGGCGGCACCGGCGCGGGCGCGCTCACTATCGCGCTTCTGCGCGCCGTCGGCCCGAACGGACGCGTCATCTCGTACGAGATCCGCGAGGACTTCGCAAAGGCCGCGACCAAAAACGTCGCGACATTTTTCGGCGAAGCGCCCA
The DNA here is from genome assembly GCA_963815835.1 of uncultured delta proteobacterium. GTDB lineage: Bacteria > Desulfobacterota > Binatia > Binatales > Binataceae > DATGKG01. The sequence goes on from CAWFIF010000001.1 coordinate 2,147,989, forward strand.
ACTGGACGCTGCGTCTGCACGACCTCTACCAGGGCTTTGAGGAAACCGGGGTCGATCGCCTGTTCCTCGATCTTCCGGAGCCGGGGCGCGCGCTGCCGGTCGCCGCGAAAGCGTTGCGCGCCGGCGGCGTGCTGGTGTGCTACGTCCCCACGACGGTGCAGCTCAAAGACACCTGCGAAGAGCTGCAGCGCTCGCCGTCATTCGGCGAAATCGAATCATTCGAAACGATGCTGCGCTTCTGGCAGGTGAAGGGAATGAGCGTGCGCCCGATGCATCGGATGATCGCGCATTCGGCGTTCATCATCGTGTCGCGGCGGCTCTCGGATACCGTCGTGGCACTGCCGCCCTCGCCGATCGAAGATGAGCGAGCGGTCGTTGACGACGATGGTATCGTGAACGACGACCCCGACGACGCCGCCTGATACTCCGCGCCGGAACTCGGCGACGCGTGGTAATGTTGAATCATCATGACGCGCAGGAAGTTTGTTCGGCTGGCGGGGGCGGCGTTCGCGCTGGCGAATATACCGGCCGCGGCAAAGCTCGCGAGTGCCGCATCTCCCACCGCAGCGGCGCCGCTCAGATTCGGTGGTCCGACGCCGAATGAGAAATTCTACCTGACTTCATACGGAGGCAGCCCGCTCATCGTTCCCGCATCGTGGCGCCTCAAAATCAAAGGCCTAGTCGAGAATCCGCTGGAGCTTTCATATGGCGAGATTCGCCGGCTCCCGCAGTTCAAACAGACGCTAACGCTGGAGTGCATATCGAATCCGCCCGACGGCACCGCTATCGGCAATGCCGATTGGGTGGGTACTAAACTGAAGCCGATTCTCGATCGCGCGCGGGTGCGGCCGGAGGCCAAGTACGTCGCGATGCGCGCGGCTGACAACTACTACACCGGGGTGCCGCGCGAGGAGATCATGCGCGAGGAGAATTTCCTCCCCTACCTGATGAACGGGCAGGCGTTGCCCATCGCGCATGGGTTTCCGGTACGCATTTTCATCCCAGGCAAATACGGGATGAAGCAGCCGAAGTGGATAACCGAGATAGAATTCCTGCCCACTGAGTTTCGCGGCTATTGGGAAGAGCGCGGATGGAGTCACACCGCATGGCGCAAGGTCAATTCGGGATTCTTCTCGCCGCGGCCTGCCGATGGCTTGATGTCGTTCCTCGGAGGATCGGTTGACATCCACGGCCCCACCGACTTCTATGGATGGGCGCTAGCGGGACCGTCCGGAATCAAGCGCGTCGATATTTCCCTGGACGAGGGCGCGAGCTGGCGCGAAGCCGAGATCCTCGACAATCGCTCGCCATACATCTGGACTATCTGGAAATATCGGTTCGTTCCAACCCGGTCGGGCTCATTCGTCATCCGCGTCCGCGCGACCGATGGAAATGGCGCGTCACAATTGCTCGAGGATCGGCAGGCGGGCGAGGGAATCAGCTCGCAAGCGCGCATGACACTGAAAGTGTCGCTTTAGATGACCCTCAAGGCGTCGCTTGTTTAGGACCGAACAGCGATCCGAAGAAGCTTCCGATTTTGCCGAAAACATCCGAGTTGGTCGGGCTCGGAACCGCGTTCGGTACCACCGATGGCATCGCGGCGGGTGCTGATACTTCCGGTGGACTTGGAGGCGGCATCGACGCCAGCAGACCTCCATGCAGCGGACATAGTTGCGTCGGCGCCGACCCAATCAGAAACGGCAGCTTGACGGTGCGAGGACAGGCCGACGTCGCCAGACCACCTGATGCGGGATCGATGGTCGCCATTTCGATGCCGGACGGTATCGCGAAATCCTGCGCATCATCGGGTGCCGTCGAGACCATGAAATCTACCCATGCCGGCAGCGCGGATTGGGCACCCGTCATTCCGGTCGGCGCGGGTTGGTCGAATCCTACCCACACTCCGCAAACGACATCGGGCGTGTAGCCGATGAAGTATCCATCTTTGTAGTCCTGCGTAGTGCCGGTTTTGCCCGCTGCCGGAAAATCGATCCCGAGGCGCGAGGACGACGCGCCGGTTCCAAAGCGCAGCACCGCCTTCAGCCCGCCGGTCATCAGGTATGCGACGTTGGGATCGATCACCTGATGCGTTTGCGGCGTGTGCTGATAGATCGGCCGCCCGCTCGCATCAATTACCGACTCAACCGCGTAAGGAGTCGCTTGCTCACCCATGCTGGCGAAGGTTTGATACGCCGAGGTCAGTTCAAGCAGCGTAAGCTCATCGGCGCCGATCGCCATCGGGAGCACTGCCGGAAGGTCCGTTTGAATTCCCATCTCGTGCGCGGTCTTCACCATCAGCGGCGCGCCCAGCTCACTGCCGACGTAGGCGGTAGGAACATTGAGCGATTCCGACAGCGCCTGTACTACGGTGACTTGCGGCTGATAGGTGCGCTCGTAGTTCGCTGGACTCCATCCGTTGAACGACATTGGCTCATCGGGCAGCACTGAGGCGAGCGTGAGTGGCGGATGCAGCGGCGAGCGGTCCGGATCCATTGCCGCCAAGTATACGATAGGCTTGAATGCCGAGCCGGGCTGGCGCTGCGCCTGCGTCACGCGATTGAACTGGCTCGAGGCGTAGTCGCGCCCGCCAACCATCGCGACGATCGCGCCCGAGTTGGTATCGAGCGCCACCATCGCGCTCTCGAGTTGATCCTTTTTGTCTTTCCGCCGCAGGCCGCGCCGCGACTTCTCGAGCCTCGCGAGATTGCTCTCGACCGCTTCCTGCGCGTCGGCCTGATACTCGGGATCGAGCGTGCTGTAGACCTTCAGTCCATCGAGATGACCGCTCAGGCTCGGGAGCCGATTCACGAACGCCGTCACATAGTCGGTGAAATACGGCGCGCGACGAAGTCCCGGCATCTTCACAACTTGCACCGGAGACGCGGAAGCGGCGGCGTAGGTCGGCTGATCGATCAGATCATTGACGCGCATGATGACCAACACGGTGTCGCGTCGTTTGCGGCATTGCTCTGGATGCCGCCGCGGATCGTAGGCGGTGGGCGCCTGAATCATTCCGATCAACGTCGCGGCTTCGACCGGCGTAACCTCACGCAAGTCCTTGTTGAAAAAATAGCGCGCCGCCAGCGGCATCCCCTCGATCGGCGTGCCGTCGTATTCGCCCATCGGAACGTCATTGGTGTAGCGCTCTAGGATGGCATTCTTGCTGAGGCGGAATTCGATCACGAGTGCGACCGCGAGCTCGCGGAATTTTCGAGAGAAGCTGCGCTCGTGGCGATCCATAAAGGTGCGCGCGAGTTGTTGCGTGATCGTGCTGGCGCCCTGGCTCAGGCGATGCGTCCGGAAATCGTTCACCGCCGCCTCGAGGATCCGAATGGGATCGAAGCCGGGGTGGTAGTAGAACCATCGATCTTCGGTATCGAGGAGGCCTTTCACCAGATAGGGCTGGAGTTCGCTGAGCCGAACTTCGACGCGCTCGGCGGGCGCGCCGGGGAGCAGGCGTCCGATCACCTCGGGCTCGAGGGCGGCGCTCTTCTGCGCGACGCCATAGGAATCGGCAACCCCCGTAATCTTCTTGCCGCGCAGCACCAGACGTGTCAGCGCGGCGGGATAATCTTTCGCGCCAACACGAAATTCGCGGACATTGATCCACATCGCGCCGGGCATCATCGCGAACTCACCCGGCGCGGCCGGCGAAGAAGTTTGCGTGTAGGAGAGCCGCCGCAGCCGTTCGACAAGATTGAGATGATCGATGTCGTCGCCAACCTGAATCATAGTCGGCGCCGAGTAAATCGCCGACGTCAATGCGGCATGACGCTCCTCGATCAGCGTCGAAATGTTCTCGTACAGATCCGCGAGGTAAAACCCCAACGCGAAGGTGAGCACCAGAAATCCCGCGCTGGTCGCGATTCGGATCCGTCGCGAGAGCGGCCCCCGTTTCCACCATTTTGCGAGCTTGCTTTTTCGAAGTCCGGCGAGGCGACGTGCCACAGGTTATCCTTCCGGTCAGACCGTTCAGCGCGCGACCGATACGGTATCCACTATACAGACGCGCGATGCCCCCGCGCGATGCACGGGGATGCGTGGAATGCCGCGGGCGAATAATGTAGGAATGTTGCGCCGAAGCTCGGCAGGAAGTGGGAAGAATCGTGCAGGAAATGGGACTACTGGACAGGCTACGAAGAGCCATCTCCGGACCGCGGCTGATCGACGAACTCGCGATACTGGCGGGTCAATCGGAGGCGTTAGTGAATCGCCTGCGCCGACATGCAGAACGCGCGATGTATCCAACCATCGCTCAGGGGGTGCGCAAGATAGCCGAGAAGGAAGCGGCGCACGAAAATACCCTGCGCGCCGTTCTCGCCGAGTACAGCCTATGGCCGCGGCCTCCCGAGGAAGTGCCCCACGAGGGTTCCAACAACTGGGAGCGCCTCAGCAATGACCTGGAGATTCTACTGCTCTTTGCACAGGAGCTGCATCGTCATGCGATGCGCTGGGAAGGTGAGAATCCGGAGCTTGGCGAGACTCTGAAGAAGATCGCGGATGAAGCCTCGGAGAACGAGTTCGAGTTGCGCCGCCTCGTCGCAAAGCTCGATCCGCAAGCGCTCGACTAGAGATATCTGTGTAGCCCGAGGCGCTTGAGCTCCTCGGTCACGCGGCGAGTCTCCTGCGAGCGCCCGCGATTAATCACCAGCAGCGCATCGGGCGTGTTGACCACTACGATATCCTTCACCCCGAGCAGTACCATCAGGCGCGAGTTGCTATGTGCCAGAACTCCGTCGGATTCAAGCGTGAGCACGTTGCCAACCGTGACGTTCTTTTCGCGGCCGCCCATCGCTTCCCACAGTCCCTCCCATGTTCCAACGTCATGCCAACTGAAGTCCGCCTTGACACCAAGAACGTTGGGGGTGCGTTCGATCACGACGCGATCGAACGAATCGAAATCGAGCTGATGGTACAGCTTCGCTAGCGCCGAACCCTTCAGGTTCGCGAGCTTTTCGGCCGCGGCCGCTAGAGCAGGAGCATGGCGCGTCAGTTCGAGCTCGAGCGTCGCGGTCGTCATCACAAACATTCCCGCATTCCACAGGAAGCGCTTCGCGGCGACCATTTTTTTCGCCGCCGCCGGATTGGGTTTCTCGACGAAGCGCTTGACCCGATAGCCGCCGCTGAGACTCGCGCCGATTTCCTGATAGCCGTAACCGGTCTCCGGACGAGTCGGCGTCACTCCGATGACGACGATCGCTTTCTCGCTCGCGGCCAGGCTGAGCGCCTTCGCGAGAGTGTCGCGAAACCCGCTCGCCGGCGCGATGTAGTGATCGGCGGGCATCACCGCGATGAGTCCGTCGCCGAATCGCTTGCGGATCACCGCCGCGCCGTACGCGATCGCGACCGTGGTCCCGCGCCCCTCAGGTTCGAGGATCAGATTGTTCGGGGGAATCGACCCCTCGATCGCGGATGCGAAGGCTTTTCTCTGCGACGCTGTGACGAGAACGAAAATCCGATCACGCGATATGAGCGGCTGCAGGCGCCCAATCGTCTCGCTGAGCAGCGTAGTTCCTTCGTCGATGGAGAAAAGCGGCTTGGGTCGATTTTCGCGGCTCGCGGGCCAGAATCTGGTCCCTCGCCCTCCTGCTATAATCAATGCTGAGGTTTTGGCTGACGCTTTCGCCCGACCGTTGAGGAGCCTTTCCGTTCGGGCCACCGGCTACGCTCTTGCTCTGTTCCCCTTCCCTAAAGGGAAGGGGGTAGGGGTTAGGTCCGCTCTCACATCGCACCCAATTCTTTCAGCTTGCTTTCGAAAATCGATCGAATCTCGTTGAGGCTCCTCTGATCGCTCGCCTCATATCTTGTCACGAGCGCGGGCTGCGTGTTGGACGCGCGCACCAAACCCCATCCGTTGGCGAACTTCACCCGCGCGCCGTCGATGGCGATAACGTCGTAATGCTTGGAAAAATATTCGGCGGCACTTTTCACAACCGAGAATTTCTTGTCGTCGGCGCAGTCGATGCGGATCTCGGGGGTGAAAAAACTTTTCGGCAGGTCGGCGAGAATCTGTGCGAGGCCCTTACCCTCGCGGCTGATGATTTCGAGCAAGCGAAACGACGCGTAAATCGCATCATCGAAGCCGAAATACCGGTCAGCGAAGAACATATGGCCGCTCATTTCGCCTGCGAGCGCCGCGTGCTCTTCCTTGAGCTTGCTCTTGATCAGCGAATGGCCGGTTTTCCACATAATCGGACGTCCGCCGTTGCGCGCGATGTCGTCGTACATCCGCTGCGAGCATTTCACGTCGCCGATAATCGCCGCGCCCGGCTGCTCCTTCAGAATCGCGCGCGAGAACACCACCATCAGCTCGTCGCCCCATACGATGCGGCCATTCTCGTTGACCGCGCCGACGCGGTCCGCATCGCCATCGTAGGCGATCCCGATGTCCGCCTTGCGTTTGGCCACTTCGGCGATCAAATCGCGCATGTTGTCCTCGACCGTTGGGTCGGGATGATGATTCGGAAAACGGCCATCCATCTCGATGTAGATGCCGAAGGTGTTGGCGCCGAGGTCCTGCATCAGCGGTTCGGCAACCACGCCGCCGCATCCGTTGCCGCCGTTGACGGCGACCTTGAGTCCGGGCTTGAGCTTGATGTTCGCGCGAATGAAATCGCCGTACTCGGGAAGAATCGCAACCTCGTTGAGCGCGCCCTTCTCGCGGCTGCTGTGGAAGTCGCGTTTCTCGATAATGTCCGCGAGCTTTTGAATCTCGGCGCCGAAAATCGTGGTCGGACCGATGCCGAGCTTGAAGCCATTGTATTCGGCCGCGTTGTGGCTGCCGGTGATCATCGCGCCGCCATCCATCTTCCAGTGCAGTACTGAAAAATACAGCAGCGGAGTCGGCACGATGCCGACATCGATCACGTCGATGCCGCCGGGAAGCAATCCTTCGAGCAGCAGGTTACGCAGCCGCGGCGAGGACATCCGGCAATCGCGCCCGAGCGTGATCTTATGCTTGCCGGCGCGATGCAGCATCGTCGCGTAGCCGCGGCCGAGGTCCACAATGAAATCATCGGTGAAATCCTCTTCGACAATTCCCCGGATGTCGTACTCGCGAAAAACCTGGCGATTCATTCACCTCTCCGTTCAGTGGCCGCGGCCCGAATGCTCACGTTATGATGCGAGTCTGTGCGAGTTGCAATGCGAGTTCAAGTTTATGTCAGCGCACGAGCCAAGGGGATGGCCTGAGTGGCGGAAGTTCATCCACATCCGGTCGCGCTGGTTACCGGCGGCGGCCGCGGCATCGGGCGCGCGATCGCAGTGGCACTGGCGCGCGAGGGCTATTCGCTTTGCATCGCGGCTCGGACTCGCGAGGAGCTCGAGGAGACGCGGCGCATCTCCGGATTGGTACCCGAGCGCGCGCTGATCGTGCTGATCGATTTGGCGGACGAGGACAGCGCCGAAGCGGTTGTCGAGACGACTCTCGACTGCTTCGGCCGCATCGATGTGCTGGTGAACAACGCCGGATGGGCTCCGCCTCGCACGTCGCTGGTGAAGATGAGCGCGAGCGATGCGGACCGAATTCTCGCGGTGAATTTGCGCGCGCCGATCGCGTTTACGAGGATGGCGGCGATTCCGATGGCGGAACGCGGGGGCGGCGCGATCATCAATATCGCATCAGTCGCCGCGCGCAACATGGCGGCCGGGGAAGCGGTCTATGCGGCGTCGAAGGCGGGACTCGTTACCTTCACGCATGCGGCCTTCGCGGAACTCGGCGATCGAGGGATAAAAGTGTCGGTGATAATTCCGGGACTGGTCGACACCGCGCTGATCCCCAACAACAAACGCCTCGATCGCCAACTGATGCTGGCGCCCGACGACGTCGCGGCGGCAGTCCTCAACATCGTAAAGTCGCCCGCGCGAGTATGTCCGGTCGAGGTCGTGCTGTATCCGCAACGGCGGCCTGAACGCATCAAGTAAGCGAAGCTAATTATACAGCTTCGCCCGCGGCCAGAGCTGTTTGAGATCAACTTTCGGATCGCGGCACAGGTAAATCGGCCCAGCTTCTTGCGGCATCGCGTAGTTGTTGCCGAATCTCGCCGCGCGCTCCACGCTGCCGAACGCTCGTCGATATCCGGCCTCATCGCCCTTGATGGCGATCACTGTTTTGAATTCATGCGACGGTGGACCCCAAATGAAGTACGACATGTGCCCGCTGATTGCTTTCGGCAAACCATAACGCGGGCCAAAGAAATCGATGGCGCCGGCCTCGCCATAGTTGCTCGCATAGATGACGACGTCGCGCTGCTCCGCCGGCGTTAGACTCCGGTAAACTCCAGCGACCTTCGCGGTCATCTCCTCCCACCCGAACATGTCGGCATAGAGCTGAGGCAGATCGTGGAGTTCGAAGGTCTCCGTCTTCGGCGCCTGAACTTTGAGGGCATGCTCATAGCGGATAAAGGTATCAACCGGCAGCACCGGAATCGCATTCGGGGAGAGTAGTATGCCGGTGATCAAAACGATCGCGGGAAGCGCATAGCGTATCAGCGGGCGCCAGATGCTGGCGGTGACACTTTCCAGAAAGACCGCTCCCGCTCCAATCAGCAGCGGGTAGATGGGCGCGATGTAGTAAACCTTGCCTCGGAGTACGACGAACGCGATCCATAACAAAATGTAAGTGAGTCCGAAGAAGCGAAATCGTTTTCCACGCTCCGAGAACAGAAAGAAATACAAACCGCCGATCCAGACGGGCGCCGAGAGCGGGTTCAACTGGACCACTTGCCCAGCAAAAAAACTGAGCATCGTGAGCGGCGTGTTCTTGTTGCTCGCCTTCACGTTGCTGAGTTCCTCGAGCATCGGAAAGTGATGGATCGCCTGCCAGATCGCCGTCGGCATCGCGAGGACCAATGCGACCAGCCCGCCGAGCAGGAACCATCGGTTGAACATCACCTCACGCTGCGGCGTGAGCATCAGCGCCACAAGCACGCATACGCCGAAGAACACGATCGATTCCTTGTTCTCCAGGCCGAGTCCTGCCGAGATTCCGAACATCAGCCACCATCGCGGGTCGCCGCTCTTGATGATGCGGATCAGCGCCCACGCGCATCCCATCCAGAAAATCGGATCGAACGCGTTCATCGTGAGAATGGTGTCGAGGCCAAGAAAGATGGGTGTAACCATCGCCGTGAGCATCGCGAGGAATTGAGCGAATAGCCCGCCGCCGAGTTCCCATGCGAAGACCCCCGCGAGCGCTACCGTCGCGCCACCTGCGAGCGCCGGGAAAAATCGAATCGAGAAGAGCGAGTCGCCCATCGTGGCGCGGCTGAACCGAGCGATCGCCGCCACCATCGGAGGAAGGTTGACATAGCCCCACGAGAGGTGCTCGCCGCACGCCATGAAGTAGAGCTCATCGCGGAAGTAGCCATAGGCGCCGTTGGTCAGGAAATGAATCAGGACCGTCGCGCCGGAGAACGCGGCGACGAGGCGCCAATCGAGTTGCGGCGTCGATGGTGAAGCATCCTCACTGCGCATGGAAAATCCTGCGACTGCACTCGCGGCACTCATGATTCCCTTCCGTTCCTCGCTGATCCAGCGGCGTCGACGGATGACCCCGCACAAATCGTGCCTTGCAAGGCGGTCGTGCAATCGGTATCGCTCGGTGCCAAGCTTAATCTTCGGACTCTTCGATAGATGTCGTTCACCCTCAGATTGACGATGGTGATCGTGGCGAGCGTGGTGCTCGCTACGATCATTTCACCGTTCGCCGCGGCCACCGTAGCTGCGATGGGATTTCATTTTCCCTTCCCGAGAATTTTCGACCGCACCGTGATGATGCTGGTCGCGATCGCGCTCATATCGCAAGCTCGAGAGCTCCGAATCGTGCCACTCTTGCGCAGTGGCTTCGATCGCCCGGTGCGAAATTTGCCACGCACGACGCGAGGATTTCTTATCGCGATCACCGCCATTGCGACGCTGGTCTATATCGCCGTGCTGATGGGCGCGCACGCCGATGAAACCTCCGCGAATATCTGGCGCCTGATGCCGAAGTACTTCCTCTCCGCGGTCGTCATAGCGATTATCGAGGAAGGATTCTTTCGAGCGTTCCTGCTGGTCGGCATGGAAGGAGACTTCGGCCGCACCGCGGCCCTGCTGTTGAGTTCGGCAATCTACGCGATCGCTCATCTGGTCCGATCGCCGGAAAAGTTTTACGTCAATGGCATTCATCCGCTCGCGGGATTTGACACGCTCGGGCTGAGCCTCGAGCATCTCGCGAATCCTGCGCTGATGCTCCCGACGTTCATCGGATTGTTCCTGCTCGGGATTGTGCTTGGCGACGCCTTCCTTGAAACTGGCACGGTCTACCTTCCGATTGGACTCCACGCCGGCTTCGTACTTGGCGCAAAGCTATGGCCGCGGATGACGTCCGCGGGCGCAGCGCTGCCGGGATGGCTCCGCGGCTACGGTTCGCAACCGCTGATTAGCGGCATCGCCGCCTGGATGGTTGCCATCACGATCCTGCTCCTGATTCGTCCGCTGACCCGCGCCAGCCGCGCCTGAGCTAGGGCATCTTCGCAGCTGGTGCTCTCTGATCATTTTTCGGTAGCCAGTCTAGGCGCACGGATGGCTGGCCCGTTAGCAGTTGAGTGATGTTGACGCCGACCATATCCACGAAACGAGGATCGGGGCTGTCTCGGTTGTATAACACTACAAAACCCCAATCCTGTTCAGGGCAGAAGCGCGCGAAGGATCCGTACCCCCCTGTTCCACCGTTGGTCGAACCATCGCGGTGCGTTGAGATTGATGAACCAGCCCAGACCAACTTTCGCAGCTATTTCTGGCGCGTCGGCGAATGGTTGATGCGAAAGTTCGATAGCCGATTTGAAGAAGTCATCAGTCAGTCGTCGTGAGTTCCTGCGCCGAGCCAGCCAGCTAAGTCTGGCCGTCGGCGTGGGCGCTCTGCCGACTACCTTCGCCTCGATCATCTAAGAAACGCCGATCAGGGAGGTCCGAAATCGATCAGCACCGGTTGATTCAGGTTGTCCCCCATGCTGTCCGCGTCGAGGAAGACCGCGGGAGCCGGGCTGCCGCTTGCCGAGAGCTGACTGGGCGTAAACTTCGCCAGACTGCCGAAGGTGTCGCTGATGGCGTTACTGACCCAAAGATTCCCGCTTGGGTCGAAGGTTATGCCTTCAGGACAATCCAGACTCTCCGCGGTGCCCGAGGCAGTGGTAACAGCCGTTGAAGTAAGCGTGATCTCCGGCGTCGGCGCTCCGCTCATGGCTATGTCGGCCGCATTAAACCTCACGAGGTTGTTGTTATTGCAGTTCGCAACCCACTGATTTCCGTCGCGATCGAACGCCAAGGCGTCGGGAAGGTTCAGCGCCGCAGAGCTGTTGATTATGTCTGGGTCTACCTCCACGGTCTGCCCCAGCGCGGCGGCCAGCGTCGCGCTTTTGTATCCAAACACGCTAGCGACGGCCGCATCGGCAATCCAAAGAGTGCCTTCCTTGTCGAACAGCAGGTCCTCCAGCCCTCCAAAATGAGTGGAAAAGATCGTGGTGTCGGGGGGCTGAACTCCGCTCTGTTGCAACTGATCCGGGCTAAAGCTTATAAGCTCCGGGGTAAAACGATTGCTCACCCACAGGTTGCCGCTTTGGTCGAACTCGAGGCCGTACGGACAGTTGAACACGGCGCCAGAGCCATCATCCATCAGCTCCACGGCGGGACCCGGGGCTGGGTCCTGTTTTAGTTTTCCGAGTTGACCCTGGGTGAATTCCGTTATGCTTCCAAAGAGGTCATCCGAGCCCGCGCAATTTGCCACCCACATATTGTGGTGTTTGTCGAATATGAGACCTTCGGGGTCATTCAGCTCGGTGCTCGAATTGCTGAAAGTGGCGGCGGGAGTGCCGCTATGTTTGCGGGCTCCTGCGGAAAAGCCCGTCACGCTGTTAGGAATGCGGTTTGCCACCCAAAGCCCCGGCGAAGTCGGCTGCGAGCTACTACTACTGCCCCCGCCGCATCCCGCGACAAAAATGCTTATCAGGATCAGCAGAACCATCGGTCCGCCTGCCGAGATCGCGCGCGTACAGTCGTTTCGGTAGTTCCAGGACGATGCGTCCATAATACTTCCTCCCCCGACGCGCTGATTCGAAAAGGCTGAGAGTAATTGCAGTAAGTGAGAGTCAATACCATATATCAAATTTTAAGAAAACAGAGCTTGGTCTATTGTTCTTCAGGTGCTCTCAGGCTATTTGTGGTTTATCTGACCTCCTGACCGATTTTCTCGTTCCCGCGCATCACGCTCGGGGCTGTTAACGAGCGCGTTTGTTCACCGCGACGGCCGGTCAGGGCAAAGAAGTTACCTTCGTTCAGGGGGAAATGCGATGTTGTCGGATTTCACCGTTCGGGAAGTACGTTTGGTTCCCTTCCTCGCCGCCTTGCTCGTGCTCACACTGCTTCAAACCAGCCTGCCCCGATCCACAGCGCACGCGGCTGGTGCTGGCGAGGAGTTTTGTGGTACCCAGGCTCTACCCACCGGTACCGGGAAAGATGTGGTTGTCAACGGCCTCTGTACCGTCGGCGCCGGTACTTATACCTACGGCGACGTCAACATCGTCAATGGCGGTTCACTTCGATTCGGCGATACGAAAACCGACTTCTACGCCAAATCGATCCTCATCCAGAACGGCGGCAGTCTCCTCGGAGGGGTCGTAAACCCGGGCAGCCCCAGCGAGACCATCGTCCCGATTGGCACTACCAGCGGACCGCTCGTATTTCACCTCTACGGCGCGGAGCAGGCGGACCGGAAAAACGGGACCGGAGTTTCATGCAAGAAAGTCGTCGGAACCTCGGCAAGCGTTGACAAGTCGTGCGGTATCCCGTTGACGACCACGATCAACATGATGGCGAAAAGCCCACTGCCGTTTCCGACTTGCACCACGAACCCAAGCCTACTACCGGGTGGTGTCTCGGACTGCTTCTACATGTACGACACCCTGGCGTATGACGGCGGTGGTGGCAACCTCCAGGGATTCTTCGGATACAAGATGATTGGCCTCTCCTATGGAGGCACGCTGCGCCTCTATGGCAAAAAGGGCGCAACCTATACGGATACCAGCTTCGGTACCACCATGGCTCCCCCTGTCATTCCCAGCAACACCGGCACCAGTTGGCAGAGGCTCAATAGCTGCCCTGGAAAGGCAACCGGGCCGGTCATGGACAGCAATAACAACGTCGTTGGTATGTGCCAGGATGGAACGCTCCAACCCGGCGCGACCCAAATAACCTTGTCAGGTCCTGCTCCGGTTGATTGGCAGCCAAACGACTTTATCATCCTGACCACCACCGACTATCTGGTCTCGCATTCGGAGGTGTTGCAAATTAAAAGTGTAGCCTCCAATGGCCTCACGATCACGCTGATGACAGGCCTGCAGTTTCCGCACAACGCCTCGACATTCGACGTAGCGGGTCGCATTACCAATCGACCGGCCCCACCCTATACTCCACTCACCGACCTGACCTCGGTCGATACTCGCGCGGCGGTCGGTCTTTTGACCCGCAGCATCAGAATCGTCTCGCAGGGAACCAAACCCACCGACCCGCTGCCGGCGGCAAGTTCCAAGGATCTCAACCGCTACTTTGGCGGTCACATGATCATCCGCCAGGGATTTCAGCAACTCCAGCTCCAGGGAGTCGAGATGTTTCAGCTGGGCCAAGGTGGAAAAATCGGACACTATCCGATTCATTTCCACATGACCCGCAAAGTCCCCGCCAACACCTTTGTGAAGGACTGCTCGGTGTGGGATTCATTCACCCGCTGGATAGTCCTGCATGCCACCCAGGGAGTATTGCTGGCGCGCAACGTCGGCTACCGCTCGATCGGCCACGGCTACTATCTCGAGGACGGGACCGAGACTAACAACCAGCTCTACGCCAATCTGGGAGTCACCGCGATCGCCGCGGTTAACGATACCGCCAATAATCGCAGTATCCCCGGCATCTTCGTTGCCCAAAACCTCACCACCGACAACAACCCCGCCCCGAGGGTACCGTACAGGACGGATGCGCAGCATCCCACGCTATTCTGGCTCATGAACGGCTGGAACGACCTCGAATATAACATGGCAGCTGGGGCGGAAGCCTGCGGCGCCTGCTACTGGTACGTACCGGGCAGCAATAGCGGCGGCTCCAGGCTGATGAGTTGGACCCAAAACGGAACCCCCTATGCGTCTGAGCAGGCGTTGCCGGCCAACGATGGAGTCAGCCCAATTCAGGAGTTTCTAGGCAACACTTGCTCGACCGCGACGACCGCCTTCACCTCAATAGCGGACGTCGGGCCATGCAACGGTGTGGGTGGTGGCGGCCTCAACACGCCTCCGGGCGGTTTCACTCCAATCCCGAACCCGCTTCTTACTGCCCCGATCAACTTGGACTTTAACGTTGAAACCTACTACCCAATCGTGCACGGCGGCTTCCGCAAAGCGACGCTGTGTCTCGATTCCGCCGGTAAGCAGATCGCTAACGATTGTTCGGGAGTCACGACTTGCACCGATTCGAACAATGGAAACTGCGCGGTAACCACCCTCGACCACTTTACAACCTCATTCAACTTCACGGAGACCAACTTTGCGGCGATATGGCTTCGACCGCTGTGGAACCTGGTGATCAACAGCGCGATGACGGACGTGCTCAACGGTGGGATCAGCTTCGTCACCGGCGGCGGCTACACCCGCTCCGATACCCCGCGCGGGTTGTGGAGTGTGGCGCGCAAGAGTGTTTTCATCGGCAGTTCTCAAACCGCCACCGGCAACAAGTACGCCGGCAACGCCGGCCCGGTCACTCCCACTTCGGGCCGGGTCTGCAGGAACACCGATATAAACTTTTGCATACCCGCTGACAAGGTAAATTCCACTCTCGATGATGGGTCCGTCTTTCAACTCAGCAACCACGCAACCAATCGGTTCTTTAGTATCTACGACGGGCCCTCGTTGGAGGACTCCAACGTCTACCTGGACATCACTCCCACTATTATTAACGATTGCACGGACACCACAACCAAGTTGTGCCGCAACAGCGCCTATATGCAAGGCCGGGTACTCGGCATCCCTGGTCTCGGCGGCGTCGCAACACCTGCCGCACGTCCAACCTCTTGCTATCTGCCCAATGCGGCGATCGCATGGAAGCAGCCCAACGGGTTCTACTATCCGCCGGCCTTTCACTCCACTAACTTGTTTTTCAACAATGTGGCGATCCGGCACTACCTGATCGAACCTAAGTTCCTCGCCGCCACCGATGCCAGCCCCTATCCGTACACCACCGATTTGCCGACCAGCCTCGCGGAGTATTGTAACGTCGAGCCAAGCATGTGGGCCGGCTTCACCGACGTTGATCGCCAGACCGAACTGAACGACGATGACGGTTCCCTGACCGGAGTGGTCAACACGATCTCAGTCAATTCGAACATTTTTTTCCAGGCGCCCACCCAGGACTTTGAGTGCAAGTCCGACTTCACGCCTTCAAACACTAGTACGCGCGCAACTGCGAAAGTCAGCCCGTACGACTACGTCACTACGGTACTGTATGCGGACCAATGCTCCTCCGCGCCGCCTCCTTCCGCATCATGCGATGGAACTTCTCCGACAGACCCCGGTATGTGGACCAAAGCCTGTACTAACGAACGATGCTTCGGCGTCCCGATGCATCGTGAATTGCTGGTCAAGGGTGAGAGCGTCCCTCCAATTATCCACCTGTCCGGCCAGTTAACCGGACAACGCAGCACGCTGACTCCAAACAACGGCCGCTGGTATCTCGACACTACTATCAGCGACGCTGTGCAGAAAAAAACCGCCACGAACCTTAATGTTTTCCAGACCGGGAAGAAGTATCACGTATTTCTGCTGTTCGCGAAACCGCCCATCCCTGCGGACGCAACGAACCAATCCGTCGAGACTTACGACATTTTCGTGGGCCAAAATATCCCCAACCCAAGTGCCTTCCTCGCTACCGTACATGCTGAGAAGGCTAACATCGCCACTCAGGCGATCACGTTCACGCCGTTTGATACCTCCATGGATACCACAATGTCACCGTGGGTCGATATCAATCCTACAACCGGTAAATGGATCAGGAGTTACAATTCGACAACAGGCATGCTAACCGTGACGATGGATATGAGCCTTAACAACTTCGTCACCGACTACAACAATTCGATCCGGGGACGCTGCCAGCCGAACAGTATGTGCAGTTGGAGCACCGCTAATTCGCAGTGCCAATGCAACACCAGCAGCACCAGTGGTGGCTATCTACCCGCGGACTGTTCCGCTAACTTAACCGGAATTTGCAAATGGGCCACTGCGGATATCGACTATCCCGATGCCGGCGCTTACGGGTTCTCCTTTACACTGCCGGATCAATTCGCCTACGGAACGCAGCCGGTCCCCAATGTTTCTTGTTTGACGCAGTTGAATAATCCGCAGTGGAATGTCTCCTTCCAGGTGCCGCAACCGCCAATTGCGATGCTTCCCACTGATTGCACCTACACCAGCTCGCCGCCGGCGCCGATTTTTTCAATGAACGCGACGCCCGGAATGAATGGATGCCAATAAGCATAAGGCAAGTATTTCTAAGGGAGTATGCGCTAACTTCGTTGTATGAGGTACCGATCGAGCCTTTGACTTGAAAAAGTCGTCAATCAGCCGTCGTGAGTTCTTGCGCCGAGCCGGTCAGCTAAGTCTGGCCGTCGGCGTGGGCGCTCCGCTGACTGGCATGGCAGGATGTGGCAGCAGCGCCCAGAGCGTCGGTCAGGCCTCGGGCGGCTATGATGCGATCATCGTAGGTGGTGGGACTGCGGGAGTTATCGTAGCTGCCAAGCTACAAGCGGCTAGCGGCGGCAAGAAGCGCATCCTCATCATCGAAGCGGGTGGACCTACTAGCGCGGCGATCGGCGGCGACGCCTTTCCGCCGTGGATTCCCAGCGGCCGCAAAGACCTCACTATCTTCGATGTGCCCGGTGAGTACTCGTTGATCGCATTCCAGGCGCTGGGCGCACCGTACCAGCTCACTGAGACGGCGTTCACCTATCAAGGTATAGGACTGGGCGGCAATGCCATGTTCAACGGCATGCTATTCCAGACCAACCCCAACCAGGTATTCGACGCGAGCTGGCCCAGCCGATGGCATTCGGCGGACATGGCGCCTTATTTCCAGACTGTGCGCCAGAACGTTCCCATCACTAATACACCTTCGACCGATGGAATCGCGTATAACACCGGGCCCGCGAACATTATCCATCCTTTGTACGCTAACAACGGGTGGGTGCAGGGCGATACCAGTCAGCCCTTCGATGGGCCCGGGATCTACGGCACTCCCTACGTCGCCACCAGCAACGGACGTCGCGCGGGACCCATCAGCGGATACTTCCTGGCAGTAGATCCGGGCGGCGTGCCTGCGAAAGGTCTCGAGATCCTGACCTTTGCCAAGGCTCTGAAAATAGACATCAACGAAAGTGGCAAGGCCCGTGCGGTGCACTACTCGAAGCGCGACAGCCTCAATCAATCACAGCCAGGAAAGGAGGGCACTGCGAGCCTGCGCCCCGGCGGTATCGTGATCATGGCGGCGGGAGGGCTGGTTACGCCACGGTTGTTGTTCCTCAGCGGCATCGGTCCGCAGAGCATGGAATCGCAAATATTCCCCGGTCGATCGGTACAGCCGTTCAAAATCGACAATCAGTTAGTAGGCGTCGGCCTCTTCGATCATGTAATGACGATGGTGACCTACGAGTACAGCGGGGCGGTGCCCTATCAGGCCTATAGCTATGGCAACTTCGCAGGGAATGCCGCCGATTTGCAGAACTACTTGGCCAACGGCAGCGGGCCATACGCGCAATATCAGCCGGTCTCGATTCTCAACTACCAATTGGGCAGCAATATCCCGAACATCGAGATATTCCTCAATCCCAATGGCGCGGGGGCGCTGGGAGGGCAGTATTTCGGGCCGCGGACGTTCTCAGCATACGTGATGCTCCTGAATCCTCAGGCACGCAGCCTGGTCAGTCTCGATACAAAGAATAACCTGATCTTCCCTCAGATCTACCTGCCGAGCACGCCTGAAGGTAACGCGGACACGATGCTCATGACTCAGGCGGTCTTTGACATGATCCAGTTGTTCGCCCAGGACCCAGGATTGAAGATCGTGTTCGGACCTGGAGGCTTAAGCCACCCGAACCTCAATCCCAACAGTCTCGCGGATGTCAAGACCTATGTGACCGGACCGGAGCCAGTTGACGGCGTCTATTTCAACAAGCTGATCATCAATCACTACGGCGGCACGGCTCCGCTGAGCGACACGACCGCGGGAGTCGATCCTGCCACGCTTATCCTGCGCGGGACCACCAACGTGGCGGTCGTCGATGCGTCGCTGATCCCGACCATCGTGCCGGCGCATCCGGTCGGCACAATCATGGCGGTCGCCGATCGCGCCGGCGATATTCTGGCCTCACGCTGGAATTGAGCGAGCTGGTCAGGCCGCCCGGCGGGATCGTGCGTCACGGATCACGCGGGCGTCCCGGTCTGGAGTGAGGAGGCGGAAAGTTCCGGGGTGATGCGTGCAATCGATCGATCCTGATTCTGTACAGTAGAGCCTTGCGCGTGGGGAGGGGTGGCCGAGTGGTTGAAGGCACCGGTCTTGAAAGACCTGTGTTCACCGTTTTGGCACGCCTTCGCAGGCCATATAAGGCCTGAAATTTGGCACTTTCTCCCGCCAGCTCCCACCTCGCAGCCCGTCGCCGTTCAGCCCGGGCGCATCCTCAACAATTTGTCCCCTACGCCTGTCGTCAGAAATTTCGGCTCCGATGCGTGACGCAAGGCCTGACGCGGCCTGCTACCGGCGGTATTGTCGGACGCCCCACCGAATCTGGAGGCTGACAACTGAGTCGAGACGCGAACCGCACGAGCACGACCGATAGTCCTCGCCAACATCGTTTCTCGTAGCTTCGCTTTCGGTTCTCAAACGTCTTCCCCATCCGTTCGCATCCGATTACCGACGGTGGCATTTAAATGCACCCCCCAACGTCATCGAGCGTCCACAAAATGGCATTTCCTTAGTCTCCCGACCGACAAATGCAATGTTAGCCGTGCTCAAACTGATCAATTCCGAGCACGGACCGCGGCACAAATTAGTGCTGCCAAAGTAGACCGTCGGAATCGCTTCCGCAGGTGATCGCGAGAAGACGCAAGGAGGACTGCAAAGTGGCACGAGTTCAAAAGGCGACTGATTCGTCCAGTCTCGCCGAGGTCGTGGATCGAATACTCGACAAAGGCATCGTGATTGACGCGTGGGTCAAGGTCTCGTTGGTGGGGATCGAACTGCTCTCCATCGAAGCGAGAGTGGTGATCGCGTCGGTCGAAACGTATCTGAAGTACGCCGAGGCGATCGGGTTGACGGCATCGGCAGCAACGCCGGCGTAAATGGCTCCCGAGGTTAGCGGCCGGGAGGGGTTATGAGAAACCTTTCCGGCGCTACCCGAGGGACCGCAGCAAGTAAATCGAGGATCCCAGCAATGCACTTTGCCAGCGACATGATGAATCTCCGACACGAAATTGACAACCTGCGCCGCGAGCGACGCAGGTTGGTTGATGGACTGCGTCGATTCGGCAGCGGACTCCGGTCCGATACCGCGCAGATGCTCTCCGCGATGCGAAAAGCCATGCACGAGGAGCATTCCAGGATGCGCGAGATGCGCGGCACCTTCAACGCAGAAAATCAGCGTGGCATCCACGACATGATGCATGCTCTGCACCGCGAGCGCGCGCACGCGCGGCACAATTTCATGGGTAAAACAGCATGAAGGTCGCGGAAAACCTCAATGGGTCGGGTTACCGAAGCGCGCCGCTGGAAACTTTGCTCGAACACGAGGAGACCGACGCGGTCGAGCGCGCGGACGACGTCGCCCCGGACGCTCCGGATAGCGTGTTTCTTCCGGAGGCCGGCGACGGCTTCGTATCCAGCCCCTACGTCGAGGATCTCACGCAGCGGGCGCTCACCTATCTCGAGATCGGCTATCCGCTTCATCTGGCGGGTTATGCAGGCACCGGCAAGACTACCATCGCGTTTCACATCGCAGCCAAACTGGGGCGCCCGGTCATCCTGATTCATGGCGACGACGAGTTCGTGAGCTCGGATCTGACCGGCAAGGATGTCGGTTATAAGAAATCCAAGTTCATCGACAACTACATCCACTCGGTCCTCAAGTCGGAAGAGAACATGCGGGTGCTGTGGATGGAGAATCGCCTGACCACCGCATGTCGCGACGGTTACACGCTCATCTATGACGAATTCAACCGCTCGCGCGCGGAAGCCAACAACGTGCTGCTGAGCGTGTTGGAAGAGAAGATGCTGAGCCTGCCGTCGCTGGGCAAGGTCCAGGGCGGCTACATCGAGGTGCATCCCGAGTTTCGCGCGATTTTCACCTCAAATCCGGAGGAGTATGCCGGGGTGCATAAGGCGCCCGACGCGCTGATGGATCGGCTCATCACGCTCGACCTCGGCCACTACGATCGGGAGACCGAAATCAGGATTGCGGTCGCGCGCTCGGGCATCGCGCGCGCTGATGGCGAAATCGTGGTCGATCTTGTTCGGGAACTGCGCGAGGTCGGGGTGAACAACCATCGTCCCACCATCCGCGCGTGCATCGCGATCGCAAGCGTGCTGGCGCGCAAGGGCGCGCGGGCGCGTATATCGATGACGCCGTGTTCCAATGGGTTTGTCAGGACGTGCTCAACGTCAACACCGCCAAGGTGACGCGAGGCGGCGAATCCCAGATGAGTCACAAGATCGACGAAGCCATGCACAAGGTCTGTCGGCCCGGCGCGCGAGCACGGCGAAAAGGCGGAGGAGCTTAGATGCAGCAGCGCAAACGCCATCTTCACGGGATGAAGGATCTGCGCACCACCGGCGCCCTCGGTCAGGCCGCGCTTGCGCCACATGCGGCGTACATGAAGATCACTTCGCTGGAGCTCGAGAAACTGCGCCTGAGCCGGGTCCGGCAGCACGCCGCGCGGCGCATCGGCGAGATCGACGCGCGCTGCGAGGAAATCGGCCTGGAGAAGGCCGCGCTGCTGGCCGCGATGCAAGGGCCGGCCGACTATACGGCGGGCGTGCGGCAGGGGGCGCCAAGCGCGCAGTCGCGGCGCTCGCGCGGCGTCTCACTCAAATACTGAGGAAGGTCAATGAAGATAAACTGTCTCTCATGCGGACATAACGTGGACCTTGATGATGCCTACGAGGAGAACTACGAAGGCGCCATCAAGTGCTACGGATGCGATGCGACGCTCGAGATCAAGACCGAGCACGGCAGCCTGCGCAGGGTCCATCTGTGCGGGCCGCGAGAGCTCCTTGAGCGCGCGGCCGCGAGCGATCCGTCGGATAATCACCACGGCGGATTGGAGCACAACGGGGCGCTGCTTGGTAATGCGGACAAAATCCAATGAGTGGGGAATCCTCGCGCCGGATCGACGTTGGCGGTAAAGCGGCGCGCGGCCGCTACATCTATGCGGTGGTCACGCCGAGTGCGGAGCAAGCCCTGAATTTCAAGGGGCTGGACGACCGGCCGACCTATACTATCGCACATCGCGGAGTAGCGGCCGTGGTCAGCGATCTTGAAAGCGATCGGATCCGTCCGGAGCGGCGTAACCTCGCGGCGCATCGCGCGGTGCTGAGCGGGCTGATGGGGGTGGAAGAAGCGGTCTTGCCGATGCGCTTCGGCACCATCGCGGCGAACGCGAACGAGATCAAAAGCCTGCTGGCGTCCAATCGCGAGATCTTCGAAAGTCAACTGAAGCAGATCGCGGGGAAGCTGGAGATGGGTGTACGCGTGGTGTGGGACGTCCCCAACATCTTCGAGTATTTCGTTGACGCGCATCCGGAGCTTAAGGAAGCGCGCGACACCGTTCGGCAACGTGAAGGTCAACAAGAAGTCGCGCCAGGCGGTCGTCCATGAAGTCCGCGAGCCGCTCTTCGATGTTATCGAAGAGAAAGATCGGATCCTGGTGATCGCCGAGATGCCGGGGATCACTCCCGCGGACATTTCGGTCTCGGTCAACGGCAAGGTGATGAACGTTGAGGCCTAGCGCCGCGACCGAAACTATCAGAAAGAGATTGTGCTTCCCAAGCCGGTGATACGGAGCCGGATCAAAGTTATCTGCAACAACGGTATCGTCGAAATCAGCTGTCCGTTGAAATGAACCACGCGGCGCCCAACGAGGCAGGTGCATCCGCCGCGGCGATCAAGCTCAAGGTCGCGGAGGCGATGACCAAAGATGCCGGCCACGCGTATGCGCGAATCAGTCCTGAGGACATTGTCGCGATGGGTGCTGCAATTGGCGACATCGTCGAGATTTCCGGCAAGCGCAAGACCGTGTGCAAATTGATGCCGGCGCATGCCGAGTCGCGCGGCAAATCTTCGGTGCAGATGGACGGGGTCAGCCGCGAGAGCGCGGGCGCAGGATTGGGCGAACTCGTGAGCATCCGCAAAGTCGCGTGCCGGATCGCCGACCAGGTGACGCTCGCGCCTACCAACGTGCGCCCGTCAGAGCGCGACCTCGACTATATCGGAAGCCTGCTCGACGGCTTGCCCGTGCTGGAGGGAAATCACCTCCGCGCGACGCTGTTCGGCAGCCGCTGGGCGGATTTCAAAGTCGAAGCCACGGCGCCCCGGGGTCTCGGTGCTGATCGCACCGACCACTCGGCTCATCATCGTGAGAGCTGTCGGCCGGGCCCACCGCACGTTCCATTTCCTATGAAGATATCGGCGGACTCAAGCCGCAACTCCAGCGCATTCGCGAAATGATCGAATTGCCGCTGCGCCATCCCGAGATTTTCGATCGGTTGGGAATCGACGCGCCCAAGGGCGTCTTGCTTCACGGTCCGCCCGGATGCGGTAAGACTCTGATTGCGCGCGCGATCGCACACGAGACCGAAGCGAACTTCTTCTCGGTCAGCGGCCCCGAGATCGTTCATAAATTCTACGGCGAAAGCGAGGCGCACCTGCGCAAGATTTTCGAAGATGCGGCTCGCGAGGGGCCGAGCATCATTTTTATCGACGAGATCGATGCGATCGCGCCCCAACGTGAACGCGTGACCGGCGAAGTCGAGAAGCGGATCGTCGCGCAGTTGCTCGCGCTGATGGACGGGCTCAATCAACGCCGAAACGTGATTGTGATTTTCTCAATCGAGCCGGCTTACGCGAATGCGGCTTCCCAGGCCGCACTGTCGGCATACTCGCGATAGCGGATGACCCTTGCGTCGCGAAAAGTCCAGACCTGCGCCCAACTCGCCTCGATGATAGGGCCGGTTGCGCGCGCAATCATTCGCTCGTGGCCGAGCACCACCACCGTCTCTCCGTCGGCGAAAAATTCGTCGGGTTGAAAAAGTGGGGCCACCAACCTGCCCAATGCGCTCGATCCCGCGCTGCGCCGGCCCGGACGCTTCGATCGCGAACTCGCGATCCCGATCCCCGATCGGTCGGCGCGGCTCGAGATGCTGGAAATTCACAGCCGCGGGATGCCGCTGGCAGCCGACGTTGATATGCCGCATCTGGCCTCGATCACTCATGGTTTTGTCGGCGCCGATCTGGAGGCGCTGTGCCGGGAGGCCGCGATGCTAACCTTGCGCGGTATTCTGCCCGACCTCGATTCCGCGCCCGAGCAGCTCTTTTACGAACAGCTTTCAAAAGTCGAAGTGCGCATGGATGACTTCCGCAACGCGTTGCGCGAAGTCGAGCCGTCAGCCATTCGTGAGGTGTTCGTTGAAGTGCCGAACGTTGCCTGGAGCGATATCGGCGGGCTGCTGGAAACCAAGCAGCGGTTGCGCGAGAGCGTAGAGTGGCCGCTCAAATATGGCGAACTGTTCGCGCAGGCCCACCTCACTCCACCCAAGGGAATTTTGCTGGTGGGCGCCCCGGGATGCGGCAAGACTCTGCTTGCAAAAGCCTTGGCAACTGAGAGCAACGTCAATTTTTTGTCGATCAAGGGCCCTGAACTGCTCTCGAAATGGGTGGGCGAGTCGGAGCGTGGCTTGCGCGACATTTTCCGCAAGGCGCGCCAGGCGGCCCCGGCGATCATCTTTTTTACGAGATCGATGCCTTGGTGCCAACGCGCGGGGGCGGCCTCTCGAGCGACCCGGTCGCCGATCGCGTGCTCAGCCAGTTCCTGAGCGAATTCGATGGAATCGAGGAACTCAAAGGCGTGCTGGTTCTCGGGGCGACCAATCGGCTCGACCGCCTCGATCCCGCAGTGCTCCGGCCCTGACGTTTCGACGAGATCATCGAGATTCCTGCGCCTGGGGAAGAAGATCGCAAAGCCATCCTCGAAGTACATTTGCGCGACAAGATGGTGGCGCCACAGGTCAGCCTCGAGCGTATGGCCGCGGATACCGAGGGTTACAGCGGAGCCGAATTGGCATCGCTCTGCAGGAAGGCCGGCTTGAGCGCGGTTCGCCGGGCGGTTCGGCGACTCGCTGAAGACCCTAAATCCAGTGTGAAAGTACGGGTTGAGCCGGAAGATCTCGCAGCTCATTTGACCGATAGAAATTTGGCCTAAGAAGATGGACGCGGGGCTCTATATCTTTTGCCTCAGTAACAAGCAATGTCCGGACTCGCCTCATTCGTCATCCGAGAGCGGCCGTTTGTTCGTACATCAACTCGGCGATCTCTACGCCATCGCAAAATGGGTTTGGCTCGAGGAATTCTGCGGGCCTGAGGCCGAACGGCGGCTCAATGATCCGGTGTGGGTGACGCCTCGTGCGATCGACCATGGCCGCGTCATCGCAGAGATCTTTCGTCACAGCCCGGTGTTGCCGGTTCCGTTCGGCACGCTGTTTTCGTCGGACAAGGCATTGGAAGATTTCCTGGAACGAAACGCAGACCCGATTAAAGGATTCTTCGAATATGCGGCCGACTGCGAGGAATGGGGTATCAAAGCATTGCTTGACCGCGAGACGCTGAAGCGATCGCTTATCGATTCGATCACGGAAGCGGAATCCGCCGCCGTCTCTCCCGGCCTACGCTATCTGCGCCAGCGCCGTGCGGAGCAGATGGCCGAGCAACAGTCGAGCGTGTGGCTCGGAGAATCTCCGAGCCGTTGCCGACGCGCTCGACCAATGTGCGACGCGCTCGTGTCAGCGCCGAATTCTCGACGATTCAAAGCAGCCGATGGGCGCGAAGAAGTCCTCAACCTGGCGGCCCTGCTAACGCGCGACCGGGCGGCCGAATTTTGCCGTCGCATCGAGGTTATCAACCATGAGCGTGCCGATGACGGATTGAGCTTCGCGCTCACCGGGCCGTGGCCACCGTACAGCTTCTGTCCGGCCCTCGATTCACCGCCGTGAGCTACCTGGTTTACGGCATCGTTCACGGCGACCGGGTCGAACCGCGCGAAAAGCTCAGGTTGCCCGGCTATCCGCGCGCTTCGATCATGGCGCGGACCGCTCGGCTGGGTGCGATTGCATCCAGGCTATCGCCGGCAGACGCGGATCCCGACGTGGCGCGGCTGCTCGTCTATTCGAAAGTGGTCGCGTCATTCAACAACGAGCGCGCCGTCATACCGATGCGCTACGGCTGTCGATTCAAAACCATCGGCGACATCGTCGAGTTTCTTGGTCGAAAGCAGGAGACCTTCAGCGCATTGCTCGACGAACTCGACGGCCGGGTGGAAATGTCAGCCAGTGTATCCTTCGATGATCCACACGATGGTCGGGTGTTGCCCCCAGCGCGATTGTTCTCGTCCGCGACGCCATCCGGCATCGGCTATCTAGCCGCGCGGCGGCAGCATTACTCGCTCGTCGATCAGTCCAGTGCGCGGCGCGAGGAGGTTTGCAAATCAGTCTGCGCTATGGCCGAGGGAAAATTCATCCGCGCCGTCTCCGAGCAATGCAGTCCCATGAAATCAACGTTGACGATCCACTTCCTGGTCCCACGCGAGGGAGTCGCGGAATTGGCTGGAGCGTTGCGAGCAGATCGTAGTTGCTTGGTGGAAGTCAGCGGACCATGGCCGCCCTATAACTTCGTATCGACGAAGACCCGCGCGCTAACTATCTGACATCCGCGCATGACATCCTCACGAGTCGGCTCCGCGGCTCGCGTTTACGCCGCACCACGCTCGATATATAGGTAGCGTGTGGCGGACAGGGTCCTGATTCATATCCCGATAATTCACACCCAGGCCGAGATGGGTACGCTGGCGAAGGAAATCGGCAGCCGGCTCGCGAAAGAACTTGGTCCGCAATTGATACAAAACAAGAAGACCGCGGTCGACAGCCTCTGGGATCGTATCGAAACGATGTTCGCCGAAGTCGAGCTGCCTTATGCCAGTGTCCGGATTTACCAGGACGGTCTGCCGGTTTGTGGTCGCGAGATGGAAATCGTCAACGAATTGGCTAACGCCGGGAGCCGCAATCATCGCTTGATCACGGAGCTTGCCAAAAAGGGCGCGACGATAATGGGCACCGAATCCGGCGAGCTTCTCATCGAGGAGTACCGGCGCGTGAAGCAGATCCTCGCCCAATCGAATACGGCGGCCAAAGCTGACCGGACGATCGACGCGGGCGCGGGGCTGATCAAGAAGCGCGATCGATTCATGGCGGAGCGAATCGATCGTACGCTGCAGCCCGGCGAGATCGGTATTCTGTTCATCGGGATGTTGCATTCGGTTCAGCAATACCTCGCCAGGGATATCACCGTCATCGCGACGCATCCGATTTCGGGCGAGGCCGCTGCATTGAAAAGAAAGCTCCGCGAAGCAATGCGCGGTTCGGCCTGATGCGGGCACGCGAACCCGGCCCTCACGCTCAGGATTTACTCGCATTGGTTCAAGGCGCAGGATAGCGGAGCCGTGGACAAATTGAGCGCGCTAATTCTAGGATCGAAAAAAAGTGGGCAAAAAATGGACAAATCCGTCGCATCGGAAGTGGCCACCGCAGCAAAAAGTGCTTGATTCATAAGGTTCGGAGGGGTGGCCGAGTGGTTGAAGGCACCGGTCTTGAAAACCGGCAGGGATGAAAGTCCCTCGTGGGTTCAAATCCCACCCCCTCCGCCAGCAGCCGGTGCATCAGCAAATCGCGAAATCACGCATCTCACAAACGGCCGGCGGCCCAAATCACGCGCCCGATGATGTGCACGCTGTCGCTGGCGACGATCGCGGATTCGTAGGCGGGGTTGTCACTGATGATATTCAGGGTGCCGTCGGGGCGGCGCTGGAGCCGCTTCACCGCCAACTCATTCTCGCGCCGCAGGACGTATATCCCGTCGTGACGGAAGCGCGGCTCGCCGAGATCCACCAACAGTAGGTCGGAATCCTCCAAAGTAGGAGCCATCGAGTCGCCGACCGCCTCGATCAGCAGGAGATTGCGGGGATCGGCATTGAGCCGCGAGCGCACCCATTCTTTCTTAAACGCAAGATAGTCAACTATCTGCTCACTTCGCAGCGGCTCCCCTCGCGCGCCTGGTCCCTTGACGTCGTAACGAGCAACATAGGCGAAACCGTCGTGGTCGGTGCCGCGCACAGTTGAGCGCTTCGCTGCGGCGCCTTCGTGGCCTGTAGCGAGCCATTCGACCGACACCTCAGCGGCTCTCGCCAATGCTACCAAGTTCGCGACACTGGGTTGGCCTCGGCCAGACAGCCACTTGTAGATAGCATTGTCGGAGACGCCGATAAGGCGCGCCAGATCGGCGACCGACGCGAACTTTCGCAGAACTTCGTCGAGGCGTAGTTGGAGATTTCGATCATCCGTTGAGTCTACCACTGTAGTTGACACTCTCCTTCAGTTGTGAAATATGTCCATTAAGCATGTGCATCGACCGAAACGCAAGGTACTGCAAAGCAAAGCTTCCCGCCGCCCGCCGCGGGAGTGCGCTGCCCAATACAGCCGAACCCATGCCGACCCCGAGTTGGCCGCCTGGTCCGGCCATAAATGCCATGAAGGCCACTTCGCCGGGTCGGCCAATAATTGCCGCGAAAGCCATTTCGCCGAATCTGCGGATGACTGCCGCGAAAGCCATTTCGCCGGGTCCGATCCCGCTGGCGGCCCGCAAAGCCATTTCCGCCGGTGGGCCGATGGCTGACCCGGAAGGTATTTCGCCGAGTGCGGCGATCACCGCCGCGGAAGCCTTTTGGGCGCCTCCGATGCTGATTGCCATGTGGGCCGCCGGTTCCGAGGCGAGTTTTCCCGGCACCCTGATGTGCGCGGATGCTCGCGATGCAATGCCGCCCGAATTTGCCACGCGCGGCGCAGCTTTTGCGCATCGACGCAAAGGCCCCCCGCGGTTCGCCACGGAAAGGCGGCGCGCGAGATGCTTTCGCGACACGCCCTCCCTTGGGCTTGCCTTCAGCTCGCGCGAGCTGTCGGAGCCGCGAGGTCTTTCCCGTGGCGCAATTGCGCACCTCTATTCGCGAACTCGGTGCGCCCCGCCGCTTCCGCACACTTCCCGAGGTCTCAACTTTAGTAAAACGAAGGGCCAAGTATAAGCAACTGTTGGAGACTGGCAAATGGAATTAGTACCCCGGGTTAGAAAAACCACCGCGGTGTCGGACCGTTCGGCCAAGTGCGTGTTCTGCCGCGATCCGATTCCGCTAGCGGAAGCGATGCTGACCGGCGGCGTGTGCAAACTGTGCGCGTCGGAGATCGAGGAATTCGGCTGGCGCACGGTCTATGATCGCGAGCAGAACATCGGTCAAATCCCAGCCAATCTGCGCGCCGCCTACAAGTTATGAATGCCGACCAAATGATTTCGGCGGGGAGCGCGAGTGCGAGTTTTCGCTCCGACTCCGGAGCGCCGTTCAATTCGATGCGGCCGCGGCGCCGTCTCGATCCGAATGCGCCCGCGGTGGAGAACATCGCGCGGGTGATCGGCGCAGGCGCCACCGCGCGCCTCATTTCTACTTTTGGAGGGGGCCGCGTCTATATCGCAAAGAATCCCGGACCCTCCGATGCGGTCGCGCGCGTGATCGGCGATGAAGCGGCGGGGATGCTGGGTGCGATTTTCGGCGGCGAGCGGATCTGGTTTCCCAACGACGCGGGCCATCTCACCAGGCGGCGGATTTCCCTGATGCGCCGGCGCGGATCGAGTGTTTCGCGGATCGCGCGCGAGCTTCGACTGAGTGAACGATATGTCTACAAAGTGTTGGCACAGCTTCGCGATGCGTGAGTGC
This sequence comes from uncultured delta proteobacterium, assembly GCA_963815835.1. GTDB lineage: Bacteria > Desulfobacterota > Binatia > Binatales > Binataceae > DATGKG01. The sequence goes on from CAWFIF010000001.1 coordinate 2,177,130, forward strand.
ACCCCGCGAAACCGGAGTGAGCGCTGATGGCGCCCGCCGCCGGCTCCACTTATCCCGCGTTGTTCGTGCAAGCGGTGACGCGGGTGCTCGCCAACGAAGGCGGCTATGCGAGCCTCCCGAACGATCCCGGCGGCGAGACCAATTTTGGCATCTCACAGCGCGATTACCCCAGGCTGGACATCCGAAATCTGACCCGCGAGGGCGCGATGGCGATCTACTTTCGCGATTTCTGGAAGGCCGGCCGCTACGCCGAGCTGCCGACCACGATCGCGGTCAAGCTGTTCGACCTGTCGGTCAACATGGGACCCGCGCATGCGGCGCAATGTCTCCAGCGGGCGTTGCGCGCATGCGGGACGACCGTGGTCGAGGACGGCGCGCTCGGCAACGCGACCGTGGGGGCCGCGAACCGTGCCAACGGCGCCGCGCTGCTCGCGGCGCTGCGCTCGGAGGCCGCGGGTTACTACCGAGCGACGGCGGAAATGTCGGCGGGCCGAGGCGAGGGAGGCGAGTCGAGTTTTTTGGCAGGCTGGCTTAACCGCGCGTATCAGTGAAGTTCGGTGAGCGAAATCCCGCGCAGACGCCGCTCAGGGCCTTCATTTGAGCAACTGTAGAAAAAACTGTGGCAGCATATGCCCCACAACTCTTGGAGGAAACTAAATGGATACTTTGGTCACTCTTAACTTTATCGGCTATGCGGCGGTGCTGGCCGGCGGACTGGTGCTCGGAACTCTGTTCGGTCGCGGCATCGTCTCGGATCTCAGCGGAATCGTGCATTCGCTCGAGTTGCGCGTGATTGCGCTGGAAACGACGCTGCATATTGTGCGCTCGAGTTCGGCGCCGGCCACCGATCCCGCGACCGCGGCAATCAAGTCGCACGCCGAGGCGACCGAAAAACTGGCGGCCGCGATCGAAACCCATGCGGCGGCAAAAGCGGCCGGCAACTGAACGCTCGCGCAAGAGGATGAACCTGCGATGCCGCTAATCGGAGTTCTGCTCTCCCAGTATTGGAAGCCGCTGCTGCTGGCCGTGTTGGTGGCGTCCGCGCTCGCTTACCGCGCAATCCTGATTCATCAGCGCGACGCTGCTCAGCAGGAAGTCGCGCAGCTCACGACAGAGGCCGCGGCGCTGCGCACCAGCAACCAGGCACTGGGCGCGATGATCGATCGCCAGAACGCGGCGGTCGCCGAACTCAAAGCCAGAGCGGATGCGGCGGTGAACACGATGGCGGCGAAGGAAGCAGCCGCATCTCGCGAAGGCGCCACGGCTGAGGGCAAAGCGGAGCAGCAGGGACGCGCGCTGATTGCGGCATCGATAGACGCTGCCTCGGGATGCGAAGGGGCGATCAGATGGGGGAACGCGCAAGCGGCGGAGCTGTCGTCGTGGTGAAAACTCTGATCACGGTTCTGATGCTGCCGGCGTTGCTTTACGGCTGCGCCGCCGAGCAGCCGCAACCGATTCTGACTCCGATCGAAGTGAAGGTGCCGGTCGCGACGGGGATTAGGTGACAGTTGACTCTTCTATGGAAAGGCGCTACATTACCGAGTATGGAAACGCTAGATGCATTCGATCAAAGATTCCCGACTGAAGACGCTTGCCGCCAATTCCTGCAAATACGGCGTTGGCCTACTGGCGTGAAGTGTCCGCGATGCGGCAACGATAAGCCGTACCCGCTCAAGAACAAGCCGTTCTATTGGCTCTGCAAACCCTGCAAGAACTATCGGTTCTCCGTGATCAGTGGAACCATCTTTGAGAACACGAAGAAGCCACTACGGACGTGGTTCCGCGTCGCCTACTTCATGCTGGTAAGCAAGAAAGGAATGAGCGCACTCCAAATCCATCGCACGGTGTTCGGAGAAGATTCTACGTCCGACTATCACACGACTTGGTATATGTGCACGCGGCTCCGTGCAGCGATGAATAACGTCGCGTGGGGCCAGCTAATGGGCAATGTCGAAATCGACGAAACCTATCTCGGCGGAAAGGAAAAGAACAAGCATCTCGGAAAGCGCCAAAGCGGGCATCGTGGTGGCGAAGGCAAGATGGCCGTAATCGGAGCGATCGCTCGCAAGGGCAACGTCGTTTGCCGGATGATCGAGAAGGCAGACCGGCCCCGCATGATGCAGTTTGTTCGCCAGACCGTGAGCAAAAGAGTCGATCTCGTCGTGACCGACGAGCACAAGGGCTACGACACGATCGGCGCGGGAGACGGTATGCGGCATGAAGTCATCAGCCATCGCGACGAAACGTATGTGCGCGGCATCGTGCACACGAACACGATTGAAAGTTTCTGGAGTCTGCTCAAGCGCGGCGTGATGGGGAGTTTCCACAAAGTCAGTGCTACGTATCTGCCGCTCTATCTGGCGGAGTTTACGTTCCGCTTCAATAATCGAAAGAATCCCGACATCTTCGGAGAATTGGTTTCGCGCTGCTAGCCTTCCCGCGATTCCGCCAGTAAAGTGGATGCGTGGAGAAACCAGCCTCGCGTACTCACGAATCCGTCGAAGAAAAGCTCGCAAGAGAACGCGCCGAAGCGCGCGAGGAACTCAAACACGCGGACATGGGCGCATTCGATCGTGCAATCGATGCGCTGCTTAAAACTAGCGATCGGAACGATTGCAACGGCGTTGCTTCTATGCGCCGGAAATCCACAGGCGCAACCAAGCCCAACAAGGCCACGCCCAAGGGAAAGCGTTAAGCATCATCGTCAGAGTACCAATAATCAAAAGGCCGATGGCTACGCTAATTCCTCGCCAGTCGCTAGCGAAACTCCCCAGCCAAATTCCAGCAACGTAACAGAACGCGATAAAAACGAAACCCAAGCCGTACGGGTCGTTCCGCCGATTCCGCAACTGAATGTTAACGGTAGCCTCGTCAGAGACCGGTTCGACTACGCTCTGCCCGTCCTGACCCTCATACTTGCGATTATCGCCATCATACAAGCGCGCCTTTTCTATTGGACCTATGTCGCTCAATATCGTCCAAGACTCGAAATTCGCTATCTGACTTTGCTGAACGATCCGGAAGATTTGTTCGGCGTTCCGCTCAACGTAGCGCTGGTCTTGATCAATCGAGGAAACAGCGGAGCGACCATCGTGGAAGGAAACGTGACATTGCGAGTGAACAAAATAAAGAGTGGGATGCAGGCTTTTCTCACTGGAGAAACAGCATTGCCCGAATTCGATGCCCGTATCGGTCTTCCCGTTTATGGTCCTGCCCGCGATGTATTCGTGGGGAGCAAAATTCGCGGTGGTCAACGAATGCCTGTCGAGCGCTCGCTTTCTGTCGAAACCGCGTGGGATAAAGCAGACGCATATTTGGCGACCCATCCATCTCGAAATGACGCTGCCATAGCGTTCTACGTCTTCGGCTTCTTCAAATACCGCGATTGGACGCGGCGATACTACACAATGGGCTTTTGTCGAAAGTGGGACACGAAAAAAGCGCAATTCGTACCGGTCTATAATTGTAACTATGAGTACGAGGATTAGGATTGGGCGAACGAGAAACCGCAAATGGTGAACAGCCATACGCGCCTCACTTGCGACGAAGGCAAAAATCTGCCATTCGTCTGAATTGAGGCGCAATCCAGACTAACTTGTCAGAGACGCAAGCGGCGAACCTTGGCAGGGCGAGGCCGCTTCGACGGGCGATCAGGGTTTTAGAATTGTTGGCAACGTAAACGTCAATAACGTTGCTGCATGCTTCGCGAAGTCCTCGACTCTCTTTAGAATTTTCTCGGCTTGGTCGATTTTGTATTTTTGGCGATAGTGCGCTGCCGGATGACGCCAAGCTCGCGCCACGGCATTAACATCGCTGATCAATTCATTGTAGGCCGTCTCTTCTCTTTTCCATTGCGCATAAGCTCCTGCGTCGCCAGCCTTCCCTTCCGCCTCGGCTATCGTGCGTCGTTTGTCCAGAGCTTTAGTAATCTTACCGGTAACCGTGTTCCAGTCATCAAGCTCAAGGTCAATTGTGCAACCTAATTCACGACCAACCTTGAAGAAAACCGCCTGCATGATTCCCATGCAATGGTAAACCGTTCCGCCAGCGCGACCAGCGGCTAGACATGATCCAGCTTCGTATATATCGTCGGTGGCCTCTGGAATCTTGAGAAATACTTCCACGCTGAATAGCTGTTCGTTTTCCCAAAGGCTGGTTCTATTCGGCGGAATATAGAGAAAACGTTCGCCGTCCAAGGCTTCGATAATGTCCCGTTGAAGTTCCTTCACGTTTGCCAGTACGTGATCCAGCGGAGTCTCTTCGGGTACGGCCAACTGGTCCTTGATTTCGGCTATCCGGCTAAGCGCTGCTTTCAGTCCAAACGTAGAAGAGTATTCCTCGATTTTGGCTAAACTCGTACGCAAGTCCTCTTCTAAGTCCCAGAATTCCGGTTGCTCGACTGCTCCAGCCTGCATCTGAAAATTGGATAGTCCAAGCACGATATTGACAAAATCGCGCGCGTAAGTTTTCAGCATTTCCCACACACTCCAAAGGCGAGGTGATTCCCTCCTCCACGGGTAAATGTCCCGTAGGCTTGGGGTTTGACCTCGATTCTCCTTCGCGAAGTGGTTAGGAGTCAACATTCACCTAATCCCCGTCGCGACTCCGGTCTACTGCCAGGTAGCGAAACTCGACAAACCGGAGCTGCCGATATCGGCGCTGAAGACCGATTCCGCGCCCGACGATACGATCCGTGCATATGCGGCGACGGTTGCGATTCTGAAGGGTGCGGTCCTGCAGCGCGATTTGGCGATCGAGGGATGTGCTGCGCCGGCGGGCGCTCAAGACGCGACGCCGCAGCCGCGGGGTGCGCCGTCGAGCGGAGCGGGCGAGGGCGCGAAATGAGCGCGGCGAGTTTGTGCGGGAGACGCGACGGACGGGGTCGCGCATCCGGGCCGGCGGCGTCGGGGTTGGCGCCGCCGGTCTCTCCCGGACCGATCTCACTCGGCGCGGAGCGCCACCGTCCAGCTGCCGGAGAGGGAAAAAGGAAGGCGGCCAACTTTTGTAGGATACCATCAGAAGTAGGAGCGGACCTTCAGCATCGCGCCACAGAAGCCGCATCTCCGATCGGACCCTCACCCGGGCGGCACAATTTTCGCCAATCCGAAGAGCGAAAATTGCGCCGCCCACTTTCTCCCAGATTTATAGGGAGAGGGTTCGGAGGGAGCGGTCTGTCGCAGCGACCTAACCCCCAACCCCTTCCCTTTAGGGAAGGGGAGAAGAACGAAGCAATGGGGCGGTGATCGTGGCAACGATTGAAAGAACTTCCTGCTGTCTGCGTGTCTGGTCTCCCTTCCCTAAACAGGATGTTCAGAAAGGCTACGGAAAGAATGATAGGCGAAAGCCCTCAACACCCTGGGTCCGAAAAATGGCTGCTTCCCTTCATCTTCTCTCCCCACTGGGAGAGACAAGAGTGAGGGTGCAGGCTGTTGAAAGACTTTTTTCAACAGCCTGTGAAGGGAGGGGGTTAGGGGTTAGGTTTTTTGGCGAGCCGCGAAAGGCCTGGTCTTCCAAATCCCAAGCGCGCCGCGACCGTCGGGCGGAGACGCCCTCCGGCTCTCAGCCGTCCGCGGCATTCCACGCCGACGGGGCATCGGAGTTCATGGTATTCGCTGCGCCGGCCCTCGCTCGCAGAGAAAAGCGAGAGAGGGGACGAGACAACCAAGGAGCGTTGACATGCGGAAATAGAATAATCACTCGACTCGACTGATTAATCCACTGAGGTAGCAATGAGTGAAAGTACTGAATGACATTTTCACCGGGAAGGACAACCTGACCTACGACGCCGCGCGCGTGGTCGGCGTCCTGGGCGCATTTGCCTACATCGCGTTCTGGTGCGTCCAGGTCGCGATCGCGCGCCAGTTCGGGCCGGGCGACGCCGACGCTTACGGGCGCGGACTCGCGGTAGTTCTCCTCGCGATGGCGGGAGCATGCACAATCAAACGAAGCACCGAACCGGAGCCGGGCGCGGCCGGGGGCAGGGAACGAAATGAGCTGGGAAGCGGTAGCGACATTCGCATCGGTACTGGTGACGTTCGTCGGAATTAACCTCGCCGCGCTGCACGCGATGTTCGAACGCCATCAGCACCTGGTGAGCCGCGACGACGAACGCTGGTCGCAACTGGAGCGCGCGATTTACGAATTGCGCGTGCTGCTCCCGATCGAATACGTGCGGCGCGAGGATTGGATCAGGTTCTCCGCGACGCTGGACGCCAAGATGGACGGCTTGCGCGAGGAGATGCGCGAGGAAATCGGACCGATAAAGGAAAAACTTTATGCCTGAAGGATTGGATCTCGAACAACGCCAGCGCGAAGAAGCGCGCTGGAGAATCTTGCGCGTGGTCGACGCCGGGCGTCCGATCGCGGTGTCGGAGCAGATCGTCTGGCGGGTGCTCACCGACATCAAGATTTCGCTCTCGCTCACTCAGCTGCGGCGCGAGCTCGCCTATTTGCGCGACCTCGGACTGATCGAGCTGGAGGGCGAGGACTGCGACATCTGGTTTGCGAAGCTGACCGCGCAAGGGGTTGACGTGGTCGAGTACACCGCCAAGGCGCCGGCCGGGGTCGCGCGTCCGCGCAAGTACTGGTGAGCTATGGCGCGCGTTATTGAACCAGAAGTAGTGAAATCCGTCACCCAGGAGAAGCCGGTCCGCCTCACGAAAGCGGGCAAGCCTTTCCGCGAACAACGCCGCGGCAAGATCGACCAGCTGCCCGACGAGGTTCGCGCTGAATTGGATCGCAGGCTCGCGACGGATTCTTTTCGAAATTACGAATGGCTCTCGCAATGGCTCGAAAACGAGCATTCAGCCCGCATCTCGCCTTCAGCAATTAACTACCGAAAGAAGCACAAGATCGACCTGCAGCTGCTGCCGGTTAAGTACGCCACTGAGGAGGCGCAAAGAATCGTCGAAGCGACCGGCGGGGACAACGAAGAAATCAATCGCGTACTCACCGTGCTGGTCCAGACCAAGCTTTTCGACATGCTGGTGGATCTGAATCGGACCAAACAGGCTTGCGACCAGGTCGAGCAAGCGGTCAAGCACTCGGAAAAGGTGCACGAGGCGCGCCGCAAGAGAGAATCCGCAGCTGCCGGCGCCAGCGCTCCGGTTGAGGAGGACTCAACCGACCCGGAAACCGGCAAATCCAGGTATCCGCTCAAACTCGCGCTGGCGGCGGTGAGCGTGCTGACGAAAAATACCACCGCGATCGGTGAGCACGTCCGCCACGGTGAACAATGGGAGATCGAGCGGGAAGAGCTCTGGCAAAAACTTGAAGCGGCTAGTCAGAAAGTATCGAAAGTGGCCCGCGAGGCGGGCCTCTCTCCTGAAGTGGAAAAATCCATTCGCGACGCTCTGTTGGAGATCAAGCTGTGAGGCCGATCGAGAACCGCCTCAATCTTTTGCTGCCGTATCAGCGCGAATGGATCGCCGACCCTGCGCAGGTCAAGGTCTGCGAAAAATCGCGCCGGGTCGGAATCACCTGGTGCGAGGCGGCCGATCGCGCGCTGTCGGCCGCCAGCAAGAGCGGCATGGACACCTGGTACATCGGCTACAACAAAGACATGGCGCTGGAGTTCGTCGAGACCGCCGCATGGTGGGCGCGCGAATTTGATCGCGTCGCGCGCGGCATCGAGGAGATCGCGGTGCACGATCAGTCGCGAGACATCCTCGCGTACCGCATCCGCTTCGCCTCGGGCCACAAGATCGTCGCGCTCTCCTCGCGCCCCTCCAACCTGCGCGGCAAGCAAGGATGCGCCGTGATCGACGAGGCCGCCTTTCACGACGATCTGCAGGGACTGCTCAAAGCGGCGCTCGCGTTCACGATGTGGGGCGGATGCGTGCGCGTCATCTCGACCCATAACGGCGCCGACAGCGCGTTCAACGAACTGGTGTGCGACATTCGCGCGGGGCGGCGGCCGTACTCGCTGCATCGCATCACGCTCGAGGAAGCCGTCGCGCAGGGCCTCTATAAGAAGATCGCCGAGCGGCTCAAACGCGAATGGTCGCCCGAGAGCGACGCCGCGTGGGTGCGCGAGCTGGAAGATTTCTATGGCGACAACGCGGACGAGGAGCTGCACTGCATCCCGCGCGCGTCGGCGGGCGCGTTCCTCTCCTCGGTGCTGATCGAGGCGCGGATGGAATCCGAGGTCCCGGTGATTCGATGGGAGATGCCGGCGGAGTTCGGCGAGCGCTCCGAAGATGTGCGCCGCGCCGAGACCGCGGCGTTCCTCGAGGATCATCTGCAACCGATTCTCGACGCGCTCGATCCGACGCTGGCGACCTGCTTCGGCGAGGATTTCGGACGCCTCGGCGATCTCACGGTCATCTGGCCGCTGCAGATCGCGCGCGACCTCAAGCGCCGCACGCCGTTCGTGGTCGAGCTGCGCAACATCCCGTTTCGCCAGCAGGAACAGATCCTCTTCTATATAGCCGATCGGATGCCGCGGTTTCTCGGCGGCGCGATGGACGCGCGCGGCAACGGGCAGTATCTGGCGGAGACGGCGCGCCAGCGCTACGGCGCGCGTATCGCGCAGGTGATGCTTTCGACCGAGTGGTATCGCGAGCAGATGCCGCGCTTCAAGGCCGCGTTCGAGGACGGCACCATCGCGATTCCGCGCGACGCCGACATCCTGCTTGACCATCGCGCGATCGTGGTCGAGCACGGCGTCGCGCAGGTCGGCGAGAAGCGGATGCGCGGGAGCGACCACAAATCGCGCCACGGCGACAGCGCGATCGCGGCGGCGCTGGCGTACTTCGCCTCGCGCCAGGATGTAGCAGAAATCGACTATCGGCCCATATCGCTGATTGAGACGCGGCGGCGCGATCCGTGGGGACCTCCGCCGGATGAGGATTCGATCTTCGCGACGAACGGACGTTTGCGATTCGCGGCGGGAGCGTGGTGAGCGAGGGTCCGAGGACACAGGAATGAGCAAATTCTGGAAATGGAAATGCGAGCAGTGCGGTCACGAATTCACTCTGAGCCTGGCGGAGATGCCCAAGCCGTGCCATCGATGCGACGGCGACTGGTTTCTAAAAGTAGGCGAATCCAACAGTAAGGATCAAAAGCCTACAACGGCATGGTGGTGAGAAACGATCGCGCGCAACCGAGGCGGCGCCTCAAAGGACATTTGCGATGAAACTCTACGATGCGTTCGGGCGCGAAGTCGATCGCGAGCGGCTGCGCGACGAACAGGCCGCGCCCACCATGAGCGGTGTGCGCAATATTTATTCCTCGATGCATCCGTCGGTCGGGCTCACACCCGAGCGCCTCACGCAGATTCTGCGCGAGGCGGAATTCGGCGATCCGTTTCTGTACCTGGAACTCGCCGAGGAGATGGAAGAAAAAGATCTTCACTACCTCGCCGTCCTCAACACGCGCAAAGAAGCTGTCAGTCAGCTCGACCTCCAGGTGCTGCCGGCTTCCAGCGACAAGGACGACATGCGCGCGGCCGAAATGGTTCGCGCGATGCTTGCCGGCGACGCGCTCGATATCGCCAGTGCGATGATCGATATCGTTAACGCGATCGGAAAAGGCTTCTCCGCGACGGAGATCGTGTGGGACACCTCGAATCGCGAATGGTTTCCGCGCCGTCTGCGATGGCGCGATCCGCGCTGGTTCATGTTCGATTGGGTCTCGGGCGAGGAGCTGCTGGTGCGCAGCATGAGGAACGAGGGGCCGTCGATCGCGGTGGACGGCGAGCAGGCCGCGCCCGGATCGCATTTCAAGGGAAGCGGACTTTACGGCGCGCTGCGCGGAGGCATCGGAATCCAGCCGATGACCGAGCCGCTGCTGCCTTACAAATTCATCGTCCACGTCGCCAAGGCCAAGGCCGGGTTGCCGATTCGCGGCGGTCTCGCGCGCGCGGCGGGATGGGCATACCTGTTCAAGAATTATGTGCTCAAGGATTGGGTGACGTTCTCGGAAGTGTACGGACAGCCTCTGCGGGTGGGCAAATATGGCGCGGGCGCGACCGAGCAGGACAAGGAGCGGCTGCTACAGGCAGTAGCAAATATCGGCACCGACGCCGCCGCGATCGTCCCGGAGTCGATGGTGATCGAATTCACCGAGGCGCGCCAGACCGGCAGCGTGGAACTTTATCAGAGCTTCTGCCAGTACCTCGACGCGCAGGTCAGCAAGGCGGTGCTCGGGCAGACGCTCACCACCGAGATTCCGCAGGGCGCCGGATCGCGCGCCGCCGCCGAGGTGCATGACACGGTGCGCCGCGACATCCTGAGCGCCGACGCGCGCCGCCTCGCCGCGACGATCAACCGCGACCTGATCAGGCCGATCGTCGATCTCAACCTGGGACCGCGCCGGAATTATCCGCGCCTCGCGCTCGGAATGGCCGATGACGCCGACATCAACGACTTCGTCAACATGGTCACCAAGCTCGCCGATCACGGGATGCGCATCGGGCAGAGAACGGTTCTCGATAAGTTGGGAATCGCGCAACCGGAGGCGGGCGAGCCGATCCTGCATCCGAGCCGCGTTCCGATCGTCGGCGCTTGACACGGACCGTTTCCGTCACCGGGCGATTTAACGCGCGAGGCTATGGGTGCGATGAGCCTTATTGAGGAGGATCTCGAAGCGGCGAGGCTTTGTCTTTTGGAAGTCCTCGATGCCTGCACGCTCAGAAGGGTGAAGATGGACTTGCGCGAACATCGGGACCTCCACGCCGAGTTGCGGTGGCTGATAGAGGCGATTTCCAGGACGCGGGACCGTCGCAAGTGGATCGCCACGCTGAGTGGTGATGCTAGAGCCGAGGCTACCGCGCAGACACTCGCACGCGCGGAGATGTTGCGTGAAGATTCGCAGCGGCTGACGGAACGATTGGGACGAATTCGGAACCGTCGTACGTAGGTTGGGATTCCGAGCCGACGACAGCGAGCCGATCCGTGAAGCGAGCCGAGGTTAGGGACGCTTCCTGCCGCGGATCATTTCCTTCACGCGGCGATTGAACGCGCGGCGCCGATGCTTGAAGTTGAGCGCGATTGAATCGTAGATCAGCCGGCGAAAGCGGAACGCCGCGCCTGGATCCTCCAACGCCATCGGCGTCGACGCGAGCCTGCGAAAGCGAAACACCTGCACGCCGTTCCACCAGGTCGGATGATGATTGCGCGGCGTGCGCAGATCGAGGACCAGCTCGAAGCCGGGAACCATCCGCGCGAAGAGTGCATCGGCGGCGCGCGCCTCGCGCTTGTTGGTATCGTCGATGATGATGAGCGCATCGTCGGCGAAGGAGGGCAGGGCATACTGCAATCCTTCGAACTGATCGGTGAAGCTATGGCCGCCGTCGAAAAAGTAGGCGCCGATGCGGGCGGGACGCCATGGCGCCTCGCGCAGAAAATCGCGCGACGTCATGTTGAAAAATTCGACCTGCCCAGGCGCGTGGCGTTCGAGGTTGTCTTTGAGGATCTCCTCGGTGCCGTCGAACTTTGAAAAATTGTCGCACGCGAAAATCTTCACGGCGGTATTTCCGCGCGCCGCGCCGACGATGCTCGCACCCTTGTAGCATCCCACCTCGACGTAGACCTCGCCGGGCCCGAGATGCGCGACCGCCAGGTTGAGCAGCAGCAGCTTGTTCTCGGTCGCCATCCCCGGAACTTCGGCGAGCACGTCACCCACGCGCCGATCCTGTGGCTGACGCGATGCCTCGAGCTTCCTGGGTTGATCGAAGTCGGGCCAGTTGCGGCGGCAATCCGCGATGAAAGCGTCGAAGTCCAAGTTAAAGAGGCGCTCGGGCGGCGATCAGTAGACCCACATCGGGCCAACGAACATCGGATCCATAAATTCCATCTGCTCTTCCTGCGCCGCCTCGGCCTGGATTTGCGCGGCCTGGTTTTGTTCGTTCGCAAGCTGAGCCTGGAATTGCTCCTGCTTGAACTTTTGATAGGCGGCTTCGTTGCCGACATAGACGCAATGACAGTACTGCGCATCGGCCATCCAGTAATGGAGAGTGCCGTCTTTATCGGTGAAGTACTTCACTTTGAGCTGCGGCAACGATTGCGCATGCGCGAGTTTATCGGGCGTGTCGGCCGGCAGCATCTTGAAGCCCGCCGCCGACAGCAGCGATTCCTTTTGATCGGCGGCCGCTTGCGGGTCGGGCTGGAACGCGGCGCATCCCGCGAGCGCGAGCATGATTAGCGTGATGGCGATGAAGCCATAGCAGCGTGAGGAGATTGAAATTTTCAATATAAATTACCCGCCGTTATTCTGTGTGCGAAACGGCGGGCATCGCAAGGGGATGCGCCACGAAGAATATTACGCGGGTACTGTGCCTCGACGCGAACCACCAGCCGCTTCCGTTTGCGGAAATGCTGGAGGAATTTGCGTGGGGATCGCCGATAATTAGTGGTCGAATGATCGAAGTACAACACTGGACCAGCCGAGGAGCGAATGACGAGGGCATTGACTGGGTGCCTCCGCGATCGAGGAACGCCAATCTTTCGGCAAAGAACGGACCCTTCGTCTGTGGTGGCCACAATTGGAATTTCGCGGCCGGCCGCAAAAGCCGGCTATACAACGGCAAGTTCAGTTGAATGGCTAGCGGTTTGACTGTAAGCCGAATTTGGGTAAGTTCGAATTCCCGGCCGAGGCCGAACAAAGCAAATGGGAACTGTCGTACTTCTTAAGCCCGAATCGACGAATTGTTCGATCGATATACGTGAGTGTCACATCAATCTGTGGGTACTGCCCGCGCTGCTATTCACAAAGCGATATCTACTGGACATCGGCTTTTATATCCGGAACAACGACGAAAATGCACTGAAAGATATTCGCTTAATTGTTCCCTTCAAAAACCCCGACGCTGAATGTCTTGTCACACACATGAACAAGCGAGCCCCGGAGGCTTGGGCTGTGATCTTCCATTCGAAGGGCGCTCCGAAAGATACACAGCAGGTTGTTCTGTCTCAGCCGACAGACATCAGTTTAGTCGGACGGGCTGAAATGCATTCCATCTGGAAGGTCGTATTCAGCCCCGAGGTGACAAGAAAACAAGACCGTTACGCTCGGATTCGCTTTTCCTCCTATGCTCGGCCGGCAGCTCTTGATTTTTTCGGACCGTTGTTTTCCTTTGTCCGACGCGAGCGACTTGATCTACGCCTTTACGACGCACGGGAGTTGGCGGAGCTGCAAGACGTCTCGGATCGGATTCACCGAGAGATTATTCCGGTGGGAAATTCCTATTTCTATTTCGTTGCTCCTCACGTTCTGCGGCCCGATCTTTATTCGCCATCTCTTGATTACATTCGAGTTTTGGAAGATCCGTTGTGGCGTCGATATCTCGGTCGTAAACCGTCACTTTTCGCCAGGCACACCCGGAAGATGCATGTGTACGCTTGGAAAAGGAACGCAGACCCGAGCTCAGAGTCTCCTCAAAGGATTTTTGCGACACTAGTTCCGTATGGTTTCAACGGAACCGTTATCCGCGCGGTCGAGTTGTTATTTTGGTTTACTTCGGTTCTGGCGTTGATCCTCATCATCGGCTCGCGCGTCTCCCCATCTATTCACGCTCTCTACGACCGAGCATCAAACGCCACCCTCCAGAACGTAGGCTCCTCTTTGATTTTCGCTGCTCTCATATCTTTTGTGTTGGTGGAATTTCCGAAAATGTTGGACGGGATCAGTCGTTGGAGCGTCTGGATTGCGACGGCCCGAGAATGGCTGGACAATAAAATATATGGGCTATGAAATCAGGCATTGCGAGCCAACAGTCGATGCGCTGCTAATTCGAGCGGCTTTTGGACAATTAGTCCCCGCGCTGCGGCGATTTTATCCTCGGGCTGCGGATTGGTTTCACGAAAAGGTATTGCCCGGCCTCGACAGGGGCAGTCGAGGCGTATGGCTCGCGAATGAAAATGGTAGGCTGGCGGCGATCGCGATTTCCAAATCCGACCTTGCGCGATTGGAACGCGCAAAGATTTGTACATTATTTGTTGCGGACTTTGCGCGTGGCGACCGTATAGGCTCGGAGGTCCTTACGAACATTCTTGCGTGGCACGACGCGGCAGGATTCTCGCGCGTCGCTATTAGATGCCCTGAACCTGTGACGCCTTACATAGAGCCGACACTTCTACAGCATGGCTTCTGCCGTGAAGCGGCTTTTCGTACGATACCGATATCCAACCTATTGGAAGTGAGTTTTATAAGAACAAGCGAAAAGCGAGAGGTAAGCACTCGTGGGTATGGAGGGAAGCGCGTTGCCGAGTCGCCGTCCGTCGTCCGTTCCTGACTTATTGGACCGAATAGATAAGTTTGTAGCTTCCCGCGGGTGGAGACAGTACCACTCGCCCAAGAATCTTTCCATCGCTTTGGCCGTTGAGGCCGCCGAAGTGCAAGAGCACTTCCAATGGATCACGGATCAAGAAAGCTGGCGACTTGGAGCCAAGAGAAAAGCGAAGCTGAGGGACGAGATTGCCGATGTTGCGATCTACCTATTTGAACTAGCCGCAACGCTTGGAATAGATCCTATAGATGCTGTCGCCAAGAAACTCACGAAGAATGAGAAGAAATATCCTCTCGGTACTCGAAGCAAGGGATATTCTCATCAGCAAGATTGGCGGCTTCTAGGGATGAGGAAAACGTAGGTCGCTCAGCCGATCGCCAACGGCGAAGACTCCGCGCTTGCATCGAAAAAGGCGTCGGAGCCGTAGTGCTGTGAGCATTCACGTGTTAACCCCGTCCCCCGAAGGTTTGCCTCAACGTGCCGCTAGGGTTCGACGGCGAACCACCATGAGTAGGTCTGTCCCGAAGCCGCGATCTTGACGGTGTAAGTTGCGCCGGGGACCAGCGGCGCCTTCGGCACCATCACGATAGCGCCGAAATGCGCGAGCTGGTTTTTCACCCGCTCCAATGCGACCGGATCGGCGCTCCTGTATGAGGATGCGTCGAAGGCGCAGCTCTCGACCGCGGTGCCATTTCGCGAGAGCGAAAAACCCGTGAGACTGACGGGGGCCTTGCCGCCAACTTGTAGGGTTATCGGCATGCCGGTAGGCGTCTGATATCCGCAAGCGGCGAGCGGGTCCGGCCATTCCGCTTCGTCCGCGCTGAATTTCCCATTGCTAATGGTGGCGCGGTCCGGCGGATACATCACGGGCGATGGGCCCGGGTCTGGTTCGGCGCCGCTGCGGATGTTGAGCGCGGCGGCGCAAATTCCCTTTTGGCAATATTGCCCATAGCCCACCCGGCGCAGCGCGGGATTCAGCAGCCACATGCGATGAAACGGGCCGGTGATCCAGTTCTCGATCGCCCAGTGCGGGTCGGGAGTTTCCGGCGGGTCGGTGTACACGGCATCGACGTCGCTCAGCGCGCCGGCGGTTTTTCCCTCGGGTGTGAAGTAAGGCTTGGCGGGATCCTCGTCGTGAATCGACGCGTCGATCGTGCCGCTGCGAATCATGGCGGCTTC
Organism: uncultured delta proteobacterium; assembly: GCA_963815835.1. GTDB lineage: Bacteria > Desulfobacterota > Binatia > Binatales > Binataceae > DATGKG01. The sequence goes on from CAWFIF010000001.1 coordinate 2,192,536, forward strand.
GTTCGCGACCAGGTAGCGCGCGTGATTCGCGTCGCCGGTTGAGAGCTCGTCGACCTCGCTCACCGGAGTGAGACCGGCGCTTTGCCGATACTGATTGAGCCTGCCCAGCCAGTCGTCGCTGACCACCACCTGCGGTCTGCGATGGAAAGAAAGGCTGTCCCAAAACGATTGCGGCAGGAGGTCCGAAACGAGTACCGCGAGCAGCAGGACGACCGTGATGAGGCCCTCGATATGCATCCGGCGCTGCAGCGAATTGCGCAGCGCCTGATGGGCGGTTTCCGGAATCAGGAAGGTGAAGTGGAGGGTGCCGACTTGAATATCATCGGCGCTGGAAAGCGGGTACTCGCTATTCGCTTTGAGTTTTCTGCCGTTGATGAAAGTGCCTTTCTCGGAGCCGAGATCGGAGAGCAAAAAATTTGCGTGCCGCTTTCTGATCAGCGCATGACGGCGCGACACAGTCGGGTCCAGCAGGACGAAATTGGCCTCGGCGCCGCTGCCGATCAGCACGCGCTTGCGCAATATCCGATGCTGGCGCACCGGCTCCCCGGGCAAGGAGACTAGGCGTGGGACCTCGGCCATCAATTCAGAAATGGGAAATCGCTGCGCGGCAGCTCCCATTGAAAACCCTCCGCACTACTACAAAATGTACTTATTTGCGTCTATCGAGCAAAGAGGACAAAAAGCGGCGGCAGCGCTCGATATTCATCGAGCGCTGCCGCCGAATTGAACCGAACCGAGCGTCAAGCCTCGGAGTCTTTGTGCGCTATTGGGGGACGCTCGTGAGCAGCTTGCCGTCGGCGCTGTAGATGAAAAGGGCGGCGCGGTTTTGCTGATCGAGCGAGAGCGCGGCACGCGTTATTCCGCCGCCAAGCAACGCGATTCCCGCAGTCCCGGCCTGAGTGACGCTGAGTCCGATACGCGGCTGAGTTGCGTCGGAGAGGCGCAGGGTGGAATCTCCGGCGTCGGTGCTCTCGATCGAGGCGCGCTGCCCACCCTTGTCATCGACCAGCGAGATGTCGGAAGCGCCGCTGTCATTCACCGCCATCCCCATTCGAGGAGCGCCTTTATCGTCGAACAAGCGCATGCGCGAGACTCCACGTGACAGGCTGACCTCGGCGCGAGTCTTGCCGCTCGAGTCGTACAAGCCGAGCGCGGGCACGCCGTCGTGGGCGACGCCCAATCCAGCGCGTAACTTGCCGGCGTCGTCCAGCAGCCGCAACTCTGCGACGCCCTTGGCGGTGACATCGAGCTCCGCGCGGGTACTACCGTTGTTGTCGACCAGGGTGAATCGATGCGCGGTGAGGCTTTTCGGGATCGAGGCCGCGCCCAACTGCGGCACGGCGCTGGGCCAGAAATGCTCCGCGGCGGCGCCGCCGACAAGGGAAAAAACCGCGGTCACGACGATGAGTGAGAATTTTTCGGTCCAGGACATGATCAAAATCCCTCTCCTTTGCCCCCGTTGCTGAGATTGTCTCAGAGAATCTAGCAAGCGCGATGCGCGTCGCAAAACGCGTCCTGCGTGCCGATCATTCGCGAGTGATCCCGAAACTGGAGGAATCGACGAGGCGACGTGATCTGGAATTGGGCGAGACATACCGCCTCGGCTGACTCTCCCCGGGTCATCGCGAGCAGACAGATCGTCTCACAAAATGATGGCTGCCGCTGACTAACTGTTCAGCGGAGGCCGACTTTCGCGCACTTTCCCCTTCTCTCCGTGTGAGATCGCATGGCTGAATTAGTTCATCCTTATTGGATTCGTGAAACCGCGGCACAATGCGCGCCATGGATGCCTCCTCCATGACACGCGCTGGCGGTGACTCGGGCGCCAATCCACGCAAGTTCTTTGGGTTCTCCCTGGTCGAGACCGCCAGCGCGCCAGCCTTTGGCGTCGCGGTCAACCATGTGGCCCCGCCCGAATGGATCCAGCTCATCCCGGCAGGAAGCTTTCACGGGCGCGATGGCCGCGGACCTTACCAGCTCTCCAATCCCGATGCGGTCATCGCCGCGACCATGGCGCTGCGGATGCGAGCCGGGATTCCTATCGACTATGACCATGCGACTGACTTCGGCGCGCCGCAGGGAAATCCCGCACCGGCCGCTGGATGGATTACCGAATTCGCGATTCGAAATGGCGCGATATGGGGCCGCGTCGAATGGACCGAACGAGCAGCCGCCGCAATCCGCGCGCATGAGTATCGTTACATCTCGCCGGTCTTTCAGTATTCGCCGAGCGACGGCACTATCACGCGCCTTTTGCGCGCCGGCCTGACCAACAACCCGAATCTTTACCTGACCGCGATCTCGGCGGCCGGAGACGAGGAAAGCAACATGGACGAATTTCTCAAACAGCTTCGCGAGATGCTGGGGCTTGATGCAGACGCATCAAACGATGACATCCTCAAGCGACTCAGTGCCATGAGGGACACTGATGCCGCGGCGTCACATCGCGCAGGTAGCTTCGATCCGTCGCGCTATGTCGCGGTGGCGGAGTTTCAGCAGGCGCTCACCGAACTCAACGCGCTCAAGATGCAGCGTGCGCGCGAAAAGGCCGAGCATGCGGTCAACGAGGCGATTCGATCAGGCAAGCTGGCGCCGGCGCATCGCGAATGGGCGATCGCATACTGCGCGGCCGATCCCAAGGGATTCGACACCTTCGCGGCGCGTCAGCCGGTGGTGCTGCCGGGCGAGATGAATCTGGACGGCGATCCGAGGCTGGCGCTATCGCGATCGCATGCGGGCTCGACGCTGAGCGCGACCGAGATCGCGATCTGCGGGCTGCTCGGCGTCACTCCCAACGACTTCGTGAAGCGCAAGAGTGGCGGCGCCGATTTCCTGCGCCTCAACAAGGATCAGGCGGACCCGAATCTCTAACTCTAATCGAACGGGCAAGGTGAAAAGATGGCGGCACTGACAAATTCTCGAAACACGCCCGAAATGGCCGACGGCGGGCGCATCCGCGTCCTCAATGTCGAGGCAAACACTACGGTCTACCTCGGCAGCATGGTCGCGATTAACGCAGCCGGCAACGCGGTTCCCGCTTCGGCGACGACCACTACTGCCAACGCGCAGAAGGTCATCGGGCGCGCCGAGTACGTCGTCAATGGAATTCCCGCGCAGAACGCGGTGAACAATCCCGGTGCGGCGGGCGCGATTCAGATCGCGGTGCGCAAGGGCGTCTTTATGTACTCGCAGGACAACTCGATCACCGCGGCATCGGTTGGAAGCCCTTGTTTCGCGCTCGACGACAACAACGTCACCGCGACCGACCGCGCCTCGGGCGCCAGCGTGCAGCAGTATGCGGTGGCCGGAAAGGTGGTCGCGGTCGATGCATCCGGCGAGGTATGGGTCGATTTCTGGCATCAGGACACGCCGGCCGCATAGGCGATCTCGCAACTAGCAAGGAGTTAGAATCAAGATGGAAGTATCTCCGCAAAATCTGTCCGCACTCTTCACTGGCTTCGATGTCGTCTTTCAGCGCGGATTCGAAAAGCCCCCTTCATACTATGAGTCGATCTGCTCGATCGTGCGGTCCTCCAGCCGGGTGAGTACCTATCCGTGGCTGGGACGCACGACCAAATTTCGCGAGTGGCTCGGCGATCGGGTCATTCAGGCGCTCGAGGCGCATTCCTATACCATCGCCAACCGCAACTTCGAAGATACCGTGTCGATCGATCGCAATGACATCGAAGATGACACCTATGGCGTCTACGAACCGATCATCGAGCAGCTCGGATGGGACACCAAGGTCCATCCCGACATGCTGCTCTTTCAGATGATCAAGAACTCGGTTACGACGCCGTCGAGTGTCGTCGGTTACGATGGTCAGCCGTTCTTCTCCTCGACGCATCCGGTAGGTCCGCTAGGACGTGCCGAAGCTGACTCGACGGCTTCCAACATCAGTAGCTCAGGTTCGGGTCCCTTCTGGTTCCTGATCGACGCGTCGCGCGCCATTCGTCCTTTCATCTTTCAGTTGCGGCGCGAGTACGCCGTTACGCGAATGAGTTCGATCAACGATGAGGCGGTCTTCAATCGCCGCGAGTTTCGCTACGGCGTCAACGGCCGCGCCAACACCGGAGTCGGACTTTGGCAGCTTGCGTATGCGAGCAACCAGGACCTCTCCAATCCCACGAACTACGGCGCGGCTCGAGCGGCGATGCGTTCCTTCAAGACTGACGCCGCGATGCCGTTCGGCACGCTGGCGAGTGGTAAAGGAGTCTACCTCCTGGTGCCTCCGGCGCTCGAGGAAGTAGGACGTCAGCTACTGAACTCCGAATTCATGGCGGGCACCGGCGCCAGCTCGAGTGTTTCGACCACCAACATCTGGCGAAACAGCGCGGACCTAATCGTGAGCGAGTACCTGTCCTAGGCGAGGAAACTGCTTTCATGAGTTACGCGACACCTCAGGACATCATCAATCGCTATCCGAATCGTGACCTGGTCCAACTAACTAACGAGGATCCGACGATTACCACCATTAATACTGCCGTTCTTCAGCAGGCGCTTGACGACGCTTCGGCAGAGATCGACGGATATCTCGGAGGCCGCTTCACGCTCCCGCTGACCGACGTGCCTGAGGTGTTGAATCGGCTCGCTTGCGACCTCGCGATCTACCGGCTGCAGTCTCTGCGGCCGATCCACGACCTGGCCGACGCGCGCCGCCGCTATGACGATGCGCTCGCGATGCTGAGCAAGGTTGCGAGTGGCGAGATGACTCTAGGCATCGGCGCCGATGGTAATGAAACAGCTATCGCGCAAGGCGCCGAAGAGGCCATAGGGCCGGTGCGCATCTTCAATCGCAAGAGCATGAGGGGATTCTAAGAACCATGGGAGTTGTTCTCGACGCGCCATGGATAGGGCAGCAATTCTCGCCGCCCACCCCGATCGATATCGCCACTATCGAGACGGCAATCGTGACGCGGTTGCAGACAATGGTGACCTCGATCGAGATCGTCCACTTCCCGGACAACGCGAAGAACTATCGCCTGACGCATAGAATCGGCGCGGCGCTGGTCGTATATCGCGGATCCGACTACGGACAAATCGAAGACACGACGGCGATCATCCAGGAACGAAAAATGGAGTTCGACGTCACCGTACTCGTCCGCGACCTGGGATGGAGTGTTGGCGGGCCTCCGGGAGCGACCTCCCCGGGAGCATACGCAATCCTGGAAGCGATCCGCGCCGCGCTGACCGGATACCAGGTTCCCGGCGCACGCAAGATCTTCATGGTGCGCGAGAAGTTCGTCGAACGCGATGCCGAAGGCGGCGTGTGGATCTACCTCATTACGATTGCGTTGACCACGATGGCAGTTGAGCCTTCGAGTAGCTGCGACTTCCCACTCTTTGTCAAGGGAGTGGCTCTCGATGCGGGTGGCGAGAGCACGGTCACGATAGGTGCTACGCAATTCACGTTTAATTCGCAGGATCAGATTCAACTTCCGAACGATAACATCATCGCGCTCACTGTCAGCACGCTCGGCGGATCAGCATTCGTTGTCGGTACGGATTTCACGCTCGATCCGGTAAACGGCGTCGTGACACGGCTGGCATCGGGCGGAATTGCGAGGGGAGCCTCAGTCAATATCGCATGGAGTTACGCCGATACAGCCATAGCTACCGCGGGAGAAACAGCGCCGATCGTCTAAAGGGTACGGGTCTAATCGTGATCTCAATCCAAAACTATACGGTGAACAAATGCCAGCAAGTTTTTTACACGGAATAGAAGTCATCGAAGTCAACAGCGGTCCTGTCCCGGTGACAGTAGTTAAGTCCGCAGTCATCGGACTGGTGGGCACCGCTCCGTCCTGGGCGGTCGAAGCGCCCGCGACCGCGCCTGCCGTCAACACACCGACGCTGGTTTCATCGACGCTCGATGCGGCGAACTTCGGACCGATCGTGCGAGGCTATACGATCCCTTATGCGCTCACGGCGATTCAGAATCAGGGCGCCGGGCAGGCCATAGTCGTCAATGTGTTCGACCCGACCAGGCATTTCACTTCGATCGCCGCCACCGCATTTCCGTTCAACGCTCAAGGCGCAATCAACCTTGGGCACATGGGAGTATCGAGCGTGATAGTCACGAGCGATCCAGCCGGCACTACCTATGCCGCCGGCACCGATTATACGCTCGACGCGGTCAATGGAGTAATCACGATCGTTCCCACGACATCGGGAGGCCACATCGCATCAGGCGCGACGGTGCTGGTGTCCTTTAACTACGCCGATCCTACCAAGGTTCAAGACTCCGACATCATCGGCGCGGTTACGAACGGTGTCTATACCGGAATTCAGGCACTCCAGACCACTTATGGAACCATGGGGTTCTTCGCGAAGATTCTGATCGCGCCCGGATATTCACAGTTCGCGGACGTCGCGACGGCCGAAATCGCACTAGCGAACAAAATTCGAGCGGTCACCTTGGTGGATTCGCCTCCTTCAACGCCGGTTGCAAGCGCAATCAGCAACCGTGGCGCGGCCGGGAACGCTTTCAACACCTCGAGCAAGCGCGCCATCCTCTGCTATCCGCAGGAGACCTTTTACGATACTGGGATTGTCCCCACCGGGGTAACTCTCAGCACCACTGGCACACCGGTGACCGCCCAGGTCAACGCATTGGCTGTAAGCCCTTACTCCTCATGGGTAGCCGGTGCGATCGCCGCTCGTGACCTTGCGAATGGCTATTGGTGGTCACCCTCCAACGTAGAGGTGGAGGGTATTCTAGGGCCCGATGTGCAGCTCTACTCTTCGGCAGTCGATTCCTCTTCGGACGTCAACAATTTGAATTCGAACGGAATACTTACTGTATTCAATGCGTTCGGTACCGGCTTCCGTGTGTGGGGAAACCGTTCGTCCGCGTACCCGAGCAGTACCGCGCCTGACAATTTTGTCAGTGTAAGACGAACGATGGACGTTATCGAGGAATCGGTCGAACTCTCGATGTTGCAGTTCATTGACCAGCCAATCTCCAATGCGCTCATCACGGCGATTCTGGCGTCAGTTAATTCGTTCCTCCGGACCCTGATCCAACGCGGTGCATTGGTAGCTGGAAGCGCTAGCTATGATCCGGCGGCGAATCCCCCCGCGCAGATTTCGGCGGGCCAGTTGGTGTTCGACATCGACGTGATGCCTCCGCCTCCCGCGGAACGTTTGACCTTCCAGACCTTCATCGACGTGTCTCTCCTGCAGCAACTGGGTCAGACCAATGCCTTGACCACATCCGCCTTGGCAACCGCGTAGTAACATCGAAGAACTATCGAGGTAATCGGATGAACATCCAGATCAACTCTCTCACCAACGCAAACGTGTACATCGATGGCGTTGGCTTGCTCGGGCGCGCTGAAGAAGTCGAAATCCCGCAACCGCGCCATCGCATGATCGATTACAAAGGACTGGGAATGGCTGGCACAGCCGAGCTGTGGAGTGGCGTGGACAAGCTCGAAGCAAAAATAAAGTGGTCTTCGTTCGACGCAGAGACCTTGACGATGGCGGCGAGCCCCTTCCAGACTCACGCGTTTCAGGTCCGAGGGAGTCTCGAGCAATACACCAGCCAGGGGCGTTCGGCTGAGTTACCGGTCGTGTATCTGATGACCGGAATATTCAAGGACGCCGGCACGGCCAACCTGAAGCATCAGACCATGGTGGAGACGAATTCAACGGTGAGCGTTTACCACTGCGAACTTTACGTCGCGGGAACTCAGATCTATCTCTACGACGTGTTCGCCAACGTTTACGTGGTGGGCGGCGTCGATCAGCTTTCCACTTTCCGAACCAACCTGGGCGGCTGAAATAGCTGACGAGGACAACCAACCGCCTCGCAAGTGACTTAAGAGGGTGTACCAATGAGATCTGATGACCTAACTGTGAACGGAGTAAGGCTTCGCGAAGCGTCCGAAGCCGAACCGAAGGATGGCAGGTTGCTGGTCCTCCCCTCGGGCAAGACTGCCGTCATCCGGAAAGGCCTCGGGCGCGACCTGATGCGTGCGCAGCGAGTGGTTGGGGCATCAAACGATCCGAGCGCGGTGGTCTTCGCGCTGATTGCTGAATTGGTCGAGATCGACGGCGAGAAGATCCTTTACGAGGATCTCCTCGCGATGGATCTCAACGACGTGCTCGCGTTGCAGTCCGAGGTGGCCGGAGCAAATTTTCAGGGCCCTCCGCCGGCGCCTTCGCAGCCCTCGTCCACTTCGGATTCGGAGTAGAAGAGCTGGCGGCGATGGACTTCGAAGAGCTGAGCTACTGGCTGCGTGCGGTCAACGAGTACAACCGCAAAGCCTCGGAGACTGCCGGCGGAGGGAGTTAGTCAAATGTCGCTGGTAGGTGGTATGTCGATGGTCGGTGGAACCTCGCTGGTAGGCGGCGCCGGATGGGAATCGCTAGGTTGGACCCCCTGCTTCGCCAGGCGCTGCGCGCGGTCCTCTGCGAGAACCTGCCTCCAGACTTGCGGGATCTGCCAAATAATCGCGACTACGAACATGATTAGTCCCACTGCTAGGACAGCCGTGACGCCGGTCGACACCAGGGAATTTAGTCCTCCCCCAGTTCGGGCGGAGCATACAAGCCGGAGCAACTGATCCCACATTTGGTCCATTGGATCACGAAATCTTGAACCCAGGAATCGATCCCAGGCACCGATGATCGACAAGTTCAAACCTTACGATACTACTCGCGTCTCGGCCTTCTTCGCCGCCATCTCTGCGGCAACCGAACGTGTGAACGACTTCAGCGGTCAACTTGCAACGCTTTCCAATGAGTCCGACACCGCTGCATTTAACATCGCGAAGCTTTCTACCAGTGCAGCACAGATGGTGGCTGTGGGTCAACGGCTGGCGACATGCTGTCAATACACTGGTTCGGCCACATCCGAAAAGTCGAGCAGCGCTTCATCGTATGTGGAAACGGCGCTGCCATGCTTTGTCACAAGCATTACCCTTTTTGGGGGCGTGAAACTCTACGCCGAGGCGTCAGAATGGCTTTGGATGACCGGTATACCCCTCGCGATCAGGGGGGCCGCTGCGATAGGACGGCTCGTTCTCCCTTTACAGCGAGCCGTGTCCGCTTGGGAAGCCGTCGCCGCCATCGTTGAGACCGTAGGAGAATTGATCGCGGCGGTGGGCACTCTGGCAGCTAGCCTTCCGGTCGCCGCGACGGTAGCCGCCGCGGCACTCCTCGCCGGATCCGCACATCTGGTTTGGCGCTACTGGAGCGCGATTGTGCGCGCTATCCCGAGACTAGTAGCAGCTGTCGCTCAGGAAGCGATTAGCATCATGCACAAGCTCATGACGGCTGTCGAGGGCGGCGAGCCCAAGGGCAGCAGTACGAAAGACGGCGGATCGGCCGGTGACGTGGGGATCAGTCAACGCAAGCGGGGTCGGCTGTACAGCATCGTGCCGTCCGTATTCGATTCAGTCGCCGCGAGCCTCAGTAGTGTACCACCGCGAGGCGCCAGACGTGAGCTTCGTGATAGCGCACCCCGCATTGGTCCTCGATCAGCTCGCGCACGCGGCTCGTGGTCCACAACCCCGTGGCGTATCCGAGCGCCTCGGGTCCGCGCTTGAGCGCGTGTTCAATCTGCTTGACGCTTGATGCAGATACTAAGCTGGTTCCCTGCTGTCACGTTGCGCGTCGGACTTGGCCAGATACCGATGCGTTCATCCGCGATCTGCGCTCGCGCGTCATCGGCAGGGTACAAATCACTACAGACGCGTTTGCGGCCTATTATCCAGCCATCAGGGACGCTTTCGAGGGAACTGTGGACTACGCCAGCCAGATCAAAGTTTTCGCCTCGGAATTGAACACTGGACGCGGGCGATACTCGCCTCCGATCATGGTGGAATCCGAGCAGGAGGTTCTTTTAGGCGACCCCGATCCAGATCATATCAGCACAAGTTATGTTGAGCGTCAGAATCTTACCGTCCGCATGGAGAATCGACGTTTCACGCGATTGACAAACGCATTTTCAAAGAAGCTAGCAAACCTGAAAGCATCGTTCGCGCTTCACTATGCACATTACAATTTCGTGCGCGCGCATCGAACGCTGCGCTGTACGCCCGCGACGCCCGCTGGCGTGACATACAGGCTAGTATGTGTATCTATATTATACAAGACTCAGTAGTAGCAGCTGTCGCTCAGGAAGCGATTAGCATCATGCACAAGCTCATGACGGCTGTCGAGGGCGGCGAGCCCAAGGGCAGCAGTACGAAAGACGGCGGATCGGGCCGGTGACGTGGGGATCAGTCAACGCAAGCGGGGTCGGCTGTACAGCATCGTGCCGTCCGTATTCGATTCAGTCGCCGCGAGCCTCAGTAGTGTACCACCGCGCGCGTTCGCGGCCTTGAATCAGCCGCAGCTATGGCATGGCTTTCAGCAAGAGCCTCTGACGGTGCGTAAGGCGGTCGCTATCGCGCTACTTGGCATTCCCCTGCTAGCGCCAACAGCGATGGCCGCTTTTCCGTCGAGGCAAGGTGGCGCGGAGGTCGCGTGCGCACCGTCCATAATAATCAACTCGAGTCCAACGATAGTGATCAATTCGAGCCAACCGTTTGACATTGAAGATCATATAGCGGACGCGCTGCGGCGGCATCGCGAGGCGCTCTACGAGCAGTTGTGCAGTGAGCTGCAGCGGCGCCAAAGGACCGACTTCTAGTGTTTGCGGTACTGGGTGATATTCCTTTTCAGGTCGTCGGCTCGCCCGAGGCGTTTAGCGACTCTCGTGGCTATGACTATGCGGAACATCGCGTGGTTCAGGCTCGTCCACGACTGCAGTGGCTGGCGGATGACCTAATGACGATCCGGTTTGAGATGTTGTTGCATCAGTCCTTTACGGAGCCGGCCGCCAGCTTATTGGTCTTGCGCCAGGCCGCTGCGACGCATGCGGCGTTGCCATTAGTATTCGGCAATGGAGACTTTCGCGGCTATTTTGTGATCACTAGAATAGACACTCAGTCGCGTCAGTTGAGCGGTTCTGGAGATCTCTTTGCGATAACCGTGCGACTGAGCCTACGTGAGTCGCCCGTAGAATTCGATCCGGCCGCGCCACCAATTCCAGCTTTTCCTCTCATTGCGATCGCCGCGGGAGCCTCATCTGGTAGATCAAGCACACCCGCTCTTGCTTCAAGCGGTGTTTCAGCACTGGTTGCACGAGTCGCCCCCTCAGGGCCAGCTAGTTCGGTACTGCTGCCCGACGATGTTCCCGCCGCCACTATAGTTAGGAGTACGCAGTGAGTAGTCCTCAGTTCATAACACATATAAGTGCGAGCGGCGATAGGTGGGACTTGCTGGCGTGGAATTACTATGGCGATCCGACGCTATTCGGTCCTATAGTGATGGCCAATCCAAACATTCCCATTGAACCCGTATTCGAAGCGGGATTCACTATCATCATTCCAATGCTGCAGAAGGCACGTGTCATTAGCGCTAATCTGCCGCCATGGAAACGTGCTCAGTCATAGTCGTAAGCGGGTATGGTCACAGCAATATCATATCCGGTACGCGCCCCACAATGGGTTCTGACTTATGAGGGGGTTAATATCACTGCGGACATCTCTGCGATGGTGCTGAGCATTAGCTATACGGACTATCTCTCTGAACTCTCAGGCGAGGTCGAAGTTGTGGTCGAAGATCACGACCAGAAATGGCAAGCATCATGGTATCCGGCGTTGGGAGACGAACTCAATCTGGCAATCGGCTATCGCGGCGAAGGCTTGCTGCCTTGCGGAGAGTTTCAGGTTGACCAACTGGAGCTGACGGGGCCGCCCGATACGTTCACGATGCGATGCCTGGCAGCCTTCATCACTCCGGCCATGCGTACGCGTAACAGTGTGGGCTACGAGGGCCAGACGCTTCTGGGAATAGCGCAGACGATCGCGGAAAAGTATGGACTTGCGCTGATCAGCGCGCCGGACGTGATTGATATTGCGTTCGAGAGAGTCACGCAAAAGCACGAAACGGATTTGGCGTTCCTGAAGCGCCTGGCAGTTGAACATGATTACGACTTCACGGTTCGAGGTTCGATCCTCGTTTTCTATTCGCGGACAGCGCTCGAGGCCGTAACGCCGATTCAGACTGTAACGAGGACCGACCTTGAGCGCTTTGAGTTCCGCAACCGCACGCATACGATCTACCGCGCTGCCCAAGTTGCGTACCAGGACCTGACAGCTAAATCATTAATCTTTCAAAGCGTCGCTGCGAGTATACCAATTCCAACTGGCGATGCGCTGAAACTGGTGTCTCGCTGCGAGAATGGCCAGCAGGCGCTTCTCAAGGCTCAAGCCGCCTTGCACGCGCACAATATGTTGTTTACGGAAGCCACTCTCGTAATGCCGGGATCAATCGCGATGGCTTCAGGCAACACCATCGAAGTATCCGGATTCGGCGAGTTTGACGGCATTTACATAATTGTGGTTGCGCGTCATCGACTCGATCGCGCCCATGGATATACCACTCATCTGGAGGTTAGCCATGTTTTCTGATAGCTGCTGGGGTAAGCCCGGTGATAGAGCGATTGTACACCACGCGGCACTTCGCCTCGGAATTGTCAGAGATCAAGACCTCTCACTGGGTCGCCTGCGCGTAGCGTTCAACGAATTCGATCAGATGCTAAGCTACTGGCTGCCTGTGGTCGTACCGAAGACCCAGAACGACAAGGCCTACTGGCTACCGGACATAGGCGAACAAGTCGTGTGCCTAATGGATGAAAGAGATGAGGCCGGGGTGGTACTGGGTGCGGTCTACTCGCAGGCCGATACGACGCCCGTCCAAAGCGCCGACAAATTCCATTTGGGGTTCAGGGACGGAACCGCGATCGAGTATGATCGCGCAAGGCATGTATTGACGTTGAACTTTCAGGATACGACCGCGATTACCTACGACGGTGGCGCCCACGCATTGGCGTTCACGTTCGAAGATCAATCCGCGATCAGATACGACTCATCGGCCCACTCGTTAGTCGTAAATTTCAATGATGGGACAACACTCGCATATGACGCGGTGGCTCACGCTTTTTCGATGCTTGGGGGCGACGGTACATCAGTGACAGTTAAAGCGCCGGCTGGAATCACGCTTCAATCGGATAACTCCTACGTGACCATTCTTCCAACTGGAGTGACTGTGAGCCCACTGCTGCCGTGACCCCTACCGTCATGATCAAATGATAGCGACTACGAATACTATGCAGGGTCTGCGCGGAATTGAAAACCGCTGCAAAGGTTGGCGATGAGTACTGGCGCTGCTACTCTCGCAGATATCACCTCCGCGGATTGGTCTTTGAAACTAGGCGCGATTGGCGCGATAGTTCAGGGCATCAACGATATCGATCAATGCATCGCGATCATTCTGACCACCCCCCGAGGATCAGACCCGTTGCGGCCCACGTTTGGCGCAGATTTGTGGCGCTATATCGACAATCCAATCAATGTCGCCATTCCGTCGATAGTGCGTGAAGTGAGCGCTGCGATCGCGATGTGGGAGCCACGAGTCACTTTGCAGTCCGTTAGTGTGGTGCCGGCGGGCGATAACAGTTCTCGGTCGGGGGCTCATTTGAACGTCTCGGTGACGTGGCAGCTTAAACTTGCCGGCCCCTCGTCTCTGTCCCAAGTCACAGTGGTCGGCTTTTCAGGAGGTGCGTGATGGGGCAAGGGATTCCTTCACTGCCGGTGCCGGTGTTTGTCAACGACGCCGACGGCACTGATCCTAATCTGATTCTTGCCGACATGATCGCGGCCTTTGAATCATCATCTGGCCGTACACTGCAGCCCGCACAGGTTGAACGTTTGCTGATCGATTTGTACGCGTATCGGGAGTCGCTCGTACGCAACGCGGTCCAGTATGCGGCTCAGCAGAATCTGCTCGCCTTCGCCATCTTTCCGATGATCGACTATCTTGGCGCGCTGGTCGGAGTTACGCGGTTGCAAGCGCAACCAGCTACCACCACGATACAGTTCACGCTTTTGAATCCGCTCACGGTGGACTACACGGTTGCAGCGGGAACCTCGGTTGGTAGTAGTGATGGTCAGATAGTATTCGCGACCAATGCCGACGTCACTATCAGCGCGGGTGCCACAAGCGCGACAGTGAATGCAACTGCTAGTATTGCAGGTGCTGGCGGAAATGGCTTCCTGCCCGGGCAGATCAGTGTGTTGCTGAATCCGAGTGGATTACTCTCCGAAGCAACAAACACCAGTACCAGTTCGGGTGGTTCAGCACCGGAAACCGATGATCATCTCCGTACGAGGATCCAGGCCGCACCTAATCAGTTCAGTTCGGCGGGCCCGGCGGGCGCGTACCGATTTTTCGCTCTTGGTGTGGATCCCTCGATCATCGATGTGCAGGTGGTCAGCCCCGCCCCAGGGACAGTAAACGTCTATGTACTCACTGGCCCAGTGACCGTGCAGCCGGCTGCTGCGCCGAATACGATCGGGATTGCAGGTCCGGCGCTGCTCGGTGGAGTTCAGATGGCTCTGAATTCTGATACGGTGCGACCGCTTACGGATGGTGTTGTAGCATCGGCAGTGAGCGAAGTCGATTACCAGATTAGTGCACTTTTGACCTTGTATTCGGATGCGGACCCAAACCTGACTATGGGAGCCGCTGCTACTGCCGTCCAACAGCTAGCGATCGAGATCGCATCAAAGATTCAAAGAGACATAGTTCCAAGCCAGATCATCGCGGCGCTCTCGGTTTCGGGAGTCTACGAGGTCACGCTCAATTCTCCGACGTATATACAGTTAGCGGCAGGGCAATGGGCCAACTGCACGAACATTACGCTCGCGCAAGCCGTGAGCGGTGAGCATAGCTAGCGGCACCGAGTTGACGCTCCAACTGTAGGACTGACGAATGGCCGAGCTTCAAATCCCACCCTCGATAAATGATGACCGCAGCCAGGCGCTGATGGTCCTGGTTGATCGGCTGGGTAGCGTTGACTTGACACCACTTCTTGTGTATCGAATCGACTCAGTGCCCGCCACCGCATTGCCATTCCTCGCATGGCAGTTCGATATTCTGTCGCCCTTGTGGCAGACGGTCGCGCCGGTAATTACGAGCGTTGATACGATCACAAACGTTCGACCAGCTGATCGATATCGATACGCTGACCGAAGCGCCCTCGGTAGGAGGCCTGCAGCAAAGCACGGCGATCGCGGCCGAGCGTGCGCTGATAAAGATGGCGATCCAGCTGCATCGTTTCCGAGGGACGCCATGGTCGATCAAGAGTGCACTTGCGATGCTAGGCTGGGCCAGTGTTTCAATTCTTGAGGGCCAGAGCAGTTGGGGCGGTATTCAGTATCCTGCCAACGAAGGTTGGGCGGTCTTTCGCGTAATGATTCAGCTTCAACCCGGACAGACCATCGACCCCAGCGCACCAAATATCGCGACCGCCACGATAAATTTCTTTAAGCCGGCAAGGTCGCTTCTGGATTCGCTTTTCTTCATCCTGCCGGCCGCCTTTGACACCGCTCCGACGCCATTTGACAGCCTGACGCTGGGCGGAATTGCCAACTATCAACTCGACACCGCGCCGCCGCCCTCCGACGCGGCGCTTTCTATCGCGATCATTCTGCCGCCGGTCCAGGATTCGTACGGACCTGCGGTTCCACTTTACTCCGCACATTATCGCCATAGCGGGATTACCTATGGCGCCGGCGAGCCGGCGATTGCGGATTCCGCCCTAATCGTCAATGGCAGGGCAGTACTCCAGGGCGGATGAGTCGCTTAGGATCGCTCGCCGATCGTTGTTTACTCGCTGCACCCCTTAGTTGATGTTTTTGGAGGATTATGAAGTTGCCGATGGAGTTACTAAAATCGATTGGTTCGTCAGTTACACGGGAAGCTGTCCACTGTCGTGCCCCAAACCAGGCAATAGCGCGCCCGCGCGGGATGGTCCGCTTTGAGCTGTTCGAGAACCGTCGGCTCATCGCGACCATCGAGGATCACAACTTGTTCGTCAATGCGGGTCTGCCAGCATTGGCGGCGTTGATGGGCGGCGATACGAGCGGGGAGTTTGCGACCGCGGTAGGATTCGGATCCGGCGCTGGCACTCCGGCCCTTACCGATACGGGTCTGACAGCGCCGGCTTATTACAAGTCGCTCGACTCACATGCGGAAGATGGCGCCGGCAGTGTCACGTTCAACTGGAGCCTGGGCACGGCTGATACCGGTGCGGTCGGAATTACCATCCAGGAGCTGGGGCTGTTCGCAAACAAGACCGCGGTCATACTCCCAGGCACGACTCAGCCGACTCCTATGCTCGCGCGCAAGACCATCAGCCCGATCGTGTTTTCTTCGAGTATGAGCCTCAGCGGCGTCTGGACGCTGACATTCTAGAGGCTCCTTTGTCAAAGTCCAAGGAAGGAGAGCCTTGATGGTGTTACTTATTGACACTCCCAGCTTTACTGCTAACGAGGTGTACGAGATCCAGGCGACCGATCTGGTGGAAGGTGCGGCTACAGGCGCGAGTTTCGGCGGACTAGGACTGTCGAATCAGCCTCATCAACAGCTCGCTAACCGCACCGCGTTCTTGAAGCAGCGACAGGACACCAACATCGGAAACATCGCGGCGTTGCAGGCCTTCACCGCACTATTCAAAGGGCTGATGGCCGGCAATGGATATGCCCAGATTCCCTTCCTGGATGTTAATCGCGGGCTGATCGCTGCAACCGTACAATGGGGCGCGTTGTTTCCAAGCGGCGGCCTCGGTATGGATCAGACCTATGCGGTCACGTGGCCGATTCAATTTCCCAATGCATGCGTGTGGGCTATGGCGGCGTTGTCCAATGGCGCCGCCGACATACATGCGGGAAAATACGTAATGGAAACCGTCGGGTTCACTAGCGCCACGGGAATCTTCATGTCGGACTTTCTTTCGGGAGCGCCACTTTCGACTCACACCAACGACGGTTTCTATTGGGTATCGATAGGCTTCTAGCTTTCCAGCCTGTTACTCGTTGCCCTTGAGAGTCCTTCTCACAGACCTAGCGACGCTCCAAGCTTCTGACGCTCGTCGATAGGGTCGCCGAACATCATCGAGCTGGCGCGCGCGCGTTTGAAGTAAAGATGCGCGGGGTGCTCCCAGGTGAAGCCCATTCCGCCGTGGATCTGGATGTTATCCGCGGCGGCGTGAAAAAAAGCCTCGGAGCAGTAGGACCTCGCGACGTGCGCTGCCGATTGCAACTGGGCTTCGTCATTTTCGGCGGCCGCGAACGAGGCGTGATACGCGGCCGAGCGCGCGAACTCCGTCTCCACCAGCATGTCGGCGCACTTATGCTTGATCGCCTGGAACGATCCTATAGGTCGTCCGAACTGAAGCCGCGTTTTCGCGTACTCGGTCGATAGCTCGAGACATCGTTGCGCGCCACCGACCTGCTCGGCAGCCAGCATTGCGGACGCGAGCGCGAGAACGTGACGGATCGCTGATGTCGCATCGCCGCTCCCGGATAGCAGCGTGGCGGGAGTGTCGGAAAAAGATAGCCGCGCGAGTTTGCGCGTGAGATCGAGGGTCGGTAGCGCGGTGCGCTCGAACTTGGATGCGCCACTATCTACCTGGAACAGTCCGAGGCCGCTATCGGTACGTGCCGTGACTAGTACGATGTCGGCTATGTGACCATCGAGGACGTAATCCTTAACGCCCGATAGATTCCACCTGGACCCGTCACGCGTCGCGCGCATCGCGATCGATTCCGGGTCCCATCGCCCATGCTCTTCGGCGAATGCCAATGTTGCGATTGACTTGCCCGACGCAATGGCTGGCAGGAGTCTCGCTTTGCTGTCCTGATCGGCGCCATGGAGCAATACACCCGCACCTAGCACTGCGGTGGATAGGTATGGCCCGCAAAACAGCACGCGTCCCATTTCTTCCATCACGATACCCAGCTCGACCGGGCCCAGTCCCGCCCCGCCGTGCTGTTCCGGCACGATGAGTCCTACCAGCGACAGTTCCGATGCCATCCGCTCCCAGGTCCGCGCGTCATAGCCGCGCTCGGTCTCCATCAGCTTGCGGACGGTCTGCTCGTTGGATTCGTTTTCCAGAAAGCGCCTAACTGTCTGGCGAAGCTGTTCATGTTCGGTGGTGAAGGAAATATCCATTAACTCTGCCTCACGCTCTCCCGATTAGATGATGCGTCTCACGCGCTGCGCGGGATGTTTTTCCATGGGATGTCCTTGTCGCTGCGAGGCTCCCCAGGAAGTCCCAGCACGCGCTCGCCGAGGATGTTTTTCATCACTTCCGATGTCCCGCCTTCGATGGAGTTCGCACGCGCGCGCAAAAATTGATACTTGGCCAGCGCGAGGCGCGTTTCGCGTGCGCGCGAGGTCGGCCGCCGCCTTTGATAGCCCGGCTCATAGATGAGCGAGTCGCCGCCGATCACATCCATCGCGCATTCCCAGATGCGCTTGTTGAGCTCCGCCTGCGCGAGCTTCGCGACCGATCCCTCGGGGCCGGGATTGCCGGCCTTGCGCGCCGCCTTGCCGCGCTGCACCGTGATGCGAAGCAATTCCGCCTCGATGTAGAGTTTCGCTATCCGATCGCGCATCACGGTTTCGCTCGCGGGCGTGAAATGTTTGCTGTCGCGCGACTTCCAGAGATCCATCAGTATGCCGATGGAGCCGCCGCCCGGCCTACCCGTCGCGCCGCCGATTGCAGTGCGCTCGTTCATCAGCGTCGTGATCGCGACCTTCCATCCTTCGCCCTCTTTTCCCATGATGCGGTCGGCGGGAATTTTAACATCGGTGAAGAAGACCTCGTTGAACTCCGCCTCGCCTGTTATCTGATGCAGCGGGCGCACCTCGACGCCGGGGCTCTGCATGTCGAGGAGGAAGTACGACATGCCCAAATGCTTGGGCGCGTCGGGATTGCTGCGCGCGAGCAGCATGCCCCACTTCGACACATGCGCGAGGCTGGTCCACACCTTCTGTCCGTTGACGACCCAGTAATCGCCCTCGCGCACCGCGCGCGTCGCGAGGCCCGCGACGTCGGAGCCCGCGCTAGGTTCGCTGAACATCTGGCACCAGATGTCTTCGCCGGTGAAGATGCGGCGCAGCAGATTCTTGCGCATCCAGTCGGTGCCGTGCGTGAGCACGGTCGGCGCGCCCATCCCGATACCGATGGCGTTGATCATCATGTCGTCGTAATGGGTCTTCGCGTGCTTCGCGAGTTCGTCGGCGACGATCGCCTGCATGCCGGGGCTGATGCCGAGTCCGCCGAAGCCTTCGGGGAAATGCACCCACGCCAGTCCGTGGTCGTATTGTTTTCCGCGAAAGGTGAACTGATCGACTTTATCGGGATGCGCCTCTTCGAGGAGTTTGCGCACTCGCGCGCGGATATCGGCTTCGGTGATTTCTTGATGGGCCATCGTTAAAGCTCCTTGCGAACCTGAAGGATTAGCATTTCGCGCAGCAGCGCGGAAAGCCGCTTGTAGAGATGCAAAGTTTGAAACGTTCCGCAACCGTCAGCCGTGGCCGGGTAGTGATCTACAGACTCAAATTAGATCACTACCCGTGGCCGGCATGTACTGTGACCTTAACTGGTGGCGGCGTTCGGCAATCAGGATGAAAGCGCAATATTCGACTCAAATGATACGGTCGCGGAAACATGTTCTGGCCCTTGCACGTGTATCTCGTATCGGCCGGAGTGAGCAATCTGAAGCGCGGAATTGACGGCAACCAAGGCTCGGCCTGTACGTCCTGTTGATAAATCGATCTGGCCGAGTATCTCGGGAATAATTGGTGCTCCCTGATCGTCGGTGATCCTGATTACAACTTTTTGTTGCCCTATATCTGATGGTACAATTTGTAAACTGATCGCTATTCCCAGTCTGACATTTGCGGGGTAAGAAGATGTGACATGGCGGTCCCAACACCCGCCCATGACATAGAGTTTACCGTTGACCGCCTCAACAGCATCTGCGATAAGAAGAAACTCGATTTTCATGCCCGACCTTGACTGCGCAATACAAACGTAATACAAAGCGTAAACCGCTGCAACCGGCGCGCCGGATGCGCCCAGTGGAGGAATTCGACTGGGACGACGACAATTTATTTCACTGCTCAATAGCGCATAAGTTGGGACCGGTGAAAGTGGACCAGGTGCGCGATACGAGGTGCGTAATTTTTTTTCAACTATCCAGATCAACAAGCCTCGCACCTTATGATCGGCCCCGACAGGTCGGGAAGGTTTTGGACGATCGCAATATCTGCGGCACGAGAACCCGGTCATTGGTATGTCCATACCGGATACGAGAGCAGCGAGAAGGAACGCGACGCTTACGATCGATGGGTGGAGCGAGTGACCGATCCCTAAGGAGAATCAAGTGAAGAAGAAAATCGGAAAAGCAACGAGGTCCGCTAAATCAGATTTGGTGGCACTCAAGAGCCCCCGTCCCAGAAGACCAGAAGCTGGCGTTGTGTTCTCGCTGCGACTATCGGCGGAAGAGTTAGAACAACTCCGCGATTCGGCCGCGCAGGAGAGAATGACGGTTTCGGATCTGATCCGTCGTCGCGTATTTCAGCCGAATTTTACTAATGTGTTCGTGGGTCATCAAACCAGCGCGCCCGCGACTCCGGGAACATGGGGCTCAGGTGACCATACGGAAAGCAGCGCCAATCGTTAACAGACTTACTCAATCAGACATTTCTGTAGCGAGCTAACGTTCTCGGACCCCATACGAATGCGACGATTACGGCCGCGATCGCGAGGATCGGGCCGCTCATGCGCGGATCGTAATGTGAGCCGTGGTTCGGAAACATCAACCAACTGACATTGCTAATGTCATGGAGGAGACCCGCCGTTGACGCTAGGGAGACTTGCTCCCGGTCGCTGACAAGTCAACCAAGTGTTGGCCTCCGCGCGCATTGGAATGAATGGTCAGCACTCCGGTTGCCTTGCCCTCCGCGACGGGACGAAAGACCACCCCGACCGTGCAGGTCGCTCCCGGCGCGATCGTGGTGCATCCCGAGCTGTCCGCGACGAAGGGCCCACTTACCCCGACCCCCGAAATCTTTACCGCGACCGGGCTAGGATCACTGATAGTGACCGATACAGAGCTGCTCGACTGACCCACAGTTGTGTTGGGAAACTTGAGTACTCGAGGGGTCACTTTGATTTGTGGGCTGACCGCAGTACCGAAGAGTTTGATTGTCACTGGCTTCGCTTCGCCCGCGAACGCGAGCGAAAGTTCGGCGGTCCGCTTTCCCAGGTCGGTCGGGGTAAAGGTGATACCGACCGTGCACTGGTCGCCGGCGGCGAGCGATGCGGGGCTCACGGGGCATTGATTTTGCGCGACCGCAAAGTCGGACGGGTTGGCGCCCGCGATCGAGGGCGCGCTCGCAAGCGACACCGGCACGCGGGTATCTCTGTTCCAGACTGTTATCTTGAGCGCGGGACTGGTTTGCGCCGATGCGGCGAACATTTCGTTCCTGAAACGAAGTGCCCTCGGCGAGACCTTTGGAGGTTTGGCGGGCGACATCGCCGTCGCGGCAGAGGTCGCCTCGGCGGCCGGCGCGGCAGTCGGGGCTGTGGCGGCGCTCTGAGCCAGCACGATGGAGGTGGATGGCTTTGTCCTGGCCGAATCGTCCGCTGAGCTTGGGTTGGATAGAATGGTCGATTCGTCTGCGCGTGCGGCTCTCGGCAGAACCATGGGCAGCGCGATTAAGACCGCGAGCGCTGCGACCAGCAGATGATTCAAACGCTTCATTCGCCTCTCCTCCCTGAACACCTCGCAGGCTGGCGAGACCGCGCATAGCCGGGACTCAGGCTATTTCGCAACCGCGATTTCGTCCTTCATTGATCTGTGCATCGTGAAAAAAAATCCTGTCACAATGTAGCCAACATCCCCTGCATTCAACAAATCGCAGACATCTCTTTTGAAAGCGGGAAGCGCTTGTCGGTATTACAACCGCGCCGACAGCCCGTCAACCGAATCTCAGTGCGCGTTTCCTGCCTTCGCTGGCGAGACGAGTCTCTTACTAAAGCTTGATCAGGCAGCCAAAAAAAAGCCGGGCGGCCGCAGGCCGCCCGGCATCGCAATCAACCGACCTGGCGCCTATTTGCGCTCGGAACTCTGCTGATCGCGGCGGCGCTCATCATCCGAACGATTGTCGCCCTGCTGATTCTGCCGGTCGCGCTGCGAGTCACCCTGCTGGTGCTGCTGCCGATCATGCTGATGCTGATCGTCACGGCGCTGACCCGGATTCTGATGCTGCGGGTTCTGGCTCTGCTGGTTGGGGTTATTCTGACGTTGTTCGTTACTCATCACATCACTCCTTGAGGCTTACTACCCGAAGTTCCGGAAGTGTCGCCGGCGGGTAGTCGAAGGGCTACATGCCCTATACAAAAAGCCTATGCTGACAGTCTGCCAAGGAGCAAATTTTGCGGAAATTTTCCGCTGACGGTAAGAGCAAATCCCGCCCAGCGCTGCATCGTCCACTCTTTGATGGTCAAATGAATGTGCAGATGCATCTGCAATTTTGGTCAGAGATATTCCGCTCGATGTGTCCTATGCGCTCACATGAACCGGAGGCTTGCGCTTGGACCATGGGCGCGCCTGCTCCAGTTGCGAGGCGAGCCGAATCAGCGTCGTCTCATCGCCAAAACGTCCCGCGATTTGTACGCCAACCGGCAGTCCCACTGGAGTCATGTGCAACGGGAGGGAAATCGCGGGCTGGCCGGTCGAGTTGAACAGCGGCGTGAACGGACAATAGGTGAAGACCTGGCGCGTCCACTCCATCGCGCTCATGCCCGCCTTGTTCTGATTGAGTTCGCCCAGCGGAGCCGCCGGCCGCGCCATCGTGGGAGTCACGAGCGCATCGACGGTTTCGAAGAATGCGCCGACCGAGCGACTCAGAGTGTTGCCGTATGAAAGCGAATACAGAAGGTCGAGCGCGCTGATGCGCTTGCCATCCTCGTAGCATGCGAGCGTGACCGCCTCGAGGTTGTCGGGTCCGGGCTTGCGACCGAGACTCTTCGCGGCGCTATCAACCGAGAGCGCGGTGAATGCGGCCCAGATGAGATGGACGTTGGCGAGGAACGCCTCCCAGTCATAGGTCGGGCCGCCCTCGATCATCGTGTGACCGAGGCCCTCGAGCGTGCGAACCGTATCGTGAACCGCCCTGACGCATTCGGGATCGATTTTCTCGCCCGAGGCCGGCGTCGCGGTCCATGCGATGCGAAGTCGGCCCGGCGCTTCGCCAACTTCTTGCGCATACGGGCGCGCGGGCGGCGCGATCATCGCGGGAGCGCCAACGTCGGGGCCCGCGACCGCATCGAAGAGCGCGGCAGCATCGCGAACGGTGCGCGTCACCGCGAATTCGATCGCGAGGCCGCACAGTGGGTCGGCATAGTCGGGGCCGGTGGGGACGCGATCGCGCGTCGGCTTCAAGCCGACGAGCCCATCGCATGAAGCGGGGATGCGAATCGAGCCGCCACCATCGTTGGCATGGGCGACCGGCACGATGCCCGCCGCCACCGCCGCACCCGAGCCTCCGCTCGATCCTCCAGCGCTGCGGCTGAGGTCCCATGGGTTATGCACCGGGCCGAACAGCACGGTCTCAGTCGTCGGGTTATAGCCGAGCTCGGGAGTTTGCGTGGTTCCCATCAGCACCAGACCGGCGCGGCGGAAGCGCGCCATCAATTCGGAATCCTCGGCGGGAACGGCGCCTTGCGCGAGGCGGCATCCGGAATCGAGGCGGACATTTTTCGCGTGCAGGATGAGTTCCTTGATAGCGAACGGCACCCCCGCGAAGGGGCCAGTGGGAGGTTGCGCCGCGATCTCCCTGGCCGCCATTTCCGGCAGCGTCTGCAGGACCGCGTTGAGCTTAGGATTTACTTTCGCGACTGCCGCAAGCGCCGTATCGAGGAGTTCCTTCGGGGTAACTTCCTTGCGCGCGACCAGCGATGCGAGTCCGAGTCCGTCATATGAGCTGTAATCGGTGAGAGAAATCATTCGAGGCTCCGTTTTGACAGAAGTAACGGATGTTCATAGCCGCAATGATGAAGGAAGAAAAGCGGATTGCTACCGGTAGGACGATTTCTTCCAGATGGCGCGTTGATGCATCAGCGCGATCTGCTTCTCGATCACCTTCTCGCGGTACTCGCGATGCTTCATCGGCTCGCGATCGAGGTACAGATTCTTCGGATAGATCGGATCCTTGTAGAGCATCTGGTAAAGCTCGGTGCGCAGGTCCTTCATCCAGTTGTCCCACTGCGCGCTCTCGCGATGGTGCCGGAGCGCCTCGACATCGATGACGCCGCCGACGTAGGTTGCGACGCCACCGTAATCCTGGCGGCCGACGATTTGCCCGCGATAGTCGATGATGAACGATTGCCCGCCGAACGTATCGATCGGCTCGCTGGCGGCATCGAGCGCGTATGCGCCCAGGTTTGGCGCAATAACATACATATTGTTATCCAGCGCGCGGGCGCGGCTCTGGATTTCGAAGAATCCATTGCCGGTGGCGGGATGCGGATACGAGCCGCGATATACGACCTCAGCGCCGTTCATCGCGAGCGCGCGCGCATTTTCGGGATACGATCCCTCGTTCGCCATCATGATGCCGAGGCGGCCGATCTCCGTATCGGCGACCGGCCAGAAAGCCTCGAGCGTGAGGCCGTACTTCTCGACCCACCAATCGAAGATGTCGTGCGGACACATCGAATGCTCGACCGGAAACAGCGGCGAGACTTTGTAGTGCTTGAGAATGACCTCGCCCTTCGGATCGAGGATGAAGCCGACGTTGAAGAATCGATCCTTCCAGTCCGGATGATGCGCCTTGGCCTGCGCCATGATGTAGGAATTGTAGTCACGCGCGATGGCGCCGAGCGCGTCGGTCTCCGGGCCGGGAATATCGATCGCGCAGCTGCGCGCGAACGCGACGTGATCGAGATCGAGCACCTCGTCGTTGAAGCCTTGCAGCGCGCCTTCGGGGAGCGCGATCAGACGCACCGGCAACTCGAGGCTCGACAGCCACGCCGCCGCCTTCACCAGATGGCGCAGGTTCTCGAGGTTGACAGAAATATCCTCGCGCTTGCGAATTCCGCGCACGGTCGGAATCAACCCAACGGCAGTATAGGGCTTGAGCATGATCGCTACGCCTGATTCGCGTTGATTTTCGGCAGTTCCGCTATTGCTTCCGCGATCGCGTGATCGGGATACGCCGAATCCTCCAGCTTGCCGCTCAGATAGCTGTCGTACGCCGCCATGTCGAAATTGCCGTGACCAGAAAGGTTGAAGAAAATCGTCTTGCGCTCGCCGGTGCGCTTGCACTTAAGCGCCTCGTCGATCGCGACGCGGATCGCGTGATTGCTCTCGGGCGCGGGAATGATTCCCTCGGTGCGTGAGAAAGTCAGGCCCGCCTCGAAGGTCGCGCGCTGCGGCACCGCGACCGCCTCGACCAGGCCCTCATGATGAAGCTGCGACACCAGCGGCGAGTCGCCGTGGTAGCGCAGGCCTCCGGCGTGAATTGAGGGCGGAATGAAACTGCGCCCCAACGTGTACATCAGCATCAGCGGAGTGAGTCCGGCGGTATCACCGGAGTCGTAGGCGTAGTGGCCGCGCGTCAGCGTCGGACATGACTCGGGCTCGACCGCGATCAGCCGCACCTGCTTGCCTGCGGCCTTGTCCGCGAAAAATGGAAATGCGACGCCGCCAAAGTTCGAACCTCCGCCGCAGCATGCGATGATCACATCGGGATAGTCGCCGACCTTCTCGAACTGCTTCCTCGCTTCGAGACCGATCACGGTCTGATGGAGCAGCACATGATTGAGCACCGACCCGAGCGCGTAGTTGGTGTCGGCGCGAGTGGCCGCCTCCTCGACCGCTTCCGAGATCGCGATGCCAAGCGAGCCGGTCGAATCGGGATGCTGCTCGAGAATATGCCGGCCCGCATTGGTGCGCGTGCTCGGACTGGCGATAACCTCCGCGCCCCACGCCTCCATCATCGAGCGGCGAAACGGTTTCTGCTCGTAGCTGACGCGCACCATATAGACGCGAACCTCGATACCGAACATCTGACCCGCCATCGCGAGCGCCGAACCCCATTGGCCCGCGCCGGTCTCCGTCGCGATGCGGCGCACGCCCGCGAGCCGGTTGTAATACGCCTGCGGCACCGAGGTATTCGGCTTATGTGAGCCGGCGGGGCTGACGCCTTCGTACTTGTAGTAGATCTTCGCGGGCGTCCCGAGCGCCTCCTCAAGGCGGCGTGCGCGGAACATCGGAGTAGGACGCCATTGCCGATAGATCTCGCGCACCGGCTCTGGGATCGGAATCCATCGCTCGCGCGAGATTTCCTGTTCGATGATCGCCGGCGGAAAAATCGCCGCGAGCGATTCGGGATTGACGGGCTTGCCATCGCCACCGAGCAGCGGCGCAGGCGGTTTCGGCAGGTCGGCCACCACGTTGTACCAATTGGCCGGTATTTCGGATTCGTCGAGGAGAATTTTCACTTGCGACATGAAGGCTCATTATCAAGATTCAGCAATCGATCAAGCCCCATCGATTCGATGGGATTGACTCTGGAGTAGGGTCGAGGGTCTATCGTTTACGGACGAGCCGACCGAAGTGGAAGAGCCTTATCAGATAGCGTTCGAGAATGATTACGTGCGCATCGTGCACGTCAGTCTGAATGCCCAACAGGCGCCGCCGAAATATACGCCGGCCACGCTGCCGATGGTGCGCGTCATCATCGATTCAGATGATCCTCGACTGCCGCGAGGAAGCACGCACTATTGTGAGACGGTGCCCGATGATCTTGGTCATTCGATGCGCGAGATTCGCGTCGAGCTGAAATCGGCTCCCAAGGCCGCTCCGATGAAACTTGATGCGGCGCGGATCGATCCCGCCCGCTACAAAATCGACTTCGAAAACGAGCGCGTGAGAATCGTGCGGCTCGGCTTCGGTCCGCACGAGAAGGGCATGATGGTGGAGCATCCGCCGCGTGTGCTGGTGACGTTGACCGACGTCGCGGTGAAGTTGCTCTTCGCCGACGGCCGGACCGACGAGCGCGGCGCTCCGGCGGGCGTTGCGGGATGGCTCGATGGCGAGACATTGCTTACCGAGAATGCGAATAGTCAGCCGCTCGAGGTGGTGCTGATCGAACCGAAGGCCGGGCGAGCACTCTGACTTGTAGCACAGGCTTCAGCCTGTGATTCTGTCTTCCATTTGGCCAGGAACACAGGCTAAAGCCTGTGCTACAAGCTCAGAACCGAACGGAGGAGAAATTCAAATGCTGAAAATTTATGGAACCTCGATGTCGCGTACCGGGCGCTGCCTGTGGGCCGCGGAGGAAACCGGCGTCAAGTACGAGCACATTGATACGCAGGTAGCGGATGCGAAATCGCTGGCGCATCTGAAGCTCAATCCCAACGGCCACATTCCGGTCATCGACGACGACGGCTTTGTGTTGTACGAATCGATGGCAATCAACT
Source organism: uncultured delta proteobacterium (assembly GCA_963815835.1). Lineage (GTDB taxonomy): Bacteria > Desulfobacterota > Binatia > Binatales > Binataceae > DATGKG01. The sequence continues at coordinate 2,219,939 of CAWFIF010000001.1, forward strand.
TCTATCTGGCCGCGAAGTACGGCAAAGCGCCACTATGGCCCGAAGCGATCCAGGATCGTGCGCTCGCGAATCAATGGAGCTACTGGGCGATGTTGGAAGTCGAGCCCCATCTGGTGACGTTACTGGCGAACCGAATGATGCTGCCGCCGGAAGAGCGCAATGAGAACGCGGCCGCCGCCGCTGCCGAGACCCTAAAGACGCCGCTCAGAGTCATCGAGCAGCATCTGGGTGATCGCGAATATCTGCTGGGCAAGGATTTCACGATTGGCGATCTGAATGCAGGGTCGGTATGGAACATCGGCACGATGATCGGCTTCGATTTTTCCTCGGCGCCGAAGACCAAGTCATGGCTGACGAAGCTGGCCGCGCGTCCCGCCAATCAGCGCGCCGCGCAGCATAAGTAAGCGCTCGCTCTTCTCTCGCAGAGCGAGAGAAGGGGCACGGAAGAAGAGAAAATGAAAAGGCCGAAGCGCGCGAGGCGCTTCGGCCTTTGTCGTTACGACTTCGAATCGATCAGGATGCGCGGCCGTTGCGGAGCAAGCGGCCCGGGGTCGCGCCAGTGCAGCGGCCCTCGTCCCAGGTCTCTACGCCATTGCAGATGATCGACTTGTAGCCGCGCGCATGTTGGACGCGCCGCCATTCGCCGCCCGGGAAGTCATGCGTAATTTCACCGACCCAATCGGGCTCGACGGCAAGCCGCTTGAGGTCGTACACGATCACGTCGGCCGCCATGCCTTCGCGCAGCACGCCGCGATCGCGGAACCCCGCCGCATGCGCGGGGAGCGCCGAGAGGCGATAGTGCGCTTCCTCGAGCGTGATCTTCTGCTCATCGCGCACCAGCCATCCGAGGAAATCGGTGGTGTAGGCGCCGCCGGTGAAGAACTTGGTGTGCGCGCCGCCGTCCGACACGCCCGGGATGGTGTATGGCGAGTCCATCATCTCTTTGTAGAAGTTGACGTTGAATCCGCGGTTGGGCCCGAGGAACTCGACCTTGAGGCCGCCGGCGATCGACAGATCGAGCATCACATCGATCTCGTCCTTGTGCGCTTCCTCAGCGATTTGCCCGATAGTCCTGCCGACGTACTTTTCGAGTTCCGGCTTGTCATCGGCCCATTGCACGATGAGGTGCCGGATCGGCCCGCCGACGCTCTTCTGGATGACTTCCAGCTTCTTGTTGGCCTCGTGATGCTCGCGCTTGATGGCCGCGCGCAGCTCGGGATCCTTCATCTTGGCGATTTTCTCTTCAGTGGTGCCGGTGGTGACGGCGCGCCACGCCGGGCTCGCATCATAGAGGTTCCAATTTTCCAGCGTGAACGCGAAGCCGGTGCGAAGCGTGGCGGTCTGGCCGAAAATCGGCAGGCCCTTGTCGCGGCATCGCTGCAGCCATGCGAGGCTGCGCTGATGCGGCTTGGGGTCGCGGCGCGCGGGCGCAATCGCATTATGAAGGATCGGCCGATTCGCTTCGGCGGCGAGGCGCTCGAGGAACGCGAGATCATCTTTAATATGGCCGGTCGCCTGCGTGATCTGGATGAAGCCCTCATCGCGTTCGCGCAGCACGCGCGCGAGGTTCAGGATGTCCTCGTCGCACATCAGATCGGTGACCATCGGCGAGCCGTCGTAATCAGCCTGCGTCGAATCGGGACCGAGGCGCTGGATCGAAAAGCCGCTCAGTCCCGCGTCCATTCCTTCATTGAGCAGGCGGCGCATCTCGGCGCGCTCGGCGGCGGTAGCCGGGCGCGATTTCGCCGCGTCGATGCCCATCACGTAAACCATCAGCGACGAAGTCGGCAGATACTGAATCGCATTGACGCCCTTGGGCGCGCGATCGAGCGAGTCCATGTACTGCGGAATCGTCTCCCAATCCCACTTCATGCCGACCTTCATCGACTCGTAGGGGATCGCTTCGGTGCGCGTCATCATCAGCATCGAGCGCTCGCGGCCTTCCGGTTTCACGGGCACGAAGCCGAAGCCGCAGTTGCCGAGCACGACCGAAGTGACGCCGTGCCATCCCGAGATGGTGCAGTAGGGGTCCCAGCGGATTTGCGCGTCGTAGTGGGTATGCAGATCGACGAAGCCTGGCGCGACGGTGAGCCCGTCGGCCTCGATGACTTTCTTCGCGAAGCCCGGCGCGCGACCGCCGATTTGCGCGATCTTGCCGTCCTTGATCCAGAGGTCGGCGCGGTAACGCGGAACGCGCGTTCCATCAACGATAGTTCCGCCTTTGATTTGAATATCGAGATCGGCCATGAAAAGGTTCCCTCCTTGGGAAACAAGGTTGGGACTCGGCGCATGAGTCAAGCGTCTCGCCCGTGATGTTTTTGTTTTTACAGCATTGCTTATACGGTAGGCAAGCAAAACTAACCGACCGGTATGTTGATCGCTCAAGAATTGCTGGTTTTGATGTGCAACTGACATGAGCGAGAAAGATCCGACAGATAGTCTCGGTGGCGGTGAATATCTCTTCGGTGACAGCGACGTCGCGGCGCGGCGGCTCGAAGTGCTCGCTGGCGTGTTTGCCGGCTCGACGCGCGATTTCCTCGCCGAGGCGCGAGGAGAGAAGAGAGCGCTTGCGATCGACCTCGGATGCGGTCCGGGTTTCACCACGCATCTTATCGCCGATACGCTCCGATGCGATCGCGTCCTCGGCCTCGATGCGTCGCCACGCTTCATCGAACTGGCGCGCGCGACGGCGAACGATCGCGTCTCATTTGCACTGCATGATGTTTGCGCGGTTCCGTTTCCGTCGGCGCCTGCGGATGCGATCTTCTGCCGCTTCCTGCTGACGCATCTGAAAGATCCGGCGAACATAGTCGCGAAGTGGGCGACGCAGCTCAGTCGCGAGGGCATCCTAATGATCGAAGAGACCGATTCGATTGTCACGGAGCATCCGAGTTTCACTCGCTACCTCGGCATCGTCGAGGCGATGCTCGCGAGCCAGTCCAACGAGCTTTATGCGGGACCGATCGTTGCCGCGCTCGGCGCGGCGACCGGTTTGAGGACGATTGGCGATCAGGTGCGGCGCTTGAAGGTCGCCAATGCGGACGCCGCGCGGATGTTCGTCATGAACATGCAGGCGTGGAAACACGGCGACTTCATCCGCGCGAATTATCCGAGCGAAACCATTTGCGAGCTCGAGGACGAACTGTCAGCGATCGCGCGGGCGACGTCGTCCTCGTCGGACATCGAATGGCGCCTGCGCCAGACGATTCTTCGTCCGATCTGATGAGTGCTGCCTAGGCGGCCACCATCACCTCGAGCAGCGCCACCTCGGCAAGCACCTCCCGCTCGACGCTCGAGGTAGATACATCCTCATCCATCGCAGACGAAGCCTCAGGCGCCGATTCCTCGAACGCCTCGTCGAGGTTGATGCGCGCGCCGCCGAAAAGACGCTTGCGGACCGCTTGCGCATCCAGTTCGAACAGGTCGGCAATCCATCGGAAGCTCCCCATCGAAGCCGAGTCGCTGAGGAACCACGCCCTGGCGATGCGCTGACAATAATGGACCTGAACCTTGCGATAACGGCTCGGTCCCTCGGACGGGATGTCGCCGTAGAAATCGCGAAAGGCCTGCGCGAGCACGGCGAACCACAGCTTTGACGTACCTTCGCTTGGTTCGAGGCCGGCGAAGAGTGCGCGTGACTGGAAGCGAGACTGATCGGTGAGCCTACCGATCGAACCCTGACCGTCGTTACCCACTGGGACTCCCTCCCTACTTAGAGAAAAATCCCCCCCCATTGTTCCACCCGAAGCGGTTGCGGACCGAAGTCGGTCGCTGACTTGACAACCGCACTTCTACAATGTGAGATAAATATCGCTGCCGAGAAATCTTGTGTCAAGTGTCGTAGGGGAAGAATCTCTCCTAAAAACGGAGACTCTGGCGTATCGCCTTCGCACCATTCTGGAGCAGCTCGGCCTCAATCAGACCCAGGCGGCCGAGCGCGCCGGAATCCCGCTGGCGACGCTCAACAAATGGCTCAACCACTCAGACAAGGCCCCCAATCCAAGCGCGGAAAACCTGCTCGCGCTCAAGCAAGCGTTTAACGTCTCGATCGACTGGCTGCTGACTGGCGAGGGCTTTCGCGAGCCTATCCCTTCCTTTGCCGATGTGCTGACCCGCCTGACGAAATGGCTGCAATCCTCAATCGGTTCCGGCGCGCTCGACCCGAATCGGATCGATATCGTGCGCCCCGAAGGGGATGCCTTTCTGCCCGAGTACGGCCCCAATGACCTGTTCGTGCTGGAGCGGACAGCGACGCTTCCAGTGCAGGATCAAATTTGCCACTTGAGCTTCGGCGGCATGACAGGGTTCCGCAGAGTGATTCATGAAGTCAACGGCTCGGTCCTCCTCACCGCCCCGAATCCCGCGACCCCACCGTGGCGAGTTCCAGTGGATGGAATCGATACCCAAATCAAGGTCCATGGCAGGGTGGTCGGCGCTCTCAAGGTCTTCAGTAGAATGGAATAATATCCACTCTGAGAGAGATTTAGCCCAAAATAGTTCATAGGAACGTATGATTGTTGGCGAGAATCCTCCGATGCAGGAATTTCTTGAGTTTCACAAAAATACTGCGCGGAAGAGCTTGATGTCGTACGTAAAGCGGTTTCAGCCCAGCCCGAGCCGCCCGCAGATTCCCTGATACGCGATTGAGAAAGAGGGCGCAGGTCTTCCGCGGAGTCGGCCGCCGGGTGCCTCGGCAGGTCGCACAATTAATTTATCGCCGCGACGCGGTCGGTCGCATTACATGCCGCTGTAAGGGCGTCTAGGTAGATGACGTCTTTTTGTTTCAGTACCGGAGGACAATCCCTTACAACGGCGCGCAAGGTCGTCGTCAATCACCGCTGAGCGTTGACGAGCGAGAAGGCCGACGAGGCAGTGGATCTAACGCTAGGGGACGCGGCCCGCTGGAAACATTGCGCTAAGAAGACAGTGAGAATTCCCCCACCGCATTTCGTCGCGCCGCGGTTCGACTCGCGCCCAATTCCGCGCCGCCGCGGTTGCGCCACCCCGGCACCGAACACAAAGCTATCGGCACGGCTACATGGCGCTGGTCGAGCGCGAATCCGCGCTGAGCCTCCATCGATCGATGGTCTCCACGTTGAAACGCCAATCACTGCCGACCCGGAAGGCTGGAAGCTGCGAGCGCTTCAGCATTCGGTAGATCGTGCTTTGATGGACGTGGAGATAGTCCGCGACTTCCTTCACCGTCAGAACCCGTTTCGCCATTGCCTTGGCCTCCGATTTATTCTGCGAATGTGTCACGCTTCAGTGACTATGTGTTAACGCGAGTGCGCACTAGAAGCAAACGAAATGCCGGTCATTTTGAAAATATATTTCGCTGAAACAGTCAGTTTGCTTCCAAGCGAGGCAACAATATTTAGTTCTTTTGGCTCGCGCGCACCAAAAAATGGCGATCCTGCAACTTTCAGAGGACCGTGAGCGAAGTCAGTTGACTTCCGCGATGAGACATCAGGCGCGCAGATGTCCGATTGCTTCGGTAATCCGCTATTATCGATAATTAGCTTCATTCAACATCTGAGACCTCGGTCGCAACCGATTCCTGAAGGCCAACATTATGAGCGACATCTACAGACATCCCGCAGAATACGACCTGGAACATCTTGGCGACGAGGAAGACATCGGTTTCTATGTCTCACTCGTCCGCACCCTGCGTCCCCACAGGATTCTGGAACTCGGATGCGGCACCGGTAGAATCACGCTGCCGCTGGCGAAGGAGGCCGTGCGCGCGGGCTGCGATGTGATCGGCCTCGATAGCCAGCCGGAGATGCTGGAGCGGGCCGAGCAGAATCGCGAGTGCGCATCACCCGACGTTCGCGGGCGCGCGCGTTTCGTCACCGGCGACATGCGAACGTTTTGCGCCGAGCCGAAAGTCGATCTCATCGTCATTCCCTGCTCGTCGATAAGTCACGTGCTCGAGCTCGACGATCAGATCGCGGTCTTCAAACGATGCTATGAAAATCTCGACCCGGGCGGCCGCTTCATAGTCGAAGTGAACATGCCCAACATGGCCGCCTACTCCGATTCATTCAGCGTGCCGCCGCGCACTCCGCTTGAAATCGATCTTGACCGCTCGGATGAAAGCGACGGCACCCGCCTGATTCGCCGCAAGACCACGCGCTATCTGAGCGACCAGCAACTGGCCCAGATTCGCTTCCTCTATGAGAAGTATCAGCGTGGCCGCGCCATCGAGAGCTACATAGATGATTTCGCGAGTCACGTGTTTTTTCCGCGCGAGCTGAAACTTCTGTTTATCCACGCCGGCTTCGAGATCGAACGCACGATTGGCGACTATCGGGGCCTGCCGCTAGCCGCGAATTCGCCGCTCATCATCATGATTGGGAAGCGCTCCGGTACCTGAGGCGCAATGCTCGCGCGCTCTTTCGGCTAGAGCGCGATTGGCGATTGCATTATATCTGGCGCTCTGAGATCGCTCGCGAATTCGCTGACGCTCGAGGAGGCCGCCGTGAAGAATCTCGCCATCGACATCCATGCACATGTGCTGATCGGCAAGGCCGAGGAGATCGCGCGCCAGGAGGACCGCTGGCGGCGCGAGGCGCAGGAAGCGGCGCGCCTCGCCGGCAAGGAATCCTCCGAGCACAATCAGCGGCTGATGCAGACGGCGTACCTCGCCGGGCTGACGCGCGTCGAGGCGCGTATCGCCTCGATGGACGCGATGAGAATCGACGTGCAGGCGGTCAGCCCGGTGCCAATGCAATATCACTACTGGGCGGAAGGCGAGGTCGCCGAAAAAATTGTCGCGGCTGCGAATAGCGGAATCGCCACGATCTGCGCAAGCCGCCCCGAGCGATTCGTCGGGTTAGGCAGCGTCGCCCTGCAATTTCCCGAACTTGCCGCCGATCAACTTGAGCACGCGATACGCGAGCTGCATCTGAAGGGCGTCATCATCTCGACGGCGGTCAACGGTACTGAGCTGGCCGATCCGCGGTTCGAAGTTTTCTGGGCCAAGGCTGAGGGACTCGGCGCAGTCGTCTTCATCCATCCGATGGGATGCTCGCTGGGCGCGCGGCTGACGCCGTACTACCTCTCCAATCTGATCGGCAATCCGGCCGAGACGACCGTAGCGCTCGCGCATCTGATTTTCAGTGGCCTGTTCGATCGCCATCCCAAACTGAAGGTCGTCGCGGCGCACGGCGGCGGATATTTTCCTTTCTACACCGCGCGCTTCGATCACGGATGGCGCGTGCGTCCCGAGGCGCATACCTGCGCCAATGCGCCCAGCACCTATCTCAAGAAGATTTGGTTCGACTCGCTGGTGTACGAACCCACGCAGCTCGAGTATCTGATTCGGCGCGCCGGCGCGGCCAACGTCATGCTCGGGACCGATTTTCCCTTCGACATGGGGATGGAGGATCCGCTCGGCTTGCTGAACTCAGTCGTGGGCTTGTCAGACGACGATCGCGCGCTGATTCGCGGCGGCAACGCCGCGCGGTTGTTGGGCCTGTCTTAGCCGGCGGCCGAAACCCTTGCAGAGAAAGATCGTCGGGCCTATACAGGGGTTCGAATCGGAGTCTCTCCAGGGAAAGCAACGCCGCGTCCCGAAGCAAAGAGTCTTCGCCGCCCGGAGCAGGTCCGGCGTTTTCCTAACGGGCGCGTTGAAACCGTTTCCCATAACGAAACGACCATTGGGCGGTTCTCCTTGGAGCCCGGCTGGCGATGGTCGCGTGATGTAGGGCCAATCGCTAAAACCCGCTCCTGCCAAATCCATCACCAGGGTGTCGTCCTCAAGGGACGCCTCCGCGTCGAGACCGACGCCGGCGAAATATGCGAATTCGAAGTCGATGACGTTTACGATATTCCACCCGGTCACGACGCGACGGTCGTCGGCAACGAGACTTTTGAGGCGATAGAGTTCGCCTCGGCCCGGATTTTCGCGATGCCGACCGACGGCGATCGCGTACTCGCGGCCGTACTCTGCACTGACATAGTCGAGTCTACCTCACATCTCCGGAGGCTTGGCGACTCCGCCTGGCGCGAACTGCTCACCAAGCACAACCAGCAAACGCGTAGCGAGCTTAACCGGTTCCGCGGGCGCGAGATCCAGACGACAGGCGACGGTTTCCTTGCCGTATTCGACGGGCCTGCTCGGGCGGTTCGATGCGCGCAGGCAATCGGTTCGACAGTCGGCAACCTCGGCATCGCCATCCGAGCCGGAATTCACACCGGCGAGGTCGAATTAGTCGGCACCGATGTTCGAGGCCTTGCGGTCCACGAAGCCGCGCGGGTCGCGGGCGCCGCGACGGCAGGCGAGGTCCTTGTCTCCGCGACGACAAAACTGTTGCTGGCTGGTTCGGGGCTCTCGTTCGAATCCGCAGGGATCCATCAGCTCAAGGGCCTCGGCGACGCCTCCGAGCTATTCAGGCTTGCTGGATCTGAGTGAGCATCACCGTATAATCCGGCGCGGACAGCTTGCGCTCACCTTGCAGCATATGCGATCGCGAACCCGCGTCTGAGGCCCGCCAGAATGGGCGATGCCGCGACCATCGCAGCCAGTTCGCATCTATATTAATCGCGCGTCGAGGCTCCGATCCGTCGCGCTTGGATCCCGAAAATGTTGCGGTTATGCGACCAGCTTTTTCAGCATCCCGCGCAGCCGCGGTGTGGTCTTCAGCGCCTTCGCCAGCTTCACGATTATTTTCTCGTCGACCACCAGCGGCGAGCGTTGGAAGCGCCCGCGAGGATCGTAGTAGCAAAAGCGAACCTCGTAGCCGCCGGCGATCGGTCCTTCGGTGAACTTCAGAAGCTGGATCGAGGTGCGATGATATTGGTCCTCGGCGATCGCTTCCTCCTCGATGACGCCCAATCCCCAATGCAACGAAAACGTGCGTTGCTTCGCCGGCTGTGCAGATGAGGCAGATTTCGATGGAGCTCGCTTTGGCATGTTTCCCTCCAAAAAGAAGACCGCCGCTGATTATGGCGGCGGTCCTCGTCGGTCGCGGTGGTCATGCGCGCATCAGTTTAGATGATACAACTCCGCCGCGTTGTCGTGCAGGATGTAGTTCTTCTCGTCGTCGTTCAGATTCTTGGTGTGCTTCGCCAGGATTTCCTGCGACCACGGCCAGGTCGAATCGCTGTGCGGGAAATCGTTGGCCCACATCAGGCGCCGAATGTTGCACATATCCTTCATCTGGAACGCGACCCAATCGTCCTGGAACGTTGTGTACACGTTCTCGCGAAAATACTCGCTCGGCATCTTCGAGAGTGGTGTGCCGGTCAGCCAGTAGCGATGCCGATCGTAGGCGTGATCCATCCGGTACATATAATGCGGCACCCAGCCCGCGTCGGCCTCGACGCATACCAGCTTGAGCTTCGGATGACGCTCGAACACGCCCCCGAAAATGAACGTGCCTATGATGTCCTGGCATCCGCGAATGATACCGAGGAAATTGTTGAGGCGCGGGCCGCGTGCGGTGAAGCTATCGGCCTTGCTGGTCAGGATGTGGAAGCTGAGCGGCGTCTCGAGATCAATCGCTGCCTCATAAAAAGGATCGTAGATGGGATCGTGATAGTCGGAGACCGCGGGATTGCCGGGCATCATAACACCCTTGAGCCCTAGCTCCTTCAGCTTACGGAGATCCGAGATGCCTTCCTCGACCGATCGCATCGCGGTCTGGCCGGTTCCGATCAGGCGATCCGGGTGCGCCGAGCAGTATTCCGCGATCCACAAATTGTACGCATCGAAACACGCCTTCTTGTAGTCGAAGTCCGGATGGTTGCAGAGCAGCATCCCGACCGTGGGATAGATGACTTCCGCGGCGACGCCGTCGCGCTCCTGGTCGGCCATCCGCGCATCGGGATCCCATCCGCCGCGATGCATCTCCTCGAATTTCACCCCGCCGATCGCGAGCTCCTTGGCCGACTTGCCAGCGGCCGCAAGCAATCCCATTGGCACCGGGCGCTCCATTCCATCGACCACGAACATGTCTCCCATTTTCGGATCGCGAACCATGTGCGGCGCGCGATCGCGAAACTTGCGATCGCATCGATCAACGTAAGTGCCCGGCGGTTCCGTAATGTGTGAATCCGCCGAGATGATTGGCTTCCGCATCGTGTGTCTCTCCTCGATTGGGAATGTCCCTGACCGGGAATCCTGGAGCATCATCTTTACAAGACCACCGTCGGGTTGACAACGCGCCGCGGCGTGCGCGGAAATATCAGTATCATGACTGATCAACAGCGGCTCGAACCGATCCGTATGCCGTTCGGTGAATTGCTCGGAATCAAAATCGTAAGCGCGGTGCCCGAGCGCGTCACCGCCGAGATGGTGGTGCGCCCGGACCTGTGCACCGATCCCGCGGTGCTGCACGGCGGCGCACTGATGGCATTCGCCGATACGCTCGGCGCCTACGCGACGTTTCTCAATCTGCGCGACGGGCAGGGCACTACCACCATCGAATCGAAGACCAACTTTCTCGCGCCCGCGCCGGTCGGGACCAGGGTGAGCGGGGAATGCGTCGCGATTCATCGCGGCAAGCGCACGATGGTATGGCAGACGCGCATCACCTCGGAGCAGGGCCGCCTCATCGGCATCGTCACGCAGACGCAAATGGTGCTCGATCCGCCGGCGCCGAAGTAGGGCAGCTTCGTTATTTGAGTGGCGGCAGGATTTCGATCGCATGCGTCGCGGCTGCGAGGTAAACGGGCTTCGGGTTCAGCGAATATTCGTGGATGCATGCCTCGGTAAATTTGATCGCGTGCTCATCGGCATTTGCGATCGCGCGATCGGTCAACTCATCGATGCTTAGGTGGGGCAGGCGCGGCTCTTCGTGTGACGGCGAGGCAATTCCGAACGCGGCATACAATCCCGCCGCGGCTTGCCATGCGTATCGCGCGGCCGCGCGCGCTGTCTCATCATTTATATAGGGCGACACGTTGCGCACCGCGCCCGAGCCAGTGACGCAGTGAATAAAAACGATCACACCGCCGATCCCGATCGCATTTTTCACATAAACGCGCGCGAAGGTTTCGGTGAGATCGGACAGAAGCACGGAAAGGTCGCCGCGTGTGTCGACCATCGCGACGACATCGTTGAACGGCGCGAAAGTCGCAAGCTGCGCGATACCATCGGTGAGGAAGCCGCCGAGTTTGCGGCGCTCGCGCGGCAGTCGCTCGACAGATTCGATCGCGCGCGAGGGCAGGGCGTCACGCGGTCCGTCGAGCGAACCGGGCAAGGGTTGATAGGTCGCCGCCCAATAGCCGAGACCTTCCGCGAGTTCGTGAAGACGCGTTGCATTTTCGCGATCGCCGAGCGATCGCGCCGCATGCGCGGTGCGAAGGACCCCGTGAAAAGCCGCCGCGGCGATTCCGGGCGCGAGGCGCGCCACCCACCGGTCGAGGACGACGCGCCACGGCGCCTGCTTCAGCGATTCATCGAAAAATACGATCCAGTCGCCGACGCGCTTCTGCCTGCCGAGCGCTTCGCGCCAGTCATTCGCAGAATCTCGCTCGGAAATCCGCGACGATGCCGACGGATGCGGCTCCAAACGCTTCGTATAACGCTGCGCCCAGCGCGCGACTGCACCGGGGCGGCGCATCGCCGCAAGCGCCTCGGACGCCATCGGGCCGTGATTGGAAAGTCCGCCGCCGAACTCGGGGCCGGTGCGCGCGAAAATCGCGTAAGCCTCGTCAATGGGATCGTAGTCGCGATTCATGTCACGCCTCGTCGAACACGTGCTCGCCGCGATGCAGCCGCTCAGCGATGCGGAAAGTCTGCCCCTGCGCGCGCACGGTAGGCGCATGCGCTGCCAGGTAGCGCGCCGTCGCGATCAGAAAATGAGTCGCGACCTTCGGCTCGCCCGCAGAAATCGCAATCGGAAAAGCGGCCTCCATGCTTTGGATGCTGTGGAAATCGCGATCCTCGCGCAGCAGCAGCCGGCCCAACGTCGCTTGCATCGGCGCGGGATCGGGGCTGGCGCTGAAATACTGTGCGACCATCGACGCGGCCTGATTGACCTGCTGCTGCTTGTCGAACAGCGCGGGCATCTCGTTCAAGGCATCGCTCGCGCGATGCCCGTTGCTGCGAATCTCGGGTAGCTTGGCCGCCGGCACATTGAGAAAGCGATTGAGGTAGACGCTCATCGCGGCGTCGAAGATTCCTCGCACCAGTCCGGGCGAGTTCACGCGCGTCAGCCCGCGATACATCGCATTCGCGAACGTGAAACTGTGATGCGCAGTATCCCAATCGCCGAATTCATTGCTGGTTGGGAAATGCGCAACGCGCAGCGCCGCCGCGTATACGACGATTGCCGCAAGATCCGCAGGACGCGTTCCTTCACGAATCGAGGTGAGTAGCGTCGTCGCAATCGCTTCGGGATCGTCGCCGAGCAGAATCGGAATTAGACTCGCGCGCCGGGGCCGAATGCGCGCGCGCTTGCTTCCTGCGTCAAGCGCCGCCGGCAGCTTCTCGAACGTTTGTTCGAGAATTTGCACGAGATCGATCGGGCTGCGCCACGAATTGCGCTCCTCCATCCGGTCGCCGTTGCTGAGCACCGGCGCGAGGCTGGTGAGAACAGGTCCCGCGAGATCCCATCCCGCGAAGTCGAGCGCTTCGAGGGCCTTGTTCGCGAAGTCGAGCGCATGACCGATCGTGAGGTAGCGATGATCGGTGGCCGCCGCGAAGAGCATATCGGCGATCGCGGCGTGATCGCATCCGGCGCGCACGGCCGAAGCGATGCATCGCTCGGCGCCCTCCGAATCGCGCACCGCGATGAACTGCCGAAACCATCGCTTGAGCCGAGCGCTGTCGGCACTGCTTTCGGGAAGCGGGCGGACCGCGAATCGCGGCGGCTGTCCGTCGCAATCGGATGCAACCTCGCTGATTCCGTGGAATAGCGCGCGCGGTCGGTCGTCGGCATCGAGGTGCTTCGACAGATTCGCGAGGCATGCCAATGTGGTGAGTCCGCCGCCCCATCCAGCCGCGCGATTGCGCGCGCCGAACTCCAGCGCGATGCGAAACGCCTCGACGTTGTTGCGCTGGTCTGATGCGAGCGGCAGGATCGATTTCGCGATCACCAGCGGAATGTTACGCTCCAGCCCATCGCGCAAGCGGTTGAGCTGATGGCTTCGGCGATCGCGCGGCGGGCTCACGTCAACCAGCACTTGACCCGCTTCGATTTTGGTCGGGAATGCGCGAACATCGTCAGCCCATTGGTCGAAGGTACCGCCGGTGTTCAGGTCGAAGCGCGCATGATGCCAGTGGCAAGTCAGGATGCAATCCTTGACCGTGCCGCGATCGAGCGGGAAGCCCATGTGCGGGCATCGATTGTTAACAGCGAAAACTTTTCCGCCGCTATGGAGCATCACGATGATATGATCGCCGACAGCGGCGGTCAGGCGTCCTTTGCGTTCGAGCTCGGCAAGCGAAGCGGCGGGAATCCAGCGGGACAGTGTCTCGATTGATGCGGCCATAGCGGTTCTCCTTGTGGTCCGAATTCCACTAGCCAGCCAATCAACCTCTGGGATATTTGGAAAGTACTCGCTTTACTAACTATGTCAAGGAGGTACTTGCGTAATAAAAAACTCGGGTTATGATGAATCGCATGGAGTCCGACCGTTCACCCGATCGCATCCTGTTGCAACTGAAGACAAAGGGGCCTCAGCCGGCCGCGCAGATCGCCAGGCGCCTCGGCGTGACCGCGATGGCCGTTCGCCAGCACCTTTATAGGCTGCGCGACAGTGAACTCGTCACCTACGAGGACGCGCATCGTAAGGTCGGACGCCCGGCGAGAATCTGGCGGATCACCGAAAAAGCTCAAGCACGATTTCCTGACTCGCATGCGGAGCTTACGCTCGAAATGCTCGCGATGATTCGGGCGATTTTTGGTGAGCGTGGAATCGATCGCCTGATGACGGAGCGCACCCGCCTGCAAACGAAGGCATACGGCGAGCGACTGCGCGCCGCCGGCAAATCGCTGGAAGCGCGAGTGAACGCGCTTGCGAAAATGCGTGCCGAGCAAGGCTACATGGCGGAGGCGGCGCGCCAACGCGACGGGTCGTTCTTGTTGATCGAGAATCATTGTCCCATCTGTGCGGCCCGCGACCGCATGCCAGGGACTCTGCCGCGAGGAGCTGAATCTGTTCGCGGCGGTGCTCGGCGATGGGGTGAGCGTCGAGCGCACCGACCACATCTTCGCGGGCGCGCGCCGCTGCGCCTATCGCATCACGGCGAGCCCGGCCGAGTGATCATTCACTGCCAGCGCGAGACCTTCAAATTGATCGCGACATCTTCGCGCAGCAACCGGCGGATGTGGCAGCCGCGCTCCGCGACCTCGACCAGCCGATGCAACTTGTCATCGTCCTCGGGGCTTTCGACCTTAAGCTCAATTTCAATTTCCTTGACGTGACCTTTTTCGTTCGCGCTTGCAACGATCGACGCGCGCCCCACGTTAAGCTTGCGCGCCCGCGCCGCGACTCGCAGCGACATCAGCAGGCATGAACCCAGCGCACCGAGAAATGTCGTGACAGGATCCGGACCCGACGTGTCTTCGGCGGATAGATTCCACGCCATCGGTCCTTGCCTCACGCGTGTGCGAAGACTGTCGCCGATAGCATCGACGACGACTTCGCGCGGACCCGGCGAGGTTGTTTTCGCGGGCTTTGCGGCAACCGCGAAATCGGCTGCTTCAAGTATCGCTTTGACTCTGGTGGTGAACCGCGACGCGCTTGCGCCGTCGATCCCGCGATGGTCATAGGCGATCGAAATGTGCATCGCGGGACGCACCTCGATATGCCCGTCGATAGCAACAACTTCGTCACGAATCGCGCCCACGAACATCAGTGCGACCTGCGGCGCAAAAATCACCGGCGTGCCGTTCTCGACCCCATAGGCGCCTAAATTCGAAACCGTGAACGTCGCGCCTTCCAGATCGGTCGGGCGAAGCTGGCGATTGCGCGCGCGCTCTGCAAGCTCGGCCACTCGCGCGCTCAGGGAGGGCAGGTCGAGGCGGTCAGCGTCGTGGACGACCGGCACGATCAGACCCTCGGGCGTGTCGACCGCGACGCCGAGATTGACGCGATCGAAAATGAGCATCTCACCGTTTTCATAGTTGGCGTTGATACGCGGATTTTCCTTCAGCGCCCGCACTGCAGCAGCAAGTATCAGATCGGTAATGCCAACCCTGGTGCCGCCATCGCTCAGCGATTTGCGTGCCGCGAGCGCACGGCTCATGTTGACGCGCACCATCTGCACGAAATGTGGAATGCTGTTCCAGCTCGCGGTCAGGTTGCGCGCGCCAACCGCCTGGATACGCGTCAGCTTCTCGCGACGGGCGGGTGTCAGCACACTGTCGCTAGTGTGGGCTGTCGAGGCAGATGCTGCTGGAGCTAACGAGGACGCGCTCTGCTCCGCCGCGCGCTTCACGTCGTCCTCGGTGACCATCCCGTCGGCGCCCGTGCCCGCGACACTCGCGAGGTCGATGTCGCGTTCGGCTGCCAGCCGCTTCGCGCGCGGCGACGCGATCACTCTTTTCGAAGCCGCGCGCTGGGGCGTCACGGATTCGATTTTGGAGGTTGAAGAATTGGTTGAAGTCGCCGAAACCGCGTTCCTCGGGCTTGCAAGGCGGTCAAACTCGGCCGGAACCGCCTCACCCTCGGCGGTGATGACGCCGAGCGGGCCTCCTACCGGAACCACCAGACCCTCGGCGGCGATCAGTTTGGCGAACACGCCGGCAGCCGGCGCTTCGATCTCGACCTGCGCCTTGTCGGTCTCGACCGTCAGGATCGATTCGCCCTCGCGAATCTTCTCGCCCGGTCGCTTGTGCCATTGGATAACGGTGCCCTCGGTCATCGTATGACCGAGCTTCGGCATCTGGATCACGAACGCCATCGGATTAACAAATTGGCAGCTTTACGTCCGGGTTGTTTATTCACCGCAGCAGCTCGCGGCACGCCTGATAGATTTTTTCTTCATTCGGTATGACGAATTGCTCGAGATTGGCCCCGGTCGGGATCGGAACGTCGGGCATCGCGACCCGGCGTAGCGGCGCATCGAGATATTCGAGAGCCTCCTCCATCAGCATCGCGCCAATCTCGGCGCCGATGCCCAGCGTTCTGTAACTTTCTTCGGCCACGACGATCTTGCCGGTCTTCTTGACCGACTCGAGAATGGCGGCGCGATCGAACGGCACCAGCGAGCGAGGATCGATCACCTCGACATTGTGGCCGTCCTTTGAGAGGCGCTCAGCAGCTCTCAGAGCCTTCGGTACCATCGCAGAGATCGCAACCAGGGTGAGCGCATCGCCCTCGCGGCGAATCGCGGCCTTGCCGAGCGGAACCAGATAGTCGGTGTCGTCGGGAACCTCACCCTTGGTCGCATACAAAAGCTTATGCTCGAAAAAGAGGACCGGGTTGTCGTCGCGAATCGCGCTCTTGAGCAAACCTTTGGCGTCGGCAGGGGTCGAGGGCGACACGATCTTGAGGCCGGGCGAGTGCATGAAAAACGCCTCGGGACATGCGCCATGTTCGGGACCGGTGCCGGCCGCGCCCGACGGGCATCGAATGACCAGCGGAATCTTATAGGCGCCGCCGTGCCCATAGCGCCACATGCCGGCTTTCAAAACGACCTCGTCGGCGGCGGTGAAAAGAAAATCGGCGAATTGCAACTCGACGATCGGGCGCAGCCCCGTGAGCGCCGCCCCGACGCCGGCGCCGACCAGCGCATTCTCGGAAATCGGCGTGTCGAATACGCGCTCGTCGCCGAACTCCTCGCGCAGGCCGGAGGTGAGCCGGAAGATACCGCCGAAGTTGGCTACATCTTCGCCATAGAGGATGACCGACCTGTCCCGCCGCATCTCCTCGGCGAGGGCTTCCTTGATTGCCTCTGCGTACGTGATGGTTCGCATGACTTAAGACACCGTCCCTGCGAAGACGTCCTCGAGCGCGGTCTCCGGATTGGGGAACGGCTGCGCGCGCATGAACTCGCACGCCTTGTCGATCTGCGCTTTCGCGTCGCCTTCGATCTGTGCCTTGAGAGAGTCGTTGAGGACTTTCGCTTCCGTCAACTTCTGCTCGTATCGCGGCAGCGGATCCTTTCGCCATCGCATCTCGACCTCTTCGCGCGATCGATAGCTTTCCGGATCCCCTATCCAATGCCCCCATAGTCGATATGTTTTACATTCCACAAGTGAGGGCCCGCCGCCCGAGCGCGCACGACTCACCGATGCAGCTACGGCGTCATATACCGCCTCAGGATCGTTCCCATCGACGATGACGCCCGGGATGTCGTACCCGGCCGCCCGCGAGGCGATATCTTTGCACGCGGTCGAGCGCTCCGTCGGCATCGATACCGCCCATCCGTTGTTCTCGCACACGAAGATGACCGGCAGCTTCCGCACCGCGCAGAAGTTCACGCTTTCGTGAAATGTTCCCCTATTCGAGGTCCCATCGCCGAAGAAGCACAGCACCACCTTGTCCTCGCCCTTCACCCTGATCGATAACCCCGCGCCGGTCGCGATGGTGAAGCATCCGCCCAAGGTGCCGCTCTCGCCGAGTACGCCCAGCTTCGGGTACACCACGCGCATCACGCCGCCCTTGCCGCGATTGGTGCCGCCCTCCTTGCACGCGAGGTCGCACAGCACCTTCTCCAGCGGAATGCCGCGCGCGACCCAGTACCCCACCCCGCGATGCGCATATAAGAGGTAGTCATCGGGACGCAACGTCTCGATGGCTGCCACCTGCAGCGCCTCCTGTCCGACGCCGGGATGCATATAGCCTCCGACCTGGCCGGCCTTGATGAGTTCCGCGACCCGCTCTTCGAGCCGCCGGCTCAAAACGATTTTCCGATAGATCTCGAGCTGGAGCTTTTGATCCATATGCCGATCCTCCCGCACTCCTGCCGATGCTGCTGCGTTGGATCGGACGGTATCCGAGATGAGGGCGTTCCTACAAACCGATCGTTCAGTGCAATGACGGCGTTGCTTCCGTTTTATCCGGTTTAGTTCTATGAAGGACTTGGATAGTCAACAGCTTCGCTCCGATCTTCTTTGAAGAGGTGAGCCATGAGCGCCAGCCAGTCCGATCCCACATACAAGGTGACGGTTCAACGCCACCTGCCGATGCAGACCCGCGACGGCATCACGCTCTACGCCGATGTCTACCGCCCCGATGCGCCGGGAAAATTTCCCGTCCTCGTATGCCGCACGCCATACGACAAGAGCCAGGAACTCGCGCTGACCGAAAAGGATTATTTTCCGCCTCGCGGTTATGTGCTGGTGGTGCAGGACACTCGTGGCCGCTTCAGTTCCGAGGGCGACTTCTACCCGTTCATCCGCGAGGCCAACGACGGCTACGACACCATCGAATGGGCCGCCAAGCTGCCATCGTCCAATGGCGTGGTCGGCACCGTCGGCCAATCGTATCTCGGGCTGGTGCAGTACTATGCCGCGCCGACCCGCCCGCCGCATCTGAAAGCGATGTGCCCGGTCTCGGGGCCGGTGACTTATTTCCAGAATTGCGTCTATCGAGGCGGCGTCTTCGAGCTCGGATGGATGCTGACCTATTTCACCTTCATGGCGCGCAACACGCTGGCGCGCAAGGGAATTTACGATCGCGAGGGCCCCATCCTCGACAGCTACCTCACGCATCCCGACATTCCGCTCTCGGCGCTGAAGCCGACGAGTTCCGTCATCTGCCGATTTCCGATTGGGCCGAGCGGCTCGGCAAGGGCGCGCCATACTTCGCGGACTACCTGAAGCATTGGAAGGGTGACAGCTATTGGGCGGAGACCGATCTTCGCGGTCGATGCGAGACCGTCACTGCGCCTATCCTCCATGTCGGCTCGTGGTACGACGCGTTCCAGTACGACACGCTCGCGATGTACACCGCGATGCGCGATCACGCGACTCCGGAAGCGCGCCGCGGGCAGAAACTCCTCATGGGTCCGTGGGCGCATCTGCTGCCATATGCGATCCCGACCTCGCGAGGAACCGGCGACATCGATTTCGGGCCCGAGGCGAAGATCGAACTGCACGCAATTCAACTGCGATGGTTCGATCAGCTTCTGAAGGGACTTCCGACCGGCATGCTCGAGGAGCCGCCGGTGCGGATTTTCGTGATGGGCGAGAATCGATGGCGCGACGAAGCGGAATGGCCGCTCAAGCGAACCAACTATACCAAAGTTTTTCTGCACAGCCGTGGTGGCGCCAATACGTTTGAGCGGTGACGGCTCGCTCTCGCTCGCGGCGCCCAGCACCAACGAGGCCGCCGACAACTATGTCTACGCTCCCGCCGATCCGGTTCCGACCCGCGGCGGCACCACGCTCGGATTGCCGCCCGGCGTGTTCGATCAGACCGAAATCGAACGGCGCAAGGATGTGCTCGTGTACACCGGCGAGCCGCTCGCCGAGCCGCTGGAGATCACCGGACCGGTTTCGATGAAACTGTTCGCGGCGTCATCGGCGCCCGACACCGATTTCATGGCGAAGCTGATCGACGTGCGCCCCGACGGCTACGCGCACAATCTCGTGGAAGGTGTGGTGCGCGCGCGTTTCCGCGACTCGCTCTCCGATCCGTCGCCGATCACTCCGGGCAAGACCTATGAGTACGGCATCGATATGTGGGCGACGAGTCACGTCTTCAAGCGAGGCCATCGGGTGCGGCTGGAAATCACCTCGAGCAATTTCCCGCGTTACGATCGCAATCCGAACACGGGAAATGATTTCGCGGTCAACACCGAGTTGCGCACCGCGCACCAGACGATTTTCCACGCGCCGGGCAGTGCCTCGCATCTGGTGCTGCCGGTGATCCGGCGTTAACCGCCGCTTAGTTCCTCCCGCGTCTGAGTTCCTCCCCCATTGTTTGGGGGAGGTGACCCGGCGCAGTTCGTGCGATGGCTGCGCGCACGAACTGTGACGGGCCGAAGAGGGTCATAAGCTTTGGATTCTGGCTCTGGTTCTTATCTCTTTAATCGAGAGGCCTTCCAGAGCGCTTAAGTAAGGCGGTCGTGTTCTCGGACATTTGCTCTCGGGCGTGATTCGAGCGACCATTAGCCCCATGAAGCACGGAATCGGCTTCTCTTCGAGATTCCTTGCTAGAATCGCTGGCGCGGTTCTCGCTGCGTCGCTAACCAGCTTCATCGCTGCGGCTAATGCAGGGGAGGCAGCTAAACCGACCGCGAAGCTGACGCCGGGTTCTTTCGAACTCGCGACTGCGGGGAAGAAAGAAGTTGTCTCGGGTCGATGCATTTCCGCAGAGTCAAAGCCCGGCCAGCCAGACCGCATCACTTGCAATTTCATCTACGTAAGGTTTGACACGCCCGATAACAAAACACTGGACAAGGAGTACGAAACAGCGGAAAAGGCAATTTCCGAGTCGCGGAAACATCCCGACCAACTCGCTAAAGATATGAAGGATTTTCCCGCCAAACCAGACGACCTCGTGCAAATCCAAAAGAGGCTGCGGGACCCAAACACAGGACCAAAGACCAAACAACAGCTAGGCGCGATGCTTCGAGTCTTTTCCGCGAAGATGTCGCCGGATAACTTCAAGGCACTTGTGGATCTGGAACGCGAGCACGACGCTCACAGTTGTACTTTGGTTGTCTGGCAAGATCCCTCCACGGAATTCGAACGTATCGGTCCAACCAAATGGCTAGCGAATGCTGTTGACGAAGGCGTCTGCAAGGTGGCAAGAACATATGCGCTAGCAGGTGAAAACGAATGGTCGTGGACGCTCACGCAGAAGAATATCGCCGTAGGGAGAACAGACCTTCCGTTCTGCAAGGAGGTTGAGAGCGCCGAACGCGCTTCCTCGGAAACCGTATACACCTGGAAAAATATTGTTGAGGGTGACTTCGAGATTCCATGCGATTTTATTAGCCACTGGGTGGTCGCTCCTGAATGAGTCGGTGACGCACGCCGACCTGCGCGCTGGATTGTATGGGACTGGCGCTCTAATCTAGGCGAGATGACGCGGACCCCGAACTCGGTCAATCCATTTGCCGAGATGCGAACGATAGCGCTTGGTCGCAGCAACACGGCCGGCCTCGGCGCTTAAAGACCGCACGGGCGAGTAAATCGCGGGGCGACAACAGCGGGCTGCTAAAAGACCAGATAGAGAGTTCGTCTCCGCTTTATGCATCGATGGTTCCGACCCACTGATCAAAGACGGTGACATTTTGACGGTTAATCCTTCGATGTCACGAAAGGACAGACTTCGCCGCGTTGTGATACTGTGCTGTTCTTTCGCGCGGAACCTTGCCTACTACCGCGTCGGATGGGGCAAGGAGCACGAGCCTCTGCTTCACGAGGGCGATAGCGCTTATTTTTGGATGAAAGTGAACTCCAATTTTCGTGATATGTGCGTGTTGGAATGGTGTAAACTCTTTGCCGACAAAAAGGGAAAACACTATTGGGAGAAGATTGTCTGTAATACTGCCGATTTCAAGACGGGCCTGCTGGCTTTTCTTGGGTTGGACGAGGGCGCATTCCAAAAGGAAATCGAAAAAATGCGTAAATATCGGGACGAGTTCGTCGCGCACTTGGACTCCGCCTACATGGCGTATCCTCCACGGTTCGTGGTCCCGAAGAATGCCGTCTGGTTCTACCATGCTCACATCTTCAACCGGGAGGCCAAACCGGGAGATTTGGCAGGACTTCAAGTGGAACTGGATGCGCTCTACAGACAATGCGAGGTCGAGGCGAACGCCGTCTACCAACGAGCGCGCGCCTTATAGGATCCGTTAACCTGACTAGTCTTCCGCACGACTGTATCGTTGGCCTCGGCGTCCGCCAGTTGGACCACACCCTCGTTGGCTAGTTGTGGCCGTTCGCGCCGTGGGCGGGAGAAGGCCAGAACCCTGCGTCCAGCACGGTTTCCAGAGGCCAGGGACAGGTTTCTGGCAGACGCGCCTCCCATTGACGCTTGCGCATTCCCATCTCCGCACCCGCCTCGCCACGAGCGAGCCGATAAGCGTCTTCGAACAGTTCTCCGATTTTGTTTTTGAGGCTTGGAGACCGCTTCAAAAGAATTTCTATTCGGAGACGAGAACCTTCTATCGAGTTCTCCCAACTGCCGGTTATTTTGTCCGACTGATAGGCGTACTTCAGAAGATGTTTCAGCAATCGCTCCAGGAAGCTTTGCAGGCTGCTTTCCTCGCTGCGGCCCATCGCGTCAAGTTCCTCAGCCAGGGGTTCCCAATCTATTGGAAGAGCACGGCCACGGTCGCGTAACGCCGAGGCTTGATCGCGCA
Source organism: uncultured delta proteobacterium (assembly GCA_963815835.1). Taxonomy (GTDB): domain Bacteria; phylum Desulfobacterota; class Binatia; order Binatales; family Binataceae; genus DATGKG01. Next base: position 2,242,158 of record CAWFIF010000001.1, read on the forward strand.
GCCAACCGTAGAAGTCGTCGTCTATTCGAACCGTATGCGCAAACGCGTGCCGCAAGCCAGTGGCGGAAGGTTCTGCCACTTCAGCAAGGGCGTGCTTTTTCTTCTCGGCCATCGGTCCCCTCGCGCGCTTCATATCTTTCGATTATCACATACAGGAACGCGACTGAACTTCGCTATTTCGCGAATACATGAACCCGAACCCGAAGGCATGTGATGCTTGTCGATGTGAGTCATATCGGACAAATCGCGCTGGGGGTGCGCGATGTCGATCGCGCGGAAAAGTTCTTCGGCGAAACGATGGGATTCCGAAAGCTCTTTCGCTTCGGTGATCTGAGCTTTTTCGATTGCGCGGGAGTCCGCTTGTTGTTGGAGAAGGCCAAGAACGATGAGGAGGCGAGCAGGAGTTCCATCATCTACTTCCGATGCGCCGATATCGCACTCGCCGTTCGCGAACTCAAATCACGCGGCGTCCGGTTCCACCATCCACCGCGTCTCATTGCAAAGATGGACGACCATGATCTGTTCATGGCGTTTTTCACCGACCCCGACGGGCACGTTCTCGCGCTGATGCAGGAGGCGCCCAAGGGCTACACGCCACCGCCCGACCCGGCCTGACGAATGACGTGGCTGAAACCGCCCGCAAAAGCAGCAAGCAAAGAAGAGTGAATTCGACAATTCGTAGTCGTCAGTTTACCGGGCTGATCGCGGCGCTATTCGTAAGCCTGACAACCGTGCTGCTGTTTGCCTCGTCCGCGAGCGCCGCGCCGTGGACGCAACCGAGCTACCTCTACCGTTATTTCGTGTGGGGCGCACAACGCATCATCTCATCCCGTTCCGACGATTACCGGAACTATGGCTATCACACCATCGACAACGCGCCGACCGCGTTTCATTTCGCACCCGGCAACCGCGATGCGATTCCCGAAACCGTGGAATACAAAGACGGCGACGCGGTGAAGCGCGTCGCGCTCGATCAGCTTCTGCGCTCTACCGGAACTCATGCTTTCGTCGTCGCGAGAGATAACCAGGTGCTTTACGAAGGTTATTTCAATGGCTTCGAGCGAGACTCTCTCTGCACCGCATGGTCGGTGTCCAAGTCTTTCACCTCAGCGTTGGTCGGCATCGCGATCGCTGACGGCTATATCAAGAGCCTCGACGATCCGATCACAAATTACCTGCCGGAGCTGAAAGACCGGGGCTTCGAGGCGATTACGATCCGAAATCTCTTGACGATGGGATCGGGTATTCAATACCGGATCAGTTTTTTTCCGTGGGACGAGTTTGTGCTCGCTGGTTACTACCCCAATCTGCGGCAGCTACTGCTCTCGGACCTGAAAATCATGGAGCCGCCGGGGCAATCATTTCACTACAACAACTTCAACACCGAACTCATCGGCATGATCCTCGAACGAACTACCGGCCGCGCTCCCAGCCAATATCTTCAGGAAAAAATCTGGAAACCAATTGGCATGGAATATCCAGCCACCTGGAGTATCGACAGCGAGGAGGACGGGTTCGAGCTGACGCCCATCCTGCTGAACGCGAGAGCGATCGATTTCGCGAAGTTCGGGCGGCTCTATCTGAACAACGGCAATTGGGACGGCAGGCAGATTATCCCGCAGCATTGGGTCGCAGAATCAACTATCAGGGATCCGAACGACCGCCGTCCTTGGGAAACGTTCTCTCGATGGCAGGACGAGGGCGGTTACTACAAATACTTCTGGTGGGGAGTTTCCCAAGCAAGCGGCGATTACAGTTACATGGGTATCGGCACCTATGGTCAGTTCATTTTCGTCTCGCCCAAAACCAGAGTTGTGATCGTGCGGATGGCGAGCGACGACGGCATCGACCCACCATATTGGCGCCAGGTCTTTCAGTATATCGCCGACAACATCAACCAGCGTTCACCCGCAGCTCGATGACATCCAGCCTTTTGCCGTGCGCGGCGGTAGGTGGCAGAGTTTCCCCATCTCATGCGATGGTACAGGCGCGTGCGCGCGATCGGGTAACCGCTCGGCGCGAATTCACGAGGAGAAAAATCGATGGCTAGAAAATTGACCATGGGAATCAACTGGCAGGGCAAGCTCGACTTCAAGCAGGTGATCGAGCGCGCGAAAATCGCCGACGAGGCGGGAATCCATTCGATGTGGGTCGCCGAGGCATGGGGCCGCGACGCCTTCACGATGCTGACCCTGCTCGCCGAGCACACCAGGAAGATTCAGCTCGGCACCTCGATCGTGAATATCTACTCGCGCACGCCGGCCGCCCTCGCACAGCACTTCGCGACGCTCGATGAGCTCTCGGACGGCCGCATGATCATCGGACTCGGCACCAGCGGTCCGCAGGTCATCGAGCATTTCCACGGCATCAAGTTCAATCCGCCGCTCACGCGCCTGAAAGAGTATGTTGACATCATCAATATGATCATGGCGGGCACGCCGCTGAACTATAACGGCAAGCTGTTCAAGCTCGGGCGCGGATTTACGATTCGCTTCGAGCCGGTCCGCAAGCACATCCCGATTTTTATCGCGTCGCTGAATCAGAAGAGCGTCGAGTTCACCGCGCAAAAGGCCGACGGATGGCTGCCGGTGATGATCCCGGTCTCGGGACTCGGCAAAGCGATTTCGGAATTCCATGCGATCGCGAAAGCGGCGGGGCGCGATCCCAAGTCGGTCGAGGTCAAAGCGCCGGGCGGCGTCGTGATCACGAAGAACGTCGATCGCGCGAAGGCGGGGCAGGCCAGCACTATCGCGTTTTACGCCGCGCGGATGGGCACCTTCTATTCCGAGCAGCTCACGCGCTTCGGCTTCGGCGATGAGGTCCGCACCATCAAGCAGGCGTGGGATTCGGGCGGTTCGAAGGCGGGCACCGAAGCGGTCTCCGAGAAGATGCTTTCGCAGCTCGGCTACGTTGGCGATGCGAACGGAGCGCGCGAGCGCATCATCGAGCATGAGAAGGCGGGCGCGGACCTGCATCAGGTCGAGATCGACGCGAAGGACCCGGCCGAGTTCGAGAAGACGGTACATACGCTGCTGAGCTAGGCGCGCCGCATCGATCTCGATAACCTTGCAGGGGAGGGGCCGAAAGTCCCTCCTCATTTTTTGATCGGAGGACCAACCACTCGTAATGATGCGACATGCGAAGCCCCTCGCGATCTTCGTTGCGCTTGCGATGGCCGCCGCGACGCCGGGATTCGCGCAAAATTCCAGCCATCAACAAGACGTGCTGCGCGTCCGTCTCGACGGATTTCGCAACAACAATGGCAAGGCCCATTGCAGCCTTTTCAACGATAGCGATCCCGCGGCCTTTCCAGAGCAGGATGACAAGGTCTTCAAGGAGGGCGAGGCGCCGAGGATCAGCCACGCATACGCGGAAATCGATTTCACCGGAATTCCGCCGGGCAAGTACGCGCTGGTCTGTTATCACGACGAGAACAGCAACGGAAAGTTCGACGAGAACGCGCTCGGAATGCCGAAGGAAGGTTACTGCTTTTCCAATAACGCAAAGCCTGTGCTATCGGCGCCCAACTTCAACCGGTGCGCATTCGAATACAAGGGCGGCGATCAATCGATCTCGATGACGATGATTAATTGAACGCGAAGCGGCTCTCAGCGTAATCAGGCAGGGAGGCTCGCATCCTCGCGCGGTTCGTCGGGTGGCTTCGAGGCGAGTTCGATTACGCTCTGGATGGTCCTGAGCAGGACGCTTTTCTTGATCGGCTTGCTGAGGTGCAGGTCGCATCCAGCGGCGAGAGTGCGCCGTACGTCTTCTTCCAGTGCTGAAGCGGTTAGCGCGACGATCGGGGTTGGGGTGCGATGATTCGCGGTTTCCCACTCACGAATCAACCGGGTCGCCGCCAGCCCGTCGATCTCCGGCATCTGCACATCCATGAAGACCATGTCGTATTGATTGGACTTGAACTTGTCGAAGGCGAATGCGCCATTCTCAGCGAAATCCAGCTCGCACGGTTCGCGACGCAGATAGGCGCCGATCAGTAGCCGATTGTCCGCTGAATCGTCGGCAACCAGAATTTTGGCCTTGGGCTTTTCCTTCCCGCGCTCGGCCGGCGCAGGCTGCTCGGCGGCGCGACTGGGCACCGCATCGAGGCTGTTGCGATTCGCATCGTGGAGGACCCGGCCAATGGCGTCGAAGAGTTCTCTGCGCGTGATGGGCTTCACCAGATAGGCGTCGAGTCCAAGTTCTTTGAGCCGCGAGAGCTGAGGTTTGAGATCGTCGGATGAGAGCATCAGGATCAACGGCTCGGTCGGGAGCTGCTCCTCGCGGATTCTTTGCGCGACCTCGAGGCCGTTCATGCCGGGCATTCGCATGTCGAGCAGAACGATCCGATAGGGCTTGCCCTGTTCCGACGCCTGGCGAATCGCTACCAACGCCTCCTCGCCGGATGATGCCTCGCTCACCTCAGCGCCGCAGTTCGAGATCATCTCGCGAGCGATCAGGCGATTGATGTGGTTATCGTTGACCACCAGGACTCGATAGTGATCGAGGTTGAGGATCACATGCGCGGTCGGCGAAATCACCCGGGTCGCCAGCCCGAATCGCGTGGTGAAAGAGAACTTGCTTCCCTTGTGGAGTTCACTCTCGACCGCGATGGTTCCACCCATCAGCTTGACCAGGCGTTCGGCGATCGCGAGGCCGAGTCCGGTGCCGCCATATCTTCGAGTAGTTGAGGAATCGGCCTGGGTGAATTTGGAGAAGATCTCCTTGAGCTTGGCGGGCGCGATGCCGATACCTGTGTCGGATACGGTGAAACGCAACTCCGCCGGCTCATTCGAGTCGATCGGCCGATTCACCTCGAGCACGACCTCACCCTGTTCGGTGAACTTGATCGCATTGCCGAGGAAGTTCATCAAAATTTGGCGCAGGCGCAGCGGATCGCCGATCAAATGGGTCTGCACTCCCGGAGCGATCCGCGCGATCAGCTCGAGCCCCTTGCTATGCGCTTGCACGCCGAAGGTCGAGATCGTCTTATCAATGAGATCGGTGAGATCGAACTCGGTTTGTTCGATCTGCAGTCGTCCGCTTTCGATTCGCGCGAGATCGAGGATGCTGTTGATCAGTTCGAGCAGCGAGTTGCCGTTGGCCACCATCACGTCGATGTAGCGCCTTTGTTCGGCGGTCAGCTTGGTATCGGTGAGCAAGTCCGCCATTCCGAGCACCGCGTTCATCGGGGTGCGGATCTCGTGCGACATGCTGGAAAGAAATTCCGACTTGGCTCTGGAAGCGGCCAGCGCGTCCTCGCGCGCGGCAATCAGGTCGCACTCCATCTTCTTGCGCTCCGTGATGTCACGCGACATCGAGACCAGGCACTGCTCGCCGTCGAACTCCATTACCACTCCCGAGACCAAGTAAGGAATAAGTTTCCCGGACTTGGTTCGGATGTCGATCTCGAAATTGTGTATGCGGCCGTCTCTCGCCACAATCGCGGCCATTTCGTCGTATCGCCGAGGGTCTGCAAAGATATGCAAATCCGCGGGAGTGCGGCCCTTGGCCTCTTCAAAGGTGTAGCCGGTCGCGTTGAACTGATCGTTTACATAAATGTAGGTCAGTTCGGGGAGTCGGCTTATGGTGATTTTGTCGAGGCTGGTTTCCAGCACCTTGCGCAATATGGCCTCGCGCTTCTGGGCGAGTTTTTCCGCATTCTCGCGATCCGCGATTTCCACCCGCAAGCGCTCCTCCGCGCGGTTACATTGCTCGCTCTCAATGCGAAAGCTCACTTCCCTTTGCTGCAACTCATCGATCAGGAGTCTCTGCCGACGCGCGTAATCTTTCAGAAACGCAAGAGTTATACTGAAGATGCCTGCTCTCGCCACGACAGCCCAATGGGGGACGAAGCCACTGGGGACAATCCCGCAAGCCCAAGCCGCGGTGGAAGCCGCTAGACTTGCCACGGCGAAGCTGGCCTGCCAGCGGCTACCCCATGGCAAAATCATCGCGGTAGTAAGCGCTAGAACCCACACTGCGACAAACAGCGGTTCTTCACTACCCACCGCGAGTGCACTCACCAAGAAACTGACGATGAGCGTGAGGCAAAACGCCATCGCCCACCATCGCCAGTGACGGATCGAAACGAGCGGGGTACCCGCGATCGCTGCAAGCGTGAACACGATATTGAACAGTCGCAGCGGAAAGGGGGCCAGAGCGGCCGGTTCGTACCAAGACGCGTTGAAGAAGCAAACGGTTACGAAAAGCAGGATCACGCCCAAGGCAATCGAAAACAGAATGCGCAGCTGGGGCAAACTGGATTCGCGATCCGGCGAACACGAAAACGCGTCGGCCAGCCTGGCGCCCAGCGACTGGCGGCGCTTGGGTGGCATCGCGGCCGGCGCGGAAATTTCGCGATCGACCTCGGGGGTTTCGGTGACTTGCTGCATTGGCGAAGCGGAAGTCTCCCTCGCGGAGCGCCTTTCGCATCGATGACAAACGCAAGAGCGATGCCGCCATTGTCGCTTGGGGTCCCCCGCCGTTTATCCGAAGTTCGCTATCGCACGTCAGGCATGAACAATCAGCGGTCATCTAAGGTTGACAAGTTGTCGTCTCACTTCCCAGTCGGGCCGTTGCAGGTGACCGAGAGTGGGACATTCTTCCGATTCGATATGCCTCCGGAGTGTCGCAGTGGCTATGCCAACAATGTTCGTGAAGAGCGGGATGCGCGGCGCGCCTCTATCATCGACTCGCCGGTGAGGCTTTACTAAGCGCGCGTGGATCTAACCGACGAACAGCGCGCGATTTGCGACGTCGCTCAACAGAGCGGCGCCAACCTCGCGCTCAAGATCCAGGCCTTCGCCGGCACTGGCAAGACCACCACCCTCGCCGCGATCGCCGCGGCGTGTCCGCGCACGCGCTTTCTGTATGTAGTCTTCAATCGCGCCGCTGCCGACAGCGCCCGCGCGAAGATGCCTTCCAACGTCGAGGTTCGCACCGCGCATTCGATCGCGTTTCGCAAACTCGGCTGGCGCTACGAATCGCGGCTGACTCAGCGCGCGTGGTCATGGCTGCCGTTCATGCGCGAGAAGATGCCCAAGGCGCTCAACTCGGTCGCGCGCGGCGGCCGCACGCGCTCCGCGGCGGGTGCGCTCATCATCAAGACGCTGGAGCACTTTCTGCGCACTACCGATCGCGAGATCAGCCTGAGTCATGTGCCGAGCTGGTGCGATGATGCCCTAGCCAGCTCGACCGCAGACGCGGCCGGGGATCTTTGGGAGGCGATTCGGGATCCGAACGGCAGCGCTCCCGTCAGTCACGACTGCTATCTGAAACTGTTTTTCCTGGGCGATCATGAGGTCGCGGGCGCCGATCGCACGCTGCTTCTCGACGAAGCCCAGGACGCCGACCCGGTCATCCTCGGACTGGTCCATCGCCATCCTGGTCCGCGCGTTCTGGTCGGCGACAGCTACCAGCAGCTCTATCAGTGGCGTGGCGCGATCAACGCACTTGGCAACGCGAATGTTGAAACCGCGGTGATGCCGCTCACCCAGACATTTCGCTTCGGCAATGGCGCCGCGCGATGGGCGAATCGCGTGCTGGAGCTGCTTGAGGAGGATCGTCGCATCGTTCCCGCCGCGCATGCGACCTCGGCCGCCGTCAGCGAAGACAGTCGCAACGTCGACGCGGTCCTCGCGCGGACCAACGCCGGCGCCCTCGACGAAGCGGTCAAGGCGCTCGAGCAGGGCCGCAAGGTCTACGTAATGGGCGGGGCCGAGCCGCTGGTTCGTCTCATCGAGAGCGCATGGAAGCTGCACTCCGGCAAAAGAGGTAGCGGCGAGCTCGCGGTCTTTTCGAATTGGGACGAGCTTAAATCCGCCGCGCAGGGAAACAGTTCAGATGACTATGGCGATCCGTCGCTGCAAATCCTCGTGCGGCTCATCGAGGAGCGCGGCGCGCGGGTGCTTTCGATGTGCAACCGGCTGCGCGAGTGTGTCGATTCTCCCGCGAGCGCGCAGGTCACCGTCAGCACGGTCCACAAGGCCAAGGGGCTGGAATGGCCGCGCGTGCTGATGGCCTCGGACTTCAACCGCTTCATCAGGCGCGAGCTCGGAGTTGTACGGCGCAACCTCGAAGAGGGGTGCGTGATTTACGTGGCGCTCACCCGCGCGCGCCATCAGCTCCTGATTCATCCCGAATGCGTCAAGGAGCTGAAAGCTTCGAGCGAGGCGTGCAATCCGGAATTCGTCGACGGGAACGCGGCGCGCTCAGATGCTATCGCGCCGACAACCCGAAAAATCGGCAACGCCGGGTCGCGAGTCCGCAGGCGCCGGCGCGCGATAGAGCCGCGTCCTAACAGAATCTAGAAATATCGCTCGACCAGGCTGATGAAGCGCGCGACCTCGAGCGGCTTATGCACGATCACGTTCGCGTCGATGCCCGCATACACGCTCGCTCCGGTCGATGATCTCCGGCTTTTCTCTTACGGATTGCCGGTCGAAGGGTCGAGTTGCGATTTGAGCTGGACGAAACGCGCGATCTGCGAGCGCGTGATCAGCCCATCCAAGTGCTCGCCGTTGATCACCAACAGGCGGCCGGCATCGGCCTCAGCCATCTGATGCATCGCGTCGGAGATACTCGCATTCGGCGCGATGGTTACTTTCTCGCTGACCGGAACCATGATGTCGTGGACGCGGCGGTTCGCGCGCTCCTCGCGCGGACATTCGCGCACTCGGGAGAGCGAGAGAATTCCCATTGCGCGGCCATCTTTCACCACCGGATAACCTGTGTAGCCGTGATGCAGAAAATAGCGATCGACAGCGTCGCTGACCGTGGTGTCGGGAGCGATCGTGACCGGTTCCCGAATCATCAAGTCGGCGACGTTGGCGCGTCCCAGCATCTGCTCGATCACGACGCTCTGATAGCTGGCGTGCGCGGCGCCGCGCAGAAACAAACCGATGAAGATCATCCAGATGCCGCCCACCAGTCCGCCGGCGAAGATCTCGAGCGCGCCGAGCGCGATCAGTCCCCATGCGATGGTATTTCCCCAATCGGCGGCGGCCGCAGTGGCGCGCCGGAAATCGCCCCAGAAGTGCCATAAGATCGCTCGCAAGATACGGCCTCCGTCGAGCGGGAAGCCTGGCAGCAGATTGAACACCGCGAGCGCCACATTGATGAACGCGAGGTAGCTGAAAACCGCTACCCACAGCGACGGAGCGTGCAGCCCGATGAGAGTCTGCTCGATGGTCCAGAAGATCGCCGCGATCACGACGCTGCTCACCGGTCCGATCGCGGCAATCTTGAATTCGTCGCCGGCGGTTTTCGGCTCGCCCGACAAATGCGCCATCCCGCCGAAGATGAACAGCGTGATGCGGCTGACATTTTCTCCCAGCCGGTTTCCCAGCGCGGCGTGCGAAAGCTCGTGGCCGAGGACCGAGGCGAAGAACAACACGGTTCCGATCGCGCCGACGATCCAGTAACTGGTGAAATCGTGACCGGGATAGGTGCGGGGAAAATATCCGGCGGAGAGACTCCACCAGACCAGCACCGCGATGACTATCCAGGAATAGTCAATTTCGACTTGAACCCCGGCAACCTTGAACAGTTCAAGACTTCCCTTCCGCTCGCCCGCCATCAGTCGTCTCTCCTATCGCGCCATACAGGTTGCCCCTATGGTGGCATGCGCGCGGATTTGCGACCATCAGCGGCCCTGCGATCCTTAAGCGAGCGGGAAGCGGAGCTCCTAGAACTTCTCCTTGAATGGGCGCACGTCGAGTTCGTGCGTCCATGCGCTGGGATCCTGATGCGCGAGGTGCCAATACGTATCGGCGATGGCCGACGGCTTCAGCATGTCCTCTTCCTGGATGTTCGGAACGCGCTGGCGGATGAACGGCATGTCGATCGGGCCGTCGACATTGATGTAGGCGACGTGGATGCGTTGCGGCTGCAGGTCGCGCGCCATCACCTGCGCAAGTCCGCGCAACGCAAACTTCGCGGGCCCGAAGGCCGCCGAAGTCGGAAAGGGTTTGACGCCCGCCGTCGCGCCGGTGAAGAGGATCACGCCCTTGCCGCGCTTGATCATGTCGGGCACCACTTCCTGCGCGGCGAGAAATGCGCCGAAGGTGCTGACGCGCCAGGTGTTCTCGAAGGTGCTGGGCTTGGTTTCCATCAAACGGCCGAAGGGACGCATCGCGGCGTTGTAGAGCAGCACCTCGGGCGCGTCGAGGTCGCGGCGAATCTTGTCGAATGCGCCTTTGATCTCCTCAGCCGATGCGACGTTGGCGGGAATCGGAAAAGCCTCGCCACCGTCGGCGGCGATCTCGTTCGCGAGCTTGGCGAGGTAGTCCTCGGTCCGCGCGATCATCGCGACGCGATAGCCCTTTGCGAATCGGCGGGCGAGCGCCGCCCCCAGTCCCGCGCCGACGCCGATTACCACTGCGACCGGACGCTTGCTGTCGGATGCCATCGTATAACCTCCTCGATAGTTAGGGATTATGGCACTAAAACCAGCTTGCCGGTTGAGCCGCGCGATTCCATGAAGCGATGCGCCTCGGCAGCTTCGAACAAGGGGAATTTCTTCCCGATCAGAAGTTTGAGCTTGCCTTCTTTCATCAGCCGGAAAGAATCTTCGATCCCGCGCTGCCAGCGTTCCTTGCCGGTATGCTGCTGGTTGAGCATAAAGCCGCTCACCTTGGTCGAGCGCTGGAACAGCTTGAACGGGTTGAGCGGGTCGGGCGCGCCGCCGGCGCGTCCGTACAGCACCAGATGGCCCATCGGCGCGAGGCAGTTGATGCCCTTCTCGAAAGTGGGCTTGCCGACCGCATCGAGGATGAGATCCGCGCCGCGATTGTCGGTCAGCCGCATCACCTCGGCGGAGAAATCCTGGGTCGCGTAGTTCACCACCTCGTCGGCGCCGTATTCCTTCGCGATCGCCGCCTTCGACGCGCTCGAGACTGTTCCGATCACGCGCGCGCCCGCGGCCTTGGCGATTTGCACCGCGACAATTCCGACGCCGCCCGCCGCGGAATGCACCACCACGGTCTGGCCCGGCCCGGTGTTGTGCGACGAATGAAGGATGTGCCATGCCGTGAGGACCTGGATCGGGAACGCCGCGCCCTCATCGAAGCTGACGTGGTCGGGAATCGGGATCACCTGCGAGGCGCGCGCCACCATGTACTCGGAGTAGGCTTTTGCGCCAATCGCCGCGACGCGCATCCCGGCGCTGAGCCCGTTGACGCCCTCGCCGACCTTCTCGATGACGCCGGCCGCTTCGAGTCCTGGTGTATCAGGAAGCTGCGGCGTCTGCGCGTACTGGCCCTGGCGGAAAAGCGTGTCGGCAAAGTTGATGCCGATCGCGCGATTGCGCACCAGCACGGTGCCTTTCGAGGCCTCGGGCTGTGGGGCATCGACCAGCTTCAGAACTTCGGGACCGCCGATTTTGTCGAATTGGATTTGCTTCACGAAAAATCTCCTCGCGCTATTTCAGCGCCGCTTCGATGAAATGCATTCGGTCGTTGCCCCAGAACATAGCATCGCCGACGAAAAAGGTGGGCGCGCCGAAAGCGCCTCGCGCGACCGCCTCGTCGGTGTTGGCCTTGAGGTGCTCCTTGACGTCTTCGCGCTCGACCGCGTCCGGATCTAATCCGAGCCGTGTGAACATGTCCTTCACGATATTGGGATCGCCGAGGTTTACGCCGTCGGCCCACATCGCGCGGAACATCGCCGCATGATACGCCGGGAAGCATCCCGCCGATTGCGCGACGATCGCGCCACGCATCACGCGAATGGTGCTCAACGGGAAGAACGGGTTCATCTGCATCGGAACGCCGTAGTGATTCGACCATCGCATCGCGTCAACGGCGTTGTATTTGAACTTGGCGGGAATCGCGGGCGGCGGCGTGTTGTTGGAAGCCTTGAAGATGCCACCGAGCAGGATCGGCTTATAGATGACGCCGGCGCCGGTCCGTTCAAGCAGCGCGGGCAACTGGGTGTCCGCGAGATAGCTGAACGGACTGATGTAATCGAAGAAAAATTCCAACGGGTTTGCCATCGAGGAGCGTCTCCTCAGTTTCAATTTGCAACTGGCAACCTAGCAATTGCAGTTTCAATTTGCAACTATAGATGTTGCCGCCTGGGCAAGCGGCCGATTCGGGGGAGAGGTATCGCTTCGATGCAATGGCGTTCAGTCAAGGACACGAACTGCTCCGTCGCGCGAGCGCTGTCGGTGGTCGGCGAGCGCTGGACGATGCTGATTCTGCGCGAGGCGTTCCTCGGACGCCGCCGTTTCGATGAGTTCCAGAGCGGTACCGGCATCGCGCGCAATATTCTGAGCACGCGGCTTCACGCGCTGGTCAACAACGGAATTTTCGAGCGCAGCGAGAACGCGGAGCCCGATCATCACGTCGAGTATCGCCTTACGAAGAAAGGGCTCGACCTCTATCCGGTCATGATCGCGCTGCTGCGATGGGGCGACACCTGGATGGCCGATGAGCAGGGCCCACCGATGACCCTGATGCATCGCACCTGCGGCCACGCAACGACACCGTCGCTGGTCTGTTCGCATTGCGGAGCGGCGATCGATCCGCGCGCGATGCAGGCGAATGCGGCGCCGCATGCGGGAAAAATGTCGAAGGTGATACGCCGCGCGCGCCGCCATCACGAGACTTACTGAGACACAGGCTGAAGCCTGTGCTACTAGCTCCGCCGCATCCGCTCAGGGAAAATATTCGCAGCATGATCGAGCTTCTGATGTTCGACGCCGACGGCGTCCTGTTCGAATCCTTCGAATCGAATATCGCCTACTACAACGCGATTTTCGCGCAGGTCGGCGAGCCGCCGCTCGACGCCGAGGAGGAGATCAAGAGCATCTCCTACGCGGCCGGCGATGTCTTCAAGCTGCGCACGCGGCACAACGCCGAGATGCTCGAGAGGATCCACGGCATCGCGCGCAATATCGATCAACGGCCGTTCTTCGAGTTGCTGCGGCCGCCATTCGAGCTGCGTCCGTTCATGCTGGAACTCAAGCGCCGCTACCGACTTGCGCTCGCGACCAACCGCTCCGCAACGGTGCCCGCGCTGGTCGAGCATTTGAAACTCGCCGATGTCTTCGACGCGATCGCGAGCGCGCTCGACAAGGTACCGCCCAAGCCGGCACCCGACATCCTGCGCCTATGCATGGACCGCGCGCGAGTGACGCCCGCGCAAGCCATCTACATCGGCGACAGCCCGATCGATCGCGAAGCTGCCGAAGCGGCGGGCGTCGCATTCATCGGAGTGGGCGAGCGGGTCGACCACCACCATCGTATCGCGTCGCTGCACGAGCTCGATAGCGCGCTGCGGATGATCACGAAAGCTTCGCAGTAGCGCCTTCCACCACGGTGCCCTTGAAAAAGTCCGGGTTCGCCTTCATGTGCAATCGCGCGGGATAGGTGAAAACGAAATCGCGATAGTCGGCGTCGCTGATGAGCCCCTTGTCCGCGAGATGATGACTCTCGAGCAGCACGCGCTTGATGTCGGGAACGTCCCAGTGGCCGATGTCGCTACTGAAGATTGGCTGGAACCGCAGCTTGAATGGATTGCCGCGCGCGTCGAGCGCGCGATGGACACTGGGATCGTCGGCCTCGCATCCGAAGAAGAAATTCTCGAAGATGCGCGCGAAGTCGTGCTCTTCGCGCACGCCGCATCGTGACCATTCGTCGCGATCGGCATCGCGATCGTGCCGCGCGACGCCCTCATCGTAGGCGCGTCCGAGCCGCTCACCGGACGCCGCGATGTACTCTGGTCCGCCATACTCCTTGAGCAGCGCGAACAGCCGCGCGCGATCGAGCCGCGCCGGATCGTAGTTCTTGAGCCCCTCGACGTTGCGCTTCTCCCAATGCTCCTCGAGCGAATGGAGCAGGTCGACCGCCCATCCCGCGCCGCATTCGAGGAAGCCGAACGCGAGATTCGGGAAACGCGCCGGCACCCCGCCGAAGATAATCGAGCGGCACAATTCACCCTGCTGATACGCATGCCCGCCGATGTGGTTGAACATGTAGTTAGTCGGCGAGCGGCGCCCGAGCGGCAGAAATCGTAAGCCGACGCCGCCGTGCGAGGTCACCGCGAACCTGAGCTCCTCGAATTTGCGCCACAGCGGATCGTAGTCGTGAAAGCTGTCGAGGCCGTAGTTGTCGAAGTACGACGCGGCCGGAAACGCGCCGGGATGCTCGCGCTCGAGCGCGGGAATCGGGCGTGCGACGCCAGGCGGAATCATCGCCACCTTGAGGCCGTGGGCGTGCGCGAATTGGAGTTCCTCGATCGCTTCATCCGGCGTATGCATCGGGATCGCGGCAGCCGGCGCGAGGCGATCGCGAAACGGGCCGCAGATTTCCGCGTTCATGGTGTTGAGTGCGCGCACCGCGCCGCGACGCACATCGGCATCGTGAATCGTCGGCAGCGCGAGGCCGAGGGTCGGATACATGATCGCGAAGTCGATGCCGATTTCCTCCAGCCGCTGATGCAGCAGGCGCGGCGCCATCACAGTGGCGAGGTCGTAGGCGTCGTTGCCCACGCCCCACCATGCGCCGCGCATGTCGCCGGTCTCGCGATTTCCGCGCGATCCGGTCGGATGCTCGCGCAACTCGTGTTGATAGCGATCGACGAGATACTTGCCGCCGGTCTTCGCAAGATAGTGCTGAAAGAGTGGTGCGGGCTCAATCAGATGTCCGTCGCCATCGATAACGGGATGATCGAGGCGGGCACGAAGGGTCTTCACGCGCGCAGTTATATCGCTGGACATGAGACGAACTCCTTGGCGGAACTACTTCGTGCTAGCTAAGCGCCGAAGTTTCGGGCGGTCAAGGAAGGCTCACGCCTCCGCGTAGCGCCGTCGGCCCGCGAGCAGGAATTCGAGAGAGAGATCGCAGCCGCGGCGGCGAACCAGTTAAAAATCGCGGCCGCATAGAACATCCGCCTGTAGCAGGTTCGGCGCGTCATGATGCCCTCCTGGAGAAGACCCTACAACCAGTCTAGGCATGTGAGAGGATCAATCGAACGGAGAATTGCCGCCGAACAGCGCGCGAATCCGTTCGAGATGACGCTTGATGTAACCGCGCACTTCGCCCGCAACCGGGCCGACGATCTTTCCTGTCGCGACGCCGCCCGCGAGTGCGCCCATCGCGGTTTCCATCCCATTGTAGTCGGGCGGTTCTTCGTCGGCCGCGCGCACCCCACCCTCGATCGCCTCGCGAAATCCAGCGGCTTCGAGGGTCGCCGAGTCGCCATGCGGCCGGAGCGAATCGAAGATCTGCTTCAGGTCTTCAATCTCGGCGGCGTTATGTTTGGGAAATGATTCGATCCATTCGCTCAGCGCCGCCAGTACCATGATGGCGGTGCCGGCTTGCGCGATCGCGAACGGCGATTTCAGTTCGGGCATCAGCGTCTCAGTGATGTTGCGCTGGATTCCCGCGATGACTTCCTTGGGCGTGGGTCGCAGCATAGTAGGTACTCAAACCAGCTTCAGTTGCACCGCGAGATCCTCGAGCAGGATCGGCAGCACCATGTTGAGCAGTATCACCATCGTGGCGTCGGAGGTGCGGGCTTCGGCGAGATCGCGAATTCCGGTCAGGCAAATCACCGCCATCTTCGCGTTGCCCAAGAGCTGGTAAAAGAACAACCGCTTGCGATCGACGGCGGCGCCGGACTTCCGCTCGTAGAGCCTGATGTACTCGTCGCGATCGATGAGTCCTCCGGCGAGGTTGTCGAGACCCCAGAGCCGCATCGAGGACCATCCGAGATCTTCGAGCGGGTCGCCGAGATGCGTCATCTCCCAATCGAGCATGGTGATGAGGCCGCTGTCATCGAAGAGAAAATTTCCCGAGCGGAAGTCGCCATGCACGATCGCGATGCGATCGGCGACCACCGGATTCGCCTTGAGCCACGCGAAAGCGGCATCGAGGATCGGCCACGCCTCATTCATCCGATCCTGGTTATAGAGGTCGAACCAATGCGTGGTCTGCGCGCGCGCCGGCTCCGCAAGGTCTTTCGGCGCGCCGAGCCATTCCATCTTGAGCGCGCGCCAATCGAGTTTGTGCAGGCGCGCCATCTCGGTGATGAATTCGTCGGCGAGCTTGCGCCGCAGCGGTTCCGGCTCGACGGCGGCCGCCGCTCCGACCGCGGTGCGCCCCGGCATCCGATGCATAATGAAGAATGGGCGGTCCATCACCGAGGGATCGAGCTCGAGGAACAGCGGCTCGGGAATCTTCATCCCGGCGCGATACATCGCATCGACGACGTTGTACTCGCGCTGGCGCTCCGTCTTGAGCAACCCACCTAGCGGATCGCGCCGCCCGATCATAGGCCGCGTTTTGCGCTCGCCGTTCTCGGTCCATTCGACGTCGAAGGAATAGGTCTCGCGCGAGGAACCGCCGGGGATGCGCACGAGGTCGATGACGCGCAAGTCCGTCGCATGCGGCATCTTGCGCTTCAGGTATTCGGTGAGACGAGGGGAATCCATCCGTTCAAGGCGACCAATTCTGCGGTATATCGGGATGTATAGCGACTACCATTTCCTGATTCATGAGTGCGGCAGACCCCAGATGACCATGCATGAGGAGCAAGGTTGTTCGCTGATGCAGGGGCGGATGCGCCGGCTCAACGACGGCCACCGCCGCGTGATTCAATCGGATGGCCAACGCCCTCCGGTCGTCCACTCGGACCATGAAAGTAGTTTTGGTGATGACCGCCGAAGTCGTGATGTTCTTCCCAGGGGTGATGGACGACAAACTCGGGTGCATAGACGCCACCCCAGGAGTACGGCGCGTAGCCATATGCCGGGTAACCCTCATAGCCGTAGCCGCCGCCACCATAAGGGCCAAAGCATCCGCTGATACCGCAGGCAGCCAAGCCCAGCAGGATGAGCACTTGAATTAAGCGTCGCGCAGTCAAGTTGGCGTAGCGTCTCTCAGACCGTTCTATGGGGCTCCCCAAGCCGGTTTGCCGTCCTGATGATAAAAGGCCAGGCCGGGGGTCTTGCTCGCGGGCACATCGAGGCTAGTTCGCAGATGACCTTCGGGATCGTATAGACCGAGGCCGGGGGTACCATCCGGTCCAAGGGCGAAGGTCGCCCGCAGCTTGCCGTCTTGATCAAAGAAATCCAAACCAGGCGTGCCATTGGAAGGGATATCGAGCGTCATTCGAGTCTTGTCTTTGGCGTCAACAAGATTAAGTCCCACCGCACCGTCGTCCGTTAAGCCCAGGGCACCTCGCACTTTCCCGCTGCTGTCGTGGAGCACGAATTGGCGCGCGTCGAGGCTTTCAGCAACCCGCGGATTGGTCTGCGCCATCATCACCAGCGCGCCGCACAGCAGAAGCAACGCGCCGGTCATCATCCGCAAGCGCTGGTTACTGCGTTGGAGTTCGGCCTGCTGATGTTCCAGCCGTTCCAACCGCGCGCTCAACTCGCTTGTAGATTGCTGCATAATCCGGGATTTCCGTTTTACTGTGCGACTTAATTTCGTTGTAGACCAAACGACTGCCCTCAGCAAGGTAGCGCCGCCGGGAGGGGAGTTTCACATCTGCGGCGCGGCGCGTGCGGTCAGTTTCCAAAGTCCCAGCTCTCACTATTGTGATACCGCATCAACACGTTCTTCGCGATCAGGATCCGGTGGACCTCGTCCGGGCCGTCCGCAATCCGCAGCGTCCTCGCCCCCTGGAACATGCCGGCGAGTGGAAGGTCGCCCGAAACGCCCGCCGCGCCCCATACCTGGATCGCACGGTCTACTACCCGCTCGAAGGCCGCGGGGACGAAGATCTTGATCGCCGAGATGTCGGTGCGCGGGTCGCCGCCGCCATCCATGCGCTCTGCACAATGAATGGTCATCAAGCGCGCCGCCTGGATATCGATGTAGGAATCGGCGATGAACCCCTGGATGAACTGCTTGGTCTCGAGCTTGCCGCCGTGCACCTCGCGCATGGTGGCGCGCTCGACCATCAAATCGAAGGCGCGCCACATTTGCCCGATCGAGTTCATGCAGTGATAGATGCGCCCAGCCCCGAGACGATCCTGCGCGGCCTGATGACCCGAGCCAGTCTGGCCGAGCTGGTTGCTCGCCGGCACGCGCACGTCATCGTAGACGATCTCGCAGTGGTCGCTCTGAAGGCCCCAGACTTCGACGCCGCGCACGATGCGAAGGCCCGGGGTGTCCTTGGGCACGATGATCTGCGTCATACGGCCGTTGTCGTGGCCGCTCCCTTCCGTGCGGCACATGACGATAAAGAAGTCGGCGCGAAACCCATTGGAGGTGAACCATTTGTGCCCGTTGATCACCCATTGGTCGCCGTCGCGGCGTGCGGTGGTCTTGATCGACCGTGGATCCGAGCCGGCCGAGTCGGGCTCGGTCATCGAGAAGCCGGACTCCATCTTGCCTTCGGTGAGCGGCACCAGCCACTTGCGCTTCTGCTCCTCGGTGCCGTACTTGAGCAGTATCGTCTGGTTGCCCGAGTTGGGCGCGACTACGCCGAAGAGCGCCGCCGCTCCCATGCTGTAGGCCAGCACCTCGTTCATGTAGGCATGTTCGAGGAAGCCGAGGCCGGCGCCACCATATTCCGGCGGAAGATGTGGCGCCCAGAGGCCCGCCTGCTTCACCTTCTCCTTGATCGACTCCCGCAGCTCCCGAGCGCTGCGCCGCTCGTCCTGCGTCGCGCCGTCCCGCCACCCCGCCCAGAGTTTCCGCTCGTTGGGCAGGATATCGCGGTTGACGATCTGCGCCGTGAGCGCGCGGATCTCGTTGATCCGCGGGTCGAGCGTCGGAATGGGTTTCACGTTCATCTGCATGGTGGTGGCCTCCTCTATGGGCTCAAGCGTAGCGCGGCGCCTCGAACACTCTTTCCGTTCGGCTCGCGGGGACTGCCTTCACGAGCGTTTAAGCATCAAGTGCTCGGTGAACCAGTCCCTCGCCATCTTACCGCCCTCACGATAATTCTTGTCGTATATGTCGTAATGGGTTCCAGGGAACACATGATACTTCACAACGGTTGTGCTCGGTATCGCTTCTTTTGCGGCTAGACCTGAGTTTTCGCGGCCCCCGTATTCTTCCTGCTCCTGATCGATGATCAATGTCGGCACTCTGATGTGCGCCGCGGCAAGGCGAGGAAGATAGCGCCACATCGTCCTGAAGTCTCCGATACCCTTGAGCGACTCCGGCTGCTCTTTGGGGCGCGGGAGCGCATCGATTTCACCGCGAGCCATCGCGCTGGCGAGCTTCTGCACTTGTGGCGCAGGCACGGCGAATCCGTTGTGGTCCGGCGCCGGTCCCATACCGGGAACCTGGCTGACGACTGCTTTGATGCGTGGATCATGGCCGGCAACATACAGGACATGACCACCACCAAAACTGGATCCCCACAGACCGATCCTCGTTGGATCCACGGCAGGTTCGGCGATCAGGTAGTCGAGCGCATTGTTGATGTCCCGATTCTGGTCGAGCGGATCGACTACCTCTCTCACGGGCTTTCCGCGAACCGTAATGAAACCATCCGCACCAACTGGCGGCTGCTTTTCTGGCGTGGCGATGCGGGCGTCGCTTTCGTACCACCCTCGGTAGTCGAACGTCAGGCATACGAACCCGCCTTTGCAGAAATAAGGCGCATAGGTTGCGCTGAGATGAGACTTGGGGCCGGCCCATCCGTGACAGAGCAGTATCGCGGGCCTTTTCTCGCCATCGCGAAGGTCGTCGGGAAGGAACAGATCTGCGGCCAGCCGTGTCCCTTCGCTCCAGATGGTAACTTCCTTTTTCATGGCGCTGCCTTAGATATCCTTCATGATGCCGTCAAAGCGATTCTTGATGACCTGCGCGGTTTCCTTGTGAGGAATGATGTACAGCTTTCCCTGGCGAAGTCCTTCCTCGAACACAGCATCGGCGATGACGCCAGGTGGGGTGGTCGTTTTGATGAATTCCTGCATCTGCTCCCACCATTTCAGCATCTCCGGAGTCGGCTGGATCTCCGTCTTGTTGAGGAGATCCTTCGGCCGATTACGTCCCGACTCGTTGATTCGCGTATTGACCCAGCTGGGACAGAGCGCGGACGCCTTGATAGGGGCGTTAATTCTCTCGAACTCCACCGCGAGTTGTTCTGTCAGTGCAACGACTGCGTGCTTGGTCGTGATATAGGGCGCACTGTGGTGTCCCTTCATCAGCCCCGCGATCGATGCGGTATTCACGATGTGAGACGGCCGATTCTGTTTCAGCATGATCGGCACAAAAGTACGGATTCCGTGAATCACACCCCAAAGATTTACCCCGAGCACCCACGTCCAGTCTTCGAGCGTGCTTTCCCAAATGGTCGTGCCTGCCCCAACTCCCGCGTTGTTGAACAGAAGGTCGACACTCCCGAATGCATCCAGCGTCTTGCTGGCGAGCTCTTCTACCGCGCGCGCCTGAGATACGTCCGCGATCACGCTGATAACATTGCGTGCGCCGCGTCCCAGCTCATCGCGGGCCTTCGCGAGCGCAGCTTCCTCCACATCCGCCAGCACGACGTTCATTCCTTCCGCGCAAGATTTCGCGGCCAGGGCCTTGCCGATGCCGCTCGCCGCGCCGGTCACGACGGCGGTTTTTCCTTTTAAGTCTTCCACTGCGGACCGCCTCCTCATGCGGCAATAGTGAGGATTTCGAATTCGGAACTCGGTGCCACCTTCCAGCGATTGTTGGCGGATAGCTCGATGACAATGCGATGAAACTTGAGCGGACTCGGGCGAACGGCCGTTAGCAACGTCGAACGCACTGGTTTCTGCGCCCAACGCGACCAGCCAGAGATACTCGCCCGGCTACTTGAATGCCGGCATCACCTCTTTCGCAAACAGCTCCAGCGTCGGCGGGGGCGCGAAGTCGCTGAAGAAAACCGTGAACGTTGTGATGCCCATCTTCACGCGATTCTTTAATTGCTCGATGAGCTGCGAGGGCGTCCCTTTGATGCCGGTGATAGAGAAGGGCTTCATGTTCTGCGCCGGCTTCCACTTCTGCTCGACCTCGGCTTCGTTGTTGCCGATGCATACCAGGAGTTGCTCGGAAATGTTGATCTCGTCGAGGTTGCGGCCGACCTTCTTGCAGTGATCCTTGAGCACGTTGAACTTGCGCTCGAAGCTGTCGTAGCCGGCCGGGCAGTTCCATCGATCCGCGTACTTCGCGACCAGTTTCAGCATCACCTTTTCGCCGCTGCCCCCGATGGTGATCGGCGGATGGGGCTTCTGCACCGGCTTGGGATTGTTCATCGCACCGTCGATCGAATAGTACTTGCCCCTGAACGAGGGCTTCTTCTCGGGGCCGAGCATCGCCGTGAGAATCTCAAGTCCTTCTTGAAGTTGCTTCAGGCGCACGGGAGTCTCGGGGAATTCGTAGCCGTAGGCGCGATACTCCTCGTCCATCCATCCCGCGCCGATGCCGACTTCGAGCCGCCCATTGCTGATGTGATCGATTGTGGTGAGCGACTTCGCGAGCAGCGCCGGGTTGCGATACGAGTTGCATAGCACCAGCGTTCCGATGCGGATTTTTTCGGTGCGCGCCGCCAGCCCCGCCATCATCGTGAGCGCCTCGACGTGGTCGAGGTCGGGCATCCCGCGGGTCCAAAAATGATCGACCAGCCAGATTGAATGGTAGCCGAGCTTTTCGCATAGGGTGGCGCGCTCGAACAGCGCCTTGGTGGTTTGACCGGCTTGCGGCGAGAACAGCGCGAATTCAACTTTGCTCATTAAAAGGACTCCGTCGAGAGATTTGACGCGACGATCGAGTGTTTCGCACGGCTGAGGAGGGAGATCAACCGCGTTACTCGCGGGCCAATCAGGGTCCGACTGCGATGCCCATCGGATGTCCCAAGCCGGTCAGCGGTCCGTTGATCCTCGCGATCGGCGCGACATTGCCGCTACTGCCGGGCGCATAGACGGTTATCGAGTCGGCGGGATCGGCGCGCGGCCGGTCGTCATAACGAGATGCATCCGGCGCGCGATCTTCGTCATTGCCGTCATTGGCGACATAGATCTTTCCATCGGGGTCGATCGCGATGCCTTGCGGCAGTTTCAGTTGCGTCTTCGGCCCGCTAATGATGGTGATCGGCGCGACGTTGCCTTGGGTGTCAGGCGCGTAGACGTTTATCGCATCTGCGCTATCGGCACCGCCGCGGATGCTCACATAGATTTTCCCGGCAGCATCGACTGCGATTCCCTGGGTGAAATCAAGTTTGGTCTTATCGCCGGAGATAATCCGGCTGGGCGGGTCCTCCCCGTCGGCGCGAGGACCGTAAACCTTGACGCTCTGACCACCATAGCTGACCACATAGAGGTTGCCGCCATGGTCAACGGCGACGCCGCTCGGGTCATCCACTCCATTTACGATAATACGTGCCCTGAGCTTACCATCTGGTCCAGGCCCAAAAATGGAGATGCCGTCCTTACTTCCGTTTGCCACGTATGTGGTTCCGTCAGAAGCGACCGCAATTGCCTGCGGACTGCTGTAGTTCGAACCTCCACCGATTGGCGGAACGTTCGCATTCGAACCGGCAGGATAGATGGCGACGTTATCAGATCCCCCTTGCCCCGCCGCGATTCCATCGTTGGCGACATAGATTTTCCCACTCGCATCGAGCGCGACGCCGGTGGGAGCGACGATTCCGGTTTCGCCCGTGACGGTGGCGGAGGGCCTGTTATTGTCATTCGCTCCGGCTCTGAAAATCATCAGACTGTTAGAGTCGGAAATGGCCGTGATGACATTGCCCGCCTGATCGACCGCGAACGCGCTGGGGTTCAGGCTCCCGTCCTTGTCAACAGAAAAGCTTGACGCAGGTGACACGCATTGAGAGCGTCCGACACCAGGTTCCAGAAGGACATCCCGGTAAACAACTATTTTCGTGCCGATAAGGACCCCGCCCATGGCGTACAAATGTCCGTTCGAATCGAACGCGAGCGGACCATTGCTTCGGAGCTCGGCGCAATCAGTGTCGATGGAGGTTATCGGGGCGACGTTCCCGTCGCTGTTTGGCGCGAAGATTAGAATTGACGCGATGGACTCTCCCGCGGTTCCGTCGCTGCTTGCATATATGTATCCCGCCGAATCAACCGCGATTCCTCCCACCTCTTTAAGCCGGGTTGAGGACCCGGAGAGAGTGCGCACCGGCCTCACATTTCCCGTACTGCCTGGAGAGTAAATCGTTATAGTGCTGGGCGAGATGATGGTTACCTCGTGTCCATTTCCGGTCCACGAGCCTTGGTTCGCTACGTAGATGTAGCCCTGCGAATCCAACGCGATGCCTGTGGGAGAATCCAGTCGGGTGTTCGGACCCTTGATCACCGTCTTCGGCGCGACGTTGCCATCGCTTCCGGCCGCATAGCTGGTGACCACGGCGGGATCGCCTTGCGCTCCCTGATTGAACACGTAAATCGTGCCCGCGGAATCGACACCGATCGCGTTGGGATTGTTGAGTTGTGTCTTCGAGCCGTGAATTGTCGCTATCGCTTTTGGCCTTTCGGTCGCGTTTGCCGGATAGACCGTGATCGAGTCGTTGCTGTGGTTGGCGACGTATAAATTGCCCGCGTGAAAAGCGATACCGCTCGGATTGCTCAACTGAATCTTTATGAACAGCGAGGGCACATTGCTATTGCTGCCGAACAGCGAAGCAACATTGCCCTTGCTATCGAGCGGAAAAATGCTGAGCGAGTCGCTCGCGTAGTTCGCGACGTAAATCTTGCGGCTGGTTGGTTGCGCTCGAGCGATCACGCTCCAGCACGACATGATCATCACGAGGCCGATTGTAAGAAATAATCCGCGACGCCGTTGTGAGCGTCGCGTGCGATAGTAACTGCGTGTTGAGAGGTGCTGCAAGCTGTCAGCAAGCTTCGCACGGCGTTGGCGCACGATCAACTACGATTCCGCTTGTGCTATAAGAAGCCCCTCGATGGCGCCGAAGACGTTTAGGTTCAAGCTGATGGGCTTGTTGTTGCTCTGTTTAGCGGCCACGCCAGGCCGCGGCGCTGCCGCGGACACGCTGGTCTTCGCGGCCCTGAAGTACGGCTTTCCTCCCGCAGTTGTAAAATACAAATTCACCAGCGGCGGAGTCATTCGGTTGCCCGGAATCTCCGATGCGACGCATCCCCAACGGCTGGCGGTCGGCTCGGATGGAAAGATCTACGCAATCGAAATGCTGGATCGAATCAACAGCGCGATTGTAGTCTTCGCGCCGAGCGCGAACGGCAACGTGGCGCCCATCGCCGCGATCGCCGGGCCGCGTACCGGACTTCACGGCACCGCGGGAATCGCAGTGGACGCCTGCGGGACGATCTACGCGACGAACCTTGGCGATAAGAGCATCACGATTTTTGCGCCGGGCAGCAGTGGCGATACTCCTCCCGTCGCCGCCATCGCCGGCAGCGACACCGGATTTGATCGATTGTCCGGGATCGCAGTCGATGCCAAGGGCCGGATCTACGTTGCGAATGGACTCTATGTAAAGAACGCGCGCGGCGTTCTCATCTTTGCCGCCGGCAGCAATGGCAACGTCAAGCCGGTTGCGGCGATCACGGATGCCACTGGATACGCCGACGATGTCGCGGTCGATTCGCACGGGCGCATCTACGTCAGCGCGATGAATCGCCTCAATATCTATTCCGCCGATGCCAGCGGCCCTGCTGCACCAATTGCCAGTTTTTCGGGTCCTCCGGGCACCGGTTTTTTCGGCTTCGTGGTGGACTCGAGCGGTCGGATTTATCAGAACAACGCGGTATCGCCGATGCTCTCGCTTCGCAGCGAAGTTCTGGTCTACGCAGCGGACAGCAGCGGCGCCGGGGTAAAACCCATAGCGACCATCGCCGGCCCGCAGCACGCGAAGATCGACTATCCTGCCAGTCTCGCGGTTGGCGCCGACGGCAAGATCTACGTCGCAACGGATGAGCAGATTCGCGTCTTTGCACCAGGCATCGATGGTGACGCCGCCCCGGTTGCGGTCATCACGAGCAAAGTTACGGGAATCGTGGATCCCAGCGGAATCGCCATCGGCGCCGACGGAAAAACCTACGTGGCCAACAAGAGGGTTACGCCAAGTTCATGCGGCGGCGTGCTCGTCTACGCTCCCGAGGCTTATGGCGACGTAGCGCCGCTCGCGACCATCTCCGGGCCTCACACGGGGCTTCAGAATCCTCTCGCCATCTCGGTCGATTCCGCCGGAAACGTATACGTGCTCAATCAGCAAGGAATTAATCAATGCGGCAAGGGCCACAGCACTGTCGCGGACATCGATCCTGCCACGCACTTCGCTCCGATCACAATCTACTCTGCCGCTGCGGTCGCCCGCGGCGGTGACGTGGCGCCGACGGCCACCATCGGCGGTCCTCATACCAATCTGAATTTTCCATTCACGATGGCGGTGGATTCGGACGGGAAAGTCTATGCTGCAGCATGGTCTCCGAGCCGGATTCTCATCTATCCGCCGCACGCGAACGGTGATGTCGCACCGATGGCGACGATCGCTGGGGGTCAAACCCGACTCGATAGTCCCATCGCCCTCGCGTTCGATCCTCGGGGAAGATCTACGTGGCGAATCGCAGTGGAAGCACTGGGCCCAGCATCTGCGTCTATCCTCCCGAGAGCAGCGGCGACGTGAAACCAACCGCGATTATCCAGGGACCGAAAACCAAGATCGTCTATGGTGGGCCGGCGGGCCTGGCCATCGATCGCGGCGGGACCATTTACGTGGCGAATCAATTCAGCATGAATGTTTACTCGCCCGGCGCGACCGGCGACGTGGCGCCGCTCACCTCTTTCGCCGGCGAGAAGATGATGGGAATGGGGCAGTTCAGCGGTGTCGCGATTCTTCCCGAGACTCGCTGATCCTCCTCAAGCGCAGCGAGCGATCGCCATTATCCCTGTGCTATAAAAAGCCGCCCGATGGCGCGCGATACGCACAAATTCAAACTGGTCGGCGCGTGGGGCAGCAAGCTGCGCACCGTGGCGGGCTATCGATGCGACCGATGCGACGCGCTCTATGTCACCATGAATCTGACCGCCGACTTGAATGGGAGAATCTTCGCGATGGATCCCGACGGGCGCGAAATCGAGGTATCGGAAATGGAAGCGAGGACCTGTGATGCATCCGAATAGAATACGGCGTTCGACCTTCTATATCTTGATCGCATTCATCCTCGCATTGACGCCGCTGATCGCGCGCGCGGCCACGCCCACCGAAGGATTCGTGCCGCTGGGCGAGGCGCATTCGTTCAAGGACGCGCCGACGGTCTACGAATGGCGCTTCGAAGATGTCCGCGGCACCTCGCCCTTCGACAAGATCGGGCTCCATCATGTGGCGATCGGAAAAACGCCGCCCGAGAATCCCGAGCTGGTGATCCTCTATCTACCCGGCACCAACATGAACGGCATCGTCGCGCCCGACGACGTCAAGCATTCGCTCGCGCTCTACCTCGCCAGTCACGGGGTGGATTTCTGGGCGATGGATTATCGCACGCACTATGTCTCGCCCGAGACGCCGCAGAGCGACCTCAAGGAACTCAAGGGATGGACCTACGACCTGTTCGCATCGGATATCGACGAGGCGGTGAAGTTCATCCGTGCGCATACGCATCACGACAAGATTTTCCTGGCGGGATTCAGCCGCGGCGTGACCAATGAGTATCTCTATACCGCGCTGCATCCGGAGAATGTGCAGGGCATCATCGCGCTCGACGGATTCATCTCGCGCCGCGCGCGGAAGGAACCATCGGAAGATGTTTATGCCGACGACATCGGCGGCGCGCATCTAACCTACGACAAGCGCAAGACGCTGATGGAGATGGTGATTGCCAATCCCGACGGCCCCGCGCCGATCCCGAAGTACAAGACCGCGCGCGAAAACCTCGAGCACGTGGTGTATGACTCGGGCGGCGCGTTCGGCGGTCATGGCGGCCTCGCCAATCCGCAAGGCGGCAAGTCGGACGCCGTCGAGCTGGCCAAGTTACTCATCACCTACGATCGGTATTGGCCGAGGGTGCAGGATTTCGAAGATCCGTTCACGCCCGAGCGCCTCGCGGCGCTGGGGAAATCGCAGGTGCCGGTGATCGCGTTCAGCAGCACCAATATCGCATCGGAATGGCCCGCGATGGTGGAGCAATCGGCGCATTCGACCGGGAACAAAGTGGCGAGCTTCGCCAAGCTCGAGGGAACCGGTCACCTCGATGTGCTATGCGGTAACGACTCGGAGGCAATGGTCTTCGTGCCGTCGCTGGCGTTCATCAAGCAGCATCAGAAGTAGGCGGGAACTCGCTCGGCGGGCGCGGGCTCGACGGTTTCGGTTTACCGAGCAGCAGCACGGCGATGAAAGCCCACAGGCCGAACAGGAATCCTACGATCGCCCACAACATGGCCGGCCGCCCTCGGCGCATCGCGACGATCGCGGTGAGCGGCGCCAGCGAAGCATCCACGGCGAGCGAAGTAGCGAGCAGATTGGCCGCGCTATTGTGGTATCGCATCAGGCCGAAGCCCGAGGCATAAGCGACGATGGTGGCGATGGTCTGCATGTTCAGGGCGCGCGTATCTAGTATATATTTCGAAGGATGGCACAACGCGACGCCGAAAATCTGATTTCGAAACTCCGCCAGATGGGTGAAGAAGGCATCTCGTCCTTCTTCAATGAGGTCATGAGCAATGACCGGCTGCGAAGCGGATTCGGCCGCGCGGGCGAGCGGTTCATGGCCAACAAGCAGGCGTTCGACCGCAACGTCGAGACCGTCCTCGATTTCGTCAACATTCCCACCAAGAAAGATGTGCGCGATCTGAAGCAGCGGCTCGATCATCTAAGCAGCCAACTGCTGAATCTGAACATCAAGCTCGATCGGATCCTGGCTGAGGGCGGCGAGAAGAAGCCGTCACCGCCCAAGCCTCGCGCCCGCAAGAAAGACTAAAGCGCGCCGGACCACTATCGACATTGCGTCGATAATCACGCCTCGCGCATTTTGATGACGCCTTAGCAACCGGCCGTCACAAGAAAGTCCTTGTATTTGCGCGCCGATTTGGCTTCGTTTGGTAAAATCGTTCGTGATATCGCCACCCACAATGGGTTTGTTTTTGCGATTCGACCGCGAGCCGTGTGCGAGCGGTCGCCCTGAGCGAAGCGAAGGGTCTCGATGGGCACCATAGAGTGGGTTTGTTTTTGCGATTTTCGAGTAGGCTGGCTGCCATTCGAGATCCTTCGCTGAGCCTCAGATCCCCGCTCGCGATGCTCGCAGTGGCTTTGTTTTTGCCACTTCCGCGAGTGCGAGCCTTCGAAAAACCGTGGAGATTGCTGCCTAATTGCCATCAATGGGTTTGTTTTTGCGTAGTGATGTTCGAGATCCTGCCATTCGAGGTCCTTCGCCGAGCCTCAGGACGCTGTTCGGCGATGCCTCACACCGGCTTGTTTTTGCGAGGCTTGCGGTGGGTTCGTTTATGTAATCGACCGCGAGCCTTGTACGAGTGATCGCACTTGAGCGAAGCGAAGCACCTCGAATGTCGCGGTGGGTTCGTTTATGTAAATCCGCATTGCCATCGCACCATTCGCAACGACTAACGGCGCCTCCTGTGGGCGCCGCAACCGCAGGATAGCACATTTCTACTAATGGCGACACGTCGGCGGGTCCGTTGCAGGCGGCCGATCGGCACACCATATCAATGTTGGATTTCTCCGATGAAAAGGGAACGGTACGCGCTGGCTTAAGTTCCGATCGCTATATTTCGCTATTCTGATCCCTCAGTTAGGAAAGCCCTGACAAAAAACCTAAGGGACTGGCGCCGTCACCCGACGTAGATCGATCCGCGCATGGTCTCCGCAGGCTCGCGGGACGTAGCTACCGGCGAGGTGGTCGGAAGCCTCAGCAGCCAGCGAGTACTTGTCAATCAAGCAAAAGTGCCACGCAGCCTTCGGACGGTTTTCGCGGAATCGCAGGTCGCGAAGCACAAGATTACCGTTCGCCTCGCGCGATCCGGAGACCTCCCGCACGTTGTAGCCACTCGACAGACTCGACCACTGTACCAGACCAGTGACGCCGCCCTGTTCATTCGGACAAAAGCGCGCCTCGACGAGGACGGACGGATCGTTGCCCGAAAAAGTGCCACGCCATAGTTCACAGCCGGATTGGGGTTCGAGCGCCGGCGGCCGCCCTGCGACACTAGAAGGATGGCTGACAGTAGGGTGGGTCGAGCCTGTCTCGGGTCTTACTTCGACCTGATTTTCTAAAGCCAGTTCGGGACTAAGCCCCAGGAAATCCCTTACCTTCGCTTCTGCGTCTTGTTTTCCGGATTCAGTCCGAACTTGACCCATGAGTACGACGGCACTTACCTTCCCGGCCGCATCACTAAGAGTCTGCGCACTCACGTAAGGCAGCCGATGGCCATGAAGGTAACCCGTGACCTTCCGGCTCAACCCTGGATCATTAGTTAACCGTGAACGTTGGCTAGGGAGTTCCAATGAAGCGCTATGCTCGCGTTTGGTCGGCGTCGGTGCTGGGGGTTGAACCTGTAACTGGCGGCTCTGCATTTGCGACACTTGGCTCGACGCGGATGACGCCGAGACAAGGCAAAAAGATATGGTCAAAACGATCGGAAAAGTGCTGGCTCGCAACATCGTAAATCGTGATGAAATTGGCCCGCGTAATGATGGCAAAGACGGATAGTCTGTCCCCTGTGTGGCAAAGGTCTGATCGGATTGCAAAGCTACTTACATTGCATTAGCGGCCGATGTTTCCTTCCTAGCGCCGGTGATTGATTGAGTCGACTGCTTGTCCTGACGTGCCTGCAGAGTGCGCTCACCTCCACGTTTCGACCCCAATTACCTTGTTCACATCTTGCAGCAAACCAAACGCCGTCGTCCCGTCCATTCCCCCCGCCAGCATGTATGTCTTGCCACCCGACTCCAAATCCAACCCCACCGCGACATCGATCGGTGCCAACCTCTTAAGGCTTTTCTCCTGACTATAATCAGAGCGGACGCCCCCTCCCATGCCGTTCCTTAGGATGAGCCGATGGATGTTTTGTCTGTTGAAGGTCCGGCCGTTCGTTTCGATGGAACTCGGAGTCACGCGAAACGTGGCTTTGGACCTATACGCTTTTGGACGCGGGTCTCTGAACCAGCCGAACAACATCGAAAATCCTCCGATAAGAATCATGAAGACGCCGAAGCCGCCCCCCGCCAGCCAGCCGACCACGACCATGAACACTCCAAAGCCCACCAGGAATTTCATTTTCGGTCTTGTTGCCGGTGTGACTTCGAAGACCGTGCAGTTTCCTTCTTGCCTCTTCTGATACTCGGAATCCGCCATGTGGACTCTTCACCTTCTAAGATTTCCCGCGACAATACCTCCGTCAACCTCGAAACGCCACCTTGACTAATAGACTTGGTGTACCACTCGGACGCGATGCTGAGACCCTCGGAACGCAGGAACGCCCGCTTCGGCTCGTCGAGATGGCCGCATACCCCGACCGCCTGCGCAGCGCAGCGCTCTTTCGCGACCGTTAAGTCATCGATGAGACGGGTCGCGCCGTTCGGATTGGCAACGCTCTTCGAACTTCACTCGCGTACCACCTCGAGGCTGCGTGCGATTTCCGCCAGATCGGCGAGCGTGCGGGGCTCGCGTCCGAGGTCCCGCGCCGCGAGTATCCGCGACTTCGCCGGGAGCCCGCCGCGCAGATCCTTCAGCGCATGCGTCTCGCGCTGCTTCAACGCCTCGAAGTCCTTCAAGTTGCGTGCGAGCTTGCGTTTGAGCGCCGGCGAGATTTTCGCGCGCGCGATTTCGGCGGAGTCGGGAATTTCCGGCATCATCCGATTTACCACCACCGCATCGACCTGCAATCCCGCCCGATCGAGCGCTGCCGCGAACTCGCGCGCCGGCGTGATTCGCGCCACCTCGGCCGTCGTGACGATCACAATGATGGTCTCGCGCGAGCGCAGGAGCTCGCCGGCCTTTTGCGCGCGCTCGGCAAAACCCGCATACATTCCGGCGAAGCTTTCGACGAATCCCTGCACATCGCCGAGCAGATGAAGTCCGGTAGCCTTGTCGAATGCACTGAGCACGGTGCGCGCCGCGAAGTTGACCATCTTGAGGCCGCGCAGTAAGCTTCCGCCCGAGCGTCCCAGCAGCGTAATCGCGCGTGAGTTGAGGAGGTCGAGCAAGCGGCGCGGCGCGTCGAGAAAATCGATCGCCTCACTCGCCGGCGGCGTGTCGAGGACAATCAGATCGGCGTCGGGCGCGAGGCGAAGTTCCAACAGCTTCTCCATCGCCATGTAGTCGCCGACGCCGGAGAGCGCATCCGAGAGATTACGGTAAATGCGATTCTCAAGGATGGTGTCGCGCGCAGCGGCCGATGGCGCATAGCGATCTACCAGCGCATCGAAGGTCGCCTTGGGATCGAGCTTGAGCGCGCGCAGGCGAGGGCGCGGGCGACGGCTGTTCCCGTCGAGCAGGCCGCCCAGCGGCACACGTTGCGGCTCGGCGGACGAGGCGTCGAGACCGAGCGCGTCGAGCAGGCGCGGCGCCGGATCGACCGTCATCACATCGACCGAGCGACCCTCCAACGCGCCATACAGCGCAAGCGCGGCGCTGATGGTGGTTTTACCAACACCGCCCGGACCGAGACAAATGATCAGACGATGGTCTTTCAGATCGAGCGGCGCTTTCATTGATGCGACAGCGCTTTCCCGAGCTTATCGGCAAGCTGATTGGCCTCGGCCTTTCCCAACTCGGGCAGAAACAGCGTCGGTAGTTCGATTGGGTGCAGACCAGCCGCCTTGAGCTGTTCGCGCGCGCGAATCGTGTATTCGGCGATCGCATTGCGGCGCAACGCCAGATACACATGCGCTTTGAGCGGAGTGAGCGCCGCGAGATCGGCCGCATCGAACAGAGCCTTGGAGGTCGAGTTGAGGACCGCGATGATCCATTTTATCCCGAGTTCAACTTTTGAGCACGTCGGCGGTTTCGAGCGCCTCGCGCAGCGCCATCTCTTCGGGACTCACGGTTATCGCGACGCCGAATCGCGCGCCGTCGGTGAGAAACGAATGCACTCCGGACGCGAGGCGGTTGAGCGTACCGACCGGCGCGATTCCTTTGACTCCTTCGGCGACTGACAGAAATTCCAGCGCGCTCCCGGAAGCCGGCCCATCGACCACCAGGTAGTGGTCCTTCAGCGCGGCGTCTCCCGCCATGATGCGCAAGCGCTCCAGCATCAGAAATGCTTCGAGGCCCGGAAGTGCAGCGGTCACGTAGCTGAAAGTTCTGCTCTGCAGCATCCTGCGTGAGAGCGCCTTCACCGGCACGATGCGCTCGATGAAGGCCTCGAGTTCCGCGTGCGGGCTGAGCGCGACGCCATTGAGGTGCTCGGCGATCTTGAACGGCTTGGTTGCGCCATCCCCGTTGAGTGAGCTGAGCAGGCGCAGCGCGGATCGCCTCCTGTCCAGGTCAGCCAGCGTGGTGGGACGCCGTCGCGAAAGCGCCAACGCCAGCGCCGCCGCGACCGTGCTCTTGCCGGTGCCGCCCTTGCCGGTTACGAAAATTAGCCGCGGCAAAGTCATCTGACCAATAATAAAGTAAAGAGACCCGAAAGGGGCGCGCAGCGCCGCGGCGCAGCCGCTCCCGAGGCGAAGCGCAGCGGAGCCCGAGGGAAAGCTATGATGAGCGGCGGCAGAGTCATCTGTTAGAATCTAGGCGCGAGAGAGCACACAGTAAACATGAGCGACACGAATCATAACCCGCGCCTGAAAACGATTCGGTTCGCGATCGAGCCGGCGAAAATCGCGCTGTTCAAGGCGATCGTGGAATCCTACGACAATCTCGCGACGCTGCGCACGGACGATCCCAAGCATCATCATCTGAAACTTTACTTCTCCGCTGACATGGAGGCCGAGGTGCGCGCGCTGCTGGATTCGCTGCGCGAGCGCTTTTCGATTCGGGAATTGCCCGATAGCGGCTGAAACATAGCAGAGCAGACGCGCAGACCTAACCCATTCCCCTGAAGAAAGTGGAACGGAACCTGACGTCCAGACTGGTGCCAGTTGACCCTGGAGCGGCTATCGGACTAAAGAACGTGGTTCGCAAAGTCAAAAATGGAAATTCGCAATGAAATCTACTGCTATGTGGCTGCGGGGCGTCGTTGGCGCTGGATGGTGTTCTTTTGTCCAAATCCTGATGGTGGTGGTCGTGTCGCTGCTGACCGTTCTTTGCGCAAGTTCGGATGGGCTTGCGGCGCAACCCGATTTGTCGAAGGTCCCTGACATTTTACAAGGACAGAACTATCTGCTTCGCGATGACGATCTGATCTTTCTGCAGGGACTGGGGAACACCTCGACGTACGAGGCGATGGAAACGATCGTGCCCAGCTCCAACTCGAATTTCTCCGGGCCCGTCTCAACCTTCAACACGTCTCTTACCAATACCGGCTTCACTCCCTCGACGACCGTTTCACTAGGACGTTTTTATAACACCGCGAACGATGACCTTCTGACTGCCGGCCAGCAGCTCATCAACGGCAACTTCGTGTGGGCGGCGACTCTCCGAGATCCCAAGACAGGAACAAATTTCTCACAGCAAATTCCGAGCTTATTTCCACCCTACCAAGCTCCGATTATTACGGGAATGCAAATTGCCAAGGGTGACTTCAATGGCGACGGTTTCGAGGATGCCGCGATTGCCTATTTCGTAAACCTCAATCCTCTGGTCTTCGGGATGAACATCGCGACCGCATCCGATGTCAACACCAATGATTCAGCACTGGTCATAGGTCCCGCTTACACGAGCATAGGAGCCAATCCGGCGCCGCTCGGGAATACCCTGGTGGCGGGGGACTTCGCGGGAAAAGGAATCTACGGTCTGGCTGCATTGATGTCGGACAACCAGACGGTCCAGCTTTTCGCCGTTAATCCTCAGACGCTGCAGATTACGCCGGGGCAATCGGTGCAACTGCCCTTCGCGCTCGCCGGCGGCGGGAACGAGGCCCTGGTGGCGGGTCGTTTCAACGACGCCAGCCATGACCAACTCGCGGCAATCGGGCAGGTGGCGGGTGCTAAGAAGTTCGCGGTCATTTCCATCGCTATCGATCGCGATACCCTCACGCCAACGGTCGGCCGGACCGCGTATGTCAGCGTCAAAGCAGACTCGGTGCTTTTCCCGATTTCCAATGTAATCGGGAAAGCGGCGCCGCTGACCGGCAAATTCGGGGTCCAGGATCAATTGATCATCGGTTTCACCTCTTTGCTTTTCGGCGGGATCATCGACGTAGGCACCTTCGACGATACTTTCCTCTTCCATCGCGAGAGCACCTCGCAGCTAAGCACCACCGAGCCAACCTGTCTCTACAATTTCGAAGCCGGCAACTTCGATAATCGGGACAGCAACGGCAATCGAATCGCTAACTATGAGATAGCCGCATTTTATCTGCAGGGAAATAATCAGGAAAACTTCGCTTGTCCGGGAGCAAATTCCGGAGCGCAGCAGCTGATGGCGGAAATCTATCAGGTGAATGCTACGGGCGGCGATTGGCTCGCACCGATCAACCAGTACACGCTAAGCACTTTCCCAAATGGCATCAGCGGATTGGCGGGCGCCCAGATGGCGATTGGCGACACCCAGGGAAGATCGCTGCGGGTTGGCGCGCCGGACAAGGTGACAATCGAAGGACAGATTCAACCTGATATCGTGCTGGGCATCCCGCCGATGCACGTCAACTACATCAAGCCTAACTTTGCCTTCAATCCGGCCAACCATCCCGGGTGTCAGGATCCGAATACGCCGTGCAATCTGAATCTGACCGTGCGGCCTAGCGTTCCCGCACCCGGCACCGGATTCTCCACCGAGTTCCAGTTTGCTTCCAGCTCATCAACCAGTTCCAACCGCAGAACTACCACGAGCTGGACATTCGGCATCAAGGGCAGCAACGAGACCAAGGTCAGTTATGGGTTGCCGGACATCGCGAGCGTATCGGTCAACCTGAAGGCATCGGTGCAGAACACGCGTGACAACCGGGTCGCAAAGTCATTCAACACTTACAGCACCCGGAGCGATAGCCTTACCGCGACAACCGGGTTCGCGGACCATATCTTCTTCAGCCAGTTGCGGCAGAACATCTACTACTACCCGGTCCTTGGCCAAATGACCTGTCCTTCGACTATTCCAAATTGCGCGCCGGACCAGATGACGCAGCTCTATGTGGCGTTCTCCGCTCCGGACCGCGTCACGCAGGGCGACATCGATGCCACCACGCTGGACTGGTATCAACCGGGACACGAGCCGGGAAACATCCTGAGCTATCCGTGGGATTTGAATCATCTGCAGAGCCAGTTTACGGAGAATCTTTCTCCTCAGACCACCAACCCGGCGCCGTGTCGCGGTACCGATACCTCGAAGATCGCGTATTCGACTACATGGAGCAGCGGTTCGGGCCAGAGCCAGACCAGCGGCTCCAGCAACGCGTTTTCGACCGATGCCTCGCTCTCGGTCGCGGGCAGCGCATTCGGCGTCAGCGATCAAGCCTCGGTGAGCGTGGACCAGAGCTCGTCGGTAAGCACGCTGCAGCAGAGTACGCAGACGCTTTCGGCTGCGGAAGGAATAACGATCAACAAGCCGGTCTTCGGTAGCGACGTGGCTCAATGTTGTTTGTACGACTTCGGCAGTTATCTGTTCGGGCTCTCGGATCCAAATGGAACTTTTCAGAACTTCAATCTTACGAATTCGTCGGGAAACCCTATCAATGTTCAGACTACAGGGCCCCTGGTGGTTGGTTTCGTCAGCAATCCGACGCCCAACAGCAGTGACGAACTTTCATGCGGCGGCGCGCCGGCCTGGTGGCAGCAGGTCTACAACTTGCCCGACGTTGCTTTGATTCATCCGGAGCGTTGGGACTGGTCGAAGCAAAATAAAACTGCCACCTTCAATCCGGCCCAGCCGGGCGTATCTCCATTGGTGCAGCCCTTCTATCATTCGAGCGGGTTCATCATCAGTGAGAATGGCACCAACGGGCCGTCACTCAGCGAAGCTCGGCAAGGAGATCAACTAACAGTTACAGCCCGGATTTATAACCTGAGCCTGCGTGACACTGACGATCCGACTCTCGATCATCCGGCGGTCTCGATTCATGTGCGTATCTACGGGCAGCTCTACAATGCGGGAGAGCTGGACGGTAACAGCTTCCTGATTGGCGAGACCACGCTGCCATACATTCCGGCACTGAAATCGATGCGTCATACGGGCCCGAACTGGCGGGACGCATCGGTCAATTTCGATAGCAGTCCCTACGGCGGCGGGCAGTACATGGTCTTTTGGGTCGTCACCTGGATGGAAGATGCCGGCGGCAATCTGGTCCCGGAAATGCCCGACCATGGCCTCACGGCGGATCCGACGAACCTCACCTTCAACCAGATAACCGATGTGCCGACGCAGATGCACAGCAACAATGTCGGCATGTATCCGGTAAATTCGCCATTTTTCATCGCCGACAAGAACAGCCCGCCCGGCGCCGCTCAGGGTGGCGAGTCGCTGGCTATCGACGACCTCGGGCTGGCCGGAACAGCCACTCGCGACACGCGCAGCGAGCTCGATTTGCGGCTGCATGCGACTTCGGCCTCAGCATCAAACGTGACGGTGACACTCTATCTGCGCGAGTTGGCAGGGAAGCGCAAATTGATTGAGCTGCAAAGCGTCCCGTACATCCCCGCCGATGGAGACTATATGATGCACGCCATCTTTCGCCCGGAAATATGCGGAGCGGCCACCATCACCGCGACTGCGACAGCCGAGGATGGCGTATCGGCAACCAGCAGGATATTGGCGCGCATCGCATGCAAGCGGGCGCGTGGGTCATGAGGCCCTTCCACTTCCAGGGTCTAGGGTTAGGGCTGCGGAGTATGGCCACAATTCTCGGCGACGGCATTTGCCCCAAGCGCGGCTGTGTGCGATGAGAAAAGCGCATGGCCGAAGAAACATCGCGCGACGAATTCTCCGAAGAGAATATCCCCCCACCTACCGGCACCATT
Organism: uncultured delta proteobacterium; assembly: GCA_963815835.1. Classification (GTDB taxonomy): domain Bacteria; phylum Desulfobacterota; class Binatia; order Binatales; family Binataceae; genus DATGKG01. The sequence goes on from CAWFIF010000001.1 coordinate 2,279,100, forward strand.
TTCGTTTTAGGAATGTATATGCTGGCGTTGGCCGTAGGCTGGGGCGTGATGTTCTGGATGCTGGTGGACAGATAGATGGAACGCTACGAGAAAGCATTCCTTGCGGCATGCGCGGTGGTGCTGGTCGTCTTCTTGTGCGCGCTGGGCTACAGCAGCCTCGCGATGGGCATCCATCTTCCGTCGCACAACGCGATGATTCATTACACGGCGGATCAGAAACTGCGCAAGGTGCTGCGCCACACGCCGCCGTTCGATCACATCGGATTGAATGAAATCGCGCCGGGAAAATTTCAGGCGGTCATTGTCGGTCAGACCTGGGCCTTTACGCCCGATGAGATCGTGGTGCCGGTCGGCGCGGAAGTGGATTTCGTTGCGACGTCGGCTGATGTGATCCACGGATTTTTCATTCCGGGCACCCGGGTCAACATGATGCTGATTCCCGGGCACATCTCGGAATTCGATTATCGCTTCACCAAGCCCGGCGAATACCTCCTGATTTGCCATGAATACTGCGGCCGGCTGCATCACACGATGTCAGGCAAAGTGGTGGTCAAATGAGTACCGCTGTCGTCTCGGAGCCATCAGGTTTCTCGCTGCCGCAAAGCCAACTGAACGTCATCAAATGGAACATCTACTTCGGCTTCGCGGTGCTGGCGATCGGCGTCATCATGGGGCTCGACCAGGCGCTGAACTACGCACGAGTGAACATCTTCCAGTACTACCCGGGCCTTAAATCCTACTACCAGGGACTGACGATTCATGGCGTCTTCAATGCGCTGGTGCTCACCACGGCGTTCGCCAACGGCTTCCTCGCGCTGACCACCGCGCGCGGATTCGGCCGCAAGCTCAACGACGCGCTCCTTCACGGCGCGTTCTGGACACTTCTCATCGGCTCGCTCCTGGCCGTGTATGCGATGTTCAGCCGCCAGGCGTCGGTCCTCTACACCTTCTACCCGCCGCTGCAGGCGCACTGGACGTTCTACCTCGGCCTCGCGCTGGTGGTTATCAGCACGTGGATCACCTCGGCGGCTCAGCTGGTCGCGCTGCGCGCATGGCGTAAGGAGCATCCGGGCGAGCGGGTGCCGTTGCTAGCCTTCATGTCGATCGCAACCTACGTGATGTGGGACATCGCGTCGGTCGGCATCGCGATCGAAGTTGTGGTGTTCCTGCTGCCGTGGTCGCTCGGATTGTTTCCCGGCGTCGATCCGATGCTCAACCGCACATTGTTCTGGTTCACCGGGCATCCGATTGTCTACTTCTGGCTGTTGCCGATTTACGTCTCGTGGTACGGCATGATTCCGAAGCAGGCCGGCGGGGTACTTTTCAGCGACATGCTCACACGCGTCTCCTTCATCATGTTTATCCTGCTCGTCCCGGTCGGCTTTCATCATCAGTTCCTCGATCCGGGAATATCGTCGGGGCTGAAGTTCACCGTCGCGGGGCTGACCTTCGCGATTTTCTTCCCGAGCCTGATGACGGCGTTCTCGGTGATGTACGCGCTCGAGATCGCCGGACGTCATCGCGGCGGTGGCGGGCTGATCGGATGGTTCTTCAAGATTCCATGGGGCGATCCTTCGGTGGCGGCGCAGGTCCTCGCGATGATCGCATTCCTGCTCGGCGGCATCTCCGGGCTGATGAACGCGAGCTACACCATGAATATGGAGATTCACAACACCGCCTTCGTTCCGGGGCACTTTCATCTCACGATCGGATGCGCGGTGGCCCTCTCGTATGTAGGAATTGCCTACTGGCTGATACCGTACCTCGAGCGGCGCGAACTATGGGCGCCGCGCCTCGCGCTATTCCAGGCGTTCCTTTATTTCTTCGGGGTGATGATTTTCTCGCGCGGCCTGATGGCGGGCGGGATGGAAGGAATGCCGCGGCGCACCGATATGGTGCATGCCGAGTATGGCCTGGCTTCGTGGAAGATTCCGGGAATCATGGCCGGCATCGGCGGCTCGCTGATGTTTGTGAGCGCGATGCTGTTCTTCCTGGTTCTCCTGATGACGATCTTCGCGGGCAAGAAAACGCCTGCGCGAGATGTCCCGTTCACCGCGACCGTTCAGCCACCGTCGGCCATCGGATGGCAGCCGCGGCTCGATCAATTCAGCTATTGGGTTCTTGCCTCGGTCATTCTGGTAATCGCGGTTTACGGCCCGTTCATCCTCGAGCACTTCCCGCCCAACCTCACCACCGCCGGCTTGCTGTATCCTTAAATGGCGTCTCGGAGCGGCTCGATTTCGATAAGGTAGTCGCGTCCTTCCCATCGGTCGGGATCGCGCCATCGGAAGGTGAAGCGGATCGGTGCGGTCTCGTTTGCCGCGATATCGAAATCGACATGGGTGAGGCCGAGCGGCGATCATCGTCGAGGCGGTATCCAGCACTGTCGCCATTCGTCATGCGTCCAATGGAGAACGAAATGGTTCCTTCGCCTGGATTCGCAGCAGGCTGCCTGCGCGGACTGACTTGGGCTGGCGATTGTGTTTCCAGAACTCGATTCGCTGCCGGCGCGATCCCGCGATATAGCGCGCCGCAACTTCCGGAATGAAGTCAAAAACTTTGTGGTCCGCGACCGAGCGCAAAAGCTTGATGTACTCGGCATGCGCCCACATCAGCGGCGTAGCTGATCCTGTTTGACGTCCGTGAAATAAGAGTTGCGAGGGTATGTCCGGCTGATCCCAGATTTGCTCCGGCAGCAGCCGGGTTGGATTCGCGAAGCCTTCCATCGCGCGGATGTAGACCTTCACGTCGTGGCCGGCCGCGAGTTCATAATGTCCACGCTCTCCGGTCAGCAGCGGCCATGGCCGCCCGCGCCCATAGCTGGTGAATGGCGCGCCGTCGTCCTGCTGGCCGTATCCGTCGTGTGAGTAGCGTCGAAAGCACGGTCCTTGCGGAAAATCATACCTGAGCGCGGCGTCAACGACTTTGACGGAAGCCTCGATCAGCGGATCGTCAGCTTTGCGAATTCCGTAGCGAACCAGCTCGAGAAATCCTCCGTCAACGATTTGCGAAGCGGGGAATTCCGACTGCGTGCCCGGCGGTCGATTTTTTATTAAAACGGTCCCGTGATCGGGATCCTCGTCGGGTTGCGGGTCGTTGGGATCGATTGGATTGATTCGAATGTAGTGACGTTTGATCCCGGGAACGAGGGTGCCCTGGTTGGTCACCGTCCATTCCTCGAGGTGACATTCGAGGAAGTCGGCGTACTCCTCGAGATATCGCGCGGCGATAGACTCGCCGCGATCGCGCGAGAGTTCGGCGGCGCAAATCAGCGCGGCGATGTTGGCCGCGAGCGTCGAAGGTGAGTACCCGGAGTTTTCTTCCCATCGATCTTGCGGAGTGACCGGCCCTTTGACCATCAGATACTGCGCTGCCGCCTTCACCATCGGGCACGGATCGAAGCTGCCCAGCGCGCCCAGTTTGTGCAGCCGCCACGCGAGCATGATCGGAAACGAGATCTCGTCGAGCTGAACACCGGTCCAATACGCGGTCCCGTCGATCCAGGAATTTTGCGGAAAGCTGCCGTCAAGTTGCTGCGAGCAGGCGAGATAAATCAACGCGCGCATCGCGGTGGTTTCATCTCCCGCCGCCATCAGGCCGGTCACGCTGTTGACCAGGTCGCGGGTCCACACCAGGTGATATCCACCGAGCTGTTCGTCGCCTTTGATCTCGCCCCACGGGATGCTGAGCGATGCGATCATGGCGCCCGGATAGCTCTTGTCCTCGTGTGCGAAGAGCAGTTCGCGGCTGCGTCGATAGAGTGAGCCATCGTCGCCGGAGAAGTCGCCGAGCGGAAGCATGTGGGCTGACGCCCGATGCCACTGGTCGAGAAATCTGGTGCGGCTCTCATGGAACGGCGTGCCGAGCGCCTGAAACAGCGTCGTGGTCGCGCGATGCAGCGAGCGCCCGAACCCCAATCCGAGCGTGAACGAGCGCGTCTTGCTGAGATCGAGTTCACCGATCAGCGCGATGTTTCCCTCTTCGGCAACCGCGAATTGATAGTCGAGCTTGTAGTTGGAATTGAGGTCCTGCCATCCGTCGGTCGTGCCTACGTATCCGCACGACCGCTCGACGAAGGGTACGCTGGCTCCCAGAGCCAACCAGACCCCGTTCTTGTTGGCAGTCAGGAATTCGTGCCCGACGATTAGCGCGGCGTTGCCATTGTTGCCCCATCCGCCGACGCTAAGATGCGGCGCGAGCAGCACGTATAAATGAAGCTTGGCGAGGAGAGCGGGATCCTCGCCGTCGAGGCGCGCGTCGATCAGCAGGCAGGGCTGATGCGGATCGGCAATTATCTCTTCTATGAGTTGGTAGCGATCGGCGCGCTCGCGCGAGGTAATACGCACGCCGAGGCCATAGTCATCGAGATATTCGGTTTCGCTGGTCATGTCACGGCGCACATCGTGGAAAAAACTTTCGCCGTCGCTGACCAGGAACTGCAGGTCGCGGATCTGAGGCAAATCGATGGTCGGGTAATAGATCTCGTTCAACACGCCCGCCGATGCTGTGTACCAGATCCGGCTCGAAGTTGAATACGCGGTACCCACGATGTCTTTGGCGCTACGCGTCCATCGCGGCGGGATGCCCGGCGCCCCAAACGCCTTCGGTTCGTTCTCGAGAATGGCCATCGCGGTTCCTCAGTCGGCGTTTGAGTTCATATGATCAAGCAGAGGGATTTTCCACCGCGGCGGCTGGTTCGATCTTGTTGCGGAATACGTACGAGACGCCGACGCTGATGACGTAAAGGAACAGCAGCGGGATTGCGAGCAGAAATTGCGAGACCATGTCGGGCGGCGTCAGCGCGGCGGCGATCACAAATATGATCAGAATTGCGTAGCGGAACTGTTTCAGCATCATCTTGTAATCGATGATGCCGAGCCGGGTCAGGAAGTACGCGAAAATCGGCATCTCGAAGGTGATCGCGAACGCCAGCATGAGCTTGGCCGAGAACGCGAGGTATTCGCTGATGCGGATGGTAGGTGTTACGCCGATGCTCGAATACTGATCGAGAAAAAATTTGTAGCCCACTTTGAACACCACCGCCCAGCAGAAGTATCCGCCTGATATGAAGAAGATGGTTGCGAAGATGATGAACGGGAACGCCATCTTGCGCTCGGTCTGATAGAGTCCGGGCGCGATGAATTTCCAAATCTCGTAAAAGACCGCGGGACTGGCCAGGAAGAGCCCCGCGACGAGTGAAACCTTGATCTTGGTGAAAAAAGCCTCGCCAACCCCGGTGCCGATCAGCAGAAGCTTGGCGTGCGAGACTTGCCGAATCGGCAGCGTCAGCGCCGCGAATAGTTGATCGGAAAAGAAATACGCGACGATAAAGCCGACCGTGATCGCGATGACCGCTCGAATCAGGCGCACCCGCAACTCGCGCAGATGCTCGATGATGGGCATCCGCAGCCCCTCGGCGGGCGCCTCCTCGATCGGCTCGACCGGCTCAGGCTCGAGCGGCGGCGGAGGAGGCGCAGGTGAGATTTCGTCGGGCGTCACTAAACCTGTGGCATTCGCGAGGCTAGGGCTTCGGCGTCGGCGGCGGAGGATCGACCGGCGGGTTCTTGGGTTTCATGAGGTTGGAATCGCCGGTCTGAAACGGATCCAACTCGCGAATCGTCCGGCGCGGTTCTTCGGTGACCTCGGTCAGCTCGCGCATCACCGTATTGCTGGCCAGCCGCAGTTCGCGCAGCACTTTGCCGACCATTTGCAGAACTTCCGGCAACCGCTCCGGACCGACTACGATAAGCGCGAGGGCGAGCAGCAGAAGTATTTCGAATATGTTCAAATGGCTGTCCTTGGAGGCGTCGCGGCGGCCGTAGCGGACGCGATCACGAATCCAATGATCACGATTGCCTTTCGGGGTGTCAACGATGCATAGGACCGCGATTGTCACCGACCGCGGCTATCTGAAACATTTCGCGGGCCGTTCTCATCCTGAGCGTCCCGAGCGCGTCGCGGTGATGATCGAGATGGCCGAAAGCCTCAAGCGCGATCACCTGCAATTCCGCGCTCCCCGCGAGGCCAGTCTCGAGGAAATCGCGCTTTGCCATCGCCCCGCGTATATTGAGGCAGTCGAGCGCACCTCACATCTGGATCGGTTCGACTTCGATCCCGACACGCACACCTCGCGCGATACCTATCGCGGCGCGCTGCTTGCGGCGGGCGGCGTGCTGACGGCGGTAGAGGCCGTCTACGATGGCGCCGCGGAGAACGCGTTCGCGATCGTGCGTCCCCCGGGGCATCATGCGCTGCCGAATCGTGCGATGGGGTTCTGCTTCTTCAACAACGTTGCGATCTCGGCCGAATGGCTCATTCGCCACAAGGGCCTCAAGCGCGTAATGGTGATCGATTGGGACCTCCATCACGGCAATGGCACGCAAGACATATTCTATGACAGCTGCGAGGTGCTCTACTCCTCGACGCATCAGTTCCCGCACTATCCCGGCACCGGCTCGATGCAGGAAGTTGGCTCGGGCGAGGGCCTCGGTTACAGCGTCAACGCGCCGATGCCCGCCGAGTATGGCGACTCGGAGTATCTCCGAATCTTCGATGAGTTGATCATTCCGATCGGTCGCGCTTTCAAGCCGCAGTTCATCCTGGTGTCGGCAGGATTCGATTGTCATTGGCGCGATCCGCTTGGCGAGATGCAGGTGACGGAAAACGGCTTTGCGCAGATGATGCGGCGGATCAAACGGCTGGCCGCGGAAACCTGCGAGGGGAAGATCGTCGCGGCGCTGGAGGGAGGCTACAACTTCGAAGCGCTGGCCAATTCGGGCGCGGCGGTGATCGAGGAAATGGGCCGCGAAGCTGACGAGCGCATCGCGGCGGCGTCGGGCGGTGAGCGGGTGCTTCCGATCATCGAACGCGCGCGCAAGGGTGTGGGGCAGTATTGGAACCTGTGATGCGGAAGATACGCGTCGTCCCGGGCTGCGTCGCGACGATGCTGCTTATCGCGATATTCCGGCCGGGCCACGCCTCATCGTCGGCACCTCCGCCACTGTGGCTGGCGCGGATAGACATGTATCGGGCGATGGAGCAATTGCCACCGATCGCGAACGATCCCGCGCTTACCGAGGGCAGCCAGAATCACGCCGTCTACCTGATCAAGAACTTTGCGGAGCGCGTCCGTGACGGCACCGCCGATTCTGCCGACATCAGCACTGAGTCCTCAAAAAGGCCTTTCTACAGCAGCAAGGGCCGCACCATTGCACCCAATTGCGAAGTGGATTTCGAATTAGGTGAGCATCAGTTGCAGGAGATCGCGATCGATCGCTGGGTGCAGGGGCCGCATCATCGAATGTTGTTGTTGAATCCCCAGCTTCGGCGCATCGGCTACGGCTACCATTGTGAGGGCGGGTTATGCGTTCAGACCGTCAACGTGGTGGACGGCGTTGCGAGGGAACCACTCGACCCTCACAAACAAGTTGCGATTGAATTCCCGCCGGCCAATTCGACCTTGTCCCTCAACGACTTGCCGCGCGAGGAGCCCGATCCGCTGACGGCGTGCCCCGGTTACACATACCCGGTCGGATTGCCGATAACTTTCGAAATCGGGTCTTTCGTCGGCGCGAAATTGAACTCGTATTCTCTCGTCAGAGAAGATGATCCGGGCTCGCCGCCGATCGAGGCGTGTGGCTTCGACGCCTTCAGCTATCGCAACGAGGCGCGCTCTCAGATGACGACGGTGATCGGAGGACTGAAGGCCTTCAGCGCCGTGGTCGTGATTCCCAGGCATCCCCTCAGACCTGGAAACTATCGCGCAACCGTCACCGTGAACGACAACGAATACAGTTGGTCGTTCGCGATTGCGCCCAATGCTTCGCGAACCGCTCCACGATGAAGCCTGCGCCCAAGGCGATGCAAGATGTGCGGCTGGTCGGGCTCGGTGATTTGTCGCCGTACGAGCATCGTCTCGCCGCGATAGATATTTCGGTTGGAAGCGATCTTGAAAACGACGTGGTGATCGCGCATCCGACGGTTTCGCGCCAACACGCGATACTTGGCTACCATGCGGGCCGCTACACGATCGCGGATCTGCAATCGACCAACGGAACCTTCGTCAATGGCCGCCGCGTCAGGCAACCGGTTCCGATCAGGCATGGTGACGAGATCAGCTTCGGCGCCGCGAAGTTTGCGATGGTGGCAGGCGCGGGCGTTGCGCGCCAAGTTCGGCGGCGTCCCTCCCTCTCGCGGATGGTCGGCGCAGCCGCGGGAATCGCATTGTTCGCGATCGCGGGATTCTTTGTTACTCGCTACGCGCTTGAGTTGGGGCGCATCGAAAGGCCGGCCGTAACGCCACCGAGCGGCGAGACGGCAGCTCCGAGCAAACCGGTTGCTCCACCGCGAGAAGTTACCGAGTTGACCGCGGAACTTTCCAGCACGCCCGCTGCTCCCGACACCGCTGAAGTCGAAGCTCCTTCTCCCGTATGGCTGAAACAGCTCAACGACTTTCGCGGGTCGGTCAATCTTGCGCCGGTGGCAAGCGATGAAAAGCTGGCTGACGGCGATCACAAACACGCCATCTATCTTTTGAAGAATTTTGCGACCGAGATCCACGCCGGCATTCTAGGGCCCGAGGTCCACAGCGAAGATCCCGACAATACCTGGTACACACCTGAGGGTGAGGAGGCCGCGCGCAAGAGCGATATCGCGGAGCAGCGAGCCGCTCCCGGCGGGAAACTACCCAATCCGCTCGACTGGGCGATCGAGGGCTGGATGGTCGCGCCGTTTCACCGCCTCCCCATGCTTAGTCCGCTGCTGCATGACGTCGGTTTCGGGTTCGATTGCGAGGACGGGATGTGCGTCGCGCTGCTCAACGTCCTGAGCGGCGTCGAGCGGCTACCGCGCATCGGCACGCCGATGGAGCATCCGATATTCTTTCCGCCCGATGGCGCCTCGATCCCTTCCCGCATGCGGGCCCTCGATGCTGAATGGCCAAATCCGCTTAGCGGATGCGACGGGTATGCTTTTCCGACCGGCATTCCGATTAGTGTGCAACTCGGGCCGATGGTGGATGCGCAGCTCAACTCATTTTCGATCATGCGCGACGACGGCACCGAGATTGACGCGTGCGGTTTCGATGCCAACAGCTACTACAATTCCGACGAGCGCGAGCGCACGAGCGTAATCAACAATCTTCGGAATCACGGTGCGATCGTGATCGTCCCCCGTCATCCACTCGAAGCGGGCACGCGGTATGATGTACTTGCTATGGTGAATGGCCGTGACTACAAGTGGTCATTCGCAATCGCCCGCTAAGGCAGCGAGTTTACAGGGGGAATACCGCGCAACTGTTTGGTAAGAGTTCCAAGCGTAGAGGTGCCCCGAAGCTGGTCGGGCAGAATGCCTTTGCCTCGATCGAGCATCGGATCGAAAGCCGTCGAGTAAGGATCGGCAGTGCCGCAGGCAATGACCTGATCCTTCCGCACAGGAGCGTCTCCGCGCGACATGCGGTGATTCGCCAAACGCTGGGGCGCTGCTACATCCGTGACCTCGGCTCGACCAACGGCACCTTCCTCAATGGGCGCCGCATCGAGACCGAGCAGCCGCTCCGAGCCGGCGATGAGCTGCGCTTCGGCGCCGCGCGATTCGCGATGGTCGCGGCAAAGAATCCCGGGCCATCCACTCTCAAGTATATCGCCGCCGCGCTTGGGCTGATACTGCTCGCTGGGGTCGGTTATCTCGCGGTCGAGTTCGTCAATAATTGGGAAAATCTCGAGAAGCTTTCCGCCACGCCGCCGAAGCCTGGTTCGTCGACCGCCGCAAATGAGGCTCCGGAAGCAGCGCCTGCCGGCATGTCCGAAGCGCGCGCCAATCCCGCGGCTTCAGTTCCCGGAGCTAAGCCGACCCCGGTTGCCGCCGCACCCGCGTGGCTCGCCGCGATCAATGAGTATCGGGCGGGCGTGAATCTGCCACCCGTCGTCGAGGATCCGAAGCTCAGCGACGCGGATCGCAAGCATGCGATTTACGTCGTCAAAAACTATGAAGACAAAGTGGGAGCGGGGCATCTGCTCGGCGCGGAAATGCACGACGAGGAAAAGGGCAATCCTTGGTACACGCCCGAGGGTCACGATGCCGGCGAGCAAAGCGATGTTAATCAGCTATGGGGTCACGACCGTCCGCCCTCGCCGACATGGGCGCTCGACAATTGGATCAGCGGCCCCTTTCATCGACTGTGGATTCTCAATCCGCGGCTGCATCGCGTCGGCTATGGCGAATTCTGCGAGAAGAAGTATTGCGTTACCGCGCTCGACCTTGGCTCGGGCAGCGAGCCACCTCGCGGTGCATCTCAGCTCGCGTCACCGCTAGAATTTCCCGCCGACAAATCCATCACCACGCTGAACTCGTTTGCCGGCGAATGGCCGACGCCGCTGACCGCATGCGCGGGCTTTTCCTTTCCGGCCGGATTGCCTGCGACGATTCAGCTTGGCACCCTGGTCGAGGCCAAACTTTCCGAATATCAGATCACGCGCGAAGGGCACGGCGTGGAATCATGCGGTATCGATGCTACGACCTATCAGAATCCGGTGGATGCCGAGCAGGAGCGCGGCCGCGCGATCTTGCGCGAGTTGAGTGCCGCGATCATTATTCCACGCTATCCGCTTCATCCGGGGCGCTACTCGGTGACCGCGACGCTTAACAATCATGCGTACCAATGGTCCTTCACTGTGGCCGGATCCGTGCGTGCGGCGGCGCAGCCGCCAGGCAAAGATGCGCTGGAGGCCGCTCTGCGCGCCGGTTACGGGAGAGCGTCCGAGAGTGACAGCGAGGGCCGCGCGGAATACGAACGCGACATCAAGGAGCACGAGGCTGCCGCCGCTGCTTCCGCTGCCTCGGTTGCCGCCGCCTCTGCTGCCGCGGCTTCTGCGGCTGCCTCGAATGCCGCTCGAGCCGCCTCGAATGCGGCGCGAGCGGCCGCGAACGCCGCCATCACCGCGAAGATGCGTGAATTACAGCGTCACGGGGAAACCGCCTTCCCCGCGGGACCGGGCGCCATCACACCGGTCGGCGCGGGGCAGTGGCTGGCGGAACTCAATCGCGATCGTGCCGCCGCCGGACTGTCTCCCGTTGTCGAAGACCCGGCGCTCAGTGACGGCGACCTCAAGCACGCGAAGTACATGGTGATGAATTATCCGACGCCTTTTCAGATGGGCGCCGCGATGCACACTGAAGATTCGTCGAAAGCCGGGTATACCCCCGAAGGACTTGTCGCCGCACGCGGAGGCAATGTGGCGCCAGCCTGGTATCCGCCCTCGCCGCTGCCGCAGCCACCGATACCGACATTGCTGTTTATCAACGGGTGGCTGGCCGGGCCGTTTCATCGTCCCACGCTGCTGTACCCAGATCTCCACAAGGTCGGCTTCGGCGAATTTTGCAAGGGCCGCGCCTGCGCTGCCGGATTATATGGACCGGAATCGATGCGGCCTGTCGCGGAACCGGTAACATTCGCGCAGCCGCTTTTGTTTCCGCCGCAGAAATATCCGGTCGCCTTAACCGATCTTCCAACTGAATGGCCCGATCCGATTACGGCGTGTCTCGGGTATGCTTCTCCAGTGGGATTGCCGATCACGATACAGATCGGGACACGTATCGATGCGAGACTTTCCTTATACGCGCTCACTCAGGATTCCAAGCCGGTCGAAGCATGCGGTTTCGATTCGACCACGTATGTGAATCCGACCCCTCACGATCAGGAGCACGCACGCACGACGCTTCACCTTTTTGGCGAGGTAGTGATTATCCCGCGCAAGCCGCTCGAGCGCGGCGCGACCTACGAGGTGAGTGCGACAGTGAATGACCATCCGTACCAGTGGTCGTTCACCGTCAGCCGGTAACCCTGGCAGGCGGTCAAAAAAGGTCTTTTCAACTGCCTGCGTCTTCGCCCTCTTCCTGGGCGCGGGCCAGCCTGCACAGGAGGTACACTTCCTCCGCCTTTTCTTTGACGATCGGCATCACGGCGCCTTCATTTATGACGGTGGTCACCAGTTGGGTGCCGTTGTTGACCTCCCGCACGAACACGATGTGGTCGGGATTTACGTAGATGCGGGCATCGCTGCTCGCGACGGTAAGGGGAATCAGGAAAGCCTTCATAGAAAATCACCCGATGTGAAACAACATCAACCATGGTAGCAGAGCGGCGCCGACGCCAACCAACGCGCGAGGCGTTGGTCTAAGGGAGACCCTCGAAATCGACCGCGATGACCGTCGCGTACGGATCAATCGCGCTCTCCGGCACCTTGATGACGAGCTCGCCGACCGGATCCTTGTTGAACATCAGATCGATGGCGGAAACTTGCGAGGTGAAATCGAGCTTCGCGCCGGTGCCGAGCGCGGTCACAGCCTTGACACGGTTGACGTACGCGCCCCGCACCGAGACCGATTCATACGGACGCATCAGGAGATGGAGGTACACGCGATCGCCGCGCCGCGTCGAGGGTCCATAGAACTGCCACGGCTCCAGTCCCGCCGTCGTCCCGACGATACTTTCCTCGTGACGCGCCATCCACTCCGCGAACACGTCGAGGCGCTCGATCTGCTCGGGCGGGATCGCGCCGTCGCCCATCGGGCTGATGTTGAGCAGCAGGTTGCCGCCCTTGCCCGCGACCTCGCACAGCGCATGAAGCAGATAGCGCGGCGATTTGAGCGCGCGATCCGACGGATTGTAGCCCCAGCTATTGTTGATGGTCATGCAGGTTTCCCACGGGCCCTTCGGCGGCGTCGCGGGGATCGCCTGCTCGGGCGTGACGTAATCGCCGTATCCGGGCAGGCGATCATTGATGATGATGCCGGGCTGGAGTTCGCGGATCATCTTTTCCAGCTCGGCCGCTTTCCATTCCTCGGGAGTGCGTTCCCATCCGCCATCGAACCACAACAGATCGATCTTCCCGTAGTTGGTGAGCAGCTCGCGCATCTGACCGAACATCACCTTGACGAAACGATCCCAAGCTTCCGGCGAGGAGCGGCGCCAATTGCCCCATCGATAGGGCTTGTCGGCATCGGTAAACGCCGGGTAGTCGGGATGATGCCAATCTATCAGAGAGAAGTACAATCCTACTTTCAGGCCTTCGGCGCGAAACGCGTCGGCATAATGGCGGACGATATCCTTCTTATAGGGCGAATGCTCGATGCCGTAATCCGATTCGCGGGTATGGAACATCGCATAGCCGTCGTGATGCTTGGTGATGAGCACGCCGTACTGCATCCCGGCGCGCTTCGCCCGTTGCGCGATATCGCGCGCATCGAGCTTGACGGGATTAAACGTCTTCGCGGTCGAATGATACTCGTTGACCGCGATGCTCTGTCCGCCCGGCAGCGCGGAGCTCCCGCCCACCAGCGGCCACGACAACTCCCATCCTCGCTGCGAGGATGGCGCCCAATGGATGAACATTCCGAATCGCGCAGTATCGAACCAGCTACTCATGCATGCGATTGTGCCGCTTCGACGGCTGCTCTGTCCATCTGTTCCGATCCAGTCGTCGGTTTGAGTTCTTCGTAATCCAGAAGCATACTTTCATATATGAAAAGTATGAAGGCGCGGATCGCTGAGCGCGGTCAGGTGACCATTCCGAAACCGCTGCGAGAAAGACTCGGCATGAAGCCCGGGACGATCCTCGAGTTCAGCGAAGAACACGGACGCCTCGTCGCTACAAAGGATGGTGGCGCGGACCCGGTTGGTGAGGTGTACGGCTGCTTGGGAAAGAAGATCCATACCGACGCCATAATGGCGCAACTTCGTGGACGGCGTTGATCACCGCCGTTGATACCAATGTCCTCCTCGATGTGTTCGGTGCGGATCCAAGATTCGCGGCGGGATCGGCTGAGGCATTGCGGCGCTGTTTGCGCGAAGGGTCGCTGGTCGCTTCGGAAGTGGTCTGGGCGGAGACCGCCACCGTGTTTGGAGACGCGCAACGGTTTCAAGATGCGATGGAGAAGCTGCCGGTTTCGTTTTCGCCCATGCTGCAAGAAGCGGCGCTTAAAGCGGCGCAAGCTTGGCGTCGGTACCGGGCAGGTGGAGGTCCGCGCATCAGGATTGCTGCTGATTTTATGATCGGCGCGCACGCCATGGTCGCGGCGGACCGACTGCTCACACGCGATCGGGGTTTTTTCCGGCGATATTTTGGAGGATTGCGAATAATCGATCCCACGGCGGCCAAGCGGCCGTGAACACGACAATCTTCGCAGCTCGTTGTGGGGTAAGCAGGCTGGTTCCGCCGCTATATGCCGAGGAGTTTCGCCGCCGCAGCGCGGGATCGCGGGTCGAGCTGATCGACAAGGTGGCCCATCTGCTGCCCTTCGAGCAGCCGGGAGCCACCGCCCAAGCGGTGCAAAACTTCCTGAAGTAAAATCGTACACGACACCGCCGCTGATTGAGAGAGCCGGCCGGAGTCCGCACCATCGCGCCCCTGCCCGGTAGGGGCGAAACTGTCTCGGAACGCGCCAGCTGCGCCGATCGGAGACAATCTTATTCGTACCGCTTGACCAGCTTGACTTGTATGTAGGATATTTATACATGCAGTTATTAAACATTTGCGCCATTGTGCATAACCACATGGTTGGCACGATTTGGGCATTAGAGCGCGGCCGAAAATAGACTGAGCATTTTCGTCATTAAGTCGTAGAACCGGGGGACCAAATGACTGAGCAATTTACTGATGAACCAATACCGGAAACAACTGATGTCCATGCAAGCGCGAACTTGAGCGATGCGGCCTCGGAACACTGGATCCCCGTTGCCGACCTCGCCGGCGACGCTGAAGAGGTCGCCGGTATGCTGGTGGAGTCCGAACCGACGCGCAAAGTGATGGCGTCGATCGCGCGGATTGCGCCTCACAAAACCGCGGTTCTCGTCTATGGAGAATCCGGGGTCGGTAAGGAGCTGATCTCGCGCGCCATCCACCAGCAGGGGCCTTTCCCCGATGGCCCGTTCGTGACCTTCAATTGCTCAAACCTGGTCGCGTCGCTGGCCGAATCGCAACTGTTCGGTCATGTGAAGGGCGCCTTCACCGACGCGCGCGAGGATTCGCTCGGCTACTTTCGCTCCGCCAATTGCGGAACCCTGTTTCTCGATGAGGTTGGCGAGCTTCCGCTCAAGCTGCAGCCCAAACTGCTGCGCGTGGTCGAGATGCATGAGGTTCAACCGGTCGGCTCCGCGAATACATATAAGGTTGATATCCGCCTCGTATGTGCGACCAACCGCGATCTGAAAACGATGGTAAAAGACGGCAGCTTCCGCGCCGACCTCTACTATCGCCTCAACGCCGCCGCGATCACGGCGCCGCCGCTGCGCGAACGCCGCGAGGGTATCCCGGCGCTGGTCGCCTACTTTATCGAACGTCATGGCCGCGCCTTCGGCAAGAACATCCGCTTCATTTCGGGCGAGGTGCTCGAGACCCTGTGTTCCTGCGCATGGCCGGGAAACGTGCGTCAGCTTTCGCATGCGATCCAAAGCGCTTTGATGATGACCGACTCGGATCGCATTTCACTCGGCGATCTTCCCGACAGCATCAGCATGAATGAAAGCCTGGTCGAGACCATCCAGACCGCGACGCCCGCCCGAAGCGGCGCGATATTCTCGTCCAGGTCCGCGACCACGGACTCGGGTGTAGTTTTGCAGTCGCTGGATTCGGCGATCGAGCGCGCGGCGAAGGATGCACTCACCCTGGCGTTGCGTGCGAGCGCAGGCAACTGCGTCCGCGCTGCGGAACTGCTCGGGGTCTCCCGTTACACCGTGTATCGGCTGATTAATCGCTACGGCGTCACCGCGCGAAAAGGACGCGGGATAATTCCCGCGCCGCCCCGGCCAGTGCGAATGTAAACCTGGTTTCGACATGAGAATAGAAAGGCCGGATCTTTAATGATCCGGCCTTTTTTCGGTCGCCAATTTAGTCGTGCGAGGTCTCACTGATTGCGCTGGCCGCTCTTCGCGGCTTTGCCGGTGATCGCATCGAGGTTTTGCCGCGCCACCTCCAGCGAGGGATCGTAACGCACCGCCTGGCGAAACGCTTCCACGGCCTCTTCGTAGCGCTCAAGGTTATTCAGGGCGAGCCCCTTTGCATTGAAAAGCCTCGCGTTATGCGGATCCTTCTGGAGACCCGCGTTCGCCGCCATCAGCGCGGCCTCGCCATTTCCGGTTCGCAGGTAAAGGTCGGCGAGTTCCTTGAAGTTATCGGGCGACGGATTGATCAACGTCGCGGTGCGATACATATCCGAAGCTTTGGCAGAGTCCTGCAGCATCCCGTAGCAGAAACCCAGATCGACGTATGCTGTATCGTTCCTGGGTTCGATCTTGAGCGCCTGATTCAGGTCGTCGATGGCATGGTTGACCATTGCGCGATCGAGCTGGTCTTTCTTTCCCGCCTCCAAAATGATCGCCTCGGCTTCTTTGACGACCTCGTCGGAGCGTGCGCGTTTTTCACTAGCAGCATACGCAACGGATGCGACCAGCGCGAGCACCAGAATGGTCGCCACGGCCCCGAACATCCGGGAGAGATTGAGGCCCCCCCGTCCGATGCGAAGCGGCGCCGATTTTCCCACCGCCTCAGTCAGGATCGGCTCCGAATTCTTGCTCACTTCGCGCCATCGATACAGCATGTGTAGGCCATTGTCCACGCCGGTCCTAATAATGATACGTCGCGTATCGGTCGCGGTAGAGTACGCAGGAACTTTGAACCGGTTACATTGGCATGATATCGGGCCCTCAGTTGTATGCTCAACTGCGCCCCGATTAAGATGGACTCGTGCCGAAAGATTCCTTCAATCGTGAAATCGACTACCTGAGGTTGTCGGTCACAGATCGCTGCAACCTGCGATGCGTCTATTGCATGCCGCTGGAGGGCCTCCGCTTCCTGCCCAATGCGGAATTGATTCAGCCTGCCGAATACGAAATGGTGGCGCGGGCCGCAGTCAGCGTTGGCTTCCACAAATTTCGCCTGACCGGAGGCGAGCCGCTGCTGCGCCTGGATATCGTGGAGATCATCGAGCGTCTCGCGCGTGTGCCGGGCGTGAAGGGCCTTGCGTTGACGACCAACGCGCTTCTACTTCCCGAGCTGGCCGAGCCGCTGAAGAAAGCAGGGCTGGGCCGTATCAATGTGCATCTCGACAGCCTCAATCCCGAGACCGTCGAGCGTCAGATGCGATGGGGCACCTTCGACAAAATGTGGACGGGCATCATGGCGGCCGAAGCCGCGGGTCTGACGCCGGTCAAGCTCAACGCCGTCGTCACCGCGGGATACAACGAGGCCGATGTGATGGACCTCGCGCGCCTCACTATCGAGCGCGACTGGCACGTCCGCTTCATCGAGCTGATGCCGCTGGGCGGCGGCGAATGCGCGCGGCTATCGGTGGCGAGATACGTTTCGAATATCGAGACGCGACGGCGCATCGAGACCGCGCTGGGACCTCTCACGGAGATTCCTTCCGACAATGCTGCCGACGAGGCGCGCAACTATCGCCTCGCGGGCGCGCACGGCGTGATCGGCTTCATCAGTCCGGTCAGCGAGCCCTACTGCGGCACCTGCAATCGAATGAGGCTCACGGCCGACGGCAAGTTCCATCTCTGCTTGCTGAACGACGACGAGCTCGACGTGAGGAAGGCGATCCGCTCGGGCGATGGAGCAATCGAGAAAGTGGCCGAGATCCTGGTCAGGGCGGTGCGGATGAAGCCGACCGGGCATCATCTGTTGGAGGGTCGCTCGACCCACGACCGCTCGATGTACCAGATCGGGGGCTAGTGTCGGTATTCTATTGGTTTTCGTCCCCATTATCCGTTGATTTAGGACCATTGACGACAATGAAGTGCGTCCACCGGCCCTTACCTTGGTAGAGGTGCAGCGGACTAGGACCGAGACGACGGTCGGCTGAATCGGACATTCGCAAAGACGGCGCGCCCATCGCAGTCTGCCGATGTCAGTTCTCCGCCGTGAACATCAGTTCGCCAGAAAAAGCATCTTCACTGGCCATGGATAAAACCAATCGGCAACAAAGGATGCGTTCGTACTTGGTTCCGTCAAGGTCAGTGAATCGGAGACGCAGCTTCGCCGCCCCGACCTCTTGGAGCAGAGACTCCCAGTTCTCGGTTCGATGGAGGGCGAGTCCGGCAACGATGGAGTACAAAAGACGAAATATTCGAGGGACGGGAATAAGCGTTGGCTCGCTAGAGAGTGCCACGGGAAGGATGTACTCTCGCCCAGTTGACATGCCAGCAGTGGTCCTCATCGTGAACCCTAAGACGGCGGGATTATTGGACTCTGTCTCGACAAAATCGCCTAGCGTCCGATGCAGGTAAAAATCTTGCAGGCTCACTTGGCAAAGGTGGTTCACTTTCTCTATTAGGTCGTCGAATGGGTACTCCCATTCGACGACGACATCCTTTGCGGAGCTGGTGCCGATGTTGAATAGCCGAATCGAGTAGTTGTCGGCATTCAGATTGTCCAGATCGTCGGGCGACACTTCGTCGATTCGCCAAATGTTCGTCCAAGGGTGATTTTTCGCCTTCTTCGAATTAACCATCTGATTCACGACAACAATTTCGGGTCGTCTCTCCGACCTTCGCTGCGACCGCATCTCGCGGAGAGTGAGAAGCGCGGCTACTGCGGCGATCAAAGCTGCCAAGCTAGTCAGTGCCGCGACTTGATCAGAAGTTGGGAGTAACCAGCCCATCGATCGCGGCACTCCTCTCTTAGTTTGCGCGGAATAGAATTCCGATCTCCTTTTGTAGCGCGCCGATAGTGAGTGCTCAATCGCTACGGTGCGGTCGTGTATAAAATTGACGCCCACGTTGCGCGAGCCACGGCTTTCACAAGTGGACTATCGCGGACTCGCACTGTTGGTAAAGCATCAATGAATTCGTCCTGCAGACGATCGCGGGCGCTTCGAAGCTATGTACCGAATCGGCGGCTAACGTTTGATGCACTTTCTTCGCGGGGCGGTCGCTTGGCGCGCGAGGAGCAACCTGTTAAAGAAAGATGGCGGGGGGGCGGGTGTAGCTCAGTTGGTAAAGCGCGACCTTGCCAAGGGTCTGCCGTCAAAATAGGTGTCCGGTCTCGCGCTTTGCTCTTGGCCCCGCAAGGCCATTCGCAAAGTTTGCGCTATCGGCCGGGGAGGCCGAGGAAGATCGAAGGCTCGATCAAGTGCTGAACTTGATCGACCGAGCCGCCGAAAAGGCGCTCAAAATCCTTTTTCCCGAGAATGTCCTGACATCTCTCAAACGTCAGAGCCATCAGTTCGTTAAACACCTTCAAAAAGTGCTGTCGGGAAATGCAGCCACTCTCCAGTTCTTTACCCAGGTACAGTCTTGCTTCCTGGAGTCTGCGATGAAGGCGCCTAACCTGTTGAACTTTCTTCCGATCGTATTCGTCGCCGAGTTGGACACCGAACAACGCCTGAAGTTCTCGCTCACCAATCTCCAAATCCTCTTGCTCGGTTGGATTGAGAGCTTCGGGATGGGCAGCGTAGATCTCTTCAATCTGTTTCGAGAGTTGTGCGCTCTTACTTATGAAGGCCACGCTGGAGCTTCTTCGCGAAGGCGGTACTACGCTTCCACCCATCAAACTAGCACACTGCTGCCACTCCGGCCATCCGCCCCTCCCGTACTGTCCATATAGAAAAATGGAAGCTCCGTATCCCTTTACACCGGCAACCGTCACTCCGAAGGGCCTGAGAATGCGGTTGGCGGCTTGGTGGCAAACTCCCGAGATTCCATACCTCAAACCTGCGTAAACAGGGGCGCCGCGAGGGGGACAATGGGCTTGGAAAGGCAATCCGCACATGCTGAACTTCCTTGCCCAGAGGCAACGAGCCGAACCTCCCGAATTTCCGCCGAAGCAACCCCATGGTCCGTAGGGGTCATCGCTCGTCACGTATGTGTGGTCGGGGTGGCCTGTCGGCTGTCGCCCTGGCAAGCTGGACCCTGAAAACGCAGGAATCGAATAACCGCTCAACGTCGCCATCAAGCGCGACTGTAGAAGAGCGGCTCTACATCGCAAGAGTGCCGGAATCCGACCCTCGAAAAATAATCCAAACCAGGCTTGGGCTGCCTAGTGCGGCTGTTGAAGGACCGCAGTGCTGGACTCCAACTCAACGCGGTCTCGCCGGTGAGGGCCGAAGACGGCGATCACTTACGGTAGGCGCGAGCAATGAAGTTCTCCAGTTTGTCCGCGAGCACGACCAGCTCGCGGCCCTGACGGATCACCAACGCCTCCCGTTCCAGCCGCGCCAGATGTTCGGTCACCCGTGGCCGTGAGGCGCCCACCAGTTCCGCGAGATCGCTATGCCGCACAGTCACCGCCAAGCGGGTTCCCTGCGCGTCGCGCGTACCCAAATCGCCGCTCAATTCGAGCAGCGTCAGAGCCAACCGCTCGCCGAGGGTCAGGCCCATGAAGTTCGTGCAGCGCAGATGCACGGCGCCCCAGCGCCCCACGCAGTTGTGCGCCATCCGCTGGAAATCGACCGCCTTCGCCCCCAGCGAAATCCTGATCAGAGCATCCATTCCCAGCGTTCCGATCTCACAATTGGTGACGGCTCCGCAGCGGAAATTGTAGCTGACGCCATCGATGGGCTGCGGCAAACCGGGAATCATTCCCGGCCCCACCATCATCATCAGGACGCGCTGACCCTTGCGATTGAGGCAACTGATGCCGGCCACCCCGGCCAGCAGGATGTAGGCGGACACGTCGGGGACACCATTGTGATCGAAAATGATCCCGCGCTTTTCAATTGCGCGCACCGACATGGCAAGCCCAAGTTTGTCGAGCTGAGCCGCCGTGAGCCAGGACAGGTTCCGGAGGCCCTTCAACTTATGGCTAGCTGTCATTTGTCTGGCGGGCACGGCCCGAATCTAGCAGCGTTGAGTGCGAAAGATACTCGCTATCGACCGGATCGGTTATCCGCATAACCGACAAGGCCATCTGTCACGCCGATGCCGTCCTGGATGCGCTGGAGCGTGGCGGCCTCGCGGTCCTTCCGCGCGCGCTTGGCCGGTACGACGCAACCTGTTAAAAATCCGGCGCAGCCGCATGCCGGGCACGACCGCGAGGGTCAAACCCCGTAGGCTTCCTCGATATCGGATGTTGCAAATTTCGCCATGACGACGACATCGCCATCAGTTAGCATTGTCGTTGTTTCGGATTACGCCAGCGGAATGGAAGCCGGTTGGAACGATATGCGTGGAACCGTGGCCGCGTTGGCGCGGCAGGACTTTTCCGAGCCCGTCGAGTTTCTGATCGCCGAAAACGCTGAGCTGGCGGCGCGGATGCCCGAGGACATCAAGGCCGCGCTCCCGGCGCTTCGAGTGATCGCGGCCCCCCTGCACTCAGAAGCCGAACTCGAGGAGGCGGCGGTCGAGGCGGCCTGCGGTGAGATCGTTGCGGTCCTCCATGCGGACTGCATCCCGAAACTCGATTGGTTGCGCCACCTGGTCGGGGCGGTCCGGGCGCATCCCGATGCCGCGATGGTCAGCGGTAAGACGACCTATGGTGGCGACACCCTGTTGCGCCGCGCGATGGCGGCGTCGAGCCGCTCATACCTGGACACCGGCGGCGACGGTCCCACGAGGCACATCTCCCATAACAATGCCGGCTACTGGCGGTCGTCCTACCTGGCGCTTCCGCCGGTGCCGAAGATTGCACCATTCGGTTCGGTACTGAAGGCGGAAGCTATATTGCGCGCGGGCGGGCTGCTGATTTTCGAACCGCGAGCGCATGTCGTTCATGCTCATCACGGATGGAAGGGCGAATGGCACACCCGCCTCGGACTAGGATATGGGCTGGTTCGCACGCGTCGCGTCAACCGCACGATACCGCATGCCTGGATGGCAAATATCGGCTATCTCTCGATTCCCGTGTTCATCGCCGCGCGAATCCTGCATAGCTGGTGGTACTGCCTACGTCGCGGCCGTGACTACGGCGTCGCGTGGTATGAGATGCCGGCCGCGTTCGTGTTCGCCGCTATCGCTTGTACGATGGAAGCGCCGGGGATGCTCAATGCGTTGCGCGATCGTCCTCCGCCAGAGGCTCTTTTCCGTTGAGCCGTCTTGGTTGATCCTGAAATGGATCCGCCGGCCGGTCCGGTCGCATGCGCTTGGCCCGGACGGCGCAACCTGTTAAAAATCTACCGCGGGGCGGGTGTAGCTCAGTTGGTAGAGCGCGACCTTGCCAAGGTCGAAGTCGTCGGTTCGAGACCGATCACCCGCTCCACGTTATTTTTCGGCGTCCTGAAAGCGGCCCTGTAGCAGCCGCGCGACATGCGATGTAGCATCGCGCCGACCTCGCACCGGTACCGCGCCCATCGTTGCTGAAATCTTTTGGATTTGTTGAGTCCTGGCGTACTGAGTGGTCTCCAGGCACGCTGGCACATGCCGTGCTTGTAAACGGGACTACGCTCACAGTCCTCCCTTATCTCGGCCGACGGGAAACGCGCCCCGTCGGATGAAGAGGACTCCGCCGCCAGAACACCTCCTCCGTTCTGGCGGCGGTCCTCTTTTTCGGGTGTCATCGCATAACGGCCGCCAAAGTCTCGATAGTAATCTCGCGTGGCGCCGGAGTATGTTCTGGCGGTGCGCTGGGGCTCGCGAGCGCGAACTCATCCCTTCCAATCAGCTCCGAAGAGGAAACCGAATCATGGCCCAATCCACCGATGAATCCAAAGAACAACGCGCGCGGGGCTACTTCCGGAATAAGACCGTCGTCATCACCGGAGCGTCGAGCGGCATCGGCGAAGATGCCGCACTCGGCTTCGCGCGTCAGGGCGCGCGCGTCACATTGCTGGCGCGGCGCAAGAGCATGCTGGATGATCTGGCGGACCGCATCAACACCACGGGTGGCCGCGCGCTCGCGATCGCATGCGATGTGACCAAGCGCTCCGATGTCGATAGTGCGATCGAGCAGACAACTCACGCGTTCAAGCGGCTCGACATCCTGGTGAACTCGGCCGGCGTCATGATTCCCGCCACAGTCGAAAAAATGAAGCTCGCCGATCTGGAGCGGATGATGAGCGTCAATGTCTATGGCGCGTTCAACGCCATTCAGGCCGCGATTCCGATCATGCGCAAGCAGGGCGCCGGCAGCATCATCAATATCGCGTCGCTCGCGGGCCGGCGCGGGATGAGCCCGCTGGGCGGATACGCCGCGACCAAGTTTGCCATGGTGGGTCTCACCGAGGCGTTCCGAATGGAAGTGTTCGGCACCGGCATCCGCGTCTCACTGGTGATGCCCGGCGTCATCGACACTCCGATGACCACCGACGCGGTCATCGAAGATATGGAGATGGGCGAGATGCCCTCCTACTTCAAGATGCCGGTCAGGTGGGTCACCTGGGCGATAATGGGCGCGGCAGCATTCGGGCTGACCGAGGTTGATGTGCCACCGGGCGCGGGAGTCGGTGAGAAAATCGCATCGCTGTTCCCGGGCGTGACTGACGCGTTCCTGAGTATGGGTTCGCAGATGATGAAAGCAGCGGCGCGCTTCATGGCCAACGGACCGAAGGCGGCCGACGAAGTCAAATCAGAGCCGAAGAAGGAAAAAGAGACTGTTCATCAGAAAAAGGCCGGCTGAGGAGCGACGAAAAAGCAGGCTGGTCGAAACCTTCGCTTCGGCCAGCCTGGCTGTTTCCGGCCTTGCTTTTCCCGCCTCGGATAATCGATCGACATCCAGACTCCTTTGTCTAGTTGAAGAAATGTGGCTCGGCTGACATTTGTTCGCGACCGGTTCGTTCTTGTTTTCACAAACATTGCGAGTCTCCACTCGATGTCGCCGCGTCCCAGTGGTGATGCGTCAGTTTCTTCCTCCTAACTTCGTGTCTTGATGCCTTGGTGGTTACCCTTTCTTCTTGCCGAGGCATCCACCGCGGGGAGGCGTCGTACGGTGCTTTCATCAGGTCCGTTTTTGAACCGAGCGCGTCAGTGGTGCCTTAGGAAACATATAGACGCGAACGATTCGCCAACTTGTTTCTTTTCGATACAGGAGGGCGAACCTGAGATCGGAAGCTTCCTCCGCAACGTGCGTTCTTTGCTGCACTTAGCCACTCAAAATCCGCTCTACAGAAGACGTTAGGACAGCACAGGATAGGCAAAACTGCACCGTGACGAGAGCGGTGATCGCGGGCAGGCAATTGGTTTTGTCGAAGCAACTGTCAGTCGCGCAAGAGCGGATGCTTGGCACGACAGGTGCGTCCGAATACCGCATCAAATCTTCAGTATGAAGGAAGGGAGGTGCCGTTTTGAAAGTCTCCCTGATTGGTGCCGAACTCGAGGAAAATCTCGGACTGCGCTATATGGCGGCAGCGCTGGAACGTGTCGGCCACAAAGTCGTTATCATTCCTTTCGCGACAGCATACGAGATTCCCGAAGTGGTCCGACAAGTGCTCGAGAATGATCCCGATATCACGGGTCTCTCGATGGTGTTTACCGGGCGAGGGCGCGAGTTCTGTCGGTTGGCGCAGGAACTTCGGCGCAGCGGCTACCGTGGTCATCTGATCGGCGGCGGGCCCTTCGCTTCGTTCAATTGCGAGCAGCTGCTCAAGGATTATCGCGAGTTCGACTCCATTGGGCTGGGCGAAGGCGAGGAGCTGATTTGTGCGCTGGCAGCGAATCTAGGGGATCTCGCGAAGGTTTCCGGCCTCTGCTACCGCCGGCCGGATGGATCGATTGCGCTCAACCCGTCGACTGGCAACCCGGACAACCTGGACGCGCTGCCGTTTCCGAAGCGTACTACGTTCCACTCTTACTTTGATAAGCCGATTGCAAGTGTACTGACCAGCCGTGGCTGCTGGCGCGAGTGTGCGTTTTGCAGCATCAACGCATGGTATCGGCGTGGCGGCGGGAAGCGATTCCGCATCCGCAGCGTCGAAAGTATCGTAACGGAGCTGAAGGATCTGTATTTCCAGCACGGAGTCCGGATTTTCAATTTTCAGGATGACAACTTCTTCCTGCCGAACCCCGCGAAGGCCACCCGGCGCTTCGCAGCCTTGCGTTCCCGTCTGCGCGAGGAGGGCATCGATCGTATCGCGATTGCCGTGAAAGCACGGCCCGACAGCATCACCTACGATTCCATCCGCATACTCGATGAACTTGGGTTGTTCCGCGTGTTCCTGGGAGTGGAGAACGCTTCAGAGAATGGCTTGCGCCATCTGAACCGTAAGTCTTGTGTCGGCGAGATCCTGAACGCGTTGAAGATCCTCAATGAGTTCGATGTGCACATCGCTTACAATCTGCTGATGTTTGAGCCGGAGACCACTCTCGATGAGATCCTGGTCAATCTCCGCTTCATCGAAAGGCACATTGAAAACCCCTTCAATTTCTGCCGCGCCGAGGCATATGCGGGGACCGGGCTGGAAGCCAAACTTGTCACCGAAAGTCGGCTGCTCGGCGATTATTTCGGCTTCGACTACCGCCTTACAGATCCTCGATCCGAGGCCTTCCACCAGATCGCCAATTACTCATTTTTCAACCGCAATTTCAGCGACTACGGTCTTCACTATTTCAATATGCAGGTGGATTTCTATTTCCAACTGCTGCGGCGTTTCCATCCCGAGTTGCTCACGCAGTCGCTCCGCGGCGCCGTCCGCAATTTCATCAAGCTCACGAATCTCGACACTTATGAGTGTCTCTGTACCGTCTATGATTTTGTGGTCAAAACCGACCCCACGGACCAGGCGCGGCTGAACGGGTTCGCGGGCGAGATGCGTGAGCGCGTGGATGAACGGAGCTCCGAGTTGCTCGAGCGCGGGGAGCGTATCCTGAACTGGCTTGAGACTACCTACGCGCGCCGACAGTCGGGCCCGGTAGACGCACCGGAGGTAGGTCCATCCGGCATACACTACGCGTATCCCGCAACATCAGCACGAGCGCCCGGATCGGGCAACGCCTTCGACCCACTGGCGCTCACCCCGGTTCCCATACCGTACGACGTTTTCAAAGCGCGGCTGAACGCTGAGCGAACGGAGCATTTGGAGAAGCCGGCGCCCGCCGCAAATTAGTCAGGGTACCTGGAGTCCTTCGGGCAACCCGAACAAGGAGTTGAATATGGCCGAAAGAATTGTTACTCGGGGCTTTCCCTGGCAAGAACCCGCTCATCCCGCAGTCGTCAGGCAATATGAGGATCTGGTTGCGATTTATCAGG
Organism: uncultured delta proteobacterium; assembly: GCA_963815835.1. GTDB lineage: Bacteria > Desulfobacterota > Binatia > Binatales > Binataceae > DATGKG01. The sequence goes on from CAWFIF010000001.1 coordinate 2,305,214, forward strand.
TCATTCGCGGCGAGCTTCAGCAGGGCATCGATCTGGCATTCGACCGCGTTTCCCGTGAGATCGGCTTTGTCGTAACCACAACCTTTTCCATCGGCTTCGAGATCATGGCTGATCGCTCGGCGGTGCACTGGACAATACCGGACGCGCTGAAGGGAAGCCTGTTCGAGAAAGCGATGTTGGAAGCCGTCGGCAGAGGAACTCTCGACCTCTGGAAAGAGGTATCGCCGGGCAGATACCAGCTGCTACTGGTTTGGTATGACGCTCTGAACCTAAGACTTCGAAGGGACTGGTTGGAACCCGTGCACTACTTTAGTGAGGAAATCGCCGAGCGAATTGGCGAGGTAGCTCGCGTCCGCCCTGAGGTACAAGAGCCGGCACACTGGTTCCTTCCGACCGCGACAATTCCTGTCGAAGAAAAGATTCTCATCTCGGCCATCGATGAAGTCTATCCCGAGCTGAGACTTGCAGAGCGAATCGCCGCGACACGGCAATTGTTGCGGCGAGTGCAACCCGAAGTGATGGAGCGGACGCAGGTACGCCCTGGCTATTCAGCGGAGCTGGCGCTGCGGGAAATTGCCCAACTGTTCAGGCGTGTACCGCCTCACATGCAGGAACCGGCGCACTACCGTTTTGCCGAGCGCGACATCCTCGCCGAGATCGAGGCGGTGGTGCGGAAGTACGGCGTTTGAAAATAGCATCGAGCCCAAGCAGGTTCCGCGCGCTCAGACGCGCGGACCTGAAAACGGCCGTCGAGCACCGATTGCGAGCGACCGGGTTGATCTTGCCCACGAGGAACGGAGAACCTTCCTGAACAACGGGTAGGGTCGGCTTTCTTACCCCTAAACTCGTGTCTTGGTGACTTTGTGGTAACTCCTCCTGCCTGACGAGGCCGTCGAGGGTGCGGGAGGCCTCGAGGCGCCCCAAGTCCATCAGGCGCGCAGCCTTCGGACAATGCATACACAAGATGCTCAACGGATCGGCGTCGAAATATTCGCTCCGCTCGATATCAACGATCCGCGCGCCATGGTACCGGCCGTTTTTTCGCCTATTCCCGTTTACCTCCACCCAGGCCGATAGCCTTAGCGGTCTCCGGCGGGAGGCCCGAGGGATCCATCAACATGTTGAACACCTTCAAGTTGTGCGTATGCGCCAACTGATGCATCGCAAACGACATCTGCATCGCGGAGACCCGGCCTTGAACATCTTCCATCGCATTCACCGATTCCTTCGCCAGACGACGAACGGCAACCGCCCTTTGCCTGGAATCTAAAATATACGTAATGTGGTCACATGAGAGCCCACATCGTGTATCCGAGAAGGTTGGTGGCTAATCCCCCGAAGCAACGACTGGTCGGGGTTCGGGAATTGAAGGCGCAGGCGGGTAGTATCTTGCGCCAGGTCAGAGATTCGCATGCGTCCTACATCCTGACCCATAGAGGTCGCGCGGTGGGCGTGATTCTCCCATTGGAGACGCCGCCGAACGATGCTCGACCCGCCGATGATTCTGCCGCTGATGCGTGGACCATTTTCGTTCAGGCGGGGCAGCGCCTCGAACGTCGCTTCCGTCGCGGCGTGAGTGGAGTTCGTATTCTGTCCGCGATGCGCCGCTAAACATGACTCCCGGTCCCGCGACTCCGCGTCGCTCTCGCACTCCCATCCGCGCCGCAGATTCACGTTACACGATCGATGCGAGTGTGTTCATAAATGCGTTCAACCCGCACGAGCGCGGCCATGCGGAAAGTCTGCGAATTCTTAATGCTATTCGGGAGCAGGGCGATCCGATCATTGTTCCTACGCTCTTGATCGCGGAAATCGCATCGGCAGTTGCTCGCGCGAGCGACGACAGCGTGGGCGCGCTGGAATATGCAAACGCGACTGCGGCGCTCACCCATGTTACGCTCGTCGCGCTTTCACCGATCCTGGCGCGGCAGGCTGCGGACCTCGCGGCGACCTATCGCCTGCGCGGAGCGGATGCCGTCTACCTCGCGGTTGCGCGCCGATATGCGACGATTCTCATATCACGCGACGATGAGCAGCTCACCCGCGGGTCCCGTGTCGCGATATGTCACACGCCGGAACAAGCGCTTCGCCGCAAGTGAGCCGCAGATGGCGTGCGCCTGGCGCAGTATGTATCCGCCAACTATTCCCGCTTGCCTCCATCCAGCCCGATTGCCTTTGCCGTCTCCGGCGGGAGGCCGGAAGGATCGCATCGCTGTTCCCGGACGTGACGACGCGTTTCTCAGTATGGGTTCGCAGATGATGAAAGCGGCGGCACGCTTCATGACCAACGGACCCAAGGCGGCGGATGAGATCAAATCAGAGCCGAACAAGGAACAGCCCGTTCATCAGAAGAAGGCCAGTTGAGGAGCGACGAAAAAAAAACAGGTTGGTCCGTCGGCGCGCCTGCGGCGAACTCAAAATGGAAGTTTGGATGCGATCCTGATACAACTCTCGGTCACGTACCGAACCCATGCAAGAAGTCACTGTAAGCGGGCAAACATAATATCATCGTCCAGATTGAGGGCGACGACAACATTGTTGGCGGTCGTCCTTACCTGGAACTGACGCGCTACCCGAATCGCCGCAGGGCGATCTCAGGCGAAGCCGTAAGCTTGACCGCGTACGCCAGGTCTATCCCGATGCTGGGACGCGAAGTGCAGACGGCGAACCTGCGCCGATGGACCTCGATGTCCGGTGGCAAGCCTATTTCGGTTCGTGTCATGACGGGTGCGGGAGGGCGAGGCAAGACCCGGCTTGCGCTCGAGCTTTGCGACGCCTTAGGCAACGAGGGCTGGTACGCTGGCTTTGTCACCGACACCGAACTTGAGCGTTTTATCAATCAGCAAAACGCCTCGAACTGGGGATGGTGTCGACCGACACTGGCGGTTATCGACTATGCTGCTGCCCGATCCGGGCTTCTGCACAAATGGCTGGTCGAGCTTGGTGACAATCCCGGCGATCCTAAGAAGCCGTTGCGCGTACTCCTGCTTGAGCGCGAAGCAACTCCCGGTACCGGATGGTGGGAGACCGCCTTCGGCCGCGGAAGCGGCGATGCGTTGGCCATCGCGCAACTGCTCGATCCACCGCAGCCGATGGTCTTGGATGAAATCACTGAAGATAGGAATTCTTTCGACATTCTAAACTCCGTACTGGAAGGCGTTGGAAGCGCGACCCGTGCACCCGATCCGAACGCGGATCCGACGTTCTATCAGCGGCTTCGCTCGCTGACATGGGGCAGGGAACCGCTGTTTTTGATGATGGCTGCGCTCGCGGGTTCAGGATCCAGTGTGGCCGCGCTCCTCACATTCAATCGGAGCGGACTGGCTTTTTCCATTGCTGACCGCGAGATCGAGCGAATCGAGGCGATCGCGAAGGAACGAAGAATCAATCGCGAATTCCTGAGCCATATGGCCGCCTTTGTCACGCTCTGCCAAGGCCTCGGGTCACAAGATTTGCTCGAAGCGATCGACGAGGAAAAGAAAGCGCAGCATCGTCATTCTAGTGGAGACGCTCCTGAGATCTCAGCTGCGCTCTTTGATGCGGTCGGTGCGACCGGCGACCGTGTTAGACCGATTCAGCCGGATGTGATTGGGGAAGCAGTGGTCCTCCAAGCGTTCGCGCGACTCTCGCGCTTGTCCAAGGAAGCTCCAGTTGAATGCGTGCTTCGCGCTGTTCACCGTGCGCCCGAGGGCCCACTCTCGGTAGTCGTTCGAGTCGCGCAAGATTTCGCTCAAGATGGTCACGTCGAACCCATCGAATGGCTCAAGCGCCTGACTGGAGTTGACCCGGTTTCGTGGAGTGTGTTTGGCAGGAAGGCAAGGAGGAGAGCTAATGCCAAAAACCCATCCACCATACCCGGCCGAGTATCGCCGGCGGATGGTCGAACAGGTGCGCGCGGGGCGGTCGCTGAAGGAGTTGGCGCGTGAGTTCGAACCGTCGGTCGAGAGCATTCGGCAGTGGGTCAGACAGGCGCAACTCGACATCGGCGAGCGCAGCGACGGACTGACCAGTAGTGAGCGGGAAGAACTGACGCGGCTTAGGCGCGAGAACCGGGTCCTGCGCGAAGAGCGCGAGATTTTGTCAAAAGCCGCGGCCTGGTTCGCCACGGAGACCGGCTCAGTGCCGTCACGGCGTTCCAATTCGTGAGTGCGAATCAGGCCATGCACGGGGTTGCCACGATGTGCCGGGTGTGGGGAGTCTCCACCAGCGGTTACTACGCGTGGCGTACACGGGCGCGCTCGGAGCGAGCACGCGCCGATGCGGAACTGAGTCTGCGGATCCAGGCGATTCATCAACGTTCGCGCGCCACCTACGGCGCGCCGCGCATTCACGCCGAGTTGGCCGACCAGGGGATCCGGGTCGGTTGCAAGCGGGTCGCGCGGCTGATGGAGGTGGCCGGCATCTATGGGGTGAGCCGCCGCAAGTGGATCACGACCACCACGCGGGATCGCGCCATGCGACCCGCGCCAGATCTGGTCGAACGCAACTTCAGCGCGCCAGCCCCGAACGAGTTGTGGGTGGCCGACCTCACCTACATTCCCACTTGGACGGGCTTTCTATATCTGGCCGTGGTGCTCGACGTGTTCAGCCGCAGAGTAGTCGGGTGGGCGATGGAAACTCATCTGCGCACCGAGCTGGTGTTAGCCGCGCTCAATATGGCGCTCGGTCAGCGCCGGCCCGCGGACGTGATTCATCACTCCGACCAGGGAACGCAATACACTTCGATCGCGTTCGGGACGCGCTGCCAGCAGGCCGGGGTGCGACCCTCGATGGGTTCGGTCGGCGATTGTTTCGACAACGCGATGGCGGAGAGCTTTTTCGCCACCCTGGAATGCGAGCTGCTCGAGCGCCGCAGTTTCAAAACTCAGATTGAGGCGCGCATGGCGGTCTTTGACTTCATCGAGGGTTGGTACAATCCCCATCGTCGCCACTCCGCGCTCGGCTACCAGTCACCGATCAATTACGAACGCTGCTATGCAGATGATGCCAATCAAAGCTTGCGGTGCGCGGGCCGCGATGCGCACCACTGGGCCGCCGAAAAACGTGGCGGCCGGCGCGCTGCACAGCGTCGCGGCCGCAGATCCAAAACCTTTAAGCTTTCCAGCCCCACCCTCAGATCGAGTGCAGGGTGGGGCCGAAAAGCTGGACTCAGACCAACACTAATGCGAAAAGTCGGAGGCTGCTAAAAACAGAAACCAAGCCCAAAACTATCCACCGAAAACGGGGTAGCTCCATCCGTCCCGCCTTGGCTGCGTCGCTCAACAATCTGGGGAACAGCTTTAGCGAGCTGGGACGGCGCGAGGAGGCGCTGGCCGCAGCGCAGGAGGCGATGGAGATCTTCCGGGAGTTGGCGAAGGTGCGGCCCGACGCGTTCCGCCCCGACCTGGCTCTGTCCCTCAACAATCTTGGCAACCTCCTAAGCGAACCGGGACGGCGCGAAGAGGCGCTGGCGGTGGCGCAGGAGGCGATGGAAGTTTACCGCGAGTTGGCGAAGATGCGGCCCGAGGCCTTCCGCCCCGATCTGGCTATGTCCCTCAACAAGCTGGGTGCCCGTCTGCGCGAACCCGGACGGCGCGAGGAGGCGCTGGCGGCGGCGCAGGAGGCCGTGGCTATACGCCGCGAGTTGGCGGAGGCGCGGCCCGACGCTTTCCGCCCCGACCTGGCTGCGTCGCTCAACAATCTGGGCGGGCTGCTGAGCGAGCTGGGACGGCGCGGGGAGGCCCTCGCAGCGGTGAGGGAAGCGATCAAAACACTTGAGCCGCATTTTTCGGGGCAGCCGCGTGCATTCTCGCAGCGAATGATAACCATAATCCGTAACTACTTGGCCCAATGTGGCGGCCTCAACACCGAGCCCGACGCCGCGTTGCTCGGACCCCTACTAGAAGCATTGCGACCTTTTTTGGAGGACGATGAAAAATGACTCCTGAACGACTCGCGCTTGAGGCAGTAACCGTTCTCGCTCCCTACATAGCTAAAGCGGGTGGTGAAGCGGCCAAGCGGCTCGGTGGCGCGGTAGCGGACAAAGTAGGCGCGATCTACCAGAAGCTCCGAGGAAAACTTGTCTCGCCGGGAGAAGTAGAGGCGCTGTCCGACTTTGAGCAGAATCCCGATGACGTCGATTACAGAGCGGCTCTTCAACTCAAACTCAAGAAACTGTTTGAGCGCGACCCGCAGCTACTCGAACAACTCGCGATCCTGATTCAGGCTCCCGATATCAAACAGCTATCGCAGCAAAGCGCCACCACTACCGGTAATGACAACGTCACCGCGCAAGTGACGGGCATCGGAAATGCCGTGAACATCGGCGGCAGATCTAAGTAGACACCGCGACTGCGGTTTCGAGAAGAGCCACCGATTACTTGCCCTCCGTCCGGCGGCAAATCGCTTCGCGGAGGTCCCTCGACTCGGCAGCCTCGCTCGGGATGACAGAAAGGGAGGGATACAGAAAGAGGAGAAGTCATCCAAGCGAGGCGCCGATGCCATCGCACCTATTCCCGCTTACCTCCACCCAAGCCGATCGCCTTCGCGGTCTCCGGAGGAAGGCCCGAGGGATCCATCAGCATGTTGAACACCTTCAGATTGTGTGTGTGCGCCAACTGATGCATCGCAAACGACATCTGCATCGCGGTGACGCGGCCTTGAACATCTTCCATCGCATTCACCGATTCCTTCGCCAGCTTCAACGCGAAGAGCGGCTTGGTCGCGATCTTCTTCGCCATCGCGAGCGCGAAGTCCTGCAGCTCGGCAAGCGGCACCACATGATTCACCATGCCGAGACGATGCGCCTCGGCCGCCGACATCGAGTCGCAGGTGAAAAGGAATTCCTTGGCCTTGCGCGCGCCCATCTCCCATGGATGCGCCAGGTACTCGACGCCGTTGACGCCGAAGCTGGTGGCATGGTCAACAAACTGCGCGTCTTCGCTGGCAATGATGATGTCGCACGGCCAGATGAGCATCAGACCGCCCATGATGCATCGTCCCTGGACCGCCGCGATGGTGGGCTTCGGAATATTGCGCCATCGTTCGCATAGCCCGATATACAATTCCTTCTCGCGGGACATCTGCGCCTCCGCACCCGCGCAGCCGAAGCCGCACCAGGTGCCGACCGTCTTATGGTTGCGCAGCGCCTCGACGCCGTTGCGCTCGCGAAGATCGTGGCCGGACGAAAAATGCGGCCCGTTGGCGGCGAGCACGATCACCTTGATCTGATCGTCTTGCGCGGCGGCATCGAAGGCGTCGTTGAGCTCATACAAAAAGTGCGTGTCTTGAGAATTTCGGGTTGCCACGCGATTCAAAATGATTCGAGCGACGTGCTCGGCCGGAGTTTCATAGATGATGTGGTCGAAGGTCTTCATGGGGTCTCCTCTGCTGATAGCGACGAAAATGGAAAGTTTGGGAGTGCTAACTTAGCGCGGGAAGGGAAGCGCGTGGCAAGGGGAGTGGCGGGGGCGCGGCGGGCTTCTCGCTCTGCGGATTGGCGAGAAGCATGCCGCGCATAGGGGAATGATGGCGCAGCCATCCGCTAAGCCACCAAAAAAAGCAGGCCGGTCGAGATTGTCGCCTCGGCCGGCCCGCCCGATCAATGCGATTGTAAGGCGGCTAGGCGGCGTCGCCCTTGCCGGCCACCAGCTTCAGGTGCGACGGCCTCGTCTGATGAGGCGTGCGGGGCGGCAGCGCATGCGATCGCTCCGCAGTCGCCACCGCGCGGATGGGGTGCGTCTCCGGCACCGCGCCGGAGAGACGCGCGCAAATCGCCTGCCACGCGTCGGGGTTCAGCGGAATGCCGCAGTGGCTGGAGTCGACCTCGACGCATTCGACCTTGGGACCCTCGTCAATGCAGCTATGCCATTCGACGACGCCATCGGACTTCGTATAGATGCAGGTCTCGGGAACGTCGGGGGCGGCTTCCGGCAAATCGAGGCCGCAGGTCTTGCATGGCAAACTAACGTCCTCCATGCATCGCCCATGCATGAAACGCATTGCGGCAACAAACGGTCGCAGGCATGGCGTCGTATTGCCCAACGCATGTTTCACCGGCGAGCCGAGCAGGAACACCTGTTCGACTAGGGTGGGCTCCATGCGGGCCAACTCGCGGGCATAGACGCCGCCCAGGCGGTGGCCGATAATCGCGACCTTGCGGCCAGTCTGGAGGCTGAGCTCGCGGATGCGCTTACATAGGCGTTCGAGAGTTTTGGCGGGGCAATCGGCATTTAGCCAGATGCCGGCATAAAAGACGCGGTGACCTTGGGAGCGGAGCCTCGCGCCGAGTGGATAAAGGCTAGCATCGGCCGCCATAAAACCGGGAATTAGTAGAATCGGGCGCCAGTTATTTTGGTGGGATTTAGGGACTTCACTGAGCATCGAGTCTCCGCGGAACCGTAAATACTCACCAAAAATGCGCACCTCGCCGAAGATTTCCGAGAAGCCAAGTTTGGGGAATTCCAAATTCATTTCACCTTTCCCCTCCAATTCATTAGACGATTCCCGATAAGCACATCTTCATTCAGTGATAAGCATAGGTTGTGCCCTAAAAACCGTTGAGAATACGACCTTTTAGCCAAAATCAATTGCGCAAAACGCGAGAAACTCCTCCAATTCGCACATAAGTGCTTGATTTCGGACACGATGGGGTCGCCGCAATGACAGAGGCGGGTTAAGGCGCGTCGACGAGTCTCAGCAAATTGGAGACGCGGTGGCGCGGGACACAATTTTGTCAATATGGGACGCCATTACAAACCGTTTGGGCGATGTGACCATCGGTTGGCGAGCCACGTTAGGCTTTTGCCGCCATCCTCAATGGCATTTGGTTTGCGTTTCTGTCGCCGCATCGCGTAGGTGGTTCTTCTTCCATGTACGACATCACTCGCTTTACCCTGGCGGACATGACGCGGTGCGGCGCGCATATTCGCGAAATCAGCCTTGGCGCCTCCAGCATGGAGGAGGCGGCCAGCGCCATCGTCCGCCACCTCTATGAGAATCTTCACAGTCCTAGCGGGCGCGCCTGCGTGATGGTGCGCATGTACAAGACTCATCCTTACGGCGATTTGCCGGCCGAGTTGCGCGACTTCAGCCATAACATGATGCAGACAGAATCGTTCACACCAAAGACCAAATGCCTGACCCTGCTCGGAACGGTCGGCGACTTGCCGGAATGGAATGGCCGCGATGCTTCACGCCGGCATCGAGCGATTCCGCTGCCGAGCAATGACGTAGTCGAACAAATTCCAATGATCGCGCAGATGGTACGCCAATTCGGAATCGAAATAAGCTCGCTGCTGGAAACGCAGCCGGAAATCATCAACGACCTCGATCAAAAGACCTACAACGTATTCTTCGTGCCCGACGCGCACATCAGCCCCTTCATACCTGCGCAAGCCGAATTCGTGATCCCTCACGGGGTCAAATCTGCGCTTGGCTTTGGCGGGGTATTGCCGTCAGGAAACCTGTTCGCAGTTATCATGTTCACCCGGGTGCCGATTCCACTGGAGACGGCGCAGATGTTTCGCACCATCGCACTCAACGTGAAGATGAGCAATCCTGCGTTTCGTGGGAGGAAAGGTTTTCGCTAACTGACGCTGGTCGCGCAAAATTAGGAAATATACTGATGCATGAGAATCAAACCTTCGAAGATAAGCGCCAACTCGAATCGAAGGTCGCTACGCTGCAGGAACTGCTCGAAGCGATGGAGCGTACCGTGATCGAGCAGTCGATGCGGCTCCAGGAAGCTCTGTCGTTGGCGCACCGTGTATCGCTCGCGAAATCCGAGTTTCTCTCCAACATGTCGCGTGAGATTCAAACTCCGATGAATGCGGTGCTGGGAATGGCGGACTTGCTGGCCGAGACCAGACTGTCCGCAGAGCAGCGGCAATATCTCGACATGATGGTCGCCAACGGCCATTCGCTCGCCGATCTTATCAATTCCATTTTGGATCTGGCGCGGATCGATAGCGGCCGGCTACAACTCGAGCATACCCAGTTCGGTCTGACCCATTTGATCGAAAGAACCATTTCGACCTTTGCCGTGCAAGCACATGACAAGGGCCTCGAGTTGGTCGCGCGGATCGCTCCGGGGGTACCCGACTATCTGGTAGGCGATCCGCTGCGGCTGCGGCAGATCGTGGTAAATCTGATAGGCAACGCGGTCAAATTCACCAAATCCGGTGCGGTGGCTCTCGAAGTCGAGGCCAATCCGCGGAGTTCCGCGCTGGCCGATCTGCGCGTCAGCATTTCCGATACGGGAGCCGGGATAACCGCCGACAAGCTGGACTCGATCCGCTTCAACTTCGCCCATCCGGATTCCTCCATCCTGCGCCAATGTGGCGGCACCGGGGTCGGCCTCGCCATCGTCAAGCGGCTGGTGGACCTGATGCAGGGAAAAATCTCAGTCACGAGCGAAGTCGGCAAGGGCAGCACGTTCTGCTTCACCGCTCCGTTTGGAGTGCCATGTTCGATTCTTTTGCCGGTTGCGCCCGCGCTGCCGGATCTCTTCGGGCAGCGGGTGCTGGTGGTGGACGGTCATCAGCTCAACCGCCAGATGGTGCGAGAAACGATCGTGAACTGGCGCGGCGAGGTTACCGAAGCTTCCTCGGCGACCGAAGCGATGCAGGCGATTCGCACCGCGGTCGCGGCCGGCCGGCCCTTCAGAATTATCCTGCTCGACATGCGCATGCCTGAAATGGACGGGCTGGAGTTCGCCAGGAAGATTCGCCGGGAACAGCTTCCGACTGGCCCGCTGATCCCGATGCTCTATTCCGGCGACATCCGGCAGCAGGTCGCGCGGTTCAAGGAGCATCGGCTCGCCGCCTACCTGGTCAAGCCGATCACACGCCGCGAACTCTTCAAAGCCATCGGACATAAGATGGCCGAGGCGGATGGCCACAGTCCGCACGACGACGGGCTGGAAAAGCTTTCGGGAGAACTCATCGCGGGACGCGCCGACCCCAGGACTAGGACCATAGTCCGAAGCTGCCACGAATAATCATTTCGTCGTAGCGGTTGTTTTCGCGCATCCAGGTCCGTCGTCCAGTCAATCATACGGGCCTTCCCGAATGCGCCCGCCCTGGGCGCTCATTTGACTTTGTGCTCGCCCTTGGACGACAGTTCAGAGGGGCACTATTTTCATGCCGTGTTGCGCATTCGCAGCCTTCATCATCAGCCAGATCGTGCTCGGCTTTGGCGCGATCAAACGATTCGTGCTGAGGTCGGGCGACGCACTCGACGATGCGCCAAGCAATCCCGCCACTGAGTGGCGTTTGATTGGTGGCGCGCCCGCACTCGCGACGCCGTCCGCTCGCCGCTTCGGAATGCGCACGCTCGCACTCGCCGCGTCGATCGAGATTCTGCTCGCGATAGGCGCCGCATACGGCTACCACCTCCACGCGCATCATCATCACCACGACCTCGCCAGCGTCGCGACCGCACCGGCTTCCGTTCGCATCAGATAGGGATTCGAGGAGAACAGCCATGGCCGTTGTACCAAGCGATATCGCGCAGCCATTTATTCGAAGGGAAGCGACCGTCGGGCCAGTGACCTGGGCGCGTCATCGCCGCAATGCGATGATCTACGCCGCGATGTGTATCCTCGGCCTGCTGCCGACGATCCTCGGCATGTCGCCGGAGATGCAGGCTGCCGGACTCGGGTTATGGATTCCCGGCGGCGGATTCCTCGCGGTGGGAGGATGGGCGATCCTGCTCTTTCCGGTGACACTGGCGCTGTTCGCGGTTGCCGTGTTCGCATGGTTCGGCGCCGGGATGGTGATCGCGCCCATCATCGTATGGCTCGGCGCTGCGTTGCTGGCCGGCAGGATGGTTGGCGATCAGACCTGGTTCCTCGCGCCATACCTCGTTGTCGCGACGGTCGCCGGAATCGCCGTCTATGCGTATCAGCGGCAGCATGCGCGCAAAACCGCAGAGCTCGCGAAGCTGGAGGCGCGCAAGCGCAGCATCGGGGCGGCGATCGCCGAGGCGATCGAAGCGGCGGCGCCGGCGCCGGCGATTGGCGACCGCGAGCTGACTCCCGACGACCTCGCGGCGTCGCGCTATGCGCTCGATCGCGCGCTGCAGCCGGTCGGCCAGATGAACGGCTACGACAAGGTCGATCAGTTCCAGACCTCGGCGTTGCGCTATCAGATCAATCACCTCGGCTATGGACTCGGAATGCTGCAGTGCATGTATACGCCGAGCTTTCATGGCTACCTCTCACAAGCGCAGCGCAACCTCATCGAGCTGTATCTCGACAAACGAATCTGGGGCTATTGGCTCTGGGAGTCGGCATGGGGACATCTCAATGTCACCGATCCCGATCCCGCGGCGAAGGACAACATCATGCTCACCGGATGGTTCGGCATCCAGCTCTGCATGTATATGTCCAATACCGGCGACCGCCGCTACGCCGAGCCGGGTAGCCTGCCGTTTCGGCGCAACAAACATCGCGTGTTCAATCATGACGCGCATACGATCGCGCAATCGGTGATGAAGAACTTCCTCGATTCGGAATTTTGCCTCTATCCATGCGAGCCCAACTGGGTCTATCCGATTTGCAATCACTACGGGATGACCTCGCTTAAGATTTACGATCGCGTCTTCGGCACCAAATTCGTTCCGAGCGTGATCGACCGATGGCTCAAGAATCTCGATACCGAATTCACCGATTACAGTGGGAGTGTCATCGGGCTCCGTTCCTCGCTGACCGGGATTCGATTTCCATTTCCCGCGGGCGATGCCGGCTTCGCCGGATTCGAAAATTGTTTCGCGCCCGATCGCGCGCAGCGTATGTGGGCGACCGCGCGTCAGGATTTGAAGTACATCATCAAGCCCGATGCGACCGGCGCGAACCGCATGATGTTGCCGGGTAAGGGGTTCGACTTCGGCAATTACAAATCCGGCTTCGCGGGAGCCTACGCGACGCTGATGGATACCGCGCGTGAATTCGGCGATTACGAAATCGCCGACGCCGCATTGCGAGCGCTCGATCAGGATTGCGGCCGCTCCGATGACGGTGGCGTGCTGCGCTACTCGAAAGGTTCCAACCTCTCGAATGCGATGGCGATGCGCGCCCGCATCCATCGCCGCGACGACTTCCGCAGGACCATCGCGGAAGGACCGCCCGAGGCATCACTGCGCGGGCCGATTCTCACCGATGCGAAGTATCCCGACGTGCTGGTCGCGCGTGCATTCAGCAATGGCGACAACCTCGACCTCGTGCTCTATCCGGGCGCGCAACCGGGTCAACAAATTATTCGCGTCGAGCGACTGCGGCCTGGCGCAAATTACGCGATGCGCAACGGCTCGGAGCACGCATTTACGGCTGACAACAATGGCGCCGCATCGCTATCGGTCGAGCTTCGCGGGCGCACGCCCATCCACATCCTTCCGGCAAACTGATTCGAAGCGAACGAGGTCAATGACAATGGCGATCACAATCGAACACATCGGTGAAATCAAAAACCAGCTAGGCGAAGGCCCGGTGTGGGATGTTGCGGAGAAGGCGCTCTACTGGATCGATGGTAGCGCGCTCGCCATCTATCGCCTGGATCCCAAGACTAACCAAGTCAAGGAGTGGAAGACGCCGAAGCCGATCGGCTCGTTTGCGCTGCGGGAGAAGGGCGGTGCAGTTTGCGCGATGACTGACGGTTTCTATTTCTTCGACTTCGCGACCGGCAACGCAACCGCGGTCAAGGACGGCATCGTCGCGAAGCCGGGCACTACTTTCAATGACGGCAAGACCGATGCGCGCGGAAGATTCATCGCCGGCACGCTGGATTCCAAATTCAAAGATGCGGTCGGCTCAATCTTCAGCCTCGATGCGTCGCTCAAATGCAGCGTCCTCGATCCCGCCATCGGATGTACCAACGGTCCGTGCTTCAGCCCCGACAATCGCACCTTCTATTGCTCCGACAGCGTAAGCAGGACGATCTCGGCCTACGACTACGATCTCGCGAGCGGCACGGTCTCCAACAAGCGCGAGTTTGCGAAGGTCAAAGGACTCGGCGGAGTTCCCGATGGCGCAACCGTCGATGCCGAGGGACATCTGTGGTCCGCGATTGCGGGCGGCGGAAAAATCGTGTGCTACAACCCAGACGGAAAGATCGCGCGCACCGTCGAGGTGCCGGTACCCATTATCACCAGCGTGATGTTCGGCGGCGACAACCTCGACGTGATGTACGCGACCTCGATCGGCGCCAAAACTCTCGGCATGGAGCCGGGCCCCGACGGCGGCAGCCTCTTTGCGATCAGAGGACTGGACGTCAAGGGCAAACCCGAGCCGCGCTTCGCCGGCTGAGCGTAGACAACCTGTCGGAACATCACCGGATTCCGTCAGGTCCCTTTGCCAGTGAAGCCGATCTTGACCGTCGTCATACGCTTCAGGTTCTCAACGATCGGCAATGTGTCCTTAATGACACGACTCGATGCTGACGTCGGGGTGAAGCTGACCGTCACGCTCAACGCCTGACTGGGCGCGACCTGGAATGCGCTAGCCGTGGAGCCGAGGCTCGACGATACTCCAGTGACCTTGAAAACCGAGCCCGCGAACGATCCTACGCTGCCGGTCAGCACACCCGCGCCGGTATTGGTGAACCTGAAGGTCTCGGTAGCAGTAGTGCCATGCATGATGGCCGGGAACGTTTCGGTTTTCGGCAGCGCAAGCATGCCGCTCAACCCGTTGCCGACCAGTGAGACCTTCGTCGAGGCGTGCTTTGGATCGCTGCTGTGGACGGTGACACTATCCTTGAACGTGCCCGGGCTCGTTGGATCGAATGCCATCGTTATCGAGGTGAAACCGCCGGGCAACAGATCGAAAGTGTTGTTGCCCACCACCGAGAACAGACCCGACGGCGAGGTTGAATCGACTGTTCCGGTCAACTGCTGTACGGAGGTCTTGTTGGTGATGGTAAAAGTCGCGGTCGCGAATGGCATCACTCCGACTCCGCGTGAGAATTGGAGCGTCTTCGTCAACAGGCTAATCGTGCCCCCCGGAGGGAGAGCCGTGGCGGTGGCGGTCGGCGTCGCCGTTGGAGTCGAAGTCGCGGTGCGCGTCGCGGTTCGAGTCGGCGTCGCCGTCGCGGTTCGCGTTGATGTTGCGGTCGCGCTAGGAGTGGCAGTTGGCGTCGGGGTTTGCGTCGCCGCAGGCGTTCGCTGGGGCGTGGCGGTTGGAGTCGTGGTCGGCCCGGTTCCCTGCGAGATCGTCCCGAATTGCGCGGGGCCTCCGGAGTTCACCACCACGTGTCCGCGTTCGTTAAACTGCTCGCTTCCAAAGACAACCAGACTCGAGGAAGGTCCATCGGGATTGTTGGAAATCGTGGCCGACAAGTTCAGTGTCGTGAAGTCAGCCGGTAACAGTTGCACCAGGCTCGGAAAGGTGAACTTGGTTGTGGGTGCCGGAGATCCTGAAGCGGAGGTCATCTGCATGTTGCTGTTGACCGTCGAGGTCATATTGAACGACGAGAATATGCCGGGATCGCCCACGTCTATCTGCACGTCCGACAAGAAGATGGTATCTGCGCAAGAGTTTGTGAGAGTGAATGTGCCGGCCGGAACGGTTTGGCCAGGGCTTCCTTGCGCTTTTGCAGGCGAGGTTACCGTTATGGCTACTGAGCAATTGTCGACCTTACACCCTCCCGGTATCGCGGCGATCTTCGCAAGAAAGCCATCAGAAGATCCGCCGCCGTAATTAGGCTGAGCGCTTCCTGCGGTGGTCGGAAAATTGTCTGTCGATTGATTCATACTGTTAGTGCCGCCGCCAACCAGAATGTTGTCGTTGAGGTCGAGAGCGATGCCGGTGGCTGCATCGCGGTTCGAGCCGCCCAGATAAGTGGAGAACACCGGCCTGCAAGGACTGTAGACGGTGTCATTCATTTCGCAACCTTCTGGAGAGCCCTGGAAATCGAGGACTGTGACGAAGGCGTTCAGGGTATTGTTGTCCGGACCGCCGAAGTTCGGAAACGGAGCATCAGCGGTCGTCGGGAAATGAAGTGAGTCCGTGAATCCGGTCACGTAGACATTGTCGCAATCATCGATTTTTATAGCTGTTCCACCGGTGTCGTCGGGCCCCGGATTGCCCGGCTCGGCGTTGATAAAGGTTGAAAACGAGAGACCGTTTCCGGTTCCGTTTGCCACAATGGCATTGCCGTCAAAGTCGAAGCAGGTGACGAACGCGGCGTCAAGACCAATGGTACTTGTCAGCGTATTTTGAAATGGCGTTGTCGCTCTGCTGCAATTGACTCCGCCGGGAAATCCGACACTGACGAGACCGCATACTGGGAAATTGGGTGACGCGGTCTCCCCGGTCACGCATACCATTTTGCGATCAGGGAACGTGGTATCCAACGTAGCTGCAATTCCGGCTATCTCGTTACCAACTTCAGAGCCGTCGCCTAAATAGCTGGAGTAAAGCTCAGCCGTCCCGTCAAACTTCAATTCCGTTACGAACGCATTCTCGCCGCCCGTTGTCCCATTGTGCAGCGTCGGCTGGAAAGAATTAGGAGTTGTCGGGAACATCAAGTCAGTCGTCTCTCCGGCCACGAAAGGCGTGTAGACCTCCGGTGCGGTAGGCATCGGACGCGTCCCTTGCACGGTGATCGCCAGACCACGAGTAAACGATTCGCCTCCGAGGTAGGTCGAAAAGACGTAGTCGGAGCCATCGCCGTTGACCTCGGTCACGAAGGCATTTATGCAACTACCTTGAGCGCAGTTGTTTCCGGCAATGATGCCACCGTTGCTACCCTGGAAAA
The DNA here is from genome assembly GCA_963815835.1 of uncultured delta proteobacterium. Taxonomy (GTDB): domain Bacteria; phylum Desulfobacterota; class Binatia; order Binatales; family Binataceae; genus DATGKG01. The sequence goes on from CAWFIF010000001.1 coordinate 2,321,944, forward strand.
CCGGAGTATTGGGATCCCCAGACTTGGTTGGAAACAGCAGGGAGTCGGTCCATCCCGTTGCGTAGGCGTTGCCATGCGGGTCAACGGCGATGGCAAGCCCGGCATTGCGTCCATTCTCCATCCCACTCATATCGGGTCTGCCGCGAATAAAGGTGGAATAGGCCAGGTTGCTGCCGTCGAACAGAATCTTGCTGACGAATGCTCCTGACCAACCGTCGCAGCAGCTACGGTCCTTGGCGTTTGTGGTCGTAGGAAAATTACTGGAAAAGGTGCGACCTACGACGTAGGCATTCCCCGAGGGGTCTACCGCGATGCCATTGCCCTGATCTTGGTCGCTTCCGCCCAGGTATGAGAAGTAGACGATGGTTGCGCCGTCGTGACTCAGCTCCGCTACAAAGGCATCGTCGCCTCCCACGAGTTGCCCCAGTGAAGGATTCGCCTTGACCGACAGATCCATTGAGCCGGTGGTGCCGGCGACGTAGACAGTATCGCTGCCACTGTTTGGCCGCGTGGCAACATCGTCGATCTCATCATCCTGGGTTCCACCGAGGTAAGTCGCCCAAACCAATGCGGGATCGATCACCAACGGCTTCGCTCGATCGTATGCCGCCAGTTGAATCGTCGTACTGTGCTTGCCGCGAAGCTGATAGCGTGCCGCGACGGTTCGTCTCGCGCCGCCTATGTCCTGGTATACAAGCGGAACCCGCTGGATGAAGTCGCGCCCGTTGACGCTCAGGTGTAAATCACCCTTCGCATCGAGCTTCATTGAGTCGGCGCCTTGGAAGCTTATCTTGATCGCATCGGGATCCGCGCTGGGCGCTACCACCAGATCGTATTCGAGCAGGCGCTGTTCTCCGCCGCGATAGACAAGATCGATCCCTGGATAGACGTCGTGAACCTTCACGCGTGAGTAGATCGGGATGTTCCTGTGCCATTTCTTCGGATCGTTACCGATGAAGTAGTTGATCTTCCCCGGCAGTTTATCCAGTGGTTCGAAGGCAGCGTTGGCTTGAGCGCCCTCAAGCTTCATTCGAACCAGTGAGTATTGGATCGGCGCTGGTTTATCGGAGTCCCGACCCGCAAACCGCGCGGGCTGCCCTTTCCTCGCGAGGGGGAACACAATCGGTCGCTTTAGGGGTTTCCGGATCGCGAATTCCGCTTCCGTCGCGGTAAGGAAGAGGGTGTACCCGGAACCTCGGCCGAGAAACTTTACGTGAGGGCCGGTTTGGCCTCGGTTGGGTTCGAACCGTAGCGCGCTCAGAGCAGGGAGATTCGCCACTCGGGGTTTGGTGGAGGTATCGGGGAACTTGGGCAAATGCGACGCGACCGGAGCAATCCGGGCGTCCGCGAGACGCTTTCTTGCGTCAATTTTAGGTACCTGTGGTTGCGACGAGGCGAGGGCCAACGTCGCGATCGTCGCGACGATCACTGCCGCGAACAGAGAAAACCGCGTCCCTTTCACGATCTCCCCCCGCGCCGCCCCCAGCCAGAGGAGCGAAACGCACCCCGCGCTACTACCCGAAACGCTGTCCTGTGTAAATAGATTTTTGACTCGGCGGATCTTGTAAGGGAGGTTGGGGTAGAAGCCTTTTTAGCGGCGAAGGAGACCATGATCATTAAACTCGTATACGTAATTCGCAAGCGTGCCGACGTTTAAGAGAAAGACTTTCAGGAGTGTCCGGCGCGACCTTAGTGCCCACTCTAGGTCGAGCAAGACTTATCCTGGAGTTAGCGCCATCGACAAAAGCGCCGCTGATGTTGGCCGGGGCAACATCAAAGTTGTTGTTGAATAGTGTTACCGACGGATCGTAGAAGTCGGAGCTACTCACGATCGCGAGGCAATCGGTACCAGTCCCGCCAATCAGGTGCCCTCGCCAAGGAACTTGATGTTCACCGTAGTCGCGCGCTTCAGATTCTCGATAATCGACAATGTTGCCGTAAAAGAACGGCGCGAAGCAGAAGGCGGCGTGAAGGTGACCGTCACGCTCAGCATCTGATTGGGCGCGATCTGGAACGCGCCGGCAGTGGTGCCAAGGTCGGACGAGACTCCAGTGACCGTGAAAACCGACCCCGTGAACGATCCCACGCTGCCGGTCAGCACACCCTTGCCGGTATTGGTGAACATAAGGGTCTTACTAGCAGTGGTGCCATGCGGAGTCGGTGGAAACGTTTCGCTTTTCGGCAGCGCGATCGCACCGCTCAACCCGTCGCCGACCAGCGAGACTTTGGTCGAGGCGTGTTTTGGATCGCTGCTGTGCACGGTCACACTATCTTTGAATGTACCCGGGCTCGTTGGATCGAATGCGATCATTATGGAGGTGGAACCGCGTGGCAGCAGAGCGAAAGCGTTGTTGCCCACGACCGAGAACAGACCCGACGGCGAGGTCCGATCCACTGTTCCGACCAACTCCGTTCCGGAGGCCTGGTTGGTGATGGTGAAATCCGCCGTCGCGAGCGGTGTCACGCCGACTCCGCGCGAGAATCGGAGCGTCTTCGCCGACAGGCTGATTGTGCCCGCTTGTGGAAGCGAGGGCGTGGCCGTCGGAGTCGCAGTTGCAGTGGCGGTTGCAGTCGGGGTTGGGGTTGCGGTTGCCGTCGGCGTCGGGGTGGAGGTTGCGGTGGCGGTGGTGGTCGGCGTCGCGGTTGAAGTAGCAGTTGGCGTAGGCGTTGGGGTGGAAGTTGCAGTTGGCGTGGAGGTAGCGGTAGGCGTCGAAGTTGCCGTGGGCGTAGCGGTAGGCGTCGAAGTTGCCGTGGGCGTAGAGGTAGGCGTGGCGCTGGCCGTCGCGGTGGGCGTTGGGGTGGCGGAAGCAGTGGGAGTCGGAGTCGCGTTGGTCGATGTAGCAGTTGGGGTTGGAGTGGGATTTTGGAACGGGCCATCGAAGCGCAGCACGCGTGAATCGGGAGTGGCGGGGTCGCCCCCAGTATCGGCAACGTACAAGCTGCCGGCCGGGTGAACTGCGATCCCTTCCGGATTGCACAACAGTGACGCACTGAGGGTCACCTGGCTCTGTCAACAGGTTCCGCCGAGTGCACTGGTCTGGCCAAAGACAATTCCAGGGGTGGTGTTGATCGACCCCGGCATCGAACTTTCGTCAAACGAGAGAACCGCATTTTCGCCGTCGGAAACGAAAAGGGTGTTGTTTGTCTGATCGAAGGCTATCCCGTACGGACTGCTGAACATCGACTGACTGGCGAGATTCTCAGTAAAGTTTGGCGGTCCGATAACGAAATCAGCGGTGGTGTCGCCGGGGCATCCCGAGCCGTCGGCAGCCGGAACGCAATTGCCCGGCGATCCGACCGGATTCAAAAACACCAGAACGCGATTGTTGCCGTTGTCGGCCACGTAAAGATCATTGAAAGCGTCAAACGCCATGCCGAACGGGCTACATACGCTGGTGGGACCGACGCCGTGGGCGTTGCAACCCAGGCCGTTGAAGTTGCCATTCTGCCCGAACACCCGTGTCGCGTCGGGACCATTAGTATGAAATGTGCCGGCGTCGTATTCGAGGATCCGGCTGAAGTTGTCGGTCACATAAAGGTTGCCGAAATTGTCAAACGCCACGCCACGCGGTTCGCCTACACTCTTGCGGTTAATGGTCTCAACCCCGATCGTTTGGAAATTGGGCTGTCCGATCACGAAATCGGCAATCGTGTCGCCCGGGCATCCTGAGCCGTTGGCGGCGGGGGTGCATCCACTGCTGGAACCGAAGGGGTCGAGGTAGATGAGAACGCGGCCGTTCTCGAAATCGGCGAGGGCCAACTCGCCGGTAATTGGATTCACTCCTAGTAGCGTTCCGCCATTGCCAGCAGTGTTCAGCGTTCCCGGACCGGGATTGCTCGACGGACCATTGGTGAACACCGAAAACGGATCAGCCTGCCCAAAGACCATCAGCGCCGGGTCGCCATTGGCGAACGAAGCTGCATCGGGCCACGCCAGCGCTCGATTGTTCTCAGGATCGGATACGTACAATGGATGATTCGCACCCGAACGCGGATCGACCGCTACCGCGCTCGGAAAGTTCAGGCTCTTCGCCGCGACGAAATTGACCGTGCTGTGGATCAGGTCGGCCTGTCCGAGGACCCTCGTGGCGAGGTTGTTTGTGGGTGGATTCGATAACTGGTCGAACACCGGCAATCTATTGTTTATCAAATCGACAACGTAGATGTTGCCGCTCGCATCGACAGCCACCTTGGTCGGAATGCAAAGCGCGTCTGGACCCACGCCTGCCAGGTCACCCGCAGCCACGCCTCCGTTGCAGATATTGGTGTTTGCGGCGCTCTGCCCCAGAACCAGGCTGGCGACCGGATTGCTGGCTTGAGGCGCATTGAACTCGAGCACCCGCTGATTGAAGGTATCCGCGATGTATACGTTCGAGTTCAGGTCAACCGCGACTCCTGCGGGAAACTCGAGACTCCTACCGCTCAAACCGCCGTTGTTCGGGTTTTTGGTAGTGAAGCTGCCGCCTTGGCCATAGACCTGGTTTGCGACGCTGTTGTCGGGCGGGCCGGCAAGAGGTTCGTTGAATTCGAGGACGCGGACGTTGTTGGTATCCGCGATGTAGACGTTGTTGGAGGGATCGACCGCCACATCCTGTGGGCCGCACAGGCTATCCGGCCCCAATCCCTTCACGTCACCCGAGTTTGTGCCGTCGTTGCAGCCAGTGGTGCTCATGCTCCCGTCCTGGCCGAACACGAAAGAGCGCGTGGTGTTGGAGGGATTGCCGAGCGCTTCGTTGTACTCGACCACCCGGTTGGCCGCGATTTCTGCGATATAGAGATTGCCGTTCGAATCGACCGCAATCCCCTGTGGCTCATTGCTGTCGGTCAACGAAAACGTGGCCGTGACCTGGCCCGACTGCGCGAACGGGTTCGGGAAAAACAGAATGCGGTTGTTACCGGAGTCGGTCACGTAAAGGTTGCCTTGTGAGTCGCCGGCCACGGCAGTGGGATTGCACAACACCGCCATGCCTTCGTTACCCGCCACGCATCCGACCGTCCACTGATCGGGTTGGCCGATTACCAGATCAGCAGGTTGCCCGTTGGTAAAACCGCTCGCGCTCAGCCATCCCAGGACGCGTGAATTGCCTACGTCGGCAAAATAGAGATGGCCGAGTCCATCAATAGTTACACCGAGCCACTGGCAAGTGAGACACGATGAGTTTATCGACCGTCCGTCGATGAAGTTTGCCGTACTATGAACGAAATCGATCTGGCCGAGCTCGGCATCGGCGACGGGATCGCTCGGGGCCGCGCTGAGCGTGGTGATCGATCCGGCCACCAATGCGATAATCGCGACATACGTAAGCAGGCGCCAAACGACCGAATTCCCCCGATTTGTCATTGCGAAACCCCAATACGCCATGCGCTACAGAGAAAACCGAAAGGCTTCTATACTGCGCCGGCTACATCTTGGAATTTCGCCAACATATAGCGACGGTGGCGGAAAGGATAGCGCCATAAAACAAGGCGTGCTCTCTCGCCGATTTTTTCGCCCTATTTAAATCCGAAGACGCCCGAACGGCGCCCGCAAAGATGGCCTTTGATTCTGGGCGAGAGCGTCGCGAAGGCCTATAAGAGAGCTGCCGTAAAAAGCCAATTTGGCGCGGTGAAGGAGATCGTGATGATCAAACTGGTATACGTAATTCGCAAGCGCGCCGATGTTTCCGAGAAGGACTTCCATGAATATTGGCTCAAACATCATGGGCCGCTGGTGCGCAGCTTCGCCAAGGCGATGCAGGCAAAGAAATACGTCCAGAGCCACACCATCATGGAGGATGCGGGCCGGAACTTTCGCGCCTCGCGCAAGATGACTGAGACCTACGACGGCATCACCGAGGTATGGTGGGACAGTTTCGAGGAGATGACGGCGGACCCGCAGAGTCCGCAGCGCCTCGAGGCGGGCCGCGCGCTGCTGGAGGATGAGTCGAAGTTCATCGACTTTGCGCGGTCGTCGATCTTCCTGACCGAGGAGCATGAGATCTTCGACTACACGAAATAGCGCCACCGACTGTCAGTACGCCGTGTAGGGGCCTTTGCCGAGTGATGACGAACTCCCATTGATCCCGAGGTACACGGTGCGCCCGAAGAAGAACGGGAGCCCCCAATCAAAGCCATCGAAGGTAGTGCCGCCATCGAGGGTACCGCCGAGGTCGTCGAACGCCGTGTTGTTCGAGCTGAACAAGGTATCGGCGTTCGACACTGAGAAGGTGACGACTCCCGAGACGGAACTGCCCACGCTTTTGTTGGTCGCGCTTTCCGACACGGTCAACGCGGGACAATAGAAGCCGGGCGCATCGATACATTGCTGGATGGAGCTGTTGAAGAAGTAGCCGTTCGAGCCGGTATCGAAAAACCCTCCCGCCGTTTTGCCGTTGAATACGGTATTAATGTCCAGGTAGTTGTTGCTTTTAATATTGGAATTTTGCTTGTAGACCTTGACCGTCCCGGGCTGATTGTTGCTCTCGGTACCGATCCCGAAATAGAGCGTGCCGTTAGTGGTTTCCTGACCATCCGCGGGGACTGCGGGCAAGCTTACCACCACGCCGTTGTTGTCGATCGGAAACAAAGATACCGGATTAAGGACGATATCTGCGGTGGGAGGGCTCTTGAGCAGCGAACAGCTTTCGCCGGAGCAATTGAAATATTCGGTGAAAAGATTCGGCATATCATTCTTAAGCTGGCCGAAGCCGAGCAGTCCGTTAAAACCGGCTTGACTGGGCGATGAGATCAACTGGCTATTTTGCGTGCAATCGCGCGGCGCCGGAGCGAACGCGTTGATATCGTCCACGACCTGGATCGGGATTGTGATGGTCGGCTCGCCGGCGATTTGTACATCCACGGTGGAGATGGCGCCCCACGTCGAACCTGATCCGAAGAAGGCACATTCGCCGACCTCGCTGCGGTTGTTGGTGTTTGGAGTTATCCCCAACCCGCCCAGCTGTGATCCGAAAATGCGTATTCCGGGCGCTCCGGTATCGATCAGCAGGTCGTTTACGGTTGTGCAGTTAGAGGTTCCGGTCGCGCACACCGTGATTGAAGCGAGCCCCTGTTCCGCTGTCCCGTATTGACCCGGCGTTACCGAAAACGGCAACGCATTGGCGCCAGGGGCGGGCGATGGGGTTGCCGTGGGTGTCGGAGTAGCCGTAAATGTCGGAGTAGCCGTGGGTGTGGGAGTTGGACCCGTCGCCGTCGGGGTCGGAACCGGCCCCTTCGCATTGCCAGTGAGCTGAATTACCAGATTGTCGTCGGCCTTAGTATTGCAGTCAGAGCATTGAATTGTAATTTTTTGCTTGACCGCACCCTTTGCGGTCGGCGTGAACTGCACCGTAATGATCTGCTCGAGGCCCGGTCCGAGCGAATATATGCCGGTGCCAGCCGTAACTGTGAAAGGCGATGGCTGCGATGGCCCTGTTACGGTCACGTCAGCATCCATAGTGCCGGTGTTTTTTAACTCGACAGATTTGGTCGTGATCGCTTTCACCGTTCCAAATCCGATCGATGTTGCAACCGTAAGATGCGCGAACGGGGCTTTGGTAGCCGCTGCGGAATCGGAATCGGACGCATGCTGCGCGAACGCCCCGGTAGCAATCGCGAGTGCGCCAACGGCCAATAAAGATGCCGCGCGAGTGAATAACCGCTTCATTTAACCACCGCTTTGGGATCCACACCGGACGGAGCAAGGCTTGGAACATAGGCACGGCCCACCACGTGACCCATATGGCCACCCATCACCACTACCGAGTTGGGACCCGTGATCACCGCATGATGCAGATCCGCGTGGCGCTTAAGTGCCGACGCCGAGGCGTATTCAGCATAATACGAGCCCAGAAGGACGCTCAGATCGGGCGGACGCCGGCCTTGCCATGCGATACCGAAAACCCTACCTGATGGCGCGGCATATTCGTGCACCGTCACGCCGTTGGCAGTGACGAAGGTTTTGACATTGTAAGCAGCGGATTGTTCCAGCTCTTGCTTGGGCGATTGCGACATCTTGCCGTGCATTGCCGCGGCATCTGATTCGATAGACGTGGCGTCGCCTCCCAGACCGGCTCCCACCGGACCGGCCGCAGCCGCGAGGAAGCATCCGGCCAGCAAAGCTGCTAGAGCTAACTTTCCCGCGCAAATAGACACTATTTTCATCACAGACCTTTCGCAGCGAGTATTGCGTGCAGAAACAACTTAGCACTAAAGAATGACGTTCGATTTGAGATTCAGTTTCAGTACGGGCAGAGATCACAATATCTGATTCGCTTACGGACATCGACAGACAAAGTGCATTCAACGCATCGATGATCGATTTCTCATCACGATTTCCCGCCGGGGTAGTCAGCGCGACTGACTGCGAGTCGAAACCATGCTACTATGGTGTTGCGGCGCCTGGATAGGCGCCGCAGTCATTTGGGAGCGTCGCGAGAGCACGCGAAATTACATAAACGAACCCACCAAGTACTTGAAAATAAAGGATTTCGCTTTTGCGAAGCCGCAACCGAAGCCACCGCGAAACATCGTCGCGGCGTCCCGAGCGCTTCGCGAAGGACCTCGATTGCTACTCCGGCACCGCTTCTCCTGACCCGCCAAACTCTTTCGGAAAATCCTTTAGCTTGGGCAATCCGTCACGCATCGGCAAAACTGTCTCCGCGTAGTTCACGTGTACAGCGGGGCTGAACTTCAACGTCGGTAGCGTCGCCGCAAATACGTCTATCATTCCCAGTGGAGGATGATTGGTCATCAGATGACCACCGCACTTTTTGCAGTATTGCCGATGACTCAGCTCGGTTTTTTTGAACGTGGCTATATTTTCGGCGCCTGCGGTAACCTTCACCGCCTCGGGTTTCCACAGCGAGAACGCGTTGACCGGGCCGCCAGACCAGGATCGGCATGATCGGCAATGGCAATACCCCATCGCTTCCGGGTCGCCGGAAACCTCGAGCTTGACCGCTCCACAGAAACATTCGCCTTTGTGTGATGTCGGCATCGTCGTCCTCTCCTGGGACATGATATTTTCGACTCTCGCCGAAATACCTTACCTAACGAGGTGATCTTCGACCAGACTAAGTAATGCGACTGACAGCCAGTAGAACCTATGCTATCCTGATGTTGCGGCGCCCGGATGGGCGCCGCGGTCGTTTGGGACCATGATGAATGAACGCGAAATTACATGAACGAAGCCACCAAGTAGCTGAAAATAAAGGATTTTCGATTTTTGGGCTTCTGAAAAACGAACCCACCATATCGAGTTCTCCCGCTTTTCTGCTCTTCCCCCGAGGGTCCGCAGCTCTGGATTCTGGTCCTGCAAGGCTCAGGTAGAAAATGAAAAAACAAAGCCACTAGCGGTTGTATTTCAGGATTGAAAATCACGAAACGAAGCCAAATGATCCGCATCGATGCTCAACATTTCAGAATTGCGATGTCGGAATGTGATGAAAACAAAACGATTCTGTGGTGCGCAGGCCGCCAGGATGCCCGCCGCCCTTACCCGATTGCATCACACGAGGCTGCCGCAAATCGACCTCTTCCAGCTTGCGGCTTCACCGGCTCAGCCGTGGAAGAGGAGATCAAAATGTGCAAAACAAACCCACTTCAATGACAGGAGAACAAACAACGTAGACTACGCTATATCATTGAGGATTGGCGGTACTTACCGACACACTGTTAGGGCAAAATGTCGCGCAGTTAGCTGATCACTTCTCCCTCGATCCATAGCTGACCGACAGCCCCGCCCGCGCGTCCGATTGGATCCCATACTGCGGGATCGGATACCTGAGCCCATTCGCTGCCAGCCGCTTCATCCCCTCGATGGTCTTCGGGAGAAAGTGCGGCGGGATCGCCATCAGCATCTCCTCGTCGAGTACGCCGCCATAGCGGCGCTCCGCATAGCACGGAATCGAGAGGCTCGGCTCGCCGGTCTTGAGCGCGCGGCCCCATGAATCGGCGCATGCCGACTCGCCAACCACGCCCCATTGGAACTTCTTGTAACCCGCCCACTGAAGCCCGTTGATGAAGATGATCATCTGGCCCGGGGTGCCGTAAATGAGGCATATGTCGGGAGGGTTGAGGCGCCCGGATGCTAGCGGCGACACCGCCATCGCGAGATAGCGGCCGTGCGGCGCCGTATCCATCGCATGCTGATGCGCCGAAGAATCCACGAGCGTCGAGTACCATACACCCGCCATCGCTTTGCCGGAGAGCCAGTCCTCGTCGCGCGGATGAAGCCCGATGACCGCGCCGCATTGCGCGCCCACGAGGTCCTTCATCGTGATACCGACCGTCCATCCCAACCGCGCGGCCTGCGCGACGATCTGGTCGGTCGTGTGAATCGACTTGGGCCGGCGAATCTTGGGAATCGCCTCCATCTCCTCGACGGTGGGAAACATCTTCATGCCGATGGGCGTGGTGCGAAGCCGCAGCAGCGCGTTGAGGTCGTCGATGATGGCCTTCCAATCGTACGAGGTCGTTTCAGATGGCGAGGCGGCCAGCGATGGGTCGAGGGATTTCTCTTGCGACATGAGCATCGGTCTAGCGAGGTGCGGATGCACTTGGCAAGTGCCATGCATCGGCGGGGAAAAGTGACATTAGGATGGCGGTCTGCGTCCTGAATTGAGCGCACCTCGGCTAGCGCAGCATCCTGATCCATCTGCGATCGCGAGCGAGGACTTCGTGCCGTAGATAATCAGCGATAGGCGTCGCCCGGCAATAGCGGTCGTGGCCAACCCTCAAGCAAGGCGATGGCGCGGCGTCGGCGGGTCGCCAAGGCGCGGCACACTCCTTGTATTTGAGTCGAAGACCTCGAATTCCGAAGGTCGATTTGCGTTGCATATGTCCCAAATTGAAACAAAAAACGACGCCTCTGAAACGCCGACCGCATCATGCAGCGGTCACCTCAATGGTGAGTGCTCGCGGGCAGTGGCGAAGGCACATTGCGAAATCCAGATTGCCGGGGAGGAAAACTATCCCTTCTGCGATGGAACCTCGATGTGCTCGAGGTTCCTCGCCAATCTGAGCCACGAAATGCGCACGCCGCTGAGCTCGTTACTGGGCGTTGCGCAGCTGATGCTCGAGACCAGCCTGAGCGATTCGCAGAACGAATTCGCCGAAACTTTTGCGGTCAGCGCGCAGGCGCTGACTGCGGTAGCGGATGCGATCGCGGATTTTTCCAACTACCTCGCGTTGCAGCATATGAGACAGCAAGCGCTTCAAATCGAGCTAAATGGAAACGGGATAGGGGGACCCGACCATAGCTCTAACGGCAACGGATCGAACGGCGGCGCACAAAGCGCGGTCGCATCGAGCCGAGGAGCGGAGGACATGCTCTCGAAAACCCACGCGGGCGAAAATCGGCCCGGTACCTTCAGGGCCACTGCGAACTTCAGTACGCGAGTGCCGCCCGATACTGCCAAGCTGATTCGCATCCTGGTGGCGGAAGATCACGTGATGAATCAACACGTGATGCTGCGCATGCTGGCGCGGCTCGGCTACACGGCTGAGGCGGTGGGAAATGGCGTCGAAGCGGTCGCGGCGCTGGTCCGGAGTCCTTACGACATCGTGCTGATGGACTGCCAGATGCCGGAACTCGACGGCTACGAAGCGACTCGCCAAATCAGGAAGAGCGGGGGCCGCTTTCGGAGCACACCCATCATCGCGGTGACCGCCAATGCGATGGACGGAGATCGCGAGAAATGTCTCGCCTCGGGCATGAGTGACTATATGAGCAAACCGGTGCTGGCCCAGACGCTCGCGACGACCCTGGAGAAATGGATATTGCCCGATGCCGCGGCGGGCGCGAATGTCCCTGTCCAATCGCCGCCCGCCGCGTCGTCCCACGGTGCTCCCGCATCCTCACCTCAGGCGCAGATTCGAGCTGAGGCGCAACCCGCGACAGGCGAAGCGATGAAAGCAGCGACCGAGGAAATTGGCGACGCCGTCAACGCCGGCGCGCTCGAGACTCTGCGCTCGATGGAGTCCGGCGACGAAGGCTTCATGGCAAAAATCATCGAGTTGTTTCTTGCCGACCTGACCGAACGCATCGAGGCCCTGAAGGCGGCCGCCGAAACGCGCGACGGCGAAGCATTGAAGCGCATCGCGCACGCGTTGAAGGGAAGCTCCGGGCATTTCGGGGCCACGCGCCTCGCCGCACTGTGCCGAAAGATGGAGCAAATCGGCACCCAACAGCCCGTCGGCGATCCGAGCGAAGCCTTTCTCGAACTGGAGACCGAGGCGGGGCGAGTTCGAATCGCGCTGGAGGCGGCGCAAAACATCTCACCTACCAATTCCGTGACAATGGAGGAACCTGACTAATGGCGCTCGCCGTGAAAACCTCAGAGGTCCGTAACGAGATGAAGGCGCTGAGTCCGTTTCTGATGGCTCGGGACAATCTCGTCGAAGTGCTCAAAGCAAAACGCTTTGCGCTGCTCGGCTTCGATCCGGAAGAGACGCAGGCGCTTCGCAACGCGATCGATTTCGCCAGCGCGCGGATGCATTCGATTGCCGACGACCTGCGTCATCCCAGCCTCACCACGCTGGCGCCTTTCGATGCGTGTGTATTGAACCTGTCGTCCGAAGTGTCGAAGGTAGCCGGCGGAGCGGTCGATCTGTTCGCGATCAGCCGCAAGCCAACCGTGATCATCGGCGAGCGCGACGAGGTGCTGGGCCACGCGTTCTCACTCGCCAGCGCCACGCATGAATTTATAATCAGGCCGTGGACACGCGAGGATTTCTACCTGCGCGCGTTCATGGTGTTGCGCAACGCTCCCTCCTCCGCCGTCGATCAACCTGGTCACGGCGCCGCCGCGCGCACCGAACCAACCATCATCGTTGCCGATGACGACCGCACTACCATCATGATGGTGCAATCGATCCTGCGCACCTGGAAGATCAATTGTCGCGTCGCGCACAATGGCAAGGACGCAATGGAGTTGACCCGCGAGATCAAACCCGATGCGCTGCTGCTCGACGTCTCGATGCCGGGTATGGATGGGTTCCAGGTCCTCGCCGCATTGCGCGCCGACCCGGCCACCCGCGCGACGCCGATCGTGATGCTCACGGCGGCGCAGAGCGAAGATGAGATCGTGCGCGGATTCGACCTCGGCGCCGACGACTACATCACTAAGCCATTTCGCGCGCATGAGATGCTCGCGCGGATCAAGCGGCTGGTACGCAATCGCGAAGCCGCCTGAAGATTTACGACTCCGCCACGATGGCGTCCCGACGGACGATGCTTGCGGGTCCAGCCTCGGCGCAGGCCGTCATTCAGCCAGCTTAATTGCTTGGCGCTGAAGCGCCGTGATACTTTGTTCCGTCGCAGTCCCCTGCTTCAGGCGGCGTACCCAAGTGGTAAGGGAGAGGTCTGCAAAACCTCGATGCATCGGTTCGAATCCGATCGCCGCCTCCAATTTCTCCTAACTTCCATTCCGATGACCATCTCCAATGCGCCGAGATTCTCCTACAGTAGTATACTCGGTGCGGGTATCGTGTAAGAATGTTTGGGCGATGACGGTGTCACCATGGAGCCGGTCGCCATTCGCATGGACGCAAAATGAACAGGGATATAAGTGACTCGGTAGGAGACGCAAAGAGCGGGGCAGCGAACCGCACCGAGGACGTAAAGACGGTGCAAGGCCTTCTCAACGTCCAGATAGTCGAGGATCGTCGTAGCGATCGTTTCCTTGCTGTGATGGACGCCTCGGTAGCGCGACTCTGGCGGCAATAGGTGAGTTCCAGCGCCGCCATGGTCTCCCGCAGACCGGATTGATAAAACGCGGCGACGCTACCATCCGCGCTCTCGCGAGTTTCAGTGGGCCTCGCGGCATGCGCGCTAGCCAGGCGGGCATCGATCTAATCAAGAGGTACGAGCAATTCAGAAGTAAACCGTACGATAACGACGGGACAGCTGGTAACACTACCATCGCGTACGGTCACCTTCTGCATCCCGGACGGATCAATCACTCAATCTCCGAAGAAAAGTACAAAAACGGGATCAGTAGAATTGAGGGAGAGAGTTTGCTTCGAGGAGATTTAGTTACAGCGGAACGCGAGGTCAACGAGTCTGTTCTTGTTCAACTGACGCAAGGCCAGTTTGATGCTCTCGTCAGCTTAGCGTTCAATGTTCATCCGGAGGAGTTCAAGCACTCGACGCTTATCAAGTTGCTTAACAGGGGAGATTATGTCGGCGCACTAAACCGGTTTGGCGAGTGGGTAAGAGTAAAAGTGCGATCGGGCAAGTATGAGACTTCCCGTGGACTTGAGCAGCGGCGGCGAGATGAAGAAGAGCTGTTTCGGTGTCAATGATTGAATATGAGAGCATTGCCTGCCAGAAGTCGACGAATCCCACCTGCGCCTTTGCTGGCGACAATTGTCCTTTGGCCGGTCTTGGCGGCTTTACCGGCCTTTGCGGCCACCAACTGTCAAGAACCACGGGATTTCGGGCAGCTCGCCCATTGTTTCCTCGGGCAATACCGTTGCCTTCCCAACTATTTCGGAATTGACGCCGCGCCTAACTATCCCGAGGCTTTGAAATGTTTCGAGGCCAACCGGCACTGGCCCTTTGTGGTCCTTATGTACCTGAACGGCCAAGGCACGAAGCGTGACCTGAAAAAAGCCGAGTCAGTGCTCAGGGCGGAGGAGAAAGCCGATCCCGATGAATTCGGCCCTCATCAGGCAGAGACCCTGCAAAAGGCAATCGACGCTTGCAAAGGCGCTCAGCAATCGCGTTGTCGGGGATTGGACTATTGCAAAGACCTGAGCATCACCACGCGCGACATGGAGATCTGCGACGCTGTTGAGCAGGTTTCCGATGAAGCTGTTTTCAGGCGGGCGGTCGGTGAGGCTAGAAGTAAGCTGAGTATCACAAACCGTGTGCTGTTCGATCGGGTAATTGCCGAGTTCAAGGGATACCAACTGGATGAAATGGAGCGGGAGTACGAAGCCTACGCCGGCGCCTCGCTCAGGAGACTGGCGGGGGCGAACCAGGCGAGTTTTGTCCGCGAGAATTTCCTGAAATTGATCACAGAAACTATCGCGGCGCGGAGGCTTAAACCAGCCAGCCCGAGCGCATTTCACGCAGTCAATACCCAACTTGAACGAGAGCTGGGTCGAAATCTTCGTCATAATATCGAAGCTCGGCAGGAGCTCCTGAATGACCCGAACGCGAAAGAGCTGTGGGATCGCGAGCGCTCAGATATCGAGGACTATCGCAACGCGGCGAAGGAATCGCAATTTCAATGGATCAAGTTCCGCGACTCATGCGCCCAACTTGCAACATGGCTCTATAGCGACCAAGCGGGGAAGTTCGATCCGGCGGTGAGCATGAAAACGATTGTGACCAAGAATAGAGTCGCCGAACTTCGAAGTGAGCCGTTTCCCGCACCGTAGAACTAAAGGCCACTGCTTACTTTCCTAACGACATCACCTCGCGATAGTGCCGCCAGATGCCGCGCCGCGTGGTCTCTTCGCCTTCGCGGAGCGCCTCCGTCAAGAGCGAGAACGCTTTCGTCGCGATGACTAACGGTCACCGTATTGTGCGCAGCATCCCCGCGCGCTAAGCCTGTTCGTCAAATGCGAATTTCCAAAGAGTTAACTAGACATCACATCGAGATAAGGACCCTGCCCACGCTGGCGGGGGTTTGTTTGCTCGCTCTTATCGCCGGGTCGTCCATGATCCTCGCCGAAGATGATTGCGACCACCCGAAAGATTTCGCCACCGGCGAGAGATGCTTTGCCGCCCAGTTTCCATGTCCATATTCCTATCTCGGCATCGATGGGACCCCCGACTACGCAAAGGCTTTGAGCCTTTGCAAGGCCAACAATTCAGGTGCGTTTGTCGCTCTGATGTATCTGAATGGCGAGGGCACGCCGCGCGACCTGCAAAAGGCTGAAGCGGCCCTGAAGGCATGGGAGCAAGAGAATCCCGATCAATTCAGTAACTCTCAGGCCGCTGCCCTGGAGAAGGCTATTAAGGGGTGTAAACTCACTGGCACGGAAATTTGCCCAAGACTGGACTACTGTAAGGATTTGGCCGAGGCCACATTGGATATTGAGATCTGTGATGCGGCGGCACAGGTTTCCTCCGAAGCCGCCTTAAGTCTGACTCTAGCTCGGATAAGAAGCACTCTCATTGCAAATGACCGAACAGAGTTCGACCGGGTAATCGCCAACTTCAAGGCCTATCAAAATCAGGAAGCCGGACGGGCTTATGATGCGGTTGGAAATGGGATGGAGAGGGGGTTGGCAGGCAACGGTCAAGCGGCATTTGTACGAGAGAATTTCCTCAGACTCATCCAGCAAACGATCGCAAACCGCAAGCTCCAGCCCGCGACGATTGTTCGCTATGAGCAAATCGCGCGTGAAGCCGACCGCGAGTACGACCGAAACCTTCGTCGAATGCTCTCTTCGCCGCAAGACGATCTGAAGAACCGGAAGAGAAAAGACAAATGGAACGAGGACAGAGCCTTCATCGACACCTACAACAAAGCCGCGCAGGATTCGCAGCTTCAATGGATCAAGTTCCGCGATTCATGCGCGGAACTGGCAACCTCGCTATATCGCGATCAAGCGCACCAATTCGATCCGGCGGTGAGCATGAAACACGCGGTAACAAAGCTGAGGATCGCGGAACTCCGCTTTAGGCCCATCGGTCCGCAATCGACTGAGGATCGAGCGGCATTCACGCGGTGCTCTCCTCGCTACAACTTCAATAGAGTACCGTGTCCGGCTCGAGGCCCATCAGGGTCCGCCCGTAGGTTCGAACCCCAGCCTCGTAGTGCAGCGCGACGTGCTGTCCCATGACGTGGACATCGCGCCAGAAGCGCTGCAACGGCTCATCCGTGAAAATCGATCGCGCGCCCGCCATATCCACCAGATTCGAAACCACTTCACGCGCACGCCGTGTGATCATCGATCGCCATGCAAACAGTCGCGCGCGTTCCGGTTTGGTGGGGAGCCGCGCCTCATTGCCTAGCGCCATCAGCTCGTCGGCGTAGCGATAGGTCAACTGCTCGATCATCTCCAGCGTCACCATCGACTCGGCGATAGTGACCTGCGAGAGCACCAGCTCGGCCTGCCGCTGCTGAAAAAGCGGCGCGCGCGATTTGGCGCGCTCAAGGAACATCGATGCGACCGCCTGCGCACCGCCGAGGCTCGGCGGGACTAGCGCGAATGCCAACCCTGCGACCATCGGAATGCGGAACATCGGTCCGGGGTTGTAGCGCTGGCCCGGCGCCGTGCCGGCGTCCATCATCGGCGCCATGCGGAACACGCGATAGCGCGGCACGAAGACGCGGTTAACTTCGATGCTCGCGCTTGACGAACCGCATAGTCCCACCGTCGTCCAATCATCCAACGCGCGGTAGTCGGCCTTGGGGACGAAGAACATCAGGTACTCGGCATCGCTGCCTTTCTCGAATGGGGCAAACGCCCCGACCGCTGCCCATTGCGCCCACGGCAATCCGCTGAGGAAACCCCATCGCCCGCCCAGTCGAAAACCATCGCTAACAGGCTCGGCTTTTCCGGTAGGCGCAAACGAATCGACGAACAAACGCTCCGAATCCTCGCCCCATAGTTCCTCTTGCAATTGAGGCTCGACGAATCCGCCCCACCAGTGATGGCACGCGAGGATGCAATAGACCCAGCCCGCGGAAACATCGTAGCGAGCGATGACCTGCGCGACGCGAGTGAATTCGGGAAAGCCGATCTCATAGCCGCCGAAGCGCTGGGGCTGAAGGATTTTAAGCAGACCGGAATCGAGGATGGCGCGAATGACACTATCGTCGAGACGGCGGTTGCGCTCGCCCTGCGCCGCCTTCCGCGCGGCCTCGGCGCCGACGACGTGCGCCGCATCGAGCATTGCCTCTAGCGTAGGAACCCCCGTTGGCATCGTCGTGCGCTCCATCAGTGCGACATCACCTCGCGATAGTGCCGCCAGATGCCGCGCTGCGTGGTCTCATCCGTCTCATGCCCCGCGACGCCGCCATTCTCGTGCACCTCGCGATGAAGCCCGCGCCTGAGCACCAGCCATTCGTTGATGCGTGCCTGAAAGCCGGCCTGGTTGCGCTCGTACGCCTCGATGTCATCGGGCGCGACGCGACCCGCCGGTCCATGGATGACGTAGGTCTCGTTGAGTCGGCGCTGATTGATCTCCTCGGGCGCGCCTTTGAGCAGAGTGGGAAAGTACGAAATGACCGTCTCGTTGACGCTCACCGGCTGAACCACGCGGAACTGATTGAGGATGAAAATGATGTTCGGGAAAATGCAGAAGTGGGGCGGGCCCTCAGCGAGGATCTTTTCCGCGCGAGCCGCTCCGTAGTGACGCTCCATCGATGCGCGATATTGCGCGTCGGCTTCCTTGCTCCACGCCGGCGCGATGACACGGCCGCCATTACGCGTGTGAACAGGGTTGAGATCGAGCTGCGCGTTGCCGTTGCCGAGATCGCGCGCGAGCGCATCGCTCTTTTCGCCGAACACCGATTCCATGTCGGTGCGCCCCTTCATCATCATGACCATCGCGGCGTGATGCAGGATGTTGGGATGGTAGCCGTTGACGGAATTTTCCAGCGCCATCTTCCAGTTGCCCTTGTACGAATGCTTGAGCACGCCGGACCGCACGATGACCTCGCCTTCGGGCGCGAGGTTGACGAACTGATCGATCAGCCGCTTGGCGGGACCGAGATGCTCATCGAGCGAGGGACCGCTCGCGCTGAGGCTCGCGAAGATGAGTCCGCGATGACTCCCGACGCGCGGCACCCTCGCGAGGCTGAACTCACTTTTGCGGAATGATTCGTCGTAGCCGCCCGCATATGGCACGCCGACCAGGTCGCCGCGATTGTCGTAGGTCCATCCGTGATAGGCGCATCGGAACGCATGCGAGTTGCCGTGGTCGCTCTGGCATACGGTGTTCCCGCGGTGCATGCATCGATTCAGCATCAGATGGACTTTGCCGTCCTCGTCGCGCGAAACGATTACCGGCTGCAGACCGATTTGGCGAGTCACGTAGTCGCCCGGTTGCGGAACCTCGCTCTCGTGGGCGACGTAGACCCATTCGCGAGACCAGATCTTTTCGAGTTCCTCGCGGAAGATGGCGGGATCGTAATAGACGCGCCCACTGATGCGATCGCTCTGGATGAGTTCGCGGTAGTCTGCCGATGGGGTCAGCATAGTCGCCATGGGGTTTCGCCTCCGCCTAGCGTCAATCTTTCGTTAGCCTTTGCACTAATCGTTAACTAGCACTTTTTCGATCAATTGTTGCGCGGTCGATGCGCCTCGCAAATCGAGGCCTAGTTCGTCGGCGCATTCGAGGGCGAGCATCAGATCCTTGCGCCATAGCTTGCCAGCGTTTGTTGTCGGTTTGTACTTTACCCAGCTGTCGGCGACGCGACTTGAGGCTCCGCCGGCGCGCACAACCTCCTGCATCATCGCGAGGTCGAGTCCCGCCTTCTTCGCGAGCATCATCCCTTCGCCGGCAGCGAGAACATTGAGGCAGATGATCACCTGATGCGCGAGCTTGGCGATCATTCCCGAACCGAGAGGACCCATATGGAAAATGCTCTTGCCGGAGGTCTCGAAGATCGGACGGCATCTATCTACCAGCTCCTTGTCGCCGCCGACCATGTAACACATCGTACGCGTCTGGGCGCCTCTTGCGCCGCCACTCACCGGCGCATCGATGACGCCAATACCTTGTGCCGTGCACTCGGTCGCAACCTTGCGGATCGTCGACGGCCTTATCGTGCTGTGAATCGCGACTACGCTGCCCGGTCGTGCGCCTGCGATGACTCCCTGATCGCCGAGTACGACGGCTTCGACTTGCGCATCATCGACGACGATCACCTCGATGACATCGCTATGAGTGCCCACCTCGCGAGGCGAGTTAGCTCTGCGAGCACCCAGCGCGACGAGTTCATCGACCGCTTCCTTGCGCAGATCATGAACCATCAAATCGAAGGCACCGGCCTTCGCGAGGTTAATGGCCATCGGCTTGCCTTGCTCGCCGAGTCCTATGAAGCCAACCTTGGTCATCTGGAGCGCGGATCGAGTCGTGCGGGGTCGAGAAAAGGCAGCAGCTCCTCGTGGCGCGCCCACGCGAGCGACGCCAGCTCAAGTGGATCGAGGAAGATGCTCTTACCGCTGCGCGCATCGCGAATCAGGAGGCGCGGGCCATTGCCACTATCGTCGCGATCGATCTCAACCGAGGCGAATTCGCTGTTGAGTGTCACAGGCAACCCTCCACACGACTAAATAAGAAACAGCAAGTTCGGTAGCGCCTCGTTGTTGTTCAGCAGCACCACCTTCTTATATTTCATCTTGAAGCCGTCGTCATTCGGAACCAGCTTATGAGTCGTGCTGCCGGCCCACAGGTATTGGTTGTGACGGTGTAGCTCTGCGAGGATGAAGGCCGAGTTCACAACCACTTCGCTCTCAGTCGCCGACTCGATTTCGATATTGGATACGAGACGCTTCAAGCGCGGCGCCTGTTCGCGCAACCATGAGGTCTCCTTGAGCCGCTGAATGCGCCCGCGCAACTGTCCGCGCCGATCGTAAATCACCGAAACGTTTTGAGTCGGGTCGATGTCGTCGGCGTTGCAAGGAACCCAGTAGGTCGCGTCCTCATGCCACAAGGCGAGCCACTCGTCATACGCATGCGCGTCCATGAGACGCGCCTCGCGATAGAGGAAGCTTTCGATTCTGTGTCTATCAATCGACATGACCAGGGAGCCTCGCTCAGCCCCAAACCTCCTGCGCGACCTCAACCACGCGGCGCAACTTCGCCCACTGCTCATCGGGCGTGAGCTTGTTGCCGGGCGCGGTACTGGCGAAACCGCATTGTGGACTCAAACCTAGCTGGTCGAGGTCGATGTACTTTGCCGCCTCATCGATACGGCGTTTGAGGTCGTCCTTCGATTCGAGCTGCGGAAGCTTACTCGACACCAGGCCCAGCACTACCGACTTATTCTTTGGCACGAAGCGCAGCGGCGCGAAGGTTCCGGCGCGCGCGGTGTCGTACTCCAGCATGTAGGAATCGACGTTGATCTTGTTGAACAGCATCTCGGCGACCGGATCGTAGCCGCCCTCGATAAGCCATCCGCTCTGGTTGTTGCCGCGGCACAGATGCATCGCGACGTGGATGGACTTCGGGTGGTTGGCCAGCACGTCGTTGATGAGGTTCGGAAACACGTTGAAGAGGATGTCGTCAACGTCGTGACCGCTGTCGCTCATCTGCGCACGCCGCTTGGGATCGCAATACATAGCAATCGGCACCTCGTCGAGCTGGACGTATCGGCATCCAACCGCGGCCAGCGCCGGCAATTCTTTTTGATAAGCGTCAACTAAATCGGCGCGCAGCATATCGAGATCGGTATACGCTTCGGTGCTGACGTTTCGCCCATCGACCGAGTAGATGCTGGTGGGCGAGGGCAAGGTCATCTTGACGGTGCGCTTGGTGAGCGATTGCGTGAACTTGAATTCGTCGGCGTGAATCGGCTCGGTCCATCGCAGCGGGCCGTCAATCCTTAGCAGGGGAACGGCGATTTTGTTGTTCTGGTCGTCAACGAAAAACATCCGCTCGGATTCGTAGTAGACCGACGCGCCCTTGAGTCCTCTGGATGCGAAGTCGGTGTAGAAAACGGAGCGACGATATTCTCCGTCGGAGATCGATTGCAGCCCGACCTCCTCTTGGAGGGCGACCACTTTGCGGATGTGCTCATCCTCGATCTTGCGCAGCTCCTCGGCGGAGATACGGCCGTCCTCGTTATCGGTGCGTGCCTTCAAAAGCTCGGGTGGACGAAGCAGGCTGCCGATGTGCTCGGCGCGAAAGGGCGGATCGTGCGGTGCGGTGTTTGCCATGGGAGTCTCCTGGGTCAATCGCACTGGCCTCGAAACTCTTGCATAGTTCAAATCGCCAACGAGTACCAAACGCGATCCTGCCGATGTGGTGGGAGCCTAGTGAGTTGCTGATGCCGACGAGGCGTTCGTCGTGGCGTCCGGTGTCACGATCAGTCTGACGTCGCAGTCATCGTCCCGCGCCGCAAAACACAGATTGCTGATGGTGCCCGCGGACCTCGGCTGCTCGTCCACGTCGGCTGGGCAAACCCAATTGCCTCGCACGTCGTGGAGCGCGACGGCGAAGTAGCGCCCCGCAGGTAAATGTCCGCTCGAGGTACCGCTCGCCGTCTTTGCGATGTCGAAGCCGTCGTTACTCCCGCCCGGCGTGAACTGCATGAGGAACAGTTGCCATCGCGATCGCGAGTTGGTGCTGAGTCGAAAGCTCATCGGCTGTTGCGATGAGAACACCGGCTTGTCGCGGCAAAGCCACGGGCGCGGTTCTGCCGCATGCGCTGCCGACGCCATCGCGATTGCGAGCACCGATGCGACCAGCGCCTTGTGCCTCAACCGCGCGCCTCGCTCATCGAGATCAGCTCGCCGACGATCTTGCCGAGGTTGGAATCCTTCGGCGTGAAGACCGCCTTCACACCGAGGTCGAGCAGCGGTTGGCGATCGTCCTCGGGAATGATGCCGCCCATCACCAGGCGCACATCGCTCGCGCCGCGCCGCTTTAAAAGTTCCAGCGTCTCGCGTGCAATCGTCATATGCGCGCCCGCCAGGCTCGACACCGCAAGCAGGTCAACATCTTCTTGCAGGGCGGTTTCTACCAGTTGCTCCGGCGTTTGCTTGAATCCCGCGAGCACGACCTCCATCCCGGCCCGCATGCATGCCTGCGCGAGCAGCTTCACCGCGTTGATGTGGCCGTCGAGGCCCGCCTTTCCGATCGCGATCCGAATCCGGCGCGACTTCGAGTCGATGGTTGGAACCGTTATCTGCGCGCTGGTGGATGATCGATCGAGGATGATTGGCGTGTAGCGACCGCGCGTGACGCGCTCGAGCGAGGAAGTCCATTCGCCGACGGTGCCGCCCGCGCGCGCGAGGTCTAGGGTGGCCTGCATCACGTCGCCGCCCTCTTTGGCCGCGCGCTCGAGTTGTTCGCGTGTGGCACTGACCGCGCGATTGTCGCGTGACTGACGCCATTGATTAATCGACGCGATCCGCTCGCGCGCAATCGCGTCATAATCGACCGAATCATCCGGATGAGCCGCGCGAGGTGCGAGGCCGATCTCGCCGGGAAACGCATTGACGCCGATCTGCGTTATCTCTCCCGATTCGAGTTTGCGCTGGCGTTCGGAGAGCTGGCGCGTCAATTCGGAGCTGACGATCCCGATCGACTTCGTGTAACCGGCCTCCCGCATACTGATCGCGATGTCGCGTGCCTTCGCCATCGTTGCGCCGGTCAGCTTTTCGATAATCTTGCTGCCTTCGAAAATGTCGAGGTAGTCGGTGATGCCGGTCTCATGCATCAGGACCTGTTGCGTGCGCAATCCGATTAGCTGCTCGGCCTGATCGGGAAGCGACATCGCCTCGCGAAAGCCGGGAAGCTGGAGCGCGTTGACGCGCGCGTCGGCGGAAAGCACGACCGGCAGCGCTTCGTACGCGATGCGCAGGATGTTCACTTCGGGCTGCTGCTCGGTCAGCGTGAGCGATCGCACCTGGCATCCGGCGCGGAACAGCACGCCGTCGATTCCGTACTCGGATTTGCACAGCGCCGGCCATAGCTTGAAGTACGCGCGGATTTTGCAAATCTCTGGGACCAGTTCGATTCCGCTATTAATGAAAAATGAGATGCGCTTCACCGTGCGCTCGAAGTCCGCAGGCTTGACTTCCTCGCGTAGCGCATCGAGGAGCAGCAGCGCGTTGCCGAATGCGTAACCGATTTCTTCGGCCGGCCCGGCGCCGCTCTCCATATAGTGATATCCGCACACATTGATCGGGTTCCAGTTCGGTACTTGCGTAACGGCGAACTTGATCAATTCAGTGGACAGTCGAAACGAAACCTCAGGATGAAAGATCGAGGTGCCGCGCGCGACGAATTCCTTCATCAGATCGTTCTGCGTTGTTCCACGAAGCTGATCCCAACTCACGCCCTGCTTCTCCGCGACCACTAGGTACAACGCGAGAAGGAACGGCGCGGTCGCATTGATTGTCATCGAAGTGTTGATCGATCCGAGCGGGATGCCCTCGAGCAACTCCTCCATGTCGCGCCAATGGCAAATCGAAACGCCGGCCTTGCCGACCTCGCCGCTCGCAACCGGCGCGTCGGGGTCGTAGCCGTTCTGGGTCGGGAGGTCGAACGCGATCGAGAGGCCTTTCTGGCCCGCTTTCAGATTCTGATGGAACCGTTGATTCGCCTGACGCGCATCGCCGAAACCCGCGTAGGTTCTGATGATC
Source organism: uncultured delta proteobacterium (assembly GCA_963815835.1). Lineage (GTDB taxonomy): Bacteria > Desulfobacterota > Binatia > Binatales > Binataceae > DATGKG01. The sequence goes on from CAWFIF010000001.1 coordinate 2,346,205, forward strand.
CACGGCTCGCGTTTCGGTGCGGGCTTTTCGGGTTTGCGTTCGGCCTCGGGCATCGTCGGTTCTCCTGATGTTGTGCCCGATTAGCGTATCCAGCGGTTGTTGGTTGATCCAGACTTCGCTGCAACGCGGCGGTTAGACGCGGGCAGCTCGTTTGGGGGATTTCTCTACAGAACTCGCGGCGGCGAGGTTCTGGGCGAGAGCGCGGACCAGTTCACTACCCGAGACGCCGCGCAGCAGCGGCAACTCGATGATCGGAGCCGATGTCTCGGCACGAAGTTGTGCGAGCGCTTTCTCAGCCTGGCTCGCGCGATCGAGTTCTGCCTTGGCGATTTTCCCGAGGTACTCGGCATCCGAGGCTTTACCGGTCGCGATGAGATGTTCCTTCAACTTCGCGACATCGCGACCCGAGAAGTTCGGCGTGCGGCTACGATTGAAAATGATCGCGGCCGGTTTGATTCCCGTTTCGCGCAATGTCTCGGCGGTCTCCAGCGTTTCCGAAATCGGCAGCGGCTCCGGCGTGGTGACGAGGACCACCGCGGTCTCGCGATCATCACGTAACGCCCGGCTGATATTTCCCGCCTCGCGCCCGACCACGCTGTCGCCGAAAGTCTGCTGCGCCGCGGTCGGCATTTTCAGCAGGCTGAGCGCCTGACCGCTCGCAGGCCCATCGACGACGATCAGATCCCAATGGTCGCGGCCGCCGAATTTGCGCTCGGCTTCGTAGTAAATCTTGCCGAGCATCATCAGCTCCTTGAGCCCGGGCGCCGCATTGACGAAGAACTGGTAGAGGCGGCTGGAGAAAACCGCACGCATCACGGCGCGCGCGGGAATCACCAGCTTCAGATATTCCTCCAGCGCATGACGCCCCTCGAGCACCATCACGAACAGCCGCTCGGAAACCATCACCGGCTCGAAGGCGTGCTTCACACCGAACGCATTTGCCATCGGCGCGCGCGTGTCGGCCTCCATCGCGAGGACGGAATTTCCGCTGTCTGACGCGGCCAGCGCGAGTGCCGCGCTGACGGAGGTGGTGCCGACGCCGCCCTTGCCAAGCAGAAAAACGACGCGCCGCCGCAGCAGCTCAGGGAGCATCGAGGGCGCGCTCAAATGTGATGTACGAGGAATGGGATCCCTGCCTTTTGCTTTACCAGCGCAGGATGTTCGCACCCCAGGTCAGGCCGCCCCCGCACGCGCACAACATGATCAGGTCGTTGTCGCGGATCCTCTTTTGTTCGAGGGCCTCGTCGAGCGCGATCGGAACCGAAGCGGCCGAGGTATTTCCATAACGATCGATGTTGGTGAAGACCTTCTCCGACGGAAGTCCGAGGCGCTCCGCGACCGCATTGATGATGCGCAGATTCGCCTGATGCGGCACGATCAGGTCGATATCCTGAAGCCGCACGCCCGCGCGTTCCGCGACATCGCGCGAAACCTCCTCCATGCTTTTGACCGCGATCTTGAACAGCTCGGGACCCTTCATCTGAATCGCGTCGTTGGGATTGCGATGGATTTCGGAATCGAGGGAAGCGCGCGTGCCAGTCGCACGCACCGACAGAAGATCCCAATGCTTGCCCGAGGAGCGCAGGAGGCTGCCGAGCACCCCGCGCTGACCCGGTTCGGCTACCAGTATCGCCGCGCCGGCGCCGTCGCCGAACAGCACGCAGGTGCGCCGATCGTTCCAATCGACCATGGTCGAGAGCGCATCGGTGCCGACCACCAATACGCGCCCATAGTCGCCCGCGCGTATCGAGGAATCCGCGACCGAGAGCGCGTACACGAATCCCGAACATGCCGCGGCAACATCGAATGCGGGAATGGTGTCGGCGCCAAGCGCCGCTTGCAGCGAGCATGCGAACGAGGGGAACGCATATTCAGATGAAACGGTGCCGACTACGATCGCGTCGAGGTCGCCGGGCTTGATCCCCGCGCGTTCGAGCGTGATGCGGCTGGCGTCGGCGGCGACATCGACCAGCGACTCACCACTGCGCATCAGGTAGCGCGCGCCGATTCCGGTCCTGCTTCGAATCCATTCATCGGACGTGTCGATCACACGACTCAAGTCATTGTTGGACATCGCCGTGCGCGGCGTCGCGCGCCCGGTTGATACTATTCGCGAACCCATCCCGTCTCCGCTCAGGACCCAGGCCGGAAGGCGAGGGTGGTGTTGGTGCCGCCGAAACCGAAGGAGTTGTTCAGCGCCAGGCGGATTTTCCTCTCCCGCGGTTTGTTCGGCACGTAATCCAGATCGCATTCCGGATCGGGATGCTCCTGGTTGATGGTGGGAGGCATGATGCTGCGCTCGATCGCGAGCACGGTGAAAACTGATTCGATCGCGCCCGCCGCACCGAGCGTATGTCCCGTCATCGATTTGGTCGAGCTGATGCCGATCTGCGCGGCGCGCTCCCCGAAAATCTTCTTGACCGCCTGCGTCTCGGCGATATCGCCCTGCGGCGTCGAGGTGCCATGCGCGTTGATGTAGTTGACTTCGTTAGGGTCGAGGTCGCTGTCCTTCAAACAGATCTGCATGCATTTTGCCGCGCCAATTCCTTCGGGCGAGGGCGAGGTGATGTGATACGCGTCGGAGTTGGTGCCGTAGCCGCTGACCTCGGCGAGAATTTTCGCGCCGCGTTTGATCGCGGCCTCGCGCTCTTCGAGGATCATCGCGGCGGCGCCGTCCGACATCACGAATCCGTCGCGCTCCTTGTCGAAGGGGCGGCTCGCCTTTTCGGGTTCGTCGTTGCGCGTCGAGAGCGCGCGCATCACAGCGAATCCTCCCAGGCCGAGCGATGTCAGCGCCGCTTCCGCGCCCCCGGCGATCGCGGCGTCGAGGTAGCCCATCTTAACCATCCGATAGGCTTCGCCTATCGCGTGGCTCCCCGATGAACATGCGCTGGTGGTAGCGAAGTTGGGACCGCGCGCGCCGTAGCGAATCGAGATCTGTCCCGGCGCGAGATTCCCGATCAGTTTGGGAATGAAAAATGGCGTGATGCGCTTCAGACCGGTTTTGAGGAACTCCTTATGGTATTCCTCGATGGTGCGCAGGCCGCCGATGCCGACCCCGATCAGCACGCCGACATTGTCAGCATTTTCTTCGGTAATCTGAAATCCCGACTGGCGCATCGCCTGCTCGGCCGAGGCGACCGCGTACTGGATGAAGAGGTCCATCTTCTTGACATCCCTCTTGTCGATCCAATCTTCGGGATTGAAGTCTTTGACCTCGCCCGCGATTTTCACCGGGAAGTCGGAAGCATCGAAGCAGGTTATGGGTGCGATGCCGGAACGCCCCGCCATCAGGGCTTCCCAGTTTTTCTCAACGCCGGTTCCGAGCGGCGTCACCAGGCCGAGACCTGTCACGACCACGCGGCGTTCCAGGATTTGTCTCATCGAATGCCGTCATCCTCCTAAAAGGGCCCGCGGCTAGGCGCGGGCGCGCGCTGGCAACTAGGAAGCATCTTGCAACAAATCGGCGTCGGGATCGATATGCGCGGCGACGATGCCTTGACAGCGTCGCGCGCGAGGTGCGACGAAAGACTTCCAAAACTTGTGAGGTGGGTGAATCGCATGAGTATCTGCGCGAATCTGAGTATCGGCCTGCTCTTTCCGTTTCGAAATCCGCCCGCATGGCGCAAGCCCTTCGCCGATTTTTATGCCGAGCAACTCGCGCAGACCCGTGTTGCGGAAGACCTCGGCTATGACGAGATCTGGCTGACCGAGCATCATTTTGCCGAGGACGGATATTCGCCGGCGATTCTTCCGATTGCCTCCGCGATTGCCGCGATCACCAAACGCATCCGCATCGGGACCTACCTGGTGCTGTTGCCGCTGCATAACGCGGTACGCGTCGCCGAAGATGCGGCCACGATCGATATCATCTCGAACGGACGCTTCGATTTGGGCCTCGGCCAGGGATACGCGCCGGGTGAATTCGCGGCCTACGGAGTCAATCGAAACACGCGCGCCGGCCGCCTCGAGGAAGGTATCGATGTGATACGAGGGGCGTGGACCAAGGAAGATTTTTCATTCGACGGGCGGCATTACAATGTGAAGAACGTTCGCCTGATGCCGCGGCCGGTGCAGTTGCCGCATCCTCCGCTATGGATCGGCGCCGGCGCGCCGAAGGCGATTGAGCGCGCGGGGAGGATGGGATGCCATTTCATGGGCCTTGCGAATCCCGCGGCGCAAAAAACCTACGACGATGCGCTGCGGAGGGCTGGTCGCAATCCGAAAGATTTCTCCGCCGCGCAACTCCACTTCACGTACGTCGGGCGCACCACTGACGAGGCGTGGACGCACTCGCAGGATCATCTTCACTATATGATCACGTGGTATACGCGATGGCTGGCCGAGGCGAATGACTACCTCGGCGCGGGGCAACATCCGTTGCCGGAAGCGTCGAAACTGCGAGATTCGCAGGTTCTGTTCCCACTGCTGGTTGGGAGCCCCGACGACGTCGCCTCGAAGCTCAATCATTCGTTCGGCAAAGTGAGGACGACACACGTCGTGCTGGGGATGCATCTGCCGGGAATCGCGCCGGAGCGCAGCCGCCGCTCGATGGAGTTGTTCGCGCGCGAGGTGGCGCCGCAGCTGAAGCCGCCTGCCTCCGATTAGCAGTAGGTAATAAATGCGACTTGTGTAGCAGTATCCACAGGAGTCGTTGGATTTAGACACGCCCATTGAGTAATCAGTGTTGAAGTCCAACAGTTGAAGGTGGAACATTCGATCAATGCCACTCCACGATCCCACTAACGATTCCTTTTTGAAGCTCGCCGACGGCTTGCGCGAGCTCGAAGTCGTGATCGGAGAGAAGGCGCGGCCCGTGGTCGCGCAGGTCCGCGAGGAATTGCGGGAAGCGATTGCGAGCCGCGAGCGCGGTAACATAATGGGCACGCTGGAGAAGATCGAGTGTGCGATGGAGCGGTTGGCCAATCTTGGCGCGGAGCTCGATCCCGCCGAAGGTGCGATGATGCGTGAGATTGCGCGCATCTTCATGCAATCCTTGAACTTCGGCGAGAAGGGGGCCGCCAAGGATGTCGTCAATGTGATGCGTCATAAGGCCGGCGATCCCAAGGACGACGATCGCACCGACTGGTAGCCCGAAAACCACAACGTGGCGGCGCGACTTTATTAGAACTTGGCGCCGTCCTTAGCTTAATCGGTGAGTAAATCGTGGCCGCATCGGATTCAAAACTGGAACAGTCGCAGCTCGATCAACTCTGCATCAATACGATCCGGACGCTCTCCATCGACATGGTGCAAAAGGCCAACTCGGGCCATCCCGGACTGCCGATGGGGATGGCGCCGACGGGGTACGTGCTGTTCACGCGCTTCCTGCGATTCAATCCGAGGAATCCGAAATGGTACGGGCGCGACCGCTTCGTGCTTTCGGCGGGACATGGATCGGCGCTGCTGTATTCGTTGCTCTATCTCTGTGGCTATGAGCTGCCGTTCGAGGAGCTGAAGCGCTTCCGCCAACTCGAGAGCATGACGCCCGGGCATCCGGAGAATTTCAAGACGCCCGGCGTCGAGACGACGACCGGTCCGCTCGGACAGGGATTCGCGACCGGCGTCGGGATGGCGATCGCGGCCAAGCATCTCGAGGCGCGCTTCGAGCGCGAGGATAGCGGGCTGTTCGATCATCGCATCTTCGCGATCGTCAGCGACGGCGACCTGATGGAAGGCATCTCGCACGAGGCGGCATCGATCGCCGGTCACCTCGGGCTCGGTAACATCATCTACCTCTATGATGACAATCACGTGACGCTCGATGGGCCCGCGCCGCTGTCGTTCTCGGAGGACGTGAACCGGCGCTTCGAGGGTTACCACTGGCATACGCAGGCGGTTGAGGACGGCAACGACATCGCGGCGATCGGCAAGGCGATCCAGGCCGCGATTGATGAGAAGGATCGGCCGTCGCTCGTGCGCATTCGCACCATCATCGGGTACGGCAGCCCACATCGTCAGGGAACCTCGGAGGCGCATGGCAAGGCGCTCGGCCCCGAAGAGGTGAAGCTGACCAAGCAGTTCTACGGATGGCCGCTGGAGCCCGACTTCTATGTGCCCGATGCGGCGCTGAAGGAATTTCGCAAGGCGGTCAACAAGGGCAAGCAGGCGGAGGACGACTGGAATCGCCGCCTCGACACCTACGCGAAAAAGTATTCGGCCGAGGCGAAGGAATTCCACCAGCTACTTTCAGGTGAACTTCCCGCCGGATGGGATGCCGATCTGCCGACCTTCACGCCCAAGGACAACCTCGCGACGCGCAAATCGGCGTCGATAGTCGAGCAGGCGATCCTGAAGAAGGTGTGGGGGCTATTCGGCGGGGCCGCCGACTTGAGCGAGTCGACTTACACCGACCTTGAAGGCGACAAGGAGTTCGAGAGGGGAACCTACGCCGGCCGCAACCTGAAATTCGGCGTGCGCGAACATGGCATGTGCGGCGCGCTCAACGGCATCGCCCACAATGGCGCTTTCATTCCATATGGCTCCAGCTTTTTCTGCTTCACCGATTACGCGCGCGGCTCGATTCGCCTCGCCTGCCTGATGAAGTTGCACGTGATTTGGGTTTTCACTCATGACTCCATCGGCCTCGGCGAGGACGGCCCGACGCATCAGCCGGTCGAGCATCTTACGGCGGTTCGCGCGATCCCCAACATAACGGTGATTCGTCCCGGCGACGCGAACGAAGCGCGGGAAGCGTGGCGCGCCGCGATGCTGCATAAGAATGGCCCCACGATGCTGGTGCTTAGCCGCCAGAATGTGCCGACACTCGATCGCACCGACATGGCGCCTGCGAGCGAGTTGCATAAGGGTGCGTATGTTCTGACCGAAACGAAGGGCAAGACCCCGGACGTCATTCTGATCGCGACCGGCAGCGAACTCATGTTCGCGGTCGGGGCGAAACCAGAACTAGAGAAAAAGGGGCATGCGGTGCGCGTCGTCAGCATGCCGAGCTTTGAGATTTTCGAGCGGCAGACTCAGGCCTATCGCGATTCGGTGTTGCCGCCCAGCAACCGGAGGCGCCTCGCCATCGAGGCGGGCTCGCCGTTGTGCTGGTACAGGTGGGTCGGGACGGAAGGCGACGTTATCGGGATGACGACCTTCGGCGCGTCGGCGCCGTACAAGGATTTGGCGCCGCACTTCGGATTCACGGTCGAGAACGTCGTCGCGCGCGCCGAGAAACTAATCGCGCGCAAGTAGTATCAATAAATAGCTGAGAGGCTGCGACGAACCGCAGCCTTCGGGAGTAGTACCATGGCGGAAAATCCATTGAAGCAACTCGAGCGTTTCGGTCAGGCCCCATGGCTGGATTATATCCGGCGCAACCTGCTCAGTTCTCCCGAGCTTCGGCGGATGCTCACCGAAGACGGGCTGAAGGGGATGACCTCGAACCCGACCATCTTTGAAAAAGCGATCGATGGCTCGTCGGATTACGATCAGCAACTCGAGCAACTCGTTCGCGAAGGCAAAGACGTCGAGGACATTTACGAGGCACTGACGATTCAGGATATCCAGGCGGCGTGCGACGTCCTGCGTCCGCTCTATGATCAAACTGCCAGCACGCATGGTTACGTCAGCTACGAGGTTTCGCCGCTGCTCGCCAACGATACCGACGGCACCATCAAGGCGGCGCGCCGCTACTGGGCGCGAATCGCGCGGCCTAACGTGATGATCAAAGTGCCGTTGACGCCCGCGGGACTGCCCGCGATCGAAACGCTGATCTCGGAAGGACTCAACATCAACGTGACCCTGATGTTCTCGATGACGCACTACAACAACGTCACTGAGGCGTATATCAAGGGCGTCGAGAAGCGCATACAGAACGGCGGCGCGGTCGACAGAATTTTCTCCGTCGCCAGCTTCTTCGTGAGCCGGGTCGAGACGCTGGTTGACAAGAAGCTCGATGCGAAACTGAAGCAGAAAAACGATACCGCTGTCGCCGTTCTCAAGGGCAAGGCGGCAGTAGCAAATACCAAGCTGGTGTATCAACGCTACAAGGAAATCTTCCCCGGCGAGCGCTTCGCGGCGATCAAGAAGAAGGGTGCACGCCCACAGTGGCCGCTCTGGGCGTTGACCGGCACGAAGAATCCTGTCTACAGCGACGTCAAGTATGTCGAGGAGCTCATCGGACCCGACACCGTCAACACGATGCCGCCGGCGACGATGGACGCGTTTCGCGACCATGGCAAGGTGGCGGCGACGCTCGAGGCGCAACTCGACGAGGCGCGCGACGCGGTCAACAAGCTTAAGGCGGTTGGCATCGACCTGATAGATGTTGGAGCGGAGCTGCAACTGGAAGGCGTCGAACTGTTCAAGAAATCCTACGAGGATTTGATCGCGGCAATCAGGAAGCATCGCGACCGAATCCTTGCCGGCGAGCATCGCGCCGCCAAATAGCTCCAGTCGCGAATCGAAAGACGATCTCGATCGCGCTGCGTCACGACCTCGCGTCTGGCGCGGCGCGTCATTTTCTCGATAAGTTAATCCGGAAATAACATGAGCGAACGGCAGATCATCGTTCTGGATACCGCAGAGGAACTTTTCGTTCGCGCCGCCGAAGAAGTCGCGCATGTCGCGGGCGAGGCGATATGCATGCACGGCGAATTCAATCTGTGCCTCACCGGCGGTACCACTCCGGCGCGCACGTATGATCTTTTGGCGACGCGTTTCGAGTTGAGCGTCGACTGGAAGGAAGTGCAGTTTTACTGGGGAGACGAGCGATGCGTGCCGCCCGACGATCCGGCGAGCAACTATGGGATGGCGAATCGCGCCATCCTCAGCAAACTCAATATCAAACCCGAGCAGATTCATCGCATCCGCGGCGAGGACAAGCCCGAAGATGCGGCGCGCGAGTATGAAGCGGAGCTGCGCCGATGCCTCAACCTCGGCGACGGCGAATTCCCACGTTTCGATCTGATGCTGCTCGGGCTCGGCGACAACTGCCACATGCTCTCGCTGTTCCCGGGAATTCCGGCGCTTCGCGAGCAGCATCGCCTTGTCGTTCCGGTCGAAGTCGAAGACAAAATTCGTCATCGAGTGACGATGACGGCGCCGGTTATGAACAACAGCGCGCGCATCATGTTCCTGATCTCGGGCGAGAACAAAGCGGCGGCGGTGAAGCGTGTCCTCGAAGGAGAAGATGATCCGGAGCGCGTGCCGGCTCATCTGGTTGCGCCGAAGGACGGCGTCGTCATCTGGATGATGGACAAAGCCGCGGCTAGTCAACTGTCTAAACGCTAACTCGCCAAGCGCTGGCTCGACATCGTCTCCGCGTCGGCGGAGAATCGTGCGCGATGATGCGCTTCGCAATCCGGCACTGGACCGGGATCCTCGTTACGATCGTCCTTCTCTGGTGGGTGCTGATTTATCTGCCGGCCAGTCCCTCGTTCACAGTCTTCCAATTGAAACGTGCGATCGATGCTCGCGACGGCGAGGCCGCCGCACGCTACGTCAACTTCGAAAGCGTCGTGAAGCATGCCGGCTACGAGATGGTGCAGGAAAAGGCCAACGACCCGCTCAGCCAGATGGTCGGTAAGGGCGCCATCGATCTTTTTTCGAAGCCCCTCGCGCAAGCCACCCGTGCATATGCGGTCAAGGACGTCAATGACGGCGCCGATGACGTGCAAATGCCGCCGGTCGCCGTGCTTGGCGCGATGGTCTTTATGCATCGCGATGACGGTACCGCCTACACCCACTTCGTTGACAAGAAGAAACAAGAGTGGGAAGTGCGGATGGCGCGCGACGAGTATGGTGTTTGGCAAGTCACCGAGGTGAAGAACATCCAGCAGCTCCTCGAGAAGCTGCAACATGACGCCGAAAAGCGTTACAACCAGCAGCAGCCACCGCCGCCCTCGCCATAGGATGAGCGCGACCATTCGCGAAATGTTAACGGAGGGGCGCCGGACCTGCGTTTACTCGGCGAGGTCAGGCGGGTACACTTAATTGTCGCGGCGAGCTTTGCGGCTCGCCGCACTTTAGTATCTGCCTCATAAAAAATGCGCCGTCAAAATATTCGCAATCTAGCTATCGTCGCGCACGTCGATCACGGCAAAACCACCCTGGTCGATGCGATGCTGCGCCAATCCGGCGTATTTCGCGCCAACGAAAACCTGGTCGATCGCGTGATGGATTCCAACGCGCTGGAACGCGAGCGCGGCATCACCATCATGGCGAAGAACACCTCGATCGTATGGGGCACCACCAGGATCAACATTGTCGATACTCCCGGGCATTCAGACTTCGGCGGCGAAGTCGAGCGCACGCTCTCGATGGTCGACGGAATCCTGCTGCTGGTCGACGCATGCGAAGGTCCGCTCCCGCAGACGCGCTTCGTGCTCAAGAAGGCACTCGAGGCCGGGCTCGCCGCGATACTTTGCATCAACAAAATCGATCGCGCCGATGCTCGCACCGCCGATGTCCTCGACGAGGTTTACGATCTGTTCATCGATCTCGGCGCGGAGGAAGAGCAGCTCGATTTTCCGATCCTCTATACCAATGCCCGAATCGGAACCGCGGTTACGAAGTTCGGCGAGCGCGGCGAAAATCTCCAGCCGCTGTTCGAGACCATCATCAATCATCTGCCCGGCCCCGAAGTCGATCCGGAAGCGACGCTGCAGTTCCAGGCCAACAACCTCGATTACGATGACTACGTTGGCCGCCTCGCGATCGGTCGCGTGGTCGCGGGCTCGATGGAAGACGGCCGCCAGTACACGCTGTGCCACCTCGACGGCACCACCAGCGTGTGCAAGGTCGCGCATCTCTACGCGTGGCAGGGTCTGAAGCGGGTCGAAGTCGATCGCGCGGAGGCGGGAGATATCGTGATGGTTGCGGGTCTGGAAGATATCGAAATCGGCGAGACGATCGCCGACCTCGAGAATCCACGGCCGCTGCCCGCGATTCGCATCGATGAGCCCACCGTCTCGATGACTTTTTCCGTCAACAATTCTCCTTGGGCCGGGCGCGAGGGCCAGTTCGTGACCTCGCGCAAACTCGGCGAGCGCATCATCCACGAGTCGCGCCGCAACGTCAGCATCAGAGTTGAACCGATCAGCGCCGATCAGTGGCGCGTGATGGGTCGCGGTGAATTGCAACTCGCCGTCATCGTCGAAACGATGAGGCGCGAGGGCTACGAGCTGCAAGTCTCGAAGCCTACCGTCGTGACCAAGCAGAAGGACGGCGCGATTTTGGAGCCGATGGAATTTCTCGTTATCGACATTCCCGAAGAATGCATAGGCATCGTCACGCAGTTGCTGTCGGCGCGCAAAGGCAAGATGCGCACGATGGTGACGCATGCCAGCGGCCGCGTGCGCCTCGAGTACGACGTTCCCTCGCGCGGGTTGATCGGATTTCGCGGGCGCTTCCTGCAAGAGACGCGCGGGGCCGGCGTGATGCATTCGATCTTCAACGGCTATATCCCATGGGCGGGGAACATTCGCTCGCGTCAGAACGGCGCGATGATTTCGGATCGCGAGGGTGCGGCGACCGGATACGCGATTTTCCATTTGCAGGAACGCGGCAAGTTTTTCATCACCGCCGGCGATCCCGTTTATGAAGGCATGATCGTCGGCGAGTACGCGCGCGAGACCAATCTGCCGGTCAATGTGTGCCGCGAAAAGAAACTTACCAACATCCGCGCGGCCGGCCATGACGAGGCGATCCGGCTGACGACCCCGACTATTCCCACGCTTGACACGGCGCTGGAATGGATCGACGAAGAGGAGCTGGTCGAAGTCACGCCCAAGTCGGTACGGATACGCAACCGGATCCTGAAAACGGCGCTCCGCGACAAGCATCGTGCTGGATGGTCCGACAGTGCTGCCGCTCCCAAGGTCGAAGCCTCCGAACGCGAATAACAACGCGACGGCGTCCCGCGCCTCCGACAACTTAGTTGAGCATTGCCAACGATGAGGCTCGTGGTGCGCATCGCTGCGATCGCCTCGGCGATGTTCATTGCGCTCGTCGTGTTGGCTGCGGCGCTGCTCTATTTCAATCATCATCGCATCGTGGTCGCCGTCCTGACCGCGGTCAAAAAACAGACCGGCATCCAGATAACGGCGGCGTCGAGCACCATCCGGCTCGCAAACCATTTAATCGTCGAGCTGGATCATCCGCGCGCAACCTCGGGCAATGGCGAGGTTGTCGTGCTTGAACGGATTCGCGCGGTGGTCCACTACCGATCGCTATTGACCCTTGGACTGCCGCTTCGCGAGCTCGACCTCGAGGGGCCATCTCTCACCGTTCCGTTCGATGCGACTTCGGTCGGCTCCGGTCCGATGCCGCGCCCGGGGCGCGAGATGATCGATCGTACGCTGGCTGCCATAGGCGAGCTCGCGCGCATCAGCGAGCGCCTCGTGATTAGCAATCTCGAGTTGCGCGATGAGTCGGGAATGCTGCTGCTGCGCAATGCGCAACTGGTCGCACACCATCGCCGCTTGACGCCCAAGCTATGGACGGTCACTTTCGAAGCGGACTGCGAATTTCCGAAGCTTGCTGGAACTCATGCGGCGGGCAACTTCAAACTTGGTGAGGGCGGGGCGCTTTCCCCCACCGAAGCGCTGCAGGGCAAGCTACGGTTTTCGAAATTGCCGCTTCAACATCTCTCGATCGGAAATCTCGAGGTGACCGGGCATTCGCAGGGACAAATCACTCTTTCGGTTGCCCATGACGGTACGCTGGAGGGCGTCGCCGACATCGGCCTGAAAGCGCTCAGCATCAGCAGCCCCGATCTTTCGTCGCCACTTAAGCTCGGTGATCCTTCGATCGAGGCTCGCTTCAGCACGTCCAGCGATCAGGTCACGATTTCAAACGCCAAGCTGATGTATGAGGGCAAACCGATTGCGGCGGGCCAGGTCTACATTGGAAAGCCCTTCGAACCGAATCCAAACGTCGCTCTTGGAGTCGGAGGGCTCACTTTGGATTGGAAGGACGCGCTGGCTCCTATTCGCTCGCTGAAACGAGCGCCTCAGCAACTCGGAACACTGGTGCGGCAGATGAAGTCGGGTCAAATCCAGCTCGAAAAGGTCTCGCTCGAGTCATCGCTGGCGGCTCTCGAGAACATGAAGCTGGAATCGATTCTGAAGCAGCTCTCGGTCACTGCTACGCTGACCAACTTAAGTTTTGCGACGCCGCGTGAAACTCAACTTCCCGATGTTAGCGGCGCGAGTATTCAGATAATTTTCGCAAAACAAGTTTTGTCCGCAGTCCAGGGTACCGCGAAGATAGGTAATTCCGAGCTGCACGACATCGTCGCGCGGATCGATCTCAGCCAGAGCCTCGAAGAGGTTCCGTATCAGATCTCGATGAAGGCGGACCTCGATTTGGCGGAGTTGCGGCCCGCGATCTTCAAGCTGCTGGGCTCCTTCAATGTCCAAGAGCGGGACAGGCTGCTGGCGCTCACGGGGACCGCGAGCGCCGATCTCGACGCGTCGGGAAAGCTCCGCAAGAACGTCACGACGCGCCCGGAAAAGTACCTGGTGAGGATCGAACCGCATAGCGTGACGGTTGGATTCCGCGGCGCGCCCGGACCCATCGGTTTTGCCTCCGGCAGCATCATCGTGCAGCCTGACGTGATCAAACTCGAGAAGTTAAGCGCGCGAGCAACGGGCGGCACCGCGGATTTCGATGGCGAACTGCGGATAGGAAAGGTGGGGGTGCAGACGCGCGGGCTGCGCATCGACATGCATCAAATGCCGATCGATCGGTGGCTCGAGGGGCTGGTCGATCCCGACGATTTCAGCGCGGCGGGTAATGTCGGCGGCAAGGTCGTCATCACGGGAGATCTGCAGAACGGGTTTCTCGCGAACGGCAAGATCACGCTGCTCAACGGGAGAGTGCAGTTCGGCTTTTTGCGTTCGCCGATTTTTGTGCATCCCGCGATCGTGACGATTCGCGACCGCACGCTGGTGGTATCGATGCCGGCGGCGGAGCTGGAGAAATCGCCGATCGATTTCGACATCACGGTGCCGGATCTCGGCAAACCCTCGGTTCGCATCGATGCCAACGTGCAGCGGCTCGACGTTGAAGTGCTGAAATTCGTGCGGCTGCCGTGGATGCCACCTACGCCGACGCATCCGCCAAAAATCCCTATCAGCGGACACATCGACGCACGCGAGGCGAACCTCGAGGCCTTTGCGATGAAGAATGCGAAGACCGATTTCAGATATCGCAACGGCGAATGGAGTGTCGACAATCTCAGCGCTTCGAGTTATGGGGGGCACCTCAGCCTCAACATCGTGGGCCGCCAGAAGGACGACTGGATCCACCTGTTCGGCAAAGGCCAGAACATGAATGCCGCGTCGTTGTTCCTGCTGAGCAAGAAAATCACCCGTTCGCCTGTGTCGGGACACCTCGATTTAACCGGCGATTTGTGGGCGGACACCGATGCGGACTTCTTCGCCACCATGGCGGGAACCACGATTCTGAAGCTGCGCGATGGCAACCTCGACAAATTCACCTTGCTCTCGCGCTTGCTGGAGTTGATTGACCTGCGGAGCTGGATCACCGCGAAGATCCCCGATCCGCGCGTGTCGGGAATCCAGTTCCGCACCGTCACTGCGGACTTCAAGGGCAGCGACGGGGTTTTCTACACCGACGACCTGCTTCTGGATGGGCCGGTCATTGACATCGTTGCGAGCGGCAATGTCAACCTGGACCAATCGACACTCGACATGAAGGTTGGGATGATCCCGTTCAACACGGTGAACTGGTTGCTCAGCGAGATACCGTTAGTGGGAAGAAACGTCGCAGGCGGTACCAAGAGCATCATCTCGGCATACTTCAATGTGCGTGGACCGATAACCGATCCGCGCGTGACACCGGCGCCGATAACTTCGGTGGCGGAGCTGCTTAAGAAAACCCTCGGCCTCCCGATTAACCTGATCAAACCGGATACCATCAAGTAGCGATGGAACTTGTCCTTTACACCCGGCGCGATTGCGAGTTATGTCGCGAAATGGAAACCGTGCTTGACGAAGTCATTCCCCGCTTTCGGGCCGACCTGAAGCGCGTCGAAATCGACGGCGATCCCGCGCTCGAGGCGCAATTCGGAATCGAGGTGCCGGTGCTTTTCGTCAACGGCCGCAAGGCGTTCAAGTATCGATGCACCGCGCGGGAACTTCGCAAACGGCTGGAGCGCGAGAAGTGAAAAGCGACGCCGTGTCCGCCGCAGCAACTGTGGTGTTCGTGACTGCGGCGAGCGAGGAGCAGGCCGGGCTGATCGGGCATGCGCTGGTGGGCGAGCGGCTCGCCGCGTGCGTGAATATTGTGAGCCCGATCCGATCGATCTATCGCTGGAAGGACCAGGTACAGGTCGACACCGAACATCTCATGATCGTCAAGACGCGTGCGAATCTGGTTCCGAAGATTGAGTCGCGCGTGAAGGAGCTCCACAGCTACGAGGTTCCTGAGGTCATCGCGCTTCCGATCGTTGCCGGCGCGAAGCCATATCTCGATTGGGTGTTGGAGTCGACGATCGCGGTGCCTGGCGCCGTCAGCAGATCGCGGCGGACGACCAGCAAAGTGCGCCGCAAGAAATGATCAGGCTTGCCATCTCGGGCCACGTGCTGGTGGAAAGCACCTGAGATGTAAGCACCCGGCCAAGCTGCCGCTCGACTAGCTGCACTGGGCGGAAGTTTTCATTTAATATCTTGTCCGGCATGTTTCGCGAAGCGATAGAGAAGATGGCGGCGTACAAGCCGGGCGAGCAACCGCGCCCCGGCGAGCGGCTCATCAAGCTCAACACCAACGAAAATCCATATCCGCCGTCGCCACGGGTGCGGCGCGCGGTCGTGCGGGTTGCGGCCGACAGCCTGCGCCTGTATCCGGCGCCGCGCGCCGACGATTTTGTCGAGAGCGCGTCGAAGCTGTACGGCATTCGCAAGGACATGATTCTCGCCGGAAACGGCTCCGACGAACTGCTCGCGATGATTTTTCGTGCGACGCTCGGTCCTGGCGATACGGTCGCGTATCCGGTGCCGACCTACTCGCTGTACGACACGCTCGCGTCGATTCAGGAAGCGCGCGTGCTTCGGTTTGAGGTCGAAAGTGATTTCTCGATTCCTCTCGACCGGCTCGCCAAAGCGCGCGCCAAATTGACGATAATTTGCAGTCCGAATTCGCCATCGGGAATTTTGACGCCGACCGCGAAACTCACAAAACTCGCGCGCGCATTGCGCGACCATCTCCTCGTGATCGATGAGGCTTACGTAGATTTCGCGTCCGAGAATGCAATCGGTCTCTTGCGACGCTTTCCGAATGTCGTGATCCTGCGCACGCTGTCGAAGTCCTTTTCCCTCGCGGGGATGCGGCTGGGACTCTGCTTCGCGCGCCCCGCGATCATCGAAGAGCTGATGAAGGTCAAGGATTCCTACAACCTTAGTCGCATCGCGCTCGCGGCCGGCGCCGAGGCGCTCAACGACGCGGCCTGGATGCGACGCAACGTCGAGCGGGTGAAGCAGACGCGCGAGGCAAGCATCGCGCGGCTGCGCAAGATGGGATTCGAGGTGCCCGATTCCTCGGCCAATTTCGTGCTTGCGCGCATGGCTGGCCACGACCTCGCGCCGCTCGCGCGCGCGATTCGCAAAACCGGCATCTTGGTGCGCTATTTTCCCACGCCGATGCTGCGTGATGCATTGCGGATTTCAATCGGCACACCGGCCGAGATGAATGCGCTGTTCAAAGCACTCGGCACAAATCTTGAGATACTGAACCTTAACGGCGCGAGCGCTTCTCGCAAACGTTGATGAGCCTCAAGAGCCTGTTCGGTGGCTTCCGCCGTGCTCCCAAGGAGAAGCGCGACGAGGTGTCGCCGCCGGAGTCGCAACCCGAGACGCGATGGGTGGTCGCGGGGCTCGGTAATCCCGGCGAGGAATATTCGCGCTCGCGGCACAACGCGGGATTTCGCGTTGTCGAGCGGATAGCGAAATCGAAACATGCGCAGTTCGATCGCCGCAAGTTCAAAGGCATGATCGCCGAGACCGAGCTCGCGGGCGCGCGCGCTCTGCTGGTCAAGCCGCAGACCTACTATAACGGCAGCGGCGAATGTCTAGCCGCGGTGCTCGGCTATTACAAGGTTCCACCCTCGCGTCTGATCGTGGTGCACGATGAACTGGATCTGGAAGCCGGCCGGCTCCGTCTCAAGCAGGGCGGCAGCGACGCCGGCAATCGCGGCGTGCGATCGATCGCTGAGTCGCTCGGCACGCCGGACTTCATTCGCGTGCGCGTGGGCGTCAGTCGTCCGCCGGGCGAGCGTGAGAGCAAGGACTACCTGCTCGAAAGCATGAGCGCCGAGGCGCGCGCGAACCTCGACAACTCGATTGAGCGTGCCGCCGAAGCGGTTGAGGCGATAATCGCGGACGGATTGGAGCGCGCGATGGGACGCTTCAACCAGCGTTCCTGATTTCTCAACTATGGGTTCGTTATTGATGCGTGCGGCCGAAGATTTTCTTTTAAAACATTCGGTACAACTAAGCCGACGTACTGGCAGTTATGATGTAGTAACAGACAGTTGACAGGCTTAGACCGCTGGGCTAGATCAGATTCATCCGGCCGCCGGGCCGGATGCTGAATGGACCACCGACCGAGGTCGGCCGCCCACGGCAGCGTACCAATCTGCCCGAGGCTATGAAGCCTTCGTCTGTCTACATTTGGCGAGGGCTCAAGAGGGAACCATGGCCGGAGTTACCGCGCCGCGATTCAAATCGCGCCAAGCCGCCTTGCGCTTTTATTTCAGAGCTAGCGAGCTCATGACGCCGAACGCGAGGCCGGGGATTTTTTCCACGAGGCGTCCGCCCAAGGTCCATCAAGGGCCTAACATCATCGACGATTTAATTGCGCTGGATTTGTGTTTTCACGGGATGAACGATGTGCAGTTGTGGCTGCTGCATCAACTCTACGGTCCCAGCGGCTTTAGCGTGAAGCCGCGCCCGATCGCCGAAGTGTTCGAGGCGGCGCGGTGCAAATTTCCCAAACACGAATGGACCCCGCACCGGATCGCGCAGTTTAAACAAGAAGCGCTGAAAATCTTCGAAGCGCATCTCAAGCGCGAGCGGTTGATGTAGCGCGCCGCGTTCAGCATCCCGCAGCCGCGCGATCCGCGAAATAACCCGCTTGAAACGCCCGGCCAATGTAGGCCGCGTGCGCGGTTTCGGGTAGGCTTGATCACCGCCTTCGGGCGAGAACTGGGTAACGGATTTCCAAGCGGTGGATGATAGCAACGAACAGGAGCGCGCGACCGCGCTGAGTCATGGCGCGGTCGAAGTAATCTCGCAACCTGAGCTGGCTGAGAAGCTCAAACTGGGCCGCCCCTTGCGCATCAAGTTGGGGATGGATCCGACCGCGCCCGATCTGCATCTGGGGCACACCATCACGCTGAAGAAGCTGCGCGATTTTCAGCGCGATGGTCATACGGTAATTTTCCTGGTCGGCGATTTCACCGCAATGATTGGCGATCCGACCGGGCGCTCCGAGACGCGCAAGCCGCTTTCGCGCGCGGATATCTCAGCCAACGCCGAGACCTATCGCCGGCAGGCATTCAAGATTCTCGACTCCGCGCGTACCGAGGTTCGCTTCAACAGCGAATGGATGGAAGACCTCGGCGTGCGGCGGCTCATCGAACTGGCGGCGCACATCAGCGTGGCGCGGCTGCTCGAACGCGACGATTTCGAGAAGCGCCTCGAGAACGAAGAGCCGCTGTTTCTGCATGAGCTCCTGTATCCGCTGATCCAGGGATACGACTCGGTCGCGTTAGAAGCGGACATCGAGATCGGCGGCACCGATCAGAAATTCAACATGCTGGTCGGACGCGAGCTGCAGCGTGCGTTCAAGCAGCCGCCGCAAGTGGTGATGACGATGCCGCTGATGGAAGGCCTCGACGGCGAGCGCAAAATGTCGAAGTCGCTCGGCAACTATGTCGGCATCACCGAAAAGCCCGACCAGATGTTCGGCAAGCTGATGCGCGTGTCGGATCCCCTGATGGCGCGCTACTACCAACTGCTGACCGAGGTCACACTCGAGGAAATCGCGGGCATCAAGTCCGGCAAGGTGCATCCGATGGAGGCCAAGAAGCGCCTCGCCTCGATGCTGGTCGAGGAGTATCACGGCGCCGACGCCGCCAAGGCGGCGCGCAGCTACTTCGAGAGCAAGTTCCAGCGCAAAGAGGTCCCGAACAACGTCCCGGTCTTTCGCATCGCCGAGGACATCTGGATCTGCGAGTTGATGAAGCAACTCAGCTTCGCGCCCTCGAACAGCGAGGCACGCCGGCTGGTGAGCCAGGGCGCGGTCCGTGTGGACGGCGAAACCATTAAGGATCCAAACTTCCGATTCGTGCCCGGTGAGCACAAAGTGCTGGAAGTTGGCAAACGCCGCGTCGCGCGCATCGAGCCGTGACGCATCGAATGTCGGCGCGAACGCGCCGCTACTGCTCTTTCTTGCCGGACTCCGCCGCGACCGCCTCGCGAAGTTTCTTCATCGTGCGATCGAGCGCCTTCAGATAGCGCTGCTTGGTCCATTCCTCCTTCGTCCGCATCTTGAGCCATCCGAGTTTGACCGCGTCGGGCTTGTTGCCCATCTCACCGGTCGAAACTTCGATGATGGTCTGCTCCTCGGGCGAAAGCTGCGCCAGAACTTCGCGCTTCAGGTTCTGAAGAAAGCCGGCCTTAAGGTCGATGTCGATTTTCATTCCGGGATCTCCACCCCTCGGATCGAGCGTAGATCAATGACTACAATCGCTCAAGGTACTTGACAGCGCGGCTTGTTGGAAGTTACTCGCCACACGGGAGATAGCTCATGAAACATTTCAGCGTCGAATCCGAAGGACACGTTCAGACCTGGACGATGTCCAATCCGCCGATGAACTATATGACCGCGGCGATGAGCCAGGAGCTGACCGAACTGATCGGGCGCACCGAGGCCGATGAAAGCGTGCGCGCGATTATTCTCACTGGTGGCATCGAGGGCAAATTCATCACGCATTACAGCGTCGACGAACTCGCGGAGGGCGCCGCCGATCCCGCGGAATGCGCGCGCACTTTCCCCTTATTGGAAGCGGGATTTCATCGCATGCTCGATCGCATCATGTTGATGCCGAAAGTTGTCATCGCGGCAATCAACGGAGACTGCATGGGCGGTGGATACGAACTCGCGCTCGCGTGCGATTTTCGCCTTGCCGCCGACGGTCCTTATCAGATCGGACTGCCCGAAGCGGTGCTCGGAATTCTGCCTGGCGGCGGAGGCACGCAGCGGTTGCCGCGGCTGATCGGAAGAGGCAAGGCGCTCGAGGTGATGCTGTTCGGCAACGTCTATCATCCGCGCGAGGCCGAGAGGATGGGCATGGTCAATCGCGTGCTGGAGCCCGAGACGCTGATGTCATTCGCGATGGAATGGGCGCGCACGCTGGCCAAGCGGCCGCCCCGTTCGATCGCCGCGATCAAACGTGCGGTGTACCTCGGCGCGGATCGCGACCTCGAGGCCGGGCTCTATATCGAGCGCACCGAGATGCGCGATGTGATGTGCACCGAGGACGCGCGCACCATCATGAACGCCTACAACGCGGCGGTGCGCAAGGATCCGATGGCGGCGCGCAGCGATTTTCTGAAAGGAATCGGAGTGCCCGAGGCCAAGGGGAGATAGGCCCCGGGCTTTCACGATTGATGGAGCTATTCTTCCTCGACCGCCTGGCGGATCGAATTCAAGATGAACAGGAACTGGCGCGGCGATGTGACGCGTCCCAGCAGGGACACCTGCTTCAGCACCCGCAGCTCGTTCGGCTTGATCTGATGCCGCGCGATGAGCGAGCGATCCTTCAGGAAGTTGCGCCACGCGTTTTCGGGACGCTTGGCCGCGAGCCCATCGCGAGGGGTGATCAGTTCCCTGGCCTCGGGATGCGCGAGCAGAAAGATGGTCTCGCTATCGAGGCCCATCACAGTGGACAAACGGCGCAACAACGACAGCGATGGCCGTCTGCGTCCGTTTTCCAGGTAAGCCACGTGGCTCGCCTTGACGCCTAACTTGGCGGCCAGTTCGCGCTGCGTCAGCCGCAGGAATTCGCGCCGATCCTTCAGCACAGATCCGAGTGTCTTCTTCTTCATCTTGCTTTTGGTACCACCTTTGGTGTTTGTGATCGCCGAATGAGTCAGCCAGATCACGACAATTCCTTGAAGGGCATCTCCGCCGATTGACACAGGAATCGACGACTACACCGATCGTTTAGAATGTTTGGTCCTGCTGACTCTGTTCAGTCGAAACTACCTTTAGGTTAGCGTAGAGAGCTAACAGTATGCAAATGGATTTTCGACAAAATGATGCGTAGGCATGTTCCACTCCCGCGATGTATAGCTTAGACATTTGGTGCATGACTCTACGTCGGTGAGTGGTCGAACGAGAACTGTGTCCGATCGCGCCACCCCAGGTTGGCGATGGAAAGGTC
Source organism: uncultured delta proteobacterium (assembly GCA_963815835.1). Classification (GTDB taxonomy): domain Bacteria; phylum Desulfobacterota; class Binatia; order Binatales; family Binataceae; genus DATGKG01. The sequence goes on from CAWFIF010000001.1 coordinate 2,367,623, forward strand.
GCGCAGGGAGCTTGGTCGGTTCAGCCCGGAGCCACGCGAGGCAGTTGTGGCGTGTGACATCCGCCCCCGCCGATGCAATTCAGCCCTGCGCCGATATATATCATCGCGGCTTTAAACGGGTAGAAGGCATAGTCAAGCGGGGTCTGGATCGGATCGAACGATGGTCTCATCTGTTCCTGCTGCGCGGTTTCGCTCAAGGTCGGCGCACTCGATCCAACATTTACTATGGTCGCCACCCGCATATCAGGGCTGAACACCGCGGCCTCACCCGCGCTCAGCCAGGTGTAACGGAGCAACGCCGGACCGGTGTGATTGGGGTCAGCAATATTATCTTTCAAGTCGGGTTGGCCCATCGCCTCGACCGCCTGGTCGGTGCTCATGCCGACTTTCAACGAGCCGCCTCCGCCATTTTGCGCCGCGCATCCAACTATGAGCAAAGCCAACGCGCCCAACCACCAGCGTCGTATGAGAGTTCTCATCTGAATAGTATCTCCGCTTGAATGTTCCGGTGCTAACACACTTGCGCTGAATGCGGCAACGCCTCGGTTCTCAGCCACCAAACGTCATGGGGCAGTCGAGGGCGAGGCTTGCGGCGACCGCGGATCGGCGGCGCTCACAGGAGACGCCGTGATCGGCGCGGCCGTCGAGGGTCTACTGAACGGATGCGTCAGGCTGTAGAGTCCATTGAGCATCCTGACGCCCCATCCGATACTGCCATTTCCGCCGAGGAAGTTTTTCGCATCGTAGTAGAGGCTCGGATCGTTAACCGCCAGTCCGACCGCCCCCTGGGCATCGTCGATCTTGCGCAGGATGTCCTTCATATCGGCGAGGGAGGCCTGCATATTCGATAGCAGTTGGTTGGCATATTGCTGATCGCTTAGGAGCCGCTGCACCGCGCCATTGCCTTTGCTGAATCTATCCACCAGCAAGCTTATCTTCTGCGCCGTATCCTTCATCGAGCTGGCCGCAGTTTCTACTTTGTCGAGCAACTTCTTTCCGTCAGTTTTGTCCGACAGCATCGCGCCCGCGAGCCCGCGGCCTCGATTCACCTTATCGAGCATCATGTTCATCTGAACCGCGAGCTTGTTCATGTTGTCGAAAGTTGTGCGCAGGTCGGCCAGCGTTAGCGGCGGCTGCGGTCCCTTCGCTTCACCCTTGATGAGCTCCGCGAGGATGCCGTGGCCCTTGTCGAGCGATTCGAGAATCGACTTTAGCGATTGCGATATCTCGATGACATTATCGATCATCTCGGGGGCGCCCTGCTTTTGCAGCAGCGACTGGAGATCGATCGGGTCCTGCGCCGCGAGGATCTCATTGGGCGCCAGCGACGGAGACTGCGGATTGCCGCCCGTGAGCTCGACGTACTTATCGCCAAGCAATCCCATCGTGCTGATCTGCGCGACCGAATCGGAGCGCACCCGCGGCAAGGCCGCATCGGCGATCCACATCTTTACGACCACATAGTCGGCATGCGGATCGGGCGGAAAGCTAATCGACTTGACGCCGCCGATGTTCACGCCCGACAGCGAAACCGGCGCGCCGACCTGCAGTCCATTGATGCGATGGAAATGGGTTTCGACGGTCTTGGTGTGCCGCAGTATGCGCGAGCCGTGGCCGATCGAGAAAATCCCGAAGCAAATGATCGCGAGTCCGCCCGCGATGATGGCGCCTACGCGAATCGTTACGACGGTCGATCTAGCCACAACAGTCCGCTTGCCTCGATCTCATTCTACAGGGCCGTTTGGACGAATTCCCGCATCAGTTCGTCATTGGTCAAGCGGACCTCGTCAGCGGTGCCGCTGAAGCGAATCCGCCCCTGGTCCAGCAATGCGAAACGATCGCCGACCATGAACGCGCTCTTCAGGTCATGCGTCACCACCACCGAGGTAAACCCGAGCCGCGTCTGAAGGTTGCGAATCATCAGATTGATCTTGTGCGTGACGATTGGATCGAGTCCGGTCGTCGGCTCGTCATAGAGGACGGCTTTCGGTTCGAGCGCGAGCGCGCGGGCGAGGGCGACGCGTTTCTGCATGCCGCCTGACAGTTCCGCAGGATATAGTTTCGCGACATCTTCCTTGAGCTCCACCATCTCGAGGACTTCGTGAACGCGTTTGCGAATCCGCGCCTCGTCCCGTTCACCATGCTCGCGAATCGGATAGCTGACGTTGCCGAACACGGTGAGCGAATCGAACAACGCGCCGAGCTGGAACACCATCGCGACGTCGCGTCGAATCGGGAACAGCTCGTCCTCGGACAGCGCGTTGAGCCGCTTGCCATCGGCCCACACCTCGCCGGCGTCGGGACGTTCGAGCCCGTTGATGTGGCGCAGCAGCACACTTTTGCCCTCGCCACTTCCGCCCAGAACCACAACGGTTTCGCCTTCCATCACCTCGAGGTCGATGCCGCGCAGCACGTGCTTGTCGCCGAAACTTTTTTCCACCCCGCGCAGCGAGATGAAAGGCGGGCGCTGATGATTGTCGTCGTGTTCCATCAGATCGCAAGAAAGAATTTGGTCAGGAAGAAGTCGGAAATCAGCACGCTGATCGATGCGGTTACCACCGCGGAGGTCGTCGCGCGTCCGACGCCATCAGCGCCGCCGCTCGCGGTCAGTCCTTTGAAGCATGCGATGATTCCGATCAGATAGCCGAAGAAGATCGATTTTCCCAGCCCGCTGGTAAAGTCGCCGAGATCGACGTGCTGAATTAACGAATCGTAGAAATAGTTGCCACTCACGCCGAGTTGCGTAACCGAGATGATCCATCCGCCGACGAGCCCGATCGCGTCCGCGAGTGCCGCCAGGATCGGCATCATGATGATGGTGGCGAGCACTCGCGGCACCACCAGCTTCTTGATCGGGCTGGTGCCGAGCGCGCGCATCGCATCGATTTGCTCGGTGACCTTCATCGTACCGAGTTCCGCGCTGAAACCTGCGCCGACCCGCGCCGCGATCATCAGTGCGGCGAGGACCGGCCCCATCTCGCGCAGCAGCGAAAGCCCCATGATGCGGCTCACGTAAATCTTGGCGCCGAACTTTTCGAGGAACTGGCCCATCTGCAACGCGAGCACCATCCCCGAGAAGATCGCGGTCAGGTTCACGACGTTGAGGGAGCGGTAGCCGACGCTGTCGAGTTGATCGATAAGCGCGCGCGACTCGAAGGGCCAGCGAAAAAGATAGCGGAAGAAATCGCGCGTGAGGATTCCGATTTGGCCAAGCTGGTCGAGGAAAAGGTATAGTCGGTCCAGCATCAGTATTGTGAGAAGCCTAGGCTAGCGGGCTAGCAGCGGCAATAAGGACGACGATCAAGAATGACGACCAAGCGCGCCGACGATGCGTTGTTCGTGTACGGCTCGCTCCTCGAGGAGGCGAAACGCCAGGAGGTCGTCGGCCATCGCGTCGAGGTCATCGAGGCGCGCCTCGATGGCTTCGAGCGGCGTCGCGGGAGGTACTTCTATATCGAGCGCGCCGAGGTCGCCGTGACGGTCGGCATGATCATGCTCGGGCTGACCGACGACGATTGGCGTCGCCTCGACGCCTACGAGGAGGTCCCCCGGCTCTACACGCGCGAGGAGGGCGAGGTGGTGACATCCGCCGGTCCGCTGCGATGTTGGGTCTACCTTCCGACGCCAAACTGCACCTGCCAGTAGGGCGAATATTTAGCGAAGATGTAGCATCGGCGCGGTTTTTTTGGCTTCGTTTGGTAAAATTTGCCCAGCAAACTCTTCTGGTTGCGCGATGTGCATCATATCCCCGCAGTGGGTTTGTTTTTGTAAATTACCGACTAACTCTAAATCGAATGGAGGCACCGAAATGTGAACTCATTTTCGAGGAACCCTTGATTTTGCTCGTTTATTTGGCTTCGTTTCGTAATTTCGCCTCTCTCGATTTGCAAGACGGGCAGCGCCCACCGAAGAAAGGAAGGGGGAATCCGTCACTCGCTGCCACGTCACTTCATCGGGAGGCACCTGCAGCTTCGTTAGAATTGCGCTAACAGCCTCGGCGATTTCGTCGCGGTCGCTTACTTCAAAGGGAAGATATATCCCGACCTCGTTCGAGGGATCACCGCGATAGTGCCGGAGGACATATTCGTGTCCATTCACATGCAGCGGCTCGGTTCCGTAATAAGTATCCAAGTCGTCCCATGCATCAGAGAAATGAAGGCCGCACCTTTTTTCGAGCACTGATATCGGCACCTTGAGCGTTGCTTGCGGTACCCAGTTGATCGTCGAAGCTTCCCTGTTTCGACTGCGCTGCTGCATAACCCGCACCTATACTATTCTAATCACGGTTGCCGGAATCCATGCAAAGTCGTCGTCCTTGAGTCGCATGAGTCCCACGCCAGGGGTGTGCGGATAGTACCAATACGCTTTGTTCGGAGTGCTGTAACGACCATCGTGCGGAACTTCCGTGGTGAACTCGATGCCATGTGATCCCGCCGGCAAAGGTCCGATGTAAGCCTTAACGCAAGGTATGACGCCAAAGTTGGCGGCCCTTCCAAGGATTCGTCCTGACGATTTTTGGATTTGTCCAAGAGCATTCGTTTGTGTATGCGGGTTTTCAAGTCGATGGTAGACGTGCGGAACTGACGTTGATGGCATGTACAGTCGCAGCAGCTCTGCTGAAAAGCCGACGGTGCAATTCTACCATTGCGACCCTAGTAGTTCCTCATAGTCACTTCGACGAAAGCGATCGCATGGATCGCGTCCTCAATCGCGCGGAGGGACGGAGACGTAGCGGTTGCCGCGTTCGTAGAAGCGCCAGGGTAGGGCGGCCCACTCGCCGGCATAGTCAACATTGATACGCGGGGAGCGGCCAATCTTGCCACGAGCAATTTCGACATCGCCCTCCTCGAGGAATAACTCATCGCCGCAAAGATCACGGCCGTAGTCGGCGCCGGTGATCGCGAGCGCGCTCGTGAGTTTGCCGGGGCCATTGGTCAGCTCGCGCGAGGTCGCGGGCTTGTTGCGACGCCGCACCATCAGCTCGAGTCCGCGTACCGGCTCCAGCGCGCGAATCAGTACCGCATGCGGTTTGCCCTCCGACGCGACCACCAGATTCATCGCCCAACTGGCGCCATAGAGCAGGAAGACGTAGGCATGGCCGGGCGGACCGAACATCGCGGTGGTGCGCTTGGTCAGCCCGCGCGCGCTGTGCGCTGCGAGATCCTGCGGACCGCGATAAGCCTCGGCCTCGACGATGCGGCCGGCAGCCTCGCCTTCGGACGTGCGGTGCACGAGGATTTTTCCGATGCATTGTCGCGCCACCGTCAGCACCGGTTGCGCATAGAACTCGCGCGGCAGCTTGCGCCGATTTTGCGATTCGCGTGCGATCACCGTGCCAATCTAATGACCGCGGTTCGCGCGAGGAAGAGAATCACAGGCTGAAGCCTGTGCTACTAGACAACTTTCCGCAGCGCGATCGCCGGCGCCACTTGCAGTGCGCCCGCAATCGGGAGCGTGCCGCTCATCACGCTGACCGCGATCGCGACGACAATTGATTCGACTATGACCGCGGGAGTGATCGCGATCAGCCCCAGCCCGCTGGTTATCGTGCTGAGATTCATACCGCCCGCGAAAATCGCGAGCGTGGCTGCCGCGCCAATCAGTCCGCCTGCGATGCCTAGCGCCACCGCCTCGCCAAAGAGGAGAAACGCGATGCGGCCGCTGCCGAAGCCAAGGGTGCGCAGGAGGGCGACCTCGGGAATTCGATCGCGCACCGTCATCGCCATCGAGTTGCCGGCGATCAATAACACCGTGACGATCACGACCGCGACCAGGCTGAAGATGATCGCGCGGATGTTGCCGATATTCGCGAGACCCTGCGCGATCGCATCGCTCTCGGTCTGGGTGCGGGTTTCGTAGTCGGAGTTGTGAAACTTCTCGTCGATCGCGCGCGCGACTGGGCCCACGTTGTCCGCCGTATCGACCTGCACGACGAGCCGGCTTGCCTGGGGGCCGACGGCGCCGCCGTGAGCCTTGGCGAATTCCTTGAGGTAGTCGCTGCGCATCAGAAAGACGTTCGGATATCGCGCGGATGGAATTTCACCCGCGATCAGAAAGTCCATGCCGACACCGCTGGGAAAATGCAGCATGATTTTCTGGCCGATGTGCCAGTTGTACTTCTTGAGCAGGAGCGAGCCGACTGCGACCGAGCGCCGATCGCGAAGAAAGTTGGTGACTAACGACGGCTGGTTGTCGAAATCGGTTGTCATATCGAAAATTTCCTTGTCCGACGCCACGATTCCGATCCAATCGCTGTCGTTGCGATACAATTCCCAGAAGTCCCAATTCGCGACGCATCCGTCAACGTGCGGCATCTTCTTGATTTCCTCGCAATCCTGCGTCGGCACTCCATACGGACCGCTGCGATTGGTGACGAATAGCCGCTGCCCGCGCGCCGCCATGTCGATGATGTGATCCATCGAGGCCGGCACCGCCATCAGCATCGCGAACACCAGCGTGGCAATCGCAATCATCACGATGGTGAGAATCGTGCGGCGCGTGCGGCGCATCATGTTGCGGAAGATGAGTTCCAAGTACTTCATAGAGGGTCAGTCGCGCAGCGCTTCCATCACGCGGATTCGCGACGCCTGCCACGCCGGAAGCAATCCGCCGGCGATTCCGATCACGATCGAGGCAACGATTCCGGCGATCATCGCGGTGCTATCGAGCTGAAATGAAAAGAGTATGGTGCCGACGTTCATCAGCCGGCTCTGCAAGCCCGTGCCGTATGCGACGACGACCGCGAGCAACTCGCCGAGCATCCCGCCCGCCAGTCCGAGCACCGCGCTCTCGACGATGAACGCGAGCAGCACCGTGCCGCGCCCGAATCCGAGCACGCGCAGAGTGCCGACCTCGCGACGCCGCCGCGCGACCGCGGAGTACATCGTGTTCATCGCGCCGAAAGCCGCGCCGATGGCGAGCACCATCGCGACCGCGAGCCCGAGGCTGCGAATCTGGCTGCTGAACCCGGCCGCCTGCAAATAGAAAGCCTGCTCCGACATCAGATCGACCCGCAGCCGATTGTCGCGATGCAGTTTTGCGGCGAATGCCTCAGCCTCGCCGGGCCTCAAGACGACGTGAAAGACGTCGTAGTTGATGGCGCCCGCGACGTGAAACTCGAGCGCGAGATCATCGAGATCGGTCCACACTTCCGATTCGCGAGCGCTGCCGTTGTCGCCGAAAATCCCGACGATATGCCAATTGTTGCGCCCCCAATGAAAAGTGTCGCCGATCCTAAGATTGGGATGGCGCGCGGCGAAGCGCTGACCGAGCATCCATTGGAACTGTCCGCGCTCGGGGCGATGCCCCTCGATAACGTGAACCCCCGGATGCACTTCATATGCGATCGGCAGCACCGATCGCAGCGTTCCGCTCGACGCGAGCGGCGCGTCGGGAGTGGGATCGAAGCCATTGACGTCCTCGGGCGAGAGCAGCGGATTGCCTGCCCCGTCGGTTGCGATCTCGGGCATAGTTTTGATGATGTCGTAGCTCTCGTGACTGATGTATCCGCTTTCAACCAGCACGCCACGTTGAAGTATTACCCAGTGGTCGCGCTCGCCGGCGAGCGTCACGGTGCGCCGCATCCCGTCAACGAAGCCGAGCAGAATCGTAAGCACGCTGACGACCATCGCGACGCTGACCGCGGTCATCGCGGAGGAGGTCATCCGCTGACCGACGCTGCGAACGCTGTAGCGAAGAGGAACCATCAGTCTCCCGCGAGGTGATGCTTCGTCGAGTCTACACGAACGCGCCTCGAAGCGGTCAACGCAGTGCCGAAGCTGCGCACGCCGGGAAAAAGTTTCAGGCTTGACCTATATGGAACCAATGGGTTACAGGAAGGGGAGTAAGATCAACCTAGTGTATGTTTCTCGCGAGCGTCCGTGCCACGCCACAGGAGCGCAAACGATCACTCCCTGCGGATCACTTGATCCCTGATCCAGCGGACACCATCATGCACGCCATCACAATCGCCGCACCGCCCGAGCGTGTCTGGCCGTGGCTGGTGCAGATGGGTTCGGGGCGCGCTGGTTGGTACAGCTACGACTGGGTGGACAATGACGGCCATCCAAGTGCGACCGAGATCATCCCCGCCCTTCAGCACCTCGCGCCTGGGGACGTGATGCCGTCTCTGCCGGGAGCAGAGGACTCGTTCATCGTCGGCGCAGTGCAACCGGAGCGCGATCTCGTACTGACCGTACCTGCGGCCGCGGGGGGCCTTATGGTGAGTTGGGAATTTTTCCTCGAACCACTCGCTCAACGTTGGACACGCCTGCTCGTGCGCGGCCGGATCAGCTCGCAATGGCCGGGGGGAGGCGCGGAAAAACCAGCGGCCTCTCCCCGCCCTATCGAACGCGTCTATGCCCTGCTTGCGAGGATTCCGCGCTGGCTGATGGCGCCCGTCGCGCTCTTCGGCCACGGTGTTATGCAGGCGCGGCAGCTCCGGGGTATCAAGCGTCGCGCGGAAGCGACCAGCTTTTAGGGCTTGATTTCGCCGGAGGCGGCTTTGCTGCCGCCGGGGCCTTCAGGCTTCTTCAAGTTGAACTTGTCGAGGCGGTACTGCAGCGTCCGATAGCTCATGCCTAACATCTTGGAGGCTTTCGCTATCACCCAGTCGGATTTTTCCATCGCCTGGAGAATCAGGTCGCGCTCGAAAGTCTCGAAGTTGATTCCCTCGTTGGGAATTTCGAAACGGTCGCCGCGCGAGGCGCCCCGGTCGCCCGGCTTGATCGGAATCTTGCGCGAAAGAACTTCCGCCGGCAGATCTTTCGGCATGATCTTGTCGCCGTCACATAAGAGAATCGCGCGCTCGATCGCCGACTCGAGTTGACGCACGTTACCCGGCCATGGATAGTCGACCAGGATTTCCATCGCCTCGCGGCTGAGCTCCTTGGCGTGTCCGTCGGCGAGATGCGCGAACTTCTTGAGCGCGTGCGCCGCGAGGAGCGGTATATCGCCGCGCCGATCGCGCAGCGGCGGCATCGTGATGGTGACGACGTTGACGCGATAGTAGAGGTCCTCGCGGAAGTTTCCTTCGGCGACTTCGTCGGCGAGATTCTTGTTGGTCGCGGCGATGAGCCGCACGTTAACGTGAAATGACTCGTTGCCGCCGACGCGCCGCACCTCACGCTCCTGCAGCACGCGCAGCATCTTGGCTTGCAGCGACGGGGGCAGGTCGGCGATCTCGTCGAGGAACAGAGTCGATTTGTCCGCCGCTTCGATGAGTCCGATCTTGCGCTCATTGGCGCCGGTGAACGCGCCCTTCTCATGACCGAAGAGTTCGTTCTCCATCAGCGTTTCGGGAATCGCGGAGCAGTTGATCGCGACGAACGGGCGCGCCGCACGAGGCGACAGGCGATGAATCCCGCGCGCGATCACTTCCTTGCCGGTGCCGCTCTCGCCCTGAATCAGCGCGGTGGAATTCGAGGGCGCGATTTTCCGCACGATGCGGATAACGTCCTGCACGGCGGCATCGACGCCGATGATTCCTTCTACCGTCATGCCGCCTTCGAGTTTGCTCTTGAGCAGCGCGTTCTCCTGCTTGAGATTCGCGACCTCGGCGGCCTTCGAGATGGTCATCACCAGGGTCTCGCGATCGGTCGGCTTGGTGAGGTAATAGAACGCGCCGTTCTTCATCGCCTGCACGGCGCTCTCGATGGTGCCGTGCGCGGTGAGCAGCACCACCTGCGTGCCGGGATACATGGGCCGCACCTTCGTGAGCAGCTCGTCGCCCGACATCCCGGGCATCATGAGGTCGGTGAGGACCACGTCGAACTCGCCCAGCCCGAGGCATTCGAGCGCGCGCTTGCCGGTGGCGGCCTCCTCGACGTTGAAGCCTTCTTCGCGCAGGGTGTCGGCGGTTATCTGGCGTTCCAGGTCGTTGTCTTCGACGACGAGTACTGAGGATCGATTCATGATGATTTATCTCTGTATGGTTCCCAACGGGCCCGCGCCGACCGGGAAGGTGAAGGTGACGATAGTGCCGTGTTCGCCCTCAAGCGGCGCGATGCTGATAGTGCCGCCGTGGCGCTCGACGATCGACCTCGACAGAAACAGCCCGAGCCCGATCCCCTCGCGCTTGGTGGTGAAGAACGGTTCGAACACGCGCTTGGCGACGTCGGGATCGATGCCGGCGCCGTTGTCTCTGAAGGTTATCACGAGCCGGTCGCCTTCCTGATGGAACGCGATGCGGAGTTCGCCGCCGTCGGGCATCGCCTGGATCGCGTTGGCGATCACGTTGACGAAGCACATGCGGATTTTTTCCGCGTCAACGTTGAGCATGGTCGGCACACCGTTGACTTCCTCGACCAACTGCACGCCCTGCGCCCGCATCTTCGATTCTGAGATTTGCAGGACGCTATCAACCAGTCCGCGCACGTCGGCCGGCGAGGGATGGATCTCGATCGGCTTGCCGTAGTTGAGGAAACTCTGCACCAGCTCGGAGAGGCGGCGAATCTCGTCCTTCATCAGCGCGATCTGATGCACGTAGATGTCGGTGTCGGGCTTGACCCGGCGCGCATATTTGGTGCGCATCTGATCGAGCGCGAGGCTGATGAAGTTGAGCGGATTTTTTATTTCATGCGCCAGGCCGCCCGCGAGCTGGCCGAGCGCGGTGAAACGCTCGAGGCGATTGAGCTCGGCCTCGCGCTCGCGCGCGTGACGCAACTGCTCGACCATCTCGTTGAAGCTATGCGTCAAAAGCCCGATCTCGTCGCGACGCTTGCCCTCGGGCACCGGCTCCAGCCCGCGCGCCATGATGTTCTGCGCCGCCGAGGCGACCGCGTGAATCGGCTCGACGTAACGCTCGGCGAGGAAGTACGCGATTATCAATCCGGCCGCGAAGATAACGACCGCGAGGGTCAACTCACGCAGCCGGCTCTGCGCCAGCGGCTTCGCGAAGTCGCCGAAATTTGCCACCACGCGAACATAGCCGAGCAGATGATCTTCGACCTGGATCGGAATCAGATAAACGGTCTGCTCGGAGCCGCGCAGCTTCACCGGCGGAACATCGCCGCTGTTGCGAGCCTCGATGACGTTGGCGTTCTCGAGCGAGGTCTTCTGCAGCGCCTCGCCGACGATCTTCGGATTGGAGCTGTTGATGATCAGGTTCTGCGTCAACGCGATCGAAACTTCGAGTCCTTTGCTGCGCAGTCCGGCGACGTAATTTCGCAGCCGGTCGGGATCGGTCGGCCGCACCGAAGTGAGTTCCTGCACGCTGATCTGAATCGCCCGGGTGAGGTCGCTGACTTTTTCCTGCGTGCTCTCAACGATCGCCTCCTGGGTGCCGAGACTGACGATCACCTCCGCGCCCAGCGTCAGCGCGAGCAGACCGACCATCAGGAAGATCAGCTTGGCCTTCAGATTCAGCGCTGGGAATCTATATGCCATTGGGAGTGCGCGCTCCGACACTAATTTGAATTGAATTCCGGCTCTCTGCAAAGAGGCCGGCAATCGCGTCCAACCGGCCGCTCAGGTTTTGGCTCCGCTAGCTGAAAGGCGTATCACAGCCATCCGGGTCAGGTAGATCACGCCGCACAATGCGATCACGATCCAGAGCACTTTCTGGAAGCCGCCGATGTAGTGGATCACTTTTTCGATCTGCTCGCCGAAGACGTATCCGAGCGTGACGACGACCGGCACCGAAATCGCCGCGCCCGCGAGGTCGTAGAGAAAAAACCGGCTGGGCGGCACTCCCAGCGATCCCGCCGAGAGATAAACCAGGGCGCGAAAGCCGGCGAAGAATCGCGCATAGAAAATCGCGAGGTGGCCATGGCGATGCATGAAGGCGTGCAGCCGCTCGAGGTTGTTCGAGGAACCATCGCCGTGACGCTTCGATTTCTTGAGGCCGAGATATGCGAGCAGATTGGATCCCACTCCGCGCCCGATGAAGTAGAGCGAGTTATCGCCGACGATCACGCCCGCCAACGCGACCACCAGCGTGACCGGGTAGCGCGTGATGCCCCGATGCGCGAGGTAGCCGCCGGCCAGCAACGCGACGTCCTCGGGCATCGGCAGACCGAGGCCGCACAGCATCAGGATCACGAACAATCCGGCGTAGGTGAAGTGTTCGATGTATGCGGAAATCAAACTAACCAACGGTCATTCTCCGTTGGCGAAACGGTCGCGCAGCGCGTCGCGGATTTTCTCGACCGGCATCCCTTGCGCGGCAAGCTTCTCGGCCTCGAGCGCCTCGCCGGTGCAGATCGCGCAATGTGCGCCGTGAGTGTCGCGATAGCAGTCGAGCAGGTTCTTGTGCCCGTCGGTGCGATCGCATCCGCAATAGCAATGCAGTTGCGCGAGCAGCGTGGGATCGTGCTCGGCGATTTGGTAGGCCTTCTTCACATCGCCGACGAACAGGTTGGGATCGAGGGTCATGCGCAAATGATTGGCGGCGTCGCCGGCGATCTGCTGTGTCGCTATCGAATCAGACGCGCGCGAACGGTAAACGCTCAGGCCCCCATAAGTTGCGACCGCCGCCACCACCGCGACTACCACGATCACCAAAGAGTCGGGCTTGGCCTTTTTTGATTTGCTCATAGATAGAGTGTCACTATAGCATTTCGATGGTTTGCAGGCTCTGCTGCGCGAAGCTGTAAAGCGATGCGGGGCGATGCGCCCCTCGCCGCGTCCCACGGCCTTTCTTGAGAATACCCATCGCCATGATTCGGCGCCGGAAGTTTCGCCGATCGATGGGGCGATTCAGAATCACCGCGTAAAGTTCCTCCAGCTCCGCGAATGTGAACTCCTCGGGCAGCAGGCTGTGCGCGATATTCGTGTATTCGAGCTTGGCCTTCAGCCGCTTCAGCGCGTACTCCGCCATCAGTCCATGATCGTATGCGAGCGGAGGCAGCGCGGAAACCTCGAACCATTTCCCCGCCGGCTCGTCGCCGCTGGGCGAGCGGACTGCGCCCGTATCGGGGATGAGTGCCATATATGCGACAGAAACGACATGCGAATTGGGATCGCGCGAGGGATCGCCGAAGGTGAAAAGCTGCTCGAGGTAAGCCTCGCGCAGGCCGGTGGAGGATTGCAGTTGGCGGCGGGCCGCGTCATCGAGCATCTCGCCGACGCGCACCAGGCCGCCGGGAAACGCCCATCGCCCGCGCAGCGGACCGCTCTTGATCGGGATGAGATAGCTGCGCACGCCGCCGTCGCTGCGCGCGAACAGGACAGTATCGACGGCGACCTTGGGCCGCGCGTGGCGCTGGAGGCGGTGATTGTTGGTACTGACGCTCATGCAGATCGGACACAGGCTAAAGCCTGTGCTACTTCAAAGAAAAGGGAACCAGGCGCACAGCATTCGAGTACTAGAATGGCGGCGCGTTCTATTTTCTCCGTTCTGGTAGCACAGGCTTTAGCCTGTGTCCTGAATTACGTCTACGCGCTCAACTCAAGCATCTTCTCCAACGCGCGCTTGGCGCCCTCCCGCACCTCATCATCGAGCGTGATCTCGTAACGCAGGTTCTCCAGCGAATCGAGCACGCCGTCGAGCGTGATCATCTTCATAAAGCGGCACAGCTTGCACGACTTGTAGAAGTGCTTCTCGGGAACCTCCAGCAGCAGGCGATCGGAAAGCCCGCACTCGGTCACGATGAGAAACTTGTCGGCCGGGCTCTCCTTCGCATACTTCATCATCGCGGAAGTCGAGAGCGTCGCATCGGCGAGCGCGATCACGTCCTTGCGGCATTCCGGATGCGCAATCACGACGATGCCGGGAATCGAGCGCTTCGCCCGCATAACCTCTTCCGGCGTTATCTGATGATGCACGTAGCAATTGCCGTCCCATGAGATGATGTTCTTGCGGGTGTGGCTCTGCACGTAATTGGCGAGGTTCTCATCGGGCACGAACAGGATGTTGTTCGAATCGATCGCCTCGATGATTCTGGTCGCGTTAGCCGAGGTGCAGCACGCGTCGGACTCCGCCTTCACATCGGCGGTGCAGTTCACATACGAGACAACCTTGAGGTCGGGATAAATCTTCCTGAGCTCGGCCTTGCGCTCGGCCAGCGCCTCGGCGGTGATGCTCTCGGCGAGCGAGCATCCAGCCCTCAGATCGGGAATCAGCACCTTGCGTTCGGGATTGAAGACCTTGGCGGTCTCGGCCATGAAATGCACGCCGCAAAACACGATGACCTCGGCGTCCTTGACCGCGCGAGCCTTGCGCGCGAGTTCGAGCGAATCGCCGATAAAGTCCGCGACCTCGAAAATCTCGGGCCGCTGATAATTGTGCGCGAGGATGACGGCGCGCCGCTCGCGTTTGAGCCTGAGGATGCGTGCGATAGTCGAGGCATAGCGCTCGCACGCCGGCATGTCATATGTGTCTTCCTGATGGAGGGCGGCCAGCTTGGCGTGCAGGTTCAATGCGCGAATGGTCGGCGTGTATGCGGTCTCGGTAGTGGTTTCCATTAAGCTGCTCATACTTTGCGTCGATATGACACTTACTGTAGCACTTAATGTATCGGCAACACAACCGAAAAATTGCTGCAATTTTTCGTCCTGAGTCCGCGAAGGACCTCGAACTCCACTCGCATCGGGATTCGAGATTTTTCCTCGGGGATTAGGTGAATGTTGACCCCTAACCAATTCGCGAACGACACCTACCAAGATAGCGGCATGCGGCGTTGGTTGCCGCGACTTGAGACGACCCGGCGTTTTGGCGTAGCAGGAGGGGGCGCATATGAAGATGAGGAGCAATTCAGATGGAAGAATCCGCAGATAAAGACATAGTCGCCGCGGTGCGACGCTTCGTGGAACGCGACGTGATCCCGAGCGCATCGGAACTCGAACATGCCGATGAGTATCCGCATGCGCTGGTCGCCACCATGAAGGAACTCGGACTGTTCGGCGCGACGATTCCGGTCGAGCATGGAGGCTTAGGCCTCAGCTTCGTCAGCTATGCGCACGTGATGGAGGAACTCTCGCGCGGATGGATGAGCCTCGCGGGCGTAATCAATAGCCATCTGATCATGGCGTTCATCATCACGCATCATGGGACCGCGGAGCAGAAGAAATATTTCCTGCCCGCGATGGCCCGAGGTGAAAAGCGCGGCGGCCTCGCGCTCACCGAGCCGCATGCGGGTTCGGATGTCCAATCGATCAAGACGATCGCGCGCCGGCGCGGCGACGATTACGTCATCACCGGCAGCAAGATGTTCATCACCAATGCGCGTCACGGCACTATGCTCGCGGTCGCGGCCAAAACCAATCCCAAGGCCGAGCCCGCGTATGCCGGCATCAGCATGTTCGCGGTCGAGAAGAGCGAAGCGGGTCCGACCGTGAGTCGCAACCTCAAGAAGCTCGGCTACAAGGGCATCGACACGTGCGAGGTGCTGTTCGAGGACGTCGCGGTGCCGGCGGCGCATCTGATTGGCGGCGCCGAGGGGCAGGGCTTCAAGCAGGTGATGAGCGCGCTCGAAGTCGGGCGCATCAACGTGGCGGCGCGTGCGGTCGGAGTGGGGCAGGCCGCATTCGAGAATGCGATCCGCTATGCGCAGCAGCGCACGGCATTCGGCAAGCCGATCGCGCAGCATCAGGCGGTGCAGCTTCTGCTCGCCGACATGGCGACCAATATCGAGGCGGCGCGCCTGATGGTGCATAACGCGGCGCGCAAGAAGGACGCCGGCGAGCGATGCGACGTCGAGGCCGGGATGGCGAAGCTGTTCGCGTCGGAGGCATGCGCGAAAGCCTCGCTCGATGCGATGCGGGTGCTGGGCGGCTACGGCTTCATGGCGGAATTTCCGGTCGAGCGCTTTTATCGCGACGCGCCGCTGATGATGATTGGCGAGGGGACGAACGAGATCCAGGCCCTCGTCATCGCGAGGGGATTGCTATCGCGGTACGCGGTATGAGGACTTTAGTGACCAGTTCAGTTGCTCGAACTTTAAGGCGTAACGACCGCCATCAGCCGCGGAATGAACTACGACCGGTGGCGGAGGGTCGCCATAGCACTCTGGATTAATTGAACGATTTCGATAAGGGTTCGTTCTAGCGTTTTCCCCAAAGCGTGTTCTCTAGGCTTGGGAACCTCGTACAATTCCTTCCTCAGTCGTTCCGCTTGTTTTGGATCGATATCATCGAGGGTTTGTAGAAGGACCTGTTCTGCTGGGCGTAACGCCATCTCAACCTCTCGTGCGCAGGTGGCGGAGGAGTCGCGAAATTTCTTCGGCCGCTTTCTCAGGCGGTAATCCAGATACTATCACGGGAAATGTCTGCAAAATAATGTTCTCTCGCCGCAACCTGAGTATCGCATCGATGGGACGCCAAAGTAAGAACTGAGAAACCGTTCCACCAGCAGAAACGTATGGGTTACGGAGCCAATAGCCCGCGAGGATAACTCCGGCCGATGAGAAAAATTCCTACCGCCATACTGATAACGATTGCTTCGGCGCGGGAATTGGCTGCGAGCGCAGCATCAACGCGTTTGTCTATTGTGGCTGGATCCAGCAAATCGCTGAAAGACTATCCTCACAGCGGCCCAAGTCAAGCGAGACTCATCTACCGAATAGCGCAAGGAAGACGTTGAGTTACTCTCGCGCGAATTCGTACAGCGCGTCGGCGCATTCCTTCGGATGCGTGAACATCACCTCATGAGCGCTCTTGATTTTGCGGATGCTCGGATTGCGGAGGCGCCCGGAATACGTGGGATGCCATAGCGGATGGCCATCGGGGCAGAGGTCGTCCTCGCATACCAGGTAACTCTGCGGCACATTCGTCGCGTGGAATGATTTCATGTCCACCGGATCGAGAAACGGCTGAATCGGTTGCGGACATAGCGTCGAGAGAACCCAGTCCTGCATTTCCTTCTTGCCGTCCTGCATGAAGAAGCTGCGGAACGCCTCCGTCATCGGTTCGATAGCAAGCGATTTGTCGTAGCGCGAGTTTGCCAGCTGGATGAGCGGCGCGGTGGATTCGTTATTCGGATCGAAAATCGCCTTGCCGTCTTCCGGCACCATCGCGGTCACGAAAACCACGCGCTTGATGCGATCGGGAATCCTGGTGACGACACCCGGCATCACCAACCCGCCCATGCTATGGCCGGCGAGCACGACATTGCGCAGATCGCGATCCTCGATGAACTTCACGACGCTGTCAACGTAAGTGTGGAGCGTCACTTTGGCGCGCTCGAAGGGATTTGCATTGTTGCCGGGCAAATCCACCGCATGACTGTGATCGCCATGTTTTCCCAATTCATTGATAACCGCGGCCCAGCAAAACGCGCCATGCCACGCGCCATGAACGAGAACAAAATTCTCAGCCATTTCAAATCTCCATCACAGGGCCAAATGTGCAGTTTCGTTACAGTAGGGTCGGTGCATAGAAGCACGAGGTCGGCTGCGATGGCAAATTGGGAGGGGCTTGTGCCAACGAGCCTAACGGCATACCTCTTGCTCGTGCGATAGAGGACACGACGTGGCGGTTTTATGAATCACGCAGACAACCCGGTTTTGCACGGTCACGATTGGGCCGTAGCGGCCTGGATGATCCTTTTGATGGCGGTGGTGCTGGGGCTTGCCAGCAATCAAACTTTGCAGTTGATCAGCGCTGATTCTCAATTCCGCGCGCACTCGATTTCAGACACCGCACAGGAAATGGCGACTGTGGCGCGGCTCGCGATTCCACACCATGACACTTTCCCCGCCGTGCTGACGGTTCCGTTCGCCGTTACAAGAACGCAACGGATGATGGTGGCTCGCGTGAAACATCGTGCGGAGGCCGCCCGGCGCGACGATCAGCTTCGAAGCGGCGAGAAAGCTGCGCCGAGGCTGCTTACCGGGCTCGCGATACTCGGCGCATCGCAGTCGTCCAACCACTAATCGATAACATCCGCGATGGCGCAAAAGGGACCAACTGTCCCTTTTGGTATAGATCCGCTAACGCTAAGTGGCTGTCGGCGTCACCGCCTGACCGTCTTTAAGCGTCGTCGGCGGCACCACGATCACCATCTCGCCGCCATCGAGTCCCTGCTTGACCTCGAAGCCATCCTGGAACTCGCGCCCGAGGATGACCGGTACCTTGGTCGCATGATCATTGCGAATCACCCAGACCGTGGTTTCTCGACCTTCGCCGACGACCGCCTTCTTCGGCACCACGACCAGCGGACTGGTTTGCTGCTTGGCCGGAGCGGCAAGGAAGGTCACCTTGACGCTCAACTCGGGCTTGATGATAGTCAGGTCGGGCTTGAGCAGGTGGACTTCGATTTTCACCGTGCCTTTCTGGCGATCGGCGGCCGGATAAATCTTCACCACCCTCGCGTCGTATGACTGATCGGGATAGGAATCGGGAATGACGCTGGCTGGAGTGCCCATCGAGATGCGGGAAATGTCGCTCTCATTGATGTCGACCTCGGCGCGCATGTCTTCGGTATCGGCTAGTTGCGCGATATCGAACACGCCGGCGCCAGCCAGAGTCTGTCCGCCATAGTTAATGTTGTCGCCGATCTCGTGGTACTTGGTCAGCACGATGCCGTTGATCGGCGAGGTGATGACGCACTGGCTGATGAAGTATTGCGCGGAGTAGATCGCGGCGTTTGCCTTCTCGAGCGAGGCCTGTGCGACCGCCAGTTTATTCTCCGTCTGATCGAGTTCGTCCTGCGAAACGACACCCTCGCGCCGCAGGGTACGCAGTCGCTTGGCCTCGGCCAGGTCGAGTCGCACATTAGCCGCGGCGAGGTCGCGATCCGCGATGGCCTGATTGAGCAGGCCGCGATAGTTGCGATCGTCGATCTTCGCGAGCAGGGAACCCTTGTGGACCAACTGACCTTCCTCGATTGGCTCCGAGACAATCGTTCCTTGAACATTGGCGCCGACCGAGATGTACTTGTGCTTCGTTACCACGTATCCCGAGCCGGTCAGCATCACGCCTTGTTGCCCCGCGCTGTGCACCGTCACCATCGCGGTCTGCACCTCCGGAGGACGTCCCAGCGTGCGGATGTAGACCTCGTAGCCGACGCCGCACAGCACCGCGAGCACCACCACGGTGATCGCGATTGGTAGCAGCCGGCTGCGGCGCTTCGGCTCAGCGCGCGCGATCCTTAACGATTCGAGCTCGCGAACCGCGCTGCTCTTTGGGCCATCAGGCGGCATCTGACGATCCTCCACTAGTCTTGCACTAGATCTCGCACTAGATCCTGCGCAGCGCGTTCACCACGCTAAGGCGCATCGCTTGCCGCGCGGGCAACCATCCACCGAAAGTACCCATCAGCGCGGCGAACAACATCGCTTCAATCACGATAGTAGGCGTGACCCGGAAATTGAAACTCAAGGTGGAAAAGGTCATGAAGTTGCCGAACGAGGTCGAAAAGCCGTTGATAGGCAGCGCCAGTATGATGCCCACGATTCCGGCCAGGCTTGCCAGCATCAACGACTCGAGCAGGAATGATCCTAGCACCGCGCCCGGAGTAAAGCCGAGGGCGCGCAGCGTTCCGATCTCGGAGGTGCGCGCCGATACCGACGCATACATGGTGTTCATCGCGGCGAACACCGCCCCGACTCCCATGATGACCGCGACGATCATTCCCAGCACTCGCAACTGGTTCGCCACCACCGATTGATCTTTATAGTACTGCGATTCCGGCTCGGCTTGCAGATTGATGCGCGGATCGTCGGCGATGCGCCGGATCAACGCCTGATCGTCGGCGCCGGGCGCGAGCTTGAGCCGTGCGATCGCGTAGTATGCGCCGCGCTGGCTGTCGGCCTGCACATCGTGGATATCGGCCCACACTTCGGACTCGAACGAGCTTCCATCGGCGTCGAACATACCGACCACTTTCCAGTCGCCGCGCCCGAAATGCAGCGTCGAGCCCACGCTGCAATTCTTATAGCGTCCGTGCAGACCCTTGCCGACCATCACTTCGCGCACGCTCGGATTGAACATGCGCCCCTCGATGATATGCAGCTTGTCGTGCACCTTCTGGGCAACCGGCAGCACGCCGCGGATGACGATATTGTCGCGCCCGCCCGCCACGCTCTCGAGCAGCACCTGGACCGGAAGTTCCGGCGACGCGTACGGTTGGCCGTCCGCATCGTGCTTGATTCCGGGCAGGAACTTGAGCGTGTCGAACTGGTCGAGCGTCATGTTCGAGTAGGTCTCGGTGGTCGCGCCCTTGCGCAGCACGATGAGATTGTCCGGCGAACCGGCCTCGGTGATCGACGATGCGAGTCCCGCGACCATCGCCATCACGACTACGAACACCGCCACCACCAGCGCGATTCCGCCGCCGGTCATGAGAGTGGACACGCGCCGCACCAGCAGGCTGCGAAAATTATATTTCAGTGGAATAGCCATTTTAATTTTCGCTCGACTCCGCTTCGCTCCGCCTCGCGAGCGACTTCGTCGCGGCGCTACGCGCCCTCTTCGGGCCTCTATCGCGACAATGTGCCTGACCTTGTGTCACTGCTTCACGCGACCAACCTCAATGCTTCGACGATATTCATTTTCGATGCCGACCGGGCGGGAATCCATGCGCTCAGGAGTCCGATGATTGCCGCTGCGATCAGAGTTTCGACCAGCACCACCGGCGGGATCCGAATCGAAAGCATTCCCATCTTCGGACCCGCGAATACCTTGAGCGCGAGAAAAGCCGCGCCGCATCCGAGCACCCCGCCGATCAATCCGATCACGAGGGACTCCGCGAGCAGAGTCGAGAGAATCACGCGCGCGGGAAATCCCATCGAGCGCATCACCGCGATCTCGCCGCGCCGTTCGCGAATCGACATCGCCGAGGTATTCGCCGCGACCAGCCCGACCGTGATCACGATGATGAAGCCGAGAATCTCGAACAGGTTGAACATCATCCGGTATTGGCGCAGAAAGCCGCCGATGAACGCCGCTTCCGATTCGCTCTGGGTCTCGGCCGAGGAGTTAGCGAACTGCTCATCGATCGCGGCGATCAACTGCGGAACATTTTCACTTTTGTCGGCGCGCACCCAGATGTTGGAGACGAAGCCCGGGCGTCCCGCGGCCTCTTCCAGGTAATCGCGACGAAAGTACAAGATGCTGGGCGGCGCCTTACCGGACATTTGTCCGACGATGTTGAGCGTCACGTTGAACGGATAGACCGTGCCCTTGAGTATGATCTGCTGGCCGATTTTGAGATGGAAACGCTTCATCGTATCGGCGCCGACCACGCATGCAGTCCGCAGCTTCTTGAACTGTTCCCATTGCTCGGCCGTTAGCTCCCAATCCGGGAACATAATGTCGGCCTGGTCGTGATCCATCGCCATGTTGGGAAACTGATCGTTCACGTCGTGGAGGATGCCGCCGAACCAACACTGCGAAGCGGTCGCGACCACATGCGGCATGATGGCGATCTTCTGCCGATATGCGATCGGGATCGAATAGGTAAGCCCCGATTTATTGTGCGTGACAATACGGTCCGACGCCGCGGTATCGGCGAGAATCTGATTGGCCACCGTCGGCAGGCTGACCAGCGCGGAAAAAATAAATAGCGACACCGCGATCGAGAACACCGTCAGCACGGTGCGCCGCTTGTTGCGAAACAGGTTCTTCAGAATTAGGTCAAAAAATTTCATCTTGATCTTAGTAGCACAGGCTTTAGCCTGTGATTCTTCTTCGCTCTCAGATCAGAAACATCTTGCAGCCTTCAGTTCAGAACACAGGCTAAAGCCTGTGCTACTTCAGAAAATCTTTTCTCGAGAGCCCTCTAATTGCTCCCGGTCGCCGCCTGTGGCGCACTCGAGGCCGGCGTGCGGCCGCCCGGTTCGATGCCCGCCAGAATTCCCTTATCGAGATGATAGACCTGTTCGACGTAACGCACTGCGCGCTGATCGTGCGTCACCATCACGATGGTCTTGTTGAACATCCGATTCAGCTCGACCAGCAGGGTGAGAATTTCCTCGGCGGATTTCGCGTCGAGGTCACCCGTGGGCTCGTCCGCGACCACGATAGTCGGGTCGGTGACGATCGCGCGCGCGATCGCGACCCGCTGCTCCTGTCCACCGGAGAGCTGACGCGGATAGTGATTCATCCGATCGGATAGACTCACCACTTTGAGCGCCGTTTCGACATGGTGCTTGCGATCGGCCTTGCTCAGATCGGTGAGCAGCAGCGGCAGCTCGACGTTTTCGAATGCGGTCAGGACCGGAATCAGGTTGTAGAACTGGAACACCAGCCCGATATGCCGCGCGCGCCAGTGCGCGAGGTCGCGCTCCTTCATCGAGGTGATTTCCTCGCCGCCGACTTTCACGTGGCCCGAAGTAGCGTGATCGATTCCCGCTATGAGGTTGAGGAGCGTGGTCTTGCCCGAGCCCGACGGCCCCATGATCGCGACGAAGCGCCCGTTGGGAAGCTTGATCGAGATGTCATCGAGCGCGCGCACCTCGAACTCATCGCGGGTGTAGATGCGGCTGACATGATCGAGTTCAATCGCGTATTCGTTTTCAGGCATCTTGGTTTTCCCCAGTGGCACAGGCTTTAGCCTGTGTCTTTGTGCTCTTAGGGCCGCATTCACATCCCCGATGTGGGATGAGGACACAGGCTAAAGCCCTTGCCGTCGTCAGCAAGCGGCATGCCGCGATTCCGCCCGCGCGAGCCTCCGTTTTCCTCAGATTTCATCATGCCAATCGGAGCACGCAGTATAGCGCCTGCGCACAGCGCACTGCACCAGTCAGTCATCGCTTCGCGCTCGCGGGACGAATCGGCTTGTGAACGCTTCCGGCCCTGCCTCGCGGCGCCACCGCGAGTTCGCGCGCCATCTCCACTTCAAGTTTTGCCATCATCTGCGCCTTGAAGGCGGTGAGCTGCTGTCCGATTTTCACCAGCATCTTGCGAAACGGATTCTCGCCGCGCGTCTTCATCTCGCTGACCAGCCTTGCGAGTTGCTGCGCCCACATCTGATCGAACTCGCGCATCCTCTTCATGTGGGCCATCGCGGCGTCGGGATTATGATGCCCGAAGTAAATCTTCACCTGCGCTTCGTCGTGGACGAACAACGGTGGCGACGGCTCGGCCAGCATCTTCAGAAAGTGTTCGCGTCCCCGAGGCGTGATGGCGTAAACCTTGCGCGCCCGCTTGCCGTGGCGCTCGGTGCGCATCGTAACCAGTTTGTCGCGCGCGAGTTTCTTCAGCGCCGGGTAAAGAGAACCATCGCTGACCCGATAAAAAAATCCCACCGAATCCTGAAAGCGCCGCTTCAAGTCGTACCCCGTCATTTCCGCGTCCATCAGGAAACCGAGCACCGGAAACTTGATGTCGATTCGCAGCGGAGCATCGTCGCGCGCCCCCACCTTCTCGAACGGCGGGGGCGTCCATTCACCTTGTCCGTTGCGATAGGAATACAGCGGTGGTCGCTCCGGCGTCATATATATCAACCCAATAGCTCGACTTGATGTATGGGTCAAGCAGCGCGCTTGAGAGAGCTACACGCCTGGTCGGCGGGCTTCTTCAGATTCAGCGGAGCGGGTGAAACAGGCTCCAGTTTGATTCTATAGCACTTAGTGCTATAGAATCGGTCGAGACGCAGCGTGCGAATCTTCAGATCCAGGTGGTTTCAGCGCTTTTCCCGGAAGGAGGGAATAGCGGATGCGGCTTTGCGTGAAGCTGTTGCTCGGGCCGAAAAGGGCCAGATCGACGCCGACCTTGGCGGTGAGGTCATCAAACAGCGGATTGCCAGGCCAGGGCATGGAAGATCGAAAGGTTACCGGGCCATCATCCTTTTCCGGCGCGGAGCTAAGGCATTCTTCGTGTACGGGTTTGCCAAAAGCCGGCGGGCTAATATCGATGACGAAGAGGAAGAACAGTTCCGGGAAGCCGCGAAGCATGTCCTGGCGCTGACGGACCAACAACTCGCGGAGCTGTTGAAGGGGGGTGATTTTATGGAGGTGAAAAGTGAATGAGTAAAAAGTATCGAAGTGATGCCATGGCGGCGATCCATGAAACCATGGAGGCCTTGCACGATGTTGGAGCAATTGACAAACAGACGATGCGGCGTTTCGATGATGCCTGCCTTACGCCGATCCGGCAATTGAAGCCTAAAGAGATCAAGGCGATCCGGGAAAGAGAACACGTCAGCCAAACCGTTTTCGCGAACTACCTGAACGTAACCAGCAGTCTGGTCAGCAAGTGGGAGCGGGGCGAAAAGCGACCCTCTGGAGCCTCGCTCAAGCTGCTATCGCTGGTCGAGAAGAACGGGCTTGCTGCCGTTGCGTAGTGGCATGACACGCGCTCCCGCCTTCTCGAATGGCGAGGGCGCCCATTCACCTTGCCCGTTGCGATAGGAGTACAGCGGTGGTCGCTCCGGCGTCATATATATCAACCCAATAGCTCGACTTGATACATGGATCAAGCCGGGAAAGGTTCTTTGGCGCCCATAAGATTTCCAGAACACAGGCTGAAGCCTGTGCCACCACAGACCAGCATCTTCATTACTGGCACAGGCTTCAGCCTGTGTTCTTCATCCAGGATCCACTCCATGTCATACCGTCGCGCGCAAGGCGGTCGCGATGTCGCGCCGCGTCGCATTGAGCGCCGGGACCGCCGCGCTTAGAAGGCCGATCGCCCCGGCGAGCGCGATACTTCCCGCCGCCACCATCGGCGTCAGTTGAATGATCAATCGTCCCGCAAAAATCAGATTCGATCCCACAACGCTCAGCACCAGGTAGGCAATCGCCGATCCCAACATGCCCGCCGCTAGGCCGATCAGAACCCCCTCGGTGACGATCGAGCCCACCAACATCCGGCGCGTGAATCCGATCGAGCGCATCACCGCCAGCTCATGACGCCGTTCGCGCACCGACATCGCCGCGGTGTTGGCCGCGACCAGCCCAATCACAACCGCGACGATCACGGCGATGAATTGGACGCCGACGAACAGCAAGCGGAATTGCTGCAAGCGGATCTGCGCCATCCCCATCTCGGTCTGGGTGGAGGTCTCAAATGCGGAGTTCGCGAAACGGCTGTCGATCTCGTTAATCACCGAATTCGCGAATTCCGAACGATCGATACGAATGAAAAAGAGCACGACATTACCGCGGTTGCCGAATGCCTGGTTGAGGCGCTCGAAAGGCACGATGACCATGGCGGGCGGCACGTTGGCGCCGTCGAGGCTGCCGGCGATCGTCACGTCGATATCGGTCGGCAGGTTAGCGGCGCGGAAAGTGACGTTGTCGCCGATCTTCCATTTGAAGCGCTTCATCATCGACGCGGTGACTACGCCCGAAGAGCGCGAGCGCTCCAGCAGCGCGGCATCGGCGGGCGTGATGCCCCAGTCGGGATAGATGACGCTCATCTGGACCGGGTTGACGCCCAGGATGGGAATTATTTCGCCCGGATCGCGATAGCTCCCGATGACGTAGAGAGCGCCGCTGACCGCATCGACATGAGGCATCGCGCGAATGGTCTGGGCGTAAGAGACGGGCAGGGTGTAGTCGAAACCGCCGAAGCCGGCCTTGTTCGCGCAATCCAGGCGCAGCGCGCTGACGCGGTCGCGTAGGAGCTGGCGGACCACCGCGGGCAGGCTCATCAAGGCGGAGAAAATGAACATCGAGATGCCGATCGAGAGCACACTCAGCAGGGTGCGGCGTCGATTGCGGAACAGATTTATGAATACGAGGGGTAGGTACTTCATGCCTCGTCACCGCGGCTTCAGCGGGTCGGAAAATCGGCAGAACGAGGTTGCTATGGTGACCCGCATGGCGCTATTCTCGTGACCGACCGACGGTTGGTCGGTTAATTCATCGAATAATGAACCGACGGTCGGTCTAAGGCAAGTATGAGGCAGCCAAGTACACCGTCAGGCAAGCGAGTGGTAAAACCTCCTGATCAGCGCCGCGCCGAACTCCTCGACTGCGCGCAGTTGTTGTTCCTCGCGCGCGGATACGACACCACCACCGTCAACGATGTCATCGAGAGGGCCGGCGTGTCGAAGGGGGCCTTCTATCACTACTTCACATCGAAGGAGGCGCTGCTCGAGGCGCTGGCCGAGCGCTTCGCGCGTCGAAGTGTCGAGCAGCTCGGCGACATCCTCGAAGACCCATCGCTCGACGCGCTGACCCGCCTCAATGCCTTCCTCGCGCGCTCGCGCCAACTGCGTCTGGAAGCCGCGCCGATGATCCGCCCGCTGTTCGCCGCCATCTTTCGCCCCGAAAACATTGTGCTTTATCATCGCGTCAGCGCCGCCGGCATGGCGCTGATGACTCCTCTGCTCGCGCGCATCATCGCGCAAGGGGTCGAGGAGGGAATCTTCCGCACGCCCGATCCGGTCGGCACCGCCGAGATGGTGCTGCAGCTTGGCGCGGCAGCGTACGGAGTGATCGCGCGAGCGCTGCAGGCGACCAGTGAGCATGAGATCGAGGAGGCGGCCGATACGCTGGAGAACCTGCTGAAGCTTCACGGCGTCGCGATCGATCGCATCCTGTGCCTGCCCGAGGGCAGCGTTCGCCTCGTCGATCCCGGCTTCGTGCGCGCCATGATGATGGCGCGTCCGTGACGTCATCGCACCTTTGACTTTCGCCACGCCGCTATCCGATAAGTCTCACCGATGAGGTGAATCCCTATGCGCGCGATTCGGCATCCGCTCAGCGGCGCGATTTACGATTTGCAAAGCGACGGCACCATCCGCGTCGAGAAGGATGGCAAGGCCGGTATCTTCCGCGCCGATGGCGCCTACGTTTCGGGTGACATCTATTTCGCGGATCCGCACCTCTGCGTATGGATTGGCGGACGCGAGCTTCCCTCGCGCCATCGTCAGGCCGCAGAGGCGCCGAAGCAGAGCTAGAGGAGTGGTCGATGAACCTCAGCGACAGCACCAAACGCAATCGCTCCAGTGGAATCTCGTATCAGCGCCTCCTCGACACCGATACGCATCCGGTGCCCGCGTGTCTGCGAATGGAAAATCCGCTCGAGTTGCCGCCCTCGGAAATTCCGGTGGAGCGCTATACCTCGCGCGATTTCTTTCAGCTCGAGGTTGACAAACTGTGGAAGCGCGTATGGCAGATGGCGTGTCGCGAGGAGGACATTCCCGAAGTCGGCGATAACATCATCTATGACATCGTGGGAATGTCGTTTATCGTGGTGCGCACCGCGCCCTATCTCATCAAGGCCTACTACAATGCCTGCCTCCATCGTGGCCGGATGCTGCGCGAGAGCGGCAGTCTGCGCGCTTCCGAGTTCCGATGCCCGTTTCACGGCTTCGCCTGGAACATCGACGGCACGCTGAAGCATGTGCCCTGTCAGTGGGATTTCGCCCACCTGGATCCCGCGAATTGGAATCTTCCCGAGGCCGAGGTCGGCACCTGGGGCGGCTTCGTCTTCATCAATATGGATCCGAATTGCGAGCCGCTCGAGACGTTCCTCGGCGCGAAGCTCACCGAGCAGTTCGCGCGATGGCCGCTGGAGAAGCGCTACAAGCAGGCGCACGTCGCGAAGATCCTGCGATGCAATTGGAAGGTCGCGCAGGAAGCTTTCATGGAGGCCTTTCACGTAGTCGCGACGCACCCACAATTGCTCGCGGGAATCGGCGACGCCAATTCGCAATACGACGCGTGGGGAAATTTCAGCCGTGCGATTACCCCCAACGGCACTCCCAGTCCGCATCTTTCATGGCAGCCGAGCGAGCAGGAGATGTTCGATTCGATGGTCGATCGGCGTATCGGCGATCCTCCGATCGCGACGATTCCGGCGGGCATGACGGCGCGGCAGATTTCCGCGAGCGGCGGCCGCGAGATGATCCGTCCCGCGCTCGGCGCCGCGGTTGACGAGCTGTCCGACGCTGAACTGGTTGACAGCTTTTACTACACGGTGTTTCCGAACTTTCATCCATGGGGCGCGTATAACCGCATCACCTATCGATTCCGTCCATACGGCAGCGACGTCGATCAAGCGATCATGGAGTGCATGTATCTCGCGCCATTCAAGGAGGGCGAGCGCCCGCCCGCCGCGAAGATTCATCTGCTCGGCCCCGACGACGACTGGACCGAGGCGCCGGAGTTGGGTTTCCTCGCGCGCGTGTTCAATCAGGATACGTTCAATCTTCCCAAGGTGCAGCTCGGTTTGAAAACCACGCTGAAGAAAACCGTCACGCTCGCGAACTACCAAGAAACCAAGCTTCGCCACTTTCATCATGTGCTCGATCAGTGGCTCGCGCGGCCGTGATGCTGCCCTCGCAGTTCAATCCGCTCGCGCCCGAAACGGTCGAGAATCCGTATCCGTTTTATCGCGCGATGCGCGAGCATGCGCCGGTCTACCAGGTTGCGGGCGCGGGCTTTTTCATCATTAGCCGCTACGCCGACATTCTTAGCGCCCTCAACAACGAGGAGCTCTTCTCGTCGCGTCAGCCGCCGGGCGTGAATATCAGCGCGCCGCCCGAGGTGATGGAAATCTACGCGCAGGGCTATCCGCCGGTAGATACGCTGCTGACCAATGATCCGCCCGCGCACACGCGATATCGCGTGCTGGTGACGAAGGCGTTCTCCGCGCGCCGGGTCGCCACGCTGGAGCCCAAGGTGCGCCAGATCGCCGACGAGCTGGTCGAGAAGTTTGCGCGCGACGGCAAGGTCGAGTTGATGCATCAATTCGCGGTCGGCCTTCCGATGTCCGTGATCGCCGATGCGCTCGGGGTGCCACGCGAGGACATGGACAAGTTCAAGCGATGGTCCGATGACTCGGTCGCGCCGCTGGGCGGAAATGATTTCGGCGGAGCGCCAAGTCGAGTGCACGCGCAGCATCGTCGAATTCCAGCATTATTTTGCGGCCAGGCTCGCAGAGCGGCGCGCCGCCCCGCGCGACGATCTGCTCACTGATCTGCTTAATGCGCGGCTGGAAGGCACCAAGCCGCTCGACATGGGGGAGATGCTGAGTATCCTTCAGCAGCTTCTGGTCGCCGGAAATGAAACCACCACCAACCTCATCGGTAGTGCGATGATGCTCGCGGTGCAGCATCCCGATCTGATGCGGTCGCTGGTTGATGATCCGTCGTTGATCGGCAACTTCGTCGAAGAGGCGCTGCGAATGGAATCTCCGGTGCAGGGGCTCTTTCGCGTCACCAGGGAGGACGCGGAAGTCGGCGGCGTCGCGATTCCCAAAATGTCGCGCGTGGTGCTGATGTACGCCTCGGGCAATCGCGACGATGCGCAATTTCCCGACCCCGATCGTTTCGACATTCGGCGCGCGAATGCGAAAACGCATCTCGCGTTCGGGCAGGGAATCCATTTCTGCATCGGTGCCGCGCTGGCGAGACTCGAGGCGCGCGTCGCGTTCGAGATTCTGCTGACGAGGCTCGGGAACATTCGTTTCGCTGAAGGGAATGACTTCGCGCATATGCCGAGCTTCATCCTGCGCGGCCTCAAGGCTCTGCATCTGGAATTCGATCCCGCCTAATCTCGATTCGGTTTCCGTATTTGTGCGTGGCCGAGAAATTTCAGGCCTATGTAACTTGACTGTTACGTAACAATTGTGTTACGAAGACCATCATGCAGGTTTTTTCAGCGCTGGCCGATCCCACCCGCGCCAAAATCATCGAGGTGCTCGCGCGCCGCGATCTTAGCGCGGGAGAGATCGCCGCGCGCTTTCCGGTTTCGCGTCCCGCCGTGTCGCGCCACCTGCGCGTGCTGCGCAAGGCCCGCCTGGTGCGCAGCAGAGGAGACGCGCAGCGCCGCGTCTACAGCCTCAATCCGGCGGGACTTGACGAAGTCGAGAAGTGGGTCGCGCAATGCCGCGAGATGTGGAACCGCCGCCTCGACGCGCTCGACGAATATCTGAAGCAGATGGTCGCGGAGGAAGCGAAACATGGGGAGAAATCCAAATGAATCCGAAACACGAGGTCGACTCAACGCTGATACTGAAGCGCGTCTTTGATGCGCCGATCGAACTGGTGTGGCGCGCGTGGACTACCCAAGAGGAGCTGGCAAAGTGGTATGTGGGAGGATGGGATCACGTCGTCCACTTTGCTGAAGCTGACGTGCGCGTGGGTGGAACCTATCGCATCAGTTTCGGAGCACCCGGAAAAACTCCGTGCGTCGAGTCAGGGCGCTACCGCGAGGTGATTCCGCTTCAGCGGCTTGCCTTTCAGGAGACCGTGACCATTGGCGGCGAGCATATACATACCAACGAAACGAGCATCGATTTTCGTGATCTAGGCGGACGCACGGAAATCACCATCACCACCAGCGGCTTCGAGTGCTGGCGCAATGCGGAAGGATGGGTCCCGGCGTTGGAGACGCTCGCCAAATACCTGGCGGCATGAAACCGCGCGAGATAATTAGGAGGTCCAATGACTACGGAGAGCACCAAGGCAATCTCACCGAACCACGGCGACCTCATCCTGATGGTTGGGACGGTCAAGGGCGCGTTCATCTTTCATAGCGATCGCAGCCGCCGCGAGTTCAAAATGGCGGGGCCGTACTTCAAAGGTCAGGAAGTTTTCTCGGCCGCGTATCTTCCGGACAAGAACGCGCCGCGCATGCTGATGGGCGCTAAGAGTCAGCATTGGGGCTCGACGGTGAATTGGTCCGAGGACTTCGGCGCAAGCTGGCATGAGCCTGCCGATGGCAACATCAAATTTCCCGCCGGCAGCGAACTGTCGCTCAACGCGATTTGGGCGCTTGAGCCAGCGCCGCTCGTCGGTCCCAATGTGGTCTTCGCCGGCGTGGATCCTGCCGCGCTCTATCGCTCCGATGATCGCGGCGAGACGTTTCGTCCGAACGAGGCGCTGCTCAATCATCCCGAGCGCTCATACTGGATGCCGGGATTTGGCGGACTCTGTCTGCATACGGTGCTGCCCGATCCGCGCGATTCAAACCGCATGATCGTCGGCATTTCGTCAGCGGGGGTTTATCGCACCGACGACGGCGGCAAATCGTGGACGCGCCGCAACAAAGGCGTGCGCATGGATAATGATGGGCCGCCGAATGCCCCGCATTTCCGGCCGCAGTGCGCGCACAAGCTGCGTTACGATGCGAAAAATCCCGCGCGGATCTATCTGCAGAATCATCCCGGAATGTATCGCAGTGATGACGGCGGCGATTCGTGGATCGACATCCACGAGGGCTTGCCGTCGGAGTTCGGCTTTCCGCTGGTCGCGCATCCGCAGCGCGCCGATACCGCATACCTGATTCCACTCACAGCCGATAGCTATCGCGTTCCCATCGAAGGCGCCGCTAAGGTCTGGCGCACCCGCGACGCCGGCGAATCGTGGGAGGCGCTGGGCAACGGACTCCCGCAACACGGCGCCTACTTTTCTGTGCTGCGCGATGCCTTCACCTCCGACAGCCTCGATCCCGCGGGCCTCTACTTCGGCACCCGCGGAGGGCAGATCTTCGCGTCCGCTGACGAGGGCGAAAGCTGGCGCTCGATCGCCGACTGGCTGCCCGCGGTTCTATGCGTAAAGGCCGCGGTGATAGCCTGAATGCCGTGATGCGCTTTCATTTGCCATCAGCGCTGCGCAGATGGGCGGGCGACAATGAGATCATCGAGATGAGTCTCCCGCCCGACGCGCGGATGACGATCGTCGAGGCGTTCGTGATGCTGGGCCGCGACTATCCCGGCATACGGCAGCGCGTGCTCGACGATCAGGGCAACATCCGCCGCCACGTCAACATATTCGTTGACGGCGAGAACGTGCGCTTCGCGCAAGGCGGCGCAACGCAGGTCACGCATGCTTCCGAGGTGCGAATCTATCCCGCGATTTCGGGTGGATGATTGGAGAAAATGATGAAACTTTACGAATTCGCTCCCACCCGCTCGATCCGTGTGCGCTGGACGCTCCAGGAACTCGGTGTCCCCTTTGAATCTGTCACGGTCAACATGATGGCGGGAGAACACAAGAGTCCTGCGTTCCTGAAGATCAATCCCGCCGGCAAGCTCCCGGTGCTCGTCGACGGCGACCTGACGCTCACCGAATCG
The DNA here is from genome assembly GCA_963815835.1 of uncultured delta proteobacterium. Classification (GTDB taxonomy): domain Bacteria; phylum Desulfobacterota; class Binatia; order Binatales; family Binataceae; genus DATGKG01. Next base: position 2,399,474 of record CAWFIF010000001.1, read on the forward strand.
ATCGCGATCTGCCTCTATCTCGGCGAGAAATACATCGATAAGGGTTTGATGCCCCGCGATCTCGGACAGCGCGCCGAGTTCTATCGATGGCTCCTGTTCGCCGCGACAGAGCTGGAGCAGCCGCTATGGCGCATCGCGCGCAATACCGCAGTTTATCCAGAGAACAAACGCGTGCCCGCTGATATCCCTAATGCGCGGGAGGACTTCGCGCAGATGGCGGCGGTGCTCGACGAGCACTTGAAGTCGCGTCAGTTCCTGGTGGGCAATGCGGTGAGCATCGCGGACTTCATCATGGCGTACACGCTCGACTGGGCGAACGAAGTGCAATTGCTCGACGGCTTCCCGCAGTTGAAAGCTTACATGACGAAGATGTACGCGCGCCCGCACGCGGCCCCGCGCATTGCGCAGGCTTTCGCGAGCCTCAATCAGCCGATGGCTCGTTAACTCGTTCCGGCCAAATCAGAAAAACCAACGGCCCTCAAGCTCGATGCTTGTGGTATGATTGCGACATGGAACGCGGGGTCGCCATCGCTAAGCTGAAAGCCCACGAGGCCGAGTTCAAACGTCTGGGCGTGCAGCATCTCTACCTTTTCGGCTCAACCGCGCGCGGCGAGGCACGCGACAATTCCGACGTCGATTTGTTCTTCGATCATCCAGTGGGTTCGATCGGGCTTTTCGAATTGATGGATGTCAAGGATGCCGCCGCGCGAATCCTCGGACGGAAAACCGACATCATGACGCGGCGGAGCTTGCATCCGATCCTGCGCAAACGAATCGAGGAATCGGCATTGCAAGTATTCTGATGGCCAAGTCCAGGTCTTCGCCGGTTCCATGCCTGAATGACATCGTTGAGGCGATCGAAGTTATCCGCTCCGAGTGGCGGGACTAACCCTGGATGCGTTCGAAGCGGATACACGTAAGCGTTGGCTGGTGGAGCGGGGTCTGGAAATCGTTTCGGAAGCCAGCCGTCATCTATCTTCTGCTCTAAAGTCCCGCCATACGAACATTCCGTGGTCGAAGGTGGCTGGAATCGGCAACGTGCTGCGCCACGAATATGAGCGCATCGCGCATGACGTGCTGTGGCGGGTCGTATGTGACGACTTGGCGGAATTGGAGCGCGTCTGCCGCGAGGAACTGGCGACGGAACGCGCGCGTGAACGACCGAAAACGATAAAGTAGCACACCGGCACCGCTTCATTCGCGAGCAGCGGTACCGACAATCCCATCGGGGCTGGCCGATTTCAGTATCGCGAACTGATCGCTGCGTCAGTCGCCACTCTTGTCCAGCGCGATGGTGCGGTCGTTGGCTTCGTGCAGTTCGGCGGACATCACCTTCCAGATGCCGAGATGCTTTTGCATCCTCACTGAGACCACCCCGTTGCCGCTGGTCCCCGTCACCTCGAGAGAGAACGTCGCGTCGCCCTCTTGGGTGCCGAGGTAGTTTTCCTCATCGCTGCGCCATCGGCTCCAACAGATAACTGCCGGATGATGGGGCGATGCTTCCCGCTCGTTCCATGCCTCGATGGTAAAGACGCCTCCGAAACGAGGCAACGTCGCGCCTCTGAGCCGAATAACGGCCGAGGATTTCCTATTTCAGTTTGTCACACTCCGTCCACGAACCGCCTAAGTTCTTCCAGTCGCGGCACATCCTCGGCTCGTTGCCTGTCAGCACTCGGTCGCAGCTTCTGCCCACTTTGTAGGGAGTCAGATACCCGGTCTGCTCCGCCTGTTCCGAGGTGATGGTCTTATCCCGATGGACCGAGATCGTGAGTGTGCAGTGACGGAGATTCCCGGTCTTGTCGATCTGAAAGTCCCCGAACCTCATCGTGAGCTCGAAGCCTCGCTGTCGGAAATGACGCAGCGCACCATACTCGGGATATTTGCCGCAGGCGCCAATCAGCTCGTTGAAGTCGTGGATCTGTCCGCGCGAATACCAGTAGGCGGATTCGTCTTCAGAAAGTAGGCTGCTCTCACTGTCGCGGTCTTCCCTGACCAGCCTGCACCCGAGCGGTCCGACGTAGTTGATGCCTGAATCGTCGCTGAGCTCGTCGAGATAGTCATCGCTTCCGCCTACGCAAATGAAGGTGTATTGCGTCCGTCCATGTATGTCCTTCAAGGGCACATTGAGGGAGATTTGCTTCGCTGGAGTCTCGATGCCGATCGTGGTCGTGAAAGTTTGCATCACGGGCCATTCCTTCTCGGCGCAGAATCCCGAAGCAGTAAAAAAGAGGAAAAGTACGTGCAGGGCGGCAGTGACGAACCATCCCCTTCGCGGCGGTCCCATCCGCTGATCATAGGAGCGCTCTGCCGATGAGGCAAAGCGGCTAGCTCGCCACCCAGGTTCAGCGATTTGACAATCCGGAATTTTCGCGCATTACTCGCCTGATAACAGCCGTGCCGATTGGGCGCGCAGGAGGCATTCATGAAGTTTGGCTTGTTGTACGAGATGGAAACGCCGCGGCCGTGGCACGCGCTCAGCGAATACAATGTCTACTGGGAGGCGCTCGCGCAGATCGAACTCGCCGATCGTATCGGCATCGATTACGTGTGGGAAGTCGAGCATCACTTCCTCGAGGAATATTCGCATAGCCCCGCGCCCGAGGTTTTTTATGGCGCGGTGACGCAGCGCACCAAGAACATTCGCATCGCGCATGGCGTGCGACTGCTGCCCTTCAAGTTCAATAATCCGATCAAGGTCGCGGAGCAGGCCGCCGTGCTCGATATCATGAGCAACGGGCGTGTCGACCTCGGCACCGGCCGCTCGACCACCGCGCAGGAGCTCGACGGTTTCAGCGTCGATTACGACCGAACCCGCGCCGAGGTGCGCGAGGCGCTCGACATCATCGTCAAGGCCTGGACCGACGACATCCTCGAATACAACGGCAAGCTGATTCAAGTTCCACCGCGCCGCGTCGTGCCGAAGCCGATTCAGAAGCCCCATCCGCCGATGTGGATGGCGTGCACTGCCCCCGACAGCTACCAGATGGCGGGTGATCGCGGTATGGGTGTGCTCAGCTTCAGCCTCAACTACGAAGGCGTGATGAAATCCGTCGCCGAGTATCGCAAGGCTTTCGTCAAGCGCACCGACCAGGTCGGCAAGTTTCCCAATGAGGCGTTCGCGAGCCTCATCATTTGTCACGTCGCGGAGAACAAGGAGGACGAGGCGATCGGCATCGATGGCGCGCGATGGTTCATGCATAACGTCGGCGAGTTGTTCAAGCCGCTGATGGCGAAGAACCAGCTCTACTCATACGAGTACCTGCGCACGCTGATGGCGCTCGATGTGGACCCCAAGGACATTCCCGATGCGCAACTGAAGCAGCATCCGATGATCGTCGTCGGCAATCCCGATGAGGTCATTCGCAAGCTGGAGGCCTTCGACAAATCCGCCGTCGATCAGGTGATTTGCTTCAAACAGGCGGGCCGCATCCCGCATCAGAAGATCATGAACTCGCTCAAGCTGATGGCGAAACATGTGCTGCCGCACTTCAACCCGCATCGGCGAGTTGCGCTGGATGAACTGAGCGCCGCGGCCTCTTAAGGATCCTAAAGCAGGCTGCCTTCCTTCATCATCTCTCCCTACTGGGAGAGACAAGAGTGAGGGCTGGAGAGCGCATTATTTCTTAAGGAGGCGGACCATCCGCATCATTTAAATGGGTGGACTTTATTTCGATGAGTTCGAACTGGGACAGACTTTTCCACATTCGATCACGCGCACCATCACCGAGACCGACAACCTGCTGTTCTGCGCATTGACGCATAATCCGCAGCCGCTGCACCTGGACGCGGAGTTCGCGAAGAACACGGAGTTCGGGCGCCAGATCGTCAACAGCATTTTTACTATGGGGCTGATGATCGGCGTGTCAGTTGGCGACACCACGCTCGGCACCACCGTCGCGAACCTCGGCATGACCGACGTGCGCTTCGCGCATCCGGTGTTTATCGGCGACACGCTGCGCTCCGAAAGCAAGGTGATCGAGAAGCGCGAGAGCAAGTCGCGTCCCGACGCTGGCATCGTGGTGTTCGAGCATCGATCGTTCAACCAGCGCGGCGAGGAAGTCGCATACTGCAAGCGCTCGGCCCTCATGCGCAAGCGCACGCACTAATGATGAAGAAGCGAGGCGCGAAATGAATCTGCGCTCGATGCTGTTCGTGCCGGGCGACAGCGAACGCAAGCTGGTGAAGGGCGCGGGCTCCGGCGCCGACGCGCTGGTGCTCGACCTCGAGGATGCGGTCGCGGCGGATCGGCTTCCCCTGGCGCGCACGATGGTGCGCGAGTATCTCGCGGGGCATCGTGATCGCAGCAAGCAGGAGCTATGGGTGCGCGTCAATCCGCTCTCGACGGAAAAGGCGCTGCCCGATCTCGCGGCGATCGCGGGCGGGCCGCCGGACGGCATCCTGCTTCCCAAAACGACCTCGGCCAGCGATGTGGTCACGCTCGATCATTACCTCTCGGCGCTCGAAGCGCGGGAAGGCGTCGCGCAAGGATCGATTCGTATCATCGCGGTTGCGACTGAAACGCCAATCGCGCTGTTCACCCTCGGCACGTTCGCGGGATGCAGCCCGCGCCTCGCCGGGATGACCTGGGGCGCCGAGGATCTTTCCTCCGCGCTCGGTGCGGCGACCAATCGCGATGATGAGGGCAACCTTGAATTCACCTATCGCCTCGCGCGTTCGCTATGCCTCGCGGCTGCGGTTGCCGCCGACGTTCAGCCGATAGATACGGTCTTCACCGACTTTCGCGATTCCGAGGGGCTGCGGCGCGAGTCTCGCGCGGCATTGCGCGCTGGGTTCACGGGCAAGATCGCGATTCATCCCGACCAGGTGCCGGTCATCAACGATGCGTTTACGCCGACCGCCGAGGACATCGCGTATGCGAAGCGAGTGGTCGAGGCGTTCGCATCGGGCGCGGGCACGGTGGGCCTCGATGGCAAGATGCTGGACATGCCGCATCTGAAGCAGGCGCAGAAGGTCCTCGCATCGGGGACCCGGCCGCGTAATTGAAGAGCATCGCTACTAGTCGAAACGTGCTATCATGATGTTGCGGCGCCCGAATGGGCGCCGCGGTCGTTTCGGCGGTATCGCGATGCATGCGATTTTACATAAACGAACCCACCAAGTACCTGAAAATAAAGGGATTTTCGATTTTGGCATGGCGGAAACGAAGCCACCGCGAGACAACGTCGATCGTTGTCCTGAGCTTTGCGCGAAGGACCTCAAGTGGCACGGACTCGAATCGCAAATCGCAGAAACAAACCCACCGCAAGTGCCAGCGATGAATCAGCGAAATAACGAAACGAAGCCAAATGATCGAGGAAAATCAAAGGACTTTTGGAATTCGCGGCTCAAAGACGAAGAATTCGTGGCAGGCGTCCAGGCACCACCACCCGGATGGCGCGCTTGTCGCAAAGAGAAGAGCGACGAGCGCGCCATCCGACCTCCTCCGCCGGAAGACCCGGAAGAGGTGAGGACGAAGAAGCACAGAAATAAAGCCACTCAGGAGACCCGAATTCGCATCGGAATTACCAAACGAAGCCAAATATGCCGGCAAAATCAAGGATTTTTTAAATGCAGGAGCTGGAATTGGCAGGGTCTGCGAAGTTTCGAGGGCCAAATGCTACCGCGTCAGATAGGTCCACGGCCGGAAGACACGGTGGAAGTTGGTCGGCCCGCTCAGCGGCGCGGTCATCGCGACCGACGCCCTCATCTCCGCGAGGCGCGCGTCGTCGGGCTCACTGCCGAATACGCGATCCCAGATGCGATTGGTCACTCCGAAAATCTGGTTCGGCGCCCGCAAGTGATGCGCGAGGTGACGCGTACGCATCCGCTCCTCGAACGCGCAAAGAGGGCGCGCGAAGTGGATCCGGTAGTGAAACAATTCGTAGGAGAGAAATCCCGCCACCAGCCCGAGCCATACCGCGCCGGCAGGCGTCAGTCCGAAAATGCCGAAGACGATCGCCGATACGATAGCGGTGGGCATCCATGCGCCGGCGGTGAACACCGAATGAGGGTCGCGATGATGCCCATAATGCAGCGGCGTGGCGAAGGTCGTGAAGATGTGACTCAGGATGCCGTGGATCGTGTATTCGACGAAGGTCCACGCAAACAAGCCCAGGATAAACATCACAATAAGAAGCAGCATCGACATGAAACCTTAATATGATCGTAAACGGCGCGTCATGTGAGATCAAACCGCCGCTCCGGCTCTCTTGACTCCATAGTTCAGTATTGAAATAGTGCATTCCTTGAATAAAATCGGCGCGCGAGGAAATTTCCCCATGATGTACGATTCCGGCAATCCATTCCTGAACGGCAATTATGCCCCCTGGCGCGAGGAGGGCGACGAGTTCGACCTGCTCGTGGACGGCGAGATTCCCAAGGACCTCGACGGCACGCTCTATCGCATCGGGCCCAACCCGCATTATCCGCCGCGCGGCCGCTATCACTGGTTCGATGGCGACGGGATGATTCACGGCTTCACGTTGCGCGACGGCAAGGCCTCGTATCGCAATCGCTATGTGAAAACCGCGGGGCTCACCGCCGAGATGCGCGCGGGCAAGTCGCTGTTCGGTGGGCTGGCCGAGATGCCCAAGGAAATCGGACCCGAGGGTCCGTTCAAGAACGCCGCCAACACCAACGTCATCGGCTACGCGAATCGGCTGCTGGCGCTGTGGGAAGGCGGCCTGCCGCATGAGCTCAAGCCGCTAACGCTCGAGACGATCGGGCTGTACAACTTTTGCGATCGCCTGAGCGGCCCGATGACGGCGCATCCGAAGTTCGATCCCAAAACCGGCGAACTGTTGTTCTTCGGCTATCAGCCGTTCCCGCCATATGTCACGTGGCATCGCGCCGACGCGCAGGGGAACCTCGTCGAGAGTCATCCGATCGACACCGGCCTGCCGGTGATGATGCATGATTTCGTGACCACCGAGAATTACGCGATCTTCTTCGTCTGCCCGTCGGTCTTCCGGCTCGAAAATGTTGCGCAGGGTAAGCCACCGCTGCAGTGGGAGCCGCAACACGGCACGCGCATCGGCGTGATGAATCGGCGCAACCTCGAAGTGAAGTGGTTTGCGACTGACGCGTTCTATGTATTCCATTTCCTTAACGCCTACGAGGACGGCAATTCGGTCGTCGTCAACTTTTGCCGGATGGCGAGCCTCGATATGACTGGGGATGGCCCCAGCGGCCAGCCGCAGCCGTATCGCTTCGCGCTCGACATGAAAGCGGGCGGGGTGAAGCAGACTCAGATTGATGATGAGGTGAATGAGTTCCCGCGCATCGATGATCGCCTCGCGGGCTTCAAGCATCGCTACGGATACTTCGCGTCTTCGCGCACGACTTCGGGATTCGGCTTCACGAGCCTGACCAAGCGCGACTACGAGAAGCGCAGCTCCGAGACATTTTCGCTCGGGCCCAACACCAATCCTGGCGAACCGGTGTTCGTACCTCGTACGGGCAAATCAGGCGAGCTCGACGGATGGGTGCTCTCGGTCTGGTACGACGGCAACAGCAATCGCAGCGAGCTGGTGATCCAGGATGCGGCGGATTTTACCTCGAAGCCGGTTGCGCGGGTGAAGGTGTCGCATCGGGTGCCGTTTGGGTTCCACGGGAATTGGGTGGCCACTCCTTGAAAAAGAGAGCAATCAAGAAAGATACCACGATGACGGCGGAGCGGCGCGAGGCTGCCCCGCCGCGCATCAAGGCGTCGCTCGAACTCGCGATGCTCGGGCTCATTGCCGAACAGCATCCGCGCTCCGGCTATGACCTGATGCAGACCTTTCGCGCCTCGATGGTGCACTACTGGCACGCGCATCCCGGGCAGATCTATCCGACGCTGGATCGAATGGAGCGCGACGGATGGATTGCGGGACGCGAGATCATCCAGCGCGGACGTCCCAACAAGCGCGTCTTCTCGATCACCGCCGAAGGACGCCGCGTGCTGCTCGAATGGCTCCGGAGTCCGTACGAGCCGTTTCAGATGAAGAATCCTCCGCTGCTCAAGAGCCGCTTCCTCGGGCATCTCGGGGCCGACGGCGCGTCCGAGAAGTTGACCGAGATGCGCGAGGCGATGGCTTCCTACCTCGAGGTGCTGCGCGGCTATGATCGCGCCCTTGAGGAAAAAGGCGGGGCGTACAAGGACGTCAATCAGATGTTCGTGTACTTCACGCTGCGCCGCGGAATCGAGTTCGCCAAAAGCGAGGTCGAATTCTGCGACTGGGCGATTGCCGAGATCGATCGCCATCGCGAGCTGTTCGGAGATCGCTCCGCAAGTTCATCCGCCCCTCGATCGGAACCGCGAAGGGTGTCGCGTCGCGGATGAATCTTAAGTGATACTTTAGCTTACCAAGCCGGCGTCTGCGCCAGAATTCGCCGAAACTCCAGCCATCGAAAGTACTTTCTGGCCTTCTATTTGATTGCGCCCACTTGATACATCGGCGCTGCTTGCTACGATCAAAGTGACCCGCCATCGCCATGAAGCAGTTTTCGATCATCTAGCTTTTTGATGCAGCGGCTGAATTTTGGGCGGTCGTTATCGTCACATTATGCGAGAGAGTGTGGTCTAGGCCGTGGCCGGGTTAGTGTGTGATCTGTCCACGAGGCCAGGAGGGATACATGGTCAAGAAAATCGGCGCCGTGTCGATCGGCGTCATCATCGGATTGGTAATCGCGTTCGCGCGCGCGGGCGCGTTTCAACTTTGGGGCACGGACAAACCGCAGAGCCAGTCCGCCCCCGCCGCGCAGTCAGCGCAGGCGGAACAGCCGCCGGCCAATGTCTCGCCGGCGCCGGCTAATCAGCCGGAGCCGAACGAAAAGGTCGGCGTTATAACCTCATTCGCGCCGTTGGTGAAGCGCGTGAGACCCACCGTGGTCAATGTCGCGGTGGTGCAGGAAGTCAAGGTTGGTAACTTCGGGATGCAGGGGCCCGAGGAAGGTGGGCCCGAGGAAGGCGGGCCGGAGGCCGGCCCCGGGGGATCTCCGGGAATGCCCGGCGGTGAAGGTGGAGGCGGTGGCGGCGATCCGTTCGAGCAGTTCCGGCGCTTCTTCGGACAGATTCCGCACGATTACAAACAACACGGATTGGGATCGGGCGTGATCGTTTCGCCCGATGGTTACATCCTGACCAACAATCACGTGGTCGGCGGCGCCGAGGAAATCCGCGTCACCCTGATGGACAAACGCGAGTTCACCGCCAAGGTGATCGGCAAGGACGCCAAGACCGATCTCGCGCTTATCAAGATTGACACCAAAGATCAGCTGCCGGCGGCTGACCTTGGCAACTCCGACGCGATGGATGTTGGCGATTGGGTGCTTGCGATCGGCAATCCGTTTGGCTTCACGCTGACCACGACTGCCGGCATCATCAGCGCCAAGGGTCGTGCGCTCGGCGGCAACTACGACGATTTCATCCAGACCGACGCCTCGATCAATCCCGGTAATTCCGGCGGCCCGCTGTTCAACACTTCGGGTCAGGTTATCGGCATCAATACCGCGATCTACAGCCGCACCGGCACCAATGCGGGAATCGGTTTCGCGATCCCGGTCAATCTCGCCAAGCATGTGATGGATCAGCTCAAGTCGCACGGACGCGTAGTGCGCGGATGGCTCGGGGTCGAGATTCAGGAAGTGACCCCTGACCTCGCGCAATCGTTCGGCCTCCCCAAGGCTGAGGGCGCGCTGGTCGCGAGCATCGACAAGGACGGTCCCGCCGCTAAGTCGGGGCTCGAGCGTGGCGACGTGGTGACCAAGTTCGACGGCAAGGACGTGCACGATGAGCATGAGCTCCCGGTGCTGGTCGCCGACACCCCGATCAACAAAAAGGTCGAGGTCGAAGTCGTCCGCAACGGCAAGCATAAGACCCTCGAGGTCACGGTCGGCGAGTTGAAAGAGGCGCCGGTGCAGACCGCGAAGGCGGAAGAGCCGGGCACCAACTGGGGCATGCAGGTCGGCGACCTTACGCCCGAGATCGCAAGCCAGTTCCATTTGCAAATCGACAAGGGAATCGTGGTGCGCCACGTCGCTCCCGACTCGCCGGCTGCCGATGCGGGAATTCAGCCCGGCGATCTGATCCTGGAAGTCGATCACGACAAGGTTTCAACCGTGAACGATTTCCTCGCAAAGGCCAAGGAGGCCAAGGGCAGCGGCAAATCGGCGCTGCTGCTGGTTCAACGTGGTGGCGCGACCATCTATGTGGTGATCAAGGCGGGCACCGCCAAGGGTTAATCGAAGAGTGGTTCGCAAGGCGCGGCGTTCCTCGGAGCGCCGCGCCTTTTTTTTGGCGCTCTTTTCGTAGCGTGAAAGAGAAGGCACTATGGAGGCTCTCCAGCAACAATGCCTTCTTCAATCAAATGCGACGTGCTCATCGCGGGCGCCGGTCCCGCAGGATTGGCGACCGCGCTGTATCTGCTCCGCACGCATCCCGAGCTCAAGGGACGCGTAGTCGCGATTGAGAAGGCGCGTCATCCGCGGCCCAAAACCTGCGCCGGCGGACTGATTCCCAAAACCATGCTCGCGCTCAAGGAACTCGGCCTCGAGCTGGAGGTTCCCGCGATCGAGGTGATGCGCGGCACCGCGCGCACCGAGATTGGCGAGGTCGAGATGTTCCGCGGCGATCCGCTATGCACTGTGATCCGGCGCGATCAATTCGACGCGCGGCTGGCGCGCGCCGCGAAAGAGGCGGGCCTCGAGATCTTCGATAACTGCCGGGTGTGCGAGGTGGAGCAATCCGGCGGCTCGGTGCGCGTGCGGACCGAGCGCGCCACCTTCGAGACCCCGGTCCTGGTCGGCGCCGATGGCTCCGGAAGCCGGGTGCGCGCGTCGGTATTCGGCCGTGGCAAGAACAGCATCGGTCGCGCGCTGATGATCGACATTCCGGTTGATCCGGAGCGGACGCGCGAGTTCGTCGAGCAGCGCTACCGCTTCGATTTCAAATGCGTCACCGCCGGCATCAGCGGGTATGCGTGGTCGTTTCCATGCCTGATCGACAACCGGCCCCATCTCAACGTCGGGATCTACGATCAGCATCCGGCGCACAATGGATCGGCGGTAAAATCGTCGCTGCCGGACCGGCTGCGCGAGGCGTTTCCCGAAATGCCTCTCGACGGCTTTGAGAATCGCGCGATGAACTTCAAAGCGTTTCCGATTCGCTGGTTCAACCCACGCGATCGCTTCGTGAACGATCGCGTGATGCTCGCCGGCGATGCCGCCGGCGTCGATCCGCTGATGGGGGAGGGGATTTCATGCGCATTCGAGCACGGCAAGCTCGCGGCCCACTACATCGGCGAGTTGCTTGCCGGCGATCGCACAGCGCTCTCGAAATATGACACGGCGCTGCACACCGGCGCGGTCGGCAAGAAGTTGGGCAAGCTCGCGTTCGCGGCGCGCCACTTTTACGGCCCTCGGCATCGCCTGTATTTCAAACTCGCGGGCCTCAGCCGCAAGGCGCAAGCGGTCGGCGTCGATTGGTACAACGGCGCGGAGAACTTCGACGAGCTGCCGGTGCGCGCGCTAGTCGGCAAGTGGATGCGCGCGATGCTGTTCGATCCTCCGGTAAGATAGAGCAATGGCGAAGCGGCGCAGACGAAAACGCGGCAAGGCCGGATGGTTGATGATCGTTGCGATCGCGCTATTGATCGCGGGCTTCATGGCGCGCCGCCTGATGATGCCGGGTGCGGCGCGCTATCTGACTCACAGCGCGCCGGAGTATCCGGCCGCGGCGCCGCAGTCCGATGGAGCGGACTCCGGTAGATCGGACTCGGACAACGCGCCGGGCGCGCACTCCAATGACAACGGTTCCGGCGAGCATCTGAGCGACAGCGATCGGCGCGCGCTCGACGAGGTCATCCGGCGCAAGACAGGCGGCCATTAGCAGGGGGCCTGCTCGTTCAGGCATAATGCGGCGAACCGATGGCGGCGCCAATGAATATCGCTCCAGTCAACATCACCGATGATCTGGGTTTCCGCCTCGAACTGAAATCGCCGCCGCGCCGCATCATCTCGCTGGTGCCGAGCTGGACCGAGACGCTGTTCGCGATGGGGCTTGGCAACGAAGTCGTTGGCATAACCAAATTTTGCGTCGAGCCGGCCGACGCGGTCGCATCGATCCAGAAAATCGGCGGCACCAAGAATCCCGACCTGCGCACGATCGCGAAACTGGAACCGGATTTCGTCATCGCCAACGCCGAGGAGAATCGGCGCGAGGACGTCGAGAAAATCCGCGAGCAGGGCGTCGCGGTCTTCACCACCTATCCGAAAACCATTCCCGGCGCGGTCGAATCGATCCTCAAGCTCGGTACCGCGCTGGCCAGGGAGAGCGAGGCCAACGCGATGGCGCGTGAGATCGTGCGCAACGTCAGCGGTATCGAAGCCAGCGTCGGCGTGTGGTCGAAACTGCCGTTCCGCGTGTTCTGCCCGATCTGGAAAAATCCCTGGATGGCGTTCAACGCCGACACCTACGCGCACGACGTTCTGCGAATGCTCGGCTTCAACAACATCTTCGCGTCGGCCGGCGAGCGCTACCCAACCACCACGCTGGCTGAGGCGATTGAGCGCAAGCCCGATATCGTGCTGCTGCCCGATGAGCCGTACGAATTCAAGGACCGCGACGTCGAAGAACTGAAGAAACTGCTGCCCGCCCCGCTCGCGCGTCGCGTGATGATTGTCAGCGGCCGCGACTTACATTGGTACGGCGTGCATATGGTGAAAGGGCTGACGACGCTGGCGTCGAAGCTGGCTCGCCTGCGCGCCGCGCTGCAGATTCCGTTGACGTGATTCATTCGCTTCGCCCTCTCCCGCGGCTGAGCTTGCGAAGCCGCACGCTGGGAGAGGTCGATGCGCGACACGTTTTGCGTGTGGCGCATCGCGTGAGGGCCGGAGGGCGTCCTCGCCCGACGGCGGCGGAGAGTCACGACGTCTGCGTGCGCGCAAAGCGGAAAATCAGGATACGCGGTACTCCGGCATCGCCGCGCCCCACCCTCACCCGGGCGGCACAATTTTCGCCAATCCGGAGAGCGAAAATTGCGCCAGCCTCCCTTGTATGTTGAGCGGGGAAGGAACTTGACCCAAGATGCGGTAGGGCGCGGTAGATCGTCGCCACCCGAGGTTGCTCAACCTGTGAGAGAGCAGGATCGCCGCGCTACTACTAACACGGTTCAAACTCCGAACAGTCGCTGGGGCCGCAGTAGCGAGCCCGGATCGCGCAAGGCAGGAGTGGGATCGTCGCCAAGGCGGGTCACCGTTATGGATTACGGCAAGCTGGTAGTAGGTATCGATGTGGCCAAGAACAACCTGGAAGTGGCCATCGAGAATGAGAACTTCACCGTCGGCAATGACGAGGAAGGCGTGCAACAACTGCTCGCGCGACTGTTGCCGCTCAAGCCCGAGTTGGTGGTGCTGGAGGCCTCGGGCGGTTACGAGCAGGCGGCCTGGCTCGCGTTGTTCGCGGCCGGGATCAAGGTCGCACGCATCAATCCGCGCGATGCTTACCACTTTGCGCAGGCCTCCCGGCAGTTGGCCAAGACCGATCGGCTCGACGCGCAGGGCCTGCGCCGCTTCGGCGAGCAGCTTAGACCCGCACCGACTCCGGCACCCAGCGACGCGGACCAGGAACTGCAGGAGTTGGTGCGCCGTCGCCAGCAAGTGGTCACCATCATCACCGCGGAGCGCAATCGCCAGCAGCAAACCCGCAACCCCACCATTCGCAAAAGCATCCAACGCATCCTCCGCAACCTGGAGCGAGAGAAAGGCGCCATTGAGCATGCGATTGAACAAAAGCTCGAGCAGCAGTCTTCCAAACGCGTCGCGTTGCTGGAGAGCATGCCGGGGGTCGGGCGCGTCACCAGCGCGATTGTGATCGCGCGCTTGCCCGAATTGGGAACCCTTAGCGCGCGCGAAGTGGCCGCACTGGTCGGAGTGGCGCCGTTCACCCGCCAGAGCGGCAAATGGCGCGGCCCAAGCCACATCTTTGGCGGCCGCGCGGACCTGCGCTGCGCGCTGTATATGGCCGCCCACAACGCGGTGCGATGCGCGGGACCGCTGCGCGACTTCTACCAACGCCTGCGCGCCGCGGGCAAACCGCGTCCCCAGGCGCTGACCGCCTGCATCCGCAAACTCATTGTCATCCTCAATGCGATGGTCAAGCACAACTCGCACTGGAGTCCGCCATGTCCCACTCCCGCCTGAACCGCGCTCGATCTCAGCGCGGCGTCCACAAGTCCACAGGCGGGATACTTCCCACGATCCCAGTGCCTGTGGACCCTGTGGACGCCACCTCGGCGGTTGACTTCGAACACAGTCGCTCTCTCCCTAGTGAGAGAGGGGACGCAGGCATCCGATCAGCCGGACTACTGCGTTTGCGCCTCGCGCTCAAACGATTTAACTATTCCTCGACACGATGCGTGTGGCACGGCCGCGCGTAGTGATGATCGCCTCGCGATCGAACCTCAAGGAGAAAATCAAAATGCCATCCGCACAGCCGCTTAGCGGAATCAAAGTTCTGGATCTGACCAAACTCGCGCCGGGGCCGTTTTGCACGATGATCCTCGGCGATCTGGGCGCCGAAATTATCAAGATCGAGGAGCCGGGACCTCCGACCGGACGGCGCGCGGCGCAGGCCGGCAACGCGCGCATCGCATCGAGCAATGCGGGATCGTCGCCGGGCAATGCGCTGATGCGCAACAAGAAATCGATCGGGCTTAACCTCAAGAGCGGGGCGGGCAAGGAAATTTATCTGCGCCTCGCGCAACGCGCTGATATCGTGGTCGAGGAGTATCGTCCGGGCGTCGCGAAACGGCTCGGTATCGATTACGACGTGCTCGGCCGGCGCAATCCCAAACTAATCTATTGCGCAATCACCGGCTTCGGGCAGGACGGACCGTATCGCGACTTTGTCGGGCACGATCTCAACTACATCGCGACGGCGGGTGCGCTTTCGATTCTCGGGCGGCCCGGTCAGCCTCCGACGATTCCGCACAACCTCCTCGCGGATTACGCCGGCGGTGGAATGCATGGCGCGATCGGCGTCCTCGCGGCGCTGATGGCGCGCACGCAGACCGGGCGCGGCCAGTATGTTGAACATCTCGATGATGGATGGAACGATGGCGCTGCTGGCGCCGGCGTTCTCGACCTTCTTCGCGACCAATCAGCTTCCGCGCCGCGGCGAGAACCCCACTGACGGCGGCATTCCCAATTACAATGTCTACTTAACCAAGGACGACAAATACATCACGATCGGATCGATGGAGCCGTGGTTCTTCGCCAACCTCTGCCGCACGCTCGGATGCGAGCAGTACATTCCGTATGAATTCGATTCATCGAAGCGCGAGGAGATCCGCCGCTACTTCACCGAGCAGTTCAAGACCAGGACGCGCGACGAATGGTTCGAGATTATGACCAAGCTCGATATCTGCGTCGGCAAGATGTACACGCTGGACGAGGTGCCCAACGATCCGCAGGTGCTGGCGCGCAAGATGATCGTCGAGCTCGACACGCCCGAGGGCGGCAAGGTCAAGCAGGTCGGCATTTCGGTGAAGCTCTCGGAGACGCCGGGATCGATTCGCTCGCTGGCGCCGAAGCTGGGGCAGCATACCGATGAGATCCTGGGCGACCTCGGCTACGAGCAGGCGCAGATCGAGCGCTGGCGCGAAGAAGGATCGATCAAGTAGCTAAAATCGCCTCGACGTAGAGTGACCGCTGTCAGGAAGGAGACTTCCCCGCCAACGCCTCGACATGCTTGACGAGTTCGGGGCCGAAGTTGTCCAGCGCGTTGCGTTTGGCTTGCGCGATAGCGTCCTTCCGCTCGAGCAGCATCGTGGGACCTATCGAGTGGGATTCGCCTTCAGCTTCGACCGTAGCATAGAGATACGCATTGCCGACGTCCCACATCGCGCCGCGCAGCATCACAAGCGCGTCAAGATCGCTTCCTGGAACAATCCAGGCTCCTACGATGGTGAGATAAAGAACCGAAGCCGGATTAGCATATTGATCTGTGTCGTCTGCGCTTCGAATGATCAGTACGGCGTCGGCGCCCTGTTGAGCTGCCGCGAAGCGAATCGTCTTGAGGTCCTTCATTTCGAAGATGTCCGGAACGATGAACATCTGCGAAACGACACCGGCCTGCTTGAGTTGTTCTCCCCACGACAGGATTTTTTGCTTGTCTTCTTCGCGCCAGGTGCCGTAGCATCGATCGCAGCCGCCCTCTCCCAGTTCGACCGCCAGCTTGAAGGGGAACTTCAGCTGAGGCTTACGCGCCATGGCGCTCTTGATGTCCTGGTCGGTCACCTGTTTGGGTTCCTCGACCAGACTCTGACTCATCTGTCCGCGGTCAAAACCGTGGGCGCCGCTGCAAGCCGCCAAAATGGCAGAGAGCGCTCCAAGTAAGAGTCGCCGGTCTCCTTCGCCTTGCGCCCGCCCCATTCTCCGCATGTCACAGCCCCCCTCGCATAAAAAACTCACCAAGGAGTTGATATCGAGCGGGGGCTGCGAGTCAACCGATCGCCGTTCAGGATAGGAAGCATCTGCCTTGGCAGCGACGACTACCGCAGAGGTATCGCTACCGAGAGTGGCCGATTGCGCCATGCTGCCGCGCGGAGGCGTCCTCACTCGCGTATCGGCCGATCGGAACCGTCGGTCAACGGTTCCACTCATTGAATCATCCGCGGGTCACTTCGTCTTATACCTGACAAGTCCCGCAACCCTGGTGGATCATACGAACCTTGAATACCACAATACCTCGCCCAGCAATTCGTCCGGTTAGCCGCATAGCCATCCCTGAGAGCTACCTGCCCGCCTCCAGGCAGCACCTGCTCGATCGCCTCAGGCGGCTGTCATGGCTTTCGCAGGAGCAGATCCGCGAGATCGCCAATGCGTCGCGGATGATCGAGGTCAAACGCGGCGGTAGCGTGTACGCGCAGGCGGAGAATGCCGACGTGGTTTATGTGATCCTAGCCGGCATGGCCGCCTTAACGATGAATGACAACGGCCGGCGCGTGTTGGTGGGCGTGGTCGGTCCCGGCGATATCGTGGGAATCTCCGCGCTGCTCGCCAACGGCGCGCGTCCCTTTCGCTGCGAGGCGCTCACCGAGTGCAAGGTCGCGTCGCTTGCGGCGACGACGTTTCGCTCCCTGATGCTGAGCGAACCCGCGATCTTCGAGAAAGCGATGCAGGCGACTTTCGGGCGCTGGGAGCGCCTGCTGAGGCGCTACGCGCAGTTCATGCTGCTGAGCGCACGCGGACGTATCGCGCTGGCGCTGCTGGAACTCGCGGACCGCTTCGGGGTCAGCAACGATCGCGGGCGCCTGCTCCCCTTCATGGTCAGTCATGCGATGTTGGGTGCGATGGTAGGCGCATCGCGTCAGCACGTGACGATGCAGTTGGTGGAGTTCGAGCGCGAGCAGGCCGTCACGCGCGAAAACCGCCGCCTGGTGATTATTCCCGAGAAGCTGAAACTCGCGATGCAATAGAGGATTCGCCCCGTGCGTGTGTCTTGCGCGAAACGCCGCAACAGGCGACGATCGTACAGGAGGCATACGCAGTGGAAACTCCGCTGTTCAAGAAAATCTTGTTCCCGGTCCAATTCGATCGAATCACGATTCCCGCGCTCGAAATGGTGACGCATCTGGTGCGCCAGGGCGATCGTTTTGTCTACCTGCTATGCGTCATTCCCGAAGACACTCCCGACGTTCGGCGGTTGGTCAACGATGCTTTGCGCGGCGTCGCGCACAACTGGCTGGAGGGAAAAATTCCCCATCAGACGATCGTTCGCGTCGGGGACCCGGCGTCGGTGATCGTCAAGCTGGAAGAGGAGCTCGACGTGGACCTCGTGGTGATGGCGACCCACGGTCGCACCGGCGAGAAGTACGAGAAGCTGGGCAGCGTGACCGAGCGCGTGGTGCGCGGATCGACGCGACCGGTGCTCACCATCCGCCCGACCTAGGGGCGGCGATTCTTGTCGAGCTGCGCCATCATGCCGAATAGATCGGCGATGTTCGCTGTCATCTTGCCGCCTGAGAACTCTCGATAAAGACTCGCGACGTTGATGACGATTCGTTCCGCATCGCCCCACGACGAATAATCCGCGAGCGAGATATCGTTCGCCGCTTCCATGATCGACATGCCCGCGTCGTAGCGCTTGCGCGTCTGCGCCTCGAGGTACTCGAAGTAGCCCTTCATCGCGGCGACGCCCTTCTTGTCGGTGATCGGGCCGTGGCCGGGAACGACAGTCTCGACCTCGAGATCGAGCATCAGTTTGCATGCCTTGATCCAGTTGCCGATGGGTCCCGCCCAAATGATCGGATGGCCGTTGATGAAGAGGATGTCTCCCGTGAAGATGACGCGATCGGTGGGCACATACGCGAGGACGTCGCCGCGGGTGTGCGCCGGGCCAACCTCGATGAGCCGCACGGTTTTGTTGCCGACGCGGCGCTCTAGTTGACCCTGGAAGGTGGTCGTCGGCATCGGCATGTTGATGCCCTCGAAATCGAAGGGGGCGAAGATGCGCGCGAAGTAGGCGCCGGTCTCTCCCATCTGCGGCGCATTGCGCTTCATTTCGGCGAGGCGACCCGCGCCGCCGTCATGGCGCATCTCCTCATCGCACGCCTTCGAGGCGATGATCTCCGCGCCTTCGACCAGCTCGTTGCCGAAGCAATGATCTCCGTTGGAATGCGTGTTGACGAGGGTGGCGATCTTCGCGGTGGCGGCCGGCTCCGCGCGATGCATCGTGTCGAGCATCTCGCGGGTGAGCTTGAGGTCGAACAGCGTATCGACCAGCAGCGACTGTCCGCTATCGGCCACCAGGCCGGCGTTGCTCCATCCCCACGAGCCGTCGGGTTGGAGATACGCGTAGCATCCGTTGCCGAGATCCTGGAGACCTTTTTTGAATGGCCATCTGCTGGTGATCGGGTTCATATTGATTCCCTCAAGGCGATCATTCGCATCGCCTTGAGGCTCAATGTGTCCCGCGTCGATCCAAATTGCAAAGGGTAACTATGCTGACGCGACGACGGCGTCCGAAGGCTCGTTCTGGTTGAGCTCGATCTGATCCGCCAGGCATCGGAGGATCCCCGCGAACTCCACGCTCTGGGTGGTTTCCGGGTCGCCGAAGGTTACCAGCGATCCTTCTTCCTCATGCATCGCGACGATCCCGAGCAGCGTGAAGCCGCGCGCGCGCATCGCCGAAGAGAGCGAATGGAGCAGGACGTCTTCGTGTTGGTCGGCCGTGATCTCAAACTTGGAAAGCATTACCGCGAACATAAGCCCCACCTCCTCAAAATTAAGCCCCCCGCCACTGTCAAGTTCCATCGAAAGGCCTTTCCTCTCGCGAAACTGAGTATGATTTAACACATTGTAGAGAATGACACCAGACCGACAGCAGTTTTTTACTACTGGCTGTGGATAAACGCGCCGTAGCGGACCCGGCCAACACACGCCTTCGCTCCGAAGCCGGCTCAGCGCAATAGCGAGCCTCGCCGCATCCGCACCAATTCGCCGCTTTTAAGCGCCGGGGCCGGCATCTCTTCGGCGCCGGGCTTTGCCAGCCGCGCCTTAAAGTTCGAAAGCGCCAGCAGCGGGAAATAATGGGGGTACAGGTAGTAGCGCATGTAGAAATGATTCGGGAACCCGTTTCCGGTAAAGGCGTGCTCGTCCCACGAGCCCGCCGGATTTTGCCGCTCCAGGAGCCATCTCACCCCCCGCAGCACGTTCTCGCCGATCTCATCTTCGCCCGCGAGAAGCCCGATGAGCGCCCACGCCGTTTGCGAGGCCGTGCTTTCTCCGCGCCCGCGCCAGCCCGGATCTTTGTCGCTGAGGCAGCTCTCGCCCCATCCGCCGTCTTCGTTCTGTTTTGATTTGAGCCAGTCCACGGCGCGCCGAATCCACGGCTCGCGACGGTCCACGCCGATCGCGTGAAGTCCGAGCAGCGCGGAGAAAGTTCCATAGATGTGGTTGACGCCCCATCGCCCCCACCATGATCCCTCGGGCGACTGGTTGCGCTGCAGCCACTTGATCGCGCGCCGCGCCACCGGATGATCCTTCGTGTAGTGCAACGCCCCCAGCATCTCGAGAACGCGGCCCGTGAGATCGGGACACGATGGATCGGTGATGGCCTCGACATCGGCGAGCGGCAACTGATTCAGCCACTTCGAGTCGGTGTCGGTGTCGAAGGCCGCGAAACCGCCATCTTTTGATTGCATCCCGTTGACCCAGTTGGCGCCGGCGGCGATCGCGTGCTGCTTCGTCGCGTCATCGCGGCTTCCCATCTCGGAGAGCACCCCGACGATCACCGCCGAATCATCGACATCGGGGTAAGCATTGTTGAAGAACTCGAAAGGCCATCCGCCCGGTTGCAGGTTGGGTCGTTTGATCGACCAGTCGCCGGGGGCGAAGACCTGGTGATCGATGAACCACTGCGTCGCCGCAATCAGCGCTGGATGATCGGCGGGTATCCCCGATGCGACTAGCGCCTTGCACGCAAGCGCGGTGTTCCAGTTAGGCGATACGCACGGCATGTAGAGCGCCTTGTCGCCCATCTCCCAAATCAGCTCGCGCGAGGCCTCGATCGATTTGCGGATCACCGGATGCTCGTTGCAATACCCGATCGCTTTTAGCGCCATCGGGCTCAGCAGATAGCAGGGCTCGATTCCGCCGAAGGAGCCGTTCGCTTCCTGATGATCGATCAGCCACTTCTCCGCGGCCTGGCTCGCTGTCGCACGCAGCTGCTTCGGCGGATGGCGGTCGTAGAGGCGCAGCAACCGATCGACCTGGTTCAGAATGTTGCGCATCGAAAAGGTGGTCGCGCCGCGCGGCTGCTTGAAATTCGTCCGCTCAGGCGGCTCATCGAACAGCTCGGCGATCAGGTTGCCTTCGGCGACCCGGTGCACCGGCTTCGCCGACTGGAGCAGCGCCAATGCGACGAAGGTTCCACGCGCCCACGACCCCAGCTCATAGATGTTGAATGGGAACCAGTTCGGCAGCAGCATCAATTCGACCGGACATCCCGCCGTCGAACTCCATGGCACCAGACCTATCGATGCGAGGTAAAAGCGCGCGAGGGTCCCTGCGCGTGTCATTCCGCCGTTGGCCTTAATCCATCTGCGTGCGCGGACCAGCGGCGCGTCGTCGGCGCTCATGCCGGCCAGCTTCAACGCGGCGTAGGCCTCGATGGTATAGGACGCGTATCCCTCGCCGCCCGGGAAGAGGTTCCAGCTTCCATCGGGCTGCTGGGTGTCGAGCAGATATTTCGCGATCCTCGCCTCGAGGTCGCGATCGACGCTGCCCATGAAGTGACTGAAGATGATGAACTCAGCGTTCATCTGGGCGGGAGCTTCCAGCGCGGCATCCCAGTAGCCTTCGGGATGCTGGAGGGCGAGCAGCGAACGGCGGGCACGCTCGATCGACCAATCCAAACCCACCAGAAAATCGTCGCGGTGGGAATAAACATCCTGTTCCCGACCAACTCCGATCTGGAAACTCGCACTCATAAGCCCCCCCACCGCCCGGACCAGTTGGCCGCTTTATGCTCCCCAGAACCAACCCGCAGCCCCACTAACCTCAGATCTTCAGGTGTGCTCCGGGCCGGTTATCCACACCTGCCGATAGAGTGTCGGAATATACACTTATCAGGAAGTTAAGCCAAGGGTGACAATCATAGGCAATAAGAGACGCCAACTGACTGTGTTCGCACAATGACGACCGATCTTGTTATCCAGCAGGCGACATAGGTCACGTACGATAGTTGCTCTTTGCTTATTGCTTATTCGTCGCAGAACTTCATTTAATTTAACTCCCTTTTGAGGCGCGCGCTTTCGCGAGGATGCCGCTTTATGCGAAGCTTGCCCGCATTGTCGAGCGAGCGCATTCTGGCGGCTACTTTTGGCGCCATTCACGCCCAGGAGAGGGCTCTTGGCTTTCAGTGGTTCGACCAACATCCGTCGCCGTCCGAGTTATCGGTCCCTCGCGCGATGCCTGCTCCTCCTACCTGCGTTTCTCCTTGCGATTTCTGCCGCCGCGCATGCCGAATCGCACCCCCGCGTGCTCCGGTTTTCTCCTCAGGGAACCGTCAAAAATGTCAGGCAGGTTGTCGCGCAATTCTCGGAGCCGATGGTGCCGCTCGGAAGAGCCTTTGGAGGCGCGATGCCGTTCGACATCGAATGCCCCGAGAAAGGCTCCGCGCGTTGGATCGATACGGCTCGATGGGCCTATGACTTTGCGCACGACCTCCCCGCCGGTGTGCGATGTACGTTCCGACTGCGCGACAATCTGCGCACCCTCGCCGGAACGCCATTCGCGTCGCGACCGGAGTTCAGTTTCGATACCGGCGGACCCGCCATCCTCGAGTCGATGCCGTGGCAAGGGAGCGAGGATATCGACGAACAGCAGGCGTTTGTGCTGGTGCTGGACGCCGAGCCCGACATCGCGTCGGTTATCGCCCACGCGGGATTTTCCATCGCGGGTATTCCCGAACGGGTCGGCGTCAGTGTTCTAAGCGGCGCCGATCGCGACATCCTGCTCAAACATTTCAAGTACTTCATCTCGAATCGCCCCGTCCTCGTGCTGCAGGCGAAGCAGAGTTTTCCCAACGGCGCCGCGGTCAGCCTGATTTGGGGCAAGGGGATCAAGACCGCGTCCGGCGTCGCGACCACGCGCGATCAATCGCTCAACTACAAAACCCGCAAGCCATTCGAGGCCGCGCTCAGGTGCGAGCGCGAGAATGCGCATGCCGCGTGCATCCCGGTCACGCCGCTGTCGATTTGGTTCAGCGAACCGATCGCGATTGCGCTCGCGAAGCAGGTTGCTCTCCTCGCGCCCGACGGCTCGCGCATCGCACCCAGCTTCTCGAACGACGATCAAGGCAATCCGCTGATTTCCGAGGTGACTTTTCGCGGCCCCTTCAAGGAATCGGCGCAGTACAAAATCGAGCTCCCGCCGAACGTCGTGGATGACTCCGGGCACGCGCTCTCGAACGCCTCGCGCTTTCCGATGACGGTCGCGACCGGCGAGTTTCCGCCGCTCGCGAAATTCTCCTCGCGTTTCGGCATCATCGAGGCGGTCGATCCGGTGCTGCCGGTCACGGTGCGCAATCTTGAGCCGCGGATCCATGGCCATCAGATGCGCGTGGACGCGAGCGCGTCGGCGAATGAAGACCTGATGACCCGCATCGAGGCGACCCTATGGCGCATGCCCGATCCGGACGCGGCATCAGCGCTTTCCTGGATGCGCAAGGTCGCGCGCGCGCATCGCGCCGCGTCCGTCTTCGCTGATAATCCGAAATCCGGCGCGCGCGAGTTCACGCTGCCCAAGCCCAACGGCGCCAACGCTTTCGAGGTGATGGGGATCCCGCTCAAGCGAACCGGATTCTACGTCGTGGAACTCGAGAGCAAGCGCCTCGGGCAGAGTCTCCTCGACAAGGACGCGCCGATGTACGTGCCGACCATCGCGCTGGTCACCGACCTCGCGGTGCATCTCAAGAAGGGCAATCAGAACTCGCTCATCTGGGTCACCGAGCTCGAAAGCGCCAAGCCGGTCCCCGACGCGACGGTCGCGATCGCCGACTGCAACGGCAAGGAGCTTTGGTATGGCAGTACCGACTCGCGCGGCCTCGCGATCGTCTCGGGCGTGTCGGCGCTGAACGCGCTGCCTCGATGCGACCGTCCCAACGACGAGCATCCCGATCCCGATTCATTTTCCGAACAGGTAGTGCCCATTAGCGACCTTGATTCGGGGGTGATTGTGACCGCGCGCAAGGGCGCGGACTTCAGCTTCGTCCATTCCAGTTGGCAGCAGGGCATCGAGGCGTGGCGCTTTCATCTTCCCAGCGACTACCAATCGCCGAACATCGCCGCGCATACGGTGCTCGATCGTCCGCTGTTCCGCGCCGGCGAAACGGTCCACATGAAGCATTTCATCCGCGCGAAAACCCTCGACGGCTTTTCAATTCCGCGCCCCGACGAATTGCCGAACTCGCTCTCGATTCGGTACTTGGGCACCGACGAGCACTACGATTTCGATCTGACCTGGAACCCCAACGGCACCGCCGAATTGGACTGGGAGATTCCCAAAACCGCCAAGCTCGGCGAGTACCAAATCACGATGGCGCGTACGAAGACGACCGCGACGCCGAGTGCCGACGATTCCGGCGACAACGGGACTTCCTTGCAACTGAGCAGCGGCAGTTTTCGGGTCGAGGAATTTCGCGTGCCGCTCATGCGCGGCGCAATCCGGATGCCGACCGCTCCGCAGGTCGCGGTGACCAGCGTTCCGATCGATGTCAGCGCGGAATATCTCTCGGGCGGCGCGGCCAAGGGGCTTCCGGTGACCGTTCTCAGCCAACTCAATCCCAACGCGTTCCCCCAATTCCCCGACTTCGAGAATTTCACTTTTGCGAATGGCGCCGTGACCGAGGGCGTCGTGCGCGTGGGCGAGGACGAGGAAGGAGGGACGCCCGCGCAGCATGAGGGCGTTCATCAACGAATCGACCTGGTGCTCGACGCGGCGGGCGGCGCGCGCACCGAGATTACCGGCATCAAGACCGCGCCTACGCCCGTCGAGCTGAACGCCGAGATGGAATTTCGCGATCCCAACGGCGAAACGCAGACTGTCTCCAACAAGACGATAATTTGGCCGGCCAGGCGGCTGGTAGGAATTTCAATTCCCGATTGGATCGCCGCAACCGACAAGCCCAAGGTGCACGTCGCGGTGGTGGACGATACCGGCAAGCCGCTCGCGGGCGCGCCGGTCCAGGTCACGCTCTTCAGCCGCAAACGCTATGGCTATCGCAAGCGCCTGATTGGCGGATTTTACGCCTACGAGAGCATCACCGATACGAAACGCATCGGCGAATTGTACTCGGGCGCGACCGACAGCCACGGCCTGATGGTATGCGAAGCGAAAACCGCCGCGACCGGCGAGGTCGTCGCGCAAGCGACCGTGAGCGACGATGTCGGCCACACGTCGTCGTCATTTGCGGAAGTCTACATTCCCGGAGACGATCGCTTCGTGTTTCGCGGCCACGACGACGACCGGATGGACGTGCTGCCCGAGCAGCCGCAATACCAGCCGGGCGACACCGCGCGCTTCCAGGTCCGGATGCCGTTCGGCGGAGCGACCGCATTGGTCACCGTCGAGCGCGAAGGAGTGATCGCGTCCTCGGTGCTGCAGCTCTCGGGGAAGGACCCGAGCATCACGTTGCCGGTGCGCGAGTACGCGCCCAACGTGTTCGTCTCGGTGCTGGCGGTGCGAGGCAGGGTCGGCTCGATTCAGCCGACCGCGATGGTTGACCTCGGCAAGCCGGCCTTCAAGCTGGGTATCGCGGAAATCCGCGTGGGATGGCGCGACCATGAACTCAAGGTCGGCGTCGTGCCGGAGCGCACGGTCTATCACGTTCGCGAAAAAGCGCACGTGAAAATTTCGGTGCGAACCGCGTCGGGGAATGGGCCGCCCGCGGGAAGTGAGATCGCGCTTGCGGCGGTCAACGAGGGCCTCCTCGAGCTGATGCACAACGACAGTTGGAAACTCCTCGACGCGATGATGGGACGGCGCTCGTATCAAATCGAAACTTCAACCGCGCAGATGGAGGTGGTCGGCAAGCGCCATTACGGATTGAAGGCAATTCCGCCGGGTGGTGGAGGTGGGCGGCAGATCACGCGCAAACTCTTCGACACGCTGTTGCTGTGGAAAGCGCGGGTCGCGCTCGATGCGAACGGCGACGCCTCGGTCGAGGTGCCGCTCAACGATTCGCTGACCAGCTTTCGCATCGTCGCGATCGCGAGCGCCGAGGCGGGACTCTTCGGCACCGGCGCGGCGAGTATCAGATCGACGCAGGACCTGATGATCCTGCCGGGCATTTCGCCAATCATTCGCCTCGGTGACGCATTCTCGGCGGAGTTCACGGTGCGTAACGCCTCGGAACGCCGACTCGATGTCGGAATCAAGAACGACATGGTAGGGCTCTATCAACTGAAGGAGCAGAAAATCACCCTCGATCCCGGTTTCGGAAAAATCCTGACCTGGAACGTCGCCATCCCAACCACCTCGCCGGACGAGCTGACCTACCACGTCGATGCGGTCGCGAAGGATGCTTCCGATCATCTGCAGGTAACCCAGCGCGTCCTGCCTGCCGTGCCGGTGCGGACGTATCAGGCCACGCTGATGCGCCTCGACAAGCCGCTCGACATTCCGGTTGCCGCACCGCAGGGCGCGCTTCCAGACGTTGGCGGTATCGTCGTCGGGTTGCGTCCGTCGCTGCTCGCGGGTTTGGAGGCGGTGCGCAATTGGATGCGCGACTATCCGTACCTATGCCTCGAGCAACGAGTCTCGCGCGCAGTGGCGCTTCATGATGCGAAGCTCTGGAGCGATGTGGTGGCGGAGCTTCCTTCGTATGTCGATTCCGACGGGTTGCTGAAATATTTCGCGATGATGCAGCAGGGCAGCGATGTTCTTACCTCCTACGTGCTTGCGGTCACCAACGAAGCCGGGCTGAAGCTTCCCGCTCCGCTCGAAGAACAGATGCGCGCCGGGCTGCGAGGTTTCGTCGAAGGCAAGATCATCCGCGACGAATCGATTCAGACCGTCGATCTCCCGATGCGCAAGCTAGCCGCGATCGAAGCGCTCGCGCGAGTCGGAAAAATCGAGCCGGATCTCCTCGGCAGCCTCACCATCGAGCCGAATCTGTGGCCCGACTCTGCCGTGCTGGATTGGTGGAGCATCCTGTTGCGCACCGAAGCGATTCCCGATCGCCAAAAGCGCATCGAAAAGGCCGAGCAGATCATTCGCTCGCGGCTCAACTCGCAGGGCACCGCGATGCATTTCTCGAGCGATCCGCGCAACAACTTCTGGTGGCTGATGGTGTCGCCGTCCGAAAACATGGCGCGCCTCACGTTGCTGCTCCTCGACAACAAGCTCTGGAGTGACGACATCTCGCGCGTGACCTCCGGCATGATCGCGATGCAGGTTCGCGGCAACTGGGGGACCACCGTCGCGAACGCATGGGGCACGCTCGCGACCGAGAGATTTGCCGCCGCTTACGAATCGCAACCGGTGACGGGCGAGACTGTGGCGACGCTGAATGCCGCAAGGCAGGTCCTCGCGTGGCAAAAAAATTCAGGCGGCGGAAAATTGGAAATCGCGTGGCCCGCGGCGCAGGGCGATTTACATCTTGAGCAATCGGGAACGGGAAATCCGTGGGCTATCGTTCAGGCCAATGCCGCAGTACCGATCACGCAATCGATCTCGAGCGGCTATACCATCACGAAAACCCTCACGCCGGTTGACGCTTCGCACACCGGTGGATGGCGTCAGGGCGATCTTGTCCGCGTCCACCTCAAGATCGACGCGCAAAGCGATATGACATGGGTCGTCGTGAACGATCCGATTCCGGCCGGCGCGTCGCATCTCGGCGGCGGTCTGCTGCGCGATTCTCAGATCGCAGTCTCCGGCGAACAGCGATCGACCGAGGCACTGCTCATGAACACTCGCGGCGGACTGACTCTCGCGCTTGAGAGCGACCTGTTCTGGCCCGATTTCGTCGAGCGGCCGTTCGACGCCTATCGCGGTTACTATCACTACATTCCGAAGGGCAGCTTCGAGGTCGAGCATACGATTCGACTCAACCAGGCCGGTCAGTTCCAGATGCCCTCGACGCGGGTCGAGGCGCTGTACGAGCCGGAGATGTTCGGCGAGATTCCCAACGTTCGCTTCGATGTGGCGCAATGAAGATTCTTCGGATGCGCGCAGTCCTCTCTCTGAGTGCCGTCGTCGCGATTGCGGCGATTTGTGGCGGATGGCTTCTTTCATCGCCGGACCTGCCAAAGTTTTCCGAGGTACGCGCGCGATGGAATCCGTCGGATGCGCAACTGCTCGATCGAAATGGTGAGCCGATTCACGAAATCAGAATCGATCGCCACGGGCGTCGCCTCGCGTGGACCTCGCTGCGCGACATCTCGCCGGCGCTTCAGCAGGAAGTCATCGCATCGGAGGATCATCGCTTCGCGACGCATCGTGGTGTCAACGTGATCGCGGTTGCCGCCGTGCTAGGGAAGGGCGTCGTCAGAGGACGTCCGCGTGGTGCGAGCACGATTACGATGCAGTTGGTGGCGATGCTCGATCCGGAGTTGCGGCGCAAGACGCATCATCGCGGGATCGCGCAGAAGCTTGCGCAGATGAGAGCGGCATTCGCGCTTGAGGGCCGATGGTCGAAGGACGAAATCCTCGAGAGCTATCTGAACATGGTCACCTGGCGCGGCGAGTTGCAGGGAATCGGCGCCGCCTCGCGGGTGATGTTCGGCAAGGCGCCGCACGGCATCAATCGCGCCGAAGCGATGGTGCTCGCGTCATTGTTGCGCGCACCCAATGCGAATCGCGCCGCGGTAGAGCGTCGCGCACTTCGGCTTCGGCGAGACACTGCGCACGCGCCGAGTGAGAGAGATGTCGCGGCGGCGATCGACACGGCGTTCGCGCGTAATCCCAGCCGCTTCGCCAGGCTGGCGCTCGCGCCTCATCTGGCGCAACGCCTGATGCCGGAGGGCAGTGCGCAGGCGCGATGCACCTTGGATCGCGACCTTCAACGACTCGCGGTAGACAGCCTCCGCCATCAGGTCGCCGAAGTTCGCGATCGCAACGTCGATGATGGGGCCGTGCTGGTCGCTGACAATTCGACCGGTGAAGTGTGGGCATATGTCGGAGGTGCCGGCGAGTTTTCTGCCGCCCGTTATGTCGACGCGGTCCACGCCCTGCGTCAGCCGGGCTCTGCGCTCAAACCATTTTTGTATGCGCTTGCAATCGAGCGGCGGCTGCTCACCCCAGCTTCGATCCTCGACGATTCGCCGCTTGAACTGCCTGAGCAGCGCGGGCTTTATCGCCCACTCGACTACGACCGTCGCTTCCGCGGCCTTGTCTCGATGCGTACCGCGCTCGCGTCGTCGCTAAACGTTCCTGCTGTGAGGACCGCGGACATGGTGGGCGTCGATCAGTTTGTCGAGCACCTTCGCGCGCTGGGATTCGATGGCGTGTCGGAAGGGGGCGATTACTATGGCGGCGCCGTCGCGCTCGGTTCTCCGGATGTGACGCTATGGCAGATTGTCAACGCATATCGCACGCTCGCCAACGGCGGCGAATGGTCGCCATTGCACGTGCAGCAGGGAACTCCTGAGTCGTCGCGTCGGCGCATTTATAGCCACGAAACCGCTTATTTGATTTCAGATATCCTTTCCGATCGCGCCAGCCGCAGTGCGACGTTTGGCCTCGAAAATAGTCTCGCGACCCCGTTCTGGAGCGCAGTAAAAACCGGAACCAGCAAGGACATGCGGGACAACTGGTGCGTCGGCTATACGCGGCGCTTCACGATTGGCGTGTGGGTGGGGAATTCTTCGGGCGCGCCGATGCGCGACATCACGGGCATGACCGGCGCCGCGCCTGTATGGCTCGAGGTCGTCAGCTACCTGCATCAGCGCTTTGGCGAACCCGACGATGCTGCACGGCCTCGCGGGCTGGTCGCCAGCCGGGTCGCGTTTCCCAATTCGATAGAACCGGCGCGCAATGAGCTATTCATCGCCGGAACCGAACCGAATACCGCCACGATACGGCTCGATTCCCGCCGCGCGCGCATAACTTCGCCGACAGATGGAAGTATCGTCGCATTCGATCCCGACATTCCCATTGAGCGCCAGAAGATCTCATTCGAAGGCTCGCACTGCACGGTTGCGATGCATTGGAAGCTTGATGGGTCGGATCTTGGCGTGGCAAACGCGTCGCAGTTGTGGACGCCGATCGCAGGATCGCATCGTTTGGCGCTGATGGATCGATCGGACCACGTGATCGATGCGGTGACGTTTCAGGTTCGCGGCGCGCGTGAGGTTAGTGGCGAGCCTGAAGGCTCGGTGCTGCCCGTCGCCGAGAAACCGTAACGACACCGGCCCGGCTCCTCTACATTCGCGGTTGATTTTGGCGGTCCGATCGGCGACTAACGCATCATGGATTCCAATCAGAAACTCACCGCCAGATTGTCGGCCGCCGTGCCGCGCGGAATTTCGATCGCCAGGCCGCTGTTCGCCGCGCGCGCGGAGAATTCGGAGCTGTGGGACGTCGAGGGCCGCCGCTACATCGATTTCGCCGGCGGCATCGCGGTGCAGAACATCGGGCATCGCCACCCTCGTGTCCTCGCGGCGGTGCGCGATCAACTCGAAGCCTTCACCCACACCTGCTTCCAGGTCACGCCGTACGAAGTTTATGTGCGGCTCGCCGAGAGGCTGAATCGCCTCGCGCCCGGTCCGTCGCCGAAAAAGACCATCATCCTTTCGACCGGCGCCGAGGCGATCGAGAACGCGGTGAAAATTGCGCGCGCCGCGACCGGACGCCCCGCGATCATTTCTTTCAGCGGCGCGTTCCACGGACGCACCATGATGGCGCTGGCCCTGACCGGCAAAACCAATCCATACAAAGTTGGATTCGGTCCATTCTCCGCCGAGGTGTTTCATGCGGCGTTTCCGGATGCGTATCGCGGCGTGTCAACCGAGGAGAGCGTCGCGAGCATCGAGCAAATCTTCCGCGCTGATGTCGAAGCCTCGCGCGTCGCCGCGATCATCATTGAGCCAGTGCAGGGCGAAGGCGGTTTCAATGTCGCGCCGTTCCAATTCATGCGCGCGCTGCGAAGCTTGTGCGACCGGCACGGAATCCTTCTCATCGCCGATGAGATCCAGACCGGCTTCGGCCGCACCGGCAAGATGTTCGCGGTCGAACATTCCGGCGTAGTCCCCGATCTCATCGCGATCGCGAAAGCAATCGGTGGAGGATTTCCGATCTCGGCGGTAATTGGCCGCGCCGACGTGATGGACGCGCCCGCTCCTGGAGGCCTCGGCAGTACATTCGCCGGAAATGCGGTTTCGTGTGCGGCGGGACTCGCGGTGCTCGATGTGATGGAAGAAGAGGGCATCCTCGCGCGCGCACAGAAGCTTGGCGAGCAGGTGGCGGAGCGGCTCCGCGCGATGCAAGCCGACCCGCGTTTCGCCTGCATCGGCGACGTGCGCGGGCTCGGCGCGATGCTCGCGATGGAGTTCGTCAAGCATCGCGGGAGCAAGGAGCCGGCGCCGGAGCTCGCCAAAAGCATCACCGCGAAGGCCGCACAGCGAGGCCTCATCGTGCTAAGTTGCGGCATCTACGCGAACGTAGTCAGGGTGCTGATGCCGCTTACCATGTCGCTCGAACTGGCTGACGAAGGACTCGGAATTCTGGAAGCATCGATGCTCGACGCAATCTCGAAGCCCTAACCTGCGAGGAACTCATATGCAGACTCGTGAACTCGGACGCAGCGGACTCAAAGTATCGGCGATGGGACTCGGATGCATGGGAATGTCCGCGTTCTACGGCACTCGCGATGACGATGAATCGCGTGCGACGATCGATCGCGCGCTGGAACTCGGCCTGAACTTCCTCGACACCTCCGACATGTACGGCCCGCATACGAATGAGATGTTGATCGGCAAGGCGATGGCGGGCCGCCGCGAGAAATTCATCATCGCGACCAAGTTCGGAATTGTCCGAGGCCCGGGTCCGAACGATCGTTCGATAAATGGGTGCCCGGAGCATGTGCGACAGGCATGCGACGCGAGTCTGCGCCGGCTCGGCATCGATACGATCGACCTTTACTATCAGCATCGCGTCAACCCCAAGACGCCGATCGAAGATACGGTCGGTACGATGGCCGACTTGGTGAAACAGGGAAAAGTTCGATACCTGGGACTGTCCGAGGCTGGTCCCGATACTATCCGCCGCGCGTGCGCGGTTCATCCAATTGCGGCGCTGCAGACCGAGTATTCTCTATGGAGCCGCGAACCAGAGGATGGATTGCTCGCTCTTTGCCGCGAGTTGGGCATCGGCTTCGTCGCCTACAGTCCGTTGGGCCGCGGTTTTCTCACCGGCCAGATAAAGAAACCTGAAGATTTCGAACCGGACGACACGCGGCGGATGTGGCCGCGCTTTCAGGGCGAAAATTTCCAGAAGAACCTCGATCTGGTGAAGCGCATCGAAAGGATCGCGGCTGAGAAACGATGCACACCCTCGCAGCTCGCGCTCGCATGGGTGCTGGCGCAGGGCAACGACATCGTGCCGATTCCCGGCACCAAGCGGCGCAAGTATCTTGAGGAGAATGTCGCCGCGCTTGAGTTGCGCCTGACGGCGGAGGATCTGAGACGCATCGACGAGGTCGCGCCCAAGGGCGTCGCGGCGGGTCCGCGCTATCCTGAGGCTCTGATGCGTTCGATCAATGGCTGAACCGCGAAGACGTCATCGCACGCGGAGCGACCAACTGACGCACGGCCGAAAACGCGCGTGCCAAAAGTATCGGTAATTACGCCGGTCTACAACGGCGCTCGCACGATCGGGTTCTAGCGCGGAGCTTTCGCGATTTCGCAATGGTCATGGTGTCGCGGCGGAGCATATTGGAGCGCCGCGTTGGGGCTGATAATTTCCTCGCATGAATCGCGCGCCGCGGCTGCCCGACTTCATCGCGGTGGGACCGCCCCGCACTGCGACGACCTGGCTTTATGAGGTGCTCAAAGGTCACGTCTGCCTGCCCGCAGATCGCAAAGAGACCGATTTTTTCACCCGCTTCTATGACCGGGGCATCGATTGGTATGCGGATTACTTTCGTCATTGCACGGGTGGGATGGCGGTCGGCGAGTTGAGCCCGCTGTATTTCGCAGCGCCGCAGGCTCGCGAACGAATCGCCAAACACCTTCCGGAATGCAAAATAATCTGCTCGTTTCGCGATCCGGTCGAGCGCGCATACTCGAATTACCGGCTGCTGCGGCGCAACGCTTTCACCAAGCTCGATTTTGAGCGCGCCGCGACCACGCGCGGCGATTTGCTCGAATCGAGCCGCTACGGAACTCATCTGGTAGATTGGTTCGACACCTTTGGGCGCGAGCGGGTGTTGGTTCTGATTTACGATGATTTAGAGTCGAGCCCGCAAGCTTTTCTCGATTCGGTATGTGACTTTATTGGAATAGCGCGGTTTCCGGTTGCGACATCGCGGGTGGGTGCGCAGCGCGTGCATGCCGTCGACACGCAACCGCCGAATCCGCGACTTGCGAGGGTCGCGCGTGACATCGTCGCGTGGCTCTCCACGCGCCGGTACCATCGCGCGGCGAATATGGTGCGCCAAAACAGCATCATCAAGTATATGCTGGAAGGAGGCGATCCGTTTCCTCCGCTCGCTGCGGATGTGGCGGAACGGATGCAGGAGTACTATCGCCCCGAGGTCGAGAAACTGGAAAAGCTGATTGGACGCGATCTGTCAGCGTGGAAATCGCCCCGCGAGCGATTTCGATCGGACGGGACTTTCTTAGACGTGGGCAAGTAGCGAGACGGCCTCAGCGCTCAGTGATGCATTACGGATTTCTGAAGTGCAGCGCGCCCGTCCGCCTCTCTCTTGGATTGCCGAACCGTCCTTTTCCGCCACTCGCTCCCCGGGCTGGTGTCTAGACGTTGCTCTTGCGCCAGCTCCGATAGCCACGCGACTCGGTCAAGCCGTAACGCGCGAGCATCCGATACACCGTGTACCGCGAGACGCCAAGCAGATCGGCGGCGCGATGACAATTGCCGTGGGTAGCATTGAGCGCACGGACTAGCGCGTCTTTGGAGGCTTCGCGAATCGCGGCATCGAGCGAAAACTTCGACTCTCCCGCAACTTCGGCATTGATCGCGGGCGCCGCAGCTGCGCTGGTTTCCGGGATCTCCACCGGGATCGCCGCGGTTGGCACTTCAGTAATCGGCACCGCCGACGCTTCGCGACC
Organism: uncultured delta proteobacterium; assembly: GCA_963815835.1. GTDB lineage: Bacteria > Desulfobacterota > Binatia > Binatales > Binataceae > DATGKG01. Next base: position 2,433,250 of record CAWFIF010000001.1, read on the forward strand.
CTCGAGCACATTGCTCGGAAGCTCGTTCAATGTGATGGAGTCGCCATCAGCCATCAACACCGCGCTTTCGACTGCGTGGGCGAGCTCGCGCACGTTACCTGGCCATGAATAGGCGCACAATGCCTCGATCGCCTGGCGGGAAATGCGCCGGGTATCTTTGGCGAACAGGCGGCAATATTGTTCGATGAAATGGCCGACGAAGGCGGGAATCGCGTCGCGCCGGTCGCGCAGCGGTGGAATTATCAATGCCGCGGCGTTGAGGCGATAATACAAATCGTCGCGAAACTCGCCGCCCTTTACCATCGCGCGCAGGTCCCGATTAGTGGCCGCGACCAGCCGAATATCGACCTTGTAGCTATGCGAAGAGCCAACCGGTTGAACCTCGTGCATCTCGACGGCGCGCAGCAGCTTGGGCTGTAGCTTCAGCGGTAGCTCACCGATCTCGTCGAGAAACAGCGTGCCGCCGTTGGCGGAACGGAAGTACCCCAAGGAGTCCTCGCGCGCATCTGTAAAGGCGCCCTTCACATGACCGAACAGTTGCGATTCGGCCAGCGAGTCGACCAGGTTGGAGCAGTTGAAGGTTACGAAAGGTCCGTTGGGAACCGCGCCCAAACTGTGCAGCGATCGGGCGACCAATTCCTTGCCGGTTCCCGATTCTCCCTGGATCAACACCGTCGCCTTGTGCGGGGCGAAGCGGATGATGCTGGCAAAAAGCCGCTTGAACTGCGCTGACCGAATCAGCATCCCGCCGACCCGCTCGGAGCCCTCAACCAGCCTCTCGATGCCTATCCACTCGTGGCCGGTGCCGAGTGATCCCGAATGGCGCACGTGTGCAACCGGCGACGTGGACGACTGCCCAACCGTATCCTCGCTGAGACTCATGGTTCCCCCTCCCCAGGTGGCACCGTAACTACAATCGGTACAGAAAGTTTGCCTACAAGTTGTAGGTTTTTAACTTTGTATGGTTTTTGCGACAGCATGTCAAGTAGGCACGTATCGCCTGTGACACACTCTTTTGCGCACTTTGCAGCAGGAAATTGCAAATCAGACTCCATACCCGCGCTCTCAAGCAAAAACGAGTGGCTCACGATGCTGTCTGAAACTCGATCAAGCTCGTATGACACGCGATCGCAACTCGCGCTACAACGCGGATTTGTCAGCGAATTCAACTGCAACACGAATCAACCCGAAACCACGGCAGGTGCCCGCTCAGAGACCGGAGTCCGGAGCACCGACCCTCTGCGGGGCCGTCAGTGCGCACGTTGGACCAGATGCTGTGCCATGACGCTTGCCCACTTTTTGTATCAAAGTTGAGGGTTGCTACCGACATTGGGTCGCTTCCGGATCGTTTGGTACGCGGACCGTCCCGTCTGGACAACGAATTCGGACTCCCGCTTGAGGGGGTGTACTCCAAGCGCGCGCCGACGCCTTGGCATGGCGGCAAGATGCTGGTTTACTGTCTGGTTCCCGCACTTCTCGATGAGCCGGTAGCTCAGGCGGTAGAGCAGCGCACTTTTAATGCGCGGGTCGAGAGTTCGAGTCTCTCCCGGCTCACTCATCAAGTCGCATGGCTAGTCTTCCGGCGGGCGCCCGCAGCGCCGCCCCGTTGATGCGGCGTTCGTATTCTGCAACAAAGATTTGAAGCGGTTAGGGAGCAATGGACAGGATCGAATCGCATCTGAACACCGGCAGCGCGGAATACAAGACCAATCGCGCGGCGATGGAGGCCGCGGTCGCGAAGCTGCGTGCCGCAATCGATCGCATTCGCGAAGGCGGTCCGGAGCAGGCGCGCAAGCGGCACACCGAGCGCGGGAAATTGCTGGTACGCGATCGCGTCAAGGCGCTGATCGATCCCGAAACTCCGTTCCTGGAGTTGTCCACGCTCGCCGCCTACGGGCTTTACGACAATGAGGCGCCGGGCGCCAGTATCGTCACCGGTATCGGCAGGATTTCAGGTCGCGAGGCGGTGATCGTCGCCAACGATGCGACCGTGAAGGGTGGCACTTATTATCCACTTACCGTGAAGAAGCATCTGCGCGCGCAGGAAGTCGCGATGCAGAATCATCTGCCGTGCGTGTATTTAGTGGATTCGGGTGGCGCATTCCTTCCCCTTCAGTCCGAGGTCTTTCCTGATCGCGAACATTTTGGGCGAATTTTCTACAATCAGGCACGCATGTCGGCGATGGGGATCGCGCAGATCGCGCTCGTGATGGGTTCATGCACAGCCGGCGGCGCGTACGTCCCGGCTATGTGCGACGAAAACGTCATTGTGAAGGGGCAGGGCACGATTTTTCTGGGCGGGCCACCGCTAGTGCGCGCCGCTACGGGCGAGGAGGTCAGCGCCGAGGAGCTCGGCGGCGGCGATGTGCACACCCGGCTTTCGGGTGTGAGCGATCATCTTGCCGACGACGACGCTCATGCGCTCGCGATCGCGCGATCGATCTTCGAAAACCTTGGCCATCGCGAGTTGGCGTCGATCGATCAGGATACGCCGGAGGATCCTTACTACGATCCGGCTGAGCTGTACGGAATCATCCCGACCGACACGCGCAGGCCGTATGATGTGCGCGAAGTCATTGCTCGTATAGTTGATGGAAGCCGTTTGCACGAGTTCAAGCATCGCTACGGTGCGACACTGGTGACCGGGTTCGCGCGCATCTACGGCTACCCTGTCGGTATCCTTGCCAACAACGGCGTGCTGTTCAGCGAATCTGCGCTCAAGGCCACCCATTTCATCGAACTGTGCTGCGCGCGAGGCATCCCGCTGCTGTTCCTGCAGAACATCACCGGCTTCATTGTAGGAAAACGCTACGAACAGGGCGGCATCGCGAAGGACGGCGCCAAGATGGTCAACGCGGTCGCCAACGCGCAGGTGCCGAAGTTCACCGTCGTCATCGGCGCGTCAAATGGCGCCGGCAATTACGGTATGTGCGGCCGCGCGTTTTCGCCGCGCCTGCTCTTCATGTGGCCCAACGCGCGAATCTCGGTGATGGGCGGCGAGCAAGCCGCCAACGTTCTCCTGACCGTCAAGCTCGAGCAAATGCAGCGCAGCGGCGGCACGATGAGCGACGCGGAGAAGACCGAGTTTATGCGGCCTACGCTGGAAAAGTACGAAGGCGAATCGAGTTGCTACTATTCGAGCGCGCGGCTGTGGGACGACGGGGTGCTAGACCCGGTTGAAACGCGCCAGGCCCTCGCGCTCGGAATCGCCGCGTCATTGAACGCACCGATACCGGCAGACACCAACTTCGGCGTCTTCAGGATGTAGGCGTGAAGCGCAGAGCGCTCAAGAAACTGCTGATCGCGAACCGAGGCGAGATCGCATTGCGCGTGATTCGCAGCGCGCGCCTGCTCGGCCTCAAGACGGTGGCGGTCTTCTCCGAGGTGGATCGGGCCTCAATGCATGTCGCGGAAGCGGATGAGGCGCGTCTGATCGGTCCCGCGCCGCCGGCCGAGAGCTACCTTAATATAGATGCGGTGTTGCGCGCAGCCATCGAGAGCGGCGCCGACGCGATTCATCCCGGTTACGGATTTCTGTCGGAGCGTCCCGCCTTTGCGCGCGCGGTCGAAAAGGCAGGGTTAATTTTTGTCGGGCCGTCCTCTTCGGCGATGGAGGCGGTCGGAGACAAAGTCGCGGCGCGACACCTCGCGTCTCGAGTGAAGGTACCGATCGTTCCGGGAATCGAGACTGCCGATCCATCACCGGTCAGCGAGTTTGCAAAAAAGGTTGGGTACCCGATCGTGGTGAAGGCGGCCGCGGGTGGCGGCGGCCGTGGGATGCGCGTGATCGAAACCGAGGGCGCGTTCGAGGCCGGGGTCGAGTCTGCCGCGCGCGAGGCGCAGGCGGCTTTCGGCGATGGGCGCGTCTTCGTCGAGAAATATCTTGCTCACCCGCGGCACGTCGAAGTCCAGATCCTCGGCGATAGTCACGGGAAAATCGTTGCGCTGGGCGAGCGCGAATGCTCGATTCAACGCCGTCATCAGAAATTGATCGAAGAGTCGCCGTCAGTCGCGGTCGACGAAAATCTCCGCGCACGAATCTGCGACGCAGCGGTCCGGCTCGCGCGCGCGGTCGGCTATCAAAATGCGGGAACTTTCGAATTCCTGCTTGAAGACGGTGAATTCTACCTGCTGGAAGCCAACGCCCGCCTGCAAGTCGAGCATCCGGTGACGGAGATCCGCTTCGGATGCGACCTGGTGGCTGAGCAACTCAGGATCGCGGCCGGTGAGCACGTTTCCGATCCCGTCGCGCCGCGCGGAGCGACCATCGAATGCCGCATCACCGCTGAGGACGCGGAACACGACTTCCGCCCCGCGATCGGCCGCGTGTCATATCTGCATCTGCCGAATGCGCCCGGAGTTCGCATCGACACCTTCCTGACCGAGGGCGCCGAGATCAGTGCCCACTACGACAGCCTCCTCGCAAAGGTCATTTGTTACGGGGCGAATCGTGAGGAGGCGCGCCGCCGTATGCTGCTGGCGTTGGACGAGGTGGTGATTGTCGGGCTTCATCACACGACCGCGTTCCTGCGCGATGTGATCGCCAGCGGGCAGTTCGAGCGCGGCGAGCTGTTGACCCACTTCGTCGATGATCACTTCAATGGATGGCGTTACGACGCCTCGGCTGAAAAAGCGGCGCTGATTGCCGCCGCGCTGGTCGCGTCGCGCGCGATTGGCAAGCGCGAGTCGGCGGCGTCATCGAGCATGAACGGAAAAATCGAGCAACGCGACCAATCACCCTGGAGCATGCTGGGCGGATTTCAACTATGGGAACGCCGCTGAGACTCAAACGTATCGGCGGCAGCCCCGAGCGCGAGGTCGAACTTGTCTCGATTTCCGATTCGGCAGTTGCAGCGCGCATCGATGGCGAAGAGATCTCCGCTGAAATGGAAACGCTGCCTGATAGTAGCGCGATGCTCGCGATCGGAGACCGCCGCTATCACATAAGCGGCGCAAAGCGCGCGAATGCGATCCTCGTGGCCGCGGGCCCGATGAGCGCCGAGTATCAAATCGTCGAGGCGCGGCGCGGCCCGCATCACGTTGGCCTCACCTCGCCGACGGTCGATGCGCCGATGCCGGGAACGGTGCTAAAGATCCTCGTGAAGGAAGGCGCGCGGGTGGAGACCAACGACCCGCTAATTGTACTCGAAGCGATGAAAACAGAGACGACTCTGAGTGCCGAGAGTCCGGCCGTGATCAAACGCGTTTGCGTCCAAGTGGGGCAGCGCGTTAACCACGGCGCGACGCTGATCGAGCTCGGCCCGGCGCCCGAATAGCTGGAATGCAATGACCCCGAACGTCTCAGACTTAAAGGTCGAATCGAGCGGCGGCGTCCTGCGCGTCACCATCAACCGCCCCGACAAGCGTAACGCGCTGAGCGGCGAGGTCCTTCGATCGCTAGCCGAGGTGTTCGCATCCCATAGTGACGATCTCAATCTGCGCGTTGCCGTTCTCCGAGGCGCAGGTGACCAATGCTTCGCGGCGGGAGGCGATTTGCGAGAGCTTGCATCGATCACGACCCTCGACGGCGCCGCGGAAATGGCGCGCGAGGGGAAGGCCTCGCTCGAAAAGATTCGCCAGTTCCCGCTTCCGGTCGTCGCCGCGCTTAATGGCGATGCGATGGGTGGCGGCGCGGAATTATCGGTCGCGTGCGATTTCCGCATCGCCGCCGCGTATGCGCGAATCGGCTTCGTGCAGGGACGCCTTAATATCTCGACTGCATGGGGCGGCGGTATCGACCTGATGCGGTTGGTGGGTCCGTCGCGAGCGCTCGGGCTGTTGTGCCGAGGCGACATGCTCTCGGGTGCCGAGGCCACGGCGCTTGGCCTCATCGATGCTGTTGCGCGCGAGAATCAGACGCTCGACGATCTGATTGCTGATTTCATTGCGCCGATTCTGAAGCAATCGCCGCAGGTGCTGCGCGCGTTCAAGGCCGTGGCCAAAGTCGTGCGTGCCGGGCTGTCGCGCAATGAGCTGAACGAGCTGGAGACGCGGATGTTTGCAGAAGCCTGGGTGCATGAAGATCATTGGGCGGCGGCCGAGAAAATCACATCAAAGTGGAGATCATAATGAAGGCGCACAATGCATCTTCAGCCCCGCAACCTGAGCCGCGGAAACTGACAACTCCATCGGGCATCGAAATTCCCATGGTCGCGACCGCGGAGATGCACAACGCTCATCTCGAAAAGCCGGGCGAGTATCCATACACGCGGGGCATCTTCCCCGACGGCTATTTGGGGCGTCTGTGGACGATGCGCCAGTACTCGGGATTCGGCACGCCCGAGGAATCGAACCAGCGCTATCGATTTCTGCTCGAACAGGGACAGACCGGGCTTTCGGTGGCACTCGATCTGCCGACGCAATGCGGCTACGACCCGGTCGATCCGATGGCGCGGCCGGAGGTAGGCAAGGTCGGCGTTTCGCTTTCGAACCTGCGCGAGATGGAGATCCTGTTCAAAGGAATCGACCTCGCGAAGATTTCCACTTCGTTCACGATCAACGGTACCGCCGCGATCATCTATGCGATGTACCTCGCGACAGCGGATAAGGCGGCAGTTCCGCGTGCGAAGCTGACCGGCACGATCCAGAACGACATCCTCAAGGAATTCGTCGCGCGCGGAACCTGGATTTTCCCGGTGCGTCCTTCAATGCGGCTGGTTGCGGATTCCATCTTGTACGCGAATACACAAACGCCGCGATTCAATCCGATCAGCATCGCGGGTGCGCACGTGCGCGACGCGGGATGCAACGCGGTTGAGGAGATGGCGTTCACGCTCGCCAACGGCCTCGCCTATGTTGATGAGCTGCTCGCGCGCGGCGCCGATCTCAACGGCTTCGCGGGCCGGCTGAGTTTCTTCTTCTATGTCCACACCGATTTCTTTGAAGAGGTGTGCAAGTTTCGCGCGGGGCGGCGCATCTGGGCGCGCCTGATGAAGGAGCGCTACGGCGCGACCGATCCAAAGAGCTGTCTGTTCCGCTTCGGCGTGGTATGCGGCGGGGCGTCGCTGACCGCCTCGCAGCCTTACAACAACATCGTACGCGTCGCCATCGAGACGATGGCGGCGGTGATGGGCGGCGCGCAATCGATTTTCACTGCCGCATTTGACGAGGCGTTTCAGATTCCCACCGAGGAGAGCGCCGAGATCGCATTACGCACGCAACAAGTCATCGCGGATGAGAGCGGTATCGCGCGGACCGTCGATGCGCTTGGCGGCAGTCACTACGTCGAATATCTCACCGACAGGATGGAGGAAGAGATCCTGCGCGTGATGCGCGAGGTTGACGACTATGGCGGTGTTATCAAGGCGATCGAGCAAGGGTACATCCAGCGCCGCGTCGCCGAGCGCGCGCGCCAGCGCAAAGAGCTGCTCGATTCGGGCCAGCGCGTAGTTGTCGGCGTCAATCGCTATCAGCGAGACGATCAGAATGGAGGCGTGCGCGAACTGTTTCGAATGAATCCGAAAACCGCGCAAAACATCGTCGCTAAGTTCAACGAGGTTCGTGACACCCGCGACAACGACGCCGTTGAGCGCAACCTTGCGCGGCTGAGTAATGCGGCGACCAAGGATCGCGAAAACCTGATGCCCTACATCGTCAACTGCTGTCATTCATATACGACGGTCGGCGAGATGGTGGCGACGCTGAAGAAGCATTGGGGAGAATTCCGCGAGCCGACCGGTCTGTGAGAGATGAGTCTTCATCATAAGAGGATCCTGGTCGCGAAGCCGGGGCTGGACGGTCATGACGCAGGTGCGAAGATTATCGTGCTGGCGCTGCGCGACGCCGGCGCTGAGGTGATTTACACCGGACTGCGCAAAACACCCGAGTACATCGCGCGAGTCGCTATCGATGAGGACGTCAACGCGATCGGACTAAGCCTACTGTCGGGTGCGCACATGGAGCTGGTCACCGAAACCATCGAGTGGTTAAAGAAGCTCGACGGCGAGCAGATCAAGATTTTCGTCGGTGGGACGATTCCGAAGGAAGATCAGCAGTCGCTGCTCGATCTGGGTGTGGTCGGAGTCTTTACTGCCGAAATGAAACTCCGGGATGTCATCGCGACCATCGACCAAGCCCTCGCAACCTAGTCACTTGCCGGCGTGCCGACGAAATCGTCGAACGTGGCGATCGAGTGTCGCTCGACCTACTGTGTTAACGCCGAGTGCCGGACGAGCGCCTCGTTCCCGCGCAGTGCCCCGACGATCCCCTCTTCGCTGAATTGAATACCCTTCATGCGACGTCTCCTTCGCGTGACGTACTCCACCTTAATCGGCTAGGCACCAGCCAAGGTACGAACTGAGAGGGGTCTATTCTACTAGAGAAGACACTCTTCAGGTTGCACCACGGGGCCATTATTAGGATCCTGACCTCAGAACAAAAGACCGATCATAAACTCTCGATCGCCGTAATCTCGTTGCAGTCTTTGCCAGTGCTTACGAAGAAACCGGAGGCTACCGTACGTAGCGCTCGCGCCGAGACCGGCACAAATAAAAACTGTTAATCCATGCTCGCTGTCATTGATACGTTGAATGAAGGCCGATTCGACTTTATGTTTACGGCCCTGCAACAAAGAATCCGATGATAAACCTTTTCGATGCAGCTTGATGACACGTTCACCATCAGCCTCGCGGTGGAAATAGTAGTACGCACTATCGACATGGTCTTTTCGAAAATACCGGTTCACGTAATAGTCCGTATAGCTATTGTAAATTGGTGAGCCGGCTACAATGAGTGTTCCGGGCGAGATCGTAACGTCCTTGAGTGGATTCGGTGGGCTCAGTTCAATCTCGACCTCCAACTGACGAATGCCTAACAATTTCCCTTCGAAGCCCTCCCGGATGTCATTCAAAATTGGCCAAGGCTTGTCGCGCAGAAGCCTCTGTAGTGGCAATGCGCCTTCATACTCGAGCTTGCTGATCGAAGGCCCGTGATAGCCAGTAGCAATGCCCTCTATCCCTGCGCTCCCTCCTGGGAGTATCTGAATGTTCGATAGAAAGATCGATACGCGAGGAGCGCTACGCGATATCCCAAAAAACGCGACAATATTTCGACGCCGGAACGCCTCGTATAGCAGATATAGTGTAACTCCTACGACCGCCGTCAAAGCGTTCGACGATATATTAACGAGAACCTCGCGCCGGATTTCCTCAATCGTTGTTATCAGCACTCCGAGGAGCGCCGGTACCAGCCGCAACCCGCCAGCGACGCAGGAACTCGAATAGCTCCGCAGGCGGCCTCAACCAAACATCGGCGAGTGTAGACCGCAAACAGTCACGAACAAGTACTTTCAAGTCATGTGAACGCAAAGCCGCAAAAGCGTCTTCATCAGTCGCGTCATCCCCCAGATACGCAACCATTTGGTCCTTTTCGGATGCAATAATTTCTGAAACAACCGTACCTTTCGTGCGCCCTACAGGTCGCATCTCGACACCACCATCGAACTCTTGGAATTCCAGAATGCCCCGTCGTTGAAGGTCCTGCCATTGATCTCCTACGGCGCGCTTTATTGACTCTACTTCCAGATCGGACGCGCCTCGCCAATGAACCGCAATGCTTACCGGTTTCTCCTCGACGTGACGTTGAAGGCCTAGGGCGACCGCGCGCCGCCGAGCTTCTAGCAAGATGGCTACCAGTTCAGAAGAAAGCTGCAACAACTCATAATGTCCGTCACGAGTGTAATGTTCCCAACCGTGGCAGCCCCAGATTTCCGGAATTGGCTCAACTTTCAGGAGACTCTTTACCTCCCGCACCGTACGACCCGAAATGATTACGATCCGCGTTCTTGTAGAACTCATTATCGATTCAATTTCCAGCTCTATTCCGGGATAGGGGAATGCGCGATCTCGGTCGGAAACGAGCGGAGCGAGCGTCCCATCATAGTCGAGTAACAGAGTGGTTTGATCTGTCAGAGCAAGTCGTGCGAAAAAGTTTTCGAGATTTGTATCTTTCGAGAGGATCATCATGACTAAAATTAGCGTTCGGTCACAACGACATTGCAGAGCTCACTAAAGGTCTAGTCCGAGATTTCCGTTCTGCCCGTTCGATTCCAACTCCCCTATAGGCCGGAGGACTCTTCTCTGCAAGGGGTTCGGCTTCGGCTTCCCTTCGGCACGCCAACGTCGGTAGTGCACAACAACGGCTCAGAGTGCTGAATGTGACGACTCTGCCGCGCTCGACGCCGAACGCGAAGTTACGGGACGCTTTCTCTATTCACGCATCAGCCGCTTGGCGGGTAAGGACAGCCGCGGCGGAGTCTTCTGTCCGCCGTTCCATGCGATCCAAAGTCCGCCATGGCGCTCTAGCAGGCGGAGGAAAGTGGTTCCAACGCCGCCCACGGTCGGTTCGATGCGTTCATCCCGCCCTTCGCGCACGACCTTGATCGGCGCGCGATTGGACATCACGACAAGTCTGCGCCCGCCCAATACATCGCCGATGTGGTTGCCGTTGAGGGTGGGGGAAGAAGCTGCGATTCGCTCGGAAGTAGCCATCAGATTTCACAGGAGTGCGCGAAGAAATATTTGCGCCGCTACAGCAGGATTATTTATCCTAACCCCGCGGCACCAGCTCCGGCAACCAAGCGCACAGCGCTCTATTCAGGGAGTGTGGGCAAGCACGAATTTGCCGATCTTATCGATGGCCTGTTGCCCCTCGGGAAGTATCTTCGCGAACGCGTGCCAAACGTGAATCATGTCGTCCCAGACTTCGAGCTCAACCTCCACACCGCCGCCCTTCGCACGTTTGGCGACCCGCGTTGCGTCATCGAGCAACGTTTCCGCATCGCCGACCTGAATCAGCAAGGGCGGCAGGCCGCGATAGTCCGCGTGTATCGGCGAGGCTAGCGGATGTTTCGGGTCTTGCTCGCCGATGTAGTGTTTCGCCATCGGTCCGAGGTTGGCGCTTCCCACCATGGGATCGCGGTCGGCACGGGTCTTGTGGGAATCGCCAGTCCCCTCGAGATCGGCCCACGGCGAGATCGCCACGCCGCCCGCCGCCATCTGCAACTTCGCATCGCGAATAGCAAGCAGCGTGGAGAGCGTGAGGCCTCCGCCGGCGGAGTCTCCCGCGACTACGATCTTGCCTGGCTTGTAGCCTTGCGCGAGAAGCCACTTGTAGGCCGCGACGGAGTCATCGACCGCGGTGGGAAACTGATGTTCCGGGGCCAGCCGATACTCGATCGCCAGCGCGCGAGCTTTCGCCGCGCGCGCGATTCTCGCAATCGTCGCGCGATGGGTCGCGATCGAGCCCATCACGTATCCGCCGCCGTGGAGGTAGAGGATGACGCGGTCGGAGGCCGCCTCAGGCGGGACGATCCATTCGGCAGCGATGTCCCCGATGCGAAAACCGTCGCAGGTCACATCGCGCGCGACCCGTTCGCTCACGCGCTCCATCCCCGCGCGCATCTGCGCCACGGTCGCGTTTGGATTTCGCGGTTGAGACTTGAGAAGTTCAAGAACCTTGTCGAGCTCGGCACTGGCCATGGCGTCCCTCTCTCCAAATGCGTCGCCCGGCGACGCGGTCTATTGGCGATGCGGCAGGATAAGCACTTCCGATCGCTGAGTTTCAGGGTCGAGCCTTACCAGATAAAGCGGAAAATTGGTTTCTGCAACACCAACGTTGGTGCGCCCATCGCAGCCACATCGCGCGATAGTCGCATCGTTAATGGCGGACAGGCGATCGAGCTGGAGCGAGGCGACCTCCAGCTGCTGCTTTCGGATCGCGAGATTGAGTTCCTTGTCATTGAGCGCGACCGAGGAGAACATCGCAGTTCCTCCGACGCTCCCCTGTCTGGCGACCCACAAAACGAACTCGGGTTTGCTCATCTTCCGCATCGACGGATACTGCCTGCGCACACTGGCGATCGCCGCGGCGAGTTCTTTCTTGTGACGCGCCTCGGTGCGGTGGTCGCGCTGAGTGACCAGCTCCCACATCTGATCTGACCACTTCGCCACTACCGCGGGGTCGGCGCCGGGCGTGTTGACGTACGCCTGCGCAGCCTGCTCCGCGCCGCCGAGGTCGCCACTTGCGAGTGCCGCGTTGACCTTTTCATAGGATGATCGGCGGACCTGGTCGTCGATCTTATCGACGAATTGCGCGCTTCGGCTGCCGGATTCCTTCGCCGCGTCAGCACAGACGCGACGCTGCTCCACGCTGGAGTAGGCCGGTTCGCCGAGCATGAACTCGGAAAAGCAGATGTCGTCTTTGACTTCGCGACGCTGCGTGTCACTGAGATTGTCGAGCTGAAGCGCGCGCAATTCCTGACGCGCTGCCGCGTATTGGCCGGCCGCCATTTTCTGGCGTGCCGAGGACAAAGCCGTCGGTGCGCATCCAGAAGCGAGGGCGGCTAATGCGGCAAGAACAGATACCGTGAGCGATTGGGACGCGGCGCTGCACGAACGGGGATGCAATCGGTCGAGCATGGACGAGACCTCAACTGACGTCTCCCCCAAGAAAAAGTTTGGCGCTCTCTTGTCGCATTAGCAAGCTACACGAATCATCGGATGTCTCAGTTCGCGATGACCCATGACGCTACGACCGTCGGAAGCTTAACGTCGGCCCGAATGTTCCAAAGTGAGAATGACGTGGGGCGCGACTGTGTCGATGGCAAGAGGGTCAGACGACTCGCTGCGTTCTGGCGAATCTAGCGAAGCCATCGCCAATCGTACGACTGTCCCATTTTGAAAGCGCCTACGACGAGGCGCCGTCGCATCGCGCGCTTAATGGCCCGACAAATGCAATGGCACGCCACCTGCATTCTCGTTCCCGCCAGATATGCGATCACATTCAGTCACACATAGTGAACGCGCTGATGATCGAATCGGGAAAAGAGAACTAAGGAGATACTAATGAGCTTTCTAACCACAATCTATTCACGAATGGTTGAGACAAGGCGCAGCCAGCGCGGTCAGACCATGACCGAGTACGTCCTGATCATCGCCGCCATCGCGGTCGCGGGCTACATCGCGTACCAGGGCCTCGAAACCGGCATCAACGGCATCATCACCAAGGTTACCGCGTCGCTGAACGCCGCCTAGGACCGTCACGAATCCAGACGGGGGCCTCGCCCATGTCAACGATGCATGAGCGAGGCTCGCCCATCGAAGCGGCACACGTGCGCCTGCGCGAAAGAGTTTTTCAGAGGGGAAAATGAGAAGGCCGACAATTTTCCTGATGTTGGCGATGGTAGCAGCGGTGCTTGCAGCCATCGTGGTGTTTTCCGCGCTGAAAAACCGCGAGGCGCAAGTTCAAGTCGCGCTAGCACAAACCCAGGACATCGTGGTGGCCGCGCGCGACGTGCAGCTCGGCGAAAAGCTCACCGCAGCTGATGTGAAGCTGGTGCGATGGTCGCGGCAGAGCGTGCCGGAAGGCGCTTTCACCGACCCGTCGATGGTCGCCAACGGCTACGCGAGGAGTGAGCTCGTCGCGGGGCAGCCGGTAGTCCAACGCAATCTCATCCAAGGAGACAAAATTCCGGGAGTGATGCCAATGATCATCACCCCCGGGATGCGCGCGATGTCGGTGGCGGTTGACGAGGTCGGCGATATTTCCGGCTTCGTGAAACCGCGTACGCACGTCGATGTGCTGGTCGCGATATCGGGCAGTGGCCCCGACAACAACAAACCGTATTCCAAGATCGTGCTCCAGAACATCGAGGTGATTGCCGTCGAGCAGCAGATCGACAAGGGCAAGGACGAAGCCGAAGTCGCCAAGGTCGTAACGCTGCTGGTCACCCCGCATGACGCGGAGAAACTCGGGCTCGCCAGCCGCGAAGGAACCTTGCGGCTCGCGATGCGCAACTACAGCGACGACAAGATGGTCGCGACCGCCGGCAGCGATTTCGCCGATCTGCTCGGTTCCAATAGCACCGGCATGGCGATCAACACGCAGCCCTCTTCCGTTTTGACTCCGCGCGGAATTGCCGCCGCTTCGGGGCGCCATCCCTTCGCGGTGGAGATTATGCGCGATGGAAGGAACACCGAAACTGTATCGTTCATTTCCGCCAGCGCCAACGGCATTTCAAGCTCAAGTCAGCACGACTCGCCGATAGCGGCGCCCGCTGCACCTCAAACTTCGGCCGTGCCTGCGGCGTCCGATGCTTCCAGCGCTGCTGTGACCGGCGCCGCGGGAAGCTCCATCCAGTCAGACGGCGTGCCATCGGCCTCCTACGTGCCGGTGCCGAAAACCTTGGAGGTGCCGTAGGCGAGTTTTGAAAATGCGCGACACGATGAAAAACAAAAGCTTACCCACGATTGCCGTTGCATCGGGATTTCTTTTCGCCGCTGTCATCTCCGTCGCGACCGCACGGCCGTTACGTGCCGAAAATGTGGTCCAGTCGCAGACGATCAGTCTGAACGCGGGACAGACCCGGATCATCGACCATCTGAAGATCGATTCCAAACCCGCGATTCGTGTGATCGAAAATCCTCATGCGCTGGTGATTCATGGCGAAACGCCCGGCCAGTTGGTGTTGCTGGGCGCGGAGCGAGGGCAATGGGAAATCACCGTGATTCGCGATGACGGCGGCCGGGTCACATACCGCGTTGAACGTCGCGGCGATTGCCGACAGGGCGAGCCCGCTCGATGCGGGAACGGGTCCGGTAGCCTCGTCAGGAGAGACTTTCTCCAAACCTGCAACGGAAATCAGCGGTCCCTCGGAGACTGTGCGACCTGCACATCTCGTCGATGCGTTTAGCTCTGATGTAGCGCCGCAAAACTCCCTTGCCGATCACAATCCGCCGGCGGTGCAGCTATCCACAAATGGCCAGGCCGCTTCAGGTCAGCTGGGGTCGCTGCCGGTCCGATATAGAAACGATCCGCCGGAGACCGACAATGGCCCCTCGGTAACGACCGGTCGCAACTACTTGCCTGCCGACGTGATCTCAGTGATGAGCGGGGCCTCGGAGATCATCGATTTTCCGCGTCGTTTGAAGCGGATCTCGATTGCTGACAGCACCGTCGCGGACATCCAGATCACCAATCCGTACCAGTTGAATCTCATTGGCCATAAACCGGGCTTCACTACCTTGGCGGTATGGGACGATCAGGGCCACTACGTCGAACGCCAGGTTCGCATCGATACCGGCGGCAAGCAGCAGGTGATGCTGAACGCGAT
This sequence comes from uncultured delta proteobacterium, assembly GCA_963815835.1. GTDB lineage: Bacteria > Desulfobacterota > Binatia > Binatales > Binataceae > DATGKG01. Next base: position 2,448,359 of record CAWFIF010000001.1, read on the forward strand.
CGTGGCCGAGCTCGACCGTACCAAGCTCGAGACGCAGGGAATCGACTTTTCAGCCGCGCTGATAAAATCGGGGATCTCGCTCACCAGCTTGCCAGGCTCGGTCGCGAGTCCATACGGACCAACTTCGCAGCTCACGGGCGGAACCAATACGGTACCCGGCGTACCCCCTCCTGGAGGTCAACTGCTGCCGCTGCTGCTTTCCAGCACGATGACCTATGCTTTGTCAACTTCGAATTCGACCTACGCGACCCAGTCGCTGTTCGAGTTCCTCGAATCACACAGCCTGGGGCGGATTCTCGCGCAACCACATCTGCTCGCCAACTCAGGGCAAAGCGCCTCATTTCTGTCCGGCGGCGAAATTCCGATCGTGCTCGCCCAGGCGCTTAACACCTCGATCGTATTCAAGAAGTTCGGCACCCAGATCGATTTCCGTCCGACCGTGATCGGCCGTGAGGACATCGAACTGCTGATTAAGAGCGAAGTATCCGAACCCGATTACGCGCACGGCGTGGCGCTGTTCGGGTTTACGGTGCCGGCCTTTGTGACCCGCAGAGCCGACACGATGGTCCGTCTGAAAGATGGCCAGACCCTAGTCATCGCGGGATTGATTCTGCGTAACCGCAACGCGGTGGTGGCCAAGGTTCCGTATCTCGGCGACATTCCGTACGCCGGCGCCTTGTTTCGCAACACCAGTTGGCAGGATCAGGAAACCGACCTCGTGATGTCCGTGCGGCCCCAAATCGTCGGACCATTGCCGCCCAATGGCCAGGTGTTCGAGCCGTCCGAGCGCGGACCGCTCACCGAGGACGAAATCCGCACCAAGCCTCTTGATACGCCGGACGCCGCACGTCCGAGGTTCTAACTTTGGAAGGAGTTTTCGGTGCCAGTGATCGATCTGAATAACGCGAAGAAGGTGGTCCTGCGGATCGACCTGGTGGGTCATGCGCCCGAGCTTCGCGACGCGGTCAAGCAGGCGCTTGCGCGTGTCACCGAACCGCCATTGCACCTGATCGAATCCGATCAGCCGAGCAGCGCGAATTCCGACGCCTCCGCGAACGCTCCGATCGATGTTTCGATGGTGCTGTTCAATGGCGACGAGGACAAGTCGCTCGCCTATTTGCAGAGTCAAGCATCGCAAACGCCGCGTCCGGCGCTGTTCGGACTCTTGAAGGAACGCTCGCCCGGACTAATGAAGCGTGTGATTCGTGCGGGTGCCGATGAGCTCCTTTTTCTGCCGCTGGATCCGGGCGATCTCACCCGCGCGCTGCTTAAAGTCAGCGAAAGCCGCATCCGCGCGGCGCGTCATGACGGCGGGATGGTGATTTCGCTGGCCAGCATCGTTGGCGGGGTGGGGGTCAGCTCGATGGCGGCGAACCTGGCGCTCGCGCTTCGCTACAAGCTGGACAAGAGCGTCGTCTTGCTCGACCTTGATTTCCAAACCGGCGCGCTAGCCGTGCTGCTCAACCTCGAGCCCGAGTTCACCATCATGCCGCTGTGCAGACTGGAGAAGAAACTCGACTCGATTCAGTTGGAAGCGGCGCTTACCAAGCATTCCTCGGGCGTGTACCTGCTCGCGGCGCCCAAGCGGGTCGAAGAAGGCGAGCTGGTTTCCGATAACACGGTCGGCGCAGTGATCGATTTCATGCGCGACATGTTCGATTTCGTGATCGTCGATTGCGGACATCACCTGGATGAAAATTCCGTCGCGGCCTGGGAGCGATCGAACAATCTCATCTATGTACTGAATCAATCCATCACTTCGGTGCGTTCGGCATGGCGATTCATCGACTTGTTCGAGCGCCTGAGTCTCGCGGTTGAGCCGCACTACGCGATCAATCGCTTTCACCTCACCCATAGCATCACGCAGAAGCAACTGGAGAACACTCTCGGCAAGCCGATGTATGTGAACATCCTGCGCGACGACAAATCGCTGGAGCTCGCTGAGCTCAGCGGCAAGGATTTGTGGCAGGTCGCCGGCGCTTCTCCGCTGGTGAAAACTTTCGAGGCGCTTGCGTGTCGAATTGCCAACGTCGAAAGCGCCAAGGAACACGACAAACCATTCATGTCGCGGCTGTTCTCGGCCTTCAGCGCGCATTCGTGAGGTAGCATACCATGGGACTCGCTGGTCAACTGGGACACAAACGATCCGATGGCGTGCGGCTGGATTCCGACGCCAACGCGCCCGGTTCATTGATAGGAAGCAGCGGCAGACGCAAGCCGGATTTGCTCTCCGAAGGCGCGCGGCGGCTCAAGATCAAAGTTCATAACCGGCTCTTCGAAACGATCGACATCTCGAAGCTGGAATCGCTTGAACCCACGCTCGTTTCCACCAAGGTCATCGCGGCGATCACCGACATTCTGAGTGAGGATGGCCGGCTTCTCACCGACGCCGATCGCGACCGTCTGTCGCAGGAGATTAAGAACGAACTGCTCGGCCTCGGACCGCTGGAACCGTTGCTGCGCGATGAGGCCGTGACCGACATCATGGTCAATGGCGCACGGCAGGTTTACGTCGAGAAGGGCGGCAAGCTCTATCTGACCGACGTCCAATTTTATGATGATCAGCACGTGATGCTGATCATCGATCGCATCGTGTCGCGGGTCGGGCGGCGAGTCGATGAAGCGTCGCCTAAGGTTGATGCACGACTGCCCGACGGGTCGCGTATCAATGCGATCATTCCCCCGCTCGCGATCGATGGTCCCTCGCTATCGATCCGCCGCTTCGGAAAAAAGCGCTACGACATCGGAGGCCTGGTCGAAAAGGGCACCGTGACCTGGGAGATGGTCGAGTTTCTGATGGCCGTCGTACGCGCGCGGCTCAACATCCTGGTGTGCGGCGGTACCGGCTCCGGAAAGACCACGATGCTCAATTGCCTCTCGGCGTTCGTTCCGGAGAATGAGCGCATTGTGACGATCGAGGACTCCGCCGAGCTGTCGCTGCAGCAGGCGCACGTCGTCCGTCTCGAGACGCGGCCCGCGAACATGGAAGGAAAGGGCGAGGTCACTCAGCGCGACCTGCTCAAAAACGCGCTGCGGATGCGTCCCGATCGCATCGTGGTCGGCGAGTGTCGCGGCGCGGAAGTGTTCGACATGTTGCAGGCGATGAGCACCGGCCATGACGGTTCGATCGCCACCATCCATGCCAACAGCGCGCGCGAATGCCTCGGTCGCCTCGAAATGATGATGCTGCTCTCGGGGTTTCCCATTCCGCAACGCGCGATGCGCCAGCAGGTCGCCGCCGCGGTCAACATGATCGTTCACGTCGCTCGCCTTTCGGACGGCTCTCGCAAGGTGATGAAGATTTCCGAAATCTCTGGGATGGAAGGCGAAATGATCATGATGCAGGATCTGTACGAATTTAATCGCACCGACACCGCGCCCGACGGCTCGATAATCGGCAACTACCGGCCGACCGGGATTCGTTCGACCTACGCGCGGCGTCTCGAGATCGCGGGATACAAGCCCGACACGCGGCTCATCCGCGCCGCCGAGGCCTAATCGCTATGATGCTCCTTGGGCTCTTGCTGTTCGTGATGGTGTTCGGCGTGGTCGGCTACTTCGTGTTGGGCCACACCCGCCCGGCGCGCGAATCGCGTCAGCTCGAGAGCCGCCTCAGCCGGCCGGAAGTGGTGGGCGAAGAAATTCTTCGCGAAGGGCTCAAGAAGGAGCGCGGCCTCGGTTCGGGATTCGGCTGGTTTTACGATCTCGGCGTGATGCACAAGCTGGAGCAGAGTCTCTGGCAGGCGGGCATCTATCGTCGTGTCAGCGACATTCTGCTGGTGATGCTGCTCATGTTTGGGGCGGGCGCCATGATTGGCGCCGCGCTGTGGCAGGATCCGGTTTTCGCGATTGTGCTTGGGAGCGGACTCGCGATATTGCCGATACTCTACATCAGGATCAAACGCACGCGCCGGATCAAACGTTTCGTTCAACAGCTCCCCTTCGCACTCGACTTGATGAAGTCCTCGCTCGAGGCGGGGCATTCGCTGCTACGCGGCCTGCAAGTGGTGGTGGGAGAATTCGAAGATCCGATCGCGACCGAATTCCGATCGGTCATCGAACAGGCGCGGCTCGGCCTTCCGCTGCCACGCGCAATGGAAGAGATGATCAAGCGCGTGCCCGACGATGACCTGCGCCTTCTGATCGTGGCGGTGAGAGTGCAGTCGGAAGTCGGGAGCAGCCTCGCCGCGATCATCGAGCGCCTGGCCGAGATCGTTCGCCTTCGCCAGCGCCTCGGCGCGCAAGTCCGCGCCCTCACGGCGCAGGCACGGATGAGCGGATGGGTGGTCGCCGCGCTCCCGATCATCCTGCTTGCCTCTTTCAGCGTCATTCAGCCGTCATATACCCATACGTTGTTTTATGAGCCCGGCGGCCAGCGGCTCCTGAAGATTGCGGCGACCCTCGACGTGCTCGCGTTTCTGTCGATCCGCAAGTTGCTCAAGGTCAAGTATTGAAATGTCGCCGTTGATGTTAGGCGTCGTGATTTTCGTGCTGCTGGCGATTACCGCGGTATGTCTGTTCGCGGCGCTGTCCGACCGCTCCAGCGCGCTCGATGAGCGGCTCTCCGAGATGGGCGCCAGGATGCGGGTGTCGTACGGATCATTGGACCCGCAGGAGCTGGAGAGCGAGAGCATAGCGCATGCACTGTTCAGGTGGGCGCTGCGGAAGGTTCCCGAACCCCGGCTCGACGCGCCCGACGTGGCAAAAGTCGCGAAGATCATGGCGCAGGCGGGTTATTCCGGCGCGCGCGCGATGCACGTCTTTCAGCTCGTGCGGATTAGCTCCGCAATCGGCATGACCTGCGCCGGACTCGTAATGAGTGTGCTTCTCGGATGGTCCGGTGCACGCACCATCGTGGTCATGATTGTGGGCGCCGCTTTGGGAGCATGGTTGCCACTCCAGGTAGTGATGCATGGGGCGAAGAAACGCAGTGCCGAAATCTCCAGCCAGCTTTCCAATGTCCTCGACCTGTTAGTGGTATGCGTCGAAGCCGGCCTCGGCATCACCGAGGCAATCAAGATGGTCGGCTCTGAATCGGATCGCCAGGGACAGCGTATCGGGCGCGAACTTGCGATGGTCTCCGCGGAACTGAATTCCGGCACCGGCCTTGGATACGCTCTGCGCGCGCTCGCGGACCGTACCCGAATCGAAGACATCAAGCCGCTGGCGGCCACCATGATTCAGAGCGAGCAGCTTGGCTCGCGGATGGGTCCGGCGCTGCGCGCGCTGTCCGACAGTTTGCGCAACTCGCGCAGGATGCGCGCCGAAGAGGCCGCACAGAAGACCACCGTCAAGATTCTGTTTCCGCTGATATTTTTTATCCTGCCCGCGATGATGATTGTGATCGTCGGCCCCGCGATGATGGAAATCATCCGCGCAATGACGCAAGGGGCGGGTTAGCGGTTGATTCGTGCGCGACTAGGCACTTGACGTTTCCCGGTCGCGGACATAACTGGATTGATAGTGGACGCGATGATCCAAAAACTTCGGGCGGTCGAGTTGTGGCGCGAGGGTTATAACCATCACACGCGCGCGTTCGCGCTTGCCGGTGGTGAATGCGATCGCGAAGCGGTCGATGAACTCAGCACCGCGGTCAATCTCTACTCGCAATCCATCGAAACGTTTCCCACTGCCGAGGCCTACACCTTTCGCGGCTGGGCGTATTGCCTTTTCGGACGCCTCGATGACGCGATTGAGGAGTGCAAGCGCGCCATCGAAGTGGATCCCGAGTTCGGCAATCCCTACAACGACATCGGGGCGTACTTGATCGCGAAAGGCGAACTGGATGAGGCGATCGAATGGCTCGAGCGGGCCAAGACCGCGCGCAAATATGAGCCGCGCCATTTTCCGTTCATGAATCTGGGTCGCCTTTACGCCCAGAAGGGCATGGTGGTGAAGGCCATCTCGGAATTCGAAGAAGCGCTGAGGCTGGCGCAGCGCGAGGGCGGCGACGCGACCGCGATGGAATCGATCCGCAATCAGTTGCGCAGCCTGCGCGCGATGCTCAACTAGTTCGGGCGGCGCGGAAATCATCGATGCTGAAAGTCGGCGACACGGCTCCCGATTTTACCGTGCTATCGCATGACGGCGCGCCGGTCTCGCTCTCCGGCTTGCGCGGTAAAAAGGTCCTGCTGTGGTTTTATCCCGAGGCCGACACTCCCGGATGCTCGCTCGAGGGCCGCGGCTTTCGTGATCATCAGGAATATTACGACGACAACGGCATCCGGATCGTCGGCGTCAGCTTTGATCCGGTCGATCGCAACGCGGCATTCGCGCTCAAGTACGCTTTCAAGTTTCCGCTGCTATGCGACGTCGATCGCGAAATCGCCTTGGCGTACGGCGCGTGCTCCGATGCGAAGGCGCGATACGCCGAGCGAGTGAGTTTCCTCATCGACGAGGATGGTAAAATCGCACGCGTGTATGACCACGTCGATCCGCGCGATCATCCGGCCAAGGTGCTTGCCGAAATATTAGATGTGTAGCCGCTTCGGGGGCTGCCGGGAAAGATTCTCTGATGCATCGCTGCTCTATTGTGGAACAGCTGTCTCCACCACTGCGATAACCGATTGAGGATATGTGATTCACAAGGAGTCATGAATCCTTAGATACCAACGCGCGCATTGCAATACATGACCGAAAACGAAGGGTTTGCTGTCCCGCGTCTGATGCGCTGATCGGCCCGTCATTTGCTGTGTGTACCAGTGGGGGGAATCGGTGATGCGCGAAGCGCGACCCGACGACTGTGTTTCCCCACCACATGGAGATTCACAGTGAACTACCTCGAAAATGGTGAACCAACCGCCTCAACCACGCCCGCACCGGCGGGCGATTGCATCGCTATCGATAACCTGTCCGACGGCGCGGAGCATATCGGCGGAATGTTGGTGCGGTCGGAACAGATGCGTAGCATCGTGAAGACGCTCAAACGTCTCGGACCTCATACGCAAACCGTTCTGATCGAGGGAGAATCGGGCACCGGCAAGGAATTGATCGCATGGGCGCTGCATAGCTTCGGCAGCGCGCCCGATCGTCCGTTCGTAACCTTCAACTGTTCCAACCTCGTCGATACGCTCGCCGAGGCGCAACTTTTCGGCCACGTGAAGGGCGCTTTCACCGATGCCCGCGAGGACTCGCTCGGCTATTTCCGATCCGCCAATGGCGGCACGCTGTTTCTCGATGAGATCGGCGAGCTCCCGTTGAACCTGCAGCCCAAGCTCTTGCGCGCGGTCGAGAACCAGGAAATCCAGCCGATCGGTTCAAGCAAGATTTACCAAATCACGGTTCGCCTGGTGGCCGCGACCAATCGCGATCTGCGTGCGATGATGAAGGCGGGACAGTTTCGCGAGGATCTCTTTTATCGGCTCAGCTCTGCCGCGCTGCCGATTCCGCCGCTGCGCGAGCGCGCGGTGGCGATCCCCTGTTTTGTCGCGCATTTCATCGAGCGTTACGACCAGCTATTCGGCAAGAAAGTACGCCACGTCTCGCGCGAGGCGCTCGCGGCCCTGTGCGGCTACGCGTGGCCGGGCAACATCCGAGAGCTCGCCCATGTAATCGAAACGGCGGTGCTGATGACCGATTCTGACCAGCTCTTGATCAGCGATTTGCCGGCCCAGATATTGAACAGCCGGCCGAGTCGTCAATTCTTGTCTCCGCAGCCTCGTCGGTTCGGCGATCCCGAGGTTGACGCGGTAGTGGCGGCACTCGCAGCGCCCCGCGGGCCGTCGCCCGATTGGAGCGGGTGCGAGGATTCCGAGCTCCTGCTCGATAACGTGATCAAAAAGACGCTGATCAAATCGCTGGAACAGACCCAGGGCAATCGCCGGCGCGCCGCGGATTTGCTCGGTGTGTCACGTTCGACGCTTTACCGGATGCTCGCGCGCTATCAATTGTGCGACAAGCCCGGCGGCTGCCCTGAAATCGGCGAGCCGATCGCGAGCGATCCGGCGGAGCTACGATAATAAGTGAGACATAGACAACAAAGTGTCACGCAGGCACAAAGGCGTCAGCCAGACCACGCATGGTCCGAGCATACCGTCGAGATAAATCGCTTTGCTGTCCCACAGTGGGCGCGCCATTCTGGCGCACTGCTTGCTCCTTGATTCCTCGCGCGGAACAAAACCTTCAGTCCGTACGGTTCTGCGACACGTTTGAATCGAAGGGATGAAAAAGTGGAACAAGGCTTTTCAAATTCTGAGACACTTCCTGAGGGTCACTCCGAGGAATGGGTCGCGGTGCAAAGACTCTCGGAACGCACCGAGAATGTCGGCGACATGGTCGTGGTGTCTGAAGAGCTGCGCAAGGTTCTCAAGACCATCACCAAGCTGAGTCCGTATCGCCAGACCGTGCTGATTGAGGGTGAGTCGGGCACAGGCAAAGACCTGATCGCACGCGCGCTGCACAATCTCGGGGCGGCGCCCAGTGGGCCGTTCGTTACATTCAATTGCTCCAATCTGGTCGCCTCACTCGCCGAGGCGCAATTGTTCGGGCATGTGAAGGGCGCGTATACCGACGCACGCGAGGATGCGCTGGGCTATTTTCGTTCCGCCAATGGCGGCACGCTGTTTCTCGATGAGATCGGGGAGCTGCCACTGAACCTGCAGCCCAAGCTCCTGCGCGCGGTCGAGAATCGCGAAATCCAGCCGGTCGGTTCAACCCATGTCCACAAGGTGGATCTCAGGCTGATCGCGGCGACCAACCGGGATCTGCGTGCCATGATGAAGGCGGGGCTGTTTCGCGAAGATCTCTACTATCGCCTCAGCTCAGCCGCGATAGTTATTCCGCCGCTGCGCAAACGCACCGAGGCAATTCCCAGCTTCATCGCGCATTTCATCGAGCGCTACAACAAATTGTTCGGTAAGGACGTCAAATACGTTGCCAGTGAAGCTCTCGGCGCGATGTGCCGATATCCGTGGCCGGGCAACATCCGTGAACTGGCGCACGTGATCGAAACCGCGGTGCTGATGACCGATCTCGATCGCCTCACCGTTTCCGATCTGCCGTCGCAGGTTCTGCAGCCCCGGACCGACCCTGATGCGCCACTTCCTGCGCCCGCGCCATTCGGCGATCCCGCGGTAGCCAGCTTGCTCAGTCCCTCGTCGCAGCCGCTCTCGAATTCGCAGGATTGGGGACTGCCGGATAAATCTCCGTTGCTGCTCGACGACGTCATCAAGAAGACGCTGCTGCGGTCGCTGCAACAGAGCGGAGGCAATCGGCGGCGCGCCGCGGACCTGTTGGGCGTCTCGCGTTCGACGCTCTATCGGATGCTGGCGCGCTACGAGCTCGACGATGCGAGCCGTCCGCGCGGGCTGAGCAACGGCCTCGCGATCTAGCGACATCTCTCTCTGCAGCGCGCCGGGGAAAAAAGCGCCCTCTGGAAAATCCAGGGACGCTGAACCACAATTCCTTCGATGAAGCGCGCGATCATTACCGCGATACTGTCGCTTGCGCTGCTGCCACGTCTAGCGCCGACGGCCGGCGCGACTCCGCCTCCCGAATTGCTTCAGCTCGAGCGCGAGGTGTCGCTCAAGATGGCGCATGCACGTGACGAAGGATTCACCGAGCCGTCCAAGTTGAAGACGCTCGCCGATGCGCAGGCAATCGATGCGGAAGCCGAGAAAGCGCTCAAGGATGGTGAGTACGAGCGCGCCGAGGCTGGCTTCCTCAAAACCAAGGTGATGTTGCACAATTTGGGCATCTGACGGAAACTACTGCGAGACAGCGTCGAGCAGTATCCTGAGCGCTGCGCGAAGGATCTCGGCGGGCACGGACTCAAATGCAAGGAGCGCAAAACAAAGCCACCACGAGACAGCGTCGAGCAGTATCCTGAGCGTTGCGCGAAGGATCTCGGCGGGCACGGACTCGAATGCAAGTAACGCAAAAACAAAGCCACCACGAGTCTAGCGTCGAGCAGTATCCTGAGTTGCGCGAAGGGCCCCCGGACAGCCTGAATTTACGAAACGAAGCCAAATTCTCCTTGTAAGTCCTGAACCTTTTAAAATTGCGATGCAGAAAAGACGCGAAGACGAACGGGATATGGTGTGGCGCTCCACCACTGGCGGCGAAGCGCCACCATCCCTCACGGTGCGCCGCCGTGCAAGGCACGGCAATGCACTTCCCGGTTTGCGGCTGACGGCTTCGCTGCGGGAGAGGATCCTGAGGCTCTGCGAAGGACCTCGAATGTCACGACCCACGACATCGAAAATGCAAAAACAAACCCACTACGGCATCCGGTAGAAACCCTACACGAACGAGTCTCGCGGACTTAAAATTTACGAAACGAAGCCAAATAATGCCCGAATGTATTGGACTCTGTATCTTTGATATTACCGACACAATGTCGATAAATGACTAATCTCGACCAGATATGGGCAGAGGCGGTCCGCGTCCTCGAACGCGGCAAGCCCTTCGTCCTCGCGACCGTCGTCAATGTCCGAGGCTCCACTCCGCGCGAGGTTGGCGCCAAGATGATCGTCCGCGATGACGGCCAGTTCGGCACCATCGGCGGCGGATGCGGTGAGGCCGAGGTCTTCCGCAAAGCTCGCGTATTACTTGAGGATCGCAGCGAAGCTCGCCTCGCCGAAGTTGACTTGACCGGTGACTTCGACCAGCAGGAAATCGGGACCTGCGGCGGCATCATGGATGTGTTCATCGACCGATGGGTGCCCGAATCCGACCTGCCGCTGGCGAAGAAACTTGCCGATGCGGCAGAACATAGCCGCCCCGCGGCGCTACTGACGGTTATCGACCCCGGCTCCAGAGGCAGCCGTGTCGGAGCACGCACCGTCATCGATCCAGCCCAACGCGATACTACCCCTCTCGCACCCGTCGGCCTCGAGCCGTTCGCACTCGACCAAGTTGCCGAGCGCGCCGCCGATTCGCATGCCGGCCTGGTCGAGGTCGGCGAAACCGGCCTGCGTCACACCACGCGAATCGAACCCAACGGCTCGCCGCGCATCTTCATCGATCCGATCGCGGGCGCACAGCGGCTGATTATCGTCGGCGCGGGTCATATCGCGCAGCCGCTAGCCTCGATGGGCTCGATGCTCGGCTTTCACGTCACCGTCATCGACGATCGCCATCAGTTCGCCAATCGCGAGCGCTTCCCGACCGCCAACGAAATCATCGTCAAGCCGTTTCGCGAGGCAATCGATGCGCTTCGGCTCGACAAGCATTGCTTCCTCGTTTCCGTCACGCGCGGGCACGCGTACGACGAGGAAGCGGTTGCGGCCGCGCTGCGCCAGCCGTGCGGATTCGTCGGGATGATTGGCTCGCGCCGCCGCGTCAAGACCACCCTCGATCGCTTGGTCGAGGCGGGCATCCCGCGCGAGCGCACCGAGGATGTTCACGCGCCGCTGGGATTGGACATCGGCGCCGAGACGCCACAGGAGATAGCCGTCGCGATCATCGCCGAGATCATCCGCGAGCGGCGCACCGGTGTGCGCGACATCGTCACGATGGGCGTAAAGTCGGGACGCCTCAAGCCTACGCGCTGAAGTCGTGCCGCGCCATTCACCCTCACCCGATTGGCGTCATGCTTCGCATGATCGTCAATCGACCTCTCCCAGCATGCGCCTTGCTGCGCAGGCGCGGGAGAGGGGAAAATGAGCGTCCCGAACATCGTAGGGATCCTGTTGGCCGCCGGTGAGTCGCGCCGGATGGGCTATCCTAAACCATTACTTAAGATTGGCGACGAGACCTTCGTGGCGCATCTCACTGCCGCGATGCTGAACGTCGTCGCGCGGCTGACGATCGTCGTCGGAGCGCACGCCGACCGTGTCCGCAAGGCGATCCCCAGCGATCCACGCATCAAGGTGGTCGACAATCCTGATTGGGTTCGAGGACAGTTGTCGTCGATCAAGGCTGGAATACGCGCGCTACCCCCCGATGCCTCGGCGGCGCTGATTCATCTCACGGATCATCCCACCGTGAAGGCCGAGACCTTCGCCGCAGTAGCCGATGCGTATCGGGAATCCAGAAAGTCGATCGTGATTGCGCGCTATAATGGCCGTCGCGGCCATCCGGTGATTTTCGACCGCGCGCTATTCGCGGAACTCCTCGATACTCCGGAAGACCAGGGCGCGCGGGCGGTTGTAAACGCCGATGCGTCTCGCGTCGTCTATATTGAGGTGGATGATCCGGGAATCCTGCTGGATCTCGACACGCCCGAAGACCTCGCGCGCGCGGGCCTAGAGCTTCCGGCGAAGGTCTAGAAGCCACGGACTTGGTTTGGGTGGCACACGCGTCCGCCTGCATCCGGAAGCGGAGTCGAGGGAAAGTTAAAGAGTCCGAAATTGCTACATTATTTCTGTAACCGCTGGGCAGGTCGAGTCGTACTAAGATACAGCTATGGCACGACTTGCTCTTGCGCGACGTATCGGATGGAGCCCGGCCGTCAGACCTGACGAGGAACTGGTCGCGGATGCCCTCGGTGGGCAGACCGAGGCGTTTTCGGAGCTGTCATCGCGCCATCGCCAGCGCGTTGAACGGCTGTGCCAGCGCTTTTTCTCGAATCAGGAGATCGCTCGCGACCTCGCGCAGGAGGCCTTCCTGAAAGCGTTCGCGGCGCTCGCGACATATCGCGCCGAGATGCCATTCGGGGCGTGGCTGCGCGCGATCGTCGTCAATGTTTGCTATGACGAATTGCGGCGCCGCAAGCGCCGGCCCGAGGATTTGGTCGGTGACTTCAGCGAGCCCGAACTCGGATGGATGCAGCTCGTCAGCACCGCCACGCCAGAGGAACTGGTGTCCGAGGCCGAAGAGCGACGCGAGTCGCACGACCTGGCGCATCGGCTGCTCGACTCGCTGAAGCCGGAGGATCGTATGGTGCTGGTGCTTAAAGATAGTGAGGAGTTGGGCGTTGCCGAGATTGCGGGCATGATGGGGTGGAGTGAAGCAAAAGTAAAAATCCGCGCATTTCGCGCGCGCAATATTCTTCGCAAGCAGGCGGAGCGTATGATGAACGCGGGACGCGCACGAGTGGTAAAATGAACTGTTTCGAAGCACGACAGGATTTTCGATCCTTCTGGCGCAAGGAACTGACGCCTGAGCGCCGCGCCGCGTTCATCACGCATCTCGCTGAATGCTCCAAATGCGACGCGGCGTTTCGCATCTTCGCGTTGAGCGCGCCGGTCTTTCATTCCCATGCCGAACCTGACAGGGCGAGCACAATCGCGCGTCGCATGTCCGCGTCGGCGCGGCGCGAGGCTCGCGCATATCGCGAGCCGCTGCGCTCGGCCTGGCTCTCGATCGCGGCGGTGCTTTTGCTATTCATCACCGGCGCCTCGGCCGCATACTTCTCGGTCAAGACCCCGGATGAAACCTTGAGCGACGCAATTCATCAGCCCTCGCAATTTGTCGAATTGGTGAGCGCGGACTTCCCAGAGACCAACAGCGACTTTGGGCAATAGCCTGAAATGGACGGGAATCGCGCTGGCGGTGGCGGCCGGCGTGTTGATTGGGTTCGCTCTCACCACCGCCGCATACCGCCACCGATTGCTCAGAGTGCCCGGGCCTCATGGCTTCATCGAGCGGCTCGACCACGATCTGAAACTGACCCCTGACCAGTTGCATCAAATCGAAACCCTGGTGCGCGATACCCGCGTGAAAATGGATCAGCTTCACGAGGATTTTCACCGCCAGCATCAGCAACTCATCTTTCAGACCCACGATCAGATTCGCGCACTGCTGACGCCCGAGCAGCAGGAGAAATTCGATCGCGATTTCTCTCGCCCCGGCGGACGTGACCGCGACCGCGACCACGAGCATCACGGCCACGACGATTAGATACCAACCTCACCCGGCGCCGTAGCGCCACCCTATCCTTTAGGAGAGGGAATATGTAGGAGAGGGAATATGGAAAGTGGACAACTCTCTAGGACGCGCCCATCTGGGTGAGAATCTTGCGCGCCTCCTCGGCGTAGGTGGGATTGGCGGCCGCCTGATGCAAGTAACGAATCGCCTGATCGCGATCGCCTTCCTGCGCCATAATCTCGCCCATCCGCAGCGCCGCCATCGCTGAATGCGAATCGAGCTCGTAGGCCTTGCGATAATAGGGTAGCGCCTCCTTGGTCTTGGGCGGCGAGAACGACATGTAGGCCTCGCCGAGGTTGAGCCACGCGCTAACAGAATTGGGCTGATACTTCACCAACTTCTGATAGACCTTTGCGAGGTCTTCCGAATCCTGCTTCGAGTTGTAGTACATCCCGAGATAGTCGTAGGGCTCCTCGAGGGCGGGATCGATATCGGTCGCCTGCCACAACAATTTGACGGCCTTCTCGCTGTCGGTCATTTTGATGGCCGCCTCGACCAACGCGTGCGCCTTGGTGGCATTGGACTCCTGCGCGCGCACCGTCGTGGCGCCGGTCGCGAGCAGCACAAGAACCGAGGAAATGGCCAGTTGTTTTATGGATCGCATTGCGCCGGCGCCGCAGCGGGATAAAGAGCCGCTGGTCGGCCCGAATACGATGCTGGCACGAATGACTAACGATGCAAAGTTCCCTTCGGCCTCACCTCGCGCCGCATAACCAGGCACCCATTTATGCAGCCGGCCGCCAAACAAATCAGGGTTTCCATTAACTCGGCGCGGAGGTAAATTCGCTCCATTCGTGAGGACTGCATCGCGTGCTCGGGAAGGGACGCCCGATGGCTGAGACGCTTGCGGTTGTCAATTGGGAGAGCTTCGTATTCACATCTGCGCCGTCGCTCCCTGCCTACTCCAGTAAAATCACGGCTCCGCCCAGCCTGCACTTGCGAGCGCTCCACACTTTCTACAAACGAGCCTCGCTCATTCTTGCGCTTGTAGAGGGTGCGATTTGTGAAAAGAGAAGTCCGTAGTCCGTTCGAACACGGAGAAGAAAATGAAAGCCGGAATACTCATCATTGGATCCCTGTACTGGGATATTCACGGCAACCGGCGGCACCGCGAAGAGTGGCAGATCAGCAGGCTCCAAATGGGCGATGATTTTCCCATCCGGGCCCCGATTCGTTATGGGAGATGGTCGAAAGATCGCAAAGCTTACACCATGGTCTTCTCCCAACTCTGCGAGGCCGAGGACAAGCTGGGAACCGCAATAGTAGTGCCCTGCAAGAACCCGATTTCTTGCGTAGCAGATCTGGTTGACGAGGCTAAACAACTTTGGTGGGCCGAGCAGAGTGAGCGACCCCAACAGACAGACATCGGTCTGTCAAAAAACTGGGGCTGCGTCGCGCTACTCCCAAATCCGAAGAAGCCTCTCGCCGCTGATTTTCTTGCTGGCTGGAGCGCGGAAGTCTCCAAACAGAGAAACCAGCGGCCCTATGGCGGTCTGAATCATGCGGACTCTGAAGAGCCGATCGTCGACAAGGGCGGATTCCTGAGGATCGAGTGGCCGACGGCCGCGTCAGCCAGCCATGAAACAGGCTCCTTCGATCTGCTTTTGGCAACTGCAAATGACCCAACTGTGAACGAAAACAAATACCCTGATCCGGAAGCCATCGCGAAGGCTTGGATAAAGGCGCCTAAGGAGCTTCGGTATTTCGAAGAGAACCGGAAGTACAAAATCACTACGTTCGAAGACGGGTCAATCATCAAACACTTGTCCAATGCTGGCATCACCTTGAAGACTTGAGAAGGTACGACCCGACAAACTCTTCTTCGGACTGCTCGCCCAACCCACGTCGGTTCAGGAATTCCTCAATCCCGAGAATCTGGCACGAATAGTTGCGGGAGCTTCTCCGGGCGGGCATTAAGAAATTGGCGGGCCAATATTCCTCCGATGCGGTCGCTCGCTTTGTTCGAACGCTTTGATAAATCTTGTACAGGGAGGGAGCCGGCATCGCCGCGATGCATCAGAAATCGAATGACCGAGCGTAAATTCGTCGTCAATCGCCTGACGCTGAACTGCGTCGACTATGGCAGCGAGGGCAAGCCTCCGATTCTCTTCATTCATGGCGGATCGGCCCACGGGCATTGGTGGGATTTCGTCGGACCTCATTTCACCGACCGCTTCCATGCGCTGGCGATGGATCTGCGCGGCCATGGCGACAGCGAATGGCCTGAGGAATGGGAATACGGCACCCGCCATTACATCGCGGACCTCGACGTACTTATCGATACCTGGGGTTTGGGCGCGCCGGTGCTGGTTGGGCATTCGATGGGCGGTCACAACGTGATGGTCTATGCATCACGCCATCCGGAGAAGCTTCGCGCGATGGTGGCAATCGATTCGCCGGCGGACTATCCCGAGCGCGCAGTGGAAATGTTGCGGAGCTTTTCCGAGCGGCCCGGCAAGCGCTTCAAATCCCTCGAGGAAGCGAAGGCGAACTTTCGAATGTTGCCGCGCGAGACTTTAGCGACGAGAGAGGTTCTCCAGCATGCGGCGCATCACACCTTCCGCCAGACGCCGGAAGGCGATTGGATTCACAAAATCGATCGCCGCACCACGATTCGCGAGCCGATCAACCTCGGCTCCGACTTGGCGAAGATCACCTGCCCCGCCCTCTACGTCAAAGTCCTCAAGAGTCCGTTTCCAACACTGGAGCAAGCGCAACGAATGGTCGCGATGATGCCGCGGGGCAAACTCGCCGTGCTCCCCGATTCGTATCATCATGCGATGTTCGATAATCCCGCTGGGCTGGTCGCGATTCTCAAAGAATTCCTGCGCGACATAAACTGAAAGCTGATGAGCGCACCTCGCAGCCGGTTTTCGAAAAGCAGCCCGCGCATCCATTTTCTCGAATGGAATCCCGACGCCTCGCGCACGGTCATCCTGCTCCACGGCAACTCTGCCAACGCATGGTGGTGGCAATGGGTCGCCGCCGAGCTTCCGAAAAACCTGCGCTTACTCGCGCTCGATCAGCGTGGCCATGGCGATAGCGAATGGGTGAAGCCCCCGGCCTACAAGCCGCACGATTATGCCGCCGATCTCGCCAACTTCATCCGCGAAGAAGTGCGCGGCGAGCGCCCGATGGTCGTTGGCCATAGCATGGGCGGCGTCGTCACGCTGGCATTCGCCGGCCGCTATCCCGAACTCGCGCGCGGCGTGGTCGTCGTCGATACCGCAGTGGTCTCGAGCCGCGGCCGCGATCGGTTTTTGCACCGCCTCAAGGCGCTTCCGACCGTCGTGTATCCGGACCTCGAAACGGCGAAGGCGCGCTTTCGCCTGATGCCGAACGAGGGCGAGATTCATCGGGACCGTGTGCTCGCCATTGCGGAGAAGAGCCTGATGCCCGCGGAGTCCGGTGGCTACACGCTCAAGTTTGATCGCGAGAGTTTCTTCGGCGGCGACGGGTTGCAGGTGATGGAGACAATTCGCGAGCTTCGCGTGCCGACGCTGCTGGTGCGCGCGGAGAGGAGCCGCATCATGACGCAGGAGTCATCGGAAGCGGCGGCGGCATCGAATCCGCACACAGGCTTGGTGATGATTCCGGGCGCGCATCATCACGTGATCCTCGAGAAACCGGAGGAGGTGGCGCGGGTTGTCCAGCACTTCGCAGAAAGTGTGTAGCACAGGCTTCAGCCTGTGGTCTTGGATCACAGCTCCCGTTCCATCTTCCTATGCGCGATGCCGGCCTCCTCGAACACCTCGCCTACCGGCGTGTAGCCGTTCTTCAGATAAAATCCTTCCGCACTCAACTGCGCATGCAGCACCGCGCGACGATAGCCGCGCTCGCGCGCGATGCGCATCAGGAAGATGAGGATCTCGCGTCCGATGCCACGCGTGCGAAGGTTCGGCTGCACCGCCATCCTGCCGATCTTCACCTCGTTGCCGTGGGCGACGAAGCGGCCGCATCCGACTGGCTTGCCGTCAAGTATCGCCAGCGCATGAAACGCGTGAGCGTCGTCCTCGTCGAGTTCGATCTCTTTCGGAACGCGTTGCTCTTCGATGAAAACGCGCCGCCGGATGTCGTGCGCTTGCGTCATCTGCTCGGCGCTATCGATTGGAACGATGCGCAGGTCGGGGACAGACTCCATTAGCGGATTCGTATCACTTCGGCGCCGATCTCGCCTAGCTGTCATTGGCGGCAGCATGAGGGGCGAACTATGCTAGGTTTCCATCACAGCGGAGACATCGATGCCGACTATCAGCGAGACGATTTACGCTCCCGAACTCGAAGGCGGGACCTGGATTCAAGGTGGCCCGATTCATCTCAAGGAGCTGCGCGGTAAGGCTGTCGTGCTGATCGATTTCTGGGACTACACCTGTGTCAATTGCATTCGCACACTGCCGTATGTCGAGGGATGGTATCGCCGCTATCACAAGGACGGTCTGCTGATCGTCGGCGTCCATGCGCCCGAGTTCTCCTTCGCGCGCGAAGGGTCGCATGTCAAGGAAGCGGCCGAGCGCTTCGGCCTCGAATATCCAATCGTGTCCGACAGCGAGTATGCGATCTGGCGCGCGTTCTCGAACAAATATTGGCCGGCGAAATATCTCGTCGATAGCAAGGGGCGCATCCGCTACTACCATTTCGGCGAAGGCTCTTATGCCGAAAGCGAGGTGCAAATTCAGAAAGCGCTGGGTGAGCTGAATCCCGCGCTGCCCGAGTTCCCTCCTCCGATAGAGCCGGTGCGCGACAGCGATCGGCCCGGCGCGGTCTGCTATCGCGTCACGCCGGAACTCTATCTCGGGTACGCGCGCGGCAATTTCGGCAATCCCGAGGGCATCGCGCGCGACGAGCCGCATGACTATCGCGATCCGGGCCGTCATATGGAGAGCACCGCCTATCTCGATGGCCGATGGCGCGTCGAGCAGGAATGCGCGCGCGCCGAGGCTGCGAACGCGGCGCTGCGCCTGCGCTACACCGCGCGCGAGGTGAATCTCGTGATGGCGCCGGGAGCGAGCGGCCCGGTGAAGGTCGAAATCTCGCGATCGAATGGCGAACGTCCCGGCACTGACGTGAAGACCGATAGTGGGCGCGCAGTGGTGAACGTCGAGCGGCCCCGGATGTACAACCTGGTCAACAACGAGACCGTGAATCAAGGCGCGATCGAATTGAAAGCGCTTGACCCCGGACTCGCCGTGTACGCATTCACCTTCACCTCATGCACAATCGCTTGAGCAAGGACTCATCTCATGGCAAAAGAAGCAGCGAAAATCGCAACCGATGAGGAAATCGCTACTGCGGCGGAAGTCATCCTGCGCGCGAAGTATCCGATTGCGCTGACCGGCGCCGGCATGTCGGTGGAAAGCGGCATCCCGCCGTTTCGCGGGCCGGGGGGATTGTGGACCAAGTACGGCGAGCCGCCGATGAACCAGTTTCAACGCTTCATGGAAAATCCCAAGAAGGCGTGGGAGGAGCGCCTCAGTCAACGCAACGACGAGTTGTTCAAGCCGCTCCAGGTCGCGCAGCCGAATCCCGGTCATCATGCGTTCGCCGAGCTCGAGGCGATGGGGGTGCTGAAGTTCGTCATCACCCAGAACGTCAACGATCTCCATCGCCAGGCCGGGCAGAAGGCGCTGGCCGAGATTCATGGCAACTGGAAGCTGATGCGATGCCTCGATTGCGTGTCGCGTTTTGGCGCCGGGGAAATCAGCCTCGAGGTGCTGCCGCCCAAGTGCCCCAAATGTGGCGGCATGGTCAAGAACGATACGGTCTCGTTCGGGGAGCCAATCCCGATGGACGTAATGATGCGATGTCAGGATCATTCCTCGCGAGCCGATTTGGTGATCGTCGCCGGAACTTCAGCGACCGTTTATCCCGCGGCCGGTTTCGCGCTTGAAGTCAAAGAGCGTGGCGGCGTGCTGGTCGAGGTCAACCTCTACGAATCTGAGATCACCCATTATTGCGACATCAGCCTGCGTGGCGGATCGGCGAATGTGTTGCCGCGGCTCGCGAAGGCTATCTCGGAGCGGCGGCGCTCGACGCTCTCATAATCGCGTCTGCGTTGGCGCTCGCGTACCTGTTACAATTCGTTCTTGCCGCGAGTGCGCTGGACGATCGCTTCGCTTTGCGGAGAGGAAAGTCCGGGCTCCATAGGGCAGGATGGCCGTTAACGGCGGCGCGGAGTGATCCGCGGAAAGTGGCACAGAAAACAGACCGCCCGAAAGGGTAAGGGTGAAATGGTGGGGTAAGAGCCCACCGGCGCGCGGGTGACCGTGCGCGCATGCCAAACCCCATCCGGTGCAAGGCCAAATAGGAGGGTGAGCGGCCCGCTCACGATCCCTCGGGTTCGGCCGCACGAGCCGGCGAGCAATCGCCGGCCTAGAGGAATGATCGTCGCCCCACACGGGGAACAGAACCCGGCTTACAGGCGCACTCCGGCATCCTTCTTCCTCGCGTGAAGGGGCTTCAACGCTATGGGGGCCAGCAGGCAATTTGCGACGCGCGAGAGCGCCGCGAGGTCTCGTACGCCGACCTCAATTTCAGGTGCGATGGCGAGTGTTACTTTCGAAGACAGCTCGTGGACGAAGTGCTCGACGCGCGCGATGTCATCGATCGCGCGGGAGCGGTACTCCTCGAGGAAATCGACGACGCCATTCGATCCGCGCCCGTCTTCAAGGGCGTCTTTCATCGACGGACGCAGCTTGCGGATCCCATGCATCAGCGAGGGCTCAGCACCGGGATGTTTCATTACCTCCAACCAGGTTTCCTCATCCAGGAAGCGATTGATCACGATCGCGCTCAGCGCGAGGCCCTCCGCTTCCATCTCCGCGATCAACTCGCGGGCGCGTCGCAAGCGATCCTCCTCAGCCGTAGTAACCAGGATGAAGCGCACCTCCGGCGAATGAAGCAGCGTCTCTGTTTTATGCAGCCGATCGATCATCGCATCAACCGCTTCAGATGCGGCTTCGAAGAAATCCGAAATCGTCGAAAGCACGTGGCCGCCGGCGAACCGCTCCAGCTCGCGAATCACGAAACGAGCGGCGGTATTGGCGATGCGCATCGCGAGCCGGCCCGCGGAGAGCGACGGTGTGAAGAGCCATCGCGCCGCGCGGGAATCGAGCAATCTCGCCAGCCGCGCCGGCGCCTGCAGAAACTCGAACGCGTGCGCCGCCGGCGGAGTATCGACAATCTCGATATCGAACGCGCCCGATTGATGCAGATCGTAAAGTTGTTGCAGCGCGGCGTATGCCTCGGAGCCCGCATATTCCTCAGTCAGGTTTTTGTAGAAGGGGTTGTCGAGAATCTTCTTGCGCGTCGCCGGCAACTTCGCGAACCGCTCAACCATCGTGTCCCACGCGCCCTTCACGTCCAGCTGCATCGCGGAGAGCTTCAAGCCGGGATCGAGGCCCGCCGACCGCAGCGCCCGCTCGGAAATGCGCGTCGGAGTGCCGCCAAGTCGGCCCAGCCCCAGCGCCTCACGCAGGCGCCGCGCGGGATCGACGGTGATTAGCGCCGTATTGAGCGGCGCCTCCGCCGCGGCAAGTCCAAGCGCGGCTGCGACCGTAGTTTTGCCGACGCCTCCGGTGCCTAGCAGGATGAGAATCGAGCCTTTCTTCAGGAGTTGCTTCATCAAGGGGTGCGGGTCTGCAGTCCTTGCGGGTGGGAAAGAAGATAGCAGGCATCCGCGGCGCATGCATCGCATTAGAAGTGTGCATCGGGGTAAAATCGTAAATCTTCGGACGATTAGCGTACGGTTCGGAGCGGCGGTGAGTTGGAGGTGGTGCGATGGAGTGGATGGCGGTTGCCGTGGTTGCGGCGTTGCTCGGGATGGCATTCGGATGGTTCGTCGCGCGAACGCGCGCGCGGTCCGACGCGGAATCCAAAGTCCGCGACGCCGAATCAATTGCCCAGGCAGAGCGCATTCGATGCGAATCCCTGGATGCCCAGCGGCTTCAGTTGCAATCGCAATGCGACGATCTGCACGAGCGGTTGCGCCTGGCGGAAACCGGTTTCGCGGAGACTCGCGCTCGCGCCGAGGAGACTCGAAAGCGCTTCGAAGAGGAGCGTGAACTGCTCGCACAGGCCGAGCGCAAACTCGCCGATACGTTCAAGTCGCTCGCATCAGACACGTTGCGGCAGAGCACCGGCGACTTCCTGAAACTCGCTGAGGAAAAGCTCAAGGCCGCGCAGGATGTAGCGTCGAAGGATTTCGAGGCGCGCGAGAAAAAGATCGATGACCTCGTGAAGCCCGCGCGCGAATCGTTGGCCAAACTCGACGAAGAGCTTCGCAAGATGGAGAACGATCGGCGCGGCGTCGAGGGCCAGCTCACCGAGCAGCTTCGCAACCTCGGCGCGCAGACCAACAAGCTGTTCGACGCGCTCCGGACGCCATCTGTACGGGGGCGATGGGGCGAGATTCAGCTCAAGCGCGTGGTCGAGATCGCCGGTATGGTCGAACATTGCGACTTCTACGAGCAGGAGATGCAATCGACTGAGAGCGGCCGCGTCCGTCCCGACCTTCGCATTCAGTTGCCCGGCAACAAGAATGTCGTGGTCGATTCCAAGGTACCGCTCAAGGCCTACCTCGAAGCTATGGAATGTGCCGATGAAGCTGCCCGCGCGCTCAAGTTGGTCGATCATGCGAATCAGATCCGGACGCACATCGCGCAACTCAGTTCGAAGAGCTATTGGGATGCGTGCAAGCCGACGCCGGAATTCGTGGTGCTGTTTCTTCCCGGCGAAATGTTCTTCAGCGCGGCGCTGCAACACGATGCGGCGCTAATCGAAGACGCGGCCGCGAGGAAAGTGATCCTCGCGACGCCTACCACGCTGATCGCACTGCTCAAGGCCGTTTCATACGGGTGGCGTCAGGAGCAGCTTGCGGAAAACGCCGAGCACATCAGCGAGCTCGGGCAGGAGTTGCACGAGCGCATCGCCACGATGGCGTCACATCTTGCGAGGCTGGGCGGCGCGCTCGGCAAGGCGGTCGAGGAGTTCAACAACACCGCGCGCTCGATGGAATCGCGGGTGCTGGTCAGCACTCGACGCTTCAAGGAGTTGGGCGTCGCGAGCAAGAAGGAAGTCGAGGAGCTCGAAGTAATTGAGGCAGTGCCACGCAAGTTGCTGCTTGCGGCGAACGGCGACGGCGAACGAGGCTGATCGCTTACTGAACTTCGGCGTCCGAGGGTGGAGGCGGCTTAAGCTGGCTGCGCTCGCGGCCTTCCTCGATCCAATGCGCCACCTCATGACGCTCGCGCTTAAGAAAGTCTCCCACCGCTTTTGCGAACCCGGGATGCGCGAGGAAATGCATACTGCGCGTGATCGCAGGATCGAAGCCACGCAACCACTTGTACTCGCCGCCCGCGCCGGGCTCGAACCGCGTCATCCCGCGCTCGATGCAATGCTCGATACCCGCGTAGTAACAGACATTGAAGTGCAGGAACTTGAAATCCTCGAAGCATCCCCAATAGCGGCCGTAAAGGACGCCGGCTTTTTCGAGGCAGAAACTTCCCGCGACGAGTTCACGGCCTTTGTATGCCAATTCGAGGGCGACGTTGCGCTTGAAGTCCTTGCGCATCAGCTCGAAAAACTCCGGTGTCAGATATTGGCGCCCCCAGTAGAGTTTCTCGATGGTCGAGAGATAGAGGCGATACATCGGCGCGAAGAGTGAATCGGGAATCTCCCCGCCGGCCAGCACCTTCACGCTGATGCCCTGCTCCGCGAGAGCTCCGCGTTCATGCCGAACCGCAGTGCGGCGCTTATGCTTGAGGCGCGCGAGGTAATCGTCGAAAGTTTGAAAGCCCGCGTTGCGCCAATGGTACTGATAGCCGAGGCGTTCGAGGAATCCGAGTTCGGCGAGCGGCGCGACTTCATCGGCGTCGCAGAAAGTCACATGTGCTGACGAGAGTTTGTTTTCCGCGCATAGATTCATCAGCGCACGTCCTAGCGTGCCGATCATATGATGACGATCTACACTGGGCGCGGTGAGAAATCGCCGTCCGGTATGCGGGGTAAACGGCACCCCCACCAACAGTTTCGGATAGTACCTGATGTTCGAGCGCTGCGCGGCTTCGGCCCATCCGTGGTCGAACACGAACTCGCCCATACTGTGAGTTTTGAGGTAGAGCGGGCACGCCGCGATGATTGTTTTGCCACTGTCGCGAATGACGAGGTGATAGGGAGCCCATCCGGTGTTGCGGATAGCACTTTTCGACGCTTCCATCGCGTGGAGCCAATCCCAGTCAACGAACGGCGAATCGTCTTCGCTGACCAGCGCATTCCAATCCTCGCGCGGGATCTTCGCGATGCCCTCGACGACCGCGACTTCGATCACACCATTCCTGCTTTGCGTCATCCGTTTCGTGCTGCGCTCCCCGCAAGAGCTTAACAACAGTTAACGCATCTCAAAACTCATTTCGACCAAACGGTCGGTCAGGAATCCGCACACCGCTCAAACGCGATTTCCATACTCCCTACATACCGCCTCAGTCTGCTATCCTTAAGCAGTGCGGCGCGGGATGTAACCGTATGACCTCTGATGAAATCAGACGGCTCGCGATTCGAGCCAAGAGCACCGACGGCGACGAGAGCGGTGGCGACGGGGGCGGCAACGGAACCGTCATCGAGCGGCGTACCAAGACGCAATCCAAAACCAAGCGCCCCCCGATGTTTAAGGTGATCCTGCTCAATGACGACTACACTCCGATGGAGTTCGTGGTCGAACTGCTCAAGACCGTTTTTCATAAACCGCACGCCGAAGCGACCAAAATAATGTTGTGGGTGCATCAGAACGGGATGGGCGTGGCGGGGGTTTATCCATTCGAAATCGCCGAAACCAAAGTCCACACCGTGGAGGAGCTCGCGCGCGAGGCGCAGTATCCGCTCAAGTGCGTAATGGAAAAGGAGTGAAAGCGCCGCCCCGCGGAGACGCGAATTAGATGGCATCAGGAAATATCATGCTCAGCCGCGAGCTGCAGGTGACTCTGCAGCTGGCCGTAACCGAAGCGGTCAATCGCCGTCACGAGTACGTGTGCCTGGAGCATCTGCTCTATGCGATGCTTCACGATGTCACCACCAGCAACATCCTGCACAACTCGGGCGCCGACCTCGAGGAACTGAAGCGCAAGCTCGCGCGCTACCTCGACGAGCAGGTCGAGCGGATGCCGAAGGGCGAAACCGTAATGCCTCGCTATGCGATCGGGGTCCAGCGCGCGTTGCAGCGCGCCGCGCTCCATGTGCAGTCCTCGGGACGCAACGAGATCAATGGCGGTAACGTGCTGGTCGCGATGTTCCATGAGACCGAATCGCCGGCCTATTTTTTCTTGCAGGAGCAGGGTGTCTCGCGCTTCGACGTAATCAATTTCATTTCTCATGGCGTATCGAAGATCGCCGCAGACCACGATCATGACGCCGGAGGTACCGAGGAGGCTGAGGGCGAAAACGAAGCTGAAGGTGGTGGGGATGAGGAGGGCGACCGCAAGGTCTCGCCCTCGAAGGCATTAAAGACCTACGCCATAAATCTGACCGAGCGTGCGGCGCAGGGGAAGATCGATCCGTTGGTCGGACGCGAGAAAGAACTCGAGCGCTCGATTCACGTGCTGCTGCGGCGGCGCAAAAACAATCCCATCTTCGTGGGCGAAGCAGGCGTCGGGAAAACCGCGCTCGCGGAAGGCCTCGCGCTCGCGGTGCACAACGGCAAAGTCCCCGATGCGCTCAAGGGGGTCGAGATCTACGGGCTCGACATGGGCGCGCTACTGGCGGGAACGCGATTTCGTGGCGACTTCGAACAGCGCCTCAAGGCCGTCATCAAGGCGGTGGTCGGGAACACCAAGCGGATTCTCTTCATCGATGAGATTCACACCATCGTGGGCGCGGGTTCGGCGTCGGGCAGTACCATGGATGCGTCGAATCTGCTCAAGCCGGCGCTCGCGTCCGGCGATTTGCGATGCATCGGATCGACGACCTACCAGGAGTACAAACGATCATTCGATCGCGACAAGGCGCTGGCGCGCCGCTTCCAGCGCATCGATGTGAACGAGCCGACGCAGGAAGAGACGATCGAGATACTCAACGGGCTCAAGTCATATTACGAAAAACATCATAACGTGAAATATACGGCGGCGGCGTTGCGCGCGTCGGTCGAACTATCGGCGCGCTATATCAATGATCGATATCTGCCGGACAAGGCGATCGATGTCGTCAACGAGGCGGGCGTCGCGGCGCATCTGCGCGGCAAGGGGAAGAAGGAACCCGAGACGGTTGGGCTGCGCGACGTCGAACGCACTATCGCGCGGATGGCGAAGATTCCGGAGCGCACGGTCTCCGCGAGCGATCGCGAGCGTCTGCAGAACCTGGAAGAGGAGCTGAAGCAGGTCGTCTATGGGCAGGATCCCGCGTTGCAGGCGGTCGCGCGCGCGATCAAACTCGCAAGGTCGGGACTCTCGCATCCGGATAAACCAGTCGGTGCGTTTCTCTTCGCGGGACCGACCGGCGTCGGCAAGACCGAGGTCGCGCGGCAGCTCGCGAAAGTGATGGGAATCGAGTTCCTGCGTTTCGACATGAGCGAGTACATGGAACGTCACACGGTTTCGCGCCTAATTGGCGCGCCTCCGGGATACGTGGGCTTCGATCAAGGCGGTCTTCTCACCGACGCCATCAACAAGACGCCGCATTGTGTGCTGCTGCTCGACGAGATCGAAAAGGCGCATCCAGATCTGTTCAACATTCTGCTTCAGGTGATGGATCACGCGACGTTGACCGACAACAACGGGCGCAAGGCCGATTTCCGCAACGTGGTGCTGGTAATGACGACCAACGCGGGCGCCCAGGAACTCGCGCGCTCGATGATCGGATTCCACGGCGGGACCGGTGGCAGCCCGAAAAACATTATCGAACGGATGTTCAGTCCCGAGTTTCGCAACCGCCTCTCCGCGATCATCGATTTTGCACCGCTCAGCCCGGTCGTGGTGGAACGGGTGGTTGAAAAGTTCATCGGCGAGCTTTCGGATCGCCTCAAGGCGCAGAAGGTGAAACTCGAGGTGACCGAGAAGGCGCGCAAGTGGCTGGCCGAGCACGGCTACGATCCGAAATTTGGAGCGCGTCCGCTCGGACGCCTCATCGAGAACGAGATTGCGCGCTCGCTCGCCGACGAGTTGCTGTTCGGGCGGCTCAAGAAGGGCGGCACCGCGGTGGTCAACCTCGAGGACGACAAGCTGAGTTTTGCGTATAAGGAAGCGCGCGAAGCCGCTCCCGCGACCGCCTAGCCGCTGCGTTCTGGGAGGGCGCGGCGAGATGAATCGATGAACGACGCGACGGCGGTATACTTCAATCCTTGGGATCCTTCGTTTCGCGCCGACCCCTAGCCACTATGGCGCGCTGCTCGCGCGTCCGCCGCTGGTGATGGATTTCGGGCCGCTCCCGGGTGCGATTGTCGCGCGTTATGCCGACGTTGCGGCGGCGCTTCGCGATCACGAACATTTTTCGAACGTACCGCCGCCGACATTTCCGGAGCCCCCTTACAAGGACCCTTCTATCCCGAGCGAGACTTGCTCGGGCAGGATCCTCCAAAGCACACCCAGCTTAGACGATTGATCAGTCGCGACTTTACTCCGAAGCGAATCCGCGATCTCGAACCACGAATTCGCGAAATCGCCCGAAGCGCATCAGCGAAGGGTGAATTCGACGTTATGGGCGAACTCGCCAATGTTCTGCCGGTCATGGTGATCGCCGAGATGCTCGGTGTCCCGCCGCAGAAGTACGCGACCTTCAAGGACTGGTCGGACCGCGTGATCGAAGGGGGAAACCAATTCCCAGGCGCTGAGAGATCAACGCGTGAAGCTATCGAGGCGATCGAGGCGATTGAATCGCTGGCGAACTACTTTCGTGAGGAGGTCGCAAAACGGCGCAAACAGCCCGGCGCCGACCTGGTAAGCGCTCTGGTCACCGCGCGCGATCAGGCGGATGCCCTCAGTGAACCGGCGCTGCTCCAATTCATCGTGCTGCTCCTTCTCGCCGGCAATGAGACCACAACGAATCTCATTGGAAATGGAACCTTGGCGCTGATGAGGAGCCCCGATCAACTTGCGCTGCTACGTCGCGAGCCTTCGCTACTCCCGCGAGCGATCGAGGAGATGCTTCGTTATGATGGGCCGGTGCAGGCAACCGGCCGCTTCACGAAATCTTCAATCGAGCTCGGCGGCGCTGCAATTCCCGCAGGCACATTGGCGGTTATGGTTTTGGCAGCCGCCAATCGCGATCCGGTGCAATTTGCCGACCCCGAACGATTTGATATCACGCGCGCCCCCAACGAGCACCTGGCGTTTGGAGAGGGAATTCATTTCTGCATCGGTGCTCCGCTTGCTCGGTTGGAGGCACGCATCACGTTCGAAGAAATGCTTACCCACTTCCCGCAGATGCGGCTCAAGAATCCCGATGAGAAACTCACGTACAAGGGCTCCTACTTTCTTCGCGGTCTCAAGTCGCTTGATGTGACCTTGGGTTGAAGAAGAAAGGCACACCTGCGCCTTTGCTTTTTTCCCGCCGCCAGCCTTGTTAGAACTGAAACGCGTGAGCGGAATCTTCTAGATGGCGCTTGAATACGAAATTCGCGGCGACAAGCTGCTGTGGATGAAAAATCCGGTCACCGGGGTGATCTCCTACGTTGTCGATTTGCGCGGGAAGAGTTTCGCGTTCACGCTCAGCGGCCGTGAGCATCATCCGCCGGACGCCGGCACCTTGGACGAAGGCGCGCTCAGGCACACCGTCGCGACCTGTCCCTTCTGCCCCGGCAATGAAAACCAAACCACTCCCGAAGTTTTTCGAGTAACTCGGGACGAGATGCCGCATTGGACGGGCGACGGCGCAGTACGGGGTTCGGGATGGATCATCCGCGTCATCAATAATCTGTTCCCGCGAATTCCCGCCGAGCTCACCGGCGATCGCAACGAATCGTATGTCGTCATCGAGGACCCCCGCCATTTCATCGGGGCGCCTCGGTCGCATACCGATCTTGCTTACACAGGAGTTCTGGGTGAGGAGCATTTCGTAAAGCTTATCGCGACCGACGCGCGCGTCATGCTTCACACCTTTCAGAATCCGCATGTCAAGGCAGTCGCAGTGCGCAAGAATCAGG
Source organism: uncultured delta proteobacterium (assembly GCA_963815835.1). Taxonomy (GTDB): domain Bacteria; phylum Desulfobacterota; class Binatia; order Binatales; family Binataceae; genus DATGKG01. Next base: position 2,477,289 of record CAWFIF010000001.1, read on the forward strand.
GACGCGAATCGGGAGCGTCGCAGCCCCACATTCATCAGCAGATAATCGGATCGCCGGATACGCTTCCCGCGGTTGCGCAGGAGGCATTCGCTGCGCGCGAGACCCCCGGACTATTCAACGAAATGATCGAGTTATTCGATCGGCTCGAGCTGATTATCGAGAATCAGCACGGCGTGGTCACCTATGCGAGTCCGATCGGCATGTTCCCACGCAGCTACGACGTCGTGATGCCGAAGCATATCGGCCTGCTGACCGACCTCGACGCTCACGATCTCAGCGCATTTGCGCGCGCACTATATCGAATCCTTCGGGTGCTCGGTCCGCTGCCGCTCGATTACGAGATCCATCAGGGCGAGGGCCTTCCATTGCACGCGCATATCAACGCGCGTCTCTATCCCTATTCAAATGTCGCGGGGACGCTGAATATTCCGAGCACTCTGCTGCACAGCGCGATCGCGCTGCGCAAAGCGCTCAGTTCGGCAGACTGATCATTCGCCGCGCCACGCCGGCTTGCGCTTTTCCAGAAATGCGCGCGGACCTTCTTTGGCGTCCTTGCTCTGACGCACCGCCCGCGCGAGATCGAGCATGTCCTGATGCCATGCATCGAACGTCTCGCTCATGCATCGGCGCACCGTGGCCTTCATCGCGCGCAACGACAGCGGCGCATTCCCGGCGATTTTCTCCGCCAGCGAATTCACCGTCTCGTCGAGCGCGGCGGCCGGCACGACCTGCGATACCATGCCCATTTCGTAAACGCGTTTCGCATCGAACAGATCCGCGGTGAAAAGAATCAACGAGGTGTTCGCGGCACCGATGGCCTCGATGAGTTTGCGAGTGAAATCGTAGGGCACCATCAGGCCGACCTTGCCGAGCGTCATGCCGCATTTCGCGTCGTCGGCGGCGATACGAATGTCGCAGTGCAACGCGAGTTCGAGGCCTCCCGCGATCGCGGCGCCTTGCACGGCTGCAATCGTGATCGCGGGAAGCTGTTCGAGGCGATGGAAAATGTTTTCGAGGCTCGCCGGATTGTGGCCCGACTCGGCCTGTTCGACTTCGGCCAGATCGATCCCGGCGCAGAAGTGCCGTCCCTCGCCGCGAACGACCAGCGCGCGAATCTCCTTGTCGTGTTCGATCTCGCGCAACGCCTTGTCCATCCCGTTGAGCACCTCGACGTTGAGCGCGTTGCGCTTGTCGGGACGATTTAGCGAGAGCGTGGCCCAGTTCTGATGGCGCTTGAGCGTGACTAAGTCGGACATCGAAGGAGACTCCTTGGATAAGGTCGATATTCGGTTGATTCGAGGGGCAGCATCGCACGGCACGCGCCGAATCTTCAAGCCGCAGGCGGCTAGACGACAATGTTTACGAGTCTATCTTTAACGTAGATCGTCTTTTTTGGTTGCCGCCCAGCCAAAGAAGTTTGAACCGCATTGTTCGCCAAAGCTTTTGCGATTACTTCATTTTCCGCGGTTCCAACAGCGATCATTATTCGGTCGCGAATCTTTCCATTAACCTGAAGCGGAATTTCGTGCTCTTCTTCCCTCGTCAGTTCGGGATCGAACTTCGGCCATGACTCGAGATGGACGGAATTTTCATGGCCGAGCGCGCGCCAGATCTCCTCGGTAATGTGCGGCGCCATCGGCGCAAGCATCACGATGTAAGCCTCGAGCGCGAATCTGCCGAGTTCGTCTGGCTTCAACTTTGCGAGGTAGTTGAGCTGATCCATCATAGCGGCGAGCGCGGTGTTGAAGCGCAGTCGCTCGATATGGTCGGTCACCGTGCGAATCGTCTTGTGCGTACGCTTAATGGTCTCCTCGCTGAGATTTCCCGCGGGCGCGCCTGCCTCGACGTAACGGCGCACCATCGTCCACACGCGCATCAGGTAGCGCGATGTACCGGCGACGCCGTCCTCGTTCCACTTGGTCGCTTCGTCGAACGGGCTCATAAAGAGTTCCCACAGCCGCAACGGGTCGGCGCCATATATCTCAATCATCTCGTCCGGCGTCACGACGTTGCCCTTGCTCTTCGACATGCGTGAGCCGTCGGCAGCCCCGACGACTCCCTGGTTGCGCAGAACCGAGAACGGCTCCTTGAAGTTGATCATGCCGGCGTCGAACATCACCTTGGTCCACATCCGCGCATACAGAAGATGCATGACCGCGTGCTCGGCGCCACCGACGTAGAGGTCGACCGGCAGCCAGTAGTCCGCGGCCTTGCGATCGAAAGGGGCCGACGTTTCATGCGGAGAGGCGAAGCGCAGAAAGTACCACGATGAGCATGCGAAACCATCGAGCGTGTCGGTCTCGCGTTCAGCCGGACCTCCGCAGTTGGGACAAGTGGTGTTCACGAACTCGGGAACATTGACGAGAGGCGAACGCCCGGTGCCCGATGGTTGATACTCTTTCATATCCGGAAGCCTGACTGGCAGTTGCTCCTCCGGTACCGCTACGATGCCGTCCTTCTTGCAGTATACCATCGGGATCGGCGCGCCCCAGTATCGTTGGCGCGATATAAGCCAATCCCGCATCCGATAGCTAACCGTAGGCTTCCCTATCTCATGCTCTATGGCATACTGCCCCACCGCCTTGATTGCCTCATTAGTAGGCAGCCCGTCGAGGAAGCCCGAGTTCACCGTGATGCCATGCTCCGTAAACGCGCGATCCGGCGGGGGCGCGCTTCCGTCGGCCGGCGCGGTGACGCGCGGAATCTCGAGGCCGTACTTCCTCGCGAATTCGAAGTCGCGCTGATCCTCGCCCGGCGCCGCCATGATCGCGCCGGTGCCGTATCCCATCAGGACGTAGTCGGCGATCCAGATCGGAATGTCCTTGCCGGTGAAGACGTTGTGCGCGTACGCGCCGGTGAACACCCCCGTCTTTTCCTTCACCGTCGAGAGCCGCTCGATTTCGCTCTCACGCCGGGCCTGCGCGACATAGGCCTCAACCGCCGCGCGCTGCTCGGGCGACGTGATCTCCGCGACCAGCGGATGTTCCGGCGCAATCACCATGAACGAGACGCCGAACACGGTGTCGGGCCGCGTGGTGAAGAAGCGAACTTCCTTTCCGGGATTGCCGGTGACTGGAAACGCCAGCTCGGCGCCCTCCGAGCGGCCGATCCAGTTGCGCTGCATCAGCTTGATTGGCTCCGGCCAATCGATTCTTTCGAGGTCGTCGAGCAGCGCGTCCGCGAACGCGGTTATCTTGATGTACCACTGCTCCAGGTCCTTCTTCGAAACCGGAGTATCGGTATGCCGCCAGCAGCATCCGTTGACGACCTGCTCATTGGCGAGGATGGTGCGGCATTTGTCGCACCACCATTGCGAGCCCATCGCGCGGTACGCCAGTCCGCGCTTGTATAACAGCAGGAAGAACCATTGCGTCCATTTGTAGTACTCGGGCGACGACGAATTGATCTCGCGCGTCCAGTCGTAGGCGCATCCCGAGATGATGAGCTGGCGTTTGAAGTTGGCGGCGTAGCGCGGCACCGTCTCGCTCGGATGCGACTGGCGCAGCATCGCCTCGTTTTCCGCGGGCAGTCCGAACGCGTCCCATCCCATCGGATGCAGGACGTTGAATCCCGCCATCCGCTTGTAGCGCCCGATGACGTCGCACGGGACGTAATTGTGCAGATGGCCGACCGAGAGCCCGGCGCCCGAAGGGTAGGGGAACATTTCGAGGACGTAGAATTTCGGATGCGCGGGATCCTCGCGCGTCAGGTAGAGTTGCGAGCGCTCCCATTCCGCCTGCCATTTCGGCTCGATCTTTTTTGGGTCGTAACGTTCTTCCATTTGCCGCCTGCGAGGTAATGTCTTGCGAGTTTAGCGTGACCGGCACCGTGGCTCCATCACGATCCAGAGTTGAACTGGATCGCAGCTAGAGTGCGGCCGAGTTTCTTGACCGCACCGGATGGTGACGCTAAACGCTTATAGACGGAGTTGAACCAAGGTTGGCTAACAGTCAAGTATGCGCTCCTTTGCCCTGAGAGTAGAGCCGCCTTCGCCGCAACAACCGATTGCCATTCCCGCTGTCATCCTGAGCGAGGCCGCCGAGTCGAGGCAGACCCCGCGCCGCTTCTTTACCCTCTTCCGATGATCCACTTCCATGCGGCCAATCTCATCCAGCATGTGGAGAAAAGCGCGACACCATAGCGTGTACGAACCGCGGCCAATGTAGATATAGAGTGATGGATCCTCTCTCCAGGACCGAGCGCTCTGTCTTGATGGCGAAGGTCAGAGGCCGGGGCAACAAAAGTACTGAGATCGCGCTCGCTCGGCTATTTCGACGGGCGAAGATTTCGGGTTGGCGACGTCATTTGCGGCTCGTGGGGATTCCCGATTTTGCTTTTCCGCTGCTTCGCTTGGCAGTCTTTGTTGACGGTTGCTTTTGGCACGGATGTCCTCATTGTCGGCGGAACGCACCATCGACCAACCGTTCGTTTTGGCATGAGAAGATTGCGGCAAATCGAGGCCGTGATCGCGAGGTGCGCAGATTACTCCATCGCTCGGGTTGGACGGTTCTGAGAATTTGGGAGCACGAGCTCAAAAATCAACCAAGCGTTGCCAGCAGAGTGCGGGGGGCGCTAGCCAAGGCCAAAAGCTTGAAGCGCGCAAGGCGACGGAAGCTATCCTTGCTTTAACTGATCGTAAAATCTGGCAAGTATCTCTTCTATGGAACGATAGATATGTTCGGCCTCGAAGTGGTCGCGAATGTCTTGACGAATCGCATCGGGGGGTTTCCCCTCTCGCGAGGCGCGCGCCCACTCACGGCCCGGATGCAGGGTGTCCCAAGGTGACCGAACATTAGCTCTCGTTGTTGCTTTGTCACCGTGTTTCCCTAGTCCGTAGCATATTTCCTTGTTCCAGATGGGATCGAAGAGACTGATGAGATAATCCTCGGCGGCCTTCTGCAAGCCGCTTTGCACGGCCAGAAAACGACAGGTGAAATCCTCGATGCGTAAATTTTGAGCCCTTGAGATGGACTTGCGGTGCTCATTCAAACGGGCAAAGAGTTTGTCCCCTTGGTCCCGAGGCGTGAGGGCGTGTGGATCCTTCGGGTCAACCTTTCCGACATAAATTGGATGCTCGGTACCGGATATTGGCACGTAAGGTTCGAAGTCTCCTTCGTAGTAGAGAGCGTAGACGCCACTCCCATAAAATCGTTGGACGATCTCCTGCAGCTTTCGACGTTGCTGTGCAACCAGAGCGATGCCAATAAAAAGGCCGATAATTCTCGGATCCCTCGGATCGAAAACAGTCTGCGGACCCTTGATGGGATCGAGATGTTGCGCGAGTCGCCGAAGTTCCTCGATAGCGTTCTCGATTTCTAGAACTGCGGCCTTGGTTTTGCTTGAGGGCGATGCGGACGAGGCGTCTTCCGCAATGGTCTTAATCAAGTCGCGAAGCTTTGAATAGGCCGAATCGGAGGTTGGCAAAATAGTTTTCCTCAGAATTTGATACCGCATTCAGGAGTGGCGTGGATCGTCGGATTTGACAGATGTGACATAAGTGATGTAACATCAATCACATGGCTCGAGGCCCCAGCGGAAGGCTTGTTCTTGAGGTTTCGCCCGATTTGAAGAGGCGACTCCATTCACGATTGGCGGGTGAAGGCCGCACGCTGAAGGATTGGTTTCTTGAGCAGGCCACACAGTACCTCGCAGGACCTGAGCCTTTCCAGCTTCCGCTTGCTATGCGATCTAGCGCTATTCGTGGTGCCCGTACTAGAGGGCGCCACCAGTAACCGGTCGTCAGGATGATGAGAACCGCAGGACTGACTTCAATAGAACTGTTTGCGGGTGCTGGTGGCCTCGCTCTGGGCCTTTCGCAAGCCGGATTCGAACACGCCGCAGTTGTTGAGTGGGACCACGACGCGTGCCGCACGCTATCCGGGAATGCCAACCACCATAGCCTCGTTGCGCCGTGGTCCGTCGTCGAGGGTGACGTTCGCAAGTTCGATTTTGCGCCCTATGCGGATCGTGTGGCGCTTCTCGCGGCCGGCGTGCCCTGCCAGCCCTTCAGTTTGGGTGGAAAGCATAATGGTCACCGAGACGATCGCAATATGTTCCCGGAAGTAACAAGGGCAATTCGAAAGCTACGGCCCAAAGTCGTCGTGGTCGAAAACGTAAAGGGATTGCTGCGAGAGAAGTTCCGGGATTATTTCTCGTACGTGTTGCTCAGTCTCGCCATGCCTGAACTCAGCGCGCGACCCAACGAGAATTGGTGGGAGCACGCGGCGCGTTTGCGCGCGGCGTCGGAAGAGGGCAGTTACGACGATCTCGCTTACAACATCAACTATCAGCTAATCAACTGCGCTGACTATGGAGTTCCGCAGTTTCGAGAACGCGTTTTTGTAGGGGCAGTGCGCGCCGATTTGGAAGCCGAATGGAAACGCTTTGAGCCGACTCATTGCGAGGACGCCCTTTTGTGGGCGCAGTGGATCGACGGCTCATATTGGCGAGAGCACAAATTGCCTCAGGCCGAGAACATTCCGCTTCGTTTCAAAACGCGCGCGAGGCGGTTGAGGGAACGAAAACGCCCCGGACTCTTAAGGTGGCGCACTGTTCGTGATGCGCTCTGTGGCCTACCGGAGCCAACGGAGCACGGAGAGGATTCACGATTCGATAACCATGTCGCCAACCCTGGAGCGCGGTCCTACCCAGGACATTCGGGAAGCTCGTACGACTGGCCAAGCAAAACGCTAAAGGCCGGGGTTCACGGTGTACCCGGCGGAGAGAACACAGTACGGTTCTCCAACGGTCGCGTCCGATACCTAACTGTGCGCGAGGCGGCACGAATACAGACATTTCCTGACGACTACAGTTTTCACGGTGCATGGTGCGAGTGCATGCGGCAGCTCGGCAACGCGGTGCCGGTTGTGATTGGCCGCCTGATTGGCGAGCGCGTCCGGGCGATTCTCGAAACAGCCAAAGACGGTAAGCGCTGTGCGAACTGGAGGCCTCGCGTTCCTATAACGCGCCATCTTCCCCAACAATCTGCGTTTCCTGGAATTCTTGCCTGATCACTTCTTAAGCCTGAATAGCACCGGAAGTGCGCTACAGCCTCGCTCGGGATGGCAGAAAAGAAAGGACCCGGTTCAGGCAGCGCACACTAATGCCGTTCCGATGCCCCCTCCCCGCTGCAAAGCCGACCGGCCCATAGTGCCGGTTAGCACCCGCCGCGCGCCCTCCAGGCTGAGATTCAAGGGAGCGAGCGGGCGAGTTCGCGATAAACCGCGGGATTGAAAACCAGGCCGGAGTGGGTGCCCGTCACCTCGACGTTGCGCCCGCCAGTCACGATCGATGCCTCGGGCGGTACAATCGGGTCCTGGCGGCTGTATATCGAAAGCACCATCGTTTCAGCGGCAAGCGCACCCCGCATGTTGCCGATGAATTCGCATCCGCAATTCGGGAAGCGGCATTGAGGATCGAGAATCCCGCGCGCGGTGTTGCTCGCCTGCGCGACCATGCTCATCGTTCGATGCGCGAGTTGTGGGACGCCTCCAGTGGCGTACTGTGACGCGACTCCTATCGGGGATCCGAGCGCGACCAGATGTGACACCTTGCTTCCCATCCGCGCGGCCAGCGCTCGCGCCAGGACTCCTCCGCGGCTATGCCCGATCAGCACGATGCGCCGATCGTCCCGCGGCTGCCGGCGATCGATCCATTGCTCGATTTCCGAGGTGAGCCTGTCAGGACATCCCGCGTTGAGCCACAACCCTGAAGTGCTCGCGCGAAAGCCGATGCGCGAAATCCATCGCCGCAGGGGCCAGAGATAGAAGTCGCTGCCGAAAAGCCCCGGAATGATCACCACGAGGCGTCCGTCGCCGCGCGGCACTCCCTCGCCGCGATAGATCGGATCACTCAACAGCGCGGCGATCTCGCCGAACGCGAACGCCTCGCGCGCGATCACTTGCCATCGCGATTGATCCGATGGGAGACGCCTCTCCACGAGGTTATTTCCTGCGCACGATGGTGAGTCCGTCGCCGACCGGGATCATCACGGCTTCGACGCGGGTGTCGATGGCGATGAAGTCATTCAGTTCGCGAATTGCAATGGTGTCCTCGGACTTGTCGCTCGGATCGATGACGTGACCGTTCCAAAGCACGTTATCGATCAGCAGAAGCCCGTTGGGGCGAAGCCGGTTGAGGACTTCCTCGTAATAAATCCGGTAGTTGGTCTTGTCGGCGTCGATGAACGCGAAATCGAAGGCAGGCGAGGCGGGAAGCGCGCGCAGGGTTTCCACCGCCGGCGCGATTTTGAGCGTAATCTTGCCGGTGAGGCCGGCGCGCTCCCAGTAGCGTCGCGCGATTGAGGTCCACTCTTCATTGACGTCGAGGCACAACAGCTTGCCGTCAGGTGGGAGCGCTCGCGCGATCGAGATCGAGCTGTAGCCGGTGAAGACGCCGATCTCGAGGGCCGATTTCGCGCCGATCGCGCGCACCAGAATTCCCATCAGCGTGCCTTGCTCCGGCGCGATCTGCATCCGCGAGATCCATCCGAGCGCGCGAGTCTCTTCGGCGAGATCGCGCAAAATTGGATCGCCATTGTGCCCGCGCGCGACCAGGTAGTCGTAGAGCTGCGCGTTCAGATGCAGAAATCCATCGGCAGAAGCCATCGCAAATTGCTCCAGTTGGGTCGGATCGAGAGAGACCGACCGATAAAGACTCTGATGCGGATTTATCAGGAGCCGGAAAAGCTTTCCAGCGAGCGCAATGGCCCGCCGGAAGCCTCCGCTGACGGCGACCGAAAAGGAAATCGCTCGGCGGCGATCTTACTTGCCGCCGAGGTAGCCGTAGTCTCCGTGCTGATTGACCGTCAGCGTGCCGGTGAAGATGGTGTGCTGATGTTCCTCGCCGTCATACGCGACCCGGTACAACATCTCGGGCGAGCCCACCTCGAAGAACTCATCGTTGCGATCCAGCACGTAGAGTCGCTCGAGCCCGTCGGTGTCAGTCGCACCCACGAACATCGCACCCGACGCGGTCAGCGCGGGGTCGCCGAGCGATTCGATAACCGCACCGAGCGGCGTCAACTGTCCGCGCTGAATCCTGAGATCGAGCAATCCGCGGTTGAGCCGGAAAATTACCGGAACTCGCGCGCAGCCGGCCAGAATGGCCGTGGTACCGTCCGCCATCAGGCCAGGGCGGCCCGGCGAGACATACGACACGGGTCCGAGCGGCGTTTGCGTTCCAGTCTGCAGCATCCTGACCATTCCGGTACCGTCGTACATGAACAGCGCGGCCCCGGTCGGCGTCTTCGCAGTGAATGCGACCAGCGTGCCTTGCGGCGAGGCTATCGCGCTCGGTAAGCCGAACGGCCGCTGATATTCGGTGTGGTTGGGGCCGAAATCTCCCTCCACCGCGAGTTCATGGATACCAGCGCGAGTGGCGATCAGCAGGGCTTGCAGATGTTGGTGATCGCGCGCGGAGTTATCGCTCTGGGGGATTGGATGGCGTACCGAGGGCTTGAGCCACGCGTTGAAAACCACCTCGCCGTGGTCGCCCATCTGGGGGCTGCCGAAGCTGAGCACTACGATTTCGTCGCCCTCGTTGGTTTTGGTGCCCGATTCCGCGAGACATGAGAGCACGCCATGCGAGTAGAACAGCAGCCCATCGCGATCGCGACCGAGCGCGGCCATGAAAGCAATTTCTCCGTCAGCATCGGCAACCGGATAGGGATCACCATGATAGACGGGATTGCACCATGCGGGTCTCGATTTTACTTCGAGCGGCATGATGCGATGTTCCGGCACCGCATCGGGATTGCCGATGAAAATATTCCACTGCTGGCGATCGGTGGAGCCGCGTTCGCCCTTGGTCGTGACTTCCGCGCCGAATACCACGCGCCCATCGGGCATCATCGAGGGCACGCCGAGCTCGGTGAAGTGGCCGCCGCCGGGTGCGGGCATTCCCACCGCGATGACCCGCACGGCGCTGCCGCTGCTGTCGCTTGCCCAGAGCGCCTGCGAGGTTCCGACGCTTATGCTGCTACCGACGCCCTCGAGGGTAAGCGAGACCGCGTGCGCATTGATGCTGAGACCGAGAATCAACGTGACTACGACGCCCAACTGGGCCTTCTTCATGGCGTCCCTCTCCCCGTGGGCATTAGTATCTGCAATGCCCGAACCGAGACTATCTTATAATCGTGAGCGAGGTTGAAGACAATCCCAGGAATCATCGGCTAGCCTTTGTGAGGCAAATCCAAGCCGATTTTCCGCACTTCGCGAATTATTCGCTCGGGATGCGTTCCGCCCCAATAGATATGCGCGCAGTTCGGACACTCGGAAAATTTCGCGTTACTCGCATAGACAAAGGGTGGCACGCGCCGCCGTACGACTTCGCGGTCGACCTTGATGAGAGGCGTGTTGCATCGGGAGCATCGCGAGAAAGCATTATCGAGCACGTCGAAGGGATAGCGTGTGAGGACCTCGCGCATCTGCTCGCGGAAGTTGTTGGAGTTGAGAAAGAGCACGTCTGGCGCGGTTTTCAGGCGCTTGTCGCGGGTCAGCATGACGCGTCCCTCGGTGCGCGCGAGCTTAAGCATCGCAGCGCCGTCGATGCTTTGATCGAAAATAGTGTCAGCGCCGAGAATCCTCAGCCACCGCGCGACGCGGGCGAGCATTCGATCGGCGGCGAATTTTACAATTGCCTCCATGGCCAGCTTTCACGAATATGTTCCGATGAAGGAAGAATCCGTCAACATCCCATCTGGTCAACTTAAGCTTGAAGGTCTGATGGCCAAGCCCGCGGGAGCCGGAGCCGCGCGTGGCGCGGTGGTTTGTCATCCGCATCCACTCTACGGCGGTTCCATGTACAACAACGTCGTAGAGGCGATCCTCGAGGCACTGTGGAAACTCGGCTTCGCGACGCTGCGGTTCAACTTCCGTGGTGTCGGTGCGAGCGAGGGTGAGCATTCGGGCGGTGTGGGCGAAACCGAAGATGCAAAGACCGCAATGCAGTTTCTCCTCTCGCAGCCAGGGGTCACCCGCGACGCCGCTATCATGGCGGGTTATTCATTTGGCGCGGCGGTTGCGATGAGGGCGGGCGCCGAGCTGAAGGAAGTTGCGACGATCGCCGCGGCAGCGCTTCCGGTCGGGATGAGTGATTTTTCTTCAGCGGCCAGGAGCGGAAAGAAGATCGTGCTGGTCGCCGGCGATCATGATGCCTACTGTCCGACGCGCGGCATCACGGAATTGGCGGAAAGTTGCGGCGCGCAACTGAGAATCATCGATGGTGCCGATCATTTTTTTGGTGGCTACGAGGACATTCTTACGACGGAGCTCACCGAACTCCTCGGCGCCTAGCCCGGCGGCGCCATCAATTTAAGCGAGGTTTGTGCGGGCGGTGCGTCGCGGGTCGCCTCCCATATCGCATAGAAAGGATCATCCGGGTGCGCCTTCGCGAGGTCGATGATACGCTGGATCGTTGTTCGCAGATCTCCATGATTGATGCGCTCCAGCGCCGCGAAGTTGTCCAGGTCGTGGAAGTAGATCAGATAGTTGATCAGTACGGCGTTGTTGAGCGGCTCCTTGTCGAGGTCGAATCGCTCGAGTCCCGATAGCGTGGGCTTCAGCTTCGCGTAGTCGGACTTGATTTCCTCGAACGCGATTTCCCGGCGCTTCAGTTTTTCCTCGTTCGATAGGTCACTGCCATAAATGCGCAGAAGCTTAGCCTCTGCTTGCAGCAGAAAATGATCGAACTTGATGTCACTGTCGTAGACCCCACGTGCCGCGATCGTATCGGGAGCGGAGTCACCCTCGGTCTGTTTGAAAAATTCCACCGCGCCCCGCGTGCCCACGTAGTTGGCGGCCGATTCATCGAACATCACGTTACTCGCAAGAAAGTAGGTGCGATGGAAAAGTTCATGCGTGATCACGCCGGCGAGTTCCACTTTGTCGAGGCGCAGGAGATTTGAGAGAAGCGGGTCGTCGAAAAATCCGAGACTCGAAAACGCCACCGCCGGACGCACCATCGTGTCATAGCCCTTGGTTTCCATCTCGGCGGCCAACGCACGAGCTTCGGCCTCATTGAAATACCCGCGATACGGCACCGCGCCGACGATCGGAAACCACCATTCGTACGGCTCGAGCGAATCGCGCGGCGCCGCCATCACCACGTACACGATTGCGCCTTTATCTACCGGCGATACCGTCGTGTACGCGCCGCCGACTTTGAGGCCGAGATGATCGCGCGCAAAATCGCGAACAGCGAGAACGGTTTCGAGTCTCGCGCGGATTTCCGGCGCCAACTCAGGATTGGCGATAACCTGGGAAATCGGCTTGCGATTCCAAAGGATGCGCGCTTCTTCATATGCGCCACGGGCGATGTAGCTGATATTGCATCCCGCAAGCAGCGTCGCCGCGGCGACCGCCGAGATCCGGTACAGCCAGCGTCGCACGTCTCAGTCCACGGCCTCGCGCGCAGGCTCCGGAATGGTGGCGTACTGCAGCTCGAAGAGCCGGTAGTAGAGGCCGCGCAGCTCAAGCAATTCATCATGAGTGCCGCTCTCGCGCATCACGCCGCCCGCCAGGACCATGATTCGATCGGCGCGCTCGATCGTCGAAAGACGATGCGCGATGACTAACGCCGTGCGGTCGGCGAGCAATTCGTTGAGTGCGATTTGGATCAGCCGCTCGGTTTCGCTGTCGACACTTGAGGTCGCCTCGTCCATCACCAGGATCCTGGGGTTATAGGCTAATGCGCGGGCGAACGATAAAAGCTGGCGCTGTCCTGACGAGAGATTCGCGCCTCGCTCGCTGACCTGCTGGGCAAGGCCCGCCGGCAGCCGCTCCACGAAGCGCAAGGCCTGCGCCCGCGCGAGCGCCTGGCGAACTCCTTCCTCAGAAAGGTCGGCGCGTCCGAGCCGCACATTTTCCATGATGTCGCCGGCGAACAGAAACACGTCCTGTTGCACCAGACCGATCGCGCGCCGCAGCGCGGTCAAGTCCCATTCGCGCACATCGACGCCGTCCACCAGAATCCGCCCCGAGGTCACATCGTAAAAACGGTTGAGCAGCTTCATGACAGTGGTTTTGCCGGAGCCGGTCGGCCCCACGAGGGCGATTTTCTGTCCCGGCTCGACGCTGAAACTGAGATCCTTCAGCACCGGCTCGCCTTTGCGATATTCGAAATTCACGTGCTCGAAAACTATCGAGCCGCCATGCGCGACGGCGCTCTTCGGTTTCGCCGGACTCGCGATGGTGATCGGCTCGATCATCAGACGCTCGATTTTGTCCACCGCCGCCAGCGCGGATTGGAGCGTGGTGTATTTGCCCGAGATTTCGCGCAGCGGTCCGAAGAAGCGCTGCGCATAGTCGATAAACGCGACCAACGTACCGATGCTGATGGCCTGGCGGATCACGTCGCCGCCGCCGAACCAAAGGATGACGGCCACCGTGATTGCACTCAGCGACTCGACCGACGAGAAAAGTCCGGCTTCATAGATGTTCGCGAGCATCTGGACGTCGCGGCTCTTTTTGTTCAGCACGTCGAATTCGCGGGCGCTGACATCCTCGCGAGTGAAGAGCTGGATAACCGCCATCCCGTTGATCGACTCGGAGAGATACGCATTCACAGCCGCGAGACGATCGCGAATTTCACGATAGACGACACGGGCTCGGACACGAAAAAAGTTGATAATCAGGAAGAGCGGCGGGATCGCGAGAAACGCCCACAGCGCGAGCCGCGGATTGAGCATGAACATGATGACGGCGATGCCGATCAGGGTCAGGAAATCGATAAAAATCGTCAACGACCCGGATGCGAACATCTCGTTGATGGCATCGATGTCGGTGCTGATCCTGCTCACCAGCCTTCCGATCGGCGTGCGGTCGAAAAATGCCATCGGAAGCTGTTCGACGCGCTGGAACAAGGCCAGCCGCAGATCGGACAGGCTATACTGCGCGACCATCATGGTCAGGTAAAACTGGCCGTAGAAGGTCGCGAACTCGCCGAGCACCAATACCAGGTACAGCGCGCCCATCACGAACAGTCCGTGATTAGGGGCGACTTTCGCGATCATTGGTGTAAGCCATCGAGGCGGCGCGACTTTGCGATGCGCGAGAAAAATATCGATGGTGAGTTTGACGATGTACGGCTGCGCCAGTGCGAAGACCGAGTTGAGCGGCATCAGCAATACCGAGAGCCAGAACAGGTGCTGGTATGGTTTTACGAACTGCCATACCCACTTGATCAGGTGGCTATCGTAAACCTGCACCTCGCGCGCTTGCTGTTCTTCGTGGACCATCAGTACCCGGCCAACTCTTCCTCGAGCAGTTGGCGATGAAAGAGTTCCGCGTAAATTCCACGCCGCGACATCAACTCTTCATGAGTGCCGCGCTCCGCGATGCGGCCTTCTTCGAGCACGATGATTTCGTCGGCGTCGCGCACCGTCGAAGCGCGATGCGCCACCACGATGGTCGTACGGCCCTGCACGCTGTCGCTGAGGTTGTGCAGCACCGCGCGTTCGGTCTCGGTATCGACACTCGATAGCGCATCATCGAGGACGACCACTGAGGGATGGTAGGTGAGCAAACGCGCGATAGTGACGCGTTGCTTCTGCCCGCCCGAGAGCGACATGCCGCGCTCGCCCACGATAGTATCGAAGCCCCGAGGAAGCACCGCGACATCGGGCGTGAGTCCCGCGACTTGCGCGGCGAACTCGATCTCTTTCCTATCCGCGCCTGGCGCGCCGAATGCGAGGTTGCGCGCCAGCGTGTCCGAGAACAGAGTCGACTCCTGCGGCACGACACCGATCGTACGCCTCAGCGCACGAATAGGAATTTCGCGAATGTCGCGACCGTCAAGCAGGATTTGTCCCTCGGTCGGCTCGATAAGCCGTCCGAGCAGTTTGATCATCGTGGACTTTCCCGAGCCGGTGCGGCCGACGATCGCGAGCTTCTCACCGGCTGTCACTTTCACATCGATATTTTGCAGAGCGTAGGGCGGCTGGTGCGCATCCCTGCCGTTGCCGTGGCCGTCGGAGCCGAAGTAGCTAAAAGACACGTTCTGCCATTCGATTGCGCCGTCAACCTCGAGGCGTTCCTCGGGGCCGGCGACGGTATGCTGCTCCTCTGCGTCGAAAATCTCGTCGATACGCTTCATCGCGGCTTTGCCGCGCTGATAGAGCGAAAGCGTCCATCCGAACGAGGTCGCCTGAAACGCGAGTTGCGTGACATACAGCATGAACGCCATCAGATCGCCGATTGACATCTGCCCGGCGCGGACAAGACTGCCGCCATAGATGAGGACGATCATCGTGGAGCACGCCGCGGCCGCGCGAATCATCGGAAACAAACCCCCTCGGGTACGCGCGAGCGCCAGGCCCTGTTCGTTGTACCGGTCATTCAGCGCGCGAAAACGTTGCGCCTCGTGCTCCTCCAGCGTGTAGGCCTTCACCACATGAATGCCGGCCAGGCTCTCCTGAACCTTGGCCCCGATGTTGCCGAGTTCCTGCTGAACCTTCAGGCTGCGTTCCATCAGGGCGCGAGTAAGTTTGCGAACACCCAGCAGCAGCAGGAGCGCCGGAATGATCGCGACGACGGTGAGCCGATGATTCAGGTAGGTCATGAAGATCAGCGCATAGACGAAGTAAACCGGGGTGTTGATGAACATCAGCACGCCCATACCGACCAGCAGGCGCAGCGCGGTGATGTCGTTGACCATCCGCGACATCAGATCGCCCGTGCGCAGGCGCTGATAGAAGTCGGGACCAAGCTTTGCCAGATGCGCGAAAAGGTCGTTGCGGATTTCGTATTCGATATCGCGTCCGATGTTGAAGATGACGAAGCGCGAGATCCATCGCGCGGTGCCCATGACGATCGCCACTAGCGCGATCAATTCCGCATAGTGCGCCAGGGCGGTACGATGGCCCGATTGCACCGCATTGATTGCGTTCCGCGTCAGTATCGGAACGAAATTGTAGAAGGTCGCGGTCAGAACAGTCGCAAGAATCCCGAAGAAATAAGTCAGCCAATGACGGCGCATATAGCTGAACAAACGTTTCATGGGGCAGCGCCTAAGTTATTCGCTTGTTACAAGGAAATGAAGCGAACTCGCGATCGCAAAACGGTCAACGCAAGCTTGACTGGTGCGGATTCACAGGCGGCGCGATTTTAGCTTGCGCTCGTAGAGCTTGGCGTATTTCAGAAACACATAGAATGCGGCCGTCATCGCCGCGTAGAGCCCGCGGCCGCCGTCACGAAAGCCGCCGCGCAGGACGTAGAAATTGAAAAATCGCCACATCGGGTTGGTCAGCATCTGGACCGGCGTGAAGATGGTGGGCTCCTGCTCCATCGCGCCGCGCGTTGAGAAACGATTTATCGTGGCGACGTGATCCGCGACGTCGCGGTAGCTGAAGTGCAGGATCGGGTTCGCGAGCTTGCCGAGGCTGCCGTTGACGACGACCTTGTCGTGCGGATCGCGTCCGCCGATATGCCCGCGCTCGCGACGGAACAGCCGCACCGGGTTATCGGGATAGATTCCATACGGATAGTAGTGGCCGAGATGATAGAGGATGCGGCGGATGCGGTAGCCGTCGGCGGGATTCGATGAGGTGAGCGCCGCGAGGATTTCCTCGCCGAGATCGTGGGTCGCCTGCTCGTCGGAGTCCATCAGCAGCACCCAGTCGCCGGTCGCGCGATCGAGCGCCATCTGCTTCTGCGTCACGTAGTTGGTGAACTCGTGCTGGAAAACCTTGGCCCCGAGGCCTTTCGCGATCTCCACGGTGCGATCGGTGGAGAACGAATCGATCAGGATCAGCTCGTCGCAGAACCATGCGCTGCGCAGGCACTGCGCGATTAGTTGCTCCTCATCGCGCGAGATCACGATGAGCGAGATCTTTGGTTTCCCAGTCACGCGATCTTCTTGCTGTCGAGCGCTTCGTCTTCGAGCAGAAAATGCCGCGAGGCTTCCGACGCGGTGCGATAGACATCGTCGCTGATTTCTCCGCGCATAAGGGCAACCCGCAGAAAAAGGAAATAGGTTTGCACCACGTCGTTGCGGCAGTAGCGATGAATTTCATCGAGGCGGCCGGTCTCGAAATATTCCTGCACCATCGAGCCATCCATGCCGGTTTTTCCCGGCATGCCGATCATCTTGAGCAGCAGGTCCATGCCTCCCGCGAGCGAGACCGCGCCGAAGTTGGTCAGGTAGTCGAACAGATCGAGATGACGCGCACCGGAATGGCGATTGCGCGCGAGGCTCTTGTCGCCGAAATGAATCGGCGCGGCGATGCCGTGGCGCAACGCCGCGAGCTCGAGCACCGGGATATCGAAACGGCGCCCATTGAAACTCACCAAGGTGCCGGCGAACCGCTCGGCGCGCTTCCAGAATTCGCGCACCAGCTTTTCTTCCGAGTAATCGCCGAGTGAGAGGCTCTCGACCGAGCGCAGCACGTAGTCATCGCCGACATTTCCAATCGCGATCGAAATCGGAAGGTGAAGCGTGATGGGGAAAAAATCGTTGTCGCGGCGCCGTCGCAAATCTTCGCGATAGCGCTCGAAAGCCTCGCTGTCGCTGAGTCCTTGACCTTCGAAGTAGACCTGGTTGAGCAGGTGTTTGTTGACTCGGGTCTCGACGTCGAAGACCGCGAAAGGCATCAGGTGGGGTGCTCCTCGAGCCCTTCGATGATCTTCGCGGCGACCGACTTGAACGCCGCCGTCACCGGATGCGTAGGATTCACCGCCACCAGCGGCATCGCATTGTCGCCGCCCTCGCGCAACTCGCGCGTGATCGGCAGCTCACCGAGGAAGGGAACCTCCAGCGTTTCGGCGAGACGCGCGCCGCCACCATGCGAAAAGATTTCGTGACGTTTGTTGCATTTGCCACAAACGTAGTAGCTCATGTTTTCGACCACGCCGAGGACGGGAACGTTCACCTCGCTGAACATTTGCACGCCGCGGCGCACATCGACCAGCGCAATTTCCTGCGGCGTGGTGACGATCACGCCGCCATCAAGTTTCACGCGCTGCGTGATGGTGAGCTGCGCGTCGCCGGTTCCCGGTGGCAAATCGAGGACCAGGCAATCGAGCTCGCCCCATTCGACGTTGAAGAGGAATTCGGTCTCCAGCTTGGTCACCATCGGCCCCCGCCAGATCACGGCCTGCTCGTCGCTGACGAAAAACGCCATCGAGACGTAGCGGATCCCATATCTTTCAAGCGGTATGATTTTCCGCTCAGGTGTAAGGTTGACCTTGCCCTCGGCGCCCACCATCATCGCGACGCTGGGCCCGTATACGTCCGCGTCCATCAGGCCCACCCGCCATCCCAACGCCTTCATTGCGAGCGCGAGGTTCACTGCCACGGTGGATTTCCCGACGCCCCCCTTGCCGCTCGCCACAGCGACGATGTGCTGCACGCCCTCGATGCTGCGTCGCGCGGCCGCCGCCGTGCGAGGCTGGGTGGGCGCCGGCTGTTCGACGTCCACTTTCACGCCGGGAACGCCAGGCATCGCAGCGACGGTGGTCTTGATGTCCTCGACAATCCGGCTGACGACTTCCGGCTTGGCGGATTGGATGGTCAAGGACACGGTCACCCCGGAGTATCCGACCTCGATATCCTTGATGATGCCGAACGACACGATGTCGCGGGTGAACCCGGGGTATTTGACCTTTTTCAGTTCGGTCAGGATTTCATTAGGGCTGGGCATGTTGGTGCGCGATGCGTCTGATCTCCTGTTGTTGGGGTTGAAGTAGCCCCTCTCCTACAGATGGGAAACATTTCTCAACTGGCTGTCTATATTGCGCCGCTGTTAAACGGAAGCTCCCATGTTATCATTTCGCGGGGATCGGAAAAACGTAGCGAATCAGGGGAGAGTCAGGGGGCGATGCCGAAGAGAACGGGCGGGGGAATGCCCAGAATCACCGTCAGACATAGTCCGAGCGCGAATGAGGTGGCGTCGATCGCCGCGCGCGAGCTGGCAGACAGCCTCGCCAAGATGCTCGTGCGCGACGCGACCGCACAGCCTGATGCGGACATCGATTCGCGCGCGATGCTGGTTTCATTGGGTCCAGACGTTGCCGCGAATCCGGGACCCAATACGCTAACTGATGACAGCTTCCAGATTTCACGTCAGGGTGAAAATGCGCTCGCGATTCAGGCGGGCAGCGAGCGTGGTTTGTTGCACGCGGCATACGACCTGATGGAGCGCCTCGGTGCGCGGTTCATTCCCGGCGCCGCTCCTAATCTTCCAAAACTCGCCGTCAGCGCGTTGGCGAAACTGAAGCCTTATGCGGTGACACCGGCATTCAAGCGGCGCGCGTTCGTGTCGGACATCATGACGTGGAACTACACGCATCCGGACCGGCTCGAGTTGCATCTCAAATTCGATCGCGAGTTCATCCCGTGGATGGCGCGCCGCGGCATCAATGCCTTCGAGTATATCCGTCATGCTCACGATTCGCGGCTTCGTATCGATGAGCTGACACCGCGCTACAAGTCCTACGGTATGGGCGTTGAGTATGGCGGCCACGTGCTGCAGATCCTGATGCCGCGGGAAGGGTTCGAATCGCATCCGGAATACTTTCCGATGGCGGCAGATGGCACCCGGCTGGCGCGCGGAAATCTATGCGTCTCGAATGCCGACGCGGTGCGGACGGTGTGCGACGCTGCGCTGAGCTACGTTCGCGAATATCCCGAGAACGAATTGCTACACATCTGGGGCGCGGACGTTTGGGAGGGCGCATGGTGCAAGTGCCCCTTATGCAAAAGGCTTTCGCCGCAGATGCAATATATGAAGGTCGTCAATGCTGTCGCCGCGGCGGAGGAATCGGCGGCCGGAGGAATTCCCGTCGCCTATCTCGCCTATCACGACACTATCGATCCCGATCCCAAGCTGCGCCCGCTGCCGAATGTGTGGTTCGAATGGGCGCCGCGTGAGCGATGCTACATCCACGCGATCGACGATCCGGCTTGCACCATCAACCCGCGCTACTTCGATTCGCTGAAGCGCTATGTCGACATCTTCGACGGCCGCTGTCACGTGTTCGAGTACTACGCCGACGCGATCCTATTCGGAGGCGTCGGCTTCGCGACACCTGCGATAATCGCGCGCGACCTTCATGCCTACAAGGCGCTCGGCATCGACAGCATTTCGAACCTGACCTTCGGCGCATACAGCGTGCTCGCCTATCCGGTGAACCTTGAGGCTTTTGTGCGTGGCACGCGCGTGCCGAAACTCAGCGTCAGCGGCGTGCTCGACGATACCGCGGCGAGCCGTCATCCGCAGGCAGCGGAAGCGCTCGGCAAAGCATATCGCGGGATCGAGAAAGCCGCCGCGTTGGTGCTCGATTACGCGGACGTGATGCGTCCGTACAAGATGACGCCGCAGAAGGCGGCCTCCAAGAAACCGCAAATCGTCAAGGCCATCACGCAGTTCGACCACGCGATGAAAATAGCCAGACAGGCCAAGGCGAAGCATTCCGACGTCCTCGCCGGTGCGGAAGAGGATCTTTGGAATTACAGTATCGAGGTTCTGAGCGGCATCGGCGACTATATCCGGGCGCGCGAGGAGAAAGGGATCGTGCGCCACACGCTGGGTGACGGCGCGGTCGCGCTGGTCGCCACCGCCATCGAGCACATCCATCATATCGAACCGGACATCAAAGGAACCTGGGGGGCTTACGACCTCGAATGGATTCGCGAACTCTGGCTCGATGGCCTCAGGAAAAACCTCGGGGGCGGTGAAATGAAGCCCGACGAGCTATTCTGACCGACAGCGCTTCAGTGCTAGAGAGTCTCTCATGGAGAACGACACTGGATTCCAACTCTCAGAAGAGCTGTCCGCACTGCGCGAGCAAGTCCGCAGAATCATTCGCGACGAGATAATTCCGATCGAAAAGAAACTCGATCCCGACGCCGCGGAAATTCCCGAAGAAGACTACTGGCGGATTGCGAAGAAGGTTCAGGCCGCCGGCATGTGGTGTATGAGCGCGCCGAAGAAATATGGCGGCGGCGGTCTCGGTACCTTCGACATGTGCGTGCTGATGGAGGAAATGGCGCAGCATCGGATGGGGCTTTACAACCCCGGCGCCAGCGTATTCGGCCGCAATCCACCGCCGGTAATCTACGGCGGCAGCGAAGAACAGATTCAGAAGTATGTCGTGCCGACGCTCAAGAACGCCTGGTACACCTTCTTCGCCATCACCGAGCCGAGCGGCGGTTCCGATCCAGCCGGCTCGATTCAATGCCGCGCCGTGCGCAAGGGCGACACTTATGTGCTCAACGGCACCAAGATTTTCATCTCGCACGCGCACGAGGCGGAATGGGGCGTCGTCTTCACGCGCACCGATCCCAAAGCCGGCCGCGGCGGCATCACCTGCTTCATCATTCATAAAGGGCAGCCAGGATTCACGGCGCGTCCGTTCGCAACCCTGCGCACGGCGGCATTGCCGAACGAGGTTCACTTCGAGGATTGCGTGGTTCCTGCAGAGCAACGGCTCGGCGCGGAAGGGCAGGGGCTAAACCTATGCCTCGATCTGCTGACCCGGCTGCGGTTTCCGTATTCCGCGGCCAATGTCGGAGTTGGTGTCGCCGCGCTGAAAATGGCGATCGATCATGCCAAGACGCGCAGTACTTTCGGCGAGTTGCTTGCGAAGCGGCAGGCGATCCAATGGATGCTGGCAGATTCGGAAGTCGAGCTGCGCGCGGCGCGCTGGCTGACCTGGGAAGGCGCGTGGAAAGCGGATCGCGGTGAAGACTCTCGCAACGAAGCTTCGATCGCGAAGTTGTATTCGAGTGAAGTGCTCGGCCGCGTGATCGATCGCGCGGTGCAAATTCACGGCGGCTATGGCGTAAGCAAGGAGTTCCCGCTCGAGCGATGGTATCGCGAGGCACGCATCCGCCGCATCGGCGAAGGTCCCTCGGAAGTGCACCGCATGGTGATCGCGCGCAACCTGCTGCGATAGAAGGAACTGGAAATGAGCCTGCCGCTGGAAGGGATTCGCGTCATCGATTTCGGACAAATCTACGCAGTGCCCTACTGCACGCTGCAACTTGCCGCGATGGGCGCCGAAATCATCAAGATCGAGCCGCCGAAGGTGGGCGAAATGCTAAGGCGTCCAGACCTCCCTGGCGGTGTGAACTACGCATTTCTGATGCTCAATGCCAACAAGAAATCGGTGACCCTCAACCTCAAGCATCCGAGCGCGCGCGAGATCGTCTTCAAGCTGCTCGAAAACGCCGACGTGCTGGTCGAGAACTATCTCGATGGCGTCATGGAATCGTTTGGACTCGGCTACGATCAGATCGGGTCGCGCTTTCCGCGCCTGATCTATGCTTCCGGAAAGGGTTATGGCTCTGGGAGCCGGTTCGCGAAGCTCGGTTCGATGGACAACACCATTCAGGCATCATCCGGTTTCATCAGCATCACCGGGTTTCCCGAGCGCGGCGTGAAAACTTCCGCAACCTTCATCGACATGGGGACCGGTAGTCATCTAACGAGCGGAATTCTCGCGGCGCTGATTCATCGCGGGAAGACCGGCAAAGGTCAGAAGGTCGAAGTCGCGATGCTCGATGTTGCGATTCCAGCGCTTACGAGCGTTCTCGCGCCGGTATTGCAAGGACGCAAGTTCAAGCGGCTCGGCAATCGGCACTGGGGCGCGTGCCCGACCAACGTTTATCCTTCGCGCGATGGTGAGGTGTTGATCTTCTGCCTCACTGAGCCCCATTGGCGCACGCTCGCGAAGCTAATGGGCCATGAGGAACTTATCCCGAATCCCGAATATAAGGATCATTCGACCCGGCTTCATCATGCCGATGAACTCGACGAAATGGTTTCGACGTGGACACGCCCGCAGCGGCGCGACGACATTATTCGAATCCTGATCGAGACCGGAGTTCCATGCGCTCCGGTGCGCGAGGTCGATGAAGTCGTCGCCGATCCCGAGGTGGCTGAGCGCGGGACATTGATGGACAGCACCTACCCGACCCGCGGCGATATCAAAGTCGCGGGCTCGCCGGTCAAACTGTCTGCAATTGCGCGCGATGAGATTCCTCGTGGCCGTCCCCCAGAGCTTGGTGAGCATACGGAGGAAGTTCTTGCCTCGATCGGAATCCCGCGCGAACAGGTTGCGCAGCTTCGCGAGGATGGGGCGATTTAGATATCCGCTGGAACTAGGCTACTTTGCGGCGGCGCGGACTACCCGGAGGGAACGCGCTGACGTGCCGGCTCGGCCGAGCTTTAACATTCAAGCGATCGAGGACTTTGAAGAATACGTTGCGAACCTCCTCGAGGCCCCACAGCAATCCGAGCCCAAGCATCTTGCCGATTCCCTGGAGCATTTCCGAGAAAAAGCCTCCGACCCCGAGCTGTTCCGCGTCTAAAGGCAGCTGCTTCTGTTCCGGTGCTTCCTGCATCAGGCCCACAGTAGAGGGCGCGTCGCCCTTATGCAAGACGACGCGCCCGGGACCGATCGCTCAGAATTCGATCACGGAGGTGGTGGAGGCGGCGGAGGAGCCCCCGGAGTTCCCGCCGGAGCGCTGGCCGCGCCGCCTGCCTCACCGCCGCTCGCGCCGGGCAGCGGAAGCGTCAGCGTGAGGTTGTCGAAGCGCGCCTGCGAATCGTTACTCGACCAAAGACCGATTCGTCCTTTTGCGATCTTATTGTCCTGTACGTCGAAGAGCAGCTTGCCTTCGCTATAAGCGAGGAAGTGGTCGCCTTGAGTCTCGAGTTTGATCTTGTACCAATTGCCCGCATCGATCGCGACGACCTTCTGTTGGATCTGCTCCATCTTACCTTGGTACATGCGAAGCAATTGGACATAGTCACTCGGGCATCCCAGCTCAAGCACGTAGAAGTTCTCGGGATTGTTGTAACGAACAATCAGTCCACCCGAACAATCGAAGTATCCTTTGATCGGCTTGAACTCAGCCTCCAGCGTGAAGTCGGAATACTCAGTCGGATCCTTCATCACAACTTTCGGCTTATACTCGAGTCCGTGCGTCAACGAGGTCACCATCCGGCCCGCGGGCAATCCGAAATCATTCGGCTGGCTGGGCGCGCTTGGATCCGCAAAGACTTGCCAGCCCGCGCCGTCGATGTCGTCCCATCCATCTGGTAGTTGACCTGCTTTGTCATTGTCAAAATTCCAGGCTTTGACCTCAGGCGTAGGCGTCGCTGTCGGGGTCAATGTTGCGGTTGGAGTGGCAACCTCTTTTTTCTTTTTCGAGTATGCCGGGGGCGCCACCATCGCTACCACCGCTAACGCAACCGCGACGACCAGTGCTGCACTGCGCAGCCATGTTCTGACTGTCATATTCCTCCTCTCCATCCTACTCTAACCTGATGCCCCGAATACAAAAGGCGATTTGAATCTCTGATGAGTAAGTAACCGGCGCGAGTTTCGCGAATGCGAGGCGCCCGTGTCAAGCAAGGGTTTCGGAAATACTAAGAGTTGGTGATCCAGGATTCTGTTGTTTCTTGCCCAAGCACACTTAATGTGTCTGTTGAATGAGGATACTGTTTCGCTTTTTATTCGTCTCATCAGGTGATCGCCTGCCTCGCGGCCAGCTTAGTTTGATCAGCCAGCCAGAATAGTCTGATCAGAAGCCTGCGGTGGCCTCATAAGATGCACTTATTCTGAGGTATTGGCGATTCGAGCGCCGCGATCCCTCCCGCCGAACCGCTCAGATACAAACAAAAAACAGAAGGCCCGGTCATTTTGACCGGGCCTTCTTCCATGCCATGCCTCGCCTTGCCTTGCGGGTTTCGCAGGGCGGGGAACGTCGCACTGGCCTACCTGGACCCTCGCGACCTTATCGCACTCGTCACTTGGGCGCTGGCGGATCGTTGCGTGCCGCTTGCCGCAAAACCCCTGAACACGCCCTTTATACACCCCGGAGAGCGCTTGATTCAACACGCCTGCGAATCGATGGACGAATGGCGCCGCCAGATGGTCAGTGAGGTTCGGCGTGCGGTTGTTTGGGGTGAGCCTTCACCCATGAAGCGTGAGCGGCGCGGAAGAAGCCGTAGACGAACGCGCCGCCCAAATACAGGATGCGGAAGGCGAAAATCAGGATGACGAGCGGGATCAGGATCGCGAGTCCGATCGCCATGCCGCTGAAAAATGGTTGCACGCGAAAAGCCTCAAAAACGAGGGGAGATCGTACCGCCAAAGCTCAGATCAGATCAAGACAAATCGCGCGCTCTGGACTTCAGTCCTTGAACGCATAGTACGCATTCAGCGCGCACAGGCTGCCACCACTGACCGCGCCGACCGATAGAAGAATCGGTGCCGTGCCAGTTGAGCCGCCGGCATTCTCCAGCGGCCCAATTTTGGGCGTGAGAAATGTTCCAGCATCCGTCGATTCGGTGAAGTCATAAGTCAGGGTTCCCCCCCGGATATTGCTGATCGTGAGCGACCCGTTTTCTGTGGCGCTTGGGGCGGGGCAGCTCAGGTCGAAGCCATATAGCAGCGTTGTAAAACCACCAACAATCGGGATTTGGAGGCTGAGCGCCGCACCGGGGCTGGCGCCTGTCACGCTCGCGGTCTGGCTGTAGGGCGGCGGCATCACAGAGACGCGCATTTCACCGCGGTAAAGCGGTGAGACGGGTGACACTGCCGGCGTCGGAAATGGCGTCGCTTGCGCCAGCGCAATCGACTCTTTCATTGCCAGCATCACGATGACGACAGCGAGTAACAACCAGGTCGTTATGCGTCTTATCATAGCTTACCTCTCTAAACTCAGTCGGGGGTTGCGGTCGCCGTCGCTGTAGGGGTGATCGCGTCGGAGTCCAAGGTTGCTATTGGTCAGCGTGATCGGCAGGTAGACCTGCGCGGCGTTGCCGTTGTCGTCGTTGGCCCACGAGAGCGCATAGGCGGGGCGTGGTGTCAGTAAGATGGCGGGCGGTGCGATCAGCGAGACGAAGACACCCACCAGAAGCAGCAGCGCCACCGCGCCGACTATGAGTCTCAATCCCCTCCTCATCCTACTCAACCTCTTAACTCAAGTTCGTCCTTTCGCGGCGAGTGACTTCGCGCCGCACTTCCTGCACAAGCTCGTAGCGATGCTCCCTGAGCGCTTTGATGAAGGCGTCAGAATCGGCACCCGCGCCAATTGTGATCCGCGAGTTGTCGATGATTGTGATCCCGCCAGCCATCGCAGGCCCGGCGCCCATCATCGGCGCGGCCATCGCGATCACGGCGGCCGTGCGTCCTACTGCGGAAAGCATCGGGCCTGGCTTGATGCGCTCGGCGATGCTCTCGACGATCCTGATGCGGCCGATATCGTGCAGCGGTCCCAGCGGCGGTGGCGAATGGCCTGCGAAGTGGTCACTGATCAGTCCGGCCACCTTGCGCGCTGCAAAAGCGACTTCGCCGAGTCCGCTACTATAGAGCAATCCTTCGCCGATGCCCTTGAGAATTGTGATGCCGAGCCCGCGCCAGTCGATGTGCGCGACGTAATCCCAAACGCCCTTGAAGAATTTGGTGACCGCGCCCCAGTGCTCATAGATTTCGTAGGCGGCCACGCCGAGGGCCGCGACGCCTATAACGATCTCAGGTATTCCACTCGCCCACAGCGCCGAGTCGAGCGCCCACTGTGCCACCGTCCACGCATACGTGCCGAGGGTGACAAACTTTTGCACGGCGCCGAACTTTTCCATCAGCTCGAGGCTTTTGCCGAATTCGAAAGCGAAGGTTCCCATCGCCGACAAACCCTGAAGGCCGTAGTAAGCCGCATCGCCAACCCCGATGATGCTGAGCGAGGCAGCTTTAGCGATCAGCGAATGGTGCTCGGTTAGGTCTGAGGCGGCCTTGGTGAGCCCGATCAAAGTGGTAAGGCCCGCATTCATGAAACCCAACGCTGGAGTACCGAAGGCGTCTGCCAGATTGTTGAGGTTCTGATGATAGCGAGTCGTCTGATCTGCCACGTTGGCGTAAGCCGTCGCGCTCATCTTGCCGAGATTGTCCGCCGAGGCGGCGACCTTCGCCTGTCCCTTGGCGATCGCGTCGAGTTGACCGAGGTACGGAATCAGATCCGAAGCATTCGCGCTGATCCCTATACTCTTGAGGAAAGAGATTTTCTCCTCGCCAGAGTAACCGGCGAGTCTCTTGCTCAAGTCCTGCAAAGCGCCAAGGTATCCGTGGGTCACATCGATGTTGGTCTTTCCCTCGGCTACCGAGTTGTTTAGTTCCTGAAGCAGCGAGGTGAACATCATCATCCCGCGCCCCGGCATCATCTGTTGTGCCTTGCCGGCCAACGCGAGCAATTGGGAAAACGGCGTATTCGTCGCCATCGCGGCGCCGCCGAGCTTCCCTATGGTCATCGCCAGTTGGGAGGTATTGGTCGGACCGAATTGCTGCATCATCGCGGAGAGCTGATCGCCGGCCGTCTTCGCATCCACACCCATCGTTGCCCAGGCTGTAGAAAGCAGCCGGGTTGACTCTTCACCCTGGATACCGAAGCGCGCGAGCATTCCGCTTACGTCCTCGGCCGCCATGGCTTTGGCGGTGTCCTGGTAAACGCCGCGCAGATGCGTGAAGCCATCCGCCCACTGCTCGACCGTGACGCCCGGATGCGTGTCGGAAAACGCGACCGCACGATCCTTGATCTCGCCGAGCTTGTCCGACGCGAGGCTGGTCATCGCGGCCATCGTCGCCATCGAATGTTCCATGCCCATCGCGGGCTCGCTGATCGCGTCGGCCCACTCATGCATTTTAGTAGCGCCTTCGGAAAGGAGCGCCGTGGTGATGCCGATGCGCACGCCCCAGTCCGCCATCCGCTCGCCACACTCCGCGATCTTTTGGCTGCCAGAGTTGATGCCGTCGAAGAACGAAGACGCCGCCGAACCGATACTCCCTAACTTGCTGCTTAGGTTGTCGATCGCGGTGAAGAGAACGGCGTATTTCAGATCAGGCATTTTGCTCGCCTTTTTTTGCCATCTCGCCGATATACTGTCGGTACTTGGCGATCATCGCGGAGAGCGCTTTTACCTCATCCTCTGGGAGAAAAATGCTTTTCTCGAATTTCTCCATTTCCGCAGCCAGCGCAGTCGCAGTGAGCCTCTCATTCGACCGAGAGTTAAACTTCACGCGCCGGAGCCACTCGAAAAAAGAAGTCATCTCATTCAGCGGCCGGCGAACTCGCGCGTCGAACTTCGCAAGGATATCGTCCACCATCCGTTCGATTTCCCTTTTCGCCTCAGAACGCATGTCGCTGTGCCTCGCGCTTAAAAGCCGATGAGACTCTCGAAAAGCAGCCGTTCCTCGAATGGGATGCGTGGTTTTCGCGGCGATCGCTTGCGGCGCGGATGATTGGCGCGCCAGGCCGCGTTGCGGCACCGGCCGCCAGGACAAAAGCGCTGTTTCGGGCGCGGGTTGCGCAGCTTCTTTGCGCAGTGCTCGCAGGTATCAGGACTTGCTCTTTCAACCGCCGCATCCGCCCCATCCTCCACATCCGCCACTCAAACCCCGCATCAAGCGTTGCCAACGCCTTCTAGGGCGTCCTACAAGCCCTAGCTCTCAAGAAAAAAGGATGCCGACCGGAGCCAACGAGGCGCGCCCCAGGGGATCGCAACCCTGTTCGCGCTCGCGGGCCTGCCTCAGACGGGACCGTTGCGATCCCACCGCTGGCGATACAGCCCAATCCAATAAGCTGCTTCCGGCAGGCAAACTCATCAATCGATATCCTTGTTTTCCGCAAAGGGAGGCGCGACGCGGTTCAGTAGAGTCGCCGCGTGCAAGACGCCTTTGAGCAGATGATCGTAAGTATCATCGTCATCGGGATCGTAGGACTTCAGTTCAGCCATGGCATTGTCGAGCAGCTCACGATCGGGAGGATCGACGGCCTGACCCTCGGAATAAAGTTCATCGTGGGCGCGGTCGATTTCCTGATGCGCGCGTAGCAGCCCTGGTGATGCAGTTCTTCGATCGCCCTCGCCGGCGGCGCTCGCAAAGGAGTGTTCGGATACATTCATCGCGCGGCAGATTGCTTGCTGCGATGCGCTCAAACCCCATCGCGATCTCCCTGCTTGCCTCGACTCCTGGGCTGCCTTTGCAGAAGAGAACTCCGCTGGTGACATCCCGAACGCCGCTGCGATCCGCCCCTGATCCCGCGTCAGTACTTTTGCCATTTGGCTCCTAGCTCCCATCTCCCAATTTGTTACGACCATTGCCGATGATAGGGCGCTTCGCCGCGCTGCTTGCGCTCGCGGTTTGAAGCCTCTAGTTCGATTGCTTCTTTCTCCCGGCCTTCCATCTCGAACAGCCGCGCTTTGGTACATAGGAGTTTCGATCTAATCTCCGCGCGTGTGACCAGATCGTCTCCCACCTTCACGGAAGAAACTCCGATTTCAGAGATTTGGGCGCTGCGATTGAACCAGCGCCCCAGCCCGTCTACCTCTTCATCGGTCCAGCTCCTCGCACGGAAAATCTCACGCGCCTTGTTCGCCTGCTCCTGAACCGAGAGTACGCGCTCAGGAATGGTCAGCCGCATGATTCGCGATTCCAGTTCGGCGACTGCGCGATCCAACTCGTCGTACTGGCGACGCTCGATCAGCTCTGTGATCTGAGGTAGGGAAGTTAGCATAAGGGCGGCTACCTCGCGCTCCCTTGCTAAGTTTGAGAACTGAAGCTTCTTCACTCGACGCTCCATCGCGAGTGGAACCTCTCGCGGATCGACCACGATCTCGGGGATCGCGGTTTCATATTCCGCGCACGCCGCGCCGATCAGCGTGCCCAACTCGATTGATGCCGCCGCTTGTTCCTTGCTCATCGTCCGTCCTCCACCTTGTTTGATTGCGAGCGTGCGCCCTGCTGAGTTCCCGACCTGTCACTGTTTTTCATGTCCGCTGCGATCTTCACGGCTTCCCAGCAGTCGGGGGCCAATTCATCGACCTTCTCGATGAGAACCAATAATTCTTTCCGCGCGCGGCGATAGTCCCAATCGACGAGGGCGGTATGCACTCGCACGCCGTGCTGTTTGATCAGCTCAATCACCTGGTCCGCGATTCGCGCCGATGGCCACGCATGCGCCGCGAGCAGGGCAATGATCTTGCGCGTACCCTCGCGCGGCTCGGCCGTGCCGGCGACCCGTTCCATCAGCTCACCGACAACTTTCTTGACCTTCGCGCTCGGTGTGATCTCGCTCTTGGCCTTCTGTGCCGCGCGCTCATCGAGGCGTCGGTGCCAGGCCTTGAGCGCCTCGATGACGGTGTTACATTCGGCAGCCGGTAACCATCGCGTGTCTTCGATTCCGGTAAGGCGTTTGACGAACTTGCGCAGCGATGCGGCGGGATCGCGCGGGGCGATCGCGCCGTCACGGATGATCTGGTTGAAGCAAGCATAGAGCTTCTTGTGGTGCGGCTCACTGGACTCACCCAAAAAGCCGCTTCTCACCCCTTTGGCGGCCCGAACTGAACGCCCAAACGCGTCAATTCCTGGACTGCGGCTTGACCTTCGATCTGGGTCATGGCCGTCGAGGATTCCACCGGGCAGTCAGGGCGGAACCGCGCGCTTATGCCTCGGAGCCATGCCCGATAGGTCAAGTCATTCCAACCGAGCGCCTTCCTTCCGATTTGAATCTTGATTCGATCGGCGTTGCGGATGGTGGTGTCTGAATCGCGCGCGATCATTTTAGGGTTCCCTCTCCGGGCCAGATATCAAATTGCCATCGAGCCATTCGACAACGCGGGTTCGAAGATAGCGGACTATGCCCTTTCCGATTCGCACGTACGGCGGTCCCTCGCCCCGGCGGCGCAAGTCCTGAAGCCCATCGAATCCGATCCCGAGCAGTTGCGCGCAGTCACGTTCATCTAGAATTTGTTCGGATGCGGTGAGCGGCGCTCGCGCGATATCGTTCCGATTTTCTTTCATCGCTTTTTAGCCCGCCGCTCGGAGAGGCTTTATAGCTGGCGTTCTCGCACTCTCGATTGCGATAGGTGCGCCAGGCGTCGTCAATTCGCGCCACTTTGCCAGACTCAGCCGCCGCGTCTCGGTTTCGTGCGCAACTCGCTCGATCTCCGCGAGCATAACCATCAGTGGGCGGTATGAACCGCCTGCCTTTTGCCAGAGGAACTCGATCAGATCGCGATCGAGGGCCACTCCCTCGATCAACTCTTTTACAATCAGTGCCACGTCATCGAGCGACGGCCTCTGAAACTCCATCTGAAAAAACATCCGCGAGGAAAACGTCTCGGAGTGGTAGGCACCGGCGCGCAACCGCGCCGCAAGCTTCTTCACGGAGAACATGACGATCGGCGTGCCACCCTTGTCGGCGATATCGCGCACCACGTCGAGCATGTTGAAGCGATCGCCGCGCAACAAATTGTCACCTTCGTCGAGCAGCAAGATGACTCGGCGTTCCTGAAGTTCCTCGATCACGCGCTCGAACAATGCGCGCGTATCGTGAACGTCCAGGTGCCAACCGCAAATCGCTTGAAAGATAGCGTGCAGCATCGATCGCGTTGTTGTGAGGGCATCGAGGCGAACCAACTTCGCCTCTGGATAAGCCCGGCAAATGAGATTCGCAACGGTGCTTTTGCCGCTTCCGCTCGGTCCAAAAATGAGTCCGAGACGGCGATCCCAGGTCGCGGCGCACGATCTCATCTGCTCGATCTCGCCGAGCACTGCGCGGCCCTGTGGCGTGATGACCTGTTTGGTCTTCATACCGCCATCCGCTCCAACCGCTCGCGCACCCGGCAAAGCGGGCTGACCGAATAGACTTTCAGGAACTGCCTCTCGGCGCCGGAAAGAGACTCCGGCGCGCGGCTCCGTAAGTCTTGATATCGCGCCCAATTCGCATCGTCCTCTTCGCTCGCGGTGCGAAGTTTCGCGGCCTCGCGCTGTGCGCGTTGGGATGTGTGCGCAGAGGCAGGCGATCCCTCATCGAGCGCAGCCAATGTCTCGGCAGCGGCTGCCGTCTGATCGGTGCGAAAGGGGAACGCCGTGATATTTCCTGCCGGAAGTGCAGCCGCCACGCGCGCGACGGCCGAATCGATGACTTCGCGGTATAGCAGTTCGGGTTTGTGCTTGCGCTTGAGCGCGCGCAATTCTTCTTTTTTTCCCTTCAAGAAAGCCGATTGCTGCTGGCGCGCCGCAATCGCGAGCACCTGTCGATCGAGCCCAACCGCATCAGGATCTACCGCGATGCAGAGAAATTTCTGCGGGTCAGTCGCGGTGTAGCAAGCGATTCTTCCGAGATCGCCAGTGAGGCGATACTCCAAGCGTTGACCGCTCAGACCGGTCAGCTCAGGAGCGCAGTAATAAGAGCCTCGGATTCGCAAGCCCTTCGGTCCGGCCGTCGCGAAGCCGCCTGCCGCTAACAGAAGATCGAGTAGTCGCTCATCGGCGACGCGTCGGATTTCGCCTCGCGCATCGGCCTCGGCGAAGACCTGGTTAGGCGAGCGCCCGAGCAGCTCGCGGCGCTTGCGCTCGCCGTACACGTGGGCCAACCATTTATCCAACAGCTCTTGCAATTCCGCTGTAGTCAGTTCGACGCGATACAGTCGGCGCAAATTGCGCCGCTCTCCCCGACGTTCGGCGAAGGCGTGGCGCGATCTGATCTTTGATGCCTGGATGACATTGTGGCCAACGAAGCCCGGTATATTTTCGAGGAAGCTAACGATCGTTCCGTTCCCGCGCTCGACAAATGGTCGCCGATCCGGCCGAAATGCCAAATTGATAATGTGCGCGGTCCCGAGGCGAATCAGCTTGCGCTGCGTCTCTTCGCTGATAAACCCCGATCCGCGATCGGATCGGATGGCTTCAGGGACTCCCAGCATCAAAATCGCCTTGCGCAGAAGTTGAGCTATTCCGTCGCTGGATTCAGTGGGCCACAACAGCGCCACCATTTTGCGCGAATAGATGTCGATCAGGACGAGGACATGTTGCCGGCCATCAAGCGTATCTACTTCGGTGAGTGTGAAAGCATCAGCAGGGGTGCCGTCGATCTCCCAAATTGCGTTGCAGCGCACGACTTCGGCATCCATGCGTCCGAGCGCACTCATATGGCGATGGCGCCAGCCATCGGGATCGGCCACGCGGCAGAACAACTCTTTGTTGGCAGCCTTCCACTTGCGTAAAAAATTCCTCAGCGCGGAAAGCTTGGGGCATCGTTCGCTGGTAAAGCGCACCTTGATCGCATCGAGCAGCCATGGCGCGCGGACAAGCGGATTGTGCTGGATGTTCGCAAGGATGAACTCGTAGAGTTCGGGGTTTGCTTCGATGATCGACTTGTCGCGGCGATGGTTTCCATACTGCGTCAGAAGAGCAGGCACGCCGCCGCGTTTGAATCGCCGCCAATCGCGCTGAAGACTCGGAACGGTGATGTTTTCGTACAGCGCGCGAGTCGCCGCGCTCACCTCGATAGGCGATTTTGTCTGGTTCCAGAGCCCCGCGAAGGCCACAAGCGACTTTTCCAAGGTGGTTCCGGAAGTCGCGAGAAATTCATCGAACCGTATACAACGCTCGGCTTTCGCGTCCGCTCGGCTCAGGTTCGCTTTTGCTATGCCGTTGAATGGAGCATCCGCGAGATCGTTGGACTGACCCGTCTTCGGTGCCTGAGGCAGTTCGGCGGTTGAAATCCGATTGCTCATAGGGCTCCGCTGACAGGTTCGCGTATAGATCCGATCGCGGCGAAGACCGCGCTAAACCGGCGCTTCTCGCTCCCGACATAGAACAGCGCACTCGGGAACGGAGCGGTCGATCCGTCGCTGCAAGTTCCATGAAATTTGAGGCGTCCCGCGATGAAACAAACGGGAGCAAAATCGAACAGGCGAAACCAGTCTCGATCGGTTCGAGATGGCAGCAACGCGATCGCCTGACTCACGGTCCCGATGCGGTAGCTCTCGATCAGCCGCTCGCACCATCGTTCAACAGGACCGCCGTCTTGATCATCAGGGTCATCAGCACGTCGAACTCGGTCTGGGCCATAAGGCGGATTCATGAAAACCGTGCCGGTCCAGATTCGCTTTCCGAGGCCGTTTTTGTCTTTTGTCCAGTGTTCGCGAGCGGGGACGTTGTGAGGTTCGCCGCGTTCAGCGCAGGGATCGAGATCGATCTCGCCGAGGACCGATACCGAGAGTTCCAAAATCTCGCGCGGCGTTAGCCATTCAACCGACGCCGAACTGAAAATTGGATTCCGGTTACTACCCTCGCGAATGCGGGTGAGCCGGTACTGGTACTGATCTTCCGAAAGGCGCCCGAGGCGCTGCCATCTGCTGGATTCATCGGGGCTGATTTTGAGAGATTTAAGTATCGTGACAGATGATGCTTTTCGCGGGCGGCCTTTTTCTTTCGAGGCGAGTTCCCCGCTGCTCTTCATCTCAATCAGAACTTGCCCGGCACGGCGTTCAGCCTCTAGCCTAATCATCGCGGCGGCGATCGCCATCTCACGATCGCGCGCCTTGATCGCATACGCCTTGACTGCCGCTGCCTTGTTTCGCCAACCCTTGACTTCATCGATCGTCGAGCAGCGGATGATTGCGTCGCGAGCTTTGGCGTAGCTCGGCAGCATCTCCCGCGCCACTGCGGGAAGGTAGACGATTTTCGCGCTCATGATGCGGCCTCGCGCGAACGATGCGACTGATTGGCGAGCAAGCGAGCACGCCGCTCGGCGCGAAGGCGTTCACGTTCCGGCCAGATCGTCGAGACAGGCAGATTCAGCGCGCTGGCGATTAGCGCTTCAGCCTTCGGATATGATCGCGTAAGGGCCGCGCCAAGGGTGTCATCCGCATATCCATTCGCACGCGCGAGCTGCCTCAGGCTGATGCCAATCTTGTGCAAGGCGGCGATAATGTCTGCCGGATGCCAGTCCCCCGTTATTGCCTTGCATGCCCCATCCCTGTTATAGGCACCCATATACAGACCCCATTAGTGGCATAAAATGAGATAACGGTCAACTGGAGTGCCACACGCATGAAACCAGAGCGAGAATCAAAACCGAAGCCATCATCAAGGACCGTTCCCGGTTTCGCCGAGCGCCTGAAGTCAGCTCTTATTGGGCATGATGCCGCTGAGGTGGCGAAGAAGATCGGCGTCTCACGATCGAGTTTTTACAAATGGCTGACGGGAAGGTTCGAGCCGAGCCTTTCAAAACTGGCTGCCTTCTGCTCCATCACCAACGTGACGTTGGATTGGCTGATTCTTGGAAAAGGCGAGGCGCGCCCGAACAACCTACCCGGCTACACCAAGCCGACATACCCGCTTGACCCTTCTTGGCCACCGGTGCTTTTCGAAAATCGGTATCTTGAGGGCGGCGGCATCGGGCGGGACCTTTATTTCCGACCGACGTTGGTCAAAGTTCTCGACGATGCGATGGAACCGCAGCTCAGAAAAGGCGATCTCGTTTTGGGTCGGCAGGACGGCACCGATCGAACGAGCGGATTGTACCTCATCGTGCGCACTCGGGCGAAGCCCGGCGAGCAGATAATCCCGTTCCGGCATGCTCAAAATCTCGTCGGGTTCGAATTGGACCTTGAACATCCGAGACTTGCTGAGCCAGACGAGGATATCAGCTACAATTTCGTGCTCGATTCCAAAGGTCATCTCATGCAGCGGTTTTTTCCGAGGCGCGTGGAATGGTCGATCAAGGGATCGGCGATCGTCAGATGTGACAACCCCGCATATTCTCAGGTGATCGAAATCACCGATTCCAAAAAACAGGGAATCGCAGTGAGCCATCGCATCGTTTGGCACAGCGGGCGATTCATTGCTTGAGGAGGAAACAGGCCGTGATGAAAAAGAAACTACGTGCAGTCGGTTCGGTTAGGGCTGGAGCCCGGCGCCTGAAGCTCCTACGGGCGATGCGAGCCCTAAGCGAGTGCATCGGATGGAAATTAGATGACTGGTTGATCGCGACTGCGCTGCGTGAGTTTGGAGACCACTTCTCGCGCGATCAGGTGCGCGCCGATCTTGCCTGGTTCGATCACCGGCGTCTCGTAACGATCGGTGAAGAAACCGTGATGAGCTTGCAGATGACGACGCGTGGGTTTGATGCGCAGAAAGGAAACCGGAGCAAGATCGCGCCCTCGCTGATCGAGCGGCCCGAGTTGACCTCAGTCGGTCTGAAGGTGCTGCAAGCGCTCGGTAGAAGCATCGAGTGGAAATCCAATGAATTGTGCGTCGCGATGATGCTGCGTAAGTGGGGGGAAACCATCTCGCGCGAGGCGCTGCGCGCCGATCTTGGTTGGCTCGCTAGCAGGGGATTTGTAACGATCAGCGAAGAAACTCTGATGACCGCCCATCTGACCGACAGCGGTATCCACGTGATGTGCGGCACCGAGCTGATGCGGGGAGTTGCCAAAGCGGCCTAAAAAAATGAGCCGCGCGGTTTTTTTCGGAAGGTGCAGAGATGAGAACAATCCTAGACCATGGGCAGGCCGCGCTAGCACTGAGAGATTGGGTCGAAGAGCGATTTTTCCCCTCAGCGAGAAGGGCGTGTCGTTGTGATTGCGGCGTTAGCTTCGAAAGTTGAGCCCGGCGCGGGAGAAGTCGAAAGTCTCACAATTGCAAGCGAGGGATGCTGGGGAAGCGATACGGAGGATTCGCAATCTATTCGCGGCGCGCTTGACCTAATGCAAGAGGAACCCTCGATCGTGACATTCGATACGACACTGGAGAAGCTGATCGCAAAGCATCTGTGCCCGGCGCATGTTGCCGTGGTGTTTTCTACGGACGCGAAACCGGCCCACGTCTATGCGGCTTCGGTCGGTTACGAAGTCGCTAGCCTGATTAAGCATGATGAAGGTGGCGTCATGGCGCACGTCGAAATCCGGCCACCGGAGGTTCGATTCGACCTCGGTCCAAACGGCCTCTATTTTGACAGCCTCGGTGAGGCGATCGAGTGCAGCGATATGGATCACGCTCTTGCCATCCGCCTTCAATGGCATTCATTAGTGCGCGAGGTTTTGAGCGCTGGTATAGAGGTGATCGAGGGCGGTGGCACGGTGCCCGGAGAACAATAGTTGACCCACGGGGTCGCGCGGCGCAAAGGTCCATAAGCCTCGCTTAATTTTCTTGGGGGGCGGCGACGGCTGAAAATTCCTCGCCTGTCCCTCCTCGATTTCATCCGCCGAATCGCTTTTTTCTCCCTAACCCCTTGATTTTGTTGCGAAAATCGGCACAGCCACGATAGTCTGATCAGATTCCGCTTTTTTGCTTACATCGGCATCATTAAGCGCTAATATTCATAGCTTGGCACAGCAACTTCGACGATCAGACTAACATCGCCGCAGTCCTCGATTTTCGCGGTCAAAAGCCCCTCTCTGAAAGGCGTGGAACGAAGCGGGCCGGAGCGCATTAAGCCCTTGGTGCTGTAGGGTTTTCGAAGCGTACGCGTTTCACCATATTCCGCCACGTTCCGCCACGTCCCACCATCCCTGGAGTTGCCACCGGACCTGATCAAACTAACGTGGCGTTCAGGAAGTAAGTGACATTTCCTTGACTAAAGTGGGGTTAAGTGGGAGATTGTGGGGACTTAGGGTGACAAGCGGTGTTCAGTGGGCGATTCGATCATGCGATCGACGACAAAGGCAGGGTAAGCATCCCGGCCCGCTTCCGCGAAGAACTGGAGCGCGATGGACATGATCGGCTTTATATCACGAACTTCATCTTCGAGGCTCAGCGCTGCCTCGAAGTTTATCCCCCGAACGAATGGACACGGCTGCAGGAGCAGATTCGTCAGAAAGCGCGCTTCGATACGCAAGTTCGATCATTCGAGCTTTTCTACATCGGTGGTGCGCACGAGGTTCTCGTCAACAAGCAGGGACGCATCCTCGTGCCGCCGAAGCTGCGTGAATTCGCGGCGCTTGGGCGCGATGTCACATTCTCGGCGCTCACCGATCATTTTCAGTTGTGGGATAAGGCGGTGCTCGAGCAGGTCCTGAAAGCTACCGAGCAACGTTTCGCGGATCCGGAATTTTTCCAGAAGCTGGGTCTCTAGGATTATTCGATGAGTTTCGCGGCGATGAGCCAGAACGGAGCGGACAGGCGAGTGCATGTGCCGGTAATGGCGGCGGAGGTGGTGGAACTCCTGTCCGCTCCGCGTACTACGACAATGGTTGACAGCGCCCTACGAATCGTAGATTCGACCGTCGGCACTGGAGGACACGCCGCTGCGATGCTCGAGGCTGCACCGCATGCGAGGCTGCTCGGCATCGACCAGGATGCTGCCGCGATCGCTCATGCGCGCGAAGTTTTGGCGAAGTTCGACGACCGCGTCACCCTCGTCCAGGCCAACTTCGCCGAAATTTCGTCCGCGATGCGCGAGGCCGGCCTCGATCATGCCGACGCTATCCTGGCCGATCTCGGGATGAGCAGTTTCGCGCTCGATGACGCCGCTCGCGGCTTCAGTTTTCGCCTCGATGGTCCCCTCGACATGCGGATGGATCAGCGCGCGACGCTCACCGCCTACGATCTCGTCAATGAGGAGCCCGAGGCGGAACTCGCGCGCATCTTTCGCGAGTACGGCGAGGAGCGCATGCCCGGCCGCATCGCGCGCACCATCGTCGAGGCGCGGCGCAAGCGTCGTATCGAGACCACCGGCGAGCTGCGCGCGCTGGTCGAGCGCGCGATTGGGCCGCATCGCCGCGGCGGGGTGCATCCCGCGACGCGCACGTTCCAGGCGCTTCGCATCGCGGTTAATCGCGAGATAGAAAGCCTCGAAAAGTTTTTGCACGACGCGCCCGCGATGCTTGCGTCCGGCGGCCGGCTCGCCGTGATCGCGTATCACTCGCTCGAGGATCGCGCGGTGAAGGAGCGCTTTCGCGAGTTGGGGCGCCGCCACTCCGATCGCAATGACGAATACAACAATCTGACCACCAAGGTGATCAAGCCGACGCAGCGCGAGATCGCGGAAAATCCGCGCGCGCGTAGTGCGCGACTGCGATGCCTCGAACGGAGGCCGTCGTAACCGGAAACCATCGTGAGCCCGCGCCGTCGAAAAAGCCCGGTCAACAAACGCTCGCGTTTGGCGCCCGCGCTGCTTGGCGCCGCGATCATCGTGGTCGGATTCGCGACGCTGCTGACGCGTCTTGAGGTTACCCAGGAAGGTTATCGGCTCTCCGCGGTCAGGCTCGATATCGTGAAGCTCGAAGATCAAAATCGCGGGCTGCGGCTGACGGCCGCGCAACTCAGCTCGCACGATCGTCTGCGCGCGCTCGCGCCCAAGTATCATCTCGAGGCGCCGCGCAACGGACAGGTGGTGATCGTCCCGTGACCAGCGCGTTCAAGCAGCGGCGCAACCGCATCGGTGGCTTGACCTTCGTGCTCGCGGCGCTGTTCGGTCTCGCGGTGCTGCGGCTGATCGCGCTGGTGGTGCTGCAAGGCTCGCGGCTCAACACGATGGCGCGCGAGGAGCATACCGCGGAGACCGAACTCGCCGCAGTGCGCGGACCCATCGTCGATCGTCATGGCGAGCCGATGGCGCTCTCGGCGGAGACGCGATCGATTTATGCGCGTCCGGAAAAGGTTCTCAAGTTGAGTTCCGCCGAGCATGCCAAACTCGCGGCGGCATTGGGGATGAGTCCATCGGAGCTGGCGCACCGGCTCTCTAAGCCGTCGCCATTCATCTGGTTGCGGCGCCGGATGGATCCGGCCGAGGCCGCCGCGGCCGAGGCGCTCAATA
Organism: uncultured delta proteobacterium; assembly: GCA_963815835.1. Lineage (GTDB taxonomy): Bacteria > Desulfobacterota > Binatia > Binatales > Binataceae > DATGKG01. Next base: position 2,516,838 of record CAWFIF010000001.1, read on the forward strand.
TCGACGGGCTCGGCGCATTCAGCGAGTACAAGCGTTTCTATCCGGAGAGCAACCTGGCCGAGGCGGTGGTGGGATCGGCGGGGATGGACGGTCAGGGGCTCTCCGGAGTGGAACTCGAGTACGACAAGCTGATTCGCGGCGAGCCGGTGCGGCTGAGTTTTTATCATGACGCGCTCGGCCATCCGATTCTCGACAGCCCACTGGCGATCAAGTCGTCGCAGCCGGGCGCGCAAGTCGAGTTGACGATCGACGGGCGCATCCAGTCGCTGGCGGAAAACGAGCTGGCCGATGAAGTTCAAAGCAGCGGCGCGCAACGCGGCACCGCGATCGTGCTCGATCCCTGGAGCGGCGAAGTCCTCGCGCTCGCCAACGTCAATGCGCGGCCCGATCCGATTCACGCGCGGCTTCACAATGCCGCCGTGCAGGACGCCTTCGAACCGGGCTCCACGATGAAGGGTCTGCTCGCTTCGATCGCGCTGACCAATCACGCGATCACTCCGGCCGATCAGATCTACTGCGAGAACGGCGTGTTCCATCTCGACGGCCGCACGATTCACGACGACAGCCGTCACGGATGGCTCGATCTCGCCGGCATCATCGAGGTGTCATCTAATATTGGCGCGTCGAAAATCGCGCTGCGCCTCGGCGCGAAGCGCTTTTACGATGGACTCCGTGGCTTCGGAATCGGCCGCAAAACGGGCGTCGATCTTCCCGGAGAAGCGAATGGACTTTTGAGCAAGGGCTCGACATGGAGGCAAATCGAACTTGCCAATCACGGCTTCGGGCAAGGCGTCGCGGTTACTCCGATGCAGCTTGCGGTTGCGTATGCCGCGATCGCAAACGGAGGCCTCGTCGTTCGTCCCTATGTTGTGAAGTCGGTCTCCGATGCTGAGAGAAACGTGCTCCTGACCCATACGCCGCAGGTGATGGGCCGCGCGATTCCGCCCGAGGTGGCGCATCAGATGAACCAGCTGCTGCGCAACGTGGTCAACGGCGCGGGCGGCACCGCGCACAAGGCGCAGGTTGACGGTTTCGTGGTCGCGGGAAAAACCGGCACCGCGCAGATGGTGAATCCCGTCACCCACGGCTACTTTCAGAATCGCCACGTCTCGTCGTTCGTGGGATTTCTCCCGGCCGACGATCCGCGACTGCTGATCCTGGTGGTCCTTTATGATGTTGGCCATGGGCATTTTGGCGGACTCATCGCCGCGCCGGTATTTAGCGAGATCGCTTCGGGCGCGCTGCGCGATTTGGATGTCGCATCAAGCGAGCCTGCGTACGATTCCGCGAGCTTGCTTTCAATCGACAACATCATCGCGAGGCCGCACAAGAAAAATATCGATCCGCTTGCCGCGATCGATCCCGGTGTCGACTACGACGCCGCGCTCGATGGAAAAGCCACGCCGGACTTCAGCGGCGCGAGCCTGCGTCATGCGCTCGATATCGCGCGCCAGCTCGGCGTAAACCTCGAGGTGAAGGGTCAGGGCTACGTGGTTTCGCAGGATACTGCGCCCGGCAGCGCTCTTCCGAGTTCGCCGATTAAACTCACGCTCGCGCCGGCCGGGATTTCCAATCGCGAGCTGGCCGATGGCGCAGTGAAAAAGATTTCACTGACAACGCATCCGACTCTGCGGAGAGAGATGCGGTGAAGCTTTCCGAGCTGATTGCCGGGGCGCCGGTTCGCGCGATCGATGGCGATCCACAAGTGGAAATCACCGGAATCAGCTACGACTCGCGAGAGGTGAAGGCTGGGCATTTGTTTTTTGCGTTGGCCCGCGACGCGGCGCGCAACCGGGCCAATATAGATGATGCATTAAACCGCGGGGCGCGTGCGGTGGTGGTGGATGGAAGCGGGGGATGGAAAGGCGAGGCGCGCTCTGCGGCAAACGTTCCTGCTGGACGGCCGGCGGGAACAATTGTGGATGCGCCGCGGCCACGGCTCCTGATGGGCGTGGCTGCGGCGCGCTTTTTCGGCGCGCCGAGCGAGCGCGTAAACCTCGTCGGCATCACCGGCACCAGCGGCAAAACCACGACGACATATTTATTGCGATCGATTTTCGAAGCTGCGGGACGGCCGACTGGGATCATCGGCACCATCGGGACTTTTGTTCGCGAGAACAAAATCTACCATGGACTTACGACGCCGGAGTCGGTGGATTTCGAAGCAAGTCTCGCCCAGATGGAGCGCGAGGGTGTGCATGATGCGTTCGCCGAAGTCTCGTCGATCGGAATCGCCGAAGGCCGTGTTGACGCGCTGACCTTTTCCGCGTGCATCTTCACCAACCTCGGCCGCGACCATCTCGATTATCACGGCACCATTGAAAATTACTTCGCCGCGAAGCTGCGGCTGTTCACCGAGATCCTCCCGAAGAGCACGCATCGCGAGCCGATCGCGATCGTGAGTGGCGACGATCCTTATGGACGCCGCATCCTCGATGCGACCGATAACAGCAAAATCCGCAAAATCAGTTTCGGCCTCGATCAGTCGCTCGACGTTCACCCAATTCGGATAGAAACCGGAATCAACGGGATTCATGGAACGGTAAGCGTGCTCGGGCGCGCGATCGAAATCGATTCTCCGCTGCTCGGAGAATTTTATCTGCGCAATATCCTCGGGGCCTCCGCTCTGTCGGCGGCCTCGGGCATCGATGGGTCGGCGGTGGCTGATGGTGTGAGGAGATGCTCCGGGGCCCCCGGCAGAATGGAGGCGGTGCCCGCGCGCGACGGCGTTACCGTACTGGTCGACTACGCGCACAAGCCTGACGCGCTCGAGGCGGTGCTGAACACGCTGCGTCCACTGACGCGCGGCCGGCTCGTGTGCGTATTCGGATGCGGCGGCGATCGCGATCGCGGCAAGCGTCCGGTGATGGGAGAGATCGCGGGACGCCTCGCCGGCCTCGCGATTTTGACTTCGGACAATCCGCGCACCGAAGATCCGCTGAAGATCATCGCCGATGTCGAAGCCGGCCTGAAAAGCGCGGGCCTCACGCGTATCGAGGAAGCCCGCGCGAACGACTCGATGGGATATATAGTTGAACCCGATCGGCGCGGCGCGATTGCGATAGCACTTCGCCACGCGCGCCCCGGCGACGTGGTTGTAATCGCAGGCAAGGGGCACGAAGATTATCAGCTGGTAGGAAATCGCGTCCTGGAGTTTGATGATCGCGCGGTAGTTCGCGAACTCGCATCCGAGCTGAAAAATTGAATGACATTTTCTCCGATGCTGTGTTTGCTCCTCCCCCGTTGATCGGGGGAGGTGTCCCGGCGCAGTTCATGCGATGGCTGCGAGCACGAACTGTGACGGGACGGAGAGGGTCCTCAGCTCTGGATTCTTGTCTCCCTTGCCTGAAGGGGAAGGGGTTAGGAGCTAGGTCCGCCTGGTTCGCCTGCGCTCCCCTCCCAGCTCTGTTACTATTTCCGGTTCCTGTCTGATGCTCTACCTCCTCCTCTACCCTCTGCACTCCCACTTCGCCGGTTTCGGCGTTCTGCGCTACGAAACGTTTCGCTCCGTGATGGCCGGGCTCGCAGCGTTGGCGTTTTCGCTCGCGCTCGGACCGATTCTGATCGAGCGTTTCCGCGCCGCGCACGTCGGCCAGACGATCCGCGACGAAGTCCCGCAGGCGCATCAGAAGAAAGCCGGCACCCCGACCATGGGCGGTCTGCTGATTCTCGCTTCAGCCGTCCTCGCGACGATCCTGCTCGCCGATGTGCGCGATCTCTACGTGTGGATCGCGCTATTCGTCGCGATCAGCTTCGGTGCGGTCGGTCTCGCCGACGACATGCTGAAACTCAGGCGCGGGCGCGGGCAGGGAATCAGCGGGCGCACGAAGCTCGGATGGTCGTTCATCTTCGCGGCAGTCGCGGCCGTGTTGCTGTTCGGCCCGATGCACTTCGATACGCATCTCACGATTCCATTCGCCAAGAATCTGCACCCCGATCTGCATTGGTGGGGCTACATCCCGTTCGCGGTTCTTGTGATCGTCGCGTCGTCGCACGCAGTGAACCTGACTGACGGTCTCGATGGCCTCGCGATCGGTCCGGTGATGACGGTCGCGCTCACCTATTGGGTCTTCACCTATGTCGCGGGCAACCTCAAATTCGCGACCTATCTTGCGGTGCCGCATATTCCGGGCATCGGCGAGGTCGCGATTTTTTGCGCCGCGCTGGTCGCCGCCTCGCTCGGATTTCTGTGGTTCAACGCCTATCCGGCCTCGATGATGATGGGCGACGTCGGCGCGCTCTCGCTGGGCGGTTCAATCGGCACCGTCGCGGTGCTGGCGAAGCAGGAACTGGTGCTGCTGATCGCCGGCGGCATCTTTGTCGTCGAAACGCTCTCGGTCATAATTCAGGTGTATTACTTCAAGATGACGCACAAGCGGGTGTTTCTGATGGCGCCGCTGCATCATCATTTCGAGCTGAAAGGATGGCCGGAAACGATCGTGGTGATTCGTTTCTGGATCATTTCGATCGTGTGCGCGCTGATCGCGCTGAGCACGCTCAAACTCCGATGATGGAACTCAAGGGCAAGCGCGTGATGATCGTCGGACTTGGCGTGAGCGGGCGAGCGGCCGCCCGGTTCCTCGGCGCGCGCGGCGCGGCGCTGCTACTCACGGACAAGAAAACCGACCTCGCGACGAGTGAGCTTCCGGCCGGCGAGGTTCACCTCGGTTTCGAAAGCGCGGCATGGCTGAAGGGCGTCAACCTGGTGGTCACCAGCCCTGGCATCCCGCGCGATTCGATTTTGCTGCGCGAGGCGCTGGAGCGCGGCATCCCGGTGATTGGGGAACTGGAGCTGGCGAGCCGGTTCATGAAGGCGCCGATCATCGGCATCACCGGCACCAACGGCAAAAGCACGGTGACCACGATGGTCGGCGACATTCTCAAGGCGGCGGGCAAGAATGTTTTCGTCGGCGGCAACCTCGGCACTCCGCTCATCGAGGCTGCGGACAAGGACGTCGACGCGCTGGTGATCGAGATTTCCAGCTTCCAGCTCGAGTGGATCGAAAAATTTCGCGCGCACGTCGGAGTTCATCTCAACCTCACCGACGATCATTTCGAGCGCTATCGCGATCTCGAAGATTACGGACGCGCGAAGGCGCGGCTGTTCGAAAATCAGGGCGCCGGCGATTTTGCGATCCTCAATCGCGACGATCCCAACGTATGGAAGCTGCGGCTTGCGATGCGCTCGCGCGTGATCGGCTTCGGCCTCTCGGCCGCGCCCGCCGGTGGCGACGCGATCTGGACCGGCGCGGATCAGCTTTTCTTCGACATCAACGGACGCCGCGGACGCATCGACCTCGCGCAGTTCAAGCTGCCGGGACGGCACAACCTGGCGAATGCAATGGCGGCGGCCGCGGCGGCGTTGGCTATCGACGTCGAACCGCACGCGATCGAAGCGGGCCTCGCGAGCTTCAAACCGCTGAGCCATCGCATCGAAATGGTGCACGAATGGCGCGGCATCAGGTTCATCGACGATTCGAAAGGGACCAATGTCGGCGCGGTAGTCGAGGCGCTCGAGGCGGTTAGCGCGCCGGTGATTCTCATCGCGGGAGGATTCGACAAGGGCGGCGACTATGCGCCGCTGCGAAAACCGCTCAAGGAAAAAGTCAAGCTCGCGATTTTTATCGGAGCCGCGCGCGACAAGATGCGCGCCGCGCTCGACGGTGCTACGCGGATCGAGGTGGTGGAAAAATTGGCCGACGCGGTGACGCGCGCGGCAGAGGTGGCGGTCGCTGGGGACACCGTGCTGCTCTCGCCGGCATGTTCCAGTTTCGACCAATTCAGGGACTATGCGGAGCGCGGTAACTTATTTAAAGAGCTGGTTCGGGCGCTTTGAGGCCGTAAGTCAGCGGCGGCCCGACCCGTGGCTGTGGCTGCCGGCGATGGCGCTGTTGATGCTGGGCTGCCTGATGGTGCTCAACACCACGTACTTCATGAGCCAGGAAAAAACCGGCGACGCGTTCCATTTCTTCAAGCTGCATCTGCTCCATTTCGGCGTGGGCCTCGCGATGCTGATGGCGCTCTCGCAATTCTCACTGCGCGGACTGCGAAGATTGGTTTTCCCGCTCCTCATCGTCTCGGTCGCGATGCTCATCATGCTTTACGTTCCCGGTTTGGGGATCGTGCACGGCGGCGCGCGGCGATGGCTGCGGTTGGGCCCCTACGTATGTGAGCCGGTCGAGTTCGCGAAGCTCGCGGTGGTGTTTTTCCTCGCGGAGTTTCTGAGCAAACGTCAGGAACGCATGCGCTTGTTCGAGCACGGTCCGTTGCCGGCGTTTTTGATCATCGCGCCGATCGCGCTGATGATTCTGAAGCAACCCGACCTCGGCAACACGGTGATGATCGCGCTGGTGCTGTTCGTGATGCTGTACGCGGCGGGCGCGCAAATGAAGCATTTGAGCATGGCGGGCGGCGCGGCGCTGTGCATCCTCGTGCTCCAGACGATGGCGAAGTCGTATCGGATGCGCCGCGTCACCGCATTCCTGCATCCATGGGAAACCGCGCAGGGCGCGGGCTTTCAGCTGATCCAATCATTCATCGCGCTCGGCGCCGGCGGCGGATGGGGCGTCGGTCTCGGCGAAGGGCGCCAGAAAATGTACTACCTGCCGCAAGCGCACACCGATTTCATTTTTGCCGTGGTGGGCGAGGAGTTCGGCATCCTCGGCGGCGTCGTCGTGGTCGCGCTTTTCTGCGTGATACTCTTTCGCGGAATGAAAATCGCGCACGATGAGCCCGACGCATTCGCGAGCCTGCTCGCAGTAGGCCTCACCGCGAGCCTCTCGTTCCAGGCGCTCATCAACATGGCGGTGGTGATCGGAATGATTCCGACCAAAGGACTGCCGCTGCCGTTTTTGAGCTATGGCGGCACGGCGATCATGATGTCGATGGCGGCACTCGGCGCGCTGCTCGCGCTGGGCCGGCGTCCCGCAGTCAGATGAAAGTGATCATCGCCGGTGGTGGGACCGGAGGACATCTGTTTCCCGCCGTCGCGCTCGGCGAGGAGTTGGTGCGCGAGCGCCCCGACACCGAGGTGCTCTATGTCGGCACGCGCTACGGTTTCGAGGCGAAGTGGCTGCCGAAGACGAAGTATCGTTACGAGCTGTACGATGTCCACGGACTGCTCGGCGGGCGCGGCGCGATGGCGCGTGTGAAATCTATCGCTGAACTCGCGAGGGCGATCTTCCTCGCGCGCGCGACGCTGAAGCGATTCGGCGCCGACCTGGTCGTGATCGCGGGCGGCTATGCTTCGGCGCCGATGGGTCTCGCGGCGATTCTCTCGCGCACGCCGCTTGTCCTCATGGAGCAAAACACTACACCAGGTTTTTCCAACCGCATGCTGTGGAGATTCGCCGACAAGATTTGCGTCGCGTTCGCAGAGACCGCCGCGCACTTCGCCCCAGCCAAAGTGGTGGTCACGGGGATTCCGGTGCGCTATCAGCCGCGGCCTGACCGGAGGGCGATTTCGGACAGTCCACTTCAAATCCTTGTTTTAGGCGCGTCAACCGGTGCACATCGCCTCAATTTGGGAGTGCTGAACGCTTTCAAAATCTGGAGAAATAGTGTTATAAATTGCGCAGTCACCCATCAAACGGGCGAGGCTGACGAGGAGCTGGTGAGGGCGGAGTACCGAAATCTTCCGCTTAAGACGGACGTGATTCCTTTTATCGACGACGTTCCGGGCGCGCTTAGCCGCAGCGATCTGGTCATCGCGCGGTCGGGCGGCGGCACTGTCACCGATGTTGCGCTGGCCGCCCGTCCGGCGATTTTTGTGCCCTATCCGTTTCATCGCGATCGCCAGCAGTACCACAACGCGCGAGTCATCGAGCGCGCGGGCGGCGCTATCATCGTGAATGACGACGACAACCTCGGCGCAAACCTCGCGCGCGAAATCGAACGGCTCACTTCGAATCGCGAACTGCTTCGCGAGATGGGTGACAAGGCCCATACCGCGGTACCGTCGGATGCCGCGCAGAACGTCGCGCGAGTATGCTTCGATATAGTTGACAGCCGGAGAATATCCGCGTGACGCAGCAATCTTCCACCGGGCTGCTCAATCGCCAGCGCCGCCTGCACTTCATCGGGATCGGCGGCGCCGGTATGAGCGGAATTGCCGAGCTTTCGTTGCGTCTCGGCTTCGCGGTCAGTGGATGCGATCTGAAGGATGGCCCGGTCACCGCGCGCCTGAGATCGCTCGGCGCGGAAATCGACACCGGCCATCATGCGACCCACATCAAGCCCGAGCTCGACGCCGTGGTGATTTCCTCGGCGGTGAAATTTTCCAATCCCGAGGTCGCTCGCGCGCGCGAGATGAAGATTCCCGTGATTCCGCGCGCGGAGATGCTCGGCGAGCTGTTGCGCATGGCGCGCGTTGGGATCGCCGTCGCGGGCACTCACGGCAAAACCACCACCACCGGTCTGGTCGGCCTCATCCTCGAGGAGGCTGGTCTCGATCCCACGGTTGCGATTGGCGGCAATCTGCGCTCGCGCGGAAGCAATGTGCGCCTTGGCCGCGGTGACTACATGGTGGCTGAGGCCGACGAGAGCGACGCCTCGTTCCTGCTGCTGGTGCCGACGCTCGCGATCGTCACCAATATCGATCCCGAGCATCTCGATCACTATGGAAACATCGATCGGGTGCGCGACGCGTTTCTGAGCTTCATCAATCACGTGCCGTTCTATGGCGCGGCGGTGCTCGGCATCGACAGCATCAATGTGCGCGGGCTGCTGCCTTCGATTCGCAAGCCGGTCATCACTTATGGAGTCGCGCCCGACGCGGATTTGCGCGCCGAGAAAATCGCGATCGACGGCCTCTCGACCAGCTTCGAAGTCGTGCGCAAGGGCGAGATTCTTGGCAACGTTACGATTCCCACTCCCGGAGTTCACGTCGCGATGAATTCGCTCGCCGCGATCGCGGTCGCGCTCGAGCTGGGTATCACCTTCGAGGTTGCCGCGAAGGCGCTCACGAAGTTTTCCGGAATCAGCCGCCGTTTCGAGATCAAGGGCGAGGCTGCCGGACGCATCGTTATCGACGACTACGCGCATCATCCGGAGGAAGTTAAGGCGACGCTCGCCGCGGCGCGCGCCGCGTTCAAGCGCCGAATCGTCGCGGTCTTCCAGCCGCATCGATACACGAGGATGCGCGATCTGTTCGACGGATTCTTGAGCGCGTTTGACGACGCGGACATGCTGTGCCTGATGGACATCTACCCGGCCGGCGAGGATGCGATTCCCGATGTCACATCGCATCGATTGTACGAGGCGATTCTGAAGCGCGGCCATCTCAATGTGAGATACCTCGGCGCGCTCAACGGCGCGGCGCACAAACTCGCCGACGTGACGATGCCCGGTGATGTCGTGCTGACGCTCGGCGCCGGCGACATCTACGCGCTCGGCGATCAACTGCTCGCGGAACTTGGCGTCGAACGCAAAACGCATGAGCAGGCTTGAAGATGAACTGCGCGAGAACTTCCGTGAGCGGCTCAAAATGAATCAGTCACTCGCGGAATTCACTTCGTTTCGAATTGGCGGCCCGGCGGATTTGTTCGTCACCGTCGAGAGCGAAGCCGAGTTGATGCGCGCGAAGAGCGCGGCGCATCGCGCGGGAGTGCCTACCTTTTGTCTCGGTCATGGCACCAATTTGTTGGTCAGCGATCGCGGGATTCGTGGTCTGGTGATTCGGCTCGGCGAGGGCTTCAACAAAATCTCGATCGACGATGTGAAAGTCGCGGCGGGCGCGGGCGTCGATTTCCGCGAATTGGTTGAGACCGTGGTTGAGCGCGGCCTCGAAGGTCTCGAATTCGGCGAGGGGATTCCCGGCACGGTCGGCGGCGGATTGGTGATGAATGCGGGCGCGTTCGGTGGCGAGATCGCGCGCGTGGTGACGCTCGTTCGCGGCGTGACAGCCGAGGGCGAGGCGCGCGCGCTGACTCCCGAGGAGGTCAACTTCGCCTATCGGCGCACCAACCTTCCTCCGCATTTCGTGATTTCGCGAGTCGATTTCGAACTCGTCCACGCCGATCGCGACAAGCTGCGTGCGCGGGTCATGGAAGTGCGCGCCAAACGCGCGTCGCGCCAGCCGCGCGGCGTTCCCAACGCGGGATCGATTTTCAAAAACCCTCCCGGCAACTTCGCGGGACGATTGCTCGAAGCCGCGGGGATGAAGGGTCATCGCATCGGCGGCGCGGCGTTCTCGGAGCGGCACGCCAACTTCATCGTGAATCTTGGTGGCGCGCGCGCCGACGATGTTCATGCTCTGATCGAAATGGCGCGCACGAAAGTAATGGAGAGCAGTGGCATTGTTTTGGAGCCGGAAGTGAAACTGGTCGGCGAATGGTGACGGCGAGCGGACTGGACGCAAGTTGATAAAAGTGGATTTATAGCGATAGTTTGTGGATGCGGGGCGGGCGGTACCCCACTAATGGCGCATGAAGCGCTGTCAAGTGGGCGGCGGAAGTGGAGTTGAGGTGCGGTGGTGGCGGCGAGGAAAAAGAAACAGGAAAGCGCATCGGGTTGGAGCCCGCGATTGGCGGGTGTTCTGCTGTGCGCTTTTTTTGTTCTCGGCATGATCACCGGTTTCAGCGAAGCCGGACGCCGCGTCGCACTGCGCGCCAAAGATCTCTTCACCACGTGGACCGACCGCACGCTCGCGAAGCTCGCGCCGCTGCGGCATGCGGCAGACTCTTTCGATCAAAGCATCGCGCCGATCGAGGTGCTGCTGAAGTTGAAGCATCCCGCGCCCGCGCTCATGGGTGGGGTTGAAATCTCGCGCCCGCGCGATGCCCAAAATCCGGAAGATCCGATCGCGATCGTCGAGCGCCACGACGGCTTTTATGCGCTGCTCGCACGCGGTGAAATTCGCGGCCCCGTCTCGCCCGCGCAACAGCCCAATCTTCCGATCATGAGCGGTCCCGGCGTCGAGACCGCGAAGGCGCCCGACCTTCTCGACGATGCCGCGATTCTGGTGCGCGCTGAGGCGCAGATGTCGAGCCTCATTTCCGAAATGCGCATCGACACCGACGGCACCGCATCCTTCTACCTCGATCGCGAGCGGATGGCAGTGGTGGTTGATTTGGATCAGGAAGCGGTCGAACTCCCTCGCGCGATCGATGTGCTCAAGCAATGGCAAGGACGCGAGCGCCTGATCGCGATGCTCGATATGACGACGCCGGACATGGCGGTGGTGCGCCTGAAGACGGATTTGCCGACGCTGAAAAAACGGCCGCCTACGATCGCGCGAACTTCGGCCGCGGAACCGGCGCGAGTCAGCATCGCGGAGCGGGGGGCGGTGGTGCGATGAGGAACGTGTTCGCGGGACTCGACGTCGGCACCAGCAAGATCTGCGCGATCGTTGCCGAGGTGCCGGTCGAAAATGAAATCGCGGTGCTCGGCTACGGCGTCGCGCCGTGCACCGGATTGCGCAAAGGCGTGGTGGTCAACATCGAGGCGACGGTCGAAGCGATTCGCGCCGCGACGGAGGAAGCCGAGCGCACCTCGGGAACCAGAATCGGTTCCGCCGCGGTCGGAGTCGCGGGCGCGCATATCCGGGGCCTCAATAGTCATGGAATCGTCGCCGTGCGCGGTGGCGAGGTTGGACCGCGCGATGTCGATCGCGTTATCGAAGCCGCGCGCGCCGTCGCGATCCCGCTCGATCGCCAGGTACTGCACATCCTGCCGCAGCAGTTCGCGGTGGATGACCAGGAAGGGGTGCGCGATCCAATCGGGATGGCGGGGGTGCGCCTGGAGGCGCGAATCCACATCGTCACCGCCGCGCAGAGCTACGGCGCGAATCTGACCAAGTGCTGCGAGCGCGCAGGTGTGACGCCCGCGGAGCTGGTGTTCGAGCCGCTCGCCTCAGCCGACGCGGCACTGTTTCCCGAGGAGCGCGAACTCGGCGTCGCACTGCTCGATATTGGCGGCGGCACCACCGACATCATCGTGTTCCACGGCGGCGCGGTGATGCATACCGCGGTGCTCCCGATCGGCGGCAATCATCTGACCAACGATGTCGCGGCGGGATTGCGCACGCCGGCCGCCGATGCGGAGAAGCTCAAGATCGATTATGGCGTCGCGACCAGCCTGGTGGTGCGACGCGATGAAACCGTGCAGGTGCCGGGCGTTGGCGGGCGCGAGCCGCGTATCATCGCGCGCCGTATCCTCGCGGAAATCATCGAGCCGCGGATGGAAGAGATTTTCGCGATGGCGCAGCGCGAGCTGATGCGCTCGGGTGTCGCGGACAGCCTCGCATCGGGACTGGTGCTGGTCGGAGGCACCTCGCTGCTCGAAGGCACACAGGAACTCGCGGAGCGTGTCTTCAATCTTCCGGTGCGGCGCGGGCTGCCGACGAATTTGAAAGGAATGCCTGAGGAGCTGATGAAACCGATGTACACCACCTCGGCGGGCCTGCTGCTGCATCAGGCCGGCTCGCATGGGATGGGCAACGGTTCCGCGCGGTCGCGCAAAATGGGGCGGCTGCGCACGCGGCTCTCAGATTGGGTTAGAGATTTTTTCTAGTGCCGCGCGCACGTAAGACTCCAGCGACGCGGAAAATCCACCGAGGTGGTGGAGGAGGAAGGGTGATGATTGAGTTGGTGGACAATCCCGATCCGGGCGCACGTATCAAGGTGATCGGCGCGGGTGGCTGCGGCGGCAACGCCGTCGCTCACATGATCCAGGCTGGAGTCCGCAACGTCGATTTCGTCGCGGTCAATACGGACGCGCAGGCGCTGGCGAACAGCAGCGTGCCGGTGCGCCTGCAGATTGGCGAGAATATCACGCGCGGGCGCGGCACCGGCGGCAATCCTGAAATCGGGCGCAAGGCCGCGATGGAGAGCGAGGAGCGTCTGCGCGACATGCTGTCCGAAGCCGAGATGGTGTTCGTTACGGCCGGCATGGGCGGCGGCACCGGGACCGGCTCGGCGCCGGTGATCGCGAAGATCGCGCGCGAACTCGGCGCGCTCACCGTGGGCGTCGTCACCAAGCCGTTTCAGTTCGAGGGTCGCAAGCGCGCGGCGCAGGCGGACCACGGGCTGCGCGAGCTCAAGGCCGCCGTTGACACGCTGATCACGATTCCCAATCAGCGCCTGCTCTCGGTCGCGAGCCGCAACATGTCGCTGCGCGAAGCATTCACCAAGGCCGATGACGTGCTGCTTCAGGCAGTGCGTGGAATTTCGGAACTGGTAACAGTGCATGGACTGATCAACCTCGATTTCGCCGACGTGCGATCGATCATGGCCGAGATGGGAATGGCGATGATGGGTGCGTCGAGCGCGTCGGGCGAGAATCGCGCGGTCGAAGCGGCACAGCGCGCGATCTCCAGTCCATTGTTAGAGGACGTTTCGATCAAGGGCGCGCGCGGGTTGCTCATCAACTTCACCGGCGGACCCGACATGTCGCTGTACGAAGTGAACGAGGCCGCCAGCCTGATTCATGAGGAAGCGCACGAAGACGCCAACATCATACTGGGCGCGGTGATCGACGATCGCCTGACTGACGAGATTCGCGTCACCGTGATCGCGACCGGATTCGGCGAACTGGAGCGCGCGTCGATCAGCCCCAAGTATTCGCCCTCGGGTACGCCCGTTACGACGCCGATCATGGCGTCCTCGACGCGCCCGGTTGATGCGAGCGAGTTGCGGCCCTTGTCATCGAATATGATGTCATCACATGCGGCGTCGCCGTCGCCCAGTGCGCCGCCGATTCGGCCATTGCCGCCGCTTCCGCAGAATCGGCCGGTGCGCAAGATGGGAATGATCGTGGATGACAGCACGCTCGATATTCCCGCCTTCAAGCGCCGTGGCGAAGGACCCGCGCTGGATGAGAAGCTGGAGCCGGAGCGGCTCGCGGACGCCGAGGACAAGCTCGACGTCCCGACCTTTCTGCGCAAGCACCTCGACTGATTAGGATTCGATGAAAGCGAAGAGCGTCTGGAGAAAATCCAGGCGCTCTCGTTTTGAGCCGCAGAATTTTGCGGAGGCTAGAGCGCCAGCATCTTGCGCAACTTCGGCGCGCTGAAGCCGAGCATCGTTTCGTTGCCGACCTTGATCACCGGTACCGCGCGAAAGCCCATTGCGACGAGTTCGTCGCGCGCCGAGGGATCATTGGCGAGGTTCCGCTCCGTATAGGCCACACCGTGACGATCCATGAAATCCATCGCTTGATGGCAAGCAGAGCATCCGATGTTTGTGTAGATCGTGACGTTCATATGATTCCCCTCTTAATGTAGTCGTCCATTTTTCCGGCCGTTGCGCGATCGCATACAACTCCCGTCGCAATCGCGGACCATCTTTCGAAGCGTGCGCCGAAGCCGCTGCAGCCGCTCGATTTCCGATTCCATCTCGGCGAGCTTCTGTTGTGCCTTGTGCGTGACAGGGCCGCATTCGCGCGTCGATTTGACGCCCATCGAGAGCAGCTCCTTGATTTCGCGCAGCGAGAAGCCGAGGCCCTTCGCCTCTTTGATGAAGTCGAGCCTGCCCAGCACTTCCTCGGGATAATCCCGATAGCCGGAGAACAGCCGCCGCGGCGACGAGATCAGTCCTTCGCGCTCGTAAAAACGCAACGTGTCGATGCTCAACTCAGCCCTGTTGGCGACGCGGCCGATCTTCACTTAAATTTTCCTCGACTCCGCTTGGCTCCGCCTCGGAAGCGGCTGCGCCGCGGCGCTTCGCGCCCCCTTCGGGCCTCCATCCTCGTAAATCCTAGACCCTTGACCATACTCCAGAGTCAAGCCGCGCGGCGATGTGGCGGCTCGTCCGGCGGTAAGTATAAGGTAAGGGGGCCATTCAGGATTCAACGTGCCGTTCGCGAACGGCCGCTACCAGAGAATGCGATTATGAAAGCGATTATTGCAGAGAAGCCCGGCGATGAATCCGTACTGAAGCTCGGCGAGGTTCCCGATCCCGTTCTCCGCGACGAAGACCTCATGATTGGCGTGACGCATGCCGGGCTCAATCGCGCCGATATCATGCAGCGCCAGGGATTTTATCCTCCACCGCCGGGCGCGTCGGAAATTATCGGGTTGGAGGCGGCGGGCAAGGTTATCGCGGTCGGCCGCAAGGTCAAAGGATGGAAGGTCGGCGAGCGCGCGATGGCTCTGATGGCGGGCGGCGGCTATGCGGAGAAAGCCGCGGTGCATCATGGCTCGGCGATGCACGTGCCCGAGTCGCTCAGCGATGCGGAGGCGGCGGGTCTGCCCGAGGTTTTCCTGACCGCGTTCCTCAATCTGTTCATGCTCGCGGAGGTGAAGTTCGGCGATACGGTGATGGTTCATGGCGGCGGGAGCGGCGTCGGTACCGCATCGATCCTGCTGCTCAAGGAAGCGGGCGCGCGATCGATCGTGACCGCCGGCACCGACGAGAAGTGCAATCAGTGCCTCAAGCTGGGCGCGGATATCGCGCTCAACTACAACAAGGCGCCTTTTGCTACTCAGGTCAAAACTGCGACCAATGGCCGCGGCGTCAACATCATCCTCGACAGCATCGGCGCGGCGTACCTGACGGCGAATATCGAATCGCTCGCGCAGGGCGGCCGCCTGGTGCTGATCGGACTAATGAAGGGCAACAAGAGTGAGATCGATCTGATGCCAGTGCTGCGCAAGCACTTGAAGATAATGGGCTCGACGTTGCGCAGCCGCTCGGAGGCCGAAAAGGCGGAGATCGTCAGCGCGTTCGTGAACATGAACGCGCCGGCGCTGGAGCAGGGTAGATTGCGTCCCCCGATTTACAAAGTAGTGCCGGCGGCGCAAGCAGCGGAGGCGCATCGGATGATGCAGGCGAGCGAGCACTTCGGAAAAATCATTTTGAAATTTGGGTAGCGCTCCTATGTTTTGGGCGGCCCGGCGGCGATGCGCGCGCGGACGTCCTCGAGTGTCGTTTTCCAGGGCAGCGGCGCCTCGTTCCACCATGTCGCGCCGGCCTCGATGAACGGCGCGACGATATCGGCAGCCTCGCGCTTTGATTTTCCCGCGATTTCGCCGTCGTGCATGATGTCGAACGGCTCAGTGTTTGTACGATGCGCTTTGATGAATTTTGCGATCGCACGAATGTCATCGGGGCCGAGACTTTTCTCGATATTCGATGACATCGGCACCACGCCGTCATAGCGGGCGGCGCGGCGAAACGGTCGCGGTCGCGGCCAGGTGCCGGCGAGCCAGATCGGAATGCGTGACTGAATCGGCTTCGGCAGAAACTGTGTCGGCTTGATCGTGTAATGCTTGCCTGCGAATGAAAATTGCTCGCCGCTCAGCAACCCGGTGACGATCGCGAGGCCCTCGTCGAGAATTTCCGCGCGCTCGACGTCATCAGACGGATATCCAAATGTGCTCAGCTCGGTGAACCAGTCTCCGCCGAGCCCGATGCCGAGGATGAGCCGGCCGCCGGAAAGTTGGTCGAGCGTCGCGGCCTCGCGCGCGAGCTTCCACGGATGGCGGCGCGGCAGCGGCGTCACCATCGGGCCAAACCTGATGCGCGAGGTCGCCATCGCGATCGCGGCGAGCTGCACGGTCGGGTCGCCGACCGCATCGGGCCACGACACCTGCACATGATCCCAGATGAAGAAGCCGTCCCATCCGGAGTCCTCGGCGCGACGGGCGAGGTCGGCGAGCACGCGCGGGTTCGCATAGGGGCCAAAGTTCGCGAGGTCGAATGCATACTTCATGGATCGTGATTAGGGGAGGTGCTCGGCCTGCGCAAGGACTAATCGGCGATCACAGATGACGCGGCGTCAACGATCTGTAATGATCAAGAAGAGAAAGTGCGAGGCGAAGATAGGGCAAAATCGTTCTCGTATATGAATCGGTGGGCAATCTGAATCTCCGGCGAAAATTGACAAAACAAAGCCAAATAGAGCCCGAAAATCTTGCACTTTTAGATTTGCGCCAGTGAAAATCGACGAACTCGACTATAACCTGCCCGATGAACTCATCGCGCAGGAACCGCTCGCGCGCCGCGACGAGACACGCCTGCTCGTGCTCAATCGCAAGAGCGGTGAGGTCGAGCATTCGCGCTTCTACAAACTCGCGCGTCATCTGCACGAGGGCGACCTGCTCATCCTCAACGACACCCGCGTCATGCCGGCGCGAATGTTCGCGAACAAAGAGTCGGGCGGGCGCGTCGAGATTCTTTTCGTGCGTCCGATGGCGGAGCGGCCGGGTTCGTGGCAGGCGATGGTTCGCGCGCATCGCCCGTTGAAGGAAGGCACGCGGCTGCTTCTAGAAGATGGCCACGCGGTTGTCGTGCAAGGCTATGCCCGGCCCGGCCGCGCGATCGTCGCGAGCGAGAATTCCGTGCCGCTCGATGATCTTATTCGCACGCATGGCATCCTCGCGCTGCCGCACTACATCAATCGCGAGGTGAATCCAGCAGACGCCGAGGACTACCAGACCGTGTATGCCTCGCACGAGGGCGCGATCGCGGCGCCGACCGCGGGTTTGCATTTCACCGATGAGGTCTTCCGCTCGCTCGCCGAGGCCGGCGTGCGCCGCGCGTTCGTGACATTGCACATCGGGCCGGGAACTTTTGCGCCGCTGCGATCCGATGTGGTCGAGCAGCATTCGATGGAAGCCGAATGGTACGTGATTCCGCCGCAGACGATCGAGGCGATCGCGCACGCGAAACGTACCGGAGGCCGCATCATCGCGGTCGGCACCAGCAGCGTTCGCACGCTCGAGTCGCATGCGGTGACGGGAGATACCGAGGGCTTCACCGGGCTCTTCATCCATCCGGGGTTTCGCTTCAAGCTGGTCGACGCGATGATCACCAACTTCCACATGCCGCGCACAACGGTGCTCGCGCTGGTGATGGCGATCGCCGGGCGCGACAAAATTCTCGCCGCCTATCGCGAGGCGATTCGTCATCGCTACCGCTTCCTCAGCTACGGTGATGCGATGCTTATCTTGTGATGCCTGCTTTCGCTTTCAGCATAACTTCGCGCGATGGCGATGCGCGCGTCGGCAAGCTCGTCACCGCGCATGGCGAAATCGAGACGCCATGCTTCATGCCGGTCGGCACCCAGGCGGCGGTCAAGGCGATGTCGCCCGACGAGCTGTGGAACATGGGCTACCGGCTGATTCTGTCGAATGCGTACCATCTCGCGGTCCGGCCGGGTGAGGAGCTGGTTGGCGAGATGGGTGGGATCGCGAAGTTCATGGGATTTCCAGGTGCGGTGCTGACCGATTCGGGCGGCTACCAGGCAATGAGCCTCGCGAAGATAAATTCCATCAGTGAGGAAGGAATCCGGTTCCGATCGCATCTCGATGGCGCGCCGCTGATGTTCACGCCCGAGAGCGCGGTGCAAATCCAGGAGCGCCTCGGCGCCGACATCATGATGGCGCTCGACGAGTGCACGCCATTCCCGGCTGACCGCGATCGCGCCCGTAGCTCGCTCGAAATGACGGCGCGATGGGCCGAGCGCAGCCTTCGTGCGCGGCGCAGCCCAACGCAGGCCCTGTTCGGGATCGTGCAGGGGAGCATTTATGCCGACTTGCGCCAGCTCAGCGCGCGTCAGATTACCGCATTGCCCTTCGACGGTTTCGCGACCGGGGGCCTTTCGGTCGGCGAGCCGAAAGCCGCGATGCGCGAGATGGCGGCGCTGTCGGCGTCGCATCTTCCCGATGACAAACCGCACTACCTGATGGGAGTGGGAACGCCGGCTGACCTGATCGCATGCATCGCAATGGGCTACGACATGTTCGATTGCGTGCTGCCGACTCGCAACGCGCGTAATGGGAATGCGTTTACCAGCTCCGGACGTATCTCGATCAAGCGCGCCGAGTATGCTCGCGACGTTCAGCCGCTCGACTCCGATTGCGATTGCCGCCCATGCCGGACCTTCACCCGCGGCTACATCCGTCATCTATATATGTCCGGCGAGATACTCGCGGCGCGTGCGCTGACAGAGCATAATCTGTACTTTTATCGGCGCTTGATGCGAGAGGCCCAAGCTGCTATCGCATCGGGCACCTTCAAATCCTTCGCGGAGAAGAGGCTTTCACAGCTCGCCGCGGACGAAATTCAAGAGCCTTTACAGGACGAAAGCTGATGTGGTCGTTGTTCGAGGGAACTGCATGGGCGCAATCAGTCGCCTCCGGCGCCCAGGGTTCGGAGTACGGCACGCTCATCCAGATGGCGCCGATCGTCGGCATCATCGCGATTTTCTATTTTCTCATCATCCGGCCGCAGACCCAGAAAGCCTCCGAGCATACAAAGATGCTCGGCGCGCTCAAGAAAAATGATGAGGTGGTGACCACCGGCGGTCTGATCGGCAGGATCACCGAGCTTGGCGACAAGGTTCTGACAGTCGAAATTGCACCGAACGTGCGGGTCAAGGTGGAGAGGACGCAGGTGTCGGGTCTTTCAACCTACGGCAAGACGCCGAATCCAAAAAAGGAATAGCCAGAAGAAGCGGACCGGTGCCCGAATCGAGAGCAGCCGCCGCGATTGGAATTTTCAGGTGGAATCAGCAAATCAAAATTTCGCTCCCGTTCTAGTTCTGCTCTCGCTGATAGTGGCGTTTCTGTATCTCCACTTCACTGGAAGCAGTGGCCGCAGCCGACTATATCTTGCGGCGGTGCTCATGGTGGTTGCGTTCGTCCTGCTTCTGCCCAGCGCCAACCTCGAGATGCCCGATCAACTGAAGGCGTGGATGCCGGGCACCAAGATTCAGTTGGGTCTCGACTTGCAAGGCGGCACCCATCTGCTGATGGCGGTAAAGCTCGAAGAAGCGGTGAAGACGCAACTCAAGCGGCGCGGCGACGACCTCAAGAAGGAACTCAAGGAAAACAAGATCGACGCCGATATCACGCAGGATGCCAATACCGGAGCGCTGGTGGTCTCGCTCAAGGGCAATGCCGATGCATCCGCGCTCAACGACATCGTGTCGAAGTCGTTTCCCGACCTGAAAGTTTCTTCGGGAAGTACCGAAAGCGGTGCACCCGCGTACATCATCAACTTCAAACCGTCGCAGGTGACCCAGATCGAAAGCAGCGCGATGGAGCAGGCGTTGGAAACCATCCGCAACCGAATCGACCAGTTGGGCGTGCGCGAGACCACCGTCGTCAAGGAAGGTGAGAACGAAATCCTGGTGCAGCTTCCCGGCATCCAGGATCCGCAGGAAGCCAAGAACCTCATCGGCAAGACCGCGGTGCTGGAGTTCAAGCTGGAAGACGATCAGCACAGCGTTGCCGACGCGCTCAAGGATGGACCGCCTCCCGGCGACGAGATTCTCTACGGCGTGCCGCAGGCTGGTGGGCGTCAGCCGTACCTGGTCGAGAAGCAAACGCTGATGCAGGGTGATGTGGTCACCGACGCCCGAGTGCGTCCGGGCGGCAGGTTCGAAGGCAACTTCGTCAGCGTCGAGCTCGACGCGCGAGGCGCGCAGATCTTCGATGCGATCACGTCCGACAACGTCGGACGCAAGCTGGTCATCTCGCTCGACAACACGGTGTATTCCGACCCCGTCATCAAGGAGCGTATTCCGGGCGGGCATGTGCAGATCAGCGGACGTTTCTCGATGCAGGAAGCGCATAACCTCGTGATCGTGCTCAAGTCGGGCGCGCTGCCGGCGCCAATCGAGTTCGAGGAAGAACGCACCGTCGGTCCGTCGCTGGGACGCGACTCAATTCGCGCGGGCGAGATTTCCTTCATCGTTGGTGCGGCGTTCGTGCTGGTCTTCATGGCGGTCTACTACGATCACGCCGGTATTCTCGCCGACTTCGGCCTCACGCTGAACATCCTGCTGCTGCTGTGCATGATGGCGGCGCTCGGCGCGACGCTCACGTTGCCGGGCATCGCCGGGATCGTGCTGACGCTGGGAATGTCGGTCGATGCGAACGTGCTGGTGAACGAACGCATGCGCGAGGAATTGCGCAACGGCAAAACTCCGCGCGAGGCGGTCAAGCTCGGCTATCAACGCGCATGGGACGCGATTCGCGATTCGAACATCTCAACCTTCATGGCGGGAGTGATTCTGTTTCTCTACGGCGGGACCGGGCCGGTGAAGGGATTCGCGGTCACATTGTGCGTCGGAGTGCTTACTGGACTCTTTTCCTGCATCGTTGTAACTCGGGCCTGGTATGATTACCTTATCTCTATACGCAGATTGAATGCGATTAGCGTCTAATAGATTGCTTTAGATAGAAGTAATACTCTTAGGCTCAATTAATGAGATATATCCGACTGCGAGTCGAAAAATAGAAAAATACCTTAAAACATGCCCCCGGCGGGTTGGCGCGGATTGTTAGGCGAACTAAACTTGACAGCGCGAAGAAGCACGTATTACTAGAAGCGACTCAACTATGTATCGAGGTCGAAGCCGTCTTGTTGGACTGACCATGGCCGATAGAGACGATATACTTTTGAATTCGCGGGAGGTTGCGTTCCTCCTCGACATGAGTCCGGACACGGTGAACGAGTTCGCGCGCCGCAACATCCTGCCCGCATTCAAGAAGGGGCGGCAATGGCGGTTTCGCAAACGAGATATCACTTCGGCGAAGCGTCAGCTCGCACGAGGAATTAACGCGGCCGCCTAGGCCATGCACAGTCGACAGCTCGGGGCGGGGCGGACAGCAGGGGCCTTTCGCATTTTCCTTCCCGCATAACAGACTCAGAGGGATGAGCGATGGGCGAACCGCACGAGAGTAAGGTCTATTCCGACCTCGCGATAATTTACGATTCGATTTTCGGCAGGATGTTCGTTGATAGCGAGCATTCTGTAATCGACAGCCTCAAGCTGCGCCCCAATCAGCGCGTGCTCGAAGTCGGAGTCGGCACCGGCATTTCGCTCGATGGGTATCCTCCCTACGTCCACGTAGTCGGTATCGATCCATCGGCGGACATGCTCGCCCAGGCCGAGAAGAAGGTCCGCGAAAACCACTGGACCAATGTCGAGCTAAAGCAGGGCGACGCCCTCAATCTCGATTTTCCCGACGAAAGCTTCGATGACGTCTGCACCTTCCACGTGATGACGGTGGTGCCGGACCCGGTGAAGATGATGCGCGAGATGATCCGCGTCTGTAAACCCGGCGGACGCATCGTGATCATCAATCATTTCGGCAGCGAGAATCCGATCCTGTATGCCCTGGTGGCGATGATGAATCCGATCACGCGCCACCTCGGATGGACCACGCGGCTGCGCGCGCGCCACATCCTCGAAGGGCAGCCGATCGTGGTTGAGCGCAACGAGCGTATCAAGCTATCGGTGCATCGCCTGATCGTCGCGCGCAAAGCCTAGAAGCCACCATTAAGCTGGTGCTCCGCCCTGCACGACGATCACGCATCGATCGCCCTCGGGAACCTCATCGAGCGGAAGCCGAATCTCATCGGCCAGCTTCTTGCCGACGATCAGCAGCCGTCCAGGACTCTGATGCAGTAACTGATCGAGGCTACGCTCGCTCAGCACATCGCTGTGGAATCGGCGTCCGAGGCGCTTTCGCGCCTCGCGAAGGATGTCGACCATTTCATCTTCAGGCTGTCCCACAGTGTTTGACACCAGTAACGCGTGCAGCTTCGCATTGTTGGAGCGCGTGATCCGCACCGCGAGGTCGAGTCCCGCGCGTCCGTCGGGTCCTGAATCGACCGCCGCGAAGATGCGCTCCATCGGCCGGTCGGTCCCCTGGATGAAAACCCCGACGTGGAAGGGTTCACTCCGCGCGGTGGCGAAGACATCGCGAACGACACCGCCCATGGTGTCCTGTCCCGACGCCGCGCGATGATAGCCGAGTAGGATCCATCCCACCTGCGCCTCGCGCGCCGCCGCGATGATGTCGGCACCCGCGTTCGCCGACCATAGCGAATGCGGCTGGATCGTGAGGCCGCGAGTTGCCGCATACTCGACCGCCATCGTCAGGGCGGGCGGATGCGGCGGAGAACCCGAAGAAGCTTCATTGCTCGAGCGGCGGACCAATGCGACGACTCGCGCCGGTGGATCATCGGGCGCGCTGGCAGCGAAGGCAATCGCGAGGAGTGGAGCAACGCCCTCGGGATTCGCGACAGGCACCAGCAGCCCGCGGCGGGGTGGAAGCGTGGTATCCGATCTGTCCAACGCTAAATATCCTGTTCGCTCGCGCAATCTAAATCCAGATCCACCACATCACGTTGACAATTTGCCCGCCCACCGATAGGTGTTAGCCGCGCATTCTCTTTACGTTGTCCGGCGCGGCGAAGAATGAGCGATCCAATCGACAAATCTGGGCAGAGATCTGCCGAAAAAGCCGCTGCGGAACGCGAGGAGGAAGGGTCCGAGCGCAATGTCGAGGAACTCGCGAAGGAACTGGCCGACAAGCTGCGCAGCCTGAAAAATCGCGATGAGCTGACCGACTACGCGGTGAGCCTCCTGCGCGAGAGCAACGAAGAAGCCGGCCAGCACGAGCATCAGCAGCGGATGGTCGCGAAGGCCTCCAAGGGGGATCCCTTCAATCCGATCGCATTTGGAATTCCGCTGCTGGTGATCGGCGTCGTGCTGTGTGCGACCGGCATTCTGATCGGGCCGGGACTTGGCGTGATCGGCATCGGCGTATTGATGGTGCTGTACGGGTTGGTAGTCTCGTTATTCACCCGCCGCGGGAAGCGCCTCGAGTGACGCGAGCGGCGCGACGGGTGATGGAAGTCCATCAGCAGGGTTTTATTGCGTACACGGACCGCAATTATATAATCTCACGTGCGCTCGATGCCGACGTTGCGGATAGGGCGTTGAAAAGTATCGAGTCTTTTAGATAATCATCTAGATCGGGCAATCTACAAAAGGTTGGGAAGGGAAAAGGCTGCCGCTAGGGAGCCGTTAGTTCAGGAATGGCCAAATTCGACTGGAAGGAAACCAAGCGGCAGATCACCGAGTCGCAAGCGTGGCAATCGATCTTCCGCCATGGCTACGAGGACACACCACGCAACCGGATCCTGATGGTATCGGGCAACATCTGGTTGCATCTGCATCCGTCAAAAGTTCAGAAGCATACGGTGCGATTGCGCTTCACCTGGTGCATGGGCGGGATCACCTTCCTGCTCTTCCTCGTTACCGTCATCACCGGCGTATACCTGATGTTCTACTATCGGCCAACCGCCGAATACGCTTACGCGGACATGAAGTATCTCGAATTCGACATGCCGTTCGGGATGCTGATGCGAAACATGCATCGATGGGCCGCGCACGGGATGGTGATCGCGGTATGGCTGCATATGTTCCGTGTCTTCATGACCGGATCGTACAAGCCGCCGCGCGAGTTCAACTGGGTGGTCGGTGTGATCCTGCTGGTGCTGACGCTGCTGCTCTCGTTTACCGGATACCTATTGCCATGGGATCAGCTTTCGATTTGGGCAGTCACCGTCGGATCGAATATGGCGCGCGCCACGCCGCTGCTCGGACACGGTGGACCGTTTCATGAGGTGATGGGCGTCAATCCGATTTACGATGCGCGCGCGTTCATATTCGGGGGCGCGGAAATCGGACCGCATACGCTGCTGCGCTTCTACATCCTGCACTGCATCTTCTTCCCCTTGGTCGCAAGCCTGTTCATGGCAGTGCACTTCTGGCGAATTCGCCGCGACGGAATGTCGGGGCCGCTCTAGCAGGGTTGCGGACGCACTATGGGTGATTTGTTTTCAGGGTTGCTGCGCACGGGAATCGTACGCGTTCTCTTTGTGCCGATCGTGATGATCCTCATCATGTATGGACTGTGGGTGCTGGCGGCTCCGCCGAAGGATCTCGACGAGGATGATACTCACGCGCAAAGTTAGCAGTCGCGCAGAGGGTTAATCATGGCTACCGAAGGTAGTGGACCGATAATGCGAGCGGCGGGCGCCGGCGCTGGCGCCGTATCCGCGGGTGGCGCCGCACGAGCTGCGGCGGCGCCGGGCGGAAAACGCATCGAAGTTCCGATCAAGAAGGCCGGATCGGGAATCGAGGAGAAGCTCCATACCTGGCCGTTTCTGGTGCGCAACGAATTCCTGATGTCGCTGCTCGTCCTCGCTGTGTTGACCATCTGGTCGCTGACGATCAATGCGCCGCTGGAAGAGCCGAGCAATCCGACCCGCACGCCCAATCCCTCGAAGGCGCCGTGGTACTTCCTCGGCCTGCAGGAAATGCTGGTGTTCTTCGATCCATGGTATGCGGGCGTAGTGCTGCCCAGCTTCATCATCGTGGGTCTGATGCTGATTCCGTACCTCGACATCAATCCGAAAGGGAACGGCTACTATACGTTCCGCGAGCGCAAGTTCGAGATCCTGACTTTCTTCTTCGGATTCCACATCCTGTGGGTCTCGTTCATCATCATCGGGACTTTCTTCCGCGGCCCCGGATGGAACTGGTTCTGGCCCGGTCAGATTTGGGATCCGCATCTGGTCGAGGCGCTGACCAACGTCGATTTGCCATACCTGTTCGGATTCCGCGACTACACGCTGTCGGCGCTGTTCGGCCTTGCGGTAATCGGCGCGTACTTCGTGGTCGGCTACGCGGCGTTCTATTGGTGGATCAGGCGAAGACCGGCGGGCGATCCCTGGTCAGCATTTCCCGGCGGAGGAAAAGAGGTCCTCGAGGCGTGGGGACCGGTGCGATTCGGAATCACGGGATTCCTGTTCATCGCGATGATCGGCGTGGTCGTGAAGATGGCGCTGCGCCACGCCTTCAACATCAAGTACATCCTCGTGACTCCGTGGATAAATATTTGAGTCAAATATCTAAGTTAAACATCTGAGATAAACATCGTTGAGTGTTCTTCCTGGCGAAAGTTCTCGAGGCGATTGGCTGTGTGGACGTGCTGTTCGCGCTGTATGTCGGCGTGACCGAGCCGCACGGAATGGGGCGTGAGTTCGAGATCACCGGCATCGGAATTCTCGTGTTCATGGTAGGCGTCGCGATCGAACGCTACTTTGGCGAGCAACTATAAAACGTCCATGCGGAAGGTTCTTTCCGTGGCAGGTGTGAAGTAGATGGCTGGCAGACCGGGACTCGATCCCATCGAAGAGGGAAAATCGTACAGCGCGCTTTTCGTACTCATGATCGCCGTGCTGCTGGTCAGTGCGATCTGGGCAATCTGGGACGACAACATCTCGCGCCGGCCGTGGAAGCAATACCAGGTCGAATTCGATCGCCTCGCCTACAACAAGTACATGAAGGATGTCGCCGATGAGCAGAAGAAGCTCAACGACAATCCTGACTACGTCAAGGACGTGAAGGAACTCGCCGAGGCGCAGCGCAAGCTCGATTCCGGCGAGACCCAGCGCAAGCTCGACGAGCTCGAGTCGCAGGAAGTCAAGCTCAAGAACATCGCCGACGACAAGGACCAGGCGGTCCGCTTCACCAAGTCGATCCTCACCGAGCGCATGTATGACTACAATCATGCGATCCAGGTGAAGGAAGATCCCGCGCCCATCTGGAGCGACATTCAGAAGCTGCAGAAGGAACTCGACGGCGAGAACGCCGAATCCGACACGGCCAAGAAGAATCTCCAGGATGTCAAGGATCAGATCGACAAGATTCATTCGCAGGTCGCCGACCTCACCGACAAGCTCAAGGTCCTGACCAAGACGCGCGACGACCTGATGGACAAGGCCGATACCTACATGATCCCGATAAAGTTCGCGGGCAGGGTCATCGCGCGCTATCCGAAGATTCCCAAGATTCAGCAGACTGCGATCGATGACTTCGATCGCAACGCCTTCGATGAAGCTATCGCGCGCGTCGATCGATGCCAAAGCTGTCACATGGGCGCCGATAAGAAGGGCTTCGAGGATGCGCCGCAGCCGTTTCGCACCCACTCCAACTTCGACGCGATTATCCTGAAGCATCCGCCGGAGAAAACCGGATGCACTCCATGCCACGAGGGCCAGGGGCCCGCGGTTAATTCGGTCGCGATGGCGCATGGTGAGCAGGAACACTGGGATCACCCGCTGCTGCAGGGCGACGAGATGCAGTCGCGATGCATCACCTGCCATATCGACGTGGGTTCGCTGCGCAACAAGGAAGGCAACCAGATCGCGATCAACTGGGTGGAAGGCGAGCGCGACTTCCAGCAGCTCGGCTGCCCCGCGTGCCATCTGGTCGCGAGCTACGAAGACATGCCGAAGATCGGGCCTTTCCTGAAGCTTGCTTCCGCCAAACTCGATCCGTCATGGACCGTGCGATGGATCACTGATCCGCATGTCTTCAGGCCCCATACCCGGATGCCGAACTTCATGTTCAGCGCCGATCAGGCGACCCAGATCGCGGCCTACATCTTCAGCAGCTCGCAGAAGGATGGCGACGAGTGGATCAAGGCTCATCCTGAGCCGGCAGAACTACAAGGCGCGCTGACTAACGCGGGCATGATCGAAGAAGGCAAGGGCCTCTTCGAGTCAGTTGGATGCAAAGCTTGCCATTCTATCGATCCGAACGCGTTCGGTACCCCGATCGGATACGATCAGGATTTCAAACCAAGCGAGACGCGCACGACTAAGGATTTCGCACCCAATCTCGACAAGATTGCCGAGAAGACCGACGCGCGATGGGTCTGGTGGTGGATCAAGGATCCGACCAACTACGCGGCGCATCCCGCGATGCCGTCGCTGCGGCTGAGTGATCATGAAGCCCTCGCGCTCACCGCGTTCCTGATGACGCACGGCCAGAAGAAGGAAGATCCGGGTGTCAACGTCGCGCTGAAGGATCCGGCAAACATCGATAAGGGCGAAGCGCTGGTGCGCAAATACGGATGCTTCGGATGCCACGAGATCACGGGCATGGAGCATGAGTCGCGAATCGGCGTCGAGCTGACCACCGAAGGCTCCAAGCACGTCGATGAGTTGTTCTTCGGCAATCACACCGACATCGCTGAGACCTGGAACGACTGGATCTACAACAAGCTCAAGAATCCGCGCACCTATCAGACCAAGGACGTTGAGCAGCTGATGCCGAACTTCGAGTTACAGGACCAGGACATCAAAAACCTGCGCGTCTTCATCGCGAGCCTTCACGAAGGCAAGGTACAGGAGCGTTATCGCGCGCCTGGCACCGCGCGCCAGGAGCAGATCGTGCAAGGCCGGCGCGTCGTGAACTATCGCAACTGCGTTGGATGCCACATCATCGAGAATCGTGGCGGTTACATTCGCCGGTTCTATCCTCCCGATCAGATCAACCTCGCGCCGCCGATCCTCAATGGCGAAGGCGCCAAAGTGCAGCCCGAGTGGCTGTTCAGCTTCCTGCAGGGTCCGACGCCAATTCGGCCATGGCTCAAGGTCCGGATGCCGACCTTTCACGTCAACAATCATGAAGGCGACACGCTGGTGGATTACTTCACTGCGATGGCGGATCTTCAGGTGCCTTTCGTGTACCTCAACACCAACCTGATTCCGGAGGCCGATCTCGAAGCCGGCGCGAAGCTGATGTCGAAGGACTACTTCAACTGCTTCAGTTGCCATCAGCAGGGCGACAAGCATCCTGAGGGACCGCCAGAAGGATGGGCGCCCGATCTAGGTCTCGCGCATGCGCGCCTGAACCCCGATTGGATTCCTCTCTGGCTGAAGGATCCGCAGGCTATCCAACCCGGCACCAAGATGCCGTCGTTCTACCCCGGCGGTCCCGACGACATCCTCAAGGGCAACGAGGACGCGCAGCGCAAGGCGATCCGTGACTATATCTTCTGGTTCGGCACGCATCCGGGGCAGTCGCTTCCATCGCAAGTAGCGAGTCCGGAAGCGCCCAAACCTGCGCCCGCCAAGAAGCTGAAGGTCAGTGAGAAAACTAAGGTTTCAGGAACAGCGTCATAACCGGCACATGTCCGGAGCAAGTCCAGGAGGAAAATCAGAAATGAAACGTTTCGCAATCGTCACCACGGCATGTGCAGCGGTCGCGCTCGGTATGACTTTCAGCGCCGGCAGCGCGAACGCCGCCGGAGGAACCATCACCGGTACCGTCAAGTATGACGGCACGCCTCCCGCGCCCAAGCAGGTGGAAATCACCAAGGACAAGGAGGTTTGCGCACTCAAGCCGCACTTCAACGAGGATGTTGTGGTTGGCAGCGACGGCGGAATTGCCAACGCGGTCGTCGTTGTGAAAGGCGCCAAAGGCGACCTGAAGCCCGAGAGCGTGACCTTCAATCAGAAGGGATGCCGCTACGATCCGCACGTGCTGGCATTTCCGGCCGGCAGCACCGTCAAGATCATGAACGACGACGGAATCCTGCATAACATCCACACCTATTCGACGGTGAATCCTTCGTTCAACGCGGCGCAGCCGAAGTTCAAGAAAGAGATGGACAAGGTGATCGAGAAGCCCGAGGTGATCAAGGTCACTTGCGACGCGCATGGCTGGATGCACGGATGGTGGGTGGCGACAGACACGCCATACTTCGCGGTCACCGACGACAAAGGTAACTACACCATCAAAGATGTACCTCCGGGCAACTACACTGTTGAAGTGTGGCAGGAGAAGCTCGGCACGGCGGATGAGAAGGCTGACGTGAAGGACGGCGCGTCCTCGAGCGTCAACTTCTCGCTGAAGCCCAAGGCCTAGTGGAAGTTCGCAACGCTGGATCGCATCAACAGGCGTCGGAGGCATCCGGCGCCTGTTTTTTACTGCACGTGCGTATCGAACGATGCGGTCTCGATGCGGCCGGCGCGCTTGAACTGCAGGAAGATGCGATACAGCCCGCGCTTCGGAAAGCCATACGGTATCGAGAGTTCCGGCGATACCTTTTCGTTCGGCATCTTCATGTCCGCCATCGATGACGCGCCCGACGTGTCGGCGCTCGCCATCATCATCGAGGCCATCGGCACCGATCCGGTGGGATGGATGTGCGCGAAGACGCTCAGGTCGTCGCAGATAATCTCCGCGTGCGCCGCCATCCCCATATAGGGCTCGAGGTCATTCGCGGGCGCGCCATTTTTATCTTTCACCTCGAACTCGAGGATCATCGGCACGTTTGCTTTGAGCGCTGCGCTGTCGCGCTTCCAAACCACCTGCGTCCCATCGGCGAGCATCGAAACGGTGGTG
This sequence comes from uncultured delta proteobacterium, assembly GCA_963815835.1. Lineage (GTDB taxonomy): Bacteria > Desulfobacterota > Binatia > Binatales > Binataceae > DATGKG01. The sequence continues at coordinate 2,546,784 of CAWFIF010000001.1, forward strand.
TCGCTCGTTGGAGTCAACGGCGTGGCGATTCCCTCGGAATCGTCGCCGCTCATTGCCGGACCTGCGACGTTGGGCATATCGATGGTGCCGACCAGCGTCCACGGGAATCCATACTTGTCAACAATATCGGCGAAGATCTCGTAATGACCCGCATCGATCGAGGGGAGATCTTTTTCGAAGGTGCCCTTGTCGGTGCGCCCCGGATGGAGATGCCAGATGCGATCGAGGCCCGGCGTACGCACCAGGAAGAGATGCATGATGTGGCCGTGGTCGGGAACCAAATCCTCCACCTTTTCATTTTCGAGCCAGATCTCATCGGTCGGCCGAATCGAAATTCGATTGCCCGTGAGAGTCGCCGCACACTTGGGTGATTTGAAAAATTTCGCGAGGTTCGCGTAAGCGTTCGCGTCGGTATTCCACCACAAGAAGCCGCCGTAGAATGTCAACGCGACGAGGACGGTCATGATTGCCATCGCGCGCAGCCCGCGGCGCCGATATTGAGGCGTTATCTCTGCGCCGGGTGCGAGGCGTGATTCGCGCGCGGCCGCTCCTACGATCGAGATCGCGCCCAGCGCGAGCCCTATTACAAGCAATAGCAGCAACGCGCCCAGCGCCTTTGGCATCGGCAGCACTGCCTGCCCGAACGATGCGACCGGAACCGACAATTCAGCCGAGCCACGCGTGCCTTTCACATTGAGCAGCACGCGCAGCGATCCGTATTCCATCAGCCAGAGACTTGAGGTGAAGAAGCGCGGGTCGGTCTTCGATCGTTGTGCGACATCGGGAACCGGAACGTACTTCGAGCCCGCGCCGGTCAACGTCGCGACCGCAGTAGTAATTTCGCGCACGTCGTCGGAGTTGGTACGAACATCGACTTCTGCGACGCCGGGAATGACCTGCGGCACGCGCACCGTGACAAACAGATGATACGGACCTGCTTCGCCTTCGTAGAAAACGTCAGGGCTGCCGACGTGCGCGGATGCCGGATGCGCGAGCGCAACCAGCATCGCGAGCGCGGCGAGAAATGCGAGAGCCTTCTTCACAGTCGCGTCAACGTTGGACCTTGCGCATCCAGTTCCCGAGCGCCATTCCGATCGAGCAGAAGATGATCGCCGTCACGAATGCCACCGCCATCCCGCCCAGGAAAGCAGCCCGGGTCTTGTCCATCTGTTCGAAGTGGTACGGGTTGTAAAGGATGTTTGCCGGATCGAAGTAACCGAAATAGATGGTTCCGAAGATGCGATTGCGCGCGAGCGGCGACATCAGGAAATCGGCGAAGCGCCACTGCGCCGCGACAAAGAAGGTGACGTACACGCATCCGGCGACGGCGGCGGATTGCCAGGCGCCCCAGCGCTCGCCCATCCGCTGACGAAGCAGGTCGAGTGCGAACGCGGGCACGATCAGCAAGGTCGGGAACCAGAGCGGAATCATATGAGTGATCGGCTGGTAAACCGGTCCAAGTTTCGGTTGCGCCGGGAAAAGGGGGAAAATCCACAGGAAGAGCAGAAAGCCCGCGGTATAAATCGCGGCCATGGTGGTCGCCGGCCATTTCGATTTCGATACGCAGGAGATCGCGATCAGCACGATCGGGAACGTGCTCGCCATCGCGCGATAGAAACCGGAGCTGTGCATGAAGCCCACAGGCGTCGATTCGAGGGCGAACATTGCCGCGCCGAAGATCTGGATACCGCCGATATAGAGCAGCAGGCGATCGAGTTTCTGTTGATACGCTCCCGACGCGCGATTGAGTTGCGCGCACACCAGCAGCATCGCGCCGAGGATGATCATCGCCTCGCCTAGCCCGAGCATCGAATGCGGGAGGCTGACGATTTTCACATCGAGGCCGTAGGCGTTGTGCCACCAGTTGTCGAATGGCGCCGAGGTGAGCATCGCGAACGCGCCCCACGTCGCGAGGAAGCATCCGAGCGGTCCGCGAAATCCCCATATCGAGACGGATTGGTCCTTCAACTCGCGCGAGGAGCCGAAGGTTGTGGTCAGGATCGCATAGCCGCATGAGATGCCGGCCAGGATGCCCGCCAGATAGACCATCATGTGCGCGGGCGTCCAGAACGTGTCGCGTCCGATCGAGATATGCCACGAGATATCCCAGTAACCGCCGAACGCGTCGGAGGTCACGGCCGCGGCCAGGCACCATACGTACCACGGAATCGCAGCGATGCGGGTGCGCGTCAACGCGCGCTCCGCTACGCGGGTTTCATTTCCAAAAGTGACTGGAAGAGCGGCGTTACCCATAGGCGCCTCGCCTGATTCTCAGGTCTGGTCCGATTTCCACTCCATGATGACATCAGAGTTTAGCGCATCGACGACGATTTGTGGCGCAGGCGCGAGGCTGCAGTTATGCCCGCTGACGCACTTGCCGGTGACGATGTCGAATCGAAATCCGTGCCATGGGCATTCGATGACTCCATTGGTCACGGTCGTGGTGCCGAGCGGCCCCAGTTTGTGCGGGCATACGGTTGCGTGCGCGATGAGTTTTCCGTCGAGCTCAACGATGCGAAATCGTCGCCCGCGCTCCTCAATCGTCATCGGCAGTCGCAGCCGCACGTGCTCAAGTGGGCCAACCACGCGGCGTGACGGCGACCACGCGGGAGTGCGGTTCTTGATCGCGTCGAGTTGCGCCTGACGGCCCGCCATCATGGTGACGTCTTCGTCATAAAGCCGCGCGTAGAGATTTTTGTAGAAGCTGAAGACCTCGGGTGCGCGCTCCGGCGTGATGCCGGGAACGAAAAAGTCGACCACGATGTGAGTCTCGCGCTCGCCGACCGGAAACGCATGCGTCCAGACCTCGCTGCCTTGGCCCGGACCCTCGAGCGTCGAGCTGATCCATCGGCGGCAATCGCGATCGAGCTTCAACTCGATCACGAACATCCGCCCCTCATCGTAGGGTTGCGCCCACATGCGCGCGCGAAAACCCCATTCGCCGGCCTCGACGCATTCGACGCGCGCGAAGCTGCTGCGATGCAGATACGGCAAATGCTCCCAGTCGATCGCGTTTTCGTAGAGGCGCTCAACGTTGACGGGAAGCTCACGCCGATAGGTGCCGATGTACGGCACCGCGCGATCGATGATGGAGGTCTCGTTAGCCATGTCGAAGTACGCCCTCATCATAGACTATTGGCATGCTGGAGTAGAGAAACCTCAACGGGTAAAAATGGTAGCATCATGATCAAACGCCTCGACCGCCTCGATGTGGCCACTAGCGACCTTAACGATGCCGCCTCGGTCTACGAGAAGAATTTCGGCTTCAAGGTTACGCGCTCGGGAGAGCATGCATCGGTGACGATTGGCGGCGCGGAGATTCGGCTCGCTTCGGGCGCGTCCGCTGCCGATGCCATCAAAGCGAATGGCGAGGGGATGTTCGCGCTATGGCTCGAGGCGGATGACCTCGATCAGGTGGTCGCGTCGCTGAATAAGGCAGGCATTGCGGCGGGCGCGATCAAGAACGAAACCGGTCAGCGAATCCTCGCCATTGATCCCAAGATCGCCAATCAGGTCCCGCTTTTCATCTTCGATCGGAAGGGTTAGCGGCAACATTCTCATGCCAGTTCGGTGCGGCGACGCGTCAGGATGATAGCGGTGCCGACCGTTATCGTAATCGCGAGGATCATATAGACGATGCCGAAGATCATTTCGCCTGAGGTCTTCGCGGGCGGATTGAGTTGCGTGTATAGCACCAGATTCACGATGACATACGCTGCGTAAAGCCATCCGAGCAGCATCGCGTAGCGGCGCATCCGCCAGATTCCGGCCGCATAGAAGAGCAGGATGAGTCCCATCAGCGGCCCGAGGATCGCATTCGCCATTCCCGTTTGGCGTATGCCGAAAAACACCAGGCCGGTGGTCGGTCCTTCGAGCTTGAGCGGTTTGAGAGTGTCGGTGATCGCGAGGATAGCGAACAGGATTGCGATCGTAGCCAGCAGCGCGCCGCGCTTTGATTCTCCCATCGTGTGTCCCTCCCCAGGGAATGTCGATCAACCGCCTTCTACAGCTCCGGCAAGAATGCGGAGCGAACCGATTCCTCCAGCTTGCGCGTCAGCGCTTCGCGATCGCCACTCTTGGCGCGCTCGGTTGGTTCCGGAGGCATGATTGGCGGTAGCAGCGTCATCCGCATCGTGCCGCCGGGCACCACCACGCGCGCCTTGCGTGGAAAGAACGCGCCCGACCCGCTGATGGCGAGCGGAACGCACGGTAGCTTCGCCATGGTGGCGATCCACGCAGCGCCCTCATTGAACTCGTGCACCTGACCGTCGTTATAACGGTGGCCTTCGGCGAACACGCAGATGGGATAGTTCCCGTTGCGTGCGGCCTCGAGCGCGCGCCGAATCGAGCGGCCGCCGCCCTGGCGATCGACGATGATGTGTCCATTGTGGACCATCGCGTACCCAACCACGGGGATCTTCAGCAGTTCCTTTTTCGCGACGAAGCGTGTGTCGCCCGGCAGCGACGCCAGCACTGCGAAGATGTCGAAGAAGCTCTGATGGTTGGCGACCAGCACGTAGGTTTTCAGTCCGCGCAGGTTTTCCAGCCCCTCGATTTCAACCTTGATCCCGCAAGTGGCGATGATCAAGTTCGCCCACAGTCGCGAGACCTTGCACGCGAGGTCGTAATAGCGAAAGCGAGCTGCAACGGCAGCCACCGGTCCAAGCACGAAGGTATAGAGCACGGACATCGCTGTCGCGGTGACCCCCCAGATCAGCTTGAAGAACCGGACTGGAGCGGGGCTCGCGAGCCGCCGTGCTTCGACGTGATTCGCCATCGAGGGCTATTTGACCGGTCGGATGACGCATTATCAAGCCCGCGAAATCGCTCTGAACGGCGCCTCTCGTTGACACTGCGGGATTGCGTTGCTTGAATAAGCGGATACGTTATCGTGCCTACAGGCGCGCGGATCTGCGAGGGCGGCGAATGGAGCAAATCAGCGGACTTCAACAGTTTCTTGGCATCGTCACGCAGCCGGACAACATCCCCATCATGGCGATGATGCTGCTGGTGCTCGGTTTCACCTACCTCGGCCTGAAGCAGGCTCGGCGCAATGATCAACTTATCGAGCGTGGCCAGCGCGACAAGATCATCGACGAGATGCGCAAGTAGGCCTGATTCAGCCGCCGCAAAACTTGAACGAAAGGTTTGACTGATGCCGTTTACGATCATCGCCGAAAGCTGCACCGGATGCAGCGCTTGCGAAAAACGCTGCCCCACCGGCGCCATCTCCGGCGAATCCAAAAAGGTCTACTTCATCGAACCTGGGCTGTGCATCGATTGCGGCGCCTGCGGCGTTATTTGCCCCGACGAAGCGATCATGACCAACCACGGCGTGATCACGCATGTGCTCAAGCGCGCGGAACGCCCGGTCGCCGTGGTGCATCCTGACAACTGTAACGGATGCGGCGTGTGCGTCAACGTGTGTCCGTTCGATTGCATCTCGCCGTCGCCCGAGAACAACGCGATCTATCTCGGCAAGGTGCAGGTCAACGAAAAGACCTGCGTTGGATGCCTGCTATGCGAAGAGGTTTGCGGATGGGACGGTATCTACATAATGCCCACCGCTCAGAAAGTGGAGTTCCTCGAATCGCTTGGCTACTCGAGCGGCGAGGAAGCGGCCTGAGTCGAGGGCGCGCTCCAAGGACGGATTCACGAGAGCCGGCCCGGGGGTCGGCTCTTTGCTTTCTCAAAGCTGCGCTCGCTGCCGCCGCGATCTTCACTATTCTCGATGCGCGTCCAGCGAATGGCGCAGGCGTAAGCCCACTTCCTCCCGAAGCCGCATGCGCACAGATTCGCGACGCGGTCCATAAAGTTGCCGCTGCCGAACGCAACCAGGCGCTCGCGCTCCATCTGATGGCCGATGGGAAACCGACTCCGATGGTGCAGACGCGGCTGACGGAACTGCAGGCGCAGATCGGCGAGCTTCGCGAGGTTCTGCGCCGCGCGCGCAACGGCGCATCGCGCCACAACTCTGACGTCTCAGAATGTATCTCGATGGGATTTCAATCACTGACCGACGCAGAGAGCGTGAGCCGCCAGATTCAGGACATCGTGATGGGCGAGGGTGGGCCGCTCGGGCTGCCGCCGCAAATCAAGTCGGGCGAATCGGGTGGGCAGAAACTTCCTGAGCCGCCTTTGCCGCCTGCCCCGAGCCACGAGGAATGATCGTCGCGGCGGCGGCGAATGCGAGCAGCGCGAGCTGCGCGGCGATACTCTGCACCGTCGGGTAGAGACCGAGCAGGGGTATCGTCGGCACGTGATCGACGAAGGTTGCGCCGATCCAGTTCGATTCCTGGAAGCTCGCGATTCCCTGGCCGATGAAAACTACCGCGAGTCCATAAAGCAGGATCGTAGTCGCAAAGAAGAACTTGCCGAACGGGATTCGATGCGCCGCGCGATTGAGCATGATGAACGTAATCGCCAGCCCGACCGCTGCCACCGCGATACCCGCCATCACCGCATGCTTCTCGACTGCCTCGGTCGCGCCGACGGTGAGCGCCTGGAAGAACACTATCGTCTCAGCGCCTTCGCGAATCACCGCGAGGAACGCCGTCAGCGCAAGCGCGAAACCCGGCATCGAACTCTCATGTGCGTCCTTGATCTGATCGTTGATGAAGCTCTTCCACATCTGGGCCTGGCTCTTCGACGTCAACCATGAGCTGACGTAGAAAAGCGTCGCAGCGGCGAGGACTTGGAAGATTCCCTCAAGGGTATCGCTGGCGTTGTCGCTGATGAGGTGATTGACGCCCCATGCGAGCGCGATACTCGCCGCAACTGCGATCAGCGCGCCCGCGTAGATCTCTTTCGCGCGACCTTGGTGGCCTGCCTCGCGGGTGCCGGCAACCAGCGCGATGACGACCAGCAGCGCTTCGAGTCCCTCGCGGAACAGGATACCTGCGGAATAGAAAAAGTATGGGACTACGGTATGAATCACTGCTACTGAAGCCTACACACTACTACAATAAGCGCAATTGAGAATCATTCTCAATTAGAAGGTACTGTCTTCGCCCCGATTTGTCAAATCTTCCTCGTCCAATGCGGTTTATGCCCAGCCTCCGATGCCATTTCTGCCCAAAGCTGCGGCCCGGCTTGCGGCCTATGAGGCACCGGTGTAACGTTCGAAATGAAGCCGGGCCCCCGCGATTTCGCGTGCGCCCGCTTCGTTTGTTTTAAGGGGTGCGTGACTTGCCGTGAGGTCCCATTACTGACGGCCTCCGCGCTAGCGGCCGGGACATTTGTTATATGCGATGCGCTTATTGCCGAGCACGAGCAGGACTAATACGCCGTACCTGCCCAACGTGTGCCCGGGTCATCGAAATCGTCAACAAGTCGTCAGGTAGTGTCGGATTCCAAACCTTGGTTGATATCTTCAAAGCCGACGGGCTGAAGCAACAGCAGGTCGACCGCGTCCTCGATGCTCATGTCGGCGGTGGCCCCACCATTCGCGATCGCCTCACCTCCCAGATGACCAACGCCCTGATGCGCGGGCTGGGGATGCCCGGTCGCCAATCACCTGAGGACGTCAGGCGGGTGCGCGAGTCGATGAACAGTCCGGCGGGGCAGGGCACGTATACGCAGGGCGGAGAGCCTCCCGGAGAGCCACGTTAGCCGAGACCATCGGATGGAAAAGGATCGCAGCGACTTCGCCGTCATGAACCGGATGATCGATCACATCCGTTTGCTCATCGCGGTCAACGACGACACTATCCCGGTCAAAAGGAAGCTCGAGACGCAGGCGTTGCTCAAAGATTTTCAGAGCCTGCTCGCGGTGCCCGAAGATCAGCAGGAGCGCGGCCGCATCAAAGGATATTACGAGATCCTTTGCCGCGAGCTTGGCGACGAGGCGGATGTTGCCGCCCTGCTGAGTTCGCTCAAGCATTACATCTCGTACATCTGAGCAGAGGAGGATGTTGATGGAAGTTCATACCGTGGGCGTGATTGGAGCCGGCCAGATGGGCGCCGGCATCGCGCAAGTAACGGCCCAGGCCGGAATCCCAGTGTTGATGCATGACATCTCGTCCGAGGTGTGCAAGCGCGGCTTCGACGGCATCCGCAAGAATCTCGATCGCATGATCCAGCGCGGCCGTTTCAAACCCGAAGAGCGCGACCGAGTGCTGGAAAGCATCAAGACCGCGACCGATATCGAAGTGATGAAGAAGGCCGACTTCGTCATCGAGGCCGTGACCGAAAACGAAGACGCGAAGATCGCCATCTTTCAGAAGCTCGACAAGGTCTGCGATCCCGATGTGATCTTCGCCTCTAATACTTCCTCGATCTCGATCACCCGCATGGGCGCTCGCACCAGCCGCGCCGACAAGGTGATCGGGATGCACTTCATGAATCCGGTCCCCGCGATGAAGCTGGTCGAGATCATCCGTGGGCTTGCGACCTCCGATGAAACCTATCGCACCACGCAGGCGCTCGCCGAACGGGTGGGCAAGAGCACGATGACGGCGCAAGATTTCCCGGGCTTCATCGTTAATCGGGTGCTGCTGCCGATGATCAATGAAGCCATCTACACGCTCTATGAGGGCGTCGGCGGCGTCACCGACATCGACACCGCGATGAAGCTAGGAACTAACCAGCCGATGGGTCCGCTGGAGCTCGCCGACCTGATCGGGCTGGACACCTGCCTCGCGATCATGGAAGTGATGCATCGTGTCTTGGGCGACGACAAATATCGCCCCTGCCCATTGCTTAAGAAGTACGTCAACGCGGGCTATCTCGGTCGCAAGACCGGCCGAGGCTTTTACACCTACAACGAACAGGGGAATCCGGTCCCGCCGCCTCCACTTCGGTGAGAGCGCGACGTAGCTATGACATGAAATCGCAACTTCACGGAGGGGAACGCACATGGTGGTTAAAGCTTTCATCCTGATCGACACCTCACCCGGCAAAGCGCGCGATGTCGCCGCGAAGATTCGTCAGGTGAAAGGCGTGTCGATGGCGCATGCGGTGACCGGCCCCCATGACATCATCGCGATCGCGGAAGCGCCCGACGTGACCACGCTCGGCGAGCTGGTAGTGCAAGGTATCCAGAGTGTAACCGGCGTCAATCGGAGTCTGACTTCGATTGTTGCCGACTGATGCGAATCGGCTGCCAGCTTGTGAAGTCTGATAGTTAAGACCGATATCTCAAAGTGAGACCAACTGAGTATGGCTGAACTCCCAGTAGTAAAGCGGCTGCGCGAGAACATGGACGTGCTCAAGCGCGAGCTGACCGTCGATCTGCCCAAGGAACTCGAGCGCGCACGCGCGCATGGCGATCTGTCGGAAAATGCCGAATGGGCGATGGCGAAACAGCGTCAGGAGTTCCTGCGCGCGCGTCTTAACAACCTCGAAGCGCGAGTCGCGGAACTCGCCACCATCGACCTCAACTCGATTCCGCGCGACACCGTCGGCCTCGGCAGCAAGGTCGAACTCGAGGACCTTGACGAGGGAGGCAGCCACGAATACGAAATCGTCGTGCCCGAAGAAGTCGACGGCGCGCAGTTCAAGATCTCTCTCTCATCGCCGCTGGGCAAATCGCTGATCGGCAAAGGCGTCGATGATGACGTCGAAGTACAGACGCCGAAAGGCAAGCGCGCCTATCTGATCAAGAAGCTGACCACGATTCATACGCTGCTCGCGCAGGAGAATGGCGCTTCCAAGGGATGACGCGCGCGACATTTTCGAACCTTGCAGCGGGCGGCCATCATTCGATGATGTCCGCCCGCTCCGCATTTCGGCCACTGCGCCTGACCGTCGAAAAAAGCCCCGCTGATTCGCTCTGGAGAAAACGTGACAGATAGGCTATCGTCATGACGCTTAGTTACCAGTTACCGTCGTGGCTGCTATTGCGATTGGCTTCGCGAGTCCCTCTGACAGAGCTGATCATTTCAAAAATCATGGCGATGATTTCGGCGCTGCCTCGGAATTCGAATACGAGCGGATGGCAGTCGCATTTCTCAACGCGCCGAAGGATGCTCATATATTGCAAGGGACACGTCTCGGAAATGGCGATATAATCCGCTTTCATACGGTGACAGAAGCATTCGCCGTGATGCGTTCGGATGGCATCGTCAAGACGTTCTACAAACCGGATCCGGCATGGCACGGATTTAGTACTAACCTGGCATACTTCAAAAACGAGTGCGCAAAATGAAATATAGTTGCCCAGTCTGTGGATTCGACGCGCTACCCGACCCTCCGGCCGATTACAAGATTTGTCCCTGTTGTGGCACTGAGTTCGGTTATCATGACTTGACCCATTCCTGGGACGCTTTGCGCGAACGCTGGCTGGCCAACGGCGCACCCTGGTTCAGCGACCATATTCCGCAACCACCGGGTTGGAATCCATTCGTGCAATTGGAGGCGGCCGGTCTGTCGGTACGGGAATCTCCGACCCGGCATCCAAAAGCGTAACGGAGATACAGGGCGATCCAGAGTTCGTCTTCTTACACGCAGTGGGTGTTCTCTTGGCTTGACCGCTGAAATCTAGGTGCGATGAGCGCGCGCATGCGCTGCGGATTTGGCGGTACGGCCCGCCGTGCGTTTCTTGAATTTCTTGATAGGTTTCCGCCAGCGATCGTCGGTAGATCTGAGCGCTTTCACCAATTCCTCGGCCGTATCAAAAGGTCCGAGGACGCGGCCTGCGCGGTAGTCCTCCTCTGATGCGCGCAAGTCCTCTTCGAGGGATTTGTGAAAATCGACCAAGCGCTTGCGCTCCAAAACGATCGTACGATTTTTGCCCACCCGTGCTTGTACGAGATCTCCGACCTTCAAACCCAACGCGGTTCGCACCGCTTTAGGAATAGTGACCTGATACTTCGGACCAATTTTCTGAACTTCCGATGACATAAACAGGCTTATCGTAAGACAATTGGAAAGTTTGTCAAATCGACAACCCACTAGTCGCGGAACATCGAGTCGATGGTATCCTTATAGTGCTCCTGGACCGCTTTGCGGCGCACCTTCATCGTCGGCGTCATCTCGCCGTTTTCCTGCGAGAATGGCTGTGCGATCAGCGTGAAGGCCGCGATCGCTTCGACATCTGAGAGCGGCTTGTTAAATTCGCGCAGCCGCGCCTGATAGAAGGATCGCAGCTCCGGCGACTTTACGATTTCCTCGGCCGGCTTTCCCGCGAGGCCCTTCTCCTTCAGCACGTCCTGTAGGTTCTCCAGGTTCGGCACCAGCAGCGCGGCCAGATGCTTGCGCCGATCGCCGAATACGCACGCCTGCGAAACGTAAGGATCGGTCGCCAGCTTCGTTTCGAGGTACGCGGGCGAAATGTTCTTGCCGCCCGACAGCACGATGATTTCCTTTTTGCGATCGGTGATCTTGATGAAACCATCGCTGTCGATCTGCGCGACGTCGCCGGTATGAAGCCATCCGTCGCTGTCGATAGCCTCGGCGGTTTCCTTGTCGAGCTTGAAGTAGCCCTTCATCACGTTGGGCCCGCGCACCAGCAACTCGCCGTCAGCGGCGGTTTTCGCTTCGACGCTCGGAAGACGCCGCCCGACCGTTCCAATCTTGGCGTTACCGGGCAGCAGATTCACCGACACGATCGGCGCCGCCTCGGTCAGGCCGTAGCCCTCGACGATGGGAACTTCGGCCGCCGCGAGAAAGCGATAGATCTCGGTCGGAAGCGGCGCGCCGCCGGAAATCAAATAGCGCAGCCTTCCGCCGAAAATGCTGACGATGCGATGGAACACCATCTTGCGAAAAATCGCCATCTGCATCGCGAGCAACGGCGGCATTGGTTTTCCGCTGTGGCGATACTCGGTGGCGCGCTTTCCGGTTTCGATCGCGAGATTGAAAAGTTTCTGCCGCAGCGGAGGACTGCTCCTTACCGTCTTCAGCACCCGATCGTAGATCGCCTCGAGCAGGCGCGGCACCACCAGCAGCAGTCGCGGCTTGATCTCCTGCAGGTTGGCCGGAATCTGCGCGAGGCCCTCCGCATACGCGATCTCGCCGCCGCCGAGCACCACGGTGTAATAGCCGGCGGTGCGCTCGAACGAATGCGCGACCGGTAGGAACGAGAGGATGTTGTCGCTTTCGTTCACACCGAGCACCGCGATGGCGTCTTCGGCATTCGAGAGGAGGTTGCCATGCGTGAGCATCACGCCCTTCGATGCCCCGGTCGTCCCCGACGTATAAATGAACGTCGCGAGATCCTCGCGCTTGCCCTCGCCTACCGGGGCGGGCGAATTGCCGCTGGCGGATTCCAGCGTCATCACGCGAGGCGTGCCATTCGATGCGGCCTCTTCCTGCGCTTCCGGATGAAGCGCGATGATACCCTCGATGCCGGGAATCGAGCCGCCCAGCTCGATGACCTTCTTCACCATGTCGTCGCCGTTGGCCGCGACGATGCGCGCGCCCGAATCGTTGAGCACGTGGCGATGCTCCTCGGGGCCGCTGGTCGTGTAGAGTGGCGTCGTCACCGCGCCGAGGCCGAGCACCGCTTGATCTACGATTACCCATTGTGGTGAGTTGTCGGCCAGAATGGCGACTCGGTCACCGGGCTTGATGCCCATCCTGATCAGGCCGGCGCGCAGCTTACCCGCGGCGTCCGAGATTTCGCTCCATGAGAAATCGCGCCAGACCTTGTCGCGCTTCTGTTTGAGAAGAGTGCGCGAGCCGTACTTGCGCGCCTGATGATCGAACGCCTGGGCCAGAGTTCCGAAATGCTCGGGCATGAGTCGAACAGCCTCCTCAACCAATCGAGTTCTAGCGGAAAGTGGCGGCGTCGCAAACAGTGCGGGTCAGGTTCAAATCGCGATACGTAGGCGCGGTTCAACTATGAAAAGCGCGAGTGCGCGCGCTCTCCATCTTCGGTCGCGTTTTGTACATCACAAAATCGCTGTTGGGGTACCTTGCAAAAGGGCGCAAAGACTGGAAAATAGTGCCGCGACGTTGCTACTGTCCGTCAGCCGGATTTCCGAGGGCATGCTGAATTTTTCATTTTCCGGATGCTCACGCGCAGGCGCACAATCGCTGGAATTTTCAATTCATAAATGATTGGTTTGGTAGCGCTGCGGCGACGCCCGTGAAGACTTTCTCTGCGAATTGATTCTGACGACGGCGGCCTAATGGCGCGATAGGGGTGAAACTTAACGATGCTCGAAAAGTTGTACTTCCCGCACGACATCTCGACCTTCGGTCCTTCGATCGATTGGATTTTCCTTCTCATCTTCTGGATCACGATGGTCACCTGGGTCTTGGTGACCGTCACCCTGGTCGTCTTCCTGGTGAAGTACCGCACCCGCCCGGGACGTAAGGCCGAATACATCGAAGGCAACAGCACGCTCGAGATCACCTGGACCAGCATCACGACCGTGATTCTGATCACGCTTGCATTTCTCAGCCGCTCGACCTGGGCGTACGTCAAGGAGCAAGGCCCTCCGGGCGATTTCTTCTACAAAGTGACGGCGAAGCAGTTCAACTGGGAAATCACTTATCCCGGGCCGGATGGCAAGCTCGGCACCAAGGACGACATCACGGTCGAGAACGAGTTCCATGTGCCGGTGAACAAGGTGATTCGGATTGGACTCGAATCGAAAGACGTTATCCACAGCTTCTTCGTGCCTAACATGAGGCTCAAGCAGGACGCGGTTCCAGGCCGCACCATCGAGGTGTGGTTCGAGGTGACCGAGCCGGGTCAGTATGAGATTCCATGCGCGGAACTGTGCGGCTTCGGCCATTCCGGCATGAAGGGAAATCTCACAGTTCAATCGCAAGAGGACTACGACAAGTGGCTGAAAGACACTTACGCGAATCAGTAACTTTACCGGCTTTTGGCCCGCCTCGCGCGGGGGAGATTGTTGAACGATGAGCAGTACGGCCGCAGTCGAACTACACGGCGCACACGCCGAGCACCACGAGCTCGGATTCATCCGCACCTACGTCTTCTCGACCGATCACAAGATGATCGCGAAACAGTTCCTGTTCGTAGCGCTGTTCATGATGGCGATCGGCGGCTTGATGGCGATGCTGATGCGCCTCGAGCTGGGATGGCCTGAGAGTCAGTGGAGCTTCCTGAGCATCTTTCCCGAGACGCTCCAGCAGGACAACGCCATCACGCCCAACACCTACAACTCGATGTTCACCATGCACGCCACCATCATGATCTTCTTCGTGGTGATGCCGATCCTGGTCGGGACCTTCGGCAACTTGCTGGTGCCCCTGATGATCGGCGCGCGTGACATGGCGTTCCCGAAATTGAACATGCTCTCGTTCTGGGTCAGCGCGGTCGCCGGCGTCATCATGCTGTCGTCCTTCTTCGTTCCGGGTGGCGCGGCCGCCGCAGGCTGGACGTCATATGCACCTCTGAGCGCGGTGCCAAACTACACCGGGGTCGATTGGGGACAGGACCTCTGGTGCATCAGCATCATTGTGCTCGGCGTCGGCTCGCTGATGGGATCGATCAACTACATCACGACGATCATCAACATGCGCACCAGGGGGATGACCTTCTTCCGTCTCCCACTCGTGATCTGGTCGCTCTTCATTACCGCGATTTTGCTGCTGCTGGCGCTGCCGGTCCTCACCACCGCTCTCGCGCTGCTGCTGTTCGATCGCATGGGCGGGACGCACTTCTTTCTGCCTTCGGGCGGAGGCGAGCCGCTATTGTGGCAGCATCTGTTCTGGTTCTTCGGGCATCCTGAAGTCTACATCATGATCCTGCCCGCGATGGGTATCACCTCCGAAATGCTGGCGGTGTTCTCGCGCAAGCCGATCTTCGGTTACCGCGCGATGGCATATGCGATGGCGGCGATCGCCTTCCTGTCATGGATCGTATGGGGCCATCACATGTTCCAGTCCGGAATGAATCCGGCGCTCGGAACCAGCTTCATGCTCACCACGATGGTCATCGGAGTCCCGTCGGCCATCAAGACCTTCAACTGGCTGGGCACGCTGTATAAAGGAAACATCCACTTCACGGCAGCGATGCTGAACGCGCTGTCGTTCGTCGCGATGTTCGTGATCGGCGGTCTGTCGGGAATCTTCATGGCGTGCACGCCGGTGGATATGTATATCCACGATACCTACTTCATCGTCGCGCATATCCACTACGTACTATTCGGCGGAAGTCTATTCGGCATCTTCGCTGGAATTACATATTGGTACCCGAAGATGTTCGGCCGCTTGATGAGCGAAAAGATCGGCAAAGTACATTTCTGGATCACCTTCGTTGCATTCAACTGCACATTCTTCCCGATGCACATCCTCGGGATGGGCGGCCACATGCGCCGGATCTACAATCCGCTCCAGTACGACTTCCTGAAGCCGTTGGCGGGGATAAATGAGTTCATTTCGGTCAGCGCGCTGGTGCTGGGAGCGGCACAGTTCATCTTCCTGTTCAACCTGATTTACAGCTACTGGTGGGGTGAGAAGGCGACTGAGAATCCGTGGCATGCCAATACACTCGAATGGACCACGCCGGTTCATCCGGGCCATGGCAACTGGCCGGGCAGGTTGCCGACTGTCTATCGGGGGCCCTACGAGTACAGCTCTCCGGAAACCAAAGAGGACTACTGGCCGCAGAGCGCGCCGCCGGAACATCTTAGTGCGGCGGCCGACTAGAGATGAGCCCAGAGCAGAGGCCCGAGGAGGGCGCGCAGCGCCGCGGAGTCGAGGAAAAATTAGGTTGACTGAAACGCCAAACAGCGGCTTACATCGCTTCGCAGTAGTGCTTGCGAGCGCGACCTTCGTCCTGATTTTCGTGGGCGGTCTGGTGAAGTCGACCGGCTCCGAACTTTCGGTGCCGGATTGGCCGCTCGCGTTCGGCAAGCTGATCCCATCGCTCAAGGGTGGGGTTCTTTTCGAATACAGTCATCGCGTGGTCGCCGGTCTCGTCTCGATTATGACCCTCGCGCTGATGCTATGGGCGATACTGCGCGAGCCGCGCTACTGGGTGCGAGTCCTCGCGACGGTGGCATTCGCGCTGGTAATCGCACAGGCGATCCTGGGAGGCATCACGGTTCTGTTTTTGATCCCGCTGCCGATCGCGATGGCGCATACCGCGACGGCGAACGCCTTCTTCTGCATTGTCGTGGCCCTGGCGATTTTCACCAGTCCATGGTTCATCGAGACGACGCCGCGCGAGGAGACTTCCGCGCGAATTCCGCTCACGACGCTCTCCGCGATCACCACCAGCATTATCTATTTGCAAATACTAGTCGGCGCGCTAATGCGTCATGTTGGCGCCGGACTGGCAATTCCCGATTTTCCTACTTCATTCGGACGAGCCATTCCGCCGCTCTGGGATGATTTCATCGCGGTGAACTTCGTGCATCGATGTGGTGCGGTCATAGTCACTGGCTTTGTCGTATGGACCGTCGCGCGCGTACTTACGAGTCATCGCGATGAGCCGCGCTTGCGACGTCCAGCGCTTGCGCTGATCCTTCTGCTCACCACGCAAATCTGCCTCGGAGCGATTACGATTTGGACTCGGCGAGCTGTGGTGCCAACCACGGCGCATGTTGCGATCGGAGCCGCGGTGCTGGCGACCAGCCTCACGCTCACGATTCGCTCGTGGAGGCTCTATGGCATCCGAGGTGCGAAAATTGTGGACCAGCTAACGTCGAGCTCTGAACTCCTCGAACATCGCCACGTGACCGCATGAATGCCAGGGAAGCAGTAATTGAGACGCGCCTTTACGCGGCACGCAGTCGCGCGGCGGAGTACCTCGAACTTACCAAGCCTCGCGTCACCGCGATGATACTGGTGACGACGCTCGCCGGATACTATCTCGGCGCGGGTCGCGCATTCGAAGCCGTCATCGCCTTGAACTTGATGATTGGAACCGCGCTCGCAGCGGGGGGCGCGCTCGGACTCAACCAATACATCGAACGCGACACCGACGCGGTGATGGATCGCACGCGTCATCGTCCGATTCCGGACAAGCGCATCGAACCCGCCGATGCACTGTGGTTCGGCGTCCTCGCGACGGCCGCCGGCCTCGGATACCTGGTACTCACCGTAAACTGGCTATCCGCAGCCGTCACTACGGTGATCATGATTATCTACTTGTTCGCTTATACGCCGCTGAAGCGAGTGTCGTGGAGTTGCAACATCGTCGGCGCGATCCCTGGCGCTCTGCCCCCAGTCGCAGGATGGGCCGCCGCGCGGGGGAGCCTCAGCCTCGAGCCGTGGGTGTTGTTCAGTATCATGTGTCTTTGGCAGTTGCCGCATGCGCTGTCGATCGCGAAGATCTACCGGTCGGACTACAGGCGCGCGCGCCTATGGCTAATCCCACTCGATCGGGAAAATAGCTATCCTGAAAATCCGGTAATCCTAGTGGCGAGTGTCATCCTTCTCATCGTAGGCGCGTTGCCCACGCTCATGGGATTCGCAGGAGTTGTATACCTGATAACGTCCATCGCGCTCGGATGCGCAATGCTCGCATCGGCTGTCGTGCTGGTGCGCGGTCCTGAGACTGCCGCCGCGGCGCGGCGTGTGATGTTCGTATCGTTGTTCTACCTCCCTGCCGTTCTCCTCGTGATGGTGCTGGACAAGGTTTGACTTGAGAGTCGATATGCCGACCAATTTGGTAACTCGCGAAGATACTCGTGAGCAAAATCGAAAGGTCCTGATGGTCATCTTCGCGATCATCGGACTGTTAGTGGCAGTCTCGCTGGTCACGATCCTCGTGAAGAATTGAGATGGCGGAGTCGCACGTAATGGCGGCCAAGGTAAGGCCACTGATAGCCCCGGCCAAGCGGCCGCGCCGCGAATCGTTCGAGGGCGATGCCACCGAACCGTTCATCTCGAGCGGCAAGATTGCGATCCTGATGTTGATCGCGAGCGAGATGATGCTGTTCAGCGGCCTCATCGGGCCGTTCCTTGTGTATAGGGGCGAGGCGCCGTTCTGGCCGCCGCCGGGTCTTCCGCGCCTCCCGATCTTCGTCACCTGGATCAACACCTTCGTACTGATGAGCAGCGCGGTGACGATGTACCTCGGGGTGCGCGCGGTTCATCAGAACCGTCAGCGCCTCCTGCGCCGATGGCTCGGAATCACGGTGATACTCGGTGCCGCTTTCCTCGCAATCCAGGGCAGCGAATGGGTGCGGCTGGTCGCTCATGGATTGAAGCTATCGAGCGGAACCTATGGCGCGACTTTCTATACTCTGATCGGTTTGCACGGCGCTCACGTGACGGCCGCCGTGATTTGGCTGGCATGTGTAGTGATTGCCGCGATGCGGCGGCCGCTATAACGCGAAGAATGCGGGCGGGATAGAGATTTGCGCAATCTACTGGTACTTCGTTTGCGCGATCTGGCCGGCCCTTTTTGTGCTCGTTTACCTGACTTAGTATCGCGCGAAGGAGTATAGGCGATGCGTTCCGAAAAACTATTGACTATAGCAACCGGCCTGACCTCACTGACTATTGCTCTTGCACCGCGAGTAGCTAATGCATGTGCGGTCTGTGGACTCGGCCCCAATGATGTCGGTGGTCATGCGTTCAACAGCAGCGTACTTTTCATGATGGCGGTTCCATACTCTACGTTCGCATTCATTGCCGGCGTCGTGTACCTGGCCTGGCGCAGAGCGCATCGCCGCCACGATTCATCAATTGCAGTCCCACAAAAACTCTAAGATGACAGTCATGTTGGGGTTCATCACTGGCCCCATCGAAGGTAGGGGAGAGACTCAATGAGCGAGGCCGTAGCGTTAGATACTCACGCCGAGGGATTCCACGATGAATTGGAACCCTCGTTAACCCCAGGTAATTCCGGCAAGCTCGGAATGTGGGTGTTCCTGGCCGGCGACGCGATGACCTTCGGCGCCGGCATCGCGGCGTATGGGGCGTTGCGATGGTACAACGTCAACTGGCCGAATCCGGCGGACTGGCTCGGGATTACACTTACCGCGGTGATGACCTTCATCCTGATCTGCTCCAGCTTAACGATGGTGGAAGCGCTGTCGGGCGTGCAGCACGGCAACATGACCAAGATGCGCACCTTTCTGGGGCTCACCGTGCTCGGCGGACTCGTCTTCCTGGGATGCCAGGCCTCCGAGTGGCATCATCTCATCTGGGGCGAAGGGCTCTCGATCAAGACCAGCCTCTTCAGCGCGACCTTCTTCATCTTGACCGGATTCCACGGATGCCATGTGTTCGGTGGCGTGGTCTATCTCGGGACGTTGCTGCTGGGCTCTTTCGGCAAGGAAGCGTCCGAGCACGAAGCGAAACTGGTCGAGGTGGCTGGACTATACTGGCACTTCGTCGATCTGGTGTGGATTCTGATCTTTACATTCGTATATCTCATTTGAACTGCGAAAACAGACTGGGAGAGTTATAGCGATGGCAGAAACCGCGGCAGCACACGCGACGCATGGCGCCGTTGAGCAGCACGAAGAGCCCAACTACGTAGCGGTCTTTATATATTTGGCATTACTCACTGCCGCCGAGCTGGGTGTGTACGGACTAGGTCTTCCGAGGACGGTGATGATCGGCTCGTTGGTCGCACTCGCACTCGCGAAGGCGGCCCTGGTCGCGATGTTCTTCATGCATCTCGCGATGGAACGCAAAGGCCTTTGGGTGGTCGCCGTGACTCCTTTGGTGATCGTCGCGTTCTGCTACCTGATGTTGCGTCCTGATCTGAGCAGACGCGCATGGGCAAGCCATCAGGAGAATGTGGTGGTTGGCCATCACGAGCAACCCACTGAACTGCTGCCGCAAATCCCCCAGGGCAAGGCGCTTTCGAGTGCCGATCAACCGGCAGATTCGCAAGTGGCGCCGGTCGGCGGAGAAAGCGCGCCGGCGGCGGCAGCATCACCGGCAGCTCCCTAGAAGTAGTCAATCGAGTTGACATAGCAATGAAAGGGATACGCCCGTCGCATCAGCGCGACGGGCGTTTCAACATCAGGAATATAGTGTTTTCGATTTACTCACTCGCACCGCTCAATGCGATCCTGAACTCGACCGCAACTATACTTCTGCTCGCGGGCTTCTACTTCATCAAGCATCGCAACATCCACGCGCATCGTATCTGCATGATTTCCGCGGTCTGCGTATCGGCGGCGTTCCTGACTTCATACTTGATATTCCACTACGAAGTCGGCGACATACTATTCACCGGCCAAGGTTGGATCCGTCCAGTATACTTCGCGATACTCATTCCGCACGTGACCCTCGCCGTTACGGTACTGCCCCTCGCTTTGACAACATTGTATTTCGGTCTTCGCGGCCAGTTCACCAAGCATCGCCGGATCGCGCGATGGACGTGGCCGCTATGGATGTATGTCTCGGTGACCGGCGTCATCGTGTACCTGATGCTCTACCAGCTCTACACCCCGAACCTGCCACCGCTGCACTAAACTAAGCCTTCGCGCTCGGGCGGCTCGAGACCGACTCGTGCCATCGCGCGAGGTTCTTCTGCTCGGGCTGGATACGAATATCCGACAGTCTGCCGAAATCGATCCCGACCATCGCCGTGATGTCCGCGATCGTGAAACGAACTCCGGCGATGTAGGGGCGATTCGCCAGTTCGCCGTCGAGCCATTCGAGGCGTTTCAGCGCGGCGTTCTTGCAAATCTCGCCGTACTCCGGGACTTGCGGGATGCGGCCCTTGAAGAACGCGCTGGTGTTGCGAAACGCGCCCGCCGTCATGGCCAGGATTTCGAACTCCATCCGCCGATTCCACATCTCGACGATCGCCGCGTCTTTCGCGTCGACGCCCATCAGTCGCGGCTCCGGTTGGATTCCTTCGAAGTAACGGCAGATCGCGACTGACTCGGCGAGTTCCGTTCCATCGTCGAGCTCCAGCACGGGCAGTCCGCCCATTGGATTGATCTTCAGGAATTCGGGCGAGCGATTCTGACCTTTGGCGATATCGACCTGCTCGTAAGGAATCTTGATCCCCTTCTCCGCCAGGAAGATTCGCACCCGGCGCGGATTCGGCGCCCCAGTGAATTCGTAAAGCTTCATGTCATCCTCCGTGCTTAGTTGCAAAATGCAACTGACTTGTAGCGCCGAATGCTGATGAAGGCAACCATGAAAAGTCAGAGCGCGTCGCGGCGATCGATCACGCGCCGCGCCTTGAATTCCGTCTTCGGCAGCGTGCCCGGCGTCACCAATCGGATGCGCGGCCGCAGCTCGCAC
This sequence comes from uncultured delta proteobacterium, assembly GCA_963815835.1. Taxonomy (GTDB): domain Bacteria; phylum Desulfobacterota; class Binatia; order Binatales; family Binataceae; genus DATGKG01. The sequence continues at coordinate 2,567,871 of CAWFIF010000001.1, forward strand.
TGGCGGATGACTTCGGCGGCGATCAGCTCGATCAGCCGCTCGCCCTGACTCGGATGCAGGTGATCGCGCGTCTCGGCCACGATGGTGAAGGTGTCCATCACGCCGTCTTTCTCGAGCAGGATTTGAAACTCGTCGCCGAGAACATCGAACTTGCGCACGACTTCCTCAATAACGCTCGGGAAAAGCTTCTGACCGCGAATGTTGAGCATGTCGTCGGCGCGCCCGAGGAAGCCACCGCGAGCGCGCGCCATCGTGCGCCCGCACACGCATTGATCGTAGTCGAGCGTGGTGAAATCGCCGACCACGAAGCGCAACTGCGGCGATCCTTCCGAGTTGAGATTCGTGACCACGGTGAGGCCGGGCTGACCGACCGGGACCGGCTCCATCGTTACGGGATCGACGGTCTCCCAGATTTGCAGATCCTCCTGCACGTGCGTCGAAACCGGATCTGCCTTGAGCCCCTCGTGGCAGGTGACGGCCCATCCTCCAGGAACCGCCTCGGTGCATCCGAAGACGTCGTGGAATTCGGCGTCCCAGGTGCGCTCGATGCGCCGCCGCGTTGAGGGAATCCCCGACGCCGGCTCGCCGCCGCAGATCACCTTGGCGATCGAACTCGACGACGGATGCAGTCCCGCATTGCGCATCGCATTGGCGAGATGGAGCGAGTACGAGGGGGTCGCGACCAGCAGATTCGGCTGATAGAGCTGGATCATCTGCACACGGCGCTCCGTCTGCACGCCGCCCGGAATGACGGCGACACGCATCAGGTTAAGCGCGTAGTGCGTCGACCAGAAGAACACGTGCGGATTGTAGTTGGTGCAGGTCAATGCGGTGTCGCCGGCACGGATACCCATCGCATACAGACAGCGTGCGCTGGTGCGCGCCCAGATTTCGCGATCCAACGCGGTATAGCGAAACGAGCGCGGCGTGGTGGTGGTGCCCGAGGTCGAGAATACCATCCAGCCCTGCTTCGCCCAGGTGCGATCGTCGATTGGCGTATAGCTACCCCATGGCGGATTTTTCGCCACGTCGACGGCCATCTCGTTCTTGGTGGTGAGGGGGAAGCGTGCGAGGTCGGCGACCGATCGGATGTCATCGGGGCGCATCTTCGCCGCGTGAAATTTCTCGCGATAGAACGCGCTGTACTCATAGAGGTAGGGAAGCATCCCGCGCAGCTTCTCTTCCTGGATGTCGCGGATGCGCGAACGCGTCGCGGTCTCGAACTGTGGCGCCCAATACATCTTCGAGACCGGCTCCTCCGTCCCGCCCATGTATTCAACCAGTAGCGCGAGCCATCGCTCGCGCGAGTCGAGCCGTCGCACCCGCGGCCGTGGCCTGTTAGCTTTCTTCATCGCGCGGGATTCTCACATGAGATGGCCGGGGATTGCCATTAATGGGTTTGTTTTTGCACTTTCGGAAGAGATACGGCACATCGGTCCGAAAAAACTGCCCGATTTTCCTCGATCATTTGGCTTCGTTTGGTAATTTTCCCGATCGAACATCCGCGCGGTGGGTTCGTTTCTGCAATTTCCAAGATGGTGGTCGACGTTCTTCGCCAAGCCTCGGGACCGCCGCTCGCAATGGCTTTGTTTCTGCGCTTTCCGAGCATCCGTCGATGCGTGATTCCCGCGGTCTCTTTTCCAAAACGCCTTGAATTCATTGGATAATTTGGCTTCGTTTCGTAATTTTCGTGGCGCGAGCGGCGACGCAGTGGGTTTGTTTTTGCATTTTTCACATCCGTAAAATGGAATTTGTGGCATCGAGGTCCCTCGCCGGACCTCCGGACCACTGCTCGCGACGCTCGCAGTGGGTTTGTTTTTGCGATTTGTGCAGACCTGTTGTCCCTAGGCGGCGAGGATAGTGGAGCGCGTATTGCGGCGACAAATTCAGCCTCTTCTATCGTCACGCGAAGCGCGACCGAATCAGCGATTATACCCTCATCGCAAGAAGGGCGCTTTGGCAGAAAAGGGCAGGGTGCGTGTCAACGTGCGCTGGGGGTAAGGTAGATTTCGCTTATGCCGGCAGCACACGAAACCCGTGGTGCACAGCGATCCCGAAATCCTGGGAGGGACGCCGGTGTTCGTCGGCACGCGTGTGCCGCTGCGCAATCTGATCGCCTACCTCGAAGCTGGTCAGAGCCTCGACGAATTTCTCGATGACTTCCCGTCTGTCTCGCGCGAGCAGGCGATCGCAGCATTGGAGACTTTCTAACGGCGGATCTGCCGCAGATTTTACGAGCGTTGTTCGTGGAACTTCAGATTGAAGCGAGCTGCGATTTTGTAGGCCTCGTCGATTTTAGCGTCATCTTCGCTGAAAATCGCAATCGAAGTATCACCTAACGAAACGCAATCTCCGTTCGGTGTCACGAGGTAGCCATCCCAATCAAGCGTGATCATCAGGAGAAGGAGCCCCCACATGAGCGCGTTCTCCTTGTGATCCTCCGCAGTTCGGGTCTCGTAGTCGTTTCGGTCATACGCGCTCGATTGAAACAGATGGCCCGGCGCGTCGATGATATGTCTGCTCTCGCCGCAGCCACGCCGAACTGTCTCGAACAAGATGGTCTGGTCGGGAGGATAGGTTTCCCAGCTGCCAAGCCAAAGCATTCGCTCGCAAGCATTTGGCAACCAGTCAACCAGCTGGGTCGCAAGAGAGGCGACTCTCAGAACGTCGAGTTCGAGAGAGGGAAGGAACATTCGGCGCCTTTGCCTTGCTGTCTGCGGCAACGAGATATTCCGAGACCTGACCACTTGTGCTCCCATAGCCGCGAACCAGGCCTCAGATTCGGAATAAGTTAAGCACCTCATGTCGCCAAATCACCCCTTTCAACAGCGCCGCTTCTTTGGATTGTTTCCCACAACGGGTCTAGCTTCTCTTCGGCAGCAAGTCAGTCGAATCCTTGAAGTATGTTCGCGGTGGACGACCGAAGCTAGCTGGACGACGCAACACGCAGCCAAAAGAAGGGGCGGCGCGCGATGCGCGCCGCCCCTGCATGATCACAGCGCAGACTGAAGTCTGTGCTACGTCATCATCCCTTCAGGAATGCGTTGACTGCCTTGCAGAAGGCTTCCTGCTGCTCGTAGGGCAGCATGTGGCCGGCCTCGGGAATCACTTGCTCCTTCGCATTCGCGATCCGCTTGGTGAACTCCTTCGCATACACCGGCGGAACCAGCTTGTCCGATGCGCCCCATAGGATGAGCGTCGGCGCCTTGATGCGATAGGCACGCTTCTTCAGCCCGCGATCCGGGATCGGCCACAGGAACTTGCTCGCGGTCGAAAACCGCTTCACGCGCTCGACGTACATCGCTTCGAGCTCCTTGAAGTCGGTCGGGATCGTGCCAAAAGCCTGTGCCATCGGACTTTTCGGATCGTGGAACATCAGCGGCGCGATTTCATCGAGCTTGGCCGCGAAGAGATCGGGAATCGGATGCTCATCGAGCCAGAAGCCAGCGGGTGCGACCAGCACCAGCTTTTTCGCGCGGCTGTTGTCGAGCGCCGCGATTTCCGCCGCGATCATCCCGCCCATCGAATGCCCGACGATGTTGGCGGTTGGGATTTTCAACTCGTCCATCAGCTCGTGGTAGAAGAGCGCCGCGTCGATTACATCGTCGATGTGCTCGCTGCCGGTTGACTCGCCGTATCCCGGAAAGTGCGGAGCATAGACCTTGTGCGTCTTGCCCAATTCTTCGAGGAACGGATCGACGCCGAACAGGCCACCCGCGCCATGGACGAACAGCAGCGGGTCGCCACTGCCGAATTCCCACATCTCAATCGAAAACTTACCGCCCAGAAGTTGTTTGGTTGTCTTCATTAATTTTCACACTCCGTGTGGCGATTACTTCGCACTCCTTGTCTCGGCGGTCGCGCCGTTGGGTCGCGCGTGGCCGTTGGCATGCTTCGGTAACTTGAGTTCGAAGTCCACGGGCGCTGGAATCGCGCGCTCGGATGCCGGCATCGGATTCGCCGACCACTTGTCCTCGTAGTCACTCCACATATCGCGCAGATACGGCATGCACTCGCGCGCGAACAGCTCGGTGCTCTTCTTCACCAGCTCCGGCGGCATCGAGCCGAGTTGCATCAGCATCATGAGATGGCCGCAGTTGAGCGACTTCATCGCCTCGCGCAGACGCTCGCGCACGGTCTTGGGCGAACCCGCGATGACATAGCCCTGCTCGAGGAAGTCCTTCCACTTCAGCCCCTCGCGGCGCAGCGCGGCCTGATCGCCGACCTGGCCGAGGATTCCGGCCTTGATGGTCTTGACGGTGCGATATCCCGGCGCGTCGGCGAAGCCGTCATACACGTGCAGGCATCGGTTGTAGAAGTAGTCCATGTGCGGCGCGTAGTCCTTCTCCGCCTGCTCATCGGTCTCGGAGACGGCGACCACCTGCGCGAATCCCATTGAGTAGGGATTGAGCGGCTTGCCCATCTTCGCCATCACTTCCCAGTAGCCATCGGCGACCTTCTTGCCCGCGATGTACCCGAAGTAGGAAAGGAAGCTGTAGTTGTAATCATGCTTCGCGCAGAAGTCCCAGGTCTCGACCGAACCACCACCTGGAATCCAGATCGGCGGATGTGGCTTTTGGATTGGCTTGGGCCACAGGTTCACGTAGCGCAGCTTGGTGTACTTGCCGTTGAACGCGAACATCTCCTCTTCCTTCCACGCCTTGATGATCAGATCGTGCGCCTCGTAGTACTTCTCGCGCAGGGTGGCGGGAATTTCGCCGTAGCAGAAATTGGTGTCCATTGACGTGCCGACCGGGAAGCCGGCGCGCAGACGTCCGCCCGAGATCACATCGAGCATCGCGAATTCCTCGGCGACGCGGATCGGAGGATTGTACAGCGCGATCGAATTGCCCAGCACGACGATATCGGCATTGCGGGTGCGGCGCGCGAGTGCGGCCGCCATGATATTCGGCGACGGCATCATTCCATAGGCATTCTGATGATGCTCGTTGATGCCGAGCCCGTCGTAGCCCATCTGATCGGCGAACTCGAGCTGATCGAGGTAATCGTTGTAGAGCCGATGCCCGACTTTGGGATCGTAGAGGTTTTGCGGAATGTCAACCCATACGCTGCGGTACTTGTCCTTGAAGTCCTCGGGTAGATACCGATATGGCATCAAGTGGAACCAGGTAAATTTCATATGCTCTCCTTCGTGTGCTTTCGGCGGCGCGCGGCCGCCTTCCCGCTCAGGCGTGCGCCGTGGCGGCTGAATGCGTTTGAACTGCTTTGCTATTTTTAGTGGCACGGGCTTTAGCCTGTGCTCCATTTCCATTGCCGTTATCATGATGAGCAGCCAGCGCTTGCGCGGCGCTAAGGTGGAATTCGAACGCGCGCTCGACGAAGCTCTCGGGGTTCAGTCCTGTAACCTCGCGGAACGTATTGTCCTGGCCGGTAAGTAGGAAGGCGCCGTTGAGGCTGGCCCACAAAACCGAGGCGGTGGTCGCCAAATCCATCACATTGGGGATGAGGCCAAGCTCATAGACCCTGCCGACCGCGGCTTCCCATTGGTCGAACGCTTTGTGGCCGAGGCTGAGCACGCGATTGTAATGCGCGATCTCGGACTTGCGCTTGAGCCGCTTCCGAATCCGCGCATAGCCGACCGACTGATGAATCAGGAACAGCTCGCGCGAGTTGTTGAGGTAATCGATGTAGCCGCGCGCCATTGTGCGCAGCTCGGCCAGCGGCTCTAGCCCGGATGATTGGATAGCCGCGTAGCGCGCCGTAAGTTCCTCGATTCGTTCGGCGGTAAGTTGTAGGAACAGATCATCGCGGGACGAGAAGTACAGGTAGATAGTGCCGACGGCGACCTCGGCCGCGCGCGCAACCATCTCGATAGTGGAGCTATCCAGGCCGTGTTTCGCAAAGACCGACGCGGCGGCCTCCAGGATAGTCTGTCGGCGGGCGCGGCGTTCGCGCCGTTTGCGTTCCTGTACGCTCATTTATGAACGGGAACTGAATCGAGCTTCAGTTTCTGAACTTCAACTCATAGCGCCGAGGGTGGCATCCTGTCAAACTGCCGCGGGGCGCGGCCGAGCGGACTCCCACAACATCAACCCTACCGCTATTCTGCCGGTAGGGCCTTCACTAATGCGCGTGTACTTCATGAAGCATGGAGCGGCGCTGACGATGGTCGGCATCGCGGGTTTTCTCCTGCTGCTAGTTCTGGGCGCGGCGTGGGGAATCGTGATGCTGAATGTATATGCGCATCTATGGGCGCCATACGTCCACGCGTACAGAGCCGCCGCTGGCATGGCCGACCCGATATTGCTCGGCGGGCGGGTCAGCGTCGGGGCTGTAGCGCTTCATTGCGAGGCGATCGTACTGATGATGGCGCCGTGGGCCTTGATAGCGTCACGGTGCTTCTTCCGCTTTGTTGGTCTTGTCGACGAGTTCTTTGCGTACCCTCTTAACGGCGGCTCGCGCTAGAACTCATCTCTCCTTAGAACTCACCTCCGATATTGACAGTGGGCGACGGCGGCGTAGTGTAGCGGCTGGTTCGGTCGGGGAAGCCGGTGCGATGCCGGCACTGCCCCGCAACTGTGTGGAGCGCGACGCTCCGAGTCAGGAGACCGATCGAATCAACGGAGCCGTTGAACCTTCGCGGGTGAGGGAGGCTTCAGGATCGTCGTCCGCCATCGATGCCGCAATCGCGCAATCCTGGCTGACCCTCCTGTCCGCCTCCATCATGCTCGCCGGCAAGTTTCGGGCGGCTCCCATAGATGGAAGGCGAGCAGAAAATAGGTCAAATCGCCGATGAGCACGCATCGCGCGAGCGCGATGCACATCGGCGTCACGGCCTCGCGTTCGTCGCGTCGGCCGCGGCCCACGCGCTCATTCTGATCGCGCTCGTGTTCCTGGTTCCCGAGGTCGAGCGGCCCCATCATGATTGGGTGCTCGCGTATCTGGTGGAATTCGAGCATTCCGGCGCCGCCGGGAGAGGCAGCGCGGATGCTGGGGCGTCCGCGGCGAAGCCGCGGACGCCCCAGCATCCGCATCGCCGCGCCGCGCGCTCGAGGGCGAAGCCCCCGAGCGCGTCGTGGCAGTCCGCGGGCATTGCGGCGGCGCCGGTCCCCGGCGCCGCCGCAATGCCTGCGGGGAGCGCGCCAGTGGTTCCCGTTGCAACGGGAGCCACTGGCGCGCGCATCGAAAGCACGTCGGCCCCGCCGCTGCGACTCGATGGGGGCGATGGCCGAGGTCGCGACGATGCCGATGCAGGTGACGGATCAGGCTCATGGTCGGCGCATGTCGAGTATGGAAGGAATCCAGTTCCGATTTACCCGATAGCTGCGCGCCGAAGGGCGCAGCAGGGCAATGTGCTACTGCGCGTTGAGGTTGGGGTTGACGGCTCGGTCGAAAGAGTCGAGATCGCGCAGTCCTCGGGTTTCGATTCACTGGATGAGAGCGCGACCGAAACGGTGCGCAAGCGATGGCGGTTCGTCCCGGCACGGCGCGACGGTATCGCGGTCTCGAGCTGGTGCGAGGTTCCGATTCGCTTCCAATTGACCGAAGCCCACGCCAACTGAGGCCCTCCGGATCGCTATGCGATCGGTTGGATTTTCCCTGCCGGCCATTTTGGAGAGCGAAAACCCGTGCTATAGACGTGTCCAAAGGGCGTCTATGGAATCGGGGGTAAGGGACAATGCGTGAAAAGACGATGAGGAAGGGATTCGCGATTCTGGCGGCGGCGCTTTTTGTCGGCGCGCTTTTGATACCGTCGAGGGCGGGCGCGATCGAGGTGAAGAAGCATCTGCCGGCTGGTGAGAGCGGGCCGAGCGGAGGCGGCGGTGGCGGTGGGTCGGCGCCGAATCCGATGAGCAAGGCGCAGCAGCAAGCACTCCAGGATGCGGTTGCCAATGACTCCGAGCAGTATCTCGATCAGGAAAGCGAAAAGAAATCTTCCGGTGAGGCCTATGTCGACCTGGAACACGCAAAACCGCATATCTTTCCGAGCGGCAGCAGCGTGACTGTCAAGCTCCAAGCCGACGCATACAAGCCAAAAGGCAAGAAGTCCGGCGATCAAAAGGCGCTGGTGTTCAAGTACAAGGCCGACGGGAACAAGTACGTGCTCGACGGCGACCCCAAGTGGGAGGACGTCGCGAAGGCGAAGTAGAGTCCTAAGGGCGCATTTCCCGTATCACTTCACAGTCACAGAAACGGGAACGGCGACGCGCCCGATTTGAGCAGCATGGCGCCGATATATTCGAGCGTCCGGCGCTGGACGACGACGTGCTGGCACCAGGTCTCCGCATCGCGCAGCGCGCGATCGAAGGGACCTTTGCGCGAGTAGATCGCGCTTCCGCCGACCGCGTCGTAGAGCATCCTGATGACTTCGCGCGCCGCATGAGCGACATGAACGCGGCACAGCCAGACGTCTGCGCGTTCGTTTTCGGTCGGCTGCTCGTTCTTTTCGAGGCGCTTCCATTCGCGCTCGGCCGCAGAAAAGACATAGGAGCGCGCGGCGCCGAGGATCATTTCTGCTTCCGCGATCGTACTCTGAATCCGCGGGAAGCTTTTGTACGGGCGTCCGGACGGAAACTCGACTTTGGTTTGCATCGTCTCGGAGACGAGATCGATCATTGCGCGAGCGGCGCCGAGTGGGATGCCGGAAAACTTCGGCAGGAACGTGTTACTCGCGCGATAAAGCGGGGTGTCGCGCTTGGCCGGTTCGAAAAAGCTGAAGCTGCGCTCTTCGGGAACAAAGACATTCGACAAACGGAAATCGTTGCTGCCGGTTCCGCGTAAGCCTGTCGTATGCCAGGTGTCCTGCATCTCGCACTCTGAGGCCGGGATGAGCATCCATCGTCCTCTCGGTGCAGCGCTCGCCGACGAACCATTTTCCTGAACGGTGCATCCGGCGATTACCACGTCGGCGTGCGTGATGCCGGAGGCGAATGCAAAATTGCCCGACGCTCGATAGCCGCCTTCAACTTTTTCTGCGATGCCGACTACGCTGGCTTGTCCCGCAGTCACCATGTCGAGGCGCGGATAGAGCCGGCGTCCCGCGTCGTCATCGAGATGGGCGGAGAAGTAGCCGGAATCACATCCGATCATCACGCACCATCCCGCGGCGGCGTTGCCGCGCGAGATTTCCTCGATCACTTCGATCTGCTCAATGGTGCTGAGCTCGGGACCGCCCCAGATTTTAGGCATCGCAATGCGGAACATACCGGCGTCGCGCAGCCGCGCGGCAACCTCGGGCGGCAGCCGTCGCGCCTCGTCGATCTCGGCGGATTTCTCGCGCAGGTAACCACTCAACGCGCGCGCATGCGCATAGATGTCTGAGACGCTCATAGGCGCGCCCGCCAGAGGACGCGATGCATCTGTCGCACTAGCAGCCATGGGATTCCCCTCCGTGACGATTCATTGAAACCGCCACCATAACCGATCGTTCGCGCAAACGGATACTAGCGCTCAGCTTGCCCCCCTTTTGCACTCCGGACCGGGCGCGACGACGGATTCTATTCGCGCGAAGGCGGTCCGGCGTCGATAAGCGCCTCGATCGCGTCGGCCAGCGCACGCGTCGCGAGTGCCAGGTTGCGGATCATCCACGGAATCTTCAGCACCGCACCGGGATTGCGAACCAGGTAATTCGCGGCCGCGAGCGGTTTGACGCGGCCTTGCTCATCGGCCATCTCGGCCCCGAAGATCTCGTCTTCCAGCGAATCGATCACGGTGCGCACGATCGCGAATGGAATGCCGCGGGCGGTCGCCTCGCCGGCGATGGCCGCACTCTCCATATCGACTGCGATCGCGCCGCTATGATGCTTCGCCGCGCGCTTCCCGTCGGCATTCGGAATGACGCGCAGCGAGCTGAGAATCGCACCGGTGGAAGATGCGAGGCCCGCGGCATGCAAGGTGCGCTCGCAATGATCGAGCGTCGCCGGATCGACCGGAAAAACATGCTCGGGATGCGCACTATCTTCGCGCGCCTTCATCGCGCGGTCGGCGATCACAATATCGCCGGGACGCAGACCGCCCGATAGCGCGCCCACTACGCCCGTTCCGATCACCAGTTCGGTGTCGGGTAAAGCGGACAAAGCCTGACGCGCGATGGCTCTGCCGCGCTTCATCCCGATTCCGGTCGCGACGAACGCCACCTCGCCGCGATCCGTGTGCGTCCGAAAACCGCTGAGCCCCTTGAGATTCAGCTCGCTGCGATTGTTTAGTCGGCGCTTGAGCGCCGAGACTTCGCGCGAAAATGCATAGAAGATGAGAATCAAGATGGTTCAAGCGCTTGAGCCGTGCGCGCGCTGCTAGCAAAATTGCGCGCACATGCGGCAGGGTCAAGGTGGTGGGCAGTTAAATGGAAATCGCGCGAACGTGAAGAGCCTGATTGTCAACGGCGACGACTTCGGATTCTCGAGCGAGGTCAACGCCGGCATCATCCGCGCCCATCGCGAGGGGATCCTCACCAGCACCAGCCTGATGGTGGCTGAGGGGGCGCGCGACGAAGCTGCGGCGCTCGCGAAGGAGTATCCCGCCCTCGATGTCGGCCTGCATCTGGTGGTTTGCATGGGGCGCAGCGTGTTGCCGGCATCGGAAATCGCGCCCGTAGTCGATGCGCTCGGTCGCTTCAGCAACAAACCGCTGTTGACCGGGCTGAGATATTTCTTTACGCGCGGTATTCGCGAAAAGCTGAAGGCGGAGTGCCGCGCGCAAATCGAATTGCATCTGAAGCTGATCGGATACCTCAATCACATCGATGGCCATCTCAATTTCCATGTGCACCCCGCGATCGCCGATATCGTGATCGAGTTGGCCCAGGAATATAAGGTCCCATGCATCCGACTACCCAGCGAGCCAGTTGTCACGACCCTCGCCATCTCCCGCGAACGCATACCCGGCAAGCTCCTCGAGGCCGCGATTTTTCGCACGCTCTCGCGCCGGACGCGACGGATGGTCGCCGAGCGCGGCATCAGGTCGACCGACAGGCTGTTCGGGCTCCATCAGACCCATCACATCACCGAGGATTATGTGCTGGGCGTGATAGACCGGCTTCCCGACGGACTTACCGAGATCTATTTTCATCCCGCGATGGATATCGGAGGAACCCCGCCCGCGCCCTCTTCGCAACGCGAAACGGAAGTTCTCACCAGCGCCCGAGTGCGGGACGCGATCGCCTCGCACGGGATTCGGCTGACTACTTTCGGCGAGGTCGCTCGTGGAATGAAGCAGGAGGGTGAAGTCCATGGCTGAAGCTATCATCCGCCCAGCGACGCGAACGGATCTCCCGCGGCTGACAGAGATATACAATTATTACGTTATCAACACGCCGATTACCTTCGACCTCGAGCCGTTCACCGTCGAGGCGCGCACGCCCTGGTTCGAGGAGCACTCGGATCACGGCCGCCATCGCCTCGTGGTCGCGGTCGAGGACGGCAGTGTGATCGGATACGCGAGCACCGGACGCTTTCGCGTCAAGCGCGCCTACGACACCACGGTGGAGTCGAGCGTCTATTGCGCGCCCGAAAGGACGGGCCGCGGCATCGGATCGAAGCTCTACGCCGCGCTGTTCGAGGCGCTCGCCGGCGAGGACATAAATCGCATCGTCGCCGGAGTGACGATTCCGAACGACGCCTCGATAACGCTCCACAATCGCTTCGGTTTTCACACGGTCGGAACTTTCAGCGGCAACGGACGCAAGTTCGGATGCTTCTGGGACGTGACGTGGCTTGAACGTCCCTTGAAAGTCGCGGCTTGATGAAATCGCGGAGCAATCGCATTTTCCCTCGCGCCTTCAAATTAATTGCAATACTCTGTGTGCTATCGATCGGAATCGTAGTTGGCCGTCGTGCCGACTCCGCTGGAAAGGATGTTTCCATGTTTGACCAGGAAGGCGCGCCGCTTGCCGAAAGCGGCAGCGATTTTCGGCTCCCGAAGACCGTAACTCCCCGGCGCTACGAAATCCGCCTCATTCCGGACCTCACGCAGTTCACCTTCGCGGGCGAGGAGAGCGTCGCGATCGTGGTCAATTCCCCGACCTCCGAGATTGTTCTCAACGCGCTGGAGTTGGATATCGATCGGGTGGGCGTCGAGCGTGGAAAAACCTCGCTCAGCGGCAAGGCGGAACTCGACCCCAAGAAGGAGCGCGCCACCCTACGCTTCGACCGGCCGCTCGACCCCGGCGAATGGACACTCCATATCGCGTTCCGCGGCATCCTCAACGACAAGCTGCACGGCTTCTATCGAAGCCAATATCAGGACGCATCGGGCAAGACACACACCGCCGCGACCACCCAATTCGAATCGACTGACGCGCGTCGCGCGTTCCCATGTTGGGACGAGCCGGAATTGAAGGCGAGTTACAAGATCACGCTGGTTGTCGATCAGAATCTCACCGCGATTTCGAATGCGCACGTGGAAAGCGAGAAGCCCAGCGCGATCAAAGGCAAGAAGGAAGTCGTCTTTGCCGAAACGATGGTGATGTCAACCTACCTGGTCGCCTTCATCGTGGGCGAGTTCGACGCGACCGCGCCGGTCAACGCCGGAACTCCATTGCGCGTCGTGCACGTCCCGGGCAAAGGAGACCTGACCAACTTCGCGAAAGAGATTGGCGCCTTCTCGCTCAAATATTTCGCCAACTATTATCGCCTCCCGTATGCTGGCGACAAAGTTGACCTGATCGCCATTCCGGATTTCGCCTCGGGTGCGATGGAAAACCTCGGCGCGATAACGTTCCGTGAGACCGCCCTACTGGTTGACGAAAAAACCGCCTCGCGCGCCGAACTCGAGCGTGTTGCCGACGTCGTATCGCATGAGAACGCGCACATGTGGTTCGGCGATCTCGTCACGATGAAGTGGTGGAACGGCATCTGGCTCAACGAGGCCTTTGCCACCTTCATGGAGATGCTCGCGGTCGATAAGTGGAAACCTCAATGGAGGCGGTGGGACAGTTTTTCTGTCTCGCGCGCGGCCGCGATGGCGGTGGACGGACTCAAGAGTACGCGCCCGATCGAATTCACCGTGAACAGTCCCGAAGACGCGCGCGCGATGTTCGACGTGCTCACGTATGAGAAGGGCGCCTCGGTGTTGCGGATGCTAGAGCAGTACATGGGTGATGAGGAATTTCGCAAAGGCATCGCCGCGTACCTGAAGAAGCATGAGTACGCCAACGCCGAGACCACCGACCTGTGGGACGCGATCGAGGAATCCTCGAAGCAACCGGTCCGCAAGATGATGGACTCGTGGATTTTCCAGCCGGGTTTCCCGATCATCCGCGCCGAGGAAGGTTCGGATGGCAAAAGCATCAAGGTCAGTCAGCGCCGCTTCTTCTTGCTTCCCGACGGCGCCGAAAACGATCAGCTTTGGCATGTGCCGCTGATGATTCGCGCGAAGACCGATCGCGGCACCATCAGCAAAAAGATCGTGCTGACCGAACGCGAGGCGACCATCCCGCTCGACGGCAAGTTCGAATGGGCGCTGCTTAATGAAGGCGGTCACGGATTTTACCGGGTACACTATAGCCCCGCGCTGCTTCAATCGATCACGCGTAACCTCGCGGCGCTGCAGCCAATCGAACGCTTCGGTCTGGTGAGCGATACCTGGGCAGCGACCGTCGCTGGTCACTCGCCGCTCTCCGAGTTCCTCAAGATGGCGCGTCTGTTCACGATCGAGACCGACCTCAACGTTTGGCGCGCTCTGATTGGGGCGTTCAACTATCTCGACATGATCGTCGATGATCGCGATCGTCCGGCGCTCGCGGCGGAGGTGCGCAAAGTCGTTGGGCCCGCATTCGCGCGGCTGGGATGGGAGCCGAAGCCCGGCGAAGATGAACTGACGCGCCAGTTGCGCGGCGTGCTGATTGCCGTCCTAGGTACGATCGGTGACGATCAGGAAATCCAGGGCAAGGCGCGGCAGCTCTACGCGTTGTGGGATGACAATCCTTCACTCGCAGATCGCGATATCGCGCCGGCGCTGGTCTCGGTGCTGGCATACTCGGGTGACGCCGCGCGTTACGAGGAATTCAAGAAAAAGTTTAAGTCCGCACGTACGCCGCAGGAAGAGCAGCGCTACTTGTTCGCGCTCGCGAACTTCCGCGACAAGGGGTTGCTGCGCCGCACGATGGAGATGACGCTCGACGGCGAGGTGCGTACTCAGAACGCGCCGTATCTGATGGATTCGCTGCTGCTCAACACGTCGAGCCGCTACGAGGCGTGGGACTATGTCCGAAGTCATTGGGATGAGATGACGCGCAAATATCCCGACAACGCATTGCCGCGTATGTGTGAAGGCGTGGTGTCGCTGCTCGATCGCGAAGACGAAGTGAAGCAGTTCTTCCAGGAGCATCGCGTCCGGCTCGGCGGCAAGATCATCGATCAGCACCTAGAGCGGCTCGCGATCGCGGTCAACTTTCGTCGTCGCGAGGGCAAGAACCTCGCCTCGACGCTGAAGGGCGGCTGATTTCTCTCCGTACCGAAGGGCGATTCTCGAGTTGTGCTTTAACTTGAGAATGGGCCTCTATCAATGCACCATCCGACGCGGATCGGGCTGCGTGTGCCCAAGAATCGGATGCGGCCGGTACGGCTTTTCGAGGGTTGCGATTTCCTCGCAAGTCAGTTTGATATCGACCGCTTTGTAAAGTTCGGTGAGCTGGTTCAGTTTGGTAGCACCGATGATCGGCGCAGTGACACCGGGTGCTTGCAGAATCCACGCGCACGCGACTTGGACCGGAGTGACACCGCGATTCTTTGCGACCTTTTCCACCGCGTCGAGCACTTCGAAATCGTTATCGCGAAAATACATGCTCTTGGCGAAGTCGTCGGTCTTGGCGCGGGTGGTCGGCTCGGCCCTGGTCTTGGTGCGATTGCCGGCGAGAAATCCGCGCGCGAGTGGGCTCCATGGAATCAATCCAACGTCCTCATCGATGCAGAGCGGATTCATCTCGCGCTCCTCTTCGCGATAAACCAGGTTGTAATGATTCTGCATCGTCGAAAATCGATGCCACCCGTTCTGGCGCTGGAGGTTCAGCATGTTGTGAAACTGCCACGCCGCCATACTGCTGGCGCCGAGGTAGCGGACCTTGCCAGCGCGGACCAGCGAGTCGAGCGCGTCGAGGGTTTCCTCGATCGGCGTGGTGAAGTCGAAGCGATGAATTTGATAAAGATCGATGAAGTCGGTTTTCAGCCGTCGCAGTGATGCGTCGCACGCTTCGAGGATGTGTTTGCGCGAGAGCCCCGCGCGATTGTGCCCCGATCCCATCGGGCCGTTCACCTTGGTCGCGATCACGACCTCGTCGCGCGACGCCATCTCGGCGAGCCATCGCCCGGTGATCTCTTCGCTGACGCCCACCGAGTACACGTCCGCGGTATCGAAGAAATTTATTCCGGCTTCGAGCGAGACCTGGAAGTGCTGGCGCGCCTCATCCGAAGTGAGCACCCAGTCGCGCCACTTCTTGTCGCCATAGCTCATGCATCCGAGGCAGATGCGCGATACTGTAGTGCCGGTTTTCCCAAGCTTGGTGTATTCCATGGGTGTTGCTCCGAGTGGCCTTCAAAGCGGTCGCGCGCAAGGCACACCGCTTGGTTAACGGGTTCGATTGACGCAACTATTCCAATCAACCGCGGGCGAATGTCAAGCGAGCGTGTAAGGACTGCGCTATTCGCCGGTGAATTTGGGCTTGCGTTTCTCGACGAATGCCGCGATGCCCTCGCGTGCGTCCTTGGTCCAGGCCGTCGCGCAAATCGTCTCGGTCTCACGGCCCATCTGCTCTTCGAGTCCCGCGACGGCGCTGTCGATCAGCAGCCGCTTTACTCCCCGATAAGCGAGGGTGGGACCGGTCGCGAGTTCCTCGGCGAATGCGGTCGCGGTCGAAAGCAGTTCGGCATCGGGAACCATGCGCGTAACGATTCCCAAGTCGAGCGCCTGCTTCGCGGACAGCACTGGATTGAGGATCGCGAGTTCGATCGCGCGCCGCGGGCCGACGATCCGCGGCAGGTAGAAGGTCGATGAACCGTCGGGCGTGAGGCCGGCTTTGGTGTAAGCCATAGTGAACTTCGCCGACTCCGCCGCGATCACGAAGTCGACCGCGCATACGAGACTGAACCCGGCGCCGGCCGCGCTGCCGTGAACCGCCGCAACCACCGGCGAACGCGTTCGCGCAAACATCGAAACCGCGCGATGCAGGTGTGAAGTAACTTCTTCGAGGTAGCGCGGCAGATCGGTCTCCGATTTGGCCGCGAAGCTCTTGAGGTCGCCACCCGCGCAGAAAAACTTGCCCGCGCCTGAAATCAGAATCGCTCGCACTGTGGGATCGTCGTCGCATTTGCGCGCCGCATGATCGAGGTCCTCGGCCAGCTCTTTGTTAATGCCGTTGGCGGCCTCGGGCCGATTCAGCGTCAAATGCGCGACGCCGCTTTTCACTTCGAGAATCAGGTTCGAATACATCGCGGCGGTCTCTCCTTATAGTGTCCGATACCAATCGGCCAGCGCTGAGCCGATCTCGTGCGGCGAGTCCTCCTGGATGAAGTGCACGCCCTTCACGGTAACCTCGCGCTGGTTCGGCCATTTGCGGCAGAACTCGCGCTGCGCTCCGATCAGGATCGCACCCGGGTCGGCGTTGATGAAAAGTTTCGGGGTCGCGCTCTGCGACAGCCACTTCGAATACTCATCGACGATTTTCGTAACGTCAACCGGCTCGCCGTCGAAGGGAATCTGTCGCGGCCACGTTAGCGTCGGACGGCGCGATTCACCCGGCTCGAGGAACGGCTTGCGATAGACGGCCATTTCCTCGTCGGTGAGTCTGCGCGTCACGCTGCCGGGTAGGATTCGTTCGACGAAAATATTCTTTTGTAGAATCATCTCCTCGCCGGCCGGACTGCGTAGCGACTTGAACAGATTGACTGACTGCTGATTCCACTCTTCGAACTTGAGCGGACGCACGATAGCTTCCATGTATGCGAGGCCCCCGATCGCATCGGGATGGCGATGCGCCCAGTGAAATCCCAGTGCCGATCCCCAATCATGGATGACCAAGGTCAGGCGACGATTCAGCCCGAGCGCATCGAACCACGCGTCGAGATGCTTAGCGTGATCGACGAAGCGGTAAGTGCCGGTCGAGGATTTTCCCGATTCGCCCATCCCGATGAGATCGGGTGCGAGGCATCGCGCGTTGGCGCTGAGGTGCGGGATGATGTTGCGCCACAGGTACGACGAAGTCGGATTGCCGTGGAGGAAGACGATCGGATCGCCGGCGCCGGTATCGACATAGGCCATCTCGATGCCGAGCACCGCGACCCGTTTCCGCGGATGCGGATCTTTGGCGGAAATCGATCCTTCACTCATGGAAAGCGCTCCTCAATCATTGAGCAATACGGCGGCCACCTCTGGCACGCAAGCCGTCTGCGATCATTTGTAATTGTGCGCGGACGCGGCGCAGAATCGAGTCGCGAAACTTCAGCACCTCAACACAAGGAGTTCGTGCGATGGCGGAACGCAGGCGAAAATTCTGGGGATGGGGCTACGAAGACCAGGGACCTACTCCCGAACAGCAGCAGCATATGGCGGAGCGGATGGCGAAGCGCTTCGGCCTCGGCGAGCTGACCCTCACGCCGCCGCCGACCGAGAAGGAATTGAATCTGCGCGCGCCGCGGGTGCAGCCCCCCGATTCGCTAAAGGAAATCTGTTCGACCCGCACGCACGATCGCGCCGGCCACAGCTATGGTAAGGGCTCGCGCGATCTGATTCGCGCGTTTCGTCGCTACTATCCGAACCCGATCGACGTCGTCGCCTTTCCCCGCGATGAGAAGGACATCATCAGGATTCTCGAATGGTGCGATGGCGCGAAGATCGCCGCGACGCCCTACGGCGGAGGCTCCAGCGTCGTCGGAGGCCTCGAAGCGCCGAGTCAAGGTGACTATCGCGGCGCGGTGTCCATCGACTTAATGCATTTAAATAAGGTTTTGGATGTCGATGAATCCTCACGCGCCGCAAGAATCCAGGCCGGCGCACTCGGACCCTATCTCGAGGCGCAACTGAAGCCGCATGGCCTCACACTTCGCCATTATCCCCAATCTTTCGAGTTTTCTTCGCTCGGCGGATGGATTGCCACCCGCTCCGGTGGTCACTATGCCACCAATTACACGCATATAGATGACTTCGTCGAGTCTATGCGCGTCATCACCCCGACCGGCACCATCGAGTCGCGACGCCTCCCGGGTTCGGGCGCGGGGCCGAGTCCCGATCGTATGTTCATCGGCTCCGAGGGTATCCTCGGCATCATCACCGAAGCATGGATGCGGCTGCAGCATCGCCCCAAGTTTCGCATCGGCGCGTCGGTGCCGTTCCCAAGTTTCTTCGCTGCCGCGAGGGCCGTGCGGCAGATTGGCCAGGCGGGTCTGTTTCCCGCGAACTGCCGCGTCCTCGATGAGGGCGAGGCGCTCAACTCCGGCGCGGCCAACGGCGACGAGGCGGTGATGGTGCTCGCGTTCGAATCCGGCGACCATCCGCTGGAGCCCTGGATGAAGCGCGCGCTGGAATGCTGCGCCGATCACGGCGGCAAGATCCCGCAGGAGGAAATCAAGACCCGCACCGATCAGGAGGCGACGCATGAGGGCGCGGCGGGCGCGTGGCGCAACGCGTTTCTCAACGCGCCGTACCTGATGGACACCGTCGCCGCGATGGGGATGGTGAGCGACACCTTCGAGACTTCGATCACGTGGGACCGTTTCGAGAATTTCCACATGCAGGTGATGGAATGCGCGCGCGACGCCATCAAACGCATCTGCGGCAAGGGCAGCGTGACCTGCCGCTTCACCCATGTTTATCCCGACGGCCCCGCGCCCTATTACACTTTCCTGGGGCCGGGGAAAAAGGAATCGCAACTGGAGCAGCGCGACGAGGTGAAAAAGGCGGCTTCCGATCTTCTGATGAAGCTCGGCGGCACGATTACGCATCATCACGCGGTCGGGCGTGATCATCGCCCATGGTACGACATCCAGCGGCCGGACGGATTCGCCAATGCGTTGCGTGCTGCCAAGAAGGCGCTCGACCCGCACGGCATCCTGAATCCAGGGGTGCTGATCGATCCTTGATGACCCTCACTCTTGTCTCTCCCATCGGGGAGAGAAGGTGAAGGTAGGCAGCCAGTTTTTGGATCTTTTAGGGAAACCACATGTCCTACGAATCCGCGCTCGCCGACTACATCTCCTTCGACTTCAACGACGGCCGATGGACCCGCAAGGTCTATCGCCGCGGCGCCGGGCCCGCCGTCATCATCATGCATGAGATGCCGGGGCTGCATCCGCTGGTGATCCGCTTCGCCGATCGCGTTGCCGCCGCCGGCATGACGGTGTTCCTGCCGGTCCTCTTTGGCGAGCCGGGCCGTCCCGTTTCCACCGGCTATGCGATCCGCGAGATGCTGACGGGCATCTGCATCCGCCGCGAGTTCGCGGTATGGGCCACCGATCGCTCCAGCCCCATCATCGATTGGCTGCGCGCGCTGGCGAAAAAGGTCCACGCCGAATGCGGTGGGCGCGGAGTCGGCGCGGTCGGGATGTGCTTCACCGGCGGCTTCGCGCTCGCGATGATGACCGAGCCCTCGGTGGTCGCGCCGGTGCTGTCGCAGCCGTCGTTGCCGATGACGTTCGGATCGAAGAAGCGCGCCGCCGCGATGAACGTATCGCCCGAAGAGGTCTCATGCGCGAAGGATCGCTTCGAGAAAGAAGACCTCTCGATGATCGGTCTGCGCTTCTTCGGCGACAGCTTCGTGCCCGATGCGCGCTTCGACACCTACAAGAAGACCTTCGGCAATCGGTTCGAGGCGATCGAGATCGATCCCAAGGATGCGGAGCCCGGCCCGATGCCGCCCCATTCGGTGCTGACGATTAATTTGCAGGATCGTCCCGGCACTCCGACCAAGCTTGCCGAGGAGCGGGTCATCGAATTCTTCCGCCAGCGCACCGCGAATCCGTAGTTTGTCATCCTGAGCGAAGCGAAGGACCTACGCGAAGCGATGCTCTTGGACCAGCAGCGCGGGTGACCTAGAATCAAGGTCCAGGCAAAACATAAGGAATCGACCTCGATGGCGGAATATCACTATACGGCGGTTTTTGAGCCGGCGGCGGAAGGCGGCTATAGGGTAACCGTTCCAGCACTTCCGGGCCTGGTGACCGAGGGTGACACCATCGAGGAAGCGCGCGCGATGGTGAAAGACGCGATCCGCGGCTACCTGGAAAGCCTGGTGAAGCACGGCGAGGAAATTCCGATCGAGCCCAGTCCTCCCAGTGTCGAGCGCGTTGCCGTAGACTTGTAGTCATATGCCGCGCTTGCCGGTGTGTACGCCCGCCGAAGTAATACGGGCGCTAAACCGCGCAGGCTTCTTGATGGACCACAGCACCGGATCGCATCGGTATTTTCGGCATCCCTCACGGCCGGGCATCGTGACAGTTCCTTTTCACCGAAAAGACCTCAAACGCGGAACGCTCAAAAGCATTCTCGATCAAGCCGGCCTCTCGACTGACGAATTCATAAAACTGCTGTGAAGCCCGGTCTGCAATTGGACGGGGATGCGGAACCCGGCCCGCTGCCGCCCCATTCGGTGCTGACGATCAATTTGGGATCGTCCCGGCACTCCGACCAAGCTTGCCGAGGAGCGGGTGATCGAATTCTTCCGCCAGCGCACCGCGAATCCTTAGGTTGTCATTCCCGAGCGAGGCTTCCGAATCGAAAGACCCCGCGATTCGTTGCGGGAGCACCTCTCGCAAGTTATCAACAACCCCGGTGGGTGATTGTGGATTCGCATAAGCCGGGCCTTATTTCGCGACGAGCATTTCGGGTGGAACATGAAAGCTCGTGCTGCCGGAGAGCATTCACACCGCTCTCGTGACAGGCGGATCTGTCGGCTCGAAATGTGAGGTGGGCGTACCATGGCCCGAAAACTTCAAGATACATTTGACGAATTTGCTAGGCTACTTACGACTCCATCAGGCGAAACTTCAGCTCAGGCCGCACATAGAATCTCGATAGAGCAATGCCTTACTTCGACACTCGGAATGACATCATTCTTCCTATCCGGTTCGTTCGGGCGCGGAACAAATCTGCCGAACTATAGCGATGCCGACAGATTCGCGGTGCTGCCTGCCCAACACCTCCAAACGCCGTCAACCCGGACGTTGAACGCGGTACATATTGCTCTCAGGCGTCGCTTTCAATTCACCAAAATTACGATGGAACCGCCTGGGGTTACGATCGATTTCTCCGACGGAGAAGAGAAAAATGAAATTATCCCTTGTTTCGAGGTTGATCGAACCAGAGATTTCCGTATTTTTCTCATAGCCGATCAGAAAAACGGTTGGATGAAAGGTACGCCTGAAGCGCATTCGACCGAGCTAGATCGTCTCGATGAGATTCAAGCGAAGAAACTGAAGCCTCTCATTCGATTCGTCAAAGCTTGGAAGGCCTTCAATAGCTACAAGTTCATTAACTCATTCTATTTGGAATGCTTCGTCGTTAATTTCGCAAAGGACCTTGCACCTAATTTCATCTCGATGATGGGATACCCGGCCGTGCTGGAAGCAATCTTCGTGCGGCTTGTGAATTCCAAGATTCCGCCATCGACGATCCCCTACATGTCGCCAAGCCCGTAGAAGCCACATCGAACTTTGCGCAGGCCGCATACGCGTTGAGTCACGTGAATTCCGCCGTGAAGGCAATGCAGCTAGGCAACGGATACGCGAGACTGGCGGAGAGCCTAGGCAGCGCTGAGCGCATGCGTGCCGCCTTCGCGTGTTGGCAAAGAGTCTACAATGGTAAGTTCCCGCGTTTCCGATAACAGGTTACTCGGGTGAAGCTGGACGAAATCAGGAAGGAAGCGAGGCGACTGCAAGAGGATGCCCTTTTTGCGGCTCAGCAGCATTTTACCGCCGCGAAGTGGTGGATGCGATGCCACTACACCCTAGGATTGCTCGCGACGATCGCTGGAGTGGTGGCGACGACCACCGCTGTGACGGGGTCGGCGAACTCGACGCCGAAAACCTGGATCGCACCAACCACCGTTACCGTTCTTGCGGCGGTTATTGCGTTTCTGCGCCCGGATGCGAAGTCGGAAATACATCATGATAAGGGCGTTAGATATGATGATCTTCGTCGGAGGTTACGAGTGTTTGTGAATGTGACATTTTCAGCCACGGATCCGATCATTAGTCCAAAGGACGCAGTGGAAAGGCTGGACTTCTTCGAAGAACAAAAGACCTCACTCAATCGGGAGAAGCCGACTGCGCCGTCGGGTCTGATCTATTCGCTTGCGAAACGCGAGATCGAGCGCGGTCATTCGGAGCATGAAGTGGACCGGGATCCTGCGTGATAAATTTGGATGCAGAGCACAAAGCTTTATGCGTACGCTGAGGTTCAAATCGCTCTCCCGATGGGAGAGGTTGCGCCATCTGATGGCGCTGGAGCGGGACCGCATTCAGCGCGCGTCGTTGCGTGCGATTCAGGAAATCCGATTTCTTCTGCTCCAGACATGCAGGCTAAAGCCTGTGCTACAAGACACGATTTGATTTTCTTCGCTGTAGCACAGACTTCAGTCTGTGACTTTTCCCGCATCGCAAAGAATTCCTTAGGCGCGCGGAGCGCGCTTGCTAAGGTCCCTCACCAGGTCGCTCGCAGATTCGCGACCGACCTCTCCCATCGGGAGAGGGGTTAGGAGCTAGGCAAGTTGCGGGCGGCGGTTTAAGAACTCGACGATCTCATCAGGAAGGGATTGTTTCTCAACCCACGAGATATCAGCGAGCTTACGGAATTTTTTCTCGTAATCCAAAACGGTCAGACCGACCACCTGATGAGTTTGGGGGTCGCTGCGGATCAGAAGACCGTTCTTTTCTCCGCGCGTCAGGGCAGGTCTAGGCTCGCCGATGGAAAGATAGAGAACGTCACCATCAGAATCGTAGGAGACTTCGACCTTATCGATGTTCCTTACGGTCGCGCCCATATCAGCCTCCAATCGGGACCTGGTGTACCCAAGTAGGCAGTGATTAAAAATCCGACCGCCTTTCGATATCTCACCACAGCGATGGGGGTCGCGCCAGTCCAGAAGCCGGTCGGAATTGGGACGCCTTGGAAGACCTTCGAATCAGGGACGTTTCCATCAAACACGGAGTCGGGATTTGCTATGGCCGCGACGACTTCATTTTCCCGACCGATCATTTCGGGATGTTTCCTGACCACGTGTCCATCCCATTGAGATTCGGAACATTCCACCATGTCACCGAAGACGTCCCCGATCACGAATTTTGCCACCGAACAAAGGAAGCACGGTCATCGAGTTGGGTAAAACGGGATTGGTGGGAGCGGTTGCCGTCGGACCAGCTCGAAGCGGAGTTGACAGCCGACCAGCGCGGCGGCGCGTTGCAGCGTCTCGATATCACATTGCCTTTGTGCGGATCGAGGATGCGGTCAACCTGCGCGCGGCTGGTGTGCATCAGCTCGGCGGGATTCTTCCGCCGGCGCACCGCCGCCGCCTAGCTTGTCATCCGAGCGAAGGCTGCCTCTCCGGCGCTCTCACATACCTTCCTCGTCGCAATACCATTCCCATCAGAGCAAGCAGGATGATCGGACCGACCACGAAATTGAAACACAGGAACAGTGCCAGGAAACAGCCCAATAGGACCAATCGGTCTCCGGGAGCAAAGCCCCGCAACAGAGCATCCTTTACTAGAAACAGGGCGGGCACGGAGAGCGCCGTGAGATCATAGGCGAGCATGTACGGCGTTACTGTCAACGCGCCGATCGAAAATGCCGCCGCTTTTAATGAATGCGGTACCGGCCGCAGCCAGATTTGACAGGCGAGCGCGGTCGTAAGCAGGGCGGCGGTAAGATGGACGGTCCAGGCGGCGATTGGCCCTACGCCGGCCTCGTGCATCAGGCCGAAAACCGTCTGATTCAACGCGTCGAGGTTAGGAGGCAATAAGGTAGCGGGATTGTGGCTCTGCAAGGAGCTCATAAACAACAGCCAGGCATCAGACCCAAATGCTACGCCGGCTGCCCCGGCGAACAACGACGCGCTCGCTATTGCACCCGCAATAACGCGCCATTGCCCCGTAATCACGAGAGCTAATGGAAAGAAAAGGACGAATTGCGGTTTATAGGTTAGTATTCCCAGGCATATTCCCGACAGGTATGGTCTTCGGCTGATCAAAACCATCGATAGGCCGAGGAGCCCTGCCATCAGAAAGGCCGTTTGACCGTCAAAAATATTTTTAACAACCGGCAATGGCAGAAGCGCCAGCACAGTTGACAATAAGGATGGTACGATGGCGTAAAGGGCGACGATGTATAAGCAGAGGGTTGCGGCTATCCAGGTGAAGAACGCAACTGCGTAAGGAAGCCGCGCGATCGGCGCAAACAGGAGCAACATCGTCGGCGGATAGACCCAATGAAAATAAGCAACCGGAGGCGGCGATTTAGTCGCTAAGGCTTGGGCGGCGGCAAAGGTGGAGTAGTTGTAGGCACCGGCGGCATCTCGCATAAGGGCGAAGTGACCGCCAACCCACCACTGGATGAAGTCGATGAAAGCGAGATTTCCGGCCTTGTCGATCAGCCATTTGCCGGCAAAATAGCGGATAGCGAACGAACCAACATTAGCCGCGAGGAGGCCATACGCCAAAAGCGATAGTCGCCGTTTAGTGAAGACGACGTCCTCGGCCTCCAATATGCTCAAGGCTCTCGAAACGCCTCCAGTACAGAATTGTCTGTGGCACTCCGCTGACGCGATCTCGTTCAGTAGAGCGCTCACCGATTCGCGCGCAGCCTAGCAGATACTCGGCACCAAGTTGAGGGTGTGGCCAGGTCACTTATCGAGGTCGAGTTTTTTGCGCGCCGCTTCGGACATCATGTGCGGGGTCCACGGCGGATCCCATACGATCTCGACGTTGGCGCGCTCGCAATCGGGCAGGCCCAGCAGCTTTTCCTCGATGTTCTCGCGGATCATTGAGCCCATCTGACATCCCGGCGCGGTCAGCGTCATGATGACGTTGACCGAATTGCCATCAACCTCGACGCCGTAGACCAGGCCGAGCTCGACGATGTTGACCGGGATTTCCGGGTCGTAACATTCGCGCAGCACTTCGTAGATTTCGTCCTCGGTGAGCATTCGCCGCCGACTAGTATTATATAGAGATAGCGCGGGATTGAATGCCCTCGACATGCGCATGATCGCGAGGTGACAACGATGCCTGATAAGGAAGACCTCTACGATGAGGCGGTTGACCTGTTCGCCGAAGACAAATTCGACGAAGCGATAGAACTCTACAAAAAGGCGCTCGAACAGGACCCGAAGTATGGCGACGCGGCGCATGGACTGGCGCTCTGCTTCAAGGCCAAGGGCGATCTCGACGCCGCCATCGAGGTCACCAATCAATACGTCAAGCAGGAGCCGGAAGACATCCTCGCGTTCACCAACCTGAGCATGTTCTATCAGCAGAAGGGCATGATAAAGGAAGCGGAGGCGGCCGGCGCCGAGGCGCGGCGGCTGGACTGGAAGCGGCAACTGAAAGAAGCGAAACCAAAAGCGTAGGCGCGGGATGAGGCGCGAAGCGGGCGCAGCCGCCGCGCAGCGGCCCCGAGGCGTAGCGAAGCGGAGTCGAGGGAGACTTAAGATGAAACTGAAAGATAAAGTGGTGCTTATCACCGGCGGCGGCTCGGGACTGGGACGCGAAACGGGACTGACTTTCGCGCGCGAGGGCGCCAAGGTCGGAATCAACGACGTTCGGCCGGAATCGGCGCACAATGTGGTGACCGAGATCGAGCGCGCCGGCGGCAAGGGCGCGAAGGCGTTCGTCGCCGACGTGTCGAACAGCGCGGCGGTGAAAAAGATGTTCGCGGATTTTATCGCCGCGTACGGAACCATCGACATTCTCATCAACAATGCCGGCATCGGACGCATCCGCGAGACTGACACCGTCGCGGCGGGCACGCAGGACTTGAGCGACGAGGACTGGCACAAGATGCTCGCGACGCATCTCGACTCGACCTTCTTCTGCACGCGCGAGGCACTCAAGACGATGATCCCGAAGAAGAGCGGACGCATCATCAACCTCGCCTCGATCGCGGCGACGACCGGCCTCGCGTTCGCGCCACATTACTGCGCGGCGAAGGGCGGTATCGCCTCGTTTACCAAGTCGGTCGCGCGCGAGGTCGTCAGTCAGGGCATCCTCGTCAATGCGATCGCGCCCGGATTCATCGAGACTCCGATGACCGCGCCGATCGAGGGTGAGTTGCGTCAGCAGGTGATCGCGATGACGCCGATGGGACGCTTCGGGGAGCCGCGCGAGATTGCCGCGGCTGCGTTGTTCCTCGCCTCCGACGACGGATCGTTCATGGTCGGGCAAATCGTCAGCCCCAACGGCGGCTACGTCATCTAGATTTTAAAACCGGAGGTCGCGAGCGATGCAATTCACCTTCGTGGGTTTCAACTATCAGAGCGGCGACATCGAAGCCGAGGAGCGCAACTATTTCGGCCATCATGTCGCCCTCGCGAAAGGCCTGCCTGGTCTGCGCCAGTACTACACGGCGCGGACGATGGAGCATCGCGGTGAGAAGCCGTCGCATTTTCGTCATGCGCTCCTCGTGTTCGACAACGCGGAGGCTTCAGCCAAAGCGTTTCAAACCCCCGCCGGCCCAGCGTTGATCGCCGACACGCAATCGCATCTGAAAGATTTGCGCAGCAGCATCTTCGACGGCGAAATCATCGTGCCGTTCGAGAGTCGCAAGCCGGGCCAGAAGTGCTTCGTGATGGCGGCCGAGTTCAATCTCGATAAAGCGAATCCCGAGGCGGCCGAAAAGCGCTACCGTGAGCATCACACCGGCATCGCGCGAAGGCTGCCCGGACTGCGCAATTATATGATTGGAAAGCTCGGAGCGAACGCCGATCGCTATCGCATCGCGATCCTGGCGTTCGATTCGCTCGACGCTTTTAAGGAAGCGTACCGCTCTCCGGTCGGCGCCGAATTGATCAAAGACGAAGAAGAAACCATACGCGACGCGCGGGTGCATCGTCTCGATGCGCGAGTAGAAATTTAGCACACTGGAACGCGCGTCAATTTTTTCCAGAGTCCCGCAGCGCGGGATTGGTGACGTTTTTCCCCAATGTTGCAGAGATCTGCCGGTATTCTGATTCCACTGTTCTCGCTCCGAACTGCCGACGATCATGGCCGTGGCGAGATCATGCATATGAAGCCGATGATCGATTTTGCGATCAGCATCGGCCATCGCGTGATCCAGTTGCTGCCGCTGGATGAAACCGCGCCCAGCGAGGCGAGCCCCTATTCCGCGCTGACGCTGTTCGGCCTCGATCCGCTCTACATTTCCGCCGCCGAAGTCACCGGCGTGGGAAAGATGGCGATGCGGCGCGCGCGCAAGAGTGCCGGCGAACCCGCGCGGCGCATCCCGCGCGAAAAATATGTCGCCCTCAAAAAGGAATTGCTGGAGCGCGCGTTCGAGACGTTCGCTTCGCGAGCGCGAGCGCGCGAGCGGCAGGCACTCGAAGCTTTCATCCAGGAAAATTCCTACTGGATTAACGATTACTCGCTATTCCGCGCACTCAAGGATCATTTTGATTTTCAAAGCTGGGAGAAATGGCCCGGCGAGCTCGCACGACGAGAACAGGGCGCGCTCGCTTCAGCGCGGCGCGACCTCGCGCAGAGCATCCACAAGTATTGCTACTTTCAGTTCCTCGCGCATCAACAATGGAAATCGATCCGTGACTACGCCAAGGAGCGCGGCGTTTATATCGGCGGCGATCTCGCGTTTTCACCCGGACGCGACAGCGATGTGGTGTGGGCGCATCAGGAGAGTTACGATCTCACTCGCACGGTAGGAACGCCGCCCGATGCGTTCAGCGCGACCGGCCAGCGCTGGGGTTTGCCGATGCCGAACTGGGCGGCGATGCGTGCCGACGGCTTCGAGATTTGGCGCTCGCGCACGCGACACGCCCGCACGCTCTACGACCTGGTGCGAATCGATCACGTGGTCGGGCTCTATCGCACTTTTTCATTCGGCTCGGCCGATCTAACGGAAAAAGGAAAGTTCACGCCGGAAGCCGAGGAACAGCAGCGCGCGCAGGGCGAGGCAGTGATTCGCGCGATCAAGGACGAAGCTCGCGACATGCAACCCATCGCCGAAGACCTTGGCACTGTGCCGCCGTGGGTGCGCAAATCACTCACCGCCCTCAGCATCCCTGGCTACAAAGTTATGCAATGGGAGCGTGATTGGAACGCGCCCGACCAGCCCTTCATCAACCCCGCTCAGTATCCCGAACTGTCGCTTGCGACGACCGGCACGCATGATACGGAGGCGCTCACGCTTTGGTGGCGCGAACAGAAGATCGAAGATCGCGCGCGGCTGGCGAAAGCATTCCACCTCGACGGGCGGGTGAACGTTCGCGCGCCTCTCGGGATGCCGGTGCTCAACGAAATCCTGCGCACGCTCTATGCGGCGCCCTCGATTATCACGGTGCTACCGATTCAGGATCTTTTCGGATGGTCCGCGCGCATCAACCTGCCCGGCACCGTTAGCGACTCGAACTGGACCTATCGATTGCCGATTCCGTTGGAGCGGATGGCGACCAGCCATGCGATTCAATCGCGAGCGCGCGACCTGAAGGAGATCGCAGTCGGCAGTAGCCGGTTTTAAGTCCACAGGCTAAAGCCTGTGCCACCAAAGAAAACCTCCGCCACGATTGCGCGACGGAGGCTCTTAGAAATTCCGCACCAGCGTTGCTAGACGTGACGGCGTAGGAAGTCGAACATCGACTTGAGGCCCTCGCGGCACGCCGAGAGTTCGTTCATCTGCATGAACGCGTGAGGCATTTCCTCCATCAGATGCAGCTCGCTCTCGATGTTGGCGCGGCGCAGCGCTTCCGCCATCGCCTTCGATTCGGCGAGCAGGTCGTCCGCGGTCCCGCAAATCACAAAGCACGGCGGCAGCGCGCCCGGCTTGACGCCGCGCATCGGACTGACGCGCGGATCGGTCAGGGCTGCAGGATACTGACTCCCCAGGTAAGCGCGCGTCATTCCTTCCAGCGCGGGATTGTTTTTGGCTCGCTCGAGCAGCGCGGGAAAATCGAACACGCCATAGATCAGCGCTCCGGCGCGAGGTTTAGGAGCGCTCGCATCCGAGCACAACGATACCAGGGTCGCGGCGGTTAGATTTCCACCCGCGGAGTCCCCACCGACGGCGAGGCGGGTAGGGTCGCCATTCCAGCGATTTGCGTTGGAGGCGATCCATTTCGCCGCAAAGACGCAGTCATCGAGGCCGGCTGGAAATGGATTCTCCGGGGCTAATCGGTAATCGAGATTTATGGTGAGATAGCCTTCCGCTGCGATCTGCTTGGCAAGCTTGTCATGGGTTTGCGGGTTGCCCATGATCCAGCCTCCGCCGTGGATGTAGAGCATCACCGGATGCGGTCCCGCGCCCTTGGGAACGATCACGTCGGCGCGCAGGCCGGGGCGCAGTTCGACGTTCTGATGGATGGCGCCTACTTCCGGCGGGTCAACATTCATTTTGACCGCGACCGCGTCGAGCGCCTTGCGCATCTCGGGCAGCGACGTTGGCATCTTGGCGGCAAATTCGTTCCATTCGCGGATTACGGTTTTCTCGCGTTCGGTCAGCATCGTAGGTCCTCCGTCGCGGGAGAGTTTTCCCGAATATCGCCCAAACTCGGAAAATGTCAACGCACCAAGCCGATTGTTTCTATGCCGCCACGCTTGAGCGACCATGCGAGCGAGACCGCGGCTTGGGCCGCACTCGAATCTCAACGTCCATGTCGAGTGCGTTGAGCAGGCGGAACATGCGCGCAATAGAGAAGCCTTCGATACGGCCTCGCATGAGCGCTGAGACCTTGGGCTGATCGATACCGAGCACCTTGGCGGCTTGGCGCTGGCTCAAATCGCGCGAGCGAAGACCATCGACGATCTTGCGGAGCAGCTCGGTCTCGATGGCGAGCTCGTCGGCATTCGAGAGACCCAGGTCCGCGAAAACGTTGCCACTACCTTTTACGAATTTTTCCGCCTTTGCTGCGACTGCTGGGCCCATTTCAATCTCTCTCTGACCAAATCCATTTCGCGTTGCGGGGTCGCAATCGCGCTCTTCGACTTTTTCTGAAACACATGCAACACATAGACAACATCTTTGAAGCGCACCGTGAAACCGCGCGATAGCTGGCGCGATCGTGGTCTTCTACGACCTCCAAAACACTTGCACCCGCGAATCCCTTCAAGGCCTTCGCCGCGGAGTGTTTACTGCCGGCCTGGGGCGAATTGAAGCGCGCGACCGATCGCAATGCGCACCGCCTTCGGAAAGCTGCGAAGCGTCCGAAGTACGCCGGGTCCCCATTCGATCGGCTTCAGTGATGCCAATTGTAGCATCACCTTCCCCGGCATCACAAGCGGTTCTATGTTGCGGCCACGATCACCCATCGTCTTTTCGATGTTAGCGGAGAAGCTGGAAGAGGTTGCTGTAGTCGTCGGTCCAGAGCTGGATCTTTTGATGCGACTCGATTGGTTGCAGGCGCCATGCGATGTCGTGCGGGCTCAACGCCTTGTCGGTGCGGCTGAGCAGGATCCAATCGCTGTCCTGATAGAACCACTCGCTTGGGTGGTCGATAACTATCCCGCCGCGAAGATTGAACGTGCTTGCCAATTGATAAACGAGCGGAGCCAGATTCAAAAACCGATTCGAGATGTGAAACGCGAGAACGCCGTCGGGCTTGAGCTCGCGCAGGTAAGTCTCAACTGCTTCGCGGGTCAACAGATGCACCGGGATGGCGTCGCCACTGAACGCGTCGATGACGAGCACGTCAAAGTTCTGGGCGTGCCCGGTCGCGATTTCACGTTCCATCGAAAGGCGCGCATCGCCCGTAACGATCTCGACCTTGGCGCTCGAATCGCCCACGAAGCTGAAAAAGCCACCCGGCTCGGTAGCGATCCGGATAATTGCCGGATTGATCTCGTAATAGCGAAAATAGTCGCCGACTTTTCCCCACGCTGCGAGGGTGCCGGTGCCGAGGCCCACCACGCCGACGCGCAGCGGCCAATCCTTGGGATCCGGCGCGAGGCGATTGGGATGATTCGCCATCAACAGCCCGATGCCGCTGTCGGGACCATAGTAGGAGAGCGGTTGATAGCGGCCCCGCAGTCCGGCGAACTGCTCGCCATGCATGATGCGGCCGCTCCAGAGCTCGTATACGGGCAATTCAGGATCGCTTGCGTTGTTGCTCATTACCGAAAAGACGCCGTAGAAGTTCCGCGTCATCAGCACCGGGGTCCGATAGCCCGCTATGGCCGCGGTCAACGACAATCCACCGACGATGACGATTGTCGCGAGCAGCGCGTATTGCGAGAGGATTCCGGGCCGCCTCAACCGCCGGGATTTGATTCCGAACAAGAGCGCAGCGGCGCCGGCCGCGAATACCGTCAGTTGCGGCAGATTGTAGATCCAGCCCACCGCGCCGATGCCGACACCCATCAGTTGTGGAAGCTCGAGCGCGCCGATCAACAATGCGATCGCCAGGACGGGACGGCGTTGATGGATCCACGACTGCTGGTCGCGCTCCAGCACCACGAACATCAACACCAGCACCATCGAAGTTGCCAGCCGCAGTTCCCAATAACCGCGAAACAGCAACGGCGCGACGACCGCTCCGACGATACCGCCGAGCGCGCCGCCGATCGATACCATCAGGTAAAAGGCGGTGAGATCGCGCTTGTGCGGCCGCATCCGCACCAGTTCGCCATGGCAGACCATGCAGATGGTAAAGAGAAGTGCCGCGGCGGTGCCGATTTGGACGGCTAGATTGATGCGGGTTGGAGCGACGCCGATCCAGCTGAGATAGGCGACCGCCGACTCACCCCTGACGAGCATGATCAGGCTCAGGAAAACCGTAACTATCAGCGCCGGATGGAAGATGCCGCGCCGATACCAGCGCTCGTTGTCGAAACAGATCATGAAAGAGATCAGGTAGAGCGCGAGCGGCAGAACCCACAAAAACGGTATCGGCGCGATGTCACGCGTCATCTGATTGGTCGATGCGATCAGCATCAGTGAAGCGCACGCCGCGAGGAGGATCCAAAGCAGGAAGGTCGTCGCGGTTGGCCTCGCGCCGTCGATACCGTTGTCGTTGCGCCGCTCCGAGTGAGGGGTCTCCACATGAATCGGCGATCTCCACAAACCCAGCGCGCACAGCGCGATCCCGATCGCGAACAGCAGATAGATCGCGGCCCACGCGATACCCTGCGTCTTCAGATGGAAAGCCGGTTCAACCACGAATGGATAAGTGAGCAGCGCCAGCAGCGAGCCGAGATTCGACAGCGCATAGAGGCGATAGGGCGAGGCCTCATAAGTGCGCGCGAACCATGCCTGGAGCAGCGGTCCGGTGCTCGAGAGGACAAAGTAGGGCAGCCCGACGCTGACGGTGAGCAGGAGCAGGATGCGCAAGATTGGAAAATCCGCGCCGGTCGGCTTCCAGCTCGGGCCCGGCATGATGGGGGATTTCCACACCGTCGCGAGGACGGCCATCAGCGCGGCGCATCCCATCACCAGCGCGAGATGAACGATCGCCTGGGAGCGCGTGCTGAGTCGGGTGCCGAGCAGATGCGCGTACAAGTATCCAACCACGAGCAGCAGTTGGAAGAATAATAGGCAGGTGTTCCACACCGAAGCCGCGCCGCCGAACCATGGCAGGATGTACTTCGCCAGCATCGGCTCGACCTGGAACAGCAGAAAGGCGCTGAGAAAAATTGTTACCGCATAAATACGCATCGCGATGGCACGCCCTTTTAGGGTCTGAAAACTGGCGGCTTTCCTTCAACCTCTCGCCCTACTGGGAGAGACAAGAGTGAGGGCGCAGCCTTGTTGAAATGCTTTTTTCAACAGCCTGTATACCGGTCCAGCCTGGCAAATGGCAGTCGGCCCACAACAACAAGCGTTGTCCGGCCGGCGGCGCATGAACTATAAGCATTCTCCATGGGACCACTACATGGAGTACGCGTTCTCGACCTAAGCATGGTTGTCGCCGGCCCCTTCTGTACCATGATGCTCGGCGATCTCGGCGCCGACATCATCAAGATCGAGCCGCCCGAGGGCGACATCGTTCGGTTGGGTTCCGAGCAAGCGCCGCGAGGCGTCACGACGGGTGTGCTGAACTGGAATCGCAACAAGCGCGACATGGTGCTCGACCTCAAGAAGCCCGGCGCGAGCGAGGTGTTTTTGCGGATGGCGGAGCAGGCCGACATCGTGGTGCAGAACGTACGTCCCGGCGTCGTCAACCGCCTCGGCGTCGGCTACGAAGCGTGCGCGGCGCGCAATCCGAAGATCGTCT
This sequence comes from uncultured delta proteobacterium, assembly GCA_963815835.1. GTDB lineage: Bacteria > Desulfobacterota > Binatia > Binatales > Binataceae > DATGKG01. Next base: position 2,601,178 of record CAWFIF010000001.1, read on the forward strand.
ATTGCTCGATGGCGGGTTATGGTTTCAGCGGTCCGTACAAGAACAAGCCCGCCTACGACCCGATCATCCAGGGACTCGCCGGGGTGATGGAGGCGCAGCGCACCGGCGGCCAGCCACGCGTGGTGAAAAATATTCTCGCCGATAAGGTCACCGCGATGACGGGCGCGATCTCGATCCTCGCGGCATTGCACGCGGCGCGCGAAGAAGGGCGCGGTCAGCACATCGAGATCGCGATGATCGATGCGGTCGCCTACTACCTGATGGGCGACACGCTCGGGAACAACACTTACCTCCCGCACAAGCCGGGGCTGCGGCCGATCAAGGGAACTCCCGATCCGCTGAAGACCGCCGACGGCTACATCGTGATCGCGCCGCTATCGGACAAGCATTGGGAGGCGCTGCTCAAGGGCATCGGTCATCCGGAGTGGTTCGAGGGCGATGAGCCGCGCGCCGAGAGAGTTCGCAAGGCGATGTGGAAGATCATCGAGCTCTTCCCCAGCAAGCCGTCCGCGCATTGGCTCGAGATCATCGAGAAGGCCGACGTTCCCTGCGGCATGGTCAACGACTACGACACCATCTTTAATGACCCGCAATTCGTCGCGAACGAAACCTTCGGCGAGTATGAGCATCCGAAAGCTGGCAAGGTGCGCGCGGTTCGCTCGCCGGCGAGGTTTTCGCGGACCAAGCCGGAGCTATGGCGCCATGCGCCGGGGCTCGGCGAGCATACCGATGAGATCCTCGCGGACTTCGGTTTTTCGAGGGGTGAGATTTCCGAACTGAGAGCCGCGCAAGTGGTGCGCTAGGACCGTGAGCGCTTCACCGAATGCGGCGCTCGCGCGATCATTGTCGGCGCCGCAGTCGGTACGGACGCCGCGTGCGAGCCGCAACGTCGCACTCGGATACTTGCGCACCTTTGCCGTGATACTGGTGCTCGCCCATCATACGGCGCTCGCCTACTTTCCCCGCATTCCGGCGGCGAAGACCGTTTCGCTGGTGGCGCAACCGCGATGGTGGAAGGCGTTCCCCATCCTCGATAGTCATCGCTGGGCTGGCTTCGCAATGTTCGTATTGTTCAACGATATGTTCTTCATGTCGTTGCTGTTTTTTCTCTCGGGCTTGTTCGTGTGGAAGAGCCTCGAACGCAAAGGCACGCGGACCTTCATGCGCGATCGCATGGTTAGGCTCGCGATTCCATTCATCTTCGCGGCGGCGATCATCGCGCCACTCGCATACTACCCGGCCTATGCGACCAGGAGTGCCGACCCAAGCATCGCCGGCTTCCTGCGGCAATGGTTCGCACTCGGCGAATGGCCCACGGGTCCCGCATGGTTCATCTGGGTGTTGCTGGTGTTCGACTGCGTTGCAGCAGTGCTTTTCGTGAAGTGGCCGAAATTCGGCGAGGTGCTTGGGACGTTAGCGTCGAATGCGAATCGTCATCCGGCGCGATTCTTTGGGCTACTGATTGGAATGTCGGCGCTGGTATATATTCCGATCGTCATCCCCGTGGGCGCGGATTCCTGGACCACCATCGGGCCGTTTCAATTCCAGACCAGCCGCGTCTTTCACTATGCGGTCTATTTTTTCGCGGGTGTCGGCGTAGGCGTATATGGCGTCGAGCGCGGCCTGCTCGCGCCGGATGGAATGCTCGCTCGTCAATGGCTCGGATGGACAATCGCGATGCCGCTGGCGTTCATACCGATCGTGGCTTGGGTCGTAAGTCAGCATTGGCTCGCGCGGAACGTGTCACCGATCGTGCTCGGCTTGATCGGAGGTCCGCTATTGCCGGTGTCGTGCGCCACGTCATGTTTCGGGTTCCTCGCGCTTTTCGTACGCTTTGCCAACCGGGGGACGCGCGCGCTCGACAGCCTCAGCGAGAATGAATACGGGATTTATCTGGTCCACTACGCCTTCGTGTCATGGCTCGGCTACGCGATGCTGACCGCGCCACTGCCGGCGGTCGTGAAATTCGCGCTCGTTTTTACCGGCGTGCTGGCGTTGAGCTGGGGCACCAGCGCAGCGCTGCGACGTATTCCCGCAGTTGCGCGGGCGGTCTAGGCTTTCGCCGCATGAGTTTTTCGATGCGCGGCGTTGTGCTCGCGCTGCTTGCGATCTCGATCGCGGGATGCGCCGCGAGAACTAACGCGCCTCAGCCAGGCGCGCCTCAGCCGGGCGCGGGGCCGCTGGTGGTTGGGCCGCATTCGCCGTATGCAATCGCAATCGGCCCCGACAACAACATCTGGTTCACCGAGTACCAGGGCGACAGCATCGGCATGATGACGCCGATGGGCGAGGTGATGCGATTCCCCATCGCGCCCGACGGCATCGCCGAGCGCCTCACCGGCGGTCCCGACGGCGCGCTCTGGTTCACCGACCCGAAAGGCAACCGCATCGGGCGCATCGCCATCGATGGAAAAATCAAATACCTGGCGCTGCCCACCCCCGAATGTGGTCCGACCGGAATCACCATCGGCGCCGATGGACTGATTTATTTCACCGAGCATGGGGCGAGCCGCATCGGCAGGATGACGACGGACGGATCGCTCACGGAATTCACCTTGCGCACCAAGTCCGGGCCGGCAGAAATCGTGACCGGGCACGACGGCGCGGTCTACTTCATCGAGGATCAAGCGGGGAGGATCGGCAGAATCAGCAAGGACGGCGCGATCCGTGAGTTCACCATTCCAAGCGAGCACAGCGTCCCATCCGCGATCGCCAGCGGACCCGACGCCAGCATCTATTTCGCCGAACTAGGCGCCGGAAGAATCGGCAAGATGAAGCTCGATGGCGCCTTCGACGAGTATCTGATTCCTGATGGCAAGCCGTTGGGGCTGGCTGCGGGCGCCGACGGCAACTTATGGGCGACCATCCCGAAGGAGCATCTGATTTACCGGATGACTTCGGGCGGCGATTTCAGCGCGTATCGCGGAAAGGATCAGACCGTGCCCGCCTTCATCGCGGCCGCGCCCGACGGATACCTCTACTTTAGCGAACCGAACGGGAAAATCGGCCGCATCAATACCAATGGCGACATCACGGAGTTCGACGTCGGCAAATAAGCGCCCAGTGATTGCGCTGTTCGACCGCGCGAATTTTGCGCTATAGCAGGGACTCAGGAGCTTGCGCGCGAATTCGAGCGGCACCGCCGCAAGTGGGCCGCATCCGCAAGCTTACTATCCGGCAATTTGCCGCGAAGGGAGAACTTCAGCAATGGGCAAGCTCGATGGAAAAGTAGCCGCAGTCACCGGGGGCGGACGCGGTATCGGTCGCGGAGTATCCAAACTGCTGGCCGCCGAGGGCGCAGCCGTAGTCGTCAACGATCTCGGTGTGACCGTCGCGGGCCAGAAGGAAACCCAATCGCCCGCCGACGATGTCGTAAAAGAGATCAAAGCGAAAGGCGGCAAAGCGGTTTCCAATCACATGGACATCGCGACGCTTGAAGGTGGCGAGGGCCTCATCAATCAGGCAATCAAGGAATTCGGCCAGCTCGACATCCTGGTCAATGTCGCGGGCATCCTGCGCGACCGCATGATCTTCAACATGTCGGAGCAGGAGTGGGACGACGTCATCCGGGTGCACCTGAAGGGGCACTACTGCACGATGCGCCCGGGCTCGGCGCACATGCGCGAGCGCAAATATGGCCGCATCATCAATTTCTCCTCGAACTCCGCGCTCGGCAGTCCTGGCCAGCCCAACTATGCCGCCGCGAAAGCGGGAATCCTCGGGCTCACCTACAGCGCGGCGAATTCGCTCGGCAAGTACAACATCACGGTGAATGCGATCATGCCCGGCGCTGCGACTCGCATGACCGATACGATTCCCGCGGGCAGAATGCCTGGCGCCACCGGAATTCCCTCGAGCGAGACCGCGGAGGGGACGCCGCGCGATCCGGCCAACGTCGCGCCGCTGGTCGCATTTCTCGCCAGCGACGATGCGGCCAACATTACCGGCCAATGCTTCGGCGCATCGGGCTATCGGATCACGCGCTACACGCACATCGTTCCGGAGCGCATCGTGATCAAGGATGGACCGTGGACGGTGGAGAAGCTCGCCGAAGAGTTCAAGCGCACGCTCGGCACCGATTTGGTCCCGCCTCGTATGTAGATGCACATCGAAATAGGTCCGCCGTCATCACCCAGATGCCGGCGGACGCGGAATTTCTTTCTACTATCACGCGCGACCTGAATGGGGAGGGACAGGAAAATGCGAAAATCAAATGGAACATTGGCAGCGATCGTCCTGCTTGCGTTGGGTTTCGGAGCGCCGGCGTTTGCCGATTCCCAAGCCGAGATTACCGAGCTGGAGCATAAGTGCGCGGCCGCCACTTCGGCCGATGATCTCATGAAATGTTACGACCAGAGCAACGATCTGGTGGTGTATGATCTGATGACGCCGCGCGAGTTCGACGGACGCGACGCGGTGCGCGCCGACTTTCAGAACGGGTTTAGCGCTTTCCAGAATCCCAAGGTCGAGTTCATCAACTTGCACGTGGTTTCCGATGGAAAGCTGGGAGTCGCGGAAAGCGTTCAGCATATGACCGCCACTGACAAAAGCGGCAAGCCGATCGATACGATCTTTCGCGTGACCGATGTCTGGCGCAAAGAGAAGGGCGGCTGGAAGATCATTCATTCGCACATTTCCGTTCCGGTCAACATGGCGAGCGGCAAGGCTGACATGCAATCGAAGTAGCATAAGCGCGCGCGCGTCGTGCCGGCGGAAAATCCGAATGTTCCCGAAGTTCGAGAGCGACCTAAGCGGGAGGGATGGGACAATGCGTAAATCGAGATCATTCCGGGGAATTCTCGCGGTCGCCGCCTTAATCGCATGGGGCTTGGGAGCGCAAGCGCTAGCCGCCGATGCGAAGGCCGAGCTTATCGAGCGGGAGCACCAATGCCTCGCGGCGCCCACAATCGACACGGCGATGGAATGCTTTGACTCGGGAGATGCTCTTGTACTCTACGATGCGAATACGCCACGCGAATTCGACGGAACGAAAGCGGCGCCGCGCCAACTTTGCCCCTGCTTATGAGGATACAAAGAATTTAAGACAGGAAATCTCGAATGAGCACGCGGAAACCGCGGGAAAGCTCGCCTTCACCTACGGCATCGTCCATATGACCGGAACCGACAAGAGCGGCAAGCCGGTTGATCTGACCTGGCGCTCGACCAACATTTGGCGCAAGGAAAATGGGAAGTGGAAAATCATCCACGAGCACAATTCCTTTCCGGTCGACATGGCGAGCGGCAAGGCTGACATGCAATCGAAGTAGCGATCTCAGCGGGGCGCGCTGCTAATTAGGGCCGCGCCTGGGAGATTGTCGGTAAGAAAATCGAGCACCATTTTCTGGTAGGTCTGCGGCTCGAAATAGATTGCGTCGCCGTGGCCCGCAGACAATGAAAGGTATATTCCCCGCAGCGTGGGGTCGGCGCGCGCGACATAGATTTTCCTGCCATCGGATTCCGGTGTGAGGGGGTCGGTGTCATTCTGGATCACCAGCAGCGCGCAACTCCCAAGCCCGGGCGCTGACGCTTCGGGCGAAATGTCATCGACAGAATGGCCGAGCGCCAGCCCCAGCTCCCACATCACGGTTTGCAGAAACGCGGGATTGAGTCCCGCGAGCGAGGGATTGCGCCGCAGCATCGTGCCCAGCGTCGCGAATGAGCTGTCGGCGATGATCACTTTGAAGATATCGGGAGTTTCGCCCTGCACCATCAGCGCGGTCGCCGCTCCCTCAGACACTCCCAGCGCGGCGATATTCGCATAGCCCTTCTTGCGGAGAGTCTCCGCCGCGCTCCGCACGATACCACGCTCGTTCCATCCCCATCCGGCGCGACGGCGCGCAAAATCCGAATTGTCGATCATCAAAACGGGCAGGCCCGCAGCATGTAGGAATTTCAGATACGGAAGCATCGCGCGCCTCGAGGCCCCCGACGGGGGTATCAGCAAAACCGCGGATGGTTGCGTGCCGGGGACGAACCACGCGTCAACGGAAACGTCCTTGTCATCGGTGATGCGGAGATCTTCGAATGGGGCGTCGCAGTAGGATTTTGGATCGATGCCGAGTTGCGCATTCGCGCGCGCCTTCTGGGATGCGACGATCACGTCGCCATGGCCGCCGTCGAGAAATGGCGGATGCAGGATGCGATAGGTGACGAACGTCGCGGCCCCGAGCCAAAGCACGACCGCGACTGCGACCAGTCCGAGTGGGATCAGCATCGCGCGCGTCAGGAGTGTTTTCTGGCGAGATTCCGGGTCGGGCATTGGATGACTTCGATGTAGTCGCAATATCTGGAATCGGCGCTGCGAACAAACGGTCACGATTCGAGGCGCAGAAAGGCTCGCATGCGATCCAGCTCCGCCTCAAGCTCGCGCTTGAAAGCGTTATCGCGCGGTGCTGATTCGACGTAGCCGAACTCAGATTTAAGCTCACCGTCTTTAACTGAAAGATTGCCCCATCCGATCACGCGATCGCGCCAAAGCAGCGGCAGAGCGTAGTAGCCGCGTATGCGTTTGGCGACCGGCGTGTACGCTTCGAAACGGTACGTCCATCCCCACAGCAACTCGAAGCGGTCGCGGTCCCATACGATCGGATCGAAGGGCGTCAGCAAGCGCACAATATCCTGCGGCACATGGTCCGCCGTATTCTCTGCAGCCAGCCAGTACCACTCGGCGCCATCGATGCGCGTATGCGACAGACGCTGCTTCGCCCGATTCAAGGCGCTGGTCAATTGGTGGCGCCACTGCGGAACGGCGTAACGCAGCCGCCTCACCAGGAACGACAGGCTCGAGGAGGGCAGCGGGGCGTAAATGCCGACGGCTATGTCTACCAGTGCGTCGATGCGCGCGCGGAGTTCGGCGGTGTCGCTCGGTCCCGGGCCATGTTGATGTGCGGCGTAAATGCGGATGCCGTCGTCGCGACGCACCACCCGCAGCAGGCCGCTGTAGTGCATCGCATCCAGCAGATGAGTCGTCGCGTTCGATGAGCCGCCCCAGTAGTTTCGCACCGTGCCATGCGAGAAATGATCATCCACCTCGCGCGGATGCACGCTGCCGCGCTCGCGCACGAAATCGAGGAGGAGTTGCGCGCGCTTTTTCTGCGCGGGCGTCCACGCCGCGCTGCCCCAGGGATTCTTCGCGCGCGGATGCATCAGCGTCCAGACCTCGCGCGTCACGAATCCGTAGTTGATGAAAAAATCCTCCTCGACGCCGAGGTTCGCGTAATGACGTTCGAGATCGCCCGCGCTGTAATCGACGACGCGATGACGCAGGGTGAGATCCTGCGCGCGCGCCGGCGCACGAATCGGATCGGCCTGCACGAAGCCGAGCAGATGCATCGCGCGCTTCAGCGAGGTCGGCTTGAACAGGCTGCGCGCGACCGCGTAGCTGCGGAGCTGGTCGAGGTTGATCGGCATTGGAGCTTGTCGCGATTGCGCCGTGTATCTAACCTGACGCCATGGCCGATTGAAATCTTGAGCTCTATAACCGCTTCCGCCGTTATCGCGAGGAACCCTTCGTTCGAACGGCACTAATTCCAAGTAAGTAGAAGATTGCCGTATATCGAGGCGTCATGCCGGATTTCGGATCGAATTGGACGTCCGTGCGAGATCTCCCCGAGGGAGGTCAAGGCCACATATTCGTCGTGAAGCGCAAGGACGGATCCGATGATCACGAATACGTCCTCAAGCGCCTCAAGAATCCAAAGCGGATTGACCGCTTCGAGCTAGAAATTCGGGCATTAGAGGAACTGGATCACCGAAACATTCTACGCATTATCGACCAAGGTGCAGATTCGAAAGGAAGGCGATTTCTGGTAACGGAATACTGCACCGGTGGATCGCTGGCCGATCGCGTGCCTTCGATCACGACGCCGGTTTTGGAAGTACTCGAAGTGTTTCGCCAGATTTGCTCTGGTGCCGCTCACGCCCAGAATAAAGGATTCTTTCACCGCGACATTAAGCCCGACAACATCTACTTCCGCGATGATGGTACGGCTGTTTTGGGCGACTTCGGGATTTGCTTTGCTGACGACGATGGAACGCGCCTAACCCTCACCGAAGAAGTCGCCGATTCACGCTTCTACTGCGCACCTGAATTACGCGACGGGCGGTTGAAGTCCGGTATCCCTGTGGGGGCCGCCGACGTGTACTCGCTAGGCAAGGTTTTATTTTGGATGCTGAGCGGGGGAACGATCTTCGACAGGGAGGAGCACCGACAGGAGGAGTACAAACTCGGAAAACACGATCCAGGTAATCCCGCATATGAGCTTGTGAACCAGCTCCTCGATTCAATGATCGTTCAAGATTGGACGAAACGCATGCCGGGGGCGGAGCAATTGCTCGCGAGAGTTGACGGATTAATTCAAGTCGTCCGCGCGGGCGGACACGCTATGAGCTTGGCGGTCCTTCATCGCTGCATGTTCTGCGCACAGGGTGAATACCGAGTTTTGCTCGACGGAACTCAGCCGTTCCCTCCGACTAGGCAAGAATACGAGCATGCGCGACGGGCCGGAGCAGTCCAGAACTTTGGCTTCAATCCGATGAGCACCGCCGTCTGGATTTTGCTGGTATGCAAACTTTGCGGTCACGTATTGACCTTTAGGCCGGACTTGGGCGAGAACGCAGTGCAGAATTGGCAGCGACACCGAAGATAAGAGTTCCTCGCTCGATACCCTGAAGCCATGGCCGATTGGAATCCCGAGCTCTACAACCGGTTTCGCCGTTATCGCGAGGAGCCGTTCCTTGCGATTCTCGAACGATTGAAATTGCGCGGCGATGAATCGATCGTCGATCTCGGATGCGGCAGCGGCGAAAACACCGTTGGGCTTGCCCGGCGCACGCCGCAGGGACGCGCGGTCGGCCTCGATTCTTCGACCGCGATGATCGAGGCGGCGAACAAGGTTCTCGAGGGCGTCGAGCCGGAAGTTCGACCGCGTCTCAGTTTCAAACTCGCCGATATCAGCGCGTTCAACGCGACTCGCGAATACTCGGTGGTGTTCTCCAATGCCGCGCTGCAATGGGTTCCGGGGCATCGAGAGATCTTCACCCGAATCTACGAAGCGCTACTGCCCGGCGGCCGCGTCGTCCTGCAGATGCCGAAGAATGATGGCGAAACCGCGCAGGTGACGATTCTCGCGCTCGCTGGCGAGGCGCCCTGGAAGGAAATGCTGGGGTCGGTCGCGGTGCCCTCGCGCGCGGTGCCCGGCCCCGAGCGCTACAATAAGCTGCTCGCCGAAATCGGATTCGTCGAGGTCGATTGCTATGAGCACGTCTTCGAGCATCCGATGGATTCGCCGCGCGACGTGGTCGATTGGTCGCGCGCGACCGCGCTGCGCCCATTTCTCGCCGCGCTTCCCGCCGATCGGCACGACGCTTTCATCGGCGCGCTCGTCGAGCGCCTCACGCGCGCATACGGCACCGAGGGGCCACTGATTTTTCCCTTCCGCCGGCTGTTCATCTGGGGCACGCGCCCTGCCAGGTAGAATGCCCAAAAACAAACCGACCGCGCTGATCGTTCATGGCGGTGCGGGCGCACGCGGCCCCGCTGAAGAGCGGGGCGCACGCAAGCGCGCGATCATGAATGCGGTGAAAGCCGGATCATCGGTTTTGCGCGACGGTGGCAGCGCGCTCGATGCGGTCATCGCAAGTGTCGTGATTCTAGAAGATGATCCGCTCTTCAATGCAGGTTACGGCTCGACGCTCAACGTCAACGGCGCGGTGGAGATGGATGCTTCCGTGATGTTCACGACCTCGACCGGGGCAAAAGCCGGCGCGGTAGCCGCGATCAAACGCGTGAAAAATCCGGTGCGGCTGGCGCGCGCGGTGATGGAGCATACGCCGCATGTGATGATGGCCGGCGGCGGCGCGGAGCGCATCGCGCGCGAATGGAGCATCGAGCTGTGCAACCCCGAGGATCTCATCGCGCCGCGCGCGCGCGAGAGATTTCTCGCGCGCATCCAACGTCAAAAGGACCTCGAACTCGAGCACGACGAGCAGGGTACCGTCGGCGCCGCCGCCCTCGACATCCACGGTCAACTCGCCGCGGCGACTTCAACGGGTGGCGTGCCCGGCAAGATGGCTGGGCGCGTGGGCGACAGCGCCATCATCGGCGCGGGAACGTTCGTGAGCGCGACGGCTGCGGCGTCGGCGACAGGCCACGGGGAAGCGATCATCATGGCATCGCTGTGCCGCGAGACGATCGAAGCTTTGCGCGAGGCGATCGGAAAATCGGATCTGACGCGCATCGCGGGGCGCAAGATTACGGAGTTGATCGCGCCGCAGGATTCCGAAGCGGGGATCATCCTCGTCGATCGCAGGGGACGCATCGGCTACGCGCACAACGCCGAAACGATGGAGGTCGGCATCTTCCAATCCACCAGCGGGAATTCCGCCGGCGCGATGCATCATGAGTGGGCCGCCCCGACGCCAATGCGGCGGAAAGCGGGGAAGTGAGCAATCGAATTTCGGCGCGCGCCGCGCTGGTCGCGTTCGCGATCGCGGCGATAGTCCTCGCGCAGGGAATCAGCGCGCCATTCGTCAAGGATGCGGAGCCGCAAGCGGCAAGCTGGATTCAGGATGTCGCCAGCGGCAACCACATCCTGATTCCGCGCGACTACTACCGCGAACTCGCGCGCAAACCTCCGCTGTTCTATTGGGTGGCTGGCGCAATCACCGCCGCGACCGGAGGCCGCGTCGATGAGGTCCGCGCGCGCATCGTGTCGGTATTCGCCGGTGCGGCCGTCGCGGTCGCGGTGTTGATGTGGACCGCGGCGTTTCTCGACCTCACCACCGGATGGCTCGCGTTCCTTTTTCTGCTCGGCAGCTATGCGTTCACCTCGCGCGGCACGCTGGCACTCGAGGACATGATGTTGGCGGCATTCATGTTCGCCGCATGGTGCCTGCTCTATCCCGCGATCGAGGAAGGTGTTTTGCGTCGCAGGATCATCGCAATCGGAGTGGCGCTCGGCCTCGGCATCCTGACCAAGGGGCCGGTTGCGATCGTTCTGCCGGCCTTCGGCGCGATGATCTATCTGGTAATGACGCGTCGATCGATCGCCGAGCAGATGCGTCAACCGTGGCCATGGGTGGTGGTCGCGATCGCGGTCGCGATCGCGCTTCCGTGGTACGTCCCGGCGCTGCTGAGCGATGGCGGCGAACTCGCGAGGATCATCTTCCAGGAAAATGCCGGGCACTTTCTGCCGGCGGGGGCGGGCGGAACCGGCGAAGCGGCACGGCCATTGTACTACGTCGCAATGAAGATGGTCGGCGGCACCACGCCGCTGAATTTTCTCCTGCCGGCTCTTGTGGTGGCTCTCATTCGCGGCGACTTCATCACCGAAGCGCGCAAGCCGCTGAGGTTTCAGCTCAGCTTCCTGCTCGCGATGCTGACCTTCTTCAGCCTCGCGAGCGCCAAGCGCGACGATTACGTGCTGCCCGGAATTCCGAGCCTCGCGATTCTGTTCGCCGCGCTGTTCACCTCGGTTCGAGACGCGCGCATTACGGAACGGTTGCGCGATATCGCCGCGGTGGTGGTCTCGATTCTCGCGATGATGGGGCTGGTGGCCGCATCGATGTGGGTTTACATCCGACACAGCAGGCTGCTCGACGAGATCAATCCGATCGATCGCGCGCAAGCCGAACTCTTCGTCAAATACTACGTCGGCGCGCTGAGCCTGATGCTGGTCGGGGTGTCCTTCGCGGTTATCGGATGCACGGTGCTGATCGTTTCGGGCGTGCGGCGAAAGCGACCCGTGCGAACCGCCGTGGGGCTCGGGTCACTGAGCCTGCTGGGCGTGCTGATGTTCACCGCTTCGCTGCGTCCCGAGACGGCGCGCGAGCGCACGCTGAAGTACGCGGCGGCTGACATTCGTCGAATCGCACCGGACGCGCCGATCTACGTGATCAACGAGAACCAGGAGCTTTCGTTTTATCTGGGACGCGAGGCGCCGATTATCGGCGCGCATAACGCGATTCGCTCCGTCGAGCAACCGGCGTATCTGTTCGCGTATCGGAGCGATTTTCACGGGCCGGCGGCTTCGCTAAAAGGTCGCCTCAAGCTCATAAAGCAATGGGACCGTCTCGGGAAAACGGGCTCAGCGGCACTCTATAAACTACAGGAAGGTTTGAAACCGCCGACCGTGCAGGATAAATGATCCAGCATGGCCGACCCAGCAGAAAGAGCGGAACGTGCGGTTTCCAACCTGATGCGATTGCTGATCTCGCTCGTGATGCCACTGTGGGCGCTGGCGATGCTCATCCTCGGGATCCGCAACATGTCGGGATGGTGGATCGGATGCGGACTGGTGGTCGGCGCGCTCGGGATGCTGTTCTTCGTCGGCAGTCCGCTGACTGATCCAATTTTCAAGGATCGCCGCTTGTAGTCGCTTCGCGCAGGCCCTTCACTACGTTCAGGGCGACCGCTCGGCTGCGCCTCGCGGTCGCTTTGCAGCCTCGCGCTATGCGATATACTCTCTCATCAGATGCCCATCTTCGAGTACGAATGCGGCCGCTGCGGGCGTATGAGTTCGCAGGTGGTGCTGGGTTCTGAAAAGGAGACCCGGCCCGCGTGCCCGCATTGCGGATCGTCTCGCACCCATCGCGTGATGTCGTCATTCGCGATGGCGGTGAGCGAGGATGCGCGGCTGGCGGATTTCGATACTTCGAAACCGCGCGACGAGTCGTTCTATCGGGACTCGCGCAACGTCGGCCTATGGGCGAAGAAGCGGGCCAAGCAGATGGGTGTCGACCTGGGGAGCAAATTCGAAGCGACGGTCGAGAAAGCGCGCAGCGGCAAGCTCATTAAGGATATGGAATAGGCGGCATCGTAAGCGGCGGAGGATGTACGAATCATGGCTGACGAGAAGGACCGGTTCGGCGAGAAAATCCGCCAGAGCGAGAAGGCTCGCGAGGATCAATGGGCACGTCAGCGCGACGCCGAATTACTCGAAAAAATCCGCCAGAAAGCCGCCACCACGTTGCATTGCCCGAAGTGCGGCAAGGCCCTCGTCGACAAGGTTCAGGACGGGGTACACATGCTCGCGTGTCCCCAGAACGAGGGGGCATGGATTGAGGCCTCGGTACTGGAGAATTTGCTTAAGAAATAAGACTTTGTGAGACGCGACGGCGCTGAGTATCTAATCGCAGGGCATTGACAGTTTTAGCCGGTCTCATTACATCACATGAGGATTCAGACTTAAGGTTATGTACTTCCAGTTCGGCGTACCGCTCGCGCTCACCATCATCGCAATCGTTTTCGTAATGGCGATGGTCGGGCTGCAAAAGCTGCTGGCTCCGAGCAATCCCTACGCGCGTAAACTCACTCCCTACGAATGCGGTGAGCCTCCGACCGGCCGCGCCTGGATCAACTTCAATGTGCGATTCTATGTTATCGCGCTCATCTTCGTCGTATTCGAAGTTGAAGTCGCGTTTGTTTACCCGATCGCTGCGGTCTTCCTCGATTGGGTCAAACAAGGCCACCGCATCTATGCGCTCAGCGAAATCCTCATCTTTTTGTTAATATTGTTCGTAGGTCTCATCTACGTCTGGGCCAAGCACGATCTTGAATGGATTAAGAAGGTGCCGGAATAACCGGCATCGAGGACTGTCATGTCATTACTCAATACGCTCCCCGACTACGTCATCACGACAAAGACGGATGAGGTTATCAACTGGATGCGCAAGTCGAGCATCTGGTACATGCTGTTCGGCCTGGCGTGTTGCGCAATCGAGCTGATGCATACCGGCGGGCCGCGCGCGGACATCGATCGCTTCGGCGCCTCGCCACGAGCCTCGGCGCGTCAGTCCGATTTGATGATCGTCGCGGGCACGCTGACGCTGAAGATGGCGCTTCGCACCCGGCTGCTATACGACCAGATGCCCGATCCCAAATACGTCATTGCGATGGGAAGCTGCGCGAGCTGTGGCGGCCTGTTCCAGCTCGCCTACTCCGTGTGCGACGGCGTCAACAAGATTCTGCCGGTCAACGTGTACGTGCCCGGATGCCCTCCGCGTCCCGAGGCGCTGACTGAAGGTCTGCTCAAGCTGCAAGACAAGATTATGACCGAGCGGTGGCTGAGCAAGGGGCCGAGCAATGGCACGGCTCCGACTCCGACCTTCCAAGCCTGAGCATGGAGCCGCTGGAGATATACAACCGGGCCAAGGAAAAGTTCAGCGATCGGATCCTCGAAATCGTTGATAAAAAGCCCGACCCCTGGATGGTGGTGGACCCTACCGCACTGGTTGAGGTCTGCCAATATCTGAAGGACGACGCTACTACCGCGTTCGACTGTCTGAGCAACGAGAGTGGTGTGGATTACAAGGATCGGATCGAGGTGGTTTATCATCTCTTCTCGTACCAGCATCGCCATCAGGTGGTGTTGAAGGTGAAACTCCCGCGCGAGAATCCCACTGTGGCTACGCTCGAAAATGTGTGGAAGTCGGCGAACTGGATGGAGCGCGAGATCTACGATCTCCTCGGCGTCAACTTCGAGGGTCATAGCGACATGCGCCGCCTGCTGATGCCGGAAGATTGGATTGGTCATCCGCTGCGCAAGGATTTCGTCGAACCGCAGGAGTATCACGGCATCTCAACCGTCCGGGAAAGTCCGATCATTCGGCTGAAGCCATAGGCATACGATGAGCACCCTACGCACCGAAGAGATGACGCTGAACATGGGGCCGCAGCATCCGTCAACCCATGGCGTGCTGCGCTTCATCGTGCGCGCCGACGGTGAGGTGATGCGCGAGGCGATTCCGGATGTCGGCTATCTCCATCGCTCGATCGAGAAAATTGCCGAGAAGGTCGGCTACCACGGCTTCATGCCCTATACCGATCGCGTCGACTACGTCTGCGCGATGTTCACCAATCAGGGCTGGGGGATGGCGAGCGAAAAGCTCGGCAAAATCGAAGTGCCCAAGCGAGGCGAGTACTGCCGCGTCATCGCGGCTGAGTTTAACCGTCTCGCATCGCATCTGCTCTCGGTCGGCACCATGGCGATGGATATCGGCGCGATAACGCCGTTCACGCATGCGATCCGCGAGCGCGAGATGATCAACGATCTCATCGAAGAGTTGTGCGGCGCGCGTCTGACCTTCAACTACATGCGCATCGGCGGCGTCGCCTTCGATCTGCCGCCCGGATGGCGCGACAAGGCGCTCGCGTACCTCGATCATCTGGAGCCGATTCTGGCCGAGTACGACATGCTCATCTCGTTCAACAAGATTTACATCGAGCGTCTCGCCAACGTCGGGGTCATCGGCGCTCAGGAAGCGATCGACTACAACCTGGTCGGGCCGAATCTGCGCGCATGCGGCATCAAGTGGGATATCCGCAAGGACATTCCGTATTCGGTGTATCCGGAGTTCGAATTTGAAGTGCCGATCGGCACCGGACAGTGGGGCACGCTGGGCGATTCGATGGATCGCTACATGGTGCGTATCCACGAGATGGTGCAATCGGTGAAGATTCT
Source organism: uncultured delta proteobacterium (assembly GCA_963815835.1). Classification (GTDB taxonomy): domain Bacteria; phylum Desulfobacterota; class Binatia; order Binatales; family Binataceae; genus DATGKG01. The sequence goes on from CAWFIF010000001.1 coordinate 2,616,639, forward strand.
GCGCCAGGCGCTGAAGCAGATTCCCGCGGGCCCTGTCCTTGCGAAAGTTCCGCGCAACTTCAAGCCGCCCGCCGGCGAATGCCAGGTTCGGGTAGAAAGCGCGCGCGGTGACATGGGATGGTACGCGGTCAGCGATGGCACTGGATATCCATGGCGGGTGCATGTGCGCACCGGCTCGTTCGCCGCGATGGGGATCGTGCAGAAGCTGAGCAGGGGATTGATGATCGCGGACCTGGTCACGCTGATCGCGAGCCTCGATGTCATCGCACCGGAGATCGATAGATAAGTTTGGTGATTACTTCTTCCCCTTTCCTGAAGGGAAGAGGTTAGGTCTAAGAAATGCAGCAGCTTGTAGACAGCATCATTGCCGGCGGCGCGTTCGGAAAAAATCCGCCGCATGATTTGATTTACGTCCTGTTCATCTTCATTTTCAGCGCGGTGGTGTTCCTCGGCGTAGCGTTTCCGTTCGCCGGCATCGTGAGTTGGGCGGAACGGCGCGTGTGGGCCCGTATTCAGTCGCGTGTCGGTCCCAATCGCGTCGGCCCGCAGGGCTTCGTGCAATGGCTTGCCGACGGGGTGAAGAACGTTTGCAAAGAAGACATCGTTCCGACCGATGCGGACGCGACATTGTTCAAGCTGGCCCCTTACCTCGTGATGCTCGCGTTCGTGATGCCGTGGGCGGTGATGCCGTTCTCGCAGGACCTGATCCTCGCCGACCTCAACGTCGGGATTCTGTATTTCACCTCGGTCACCGCGCTGACTGTTGTCGGCGTGCTGATGGCGGGATGGGCCTCGAACGACAAATGGTCGCTCATCGGCGGCATCCGCTCAGCGGCGCAAATCGTCAGCTATGAGATTCCCGCCGGCCTCTCGATTTTCCCGGTCGTGTTCATCACCGGCACCCTCTCGATGCAGGGCATCATCAAGGCGCAGGGGTGGTCGCCTAATGCGTGGTTCATGTTCTCGAACCCGTTCTGCTTCGTGGCGGCGAATATTCTGTTCATCTCGGCGCTCGCGGAAGGTAATCGCACACCGTTCGATCTGCCCGAGGCGGAGTCGGAACTGGTCGCGGGATTTGCGACTGAATACAGCGGGTGGCGCTACCTGGTTTTCTTCATGGCGGAATGGGGCAACCTGTTCCTGATCGGCGCGCTGATCACGACCCTGTTCCTCGGCGGATGGCAGTTCCCGCGCGTCACCGACAACCGCGTTGTGATGAACATCCTGCAACTGATCACCTTCAATGCGAAGGTGCTGTTCATCGTGTTCTTTTCGATGTGGATTCGCGCGACGCTGCCGCGCGTGCGTATCGATCAGCTCATGTCGCTGTGCTGGAAGTACTTCGTGCCGATCTCATTCGTGAACATGATTGGTACCGCGGTATGGGTCGCGATTTGGCCCTACGGCAATCCGGTCGCGGGATGGATTCTCTTCGCGCTCGGCGTGGTGGGCCTGATTTTGTTCGTCCGCCGCGTCATCTACTATTTCCGCCAATCGCAAATGGAGCTTTATTACAGTCCGATAATTTAAAGGCGCTATGGGAGCGGCTTCAGAATATTTTCAGAACATCAAGGAAGCGGTTCTCTCGATTTTCGAGGGGATGGCGGTCACCGGCTCGCATTTCGTGCGCAAGCCGTACACGGTTCAGTATCCCGATCGCACCGAAGTTCGCGTGCAGGATACGCTGCCGTTCCGCTATCGCGGCATCCTCGAAGTGGACCTCGAAATCTGTACCGGATGCCTCGCCTGCGAGCGCGCGTGTCCGATCGATTGCATCGTGATCACGGCGGAGAAAGACCAGAAGACCAAGGTCATGACCCTGTTGCAGTTCGACATCGACATCATCAAGTGCATGTACTGCGGGCTGTGCAGCGAGCCGTGTCCGACCGGATCGATTCACCACACGACCGAGTTCGAGGGCGCGGACTACTCCACCGAAAGTATGATTCGGCGCTTCGTGAAAGACCCGGTGCTCGCCTACAAACCGAGCAAGGGCCCGGAGACCAATCCCCAGATTCTGCCGATTCTCAACCGCGGGCTGAACTACCTTTCTGAGTATCAGGTCTCCGGCGAACCGAAGCCCGGCCAAAAGGCGGAGGCGACCGAGTCCTAAGATGGTCGCGCAAGTCGTCTTCTACCTGCTCGCCGCGTTGACGGTTGGCTCCTCGATGATGGTCGCGTTCTCGCGCAACATCGTGTACTCGACCTTCGCGCTGCTCGGCGCGTTCATGGGCGTAGTCGGCATCTACATTTTGCTCGCGGCGGATTTCGTCGCGATGGTGCAGCTGCTGGTCTACGTCGGCGGCATCCTGGTGCTGACGATTTTCGCGGTGATGCTTACGCAGGGAATCGCCGACGTGACGGTGTCGAATCGCGAGGTGGGTGGCGTCCCCTCGTTAGTCGTCGTAGGGATCCTCGGAGCGGTGATGCTGTATGCGGTGTTCAAGACGCCATGGCAGCAGGCGCCGGCGCAGATGGCCTCGACGCCAACAACCTATGCAATCGGAAATGCGTTCCTTGGCGAATACGTGTTGCCGTTCGAGGTAGCATCGTTGGTGCTCCTAGCGGCGTTGGTGGGCGCGATCGTGATCTCGCGCCATGAGACGCGCGAATAGGGGCGATCGGGGAGCAACACGATGGGCGGCGGAATCACCCTATATCACTTCCTGACCTTGAGCCTGATCATTTTCTCGCTCGGGATATTCTGCGTGCTGACGCGCCGCAACGCCATCGGCATCCTGATGGGGGTCGAGCTGATCCTCAATTCCGCGAACATTAACTACCTCGCGTTTTCTTACTACGGCGGCCATCGTTACGACGGCCAGATTTTCGCGATCTTCGTAATCATGCTCGCGGCGGCCGAGGCGGTCATCGGGCTCGCCGTGGTGCTGGCGATTTATCAAAATTTCAGAACTATCGACGTGAGCGCGACGGAGACCCTTAGCGGTTAGTTCAGCCGACATCGATCGTCGCTAGCACGGCTTTCAGATCCGGTCGAAGTTTGATTATATCTGCCGGATCGTTAGCGATGATGTGGTGAGGCGGTTGCGCCGGTCAGGCGATAGCAAGGGTTTGCAAGTTTTTACCGACAAATAAATGGACCATCCGATTCCGATAAGCTTCGTGCGCTGGATCATTCTGCTGCCCGCGATCGGCGCGACGATCAATTTTTTGCTCGGACCGTGGCTGCAGAAGAATCTCGGCAAGCGCGCGATCAGCGCCGTCGGGTGCGGCGTCGTTATCGGCGCGTTCCTCCTCGCGGTGATGGGCTTCGTGCGGATGCTCGCGCTTCCGCACCTAAGCCGCTTCATGCTCGATAGCATGTGGCCGTGGTTCAACGTCGGCGGCATCAACATCGACATCGCGTTCTGGCTCGACCCGCTCTCGATGATCATGACGCTGATCGTCACCGGCGTCGGCGGCCTCATCCACATCTATTCGACCGGCTACATGCACGACGACGAGGCGTACTGGCGCTTCTTCGGGTGGCTCAACCTGTTCACCTTCGCGATGCTCATCCTGGTGCTCGGCGACAACTTGCTGCTGATGTTCGTCGGATGGGAAGGCGTCGGGCTCTGCTCATACGCGCTGATCGGCTTCTGGTACAAGGTTCTTTCGAACACCAGCGCCGGTAATAAAGCATTCATCGTCAACCGCGTCGGCGACTGGGCGTTCGTGATCGGCCTCTACACGCTGTTTTGGGGCCTCGATGCGGTCGGGCATCCTACCCTCGTCACGCGCGAGATCGCGCAATATGCGCCGCTACTCGCGGGCCACGCCGGATACTTCGGGCTCTCGCTGGTCAGCTTCGTCACGCTGTTTTTCTTTCTCGGCGCGACCGGCAAATCGGCGCAGATTCCACTCTACGTATGGCTCCCCGATGCGATGGCGGGTCCTACTCCCGTCAGCGCGCTGATCCACGCGGCGACGATGGTCACCGCCGGGGTGTACATGGTGGCGCGGCTCAACTTCCTCTTCTCGATGGCGCCCGACACGATGCTGTTCGTTGCGACCATCGGATGCCTTACCGCGCTCTTCGCCGCGACCATCGGCGTCGCGCAAAACGACATCAAAAAGGTTCTCGCCTACTCGACCGTCAGCCAACTCGGCTACATGTTCGCGGCGGTCGGCGTCGGCGCTTATGCCGCGGGCGTCTTCCATCTAATGACGCACGCGTTCTTCAAGGCCTGCCTCTTCCTCGGTTCCGGCTCAGTCATTCATGCGATGGGCGGCGAGCAGGACATGCGCAAGATGGGCGGGTTGCGGCACAAGATGCCGATCACCTTCATGACCTTCCTCGTCGCGACCCTGGCGATCGCCGGCATCCCGCCGTTCGCCGGCTTCATGTCGAAGGACGAGATCATCTGGCAGGCGTTCGCGAAAGGCCACGCAATCCTGTGGTTCATTTTGTGGATCGCCGCCGGGCTGACGGTCTTCTATATGTTCCGCCAGGTCTACATGACGTTCTTCGGGGAGTTCCGCGGCACCCATGAGCAGGAGCATCATCTGCACGAGTCGCCGCCTTCGATGGCCTACGTGCTGGTTGTGCTCGGCGCGCTGTCGGTGTTCGGTGGACTGCCGAAGATTCCCGAGTTCATCGCCACCTTCAAGCCGTTCGAGACTTTCCTCGATCCGGTGTTCAGCTCCGAAGCAACTCGCGGTGTGATGGAATCCGGAATCCATAGCCACAGCATCGAGGCCGGATTCGCTGTGCTGGCGTTCATCATGGTGGTGGTCGGATGGTACACGGCGGACCTGATGTATCGTCAGCATCGCCTCGATCCCGAGCGTTTCAGCAGCATGTTCGGCGGCGTCGCGTACGACCTCGTGCTGAACAAGTACTACGTTGACGAGATTTACGATGCGGTGATCATTCAGCCGTATCTGGCGTTGTGCCGCGCGTTCGCATGGTTCGATCTCCACATCATCGATGGTGTGGTGAACGCCGCCGCGACGAGCGTGGTGATTGTCTCGTGGCTGTCGGGACTCTTCGACGCGTATGTCGTTAACGGCCTGGTGAATTTCGCGTCGAACGAGACGCTCGCGATCGGCGGCCGTTTGCGCCGGCTGCAGACCGGTTCGATCAACGGATACCTTTACGGAATTCTTGCCGGAGTGATGGTTATCCTGCTGGCGCGCGCGATGTTCCGCGCTTGAAGCGCCTGCTGCGAGAGGAAGAGCTTTTAACCAAATGAATCACGCGCTTACTCTGATCACGTTCATTCCACTCGCCGGGATGGTGCTGATCCTCGTCATGCCCGATGCCATGAAGAGCATGTTCAAGTGGATCGCGGTGGCCGCGACCATCCCGCAGCTACTCATCGCGTGGTGGCTGTTCGCGAACTTCGACACCACCACGACCGCGATGCAGTTCACCGAGAGGTATCCCTGGATACCGCACTATAACATCACGTACTTCATGGGCGTCAACGGCATCAGCATCTCGATGGTGCTGCTGACCGCGCTCATCTGCTTCATCTCGGTGTTCGCAAGCTTCACCATCGACAAGGCGCCCAAGGCCTACTTCGCGCTGCTGCTCCTGCTCGATACCGGCATGATGGGCGTGTTCGCGTCGCTCGACTTCTTCCTGTTCTACATCTTCTGGGAAGTGATGCTGCTGCCGATGTACTTCCTGATCGGCATCTGGGGCGGTCCGCGCCGCGAGTACGCCGCGATCAAGTTCTTCCTCTACACGTTGCTCGGCTCAGTGCTGATCCTCCTTGCGATGCTAGGGCTCTACTACTACGGCGCCACCCCGACTTTTGACATGACGGTGCTCGCCGCCAACGCGGGCAACTACACGATGAGTTTCCAGCGCTGGGCGTGGCTCGCGCTGTTCATCGGATTCGCGATCAAGATTCCCGCGTTCCCATTCCACACCTGGCTGCCCGATGCGCACGTCGAAGCGCCCACTGCCATCAGCGTCATCCTGGCGGGCGTGCTGCTCAAGATGGGGACCTACGGCATCCTGCGCGTGAACTACGCGATCCTGCCCGCAGCGAGCCACGACCTCGCGTGGTTGTTCCTGGGCGTTCTCGGCGCGGTGAACATTGTCTACGGCGCGATGTGCGCGATGGCGCAAACCGACTACAAGAAACTGATCGCGTATTCCTCCATCAGCCACATGGGTTACGTGATGTTGGGGATGGCGGCGTTTACCGCCGCAGGCATCAACGGTGCGGTGCTGCAGATGTTCAACCACGGCACCATCACGGCGATGCTCTTCATCCTGGTCGGCGTGATTTACGATCGCGCGCATCATCGCGAGATCAATGGCTTCGGCGGCCTCGCGCAGCAGATGCCGATTTATGCGGGCTTCACCGCGTTCGCATTTTTCGCCGGCCTCGGGCTGCCCGCGCTGTCGGCGTTCATCTCGGAAGTGCTGGTGCTGATCGGTGCATGGCAGACGCATCCGATCTTGACCGTCTTCGGCGCCGCGACTGCGATCCTGACCGCTGGCTACCTGCTGTGGACCTATCAGCGTATCTACCTGGGTCCGCTCAACGAGAAGTACAAGAGTCTGCCCGACATGGATCTCCGCGAAATCGGGATGCTGGTGCCGCTCGCGGTCATCGTGATCATCCTCGGATGGTATCCGCAGGCGATCCTCTCGCTGCTGAACACCTCGCTGGTGCATCTGAATCAGGTAGTGCTGAATACTCCCGCCGCCGCTGCCGCCGCGGTTGCGCTGGTGCACTAGAGAATGGACCTCGGAAATTTCGCGAGCCTGACGTTCTTCGTGCCCGAGCTGCTGCTCGCGTTCGGCGTGCTGGTGCTGATCGTTCTCGATCTGGTGATGAGCAACAAATCGGTGCTCGGCTATCTCGCGCTGATTCTTGCCGCCGGCTCTCTGTTGCTGATTGCGCTCGAGCCTACGCAAGCCGCGAGCGGCGCGTGGATGTTCCACCGGATGCTGGTGAGCGACGCGTTCGCGATCTTCTTCCGCGCACTGATCGCGCTTGCGGCGGTAATCGCGATCTGGATGTCGATCGGCTCCAAAGAAGCGCAGAGCTGCGACCAGGGTGAGTACTACGCGATTCTGCTGGCGAGCACCTTCGCGATGTTCCTGATGGCGGAATCCGCCAACCTGCTGATGGCGTATCTCTCGCTCGAGTTCGTCAGTCTCACGTCCTACATTTTGACGGGATTTCTCCGGCACAATCGCCGCTCGCAGGAAGCCGCGCTGAAATATCTCATCTACGGCGGCGTCGCCTCGGGCACGATGATCTACGGGATGAGCTGGATCTTCGGCATCGCGGGCTCGATGGATTTCGTCGCGATCAACAAGGCGCTCTTCGCGGGTGGTCATGCTCCGGCGCTCGCAGTCTACATTTCGCTGGTGCTGATTCTCGCCGGGATGGGATACAAGGTCGCGTCGGTGCCGTTCCACATGTGGGCGCCCGACGTCTACACCGGCGCGCCGATTCCCATCACGACGTTTCTCGCGATTGGTTCCAAGGCGGCGGGCTTCGCGCTGCTGGTGCGATTTTTCTTCCCCGCCATTTCACATCTTACTGAGGCGGGGAACTGGCAGGCGTTGAGCGGTGTCGATTGGCCGCAGTTACTGCTGGTCGTATGCATCATCACGATGTCGCTCGGGAACCTCGCGGCGCTGCAGCAGACCAACATGAAGCGGCTGCTCGCGTATTCGAGTATCGCGCAAGCTGGCTACGCGCTGATGGGCTTCGTCGTGCTTTCCAACGACGGCATCCAGGCGATGCTCTTTTACCTGGTCGCCTACTACCTGATGGATGCGGGCGCGTTTCTTGTTGTGATGATCGTCGCCAACGAGACAGGCAGCGAAGAGGTCAACGCGTATCGAGGCCTCGCGTGGCGCGGCGGGTTCGTGCCGGCGCTCGCGCTGACGATCTTCCTGTTTTCGCTGACCGGCATCCCGCTGACGATCGGTTTCATCGGCAAGTTCTATCTCTTCGCGGCGGTGATCAAGCGCAAGTTCTATCTGCTCGCGCTGATCGGTGTACTGAATTCGGTAGTAGCACTTTTCTACTATCTGAAGCCGATTCGGAAGATGTTCCTCGAACAGCCCGTCGGCGACGAACCTCCTTTCCGCATGGAGGCGTGGAACTACAGCTTGATGGGCGTGCTGGCGACGGCGACGATCGCGTTGGGACTTTATTGGACGCCGGTCATCGCATTCGCGAACCGCTCACTGCATTTCTTCGTCGGCGCGTAAACCTTTTCCCTTCCAGTCAGATTTCCGACATCACCGCGGAGCTTGGCTTCGTGAGTGCCCTTGCTCGACTTGGTCGATTCTTCAACCCATATGGTTTCGACGGGTGCGGACTAACTGAATCAAAACCTGCATGTGTTCGTCTATCTACTCATACCCAACGGCATCACGTTTGCTCCTCTAGCAGGTGGTCGCCGAACTTCTACAAGGAGAACTTGCACTCATGAAATCGAATCGTTTAATCGCCGCCGCCGCACTGCTCGGCACAATTTCCTTCGCGATGCCCCTAACGACCCATGCCGAAGACAATTCCGTGGAAGCCGGCGCCAAGGAGATGTACCACGGCGCAAAGACGGACGTGAGGGACACCGGCATCACGACCAAGGTCAAGGGTGCGCTCGATACCGATCCTCTGACCAAGAGCTACACGATTCATGTCGACACCGATAACGGAATCGTTACCCTGACCGGTGACGTGCCCAACGCGTCGGTCATGAAACAGGCCGAGAAGATTGCGCAGAATACTGAGCACGTGAAGGCGGTGCGCAACAACCTCAAGATTGACGCCTCGAGTGCGTCCTCGATGTAAGACCTTCCCACTCCTCCTCTTGGACGCGCTGCCGCTCGATCCTCCTCGGGCGGCAGCGTTTGTTTTTTGCTCTCGTAAATTCCTAATCGAAAACGATAGTGCGGCTGCCGTGCACCAGGACGCGCTTCTGCAGATGCGCACGAACCGCCTGCGCGAGCACGGTGACCTCGACATCCTTGCCAATGCGCGCCAACTCAGCGACCGTGTCACCGTGCGTGACCGGCGTAGTGGCCTGCGCGATGATTGGGCCGGCGTCCAACTCCTCGGTGACGTAGTGCGCGGTGGCGCCGATTAACTTTACGCCTCGATCATGCGCCTGTTTGTAGGGACGCGCTCCCGCGAACGCGGGCAGGAAGCTGTGATGGATATTGACGATCGGCTTTCCCCATTTAGTCAGGAAATCGCCCGACAGCACCTGCATATAGCGCGCGAGCACCACCGCGTCAGCGCGGACCTCGTTCAGATGAGCGAGCAATTGCGCCTCGGCCTTTGGCTTGGTGTCTTTCGTGATCGAAATCACGGTAAAGGGAACCTTGAACGGCTGCACCAGCGGTTCGAGATCGGGGTGATTCGAGATGACCCCAACCAACTCGGCGTCGAGTTCGCCTACATGATGACGGCTCAGCAGATCCATCATGCAGTGCGGCAGCTTGGAGACCATCAGGACCAGGCGATCGCGCCGCGCGGCATCGTGAAGCTGCCATTTGAGTCCGAGGCCGGGCAGCAGCTCGGGCAAAGACTTGTCGAGATCGCTCCGAAGCTGCGAGACCGGTACCGACGCGCTGTCGAAAAGAATTCGCCAGAAAAAATGCCCATCCTCGAAGTCAGTATGCTGATCCGAACTGACGATGTTGCAGTGGTTGCGAAACAGATGGTTGGAGACGCGCGCGATGATGCCCGGCTGATCGAGGCACGAAATGAGGAGAACTGCTTTTTCGCCTGCCACGTTTTGCCCCCGCTCGATTGTAGTGTCATCGCGCGCAGCCAGACAAACGGGGCTGCTGGTCTGAGGGACCTTACGGCTCAGGTCTGCGATTGCCGCCGTCGCGCGGCCAGCGCTTTCGCACGCCGCCGCTCGTGACGATTGCCCGTAAACATTGAACTTAATGGGTTTGTTTTTGCATTTTCAGATATCGCGAGAGGTCCTTCGGCAGCCTCAGGACCATTACTCGGCGATGCGGAGTAATGGGTTTGTTTTTGCATTTTCGTGTCCGAGGGTAGAGGCATTCGAGGTCCTTCGCCGAGCCTCAGGACGCTGTTCGGCGAGGCCGAATTGGAGTTACCCCGTTTCAGTGGAGGGTGAGGAGTTTGGGTTTAATGGTTGTAAGTGATGTGTCCTTTCGTAGTTGATCGGCGAGAGATAGTCGAGGGCGGAATGGCGCCGATGCGGGTTGTACCAGCCCTCGATGAACTCGAACACCGCCATCCGCGCCTCGAGCGGGGTCTTGAAGCGGCGGCGCGCGAGCAGTTCGCATTCCAGGGTCGCGAAGAAGCTTTCGCACATCGCGTTGTCGAAGCAATCGCCGACCGAGCCCATCGAAGGGCGCACCCCGGCTTCGCGGCAGCGCGCGCCGAACTGGATCGAGGTGTACTGGGTGCCTTGGTCGGAATGATGGATGACCGCGTCGGGGCGGCGCTGCCACAACGCGTAGTCAAGCGCCTCGAGCACCAGCTCGGTGCGCAGATGGGTCTCCATCGCCCAGCCCACGATCCTGCGGCTGAACACGTCGAGCACCACCGCGAGGTAGAGGAACCCGGCCCAGGTCGGGATGTAGGTGATATCAGCCACCCACAAGCAGTTGGGTTGCGGCGCCAGGAAGTTGCGCTCGACCAGATCCGGCGCCGGGCGCGCGTTGCGATCGCGCACCGTGGTATGGATCCACTTGCGCCGGCTGGCGCCGATCAAACCGGCCTTTTTCAACAGCCGCGCCACTCGCTTGCGCCCTACTTTAATGCCCTCTGCGCGGAGCTCGGCGTGGACTCGCGGCGCACCATAGGTCGCATGCGAGCGTTGATGGATCGCGCTCATGCGAAGGCTGAGCTGCGCGTCGGCTCGGCTGCGCGCCGAGGGCGGGCGGTGCCGCCATGCATAGAAGCCGCTGGGGGAGACACCCAGTACCCGGCACATCGTCGCGGTCCCATAACTGGCCTGATTCGCACTCACGAATTGGAACGCCGTGACGGCAGCGAGCCGGTCTCCGTCGCGAACCAGGCCGCGGCTTTTGACAAGATCTCGCGCTCTTCGCGCAGGATGCGATTCTCGCGCCTAAGCCGGGTGAGTTCCTCGCGCTCCGCAGTGGTGAGCCCATCGCTGCGCCGTCCTTCATCGCGATCGGCCTGCGCGACCCAGTTGCGAATCGACTGTGAAGTGGTCTGGAACTCCCGGGCCAGTTCTTCGGCGTTGCGTCCCGCCCGCACCAGCTCCACCATCTGCTGCCGATACTCCGGCGCGTACCGTTTGTGCGTGTTTCCCATCGTGGCTCTCCCTTACCCGCCCAAACCTCCTACTGTCCACGAAACCGGGTCAACTCCAAATAGTGGGTTTGTTTTTGCACTTTCGGATGCCCCGCCGCGGCTTCCCTCCTCGCTTTGAAACCGTGCAAATCGGACATCGCGCGGCGGATTGCCGGGTCGAGGCTGCCCGAATACCGGATGATCGCGCGCGCCTCGCGGTCCCCAGGGATATTCGGTTTCCACAATCCGGCACGGCACAATTTCTCTCGCCCCGCTCGGGGGTGTGCCGCCTGGGTTGGACTCGCGGCCGCGATTCGCTCATCCAACTCGCGCTCGCACTGCTGATGGCATTTGAGCGCCGCGATGTTCTCGTAACGCAGCATCGCCGCCATCCGCACATAGGATTGCGCCATCGTCGCGACGCAGTCTTCTTCCAGGACGTCTTGCGGCTTCAGGTCATCGCGGAGTCCGGCCAGGGTTTCCTCGAAATCGCGATGCTGCTGGGGTGACCATCGTTGCTGCGCCACGAAGAATCCATGTTTGATCGCGTTGCGCGCGACCTTCGCTTTTCCTTCGGGACTCCGCGGGCCGGTCGAGCGCGCGGCGTTACGTCGATTGGCTTCGATTCGGCGTTGGGTGAGTGCTAGCGGGCGGCGACGATGGGAAAGGGGAGTGACATCGACGGGACACGCTGCCATTAGGGCATGCCTCCTTTAGAGGGGCCGCGGGAGGCGGCCATAACCCATTAGCATTTACCTATGACATCCGGTTGTCCAGCACTCTTCTCCCAACGGGCCAGAAGGGAAAACAGATCGGGATGCGGCGCCCCCCTGATCTCATTGGCTATTGCGATGCGTTCAAGTGGGCAAGAATTTTCTCCAAGCGCTTAACCGGATCGGTCATTTCCAGCAGCGCCTGCTTCTCTGCGATCGGCATTTTCAGATGTCCGACCATCTTGTCAGAGAGGAAAGCAGGATCCGCAATCGCAGCGAATTCTGATTGTATTGCCCTCAACTCTTCCAGCAACATCCTTCCCTCCGGGATGGCCGCAACCACCGAACGGATCAACGCGCCGAATTCGGGCGAGTGCTGGGCGGATTCCCGTATCGCCACGCATTTCGCCTTGTAGAACTCCTGATCGAATACAAATTCGGAAACTCGCGCGCGCTGCGTTCCAACGATAATCGCCTTGATGGTGCCGTCGCCTAGCCGCACGCATTCGTCAACGGTGCCCAACGTACCGACCTCATACATGTCAGCGGCAGCGGGTCGCGGGAGCATGGCATCTCTTTGCGCCACCATCAGAATCGGAGTCCGGCCCTTCGATGCTGCCTCGACCGCTGCGATCGACTGCGCGCGGCCGATGTAGATGGGATACGCCTCATGCGGAAACGCGATCAGTTCGCGCAGTGGAAGGAGCGGCACGAAGCGATCCGCGACCGCCTCCATCAGCGCGGCCCAATTCTGATAGCCGTACTCGATGGCGAGGCGGCGCTGTGCCGCGGCGAGTTGCAGGCCTTCCTCTTTGGCGAGGCGCTTGGCCTGTTTGCGAAGGTTTTCCTCGGACGGATTTTCGGGAAGCCGCTTGCGCGGATTTTGGAGATGCCGCGTGGGCGGCTTTGGCGATGTGGTCATGACAACCCTCTCCTTATGCGCCCGGCGTCCGCTAACGGGCAGGAAAAGGTTTATGTGAAACGTACCAGCTAAGGTGGGCTTGGCCCTCTCCGCGGACAGGTGGCCGCCTGACGGCCGAGTCCAAAAATAATCCGACTGTCATCGCAACGCAAGAAGATCGCTGTTTCGGCTTCTCGCAGTGTATCTTGTGGAGATGGCGCGAGAAGTGGAACAGAGGCGTCGGGAAGGGGAGGGCGTCCTCTACGTGGTTGCGACGCCGATCGGGAATCCCGGCGATATCACCATGCGCGCCCTCGAAGTGCTGCGCGAGGTCGATCTCATCGCATGCGAGGACACCAGGCGCACTGGTGCGATGCTCGCGGCGCATCAAATCAGGAAGCCGCTCACCAGCCATTTCGAACACAATGAAGAACGTCGCGTGCCGGAACTCATCGAACGGATGAGGGCCGGAGAACGCGCCGCGCTGGTGACCGATGCTGGAACTCCGGCGATTTCCGATCCCGGCTATCGGCTGGTGCGCGCCGCGCATGAGGCCGGGATTCGCGTGACCGCAGTGCCGGGAGCCTCGGCGGCGATCGCGGCGCTATCGATTTCCGGCATCGCAACCAATCGCTTCACCTTCGAAGGATTTCTGCCGTCGCGTGATTCGGCGCGTCGTAAAGCCCTCGACGCTTTGCGTACTGAATCGCGAACGATGATCTTTTATGAGGCAGCGCGTCGCCTCGGCGAGACGCTCGCTGAAATGACGGAGGTTTTCGGCGCCGATCGCGGTGCTACCGTCGTTCGCGAGATCACCAAGACCTATGAAGAGACGATTCGCGGCTCGCTGTCGGAGCTTGCTGAGCGCTTCCGACGCGAGCAGGCACTCGGCGAGATCGTGATCATCGTCGAGGGTGCGTCGGAGAAGGACGTTACCGCATCTTCATCTCAGGTTCCGCTTACCGTCGAAGATCTGATCGAGGCGGGGCTGAGCCTGAAACAGGCGAGCGCGCTCATCGCGAAACTGACCGGCGCGAGCCGCCGCGAGGTGTATCAGGAGGCGCTGAAGCATCGTCGCGAAACGGAATAAATCGCGCTGGCCGATTTGGTTAGTGAGCGATGAGAAACTCGCGCGCGCACGGTTGAAGTCGCCTCCGCGAAACGATTGAATCTTGCTGAGGGTTGTGGGGATGGCGAAAAAAGCGGATGACGACGCGAAGCCGGAGGGCGATTCCTCGGGCATCGAGACGCTGCGGGTGCTCGTCGTGCACGGGCCCAATATGAATCTGCTGGGTGAGCGCGAACCCGAAGTCTACGGCCGCACGCGGCTGGCGGATATCGACCGCGAACTCAAGCAGCTCGGCGCGGAGCTGGGAATCAAGGTCAAGACGTTTCAGTCCAACAGCGAAGGCGACATTATCACGCGGATTCAGGAGGCGCGCGGCAAGATCGACGCGCTGCTGATTAACCCCGCGGGATATACGCATACCAGCGTGGCGATTCGCGATGCGATCCTCGCGCTGGAGGCGCCCGCGATCGAGGTGCATTTGTCGAATGTGTACCGGCGCGAACCGATGCGCCATCGCTCGACCATCGCGGATGTCGCCGTCGCGCGCATCATGGGCTTCGGCGCTCCCGGCTATGCGCTCGCCTTGCGGGCGGTGCGAAGCCTCGTTGAAACAGCTCGCCATCAGCGAGCGTAATACTTTCCGTCGGCAAATCTCTCGGTGAAATGATGGATGTTCGCGAGCTCAAAGCACTTCTCAACCTGATGCATGAAAATGGCCTCGTCGAGCTCGAAATCGAGGACAAAAAGGGCAAGGTGCGCCTCGTCCGAGGCACGGTCGCCTTGCACGATCATCAGCCGACCCATGCCGCGGTCGCCGTCGCACCGTCGAAGTCTTCCGACGCGAAGGGACAACGAAAGGTCCAGGGCAAGGTGCCCGCGCCGACAGTGGATAAGCCCGCCGGTGGCATCGAGCTGCAACCAAATCAGAAGCTCATCGAGAGCCCGATGGTGGGGACCTTCTATCGCGCCGCCTCTCCAGACGCCGATCCATTCGTTGAGGAAGGCACCAATGTGCGAAAGGGTCAACCGCTGTGCATCATCGAGGCGATGAAAATGATGAACGAGATCGAGGCCGACACTGCCGGCCGCGTGGTAAGCATATTAGTGGAGAATGGGAATCCGGTGGAGTACGGGCAGCCTTTAATGATTCTGGAGGTTGGTTGACAAACCAAACCCAGAGTACCGATCACGCCTCTCCGATTCGGAGAGGCAGGCTGCGACAGCAGCCGGTGAGGTCGAATGATTCTGGAGGTCGCCTGAAGAGGTAGCTTCGATGTTCAAGAAGTTACTGGTCGCAAATCGCGGGACGATCGCCATCCGGATCATCCGCGCATGCCACGAGCTCGGCATCGCCACCGTGGCGGTGTACTCGACTGCGGATAAGGACGCGCTGCACGTGCGTATGGCCGATGAGTCCGTTTGCATCGGGCCGCCGCAAGCCGAGGCCAGCTACCTCAACATCCCTTCGATCATCAGCGCCGCGACCGCTTATGGCGCCGATGCGGTGCATCCAGGCTATGGCTTCCTCAGTGAGAATGGCGACTTCGCCGAGGCGTGCCGCAAGTCTGGCCTCAACTTCGTCGGTCCGAAAGCACGCCACATCCGCCTGATGGGCGATAAGCCGCGCGCGCGCCGCATCATGATTCGCGCGGGCGTGCCGGTCCTTCCCGGCAGCGAGGGCAAGGGCGTCACGGAGGTGAAGGACGCGGTCGCCGATGCGAAACGGCTCGGATATCCGGTGCTCATTAAGGCCGCGGCCGGCGGCGGCGGCAAAGGGATGCGCGTGGTGCGCGATGAGAAGGAGCTGCTGCGCATGTTCCCGCTCGCGCGCGGCGAGGCCGAGGCCGCGTTCAACTCGCGCACGATGTATCTGGAGAAATATCTCGAGCACGCGCGGCACGTGGAGTTTCAGATTCTCGCCGACGAGAGCCGCCACGCGATTCATCTTGGCGAGCGCGATTGCTCGATTCAGCGCCGCCACCAGAAGGTGATCGAGGAATCGCCCTGTCCGGTGCTGACCGCGCGGCTGCGCGAAAAGATGGGCAAGGCGGCGGTGCGCGCCGCCGATGTGGTCGGCTATTCGAATGTCGGTACGGTCGAGTTCCTGCTCGCCGGCAACGGCGAATTCTACTTCATCGAGATGAACACCCGCATCCAGGTCGAGCACGGCGTCACCGAGATGGTCACCGGCACCGACCTGGTCAAGGAAAGTATCCGCGTTGCGATGGGCGAGCCGCTGCGCTGGAAGCAGAAGCAGATCACGATGAACGGCGCAGCGATGGAGTTTCGCATCTACGCCGAGGATCCCGACACGCACATTCCGTCGCCGGGTGTGGTGTCGAATCATCATCCGCCGGGAGGCCTCGGGGTGCGCGTCGAGACCGCGCTGTATGACGGCTACCGGGTGCCGGTGCACTACGATCCGCTGATCGCGAAGCTGATCGTGCATGCGGAAAATCGCGCGGGTGCCCTCGCGCGAGCCAAGGCGGCGTTGCGCGAGTACATGATCGATGGCATCAAGACCAACATCCCGCTGCATCTGAAGATTCTCGACGATCCGGATTTCATCAAAGGAAATTTCGCGACCGACTTCCTGACGCGGTATGAGCACGTCGCCGAATCCGCCCGCGCCGCGGGAAGGTGATCGGCGCGCGACGTTCGATTGCCAGTTCGCGAGCAGCTGGAGATCCGGGCGATGCCTTTCGCTACAAGCATCGTCGGGCAGGTCTCGATGTAGGGTGCGAGGCGTCTCCCTGTTGGCGGCGACGCGAATGATCTACATCGCTCTTGAAAAATACGCGCTGGGTGTCTAAATTGTTGGTGACGAAGAGAGGGCGAAGATGCGAGTGAACGTAGCCAATTTGTCGGAAGTGTTGGACAAAGCGGCGCCCGGGCGTAGGTTAGCCGCGGCCATAAGATCTGAACAAGATAGGATCAATCGCGATCTTGCGACTAAGAAATTCTCGCTTATAGAGGTTGACGGAACAAACTATAAGATTTTGCCGAAAGAGATCACGGCCGCAAAGCCGTAGACGAGATGGTAGCGCATGCTAGCGCTGCTAGCCTCGTATTTTGTTATCTTCTATTTTTTGATTCCTAGCCGGATCTTCCGAATCGCCGGACTTTTTCTCGACTTAAAAAAATTTCGCCGAACGCAAATCGAAGAGATCACGTTCGCATTCCTGTTCGCTAGTCTGCCGTTTTGCCTCGCCGCGATTGCTATCTTCGTACTACAGGTGCGCGGTTCAGGGTTTGCATTTGCGTCATGGCGCGACTATCGCGAGTTTTTTGAGGCGGCGTATTCCGAGAAACTTTTCGGCGACGACTCGTCACGGTTCTGGCGAGCGTTGCCGGACGTATTTTGGTCTCAACTCGGCTTCCTCCTACCCTACTATGGGTTTTGTTTCCTGGAGATGTTGCTTTTTGTCGCGCTGGTCAGCAAGTGGGGAGATTGGCACGAACGGTTTCCGCGCTATAAAACAGTTGTGGGTAAATTTCTGGGCAATATCTCTCAATGGGACATGATATTGACGGCCTTCAACTCGCCCCACAAAGAACACCGAATTACAGTCGCCGATGTCCTGGTTGTCGATGATCATCTCTACCAGGGAGTAGTGAGGGCTCATTTTCTCGACAACGATGGGGAACTGAGTGGCCTCTTCCTGGTGTCCCCTTATCGCTTTAACCGCCGTGCATACACTGCGGCGAAAGAAAAAGCTGCCACGACCAGGCCTGAAGAATTTTGGGTACCGATTCCAGGAGAGATTCTCTACATACCAAAAGACAAAATTTTGAACTTGAACTTATGGTATCCGCCTGACACGATCGTGCTGCCTGGCAGCGCTTCTCCAGCACTTAATAGTGCTGCTGCGACGACGCAACTGGCAAACGAAGGCTTGCCTTACACCGTGATTCCAGTAGACGAAGAAACACCGCATTGAGACGAGGTCGAGAAGGCTATTTTCACCATCCATGAGCACCTATTGTCTGGTGTCTCTCCCATCGCGCAGTTCGGTCGGGTGGCGTGGTCGCGCAGATAGTCGATGTTCCATATTCGCGAGTCGGCGCGCGACCGGGAGGGTGAACGGAGGCTCGAAGCTCCGCGTCAAAGCCTCTTGACCGGGGTGGCTCTCACCTGAACGATATAGGTAGAATTCCGCGCGTGGTCAGGAGCGCGGATTCCAACACACAAATGACAAAGAGAATTTTTTTCGCGCTAGCAGTCATCTTCGCGATGGCCGTGGCTCCGGCGCTCTCAAGCGCCCAGGACAATCCGATGATTCCGGGCGCCAATTCCGCGCCGCCGGGACCGCAGCCGAAGGTGCTCATCGAAAATCCGCTTTATGACTTCGGCACCGCGACCGAAACCACGATGGTGAATCACACCTTCAAGCTGAAGAATGTCGGCCAGGGCCGCCTCGTCATCTCGCACGTCAAGACCTCGTGCGGATGCACCGCGGCGCAGCCGGACAAGAACACCCTCGCGCCGGGTGAAGAGACCTCGATCACGGTCGGCTTCGATACTCATTTCCAGAAGGGCCATCAGGTCCGCACCATTACCGCATTCACCAACGATCCCAACACGCCGCAGGCGATCATGACGATGCAGGGCGTCGTCAAGCAGCAGGTTTCCGCTACGCCATCGGACGTCGCGTTTGGCAAGGTTAAGCAGGGCGCCGAGGTGACCAAGGAGGTCATTGTTAGCGACCTCACCGGCAGGAAGGACCCATTCACTGTTACCGACGTAACCAACTCCAATCCCGCGCTCAAAGTCGAGAAAACGAATCGGCCCGACGGCAAGCCCGGCGTGCTGCTCAAGATCACGCTGACCAAGGCGATGCCGGTGGGGACCTTCGATGACACCGTCAAACTGACCACCAGCCGTATCCCGCTTCAGGTCGATGTGTTCGGCCAGGTGACCGGCGATTTGAGCGTCGCGCCGGCGCAGGTGTCGTTCGGTATCGTGCCGCACGGGCAAGAGGCGGTCAGGATGGTGAAGCTGACCAACGAGGGGAGCAAGCCGGTGAAGGTGCTCGGCATCACCAGCACGGCGGTGCCGGTGTCAGCTTCGGCGGAGCCTATCGATGGGAGCAAGGACTACAAGATCATCGTTCAACTGCATCGCGGGACGCCCGACGGCCAGGTTCGCGGACAATTGCAGATCAAGACCGATGATCCTGAGCAGCAAGTCTTGAACGTCCCGTTCTACGGCATCGTCGGCCAGTTCTCGATGTAGGCGTGCGCTCGCGATGGCCCAGTCGATCAGGCGGCGCGGTCGCGCAAGCGGTCGATGCTGCCGGGCAAATCGCGGATCACGCCCCAGGATGTCCATCGTACCAGTCTGTGAACGTTCCTGGCCGGCTCTATTGTTCCACGTTGCCCCGCTTCTTATATTCAGATAGTGCCCGAGAGCGCAGAGAATCGCGACCTTGAAACCGGCCGGCCGCGCCGGTTGCGCACCTATAATCCAATAACGCTCCTGCGGCGCGCCGCGGCGGATTTTGTCATCCGCATTCTCACCAAGCCCGCCCGCAGCTATAACCTCCATGTCCCCAACGATCTCGCCAATCTGAAGAAGTACGTCAGGAAAGGCGACGTCATCCTGGTCGAAGGCAACGAGCGGATCAGCGAATGTATCAAGTACCTGACCCAGAGTTCATGGTCGCATTCGGTGCTCTACGTCGGCGACGAACCGCTCAAGCGCAATCCCGGGAGGCGCGGCGAGTTTATCGAGCAGTACGGCGAGGACGCCGACTTCCTGGTGGTCGAGGCGCTGGTCGAGTCGGGCGTGGTGCTCACGCCGCTGAGCAAATACCGCGATTTCAACATCCGCGTATGCCGGCCCTACAATTTGTCGGGCGCCGATTTGCGCGAGGTGATGGATGAGGCGCTGCGTCACGTTGGCGACGTTTATGACATCAAGAACGTGGTTGATCTGGCGCGCTTCTTCTTCCCGGTTTCGCTGGTGCCGCGGCGCTTGCGGCGTAAGGCGCTGCAGTTCGGAAGCGGCGAGCCGACGCGCGTGATTTGCTCGAGCCTGCTCGCGGAATGCTTCGATCGGGTGGGGTTTCCGATCGTGCCGAAATTCGCGCAGCCGCCCGACCCCACCGCGATCCCTCGACGCATCATTTGGAGAGTGAGACCGCGGCCGCATGCGCATGCCTACGGGATTATGCGCCGCGTGTCGCCGACTCTGGTAACTCCGCGCGATTTCGATTTGTCCCCGTATTTCGAAATTATCAAGTTCAATGTAATAGAGAATCTCAGGTTTGATTATCGTAAGATTCTATGGGCCGAAGATGAGCAGGTGATTCCCGAGAAGAAACCTGCCTAAGCTGAGGTATCCAGCGAATTTCGGCTACCGGGGAGAACGACTTGAGCGACGAACGAGAGAACTCGAACGATCGGCGCGAGATGCTTGAGAAGGCGATCGCGAAGATCCTTCATCGGCACTGCAATTTTGGCTGGGCCAACTACTACATCCCGAGCGAGAAATTCCCCAGCCTCATCGAAGAGTTGGTCGAGGTCCTAAGCCCCGGCGGGCAGATCGGTCACGGCGAGCTGGTTAACTTCCTGCTCGGGACGCAGCGGCTGTCGTCGATTCAGGAGCGCGCGGCGAAGCTGGAGCAGGAATTCGCGATCTATCGCCGCACCAACGAATAACCCGCGTAGGAGTCAATACCGCCTCAAGACTGCAGAGAGCGGGCATCGTTCGCTTTCTTCCCAATTGAAAGCGCATTTCGATTTTCGCGAGAAAATCAGCCAGAGCAAAAAATTTAGGCGGTCACCGTAGGGGGGGATACAGTGACCGCCTTGCGGGACAGGGAGCAATCGTCTGGTCAGGTTCCCTGTCTACGACTCTTTGGGCGCAACCCGACTTTCGCGGGGAGGAACGTTATTAGCCGACTGCGCCCGCAAGTGAAGCACATGCTAACGGCGCTTCAATTGATAGACGGATGGTCCGGTCCGATATTCGATCGGCGCTTCGATTCGGCAGACTCAATTCACAACCTGGTTCATTCGACGATCGGCGAGGAACAGAGTCGCGTATCGCTTGAGTAAACTCAGAATGCGCTCATTCTCCTCGTCGTTGCCGACGATCATTCGCATCGCCATTCCGTCCATCAACGTGAAGATGAATGCCGGAATAAGTTCGAATTCGGTGGTTAATGGCGAGGGCCCGAATATTTCCTTGAAATAAACTTTGAGGTCGCCCTGGAAACGATCGTTCATCGCCCGCAATGCTTCCCGCAATGCTTTGTCGGTCCGCGATGCGACGACCAGCTCGAGCCATGCGTGGAAGACGGGTCCCTGGAACATCGACCACAGCAGGTTGACGGCAATCGGTCGTCGGTCCGTATCGGGCGGAACACTGGCGAAAGCTTTGCTGAACTCCTGCAGGCGCAGCCGGAAGACATGCTCCACGGATGCGATAACCAGGTCTTCCTTGCGGGGATAATGGTGCAACTGGGCGCCGCGCGAGACGCGAGCGCGCTTTGCTATTTCAGTTGTCGTAGTACCCGCGTATCCCAGTCGGGCGAGGCAATCGACGGTCGCATCGAGCAAGCGAGCGCGCATCCGGGTGCTGCGCTCTTCCTGAGTACGTCTACGTGGGACGGCCACGGCCAATGAGGTTGCCATTTGTGCCACCACTCTACTGAGCCGTATACAAACAGTCAAGCCTGCTTGGAAATGGCTTATCAACAGCCTGATTTCGAGAAAGATCGCTAACTTAAAACGGCTTTTTCCGCGGTAAGCTGCTGCGCTTCCAACGCCGCCTCGCCCACCATCTTGCCAGGAAATCGGTCACGAAGCGGACTCAGTCGGGAGGCGAAAGAGACTATTCCCTGCGCCATTCGCGCGATGGCGCCAAATGGGGAGGGCACCAGTTCGGCGGCATCGTGGAATTCCGCCAGCGCAGCGGCATCCCATCCGAGAAATCCTGAAATGAACATGTAGATGGGCAGTGACGCGAAAAGACACACCAGCACGATCATCCACGAATTGCCGGTGTGTCCGGGCCCGCTCCAAGCATGCTCAGCGAAGGCGTCGAGGATGAGATAATTGCCGAATGCTGCCAGCGCGGGATTGATCAGCGTCTGCCACACGCTGATCACCGGTTTGACCACGTAGCGCGCCATCGCCGGCCACGCGACCAATGATTTGGCGAGGGATGAAAGCGCGAACGCGTAAAAGACGCCGTAGAAACCGAATCGGGAAATTAGCAGCAGCGAAAGTATGATGCGTCCTATGTGCTCGACGGCCACCGTCAGCGTGAACAGCCCGGTTTTTCCGACACCCTGAAAAACCTGATCGGGCAGCCGGGTCGAAAAATCGAACACCCGCCAGATGTGCATCAGGCCCATCACCGAAGCCGCGCGCAGGAACTGCGGAGGAAGCAGGCCGGTGATGAAGATGTCCGAGAACGCGATGAACGCGCCACCCAGCATGGTCGCGATCATGATGCCCCATCGGAGGCTCTGGTCGAGGTAGCGCTGCGTCAGCCGCAGCATTCCGCTCGAATAGCTCTCCGAGACCGACGACATCAGCGTGACAAACATGTATGCGCCCGTCTCGATATAGGGGTAGGTCAGCGTGAAGGTCAGCAACCAGATTTCGTTGAGCTCGAAAAAATTCGGAATCATCGCCAGCATGATGACCGGCAGCAATCCCCAACTCGCGGCCGACAGCATGTTGCCGGCGGTGAGCTTCGCGCCATAGAGCAGCGACTTCTTGACGGTGTCCTTGTCGAAATGCGCGAGGAAGATCGTCGTCAGCCGAAAGCCCATCCCATGATAGAAGAATGAACACAGCACGCCCATCACGATGTTGCTGACCACGCCGCCGAGCGCGAATCCGAACACCACGCCCATCCCCTCGCCGAACACCGGATGCGCCAACCCCCAGTGCCGCATGTAGATCGCGGTCGCCATCTGAATGAGCGGCGTCAGCAGGAACGTCAGCACCACGAGTACTTGCGCATAATCGAAGCGCTGCAACGCGCGAAACAGATTCGTGTAAATCGCCGTGAAGCCGGGGAACTGAACCAGCGTATGCAGGATCACGAACCAGGTCAGAAACGCCACCGAGGTCTCGGGCATGAAGATCGCGGCGAGGATGCCAAGCACGGTGACTGCCAGCACGCCGCCCAGCGCATGAAACCAGATATAGAATTGCGCGTAGGTGATGGCGCGTTCGGGCTCGCGCACTCGGTACTCGGCGAAATATTTCACCATCGCTTGCCCGGTACCGAGGTCGAGCAACGCGAAGAAAAATCCCATGAACTGCGTGACCGCGCCCCATGCGCCGCGCGCTTCCAGAAACGGATTCACGTAGTTGCGTTCGATGTAAAAGGTGAACACGAAGTTGAACGGGATCATCACCAGCAGCGAGAGCAGATAGTTGTAGAAAAATCCGCTCAGCGGACGATGGAATCCGACCGCCTCCCATCGCGGATCGCCGCGATGCGCGAGCGCGTTGGTGCTGGGTTCTTCCGCGGCCAACGGAAGTGCTGCGGCGCCCAACGACGACGGTCGCGGCTCATGCGCGATCGGCCGATAGAAATGGCCTAGCGCCTCGGGATGCCGCAGGCTATAGCGGCGCACAAATGTCAGCGCGATTGCGAAGATCGCGAACAGCGACATGAAAACCGTCGCGAGAATCAGTATCTGCGATCCATGCGGAACCGGCGCCGCTGTCCACTTTCTGAACGGAACCGGAGGGATGTGCGCCGACGTTCGAGTGAGATCGTAGAGCAGCCAATTGAAGTATGGCCAGCGCTGAAAATCGTAGTTGCGCGCGTCCTGCACGCCCGCGAGCAGAGCCGCATAGCTGTGCATGCGCTCGGCCTGATTGCCCTCGGTCATCCAAACATTGAGCACGTAGATGGCGCCGCGGCCGAGTTCGAGCCTGACCAGGATCGGCGTATGAGGATGCACCGGATCCTTGTCGCTGGTCGCGACGATCACCTCGCCGCGATTGACGTTGAGAATCCATCGCTCGAAGACTCGCACCGCCGATTTCCAACTGATGTTGTTCCTGAGCGGATCGTTGTGAGGGCCGACGTACTCCATGACCGCGCCGAGCTTTTCCGCTTCCGCCGAATGATACGGACCCTCAGCCGCTTCGACCGAGTTGCCTTCCTGAATCGCCTGGTTGGTCAGCGCGGCGAGCGAGGCGGCGGGAGTGTCTTTTCCGAGCACCACCACCAGGCCCATCCCGCCGATGATGAATCCCTTGAGCCGATCCATCTGGGGGCCGGGCTCCGGCAACGTGTCGTCGAAGACCGCGCATTGCACATTCGCGAGCGCATCGACGCGATGGGTCGATGGATCGAGAGCGAGACGTTCGAGAACGAGATCTTCGCGTCCGCTGTAAAAAAGCGCGAGCGGCGGCTCGGTGTATGCGAGCGCCGCTCCGGTCGCGAGGCTGAGAAATATCGTCGCGAGGACCAGCCTCGCCAGATGCCGTCGGTCAATGCATGTTGAAACCGCCACAAACCGAAACCGATTGTCCCGTGGTGGCGCCGCTCAAGTCGCTCGCGAAAAATATTGCGAGCTCCGCGACTTCCTCCGGCTCAACCATCCTTTTTATCGCGCCAGTTTCCACAGCGCGAGCATTGTAGTCGTCCACCGACATCCCGAAGCGGTCCGCAATCTTGCCAATTCCGGTCTTGCTGATGGTCCACCCCGCTCGCGTGGGCCCTGGACATATGACGTTGCAGGTGACGCCGTATTCGCCGCATTCGAGCGCGAGCGTCCTGCTTAAACCGATTACGCCATGTTTTGCGGCGGCATACGCGCCCAGACGTGCGACGCCTTGCAGGCCCGCGACCGATGCGATGTTCACGATGCGGCCGAAGTGGCGTTCGACCATGTGCGGCAACAGCGCCTTGGTGAAGTACCAGGTGCTATTGAGGTTGAGGTCCATGTTGTCGAACCAGCACTTGTCATCCATCTCGAGCAGCGTGCGATGGTCCGCGACGTCGCCTCCGCCGGCGTTGTTCACCAGGATGTCGAGATGGCCGAAATGCTTCAGCGCGGCCTCTACGACGGCGACACAATCAGCTTTCTTCGTTACATCGGCGGTTTTGTAGAAGCATCGACGGCCCAACCGCTCGACCTCGCGCGCGACGTTGGCGAGATCGGTTTCGGTGCGCGAGCAGATTGCGACATCGGCGCCTTGGGTCGCATACGCGAGCGCGATCGACCTGCCGATTCCTTTTCCACCGCCGGTGATCAACGCGATTTTGTTTTGCAGCCGCATCGGATATCTCCACAAAAAAGTTTCGAACTGGAATTCGCTCCCGACAGATACTACAAGGGTTAGTAGTACGAGGAGCAAACCGATGGATGCGATCGAGGCGATCCTGACTCGGAGGGTTCAACGCGCGTTTACGAATAAGCCCGTCGAAACCAGGAAGCTGTCGGCAATCGTTCACGCGGGGCGTCACGCGATGAGCGCGCGCAACCTGCAGCCGTGGCAGTTTATCGTGGTGCGCGATCGCGAGCGCCTCAAAGCGATGGGCGCGGTGTGTACGACCGGCCGCTTCGTTGCGGACGCGCCCTCGGCGATAGTCATCCTCAAAGACCTCAACAACACGCGATGGGCCGATGTTGACTGCGCGCAGGCGGTGCAGAACATGGCGACCGCAGGGTGGGCATTAGGCCTCGGCACCTGCTGGGTTGGCAACTTCGATGCGGCCAAGCTTGCCGAGATGCTGGCGATTCCCGACGGATGGGCGGTGTTCACGATTCTTCCGTTTGGTTACGCCGATGAGAGAAATCCTCCGCAGTCGCGTCCTCTGAAGAAGCGCACCGAAATGGTGCATTTCGAAAGGTACGGCCAGACCAAACCGAGCTGACCTTTATCGACATTGAGTCGAAATAGGGAGAGTTTTCTTAAAAGCCTTAAATCTACTCGACTAAGTGGCTTTGTTTTTGCCGCATAGGGGTGCGATGCATCCTTAGAAGACACAGGCTGAAGCCTGTGTCCTTCAGCCCAGCCAACGCCGCAACGGCGGCCATCAATTCTCTCCAGATTCCTTAGGTGGCGCAGGCTTCAGCCTGTGTCTTTGGGATAGCCAAAATTCAACAATCCTTTATTATCAAGCACTTAGTGGGTTTGTTTTGCGCTTACGCTGAGCGTAGAGGTGAACTGGACGGGTTCCTGGTTGCCCGCGCGACTACCTATCGCGGGATGCAATGGGGTCATCTAGTCGATTTCCTTGCGCCGGAAAAATCGAGCGAGGTTCTCCGGTCGCTCGTCGGCTGGGCCATCGACGAGTTTCGCGCGCTCGGCGTGGCGGCCGTTAGTTGCTATGCGACCGATCCCGCAGCGCGCGGCGCATTGTTCCGGAGCGGCTTTTTTCCGGTTCTTCAACGGAAGCCAATTCGCTTGGTGCGTCTGATTCGGCGAAAGCGACCCGACCTCGCTAAATTCAAGGAAGCGAAACTGTGGTACCTGACGATGGGCGACGGCGACCTCGAGATGGCGCCGTGAATTCTAGGTGCCGGTCTTCGCGGGAGTGCCGGTTTCGGCTTGCGCCGCTCTCAGCGACCCCGGGCGACGAACGGTTTGCTCCGCCGGCATCAGCTTGCGCGTCTGCTCGTTGTAGAGTTGCGCATAGACCCCGTTTTTCGCGAGCAGTTGCAGATGCGATCCGCTCTCGACGATGCGGCCCTGATCGCATGCGATGATGGTGTCGGCTTCCACCGCGCTCGCCAGCCGATGCGCGATCAGGAACGAGGTTCGGCCACGCATCAGACGGCGGACCGCATCGTGGATGAGGTTCTCCACTTCGGAATCGAGGCCCGAGGTCGCTTCATCGAGAATCAGAATGGGCGGATTTTTCAGGAATACGCGCGCGAGTGCGATCCGCTGACGCTGCCCGGTCGAAGGCCTGATCCCTTCTTCGCCGATCATCGTGCTCAGCTGATCCGGCAGCGACTCAACAAAGTCGCGAATGTTAGCCTGCTCGAGCGCATCCCATACCGCCGCATCGGTCGCGCCGGGCCGCCCGTACTGCACGTTCTCGCGAATCGAGGCGGTAAATAGCACCGCGTCCTGCGGCACGATCCCGATACTGTCGCGCAGCGACTTGAGCGTCACGGTCGCGATGTCGGTACCATCGATCAGGATTCGTCCTGAGATGGGCTCGTAAAACCGCGGGATCAGCGACGCGATCGTGGTTTTGCCCGCGCCCGAACGCCCCACCAACGCGACGGTCGTGGCGGGTTCGACGGTGAGGTTCACGTCGTTCAGGACCAGCCGCAGCTCGTCGTCGCCCTTGGGCGGATATCCAAAGTTGACGTGCTCGAAGACGACGCGTCCCTTGCCGACTTTCAGCGGCGTCGCGCCCGGCCTATCAGCCACCTCCGGTTCTTCATCGAAGAACGTGAACAGTCGCTCGATCGCGGCCAGCGAGGTCGCGACGATTACCGAAAGTTCCGAGAAGCGCTGCAGCGGCAGGTAGAGCACGCCGAGGAACGCATAGAACGCAACCACGTTTCCGAGCGTAGTGGTATGGTTCAAGACCATCACCGCGCTCGCGCACAGCACTCCCAGCGGAGCGGCGCGCGAGATGAATTCGGTGAACATCTGATGCAGCGAGGACAGCTTCACATTCAAGATGGTCAGATCGAACAACTGCATGGTGCGGTCGTGGAACTTAACCGCCTCCTCGCTTTCGCGCGCGAATGATTTGATGGTGGCGACGCCGGCAATCCGCTCCTGGAGCTCGCCGGAGAAATCCTCCACCACTTCCTGGAGCTGATGGCTCGCGTCCTTGATGCGTGGTGATATCACCCGGATCACCGCGACATAAAACGGCACCACCGCCAGCGAGATCAGCGCGAGCTTGACGCTGAGCGAGAACAAAAGCACCGCCGCGATGCCAAGCGATGCGCCATCCATCCAGATGTTGATCATCGCGGAACCGACGAAATTCTGTGCCAGCACGATATCGTTGGTGAAGCGCGAGACGATCCCGCCCGAAGTGTTGCGATCGAAGAACGAATGCGAGAGGCGCTGCATGTGGACGTATAGCGCGTAACGCAAATCGAAGATCAGGCTGTGTCCGGCGGTGCTCGACCAGTAGTTGCGGTAGTAGGTCGCGATGGCCTGGAAGATGAACAGCACGACCATCGCGATCGCGAGCGCCGCGAGCTTGCCGTAGGGATCGGTGTGCAGCCCCAGCATCCGCGCGAGTTCGACGCACCACTTGTCGATCTGAGTGTCGTACCGATCGAGTCTCGGTTGCGGCACCAGGATGACGTCGAAGATGTATTTAAAGGCCAGCGGGAAGGCGAGCGGCAGCACGAATTTCAGGATTCCACCGAACGAACCGCCTGCCACCAACCAGGCATACGGACGCACGAAGGTGAGGAATCGGAATACAGGAGTGCGGGGAACGTAGCGGTCCCAGAGCCGTTCGAAGAATCCTCGTTGCGGAGGGATATCGGTGTCGGTCGTCATTCCTGCCTTCGCCCTACCCTTCTTCCCTACCCTTACTACGCCACCGGACCGTAATCGATTCGCCGAGTCAAAACAAAAAACCCCTCCTGCGAATCAGGAGAGGAATCATCGGGAAGGAGATACTCTAACAGTGCCGCAGAAACGAATGAAGAAGAGACGAGTGGGGCGGGCTCGTCGGCTCTAATACAGCTTGGCCAGGGCCGCGGCGTCGGAGGCGATTAACTCGATCTTTCGCATACGCTCATTGCGTAGATGCGGAGAAAGCAATTCCACTAACGATGAGGACCAACCCTGTTCGATCAGTTCCTTTTTGGACAGATCCCAAGCGGGGACGTCATTAGATTCCGGTTCGAATCGAAAAACCCCAGGATCTACTTTTTTAACCCTCATGTTTATCGCCGTCCTCTATTCTAGAACCTGGTACCACCTGAGACAAGAGTGCATCCAAAATCGCCTCGAAAACCAACTGCGAAATCCCCCAAAATTTTCGTCTTTCAGCCTCGTTCACCAGCTTTAACAAACCGCTAGCCGGTGAGGTTGAGCCAAACGAAATAACACCTATCGTATCATCCGGCAAGGCGCCTCTCCGATCAAGAGCGACGTCTCGTTCGCGAGGGTGGAACACTGGTGTACACAACAGCACTTCATAAGGGAAACCATCGCCACCTTGCTCAGGGCCGCGATAGGCATCGCCGCCAGGCAATTCGCGAAGCTGTCGGAAAGCATACATCAGGGTCCGGCGCTGCTTGAATGCCGCACCGCCAACCCCGTCCCCTAATTGCAGGCTGAAGTTCCAGTCGATCGGACGGCTGCCGGTTTGTATTATGTCCACTAACCGAAGTCGGTGTTGCGCCTCATCATAGACCATGAGGCTGAGTGCAACTTCCTCGGTAGGATCGGGAGCACGATGCCGAGATTGCAGATCATCGAGGAAGATCTGGAGGATGTTAGTGACCCGATTGGCAGGTCCCCCAGCGCGGCGCTTTTCGCCGTAGCGAAGCAACACGTTGCGGAATGCCCTAACCTCGCCGGCAGTTTGGGGCGAAGCACCTTGGCCGAAGCGAGATGCGACGTTCCATCGGATCGCGTATTGATATCCGACCAGAGGATAGTCAATCGTCAGATTCCAGGTTCCAGGAGCCGAACTCCGCAGTGCTCCGGATTCGAACTCAGTCATTTCGGTATCAACAGTGTGTGCGCCTTGTACAACTGCTTCTCGCTCATGGTCAAGAGGCAAATTCGGATAACCCGCCGGAATCAGGCATTCAACGTAGGGCCGCAGGTCGCGCAGTTCATCCGGAAGCTGCAGTGTGAGGCCTATCTGGCGAGCCGGAAGGCTAACGCTGAAGTATAGACTTCCGCTAGGATTGCGTCCCAATTGTTCGGCTTCCCAATTGGTCATGACGACCACGTTGTGGACTCTCCAGGAGAGCCTATAGCTGACGGTCTTGCTGCTACCAGTTATTTCGCGACTGAAGACTATTCGGCGTTTGATTTCCTGTTCCGTCTCAGCACCGGCGGGTTCCAACCGCACTCCAGCGTCGGACGAGCCCCCATCGAGGGCTAAGCTCGCCTTTACGAGTGTGCCGACGCTCACGGCCGTCTCGAACGAGCGATGATTGCAGGAGTACATACCACTCGCGCGCAGCCGCTTGACCTCATAATCCATACGCTGGGTGCCGAATTCATCGACGGTGAGGTGCAATAAAACCTCGTCACGATCGATCTCGTGCAATTTCACGGCGCGTTTGTAGTTTCTAAGCTTGACCGCTTCGATGCTCCGCAATGGAAAGCTCTTCAGGTTGTCTTCGTCAACGACTTTACCGCCGCCGAGGAAATGCGGCGTGATCGTTACGCGTCCGTTGGGAGCTACGGTAATCACGTTGAACGAGTTGCGGCCAGCTGTGTCGTAACCAATTGTCGCGCTACCGGCAGAAAGAATTCCCATTTCCGTCTTCTGCTCCTCGGAACCGAGCGCGATGCGCGTGAAGTTGTAGTAGTGCTGATGGCCATGGAGCACGAGGTCGAATGAGTGATCCGACAGGAGACGCAAAAACTCTCCCGCATTGCGAAATACTAGGAAGGGTTCGAACGAAAGTAGCCCTTCTTTCACGATTGCGAATGGTATTGGGACCGGATGATGATGGACGACCGCAATCCGCAAGGCATAGGTGAATGCGGGATCCCGTTCACGGATTCGGCGCTCTAGCTCGCCGGATGCGGCATAGATATCTCCTCGATCCACGTAGCCAGTGGCTAGCCAGATCGAAGAGTTTGAATCGAACGGCATCACGAATACAGGCCCATCGAGCAGTGGCGCCTGGGTCTCCGCAGCGCTGGGAAATGCTAGTTTCTGCTTGCGCGCCTCCCAAGCGGTCTGTACTTGAGTTCGAGCCCATCCGACGATGCTGCGAATGCGTGCGAAACTGCGATCGACCGGCCTGCTTTTGCGATTGACTAGCCATGGTGTAGGAGGAATCCCGGCCTCAATTGTGCCGGTATCGTTTTTGAACCATCGCCAGAACAGCCGCGACAGATAGGGAAAGTGGAAGTTACCTTTGACGGCGATGTCGTGGTTTCCAGGTATGATGAATAACTTGCTGCCGCTCTCGTTTGCCAGTTGTGCAACTTCGCGTTTGGCCTGCATCAGCAGCAGCGGGCTCGGGGTCTCGGTCAAGTCACCGCTGACGATAATGAGTTGCGGCTTTTGCCCCCGCACGTAGCCTTTCACATAGTCCCAAAGTTCGGCGTCGCATTCTCCACCGAAATGCAAATCGGAGATGTGGACGATCTTGTACGACTCTTCCTTTGCTGTGCCGATACCCTCAGACATGCCGCGATAATGTTATTGCGGCACCCCTTTTTGCAACCCCGCTTAGTCAGAATGTGAACAATCAACTGATCAGAACACCACCCCGGGAAAAGAACCAACCCCCGCGAAACTCGAGTTACTCGAGGCCGTACTTGCCGATGCGTGCGTAGAGCTTCTTGCGCGAGATCCCCAGGATGCGCGCTGCCTTCGCCTTGTTCCATTCCGCCAGCTGCAGCGCGCGCGATCAGATCGCGCTCGGCATCACTGTAACTGGCGAGGTTCTCTCGGATGAGGCAACGACCTTCGCCGCGGCGAGGCCGCTTACGCCGGGCGGAAGATCCTCGCGCCGGATGGTGCCGGAACTGTCGAAAGTGAAGGCGCCCTCGATCGCATTGGAAAGCTCGCGTACGTTGCCCGGCCACGCATAGTTGTGCATCGGCGCACGAGTTAGTTCCGCATTAGAGCGTTTAAGCCACCTGTATCCGCTCGATCACGTGCGGCAAGCGCGAGCGCTCGGTGCGTCCGCCGAGGCCCGCATAGTCGAGGCGCTCGAAATATTCGCGCATCATCAGCTTGATCAGCTTCGATACTGCGACCCGCCCGGCCTTGACCTGATCTTTCTCGAGGCCACCGCCCGAGATGATGATCAGCGGCTCGAGGAATTCCGCGCTGCCGATGATCCCGAGCATCGCGTGCTCGCTCTCATCGAGATATTCATGCAACGCGACGCGCTGGCCTGGCTGATGCTCGAGGTAATACCGCAGGCATCCCGTTCCGTATGCGACCCAGCGGCCGCTATCCTGTATCGCTTTGCGCATGATCGCGCGATCGGTGACGCTCGGCGCGAAGGCCGCGACATGACGAAAGATCGCGAGAAGCATTCCCGCCAGCGCGATATTGATCGAGAGCGAGCCTTGCGGATAGGTCTCGGCCCACAGCCATTCCTTGAGACCCTGCTCGGCGTTGACGCTGGCGCGCTTCAGGCCGGCGCCGCCGTATAGCGCGCGCTTGCGAAAGACTTCCAGCAGCCGCGATGCATCGAGCATCTGCGAGCACATGAAACTTTTCTGCTCGATGAAATCCTGATTGACCAGCGCGACCCATCGCGACGGGAAATCGAGGCTGACCAGCTCGCATTCCTGCAGGAACGTATAGAGCTGCGCGCACGCAATCTCGAGCGTCTCGCCCAGCGGTTTCTCGCCGAGCGCGCCCCACGGAATGTCGGTCGCAGGCGCCCATCGGCGCGCCTTCGCCTCTTCATAAAGCTCGGAGACATTGTCGGACCACACGTCGGATTTGCGATTGACGGTGTAGCCCATGTCGGGAAGCTTGCCCGACCGGTCGCTCCCGCGCGCCACCATCGATTGACTGGTGCGCAGATACTCGGGCAGATCGCTATACCCATACGAGCCGATGTCGAGATCGTCGTAGGTCAGTCCGCGATGCGGGTCGCTGGCGTGGCCTTTAATTTTTTCGGTATTGGCGTTGAACCAATGGAGGCCGAGATTCCCGGCCATCACCTGGTTCATAGCTTCGAGAACTTCCTGATCCTCGGTGTAATCCTTGTAAGCGTAGAAGGCCACTTAAATTTTGATCCCCTGCTCTTCGGCGGCCGCCTTGCCCATCAAGAACATGTTGTAGAGCTTCGAGCGGTTCGGGTCCTTGCGCTCGGGCATGCCGCATTTTTCCAGCCGCTCGAAGTGTTCGTACATCTGCTTGAGGTTGAACTGGGTGGTAACCTTGATCCCCTCGTCGATGTTCTCCTTCTTCATCCCGCCGCCGGCGAGGATGATGAAGCTCTCGGTGACCTCGGTCGCCGCGGCGCCGGCAAATGAAATGTTTTCGGCCTCATCGAGATGCGCATGAAGGACTTCGCGCTTCTCGGGAAAGTGCTCCAGCACGTACTTGAAGTGCTGCATCCCGTAGCCGACGTGACGCGCTTCGTCCTGCATCACGAGACGGAAGATTTTCTTGTCGACGTCGGTCGGCGAGAGATATTCGCTGAAGCGGAACATCGTGAGCACGTTGCCCTCGGCAACCAGGTGCAGCGCGACCGACATTTCGCTGAAGGAATCGGCGTCGCGCAGATGCTTGAGCGCCATCTCGTTCATGGGGCTGGCCGCCATCAGGCCGTAGCCGGTCGTCAACGCGCGCTTGCGGAACACTTCCGCATGACGGGCCTCGTCCATCGCCTGGCTCGCGATGAAGGCCTTGACCTCGATGAAATCGGGATTGAGCCGCGGCAGCCACATCGCCGGTGTGTCGGTCGCGATCATCTCGACTTCGGTGAGAAACGTCATGAGCTGCGAGAGCGCCTTGCCGGTCGCCTCGGGCATCTCGACGCCCTCGAGACGATCCCACGGGATATCGGTGGTCGCGTTCCACTGCCGCGAGACCGCTTCCTCGTAGTAACTTTCGGTATTGAAAGCCCACAGCTCACTCTTGCGCGAGACCCAGGGCTGCGCGTCGGGCACGCCCTCGGGAATCTCGGCGCCGCGCGGCGCGTAGGAGCGATTCTCGCGCACCTTTTCGGGCACTCCAGTAAAGCCATAGCTGCCGACGTCGAGGTCGCGATAGGTCAGCCCGCGGCGGGCGTTTTGCGGGCGCGGCGTGACCTTCTCGGTCTTAGCGTTCATCCACGAGAGATCCATCTCGCCGGTCCTCATCGTGTAGAGCCATTTGTTGACGAAGTTTTTGTCTTCGAGGTAATCGTGAGTCGCCAGGTATGCCATCGTTGCCGCGCCTCCGCGTGCTAGTTGAAGCTGACTTCGAGCTTGCTGGACAGGTCGAAAAATTCCTGGATCGATTCCATGAATCGATACAGCTTGTCGTGCCCGTCGGGATCGTCGTACTTGATTTTAAGCTGCTCGCCGAAGTGCGCGAGCGTGTTGATATCGTGGCCGGTGTCGGCTTGGCCGTTGCGCTTGATGTTCTCGATCATCTCGCGCCACACGCGCTCGTCGCCTTCGATCGAGAAATCGACTTTCTTCAAATCGATGGCGGGAACTTCGCGCACGTTCTTGAGTTCGAAGACCTCGAACTCGAGGACGTAGTTGCGCGACTTGCCATTGTTGGCGACGCTGACGCCGAAAGTAGTGTCGATGAAGCCGAGGCGCGAGAAATGTTCCTGTGCGGCGACCATCTGCCCCTTAAGCGCCTCGAAATATTCGGTAGAAGGAAAAGTTACGGCCATTGTTCAGTATTTACCTTGCGATCGGTGATAGCGGTTAGCTTGCCGGCGCACTGAGCCGATGGAAGTGTCACCCGACCGGCTTCCACTGACGATGTGAAATTTAGAGGCGCCCACTCAGTCTCAAACCTGAACCATGTTAGATTTGAACGAGCGTTCAATGCAAGCTGAATCCTGAGAACTGTGGCACAGACTTCAGCCGGTGTCTTCTCCTTCCCCATCCAAGGCATACAGGCTGAAGCCTGTGCCACAAAAAAAATCGAGGATCGCTCCCGGCTACTTCGCGCTTGCTTGCTTCTGTCCGCCCGCGAGCTCCTCGTCGATGGTGGTCTGGAACTTTTCGAAAGGCTGCGCACCGGTCATCGGGCGTCCGTTGATGAAGAACGCGGGGGTGCCATCGATGCCGAGCTGGCGCCCTTGTGCCATGTCGGCTTCGATCGCGCCCTTGTACTTGCCGCTGTCCAGGCAGTCGTTGAACTTCGCGGTATCAAGGCCGATCTTTTTCGCGTCCGCTTTCAAATCAGCGGGTGCGAGCTTCGATTGATCGGCAAACATCGCGTCGTGAAATTGCCAGAACTTGCCCTGCTCGCCCGCACATCGCCCGGCCGAAGCCGCATCGATGGCGTGGTCGTGGATGCCGAGCGGAAAGTCCATGTACACCAGACGGGTCTTGTCGCCATATTTCTCGCGAATCTGCTTGAGCGTGGGCTCGGCGCGCCCGCAGAAGGGGCATTGAAAGTCCGAGAACTCCACGATGGTGACCGGCGCGTCCTTGCTGCCTAGTTCGGGATGACCCGCGCTCTTCACCGCGACCCGCGGCGCGGTGAGCATCACGGTGACCGGCTGCTGTTTTCGCAAATGCTCCAGCAGCGCTTCTCTTTCCTGTTCGTCGTGCTGACCCTGTAGCGCCTCGACCAGACGAGCCTTGATCTCGTCGAATTTCGGATAACGCGTCTGCAAGTCCTTACGCTGATCGTAAAACAACTTCGCATCGGTGTCGGTGAGTTTCTTCTCCGGTAGATGCTTCTTGAGGTAGGCCTCGGGGGTAAGATTTTCCTTTTTCGCGGCCTGCTCCAGCGCGTACTCGTCCGCCATCGATTTGATGGCCTGAACTTTCAGTTCATAGATCTGGCTCTCGATCGACGCGAGCTGCGGCTTTATTTTCGCGTCGAGTTCTTTCTCGGTGATCTTGTGATCGCCGACCGTGGCCACCACCTGATCAGATTCAGCCGCGGTGGGAACCGACCACGACGCGAGCATCCCCGCCGCCGCAAGAGAACAAAAAAACGCGCCGGAAAGGAGGCTCCGGCGCACCCAGGTTCGCGATTCATGACGCATATTTATGACAGTTTATCTTGCCTGTGCTGAAGATGATACTTGCGATCAAACCGCTTCTCGCTTGTCCATCGACCCGCTATCCAGATAGACGGAGACGCTGCTCCGGGGTTGCTCGAATTCTCGCTGACTCAAGAATCTCGCTGAACGCTCTCAGGATAGCGAACTTACGTCTTCGGTGACTGTTCGACACAGATATCTATGGCGCGCGAATAGACGCTCTTGTTAACATTTAAGCAAATAAGATTACTTTTAGCTTGACGTAGATTCATTAAAGCGTAGATTTTGACTAGCTACACGGATTGATCCACGCACACAATTCTGGACGTTTTAGGTCCTCACCGAGCCCCCGGGCAAACCCGCTCGCGAACCTAAACCATTTGGACGAGCGGGTGAAAAAAATGGCAAGTAGAATTCTGACCGTCTCGGAGTTAGCAGAACATTTAAGCGTCCATCGGATAACGATTTACCGTTTGTTGAAAAGCGGTAGCCTACCAGGTTTCAAGATCGGTCGCGTATGGCGATTCGACCTCGATGAAATCACCAACTGGATGGCAAGCGGAAAGTCTGCGCAGCAAATGCTCGCGCACGCCGATGGCATTGCGCAGGCCGATGGACACGCGCAGTCCGATGGGCACGCGCGGCGCGATGGCCATCAGAAGGGTACCCGCGTGCAAAGCCGGAGTCAGCCTCCCGCCCGGGCGCTTTCCAAAGAAACCCGTAGCGGAAACACCCCCGTCGCTGAGGTGGAATTTCCCCCCGCCCTCGCTACTTGACAGGAGCGGCGCGAGCAAAGACCTTTGATCGCACGCGAGAGTGGCGGAACGGCAGACGCGCCGGACTTAGGATCCGGTGCCGCAAGGCGTGGGGGTTCAAGTCCCCCCTCTCGCACCATCGCCGTATCCTGATTGTCGCCGATTCCGTCCAACGCACGTTTCCATTCCATTCACTCGACCCTTCCACGACGCCGCCGTTTCGTGCATACGATGGAACGCCGTGGATTGTGAA
This sequence comes from uncultured delta proteobacterium, assembly GCA_963815835.1. GTDB lineage: Bacteria > Desulfobacterota > Binatia > Binatales > Binataceae > DATGKG01. Next base: position 2,653,376 of record CAWFIF010000001.1, read on the forward strand.
AGAGCGTTTAACTTGCAGCACATGACCTCGGGGAGCGCATAGCAGCCGAATGGATTCTCTCATTTCCAAGAGAATTCTGATTACTGGTGGCGCCGGTTTCCTTGGCAGCAACGTGGTCCGTGAGCTCACGAGGCTTGGCTGCAAGCATATCCTCGTGTTCCGCTCCAGTGAGTACGATCTTCGAAGCCCCGCCGAAACGGCCAGACTGTTCGGCGATACGCGCCCTCAGATTGTTATCCATCTCGCGGCGGTAGTCGGTGGTATCGGCGCCAACCTGGCGAACCCGGGAAGATTTTTCTACGACAATCTGATGATGGGCGTCAACATAATCGAACAAGCGCGCCTCCATCGAGTCGAAAAGGTGGTCGCGATCGGAACCGTATGCGCCTATCCGAAATTTACTCCGGTGCCGTTTCGCGAAGAGGACCTATGGAATGGCTATCCGGAGGAGACCAACGCTCCTTACGGAATCGCCAAGAAGATGCTGCTGGTGCAGGCGCAGGCGTATCGGCAGCAGTATGGGCTCAACTCGATCTACCTGCTGCCGGTGAACCTGTATGGTCCGGGAGACTCATTCGATCCCGAGAAATCCCACGTGATTCCCGCATTGATCAAGAAGTGCTTCGAGGCGATCCACGCCGGCGCCGATCATATCGACGTTTGGGGCACCGGCGCCGCCAGCCGCGAATTTCTGTATGTCGAAGATTGTGCGCGCGCGATCGTACAAGCGACGCAACACTACGATAAGCCCGAGCCGGTCAATATCGGCGCCGGACGCGAGATTAGCATTCGCGAGTTGGTTGAGCTGATCAGCGAACTCAGCGGCTTTCGCGGCGAGATTCGATGGGATCCGAGCAAGCCTGATGGGCAGCCTCGGCGCTGCCTCGACGTCTCGAGGGCGGAGCGCGAGTTTGGCTTCCGCGCACAAACTGATTTTCGCCACGGCCTCCTGAAGACCATCAACTGGTACCGCGAGCGCTCCGTGGGACTCTAAGTCAGTCTCGGCGGAAGGGACCCCGATCGATGCTCTCGGTAGAATTTCTGTACCGGATCAACGAGGTACTAATCCTCGCATGTCTGTTTCCGGTGTTGATCCTTGTAACAGAAATCGGTTATCGGCTGGGCCGCGCGGTCAGCGAAAGTTACGAAGCGGCGAGCAAATCGCAGCTTTCCACCTTACAGGGCGCGACGCTAGGGCTGCTGGCGCTGCTGCTCGCATTCAGCTTCGCGATGGCGGAATCAGGTTTCGAAGTGCGCAGACAACTGGTAGTCGAGGAATCCAACGCGATCGGAACCCTGTATCTGCGATCGCAGATGCTCTCCGCGCCCTTCCGCGCCGACATCGCGCGGATGCTGCGCGACTACATCGATGCTCGACTGGAGTATGTCGCCGCCGGGGTCGATCCGGCGAAGCTCAAGGAAGCGGACGACAAGGCCAGGGCGCTACAAAAGGATTTATGGACGAAGACGCTCGCCATCACGCAACAGAACCCCGGCCCGGTGCCGACGGGGTTGTTCATCACCTCGCTCAACGAGGTGTTCGACGTTTATAAGAAGCGCGAGAGCGCGCGCGGGAATCACGTTCCCGAGATCGTCCTGTGGCTGCTCTTCTTCGTCACCATCGGCTCGATGGAGTTCGTCGGCTACGTGTGCGGAGTTGAGAAGCATCGCAGCCTCTCTCGCACGGTGGCGATCGCGCTGCTCTTGAGCCTCGTCATCCTGGTTATTATCGATCTTGATCGGCCACGACGGGGACTCATCACGGTCACCCAGCAGAGCATGCTCGAACTCCGAGAAAGCTTGAAATCGGCGCCTTGAATGACCGGCCGTCTGCATTGTGAAAGCGATAAGCTAACAGGGAAAGCCGCCACTGTGAGCACGTATGGCTTCCCGCGGGATGGAATGAGCCAGGCCGCAAAGTACATTTTATCGCGCGTGATAAGTGGGGGCGTGTCTCTGATTCCACGGCGGTTGAAAGCGTCGGCACGTAAGCGCCTCGACGACTTTGCCGTGCGCCACGTTATCGAAGATTTCCGCGAGTATTGCTCCGAGCCGCCACCGCGACGCGCGCTGCTGTCTTACCTGGTGGAGCCGCTGCTGCCGCCGCGACGGTTCAGGAATCAGGTCATGTTCAGCAATCGAGGAATCGCGCAGGAGATACCGCGTTCTTTGAATGAGCTGGGATTCGCGGTTGACATCATCGACTGTCGAAACGCGTCGTTCGTCCCGCGAAAGAAATACGACCTGTTCATCGGTCACCTCGGAATAAGCTTCGAGAAAATTGTCCGGCATCTCGGCCCCGATACTGCTGTCATACACTTCGCGACCGGTTTCGAATGGCAGGAAAACAACCGCAGACAGGAGGGCCGAGTGGCCGAGGTCAAGCAACGCCGCGGTTACACCATCGGTACCAGGCTGATGGAGCACTCCGAAGAGTATGCCAGGGAGATGGCAGACGCGGTGATCTGTCTGAGCAAGCGTACGGCAGAGAGTTTTGCGGGCTATCGAAGGGTAATTCCGATCGACAATGCCGCGTACCCGGTGGCCTGGTCCGGTTGGAAGGGAAAAGACTATCGCGCGGGCCGCTCCCACTTTCTGTTCTTCGCGGGTATTGGGAACATAATGAAGGGACTGGACCTGGTGCTCGAGGCCTTTGCCGGGACTGCGCTGGATCTTTACATCTGCCAGATCATCGAGCCCGATTTTACCCGCGCGTTTGAGCGTGAACTGACTCAGTTCGACAACATACATGTCGAAAATTTCGTCAAAATGCGTTCCGCCCGGTTCGAACAGTTGGCGTTGAAATGCGATTGGATCATCCTGCCCAGTTGTGCGGAAGGTCATCCGGGTTCGGTGATCGAGTGCATGGCGCACGGACTGTTACCGATAGTCACGGACGGTGCGAACATCGAGCTTCCGCGCGGCGGAATCAGGATTCCGCGCCTCGACGTCGAAGCTGTTCGATCGGCGGCGATGCTGGCGAGTCAGATGGATCCCGAGGAAATCGAATCGGCGGCAAAGAGTCTGGTTCGCGACGCCAGAGTCAACTTTTCCCCCGAGAATTTTCGCGCAAATTTCAAGCGCGCAGTGACTCAGGTGTTCGCGGATCGTCGCAAGGTTCTCGAGGACAGCGCCGCCACCGCGAGCATCCCCCGTTAGAGCCCGAACCTCATCCGACCGCTCCGGCACAGCTACAGCCCGATGAGGGAACGGCGGATGCGAGTGTCCACATTGAATCTGAATGCCCTTCATGGACCCGTCCTTCCTATCGCGGTTTCCGAAACCAATACAGACCGCAGCCATATTCGTCGCCGCGGAAGTCCTGCAGGCTCGCGCGTTCCACGTATGTGCCGTCGTCGTGAACGCCGGAGAACTCAACCAGGTCGAAGCCCGAAAAACCCTCCGTTATGGTCGCAGGCGCGTGGACCCGATGGGCATTGAAGCAGAGCCGCTCCCTACCAATCGGCAAAGCGAATAGCAGATTACCGCCCGGCGCCAATACGCGCCCAAGCTCCCGCATCGCCTTGTGAGTCCCGCGCGCATCGAGCGGATCTCCATAGCGGCCCAATCCGATATGCTCGGCCACGTGCAGGCACGACAAGGAGTCGAGTGAGTCGTCGGCGAACGGTAGTGAACGAATGTCGCCCGCTACCCCAACGAATCCGCTTAAATTCGCACGCAGCGGCCGATAATCCACGAAGACCACCGGAGTCACCGCCGTCAGCGTCGATATAAAGAACACGTGGCCGCCGATATCGACGTGGGTCTTCGGCTTGCGCTCGATGATTCTGCGCGTCGCCCACGCACCCATGTAAAAGTAGTGTGCGTCAAAGCGGGTGAACTCAGTTCGGTCGTGAAGCTGTGGAAGCAGATCCAGCGCCCGTATCGGCTCCGCGCCCGTCAGCCTGGAATAGCGATACGCGCTCTGGATAAAATGCGGCAGTTCACGCAACCCGCTCGCCACCTGGAACGGATCGGCGAATTGAGTCGAACACGCGCGGATGAGCCGCGCGATCTTTCTTATGCGGGAGTGCTTGTTCATAGCCCGAGATCCGACAGGCAAAGCACTTCGTTTTCAGAGCCCCCGTTTCGTGCGCACGATTGAACGCTGTGGATGGTGAAGAACACCTTAATTTTCCTTGCTCAGACGTTCAAACCAATGCAACACTCTATGCCGATGAGGGACGGTGCTGAACCGCCGCCGCTTGCTGGCTGACAACCGATTCTTGCAAGCTGCTTTCCCAGCCGGCGGGTCAGTAAGGCGCATTTATCGGATGTGCTTGCCGAGACTCGGCGGCAGGCTCGATCAATATCCGCCGCGGCCCTTGGTGTTGGCGCGCCCCCTCGCTGCTAGTGGGCTCAAATCGTTTCCGAAAATCTCCATCGTTACACCGTCGTTCAATCATGGCGCGTTTGTCGAGCGCACTCTCCGGAGCGTCCTCGACCAGGAATACCCCGATCTGGAATATGTGGTTCAGGACGGCGGCTCGAGCGATGATACTCGCTCTATCCTCGAACGTTATTCCGCCCGGCTGCACTATTGGGAGTCGGCCGCCGATGAGGGACAAACGCAAGCCATCAACCGCGGCTTCGCTCATACGGGCGGTGAAATCATGGCCTGGCTAAACTCGGATGACATATTGCTACCCGGATCATTGCACTGTGTAGCGAAATTCTTCGACGAACATCCGGATGTAGACGTCATTTATGGCCACCGTATTTTAATCGACGCGAACGACGCGGAGATCGGACGCTGGGTGATGCCGCCGCATCAGGATGAAGCGCTGCTATGGGAGGATTTCATTCCGCAGGAGACGCTATTCTGGCGGCGTCGAGCATGGGACCGAGTCGGCGCGGCTTTGGACGAGAGTTTCGATTTTGCGATGGATTGGGACCTGCTGCTGCGTTTTCGGCGCGCAGGAGCTCACTTCGCACGAGTGCCGCAATTTCTCGCCGCCTTCCGGATTCATCCCCAGCAGAAATCATCTGCGCAAATTTCGGTTGGCTTGAAGGAAAGGGACCGCTTGCAAATCCGCGAGCACGGTCGGCCGGTCTCGAAAGATGAGATCAAGCGGCACGTCGGTCCATATCTCCGCAGGCATCTGCTCGAGCATGGTCTGTACCGCCTCCGATCGCTCGTTCGCTAGGACAGCGATGGCCGCGGGTCAGTGGCCTTTCATTTTTTCGTGGAGGCATTCAGTTTGGCCGACGTTCCATTCGAGACCGTCACGCTAATCGAGGCGGTTCCCTTCACCGTTGAATTGGCGGCGTACGCGGTGGCTGAGATGGAATGCGATCCATTCGACACCGTGGTCGAGTTCCAACGGAAGGTCGAGGGCGGAGTCGAGGCGAAGTAGACCCCGTCGACATACACATTCACCCAACTGACACTCGCACCGTTCTGGAGCGTGATAGCGACCGCGCTTCCGGACACCGTCGCACCATTGGCCGGCGCGGTAATCTGCACTGTTATGCTCGGCGTTGGGGTCGGCGTCGGGCCGCTATTGGCGACCGTCACTGTAATCGATGCGGTTGCGAGCACCTTGCTGTTGGCGGCATATGCGGTGGCCGAGATCGAGTGCGATCCATTCGACACCGTGGTCGAATTCCAACTGAGGGTCGAGGGCGGCGTCGAGGCAAGGTAGAGGCTGTCAACGTACACATTCACCCACGAGACGTTGGCACCCATCGTCACCGTGATCGGCACCGTACCCGAAACCTTTGCACTGTTGAGCGGTGCGGTGATCGAAACCGCGATCGAGGTTGGTGTCGCAGTCGGTGCAGCGGTGGTAGTGGCCGTCGCGGTCTTGGTTGGCGTCGAAGTAGCCGTGCGAGTCGGCGTTGCGGTCGCAGTGCGAGTTACCGTTGCAGTTGGGGTTGATGTGGGCGTGCTCGTCTTGGTCGCGGTCGAAGTGGGTGTGCCCGTCGCGGTCGCAGTCGCAGTGCGAGTTCCCGTCGGCGTCGATGTCGGTGTTAGGGTCGCCGTCTGAGTTACCGTCGCGGTCGGCGTGCCGGTCGCGGTTGAAGTCGTCGTTGGCGTGGGTGTCGGCGTTTCTGTCGTGGTCGTAGTCGGCGTCGATGTCGGTGTTAGGGTCGCCGTCTGAGTTACCGTCGCGGTCGGCGTGCCGGTCGCGGTTGAAGTCGTCGTTGGCGTGGGTGTCGGCGTTTCTGTCGTGGTCGTAGTCGGCGTCGATGTCGGTGTTTCGGTCGCCGTCTGAGTCGCCGTCGCGGTCGGCGTGCCGGTCGCGGTTGAAGTCGTCGTTGGCGTGGGTGTCGGCGTTTCTGTCGTGGTCGCCGTCGGCGTCGAGGTCGATGTTGAGGTCGCGGTCTGAGTCACCGTCGCGGTCGGCGTCCCGGTGACGGTTGAAGTCGCGGTGGGCGTGGGTGTCGGCGTTTCGGTCGTAGTCGCCGTCGGCGTCGATGTCGGTGTTGAAGTCGCGGTCTGAGTTACCGTCGCCGTTGGCGTGCTCGTCGCGGTGGTAGTCGCAGTGCTCGTGGGCGTCGCAGTTTCAGTCGTGGTCGCGGTCGGCGTCGAGGTCGATGTTGAGGTCGCGGTCTGAGTCACCGTCGCGGTCGGCGTCCCTGTGGCGGTTGAAGTCGTCGTTGGCGTGGGTGTCGGCGTTTCTGTCGTGGTCGCGGTCGGCGTCGATGTCGGAGTTAGGGTCGCCGTCTGAGTTACCGTCGCGGTCGGCGTGCTGGTCGCGGTGGTAGTCGCAGTGCTCGTGGGCGTCGGCGTTTCAGTCGTGGTCGCGGTCGGCGTCGATGTCGGAGTTAAGGTCGCGGTCTGAGTCACCGTCGCGGTCGGCGTGCTGGTCGCGGTTGAAGTCGTCGTTGGCGTGGGTGTCGGCGTTTCGGTCGTAGTCGCCGTCGGCGTCGATGTCGGTGTTAAGGTCGCGGTCTGAGTCACCGTCGCGGTCGGCGTGCCGGTGGCGGTTGAAGTCGTCGTTGGCGTGGGTGTCGGCGTTTCTGTCGTGGTCGCCGTCGCTGTCGACGTCGGTGTTGAGGTCGCCGTCTGAGTTACCGTCGCGGTCGGCGTGCCGGTGGCGGTTGTAGTGGCGGTGCTCGTGGGCGTCGCGGTTTCTGTCGTAGTCGCGGTCGGTGTCGATGTCGGTGTTTCGGTCGCGGTCTGAGTCACCGTCGCGGTTGGCGTCCCGGTGGCGGTTGAAGTCGCGGTGGGCGTGGGCGTCGCAGTTTCAGTGGTGGTCGCGGTCGGCGTCGATGTCGGTGTTGAGGTCGCCGTCTGAGTCACTGTCGCGGTCGGCGTGCTGGTCGCAGTGGTAGTCGCAGTGCTCGTGGGCGTCGCAGTTTCAGTCGTGGTCGCGGTCGGCGTCGATGTCGGAGTTAAGGTCGCGGTCTGAGTCACCGTCGCGGTCGGCGTGCCTGTCGTTGTGGCCGTCGCGGTCGGAGTCTCCGTGCCGGTGGCGGTTGAAGTCGCGGTGCTTGTGGGCGTCGCGGTTTGCGTCGTGGTCGCGGTTGGAGTCGAGGTCGGTGTCAGAGTTGCGGTCTGAGTTACTGTCGCGGTCGGCGTACCTGTCGTTGTGGCCGTCGCCGTCGGAGTGCCCGTGCTGGTCGCGGTCGCAGTGGCAGTGCGAGTCGCCGTTAAGGTGGCCGTCAAGGTTGCAGTGGGAAACGCGGTCGGGGTGGCTGTCGCGGTTGGGGTTGCAGTGCTGGTTGCCGTTGCAGCCGACGTCGGGGTTGCGGTTGCCGTCGGGGTGCCATTGGAGACCGTCACGGTGATCGATGCGGTTCCGAACACTGCATCGGTGACGCTGTATGCCTTGGCCGAGATCGTATGGCTTCCGTTAGGAACGGTGGTGGAGTTCCAGGTTAAAGTGAACGGCGGCGTTGAGGCGAGGTAATTCCCGTCAACGTAGACATTGATCCAGCTTATTCCCGCGCCTCTCGTCACGGTTATGCTGACAGTAGTACCTGAGACCGTGGCGCCGTTGGCTGGCGCGGTTATCTGCACGGGCGCGGGTGTCGGCGTGGCTGAGGGACTTCCCGCGCTCGTAGGCGTGGGAGTCGCGGTGACAATAGGAGTAGGGGTCGCACTAGTCTGCGGAGTTGCGGTCGGAGTACCAACCGAGGCGGTCGAAGTGGGGGTCGGTGTGGCCGACGGATTGATGAACTGCGCCAGCACGTTGTTGGTTATCTGCTGTGCCGCTGGATTGACCGCGCCGGCTCCATCGTTAGGACCCCACGGGCTCACGTTACTCAAGCCGTATGACCACTGGATGGTTCCAACCGAAAATACTTGCGCGCCGCTCGCCGCTTGATACAGCGTCATGTCGCCGTAGTGGGTCGATCCATCAGCGCCGGTGTACGGTGAATGGGCCAACAGAATGGTATTGGCCGGCTGATTGCCTTCCTCCTGGCTTGCTTCATAGCCCTGCAGCCCGGTCAGGTGGTCTCCCGCGTTGAGTCCAGTGTTGGCGAACACCCAGTTCGAGGGATCCGTGATAACGATGTCAGTATTCATGGGCTCATAGCCGTTGTACATCGCGCCGACCAGAGCATCTTCGGGATGTCCCGGATACGTGTAACGCGCCTGACCCCAGTTGGTCGTCACCAGGTAGTAGGTGGCGGGATTGGAGGCATCCGGATCGTTTTGCCATGAAGCCTTGTAGCCGACTTGCGTGCGATCGGCGTCACCGGTTAGGGGACTAGTCTCGAAGCGAATCTGCCAATTGCTAACATCGGCAGAGAAAAACCCGAGGTTGACTCCCTGATCGCGCGCCGCCGTCACGTTCTGGCGCATCTCATAGGACCAGTACTCATCGTGACCGACTGACAGAAATCCCTTGTGCAGCAGCAATTGCGCCGGAGATTCGTGCGTATCCACGTTGGTGGAATACACGACGTCGTATCCTTCCTGCTCCAGGAAGGCCAACATGTCGAGCTCCCACGACAGCAGTTCCCCGGCTCCCTCGCTGTCGTCGTACGGACGATTGTACGACACCTTTACCGCGGGGATACTGTTGGTGCTGTTGAAGTCGTAAAGCGACTTTCCGCCCCATGCGTTATAGGCCTGATAGGTCGTGACCGAGCTTTGGAACATCAGGTCCGATGCGCGGCCGTCATTGCGAACCACGAATGTGATGTAGCGCTGTTTGCCGGATTGGCCGCCGACCAGCTTGACGACGTAGACGCCGCTTATCCAATTCGACGGCACCGTGAACACGTACGGACTGATCCATTGGCATTCGGCCATTCCGTAGGTCGGATCGGGGGTTGGAATCGGCTGCGCAATTCCCCCGAGCGTAACCGGTTGGGTCATCTGGCGCCCGCCGAGGCCGCCGTAGTAGCCCAGGCGATAGATGGTCAGGGTATACTGCGGATCGATGGTGTTGACGAAGAAGTCGATCTGGTCGCCCGCGTTGACGCTGGTCAGCGATGCGTAGCCTTCGATCTCGCTATTGTTTGCGACATTGGTGAGCAGCCAATCGGTGGTGCCGGGATTCTGATTTTCGATTTGTATCGGGTTGGCCGATTGCGCGAATAGGGACAGGCTCCGGCCTCCAATCAGGAGAAAGAATAGCGCCGCGAGAATCGCAAGGACAGCAATCCGACGCGCGGCGTATATTTGTTGACGATACGACGTAAAATTAAGCCAACGGGCGCTGTTGATAACGTCTGCGCATTAAAGCGCATATTTGTCCGTAATACTAGACGTAAAGTGGATAAATAATGCGTCTGCTTGTATAAGTTTATAAACAAATAGGCGGCTCCGGAACGCCGCGTCGTGGCCAGGCTTGGAAGTCTTGGCATTTCCTACCGCTCGGAACCGGCTCGAAATGCGTTCACGGAAGCGCTCAATTTCGAGAATTGGCCAACGCTGAATCCAATAGTTGGGCCAGCGGGCCCGCTTTTGTCAGCGCGACCCCTTGAGGCGGTCCGTCTGAATCATTTTCACGGTTGCCGGCCTGGGGGGCAGGGCGACATTGCGGAGGTCGCCTCGAAAAACTTCCGGACTTGTGCTTGGTAGTTGTGCAGCGCCGGAGCGATTGTGATCAGCAGACGAGAGTTTCTGAAGAAGAGCGGGCTTCTTGCGACGGCCCTGGCGATACCTACCCCTGCGCCGAATGTGCTCGCGCCCGGCACCGAAGATGAGTTGCATGAAGTAGTGCCGCGGCCATCGCTTAATCCTTCCTCGCTCGCGCCGTTCGTCGATCCGCTGCCGATACCCGAAGTCGCGCAACCCAATGGCTATCGTGCGGACCCGATACACCCGAGCGAGCGGATTCCCTATTACCGCATCGAGTTGAGCGAGATTCAGGTCAAGGTGCATCGCGACCTGCGGCCCACCCGCTTATGGGGTTATGGCGCGACGTCCCCGGGTCCCACGATTGAGGCCAGCAAGGGCAGCCCGATTATGGTGGAATGGGTAAATGCGCTGCCGAAGGCGCATCTGTTCGCGATCGACCATCACATTCATGGCGCGGAAGCGGACAAACCCAACGTCCGAGCCGTGGTTCATCTGCACGGCGCCAGGGTCCGGCCGGACAGCGACGGCTATCCCGAGGATTGGTACGTGCCGGGGAAGTCGCGGCTTGCCTACTACCCCAATGTCCAGGACGCCGCGATGCTGTGGTATCACGACCACGCACTCGGCATCACGCGGCTCAATATCTATGCGGGATTGTTCGGCGCCTACTTCATTCGCGATAGCGCGGAGAGCGCGCTCAATCTGCCCAGCGGGAAGTATGAAATTCCGCTCATCCTGTGCGATCGAAGGTTCGATTCCCTGGCGCAACTTTATTATCCGACCTCACCGATGTTTCATGCTCCATGGCGGCCTGAGTTTTACGGCAATACGATTCTCGCCAACGGGAAGCTCCTGCCCTATTTGGCGGTGGAGGCGCGCAAATACCGATTTCGGGTCGTCAACGTGTCGAACAGCCGGTTCCTTACTCTGTCACTTTCCAATAACCAGCGGTTCCATCAAATCGGGTCCGATCAAGGCTTGCTGAGGGCGCCGGTGCCGGTGACCACGGTGATTATTGCGCCGGCCGAGCGCGCCGACCTCGTGATCGATTTCGCGGAGCATCCTGGGACGCATATTGTGCTGAGCGATCCGTCGGGCCCGATCATGCAATTCCGGGTCGATGCATCGGCCGCGGCCAAATCCGCAGCCTTGCCCGCCACCTTGCGCCGTATCAAGCCGCTTCCTCCGTCCAGCGCGGTCCGGACCCGAACCTTGACGCTCGATCAGTACAGCGATCCTTCGGGTAGGGTGATGCGGATGCTTCTCAACGGGATGCATTGGAATATGCCGATTTCCGAAAGACCCGTGATCGGCAGCGTCGAGATCTGGCGCTTCGTAAATCTCACCCCCGACCCGCATCCGATCCACTTGCACCTGGTGCGCTTTCAAATCCTCGACCGCCGCGAGTTCGACGTCGATGCGTATAAAAAATCGAAGGCACTGCATTTCACCGGACCGCCGATGCGTCCCGATCTCAACGAGTCCGGGTGGAAAGACACGGTTCGATGCCCGCCGAAGACTGTCACGCGGATCATCGCTCGATTCGAGGGCTTTACCGGGCGTTACGTGTGGCACTGCCACGTCCTGGAACACGAAGACAACGAGATGATGCGTCCATTTGAGGTGATTCGCTGAGGCACGCGGTACGGAGTATGCGGAACGCCGACGGAGCCCCCACTTGATCATCGGCGACTGTATTATAAGTTTCTAAACAACCAAGGCGCGTGGAATCGGCAGCCAGATCCTAAAGTCTCGGCAGCTCGAAACAGGTGAGGTGCGGAAACCCTTATGAGTGATCCAAATGGCTCAGCTCGACCAGAGGCTGAGATTGAAAAATTGGAGGCCGAAGAAGCCGCGGCGAGGGTCGCCGTCGATCTGCCAAGGTTGGAGGCGCTCTGGTCCGATGATCTCATTATCAACGCGACCGAGAACATCATTTATACGAAAGATCACTTCCTGCTGCGGATTAAGAGCGGGCAGATTCGCTTCAAATCATTCGAGCGCAAGATTTCGCGCATCGCAGTGAAGGGCGACGTGGTCGTCACCACCGGCAATGAATCAATCGCCCCCGCCAACGGACCCGACGCCGGCAAGACGGTCTATTGCAGCTACATGAATGTATGGATCCGAAGCGGCGGAGGGTGGCAGTTGCTGGGGCGGCAGGTCGCGGTCATCGCGCGCGCCTCGAAAAAATCGGGCTGGGTTTTCTAGGGTTAGATTCGCACGGGTGCCCACGGCCCGCTTGCGACCGCCACGCCGGCGCACCATCAGCTTCTCCTCACGGTACAGCCGATAGAGCTTCTTCCGATTCATCCGTCGGCCTTCACGCGCCAGCAGCGAGCCCAAGCGCCGATAGCCGAAACGCCTGCGCGGTGCGGCGAGTTCACGCAGACGCTGGCGCACCATCGAATCATCCGGTCGTCTCGGCTGGTAACTCAAACTCGAGCGGTTGAGTCCCACCAGCCTGCATGCGCGAACCCGGCTCATCTGATACTGCTCGATCAGTCGCGTGGGCGCGATCCGCCGCGCCGCAGGCTTCAGACGTTTTTTCCGAGTAGGTCCTTGAGCGCGGCGTTATCCAGCATGGCCTCGGCCAGCAGCTTCTTCAGGCGCCGATTCTCATTTTCCAGGCCCTTGAGCCGCTTTGCTTCCGACAGCTCCAACCCTCCGTACTGGCTTTCCACTTAATGGGATGGACGGCTCCCCCTCACTGAACGGCAAAATGGCGCACAACACGATCAAGAGGGAGGTCACTCATGAAAGTTCAGGTACTCGGCATCGACTTAGCGAAGAATGTGTTTCAGCTACACGGTGTCAACCGAAAGGGACGTACGGTAATGGTACGTCGGGTGCGCCGTGAGCAGCTGCTCAAGGTCATTGGGGAACTGGATCCGTGCCTCATCGGCATCGAAGCTTCGACCGGCGCGTTTTATTGGCAAAGGCAATTCGAGAAGCTTGGTCACACGGTCAGGATCATGGCCCCACAGTACGTGAAGCCCTTCGTGCGTCGGCAAAAGAACGATACCAACGACGCTGAGGCAATCTGCACTGCTGTACAGCAGCGGAATATGCGGTTCGTGCCAAAGAAGACCCTCGAACAGCAAGACATCCAGGCGCTCCACCGAGCGCGTCAGCGGTCAGTCAATCACCGTACCGCGTTGATCAGCCAGATGCGCGGACTTTTGCTCGACCGCGGGATAGCTATCGCGGTGTCGGCCACCCGGGCCCGTCAGCTGATTCCGAAAATCCTGGCTGCAACCAACGATGAGGTGACGGTTCTAGTGAAAGAGATCGTCTCAAGCCTGTACGCCTTCATGCTGCAAATCGATGAACGCATCAGGGTCTTCGATCGGAAGATCGATGCAATCTTCAAGTCTAGCGAAGTCTGTCAGAGAATTGCGAAGATCAGAGGGATCGGGCCAAAGACGGCGACCGCGATGGTCGCAGCGATCGGTGATGGGTCCGATTTTAAGAATGGCAGACACTTGGCGGCGTGGCTCGGGCTCGTGCCGCGGCAGCATTCAAGCGGCGATCGCCGGGTGATGATGGGTATCAGCAAGCGCGGAAGTCAACACCTAAGAACGTTGCTCGTACATGGAGCACGAGCCGTTGTCCGCACCGCAGTCAGAAAAACCGACTCGAGAAGTCTATGGGTCAACGAGCTTCGCCAGCGGCGCGGTTACAATCGCGCGACGGTCGCGGTCGCAAACAAGAACGCACGGGTAATCTGGGCCGTGCTGACGAGTGGCGAGCCGTATCGCTCCGCTGCGTGAGGGTTGAGCGAGGTTGCTTGAAGGATCGGAAAATGGGTTGACGGATCGAGCCGGCACACTCAAACCCTGACTTCTATAATGGCCCTCGAGGCCGACCACTTGTCGAGGAGAGTGTGAGCGGATGTCCCATTTGGGCGCACCTTTATCGGGTGACGCCGTATAGATGTTTGCAATCGATCATCGCCAGACCAGGCCCGACCTTCTTGCCATGCGGGAGCCGTCCATAGATGTAGAAGGTTGCGCTTGAGATCCGGTGGCGGCGGCATCCTTCCGCGGTCTTCGCTCCCGCCTCGCTTTCGCGCAGTCCTCCGATGATCTGCTCTTCGCTGAACCGGCTGCCCTTCATGCGTCGGTCTCCTTTGCGTGACGGACTCTACCTCAAATCTGCTGGGCGCGAGGGGGGCAGGCCATTCTCGGTGTCTCCGTGTCTGTGGTTTTTCTGATGATTCTCACCACCTCGCCAAGCGCCTTGCGCGGGTTCCAATGCGGGGCTTATATAACAACTGTTAGGAAGCGCTGCTTCCATCCCAATCGCGTCGCGCGGCCCAGTCCGCGAAGCCACGCGTAAAAGAGGAAGACATGGACTTTAATTGGAGCCCCGAGGACGAGGCTTTCCGCCTCGAGTTACGAAGCTGGCTCGACGCCAACCTGCCAAAAGATCAACACGGCGACGAAGGCCTCGGCATGATGCACGAGGAAGGTGGCGAATGGAAACACCGGCTGGAGTGGCATAAGAAGATGCACGCTGCGGGATGGGTCGGGATCAGCTGGCCCAAGGAATACGGCGGACGCGGCGCCAACCTGGTTCAACAGATCATCTACAACGAGGAACTCACGCGCGCGAATCCGCCCGCGCTGGTCAATGGGCTCGGCATCATGCTGGTCGGCCCGACCATCATCCATTGGGGCACCGAAGAACAGAAGAAACGCTATGTGCCGAAGATTCTTTCCGGCGACGAAATCTGGTGCCAGGGATATTCGGAGCCTGGCGCCGGTTCCGATGTCGCGTCGCTGCAGACGCGCGCGGTCGAGGAAGGCGACTACTTCGTCGTCAACGGGCAGAAGGTGTGGACGTCAGACGCGCATCACGCCGACATGTGCATCCTGCTGGTGCGCACCGATCCCACCGCACCCAAGCACAAGGGCATCAGCTACATCCTGGTCGACATGCATAGCCCGGGTGTCACGGTGCGGCCGCTGGTGCAAATAACCGGCGATGCGAATTTCAACGAGGTCTTCTTCGAGGATGTGAAAGTGCCCAAGAAGAATCTGATCGGCGAGAAGAACCAGGGATGGCAGGTCGCCATCACCACGCTGATGTTCGAGCGGTCGGGAATCGGCGGCGGACGCGACATGCTCGGCGCGGTGAAGGAGTTGAAGAGCCTTGCCGAGACGGTGCGGCATAATGGTGCGACGGCGTGGGATAACTCCGACGTGCGGCAAAAGATTTCGCAGTTCGCGTGCGAGGCAGCGGCGATCAAGTACACCGGCTTTCGTCAAATCACGCGGCGGCTTAAGGGTTTGCCGCCGGGGCCCGAGGGCTCGGTGCTCAAGCTGGCGGTGAGCGAACTCAATTTGCGCATGAACAAGTTCGCGATGGAGTTGTTGGGACCGTATAGCCAGATCGAATTCAGGTCGCCGTTCGCGGTCCACAAGGGCAAGTGGTCGTATCGGATGCTCGCGTCGCGCGCGCTCACCATCGCGGGCGGCACCAGCGAGATTCAGCACAACATCATCGGCGAACGAGTGATGGGGCTGCCCAAGGGATGAGCGAAGAGAAAAAGTAGATTCTCAAAAAGGGCAGCCTCGAACGGGCTGCCCTTTTTTTATTTTTCTGATCGATAGGAGAACGAGCGATGGAAGGAAAGCTGGTTCGCATTCGAGCGTACGAAAGGTCGGATCTCGACGCGGTGATGACGTGGGTCAACGATGAGGAGGTCACCCGCAACCTCGGCGCACCGATGATATATCCGCTGTCGCGGGCGGCGGAGGAAAGGTATCTGGAGACGAACACGCGTGGCGGCGAACCCGACTGCAGGTGGGCGATTGAAACGCTGGCGGGCGAGTACCTCGGCGGGATCAGCCTCATGACCATCGACTGGATCAATCGCAGCGCGCAGGTCGGCATCGTGATCGGGAGCAAACCCCATTGGGGGAAGGGTTTCGGCACCGATGCCATGCGGGTGGTCCTGCGCTTTGCTTTCGACAAGATGAATCTCCATCGGGTGTGGCTCAACGTCTACGATTTCAACGTGCGCGGTATCAAGTCGTACGAGAAGTGTGGTTTCAAACGCGAGGGCGTGCAGCGGGAATATCGATTTCTGGATGGCCGCTATCACGACTCGGTGTTGACGGGGATTCTCGAGCGCGACTACCGCGAGGCGGCGAAGAACTGGTGAGCGTAGCTAGCCGGCGGTGCCTGACACTTTGACCGTCTGGGGACTCTTCGCCGCATTGTCGAAGATCTGGATCGAGCCGCTGCGCGCCTTGCCTCCGGCGGCAGGTTTGAATGTGACTTGAACCGTGCAGGAGGCGCTCGGATTGAGGACGCCCACGCACGTCATACTCGGCGTGAAATCCGAACTGGTTGACAGGATATTCGAAACCGTCAGCCCCACGGCATTCTTGTTGGTTATCGCGAACGGCTTCTGAAGCGACCCGCCAACGGCGACCTTGCCAAATGAGATCGTGGTCGGCGCAACCGCGATCGGACCCGCGATGCCGGTGCCGCTTAGACTCGCGAGCTGCGGACTGTTCGCGGCATTGTCGGAAATCATCACGAAGGCGTTGCCGGCGCCGAGCGCGCTGGGCTGAAACACCATCGCGTAGTTACACTTCTGACGCGCACCTAATGTCGCTCCGCAGGTGGTTCCTTGCGCAATGATCGTGTAATCCGCGGCCGACGGTCCGCTGAAGCTTTGCCCGAACATCGTGATGATGTTGCTGCTGCTATTGGTCAAGGTGACGGTCTGCGGCTTCGAGACTGCGCCCGTGTTCCCATAAATCACGTTGCCGAAGAGCCGTTGCTTCGGCGTGATGGTCAGGCTGGTGGACAGCGGCGTCGCGGTCGCAGTCGGCGTAGGCGTGGGTGTATGTGTCGCCGTAGGGGTCAGCGTCGGGGTAGGAGTGGTGGTCGGTGTTGCAGTCGGAGTTGGAGTTCTGGTCGGCGTGGCGGTTTTGGTCGGGAACGGGGTCGGTGTCGCAACCGCCATCGACGGCAGCGCGGTCGGAGTCGGTATCGGCCCGATCGCGCCCGATAGCTCGAAAGCTCCGCGCCCATGCGTCCCCGCGAACGTCACTCCATTCAGGTCCTGTTCGATATCGAAAACCGGAACGATCGGAATCACGCCGAGATTGAACGGCGCCCAGCTCACCCCGAGATCGGTACTTCGAAAGACGCCGATATCGGTGCCGGCGAGGACGGTTCGCCCGGAACGATCGTTGGCATCGACCATCAGCCTCAGGACCGGGATGTCAGGAATCGCGGTGGCCGGCGGCGGGTTCACGTCCTGCGGATTGCCGTCATCTCTAAACCAATGCGCGCCGGAATCGTTGGTGATGAAAACGTGTCCGATGCCGGTCACAGCGGTGAATCCGGAAACGCTCAGAAACGCAATCGCGGGATTGAAGGGACTGATGGCGATACCGGTCGCCTGGGTATTGGTCGGACTGAATGGAAGATTGATGGAGACGTCGGTCCATGCGCCGCCGCTCGGATGGGCATTGTCGATCTGCACATCAGCCTGCGAAGTTTGAAAGATCTCGAATGGGGTTGGAGAGCCGGTTTCGAAGGTTTGAGTCGAGAGCGCATACGCGATGTTATGCGCGGTCGGCGCAAACTCGAGGTCCTGGATCGCGCACGCTCCATTGGAACATCCTCCGGTGAGGTCCTGTTTGGTCTGGCGCCCCCACGTCAGCCCCGCATCGGTCGATACATACACCGAATGCGCGCCGAAGAAGACGCGCCGCGAGATCAGCGGATCGACGGCCATCGGTGGAAAGAAACCCGCGCCTGCATCATTGGCCGCGGCCATCGCACCTTGAAGCGTGAAGGTGGGTTGGGCGCCATTCCACGTAACACCGCCATCGGTCGAGCGCGAGATCGCGATCGAGCCGCTGAGAGTCGTCATGAAGCTGTGAACGGCGAAGCTCGGATTGACGCGATCGAACAGCGCGAAGCCGCTGTCTCCGCTGTTAACGGAATTCCACGGCTGCGGCACGACTCCAGCCTGGGCGCCATTGAAGCGCACCGCGCCATTGCCGGCTGAACCGGCCAGCATAAGGTTGTCATTCGATGTGTTGGGGCCGACGCCCTGGAGCAGTGCGGTCGACAGGCTCGCATTGAGCGCGCTCCAGTTCCCCGAGGAGGGATTGAATGAGTACACGCCCCCATCATTGCCGGCAAAGAAGTTCCCCGGATGGAACGGATCCATCGCAATCGCATGCTGATCGGAATGGACGCCGCCGGTTTGCCCGATGAATGTCCAATTCGCGCCGGAATTGGTTGACCGATAAATCCCAACTCCACCGAAAATCACGGTGGCGCCGCTCGCATCCGACGGATCGATCGCGAGCGCCTGATCGTAATCCGCCGCCGAGAAGTTCGACAGATCGGTTCCATCGATCGTCGAGGTGGGGAGACTGCCGACGGGTACCTGCATTTGGGTGAAGCTGTTCCCGTCATTGGTCGATTTGAAAAATCCGAGGTACTCGATGCCGTCGGCCGCACCCAACGTGACGTAGACGATGTGGTTGCGCGCCACCACGCTGGCGCGGCCGATCTGCGTATTCGCGATGCCTGGGAAACTGAGCGCGCGCCAACTGCTGCCGCCGTTGTTCGAAGCGAAGACGCCGAATTGATAGATCGCCGCGTAGACATTGGAAGGAAACACGGGATCGATCGCGACATCTTCGGCAGGACAGAAGCCGCCGAAGCTCGGGCAGGCGAGCTGCGACGTGAGCGGGACCTGCGACCAGGTCATCCCGCCGTCGAGAGACTCCCAAAGCCCATAGTTGATAATGTTGCTATCTATGAAATTGTCGCCCGCGCGATTCGAGCTCGACCCGGTCGAAACCGCCGCGAAGATGACCCGGGGCGTCTTGGTCGTATCAATCGCAATTCGCGAAAACGAAACATCGGCGAAACTTCCGCCCCCGGTATTCTGCGCCCAGGTGTTTCCAAGGTCCGTCGATACGAAGATGCCCAGCCCGAAGTACGAATCGACGGTGTTGTTGCCTTCGCCGGTACCGACGTAGATGGTCGGCGGAGTGGTGGTCGGGTCCAGCGTTATCGCGCCGATCGCGAGGGTCGGCTGCGAATCGAAAATGGGGGTGAAGCTCGTTCCGCCGTTGCTGCTCATCCAGACCCCGCCGCCCGAGGTCCCGATGAATAGCCGTCCCGAGGTGGTCGGATCGACGGCGATCGCCGTCACTTTCCCGCTCGCGCTCGCCAGTGGCCCTCCGATCGGGTCGCCGCCGAAGATGGGAGTCTCATTGGTGATCGGCACCGGTCCGAGCGCCGTCCAAAATGGCGTCGGCGATGCGAGCGGCACTGCCGAGGCCGAGCCGGCGCGCCGCTCCATCTCCCGCATCGATGCGATCGCTCTTTGATATGCGTCGCGCGGAACTCCGAACGCGATTCCCCGCCGGCTCGCCAGGTACTGTGCGTGAAGCCGCTGCACCGACGCATCATTGGAACGCGCTCGGAAACTGCCCCGCTCCGGCCTTACCGGGCCGGCCTCGAGATGCGCCGCCGGCGTGCCCGAGAGCATTCCCGAAAGCATTCCGAGGATGCCGAGAATGAGCAGCGCCGCGCGGGTCGCGGATCTGCGCGAATGGACGGGCCGCGATCGCACGAGCCTCCCTTAGCCGCAGTGGGCTAATCAGGGTGTTGAGCGCTTCAACGTGGAGGATCGAGACGGTCCTTCAACACCCTGGGTCCGAAAACTGGCTGCCTTCCTTCATCTTCTCTCCCTACCGGGAGAGACAAGAGTGAGGGCTGCGTAGGCATCATGCGGGGGAACCGCGCTTGAGACAATGAGCTGTCGGAATACCGACTAAAGGTTAACACTCATAGACCGAACGGGCCTAAACATGCGCGACGGAGCCAAAACGCGCCACCTCCGATGCGGACGTGTATCGTTCGTCATGGAGCGCTGATGCGGAAGCAGCGTCTCTCTTCGATGAGACTCTGCTCCTTCTGTCACCCTGAGCGAGGACGCCGAGTCGAAGGGCCTCCGCGAAGCGATTTGCGGCGGTTGCCACATACTGACTAGTCTGACTAGACTGATTTCCATGAACTGGCAGATTCAGGAAGCGAAGGCGCGCTTCAGCGAGATGGTCGAGCGCACCCTGAAGGATGGGCCGCAGACCGTCACCCGGCATGGCAAACCGGTCGCGGTCCTGGTTCCGGCTGACGAATACCGGCGCCTGCGCACCCGCGGCAAGAGTCTGAAGGCGATGCTGGCGGCCGCGCCGCTTGGGAGCGTCAAGATCAAACGCTCGCGCGAAACCACACGGACGGTCAACTTCACAGATATACGCGCAAATGTATCTGATTGACACCAACATCATTTCCGAGGTCCGCAAGGGCCGGCGTTGCGATCCCAACGTGGCCGCATGGTATCGAAGCATTCGCGACGACGAGGTTTTCCTCAGCGTGCTGGTGATCGGCGAGGTCCGCCAGGGCATCGAGCGCCTGCGCCCGCGCAATCCTCGGCACGCACATGCGCTGGAGCAGTGGCTCGAAGAGCTTCTCCAATCATTCGGCGACCGGATATTACCGATAGATGAAAAGGTCGCTCAGAATTGGGGACGTTTCAACGCGAGCCGGGTGTTTCCGGTAATAGATTCGCTGCTGGCCGCTACCGCCGAGGCATATGGTCTCACGCTGATAACTCGAAACGTCAAAGACATCGAGGGCAGCGGCGTGCGTTGCATGAATCCGTTTGACTCTCGCAAACCGCGCGTTTAGGCTGCGGGGGCTTCAGGAGAGCGGAAACAATCAGGCTTGACTCCCTGTCATTGGACGAGATGGCGCTGGATTTTAAGTCCTTTTTTAAGCGTCACTCACAGACACTCACAGCAAATACATCATATAACTCCGACGCTTTTCGCCCTTCGGTACGTACCTAGTTGCAGCCAATATCCGCTAGTACCTGTACAGAACCTGTACAAAAACGATCCGTTTTTTTTTGCAGTGGGGGTAAGCCACCAAACCAACCAAAGCCACCCAAGCCCCAGAAAGCCGGAGGCAGACGCGGGGGCATCGCACTTCGCCCGCCTAGGGTCCCACCCTCCTTCCCTCTTTTGCCTTCATGCTAATATCTATACTAATCCGACATTTTCGAGTTGCTGATAAAGTGGAGGCGGTGATGAAAAAGAGTGAAGTTTTGAAGGTGATGCCAATCCCACAGCCGATTGATGGGCAGCTATGGGTGAATGTCGAGTTTTCGTGTTGCTCCTGCGATGGATCGGGAGTTGTTCGGCTAACGAATCTTCAATGGCAGCAGATGAAAGAGAAACCGATAACGAACTACGTGTGTTCGAAATGCACAGGCGACGTTGCTCGATTCGAATGATCAAATCGTAGGGTTTCCCGACTTTCTGCTAATTCCAGTCTGCGACTTTTGCGAGTATGCGCCACGAACCGCTGGCGAGGCGCTTGGGAGCGCGCGGGTAGTGGAGGCATCGTGCATGGTCGGGCGCGGTTTGACCGAATGAGATCAAATGAGATCAAGGGCGGTTCAGACCGATTTCAACCGCGCTGGCACTTTTCCGACTCGGGCTGATAAAAATGGCAGATATGAAAGATGACTTGATGGATGAGCCATTGCTGACTCCTAATGATGTCAAGTCATACCTGACCGAGCTGCGGGCATTACAGGAAGGAAAAATTACAGGCCTTGTTGGCACTGAATTTTGGCAGCGCGTGACTACAGAAATGGTACGGCGTCAGGCAAACGCGCAAATCAGTGCGGCGAACTCTCTGAAACGCGCGACGTGGACCTTGGCGATCTTAACGGGACTTCTAGTCGTGGTTACTCTCTTACCCCTCGCGTTCCGAACGTGGGTTCGGTAACGGGGCCTCGCTCGAAGGAACGGAGGGGTGTGACAAGATTGAAACTCCGCCACGCAGCCGCGCTCGCGCTTGTGGGGGTGGTATCTTATGGTGCCGCCGACCAGCAAAGACGATCTCTATCGCGTCCGAACCGAATTGCCGGTGCGGAATTATTGGCAGCACTCCGCATACGATTCCGCCGCTGAGTGCGAGGCTGCAAAAAAGCCGTTAGGGAATCTCTGCACAAGTGTTCCGGTTCTGGTATAAACCGTTAGTTGGATCGGCGGATGCGGAGGTGTGGGGATGGGGAATCAGCGGACGTTCGCATCGATGGCGTGGAACGGAAAGGGCAAAGTCACTCGGCGCGAGCGGTTTCTGGCCGAGATGGATGCGGTGATTCCATGGCCGAGGCTGGTCAGGCTGATCGAACCGCACTACCCCAAAGCCGGACAAGGTCGCCAGCCACTGGGCTTGGAGAAGATGCTGCGGATTTACTTCCTGCAGCAGTGGTTCAACCTGTCGGACCCGCAGGCCGAAGACTCGATCTACGACAGCGAGTCGATGCGGCGCTTTGCACGGGTCGAGCTGGGCGACGAGGTGGTGCCGGATGAGAGCACGATTTTGCGCTTTCGCCACCTGCTGGAGCAGCATGGGCTGACCCAAGCGATCTTCGATTCGATCACCGGGCTGTTGGAAGAACGGCGGCTGTTGCTGCGCGCAGGAACTATCGTGGACGCGACCATCATCGCGGCGCCGAGTTCGACCAAGAACGCCAGTGCGACCCGCGACCCCGAGATGAAGCAGACCCGCAAGGGCAAAAACTGGCACTTCGGCATGAAGCTGCACATCGGAGCGGATAAGCGCGGTATCGTCCATACCGTGCGAGCGACCGCCGCCAACGTAGCCGACATCACCCAGCTGCCGGAGCTGCTGCATGGGCAGGAGCGGGAGCTGTTTGGCGATCAAGCGTACTGGAAGGAAGACGATCGAGAGTTCCTCGAAACGTGGGGAGTGCGCTACCGGATCAACCGGCGCCCTACCTCCCAACGGCCCTTGAGCGAGCGCTGGCGGATGATCAACCGGGCGCGCTCGCGGACCCGGGCGCGCGGCGAACACGCCTTTCGGGTGGTCAAGCAACTGTGGGGCTTCGCCAAAGTGAGATACCGCGGTCTGGCCAAGAACCTGGCGCGAGCGCAGACCATGTTTGCGCTGGCCAACCTCTACCAGGTTCGCAGACATTTGCTCCCAGTAGGGGCCAGCTGCGTGCTGTGAGGAATCCTCGGGCAGCGGGCAGTCTCTATGGCGATCATCGCCCGACCAACTATCACTCGCTCGCCGCTCTCTGAACCCGATTGTTATGACCACTTCAGCCAATCGCTCAACAACACCGACCTGTGCAGACCTTCCCTAGTGTCCTGAGTTAGAAGTTAGTTGAATAAGTTGTGGTCCCTCGCCATCTGTCGGATAGGAGGAAGGAGGCGGATGAGGACCGGGAGACCGATCGCACCTTTGAGCGTGACGGCTGAAGAGCGGGAACGGTTGCAGCAATGGGCGCGGCGGCCCAAGACCGCGCAGGCCCTGGCCCTGCGCTCGCGCATCGTGCTGGAATGCGCCGCCGGCCGGGCTAACATCGTGGTTGCTGGTAAGCTGGGGATTACGCACCAAACCGTTGGTAAATGGCGCCGGCGCTTTCTGGAGCAGCGGCGTGACGGTTTGCTCGACGAACCGCGCCCCGGTGCGCCGCGCCAAGTCAGTGATGCACAGATCGAGCGGGTAGTGCGCATGACCTTGGAGCGCACCCCGGCCGATGCCACGCACTGGAGCACTCGCGCGATGGCCCGCAAGAGTGGTTTGAGTCAGACCATGGTCAGCCGCATCTGGCGGGCGTTTGCCCTGCAGCCGCATCGGGTCGAGAGCTTCAAGCTCTCCACAGCCCCGCTGTTCGTGGAACAAGTCCGCGAGCTCGCGGGTTGGTACCTCAATCCGCCCGACCGGGCGCTGCTGTTGTGCGTAGATGAGAAAGCCCAGCTTCAGGCGCTTGATCGCAGCCAGCCGCGGTTGCCGATGCGTCCCGGCCAAGCCGAGCGCCGCAGCGCGGATTACCTGCGTCACGGTACCATCAATCTGTTCGCCGCGCTCGACCGTAATCGGCGAGTTCCACCGGCGCCATCGCACCGCCGAATTTAAAAGCTTTCTTGAAACCATTGACGCGGCGGTGCCCCGCGAGCTGGCATTGCACCTGATCCTCGACCACTACCGCACCCACAAGACCGCGCCCATTAAGCGCTGGCTGTTGCGCCATCCCCGCTTCCACCTGCACTTCACACCCACCGGCGGTTCATGGCTCAACCTGGTCGAGCGCTGGTTCGCGCTGCTTACCGAAAAGCAACTACGCCGTGGCGTCCACCGCAGCACCCGCGAACTGCAAGATGCCATCCGCGCTTACCTCGACCACCATAACCGCAATCCCAAACCCTTCATCTGGACCCAAACCGCCGATCAAATCCTCGAATCGGTCGCAAGATTTTGTAAACGCATTTCTAACTCAGGACACTAGCAGGGTGTTGAGAAAAATTCCTCTTCGATGGGATCGACCGATCGTTTTGCATCGGTATAGTGAAACGAAGCGATCTGGGTTGCGGCAGGGAAGGAAGAGGAAGACGCGCCGACACGATCGGCCACAGAGCACGATGCTGACCTTGGTCAACCCGGAGCAGCGAGTGCCAGCCAACCATCCGATGCGACTGATCAAAGCGCTGGCCGAGGTCGCACTTGAAGAACTCTCGCCGCTGTTTGCGCGGAGGTACAGCAGGTGGCGTCCCTCGATCCCCCCAGAGCGGTTGTTGAAGGCCTCGCTGCTGATGGCGCTGTACGCGGTGCGCGGCGAGCGGATGTTTTGCGAGCAGTTGGACTATAACTTGTTGTTTCGCTGGTTCCTGGACCTCAACTGGGACGAGCCCGCCTTCGACCATTCCACCTTCAGCCGCAATCGGATGCGGTTGCTCAAGCATGACGTGGCGGGCGAGTTTTTCCGCACCGTGGTGGCGGAGGCACGCGAGCTGAAGCTGACCAGCGACGAGCACTTCATCGTGGATGGCCCTCCCCCGACAGCAATACGATCCGCGCACGCCGCACCAGCCAATGCGGCATGCTGCGCGAGCGTACCAACGCGTGCAGTTGCAGCCGGTCAGCTTCGCCAATCAGCAACCCCTTGTTCGGTCTGCCCATCCTCGCCACCTCGCTGGCGATTCTAATAGACCGATACATCTCTGTAAGGTTATTAATGGGACACTACATTAAGGAATTTTCTGAAAAAGCGCGGAGATTACTTCCGAGAATACTACTGCGGCCGCCATGCCACTCGCTAAACTCGTTGAAGTCGGTTACTAACTGTCCGAGCCGCGCCCTCTGACGAACGGATAGCGTATCTAAAAGCCAATGAGCCAAACTGCCAAACGATTGATCGGCGTATCCGTCGGTTTCGCGCTGGTCGCGGTTTTGATCTACGAATGCGGCCCCGCCGCCATTCTTTCCGACCTGAAGCTGATCGGGCCCGGATTGCTTGCCATCATCGCCATCGAGTTCGTAGTGGACCTCTTCAATACCCTCGGTTGGTTTTTCAGTCTCCCGTCCCGCCACCGACGCGGGCAGTTCGGCCGCTTGTTCCTTGTGCGTTTGGCGGGCACTGCGCTCAATCAGACGATTCCGGCTGCATCAATGGGCGGCGAACCCACTAAAGTGCTTCTGCTCCGATCACACGTCCCAACGCAAACAGCGATTTCCAGTGTGGTGGTTTCGCGATTTGCTTTCAGTCTCGCAAAGGCGATCTTCATCCTGACGGGCGTTGCCATCACCGCGTCCCTCATCAACTTGACATTTGGGATCACCGTTGCGCTGGCGGTCGGATTCTTGCTGACTCTTAGTGGCATATTGCTCTTTTTGTTACTGCAGCTTCGCGGTTTGTCCACCGCCTCGACACGAATCATCACCCGTCTCGGCATTCCGCGGCGATGGATTTCCAGAATTTCACAGATTTCACCTGACGTGGATCGCGAGATCGGCGAGTTCTATCGTGCACGTCGCGGTGATTTGGTTGCGGCCGTGTTGTCGCATCAGGCCGCGTTCCTCTGCGGCGTGTGCCAGGTTTTGCTATTGCTCGGATGGATGGGACTGAGTCGTGATTGGCGGGTCGGTCTCGCGATCGAATCGCTCTCCATGCTCTTGGGGTTTGCCACCTTCCTGGTTCCCGATTCGCTGGGCATAAAGGAGGGTGGATTCGCCTTGATCTTCTCCGCTCTGGCGTTGCCGGTAAGCGCCGGCCTGGCCGTCGCTATCGCGTTCAGGATTACTTCACTGGTCGGAACGTTGGTCGGCCTGATGGTCATGTCTGGTCTGCTGACACGATTGCCCGCGGGTACGGTCGAGCCGGTCGAACAAAAAATTTAGCTTTCCGCAGACTTGTGGGGGATCGAAGTCTCCCGCCGCCCGCGCAGCAGACGAAAGACTTCGCTCGCGCAGCAGAATGTATGGATCAGGGCTGTCACACCCGCCCAGCTCACCGCGACCGCGAAAGCCAACGGTGCGGCATGGAGAAAAAACCCCGGGATAAAAATCCAGGTGTAGATGTTCCGCCGTCCAGCAATCAGCCGGAAGCGTTGCAAGAAAGGATTGGCGTTGTCGAGGCTGCGGCCCCATTTTACATCGAGCAACGCGTACGCGATGTTGTCGGTCGCGTCGAAAGCGACCATCGCGGCGGCAGCAAGGCGCGCATGAGGAAGACCGTGCCGCGCGAAAAAGATTCCGAGCGCGATATACCAGGAATTCTCGTAAAAGAAATCCAGGAGGTGCTCTTGCTCTCCGATTTTCGATGTGGTTCTGGTGATCCGCGCCAATTTTCCATCGACGCCGTCGAGAACCTCAACCAAAATCGCTAATAGGACACCGGTTCGCAGCCACCCCTCGAGATAAAAAAGAGCGACAACGAAGCCCAAGAGCGTCGTCAGGATTGTTATTTGATTGGCGCTAATTGCCGTCGGCGCGAGAAGGCGCACCAGGCGGTTCTCCAACGGTATATCGAAGTAGCGCGACGGCAACTCCTGGGTGCGCCGCTGAATGTGATCGAGTAAAACTCCCCACGCCACTTCCTCGTCGGCTGCCTCGTTGACCCGCATCAGATGCAGCGGGACATCGCCGTGCATTGTCTCCCAGTAGGATGGCAACTTACTTACCGCTACTATCGTGCTCCGATTCACCAGGTCTGTGTTTCCAAGTGCCTCGCGATGGACACATCCGGCAACCGTGGGTGGATTTCCCTCGCGGTCAGTGAGAAGTACCTCATCAGTCTGCCGCGCGAGCCACTCAAGCAGGCGTTGATCGATCAGGAGATTCCCTCCGATCACCAGACACCGTCGGTCAAGCTGTCCGCTTGCGGTGCGCAACATTTCCCACGCGTCCGCGCCTTGTGAGGTAATGAATTCGACGTTCTTCGTGATCCGGCGCGAGGGCAACGGGAGCACTAGTTGCGGCGCTTTTACAACCACAATCTTGGCGATCGCGTCCAACTCCTGAAGTTGCCGATATAGCCGTTCAGCCAGTGTAATTCCGCCTACCACGCGAGAGCAGTCGCCGGCGTTTGAAGCGCAGACGATGACAGCTTGCAGAGTGTTCTCCGCAGGCGAGCTCACATCAGGAGGATTGGCAACAACCGTAGAAGCCGATTGGCCGGGAAGTGCAGTCATTGAGGGGCGGTCGGCGATGTCGCGCCGGATGACGACGCCTTTCCGCTTCGCTTCAGAGCAGTCCCGATGCTGGAGGCGAGAGGAATGCTGCTCCGGAGGCTTTTCAGAGGTTCGCCCAGCGAATGGGAAACCATGCGAACGCATCCGAGGCAACATCCAGGCTCACACGGCTTGTGGCGGTTGTTGCTGCGCAGTTCGGAAAGGTCGAGCTTATCGAGAGGGTGAGAATAGTCACGCTGCTGTGCGCACCATTGCACAGTCCCCTTGGCGGTCACGTAGAGAAATTTGAACCCCGCCAGGCATTTCCAGGGTCGTGAGAAATCGCCCGCCAGCATTTCCTCGAGATGCTTTCCGTAGAAGTTGGTACCCTCGAACACCCCGTATTGTCGGAGCAGCTCAATGAATTGCTCTCCCCGGATCGCGATGCGCCCGCCCGCTCCGTGCATCACGGAAAATCCGAACGCAAATGGGAATTCGGCCATGATCTCGCGAAACTGTGAATGCTCCGCGAGGGTTTCTTCATTGAGCACGGTTTGGACTTCAACTACGAATTTGGCGTCTGTGGCGAGGAGCCGCAGGCGCGGCAGCAACGTTTTGAGAGATTTTTTTGATTGCGCGGTAGGTTCGACCGAGTCCAGCGAAAGCTGCATGCAATCAAGTCCACTGGCGTTCAGGTCTGCGATTAGCGCTTTGGTAACGAAGAATCCGTTAGTGATGACCGTCGCCAGGTTGGATCCCCCACGCTTAGACTTTGCGTGGTGCACAGCATCGGGCAGCTCCGGGTGCAGCAGCGGCTCGCCCCCTAGAAAGTCGTAGACCAGCACCCCGAGCTCGTCGAGTTTGTCGATGCGCTTCTTTAGCTCGGCGATCGGGACTGAAGGCCCGCCGGGCGTATATTCATCACAGTACTTGCAAGTCAGATTGCAGTCGTCGGTCACGACCACTTGCGCGTACATCGGCCGCGAATCGAAGACTCGCTTTGCCCCCGTAATCACGAACCGACTATCGACCGCCATCGCCCGCTTACTTTACATTCGGATGAATTTGCTCGTACTGATCTCTCTCAAAACGTACGGTGTTGCAACCCTCCATAGACCGGTTCGTAATCGCTCGGCGACTGGTAGTCGAGCGCGGAGTGGCGGCGGTGCGGATTGTACCAACCTTCGATGAGGTCGAAGATTGCCATCCGCGCCTCGACTTGGGTCTTAAACCGGCGGCGCTCAAGCAGCTCGCATTCCAGCGTGGCAAAGAAACTCTCGCACCTCGCGTTATCAAAACAGTCGCCAATCGACCCCATCGAGGGCCGCACGCCGGCCTCACGGCGGCGCCTCCCGAAAGCGATCGAGGTGTATTGGGTGCGCTGGTCCGAATGATGAATGACCGCGGCGGGTCGCGGTTGCCCCAGCGCCAGGTTAAGCGCGGCCAGCACCAGCTCGGTGCGCAGACGAGTTCCATCGCCCATCCACCACTGTGCGGCGGAACGTGTCGAGTACCACCGCTAGATATAGAAAGCCTGTCCAGGTCGGAACCTAGGTGATATCGGCGACCCACAACTCGTTCGGGGCTGGCGCGCTGAAGTTGCGCTCGACCAGATCCGGCGCGGGCCGCGCGGCGCGATTCCGCGTGGTGGTGGTGATCCACAAATCGCCGGTAAGCCGCTGAGTCACGCCGAAATCTTCGATACGACGACCAAGTCATTCAAGGCAACCGCGAACATGAACCATCCGCGAGCCCCGCAGAACGCCGCGCTAACTCCACACGGTCGTTTCCTGAAAGTTTCATCGGTCAGTATGGGTGGAACAAACAGGTAAGCGGGCGGAGGAAGGGCGTGCACGCGACCGTCACCTGAAGCCGGCGATGGCCGGCCGCACATCCGAGTTTAGTTGCGCGCGAGGCTCTCGGGACGGCGCCTTGATAAACGGCCTGCGCGTGAGCTAAAAGTTGGCACGCTTGCGCGGGGCGGTACGCCGGCGACAACAAGGGAGCCGGTGGGCGGACGCGTGGGGTACCTCCGAGTACTGCAATCAAATGAACTTCTTCCCACCCTACCTTGTCGTGCTCGGCGACTAGTTCCAACTCCGGTTTCATCTCCGCCACGGGCTCTGGAGTGATACTAAGCAGTAGCTGCCTATCAGCAGCGGTCGCGTTATGAAGCAAAAGAGCAGACGCCGCAACCTTCGAGTACGCACCATGGCGTTGGGAATCCTTGCGATGGCGGGAATCTTCGCCTTCGTCAACCGCTATCCGAGTGCGTTCAGGACGGTTGAACTGCGGATGGATGACCTTAGGATGTACACGCCGGCGACACGCAAGTCGCTCGGAATCGTGGCGATTGCGGCGATTGATGAGAAGAGTATCGCTAGTTTTGGACGCTGGCCTTGGCCCCGCGAGCGGATCGCCCAGTTGGTTTCAGCTCTGGACGATTACGGTGTGAAGGTAGTCGGACTCGATCTGGTGTTAAGCGAATCCGAGACCGAGCAACGGGGCTCCCTCACCTACACTCCGGGTGAAATAACGAGAGGGGGAGGGATAACAGAACCCAGCAGCGGCGACCTCGCGCTCGCGAAGGCCATGACAAGACAGGGAGCCGTGTTCGTGGGAACGCCCTTCCGTATTGAGGGCGATCCGCACAAGAGAAATTCTATCTCTTCGATGGAATACCCACCTGCGCCCGCGCAGTCCGATCCGATGCGGTACACCATTGTAAGACAGACCGCGGAGAAAATACCCAATGTAGTCAACGCTGGCAGCTATTTGGCGCCGCTCCCAGTGATCAGCCGCGCGGCCCGCGGCGCCGGATTTGTCAATATTGAACCGGATGAAGACTTGGTGGTTCGCAGCGCGCTGATGGTGGTACGGTACCACGGTCAGTATTTTGTTCCTTTAAGCCTCGCCCTGGTCAGCGCTTACCTGGAGCAGGCCCCGCTGATGCTTAACCTCGGGGAGAATGGGGTAAAAGGGATCTCGGTAGGCAACTCGGAAGCTCCCGTCGACGAGTCTGGCCACATGGTAATCCGGTTTAGAGGTGCAACGGGAGCCTTCCCTCTATATTCCGCGGTAGACCTGATCGCGCGCAGGGTTCCGCGTGCAGAGCTGGCTGGCCGGATCGTGTTGGTTGGGGAAGCCAGCGCGGTCGGCCTTGGTGACGTGGTTCCAACTCCGACCGGTGAATTGCTACCCGGAGTTGAAGTGCACGCGACCTTGATCGACGACTTGCTTTCACATGATTTCGTTAGTCGTTCGAGTGTTACTGCCGCGGAGGAACTATTGGCCAGCATTCTGCTCACGGCGGCGGCAGTCTTCTGTGTGACTTATCTCTCCGCGGCCTGGGCTGGCCTGGCTGGCATAGTCCTGGCAGGCGGGTATCTGGCTTACGCGCAGTACCGCCTCGAAGTGGACCGGGTTCTGCTCGGAGTAGTGATCCCGACTTTGGCAATAGTGCTCACCTACACCTTACTTGCAAGCTATCGCTACTTCAGCGAAGGTTCCGAGAGACAGCACCTCCGAAGGTTGTTTGAGTACTATCTGCATCCGGATGTCATCGCTGAAATGGCGGACAACCCCAAAGGAATTCAGCTCGGTGGTCAGCGTCAACATCTGGCAATCCTGTTTGCGGACATCGTGAACTTTACCGCCCGCGCGGAACGGATCGAACCGGAAGCATTGGTCGATATGCTTTACGCCTATATGACCGAGATGACCGATGCGATCATGGACAGTCGTGGCGTAGTCAACAAAATGATGGGCGACGGCATTATGGCATTCTGGGGTGCACCCCTCGATCTGCCGAATCCTGCTAAATCCGCGATCGATTGTGCAATTGCGATGTTAGGCAGGTTAGATCATCTGCGCACCAAAGATCCCAGGTTCGCCGATCTGGAGATAGGAATCGGGGTCCACGTCGGTGACGCGGTGGTGGGCAATTTTGGAGGAGCCCGTCGATTCGACTACTCAGTAATCGGAGACGTGGTGAACATCGCTTCCAGACTCGAGGCGCTTACGCGGCATTTCGGGGTGCGACTTTTGGTCAGCCGTCAAGCCTACCAAGAGGCTGATGGTAGTTACCTGGCGCGCGAGATCGGTCTGGTGAGAGTGAAGGGTAAATCGCAGGCGGTGGCAATCTTCGAGGTAGTCGCCGACCAAAGCGCCAGCGATGATTTCCTCAAGCGCTTTTCGGCGGCGGTTTCGACCGTTGACACTGGAGCGGAAAGAGTCGCGCTGACTCAGTTCGAGAACCTGCTTGAGGAAAAACCCGGAGACCGTATCGCTAAGCTCTGGATCGCGAAGCTCAGGACCGAAGCGGCGCAAGCCGGGACCGAGCATATATTCGAGTTCGACACCAAATGATCGGTGCCGTACGCAGAACTCGCGCGCTGCTACCCCAGATTCAGATCGTTCAAGGAGATAGAAGTGGGTAAGTGGGTAAGGAGCCACTTGCGCGCATTCGCGGCACCTCAAGAAATAGCCTTATGGTTGATCGAAGGACATTTGAGGCCGTCGCGCAGACCACAGTGGCAAATGAGAAAATAAGCAATCCGGAATCGGCAGTCTTGAGGCACTCAAATTTACTTATAGCTGTTGTTTTGCTGATTCTGACGCTGGCAATGTTCGGAGATGTCTTGCTGGTACCTGGAGATCGAGTTCTGTCCGATCCGGGAGCTGACCTGTCAAGTGAATTTGTCTATTGGCGCCAGTTCGGATTCCAACAGCTACGAACGGGTCACCTAGCCCTATGGAATCCACATGTCTTCGGCGGCGTTCCCTTTCTGGGCGGATTCCAGTCAGCGTTACTTTATCCGCCGAACTTGATCTACTTGATTCTGCCGCTCGCAAAGGCCATCAACTGTGAAATTGCGCTCCATGTGTTCTTGCTCGGGCTATTCATGTCGATGTGGGTTCAGTATTACAACCTTCACCCTGCAGCCGTTTTGCTCGCCAGCGTATCCACGATGTTCGGCGGCGCGTTCTTTCTGCATATATTTCCGGGCCATTTGGCAACCCTGGACGCCATGGCTTGGGCGCCCTTGATCCTCCTGACGCTGGACGAGTTGTTTGACGATCCGCTGCCGACATGGGTCTTCGTAGGGATCTTCGCTTTCACAATGGAGGTTTTGGCCGGTCACCCTCAAACGCTGTTCAACCTGCTGGTCACCTGCATCCTGTATGGTGTCTTACGTCTAAGTGACGCACCACGCCTTCGATCGACCATCCTGTCATTAGCGATTGTGGGAACTGGGACGATAGCGATGACGGCGGTGCAACTCTGGACCGGGCTACAGGCGGTGAGTGAGGGCACACGTCAGGGAGGTGTCTCGTATGCGTTTGCGGCGAGTCTTTCATTTCCGCCTCAGAACTTTCTTACTATGGCGGTGCCGGGTTTTTTCGGTAATCTGACCGAACTCCCATATTGGGGAGCGGACTATTTGTGGGAAATGTGTCCGTTCTTAGGCCTTGCCGGTTTATCAATGGCGATCTCGGCGCTGTTCGGTAAATCTCAAAGGCGACTGGTCTGGATGGCGATGGCGCTCCTACTTTTCTGGATCGCGTTAGCTGATAACACCTTCCTGTTCGCTATACTCTTTCGCTACGTACCCGGCTTCGATCACTTTCGTTGCCACTCCAAGTTCATCTTTGAGGCCGTCCTCTTTCTTGCGATGCTGGCGGGTTTAGGAACAGACGGCCTGTTGCGTTCGGCGCGCGGCGCCAAGGTCGGTGCCTCGGCGCTAATCCTGGGCGCGCTGATCCTTGGTGCGGTCGGAGTCTCGCTGAGTTACGAGATTCCGATGGCAGGCTTCATTCCAACCTGGAGCTACTCTTCGGGAGAGCTCGACAGTACCAGATACCTCCTTCGCCAAGCGTCGCTTAGCTATTCCGCATCGGATGTCGGCGGAGCAGAAGGATTTGCCGCGGAGACGGCACGTTTTTCGGGCCATCAGTGTTTGCGAAGTGCCGCGGTCTTGCTGGTGTTAGGTGCGATTCTCTTTCTTCGATGCGCCGAGCCCAAGGCCGCCTACCTGCTGGTGGTTGTTGGCGTCGTTGAAATGTTTGCGTTCGCGCACTCAACGCTAACCACTTTCTCTCTCGCGCAGACCATACCTACCGCAACACGTCAGTTTCTGGCCGATCATCCAGGCGACTATCGAATATTACAGGTGCCGACCGAGTTTCAAGCGAACAGCGCCATGGTTATTGATGCGCAAGATATCTGGGGCTACGATCCAATGGTGCTCAAGCGCTATGCGCAGCTGATCGGATACTCTCAGGGTCAGAGTCCTGACGATGTGGATATGTACCTGAACTTCTTACACTTTGGCCGGCTGCTTGGGCTCGCGCGCCTGCAGTACATCCTCATATCTGTTGGCAGCAAGCTTCAAGTTGTTGAGCGAGTGGGAGCACTTCCACATCTTTTGCTTATGAGCGAATGGATTCATATGGTTGACCGTGACCATATGCTTGCCACTCTAAACTCAAAAGCATTCGACTGTACAAAGACCGCCATTTTGGAGTCCGAGCCCGATCCCCGGCCCTCTCCGGGCCCATCTAACGGAACTGCGCGGATTCTTCATCGCGATCCCGATTCGATAGTCATATCCGCAGAAGTGCTGAAACCGACGTTACTGCTGATCACCGATTGCTACAGTCGATATTGGCGGGCCGTGCCACTGCCTCGCAGCAGCCAAACAAGCTACCAAGTGCTTCCGGCCGATTACGCGTTCATGGCAGTACCTCTGGCGGCCGGAAGCCATCTGATTCGACTCGAGTACCGTCCGTCGGGATACACTATTGGCCGGTGGGTATCCATCGGCGCGCTTGCGGCGTACCTCACGGCGCTGGGTGTATTTTTCGAGCGGAAACGAAGAGCGCAGCGCCCTTGAGATTCTAGCGGCGAGGTTGTCATGAAGATGGAACCGGCCGCTCGAAATGGTGGCTGAAGCCGGCGACGACTGAAGTACGATGGAAGATCTGGATCAACACATCGATCGAGGCTATCCCGCTTCGAATGGCTATGGCAGATACTTCGGTGTCGTGCCGCAGTGGACGCGGGCCGACCTATTAATCACCTTGGGGTTGATCGTCGGCGCCGTCGCGACCCGCTTCTGCAGGTTGGGCGAACCTGACTTGGCCATCTTCGACGAGGTTTTCGTGCTCGCCATGGCACGAAGTTTACTGCAACGATTGCCGTTTCGCGATGCCCACCCCCCGCTTTCCGGTGAAGTCGTTGCTCTAAGCATCAAGCTTTTCGGCGACAACCCTTTAAGCTGGAGACTTCCAACCGCAATCCTTGGAACCTCTTTGGTAGTGATCACGTATTTGCTGGGACGTCGAATGTTCAACTCGCGGCTCGCAGGTGCGCTAGCTGCGACCTTCGTCATTTGCGATGGCCTCTATATGGTCGATTCGCGTCTTGCGCTATGGGAAATCTTTTATCTGACCTTTACCGCTTGCGGATATCTAATGTTGTTCCGATTTGCCCAAGAGCATGATCCGCTTGCAAGACGAAGGTCGTTGGCTTGCATGGGACTCGCGCTCGGGATAGCGATGGGGTCGAAACTTGGAATACCTGTTATTACTACCCTTTTCGTTCTGAGTTCGACGGTGTTCCTTATTCTTCGCCGATCGAACCAGGGCGACACTGATGGGAGTTCTGGACTAATCAATCAGATAGTGGGTTCCGTTGCATTGGTTGGTGGCCTAAGCACTCTCGTCTATCTCGCGGTTTTCCTGCCCTACTACTGGTTTGGATGGTGGCGCGGCATACGGGATCAGTTCAGCTATTTCCAGACTGTATATCAGCACCAACAGTCGCTGGCCCATGTGGAACATGAGTATGGGTCGCGATGGTGGAGTTGGCCGCTATTGCTTCGACCGATGCTTTACTATGAACTCAAGAACTCGGTTCGGGCAATCGGTAATCCAATTGAGTGGTGGGGAGGCTTAACGTCGATTGCACTTATGGCCCGCCAGGCTATAATCCAGCAGAGCTTTGCTCGAGCATTCGTAGTTTTTGGGTATGTGCTCCATTTCACGATGTGGATACCGATCGCTCGGCTTCAATTCATCCATTACTACATGCCTGCTCTGTATTTCGCTTTTTTGGCGCTGGGGGCGGTGCTGGCCGACTGTTGGCGCGGCGCGGCGCGAAGGTGGGAGGAGGCCGCGCTGTTGGTAACCCTTTTGCCATCGCTAGTTTTCGGTTTTGGTCTGGCGATCGGGCTGATAGTTAGTGCGGTGATTGCTGTTGTCTATATCGGACTGTTGAACAGGGATACCCGAAGTT
Source organism: uncultured delta proteobacterium (assembly GCA_963815835.1). Taxonomy (GTDB): domain Bacteria; phylum Desulfobacterota; class Binatia; order Binatales; family Binataceae; genus DATGKG01. The sequence continues at coordinate 2,689,209 of CAWFIF010000001.1, forward strand.
GTGGACGCTTGGTTTGCGCCTTGTACGTCGCAGGAGCGGTCATTCTGCTATTGTATTTCCTTCCGCTATACCTTTTTTTGCCGCTGACGCCGGACCAGTTTCGGGCGCGAATGTGGCTGAAGGGTCCGGGATTGCCTAACTGGATCTAGTCGGCATAGGTGGAGATCGTTGCCAGAAGCGAGGTCGTTACAACTTACCTCGGAAACGCGCTGCCGGCGGTCGCGCTGATTATAGCCTGTGCGTTCATTGGCTGCGCGAAGGTTCCGTCGAATCAAAATCTGGTTGCTAACGGCGACCTAACTCTAGGGTATGGAGACCAACCTGCCAGTTGGACTCGCGGAAGTGATAGATATCTCGAGCAGGGCCATGGCGCCGAAGACTTCGGATGGAAACATCGTCCAGCAACCCACGGGGAATTGTGGCTGGCCGCACACGAAATCAATATCATTGACTGGGAGCAGACTATCGCACTTGATCCTGGTATCTACCACTTGAGCGGCGAGATGTGGGCGGGCGATTCAGATTCCGTACGCGGCTCAGCAGTCGACCTACAATTTGGAGACAATGCGCTCGGCTTGCGAGGCTTCGACAGTAACCTACCCTCAGGCTGGAGAAAGGGTGACTTATATTTCAAGTTAGAGAAACGAAGAAAGGTTCAAATCACCTGCAAATTAATGGGGCGGGCGGAGAGGATTCGTTACGCGTCATTCCGTCGAATCGGTCTCGTAAGGTTGTCCGGCCCGCCATCGGACGGTGCGACCGTGATTGATCTCGACGGCAATAGCGTCGCCTCGGTCGCACAAAAGATTCACTCTTCGCGGCCCTTCGAGGCACCAGAAGGCGACCCATGGACATTGCTCCTAACGTTGTTTCTACTTGTTGCGGTCTCGGTCTATGGCTGGGTCATGCTGGGTCCATCGTCCCGGAATTGAGGACCCGCCAGGAAATCGGAATGCCGGGGAGTTCCACAGGGGCGCGAAATCTGAGTGTCGATTCAAGAGGGAAATCTTTTCTATTCATAACGCATAAGAACCGGGGAGGTGCCCGACGCTGATCGATCCGATACTTGCGCTGCCAGGCGCGGAGACATTTTCCTTCCAGGCAACTGTGGCTCGCTTCCTCCTCCAATGACTAGATCTCTAGCCAAAAGCGAAGTGATTTGGGCGACGCTTTGCGCGATCATCTTCGCTGTTTGCTTCGGCTATCCAATTCTGGCACATCTGTCGCGCGGGGACATCTCGTCGTATCCACAAAGCGACTGGGATTATTTCCTTCAACTTCGTTGGGTCCCTTTCTACACGATTACTCATTTTCATCAGTTTCCACTTTGGAATCCTTACAAGTGCGGCGGAATGCCAATTTTCGGTAATCCGCAATCGGCGGTACTAACTCCGTTTCTGCTTCTTGATCTGATGTTCGGCCCGGTGATCGGGGCGCGCCTCCAAATCGTCGCTCACATAGCGATCGGCTTCAGCGGCGCGTACGTCCTCGCTCGCGGACTGGGAATCTCGAAGCTTGGGGCAATCGCATGCGCGGGTGCGTTTGCTGGCAGCTCCTGGTTTTACCTTCGCGCCGAAGTAGGACATCTAACATTTATGACTGGCGCCTATGCTCCCTGGGCGATCGCGCTGCTGCAGGTTAGCTCAATGCGGCGGCGGCTGGCGCCAGCGGCGCTCGGCGGTCTGGTGATGGCCCTTATGTTGTTTGAAGGTGGGGGAGCGCACCTGTTTCTACAGGTAGCATTATTGTTAGCGCTGCTTTCCTCAATGTTCGCGCTCCAGCAACGAACTCTTTTCCCGCTGCTGGCGCTTGCCGTCATCGGCGCTTTCACGCTTGGTTTCACCGCGATCGAAGTTCTACCTGCTCTCGCCTATGCGGGACCGAGAACAATTACTCCAGACGAATTCAGCGATCTGGGGCTGCTGTTTCAATCCTTTATGTCGCGTGATCAAAGCCCGAATGCTGGCTTTTATGAACATGGAGCCTACATCGGAGTCTTGGTGTTGGCACTGGCGCTGCTTGGTAGCATATTGCGTTTTCAGCGCTCTTTTCCATGGATAGTCTTATTCTTCGTAGTGCTGTTGCTGGCGGCGGGCGACTTCGGCTCCTACTCGCCATGGGTCCTGACGCACAAACTGCCTTTCTATGATTCGCTACGTCAACCGTATCGCTGGTTGATTCTGTTGCCGCTGGCAGCTGCGGTCCTCGCCGGTTTCGGGATCGATGCGATCCGTGCCACGTCCAAACGCTGGGGCACCATCGCGGCGGCGGTATTGGTGGGACTTGCTTTAGTGGATGACTGGTTGGTTGCGACACCCTACCTGCATTTAATCGTAGAGGGTGTAGAAGCGGCTCCATTGCCCTGGTCAACTAGCTTCCGGCAGATTGTCGATAATAGGTATGGTCTTCGCATGTTCACCGCCGCGGAAGCCAACATAGGGGTGGCATCCTGTTACGAGGGCTGGGGCATTATGCCAAACTCCAAGGCTCGTGGCTACAACCAGCCAGACTACCTCGGAGAAGAGTACCTTCTAGGACAGGGCAGTGTAAGGCTTAGCCACTGGACACCCAACAAGTTGAGCTTTGAGATTGAATCGGCGGCGCCTTCAACTATGATTGTCAATCAAAACTATGACCCGGGTTGGCGCGTGATTGAAGGGAAAGGATCGATCGGACCAACAGACGCAGTGGATACAAGAAACGCACTTATCGCAGTGACGGTCCCTGCTGGCAAGCAGCATCTGGTTCTCGCCTATCGCAGCGAGCGGTTTCTGGTGGGATTGTTGATAGCCCTTGGGAGTCTGAGCGCGATGATCCTACTGTGGAGTTTTGAACGACGTTACAGATTGCCCTGGCTGGGACGTCGGCCCATTAATGGACAGAGCTAAACAGTTTTGACTGCAACGTCCAATTGTGTTCCTATGCACGGCGTGCGATGTTCGAAGATTAATCCGCAGCAGAAAAATAGAATGGCGACACGCTCTGCGACCCAATGATTCTCTTCTGGTCTGTCGTAGTGAAAATGCTGGTGGAGACTACGCTCTACCTGGCAAAGAAGCTTTCGGCGAGCGGCGCTTTATTTCGGGAAAAAATCCGCGCCTTGCCACCGGTGGATCGGGCGTCCGTCGGGTTCTTTCTCGCGGCGCTCGCGCTGGTCGCATTCGACCAGGTCTATTGGGTCTTTTACTGGCAAACACCTAACTACCTGGCCGTGCTGGCGGCTCTGGGTGCGTTGGGTGGTCTAGTCTACAAGATCTCCACGACACAGATTGGCGCCAGCCTGTATCCGGATGGCTCGATCGATAGAAGAGTTGAGTGGTGGTCGGCGTTCGCCGCCTTCACAGCTTTCCTGGCGCTCTACTGTGTAACTGGCAGCACAGCGCACAGCCCTTACGATGCCCACGTCCGCCAGGCAATAGCTTTTCTACACGGTCACGCCGATATCGAACGTTCCCCTGGTATCGAGCAGGTGGTCTTCGCGGGTCGCTACTATCAGTTGCATCCGCCTCTTCCCGCGATACTCTTGATGCCCTTCGCCGCGATCTGGGGTTCGAATACCAACCAGACTGCCTTTGCACTGGTCTGCGGAGCGATCGACGCCGCATTAGCGTGGTGGCTTTTGGGACGGTTGAAGTTGTCGGTGAGCGCCCGGGTTTGGCTCACGGTTTTCTTCGGTGCTGGAACCGTGATGTGGTTCGAAAGCCTCAATGGCGGCAGTTGGGACGTGACTCAAATCGTCGCGGTCGGATTTACCTTGGGAGCACTCGGTGAGGTTTTCGGCGACGCGCGTCCAGCAGTTGTAGGCTTGCTCGCGGGACTGGCTTCGCTGGCTCGAAACGATCTGGCACTCGATTTTCCGATCTACCTCGGCCTCTGTTATCTGCGGCGGCCGAACTGGCGCGAGATGCTGTGGATGGCGCCCGGTTTCGCGCTGGCCGGGGTAGTATATGTGTCGCTGAACGAAGCCCGCTTTTCCAGCGTATTCGACCTCGGACAGTTTCTCTATACCGGAGGAAATCCGACTTTTGCGGTGGGCTTCTTTCCTCAAAATTTCAATACCCTTCTGTTTATGGCTCCCAGAGTCGACGACAAGTTTCCTTTCATTCACCCTATTCCTTCCGGCCAAGCGTTGACCTTTACCTCGCCCGCTTTTTTACTAGCGTGGCGCGTCAGTCTAGCCAAGCTAACTCCTCTGCTGTTGATGACTGGCGCAATTTTAGCGATGATGCCCAGTCTGTTTTTCAACAACAACGGCGGAGCCCAGTTTGGCACCCGGCACTACATCCATTCTTTCCCGTTCTTGTTGGTCCTTATTGCGGAGGGCCTTCCGGGCTATGTTGACCAGCTCACCAAGATTCTAATCGTCGCTTCTACGTTTCTGATTGGGTTAGGTGTTCTCCACTTGCGACTCTGGGGCTTCAGTTGATTTGACTATTGTCGGTTGACTCTCTAGCGATGAGGTGAACAACCTGCGCTCCACGAAACGCACTGCGACCGCGGCTAGTAGGCCCAAAAGGAAGATCGCGCAACCCAAGAGGAACGATCTGGAATAATACCTTAACTCTAGTCGCTGCTTTCCGGCGGGAACCCGGACAGCCAGAAGCCCGTTGTTCGCGCCCAGGAGGCCCTTTCCCTCTACTAGTTTCCATTCTGAGTCGAAACTCTGGTTGATTACTACAGTGGCCGTATCTCGTGCGTCAACGTCGTACTCGAGCTCGTTGGGAGTCCATCGCACGAGACTCACTTCGCCCGCACCGATCAAATGTACCTCGCCCCGATATCCTGGCTGGTTGTACCCATAGGCCGCTCGGCTGGCCGAAGCGGGTTCATAGCAATTGGTCGCACCGAGATTGGCCAGCGACATCATGAACATGTGATGATCATCAGGCGTAAGCATTTGGCGGAAAGTGGCGGAAGTCGGGAACGGTTCCTGTGCTCCGCCGATGGTATAGGCAAGGTTGTAAGAATTGACCATCCAGAAATCGGCTAGCGACAAGGCAACCAGGATCGCGGCCACGCTCGTGCCCAACCATCCCAATCGCGACAACGCATCAATTCCGAAGCCGGCAAGAACTCCAGCGGTTAACGTGAAGAAGATTAGTATCCTTGTTGGCGCGTGTTGCGCTTCAAAAAGCGGCACGTGATGGAGCAGGATCCACGGTGCGTAGGGGCCCCAATTTCCGGCCGCCAATGAAAGCACGATGAGCGATAACACCGACCATGGAAGCGTGCGCCAAAAATTTGTTGCGGCACCTAAGACTGCGAGAAACGCGATGATGACCCCGATGTATGCGGCATATTCGTGAAAGCCCCAAAATCCACCGGCCAGACTGCGAGGGAATTCCTGATGGCGCGAAAAGAGCTCCTGCACAAACATTGGGATCGAATTGACCTCGAAAGCATCGACGGCACGCGCGCTAATCGAAAGCAGATGCAAGGTTGGAAGTAGTTTCGGGGCGGAAAAAGCCACCGCGAAAACGCCCGTCGCAGCGAGAACCAAAGGCGGAAATACGGTGCGCTTCTGAACGCAGATCATCAGCGTCAGGATTGTTAGTATCAACGCCGTCTGAGGCACGGCATAGATGCCGCCTTCCATGAAAATCAGCGCCATCAAGAGTCCAGCGAAGACCGCCGGCGTCAACCGCCGAACCTCACCCCCGCGGTAGAACAACGCTACGATCCATGGGATGTACGCGGATGCCATGAACACCGCGTGGCCGCTCGCGAGATGCAGGTAGTACCACGAACTGCCTGCAAACGACCCCGCACAGGCGATCGCGCCCAGCGGCGAAAGTCCAAGCACCCGCCCAAGGTAGTAAGCTCCCGCGAACCCTATGGCGATGTGAGCAACGATCTCGATATGCAGACCAATCACCGGGCCGAACAGCAGGAAAGGCAAGAAAAACGGCGTCAGAATTCGCGACTGCGGATTCCCCAGCATCGGCATGCCGCCGCATTTGTATGGATTCCAGAGGGGGAACTGATGGAAATGAGTGACGGTGTAGAACGGCACCCAATGGAGTTGCATCTGGTAGTCCAGATCGTTCTGCAAACCGATTTTGGAAAAATTGATAAGAACCCAGTAGCCGAAGGCCAAGGCGAATGCGATCGATCCGAACCCCGCGCACAGAATCTCGAGTAATACTTTGCGGTCGATCGGGCGCCGCGTGAGACTAAATCGAAAACCCATCCGCCGCCGATTCTCTCATCCCGCTACTGTGGGTTTGAGGTAGGGGCGTCTTTGCGGCCCACCACTTCGTGCACTGTCATACCAAACCAACTGAGTTCGGCAACCTTGCGGAACTGATATTTTTTCCTATAGCGCTCGAGTTCATCGGGAAAACTAATCGCATAGATCGGCCGCTTGCCATAATAGAGGTCAATGGCGGAGGTTAGGTCCTGCCACCCACGAGGCAACGCCTCGCTATCATCTATGATGAGGACATCGGGACGCTTGCCTTCGACATAGCGGCCGTACCAAAGCGCTGTACTCGATCCCCACCACGAGACCACCAGTGCGTTAGGCTTTAACGTGGCGAAAGCCTCATTGATGAACACTTCGGCGGCATGGTCATCGTGCCATGAGGAAATCCACAGGCTGTTTGCCAGATAGTACGGGAAGACTAAGCACGCTGCCACTGCCAGAATCAGTAGCGATTGTCGAAGGGATCCGCGATCGATCTTCTTAACCGGAGCGATCAGTACTGTTTGCGTTCCAACCGCGGCCAGGAAAAACAGCAGCCAGGTTGACATCATGAAGTAACGTCCGCGCTCCGCATTCGGCACCGAAACTGCGGCATATATAGGAAGAAAGAATCCAATCAACATTGCTAATGCCACCCGCCAATCGCGTCGGACCAAGGTAAGGAAACCTATCACGCCCAGCACCGCCGCGATTGTTTCGCCGGCTGGCGTTAGCCATTCCCCATACCAACCAACAATTTGCGCAGCGTTCGAGGCAAGAACCCCCGGAATTGACCTCAAACCTTCCGGCGTGAATAAGCCACCGCCGCCGCTCAGTACGACATCTCGAAACCTTTCCCAAGTCTGCGGGTCCCAGTAATTCAGCGGAGCGTTCATCATGGCGCGGATTGGAAGGTAGGTGTAGATGCTTACCACGCCGATAGCACCGAGCAATGCCGCAACAATCATGGTCGTGGGTGCAAAGAAATCTCGTGGTCGCGTGATGACCGCAAAGATGATAATTGCCGGCAACTCCGCCACCAGGATTACCGCGCCGCCGAGTCCGAGTCCGGACACCAACGCCATAGTCCACAACCAACGACGGTCCCCGCTGTCCCTCCATTTCAGTGCCATTAGCCACAGCGACGCCGCTATCAAAGCCGTTAAGGGGTGCGGGTCGGCATGGATGGCCGTGTTCCAAACATTTTGTGCAAACGCAAACGACAGAGCGGCGGCCAACGCGACCAACGGCGACACGCGATAACGAAGCGAGATGAAGATTAGTAGTGATGCGGTGATTGCCAAAAATACGGCGGACATCAGGTTCATGCGATAGGCGAATGAACCGAGCGGTACCAGCGTGCCGAAAATCTTTCCCACCACACCATGGAGCGGGTATCCGGTCTGATGCATGTTCCCAAGCACGTAGGGAGCTACCTGATACTCCCCTGTGTCGAAAAATTCCGGACCGGGCAGGAGAGTCTGCAGGTAAATTGTGATGACGATGACAAAGGCTATCGCAGCGGCAATCTGGGCGCGCCGGGCAACGATGGTTTGCCAAACCTTCTGACCCTCTTCGACGAAATTCCTCCGGCTCGCCCGTCGTGAGTGACCAGCCGGCGCTCCGCTGCGCTGGGTCGTTGCGGCGATCACGAACAAAACAGCGAGGATCGAAACAGAACCAATCACGGTGTCTTTGGTCCTCTGCCGATCTGAAGATCGTGATCACTCACTCGAGTCAACAAGGCAAGCGACGCTCCAAACGGCGCCACCCAAGGGCCCAATAATTGGCGCTCGCTGGAGAATACCATCTTGGGAAGACTACTTGGGCGAGCGGAAGGCATCTAGAGGCCATGACCTTCGGAACTCCGCGCCGATGTGACGCACTGTACCGTGCGCCTGATAAGGATCGCCGGAAGGGACGCTCTATAGAATTCGACGTACCCGTCGAGGTTCATTTTGTCGCAACCAGGTCGCGTCGCCGATAGAGTTGCAGCTTGCCCCTTTCGAAAATCTTTTCATAGCCTTCAGGCGGAACATCCGCTGGTGGCGGTGAAACCTGGTTGAGAATGTATGGTGGCTTCTGCGCGAGTGCCTCGGGGAGCGCCTGTATTTGCCGAACACGTCCGCCGGCCAGCCATCCGATGTCGCTGGCAGGAATTTCCTGGACAATCGGATCGTCGTCGATGCCGGTAAATACCGAAAAGCGGTTGAACTCGCGCCAAACGATGGCGTCCGGCGCGATATGAAGGACGTGCGTCTGCATGGTGATGCGACCGGCCTTTCGCTCATTTTGCAGCACGTCCACCAGCGCTAGTTCGTCCGGCCCCATGGTCCATCGCGGGTCTGGAGTTGAACCCCAGTATCCGCGCGCCGCAGTTCCGACGTCGATCCCCCAATTCTCAGAAAGCGAATGCTCCTCGTAATCGTAGTTTCCAGTCGGCCGCGGATTCCACGGATAGATGAGGATCGCCAGCAATGTAGCGACGGCGAGCACGCGACGGCCATAGTTGATGATATTTGCGAATGGTAAAGCTGCCGGGAATACCAGGAAGTAGGGCGTCCAGTACTCATCGAGCTTGTAATGAAGGTCGTCCGTGCCGGCGTGAAAAGCCGCCGATCCCGGCATCGATCCGAGCTTTCGCGCTACCACTTCGACCACGATCGTCATCATCAGCGCGATGATCAGCGGCGCGCCGTCGATCGATTTGGCTTCGTCTCCGCGCAGCGTAGCGATCGAAAGCAACCCGATCGCCGCAAATGCCGACAGCAGGGGAAACTGCTCGAATATTTGCGCGAAGATCGAATCGGGAACCTTGGTAATCGTGTAAAACATCGCGATCAGGAAGATGACAAACAGCGCCGTGTTGTATGTGCGCGGATCGTACTCGGAAGAATTTTCATCGATCGCGGAGTCCGCCTCCGGAAGCGCGCGCGAGCCCCAAATGATTGCGACAATTCCGCCGATTTGAAGCAGCGGCAGTATCGGGTAGGGGAGGGTAGTTTTGGTCGAGATCGCCATGTCGGGCGCCGCGACCAGGACCGCGCCAAAGAGGCACAACGCCTTTAGCAGGACGATTCGGGGGCGAGGCGCGTCACGAAGTAGAATCGCAAACGAAGCGACTGCGATCGCAAGTCCACCGGCGATGGTATGCGAAGCGACCGCCGTGCCGAGAACCAGGCATCCGAACGCAAAGGTGCTGCGTCGCGAACGCCGGTCGAGCACCAACGCGAGCCCGACACCGACGAGAGCAAATGCCACCACGGTTCCGCGCACGCCCACCAGGCGGCGAAAGGTGTTGGTGAAGAACAGCATCAGCGCCGCGATTCCTCCAGCCGTGTCCCCCAGGGTGGCGGCGCCGAGTCGGTAAGCTCCGAAAATGACCAGCGCCGCCATCGGAACTATCGCTGCGCTGTGAGCGAGCAAGCCGAGGTTCACGCGCGATCCCATCGCAAGCATCGCGAGAAATAGCTCGAGGCCCGGGGTCTGGGCTTGAGGCCCCCAGCATCCGTACGGATCGTTGTCGAAGGGCAGGTAGCGTCCGAAAGTGAGGATTCGCTGCACCGAGGCCGGATACGACATGACATCCATGAACGGTGCGGCTGGCGATCCAAGCTCCAATGGGATCAGTCCCACGCTCACCAGAAGGAAGGCGAGAATTGCCATGCCGCGGCCCCATGTAAGGCGCGGCATCACCAAACGCGTTGGGGTGAGCAGAATCCATGCGCTGGCGCCGATCAGAAGTATCCAGATCACAGGCGCGCGGAACAGGCCGATCGGGCCGAGCGTCTGGCCGAGTATGTAGGCCGCCACCCACGCTCCGGCTGCGCCGCCAAGGAACGCGTCGAACGAATCGATTTCAGGATCGAGCTTGGTAAGGATGCCCGCGCCGATTGCGGCCGTCAGCGCCCAGAAAGACCAGACCGCGAGTGCGGCTGGAAGTGTCGAGCCTAGAACAGGTTTCATTCCCGCAAATGCGGCCGAAAATCGATCGCCCATGGAGTGCCTTGCAGGCGGTAGTAGGAGAAAATCGAAATCACCGCGACTGCGGCTCCAACTCCGGTGCAATCGAGCAGAACCCTCGCGGTACGCGCGGACGGGCGATACGACGACAGCGGGACGCCTCTGACGTTGATCTCCAGAAAAGGTCGAGTTCTCTCCATGGTCGATGCCGCGGAAAATCGCGAGCAAATAAACGTTTATGTGGTTATCGCTCGTTATTCCAGATGATGTCCAGTTCGGATGGCTTGGGACGGCTCAAACGGACCGCTGTCCGCAAATCCTCCGCGCTCCGGTCGATGCCAGAGCGTCGGCCGGCCCATTGCAGTCGGCGCGAACCGCGCATCAAATGGCCGACTGAGAAACGCGGAAGCGCCAGTAAAGACCAACGCACTGATGGATAAGACCAGGGCAGTCACGTTTAATCGATGTGATTCATCGCTGGCCGAGATCCGATTGAACCGCTGCTTTGCCCAGCCGTACGGTTACATCGCCATGAAGCTGCTTGAATCTGCAAAGAAATGTCCAAAGGGAGGCTAAAACAACCGTTTGCCCTTGCAATAGACTGGGAAATGGCGTTAATAAAACGGCAAGATTGCCGTTAATGCGTGCAGGAAGAGGAACGGTGGTCGAAATTGCGTCGTTTAACGGCTTATAAAGAGGGTTCTCAGTCTAATCGCTGAGAGCGCGACCGAAAGTGGGAGGGTTGCGATAATGGCCAAACCGACGAAATCCAACAAGTGGGCCAGAGCACTGGGCGCTCTGTTTGCGATTCTAGCGATTTCATGGGGATTGGGCGCCACCGCCGCGACCCTGCGCAGCGGCTCGGCGCCGCCGACCATCGGCGGAGATCCTTCCACCAATACTCAGTTGAGCGGGTACTACGATATCAAAGATACCGATGATGTGGACACGGGAACCAACGGCGACAACATCATCCGGCTGATCAATCCTGCTGGTTGCGGCAACGGCGAAGTGTCAAATCAGCAGTGCGGCTTCGAGACCGACCTGTGCGCGTTCTTCTACGTGTTCGACGACGATCAGGAGATGGGCGAGTGCTGCGGATGTGCGATCACGCCGAACGATTTGTATACGGTTTCGGTAAAGCACGATTTGACCGCGGACTGGGGGCTCGCAACAAACGACGCCCAGTCAGGCATAGTTCAGATCATTTCCGGACAGCAAAACAACTTCGATCACTGCGACTCGGCGCATGGTTGTAACGGTGCATGCGATCCCACGATCCCCAGCCAGCCAAGCACCTCGATGATTGGTTCGATCTCCAAGGGGCAGCAAATTCTTGGAGTGACGGGCGTAACGGAAGTGCCGCTGCAAAACGACGGCGCCGCCGAGACGGTGGCGTCTGAGTATTTGAGTGCTAACTGCGCATCGCTGCTCGGCAACGACAGCGGCGGTGGCGTATGTAGATGCCATCAACAGCCTAGCCCGACTCCGATAATGCCGACGGCTACCCCGTCAGCGACTCCGTCGCCGACTGCGACGCCGACTCACACGCCTACGCCAACTCCGACAATAACACCGACCCCAACACCGACCCCAACACCGACGCCGACGCCGACCCCGACGCCGACTCCAACACCGACACCTACGCCGACCCCGACGCCGACTCAAACACCGACGCCGACGGTGACTTCAACGCCGACCCCGACTTCAACCGCGACGCCGGCAAGCTTGGCAGTACAGAGCGGTAACTCGAATAACACGGACACCGGAGATACGCAGATAACGGTAGCGGCGGGCGGCAAATCCGCGGCACTGAATACGCTCATCATCATTGCCCTCGACGTTACCCAAGTTGGTGGTGGAACCCCACTTAGCAGCCTCGTGGTGACTCCGCCGGCTACTGCCCTGCCAGGACATCCCGCGTGGCACCTCATCACTTCGACCGCGACAGGTAGCGGTGCACCTTCTAACCCGGATATGATCCAGTTCCTGTACTGGCACATGATCGGTAGCGCAGAGGGAGTGCCGTCCTTCAGTTTCTCATTCGGCTCCAACGTCTTTAGGGCGACTGCGGTAGGTATCAACTACCAAAATACCTGCACGGAAGATTCTCCGGTGTGCTCCGGCAACGGCGGCAGCCCAATCCTTGCCTCAAATGCCGGAACCTCGATTACCAACAATTTCGTTAGCTCGAGCACCGCTATCAGTGTCCCCGCCAGCGGCATCGCTCTCGCAGCCTTTGGTACTACCAACACCTTGGATTTCTTTGGCCAGTCGGGATCGCCTCCGGGTACGGTTCTACCTCCGTTGGTTTCGGAGAATAATAACTCCGGCATCAACGCTGGGTTGGCGCTGTATGACAAGTTCGAGGCCAGTTCGGGTACCGACGGACCGTTCACGGCGACCCTGCCGAACGGCGATAACGGCGACAACGTCGCCCAGAGCATCAGCATCATACCGAAGTAACGCCTTTGGGTTACTGACCGCCCGCCGCCCGCAGGAAACTGCGGGCGGCGGCGTTTCCGCTGAAGACATCGAAAGTTCAGACCCAACGCTCCGAGCGATTCCAATAATCAGATGTGCGTCAAGGGCTCGGTTTCAGCCAGCTCTGTGATGATGAGGGTGCGCTCCTGAGGTCTGGGAATATCGATTTTCACAGACGGGTTTTGTAAAGTTGCCCTATGCTTAGAAGAATCAGCCTTTCCCTTGTGCTTGCGGCTTTACTCGGTGGATTTGCTGGATGCTCGGGCTGCAATCCGCATGCTGAAGACATCGACCAGGCCACCAGGATGACCGACGCATGGGTGAAGTTGATCGACCAGGGTGACTATGGCGCCGCCTGGGATCAGACCGGCGCACAGTTTAAGAAACTGGTTGGCAGGGACGCCTGGCCGAAGCAAGTTGATCCTTTTCGTAAGGCTCTCGGCCCGCTCAATACACGAACTCTCGAGACCGCTACGTATACTGACAGCATCCCGGGCGCTCCGCCGGGCCAGTATGTAATCATAAGGTATACCACGTCATTCAAGCGCAAGGCGGCTGTACTTGAGGAGATTACCGCACAGAAAGAAGACGACGGAGTGTGGCGATCCTTGGGGTACTACGTTCGGATGTAATCCTGCGGGCAAATGCATCGTTCGGCCCAAATACACTTGTCTCTGATGGTGCCTCGACTGGTTAGTTTCCTTTTGAACAAATTCCGCGCTCGCGGCACGGATTACTGCGAGTTTTCATTTGGTTAGTTCTGGATCATTCGAATCAGATTCGGACAGGATCGACCCGGAGCACCATCACAGGCAGGTTCCACGACGGAGCTCGCTGTGGCGATCCTTAGGGCACTACGTTCGATGAGCGAGAGCGGTTGTGTGCGTGTTCGCTGGTGAACGCAGCGGTTGAGTCGTCCGAAGGGTAAATCACCCAATATGAGAGGTTTTTTTAATCCCAACACTTTGGAGGTTGCAATAGACCTGGAAATAGCGTTAAAAAGACGCCAAGATTGCCGTTAGTGCGCGCGCGAAGAGGAGCGGTGGTCGAAGTAGCATCGTATGGCGTCTGAAAAGGGGCTTCTCAGTCTAATCGCTGGGAGCGGCCAAAAGTGGGAGGGTTGCGATAATGGCCAGGCGGACGAAGACCAATAAGTGGGCCAGAGCACTGGGCGCTCTGTTTGCGATTCTAGCGATTTCATGGGGATTGGGCGCCACCGCGGCCACTCTGCGCAGCGGCTCGACGCCCCCGACAATCGGCGGAGATCCTTCCACCAATACTCAGTTGAGCGGGTACTACGATATCAAAGATACCGATGATGTGGACACGGGAACCAACGGCGACAACATCATCCGGCTGATCAATCCCGCCGGCTGTGGCAACGGCGAAGTGTCGAATCAGCAGTGCGGCTTCGAGACCGACCTGTGCGCCTTCTTTTACGTGTTCGACGACGATCAGGAGATGGGCGAGTGCTGCGGATGTGCGATCACGCCGAACGAACTGTATACGACGTCGGTAAAGAACGATTTGACTGCGGACTGGGGGCTCGGCGTAAACGACGCCCAGTCAGGCCTTGTTGAGGTTATTTCCGGACAGCAAAACAACTTCGATCACTGCGACTCTGCGCATGGTTGTAACGGTGCATGCGATCCCACGATCCCGAGCCTGCCAAGCACCTCGATGATTGGTTCGATCTCCAAGGGGCAGCAAATTCTTGGAGTGACGGGCGTAACGGAAGTGCCGCTGCAAAACGACGGCCCCGCCGAGACCGTGGAGTCTGAGTATTTGAGTGCTAACTGCGCGTCGCTGCTCGGCAACGACAGCGGCGGCGGTGTATGTACCTGCCATCGCCAGCCTAGCCCGACTCCGATAGCGCCCACGGCTACCCCGTCAGCGACTCCGACGCCGACTGCGACGCCGACTCACACTGCGACATCGACTCCGACTGCAACGGCGACAGCGACCCCGACCTCGACTCCGACGCCGACGTCAACGCCGACTCCAACACCGACATCGACTCCAACTTCAACACCGACGCCGACTCCAACGCCGACTCACACGGCGACTTCAACCCCGACCCCGACGCCGACGCCAACTCCGACGCCGACGCCAACTCCGACGCCGACAGCAACCACGACCGCGACCTCAACACCGACCCCGACGCCGACGCCGACCACTACTGCGACGCCAACTCCGACGCCGACAGCAACCACGACTGCGACCTCAACGCCGACTCCAACGCCGACGCCTACTCCGACCCCGACGCCGACGCCTACTCCGACCCCGACGCCGACCACTACTGCGACGCCGACGCCGACTCCAACGCCCACACCGACTGCAACCGCGACGCCGGCAAGTTTGGCAGTGCAGAGCGGTAACTCGAATAACACGGACACCGGAGATGTGCAGATAACGGTAGCGGCGGGCGGCAAATCCGCGGCACTGAATACGCTCATCATCATTGCCCTCGACGTTACCCAAGTTGGTGGTGGAACCCCACTTAGCAGCCTCGTGGTGACTCCGCCGGCTACCACCACGGAACATCCCATGTGGAACCTCATCAGCTCGACTGCGACGGGCAGCGGTGCACCTTCTAACCCGGATATGGTCCAGTTCCTCTACTGGCACATGATCGGTAGCGGAGAGACCTCCGGAGCGCCGTCGTTCAGTTTCTCATTCGGCTCCAACATCTTTAGGGCGACCGCGGTAGGTATCAACTACCAAAATACCTGCACGGAAGATTCTCCGGTGTGCTCCGGCAATGGCGGCAGCCCAATCCTTGCCTCAAATGCCGGAACCTCGCTTAACAACAATTTCGTTAGCTCGGGCGCAGCTATCAGTGTCCCCGCCAGCGGCATCGCCCTCGCCGCCTTTGGTACTACCAACACCTTGGATTTCTTCGGCCAGTCGGGCTCGCCTCCGGGTACGGTTCTACCTCCGTTGGTTTCGGAGAATAATAACTCCGGTATCAACGCTGGGTTGGCGCTGTATGACAAGTTCGAGGCCAGTTCGGGTACCGACGGACCGTTCACGGCGACCCTGCCGAACGGGGATAACGGCGACAACGTCGCCCAGAGCATCAGCATCATACCGAAGTAACGCCTTTGGGTTACTGACCGCCCGCCGCCCGCAGGAGACTGCGGGCGGCGGCGTTTCCGCTACGGAAATCCCGCGCTCGATGCACGGATAAGTGCGAATTTGATTTGATTAATTTTCGATCATCGGAATCAGATTGCAGTAAAGCTGAAAATCGCCTAGAAGGGCGGCAGGAGGAGCATTAGTTCGAGCGAGCAGAGGAGGGCAGTTGAAATTTCATCGCTGAGCGTCTGAGAACGGATTCTCAGTCTAGTCGCCGAGAGCGACCAAACAGTGGGAGGGTTGCGAAATGGCAAGGCGGACGAAATCCAATAAGTGGTCTCGAGGATTAGGCGCTCTGTTTGCGATTGCGGCGATTACGTGGGGCTTGGGGGCGACCGCTGCGACCCTGCGCAGCGGATCGACGCCGCCGCAAATTGGCGACGATGGTTCCACCGGCACGCTGTTGACCGGATCCTACGATCTCGGCGAAGACACCGGAACCGGCGACAACATCATCAGGCTGATCGATCCCGCTGGATGTGGCAACGGAGGCGTGTCAAATCAACAGTGCGGCTCAGAAACCGATCTCTGCGCGATGATCTATGTGTTCGACGACGATCAGGAGATGGGCGAGTGTTGCGGATGTCCAATCACGCCGAACGAATTGGAAACGTTTTCGGTTAAATACGAATTGACCTCAAACTGGGGGCTCGCCATCAACGATGCCGATTCGGGTATCGTCCAGATCGTGTCTGGAATGAAAAATAACGCTGGCAGCTGCAACCCCGCGCATGGTTGCAATGGCGGATGCGACCCCACCATAGCCGACGTACCGAGCACCTCGCTGATTGGTTCAATATCGAGGGGGCAGGAAATTTCAGGAACGTTGGGCATAACAGAAGTGCCGCTGCAAAACGATGGCCCCGCCGAGACCGTGGAATCTGCCTATTTGCCTAATCAGTGCGCGTCGCTGATCGGCAATGACACTGGCGCCGGCGTATGTACCTGCGCCGCGCCGCCGACTCCGACGCCAACACCAATTGTAGTACCGCCGGTGGTTTTTTTCGCACAGAGCGGCAATTCCGATAACACGGACACCGGAGATGTGCAGATAACGGTAGCGGCGGGCGGCAAATCCGCGGTACTGAATACGCTCGTTATCGTTGCCCTCGACGTCACCCAAGTCGGAGGTGGAACTCCTCTGAGCAGCCTCGTGGTGACTCCGCCGGCTGCCTCCTCGGGACATCCCCTGTGGAACCTTATCAGTTCGACCGCGACGGGCTCCGGTGCACCTTCTAACCCGGATATGGTCCAGTTCCTCTACTGGCACATGATAGGTAGCGGAGAGACCTCCGCGGCGCCGTCGTTCAGTTTCTCATTCGGCTCCGACATCTTTAGGGCGACCGCAGTGGGTATCAATTACGGGGGTACTTGCACCCAAGATGCTACCCCGTGCAGCAACCCAATCGCGGCCATGAGCAGCGGAACCGCGTTTGCCAGCAATTTTATTAGCTCGGGTAGCGCTATCACGGTCCCCGCCAATGGCATCGTCCTGGTCGCGTTTGGCACCACCAACACGTTGGACTTCTTTGGCGAATCCGGCTCTCCGCCTGGCACGGTGTCACCTCCGTTGAGCCCCGAAAACAACAACTCGGGTATAAACGCTGGCTTGGCGCTCTATGACCAGCGCGAGATATCGGCCTCCACCTACGGACCGTTCACCGCGACGCTGCCCAACGGTGATTTGGATGACAACGTCGCCCAGAGCATCAGCATCAAACCAGAGTAACCCCTAAATAGGAGCAGGCCGTTGAAAGGAGCCTTTCAACGGCCTGCACACTCACGGTTAATCTCATTATCTCAGGGAGCCACTGCTGAGATGTTCGCTGCGGGCACACCAAGGAGACGCATCGTGTACGGCGGATCCGCGGCAATTTCGAGAGTCAAATCGTAGGTCGGCGGGGGAGGCGGGACGACGGTCCCCGTGGCGACCGTATTCACTAGATCGTTGAAAGTCCAACCCTGCTCCGAGCCATTCGGAAGCAACGCATCCATTATTACCACCGCGCTCACATCAATGTTGTAGGCGGGGTTCGCCTGCACCGCCGGCGCCTGCTCGGTGAACGACATGCCGACGGCCTGGCCTGGAGAACCCGGTACGGTCGTGACTCCAATTTGCAGAATCGTATTCGGGTTAGTCGGCTGGTTAGGTATCACCGTTCCGCCCTGCCAGTTTACAACCCTCGGGGTCGCCATCCACGCGGCCGACGAAATGTCATAGAGATTGCCGGCTCCGTCAACCCCGTAAATCGTTATGGTGCACGATGGCCCGCCGACTACCAGTGGTCGCTGGCCCGACGTGACGACCGGCTCGACGTTGACGATCGGGACTAATGGGTTGTAAGGGAGAACGGTCGGCAGAACCGGTACAGGATGCGCGGCGACGATTTTCCCGTTGAAGTTTACGGTCACGTTCTGGTTCGGACTAAATGTCGGCGTCGAAGCGGCTTCCGGGGCGTTCTCGGGCAATGCGGAGGCACTCCCGCGCAATGAGGAGCTCCCGTTGCCGCGCAGGGTAAAGTCCCATGCGTGGGCGTAGTTGGTTGAGTTGAGACCGAACGCGACGAACGTCACGATCGCCAGCACAAATCGACCGATTCTTATCATCTTCGTTTCCCCCCTTGAGGTGCAGTCGTTCATACAAACCCCCTTCTAGGCAAAGGCGCGTAGCGCCCGTTCTTCGAAAGCCGCTAGTCGATCACTTCGGCCATCGCGTACGGAACGCAACCCCCGTGTTCCAGGCAGTTGTGACAGAGATGAGTCTATGCAAGCATGGGGCCATCTCGCCTCATAGACGGATATTACGTCTGAAAGTCATAGAGTAGCACATCTGCTAGCATAGAGTTGCAACGCACTTTACAGTTGTGGCGCAAGGGGCGCGCCGGAGGCCGCACGCGTATGCTTGCCCCCTCGTCAGTGGCTATGGGGAGGGTCGAGGGCCGCGTCCGCGCTGGCCATTATACCGAGCATGACCAAACGCCAATGTTCTAATTTGAGACGCGACGTCCTAAGTTGAAACGCGGGTCTTGCGAGGTTTTATCTTTAGATGGTCCGGCAAGTCAAGTATCTAATTTAGTTGCCATTATCTCCGAGACACCCGGGTTACCGTTTTTGCCCGTGTGGGCGGATTCCATCATAAGAATTACGTCGGCGCGAGGCGGGCGGTTTTGGCGGGCCGGGCCTGCGCGGATGATCGGCAGTGTGGCCCCAAAATTGCCGCTATAGGAAACAACTGCGCCCTCTGGCGCCACTTTCTGCTGCGCCGAGTAATCCCGATTGTTCAAGCCCGCTGTTTTGCTCGCAACGGGCATCCGATTTTAGTCAATAGCTTTACAAAATGCGTCAGGTCGGTGCAGACTAATAAATCGCTTTTTCCCTCGGGTTTATCTGGTAATCTTCGGTTCTGGGAGGCAGATTGTGGGGCCGAAATTGTCGCTCCCCACGCTATCATCATGAGGAAAGTCATCTGTGCTCTCTCGTAAGAGCGTTGCGAGACTGTCGCGTCTCCTACCCATTTTCGTCATGGGGGCATTCACGTTTCTGATTCTTCCCAACTCGGGTTGCGGAAAAGGTATCTTTCCCGAAGTCACAGGGTCCGCGACCACAACGGCGACCGGAACTTCCATAGGTACACCGAGTAGTACGCCCAGCCCGGGACCTGCGGTCCAGCCGTTCAGCATGATTGGGAGCGGCACCGCTGTTAGTCTTAACGATGGAACGTGTACCGGCGGGGGCTGTGCGAGCTCGCGTGGGAGCTGCCTATGTCTGACGCTCGAGGGTTCGCTTAATGCTTCTCTCATTGGAAAGGCGAGCTGGACCGCCGCGATCACCATCAACTTCGATGACTGTCCAAGCACCGGAACGGCCTCTGGAGTTTGCTGTATCGGCGATGGACTGCTGACCGCGACTGCCAAACAGGGAAAGACCACGAACATCCTGACCATGTCGATCACCGGCGATGTTTGTGACGATCCGGCCACTACCGAACCCGTCGCCGGCGGCGGCGTCGGCGACGACATCAGCGTAGCGGCCAATTTCAAGATTCTGCCGACTGCCAACGCTGGGAAATTCACTCACTCCGTCGGCACCGGGCGGTTCAATGCATTCCAGGACGCCGCTACGGGTGACACCTATGTGAATGGAAACGGCGCGATTCAACTGGTATCACCCTTCTGATGGAATGCGTGAAAAAAGTTGTCAGCGGGTTACGATTCTGCTGAGAGGGAAAAGAGAAGACTAATGCGTGGTAGTTTGAAAGCGTCGATCGTGCTGGGCTGTTCGCTCGCCGCGGGGGCAATTCATGCGTTCGCCGGCAATACAGATCCGGCTATCGTGCGAAAGGCTTTTGAGCGGGCTACCCGATCCATCACTTCGAACGCGGATAATTCCGCGTATTCTGAACAATTTCGCCAATCGAATGCGGCATCGGCGAAACTGTCCCCACTGGCGGCCTTCAGCATGCAGGGAAGCGGCACACAGCTTAGCGTCAAGGACGGAACCTGCTCCGGAGCAATGTGTTCGGCGTCCCTCGGCGACTGCCAATGCGCGAAGTATCAAGGCACCCTCAATGCAACCAGCATTGGCAAGGCCAACTGGACTGCAAGCGTGACCCTCAATGCCGACGATTGCACCAATACGGGGACGCCGAGTGGAATTTGTTGCTTCGGTGACGGAGTCTTGAGCGCCACCGACAATACTAAAGCTGCAAACACCCTCTCGATGTCGTTTACCGGCCCCGTCTGCTTTGATCCCAATGCTTCCATGGACATGAGCGTTTCCGGAACCTTCATAATTCTGCCAGCCGGCAGCACCGGAAAATTCGCACTATCGACCGGTACAGGACAGATCAACGTCTTTTCGCTAGCGACAGATGGGACTTCGTACCTCGCCGGTGATGGCTTGATTCAAGTGGTCTCTCCTCTGCCGACGCCGACTGCAACAGCGACGCCATAGCATCTGTCCGCGGCAGGTTTTCGAGGCGCTTAGTGAACCGTGCCTATCCTCCTCAATTCTCTGGACATCGACCTGTCATGGGGTCGGCCTTGGTGTTTCTTTTTACGTCCGTTTGTATCAGTGCATCATAACCTTTCGCACTGGGGACAAATGGGTTGATGGCCAGAGAAATTCCCGCAACCTCATCGACCCGTCGCGGCCGAGCTCGATCAAGATCCGAGAGCGAGAAGGCCGTTATACCTACTAGCCCAGCCCTGGAAACACGCGGGCCGGGTTTGAATGCGATCCTGCTGCTGGTTGCAATCGCCACAATCGTATGGGTCCGGATGCTGCCGCTTTCGCTTGGCGGGTTGGATCTGTTCGCCGGGGATGCGGCGATGTCAACGTTGCGAGGCGAGTTAGAGCGAACCCTCGAACCTGGCCTCAGCGGCCAGGAGCTGGACGCGGCCGTTGACCGCCAAATGCCACGATGGCTGGAGCAGCATCGACAGGAGTTTGATCAACTCCGAAAGGAGTTCATTGTCGAATATCGAGGACACTTCCTCTATCCGGGGGAAGATGGCCGGCAGCACGCCTTGCTCGGTGATCTGGACAGCTACCATTGGCTCAGGATGGCGCACAACTACCTTGTCAAAGGGACGTCCTGCGACGAGGTGCTATCCAATGGCGAATGTCGCGACACCCTTGCCAACGCGCCGGTCGGACGCCGCAATATCTACTATCAATCGGCTCACATAGCAGCCATAGTCTTGCTTCATCGGCTAATAACACTTGTCAAACCGCATTATCCACTTGCCGCCACGTCGTTCCTCGTCCCTGTCATCGTGGGCGCCTCCGGGGCTATTCCTGCATTTGCAATCGGGCTGGAGTTAGGTGGGGCCTGGTCCGGGTTCTTTGCAGCTCTACTGGTGGGACTGAGTCCGATTGTTCTGACCCGAACGCTCGGTAGCGATGACGATGTTTGGAGCGTCGTGTTACCGTTGTGGATCTTGTGGGCGATCCTTAAGGCTCTTCGAAGTGAAGCGACCTCCCGTCGAATCCTGTATGCGGTTTTAGCCGCACTGATAATGGAGGTGCAAATAGTCACCTGGAACGGGTGGGTGTTCTTTTATAGCGTCATACTCGCGGGCCTGGCCGCGGGCGCGGCGCTGAGTGGAGCAGGGGCCGCCTGGAGCCACAGGGATTTTAGAATCTGGCGCTATCCGGAGGTCAAGAGGATCGCGATTGTGACTGGCGTCATGGTTGCGACCACTGTGGTGTGCGCAATTGTCTTCGACCATAGCTCACGTCCGTGGATTTTTAAGTGGTTTGCCTGGTCAAGCTCTCCTCTGCCCGCTGCCTCGCCGGCGAAGGCAACGGTTTTCTTTCCGGACGAATTTTCAACAGTTACTGAGCTGGCCCGGGGCGGTCGCGCGGATATCTTCGCCGAGATTGGAGGCCAGGCATTCTTCGTTCTGGCGTGGCTAGGTCTGTGTTCGATGTTTTTGCCCGCGGGTAAAAGAATCCAGTCTCATTTACTAGCCCTGATCATGGTCGGCTTGTGTCTCGCGGTCTATGGTCTCGCCGGCACGTACATCGGTCCGAAAACATTCGTAACGATGTTAGCGCTCCCACCGGCTGTCCTCATGGCGGCGGACTTTTATTCGACTGAAGTGCTTAGTGTCGAAGATCTTGCATTCAAGCTGATTGTTGCGGCGTGGTTTCTGGGAAGTGTCCTTGCTGCTTTTCGAGGAATTCGCTTCGTTCTACTGACGCCTGTGCCACTCGCAATCGCATACGCCTATCTCGTCGGACACTTTAGACCCTTATTAAAGGGTTGGAATGCACTGGCGGCCCTCACCTTAGCGACGGTCGCTTTGCTACCAATAGCGCAAGGCTACTCCGTGGCGCGCTCCTACTTACCTTTAATCGATGACGCCTGGTGGGGCGAATTGACGTCGCTGCGTGAGAAATCGCCGACCAACTCCATTATCACGCTGTGGTGGGACCGCGCCTACTGGGCGAAATATCTTGCTGAGCGCCGCGTATCCGCCGATGGGGGCTCATTGCGGACGCATATACCGTTCTGGGTTGCAAAGGCGATAGTTACTCCGGATGAAGTTCAGAGTGTGGGATTGCTTCGCATGCTTGACTGCGGGTCAGACGCGACTCCCGAGCCCGAGGAAAGCCTTGGCGCGTTCGGGAAGTTGATACGTAACGGAGTCGATCCCACCCGAGCGATTTTCGTGATACAGGATCTCGCGCGTTTGAATGCGGCGAAGGCAGGGGACTACCTGGCTAATCTGGGCATCGGGGCGGAGGGCCGCGTCGACATTCTGAAATCTACACATTGTTCACCACCACCCGCCTATCTGATCACATACACTGCCATGACGCAGCAGCCCGGGCTTTTATACAACGGCACATGGGATGTTGGTCGAGCGTTCATTGTCAATCGATCAAAGTCCCTACCCGAACCGCAAGCAATGGACGAACTGGTCCAGAAGCTGGGATATTCAAAGCCCGACGCAGAGGAACTTTACCGGCAAGCACAAGCGATTAGGCCGGGTTATCAGACTCGGAGATTTCTAGCGCCTTCGGCGCCTTTCGTGACTCCGAATTGGGCGCCATGCCGGAGCAGCGATAGCTCAGGGGGCCAATTCACTTGCAAGGTGGATGCTGAGACCGGTCCGCAGACGGTTCTAGATAGGGTAGTGCTTTACCCCGCCGAGCCGGCTCGAAGCCGTCTGGTTTTTCGTCAGACCAGCCTCGGCGGCGGCAGCCGCGACGAAGAGGTGGCTCCGTCAATGGTCCTCGCCGCCGAACCAGATGGCCTGGAAGAGGTTCAGCCGGATCCCACTGAACGTTCTTCCGAAATAGCGATCTTGATGGATCCGTCAGGCCCGCGGGTTCTGCTTGCGCTACCTAACCTGCTTCGCTCAACCCTGACGCAACTGCTGTTCCTGGGGGGCCGCTACACGAAACTTTTCGAAAAGGTTGATAGCCGGGTAGGACACCACGGACAAGTCATCACTTGGAAGATCAATTGGAACGCGCCGCAATAGGCGCTCGCCCGCGCTCTTCTCCTACCATCGCCTCGAAGTCCGCCGTCAATATCCGAGCCGCATCCGCGTTGGCATTGGCTCTGGCGGCTCGTGACATATCCCACCACACATGAGGTTCCGTGAGAACTGTCGCGAGTTTCTGCGAGACGGTGGTACGATCCCATTTGTCTTCGCTCACCCACCAGCCGGCTTGGTGCGCGAAGGCGATCGCGTTGGGCACCTGGTGTTCGGCAGCGGCGTCGCGCAGAGGTATCACCAAAGAGGGAAGTGCCACTGCTGCCAACTCCGACAAAGTGGCAGCCCCCGCGCACGAGATGGCGAAGTCTGCCCACTTATAGGCGGCCAGCATGTCCTCGATGTATGCGGTTACTGAAGCAGGGATACCCGCCGCGCGGTACGCGCTGCGAACCATCTCATCTTCGCCTGCGCCGGTCTGATGTAGCACCTCCACCGCGATGCCGCGCTTGGCCAACATACCGATGAGCTCCGGAACCTCTTTGTTCAAGAAGTGCGAGCCTGACGACCCGCCCGTCACTAACACCCGTGCAGGACGGTTTCCCGTCGGCGGCTCCTTCGCAACGAAACTGGAAGACGCGACCTCGGGTCGAACCGGATTACCGGTTACGAGGGTTCTACGCTTGGGGAAATGCCGCGCCGCTTCTTGAAAACCCAGGTAGATCCGGTCAACAACTTGTCCCAGGAGTTTGTTGGCCAAACCCGGCGTAACGTTGCTTTCGTGAATTGCAGTTCGAAGTCCGAGGCTCCGTGCAGCCAAAATCGGTGCGACAGTAGCATAACTGCCAAAACCGATGACGATATCGGGGCGCATTGATCGGAGCGCGCGTCGCGCCTCCATGAATCCAAATCCGACGTTTCCGATAGCCCAGACTTTACGCGCCAGGGTTTGCCGCGCTACGGGAAAGCCGTGTACCACAAAACACGTATAACCGTTTCGCTCGATCAGTTGAGCTTCTTCACTGGTTGAAACAAAAAACACGACCTCGGCAAGAGAGCGGTGTCGGTAGCCGTGAGCGCCGGCAAGAGCGAGGAAAATATGTCCGGCAGTTCCTCCCGCTGCAATGGCCACGCGATTTGAATCTGAATTGAGCCTGGACGGTTTTAATTTGCTCTGACTGTTCATTGAGGCCGAGCACGAGATGATATCGCTATTCGCGCTGCATTGTGATTAAATTCGCCCATTGTTGCAAGCTTCCGCCCTGATGGTGGAGTTCGCCCCGCCACCACTCATCAGTTTCGTCGGAGTTCTTTCGCAATACAGGCAATGCGCGCGGCGATCGTAGTATTAGGTGATTTCGGAAGAAGTCCGCGGATGCAATATCACGCCCTGGCGCTGGCTGATTCCGGCGTGGAAGTCAACGTCATCGCGTACGGAGGAAGTCCCCCCTTTGGCCGTGTCGCGGATCATTCGCGGATTCATTTGCAACTCCTGGATTCCCCGGCCCTTCGCCAAGGCCAAAACATCGCCGATAAGCGGGTCCCGCTGGGCGCGTTGAGAAGATTCTTCGAGCAGAGTTTTCGTCTCTTCCGCAGCCTCACGGGGTTGTCCAACAAGCCGGACGTGGTTTTGGTGCAGAATCCTCCTGGTTTACCTACTATCCCAATCGCCCTTCTATATGCCCGGACGCACTCAGCGAGGTTGATAATCGACTGGCACAACTCAACCTGCTCGATGCTGGCGCTCAGTTTGGGGAAAAACCACGTGGTAGTGCGAATGGTCCGATTTTGCGAGGCTCTCTTCGGCCGCCGCGCCGATGCACACCTGTGCGTTTCGCAAGCCATGCAAGCGGATTTGCGGAACAACTGGCGTATTCCCGATGCCGCGGTTCTCTACGATCGGCCCGCAAGTTTCTTTGCGCCGGTGGACGCTCAGGCGAAGAATGATCTGCTCGCCCGCGTTCTTGGCGACGCTCTCGCGGGCGACCACGGGACCCGGCCGGCGATTGTTGTCAGTCCTACCAGTTGGACCCGCGATGAAGAAATCTCGATATTGCTCGAAGCGGCGGAACTTTTTGACAGGATGATCGCGGAATACGAAAAATCTTCGTCACATAAATTTCCAGGGATGGTCATAGCTATCACAGGTCAAGGTCCGATGCGCGAACAGTATCAACATCGCATCGAGCGTATTGCCTTGCGAAAGGTGCAAATCCGAAACCTTTGGCTCAGTCCCGAAGACTATGCGTTACTGCTCGGATCATCGGACCTGGGAGTATGCTGCCATCGGTCCTCTTCCGGATTGGACTTACCCATGAAAATTTGTGATCTACGCGGCGCCGGAGTTCCAGTCTGCGCGCTCAACTACGGATCGTGCCTGCGGGAGCTGGTTCAAGATGAGGAAAACGGACTCCTCTTTGACGATGCATGCCAACTCGCAAATCAGTTGTTCCTCTTGTTCAAAGACTTTCCTTTGACATCCCCAACGCTGGAGAAGTTGCGAAACAATATCGCGCGCTCTCATCCAATGACCTGGTCTGAGGGTTGGAACGAAGAGGCTCGGGCAGTGCTCCTCAACTCGGTCCCACCAGAACTTCCTTGAAATCGAGGCTTATATCGCATTGGTAAATCTGGCACGATGCGATCGATATCAGTTGATTGATGCGAGTCATGAGTGTCGATGAAAACGGCTTAAGCTCTGCACGGCCGGCGCGCGATACGCGGTTCCCGGCCCTTATCACGCTTCGCAAATGCCTGGCTATGATGCCGAAGGAGATGCGTTGGTGGTTTGTGTTGACGGCCCCCGCAACGTTCTTCAGCGGACTGGCCGAAGCCGGCGCCGCAGTCGCGGTATTTGGCTTGATAGCTATGATCAGCGAACCGTCACGTGCGGCGCATGTTCCAGTGTTATCGAGCCTGGTCGCCACGCTTCCCTGGAAAGGTCAGCGGGCGCAGGTTCGGGCAATGGCCGTTATTGTTGCATTCTACTACATACTAAAAAACCTGCTGGCCGCGTCTGTGCAGTATCTAAACTGCAAGATTGTCGGCGAATCCACTGCCACACTTAAGAGCAGGTTGGTGAAAGGATATCTGACCCTACCCTATCCCTTTCACGCAGCTAGAAACTCTGCCGACCTGGTCTGGAACACTACGACGGCAATCGATGGACCATACGGAGACACGCTGTTGGCTGCGACAGCCATAATGTCTGAGGGTCTGGCCATCGCGAGCATTTCGCTGGTACTGCTGTACACCGCGCTGCATGTCACCATTGCGGCGGGGTTGTTCCTGATCCTTATGTTAGCGGCCATCTTGCGCCTCACGCGTACGGCGGCCAAGCGGTTAGGAAAAGAAAAAGACCAGGTTGGCCGAGAGAGCTTGCAAGTCCTGCAAGAAGGACTCGGTGGCATCAAGGAAATTCAGGCGCTGGGCCGCGAGGATTTTTTCCAGCGTCTTTTCGATGAAAAACAGCAAGCCCTGGTCCGACTCGGATATCTCGGCCGGACCCTGGAGATGGCTGGGCCATTGATCATTGAGACAGTATTCGTTTGTGGCGGGCTGGCTGTCCTGGCGCTGTTCGTGAGTCGAGGCCGCGATACCGCAAACGCGCTGCCGCTTCTTGCACTGTTTTCGTATTCCGCTTTTCGGATCGTTCCAGGCGCTAATCGTATTGTATGGCGCCTCAATCAGATACGTGGTTCAGCACAGGGGATTAGCAGCATTCACGAAGATATTACCTTGATCGACTCGCTTGAGACCGAGCGTCCAGAAGCGATTACCGCAGAGCCATCCACATTTCGCGACCAGATTAAGTTCGAACGGGTCTCTTATTCGTATCCCGGCACTAACGTCCCCGCCCTCGAAAACCTCGACCTGACTATTCGCTTTGGCGAATCAATCGGAATAGTGGGACCTACAGGAGCGGGCAAGACCACCTTCGCCGACCTGGTTGTGGGTTTGCTGCCTCCTTCGTCCGGCCGTATCCTCGCCGATGGTAGAGAAATCAAGGCAGGTGACAGCGGTTGGAAGCGACATATCGGTTATGTGCCGCAGTTTGTCTACCTTATCGACGATACCTTCAAACGGAACATAGCGCTTGGAATTCCGAAGGAACAGATCGATGAGACCCGCCTATGGGCCGCGATTCGGACGGCTCAGCTTGAATCTGTAATTGCGGGTCTTGCTGATAGCGTCGACAGTCGTGTCGGCGAGAGGGGCGTACGCCTCTCAGGGGGTGAGCGACAGCGAATAGGAATCGCTCGTGCGCTTTATCACGATCCGGACCTGATTGTGCTGGATGAACCAACCTCGGCCCTCGATGCCGCAACCGAGAGGGATTTCACCAAGGCAATCGAAGCGCTTCGCGGAAAAAAAACGCTGCTGGTGATCGCTCACCGAATGACCACTGTACGCCACTGCGATAGGCTGATTTTTCTTTTGAACGGGCGGTTGCATGCGATCGGCGGGTACGAAGAATTGGTGCGCGATGTGCCCGAGTTCCGCCGCATGGCCGCGGCGTGATGAAGTGGAATCACTCAGACAATCTTCGATAGGTTCGCGATAGCTCTACAAGATAAGGTGTATGGAAACGGGCCCCCTGGTTCGAATCGTCGCCGATTACGACTGCTCCGTCATTCTGCGCCAAACGCCAGGCGGTAAGGGCCTCTGGGAAGGAATCCGCTTCACGATCGATGAAGTGGTCGACTGCGACTACCTCATAATGTTCAACAACCGCCGTTCGACGCCGCTTCAGGTGCGATGCCCGCCTAGACATGTCTGGTGCCTAATGCAGGAGCCCTATGTGCCGGGCTATCATGACTGGATGATCGAAGGACTTGAGAACTTCGCGCGCGTATTCACTCATTATGTGCCTGCGGCCGATCCGAAATACGTCCGGTCACATCCAGGGCTTGCGTGGTTGGTTGACCGCAACTACGACGAGTTGGTCGCCCTCAGTGTGCCGGCCAAAACGCGAGCCATTTCGTTTATCGCGAGCAACCTGACGTGGCTACCGGGCCACCGCAAGCGCAATGTTCTGCGCGAGTTCCTGATACGAGAGGCATCCGACAAGGTGGACATCTTCGGACGCGGCGTCCGTTATATCGAAAACAAATGGGATGGGCTCGCGCCCTATCGCTACTCAATTGCGATCGAGAATGCGAATAGTCCTGACTATTGGACGGAAAAAATCGCTGATTGCTTCCTCAGCTGGACGATCCCGTTGTATGACGGCTGCCCCAATATAGAGGATTATTTTCCCGCCGACTCTTTGATTCGAATCGATGCCAATGATCATCGGGCGACGCTTGCGAGAATCAATGAATTGCTGCGACGCGATGAATGGGAGCGGCGGCTGCCTGCGCTGCGGGAGGCGCGGCGGCGCGTCCTCGATACGCATCAGACGTTCCCCTTCCTTGCGAATGCAATCCGCAACTTCGGAAGCGACGAGCGCGAGCGCGCCCCGGTTAACATTGCGGGATATACGGGTATCTCCCAGAAGGGCCGCATGCGATATATCGCTTACCGGGCGAGAGAAAGAATTAAGAACCGGGAGATCGGCGATTTCGTCCTTAACAGACTCCGCCCTTTGCTAAGATTCGAGCGATAAGCGGCGAGGGTGGCTGCGGGAAGCGTTAGCTCGCGGAGGGATAGATTTTTTCTCTGCGCAGCACGCAGCCCGGTGTCTTGAGCAGAATATAAAGGTCCAGCAGCGGACTCCAATTTTGCACATACTCAACGTCGCAATCCCAGCGCGGGCCGACTTCACCCCAATTGCGGAACCTTATCTGGCACAAACCCGTTATCCCCGGTTTGACTTCGAATCTCTCGGGGTGCGTCTGCAAGGAAGCACGGCTCTCCCATTCTACAAGGGGGCGGGGACCCACCAGGCTCATCGACCCCTCGATGACATTGAAAAGCTGCGGCAACTCGTCGAGGCTGGTTCGGCGAAGAAAAGCTCCAACTCGCGTGATGCGCGGATCGTGTTCCAACATTCGATATTGACCGTGAGGATCGGGAACCCGGTGACGCAAAGATCGAAATTTAAAGATGGTGAACCGGCGCATGCCGCGTCCATGGCGGCTCTGCCGGAAGAGCACCGGTCCAGGAGAGTCAAGCTTGATCGCAATACCGATCAGGACGAAAATTGGGCAAAACAAGAGAGCGAGGGGCAACGCCAAAACGAGATCCATCGACCGCTTGATGAATCGCGACGTAGCTGGGTGCCCGCGCGTATCCGCCGCGCGGCGATCGCTTTGGGTGTCGGCGAGCTCGGCCTCCAGCGGTGCGGCCGCTGCTTCGAAGGTTTCGAACGCTCCGTCCTCAGCGGTTTTCACTCCTCATCCCCTAAGTATGCAGCCGTCTGTTCAAACGATCCTTATCTTAAGAGCTCTTGCGTGTACGTAAGCGATTGCGCGTGTTTTATCACCCATGCCTAATCGTCGCAACTGCGTAGAACCAATCGAAGCAACTTGGCCCCGCTGGAGAACTCATTCGGCGGATGCCAGAATCGAACTCCGGGAAATCAGTGATATTCGTCGCGACGAACGGCGCGACGTGACAGGGCATCGCAAACGTGATCAAAACGATTTTGAAATTTCCACTCGATCTGCTTGGTCGGTTTTTGAATGCACAATCCGATTGGGTCCGCTATGGTATCCCGGCGCTGATTCTGACCGTAGTTCTGTCGATTGCGATGGCGAACCGATCGAACGACGCCGACTCCTTGCAGACACCATCCAATCCGAGAGCTGCCCGTCTGGCGAAACCTGCCGGTCCCGCACTGGTTCAGCCCGGCGCGCCCCCGACAGAGCAGGTATCCGAGCCGCCGGCAGATTCAGCACCGCCGAAGCCGCAGACGCAGCAGCTTGCAGCGGGCGCCGACCAAAAGCCAAATGCAGTTGGGAGTGCTGCTGGTCGGATCGCGGTGTGTCAGGGGGTGCAGGCTGCCCTTCCACACTTCAATCAAGGATTCCTGCATAAACTCGAACCGGTGCTTCTCGCTCGCAAAGCTTATCGCGGCGAAGGCGGTCCGCGGATGGCAGTCCAGGCGGTGGACCAGGCGCTCATAGACTACAACTCCGGCGCCTGGTCGGAGGCCGATTGCCCGAATGCAGCGGCGTTACCAAAAGGGATCATTGGCGAGGTGGTGAACCGTCGCTACCACCTCACGAAACGAGTGCCACAGCCCCTTCAGTTTCAGTAGTTTGGCGCATCGGTTGAAGCGCGGAATGGATTCCGTTTGTTGCCCTCATCAGCGGCCCGCCTGCTGCCGGACTGAGCTACAATTGGAAGGAGCGGTGTTCATTTGATGACACCTCAGGCCGGCGATCGTTCTGACGGCATCCGCACCCTCGAAATGGACAACCAGGAGACGAGAAACCCGAATTGGATTGTGATCCTGGTCCTGGTTGGTCTCCCGATTATCTTCAACGCAATCGCTCTCCTTCCGGAAGTCCAATACGCGACGCCTAACAGCAATGATCAGATTTTTCACTATGTCTTCATCGAGCGTGCTAACCAGGCGATATCGGCGGGCGACAACCCTTTCGATCATTGGCTCCCGGAGCTGGAACTTGGCTTTCCGCAGTTCTTGTATTACCAGAACCTGCCTCATCTTACGGTTGTGACTCTCTATCGACTGCTTCTTAAGAAGGTTAGCCTGCTGAGACTGCTAAACCTGGTTCGTTACCTGCTGTTGGTGATGTTCCCTATGACCGTCTACTGGTCGATGCGGCGGATGGAGTTTTCGGCGATCGCGGCGGCGGTCGGCGCCGCCATTTCGCCGATGTTGTCGTCGGCGATTTCTTATGGGTTCGACTACAATAGCTACGTCTGGCGCGGATTTGGAATGTTTCCGCAGTTGTGCTGCATGCATCTCATGTTTGTCAGTACAGCCTGCGTGCGGCGGGTCCTGGAGCGAGGTCGAGGATATTGCGCCGCTATCATCGCAAGCGCGGCGATGGTGCTGTCAGACCTGTTGTATGGGTACATCTTCGCTGTTGTCGTTGCTGTGCTGTGGCTGTTGAGTCTTGGAAAAGCCCCCGGGGACGCGAGTGGGTTGATTGGACTTTTACGCCGCGCATATCGTTCCAGCGTGCGGCTCGCGATCGTGGTGGTGCCTGCCGCGCTAATCACTGCCTATCAGACGATCCCGTTTTTTGCTCTGATTCGGTACCTAAACCAGGCGCAACTTCAGACATGGAGGCCCCACTCGATTGGTGCGGCAGCAACTCTGACGACGATCTTTACCGGACATTATTTCGACAATGACCGTTTACCGGTGGTGAGCATGTTGGTCTTGGTCGGCGTTCTGTTCAGCGTGATCAAGCGTCCTAAGGGGGCGGAACTGGCAGTCACAATACTGGCGGTGTCAACGGTTCTATTCTTTGGAGGCTCGCTCGCGCACCGTCTACCGATTTCGCACATTGTCCCATTTGTGAGGTTTTCAGCCGGCATCGACTTCGGCGCGATACTCGCGGCGGGTTTGGGCGGCGAATTTCTGTGGGACTGGTGCAGTTCGTCTTTTGCGAGGATGCAAGCTTTCGTAGCCATCGCGCTGTTGCTGGTTTTATACACCCCCGCCGCGGCGGAAAGATGGAATTTTTTCCGGGGCAACAAAGCCATGATGGAACTGTCAGACCAGGCGCTCGAAAGCGATTCCGATCTACCCGAAATCCTGTCAGCCCTGAAGAAAGCCCCACCCGGCAGGGTGTATGCCGGTACGAGAGCCAACTGGGGCACTTGGATGAGCGATGGCTACGTTCATCTTTACGATCTGCTACCTATTAACCAGTTTGCAACGGTGATGCCTTTCCAAACACTCTCGCTTAACTCGCCATATCTCTGGCAACTAGCTACACCCGGCAGGCAGATTTGTCGCTTGTTCAACATTCGATACATAGTCGCGCCGCCGTCAGTTACCGTCCCGGACTTCTATCGACCCCTCCGGACGACCACGCGCTACATCCTCTATGAACTTGATTCAGGTGGTTATCTGCAGCTTGGGCAGGTGACTCGGGTAGTGCCGATGGGTTCGAGCCAGGACCTATTCTTGTACAATCGCAATTGGCTCAAGAGCCAGGAACCGGAGGATTCAGAGTTCACCGTTTTCACACAGCCGAACGAACCATCCGATCCTGGCCTCGCGGCACTGACGGATTCGAGAAACTCCGCGGAAGACTCCGGGCGCCTGGGGCTGATCGAGGGTGAGGTCGTCACCCCTGATTCATTCGGCGCTCGCGTCACCGCGAATTCCCGCGCCCTATTGATCTTCAAAGTCAGCTATCATCCGAACTGGCATGTCTTTGTCAACGGCCGCGAGCAGCGTGCCTTCATGGTTTCACCCAGCTTCATCGGTACCGAGATCCCCGCTGGACATCATGAGGTGCGAGCCGAGTATCGATCGAGCAATTCCAAGAAAGCGTTGCTCGCGCTCGGATGCCTGACCTTGCTGGCGACGATCGCGATCTGGACGTTTGGGCTGGAGCAACGGTTGTTCAACCGCACCGTGATTGGCGAGAACGATGCAAATCGGCGTAGCGGTCAAGCAGCGTCCGCGCGGCATTATCCCAGTTGAATCGCGACTCAACCAGGGCGCGGGCCTCGCGCCGAATCGATGCACGGCGGGCGGGATCCCTGAAGACCGCCAGCACCGCACCAGCCAAGCCCTCGGGCGTATCCGCGATCAGCAGGTGACGGCCATCGACGGCGCCGAGACCCTCGGCCCCCAGCGAAGTGGATACGACGACGCGGCCGCGCGCCATGCCCTCCAGGATCTTCAGCCGCGTGCCGCCTCCGGCGCGCAATGGTGCAATTACCACGTCAGCCTGGCGGTAATATGGCGTCAGGTCCGGCACCACACTTTCATCGACAATTCCCTCGGCTTCCAGCCCGAGTGCCGTTCGCGGGTCACGGCGGCCGACGAGAAGTAGACGGGCCGCCGGATACGCCGCACGGATCTTCGGGAAAATCTCTTTCACCAGCCATCGGGCTGCATCGGCGTTGGGCGGATATTTCATCTGGCCGACGAAGAGGATCGCCGGTGCCGGATTGTGCGGTTCCTCGAGCGGCGGGATGGAAAGGTCAGTGCAGTTGGGAACCACCGCGATGCGCTCAGGGAGCAGGTGGCGGCCAAGGAGATCGCGTTCGCGTTCCGATGTGACGATCGTGAGGTCGTACGCGGCCAGCTCGCGGCGCTCGAAGCGGGCGAAGCCGCGGGAATTAATCCGCCACCACAACCTCCATAGCCAGCTCTTTTCGATCCGCGCGATTCGCTCGCATGACTCGGATTCCAGGTTGTGCAGTACGATCGAGAAGACTACGCGCGATCCTTCGCGGGCGAAAAATGGCAAGCGTCCGAAGTCCTGATGCTCAATCTGAATCACATCGAAGGAGCCGAGGTTCCGAACAATCTCTCTTTCCAGGGCGCGCGAGCCGAAGAGCCCAGTGGCGGGAGCTCGGCCACGGGCGGCCGCATATAGGATCTCGCCGCCCTTCCTAAACCAGCCGTCGCCCGGCATCGCCATGATGGCGAAGCCTTCTTTGCGCAGCGCTTCGCAACTATCCCTATCACCCTCCCGTCGAAGAGCGAGCGCGAAGGTGACTTGATGCTTCTGTGCGAGCCGCCGCGCGATTTCGAGCGAGCGAATTGCCCCGCCGGATACGGGCGGATACGGAATCCAGGTCGGCGCGATCAAAATGCGCATTGGATTGATGGAAGAGCCTTCACGCGCAGTAGAGCCGACATTTTCGCCACGCCGAGTGTAGGGGTAACCACCTGTCACGACAAGGATAGTCCGCAGTTCTCGTTCCAATCGTCGCGAAAGCCGGCGGCATCGGAGCGGATTTAGTTGCGCCGCCTATTTTCACCAGACCTTCGCTTTGATAAACCACCTCCGTGGAGGAAGTTGAGGCGGTGGCTGCTGGATTCGATGCTCTTGGGACCTCTCCCGCGGGGAAATCTCCGCCGGCGTATCGCGCGACGGCCAAGGAAAAGGTCTACGCGTTTCTCGAAGCGCGTCCGTCGGGGGCAGACGCCGGCGAAATCATCGGTCTACTGCTGAGTGGCGCAGGCTCCGATCCGGAGCTCGGCGCGCGCCTGGTGCGCACGCTGCTGGCCGAGGATCCGAATTTCATTTTCGATAGCGAGAGCGCGCTGTGGTCGCTGCGCAAAAGCTTCGGGCTGCGCGTGCCGCTCGACGAGGCGCGCTTCACGGTAGTCGATCTGGAAACCACCGGCGGCCGTGCGGGTCCGGGTACTATCATCGAGATCGGCGCATGGAAAATGATGGGGCGGCGCCTTGTCGAGTCGTTTCAAACCCTGGTCAGACCGCATCGCGCGATCCCGCCTTTCGTGACCGGCCTGACCTCGATCAGCAACGAGATGGTGCGCGAGGCGCCGCGGGTCGAGGAGGTGCTGCCCGCGTTCCGGGATTTTCTGGGCGACTCGGTGCTGGTTGCGCATAACGCGGCGTTCGACTTTTCCTTCCTCGATTTCGAGTTCCGCCGCATCTTCGGAATCGGGCTGAACAATCCCGTCCTCTGCACGCTGCGGATGGCGCGCCGTTTCATGCCCTCGCTCAAGCGCAAGCGCCTCGACGCGCTCGCCGAACATTTCGGGCTCTCGACCGCGGGACGTCATCGCGGTTTGGGCGATGCGCGGATGGCGGCCGAGATCCTCTCCATCTTTATCGAGATGGCGGCGAAGATGGGCCTAACGCGCCTCGACCGCCTCATCGACGACCATCAGCGCGGCGCGGCTGGACGCAGAATCGAGCGGCACATCGCGCCCGAGGAGATCGCGGCGCTCCCGACGTCACCCGGTGTCTACCTGATGCGCAATGAACGCGGCGACCTGCTCTACATCGGCAAGGCGCGCCGGCTGAAGGATCGGGTCGGCTCGTATTTCAATTCCAGCGTCAACGCGAAGACCGCCGATCTCATCAGCCACGTCTGGAAAATCGAGACGCGGATGACGCGGTCATCGCTGGAGGCCGCGCTGCTCGAAGCGCAACTGATTCGCGAACTCAAGCCGCCGTTCAATCGGATGCTGAAGAGCGCCGCGCCCGCATACTTCATACGGATCGACTTGATGGACGATTTCCCGCGGATCGTGGTGACGCAAAAAATGACGACCCGGCGCGGCGTGATGTTTCTCGGTCCGTTCGTCGGTAAACGCGGCATCGATCATTCCGCACGCACGCTGGCGCGCCTGCTCGGATTGCGCACCTGTTCGGGCCGCCTCGAGCCGAGCGTCGATTTCTCACCATGCATCTATGGCCAGATGGGGCATTGCAGCGCGCCCTGCAACCTCAGCATCGATGAGTCGGCGTACGAGGATCGCGTGCGCGACGCGGTCGGATTCTTGCGCGGCTCTCGTACCGGATCGATCCTCGGCGGCCTCGCGAAGGCGCGCGATCAGGCCGCGTCTGCGATGCGCTTTGAGGAAGCCAACCGGCTCCAGCGCGATCTTCAATCGCTGGCGACGCTGTCATCGCGCGTGAGCCGACTCTCCCAGGTGGTCACCGAGAACAACCTCGTGATCGTGACCGGGGCAGGGGCGGATCGTGCGGCGCATGTGGTGCTTTCCGGGCGCCTCGCGATGACGCGGCAACTCGATTCGCCTGAAGCAAGAGAAGAAGTCGCGCGCTTCATCGCGGACAACTTCGATCGCTACCGCGCGCTTCCGATCACTCGCGCGGAATTGGAGCCGATGATGCTCGTCGCGCGATGGCTGCGCGAGCGCGGCGACGAGGGCAGGGTGGTCAACTTGACTGGCCCGCAATTCGATGTGGTGAAACTGCTCGAATAGCTACAACTCACGGAAATCTGATAATTTGATTCTATGAAAGCAGGATTGAAAACTCGAGTAACGGCAACCGAGGCTGCTCGCAAATTCTCGGAGATTCTTAATCGGGTTGCCTACAAAGGTGAAACCTTCGTCGTGGAGCGTGGCGGGCGACCCGTCTGTGAGATTTCGCCCCCTCCGAAGAAAGGTATTTCGACCAAGGAATTAGTCGAATTTCTGAGGTCAGTTCACTATCCGGATAAAGGCTACTTCAAAACGTTAGAAAAGATTACGCGTGGCCAACCCAAGGTTGCACCATCGCTATGGGATCGCTAATCGATACGAGTGTCTTGATAGCGGCAGAGCGCGGCGGTCTCGATTTGGTACAATTGTTGGGCTCCTTCCCGGAGGAAGACTGGACGGTTTCCAGCGTCACGATATCCGAGCTGTTGCACGGAGCTTTTCGTACCACTCTACCTGGCAAACGCGCACGCCGACTCACGTTCGCAGAAGAGACGATCCGTCGCTTTGAGGTGCTCGCTTTTGACCTTGGTGCTGCGCGTGCGCATGCCGAGATCTGGACGGAGCTTGCGCGACACGGCCGCATGGTCGGAGAACGCGATTTGCTGATCGCCGCGACGGCAATTTCCCACGACTATGCAGTGGCGACCCGCGACCTGCGAAGCTTTCCCAAAATTCCCGGACTAAGGGTGCTGAATCTGTAAGGGAGTCAGCTCTAGCGTAGTGCAGAGAGCTGACTCGAAAATCACCCCTTCAGATTTTCCGCGAACAACTTCAGCGTATGCTGCCAGCCATCCTTCGCCGCGTCGGGCGCATACACGTCCTTGCGCGTGTCATTGAAGAAGCCGTGGTCGCATCCTTCGTAGATCTTGACCTCACCATTTTTGCCAAACTTCTTGAGGTCCGCGGCGAGCCGCTCGACGTCCGGGCGCTGGATCCATCCATCATTGGCGCCGTAGGCGTAGAAGATCGGGCAGTTGAGGTTCTTGATCTTATCGTCCGACGGAATCTCGCCGTAGAAGGGCGCCGCCGCCGAGATCTCTTTCGATTCGCACGGCAACAGCATCGCGTAGCTCCCGCCCATGCAGTATCCGGTGATGCCGATCTTCGAGGATTTGGTTTCCTTCTGTCCGCGAACCCAACTGAGGGTGCTCTTCAAATCGTCGATGCCGTCTGGGGTCTTGAGGCCACCCATCAGTTGCGCCGCGGTGTTCGGATCGCTGGCGACTTTGTGGCCTTGCCGGGAGTAGAGGTCCGGCGCTATCGCGAAGTAGCCTTCATTGGCGAAGCGGCGCGCGATGTCCTTGATGTTCTCGTTCAGTCCCCACCATTCCTGGACCACGATCACCACCGGACGCGGGCCACCGCCCGCAGGATGCGCGACATAGGCTTTCAGACTCCCGGCCTTGCCCGGATAGCTAACTTCCTGAGTTGTAACTTCAGCCATGATTTAGCCTCCGATCATTTTGGGCAGCGATTCGCATCTTACTCCGCCGCCGATGTTGGGATGAACCCGATGACTCCGTTTCTCAATCTGATCTGCAGCCAGTCCTTACCCGCGATGCCGATCACATGCACATACTTCTTGTGCTGCACTTTGCCGACGACGACGCTGGTCGCGTCCGGATTCGCATACATCGGCGAGTCATGCGTCAACAGGAAAAGGCGGGGAGGATTGACCACCTTTACCTTGGCCGCGCCGGCGGGAGTTCCAGCCGCAGCGGGCGTCGCCGTTGCAGCAGAAGCCGCTACGGGTTGGGGCGGCACGAGTTTGGGATCGAGCTGCTGCGCTTGATCGTATTCGGCCTTGGCCTCGGCTTCATGACCCGGCGTCGTCGCGAGCAGATTTCCCAGTTGATAGTGCGCCTGTGCGTTCTTCGGATCGAAGCCGATTGCGGTGCGCAGTTCGGTCTGCGCGTCGGCGCTGCGACCTTCCTTTGCGAGGACGGCGCCCAGAGCGGCATGATAGTCCGAGTGGCTGGGGTCGATCGCGATTGCGGCGCGATATTGCGCCTCCGCCATCGGATATTGCGCCTGCTCGTTGTACATGTTGCCGAGCGCCATGTGCGCGGCGGCATTCTTCGGATCGAGTTCGAGCACCCGCATGAATTCCGCCTGCGCGGCGGCTTGCTTGTGCTCGAGAAGATATAGATTGCCGAGCGCCGCGTGCGGACGCGCGTCGTTGGGCGCCAAATCGATGGCCTGTTTGTAATCGCCCTCGGCCTCGTCGAGTTTTTGCGCCGGGATCGCACTGTCGCCGGCGGAGATGAAGTCGTCGGCCGATTGCTTGTGGCATGCGGAAAGCGTCAGCGCGATTGCGGCCATGGTCAGGATGCGGGCTGCCATCGGCCATAGGGGTCGGTTCATGAAGCACCTCTCAGGGTTTACACGATTCGGTTCGAATGCTCCCAATCATCACAGTCAACTGGCAATTAAATCACAGATTGCGACCGATATTTAGAACTGACCCTGTCGCGAAATCATTGTGAAGGAGGTCATCGGCGGATTGCGGAATTCATCGCATCACTTTGAAGCAGTTGCGAACCTCGCGCACGAAGGTTTCGGGCTGCTCGAAAGCGGCGAAGTGTCCGCCCTTGGCGAGCTCGTTGAAGTAGACCAGCTTTGGGTACCTCTTCTCGGCCCAGCGCCGCGAGGTGCGGAAGATCTCCTTGGGGAAAATCGAGCAGCCGACCGGAATCGTCACCGGATCCATCGGCATGGAGCGGAAACTTTCCCAGTATAGGCGAGCCGAAGACGCGGCATTGGCAGGCAGCCAATACAGCATCACGTTGTCGAGCAGTTCGTCGCGCGTGAGCACATTCTCCGGATGGCCATCGCAGTCGGTCCAGGCCCAGAACTTTTCCAATATCCAACTGAGTTGCCCGGCCGGCGAGTCGGTGAGCCCATAGCCGACCGTCTGAGGTCGCGTGCTCTGCTCTTTCGAATAGCCCGAGTCCCAATCATTGTAATACTGCATGCCGGCAATCGCGGACTTCTCTTTTTCAGTGAGATCGTTTGAGGTCGCCGGATCGGGCCGCACGATCGGCATATTCAAGTGGATGCCGATGCAATTGGCGGGATCCTGAATTCCGATGCAGGTCGTCACCGCCGCGCCCCAATCGCCGCCTTGCGCAGCGTATCGCTTGTAACCGAGCCGCGGCATCAGCTCCGCCCATGCGCGCGCGATGCGCTGCACGTTCCATCCGTTGCGCGAAGGTTTGTCGGAAAAGCCGTAGCCGGGAAGCGACGGGCATACGAGGTGGAATGCGTCGGAGGCATCGCCGCCATGCGCAGTTGGGTTAGTCAGCGGCTCGATTACCTTTTGAAACTCGACGATCGAACCCGGCCATCCATGCGTCATGACGAGCGGGAGCGCGTCGGGATGAGGCGAGCGAACGTGCACGAAGTGGATCCCGATCCCATCAATCGTGGTCTTGAATTGCGCGAAGCGGTTGAGGCGCGCCTCTCTTGCGCGCCAGTCGTATTTCTCCAGCCAATAAGTACAGACCTCCTGCGCGTATGCGAGCGGCAGCCCTTGCGACCAGTCGTCCACGCACTCGCGCTCAGGCCATCGTGTCTCACGCAGGCGGCGCTTGAGGTCATCGAGTTGGGCGTCAGTCGCCGCGATGCGGAAGGGTTGGATATCGTTGCTCATTGGCTCTCGCGCCTCCGAAGATGATTTGGCGTTCGAGCCGGATCTGTTGCCGAACCGTTTTTCGCTGTCAAGCCGAAGCGGAGGCAGTCGCGGCGGAATCGGAGGCCGACGCCGTTAGCTTACGCGCTAAGGCGTCCAGGTATTGAGCGAGTTCCATTCCATGAGCGCTGGCTAGCCGTTCCATAGTCCGGACCGAGACCGCACCGCTTTCCTCGATTCGCCTTAGCTGACGCTCCGAGACTCCCGGTATGTCAGTCTGCCGAAGGCCACGGTCTTTCCGCACCGCGGCAATGGCCGCTCCATACTCACGACCGTGCTTTCGCCGTGTACGCTCTGCTTTCTTGCGCCGGGCTGGATCGATGACTGTTCTGATGGCATCGAGATCGAGATGGATATCTGCTGATGGCCACCAGATGAAGCTGCCATCTTCAGCAATCTCAAAACTGTTACGCTGCTGAGGATCGATTTTCCTCAGCGCCGGCATCTGATCGAAGCGAACTTCGTAGGTCTTCGGCTCGCAGGAAACGATGAGCAGCCGATCATCTGCGACGGTAGCCTCCGCGATCAATTCGCCTTGAGCATTCCTGAGCCATGCGGTCAGTACGCGTTTAGGGACCGACGAGTCAGAATGCACGAGTATGTTGCGGACAGAGCGGAGTCCAGCCCTCTCCAGCATCTGCGGTAGCAACGCGGGAACATCGGTCCTCACAAATAAAGCTTGTAGGCGATGCTCACCATTCATCGCGCTGACAAATTTTGCAGCTTCCGGCAGGTGCACCGCCGCGGAAAGCACGAAGAGGTGCTGGTACCGGCGCGCGGCCTGGATCGACTTGGAGCGCAGGACTGGGAACCCGAGCGGGATCCCGCCGTCTCCATCGGTGTCGCACCGCACCACTGCGTAACCGCCCTGATGCCTTGATTCTATTCTGGCGCGCATACCTTCTGTTCCCATTCCACAAAGAGAGCAGTCCGATTCTCGAGGACCATCGACAGAAGCTCTCTCTGAAGCCTACGCGACGGGCCGTCGCCCCATTTTATATCGAAGTCCAGCCGGCGGTCGGAGCATCGAAGAAAGTAGATTCGTATTTCCCATTCTCCGGTTCTGCTCACATGAAAGTGGGGAGGAAGATGGTCATTGGAATTGAACCACAGGATCAGCCCTTCGATCTGAATGCAATCGACCTTGCCCAACCGGCCTCTCCACGCGCACTATGCTATCGTGCACCGGCCATGAAATGCAATGTTTACGAATTAACGATGGCCGCTGGCGAATGGGGCCATTGTTCAGGATTCAAGCCCCGATCGGTACCTCGATCGCCTGTCGCCCGCGATTATTTGAAGCTTCTTTTCCGAGCTTGGTGCCTTGGTGTTTTGCCTGGCTTCCGATTCCGCGACGAATCAATTCCAGCGCCCGCCAATGCGCACCCTTGGCGTTGGCGGAGCGCGCAGCGTGCGCTATAAAGACCGCGTGCGTTTCATTTTGATAGCCGCGAAGCAGCTCGCCTTCGCCAAGACCCGGCTCGCATCGGTGCTCCCGGAGCCAGAGCGCCGGATATTGGCCGAGGCCATGTTTCGCGACGTTTTGGCGGCCTCGATGGGCTCCCAGCGCGCGGAGCGGGTCGCGGTGGTCACCTCGGATCCGGGCCTGCTCGCGCTCGCGCGCGAGGCGGGAGCGCTCGTGATCGACGAGGAATATCCGCGCGGGCTGAATGCCGCGGTGCGCCTTGCTACCGACGCGCTTCGCGATGCCGGCGCCACCGAGCTGTGCACGGTGCTTTCGGATATCCCGATGGTCACGGCGCGCGATATCGACGACGTCTTCGCCGCCCTGAAGCCGGGGCGCGGTGCGGTGCTGGTTCCTTCGCGCGACTTCACCGGAACCAATATCATCGCGCGATCGCCGGCCGGCGTGATTCCTACCCTGTTCGGGCGGATGAGCCTGGTGAAGCATCTCGACGAATGCCGCCGCGCTCACGTGCCTTGCGAGATCATCCGTCAGACGGGACCCGCGCTCGATCTCGATTTGCTCGCGGACCTGATAGAATTTGTGCGCTCTGCGGGCCCGAGCAATACCCTCAATCAGCTGGCCCGGTTGGGCATAGCTTCAAACTGAAATCCGCGTAACCGCGAATCGGAACTTGTACCGCATCAGATGGTTCTAACCGACCTGATCGTAGATTTCGGGGAATTCATCCTCGACGGGATCGACGCGCTGGGACAGTTCATCCTGTTCCTGATGAGCGCCGCTTGGTTCGCGATCGCCCCTCCCTACAAGCCGCGCCTGATCATTCGCCAGATCCGGATCATCGGGGCGGAGTCATTCTTTCTGATCGTCCTGGTATCCGCATTCACCGGCATGGTGCTCGGTCTGCAGGGTTACAATGAGCTGCGGCAATTCGGCTCCGAGGGTGCGCTCGGAACGCTGGTCGCGCTGACCCTGGTCCGCGAACTGGGTCCGGTTCTGGCGGCATTGATGATCGCGGCCAGAGCGGGCTCCGCGATGGCTGCGGAGCTGGGCTCGATGCAGACCACCGAGCAGATCGATGCGTTGACGGTGATGGCGATCAACCCGATTCAGTACCTGGTATCGCCGCGGCTGCTCGCCGGCATCATCAGCTTCCCGCTGCTGACCGCGGTCTTCGACGTCATCGGAATATGGGGCGGCTACATGATCGGGGTCGTGCTGATGGGAGCTTCGGGCAGCAGCTACTTAAACGGCATCGCGACGTATATGACGAAGCACGACATCGTTACCGGGATCTACAAGTCGCTGGTCTTCGGTGTGGTGGTGATCTGGGTGTGCTGTTACAAAGGATACCATGCGAAGCGGATGGCGACCGGCATCAGCCGCGCCACCACTGAAGCCGTCGTGCTTTCTAGCGTTCTTATCCTTGCGTGGGACTATTTTATGACTGCGGTTCTGCTTTAGGGTGCTTGCTCGCGGATGGAAACTCCAGGGAACAACGGCGGTCAGGAAAGTAACGGTTCCGGGTCGTCCGGCAATGGTGCGGCGCGCGCTGCCGCCGCTGAGAATGCGATAGTGGTTCACGAGCTGAGAAAGCGGTTCGGCCGCCAGGTGGTTCTCGACGGCGTCAACCTCGACGTTCCGAGCGGAGTGGTCACCTGTATCGTCGGACCCTCGGGCAGTGGCAAGACCGTACTGCTCAAGCATCTGAACCTGCTGATGCGCCCTGACTCGGGAACCATCATGATCGATGGGTTGGATGTCACTCGGCTCCGTAGTCGGGGGCTCAACCGGGTGCGGGAAAAGTTGGGGATGCTGTTCCAGGCGGGCGCGCTGTTCGACTCGATGACCATCTTCGACAATGTCGCGTTCCCGCTGGTCGAGAAGACCCGGTTAAGTGAAGAGGAAATCAGTGCTCAAGTGCAAGAGACGCTCAAAGCGGTTGGCCTCGAAGGTGTAGACGACAAGTTTCCCTCCGAGCTTTCCGGCGGAATGCAAAAGCGCGCGGCGCTAGCGCGTGCATTGGTTCATCGCCCAAAGATACTCATGCTTGATGAGCCGACGACCGGGCTCGATCCCGCGCGTACCGGCGCAATCCATCGGCTGATTCGGGACACCCAGAAGACGTACGGCTTGACGGTGGTGATGGTCAGTCATGACGTTCCTGCGGTGTTCGAAATTTGCGACCGGGTCGGCTTCATCCATCATGGCAAGATGAGACTGTATGGGTCTCCCGAGGAGGTGACTTCCGCGCATGACGAAATCTTCGATCGATTCCTGGCCGGCAGGGTCACCGGTGACGGGGCGGAGATGGGCCCCAACTGAGAGAAGCTGAATGTACGCAAGTCGCACCACACAGTTCATCGTCGGCATCTTCGGATTGGTCGGAATCGCGGCCCTCTCGGTGTTGGCGTTTACCTTGGGCCGAATCCCACTGATTGCGCCGCCGTTCTACACGCTTTACGCCATGTTCGACAATGTCTCGGGGCTCAGGGTCAACGATGCCATCCAGATCGCCGGGGTTAAGGTCGGCAAGGTTGCGATGATAACCTTATCGCAAA
Organism: uncultured delta proteobacterium; assembly: GCA_963815835.1. GTDB lineage: Bacteria > Desulfobacterota > Binatia > Binatales > Binataceae > DATGKG01. The sequence continues at coordinate 2,733,419 of CAWFIF010000001.1, forward strand.
AGAATGAACGAGCCCGGGTCACGCTGCAGCTCAACCAAGGCATCATGGTCGACGAGGACGCGATCGCGTCCATCAAGACCAGCGGCATCATCGGAGACAAGTATGTCGCCATCTCGATTGGTGGCGGCGATCCGATGAAAGATGGTGGAACCATCACGCACACCGAATCATCATTCGTGCTGGAGGACGCCATCGGTCAGCTCCTCAACAGCACCAGTAAAAGTGGAGCAGGAGGTGGCGAGAGCAGTCCAACGGCATCGCCAACGCCATCCGGTCAGAATAAACCAGAGAGCAAGGGAAAGAAGTAACACCTATGATTAGCAAACCTGTGCAACGTTATTGCGCCCTTAAAACCGCGGCTGCCACGATGCTTGCCGCCATTTTGATGATTGCGGCGATGGTTGCGGTCGTTACTCCGGCATGCGCGGATCAATCTCCCACCGATGTGGTCAAGGCGTTGGTTAATCCGGCGCTGCAAATCCTCAACGACAAATCGACTCCGCTGAAGGAGAGACAGCAGAAGCTTCGGCAACTGGTGAGTAGCGACGTGTTCGATTACACGGCAATGGCTCGCTCGGCGCTGGGACTGCATTGGAAGGACCTCAACGATCAGCAGCGCCAGGACTTCACCCAGAGCTTCACCGCGTTTCTGCGCGATTCGTACATAAGCAGAATCCAGGATTTCTCGGTGCAGCAGGTCAACTACCTCGGAGCCTCGGACCTCGATGCGGGCCGTACGGAAGTAAAGACCACCGTGGACCAAGGTAACGGCAAGGCGCCGGTCCCGATCAACTACATGTTGCGGCAGGATGGCGGGAAATGGCTGATCTATGACGTTACAGTTGATAATATTTCCATTGCGGCAAACTATCGCAATCAGTTCAATCGCGTTATCAATAACCAGGGCTTCGATACTCTAATGGCCGACCTCAAGCGCAAGCAGCAGGGCCTCGAGGATCAACTTGGGACGGCGCACGCGCACGACTAAAATGTGTCAGAGATTCGCAACCATCGCCATAGATGCTATAAAGCAGGATAAATGCTGATTAAGCCATACAATTGTCGCCCCACCATCGTTGTCGCGATGCTGGCCGTATCTTTGATGCTATACGCGACTTGCTCCCCCGCATCGGCCGCCGACGCCGGCTCGACAAAAGCCAAAGCAACGACTCCATCAACTTCAGTAAACGATACCGAGAACGCCAACCTCCAGGCTGAGGAAGCCGATCCCCTCGAGCCCTTCAACAGCGCGATGTTCACCTTCAACTTGAAGCTCGACGACTACGTCCTCCATCCGGTGGCGAGTGGATACGCCAAGGTGATTCCGCAGGGCGGCCGCGAGGCGATTGGCCGCGCGCTCGATAACGTGCGCTTCATTCCGCGCTTCGCCAACAATGCGTTTCAGCTTCGCATTCCCCAGGCCGGCACCGAGGTGGCGCGCTTCGGCATCAACACTACCGTGGGTCTGCTCGGCTTTTTCGATCCCGCCGACAAGTGGTTCGGGCTCAAGGAGCAGCCCGACGATTTGGGCCTCACCATTCGCTACTATGGCGTGCCGACCGGTCCCTACCTGATGCTCCCCTTCGCCGGTCCCTCGACGATTGGCGATACCGTGGGAACAATTGGCGACGGCTTTATGGATCCGCTGAGCTACTTTGTGCCGTGGTATGTATCGGTGCCGACGGAGGTTGGTCAGAGAGCCATCGAAGCGGTGAACTACCGCTCGCTGCACCTCGATCTGTTCGAGCAAGCGGACCGCTATGCGGTCGATTTGTATGGCGCGGTACAGGATTACTATATTCAGTCGCGCGATCATCGGGTGAAGGAACTGAAGAGCGGCGACTAGCCGATCGCGATAATAAGAATTCACAAGCGGCGGATAACGACCTCATCCGCCGCTTTCGTTTTGTCGACTGTCATCAAAGGCGGGCGATCACGCGGCCTTCTGATACAGATACCTCTGGAAGCCGACGAAGGTTTTGTTGATGTCTTCGGGCTTTCCGAGGTCGGCGACCTCATCGGCGATCGAGTTGCGATACTTCAGGCGCAGCAGCGGCGTCAGCTTGGCCGGGTCGAGTTCATCCACCCCGACGGTTACATAGTGCGATAGCACGAAGTCGAGGAAGACCTGCTGTTTCGTATTAAACCGCGTGCTGATGATGACCTTCGCGGTGGCGGCGCGCTCCTCGCGCGTAAGCGGCGCGAGCGCGTACGCGACGTGCGCCAGCACATCGAAGAGGTCGCTCTTCTCCGCGTCGATGATCTTTTGCATCCCGGCGAGCTGCGCACGGCCGAAGCCTTTTTCGGCGAGGCCTTCCAGTAGCTTGCGGCGCGTATCGGGCGCGCTCCACAGCGCGCGCAATTCCGCTTCGTCCTTGAAAAACTCCGGCAGCTTGCCGAACAGCAACTGCATGAACTGCTGTGCCGACATCGGTTTGCCGTCGGCATGCCAGTAGGTGTGCACATCATGTCCTGGATCGAGCGCGCCTTGCCGTCGGCGAGTTTGATCTTGATTTTCTGCGGGCGTGGACGCGGCTCCAGCGGCGGTCCCGGATCGATCGGCGGCGCGTCGATTTTCGGCTTCTTCGTTTCGTCGATTTCCGGCTCGATCGGCTCGCCGTCCCATTCCGGATCATTGAAATGATGATGCGCCTTTACGAAGTCCAGAATCGTGAAGTAGTCCTTGCCGTCGTAAAGCCGCGTGCCACGTCCGATGATCTGCTTGAACTCGATCATCGAATTGATCGGGCGCATCAGCACGATGTTGCGGATGTTGCGCGCGTCGACACACCGGTTGAGAGTTTCTTGGCGGAAGCGGTCTCCCATGACCGCATTTCCGGCTGTGGAGCGAAGGTGGAATGAGATCTTTGCCGCTGCATTCGACCGTACTAGGCTTCGAGGTCGATTCGCCAAGCGTTGGCCGCTGTGGCCGAGGCCAGCTAACAATGCGAAGTCGTTGATTGATCGGCATGTTTTCAGAAACTATGGAGCGGTGGTTGCGGCTCCAAACGGCTGAAGGAGCGAAGGTTACGCGCAATTCAGCGTAGCTCATGTGCGTTTCCGCCGTTGTCCGCGATTCTTGGCGAGAGAAGCAGAGTGCCTTCTAGAGAGCGTAGTCCAGCAGTTAACAAGACTAAACCGGACCGATGGAAAGCGGATATCATCAACTCAGTCAACATGTATAATGAGTGGTTCATGAGGTTTGCACCATCTGCCTACCGCGAAACTCGAATGAGAACCACCAAGGATGTCGAATCGACGCTGGTAAAGACGGCGAATCTTACGGACGTAAGTCCGGCCCTTTTGCTTCGGGAGCCTGGGGTTTTGCCAACATTGCGAATGTCAACGTGTCCGCCCCTGGCTGTCGACCGGCTCATCGGACTCACTGGTGTTTCCAAAAATTTGGTTGGTCGGATGGAGACGGGTACGATCCCTCCGCGAATGAATCTCGACTCGCTTCAGAAGGATCTCGCGAAGATCGGTAATATTATCGTTCGAATGGCCGATCCCGACATTTTTGTTTGGCTCGGTCGCAACGCGGTTGCAACAGATGTGGAGATCCATCGGGCAGCAACAATCATTGCTGATCGTTTATGCGGAGCGATTGCCAATCCAATTATTCGCAATGCTCAAGAAAAGCGGCAGTTGGCGGCTATTGCAGCTTGGTTACGAGACCGAGGGTATCAGCCCGTTCCATCGAAAACGAAGTTCGATGCAATGCCGCCTGGAACGTTCAGCGTTCGCTTGAACGTTCCTGTTAAGCTTGAGGGCTTGGCGCAGACAATCAATATCCCAATCGACACTGCGATCATGCCCAAGAGCGCAAAGAAAGGCGATCTGCCCCTTCTGATCGAAGCAAAATCCGCTGGAGACTTTACGAATGTGAACAAACGCCGCAAAGAGGAAGCGATCAAGATGAGCCAATTACGCGTCACCTACGGCACTTCTGTTCGCTTCATACTGTTCTTGTGCGGTTATTTTGATAGCGGGTATTTGGGTTACGAAGCGGCGGAAGGTATTGATTGGGTGTGGGAGCACCGTATCAACGAACTCGCAGAGTTTGGCCTATAGGAAATGGACTCATTGACCTTAATTGAAGAACGCCGGATCGCGCTGCAGAAGAAGCTTGACAACGGCAAAACACCGAAAGAACGGAACCGGCTAGGGCAGTTCGCTACGCCTACCTCGCTAGCCTCCGACATACTGGCGCACGCCCACACGTTGCTTCCCGACCGTGTGCCAGTTCGTTTCCTGGATCCTGCGTTAGGCACCGGCTCCTTCTATACCGCCTTGGTGCGACATTTTCCTTCGGAGCGAATAGAAGAGGCGGCCGGAATTGAGATCGATCCCTATTATGGTGATCCGGCCTCCGAGCTCTGGCGCGATAGAGCACTAAAAGTCATAGTCGGAGATTTTACCTGCATGGTTCCCCCTGAGCAGGCCGGACTCTTCAACCTCATTGTCTGCAATCCCCCCTATGTACGTCATCATCACATGGGCACAGGTGAAAAGGATCGATTGCAGTACGCGACCGCCGCTGCGTGCGGTGTCCGTATGGCCGGACTTGGAGGCCTTTATTGTTACTTTCTCGGACTAGCTCATGCTTGGATGGCGGAGGGCGCCATTGCAGGCTGGCTAATCCCTAGCGAGTTCATGGACGTTAACTATGGGGAAGCGGTAAAGCGTTACCTGCTCAACCAAGTCGAGTTGCTCCGCATTCATCGGTTCGACCCAAACGATTTGCAGTTCGGCGATGCGCTCGTATCGTCCGCCGTGGTCTGGTTTAGAAAGCGGCGACCCGAGCGGAGCCACACGATAGAATTGAGCTACGGTGGCACGCTGTCGAAGCCAACCCATACCCGACTCGTTTCCTCGACAGCTTTGCAAAACGCTCGGAAATGGACCGGCTTGGCAGCGAACGGGTTGAAGGAGACTGGGGAAGGTCTTCGGATTGCAGACTTTTTTGCAGTTAAGCGCGGTCTCGCGACAGGGGACAATCGATTTTTTATTCTATCTCGCACCGAAATCGAAGAGCGCGGACTGCCATTCGAATTGTTCAAACCGATTTTGCCAGGTCCTCGCCATTTGCCGACCGACGTGATTGAAGCCGAGGAGGACGGAACGCCAAAGATCGAGCGACAGCTATTTATTCTAGACTGCCGTTTGGAAGAGGGCGCACTCAGGAGCCGGTTCCCAGTGCTCTGGTCGTATCTCCAGACTGGAAAGCCGAGGGTGTCAGACACCTATTTGTGTAGTCGCCGGACTCCCTGGTATGCCCAGGAAAACCGGCCGCCTGCGCCCTTCGTCTGTACGTACATGGGACGGAATCTCGCGAAGCGAGAGAAACCTTTCCGATTTATTTTTAACCGTTCACGGGCAACCGCGGCGAATGTCTATCTCCTGCTTTATCCCAAAGCTCCGCTAGCTAAGGCGCTCGACGGGGATCCAAAACTAGGCCGTCTCATCTGGAAATTTTTTGATTCGATTCCATCCAAGACTCTGTTGGGCGAGGGGCGAGTCTACGGGGGAGGGCTCTACAAGATGGAGCCGAAGGAGTTGGGTAATGTGCCAGCGGACGCAATCGCTACCCTTTTGCCCGAATTTGCGCGCCCGACGAAACAACGCCAACTTTTCGGAGACGAACTAATAGAAAACTAGGCGAGCGCAGCGATTTCGGGACGGACTGCCGCCGCGTCCGCCCGCCTTGAGAATCCGGATGAAGTGCTGGAGGAACAAAAACGCGGTCTCCCCCGTGCGAATCGGGAAGTTCTGCTGCACCTCCTTGCGCTCACTGCCGCCGAACGGCGGATTGGCCAGCACCACTTCGTAGCGATCCTTCTCTTGAATGTCGGCGAGATTCTCGGTCAGCGTGTTGGTGTGGATGACGTTGGGCGCCTCGATCCCGTGCAGGATCATGTTCATGATCGCCATCACATAGGCCAGCGACTTCTTTTCCTTGCCGTAAAAGGTGCGGGTCTGCAGCGTTTCGAACTCCTTGACGGTGAGTTTCCGGTCGCGCTGCATAAAGTCGTAGGACTCGCATAGGAAGCCCGCCGAGCCGCATGCGCCATCGTAGATGCGCTCGCCGATTTTGGGCCGGACGACCTGCACCATCGCACGGATGAGAGGGCGCGGCGTGTAATACTCGCCTCCGTTGCGGCCGGCATTGCCCATGTTCTTGATCTTGGCTTCATACAGATGCGACAGCTCGTGCTTCTCGGTCTGGGAACGGAAGCGCAACTCGTCGATATGGTCGATGATCTCGCGCAGGTTGTAGCCGCTCTGGACCTTGTTTTTGATCTCGCCGAAGATTTCGCCGATTTTGTACTCGATGGTGTTGGACGCGGTGGCGCGCTGCTTGAACCCTTGCAGATAGGGAAAGAGCTTGCCGCCGACGAACTCGGACAGGTCGGGGCCGGTCATCGCGCGGTTATGGTCGAGCTTGCCGTCCTTGCCCTTGGGCGCGGCCCAGCTTTCCCATCGGTAGGGTTTATCGAGTAGGTAGGTGTACTTGCGGCCGTCGATCTGGGCGATCGTCAGCCGTTCCTGTTCCAAATCATCGAGATATTTGAGGAACAGCAGCCATGAGGTCTGCTCGGTATAGTCGAGCTCGGTGGTGCATCCGGCCTCCTTGCGGAGGACATCGTCGATATTTCTGAATGCTTGTTCGAACACCTGTTTGCCCCGCGCTGATCAAAGCTCGCCATTGCCAGCGTGAACGTGAATCAAGTTAGCATGAGCAAGACGGACAGTCGCGTAGAATATCATCTCGGCGGTGAAAAGCATTAGAGTCGCGCGCTGCCATGCGCTCCTCGAATCCGAGTTTGGGGTTTGCGTGGATGCGATAAAGCGGCGATTAACTGATCGCGATCATAAGAATGCACCGGCGGCGGATGACGGTGTCACCCGCCGCTTTTGTTTTTTGCGCATCCGACAGCAATTTATTTATTCACGATAGATAAAAACCTGCCGATTGGTTAGGAGCCAAGCTGAGGATTCATCGGCGAAGGCCGAAAGGTGAGGCGACAACGCCTCGCCGCGATAAAGCACGTCCCCGGAAGTCGGCAACGCGTTTGCAGATTAGCCCGCTCCATCACGATTGAGGCCGCGACATCGATACCGGTAGCCGGGCGAACCATTAGTTAATCGAATATCTAATGATGACACGCATTAGAAATTATGATAAATAAGCTTGGGCTGGACAAGGTGGCGCGAGAGGACTCTTTTTTTGCGAAAGCTCATTGCTTTGATTGTGTTCGCCGGCACCCTGGCGGCGCTGACGGAGACGCTGGCTGCGGGTCCTGCATCGGTTCGTCCTTCCAGCGAACTCTGCCTGGCGTGTCACGGTAATCTGACATTTTCGACCAAGCTGGCCGACGGCGAGCCGCTCTCACTTTACATCGATCGTCAGGTGTTCGCCCGTTCGGTTCATGGCGGCAAGCTCGCCTGTACCGACTGTCATTCCGATATCAGCGCTATCCCGCACGCGGCGAGGAAGTTCAAGGACCGGCGCGCGGCTTCATTGGCCTACTATGAGCTGTGCAAGCAATGCCATTTCACGGAGTACAGCCGGCTGCTCGACGGCGTTCATTACGCCTCGCTCGCCAAGGGCAACCAGGACGCGCCGACCTGCGTGGACTGTCACGGTTCGCACGCGATCGCGCAACCGGCCCAGCCCCGTTCCACGGTCTCTCGTACCTGTGCCAAGTGCCACAAGGACATCGCCGCGGCCTACCTCAAAAGCGTCCACGGCAAGGCGCTGATCGAAGAGGACAACCACGATGTGCCGGTATGCACCGACTGCCATCATCCACACGACAATGCCGATCCGCTATCGACTGCCCAGCACCTGCGCATTCCGGAGTTGTGTGCGCGATGTCATACCAACGGCGAGATGATGGCCAAGTACGGGATTTCCACCCAGGTGCTGACGACGTACCTGAACGACTTCCACGGGATGACGGCCTCCTTGCGTCGTTCGGAGAAGGCTAGTCCGGCGAAACTCACCGCGACCTGCACCGATTGTCACGGCGTGCATAACATCACGCGGGTCGATGGCGCCGGCGCGGGGGTGATCGAGGCCAATCTGCTCACGACCTGCCGGCGATGCCATGCGACGGCTGGCCCGAACTTTCCTTCGGCCTGGCTCGGACACTACCAGCCCGGCGCGAAACATGCCTCATTGGTCTACGCCGTCAAGGTCTTTTACATGATATTCATTCCATTCGTGATCGGCGGACTGGTGCTCCAGATTCTGCTCCATCTATGGAGGGTAGTGGTAAACCGATGAGCGAGTATCTGACGCGGTTTTCGGTTCGTCAGCGCATCGAGCACCTGTGCGGAATGCTGATTTTCATCGCCCTCGCGGTGACCGGTCTTGCGCAGAAATTCTACGAGGCGCGATGGGCGCAGTGGACCATCCTGGCGATGGGAGGCATCGATCGGGTGCGATGGATACACCGCGGCGCGGGAATAGCGTTTGCCGCCCTTGCCATTGTCCATCTCGGGGTGGCCCTGATGCTGGTGGCTTCCGGACGCTCGCCGCTCTCGATGGTTCCAACGCGCAAGGACTTCCGCGATGCCGCGATGATGATGCGTTACTACCTGCGGCTGTCCGACGCGCAGGCCCGTTTCGACCGTTACGATTATCGACAGAAGTTCGAGTACTGGGGCCTGGTGCTGGGCTCGATGCTGATGATCATAACCGGATTCATGCTGTACTTTCCGGTGCTGACCACGCGCTTCTTGCCCGGTGAGATCATCCCGGTGGCGAAGATGGCGCACAGTAACGAAGGATTACTGGCCTTTCTGGTCGTGATAACCTGGCATATCTACAATGCTCATTTCTCGCCCGACGTATTCCCCTTCGACGTCAGCATCTTCACCGGAAAAGTGAGCCGTGAGCGCATGGAGAGGGAACACCAGCTCGAATACGAGCGGATGACCCACAATGTGCAAACAGAGCAGCAGGCGCCTCCCGAAGCCTGACCGCGGCTCGGGGCCAGGTCGCACTGATAGGGCACGGTCTCGCGCCCGCGGTCAGTTGGCCAGCGGAGCTGCAACTGAAGGTGCAGCCTTGGTGTAGGACTTGCTATGGCATCGGTCGCTCTCAGACGGGGCGCGCAGCGCGGACTTCGCGCCCGGATCGTGCTGCTGACGATGGCGGGAACGCTCGGACCGACCGCAATCTTCGGCTGGCTCAGTTGGTCGGGCGTCGGCTCGCTGGAAGAGCGGGTGCTGGCCGAACGCCAGGAGTTGGCGATCAGCGTGGCCGCACATGTTGATTCGCTGATGAATTCGGAGCTGGAATCCCTCGAGGCGATCTCGCCCGCGCCGGAAGTGGGGGTGGCCGGTACGCCGCCCGTCACACGTGTGGCGCTCAGAGAGGCCTGCCTTCGGTCCCGGTTTCTGTCACGTGCGTTCGTGCTCGACAGCAGCGGACGCCTCGTCGTGGCAGAACCCGCGGACGGCTTTGCCGCTCCCTCCACAGAACTGCCCGCGGTCAGGGAGGCGTTGGAGAGGGGCGTGCCGGAAGTCTCGGCGCTCTCACCCGAGGCGGATGGCGCGCATCGGCTCTTTCTTCTGGTTCCTCTCAGGAATCTGCAGAGCCAGGTGGCGGGCCTGGTGGGTGGTGAGATCGCACCGGAAAGTGCGGGTTTTCGCGCGCTATTGAACTTCGTACCGCTGGGCCCGGGCGAGACCGTGGACCTGATCGATCAGCACGGCACCGTCATCGCCAGCACCGCGCGCGGGCGCCTGTACACGGAGAGCGACCATCGTCATTTTCTCGCGGGACTCATTCAACAGCAGAAGCAGACCGCGGGCACCTGCCATGGATGCCACGTGAGCGGCCCGCTCAACACGCGGGTTGACGAAGTGATGGCGTTTGCGCCGCTGTCACCGCGCGCGCCATGGGGAATCAGTATTCGCCAGCCGCAAGCGCGGGCGTTTTCCACCGCCGCGGCATTGCGTTGGAAGATTCTCATGTGGGCTCCGGTACTCGCCCTGCTGTCCCTGGTGTTCGCGCTAGGGGCCGCCGCGAGCATAAGGGCGCCGCTCTCGCTGTTGACCAGGACGGCGGAGCGGATCGCCGGCGGCGAGCTCGCCACGCCGATTCCCGAACTCGGCGGCGATGAGGTCGGGCAGCTCGGCGCGGCGCTGGAACGGATGCGCATCGCGCTCCGCCAGTCGCTAGAGGACGTTGCGCGAGCTCGCGATCAGCTCGAGTTGCGGGTTCAGGAACGCACGCGGGAGACCGATCGGCTCTACCAGGAACTCAAGCTGCGCGACGAGCTCAGAGCCAGGCTCTTACAAAAGCTAATCAGCGCCCAGGAGGAGGAGCGTCGGCGTATCGCGCGTGAACTGCACGACGAGACCAGCCAGATCGTCGGCGCACTCGCACTCGGACTCGACACCGCGACCGCTACGCTGCCGCCGGGATCTTCGCGCGATCGCCTGCAGGAAGTGAAGGCGCTCGCGCTGCGGACCCTCGATGGGATCCGCCGACTCAGCTTCGACCTGCGGCCTTCGGTGCTCGACGACCTGGGGCTTTTCCCGGCCATCCGATGGTACGCCGAGCGCGATCTCAAGCCGCGCGGAGTCGCAGTCCGTTGTGAATTCGACGAGGGTGAGGAACGCTTGCCCAACGAGGTGGAAGCCGCTCTCTTCCGCGCGGTTCAGGAAGCGATTACTAATATCGTCAAGCATGCGCGGGCTGAAACCGTGCTCATCCAGTGCGCGCTCGGGCCGCAGGGGGTCACGATAGAGATCGAGGACGACGGCGAGGGCTTCGATCCGGAGAGCATCTCCGGCACCGCAGTCGGCGGACGCGGGTTGGGACTGGCCGGGATCAGGGAGCGGCTCGACCTACTTGGGGGCAGCGCAATTATCGAGTCAGCGCCGGGCCAGGGAACAAGGGTGGTGCTGACCGTACCGCTAGCGGCCTATCATGCCTAAGATTCGAGTCGTCATCGCCGACGATCACGCGTTGCTGCGCGACGGGATAAAGGCCCTGCTCGGCTTGGCCGATGACATTGAGGTCGTCGGCGAGGCGGCCAACGGCCGCGCGGCGATCGAGCAATGCCGGCGGCTCAAGCCCGATGTGGTGTTGATGGACATCGCGATGCCTGGCCTTGGCGGGCTCGAGGCGACTCTGGAACTCAAGCGCGAAGTGCCGAAGACGCGGGTATTGGTGCTGACGCAATACGATGATCGGGAGTATGTCCACCGCTTCCTCAAGGCTGGGATCTCGGGATACGTGCTCAAGGGGATGCTCGGCTCGGAACTGGCTGCCGCGATTCGAAGCGTCGCCAAGGGCGGCTTGGTGCTCGACCCGCAAGTGGCGATGGAAGCGATACAGCGCGAACCCCAGGAGCCGGGATCCACCAACGACGATCCGTACGAGACTCTGACCGACCGGGAAAAGCAGGTTTTGCGGCTGGTGGCGCTCGGGCACAGCAACAAGGAAGTCGCGAATTTCCTCGGTACCAGCGTCAAGACCGCGATGTCACATCGCGAGCGCGTGATGGAGAAGCTCGACCTTCACAGCCGCACAGACCTGATCAAGTTTGCTATCAAGAAAAGCGTCATCCGAGTCGATAGCTGAATGCGTCATCCCTAAGGTCAATCCGCATCAACAATAACCGCAGGCGGCGGCGCAGCGTTCGACGCGCCGCCGCAGCGCGGAAGATTACCCTCCTGGCCTCACCGTCCGTGGACTGTCCTATTGCGGTACCCCAGTCGGATGCTTCAATCCGGGGAGTTTCTCCGCTATAGCGCGGAGCGGCTGCCATTCGCCGACCTTTTGCGCGAGTGCATGGCCCATCACGTTCATGCCCTTGCCGGCTTTAGTCGCGATCACTGTGAATAGCATGGCAAAGCCAATAAACGGGAGGAAAATCACAAATACGCCGCCCAGCGTCACCATAAGCGGCACGAACAGCAGGGCCGGAATCTTCACATATTCACACTCGTTGTCTCCCGGCAGCATGCCGTTCTTCCCGTCGACCGTCACCATCTCCCATTCGCCCTTCTTTAAATAGAAACCGCCTTTCGTCTGGTTTCCACCTTTGTATGTCAACATTTCAATCACCTCCCTACACCACAAGAATAAACCCCGTGCGAACTTTTTGTAACTTGTAGACCGCAGTACCGAGCCGGGAACCGCTTCGGAGCGCGCCAGGGAAAATCGCAGTAGGCGTCGCGGAAATTCGCCCCAGTGCGGGGGATCCATCTGCCCCCCGGGAAATCCCGCCGCGCTCATCCTGACTTGGCGCCTTGCTGTTTTGCCTGCCCCCCATTGCCTCGTTATAGGAGGCACTATACTGCTGGCAGATATCTGGTTCGATTTCAGAAGCTCGCAAGGGGGGATCATGATTCGAGGGGTATTCAAAGCCGCGCCTTTTCTGGCCGCCATCCAACTCTTAACCGCCGCATCAGCGTTTGGTTTCGATGCGGTGCCGGCGATCGACCCTGAGCCGCCGTTCGTGATTTGCCGGAATCAGCGGTATGCGCTTTGTGCCCAGGCCACCTGCTTTGTCTACAACCAGGTCGCGTACTGCGAATGCGATGTCCGCAACGGCGACAGCATCAGTCTCCAGCTCAGTTACCCCAGCCCCACCGGGTCACGAGATGTTTGCGACGTCAACCAGGAAGGCAAGCGCGACGGCTACATGGTCAGCACCTTCAGCCTTCCGCCTGACGTGGAGAAGGGTGGTCCGGCAGCCGTTTACACTTGTCCGGGTTCGGATGATGCGGGAAATGGGGTACCAGCTCCGGTCGCCTATGGCCAATGTGATGGTGGCCTGTGTTTTAACAGCAGTAGGGGCCATCGGTTTCCCGGCTTTGATGCCAAGCTCAGCAATCGGGAGATCATATGCTCATGTCCGGTCTCGACCGGCGCGACGCCAGGCAGTTCCGACAGCCTTGGATACCAGATATTCGGCCCCTACCATCCGTCGGCGCCGCCCGGAAGCAGATGCGACGCAAACGCTTGCGCAGCTTGCAGCGTATCCAACCCCACCGCCAATGGAGCCGCGATACCGGTCGGAGCCCCAACCGGATCGGGAACCTTCCTCGCAACACAGCTTAACGGAACAGTGCCGAATCTGAACCAGTGTCTCTGCACCTGCACCACCACTCAGAGTGGAACCTCCTGTACCGTGGGGCAAGATACGACTCCGTAGTCACGTGCCGGCCCGATTGGATGATTCACCGCCGGCATCGAGTCGGAGCGGCGACTAACTGATCGCGATCATAAGAAATGCACAAGCATTCGTTCCGAGGGGCGCCGGACAGCAGGAACACGCCGATTCGTATCGCAACCACTTCCACCGGGAATCCGTCAACTTCAGTAGGCAGCACGGCCGTGATTGCCGGAATCAACGAGGGCGGGTCCACCGTGACTTGGAAGTCTCAATCGTCCTCGCTGACGCCGGCCTGCCTGATGCAGTTGAGCACAAAAATGAAGTGGCGGGGATAAGAGACGTGTTCTACCAATGAAACGTGTTTCAAAAGTTTGAGTTCGGCGGGAGTAACTTTGTGCCGTCGTAGCATCGCGCGATTTGAGCAGAATCGTCGCCACGCCTCCTTGCGTCTCGCCAGCGGCGACTTCCGAATATCGTCTACAAGTTCCCGGGCGTCAGGATGCGCAAGAAACAGCAACTCCCGTCTATTGAGGCCGAGCGCGTCCGCAATTCTCTTCACTAGCGACAAAGAGGGTCGTCGGGTGCCGTGCTCGATATAAGCTATGTGACTAGGCTCTACCCCGGTTTGATCAGCCAGCGCGCGCTGGGTCATCCCCAGTTTCTCACGCGCCTCTTTCAACACGCTGCCAAGCGACCTGTTGTTCATATTCCGTATTCGTCAAAGAGAGCGGCGCGGAGCTTGATGACGTGAATGATCCCCGCCAGGTAATGCAGATTCTCGCGGACCGAGAACCGCGACTCAAAATCAAAGCCCGCTGCCGATCGAACGTAGGGCCGTGCCTTCAGCAGCAACGAATCGGCGTCCAGCCGATGGGAATTCTCGCCCGCTTGTCCGAAAAGCCGTTTCGCCGCGCTATGCGGGTACCCTCCCAGAACGAGTACCACGTCCGCGAGCAACTCCTCTGGGCTATCAAGATGGTCTTGATAGTTCGTGCTAAAGGGCAGATTGGGCCGATGGTCATGATGGTCGAGTAGTCAACGCGTGAGATGGTGGCCGACTTCGTGCCAGAATGCGGCCGCCACTGCTACTGGGTGATTGGCGGTATTGACGCAGATCAAGGGCCGATTGCGGCGCCCTCGATCGACGTAAAAGCCACGAAGCGCCCGCCCTTCTTTTCCTTCGAAGCGGTTGGTGGACAACTCTGCGCCGAGCGATTCGGCCTCGAGCGCCAGATGGCGCAGGTTGGTGGTTCCGAATACGTGTCGATTGAGTCCGGGAAGCGCGCGCTGGAGTTCTCGAAACACTTGATGAAGCTGCTGCCGATCGAATTGCTTCAGTAGAGCGCCAGCGTAGTCGATCGCCGCGGCAGAACGAAAGAAAGCAACCGTCGAGTTGACCCTGACGTCGCCGCCGGCGGATGATCCGATAAGGCTTCGAACCAAGTCTTCGAGTTTTCGTCCAACCATTCGGTTTCGCCGTTCGCTCGCCCTGAAGCAGGCGGAATATTAGCGTCACCACGCGGAGTTTAGCAAGAGTGGCTTATGGCTTCACGAGCCAAGTCGGCGCCCGCAGAGCCAACCGGGCACGGCCGATTTACCAGGTCTTATCGAAGGTGCGGACTCGACGATAGGCACCGCAGTCCGTCAAAAAACGCGATCAAATTGACATTAAGTCCACTCCGTTCTGACTGAGGATCAAGACATTGACGCCAACCGGGTGATATGGAGAGGACTCAAGATTTTTGGGATCGCCACCCGGTTCTCGATTCTCGGGCGCTCCTCTCAACGATGGCCTCGAAAATGATGAGAGCCAAAAGAACAGACCCGGCTCTGGAACCTATCGGACACCCTCAGGCCCGCGGGCCGCCCATCCGATCGCGTAGTCACGATCAGCCAACTTTCCAGCAACGCACAATCAAACAGGAGCACACAAATATGGAACTTCGGCAATTGACCACTGATCACGAACGAAAGGTTTTCGCCACCTGCCTGGCCAAGGCTCGCGAGACGCGCGGCATCGGCTTTCGAGAGACCGGTTCCTCCGCACTTGGCAACGCTCATCTGATGTTCGGAAAAGTCTATGCCCTGGTCGAGAAAGAAGGCGACGCGCCGGAGCGTATGGCTGCCGGGTTCATCATGCACGACCTGGCAACACTGCCGCAGAGCTATTCCAAGCCCGATGTGAGTCATCTACCGCCGCAGTCGGTTCTTGAAGGCAGCGAACTTTGGTCGCTCACGCTGGGGATGGGTCGTATCGCCGGGATGGCCGCGGCCGCGGTCGCAGGTTTCCTTCAGGCCAAGGCTATTCTCGTATACCCGATGCTTAGGCCGGACGACCTCACCCCGAGGTATCAGCGCTTCAAGTTCGTGAATGCGTGCGAACCGTTCGTTTGGCCATATGCCAAAGGAAGTACCGGCAGCGAAATCTGGGCGCAGCCAATGATCCTCGAGGGCCCGAATCTCGAAAAATACGTCCGTGACGGCTTCGACTTTCTCTTTCGAGGCGATCGAGGAGTTTGGAACGTGCGGTTCGACACTTCGCTACCCTCCGAGCCGCCGCGTGTGGAACACGACCTTCGCGCCTTGGGGAAACAGCCTGACTCGGAACCTGAGATGCGCAACGGAAGCTCTCTCTGAACCCGGCTCCTAGTTCCTCGGGGCAGAGAACCCCAGCACTCCAAGTTATCTCGAGAGCCGCAATCGAAAAGGCGGTGTCGCATCGACCTTGGAATACCAAGCAGAAAAGGATCGTTCATGAACAGCAATGAAATAATTGATCAGCGTGGCGAGAGTGATGTTCGTTTAAACAATCTCTACAGAACAATTCCGTTTTGGCGCGAATTACTACCCGCAATCCATGCCGGACAAACCGAATTCGTTGATGAGCTGGCAGCCTCGGGCCTGTCAGAGCGGTTCGGCCTCACGGCGAGTGCGGTGCACGATTACCGGGACATCGAAGTTCATGCCTTCATCCTGGGAATTGTATCAGCTCCTCGGTGGGAGGAGGTCCAAACCAAATCATACCTTACCTACGCCTCTCACTGGATCGACGACTTCTTCGACGCTCCAACACAGCCCGACAACTTCGCGCAACTGTCCGCGGATCGCCGCGATATCAAGAAGGCGCTTGCCAACATGGGATCTGTTGGTACCGTCGGCTTTCTTATGGCCAGGCGTGCGAGGCATCCGAAGGCCGTCTACAAGGCATTGCATCGGATGCTCTACGGGGGTCTGGTGCAGAGATGCGCTGAGAAGTCGGAGCGCCGGGCGCTGGTGGAGGAATACGCCACGGTCGCAACCCCATTCCTGGATCCAGACCTTACTACGGAAATCTCTAAGTTGCGGCCGGAAGCATACTGGGCGACCAACAAAACGGTGCTCGAGCTGCTCTGCGCGGCTGAGGAGAGAGTGGATTTCAACCGCGCTGAACTGTGGAGCCTCATCTACGCCCCCGCCCTCTACTATGAGGATGTCGATGCCGAGAGAGCAGGTGGAGAACTGAGCTTCGAGAGCGATGAAGCGCCTACGCTCGACAACATGCTGGAAATGGTTCGCTTGGCCGCATGTCATCTTGCGGGTAGGTACGAGCCGACCAGTCTCGAACTGCAGCAACTTCGCTTTGCAGCGCTCGCGCTGCCGAATCTACCCGGAATCCTTGTCAACGAGTATCGGATGATCTGGGAGGGGCGCAGCTCCCGAACCTCGACTCAGATGGGTCCTTTCGTCGATCCCCCAGCTAGTCTCCTTGAGTAACCCCATGCCGGCGCGGCTCTCCAGAGCGCTCTTTTGCGGAGAGCCGCGCCATTCATGGGCCGATGACCGAATGCTTTGCCGTGAATGATTTGATGATCGCGGCCTGCGGTAAGTCGGCCTCCAAACGACCTATGTCGCGCGACGATTGATGAGCTGATCGCGCAACCCGTGATCACTCGCGAGATCGATCGCCGTCCATGCCATCGCGAGCGCACCGTCGGCTACGCCATTGCGCTGCGCCGAGATGAGCGCGGGAAGAGACGCTTCGCTAACTGCCCGCGATGCTCGAGCAAGTCCGCCAGAGTGTGGGCGTCGAGAACCGCGAGAAACGCGCGCGATGCATCCTCGAGTATCTTTGGGAGGCTGCAGGGTCCGGTTATCACGCACAGGTTGCCGGTTCGGAAACATTCGACCGGGCGGAAGGGGCCTTCCGTGTGTCGCACCACCGCGCCGAGACCGATCTCTTCAGGCGGTCGCGCCAGGGTGAGACCGCCGCCCTTGCCGCGATGGGTCTGGATGAAGCCTCCGCGCGCGAGGCCATGCACGACCTTCATCAGGTGATTGCGCGAAATTCCATAGTGCTCGGCAATTTCAGAGATGAGGCATAGCTGGTCGCCGCGCAGGCCCGCGTAAATCAGAACTCGAAGCGAGTAGTCCGTATAGTATGTGAATTCCACAAGTGCCTCTCCATTGAGCCAACCAGATCACCGGCCCAACCGCCACCCCTTCTTGTTCGGTCGCTCGAGGGATCCGCAATCGAAAGCTCGTCTTTGGTAAGATGTATTTAAAATCCATCTTGTGTTACAAGCGTTGTGGGAGGGCCGCCAATGGCGGAGCGAGAACAGCGCTATACGCAGGATCCGCTTTTTTGGCGCGCGGGGGCGATTGCCACCACCATCTTCATGTCGATGGTGCTGGCCGCGCTCACCATCGACACCCTGCGGCAAATCACTCCCGGCGGCCCGCGCGTCCCGTCTTATGATGTCATCAACAACGCGATCGCATACGAGTACGATCCAGAGCGCGACGAGTATGCGCCGAAAATCGGCGGCGAGGAGCTGCTCTTCGGTCACAAATACTCCCCTGAAGAAGCCTCGGATCTCATCGGCAAGGGCAAGCTGGTCATCCAGAGCCGCGCCTGCATCGATTGTCACACCTTTTTCGGCAATGGCGCATATTACGCGCCCGATCTGACCCGCGCCTGGGTGGATCCGGTGTGGCGCAAGTACGCGGGGACCAAACGCGGGAACAAGCTCGCGCTGTTTCTGATGCAGCCGCTGCGGCTCGGCGCGCGTCCGATGCCGGACCTGCATATCCATCGTGACGAGGCAGAGGCCGCGGTCGCCTATCTGAAGTGGATGTCGTCGGTGGATAGCAACGGCTTTCCCGACCGCTTCGGCGCCGTGAGCGGGCATCAGTAGCCAACCGCGCGAAGGAAGGAGAGCGCAATGTATCGATCCCAGCGGCTGGGCCTCAAATATCTCACCGCCTCGACGGTGATGTTCGGGGCGATGATCGCATTCGGGGTGCTCTCCTCGATCTACTACATCTGGCCCGGCTTTCTGCTCAACGTGTTCAACTTCAACATGGCGAAGATCATTCACATCGACGGCCTGGTGATCTGGCTGCTATGGGGATTTCTCGGCTCGATCTATTGGTTCCTTCCGCAGGAACTCGAGCGCGAGGTCGAGGGTATCGCGCTGGCGGAAATCCTGTTTTGGGTTTTCTGCGCGGCGGTCGCCGTCGTAGTGGTGGTATTTCTGTTCGTGCAATATGGCTCGGCCACCGAATCGTCGATGTGGTTCATCAACCAGGGGCGCAAGTATGTCGAGGCTCCCCGCTGGGCCGCGCTCGGAATCGCGGTGGTGATGGGCGTGTTTGCGTACAACGTGATCGGCACCACCTTCAAGGCGCGCAAGAGTACCGGCATCCTGACCGTATTGATCATCGACCTGGTCCCGCTGGTGGTCCTCTACCTCGATGCGTTTCCCGAAATGCGCAACATGTCGCAGGATCTGTTCTGGTGGTGGTGGCTGGTTCATCTGTGGGTCGAGGCGACCTGGGAAGTGCTGATCGGATGCATCATGGCGTGGACCCTGATTCATCTGGTGGGCGCGTCGCGCCGGGTGGTCGAGAGCTGGCTCTATGTCGAAGTGGCGTTGGTGCTGGGCACCGGCATCCTCGGGCTGGGGCATCATTATTTCTGGATCGGCACGCCGCGCTACTGGTTCGCCATCGGCGGATTTTTTTCGGCGTTGGAACCGCTGCCGCTGCTCGGGATGGTCGTGCATGCGGTGTATGACGCGGGCAGTAACCATCTGCGCGCGGCGAATCGTCCGGCGTTTTACTGGACGCTCGCCGAGGCCTTCGGAAATTTCATCGGCGGCCGGCGTATTTGGCTTCATGATGACGCTGCCGCAAATCAATATGTATTCGCATGGTACCCAATGGACCGCCTCGCACGGGCATTTCGCATTCTGGGGCGCCTACGGATGCGGCGTGATCGCGGTGCTCTATCTCGCGCTGGAGAAGAGCCGTGGCTATGAAGGACTCGACGGCCGCGCGTGGAAATGGTCATTCGCACTGCTCAACGTCGGGATACTCGGCATGACCGGCGCGTTGCTGGTGGCGGGCATCGATCAGGCTTTCTATGAGCGCGCGATCGGCGGCTCGACCTGGGACGCGTTCAACTCGATGCAGGGGCGGCCGTGGTTCATCGAGAGCATGTGGACGCGCTTCGCCTTCGGGCTCGTGTTCGCGTGCGGCTACGCCATCCTGGTGTACGATCTGCTCGCCGCGCGACGGCG
Source organism: uncultured delta proteobacterium (assembly GCA_963815835.1). GTDB lineage: Bacteria > Desulfobacterota > Binatia > Binatales > Binataceae > DATGKG01. The sequence continues at coordinate 2,753,124 of CAWFIF010000001.1, forward strand.
CGAGGCCACCTCAGCGAATCGATGGCGGCGGCGGGCTCATGACGCCTCGCAGATGCTTATCACCGCGCTGCTGCTCGGCGGCTTCGTCACCGCCGCGGGCGCGTACGGTTTGCTCTACTGCGCGGCGCGGATCTCGGAGCACACGGTGCTGCGAGCGGGCGGCTATGTGAGTTACGCGGCGCTCTGCCTGATCGCATTCGCACTGGTGGCGTTCACGCCGCTGCATCTCGGATGGAAAGTGCTGGTCGCGGCCAGTTGTGCATTCTACCTGATGATTCCGCCCGTTACCTGGCGCTACCTCGCACGGCTTCATCGAGAGGAGAAGATTCGATGGTACCCGACCTCATCAGCACGCTGATCGCGATCGTGTTGGTATGCGTGGCCGTGCTCGACAAGCCGCTGCTCGACTCGCAACACGCGCTCCTCGTCATTGCCGGAGTAGCGCTCGCGGTGCTGGGTGCCATCGCGAATCGGGTCGACTATCTGAAATGGCCTGGCGTCGCGATCGCGGCCGCCGGCGTCGGGATTGTGCTGCTGATCGCATCCGGGCTGTCCTCGGCATCTTCCGAGACTGCATTCTGGGTGGTGTTCTGGTGCGGAAACATCGCCGGGCTGATGTCGCTGTGGTCGGCATTCTATCGCGGACCGCGAGCGCCGTCGGAAAAGGTCGAGGCATGATCAAGCACCCCAGCGGGGTGGCGCTGGTCGCTGTCGGCGATCGCGGCGAGCATGCTCTTGTCGTCGCTTGCGCTCGCGGAGCAACGCAGTTTCACCGTCCCGGTTCAAGAGAAGACCATCGATATCGGCTCAGGCCTGAAGTACGACGCCTGGACTTACGGCGGCACGGTGCCCGGACCGATCTTGCGGGTTCGGCAAGGCGATAAGGTCCACATCCATTTGGTGAACGACATGGAGATCGCCCACGGCATCGACATTCACGCCGCGGCGATTGCGCCGAGCAAACATTTCGCTCCGATTCCTGGGAAGACCGACCTCAGCTACGACTTCGACGCGAACGTTCCCGGCGTCTTCATGTACCATTGCAGCGCGCCGCCGATGGTTACCCATATCGCCAACGGAATGTACGGGATGATGATCGTGGATCCCAAAGCCGGATGGCCCAAGGCCCAGGAAGTGATGCTGGAGCAGGGCGAGTTCTATGGCGATCCGGATAAAAGTGGGATGGTCTCCGGCAATAGCACACGGATGATGGATGAGCGCCCGGATTTCGTGGTGTTCAACGGCGTCATCGAAAAATACGCCGACCACCCGATCCAGATAAAAGTCGGCAACCCGGTGCGGATCTTCTTCGTGAATGCGGGTCCGAACCGCACCTCCAGCTTTCATGTCGTAGGCACCGTCTTCAGTTCGGTCTATCGGAGCGGAAACCCCGCTAACGTTGAGCATGGCGTCCAGACCTTCGAAATCGGTCCCGGCAATGGCGCGGTCTTCGAGTTTACGGTTCACGAAGCGGGCGACTACCCATTTGTGGATCACGCCATCGCGCGCGCATACAAGGGCGCGATCGGCGTCTTCCACGCCGTGCCTTGAAGGCTTCGCTGCGCAATTTCTATTCGAGCTTGCAGAGCAACACATCGAACTAATCCGATGTCGATGACAAATTTTGAGCATGCCGCGTCCGCTGAGACCAACTCGATCTGGCGCGGCGAACCGTTTCGAATCTTTTTTCCGCTCGGCGTGCTCTTCGCCTGGATCGGGGTCGGCCACTGGCTGATGTACACCACCGGCGTGTCCACCAGTTACTCGTGCAAGATTCATGGGTTGGTGCAGATGCAGGCCTTCATGATGGCGTTTGCGGTAGGCTTCCTGCTGACGGCGGTGCCGCGCCGCACACAAACTTCGGCGGTGAGCGCGGCCGAAATGGTCGCGCTGGCCGTCGCGCTGATAGTCACCACGGCCGGTGCGTTGGCGGGACAATGGCTCGTCAGTGAGATTGCCTACGCGGCCGTGTTTGTACTCCTCGCCCAATTTGCAATTCGTCGTTTCATCGGGCGCGCCGCCGGACGTCGCCCGCCCGCGGCTTTTGTGCTGGTGCCGATTGCCGCCTTGCACGGGATTGTTGGAGCTGCCCTGGTCGCGATGGGAGAATTTCAGAATGCGCCGCCTTCCGCGGATCATCTGGGGATGCTGTTCATCGAGCAGGGCGTGTTCCTATGCCTCGCGATCGGCATCGGCGGGTTGGTTTTGCCATTGATGAGTGGCACCCCTCCGCCGCCCGATCTCGGATCCTCGCCGCGTGAATCGTGGAAGGCGATGGCGTATGCAACGGCTGGAGCAGCGATCTTTCTGAGCTTGATACTGGAGCAGTTCGGCTTTCAACGCATCGGCCCACTGCTGCGAGCGATTGTTGTCGCGATCGGCCTGGGGCTCGGCGGAGGAGCATGGCGCCTGCCTGGTAAGACCGGCCTCCATCGCAAGTTGGTCTGGCTTTCGACCTGGATGATGCCGGTCGGCTTGATTGCCTCGGCGATGGCGCCTGACTATCGCGTGCCAGCCTTGCACATCCTGTTCATCGGCGGTTTCGGCCTGATGGCGTTCGGAGTGGCAACTCATGTCTCGCTGTCACATCTCGATCTCCAACGACACGCGCTGGGAAGGCCGCCGGCAGTCATCATAATGGCCGCGGCATTTGCGCTCGCGCTGTTCATCAGGTTTACCGCCGATGCCAGCGACACATATTTCCAGCATCTGGGATGGGCCAGCGCAGTATGGATTTTCGGGTCGGCGGCCTGGTTGGCTTTCCTGGGCCCGAAACTGCTTCGTCGCTAAACGCGAGTTTGCGGAGGAGCGCGGGGAGTGCGCTTATGATGTGGCCGGCCGATTGATGAGCTGATCGCGCAACGCGTGGTCACTCGCGAGATCTATCGCTGTCCACGCCATCGCCAGCGCGCCGTCCATCAATGCCTTGTCCGCCTCAGGCTTGATGCAATGCGCGGTGAACTCCGGCTGATGGTTCACCGCCGGCATGGAGGCGATCCCGATCGTCGGATGAATCGAAGGAATCGCGAGCGAGACGTTTCCCATGTCGGTCGAGAACCCGCCGCTGGCGCCCGGCATCTTGAAGAACGTACGGCCGAGGCTTTCGGCATTGCGCGCATACAGGGCGGAGATGCGCGGATCGTGATGCAGCTCGGCGTAGGGCTTCTTGCCGCCCACGATTTCAAGCTTTGATCCGGTCGCGAGTGCGCCGGCCTCGAAGCATCGAAGGACCTTATCGCGGATGTCGTCGAGATCGCGGATTGTCTTGGCGCGCACCATGTAGCGCGCCTTCGTATGCGCCGGAACCACGTTGGGAACATCGCCGCCGTGAGTGATGATGCCGTGGACGCGATCCGTCTGACGAATGTGCTGGCGCAGCAACCCGATCGCGGTCTGCGCGATCGTCAGCGCATCCAGCGCGTTGATTCCCAACTCCGGAAAAGCCGCCGCATGCGCTTCCTTGCCGGTGTAATGAACGTCGAATGTCGTGATGGCGGTCCCGGGCAGGTCCAGCGCATCGACCGGCGACGGATGCACCATCATCGCGGCGTGTATGCCTTCGAAGCCACCGCGCTCTAGCATGAAGATCTTGCCGCCGCCATCGCCAACTTCCTCCGCGGGCGTGCCGAACACACTGACAGTGAGACCGACTTCGTCGGCGACTTTCGCCGCGGCGATGCCCGCTCCGGCCGCCATCGCGGCGATAATATTGTGCCCGCATGCGTGCCCGATTTGCGGCAGGCAGTCATACTCCGCGCAGATCGCGACATGTAGCGGACCCGCGCCGGCGCGCGCGATGAACGCGGTCGGCATTTCGCATACGCCCGCGTCAACCTTGAAGCCCGCATCAGAAAGCATCTCGCATAGCCACGTTGACGCGAGGCGTTCCTCGAATCCGAGTTCGGGATTGGCGTGGATGCGATGGCTCAGATCGATCAGGTCACGTTGCGTCGCGCTCAACTTTTCGCGGGCTGCGGATTTTACGTCCATCACGATCCCTCTCCACGCCGTTGTGCCGTTTGATCTTTGCCGCAGGTTTGACAGAGATTGCTATCCACCGTCTCATCAGGAGTACGACAATATGAAGATTAACATGCGGCGCGCAACGCGCGAGGACGCCGCGGTCCTCGGACGGATCGATTACGACGCTTTCAAGGCTATCGGTGATGCGCACAACTTTCCGCCGGACTTTCCCTCGGTGGATGCCGCGGTCGGTACAGTGACCTCGCTGATCTCGAACCCTGGCTTCTATTCGGTGCTTGCCGAGGTCGATGGCACAATTGCCGGCAGCAACTTCATGGACGAGCGCAACCCGATCGCCGGCATCGGTCCCATCAGCGTCGATCCGGCGCTGCAGAATCAAAGCATCGGGCGTCGTCTGATGGAGAATGTGCTGGAGCGCGCGCGTGCGCGCAACTTCGCCGGCGTGCGCCTCGTCCAGACCGCCTACCACAACCGTTCGCTATGCCTTTACACCAAGCTCGGATTCGAAACGCGCGAGCCGCTTTCAGTGATGCAGGGCAAACCGCTCAATCTGCGGATGGCGGGATACGATGTGCGCAGCGCGAAGGAAGCCGACCTCGAAGCATGCAACCGGCTGTGCGTGCGCGTGCACGGGCATCATCGCGGCGGCGAACTCCTCGATGCGATCCGAAGTGGCGGCGCGACCGTCGTCGAACGGCTCGGACGCATCACGGGATACGCCACTGCGATCGCATTCTTTGGCCACGTGGTCGGCGAAAGCATCGACGATGTGCGCGCGCTGATTGGCGCGGCACCGCTGCTGATGGGCCCCGGCATCCTGGTGCCGACGCGCAACGGCGAGCTGTTTCGATGGTGCCTGGCGAACGGCTTGCGCCTGGTGCAACAGATGACCTTGATGACGATCGGACTTTACAACGAACCCTCAGGCGCGTACCTGCCGTCGATCCACTATTAGTCCCCTCTCTCGCTTTCTTTTGCGAGAGAGGGAGGCTGGCGCAGTTGTCGCTCTGATTCCTCGCGACAACTGTGCCAGACGGGTGAGAGCCGCGCACGTTTCGTGCGCGGTGGTGGAGTACCACGATGCCTTTTGCCATCGATGGGACGCGGGTAAGCTTACCGTGTGAAGCAGAAACTACGTGACGAACTGACGGCCGCGATGAAATCGGGCGACAAGCTCCGCACCATGGTGCTGCGCGGAGTACTCGCGGAAGTCTCGCGCTTCGAGGTTGAAAAAGATGTCCGCCGCGAGGCCGACGAGGCCGCGATCGTGCAAATCCTCAAGCGCGAGAAGGCGCGTCGCGAAGAGACCCTCATGTTTGCGCGCAAGGGCGGCCGCCAGGACCTCGTAGATCAGAACGAGGCCGAACTCAAAATCATCGAGAGCTATCTTCCCGCCGGCGTCAGCGAGGACGAGCTGCGCGCCGCCGTCAAAGAAACGATCGCGGGCGGCGCCACTCAGATCGGCCCGCTGATGAAGACGCTGCGCGATAAATTCGGCGCGCGCCTCGACGGTAAGATGGCGAGCGAGATCGTCAAGCAGGAACTCGCCGCGAAATCCTGATTTCTTTCATCGGGAAGGGGTTAGGGGTGAGGTCGCGGTTCAGTTCGCGTAGAAATGTGCTATTCTGTGGTTGCGGCGCCCAAATGAGGCGCCGTCCTCGTTTATGGGAATCCTATCGGCAGATGCGAAATTACATAAACGAAGCCACGGCGAGGCATCGCCGAGCCGTGTCCTGAGCGCTTCGCGAAGGACCTCGAGCGCCATCGAGTCGATGAGAAAATGTGAAAACAAACCCATTCCGGCGCGGAGTTTCGCACCGCCGCCGCGAGCGATTCTACCCAAACGAAGCCAAAATCATCAGCAAAGACGAGGGTTTCTACCAGAGGGGGTGGAATTCGCAGCACCCTCGCCCGAGTCGCAGAGCGCAGAAACAAACCCACTGCGAGCATCGCGAGCAGTGGTCCGGAACGCTTCGCGAAGGACCTCGAATGGCAATAACGTCGAATCCTCAGAATTGCAAAAACAAACCCACTGCGGCCATCGAGATGGACGGCGTTTTTGCCAAACGAAGCCAAATGATCGAGGAAAACCCAAGGCTTTTCTGGCGAGGTGGTAGGCTTACCCGCATCCCCGGCCAGCAAGGCCATTATCGACATCGTGTCGATAATGACGCCATCCGAAGCAGCTGGCTATGATGGCAGGTCGTAGCCGATTGCTGATTCGACCTCGATCGTCCGCTGCACCGCAGGCCTGGCCATCATCCGATCGTAGTGTGCGGCAAGGTTGGGGAACTCGCCCGGTTGCGGATTGAGCGAACCGCGGAAGCGCCAATACAGCCGGAACAGATGGATGTCCGCGATCGAGTAACGCCCTATCGCCCACTCGCGATGCCTTAACCGCTGATCCGCGATGGCCCATACCCCGCGCGCGTACTCGATACCCTGTCGGCGCGCCGGATGGATCGTGGAGGCGATGAATGACATCCACGAGATGACGTGCGCTTCCGCTTCGAGGTCGCCTTGCGGAAGCAGGCCCGCCTCGGGAAAGCGCCTGGCGAGGTAGAAGAGGATCGCGGTAACTTCGGTCATCGGGCGTCCGTCGATCAACAGCGTGGGCACCTTGCCTTCAGGGTTGAGCGCGAGGAACGCGGGCTCACGATTTTCCTTCCTCGCGAGCGAGATGGGCCGGCTCTCGAATGGCGCGCCGATCTCATGCAACGCGATGTGCGGCGCCATCGAACTCGTCCCGGGACAGAAGTAGAGGGTTAGCATCTTCAATCGTTGGTCGTGATGCCCGCAGTGTTGCCGGTGCCGGCGCATACGCCGCCATCAACCACCAGCGCGTGGCCGGTCACGAATGACGCGTCATCCGATGCGAGGAACAGCACGGCCTTCGCGATCTCGACCGGCTTGCCCATCCTGCCGAGTGGATGGAAGCGATGCATCGCCTCGCGGATCTCCTCGGTATGCCCGAATGCGCGCGCGACCAGCGGTGTGTCGATGATACCGGGGCATACGCAATTCACCCGCACGCCAGCCGGTGCGAACTCGAGCGCGGCGTTGCGCGTCAGCCCGACCACCCCATGCTTCGCCGCGTTGTAGGCGGACAATCCGACGCTTCCGCGGATGCCCGCGACCGAAGCGGTATTCACGATCGCGCCGCGCTTCTGCGCGACCATCACCTTGCCCGCGTACCTGAGCCCCCAGAAAACTCCATCGAGATCGATGCGGATGGTTTTGTAATACAGTTCATCGCTATGATCGAGCAGCGGCGAGGTGACGCCGATCCCGGCATTGTTGTACATGATGTCGAGCCCGCCGAATTTATCGACCGCCGTTCGCACCAACCGCTCGACCTGCTTCGGATCGCCGACATCGGTTGCGACGAATGTCCCGCCGATCGCCTTAGCGATTTTTTCGCCGTCGCTTTCCGGCAGATCACCGATCACGACCTTCGCGCCTTCCTGCGCGAACAACTCCGCGGTCGCCTTACCGATACCCGACGCGCCGCCGGTTACTATTGCCACGCGATCCGCGATTCGTCCTTGCGCCATTTTCTTTCCTCCGTGAAACGATAAGAGATTTCACGATCGTCCGTATCGCATGGAAGTTCGGCAAAACGCCAGCGCTTCGCGGTTGACGGCTTAGAGCGTTTCCCTCTATCACTTGGGCGTATTCGTAACTCGAATCGAGGTGTTAGCGGATGGTCATCGATCTCATGATGTCCCCCCAGCGTGCTCAAAATGCGCGACAAGATCCGCGCCTTCATCAAGGACGAAATCTAAGCCTGTGGCACAGGGGATAGATCTAATGGCCACAATCGAACCCTTTCGAATCGATGTGTCGGACGCTGTTCTTAAAGACTTGCAGGAGCGGCTCGCGCGCACGCGCCTGCCCGACGAGGTGCCTGATACTGCGTGGGAGTACGGCACCAACCTCGCATACATGCGCGAGCTGCTGGACTACTGGCGCAACCAGTACGACTGGCGCGAGCATGAGACGGCGCTGAATCGCTTCAACCATTTCACCACCGATGTCAACGGCCTGAAGATTCACTTCATTCGTGAGGAAGGCCGCGGTCCCAATCCAAAACCGCTGCTCCTCCTCCACGGATGGCCGGGCTCCATCTACGAGTTCATGGATATCATTCCGATGCTCATCGAGCCTGCGGCGCACGGCGGTGACGCGCGCGATTCGTTCACGGTGATCGCGCCATCGCTCCCCGGCTACGGATTCTCGGGACATCCCACCGCGCGCGCGATGAACATCCAGTCGATCGCCGACATCTTTCATAAGCTGATGACGGAGGTGCTGGGCCACAAACGCTATGCGGCGCAAGGTGGCGATTGGGGATCCGCGATCGTGTCGCGAATCGGCGAGGCGTTTCAGCCACATCTATATGGGATCCATGTCAACATGGTCGCCGTCGGTCCCGCCGAGGGACGCAGCGCTCCCGACCTTACGCCGGAGGAAAAAGTGTTCCTCGGCGATATCGAAAAATTCCGCCAGGCCGAGACCGGCTATCAGTGGATCCAGGGAACCAAGCCGCAGACGCTCGCTTACGGACTCAACGATTCACCCGCCGGTCTATGCGCGTGGATCGTCGAGAAGTTTCGCACCTGGAGCGATTGCCATGGTGTGGTCGAGAACAGCTTCACCAAAGATCAGCTGCTGACCAACGTGATGATCTATTGGATCACGCAGACGATTAATTCCTCGACGCGGCTGTACTACGAATCGCGCCATCATCCGTGGCGGCTGAAGCCCGGCACTCGCATTGAGACTCCTACCGCGATGGCGATGTTTCCCGGCGAACTGGTTCGGCCGCCGCGCCATTGGGCCGAGCGTATCTACAACCTCAAGCGATGGACGGTGATGCCGAAGGGCGGGCATTTCGCCGCGATGGAGGAGCCGGAACTCCTGGCCAACGACATTCGCGCCTACTTCCGCGAAGTGAGTTGATCGCTGACTGTCAAGGAGAAAGGACATGCCTGATGTCGGTGTTGATATTGTTCAAGAACTGTTTGTGGCAAGCCGCTACAGCCTAGATCCTGCTACTGCAGACTTCATGTTGCGCCGCACCGTCCCAATCACAATCTATATCGACGGTGACTATGACGGTCTCTCCGATTTGGCAGCCAATCTCAAGGACGAAGTCGCGCAGATAATGGAGAAATTAGGCTACCCAAAGGTCGGAGAGTGGGGGCCGTTCGATGGGTCGTTCCTCTCAACGATCTTTGGCCGAGGCACCGTGCCGGAACTCGGTCGGTCGCTTCAGAAGCGTCTGCTCGAGTTGCGTGACCGCCTTCTCGGTTTGAAAGAAAAGATTCCACCGAAAGCCTTGAAAGGTATTCGGGTCGTGCTGCTGGTGGGTACTCTCGTGGTTGAGATCGTTGGTGCCGGCACCTTTGCAGCGGCGCTTCCTTTTGCGGTTCCGGTGGTGGTGATCGAGGCCATAGCGATCACCGTACATTCTGCAGACGCTGTCGACGCAATTCGCCAGATGCTTAACCTACCTCCATTCGAGCGACCGCTCGACGGACCTAAACGCGGACATATTACTACGCTATAACTGATAACCAGAGCCACGGCGTTGAATACCGGTGGGCGAGGCAGCGGGAACCGACAGTGTTTTCGGCTCGCATCAAAGCGACTATTCGAGATTGGATACGGCGGGCAGGACGAATCGGATTTGCCGCGCCACTATTCGCGCTCTGGCGAGCCCTTGAGGTACATCACCCCGGTCGGCTTTTGAACTCCGCCGGCAGGTTCGAGGGTAACCGCTGCCGCGATCAAGCGATCGTCCGGCGGCGGTGGATCCAGTGGCGCGATCACTTCCTTGCCGGCTTCCGCGCTGAACGTCCCCGCCGGAACCGGGCCCTTTCGCTTCGTGATCCACCAAACCTCGTAAATTTTGCCTCCCGGCGCGGCACTCAGGTCGTTCGCCCGCAGCACCGCTTCGCGCGTGGCCTTGCTCACACAAACCAGCGCATGGGCTCCAGGAGCTGGCGGCAGTGGCGCGAGCAGAGTGACCTGTAAATCGGGAGCATCAAGAACATGCTCGAGGCGGATGCGCTCGGAAAGAACCCTCGAGAGCGAGTCTATCCTCTGCTCCGCCTGCTGCGCCTCATGTTCAAGCGTAGTGAAACGGTTTTGCAGATAGGCGAGCTGATCGGTTCGCGCGTCAAACGCGCGCTGGAGACTCATCAAACGAGCGGTCACACCAGCGCCATAGAGCGCCAGCACAATTGCGGCGGCGATCGAAACCCGCGTTGCGACCCGGGAGGCAGCGCTGCGGCGTGACGGCTCCGCAATCCGGCTGGGTGGGCGATGGGGCACCGTTTGCGCCGCAACCGGGGCCGCCGCAGCGAGGCGCGCCTCGAGCCTGCGCATCACGCGCTCTTCGGTGGCGGGGGCATCCACTGCGAGCGCCAGCATCGCGACTGCATGCTCGAACTCGCGCAGTTCAGCGCTGCATTCTTCGCATCCGGAGAGATGCTCTCGCAGAGTCGTCATCTCGTCTGGCTCGAGCCGTCCGAGTGCGGCGAGTGGCAGCAGCGCTTTGAGTTCGTCGTGAGTCATGAGGTTATCGCAGCCGCCTCAGCGCGTCGCGTAGCTTGATGACGCCGGTTCGCATCCGGGTTTTTACAGTGCCGAGCGGAAGGCCGACCTTTTCGGCGATTTCCACTTGTGTCAGGTCCGAGAAATACGCGAGTTCGAGGAGCTCGCGTTCGCGCGGCTCCAGTTCGCCGACCGCCGTCTTGACGATCCTGGCGCGCTCGGCGGCTTCGAGTTCAGTCAGCGCATCGGCCGCCGGCGCAGGATCCGGCTGCGGATTTTCCGGTGGACGGCGCGCGCGTGCCGCCCTGAATCTGTCGATGGCGCGGCTTCGCCCCAGCATCACCAGCCACGCGCTCACGGAGCTGCGGCGGGGATCGAACATGGCGGCCTCGCGCCACGCCTGCCACAGCGCATCGGCGGCGATCTCCTCGGCGTCCGATTCATCCTTCACGAAGCGGTAGGCAAGCGCACCTAGCATACGGGCATAGCGGGCGCTGAGCGCGCGCAGCGCGTCGGCATCGCCGTGCGCCATCGCGGCAACCAGTTCGTGGTCGGAGGTCTTATGCTCGACTGCTTTAGCCACGTCACGCCCTAGGTACGATGGGCAGTGGTAGTCGGATTTCGCGCGAGAGACAACATAGTGGCGATACTTTCGGTCTGGGGCAGTCTGGGATGGTAGATCGGCGCGCGGATGCCTAATTTACCAGCCGATTGCGCCTAGGAAGGCGAGAGCGTGGCCGTAGCTTCGAGTTTTTCCAGGTCGGCGTAGAGGCGTTCGATCTCGCGCCCGAGCTGCTGATAGCGCGCGATCAAATCGTCGGCATCCTTGCGCTGCAGATAGAAGTTGGGGTCGTTCATCTCAACCGCGAGGCTCGCGCGCTCGGCTTCCTTCCCCTCGATGCTGGCCTCGAGCTGCTGCCGGCGCTTCTGCATCTGATCGTGACGACGTTTGGCCTCACGGTCGTCGACACGTTTGGTTTGATCTGCGCGCTTGTCAGGCTTCGCGTGGGCGCCGTTGAGCTCGGCCTGCGCGATGCCATTGGTCGATGCGAGCACGGGAGCTCGCGCCGAAGCCTTCGCCGCGTTGATCATGGCCACGGCATGACCGGCGCTCGCCAGTTCCAGCTCGGCCTTCTTGCGCAAGTAGTCGTCGTAGTTGCCGAGATAGCGAATCGCGTGACCGCGGCCCACCTCGACCACCTCGTTCACCAACTCATTTAGGATGAAGCGATCGTGGCTGACGAGCAGAACGGTTCCGGGAAATGTCTTGAGCGCTTCGAGCAGCGTGTCCTTCGCGACGATATCGAGGTTGTTGGTCGGCTCGTCGAGCAGCAGCGTGTTGTTGCGATGCGCGAGGACCTTCGATAGCGCCAGCCGCGCGCGCTCGCCCCCCGACAGCACCGCGACCTTTTTCTCCACATCGTCGCCCGAGAACAGCATCGCGCCGAGCAGACTGCGAATCTCGCGGCTGCTCATCCCGTCGGTAGCGTCGCTCAGTTCGTCGTACACGGTCTTGGTGTAGTCCAGCGTGTCGGCCAGATTTTGCGCGAAATATCCGATCGCGACGTTGCCGCCGACGAGGCGCTCGCCGGCCGTCATCGGCTCGATACCCGCCAGCAGCTTCATCATGGTCGATTTGCCGGCGCCATTGGGACCGACCAGCGCGATTCGCGCGCCGCGCTCGATCACCAGATCGACGCCGTCATACACCGTCAGGTCGCCGTATTTCTTGACTGCGCCTTTGAGCTCGAAAACCCGCCGCGCGCTGCGTTCGCACTTCGGAAAATGAATCGAGGGAGGCTTCTCGCTTCCGGCCGGCGGTTCGAGGCGTTCGATTTTTTCGAGCTGCTTGATCCGCGACTGAACCAGCTTGGCCTTGCTCGCCTGGTAGCGGAAGCGGCTGATGAAGGCCTCCATATGCTCGATTTCTTCGCGCTGGTTTTCGTAGGCCTGCATCTCCAGCTGAAAGCGCTCCTCGCGCTGCACCAGGTAGCGGGAGTATCCGCCGACGTATTCGGTGAGCTTGCCGCGCGACACTTCGACAGTCTTTTTGGTGATGCGATCGAGGAAGTAGCGATCGTGCGAGACCACGATGATGCCGCCTGCGTATGAGGAAAGGTAATCCTCGAGCCAGTTGCGGGCCTCGATGTCGAGATGGTTGGTCGGCTCGTCAAGCATCATGAATTCGGGCTGATCGAGCAGCAGCTTGGCGAGCGCGATGCGCATCCTGATACCGCCGGAAAATTCCGCGACGTCGCGATGCAGATCGCTTTCGGCAAAGCCGAGTCCGAACAGAACCGACTCGGCGCGGCTTTCGGCGGTGTAGAAGTCGCGATGTTCGAGTTCGCTGAGTACGTCGCCATACTCGTTCATCGCGGCGTCGTGCGCGGGACCTTCCTGCGACTGCGCGAGAATCTTTTCCAGCTCGTGGCGGCGACGATCCAGTTCCTGCAACCGCGTCAACGCCGATAGCGTCTCGTTGAGCACCGAGCGGCCGCCCATTTCCGGCGACTCCTGGTGCAGGTATGCCACTCGCGCGCGCTGCGGTAGCGAAATGCGGCCCGAGTCGGGCGCCAGCACCCCGCCGATGATCTTGAGCAAGGTGGATTTTCCCGCGCCGTTCAGGCCGACCAGGCCGACCCTGCCGTCATCAGGCATGGACCAGCTCACGTCGGCAAGAATTTTGCGGGCGCCAAACGACTTGGAGATGTTGTCGAGACTAAGCACGTTCGAAGCGAGCATCGTATCAGTCGCCGAAGGTGGAACAAATATCGCTTCCTGAGCCGATTCCCGAGGGCCCGGACCGGACGGATCCGCGAGCACCGCGCAAAAGGAAGAGAAGGCGCTATATCCTACAAAACGACGCTTAATAGCCCTTCTAGTAGCACTACCCTCATGTTAGGATTCTCTACGGTATGATACATTTCGGCCCGCCTTACGCGCTGCCGCGCAATTCCGAGGAGTTTCGCCGGCTATGCCTCAAGCTGCTGCGCCGCCATTGGCAGATGCCCGGTCTCGAGCGTTTCGAGGAGGCGCGCGATCGCGAGCTCGGAATCCATCTGCTCGAGGTCAGCGGGCGGCCGCATCTCTCGGCGGTGCGATGCGACCTGCATGAGTCGCGCGAGCCTCTCAGCCTGGCCGAGTTGAACCAGGCTGTGGAGCGCGCGGCGAGTCTCTCGCTTCCGATCGGAGACTTTACGATCGCAACCACCGCGTCGCGCTCCACGGCGCTCAAGCGCGCGCTTTTTGACCTGAACCTGGAAAATCGCGCCGCCGGTCTGTTCACCGTCGACGTGCTGTGCTGGGAAGACATAGAGGATTTGCTCGATGAATATCCCGACGTCCTGACCGAGTTCGAATCGAGTCCGAAGCGCCAGGCTCTGACCAAGGCGGACTCGGGATTCCGGCTTGAACCGCGCTGGTACTATCTGTCCGCGCAGGCGCATGACGAAGGCAGCCGCGAAATCGAGGATGCGGTGGCGCTCATCGATCAGCGCCATCATCAGCTCGGCCGCCTCAAGCTGATGCAGCTTCGCGAGCAGAACTGGGAGCGGCTCAGTATCGATCAGCGGCTGGCGGTGCTGGCGAACCTGGCGCGCGCATGGCTGAAGGAAGGCGAGATCAAGAAAGCCTTGATGCTTTTCATCGCCGCGCGCTCGATCCGACCCGACGACGAGGACGCATGCACTAACGAAGTCCTCGCTTACGACATGCTCGGCGAGAAGGAGCGCGCGTGCGCGATGGCGGAAAGTGTGTGCGCCAAATTTCCCCGCAGCGCGCGTGCTCACGCCTTGTGGCTGAGTAATATGCCGGCCTCTACGCCACTAGCGGAGCTGGAGCGCAAGACTGCGCCGCTGGTCAAAATGGATCCGGAAGTCGCCATGGTGATGGCGCGCCGCTCCGTCGCGGCGAACGACTATTCGCGCGCCGAGCGCTTCGCACGCAAGGCCACCGAAAGGCTAACCGGGAAATCCGATCCGTGGCTGCTGCTGGGACAATCGATCCTGCTATGCGAGATCGAAACCAACTCCGGCGCGGTGCGCGAGGAGCGCGTGCGCGAGGCCGAGGCATGCTTCTCGCGCGCCATTGTTCTGGCGCAGGAAGAGTTGTCGACCGCCAATGAAGTGCAGGCGCTGCTGGCGCGTGCGCAAGCCCGAATCGCCGTGCACGAAATCGAAGGCGCCGGCCGCGACATCGAAAATGCGCACTCCCTTGAGCGCGAAGATACCAACGGACTTTGCGAGTACGCGATCCTGTTGCGCAGCCGCGGGAATCTGACCAGCGCGGTGGATGTCTTCCGCCGCGCGGTGAAAATCGGTGGCCGCGACGACGCGGAATTTCATCTCGGGGTCACGCTGCGCGAGCGCGATCTGCCCGGCGACTTGCACGAGGCCGCCGATATTCTGATTCCTTCGGTGCACAATCCCGCGACCATCCCAAGCGGTGATTACTTGTTCGCCGTGAGTTGCGCATGCGACGTGCTATCGCGACTGGAGAGATGGCATCAGGCCGAGGCGCTGCTGGCCGAGCTTCCCGCAGATCTGATACCCGGTGCGGCGCGCTACACGCTGCGCGCCCGCCTGGAACTCTCGCGCGGCGACAGCGCCAAAGCATGGCGGCTGGCTGATGACGCGCTCGGCGAGCTGCGGCTGGAGACCAGCGCCGACGAGCGCCGCAATCTCGCGGTGCTCCTGCACGATCTCGGCCGCTACAGTGAGGCGCTGGTGATTTGGGAATCGATCATCCAGATCCGAGGCTTCGCGCTGGAGAGTGATACCCCGCACATGGGAGCGACGGCCAGCGACATGCGCCGCCTGCTCGAATGCGCGACACGGCTGGGCCGCAATGACGTGGTCGTCGAGGTCTGCCGCAAGCTTCGCGCCGATGGCGCATTGGTCGAAGGCGCGTTCGAATTCGAGCTGGAAATTCTGGAACGCAACGATCCAAATGGCGCGATCCATCTGCTCGACCAATATCTCGCGGTTCATCATGACGATCGCATCATGCGGCTGCGCCGATCGGCGATGACCCGCGCGCTCGGACACAATGAACAGACCATCGATCCCGAGTCGATGCCGCCCGCGCGCGAGGTGCGGCCCGCGCTCGGCCGCGTGGCGGTCAATCTGATGCGCGAGGCGGGCCGTCCCAACGAGGCGCTCAGCTACGCCTATGCGCTCTTGCGGTGCAATCCCGACGATCCCGATGCGCATCGCGCGTTTCTGTCGGCGCTCGGGCCCTTTGGACCGATGCCGACTGTGCCGGATTTCGAGACTGCGCAGCTCGGATGCGCCGTGTGCTTCGTCGAGCAGGACGGCAATACGGAGACGTGGGCGATTCTCGAGGACGCTCCCGATGCGGATGATTCGATCGGCGAATACGGGCCGTCATCGCCACTGATGAAGCAACTGCGCGGGCGCCGCCCGGGCGATAAGTTTCAGCTTTCGGAAGGCCGCCTCAGCCGCAAGAGCGCGGTGGTCAAACAGCTGATGTCGAAGTACGCCTATCGCTACCAGGATTGTCTGTACGGATGGGCGCGGCGATTCCCGGGACTTCCGGAAATCGAAATGATCCACGCCGACACCAGGACGGTGGCCGAGGTTCCATACGATCTTGGCGCCGTTGGGAAAGGAATGAGCGCGGCAGAAATTCGTGACAACGCGCACGAGTTTTACGCGCTGACGCCGATTTCAATTCACGGCTACGCCGAGCGCATCGGGCTGAGCGACGTTCATGGCGTCCTTTCGCTGGCTACGCGGTCGGATGCGATCATCAAGTGCTGCCAGGGTTCCGAAGAAGAACTGGAGGCGGCGCTGAGCGCATACAACCGCGCCAGTTCGATCGTGCTCGACCTGACCGCGATCGCGACGCTGTACCTGCTCGGCGGGCTTGAACCTCTGAGGAATTGGGCGCGCCGATTTATCGTGTCGCAGGCTACGTTGCAGGAGCTGCGAAGGTTTCAGTTCGAGCCCAACACTGCACTGACCTGGGTCTCGAATGGGGCCGGAATCGCAAACGCCGATCTGGAGCTCCGCGAACTCGCGGATACGGTCGCCTCGATTTGCACTATCGCCGACGGCTCCGTCCTGTCGACGCTGACGCCGAGTCAGCGCGCGGAGCTCACCGGCCACTTCGGACCTCATGGCGCCGAGAGCATTTTGCTGGCATCGATGCCGGGCCATGCGCTGTGGACCGACGACCGCCTCATCGCGAACGTCGCGCGCAATGACTTTGGCGTCCGCCGCATCTGGACGCAGTCGGCGCTGATGGCGCGCGTCCAGGCAGGCATCCTCGATCCGGCGGAGCTCGCAACCGCGGGCACCAAGCTCGCTGGGTGGGGCTACACCTTCACTACGCCGAGTCTCGAGACCCTGATGCGCGCGGGCGCGGTGACGGAATGGACCCCCGATCTGTTCCCACTCAAGCAGGCGCTGGATCAGTTCGCGACCGATAGCGTGAGGATGCCCGATGCGGTCATCCTAGCGGCCGAACTTATCGTGAACATCTATGCCGATTCGCGTTTGCGCCCGACGAGAACTCCGGTAATCGAACGGCTGTTGGATCGGCTCGCGGCGCGTCGCGGCGGACGCGAGGCTATCGAAGCGCTGCCGCGATCATTGCCGATACGATTCGGACTCGACATCATCGGCGCGCGGGAGCTGGCCGACGCGATTCGCGGATGGATGGCGGCCAACACCGAGCAGGTTCAGGAAACCTCCTCGCCAAAGATCGGCGGCCTCGAGCAGGCGACCACCGTCTCAGGATAGTCTTGCCGGTTTGAGCGCGGCGCGCGGGTCTTTCCGGCGCGCATTTCGCAAACCTTCGTGCGAGCCGCTACTATTTGTCATCGAGCCCGATATCGACGTTGTGACGCCCGCGCTGATGCTGCCGGCCGAGAAGGATTCCGCTGAAAAACGGCTTCCCGCCCGAGCGGCCGCAATTGCCTCCGGCAGGGTTTGTCGTAGAATCAGCGCATTCGAACTAGTGGGACTGGAGGGCGGCACGATGTCGATAGTTACCGAGGGAGACAGGGTCCTGGTCATCGACAAGCGTCTGTTCAAGGACGACAACACGCGGCTATTCGTCGGCATCGTCGAAGAGTTCGCGATGAACGTCATCCGGGCTCGCGGCTTCTCCTTTCACGTCAGTCCTTACGAGGTCAGCGGCGCGGAACGCCGCGGCGAGGAGCGGGTGCGCGTCATCATGCTGTCTGCCGGCGATATCGTCTTTGTGCTGCCCCGCGACCAGGACCTCACTCGCCTCCAGCTTAAGCGCTCGCCCAAGTCGATGCAGCTCACCGATGGTAATTTCGCGATGGACCTCAGCGACTTCATGTTGCGCGTCTAGCCGCGATGCTTACCGGCAAATGCTTATGCGGCGGTGTTCGTTTCGAGATCGATGAGGACCTCGGACCGATCATATATTGCCATTGTTCGATGTGTCGGCGCGCCACCGGTTCGGCGTTCGCCTCGAATGCCACGGTGCGGTCGGCGTCGTTTCGCATTACATCGGGCGAGGAGCTGATCGGAGAGTATCAGTCTTCCCCTGATGGCATACGCGGCTTCTGCTCGCGCTGCGGCTCACCGGTTTACGGCCGCTCGCCATCGATGCCTTCACTGCGTCGCATTAGGCTCGGCACGCTCGATAGCGATCCGGGCAATCGCTCGGTCGCGAACATCTGGATGGGCTCGAAGTCTCCTTGGTTCGAGGTCACTGATCATCTCGAACGTTTCGAGGAAGAACCACCTGAATCCTACTGCGCACCCGCCAAAAAGCAGTAACCACAGAGGCACGGAGACACAAAGGAAAGGAGGAATCCCGATAGGCGGGGTGCTCTGACTCCATTCCCTCAGCGCCTTTGTGTCTCTGTGGTTATTCCGCTCCGATCCTTCTTTCTTCCACGAACTCAAGAATCGCCGCCGCGGTAGCCTCGGGATTATCCAGCGGCACATGATGGAACGCGCGCGGGATCTCCTTGTATACGGATCCCTTGACCTTGCGATTCATCCGCCGCGCATGCCAGCCGCCGACGAGCTTGCTCTCCGCGCCACGCAAAATCAGCGTCGGCAGCTTGAGACGCTTGAGATTCGGCCGCTTCATCCGCCCCTTATGCTTGCGCCATGCGCGCGTTTCCGGATCGAAGCGAAACGCCCAATGCCCGTTGGGCAGTTGCAATGCGCCCTTGAGCGCGAGCTGCTCGAGCTGGTCTTTCGTCAGATAGGTTCCCGGCGGCGAGAGCCGAAATTTGCGGATGATGTCGTCCGCCGAGCGCAGCTCGGGCCGCTTGCCGCCTTGCGCGCGCCGGCGCCATCGCCATTGCAGGCGCCGCAACAGCGGGGGAGGGCCTGCGGGGGAATCGACGATAATCAACGCCGCGAGTTTCTCCGGGAAGGTGACCGCACACCATTGCGCGACCGCGCCGCCCATCGAATGCCCAACCAGCACGACCTTGGCGCCGAGGTGATCGATCAGCGCCCGAACATCGTGAATGTATGATGAAGGGCCGTAGTCGCCGCTGCTCGACCATGAGCTGCGTCCATGACCGCGAAAATCGAGCGCGACCACGTGACCGTACGAGCTGAGTTCGGGCGCGACGAAATCCCACCAATGCGCGTGCGCGCCGCCGCCATGCAGCAGGACGAAGGTGCGCTGCTTCGGATCGCCACCCCAATCGAGATAGTGGAGTTTGAGCCCATCGAGTTCGAAGAAGCAGTTGGTCGGCTCCGTCGCGACGGTAGCCGCTTGTTCGTGCGCCATGATGAAGGAATTTTAGCAGGGACTACGCGCCGAGGCACAGAGATGGCGGAAGGATGGCGCCGTTCTCGGGTCGGTCATCTTTGGATTTCGTCCGCCGTCGCCAGCCGCCCCGCCTTCGAATTGATTCAGAGTCCAGCCGGAGATGGTGTCCGAAAGCCTGAATGCTCTGCGTGACACGAACTCCGGACCCCTACAGATTGTATAAATACTTGACAGAATGTAGCAAGTTGGGTTACCGCATCCGGCTCGGCCATCTTTAAACCATTGCTGGACGTTCTTCCAGCGCGGCCGACGCTGCGTGTCCGTACGGGAGGGTGGAAATGTCTTTTCTCAACACGATTGCGGCGCGCACTTACGCCTCAACAACTTCGATCAGCTCTGGACGCTACTTCTCCGGCCGCTCACTTGTGCCTCTGGTGCTGGCGGGCATCACGTTGATTCTTTTCTCGGTCGGCACGACCCACGCCCAGACCGATCCGGGTCCGCGCCCCAGTAGCGGAGGAAACGCCCCGCGTCTTCCTCTGGCGGACTCGGTAGATATGCAGAAGTTCTGGGGCGGGGGACAGAATGTCTTTAAGCAGGTTTTTTCGGTCTCGGGTAATTCCAACAGCATAGTCGGCGAACCCGGCGTAGGTCTTGGTCCGGCCTTCAACGGCAACAGTTGCACGATGTGCCACTCTCAACCGACGGTAGGTGGTACAAGTCCGAATACGAATCCTGAAGTTGCGCTCGCAAATCTGGACGGCGCAACTAACGCGATACCCTGGTTTATCACGGCCAATGGTCCGGTCCGCGAGGCGCGCTTCATATTGAACCAGAACAACGGGCTCGACGGTGGTGTGCATAATCTTTTCACCATTGCAGGACGCTCCGACGCTCCGGGCTGCAACCTCAGTCAGCCCAACTTCACGCAGCAGCTCGCCAACAATAACGTGATATTCCGCATTCCTACTCCCACGTTCGGTCTTGGTCTGGTCGAGAACACGCCGGACAGCGTCCTTCAAGCCAACCTCAGCGCCAATCAGGCCGCGAAGTCCAAGCTCGGGATCGCCGGCCGGTTCAATACCAGCGGAAACGACGGGACCATTACCCGTTTTGGCTGGAAGGCGCAAAAGAAATCCCTCGCGGTGTTTGCCGGCGAGGCTCTGAACGTGGAGCTCGGCGTTTCAAACGAGAACTTTCCCAACGAGCGCTCCGCAGTTGCCGGCTGCGTGTTCAACAAGACCCCTGAAGACGCCACTCCGGCCACCGGACCGAACGGTACTCCGCCCACCACCGGGACGGCGACCCAAATGGCTTCCGCGATGGAGAATCTCGTAATATTCATGCGGTTCAACGCGCCGCCCGCGCCTGCGACGGCGCCATTTGTCACCCAGAACGGAGTCTCGATTAGCGCGGCTTCGGTCGCCAACGGCCAGAGCCAATTCAACGCGGTTGGATGCGCTAACTGCCACTCGTCGGGCCTGACCACTGCGGCGTCCCAGTTCGAGGATTTACGCACTGTGACCTTTTAAACGCTTTTCGGACTTTGCGCTGCATCACATGGGAGCGACCCTGGCCGACGGCGTCAACCAGGGCATCGCTGGTCCCGATGAGTCTCGCACTGCGCCCTTATGGGGCATTGGGCAGCGACTCTTCTTCATGCACGATGGGCGGGCCGGCGATTTGTTGTCGGCGATTGAGGCACACGTGAGCCCGCTCAAAGAATGTGCGAGTATCACTTCGCTGGAAACCTTTGAAGTGGCAGGTGACTTCTTTTCTCCATTCTCGCCGACCATTTTTTGCGGCTCTGAGGCCGACGCGGTCATCAGCAACTTCAACGCGTTGAGCGCCTCAAATCAGCAGGACCTGCTGAATTTTCTCAGATCTCTATAGCAGACAAACCTGGCGTTGCTTCACGTCGCCGGAATGATTCCGGCGACGTGAGCGACCTCCGACACCCGAGGAGTTCTGCGCGTCTGTTGAGAACCCTCCCGGCCCGTCCCTGCTCAAATTCCTCGGTCATGGCGCGGTCGCCGAGGCACAGAGATGGCCTAGGAGGAAGCCGCTCTCTGCTGGATCGCCGTCGGATTTCGTCCGCTATCGCGATGCAAAAACGATCAGCGTCAAATGCTTGAGGCAAATTGGCGAGAGATAACGGTGGACTCGGCGAGCGAAACCTGCGGCGGTCGAGCGGACGAATAAACCGCCGGCGATGTAGGTGTCCACAACTTGTAAACTCGACTCAATGGTAAGACTATTGGTGGGCATTTTCGTGCGGCGATGAAAATGCTCGTGAGCGGGCACTTCGTGGTACATGCGCTAAAAAGGAGGAAAGAATGCGAATCACACGGCTGATGGGGTTGCTGGGTTTGCTTTCTCTTGCAGGATGCGTGTCCGTGGGATCGCTGGGTGTCATTACAAAAAGTTCCGTTGACCCGGCTTCCGTTCTAAAGACCGGTCATTCAGTCAAGGAACTGGGTCCGGCGGAGGGAGAAGCCTGCCGTTATTTCGTGATCGCCGTGATTCCGTGGGGAAACTCCGATGTTCAAACCGCGGTAGACAAAGCCCTGGCGCCGAGCGGCGGCGACGCCCTGGTAAATGTCACGACGTTCAGCAGCCTGTATGGCTTCGTTCCGGTTTACAACGTCCTCAGTTTCACCTGCACATCAGTGAAGGGAACCGCGGTGAAGCTGGAGTGACGAGGCGCGACTGACAAAACTCCAGTCGGCGCGCCTCTCCTTATTCGGTCCTTTTATTCGGTCCTTCGCCGTAGAGAGGCGATTCGAACTCGCGGTGATTCGTAGTGAAGATTCGCGCCATCGCTTCCTTTTATGCGATGGTGGCGGGCGTGTTGCCCCCCGTGGTAACAACCGTTCAGATCGAAAGGAGAGTCCGTCTCGATGGCACCCAGGCTGGAAAATAGATTCGCGCTCATTACTGGCGGCGCAAGCGGTATCGGACGCGCGAGCGCCATCCGCTTCGCCGAAGAAGGCGCCCACGTCGCAGTCGCGGATCGCGCAATCGGCGGCGCCGAAGAAGTCGCCGCGCAAGTGCGCAAGCTCGGGCGCAAAGCGATCGCGATTCAGGTCGATACCAGTGACGAGCGTCAGGTCAACGCGATGGTCGAGCGCACCGTTCACGAACTTGGTGGACTCGATATCGTGCTCGCGGCCGCCGGAATCTCACACGCGCGCTATGGCGAGGAGGGACGGCCTCCGGTTCAGATGACGATCGACAAACCGCTCGCGGATTGGCGTCGCGTCCTGAGCGTCAACCTCGATGGCGTATTTCTCACCTGCCGCGCCGCAGCGGCTGCGATGATCAAGCAAGGCAGGGGCGGCAGGATCATCACGATCGCATCGGCGGCGGCGAAGTTTCCCCTCCCAGGAGCAGTGGAATATTGCGCCAGCAAGGCGGGGGTGTGGATGCTTAGCAAGGTGATGGCGGTCGAGCTCGCACCGCATAAAATAACCGTCAACGCGATCGGTCCCGGATGGATCGACACGCCGATGACCGCCGATATCCAGAAGGACGCGGAGTTTGCCGATCGACTGGCGGAAGTTCCGCTCGGCCGCGTCGGCGAGCCAATTGATGTCGCCAATACGGCGTTGTTCCTCGCCGGTGACGAGGGCCGCTACTACACTGGTTCGATTCTGCATCCCGACGGCGGCCTCCTGATGTGGTAGGCGCAGATTCAACGAAACCGAGAGAAGGATTTTTGGATGGCACTCAGATTGGAAAACAAGAATGCATTGATCACCGGCGGCGCGAGCGGGATCGGGCGCGCCACCGCGATAAGGTTTGCCGAGGAAGGTGCCAACGTGGCGGTCGCCGATCGCAACCTCGCCGCAGCAGACGGAGTCGCCGCGGAAGTCCGCAAGCTAGGACGCAAGGCAGTCGCGATTCAGGTCAACACCAGCGACGAGGCGCAGGTGGATGCGATGGTCGCGCGCGCGGTCAGAGATCTCGGTGGCGTCGATATCCTGGTTGCCGCGGCGGGCGTCTCGCATGCGCGCTACGGCGAGGAGGGCGCCAACAGTCCCGCGCCGCTCAGCGCGAAGCCATTCGCGGATTGGAAAAAGGTGCTGAGTATCAACCTCGATGGGGTGTTCCTGTGCGATCGCGCGGTCGCGCGCGAGATGGTCAAGGCGGGCAAGGGCGGCAGGATCATCAATATTGCATCGGGTGCGGCGAAGTTGCCGACCCCGGGCGCCGGTGAGTATGCGGTCAGCAAGGCCGGCGTGTGGATGCTCAGCAAGGTGCTCGCGGTCGAACTCGCGCCGAGCAAGATTACCGTCAATGCGATTGGGCCGGGCTTCATCAACACCCCGATGACGGCAGACATTCAAAAGGCGACCGGCTTCATGAAGCGTCTCATCGATCGCGTGCCGCTGGGGCAAATCGGCGAACCGGTCAACGTCGCCAATACCGCGCTATTCCTCGCGAGTGAGGAGGGCCGCTACTACACCGGCTCGATTCTCCATCCTGACGGCGGCGTCGTAATGCAGTGAGGATTTCCAGGCTCGTAGGTTTCGCGATTGCGGCACTAATTGTCGGCGCGGCATGCCATATTGCGCGCGCACAGGAGATGGCGCCGGGTGAGCGTCCGAGCGCTCGCGCCACCATGTCGATCCCAGAGCCGCTGCTGGTTACGGTGCAGGCGGTTCCCGGATATGGCCCCGCCCCGTTGCTGGTGGGATTCTTGCTGAATGCGCTCGATCCGTCGGGCGCCCAGATCGTGTCATTCAACTGGAATTTCGGCGATGGCCACACTTCGACGTTGCCGCCGATCATGGCCTACAACACCTATATGCAAGCCGGAACCTACGTGGCGACGGTCACCATAACCACCGCCGATGGACGCTCGGCAACCGGCTTCGCCGGCGTCATCGTGAAACCTCCTCTCGGTGCAACCATGCAGCAGCGTCAACAGAACCAATAGCTTCGCGAGGGTTGCGCCACTGGTACACGGTGGATTCCCCAAGTGGATTCCCAAAGTGGATTCCAATGACCGAAAAACCGCGACCGTGAAGCCGCCCGAGTTGATGCAGGTCCGGCCGCATCGGCCTCGCTCACCGGCGCAGCGCATCGCGATTGCGGTCGCGGGAATCACGATTCTCACCGGGCTCGGCACCCTCGGCTACATCGTCATCGAGGGGATGTCGTTCCTCGACGCGCTCTACATGACGGTGATCACGATTTCGACGGTCGGCTACGAGGAGGTGAAACCTCTGGATGCGCGCGGCCGGGTATTCACCATCATGTTGATCATCACCGGGGTTGGGACCGCCTTCTATCTGTTCGCGACGATGACCGAAGTCATAATCGAGGGACAACTGCGCGATTATTTGGGAGCGAGGGGAATGCTGCGAAGAATTCACAGTCTCAAGAATCACGTGATCATTTGCGGGTTCGGCCGTTTCGGGCGCGCGGTCGCCGAGGAGCTCGCGCGCCATCGCGTGCCGATGGTGATCATCGACACCGATCCCAAGTCCGCCGAAGATCTCATCCGCCTCGATATCCCGCATCTGATTGGCGACGCGATGCATGACGACGTGCTGGAGGACGCCGGAATCCGTTCCGCCCGCGCGGTGGTGGCGGCCACCGCCTCGGATGCCGACAATGTGTACATCACGCTCGCCGCGCGCGAGAAAAACCGCGCCATCTCGATTCACGCGCGTGGCGAAGGCGACGTGGGTCTGCGCAGGCTCAAGCTGGCGGGCGCCGATCAAGTTATTTCCGCCTATCAGTATGGCGGGTATCGGGTCGCCTCGACGATTGTTCGTCCATCGGTGGTGGATTTTATTGAGTTGTTCACTTCGGGCCGCGGAGAAGAGATCGATCTCGAGGAAATTCGCATCCCGGAGAATAGTAAGATGGTCGGCAAGAGCGTGGTCGAGATCGAAGATTCGCTTGGCAAGCTGAGAATTGTCGCGCTCAAGCGCAATGACGATCCGATAAGGATAATTCCTCGGCCTGGCACTGTGGTTAACGTTGGCGATTTGCTGGTGGCGATCGGAGATCGCGCGGGTCTCGATGCCCTCGTGAAGGCCGAGTGACGAGTCCGCTAGCGGCCGAAACCCTTTACCAGCACCTCGACGATGCGCTCGGTGCCGATGCCCCGCGATCCCTTGACCAGCACCACATCGCCTGTGCGTACGAGGCCGCAAATGAGCCACGCGGCTTCCTCGCTGTCGCCACATAGGCGCACGTCGCAATCGTGCGAGCGCGGACGCGCGGCGGCTGCCGCGGCGCAGGTTTCCTCTCCGATCGCGAGGAAGACTGCGGGATTCGAGGCGAGGACATCCTGCACCGCCACCGCGTGCGCGGGTTTCGCGAGCGTGCCCAGTTCGAGCATGTCGCCCAGCGCGATTACCAGCCGCGCGCCGAGGCGATGAGCGACCTCGCGCGCAGCCTCCAGCCCGATTCGCACCGATGGCGGTTGCGCGTTGTAGGAATCATCGATGATGACGATACCGCCGGCTTCTCTCACCGCGAGGCGGCCCGGCACCGGTTGGATTTCGGCAAGCGTGTGTTCCATCGCGCGTAACTGCTCGCCACGCAATGGCGTCGGCGATGCGGCCGCGACGGCCGCGACGGCAGCGGTGCAATTCATCGCGCCGGAGCGTCCGATAAGCGCGATCTCCGCGCGCACGACAGGTTCGACGCCCGGCGCGACGGTTGTGTCATCGAGGCGAATGGCAATCGCGGCGCGTCCATGCGCCGTCACCGCGCGCTCGAGCAGCTCAACGGTTGCATCGCTGTTGACGCCGAAGGTCACCGCGTGCAGAGGCCATGGCATCCGCGACATGAGTCTCGTATCGTCGGCGGGAATGACGGCGGCGCGTTTCGTATGGTTGAAAATCGCGGCTTCCTCATCGGCGATATCCTCGATAGTGCCAAGACGCTCGGTATGTTCGAGGTCCACGTTGAGGACCATTGCTACGTCCGGCTCGACGATCGCCGCCAGGCGTGGGATCTCGCCCGGCGTGTTGGTGCCGCATTCGATGACCATCGCGCGATGCACCTCGGTGAGCATCAGTAGCGTCATCGGCACGCCGATCAGATTGTTGAGATTGCCGGGGGTGGAAAGCGTCGCGCCGAAAACCGCGCGCGCCAGCGCCGCGGTGATTTCCTTGGTGGTGGTTTTGCCGGCCGCGCCGCCAATCGCGATCAATGGGATCGGACGCGCGGCGCGGATCCGATCCACGTGATGATGCGCGAGACATCCGAGTGCGGCGAGCGTGTCATCAACCTCAACACACGCGAGGTCGGCGATGCGACGGCCGCGCTCGACGATCGCAGCGATCGCGCCCCGCTGCTCCGCCTGCGCGAGAAATTGGTGCCCATCAGTAACGCCTCGCAGCGCGACGAACAACGCACCGCTCGTAAGGTTGCGGGTGTCGATGCCGACTCCGCGCACCTTCAGGGCGCCATCGCCGAACGCCTCGCCAGCGGTCGCGAGCGCGATTTCGGCGAGCGTGAATTCGGCAGCATTGGAGGGAATCGGGGTACTCATTGCTAACTGGGCAAGCTCGCGCTCAATTTTGCCGGATTGTTCCAAGGTTGGATACTCCATGCGCGCTGACATAGCATCAGCATTCGAGGAGAACGTTTGCGATGGCCGATTCCAGTATCAAACCCGTTGTCGGCGTGATTATGGGCAGCAAAAGCGATTATGAGTTCATGTCGGCGGCGTGCGAGGTCATGACCGAACTTCAAGTACCACATGAAGTCCGCGTGATGTCCGCGCATCGCACGCCGGATGTGGTTTTGGACTATTCTGCCGGCGCGCGAGACCGCGGGCTGCGCGTGATTATCGCGGGCGCCGGCGGCGCCGCGCATCTGGCGGGTGTCGTCGCGGCGAAGACCACGCTCCCCGTCATCGGGGTGCCGATGCCGAGTGCGCTGAACGGCCTCGATTCGCTGCTCTCGATCGTGCAGATGCCGAAAGGCGTGCCGGTTGCAACGATGGCGATAGGGAAGGGCGGCGCCGCGAATGCCGGACTATTCGCGGCCGCGATTCTCGCGTTGAATGATGCTCAACTGGCCGACCGGCTCGCGAAATGGCGCGCCGCTCGCGCGCAGGAAGTGCTGAACACCAAGGTCCCGTGAGGTAACGATGCGCAAGACCGACATCGACACGCCGGCGCTGCTCCTCGACCTCGAGGTGATGGAGGAGAACCTCCGCTCGATGGCGGCCTTCTTCGCGAATCGTCCGCAGAAGCTGCGGCCTCATTTCAAAACGCCCAAGACGCCCGAAGTCGCGCGACGCCAGCTCGAATTGGGCGCCATCGGAATTACCGCATCGAAGCTGGGCGAGGTCGAGGTGCTATCGCGCGCCGGCCTCGGCCCGATCCTGCTCGCGAATCAAATTGTCGGCGTCAAAAAAATCGAGCGTCTGTTCGCGTTGCCGCCCAAGCCGGAAATTATCGTCGCAGTCGAAAGCGACTTGAATGTTCGCGAACTCGAGCAGGGCGCGAAGCGCGCCGGTCGCGCGATCGATGTGATCATCGAAGTGGACACCGGGATGCATCGATGCGGTACCGCGACGCCAGACGAGACCATCGCACTCGCGCGTCGTATTAGCGAAGGTCCGCTGCGCTATCGCGGCATCATGGGCTACGAAGGTCATGCGGTCCTCGTGCCCGACAAGGAAAAGCGCGAGCGCACCGCGCGCGAGGCGCTCACCGAACTGAGTCGTCATGTCGAGGCGCTGAAGCCCGCGGGACTCGCGCCGGAGATCGTCAGCGCCGGCGGCACCGGCACTTATGACATCGCCGGCACGTGGCCCGATGTGACCGAGGTGCAGGCGGGTTCGTATGTTTTTATGGATGGCGCCTATCGCATCGTGCGGCCCGACCTCGGACGCTCCGCGCTGACGCTGCTGGCCACGGTGATTTCGCGCCGCGGCGATCATGCGATAATCGATGCGGGAATGAAATCGCTGACCAACGAGTTCGGCCCGCCGGCGGGCAAGGACCTGCCGATCAAAGTGGTGGGGCTTTCCGAGGAGCACGGCCACGTCGACGCATCGGGGACCGAGATCAATGCGGGCATGAAAATCGAGATCGTGCCGAGTCATAACGACACGACCATCAACCTGCACAGCGAGTACTACGTCATGCGCGGCGATGAGGTAGTTGCGATATGGCCGATCGAAGCGGCGCGCGCTTATCGCTAGTCCGATTGCTGAGATGAGGGCGAAGGCTTTGCAGATTCGATCGGGGTTGATGCTGGCGGTGCTGATGGCGACTCTCGCGGGCGTCGCGATCGCGAGCGACGTTCAGATCGACGGAAAACTTTCGATTCCCCAAACCGCGCCACTGTTCGCGATCTGCACCGATCCGATTGTCCAGCAAACTCTCGAGCAGGATTTTAGCGGCGCCCATCGAGGACCCGACAGTGGCCATGGCGCGCCGGTCACCGTCACCGTCACGGTGAATGAGAAACTGCTCAAGCCCGGAGTGGTGCTCGGAGATCTCGGCCCCGGCGACCCGTGGGTGATTGCGAAACTGCTGCGTGCCGCGGGCACCGAACCTCCACCGATTGGTGACACCGGAAACAAACCCCTGGATCCTTATTCCGAGGCCGCCCGCCGTCAGATCCTGGATCCTAATGACCCGATGATGGGGCTGCGCAACTATCAGACTTTCAGGAACGAAATGCGGCGTCCCCAGGAGCCGCGTTTCGGTCCCAACGGCAACGCGACTGATGAGGAAATCTACGACCGCGCGATCGTCGCGCGCGCGTCGGTCGGCGGCTCGTCCGATCAGATGATGGCAGTGGTGGTCGTGCATCCGCGTGACGACCTGCAAACCGCGAAAGAGCTGGTGGCCGAGGAGATCGCCAACTCGATTCTGCACTGAGCGCAAATGAGGCTGGCAGTCCTTAGCACCGCGGCGGTTGACCGCTTCGCGTTTCAGTCAAACACTTTCTTGCCGGCGGCGGCTGCCGATGCGGCGCGGGCGGGGTCGTGGATCGCCTCGTTCTTGGCCAGGTGCGCGAACATCTGAATGCCGAAGCCGCCGTCCAGGTCATCGGCGATCCGCCGCTTCCAGGGGCGCCGAAGTATCTGAGTCGTCAGGCGCCGCGTGGGCCGGGGTTGGCTCATGATATGGTCGGCGAGCTTCCAGGCCCTACCCAGGAGCTGATCCCTGGGCAGAACTTCGTTCACCATTCCGTATTCGAGCGCCAGCTTGGCGTCGATGCGCTGACCCGTGAGAAGCGCGTAGGCCGCCCGCTTGACGCCGAGCAATTCTTGAAAGCAACTATGGATGCCGTCGCCCGGGACCGATCCCATGTTGAAATGGGGATCGAAAATGATCGCCTCTTCGGCGCAGAGCGTAATGTCGCACATCAGACAGATTTCGGCGTGGCCGCCGGAACCATTTAAGACGCCGATCGTCGGTATTTCGAGGTCATTGATCAGCGCACTGACATTGATGCGCCCGTCCTTGTAAGCGTATTCGTAGGCCCAGTGCTGGAGGTCTTCCCGTTCCAGCGCGAAGCCCTCCGGATCAATGGCCATCATGAAGTGCTCGCCCGACCCGGTGAGAATCAGCACTTCGTTCTCGGGATCGGCGCCGATGGTCTTGAATAGTTGGCCAAGTGCCCGATGATTTTCGACGCTCAATTGAATTGATCCGCCCAACGTATGCGCCTGCGCGAGAAGAACCCCGTCTGCGCGGCGCTCAAGCCGAAAGTGGTCCTTGAAACGTTCTTTGTAGTCCTCGAACTTCGGAGTCGGCACGAACGGGCTGAGCGACATGGCGATTTCTCCTTTTGCGATGGTGTTGCCAATCTTGGCGTGTCGGGCGACGACCTGCAAACCGCGAAAGAGCTGGCGGCCGAGGAGATCGCCAACTCGATTCTGCACTGAGCCGCGAGAGCGCGGTGCTGAGCCACGGCGCGGTGTGATCCAGCCACTGGCCCGTAGCCGAACACGTTCCCCTTTCGCTATTCGACGCGAACTCCGGTCGCTCTGATTCGAGACGGAAATCTCGCTGCCACACGATACCAACCCTGCTCACCGAGGCGAATCGGAGCCGAGGGCGAAATGCCTTGCGAAAAAAAACAGCCTCGGTCTTCTTCCTCGCATAATGTAGTTGCGAATCGAAACCATCAGTACAAATTGAACAGATAATCTTCAAATCCGGAATGGGGCCGGGATTGGCACCGCGTGCACCCGGAACGTAAAAAGCGGGGAACTTCGAAGGGTTTTTCGACCTCACAAGATGGGCGATATTGCGCTGACGACCACGCGGGAGTGCGATGGTGTTCGGCGACGGCGCGCTCGTGTTCGCGAGTCGGGATTATATTTGTCTATAAGTGTTTGGAATTCTGGAGCGACTAATCCATGACGAACACTGAATCTTTGTGAACTTCGGCGTGAAGGGAGGAGTTACACCACTATGACTGGCTCGATTGTCCCGATGATAGCGCCTGTCGTCGCGGTTATTGCCGTCTACGTTGCGATTCGGCAGTGGCTGACGAACAAGCATCGAGTGAAGTTGGATTTATTTGACCGTCGATTCCGAGTGTTCCTAGAGGTGCGGAAAGTTCTGAGTTCAGTCCTTCCGGAGGCGAAAGCGAGCAAAGAGGATTTCCTGAAGTTCAGGACTGGCGTAGCTGAGTCCTATTTTGTTTTTGGTCCGGAGATCGAGAACTATCTCGATGACATTTATTTGCACGGAATTAAGCTGGCGACCGCCGACTACATGTATCGGCTGCCGAAAGAAGAAAGGGCTGGGGATCACGACTCTAAAAAAGTCGCCGACGATATAAATACGCATCTGACTTGGCTCATGGAGCAGCTTCCAGTCGCCAAACAGAAGTTCAAGAAGTATCTGGACGTGAGTAAATTGTAGAACAAGGGGAATGACCCCGGCGCGCTTACCGCGCACGCTGCGTGGAGCCCAAACGGACTCGCTATTCGTGATACCGTGGCACAATTCATACAGCAAAACTCCGCCATTTAAGAGAGGCTAACGGGCATGCCTTCATATTGGACTGGAAGGTTTATCGGGTACTGGTCGGCGGATCTGTTCGTCGCCGCCATCGTTATGCTTGCAATCGGAGGAGTCGGCGTCTGGTTGGGGACGCTGGCTTCGATACTCGCGCTGGCCGGTATCACTGCCGTAGCTTTCATGCGGCAGGCGAGAAACAACGCCTACGGCGGACCGGTGGGTACAGTACTAAGTGCGGCACGAGTAGTCATTCTAAATCAAAATGGAAAGCCGCGAGCGGGACTCGATAGCACCGGATTTCAGCTACTCGACGATCAGGGTTGCGCACGAATCCTTATGGCCGTCGATGCCGATGGACCGTCAGTTCAAGTGTGTGACGAATCCGGAAAGCTCCAAATAAGTCTCGGTTCGAGCGCCGCAGACGGCAGCTATGGTCTATCCATGATCGATCAGCAGGGGAAGGTTAGAGCGCGCGCCGTCATGCGTAACGAGCTGCAGGGCATCGCGAGCTTCGGTGTGTACGATCAATCGGGTCAGATACGTGCCAACCTATCGATCAAAGGCGAACCGCCGCATGCGGCGCTCACTTTTATGGACGAGTCGGGAATCATCATCTGGAGCGCACCGGATACATCCATCACCATCCAAGAGTAGGGTTCCGGTCAGCGTCTGCGATTTCGAGTGGACCGTCACGACGCGGATTGAGTTCGTCATGGTAGAAGAACTCCTGAACGGACCACTCAAATCATTCGACATACAACGCGCGAGTTAGTGTGCTTTCGAAGGATCGCGCATGATCGTCCTCAATGCTTCCCTATCCAGCCATAGGGGCATCAGGCGTCCGTTTTTATCCATTCGGGCCATCGATTTCTCATAGGTAACATTGAGGCCGAACTCTCGCTGACGCTTGAAGTGGCGAGCGCAAGCTCCTACTAAAAGGTCGGCCATCTGAAGTGGCTTATCCTGTCTTGTGGAGCCAAACTCCATGTCTCCGAGCATCCCGTAAGCATCAATTTCCTTGACCACTTCGTAGTAAAGTCTCGCGGCATACCCCTCAAACTTTGGTTTGCGGTCGAACAAGAATTCGATCGGCGTTGGCAAGGTTGGCCCAGCAAAATTCTTTTTCCATTTGACGAGAGCATCGAGGCAACAGTAGCTGCAACAGTGATAAATATCTTTGAATTCGTGCAGCAATCCATCTGATAATTCGGAATAGTGTTCTTTGAAAATTCCCATGGCGATACCGAGTGTGATGTTTTCGCCAATTATGGTTGTCAGACGCTCCATGAAGTCGTTTCGTTCTGTGTCTGCCCAGTCCCAAGGGGGCTGCCGCGCCATGAAATCGGTGAAGTGAAAAGGTATCGTCACGCGCTTGCTCTTCAAAGCACGGTCCCATTCAGACTCCGCCCGCACCCATGACTCATAGCTCGCGACTAGGCCGCCAACCACAACGATATTAGATTGATCATGTGTTCCGCTCTCGTCAAAAAATCCGTTATGCGGCTTGGCGATCAATTCCATTGCTTGCTCCGATGCGAAAACGATAGGGCGACTCTGGGCAGACTCTCATTTTTTGCTCGGCTTGAGGCGCGGATCGTCGAATGAGGTGCATTGGGCAACATCTATGCGAGCCCAAGCCTGTGTGAGCAGTCCTCTCTCGAAGCCGTCGATGTTGGACTGGCCGGCTAACCCCAAGAAATATCTCAGGATCTTCTGCTGCTCCTGTTTACAATCGGCCAAGGTAGCAAACGCATTGTCAGAGCCAACGAAATCCCACTGGCTCAACGGGGCGTGAGCGTTGAATCTTAGTGGCGATCCGGCCCCAAGTGGCGGGCTTAGCAGGTACCAGCCCACAAGTGCGACCGCAGAGGCGAGGTGAAGCTTCATTCTACCTATTTACTGGCTTCGCGCTTCCACTCCAAACGCTTCTTTTTGAGTCCCGAGGCCGGATCGGCGAAGGGGGTAGAAGTGGCGGAACGCCTTCTCTAGTTACCCCCTCGGTTGCTGACCTGTTTTCAAACCTAACGCGCGAAAGTTCGGATGGACTCCTCTACCGAGTATTCCGCGACAAGGCGTGACATTCGCGAAAGCAGTCGGACACAGGCTAAAGCCTGTGCTACCGAAGCTGTGCGAAAACATATCCCGAGGTTACTGAAGAGATCGCCAACTCAATCCTGCACCAGGTCAAAGCGCCCATTCCTTCAGCAACGTCTCTACATTTCGCTCCACTTCTGTGGAATTGGCCCGTAGGGTTTTGTGATCAGCTCAAGCAAATGTCCGTTCGGATCGTAAAAGTAGACGCCGCGGCCGCCATACAGATGGTTGATTTGGCCGGGTCCTGAGCGGTCGAAGTCGGCATAGAATTCGACGCCCGCATCTCTGATGCGGGAGAGAGCAGCATCGAATTCCGAGTCACTCACGAGGAAGGCGCAATGCTGATGGCCCGGGTTCGCGGAATCAGCATAGTCGATGGTGACCCCGTTGCTCGTGCGAACCGGCACGAAATGGCCCCATAGCGGTCCCGCTTGCACACCCAAAATGCGCGCGAGGAAATTCGCCGATGCCCATTTGTCCTTGGCCAAAACGATGATGTGGTTGAGTTCGATGCTCATACGAAAAGCCCTTCAAGAGCGGAGCTCACTCAATCCTGCATTGACAGACGACGCGAAGCTAACGCCGACTTGAGCGGACTGCGTGGGCGCGCGGCCGCGTGTCCGGCAGATTTGGGTTTTCCGAGCGGCGAAGCCACCGAATGCGGAACTTTAGGAGGAACTGCCGCAGGGGAGACCGCCGCGGGAGAAACCATCGCGGGAGAAACCGATGCGGCGGGATCTGCCGCGGAAGGAATCGGCGCTGGAGCAACTGCGGCCGGAGGAACCGCTATCGGGGACGACTCAACTTGCGCGGGCGCGGTGTCCGCAGTTTTGGGAGCGGCCTGCTCCGCCATGGGAACGACCGGCACCACGGCTATCGGTGCTTGCGAATTTGCCCGTGCCGACTTTCGCGCCGCATAGTAGCGATACCCGAACCATCCGCCCGCCGCGACGATGATCGCGGCAACGATCGTCATGATGGCGCCCCAGGGGAGAGGCTTGCGGGGCGCGAACATCTCGATCGGCTCCGCCATTCGGCCCGGATTCATGTCGGCGCGTTGCACGTCGCGGATGAAGCGGCTGGCAACTTCCTCGGGCTCCAGCCCTACGAAGGTCGCATAGCGGCGCAGAAACGGCAGTAGATAAAGCTGATCGGCGATCGCCGAGTAGTCGTCTGTTTCGATCATCTTCAGATAGTAGCCGGGGATGTTGGACGCGATGGCGGCCTGCTCGCGCGCAAACCCGCGCGCCTCACGCGCCATCCTCATGATCTCGCCGAGCGTATGATCGCTCGAGAGGACCGAGGGAATCACCGGGGCCGCCGCGTCGGGCGGTTTCTCCGGTGGCGCTTCTTTGCCATCAGCCACGGTCCCTAGATTCCAATTTTCCGACATCCCACCTCAATCCCCCAACTTGGGCCGCTTGCCGGGCGGAAGGTATGGACGGATCCCGCCGGACTGGATCTTCAGCAACTGCTTGCGTGCGAAGTTGACATAGGAGGGGTCGGGTTTGCCTTCGAGGCCGGCAGCCTTGGTGCCGTATTCGATCGCGTGTTGCCAATCGTTTTGTTGCGAGGCGAGCAGGCCGAGGTAATCCCACGCCATCCCATAGTTGGGCTGATAGGCAACGGCGCGCTGGAAGTCGGCGGACGCCGCGATCATGGCCCCCATCTGGTAATACTGCACGCCGCGGCGGGTGAAGATGTCGGCAGCCAGTTGCTTCAGTTGCGGGTTGTCGGGGTCGTGGGCGAGCGCGGTCTGGATGTCGTTGGCGGCTTCGTCGAGGCGTCCGGCGGCAAGCGCCTTTTGCGCGGCATCCTGGTTGATCTGCGCAAAGCATCCGGCGAGGGCAAAAGCCATCAGAACCGCGGTAAAGAGGGAGCCCAGCTTCATCAACATACCCGCCACCAATTAGCAGGTTATAGTTTGCATTGCGTCAAACCAAGTCCCCCGCCCCGTGAAGCATTCAGAAGTAGTCAGTAAACTTCAGTAGCACAAGCGGCATCCGGCGGGACATCCTGGTTGACGAGGGCGACCTTCTTTCCTTCGCATCCGACGATAACCGGCGGTGGCGTGAGGGTTTCGAGCACGCGCAAATCTTTTCGATTTGCGATCAGCACGAAGCATTGCGTCGAGGACCACCGCCTGCGCATCTCGTCATCGCTGTTGATAAAACTTGCGGCCGCATCGGGACCGTCGCCAAATGGGGCCAGCTCGCCGCGGTACGAAACCAGCGCCTCGCGAAATCCCGTGTAGAAGGGGATGGAGTGCACGTTATGCCGATACGAACCAACGATGCATCCCGGTCGCAGATACGGCGATAGCTGCCTCGCGAGCGTTCGATAGGACGTTTCAGGTGCGACATCTCTGCGCGCCCGCGTCGCGATGCCCATGATGAGGATCATTCCGAGCGCGAGCGTCATTACGAACGCTCCCGGTCGTTTGCCGTCGTTATCCACTACCAACGATACCACCGCGATCACAGCGAGAAGACCCGCGATTAGGTAGGCATCGATCACAAGCGGGTGAGAAATTTTTTCTCCGAGCCTTGTTGCAGCGATCGCAACTGCAATCGCTCCGAGCAGCGTGAGCGCCGAAAATCCGACGAGCACTCGCCGCGCCGCCTGAGCCTCGAAGCTCCACAACTTGTATATCCCCAATCCGGAGAGAATCGACAGCGCGGGAATCGCAGGTAGGACATACGAGCCGAGTTTGGCGCGTGGGATCGAGAAGAACACGAAAATCACCAGGAACCAAACGATGAGGAATCTCCGTTCGGAATGATGAGATGAGGGTTCCGGTGATTCAGCCGCGTGCAGCTCGCGCAGTCCCAGCGGCACGAAAAAGAACCACGGCCATGTGCCTCCGATCACGATTGGTACGAAGAACCACGGACCCCATGCGTGCTCTGTATTCTCTAGGTATCGTTGAACATGCTCGTGTACAAAGAAGAATTGGAGGAAGCCTGGATTTCGGTGCGCTGCGACGACGAACCATGGCACCGTGATCGCGCAGTAGACCACGATCGCGACCAGCCACGGCATTCGTGCGATTTCGCTGACGCGGCGCTCGATCAATATCCAGATCAGCGCGATGGCGCCGCATAGTACGGGCGCGACCGGCCCCTTCGCCAGCGTGCCGAACGCGAGCATCGCGGCGGAAGTGAGGAACCATCGGCGTCCCGCGCCGTTGTTGAAATCACGCGAGCGCGCCGCCCTGTAGAATGCGCCGAGTGCGGCCGTCATGAAGAATGCGAGCGCGGGATCGAGCGTCGCAAACCGCGCGAATCCGAAGAACACCGGGCTCAGAGCGAGTGCGATGGCGGTGAGGATTGCCACCGCTTCGCCGAACATCACATCCGCGAGTGCTGCGGTGACTACAACCTCGCCGGCGCTGAAGAGCGCAGCAGGCAGGCGAGCCGCGAATTCATTGGTGCCGAAAATCGACATCGCCGTGGCTTCAGCCCAATAGACCAGCGGCGGCTTCTCGAAATAGCGGACAAAGTTGTCACGCGGCGTGACGTAATCACCGGTCAGGTACATCTCGCGCGCGATTTCGGCGTAGCGGCCTTCGTCAGGCTCCCATAAGGCTGGCCGACCGAGCCCCGGCAAATACAAAGTTAGTGCTGCTGCCGCGATGAGAACGAGACGAAGCGCTGGCTGTCGGGCCGATGCCATGACGATGCAGTGTTAAGGTGCTGGCTGCCCTCGTCAACAGCATGCTCCGCGGAAGGCGTGTCATCGCCGATCGCGACCGCATCCAAAAAGCGGGTTTCATTTGCCGAGGGCGGAGGCGCAACATAGGGCTCGGTGGCGGCGGCGATTGGCGGATGTGAAGTCATCACTTCCTGGTCGGCCTCCTCGGCTTCGCGGGCTCGACGAATCGCGTTGGTGGCGAGATGAGCCTGAAGAGTTTTGGATGGCGGGATTCGAATTACCAGTTCGCGCGCGACTTCCTCTTCGGCGCGGGCCAATTCGACGTCGCGGAGCTGGAGTAGCGACAGACCTGAGTTAATCAGGATGTCTTCCATATCAAGAGCGGGCATCACATTCATCGACCAACGGCTCCCTTGACCTCGCATCAAGGTTTCGCCGTCATGGGTTGAAACCAGTCGCGAATCGACGCCGACGATATAACCGGAAACCAGCGCGAAGTAGTAAGCGTCGTAGCTTTCCACGCTGCCATACATCACCGCGTCGCAATGGAGCCATTCACCGAGCTTCAGAACGCTAACTTTTTCGAGCTGTTCCTCGTTGTTGATACCGCGCGATTTAAGCACCGCATCGACTGCGATCGGATTGACGACCTGGAACTCGCGCTCTGAGAAATAGGCGACGAAGGCCTTGCGCAGCCGCTGCGCATCGGTCCACGCCCATTGATCGCGCTCCTCTTTATTGCGGAAGGTGAGTGGAATCTTGTTGACGGTGTATTGGGCCGTACCTCGGTCGACGAATGGCAGTATAGCGATGGTTGCTGGCGCATGCTCTTCGTAGTCCTTGGCCATGTCAACATCGAGGCCCCCGGGGTCAGTCTCGACAACACGATCCAGGAGGGTCTTCTTCCCATGCCATTCGGTGCCGATTTCCGCTTGATAGAATGGGCGCGTTTCGTAGTTCTGGCTCGCGCATCCCGCGAGCGGGAGGATGCAGACGGAAAACAGGAGGAAGCAGGTTGTGCGCTTTAGCCCCATAAATCTTTGACGCTGAAGCGAGTACAGTTATTTATATACTCAGCAACTATCCGCGAACGAATCAAGTTAGCCGAAGAAAACGCCGAAGCGATGGGCTTTTGCAGCACCATTCCGTCTGTAAGAATGCGAGGGAACGCTAATTCGCGGGAACCTGCTGCGCCGCAGCCTGATGACTACTAAAGGCAACATCCTTCCATTCGAGGACATTCCCGGGTTCGACTCGGAAATGACCTCGATCGTCATTCCAGTCTACAACGAGGCGGCAAATCTTCCCGATTTGTGGACGCGGATCGCCGCGGTCATGAAACGGATGGGGCGGCCGTGGGAAGTAGTATTCGTTAACGATGGCTCCGCGGATGACTCGCTCAAGATGCTCAAGGGGTTCGCCGACGAAGCGCCCGGGCATGTTCGCGTGGTCGAGTTGTCGCGCAACTTCGGCCAGCATTCGGCGATCCTCGCGGGGTTCAGGCAGTCAAAGGGCGACATCGTCGTGACGCTCGATGCCGACCTGCAAAATCCTCCGGAAGAGATCCCGCGGCTGATCCAGGCGATCGATGACGGTAACGATGTCGTGGGTGGATGGCGCGAGGAGCGCCAGGACCAGGCGTTTCGCCGGATCGCGTCGCAGTTTCACAACAAGCTGACCTCGGCGATTGTCGGCGTCCCGATGCACGACTATGGATGCATGCTGCGGGCGTACCGGCGGCACATCGTCAACACAGTCGTGGCATGCGACGAGAAGGCGGCGTTCGTTCCCGCGCTCGCCAACTCATTTGCGAAACGCGTGGCCGAGATTCCTGTCGGTCATGCCGAACGCGCATCAGGCAGCTCGAAGTACAACATGCTGCGGTTGGCGACCCTGAGTCTGAACCTCATCACAGGGTTCTCGATGATCCCGATTCAGATTCTCAGCTTGATGGGAATCGGAGTTTTGTTCCTCGATGCGCTGCTGGTCCTCTTTCTGGCCCTGCATCGATTGATCTTCGGGCCGCAGGAAGAGGGCGCCTTGTGGCTTCTATTCACGGTTCTATTCGGCTTCGTGGGACTCATCTTCTTCGCGCTCGCGCTGATCGGCGAGTACATCGGTCGTATCTACCTCGAAGTGCGCCGCCGCCCGACCTACCTCGTGCGCGAGGTTTACGGCGATGACGACAAAGCCCAATCACCCCCATCGCGCAATTAGTGGCTGATTCGAACTCCATCGACGCCGCGGTAAAGCGCACGCGATGCGTGCTGTTCGCGTATCACGACACCGGCTACGCGTGCATGGAGGCGCTCATCGCACTAGGTGCGCCGATCGCCGCACTGTTCACCCATCAGGATGATCCTCAGGAGCAAATCTGGTGGCGGTGGTGCGCGGAACTCGCCGCCCGCAACTCGATTCCGACATTCACTCCAGAGCGCGTTAACGCAGGCGTCATCGCGCAAGTCGCAGCGCTGCACGCCGATGTCATCTACTCGGTCTACTATCGATACTTACTGCCGGAGGCGATTTTGAACTCCGCGACAATCGGCGCGTTCAATCTGCATGGCTCGCTGCTGCCGAAGTATCGCGGCCGCGCTCCGGTCAACTGGATGATCGTCAATGGTGAGCGCGAGGCCG
Organism: uncultured delta proteobacterium; assembly: GCA_963815835.1. Lineage (GTDB taxonomy): Bacteria > Desulfobacterota > Binatia > Binatales > Binataceae > DATGKG01. The sequence continues at coordinate 2,792,759 of CAWFIF010000001.1, forward strand.
GGCTGACGCTTCATCATATGGTGGCGCGCGCCGACGCCGGCGACATCGTGGCGCAGCGCTCCTGCACCATCGAGGATAGCGACACCGCGCTGACGCTGTATCGCAAGCTGGCGCCGCTCGGCGCCGAGATCATCCGCGAGTACCATCCGCTCATCGTCACTGGCCGCGCGCCCCGGATAACGCAGGACCTCAGCCGCGGAAGCTATTTCGGACGCCGCCGTCCGGAGGACGGCCGCATCGATTGGCGATGGCCCGCGCGTCGCATCTTCAATCTGGTCCGCGCCGTCACGCATCCTTATCCTGGCGCGTTTTGTTTCGCGGCGGGTAAGAAGTTTTTCATCTGGGAGACGCGTATCGCGAGCGAGGACGGAGTGATGGGCGCGCCGGGTGAGATCATCGGCGATATGGAAGGCGGGCTGGAAATCGCGGCGCGGCAGGGCGCTCTCATAGTGACGCGCACGCAATTCGAGGGCGACTACGAAGGTGACGCACGCGCGGTTCTGGGCACCGCCAAAGCGCGTCCTCGCGCGCTGCTATAGAGGCCTCATTCCCCTATAATGATGCGGCTGGAAAGTCCTCCGCGAAGTGCGGGATTTTCGAGCGCGTTTTCACTTGGAGGATAAATGAAGGTTCTCATCACCGGCGGAGCGGGATTCCTCGGCTCCCATGTCTCTGACGCATTCATCGCGCGCGGCGACGAAGTGTTCGTTCTCGACACCGGAGCGATCGGCAAGGTCCGCCATCTGCTCAACAACCCGCGTTTCCACTACGTCCACGACTCGATTTTCAACGTTGAATTGATCGACAGCCTCGCCGCGAAGGCCGACCTTATCTACCACCTCGCCGCAGTGGTCGGCGTTGAACATTATGTAGGCGATCCCTATGAAACGCTGAACGTTAATGTTAACGGCACGCAAAACATCCTCAAAGCGGCCTACAAGTACAACAAGAAAGTGGTGTTCAGCTCGACCTCCGAGGTTTACGGCCGCAATCCCAAGGTGCCATGGCGCGAGGACGACGACCGCGTGCTCGGTTCCACCACCATCGATCGATGGTGCTACTCCACTTCAAAGGCGGTCGGCGAGCATTTCTGTTTCGCCTACCACAAGCTCGGATTGCCGGTCACCGTGGTGCGATTTTTCAACGTCTACGGCCCGCGTCTCGACAAGGTCGATGTCGGTCGCCTGTTCACGATCTTCATGGGACAGTTGTTGCGCGGCGTCGACCTCACCGTTATCGGCGACGGCAGCCAGACGCGATGCTTCACTTACGTTACTGACGCGGTCGCGGCGATCGTCGCGGCGGGCATGCAGCCTGAGGCCGACGGACAAGCGATCAACATCGGAATCGAAGTCGAAACCTCGGTGCTCGAGTTCGCCAAGCTGATGATCGAGCTCTACGGTCCGACCAAATCGAAAATCAAGTTCGTCACCCAGGAAGAAGTCTACGGCAACAGCTACGAGGACATCCCGCGCCGCGTTCCAGACACCACCAAGATGCGGACCCTGCTCGGCGTGACGCCCAAAGTTTCGTTGCGCGAGGGCACCGCGCGCTCGATGGAATGGTTCCGTCAGGAGCAAAATCGCTAATTCTTCGCGCGTGAAAGTAGCCCTCAAAATCGACGTCGATACGCATCAGGGACTCGGCCTCGGGGTGCCGCGCCTTGCCGCGATGCTCAAGCGCGAGGGCATCGCCGCATCGTTTTACGTCACGATGGGCCCCGACAATTCCGGGCGCGCGATCATCCGCGTGCTGCGAAATCCCGGCTTCCTTTCGAAGATGTTTCGCACCAAGGCAGTATCGATGTACGGCCTGCGCACCGTGCTATCGGGAACGCTGTTGCCGTCACGTCCAATCGCTCTCGCGTTTCCGGAAGTGATGCGCGATCTCAAAGGCTCGGGCTTCGAAGTCGGTGTCCACGGCTACGATCACGTGCGATGGCAGGATCAGCTCGACAGCATCGGTGAGGAAGGCATCCGAAGCGAACTCGCGGACGCGTTCGAGGCCTATCGCGCGATTCTCGGGCATCCTGCGCGCAGCTTCGCCGCACCCGGATGGCGCACCAACGACTTGGCGCTCCTCGCGCTGGAGGAAGCGAATCTCGCGTATCGGAGCGACACCCGCGGCCGCACTCCCTACCAATGCATCGTCGAAGGCCGCGTCCTCAAGACGATCGAAATCCCGACCACGCTGCCGACTCTCGACGAGGTGATGGGTCTGCCGGAAATTCCGGATGCCGCCGCGGCGCATCGTTTTTACCTCGACCAGTTTAAGGACGATGCGCTCAACGTGCACACCATCCACGCCGAGACCGAGGGGATGGGACAACTCGAGATGTTCACTGAGCTTGTGCGTGCGCTGAAGGAGCGCGGCGCGGAGTTCGTGCGCCTCGAGGAAGTGGCCGCGAGCCTCAATGCTGCGGAGCTTCCGGTCTGCCCTGTGATTCGTTCGACGTTGCCCGGCCGCGCCGGCTGGATTTCCGCCCAAGGCCAGACGACGCCTGCACCGCCGCGTGCCTGAGCGCCAGAGACTTCTGTGGGATGACGATCGCGCACGCTCTGTGATATTCGTTGCGCAAGTTCGCTGAGGGAGAAATACCGCGATGCCGCAGCCGCAGTTTTTTGCCGAGAGTCCCAAAGAGGTCGGACTCGACCCTGCCAAAGTTCAGGCCCTCCTCGATCGCGCCGAGCGCGAAGTCAAAGAGGGATTGTTGCCATCGACGCAGGTCGCGATCGCGCGCAACGGAAAAATCGCCGCGATGCGCACTGTCGGCAGCGCGGTTCAGGGCGGCGTCAACAAGCCCGCGACCAACGACACCTTCTACGTGATCTTCTCATGCACCAAGGCGATCATCTCGTCGGCGATTTGGATTCTAATCGGCGAAGGCAAGTTGAAGGTCAGTGAAAAAGTCGCCGACATCATTCCCGAGTTCGGCACTAACGGAAAGGACGTGATCACGGTCGAGCAGGTGTTGCTACATATCGGCGGATTTCCCAACGCGCCGTATCCACAAGGCGACTGGGGTGATCGCAATAAGCGCCTCGAGCGCTTCAAGACGTGGCGCCTGGAATGGCCGGTTGCCAGCCAGTTCATGTATCACCCGACTTCCGGATTCTGGGTGCTCGCGGAAATCCTCGAGCGTCGCAGCGGCAAGGAGTTCCGTCAGTTCGTACGCGAGCGCATTGCGACGCCGCTCGGCATTCCCGACCTGCGCGTCGGATGCCCGCTGGATCTGAAAAATCGCGTCGCCGATGTGATCCACGTCAGCCAGGCGCTGACCAACGAGGAGCGCAAGAAGATGGGGCTTCCGCCGCTGCCAGAAACGGAGGTCACCGAGGACGCCATCAACGGGTTCAATGTTCCATCGGTGCGCGAGGCGGGTGTGCCCGGCGGGGGAGGCGTAACGACGGCAGGCGATCTCGCGCTGTTCTACCAGGGCCTCCTGCACAATCGCAGCACCGATGGGAAGCAGATCTGGAATCCCGAGGCGCTCAAGGATGCGATTCGTCCGCGTTCCGGCGATTACAAGGATCCGCTCTTCGGCGTGACCGTCAATCGCGGCCTTGGCGTGGTGGTAGCCGGCGACGACGGGAAGGCGAACTATCGCGGCTTCGGAAAAACCAACACCGCCAATGCATTTGGGCACGGTGGCGCGGGAGGTCAAATCGGATGGGCCGATCCGGGCACCGGCATTTCGCTCGGATACTGCACCAACGGCTTCGATCGCAATGACGTGCGGCAGGGCCGTCGCGGCGTCGCGCTGTCCAGCCTCGCGGCCGACTGCCTGGCGAAGTAAGACCGCATGCCTGACCCTTCTCGCTAACGCGAGAGTGTCACAGTGGATGAAGACGGTGCCGTGACGGCTTTGCCGGCAAAAGGCCTTGCTCGCGCGATGGGTGTGCTGGCGATGGCCGGCTCCGCCTTGAGCTTGTCCGTACACACGCTTGCGGTGATCGGCATTTATTCGAGAGCTATTCTCGACTTCGAGAGTTATCTATTCGTTGGATCCTTCCCGGTCCTCATTTTCGCAAGTTTGGCTTACAACCGGTTACTCGCCCACCTCCCTTTTGGGGATCGTTCACGTATATACAATCCGATCGTTTGGTTTAGAGTAGCGCGTAAAATCACCGGCAGCGCGCCGAAGTGGCTGCGTGTTGTGTCGTCTGCATTGCTCTTATATGCGGGCGCCAGGTCCCTACTTTCCGTTTTTGAACGTTCGTCAGAAAGAGTGGTCGCGGACGCCAATGGACTGGGCGTGTTGAGCGCATTGGTGGCGGCGTTTTTAGCGATGGCCGCGACGATTCTCATATCATACGCCGGCACCGAGCATCCGCTCAGGCCCGATGAACTTTAGTAAATCGCGCAGACAGACCTTCCCTTTCCGGCACGGTTGGATCTTCAGGGGAAAGCGACAGGGGTTAGGTCTCCTGGAACGGATTCTTGAGTACGATGGTGGCGTCGCGCGAGGCGCCGACGCCTATCATCGCGATTTGCACCCCGCATAACTGCGCCAGGCGCTCGACATAGCGCCGCGCATTCGCAGGCAGTTCATCGAGCGTGCGCGCGCTGTCCGGCTTCTCCTTCCAACCGGCTAGCTCTTCGTAGACCGCCTTCGCTTTCGCGAGCGCGTTGCGGCCCGGCGGCATCGTGTCGTAGGACTCCTTGCCGATTTTGTAGCCGACGCAGATTTTCAGCGGATCGATGCCGGTGAGAACGTCGAGCTTGGTCAGTGCGAGGCCCCATAGCCCGTTCACTCGAATCGCGTAGCGCGCCAGCGCCGCATCGAACCATCCGATGCGCCGCGGCCTGCCGGTGGCGCTGCCAAATTCCACGCCCTCTTCGCGAATCGAATCGCCGAGCGCGCCGTGAATCTCGGTCGGGAACGGTCCCGCGCCGACGCGCGTGGTGTAGGCCTTGCTGATGCCGAGCACGGCGTCGAGTTTTCCCGGCGGCACACCGCCCCCCGCATACACGGCGCCGGCGATGCAGTTCGACGAGGTCACGAACGGATAGGTGCCGTAATCGATATCGAGCATGGTGCCGTGCGCGCCTTCGAAGAGAATCTTTTTTCCTTCTTCAGTGGCGCGCGCGACGTAGGCCGAAGTGTCCGTGATGTAGGGCAGGAGACGGCGGCGCAACTTCTGCAGCTCGGCGATGAGAACCTTGCCATCGATCGGCTTCGCCTTCAGCACCGCCTTCAAGTACAGATTTTTCTCCTTAATGTTTCGCGCGAGCTTGTCCTTGAAAGAGGTCCAATCGATCAGGTCGTCGAAGCGCAGGCCCTGGCGCGACATCTTGTCTTCGTATGTTGGTCCGATGCCGAAACCGGTAGTGCCAATCGCGCGCTTGCCGAGATGCGCCTCGCGCGCGCGATCGATCGCGATGTGGTACGGCATCACGAGGTGCGCATCGAAGCTGAGGAGCAGGCGCCCGTCGAGATCGACGCCGCGCTTTTTCAGATTCGTAATTTCCTCGAGCAGCGCAAACGGATTGACGACCATCCCGCCGCCGATCACGCACGTGGTCGCGCGGTTGAGCGCTCCCGACGGCACCAGTCGTAAGATGAACTTCTCGCCGTTGATGACGAGCGTATGCGCCGCGTTGTTGCCGCCCTGGAAGCGCACGACGATTTCGGCGTCGGCGGCAAGCAGGTCAACGATCTTGCCCTTCCCCTCGTCGCCCCACTGAGTTCCCACTACGGCGACGGTATTCATTCTCTATCACTGGGTCGTTTCATGATCGCACACACGCGCGCACCCCGCCTGCGAGGCGGTTGGGTTCAGGTTCAAGCGATGTCAGAGTTTCAAGAGGCTCGCGGAAATAATCGCGGGCATCGTCTTTAGTTGATCGAGCACCGCGGTTGGCACCGGACCGTCAACCGCAAACAGACTGAGCGCCATCCCACCGGCGCGATCGCGGCCGAGTTCAAGCCCCGCGATGTTCACCTGCGCCTGCCCCAGCAGCGTTCCCACCGTGCCGACCACGCCCGGAACGTCGCGGTTGCGGAGCATCAGGAAATATCCTTCCGGCACAGACTCGACGCGGAATCCATCGATGCGGATCAGGCGCATCGCGCGATTGCCCAGCACGGTGCCCGCGACCGCATGCTCACCCTTCGCGGTCTTCACCGTCACGCTGAGCGTGTTGACGAAGTCGGTGGTCTCGCGCGAACGAGTTTCCTTGATCGCGACGCCGCGTTCGCGCGCGATGAACGGCGCGTTGACGTAGTTGAGCTCCTCATCAAGGAATCCGCTGAGCAGCCCCTTTACGACGGCGGCGGTGATCGGCTCAGCTTTCAGATTCGCGGCCTCGCCGCCTAGGCCAATCGTAACCTCGCTAGGTGCTTCGGTGATGAGTTGCGCCGCGAGGCGTCCCAGTCGCTCGCCCAGCGTCAGATGCGGTCCGAGCACTTCCAATTCTTTTGGCGATACCGCTGGGATGTTGACGGCCTGGCTCACCGTGCCTTCGAGCAGGAACTCGACCACCTGGTGCGCGATATCGACCGCGACCTGGACCTGCGCCTCTTCGGTCGCGGCGCCCAGATGCGGCGTGACGATGACGCTGTCGAGCTTGAGCAGTGGATTGTCGGGCGAAGGCGGTTCCTCGACGAAGACATCGAGCGCCGCGCCGGCAACCTTTCCCGAGTTGATAGCCTCGAGCAGCGCCGCCTCATCGACGATGCCGCCGCGCGCGCAGTTGATGATGCGCACGCCCTTCTTCATCTTCTCGAACGCGGCGCGCCCGACCAGCCCGCGCGTGTCATCGGTAAGCGGCGTGTGCACCGTGATGAAATCGGCGCGGCGAAAAATCTCTTCGAGGCCAACCAGCTCGATACCCAATCGGTCCGCCGCTTCGCGCGTCATGATCGGATCGAAGCCGATCACTTTCATCTTCAACCCCTGCGCGCGATCGGCGACGATCCTGCCGATGTTGCCGAGGCCGACCACGCCGAGAACCTTGCCGCAAATTTCCGCACCGGTGAAGCTCTTGCGATCCCACTTGCCCGCTTTCAGCGTTGCGTTCGCGACCGGAATCTTGCGCGCCAGCGCCATCATCATCGAGATCGTATGCTCGGCCGTGGTGACACTGTTGCCATGCGGGCTGTTCATCACCACGATGCCGCGCCGCGTTGCCGCTTCGAGGTCAACGTTGTTGACGCCGACGCCCGCGCGTCCGATCACCTTTAGCGAGTCGGCCCGTTCGATAATTTCGCGGCTTACCGTCGTCGAACTGCGAATCAGCAGCGCGTCGTAAGGCGCGATGATGGCGGCCAGTTCTGCAGGTTTGAGGCCGGTCTTTATATCGACCTGCAATTCGGGATAACGCTTGAGGACCTCGACTCCTTGCGCGGAAAGAGAATCACTCAGCAAAACGCGAAATTTAGTCTCGGGCATTTGGCTCCAGTATCTCCCAACAATCTTGGACGCCGTCCGGCTACGCGTCAGACGCTTTTGGCGATGCGTGCCTGCACGGCCGCGACACCGGCGCCCATGCGCACTTCCATCCCGACGAACTTGAGCGCCATCTCCAGCGCGCTTACCGCGATCAGCATGTCGAAGGGACTCTGATCGCCCATGTGGCCGATGCGCACTAGCTTGCCCTTCATCTGATCCTGGCCGCCCTGGACCGATACGCCAAGTTGATCGCGCATATGCTTGACCACTTTGCCGGTGTCGATGCCATCGGGCGCGAGCAATCCGGTGACGCTCGGCGCGGGATTCTCCGGCGCGATCAAGTTCAGCCCCAGCGCCGCGCCGGCATCGCGCGTGGCTTGGGCCATCAGCGCATGGCGCGCGTATACGTGCTCGAGGCCCTCGGCATGAATCAGTTCCAGCGACTTGTTCAGGCCAAACACCAGCGAGACGGCGGCCGTCCATGCGGTGGTATGCTCGTCGCGCTGCGCCTTCAGCTCGCGATTGAGATCGAAGTAGAAGCGCGGAGTCTTGTTAGCCTTCGCGCGATCCCATCCGCGCGGCGAGAGAGCGATCATCCCGAGACCCGGCGGCAGCATCAGCGCCTTCTGGCTCCCGGTCACCAGGGCATCGATGCCCCACGCGTCCATCTTCTGCTCGAACACGCCGACCGAGGTAATCCCATCGACGATGAACAGCACATTGCGGCGCTTCGCGATCTCACCGAGTTCAGGCACCGGATGAACCGCGCAGGTTGAGGTCTCGCTGGCCTGCACGAAAATCGCGCGCGACTCCGGATGCTGCTTGAGCGCGTCCTCGATTTGCTCGGGACGCACTGCGCGGCCCCACTCGACCTTCACCTCATGCGGTACCATCCCGAATGTGGCGAGCAGCTTGCCCCATCGCTCGCCGAACTTGCCGCCATTGACGAAGATGGCGTGCTCGCCAGGCGCGAGCAGGTTGACGACTGCGGATTCCATCGCGCCAGTTCCGGTCAACGCGAGGAGGATGATTTCTTCGCGGGTGCCGAACAGCGGCTTCAAGCGCTCGCGCGTCTGGTCGAGCGCCTTGGAGAAATCGGGGGTGCGATGGTGAATGACCGGGCGCGCCATCTCGAGCATGACCTCGGGAGGGACAGGCGCTGGGCCGGGGGTGAACAGATACTTTTTTGATGCTGGCACTATAATGCTCGCGACGATTCTATACGGATGGGCCGCGTCCGGCTGGCAAAAAAAAGGCTGGTGTCCGCAGGTGCGGAACGCCAGACCCCGAATATGAATCCCAAGCCCAGTTCGGGCCCCCGTCTTAGCTACAGGGATAAAGGACGGTTCGAGTAGAGTCAAGGTAATGGGCGAGGACCGCATCAACCGCGCACGCTCAACTCGCCTACGTGCCGGTGATTTCGGTTTAGGTGGTCGATGGAGCGCAAATCAGGCCCTGGATGCGGCGCAGGGAGCGCATTTTGCCCTTAAAGAGATGCGTCAAGCGTCGAAATTGCTCAATTAATTCAATAGTTTTTGCATATACCATCGGACCCTCTAAACGACAAACGGCGCCCTGAGGGTGCCGCATCCGCATGATAGCACATCTTCACGGTTGGCGAACGGAGTCAGCGACTGCCTTCTGGGTTCCCCTTCCTTCAAGGGAAGGGGTTAGGGGTTAGGTCGTTCCGTGGTAGATTTTCCTCGCGAGGAACATCATGGCAATCAAACAGCAGAAGCCCGCTGAGGCTTACGATACCCTCACCAAAAATCCCGGCGCGATTTATCTCGACGTGCGCACCGAAGGCGAGTTCGCACAAGGCCACGCCACCGGCGCCCTCAACGTCCCGGTGGTTTTCATCAAGGGTCCGGGGAACATGCAGCTTAACGACGACTTCGAAACGGTGGTCGAAAAAGTCATCCCGAAAAATGCCAAGCTGATCGTCGGATGCCAGGCTGGCGGGCGGTCGCAACGCGCGTGCGAAATCCTCGAAAGCGCGGGTTACACCGACCTCACCAATGTAGTCGGCGGATTCGGCGGGCAGCGCGATCAATCGGGCACGGTCTTGGTCAAAGGATGGCGCGACGAGGGCCTGCCAGTTTCCAGCGATGTTGGCGACGCGGGCTATCAGGCATTGCGCGCGAAGGCGGGGATGTAAGCGCAATGGCGATCAGGCTGACCCGCATCTACACCCGCACCGGCGACAAAGGCACCACCGCGCTGGTCGGCGGCAAGCGTGTGCCCAAGGAGAGCGGGCGCATCGAGGCCTACGGCACGGTCGATGAGCTGAACTCGATCGTGGGAATCGTGCGCACCTATCTCGCCGAGTACAAGGATCGCCTCGGCGATGATTATGTTTGGTATTCGGAAATGCTGCGCCGCACCCAGAACGAACTTTTCGACGTCGGCTCCGAACTCGCGACGCCGCCTGACGGCGAGTACGAGGGCATGCACAAGATGGGCGCGGGCGAGGTCAAGCAGCTCGAAGAAGAAATGGATCGGATGGAGAAGGACCTCCAGCCGCTCAACTCATTCACGCTGCCCGGCGGCGGAGTGCTCAACGCGTTTCTGCATCAGGCGCGCACGGTATGCCGCCGCGCTGAGCGCGTGCTGTGGGCGGTCAAGCGGGAGGAGGAGATCGGCGATCAGGTCATCATCTATATAAACCGGCTCAGCGATCATCTGTTTGTGCAATCGCGATGGATCGCTAAGCGCCTGAACGAACCCGAGTTCTTGTGGGATCGCGGCCTGCGCCTTCCCAGTAGGCCCGAAAAGAAGACCGCTGCGAAGAAGTAACATTTAGCAAGAGAGATGTAGCACAGACTTCAGTCTGTGGTCCGAAACGAAGGGGAAAAAACACCGACTAAAGTCTGTGCTACGGGATCCGGAGAAGAATAAGAGGCTACGTATGGCAGAAAATCGCATTCATCTTCGCCAGGCCCAAATCGGTCCGATGGCGAATTTCATTTACATCATCGGCGATCCCAAGACGCGTAAAGCGGCCGTGGTCGATCCCGCATGGGACGTCAACGCGATCATCGATTTGGTCAATCGCGACGGCTACGAAATCGACAAGATTCTCATCACGCACTATCACCAGGACCATCTCGGCGGCCGCATGATGGGTCAAAGTATCGAGGGCGCCGCCGACATGCTCGCGAAGGTCAAGGCGAAGGTCTACCTCAACAAGCATGAGGCCGAGGGCGCGCGCAAAGTCGCGGGGCTTTCCGAATCGGATATCGTCAAGGTGGACGCCGGCGATGTGTTCAAGGTCGGCGATCTCGATGTGAAGTTTCTGCACACCCCCGGGCATACGCCGGGCTCGCAATGTTTCCTTGTCGATGGCAACCTCGTCTCGGGCGACACGCTGTTCGTGAACTCATGCGGGCGCGTCAACCTGCCGGGCTCCGATCCGGAGGCGATGTACTACAGCCTCAATCAGACGCTGCGCAACCTCGACGACGACACTGTGGTGTATCCGGGGCACGCGTATTCGAATGAACCGAGCTCGACGATCGGCAAGCAGAAGCGCACCAACATGTACATGCGCTTCCCGACCCTCGACGACTTCCTCGACGCGATGGGCTACAGCCGTTAACAGATCTGAAGTTTGTCTGCCTTTCCTTCAACTTCTCTCCCAGCTGCTGGGAGAGACAAGAGTGAGGGAGCAGGCTGTTGAACTGACTTGTTCAACGGCCTGCTAGAGCGCGCGCCCTTCCTTCAATTTGCGGCGCCAGTGAAACGGCGCGAAACCGCGTTGACCTCCGAGCGTCTTACGTAGCGAGCGCATCGCGCGCTCATTAATTATTCGCAAGGAGTGAGAAGTCGTGCCTGAAGAATCAACCGGTACCCCGGGTCAGAATGACGACGGACTGCGGCGGCTCGAGCGACGCATCGAAAGCCTCGAGTACGCGACGCAGCAGGAAAATCGATGGTGGCGAGGCGGCTTGATTGCGGCGCTCGTCCTGGTGGCGCTCTCGATTTTGATTGCCGGCCATCACCGGCATCATCGTCCGCCTCCGGGCATGATGGGAATGGGAGGCTGCGAAGAGCCGCGCATGATGCCCTATGGCCCGCCCCCGCCGCCTTATTGGGGTTACGGTCCCGGCGGCGGTTACGGACCTCCCGAAGGTTGGCATCATCGCCAATGGAATGGTCCGGGCCCTGACGGTCCGCAGGCCCCGCCGAAGGGCTGATCGTGACGCGGACCGCGGCCTCGCGCGCCGCGGTCCTTTCGCGTCGGCTTGACCTCGCGTTTGTGAGCCGAAATGATCGACGCTCCTCCTTCGCATTGAAACGGAATGGAGCGTCGATCTGATGTCCCCTGCTACTTCCAGAGACCTGGATAAGGCGCGCGCCGAGGCCGAGAAGCTTCGCGAGCAGATCAACCGCGCGAATCATCTTTACCACGTGCTCGACGCGCCCGAGATCTCGGATGCCGAGTACGATGTCCTGATGCGGCGGCTGGAGGAAATCGAGGCCGCGCATCCCGAGCTCGTCACCCCCGATTCGCCGACTCAGCGCGTCGGCGCCGCGCCCAGCGAAAAGTTCGCCGTCGTGCGTCATCGCAAGATGATGATGTCGCTCGCCAACGCGATGAACGCCGAGGAGATGGTCGAGTTCGACAAGCGCATCAAGCGGATGCTGCACAGCGACGCCGATGTCGAGTATGTCGCCGAGGTAAAGCTCGACGGGCTCAGCGTCGAGCTGGTGTATGAGGACGGGTTGCTTGTGGTGGCATCGACGCGCGGCGACGGCGACAACGGCGAGGACGTAACGCTCAACATCCGCACCATCAAGAGCGTGCCGCTGCGGCTGCTGAAGCCGAAGCATGGCAAGATTCCCAAGCTGCTCGAAGTTCGCGGCGAGGTGATCTATTCGAAAGCCGGATTCCTCAAGCTCAACGAGGATCGCGAGCGCAATGGCGAGCCGGTCTTCGCGAATCCTCGCAACGCGGCAGCCGGATCGCTGCGCCAGCTCGATCCAAAAATCACCGCGTCGCGTCCGCTGGACATTTTTCTTTACGCGCCCGGCGTCGTCAACGGCCTCGAGGTGAACTCGCAGTGGGAGTTTCTACAGTCGATCAAAGAGCTGGGGCTCCGCGTCAATCCCGAATCGAAAGTATGCAAGAGCGTCGACGAGGTGCTGGCGTATTGGAATGACCTGACCGAGCGGCGCCATCAGCTCGAATACGATGCCGACGGCGTCGTCGCGAAAGTCAACTCGTATGCGCTGCAGAATCAGCTTGGCGAGGTCTCGCGCTCACCGCGATGGGCGATCGCTTACAAGTTCAAGGCGCAGCAAGCGGAGACCAAGGTTGAGAAGATTGAGGCCTACGTCGGCCGCATCGGATCGCTGACGCCGGTGGCGAAGCTGGCGCCGGTGCAGCTCGCGGGCGTGACCATATCGAATGCGTCGCTGCACAATCTCGACGAGATTCGCCGCAAGGACATCCGCGAGGGGGACACGGTTCTCATCGAGCGCGCGGGCGATGTGATTCCGTATGTCGTGCGCGTCACGAATCCGGGTCATCCGCGCGCGCATCAATTCCATATGCCGACGCATTGCCCGGTCTGCGGCGGCGCCATCGTGCATGAGGAGGGTGAGGTTGCGTACCTGTGCGTGAATGTGAATTGTCCGGCCCGGATGCGCGAATCGGTGCGTCATTTCGCATCGAAGAATTGCATGAATATCGATGGGCTCGGCGACAAGCTGACCGCGCAGCTCATCGAGGCCGGATTGGTCAAGGAACTCGACGACATCTACAAATTGAAGCATAAGATGCCAGAGCTGCTCGCGCTCGAACGGATGGGCAAGAAGAGCGCCGAGAACCTGATTGCGAATATCGAGAACTCGCGCAAGGCGGCGCTCGATCGCGTCATCAATGCGCTCGGCATCCGCCACGTTGGCGAGCATACCGCGCGGCAACTCGCGCTCAGGTTCGGCACGCTCGAGGCATTGTCCACCGCGAGCGAGGAGGATCTCACCTCGGTGCGCGATATCGGCGCCGAAGTCGCGCACAGCATCCGCGAATACTTCGATGAGCCGCGCAACATGCACGCGGTAAAGCGGCTCGAAAAGGAACTCGACATTGAGGAGGTTCGCGCCGCCGAGGGCAGGGGACCATTTCGCGACAAGACTTTCGTACTGACCGGCACGCTCGAAACGATGACGCGCGAGCAGGCCGAGCAGAAAATCTTCGAGGGCGGTGGACGCGTGAGCGGCTCAGTCAGCCGCAAGACGGACTTCGTTGTGGTGGGCGCGGATCCGGGATCGAAAGCGCGCAAGGCGCAGGAACTGGGGGTGAAGATCCTCGAGGAGAAGGAATTCCTCGCGATGAGTTCCTGAAACCAGGCATGAATGACGAACGTCAGAATGATCGGGCGAGGCTCCACATGGTGGTGCGGGGGCGCGTGCAGGGTGTCTTCTTCCGTCACGCCACGGTAGAAGAGGCGCGGAGCCTCGGCCTCACCGGATGGGTGAGCAATCTTCCTTCGGGAGAAGAAGTCGAGATCCTCGCCGAGGGGCCGCGCAGAGATTTGCAGATGCTGTGGGCGTGGGCGCACACCGGGCCGCGAGGAGCACGGGTTGAAGATGTGACCGAAGAATGGAGCGACTATCGAGGCGAGTTCACCTCGTTCCGGGTGCGATAGGTCAGTTGGATTGATTGGATTGAGATGATCCCGGAAAGAAATCCTTCCGCATCATGTCTTCGAATGGCCATGGACACTGATCAGGGAAATCCTCCAATGGCAATTTTGTCTCCTCGCTCGCTGCACTTCGGGCGCGCTCATAGACTTGGGAAACGACCTCCTCAGTCTTGCCTTGGAAGATTCCGGGAGAGTCAGCAATTATGTCCTCCAGTTCTTCGCGGGCGTCCCGAATCGAGCGCCGCCAGCTTCCGTGCCGACTCAACTGATTGGCCTGCGCGCGCATCTTGAGCAGGTGCATTATGAGCCGCTTGAGTTGTCTTTTGAGGGTGCGCCGCTCACCTGCCGCCATAGCTTCAAGTTCCTCGGCTAAGTGCTCCCAATCTATTGATTCGAGTTGCTGTCGGCGGAGCGCGGAGGCCTGGCCGAGCAGCCATCCGTGGAAATCAGCATCGATTGAAATCGGAGCTTCGTGCGGCGCAGCAACGCGTTGGCCTTCGGCGGCGCTCCCCATCGCAAGCAAGGTTTTTGGGTCTGCCAAGGGCGAATCCTTTGGCGCTTCCGTGTTCGACTCTTTGGATGCGCCCGATCAGCATAGCGCCGCGGCGCAGTTGCAACCAACTCCGACGGCTCGGGACACTTCGCCCATTCGTCGGGCATGTGCCGGATGCTTAAGCAGATCGCCCTTTCAACGATTTTCCGTATTAGCTATACTTTTGCTTCGGTCGTGACATTCATTTTGATTACTTCTAGCAAACGGGGTAGTCGTTCGTTTAGCCGCTAGACGGCAAGGAGATTGGACTGAAATGGCAGTACCACCTGAGGTGGCTGGGCAGGCCTCCGAGTTATCCGGGAACGGTGGCGGCGCGCACGCGCACAAGCCGCTAACCCCACGCGACAGCGTCGTAATTCGCTTCGCAGGAGATTCAGGAGACGGGATGCAGTTGGTCGGGATGCAGTTCACGTCGGAGTCGGCATTGGCCGGCAACGACATCGCGACAGTGCCCGACTTTCCAGCCGAAATCCGGGCGCCGGCGGGAACGCTGGCCGGAGTGTCGAGCTTTCAACTGAACTTTTCCTCGAGCGAGATTTTCACTGCCGGCGACGAGCCCAACGTGCTGGTGGCGATGAATCCGGCGGCGCTCAAGGCCAATCTCGAGGATCTGCCGCCCAACGCGGTTTTGATCATCGACAAGGAAGCGTTCACCGAAGCCAACCTCAAGCGCGCCGGCTACGATGCGAATCCTCTCACCGATCATTCGCTCGACAAGTACCAAGTCTTTGAAGTTGACGTGACGCGGCTCACCAGCCTCGCGTTGCAGGGCTCGGGACTCAGCAATCGCGATGCATTCCGATGCCGCAACATGTTCGTGCTCGGGATGCTGTCGTGGCTCTATCAGCGCCCGGTCGAGACAACGGTTCGTTACATCGAGAGTCGCTTCAAGAAGAATCAGGCGATCCTCGACGCCAACCTGAGGGCCCTCAAGGCTGGATGGAACTACGGCGAGACCACCGAGATGTTCGCTTCGAGCTACTCGGTTCCGAAGGCGCAGATCACTCCCGGCTTCTATCGCAACATCACCGGCAACAGCGCGACCGCGATGGGATTCGTCGTCGCGGCGAATCGCGCGGGCCGTCCGCTGTTTCTTGGTTCGTATCCGATCACACCCGCGAGCGACATTTTGCATGAGCTCTCGGGGTACAAGAATTTCAATGTCTATACTTTCCAGGCCGAAGATGAGATCGCGGGCGTATGCTCGTCGATTGGCGCCGCGTTCGGCGGTGCGATCGCGATCACCTCGACCTCGGGGCCGGGCATGAATCTGAAGGCCGAAGCGGTTGGCCTCGCGGTGAAAACCGAGCTGCCGATCGTTATCTGCGACGTGCAGCGCGCCGGTCCTTCGACCGGAATGCCGACCAAGCCCGAGCAGACCGATCTGCTGCAATCGATGTACGGACGTCATGGTGAATCGCCTGTTCCGATTATCGCGGCCTGCTCGCCGGGCGACTGTTTCATGGCGGCCTACGAAGCGATTCGCATCGCGGTCAAGTACATGACTCCGGTCATCCTGCTCACCGACGGACAACTCGCTAATGGCGCGGAGCCGTGGCTGGTTCCCGATGTATCGAAGCTGCCGGAAATCAAGGTGGAGTTCGCCGAGCAGGTCGAGGGTCAGGTGTTCCAGCCATACGCGCGCGATGAGGAAACGCTCTCGCGTCCGTGGGCGATTCCGGGAACGCCTGGATTGCAGCATCGTATCGGTGGCATCACCGGCGAGCATCTGACGGGAAACATTTCGTATTCACCCTCGAATCATGAGCTGATGATCCGGATGCGCGCGCGCAAGATCGCGGGCATCACGCGCGAGATTCCGCCCACCGAAGTCTTCGGCGATGCGGACGGCGGCGATATCGTGGTGCTCGGATGGGGTTCGACCTTCGGCCCGATTCGTGAGGCAGTCAAGCAGAGTCGCGCGAAGGGCAAGAAGGTTTCGCATATCCATCTACGCTATCTGAATCCGCTTCCGGCGGATCTCGCAGACAAACTTCGCAGCTTCAAAAAGGTGATGGTGGCGGAGATGAACATGGGACAACTTCTGAAGCTGGTGCGCGCCGATTATTTGATTCCCGCGGTCGGCATCAACAAGATCCAGGGACGCCCGTTCAAAGTGGCGGAACTGGTAACCCGGATTTCGCGCGCACTGGAGGAAAAGTAAACATGGCAACCGCGCTTACGCGTAAGGATTTCGTTACAGATCAGGAAGTGCGCTGGTGCCCCGGATGCGGCGACTACGCAATCCTGGCCCAGGTGCAAAAGCAGATGCCGGAGTTCGGCATCGCTCCGGAAAACACCGTCTTCATTTCGGGAATCGGATGCTCGAGCCGCTTCCCGTACTACATGAACACTTACGGCTTCCACACCATCCACGGACGCGCGCCCGCGATCGCGACCGGTCTGAAGGTCTCGCGCCCTGAACTCGACGTGTGGGTCGTTACTGGCGACGGCGACGGTTTATCGATTGGTGGCAATCATCTGATTCACTGCCTGCGTCGCAACGTCAACATGAAGATTCTGCTCTTCAACAACAGGATCTACGGACTGACGAAAGGCCAGTATTCGCCGACCTCCGAGATGGGCAAAATTACCAAGTTGACTCCCATGGGATCGGTGGATTTCCCATTCAATCCGATCACGGTGGCTCTCGGAGCGCATGCCACCTTCGTCGCGCGTTCGATCGACGTCGAGCAGAAGCATCTCGGCTACACGCTCAAGCGTGCGCATGACCATCGCGGATCGTCGTTCGTCGAGATTCTCCAGAACTGCAACATCTTCAACGATGGCGCATTCAATGACGTTAGCGACAAAGGCATCAAGGCCGAGCATCAGCTGATCCTCGAGCACGGCAAGCCGCTCATCTTCGGCAAGAATCGCGATAAGGGAATCCGGATGAACGGGATGCGGCCCGAGGTCGTCTCGATCGGCACCGACGGCAAGGATCTCGAAAGCATTGTGGTGCATGACGAAACCAACCTCGCGCTCGCGTTCATGCTGGGAAATTTCGAGCCCCCGATGCCGGTTCCGCTCGGCGTGTTCTACTCGACTATCCGCCCGACTTACGATGCGGCGATGAACAAACAGATCACGGACTCAGTTGCAAAGACCGGCAAAGGCGACCCGCAGAAGCTGCTTAACGGCGGCGACACCTGGACGGTGAATTGACGTGCGACATCGTCGCACGTCACCTGAGTGAGAGGCCAATGGCCGAGGCCATAGGGTCTCGATAGCGAAGAGAAAGGCTCCAGCATCGATGCTGGGGCCTTTCTTTTTCCCATGAGAATGGTCGCGCGGTGCGTTATTCGATCAGCATCGTGACGTGGCTGGTATCGAGGTCATAGCGGCCACCGACAATTTTCAGCTTGCCATCGGCAATCATTCCTTTAAATGGATCCGTCTCGCGAAGATGTTGAACCTCCAAAATGACATGCTGATCGATGGATTCCTTGCCTAGCGCTTGTTTATCGTCAGGATTGCCGCCACGTCCCTTTATGACCTCCTTTGCCTTCGCAATGGCGCCGTAGATTAGCGATAGAAACTCCGGCACTACCCCCGGATACGCCTCTACGGCGGCCTTCACCGCGCCGCATTTCTGATGCCCCAGGACCAGGATCGTCTCCACCCCGAGGTGTTCCGCCGAATATTCGAGGCTCTGCTCCCCGAGCTTATCCACGCTATTGCCGGCCACCCTCACCACGAACAAGTCGCCGACGCCCTCGTCGAAGAGCAATTCCGGCGGCACCCGCGAATCGGCGCACGCCAGGATCGCGGCGAACGGCGTCTGCCCCTCCTTCGCGACGCATTCACGGCGCGCGAAATCCCGTCCCGAATGCCTCGGCTTTCCCGCCGACCATCGCTCGTTGCCGTCCACCAACGCTTTGACCGCCGCGTCGGGCGAGGGCGGCCGCGCCTCATTGCATTCCACCGCGTCGGCCGCCATTCCCGCGCGCCGGCCCGACGCCACCAGCAACGCCAACATCAAGCCCACCGAAATAATGCGATAACCAGTTCGCATAAGCCCTCTTGATTGGATTCCCCGGCTTCCCGGGTACCGATTGCACGCTATTTCGCCGTCGGGAATGATGGTCCGGTTGAAATGTGGATTCAACCTCAAAGATGAGAATGCTTGTGCGCGCAGCCATCGCGCCAATTCTCACAATCTTGATTTGGCTACCCGTCGTGTTCGCGTTCGGATGCGCCAACGACGCTATCGAGGCGAATCGGCGCCAGGTCGAAGCGAATCAGGCGCTCATCAAGCAGACACAGCAACAGCTCGCGATGTTGCAGACGCAACAGAATTCCGGAC
The DNA here is from genome assembly GCA_963815835.1 of uncultured delta proteobacterium. Lineage (GTDB taxonomy): Bacteria > Desulfobacterota > Binatia > Binatales > Binataceae > DATGKG01. The sequence continues at coordinate 2,811,665 of CAWFIF010000001.1, forward strand.
CGCCGCCCTCCGCGTCCGGACAGCCCGGCGCATGCGACAAGAAGGTCGAAGCCACTGCGACCAAGCACGCCGGCGATTCATACGCCGCCGGTGATCTGACCAAGGCGCGCGGGTACTATCAGGATGCATTGACGGCGTGCCCGAGCAGTTCCAAGGCCGCGCTCAACCTGGGGCACGTCAACGAGACGATGAACAATCGCGACGCCGCGATTCGCTACTATCGGCAGGCGGCAGCTTCGGGCGATTCGGATGCGCACAGTATCCAGGATGCGAAGACCGCGCTCTCCCGCCTCGGCGTTAACTGATTCTCTCTGCTAACCAGGCTCGGGATGGGGGCCGCAAGTTCCTGCTGCCCACTACTCTTCGAAGTTGGCGCCGAGAAAATAGTAAATGGTTTCCAGACACGGAAGCAGGTACCAATCGGGACGTGGAAATCGCATCGCGACGAAAAACCCCCAAATCGAAAGCACCGCGCCTACGTACTGAGGATGCTTCAGCAGCGAGAACGGGAAGGCGTGGTTCCAGGGGATTTCAAAACCGAAGCGGTTGCCATAAAAGACGCCGTAGTTACCTAACCGGTAGAAGACTCCGATGTTGAAAACCTGCCCGATAGCTATCAAGAGCGAACCCACCGCAACCGGCGGGAGACTTCCACTCGCGGGCCACAGCGATCCATTGCCATAGATGTAGCACCATCCTACAAATACCACCGCTTGCAGCGTCTTGAAGCCGTAGAAGATTCTTCGTAAGGCATGGACAGGTTCTCCAAGAACTCCTGCGAGCGCACCTCGGCACAGCCACCGAAAGGACTCCGGGAATCGCCAAACCCAGATATAACAGATGCGCTCAAGGCTCAGCAGCGCTGCTGCAAGAAGGAAGGTCAATGGCTATGAGTCTAGGCCTTCTGCGCATTCGATGGCGCTAACATCTTTGAAACGCAATCGTAGTAGGCTGCGAGATCGGTGAAAGGATCTGTAATCAGTTTGATAAACCAAATCATCGAAGTGCGGAAGTCGAATTTCCAGACCAGGTAAGTCACGTGCCCTAGCACGACGGCCGCGGTCAGAAAAAACCATTCATGCGCGACTGCGGGAACTATCGACGCCAATGTGCTCGGCGATATCGATCCGGCCTTTATCAGATGGAGCGCGGGGAGCAAGAGATATCCCGCGACCAGAAACGATTTGTCGCGAGTATTGAATCCTAAAAGCGCTTGCTCCTTGTCGTGACAAGGTGGCTCCAGAACCGCGTGCCCGAATTGCCGCACAAACAGCGCTGCCAGGCCGATGCACATAGCCTGCGTGAGATCGAAGAAAATGAAAATGTAGCAGAAGATGAACACGCTCGAGCTCAGAAGGTGGAAGAACTGATTAATCAGATTGCTATGCGAGGCGACATGGTCGTCGTGCTTCCGCTGCATTATTTCCGCATAAAAGGTTTTCACCGGCTGGGGTACCTGAATTAGGCTCCCCGCCATCTCCCGAATAAAGAGTCTTCGCATCGATTTTTCCATCCCCGGCTGCTGTTCTTCGCTCAACCACCAGGCGTCGCGTTTCATTTTCTGGGCGGCATTCACGAGTTTGGCTCCTAACTCCTCATAGTGATCGGCGCTGAAATCCAGACTGGTCAGGCAGCGGCCCGTTCCGACCCAGCTTAGCGTCACGCCCTCCGCGCGCAGGTAGTATTGAAGCAGCCAATTGTAACGGCTCGGTCGCTTGAAGAGCACGGTCCATACAGTTGTGAGATGGACGATACGAATTGGCAGGTCCTGCTCGACGAGTCTCTGATTGGTGGCTTGAGCCCACTCCTCGCAGCGAGTACTAGCCGTTTCGTAGAGTGCGGCGGACTCAGGAGTCACTACCCATCTTAGGAACTCGTTCATCGCGCCCATAATCAAAGGGTGCGCCGAGAAGGTGCCAACAACATAGGCGATACGCATGGGATGTCGTGGATCGAAGCGGCGCATCAATTCCTTTTTGCCGCACACGAGTCCTATCGGCATTCCGCCGGCGACGGTTTTTCCATACACCACCATGTCAGCCTGCACTCCGAAGTATTCCTGCGCTCCTCGAGGCGCGAGCCGGAAGCCGGTGAATACCTCGTCGAAGATCAGTGGTATGCCCTCGGCGCTGCATAGCTCCCGCAGTTGGTGCAGCCATTGGGCATAGGATGATGTGGAGTCTTGAGTCTTACGAACCCCGCTCGTCAGTAACACCGTGTCACTCGGCGGCGGCAAATTCGGATGGAAGGATTGTACCGGGTTGATGAGAACGCCCGCTATTTCCTTTGCTCGGCGGCGAAGAACCTCGAGTGACGCCGGGCTCATATCCTTAAGAGTCAGACAATCGTCGATGCTGCGCTCACTGCCTAAACCGGGCTGAACGCCGTCCCACCAACCATGATAAGCACCAGAAAAGCAGACGATGAGTTTTTTGCGAGTGTTGAACCTGACCATCCGAACCGCGGCCATTACCGCTTCGGTTCCGCTCATATGGAACGATATTTCGTCCATTTGCGATATGGACTTGAGCAAGGCGATGTTCTCGGCCACAACTGGATGGAGCGGTCCTAACACCGGCCCCAGGTCCTTTACCCGCTCCCATCCCTTTTCCGCCCATTCCTTGTAGCGATCGAAGCCCGCGACATTGAGTCCATACGAGCCGCTTACGTCCAAACTCCAGTTACCGTCGAGGTCGCGCAGTTTCGGTCCCTCGGAGGCCGTCACGACAGAACAAAGATCAAACTTCTCTCGCATCATCCGCATGAAGGGAAAAGGAACTCGATTCGCATCGGTGAAGCGGAGGTCGGAAAAACTCTCCCGGACCTCGTTTCCCCAAGCGATGGATTTGGGGCACCGCGCTTGAAAGGCGTCGGCCAGACGATCGATCGCATGCTTGCGAAGTTGCACCCATCGCGCGTCGGCCCCATCGGCACGCATGAACTCCTCGTCGGAGTAGTCGCGCGATTTCACCCACTTGGAAAGATACCTCGATAGGGTTGGGGTAACCGCCAGCGCTCTCAAGGTAAGAAACGCCGTCAACGCTTTTCGGAAAGCAAGAACGGCTATCAGCGCTAAGAGAACCAGACCGGCCCAGGTCCAGCCGCTATGCCAATCCATCGCAGCCGCGCTAATACCGAGACAATTCGTCGAGCGATGAAGAAGACCTCTCATAGACATCCTCCTAGGCCCTCCCTCCCGCGGCGACAGCCACGCCGCGCGGTGTTGTGATTGAATCTGGTCCCTCGGACAACTGGTCATGAGAACCAGTTACAAGAAGCTCGAACCTTTCCACAACCTGAGACCATTTGATGGAGGCGACATACTCCCGGGCTTGTCGCCGCATGCGATAAATGGTTTGTGTATCCCATACCAGCGAAGTGGCGGAGTCGATGAACGCCTTTGAATCCCCATACGGAACGAGTACCCCGGTCTCGCCATGCCTTATGTGAAGCTTTGCGGCCGCATAGTCATATGCGACTACTACCAGACCGCTCGCCATCGCTTCGAGGGTAACGTTCCCAAAGGTCTCGGTTTCGCTCGGAAACAGGAACAAGTCCGCGGATGCGTAATGCATGGCCAACTGCTCGCCGGTCTGCATTCCGCGGAAAATCAGATCGCGATGTTCGTTTTGCAGCGATGCACGAAGCGGGCCGTCACCTACTAGCACGAATTTGACCGACTCACGGTTCTTCTTCATGGACCTGTAGGCTTCTACGGCCACGGCGAGATTCTTCTCAGGTGCTAGCCGACCTACATACAGTATGGCCAAGTCAGAATCCGACACTCCCCAGTCGCGCCGGAGTTCAGCGCTGCGACGATGCGGACCGAAGAGTTGGCTATCGACACCTCGGCCCATAAGGCTGACATTTTTGAAGCCTAAGGCTCGTAACCTATCTCGCAGATCGGCGGTCGGGACTACAGTTCCTACCGTTCGGTCGTGGAACCCGTAGAGGTACCGAAAGACCAAACGCTCAAGCCAGCCCAGGCGATAGTGCTTTGAGTAGCTGTGATAGTTGGTATGGAAACCGCTGAATGCCGGTATATTGAGATGCTGGGCGGCGCCCGCAGCTGACCATCCCAAGGGTCCTTCGGTCGCTATGTACGCCACGTCGGGGCGGTATCGAGTCCAAATGTGGCGGAACAAACGGCCCGCCGGAAGGCCGAACTGCAAACCTCGATATCCGGGCAATGGCACCCCACGAACCAGAGTGGTCAGGGGATCGCACTCGCGATCGCGACAATCGACTTTCCGTTGACGAGGACGAACGATTGACACAATATGACCACGCGCCCGCAATCCTTTGACGAGATGCGACAAGGTCAATGCCACGCCGTTTACTTCTGGAGGAAAGGTTTCGGTTACAATACAGATGTGTTGCGGCGGCGTTACGGGTCTGCTTTGGAGATCTCTAGAGTACATCATAAGGTCTCCTCGGCTGACTTGGGCAGCACGGCAATCTGGAGCCGTGCGCAGCTGGCATCAGCTTGGTGAAAGCGCGCGGTGCGAGTGCTTGCGCTTGCGAGCCCCCTAACGTTCCTGCGATTCGACCGGTACGTTGCCACCACACTTCCTCATCAGCACCTAAAGCCGGCTTCAAAAACAACGAAGCTGATCCTAATAGTCAAATGTTCTAAGATCGATAAGAAGTTTGACGAGCTATTGAACATTCAACCAGCAAAGTGTGAATTCCTGAACTCAAGCAATCACGCTTGAGAGCGAGAGGATCGCCAAACGCGATTGAAAAGCGTCCGCCAAAAGGTGCTTCGTTAAGCCGATTGACTTAATTGTGCCCATTGTGTACCTGACCAGAAGCGGCCATCGGGCTTAAGCAGTTGTCGCCCCGGCCCGGTTCTTAAATAGAGGGAAGGCGCAAATGAAACAGTCTTCAAAGACGATCAACCTCACGAAGCTCGCGAGCGATCGCGAGAACCTGGTCCAATCGATGGTGCGGGAGCTCGAAGGCCCTAAGCGAGATGAGCTAGCCTCTGATGGCCGCTGGCCGACGCGGTTCATTTCGGTGGGTGGCAAGCACGCTCCGACACGATGGGGAAACCGGTTCCTTGCGGCCGGCCCAAAGAGCGCTCCGACCAGGGAGTAGAATTTCTACTCAGCGAAGGAACAATGCGGAAGGGATCAGTCAGAGTTGATCTGTCCAAGCTCGCGGACGTGGCATGCAAACAGGTTGCCTCGATGCGGAGCGAGCTTGAGGGTAACGTTAAAGCGCAATCGGCGGCTGCGGGCTGGCCGACCCGTTTCATCGCAGTGGGCCTGAAAAAACGGGCCGCGTCCCGACGCTGAAATCATTGGGCCCCACTTCATAACGGAGCTCGACCGCGAGTAATTGCTGTGACTGCGGCCGATATCCTCTGGAATGACAAAGGGCTTTACGAGGCACGTTACGAAAAAACCGCGTCGGCCCTGATCGCTATCTATCAAGCGCTCGATCGTAATCGGCCTCTCGGCGGCGCCGAAGCGGAATTCCTCGAACTGTATCAGCGGGTGGCTGCGGCGGATCCGGACGCCTTTACCACGGTGTGGCGCGATCCCACGGCATACTTCTGGGTACGCTTAGCCTACGAATTCGTTGGTAACTGTCTCGCTCCCGCGCCGCTCTCCCTCCTGGCTGAGTCCGTTGCTCGGGCTCGCGGTGCGACCGATCCGAGATCCGCGCTCAAGGCCCACCTAGACGATTTCAAGCGATTCGTTCTCGCCCTCGGTATCATCTCGGGTACAGATCAGTCCTTCTTCGCCCCTTTAAAGGTTGGCCTGCCATTCGCGATACCATCCACCCGCCTCGTAATTTCGGGCGAAGGCGAACTGCTGATCGACGCTCTTGCGCATGGCCATCTGGAGGTGACCCGCGGTGAGCAGAAACTGCGCTTCCCTCTGACTGCGTCGTCAAGCGACTTTTTCACCATCCGCGAATCTCCGGTTGCTGTCGCGCAGGACTACTCCCTGATTCTCCAGCCGGAAGCATTCAATCTTCGGGGATTGGAGGTAGGCGAGCCGTTACGTTTGATTTCGCCTTCGTTTCAGTCCGAACAGGTCAGCCTCACTGCGCAGGCGCTGGAACTGATTCATCGGCACTGCCTCGCAACCTTCGAGCATTTCTGCGAGGTCATCCGGTTGATCGCGCTGAAGCCTTCGGGGATCGGCGACTACAGCAATATCAGCCATTCCGATCTGCCGGGCTGCTTCGCGGTTACGGTTGCGAATGATCCCTACTTGATGGCGGATTTCTTTATCCATGAGTTCCATCACAACCGCTTCTTCTTTGTGGAAGAACTCGGCGCGTTTTTCGCGCTCGAGCGCGACAATCAGATGACGCGCAACGAATACTATTCCCCTTTCAGAGACGACCTGCGGCCGCTGCACGGAATTTTTCACGGGCTCTACGTATATCTGGCGGTATGGCGATTCTGGTTCGCGGTTTATCGCAGCGGCGAAACTTCAGGGTTGCGTCGCGCCCTGGTCAGCGACCAGGTGACCTTCATCGCAACCCAACTCGCAATTGCGGTTTCCCAACTCCGGCGTTTTGCGCAGTTCACCCCTCTGGGAGCCGAGCTGTTCGAGGCGATGGCTGACGAGTCCGCGCGCATCCAGGAAACGACTCGTAGTCTCAAGTTCCCTGGCGATCTGCCGTCAATCAGATGCGGTGACGATGGTGTCTTCTCGATACGGTGCGAAGAGGGAAGTGATCGGCCGCTGACGGTTCGCAGGGCAATCCTTCGACATGCGCAACAGTACGACCGGCATCGTCAATGCGATGACCTGGATTCGATTGTGCGCGCGATCTTCGCTTCCGACTGACGGCCTTGCCGGCTAGACGCTGCTGTCAGCCACTTGCGGCGGCGCGATTTCGCACAACGCTGCCATGTACTTACCGCGCTTAGTCCGTGCTATCTCGCTGACCCTTTCCAGGGTCACGGTCACCCCGCCGCCCAAGCTGTCCGCGATATTCTTTCTGAGCGACGCTTCGACCTCTGGAGAAAGCGACGTCTCGCGCACGAACCGCACGATGAAATGATCGATCGCGCGCTGAACGAGCTGAAGTTGTCGCACCTCCGTTAGACCCTCGAGGTGGTCATAGAGCCGCCACGGCAGAAACAGTTCCCCATTCTTGAGCCGAAACAGATTGATTGAGCGGCCGACGACCTTTCCGATGATTGGCAAGGTACGGCCACAGGAGCAGCGGCCGTCAACCGCGAGGGCATAGTCATTCAGGTCGTAGCGAATCAAGGGTGCAAGGTAATTGTCCAGCGTGGTTACGACTACTCGTCCCAGTTCTCCAGCCTTTACGGGTTGTCCGGCATCGTCCAGAAGTTCGAGCATAATGTGCTCTGCGTTCGTGTGATAGCTACCCGCCGGGCATTGCCACGCAGGAAACAGTTCGGTGCAACCGTAGTTGTCCACGATCTCCACGCCGAGGACCTGTCGAGTCCGTTTGCGCAGGGAGTCGTCGAGTACCTCGCCACCAGTGAAGACTTTGCGCAGGGAAGGGAGTCCCGGTTCCTCGTTCGCGAGGATCGTCAGCAGCGCATCGAGATTGGACGGCAAGGTATAGATGAAGTGCGGATTCATTTTGCGCAGCCATGCGATCTGCACCTTGAAGTCTTCGGTATGAGAGAGGAATTGCGATCTCATGATGAAACGACTGTGACTGAGCTGCGAATCGGGCGACGGAGGTTCGTCGCGCAGACCCAGGGCCCACGCGGTGCGATGCGTCGGCAGCCATCCGTTCTCCACCAGGTAACGCGCGCGGGCCGCATTGCGGCCGCTTTGGTGGGTTCGGTCGAACAGAACGTCAACCGCATGCCCAATCGTGCCGGACGAGCGCGCGTTCATGAATCGCGTGTCCGGCGGATAGAGGCTGCGGACAGACCGGCTGAGTTCCGCGATATCCGGACGTTTGAGAATCGGCAGGCTCGCCAAGTCCGCGGATGAGGGCATAGCACCGAAACGGCGCGCATAGAACGGAATTTTCATCGCGGCCTGGAGCGTCTTCAATAGGCGCTCGCGGCGATAGGCATCGAGACAGTTTGGGTCCCAATACTGCGAGCGGGTGAGCTGCAAGTAACGAGGTACGGCCTCCAACAAAGCGAAAACTGGGCTATCGATCATTCGCAAGGATGCATCACTAGCATCGGTGGGCGTGGATTTCTAATCGACTGGGGCACCTACGGCCTGAGCCTGACAGCCGAGAAGCCCCCACACTAGTCGGCGGCGGAGTCCTTGCCGCGCTGATTCTGTCGGCGCCGAAGACAGTGCAGAGCGCCATCGCGCGCGAACGGGTTAAGAAGTATGACCTCAGCCACTTCATAGCGGCATATGACCCCGTGACTCGGGGAGTAGCCCGAAAGCGTTCGCGTGCGCGTTTAGATTGCGGCGACCACCCGCGCTTCTTCCTACGACGGCTATTGGTGAGCGTGTGCGCGATCTCCTTATCAGCCCTCTCATGGGAGACGCCGTTATGAGTGAGCGTGCGGCTGGCGCGCAACGCGTCGAATTTGTACTCCCAAACTTTCCATCATGCCTCTGTCTCCGTTTCCAGTGTCGTACCGTCAGGCCATAATGGCCCTGAACAGGCTATTCTAAGACCGAGGTTGTGGCATGAAAATCGAGTATGCGGTTCTCGCAGATGCGGCGCAGGCGGTAGGTGGGAAAATTTTCATTCTCGGCGGGGGATGGAATGTTTATCGAAGCGCAAACTATCCCGCGCCGGTCCAGCTAGCGGTTGCGATCGGGATGGGATTCACCAGCAATGAGATTGGGATCAGGTACCCCTTGAAAATTGTGATTGCCGACGAGGCCGGAGTTCCGGTTGTCCCTGAATTCAATGGTCAGATAGAAACTGGCCCAGCTGCGACAGACCTTCCCAAATCACTTCCGGTCAAAGTTCCATTGGCGTGGAATGTGAGCTTCGCGGTACCCCATCCGGGAAGATACGGGATCGTCATAACCGTGGGCTCGTCACAGGCAGAGCTGTCATTTGATGCCATCTTTGTCGGTCAGAGGGTCCAATTTGGACCTGAGTCGTCCGTCCCACCGGCCGAACGCGGCAACTGAATCACACGCCCTTAAGAATTCCGAACGGCGTGATACGGGCATCCGCAGCGTCGTACGGGTGTAATTGGCGAGCATAGTCGGCGATATTTCCCTTACCCCGCTGCGCGAGGCTCCATAGAAGTCGCGCACGCTCGATACGGAGATGATCGACCTGGTCGATTTGCTGTCGCTATAGCTGCCTTTCCTTTCGCAGCTTTTCTCCAATCCGGTTTTCGGTCTGGTCCGTATCAATAGTGAAGCAACATTCTTGGTTGCCTACGTTGGCATTTTCTTTCGCATGGGAACCTTTTGTGGTCCCTCGCGGTTATTCCGGTCAGGAGAGGATTCCTTGTCAGCCGGAATTGCCGTGATTTCCGAAATCATGACGGCCGTCCTTCATCGGTATCGAAGCGGCGAAAGGGAACAGTAATGTCTGAGTTCCATCCCACCCCTGACGTGATCATGGAGAATGTCGTCGGTCTCCATCAAATCCTCCCCTCCCAATATTTCGACCTATCGGCCGGACATCGCCTGACCGCCGAGCAGCGCCTGATGCTGGCCCTGCTTGCCGACGCGATCAACGTCTACCAGCAGGGCGTGGTCTCCCGCGCGACCCGCAAGCGCATTCTCTACATAGACGCCGAGCGCTGGATTCTGATGTCGGGCAAGCCGGCCAGTCACGCATTCAGCTTCGACACGGTATGCGAGGCGCTGGGGATCAACGCAGGGGCGCTGCGCCGGCGCCTGATTTTGTGGAAGCATCGCGTCTGCCGCGATGCCGTATCGCGCGCGACACCGCATCTCAGGCTCAAAATCACGCCTCGCGAGCGGCACCTGAGCCAACATCGCGGCCGCATGCGGCCCGTCGCGCGCCAGCTGGCGACCGAATAGCCCTCATTTCCCGGACCTCGTAGCGCGATTGACGGCGTTCGCATTCTCATCGAGCGCTGTGAAACGCTGCCACGCCTCTGCTAAAGATGGCTGTCATATCATCGCGTTCGGTGAAGCGAGGCGAACTGGTACTCGGCTTCGCGGCGCGCAATCAGCTAAGCAATCAGGAGGACTGCCCATCGTGGCAAACGCCAAAGATATATTCAGCGTCGAAGGAAAGGTGACCATCGTTACTGGCGGCGGCACCGGCATAGGGGAATCGATCGCACGGGAATTCGCCGCCCGCCGCGCCAAGGTGCTGATCGCGAGCCGCAACGTCGAGAATCTCACCAAGGTTCGCGACGACATTCGCAAGGCCGGCGGCGTCTGCGAAATGACCACCGTCGATGTGCGGCAGGCCGACCAAAGCGACGCGATGGTTGAGACGGCGGTGAAGCATTTCGGCCGCCTCGACGTGCTCATCAACAATCATGGCGCGAGCATCACGACGCCGAGCTTCAACCTCTCGCCCAACGGATGGCGCGCGGTCATCGGCATCAACCTGGACGGGACGTTCTTCTGCTCGAAGGCGGCGGCGCGCCAGTTTATCAAGCAAGGTGATAAGACCGGATCGATCATCAACATCTCGTCAACCGCGGGCGTTCATGGCTCCACGACGATGCTGCCCTATGGCGCCGCGAAAGCGGGGGTCGTCAATCTGACGATCTCGCACGCCGGCGAATGGGGTGAGCATGGCATCCGAGTGAACTGCATCGCGCCCGGACCCATCGACACGGAAGGCGCGGCGCCACGCGTGTGGCCGAATCCCAAGGTGAAGCAGATGGTCGCCGATTCGCGCGCGTTGCAGCGTTTCGGGCGCGTCGAGGAAATCGCGTATCCGTGCATTTTCCTCGCATCGGAGGCGGCCAGCTATGTGACGGGCGCGCTGCTGATCGTGGATGGCGGCACCGGCCCGCGCAACATCGGGTGAGGTGGTGATTGATAGATTGCCCGGAACAAACTACTGACAAGATCGGAAGATCATTCCGAGTGAGGTTCAAAAACAATGGCCGACCGAAGCAACATCGGCAAGACCGGTAAACCCTTCAAAATGCCCATCGAATGGAGCAAGGTGCGCGAGTTCGCCCGCGCAATCAAAGATCCCAATCCGCTTTACTTCGATCCCGAACTGGCGAAGAAAGAGGCTGGCGGCATCCCGGTGCCCGTCACCTTCCTGCAAACCTCATCGTTCTGGCAGGACGGCGATTCCAGCCCTGGCATGGGCGGATTCGACATCAGGCGCATCCTTCATGGCGAGCAGGAATTCGAGTTGCTGAAGCCGATCTTCGTCGGCGATACGCTGACCGGCGTGTCGAAGGTCGCCGACATCGTCGAGAAGGAGGGCGGACGCGGCGGCAAGATGACGATGCTGCTGATGGAGACCGAGTACACCAACCAGAAGAACGAGAAGGTCGCGATCGCGCGTTCGACGCTCATCGAAACCGGCCAGGCCGTGAAGGCGTAGCGGGCTATTGAACTTCGTTGCAATAGCCCTTGCCCTCACTCATCTCTCTCCCGTAGGGAGAGAAGTTTTAGGTCTAAGACAAATCGAAGACCCTTTATGGGAGACACATCATGCCAGCGAAATTGAAATACGATTCGGTCAAAGTGGGCGATACGATTCCCGCATTCGTCGTCGAGGGCGTCACCCGTCCCGATTTTGTCCGCTACGCGGGTGCGTCGGGCGACTTCGTTCCGCTGCACTATGATCAGACTTTCGTTGAGGCGGCGGGAATACCCACTGTTTTCGCGCAAGGAATGTTCACGGCGGGGCTGCTCTCGAAGGCGCTCACCGATTACGTCGGCATCGGGCAGGTCCGGCGCTTCAACGTGCGCTTCGCGACGCGGGTATGGCCCGGCGATGTGGTCACCTGCCGCGGCAAGGTCACCAACAAGACCGAGAAGAATGGCGAGAAGATCATCGAGGGCGACCTCGAGGTGGTGAATCAGAAGGGCGAGAGCGCGATCAAGGGATCATTCGCCGCCGCCTGCAACTGAATCAATCAAAACTTGCGAAACTTGCGAGTTTGAATCTTCGAAAAGGGCTGCCGGAGCAATCCGATGGCCCTTTTTCATTATGCCCGCTTATCCTCGGAGGTTTCTTGATAAGTTGCGCGAATTGCGCCAAAAGAAGGCATTCATCGCGAGGGGATTCGCCACGCCGGGAGCTATGGAAGATGCTTTTCAGCCTCCTTGTGAAGGCGCAACATGAAATAAGATGGCTGAGCCACGTTACGTAATCATTCACGGTCACTTCTATCAGCCTCCGCGCGAGAGTCCCTGGACTGGGCTCATCGCCGCAGAGGCCAGCGCCGCGCCGTTCCCGAACTGGAACGAGCGCATCCTGAGCGAATGCTACATCGCCAACGCACACGCCCACACCATGGAAGGGACCGTCGTTCACGTCCGCAACAACTACGAATCTTTGAATTTCGATTTCGGCCCGACTCTGGCCTCATGGCTGGAGCGCCACGGCAAGGCTGCCTATCGCGCGATGCGCCGTGGCGACGAGCTCAGCCGCGCGGCCCATGGCGGCCATGGCAACGCGATCGCGCAATCGTACAACCATTCGATTCTGCCGCTGCTCGCGCCGCGCGACCGCGAGTTGCAGATCGCATGGGGAATCGAGGATTTCGTCTATCGCTTCGGGCATCGGCCCGAGGGCATCTGGCTTCCCGAATGCGCCGTCGACGATGCGACGCTGCAATCGGTCGCGGCGGCGGGTTTGAAGTTCACCATCCTTGCCGGGGATCAGGGCCGCTTCGGTGGCGAGGCCGCCAAAAATCGCAGCGCAGGTCCTTTTATATGGCAGCGCGACAACCTCAGCCTCACGGTCTTTCGTTTTGATCGCGCGCTGTCGGCGGACATCTCATTTGGCGATGGGACGGCCGACGGCAAGGCTTTCGCCGATCGATTCGCGGCTGTCGCGCTCGAGCACGAGCCGGGCAGCGCGACTCTGCTTGCGACCGACGGCGAGACTTTCGGGCATCATAAGAAGAGCGGCGCCGCCGAACTCGCGCGCACGATCATGGCGCTGCAGCGCCGCGACGACGTCGTAATCACCAATCTCAGCGATTACCTCGCGTCGCATCCTGGCGCGGGAACTTTCGTAATCGACACTCCCAGCGCGTGGAGCTGTGCGCATGGTGTCGAACGCTGGCACTCGAACTGCGGATGCCGCGTCGATTCGCATACCAGCCAGGAATGGCGCACGCCGCTGTTCGATGCGATGCATTTTGTGAGTGATCATGCGAATTCGATCTACGATCGCTTCGCGCCGCCGCTGTCGCCCGATCATGCGGCGCTGTTGCGCGAATCGATGCGCCTGATGAATGATCCGACGCTCGCGCTGAAGGAAGAATTTTTCAATCGCCATAAAGTTGCCGATGAGCGCAACCGCGACCGCCTGATGCTGCTCTTCGAGATGGTGCGCGCGGCGCAGGCCTCGCTCACGAGCTGCGCTTGGTTCTTCGACGATTTCGGCGGGCTGGAGGGGCGCGTCGTCCTGCGATGGGCCGCGCGCGCGGTCGAACTCGCCGCGGAATTCGCCGCCACGATCGAGCCCGAGCTGCTCGAACGCCTGCGCCAAATCAAATCGAATCGGCGCGAGACCGGCGACGCCGCGACGCTGTACCTGAGTCTCAAGACGCGTGAAGCGCGAGGAAGGATTTAGCCATGGCTGCTTCTCAGGGTCACGACATCGAATCCGTACTGAGCGAAGCGAGAAAATTTCCGCCCCCGCCCGAATTTTCAAAACGCGCATCGATCAAAAGCCTCGATGAGTATGAGGCGCTATGCCGCCGCGCCGAACAGGATCCGGAAAAATTCTGGGGCGAATGCGGCGATGAACTTTCATGGTTCAAGCCGTACGACAAAGTTCTCGAATGGAATTTTCCGTTCGCGAAATGGTTCGTCGGCGGCAAGATCAATGCTTCATACAATTGCCTCGATCGTCATCTGACCGGTCCGCGCCGCAACAAAGTCGCCTTCATCTGGGAGGGTGAGCCGGGCGATTCGCGCATCCTCACCTACCAGATGCTCGCCGATGAAGTCGGCCGCTGCGCCAATGCGCTGAAGCATCTCGGCGTCAAGGCGGGAGATCGCGTCGCTATCTATATGCCGCTGATTCCAGAGGCCGCGATCGCGATGCTCGCCTGCGCGCGCATCGGCGCGATTCATTCGGTGGTGTTTGGAGGCTTCTCCGCGGAGGCGCTCGCCGATCGCATCAACGACGCCGAGGCCAAGTTGGTGATCACCGCCGACGCCGGATGGCGCCGCGGCACCCAGGTCGAACTCAAGGCCAATGTCGATGAGGCGCTCAAGCGCGCCCCTTCGGTCGAGAGGTGCCTCGTGGTTCGCCGCACCGGCGTAAAAGTTAACATCCGGAAGGGTCGCGATATCTGGTGGGATGAGCTGGTTTCCGCGCAGAGCCCGAATTGTCCCGCCGAGCAGCTCGACTCCGAGCATCCGCTCTACACTTTGTATACCTCCGGCACGACCGGCAAGCCGAAGGGCGTCCTGCACACCACCGGCGGATACCTCACGCACGTCCTCCAGACCATGAAGTGGGTGTTCGATCTCAAGGACGACGACATCTACTGGTGCACGGCAGATATCGGATGGGTGACCGGTCATAGCTACACCGTGTACGGGCCGTTGGCCGCCGGCGCGACGGTCGTGATGTATGAGGGCGCGCCGAACTTTCCCGAGAACGACCGCTTCTGGCAAATCATCGAGAAGTATCGCGTCTCGATTTTCTACACCGCGCCGACCGCGATTCGCACCTTCCTCAAATGGGGCGACTCATGGGTCAAGAAGCATGACCTCGCGAGCCTGCGTTTGCTCGGCACCGTTGGTGAACCGATCAATCCGGAAGCCTGGATGTGGTATCGCAAAGTTATCGGCGGCGACCGGTGCCCGATCGTCGATACGTGGTGGCAGACCGAAACCGGCGGCATCATGATCAGCCCGGTTCCCGGCGCCATCGCAACCAAGCCCGGCTCCGCGACGCGCCCACTGCCGGGAATCGCGGCCGAGGTCGTAACGCGCGACGGCAAACCTGTCGCGGCGAACCAGGGCGGCTTCCTGGTCGTGAAGCGGCCATGGCCCGGGATGCTGCGCACGATTTTTCGCGATCCCGAGCGCTACAAGACCAACTACTTCAGCCAGATCGAGGGCGTGTACTTCACCGGCGATGGCGCGCGACGCGACGAGGACGGGTACTTCTGGATCATGGGCCGCGTCAACGACGTCATCAACGTCTCGGGGCATCGCCTGAGCACGATGGAGGTCGAGAGCGCGCTGGTTTCGCATGAGACGGTCGCGGAGGCGGCCTGCGTCGGCAAACCCGATGCGTTGAAAGGGCAGGGCATCATGGCGTTCGTCACGCTCGAGGGTGGGCGCAAGGGCGACGACAAATTGCGCGAGGAATTAAAGCGTCACGTGGTGAAGGAAATCGGCGCGCTCGCGCGTCCCGACGAGATTCGCTTCACCGACGCGCTGCCGAAGACGCGCAGCGGCAAGATCATGCGCCGCTTGTTGCGTCAGATAGCGGCCGGCGACGAAACCCTCGGCGACGTGACGACGTTGGAAGATCTCTCGGTAATGGCCCGCCTCAGAGAGGACGAAGAGTAGGCCTCGCTTCCATTCCTCCCCTGGTTTGTATGTGCCTCCCCCGTATCGTTCGGGGGAGGTGGGTCGTCACAGTTCATGCGCTGCACGCATGAACTGTGACGGGTCGGAGAGGGACCTTAGCTCCGGATTTTCTTTACAGATTCCTCGGCGCGGCGGAATTTCACCATTATGCGATTGTCATCCAAACATCGATGGCAGGCATCGATCTTCACCTCGGATTTAATCAAAATTCTTTGGATAGTTGCTGTCCACTGGTTAACACGTCTTAATGCGAAAAGGCGGTAGGTTGTTAAAACTGCTGGCTCGGACTCGTTGATACCGAAAGAATCTTGCGCGATATGCGCTGCTAAAGGCTCACGCTTTGGGAAACAAACTCATGATTCAAAAGCGACTGTTCAAAATTCAGCAGGAAGATATCAACGAGCTTTTAACGGAGCAGATCCGCGAAGATCGGACGACGGAGTATAAGAGCATACTTTCGCCCAACGCGGATTCGCTCGTAAAAGCGGTCAGTTCGTTCGCGAATTCCATCGGCGGCGACCTGATTTTTGGAATTGAGGCGAAGGACGGGATTCCGACTGGTGCCCCCGGTCTCGATCGGAATGAGATAGACAAAGACATGCTTCGCCTAATGGATCTTTCGCGAAGCGCTTTGCGACCGCCGCTGGCACTAAAGGAGTTCGATTTCAAGGAAGTGCAATGGGAAAGTGATCGAGCGATCCTGGTGCTGCGAGTTCCACAGAGTTGGGCTAGGCCACACCAACTTAAGAACACGGGCCTGTTCTATGGACGCAGTCCCGCTGGAGCTTATGTCCTTGACGTTTCTGAGCTAAAGGAGCTGTTCGATATGTCCGAGCATCTTCCGGAACGGGCAAATGCGTTTGTCGAGGAACAGCTAAAGAAAGTATTGGACGGACGGCGTCCGGTGCAGATGACCACGTCGGTTCTTACACCCGGAAACGCACATGCTGCTACCAAAATACTGTTTCACCTGATCCCGGTTTCGGCTTTCGCTGGCGGGACGCGCCTATATATTCGAGCCAATCTTGCACAGCTGCAGCGTGAGCTGAGACCGATTAGCATTTATGTCGGAAATCAGAACCCTCGCAATCTATCCTTTAGGTTGAATCTGGACGGATGGGTCGCGTGGGAGGGCGATCGGCGTGGCAATCAAACTCCCTCGTACATCCAAATCTTCCGCAACGGAATTCTTGAAGCGGTGCATGCCCCGGAAGAGGAAACCGGGCCCCGTAACGTAGTCCTAACGGACTATGAAGCCAAGCTCTCCAAAGCCCTCCCGGATTACGTTTCGATTCTGAGCGGACTCGATGTAGAACCCCCATTTTTGCTGTACTTGAGTCTGCTCAATGTCCAGGGGTGGTATCTCCGCGGCGAACAGCACCGGACAAGCGAGTTCGCCTTCGAGACTCCAATCGTAAGGGCGCCAGAGGTAGCTGTGAGCGAACCTGGGTTTGATACCGACGGTGCTCTCCTTCAGTTGTTCAATGTGATTTGGCAGGCCGCCGGTGACGAGAAGAGCCCGCGGGAGAAGGGCGGCAGGATCAAACCGCTTTGAAAACTCCGATCAGGTGAACCGTCTCTTTTTCGGAAGGCACTCAGTGCCGGATGGGTTCGTCGCCCGCGAGGCGCTCGAGGCGATGGAGTTCGCCGATCAGTTCGTCGGTGCGCGCGAACAGGCGCGCGAAGCCGCCGACCTCTGACGGATCGGCCTTTCCGAAGAACTCGAGATTGTGCTTTTTCAGAAAGCTCTTGACGTCGTCTTCCGACGCCATGCCGCTGACAATCAGAAGCGTGGTGTCGGGGCTTTCTTCACGAATCTTGCGCGCGAGATGAATTCCGTCGATGCCGTTGTTGATCGGCATGATCAAATCGAGCGTGATCAGGTCGGGGCGCAGTTCGCGCGCAGCATTCAAGCCTGAAAACGCGTCTTCCGCCTCCGCCACGCTCCATCCGCTGGACTCCAGGCGAAGACGCAGGTAGCGGCGAACGACAGGATTGTCGTCAACTACGAGAGCCGTCGGTGACGTAGGATCCATTTCCCCCCTCCAGTACGAGACTCATATTCACCCCGCGCATGACATGAGTCAATTAGTAGTAAAAGCCTACATTAATTCGATAAAACCACGCGACCCTGAAAGCGATGGTCTGGCGATTTCGAATCGGATTCGATTCGCACCCCATGTGGGTAACATATGGGCACAATGGCGGAACAGCACCTGCCGGAAAGTGATTGTGGCGCGGAGGGGGAATCGAAGTGCGGAGCGAGGGATCGCTCCGGAATCGATACTTTTAGACTACGGCGCGGCCTTGGTCATTGCCTGGGTGGTGAAGAATTCCTTGTCCACCGCGCCCATATTGATGTACCAGCACTCGCGCTCCGGCGTCTCGATGCCGGGCATATAGCACATCGTCGCGAGGCCGGATTGCACGTCGGTCGCCGCCGCACCGACTACGAAACAGCGCTTGAAGGGATAGATCGCAACCTTCGCATCCGGCACCGGGCGATCGCGAACCGCCATCCAATAGATATGATTCTGGTAGAGCTGGCCTTTCTGGTCGAAAGTATCGATATACGGTGTGAACCAGACTTCGCCGTCAACGTAGATCAACGTGTCGCTTTGCATCGCTTCGCGGTTGGCCTGACCTGCGAAACCGCGGCGCGGCTTGGCGGACATGACATACATGTGGCGCATCTCCCATGCCTCCGGGCATGAACTGGTGCCGTTGTCAGTCGGGCATCTGATTTCCGGCGAGTGCACCGAGTGAATGGGGCCGAGCAGGTTCTTTTCGCCGACCAGGCGATAGTCGAACGCTTCGATCTTCGCGTCGAAGCCCGCGTAGTGATCAGGATCCCAGGAGTGGGCGGACGTTGCCGGCGCGGTGGCGGAACTCACTATGTCTTCGTTGAGTCAACGGATTCGACGCGGCCCAGGGAGCCACGCCCAGATGCCGTCCGGCTTTCCCGCATCAGCGTATCGGAAGCGGAGGAAACCGGTACCACGAATTTCCGCGGGCGCGAGAACCGGGTACAAACCGAACAGCCAATAACGCCCCGAGGCCTTGAAGTCAGGGTCAACTGGAAGCGGATCGACTTCCGTTCGGCCGGTCAATTGATAGCCGGCGTAGTGGCCGATCTGAAAGTAGTCGATCTGGCCCAACCGCGGCCTGTCCTTCTGATTGTATACGCTGTCGCAATCGTAGAAGCGCAAATCGTAGTCATCGGTCCACATCGGCTTGAACACCGTGTTCCACATGATCTTCACGGCGACATGCGGATCGTTTACGTCGAGTACGGGGAAGGGTTGCCCGGCGACGTAGCCGAGCAGGCTGCGTTTGTCGTCGGTCAGGCGGACCTGCGCGGAATATTTCTCGGTCGCCTGTTTATATGGCGGAGGCCAATCGACATGTTGCGTGGGTATGATCCTCATGCTCATGCCGTGTTGAACCTTGTAGAAGACCCCGGGCGAAACGAGATCCTTTATCTTGCCGGCACTATCGGCGCTAATGAAATCTCGCGGTTTGACCTGCGCAAAGCCAATGCTCCCCGTGAACGCCAATAGGCCAAACGCCGCGATGGACCCCAAACACCAGTCCCAAACTTTGGAACGCAATTGCTAGCCTCCCGCTAAATTGGAAACGGCAGTCGCAGCCCCGCGCTTCCGCAGTCTATGAAGTAGACTGACTAGTAGAGCGCAAGCAGTCATATCTCGCTATGAGCAAAACTGTCAAGAGAAATAACATCAGCTAATGGCCAGCCTCGCAGGGCGGTGCCCCGTAAAATCGCGACCGGTCTTCGAGTCCGGCGGCGGGACGAGGAGCAAACGACGCTAAATACGCATAAGATGGCATGTATTGAGGTACCATCCTTGCCGAATACCGGCTGCGGATGTACCTTAGTAAGCGATAAGTGGGCTGGTGCCCACTTTTTTGTTGGCGAAGCCGAAATTGGGGCGTCGAGTTGGCCGGTGATAGTGCTGGAATTGCATCCGGTGGCGCGCAAGATTACGGACCTCTTGGACCCGCATCTCCAGCGCCAGGGATATGAATTGATATCTGTGGAGTTCAAACAGGGATCGCGCGGCGCGATGCTTCGGCTGCTGGTCGACAAGCCCGGCGGGGGCATCTCGCTCAGTGACCTCGAACGGCTGAGCCCGGTGCTGAGCGACCTTTTGGATGTCTACGACCCGATCGAGAGTCGCTATATGCTGGAGGTGGCGTCGCCGGGGATAAATCGGCCACTGCTGAAGCTGGAACATTTCGAGGCCTTTTTGGGCCAAAGGGTGAAGATTAGAACGCATGCGGCGCGCAACGGCAGCAAGTCTTTCGTCGGCAAGCTGGTCGGCGTCACTCCGACCGGCATCGAGATGGAAGACGTTACGGCCGGGCATCGCGAGGCGTTCGGATTTGAGGAGATACGGGCCGCCCATTACGAACACGACTTTGACGAAGGCAAGCGCGGGCCCGCCGCGCGACAAGGCGCGCGCTCTTAGCTTGATGGAAAATTTTCATGAACTCCGCCGTGCGACGGAGGTGATATGCAGGTAGATCTGAACCGGGTAATCGAACAGGTCTCCAAAGAAAAGGGGATCGACAAGACGATCGTTATCAATGCGGTCGAGGAGATGATGCATTCGGCGGCGCGGCGCACCTTCGGGCCCGATCGCAAAATCGAATCGCGCTTCAACACCGAGATCGGCGAAATCGAGCTCTTCGAGATCAAAACCGTCGTCGAGACCGTCACCAATCCGCTCTCCGAGGCGACGCTGGTCGATGCGCGATCGAAATATGATCCCGACGCCGAGGTCGGTGACGAAATTCTCATCAAGCTCGACACCGCGACAATGGGCCGGATCGCGGCGCAGGCGGCCAAGCAGAATCTCATTCAGCACATCCGCGACGCCGAGCGGAAGCAGATTTACAATGAGTTCAAGGATCGCGCCGACGAAGTTGTTTCGGGAATTGTGCAGCGCTTCGAGCGCAAGAACATGATCGTCAACCTCGGACGCACCGAGGCAATCCTGCCTGAGAAAGAGCAGATTCCGCATGAGCGCTATCGGCAAGGCGATCGCATCCGCGCGCTGATTGCCGAAGTGGATCTTTCTGAAAAGGGATTGTCCATCGTGCTTTCTCGAACCTCCAACAATTTCCTCATCAAGTTGTTCGAGCAGGAAGTGCCCGAGATGTACGAGGGCATCGTCGAGATTCGCCAGTGCGCGCGCGAGCCCGGAGGCCGCGCCAAGGTCGCCGTTTACTCGAAGGATTCGGATGTCGACCCGGTGGGTGCATGCGTGGGAATGAAGGGAACTCGCGTGCAGGCCGTCGTTCAGGAACTGCGCGGCGAGAAAATCGATATCGTGCCATGGACCGATGATCAGGCCGAACTGGTATGCCGCGCGCTCGCGCCGGCGAAGGTTTCCAAGGTCATCATCGACGAGGACGAGCACGCGATGGAAGTGATTGTCCCCGACGATCAGCTCTCGCTCGCGATCGGTAAGCGCGGACAAAACGTGCGCCTCGCGCATCGCCTGACCGGATGGAAGCTCGACGTACGCAGCGAGGCCGAAGCGGAAGAAGAGGCGCGCAACGCGCGTCAATCGCTCAACGCGATTCCTGGAATTGGCGATATCAATGCCGAACTGCTATTCCAGCTTGGATTCCGCTCGTCGGAGCAACTCGCTGAAGCCGATGAGACCTCGTTCGATGTCGAGGGAATCAGCCAGGATCGCGCACATCAGTTGATCGCGGCGGCTCGTGAGCACGTGAGTAAGAAGAAGGCGGAGGCGGCGGCGAAAGCGCAGGCTGAAGCCGATGCCGCTTCGAACGAAGCCTTGAAAGCAGCGGCGGTGGGAAGCGAAGCGCTATCGGCGGGAAGCGAAGCGCTATCGGTCGGAAGCGAAGGAGCGTCGGAGCGAGTGGCGGACGAGGAAGCACCTGAGGACGTAGCGCAAGATCTGAAGGAAGATGCCAAGGAGGGGTCATAGCCCGGAGCGTACTTGTCTGGGATGTCGCCAGCGCGATGCGAAGTCGCGCATGACACGTATCGTCGCGCGCAGCGGAATGATTATTATTGATAATGAAGGCAGCGCTCCGGGGCGCGGCGGGTACCTCCATCCAGAAATTGGCTGCCTGGAAAAATTTGCCGCATCCAAAGTTAGGGAATTTCGCTCGTTGAAATCCAGCATCGATCGCGATCAGCGGCTTCGAATCATCGAGGCTGTCAAGGGCGCGACTGCGCTGGATAGCGAGGCGAGGCTTAAATAAAATAGGACAGATGGCCCGAAAGCGAATCAAAAGTCTGGCCAAAGAGTGGGGCGTTCCTCTCGAGGACGTCATCGCCAGTTGCGAGCGTCTGAAGCTTGCCCACGCACATACCGAAGCGAGCCTGCTCGGACCTGACGAGGCCGATCGGGTGAAGGCCGATCTCGACGAACAGGCGCATCGCACTGCGATGCTGCGCAAGGAGACCGTGGTCGAGACCAGCGCCGGCACCATTGTCGAGAAGCGGCTCAACGCCACTGTGATGCGCCGCCGTCATGCGGAGTCCGCGCCCATGCCGGCCGGTGACGCGGCGCAGCCATTTCACTTCGAATCGCAGGAGGCGGCGCAGGAAGAGACATTTGCTCCCTTCATGAGCGAGAGTCCGCAGCCGCAGGTCGAGACTCCGGTTTTTCAACCAGCCCCCGAGCCCGCGGCCGAAGCGCCGAAACCTCAAGCTCCCGTATTCACGGCGCCGGAACTCAGCGCGCCCCAAACTATCCAGGACACCCACATCGAAGCTCCCGCTGCTGAAATTCACGAGGCACCGCATCACGTCGAAGCGGCGCCCATGTCCTCTGAAATCTCTGCGCAGACGGGCGAGGCTGACGGCGCTGAAACGCGCGCAGGCGGCGCTGTGCAAGCGCAGCGCGAAGCCGAGCAGATCCGCACCACGACTGCGCGTGCGGTTGAGGCTCCGCGAACTGAGGCGCCTCGCGAGGCAGTGCGGCCGGCACAGCCGATACGCGAAGAGCGCCGCGACTTCCGGCGGCCTGAGATCCGTCCTCGAGTGGAGACTCGTCCGACGCAGGTCGCGCCGAGCAGTGCCAATGGCGAGCGCCGAACGCTTAATCTGACGAAAACGGGTTCGCATCCTGCGGCGCCGTCGCTGGACGATGGACAGCGCGGCCCCAAGGTTCTTGGCAAGATCGATCTTCGCGCCAAAGTCGCACCGTCGAAACCGGCCGCTCCCACGGGACGAACGATGGGACCCGCGCGCGCCGGACAACCCGCGGGACGCCCGCAAGCCGGAGCACCACAGGTGCAGCCCGAGGGGCCGCCGCCCGAGCCTTCGAACAAGCCGGGAGCAGCGGGGCGCGCGCTCAAGAAAAAGAAGATCGTCAAGAAAGACGGCGGCGATTTTCTTGCCGAGCGCGAGATCCGCGGGCTTCGGGTGCCGAAAAAGCGGCGCGCACTGCCCGGCAAGGAACAACGCAAGACCGAAATCACGACGCCGCGCGCATCGAAGCGCGTAGTGCGGATTACCGAAGGCGTCACGGTCGGCGATCTCGGCCGCTCGATGGGCGTCAAGGCCGGCGATCTCATCCGCAAGCTGATGGACCTCGGCCAGATGGCGACGCTCAACCAGGTCCTTGACGTCGATACCGCGTCGCTGCTCGCCAACGAATTCGGCTACACGGTCGAGAACGTCGCCTTCGACGCGGAGCAGGCAATCGAAGAAGTGCCCGAGCAGGAAGAAGCCGGCGAGATGGTCACGCGTCCACCGGTGGTCACCATCATGGGTCACGTCGATCACGGCAAGACCTCGCTGCTCGACGCGATCCGCAGCGCCAAGGTTACCGAAGAGGAATACGGCGGCATCACCCAGCACATCGGCGCCTACACCGTCGAGGTCGAAGGCCGCACTATTACGTTCGTCGATACTCCCGGTCACGAGGCGTTTACCTCGATGCGCGCACGCGGCGCCAAGGTCACCGACATCGTGGTGCTGGTCGTCGCGGCGAATGAAGGCCCGATGCCGCAGACGATCGAGGCGCTCAATCATGCACGCGCCGCCAAGGTTCCTGTCATCGTGGCGATCAACAAGATCGATTTGCCCGATGCGAACATCGACAACGTCAAGCAGAAGCTGACGCAGATCGGACTGATTCCTGAAGACTTTGGCGGCGATGCGATCACGGTCGGCGTCTCGGCGCGCACCAAGGAAGGGATCGACAAGCTGCTGGAGATGATTCTCCTGCAAGCCGATGTGATGGAGCTCAAGGCGAATCCGAATCGCCCCGCGAAAGGTACGGTGGTCGAGTCGCAACTGGATCGCGGGCGCGGACCGGTCGCCACGGTGCTGATCCAGGAAGGCACGCTCCATCAGGGCGATCCGTTCGTATGCGGCGTGTCGTATGGCCGCGTGCGCGCGATGCTGAATCATCTTGGACAGCGATTGACTGAAGCCGGTCCGTCGACGCCAGTGGAGATTTTCGGATTGTCGAGCGTGCCCGAGCCGGGAACTCAATTCGTCGGCGTCGCGGAGGAAGCCAAGGCGCGCCAGGTCGCGGAGTTCCGCCGCTCCCGGCAGCGCGAAGGCGAGCTTCAGAAGACCAGCAGAGTGTCGCTGGAAGATCTTAGCCAGCGGATGCGGGAGGGCGAGGTCAAGGATCTCAAGGTTATCATCAAGGGCGACGTCCAGGGTTCGGTCGAAGCGTTGCAGAACGCGCTCGAGCGCATGTCCACCAACGAGGTCAAGTTGCAGGTGATCCACGCCTCGGCGGGCGCGATCTCCGAGACCGATGTTACGCTGGCGGCGGCATCCAAGGGCCTCATCATCGGGTTCAACATCCGGCCCGAGGCGAAGGCCGCACAGCTGGCCGAAAAAGAAGGCGTCGAGATTCGGCTCTATACGGTCATCTACGAAGCGATCGACGATGTACGCGAGGCGATGGAAGGATTGCTCGCGCCGACCTTCCGCGAGAAGGCCTTGGGCCGTGCGGAGGTCCGCAAGATCTTCAACGTCCCAGGCGGAACTATCGCGGGTTCGATGGTGCTCGACGGCAAGGTCACTCGGGCGGGACGTGCGCGCCTGGTGCGCGACGGCCGCGTGGTGTGGGAAGGCAAGATCGGATCACTCAAGCGCTTCAAGGACGACGCTCGTGAAGTCGCCGCCGGCTACGAATGCGGTATCGGGCTCGAGAATTACAATGACCTCAAGCCCGGCGACGTGATCGAGGCGTTCGAGATGGAAACCGTGCTGCGCAAGCTAGCGCAGGCGCCGCGCGAGGGACGCGGATCGGCGCAAGTCGAAAAGCAACTTCCGACGTAATTACGCATTTGGCTCGACGGGCGTGGCAGTAGCCGCGCCCGTCGTTTTTTTCTGGGATGGAGGGGGCCTCCCATGGTGGTCGGCATACTACGCCTAACCCTGTTTTTGCCGGAAAATCATTCGCTCAAGGGCAAGCGCCAGGTGCTGCGCGCGATCAAGGCGCGAGTGCGAAACAAGTTCAACGTGTCGGTTGCCGAAACTGATGGAAACGATATGTGGCAACGCGCGGAACTGGGAATTTGCCAGGTCGGGAACGATCGCGCGTTCGTCGATTCGGCGTTGCGCGAAGTCGTGAACTTCATCGACGCGTTAGGCCTCGCGCCGTTGGGCGAGGAGATCCTGGAAATCGTTAATTTTTAGGAAGTCCCTCTCCCGCGGCTGCGCCCGCGAAGCCGCACGCTGGGAGAGGTCGCGAGACGACATGCAAAGCATGTCATCGAGCGGGTGAGGGTTCTGGCGAGTGAGTGGCGTTTTCGAAGTCGGAGAAAATCGTGGCCGAGGTAAGAAGATCGGAACGTGTCTCGGAACTGGTGCTGCGCGAGCTGTCGCAGTTGCTGATTCGCGAACTCAAGGATCCGCGGCTGCGCGGCATCACGCTGACGCGCGTCCACATGGATGATGATCTCCGTCACGGGCGCGTCTACTTCTCGCATCTGGAGGGCAAGCCTCGAGCGGCCGCGGCGCTGGCAGGCTTCAAGAGCGCCAATGGATTTATCAAGCGCGAGATCGGCCGCGCGCTGAATCTTCGCCGGACGCCGGAACTCGATTTCGAATTCGATCCGGGCCTCGAGCACGCGGCTCGCATCGGCGCGTTGCTGCGGGAAAACGCCCCCAAGGAATAATCTGGGCGCCAACCTACATTCCGCTCCACCAGGTTTGATATGGACGGAATAATCCTTATCGATAAGCCCAGCGGGATCACTTCCGCCGAGGTCGTGCGCCGCATCAAGGCCAAGGTGAAGCCGTCGCGCGTCGGCCATCTCGGCACCCTCGATCCGTTCGCAACCGGCGTATTGCCGATCATGGTAGGCGAGGCTACCAAACTCGCGCCGATGCTCGAGGGTGGCGAGAAAGTTTATAAGGGTGTCATCAAACTAGGCGCCGAGACCGACACACTCGATCGCGACGGCAAGGTTGTCCGCGAAGCGCCGGTTCCCATGATCGATGCCGGTCGCCTTGCCGCAGTGGCGACACAATTCAGCGGCAAGATCGATCAGGTCCCGCCGGTGTTTTCGGCCATCAAGCGCGAAGGCGTGCGGATGTACAAGCTCGCGCGCAAAGGCAATCCGGAAGAGCTGGAGCCGCCGCCGATTCGCAGCGTGGAAATCAAGCAGCTCTCGCTCGAGTGCCTGAGCCCCGACGAAATCCGTTTCGTCGCCACCTGCTCGCCGGGAACTTATGCACGCGCTCTAGCACGCGATATCGGAATTGCCTTGGGAACCGTCGCGCATCTGAAGGAGCTGCGCCGCACGAGGAGCGGGCATTTCGCGATCGCCGACGCGATCAGCCTCGACGATGCCCTCAATATCGCGGCTGACCAATCCGGCCATCTCATCGGTCTGCGCGATGCCCTGCCCGATCTGGCCGAGCTGAATGTCGATGACGAAGCCGAGAAGCTGCTACGCAACGGCGACCCGCGCGCGCTCGAGGGCAGGGTGCCCGCCGGTACCGAGATGTTCAAGGTGATTCACGCTGGCCAGCTGATCGCGGTGGCGAAGGCGACCTCGCGCGTGACGGCCATTATCGTGCGGGTTTTCAACCTGGGGAATCCGAGCGCCGGCTAGACTCCGCCGAACCACTCGTATCCCTGATCCTCCCAGTAGCCGCCGGTGGCGGTCGGCAAGAAATTTATCGCCGTCAGATACTTCACCATCTTGTAGCCGAGCTTGACCGCCGAATAGACCCGCAGCGGTGCGCCGTGATCCGGATAGAGCTGATTTCCATTCATGCCGTATGCGAGCAGCGTTTGCGGATGCAGGCCGCTGCCCAAATCCCACGAGGACCAGTAGTCGGAATCGAAGGAACGAAACTCGACGTATTTTGCGCGCGGGTCGACGCTCACCAGTTTCGCAATCTCGCTCAGCCTGACTCCCTGCCACGAGGCGACCGCCGACCATCCCTCGACGCAATGATGTCGCACACGCATTTCGGTGCGCGGCATCTGCTTCAACTGCTCGATGGTAAAGGTCGTCGGCCTATCGACCATCCCGCCAACCTTCAGCACCCAGTTCGATGGCGGGAACGGCATAGAGTCGGAGATGAAATAACTTGGGAAATCCTTTTCCGGCGTTTGTTCGGAGGCCGGAAGCTCTGGCGCAAGGCGACTTGGCGAAAACAAGATCCCATCGACCTTTTGGTTCCAGCTATTCATCGCGCCGAGAAACCCGGTCACCGGGCCGCTCTTGCAGCCGGTGAGGAGCGACGCGGCCGAAGCGCCAACGATGAATCCGCGGCGAGTCAGGAGCCTAGCCACGTTTGCCCCCCGTGATCATGTTGAGGAGTTCGCGCGGATGTACTGCCACCAGCACCAGATGGTTGGCGACGAACAGCGTGAGCAGGCAGAGCCCCGCGAGATGCACCACCCGCGCGCCATCGTAGCCGCCGAACGGTACCGTCAGAAAGTGGAATTGCACAGGTTTGTAGATCGCGAGCCCGGACAACACCATCACGATGCCGAAAAGGATCGCGGAAGTGTAAGCGAGCCGCTGCAGGCCGTTGTAGAAGTCTACCGGCGGCGGCGTTTTACGAAGACGCGTGTAGTAACCAAACATCAGCGCGGCGTTGAAGAGATCGCGTTGTGGCAGGAACAGCCGCCGTCGCCATTCGCCTCGCGCGAATAGGTATACGAGGTACAAGACCCCGTTCAGGATCAGGAACCACGCGATGGCGAAATGCCAATGACGCGCGCCTCCCAGCCATCCGCCAAAACGAAGCCACTGGGGCGCGGGTGTTCCCTGAAACGGATACCACCAGTACTGGGCGCCGCGCGGCCCCAGCGATGGATAGGCGACGAAGATCTGGAGTCCGCTCCCCGCCATGATGAGAAGAAGCGGAATCGCGAACCAATGGGTAAGCCGGATGAGCAGCGGCTGCGCGGGCCGCCCGCTAAAACGATCAACACTGGATTCTGCGGTTTCGTTTGTCACTGTCCGGCGCGCGTGTGCCCTGTTATCTCAACAATCGCTTGCAGACGGCGGTTCCGTGTGATCTTAGTTCTTCCGGGTGGCCTACTGCTTGGCCATGCCCGTAGCCTTGCCACCTTCCATGATCTTTCCATCCATCATCATCATTTCGCCGTCCTTCATCTGATCCTTGATTCCGTCGCTCATGATGATCGCGCCGTCCATCGTAACCTTGGTCCCGTTAGACATGGTCATCTCGGATGTCATCGGACCGGCAGCTTTTCCGGCCTTCATCATCATCATTTTCCCGTTCTGCATCATGATGCCGTCCATGTCTCCCGCCATCACTGCGGTAGCGAGGCAAAACAAAGCCAGCAAAACCGCCGCGGCCGACGTTGCAGATCGAATGGTCTTCATGCGGCGATGCTCCATCAACGTCAGGCGTATCGCAAACGTAATAGGAGCCTCGGGAGCAATGCGGTTGAGGAGTATGAGCGATAAAAGTGCTTGATTTTCCTGAAAAAACGGCGCTCTGGCGTAGATACTTTACTCCACCGGACGGCTCTGTTAGGTTGCTCGGATAACTTAAGGAAGAAGGGAAGAAAGAGAACTCCTGATGCCCCTCCCGATCGCCCGGAAACGGGAATTAGTACAGACCCACGCGCGCACTCCTAACGATAGCGGCTCGCCTGAAGTTCAGGTTGCGCTGCTCTCGGGTCGCATTGACCAGTTGACCCAACATCTGGGCACGCACAAGAAGGACCATCATTCGCGTGTCGGACTGCTGCGCCTGGTAGGCAAACGACGCCGTCTGCTCGATTACCTCCACTCGCGCGACGTTGCCCGCTACCGAGGGCTGATCGAAAAGCTCGGCATCCGGAGGTAAGGCCGCAGTCGTTTTGCCGCGAGCTCCGAGCAATTCGGGAATCGCGGGACCGGGCTCGCCGCATCGGCGAGATTCCGGTCGCGTCACTTGGACGCCCCCGGCGGGAAAGAGACCTGTCGGAGTGTTTTTTGGTGTTGGCGGCCTTCCAAGACCTCCCCTCAGGTAAAGGCAAATGTACAAGAAAATGGAGATTGAATTCGCGGGTCGCCGGCTTTCATTAGAAACCGGCCGGCTGGCGAAGCAGGCGCATGGATCCGTCCTTGCGCAGTATGGCGACACGATGGTGCTCGCGACGGTTGTTTCGGCGTATGAGGCTCGGCCCAACGTTCAACTTCCTTCCGCTCACGGTTGACTACGCGGAAAAGACTTTCGCCGCCGGAAAAATTCCCGGCGGTTTTTTCAAGCGCGAAGGACGCCCCTCGGAAAAGGAAATCCTCACCTCGCGCCTCATCGATCGCTCGATGCGTCCGTTGTTCCCCAAGGGCTATGACTGCGAGACGCAAATGATCGTGACCGTGCTCTCGGCCGATCGCGACAACGATTCAGATGTTCTCTCGATCATCGCCGCATCCACCGCGCTGGAACTTTCCGACATCCCGCACGACGGTCCGGTTGCCGCGGTCAGGATGGGGCGTATCGACGGCAAGCTGGTGGTTAATCCGCTGATCGGCGACTACGACAAGAGCGATGTCTCGATCATCGTTTCGGCCAAGCCGGATACCATCGCGATGCTGGAGGGCGGCGCGCGCATCGTCAACGAAGACACGCTGCTTGAGGCGCTTTACATGGCGCATGACGCGATGGCGCCGGTGTTCGAGATGCAACAGGAACTCAAGCGTCTCGCCGGCAAGCCGAAGCGTGCGTTCAAACCAAGGGAACTCGATAAGGAAATTTTCGCGGCAGTGCGCGAAATCGCCGGCCCCGGTATCGAGGATGCACTCGCGATCAAAGAAAAGAAGCAGCGGCGCGAGGCGCTTCACGCACTCCAGGCGCGAATCGTGACAGAGCTCGCCGAAGTTGGAGAACCGGCCCCGCGCTTCACCGGCCGCGAGAGCGAAGTGCTGGAGGCATTCGACAAAGTCGAGCGCACTATCGTGCGTCAGGCCGTGGTCGAGCACGATCGCCGCATCGACGATCGCAAGTCGACCGAGATTCGCCAGCTCGCCGCGCAGGTGCAGGTGCTGCCGCGTACCCACGGCTCCGCGCTGTTCACGCGCGGCGAGACTCAGGTGCTGGCGACCGCGACCTTGGGAACCTCGTCGGATGAGCAGAAGATCGATGCGCTGCTCGGCGAGCGCTACAAGAAGTTTATGCTCCATTACAACTTCCCGCCGTTCTCGACCGGCGAGGCCAAGCGCTATGGGGCGCCGGGCCGGCGCGAAATCGGTCACGGGGCGCTGGCGGAACGCGCGCTTACGCCCACTCTTCCCGACGAAGAGACCTTCCCGTACACGATTCGCGTCGTCTCGGAAGTGCTCGAATCGAATGGCAGCTCCTCGATGGCGACGGTATGCGGCGGAAGCCTCGCGCTGATGGATGCGGGAGTGCCGGTGAAAGCTCCGGTTGCCGGTATCGCGATGGGCCTCATCAAGGAAGGCGACAAAGTTGCGGTGCTGACCGACATCCTCGGCGACGAGGATCATTTGGGCGATATGGATTTCAAGGTTGCCGGAACCGCGACCGGCGTGACCGCGATCCAGATGGACAACAAGGTTGGCGGCATCACCAAGGAAATCATGCATCGCGCGCTGATGCAGGCGCGCGACGCACGGCTGTTCATCCTGAGCGTGATGGAAAAAGCGATCCCGACGGCGCGCAAGGAAGTTTCCACCTATGCGCCGCGCATCGTCACCATCAAGATCAAACCCGACAAGATTCGCGACGTCATCGGCCCGGGCGGCAAGGTGATTCGCGGATTGGTCGAAGAGACCGGATGCAAGATTGACGTCGAGGACGACGGCACCGTGCTGATCGCTGCCGCCGACACCACCGCGCTGGAAAAAGCCATCGCGGCGATCCAGGCGATCACCGCGGAGCCCGAGATCGGCAAGATCTACAACGGCGTGGTCCGCAAGATCGTCGATTTCGGCGCGTTCGTGGAGATCATGCCCGGCACTGACGGCCTGCTTCACATCTCGCAAATTTCCGATGAGCGGGTGCGTGCGGTCGAAGACGTGCTGCACGAAGGCGACGAAATTCCGGTCAAGGTGCTGGACGTCGATCGAAGCGGGAAAATCAGACTCTCGTTGCGCGAGGCGAAGGCGGACCTCGCGAAGAAGGGTAAGTAGCAACCCGATGATTCGTAAGAGTGTTCTTTCCAATGGCGTCCGCGTGCTGACGGAAGATATGCCCTCGATGGTTTCCTCGACCATCGGGATATGGGTCGAGAACGGCTCACGCTACGAAGAGCCGGCGGAGAACGGGCTCTCGCACTTCATCGAGCATCTCCTGTTCAAGGGCACGAAGAAGCGTACCGCCGCGCAGATTGCCGAAGAGATCGATGCGGTCGGCGGCGTGCTCAATGCATTCACCGGCAAGGAATACACCTGCTACTACGCCAAAGTTCTCGGCGACGACCTCAAGATGGCGACCGAGCTGCTCGCCGATATTTTCCTCGATTCGGTCTTCGATCCGGACGAAATCGTGCGCGAGCGCCAGGTCGTGATCCAGGAGATCTCGCAGGCCGAGGACACGCCCGACGATTTTATCCACGACCTTTTCAGCCTCGATTTCTGGAAGGGACATCCACTTGCGTTGCCGATTTTCGGCTCGCCCGCCACCGTCAACAGTTTCGATCGCGAGGCGGTGGTCGCCTTTATGGCCGAGCGCTACCGCGCCGAGCGCATCTTCATCTCGGCGGCGGGCAAGGTCGATCACGATGCGTTGGTACGCGAATGCGAGCGGCTGTTCAACTCCGTTGCCGGCGACGGGCATCCCGACACGGTCACCCCGCCCAGGGCACATCCGCACGTGCTCAATCAGCAAAAGAATCTCGAGCAGGCCCATCTCGTGATGGGCGGCCCCGGCCTCAGCTATACCGATCCGCTTCGTTACGCGAGCTACGTGATGAACACTGCGCTGGGAGGGGGAATGTCGTCGCGGCTGTTCCAGGAAGTGCGCGAGAAGCGCGGCCGCGTCTACAGCATCTACTCGTTCATGACCTCATGCGTCGATGTCGGGTACGCCGCGATCTACGCTGGCACCAATCCGGAATGGGTCGACGAGGTGATCGAGGTTACGCTCGGCGAGATCAAGAAGCTCAAGCGCGACGGTTTGACGCAGGCCGAACTCGATCGCGCGAAGAGCCAAATCAAGGGCAACATGCTGCTCGGGATGGAATCCACCGACAGCCGGATGAATCGCCTCGCACGCAACGAGATTTATTTCCGCCGCGACGTTCCGCTCGAGGAGTTAGCGAAGGGCATCGAGTCTGTAACCAACGACCAGGTGGTCGAGTTGGCCGCGCGATGCTTCAAGCCCGATCAAATGGCGATGGTGATGCTGGGCGATTTGAAGGGCCGCAAGATCGGCGACGATGTCTTCGCTCCGCTCAGTTGATTTATTTCGATTCGCGAAAGTTGACGGGCCGCCATCCGGCGGCCCTTTTCGTTTAAGCTCGGCAACGGTTGCTTTGTTCACTGCTTCCCACGTCGCATCCGGATCGTATGTCATCATCTCGCCGGCGATTTGCTCGGTATCGGGACCAAGGTCCTTTTGATAGACCTGACCGTCCTGATTCACGATGAAGGTCATCACTCCAGAGTCGCGATAGCTGACAGGATAGGCAACCAGCGCGAATCCTCCGGTCATCTTGCCATCGACGATATAGTTTCGGGCGCCGCCCGGCGCAGCGGCTCCCTGGCTCGTTAGTATCCGGTAAATGTAGCCGTGGAAGGGATGAGGCGCGGGTGCCGCAGCGGCGTGGTGTTGATAGCCTTCGCCGGCCGCTTCAGCGACCAGGGGACCGAGGGGGCTTTCCGGCTGCGCACCCGCCTTGACCTCCCAGAATAAGCCGTCCTGCGTTCCGGGGGTGCTGCGGAACTTCTGCGCGTATTGATGCACTGAAGCGCCGTCGTGCAGCCCGGCATAATAGTCTTTTTGGGCATCGGCGATTGCCGCGGAGACCTTGATCACGTTCAGTTCATTGGAGCCGATCCGCCGATATAAAATCTCCTGCTTGCCGTAATCCGTGTCGAAGTACCATTGAGATCCATTCTTCAGGAGCGGTATGGGAGTAGGCCAATTCTCGGGGCCTATGTAGAGGAAGGTCCGTCCGTCGCCGGCCGCGAGAAACTGATGCGACGCACGATACTTGGTGGCAAAGGTGTCCTGATTGTTCTGGTCGGCGACCCGATCGCCGGAGGAAATCAGGTCCCGGCCGGATGGGCCGAGAATCGCCAGCATCGCCGCGTCATCGTGAGTCTGTACGGCTGTGGCGAAAGCATCGGTCGCTTCCGTAGCCGAATTGAAGGTCTTCCGGCCGGGCGCTTGCGCTAAGGCGGTCTGGGCGCTCCCAAGCCCAAGTACGAGGCTGACCCACAAGACCCGCAGAGCTAGCCAACCGATCGTGCTTCTTCGATTACCGTCTATTGGTTGAAGCATTGCGTTTTTCCGCCATCGGCGATTAGTGGCCATGACCGCTGCCGCCACCATGTTCTCCGCCATGATCTCCGCCGCCACTATGTTTACCGCCTCCGCCGCCGCCATGTTCTGCGCCAACCTGTCCGCCGCTCCTTTCGCCTCCTCCGCCATAGCTGGCCCGGCCACGGCTGCTCTCGGCCCAAGCCTCGTGAGCCGGAGCATAGCCACCGAATACACTTCTACTAGGTTGAGAATAGCTGCCGTAGCCGCGGTAGACGTTGGTCGAGTAGTAGTTGTTCGGGTAGTAGCCTCCTCCTCCGCCCCAACCGTGACCTCCCCCTCCATACCCGGGGCCGAAACAACTCGTCGCGAGAGCCGCGAAGAGCAGCGCTCCGAGGATCTTCACTTTCCGACTGCCGAGAGATCCCATTCTCATTTTGACCAAAGACTGTAAGAGCTTAAATGCTGTTTATCTGGCGGATTCACCGACTGCAGTAGAGTCTAAGTCCAGGCAAACTCCTCCGGTCCTTTCTGAGCTTGTCGCCGGAAAGCATGGAAATGCAAACCAAGGGTGGCTATAGAGATTAAAAATTGTTCTGCGGAGAACTAATTCGAAAGGGCCGCCTCGAGGCGGCCCTTTTTTTTAGTGCGATTGCGACGCCGCGGCGCGCAGAGAATCGACATTGATGAATGGCACCGCGCGTTGTCTAGCGTGCCGTTCCACTTCTGCAGCGTCTGGTACTGAATCAGCACCGAATCAGATTGTCCGCACGATCATGGCCACTGATAATTAATCAGAGATCGAGCAGCTTCGGAGTCCCACCGAAGCTCCCAGCGATCGGGGTGCTCATGCTGGTAGACCTGGCTCGGCATGCTCACGATAGTTGCTTCATCGTCGCCGATATTCTTCCAGCCGTGATAGACTTGGGGCGGAATGACCACGAGTCCCTGATTTCGTTCACCCAGAAAGAATTCGTTGATTCGGCCGAAGGTAGGGGAACCTCGCCGGCCGTCATAGCACACGATGCAGAGCGAGCCGGTCGCCGCGAACAAGCGATCAATGGTGTCCCGATGTATTCCCCATCCTCTGACTTGACCCGGAAACGTGACGGTAACATTAACCTGAGCGATCGGGGCTTCGGTGATACCCCAATCGACTCGGAATGCCTCGGTCAAATGTCCTTGCTGATGAGAAACCGGACGCGCGAGACGATATCGGACGCCCTCGATGAGTTCGACGTGGAGCGCTCCATTCGACTTGATATGCGAGCGCATGGGTGAAGCCGAAGCAAACCCCTCGATTTCTTCTGGAGTCAATGATCCTTGTACGAGCCGCCTATCAGTTGTATCGCCCATGTGCCCCGCCCAAATATACGATACTGAATAGCATCAGGCCAGAAAGCACGTTGAAGTAATGGGCCGTCGCCCGTTATCGCAGGTTTGACTTAGTACGATCGATACGTACGATCGATACGTGGAAACTTGCGATCCGTAAAATGATGACCCCGACTATCAAGATAAAGCGCCTGCGCAAACATCATTTGCCGCTGCCCACGTATCAGAGCGAGCATGCCGCCGGAATGGATCTGATGGCGGATATCGAGGCCGAGTTCGCGCTCGCGCCAATGTCGCGCGTCGCGGTTCCGACCGGCTTCGCGATCGAGATTCCACCCGGCCTCGAGGGTCAGGTGCGGCCGCGCAGTGGTCTCGCGTTCAGAGACGGTGTCACGGTGATAAATGCGCCGGGCACTATCGATGCGGACTATCGCGGCGAAATTAAAGTATTACTTGTGAATTTGGGAAACGACACGGTGTGGATTCATCCGGGCGATCGCGTCGCGCAATTGGTGATCGCGCCGGTCATTCGCGCGGCGGTCGAGGAAGTTGATAATCTGGAAGATACCACGCGCGGCGACGGCGGCTTCGGCCACACCGGCCGCTAAAAAACAGATTCCTCTCACGCCGCCGAGCTTGCGAGGCCGCACGTTGGTAGAGGTCGATTTGCGGCACTCCTTGCGTGCTGCCAATCGAGTGAGGGTGAATGGCAGGAACGGAACACGATCGCGAAATCTCCCTGATGGCGGTGACGCCCATCGACGGGCGCTATCGCAGCCGCACGCGCGCCCTGGAGGCCTACTTCAGCGAGTTCGCGCTGATTAGGTATCGCGTACGTATCGAGATCGAATGGTACCTCGCGCTCGCCGCGCATCCCAAAATCGACGCGATCAAACCGGTTGCGCCCGCCGTCGCGCGCAAGCTGCGTGCGATTTACAGCTCGTTCACCGTCCGCGATGCGATGCGGATCAAGGAGATCGAGGCCGAGACCAATCACGATGTGAAGGCGGTCGAGTATTTCCTCAAGGAGCGGCTGCCGTCGGTTGACGAATCGCTGCCGCTCGAGATGATGCACTTTGCCTGCACCTCCGAGGACATCAACAACACCTCATACGCGCTGATTCTGAAGGAGTTCGCGGAGAACGAACTGATCGCGAAGATCACCGCGGTGATGCGCGCAATCGCGGAGATGGCGCGCCGCTTCAAGGATGTGCCGATGCTGTCGCGCACCCACGGCCAGGAAGCCTCGCCCACCACGGTCGGCAAGGAAATGGCCATTTTCGCGGCGCGCCTCGAGCGTCAGATCAAGCAACTGCGAGCCCAGGAATATCTCGGCAAGTTCAACGGCGCGGTCGGCAACTTCAATGCGCATGCGTTCGCCTATCCCGAGGTCGATTGGATCGAGCTGTCGAAGAGCTTCGTCGAAAGCCTTGGGCTGGTGTGGAATCCGCTCACCACGCAAATCGAGAGTCACGACTTCATCGCCGAGATGCTCGCGACCGTGTCGCGCATCGATACCATTCTGCTCGGCTTCTGCCGCGACATGTGGAGCTACATTTCGATCGGCTATTTCCGCCAGCGCAGCATCAAGGGCGAGACCGGCTCCTCGGTGATGCCGCATAAGGTGAACCCGATCGATTTCGAAAATGCCGAGGGCAACTTCGGAATCGCCAATGCGCTGTTCGAGCATCTCGCCTCGAAGCTGCCGATCTCGCGATGGCAGCGCGATCTTTCAGACAGCACCTCGCTGCGCGCGCTCGGACCGGCATTCGGGCATGCGATGGTCGCGCTCAGGGCGCTCGAAAAGGGGCTGACCAAAATCGAGATCAACGAGGAACGGATCGCGCAGGATGTCGACGCCGAGGAATCATGGGAGGTGGTGTCGGAAGCGATCCAGACGATGCTGCGGCGCCATGGTTATCCGCGTCCGTACGAGGCGCTGAAGGAATTGACGCGCGGGCGCAGCGTCGATCAGAAAAGAATTCAGCGCTTTATCGAGTCGTTGGATCTGAAGGACGGTGCGCGCGACGCGCTGAAGAAGCTCGCGCCACGCAACTACACCGGCCTCGCATCGAAGCTGGTCGAGCTATATGCGCCGGCCGCGGAAGGCTCATCGAAGCATCGCCCGCGCTAGTCCACTGGCATCGCGCGCGAAAGATGCGCATCTTTAGGACATAGTCATAAACAGCGACCGCGGTGCCGGTGTGAATAAACCGCCTTTTTTGTGGATAAGCACCGGTCTGTGGCGTCGGGCAATAGTGGCCTTATTACCGGCTCATTCATATAAGATGAACGTATCGAAAACCCCTGATCCAACGGAGTAACTAACGTGGAGAGCACCCCGGAAAAGCGCGAAATGTTTTATGAGGGCAAGGCCAAGAAGCTCTACACCACCGACAACCCCGACCTCATAATCCAGTATTTCAAGGACGACGCGACCGCCTTCAACGGCAAGAAGAAGGACACTATCGAGGACAAGGGCGTCGTCAACAATCGCATGTCGGAGCTGTTTTTCGGCTTGCTGGAACGCGAGGGCGTGCCGACGCATTTCGTGCGCCGCCTGAACGATCGCGAGATGCTGACGCGGCGGCTCGAAATCATCCCATGCGAGACGGTGGTGCGAAACATCGTCGCAGGGTCGCTCGCCAAACGCCTCGGGCGCACCGAGGGCGAGGAGCTCAAGTCGCCATTGGTGGAGTTTTACTACAAATCGGACCCGCTGGATGATCCTCTGATTTATCCCGAGCATGCGATTGCGTTCGGATGGGCGAGCGAGGACGACATCAGGACCATCCGCGCGATGGCACTCAAGGTGAACGACGTGCTGCGCCGCTTCCTCGATGAGCGCGGTGTGATCCTGGTGGATTTCAAACTCGAGTTCGGTCGCCATCATGGCAAGATTCTGCTCGGCGATGAGATCTGCCCCGATACGTGCCGTTTCTGGGACAAGGCGACGCGGCAGAAGCTCGACAAGGATCGTTTCCGCCGCGACCTAGGCGGCGTGGAAGAGGCGTACCACGAGATGCTGCGGAGGGTTGAGCACTAGGGTTTTCCCCTCCCCCGCGTTTTCCTGCGGGAGAGGTCGCTCGGCGGGGTCGTCGCAATTGGCCAGGTGCGACGACCATGCCGAGCGGGTGAGGGCACTGCGAGTGCCACGAATGCCTGAAGGAAAGATCGCCCAATGCAAGTAAAGGTCTTCGTCACTCCGCGAACGGGAATCCTCGATCCGCAGGGGCGCACCGTCGAGCATGCGCTCCAAAGCCTCGGCTTCGCGAATGTCTCCGACGTGAAGATCGGCCGCTACATCACGCTCAACATCGATGCGAAAACAGCCGACGAAGCGCGCGCCTCCGCTTCGAAGATGTGCGAGCAACTCCTCGCCAACCCTAACATCGAAGATTTCCGTTTCGAGATCGAGGAGCCAACGCCGGACAGTCTTGGTGGACGGCGGAGGCTGAAGATTTAGGAATATGAAGTGGGGCGTCATCCGCTTTCCCGGCTCGCTCGACGACCTCGATGCGATCTACGCGCTGCGCGACGTGATTGGCCAGGACGTCACCGCGCTCTGGCACAAGGACGAAAGCCTGCGCGGTGCCGAATGCGTCGTGCTGCCGGGAGGCTTCAGCTACGGCGACCATCTGCGATGCGGCGCGATCGCGCGCTTTTCGCCGATCATGAAAAGCGTCGCGAAGTTCGCCGCCGACGGCGGTCTCGTCATCGGGATTTGCAACGGCTTCCAGATTCTCACTGAGGCGCATCTACTGCCGGGCGCGTTGACGCGCAACCGCACGCTGTCGTTCATCTGCGATCGCGTTCACCTGCGCGTCGAGAATGCGAAGACTCCGTTCACCTGCGTGATGCGCGAGGGCGACATTCTCGCGCTGCCGATGAAGCACGGTGAGGGATGCTACGTGGCGCCCGAAAAGGAACTTCTCCAGATGGAGGAGCGCGGACAGGTCATCCTGCGCTATGTCGATGCGAAAGGTGACGCGACCGACGCCGCGAATCCCAACGGTTCGATGCGCTCGATCGCCGGCGTTGCCAACGAGCGCTTCAACGTGTTCGGGCTGATGCCGCATCCCGAGCATGCGGTCGAAGCCGCGCTGTCCGGTGCCGATGGCCTCAAGATTTTTGAATCGATCATCGCATTCCAGTCCGTGCCGGAGCATCGCGGGCAACTGCGAGCAGGTGGCGTATGAGCAGCGCGCCCGTGTCGCTTGCCGGCGAGCCGAAGATCGATCTCGCGCAGGCGCACGCGCACGGACTGACTGACGACGAATTCCGACTGATCGAAAAGCTGCTCGGGCGCACACCGACGTATACCGAACTCGGCGTGTTCTCCGTGATGTGGTCGGAGCACTGCTCCTACAAATCCTCGCGGCGTCATCTGAAGACGCTCCCCTCGCACGGCGATTTGGTCGCGGTGGGCGAAGGCGAAAATGCCGGGGCCATCGATATCGGCGACGGATGGCTCGCGGTGTTCAAAATCGAGAGCCACAACCATCCATCGTATGTCGAGCCTTACCAGGGCGCCGCGACGGGAGTAGGCGGAATCCTGCGCGATATTTTCACGATGGGCGCGCGCCCGATTGCGAGCATGGACTCGCTCAAGTTCGGTTCCTTCGACCATCCGCGCACACGCTACCTGCTCGGCGGGGTGGTCGGCGGTATCGGCGGCTACGGCAACTGCGTCGGCGTGCCGACAGTCGCAGGCGAAACGATGTTCGATGCGGCGTACAACGGCAACATCCTGGTCAATGCGTTTTCGCTCGGGCTCGCGCGCAAGGGCGAGCTGCAAAGCGCGCATGCCGAAGGTGTAGGAAATCCGGTCCTGTATGTAGGATCTGCGACCGGGCGCGACGGCATTCACGGCGCGAGTCTGCTCGCGTCGGCCGAGTTCGATGCGACCAGCGAGGCGAAGCGCCCGACGGTGCAGGTTGGCGATCCGTTCCAGGAGAAATTGCTGATCGAGGCGTGCCTCGAAGCGGCGAAGACCGGCGCGGTGGTCGCGATTCAGGATATGGGCGCGGCCGGGCTCACCTCGTCGTCGAGTGAGATGGCGGCGCGCGGCGGGCTTGGAATCGAAATCGACCTCGACAAGGTTCCGCTGCGCGATGCAACGCTGACGCCGTATGAGGTTCTGCTCTCCGAATCGCAGGAGCGGATGCTGATCGTCGCGCAGCGCGGGCGCGAGGCCGAGCTGCAAAAGGTTTTCGAGAAGTGGGACCTGCATGCGGTGGTGATCGGCACCATTACCGACGACGCGCGATGGCGCGCGACGTGGCGCGGCAAGGTCGTCGCAGATATTCCGGTGCGCGCGCTCGCCGACGAGGCGCCGATGTACGATCGTCCGGCCGCGGCGCCGAAAACTCCGCCTGCGCGACCGGCGCCGATTCGCGGGCATCCGGAGCCGTCGCGCGCGCTGCGCGAGTTGCTCGGCAATCCGAATGTCGGCTCCAAGAAGTGGATCTATCGCCAGTACGATTCGCTGGTGCTGAGCAACACGATGGTCGGGCCCGGCAGCGACGCGGCGGTGTTGCGCATCAAGGGCAGCAAGCGCGGCCTCGCGATGAAGGTGGATTCGAATCCTCGCGCATGCGCGCTCGATCCTTACCTCGGCACCATGGCGACCGTATGCGAGGCGGTGCGCAATGTCGCATGCGCGGGCGCACGTCCCGCCGGAATCACCAACTGCCTGAACTATGGCAACCCGGAACGGCCCGAGATCATGTGGCAATTCACGCGCGGTATCGCGGGGCTACGTGACGCCTCGATCGCGTTCAAGGCTCCCGTCATCAGCGGCAACGTCAGCTTCTATAATGAGACCGAAGGGCGCGCGATTCCGCCCACGCCGACCATCGCGGTGGTGGGCATTCTGGAAGATGTATCGAAGCGCGTAACGCAGTATTTCAAGGCGCCCGGTGATTACATTTTGATCGTGCGCACGGCGAAGCCTTCGCTGGCGGCCTCCGAGTACGAGGCGATGTACGGCAGCTCGCCGGAGGGGTTGTCTCCGATTGATATCGCGAGCGAGAGCCGGCTCATTGAAACGCTGCTTGGCGCAATAGGCATGGGCCTGATAAGCTCAGCTCACGACGTCGCGGAAGGCGGGCTCGGCGTCGCGCTTGCGGAAGCCTGCTTCAATCCTGACAAACTGCTGGGAGCGTTTATCGATGGACTCTCGACCTCCGATGCGGTGGAGCTTTTTGGCGAAGGGCCTTCGACTATCGTCCTCAGCGTGAATGAGAAAGATGTTGTACAGCTTGGCTCGCTTTTTAAACAAAATGGCATCGAATGTCGGACCATCGGGCGCGTAACGGAAAATCCGCGGCTTATCATCACCGGAGCATCGATCGACGACGACGTGAACACGCAGAATCGAATTTACGAGTCGGCGCTGCCAGGGAGGCTCTAAGGTGGAATCAGAGCTGGAAGTAATCCTCGACGAGGAGGAATCCAATCTCGACGGTTTCCACGAGGAGTGCGGGGTGTTCGGCGTCTATGGGCATCCCGAGGCCGCCAACCTCGCGTATCTGGGCCTGTACGGCTTGCAGCATCGCGGACAGGAGTCCGCGGGAATCGTATCGTCGAACGGCAAGTCGCTCATCGCGCATCGCGGGATGGGACTGGTCGCCGACATCTTCAACGAGGACATCCTGCGCAACCTCGAGGGCACCAGCGCCATCGGGCACAACAGGTACTCGACCACCGGTTCCACCACCATCAAAAATTGCCAACCGCTCGTCGTCGAATATGCGCGCGGCGGAATCGCGATCGCGCACAACGGCAACCTGGTCAATTTTGCCGAGCTGCGTGACCGGCTGGAGGCGAGCGGCTCGCTGTTCCAATCCTCCTCCGACAGCGAGGTTGTCATCCATCTGATCGCGGCCTCGCATGCGCTGACGGTGGTGGAGCGCGTGATCGAGGCGCTCTCGCAAGTGAGAGGCGCATACTCGCTCGCAGTGCTCACCGAGCATGAGCTGATCGCCGTGCGCGACCCGCAGGGCTTTCGTCCGCTGGTCCTCGGCAACCTCAACGGTGCGCCAATTGTCACGTCGGAGACCTGCGCGCTCGATCTGGTCCGCGCCGAGTACGTTCGTGAGATCGATCCCGGCGAGGTCGTCATCATCAATGAGGATGGCATCCGGTCGCTGAAGCCGTTCGCGCTCGCTCCGACCAAGCGATGCATCTTCGAGTATGTCTACTTCGCACGGCCCGACAGCTTGCTCTATGGGCGCAACGTTTATTCGGTGCGCAAACAGCAGGGCAGGGCGCTCGCGCGCGAATGCCCCGCCAAGGCGGACATCGTGGTGCCGGTGCCCGATTCGGGAAACGCCGCCGCGCTCGGCTATGCCGAGGAATCCGGGCTGCCGTTCGAGATGGCGCTGGTGCGCAGCCACTACATCGGGCGCACCTTCATTGAGCCGCGCCAATCGATTCGACATTTTGGCGTGAAGATCAAATTCAATCCGGTGGCGGAACTGCTGCGCGACAAGCGCATCGTGCTGATCGAGGATTCTCTCGTGCGCGGCACCACGCTGCGAAAGGTCATCCCGATGCTGCGGCAGGCGGGCGCGCGTGAAGTTCACATGCGGATCGCGGCGCCGCCCACCACCAATTCATGCTTCTATGGCATCGACACTCCGACCAAAGAGGAACTGCTTGCCTCCAGCCATTCGATCGAGGAGATCCGTCGCTACATTACCGCCGATTCGCTCGCGTACCTGAGCTGGGATGGCCTCTACTCATTCCAGGAAGGTCGCGAGGGGTTCTGCGATGCGTGCTTCACCGGCAAGTATCCGATCGAGATTCCGCGCGAGCAGCGCGCGCATCAGTTGCATCTGTTCGATGCTAACGAGCACGCCGCCAACGGCCACCGGTAGCGGGCGTTTCTTCGGAATCCCAATTTAGCTGCCTGGCAAGAGATAGGTACTTCGATAGGAGTCTCCGATTGGCCTTGGTTTGAGTAATTGTGGCGGCAACATCGAATGGTTCGCTGTGAAAAAACAACAATTGCTCTGCGCACGGTGCCTTTTTGACTTCTGCCCTAATTAGCGCCACCAGATCATCCGCGTCTGGGCGGCCGAAAACGCTCGAAAGCGTGGCAGTAAGAAAGTTCCAATATCGTTGAGGCTCCGGATAAACGTCTACCGAGCTCATGTTGATGTCATCTCTTAAAGAAACAGTGGTTGCTCGCTAGTCGGCTGCATTTCCGTTCGTGATGCACCAAGACATGTTATTCCTTGCGACGTATGAAAGCTAATTTGGTCGCAGTCCTTTATGACCAGCGTCTGCGGCCATAACGATACCGGACCGAACACCACATCGTAGTACGCGTTTCCTGAGCGACGGTGTTGCCGGGGTGGCTGACTCTGCCTACATGTCCGGACAAAGTTCCAAAAATCTGGATTTGAATTCTCACTCACGAAACCAAGGAAGTCCAAATTC
Source organism: uncultured delta proteobacterium (assembly GCA_963815835.1). Taxonomy (GTDB): domain Bacteria; phylum Desulfobacterota; class Binatia; order Binatales; family Binataceae; genus DATGKG01. The sequence continues at coordinate 2,854,979 of CAWFIF010000001.1, forward strand.
GCGAGTTTGTCACGATCAACGTCGAATCGTATGACTGTTGCAACTGCCGCCTTACCCGATCGCAAAAGCAGTTGACAGTTCCTGTTTGCCCAGTTCTTCGCTTGACCTAGGTTCGTCGTAGTATAGAAGCCATGCCCGAAATCCGCTAGGCGCTTACATTTGGTGAGTTGCACGCCGTTCTTGTTGATGTTAGCCGCCGAAACATCGTCGCATCCGTGATACAAAACCAGTGGTCCATTGTTCCACGCCATCAGTCACGAAGCTTACACCGCCGTATACCCACCATCCACAACGTACTCCGAGCCGGTCACGAACGATGCCTCATTCGAGGCGAGGAACAACACCACCCATGCGACCTCTTCGGGCGTCCCGGCGCGCTTCATCGGCGCCATCCCGGTAATCGCGGCAAGGTCCGGCTCGGAGAGCATTTCCACCATCGGCGTTTTGATCACGCCGGGATGGACAGAGTTCACGCGGATGCCTTCGGGCGCGTATTGCACTGCCGCCGCCTTGGTCAGCAGACGAACCGCGCCCTTGGTGCCGTGATATGCCGCGCAGCCGGGCGATCCGATCATGCCGTAAATCGAGGAGATGTTGACGATCGAGCCGCCGCCGCGTTTGCGCATCGCGGGGACTGCGGCCCTCATCCCCAGCCATACGCCCTTCTGATTGACGCTCACGACGGCGTCCCACTCTTCTTCGCTGGTCTCCGCGATTCCATTGACGTTCAGAATGCCGGCATTGTTGACGAGGATATCGAGACCGCCGAACTCTCGCTCGCACGCATCGACTGCGGCGCGCCAGTCCGAGGAGCGGGTGACGTCGAGATGAATCGGCAGCGCCGTCTTCTTGCCGGCGCTCTGGTTGATTTCATCGGCGAGCGCTCGCGTTTCATTGTCGAGGACGTCGCCGATGACGACCCTCGCGCCTTCCGCAGTGAAGAGCCTCGCCTCGGCGGCGCCTTGCCCGCGCGCACCACCTGAGATCAGCGCAACCTTTCCCTTTAGCCGATCCATAAGTCTTCGCCTCCGGACGTGATGATTAGCAGGTCGGGGGCGATAGGCCCAAAAGGTCCGATTCGCGGTCGGCACTTGGCTGTTACCGACTTGATGTCGATAAGAGGTGGTTTAATTGATGAAAGGCTTAGAAGGTGGCTCTGTAAAACCACTCCATAAAAAAGTTCAGGATTTGTCGGATGAATTTGGCTTCGTTTGGTAAATTTCCCATCGTCCGATACGCTCGCAGTCCATCGGGGGGGCCGATCCGACGGAACTTTGCCATTCATTTTTTGAAACCCCAGCATTTACAAGGGTTATTTGGCTTCGTTTCGTAATTTTCGATCATCGAGAGCCACTTCTTGCCGAGTTGGTCGTCGGCCACCGGGTTAAGGATACCCCGAGACGATGACTACGCCAACGCATCCTGCTAACTCGATGCCGATGGTCCCCGCGACCGGCTTATCGCTCGTAGTGCCGGATCTCGATCAGATGCTTGCTCGGGTCGAAGAAGTACACCGCCTTGCCCATCCCTTCGGCTCCGCCTTCCTCCCCAGGCCCACGCATGTTCCCTACGGCGTGAAAGTTATCGCCGTACTCGATGCCGGCCTCGCGGATGCGCGCGAAGGTGCGCTCGAACTCCGCGCGCGTCATCGAGAACGCCAGATGCTCGCCGCCCTTGGTGCCCCATGGTGCGAGTTGCAGCACGAAATGGGACGTAACCCGAATAACCGAGAACGGCTCGCGCTGTCCGTCGTACGTCAGTCCGAGGATGCGCGTGTAGAAGTCGATGCTCTGCTTCACATCGTTCACGGCCAGGATGAGATGGTCGAGCTGCGGCATGATGTGGAACCTCCGGGGCTACGAAACGTAGTGCATCGCGCACGCGATGTTTCCTTCCGGATCCTCGAAACGAAACAATTTTCCAACACCAACGATCTCCTCCTCATGATGAAGGATCTTTTCCGCCGTGCTTTATAATCGCGGCTTTGATCGCGTCCGGATCATCCACCGCCATCGTGCATTCCCAAGCGCCTTCATTGAGGCGTTCTCATCGGTGCTCGGCACCACGCCCGGCCGATATTACAAAACGGATTGAGGGAGGACTCTACTCCATCGCGTATTCGACGCTCTGGAGCAGTTGCTTGACCGGCTGGCGCGTCACGAGCAGGCATACGAAGTCGCTGATCGGCGAGTAGCTGTAGCAGATGGAATAGCCGTAATAGCTGTAGAACAAATGCGAGCCGATCGCGCGCAAGGCGCCGGGGGGCAGGCTGGAGGTGGAAGCTTTATACCGAATGCAGACCAGCGAGGTTCCCCCGCCTTTGTAGAAGGTGAACGTTGCCATCCGGCCGTCGGCGAGCTTGTCGAGGCGGCCTCCCACCAGGCGCAATCCCGAACTGTTGAAGTTCCAGAGGACCCCCGGCATATGCGCCTCGACATAAGCGCCAGCGACGTCGCCATAAGAGTTCGAAGGTACATTGGGATTGAAATGGCGATCGAACTTCGCCAAATACGCGATCGCAGCATCGAATTCCGGGACTCCGTCCGGATGATAGATGACTCGGACCGCGTCGTTCGGGAAGATTCCCCACCGGCGTGCGGAGATGAATGCTACGGCGAGGCACGCGGCGATAGATAGCGGTATCCAGACCGCGGGACGGCGCAGGGTCCGCATGCCGCTCTCGCGAGAAGGATTCCGCTGCGCGCCTGGTCGCTGGGCGAGTGCGCCTTCGCCCCGGGCGGCTTCCTCGGCGAGCACGGTGAGCAGCTTGGCGCGCACTGCCGACGGCGTTTCGACCACTGCGGCGTGCTTGTGAACCAGCGACTTCAGTGCGCGTTCCTCCGTCAGCCGGGCCGCGCATTCCTTGCACGAGGCGATATGCGCCTGGGCCTCACGCAAGTCGGCGCCGGTCAGCTCGCCGTCAGCATGCGCCGAGAGAAAATGGTCTATGTATTCGCGACAGTTCAACCGCTTACCGATTGGTTAGTTTACACGTAATTGGACTAGTAAGATGCTCTCTCGTTCGGGAGTCAACAGCGTATTATCCCCTTGCCCCGCGCGAAGTTGAGCAGCGCCTCGCGTAGCAGGCTGCGCCCGCGCGAGACCCGCGACTTCACGGTGCCGACCGGCACCTCCAGCACGCCGGCAACTTGCTGATAACTTAGCTCCTGCATGTCGACCAGGAGCAGCGCCGCACGAAACTCTTCGGGAATCGAATCGAGCGCGGCGGTAACCTCGGGCGCCATCACATTAGCGAAGGCGAGCGCCTCGGGATTGCTGCGGGTCTGATCGGCGGCGAGGCTCTCGGCCTCCAGCCGTTCGGTGAATTCGGCCTCCGACTGGCTTACCTGTTCGCGTCCACTCTTGCGATAGCCGTTGCGAAAGTTGTTGAACAGGATCGTCAGCACCCAAGCTCGCGAGTTGGTCCCCGGGGTGAATTGATGAAAGAAACGATAGGCACGCAAGACCGTGTCCTGCAGCAGGTCGTTTGCATCGTCGGGATTGCGGGCGAGCCGCAGCGCCATGGCGTAAATCGAATCGAGATGCGGCAGCACCTCTCGTTCGAACGCCTCGCGCATGCTCTGGCTGCTTTCGCGCTTGCCTGCCATATCGAGAGGATAGGAACATAGCACCTCTGTTTGTGAAATCGCGAGTTTGCTGGAAAAGTTCCCGAAATCCGGGCTAAATGAGCGCCGGACATACGACGGAGGTCAAATCCGGGCGCGCACTTCGCCCGTACAACCAGTTTGGAACATCGGAGCGACGCGAACAGTTTAATTGGGTGAAGCGCCGACCGTCATAATGCGGAGGCGTTGTTATCCCGGCATAACGCTAAGGCGTTATCCGGAAGGTTAACTCTCTACAAGTGGCGCGAAGCGCCAACATTTTGAAGGAGGATTCTATGCGCAAGGGAACCAGGATCACCGGTGCGGCTTTGGCGACCGCGGTCGCGTTGATGTTTGTCGGCAACGCCGTCGCCGCCGACACCTCCAGCTCGGACGCGTCATCTGCCCAGGTCAAGTGCGTGGGCGCCAACTCCTGCAAGGGGCAGAGTGCGTGCAAGAGCGCCTCGAGCAGTTGCAAGGGTCAGAACGCCTGCAAAGGCAAGGGCTTCGTGATGACCTCGAGCGAGAAGGATTGCAAGGACGCAGGCGGCAAGGTCGAGAAGTAGTTCAACCTCCCGCCAATCAACCGAAGGCACGCGCGTTGGCACGAGGCGGCGCGCGTGTCATCTTACCCGTCATTCGGTTCATGTTTGGGGTTGCGGGCCTGGCAATTGTCACTCGGAGTATCTTTGCGTGAGCGATTCGACCGACTGCATATTCTGCAAGATTATCCGCGGCGAAATTCCGGCTCGTATCATCGATCAGAACTCCGACGTGCTGGTGATGCTATCGCTCGAAAACCATCCCCTGGTGATCACCCGCGAACATGTCGTGGATATCTTCGCGCTGACTGATAAGCAGGGCGCTGACGTAATGAGCGAGGCAATCAAAGTCGCCAAGGCGATGCGCGAAGCGATCCATCCCGACGGGATTCATGTTGCGCAATCAAACGGCGAGGCCGCCGGCCAGGAAGTCTTTCACTACCATATGCATCTCTACCCGCGCTGGACGCATGGCCGCATCCCCGCTGCTGATGAAGCCGGCCAGGATCACATGCTGCAAATCCTCAAGGCCGCGCTGGCCAAGGTTTGATCGGGCACGCCGATGAAACGCAGTGATTTTCAATTTCTCGGATTCGGAGTAGGGCTAAGGCGCGATCACTACGTCCACATTCTTGAAAATCATCCCGAACTGGACTGGTTCGAAATTCTTTCGGAAAACTTCATGGTCGCCGGCGGGCGTCCGCTCGAGGTCCTCGAGGGCGTCCGCGAGCGCTATCCGATCGTGATGCATGGCGTCTCGATGTCGATTGGTTCGACCGATCCGATTCGCCGCGACTATCTGCGCGAATTGAAAGCACTCGCGCGTCGCGTCGAGCCGGCGTGGATATCGGACCATCTATGCTGGACCGGCGTCGGCGGGCGCAATCTGCACGACCTGCTTCCGCTGCCATACACGCCCGAGGTGGTACGTCACGTCGCCGCACGAATTCGTGAGGTGCAGGACTTTCTCGAACGCCCGATCCTCATCGAAAATGTTTCCAGCTACATGGCGTTCAAAGACTCGGCAATGACGGAATGGGAGTTCCTCGCGGAAATCGCCGAGCAAGGAGACTGCGGAATTCTGCTCGACATCAACAACATCTTCGTGAGCGCGTTCAACCATCGCTTCGACGCGCGCACCTACGTCGATGCGATTCCGGTCGAGCGGGTCATCCAGTTTCACCTTGCGGGACATAGCGATCACGGAACTTACCTGCTCGATACCCATGACCATCCGGTGCGCGACGAGGTGTGGGATCTCTACGCGCATGCGGTGCGGCGCTTTGGGCCCGTCTCTGCGCTCATCGAATGGGATGACAACATTCCCGAGTTCGACGTGCTGATGGAGACCGCGAACAAGGCGCGCGCAATCCACGCAACAGTCACAGCCAAGGCGCCCCGAGATGCCGTCCGATCTCAACTGGGTTGAGAGTTTGCTCTATCGGCTCATCACGGCTCCCTCGGGTGTCGCGGAGGGGCTCGCGGAGGAGAAGTCACTCGCACGCGGCGGCCTCGCGCGGGTCATCGTGGGCGACGATCGCCTGAGTGCCGAGGAGCGCGTCGACATCTATGCGAACATGTATTTCTATCGCATCCTCGACGTGCTCAAAGAGGATTTTCCCGCGACCTTGTGCGTGCTCGGCGCCGAGCGCTTTCACAATCTCGTCACTGGATATCTAATCGAATCCCCCTCGGCGCATTTCTCGATCTCGAATGTCGGCAATCACCTCGCCGATTTCCTCCGCGACCATCCGCTACGCGACGAGTTTCCATTTCTCGCGGACCTCGGTCGGCTCGAGAGAGCTTTGATCGAGGTATTCCATGCTGCCGATGCCGCGCCTCTCGATGTGGAACAAATGCGCGCGATTGCGCCAGAGGGTTGGCCTTCCCTGAAGCTGACGCTGCATCCCGCGAACCAGATTCTTGAACTTCAATGGAACGTCGCCACGATTCTGAATGCGGTGGAGCAGGGCGAGGAGCCATTTCATCCGGTGCGCGACGCTATGACCATGCTGGTCTGGCGCAATCGTAACCTCGTGTACTATCGCGCGATCGATTCGGCCGAGCGCGATCAGTTGGCGGCGCTTTCGAACGGAACCACCTTCGCAGAAATCTGTGAGATGATCGCGGGCGGTGTCGATGAAGGAGATCCGGCGATTGCGATCAATCAGCGCCTCGAAGCCTGGCTTCGCGACGGTCTCGTGGTTCGCGTGTAGATCCATCACGATTCATCGGGTTTCGATTCCGACCATCCCGGCAGCTTCAGAAATCGCTCGAGGAGATAATCCAGGCTGACGGCGCCCGGACCCGCCATCATCAGCCAGAAGAATCCCAGCGCGTAGAGCGGCTCGTCGAGCTCGACGAAATCGTTGAGACCGCCGACCTGCTTGATTTTCACCGTGAGCACGGCGACCGCCATGTTGATGATCATCGGAATCGAAATGGCGCGCGTGAAGAGACCAACAATCGTCAGCGCGCCGCCAATGAATTCGGTATACGCGGACAGCGCCGCGTTGAAGGCGGGATGCGGAATGCCCCATCCAATGAAGCGTTGCGTGAAGGCGTCGAGGTTGTGAATCTTGCCCCATCCGGTTTCCAGGAAGAAATAGCCGAGAAAGAGTCGCATCAGCAGTGGTGCGAGCCATCGCAGGTGGTACGTCAGGCGCAATCCAAACTCGACGGTGCGACGGATGGTTCCACCCATAGTGTTCAGGGCTCCTTAGCACAGATTGATCTGTCCGCGCGCGGCTTCATGATCGAGGTCACGATCGATGCGAGTGGCGCGTTCGGATCGAAAGCGACCGAGTCGCCGGCGACCTTGACGCCGAGGTCTTGCCATAGTTTCGGAAGATTCGGATCAAACGGTGCGTCTTTCATTTTGTCGTACAGTTCGATCAGCAGCGGAACGCCGATCGCATCGTCGCCCACGTTGAGGGCGCGTGTCAGCGGCCAATCGTCCAGCATGTTGCCTGCTTTCGCGATCGCGCGCAGCGCATCCTGCAGACCGAATTTGTCATTCGTGCGCCGATGAATCTCCACATCGGCGAGCAGACAAAACAACGCGCCGCCCCAATAAGTTCGCCCCCACGTGTGAGTGTTGTCGAGTCCGTGGTCGCCGGCGTCGGGGAGGCCATGCGGCAGCCCATCGACGAGGTCGCGCCAGACTTTCCCGGCGGTGAGATCGCCGATTTGCGCGCGCGCGATCGGCTCCACGTAAGTCGCAATGCCTTCCTCGATCCAGTGATGCTTTTCCGGCACCGCTGGGAACGCCAGATGGACCATCTCATGCGTCATGACCCAGTCCTCGTGAAGGTCCGATTCTGACGCGACGCGTCCGATCATCACGCGAATAACGGGGACCGGGCCGGGAATGAAGGTCCGTCCGAAGACCACGCCCTTGCCGTGATCGAGCGGCACGACAACGACTCGAAGATGCCGAACCGGAAAGTGGCCGTAGTATTCGGTGACCGCACACGCGGATTTGGAAATCCAATCGAGTATTGAGGCGCGAGAGAGGCTGAGCGCTCTCTCCTCGAAGCCGACCTCGATTTCCGCGCCTCCTACGTGCAGTATTGCACTCGGCAGTTGCGCAGCGCGCGCACTGAAAGGTGCGGCGAGCATTATCAGGGCGGCGAGGACGATCAGCATTTTTCGATTGGTATCCGCGAGGGTGTAGCACGCTTCGCGTCTGAACCTGTAAATGATCTGGAGAGCGAGTTGGTTCCGCATGCGAGCTTTTCGCTCAATAGCCGCCGGAGTAGGTTTTCTCGATCGATGGGTCCCGGACACGCCAGCATTGAAAATCCTCGCAGCCGCGCCGAGATGGAAGATTTCGCGCGGCTGCCATTCCTGGTTTATGCCGAGCGAAAGGCATGGTGGCCGCCTGATATCCAGAACGAGGTCGACCTGCTCTCGCACAGAAGCCCGCTCAGCCCGTTCCTCGAGATCGAGCCTTTCGTGGCGCGTCGCGATGGTAGAATCGTCGCGCGGGTCAGCGCCGTGATCAATCATCGTTACAACGATCACTGGAAGGAAAGGCTCGGCCAGCTGATCCATTTCGAGGCGCTCCCCAATGAGGATGACGCCGCGACGATGCTGTTGGAGTCCGCCGCCGAGTGGTTGCGTGAGCGAGCGATGGAGGCGGCGCGCAGCGGCTTCGCGGCGTTCCTCGACTATCCGTATGCGATCGACAACTATGGCGCCTTCCCATCTTTCCTGCTGCGCGCGAATCCAGCCTACTATCATCGCTACCTGAAAAATGCGGGATTCGAGACCGAGCGCGGCCAGATCGATTACACCGCGCATCTGAACCCCGAGGTCCTCGCGCGCTACCGCGGGATGATTGACGCCGCGCGCCGTGGCGCGGTTGAGCTTCGCAGTTGGCGCGAATTCGGCTTCCTCGGCGCCATCAACGCGTGGACCGACGTGACCAACGTCGCGTTTCGCGACCATTGGGGATGGAATCCGGTCACGCGCACCGAAGCGTGGGTAATGCTGGCGTCGCTGTGGGAAACTCCAGTTTCGGACCTTTCGATGGTTGCCATCATCGATCATCAGGTGGTGGGCGCGGTGTTCTGCGTGCCAGATTTGAGCGAAGCGCTCGCGTCGCTCAAGCGAGGAGTGAAGCTTCCGCCGGACCGAGGAGGTGGCACTCGCGGCGCGCTCATCAACGTCGGCGTTATCGATGAGGCGAGGGGGCGCGGCGTCGCGCGTGCGATGGCGGCGCGATCGTTCATCGAAATGGAGCGCCAGGGGATGAAGTACGCGGGCTACACGCTGGTGCTCGACGACAACTGGCCCTCGCGACGATGTGCGGAGAGCCTCGGCGCGCGCGTCACCGGCAATTTTCTCACCTACCGCCGCGACTTCCACCCGCGGCCTCCAGTCTCGCCGACCTGATGTCATCTTGCCGAGCGCGTCGCGCGCACATAGAAGTTTGCTGATGCTATTCTCGTGGCGGATGCTGGTGCTCTTCATCCATGTCACCTCGGTTATCGTCGCGCTCGGCGGCTCGCTGTTCAGCACCTTCGCGTTGACGCCGATACTGGCGCAGGAACTCGATGTGACAACTCGGGTGAAAGTCGCGCGCCGCGTGATTCGCCGACTGGGCGCCATCGTGTTGACCGCGCTCGCGATCCTGGTCGCGACCGGTCTCCTCAACGTGATGTATATGGGTGGCGTGACGCCATTGCTCGCCATCAAGTTGGTTCTGGTGGCGATCGTCATCGTTCTCGCGCTCTATCAATACGGCAGCGTCGGCGTGCGCATCTGGCGTCATTCGGCGGGGGGCCCCAATGCGCTGGTGGGACCGCTGCAGGCGCGGTTTCGCACGATCGGTCTGACAGTCGGCACCCTGGTGCTCATCATCGTGTATCTGTCGCTGGGTTTGACCCGCGGCGGACTCGGTATCGCGGCTCCGTATATCGACTAGAGGGACTTGTGGCATCACGCGATCGCGAGCGCCGCATCCGCAGAATCATCCGATGGTTGACTGTGCTTTCGATTGTCCTGGGATTGTTCTCGACACTGATCTACGCGAGCGGCTCGCATCTTGTGATTCGGTACTTCAATCCCCAATTGGGCGCGTGGTGGGATACGCATCAGTTCGCGATCATGGAAGTGTCAGCGACGGCGCTCGGCCTGCTGATAGCGATTCGATGCGCGTCGCGGCTGGTAGAAGATGTGGACACGCGCCGGCGGGCGAAGATTTTCTCGCTCGTGGTATCGGCGATCATCGTGATACCGCTTTCGCATACCGTCGCATCGATAGCGCGACTGGGGTGGGACGGGCACGGCGCTCGGGTTCGCGACTTCCTGCAAGCGATCGCGGACTATGGAACCGGAAACATTCTTGACAAGATCGTGATGGGCGGCGTCTACTTTTTCAAGAGCGTCGCTTTCGCAGCGCTGGCCGGGCTCGCGCTCTTCGCCATCGCCATGGTGATACTCATGAGTTTCGAAAAATCCGACACTGTCGCCGAGCAGCGCGAGTCCCCGCTCCCATGAGCGACGAACGCAGGAAACCGCCGATCGAGCCAGTGATAAGCCGTCGATCGTTTATCAAGGGCGCCGGCGCGGTTGCCGCTGCGGCGAGTCTCGTTGGAGTCCACAGCGCGGGAGCTGAAGAGGATGCGAGCAACGAAGGAATCGCTGAACGCCTCGGTCCGAACGCGCAGGCAATCGAACTGAAAATCAACGGCGAAACGCATCGCCTCGCAATCGAGCCGCGAGTGACTTTGCTGGGCGCGCTGCGCGAACATCTCGGGATGACGGGAACCAAGCTGGTATGCGATCGCGGCGCGTGCGGTGCGTGCACCGTCCACCTCGATGGCAGACCCGTGACATCATGCATGGTGCTCGCGGTTGACGCGCGCGGTCACGAAGTCACCACGATCGAGGGCCTCGGAAATCCCGCCATGATGCATCCGGTGCAGGCCGCGTTCGTCGAGCACGACGCGCTCCAGTGCGGCTTCTGCACGCCCGGGATGGTGATGTCGGTCGCTGCCGCGCTGGCCGCGAATCCAAACGCAAGTCGCGAAGAAGTCCGCCAGGCGACGGCGGGCAACATTTGCAGATGCGGCACCTACACACATGTGTTCGAAGCGGCGCTGGGCGCCAGCAGTCCGAAGGCGAAGGCGTAAGCGATGTCGCGGCGAGTCACGCTAAACCTCGGCTACGAGGGGAATCTCCAGGACATCACGGTCGTCATTCCTGACGACGAGCCGACGCCGTGGCAGTGGGGCGACAAACTCGACATCGTTGGAAAGCCCACGCCTCGCGTTAACGGTCCGCTGAAGGCGACTGGCGCCGCGCGCTACAGCTACGACATCGAGCTTCCTGGAATGCTCTACGGCACGATCCTGCGCAGCCCATATCCTCACGCGCGCATCAAAAGCATCGACAACTCGCGCGCGAAACGACTGAATGGCGTTCGCGCGGTGCTGAACATGGACGACGATGTCGTCCGTTTCGCGGGTCAGGAGGTGGCGGCCGTCGCAGCAATTTCCTCAGATATCGCCAACGACGCCGTCGCGCTCATCAATGTGGAGTACGAACGGCTCCCGTTCGTTGCCGACCTCGATACCGCCATGGCCACGGGTGCGCCCGCGGTTTTCGAGAACGGATCGAATCTTTCCAAGCCGAAGGAATCGACGCATGGCGATCTGGCAAAAGGATTTGCCGACGCCGCGACCACGCATGAGGCGACCTACACCACCCCGGTGCAGACGCATGTATCACTTGAGTCTCACGGCAGCGTCGCTAGTTGGGATGGCGACAAGCTGACGGTGTGGACCTCGACGCAAGGAATCTTTTCGGTGCGCGACGACCTGGCGGTGTACTTCAAGTTGCCGAGCGACAATGTCCGCGTGGTCACCGAGTTTCTCGGCGGCGGCTTCGGGTCCAAACTCGGCGTCGGCCCCGAGGTGATCATCGCATGCCGCCTCGCGAAGGCCGCCGGCGCGCCGGTGAAACTGATGCTGTCGCGGAGAGAGGAGCATCTCGCCACCGGAAATCGTCCCAACTCGGTGCAGAAAGTGAAGATGGGCGCCGACGGCGCCGGCAACCTAACCGCGATTGAAGTCATTCAGCATGGCAGCGGCGGAATCGGCGCGGGATCGGGAAGTGCCGGTCCATTCGCGAGCGTCTATCGATGTCCCAACTTCCGCAGCGAAGAAACTAACGTTTTCATGAATACCGGGCCGTCGGCGCCGATGCGCGCGCCCGGATGGCCGCAGGGATGCTTCGCGTTGGAACTTGCTATGGATGAGATGGCGCGCAAGTTCTATCTCGACCGCCTGGAATTTCGCCGCCGCAATAGTGACCATCCGGTGCGTGCGGTCGAGTTCGACGTCGGCGCGAAAGTGTTCGGATGGGAGGAGAAATCGCGCACGCAGAAACGCAGCGGCACGGTTCGGCGCGGAATCGGCGTGGCGGGCGCCGCGTGGCATGCGCTCGGCGTGTCGGGACCCGAGGCGCAAGCTATCGCGCATCGCGACGGACGCGTCGAGGTTCGCGTCGGCACGCAGGACATTGGCACCGGCACCCGTACCGTGCTCGCGATGGTCGCGGCGGAGGAAATGGGACTGCCGCTATCGCGCATTTCATGCGAAATCGGCGATACGCGCTACCTGTTCTCGGTTCCCTCGGGCGGTAGCATGACCGCGCCCTCGAATACGCCGGCGGTTCGTCAGGCCGCGGCGCATCTCAAGCAGAAACTTTTTCGCATCGCCGCGCCGATGATTGGCGCCGAGCCGAGCGACTTGCAAATCAATGACGCGGTGATTCATGTGCGCTTCGATCCCACGCGCAAGGTCGCATTCGAAGACGTGTGCAAACGAATTCCCGGCGACTCCATTTCCGCGCAGGGCGAGCGGGTGATGAACTACGACGGCTTCCGCCATGATCAGGCCGGATGCCAATTTGCCGAAGTCGAAGTCGATACCGAAACAGGAATCATCCGTGTGCTCGATGTGGTCGCGGTCCACGACGCTGGACGTATCATCGATCCGCTGACCGCGCGCAGCCAGGTCAATGGCGGCGTGCTGATGGGAATCGGATTCGCGTTGTTCGAGGCGCGCCGGCTCGATCCCGCGCTCGGCATCATGATGAATCCGACCATGGACGACTACAAAATGGTCGGCTCGCTCGACGTCCCGGACATCAAAGTGATGTTCGTCGAGGTCGCCAACGGCATCACCAACACCGGTGTGCTCGGACTCGGCGAGGCCTCGCATGTCGCGAGCGCGGCAGCGGTCGCATGCGCGGTCTACGACGCGATCGGGGTGCCGGTCCGCGATCTGCCGATGACGCCGGACCGCGTGCTCGCCGCGATGGAGGCCAGGGCGTGAACAAGTTCGAGGTCATCGCGCCGACGGACATCGTGCATGCCTCGCGCCTGCTCACGCAAAAGGACCATGTCGCGATCGCAGGCGGCGTTGACGTAGTCGATTTGATGAAGCTGGACCTGATCGCGCCAGCCACGCTGGTTAATTTGAAGGGACTGAAAGAGCTCGATGGAATCCAGGTTGATCCGAAAGTCGGGCTGCGGCTCGGCGCGCTCACCAAGCTGCAAGATGTCGCGAATCATCCGGTGATTCGTGAGCAATACACCGCGATCGCCGAAGCGGCTGCCGAAGCCGCGACGCCGCAGATTCGAAACCTGGGGACGGTCGCGGGCAACCTCCTGCAGCGTCCGCGATGCTGGTACTTCCGCGCTACCGACGTGCGTTGCCTGAAGAAGGGTGGCGACAAATGCTACTCGATCGGCGGGCTCAATCGTTACAACGCGATCCTCGGCGGAGGGCCGTCTTATATCGTGCACCCGTCGAATCTTGCGCCCGCGCTGATCGCGATGAATGCCCGCGCACGAATCATCGGCCCCGCGGGCGAGCGCAGCGTCGAAATGGAGAAGTTCTTCACGCTGCCGAGCGTCGATGTCAGCCGAGAAAATTCGCTTCAGCCCGGAGAGATCATTGTTGACGTGAGTGTTCCGACGCCTGCGGCTGAAACGCACAGCACTTATCTCGAAGCGCGTGAGAAACAGAGCTTCGATTGGCCGCTCGTCAGCGTCGCAGCGGTGCTGATGAGTGCGCCGGAATCCAAATCAATCCGTGACGCGCGAATCGTGATGGGCGCTGTCGCGCCGATTCCTTGGCGCGTGCCAGGGGCCGAGGCTTCCATAAAGGGCGCACCGCTCGATGTCGCGCATGCCAAGGCTGCCGCCGAAGCAGCATTGAAGGACGCGCAACCGATGTCCGACAACGCCTACAAGGTCACTATCGCCAAAGTGATGGTGCGTCGCGCGATTTTGCGCGCGGGCGGAATTGCGGAGGCATAGCGATGGCCGAAGGCAAACGTCAATTCTGCCTCTATCTCCGGACCAAGACGGCATACTTCAGGACTCCGAATGGTGAGCGGATGTTCGATCCGGAGAGCCCGACGGCGTGCTACACCTGCCTCAAGACGCAGCGGCCATACGGCCCCGATGCGATGCCTGCCGACGCCGATTCATGCGGCGACGATCGTGGCTGCTTCGATCGAGAGGCCTGATTTCGGCCTATTCAATTGCACGACTCGCCTAATGCTTGTTAGAACGTAGCATCGTTCTCGGGAGGCTTTCGTTCCAATGATCAACTCCATAACCGCACGTGCCATCGTGTGCGCGGTAGTTATCTTTTCATTCGCGACGATATCGCGCGCGCAGGTTAAGCCCGGAGATCACATATCGGCGCAGAACGCGGCGCTGGTGAAGGATCTCGTCAGCCCGGGAACCTACTTTGCGCTCACCAAGGGGATGGGGATGGAGATCGTGACGCCGAAGCGCGTGGATTGGCCGCCGCCATACAAGATCGCGACCGAGCAGTATTCCTCGCAGGTGCGGCTCTCGGAGGACCATCGCACCGTACTCGGTTACGTCGCGGGACAACCGTTTCCGCTGCTCGACACCAACGATCCGTATGTCGCGACCAAGATCATGTGGGACTCGGACTTCCGGCCTATCTCCACCGATGATGCCGACCTGCGCTTCTTCGAATGCCAGGTCACCCAATTCAATCCCGGCGGCCCGCAGAAACTCGAGAATTTCTCAGAGCTGGGCCACCTCGGTGTGTACTTCGAAATCGGACGTACCGAGGTCGAACCGCTGCCCGCCGATCCCGATTTCAAGAAAACCGGCATCTGGTGGCGTGCCGCAGGGTATCCGGTCATCACTCCCGCCGAAGGGCGCGGCAGTGGAGGAATGAGATTCCGCTACTGGCAACCCGATCGTGGCGACGATGCGTGGGCGTATCTCAACACCAGCCGACGTGTGCGAAGGGTGAATGAAACGATCCTCAGTACGTCACCCGGTCTAACGACCTGGGATCCTGATCATGCCGGCGGATTTGCCGCCAAGCCGCAGGAGTACAACTACAAATTCCTCGGCGAGCGCAACATGTTGGGCGTTGTTCACGCGAAGAATTCGCCCGAGCAACCCTGTCCGACTGACGGCCAAAGCACGGCGTGCAACGAGAATTGGGAAATGCGGCACATTTACGTCATCGAGGTGACGCCCCGGCCGGAGAGGACTTCCGGGATTTTGCAATCGAAAACTATCGTCTATATCGACGGCGAATTGTGGTTCAATCCTTATGTAGATAGTTACGACCGGCGCGGCGAACTATGGAGGAGCCAGATTTACCTATCGACTTACCGCGATCGCCCGGTGCCCGATGCGAAGGTAGCGATATATCCGTTCGAGCGCGAGTTCATTCTCGCGTCATCGAGCGTCGATGTGCAGACCGGCCAGGTCACAACCTGCTATCTGCCCGGGCCGGATACGCCGGAGCGCGAGTGTTGGTATATCAACATGGGTGCGGTCGATCGCGACTTCTTCACCACCGACGCGATGGTGAAAGCCGGCCACTAAAACCCCACGACTGTCGAGGTGCAGGGGGGCTAGTTATCCACCGCCACTTTTCTTTTTCCGCCCCCGCGCTGGGCTAGAGTTCACTCCTCCGTCATCTCTTCCTAAAGCTCGTCGAGTACGCTGCGACCGTTCGTAAACCGGTCGGGCGTCAAGCCGCGGCCAAAGTCTAAGGCTCACGCGAGTCTTACGAAGGAGATGATCGTGCGACTAATCAAAAACGTAGCGGACGTCTCGGGTCGAAGAAAATCAAAATGGCGCGGACGCGATATGCGCATCGCTTTCGCTACCGCCGCGATGATCGCGGCGGTAGCATTCTCGACTAGCCCGGCAGCGCAGGCCGCAGACAGCCTCGTATGGACACGCAACAGCGCGCCCAACACCGCATCGATTTCGGGCGGACCGTGGACGCTGGAGCAGTCTGGAGCGGGTAATAGCCTTAAATCGTCGGGCTATTGCATTAGCAACGACAACGGTGCGACTGGAACTCAGGTAGGCAATCCAGGTACTGAGCGGATGCAGCCTTACTATTTTCCGTTCGTGACCGGGCTAGGGGACAATCTGCAAGGCTATTTCGACTGGCGTCCCAAGGATACCGACGAGGCTGTCGTCGCGGCATCGTCCAGGGACGGTGGAAAGACCTGGACGTTCCAGGACAAGGTGCTGGAGTTAACCACCCAATGCCCGACCAACCCGAATACCATTCTCGGCGAGACGAAAAAAAGTGCGGTCTGTTTGGGGACGGTTTCCCCCTTCCTCCCTTGTGAAAACGCATCCAACGACGAATCGGCGTCACAACTCCCGCCGAACGGGGGTACGGTTGACGATGGCCAGGGTCACGCATTTGTCCTGACCATCAACGGGCACACCTATCTGTACACGCTCGATCGATCCGTCACTCACATCGATTTTGACCAACTATCGATTCACGAAGTTACCCCAACTCCAGGGCACCCTTTGAACGGGGTTCCAGCGCTGGACGACGATCCGACCGATTCGAATCCAACTGCAACTCCCGAGCTTTTCCAAACCTCCGGCCTGATGGACCCGGACGGCATCCTCGGAGTGGTTCCCGGCTCCAATCCGGTCGAAATTATTTACGAACAGAAGATTCTCAACGGCGACATCGCCCCAGCCCCGACCGCTTTCACCAATCCTAGTCAGGTTTGTAATAACAATACCGGGTGGGCGAACTACTACAACAATATTCCGGCTGGGATAAACACCGGCGGGATCGGGCCCAACGATGACATCACCTTTTTACGGCTCGCATCAACCACTGATGGCATTCACTTCACCGATTTGGGCGCGCTGCAGGGATTGAATGACATCCACACCGTATCTGCCAACGGCACTCGATGGCTCGCAACTGCCGGAAGCATCCTCAAGCTGGAGCACGGTGGCTACGGTCTTCTGTTCTCGGGTGGCAATTGCGTGGATGGCGACTCCGATGCGTTTCATTACGTCGGCTACGCGGAGTCTACGGATCTGATCCACTGGACGGTTATCAACGGCCTCAACAATCCGATTGCCTCCGTGTTCCCGGTCACGCTTGCGCTGGATTCAAACGGAGTTCCGGTAGTAAGCCCCGTTACAGGCACTAGTACCACAATCCCCGCTAGCGAGCCGGTCGTTGGCGATACCCAGGGATTCTTCGCGGGCCGAATCTATGCACCCAGTGCGACCCAGAAAGATGAACGGAACGTGACTGTGATGTTCGCGGGTTATCACACCACGAAGCCCAAGAACGGCCTCGTCGACTACCGCACCATCGGCCGAGTCAGCCTGCACGCCTCCGCGGACATTTCCGAAATCGGAGCGAACGGGCCCATACGATTCTTCGGACCGTTCTTCGGACCGTCCCCCTTCTAATACTGAATCACGCAACAGAGGGGCCGCGATGCGGCCCCTCTTCCATTTACGCCGGATACAGAGTCCTACTTGATTGCGAGCGCGTTGGGAGGCGAGCCGACGCCGCCTGGAACGTTCAGCGGCGCCGAGGTCACGAAAAATTCGTACCGCTTGTCACTAGCACAATCCACAGCCAGCTCCTCGAGGTTCCACATTTCTCCGATCGGCATCCCGAAGAACGCCAGCATGTGGAAATGTAAAAACTCCGCGCTCCCCTCCGGTTTCGGCAATGCCTCGAGCGCCGGAGAATCCGACGCCACTGCGGCGAGGTGATGATTCCAAAGCCACTTCGCGACACGGTCGCTGCCCTCGATGCCGGGTACGACGGTTTCGCGCGCCAGCTCCTCTTTCAGCGAATCGCTCGCGCCGTAGTAAAACTTCGTCCATCCGGTACGGATGAGCAGGATGTCGCCATTGCGCAGCGGACTCTTCTGCCGCGCCAGCGTGGCCTCTAGGTCTTCGAGCGGTATCGACTCCGCCTTGGTGTAATCGATCTTCTTGCCGACGCTGTCATAGTACCGCGCGATGTCCGCCAGCACGCCGCGTCCTACTATGCCGCGCCTTGCCCAATTGTCGATGCCTAAGCGCTTTCCGCCGCGTCCGGTTATCTCATTTTTTGGAACACCGTTATATGCGCCGAGGGTGGGATGCATCACGTGGCATAGCGCGTCCCATTGCGATGATGCCTGCGGGTAGAAGTTGTCGAGGTAGTCGTCGAGCACGAATTCCAGCTCGCCGCCGAAGTTCTTGATGGTGTGGCGATGCGCCTGGCGAGTGAAGAGTGGCGGATTGGGAACATCGATCGGCAAATTGAGCGCGAAAACCTTTCCGCTCTTGATGGAATCCTTAGCCGCTCGCACCCGGGCCGGCGTCAGCAGGTTGATGGTGCCGACCTCATCCTGATCACCGAAGACGCCCCATGCCGATCCGGCGGGCGCACCTGCGCGGACCGGGAGCTGATCGTAGCTCGGAAGATTCTCACGCGGCGCGCTGGGAGCGCGTTTGGCGGGGGCCGCCTTCGACGCAGTGGGCACCTTGGATTTCGATGCGACCGCCTTCTTTGCGACGGTCTTCTTGGCGGCTTTGGGTGCGGACTTCGCCGATGGACGATTCTTTGAACCCGGTTTGGTTTTCGCTTTGGCCACGACACTCTCCTCCGCCGTAATTTTGAATGGGGCGGTGTGTGGCTCTGTCTTTAGCAATTCAGCCGTCATTCGCAAGAGCCAGCAGTGACGGCCCCCAGAGAAGGAAGGTCTTACTGCTTATAGATCTTCGCGAGGGCCCACTCGTGAACGTCAGCGATATCCTTGTCCGATTCCCCTAGCTTCAGGTAGCGATTGGAAAAGCCTAGCGCGTCATTGGGCTTGTTCAGGAGGTGCGATGTCAACGCCAGCATCTCCAGGGTTTCGGCGTCATCCGGCATGAGATCGTTGGCGCACTGAAAGTCCGCGAACGCGTCATCGTACTTCTTGAGTGCGTAGAAGGATTTTCCACGCGTGGTGTAAAAAGGCGCGTAGTCGCCGCCGACTTCCAGCGCGTGATTGAGCAGAGGAATCGTCGCTTCCCACTTTTCATCGAACTGAAGATCCTTCGCCTGTTCCATCGAGGGAAATCCGAGCAGATATTTCAGCATCGGATTCTCAGCGACTCGGATCTGCGACTCATTGGCGAACTTGTCCATCGCATCGTAGGAGCCGCCCCATCGCGGCGTCATCGCCATAATCAATGCTCGCCGGACAACGAAACTGAGCGGGAACTTGCTGAGCGCCCGCTTCGAGGCTTCTTCCATCGCAACCGGATCGGACTCCATTTTCGCCGCGTTGATCGCGGTCAGATAGGCGTTCATCAAGTTGGGGTCGAGGGCGCGCGCACTGTCGGCCTCCATCGTCGCCTGATTCAAGTCTTTCTCCATCTCCACAAAATCACCGGGCTGGATGCTTGAAGATGGTCCACCTTCATGCCCGCGGGCATGGGCGGCGGCCCGCTCCAGCGCCACCGCGCGCCCGCAATGAGCGATCGCGGAGTCAGGCGAATCGGCGGCCCATTTCTTGAGCTGATCGGCGATCGCCGGATCGGGCAGCGCGAAAGCGCTGAACGCGTATATCAGGTTCACCTCGGCTCGCGGGTCAGCGTTTGCCGCGGTCTCGTAGGTTTTGATCTGCGATTGCAGTGCGGCGAAGTTGCCGGCCTGGAGCTTCTCAGCGATTGCAACCGGGTTGACGTTTATGGGGGCATAGAGGCGCTGGACCGGGCCGCGCGTTGCGCTAGCCGGCCGCGGATGATGCATGACCACGGCGAGCGCAATCAGCATTGCGACCCCGACCGCCATCAGAGGCGCGTGGGACCGCCGCGGGTGGTAGTAGGTCCTGCGCGGGACCGGCCTCGGTGGTGCAGGCATAAGTAGACTCCCCAAAACCTCACCGTCCGAATGACGGCATTTGCTACAATTCGCTAAATCATTCTGAAGCTTCGCCCCGGACGACGCAACGAGGAAAAGGAGCCAGCGCAGGCGACACACAGAAGCAAAAAGGCATACGTAAGGACGGCCGCGCCCGCCCGGAGTGATTGCGCGCAGCTCGGCAATCTGTGGCAGCGGCCGGTGGACGCCCGGTAGAACCGGTCGTTGCTAGCCGAGAGTCATCCGATCGGGAGATTCTCCGTAAAACTGGCGTCGAACCTTGCGCTGTGGGCTATCTCGATCTATACGGGTCGGAACAGTCCAAGAGTTAACAGGGAAATGCGACTTAACAAAGTCGAAACAAAACCGGACCACAGGGTATCCCTGGAGTTACCCCGTTTCAGTGGAGGGTGAGGAGTTTGGGTTTAATGGTTGTAAGTGATGTGTCCTTTCGTAGTTGATCGGCGAGAGATAGTCGAGGGCGGAATGGCGCCGATGCGGGTTGTACCAGCCCTCGATGAACTCGAACACCGCCATCCGCGCCTCGAGCGGGGTCTTGAAGCGGCGGCGCGCGAGCAGTTCGCATTCCAGGGTCGCGAAGAAGCTTTCGCACATCGCGTTGTCGAAGCAATCGCCGACCGAGCCCATCGAAGGGCGCACCCCGGCTTCGCGGCAGCGCGCGCCGAACTGGATCGAGGTGTACTGGGTGCCTTGGTCGGAATGATGGATGACCGCGTCGGGGCGGCGCTGCCACAACGCGTAGTCAAGCGCCTCGAGCACCAGCTCGGTGCGCAGATGGGTCTCCATCGCCCAGCCCACGATCCTGCGGCTGAACACGTCGAGCACCACCGCGAGGTAGAGGAACCCGGCCCAGGTCGGGATGTAGGTGATATCAGCCACCCACAAGCAGTTGGGTTGCGGCGCCAGGAAGTTGCGCTCGACCAGATCCGGCGCCGGGCGCGCGTTGCGATCGCGCACCGTGGTATGGATCCACTTGCGCCGGCTGGCGCCGATCAAACCGGCCTTTTTCAACAGCCGCGCCACTCGCTTGCGCCCTACTTTAATGCCCTCTGCGCGGAGCTCGGCGTGGACTCGCGGCGCACCATAGGTCGCATGCGAGCGTTGATGGATCGCGCTCATGCGAAGGCTGAGCTGCGCGTCGGCTCGGCTGCGCGCCGAGGGCGGGCGGTGCCGCCATGCATAGAAGCCGCTGGGGGAGACACCCAGTACCCGGCACATCGTCGCGGTCCCATAACTGGCCTGATTCGCACTCACGAATTGGAACGCCGTGACGGCAGCGAGCCGGTCTCCGTCGCGAACCAGGCCGCGGCTTTTGACAAGATCTCGCGCTCTTCGCGCAGGATGCGATTCTCGCGCCTAAGCCGGGTGAGTTCCTCGCGCTCCGCAGTGGTGAGCCCATCGCTGCGCCGTCCTTCATCGCGATCGGCCTGCGCGACCCAGTTGCGAATCGACTGTGAAGTGGTCTGGAACTCCCGGGCCAGTTCTTCGGCGTTGCGTCCCGCCCGCACCAGCTCCACCATCTGCTGCCGATACTCCGGCGCGTACCGTTTGTGCGTGTTTCCCATCGTGGCTCTCCCTTACCCGCCCAAACCTCCTACTGTCCACGAAACCGGGTCAACTCCACCCGCCCCCGCATTAGGTAGCCGAAGCAAATCAAGACAACGTAACCGGTTTGGAGTTCATTCAAACCAAAAGGGAGGATTCGATGCCACCGAAAAAGAATATCGCCCCGAGCGGGCACACTTTTGGGCGGCCTCGCCCGTCCGAGAAGAAGGCTACCCTACACACGAAACCCCAGAGGAACACGAAGTTTCGGCCCCTCCCGGAACCCACCGGTACGGATCTTTTCAACTCGACCTCGCTTCGATCCTGCCGCCGGCCTCTATCGCGGCGATCAAAAATAAAAAGAAATTGACGTTCCACCTGAACGGAGACTTAGGCGGCATCGGTCAGCCCATGCAGCAGATGCTGGTGGCGCGGGGAATGGAAGCCGACTTCCAGTCGGGCGCCGACCCAAGCGAGAACCCAGCGTTTCTCTATGTGGTCGGCGATTGCGTCTATTTCAACGGCGAGAAGACCCAGTACTACCCGCAGTTCTACCACCCCTACGAGTATTACCCGGCGCCGATCGTGGCGGTGCCGGGAAACCACGATGGCGAAAATCTTCCTGCGGACAGCACTCTCGATGGGTTCATCTATAACTTCTGCGCGAAAGACCCCGAAAAGCGGCCTGAATCGCAGGACTGTCCCAGGACCGCGATGATTCAGCCCAATGTCTACTGGACGCTGCTGACGCCGCTGGTGAGCATCATCGGGCTTTATAGTAACGTCCCTGAGGGCGGCGACATCCGCCCGCCCCAAACGGACTGGCTGGTGAAACAACTCAAGACGCTGCCAAAAAGCGTGCCCCTCCTTGTGGCGCTCCATCACCCGCTCTACTCGGCAGATACCTTTCACTCGGGTAGTACGTTCATGAAGGACCTTCTCGAGAACGCGACCCAAGCTGCCGGCCGCGAACCGGAGATGGTTCTTGCCGGACATGTCCACAACTACCAGCGTATCTCGCATATACCCTCGGACGGAAAAACGACAACGCCTTATCTTGTCACCGGTGCGGGCGGTTACCCGCACTTGCACAGCATAATAAAGGTGAACGGAGAGAACATGGTCACGCCTGCCCAGTTCGATGTCGGTGGCGGAGATCATGCGACTGTGGAGAAGTACTCCGACGATCACCACGGATTTATGAGGCTAGAAATTACCCCCCAGACAATTACTGGGCGGTACTATGAAGTGCCCCGACCCCAAGAACCGTATAGCAAGGGCAGTCAACTTTTCGACTATTTCGAGTTCGACTGGAAGAAGCGCCAGTACCTACCGAACCAGCCGTAAGCTCTTGGATCATCGGGCGGCCGGCATTTGTCCTGTGCCAGTTGCTCGGACGAGTCCGCGCGCCCCCTGAACAGAGACGTCCCAGCATCAGTGGAGCAGTCGCCGCTTGAGACGCCCCATGCTTGATGCTACCTTGACGTGTTCGCTCCTTGCTCCGAGAGGGGCTTAAATCCATAAGGAGGACTGCGCGTGCGGCGCTACGAGACGATTTTCATAATTCGCCCGGACTTGGGCGAACCACAAATTAAGGACATCATCAAGCGCTTCGAGGGGATTGCGACCTCGGGCGGCGGCGAGATCATCGAGACCGAGGAATGGGGTTTCCGCGAGCTCGCCTACCATATCAAGGGCGAGCGGCGTGGCTACTACGTCCGGCTCGATTACGCCTCCGACGCCGCCTTGATGAACGAGATCGAGCGCAACCTGAAGCTGCAAGACACTGTGTTGCGGTATCTGTCGGTGCTGGTCGAGCTCGAAACCGACGTCGCCAAAGCGCGCGAGGAAATCGAAACCCGCAAGCGCCGTATCGCGGAAGCGCGTGCCGCTGCGGAGGCCCGGATGGCGGCAGCCGCCGCACAGCGAGCGGAGGCGGCCGCGGCGGCTTCTCATCCGGAGGGTCTCCCCGAAGAGGAAGAGATTCCAGATGCTCCCGACGAAGTGACTGAGCCGGAAGGTGGCACGGAACAGGATTGAGCTTTGGGGCCGCATGCTCGCTGAGCCGGAGCTTCGAACCACACCCGCGGGAACTTCCGTCTTGCGAATCACGGTGGATGCGGGCGACGGGCCCGGCGACCTCGCGCTTGCGGTGGTGATGACGGGTGAAGCGGCACAGCGTCTTCGACCGGATCTCAAGGCCGGTACGGGGGTCGTGGTGAAAGGCAGTTTGAAGGCGGTACGGCGACGGCTCAAGTCGGGCCTCATCGAGGTCGAATACGAGGTGATGGCCGATTCGATTGAAACGGAAGATTTCGGGCAGCGGAAAGATTAGAGTTCAACATCGACCGCAAAGTCCGACATCGACCGGATTTGCGGCGGTCGGAATGCTAAGATCAGGAATATAAATGGCAGACGAAGAAAGAAGTGAACACGGCGGCGATCGGGAGCAGGGCGGCTATCGCGGTCCGCGCGGTGGTGGGGGTGGAGGAGGCGATGGCGAACGTGGAGGCGAGGGACGCGGCGGCGGCATGCGCCGGGGACGTCCCGGGCCGCGTCGCAAGGTATGCCGCTTTTGCGCCGACAAATCGTTGAAGGTCGATTTCAAGGACGTTCGCACGCTCCAGAGCTTCATCACCGAGGGCGGTAAGATCGTCCCGGCCCGCACTTCGGGCAATTGCGCGAAGCATCAGCGTCAACTCGCGATCGCGATCAAACGCGCGCGAGTGGTCGCATTGCTTCCGTTCTCGACCTTGGGCGTATGACGGCGATTGCTACGGATAAATAAGGGTTAACCCTTACGTGACACGCAAGGCAGCAATCGGATTGATCCGCGCGGCAGCGCTCTCGGGAGCACTGTTTCTGGCCGTGGCCGCGATCCCAATCGCGGGCGGTATCGCGATGCTGTTCGCGCCGGCGCCGATCCTGATTTTTGCCGTAGGCCGGTTGAGTCCCAACCTGCGCGCATCCATGTCGGTTCTGCTCGCTGGCGTCTTCGTGGCGATCGCCGCGGGAATCAGCGCCGGCGTCACCTACGAAATCAGCTTCGGCATGGCGGCCGTGTTGATGTGCTACATGCTCGAACGCCGCTACTCATTCGAGCTCATCGTGTTGGTGACGGCTGGCATGATGCTGATCGCGGGAGCGGCTGCGGCGTTGATTGCCGCCGGATCGCCCGACGCGATGCTCACCGCGATCCATAAATCACTCAAAGCCGGGATGGAGCGCGGACAGGATTTCTACAAAGCGATCGGGATGGATGCCGGATTGCCTCCCGACACCCAAGCCACCGCGATCGATATCTTCATCAGGCTCAGCCCGGCGCTGGCGGCTATCGCGGCGGCCGCGACCGTGATGCTCAATCTCAGTATCTTCTGGCGCTGGGTCGGCAAGAAGCGGCTTCCATACGATCCGTTTGGAGAATTGCCGAAGTGGTCGACGCCGGAATGGCTGATATGGGCGCTGCTCGCGGCGGGATTCGCCTATCAGGGTTTCAAGTACCTGATACCCATAAAGCCGATCGAGACCATCGCGCTCGATGCGTTCTTGTGCGTGGCCGCGGTGTACTTCTGCCAAGGCCTCGCAATCGTGTCGTTTTACTTTCGGATGCTGGGGATGCCGTCGGTGGCCCGCGTGGCGATTTACGTGATCACTTGTGTGCAGCCGGTGCTGGCGGTGCTGGTGTGTCTCGCCGGCGTGCTGGATATGTGGGTTGATTTTCGAAGACTCAAGCCGCCCAGTCAGGAGGCGGGCAATTTCAGCGATTTTCTCTAACTTGGGACGGGATCAGAAATGAACGTACAGGTCATACTTAACGAGGACGTCCCCAATCTGGGACGGACCGGCGACGTGGTGAAGGTGCGCCCCGGCTTCGCGCGCAACTACCTTTTCCCGCGCAAGCTCGCGATCGAGGCGAATCCAAAAAGTCTGCGCGCCTTCGAGCATCACAAGCGAATCGCGATGGGCAAGCGCGAGGTGCGGAAGACCGAGGCGACCGAACTCAAACGAAAGCTCGAAGCGCTCACCATCAGTATCGGTGCGCATGCGGGTGAGGAGGGAAAACTGTTTGGCTCGGTAACCAATATCGATATCGAGCGCGCGCTGCGCGAGAAGGGTTTCAGCGTCGAACGGCGCAAGATTCACCTCGCGGAACCTATCAAGCAACTCGGCGAGTTTACCGTTCCGGTCAGGCTTCAGCCGGAAGTGGAGGCGAGCCTCAAGGTCGAAGTTAAGGCGGAGTAAGGGGTCGCCGGGCAATGATCAAACTTTACGACTTCCTTCCTTGTCCGTTCGGACAAAAAGTCCGAATCGCGTTGGCGGAGAAGGGTCTCACCTACGACCTGGTCCAGGTGGACATCACCAAGGGCGAGAATAGGCACCCTGAGTTTTTCAGGCTGAACCCTTTTGGGCGAGTGCCGGTGCTGGTCGACGAAGATACCACGGTCTACGACTCGACGATCATCAACGAGTATCTCGAGGACGAGTATCCCGAGCCTCCGATTCTTCCTCTCGTCGGTTCCAGCGCGTTGCGCGCCCGCGCGCGCCGGCTCGAAGATTTCGCCGATACCTCGTTTACGCCGCAGGTCGGCCAGTTGATGGCTGAATTGGGCAAGCCCGACGCGGAACGCAACGCGGAACGGCTGCAGCGCCTGAACCAAGCCGTCGAGCGGGTGCTGGACTACCTCAATCAGGAGCTAGCGGGGCAGCAATTTCTGGCCACCGATTTTTCGGTCGCCGAGATCGGTTTCATACCGCGCCTACTGGTGCTGCCTAATCTGGGGATCGAAGCGGGAACCAATCGTCCCAACGTCGACGGATGGATCAAGCGTTTGCTGGAGCGGCCCAGCCTCAGAAACTTGCAAGGAGTCACCACTGACTTCCTTGCGGGAGTATAGACTCCGAAGAATACCGCCGCTAGCGCGGCATCTGCCAAAAAACAGATGCGCCGTCCGAAATCCGGGCGGCGCATCTTTGTCATTGTAAACGGTCGTAGATCTGGAAACGGCCGCTCAAGTGTAGACTATTCGCGTGCGGCTTGACAGCCTCAGTTCACTCCGTAACCGTCCTCGTCATCCAAGGTTACCGGCGCGGTGCCCATTACTCTGAACACCAGTTTGGCGGCAAACACCTTGTCGCCAATCCGTCCCTGCGGCTTGAGCGAACCGCCATGGCGGCGGCATCGCGGGCAGGCAATTGGTCCGCTCAGGAGGCCTACCGTCTCCGGTGTGATTCGCAAATCGAAAGTAAATCCGCATCCGGGATTATGACAGGTGGTGCGATAAACGACGCCCTTGCCGGTCCCGTTGCGAGCTTCCTGTTTGGTTGTGGTCGTAGTCTGCATGTTTCAGTACCTCCCCTCCTGGGGGGTTACGCCGAGGTTGCTCCTGATGAGCACCGTTTTCTTACATCGTATAGACGAAAGAACTGGGATAAAGTTTCAAGCAAACCATGTGCCTCATTAAATTTTTCGTCCAATTCATGGAAAACCTAGGAATGTTAAGAACAATTCTAAAAGTAACCATTAGGTTCCCTGCTCCATGAGGGGACGCGCGACGAGGAAACCGTGCACTTTTTGCGACATTTTGTAAAATTGCGGAACGGGTCGGAAAGCTAACCACCGAAGCACCGCCTGCGTCGGTGAGGCTTTCCACTAGAAACTTTTACCCCTATATTGCCTTCAGGTGGCCGTTGCGGGCTTTTCTTACGCAACAAAAGGGATGCATCTGCATGAGGACTCTTGCGCTTGTGATGGCGGGAGGTCAGGGAACCCGTCTCTATCCCCTGACCCGCGATCGTGCAAAACCCGCCGTTCCATTCGGCGGCAAATACCGCATAATCGATTTCGTACTCTCTAATCTGGTCAACTCGGGCATTTATTCTATCTACGTCCTCGTTCAATGGCGCTCGCAATCGCTGATCGAACACCTTAAGGACGGATGGCAATTCGCCGGCCTGCTTTCCGGCCATTTCATAACGCCGGTGCCGGCCCAGATGCGGCTGGGCGAGAGTTGGTACCAGGGTACCGCCGATGCCATCTATCAGAATCTAAACCTCATCGAGGACAACAAGCCCGACTTGGTGGCGGTCTTCGGCGCCGACCACATCTATCGGATGGACATCTCGCAGATGATCGAGTTCCATCAAGAGCGCAAGGCCGCGGTCACCGTGGCGACGCTCCCGGTGCGGGTTGACGAGGGCGACCAGTTCGGCATTGTCGATGTCGACTCGGGCCTACGCATCAGCCGCTTCGAGGAGAAGCCCAAGAACCCGCGCTCAATGCCTGGAGCGCCCGGCATGTGCCTCGCCTCGATGGGCAATTACGTGTTCGACCCCGAGGTGCTGACCAAAGCGCTTATCGAGGATTCCAAGAAGCCGGGAAGCAATCACGATTTCGGCAAGGACATCATCCCGGGGCTCATCGATCGGATGCCGGTCTATGCGTATAACTTCATGACCAATCGCATTCGTGGCGATTCGGAACTCAACCTCGCATACTGGCGCGACGTTGGAACGCTGGAATCCTACTACGACGCCAACATGGATTTGCGCGATGCCCGCCCGCATCTAAATCTCTATAACTCGTATTGGCCGTTGCGCACGGCGTACTACGATCAACCGCCCGCTAAATTTGTCTTCAACGAAGATGGACGCCGCGGTGAGGCGCTGCATTCTGTAGTTTCCGAGGGATGCATCATTTCGGGTGGTGTGGTTCGCAACTCGGTGCTGGGCCGTTCGGTATTCGTGCACTCGTACAGCAGCGTCGATGATTCCGTGCTGATGGACTATGCGGAGGTCGGCCGCCACGCGCATATTCGCCGCGTCATCGTGGACAAGAATGTCAGTATCCCCGATGGCGAGGTGATCGGTTACGACCTGGAGCGCGATCGCAAACGCTTCTTCGTCACCGACTCGGGGCTGGTCGTGATTCCCAAGGCTCCCAAACGCGAACACGAGTTCCGGCCGCATAACTGATGGGAACTCCATCTTCGAAGCCAATCGGAATTCCTCAAGCACCGCTGAAGTTGCCGGTAGCAGATGCCCACGGCGCTTTCGCGGAAGCGAGGGTAGAACCGCAGCCGAGCGAGGCGCGCTCGAGTTCCACAGTCGAAGCGCGAGGACCGCGCAAATCTACGCTCGAGCTCGACGCGAAAAGGCGCGCACTCTTCTACTTGATGAGCGGTATCCTGCACGCGCTCAGCCTGCTCCCCGATTTCATGCTCTACCAACTTGGCGAGCTGGGAGGGTTCATCGGCTTCTGGCTGGATCGCCGGCACCTCAAAATCGGGATGAAGAATCTCTCGATCGCGTTCCCCGATCGCAGTGAAGAAGAGCGCCGACGCATTCTGCGCGCGTCATATATCAATCTCGGCAAAGGTGCAGCCGAATATGTGCGCTTAGCCGGATTTTTTTACACCAGGCTGAGAAACCGCGTCGCCTATGATCGCTACCACTACTGGAAGGAAGTCGCGCAGAAATATCCCGGCAAAGGGATGGTCGTGCTATCAGCGCATTTTGGAAATTTCGAGCTGCTGGCGTGCGCGCACGCGATGCACGGCCACCAGATAAGTCTGGTCCATCACACCCAGCGATTCCTTGCCGGCGATGCTCTGATGACGTTCGCGCGCGAGCGCTGCGGCGTCGAGATCCTGCGCAAACATTCGGCGGCGCGCGCGGTGCTGAAGGCGCTGCGCAGCGGCGAATTGGTGGGCGTCCCATTCGATCAGAACGCCAAGCGCAGCGAGGCGGTATGGGTGCCGTTCTTCGGCGAACCTGCGGCGACTACCAGCGGCCTCGCCAGGATCGTGGCAATGTCAGGCGCGCCGGTAATTCCCGCGTTCATTGTGCGCGAGAAAGACGGGCGTCACCATCGCATTGAGATTCAGGATGAGATTCCGATTCAGCGCACTAGCGATGCCGAGGCTGATGTGCTCGAGAACACGCGGCGCTTTGTGAAAGCGATCGAAGACATGGTGAGTCGCTATCCCGAGCAGTTCCTGTGGACGCATCGTCGGTATCGCACCCGCCCCCGCGGCCTGCCGCCGGTCTACGATAAATAGCAATTCGCCTCAGGCGCGACGGGCGCGGTTCAGCGGACGAATCAAACAGCAGAATCGCGATGGCGACCACCCATGCCGCAACTTTCGCTGACCTGCATCCGCGCTCTCGGCCGAGTCCTTTTAGTGACATTGGCTGTTCTGATTCTAGGTTGCCATTTTGTCCGTCGGGGCGGCGATGAGATTCCACCATTTCACCCGGCCAAACCACCGGTGCCCGCAGACAAGCTCAAAGCCGTGCTCGATGATGAATTGGCCTTTCAGATCAAGAGCGGATTACTGAGCAAGCGCAGCGGTGGGTGCCTCGTCATTGGCGTCGTTAGTCACGGAGAACGCCAGGCTCTCACCTATGGAATGGCACGGCCAGATTCAATTTTTGAAATCGGCTCGATAACTAAGACCTTCACCGGTCTAATACTCGCGCAAATGGTGATACAAAAAGAAGTGACGCTGAGGGAGCCCATTCGTGAGTTGCTCCCAGCCGGCTGGGTCGTTCCGTCAAATCAATCAGAAATCACTCTTTTGGACTTGGCCGATCAGCACTCTGGATTACCCCGTGATCCCGACAACCTGGGCTCTACGAATCCATCGAATCCGTATCTGCACTATGGGTCTGCTGAGTTACGGACTTTCCTCGCGAAGCGCGGTCTCGGGAAGCCAGCCAACGCGCCGTCTCAGTACAGCAATATTGGGTTTGGGATCCTGGGCTATGCGCTCTCTCTTCGGGCTAACGTTCCTTTCGCACAATTGGTGAGCGATGAGATCACCGGCCCTTTATCGATGCACGACACCGTAATTAACCTGTCCGCGGAGCAGCGCAACCGACTCGTCCAAGGATACGATGCTTCATTCAATCCCACCATTCCTTGGGACTTCGACGTGGACGCAGGGGCGGGCGCGCTCAAGTCCACGGCTTCGGATATGCTCACGTACCTCGATGCCAACCTTCATCCACGGAAATACGCAGCCGACGCCGCCGCGGGATCTCCCGCCGCCACTTTGCCAGCGGCGATCGAACTTTCCCATGAATCATTCTCCGACGCGCCGGAGATAGGTGCGAAAGTCGGTCTGGGCTGGTTCATCAATCCCAACGCGCCGCGTTGGTTCGATCATAATGGTGGAACAGGAGGCTACGGATCCTTCGCGCGCTTCTGCCCTGAACAGGATTGGGGTTTCGTCGTGTTATACAATCGGGATGGGCCCGATCCTCGTTTCGTGGATATGGTCGGCGTCAACATTACTCAACTGCTGACGGGCCAGCCATCTGTGCGGCTGGACTGGCTACCGGAGACTGATCGGAAAGCGCTAGCTGCGAAAATGCCCTAGCTCAGGCTCGGCGGGCGCGGGTCAGCGGACGTATCAACAGTAGGATTGCGATGGCCACCATCCATGCTGCCAGGCCGCTGATCAGTGGCTGCGAACCATAACCGCGAAGCCAGCCAGGAAGCGCGACGCCCGTCGATGTCATCCGTGGCCACAGCTTCGCACCCAGCACGAATCCCGCATGGAGGCCGATCGGAAGGTACACGGTGCCGGTTTCGAGGAATGCCTCGCCGAGAACGATCCCAAGCAGGAACAGCCCGATGAAGGTGGGCAGCATCAGCGATGGATTCGCCGCATTTGTTGCTGTTATCCGCCATGCAATCGGCCAGCAACTAGTTGAACGGATTGTTAGGCATACTTAGCGCCATTGTATTGCACGTACAGGTCGAGCCATTCCAAGAACAGAAGCTGGTCGGCTGGCAGCGTCCCTGTATCGAACCGTTATAGGCCGCCGCGAAACCGCTACCGGCCGCGGCGCTCAAATCCAAAGGCACGGTCAGGATTTCGGTGGTCAACTTGTAGTCCGGCACGCCCGGCGTGATGGTGCTCCATCCTGTGGGCCACGACCCTAGCAGGCTGAAACTCATCTGGCCGGATGAGGGGTCTCCTGCTTCCGCCTGTACATTGCTTGTAATGTACGACGGTCGCTCAGCGCGTTGCTCACCCACAGGTTTCCGCGTTTGTCGAACAGCAACCCCTGAGGACTGTCTAGGCTCGATATTCAAGTCGGAGCAGTTGGTAATCCAGAGCTTACCCTTTTTGTCGAACAACACCTGCTCCGGTTGAACGATATTCCCGTTAGTTATTGGTGATGGTCGCGGCGCGTTGGCCGCTGGTTTTGTACAGCTTGGAGCTGAAGGCCGTCATATTGCTGGGAAAGAAGTTCGGAATCCATAAACCAGAGGAGGAGGTGGGAGCAGAACTGCCGTAGGATCTGCCGCATCCGGAGAGCACAACCGCGAGACCAAAGGGAGAGCAGCATCGAAACGCAGAAGCGGAGGCGTCAGCGACGAGTGGCGCTAGGCATAGCTATATCTATCCCTATTAGGCGAAATCTGCCTTATATCTCTTTATGAAACCAATTTTACGGCACTATCACTCTGAAGACGGAGAATGTAAACAGTCATCCTATAGCGGGCGGTGCATATCGTGAATGCATTTTGTTAGGCGTTGTGCGATCAAGGTATCTTACGGATAGGCCTGCGCATACTTATGGGTTTAGCCTGCGAAGTACTCCATAACGCTATAAACTTCTGTCAACTAAATCACTTGGCTGGCGCAGCCCATAGCTTGATGCCGCCCAGCAAGCCCTCCATGTTGCTGACGAGTTTCACATTCGGTGGAAGCTTGCCATCGAGCAGCTTCGCGTTGCCGCCGCCGATGTAAAGCCGATCATAGTTGAAGGTGCGCTGCAGGTCGCCGATTGCCTCCATCACGAGCTTGTTCCATTTCTTCTTGCCTTTCTTCGAAAGCGCGTGATTTCCCAACTCCTCCTCGTAAGTCTTGCCCTTGTGAAATGGATGATGCCCCAGCTCCATGTGAATCCGCTTGCCATCCAGAAAGATGACCGACCCGACTCCGGTCCCTAGCGTGATCACCAATTCGATTCCGCGCCCGCGGATACATCCTAACCCCTGCACGTCGGCGTCATTCGTCGTCCTCACCGGCTTGTGGAGCCGCTTCGCGAGTTCCTTTTGCAGTGGATAGTTGTCCCATCCTTTGCCGAGGTTGGCGGCCGTGTACACGACGCCCTCCTTGACGACGCCCGGAAACCCGACCGAGACGCGATCGAAGTTTCCATGCTGCCCAGCAAGCTCCTTGATGATCTTCGCAACCTTCTTCGGAGTGGCATTTTTCGGCGTCGCGATTTTGGTGCGTTCGGTAACCGGCCGCCCGGTCGCGTCCAGCTTCTCGGCCTTGATGCCGGTGCCGCCGATATCGACCGCCAGGGTGAACGGCTTGCGCTCCGGCTTCGCCGACTGCTGGCTTGGTGCAGGCTTGGACTTTTTTTCCTGCCGAGTTTTTTTCGCGGCTTCGTTGATGGTCTGCTCGGTAGTCATGATGCCCTCATCCTCTAAGCTCTCCGCGATGCGAGTAGCATAGCCGGGTCAATCGATCTATCGCGCATCGCCGTCCGCGCAAAGCTCTTTCGCCCTGCCGAACAGTAGTAGGAAATACAAACGAATGTTTATGCCCAATGGCGCCGCCTGAGGATTGCTCGCTGCGCGTGCTTGACCGCGCAGGCGACACGCAACTTCGGCCTCATTACTATAGGTCCGATGGAGAACCGTCCCGTATCCAGCTCTGATGCTTGGTGCCACAGCCTTCGCCGGTCGTGGAAGATCCTCGCCGATACACTAGGCATGGACCGGACCGATGCGGTCGCTATCGTGGGACTGACTTCGGTCGCCCTCATAGTTGGCGCGATCACCGTCGCTACGACGATTGATATTACGGGCGATGGACCGTCACACGCGATCCTTGCCTATAGCTGGTCGAAATACCCCGAGATCGCGACCCACGGCAACTGGCTGCCCGGTTTCACTTACATGGCGGGGCTTTGCCTGATGGTGATGCACAATCCCTTGCTCACCCCGCGTCTATACAACTTGTGTCTTAGCACATTGACTATCCCAGCGTTCTACGCGTTGGTACGCAAGCTCTACGGCTCATGGGAGGCATTGCTCAGCACGGTTGCACTGGTGGCTCTCCCACTCAGAATCGGGCTGGGCGCGAGTTCGCTTACCGAGCCGAGTTTTCTATTCTTTATGATCGCAGCGCTGCTATGCTTGACAGCGGCCACCGAGCACACAGGCGTGGGCGTCATCCCGCTCAGCATGTCTGTGTTCTTTTTTGACCTGGCTGAGATGACGCGCTACGAGGTATGGCCGCTCATCCCCTTCGCCCTGTGCTACCTATATGCGCGCTGCCGCAGAATATCAGTAACCGTGTTCGCCGCTGCTGCTCTTTCATTCTTTCCGATGGTTTGGTCGGTTGGAAACTATTTGTATTTCGGTAACTTCCTCTACCCATTTTCCCGAGTCTCGCACCCGCTGGAGGGCGCAAACCCGCTCGATATTGTAACCGCGATCGCGTACCTGTCCGACCTGGCCCTTAGTCACCTCGGTTGGTTGTTATCGATAGCCGCCGTCGCGGGATTGGCAAGGGAGCTCTATCGGACGATGCGGGGCCGCTTAAGTGCGCAACGCGCCGCATATGCGATTCTCGTTGTTGCCGTGTGGGCAATGATCTTCAAAGGCACTCTTGCGTTGGGGCCGGCAGTGTACGATCGCTATCTGCTTTTCGGATTTACACTCGCACTGCCGCTCGCAACCGCAGCTTATGTTGAAATCTTAGGACGCTATCGCCACAGCATCGCGATGGGCGTGCTCGCCATCGCGGTTTCGCT
Organism: uncultured delta proteobacterium; assembly: GCA_963815835.1. Taxonomy (GTDB): domain Bacteria; phylum Desulfobacterota; class Binatia; order Binatales; family Binataceae; genus DATGKG01. Next base: position 2,889,191 of record CAWFIF010000001.1, read on the forward strand.
TTCGGTGGCATACTGGGGAAACCGTCCGGAGGTGTTTGTTACCCGCGCGATGCCGACGGACATCCTCGAGCTGGTGCGATGGCTGCCGACGAGTCCATATCGAAAAGACGCTGTCCTGTTGACGAAGCTGAATTGGCAGTCCACTTATTTCCCGCTGTATGCACCCTATATGCTCGAGCGATATTACATTGTGTCGGTCTGGAGCGATGACGCTTCGATGCGCAAGTTTATTGAGGAGGCCAAACCGACGCTGCTGATCACTTGGATCGGGGATGGGGAGGATCGGGCGCGCATCGTCCATGTTCTGGGAAGATCACTGAGACTGAAAAAGCCCGTGTTTGTCGGCACCGGGTATATTGAGGTCTATGACGTTTCGAGTCTGATCGGAGATCGTCAGAGGTGATCGTCATCGCAGACGCGCGAGAGGGGTCAGTACGTCACCAAAACAACACATCGGGAGTGGCGCGTCGTCGTGAGACGTGGCATGAGGGTGAATCGCGATCGGTGATTGACCGAGGGACTGGCCTCCATCGCGAGCTTGTTCCATTTCTTCCTGCCTTTCTTCGAAAGCGCGCGATTTCCGAGCTCTTCCTCGTAAGTCTTCCCCTTGTGAAATGGGGTGGTGTCCCAGCTCCATGTGAATCCGCTTGCCATCCACAAAGATGACCAACCCGACTCCGGTCCCGAGTGTGATCACCAATTCGATTCCGCGCCCGCGGATGCATCCTAGCCCCTGCACATCGGCATCATTCTCATCCGCACCGGCTTGTGGAGCCGCTTCGCGACTTCCTTCTGCAGTGGATAGTTGTTCCATCCTTTGCCGAGGTTGGCCGCCGTGTACACGACGCCCTCTTTGACGACGCCCGGAAACCCCACCGACACGCGATCGAACTCGCCATGTTGCTCGGCCAGCTACGGGATGATTTTCGCGACTTTCTTAGGGGTGGCATTTTTCGGTGTCGCGATTTTGGTGCGTTCCGTGACCGGCCGCCGAGTCGCGTCGAGCTTCTCAGCCTTGATTCCGGTGCCGGCGATATCGATGGCCAGGGTGAATGGCTTGCGTTCCGACTTCGCCGGCTGCTGGCCAGGTGCAGGCTTGGACTTTTTTTCCTGCCGAGTTTTTTTCGCGGCCTCGTTAATGGTCTGCTCGGTAGTCATAGTGCTGTTCCTGTTCACTCCTCCGCGATGCGCTGGCACAGCCGGGTCGATCCATCTGTCGCGCATCGCTGTCGGCGAGCTCCGAAGGTCCACCTGGCTGGCACGTACAAGGCCGCATTACTAAGCTCTTTCGTCATGGCGAACAGTAGTAGGAAGTCCAAACGAGCGTTCATACCAAGCGGCGCCGTCGCGTTCGGAGCCCATCAGGCCGGCGCGCTCGATCACTTTGTGAGTCGCGGCGCAACGCCCGACGCCATCATCGGGAATTCGGTCGGCATCCTCAACGCGCCGCGCTACGCGAGCGTCGAAAAGGAGCTCGCGCCCAAGAGCCGGCGCGAGCCCATCGCGTACGTGAAACGCAAGCCGAGAAACGATAAGATCCTCAGGTGCCTCGATTTGCTCTTCGAGCCTGGCGCGGTTCGGGCGATTGCGACTTGGCCAAAATTCTCCGTCACTTCATTCAAGATGATCTCGGCGCTTGCGCGGCAGGGAATCGTTCCGCGAACCGTGATTGACATCGGTGCGAACGTTGGTCAATTCGCGATCGCATCCGCGATGATTTTTCCCGACGTCGAAATTCATTCCTTTGAGCCTGTTCCAGAAACCGTTTCCGCATTGAAGGAGAATGTCCGGACCCTCCCTAATGTCAAGGTCTATCCGTTGGCGCTGGGTGAGCGACCGGGCCGTTGCAGCTTTCATGTCAATTCACACAGCGCCTCTAGTTCAATTCTTTCATTGGGTAAGTCTCATTTAGAGGCTTTCCCTGATGAGCGCGAGGCCCGCACCATTGACGCCGAGCTAACCACCGTCAACGCGGTATTCGACAGAGTCAACTTGAAACCACCCATCCTGCTCAAACTTGACGTCCGGGGCTACGAACCGCAAACGCTCGCGGGCAGCACGCAGACGCTGAAGCGATGCGACTATGTGGTGGCGGAAGCCTCCTTCAAACCCATGTACCAGGGCGAGATTCGATTCACCGAGATACTCGCCCTGCTGGAGCGAAAGAATTTCGAGTTCTTGCGCCCGGTTGGATGGTTGACCGAACCTCGCACCGGCGAGGTCCTGCAGCTTGACGCCTTGTTTCAGCGCGTTGCGATGGCGTCAGAAACGCGAGCCGCGCTGTCTGCGAGTGTGGGCTGATTTGCGGCGTGAGGAGCCTAGCCGCTCATCAAGACATCAGGCGCATTGCTGCGTCGGCAAAAGAACGCCGCGCGGGAGTGGCGCGCCATCGGAGGACGTGGCATGACGATGAAATTGCGGTCGGTGATTGACCGAGGGCATCGTGGCAGCGACGACTTTAGCCGGCGAGCTTAAGCTCCAGAGTGTCGCACCAACCCACAAATGGTTGGTCGCGATCGCGGTCATGCTCGGCACCGCGCTGGAGGTCCTGGACAACTCGATCATCAACGTCGCCCTGCCCCATCTGCAAGGCACCTTCTCTGCCAGCGTCAACGAGATCGCATGGGTGCTCACCAGCTACCTGGTCGCCAACGGCATCATGATCCCGATGTCGGGTTGGATTTCGTCGCGCTTCGGGCGCAAGCGCTACTTTCTGACCTCGGTGTTCATTTTCGTTAGCGCTTCGGCGTTGTGCGGCGCCGCGCAATCACTCGATCAAATGGTGCTGTTCCGGCTCATCCAGGGCGCGGCCGGCGCGGCCATGATCCCGTCGTCGCAAGCGATCCTGATGGAGACCTTTCCGCCTGAGCAGCAGCAGCTGGCGATGGCGATTTGGGGGATGGGCCTGATGGTCGCGCCGATCGCGGGTCCGACGCTGGGCGGATGGATCACCGATAACTGGAACTGGCGCTGGAATTTTTACATCAACCTGCCGATTGGAAGCATCGCCTTTCTGATGGTCTACCTTTTCGTGCACGACCCGCCATTCATGCATGAGCGGCGCACTCGCGGCGGCAAAGTCAACTACGCAGGCATCATGCTGCTGGTGCTGAGCGTTGGATTGCTCCAGATCGTGCTTGATCGCGGGCAGCGCGCGGACTGGTTCGAGTCGCCATGGGTGGTGTTTGCGACCGGCGTCTCGGCGCTCTGTTTCATCCTGCTGATCGCGCGCGAGTTGTCCTTCGTCGAACCGATTCTGGATCTGCGAATCTTCAAGCAAAGGGCGTTCGTCGTTTCGGTCGTGCTCATGATCGCGATGAGCTTCGTGCTATTCGGCAGCATCCTGCTCAATCCGCTCTTTCTGCAGGAGCTTCTGGGATACAGCGCATGGCAGACCGGGCTGGTGCAAGCGCCGCTCGGGCTGTGTTCGGGAACCTCGATGCTGATGACCGGACAGTTGTCGCGCCTCGGCATGAACACGCGGCCGCTGGTAGGTGTCGGGTTCGCGCTGGTGGCATTGGGCGCATGGCGGATGGGGGGGATGAATTTGCAAGTGAGCATGATGGCGGTGCTGAAGCGCAACGTCCTGATGGCGTTCGGATTCGGAATGATTTTCCCGAATACCTCAGCGGCCGCATTGTCATGCGTGTCACGCGAGCGAATCGGCTATGCGGCGAGCTTGTTCAACATGCTGCGCAACACCGGAGCCGCGGTCGGAATCGCCTTCATGACCAATTCGTTGATCAGCCGCGAGCAGGTTCATCAGTCGCATCTGGTCGAGCACTTCTCGATTTTCGATGCGTGGCGACTTAGCAAAACGATGCCGCCGGGAGCGGCACAGGCATTTGCGTATCTGCCCGAGATGGGGCATGCATCGCCACATGGCCTCGCGCTGCTGTACGGGCTGGTTCGTCAGCAAGCCACAATGCTGGCCTTCAACGACATCTATAGGACTCTTGCCATGGCGCTCATACCGCTGATCCCGCTCTACCTGCTACTACCCAGCAGCAAGGCGGGCACAGGTGCATCAGCATCTCACTGAACCGGATGCAGCTTGTTCGGAGAGTAAACGCGTCAGTCGCGTGCTGTGATGGGGCGGAACGGAATTTCAGACTGCGGCGCGTTTGTGTGGGACTGCCTGCGGCTTCGGCCTGAGCAATCGCAGCGCGCTGAGATAATAGTCAACGCCGGACCACACGCTCAGTCCCGTCGCGATCCAAAGGATGAACATTCCCGCGGCGAAAAAATCGATGTGGAAATACGTATACCGGATGAGCAGTCCCTGGATGGCGATGGACTGGAGGACCATCTTGTACTTCCCCAGCTCCTCGGCCGCCATCACCACGCCCTCCGCCGCCGCGATCGCGCGCAGGCCGGTGACCATGATTTCGCGAATCACCAGCACCGCGACGATCCACGCCGGCACCCGCGGCAGCTGCGGCGTTCCGGCCAGCATGATAAGCGCCGAGATCACCACGACCTTGTCGGCTAGCGGATCGAGGAACTTGCCGAGCGTGGTTCCGGAGCCGTAGCTGCGCGCGATGTAGCCGTCAAGAAAGTCAGTAATGGTCGCGATGAAGAAAACGGTGGCCGCAAGCGCTGCCGCGATCGGGCCGGGGAGCAGCAGCAGATACACCAGCAACGGCGCCGTTGCGATTCGACATAACGTGAGGATGTTGGGAGTTGTCCACGCCACGCGAAAAACCCGCTCTCCGTCGCGACAAGATACGTTCCCCCGCCCGAATTCGAGATTATGGCAATTGAGCATGCGGGGCAAACCGCCCACGGCCGAGTCGCCGACGTGCTGCTTTCCGCTGGCCACATCAGGTAACCTGACGATCATCAAGATGAAACAATCTTCGCGATTCGACTCGGATTTCCTGGTGATCGGCGGCGGCATCGCGGGCCTGATGTTCGCACTCAAGGCCTCCGAGGCCGGCACCGTCACCGTGCTGACCAAGGCCGCGAGCTCCGAGGCGAACACTGCATACGCGCAGGGCGGCATCGCTAGCGTATGGAGCGTCAACGACTCGTTTGAATCGCATATCGAGGACACGCTCAAGGCGGGCGCGGGACTCTGCGATCGCAACGCGGTCGAGACTATCGTACGCGAGGGTCCCGCCGCAGTCCGCGAACTGATTCGGCTCGGCACCCAGTTCACCCGCATCGAAGCCGGCGGCGAGGACGAATACGATCTCGGCCGCGAGGGTGGCCATAGCCATCGCCGCGTGCTGCATGCGCAGGATCTCACTGGGCGGGAAATCATGCGCGCGCTTGGCGAAGCCGCGGCGGCGCGCGAAAACATCCGCGTGCTCGAAAATCACGTCGCAGTGAATTTGCTGATCAAGAAGGATCGCGCGACCGGCAAGCCCAAGTCATGCTGGGGCGTCTACGCGCTCGACCGCAACACCAATCAGGTCAACAAGATCGTCACCCGCGCCACGATGCTGGCGACCGGCGGTGCAGGCAAGGTTTATCTCTATACCACCAATCCCGACATCGCCTCGGGCGACGGCGTTGCGATGGCGTATCGGGCGGGCGCGCCGATCGGGAACATGGAGTTCATCCAGTTCCATCCAACCTGCCTGTATCATCCCGCCGCGAAGTCGTTCCTGATTTCCGAGGCACTGCGTGGCGAGGGCGCGATTCTGCGGTTGCCCGACGGCACGGCGTTCATGAAGAAATACGCCTCCGCCGGGGAACTAGCGCCGCGCGATATCGTCGCGCGCGCCATCGATGCCGAGATGAAACGGCTCGGGCTCGATTGCGTTTACCTCGACCTCAGTCACAAGCCGGCCGACTTTATTCGCAGTCGATTTCCCAACATTTACGCGAAATGCCTCAGCTTCGGCATCGACATGACGAAGCAGCCGATTCCGGTTGTGCCGGCGGCGCATTACATGTGCGGCGGCGTGATGACGGATCTCGACGCGCGCACGCCGATCGAGCGCCTCTACGCGGCAGGCGAAGTCGCGATGACGGGTCTCCATGGCGCCAACCGTTTGGCCTCCAACTCGCTGCTCGAAGCCGCGGTAATGGGGCATCGCGGGGCGCTCGCAGCGCATCGAGAAATTGAGGACTCGCCCGACGGCACGGTGCCCGACTTTGCCGAATGGGAGACCGGCCGCGCCATCAAGAGCGAGGAGCGCGTCATGGTCACGCAGAGCTGGGACGAGATCCGGCGCATGATGTGGAACTACGTCGGCATCGTGCGCAGCGATCGACGCCTCGCGCGCGCGCAGAGCCGCCTTGCGCTGCTCAACGAGGAGATCCACAGCTACTACTGGGACTACCTGCTCGACTCGGACCTCATCGAGCTACGCAACCTGGTGAATGTGGCGGAGCTGATAGTGCGCTCGGCCTCGATGCGCCAGGAATCGCGCGGCTTGAACTACAACCTCGATCATCCGGACCGCGACGACGCGCACTGCCTGCATCCGACGGTGGTGCGAAGGATCTGATCCTTCTGGTAATTCTTCTGGGTGGCACAGGCTTCAGCCTGTGTTTCCGGATCTCTAATCAGGCACACAGGCTAAAGCCTGTGCCACAAGGAGGTCATGTGCAGCCCCGCTGGTTGCCCTACCGCACCATGTGGGCTATGACATGGCGCCATTCGAGGTCAAATCGGAGGGAGGTGCTCATGTCACTGCAGCGGTCGTTAGCGATTTTACTTTCCATATCCGCGCTCGCGATGGGAGCTGGAACTGCGCGCGCACAGCCGGCGCGCACCACCCCGCAACAGGCCTTAAGTGCCTTCCCCTGTCCGAGCGGAGATTCCAGTTGCGGCAATGGCGTCCCAGCCGCTCCGAAGAAATCGCTCCGGCGAAAACATCGCGGACACCAGGATAGTGCCGAGGCAACAACCTCGGAGGCGACCGGTGCTGCCAACCCTAACCAGAAGATCGAAGAGGCGCCGCCGAACGACTCGCACTACGATGACCCAGGCCCCGAACAATGATCGGGAAGTGATGCCGCTCGATGTAAACCGGCCCAAATCGGGAGATCGAGGAGCGGGCACGGAATATCTGGTAGGAGCGTTCGCGAACGCCCCGATGAATCCGCATCGCGCGCAGCGCGTCCACATCACAAGGACCAAAGCCGTCGAGGATTTTACGGGCCGTTCGCGAACGGCACCCTACCAGGCACAGGGCACGGATTTTCTCTGGAGCACAGGCTTCAGCCTGTGCCACCATCTGGTCCTCTCCTCATTCATCCTGTTCCTCCCGCCTGTCATCCTGAGCGAGCGAGCAACGCGAACGAGAGAAGGACCTCGGACAGCTTCGCGCAGCGAAGCCGGTACCGGTCTCCGCATCGCGCGCAGCGCGTCCCTCATCCGGAGCGGACGCTGCTGGGTCGAAGGATCTCGGACAACCGGGAGAGAGGGCTACCCAAGCGCTGCGGAGGTTGGATGCGGGACGTTATCCATCGATCTGTTTTTTCAGCGCAGATGCACGGTCGGATGCGTTTCTGGCATAGGAAAGCATTCCAACCGCGGTGAATCCTCGCGCCGCGGCCAGGTAACATTCGATCGCGCGCTCCAGATTCTTGCCCCGATCTCCGGTTAGTAGTTCGCGATAGGCGATGCCGAGATTGTTCTGCGTCGTCGCCCAAGGAAGCGGGAAGTCGCGCTCGGTATACACCCGCAGCGCCGCTTCGTAGCATGCGATCGCGCGCTCCAGATTCTGGCCCCGATCTCCGGTCCGCAGATTGCGATAGGCGGTGCCGAGATTGTTCTGCGTCGTCGCCCAGTCGAGCGGGAAGTCGTGCTCGGTATACACTCGCAGCGCCGCTTCGTAGCATGCGATCGCGCGCTCCAGATTCTTGCCCCGATCTTCGGTCGGCAGATTGCGATAGGCGATGCCGAGATTGTTCTGCGTCATCGCCCAGTCGAGGGGGAAGTCGCGCTCGGTATACACCCGCAGCGCCGCTTCGTAGCATGCGATCGCGCGCTCCAGATTCTGGCCCCGATCTCCGGTCCGCAGATTGCGATAGGCGGTGCCGAGATTGTTCTGCGTCATCGCCCAATCGAGCGGGAAGTCGCGCTCGGTATACACCCGCAGCGCCGCTTCGAAGCATGCGATCGCGTGCTCCAGATTCTTGCCCCGATCTCCGGTCGGCAGGTCGCAATAGGCGGTGCCGAGATTGTTCTGCGTCATCGCAAAGTCGAGTGGAAAGTCGCTCTCGGTGGACACGCGTAGCGCTGCCTGATAGCTCTCGATCGCGCGCTTCAGGTTCTTGCCACGGTCCCCTGTGGGTAGACTGCAGTATGCGTTGCCGAGATTATTTTGATTGGCCGCTGTAATGTGCGGATCACCTTTCGGAAGCGCTGCCTGCGCTGCTCTTTGGGCGAATTCCAAACGTTGATCGGAGCGTCCTCGGTGGGTGAGATAGTTAGAAAGTCGGCTAACGTAGTTGACGATAGTGTTTGACTTGAATTCCTCGCTGGTTTTGAGTCCGGCAACAAAGTTCTCGTAGTCCGCATCGATCCGGGCGAAACCCGCAGCTTGCTGGTTCTTGCTCAGTTGCTCATCCGCCTCGGTCAAAACTTTGAGAAAGTGCGCGGCGTGGCTGCGTTTAAGCTGCTCAGTCCTGTCTCCGAGTTTTTCGGACGCGAACTTTCTCACCACCTGAAGCATTCGGCAGCGAAAGCCTTCCGCGGTTTCGACCGACTCGATGAGCGACGCGTCGCGCAAAGCCTCCATCAAGTCTTGGGCGTTGTCGAGCTGGCAAACCTGACCCACGTCCTCGGCATAGAATCCACCGGCAAAAACGGATAGCGCCGCAAAGAGCGATTTCTCTGAGGAACCAAGAAGGCCATACGACCATTCAAGGCAAGCTTGCATGCTGGCGTGACGCTTATCTTCGTCGGTCCCACCTTTAAGGAACCTCAGGGGCTCCTTCTTCAAACCGTCTCGTATTTGTGGGAGGCCGTTCCGCACCTGCGCCGCCGCGAGTTTTATCGCAAGCGGAATGCCTTCGGTAAGAGTCAGAATCTCCGCGACCAGTTTGGAGTTGTCGTTGGTTAGTTTCCAGTCGAACTTCGCGTGCTGGGCGCGCTCCTCAAACAATTTGAATGCATCCAGCGGTTCGAGCACCTCGCTGGTCGCAGTTTCAACCGGAGGCGTCGCCATCGGAGGCAGCGCGTAGAGCTGCTCGCCATCCACCCCGCTGGGACGCTGCGAGGTGATGAGGATTCGCAATGCGGGGCAGGTTTTGAGCAGTGTGCGGACGAACGGTGCGCCAGCCAATACCGCCTCGAAGTTATCCAGCACCAGCAGCATCTCACGGCCGCGCAGATGGGCAACCAGCGCATCCGCTTCGCTCTTGAACCCCGCGGCGGAGATTTCGCGCCGTGCGATCACTTCGGAGACCAGCGCCTGCTCCGAATTGCTGAGGAGAGCAGCAAGGCCAACGAATGTTGCACCGTCGTCGAATCGACCGCTGATGCGGCTCGCCGCTTCCGCCGCCACCCGAGTCTTTCCGATACCTCCGGTCGCATGGATGGTTACCAGTCTCTCGGCTTTTAGGAATTCAATGACTCGATCAACCTCGGTCTTGCGACCGACGAATTTGCTGAGGAAACGAACCGGCTCCCGCCACATCCGGCCGGAAGGCTCCTGGGCGGTTTTCCCGGGCCACAGAACTTCGAATACGGGTTGAGCCTCGAGGCCCTTCATTTCCCAGCGGCCCCAGCCGTGTATTTGGGCTGGCCCGGCGAAGGTTTTCGTTTGCTCGGAAATGAGAACCTGACCGCCGCGCGCGAGGCTCTCCACGCGCGCCGCTTTGTTGAACGTCGGTACCCGACAGGTCGATGCGTTTGGTAGCCTCGTCGTTGTAAACGATCGGTATGCCCGTATGCATACCGATCCGAACACTCAGGATCTCTGTACCCACCTGAATCGGAGAGCTTGCGATACGCTTCTGAATTTCAATCGCGCAATCGACGGCGCGGCGCGGATCTTTGTAGGCAATGAAAAAGGAATCGCCGATGGTTTTGAGCTCGTGGCCGTGAAACTTCGTAAGACATTCACGAATGAGAGCGTTGTGCTCGCCTAGCGCAGCGAAGTACGGCTGGTCGCCCACCAGCTTTTTCACACGGGTGGAATCGACGATGTCGGTGAACATCATCGTAATGACGCCGCCGGTTAGCGGCATCAGATCGTGAAGGACCGCGGGATCGATCCCGCTCAACAACTTCTTCAGATTTTCGAAATCCGGTCCTTCCTGGTCCGGCATACGCGCTGCCCCGCAACCGCGAGTTGTATCAGGATCGCCGATAGACTGCCATTTTCGAAGCGAGGAGCAGAAAAGCGGGAAGCATCGACGCAGCCATCGAGGATTCTTGGCGGGCGGGGCGCGAACCGCCCCTACATCGGAACAGACTGGGCGCACGGCAAACAAAGAGAATCGGGGATCGGGAAAGCGTGGGCTGGACGATGAACCGAAAAAAGCGAGGGCGGCCGGGATGAAGGTGCTGAGCAACACCTCCATCCCGACCTTCGCCGCGTGGGGGAACACGGCGGTTTGGCAGTCGGTGGGATACTAGTGAGCGAAGTCTTCCGTAATGTAATTCTCCCCGATACTCGAAATACCCACTGCGATCCCGGTCTTATCAAATTCGGGTGATAGCATGTTCAGCCGATGACCTTCGCTCCGCGTTCCACATCAGCACACATGTCCATAATCGGAAAAGCTCGGTTTGCGAGATTAGGGCAGCAAGAAGCGTTCCCCCCGTGTCAGACGAAAAACCCTTCACTTTGTAGGTCGAGATTTTTGGACTGTGGCAAGGCTGATACTGCCGCACGCCAGAATGTGCGGCATTCAGCGCGGGGGCAACGCGCTACTCCACCTCGGTGGTCGTGTGGCGTTAACGAAGATAGCGAGACGACTGAATAAAAGAACCGAAAAAATATCGAATCGAATTCGGACCGATACGTCATTATGGAAATGACGATTCTCTTTTTCAGACCGATTTTGAATTGTTTCAGGATTATGAATGATTTATTAGTTTAAGAACTAATAACATTTAAGTTTGCTCGTATCTGCATCCATGGTGTTGTCTTGATATCTTTTCTATCCGTAAAACGCTTAAGAATAGCTTTGATTCGTAACATTGCTTCTACGCGCTGGATGAGGTTCTCTCATAATCGTGAATTGTGCTAGTAGACACCGTCTCCAACAAACTCAGGATGTGGGCATCATGAACCGGGCGTTCAGCGTAATTTGCGCCGCTGTCGCGACTTTCTGCATCGTTGGCGGTTCCGCGGCGGCTGACGGCATCACCGCTACCTCGACCACCTCGAATGCGATCGGCGTGCTGATCAACGGAACCGATGTAAGCCTGTTCGTTCCGTATTCGACCGACAACTCGCTGAAGCTGGGCGCTGTCGTGAAGGTTATCGAATCTGCGCCGGGTGCGCCTGCGACCAGGACGGCAGTGCTCAATACTGGATGGGTGAATTCCTGCGCCGCGAGCCCCGCGGCCAGCATCGTGTTGTGCTCGGGCCTGTTCGGAAGATCCTTCGTTGTAACGCCGCTCACGAACAAGGTCGGCCGTTTCAATACGGGCGTCAGCAAGCGGATTCATTTCACCGGCGGCGATTGCGCCGGCTGTGGCGTCGCCATCGACGATGGGCTGGGCCTCGCCATCATCGCCACCGGCAAGGGCTACCTGCCCGTGCAGCTTTCGCCGCTCAAGCGGCTGCCGATAATCTCGACCAAAGGCGAGGCGATTTCGGGCAACTTTGGCTATGATCCCGAGAACAATCGCATTCTGTCGCCCAATTATCAGATCGTAAACCTTAAGCATTTCCAGACCGGGACGCCGCATTACCAAATCATCGATGTGAGTGGCGGTACGACGTTCGACCTGTCCGACAACAACGACTTCTTCAATGCCAAAGGAAATTGCAACACCGCCACTGGCAGCACCCAGCGCGATGCCCTTCCCGACTCGGCTGCTTATGACGTCACCACTGGAATCGCATACGGCACTTTCCGCAGCCCGTCCGATTGCGTAGGCGCGGCCAATCTGGTCGAGGACATCGCACTGTTCGACCTGACCCAAGCCTCCTTCGATGCCGGCACCGGAACCTGGTCGACCTCGGCCAAACAGATCCAGACCCTCACTGAGATGACCGACCTCAGCAACGGAATTACCGGTATCGCGATAGTGCCGGGGCAAAGCCTGGCTCTCGTCGCGGATCGTTTCGAGCGTACCGGCGGCGCTGGTGGCTTCGGTGCGCTCAGCCTGCCGACGACTTCCGGAAGCGGCATCCCAGCGATACAGGACTGGGTGCAGGCCGAGTTGCCCGCTGATCCGTCGGGAAAGCCGTGGGCCATGTCGTACATGCCAAACGGCCTGACCGCATACGTCAGTCCCAACAACGGCAAAGGGATGGGCGTGATCATCAATCGGAAGCGGACCTACGCTGCAGTGATCGATATCGCGGCGCTGCTGGCCGCCCAGCGACAAGACGGAACTTTGCATACTCTGGGCAGCTCGGTAGACCTGGTCGGCAAGGGAATCGTGCGGTTTGTCGATATCCGACCGGGAAAGTGAGGGTCCGCGAAAGAGCATCGTCACAGAACAAGAACACCGAGGAGGCAATCGCCGTGAAAAGACTAGCAAAAATATCCGGGCGCGTCCTGTCCGTTGGCAGCATGACCATCATCACCGTGGCTCTTTATGCTGGCTTGGCGAGCGCATGCGTCCGCGGCGTGGTGCCCCCGCCTCCGCCGCCTGTGCTGCCGCCGCCACCCTTCAATGGACCGCCGCCCCACGTAGTACCACCGCCGCCCGCTCCGATCACACCCTTCGTGACCAAGGCGGAACATTCGGCCTTTGTCGCCGAGAATGCAGCCAATCAGGCGGAGATCGCCGCCGGCCAAGCGCAACATGCCGCCGCTGACGCGATGGATGCGGCCGTGGATGCCGAGAACTCCGTCAATCGGGCTAATAATGCGGTAAATAAAGCTCTCAATAATTTCGAGAAATCAGTCACCAAATAGTCTCTAGAGTGCAAGGATTCCACGATACGGACCTTGGTGTGCGAAAGCCTTGGTCCCTACCGAAACCTCATGGGAAACGAGCGACTAAATGATGAACTGTTATCTGCGAGGCGTTACCGCGACGTGGGCCTTCGTCGCGCTCTGCGGTCCGCTGTATTTCGGATTGCCCAGCTCCACCACGGCTCTTGCGGCCGAAGCTGCCGGCGGCCCAGTAGCCGCCATGGTCGTCCCGGCAGCGCAGATTGATGCCTACGGCTATACCGGGTCCACGACAGCGTCCGACACCGGGTCATTGGTTGCGTCGTCTCCACTAATTCATTCGGTGCCGAGGCCGGTCGCAACCGAAAAATTGGCGAGCGCGTCGGGGGCTGGTGCAGCAACCGGGGTGACGTCTGACACCGCGGCGGATCTATTGTTGATGCCGTCCATTCGCGCGGTCGGCTTCATGAGTCTGACCGCTCTGGAGGACAATAGTCTAAAATCTCTCTATCAACTTGAGCGACTCACGACTCCTGCCCAGCCCCATCTGGACGCGACGTTCTTCGGCGGTGGCTTGGCTGCGCAGGATTACTACTTGACCGACGAGGGTATCCAGCTTGAGCAGAGTATCACCGAAGGTATAGGGATTGTCGGCCGCGCGACCGGCTATCAACTATGGATCGAGAAGAACTCGAGCAGTCCGCTGGCGCCATCGAATCACACTGCGAATCGCTTGAACTTCGGCCGCTTCCAGGGCGGATTCGACCTCAGCCCGGTGCAGGGGTTCAACTTCGTATTCCTCGGCGGCCATGACATCGGGGACAGCGACGCATGGACCATAGAGTCGGACATTTCGATGTGGTTCCTGCTCGGGAGCGCCCATCCCATCAACGTGTTCATCGCGCCGGTCCATAACTTTCAAAACGACGTGACCTCGAGTGAGATCGATTTCCGCGTGGTTGCAACGCAGACCCCCGACTGGATTCTGCTGCTCGGCGCCGGCGGCCAGGTTTTCGGAGGCGGCTTCGTCAGCGGCTTGGCGGGCGAAGGTGGTCCCATCGTGGCAATCTACAATCGCATCTACCAGATGGGCGCGGATCTGCAGTTCGGTTATGGATCCCCGGGAGTCTACGGGGAAGTGACCCTCTACAAGACTTTGAGCATTCCGGGACTCTAGTAGTCCTGATGAGGAGCGCGCCGGGAAGCGACCGCGCGACCGGCGCGCATTGTAACGACATGAGGCTTTCCCGCGTTCTCCTCGTTCTCACCGCTATCACCTTCACAGCTTGCGCCAGCAAAAGTCCGCCCCAGACCGTTGGCGGAGGACCGATGCCTCCAGCGGCCATTCAGGCCTCGGAACAGGGCCCGCAACTCAGCAGTGATGAAATCGCGCAACAGCTTTTTGATGCGGTCAACAAACAGCGCGCTGCCAACGGGTTGAAGCCGTTTGCCATGTCGCCCGAACTCACTAGGAGCGCGCAGCAGCACAGCGACAAGATGGTGTCCGGGAATTTCCTTAGCACCCGAGGCGCTGACGAACCCAGCGCAATCACAAGGATAACCTCGCAGGGCGTGAAGACGCGGAAGCTCGGAGAAGATGTGGGCAGGCTCAAGACCGGGCCGGCTCGGGTGGCCGACGAGACGGTCTCGCTTTGGATGGGTGCGGCGGCGGACCGCAAGAACATTCTCTCGACCGCATTCACCCAGACCGGCATTGGAATAGCGCGTGCCACTGACGGCGATTACTACATCAGCCAGGACTTCGCGCAGTAGCTCGATTTTCGCGATTGTGGTGCGCCGCTATTTGCCGACTCCCACCAATGCCACGGGGTTGCCGCTGTTGTTGAAGTTGCCAGTGATCACCAGAGAGTCGAGCGCGGTTCCGCTCTTCAAAGGCGTAAACGTCAGGAAGACCTTGCAGCTTTTTTTGAGCGCAATCGAAGCTCCGGCAACGCATGTCGTCTTCGAGGTCTGAATCGCGAAGCCGGTCGGCGGGAAGCTGCTGATCTGCGATTGAAGCGCAACTCCGGCGATCGTCACTGCGCCCTTGTTCTTACGCGGGTTGGCCAAGGTCACATATCTCCGGCCGCTCGATTTCCCGATCCTTATCGTACGAAAATTTAATCCCGGCGGCGTGATCGTCACTGAACCGACCGGCGAAGGCGTCGGAGTCGCTGTTGCCGTCGCGGTGGCGGTCGATGTGGGCGTCGCGGTGAGGGTGGCGGTCGCCGTCGTAGTTGGCGTCGGCGTTCCAACCTCGATGGAGGTCTGGATTGGTGTCGCGCCACTTGAACGCGTCGGCAATGGAGTCCTGGTTGCATGCGGAGTCGGCGGAAAGTTGGTCGTGGCGACCGCGGTGGGGATCGGGGTTTGGGTCGCCGTCATCGTCGGGGTCGGCGACTGAAGCACCGGAACGATTCGCGCCACGAATGCGAGTCCGTTGGCACCATTCGGATGCTGCCCTTCGAAGACTCCTGCGGTGACCGGAAAATCGTTCGATTGAGTGGTGCCAGTCAGGTACGCGTTCTCAGCGGAATCAACCGCCACACCCCGCGCGGTATCGAGTCCGCTGCCGCCGAGGTAAGTGGTGTACAAGTTGAAGATGCCGCTCGGGTCCAGCACCGACAGGAACGCGTCGCCCGCGCCTCCGTAGGTTAACTGATAGGCGCCCGGCGTGACTGCCAGCGAAGTGCTGTTGGTAACTCCGCCAAGGAAGATATTGCCCGACTGACCGATCGCGATCCGCGTAGGATCGCCGTTCAGATTGAGCATCACAAAGGTCGGATTGCCTGCCGAGTCCAGGTTGATCAGAAGCGGCCCACCGCGCGTACCGACGATGTGCGCATTGCCGGCGGTGTCGGTAGCGATCGCGAATAGCGTTGCGAACGGGAAGTTGTCGGAGAAATCCAGCGTTGAGCCGCTGCGGTCGAGTTCCACTGCAAATCCGCACAGAAACGGCGCGCAGGTTTGCGTATTGAAGTTGACGCCGGTCGAGGTACCGCCGCTGATAAAGACATCATTCGAGGAATCGAGCGCCACCGCGTTTGGCCATCCGCCATCGGAAAGCCCCATGAAGCTGGAAAACACCAGGCCGGTGCCGTCGGAGCTGAACTTCGTAACGAATCCCACCAGCGGCGCACTGATGCTGCCGGGATACTCGCTTTGAAACACGCCCGGGGTGGTCGGGAAGTTAGCTGAGTTGGTGGTGCCGACCACGAATGCCTCACCGGCGGAATCGACCGCGATCCCCGCGCCCGCAGAATTGGTGCCCAGCAGCGTCGAGTAGATGAGGCCTCCGTTGCGGTCGAGCGCGAGCACGAAAGCATCCTGCGTTCCCTTCAGTACGAGCTGGAACGCGCCGACGGTCACCGGGAAATCCGGCGACTGGGTGAGCCCGGTTGCGTACGCGTTTCCGGAAGGATCGACCGCGATACCGCTCGCCTGATCGGCATTACTGCCTCCTGCGTAAGTCGAATAGACCAAGCTACTCCCGTCAGGGCTCACCTTGGTCATGAAGATGTCCGAACTCCCGAAATTGGAATTCTGAAACGCATCCGGCGTGACCGGAAAGTCTGTCGAGGTGGTGGTACCCGTCACCCACGCCGAGCCATCATTCTGATCGACCGCGATCGATACCCCTTGGTCACCGCCGGTACCACCCAAATACGAGGCATAGGTCAGCATCGGATCGATAATTAGCGCGCAGCTTCTGTCATACGCGCCCAGCTTGAACGCGACCGTATGCGCGCCCTCGAGTACGTATCCTCCTGGCACGACGCGCTTCTGACCCGCGATTGTTTGGTAGATCATCGGCGCGTGCTCGATCACCTCGCCCGCTGTCGTGATAATCACGAGGTCGCGCGCCGCATCGAGGGCGAGTTTGCGCGCGCCCTCAATTTCCAGCTTGATCCGCGCCGCATCGGCGCCGGGGCTGACCTCGAGGTCATACTCCAATCGACCCTGCGCTCCCCGGTACACGAGATTTACTCCCGGGTAGATGTTGCCGAATCGCACGCCCGCGAAAGTTGGAATGTTTGTCAGCCACGCCTTGTTATCGCGTCCGATGAAGTAGTTGCTCTTGCCCGCGAGCTCGCCGACACCGGTGATTTCGGGCGCCGGATTGGCATCCTTCAATTTGATTCGGACCGCTGAGAATCTGGAACGATTGCCGGACCGCTCCGCTAGGCGCTTCGAGACCGATGGAATGCGCAGCTTCAGCACCGCTTCAGTAGACGTGAGGAACAGCGAATAGCCGTTGCCTCGCGACAGGAACCTGACCCGCGGATCGGTCTGACCGTGATTCGCCTCGAAGCTCAGCGGCAGCCTTCCGTACGCATCATGTAGCCGGGATTGCTTTGCGATCTGCGGCCGCGGCTTTGTGGCGGGATCGGCGCCCGCGCAAATCCATCCCGCGAAAGCGACGATTACGGTCAGAACGAGAAACGGCAGCCGGCGACCCCGAATGCCCTCACGGCGTTGATCGTGCATCGAACCCCTTGACGCACCGCAAGCCCTTCTCGGATTCGCTGGTCTCTATTGGGCTGTAGTGTCGTGTGTCAAACACCTACACTATGAGACGACTTAAAGCTAATGAATGTTCACATGGGGTTTCACTTCGGCATCGAAGCGATCGAGAAATTTCTCGAGGCCGCGATCCGCGCCAATCGGCGTCACCAGGATCTCGCCGACGCCAATCTCTTCGAAGCGCGTAAGGTAGTCCGCCAGCTCGCGCGGCGGCGCCATGATTCCTTGCACGTAGCCGCCGGTCTCGGTCCATCGATCCGCAAATCCGATATAGACGCGATGACTGATCGCGAATCCGTCGAGCGATTTTCCGGTGCGCGCGGCAATTTCCTTGATCCATGCGAGCCGCTTCGCGACCTCCTCGGGCTTCATCCGCGTGCCATGCCATCCGTCGCCGAGTTCGACCGCGCGCCGGCACGCGCGCTTGCTGATGCCGCCAATCCAGACCGGAATATTCCCCGCTGCCGGACGCGGTCCGAAGCGCATCCCTGATAGTTGCACGAACTCGCCGCTGAAGTCCGGCGTGGGATTCGACCACAGCTCGCGCCATAGCCGGATCGCTTCATCCGTATAGGCGCCACGCTTCTGATACGGCGCTCCGAGCGCGGCGAATTCGGCCTCAAGCCATCCGCTCGCCGCACCCACGATGAGGCGGCCGTTCGAAAGCCGATCGAGTGTCGCGAGCTCCTTGCCGAGATGAATCGCATTGCGATACGGCACCACCAGCACGCTGGTCCCGAGGCGAATCGTTTTGGTCAGCGCCGCCGCGAACGCGAGGGTGGGAATCGGATCCATGATTTCGATCGGCGGAAGATTGCCGCCGGCCTCGGGAACCAACAGATGGTCGCTGACCCATATCGAATGGTAGCCGGTCTGTTCCGCGCGAACCGCGACTCGCGCGATTTCATCGGCGGTACCGCCGCCCATTTGGGCGGCGCGCCAGCGCCCATGTGAGGTAAATGGATTCCGATTTTCATGGCGCTAAATTAACGATCGCCCGCCGTAGCGCACGTGGTTGTCCACAAATTCGGTTGATTTAGGCCATGCGTCTTGCGATTCGGATGACGCGCGGGGTACGGTTTGGACGTTTCAAATTTGCGCCAACTGATTCGACAGGTTGGGCACCTATTCATGGCTGGGTCGTGGATACGCTCAATTTTCCCAGCATGTAACGTGAAGAGGAAAATATTGTGTCGTCGGTAGCAGAAAGCCTGGTCGCGACGCTCGCTGCGGCGGGAGTTAAGAGAATCTACGGAATCGTCGGCGATTCGCTCAATGGGATCACCGACGCGATGCGCCGACAGAAAACCATCGAATGGGTCCACGTCCGCCACGAGGAGGTGGCGGCCTTCGCGGCGGGCGCCGATGCGCACGTCACCGGCGAAGTGGCGGTGTGTGCCGGAAGTTGCGGTCCCGGCAATCTTCATCTCATTAACGGGCTCTACGATTGCCATCGCAGCTCCGTGCCGGTTCTCGCAATCGCTGCACATATACCAAGCAGCGAGATCGGTTCCGATTATTTTCAGGAGACGCACCCCGAGTCTTTATTCAAGGAGTGCAGTTACTACTGTCAGTTGGTCTCGACTCCCGCCCAGATGCCGCGCGCGCTGGAGACCGCGATGACGACAGCGATCGCGCGTCGCGGAGTTGCGGTGATCGTCCTGTCCGGCGACGTCGCGCTCCAGTCTGGCGAGCATCTGAGCGCACCCGCGCCTTATCGAAAACCGGCAAGCGCTCTCACCCGACCATTGGATCGCGATCTCGACCGGCTCGCGGAATTGCTGGATGAATCCAGTCGCGTCACCTTACTGTGCGGTGCCGGTTGCGCCGGTGCTCATGACGAGCTGGTGAAACTCGGGGAGACGCTCAAGGCGCCGATGGTGCATGCGCTGCGCGGCAAAGAGTACGTCGAGTACGACAACGCGTATGACGTTGGGATGACGGGGCTGATCGGGTTCTCTTCGGGCTACTACGCGATGCTCGGCTGCGATGTCCTGCTGATGCTGGGCACCGATTTTCCTTACCGGCAGTTTTATCCAACCGACGCGAAAATCGTGCAGGTAGATATCCGCGGCGAAAAACTCGGCAATCGTGCGCCGCTGACGATGGGTCTGGTCGGCGACGTTCAAAGCACGATCGCAGCGCTGCTTCCGCGCCTAAAAGAGAAGAGCGACCGCACCTTTCTCGACAAAGCACTTCGTCATTATGGCACGGCGCGCAAAGAGCTGGACGATCTCACCACCGGCCACGCCGGGCGCAAACCGATTCATCCGCAGTATTTGGCGAAGATGCTGAGCGACGCTGCCGCAGAAGACGCGGTCTTCACCTGCGACGTAGGCATGTGCACCGTCTGGGCGGCGCGCTATCTCAAGATGAACGGCAAGCGGCGCTTGCTCGGATCCTTCAATCACGGCTCGATGGCGAATGCGATGCCGCAGGCAATCGGCGCGCAGGCCGCTTTTCCCGGCCGCCAGGTGATCTCACTCTCCGGTGACGGCGGGTTCACCATGCTGATGGGTGACCTGTTGACCCTCACGCAGATGGAGCTGCCGGTAAAAGTGGTCGTCTTTCATAACAGTAAGCTGAGCATGGTCGACCTTGAGATGAAGTCGGCGGGCTATCTGCCCACCGGCGTCGATCTCAAAAATCCCAACTTCGCCAAGATGGCCGAGGCGGTGGGCATCCTTCGATGAGTGAACGCGTGCACGACGCGAAGTTCTCCAAGCCAAAGAATCTGCTCGAGCGCGTTCCAGGGATCGAGTTCGTCGACTTCGAAAGGCCAGACGAATGTTGCGGCTTTGGCGGAGCGTTTTCGGTTACCGAGGAAGCGGTGGCTGCCAAAATGGGATACGACAAACTCGAATTCATCGATAAGTCGGGCGCCGACTATCTCGTATCTTCTGATATGTCGTGCCTGATGCACCTGCAAGGTTGTGCTCGTCGTTTAGGTGCGAACGTGAAGGTTCTCCATATCGCGCAAGTTTTAAATGGAGTCACCCAATGAGCACCGTAGACCAGGCAAGGAGCGCCGGCGAGTTTCTCAGCGATAAGACTCACGAGCAGCACCTGGATCAGTTGCTGTGGATGCTGCGAGCCAAGCGCGACGAGGCCGCGCTTCGGGTGCCCGAATGGGAGCAGCTTCGCGATCTCGCCTCGCAGATCAAGGAGCATACTCTCTCCAACCTTGCGCACTACCTGGAGATGTTCGAAAGCCGCGCCAAGGCTAACGGCGCCACCGTCCACTGGGCACAGGACGCACATGAGCACAACGAGATCGTTTATAAGATTCTGAGCGAGAGGAAGGCGGATTCGCTTGTCAAATACAAATCCATGCTAACGGAGGAATGCGACACACGGCGCTTTCTCGAGAATCGCGGCGTCCGGGTCACCGAGACTGATCTCGGCGAACGCATACAACAGCTCGACGATGAACCACCCAGCCATATTGTGGGCCCGGCCTGGCACAAGACTACGCAGGATGTGGCCAATCTCTTTGCCAAAGTATATGGCTCCGACAAGGACAGGGCCGATCCCGTTTACCTGGCCCACGTGATGCGCGAGAACACCCGGCCGCTGATCGTGCAGGCTAAGGCGGGCATGACCGGCGCCAATTTCGCGGTGGCCGAAACCGGAGCAATT
This sequence comes from uncultured delta proteobacterium, assembly GCA_963815835.1. Lineage (GTDB taxonomy): Bacteria > Desulfobacterota > Binatia > Binatales > Binataceae > DATGKG01. The sequence goes on from CAWFIF010000001.1 coordinate 2,910,344, forward strand.
GTTACGGTGACCAATGAAGGTAACGCCGATCTTTCCGGCAACGCGCCTGAACTTCGTATCTGCTCGGTAGGGCTCGAAAAAATCATCCCCAAAAACGAGCACCTCGCGGTCTTCATTCGGCTGCTGACGCGGAGCGCCACAGGCATGGCCATCACCCAGTACACCTCGCATTTTCGCGCTCCACGACAAAACGGCGAAATGCATATCATCCTGGTCGATAACGGCCGCTCTTCTCGCCTCGGAATGGAGAAGTTCTGGCCGGCACTCAAGTGCATCCGATGTGCCGCCTGCATGAATACCTGCCCGGTCTATCGTAGGAGTGGTGGGCTCAGTTACGGCTCAACCTATATGGGCCCTATCGGGATCATCATGATGCCGACGTTCGACCTCCGGCGCTACAGCGAACTCCCGTTCTCCTCGACATTGAACGGCAGTTGTTCGAACGTATGCCCCGTGAAAATCAACATTCATGAACAGATCTATGCTTGGCGTGAGGTGATGGAGGAGAAGCACCAAATTAAGCTCGTCAAGAAAGAGGCCATGATCGTCGCGGGCAAGGTGTTAAGTCATCCTCGTATCTATCGGATGGCCGCCGATTCCATGGAAACCAGTTTGAAGATCCTGCCCCACTTTGCGCTCTACAATCACCTGAACGCGTGGGGTCGACATAGAGAGATCCCCCAACCGGCGAAAGAGACTTTCCATGACTGGTACAAGAAGCATCGGAGCCAGGCAGCCGGGCAGGAGGTCAGCCGATGAGCTTTCGAGAAACCATCCTGCAGAATGTTCGCAACAACCAGCCTTCTTCTCGTGAACTACCTACCATTCCGAGGTTTCACTCCGTACAACCGCTCGACCTCAAAAAGAAGTTTGCCGCGGCACTGGCAGAGCTCAGCGGAGAGGTGGTGACCGAGCCTCCGGCTGATTTTGAAAACTTCCTGCAGAAACGATTCCCTGACGCGAAGGCGATCTGTTCGACAGTCCCCGAGTATGCCGGCAACCGAGTACCAGAAGACTTCACTCGCTGGTCGGACGCCAGCAGTATAGACGTTACCATCGTACGCTCTCCCCTGGGCGTAGCCGAAACCGGTTCGGTCCTGTTTTCAGAGGAAGAGTTCCGCGTCAACACTATTGGTGTCTTCGCGCACGACATCGTGATCCTGCTTGATCCCGAAGAAATTGTGGAGAACATACACGATGCGTACGGTCATCCCCATTTTCAAGACAAAGCATACAGCCTGTTGATGTCTGGACCTTCCGGCTCGGCAGATATTGCGGGAACCACCGTCCATCCGGCCCAGGGAGTGACGATGCTTACCGTGATATTCTGGCCTCGCGCACGGAACTGAACTTAGGCAAACCAATTCGAGACGCGGACCCAAACCTGATTCCGATTTGACATGGCCCCGATTCCGACATTCGCACCCACCTCACCTGAAGCACATGCACTAACCACATTGTTCGTGGGTGTACTCGTAGTTCTGTGCGCGATTTTCTTGCTCGTCACCGGGCTCGTCATCTTCATGATCGTGCGCTTTCGCGATCGTCCAGGCGCTCCCGAAGCGCGCCAGATTTTCGGATGGACGGCGCTCGAGATCGCATGGACGCTGATTCCATTCGGCATCCTCGCGGTGCTCTCGGTCTTCATGGTGCGGGCGGACTATGCCGCCGACCCTGCCATTCCCGACGGCCGCAAACCCGACCTCGAAGTCATCGGCCATCAGTGGTGGTGGGAGATAAACTATCCCGCCTCCGGCGTGGTCGCCGCGAACGAGGTTCACATCCCGGTCGGCAAGCAGATTCTGATCGACCTGAAGTCCGCCGACGTCATTCACGACTTCTGGGTACCCGAGCTGGGCGGGAAAATCGACGCTGTCCCCGGTCATCCCAATACGCTGTGGATCGAGGCCGATGCGCCCGGCACTTACCTCGGTACCTGCGCTGAATTTTGCGGCGCCGAGCATACGTGGATGCGCTTTCGCGTGATCGCGCAAAGCGAGCCCGACTTCGACGCGTGGCAGCGCGCGCAACTCGCAGTTCCACCGACCCCGTCGGCGCCCGAGGCACTTGCTGGCGCGCGGCTGTTCAGCGACAAGACTTGCGTGAATTGCCACGCCATCGCCGGCACGGCCGCGAATCAAACAGTCGGCCCCGACCTCACGCATCTCGCGAGCCGCGAGATGCTCGCGGGCGAGGCCGCGCGCAATACGCCCGACGCACTCTATCGATGGCTTAAAGATCCGAATGCGATAAAACCTGACAGCCATATGCCCGACTTCAAACTCAGCGACGACGAGGCACACCAACTGGTCGCATATCTGGAGGGTCTGAAATGAGCCAGATTGTAGAAGCCGGCGTCGCGCCTGATCTGGTGACTTCCGAGCGCGAGGGCTTGCTGGCGTGGGTCGCGTCGGTCAACCACAAGCAAATCGGCATCCTCTACATGATCTCCTCGATGGTCTTCTTCCTCATCGGCGGGATCGAAGCGCTGGTAATTCGCCTCCAGCTCCTCGCGCCCGGGCTGCACATTATCTCGCCGGAAACCTTCGATCAGATGTTCACGATGCACGGCACCACGATGATCTTTCTGTTTGTCATGCCGATGCTGACCGGCTTTTCCACCTACGTGATTCCGCTGATGCTCGGCGCGCGTGACATGGCCTTCCCGCGCCTCAACGCGATGAGTTTCTGGATCCAGCTTTTCGGCGGCATCATTCTGTACTTCAGCTTTCTCGCCGGCGGCGCGCCCAACGCGGGATGGTTCTCGTATACGCCGCTCAGCGAGAAGGCTTACTCATCGCTCGCAGGCGTCGACTATTGGATCATCGGCCTGGCATGCATCGGCATCGGCACGCTGGCGGCCGCGATTAACTTCGTCGTTACGATCATCTGCGTGCGCGTGCCTGGATTGACGATTCGGCGTCTACCGCTGTTCGCCTGGATGACGCTGGTCAACTCATTCCTGATGATCGGCGCGCTGCCATTGCTCAACGCGGCGTTGGCGATGCTGCTGGTCGATAGATTCTTCAACGCGCACGCTTTCGATCCCGCAGGGGGCGGCTCTGCACTTTTGTGGCAGCACTACTTCTGGTCCTTCGGGCATCCCGAAGTCTACATCATGATACTGCCGGCGTTCGGGATCATTTCGGAAGTGATTCCGGTATTCTCCCGCAAGCCGATCTACGGCTACGAATTCGTCGCCGCGTCTACCGTGGCGATCGCGTTTCTCAGCTTCACCGTATGGGCTCATCACATGTTCGCAGTCGGCATGAGCCATGTCGCCAACCTCGCATTCGGCATCGCCAGCATGCTCATCGCGGTGCCGACCGGGGTGAAGATTTTCAACTGGACCGCTACGATGTATGGTGGCCGTATCCGCTTCACCACCGCGATGATGTTCGCGGTCGCGTTTCTCATCACCTTCACGATCGGCGGACTCTCGGGCATCAGCTTCGCGGTGTTCCCGCTCGATTGGCAACTCACCGACACCTACTACCTGGTGGCGCATTTCCACTACGTACTGTTTGGCGGGAGCGTGTTCGGAATCTTCGCCGGATTCTACTACTGGTTCCCGAAATTTTCCGGCCGGATGATGTCCGAACGCCTGGGGCGCTGGAACTTCTGGCTCACCTTCATCGGCTTCAACATGACATTCCTTATCCAGCATGTCCTTGGCCTCGCCGGCATGCCGCGCCGAGTCTTCACCTATCCCGATTTACCAGGATGGGCCGCGATGAATCTGATCTCATCGATCGGCGCCTTCATTCTCGGCATTTCGGTACTCGTGTTCGTGTGGAACATCTTCGAGAGCCTAGCGAACGGAGAAGCGGCCGGCGACAATCCGTGGGATGCGTGGACGCTGGAGTGGGCGACAACTTCGCCTCCGCCGCCGGAGAACTTCGACCGCGTGCCTCCTGTGCACGGACGCCGTCCGCTATGGGACCTCGCGCATCCGGACCGCGCCGATGAGATGGTGGCCAACGCATGATCAGCATCCGCGAACGAGGCAAAATCGCAGTCGGGTTGTTCATCCTGTCGGAGGCCAACTTCTTCCTGCTGCTGGTCATCGCGTTCGTGTACTATCACGCGTATCCGGGGCCGGGACCGACCGCAGCGACCGCGCTCAATCCGATGCGCACCGGGATGTTCAGCCTCGCGCTGTTTTCCAGCAGCGCCACGATTTGGATGGCCTCGCGCGCGTCGCGACGCGCCGATAGCCGCGGCCTCGCAATGTGGCTTTCGATCACGATCGCGCTCGGCGTGCTGTTCCTGTTCGGTCAGGCGCGCGAGTACTACGACCTCATCGCGAATGGCATCACCGTCAGCCGCAACCTGTTCGCCACCACGTTTTTCACGCTCACCGGATTCCACGGGTTGCACGTAATGATGGGGCTTGTCGCGCTCAGCATCACCCTCGGCCTCGCACGCGCGGGAAAACTGCATGAGCATACGAAGGACGGCTTCGGCGCGGTCGAATGGTATTGGCATTTCGTCAACGCGGTCTGGGTGGTGGTCTTCAGCGTTGTGTATCTATGGGGGGCGGTCGCATCGTGATCGCATCGCGCATCGCGACCGCATGGGATTTCGATCCATCGGTGATCGTCGGATGCGTCGCGCTCGCGATTGCGTATGCGCTAGCGTGCCGGCGTGATTTCTCCCGCGCCGGATGGTTCCTGCTCGGCGATCTCGTGATGCTGCTCGCACTCATCTCGCCGCTCGATGTGCTCGCCGACGATTACCTCTTCAGCGCGCACATGCTTCAGCACATGCTGCTCGTGCTCGCGGTGCCACCGCTGCTGATTCTTGGCATCCCACGCCAATTCGCGACGTCGATCGTCCGCGTGCATTGGCTCGGCGCTATCGAGAGTATGCTGCGAAATCCTCTCGTTGCGTGGACACTGGGGATGGCGGCGCTGTGGATTTGGCATCTGCCAAGCCTCTATGATGCGACGCTCGCGAGCGAACCGCTGCACATCTTCGAGCATCTGACGTTCCTCATCACCGCGACGATTTTCTGGTGGCCGATTCTCGCGCCGCTCGAAGATTCTCGCATGAGCCACGGCGCGGCATTCGCGTACCTCGGCGCCGCGATGCTCTCGACCACCGTCCTCGGCATTCTCATTACCTTCGCGCCGGTCGGCGTATACACCGCCTATCTACATCCGGAAGACAGCCTCGGGATTCTCGATACGCTCCGCCGCTCGTGGGGCCTCACGACCGAAGCCGATCAGGAGCTCGGTGGTCTGTTGATGTGGGTTCCCGGCGGGCTGGTTTATCTGTGCGCGATCATGGCGGTGCTCGCGCGATGGTATCGTGCGCCCGAGCCCGAACCACTAACGCATCCTCAAGCGGGAGTTACGCATGCCTGAAACATCGCGCGATGACTGGGTGGCGCCGCCCGAGCAGAGGATTCCGCAACCGACGTACGCGCCCGCGGGGATGGCGCTCGGCGTCGCGTTTGTGTTCTTCGGCCTCGTCACCTCGTACCTGTTTTGTGCCGCGGGAGCGGTGCTCATGGCCTTCTCGTTGAGGAGCTGGATCGGAGGAATGGTCGATGGCGACTGAGACGGAGCAGCTCGAAGCGCATGAAGCGCCGCTCAGTCCCGAACGGCGCGCATTCCTGGCGAAGATCAGCATCGCGCTATCGGCGCTGGCCGCCGCCGTAGTCGGAATCCCCGTGGTCGGTTTTCTGCTCGGGCCGCTGCTGCAGTCGACTGCCAGAACCTGGCGCTCAGTAGGAAAAATCGACAGCTTCCAGATCGGCACCACCGTGAAAGTCTCGTTCCTCGATCCATCACCGCTCAAATGGGCCGGCGTGACCGCGAAAACCGCCGCATGGTTGCGCCGCAATGGCGAGGATCAGTTCGTCGCCTTCGCGATGAATTGCACGCATCTCGGATGCCCTGTCCATTGGCTTGAGGGTCCCAGCCTGTTCATGTGCCCATGTCATGGCGGCATCTACTACGCCGACGGTCAGGTCGCCGCCGGGCCGCCTCCGCATGCGTTGTTCAGGTATCCAGTGCGGATTCGCGACGGCGAAGTCGAAATCCTCACCAGCGCTGTCCCGCTCGGATGATCGGGTAATGCCGAAATTTCTGAAACGCTTTATCGACGCTTTCGAAGATCGCACCGGACTGATCGCATTCTTCGATGCCCTCGCGAAACATCCAGTGCCGCCCGACACCGGATGGTGGTACGTGTTCGGCAGTGCGACCGTGGTCGCATTCATCATCCAGGTCGTTACCGGGATGGCGCTGGCGACCGCCTACATCTCCTCGACCGGCGAAGCTTACGACGCGCTGAACTTCATCACGACGCGCGCGCTGTTCGGCAATCTGCTGCGCGGGATGCACTACTTCGGCGCGTCGGCGATGGTGCTGCTGGTCGGCATCCACATGGGCCAAGTCTTTCTGATGGGATGCTACAAATATCCGCGCGAGTTCAACTGGCTGACCGGCGCGGTGCTGCTCTTCCTCACCATCGGGATGGGATTCACCGGCCAGCTCTTGCGATGGGATCAGAATGCGGTGTGGTCGGTAGTCGTCGCTGCGGAGCAATCCGCGCGCGTCCCGGTGGTCGGCCCTGCCGTCGCGCATTTCATCCTCGCGGGAAAAACCCTTGGTGGCGCGACGCTCAGCCGCTTCTTCGCATTCCATGTATTTTTCATTCCCGCGATCATCTTCGCGTTCGTCGCGATTCATCTGTACCTGGTGTTTCATGACGGCATCTCCGAACCGCCCAAACCCGGTGTGGTCGTCGATCCGGATACTTATCATGCGCGATATGAAGCGCTCATCGAGAAGGACGGCGTACCGTTCTGGCCCGATGCGGCCTGGCGCGACGCGGTCGCCTGCGCGCTTGTGGTGTTCGCCATCGCCGCGCTCGCGATTATCTTCGGCCCCCCGCTGCTCGGGGCGCCACCCGACCCGAGCATGCTGGCGAAAGATCCCGCTCCCGATTGGTACCTGCTCTGGTACTACGCGGCGCTGGCGCTGATTCCGCCCGGCCTCACCAACCCGTTCATCTTCCTTGCGCCGGCTTTCGGATTTCTCGTCCTGATCGTGGTTCCGCTTTTCAACCGCGGCGAGCGCCACCCCGCGCGCCGTCCATGGGCGGTCGCCGCCGTGATCACGATCGTGATGATGATTGTGACCTTGTGGATCGAGGCAAAGCGCGCGCCATGGTCACCGGATTTTGCTGCCAAGCTTTTGCCGGCAAATGTGATCGCATCGACCGAGCCCGATGTGAATCAAGGCGCCGCACTCTTTCACGCCAAAGGATGCGAGTTCTGCCATGAGGTGGAAGGCTTCGGCGGCCATCGCGGTCCCAACCTGAGCGACGTCGGCGATCGTCTGACGCAAACCGACATGGTAATCAGGATTCTCAACGGCGGCCACAACATGCCGGCCTTCGCGGGCGTACTGAAGCCGGCCGACCTCGACGCGCTGGTAGCATTCCTCCAGTCGCGCAAATCCCGTTGAGGCGACATGGCGATTCTCTTTTCGATGCGGCAGGCGCGTGAGGATGATGCCGACGCGATCGCGAAGACGCATATCGATGCGTGGCGCATCGCGATGCCATGGCTTCCCTTCATGCACACCTTCGAGGAGACGGTGCGGTTCTTCGGAGACATCGTGATTCCGAATCAGATCGTGCTCGTCGCGGAGACCGAGGATGGCGTGGTGGGATTCATCGCCATCGAGGGCGCCTGGGTGGAGCATCTCTATGTCGCGCCCACGCATCAGGGGATCGGGATCGGCGACACACTCCTGCAGAAGGCGAAAGAGCTGCGTCCCGAGGGCCTGATGCTATGGACGTTCGAGGGGAATCATCGCGCGCGGGCGTTTTATGAGAAGCGCGGCTTCGTCGCGGTCGAGTTCACCAATGGCTCCCGCAATGAAGAGCGCGCCCCCGACGTGCGCTATCACTGGAATCCCGGGACTCCCGCGAATTCGGCTTCAAACGGATGATGAAGCGGCCATGTACCCTTAGGAACCAAAGCGTTTGGCTCCATAGGATACACTCGTCCATACGCCATAGCGCTGAACCATGGCCGGATGAGCGCGTAGGACTGGCGCCGGCGTCACATAGTGGCGCTCATCGGAACGCGACGCCCGATCGATCCGATTCTACGGCGCGGCAGATCGGACGACTGCAGCATGGTGAGCTGGCCGCGTAGAACGTCGGGATCGATTTCGAAAAGATCGCAGAGGCTGTCGAAGGAAAATACGCTGTGATACCCGCGCAGATCCATCCAGCTCCTGACTTCTTCAAATTCCTTGCGCCGAGCGGGAGATTTTGAGCTCAGGCACATCACGTACGAACGGATCGCATCTTCGAATACAGCAAACATCAAGCGCCGTTCGCCATCGATGATCCGGCGGCGCGAAATGAGGTCATAGTACTGTTGCGGCATCAGCGGAAACACTCCGTCCACTTCAGCCCGTTGAGTTTTCGGATTGGCTCCGTCGCGTGTGCTCGTGGACGTATTCATCTGTGCTTGTCGATGCATCGCAATCGCTCCCCTAAAAAATGTTTCGACCGCCGTGAAGCAAGCATCGAGTGTGCCAATCCGCGACGGAGCGCCATGCGCCCGAGGCGGGCGAACGTGATGCTTCCCATAGCGGGTCATCATCTAGTAACAGACGCAGCGCGTCGATGTGGAAAGACGAATGGATTTTTCCCCGTCGTACTTAACTCAACTTTTTCGTTGGGATAGAAATGTTCTCAACCGCGTTATTGTCGCCAGTTGGGCAGCGGTCGTGCGTGATGCTTATGTGTCAGCACTTCGTCCGATTTCTGACGGCGCGCCTGATGTTTGCGCTTGAAGCGACGTCACGGATTCATCTCTTGTGTAGGGGCGGCTGGCGATCTTCTATCAAGACGCGGCTCGAGGCGCATAGCGTCGGGCTGGAGAGGAGTAGTGGCAATGAAAGTAAGTGACCTGATGACCAAGGAAGTCAGAGCGTGCCATCAGCATGATTCGCTCAACCGGGCGGCCCAACTCATGTGGGAAAATGATTGCGGTGCCGTTCCCGTAGTCGATTCCGATCTCAAAGTGATCGGGATGCTGACCGATCGCGACATTTGCATGGCCGCTTATACGCAAGGCGTCGCGCTGGTCGACGCCTCGGTCGGCAGCGTAATGTCGTGCGACGTCTGCGCGTGTAACCCAAGTGACAATATTACGTCAGCCGCCGAACGGATGCGCGAGCGGCAGATTCGACGTCTACCCGTCATCGACAAGGGCGGGCAGCTAGTCGGAATTCTGTCGATGAGCGACATCGCGCGCGAGGCCGAACGTCTGCGCGCCTCGAAGTCCAGGAAGCGCCCGATCAAGGACGGCGAACTCATCGAAACGCTGGGAGCGATTTGCAGCCGCAACGGAAACGGAAGCGCTTCGCACGCGGCCTAGCTTATAGGTTCCGTGCCGCCGTCGGCGCCATAGCGTCAATCTACGCTGTGCCGCCCACGCCGGAATCGGGTCAAGAAGCTTGAGGGGGGTGTCACCGGGCCCATCAGATGGGGGTGTGTGTGAGGGCCCGGTGACAGGGGGGATGATCGCAGTAGGTAACGTTACCGCCTTGCTCTAGCTCTTCATCTGAGTGCTCGAGCTGGGCCGCGTATCTTGCTTGTCGAGCAGCAGCATGTGAACGCGGCCCGAATCTTTCATCGGAACCTCCATACCCGCCCTGGCCTTGCCGACGGAATCGAACACGCCAACTTCGAGTTTGGAGTCGCCGAGCACACCGAGCGCTATCTGGTTCCGGCCGGTCTTGGTCGTGAGGTTCAACAGGATTAGTCCGTTCCGGTTGACCTTGACCGAGGCGTGCGCTTCGCCCTTGTTGAAGAGGAGGATCGGTGTGCCCGGCTCTATAGTCACCGGCACCGAGGAGACTGGGGTGGTCGAGGAACTCAGGGCCGGATGAGCTACCGAAAGAAATGCTCCGAAAACGCCGCCTGCTAGTCCAACGGCGACTGCTGACGTTGCTCCTACTATCCAAGACTTTCTACTAACTGTCATGTGCTCGCGCTCCCGTTCAGGTTGGTGTTTAGGGCACCCAGGTATTGTCTGACAGAGCGTTAGTGCCTTGTTTCGACGAGAGGTAGGTTAGAGCAACCGCGATGCCACTGGATCGATGATAACCGACCTATCTCAATTGATGTTTATTGACGCTAACCGATGTGCGACGACCTGTTGTGTCGCGCGACAGTCGCGCGACTGCGCGACGCAACGCCGCGACTACTGTACTTGGATGCCTAGCTTCTCCAGGCGGCGGTACAACGTCGAGCGATGAATTCCGAGCATTTTGGCCGCTTTGCCGACATTACCGCGGCATTCGCGCAGTACTCGTATGACTTCTTCGGAGGTCTCGGCAGCATCGCTCATATCGAGATCTCTCGCGATGTCCTTTACGGTTGTGGGCTTAATGCGCTCAGTGGGTTTGTTTTCGCTATTCGTCAGCGGCGGGAAATCTTCCACTGTAAGCCGCATCCCCGAGGAGTTCAGCGTCGCGCGCAAGAGCGCATTCTGCAACTCGCGCACATTTCCCGGCCATCGATAGCGCATCAGCTGCTCCCACACTTCGGGATCGACCACGCCACGAAATCCGAGCGTGCGCAAATGGCGCTCCGCAATCGGCCGGATATCCTCCAGGCGCTCGTGCAGCGGCGGGATTCGCACCGTAATCGAGTTGAGGCGATATAGGAGATCGGGTCGGACGCGCTCGGACAGCCTCGCGTCAGGATTGTTCGATGCCGCGATGACGCGTACGTCGCTCTGAACGGGTGCCGTGCCGCCGACGCGCACAAACGTATGCGTCTCGACGAAGCGCAACAGCAGGCTCTGCGCCTTGGGGCCGGCGTCCTGCAGTTCATCGATGAAAAGCGTGCCGCCCTGCGCGCTATCGAAGATGCCGCCCTTGGTCCCGCTCGCGGTCGCGCCGGTAAATGCGCCCGGCTCATGACCGCACATTTCGGAAATCGTCAGCTCCTCTGACAGCGCGCCGAAGTTAAAGGCGACGAAAGGACCGGCGCGCCGCACGCTCAGGTCGTGAATCGCATGCGCGAACATTTCCTTGCCGGTTCCCGATTCGCCGAGCACCAGCACCGGATGCTCTGTGCGCGCGGCGCGGGTCGCCAGCCGAACCGCATTGGCGAGAGCGGGACTATCGCCCACGATATCGCCGAATGTGAAATGACTGCTCCAGGTTTTTTCGGGCTTCGGTGTGCGTTGGATCGGCGGCCGTTTGGCGGGCGTGAACACCACAATGGAACCGACCAGACGGTTCCCGCGATAGACCGGATTCGCCAGCGCCTTGGCGCCGCTCGGCAACGGCAAATCGAGCTCGCACGCGCGATCCTGACCTTGGAGCCGCTTGATCGCTTCGGTACCGATGAGTTCCGAGATGCGGCTCCCGGGCGCCGCGCCATCATGGGCCGCGACCGCCTCGGAACTCTGCGGTGTGGTCTGCATAATGAAGCCATAGGCGTCGACCGCGAGCAGCGCCGCATCCTGATAGCGCCTCGAGAAATCGTCGAAGCTGCGCGCCAACGTGAGCCGATCGATCGCTTGCACCGAGCCGAGCAGCTTGCTCACCAACTCGGCGCCGCGCACCGCGAACTCCAGCATCCGCGGATGCCCAACCTCGCTAAGCCCGGAAATCCCGAACACACCGGTCAGTAATCCATTGATGGGATGAAGAATCGGCGCGGAGCAAGTGTTCCATTCTTTGAACATCGGGAGGTAATGCTCATCGAGATGGATCTGAATCGGTTTACCGAGGGCCAGACCAGTTCCGATGCAATTGGTGCCGACATTGGCCTCCGTGCAAATGCCGCCCGGCATCGCGTTGAACTGCTCCGCCATCGCATGGACCTGGGCATCACTAGGGAGCACATGAAGTAGCTCGCCCTCGCGATTGCTAATCCCGACCAGGGCACTGATCCCCGCGGTCGCCGCCCGCAGCAAATCGATGACCGGGACGCTCGCCTCCTTGAGGTCGGCATCCAGCGTCGAGATGTCCTCGGCGCGGCTCGGCGCGCGGGTGGTATCGAGAGGGACGTGGAACTCATCGCGGCATCTGCGCCATGAATCGGCAATTTCAGGTCTGAGAGAGCTGAGATCGACCTCTTCGCCCGCGACAAACCGCTCCCACAGACTGGAGATACGAGGGGTTTCGATTTGGATCAGTTCCGACAAAGGAGCCTCAAATCGAGAGATAGGTATTCGGCTTCGAGTAGCCTATTCGAGTAGCCTAAAAAAGAGGCGAGCATCATTCAACCTCGAAATTTCGCGAACTTGTCGCGCGAGGTCGCGCGGAAGTCATCTTTGCTCGTTTTGGCGCATCAATTAGCGTCGAGATGGGTCTAAGCGTCCGAATTAATAGGTACTTTTGTTGACAAGACGACGAGCCGACGTCCTCATTTTTTTGATCATTTCCAAGCTTGTACGCCTTGTCGCGCGACATCAACGCGACAACATTCCTTCGGTTGGGTTCTCGGCGCTCATCGCGGCTGTGCTTGTTCGCAATGCTGAAAATGAAACCTCCCACAGATAAAGGATTATTTGGCTTTGTTTTTGTAATTTCACCGCGATTGTGCGCCAACGGTTTGGCCAGAACACTGCTCAATCGACTTCTACCCCTCATCGAACTCGAAAAGCAGCGACAACTGATTGTCTCGCCGGCCAATTTTCTCAAGTGCTTCTGAGAAAGTCCTTGAAACGTAAGCATTATTTGGCTTTGTTTTGTCAGTTTTGATTGCGAGTGAGGTGCAATCCATTTGATTGATCCAGATAACAGCCAGTTGCGCCTTCATTCCACGATTTCCTCAATGACTTGAAATTGCAAGGGCGGCAGACCCAGCCTCTTCGGAAGTACAATCGCTAAATCGAGGTCTGGCGCCGCTCGATAAACTCGCATTCAATCGAATCCCGAGTTTCTCGATGCCATCACTGTTTCCCTCCACTGCGAGCACCGACAGCACGCGCCTGATCGCAACACGCGCGTTGCGCGGTATCGGCGATGGCGTCGTCAGCGTGCTCCTGCCGAGCTATCTGACCGCGATCGGACTGAGCGCCACGCAAATCGGAGTGATAGTCTTCGCTACGCTGTTTGGTTCAGCGCTAGTCACGCTTTGGGCGGGCTTCGCGACACGACGTATCGGCACGCGGCGGATGTTCCTCGGCGCGGCGGCACTGATGGTCGCAACCGGGCTCGGCTTCATCTATGCACGGAGCTTCTGGGCGCTCGCCGTGGTTTCATTAGTCGGAACGATGAATCCGTCCGCCGGCGACGTGAGCCTTTTTCTTCCGCTCGAACAGACCGCCATCGCGCAGACGGTCACGACGCGCGATTTGACCGGCGTGTTCGCGATCTACAATGTCGCCGGCGCCTTGGGCGGTGCATTCGGCGCGCTCGCCAGCGGATTGCCTACGATGCTCGCGCCGCGCTTCGGATGGAACCTCGTCGCCGCGCAGCGCTCCGGCTTCATCACATATTCGATCCTCGGACTGATAGCGGCATCGATCTACTGGTCGCTCTCGAGCGCGGTCGAAGCCCCGCCGACTCCCGTAAAAGTCGCGCCGCTAGCGAAATCGCGCGCCACGGTGATGCGGCTGGCCGCCCTGTTCAGCATCGATTCATTCGCCGGCGGCTTCGCGATTCAGTCGCTACTCGCGCTATGGCTGTTCCGCCGCTTCAACATGTCGGTTGAGGCAGCCGGTACGTTCTTTTTCGTCGCGGGTCTGCTCAGCTCTTTGTCGCAGTTCATATCGTCGCGACTGGCTGCTCGCTTCGGGCGTATCAACACGATGGTGTATACGCACCTTCCAGCAAATGCGTTCCTAATCCTCGCCGCGCTAATGCCGACCGCTCCTCTCGCGATTGTGTTCTTGCTATTGCGTTCCGCGATGTCCTCGATGGATGTTCCCGCGCGGCAATCATACGTAATGGCGGTAGTGCCGCCCGAGGAACGAGCCGCGGCAGCGAGCGTGACCAACGTGCCGCGCAGCCTGGCGAGCGCGGCGGCGCCGGTTCCCGCCGGCATGATGCTCGATGTCACCTCATTCGGATGGCCGCTGATCTGCTGCGGTGCCCTGAAGATCACGTACGACCTTCTGCTGCTTCTCCAGTTCCGCGCGCTGCGACCCGAGGACGAACTGTCAGGGTGATTTATGGTATGCACGAATGGACGACCAATTGCGGTTCCATCCGCGGGAACCATCCGCCACTATAAGACGTTGATCTCAACGATGATGCCGAAGGAGCGCCCCGCTACTTTGTTTTGTGCGCTCGCCCTTTCGCGCCTCGCCTCCCATGCCGTGCGCGCCGCGAGCGGTTTGCACCTCGCACCAGACCTCTCATTCATCGATGATTCGAGTTCCAATTTCCCAATTGCCGACAATTCGAACGACTCGCACGATCTCCCCTGGGACGGCGAAGCCGCGAAGTCGCTGATTCCGGGCACCTGGTGACGCGCCATGAACAACCGTCATAGCGGGAGTTGGCTGAAACGGTTATTCGAAAGAAACCGCGGCGATGAACGCAACAGTTCGGAGCCGCTCGTGAGCGTAATCCTATCCACCTACAACTGGAGCAGCGTTCTGCGCTTAGCAATCGAAACCGTACTATGGCAGACGATGCGGGATTTCGAGCTTCTGGTGGTCGGTGACGGATGCACCGATGATTCCGCGGAGGTAGTGCAATCGTTCGGAGACGCGCGCATTCGATGGCATAATCTGGCGAGCAATTCCGGCAGTCAATCAGGGCCCAATAACGCTGGACTCGCGATGGCGCGGGGACGCTACGTGGCATACCTGGGTCACGACGATGTGTGGTACCCGACGCATCTCGCGACCCTCGTGAAAGCACTGCGAAGAACCGGCGTTGACCTCGCTCACACGCAGTGCGTCATGCTCGGGCCGCCCGGAAGTCACATACGGTTACTGACGCCGCGCGGCCGGTATCGGGAGGGCCAGGGAATTCCGCCGTCTACGATGATGCATGTGCGTGAGATGGGCGCGGAGATTGGCGGATGGCGCGACTTCCGGAAAATAGAGCTTCCGCCGGACGCGGAATTTGTGCTGCGTGCGTTTCAGGCCGGCAAGCGCTTCGGAGCGACCAAGACCTTAACAGTTTTCAAATTCAACTCGGCCCTGCGGCCTAACTGCTATCGCGAGAAGCCGTGCCACGAGCAGGCCGAGTACATACGGCGCATCCGGTCTGAGAAAAACTTCATCAAGAATGAGCGGCGCGCGATCAAGGCCGACGCGGCATTCGGCGCGCCGTTTCGAGTCCCCGGAATGCCCGAACCACCCAATCCGCTGCCGCCGGGATGGACCATGACGCAGTGGCGCCGAATCAGAGGCCTCGAACCCTAATGGTCAAAATCAATATCGCTGCCATGTTATTTGGCGCCATCGCGTTCGCGTGCATCACCGTGCATCCTGCTCACGCGGCGAGCGATTTGCACCTCGCACCGGATCTCTCATTTACCGATGATTCTAGTTCCAATTTTCCGATCGCCGGCAATTCGATCGGCGACGCAACCATCGCGAGCGACCGCGCGACGATCATGTTCTTCGGCACCGCGCACTGCTGGAACACCAATCGCGAGGCCGAACGGTTGGTGGCGCTGTATCCGAAGTATCGCGACAAGATCGATTTTGTGATCGTCGACCTGGATCATCCCTCGCTCTCGCAGCGGCCATTGATCGCGCGATACTACCACGGCGCGATTCCGACCATCGCCGTCATCGATAGCAAAGGCAATGTCATTTATGATCGCGCGGGCGAAACGGCGGGCACGCGCGCCGATACCTCGAAGCTCGAAGCGTTACTCAACTCGGCGAAGTAGCGCGACGCGCTAGCGCGCGTCCCACGGAAGCGGCATCGGCGCGCCATCTGCCGTGTGCACCCGAACCGGCGACATCGAGAGCGTCGCCACCAGATGCATCTCATCGGCGCCGGTGTTGACGATTTGATGCACGACATCGTCGGGAATGATGAGCGTGCTGTTGGGACCGAACGCGGTCGTCTCGCCGTCAATCGTCAATGTGCCGGAGCCGCTCAGGATGACGATGACTTCCTCGCAAGCATGGCGATGAACGGGTGTCGCCGCTCCGGGAGCGATGGTCTGCTGCCATACTTCCATCGACGTCACGCCGCCGTCCTTGCCGCCGACGGTCCGATGACGTAGACCGGGCAGGGCGAATTCCTGAACTTTGCTGTTGTTGACCACCGGCATGATGTTCACCTCGAAGCGATTCGTTCGCGCGATTAGACTACCGATCTTCGCCGACGGCAAGCTGTGCAAAGCCTCACCCGACCGCGTTTTGCGATGACGCTAGATGGCGGATATCCTGAGCCGCGCAAGTGGCAGCGGTAAAACACACACCTCTCGTCGCGCAATATCTGAGCGTCAAACAGAAGGTCCCCGACGCGATTCTGTTTTTCCGGCTCGGCGATTTCTACGAGATGTTTTTCGAAGACGCGGAAATCGGCGCGCGCGTCCTCGACATCCAGCTCACCTCGCGCTCCAAGGACGGCGTGCCGCTGTGCGGTGTCCCATACCATTCGGTCCAGCCCTACATCGCCAAGCTGGTCAAGGCAGGATACAAGGTCGCGATCTGCGATCAGGCCCAGGTCGAGGCCAACGCGAGAGGACTGGTGCCGCGCCAGATCGTGCGCGTCATCACGCCGGGAACTGTCGGCGAGGAGATGGTGCTGACCGCGGCGGAGAAAAGCTTCCTGGTCGCGGTCGCGCGCTCGGAGAACAGCTTCGCCCTCGCCGCCCTCGACGTCTCAACAGGAGAGTTCCTCGCCACCGAAACGCTCAGCGCGGCCAGCTTGCATGAGGAGATCGCGCGCCTCGCCCCGCGCGAAATCATTGCGGCGCGTGGCGACGAAAAACTTCGCGCGATTGTCGCGGACCTCGGATGCTCGCTGACCGAACTCGATCCAAATGCCTTCGATCATGCGATCACGCGGGAGACGCTCGCGCGCCGCTTCGAAGGCGCAGACCTCGCCGCTCTCGACGGCGCCGTTGGAGTCGCTGCGGGAGCGGCGCTGGCCTACGTCGAAGAGACCTTCGGCCGCGACCTCGCGCACGTGACGCTCCCACGCCCCTATCGCGCCACCGAATACATGATGGTCGACGAGGTCACGCGCCGTCACCTCGAACTGGTGTCGTCCTCGGAAGGTGCGCGGCGCGGCTCGTTATTGTCGGTGCTCGATGAGACGCTGACCGCGGTCGGCGCACGCACGCTATGCAACTGGATCATCTATCCTTTGCTCAGCCTCGAAATGATTCGCGATCGCCACGACGCGGTCGAGGAGCTTTTCGAAGGCGATCTGGGCGGACGCGGCGCCGACGAGCTGAAGCGCATCGGCGACCTCGAGCGGCTGGCGGGACGAATCGGGAGCCTGCGCGCGTCGCCTCGCGATTGTTTGCGCCTCGCGGACGCGATCGCCGCGGTTGGCGAATTGAAAATCGCACTGGCGGATCGCAAGAGCGCACGCATCCATTTGATCGCGGAACGGATGCGCCCCGAGCCGCAGCTCGCGACGCGCGTCCTCGAAACGCTTTCCGAAGATGCGCCGGTCAATCCTCGCGACGGCAACCTGATCAAGGCCGGGCTGAATCCTGAGGTGGATGAGCTTCGTTCGCTCGCCTCGGGCGCGCGCGGCGTCATGGCGCAGCTCGAAGCCACCGAGCGCGAGCGCAGCAAGATTCCTTCGCTGAAGGTCCGGTACAATCAGGTGTTCGGATACTACATCGAGATTACCAAGGCTCATCTCGATCGCGTTCCGGCCGATTACGAACGCAAGCAGACGTTGGTCGGCGCCGAACGCTTCACGACGCCAGGGCTGAAGGAACTCGAGCGCAAGATACTTTCGGCAGAGTCGGGGCTTAAGGAACTCGAGCTGCAGATTTTTGCGAAGCTGCAAGCCGACCTACAGGCGCATAGTGCCTCGCTGCTCGCAACCGCACGAGCGGTCGGCGAGTTCGACACCATCATGTCGCTCGCCAAGGCCGCGCGCCGTCACGGTTACATCCGGCCGCAGATGAACACTGACCTTCGCCTCACGATTCGCGACGGACGTCATCCGGTGCTCGAAACCGGCATGAAATCGGGCGAGTTCGTGCCTAACGACCTCGACGTCGATCCCGACACGCGCCAGCTTCTTCTCATCACCGGCCCCAACATGGCGGGCAAGTCAACCTACCTGCGCCAGGTGGCGCTGATCGCGATAATGGCGCAGATGGGCAGCTTCGTGCCCGCGACCGAGGCGAAGCTCGGGCTTACAGATCGCGTGCTGACCCGCATCGGTGCGCGCGACGAGCTTCGGCGCGGCGAGTCCACCTTCATGGTCGAGATGCGCGAGACCGCGCGGCTGCTCGAAGGCCTCACCGATCGCAGCCTGTTGCTACTCGACGAGGTCGGACGTGGCACCAGCACCTTCGACGGGCTGGCGATCGCGTGGGCAGTCGCCGAATATCTCCACGACGCCACCCGCGCGAAGGTGCTGTTCGCGACCCATTTTCATGAGCTGACTGACCTTGCGCGGGAGAAGCTTAGGGTAAAAAATCTTTCCATGGCGGTGCGGGAATGGGGCGGGGAGGTTCTCTTCCTACGGCGGGTGGTCGAGCAACCGGCCTCGCGAAGCTACGGCATTGAGGTCGCGAAGCTGGCGGGCCTGCCCACCGGCATCATCACGCGGGCGCGGCAGATTCTGTCGAACCTCGAGCAGGGCGAACTCGACGACGCCGGCAAGGCGCGCCTCGCGCGCAACGCCGATAAGTCAAATCGCGACGCACAACTCGGACTCTTCACTCCCACCGAGAGCCGCGCGCTCGACGAGTTGCGCACCGTCGATATCGACCGGCTGGCGCCGGTTGACGCGCTCACTATGCTGGCCAAACTGAAGTCGCGCCTGAGCGGCGGCAACGAATAGCGCCCTCGCGCGTACTGTCCGATGATGAAGCGGTTGCCCATACTCGTAGCAGCGCTGTTGCTGGTCGCGTCATTTGCTGACGCAGCGATAACTTCGGCCACCCTGAATCGCACGGGTCCGATCACCGAACTCGCCTTCACCCTGGATAGTCCTGCGCCGAAAATGCACCTGAGCGCTCATGGTAATGAGCTTTGGATCGATCTCGATCGCACCGCGCTGCGCATTCCCTCGCGTCCTCTTTACGGTCGCGAGGTCGCGCCGATTGGGATGGTGCGAGCAATCAGTCCCGGCGGCTTGCACGCGCGTATCGTGGTCGAAGTCATTGGTAAGTCCGATTACGCGGTCGTGCAGCGCAATGCCGCGATCGTCGTTCGGCTCGCACCCGCGGGGCAGGTCGCGAACCTGAGCGCTCCACTGTTGGCGGATCATCGACAGACGCCGCCGTACCCCGCCGCTTCGCGTGCGACGCAGCCCTCGCCGCCGAGTAATCGCAACTCTTCGAACGATGCACAGATAGCGCGGGCCGAGCCGGTGACGATTGCGCCTCCGTCGTCTGGAGTTTCGAGCGTGGTCATCAATTCTCTTCCCGGAAATCCGCTCGTCATGATCGATCCGGGACACGGCGGCTACGATCCCGGCACGCAATCGGCCAGCGGAATCCTCGAAAAGGCCGTCGCACTCAACATTTCCCGTCGTCTCGTCTACGCGCTGAAGACCCGCGGCGTACGCACCCAACTCACGCGCGATAGCGATGATTTCATTTCGCTGGCGGAACGCACGCGACGCGCGAATGTCGCCAACTGCGACCTGTTCGTATCGATTCATCTCAATTCAAGTCCCAACCCCGAAACCGCGGGCATCGAGGTCTACTATCTGAACAACACCACCGATCGCGCGACGATTCGGCTCGCGAGGATGGAAAACGCGGGCGTGACGGGAGCTAGCGCGCCGGAGGACGGCAACTTAAACTACATTCTTGCTGATCTCCGACAGAACTATAAGGCATCTGAAGCGGCCTCGCTGGCTCGGATGATCGATACACAAGCCGTAACTGACTTGGATTCGCAATTGGGCCTGGAAGTTAATCCGCTGGGAGCGAAGATGGGACCATTCTATGTGCTGGTCGGCGCGCATATGCCGGCGGTGCTGGTCGAATGCGGATTTCTTTCCAACGCGTACGAAGCGCAACGCCTCTCCTCCGCGCAGTACCAGGACACTCTCGCGCAAGGAATCGCCAAAGCGGTGGTCCACTACCTGAGTTCCGACGCGGCAGCGGGAAACCTGTGAGCGCAGCGGTTCCGACCACGCCCAGCCATGTCGCCGCTCCCACGATCCCTCGCGGCGAGGAAGCACTCCATTGCGAGTTCGAAGCCTCGCGCGCGCCGGGACGAATCGCACGCCTCTATCTGGAGGTGATTCGCGAGGAGGTCGCGGAGCATCACTTCGCCGGCGCCTCAGGGACCGAGGTCGTGCGCGAGTACACTGCCGCCATCGACGCCATGATGCGCGCGCTGTTCCGGTACGCCGACGCCGAGCACACGCGACACTACGCCAAACTGCATCAAAAGCTGTCCGTGGTTGCCCGTGGCGGCTATGGGCGCGCCGAGTTGAACCCCTACTCCGACATCGACCTGCTGTTTATTCACGACTACAAGCGCGGACCCTACGCGGAAATCGTGACCGAGATCATGTTGCACGCGCTATGGGATGCGGGACTGATCGTCGGCCATGGAATCCGTAACGCGCGCGAATGCGTTCGCATGGCCGGGACCGACCTGAAAGAGAAGACGGCCATCCTCGACGCACGTTTCCTCGCCGGCGACGACGCTATCTGGTCGGAGCTGCAGGAGCTGCTGGTCGCGGACGTGCTCAACCGTAATCAGCACAAGTTTTTTCAGATCAAGCTCGAGGAAACCCGCGAGCGCCACGCCAAGTATGGCGATTCCATTTATCTGCTGGAGCCGCAACTGAAGGAAGGCGAAGGTGGCCTGCGCGATCTGCACACCGCGTTGTGGCTCGCCAAGGTAAAGTACAAGGTCCACTCGCTTGAGGAGTTGGTACAACGCGCGATTATCACGGCGCCTGAACTGAGCGAGGTTTTGGAGGCGCGCGACTTTCTTTTTCGCGTGCGCAACTCGCTGCATTTCCTGAGCAAGCGCCATTTCGATCAGCTCACTTTCGAGTATCAGGAGCGCATCGCGCCGATGCTCGGTTTCAAGCCCGAAGGCTCGCTTTCAGCCAGCGCGATCCTGATGCGCACCTACTATCAGCACGCCAGCACTATCCTGCGCTTTTCCGAGGGACTGATCGCGCGCGTGGTGGAAGGCAGCGGCGGCCGCTTCGGCAGAAGATTGCTCACCCGGCAGATTCGTCCCGGCGTCGTCATCCAGCAAAATCTGCTCGCCATTTCCGACCCGGATTTGTTCAAGCGCGATCCACTCAACCTGATGACGATTTACGCGGATTGCCAGGCGCACGGCGTAGGACTGTCGGGCACCGCCTACCAGGCCGTGCGCGATAACCTTCCGCTCATCGACAACGACGCGATGCGTAACGACCCACGTGTCGGGGCGACGCTGATGATGATCCTCTCCGGCAATCGCAGCCGCGTCGCCGAGACCCTGGAAGCGATGCATCGTTCGGGCGTACTCGGCGCCATTATTCCGGAATTCGGAAATCTCTATGCGCGCGTACTCCACGACCTCTACCACATCTATACCGTCGATCGTCATTCGTTGGTCGCTGTACGCGAACTGGAAAAGCTGCGTTCGGGCGAATACAAGAAAAATAATCCCCTGCTGACCGAGGTCGCTCGCGAGCTCGATTCGCTGCCGCTGGTGTTTCTCGCACTGCTGCTCCATGACATCGGCAAAGGCCACGGCCATGACCATCATGAGCGCGGCGCGCTGCTGACTGCCGAAGTATGCCGCCGTCTAGGCCTCAACAACGAGGAAATCGACCTCGTGGTAATTCTGGTGCGCGAGCATCTGGCGATGTCGCAGGTGGCGCAGAAGGGCGATATCGATGACGAAACCACGGTTGGCGAATTCGTTCGCGAAGTCGGCTCCATCGACCGGCTCAAGGCGCTCTACCTGTTGACCTTCGCAGATATGCGGGCGGTGGCGCCTAACGTCTACAACAACTGGCGCGACATGCTGCTCTCAGAGCTTTACATGCGCGCACTCAAGATCCTCGAGCACGGCCATCGCGAGGCGGTTGATCCGGCGCGCCGGCTCGCCGCGGTCAAAGAAGAGGTAAAGACGCAACTCGCGAAAGCCAGGGCGCCGGAGGACGAGATCCGGAAATTCCTTGACGAGATGCCTGACCGTTACTTCTTCACCTTGCCGGAAGGCGATGTGCAGCTTCATTTCGAGCTGATGCGCGCGCTTGGCGAGCATCCGCTGGTCGCCCGCCATCGACACTTCCCCGACCTCGAGTTCAGCGAGTTCATCGTGGTGACGCGCGACCGTCCGGGGTTATTCTCAATGATCGCGGGAGCGCTGACGGCAAACAATCTCAACATTCTTTCGGCGCGTATTACGACTCGCAACACTGGTGTCGCGCTCGATGTCTTCCGCGTCTCGCACGCTGGACCAACCGGCGCGGTGGCGCTGGAAGAAGATCGATGGCTGCTGGTCGAACGCGACCTCGAACGCGTCATCACCGGCCAGGAAGATATCGCGGACCTTGTCGCCTCAGCGCACCACATCAGATACGCGGACAAAAAGTTCCTTCGCCGCGTCGCCACCGAAGTGACGGTCAACAATCGCACCTCTGAGCAATACACGGTCATCGACGTGTTCACCCAGGACCGGGTCGGACTGCTCTTCGCGATCACCCACACGCTATTCAAGCTCGGACTGCGGATTCATTTGGCGCGCATCACGACCAACGCGGATCAAGCGCTCGACGTCTTCTACATCAGCGATGGCGATGGCAACAAAATCACCGACATCGCGGCGCAGCGCGACCTCCGTGAAAAACTTCTGGAACGACTGGAAGACCGGCCGGCCGAGAGTCTCGCGGCGCCGACCTAGACGCGGAGAGATCGGATGGGTGAGGCGGTGTGGCATGAGTTCGTGAATCGCTTCCTCGACCGTCAGGCGGTCGAGCGCGGACTGAGTGCCCATACTATAGAGGCTTACGCGCTCGACCTGCGCGATTTCCAGGATTTCTGCGATGAGGAGAAAATCACACCCGGTGATTTCGATGCGCGAGCGATGACGGCCTATCTGGAGAGTCTCGGCACGATGGCCGTTTCCAGCCAGCGTCGCAAGCTTTCCAGCTTGCGCGGCTTGATTCGCGAGTTAGTCGACCAGCACGTCCTCGCGCAGGACCCCGCGCCTGCGGTGAAACTGCGCGCTCATTCGCGCGCCCTGCCCCGCACCCTGGGACGGAAAAATCTCGAGATGCTGATTGATGCCATCGATACCTCGACCGTCCGAGGCTTGCGCGATCGCGCGATGCTGGAAATGGCATACGGATGCGGCCTGCGCGTGTCGGAACTTGTTTCGCTCAAACTTCATCAGGTGAATCTAAGGGCCGGGGTGGTCGTCGTGTTCGGAAAAGGCGGCAAAGAGCGGATGGTGCCGATTGGCGGAGCGGCGCAGCGCGCGCTCAAAGAATATCTGGCTAAGCGCGACCGAATGGACGAATCTGAAAATGGCGCGCGCAAGATCCCGCAGCCCGCGAGGCCGTCGCCGTATGTTTTTCTCAGCCGCCTTCGTAAGCCAATGACGCGGCAAGGCTTTTTCAAGAACCTCAAAGGATGGGCCGCGCTCGATCCGCGACTTTCGTGGGTGAGCCCGCACACGTTGCGGCATTGCTTCGCGACGCATCTGCTCGAGGGCGGCGCCGATCTGCGCGCGGTGCAGGAGATGCTCGGCCACAGCGATATTTCCACGACGCAGATATATACTCATCTCTCGAAGAGCCATCTGCGCAAGGTCCATCGCACCTTTCATCCACGCGCAAGCCGGCGCGCGCAAACCACATGAGAGAAGCAAAATCGGTTGAATAATCTTCCCCAATTGGTCACCGAGATTTCGATCGCAGCCCTGCCGGTGATGTTCGCAATCATCCTGCATGAGGTAATGCATGGCGTGGTTGCGAAGATGCTAGGTGATGAAACCGCCGCGCGGGCAGGCCGCCTGACGCTTAACCCGATCGCGCACGTTGATCCGTTCGGGACAATCATCTTGCCTGCGATCCTGTTAATCGCGGGCGCGCCGGTATTCGGATACGCGAAGCCCGTCCCGGTTGATTACCGGAACCTTCACAATCCGCGCACTGGAATGATGATAGTCGCGGCGGCCGGGCCGCTCACCAACCTCGCGCTCGCTGCGATCAGCATCGTTCTTCTGCTTCTGCTGCGCCCACACCTTGAAGGCCCGTGGGCGCCCTCGCTGTGGGCCCCACTCTACGGGATGCTGCAAATATCTTTGTCCGTTAACGTCGCGCTGGGAATTTTCAACCTGATTCCGATTTTGCCGCTCGACGGCGGACGCGTGCTCGTAGGGTTTCTGCCTTTTCGCGCGGCGCGCGCACTAGCGAGATTCGAAAGCGTGGGATTTTTGCTATTGTTTGCGCTGCTGTATTTTCGGGGATTCAATCTAGCGCTCGGGCGAATTATAGGTGCGGTGGAAAACGGGTTGGTGATGTTGATTTTGGCAATCACGAGGATGCAGTGACTGACGGAGCGATCACACAAGGTGCGATGAAGATTCCGAGCGACGGGAACGCGCGCTTCCGGCTGCCGATTTATGAAGGCCCGCTCGATCTTCTGCTCCATCTGATAAAAAAGGCCGAGCTCGATCCACATGACGTGACCACCAGCCAGATCACCGAGCAGTATCTCGGCTATGTCGAAATGCTCGGCCAGCTCAACCTCGATATCGCCGGCGAGTATCTGGTGATGGCGGCGACCCTGCTGCTCATCAAGTCATTTGCTCTGCTGCCGCATGCGAATGGCGGCGATCAAGCCGAGGTCGAGGACCTGCGGCGGGACCTGGTCGAGCGGCTGCTCGAATATCAACGCTATCGCGAGGCCGCCGACAAACTCGGTGAGCGCGCGATCCTCGGGCGCGACGTCTTCGCAGCCCCAGGCGAGCCAATCGCCCCCGAGGATCAGAGTACGCCGCCGCAGTTCACCGTATCGCTGTTCGATCTCATTGAGGCGATGGGCGCGGTGCTGAAGCGGCTGGCGGACAAGGCGCCGCGCGACATCCAGCTCCGCGACATTCCGGTCGCGCAGTGCATCCCGCGCATTATGGAGGCGATCGGCAAAAGGGCTCGTGTCGAGTTCACCTCACTATTCGATGACATGGACGATCGCTCTCTCGTAGTTGCAACATTCATTGCGCTGCTCGAACTCGTTCGTCGGCGCGCGGTTCGCGCGTTTCAGGAAGAGCGTTTCGGGCCTATTTTCCTCGAGCGCGGAACCGAGGACGTCGGCGAACTTCCGGAGTAGGTTCTGTCTCCGTGATTTTGTAGCACAGACTTCAGTCTGTGATTTGGGGGTTAGGTCCGTTGGATGAAGAACGACTGAAGGCAATTCTTGAGAGCCTCCTTTTCGCGGCAGGAGAACCGGTTTCGTTGAATCGGCTCGCCGCCATACTCGACAGTGTCCCCAAAGAAGAAATCCGCAATGCGCTCGTCGCGCTGGGTTCGCAGTATGCGCAAGGCGGACGCGGCCTGACGGTCGAGGAAGTCGCGGGCGGCTATCAGCTTCGCACGCGCAAGGAATTCGCGCCGCAGATCCGCAAGCTGCTGGCCGGAAAACCTCCGCGCCTCAGCCGCTCGCTGCTCGAGACGCTCGCGATCGTCGCCTATCGCCAGCCGGTTACGCGTCCAGAGATTGAACAAGTGCGCGGCGTCGATTGTGGCGGCGTGCTGGAAACCCTGCTGGAGCGACGCCTCATCAAAATCGGCGGGCGCAAGGAAGCGCCCGGACGCCCGATGCTCTACGAGACGACGCCCGAATTCCTCGAGGTCTTCGGGCTCAAGGATCTCGACAGCCTGCCGGACCTGAAGGAATTCCAGGAGATTCAGCGCGCGCAGGAAGAGGCGGAGTCACAAGGGGTCGAGACGGTCACCGAGATGCGCGACATCGCCGCCGGATTTGAAGCGGAAGGCGCCGAAGCCGCGCCTGAGGAGCGAGTGGAGCTGCCCGATCCTCCACCATCGGACCCCCCGCTCGATGGCGAAGATGTCCCCGAGCCTCCCATCGAGGGCGGCACCGGCGAGGGCAACTCCTAGAAATTTTCAGCCGTCCATGTCGCCGTACGCGGAATCGGCGGGCGCGTAATTCTCGAAGCGCGTGTACTGGCTGAGATACGTGAGCTTCACCGTATCGGTCGGCCCATTGCGCTGCTTGGCGACGATAATCTCCGCGACGCCCGCTTCCTTGCTGTCTTTGCCCTTGTACATTTCCTCGCGATAGATGAACGCGATCACGTCGGCGTCCTGCTCGATTGCGCCCGATTCGCGAAGATCCGCCAGCAACGGCCGCCGATCGGGACGAGTCTCGACCTGGCGATTGAGCTGCGAGAGCGCGATCACCGGCACCTTCAGTTCCTTGGCGAGAGCCTTCAGCGAGCGCGAAATTTCCGCGATTTCCTTTTCGCGCGATTCCCCCGGCCGCGCCGAACGCATCAGCTGCAGGTAGTCGACCAGAATCAGGCCCAGGTTTTTGGTGTGATCGCGCGCGAGGCGGCGGCATTTGGCCTTGAGCGTGATGGCGGTAGTGTCAGATGAATCGTCGATGAAGATGTTAGCCTCGGAAAGCCGCGCCGCCGCGTTCGCGAGCTTGGGAAAATCGCGCTCGCTGAGGTAGCCGGCGCGCGCTTTCGCGCTGTTCAACCCGCGCCTCCGAGCACAGCATGCGCAGGACGAGTTGCTCCTTCGACATTTCGAGCGAGAAGAATGCGACACCGCGTTTGGGTTCCGCGTCCATAGCGGCGTACGCGGCGATGTTCAGCGCCAGCGCGGTTTTTCCCATGCTGGGCCGCGCCGCGAGCACGATCAGGTCCGACGGCTGCAGACCCGCGGTGAGAACATCGAGGTCTTTAAATCCGGTCGGCACGCCGGTGACCAGCTCGCGATTCTCGTACAGCCGCGAAAGCATCGCGATGGACTCACGCGTGAGCTCGCGCATCTCGTGGAACGACGGCTTGATGCGGCGCTCGGAAATTTCGAAGATGCGATGCTCGGCGGTGTCGAGGAATTCGTCAACGTCGGCGTTCGCCTCGTACGCGCTCGACGCGATATCGGTGGCAATCGTCGCGAGACTGCGCAGCACAGCTTTCTCGCGAACGATGCGCGCATAATGCGCGACGTTGGCCGCGGTCGGCACCGCATCGGCAAGTTCGGCGATGTAGGCGGGACCTCCGATCTGTTCGAGGAGCCCCTTGGTGCGCAGCGCGTCGGTCAGAGTGATCGCGTTGACGGGCTGAGTGTGATCGGAGAGCTCCATCATCGCGCGGAAGATTTCGCGATGAGTCTCGCGATAGAAATCGTCGGCCGTGAGGATCTCGAGTGCCTGGTTGATAGCCTCGTTCTCGAGCAGAACCGCACCGAGCACCGATTGCTCGGCTTCGATATTCTGCGGCGGAACTCGTCTCAGGACGTCATCGGTCTGGGCGGCCACCACATCCTCCAACTCCACAACTTCGCGGCAGAGTATTCCACTTCGCCCGCTATTCTACCAGACAAATCGCCGACAGTTGTGCGCAAGGCGGAACGCATACGGGGAGGCTAATTTGGACGGTTCTCCCCAGCTTATCCACAGGTTCCGATCGAGACACCGAAGCCAAATACACATCAGAACAAACGGGTTTTCCGGCTTCGAGATTTAATTGCCCACAGATGACAAGCGATCCTGTTACTAATTTTTCGCCTCAGCTGCGGCGACGGCCGGAAGCTCTCCTGGCGAGCATCGGTCCGAGCAGCATCCCGACCAAAAACCCTCCGACGTGAGCCCACCACGCGACGCCTCCGGCGACCTCGGGGTTCTGTGAGAGACCCGCATAGAGTTGCGCGACGAACCACACCAGCAGATACACAATGGCGGGAATCTCTACAAAGTAGATCAACACAAATATCGGCAGGATCGTGGTAATCTTCGCGCGCGGATAAAGCACGAAGTAGGCGCCGAGGACGCCGGCGATCGCTCCGCTCGCGCCGATTACCGGAACCGTCGAATGAGGTGTGAAGGCCGCCATCGCGAGCGCGGATGCGATGCCACAGATGAGGTAAAAGAGCAGGAACCGAACATGCCCCATCGCCTCCTCGACCGCGGCGCCGAAGATGAAGAGGTACAGCATGTTTCCGGCGAGGTGCAGGATGCCGCCGTGAAGGAACATCGAGGTCACGATGGTCTCCAACGCGGGAGGAGCGGCGGGATCGTACGGGAGTCGCGCCAATTCGCGCCCGCCTTCGAGTGCGGAGGTGAGACGCACGGGAATCATCGCATACTGGTCGATGAAACTTTCGACGCCGCGGCCGAGCGACGCCTCATAGACGAAGACCGCGACGTTCGCCGCGATCAGCATCACGTTGATCAAGGTGAGTCGGCGGCTGGCCTGGTTATCACGAAGAGGGATCATTCAGGTTGCGAGGTCAAGCTGGCCGCGGCGATCGCATCGCGAAGAAGATGGTCCGCTATGTTAGCGGCGCGCGGGTGGTTCGTGCGAGAGCACGCGCGACCCCATCCTGTCGCACTTGAGCGCGCGCGAGTTTCATGCGAGAAATTCGCGTGAATCGCAACATTCGGCCCGAGCATCGCTCGCAGGAGGTGGATCCGAATGGAAGTAGTCTCGCAACAAGTAAACGTTCGCACCGGCAATGAGAGCATGCCGTGCCATCTGGCGCGGCCCGCGACCGGTGGGCCTTACCCGGCGCTGGTGGTCGTGATGGAAGCGTTCGGGCTCAACACGCACATCAAGAGCATCACCGATCGTTTCGCGGAAGAAGGTTTCGTCGCAATTGCGCCGAATCTGTATTTTCGCCAGGAAAACAACGTCGTCGGCTACAACGACCTGCCGGGCGCGTTTCGCCTGATGGGCTCGCTGAAAGACGATCAGGTCGTTGCCGACATGGGTGCGGCGGTCGATCATTTGAAGAGCCTAAAGGAAGTGAAGCCGAACTTCGGCACCACCGGATTCTGCATGGGCGGGCGCGTCGCGTTTTTGACCGCATGCCGCGATCCGCGAGTGAAGGCGACCGCGCCTTTCTACGGCGGCGGGATGGTTTCATCACGAGATCCGAACGCGAAGCCTGCGATCGCCTATGTCGAAGGCTTGAAGGCACCCGTGCTCGCATTCTTCGGCGGCAAAGATGCCTTCATCCCGATTACCGAGGTCAACAAGTTTCGCGACGCGCTGAAGGCCGCGGGGAAGCACGCGGAGGTAGTGCTGTACGCGGACGCCGATCACGGTTTCATGTGCGACGATCGCCCCTCGCATCATCCGACGCATGCGAAGGAAGCGTGGGCCAAGACCATCGCGTTCTTCAAGACTCATCTGGGCTGAGCAATCACTATCTTGAATCGAAGGGTGAAGCGGGCCGGCGCGTATCGCCGGCCCGTTTATTTTGCGTTTCTCGCGGGCGCGATACTGCTCGCTTCCTGCTATTCGTCGAACTATCGGCGCGAGATGCTCGCCTCCGTCGCGCTTGTCTCAAGCCTGTCGGACAAACTCGCCGATTACTGCCGCGCCGATTTTGTCGTCGATAAGCATCCGCTCTCGTCCGAGGAAATGGGCGAGTTCTACTACGGCCTTAAGAAGGCGCGCGCGTTTGAGAGCATGAGCGCAAAGAGTCACGCCTCGGATGCCTCAGGCAAGGCTTTCTCGCAGTTGGTCGATGGATATGAGAACTTCGTGCGCGACGCCGATCGATATCGCCTCGAGCGATCGCGTACGGATGAGGAGTTGAAGGACCTCATAAGTGAGCACGATCAGGTGCGTCAGCGCGCCGACGCCGTCAGGCGCGCGCTCCAGCAGGCCAGATGAACGGCCGGCCATCGTGTGCTAACATTCGGGTGTGGCGTCCGCCGGAGCGGGCGCCATTGGCGTTTTAGGAGAGTGGGCAGCGACGAATGCGAAAATGCAAAAACAAACCCATTAAATGCAGCAAATTCAAGCGTTTTTGTTCGGAAGATCCATCAATAACGCACTCGACCGCAGCGGCGACGGCGTCGAGAAGGCGGACTGCGAGCCTAACAATCCCCAGATTGACCTGGTGCAGCAGGTGAACATGGCGTGGAACACGGCGGCGTATTGTGACAGATAGTGGCATGCGCCTCGCCGGCATTTTCCTTTTAATACCGATGTGGCTCGCACCAGTGCCGACCGCTTATGCGACCACTTCCATCTCGGGACATCCCGCGCTGGCCTCATATGATTGGTCAGTAACGGCATCACCTAACCTCGCAAAGAATCCTCCGCCGCAAAAATTGGTAGCAAACTTTGTTAGCTCTTTTCACTTTGTTAGCTCTTTTCACGTCACTCCGAGCGGCCGGCGTTACGCACATCCTCATGATGCGTCCCTCGGCAAAGAGGCAGGAGCCTACGTTTGTTCCTTCAAATTTGTTGATCTTCGTCACGATGGATTTCTCTCTCTGGTGGCAGGTGTAGGCATTAGGGATCGTCCCTCCTGCAGGGCGATAGCTATCATCGATCGAACGAAATCAGGGTTTGAGTTTTATGGATCCGGTGGGGAAATCGGTGCAGGAAGCGAAATCTCCGACCAAATCCGGGATTTACACCATGATGGTCATCTTGAATTCCTTCTTGACTATGGCCTGATGGAGTTCCCGCAGCGATGCGCGGCGAACTGGACCGCCATCTACGCCTGGACCGGGTCGAACTACACGAACGTGAGCTCGGATTTCAAAGATTTTTATCGTCAACGCCTTGATTCTTTACAGAAGATAATTCCCGCTCTGACGCCGATCCCGGACCGAAATGGATACGAAGAAAGCGACAAGGAATGCCTGAAAGCAGAAGCTGCCGCAATCGAGAGATTTTTGGGTACGTCCCCTAACGCGGGTCTCGAGCAGGCGATGCGTCTAACGCAAAGTGAGGACCGGCTCGCCCGCCAATTCGGGACGGTACTCCTCATCCAGATTGGCGGGCCCAAAGCACGCGAGCAACTGGAAAAACTGTCCAAAGATCCGGATTATGGAGTATCGTCGTATGCCAAGGGCGGGCTTTCTGTGCCTGTAAAATCTGGGTTTGCCCCAGCCTCCTTTGTTGCGGACCCATGACGAAACGCGAGTAGTTCAAAATCTCGGGCGAGTGAGTAAGC
Source organism: uncultured delta proteobacterium (assembly GCA_963815835.1). Lineage (GTDB taxonomy): Bacteria > Desulfobacterota > Binatia > Binatales > Binataceae > DATGKG01. The sequence goes on from CAWFIF010000001.1 coordinate 2,941,609, forward strand.
AACAGAAGAACAAACCCCCATTCAGGTTTATCGACATCGTGTCGGTAGTGTCGTGGGCCACGTAACACCCAAACGCGAAAGGGCATCGCGGCCCTCGCAGCACCCTCAACTGCGCGGCACGCCGCCTGCTCGCAGCCATCGCAAGCGTCGCGCCTCGCTTCCTCTCCCGCGCAATAACGCGGGAGAGGAACAGCAAAGCGATCATCCCTTCCAGTTATTCCCGAAGCTATCGAGGTAAGCGACCTCGCTCACCGGGCGGCGCTTCACCGGACCGAATTTGTTGATCGGATATCCCATCGGGAGCAGCGCGTAAGTCTGGACCTCGCGCGGGAGTCCGAGGATCTCCTTCACCTCATCCTCGAAGAATAGATGCACCGTGGTAAGCACAGTGCCGATTCCAAAGGCGCGACACGCTAGGATGATATTCTGCACCGCGGGATAGATGCTCGATCCGCTGCTGCGCGCCATCGTGTTCATCTTACCGGCGATTTCTGGCGGCAGATTCTGCATCGGTCCTGTACCGTCCATACGGAGGCCTGCAAAGAGCAACACCGGCGCCTCATACATATGCTCGAACAAATAGGTCGCTGACTTCATCAGGGTCTGGTACTGCTTTTCGTCCATATGCGGGGGGCGCGGACGGTTTGCGTACATGCCCGCGACGATCTGCGCGCTCCTCGCGTAGATGTCGCTGATCTTCTTTTTCTTCGCCGCGTCCTTGACCACGACAAAGACCCAGTTCTGCTGATTGCTGCCCGACGGCGCGCGGATGGCGGCGTCGAGAATCTTCGTAATAACGTCGTCGGGAATCGGATCGGTTTTGTAGCGGCGCAACGCGCGCGCCGAATACATCGCTTCGAACAGACCTATTTCCGCCATCTGAAGGCACCTCGCTAGTAAGAAGTGGATCGAATGAATATGAGATGAACGGCGGCGAAAGAAAAGAGCGGCGGATCGCGAGACCCGCCGCCCTATGGTCAAGGAGGAAATAGCATTCTGTTCACACTGGGACGTTCTTTGACTTTGGCGCTGGACCCATCAACATCCTGAAGACTTTCTTTGAATCTTCCGGGTCTTTGACCGTCACGCCGGGCTGATCGTGGTGCTTCATAACCTTGTCTTCTTCGTTGAACTCGCGCGTGGTGGCGCAGTACTCGAGCAGCAGACCGTTGGGATCGCGGAAGTAAATTGAGCGGCACCATTCATGGTCGACCACGGGGGTGACATCGACGCCGCGTTCGAGCAACAAGGCGCGCTTGGCCTCCAGCTGCGCGACGTCATCGCAATGGAACGCGAAATGATAGAACGCACCCGGGAGATTCTGCGCGCTGTTGATGTCGGTCGCCCATTCGTCGGGGATGCCCGGCACTTTCTCGGGGCACATGAAGGCGACCAGCGTGCCGTCGCCCGTGTCCATGAAGACGTGCTTGATCCTGCCGCCCTCGGCTGGCTCGATGATATCCGCCCATGCGACCTTGCAGTCGAGTTTTTTGGTCCAGAAGTCGACGGTGCGGTCGAGGTCGAGCGTTGCGAGGCCAAGGTGATGGACGCCGGTTTTCATAGCGCGCCTCCTGAACGTTAGTTCAGATTTGATCGATAAGTAGCACGCCTCCCGCGAACGCGCAATTTCTAATCTATCCGGGGCCGTGATATTCGAGGCTCGGCCTGCAGCGAAAACTTCTCTCGCCCCTCAGACGCCAAATCGAACACCTTGATCGCAGCGCACGCACATCGTCAAGTCATTCGATTTCTGATATCGACGGCAGCCGGACTGACTGTGGCGACACTATTCAACATTCTGGGTGCAGCAAATCGATACCGCTATCTGGTCCGCTCCCAATACCAGAGCGCCGAGGAACTTCGCTCGTATACCAGAACCGTCCTCGACGAAACTTTGCGGGTAGCGGCCACTATTCCGTTCTACGCAAAGCGCTGGGGTGGTTCGCCTCGAACGCACGATCTCCCGCGGCTGCCGATAGTTCGCCGGCTTGAGATTGGAGAGCTGAATCGTTCGGTTCTCGGCCTCTTTCCGGCCAACCTTCGTTATTCCTCCGACTCTTCTTCGGGATCGACCGGAATGCCGGCCGAGTTTCTCTTCGATGCTCGTCATCAACGCGGTCGTTTCGCCGCACGTATGCGGTATTTGCGCGCGCATGGTTGGACACCTTTCCGACGAACCGCGTGGCTGATCTACGCCGTGTTTCGAACCGACCGCAACGAAGACGACCAGCTCATGCGCAGCCGCCTTCGCATGTCGAGCCATTTCATTCCCGCATCGCCTGGCCTTGAAGGCAACGTGGAGCAGCTTTGCCGTATGGATCCATTCTTTCTTTACACCTTTCCCTCCTATCTAGAGATTTTACTCGACCGGCTCGCAGAAACGGGGCGCAGGCTCCCCTCGCTTAGGAAAGTCTTCACCGGAGCGGAAGTGCTGGAAGACTCACTGCGGCAACGGACGAAGGCGGCGCTGGGCATCGAGATTGCGGAGAACTACGGATCTACTGAGGCATTCCTGGCCTGGGAATGTCCAGCCGGAAATCACCACATCAATGCCGAACACGTTCTTCTGGAGATCGTTGACGAGCATGGCCATGCTGTCGCGCCGGGACAGATCGGCAAGGTTCTGGTCACCACGCTGGAAAATCGACTGGCGCCGCTGGTGCGATATGAGATCGGCGACTATGCCATCGCGGCGGCGGGCAAGTGCGATTGCGGCCGGACGCTTCCATTGATCGGCAAGATCATTGGTCGCGCGATGAATCTGTTTCGGTTACGCGATGGCCAATTGATCTCGCCCTGGCATCTCGCGACTGCGGTGAGGAACTGCTCTGAGGTGAAACAATTCCAGATCGTGCAGAACTCGATGGAGCGTTTTACGGTCCGGTTCGTTGCGGAATGCGCATTGATTGCCGACGCTGAGGAAGTGATTCGAGGGGGCTTTCGCAGCATTCTTGGAAGTGAAGTGTTGGTGGATTTTCAAAGAGTGCCGGAGATCTCTCGCACCGCGGGCGGCAAATACATGACCGCGCTTTCGGAACTGGCGGATTGATAGCGCATTTGTCGGCGCCGGTCTCATTGGCCTGCTTCTCAATCGGCTGACTTTGCGGCAAACTGCGCACAATGTCTGCTCTGAGCATGGCCCTGGATGCCGCTCCCCGATACGCCTTCCTGTTACGATCGCAATACTGGAAGCCGGAACAACTTCGCGCGTACACCGAGCGCCATCTTGGGCGCACGCTGAAAGCCGCGGCGGAGATCCCGTTCTATGCAGACCGCCTTGGAGGATCGCCGAAGCCGGAAGACTTCGCGCGGCTCCCTTTGCTCGAGCGCACTGACGTAAGCGCCCTCAACGCCTCGGTGCGTTCGATGTACCCGCCGGATCGGCGCTTTCTTCGGGGCGCTTCGTCGGGCTCAACCGCGATCCAGGCCGAGTTCCTCTTCGACCGTTCGCGTGTGCGCGGACGCTATGCTGCACGAATTCGTTATCTGCGGGCGAATGGATGGAATCCCTTGCGGCGCACGATTTTTCATCAGGTGCGCCACCCTCGCGCCGATTCAGATTGGGTTAAGCATCGTATTCTGCCGGGTTTCATGGCCATGACCACCGATCTTGCCGAGCAGGTCGAGCGGATCGTCGGGATCGACCCACTCTACCTCCACATGTTTCCCTCGAACCTTGAGGGGATGCTGCGGGTCCTCGAGGAAACCAAGCAAAAGCTCCGATCGCTGCGGTGCGTTTTCACGGTGGCCGAGACCGTCAACGAAACCCTGCGACAGCAAGCCAGGCGCATCCTCGGAGTAGAGATCGCGGACAACTATGGAGCCACCGAGGGATTCATCGCGTGGCAATGCCCGCGGGCTAGCTACCACATCAACGCGGAGCATGTTCTGGTCGAGCTTGTCGACGAGATGGGCCGCCAAGTAGCGCCGGGCCAGACAGGCCGGGTGCTGATTACCACGCTGGAAAATTATCTGATGCCACTGGTGCGCTACGATCTGGGCGACTATGCGGTCGCGGCGGAGGGAAGCTGCCGGTGCGGCCGCACGCTGCCGCTGCTTGGTCGCATCGTTGGCCGCAAGCGCGGTCTTTTCCGCACCGCTGACGGCCGCATCTACTTCCCACACCTTCTCATTCGTCCGCTGCGAATGACGTCCGGGATAAAGCAATTCCAACTAGTTCAGGCTGCGCCCGAGGCTTTCCGCATCCGCTACGTCGCCGACGCCGCTCTCGATAGCGGATCGCAGGCGCGCATTAGTGCTGAGTTCCGGGCCGTCCTTGGCGCTCCCGTCGCGATCGCATTCGAGCGCGTAGGCGAGTTCGCGCGCACGAGATCAGGAAAGTTCCTGCAAGCACTCTGCGAACTCGATCAAGGGAAGAAAACCCCCGACTCACAGGCCGGATAGAACGTCTCTGCAATTGCCGCGCGATACCTGCCGGCTAACGCCGGATCCACGAATACAGCGGGGGCGGCCAGCGTCATCGAATCGGCGAGTCGCCATAGTGCTTCAACCCGTTCGCGAACCTCGTCGCGCGTCCCCGCGATGGCGAAGGTGGTCACCATTTCGTCGGGGACCGCATTGACCATCGCGGTGGTGTCGCCGAGCGTAGCGGCCTCATGAGCGGCGCCGCGCCTGTGCTCCGAAGCCATGCGCGGCGAAGTACTTTTCGTACTGGTCCATCGAGGCATAGAAGGCCACTGTCCCGCGCGACGCGTCGATTGCCTTCTTCCGATCCTCATCAATCGCGACCCACGCCCAGATGTTAAGATCAAAATCCGATCGTTTGCGAGCCGCCTTTTGTAAGGATTCCTGGAGACTGTTGCTCACCTCGTTCCGGATCCAATTCGCCGACCAGATCGGATGTCCCGCGAGACCGTCGGCGATTTCGCCCGCAAGCCGCACACTGCTCTGAAAAACCGCCGGGACATAGATTGGGATTCGATCGCGCACCGGGGGCGCCAGAGTTCGGAAGCCGGTGAGATCGAGATGGTAGTGCTCGCCCTCGATTTTGCCGAGCTTGCCACTATGCGCGCCAGCCACTATCTCACGGACGATCTTGATCACCTCGCGCAGGTGACCAATCGGCTTACCATATCTCACTCCATGCCAGCTTTCGTTCCACCATCTGAGACTGGTACCGAGTCCCAGCACCATTCGGCCCCCGCTGATGGTGTCGATATCGATCGCGCTAAGCGCCGTCTCCAGCGGGCTCCGCGTGAATGCGAGGGCGACGCCGGTTCCCAGCTTGAGTCGCTTCGACACCATCGCCGCGGCGGCAAGCGGAATAAATGGCGGCCCATAGAGCTGGATTCCCCAAATGCCTTCGAGCCCCGCGGCTTCGCATGCGTTCGCGAACTGGGTCATGCTCGCCGCGTCAACCGGCGTGCATATCGACCAATAGCGTCGTGGTGTACTCATCGAGACCTCCGATCGGGCGTCGCAACGCGCTGGAGTCATGGCAACGGATCTTTCAAGATCGCGCATCGCGAGGAATCGGGATCTTCCTACATCTGAAACAAAAGGGGAATCAGACCGGTTTTACGCGAATTCAGTTTCTGATGCCCCCGCGCTCCGACGTTGTCTGTAGTTGATACAGCCCTACCGAGTCTCTCGTCGGTGGGTCTATATCTGGTTCAACCCGGATCATCTTGTGCGCAATCGCGTAACGCACGATCGCCGCGGTACTGTGCAAGTTCAACTTTTGCTTTAGATTATCCCGATGGACTTGCGCGGTCTTCGGGCTGATCTTCAGGCGCGACGCGATGTCCTTGGTGGTCGAGCCCTCCGCAATCAGGCGCAGCACTTCGCGTTCGCGCTTGGTCAGATTGTCATTGGCTGCGCGTTCCGACCTGGGCCGGTTCATCTGATGCAGGACGATGGGCGCGATCGAAGGACTGAGATAACGCAACCCCGCATGCACGGCGCGGATCGCGGGAAGAATTTCCGCGGCACCATCGGTCTTGAGGATGTAACCGGCGACCCCGGCTTCCCCGAGAGCCTCGAGTACGTACTCTTCGTCACTATACTGGCTCAGCACCAGAACCTTGGAGCCGGGGCATTTGCGCGCGAGTTCATGAGCCGCGCCGAGGCCGCCAATCCCCGGCATAACGATGTCGAGCAGGATGACGTGAGGCTTGGTTCGAAGTGCCATCGCCAGAGTGCTTTCGCCATCCTCAGCCTCGCCTACGATGTCGCAGTCCGCGGCAAGCGTCGATCTCAGCAGATCGCGAAACATCCGCTGGTCCTCCGCGATGAGGACCCTGATCCTATCGCTGGAACCTTCCCCCATCTGAACCCTAATGCGATGCGGTTGCGGGGCTTTGTCCGAGATCCTGACCTAACTGTTGCATCTCAGTTCCGAACTCAGTCCAGTTGCCCGCACTCAACGCCTTGAGCGCGCGGTTGTAATGATTTGCCGCCGATGAGGATGGAGCATGCGCGGGAGGCGCCGCCGCACCGGCAGGAGTCGGCTGCTGTGGCTTGATCTCCGCCACCACCGGAGCGGCGCCTTCGCGCCCGGTGAACAACGAAGCTAACGTTACGGGGAGCGTGTCGCCCATCACGACCTGATCGCCGTAGGACGCAATCACGCGCTGCAATTCGGGGAGCTGTCCGTTCTCGGCGCGGATGTAGAGCGGTTCGACATAGAGCAGCGAATCCTGCACCGGGATGACGATCAGATTCCCCAAGATCACCTTGGAACCCATCTGATTCCACAACGATAGTTGTCGCGAAATCTCCGGATTCTGATTGATGCGCGCCTGAATCTGATAGGGGCCGTAGAACAGGCTGTCCTTCGAAAACGCATACTCGAAAAGATGGCCGTAGTCGGTGCCGTCGCAGCGCGCCGCCATCCACGCGATCATGTTATCGCGCCCCTTCGGCACCATCGGGAGCATCAGGATATACTCCTCGTGGGGCTCGCCCGGCAGCCGCATGATGATGTAGTAGGGCTGCATCGCGCTGGTCATGCCCGCGTAATTTTCCTTGGCGACGTCCCATTGATCCTCGCGGTTGTAGAAGACCTGCGGATCCTTCATGTGGTAAGTGCGATAGATCGCGGCCTGCACCTGGAAAAAGTCTTCCGGATAGCGGATGTGACCACGCAGCTCATCGGACATCGCGCTGAGCGGCTTGAACATCGCGGGAAAAATCCTCTGCCAGGTCTGAATCACCGGATCGTCCGCATCTGCGACGTATAGCGTGGTGGTTCCGTCATAGGCATCGATGACGGCCTTGACCGAATTGCGAATGTAGTTCAGCCCGTCCATATCCTGCGAATAGGGATAACGATCGCTGACGGTGTACGCATCGACGATCCAGACCAGGCGCCCATTGAGCAGCACGGTGTACGGATCGCTATCCAGCTTCAGAAACGGCGCGAGGTAGGAGAGCCGGGTCATGATGTTGCGGCGGATCATGATCTTGCTCTGGTTGACGATATTCTCCGTTACGAGAAGATTGATGTCCTTGAAAAAGTAGCTGAACAGCATTCGTCGCAGGAGCCCGCTAATCGGGATTCCGCCTTCGCCCTTGTAAAAGGAGAACGCGTTGTCCGCGCCCTTGGGATAATCGAATTCCGGGGTCGCCGAATCCACCACGGCGTAATTGTCAGGCTCCTCGCCGAAATATATGGCCGGATTTTCGACCTTGAAGCCAACGCTCGATTCGGCGGGAATATTCTTGATGTAGAATACCGGCAGGCCCTCGGAATCCTTCTCATTTACCGGGCTCATCACCAGCCCGCTGCCATGGGTGAACTTCAGATGCTGGTTGACCCAGGTCTGCGCGTTTTCCGGCAGCAGCCCGACGTTCAATTCTCGCGGCGCGAGCATCACCTGCGTATAGCGTCCGTCGATCATGTAGCGATCGATGTCAACGTCGAGAAAATCGTAGTAAAGGCGAATCTCCTGCAACTGCTTGTAGGTATCGATGAGTGGGCGCGGATCCCACAGGCGGATGTTCCTGAGCGTCGCGGCATCGCTCTCCAGCGAGGCCCGGGTCAACGTGCCCTTTCCCGCGAAGGGTTTGACGTCGACATTGTCGAGTTTGTACGCAGCGCGCGTCATTTCGATATTCGCGGTGATGTACGGCTTCTCGATCCGCAGCTCGTCGGGCTTGACCCACAGGCGCTCGATGACGGGTTCGATGAAGCTCAGCAACAGCGAGGGGCCGAATACGATCACGAATGCGATCACGGGCAGCCGCACGCCATGCGTGCCGACATTCGCAAAGCACAGCGCCGCGGCGACGGCGGAAAGCGCTACCAGCAGCCATAGCCCCGGCTGCCATAGCACATGGTCAACATAGCGCATTCCGTACACCACGCCGTTGGTGTGATAGAGGAGTCCGTAGCGCGACAGCCAATAGCTGAATGCACGCTGCAGGAAGAAGATCCCGAGCAGAACGGAAATGTGCGCCGCGGCGGACGGTGCGATGCGCGGCGGCGACTCGCGAAAATCGAGCGAGCCGCGCATCCAGTGGATCCCAAGCCCGACTGCGGTGGCGAGGAACAGGATCAGCAGGACCAGGTCGCGCAAACTCTCCAACAGCGGCAGCGTGAAAACGTAGAATCCCACATCATGCCCGAAGGAACGATCGCCGAGGTGAAATGGCACCCCATAGATCGCCTTCAGGTAGACGTCCCATCCGCCCGCTTCGCCATTGGCGGGGAATATCGCCAGGACCGCGGCCGCGAGCAGCACCAGCAGGCGCCATGGAATCCGGTCGGCGAACGCGCGGATCAACTCGGGCAGATTGACCTCGACCATCTCGTCGGGACGCCGCACCACTCGCAGCCGCTCGCGATCGCGGTTCTCTCCAATCGCGAAGAAGCCGCTGGCGGCAATCGCGATGAAAGCCACAAACCATACCGCGGCGAAAATCGCGACCTGCGTTCCGACGATCCGGTCGAACACTTCGCGATACCCAAGCGAACTGAACCATAGAAAGTCGATCAGGAAGGTATCGGCCACGCCCAGGACGATCAGCGTGACGATGAGAATCGCCGCTACGCCGACAAGGATTATCCGCGGTCGCATTTCCGATTATTGACCGTGCGCGATCTGCCCGACGTGCTCACGCACCACCTCGGGAGGGCATAGCCATACGAACAGCTTGAGCGCGATGTACCCGGCCAGCAGCCAATCCATCTCGCCGAGGACCGGCACAAAGTCGAGTTCGATGGCGGGCGGCGTGAACATCAGCAGCAGGATCACAAAGGGAACGGCTTTGGCGAAAATGGAAACCCGCTCATCCTTCATCAGGCGATAGAACACGCGCACGAATTTCGGCAGATGCGTGAGCATCCCACCGATCCGTGCAGGCGTGAGCATTTGCATGCGCAGAATGTTTCGAAACATGACGCGCCTTCTTTCGCCTCAATCCTAGCACAGCATGGCGGTGCGATTACCACGCTATCTGTAATCGAAAGAACCAAGCTTCGGCATGGGCGGGTTGCAAAATGAAATGCGTTCGGAAATGGAGTCAGGTATGCGCGAGACCTGTCTTCGTAGGGGTCGTCCGCGAAGGGGATTAGTAGGATGTTGACACCGGACCTGATTTCTGGCATTCTGTATCCATGCAAACGCTAGATGACTTCGACAGACGGTTCCCCGACGATAACGCCTGCCGTCAGTACGTGAAAGACATGCGCTGGCCGGACGGCAAGGTGACTTGCCCGCGATGCGGCAGCGATCAGGTCTACACGCTCAAGGCGCGCCCGTTCAACTGGCTATGCAAGAGCGGCAAGAAAAGCACGAACCAAGAGACGGGCGAGATCGTCGTCTGCGACAAGAAGAATGGCTATCGCTTCTCCGTCATCACGCACACGATTTTCGAGAATACGAAGCGCCCGCTCCGTTCGTGGTTCAAAATCGGATACCTGATGCTCACGTCGAAAAAGGGCATCAGCGCTTTGCAGCTTCACCGGATGATGTACGGCTCCAAGCATCTGAACAACTACCACACGACTTGGTATCAGTGCATGAGGCTTCGCGCCGCGATGAAGGATTCTGAGTGGGAACAACTGATGGGCGAGGTCGAAGTAGACGAGACTTTCGTCGGCGGAAAGGAGAAGAACAAGCATCTGGGAAAGCGGAATCCGCACAATACGGCAGGCAAGGGAAAGGCCGTGGTCATCGGCGCAATCGCGCGCAAGGGTAATGTCGTCTGCCAAATGATCGAGCGCGCGGATCGCCCGACCATGATGGGATTCGTCCGCGAGGCCGTCTCTCAAAAAGTTGATCTGGTCGTTACGGACGAGCATCACGGCTACGATACGATGACCGATAGCGGACGCCCACACGAAGTCATCAAGCACGGCGAAAACCAGTACGTGCGCGGCATCGTACATACCAATTCCATCGAATCGTTCTGGTCGCTCTTGAAGCGCGGCATCATGGGGAGCTACCACAAGGTGAGTAAGGATTATCTCCCGCTTTATCTGTCGGAGTTCACGTATCGCCACAACCGGCGCAACGCAGACGACCCGTTCGGCGAGCTAATATCAAACGTGTAGTCGCTGGTCGCCAGAGCGTAGACGCGCTAAAGTGGAAGCGTGTCGAAGTCCAACTCGAATTCAAATTCACGTACCGGCAAACCGACGACGGGCGAACTCCGCGATAAACTCAAACACGCGGACATGGGCCTGTTTGACCGATTCATGAAGCACATCGTCCGCGTTCCGAAAGAGAAGGCGGATCGTGCGATGCCTGTGAAGCGAGGTCGTTAGCATGCGTGCCGATTTAGAGAAAATCCGAGAATGGGCCGATTCTAAAATCAATTCAGGATCGGAGCCTCCGTGGGCGTGGTATCAGTACATGAAACTTCGGGAGACCTTGGACGCCATCCTCGGCGGCATGGACTCAGTTAGCCCCACGGGGAATTTACTGGAATCGGCGTCACATCCGGAAAACGGTCTCCGATTAGTGGCTTCCAAGTCTCGGCGAGATGCCGCTCGACGCCGTCGCGTTGGAACACCGATACCGTTGCCCACGTAACATACAACGTCCCGAACCGCTCATAACTCAACACTTCGCTGTCCGATTTGTGGCAGTTTATTCGGTCAGCGATGTCTCCTTGACCGACACGAACGACGCGCGCCGGATAGGGATTGCCATTCGAGTAGTGGCCAGCGGGATGCCAGATCATGTAACAACCGCTGGTGCTGACGCTTGACAGGTCCACAATCCGAAGCGGTAGCCAATCATTCAGCGTCGATTTGACCCAATACACTTGCATATTTCTCAAGCCTTTTTAGGTTTGCGGGCGTTGATATCCTAGATAGAACACTTCCGCCAACCCCCTTTCGGGGGCATGCGCGTTCATGACGCGCGGTCTTTACAGACTCGCACTCCGCCGACTCCACCACAGGGCCGCTGCACCCTAATCAGCGCGGCCTGTGGCTTTCTTATTGACGGGACTGCACGAAATGAGGTAGGCTTATCGTCACGATAACGGGGTAGCCTACAAAAGGGCGTCCCAATAACTGAGCCGGACCCGTAGGAGGGTGCGGCTCTTTTATTTTTCGTTAGCTGATCGTTAGGATTCCTCCGCGATACGTGCGTGGTTTGTTTCCGTTCTCTTCGACACCGCTGGTAGCCCAAACGAGTTCGGCCGATCCCCTCGCCTGAAAAGGCCTTTATCCATCCCTCGAATCAGTTCCGAAACAACGGTGCGCTTTATCCGGTAGAAAACATCCTTATGCGGAATCGGATCGTAGACTTCTTGGACAATTTGATCGACATGCGCAAAACCATTGGGGGGGACGAGTCGAGAAAGTGCACGCTGCGCCGAAGCGACAATTGTTAGATTCGCGTACTCCCCCTTTCGAGAAGGCGTATCGGTTGGCATAACGATGCGGGCTTCAGTGCCCGTATCCACTACCGAAGAGGGTTCGTTCTCACCCATGAGGGCAGCGATGGTACGCCTCAGGTTGGAAACGATTGCTTCCTCGCGGTTGAAAATAACGACCGCCTCGCGCAGTTTCTTCTCGTGCTCAGAGAGCATTTCGCCGAGCAACCTTGCCTGTTCTTCGATCGCATTCATGCGAATCACCTGCGCAAGCAGTATGCAGCATCGGTGGAGGTCAGTCAACCGATCATGTCGGCCATGATATGGTGCCCGTACTGCGACCCGTTACCTTGCTTCAATTACTTCAACTGGTGTATATTTTACTCACTTGGGGCACTACTTCTACTAATCCTCTGCCCGAAACGAGTTGCACTAATATACGTATCGTGAGTATATTCTACTCAGGCAGTGATGCCAAGAATCCAACGGCCCAACGAGGAGAATCATATGACACGGTACGGTATCTGGAGAGCACCAACATGGAAGAGCGGCGGGGTCTTAAACGAGTTTCCGATCTTGCACGCGAAGCTGATGATTACTTAGAAAGTGGTGACTTCGCCGAATCTGTGACGGAGGAAATTATACCGCCGCTTCCCACCAGAAGTGGAAGTGGTGGTAGCGGTCCGAGACCAGATCCGCGAGGTCCGACGCGCCTTGGGGAGGGACGCGCGCGCAAGCGCGCGGCGCAAAACCGAAAGAGACTAGGATTACAATGATACGTTTACAGATAGATCTAAACGACGATCGGGTGAAGGAGATCGAAGCCCTAATGAAGGAAGGCGGGGCCGCCACGAAGCGGGAGTTCGTAAATGCTGCTTTGTCCTTGCTTGAGTGGGCAATGAAGGAACGGCGATCCGGTCGGATCATCGCCTCCATCGATGAGGAAAAAGATTCCTACAAAGAAGTGGTCATGCCAATTCTTTCTGAGGTTAGATCAGTTAGACCAAAAGAGACGGCGAAGACCGCTTGACGCGAGAGCAACGAAACGAAATAGCGATCAAAGCCTTTGCTGACGACGTTGGCACGGGCATCGCTTACGAGAAACACGTAACACGAATCCAGGTAATGTGGCGGGTGCTGGCACCTATCATGTTAGTGCCAGTACTCGCCTGTCTCGTTCCCATAATCCTAGATGCCTTTTCCATCATCCCCCCGATTCGCGGTGCGCTGCTCGCAACTCTTGGAGGAATCGTCGGTGGAACCTCGGTAACGAGCGCCATCGGCGCTGGCTTCGGTTGGCTCTATAAAACTCCCGAAGATTGAATTCCGACCTTTCACGTCTCCGCTAGAATGCCGCTCATGACCTTCTGTGTCAACATCCTACTAATCCCCTTCGCGAACGACCCGCAGCGATGACGCAATCGCAACGATCTCTCCGTTCGTCGCGCCGAGCCGCCGAGCAGCGGTCCGCGGAAATGAAGCGGCGCGGCGAAGCGGAAGCGGCGCAAGTCGAGTAGGCCTCGCTGATCTCGGCCTTCCGACGTGATATCCTTTCACGGAATTTGTTGTGCGGAGGGAGCTTGGAAATGGACGATACAAATCAAGCCAAAGACGAGAATCACGGAGATGATCAGTCGCCGAAAACCGCAACGACCGACCTTTTTGGTCCACCACCAAAGGCGACGGATTTCAGGCCCGTAGACCCCGAACAATGGGGGCCGTCTTGGACTCGGTGATCTTAGAGAGGCGCGAAGCAGAGATACGGGCGCGGGTAATGCGCGCTGAATGCGTCACGTGCAACGACCGGTTTCGTGAAACCGAGCAAGCAAATGGGATTGGAGTGCCGCGTACCTTAGCAGAGTTCCTAGAGAGCAGTTCGGCGCCGGACTCCCGATCGTTAGTCGTTCATCACGGGCAAGGCCATGAGGACGAGATAGCGAGGATCGCCCCGATTCTGGGTTATCGGTACGTCGGACCCTAAAGACCGTTGGAATCGGTGAGGCTGATTTCGCTCGAGAGGAACCTTTGGCGTGTTTCCGTCGCGACGGCACGAGCGCCTTCCTTACTTTCTCTCTTCTCCATTCTCCCGACGAGCGCACAGTACCGAATGCTGTTGCGCGGTTTTGGGCCCGGAGGCCGAAGTAGCGCTTCGCGCGGAACGTCTAGACCTTAAGTATCGTACGGATTTCTCGCTCCGTCGTTCCAAGGCCACGTAGGCGATTGTCAACGATGAAAAGAATAGCCCGAAGAGTGCAAGTGATAGCTGGCAAGGCGGCTCGAATTGCGTCGACGTCGCCCAGAACAACAGGGCTGTTTTCAGGCAACTTCGCGCTTTTTTCTAGCAATCGCAACATTTTCCCGTGAACTTCCGGCGATGAGTTTCGATATACGATGTCGTACACATCTGCCAAGCCGCACTCTGCGGCGAGGTCTTCAATCTTACGCCGTGGCGTGATCGCGGCGTCCAGTTGAGCCTTAAACTCGTCGAAGCGGGCCTTCTTAATCCGAACGCCAGTTTTGCGATCCACCATCTGGCCGCGACCTCGATCGAGGTACAGCCTCAGATTCCTGAGAGCCTCCGAGCGCACCTCTTGGAAGTAGATCTCGGCATTCTCAGGTGAACGAGATATCCAGTAGACGAGGAAGAGGTCTTCGCAAAGCACGCGTTGATTGACAAATAGAGGTGTACGGAGGTGCGATGCTAGGCAGCTCCCTTCGCCAAGTTCCAAGTCTCGCTCTAGAAAGGCGAGGAGCACCTCTTCCTGCAGCGACGAGGTACCCCGCTTCGAAAAGAAGTCGAACCTATCCTTTAGTTTTTCGACCTGATTCCGCAGCGATTGCACCAGCGCCGAGTTATTGTTCGACATCTATCAGATTGTATGTTCACGCCCGCTGCTCAACCATGTTCGGTGCGTTGGCCATGGTGACTGCGGTGGCTCTGGCGACTATATTCCGAGCGGAAAGTTCTCATCGAGCAGGATTCTCATCCGGGCTTCCGACGGCCGGAGCCAGATGCGCAGCTATGTGAGCGGCGTACCGGAGAGCCGTGGAAATTTGTTCGCGCGTGAGCTGATACTCGGACGCCAGATCCTCTGGGGAAGCTCCTGAAGCAAGTGCCCCGAGTACCATCGCGACATCGATGCGAGTTCCCGCGATGCAAGGCTTTCCGAAGCGTATTTTCGGGTCCATCGAAATGCCCGGGAACACTTCCATAGTCAAGCTCCTTCGCCGAAGTGTATCACAGTGCCGTGAGTCTGTCGTTCTCCTGGAGACGGTTAGAATTGCGGACAGGTGGCCGGAAGCTTGGCGGAATCGATGCGCTCGCCGTGCTCCAGCGATCGCAAACGTGTCATAGTGCGCGATTTATGTATTGCTCCGGCGGCAGCACCGAAACGGCCGTCCTGCCGGCAAAATCTCCGATGTTCCATGTGACGATGGCCTCCGCCGCATAGCGATCCGCCTCGCGAGCGAGGGTCGCATCACCCAGAGTCATGCGTCGAGCACGTACCGGCCGACGTCATACGTACGAACCAAACCACGCGCAAGGAATGCGCGTGTCGCCGCATACAACGCGTCTCGGCGAAAGAAGCGGTCAACGATGAACAGGTTACCGTCGAGAAAGGCCAAACCGATCGCCTTTCGCCGCCCGATCCATCTCCTGCCAATTCTCGTAAGGAATAGTCTTGGCAATCTTGCGCGAGATCCGTTCAAAATCACGCCTGGCCGCAGCTGGGGAAGTCCGCCGCAAACCTGGGTTTCGGGCTTCGATTTGACGCTGAAGGCTGCGATAGATCGAGTCTAGATACATAATGCCTACGATCGATTAGGTTCGGGAAGCGAGAGGCCACGGCAGATTTTTGCGGCAAGCCGGTTTGCTATCTCGTTGTGCCGTGGCACTGCTTCAACTGCGCCCGTTGCCGGATTGCAAACGAATGAGCGCTACCTTCGCGCTTCAGGTAGCAGCCGTGGCGTCGAAGATAACGAAGCGGATCCCCACGCTTCACTTGATCGTTACGGTTTCCCGTATCGCATCGGATGGCAAGCCTCGAATCGCGTCCTCGCGACGATCCTCAAGCATCAGCTTGATGGCGTCGGCCAGGCTCTCTACCGCCTCTTCCTTAGTCCGGCCCTGGCCGTTTGCGCCGGGAATTTCCGCGCAGTAAGCGATATACCAATCGCCGTCACGTTCGACGATCGCAGTAAACTCGTTCGCCATCGGAAAATGGTCCCTGAAGACAGCCTCTTGCGAGCACCTTATCACAGTGCCGCGAGTCTGTCGTTCTCCTGGAGACGGTTAGAATTGCGGACAGGTGGCCGGAAGCTTGGCGGAATCGATGCCCTCGCACATCGAGTTGTCCACCGTCAGGTTTCCATTGGCGTCGAGCGTTACCGTCCAGATGGTGTCGTAATCGGTGTCCGGCCAGGCGGGCGCCGGATTCGGGACGCCGCCGGGGAAGTAGCTGGCGAGTAGATCATTTACCGTCAGCTGGATGAATTGGTACGACCACGCCATCAGCACAGTACGATTGGAGAGGCTGTCGCCGGTGAAGAAAAAATTGCTGGTTAGCTGGGGTCCGGTGATGGAAGCGGAGATGTCGAAGCTCGAGACCAGGTCATAGGGCAGGTCATTGGCGACCGCGTAGGGCTCCGCAGTCAATGCAGGCGCAACACCCGACCACGAGAAGCCCTCGGTGCCTGGGCTGGTCTGAGCCGGGTCGCTCGAATAGACCTGCTGGGGGCTGATTTTGCCGCGCAGCGCCTTTGGAAGATCGAGCGCGCGCCATTGCCCCGCACACACGTAGTTGCCGTCGGTCCAAAACGCCAGCGGATGCGCGTCGGCATGCCGAATGATGTAGACGGTTTCGTTGGTGTTGATTCCCGCCGGCTTTTGGGCGCCCCCGCTGCCGATATTCACTTTGATGGGAGCGAACGGCGGCTGCGCCGTGCATCCGTTGGTGAGCGGCACCTTCGCGGGCAACGATGGGTAGGTGGAAGGTGGATTCACGTGGGTGTTGAAAGTAATCAGGCTGGCGCTTCCCGACGGTGCGATCGAGATCGCATAGATGAAGTTGGGTCCCGCATAGTTCGCGGGAACAGTCAGATTGTAACTTTCCTGCGTATTGATTTTTGACATCAAGTCGCTGATGGTCTCCCAAGGCGCCGAGAAGACATAGAAGCCGGGGACGTTCGCCGTGATGATACCGCTCACCAAGGTTTCGTTGTCGCCTCCCTGGTCGGCGAAATCGAGGCCCTGGCAATTCGGACAGAATGCTGTCGGCGTAGCAACTCCGGTGGGGACCGCACCCGATGCATACGATGCATTAATCGGGTAGCTGTTGCCGGTATAGGGGATATATGCTGGTGGGAGTGCACTCGACAGAGTGATTTGGTTCAGAAGGGCGAACTGCTGGATGGTCTCAAGCGCCGCCATATCGGGATAATTGCCGGCGGTTTGCAAATGGGTCATCGGTTCGATTGCATAGACGCCGGTGACATTCTTTCTGCCCAGGACGCGCCGTTTCAGAAACGTGGCCATCCGAAGCGACCGCTGTAAACCCTGATTCGTGAGGTTTGCGGTGTCCGGATTAACGTCCCCCGGAGCACTGAAAGCCAAATCCTCGCTCACCACGAAGATCAGGTTGAGGTTGCTCCCGCTCAGCGGCGCGGAAGTCGGCGATGGATTGGAGCCGGAAGAGCTGCCGCATCCTGCGAGCAGCGTGAGGGCAAGGACCAGTGTTCGTGAAACGGCAATCTTAAACAAATGCGCAAATTGCATATCGGCACACGCTCAGAATTGAGGACAGGTGGCCGGCAGCGTCGCCGAGGCGATGCCCTCGCACGTCGAGTTGTCCACCGACAGGTTGCCGCTCCCATCCAGCGTCACGGTCCAAATGGTGTCGTAGTCATCGTCCGGCCAGCCCGGCGCCTGGTCCGGGCCTCCGCCATTGGGAAAATAGCTCGCGAGCAGCGCATTTACGGTCGGAGGAATGTGATCGTGCTCCCAGGCCATGAGCACAGTCTGATTGGAGAATTGACCGCCGGTGAAGAAAAAACCACTCGCTACGGTGGCGAGCTGGGGCGGGTTCTGCGCACCGAGCTCGAAACTCGCGGCCAGACCATAGGGCACACCATTGGCGATAGCGTAGGGCTCGATCGTCAACGACGGCCTGACGTAAGACCAGGTGGAATCACCCGAAGCGTTTTTCCCTCCAGGGGTCGCCTGCGCAGGGTCGATCGAATAAACCGCGTCGGGTGTCGTGATATTCCCCTTCAGTGCGTTGGGAAGAGCCAGTGCGCGCCATTGCCCGGCGCAGACATAGTTGCCGTCCTCAAATGTCAGCACCGGATGCGCCTCGGCATGCCTGATCATGTAGAGGGTTTCGTTTTTGTTGATGGTAAGAGGAATCGAGACGCCGGGGCTGGCGCCAGTTACCGTGATGGTGAAATGCGCCTGCGCTATGCAGGGAGTGCTGGCCGCTCCCGGCGCGGGAAGTACCGGGTAAGTGGAGGGCGGCTGGAGATTGCTGTTGAAGGTGACCAGGCGGGCGCTTCCCGATGGCGCGATCGAGATTGCGTAGATGTAGTTGGGACTCACATAGCTCGTTGGCACGGCCAGATTGTAACCCTCGCTGCTATTGATACTGGCCAGCAGCGCGCTGACTGTCTCCCAGGGCGCGGAGAACACGTAAAAGCCCGCAACCTTTGCGCTGATGATGCCGGTAACCAGCTTTTCGTTGTCGCCTCCCTGGTCGGCGAAATCGAGACCCTGGCAACTATTCCCGCAAGGCACCGCCGGCGTCGCGACCGCGCTGGGCATCAGCCCTGGCGCATATGACGCATTGATCGGATAGCTGTTGGCTGTGTAGGTCTGCCCCTCACCGGTCAGAGTGACCTGGTTCTCAAGCGCGAACTCCTGAATGGTCCCAAGCGCCGCCATGTCAGGGTAATTGCCGGCGGTTTGCGGATGGCTCATCGGTTCGAGGGCGTAAACGCCGGTTACGTTCTTCCCACCCAGCACGCGGCGGCGCAGAAAGGTGGCCATCATGAGCGATCGCTGCAAGCCTTGGCTGGTGAGGTTTGCCGTGTCGGAGTTGACGTCTCCCAAGGCGCTGAACGCGAGGTCCTCGCTCACCACGAAGACCAGGTTCAGGTTATGCGCGCTGAGGGGAGCCGGTATCGTCGATTGATCGGATCCAGAAGAGCTGCCGCCGCACCCGGAGAGCAGACCCAGCGCGACGATCAGAAACAATCGCCATCGATCGGTAGTCTTGTACACTCGCACGATTTCCTTTGTTAGCGGAGTCCGAGCACCATAGCGGTGTTCCCGAGTTGAACACAGAGTGACTATGAACTCATCTGTACGTGGTCAGACGAGCGTATCTAACACTGCTAAAAGGAGGCGTGGACAACCGGCACTTGCGGCGATGTCTACCAGAGGATGCTAGACGAGGCAGGTCACCATCGCGAAGCCCTTGGTAGCAGCATCCGCATAGAAGGCGCGGAGGTTGCGGAATTCGCGTACCAGCCATTGCGCATCGGGGCCCGACCATCCGTTGGGATAGATGCCGAGCTTTGTCATCTGCGCAGGGTCGAAGCGCCGGGTCATCTCCGCTTCCAGGTTGCCGCGATTGAGTTCCGCTGATATCGCGGCCGTCTCCTTGACAGCGAAATAGCGTGCCGGCCCATAACCGGAGAAGTCATCGCCCAGCTCAGTGCCGCCCAGGATCACCTGGCTGAGACGGGCCGAGGTCGGTTCGGCCGCTCCACAGAGCAGATAATGAATTCCGTGCCAGCTTTTGTCGATCGATAAGCTTGCGCCCCGCGATACCGCGGCGCTCTGCCCGCCGGTGCCGCCACTTCCACCGGCACGCTGGCCAGCGCGCGCCATCATCAGCTTGAGCAGCGCCTCGCCGGCTTCGCGCTTCTTCAGCCCCGCGGCGTCGAGGCCCAGTTTTTCCAAACGGGCGCCCAACAACTCACGCATCTTCGGATCGAGCCGAGCGAGCGTGCTCTCGAGCATCTGCGGCCCCTGCTCGATGATGCGTTGGCGCTGCGCCTCGGCCAGCTTCAGCAGGTTCCCCATCGCCTGTGGCGGAACCGCGTCGGAGGCGAACAGTTCCTCGATACTCTCGGGATCCTCAACCAGCTGGGCCAAATGGTCCGGGGAGACCTGCACAAACTGAGCGATCATCGACATCGATCTGCCCTCCCGCTACAAAACTCTACCATCGGTAGACCTACGAGAAAATAAGCATCGTGAGCCGCCTTTTCGCGATATGGTAGGATGTTTTCGGGAGTCGCGAAACTTATCGGGCGCCGAAATCGGGCGCCCAAACGGGAAAAGGAAACCGAACCTTGAAGCGACACATGAAGTTGGGCGACTTTCTGGTCGCCTACCTGCGGAAAATCGGCACCGAGCATCTGTTTGGAATCCCCGGCGACCTCGCGCTCAAGCTGTTCTTCTCGCTCGGGCGCAAGCATGGGTTCCAGGTCCATACCTTCTCGCATGAGCCCGGAGTGGGCTTCGCCGCCGACGGATACGCGAGGGCGTCGCGCAAAATCGGCGTGATGTGCGTGACCTATGGCGCGGGCGGGCATAACACCATCAATCCGGTCGCCGGATCTTTTTCCGAGCGCGTCCCTATTCTGATTTTCTCCGGCGGCCCCGGCGAGGAGGAGCGCAAGCTCGGGACCCTCATTCACCATCAGGCGCGCGATATCGAATCGCAGCATCGCATCTTCAAGGAAGTCACCTGCGCCTCGGCCGTGCTGACCGATCCGCGGCGCGCCGCGCAGGATTTGCATGATGTGGTGCGCGCGATATGGGCCGAGCAGCGTCCCGGCTACGTCGAGATTCATCGCGACATGGTCGATCGCACCATCGAGGTCCCTCAGCGAGATCATCGAATGGGACGGCTATCTGCATTTCCAGCCCTCCGACCAGCACAAGGTTGGGGAAGCGGCGCGCGAGACTGACGCAAATGTTCAACGAGAGCCGAAAGCCGATCCTGATCGCGGGCATCGAGATTCATCGCTACAAATCGTCGGCCGAGTTGGTCGCGCTGGCGGAAAAACTCGGTGCGCCGGTCTGCACCACCGTGCTCGGCAAGGGCGCGTTTCCGATGGACCATCCGCTGTACATGGGAGTCCATATCGGGCCCATCAGTCCGCCGCCGATCGTCGCCCGGATGGATGAGGCCGACTTCGTCATCAACCTCGGATGCCTTAAGACCGACATGAATTTCGGCAATCGGCCGCCGCACATCATCCAGGGCCGCACCGTATGGGCGGTCGATCGCAAGGTTGACGTGAAGTATCACACCTATACCGATGTCGGGGTGCGCGATTTCACCCGCGCGCTGCTCAGGCAGGATCTAAAGACGCATCATGAGAAGGTCGAGTACGCGGACAACCTGCCGAAGGAGGCCTCGCGCGACGGGCGGCAAATCAAGGTGGCCGATATCCTGCGCGCGGTGAATGAGTTCCTCGCCGAGCACAAAGGGCATCTGGTGGTTGCCGAATCGGGCGACATGTTATTCGGAGGCCTCGACATCCGGGTGCCGAGCGGCGGGACCTACCTCGCGCAGGGATTTTACGCCTCGATGGGATTTGCGGTGCCGGCCGCGATGGGCGCGCAGATCGGTTCGGGCTTGCGCCCGATCGTACTATGCGGCGACGGCGCGTTTCAAATGACCGGGCCCGAGATTTCGCACTCGCCCAAGTTCGGCACCAATCCGATTGTGCTGGTCATTAACAATGGCGGATGGGGTATCTTCCGGCCGGTCGCGGAGCGGCGCGAGCTGCTCGACATTCCGCCGTGGCCGTATGCGAACCTCGCGCGCGACTGGGGCGGCGTGGGTTTCCAGGCGCACACGCCGGACGAGCTGCGAGACGCGCTTGAGAACGCGCATCGGGAAGATAAGTTCTCGATCATCGACGTTCGAGTCGAGCGCGATGACCTGTCGCCAGTGACCGTGAAATATATTAAGGCTGCCGCCAAGCGCTCGCAGCCGCCGGTGGAGAAGAAGCTCAAGGCGCGGGGGTAGTTAGACCACTCAGATGGACAGCTACGAAAAGATCTACAAAGAATTTCGATGGAACACGCCGGAATACTTCAACTTCGGTAACGTTATCGACGAGTTCGCCGCCGATCGCAATCGCGTCGCGCTGCTGTGGGAAGATCAGGAAGGTAATCGCGCGCGGCTGACCTTCGGCGATTTCAAGGAACAATCCAACCGCATCGCGAACGTGCTCAAGGAGCTGGGCATCGGCAAGGGCGATCCGATCCTTCTGGTGCTGCCGAGGATTCCGATCTGGCAGGCCGCGTATATCGGCGCGCTCAAGGCCGGCGCGATCGTGATTCCATGCACCGCGATGCTGCGCGAGAAGGACCTCGTCTATCGCGCGAATCATTCGGGCGCCAAGGCGATCATCGCATCGGTGGACAGCGCGACGATGGTCGGTGACCTGCGCAATCAATGCCCGGCACTCGAACACTATCTGATCGTCGGCGCGGCGCGCAGCGGATGGAAGAGTCTTCCCGAGGAAATGAAACGGGCGTCGGCGAAATTCCAGGTCGCGAAGACGCGCGCCGGCGATCCCGCGATTTGTTACTACACCTCCGGAACGACCAAGGAACCGAAGGCCGTACTGCACGCGCATAGCTACATCTATAGTCACAAGTTCACTGGGCTGAACTGGCTCGACCTGAAACCAAATGATGTCCATTGGACGACCAGCGACACTGGATGGGCCAAGGCCGCGTACGGAGTGATCTTCGGCCCGTGGATGAACGGCGTGCCGGTCTTCATGTACAACGGGCGCTTCGAACCGGCGCGCGAAATGGAACTCCTCCAGCGCTACGGCATCACGACCTTTTGCGCACCGCCGACCGAGTATCGGATGCTGGTTAAGGAGGACCTCTCGAAATACAAAGTGCCGAAGCTGCGCCATTGCACGGCGGCGGGCGAGCCGCTCAATCCCGAGGTCATCGAGGTGTGGCGGCGCAACTTTAACCTCACGATTCGCGACGGCTACGGACAGACCGAGACCATCATCGTCGCGTGCAACATGCCCGGCGCCGAAGTGAAACTCGGATCGATGGGCCGCCCTTTCCCGGGCCATGACGTGCGCATCGTCGATGAGGATCTGCACGAGTGCAAGGAAGATGAGGTCGGGCAAATCGCGGTGCGCGTGAAGCCCGAGAAGCCACCCTCGATCATGCGCGAGTATTGGAAGAATCCGGAAGAAAACGCGCTGGTGTTTCGCGGCGATTATTACCTCACAGGCGACAAGGCCTATCGTGACGAAGAAGGCTACCTGTGGTTCGTCGGACGCGCCGACGATGTCATCACCTCGGCTGGTTATCGCATCGGTCCGTTCGAGGTCGAGAGCGCGCTGCTCGAGCATCCATCGGTCATGGAATCCGCGGTGGTCGCGAGTCCCGACTCCGATCGCGGTCACATCGTGAAGGCGTTCATCCGGCTCAAGGCGGGCGTCAGGGGCGACGACGCGCTCGCGCACGAACTCCAGGAGCATTGCAAGCGCATCACCGCGCCCTACAAGTATCCACGCGAGATCGAGTTCGTCGAGGATTTGCCGAAGACGGTGAGCGGCAAGATTCGCCGCGTCGAACTGCGCGAGCTCGAGGAGCAACGGAAGTCTGCGCGAACCTAACCCCGATCCCCTTCCCGTACGGGAAGGGGAACCAGACAGGAGATTCATGTCGAGACGCGAGTGGTCGACGCTGGCTGACTGGTTTGACGAGCAGCAAGGCGATGCGGGCGATCTGTGGCATCGCACGCTGATCTTTCCCGGCATCCTCAAGGTGATAGGCCAGGTGAAGGGACGCGATATCCTCGATGTGGGGTGCGGCAATGGCAGCCTGGCGCGAATCCTCGCGCGGATGGGCAATCGCGTGACGGGCGTTAACGATTCAGCGGGCATCATCGAACGCGCGAAGGCGCGCGAGGCCGCCGATCCGTTGGGCGCGAAGTACTTCGCCTCGGATGCGGCGAATCTTGCGATGTTCGAGGCCAATTCCTTCGACCTCGTCACCACATGCATGGCGCTGATGGACATGCCCGATGCCGCCGACGCCATCAAAGAGATGGGCCGCGTCGTGAGGCGCTCCGGGCGATGCGTGATGCTGTTTTCGCATCCATGTTTCGACATCCCGCGCGCCTCTTCGTGGCTGAGCGAATGGGGCTTCGGGTACAGGCCAACCGTCTCGCTTCGCATCGATCGCTATCGTGAGATTTTTTCGGAATGGCTGTCATGGAGTTCGAAGGTCGACTACGAAATGCTCGCATATCATCGGCCGCTGTCATGGTACTTCCGCGCCATTCGCGAGGCCGGCCTCGCGGTCACCATGCTGGATGAGCCCGAGCCGACGAAAGAGTTCCTCGAGCAGTCAGGCAGCGCCGCGGCGGTCGAGAAATTTCCGCTGCACTGCGCAATCGAAGCGCGTCCCCTGGCACCCTGGAGGTGAACCGTAGTTGCCAACACTGGGGTTTGGTCGTAGCTTTTCAGATCGATGCCGCTGCGCACCAAAATCGAATGCCCCGAATGCGCTGCCGATCTGATCGTCAAGCGCGGCGGTGTATGCCCCAACTGCGGCGCCACCATCAGCGAGCATGTCGCGAAGATGCGCGCACGCGAGCGTCGCATCGAGCAGGTGGTCGCGATCGTCGGAACCATCGCGGTGGTCGCGGTATTCCTCGTCACCAGCGGAGCAAGCCTGTTGGAAGGCATCGCAGCTTACGCGGTCGTGGGCGCAACGATGTACTGGGTGGCGCGCCGCACCTTCGTCTGACCACCTCACTCTTTTTGGTTAGCAATCTCTCGAGTCGCGATACCGCGGTAACCGTCCCCGCGCGAAGCATCTCCGCAACGACGTCGTCGAGTTGAACAAACGTATCGTAGGTGCTGAGCAGCGCACCGGTTACAATTCGTCCAATCCTCTCAACTACAACAGGCCCGTCCCTCGGCGCCGATGCCCACTCCCCGTCTCGAATTAGGGGTGGTGCGTTGCTAACCGTGCGCTAACTCGGAGTCGTTCGGCGGCATCGATTGCCGCGGCGGTCTCACCGGTGCGGAAGACATGCTGAAGTCTCTTGATGTAATGATCGGAATTTCACTGGTGATGCTGATTGTCAGCATGGTGGTTACCCTGCTGACGTAGTTTGTTACCTCGACAATCAATTCACACGGTCTTAGTCTGCGACGAGGCTTGCGGGATCTTATTTCTCATCTGGATCCGGCGCTCACCGAAGCTCTTTCCGCGAAAGTCGCCGACGCCGTCCTGAGACATCCGTTGGTTGGCGGGCCGCCGATTATTACTACACGATCGGAATCGAGCATGAGGGTTTCGCGCAGGTTGTTTGGCCACCAGCGCAGATCGACGCCAGCGCGGATCTGATCGCGGAAGTCGCGGCGCGATGGAACATTGCGCGAGACGTCAATCACGTGATCAGGCACCATGAAATTCGCGCATCCAAAATCTGTCCCGGCACTACGATAAACATCGCCGCTCAATTGCTCACCGGAGTTGCGCCCGCGAATCAACCCGTCCCCGCCGGACTCGTCACGCTTAGCGATGCGAACTTGCGTCGCGGGACGCCGAGTACCAGCGCGCCGATCGTCTCAGTGATAAGCAAGGGCGCGGCTTTTAACGCGACTGATTACACTCCGGCGGGAGAACGGATCGGGGATAACTCATTCTGGTATCGCGACGCCAACGGAAATTTCCTGTGGGCTGGGGCGACCAACATCCCGAATTCCGCGTAGCCGCGATGTAAACGCGAGCTAGGCGTCGGCGAAGTCCCGCATCGCCTTAAGGATGCGCACGCGGCGCTCTTCCGGCTTCTGCGCGAATGACAGGAACTGCAGCGCGGTGGTCGTCACTCCCGCCTTGAAGTACTCATCGATACGGTTGCGGCACGCCTTCGCATCGCCGAAGACGTAGATGCGCTCGACCATCTCATCGGGAAGCGATTCGAGCGCCTGCTTGCGCTCGCCGCGATTCCATAGCTCCATCGCCTTGCCGGCTTCGTTCTCGTAGCCGATTTCCTGGAAAAACTTGTTGTATTGAGGAACCGTGACATAGGCGGTGAGCGAGCGCTTGAAGAGGGCGCGCGCGGTCGCCGCGTCCTCGCCGACCGCCATGATGATCCTGCATACGACGTCGAGCTTCGCGGGATCTTTGCCGGCCGAGCGCATCGCCTCGCGCGTGTGATCGAGCATCGCGGGCAGCGTCTCGGTGGTGATGAAGTTGACGATCACGCCGTCCCCGATCTCGCCGGCCAACCGCAGCATCTTCGAGCCTTGCGCGCCGAGATAGATTGGCGCGGGTGGCACATCGAGCGGCATCTCGAGGCGAAATCCGTTGATGCGCATGGTCTTGCCATCGAGCGTGAACCTCTCGCCTTTCATGATGGCACGCACGGCCGCGACGGTTTCGCGTGTGCGCGTGTGGGTCTTCTCATACGGCACGCCCATCCAGTTCTGCACGATGTTGGGCGTCGAGATGCCGAGCCCCAGCACGAAGCGCCCGCCGGAGAGCTGGTTGACGGTCGCCGCCGACATCGCGATCAGTGGCGCGGGCCGCGTGAATACCGGCACGATCGCGGTTCCGAAGCGCAACTTGTCGGAGATCATCGCGGCGGCTGCGATCGGAGAAAACGCATCGCTGCCGAATGATTCGAAC
Source organism: uncultured delta proteobacterium (assembly GCA_963815835.1). Taxonomy (GTDB): domain Bacteria; phylum Desulfobacterota; class Binatia; order Binatales; family Binataceae; genus DATGKG01. The sequence continues at coordinate 2,968,109 of CAWFIF010000001.1, forward strand.
GACCACCCGTCGGTATAGCCGAACTGGTCGGCGGCTCGCACCAGCTCGCCGATATTGCGGTTCTGAAATGGATCGAACGGTATCGTGATTCCGAGTCGTCGCTGCATCATGCACCCCTGAAAATGATCGCCACACAATATCGCATCGCGAACCGGCGCGGCCACCGTATCGCATTCGATGGCGGGGCACCTCGTTTCACTGCCGGCGAGACCTGGATATTATAGAGGGACGCTGGTTTGAGTCTGCTGGCATTCGCAACAGCCCCCGGCAGCCTCGACTTCGACCACTTGATTCATGTCACCCAGGTTGCACGATTGCGCCGCACGAGTTTCCGCCGTTCTCCTCTTTTTGCTCGCGATCTTGTGGGCTTCCGCAGCCTGCGCGCTGACGGTTGAAGATCTCGACCCGTCCCTACATTGGGAATCTTCATCTGTTCAGCGCGGTCAACCCCGACCTCGAGAGCGCCGCGCGTGAGATTCCCATCGATCTGGACGTGCGCGAGCGGCCCCAGTGCGAGATCAGCCTCGGCGGCGGCTACAGCACGCAGGACGACTTCGGCGGGCAGGTGCAGTGGAACGATTACAACTGGTTCAGCGGCGGCCGCCGAATGTCGGTTGTGCTCCGCTACGCGAGCATCAATAGCTATGCGAGCGCGTCGCTGCGCCAGCCGTACTTCCTCGATCGCCGCGACCTCGAGGTTGGCGTCACCGCGGCACTCCAGCAGGAAGACGAGCAGACCTTCACGCTCCATTCGGAAGCGATACTGCCGCAGCTAACCTGGCATATCACCGAGCAGCTCAACGGCACCATCGGCTATCGCCTGATGTATGCGAACCTCAACAACGTCAGCTCGACGGTTATCGACGCGCTGCACGGGCTCCGCCGCAAAGGCATCGTCAGTGGACCGATTGCGAGCCTGGTGTGGAATACCACCGACGATCAGTACTATCCGACTCGCGGCGCGATCGTCACGCTGCTCGCCGAACAAGGTGGCACGATTTGGGGCGGCGACTACAAGTACTACCGCGCCACGCTGGAGGACCGGAACTACACCACCATCGCGAAAAACACGGTGTTGGCGACGCGGCTGAAGTTCGGCCGTGCGGATTCGCTCGGCCCGAAGGACGACTACCCACTCTTTCTGCGATTCTTTCCCGGCGGCGAGGGCAGCGTGCGCGGCTACGGGCGATGGCGACTGGGACCGCTCAGCGCGTCCAACGATCCACTCGGTGGCCTTTCGCTGTTCGAAGGTTCGGTCGAGCTGCGTCATCCGATTTACAAAAAACTCGGCGGAGCCGCATTCGTTGACTTCGGCCAGACCAGCATCAATACCTATACCTTCCCGACCCCGATCCGCTTCGGCTTCGGGCCGTCCGTGATGTATCAAACGCCGATTGGGCCGCGGCGGCTTGATCTCGGAATTCCGTCACAAGCGCCGCGCGGCGATCCGTGGTGGCAGGTCTACTTCAGCATCGGGAACTTCTTCTAGCGCGCGGCGATGCGATTGCTTTGGAAAATCGTCAAGCGCGCCGCGATAGGACTTGGCGCGCTGCTCGTGATCGCAATCATCGCGGCCGCAGTCGTAACCAACACCAACTGGTTTCGCGATCTCGCTCGCAACAAGATGAATGCGATCCTGACTGGCACGTTCAAGGGTCAGCTCACAATCGGCAGGATTGAAGGATCGATCTGGAGCAACCTGACCCTCGACGACATCACGCTGACCTACAACGGAGATCGCATCGCGCATATCGAACAGCTACGCGCCGCATACGGGATTTTTTCGATCCTTCACGACACCATCGACCTCACGCACCTCGATATCAGCGGTCTCCAGCTCAGCGCGAGGCAGGACACCGACGGCAAATGGAATGCTGCGGAGGCGCTGGCGTCGGCGCATCCGGCAGCATCGACTCAAGGCGGCGGCAAGTTGCAGGTCATCGGCCGCGCCGGCGGCGCCTTCAATAACCTGACGGTGCGCGGAAGCGCCTCGATGGTTTCGCTCCAGACCAGCGGCATCTCTATCGGCGCAGGCAAGGTCACATACGCGTTCGCAGGAGTCGGCAACGACGGCACGCATGGGCGCCTCGATGCCGGCTTCGACAAGGTGCACACCAATGTCGATTTGAAGTCTCTCTATTTCGGCGTCGATTTGATTCGGCTCCATCCGACCGACGCGCGCATCCTGGTCGATACCTGGGATGCGCAGTCACGCAATCAGAAACTCGCCGGCGAAATTCACCTAAGTCCAAACGTGATGGACGTGAGCTTTACGCAACTCGCGTTGCAACTGAACGATGGGACCTGGCGGCTTGCGCACCCGGCGACCATTCACAAGGACGCGCGCCAAATCGCCGTGCAGGATCTGAGGATGACCAACGGGCAGAAGGAAATCCCGGTGCAGGGGCAGGCTGCTTTCGGCGGCACGCAGGATGTCACATTCCTCGTCAATGGGTTCGACCTCGGCGACATCAATCCATTCATAGCGAGCGATCCCGGCATCGCCGGAATCCTCTCGGCGTCGATTCGAATCACCGGCACTTCAACGATGCCGATGGTCGCCGCGCACGCGCAGATCAAACCGCTTGGGGCGCGCGGGTACACCCTGCGCGAAGTCGATGCGAACGCCAACTACACCAACAGTCAGATGGTCGCAGACGCCGAGATCTACCAGGACGCGACGAATCAGCTGATCGCGAACGCGACTATTCCAATGCAGCTCGGATGGGACCGACGATTCGTCGCCTACGCGGGCGGCGGAATCAATGGCCGCGTGCATTCGAGCGGCATCAGCCTCGCGTTTCTGAATTCGCTGAGCCCCCGCACGATTCGGGGGCTCGATGGCAGCGTCTCGATGGACCTCGCGCTAACCGGTCCGATCAAGCATCCGCAAGCCAACGGCGGGATCTGGCTGTGGGGAGGTAAGGCGAAGATCGTCCCCGCCGGAATCACCATCGATGCGCTCAACATGACGACGTTGATCACGCCGCAGGCGATCTTCGTGCGGGATCTGAACGCGCGTTCCAAAGACGGCAACATCGATGCGTGGGGGCGTATCGCGCTGGACGGCTATCGTCCCACCGCGATCGACCTGAGCCTCAAGATGGACAACTGGCCCGCCATCAACACGCCGGAGTATGTGGCATACACCGCGGCGAACATCTGCCTGATTGGAACGCCCGAGGCTCCCAAGCTCGGCGGCAAGCTGGAAGTACTGTGGGGCGTGCTAAAGCCTGACTTCGCGTTCCTGGGCTCCGACACGGTCAAGCAGGACCACACCATCGAGGTGGTTTACGATGGCGTCGCACCTCCACCTTCTCCACCCTCGCCGCCTTCACCGTTTGCGAGCTTCTCTGGGAGCCTCGCGATCGATCTTATCGCACAGATTCATCGCGACACGTGGGTGAAAGTCGCGGGCTCTTCGGCGGAACTCGAGGGTAAAGTGCGCGTCGTGAAAAACCCCGGCGGAGCCGTGACGCTGGCCGGTGCGATCCACACGGTGCGCGGCCAGCTCGCACTCGCAAGAGCGGCAATCACACTCTCGGTACCGACCCGACGGTCGAAATGTGCTACCATCGTGACGCGGCGCCTGAGATGGGCGTCGCTGGCGTTTGGCGAGTCGCGTGTGAATGCGAAATTACATAAACGAACCCACCGCGAGCATCGCGAGCGGTGGTCCTGAGCGCTCCGCGAAGGACCTCGAATCGCAGCTTGTTGAGTGTCAAAAGCGTAAAAACAAACCCACTGTGAGTGCGCCGTTGGTCGGCGGGAAATGCCAAAACAAAGCCACTTTGCCATTCGAGACCCTTCGCGAAATGCGCAGGGCGACCGCTCGCGATGCTCGCGGTCGACTACCAAACGAAGCCAAATAATGCCGGAAAATGCTCACCTTTCTGGAATTGGTCGCGCGAAATCGATGCTATTCGCCCTCGTAATAGTCCACTTCCGACGCCTCGCGGAAACATTTGCGCATCGCGCTTATGCATCCCGACCCAGCCGGCGCAGCGCCCTGCGATAATCCCGAACTTTTCCGAATCCGGATAGCCGCAAACCTCCGGCCCGATCATCGTGGAGAAGCAGATGTATCGCAGCGGTACCAAGCCGGTGTTGATAAGCTGATGCGCCTCGTCCGGTCCGGAGCGAAACGACACGAAATGGCCCGCGCCGACCGCGAACTCCTCGGCGCCGAGGCGCAACGTTCCCGCGCCCGACAAAATGTAGAGCGCCTCCTCGTTGGCGAAATGATAATGGAACGGGAACGCGCGCTTGCCCGGAGCAACCTCGAACAGACTGCATCCGAGCTTCTCGGCGCCGGTCGCCTGGCCCAGCAGTTTGCGCCGAAACGCGATGCGCTCGCCATGCGACAGCTCCATCCAGTTGACCTCGTTCTCGTGCACGATCGCCTTGTGCGAATCCATCATGAACCTCGCAGGATGATTTGAGCTCTACACTATAACTGTATGGATGTTGACCGCAACTGCATTGATGTTGATTCGATGGCGAGATGAAAAACGATGGGACGCGGTCCCGGAGGCGAGCAAACGTATAGCCGGGCGAGTCAATCGAGTGACTATCCAACTGACTATTCGCCATCGTGCTGCGGATGGCTACTTGTCGTCGCCGCGTCATTTGAAGAGCGCGAGATCGTCGAGGGCGGATTGAGTGGCTCCTTCTTCTGCGGCAGGGCGATTATTTCCGGCTCCAGCGGCTCCGGCGCCGCGTTGCGCCGATACACGATGCACGGGCGTTCATCACAATCGCGATGACTGTCGGGCGGCTCGTAGTAGTAGGGGGTGGCCGGCGCGAAGTTCTGATAATAGGCGCCCTCCGGATCGTGCGGTGCCGACGCATACGGTTCGTAGCCATGATTGGGTCCGAACTCGAAATCCGAGGGATACGTTCCATAGTAGGCGGGCTGCGTATTGGTGCATCCATGGAGCGCCAATGCAAAAACGATCAGCGCGGCGGCGGTGATAACGCGTGTTCTCATTCGGCCTGCGATCCAAAACTAGGCCGAACGATCGTCGCCTCGCAAGCCTATTCTCGATGGCTTCCGTCTTTGTATAGAAAATACTACAAAATGTTATATCACCCGTCTAGACACCGACAAGCGTCTATTAGCTAGCTGTTTCATTCCAATGCAAACAGCGCTATAAGCGTTTGCGACGCGGATAGGACGAACCCGGTCGAAGCTTTCGACAATGTTTCGCCCCGCACCTAAATGGCTGACGAGAAGGACATTGACCTCATAGACTTGATCGCGCCGGCGCCCAAGCCGCGAAAGCCTCGCGCATCGAAAGAGGCCGACATCAAGGAGACGGTCGCGGCGTTCGTCGGATCCGCCGAGACGACGGCGCCCGCGCAGCCCTCGCCGCGCGAAGTGGTCGAGGCCGAATCGCATGGTCGCCTCGAGGTGCGGCCGATCGGCACGCCGCTCGGGCTGAAGGAGCTGGCGAACCTTCATAAGAAGACCTGGAGCAACCTCAACGTCGCCGAGAAGCGCGTGCACGTGCTGCTATGGCCGCTCGCGCTACACTTCGGGCTTTATCAGATCAAACCGGGGCAGGAGAAACGCCGTCCTCCGCTGATCGGAGCATTCTGGGCGCGATGCCTCGCCGAGGCGCCGCTGACTCTCGGTCATCTCTATCCCGCGGCGCTCTTCAGGGACATGCTCGCGAGCGATGTGTGGGAATTTGGCGGAATGGTGATCGACACCACCTACCAGGGCAAGGGGCTGGTCAAGCTGTTGTCGGATACCGCGCGGATTTTTCTGTTCTCGCGCCGCCCCAAACTTCTCATCACTAATCCGATCGAGCCGCTCTATGAAATGTACAAGCAGCTCGGACTCAAGACCGTCGGCGACAAACCGGTTGAACATCCGCACGCCTACAACGTGAAAGTATGGCTGATGTACGGACGCTTCGATGAAATGTCGAAACCGTTCTACATGTAACCAAAATTCTCGCGCGCCATATTGCTGCGCTTACCTGCAAGGGCTAGCTTCGATCGTAGGAGAAACGCCGGCGAAGATCGGCGCACAAATTCCTGAATGACCTCACGCACAGTCTATCGAGAACTCGCCACCGCAGGACTTCTGTTAGCCTCATACCCGATCGATTTAATTACCCGCCAGAGCGAACGCTTCCTGCCGCGGCTTGGCCTGGTGCGCGATCCCGTGATCCTCGCGCACGGGCTCGGCGGCAGCCGCGCAAATTTCCTCGCCTTCGCGGCGTACATCCGGATGACCGGATTCTCGAACATCAGCTACTTCGAATACGCGCGATGGCAGTCGATAGCCGAGTCGGCGGAGCAGCTCGACGAGATGGTGAAGGAAGTTGCTCCCACGGGTGGAGTTCATCTGATCGGCCATAGCCTCGGTGGAACGATCGCGCGACGGTTCGCCGCGATGGCTCCCAGAGGGACCGTGCGCTCGCTGATCACGATCGGTTCGCCTTACTCGTTGTCGCAAATCAGTCCGCGGGAGTTCGCGATCTTCGGGGACGAGGATCCGATCGTGCCCGCTCCGCCGGCCGAGATGGTTTCTGAACAAATGTTCAAACAGATGGTGGTGCTCGACGACACCGGCCATCTTGCGATTCTCTATCATCCCGAGACGCTGCGCGTGGCGGCCTCCGAGTTGCGCCTAAATCGCGATTAGCTGCTCAGTCGCCCGCCGAGGCCGTATCGCTATGGCCGATGATGCGCAAATTAGCTTCCGGCCGATTGCGCTCGACGATCTCGAGCTGATGCATCGATGGCTCAACAACGACTTCGTCGCGCGATGGTGGCCGGGATGGCCGAGTCTCGAACAGGTGCGCGCGAAGTACGCGCCCCGCATCACCGGAAGCGATCCTACAAAATGTTACATCATCGAACTTGTAGAGCGTCCGATTGGCTTCATCCAATCCTACCAGGTGATCGACGATCCGAATTTATGTGGGTTGATCGGCCAGCCCGAATGCGCCGCTGGTATCGATCTCTTCCTCGGAGATCGCGCTCACGCCTACCAGGGTACGGGTACGCGCATCATTCACAGGTTCCTCCGCCAGGTAGTATTCGCGCCGCCGGAGACGAACGTCTGCATGATCGATCCGGCACAGAACAACTTCGCCGCCATTCGTGCCTACAAAAAGGTGGGATTTCACCATATTCGTACGATCCAGGCGCCGGGCGAGTTGGAGCCATCTTATGTGATGGTTATTCGGCGGGAGGAACTATCCCGTGAGTGACCGGAAGGAATACTCGGCGATCATCCTCGCGGGCGGCCAGAGCTCGCGCATGGGCCGTCCCAAGGCGGAGCTTCCTTTCGCGCTCGGCACGATGCTCGACTACGTCGTATCCGAGATGATGCGCGTGTTCGACGAGTTAGTGGTCGCGGTCGCAAATCCTCGCCGCTACGCGTGGGAAGGCATCGGGGTCCGAGTCATTGTTGATCGCGTGCCGAATCGCGGACCTGCCTCGGCGCTGGAGCAGGCGCTGCGCGAGATCCGATTCGATCGCGCGTTCGTCTGCTCATGCGATGTACCGTTCGTCAACGGCGACCTCGCACGCAAGCTGTGCGAGATGCTGGGCGACGATGACGCGCTAATACCGCATGTCGACGGCAAGCTTCAGACGCTGCATGCGGTGTATCGCAAAAAGTGCACGAAGGTCCTCGCGACGATGAGCAAGAACGGCGAGCACCGGATTCACGAGATGGTGAACTTCGCGAAGGTGCGGATCGTGCCTGAGGAGGAAATCCGGGCGCTCGATCCCAATCCCGAGATGCTGAGTTTCTTCAACGTCAACACGCCCGAAGACTATCAGCGCGCGCTCAAGCTGATGGACGAGAAGTACAAAATGTAGGGCTAGCCGCCCTTCGGAGTCCAGCGCAGGATCGGATGGCGCGCGGCCTCAGCCTCATCGACGCGTTTGAGCGGCAAGGTATGAGGCGCGCGCTTCACGAGGTCGGGATCCGTCAGCGCTTCGTTGTAAATCGCCTCCATCGCGGCGATGAAGTCGTCGAGCGTTTCCTTACCCTCGGATTCGGTCGGTTCGATCATGAGCGCGCCCGGCACCACCAGCGGAAAATAGATGGTCGGCGGATGCATTCCGTAGTCGAGCAGCCGCTTCGCGATTTCGAGCGTGCTGACATTCGCCTTCTTTTCGAGGTCGTGGGTCAGTACGCATTCGTGCATCGAGGGCTCGGTCGACGCGCATGGAAACTTGTCCTCGAGCTGCTTGCGCACGTAGTTCGCATTCAGGATCGCAAGCTTGCTCGCCTCGGCGAGGCCATCGCCGCCGAGCGCGAGGATATATGTGTACGCGCGTACCAGCATCCCGAAATTACCGTGAAACGATCGCAACCTGCCGATCGAATCGGGGCGATTGCTGTCGAACTCCCATCCGCTCGCGGTGTTCCGCAGACGCGGAATCGGCAGGAAGGGCTCCAGATGTTTTTTCACCGCGACCGGCCCGGCGCCGGGTCCGCCGCCGCCATGCGGAGTCGAGAACGTTTTGTGCAGGTTGAGTTGCACGATGTCCGCGCCCATGTGGCCCGGCTTCGCGACACCCATCAGCGCGTTCATGTTGGCGCCGTCGAGGTAGAGCAGGGCGCCTCGCGCGTGCAGCGCGGCGGCGATTTCCTGGATCTGCGGCTCGAAGATTCCCAGCGTGTTGGGATTGGTGACCATCAGCGCGGCAACGTCGTCGTCGAGCAGGCGCTCGATCTCGGACGCGTCGAGAAATCCGCGCTTGTTGGAACGTGCGACCTTCACCTCGAAGCCGGCCAGCGTGCAGCTCGCCGGATTGGTGCCATGCGCGGTGTCGGGAATGATCACCTTGCGGCGCTGATTGGCGCGCGACTTGTGATACGCACGAATCATCATCAAGCCAGTCAGCTCGCCCTGCGCGCCGGCCGCGGGATGAAGCGTAACAGCATCCATGCCGGTGATTTCCGCGAGTGCCGCTTCCAGACGCGCCATCAACTCGAATGCGCCTTGCGCGAGATGCGCCGGCGTTCGTGGATGTAGCGCGGTGAATCCTCGCAGCGACGCCATCTCGTCGTTGAGCAGCGGATTGTACTTCATCGTGCACGAGCCGAGCGGATAGAACTGCAATGCCTGCGCGAAGTTCAGATGCGAGAGGCGCAGGAAGTGGCGCAGCACCTGCGGCTCATGCAACTCGGGAAATCCTGGCAGGTCGTTGCGGCATAGATCGGCGCCGAGAATCTCCGCGCCGCATTTCGTACCCTCCTCGCGCGGATGCAGATCGACGCCGCGCCGTCCCGGCGACGACAGCTCGAAGATCAGTGGAACCTCGCGTTTGGATTCCTCTTGAGCAGTTGGATCGGGATGTTTGGTCATTGCAATGTTTTTGGGAATGATTCTGATCTTGCCCGCCGTCGCCATCACTCCGCCTCCGCCAACGCGTCGCGCAGGCGAGCGAAATCGCTCGCGCGATTCATCTCCGTCACCGAAATCAGCACGGCGTCGTCGAGTTCCGGATAGTCAGGCGATAGAGGCAGGCCGGCAAGGATGCCACGATCTTCGGCGGACTTGAGCGCGGTAGCGACGCGAGGAATCTTCACCACAAATTCGTTGAAGAATGGACCCGAGAATCGCGCCGCGACGTTCGCCGCTTTGAGCACCTCATGCGCCTGACGCGCGAGTTCGACATTGCGCTCGGCCAACTCGCGCAACCCGCGGCGTCCTAGAATTGAGAGGTAGACGGTCGCGGCCAGCGCGCAGAGCGAATGATTGGTGCAGATGTTGGAGGTCGCGCGCTCGCGCCGGATGTGTTGTTCGCGCGTCGCCAGTGTCAGCGTGAACGCGCGATTGCCGTCGCCGTCGCGCGTCTGCCCGACGAGTCGCCCTGGCATCTGACGCATATGCGTGTTGCGCGCCGCCATGAAGCCGAGACCGGGTCCTCCGAACTGGAGCGGGAGTCCGAAGCTTTGGCCCTCGCCGACCGCGATGTCGATTCCCAGATCGCCGGGCGCTTTCAGCAGCCCGAGCGCGAGGCCTTCCGCCGTTACCGAGACCGCGAGCGCGCCAGACTGATGCGCGATCTTCGCGATCTCGCCGAGCGGCTCGACGATTCCGAATCCGTTGGGATATCCGGCGACAACGCAGAGCAGATTGTCCTTCGCGACGTTTCTCAGTTCGCCGAGATCGATTTGTCCGCTGGCGGCATCGAACGGAATCTCGATGACCTCGACCCCGCTGACAGCGCTGAGGTAGGTGCGAATCGTCGCGCGATAGTCCGGCCACAGCGCGCGCGAGAGCGCGACGATCGACCGCTTCGGCGCGATGCGGCGCGCCATCAATCCAGCCTCGGCAGCGGCAGATGCGCCGTCATACATGCTGGCGTTGGCGACTTCGAGGCCGGTGAGCTGCGTGATGAGCGTCTGAAATTCGAAGATTGCCTGCGTGGTACCCTGGCTCGCCTCGGCCTGATAGGGCGTATAGCTGGTCGCGAACTCGGCGCGCGAGATCACCGACCGAACAACTGCTGGAACGTAGTGGTTGTAGTAGCCGCCACCGAGAAAGCTGACGAGGTCCGGTGCGAGATTCTGATTCGCGAGCGCCGTCACTTCAGCCGCCACGTCCTGCTCGCTCATGCCGGGAGCGAGCGCGATACTCGAGATCGCGCGCAGATTGGCGGGAACGTGAGCGATCAGATCTTCGATTTTGTCGATGCCGATCGCATCGAGCATCGCGCGCACGTCCGCGTCGGTGTGCGGCATGAATCTCATTGTATGAAAATCCTCCTCGTCACTTTCCGCTACGCTTGTAAAAAGGTCTCGCAACCACGGTGGCTGGAGCCTTTCGATTCCTGACCTCGACTGTTAGCTTGTCCCCGATCGCAGGTCGGTCGGCACCACGCGCATATGCCATCGCGATCGGCCGATTCAGTGCCGGCGCGAAAGTCCCGCTGGTCACCGCGCCGACTTGCGAATCATCAATCAGGATTGGATAGCCTTGCCGCGCGATGGTGCGCGCGTCGTCGGTCGCAAGCCCGATGAGATGCTTCTTCAGGCCGTTCGCGCGCTGTGCGGCCAGAGCCTCCTCGCCGACAAAGCCTCGGCCGAACCTAACATACGTCGCCAGGCCCGCTTCCAGTGGAGAGGTTGCGCGATCGAGTTCGTGGCCGTAGAGCGCGAGGCCCGCTTCGAGCCGCAACGTATCGCGCGCGCCGAGACCACAAGGTTTTATCCCATCCTCCGCACCTGTCGCCATAACCTCCGCGAACAGACGCGCCGCATCGTTCGCAGCGACGAAAAGCTCGAAGCCGTCCTCACCGGTGTAGCCGGTCCGTGCCGCGACGCATCGCACGCCGGCGACTTCGCCATCTGCGACGCCGAAGCGCGGGACCTCATCGATCGGAAACGCGGCGAGTCGCTTCAGGATCGCGATCGCCTTGGGACCTTGAACCGCGACCAGCGCGGTCTCGTCGCTGAGGTCGCGAAAATCGGCGCGCTCATGGTTGAGGGCGAGCAGCCATTCGCGATCGGCATCGATGTTCGAGGCGTTGACGCACAGCATGAAGCGCTCGGGACCGAGGCGATACACGATGAGGTCATCGATGGTGCCGCCGTCGGGCGCGCATAGCAGCGTGTACTGCGCCTGACCCTCACGCAGACGCGCGGCGGAGTTGATCAGCGCGCGCTCGAGAAGGTCGAGCGCATGAGGACCCGCGACCTCGAACTCGCCCATATGGCTTAGATCGAAAACACCGGCGGCAGTGCGCACCGCCATATGCTCCTCGATGATGCCGCTGTACTGGACCGGCATTTCGAAGCCGGCGAAGTTGATCATTCGCGCGCCGAGCTTTCGATGTTCGGCGAACAGGATGGTGCGCTTCGGGGGAATCATCGGCACCGTCATTTTAGCAAGCGCTGAGAGCCTCAAACGAGACGAGCCGCGAAGATTCGCAAACATCGCGCGCGATTTGCACACAGGCGAGCATCGAGGCTGTGGATCAGTTCGCCGCCCACTCGCGCATGCTATTATCGAGCGATTCATCATGTCGGCGATTATCATGGATGGACGCGCGGTCAGCGCGCATTTGATTCCCGAAGTGAAGCATCACTTGAAGGAGTTGCGCGAGCGACATGATGTCGTACCGTCATTGACCGCGGCGCTCGTGGGACGCGATCCAGCATCCCGTCAGTACGTCAAAAACAAGCGGCGGCTCGCCGAAGAGCTCGGGTGCAAAAGCCACATCCTCGAGATTCCCGAGTCGGATGCCACTACCGATTCGATGCTCGCGATTCTGGACAAACTCAATCGCGATTCAGCCACCACCGGGATTCTCCTGCAGATGCCGCTTCCCGAGCGCGTCAACCGGTTTCGCCTTTTCGACGCCATCGCTTCTGAGAAAGATGTCGATGCGGTCGGCGCATCAGCAGTGATCGGATTCTATCGCGGGCAGTGGGGGCGCTTCATTCCATGCACGACGCGTGGAGTTCTTACGCTGCTCGACTACTACAAGGTTCCGGTGGACGGCATGCGCGCCGCCGTCATCGGCCGTAGCGATATCGCGGGGAAGCCGACTGCGTTGGTGCTCGGGGGCAGACTACGCAATGCGACCGTCACCTGGTGTCATCGCCACACCCGCAACGTCGCGGAGATTTGCCGAGGCTCCGATCTTGTGGTCTCGTGCGTCGGTGCGGAGGTCGGCCGTCCATTTTTCATTACCGCTGACATGATCAAGCCCGGCGCTTGCGTGATCGATGTGGGATTTCGGCGCATCGGTCCCGGGAAGTTCGCCGGCGATGTCGATTTCGAAGGCGTCAAGGAAATCGCTGGATGGCTCACTCCGAACCCCGGCGGTACCGGGCCGATGACGGTGCTGGGGCTGATGCAAAACCTGATCGACGCGGCGCGGTATCAAGTCGGTCTCGAGCGCGCAAGTTATTCGATTTGAAAATACCGACTCGTTGAGGTCTCGTTCTCCATTGCTTTAGGCGTACAGCAAACCTGAACTTCTTCGAAGGCGCTGAGAAGAAATGGATTCCAACAAGGACCGGGACACGACCCAGGAGCAAGTCCCGGTTGAAAAAACGATCAGCGATCTGATTGTCGGGCCGCCGAAAAACATTCGCGACCCGAGGCTCTTTCACAGCCTCTCTCTGGTCGCGTTTCTCGCATGGGTCGGACTCGGTTCCGACGGCCTCAGCTCCTCATGCTATGGGCCCGAGGAAGCGTTTCTCGCGCTCGGGCAGCATCAGTATCTCGCGGTGTTCCTCGCACTAATGACGGCGATCACGGTGTTCGTTATCGCCGCGTCGTATTCGCAAACCATCGATCTGTTTCCCAGCGGTGGCGGCGGATACCTGGTCGCGACCACCTTGCTTGGTCCCTATCCGGGCCTCGTCTCGGGCGCGGCGCTGGTCGTCAACTATGTCCTAACGATATCGATTTCAATCGCCAGTGGCGCCGATGCGATCTTCAGTTTCCTTCCGACCCCGTGGCTGCGCTGGAAGCTGCTCCTATGCCTGTCCGTCGTGCTCATGATGATCGCGATGAACCTGCGAGGGGTCAAAGAATCCGTGATGAGCCTGCTGCCGATCTTTCTCGCCTTCGTGCTGATGCACACATGGCTGGTCGGTTACGCGTTGCTAAGCCGTGGCGCGCAACTTCCGCTGGTATTGCATCAGGCGGTTGCGCAGGCACAAAGCAGCGCGCACGCGGTCGGATGGTTTGCGCTGCTCGCGATCTTTTTTCGCGCCTACTCGATGGGTGGCGGTACCTATACCGGCATCGAGGCGGTGAGCAACGGACTGCCCATTTTGCGCGAGCCCAGGACCGTGACCGGCAAGCGCACCATGCTCTACATGGCATTCTCGCTGGCCTTCATCGCGGGCGGCATTTTGATTTGCTACCTACTCGAGAACGTCCATCTGGTTGCGGGGCAGACTCTCAACGCCGTGTTGTTTGAGCACATCGCGTCGCAGTGGAGATTTGGCCGCGGCATCATCACTTTCACGCTCCTGACCGAGGGTGCGCTCCTCTTTGTCGCGGCGCAGACCGGTTTCATCGATGGTCCGCGCGTGCTCGCGACGATGGCGCATGACAAGTGGCTGCCGCGACGGCTCTCGCATCTGAGTCTGCGCCTGGTGACCGCGGACGGCGTGCTCGCGATGGGAATCGGTGCTGCCGTGATTCTGATAGGAACTCGGGCGAGCGTCGATGCGCTGGTGGTCTTATATGCGATCAACGTGTTTGTGACCTTCACGCTCTCACAGCTCGGGATGACGGTGCACTGGTGGAAGGTGCGCAAGTCCGAGCGCAATTGGATTCGAAAAATCCTGGTCAACGGCATCGGCGCCTTCATGACCGCCTCGATCCTGATCCTGACGCTGACCCTGAAGTTCGACGAGGGCGGATGGGTGACGGTGCTAATCACCGGCGCGCTGATTGGCCTCTGCCTGCTGGTGAAACGGCACTACGACCGGGTGGAAAAGGCGATCGCGGAACTTGAGCGGGAAGTCGGACCCAAGTCTCATCCGGTGCAGCCGGTGCCGGCGCCGCCTCGCGATGCAAACGCGCCCACCGCCGTTTTGTTGGTGAAGGGTTTCGATGGACTCGGGCTCGCGACGTTGATCGCCATCCAGCAATTATTTCCGAATGAGTTTCGCAACATCGTCTTCGCCTGCGTTGGCGAGGTCGATTCTTCGATGCTCAAGAGCCATGAGGAAATCGAGGCATTCGAGAAGAAAATCGCCGACGAGGTTCGAATGTACTACGACTACGCGGCGCAACTCGGGATACATCCCGAGACCCGCACCGGCATCGGTCCCGACCCCGTCTATGAGCTGCAGAGAATCTGTCTTGAAATCGCCGAAACGTTTCCTCGCGTCGTGTTCTTCGCCGGCAAGCTGGTGTGGGATACCGCCGTCGAGGGTTTTCTGTCACGATTTTTGCACAACCACACCGCGCTCGAACTTCAGAGCTGGCTGCAACTCTATGGCTACAGCCTCGTCATCCTGCCGATTCGCATAGGACCACCACTGCGCCCTCCTCCGCGCGACGAGGACGACGCAACTACCAACGCTGATTCAGCCTGAAGTCAGTGAGATGCGGACGCGGCGGGTTCGATCCGATAGAGCGCGATCAGGTGATAGTCGACCACCTGCTTGATGCGGAAAGCATCGCCATCAGGCAACTCGGCACGGGTATCGGGAGCGTACTTCCAACTCACCAGCCATCCGCCACCCGCTTGAGATACGCGCTCCTCTATGATCTTCTTCGCCGCGGCGGGATCCCATCCGGGGACTGCGACGCGAGGATTGGCGGCGCGGAAATAGTAATCGAACGCATTGCGATAGTATCCGGTCGGGAAGCCGCCGTTGCTGGCGCCCTCCGGTTTGCCGAAAAACAGAAATCCCGACTCGAAGAAGACCGGCTGATTCGGCGCTGACTCGACGCTAATCAGCGCCGCGATGTCGCGCCATGGTTCATGCGTGATCTCCTTGATCGGCACCAGAACCAGTAGCACTACAGTGATTCCGACCACCGCAAGATTGCGCACCTTGCTGCCGAAGCTTTCCAGCACTCGCGCGAGGATCAGCGCGATCATCGCAACGCATGGAATCAGATATCGGATGTGAAACATCGGTCGTACGACAATCGATCCGGCGAGGAATGCGACTAGTGGAAGCAGACCCCACGCGAGGGACCATCGCAGCGGCTCGTCGGGATCGTTTTCGTTGGCGCGCCCCAACACGATCGCGATTGCGATAGTGGCAGCGACGAGAGCTGTAAGAATCTTCTCGCTGAAGCTGAAGTGATAGCTGGTTCCGAGCCAATCGAGCCAATGTCCGTAGACCAGCGCTTGGCTCTGTGTGGAGAAAATCGAGAAGTAGGGCAGGAACATCACGAGCGCGGTCGCGAGCGCGATCCACGGCATCTTGTCGCGTCGCCCATGGATGAGGTCGCGCACCAGCATCGCGGCCTCGGCGCCTCCGAGGAACAGTCCCGCTAGATGCGTATAGATGGCGAGTGCGCCGAAGAATCCGCATGCGATGGTTCGCGGCCAGCTCGGTTTTCGGCGCACCTGCCACAGCAGCATGAAGTGCGAGAGCGCGATCGCGGCGAACATCGGATACATCCTCGCGCGCCGCGAGAGCAGCGTGATTACCGGATTGAATCCCCACAGAACGCACGCTGACGCCGCGATCGAATCGTTGAACATCGAGCGCGCTAGGGTGAAAAGGATCGCCAGCGTGGCAACCGCCGATATCGCCGACAGCATCCGCAGGCTGGTCTCGCTCAGTCCGAAGACGCCAGTAAAGTAATGTAACAGGATGTAGTAGAAAACCTGCTTGCCCGGATCGAGCGGAACCGGAATGTGAACTATCGACAGTGCCGACGGCATTGCCGCCGCCCATGCGCTGTAAGCCTCGCTGGCGCCGAGCGACGCGGCGCCGAGGCGATAGAAGTACAGCGCGGTCGCCGCCACCATCGTCAGCGCGAAGACAGTGGTCGGCTCGAGTTCGATTGCGCTGCGCGAGGGTGCCGCCACTTCCGCGCCCGATTTCGCAGAGTTCGTGATAGTTGCCGCCGCCTTTGCCTGCCCACCCATCGAGATCGTTTGCCCCGTCGCATTTATAGCGGAAATGCGCACGCCAATCTTCATGACCCGCCGACTTCCGGCGTTGCGCTTGACTGTTCGCGGACGGACTGGCGAAGTGCAGTGAAACCATGTCTGAATTCCTGGAAGCGGTTCCCGAGTTGCAGGGGCAAGCGGGCGCCGAGATCAACCTGCCTCCGGTCGAAGGCATGCGCGCCGAGGTGTGGGCGCTCGCGTGGCCGGTGATCCTGTCGTTCGCGCTCGACTCGATCCTCGGCCTCGCGGCGATGCTGATGGTGGGGCGGCTCGGCGCGGAAGCGGTCGGCGCGGTCGGCCTCGCCACGCAGATCCTCGGCGCGGTGCGCGCGGGGATCGCGGCGGTCGGCACCGGCACCATCGCGCTGGTCGCGCGCTACATCGGGGCGAATGATCGCGACAACGCGGAGGAAGTGCTCAAGCAGTCGGTGGTGTGGGGCGTTATCGTGTCGACCGCGATTGCGATTCCGGTGATCGTCTTCGCGCATCCGTTGATGTCGCTGTTCCAGGTGCGCGGCCCGATGGAAGACATGGCGTCGCGCTACCTACAAATTGTCATGATCTCGGAGCCGTTCACCGGCGTGTTCCTTCAATGCGCGTCGGGACTGCGCGGCGCCGGCGACACGCGCACGCCGCTTTGGATTGGCGGTATCGTCGATGTTATCGCGATCATCCTGAACTATGTTTTGATTTTTGGAAAATTCGGATTCCCGAATCTCGGCGTCGATGGTTCGGCGATCGCGACGCTGATCGCATATGTTCTCGGCGGCGTGATTTTCTTTTGGGCCCTGTCGTTTGACGGAATGGTGCTGAACTTCCGATGGACGCGGCTGTGGCCGGACACGGGACTAGGCAAACGCATTCTCAATGTCGGCTATCCGGCGGCGATCGAGCAGTTAGTGATCCAGTTCGGATTCGTAGCCTACGTCGCATTCATCGCGAGCTACGGCGACAAGGAAGTCGCGGCATACTTCATCGGAGTGCGAATCCTCGCGCTCTCGTTCCTGCCCGGATTCGGATTCTCCAATGCGGCGGCAACATTAGTAGGGCAGGGGCTCGGTGCTCGCGACCCGGCATACGCGCGCAAAGCCGGATGGGTATCGACCGGGATGGCAGTGGTGCTGATGAGCGCGATGGGTGCGCTCATCTTCGTCTTCGCGCGACAAATCGCGGCGATCTTCATCGACGATCCCGAAGTCATCAAGTACACCATCGGCTTCATGGAAGCCCTCGGAGCGGCGCAACCGCTGATGGCGATCGACTGGACCCTCACCGGAGGGCTGCGCGGCGCGGGTGATTCGCGTTTCCCATTGTTCGCGTCGCTCTCTGGCTTTTATGGACTGCGGCTCTTCCTCACTATCCTGGTGTGGTACTTCCACGGACCGATCTGGTGGATATGGTGGTCGATTCTCGCCGACTACGTCGTACGGTCCGCACTCAAGACCTGGCGTTTCTACGAGGGCCATTGGCAGACCATCGAGGTTTGAGCTCGCGGGCGCGGCCCGCTTGTGGACTGATCCAGCACGCGCTCGCTTTACCACGTCGTCGCTGCGCGCAATTCTTTAACCGTCGGCGAGATGAACGAACAGGAAAATGTTGAGGAATCGATCGAGGGAACTCTCGACCATATCCTCTATGTCAACGAATCGAGCGGCTACTCGGTCGCCGTCATCGAATGCGATGTTCCAGGCGGGCTGCGCAAGCGCGTCACCGTGGTTGGCGAACTCGGCACGGTTGAGATCGGCGCCGGCATTCGCGCGCGCGGCCGCACCGAAAAGCATCCGCGCTATGGCGAGCAGTTCCGCGTGCTCGATTACGAAACGATACGGCCCGCCGGTGTCGCAGCAATCGAGCGCTACCTTGCGTCGGAGATAAAGGGCGTCGGTCCCGCGCTGGCGCGCAGGATCGTCGAGCATTTCGGCGACGAGCTTCCCGAGATTCTCAACAACGCCCCCGAGCGGATGCGCGAGGTGCGCGGGTTGGGAACTATCGTCGCGATTCGCATCGCAACCGCATGGCGCGATTCGTCGGGGCTTCGCGAGCTGACGGTGTTTCTGCGCGGCCACGGAATCGGCGCGGCGCACGCGCGCAGGATTCACAAGTTTTACGGGAAGGACGCGCTCGAGGTCGTCAAGGAGGATCCCTACGTCCTCGCGCGCACCATCTACGGCATTGGATTCCGCACCGCCGATGCGATCGCGGAGAAGCTCGCGATTCCGCGCAATTCGATTCAGCGCGCGCGTGCGGCGATTGTCTACCTGCTCGAACGAATGGCCGACGACGGGCATGTCTACGCGCCTTTCGAATATCTCGAGCGGCAATTCGAGAGCGGCCTCGAGATGGACGTTGAGCTCGCCTCGCGCGCACTCGAGGAGTTGCAAAAGAGTGGCGAGGTGGTCGCGGAGCCGGCCGGTGAGCATACCGCCGTTTACCTCAAACGCCTCTACGATGCGGAGCTGACGGTCGCCGAGAAGATTCACCAACTGACCCAGGGCCGGCCGATCGGCAAGTCGGTCATCGATCGGGCGACCGCGGCTGCCGAACGTGCCGTCCACATCACGCTGTCGGTGGAGCAGCGCGGGGCACTTCGATGCGCGTTGCAAAGCAAGGTCACCGTCATCACCGGAGGACCCGGCACCGGCAAGACCACGCTGCTGAAATCGGTGATCGCGGCGCTGACCGACGCCGGGCTGAAGCCGACCCTGGCGGCGCCAACCGGGCGCGCTGCTCGACGGCTCCAGGAGGCGACCGGTCGCGAGGCGAAGACGGTTCATCGGCTGCTGGAGTACACGCCAGAGACGCAGGGCTTCCTGCGCAATGCGGAATTTCCGATTCGCACCAACTATCTGATCATCGATGAAGCCTCGATGATGGATGTGGAACTCGCTTCGGCGCTCGTCACTGCGCTGATGCCCGATTGCGCGCTGCTGCTGGTCGGCGATCGCGATCAGCTTCCTTCGGTCGGCCCCGGCAGCGTGCTCAAGGATGTGATCGCGTCGGGACTGGTGCCGGTGGTCGAGCTGCACGAGGTCTATCGGCAGGCGCGTGAGAGCATGATCGTCGCGAATGCGCACCGCCTCAACCGGGGCGAGTTTCCCGACGTCAGCAATCGGCCCGACGGCGACTTCTTTTTCTTCGAGCGCAACTCGCCCGACGATGTCGTGCAAACCATCAAACAGCTCGTGCAACAGCGGCTGGTCGGCAAATTCGGTATCAGCGATCCGCGCGAAGTGCAGGTACTGACGCCGATGAATCGAGGACCGCTCGGGACGCATCTCCTGAATCAGGAACTGCAGGCGTTGCTAAATCCGTCGGGGCGCGAGCTGCGCGCCGGCGATCGGATCTTCCGCGAGGGCGATCGCGTCATCCAGCTTCGCAATGACTACGACAAGCTGGTGTTTAACGGATCGATAGGCCGCGTGCTGACAATCGATACCGCCAAGGGAAAGATCAGTGTGGCGTTCGAGGAAACGCACACCGAGTATGATCTATCCGATATCGATGAAATCGCGCTCGCCTATGCGATCTCGGTGCACAAGAGCCAGGGCAGCCAATATCCGGCAATCGTGATGCCGATTCATCCGACGCATTACCTTATGCTGCGGCGCAATCTTCTCTACACCGCGATGACGCGAGCGGAGCGGGTGTGCGTACTGGTCGGGACGCGGAGCGCGCTGCAACAGGCGGTGCGCAACGCCGAGGAGCGCAAGAGATTCAGCCGCCTGGCCGAGCGGCTCCACATCGATTGACGATTAAACCGACAACGTCGGATGCATCAGCCTGCCGATACCACCGAAGAGCAGCATCATCGCGACGAGAACCGACGCGATTGCCAGCACGATCAGCAGTATCGATCCCAATGCGCGCCAGACCGAGAAGCGGTGCACCTCCCCGACGCACTTGAGCATCACGACGAATCCCCATAGCACCAGCGCGCCGTGAAGGAGCGTCACGCTCGCGCCGGAATTGGAGAACTCGCCATCGCTGCCGAGCATCGGGCCGTCGGTGCCGAGCAGGATGGCGAGAATGCCGATTGAGAAGGCGACGATGACGGGAACCCTCGACCATGCGAGGGCGGCGCGAACCTCGGCATAGCTGCCCACTCCGCCGAGCGCGGCGCCCGCCCACTTGAGCAGCGCGCCGTTGATGTAGAGTTCGACGATTCCGAGGATGGCGCCGACGATGACCGCTATCACCACGAGCATCGGGAAGGCAGCGGCGGTGGATGGATTGGACCATCGGCGTTCGAGCCAGATCAGCGCGCCGGAAAGAATCGCGAGGAACGTCACCTGATAGCGGACGTCGGTTTCGACGATACGCCGAATCGTCGCGCGCGGTCTGGTCCAGATGGTTGCCCAGGGATTTCCGATCACTTCCGCACCCAACGTCATTCGAGACTCCTGTTAGTGCCACAGCCTCACGCATGAAGCGCTTCGCGCGCCTGATAAATTATGCCCGATAAGCGGCGGCGGCTCACCCTATCCGCTATTCCACAGAAGTGGGAAAGTGATCTGTCGGAGGGTCAGTACCATTGCGTCGCGACCGATGCGACCAGTTCGACGGCGAATGTGACGATCGATGCGGTCTGCGAGGGGCGCACTTCGGTTCCCACATCGCAGACACGGAGAGCGGCGACTGATTCGATCGAATCTGAGATATCGCGGCAAACGCACTAGCCAAGCGCGGATGCCGCTGGCGCGTTATTTCAGGATTTTCTCGACATCTTTTTTAAATTGGGCCGTTTCGATTCCGAGGGCGGGCGACGACGCTTGCCACGCAGCGGGGCGAGTTTCCGCAGCGCTTCCATGATTGATTCGACCTCAATTGCCACCGCGTCGGGATCGTGTCCGCTCGCTTCCACGATTTTGTTCACTTCGGTGAGCGTCTTGTCGTAGTCGTTCTTGAAGCGGCGATTGATTTCCTTCCAGGGAATTCCGGCGAGCGCATCGATCACATTAGCGGGCGGCCGATAGAGACCTCGTATCAGTAAGACCGCGATCGCTGGGTAGCCGAGATAGCCCTGCCAGTAGGACGAATTATCGTTCGACGAGATCTCGCGGCCGTCGTCGGAAATCTCGACCTCGTAAGTCTTGTCTCCCTCGGACGATGTCACGAGCGCGTGATGCTCGTCCTCCAGGCGCACACGTCCATCGCCGATCGCGCCCAGCGCTTCGTAAATTTTGATTGCCGGAGGCATCTTCCACGCTTCAGCCATGGTTTCGTCTATCGCGTATTTGCGCGCGGTCGGCAAGCTTGCCTTGACGCTTTGGCGCGCGCGTCACTAACATCGCGCCAACACGCGGAGCAGGTTTTCTCACATGCAAAAAGAGCCGATCGGCAAACTCGACCATATCGGGATCGCGGTCAAGAGCCTCGTCGAAGCGCGCAAGTTCTGGGAAGGCGCAATGGGCGCGAAACTAATGTACGAATGGGAAAATCCTCGCGCTGGATACAAACTCGTGGAGCTCGATTTGAATGGGCTTACGGTCGAGCTGCTGGAGCCACTCGGCGACGATTCATTTCTACATAAGTACCTTGAGAAGAAAGGGGAGGGGATGCATCATCTCACCTTCGCACTACCGGATGTAAAGAAAGCCGCCTCCGAGCTGAAGGAGACGGGCGTACGCGTGGTGGACGAGATCGAGTACTCGCCGACTTCCTACGAATGCTTCATCTCGCCGCGCTCCAGCCACGGCGTGCTGATTCAGCTTGGGTCGGGGTATCCGACGCTGTCTAACGATGCGGCGTGGACGACGAAAAAATAGATCCGGAATCGACCGCGCGCGTCAGTCTTCGCAGACGGCCTGCCTGATCGCATTGAGAACGAACAAAAGGTTTCGCGGCGCTGCGACTTTGCCCAACAACGAAACCTGGCGCAAGATCTTGAGTTCAGCCGGCGTAATCGAATGCTCCGATAGCATCGCGCGATTGGTCGCGAATTGCCGCCAGACGGCCTCAGGGTTCCCGGGCGAAGGCTTGGGAGGCTGCGTGATCAGGAACCGAGCCTCGGGATAGGTGAGCAGCAAGAGCTTCTGCTTGTTCAATCCCAGCGTGTCCGCGAGGCGCCGAACCAGCGAGAGCGAAGGTCTGCGCAGACCGCCTTCGATGTATGCGACGTGACTGGCCTTCACGCCCAATTTGCGCGCGAGTTCGCGCTGCGTGAGCCGGAAGCCCTCGCGCTCGCGTCTGATGAGCACACCGAGTTCGTTCTTTTTTTTCATACCCCGTACTCTGTGACCCGAGGTCCTTGGCGCCGCGTGGTCTCTTTGTCCAACCGTCATCAACTATTACACCGGGACCAATCTCTATCGTTCGACTGGCGTCAATCTAGGTTGGGCTTAAGCCGAACTTCAAGACGCGCGATGTCGAGCGACATTCGACCGCGGGCCGCACTGGCGCGCCCGCAATTTATGAAAGGGATATCAGATGCGGCGGGATATTGTTCAGGTGAGGATGTTTACCAGCGGAATCTTGCTCAGGTTGGACGCCATCGAGACGAGCGCTTGTTCCTGCAGGTTGACCTGCTGTTCGTCGAGTGCGGCCTGTGCAACGTTGACATCGGTAAGGCTCGAGATCGAGGTCTGCAGAGTGGTGCTTTCGTTGTTGGCATTCGAGAGGAAAGTTTGCAATGACTGCTCGTTGATACCGATATTCCCACGCGCGGTGGCGACACTCTGAACGGCAGTCTGCAGCTGCGACAGAGTGTTAGCGGTGGCGGTCTTGTTGCCCGTCTGAAGCGCGTTCTGGAGCGATGTGAGGGCCCCGATCAAGCCGTTGTTGGCATCGCCGAAGATCGCCTGTCCATCGAAGGTGGTCTGAATTTTGGTGCCATCGCTAAAGGTGGCGAAGTTGGTGCCGGAATTGCCCGAGTAGTTACCGCTCGGATCGTAAGGGGTGGTGTTCGTCTGGCTGCCCGCGAACAACTGTGCTCCGGCATAGTTAGTGTTTGCTTGGCCAATAACCGCTTGCAGGATTGATTGGACTTGCGCGCCCAAGGTCGCCATTTGGGATGTACTGACGGACCCGTCGGCACCTTGAGTTGCGATAGAGATCGCGGAATTCGTCCAGTTGCCGACGCTCGATAGCGCGTTGTCGGCGCTAGTGAGCAATCCCTGAACCTGCTGCCCGGTGTTGATGTCGTTGTTGACGGCGGAGGCGCGCGCGCCGAGCAGCTGAGCTTCACCATAGTTGACTAAATTGTCCGATGGTAAAAGAACCTGCTTCCCGGTCGCCACCGACTGCTGGATGCTCTGAAGGTTTGCGGTGGTCTGGTCCAGCGCGTAGGTCATCGAGTTGAACAGTGAAAGATCTGATATCGCCATGGCGCAGCCCCCGCTTCATTAAGTAATGTTTTGGATGAGAAATGTGATGTCGTCGTTGGCCGCCTGCACCGCGCGCCCCGAGGCCTGTAACAGGTTCTGATAGTTGGTGAGCTGGGTAAGTTCGTCATTCAGCGAGACCCCGGTGATCGAGCTCTTCATCTGCGTCAACGACTGCAGCGTGGCTGCCGCTTGTGTTTGTCCGTCAGTCGCGTTCTGCACCAGGGTACCGAAGTTGGTGGTGACCTGGATGAAGGCCTCCTCCGGTGTGCTATTCGGATAGGCTGGAAACAAATTCTGATTGTTTGCCAGCGCCCCTATCGCAGTGGCATTCGAGCCGTCGCCCGGCACCCCCGCCGCGGTGGACGCGGCCGGCAGGTTTTGGGTGGTCAAGGCCGGATTGATCGAGACCGGGCCGCCAGCCGCAGGGATCGTGAAGAGCGCATTGCCGGTCGATCCGTCCAGCCCGAAGCCCGTCGTGCTTTGAGCGTTTAGCGCAGTCGCAACCGTATCGGCGAAGCCGTTTACCTGAGTTTGCAGATTCAAAGTACTCTGCGCTCCGCTCATGATGCCGCCCAACTGGCCACCGATCTGGCTCAGGTTCAAGGGCAGGGTGCCGTTCGGCAGCGAAACCGAGAGCCCGATCGCCGATCCGGAACCGGTGGTCGATAGCGTCAGCGCCGTGGTTCCTGACACCAGCGGCACTCCGCCCACCGTTACGTTGCCATTCGCATCCGCAGTGGCGCCGATCAGCCCCGCGAGCTGGTTTACCGCCGCATCGCGTTGATCGAGAAGCGGAGCGGAGGTCTGGCCACCGGCTTGCGCGGAAGTGATCTGCCCGTTGAGCTGCGCGATTTGCGTGCTTGCCGCGTTGATTTGCGAGATCAGCGGGCTCACGCTGTTGAACTGAGAAAGCGCGGTCGAGTACAGGCTGGAGGAGAGGTTCTGATCGGTTTGTGCGAATTGTCTAAGCGCGGTGATCGCTGACATGCGCGCGGTCGGATCCTGCGGCTGCGAAGAAAGGGCGTTGAAGGCGTTGAAGACACTTTGCAGGCTCGAGGACAGGTCGCCCGAAGCCGGCGCTACGATCTGCTGCGCCACCGTGGTCACCTGCGAGAATTGCTGATCGTAGCTCTGGGTGGATTGAGTGCCGTTAATCTGCTCCGTGAGCATCGGCGCTTCGGCGCGCACGGTCGGCAAGACCGCGACCCCGTTGCCGGCGCCATTGGCGCCGGCGGTGGTCTGGAAGCCGAGTGACTCGACCGAATAGTTAGTGTTCGAGGCGTTGGTGATGTTCGATTCGACCACCGCCATCGCATCTTCTGCCGCCGCGATCCCGCTCAGCCCGATCGCCTGGAGATTAACCGACACAGTCCACTGCTCCCCCGCCCGCCTGGCCCAGCAGCTCGCGCGTAACGCGATCCATGGAAAAGATCGCGGCGCTCAAGCAATCCAGCGCTCCTATCATCCGCGCGAGTTCCGCGCGCGAAAATGCTTCCTTCGATTCCCTCAGATTGCGGCTCAGCGACTGCATCGCGGCGTTTACCCGCGCCAGTCCCTCTGCGGTGCCCAGCGCGCCCGCCAGTTCTGCAACTTGCTCAGCCGAGATCATCGCCGCTTGCTCCTAACCGATGGTCAGTGCCCGCACTATCGCGTCGGCGACGCTGGAGAGGTTGGGGCCGTACATGCCCGCCGCGATTTGCGCTCTGATTGCGGAAACCACGGGGGGCCGAATCGGGCTCTCCGCGCTGGCAGTGGCTATTGCATTTGCCAGAATCGCGCTCAGAGCGGATAAGTCGGTGGCGTCATTCACCGCCTGTGCAGGAGGCGGGGTCGGCGCGACCTGGGTCGCGTCCGCCGGAGCTTGAGTGCCAGAGATCTTGCTCGCGCTCACGAGATCGATCTGCCGATCAGGGAGCGCTCCATTCAGGCCCTGAATTGTGGACGCCATCGAACTATCCTTCCAAGGGAGAAGGAGGTTGCAACAGGGGTGCCACGCCGCCGGCAGGAGCCGGAGGCAGTAAAACCGGGCCTCGCGAGTCACTGCCGAACACTCCGCCCGTCCCGAACTGCGACGAGCGTTCCATCACTGTCTCGATTCCGTCCGCCAGCCGTCCCGACGCGGCACGCGATGGTTCGGATGCCGCGACCTTGATCAGCGAGTCCTTGAAGGCCGACGCGATCGGATGGCGCGGGCCTGATAACTGGCGGCTTATCATCTTGGTAAGCCCCGCCATCGACTTGGATTTCGCGAGGGTTTTGCCCAGCGCCTGATCGAGCAGCGATCCGTAGATGTCGCCACTCGCGCCCCCACCGATTCCCATCGGTCCGGTATCTTCGCCCACCATCGATTGATGCATCTGTTTAGCGAGCATGGTGGTAAAGATCTGGGCAAAGCCTGCCGCGGCGGCTTTCCGATTGGTGGGACGAGTCGCGCCACCGCTGAAAACTGATTGACTGAAAACTCCGGGTACTGAAGCTGACATTGGAATGGAAACTCCTTGTCCTTATCGGATGATTAATTCGCCGTGCAGCGCGCCCGCCGCACGCAGCCCTTCGAAAATAGCGATGGTATCGCCGGGCTTGGTGCCGATCGCATTGAGCGTCTCGGCGATCTGCTCGATGCTCGCGCCCTTGGGCAGCATGAAAAATTCGCCCTTCTCCTGATCGACGGTGAT
Source organism: uncultured delta proteobacterium (assembly GCA_963815835.1). GTDB lineage: Bacteria > Desulfobacterota > Binatia > Binatales > Binataceae > DATGKG01. Next base: position 2,994,699 of record CAWFIF010000001.1, read on the forward strand.
CTTCGCGGTTCTGAGCGATTCAGTGGTTCCGTGGCTAAGTGGTCCGGGTTGGGAAACCGTCATGGTAGGCGCGATCGTCACGATAAGATTGCCGTGGCTGACCGCCGCGCGTCCCACTGTTACCGCGCCGCCGACCACGATTGTGCCGGTACGTTCGTCCATCACGACGCGGGCCGATTCACCGGCCGTTACCTTCACATCATCGAGTGAGGCGGCGAAGCTGACCGCCGACAACGCCGGCGGCAACGTGATATGCAGCGTTCCCGGGTCCGTGACTGCGACGACGATATCCTTGTGGCGCCGTGCGATGGCATCTGCCGCGCGCATCGCAACTCCCGCGTCCGGGTCGTTCAAGTCGATTTCGAGCTCATGGTTATGACCGAAATCGTTGGCGACTTCACGCTCGACGGTTGCGCCGCCCGGGATCTGGCCGCCGGTTTGAAAGTTCTTGCGCTCCGAGGCGCCGCCGCTGGCCGAGGCGAAATATCCCTCGATCGTCACCGGGCCTTGCGCCACCGCATACACGCTGCCGTCGGCGCCGCGCAACGGAGTCATCATCAGGGTGCCGCCCTGCAGCGACCGTGCATCGCCCAGCGACGAAACCAATACGTTAACGCGCGACCCGACCCGCGCGAACGGCGGCAAGTCGACGGTGACAATCGCCGCGGCGAGGTTGCGGGTCTGGATATTCTGCGGATTGAGTGCCGCCGGAATCGTTATCTGCTCGTGGCGCAGCGTGTTGAGCAGAAACTGGATCGAGAACAGGGTCTGCTGCGAATCGCCGCTGTTGTTCAGTCCCACCACCAGGCCGTGGCCGACCAGATGATTCACCCGCACGCCGCGGATATGCGAAATCGTCGAGAGCACCACTTCGGTGCCCGCCGCGCCCTGTTGGTAGCCGAGCAGACCGCCCGGCGGCGCAATCTGCACCGGATTGCCATTGGGCGGCGGCAGATAGACGGCGGCGTCGTTCGGCGTCGCATCACTGGTATCCTGCGGCGGCGGTGTCTGACCCCGCGCCATGCCCGCATACATCGCGAACGCGAACGCGAGCAGCATTAATTTCAAGTTATACTTTAAAATGGCCACACCCAATCGAATAGGCGGGTACCCACGCCGGCACCCTGTTTGTCGCGAATCTGCCCCTTGCCAGTCATACTCACTTCGAGGTTGGCGACCTGGGCCGAAGAGATCGCGTTGTTGGAGTCGAGGTCATCGGGGCGCACCACACCGCTTAGGCGAATGGTGTCGTCCTCGCCGTTGACGCGGACATGGCGGTCGCCACGGATCGAGAGCGTGCCGGCGGGGTTCACGGCTACCACCACCGAACTGACCGTCGCGGTGAAGCTATCATTGGCCGACATGTCGCCGCTGCCGGTGGTCGAATTGGCCGACGAAGCGTTCACCAGGCTGCCGGTATTGAGTAGCGGGTAATGCTTGCTCAGCCATTCGGTCCCGCTCAGCAGATTCGGCATGCCCGCGTTGATCGAACTGGTCTTCCCGAGACTGGTCGCTGCCTTCGATTCCGAGCTCATCGACTCGATTACGTAGACGGTCACGAGATCGCCCACCGCGTGCGCCTTGATATCCGATACGATATCGACCGCGCCGACGCGCAGTGGGATACTGCCTTCGGCGGCCGGCTGAAATGCCACCCGATCCTGCTGCGGAATCAACATCCCGGAATCTCCCGCGATCGCGGCCGGCGCCGCGATCGCCTTCTGGATCGCGGGATCGGCCTCGATCGGCTTGGTGTCGCCGATGGTCTGATCTTTTTTGCCGGAAGACATTGGTGTCATCAGCAGCCCGGGTACCGCCGATGCGAGGGCCGGAAGAAAAGGAATCACGGCGGCACATCCTTGAACGATCGTTCCGATCATTATCAGGACGAGGATAGCGATTATGGTTTTCATTGCATCACCAATTCTGCGGTCTTCGGGCCGGTCACCGTCACGGAGACGGGCATCCCGCTGCCCGGATTGATCATGGTGGCGCTGTCGCCGACCGCGGCTTGCGATTGCGCCTGCAATTGCGCGCGCACCGTGATGTCGCCGTTTTTCACCAGCACCGTGACCAGGTCGCCCGGATGCACCGCGATCGGTCGCTTGAGCGAGTTCTGATACAGCGGCTGGCCCGCCCGAATCGAGGTCGCGCTGATGTAGGGTCCCTGACTCGGAAAGCTCGCCAGCACGCCCGACGCGGTGCTGAAGGCATCCACCCAGCTCGGCGCGAAATCGGTCTCAGCGACCGGCGCATCGGTCGCCAGATCGTGAGCCGCGGCCAACACCTGGCGGCTCGCCGTCATCATCGCCGAGCAGAACAACGAGCGATCGCCGGACTGCAACTCAATCATGAAGCTGCGCGAGGTCAGGGTGGTGAGCCCGGGCGCCACTGCTTTGAGCGTCGCGCCCTCAGGCGGCTTGCATCCCAGCGTCACAGCCTCGATCCGCATTTCGATTGGCACGATGCGCGCGAGCTGGGCCTGGATTTCTCTGGCGAGCTCGGCGCTCGCGGGCTCTTCGCTCGCTCCGGGTGTCGCCAGCGCGGTGGGTGGTGCTGAGGAAGTTGGCTGCGGCGGCGCGGCTGCTGTCGGCGACGGGCCGGGAACCGGCGGGTCAGCATGCGCCGATGACCATACGATCATCAGCGCGCTCAATAGAATGAGAACGCTGACCCCGGTCGCGCAACTTTTAGTCGATCTACTGGATGAGGCCATTGGCGGTATTCTGCATCTGGTCGGCAACTTGAACGGCCTTGGAACTCGCCTCGTACGCGCGCTGCGCCGAGATCAGTCCCACCAGTTCCTGCACCGTGCTTTCGTTGGGCATTTCGATGAATCCCTGTGCGATGGAACCAAATCCATTCTGCCCGGCGATGCCGGTCTGCGGCGCTCCCGACGCCTGCGTCACTTTGTAGAGATTCTGTCCCATCGGTTGGAGGCCGGCAGGATTGAGAAAATTGATGATTTGCAACTGCCCGACCTGGGTCGGCAGGGTCTGGCTTCCGACCTGCACCGAAATTGTGCCGTCCGGACCGATGGTCAGGTTTTGCGAGTTTTGCGGTATGTTGATGCCGGGCATCACGCCATAACCGTCGAGGGTTGATAGTTTGCCGTTCTGGTCGGTGCGGAAACTGCCGTCGCGGGTATAGGCAATCGATCCATCGGGCATCGAGACCTGGAAAAATCCGTTGCCCTGGATCGCGACGTCGAGCGGGTTGCCGGTGTTGTCGAGCTCACCCTCGGTAAAGACCTGGTCGACCGATGCGGTCTTCGCGCCGAGTCCAATTGATGATCCGGTCGGTACGAAGCTGGTCTGCGAGGACTGCGTGCCAGCCTGGCGCTCGTTGACGTAGAGCAGGTCCTGAAAATGGGCGCGCGAGACCTTGAAGCCCGGCGTCAACGCGTTGGCGAGATTGTTCGAGATCACCTGAATCTGCGTTTCCTGCGCCTGCATTCCCGTTGCGGCGGTGGACATTGCCTGAAGCATTGTTTCCTTCTCCCCTTATGCCGTGAGTGTAAAAGCCTGAATGGCTTGACTTTGATTAGTGTCGATAGCGTGCACCGCCTTCATCGAGGCATCGTAGTTGCGCATCATGCTCAGCATCGAGACCATGGTGCCCATTTCCGAGCCGGCGCTGCCCTCGAGGAATCCCTGATGCATCTGGCTATTGGTCGCGGGCGGTAGAACTTCGCCGTTGGCGGTGCGATACAGGCTCGCGCCGACCGGAACCATTTGGGTGCCGGCAGGATCGGCCATCGCGATCTGTCCGCTGGGCTTACCGTCGATGTTGATGCTGCCGTCGCCGCCGATGGTCACATTGCCGCCCTGGCCGACATTGATCGGCGCACCCGCCTGGTTGAGCACTGGATATCCCGATGCGGTCAGCGTTCCATCCGACCCGACCTGGAGCGTGCCGTTGCGCGTGTAGGCGTTGCCATTGGGCGTCTGCACCGTCATAAAGCCGGGGCCGCTGATCGCGACATCCATCGGATTGCCGGTCGACTGCATCGGTCCTTGCGCCATGTCGATCGTGGGCGGCGCGCTGGCGGCATACTGGTACGGAGTACCGTTGCCGTTGACCGATTCGATCACGTTCTGGAAACGGCGAAATCCCGGCGTGTTGAGATTCGCCAGATTGTCGGCCGCGGTCCCCAGTCCGTCGAGCAGGCTTGCCGCGCCGGATGCGGCCAGGAAAAGTCCGTTCATTTCGAATCCCCCTTGTGTTCTTTCATTGCCGCGCGCAGGCGATCGATCGCACCCTTAAGCGCGCGTGAAACCGCGCTCTCGGATTCGCTCACCACCTCGGCGATTTCAGCGAGTGTTAGTTCTTCATAGAAGTAGAGCGTGACGATGAGCCGCTCGCGCTCGCTAAGTTGATATTCGAGCAGCTCGCGCACCTGCGCGGTCTCGGCGCTATCGGCGGCGTGCGCGTCGCGCGTATCGGGAAGCGAGTCGGGTTCGATGTCGCTGCCGATGATCAAAACATCGTCGGTGCCGACGCCCGAACCTTTCATCGCGGTCTGAATTTCGCGCATCAACGCGCCATGCACGTGCGAGCGCGCGAACACCCCGAAGCCGACGCCGCGCGACGGATCGAAGCGGCGCGCCGCGAGCAGCAGCCCGTAGCATCCGGCGGAGATAAGATCCTCGCGGCCCAACCCGATGCGCGGTGAGAGCCACGCGCGATCGACCTGATGCAGCACGAGTGGGAGGTAATCCTCGACCAGGCGCGCGATCTCGCTTTCAGGGAGTAGCGGCGCGGCAACGGCCTCGGAGGGTTGGGCGTAAATCTTCATCAACGGTTCGCTGTTACGCGATCCTTCCCACGATGCTGGGTTCGATGCCGGTTGGAATATCGCTGGAGCCGAGCACAACCACGTGGCGCGAGGCGCGGCGCGCGACGCGCTCGAACAATCTTCGAATTTGCGGCGACACCACGATCGGCGGCGTCTCCATCATTTTGGCGGCGGCATCGCTGATGGCTTTGCGAATTGAGTCGCCGACCTGCCGCGTCAGGGCGGGATCGGTGAGCGCCTTATGCTCCTGGCTGACGGCGGTGAAAAACGGTTCCTCGATCGCGGGATCGACTACCAGCACCGGCAGCACGCCATCGGGGCGCCGCAGCGGCTCGCATATTGCGCGTCCGAGTTGGGGGCGAATCCGCTCCGCGAGTTCCGCGGGATCCTTCGTGGACGCGCCTTCGGCCGCAAGAGCCTCGAGGATTACCGGCAGATCGCGTACCGAAATTCGCTGCGCCAAAATCAGTTGCAGGACGCGGAACACCGAGCCGAGATGGATTCCCATTCCGGAGAGTTCTTCGACGATGCGCGGCACTACCTTCTGCGCAAGGTCGAGCATCCCTTCGACATCCTTGCGCGTGAGGATCTCGGCGGCGTTGGCGCGCACTACCTCGGCGAAATGCGTGACCAGTACCGTCAGCGCGTCGACCACCGTGTAGCCGGACAGCCGCGCGTTGGTGACCTGCTCGCCGCCAACCCATAGCGCGGGCAAACCAAACGCAGGCTCGGTGGTCTCGATTCCTTTGACCGCGGCATTCGGCCCCTTGAGACCCGGAATCGCGAGGCTCATGGTGCCGCGCACGGCGCCGCGCGCGACTTCGGTCCCACGCAGCAAGATTCGATAGCCATTCTGATCGAGCGCGAGGTTGTCGACGATTCGAATCGCCGGCAGCGTAATACCGAGCTCATCGCGCAGCTTCGGACGCAGCGCCTGCACCTTATCCGCGAGCTTCCAGGGTTCGTTGACGAACGGTATCAGTGCGGCGCCTAGCTCGAGGCGCAGGATGTCCGGCCACGGTGCCGCCGCGCCATCCGCAGGCTTGGGCTTTCCGGTCACAGGCTCCTTCGCGCCCTCTGCCTGCTGCTTGCGCGCGCGCATGCCGAGTCCGCCAAGTCCCGCCGCCATCGACAGGAACGCGAGATGCGGCAATCCGGGAAAGATCCCGATCAGCCCGAGCAGGCCGCCCGCGCCGAACAGGACACCGGGCTTGCGCATCAGCTCCTTGCCGATAGTCTCAGGCAGGTCGTAGTCGCTCGCGGTCCGCGAGACGATCATGCCCGCCGCGGTCGAGGTCAGCAGCGCGGGAATCTGCGCCGCGAGGCCATCGCCGACGGTCAGGATCGTATAGGTGCGAAGCGCGTCGACGACCGACAAACCGTGCTGGATCACGCCGACGAACAATCCCGCGATGAGATTGATTGCCATGATCATGATCGCGGCGACCGCATCGCCGCGCACGAACTTGCCGATACCGTCCATCGAGGCGTAGAAGTCCGCCTCGCGCCCGAGATCGCGGCGGCGCCGGCGCGCCTCTTCCTCGCCGATGCTGCCGGAGTTGAGGTCGGCGTCGATCGCCATCTGCTTGCCGGGCATGGCATCGAGGGTGAAGCGCGCGGCGACTTCAGCGACGCGGCTAGCGCCCTTGGTTACGACCGCAAAATTGATAATCGCGATGACGATGAAGACGACGATTCCGATCGCATAGTTGTCGCCCACGATGACGCGCCCGAATGCTTCGATCACGCTGCCCGCCGCGGCCGGACCAAGATCGCCATGGAGTAGGATGAGCCGCGTCGATGCGACGTTGAGCGACAGGCGCAGTAACGTCGCCACCAGCAGCACGGTGGGGAACGCGGAAAAATCGAGCGCGCTGCGATTGGACGCCGAAACCACCAGTACCGTGATGGAGAGCGCGATCGATAGCGACAGCATCACGTCGAGTAGTGTCGGACCCACTGGGGCGACCATCCCGGCCAGCACCAGCATCGCGGTCGCGGGCAGCGCGAGCTCGGACATCGATATGAACGGTATGCGAGGGGACGTGCCAGCCATCACGCGACTCCTTCTTCTTTTTCACGACGCGCTTCGGCACGCATGATGGTCGCCAACACTTCGGCGATCGCGCGGTAGAACTTGCGCGGCAGTTGCTCGCCGACTTCGACAGCCTTGAACAGCGCGCGCGCGAGCGGCTTGTTCTCCATCACTGGCACCGCGGCGAGGCGCGCGATCGCGATGATGCGCAACGCGTTTTCACCGGCGCCCTTCGCGACCACCAGCGGTGCCGGGTCAAAGCCGCGGCGATATCGCAGCGCGACTGCGAAATGCGTCGGGTTGGTGAGAACTACGGTTGCGGTGGCAGCCTGATGGATGCCGGCGACGCGCTTGAGGCGACGCGCGCGTTGCGCTTTGCGGATCGCGCGTTTAACCAGTGGGCTACCCTCGTCGGACTTGAGCTGATCGAGGAACTCCTGGCGCGTCATGCGTAATTCGGTCTCGTGTTCGTAACGCTTGTGCGCGTAATCACCGGCGGCGGCGACCAGCGCAATCGTGGCGGATATATAAAGGATGCGGCGGCTCGCGGCCGCCAGTGCGGAAAGACCTTCGGCGATATCGTGCGCGCCCGCCGCCAGATCAAGTCCCCATTTGGCCGTCTTCCAGGCGACCAACGCGATGAGAACGATCTTGACCGACGATTTGGCCAGTTCGACCAGGCCCGCGGATGAGAAGATGCGTCCGAAATAGCTTATTGGGTTGAGTCGGCTGAGATCGGGCGACAGCTTCGCGAACGTGAATATCAGGCCGCCCTGCGCTGCCGCGCCGGCGACCGCCGCGCCAACCAGTGCCAGTGAGAGCACGAATGCGACCACGAGTGGCCATGCGAGCGCGCGGCCCATCGCGGCGGACAAGTCGGGTGATCCGCTGACCACCAGGGCCTGGCGAAACGCGCCCAATACATAACTTGAGACGAGAGACGTGGCACCCGCCATAAAAAGGATCGCCGCCACGAATGAAATTGCCGACGTGAGATCGCGCGAGCGCGCGATGTGTCCCTCTTCGCGAGCGCGTTGGCGCTTCTGCGGTAACGCTGGAAAAATCTTTTCGTCGCGATCAGCCATTTAGCCATCCCATCGATTGGGTCATCACGCTGGTCCACATCCGCATCATTCCGCTGCCGAAGCCGCTCGCATCGAGCGCGAGCAACACCAGCCCCGCGGTTACGATTGCGGCGGGGGCGGCGGTCAAAATGTTCACCTGCGGTGCGAGCCGCGCGATTACGCCTTGCGCAATCGAAAGCACGAACAGCGGGACCATCACCGGGAATGCGAGCCCCAGTGCCAATGCGAACAGGCGCCCGCCTAACTTGATCATCGTGTGCGGATCCGGAAGTGGGAGCGCTCCAAGCGGGAACACACCGAGGCTGTGAGCAAGTGCGCCGATCAACATGCGATGAAAACCGCCGACGAAGAACAGCAACGCCGCCAGCGCGCCGAGTCCATCGGACAAAATGTTGGGAGATTCGACATCCGCGCGCAGGATCGCGCCGCTGTTGAGTTCCATGCCGCCGCCGATCACGCTGCCCGCCGTCATCACGGCGCCCACGACGATTGCGGCTGCAAACGAGAGCATCAGGCCGATTGCGAGTTCGCGCAGCAACATCACTACGATCGGCAAAATGCCCGAGGCGGTTGACATCGCGACGGAGGCCAATGGCATCAGCGCGCCGGCAATCACGGCCGCGAGGAGCACCCGGATTCGGATCGGAAGTGCCACTCCGAGCAGCTTTGGCAGCGCCGCTAGCACGCCGCCACTGCGCGCGAAGAGCAGGCCGAATGCGAGTGCGGCATCATTTCCGACGGTCAGATTCATCGCTGCACTATCCACGGAATCGCCACGAGGGCTTTGTGCATGAAGCCGCCGAGGACCGCAGTCATCCAGGTTGAGCCCATCCAGATGACGCCGAGTGCGGCTGCGAGCTTGGGCGTGAACGAGACGCTCGCGTCCTGTACCTGCGTCGCGGCTTGCAGGATGCCGAAGATGATCGCGACGATGGTCATTGCGCCAAGCAGGGGTGTGCCGACTTTGACCGCCGTCATCAGTGCGGCGCGAAACAAATCCGATGCGATTGCTGAATTCATGATGGTCGTGGGTCCTTAGGAAAAACTACCAGCGAGATTTCCCAGCAGCAGTGGCCATCCGGAGGCCAGTACGAAGACCAGGAGTTTCAGCGGGATGGTGATCACGGTTGGGGGCAGCATGAACATTCCGAGCGCCATCAAAACCGCGGCGACGATTAGATCGATAACCAGGAACGGCAGATAGATGAGGAAGCCGACCCTGAAAGCCGAGGTCAGTTCACTCGATACAAATGCCGGAACCAGCGCGTAGAACGGCAACGATTGGGGGCTCGGGTCGGACACCTTGATGTTGCCCTTCGCGAGCAGCCCGCGGGCCATCTCGATATCTTCGGTGCGGGTTTGCCGCAGCATGAAGTCGCGCAGCGGCGCCTCCGCCTTCTCCACCGCATCGGCGGGACCGAGTTTCCCCGCCATGTATGGATCGAGCGCGACGTCGCGAATCTTCATCCACGTCGGCGCCATTACGATCATGCTGAGGAACATCGCGAGGCCGGTTATCACTATGTTGGGAGGCGTCTGCTGGAGTCCCAGCGCCTGGCGCAGCAGCGACAGCACGATCACGATGCGCGTGAACGAGGTCAGCATGATCAGCAGCGCGGGTGCGAGCGAAAGCAGCGTCAGCAGCGCCGCGATTTCGAGTGGCCCGGCGCCGCGGTTACCGATCGAGATCGCGAAGTCGGCCGCGCTGGAAGCCTGCGACGCGGTCTGCGCCTCGACTTGATGTGACGCTGCGAGTGCGACTTTCGAAGCCGCACCGATCATCGCGATCGTCACGCCGCCACCGAATATAATGTTGACGAATTTCATTCGACCAGGTAGTCCGAGAAATAGATGTCGACGACATCCTCGTGAAAATCACGGTGAAGGACGTCCATCAGGTCCGCCTTGAGCTTGTCCTTGCCGGCTGGCGTCGCGAGGTCGCCGGCTGAACGCGCAGTGACGACGGTGACTATCCGATCGCGCACCACGGGGAGCTTCTCCGAAATCTCATCAGATTTCGCGGTCGGTACACCGAGCACCGGTGACAGCTTGATGTAGTGTTCGGCGGCTGTGTCGGAGAGGCGCAGCGTCATTTCTTTCACATCGACATATGCGAGCTTGAGAGGAGGCGGAGGAGCCACTTTCTTCGCGACCGCCGGCTTCTTCGCCATCACGAAGAAGTAATATCCGCCGGTGCCTCCTCCGATCAGCAAGACCGCCGCTACTATAATGATGAACCTCTTTGACATCGTGTTACTGAGTCTGAATTCCGATGATGGTTCCCAGGATGCTGTCCTCGGTTTGCAGCGCCTTGGCGTTTGCCTGGTAGTTGCGCTGCAGAACGACGAGGTTCACCAACTGACTGGTGGTGTTGACGTTCGAGCTTTCCAGCGCGTTGGCCTGGATGGTGCCGGCGGCGCCGGAACCAGCTGTCGAGATAGTCGCGACGCCCGAATTCGCGGTTGCGTTGAAGACTCCGTTGCCGAGCTGTAGGCCTTGTTCTGAGGGAAACGTCGCGACCGCGACCTGGGCTACGTTGACGGTCTGCCCATTGGAGTAGGAAATCGAGACGCCACCGTTGTCGCCGATTTGAACGCCTTCGGGACGTCCGACGGCGTTGCCGTCGGCGCTACCGGTTGCCGCGGTGCCTCCCGCGTATTGGGTCAGTCCGGAGAAGTCGAGATTGAGCGACAGGTTGGCGGCGCCCGCGATGGCCGCAGTCAGTGGCAGGGCTGGTTTGGCGCCGGCGACGATGGCGCCGGTATTGTCGAAGCCGATGACTCCACTGTTATTGGCGAGTCCAACCGCGCTGCCGTCGAGCGTCGCGGTCCAGTTCCATGTTTCCGCGACTGGCGCAACGCCGACTCCCGCGTTTTGGTAGTAGTAGGTGAGAACGTGCGAGTTGCCCAGACTGTCGTACACCTGAACGCTGACCGAAGTGCTGTAGGTCGCGGGGTTCGCGGGATTTATCGCTCCCGCTATAACCGGAGTTGACGCGTCGAGGTTTCCGCTGACGGTGGTCTGAGTCGAAGCGGTAGGAGCTAGCACGCCTTGCGGAATCGCGATCGGTCCCAGCACTCCCGAGGAGACGCCGGCAGCATTGACCGAGTATCCCATTACGGAATCGCCGTTGAACCCGACCAGGGTGCCATTGGAGCTGACCTGAGTCTGTCCGTCGCGCGTGTAGCTCAGCGCGCCTGAGGCGTCGCTCAGCACGAAGTAGCCGTTGCCCTGGATCGCCATGTCGGTCGGCGAATTGGTTTGGGTGATGGCGCCCTCCGAGAGATCGCGGGTGATGCCGGTCGTAGTTACGCCGCCTCCCAGCGCGTTGCCGGCGACGAACTCGCCCAGCAGCGTTGCGAAATCCGCGGACTCCGAATGAAAACCGGTGGTCTGCGCGTTCGCGAGATTATCGCTCACCGCCTGCATCGCGGTCTCCACGCCTTGCAGTCCGGTTTCGGTTACGGTTAGTGAACTTCCTGCCATTGGGTGATCCCTCTCTTGTGTTGGTTCGGCTTACGAAGTCGGCTGCGCCACGCTTCCGACGCTGCTCGCCGGAATGACGAGGTTGCCGAGATTGAGCGAGACCCCTCCGCTGGTAAGCAGGTTGACGCTTTGCACGACGCCTTGCTCGAGCAGACCGCCGAGCGCGACATTTTTGCTGTTGACGATTGTCACCTGATACTGGCCGTCGGCGGTCGAGGACGACGGTTTCCAGGTGAAGGTCTGGACGCTGCCGCTGGTAAGATTGCCCAACGATACCTGAGCGACCTGCACGCCCGTGGAGTTGGTGACCAGCGCGGTGTAGGCGTCGTTAGATGTCGGCGCGTACGTGATCGCGGTCGCCTTGTCGTTCTGAACTCCCACCGCACTGCCCGGCGCCACCACTTCGCGCCCGATGAATGCCGACGCGGCCTGCATCAGCGAAGTCTGTGAAGTTTGATTGCTCTGCAGGTCCTGATTGATCGATTGCAGTTGTCCGAGGTTGGAGAAATCAACCATCTGGGTGGCGTACTGTGTCGGATCCGTCGGCGAGGTAGGATCCTGGTTTTGAAACTCCGCGACCAGAATTTGCAAGAAGTCAGCGGACGACATCGCTGGTGGCGCGGCGACCGCCGCATCGGTATTAGTCGGCGCTGCCGCCGAAGTTGTCGCATCCAGAATCGAGCTCATTGGAGTACCTCGTTCATGACAAAAACTTCTTTCCCGTTAGCTGACTGATTCTGCGCCGGCGGCCGATATCCTTCGCGGCCCTGACCTCCACCGTCGCCCTGTTGATAGGAGATTTCCGAATGCCCCAGCTTTATTCCTGCGGCGTCAAGGTTTTGGCGCATGCCGTCCATTTCGGAGGAGACCCGCTGCGCCGAGGCCGCGGTCGGGGTGAGAATTTTGACGTCAACCGCTCCCGCGTGCTCGCGCACACTCGCCTGTGCCGTCTGCCCGCCCGCCAATTGCACCGTGATACTCACGGTGCGCGACGATTCGCTTGGGGACGTGACTTGGGGCGTCAGGCGAATAGCCGCGACTTCGGGGGCCGGCGATGCCGGCTGAGGGTCGGCGCCATGAGCTGGATCATTCGCGAGGCCCGACGCATCTGCCGGCTGACTTGAGGTTTCTTTGGTGTTGCCATTGCGAGCGCGTTGGTCCTGCGGCGCGGTCTGTGCGACCGCGTCCGTCTGCGTTTGCGAAGACCACTGCGCGCTTGATGTGGTCGCATCGGCGGCGAGTTTCGCGAATACCTGTTGTGTGATTTTTGGGTCTGCTGGATTCATGCTGTCCGAATTTGCGCTTTGCGTTGACAGAGCAGGGGACGTGCCACCGCTCTCGCGGCCGCTGTGCGAGTGAGCTGAATCCGTAGTGCGAGGTGTCGCCGTGATTCGTAGGTCCGCGTCGGCGTCGATTTGCGCGGGGTTGGCGACATTCGCGAACTTGTTCGCCGATGAGGTGACCTGTGCAGAAGACGCGGATGCCGAATCGCCGCTAGCCTTCGGCGAGGAAGGCTGGCTCTTCTTAGCGAGCGCGATGTCCGATCCCGCTACAGGCGAATCCACCATGGCAGCGACGCCTGATTGCGCGACCATCGCCAACTCCGCGGATTGACCCGCAGGATCGCCGGTCGTGACCCCATCCGAAGTGCGGGTCGCGCTGGCGTCGCCTGCGGAAGTCTTGCCCGTACCGGCAGCGCCAGTTGAAGCACTGGTGTTGATTTGGTGAAGGCTCGATTCGTCCGCCGCGACATCGCGGGGGTGAGTCGCCGACTGTGCGATCATCGAGGAGCGCGGCGAGAGAGTCGCTTCGGGCGTTCGAAGTCTGGGTGCCAACTTCCTGCGTTTGCACAGTTGCGGGAGCTTTGGATCCAACCTTTGGCGTGCCTGCTACCTTCGAGAAATGGCCATTGACGTGTGCAGCGGTGCTTATGTCGAATGCCGTCGGCGTAACCGTGGCGCTCGGGCCGGAAGTCTTCGGCGCATCCGCAGCACTGGGGTCGGAGGTCGTCGGCGGATCCGCGGACGCTGAGTCGAGAGCCGCCGTCGATGCATTCCTGGCGCTCCAGTCGAAACTTGTTGGCGCATCCTGAGTGCGCGAGTCGAAGGCCGTCGGCGCATCCGCACTGTGTTTGCCGCGGACGGACGGGGAAGAAGTCGCCAAGCCACTACCAGGCGGAGTTTTGCCGGCCGCTGTCTGGTCGATGAAGCTGGTCAGGGTCGCGCCGAAATCGACCGTGTTGGTCTTGTCGCGATCGTCGTCGGCGCTCTTTCCCGCCGAAGCGCCGTCGGCAAGAAGCACATCCGCGAGCGAGGCTGTATTGTGTACCGCCGTGTTCATCGTCACTTATCCTTTTTCCAACTGAAGAAATGCTCTGCCTCGGTTTCCATCGAGCGCTCGCGCTGGTCGGTGCGCCTGCGACGAATTTCGTCGCGTGCCTCGCGCGCCGATTCGGTGAGCTTGCGTGCGTGTCCGACTTTCTCGCTAAGTGCGCGGACTTCGGTTTCAACTTTTTTGGCGAGCTTTGCGTTGCGCACCCGCGCCTGCCCGAAGTGGGCGAGATCGGCGAGGCTGCCGGCGTCCTCCAATGACTTCGCCGCGGCGGTCCGCGCCTCGTCATGACGCTCGCGAACTTCCTTGAGTTGTTGCGAGCGAGTTTTCAGTTGCGCGGCCTGGCTTTTCAGATGCAGTTCGCGCAGCCGAATCAAATGCGTGAGAAGGCGTTCGCGTTTCATCAGGAAAGCGCCTCTGCGAGCTGGTGTGCGCTGCTCTCGAGCGACACAGTTTCGTTCACGTCCTGCTTGAGAAAGGATTCGAGTTTTTCGTGCAGCGCGACACCTTCGTCGGTGCGGCGATCGGCGCCGGCATGGTAGGTGCCCAGCGCGATCAGTTCTTCGGCATCACGCCATCGGGCGTATAGTTCGATGAAGCGCCGGCGCGCGGCGTTGTGCTCGGGAGTGCAAATCCGCTGCGCCACGCGCGAAATCGAATTGAGCACATCGATCGCGGGATAGTGGCCGCGGCCAGCGAGCTCGCGCGACAGCGTGATGTGGCCGTCGAGTACCGACTTGGCGAGTTCGCCGATCGGGTCGTTCTCTTCGTGCAACAGGACGGTGAAAATACCGGTCACACTGCCGATGCGGCCGACTCCGGCCTGTTCCACAAGTTTAGGGATCACTGCGAAGACCGAGGGCGGATAGCCGCGCGCAGTCGGCGGCTCGCCCGAGGCGAGTCCAACTTCGCGCTGCGCCATCGCGACCCGCGTCAGACTGTCCATCAGCAACAGGACGCTGCGGCCCTGCTGGCGCAGATAGGAGGCGATCGCGGTGGCAAGAAACGCGCCCTTGATGCGCATCGGCGCCGACATGTCGCTGGTGACTACGATCACCACCGAGCGCGCGAGGCCCTCGGGTCCCAGTGTATCGTTGACGAACTCGCGCGCCTCGCGGCCGCGTTCGCCGATTAGCGCAATTACATTGACGTCGGCGGCGGTGCCGCGCGCCATCATGCCGAGCAGCACGCTCTTGCCAACGCCCGGCATCGCAAAGATGCCGATTTTCTGGCCGATACCGAGGGTCAGCAATCCGTTGACCGCGCGCACGCCCACGTCGAGCTGCGTCTCGGTGAGTCCACGTGCCATCGGATCGAGTGGCGGAGGTTCGAGTTCGATATTGTCGCCGGTGCTGGGAACTGGTTTTCCGTCGATCGGACGGCCAAGCCCGTCAAGCACGCGGCCTAAAATCCAGGGTCCCGCCTTGAAGGTCAGATGCAGCGGGGAAACCAGGCTCGCCGGTGCGACCTGACGCGTTTCATCGATCGCCAGCATTTGTAACCGTTCGTCTTGAAAGCCGACAACCTGACACACCAGATCCGCGCCTCGATCGCGCACCTTCACCAGCGCGCCGACCGGCAGATCTGGTCCGGTCGATTCGAGCAACAGGCCGACCGAGCGCGTAAGCCGTCCGCATACCGGAAAGTTCACTTCCGGCAGGCCCGCGATATATTCCGCGCTAGACAACATCACGCTTCTCCGTGGGAGCAGCCTCGGGTTTTTGCCGAGTGCGCTTACTTTTGATTTCGAGAACTGCGCAACGCACTTGCGCGAAGGCTTCTTCGATCGAGCTTTCGACCAGCAGCCTGCCGGCCTCGACGCGCGAGGTCCCGGAAGCGAGCGTCTCGTCTTCTTGAAGCGGCAAACCGCTCATCGTCTTGCCGGCGGACTTGAGATCGGCGGGATTGAGGAAGACCGCGGTAGGCGCTTCGGGCGCGAGCACTTTAAGCGCTGCCTGAGTCGAGCGCCGCACGAATTCGCTTCGCACTTTGTCCGCCTCGACCATGCGCCCGACGATTGCGAGAGCCAGGTTGACGCAAAACGCTTCGGCCTCTGCGATCACTTTCGCACGTTCGATGTCGAAGGCGACCAGCGCGGCGCGCAGCGCCTCGGCCGCGGTGTTCATTTCTGCAAGCCCCGCGGCGTGCCCGCGCTCGCTTCCTTCGCGATATGAGCTTTCAAGCAGTTCGCGCGCCTCGGCTTTCGCTTCCTGGCGTCCGCGCGCGAGGCCTTCCGCGTATCCGCGCGCGATCGCATCCGCGAGCGCCGCCTCGAGTTCGGCATTGCATGCCTGGCTGGCTTCGCGTTCGAACGCATCGAGGTTGCTCCGAGCCGGGAACGCGAAACTTTTCGCGGTCGTCACGTTCACGCCGGGCTCCGTTCGGCGGCCGGAGCGGCGGCGCCGTTTCCGGCGGCGGCTCCTTCAGCCAGCCATCTGCGAAGGATCTCCGCGGCGGCTTCGGGATTACGTTCCACTTCATCGTTGACGCGTTTGCGGATTTCGTCGAAGTCGCTCTCGCGCTCTCGCCCTGATGGGGCCGGCGCTGGAGCTTCTGCCGGATTCGGCGCAGGCGTCCCGGGCTGTTCCGCGTCGAGGTTGTCGTCGGCCACGGCAGCGGTGCGTTTCCTGGCGGAGCGGCGCGAAAGCGCACGCTTGAGCATCCAGAACATCGCGATCAGGAAAAACAGCACTGCGCCGGCTGTTTCATACAAATGAATCGGATCGGCGACGAACAAGCGCAGCTGATCGATCGGGTTGGGAATCGGAGCGACATAGGGCTGAGAGAGCGCCGCACTTTGGATATCGACCGAGTCGCCGTGCTCGAGGTCGGCGCCGACCGCCGCCGCGACGAGTCCTTTGATCGCGCGCAGCCGCGCCTCATCGAGAGGCTTGAAGATGCCACGGTCGTAGGTGCCATCGAGTACCGCGGCGACGCTGATGCGCTTGATGCGGACCGGCGCGGTCACGCTGCTGATTTCGCGTATCGAGGGTTTGTAGTTAACTATGTCTTTGCGCGAGACGTCAGCGCCGTCGGTTTGCGAATCGCTTTTCACCGGCGTCGCGGTAGTGGTTGCCGCCGCCGAAGGCGTCGCGCCCGCAGCCGGCTTGGCTGATGTGCCTGGCTTCGGGTTCGGATTCGCGATTGGAAGATTGGAAGTGAGTCCCGGAACTCCGCCTGATGAGCCCGCGCTCGCCGGCGTCTGCGAATGCTCCTCGCTGAGGATCGTCGTATCGCCCTTGCCGTATTGAGTTTCGTTGCTGGTGATGTGCGAGGCATCGACGTTGACCGCGATCTGAACCGCGTAGCGATTCTCGCCCATGATGCGGCTGAGCAGCGCCGATACCTTGCCTTCGAGCCGATGCTCGAAGTCGTTGCGCAGGCGCATCGCCTCGCCCAGCTCGCCGTCGTTTTTCTGCGGCGGATATAGCACCCCGCCGTCATTGCCGGTTACGGTGATCCCGTCGAGCTCGAGCCCGCGCACCGAGGTCGCGACCAGATGCGCGATTGCGGCGGCCATCGCGGCGTCGACGGTCGCGCCGGGCGCGGTGGTCAGCATCACCGAGGCGCGCTCAGCTTCCGAGGGCCCCAGCGCAAATGGCGATGGGCGACCCATCGCGAGCATCACACGGGCGCTATCGATGCCGTGGATATCCATGATGGTTCGCTCGAGTTCGCCCTGTAGCGATCGCTGGTAATTCACTTGCTCATCGAAGTCGCTCTGCCCCATGGTCGAACGATCGAACAGCGAGAAGTCCTCGGAGCCGCCGGAAAAACCGGGGCTCGATTGCAGCAGCGTGCGAGCCTGAGAAAAGTCGCGCGAACCGACCGTGATGGAATCGGCGCCGAGCGTGAACTTGATATCGTGACGGCGCAGGCGCAGCGCCAGCGCGGTACGATCGGCGGGATTCAGATTTGCTACCAGCACAACCGGTGCGCCGGGATCGATCACGTACAGCGCGGCGCCGATCGCCAGCGCGATGCCCAGCGTTCCGACAATCAGGTTGAAGAGCTGACGATTACGGCCGCGAAAATCCGTAATCAGCGCGACGACCTGATTGAAATACTCCTGCAACTGCTTCATCGATCAGCGCCTCAGACGGACAAGTTCATGATTTCCTGGTAGGCGGCGAGCGCTTTGTTGCGAATCGCCATCGTGAGCGAAAATGTCGTATCGGCTTTTTGCGAGGCGAGCACCGCGTCGGTCAGACCGACCTTGCCCTGCGCGTAGCCGGCCGCCATTTGATCCGCGCTTTCGAGCACGTTGCTGACCTGCTCGAGAACCTGCGAGAAGCCGCCCTGTTGCGGTGCGGTTGCATCCTGCGGCGTGATGGCAGCGAGATCGGGAATTCCCTGGCTGGGCAGTATGGTGTTCATCGCGTTACTTCAGTAGGTCGAGAGTTTTCATCGCGGTGGTGTTCGCGCTCTGGATGACCGAGAGATTGGCCTGGTAGGAGCGCGAGGCCTGCATCATGTCGACCATCTCGAACACCGGATTGACGTTCGGCTCCTTGACCACACCGTTTTCATCGGCGAATGGATTCGAGGGATCGAAGACCTCCTGCGGCGGCGCGTTATCTTTCACCACCGCTGCGACCTTCACTCCGGTACCCGCGCTGGCGCCTTCGCCAACCTGCTGAGGCTCGAATACCGCGATACGTCGCTGATAGGGGCCGCCGTCGGGTGAGTTGACCGAGTCGGCATTGGCGAGGTTTTGTGCAATCAGCGTGATGCGCTGTGACTGGGCCGTCAGCGCGCTATTTGCGATTCCGAAGATTCCTTCAACTGACATGGTGTTCCCTAGTTACTGTTGGTCGCGCTAATGACTCGGTTCATCGAGTCGCCATAAAGCTTGAGGGTGGCCACGTAGCTGAGCGAGTTCTCGTAGGACTTCGCCAACTGCTGGTTAACGTCGACATCGTTGCTGTCGAAGCGGAGATTTTCGGGTTTGACGATGGAGTCGCTCGAGGGGGTGTCCTGGCTGCTCGAACCTAATACCTGATCCATCGCGGCGTCGAATTTCAGATCGCGCGCGACGTATCCTGGTGTGTCAGCATTGGCGACGTTGCTCGCGAGCAGTTCCGCTCGCGCGGAACGAACCTGGAGCGCGGCCTGCATGACCTGTTGTTCGGGACGCAGGATTTCCATACAGGAGGGAGAGAGCAACAGTCGCGCCAGAATGCCGATAAACTTACCAGCCGCGAATTCCGCCATTCATTGAAGCGACTTCGAGGAAGCAGGTTTTCCTTTTGTCCCGCGCCGATGCATTTCGAGGGTGTCGCTGATCGCTACGAAGCGTACGAAAACGCGAGGTCGATGCGCAAAGGACACGGAGCGCGAGCGTCCGCTTTGACAGTCGCCCGTACCGATGTCAGTGATCGGACACGACGGCATAAAATGGTCATGCGTCGTCTTTGCGAACTAAGCGGAGACAGAGCCGATGACACCAGAAGAGGAACTCATCCAGCGCTATTTCGATGCGT
Organism: uncultured delta proteobacterium; assembly: GCA_963815835.1. Taxonomy (GTDB): domain Bacteria; phylum Desulfobacterota; class Binatia; order Binatales; family Binataceae; genus DATGKG01. Next base: position 3,013,917 of record CAWFIF010000001.1, read on the forward strand.
TCAATCGTCACGACCTTGGGGATGTGATGGAGTGCTTCCACTCGCATCCAGTGATCGTTGACACCAGCGGCAAACGCTTCGAAGGCCGCGCGGAAGTCCAGCGTCACTATGAGACTGGATTCGCGTTGTTCCCGGATGGGCGATGCGACCTACGCATGTGCACCGGCAACAACGGCCGCGGCGTTGCCGAGTCATTGTTCCGCGGAACCCGGCCGCGCTTCGGCAAGGTGGTCGAGGCGCTCGGCGCTGAGGTGATGGAAATCGTTAACGGCAAGATCAAGGAGATCCGCGACTACCATCAACCCTCGAACGCCAAGGCCGCGTGAGCAATCGCGAAAGCGGGCAAGGAGTCGATCGACATGAAACTGTTTACCTTTGCGACCAGTCCCTACGCGCGAAAGATCCAGATGATGCTCGATTACAAGGGCATCGCGTATGAGCCGATCGAGCGCTGCTATTCGCTCGACCGCAAGGAAGATCTCCGCTGCGTCAACGAGCGCGCCGAAGTGCCGACTTTGGTTCTCGACGACGGCCGCGTCATTACGGACTCCACCATCATTGGCGAATATATCGAGGACGTGTTTCGGAACCCGCCGCTGTTTCCTCGCGATCCTTACGAGCGCTCGCGGATGCGAAAAATCGATGACCTGTGCGATCGCAGCTTCGACGCCGTCTCGTTCGGATATTTCTTCGGCGAACTGCGCGGCAACATCGCGATGAAGGAGGCCGCGGTCTCCGAGCTTCGCGCATTGCTCGAGGTTCTGGAGCGCGAGCTTGGCGGGCGGAACTACTTCTGCGGAGACCTCAGCATGGCCGATCTTGCCGCGGTCTGTCATGTGCCGCTCGCACGCGTCACCGGAATCGGCCTCGACGGTTTTCCGCAGCTCGCGGCATGGATGACGCGGATGCGTGAAATCCCCGTGGTGCGCGCGGATCGCCAACGTCTCACCAGGTCGGTCGCGAAATCGCGTGGCATAGCCGATGAATTTGAAGGTCCGGACGGACGCATTCACTGGCGCGATAGCCGCCTGGAATGGCCGATTCGTCATGGCTTCATCGACGCAGTTGCGCGCGAGCATCACGCCGGCAAGATGATGTTCCCGCCGGACGCCTCGTAAGCACCACGCTGCGAACATCAAGCGGACTGCTAGCGGATCGTTAGCGCACTTGGCCGCGCAGGTAGCGCATGTACGCGCCGTACACCTGCTGATTGTAACGCTCGCGCTCGCGACGGGCGCCCGAATGATAGTTGCTGATGCGGCGCCACATCGAGCCGTTGCGGTCAAGGCTCTCGCGCAGAATACGCGCGCCCATCAGCAGATTGATGCGTGGGTCGAGCAGGTCGGGCTTCGCGACACCCAGCCGCGGCCCCCAGAAGCGCCAATTGATTTGCATCAGACCGATGTCAACGTTGGTGGTCGTGGTATTCGCCAGCACGGTTTCCGCCTCCGCACGCGACTTACTGAACACCTGCCGACCTTCGATGTCGAGCGCCCACGGATGGTATCCGCTTTCCGCGCCCGCGACGGCGATCAGGACCTCGAGTGGAACGCCCGCATCTCGTGCGGCGGCGACATAAGGATCGACCTCGCTTGAGGCTGCCGCCGGTGGAGTCGCACCCGATGTAAAGCCAGGCGTTACACTAACCAGCATTGTCAGCATCAATGTCCAGCATGCCAGTTGTGACACGGGGCGATGCACGCGTCGGGGCATCAATCGAGTGACTCTTCCTCGCCGTGAATGTGAATCTTGCCCTGGCGATCGAGGTTGATTGCCATCTCGGTGAGCTCGCGCCGCGCGGCCTTCACTTCGCGCGCCGGAACGCGTCCGCTTTCAGACATCTCGGAATCGACGATGACTTTGACCTGCTCGGGGAGCGCCGCGAAGACCAAAGTCTTCTCGTCGTCGGTGATGCCCTTGAGCGCTAGCGCAATCCGCTCGGGCCGCATCTCGGCGAGCACCGCCTGCAACGAACGATTGTCGAGTTTGAGCAGATCGGCGAAGTGGAACATCTCTTCTTCGATCGCGGTAGCGCGCTTGAGGTCGCGGTTGCGGATGTGTGAAACGATCGCGGTTGCGCTGTCCGAATCGAGTTGATTGAGGATCGCGGCGGCGCGTTTCGCCCCCGCCTTCTGATTGCCGTCTTCGGAGCCCGCCTTGCCGCTGAAGCTTTCCTCGACCGCGCGCAGAATGGCGTCGAGCGCGCTGCGCGGCGCGGTCTCGGCGTATGCGAGATTGTCCACCGCTTCGGCGCGCAACTCCTCGGGCAGGCGCGCCAGCACGTCGGCGGCGAAGCGCGGCGGCAACTGCGAGAGCGCCATCGCCACCGCTTCGGGACGCTCATCGCGCAGCACCGCGGCGAAGGTATCGGGCTTCACGCGCTCCGAAATCGTTCGCCACTGATCGTGACGCAGGATCTGGTCGGCGTTGTCTTCGCCGTAGGCCATCACCAGGGCATCTTTGAAAGTCGAAGCCGAAGCGGCCGGCTCGGAAGAGAGAAAGATCTTGCCGACCGAGGCCATCTGCGAACCTTGCGCCTTTCCCGCGCTGATCACCGTCTCGTAACCGGACATCAGGCGGGTCAGCTCCTTGGGCGATAAATGTTTGAGCACGCGCGCGAGCACGGGCTTGTCCAGCGACATGATCAGCAGTGAGGCGCGATTCAGTCCGTCAACCGCTTTGGTGTCCTGACCTTCCATGTGTCATCCTTTCGTCCGGAGAGATCCGGACGGTTGTTCATGATAGTGGCAATCAGCCGGCCCTCGACCTTCGCGATCGACGCCAGCGCCACCGTAGTGGTTCCGACGGTGAGCCGCACGATCGGCTGGTTGCCGATCTCCGGTTCGGTATCGAGGAAGTCGCCCGCCTCGAGCGCCGCAATCGAAAGCGCCGGCATTTGTGTGCGCGAAATCACCGCCGACACCATGACCTCGGCATCCAGGGCTGGGTTAGCCGGTGTCATCGCAGGCGCGCACTCCGTTTGATCTCGACGCTGGTCTTGCGCTCAGCAAACTGGATTCTGGCCAAGCGAAGACGGACATTGTCCGCGGCGAGCCATCCGTCTTCGCCGTCGGGAAGTACGATCTGATCTCCGGGGCGCAGGCGCTTCAGTTCGCTGATCGAAGTCTTCCATGCGCCCAGCACCACATCGACCTTCACCGGCAACCGCCCCGCGATGCGATCGATCGCGCTCGCATGCCGGCTGCTTGCGATGTGCTGGTTCTCGCGGACGGCATTGATCGCGTTGCTGCTGAGCGCCAGAGTTACGCGCAATCCATCGGAGGCGGCGCCGACACGAAAGCGCAGCACCGCGAGATAATCCTCGGGCGCGAACATGAGCGTATCGCCCAGGCGCTCGCAGTCTCGCACGCCGCCGATTTTCCCGAGTCCCACTTCCTGATAGGTCTCGCTCAGCCGCGCGAGCATCGCGCGAATCGCTTCGCGCACCACCCCCATTTCGACGCGGGTGAAGGAAGGCTTGGTTTCCTGATTCGCTGTCGGCTTAATCCCGAGCCGCGAGTTGACCAGGGTACGCGCGACCACGCCGCTTAGGAGCAGGAAGCCGATGACCTGGGCCTGCTCGATCGCAAAGACTACCACCTGAGAGCTCTCGGCCTGATGAGTGTTGAAGTCTCTGAAGACCTCGAAGCCGAGTCCCTCAAATTCAAAACGCTTGTCACCGGGCAGGTAGCCCGGCATTGTGTGCGACCATGATTCGGCGATCCGGTTGTGGATGCGCTCGAAGATCAAACGACGCTGCGGCTGAATAATGGGACGCCACAGCTCGTACCTGCGCGGAGCTTCCCCGCTCGGCGCGATGACCTTCATGGTCACGAGGCCTCCTGCTCTTGCGGCTTGACGATAATCTCGACTCTGCGGTTCAGCGCGCGGCCTTCTTCGGTCGAATTGTCGCCGACGAAGTGATAGGGGCCGTATCCCGCGATGGCGAGATGATCCGGGGTAATCGAGGAGTGCGAGAGGGTATAGCGTAGGACACTCGACGCGCGCGCCGCGCTGAGATCCCAATTATCGCGAAACCTGCCATTTACGATGGGAACCGAATCGGTGTAGCCATTGATCTGGAATGTGTTGGGTAGCGTGGCCATGGTTTTGACCACCGCGTCCAGCACCGGAAGCTGATTCGGTGTGATCTCGTCCTCACCGCTGGCAAAAAACTTCGCGGCGGAAAGAGAGATCACTAGCCCCCGGGAATCGATGGTCATCGACACACCGGAATTGGCATATTGCTGAACGGCGGCCTCCACCTTGGCCTTAATAGCCGCGAGTTGCGGCGAGGCGGCCAGTTTTGCGGGCGATTGGCCCAGGCCGGGCCGTGTGCCTCCGTATCCGTAGCCGGGACGCAGCCCGACTGCCTTGGCGACCGAATTCATTCCCGCCGCCTCCTTGGCCTTGCTGGAATTGGAGAGCGCGTAGAGGAGCACGAAGAGCGCGAACAGCAGGGTGATGAAGTCCGCGTATGACACCAGCCACCGCTCATCGGGATGTTGTGGGTGGTCATCCTCTTCAATCATGTCGCTGAAATTCCCGCAGCCTGATGGCCGCCAGTCTGCTCAGAGATTGTTTGCGCAAGATGCGCGTCGATTGCCCCGGATTGCGGGACGATACGCTTGACCCGCACCGAGGGGCGCGAAAGTCCCGCCTTGGTAATGTGATACTGCAAGGCGCGAGTGGTGATGCCGAGCCGCCGCGCCGCTTCGGCGCGGTTTCCGCCGGCCGCCGCGATGGTCTTGAGGATCATCGCGCGGCGCGCTTCCTCGCGGCTGCTCTTCCATCCGCTGGTGGGCTGCTCGCCCTCGATTGGCACCACCATCAGATGACGGCGCACGTCGGGCACGTCGATCAAACTATTGCCGGTTCCCAGCGGCGCGATCGCGAGGCGGGTAACAAGATTCTCTAGTTCCATGACGTTGCCGGGGAACGCATAGGAGCCCATTACGCGCAGTGCCATCGGGGTGAACATGCGTCGCGGGTTGGCGCGGTGCAAAAACACTTTCGCCAGTATCGCGACGTCGCCGGCGCGCTGGCGCAGCGGAGCAATCGCAAGACTGAAAACATTGAGCCGCCAGAACAGCTCGCGTCTAAAGTCGCCACGCTCGACCATTGCGGCAAGCGCGCGGTTAGTCGCGGCAACAAATCGCATCGCGGCTCCGCGCTCGCGTTCCTCGAAGAGAGGAGTGCGTTCGAGCGTCTGCAGCATCTGCAGCAGCTTGAGCTGCGCGGCGTCGGTCAACTCGGCGATCTCATCGAGAAACAGCACCGCGCCGCCATGACCCTCCGAACCAGGCAGGGTACCGATTAGATTTTCCACATCGACGTCCTGCAGACTGGCGCAACTGATGCTGTGTAACGATCCACTGCAGCGGCTCGCGGCGTGGATGATCCGCGCGATATTGTATTTGCCGGATCCGATCTCCCCACTCAGGATGACGGGCACCTGGCTCGCCGCCACGCCCATCGCGCTGCGGATGGCGCCGAGCATCGCGGGGTCCGCGGTAAGCAGGATCGGCTTCAGGCGCAAGGCCTGGGAAATAACCATACAAGCGGCGGTCTGCCACTGGTCGGTCGCCAGGTCGGCAGTCGGCCGCGGCGCGCGGGATCCTTTGGTAGCGAGATCGAGGCTTAAAACCTCGACGCCCGAAGGACGCGCGCCGACGAAGTTAACGTACATCGTCGCGCGATGCTTGTTCGCGTAAGGCAGCACCTCGATTCCCGCGCGAGCGATGAAATCGCCCATCTCAGCCGGCGCATTGGGACCGAGGCAGACCCGCGGCGATTGCCGCGACGCGCGTGATTGCTCATTGCTTTCGCAAGTGGTCGATTCCATGAATTAGCGAAGACCTGAAGGACGCGAGTTTTGCGCGGGATCCACCAGCTCGATGATGCGCGCGCCTATCTGATCCTGAAGGACCACCACCTCCGCGCGCGCGAACAAAGCGCCATTGATATAGACCTCGACCGGATCGCCGGCGTGGCGATCGAGCCGGATGCTCGACCCGACCTCGAGTTCGTCGAGGACCTCGCCGAGGGTCATGCTGGTGCGGCCGACTTCGACCTGCACCGTCATCGGGACCTGGCGCAGAACGCCGAACTCGAGGTTGGCGCCGTCGTTGGTGTCCTCGTGCGGTCGCGCGGCGGCAAGCTTGCTGCTGGTTTGGAAAATCTGGCGTTCGCCTTTGCCAACGTTAATGGCCGACGCGGGCATCGCGCTGGCGCCGTCCTCAGGCATCGGGGCTATCTGGGTTTGCTCGCTCATCGGTTCCTCCGGTCTGATCAATTAAAAATCGGTACCATCCGTCCTGTTCGACGATCATTCCTCTGAACAGCGGCTGGTCTCCCGATCGAAGCTCAATGCTGGGAAGTCCGCGATGCGTCTTTTGCAGCATCAGGATGGAGCCGGGTCCAAGCGTGCGAACGCCGCTTAGCGGCAAGGTCAGCCGTCCCAAAACTGCGGACAACTCCATCGAGGCATCGCCGAGAAAGGTGCGGGCTTTATGCTCGCCTCCGGCCGCACCAGCGGTTTTAGGTCGCGCCGGTATGAGGCTCGCTCTGATCTTGTAGATGAGCGAGAAGGGCAGCCCGAGCTCGATCCACCCGCCTTTGGCGCCCGCGTCGCAACGGACACGAGCGGTCACCAGTTGCTCCGATGGCGCGAAAGTATCGGCGACCAACACCGGGCGATGTTCAACGCGCAGCAAGCGCAGGTTGATGCTGTCGTGGAGCATCGGACCAAGGACGCGCTGCGCGGTCCTCACGATCGCGACTCCGAGCGTGTTGGCGATGACGCGTTCTTCGACCGCCGTCATCTTACGCTCGGGCGCGAGAGGCTTCGCGTTGGCGCCTCCCAGCATACTGTCGATCAGCGCACGGGCCAGGTCTTCATCCAGTCGCATTACCGCGATGATCTGATCGGTGAATCCGAGAAACATCAGATGCCGAGCGGAAACCGGATCGGTCGAGAAATCGCTGAAGCTCGAAGTCGTCTGCGCCAGATCGACCATTCTGATCGAGCGGCCGGCGTAACCGAGGAGATCCTCGCGTAATTTGTCGAAGAAGCTCTCCGCCAGGATCTTCAACTGATGAAGTTCGTTGCGTTCCAGCCCGTAGCTGTCGGCGAGCGCGGTGAGACCCTCTTTCGGCATACATTGGCGAGTATCAGCAAGAGAAATGCCATCGGCATAGGAAAGACGTTTTCGTTGTGGCCATGCTGATTGGAAGATTTTGCAGTGTTCACAGTCAGATCACTTCGTTACACAAAGTGTCCCAACCGCAGACGAGTCGAGCCAGCTTGCTACGTTTGCCGGAGCGTTATAACGGCGTTCGTTTGCGAACAGGGAAGGAGACTTCCTAAACGTCGCTCCTGGTGCCTGTGGAATTGCGGCCGCGAGCAGTTTGTTAGACAGAAGCCGGTTACGAAACGACGGCTAACTAAAATCAGCATCAATAGATGCTCACTCCGAAAGGAGAGAAGGGGAAAAGGAAATGTCACTCAGTTTAGTCACCAACATCGGAGCACTCACAGCGTCCAACTCGTTGACCAACAACCAGACGGCGCTACAACAGTCGATCTCGCAGCTCTCCAGCGGCAAACGTATCGTGTCCGCGCAGGACGACCCGGCAGGACTTTCGATTTCGATGGAGACCCAAGGCTTGCTCGGCGCGCTCGGCCAGGCCAGCTCCAACACCAACAATGCGCAGTCGTACCTGCAGACCGCTGACGGCGCTCTTTCTAACATCGGCACCCTGCTCCAGACCGCGCAGCAGCTCGCCACCCAGGCGGCTGACGGATCGTTCAATGGCGCGCAGTTGACCGCTATCGACGGCCAGTATCAGGGCGTGTTGAGCTCGATCAACCAGATCGCGAACGGCAGTCAGTTCAACGGGATCACGCTGTTCTCGGGCGCGGCGACCAAATTCCAGGTAGGCGCCACCAACACCGCGAACGACCAGCTCAGTGTCACCATCAACAAGGCCGATACCGCCACCCTGGCGATCAACGCCACCGACCTGACCACCCAAGGTAATGCGGAAGCCGCCCTGACCAAGGTCACCGCCGCTCTCGCGACGGTTGCCGGTGACCGCGGCGGACTCGGTGCATCGGAGCAGCAGCTCACCGCGATCGGGCAGAACCTGCAGTCGACCTCCGCCAACCTGACTTCGGCGCTGTCGAACATCCAGGACGCCAACATCGCGCAGACCTATGCGACGTTTAGCAAGCAGACGGTTCTGCAGCAGGCGGGCGTGCAGGTCCTCAAGCAGGCCGACCAAACTCCTCAGCAGCTCCTCGCGCTGTTCCAGTAAGCCATCCGGCTTGACGTGACGGAACCGGCGTAGAGGCGACACCTCTACGCCGGTTCGGCGCATTTGCGGCTACTCACCGCCCGCGGCGTTCGTTCTGTAACTGTCCTGCCTAAGATTCTTAAGATGTTCATTTTGAAACCATTGCGTAAAGAATATGTGTCACTGTCGCCCGTATTCGAGCAGCTCGGCACACTTGCGCAGTCCTATCACAGCGTTTGTTTTGAGAGGGGAAGAAACACTTCCCAAACGCATGACGTGGTGGGTAGCCAAAGGGCCGATAGGGCAGTTTGTTTAATAGAAGCCGGTTACGAAACGACGGCTAACTAAAATCAGCATCAATAGATGCTCACTCCGAAAGGAGAAAAGGGAAAAGAAAATGTCACTCAGTTTAGTCACCAACATCGGAGCACTCACGGCGTCTAACTCGTTGACCAACAACCAGACGGCGCTACAACAGTCGATCTCACAGCTGTCCAGCGGCAAACGCATCGTATCAGCGCAGGACGACCCGGCAGGACTTTCGATTTCGATGGAAACACAAGGCCTCCTCGGCGCCCTGGGCCAGGCCAGCTCCAACACCAACAATGCGCAGTCGTACCTGCAGACCGCTGACGGCGCTCTTTCCAACATCGGCACGCTGCTCCAGACCGCGCAGCAGCTCGCCACCCAGGCGGCTGACGGATCGTTCAATGGCGCGCAGTTGACCGCTATCGACGGCCAGTATCAGGGCGTGTTGAGCTCGATCAACCAGATTGCGAACGGCAGTCAGTTCAACGGGATCTCGCTGTTCTCGGGCGCGGCGACCACCTTCCAGGTCGGGGCCACCAACACTGCGAACGACCAGCTCAGTGTCACGATCAACAAGGCCGATACCACCACCTTGGCAATCAACGGCTCGGTGCTGACCACCCAGGCCGGCGCGCAGGCGGCTTTGACGAAGGTGACCGCTGCTCTGGCGACGATTGCCGGTGACCGTGGCGGCCTTGGCGCATCGGAGCAGCAGCTCACGGCGATCGGGCAGAACCTGCAGTCGACCTCCGCCAACCTGACTTCGGCGCTGTCGAACATCCAGGACGCCAACATCGCGCAGACCTATGCGACGTTTAGCAAGCAGACGGTTCTGCAGCAGGCGGGCGTGCAGGTCCTCAAGCAGGCCGACCAGACTCCTCAGCAGCTCCTCGCGCTGTTCCAGTAAGCCATCTGGCTTTGCACGAAGCGGCGCGGAGGGTTAACCCCTCCGCGCCGGCTCGGCGTTGAGGGCGCGGCGATCAGTGGCATGGGGAATGCGTAACTAGATGAGGACTTTTGTATGGCGAGCACTACCGGGGTTACCCTCTCGAATTTCACGGGGATCGATTTCAATTCGATACTAACCGCCGAAACCGCGGCGGCGCAGGTTCCGATCACGGCGGAACAAAACCAGTTGGTCGGAGTGAACACCGCAATCAGCATACTGGGATCCATTAGCGGCGATTTCACCACACTTCAAAGCGCGCTCGCCACGCTGAACACGAGTCTCACGATTCCTCCCACCGGCGCCACGGTTTCGGCGGGAGCTCCCTTCACCGCGAGCATCACCGGAGCGCCGCTCAATGGAACCTATTCTGTGAATGTCTCGAAGCTTGCCCAGGCGCAGAGCGTCGCGTCGCAGGGTTATGCCAGCAATACCTCAAAAGTCGGGGACGGTACGATCTCGATATCCGTCGGCGGTGCGGCTTCTACACCAATCACCGTCAATTCTACCAATGACACCCTCGACGGCTTGGCTAGTGCAATTAACTCGACGGCCAATATCGGGGTAACTGCCCAGGTAGTTAATACCGGTGCGTCTGGAGCGCCTTATCGCCTCGAGCTGACCAGCAACTCCACTGGTACTGCGGCGGCGTTTTCGGTTTCCAGCAATCTCGCGGGCGGCACCTCACCCGATTTTGTCAATCCGGAAATCGGTCCTACTGTCAGCAGTTCGGTCACTGGTACATCGACCCCTACCATCGGCGGCACCTATACCGGCAGTCTCTCGCAGGGTTATCAGTTCTCGGTGGTTTCAGGCGGCACAGTTGGCACCGATCCCATCACATTAAAATGGACCTCCGATTCGGGCGAGACTGGAACAGTAAACATTCCGGCCAATGCCTCCGGGCCGACCGCTGTTGCCGACGGTCTTACGGTTTCACTCGGGAGCGGTACCCTCAATGTTGGCGACAACTTTTCAGCCGCCGCCTTTCTGCCGCAAGTGAATAGCGCTCAAAATGCCACGGTCCAGGTTGGAAATCAGATCGTTGTCTCCCAGACTAATACAGTCAGCAATGCCATTTCGGGCCTGACGCTTCAACTGAGCAACACTGGAACTAACTCCAGCGTCACCGTCGCACCTGATCTTACTACCCAAGGTAAAAACATCAACGCTTTCGTCACCGCCTACAACACGGCCATAGATGACATCGTACAGAACACGCAAGCAATGCCGAAACAGACTGCGCCCGCTCTTTCAGGCGACGGCGCTTTGCGGTCAACCATGTTCCAGCTGCAATCGCAAATGGGCACGCTGAATCTGTCAAATCTCGGAATCACGGTTAACCAACAAACCGGGGATTTAGTGTTCAGTCAAACTAGCTTCGTAGCCTCGGAAACGAGTAGTCCAACCGCAGTTAGCCAATCGATTAGCGGCTTGTATTCGGCGTTGAATCCTATCGTCTCGGATGTAGTAGCGCCCAACACGGGAGTCATAGCGAGTGACACGAGCTCCTATAACTCCCAGAAAACCGACATCATCAACAAGCTTACTCAAATGAACAACGATCTCACTAACTACACGGCTCAGTTGCAGCTCCAATACGCCACGATCCAGGCCACGGTGGCCGGCTACCAGAATATCGCGAATCTCTTTACCGCTATCAGTTCCAATGGTTCCAGCTCCAGCAGCACGGGCTCCAGTCTTTCGGTGACGGGCTAAGCGCTCGTAGCCCTCAGGGGATGTGAGGATGGCAAACGCATACACACAGTTTCAAAACATCGTGCTTGACGGCGAATCGGCCTACGAGGAGCTCTACTCGCGACTGGCGCGATGGACCGATGAAGCACTGCAGTTCTACAAAGTCAGCAGCGAGGCCGAAGCCGAATTCCGCCTCGAGCGATGCATCGAGCTGCTGGGCTACATGGAGCGCGGCATCGACCTGTCAGGTACGGCCGAGGTGGTCAAGGCAATCCTTAGTCTACATCGCTTCGCTATCAGCGCACTCGTCAAGGCCAAGGCCGAGCGCGATTCCAAAGAACTAGCGCAGTTGGTGCGGGTCTTCTTGTCGATGGGTGAGATCTTCGCGGCAATCCGAGATAAGCGCAGGGCGAACTAACCCACCATTGTGATGCGTCGGGGGCAGGGGGGCCTCCGGCGCGTCCTCCAGCTTTGCTCCATCTTCATTCCGATTTGCCCTGGGCGCCGGTGGAACGGCACACACCGCCGCGCTGCCTTCGATTGAGGCCTACCAATCGTATGAGAAATGTACCGACGGACGCGCTTGAGGCGCGCGGATCAGGTCCGCGGAGGCTTGTCGGGGTCGTGTTCCGGGGCGGCTGGCGTCGCCGCGGGCTCCTCGGGCATCTCACAGCCGTTGATGGCGCGATACAAACTCCGCTTGATCTCCTGAACGTCTAGGGTTTTTGGCTTCGTTTCGCGATTTTTCCCAAACTCGCCTTCCATCCGCTCCCGCAGCTCGGTGTCCTCCGCCAGAATGGCCGCCTCCCGCTCCTCGCGGATCCGCTGCCACACTCCGATCGAGAACCACGGCGACAGCAGCTTGGCCTGCGCCGATCGCGCGTTGCGCCGCGCCGCCGCACGATCGATCGCCGGCGCAGTCTCCGCGCGCGGAGTGGCCATCCCGCGCCGCGCCTTCTGCATCTCGCGCAGGCTGCGCACCGCGCGCTCGCGACTACGAGTGAGCGCCGCCTCGTAGCGGATCACGCGCAGGGTGTCCTTTTCGTTGGGCAGCGTGACCGCGTCCAGCCCCGCGTGCTTGTAAATCTGTTCCGCGGTGGTCATCTGACCACCCTCGGTGTAGAGCGGTTCCTTCCACGGGATCAGCTGTTTGGTTCCGCGCTCGACGATCGCGGCGGCGGGGATTTCGATAGCGTCGAAGCTGGCGCGATTTTCGAACGCATGCAGGCGGCGCTGGCGCCAGAAGCAGGCCGCGATCTCCTGCACCAAAAGCTGCTCGTAGGTGCCGACCGGCTGGAAATCCTGCGCGAGGCCCGCCACGGTGGCCTCGAACATCCTGCGCGCGTCGCGGCCCTCGATGGTGGTGATGACGACCTGGGAGGCGAGGATGCCATGCTTGAGCGCATTGAGGCGCGACCACGCTTTGCCGCGCGCGGTGCGCGGTCCGGTGGACTTGGAGGCGTTGCGCCGATTCGCCTCGGCCTTGCGTTGAGAGGTTCTGGTTGCTTTGGTCATCGAAAGAATGATGACCTCCTTGAAAGATTCCGCGGGGCAGGGCGGTCAGGTCAGACGACCGGGAGCGCGCCCACTATGAGGCACGCTCCCGCTACATATTGTTATTACGGAATTCGGCTCAGAATGGAAGAGCGGAATGGATCGGGAATGGCGGCGGCTGTTCGGGCGGCCGGGATTATGCCGCCCCTTTGCGCGCGATTCGTACCGTCGGATTCGGAGATGTCGTGGAGCCACCGGTCAGCGCCTGGCGCAGTGACATTCCGCGCTGGCCCGACTGGATGCCTTTGATCGCCATGATGACGATCTTATCGAGTTCCTTCTCGGCGTGGGCGCGGGTGCGAATCTTCTTGCTGATGGGATACGCGAGCAAGTTTGCCGCACCGACGCCATATAGCGTGGCAACGAATGCGGTGGCGATACCTTCACCGAGTTTAGCCGGCTCGTTGAGCATCGACATAGTATGAATGAGCCCCAGCACGGCGCCCATAATGCCGAAGGTTGGCAGGTATCCGCCGGCCGCTTCGAAAACCTCGGCGCCGGCGTTGTTGAGGCGGGTGTTCTCCGCAAACTTGCGTTCGAGAATCGCCATCATTGTTTGTGGATTGATATTGCTTACCAGCAGGTTGAGCGCCATCGAAAGCAGGGGATAGGGCTCTTTCTGTACGGAAGCCTGCAGCGCGACCGGACCGTCGCGATTCAGGATATTGCTATAGTCAACGATGCGATCGATTACATCGAAGGAGTCGGGAGTAGTCTCACCTACAACCTTGCCCACGTCGGTCGCGGCAGCCTTAAGGAAAACCGGAGAGAAGGAGAGCATGCAAGCTCCGATGCTGGCGCCGATGACAATCAGCGCCGCACTGCCCTGGACAAGGGTACTAAGATGACCGCCTTCGAGAAGCTGGCCTGCGATGATGCAAGCAGGACCGGCTACCAGTCCCATGATGCTTGCCAGATCAATCTTCATAGCCATCTGAGTTGCTCCAACTATGGGCGACGTTCGCCCATCACGCGGCAGCTCCCTGTTCGATTGCCTTAGCGAGATATGCCATCAGCTTCTGCGTAACATTGCGCGCGGTCTTGAAGTCTCTTCCCTCGATGGCCTGGGCCAGGGTCCCGCCGAATTCGCTGATCTTGGTGAAGCCGTAGTTGGCGCCTTCACCTTTGAGGCGATATGCGATTTGTGTCACGGTATCGACGTCTCCCGCGTCGATGGCGGCGAGAGCGACTCCGATTTCACGTTGTTTCTCGGCGAGAAAAATCGAACGCATTCCCTTGAGACCTTCCTGGGCGACGCTTTCCTCTTCCTTTTTAGGGCCGCCGCCCCACAACTTCGAGAACATCCCGCCCGCTTCCTTGGGCGCAGGCGCCGGCGCGGCAGCGGCTTCAGGAGCCGGCGCGCCACCTGTCACCTTTCTGATCGCGTCGCTGAGCACGGCCGCCTTGAGCGGCTTACTGACGAAAGTGGTGCATCCAGCGGCTTTGGTCTTGGTGGCCGCCTGCGCGGGATCCATCGCCGTCACCGCTATGATCGGCGTCTCTGGGCGTCCCTTGGTCCGTTCCCAGGCGCGAATCAGCTTGGTCGCTTCATAGCCATCCTTCCCAGGCATATGGATATCCATCAGGACCAGGTCATGAAGTCCCGGCTTGCACTTCTCGAACGCCACATCGCCGGAGTCTGCCTCATCAATTTCAAACTCGAAGCCGGCTACAGCCTTGAGGCAGTTCTTTACCATCATCCGGCTGGAGCGAGAGTCATCGACGATTAAAATCTTTATGAAGCCCGTTCCTGTGTTATTCGTGTCCATGGTTGGGCACACCTCCCATAGCGCTGATAGGGTCAGCCCTCTACCGTTTAGAGTTACGTGTTGTTCGCGGGCTGCGCTGTTAGTTGATGCGGGAAGGAAGTACTCCTTCCGTTATCACATCGAGTCGCACTTAGCGGTTGAGGCGCCGCAATCCAGGCGTCCATCGGCGCGTGAATTCAGCAACCATCGATAGAGCGCGGCGACTCCCTCCCGAATGCCGATCTGCGGACGCCATCCGGTGGCTTTCCTGAATCGCGCGGTGTTGGAAACGTAAAACTTCTGATCGCCCAGTCTCCAGTCACCTATGCGCACCTGAGGTATGGAGCCATGTATCTCAGCAATCATTTCCACGAGTTCGACGAGGCTCAGCGTATTGGCAACCCCGCCGCCGATATTGAAAGCATGCCCCGCGATGTCTCGCATATGCTGTTGCGCGAGCATGAACGCATCCACCAAATCATCCACATACAATGCGTCGCGAACCTGCTTGCCATCGCCATAGACTGTGAGTGGTCGGTCGTCAATCGTGCGACTCAGAAAGTGCGCGATCCATCCTTGAGCCTCGGTGCCGTGCTGGTGGGGTCCGTAGACGCTACTCATGCGGAACACGACCGAGGGCACTCCCCTGTTGCGTGCGTATTCAAGTACGTACTGGTCAGCAACGCCTTTGGAGCATCCGTAGGGAGAGTGAAAGTCGAGTCCGCGCGATTCGTCTATTCCTCGGCGCAATTCACAAACGCGCGGCTGATGGCGCGATCCGCTCGCCTCGAGTTCCAGGTCATCGAGACTGCCGTACACCTTATCAGTGGAGGTGAACAGCAATGGCGGAGGATCGTCGAGATGACGGATGGCTTCCAGGAGGTTGAGAGTCCCGCCGGCGTTGATCTCGAAATCAGCTATCGGATCCTCAAAGCTCGTAGCAACTCCGACTTGTGCGGCGAAGTGGAATATCTGGCCGGCATGCCGCACGGCTAAATGAAGCGCTTTGCGGTCGCGGATGTCGGCAAGCTCAGTCTTTACTCGTTCACCGTGACGTGAATAGAGCCATTCAAGGTTGTGGCGACCGCCGACGCGTGACAGGTCGTCATAAATGAGGACATCGTGACCGCTGCTAAGAAGCCGATCGGCCAGGTTGCAACCGATAAAACCGGCACCGCCAGTTATCAAGGTATAGCGACCGCGGTAGCGCGGATTCTCGCTCAATGGTGCGTCACAGATGCCCATCGGCCCCCCTTAGTATTCCGCCCCACACGCTGTGTGTTATGGTGAGGCGTTCATCAGCCTCGCTCCTCTGAAAGCTGGTGCTGAACCGGATGACTCACGTGCCCGGGTTGCGAAGCTTCGAAGACCGCGATGTTGAAGGGCTCCTCGCGGAAGCGGAAATGAGCCTCGTTCATGATCGAGCATCGCGGCAGTATGAGCTTGTAGTTCTTGCCCTCGACCACCGATGGAGGTGATAGCTCGGAAGGCGAGGGCATCAAAGCCTGGACCGCGCCGGCCGCGAGGTTAGCTAGCTCTCCGACGGTGTCGCAGACCTCGTCCATGGCCAGCTCTTCTATGCCGAACATCGTGGATGCCAAATACGAAGCGAGCGTGTATGAGCATCGCACCACGGCGGCACCTTCCCACGCACCGGTCAATTGCACACAGCCAGTCAGGAAGCGCTCGTCCTCGCTTTTTCCTTCGCGGTCGAGTCGCTCCAATCCGGCTCCGAACATGCTTTCCCAGATCCGATCGGCGAGCTGATGAATGTCATCTTGTTCGAGTCTTGGTCTCATCGCATTCCTCTTTTATTTCTTGACCCGATGCCAACCGCCGCGGTCGTCCGGCAATCGTTCGAAGCCGTCATGGATTCCTAACGTGGTTTCGCAGTTGCCCAGCAGTAAGTAACCGTCCTGCCTGAGTTGCCGATGCATGCCCTCGAAAATCTGCCGCTTGGTGGTAACGCCGAAGTAGATCAGGACATTGCGCAGGAAGATGATGTCTACGCGAGGTAGCGGCGGCCATGATCGCGTTAGGTTCATTTCGACAAACTCCACCATCGAGCGGATGTCTGACTTGATCTCCCAGTCGAGCTTGTCGCGGACGAAGTAGCGGCTCAAATACTGCACCGGCATGCCGCGATTGACTTCGAGCTGACTGTAGCGCCCGGCCTGTGCGCGGGCCAGCACATCGCGCGATAGGTCAGTAGCTAGTATGCGGCAAGACCAGTTCCCGAGTTCGGGGAAATGCTCGCGTATGATCATCGCGATGGTGTACGGTTCCTGGCCGGTTGAGCACGCGGCGCTCCAGATGTTCAGGCGGCGCTCGTCGCGCCGGCTTTCGATCACCCGCGGCAGAATCGCCTTGCGTAGCGTTTCGAACGGATGAAGGTCGCGGAAGAACGATGTCTCATTGGTGGTCATCGCTTCGATGACGCGCCGGCGCATCCCGCTCGCGCTTGGCGCGCGCAGTTGATGAATGAGAGCCTGCACCGAGGTAAGTCCCGCCTCCTGGGCCAGCGGACGCAAACGTGCTTCGACCAGATACTCCTTGCCGGCTTCCAACAGCAGACCGGCGTCGGTGCGCACCAGCGCGCTGACGTATTCGAATCCTTCGCGATCGATAGTCACAGGTCTGCCCTCGCCGCTGCCATGGTTCGGAGGCGTGCGGGAGTTTCACCCTTGCGCGTTCGCCGCACGATTTCAGCGCCGAGTTCAGACAGTGCTACGACTGCGTCGGCCAGACCTGCTCGTGAAACGAAACCGGGCATTCCCCATACCACCGAACTTGCCTCGTCCTGGACTAGCACTTGTCCACCTCGCGCCCGAATCGCCTCGCATCCGCGCAGACCATCCTGTCCCATACCGGTCATGATCACGCCAAGCGCGCGCGAGCCATAGGTATCCGCCACTGAGCGGAACAACGGATCGACGGCTGGGCGGCACGAGTTTTCAGGTGAACCCTGATTGGTTTGGATAATGACTCTCGTGCCCATTCGCTTTACGACCATGTGATAGTCGCCGGGCGCCAGCCAGGCCTTGCCGGCCATCACCACGTCACCGGGACGCGCTTCCTCAACCGGAATTTGTGTTTTACTCGATAGCCGCTCTGCCAGAAGCTTGGTGAAGAGTCGCGGCATGTGTTGCACGATGAACACCGGCACTGACAGATCAGACGGTAAGGAGGGCAGCAACGCGGCCAGCGCATTGGGACCACCGGTGGAAACACCTATCGCGATGGCTTCGATAGGTCCAACTGGATTCGTAATTGACGCCTGAGGTCCGCGGAAGGCGAGCGGTGGCGCAGCGATGATGCCCGAGGCATAGCTCCCGGCAGAATTCGCCTCGAAATGACAATGCGCTTTGATCTTATCTAGCAGATCCTGATATACGAGCCCGAGTTGGCCGACGGTCCCGCTTCTGGTGCTGGGCTTGGTGACATAGTCGCTGGCACCGAGTGCGATTGCGTCGAGCGTTGCCGCCGCGCCGCGGGCTGTCACCGTGCTGAACATGATTACCGGTAAAGTTTTGTTGAAGCGGCGGATCTGAGCCAAGGTCTGCAGACCGTCCAGCTCCGGCATTTCGACGTCGAGAATTATCGCGTCAGGATTGACTTGCGGTATCCGCGCTAACGCGATCTTGCCGTTGGAAGCGGTGCTGACCGATTCGATTGCAGGGTCGCTCGACAGCATTTCGGTCAGCATTCGGCGCACCACTACCGAGTCGTCAACCACGAGGATTCTGAGTCTGCCTGACACTGCTAGGCCTCGAGCATTCCAAGCATTTGCAACTTGGATACCATCGCGTCCTTGGTGAAAGGCTTCATCAGATATTCATTGGCGCCCGCTTCCAGCGCAGTGTTGATATGCGCGAGGTCGCTGGCGGTGGTCACCATCAGCATTTTGAAGGCGGAGGAACCCGGCTGTGCGCGAACTGCTTGAAGGAATTCGATGCCGTTCATCTCAGGCATGTTCCAGTCGACCAGGATCAACTCGACATCGCCGTGAGCCTCGAGCTGGGCGAGACCTTCACGTCCATTAGCAGCCTCGAAGGTCTCGAAGCCTATTTCCCTGACGATGCGTCCGACAATGGAGCGCATTGCTTTTGAATCATCGACTATCAGTGCACGCACGTTGGTTTCTCCATTAGCAATCCTGTTCAACTGGCGAAGCGCAGGCGTTACGCCTCAAACGCCTCCACTACGCGCCGACCATTTTGTGACTCCCAGCCTTAAGGCCTGCATTTGTCTCGCGAACGCCGTTACTGCCGTGCTCATTGGTGGAGAGGGTGAATTGACTGACCACCGTATTGAGGCTGACCGCCACGTTCGATAGTTCGTTGGCGGCTTGCTGTGCAGTGGCCGCGGATGACAAGGTGTCTTTGGCCGCCTGCGCGACGCCGCTGATGTTGCTGGCGATATCCGAGCTACCCCTGGCCGTCTCCGAGATGTTGCGCGAGATCTCGTTGGTAGTTCCGGTCTGCTCTTCGACCGCGCTGGCGATAGTATTCTGGATGTCATTGATGCGGCCGATGACCGTTGTGATCTCATCGATAGCCTGCACCGCACCTTTAGCATCATTCTGGATAGCTTCGACCTTGGTTCCGATGTCCTCAGTGGCCTTGGCGGTCTCTTTGGCCAGTTCCTTGACCTCGTTTGCAACGACCGCGAAACCCTTGCCAGCCTCGCCGGCTCGTGCGGCTTCGATAGTTGCGTTGAGAGCAAGCAGGTTGGTCTGCTCGGCGATTGAAGTGATCACCTTGATTACGTTTCCAATCTCCGCACTGCTCTCGCTAAGCTTGGTCATGGTTGCGGTGGTGGCTCCAGCCAGGCGAGCCGCGGAACTCGCGACTTCGGCAGCCTCGCTCGCATTCTTGGAGATCTCCTTGATCGAGGCGGACATCTGTTCGGTAGCGGTCGAGACAGTCTGCACGTTCTGGCTGACCTCTTCCGCCGCCGCGGATACCGCGGCCGCTTGAGTGTTAGTCTGCTCGCAGGCCGTGCCAAGTTGCTGGCTTACGTTGCCGGCAGCTTCTGAAGCTTTGAACAATACCTGCGCATCCGCGCTGATCTGCTGCAGTGCGCGGGACAAGTTGTCGATAGTCTCATTGAGGGCGCCACCCATCTGGGCGATCTCGTCGGTCCCAGTGACTTCGAGATGACGGGTGAGATTGCCGCGCGACACTTCGTGAAGAACGTCAACCGTGGTCTTCAGCGGTCCGATGATACCGCGGGCGACTAAGAACGAAATTGCGCAGACAACCGCCATCGCGCCTAGCCCGACTAGGAACAGCACCAGGGTTGTAGAAGCGACCGTCGATGCGGCGGTCTTTTCGCGTTCCGTCACAGTTTCCTGCATGTAGTTGACGAATTCATGCGTCGCCTTCTCGTGTGCTTCATAGAGCGGGTTCATCCGCGTAATTCGTAAGGCGTCGGCCTCCTCGCCTTTACTCTGTTCAAGCAAGGGAATGTAGGTGTTCCAGGCCAGTTCCTGGAAGTCATGTCCCGGCTCGTAAACCTTTTGGAGCAGGCCGTTAGTCTTCGGATCAGACAGTTTGTTGAGCCAAAGTGTGTGGCCGACCTCGAAATGCTTCATCTGGCGTTTGAAGGCGTCTTTTTCCTTCGCCAGTTTCACCCTGTCGGCGATGTCGACCCGCATCTGGTAGACGAGTACGCGCTGCTGGACCACAAATTGAGTCGGTGGCTGAAAATCTGACAGGGTATCATGGCCGGTCGCGATCTCGTCATATGCCGTGCTGCCGATTCTTACCTGGCTGATCGTCGAGTAGGAGAGGAGTCCGAACATCCCCATCGCTCCGACGAAGAGTCCGGCAAGCAGGCGCAGTTTATTGTTTACAGAAATGTCTTTTAGTCCGACCATGTGTGGTCTCCTGGTACTTCTCGGTCAGCCTGGTCTTCCACCCGGGACGCCGCCTCGACGCATCGAGTCGAGGCACTTGGTTAGCCACGGTTCAGACTCGATGCGGCACCGTTAACATGCCGCCCGTTGTCGGAAAGTCTGAATTGGCCGACGAGGCCACTGAGTTTGACCGCGAGCTGTGATAGATCCGTGGCGGCCTGCTGCGATGCGGTGGCCGAGAGCTGAGTCTCCTTGGCTGCATTCGCGACGCCGGTGATGTTGCTGGCGATATCGGAGCTCCCCTTGGCCGTCTCCGAGACATTGCGCGAGATCTCGTTGGTGGTGCCGGTCTGCTCTTCAACCGCGCTGGCGATGGTGTTCTGGATGTCGTTGATACGCCCGATGACTGTTGTAATCTCGTCGATGGCCTGAACCGCACCTTTGGCGTCGTTCTGGATCGCCTCGACCTTGCGCCCGATGTCCTCGGTAGCCTTGGCGGTCTCCTTGGCGAGTTCCTTGACTTCGTTAGCAACCACGGCGAAGCCTTTGCCCGCCTCACCGGCGCGCGCTGCCTCGATAGTCGCATTGAGCGCGAGGAGGTTGGTTTGCTCCGCGATCGAGGTGATGACCTTGATGACATTTCCGATTTCCGCACTGCTCTCGCTGAGCTTGGTCATGGTAGCGGTGGTGGCTCCGGCGAGACGTGCTGCGGAACTTGCAACCTCAGCTGCCTCGCTGGCATTCTTGGAGATCTCCTTGATCGACGCGGACATCTCTTCGGTAGCGGTCGAAACGGTCTGCACGTTCTGGCTTACCTGTTCGGCTGCCGCTGACACTGCGCCTGCCTGGGTGGTAGTCTGCTGCGAGTTCGCGCCGAGCTGCTGGCTGCTGGTCGAGAGTTCCTCCGATGCGTTTGACAACACCTTGGCGTCTGAGCCGATTTCCGACATTACGCGGGACAGGTTGTCGATCGTCTCATTGAGCGCGATGCCCATCTGCGCGACTTCGTCCGTGCCGCTCACATTCATATGATGCGTAAGGTTGCCCTTGGCTACCTCGTGAAGTACCTCGACAGTCGCATTCAACTGCGTGAGAAGTGCTTTTGCGATGACGAAGCAGAGCGTCAAGACCAGTCCGACTGCGACGAGCGCCACCGCGATCAGAGTGAACGTCTGCGATGCTACCTTCGAGGCAGCGTCTTTCTCGATGGCAACCAACCGGGCATCGTTGGCCTCGGCAAACGCTTTGGTCGCCTCGTTGTGGGCCACAAACAAAGCCTTCATTTCGCCACGGCGAAGAACGTCGGCGTCGTCGTATTTGCCTTCGGACAAAAGGGCAACAAATTTGCCGCCGGCAAGTTCCAGATATTGATGCCCCGGCTCATAGGCCTTCTCCAGGAGATCCTTTAGTGTTCCGTCGGACAAACCTTTTGTATACTTGTCGTGTAGGTCTTCGAATTCCTTCCGTCTCCGCTCGAATTCCTGTACGTCGGCTTGGAACAGATCCTTATGGCTTCTGATGTCGTCTATCATTTGATGAACACTGAGTCGTGCGCCAAGGAGATGACCGCCTGCCGGCTCGTAATTGGAGTCAATTCCAACGCCTGTACGAATGTCTGAATACATGCGCCCACCGATCTTGACCTCGTTAAGGGCCATGAAGGTGACCAACCCGAACACCGCCATTCCGGTCACAAACAAACCGGAGAGCACCATCAATTTTGTCTTGAGCGATAGATTCTTTAGTCCCATGATTATTTCCACTTCCTGCGTAGAGTCTGATTTCTGAACTAGTCCGTAACCGTTACAGTCTTATTGGTGTCGAGCACCAACAAGAGCCGATCGTCGAGCTTGTATACTCCTAGAATGAGGTCGCGCACGGACGGGTTGACGTTGTGAAGCTTACGCTCGAAGCGCGACGCTTCGACTTGCAGGACGTCACCGATCTCATCGACCAGCAAGCACACCGCTTCCTCGCCGGAACGCACCACGATGTTCATCGGGATTGCTTCGGGCGGACGCAGTGGCAGATTCAAACGTCGGCGCATGTCAATCGAAGTTACGATCTGGCCGCGCAAGTTGATGAGTCCGCTAACTACCGCCGGGGCAAGCGGCACCCTGGTACTGGCTTGCGAGCGCAGTACCTCCTGGACCTTCATCACTTCGACGCCGAACAGCATCCCGTCCACATAGAAGGTGGTAAATCTGCCCCCGTGTCCGGTATTGGAATCGTCGTCCACTAGCGTGCTCTGTTGTGTGTTCAAGGAGTCCTCCTGCCTGTCAGTTGAGGTGCTGGTCAGCTGACAGCGAATCGGTTTCGTGATGATCCGGACGCGTCTCGGCGCTAATCAGCTTGGAGACGGCGTCGAGAATTGCCTGGCGTTCCGACTTGAAGTGGTAGGAGTCGTATTTCTGGGCGGCGTCTGAAGAGGTTTCGCCGCGGTCGTCAGCCAGCCCCATCACGGGAATATGAGTTTCGTTGGTCTTCTTGCGAATCTGCTCGAGCACCGCGCCGTTGCCCGGCAAATTGGCCGACACGATCGCGAGATCGATGTGGTTGCAGTCGAGCTTCTCGAGCGCTTCCGCGGCGCCATTCGCCTCGACCACGTTGTGCCCCGCCATCTCGAGATAGCTGCGCACCAGGCCGCGCGAAAAACCCGATTGATCGATGAGCAGGATCGAGGCGTTGCTGGTGTCCTCGACTGATTCGGAGTCATACCAGCTCTGCTTGGCGGCCTCGAAAACCGCGCGCAAATCGAGGAAATCGGTAGCCTTCTCATTGACCACCGCTGAACCAAGCAGCCCCGGACGACTGCTGAGCTGGGTTGCGGAGGTCTCTTCCTCGACGATGTCGATGATCTGGTCGACCACCACGCCGACGCGATGATGACGGCCATCGTCGAACACCACTACCGGTAGAGGGTCGCGCTCTTCGCTACTCGATCCGCTTCCAAGCAACGGCGCGAGATCGACCAGGGGCAGGATCTGGTCGCGATAGCGGACCACTCGGCATCCGGCGGCGTGCTCGATCTGAGCCTGAGTGAATTCCTCGAGCCGCGAAACCAATGCCAGCGGCACTGCAATCCGCTCGGAGCTTCCGGCGCGGCATAGCAGCAGACGCTGATGTTTGCTCCTCGCGTGGCCGGCGGAGTCCTGCTTTTCGGTGTGCGCGCTTTCGCGGAAGCTCAACACCCCCGATAGTTGCGCCGCACCCGGCACATCGAGGATCAATGCCACCCGGCCATCGCCCATGATGGTAGCTCCCGCGAATGCTGATAGTCCTTTGAATTGCTTGCCGAGCGGCTTGACGACGATCTCCTCGGTGTCACTGACCTGATCGACCACCAGTCCGAATTGCTGATCGGCGACCTGCAGGACCACGATATGCGACGCGCGCTGGGAAGCACCGTCGCCATCCGACGCCGGAGCCGACACTTTCAGCACCTCATGCAGGTACACCAACGGCAGTAAATTGCCGCGCAGGCGATACACCGGCGCGCCATGAATCATCTCGATCTTGGTCGCCTTCTCCTCGGCCTCCAGCCGCACCAGTTCGATCAGGCTGATCTGCGGAATCGCGTATCGATCGCCCGCGCAAGTCACGATCAACGCGGGAATGATCGCCAACGTGAGTGGGATTTTGATCCGCAGGCGCGCGCCTTGCCCGCGCATGCTCTGGATATCGACGGTGCCGCCGATTTTCTCGATATTGGTCTTGACGACGTCCATCCCGACGCCGCGCCCCGAGATGTTCGTGATCTTCTGCGCGGTCGAGAATCCCGGCAGGAACACCAGCTTGAGCGTATCACTCTCACTCATGTGCGCCGCCTGATCGGAAGTGATGAGGTTCCGCTCGAGCGCCTTGGCGCGAACTGTTTCGACATCGATGCCCGCGCCGTCATCCGCCACTTCGATGATCACCTGGCCGCTCTCATGGAGCGCGCGCAGGAACAGCCGCCCTTCGGCAGGCTTGCCGGCGGCGAGGCGTTGCGCCGGCAGCTCGATACCGTGATCGATCGAGTTGCGTACGATGTGCGTCAGGGGATCGCGAATTGCTTCGATGAGGGTCTTATCGAGTTCGGTCTCTTCGCCTTCCATCTCGATACGGACCTGCTTGCCGCAGGCCAGCGCGAGATCGCGTGCGATGCGTGGGAACTTGTTCCAGATGTTGCCGATAGGCTGCATCCGCGTCTTCATGATCCCCTCCTGTAACTCGGAGGTGATTAGATTGAGACGCTGTGAGGTGCTGAGGAAGCCCGATTCCTGCTGGCGCATCGAGAATTGCAGTATCTGATTGCGGACCAGCACCAACTCGCCGACCAGATTCATCACTTTGTCGAGTAGATTGACGTTGACCCGGATGCTGCTGTCCGCCGCGGCCGATGCGGCCGCTTCATGGGCATCTTCGCGCGCGGGAGCTTCGGGTCGCGGCGTGGGCGGGTTGGACGCCGCTGCCGCTGGCAATGGAGCCGGCTTGGGCTCTTCCGCGACTTGAGCGGGAGGTGCTTCGATCGGCGCCGCGGCATGAGGCGCTTTAGCCTTGCGACTCGCTCTGGGTTTTTTCCTTGCCTCGACGACGGGTTCGGCAACCGCCTGCGCCGGCGCCGATGCCGGCTCGGGTTCTTTAGCTATTGTCTCTTCAACTATGGGTGGAGGCGGTGCGCTGTCGGAGTTCAAAGTTAGCGCTTCGCTCGGTTCCTGACTACACAATTCGGCCAGCCTTGAAACCAGCTGAACGTAGTCCTGATCGCCGTCGTTGCCGTCCGCTTCGACCTTCGCCAGCATCTGCCGTATCGCATCGACGGTGGCGAGCAGAACTGATGTGATCGCTTGATTCAGAACCAGCTCGCCGTCACGAAGCTTGCTGAGAAGCTCCTCGGCGGCATGCGTCAACGCTTCCAGTTTAGGAAAGTCGAGAAATCCCGAGACGCCTTTGATCGAATGGATGGTGCGAAAGACGCTGCCCAGCAGGTCCTTCGAGTGAGGATCCTTTTCGAGCTCGATCAGGTCATGGTCGAGTTGGTTGAGATTCTCGTGGCTCTCAATGAGAAATTCTTTTACGACTTCGTCCATCGATGCTTTCCATGCGCACACATTCAAGGTGCGGCGATCTTGCGGTTAATCGAGCTCGCTTCCCGGTGCGCTCCTTGGTGAGGGGTCGCGTCGGCATCTTGGTTGTGCAGAGATCGTGCCGCTAAAAACGAGTCGAACTTCTCGAGAATCGGAGAAGCGAAGCGGGTGCGTATTGGTCAATGACTAGCCAAAGGGAGCAGGAACAGTCCGCGAGCATAGGACTTGTGAAACAGGTGTCTGAGCGGTGTGTCACTCTGACGCATGGCCGAGCCGATCCGGCCTTTTCCGTTCGACCTTGACCTGCTTTCGGTCAACGGATACGAGGTCCGCGCGGCCGCTACCATCTAAGAAGCGCTGACTGTGCTCGAGAATAGGCGCGGTCCGGGCCGTTGAATTTGGCTGAGGATCGCCCATTAGGCGCCTGTCGTCAGTTCGGCATCCAGGTCACCGCGCGAATCTCGCCGAACTCGCGGCGCAGCTTGGTCCACGTATCGCCGGCATCGGTCGAGACATACAGATACCCGTGCAGGCTGTTAGCCACGATGATGTTGGGATTCGACGGATGTGTGCCGAACCAATACACGACCGAGTTGGGTTCGACCGGCAGCGTGCATTTCTCCCAGGTCTTGCCCCCGTCGCGTGTGCGCTGAATCGCTCCACGTTTGCCCGGGATGAAGTCGCCGTTGCCGACGAAGATGGTGTCCGGGTCGTCGGGCTTGACCGCGACGCCGCGGCAATAGGAAATCGCATCGCGCTCGGCGAAGCGCGGGAAGCCGTGCAGCGCGAAGGTCTCGCCCTCGTCGCTACTGCTCCAGATGCCGTCGGGCGTGGTCACCAGCAGCTTCGGATGCGCGCCATTAGTGAGCGCGACGCCGTGCACATCCTGATTGAGTTCCTTCTCGCCCATCTTGCGATGCGTCCAGGTCTTGCCGTCGTCGCGGCTGCAATAGACGCCATCGATCTCGACGCCCACCCAAATGGTTTTCTTATCGCGCGGATCGACGATGATGTTGGTGACTTTCGGCGCGCCGGCGAGGCATCGATCCGCCATCGGAATCGGAAGCTGCTCCCAGGTCTTGCCGCGATCGCGTGAACGATAGACTGCGGGATGCTTGGTGCCGAAGAAAATCGTGTTGGGATCGCCCGGATGAAACGCGACCGACCAAATCTGCCTGCTGCCCGCGGGCGACTCGATCAGATTCCATTGCGCGCCGTTGTCTTCGCTGAGGTAAAGGCCGGCCTCGGATCCGGCCAGCACATGATGCGGATTGTGCGGCGAAACGGCGAGCGATCGAATCTGGATCTCGCCGGGTTCCGCCTCGAAGGGGAGGTTCATGCGGCTGCGGCGCCAATGCTCACCGCCATCGGGGCTGAACCACACGCCTGCGCCAACCGTGCCGACACAAATCGTGAAATCCGAAGTCATGGGCGTCACCTCGCGATGCCATCATCTGAGCAACTCGACCATTAGCGACGACGCCGCGAGGTTGTCAAACGGCTCGAAGATGAGGTCCCAGTGGTCAGGCGACTGCCTCGATCCTGGTGCATAAAACCGGCATTATGTGCTTTGATTGTTGGCATCGGCAGGCTGGTTGCCCGGTCTGATTTAGGTGTTGATCTGAAAGTATCTTTAAGTTATCACAGTGAGACGCTGGGTCGAGTCATAGTCGGGCTCACGTTCCTCTCTTTAATGGCCGGTGGACCAAGGTCTTGACAGATCGAAACGGAGCATTTGATGAAACACCTCGTAAAATGTCCAAGTTGTGGCGCGCGGCTGGTGCCGCATCCGGAAGAGATCAGGAACCTGCGGCTTTTTGCCGGGCTTACCCAGCGAGAGATGGCAGATTATCTGGGCGTGAAGTCTTCTTATGTCGCCTACCTGGAAAACGGGCGACGCTTTCCCAGCGGAACGGTGATACTACGCTATCGCAAGGTTGAGCGGATGGTGATGTCGAAGGCGAAACGCATAATGGCGTCCGAGACCCGGGAGGTGCAGCGCCGCGGCTCGGGGCGACGCCGCGCGAATGGCCTGGCGACGGGGTTCAGCGCGGCGGGTCGATAGCTGCGACGGCGTCAAGTCAGGCCGGCAATCGATAGACCTCCGCTGCCGTGCGATGGAACAACCAGGCGTTCTCCTCGGCCGGTGAAGTCGGCCGCCAGCCGCTTGAACGCGTTCCATAGCACCAGGTACGAGCACGATACGCGGTCAACCGGGAAGTTGCTCTCGAACATGCATCGCTTGGGGCCGAACTTCTCGATGGTATGCAGATAATAGTCGCGCGTCGCGGTGGCGAGTTCCTGGGACGTGGGCGGCCTCGGATTCCGATGCCATCCGTAGCCGCTCACCGCCATGTTGATACCGCCGAGCTTGACCACCACGTTCTGACATCTCGATAGCTCGGTCATGTCCTTCTTCCATTGCGGGAAGATCTCGGCGCGCTTGCCCTCATACGGACCGGTGCCGAGCGGTCCGCCGAAGTGATCGAGGATGATGGTCGTGTCGGGAAACGCGCGCGCCAGCTCGGTCAGCTGGGGAATCTGCGGATGATACTGCCACGCATCGAAGGTGAGGTTCAGCTTCTTGAGCTTCGCAAAGCCCTCGCGAAAGCCCTTCGATTGATACAAATCCTTGGGCGGATTGGTATGCGAATTCCTCACGTCAGGATGTTCATCGTAGCCGGCCGCGTGACGAATACCGCGGAAGCGCGCCGGCGCCGCCGCGATATGCGCTTGCAGTACTTCCTCGACGGCGGCTCCCAGAGCCAAGTCGGCGAAGCTGACGATTCCCACCGCGATGCGCGTCTCGCCATACTGTCCGCTCGCGCTTTGCGCCGCGATGCCGTTGACGAACTCGGTCTCACCGACCGGACGTATCGCCTCGGGACCGTCGGCGCGATACATCGAGGCGCATTCCACGAACACAGTTGCGAGCACGCGATGACCCGAGCCGGTATCGCGCAGGATCTCGTCGAGCATGTAGCGGCTGCCCGGATGGTCCCACAGGTGGTGATGCGGATCGATTATTGGCAGCGCGGGTTCGAGCACCGGCTCCGTCGTCTGCGCCAGCCATGCGTCGCGCGCGCCCACACCCCGTTGCGTTTCGGTGGTTGCCATCGATGATGTCCTCCGCTAGCGCTAGTTGTCGCGCGGGTCGCCCGGAATCGGGCGCTCCGTGAATCCTATCACCATCCCGAAGGCCTGTTCGCGTCCGAGCAAGACTTTCCCGGCGCCATCGGGCTCGGGCTTGAGCAGTTTCGATTTTAAAAAGTCCGCCGCGCGCGCGACATTGCGGGTTTTGAACGTCAGCGCATGAACTCCCTCGCCATTGTGTTCGAGGTCGCGCGCCTCCGCGGTGTCCGATGAAATCGGCTGCGCGAGCTCGACGATGGTGTCCTCGCCGACCGCGACGTATACGCTCCGCTTGCGCCCCGTCGTGTCGTGCTCGTGAATGAGCTTCCCGCCGAGGACGTCGCAATAGAACTTCGTCGCCGCACGGAGGTCCTTCACCACCGTGGTGATGTGCGAGGCGTGCTCGATGCCGAGGGGATGATGCTCGCGCCAAAACTCACTGGACCACGCCGGCTGAAGCCGCGGATCGATGGTGTTGCGCTCGATGATCGCGAACTCTAATTGCCCGGGCGTCTCTTTCGGATGCGTCCACACCGCGAATTTCTCATTCGGCGGGGTCACTGGACGCCCCGTGACATCCCACATGTGCAAGCCGTGGCTCGCGAGGTGCGTCGAGATTGCGGGAACATCATCGACGTAAAATGCGATCGAATGGAAATGTTCGCCGAAGCGATCGTGAAAGCGCTTGACCGACTGATTGCGCAGATTCTCGACCTTCGCCGGCGTCATCGGTTCCATGATGACGGCGCCGATCGCGATGAGCGAGGCATCGCGGCCGGCGGCCTTGGCGAATCCATGGTAGAAGCGCGTCACCGCGAAGACGTCGTCGTACCATTTGTTGACCACGTCGAGATCGCTCACCACGTGCGTCAGATGGAACAGCTTGCCAATCTTGAACATGGTTCCCCTTTAAGGGTCCGAAAGCTGGCTGCCTTACCTTCATCATCTCTCCCTACTGGGAGAGACAAGAGTGAGGGTAGAAAAGCGCGCCCCTTTCGAGGCGCGCTTTCGATGCGAACCTTCAGTCGATCAAGCGGCGGCGTGCGCGGGCATGCCCAACTCTTTGCCTCCTCCGATCTCTTCTGCCTCCCACTTCTTCAGTTCGGGCAGCACGTGCTTGGTGAAACACTTCAGGTTGCGCTCGGCCTCGTCGTACGGCATGCCGGCGTAACTGAAGTTGAGCATGAAGCCCTGGTTGTCGATGGTCTTTTTGATGAACGCCAGCTTTTCGAGCACCATGTCGGGGGTTCCCCACGGCATGAGTTGCGCGAAGTCATGCGCCGCGCCGTCGATGCCGTGCTTGGCGATGAACTTGCTGACCATCCGATAGGATTCGTAGCTCTTGGCGGTGCCGAATTTGTCGGACGTCATTTCGTAATGTTGGATGACGGTTTTGTAGTTGCCCGACAGCCACTTCATCGCCTGCTCTTCGGCGCGATCCTTGTTCTCGTTGACGAACACGAAACCGCCGCTGAGCGGTTTGGGCGGTGGCGTCGCGCCATTAACTTCGCGCCAGGTGCGATGGTAGACCTCGAAGTCGGCCTTCACCGCGTCCCACGGCTTCTGAGGGATCACCAACAGGCCCACGCCGAGCTTCGCCATGATCGGCATCGACTCGGGTGACACGGCCGCCGCATAGGTGCGTCCTCTGAATGACTTGAAGGGGAAGGGGCGGACCTCGCGACGCGGCTGATTGGTGTGCTTGCCGCCTTCCATGATGCCGGTTTCGAGCGCCTTCATTATCAGCTCGGCATACTCGACGAAGAGGTTGCGGCCTTCGTCCTGCGGGATGCGGAAGCCGTCGTACTCGATGCGCGCCAGTCCGCGGCCCATCCCGAAGATCATGCGGCCGTTGGAAACGTGATCGAGCATCGAGATCTGCTCTGCTACGCGAATCGGGTCATGCCACGGCAGCACGACCACCATCGAGCCGAGCTTCGCGGTTTTGGTGCGGCCGGCCATGTAGGTCAGGAACTGCACGACATCCGGGCACATCGTGTAGTCGTCGAAATGATGCTCGACGCCCCACACCGAATCGAAGCCGAGCGGCTCGGCCATTTCGGCCAGCCGAATCTCGTTCTTCCACACATCGCGATCCGACATCTGGTTGTTGGGATTCTGGAAAACTGCGCCGTAACCTACATGCATAAGATCCTCCTATGCGCGCGAGCGATGCCGCGTGCGAATATTAGTGCGTTGTTGTTCATCGACCCGCTCGATCATCCTAAAGATGCGGCGAGCGACTCCGCATGCGCGACGCGCTCGGCAGTGCGTCCCGCCGCGAGCGGCACCGAGCCGGGCTTGCGCTGGAACGGATCGACCAGCCCAAGTTCCTTGCCGATATCGCGCAGCGCCGGCATGACCTCCCTGCCCAGCAGCTCCAGACATCGCGTGCGTTCCTTTCCGCATACCGGCCCATCCAGCCAGAAGGAGAAGATGCCCGGTCGCAGCACCTCGAGCACCTTGCGCAGGCGCGGGATGACGTAATCGGGCGTGCCCGCGATCATCTGAAGCTTATTTCTCGTTTCCTCATAGGTCGAGTAGACCTTCTGTCGAAGAGCCTCGATCTCCTCGTCGCTCTCCTGGCCGATAACATCCGTGATTGGTTTGCCGGGCAAGTTTGCGCCGGCCGCGAGACGGGCCAATCGCCGCGTCGCTTCCTTGGAGTTGTATCCGGGCGGGAACATCCATTCGGGGCGCGCGAAATGCGCGAACGCGCCGCCATAGAGGAAGCGCTTGCCGAGTTCCTCGGCGCGCGCCTGGTTGTCGGCAACGAAGATCGGCTGGAGATAGCCGAAGTTCTCGGGACCGGCCTGATAGCCCTCGCGCGCGGCCTGATCGGTGTACATGTTCCACAGCTCGACCGTCGGCTCGAGCTGGGTGGCGAGCGCGACGTAGGGGAAGCGCTTCTTCGCGCACCACAGCACCGTGTCGGGGCTCACCAGTCCGGGAATCCAAATCGGAGGATGCGGCTTCTGGAGCGGCAACACCCACGGATTCACGAAGCGAAAATGAAAATGCTTGCCCTCGTAGCGGAACGGGCCGGGCGTCGTCCACGCCTTGATGATGAAGTTGACGCCTTCCTCGAAGTATTCGCGATTGAGCGCGGGGTTTGCGTTATTGGCGAGCTGCTCGCTGCCGGCCCCGCGCACCCATCCGGGTACCAGGCGTCCCTTCGAGATGAGATCGATCATCGACAGCTCTTCGGCCAATCGCAGCGCGTTGGCGACGGTCGGCACCGGATTGCCGAGCAGCACGATCTTCGCGCGCTTGGTCGCGCGCGCGAGCACCGCGGCCTCGACATCCATCACCGAGCCGAGACAGAACGGCGTGCCATGATGCTCGTTGAGCATCAGCCCATCGAAGCCGAGGTCCTCGGAATAAACCTTCTCATCGATGTACTGGTTGAGCAGCATCGAGCCGACTTGCGCATCGAAGTTCTCATTGGGCAATCCGAAGAAGCTACGGTTGCGCAGAATCTGGGTTTCCAGAAGATGGCTTTTGGCCGCTTCCGTTTCCGGATCGTAATGATACTGCCGCTCGGTAAACCACATTATGTGCATAGGCGCCTCTCCCCTTAGCCGAGAAAGTTTTGAACTTCTTTTATGAACTGATCCGACTTTTCAATTTCCGGCCGATGACCGCATCCGTCGAGCGTGAGCAGCCGCGAGTTCTTGATCGATTTCTGATAGACCGCCGCCGCGGAGATCGGCACGACTTTGTCGTCGCGGCCCCATACGATTAGCGTAGGCGACTTCACCGTGCCTTCGAGCAGATGCGGCAGGCTCGGATTGAACATATAGGGCTGCCACGCGAGGAGCGCGGTCTGGGCGCGCGCATCCTCGAAGGCCTCGTATTGCGCCTCGGACACGCCGCCATCATAGAGCGCCGCGTACTCCGCCGTGTTGGCCGCATCGCGCACCGACTCGCGCAGATAGACCAGCGCGGGAACGGTGAACAAATCCATGATGACGCCCTCGGGCGGACGGATACCCGCCGGCGCGACCAGCACGATTTTCGAGAACAGGTTGGGATCGCTGGCGGCCATCTCCGCCGCGAGCCATCCACCGAGCGAGAAGCCGATCACATCGATCGGCGCGAGGCCCTGCTCGCGGATGAATCGCGCGATGAAACTCGCGAGGTCGCGCACGTTTGCGACCCATTCAGCGCGCGGCGTCCGCCCGAATCCCGGAAGGAGCGGCGTCACGATGGTGCGGCGCTCGCTGAGCGCGGCGTTCCATTTCATCCAGCCCGGATAACCCAGTTCCTCATGCAGCACCAGCAGCGGCTTGCCGGATCCGCCCTTCAGCACGACGAGCTGATCGGCGCCGACCGAATGGTTCTCCTCACGCACCGAGTCTTTTGAAGTTTGCGAAGCTTGTGCAGCCATTACCACCTCATGCCCTTGAAGAGGGCATCAACATACCGATCGGAATCTTGAGATGAGGGTATAGACCATTCGCCGCGGCGCGGTCTAGCGGCGCGATGAGCGATGGACGATCGCGAATTTTTGGAGGCGGTTCCGGGTACAGGGCGGTTCGCGAAGCTCCTGTAGCGATAGCGCAGTCGTCGGAAACATTGGTTGCCGGAACCGATCACGATCGAGTGGATGCTTGCGCGATCGGACGATCGGGAAATCCTGTTGATCGCGAGCATTCTTTGACTCATAGTTAGCTCGATGTCATTGCTCCTCAAGCGCGCAATCAGCGCTAAATGAAAGGCTCCAAAGTTTTGCTTGCCGCCGCGGTCGTGATCGGCCTCGGGATCACGACATTCGGCAGGGTAGCCGCGCGAAGCGGGCCGGCTATCTTCGTTGACAACTATAACTACGTAACTGCTTACCCGATCGGCAGTGCCGGCAATGCCGCGCCCATCGCGGTTACGCCGGACATGATCCTTCCGGCCGGAATTGCGCAAGACGGCGGAATCATCTTCGTCACCAACCCATCTACTAACACTGTTGCCATGTATCTATCCGATGCCACCGGCAACGTGTCGCAATTTGAGGTAATCGGCGGCTCAAAAACCCGACTCGCGCGTCCAACCGGGATCGCATTGGATCAGCACGGAAATATATATGTGCTCAATAGCGCGACCGCGGCGATCACAGTCTACGCGTTACCCCCGCTAGTGATTGGCAATGCGCCGGCGCTGTTCAACCAACCTCCGATAGCGGTGATCGCCGGGCCTAAAACAAAGCTGAAACAGCCGGTCGCCCTCGCTGTGGATGGAGGCGGCGACATCTACGTCGCGAACTCATTGGGCGGCCCTCCCGGCCAGTGTTTCTATCCGGGCGCGATTACCGTTTATGCCGCGGGGAGCAAGGGAAACGTCGCGCCGACTGCCATCATTAGCGGGGCCGCGACGGGATTGATCGATTCGCGCAGCATCGCGGTGGATTCGAACCGCAATATCTACGTCGCGAACGTTCTTCCGAACGTCGGTGGGTCATTCATCTATCAGCCGAATATCAGTGTTTATCCGGCGGGCAGCGAGGGCGACGCGCAACCGAGCGCCGTCATTACCGGTGTTAGCACGGGCCTCACCAACATTGGGAGTATTGCGCTGGATTCAGCGCAGAACATCTACGCGGTAAATTATGGTGCCAACGGAAACGCCATCAATGTTTACCCCACGGGCAGCAATGGCAACATTACCCCCAACGCAATCATCGCGGGCGCCGACACCGTGCTCAACGTACCGAGTGGAATAACGCTCGATTCAAGCGGCAACCTCTATGCGCTTAACAGCGGCGGAGGGCCGCTGGACCGCGGCAGCATCACGGTCTATCCATCCGGTAGCACCGGCGACGCGGCGCCGATTAACATCATCACCAGCAGTTTTACCGGAATTGGCTACTCTTCCGCTATCGCGACCGATTCCAAGGGAAAAATCTATCTGACCAATGTGGCCGGCGGTTCCGATTTCCCCGGCGGCAGTGTCGCGATCTATCCTGCCGGCGGTTATGCCACCACAGCTCCGATCTCGGTGATCGGCGGCGACAACACCGGACTCAATTCCCCACAGCAGGTTGCGGTCGATGCAAAAGGTGACGTCTCTGTGCTCAACGGCAACCACGTCGTTACCGTCTATCCCGCGGGTAGGGGCGGTAATGCGATGCCGAGCGCGACGTTGAATATCGACCGAAACGGAAATTTCGTTCCAACCGGCATCGCACGAGGTCCCGGCGGCGCCCTATACGTTGCCAATCAGGGCGCGGTCACCTGCAACGCTAAAGGTCACTGCCGCGAAACCAGCCTCGGCTCTATCGATATCTATCCCGCGCATGCCACCGGAAACGCCAACCCGAGTGCAGTCATCCTCGGCCCCGATACCAACCTCGCCTCACCTTCGGCGATCGCCGTTAGCGAACGCGGCAATATTTTTGTTGCGAATCAGGGGCTGCCGACCTGCACGCAGTATGGCTGTTTTCCAAACGGCACGGGAAGCCTCACCGTCTATGCCTCCGGCAGCACGGCCGACGCCAAGCCCATAGCGATCATCGGTGGTCCGAGAACGCGACTTGGGTCCCCTTTTGGAATCGCTGTGGACGCGAACGAAAATATATATGTCTTGGCCAGCGGGCTGACTGCCGGTGTTAACGGAGGGCGCGGCGGCAAGACCGGCAGCGAGGTTTTCTATGGATGTGAATCTTTAGGGTTCGTTGATGGCAGCTCGATTTTAATGTTCAAAGCCGGTAGCGATGGCGATATTCCCCCAATCGCGAGTATTCGCGGTCCTTTCACTGCGCTGGGTGGGTCCGCCATCGCGATTGGTCCCGGCGGACCGTAGCACCCCTTTCAGACGCGGCTTGCAACCGCACTTCATTCAATGCGAGTAGAGACGAGGAGTGCAGCGTCGATGCCCGCATCTTCCATCAAGGTTCCCGAACCTAACCTCACACCGGACGCGATGATTGCGCGCGCTCGCGAGATGCGTACGGTGCTGCGCGGGCGTCAGGCCGAGTGCGAGCGGGCAGGGCGGATTTTGCCGGCGACGCATCGGCAATTCGTCGAGGCGGGTTTCTATCGCATCGTGCAGCCGCGGCGCTTCGGCGGCTATGAATTCGACGTGCCGACTTTTCATCGCGTGATGATCGAAATCGCGCGCGGATGCCCTTCGAGCGGATGGGTGCTGTCTCTGACGGCGGGACATCCTCTGATCATGGCGCGGTTCGCCGAGCGCGCGCAGCTCGAGGCCTACGGAAACGACGGTGAGTTTCGCGCGCCGGCCTCCGGCGCGCCGGCAGCCGTGACCGCCGATGGCGATGGCTACCGGGCGAAGGGATTCTGGGACTACGCCTCGGGATGCGACGTGGCGACTCACTTCATTGCCCCGGGGATACTCCCCCCAGACGCGCGGGGCGAGCCTGCTGCGCAGGTCTTGTTGCTGCTTGATCCGAAGGACTACGTGATCATCGACAACTGGCAGATGTGGGGGATGCAGGGCACTGGCTCCAAACGCATCGCGCTGGAAAAAGAGATCTTTGTGCCGGGATATCGGAGCGTGACTGGCGGGCTTCTACGCGACGGCCTCCCTGCGCACGATCGAGGCATCGAAGGTCTCGATAATCCGATCTATCACGGCCGCATCGCGAGCTTCCTGCTTGGCGAGGCTACGGCCGTTGCGGTGGGAACGGCGCGCGGCGCACTCGACATCTACGAACAGAGTCTCGCCAAAAAGCCGACTTATTTTCCGCCGTTCGCACCGCGCAGCCAGAACTACGAGCATCAGGAGTATCTTGGGCGCGCGCATGCGCTGGTAGAGACGGCCGAAGCCGCGCTCCTCAAGTTCGGCGAGGACTACATGCGGCTGTGCGAGATGGGGATGCGCGATGAGAGCTCATTCAGCGATGAGGCGGACCGCGCGCTCATCCTGCGGCTTCAGCAGTGCATCGAGATGTGCTGGCAAGCGGTTGAACTGCTGTTCACGACCGGAGGCACGAGCAACGGACGCACCGATTCGATGCTGGGACGGTACTTTCGCGATCTCGCCGTAATTCGAACTCATCTGGTGCTGCAACATGCGCGAACCGCGGCGAATTTCGGGCGGCAGCGCATGGGCCAGCCGCCGTTAACCCCGCTTTAGAAGCACGGGACAGGAATCATCGCGATGACAACTCAGACGCTCTTGCCCACGATGGTGGTCGGCAGCTATCCGCAACCAGACTGGCTCATCAATCGCGAGAAGCTGAGCACCTTCGTGCCGCGCGTCCGCGTTCCTGAGTTATGGCGCATCCCGGAGCGATGGCTCGAGCAGGCGCAGGATGACGCGACTATCGTGGCGATCCGCGACATGGAGCGGGCGGGCGTCGACATCATCGGCGATGGCGAGATTCGGCGCGAGAGTTATTCGAACAAGTTCTCCAACGCGCTGGCCGGCCTCGATCGCGAGAAGGAAGGCAAGCTGACTCTTGTCAACGCGGGCCGGACGGTGAATGTCCCGGTGCCCCTGTTCTCCGGACCTGTGCGACGTCTTGCTCCGGTCGAGGTGCGCGATGTCGCGTTCCTGCGCGCTAATACCGATCGCACTATCAAGATCACGCTGCCCGGGCCATTCACGATGTCGGAGCAATCGGAGACCACGTACCATCGTGATCGCGAGGCGCTGGCGATGGAGCTTGCCGACGCCGTCAACGAAGAGGTGAAGGATCTATTCGCGGCCGGCGCCGATATCGTGCAACTCGACGAGCCGTGGATGCAGCGCTTCCCGCAGCGAGCGAAGCAGTACGGGGTCAAGGTGGTGAATCGCGCGCTCGACGGCATAACAGGCACCACCGCGATTCACATCTGCTTCGGCTATGCGGCGGTGGTTCCGCAGAAACCCTCGAGCTATTCGTTCCTGACCGAATTGGAAGACAGCGTCGTGAACCAGATATCGATCGAGGCAGCGCAACCCAAGCTCGACCTCGCCGTGCTGCGAGAGCTACCCAACAAAGTCATGGTCGTCGGCGTGATTGATCTCGGCGATAAGAACGTCGAGACGCCCGAAGTCGTTGCCGTGCGCATCGACGCCGCGTTGAAGCATGTTCCGGCCGAGCGGCTCGCAATCGCGCCCGACTGCGGGATGAAATATCTGCCGCGCGAGGTCGCTTTCGGCAAACTTAAA
This sequence comes from uncultured delta proteobacterium, assembly GCA_963815835.1. Classification (GTDB taxonomy): domain Bacteria; phylum Desulfobacterota; class Binatia; order Binatales; family Binataceae; genus DATGKG01. Next base: position 3,051,639 of record CAWFIF010000001.1, read on the forward strand.
GCGATGGTAGAAGGCGCGCGAATCGTTCGCGGGAGGCTCGGATGACCGCTCGTCAGCGCCGAGGACCGCGCAGCGCCACGCTGGCGAGGAATGCCGTCCACAGTAGCATCCAGACCACACCGGCCAGCGTCACGTAGACGCCGGCTGGAATGCGGAAAATCGACAATCCCGCACCAGCGGCGCCGACCAGCGCGCCGCTGAGTACCATCAGGCTTTGGCCTTCATGCAGCCAGCGCCGCACCAAGTGCCCAATGGCACTCAGCGCGGCGTCATCGCTGTGCAGATATGAAAGTGTCGAGATCGTAAAATCGCTCCTCCTCAAGCGGCCTTCGGCAACACTTCAAGGTCGCGCCCGCGCGGCTCACAAATGGCGGCCAGCGTGCGCGTCACCTCGGCCTGGGTTCCGAGCGCAACCTTGCCGTCGCCGATGCTGAGCGAGTTGCGCGCGATATCACTTAGCGAAACGATGCCCACCACCGCTCCCTTGTCATCCACGACCGGGATGCGATGGATGCGTGCCTCGCGCATCATCGCTTCGGCCAGCGGGACATCGTCGCTCGGTTTGCACGACAGTACCGAATGCGCCATCGCGACGGTGACCGGAATCTCAAATAATGGTTTGCCCTGCGTGTATGCCGCCATGCAGATGTCACGATCGCTGAGGATGCCGACGACGGCACCGTTGCCGTTGGCGCTGATCACCGGTAAGCATCCGCAATCGTTTTCCCACATCACCTGAGCTGCGATGTTGAGACTATCGTCCTGCCTGCAGACCCTCACATTACGCTGCATGATTTCTTCGATTTTCATGATCATTCCACCTTTGACATATGCGTAGCCGAAGCAGCGGGGGAGCCGCTCCGGCTACGGCTTAATACGGCGCGGGCCAGACTAGGTCCGATCCGCACCGGTTGGGGTCGAGATGCTCACGCTGCGGTCTTTTGTTTGGTCTCAACCTTCTTCGGCTCGGCGGTTTCGACCTGAATCTTGACGTCCTTGGACGCCAGCTCTTTTGGCATCGGGGCGACCAGCTCGAGCACGCCGTCGCGATACGAGGCCTTCACATCATCGGCCTTGATACCCTCGGGCAGCGAGGTCGAATAGACATAGCTGCCGTAGTGGACCTCGCGCCGCAGGAAATCGCGGTTCTTGGTTTCCTTCTCCTCTTCGCGCTTGGCTCGCACATTCAGCACGTTATCGGTGACCTTGACCTCGATGTCCTTGGGATCGATTCCCGGCATGTCGGCACGGACGGTGATCTTGCCATCGTCGATGTACGACTCGATGCGCGGGCGGATGGCGCCGTCCAATTCTTCGGTAAGCCACGACGGGCTGCGGAAGCGATCGATTACCTGGTCGAAGTCGGCGCGGAGCTTCTCCAAATCATGAAATGGATTCCATTTGGTCAGGTATGCCATGGTCAAATTTCCTCTACGACTGTCAGTCGTTGGCTGGCGTTGTTTTTAACCCTCCCGAACTCACATTTTTCGTGCATCAGGCGTGCCATTTCGGTCGCCTCATAATCTGCTGGTTAACAAAAGGCATTTCGAGGACACAAATCTCAGGGTTACCAAGCCGAGACAATGCCATCGATCAAATCTGTGCGCGATGAGATCTGCCCCGCTCTGGAAACGTGCGCCATGGCGTGACCAATGAGGCTATGTGTCACGACTTTATCGGCAGCCTTTAGTGGCGCGATTTGGCCGCGTGTGGGGCAATTCGCACCATCCTCTGCTGAATCGAGGCGCGAGGATGATCGTCAAACTAAGTAAGTCATCTAAGTGTGGTATTCAGAGAAATGCCTGAAGAAGAAACTCTGCGAAGGGCGCATGAGGATGAGCAAGAGGGCAAGTCACCCTCCACTCAAGCGGGAGAATTCGTGCGCGAAGAAATCCATCATGTGCGCGAAGGAAAACATGGCGCACGCAACACGAAGCAAGCCATCGCGATCGGCCTATCGAAGGCGCGGCGCGCGGGGGTGAAACTGCCGCCGCCCGATGCGTCGAAGACCTCCGCGAGTACGCGCAAAAAAGCGAAGCAGGATTCAACGCGAAGCGGCCGCCGCGGAAAGCCTTCACCGAAACGATCGCGCGCGACCAAGAAGGCGCTGCAACGAGAGGACGATTCGGCTGCGACCTCGCGCGCACTGTCACGCCAGGCGCACCAAAGCGCCTCGGCACGAGGCAAGAAGAATCGAGTGAAAGCGGCGAAGAAAGCCGCCCGAACACGCGCGTCGCTTGAGCGTTCGCGGCCGGAATAGTTAGCAGCCAGACATCGGCCCGAAGGAAGTAGCAGGTATTGTGCGCCGTTTTACGATGTCGGCTTAAAACGCAACCGGTCAGTGCAGGTAATGAGGCGGAGTCTCGGTTGGCACTGCAAAGCGTCGGCGTGAACTGTCTCGCCCCGAAAACTTCCGGGTCTGCGGATTTAGCCGTCCGCGAGAGTTGTGCGATGGGAAAAGGGGCTGATCCAGGATCTCGGGGAATTCGAGAACCGCGTCGAGCCGTTCAGCTTCCTGTTCGATCGCCAATTCGATCATGTCGCGCATGATGGTTTCTCCTGAAGCAGTTGCTCTACTAGTGCATGTCTTGGGCCAGTATTAGAGCCGAGGGCTGTTTCGTTTTGCGGCGGTTTTGTAAGCACCCGATCGAATTGTGCGATCCGGGTGCCCCGAGACAGGACAAGATATCGAGGTACGGCGGCGGCCCACGTTGCCGGCACGGCGCCATATAGAATCGTGAACCACGGCCATCGCAGGCGAGGCGGTTCTCGATTGCGGCCACCATAGCGACTGGTTAGGCTCAATCCGACTTCCGTTCCGCTTCGTGCGTGACGGAACGCCACATCTAACTCGCCTAACCTGGGAGAACCGAATTCGACATGGGCGGCTTCGTTGCGTTTGGGGGTGCGCGTACCACCCCACGTCATGAGGAAGGCGCAACCGCGCCGGTTTCGGCATGGGCTCCGTTGCGACGCCGCGTCTTTCTTTCGCTCTGGATCGCGGCGCTGGCCTCCAACCTCGGGACCTGGATGCAAAACGTCGGCGCCGCGTGGCTGATGACCTCGCTGTCGAAGTCGCCGCTAACCGTGGCATTGGTCCAGACCGCTTCGAGCCTGCCGATATTCTTTCTCGCGCTCCCGGGCGGCGCGCTGGCCGACATCGTCGATCGGCGCAGGCTGCTGATCTTCTCACAGGTATGGATGATGGTTGCGGCGGGCGCACTCGGCATCCTGACGCTGCTCGGCATGACTACCGAATGGGTCCTGCTGGGGCTCAGCTTCCTGCTCGGGGTAGGTTCCGCGCTGAATGCCCCCGCGTGGCAGGCAATCATTCCGGAATTGGTGCCGCGCGAGGAGCTTGCCGCGGCTGTCACCCTCAACGGCATCAACTTCAACCTGGCGCGTGCGGCGGGTCCCGCACTGGGCGGATTCGTGGTCACATGGTTTGGCTCGGCCGCAAATTTTCTTCTCAATGCCGCGTCGTTCCTCGGCGTGATGATCGTGCTCTACGAATGGCGCAGGCAGCCGCGTCCCGGAGTGCTTCCCGCCGAACGCGTGATCGGTGCAATTCACGTCGGGCTGCGGTACGTACGCTATGCCCCGGCGCTGCGCGCGGTCCTGGTGCGCTCGGTCGCGTTCGTATTCGGCGCCAGCGCGATGTGGGCAATCTTGCCGCTCGTCGCGCGCGACCAACTCCGGCTCGACGCCGCGGGCTTCGGCCTGCTGCTCGCGTGGTTCGGTCTCGGTGCGGTGATCGGCGGCGCGATGCTGTCGCGGCTTCAGCAGCTCGCATCGCATGACAACATCGTGCACGGCGCCACGATGCTCTTCATCGCGATCACCGTCGGCCTCGCATTCACGCATGAGTCAGTCAGCGCGAGCTTTCTGATGGCGATCGGCGGCGCCGCGTGGGTTTGCGCATTTTCGGTGCTGAACGTTTCGGCGCAGCTTTCGGTGCCCCGATGGGTGCAGGGACGTGCGCTGGCTGTATACCAAATCGCCGTGCAGGGCGGGATGGCTGGCGCCAGCGCGCTGTGGGGCGCGGTCGGCGAGCGATACGGCCTACGGATTGCGCTATGGTGCGGCGCGGCCGCGATGCTCGCGGGATTGGTGGTACATCGATGGCGGTTGGCCGTCGCCGATGAAGTCAACACCGATCCAATCAGCCCGTGGCATTATCCTCGAACCGCGATCCACGTCGATCCATATAGCGGTCCGGCGCTCGTCACCGTCGAATATCGGATCAATCCGGTGAAGACCGAGGAATTCGTCAGCGCGATGCGCCACATGCGGGTTATCCGCCTGCGCGACGGCGCGGTCTTCTGGGGGTTGTTCGTCGATATGGGCCAGCCGGATCGGTTCGTCGAGCATTTCGTGACCGAGACCTGGGTCGAACATCTGCGGCAGCACGAACGCATGATCGAATCGGACATAGTATATGAGAGCCAGGCGAAATCATTTCATCTCGGCGATTCGCCGCAGGTCACGCATCTTATATCCGCGGATGCGGTCGCGGGCCGCAACGTCGGTACTTTCAAACGCGACGCCGGCAGGACGACCAGCGTCATCGAATCGGAGCCTGCTCTAAAGAAGGTCCAGCTATGAAAGACACACGCGAGTTCCAGACCATCAAGGTTGAGGTTGATGACATCGGCCTCGGACGCCTTACGCTGAATCGTCCCGAGCGCCTCAATGCAATCGGCGCGACCATGCTGCAGGAACTCGTCGAGGCAGCGCGATGGTTCGATAGCCATCGCGAGCTGCGCGTCGTCATCCTAAGCGGGGCTGGTCGCGCATTTAGCGCGGGCGCCGACCTACAGGATTCGCCCGCGGCCGCGGCGGACTCGAAATCGGGAAACAGTTGGCTCTATCGTCGCGAGGTCGGGCAGTACGGGCTGCGCGCTGCCGACGCGCTCGAGCAGATGCGCGCGGTGACCATCGCGCAGGTGCACGGATACGCTGTGGGCGGAGGCGTGGTGCTGATGGCGGTATGCGACCTGCGCGTCGCGGCGGAGGACGCCTGGTTCTTCATCCCCGAGATTGATCTCGGAATTCCGCTCGCATGGGGCGGCATCCCAAAGCTAGTGCGCGAGATCGGTCCCGCGATGACCAAGGAACTGGTGATGACCTGTCGCCGCTTCAGTCCCCATGAGGCGAAGGCGATGGGCTTCATCAATCGCGTGGTGCCGCTCGCGAAGTTGCAGAGCGAAGCCGAGGAGCTTGCGCGCGAGCTGATCGCCAAGCCTTCCGTGCCGGTCGCTATTACCAAAGAGCACGTCAACGCGGTGACGCGCGCGATGGGAGCGGGAATTACTTCATTCGGGGATGGCGACGCCTTGCTCGGCGCCTCGGCCACGGAGGAATCGCGCGCGGCTGCCCGCGCCTACCGGGAGAGAACTTTCCGCAAGAAAAGCTAAAGGCGATCCATCGTCAAGTGGCGCGAAAGGAGACATTTTCTTGCATCGAAAAACGACGGTCAGACTTGCCAACTACAAACCAATAATGGCAGTTTTTCGCGAATGAAATGTCCGGTATGCGCACTATTCGGCCGTGAGTTGCATTTTCAGAGCCGTCGCCTTCTGGATCAGCACTCCTCCAGATTCCACGGACTGTCCGCGACCCAACTTCAAGATCGCGATCAAGGCGATCATCCTGAAGCGAACAACCGATCAATCGAAAAAAGCGAATCACTGCGCGCGCGCCGCTTCCTTCACTAGGCCCTTTGTTCCGAGGCCGCCGGTCCCACCGGCAACTCGCCGCCAAATCTCTTTGGCGCAGCGAACGCCACTGATCTATCGTTACGTTCCGGGGGCGCGTTCCAAACCATCTCCTTTGAGCGAGGATGCCCACCATGTTCCGTCTCGACAATAAGGTCGCGGTAGTCACCGGCGCGGGTTCCGGAATCGGCGACGCCATCGCCAACACGTTCGCCGCCAACGGTGCGCGCGTGTTCGTGCTCGAAGCCAACCTCGACGCGGGCAAAGCCGCGGTTGAGAGAATCCGCAAGGCGGGAGGGAAGGCCGATGCGATCGCATGCGACGTATCGAAGATCGCCTCGGTGACCGATGCATTCGCGCAAGTCGATCGCGATGCGCATCGCGTCGATATCCTCATCAACAACGCCGGCATCGCGCACGTCGGGACCGTCGAGAACACCGCGGAGGCCGACTTCGATCGCATCTACAGCGTGAACGTGAAGGGTGTGTACCTGTGCTCGCAAGCGGGCATCAAGATGATGCTGCGCGACGGTGGCGGGGTGATTCTCAACCTCGCCTCGATCGCGTCGCTAATCGGGCTCACGGATCGCTTCGCCTACTCGATGAGCAAGGGCGCGGTCCTCACGATGACGAAATCGATCGCGGTCAACTACGTGAAGCGCAACATCCGCTGCAATTGCGTTTGTCCGGCGCGCGTCCATACGCCATTCGTCAACGGATACCTGCGCAACAACTATCCGGGGCGCGAGCAGGAGATGTTCCGCCAGCTTTCCGAATATCAACCAATCGGCAGGATGGGCACGCCCGAAGAAGTCGCGGCGCTCGCGTTGTATCTATGCTCCGACGAGGCCTCCTTCATCACCGGCCAGGCGTATCCGATCGATGGTGGGGTGCTGGCCTTTTGAAGTGGTGAGGTCATGAAACAATACGGACGTACGTTGAATCTGAAGGATGATCCGAAAGTCATAGAAACCTACCTCGAGTATCATCGCGCGGTGTGGCCGGAGGTCGAGGCGGGCCTGCGCGGAATCGGTATCCATCGGATGCTGATCTGGATTCTCGGCCGCCGCCTCTTCATGTTTCTTGAAACCGACGACGGCTTCGATCCTGCGCGCGACTTCCCGCGCTACGAGGCCAGTCATCCGCGCGTCAAGGAATGGCAAGACCTGATGGCGACCATGCAGGAGCCGGTGCCGGAAGCTGCGCCGGGCGAATTGTGGGCTGAGATGAACCTTGCGTATCGCCTCAACGGCTAGGGGCGTATCGCCTCGAAGGCTAGACGCGCCACTCCGCGCCATTGGGAAATTCGAACTTGTCGAGCGACGCTGGCAGCATCTCGACGCTGTATCCCGGCGCGGTCGGCGGCACATAGCGCCCGTTGCGCATCACAACCGGATTCACAAAATGCTCATGCAAATGATCGGCGAACTCGATCGCGCGATTTTCCAGGCTCGCGCCGATGCAAATGTAATCGATGAGCGAGATGTGCTGGACGTATTCGCATAGCCCGAGCCCGCCCGCATGAGGACAGACCGGAATGCCGAACTTCGCCGCCATCAGCAGAACCGCGAGCACCTCATTGAGGCCGCCGAGACGGCAGGCGTCAACCTGGCAGAAGTCGATCGCGCCGGCCTGCATCAACTGTTTGAACATCACGCGATTCTGACAATGCTCGCCCGTGGCGACGCCCACCGGGTCAACATCGCGCCGAATCGCCGCATGACCGAGGATGTCGTCGGGACTGGTCGGCTCCTCGATCCACAGCGGATTGAACTGCTTGAGCGGCTGCATGTACGCGATCGCCTCGTCAACGTCCCAGGTCTGGTTCGCGTCGAGCATCAGGATCGAGTCGTCGCCGATCTCCTCGCGCATCACGGCGCATCGGTGAACATTCTCTTCGCTGTTGCGGCCGACTTTGATCTTGAAGCGAGTCCACCCCGCGGCGATCCCCTCGCGGCACAGCGCGCGCACGCGATCATCCGAATAGCCCATCCATCCCGCGGAGGTGATGTACGCGGGAAAACCGTTCGCGATCATCTCGGCTTCCCGTTTCGCGCGCGTCGGGGCGCTACGGCGGAGAATCGCGAGCGCCTCATCTTCAGTGAGCGCGTCGGTGATGTAGCGAAAATCGATGGATGCGATGATCTCCTCGGGCGTCATGTCGGCGACCAGCTTCCAGATCGGCTTGCGATTGATCTTCGCCCACAGGTCCCAGGCCGCGTTGACGATCGCCGCGGTCGCGAGATGAATCGCGCCCTTCTCCGGACCGATCCAGCGCAGCTGCGATTCGCCGGTGAGCCGCCGCCAGAACCCGCGCATGTCGGAGGCGATGTCTTCGATCGTCAGTCCCTTGACCAGCGGCGCGAGCGAGTTCGCGGCAGTTACGCATACTTCGGTGCCGCGCCCGAGGGTGAAAGTGAGGCCGTGGCCCTTGAGGTTGTCGCTGTTGTCGGTGCCGAGGATGACATAGGCGGCAGAGTAGTCGGGGTCGGTATGCATCGCGTCGGAGCCCGCCTGAGTGCGCGAAGTCGGCGTGCGAATGTCGCGAACGGTGACTGACGTGATCTTATGCGGCATTGTTGGCTCTCCCGCGACGCATGCTAGCATCGCCACTTCGCGAGCGTCGATGACGGAATCGGAAAAATGGCCTGATGACTTGCGCCAGCGCTGGCCACTGCCGTCGGCGCCGCGGCCGATCGTCGTAATCGGCGCCGGCAGTATCGTGCGCGATGCGCATCTTCCGGTTTATCGACGGCTGAATTTTCCGGTCGCCGGAATCTTCGATGTGAATCCTACGGCTTCGCGCGAGCGAGCAGACGCGTTCGGAATCCCGCGTGTGTTTTCCTCACTCGATGAAGCCGTTCAAACGCCAGGCACCGTCTTCGATGTCGCCATTCCGCCGGATCATATCGCATCAGTCCTGGAGCGGCTTCCAAGGGGCGCGCCGGTTCTCATTCAAAAGCCGATGGGGCGGGACCTTGCCGATGCGCGACGGATTCTCGCGATTGCGCGGGAACGTCAACTGATCGCCGCGATGAATTTCCAGTTGCGCTTCGCACCCAACATGCTCGCGCTGCGCGATGCGCTTTCGCGGCGCCTGCTTGGCGACATCCTCGATATCGAGGTGCGCATCAACCTCCATACGCCGTGGGAGTATTGGGCGTTCCTCAAGGGCGTGCCGCGCCTCGAAATCCTGATGCATTCGATTCACTACCTCGACCTGATCAGGTCGCTGTTCGGCGAGCCCAAAGGCGTCTATTGCCGCGGCGTGCGTCATCCGAAGATGCCCGACTATGCCGACACGCGCACCAGCATCATCCTTGACTATGGCGATACGATCCGCGCCAGCCTCACGATGAATCACGCGCACAAATTCGGACCGCGCTTCGCGGTATCGGAACTGAAGGTCGAAGGCACCGAGGGCGCGGCGATCGCGAAGATGGGCGTCAACCTGAATTATCCGAAAGGCGAGCCGGATACGCTCGAAGTCGCGCGCCAAGTTCCAGACAATGACTCGGGATGGCAATCGATTCCGCTGCGTGGTTCCTGGTTCCTCGAGGCTTTCGAGGGACCGATGGCGAATCTCCAGCGTTTCATCGCGGGCGAAGATGCCGCGCTGATCTCTCCGATCGAAGATGCGTGCCGAACCATGGCGCTCGTCGAGGCGTGCTACGAATCGAGCGCGCACGGCGGCACGCCGATCAAACGCGTCAACTGATTAGATCGCGGATCGGTAGGCGACACCCGGTGAGCTTAGCCGCGGCGGCAGCGTTTGACTGTCGGCGGAACCTGGCTGCGCTTCCTCGACCCATGGAACCTCGCGGGGGCGCGGCGGCAGATCCCGAATGTCGAGAATGTTCGCGATACTGCTTCGCGCCGCCTCGGCGAGCGACCCACGATCGATGTCGCGCGCCGGAATCGGAAGTGCAAAAGTCAGTTCAGCCATCAATTCGTGATGACGGAGCACCGCGCCGATCGATTCAAGCAGAGAAGTGTCGCCGGCATACGCAGGCGCGGCGCTGGGAACTCCTCGCGCGTCGAGGTAGCGGATGGCGACCGGCTGAACCATCGCGTTCGCATCGAGCGCGGCTTGAAAGAGGGCAGGGTAGAAAAACTGAATCCTGCGGCCCTCGGTAGTGGTTCCCTCGGGGAAAAATGCGATTCGTTCGCCCGCCTTGAGCTGCTCGGCGACCGCATTCTCGACCCGCATCGCATCGCGGAAGTCGCCGCGCTTGTGAAAGATCGAGCCGAGCTGCTTCGCCATCGTTCCGAACAGCGGCCAGCTTGCGACCTCTGACTTGGAAATGAATCGCCATGCCTCGATCGAATTGAGCGCGTACATGTCGAGCCACGAAATGTGGTTCGCGACCAATAGCATCGGCTGTCTCGAGTCGGCCCGACGGCCGGTCACCGAGACTTTCAGGTTGAAAATGCGCAGCATGCGCGCAGCCCATCGCATGGCAATTCTGGAGCGCATCTCGCTGCTAACAAGCGGAAGAAAAACGCGCGCGGCAAGCCACACCCACAGCAAATGAAGAATCAATGCCGCGATGCGCAAGACGCGCGCGACCAATGAAGTTTCGCGCGGCATTTCAGTTTTCCATCGCCGCGCACGCCGCGTCTGCTTCGCGCCCGAAAAAGTGGCGTGCGTGTGTCGCGTTCATGCGCGCCATCGGGAGCATCATGAATACGTCGGCGGTTTTGAAGTCCTCGTCCCATGCCGGCTCGCCGCAAACGTACGCGCCGAGTTGCAGGTATCCTCTTATCAATGGAGGAATCGCCGTGCTTTCAGACGATGCGCGCGCGTTTATCGGAAATGCGCGATGCGGAAACACGCGCCAGTGCGAAGGACTCAGAAGCTTCGCGCGGAGTTGCGAGTAGACGCTGGCCGCGTGTTGTCCTCCATCTGCGACCGGAATGCTGCCGCATCCAATCACGTAGCGGCAGCGGCGGCTCACGAGATGGCGTGCGAGGGCGCTCCAGAGGGTCACGATGACTGCGCCTTTGCGGTACGCAGGATGCACGCATGCGCGTCCGATTTCAGTCAGGTGCGGGCGCAAATAGGAAAGATTCTCGAGGTCAAACTCCCGATCGGAGTAAAAGCCTCCCGCGAGGCGCGCATTGTCGCCGCTAAGGATGCGATAGGTCCCGATTACCTCGTAGCTTCGACGATCCCGCACGATCAGATGGTCGCAGTAGGGATCGAATTCGTCGCGATCGATTCGGAGACCGTGATCGTCGATCGTTGCGCCCATCTCTTCCGCGAATACCATGTAGCGCAGTCGCTGCGCCTCTAGAACTTCGTCGCCGGAACTTGCGATTGAGATTTCGAAACGGGAAGCCGGCCGTGGCTGTGGTGCGGGTGACTCGAACGAAACAAGCTCAGTATCCATCATATTCCCCTCCCTCCACAGTCGATTAAAGTCCGCGCCACGTGACAAATAGTGAATTGCCACTAGGCGCAATGGAAGATGTTTTGGTTAGAGGACTCTGACTAGTCAGTAAAGATTGTATTAATCAGTCAGATACTGACGGGATATGGAGTAGATACTAACTAGCTTGATTACTCGTCGATGCTCGTTGTCACAAAACCGAAACCAATAACTCACACAATGGAAATGAAGCGGACTTCCGCGGCGGCGGATGTGCCGATTTTGGGTGGGGTCTCGCCGAACGGAGCACGAGGAAGCCTGCTCCGCTCGAGAAAAGCTACAGATGCTTTATTGCTTGCGCGGACGGCCGCGGCGACGCCGCGGTGCCGAGGGCGGTTCGACCGCTTCACCCTCTTCGGGACCGAATGGGCTCAGGTCGGAGAGCGGACTCTCGTCGTCATCGGCGGTTTTAGGGCGCCGGACGGGCTCCGCTGCCTCGTCCGCCGCGGCCCACGGCTGTTCGTCAGCCGGAAGCAAACGTCCCTCGCCACGAAAGCGCGGCGTATGGCGCTTTTGCTGACAGTCAACGCAGTAGATCGCGAACGGAACCGCCATCAGTCGCTCGACCGGAATCGATTCGCCGCATTCCGCGCAGGTCCCGTAGTTGCCGCGCTCCAGACGGCCGAGCGCTTGATCGATGTAGCGAAGGCGTTCCTCGGCGCGTTCGATCAGATTCGCCTTGGTCTCCGCGTCGGTGCTCAAGCGCGCGACGTCCATTTCGTCGCCTTGCTGGTTGACCGCGTCGCGTTGATCGCGGCGGAACTCGCTGACGCGCTCGAAGGTTTCGTCGCGCAGACGGGTAAGCATTTCGCGCAGCATTTTCTGCCGGCGTTCTTCAGACATCTTGGTCTCAGTACGCATAACAGGCCCGCGTTTATGTTTATGGCCGGCCGCCATCTTCACCTCTGATTCGCCGAGCGTCTGGGGAGGTGGCGAAATCGCGCGCCACCTTGGTGCAGCCGCTCGGTTGTCCGCCCGCGTTCTGCAAATGCAGCTAACAACGCGATCGCGAGCGCTTAGAAAGGATACGCTTTTCGAAAAAATCGACAATACGCCATCGTAAAAAACTCGCAACACCTCCCCGGCGTCGTCGCCAGGGAGTTTCCCGCGCGCGAGCGCCAAGGTAACTTGCCGGCGATGGCTTCGCGCCGCATCGAGCATGGGTTTACCTCGGTGGATCAGCAGCCGGACCCCCGCGCCTGGGTCGCGTGCCTCGACAGGATCTCGCACGCCGGGTGCTGCGATTTCATGCCGATCACGCTTTGCGACACGGGACCCTGGCGCATCGAATGCCCGCGATGTTTCGCGACGCGGGACTGGATCACGTCGGCGTCGATCCCATGACGCTGGTGGTGCACGACCCGGCCGCGGTTGACAATGTGATGGGACTGCGGACCTGGGCGAGCACCGCGCATCGCAACGGGTTTCTCGATGCCGACGAAGTCCGGAACTGGGAAGAGATGTACGATGCGACGGTAGCGGCCGGAAAATGTTTTTATGCCGTCACGTTCTTCTTAACCTCCGGGGTTAAACCGTGATCCCGTACTTTTGAAAACGGCGGCTGCGCCTTTCGCGGGCGGGTCAATTCGATTCCGCCAGTGTCCTCATCTGGGACATGCTTCATAGCTCGTGCGATTTTTCCTTTGTCGGCTAAGCGGCGAGAAGATCGGTCATCGGCACGCCTGTTGCGTTCGTAGGAGGTCGGCATGATCGAAGTGCGCGCGAGCGCTTCGGCACGCGGAACTACTCGAGGCAATCGGAGAAACAATGGAGCTTCTGGACAACTTGGGCATCACGAGTCGATCGGAACCAACCACCTCCGACGCCGTACCGGCGCCTGAAAAGAACTCCCGTCCGTCGGTGCTCATCGTGGATGACTCCCCGGACAATCTTTTGCTGCTACGTGAGTATCTGAAGCAGACACCTTACCAGGTGGACGAAGCCACTAACGGCGCCATCGCGGTCGCAAAGGTGAAAGCCCGAAAATACCACTTGATCGTGATGGACATCCTGATGCCGGAGATGGACGGTTTCGAGGCGATGCGCGAGATCAGGCACTGGGAAGACGCCCGAGGCTCAGAGCGTGCCCGCATCATCGCGCTGACTGCGTGGGCGCTCAAAGAGAGCGCCCTGGAAAGTTACGGATGCGGCGCCGACGTGCATCTGACCAAGCCGATCCGGAAGGCCAGGCTACTCGAGGTGCTCACTACGCAGTGGTCGCAGTTCTGCAATCGCCGCTGAATCGCGCGATCGGGTAAGCCGCGTCGTAGCATCCTCCGCGTACGTCCTATGTTGATTTGATGAAAGACGTGGCGCGCCTTGCGGGATTCGAACCCGGCGCGCAAATCCTCAACTCGACCCCAAACTGAGTTCGGCGGATACTTAACGAGTGCACTGTCAGTCTGCTGATCCGCTGGAGAACTCCCCATGCAAGAAAAAATTCAAGTAGGATTCCAGGCCTTCACTTCCGACGGAGGCGAGGAGTTCGGTGCGGTCCGCGCGGTCTCGCCGGGTGGCCGGCCCGAGATTGTCATCTATGTCGAGAATGCGGGTGACTTCACGGTCCCGATGAGCGCCGTAGAAGCCGTGCATTCGGAGAAGGTAGTGCTGAACTGCGCGAAGCTCGATCGCCGACTTCGCGAGGCAATCGGCCACGCCCACGAAAAGGAAGAGCCCGGCGCGTGAAGGCATTTCGCTTTGGTCCACTTCTATGGGTAGAGCCGAAGATCTATGGGAGCGCCTGATCGAAAAGGGAGAGGAGGCGATCGACGAATTGATACGCGATCGTCAACCGGAGGAGCTATTTCTCGATTTTAAGCGGACCGCGACGCGAGAATCGAACCGCAGTCTCCACGGCGACGATCGGGCTAATCTCGCGAAGGCTATCTCCGGTTTCGCTAATTCCGAGGGAGGGGTGATTGTTTGGGGAGTTGACTGTCGGAACGAGCCCGAAACGGGAGATCTGCCTGGCGCCAAATTTCCAATTGACAATCCAAAGCGTTTTGTGAGTTGGCTTCAAGGCGCGGTTTCAGGCTGTACACTTCCTCCCCATCCGGGTGTTAAGCACGAGGCGATTCTTTCTGGTGGAGCGGATCGGGGATTCGCCGCAACCTATGTTCCGAAAAGCAATCTTGCTCCACACCAGGCTGTGCAGCCCCAGCCCTCGTATTACTACATCCGCGCTGGATCAAACTTCATTCCCACACCTCACGGTGTGCTTGCCGGACTCTTTGGGCGACGACCTCAGCCCATCATCGGTCACAATTTCTTTGTGGAGCCTGCCGAGCTCGCCGTAGGGGAAATAGTACAGATCAGCTTTACATTGAATCTCTTCAATCAGGGGCCCGGTCTTGCTCGCGGTGTCTACCTCAATATCTTTCTGAGGTCACCGGGAGGTGCAACGGAAATCCGGTGGATAGTTACGGCTGGAGAAGATTGGAGTCAGGAGGATCCAGGCGGACTAGGAATAATACGAAGTTTCGTTTCGCGAGATCCTCACCTGATCGCACCTGGAGTCCCGATAGACATCGTAAGATTGGTAATGCGTTTGAGGCCGCCGTTCGAAAGTGATTTTAGTCTCAATGTGTCCTACGGCTGTGATAGCTCTCCGACGTTGGAGCGGTCTACTTTTGTGACCGCTCGTGATTTGGAGAATCTGTACGACGAGTTTCTTGCGGGCGTAACCGATGGGTATGAGACAACCGAGCGCTTACTCGGGAATCTTCGAGACGACGGGACATAGGAACCCCCGCGCTCGCGTGAGTCGTTGATTCAATTGGAAATTTGGCGCGCCTTGAGGGATTTGAACCCCCGACCCTCAGATCCGTAGTCTGATGCTCTAATCCGCTGAGCTAAAGGCGCGCATCAGCGTTGGCGGTGAAACCATCATCCTAGGAGATGCGCATCAGGTTCGCAATCAGGCCGAAGGAATCACAGAGGCACGGAGACACCGGGAAGCGCAGCCGAAAGGAGTTTCGCACGTCGGCAGTCGGAGCTCTGATTCTCTTTGCCTCTGTGGTCTAGTTGCTCGGCGGCGAAACCTCCGTCTCCGAGGGGATCAAGTCGTTCTGACGGCTATCCGCTGCCGGATGCCTTGACCTCGCGTGCACTTCGCATGATACAGCTTCTGCGAGCCGTCGGCTGGGGGGGAATGTCAGCGGCCAATTTCCCGCCGGCCCGACCGCAGCAAATCAAGCATCTCACTTTCACATCATGGGGAGGGTATCATCGTGACACGAAAACCGTTTTTGCGCTTCGCGACCGGCCTCGCGGTTGTCCTTATTCTTTCACTCGGCTCGACGGCGCCGGCATCGGCGGGCGAGACAACCATCAAATACCAACTCGCAGCGGGAGCAGATAGTGCTGTTATCGCATTGCCGGCGAATGTTCCGGTGATGGTGATTGGAAATCAGGTCGGGAATACTAGCGATTTCGGCGTCCTCCAGATGGTGATCTCGAACGACGACGGAGGTCTCAATTGGGCGGGGTCGAGTATAGCCGATGGACCCAAATCTGGTTTTAGTGGCGCAACCGGTGCCCTCATTATGTCGCTGGATCAGAACAGCCAAGTACAGCTGACCATTCAGTTTGTCTTAAACAAGAAGGGCAATGGCGGGACCTTCGGAATGGTGATCAAAAATATCGGCAGCGCCACGGCAGCCGGACAAGTAAAGCTTTTCTTCTAGCCCAGGTTAGAGCTCGCGCGCGAAAATCCGAGCCTAAAGAATCTGGCGGGACTTGGGGGTATTTGAACCCCCGACCCTCAGATCCGTAGTCTGATGCTCTAATCCGCTGAGCTAAAGGCGCGCAGTTCGGTGCGTCGCGGAATGATCACTTTACGAAGATGCACCAGGCGTTCGCAACGTCGTGCCGACGCCGGAGAGGAGGGCGGGCAGAAGAAATAAACCACGGAGGCACGGAGACACTGAGTCAGCAGCCACAGAAGTCCAGGCGGCTTGTTCTCCGGACCCCTGTGTCTCTGTGCCTCTGCGGTGAAAATTCTTGGCGCGTTCAGTCCGATGTGGCGGTGCTATGCGCGCCGGCGCCGCTCAGTGCGTCGTTCATGGCCGCGAGGCGGCGGCGCAACTCGGTCGGAACGGTAGAACCGATCTTGTCGAAGAATTCGCCGGCCGACTGCGTCTCGATTTTCCACTCCTCGGGCTTCACCGCGAGCGCCTCGCGCAGGTCGTCCGGCGCGACTTCGAGCCCGCCCAAATCGAGGTCGGTCACGTCGGGTACCGAGCCTACTGGGGTTTTGCGCGCCGGGATGCGATCGTGAATCCGATCGAGCATCCACTTGATTACGCGCAGATTCTCGCCATAACCGGGCCACAGGAAGTTGCCCCTGGCGCCCTTGCGGAACCAATTGACCATGAAAAGTTTGGGCGGATTCTTGATCACGTCGCGCATGCGCAACCAGTGCGACCAGTAGTCGCCCATGTTGTAGCCGCAGAACGGCAGCATCGCCATCGGATCGCGCCGCACCACGCCGACCGCTCCCGCAGCCGCCGCGGTGGTCTCCGAGCCCATCGTCGCGCCCATGAAGACGCCGTGCGCCCAGTCCGAGGACTCGAGCACCAGCGGCATCGTGGTCGCACGGCGTCCGCCGAAGATGATCGCCGAGATCGGCACGCCCTGAGGATCGTTAGCCTTGGGCGACAGCACCGGATTGTTCGTCATCGGAGTGGTGAAGCGGCTGTTCGGATGCGCCGCCTTGGTGCCGGATTTGGGATCGAACGGCTTACCTTGCCAATCGATGAGTCCGTTGGGCGGCGGAACGTCCATCCCTTCCCACCACACGTCGCCGTCGGGAGTCATCGCGACGTTGGTGAAGATGGAATCGTGGCCCACCGACTTCATCGCGTTGTAGTTCGATTTCTCGCTGGTGCCGGGCGCGACGCCGAAGTATCCGTTCTCGGGATTGATCGCCCATAGCCGCCCGTCCGGTCCGACGCGCAACCACGCGATGTCATCGCCGAGGGTGAAGACTTTCCATCCCTGCCTGGCGAGCGCGGGCGGCGGCAGCAGCATCGCGAGGTTGGTCTTCCCGCATGCGCTCGGGAACGCCGCCGCGATGTAGGTGGTCTGGCCCCTGGGATCCTGCACGCCGACGATCAGCATGTGCTCGGCGAGCCATCCGTCGGTTTTGCCGGACCAGCTCGCGATGCGCAGCGCGAAGCATTTCTTGCTCAGCAGCGCGTTGCCGCCGTATCCGCTGCCGATCGACCAGATCGTATTGTCCTGCGGGAAATGACAAATCAGCCGCCGCTCGGGATTCAGATCGAGCGTGCAATGAAGGCCCTTGTTGAATTCGTCAGAGGCGCCGAGTTGCGCGAGGGCGGCCGCTCCCATCCGGGTCATGATCCGCATGCTGAGCGCGACGTAGATGCTGTCGGTGATTTCGACGCCGACTTTGGACAGCGGCGATCCGAGCGGTCCCATCACGTAGGGGATCACGTACATGGTGCGGCCGTGCATCGAGCCGTTGAACCATTTGGCCATTTTGGCGTAGGTCTCGGTGGGATCGCTCCAGTTGTTGGTCGGGCCGGCTTCCTGTTTGGTCGGCGTGCATACGAAGGTGAGCTGTTCGGTGCGCGCGACATCGTTGGGATTTGAACGATGCAGATAGCAGTTGGGGCGCTTTTCCTGGTTGAGCGGGATGAGGATGCCTTCCCTGACGGCTTGCTCGGTGAGGCGCTGGCGCTCGGCTTCGGAACCGTCGCACCACACGATATGGTCGGGTTGCGTGAGCGCCGCGCATTCGGCAACCCATTCGGCCAGCGCGCGGCTTTTGGTATGAGAGCTACCGTTCAGATCCTGCGGCATCTTTCAGATTCCTTGAGGCAGATTCCTTGGGGACGAAAATCACGCGCAGACAATAAGTCCCGCGAGCCGGCCCCGTCGGCATGGCGGAAACTTACCGCACAACTGGCGAAGAGTGTAACATTAAAATTAATAATCCTGCAACCATAATCAAGCAAATATAAGGCTGGCTTCTTTCAGGGAAGGTAAGGAAGTACTCTGTAGCACATGGTAGTAGAGGGGAACGAGGATTCGGCCTTCGGGAAAAAAATGAGGCCGGCCGAGAAATCCCGGCCAGCCCCGATGTTGTCGCTTCAGACCCGATGCCCTAGTACGCCGCGCTCTTGCGCGCCGACTCGACCAGGCGCTGGATCTCTTCCTCGGTGAAGCCCGCGAGCATCCGCGCTTCCTTCGCGATCGTCAGCAGCATGCCATCGTCGACTTTGAGATCCTCGGCCGCGCGCCGTCCGCCGCGGAAGTTGAACACCTCGTCGACCATCTCCTGAAACGCGAGCGCGCGCTGGAGGCGCTCCGGGTCGCCCTCGGTCAACTTGCGCATCCACTTCGAGCCCATCCGCACATGCGTGATCTCATCGGCGAGCACATAGTTGACCGCCTGCTCGATGACTTTGTCGCCGTTGCGCTGCGCGATGCGGATGAGCTGATCGAAGACGTCGCACGCGAGACCCTCGAGTCCCCGATTGATGCCCGCGACGCGCGCGGCGGGATCCTCGGCCTGCGTGCATCGCCACAGGATTTCGGTCTCGACGTAATCGCCGGCCTCGCCGCCCATGTATTCCAGCAGGCGCTTGAAAATTTCGACGTGACGGGATTCGTCCCACACCTGCCGCGCCATGTCGAGTTGGAATTCCCATGGCGCCTCGGGGAAGTCGAACAGCGTGCGCCCCGCGGCCTCCATCGCCTGGAACTCGCCCGTCATGATGCCGTGCAGGCGCGAGCGCAGCGTCTCCTCGTCGAAGGGCAAGGGACGTCCCTCGAGTCCCTGTTCCTCGCGAATCTCGCGCACCTGCTTGCCGCGCATGACGACGAAGTTATCGGGCCTCGCGAGTTTGTCGACTGGAATGAATTTTTGCATTGGAGTTGTCTCCCGTCAGTAAGCAGCGCTTTTGCCCATCCCTTTGATGAGCCTATCTATTTCTTCTTCCGTGAATCCGGCGAGCAGGCGCGCATCTTTCGCGATCGTCAGCGTCGCGTCGAACTCGACCTCCTTGTCGCCGAGCTTCTGATGAACCTGGCGCGCGTCTTCCTGCGTGGTGCGGCCGCCCTGGAAGTTGAAGAGATTGTCGATGTTCTCCTGGAACATCTGCGCGCGAGCGAGGCGCTCGGGATCGCCCTCGGTCAGCTTGCGCATCCACTTCGAGCCCATCCGTACGTGCGTGATTTCATCGGCGAGCACGTAATCGACCGATCGTTCGATAATCGGATCGCCCATTTTCTGCGCGAGCCGGATGAGTTGCTCGAAGACATCGCATGCCAGCCCCTCCAGTCCACGATTGATTCCCGCGACACGACACGCGGGATCATCAATCTGTGTGCATGACCACAGGACTTCCGTTTCGGGGAATTCGCCGAGATATGATCCGACATACTCCAGCAGCTTCATGTAGATTTCGGCATGGCGCGACTCGTCCCACACCTGGCGCGCCATGTCGAGTTGGAATTCCCATGGCGCATCGGGGAAGTCGAACAGCGTGCGGCCCGCGGCCTCCATCGCCTGCAACTCTCCCGCACAAATCCCATGCAATCGCGCACGCAAAAAATCTTCTTCGTAGGGCATGGCGTTGAATGGTGTTAGGCCCTGGTCGACGCGCGCCTGGCGCATCTTGTCCATCGAGACGAGGATATGATTTTCCGGCCTCGCGAGCTTGTCGACGGGGATGCATTTTTCCATCAAATGTCTCCTTACCTAGTCCAACCTGAACGCGAGTTAGACAGATTGGTCGCTTCCCAGATGAGCCACTTGCCGGCATCGGGACCGAGGCGAAACTGCAGGATGACGGGCTTCGCATCGGAGCCCGTCAGCTTGGCTTTGATCCAGTAATGCTCGTTGGTCCGCGCCGTCGCGATCACGCTCTTATCATTATAGACGCCCGCTTTGACCGCCGCGGCGAGTTTCCCGGTTTCATCCTTTGCGGTGTCGACCGCCATCGTAGTAAGTTCGCTGCTTTTTCCATCTGCAAGCAAATCGAGGATGCGTCGGACCGTTTCCATGAGGCTCTCAGGAATCGGCTTACGCCTCGCGATGGGTTGCGGGCCCATCACGTTGTCGCGATATCCCATGTCAGGCATGGTGGTTGGCTCCCGAGCGCAACGCCGCAGGAATTTCGATATCGCTCCAAGGCGAGCGCTTGCCGCTGAGGTCCTCGCTGTCGGCGATTCGCCACGCGCCGTTCTCCTGGCGCCATCGATTCACCATTACAAGCGGTTCGCCGTCGGTCAGGAAGCGAATCTTCGACATATGCTGAGCGCCGATGCGTGCGCGTCCGAGCTTGATAACTTCTTTGACGGTCCCTTTGGCGATTTTTGCTACGAACTGATCGTGAGCATCGTTTGAGCCACCGGATAGAAAATCTTTCGCGGCTGCTACATCGCCGCCCGCAATCGCAGTTGCGTGCGAATCAATGGCTTTGTCGAGCTCCGGAAATTCGGCATGTCCTTTCATTTATATTGTCCCTCGACCCCGCTTCGCTCCACCTCGGGAGCGCCTGCGGCGCGGCGCTTCGCGCCCCCTTCGGGTCTCGCGCGATCGATTCTCGCCTTCATTAACTCCGTCCAACCTTGCGACGCTGTCCTTCCTCTTCGCCCTCGGCGAAGCCGGTGACGCCCCCAGCCGCCGCGAGCAATTCTTCGAGATGCGCCTCCCATTCACTCGCGCGATGGTGCTTCTCGCGCGAATCGAGCAAGTCATTCAGCAGCACCAGGCCTCGCTCGACGTGCAACTTTTCTTCCTCAACCAGGCGCTGCAGGATGCGGGTGGTCGGCGGCTCATAGACGGGATTGGTCGTCGCGACGTGTGCGCTGTAATGCGAAATCAGATGCGGCTTGAGCACCCGATAGATCCCGACCAGCCGCTCGACGGTGTCCTCCCATTCCTCCTTGTCCTCGATCGCGTTCATGAAGGTGACGAATTCCGCGTTGGGCGGCTTGGAGGCGATTTGCGCGCGCAACTCGGGCAGGCGCTTGCCGAGCGCGTCGGTGTGCAGCGCGTCCTCGTAGACCTGGCGCGCCATCTCGAGCTTGACCTCGATCTGCGGCGTGAGCGCGATCCATCCCGCCATCATCCGCATCATGCGCTCTTCGGCATAACGATAGTTGCTGATGTAGATTGCGCCCTGGCGAACGCTGTAGACGCCGTCCATCGTACGCCGATCGTAAAATGCCATCGTCAGTTCTCCCGTGCGGCTGGATTGGATCGCCCGTTCGAATTTTGATCCATCGGAACGAAAAAGCGGCCTTCCAAAATCGCCGCGATCTCGCGCCAATAAGTTTCCTTGTCGGTATCTTTCAAATAGTTCGCGCCGGTCGCCCATCCCGCGCATAGCATGTGAATCGCATGCACAACGCTGCGCAGATCATCGAAACGGATCACGCCCGCATCGCGCCCACGTTGAAGGACGTCCGCAACGGCCGAATGATATTCGTCGACAATTTTGCCAAGTGCGCGGCGATGCTCGGGTCGGCGCGCGAGGTAGCGCACCTCATGATTCATGACGGTGAACGCCTCGCGATATCGATCGATTACGTCCAGAATCGTGCGCACCATCTCGAGCAGTTCGGTGCGAGGATCGCCGCCGCCACGCTGATGAATCGCGGGCAGGCTCTCGACCAGCTCGCCGACCATCGATTCGGCCATCAATATGAGAATGTCTTCCTTGCCCTGGAGGTAGACGTAGATGGAGCCGGCGGCGAGGCCGGCCTCGAGCGCGAGTTCCTTGACGCTTGCCTCGTGAAAAGATTTGCGCGAGAGCACGCGGCATGCGGCGAGAAAAATCTGCCGCCGCCGGGCTTTCACCAAGGCTTCGTCCTGGGGTTGTGTCCTGACAGCTTCGGGCATCGAGATATGTAAAGAGAGGTGTCGCTTTTCGCGCCACCACGTAAGCTCACATCTAATGAACGTTCATTCAACAGTCAAGCGGGTAAGTATCCCTTGACTGTATAAGTCCATTTCAGTATTCTGTTGGCATGGCAGCAGGAAATCGAAAGAATCCAACACGTTGCGCCTCTTCGGACTCTCGCTACTCCCTGATGGAGTTCATGAAGGAGTTTCCCGACGATGAGGCTTGCTTGCAATGGCTCTGGGAGAACCGCGTTTCCAGAGACGGAGAGCACGCGCACTGTCCTAAGTGCGACGCGGAACGCTCGTTCAAACGCTATCCGACGAAGCAGCAACGCCAGTCATGGACGTGTCTCGCTTGCGGGCATCATTTGCACCCGACTGCGGGGACGATCTTCCATAAATCGTCCACGTCGCTCCATCTCTGGTTCTACGCGATGTACCTGATCACAAGCACCCGATGCGGTATCTCCGCTAAACAGCTAGGCCGCGAGCTTGGCGTGACCTATAAAACCGCATGGCGCATGTTCCGGCTGATTCGATACTCGCTCGCCGACGAAGGCTCTCAACTGTCTGGAATAGTAGAAATCGACGAAACCTATGTCGGCGGGAAGGAAGGTAATAAGCACTTCAACAAACGCTCCGCCCACAAGCGGATGCAGAAAACGCCAGTGCTCGGAATGATGCAGCGAGGCTCTGACGAGAAACCGGCGCACATCGTGGCGTCAGTGCTCCCATTCGCATGGAAGGGCTACGTACATCCGCCGATTCAAGAACATGTCATGCCCGCTACTGCGATCTTCACGGATGAATCGCCGCTCTATTCCAATCTCTGGCGGATGGGGTATGGACGTGGGCGCGTGAATCATTCGGCCAAGGTCTACGTGAGCGGGGATGTGCACACAAACACGCTGGAAGGCTTCTGGTCGCTCGTAAAGCGCGGGATTTCAGGCGTCTACCACAACGTATCGGCCAAGCATTTGCAGTCCTATGTGAACGAGTACGCGTGGCGCTACAACCGCAAGGACGACAAGCGCGGGCACTTCAATCTTTTGATTTCCCGCGTCGCTCGCGCTTCGGTGGCGGCTTCGCGTTCGCAGCCTTCTTGAGATTGCGGAGAAAATCGCCGCGCTTAGGAATGGGTATTTCTACTCGATGCTCTGGCTCGATCTGATCGTTGCGTAACGTCTCTTGCGTCGGCTCTCTCTGGGCGGGCATGAATCCATAATGGCTAAATTCAGCTTCGAAGAAAAGCTAGAGCGGGCGAACGAGCATTTGAAAGAACTGTGGGTAGAACTTCGCCGTTGGAGAGAAAGTCGCCCGTACTTCATCACTGACGAACTCGATCCGAAAAGTGGCGATAATATCATCTATGCTAAGATGCGTGGACCGACGCCATCTGCGATTCTCACCCTTATCGGTGACTGTCTCTACAACCTCCGGTCTTCGCTCGACCACTTGATTCATTCGCTTGCGGTCGCGAATCTCAAGCGGCCTTTGACGGATGCGGAATCTATAAACACTGCGTTCCCAATCTTTGAGAGCAGCGCGGGTTTCCAAAAGCGCGGGCTGGGCCGCATACGATACCTTTCCCCAAGTGCGCAGGCAGTCATCGAGAGATTGCAGCCGTACCACGCTCGCAATCCGGCAACGCATCCTCTTTGGTGTCTTGAAAAATTGAACAACATCGACAAGCATCGACGCTTGCTCGTCACCTTTCTTACGCCAATTGGCGGTAGTACCCGAATACCAGATGGTGCGCGTCAGGTTTTTTTTAAGTGGGGTCGCGCATTCGCACTTACGCAGCGAAAGACAATAGTTGCCCGCTATCGGTGTGTCACCTTGGATGGTTCCCGCCGCGTGAAAATGGAGTTCCACCCGACCCTTGAAATAATCTTGGGCGATGTCCCCGCGCGCGGGGAGTACGCCGTGGTTATTCTCGACGATCTCGTCCACCTCATTAGGCAACTCATCATCCCGCGAACCAAACGTTTCCTGAGATAGAACATCCGGCCTGTCAATACGCATTATAACGCCGTTCCTTCCCCGCTTCTACAGTGGCGGGATACTTACCGTCAAGCGGATTTCATTTGCGGATCGGGCGGGACACTGAAATAACGATCATCAGAATGGTGCGGATGAGGGTAGGGCGCAAGGGCGAAGGAAACGCAGAGTTGGGTGCGAATATTACAAAACAAAGCCAAATAATCGAGGAAATATAAGGAACTTATCAAAGCTCACCTTGGGTGAGGACATCTGAGCAGCGAAGAGGACAGCCAACAGAGCCGAAACAGGTGGGAGCCGGCCGATCAGAGCTGCGCAAATACCAAATTGCATAAACAAACCCACCGGGCGCGTGTCCCATCATCACCGGATCGCAGTCGATTTGCAAAAACAAACCCAAAAAGGGCTCGGATTTATTAGGATTTGCGATTTTCGATAGAGGCCGAAGCCGCTAATTCGATGTCGAATCAGGAATCAAAGCCACACTTCCTGAAGCCTTCCGCGATGGATCGTGTCTTCGGCCAGGTCTTCGCCGCGCTGATCCGACTCGGCGTCGGTTTCAAGCACAACTATGTTCTCGAGGTGCGCGGGCGCAAGAGCGGCCGAGTGTTTGCGACCCCGGTCAACCTGCTCGTGCATAATGGCAAGACTTATCTGTGTGCGAGCCGCGGCGAGACCCAATGGGTCCGCAATGCGAGGGCCGCGGGACGCGTCACGTTGGTGAAAGGATCGAAGCGCGAGGAGTATGCGGTGCGCGACCTGCCGGTTGCCGATCGCCCCGAGCTGCTCAAGGAATTCCTCGATCGCTTCGCGACCAGCGTCCAGCGTTACTATCCAGTCAAGAAGGGCTCGCCCGTCAGCGCATTCGCCGAGTGCGCCAAGACTATGCCGGTGTTCGAACTTTCGAAGGAGAGCATCTGACTATTCGACTGAGTAACCAACTGAGTATTTGACTGACTATTCGATATTAACTAAGTCGAATAGCTATTCAATAGTCAATTTGGTTTCCACGAATTCCTTCTTTTCCGAGTCCCATACGAACGCGGCGGCGCGATTGAACTTGCCGCCCATGATCGAGATCACGACATAAGCGGTCTCGGGATAGTCCGGGTAATCAGGATCGAACGAGCACGCCTGACGGCGATCGGTCGGCGAGAAATACGCCTCGTGATCGGGATGCGAATGATAAACGATCTTGAGCACGAGCTTGCGATCGTCGATCTCGCGCATCACTGACAGATGCTCCCTGGGATCCATCAGGAAGGCGGTGCGCGCGTCTCTCGGAAATGCCGCGGGATCCTTCGCATGCTGCGCATTCTGAATGTTGGATATCGGCCGCACATCTTCGATGGAGTCATCCCCGATGATGAAACCGCAGCATTCGTAGGGAAACTCGCGCTCGGCCTGCGCGATGATTCGATCCATGTTCGCACGACTGATTTTTGGAGACGTCAAGTTTCCTCCGTATCAGGAACCGGCTTGCGCCACATCCGTTCGCGAGCGCGGATGAGGTGGGTCAGAAGCCGGTTGGTATCGGCGCGAAGTCCCACGCGCCCAGCTAGTTCGACCACCTTGCCGTTCATCTCCATGATATCGGTGTGGCCGCGCTGCTCTAGATCGTAGAGCATGGTCGGGCGATGGTTGAAGGTCGCGGGCACCAATTTGGAATAGAAGACCGCGCGATACGCCTCGGCGGTTTCGAACGGAAGCGGAACGTCGAGAGCCGCGGCGACCGCGAAAGCTTCCTCGATGACCTCATCCATGATGGCGCGCAGATCGGGATCATCCGCGAGCGCACCATAGTTGAGCCGGAGCAGCGCTCCAAGCGGATTCAGCGCCGCATTGTAAAAGAGCTTGGTCCACAGCAGCGGCGCGATGTCCTCGTACGCCTCAGTCGGGATGCCTGCCGCGGTCATCATCGCGGCGATCTCACGCGCGCGTTCGAGCAGCCGGGTGCAATGCTCGCGATTCGCCAGCGCCGAGGGTCCGATCGCGATCGGTTCGCCGAACACCGTCGCATGCGCGGCGCCCGGCGAACGAATCTCCGCGCCGAGCATCACGCGGCCGCCGATCACGTGGGCGCGACCGAAGCGCTCGACCAGCACATCGAGGTTGCCGACGCCATTTTGCATCGACACAACTAGTCCGTTGGGCGAGAGCAGATGCTTGATGCGATCGGCGACCTGTGCGGTGTCGTAGGCCTTCACCGTCAGCAAGATGAGATCGAATGGGCCTTCGAGACGCGCCGGATCGCTCGCGAGGCTGAATCCGCTGGCGAGGTGATCGCCAAAGAGCCCGCTCACGCGCAAGCCGTCGCGCCCGATCGCGGCGATGTGACGCTCGCGGCCGAGTATCGCGACGTCGTAGCCGGCGCGGCGCAACATCGCGCCCACGACCGAGCCGATCGCGCCCGCGCCTGCAATCAGAATTGGCCGCGTACTCATCGAAGGAACAATAACTTCCGCCTTGGCCGTATGGAATGCCACACGCACTTGCGGGCGTGATTGCAGGCAAGTAGGAACTAGCGCATGGAACGGACGACTATTCGGCTGGGCGGAATCGAAGTTAATTCGTCGGTGATGAACGCGTCGGGACCACGCTCAGCGGAGCGCGGCGAGATCTACGAACTCAGCGCGGTTCATCGCGGCGCGGTGGTTTTCAAATCGTGCAATAGCGCGGGCCTCGAGCAGCCCGAGAATCTGAAGAATAACGGCGTCGAGTATTTCGCGGCGATCGCGCGCGAGCTTACGGCGCGCCATAAGATCGTGGTCGGCAGCGTGGTCGGCAATACTGAAGACGAGATCGTCTCAGTGGCGCAGACGCTCGATCGCGCCGGCGCGAACATCCTCGAACTTAACCTCGCCGACGATTACGTGATGAACTCGGTCGCGCCGTTCGCTTCGTTCGAGCGGCTCAAGTCGATTGTCGGGCGCGTGCGCGGCGAGACCTCGGCAGTGCTGGCGGTGAAGCTTCCTGCGAAAGGTCTCAGCTTCACCCCCCGCGCGATCGCCGACCTGATGAAGTCGCTGCGAGTATCGATCCTCGTGTGCGCGAACGATCTGCCGAAGGATCTCGAAATCGACCTCAAAAGCGGGGCGGTGAAGGGTACCGATCGCATTCTCTCGCAAGTGAACGCATACTTTCGCGAGGCCGAATCGCTGCTCGATATCGTCGCGGTCGGAGGCGTGAACACCGGACGCGACGCCTACATCGCGCATCTAACCGGCGCGAAGGCGGTGCAAATCGGCTCGGCGCTGATCAAGGAAGGCGCCGGCGCACTTGGCCGTATCGATCGCGAACTCGCTGCGCTACTCGCCGAGAACGGCCATCGCTCGGTTTCGGATATCATCGGAACGGCATCTTTCAGCGGCTGAGCGAGTGCGCGATTCTTTGCGTCGGCGCGTGCGGGCAGGCATACTTGCCGATGCTGACGAGGCGAGCTAGCCTCGCGAGGCCAATGCGGTCCAGCCATTCGTCAGAGTCCCCATCGTCTAGCTCGGCCTAGGACACCGGCCTTTCACGTCGGTAACACCGGTTCAAATCCGGTTGGGGACGCCAGCGCCCTTACTCTATGAGTCTGGAAGAGCCAGCCACTCCGGCGAAGTATTCTCCGATCGCATAAGTGAAGAGGTCTGGAATGGGAAGAAAGCCCGAGCGGCAGGGCTGACCTGCGGACTAGCTTGGGGTTGGAAAGGCCGATTGACTTCCGAAACCTCAATGCGGCTCGTACAAGGCATTGTGTCCGATTTTCTGGATTGATTGCAGATAAGCGATCAGCGCGGCGACGCGCGGCGCGACCTGACGCTCGTTCCCCTTGCCTTCCGGATATTGCCATACCTTATCGCCCCATACCGGCATGTCGCGGGGTCCATGTTCGATGACGTCCGCGCGGCCGTCGATGAAGCGGGCGATTTGATCCTGCGGGAGCGGGTCTCCATATCGAGCGGAAAGAACACGAAGGTCGGTAGGCTTGGTTATGAATGCGGGCGCGGCAGGACCGTTCCCATCGGCCTTGACGCCGTGACATGGGGCGCAAATTCGCAGATACATGGCTTTTCCTTTGCCGATTTCATCGGCGCTTGAAATCGAAGCCGCACCGAGGACGAACAATCCGAGCAGGAGAATCATCCACTTTGTCATAAATTCAATTGTCCTTCACGGCGGCGAGGGCGGCGCACCTTGAGAGATTGGTTCGCGACCACGAAGCCTCTCGCTCCATCCTTTTACGGTTCAATAGCCGTTGGTCAAGCGTTGACCTGAAGACTAGCCGCGACCTTCGAGGATTTCATTGGCCGCGCTGCGACCTGATTCCATCGCGGCCTGAGCGAGGCCGCGGAAGAGCAGGGGACCGAGATGCTCGCCTGCGAAATGGAGCCTTCCCTCGGTCTGTCGCAGAGGGGGCAGGCATCGCGAGATTTGACCGGGCTTGAAGTATGCGAATGCGCCCGGCGAGTACGCATCTTCATCCCAACACTTGAATACCGCCGATTCGAAGTTGTCGCGGATGGCGGGAAACACGTGCTGCACATTCTCCAGCGTGGACAGCAACCGCTCCTCGTCATCGAGGCCCGCGAATCGGCGCGCGCGATCCCCAGTCATGAAGCATTGCAAAAGCCCGCGCCCCGAATGATGCGCTGGGGCGGCATCCCACATGAACGTGATTGGAAGATCCGTGAACGCATAGCCGGATAGACCTTCGTCGATCCAGAAGCGACGACGGCACTGAACGAAAGCGCGCGACACCGACGCATATCCCAGTTCATGAATTGCATTTCGTTTCTCAGCGGAGAGGATCGGATCGAACCTGATTCCCGCGACGCGAGCGAGGGGCAGTGCGATGACAACATGATCAGCCGTGAGGACGCGCGAAATGGGTCCGCGCGTGTAATGAACCGTGACGCCATCCGGATTGTGTTCGATGGATTCCACCATCGCGTTGTAGTGAATCCGATGGCCGAGCGCCGACGCTAAAGCCATCGGTAGGAGATCGTTGCCACCGTCGATCGAGTAGCGCGCATCGGTGAAGGTGCTGTACACAGCGACCTGAGCGAGCACATCGAGCGCCGAGCGCCGGTGAAGGTCCTCGCCGACGACGTCCCAATCGAGAATTGCGAGCAGCTCCGCCGCGTCACGCGTCGCGCCTGCGGTGGTCATGAAATCTGCATATGACAACCGATCGTATTTCTCGATCGTCGAGGCGTCGTCCGTTCCGCCACCGAGCGCGCCAGCTATCTCATCAGCCACCGACTTCAGGTACTTGTTGCGCATCCCCAGGATTCCAAGCTGCCGCTCCTCATCGGAGAGCTTCTGTGGCCATCGCAGATGCCCGCCTCTGTCTTCGATCATTCGCTTGCCCCTGAAGTGATAAACGATCGGCAGCACTCGCGGTTCCGGATTACTGATCGGAAGCGAGAACTTCCTGATGTAGTGCATCGCGATATCGGGTTCGACCGGGATAAATGCGGCGGCGCCGATTTCAGCGGAGAGTCCGTCAGGAAACGGATCGCGTGAGGTGCGGATGCGCCCGCCAGGTCGGGTTTGCGCCTCCAGCAACGTAACTTCGCATCCTGCTTCCATGAGGATGTGACCGGCGGTCAGGCCGGCGAGGCCGCCGCCCACTACTACTATGGTTGATGCTCTGCTTCCCGACATGGATTCCTCAGCTAACAGAAGGCGTGCCAGCGTTACGCCCCCATGATTGTAGGTGTAATGCTGTCGTGCTGCCCAAATGGTGGCAGATGCCTCCCGTGCAGTGACGCGATCGGATGCAGGGGGCGTCACCGCTCTGGCCATACGGCTCGGCTGGCGATATTTGTGTGACTGTCGAAGCGGCAAGAGGTTGGCATCTTGCGTGCTTCAGAGTTGAGTCTCGCAACAGCGGGAGAATTTCGGAAATGCGTAGCACCCGAAAGTTCAACGGTCAGCGATTACGCTCCACACCCATACATCACGAGGGGGCGAAGATCCTGCTCTTCGATCCGGCGCGGCGAATCTCGCGCAACCCCAGTCCCGTCACGCCGAAAGCGCCCGAAGTGCCGCCGCGTGTCGCATCAACGATCCGCGAAATGATTTGGAATGTGATCGCCTTTCTTTTCGGAGCCCCCAAACCGCATCGACATCGCTGGCGGCCGGGAAAAGGTCAGCCTCCCGGCCAGCGCAGCGCCTGAGAAACTGCCGCATAGTTTCGCGACTCCCCGTTCTACCGGGAGCCATCGCGATGCTAGGATCCGTCTCCAGCCATGGATACTGCGCATAGTTGGGATCAGGCCGCGGTCCAATCGATCGCTCTGTCGCTGAAGGACAAGCCCGGAGCGTTGATGCTGATCCTGCGTCGAGTGCAGGACGCTCTGGGATGGGTGCCGCCCGATTCCGTCCCGATGATCGCGAAGATCCTCAACCTCTCGCGCGCCGAGGTGCATGGCGTGGTGACCTTTTACCACGACTTCCGCCACCAGCCGCCGGGGAAGAATGTCATCAAGGTCTGCCGCGCCGAGTCATGCCAGGCGATGGGCGCGGTGGCGCTCGCCGAGCACATCAAGGAGCGGCTCAATTGCGACTTCGGCCAGACCAGCGCCGACGGCGCCTTTACCCTCGATGCGGTTTACTGCCTTGGAAATTGCGCGTGCTCCCCCGCGGTGGTGGTGAATGGAAAACTTCTCGGTCGCGTGACGCCGCGTCGTTTCGATGAGGCACTGGCCAAGTCGGCCGCGGATAGCCGATAAGATGAGCACCACCGTATACATCCCACGCGATTCGAGCGCCGTCTCGATGGGCGCTGAGGATGTTGCCAATGCGCTTAGCCGCGAGGCGCGGCGGCTCGGCGTCCAGGTGCGCATCGTGCGCAATGGCTCGCGCGGACTGTATTGGCTCGAGCCGATGATTGAAGTCGAGACGCCCGCAGGCCGCATCGCGTTCGGACCGGTGCGGCCCGAGGACGCCGCATCATTCTTCGAACCGCAGTTCCTGCTCACCGGAGAGCATCCACTGCGACTCGGTCCGACCAAAGATATCTCCTATCTGAAAAATCAGGAGCGGCTGACCTTCGCACGCGTCGGCGTCACTGATCCGGTTTCGCTTGACGATTTTATCGCGCATGGCGGCTATGCGGGATTGGAACACGCGCTCTCGATGAACGAGGCGCAGATCGTTGAAGAGGTGACGACCTCGGGCCTGCGCGGGCGGGGCGGCGCGGGCTTTCCAGCTGGCATCAAATGGAAGACCACGCTCGGCATCGAGGCGAAACAGAAATACGTCGTGTGCAACGCCGATGAAGGCGACTCGGGCACGTTCTCCGATCGCATGATCATGGAAGGCGACCCGCTGGTACTCATCGAGGGCATGACCATCGCGGCGATCGCCGTCGGCGCTACCAAAGGTTACATTTACCTACGCTCTGAATATCCCGACGCGCTGATTACGCTAAACGAGGCGCTTGAGGCCGCGCGACGCGGAGGTTGCCTCGGTGAAAACGTTCGCGGCAGCGGCAAATCTTTCGACATCGAGGTGTGCGTCGGCGCCGGCGCCTACGTTTGCGGCGAGGAAACCGCGATGCTGGAAAGCCTTGAGGGCAAACGCGGGATGGTGCGTTTCAAGCCGCCGTTGCCGGCGATTTCGGGGCTGTTCGGCCAGCCGACTATCATCAACAACGTCATCACGCTGGCTTCGGTGCCGATCATCCTCGACCGTGGCGGCGCGTTCTATAAGGACTACGGGATGGGGCGGTCGCGCGGCACTATTCCGATTCAACTGGCCGGCAACGTCAAGCGTCCGGGCCTCATCGAGAAGGCATTCGGGGTGACGCTCCGCGACATCATTTACGAATACGGCGGCGGAACCGCGAGTGGGCGACCGGTGCGCGCGGTGCAGGTGGGCGGCCCGCTCGGCGCGTACTTCACCGAATCGATGCTCGATGTGGCGGTGGACTACGAGGCGATCGCAGCGAAGGGCGGCATCCTCGGGCATGGCGGCATCGTGGTATTCGACGACACGGTCGACCTGGCGAAGCAGGCGCGCTATGCGATGGAGTTTTGCGCAATCGAGTCGTGCGGCAAATGCACGCCTTGCCGCATCGGCTCGACCCGCGGCGTCGAGGTTATCGATCGCATCATCGCGACTCGGGGCGCCGAGAAATCCGCAAGCGTCGAACTTCTGCGCGACTTATGCGACACGATGACGGCCGGCTCGCTCTGCGCGCTCGGCGGCCTCACCCCGCTGCCTGTGATGAGCGCGCTCCGCTCGTTCGCCGAGGATTTTGGGTTAGACCGCGATCCGAAAAACTTAGGCCTGACAGCTAGCTAGCAGACGGTACACTGACGGTTGCGAAGACGCAGAGTCGCGGGGTACGTTAGCACGGCGCTTCCGTGCTGTTAGTCACTTTAATCTCGGCCATCGCAGGTGTTGCAGGAGTCGCTTTCGCCATATGGACCCACTTTGCAACGCGCCGATTTGCTGAAATTCGGTACGAGATATCTCAGTTCGTTGACTACCGAATTCCTCCGTCCTTTCTGAGAGGACTTCTTCGTGCCCCGATTGCAATTAGAGTCGAGAGCACCGGTAACAAGGCGGCAGAGAATGTCACCTTGGTCGTTAGAACGAAGATTCCCATCGTCAACTGCGAAGTCGAACCGGCAGAATCAGTGCCCACGATCGTAGACAACGAGGTTCGTCTGAAGGTGGGCAGGCTCAATCCTGGACAGTCCGTTCGGATTTTCCTTCAGTGTAACGGAGATCCAACGCTCAATCAGGTGGAGAGTACTGAGTTCACTCACGCAGACGGCGCTGCACGACTCTTTTCCGGCATCCAGGAACAGACGGCACTGTTAAATCGCTATTTCTGGTTGTTTGGAGTTCTGTTCGCGATTGCACTTCTCGCGACTTTAATTCTAAACCAGACGAAACGAGCGCGGGAGGCTCCCTCACACTCTGGCGGTATCGCTCCATCCGTCTCTCAACATTAAGATCTATGCTAGGCTACAGTTTGGTATACGAAAATGAGCAATCCTCCCGAGTTCATCGAGTTCGAAGCGGTGCGCATACTCCGAGAAGCCGGATATCTCTGGGACGACTCATTATTCGCGTTCCGTCGAACGCGCAGAGTTGGGGCCGAGACAACAGAAGAATACTTGAAATCGCCGCCGAAGGTCATTTCGTTCGAGGAGCTCGATGCTAACGGGCTCGTCCTACCTCGCGACATGGCAGCCAGGCGCGCAGCGCCGGATGCGCTTCGAAACGGAATAAACTGGCTCCACGGAAGATTGCAGGAAGATACCGCCCCGCAGTCGGTTTCTCTGCGCTGACAGGCGCCGTTTTCGGGTTGGACCGCGGCACGAAAACCTGATCAAATTAGGATATAAGGGCAGGCCGCAGTGTTAGCCATCAATGACAAAGACCTCGGGACGCCGGCGTCCAAATCGACCAAGCTCGTCACCCTCGAGATCGACGGCCATGTAGTCAGCGTCGCCGAGGGCACATCGGTGCTCCGCGCGGCCGCGATGGCCGGAGTCGCGATTCCGAAACTGTGCGCGACCGATTCGATGGCGGCCTTTGGCTCGTGCCGCCTATGCCTCATCGAGGTCGAGGGACGCAACGGATGTCCCGCCTCGTGCACCACGCCGGTCGAACCCGGAATCAAGGTGCACACGCGCGGAGAGAAGCTGGAGAAGCTGCGTCGCGGCGTGATGGAACTCTACATGTCCGACCATCCGCTCGACGCTTCCGAATGCAAGGCGGACGGCAACTGCGAACTTCATCGGATGGCGCGCGAGGTCGGCCTCGAGCGCGTTCGCTACAATCACGGCGCGCGCACCCATCTCGATCTGCTGGTTGACGATTCCAATCCATATTTCTCTTTCGATCCGACGCGATGCATCCTGTGCTCGCGATGCGTGCGCGCGTGCGACGATATCCAGGGGACCTTCGCGCTCACCATCGACGGACGCGGCTTCAATTCGCTGATGTCGCCCGGGCAGCATCAGCACTACATCGATTCCGAATGCGTCTCGTGCGGCGCATGCGTGCAAGCGTGCCCTACAGACGCGCTGATGGAAAAGACGGTGCTGGAGAAGGGCCTCGGCGACCGCGCGGTAGTCACCACCTGCGGCTACTGCGGCGTCGGATGCTCATTCAAGGCCGAGGTGCGTGGCGACGAAGTTGTGCGCATGGTGCCCAACAAGGATGGCCTGCCCAATCATGGCCATTCGTGCGTGAAGGGCCGCTTCGCGTGGGGCTACGCGACGCATCCCGATCGGATACGCACGCCGATGATCCGCGAGCGCATCCAGGACCCGTGGCGCGAGGTTTCATGGGAGGAGGCGATCGCATTTGCGGCGCGCGAACTCAAGCGCGTGCAAGCGAAGTACGGCCGCGGGTCTCTCGGTGGAATTACCTCGTCAAGGTGCACCAACGAGGAAGCCTACCTGGTGCAAAAACTGGTGCGCGCGGCATTCGGCAACAACAACGTTGATACCTGTGCGCGCGTTTGTCATTCGCCGACCGGCTACGGACTGAAGACCGCCTTCGGCACGCCCGCCGGAACCAATGATTTCGATTCCGTGCTCGAATCCGACGTGATTTTCGTCATCGGCGCGAATCCGACCGAAGGCCATCCAGTGTTCTCGTCGATTCTGAAGCGGCGCATCCGTGAGGGCGCGCGGCTTATCGTCGCCGATCCGCGTCAGATCGAACTCGTGCGCATGCCTCATGTCGAAGCGGACTACTTCCTGCAACTGACGCCGGGCACTAACGTCGCGCTGTTCAACGCGATGTCGCATGTGGTCGTGACCGAAGGTCTCGCGAACGAACGTTTCATTCATGAGCGATGCAAGCCGCACGAATACCACCAGTGGCGCGAGTTCATCGTCCAGGAGCGCAATTCTCCCGACGCGGTTGAGAAGATCGCGGGCGTGCCGGCGGAGAAAATTCGCGGCGCCGCGCGGCTCTATGCGAAGGGACCCAACTCGGCGATCTACTATGGCCTCGGCGTGACCGAACACAGCCAGGGCAGCACCGCGGTGCTCGCGATGGCGAACCTTGCGATGATCACGGGGAACGTCGGGCGCGCGGGCGTTGGCGTAAACCCGTTGCGTGGGCAGAACAACGTGCAGGGCTCCAACGACGTCGGCTCATTTCCGCATGAGCTGACCGGCTATCGGCACGTTTCCGATCCCAAGCTGCGCGCGGAGTTCGAGCATGAATGGCACGTGACGTTAGATCCCGAGCCCGGCCTGCGAATTCCCAACATGTTCGATGCGGCGCTCGATGGCAGCTTCAAGGGCATCTACATCGAGGGTGAGGACATCGCGCAGTCGGATCCGAATACGAATCACGTCGCCGCCGCGCTACAGGCGATGGAAATCGTGATCGTGCAGGACATCTTCCTCAATCAGACTGCGAACTACGCGCACGTGTTCCTCCCCGGCTCATCGTTCCTGGAAAAGAACGGCACATTTACCAACGCGGAGCGGCGAATCTCGATGGTGCGCAAGGTGCTGCATCCGCTGGCCGGCAAGGAAGATTGGGAAGTGACGTGCATGCTCTCCAACGCGCTCGGCTATCCGATGGAGTATCGCCATCCGTCGGAAATCATGGATGAGATTGCTCGGCTCACACCGACCTTCGCAGGGGTGAGTTACGAAAAGCTCGATCGCATCGGCAGCGCGCAATGGCCATGCAACGCCGAGGCGCCGGAAGGCACGCCCGTGATGCATATCGGTGAGTTCGTGCGCGGCAAGGGCCGGATGCTACCGACCGAGTACATCCCGACCGACGAGCGCACCACGCAGCGGTATCCATTGATTCTGACGACCGGGAGAATCCTCACCCAGTACAACGTCGGCACGCAGACGCGGCGCACCAGGAACGTCGTGTGGCATCCCGAGGACGTGCTCGAGATCCATCCGCATGATGCCGAGCAGCGCGGGCTTCGCGAGGGCGACTGGGTCGAGATGAGCAGCCGCGAGGGATCGATTTTCCTGCGCGCGCAGCTTACCGAGCGCGTTCAGCCGGGCGTCGTCTACACGACATTCCATCATCCATACACCGGCACCAACGTCGTTACCACCGAGAACTCCGACTGGGCGACCAACTGCCCCGAGTATAAGGTGACTGCGGTGCAGGTGAAGCCGACGTCGCGCCGTCCGGAGCGAATCCCACCGGCGCGAATTGTCCACGAAGCCATGACTTCTAAAACTTAGATGACATCGAAGCCCTGAGCCTTGCGCCATGGACAATCACCGACTGGTCAAGATGGCCAACGAGATCGGCGCTTTCTTCGAAGGCGCGGAGCATCGCCACGAGGCGGTGGCGTCGATCGCCGCGCACCTGAAGAATTTCTGGGAACCTCGGATGCGCTCGCAGCTCATCGCGTATGCTCACCATGGTGACGGCGAGTTGAAGGACATCGTGAAGGAAGCCGTCCTGTCATTGGGTGGTAATCACCAGGCAACATGAGTCGCCGCAACTGACTCCGATCGAATCACGTACTGCTGCCGCCGTTCGCCACAGTTAACACCTAAATTCACGTTCTCTTCCTCTACGTCGCACAAAGGTCGCGCAATCGCGTGGCACATCGAATGCGTGATCTTCTTTTGCCCAATCAAGGAGCGAGGAGAAGAAGCATGCCGGTTGACCAATTTAACCAGGTATTCAGAGACGAGCATCGTCAGCTCCGAGACATGTTGCTCGGGTTGATCGAAGCATTCGAAAGCCGTGACACCGAGCGCGCCCGTCAGGGCATCGAGGAAATGGCGGCTCACGCGGCGCCTCATTTTCAATACGAGCAAGAGGCGTTGTATCCCGCGCTGGCCGACGTACACGGCGACACTTATGTCGAAAAGCTGCTCGAGGAGCATGCACAGGCGCTGGAGGCCGCGGTGCAGTTGGCTGAACTCGCCGAGCAGGAAGAACTCGACGAGCAAGCGGTAGAGTACGGCCTCGAACTCGTCCGTCAGCTGCTGCCTCATGTCAGCGACCGCGATGGCTTGGCCGTAATGGTCGAGGTGCTTGAGCCGGAGGCGATCAAGAGAATTCACAAGGCGCAGAAGGAATC
Organism: uncultured delta proteobacterium; assembly: GCA_963815835.1. Taxonomy (GTDB): domain Bacteria; phylum Desulfobacterota; class Binatia; order Binatales; family Binataceae; genus DATGKG01. The sequence goes on from CAWFIF010000001.1 coordinate 3,088,713, forward strand.
GAAGAAGCGTCCGGTGAGTCTGGCCACGTTACGAAAGGGCACGAAGAAGAGCGCGGCCAAGGGAAAGAAGGCGGTCAGGGTTATCGCGAAAAACCGCAAAGCCTCGGCGGCGCCGAAGCAGAGCGCCAAGGCGGCGCCAAATGTTAGTAAACGCCGTCCGGCAAAGGCTGCGAAGCGCCGACGGAAATAATTTCGGGAGGTGAGCTGCTATGGAAACGCTCGCCAAACTGTTTCGCAACATTCTGTGTCCGATCGATTTCGATGCGAATTCGCCGTCCGCCATGGAGTTTGCCGGCAAGATTGCGCAGGAGACCGGCGGGAGGATTTACCTTCTCCATGTTGTGCCGTGGACGGTGGCAGCCGTCCCCATCGATGCGTCCGAAGTGCTGGCTGAACTGAAGCAGGCAGCAACCGCGCGACTCCGGCGACTCGCCAAGGAGAAGCTCGACGGCCGGGTCGCGAACGAAATCGTCGTCACCGTCGCTACCAATCCGGGCAACGAGGTTGTGCGCATCGCCAGGGAATTGAACGTGGATGTCGTGATCATGGCGACCCACGGCCGCAAGGGGCTCAATCACCTCGTGCTAGGCAGCGTAGCCGAGCGAGTCGTGCGTGAGTCGCCGTGCCCGGTCCTGACGGTGCGCGCTCAGCCGTAGGCGGATCGGCAGACGTTCGCTTGTCTCTCATTCGCCGCGCTGTCTATCGTGCGGCATGAGCGAACTGCCGGAACATGTTCGGCGCAATCGCGCGATGTGGGACGAGTGGGCGCGGAAGGATGCCGCCGCGGGAGAACGCAGCTGGGCCCGCGATACGCCGGTATGGGGAATCTGGCACGTCCCCGAACCGGAAGTGCGGATGTTGCCGGACGACCTCGCAGGCAAGGATGTCATCGAACTCGGATGCGGGACGGCCTACGTCTCGTCATGGCTCGCGCGGCGCGGCGCGAGGGTCGTCGGCATCGATAACTCGCAGGCGCAACTTGATACTGCGCGGCGGCTGCAGCGTCGGCGTGGTCTCGATTTCCCGCTCATCCACGGTAATGCCGAGGAGGTGGGATATCCCGATGCGAGCTTCGACTTCGCGATCTCGGAATACGGCGCGTGTTTGTGGGCCGATCCCTATCGATGGGTTCCCGAGGCGTCGCGCCTGCTGCGTCCGGCCGGCCGGCTCGCCTTCCTGACCAATTCCTTCCTGCTCTCTCTGTGCGTCCCTGCCGAAGACGGTGTCGCGGCGACCAATCGTTTGTTGCGGCCCGCGTTCGGAATGCATCGCGTGGAATATCCAGGCGATCCCGGAGTCGAGTTTCACCTGTCGCACGGCGACTGGATTCGCCTCCTGACGTGTTCAGGATTCGAAGTCGAGGACCTCATCGAAGTGCGTCCTTCGCCCGATGCCACTACCAAGTATTCATTCGTAACGCTGGATTGGTCCCGGCAGTGGCCGTGCGAGGAGGTCTGGAAAGCGCGCAAGCGCGCAGCCTGATGAATTCGATGATCGCCGCTCGCGTCCCATCGAAATGATGGACGAAGTTGAGCCGAAGCCCAAACGGAAAAAGGACGGCATGGGTCGCCGAACAAATTCGTATCAGACCGACGAAGCGGTCGTGATGGGCGTAACGATATCCAAGGCTGACAAGCCGATGTGGCCTGACGGCGGGGATGGCAGACCGGTCACCAAGCTCGATCTGGCGCGTTACTACGAGGCGGTCGGGCCGTGGATGATGACGCATCTGAAGGGGCGTCCATGCTCAATCCTGCGCGCGCCCGACGGTATCGGCGGCGAGCAGTTTTTCCAGCGTCACGCGATGGCCGGGATGTCGAACCTGTTCACTCTCGTAAAGGCGAGCAGCGAGCACAAGCCCTATCTCCAAATCGATCGCGTGGAGGCTCTCGCCGAGGTGGCCCAGATCGGAGGCGTGGAACTTCATCCGTGGAATTGCCAGCCTGGGCAGCCCGCGGTTCCCGGTCGGCTGGTATTCGATCTCGATCCGGCGCCCGATTTGGAGTTTTCCGCGGTCATCGAATGTGCGCAGGAGATCCACGATCGTCTCGATGCACTTGGCCTGATCAGTTTCTGCAAAACCACTGGCGGCAAGGGTCTACACGTCGTAACGCCGCTGACGGGAGGTAGGGCGGAGGTGAGCTGGCCCGAGGCCAAGGCTTTCGCGCGTGAGGTATGTAGGCGAATGGCGGCCGACCGTCCGGATCGATATCTGGTTAAGATGACCAAGAAGGAGCGCGGCGGTAGAATCTACCTTGACTACTTGCGCAACGATTTCGTGTCATCGGCGGTCGCGCCGTTGTCGCCTCGGGCGCGCGAGGGTGCGCCGGTTTCGATGCCGCTGCCATGGACTCAGGTGCGCGCAGGGCTCGATCCAAAACGCTTCACGCTTCGAACCGCACCCGCGCTCATCGCCAGGAGCACGGCGTGGAAGGACTATTGCGATTCGGAGCGGCCGCTGAAGCCGGCTATCGAGCGCTTGCGCAATGGAGGAAGGACCTCGCGATGATAAAAACGCGCATCACGGAATTATTCGGAATTGAGTATCCGATCGTATCGGCCGGAATGGGTGGCGTCGCGCTCGCCGAACTCGCCGCTGCCGTCTCCAATGCGGGCGGCATCGGGACCATCGCGCTCGCCGGCTTCACTCCCGAGGCGATTCAGAATGAAATCGCGGCCGCGCGCAAGCTCACCAAAAAGCCGCTCCTGGTGAATCTCCTCGTGCCGTTTCTTCGCCCCGGCATCATCGAGATGGTGGTCAAGGAGCCGATCCAGGGCGTCACGTTTTTCTGGGGCGATCCCGCCGAGTATGTCCCCATCGCAAAGCAATCCGGCCTCAAGGTCATTTGGCAATGCGGCTCGGTGAAGGAAGCGCTCGCCGCCCGCGATGCGGGCGCCGACGTCATCATGGTGCAAGGCTTCGAGGCGGGCGGTCACGTGCGCGGCACCGTGACTAGTCTCGCGCTGATTCCTTCCGTACGAAATGCGATCGGCCCCGAGGTTCCCCTCATCGCCGCGGGAGGTTTCGCCGACGGGCGCGGACTCGCGGCTGCACTCGCACTCGGCGCCGATGCCGCCGTTTTCGGCACGCGCTTCCTCGCATCGAATGAGGTCGCCGCCGATCCGCGATATCAGCAGCGCATCCTCGAGGCCGAGGCGGAGGAGACCGTGCACACCGAGCTTTATGACATCGGATGGCCCAACGCGCCTCATCGCGTGTTGCGGACCAAGGTGGTTGAGGAGTGGGAGCGCGCGGGCCGGCCGGAAACAGGCAAACGCCCGGGCGAAGGGAAAAGCATCGGCAAGATGACGCGCGCAGGGTTCGAAGCTCCGATGGTGAAATACTCGGTGATGTCACCCGCCAACTCTTTCGCGGGCGATATCGAGGAGCTGCCGTTCTACGCGGGGATGTCGGTGAGCCTGGTGCGCGAGAAGTTGCCGGCCGGCGAAATCGTGAGACGCATTGCGGCTGAGGCTCGTGAGGTGATCGCGGGACGCCTCGCATCGATGGTGCTATGACGGTATCCTTGATGAAGATGGAGCGCGCATCGATCTAGAAGATTTTCAGTGGTTGGCCTCCACAGGGAAGAACCGGTCTTGCCATGATCCGAAAATTACCAAACGAAGCCAAATAACCCTTTAGAATACACCGTTTTCGCTTTTACTTCGCCCTCGAATGTGCCATCTGAGGTCCTTTGCTGCGCTCAGGATGAGGTCTCGGCGATGCCGCGTGGTCGTTTCATAAATCTTATACATCTGGTCTAATCACATTAGTGGCGAAAGTAGTTCCTCCTGAAGCCGTCATCGAGGCGCTGGGCGGGGTCAAATACCCCGGCTTCCCGACCGACATCCTGTCGTTGGGCATCGTCGAGGACGTCACCCCGAAGCCCGACGGGCGTGGCTTCGCGATCACGATCCGTCAAGCCACCGAGCGCGATGACCTGATGCAGCAGCTCGCCCACGGAATCCACCAGGCGCTCGGGCATGGGCTTGGACTCGACGATGTCGAATTGCGCGTCCGTCGAATCGAAGCCGAACTCGGCGAGAAGACCGGACGCGTGCGGCTGCCGGGAACGAAATACGTCATCGCGGTCGGCAGCGGCAAGGGCGGAGTCGGCAAGTCGACGGTCGCGGCGAACCTCGCGGTCGCGCTCGCGCAGTTGGGGCTCAGTGTTGGGCTGATGGATGCCGATATCTATGGGCCCTCGGTCCCGATGATGTTCGGCACCGGTGATGAGCGGCCGCGCGCGGTCGACAACCAGCATTTTTATCCGATCAAAAAGTATGGCGTCAGCCTCATCTCGATGGGATTTTTTCTCGGGGACAAGGCGCCGGTGATTTGGCGCGGTCCGATGGTGATGGGGGCGGTGCGCCAGTTCCTTAAGGACACGCTGTGGGGCACCCAGGATTTTCTAATCGTCGATTTGCCTCCCGGTACCGGCGACGCGCAACTCACACTCGCGCAACAGGTTGCGATCGATGGGGCGGTGATCGTCACCACGCCGCAGGATGTCGCGCTGCTCGATGCGAGGCGCGCGGTGAAAATGTTTCGCCAGGTGCATTGCCCGATCCTCGGCATCGTCGAGAACATGAGCGTCTTCGTATGCCCCGATTGCGGCGAGCGCGACGAGATCTTCGGGCACGGCGGCGCCGATAAGATGGCGGCCGAGGAATCGCTGCCGGTGCTCGCGCGCGTGCCGATTTATACCGAGATTCGCGCGGGCGGCGATCGCGGCGTGCCCATCACGGTCGCCAACCCGAAGCATCCGGCGAGTCAGGCTTACCTCGATCTGGCGAAGAAGGTTGTCGCGTCGATGCCGGACGACGGATGACGCCTGTTGCTGCAAATTTCGTGCGCCCGTATCATTTTGCGTTGACTGAAGGGGAAGGCGACCGTGAGGATCGCCAGTTCAATCAGGACTGACTAAATGGCAACTGTCATAACCGAAGAGTGCATCAACTGCGGTGCGTGCGAGCCCGAATGCCCCAACACCGCGATCTATGAAGGCGGCGCGCCGTGGGAGCTTGACGGCAAAACCGGCGACGCGATTTCGCAGGACATCTATTACATCGTGCCCGACAAGTGCACCGAATGCGTCGGGTTTTTCGACCAGGAACAGTGCGCGGCGGTATGCCCGGTCGATTGCTGCATCCCCGATCCCAAGATTCCCGAGACCGAAGAGGTGCTCATCGAGCGCGCGAAGAAGCTGCATCCGGAGCAGACCTTCGGCGCCGATTTTCCCTCGCGCTTCAAGAAGGCCTGAAGTCCGATTTTGGCAACGACCAACTCAGCTAAGAAAGATAACGTCCGCATCGCGCCCGCGAGCGGCAAGCTCGGCGTGCTGATGCCCGGCATGGGCGCGGTGTGCACCACCTTCGTCGCCGGTGTCGAGGCGGTGAAGCGCGGGCTCGGCGCGCCGATCGGATCTCTCACGCAACTCGCGACCGTTCGCCTCGGCAAGCGCACCGAAGCCCGCACGCCGCTCATCAAGGATTTCGTTCCACTCGCGAGTCTCGACGACCTCGTGTTCGGTGGATGGGACATCTACGAGGACAACGCGTACGAGGCGGCGAAGCACGCGGGCGTCCTCGAAGCTTCGTTGCTCGACAAGTTGCGCGAACCGCTCGAGGCGCTTCGTCCGATGGAGGCGGTCTTCGATCAGGAATACGTGCGGAACATCCACGGCCCCAACCTGAAGGAAGCGCGCTCGAAAATGGAAAAGGCCGAGATGCTGATGGAGGACATCCGCCAGTTCCAGCATCGCAACGGGGTCGCGCGCACGGTAATGATCTGGTGCGGCTCGACCGAGGTTTTCCATCGCGCAGCGGAGGTGCATCAGAGCCTGAAGCGCTTCGAGTTCGGCCTGCGCGAGAACGATCCGGAAATCGCGCCGAGTCAGATCTACGCATACGCGGCGCTCAAAATGGGAATCCCCTACGCGAATGGCGCGCCGAATCTAACCACCGACACGCCGGCGCTGCTCGAACTCGCGCGCGAGAATAACGTTCCGATCTGCGGCAAGGATTTCAAAACCGGCCAGACCTTCATGAAGACCTTGATCGCGCCGGGGCTGAAGGCGCGCATGCTCGGGATGACGGGATGGTTCTCGACCAACATCCTCGGCAATCGCGACGGCGAGGTGCTCGACGATCCGGGTTCGTTCAAGTCGAAGGAAGAAACCAAGCTATCGGTGCTCGATCAAATCCTGCAGCCGGAGCTTCATCCGCAGCTTTACAGCAACGTCTTTCATTCGGTGCGGATTAACTACTATCCGCCACGCGGCGACGCGAAAGAGGGATGGGACAACATCGACATCTTCGGATGGCTTGGCTATCCGATGCAGATCAAGATCGACTTCCTGTGCCGAGACTCGATTCTCGCCGCGCCGCTGGTGCTCGACTTGGTGCTGTTCCTCGATTTGGCGCAACGCGCCGGCATGCGCGGCATCCAGGAGTGGCTCTCCTTCTACTTCAAAGCGCCGATGGTCGCGCTCGGGCTATATCCCGAGCACGATGTTTTCATCCAGCTCATGAAACTCAAGAACACGCTGCGCTGGATGCGTGGCGAGGACCTCATCACGCACCTCGGGCTGGAGTATTACGACTAGTCCTTCAAGCTTCGAAATTGTCGGTGAAATCGTTGATGTCGAGACTATCGCGACCGGAAGCGCCGTACGCGTTACGAAATTTCTGCGCAGGCTGCATGGTGGGCAAAACTGGAGAAAGCTGAAAGGCATTGCGCGGGTAAGAGTGAAAGATGGTACGATCTGGATAGCTGAACTTCATTGGTTCGAAGCCCACGGCATCGGGCGAAGGGGCATGAAAATCAAGCGACGATGGCTCGACGAGTAAATCACAAGAACGGTATTGAGCGACTCGTCCTTTGTGTCGAGAACGCATCGAACCCGGAATCGCTACAACTGTTGAAGGTGTATCGCTCGTTGCCGGATGCTGAGGCCGAGCGCCACAAGATGATCCGCGTCATCGACGAAGAGGGCGAGGACTATCTGTACCCGAAAGACTATTTCGTCAAAATTGAGCTGTCTCCTGCCGCTCGGAAGCGCTTCGCACAAGCGTCAGAACGAACTGATGTCGCGGCTCAAAGATAAGACCATAGTTCTCGGAGTGAGTGGCGGAATTGCAGCATACAAGGCGGCCGAGATCGTCCGTCAGCTCGTCACCCGCGGCGCCAATGTCCGCGTGATGATGACGCGCAACGCGACCGAGTTCATCACGCCGCTGACACTGCAAACGCTTGCGCAAAGTCCGGTTGCTACTGACACCTTCAACCTCACGCAGGAATCGCAAATTGGCCACATCCGCCTTGCCGACAGCGCCGATGCGATCGTGATCGCACCCGCGACGGCGGACATTGTTGCGAAGGCTGCGACGGGAATCGCCGACGATATCGTGACGACGGTGCTGCTCGCGACGCAGGCGCCGGTCGCGTTTGCGCCCGCGATGAACGTGCACATGTACGCGCATCCGACGGTCGCCGAGAACCTCGCGAAGCTTAAAGCGCGCGGCGCCACTATCATCGAGCCTGCCGAGGGCGAACTCGCGTGCGGCTACGAGGGCAAGGGCCGCCTGCCCGATCCGGCGTTCATCGTCGAGGAGCTGGAGCGGATGCTCTCGCCGCATGATCTCGCGTCGGAAAGGATCCTCGTGACAGCGGGACCGACGCAGGAGGCGATCGATCCGGTGCGCTTCGTGTCGAATCGATCCTCGGGGAAGATGGGATTTGCGATCGCGCGCGCGGCATGGCGTCGCGGCGCGCAGGCGCGACTCGTCGCGGGACCGTCCTCGATCGCCACGCCCTATGGCGTCGAGCGCATCGATGCGGTCAGCGCGCACGAGCTGCTCGCCGAGACCTCACGGAACTTTCCATGGTCGACCGCTTTGGTGATGGCGGCGGCAATCGCCGACTTCCGTCCCGCCAAGCCATCCGAGCAGAAGGTGAAGAAGAATCCCAAAGGACTAATCCTCGAAATGGAATCGATCGCGGATGAGATGCCGCGCATCGCGGCGAAGAAGGGCAATCGCTTCCTGATCGGATTCGCGGCTGAGACCGAAAACCTCGAAGTCAATGCGCGCGACAAGCTCAAGCGCAAGCACCTCGACATGATCGTCGCGAACGATGTGACGCAGGAAGGTGCGGGCTTCGCAGTCGACACCAATATCGTGACGATTTACGGCGCTGACGGTACGGCAGAGAAACATCCGAAACTCACCAAGGATGAGGTTGCGGATCTCATCCTCGATCGGGTGGTCGCACTGCGCTCGCGGAAATCCAAATCGCGCACCCTGCGCGCTGTTAGATGAATCCTGACCCAACCCCCCAGCCCTCGCCTCGAATCGAACGGACGGTTCTATGGTGCGGGCGACTCCCCGGAGTCTTACCGACGAGCAGGTCCCATATCTGATCACGATTGGGCGTATAGATAGGTGCCTCGGGAGATCGAGATTTGGTTTGTCGTCTGCCGCGAGCGTTGCTACGTCTCGGGAACGCGCGAGTGTTCGCCGCTTTTCGAAAAACAAACGAATCAGCATCGATAGGTTTGGCGCATGCCCAACAATTCTTCAGTGGATGTGAACTATCCGGCAACCTCTGGCTCGATCGATCAGCGGAAAGGGACTTCCAAGGCGACTCTATACGTCACGATGATTGCCGGAGTCGCGGCGCTCGGCGGCCTGTTGTTTGGTTTCGATACCGGGGTAATTGCGGGCGCGATTTTGTTCATTGTTCCCGATTTTCATCTCGGCCCTGCCGCCCAGGGACTTGTGGTAAGTGCGGTGACCTTTGGCGCGTTGTTCGGAGCGGTGGCGGCGGGAACGTTCGCCGATACTATCGGTAGAAGGTGGACGAACATCGCCGCCGGAATCGGCTTCATTGTAGGTTCCGCCTCGTCAGCGCTCGCACCGAATGTCGATGTTCTAATCGCGAGTCGCGCCATCATAGGACTGGCAATCGGCCTGGCCTCCGTAGCCGCGCCGATGTATCTCGCGGAGCTAGCGCCAGCGCGGCATCGCGGCAGGCTGGTATCGCTGTTTCAACTGGCGATCACCGTCGGCATTCTAGCCTCCTACAGTGTCGATCGGCTTTTGGCGCCCGAGCATGCTTGGCGCTGGATGCTAGGACTTGCATTCATTCCCGGCGCGCTGCTGGTAATCGGTATGATCCCGATGCCTGAGTCGCCTCGATGGCTCCTTAAGAAGGGAGCTGAGAAAGCCGCGCGGCAGGGGCTCTCGCTGGTCCGCTCTGCGGACGAAATCGAATCGGAAGTACGGGAAATTCAGGAGGACCTCGAGCACAATCGGCCGGCTGAGTGGAGCGAATTGTTGATGCCGGGACTTCGCCCGGCCCTTCTGGTCGGTGTTGGGCTGGCGGTCTTCCAGCAGGTGACTGGAATCAACACAATCATCTATTACGCGCCGGAGATCTTTCAGAAGGCCGGCTTGGACCACGCAACCACAGCGCTAGCTGCAACGATCGGAATCGGCGTGGTCAACGTACTGTCGACACTGATCGCGATCTGGCTCGTAGATCGAGTCGGAAGGAAACCGCTGCTTCTGGTGGGTCTCGCCGGAATGATCGTAAGCCTCATCGCAGTCGGGACTGCGCAACAATTGGGTTCAAGCGCCAGTGTCAGGGCGGATTGGCTCGCTCCAATGACGGTAGGGTTTATTGGACTCTACATCGTTTGTTTTGCCTTCTCGCTGGGGCCCATCGTCTGGCTGATGATTTCGGAAATATTTCCGAATCGGGCTCGCGCCAGAGCTGCTGCGATATCGACTGCCGCCAATTGGATGGCGAACTTTTTGGTTAGCCTTTCATTCCCGGTTCTATTGGTACTGATGGGACCGTGGCTGGGTTTCCTATATGCGGCTATGGGTGTAGCGGCTGTCATATTCATAATCGCCTATGTTCCCGAGACCAAAGGAAAGTCGCTCGAAGAAATCTCGCGTGAGTGGCGCACCGCGCAGCCGGCGTCTGACCTTCGTCAATAGGCCTTACGACGAAGGACTGAGATGAGTGGTATAGTCCTCAGATGGGTAGTCGCTAGTTTCGCACTCGCCTCGGTCTTCTCCTCGGCTGCGTTGGCGCAGACATTTTCAACTCCCTGGATGCATGCGACCCAAGGGGAGTGGGCCACCCAGTGGGGGGTCCTCGATCCGCACATACTTTTTCTTCCCAGCTCCTGGACTCAGTTGACGGCAGCGACGGGAAATTGGCACGGCGTGCGTAGCGACCTCTCCGAGGCGGGCGTCTCAGTCTTTGGCACCTACCAAAGTGAATCCGCCGGCAATCCGGTGGGCGGGCAATCGGAGCAGTTCCGCTACACGCACAACATCGCGTTGGGAGTAGCGATGGATCTGCACCGGCTACTGGGCCTCGACGACACCTACTTTCTGGCTTCCGCGTCGGAGCGCGCTGGGAACAGCCTTTCATATGACATCCCCAACTTTTTTCAGGTCCAGCAGATTTTCGGCCATCAAACGTTCCGGCTGGTGGACCTAGCGCTCGAACATCGGTTTTTCGACCAGAAGCTCGACGTCGTCGCTGGGCGAATCAATGCACTCGATGACTTCGCGACGTCGCCTCTGTACTGCTTCGCACAAAACCTGGGCTTCTGTGGCAATCCACTGAGTATTCCGGTGAACGCTTCGGTTCCGAGTTACCCGGGTGCGGCTTGGGGAATCCGGGCTCGCTACGAAATCTCACCCGAGTTTTATTCGATGACCGGTGCGTACAATACTTATCGAGATTTCCGTAGCGATAAATTCCACGGCGTTGATTTCAGCCTCCGCCATGATTCCGGCGTCGCGATCATGCAAGAGTTCGCTTATTCGCCGAAGCAGGCGCGAGAAATCGGATATCCGGGTGACTTCAAGCTCGGGGGGCTCTACGATTCCGAACCACGGCTGCAGTTCAAAACCGGGCAGATGCGCGGGGGGACTTGGCAGATCTATCTAACCGGCCAGCAGCGGCTCTTGCGCCTGCCCGAGGGCGCGACCTACCCCCATCAGGGTCTGTGGGGATTTCTCGCGCTTACTTATGCGCCGCCGAAGATGAACACTCTGGAGTATTTCGCGGACGCGGGTCTGGTGTATTTCGGACTGATTCCGAACCGTCCCAACGATGAGCTTGGCCTATTCGGACTGTTCGGCCAGTTCTCGAGCGATCTACGGGACTCGGAACGCGCCAGTCATCAGCCGACGATGACGCATGAGGCGATCATCGAAGCGAACTACATGTACAACATCACCCCCTCGTTCAACATTCAGCCTGACGTACAGGGGGTGTTCCGACCGAACGGGACCGGCTTGATAACCGATGCCCTGGTTCTCGCCGTGCAGGTGGGAATTACGCTTTAACGCGCAACGAGTCGGCGCGGCTAAAGGGAAGGGGCTAGGGGTTAGGTCCGCGTGATCCTATAATCCGCGCGGTATGGTGACTGACAAGCTGCTACTCGACTCGGTCCGCGACTACATCGATCAGATTCGCGAGGAAGGGATGGATGGTCTGCCGATGAAGGATCGTCCGATCACTTCTGCTAGCGACGACGCACGACGCTCAGCGGTCATCGATAGGCCATCTCCGCCGGTCGCGGCACGTTCGGCTCAAGCCGCGCCGAGTGTCGAACTGTTTTCAAAATATCCCGGCCTCGAAAAAACCGGTGACCTCGCGACGTTGCGCGAATTCATCGGCAACTGCACACGATGCAAGCTGCACGGCGGCCGCACCAATCTCGTATTCGGCGTCGGCGATCCGAAGGCCGAGCTGATGTTCGTCGGCGAAGGTCCCGGCGCCGATGAGGACGCGAAGGGTGAGCCGTTCGTCGGCAGAGCGGGGCAATTGCTGACCGACATCATCGAGCGCGGGATGGGTATGAAGCGCTCCGAGGTTTACATCTGCAACGTCGTCAAATGCCGCCCGCCCGGGAATCGCAATCCCGAGCCCGACGAGGTTGACGCGTGCGAGCCGTTTCTGTTTCGGCAAATCGAAATCGTTAAGCCTCGCGTCATCGTTGGCCTTGGCACCTTCGCGGTGCAATCGGTGCTGAAGATCAAGACACCGATCAGCAAGCTGCGCGGCAACTGGCACGAAGTGCGCGGTATCAAGATGATGCCGACCTTTCATCCTGCCTACCTGCTGCGAAATCCGAGCGACAAACGGCTGGTCTGGAGTGATATACAGGAGGTTATGAGATCGCTTGGACGCCCGATTCCGGGCCGTAGTGGAAGGACGTAGGTGATCGCGTCTTCACGCAAATTTTCAAGATCGACCGCGAGGATGGTTGCGCTCGCCGCACTGGCGATCGTGCTCCCCTGTCTCGCCTCATCCGCTCCTGCAGCGGATGTCATCCCTTCAAACGTTGATGAAGTCATCGACGGCCGTCCGTGGGTCGAGCTGATCAAGATCGATGGCTCCATCAATCCTGCGGTGTCGCACTTCATCGAGGATTCGATCGCCTCGGCGCAAATTGGCGGTGCGCGTGCATTGATCATCGAGCTCGACACGCCTGGCGGCCTGATGACCTCCGCCGAGCGCATCATCAAGGATCTCTTTGCGGCGCCGATCCCGGTCATCGTCTATGTCGCTCCGACCGGAGCGAGCGCGGCCTCCGCCGGAACCTTCATCACCGAAGCGGCGAGCCTCGCGGCGATGGCGCCCGGCACCAACATTGGCGCGGCGCATCCGGTGACTGAAAACGGAGGCGACGTAAAGGGCGATCTCGGCACCAAGGTGGAGAACTTCGCCGCCATGCTCGCGCGCAATACCGCCCGTCAGCGCGGGCGCAACGAGGATTGGGCGGAGAAGGCCGTACGCAACAGCGTGATGATCGGCGATCGCGAGGCGCTCGAATCGAAGGTGGTCGAGATCGTCGCCATCAACATTCCGGACCTCCTGAAGCAAGCCGACGGCCGCACCGTCAGCGTCGGCGACCATCGCGTGACCTTGCGACTCAAGGATGTCGTGGTGCGCCAGCGCTCGATGACGTTTGGGCAGACTGTTCTCGACATCCTCGCCGATCCAAACATCGTCTATCTCCTCATGATGGCTGGTCTGCTCGGGTTGTATTTCGAGTTCGCACATCCCGGAGTGTACTTTCCCGGCGTCGTGGGCGCGATCTGCCTGTTGCTCGCGCTCGCATCGTTCCAGGTTTTGCCGGTGACGCTCTCGGGGCTGCTGCTGATGCTGCTTGGAGTCGGGATGTTGATCTCGGAGGCGTTCGTCACCAGCTATGGCGTGATGGGAATCGGCGGCGTGATCGCGCTCCTGATTGGTTCGCTGCTGCTTATCGACACTTCGAAGACGAATGTCGCGGTCCAGCACAGCATCATCTATGGCGCGGCGGGCTCACTCTCGGCCGTCATCCTGTTGATCGGATACTTCGTCGCGCGCGAGCATGGACGGGTTGCGACGACTGGAAAAGAAGGTCTGGTCGGCGAGCTGGTCGAGGTGCGCGAACCGATCGCGCCCGATTCTCCCGGCAAGGTTTTCGTACACGGCGAAATCTGGCGCGCGAGCAGCCACGACGCACTGCCGACGGGAGTGCATGCGCGCATCACTTCGGTGAGTGGTCTGGAAGTGAGGGTTCGACGAATCGGATGAGAGCTGCCGCGGGCAAAGCAAACCGGCATAACGGGACAATCGGGAGGAAGCACCATGGCGGGAGCAGGAGCGGCGCTGGTTGTAGTAATTTTCTTCTTTGTGATCTTTGTGCTCGGCGGGATCCGGGTCCTGAACGAATATGAACGCGCTGTAGTGTTCCGCCTCGGGCGCCTCACGCCGTATCGAGGCCCCGGCGTCACCTTCATCATCCCGATTCTCGAAAAGATGGCGCGCATCGATCTGCGCACCGTCACTCTCGATATTCCCCCGCAGGATGTCATCACCCGCGACAACGTGACGGTGAAGGTCAGTGCGGTGCTCTATTTCCGCGTGCTCGATCCTTCGAAAGCAGTTACCGAGGTTGCCGACTATCTTTTCGCGACCATGCAGATCGCGCAGACGACCCTGCGCTCGGTCGGCGGCCAGACCGAGCTCGACGATCTGCTGAGTCAGCGCGACAAACTCAACGCGCAGATCCAAACCATCATCGATGCGCAGACCGAACCGTGGGGAATCAAGGTCACGCTGGTCGAGCTCAAGAACATCGATTTGCCACAGGAGATGCAGCGCGCGATCGCGGCGCAGGCGGAAGCCGAACGGGAGCGGCGCGCCAAGGTGATCGCGGCCGAAGGCGAGTTCCAGGCGGCGCAGCGTCTCGCCGAGGCCGCCGAGATCATGAGCAAGAGTCCCATTACGCTACAGCTGCGCTATCTGCAGACCCTCGCCGAGATCGCGACCGAGCACAACTCCACGACGGTGTTTCCATTGCCGATCGATCTACTGGAGCCATTCATCCAGATGCGCAAGAATCTGGAAACTAAGTGACCACTCCCGATGAGGGACCTGCGAAAAAATATCCAATGGGTAAACTGATTCTGGTCCGGCACGGCGAGAGCGTCGGCAATCGCGAACGCATTTTCACCACTACGCCGCACGAGTTGGCGCTCACCGAGCTCGGGCATGAACAGGCGCGCCAGGCCGGCCATCTGATCGCGAAGACGTTTCGCACGGAAGTCGTAGTGACGAGCCCGTACATCAGGGCGCGCGAGACGGCGCGAATCATCGCCGAGATTTTGAAACTGCCGCTCGAGATCGAACCTTACCTGCACGAGCGCGACGTGGGTTCGCTAAAAGGGCAGCCGTATGAATCTGTGTTTGCCGCACCCGGCTACGACCCCCAACGTCCTTGGCTTTGGGAGCCGCCCGACGGCGAAAGCTTCGAGCAAGTTAAGCTGCGCGTCGGGCCGATCCTCGATCGCCTCGCGACGGCGCATCCGACCCGCGACGTGGTCGTCGTCAGCCACGGCGGCGTGATGATGGCGCTATGGGCGCACGTCACTGGCGTGTGGGACAACGCGCACGTGCCGCGAAATTGCGGAATCATTCTCATCGAGCACCATTCGAAGGGCTACATGGCGCCGCAGGTGATCGGCGACGGAGAGCGTGACAGATTTACCGGCGGATGATCTAGCGACCTAACGCGCACCATTCGAAGATAAGACCGAATCCAGAAACGCGATCGATCGAAGCCGCCGGTCCAGCACCGACGCGACGAAGCGTGAGATCGCCAGCGCACCATCGGCGGCCGCGGCTCTCGATTCGAGCGCATCGGCGAAGTGCGCGTCGCCGAGGCTGACCAATGCCGATGCGCTCAACGCATCGAGCTTCACGGCGCCGTCGGGAATCATCGGGCGGCATCGAGCGCAAACCACGCCGCCTCGCGCGATGATGAAATACGCCGATTGCGCTATCGCGTCAGCGCACTGACGGCATCGCGCGAAGTCGAGTCCGTAGCCCGCCCAATGCAGCATCCGCAGTTCGTATGCCTGCCGGAGCGCGAGGGTGGCGCGTCCGACGCTCACCGCTTCGAGTGCCTCGGCAAGTACGCGATATGCGCCGGTAGCCTCAGCTTCCTCCGACGTAAACGCGTCGGCGAGTTCGAGCATGTAGCTCCCGAGCGCGATCTTCGTCAGGTCATCCTCGATCGCGAATGGCGTGAGATCCGGTGAGGCCTCGGCACGCGTGACAAACACCAACTGCCCGTTGGGGCGGCGACGAAAGTACAGCATCACGTGTGAAAACGGTTCGAGCTTGCGCTCGAACCGTTTGCGCGAGGCCTTCGCGCCCTTGGCCATCCCGCTGAGCTTGCCGAAGTCGCGTGTGAGCAGCGTGACGATGCGATCGGATTCCGAATAGTCGCGCGCG
The DNA here is from genome assembly GCA_963815835.1 of uncultured delta proteobacterium. Taxonomy (GTDB): domain Bacteria; phylum Desulfobacterota; class Binatia; order Binatales; family Binataceae; genus DATGKG01. The sequence goes on from CAWFIF010000001.1 coordinate 3,104,536, forward strand.
CGCAGAACGATCGCGGCGCTGGATTCCTCGGCCGGCATGCTACATCCGCCGCAGCATATTCTGCTGGAGGTCTCTGACCTGGGCGCGCATCGCCTCTGCGCTCTTCACTGACTTGCCGCTATCCGACGCCTCGCGCAGCAGGTTGTCGAACTTGACCAGGATGTTGGCGATCTTGGTGTGCGCCTCGATGAGCGCGCGGTTGCGTAGCTCTTCGCTCTCCCATTGACGCTCGAGTGCGTACTCCTTCAATTCCTGGCTCTGGATAAGGAGTTCGCGCGCCTCTTCCTCGTAGCCTTTCACCAGGCGCCGAATCGCTTCGCGCACCTTCGGCTGCTCCTCGGGATCTTTCCACAGCACATGCTCGAGGAAAATCAGATCGTCCTCAGTGACCGCATTTCGTCCGAGCACAATCGCGTGCGCGCGCAGCACATCGAGGGAGTTTTTCCAGCGCCGATCCGATACGACGATTTGTTGCGCTGCGAGTTCGCGGCGCAGGTCGGCGATCGATCTGATGATGCCCGATGCGATCGACACATTGGCGGTATCGGCGCGAGCCGCGTCGAGTTCGGTGAAGGTCATCACCGTGCGCGCTTCGGGCTTGCTGCCTTCGAGCATCTTGAGGAAGCGGAATTCCTCGCTGATGTAATCCACCATGAAGCGCAGCATGAAGCGGTCGTATAGCGCGGTGAGTTCGTCCTCGTCAGGCAACTCGTTTGAGGCGCCGAACATCGTGATGAGCGGGACCTGCACGCGCTCGCGGCCGTTGTGAAACACGCGCTCGTTGATGACCGTCAGCAGCGCGTTGAGGATCGAGGAATTCGCCTTGAAGATTTCGTCGAGAAACGCGATGTGCGCCTCGGGCAGCTTGTGCAGCGTCACGCGGCGATAGTCGTCTTCCTCGAGACCCTTGAGGCTGACCGCGCCGAAGATTTCCTCGGGGGTGCTGAACTTGGTCAGCAGCCATTGGAAATAGTTGGCGCCCTCGATGCGTCGGCACAACTCGTCAGCCAGCATCGATTTCGCGGTACCCGGCGGACCGATCACGAGCACATGATTCGACGAGAGCAGCGCGGTCAGCGCGCCATCGATCAGATCGGCGCGTTCCAGGAAGGCGCGATTCAACTCGTCGCGGATGCGTGCGATTTTCGCAAGATGTTCAGCCATCGGATGTACATGGAAAGGTATCAAATCGAGGGCGAGACCTTAACCTCATCATTAGGAAGCCTTGCCCACAGTGACAGTCGAGCGCTACAAAGTCAGTCAGGATCGTTTCAGGCGACCCGCAAGGAGGCGGCGATGGAAAAGGCGCTGGCTGGCGTAAAAGTTCTCGATCTCACCCAATTCGAAGCGGGGACCTCGTGCACCGAAATGCTCGCGTGGTTGGGCGCCGACGTTATCAAGGTCGAAGCGCCGAAGATGGGCGAGCAGGGCAGGTGGATTCTCACCGAAAAGCCGGGCACCGATTCCTACTACTTCATGCTGCTCAACGCGAACAAGCGATCCGTGACGCTGAACCTCAAGAGCGACAAGGGGAAAAAGATTTTCCTCGACATGGTGAAGAAGGTCGATATCGTGTCGGAGAACTTTTCGCTCGGCACCCTCGAGAGCCTCGGCCTCGGCTACGACGTATTGAAGGAAGTTAATCCGCGGGTGATCTATCTCACCGTGAAAGGCTTCGGCACCTTCGGACCCTACAGCAAGTACAAGAGCTTCGACATGATCGCGCAGGCCTCGGGCGGCGCGATGTCGCTGACCGGATTTCCGGGATCGCCGCCGCTCAAGCCGGGCCCGACCATCGGTGACACCGGCACCGGAATTCATGCCGCGTGCGGCGTGCTGGCGGCATATATTCAGCGAGAAAGAACCGGATTGGGCCAGAAGGTGGAGGTCGCGATGCAGGAGGCGGTGCTCAACTTCGTGCGCGTCCCGATGATGGGCACCTACGTCACCAAGAAGCCGACGCCTCGCACCGGCAATCGACTGGGCGGAGGCCCGGGCGACCTCTTCAAATGCGCTCCCGGCGGCGACAACGATTACTGCTTCATCCTGTGCACCAATGCGGAGATGTGGCAGAGCCTTTGCGATGCGATGGGGCAGCCCAGCCTGGCGCATGACGAGCGCTTCAAGGACGGCAGATCGCGCGCGCAGAACATCGAGGCGCTAACCGAGGCGATCACTGCATGGACCAGCCAGCGAACCAAGCATGAGGTGTTCAAGATTCTCGGCGAGGCGGGCGTGCCATGCGGGCCGGTGCTCGACAGCGTCGAGCTGCTCAACGATCCGCATATGAAGGAACGCGGGATGATCGTAACGGTGAAGCATCCGGTGCGCGGCGAGTTCACGATGCCCGGATGCCCGGTGCGCCTCGAGCATTCGCCGGTGGAGGTGAAATCCGCGCCGCTGCACGGCGAGCACAACGCGGAGATCTACAAGGAATATCTCGGACTCGGCGCGGCGGAGCTCGAATCGCTCAAAGCCGAAGGCATCATCTAGCAAAGCCGAAGGCGTCATCTATATAGACGCGTCGCAGAGAGCCTCATCGAGCTGTTCAACGCAATCGAGATTCTGAAGCGGAGCGGGAACGACATCGTGTCCCGCTTCGCGCGCGCGCATCGCGGCGTCGCGTATGCAGATCTGCGCTTCGAGGTGATGTTCCATCGCTCGGGCGCGGCGACCAACGGCGAACCTCGCGACAGCTCGGAAAGCGAGAGCGCGGGTTTCGGTGTCAGCGTCCACGTCGGTGCTGGGAACGCGATCGGTCATGGCCAATGCGGCGTGGAGATCGGACGGCTTGGGCTCCACGAGAAGAAGCTGGTCGTGGAGATCAGATGCGGCCTAGAGGAAGCCTACGAGCGGGCGCGCATCAGCGCACGCGAGAAGGCCGCATTCCTGAAACGGTTCGGCGTGCGCGCGGGGTCTCTAGTCGGTGGCGCATTCGAGCCGCGGCCTCCGATTCGCGACGAGGTCGCCGCGGTCTACAAACAGGATCCGCGCGCGCTTGATCCCGAGGAGCTCAAACGCATCACGCTGGAGGCCTCGCGCGAGGTGAAAGGGCTCGGCCGCGACATCGCATTCAATGCGGCCGCCGCGACTTGTGAGCTTCGTCACGAGCTATTCATCAGCACCGAGGGCTCGCTCATCTCGCAAGCGTTCGCATTTTCGCAGGGCGATGTCTACGTTGTCGCGCAGTCGGGCGAAGGACATCAGGAAAGTTACGATACTATCGGGCAGCAGCGCGGCTTCGAAGCGATCGCCGAAGGATGGCGCGAGGAGCTGCTCGCGAATCCCAGTCTTTCCGCATTCGCAGTGGGCCTCGCGAAGGAGGCGCAGGAACTCGCGGCGGCGCCGGTGCTGAAGCCGCCAGATCGCGAGGTCACGGTCGTCACGGATCCGCACTTCAACGCGCTGGTGGCGCACGAAATCGTTGGGCATCCGTGCGAAGCGGATCGCGCGCTCAAGATGGAAGCCGCGTATGCGGGCCGGAGCTGGCTGCTGCGGGCGATCGACGACAACGAAATCGGAAAAGCGGTTGGCTCATCGATGCTGTCGGCGGTCTCGGATCCGACGCTCTACGGATATGGCCACTATCGCTACGATCATGAGGGCACGCTGGGAAAGCGCGTCGCGCACATCGACGGAGGCATCTTTCGCGGCTTCATGAACTCGCGCGCGACCGCCGCGGCGCTTGGCGTGGAGCCCAACGGTTCGGCGCGCGCCGCCGAGGTCTATCAAGTGCCGCTGATTCGGATGTCCAACACCTTTTTCATGCCGGGCGAAACTCCGCCGGAGAAAATCATCGGCGAACTCGAGCACGGCTACTACGTGTGCGGGCATCAGATTCCATCGATCGCGGAATCGCGCGAGAACTTCCGCATCTCGGCGCGGCGCGTATATGAAATCGATCACGGCCGCATCGGCCGGCTCTATCGCTCGGGCAGCGTGATGGCGGATTCGAAACGCTTTTTCATGAGCGTCAACGCGGTCGGCAACGACTTGAGCCTCGTCGCGATCCCCAACTGCGGCAAGGGGCAGCCGATGCAGGTCAAGCGGATGTCCAACGGTGGGCCGACGCTGCGCTCGCGCGCGTTTCTGGGCGGCGGATGATTCGCGCCTCGGAGCTGAAGAGTTTCGGGCGCGAGGCCGCCGCGATCATTGCTCGCGACAAGGACGTCGCGCAGTTCGAGATTTACTGCGCGAGTGGAGACAGTCGCATCGCGCGGCTGAACTACACCTCCGATATTCCGTGCCGCGGCGTCGAGGAGCTCAAGTCGCACTCCGCTGACGGCTTTCAGATCCGCATCGTCGCCAAGCGCAACGCGCACGAAGTTGGTAGCGCATACGAAGCAGGCGATTTCAGCGCCGAGGCCATTCGCACGGTGCTCGCGCGGGCGCATCGCGCGACGATAGTTGATCCGCATTTTCCGGGGTTTCCGGTCGAGCCGCGAAAGCTCGGTGCGACGAAGCCGGAGAAGAGCGATCTCGCGCGCAGTTCTGATGCGAGCCTTGTTGATGCGGCATGGTCCACATTACGCGGAGCGATTGGAGAGTTTGCGCAGAGTGAGGTGGCGACGCGGCCGCACCCTGCGCTCGTGGTGGGCGGTGATGTGAGCGTCTTTCGCGATCGGATCGCGATCGCGAATTCGAACTTCGCCGACATCCGCGCCGATGAGAGTGCGCATTTCAGCTCGTCGGTCACTGCGCTTGTCGAATCCCTCGATGCGAAAGGCACCGCATCAGCGGTAGGGCGGACGGTTGCCGATATGGGACGAGTTGCCGCGCGGCTCGGGCGCGAAGCCGCGGAACGCTCGCTTCGCATGCATCATGGCGTTCGCCCCGACGCGAAAACCTATCGCGTGGTGCTCGGCCCGCAGCCGGTTGCCGAGATCATCAACTATATGATCCTCGGCTCGCTCACGACCGGCGCGTTTCATGCCGCGAGTTCCGCGTATCATGGGAAGTTCGGCGCGGAGGTGATGGATAGGCGGCTGAGTCTCTGGGACGATCCTATTTTGCGCACGGGCGCGGTCATTCGCACGATCACTTGCGAGGGCATTCGGGCGAAGCGCGTCAACATGATTCGCGACGGCAAGCTGGTCGGGCTGATGTCCAATTTCTACGACAGCCATCGCCTCGCGACGGACGACGAGCGCGCTGAGAAGCTCGGCATCCCCGCGGACAAGGCGCCGATGTTTCCGCCACTGAACGGCTATCGATTGGGCGAGGGCGGCGGCCGTCGCTTCGATCAGAGTCCCGGTTCGTCGGGCACCAATATCGTGATGAAGGCGCGCGACGGCGTCGACGACGATGCGGTGATTCGCAAGGTTCGCGACGGTCTCTACATCGGCCGGGTCTGGTACACCTATCCGATCAACGGTCAGCGTGCCGGCGATTTCACTTGCACCGTGAGCGGCGATTCCTATGCGATTCGCGGCGGTCGTCTCGCCGAGCCGATAGCGCCGAATGCGCTGCGGATCAACTCGAATATCGAAAATGTTTTTCGCGCAATCGTCGCGGCCGGAAAGCGGTCGCATTCCGCGATCGTGTGGGGATCATCCGAGACGTTTCATGTGCCCACGATCGCGTGCGAGGGGATCGCGGTCGCAGTGGTGGGCAAGGGCGGTGACTAGTCACGAAATCTTCTTGCCGTCCTTGTAGGTCTCTTCCCAATTCTTGACGCCGTCGGGGCCCCATCGCTTCCAAACGCCATCCTGCTGCCCGTCCTTGTATTGTCCCTTCGCGTCGATCTGTCCGTCCTCGTACCATGAGACGTGCTCGCCGGTCTGGACGCCATCTTTATAGTGGTCGATAGACTTCTTGCCGCCGCTCTCGTAGTACATCGTCCACTCGCCGTCCTGCTTGCCGTCCTTGTAGTTGCCCTCCATCATTTTGAGACCGTTGGGGCGATAGATGACCATCGGCCCGTCCTTGACCTGTTCGCCATTGACGGTTTTCCAGCACGCTTGCTCTTCGCCATCAGGCGGCAGATCACCAACCAACTTCGATCCCGGTGGGCAGGTGAGGTTTACAGGCTTCGGAATCTCGCTGCTGCTCTTGCAGCCAGAGGCGATAGCGACGAGCCCGATTAACATCGCGCCAAGGATGATGATGATTGCCGAGTCGGTCTTCATCCAGCTTTGAATCTACCTGACGCTGGCAAAAAAGGGGACGCGCTCGATGCGCGTCCCCTTCGCATGTTGTGACACAGGCGTTAGCCTGTGGAATCGATCAGGTGGCAGAGCCGGTCGAACCGAGCAGGTTGCCGCCCAGTGTCGCGTTTCCGACGCGCACGTCGCCGATCACGTTGATCAGCGAGGTCTTGCCTGATTTGAAGGCGCGCTCCAGCGCTCCCGTGATCTGGTCCGGCGCTTCGACATGTTCCGTGTAGCACCCCATCTCGGCGAAGATCTTGTCGTAGCGGATGTTCGGCAGCATGTTGAATGGATCGGTCTTGCCCTTGAGACCCGGCATCTGATCGAAGTTGGGACCCCATGAGCTATTGTTCCACAACACGGCGATGACCGGCAGCTTGTAGCGCGCCGCGGTCTCCATGTCCCATCCGCCGATGCCAAGTCCGCCGTCGCCGATGATGACGACGACCTGCTGTCCGGGCCGCGCGAGTTGCGCGCCGATTCCCATCCCGATGCCGTGACCCACCGGCGCGAGCGGCCCCGCGTCAACTACCTGGCCCATGAAACGGCAGGTGAACTGACGGCTCATCCATCCCGAGAGCGTGAAGCTGTCGATGATGGTGGTGGCGTTCTTGTCGAGCACCTTGATGAGGTCATCGCACAGCCGCGCCGGATGGATCGGCGTGTTGGTCAGCGTTTTCTTGTTCTCTTCGGCGATCTGCGCTTCGAAGCGCATGCGGGTCGCCTGGATTTCCTTGTACCATTCGGAGCTGCGATTCTTGGAGAAATCCAGCTTCAGCTCCTTGATGCGATTGACCATCTGGCGCAGCACGCTCTTCGGATCGCCCACGATGGGTACATCCGCGTCGACTTGCCATCCGATACGCGTCGGCACTTGGTCAATCTGGATGTACTTCGCCTTGTCGGTCCAGGTCGGAGGCTGACCGAATTTCTCGCCGCTCCAGAAGCGGAAGCCGATCGCCAGCACCGCATCGGCGCGCCCGGTGAAGGGCTTCTTCCATGAGCCGCGGATGGCGAGCGGATTTTCCTCGGATACCGCGCCCTGGCCCGCACGGCGCGTATAAACAGGAATCCCCGTCAGCTCGACGAATTCCTTGATCTCGGGACCCGCTTGCGACCAGAACAGCCCGTCACCTCCCGCGATCAGCGGACGCTGCGCCGCGTGAAGGATCTCGAGGGCCTTGTCGACATGCGAGGGCTCGCCCTGGCTCCGTACATCCTCGATGGTGAAGCCACGCGCGCCTTTGCGCTGCTTCGAATCGTCGTCATGGTGATAGAGGATGTTCTGCGGTATCTCGAACAGCGCGACGCCTTGCGGCGGGGAAATCGCCTCGCGAAACGCCGAGCGAAGGTCGAATTGGATCGAGGTCCAGTCAGTTACGCGCTTGGTGAACTTCGCAAAGCTGTTGACGACCTCAGAGCCGTACGCTTCCTGGAATGAGCCGACATGATCCTCGGTGTTCGGATGCTGTCCCGAGATGCAAACGATGGAGCTGCCGGTCAGCGCGCCCGTGCAGAGTCCGGTGACCGCGTTGGTCAGGCCGCATCCTGCCGTGACCATGCACACTCCCGTCTCGCCCGAGACGCGCGCATAGGCGTCGGCGGCGTATGCAGTCGCCTGCTCGTGGCGCATATGAATCAACTTGATATCGTGGTCGCGCAATTGAGCCAGAATGGGGAACAGGTGGCCGCCGTTGATTGCAAAGCAATAGCGGACCCGATTCTCCTTCATCACGCGAGCGATTAACTCGCCGCCATCTGCCTTCGCCATTTAAGGACCCTCCGTGGAGATTTCTGCCTGAAGAGCGCCGCCCCTTTCCAGGATGCTGGCGCCTTCGTTTCCGAATCCTTACACATTTATTGCGCCATCGAAAAGCGCATCGGCGCGTGATGGGTGCATCGATGAGGTGAAAATCGACCGCCAAGCTGTTCAAGAATCGGGTCCCGTGTGCGACACTGATGCGCCTTGATACGACCGTAACGATACAGGCAGGCTAAAAAAACTTGTAACAGCGTTCAGCGGAGCCTGTGGGGGCGCCACTCTGCGCGGTTCATCAGAACGTTGATATTTATGACGAGGTATCGTTTCCTTCTCATCTTCATAAGCTTCCTCCCGCTGGGCTTTTCCCCGGTATTGGTTCCGGTTTGTAATGCCGACTGGGCCGATGCAAATGTCGTATATCCCATGACTGAAGCGGACGCCGAGGGCGGCCCGATCATCGAGAAAGTCGGCGAGGTTTCGACTAAGCCGAATGAAGTGGCGCCCGTTCCGACTAATGCCGGCGAGGGAAGCGTGCCAAAGAGCGAAGCCTCGCCATCGGCAGTTGCCACTCCAGCCGCGGCAGCCGTTGCGTCACCAAGTGCGGCGGTCGGGAATGTTCCAATCGCCAAAGGCTCGCCATTCACGGAATTTTTCCATCCCGACCAATGGCAATGGCCGCACAATTTTGCGCTGACGAATCCTGATACCTGGCCGTTCATTCCGGTGCCGGAGGTTGCGACCGATCCCAATGGCGGCACCACGGGAGGAATCCTGGCCGCAGTGCTTTACACCGACTCGAAGAATCAGATCACTGATATCTTCGCGCCGGACGTCGAAACGAACACGACCCTTGGCCCCGGCGGGACCTTCCGCTTTTTATCTTATCCGTCTGAAGATACCAATTGGTATGCGGTTGCCGGCGCGCAAGAGAAGATCGCACGCCACGTCGATGTCGACTATCAGACCGGACGTACGCGCAAACAATGGTGGTCGTTCGAGGGACGCTTTTATTTCGAGAAAGACCCGACCGAGAGATTCTACGGCGTCGGGAACAACTCGCGCCAGGGCAATGAAACCAATTACACGACCAACCAGATCTATGGCTTGGGCGTTTTCGGGTTGAATTTCACCGAGGATCTTCAACTGGCGCTGACCATTAGGCCGCGCCGGGTGCGAATTCAGCACGGCGGCTTCAACAGCATCCCGTCGATTTTTCAGGTGTTTCCGCATCAGAAAGGGATCGACGGCGGAAGCGAAGTGCTGAACCAGGCGGTGTTTTCGTATGACACCCGCGATTCGCTGCAGGTGCCGCGCAAGGGCGGTCTCGCGGTGGCCTATTTCGGGATCGCGGATCGGCGTTTTATGAGTTCGGTCTCGTACACACATTTCGGCGGTGAGCTGCGCCGTTACTATGCAATCAACGACAAAATCACCTTGGCGGGTCACGCATTCGTCGAGTACAACCCTTCGGCTAACGAGACTCCGTTCTGGTCGATGGGACGACTCGGTGGGCAGGAAAGTCTGCTGACGGATCAGGAGACGCTGCGTGGCTACGGCGCCGGACGTTTCATTGATAACAACGTCGCAGTCGCCAGCGGCGAAGTTCGGACGCGGGTGTGGGATCACGACATCTTCGGTACTCACGGCATCGTGGAGTTGGCGCCATTTCTCGATATCGGGCGCGTTGCGCATAATCTCGGCTTCAGTCCGTTCGATGAATTGCACACCGTTGGCGGGATTGGGTTTAGAGGGATCGCGGAGCCGTTCGTGGTCGGCTTCGTCGATGTAGGCTACGGCGGCGAGGGCGTCGCGGTGTTTTCCGGCATCAACTACCCGTTTTAAACTCCTCCCCCGCGGCTGAGCTTGCGAAGCCGCACGCTGGGAGAGGTCGCGCGGTGACAAGCGAAGCTTGTTGCCGCGCGGGTGAGGGTGCTGGGAAGCGCCGCGTGCTTTCAAACGCGATCGAAAACCTCGCGCGCGATCTCACCGATGCAATCGCCGAAGCCGTCCATCGGCGGATTGAGGAAAATCTGCGATAGTCCGGCCTTCTCCAGCGTCCGAATCTGTTCGACTACTTTCTCGCGCGGCCCCACGATGGTGCAGCATTCGATTGATTCGCGCGTGACGAATTTCCACTCCGCCGGTTCCACGTAGGAGCAGTGCCCGCGATGCAGTTCGAGATAGCGCTCGTCGCGCGGCGTCATCTTCGACACGTAGTCCATATAGGCCTGGAATACCGGGCGCACCGGCGCCGGCAACGATTCGGCACGCGCATAGCCCGCCGCGAAGGCGTGTAGATTCGCCATCACCCACGGCCCGCACATCGTCTTGACCCGCGGCGAATCGAGGTCCTCGCCCGGCTGCAACACGCATACGTGCGTCAAAGTGACGATGGGAAACTTTTCCGGCAGCTTGCGCTGCGCCTGCGCGGCGCCCGCCTCAAGATGCTTCTTCACTGTCTCGACGCGGTCGGGCGTGGTGACGCCGGTGGTGACGCATCCGTCGCCGAACTCCCCCGCCAGTGCAATGGTCTTCGGACCGTTGGCCGCGACATAGAACGGGATCGGACCGTCGAGGCTGATGAAGCGTCGATCGCGATGGATGTAGCGAATCTTCTTGCTCATTCCCTCGGTGTTGTAAGTTGCTTCGCCATCGCGGAGCAGGTCGTGGATGACGCGAACCTCCTCGCGGAAGACGGCATGCTTCACCGGCGGAAGTCCCATCACGCGCCGTCCGGTGTGTCCGGTCCCGAAACCGAGGACAACGCGTCCGGGCGCAATCTCATTGATGGTGCCGATCGCCTCGACGGTGACGGGCGGAATTCGGTTGGTTGCGATCGCGACGCCGGTGGCGAGCTTGATCTTTGTCGTGTTGACAGCAGCCAGCGCCATGCATGCCCACACGTCGCCCCAGATCATGTGCGAATCGGGAATCCATGCGTGCGAGTAGCCGTAGTCCTCGGCGAGTTTGGGATCGGTGATCGCGCGCTGCGGTTTGGTGAATATCAAGGTTCCGAATTCCATTGGTTCAGCCTCCAAAGCACGGCGAATATAGCCTGAATGTTCCCCGCGAGCGCAAATCCGAGCGCATAACAAATTAGACCCGATGCGCTAGACTCGGACGCGAGGCCAAATATGGAAGCTTCAGCAAAAGTCGCCGGCGCGCCGCACGGCTCCGATCATCTCGCCCTCGATTGCCGCGGGATGAACTTCTATCGCATCGATCGCGGACTTCAGGATCTGCTGAAGCTCTACATGGAGCCGAAGATGCGCGCTCATATGGAGCCGCACTACGATCACCTCGGCGAGCTCGCGGGCGGAAAACTCGACGAGCTGGCCGGAGCCGCCGACAAGCATCCTCCGGTGCTGCATCCTCGCGATCGTTTCGGCCGCGACGAGGATTGGATCGAGTATCATCCCGCCTATCGCGAGATGGAGAGGATCGCGTTTGGCGAACTCGGCCTTCATGCGATGAGTCATCGCGGCGGCGTGCTCGGATGGCCCGACGCATTCCCGCCTATCGCCAAGTACGCCTTCACGTATCTGTTCGTGCAAGCGGAGTTCGGCCTGATGTGCCCGGTCAGCGTGAGCGATACTTCGATTTTCGTTATCAAGCGCTACGGCAGCGAAGAGCTGAAAAATCGGCTCCTGCCGCGGATGCTCTCCCAGGACCTCGGGGCGATGTGGAAGGGCACCCAGTTTATGACCGAGAAGGCCGGCGGCTCCGATGTTGGCGCGCTTGAAACCACGGCGTGCAACGAGAATGGCGAGTGGCATCTCTATGGCGACAAATGGTTTTGCTCGCACGCCGATGCGGACGTCGCGCTGCTGCTCGCGCGTCCTGAGGGCGCGCAGGCGGGCACGCGTGGCCTCGCGCTGTTCGCCTTGCCACGGCACCTCGAAAATGGCGCGCGCAACAGCTATCGAATCGTGCGGGTGAAGGACAAGCTCGGCACCAAGTCGATGGCGAGCGGTGAGGTCACGCTCGACGGCGCGCTCGCCTACCTGGTCGGCGACGTGCGCAACGGCTTCAAGCAGATGATGGATCAGGTGAATCTGTCGCGCCTTTCGCACGGCGTCCGCGCCGCCGCGATGATGCGTCGATGCGTCAACGAATCGTTGCAAGTGGCGCGCACCCGCAAGGCATTTGGCAGGAAGCTCATCGAGATGCCGCTGGTGAAGAAGCAGCTCATGAAAATTATGCTGCCTGCTGAGCAGGCACTCTCGATGTACGCCTACACCGCCCATGTAATGGGCCGTGCGAATCAGGGCGAGGAGGGCGCCAACCAGATCCTGCGCATCCTGACGCCGCTGTACAAATTCCGCTCCTGCCGCGACAACATCCGCGTCGCAACCGGCGCGATGGAGATGCGCGGCGGCAACGGCTACATCGAGGATTTCGTCAATGCGCGGCTGATTCGCGACGCCCACGTCGGCGTGCTCTGGGAGGGCACCAGCAACATCGCGGCGCTCGATGCGATCTCGCGCGCGGTCGGCAAGATGCATTCGCATGAGGCCCTCGCGGGATCGTTAAAAACGATCGTGCGCGAATCGACTCAGCTGCCCGAGAATTTCCGCGCGCGACTGGACCTGACGATCGACAAAGCGACGGCTTTTGCTACCGAGGTCGCGTCGCGCGCGGAAAATGAAGATTGGGCACGCCTCGCCGCCGGTGCGCTTTACAACACGACGAGTGCCGTCCTGATGGCGTGGGAGGCCTCGCAGTCGGGGAATGGCAAGCGGCTGCTGTTGTCGTGCATGATCCTCGAGCATCGCCTCAGCGCCGAAGATCCGATGGCGATGCGCGACAATCGATGGGAATCGAAAGCGGCGGATTTGCTTTTGCGCGACAGCGCCGTTCCCCTCGCGGAAGCCGCCGCGCTGGTCGGGTAGCGTCGCACGCCGCCAGGTCGGAGCATCTTGCGGCCGCTATTCCTCGCGCTCCTCACGCTTCTCTCGGTCGCGTATTCGACAATGAGTTGGTGTGCTGAATGCACGCCCTCCTTTCCATACGCGCAGGGATGGCTTGGTGGCGATGCTGCCTATTCCGTTCCACTAGACGCGCAACACTCGGTCTGGCTGTTCGGCGATACGTTCGTAGGCGACCCCTCGATGCGCACGCGGTCGGGTTCGCACATGGTCTCAAACAGCATCGCCATTTCCACCTGCCGCGACGGCATATTCGATATCCACTATTACTTGCCAACTCAGAAATCCGGCGCGCCGCGGGCATTCTTCGATTCCGCCACGAGCGCTTACCGGTACTGGCCGATGGACGGATTCGTATACAACGGCAGTCTGTACGTCGCGCTTTACCAGGTGGTGACGAAACCGGAGGGTGGGCCGTTCGGCTTCGAAATGCGTGGAGTAACCCTCGCGCGGATCGCGAATCCGGGTAATGACCCGCGACATTGGTCAATCGAGTATGTCGAGCTGGCTTCCGGTAAGGTAGTTTTTCCAGGCGTCACTGCCGTTGTCTCGCCGCCATGGGTCTATCTCTTTGCAGTGCTCGCAGATGATGCTCATCCAAACCATCCGCTCATACTGGCCAGAGTCGCGCTCGATCATCTCGACGCCCCCGCATCGGCGATCGAGTACCTCGCGGCCGACGGAAGTTGGAAGCGCGGTCTTAACTGGCGTGACGCGCGAGTGGTTATCGATCAGGGCCACACCGAAATGAGCGTCCGGTACCATCCCGATATCCGGAAGTGGATTGCGGTCCAGCAGACGCCTGGCCTCGGGACAGGCATGGGGGTGCGGACGGCCGAGCATCTAGCAGGGCCGTGGTCGTCATTCCAAAGTTGGTTTTCGATGCCCGAAGTGCCGCCCCCTGCCGACGAAAGAACATTCTGTTACGCCGCCAAGGAGCACATCGAGTTCGCACGCGACTCCAGCGAGATGGTCATCACCTACGCCTGCAATTCCTTCGATTTCGCGAAGTTGGTCGCAGATATGTCGCTCTACCGTCCTCAAGTCGTTCGAATGCCGATCCAGCGCTGACGACCTTGACCGTCTCTATTGCTATGGCGAAACGCCAATGGCAGCGAAGATGCGATGCAGAACCGTCATCGGTTCGGAGAATTTCTCCGCGAGGATCGCCGCCAGGTCGGCGTCGAATTTCGCGACGCGCTCGGGCGGCATCGAGGCGCCCACTCCCGCGCTCGCGCGGATGCGCCCGCGCCATGCCTCATGCGAATAGGGCGTGTCCATATCGAAAGTAAAACTTTCAATTTGTCGGAAGCCCGACGTGCCCAGGTCGCGCATCCATGGCGGATACATGCCGGTGCCGCCCCATAGATTCCACCCGTCGTTGTATGCGCGGATGAGATTCTCGGTGACATCCGCGACATTACCGGGAAGCGGAATCCAATCGAAATGACAAATGACGAGCCGCCCGCCCGGCTTCAGGATGCGGAGCACTTCTTTGGCGGCCTCGTCGCGCTTGAACCAATGCCAACATTGGCCGGCGGTAACGACATCAAAGGTGTGGTCGGGAAATCCAGTCGCCTCGGTGGTGCGCTCGACGTATCGCACTGCGACCCCGGCCTCGGCGTCGAGCAACTTCGCTTGCTCCATCAGCGCCGTCGATTTGTCGAGGCCTGTCACCTCGAGGCCGCGCGTCGCCATGCCGCGTGCGACGGTTCCAGTGCCGGTGCCGAGGTCGAGCGCCTTCATGCCGACGCGGATCACACCCATCGCGGCGAGGCGATCGAAAAACTCCTCCGGAAATCCCGCACGATGCCTTGCGTAGTCACCGGCGGTCTTGCCGAAATCGATCTGCATGCCGAGTTCGCGCACCGAGTCGAGCTTGCGCGCGGTCTTTTCAGCGGAGACTTTCGATTCCATGACTTGACTGTATAGAACTTTATTGATGTTGATTCAAGAATCATTGATGTTGGTCGCGTCTGGACGCATCGCTTGACGGGCTCGGCCTATGGTGGCGTGATTGCGATGTGGGGACGCAGGAAGCGGATCATGGCCGGATGCTGACCGCGGCGGAGGCCGCGCATCATCTGGGTGTAAAACTCGGAACACTCTACGCGTATGTGAGCCGGGGCTGGATCAAGAGCTATCGGCGCCGGGTCGGGCGCCAGGCGCTTTATCGCCGCGCCGATATTGAGGCGCTGCGCGGCCTCGTCGCGCCCGAGCGCGGGCGGCGCGCGCGAAGCCTGCCCGATGCCTCATCGTGGGTGACCGTCGCGCAGCCGGTCCGTGCGGCCGCCGAGGGTCCCGCGCCGGGCGTAATTGTCACCGAATCGGCGATCAGTTCGATCGTTGATGGTAGCCTCGCTTACCGCGGCTATCCGATCGGTGAGGTTGTCGAGCATGCCACCTTTGAGGAGGTGTGCCTGCTGCTCTGGAATGGCGAACGGCCAAGCGCCGATGCCGCCACGGAACTTCGCGCCGCGATCGCTTCCGCGAAGATGCCGCCACCGGTAGCCACCGCGATTGCCGCGATGGGCGAGGATGCGCCGCCGCTCCTTCGACTGTCCGCGATGATGCCGAGCCTCGCGGCATGGGAGAAGCGCGGCGAGAATCTTGAACGGCAGGTGCGCGCGAAGCTGATCATCTCGATGCTTCCTTTGCCGCTCGCACGAAAAGGCCGGCCCCAGGCCGATGGTGAAGGTGGGATGGCTGAGCGCCTGCTGCGAAACGTCGCCGGTACAGGCGCCGCCGATTTCGAAATCGAGGCGATGAATCGCATCCTGGTCGCTTGCGCAGAGCACGAGTTGAACGCCTCGACATTCGCCGCGCGGGTCGTAGCCAGCACCGGCGCCGACCTCTATGCCTCGGTTCTTGCCGCGTTGTGCTCGCTATCGGGTCCGATTCACGGCGGCGCATGCGACCGGATTGAGCAGATGTTCGCCGAACTCGACCATGGCGTGCGTCTCGATGAATGCCTCGAGGTGTTTGGCCGCGAGCGTCGCCTGCCACCCGGCTTCGGTCATGAGATTTATCCCGAGGGCGACCCGCGCGCGGTGCTGCTTAAGGAGACCGCACAGACCATCGCGCGCCGCAGAGGCCGTAAGCTCTACGAGACGGCGCTGAAGGTCGAGCAGGCGGTCTTCAAGCGTGAGCGGCTGCGTCCGAATTTGGATTTTTATCTCACCGTCTGCACCCGGATGCTCGGCTTTCCGCCGGGATCGCCCGCGGCGATTTTCGCGGTCGGCCGCGCCGCAGGGTGGATCGCGCACGCGCTGGAGCAGTATGCGAACAACCGCTTGATTCGTCCGCGAACGCGCTATCGGGGCGTCCCCCTGCGCCACTGGGAATGAAAACTTCCTATCCCGCGGCTGAGTTTACGAAGCCGCACGTTGAGAGAGGTCGCAGTCGGCATGCGTCGCATGTCAACTGCGGGTGAGGGTGCAGCGAAGGCCACGCACCCGTCATCCGCGCTGCGCCAATCGTCCGCTTCCTTCCAGGTAACTCCGCCCAATCGGTGTGAGGTCAACCAATAGTCCCTTGCCTGCGGCTACTCTTCGAATAACGAATCCATGATCGACGGCGTCTTCCCAAACCGTGAATCTGGGACATGACGTGCGCCACGCATCCATAACTTCGGAGTAGGGCCGCGGCTTAGCCGCGAGCCATTCCAGGAAATCCAGAATCAATGGGGCGAGCGTGTCGGTCATTGAATAGCTCCGAGGCCAAATTTTATTACCAAACATGCGGTCGGAACAGGGTTGCCGCAATGGAATGCGGCGCTAACGTTTTTTTTTTCAACGCGCTATTCTGCGGCGTTATGGAGGCGCGTAGAAGATGAAGGCGATCGCGAAAACGAAGCCGGCGTTTGGCGCTGAGATCGTCGATGTTCCGGTCAAAAAGCCCGGGCCCGGCGAGTTGCTGGTCAAGGTCGCCGCATGCGGCATCTGCGGCTCCGACCTCCACATCTATGAATGGGAACTGGGCGCCGATCGCATGGTCGCGCGGCTTCCAGCAGTCATCGGTCACGAACCGGCAGGCGAGGTGGTCGAGGTTGGCACGGGCGTCAGCGGCTTCAAGGCTGGCGATCACGTCGCGCTCGATCCGTTCGGGCATTGCGGAGGATGCAGCACATGCCGCGCCGGACGTTTCAATTTGTGCACTTTGCCGACGCATCTCGGCGGTGCATTCGCGGAATACGTCATCGCGCCGGTCGGCAATTCGTATCTGGTGCCGCCGACGATGGACTTCGAAACCGCGGCGCTGCTGGAGCCGTTCGGCACCGGACTTCATGCGGTCGAGCAATCCTGTCTCAAGGCGGGCGACAGTTGCGTTGTCGAAGGTCCTGGCCCCATCGGACTTAGCGTCGCGCTGTCGGCGCGTGCGCTTGGGGTCTCTTCAATCGTGATTACCGGACTCGATGTCGACACCGAACGCCTCGCCCTCGCGCGGGAGATGGGATTTCGCACCGTCGTCGCCGACAAGGGCGATTGGATAGCACAGGTGCGCTCGATGCTGCCCGCTGAAGGCGCCGATGTAGTCTTCGACGCGTGCGGCATGATCGATTCGCCGCGCGAGCTGATGCGCCGCGGCGGCGAGCTGGTCCTGATCGGATGGCCGGCTCGCGACCTCTCATCGACCGAGCTACGCGCGTTTTTTTTCCACGGCATAAAAACCATCAACTCGCGCGTGCGCACGCCCGAGACCTGGCGACGCGCGATCGCGCTGGTGGACTCAGGTGCGGTTGACCTGCGCCCGATGGTGACACATCGATACGATATCGCGCACGGGATCGAGGCATTCGAGTTGTTGCGCGCGCGCAAGGGTGTGAAAGCGCTCATCATTCCCAATCAATCAGCCTATTGAGAGGACACGAGTATGAAAGGCGGATTCAAAATCGTCAACGTCGATGCGCATCTGATGGAGCCCGATTGGGTGTTCGAGAAATTCATCGACGAAAAATACAAGTTGCAGGCGCCGAAGATGGGCATCGCCGCGGAATCGGGACGTCGCACCTTCCTCGTCGAGGGCGAACCATTCACTCGCGAGAAGGGCGAGTATCCGATGGCGGCGCCGGGCTTCCTGAAGGCCGTGCGCAAGGCGATGGAGCGTTTCGAGCGCGCCGGCAAGCAGGGCTTCAGCCCCGAGAGCCGCTTGCAGGACATGGACGAGCAGGGCGTCGATGTGCAGGTCGTCTATCCTACCGCCGCGGGGCAGATGCTCGGGCGCGAGTTCCGCGACACCAAGCTGCTCGCCGCGTGCTGCCGCGCCTACAATGATTGGGCAATCGATTACTGCTCAAAGGACCCCAAGCGGCTGAGGGCATCGGCGATCCTGCCGATGCAGGATGTAGAGGAAGCCATCAAAGAGGCGAATCGCGCGGCGAAAAATGGCGCCGTAAGTTTCTACATCCGGCCTAACCCGGTGGCAGGCCGGACGCTGTTCCACGAGGCGTATCTGCCGCTGTTCGCGGAAATCGAAAAACTCGGCAAGCCGATCTCGACGCACGAATCGGCGTCGGCCTCGGTGCCGTCATTCGGCGATCGGATGGACACCCACGTCAGCGGCCACATCCTGTCGCATCCGTTCGAGGCGATGGCGGCGATGGCAGGTCTCATCTGGTACGGCATCTTCCAGAAATTCCCGAAGTTGCGCGTCGTGCATGTCGAGGCCGACGGCGGATGGGTTCCGTACTGGTTGCAGCGGATGGAGCAGCATTGGAATTTCAGCGGCAACTCCGAGCATGAGTATCTCACGCGACGTCCGACCGAATATTTCAAATCAAATATCTTCGTCGCGTTCCGTGGCGATGAGCCTACGATGAAGGCCGCCGTCGAATTGGTGGGTGACAACAACTTCCTGTGGGACACCGACTATCCGCATCCGGATGGGACGTTCCCATGGGGAATCGAATCGATGCTGAAGCAGCCCATCGCGGCGGACAGCAAGCGCAAGATTTTGTGGGACAACGCCGTGCGCGCCTTCAATTTGAACTAGGGGTCTGGCGATGACCGTATAGCCTCACTCGCCGCGCGAATGTATAACTCCCGCTGGATATGGAGGAGCGAGGGGCGGAAGGCAAAAAGGAACGGCGAATCGAGGCGCAGGCGCGTGAGATTCTGCGCACCGAGCGGCGCATCCTCACCGTCGCGGACTTCATGGCGTTGATGATGGTGGCCGCGACCACTTTCACCGCGCTCGCGACCTGGCGCACTTATAAAATCTCCGAGCTGATCTTCGCGATCGCTGACCGGCCCTTCATCGGGGTGCAAAGCGTCACGTTCGAACGCACCGATACCGCGCTCCCGGCGATTGTCGTCGATTTCCGCAACTTCGGTCCCATTCCCGCCGACGACGCGATCTTCACCGTGACGGCATTACTCGACGGCAAGCCGATCCCACCGCATGACGGCGAGATGCCGGACAGCAATCAGGGCGTGGTGTCGCCCAGCGTTCCGCATTTCTTTTATGTGTTTTTGCTTCCAGAGGAATACAAAAAGGCCGTCAGCGGTGACGTCCATCTGATGGTACGAATCCGCGCCGAGTACAAAGGGCCCAATCTCGAGCGCCGCTACTGCTACATGAAGAAGGTCTTCTACGATTTCCACACCGGCACCTTCCGCCCCGCTGGCGGCACCTCCCGCTGCGGCAACGCAGACGACGTCTTCTGAGCTTCCCCGTTCGCGACCAGCGGTCGCGCGGCATTCCATACCGACGGGGGCACTGCGCGGAAGCGATAGTTGCTGCACAACCGTTGGTCGCGACCGCCAGCGTTGCGGGATGCGGGAAGTTTTGGCAACTTCTCCCTTAAGATGCGATGCGCAATCTGTAAGAAGCCCGTCGATATGTCGCCTGCCAATCGCTTTCGGCCGTTTTGCTCCGAGCGATGCCAGATGATCGACCTCGGCACTTGGGCCAGCGAGAAGTATCGCATCGCCGGCAAGACCGTCGATGAGACCGAGCATCCCGACGACGACCTCAGCACCGAGGCGCTCAAGAACAAGAGGCATCTCAATTGAGCGGCGGAGCTTCGTCCTCCGCGTTCGTCCACCCCAGTTCTGTAGTTGGCGATGAAGTTCAGCTTGCGTCTGGCGTCGAAATCGGCCCGTTCTGTTTTCTTAAGGGCAAGATTCGAATTGGCACTGGCACGCGTCTCATCAGCCACGTCGCGATTTTCGGCGATACCGAAATCGGCGAAGGCAATGTGCTTCATCCCAATGTGGTTATCGGCGATGAGCCGCAGGACCTCGCCTACACTGGCGGACCGCGCAAGGTGCGGATCGGCAATCGCAACGTGTTTCGCGAGGGCACCACGATTCATCGGGGGAGCGAGCGCGGAGAAGTTACGATCATCGGCGACGACAACTTCTTTATGCAGAACTCGCACGCCGCGCACGATTGCCGCGTCGCCAATTCCACCATTATCGCGGGTGGCGCGCTGCTCGCCGGATGGGTCGAGGTCGGTGATCGCGCGCTGGTCTCGGGCAACTGCGTGGTGCATCAGTACACCCGCATCGGGCGCCTCGCGATGATGCGGGGACTCTCGCGCACCAGCCGTGACATCCCGCCGTTTTGCATCATGGACGGAACCCATACGCTGCGCGGCATCAATGTGATCGGATTGCGGCGCGTCGGCTGCAAGGCGGCGCAGATTCGCGCGCTTCGCGAAGTCTTCCTGGCGCTGTTCGGCAAGCGCCAGAACCTGAAGCTGGCGTTGGAGCGGATCGCGTCCGAGAAGCTCACCCCCGAGGTGCAGGAGATGGTAGAGTTCATTCGCGCGTCGAAACGTGGCGTCGCCTTCGGCCCTCGGGAAGGCAGGGGCGACGATTTGGAAAACTAGCGCGGGGTTCTTCGCTTCGCTCAAGACGACCTCGCGATGCCCACAAGTCAGTTGTTATAATAAACATCTCCTGACACAATCGGAACGAACTGGAAGCGTGCCGCGATCTCTCGCGGCAGGGGATGCAAACCGGATATGCGAATTAGGTTTCGCTTTATTCTCGGGGCAGGCTTGATAGCCGTAGCCGTCGGCTACCTCATCTATGCGGCGATTCAGAATACCTCGGAATACTACATGACCGTCAACGAAGTCGCGGCGCGTCACGCCAGCCTCGAAGGCCAGGGGCTGCGGGTCGCCGGGCGGGTCAGCCCGGGCACCATCAGTTGGGATCCGGTGACGCTAACACTCAAGTTCGGCATCTATCAGATTCCCGACGCCGACCAGGATGGCGCGGTGAAGCCGGTCGCGGTTTCCGATGCCCCCTCGTTCAACGTGATATGCGTCGGGCAGCCCAAGCCCGACATGTTCGCCGCCAACAAAGATGTAATCGTGGAAGGCCATCTGGCGGGCGCGGGAATGATCAGCGCCACGCAGGTGATGACCAGTTGTCCTTCCAAGTACAAACCCAAACAGGTGAAGTAGCAGTTCGATGCCTAATCTCGGACAACTGGCGCTCGCGATCGCGCTGATTCTCGCGCTCTACTCGATCGCCGCGAATATCTACGGCGCGAGGCGCAACGCGACCGACGTCATAGTCAGCGCGCGCCACGCCATCTGGGCGATGACCGCGATGGTCGCGATCGCGGCGGTCTCGCTGTGGGTGAGTCTGCTCACCAGCGATTTCTCACTCGAGTATGTCGCCTCGTATTCGAGCACGACGCTCCCGACGATCTACAAGATCACCTCGCTATGGGGCGGGCAGCAGGGGTCGCTGCTGCTATGGACGCTGCTGCTGTCGACGTTCGCCTCGATCGTGGCGTTTCAGAATCGCCGGCGTAATCCCGAGATCGCGCCGTATGCGCTCGCGGTGATGGCGATCGTCGCGGTGTTCTTCCTCGGGATGCTCAACTTCGTGACGCGCCCGTTCGATCTGCTCGCGGTGCGTCCCCCGAGGGCTCCGACTTGAATCCGCTGCTGCAAAACTACTGGATGGCGATTCATCCGCCGTCCCTGTACACCGGCTATGTCAGCACCACGGTGCCGTTCGCATTCGCGTCGGCGGCGCTGATCACCGGCAAGCTCGACGAAACCTGGATTCGCACCACACGGCGCTGGGCGATCTTCTCATGGTTCTTCCTTACGCTCGGCAACATGTTCGGCGCCCGGTGGGCCTACGAGGTCCTGGGATGGGGCGGCTACTGGGCGTGGGACCCGGTCGAGAACGCCGCCTTCATGCCATGGCTGGTGATGACCGCGTATCTCCATTCGGTGATGATCCAGGAACGCAAGGACATGCTGAAGGTGTGGAACCTCGCGCTGATCGGGCTGGCGTTTCTGCTCACGCTGTTCGGTACTTTCATCACGCGCAGCGGCGTGATCTCCTCGGTGCATTCGTTCACCCAATCGGGGCTGGGGCCGTATTTCCTGACCTTCCTCATACTCATCACGCTGGTTTACACTGCAGCGCTGCTCTATCGCGTGCCCGATCTGCGAAGCCCCGCGCAATTTGAGTCGTATCTCTCGCGCGAGGCAACGTTCCTGTTCAACAACCTGATCCTGGTCGGGATCGCGTTCGCGGTTTTCTGGGGCACGATTTTTCCGGTGCTCTCGGAAGCGGTGCGCGGCGTGAAGATTACCGTCGGACCGCCGTTCTTCAATCGCGTCAACGGACCACTTGCGCTGGGCCTTATCTTCCTCATGGGCGTCGGTCCGTTAATCGCATGGCGGCGGATGACGGTTAAGAATCTGGTGAATCATTTCGCCGCCCCCGCGATCATCGGCATCATCACCGGCCTGGTGCTGTTCGGGATCGAGGTCACCCAATGGTACGTGCTGACCGCCGCGTCGCTGGCGGCTTTCGTCGCGGGCACGGTCGTGGTCGAGTTCCGCCGCGGCGTCAGCGCACGACGCCATATGGTGCATGAGACGACCCCGCGCGCGCTGGTGAATCTGGTCTCGAAGAACAATCGGCGCTATGGCGGATACATCATCCACGTCGGGGTGATTTTCGCGTTCGTCGGCATCGTGGGTTCGTCGTTTTTCCGCGTCGAGGTCAAGAAGAGCGTCAAGCCGGGCGAGAGCTTCGCGGTCGGACCGTATCAATTGCACTTCCAGTCGTTGACGCCGCTGAACACGCCTCATCTGGAGAGCGCGACCGCCGATGTTGAGGTGACGCGCAGCGGGCGGCGGGTCGCCGCGATGTATCCGGCGAAGCTTTTCTACAAGAAGACGCAGCAGCCTGCGACGCAAGTCGCGATCCGCTCGACGCCGCTCTATGACCTTTATGTGGTGCTCGCGGGAATCGACGATCAGAGCGGGATGGCGACCTTCCAAGTTTTCCTCACGCCGCTGGTGTTCTGGCTATGGGCGGGAGGGCTGGTGATGGTGCTCGGAACCGTGATCGCGATATGGCCCAACGTGCGCGAGCGCGCCGCGATTGCCGAGGCGCTCAGCCGCGGTAAGGAAGCGATCGCCGCGGCACCCGCGCGCGGGGGTGAGTGACGCCTTGACGCGCCTCCCGACCAGCGTTCGCGCGTTAGCGGCATGCATTGCCGCGGTGCTTTTTCTGGCCACTCCAGGGTTTTCCGCAACCACCGTCAACGACGTCAGCCAGGGGCTGACCTGCCAATGCGGGTGCGGCCTGACGGTCGCCAACTGCAACATGCCGACGTGCAGCTTCTCAGTGCCGCTACGCGCCGAGATTGCCGCAATGCTCGACAAGGGGATGGATCGCCCGGCAATAATTTCGTTCTATCGCGCCAAATACGGCGAAAAGATCCTCTCCGCGCCCACTGCCGAGGGCTTCAATCTGCTCGCGTGGGTGATGCCGTTTTTCGCGCTCATCGTTGGCGGCGGCTTCATCGTCATGATGCTCGGCAGATGGCGTCATGAAACTCCGTCGCTCCCCGCTGGGTCTGAAGCGGTGGCCGAACGCGTTCCCGTCATCGATCCGAAGTTGCGCGAAAGACTGGAAGCGGAAGTTAAGAGGCATCTCTAGTGGCGTTCTATATCGCCGCTGTTCTCATCGTCGCCGGAGTTGCGCTGTTCGTTGCCGCACCGCTGACGGGTGGAGTGCGCGGTCGCGCCAAAGAGAGCCGCGAGGAAGTGGAATTCGACCATTGGGAGCATGAGCACGCCCTCGCCGTACAGGGACTTCGCGAATTGGAGTTCGATCGCGAGATGGGCAAGCTCTCGGATGCGGATTACGAGTCGTTGCGTGCCTCGCTCGAGGCTCGCGCGCTGGAGGCAATGACCGCGACCGAGAAATTCAAGGATCAGGAGAGCGCTGCCACCCTGGCTGCCGTGACGGTCCGGCCAAAACTGCGCGAGGCCGCCGCGATCGCCGATGAAATTGCGGCGATGTCCAAGCCGCAGCCTGCGATTCCAATAGTGTCCGGCTTGGGCAACATCCCGCCGCCGGTCACTTCGCCGCGCGTCGCCATCGCCGAGATCGGCGGCGGGCAGCGCATCAGGTTCTGCCCGCAATGCGGCATGAGGGCTCCAATGGCGGGAAACTTCTGCGGCGAGTGCGGCACGCCGTTACATGGTGGGCGGGTCGCCACCCGAGCCTCGTGATGGCGCGGCCGGTCGTCGAGACTCACGCGCTAACCAAAACGTTCGGCGTCACGCCGGTCCTGCGCGATGTCAACCTCCAGATTCATGAGGGCCGCTGCGCGCTCCTCATCGGCAGCAACGGTTCCGGAAAATCCACCCTGCTCAAAATCCTCGCTGGACTGTCGCAGCCGACTTCCGGCGATGCGATCGTATTTGGCGAGAACAGCCGCAATCTCGGCGTCGCGGGCCGGCGTCGCGTCGGGATGCTCACGCATCAGAGTTGGCTCTATCCGAACCTGACCGCGCGCGAGAACCTCAAATTTTACGCCGAGCTCTATGGTCTGCCGCGTCACGATGAGCTTGCGACGAAATGGATCGAATCGGTGCGGCTGGGAGCATCGGCGAATGATCGCGTCCGCGAATTCTCGCGCGGCATGGAGCAGCGCCTCTCGATCGCGCGTACCATGATGGCAGAGCCTGATCTGCTGCTGCTCGATGAGCCATTCGCCGCGCTCGACCCGGATGCGGTCGCAATTGTCGGCGCTCTGATTCGCGCCGCAATCGCGCGCGGATGCGCGACGCTGATCACGGCGCATTCAACGTTCGATCTCGGCATCGAGGTGGATCGCTATCAAATCACCAATGGCCGAGTCGTGCCGCTTCGCGAGGAGACTCGCACGCCGCAGCGCTCGCGGATGGGTGCGTAATCGGGATGGGGGCGTTCGCCGCAATATTGCGCAAGGACCTGCGCCTCGAAATTCGCAGCGGTCAGAGCACCATCGCATTGTTCGCATTGTCGCTGCTGATAATGGTGGTGCTGGTGTTCGCGCTGAATCCGCAGCCCGTCGATCGCGCGCGCGATGCGGCCGCCGCGCTATGGGTCGCGCTGGTGTTCGCCGGCATGCTCGGTGCGACGCGCTCGATGATCGCGGAGAATGAAAACGGATGCATACGGGCGCTGACGCTCAGCCCGATCGATCCCGGGGCACTCTATGGTGCGAAGCTCGCCGCCTCATTTGCCTTCATGGCGATCGTCGAGGTCGCCGCCGTGGTGCTCATCACGCTGTTCTTCAACCTCGATTTCGGCGGCGACTTGGTTCGCCTGGCCCCATCGTTGATGCTGGGCACGCTGGGATTCGCGGCTCTCGCGACGCTGTTGGCTGCGATTTCCAGCCGCACCCGCGCGGGTGATCTGCTGCTTCCAATTCTCGCGATTCCACTGTTCATTCCCGCGATTATCGCCGGGGTGAAGGCGAGCGAGGCCGCGCTTTCCGGTTTCCCCCTCGCCGCCGCAACACAATGGCTCGGGATCCTGGTCGCCTTCGATGTCCTCTTCGTCACGCTGGGTGCATTGCTCTTTGAGCATGTGATCCGCGAAGATTAGCCGCCGCGACGGGTGAAAAATGAAAAGCAAAGCCAGTGCCGCGCTTGGATGGACGACTCTCATCCTGATGGTCATCTCGCTGTACGGGGTGTTCGAATGGGTTCCGACCGAGGAGGACCAGGGCATCGTACAGCGTATTTTTTATTTTCATGTCCCGTGCGCATGGGTAGCGTTCGCGGCGTTCGGCATCGTCGCGATCGCCGGCGTGTTTTACCTATGGCTGAAAGATCAGATCTGGGATGACCTCGGCTACGCGGCGGCCGAGATCGGAATGGTCTTCTGCACGCTCGTCCTGATCACCGGATCGCTGTGGGCGAAGCCGATTTGGGGCACCTGGTGGACCTGGGATTCGCGCCTCACCACGACCTTCATCCTGTGGCTGCTCTATGGCGGATACCTGATGCTGCGCGCGATGGCCGATGACACGCCCCAGGTCGCGCGCTTCGGCGCGGTGATCGGAATCTTCGCGGCGCTCGATGTGCCGGTGGTGGTTCTCTCGGTGCGATTGTGGCGCACGATTCATCCCGCGGTGCTGATTACGCGCACCGGCGAGCACGGTCTCCAGGATATGCGGATGGTGGTGACGTTGCTGGTGTCGCTCACCGCCTTCACCGCGCTGTTCGGATGGCTCCTGATGCTGCGATTCCAACAGTTGCGTTCGCGAAGCCGGTTGAGCACCATCAGGCGCGATGTGGCTCTGATCGAGGCCGCCGCTGGAGACTATTGATGGAACATTTCGACTATTTGTTCGCCGCCTACACCATCATCTTCGTCGTGATTTTCGCATATGTCGTGTTCATCTGGCGGCGGCAGGCGCGGCTGGAAACCGAAATTCGCGCGATGGAAGAGCGGCTCAAGAGTCTCAAGACCGCGCCGCCATCGGCCAGCAGGGCGAAGAGCGCGGCGGAAAATTGAGTCGGTTCCCGCGGTTGCGCAGCGCCGCTTTCGTGCACATCTTCATTAGGCAGACCTCATCGCATGGAATTCAAAGACTATTACAAGGTCCTTGGTGTCGAGCGCAGCGCATCGGAAGCCGATATCAAGTCGGCCTATCGCAAGCTCGCGCGCAAGTATCATCCTGACGTAAATCCCAACAACAAGAAGGCTGAGGCGCAGTTCAAGGACGTCAACGAGGCCTATCAGGTCCTGAGCGATCCCGAGAAGCGGCGCAAGTACGACCAGCTCGGCGCCGATTGGGAGCACGGCCTCGACCAGGAAGAGATCCTGCGCCGTTACGCGGCGAGTCAGGGCGGCCAACATGCGCAAGGCGCCGGCTTCGATGCGGGCGACATGAGCGATTTCTTTTCGCAGTTCTTCGGCTTCGGCGAATCGCCTTTCACCGCGCGCCGAACCGGGCCGGGCAATTTCCAATCCTTCAGCTTCGGCGCGAAGCCCCGGCCGCAAAAGGCGCCCGATCTCGCCGCCGATGTGACAATCACCCTCGAAGAAGCGATGGCGGGAAGCAAGCGGCGCCTCGAACTCAACGCTGAGGACGAGTGCGAGGTCTGCGGCGGCACAGGAATGATCGCGGCAGAGGAGAAGCAGGGCAAGGTGCGGCTCATCCGGTCCGCGCAACCATGTCCAAACTGCGGCGGCAGCGGCGTTATCCCCGGCCATCGCACGCTGGAGGTTTCGATTCCGCCGGGAGTGACCGAGGGCACGCGAATTCGCCTCAAGGGGCAGGGCGGCAAGGGTCCCCGTGCCGATTTGAATGGCGACCTGTTTCTTACCGTGCGCCTCGAGCCTCATCCGGTGTTCTTGGTTTCCGGTCGCGACCTTCGCGTCTCGCTGCCGGTGTGGGACTACGAGGCGGCGCTCGGCGCTCAGGTCACGGCGCCTCTGGTCGGCGGCGGGAAGGTATCGCTCAAGGTCCCCCCTGAAAGTCAGACCGGGAAGATTCTGCGCCTCAAAGGGCGTGGCATTCCGGGGCGTGGAGCAGAGCCGGCGGGCGATCTCTTGTATGAGCTCAAAGTGCTGGCGCCCACTGGCCTCACCTCGGACGAGCGTTCGCTGATGGAGAAATTTGCCGAAAAGCGTCAGGCGCGCCACGTCCCGGATCCTCGCGCCGAGTTGATGCGGAGCTAGTCAAACCCCCGATGCCTCCGAGACCCCGAATATTCAAGGGCAGGTCCAACTCGCGCTCGCCTCGGCGCAAGCAGGCCGCCTATCTGACCCGCGATGCGCTGCGCGTATTGGGCGGAATCACCGACGATCAACTCCGGCTGTGGGAGTTCGAGGAACTCATAACGCATTCAGCGATGATAGAGATCGAGGGGCATCGCGAGCCGGTCTACAATCCGGCAACGCTCCGGAGGATCAGGACGATCCGTTCGCTGGGCGAGGACCTCGGCATCAACCTTCCCGGCATCGGCGTGATTCTGCATCTGCTGGATCAAAAATCCTCGCGATAGCCGGCGGACCTAACCCTTCCCCTGAAGTGGAACGGGAACCAGAATAGACAGGGATCGGTCTGCACATGACGCCTTCCAAACCTCAAAAGCGATTGCTTCGGGCCGTCGCTGGTAGCCTGAAGCGGATCGGCGTGCAGCGCGAAGTGCTCATTCTCGTGGCGCTGTCGGGTGGCTCCGATTCGGTCGCGCTTTTCCATGCGATGCTCGCGCTGCGAGAGCGCTTCGGCTATCGAATCGCGGCCGGTCACCTAAATCACGCCATCCGCGGTGCGGAATCCGATCGTGATCAGACTTTCGTGCGCGATCTATGTGCGCGATGCGAGGTCGATCTCGTCGTCGAACGAGCGGAAGAGCTTTCAGCCGATACCCCAAACCTCGAGGAACGCGCGCGCGAGGCTCGCCATGCTTTTCTGAATTCCACCGCCGATCGCATCGGCGCCGATTACATTGCCGTCGCGCATCAGGCTGACGATCAGGCGGAGACCGTCATGATGCGACTGCTGCGCGGGGCCGGCGCCTCCGGGCTGGCCGCGATGGCGGAGCGAGGACCCGGTCGCATCATTCGACCGATGCTCAATGTAACCCGCGACGAGGTGCTGACGTATCTTGAGAGCATCGGCGAGAATTTTGTGAACGACAGCTCCAATCAGTCCTCGGCCATCCTGCGTAATCGAATCCGCGCCGAGCTGGTGCCGATGCTGGAGCGCAATTACGCGCCCGGACTGCGCGGCAGGCTGGTCCAGCTCGCGGCAGAGATGCGCGCGCTTGACGATTTTGTCAGTACGGCGGCGAAGCGAGAGCTCGAATCGAGCGCTTCTGAAGACGCGCTGGACATCTCGCGCTTCGCCGGATTTCATCCTGCGCTTCAGGCCGAGGTGATTCGGCAGTTCATCAAAGCCGCCACCGGCAGCCTGCGACGTATCGAAAGGGTGCATATCGAGGCGGTCAGGCGGCTGTGCCTCGAAGGTCCTCCCAATGGTTCCCTCGATGTCCCCGGTCTGCGCCTGGCGCGGGAATACGGGGTGCTCAGGGTTGCAGCGTCCGACCGGCGGCCATTAGCTTCGTTCA
This sequence comes from uncultured delta proteobacterium, assembly GCA_963815835.1. Lineage (GTDB taxonomy): Bacteria > Desulfobacterota > Binatia > Binatales > Binataceae > DATGKG01. Next base: position 3,133,726 of record CAWFIF010000001.1, read on the forward strand.
TGGTTAAATTAAGGCCAGATAGAACCGAGATTCCTGAGGCCGGGTTTGTGTTCGACACGACGCCGATTTCACGCCACGCCGCCTATAGTCCTGACAACAAATTCGAGGCGCTTTTCGATGCGGCCGAGGCGAACGGCGAATTGGTCGTGCGCAGCTTCTGCCCCGGAGACCGAATCGCGCCGATTGGGATGACGGGTCATCGCAAGGTCGAAGACATTTTCGTCGACAACAAGCTTCCCACGGGAAGGCGCGCCACCTTTCCCATTGTCGAATTAAAAGGAGCTATTGCGTGGCTGCCAGGAATCGTGCGCGGGCGAGTCGGGCTGGTGACGGAAGCCACCGAAAGCGTTCTGCATGTTCGAGCATCTGGCACCATTATCTGACAATATTTGTGACGACCAATCCGCCGTTGCGAATGATTTAACCCGCGTGTAGCCTGTTAAATGGGATGAATCAATTTTCCCGCAGTATTGCGTTGTGGCTCGTCTTGGGCCTGATGTTTCTTCTGCTGTTCAACATCTTCAGCAGACAGCAAACTCGTGAGCCTGAAGAAATCTTTTCAGACTTCCTCAACCAAGTTGATAAGGGTGAAGTTGCTGAGGTCACTATCCAAGGCAACTCGATTCACTACGTCACTTCCGGCAACGAACATTTCAAGACTTATTCGCCCACCGACCCTGACATCGTAAAGACGCTGCGCACCAAAGGCGTGAAGATCGCGGCGAAGCCGGCTGACGGCGATCCGTGGTGGATGGTCGCGCTGGTGCAGTGGTTCCCGATGCTGCTGCTGGTGGCGGTGTGGATTTTCTTCATGCGCCAGATGCAGATTGGCGGCGGCAAGGCGATGTCGTTCGGGAAGAGCCGTGCCAAACTGCTCACAGAAAATACGCATAAGGTCACCTTTGCCGACGTAGCCGGTATCGACGAAGCTAAAGAAGAACTTGAAGAAATAATCCAGTTTTTGCGCGATCCGAAGCGCTTTACGCGCCTCGGCGGCCGCATCCCCAAGGGCGTCCTGCTGGTAGGATCGCCGGGCACGGGCAAGACGCTCCTCGCGCGCGCAATCGCGGGCGAGGCTGGCGTGCCTTTTTTCTCGATATCTGGCTCGGATTTCGTCGAGATGTTCGTCGGCGTAGGGGCCTCGCGGGTTCGCGATTTATTTGTCCAAGGCAAGAAACATGCACCTTGCATCATCTTTATCGATGAAATTGACGCTGTAGGGCGTCATCGAGGGGCGGGCCTCGGCGGCGGTCACGACGAACGCGAACAAACATTGAATCAGCTACTAGTCGAGATGGACGGCTTCGAGGCGAACGAGGGTGTCATCCTCGTTGCCGCGACCAACCGTCCCGACGTTCTCGATCCCGCATTGCTGCGGCCCGGACGCTTCGATCGCCGGGTCGTCGTGCCGCGTCCCGATGTCAAAGGTCGCGAGGGAATCCTGCGCGTTCACACTCGCAAGGTGCCGCTCTCCGATGACGTCCAATTGGATCGTCTGTCGCGCGCGACGCCGGGTTTCTCGGGCGCTGACCTCGAAAACCTGGTGAACGAGGCCGCGCTACTCGCCGCGCGCCGCAACAAGGAAAAAGTTGAGCAGGGCGATTTCGAGCTCGCGAAAGACAAGGTCATGATGGGCGCGGAGCGGCGCTCGATGGTCATGTCGATGGAGGAGCGTCGCAACACGGCCTATCACGAGGCCGGCCACGCGTTGGTAGGCATGCTGCTTCCGGGCGCCGATCCGGTGCACAAGGTCACTATCATCCCGCGCGGAATGGCGCTGGGCGTAACGCAGCAGCTTCCGGTTGACGATCGATATACCTATTCGCGCGAATACTTGATGACACGCCTGTCGATGATGTTCGGCGGTCGCGCCGCCGAGGAGTTGATCTTCGGCCATATGACGACGGGCGCAGGCGATGACATCGAGAAGGCGACCGAGCTGTCGCGTAAGATGGTCTGCGAGTGGGGGATGAGCAAGGAGCTCGGCCCGATGACCTTCGGCAAGCGCGAGGAGCAGGTTTTCCTCGGGCGCGACATCGGACATCAAAAGGACTATTCGGAGCACACGGCGGTCGAGATCGATCGCGAGGTGCGCCGCATCATCGAAGAGGCGTATCAGCAGGCGCGCAGCCTACTCTCCGAGCACGTGAAGGTGCTGCATGCGGTCGCCGAGCAGCTCCTCGAGAAGGAAGTTCTCGATGGTGCCGAGGTTGCCGAGATCCTGAAGGCGTATCGCGAAGGGCGCGAGCCGTTCGGCGGCGCACCGGCGCGAGTCGAACCGCCTCGTCTCGAACCCGAAGTCGGCAAGGAGAAATCCAAGGAACCCGAGGAAACGCCGATGCCTGGATTTCCGCCTAAGCCAGTCCTCGCATAGCCACGCGCGCCGCTAAAGGAAAAATTTCGCCCACTAGCCGCCTTTCAGCTCTCAGGTTGAAGGGCGGTGGCGTGATCAGGTTTCCCGCCGTGATGGGCGTGCTGAATGTCACGCCCGATTCCTTCTCCGATGGCGGCCGCTTTCTCGATCCAGATCGAGCTGTCGCACATGCGCTCGAGATGGAGGCCGCGGGCGCCGACATCATCGACCTCGGGGGCGAATCGACGCGTCCAGTCGGCGCTCGCGAGGTTCCGGTTGAAGAGGAACTTGCGCGAGTGACGCCGGTCTTGCGCCGGTTGAACCGGAAATTGCGAGTGCCGATTTCGATCGATACCCGCCATGTCGAGGTCGCGCGCGCCGCGCTGGATGAAGGGGCGGCGATCATCAACGACATCTCCGCACTCGCAAATCCTGCGATGGCCTCGCTGGCGGCCGAGACGAAATGTGCCGTCATCCTGATGCATATGCGCGGCGGACCGGCAGATCACATCAAGTTTGCGCGCTACAATAATGTCGTGGTGGAGGTGGTGAAGTTTCTTGCCGAGCGGGCCCGCTATGCGATCGCGCATGGAATCGCGCGGTCGCGGATCATCGTTGATCCCGGAATCGGGTTCGCCAAGAACGCCTTCCACAACCTGGAGCTGATCAGGAACTTGCCTCGCATTTGCGCGCTGGGCTATCCGGTATTGATCGGCTCCTCGCGCAAAACCTTCGTGCGCAAGATCGCGGGCGCGAGCGCCGAGCAACTGTTGCTTGGGACCGCCGCGATCGATGCGATTGCGGTCGCGAATGGCGCCTCGATCGTGCGGGTCCATGAACCTGGCCCGGCGCGCGCGGCGGTGGCGATAGCGGCGGCAATTTCACGCGGTAGAATCGGCTAAACCAGATGCATAACTATCTGCCCTTGTTGCCGGCGACGCGATGGCAGGATGTAGCAGACATTCTGATCGTCGCCTATGTCGTGTATCGCATCGCGCTGCTGATTCGCGGCACCCGCACGGTGCAGATGGTGGTCGGGATGGTGGTGATCGGCTTCGCGTTTATCGCGTCGCAAGTCTTCGGGCTGTTCACCCTCAACTGGCTGCTGAACAACTTTCTCGGCTCCATCATCATCATACTGGTGGTGATTTTTCAGGCCGATATTCGCCGGGCTCTCAGCCGCGTCGGCACCAATCCTTTTTTTGGCTCGCGCACTACCACCGCGGGGGTCGCCGAAGAACTCGCGATCGCCGCGGCCTGGCTGTCCGCGCGGCGCATCGGCGCGCTGATAGTGATCGAGCAGGAGGACGGGCTCAACGAATTTGTCGAGAGCGGCCGGCTGATTTATGGCCGGGTCTCGCCCGAGCTTATCGAGAACATTTTCATGCGCGGCTCGCCGCTGCACGATGGCGCCGTGATCATCAAGGGCGATCAGATTTTGTCGGCGGCGTGCGTGCTGCCGCTTTCCTCGAATCCCAACGTAAGTCTTTCGCTCGGCACGCGCCATCGCGCCGCGATCGGGATGACCGAGGATACCGACGCGGTGGTGCTGGTGGTGTCGGAGGAGGACGGCACTATCTCGATCGCGCATCAGGGTGAACTGAGGCGGGCGCTGGAGCCTTCGGAAGTATTGACGACGCTCCGGAAGCTCCCGGCGTAGGAATCGATTCGATGGGCAGGTAGGCTCGCATTGCGATGGCAATCGTGGACGAGAAACAGCCGACATTCTGGAGCAGGTTCTGGCGCCGTGCCATCAAGAATCTGCCGCTGCGACTGCTCTCGCTGGCGATCGCCACCGGGCTGTGGATTTTCGTCAACGCGGGTCAGCGCAGCGCCTTCGACGAACTCAACATTCCGATCAACTATCGGCGGTTGCCCGCCGGCCTCGTGATCGTCAACCATCCCGCGGACTTCGTGAAAATCCAGGTCAATGGGCCGCGCACCCTGTTGTCGCTGCTCGATCCGGAACGCCTGACCGTCAGATTGGATCTGTCGGGACTCGGGCCCGGACAGGCGTCGTACAAGATCAATCCCACGATGTTCAACGTGCCGCGCCAGACCACCGTGACCAGCGTCTCGCCCTCGGAAGTGATCCTCGATGTCGATCGCGTGGTGCAGCGCGACGTTCCGGTCCACGTCAACGTCAACGGCAAGCCCGCCGCCGGCTACGAGGTCGCCGGCGTCGAAGCAAAGCCGTCCAGCGTGATGGCGATCGGGCCGAGCCGCGATGTTAACACCCTGGCGCAAATCACTACCGAGCCGCTCGATATCAATGGGGCCAGTGCCGATGTCGAGCGCCGCGTCGATCTCGAGAATTCCAACCCCGCGGTCGCGCTTACGGCGATGCGGGTGGACGCCAAAGTCGGCGTCGCGGAAAAGATTTCCGATCGCGAATTTCGCGCGGTGAATGTCCAGGTTCGCGGCAGCGACTACAAGTTCAATGTCGCTCCCAACCGCGCCACGGTGACGATTCGCGGGCCGATACTTAAGCTGCAGGGACTCGATCCCAATAGCCTCGCTTACGTCGATGCGAAAGAATTGACCCCGGGCTCGCACGAGGTGCCGGTGCAACTGGAGTTGCCCGACGGCATGCAGGTCGTGCGTCAATCTCCCGAGAAAGTCCGGTTGCGACTCTATCACGAGAAACGGAGTACCGCCGCAGATGAGCACACCTCGTAGGCTGTTTGGGACCGACGGTGTGAGAGGGATCGCCAACGAAGAGCCGATCACCTCCGAAACCGCGCTCAAACTCGGGCGCGCACTCGCGCATGTGTTCCGCGGATCCCACGGACGTCATCGCAAGATTCTGATTGGCAAGGACACGCGCCTGTCGGGCTACATGCTGGAAACCGCGATCGCGTCGGGGATTTGTTCGATGGGTGTCGATGTATGGCTGGTCGGCCCGCTGCCGACCCCGGGCATCGCGTTCCTGACCCGCAGCATGCGGGCCGATGCGGGCGTGGTCATCTCGGCCTCGCACAATCCATTTCAGGACAATGGAATAAAGTTCTTCTCGCGCGAAGGATTCAAACTCGACGACGAGCTGGAAGCACGGATCGAAGAACTGGTCTTCGATGACAGCGCGCTCGCTCACGGGCGCGCGAGCAATGGCGATATCGGCAAAGCGGCGCGTATCGATGATGCGCTCGGGCGCTATCTGGTCTTTCTCAAAACCTGCGTGCCTCGCACCGCGAGCTTCGAATCGATGCGTATCGCGATCGATTGTGCCAACGGCGCGGGCTACAAAGTCGGTCCCGAGGTTCTCGAAGAGCTCGGCGCCGAGGTGGTTCCGATCGGCGTTGACCCCAATGGAATTAACATCAACGACGGATGCGGCGCGGTTTACCTGAACAAGATTCGTGAGACCGTGGTGCGCGAACAATGCGACGTTGGTATCGCCTTGGATGGCGACGGCGATCGCGCGATGCTCATCGACGAGAAGGGCGAGATCTTCGATGGCGACGATGTAATGGCGGTGATGGGTCGGCGCATGGCGCGGGCCGGGATTCTTCACGACAACACCGTCGTCGCCACCGTGATGAGCAACTTCGGCCTCGAGGTCGCGTTGCGCGACGCGGGGCTGAAGCTGATTCGCACCGAGGTCGGCGATCCCGCGGTGGTGCGCGAGATGCGGACCAATTCCTACAACCTCGGCGGCGAGCAGTCGGGGCACGTCATCTTCATGGATCATTCGACCACCGGCGACGGCCTCATCACCGCGCTGCTGATGCTTTCGCACATGGCGGAATCCGGCAGGCCGCTCAGCGAGTTGCGTGCGATGAAGCGCATGCCGCAGGTGCTTCAGAACGTGCGCGTCAAGGAGCGCATTCCGCTCAGCGAGATGCCGGATATCGCGCGCCTGATCGCCGACGTCGAGCAGCGGCTCGCCGGGAGCGGGCGCCTGCTGGTTCGTTATTCGGGAACCGAGATGCTCGCCCGCGTGATGGTCGAGGGCGCGGACCACGCCCAGATTGGCGCGCTCGCGCGCGAGATCGGCGACGCGATCCAGCGCCGCGTCGGCGAGTGACCGCTAACGCCGCTTGGCCACCGGCTTACCCTTGATTCCGGGAGGCGAGCCGATCGCCTTGAGATACAGGCCGATCGTCCGCTTCAGTCCCAGATAGATCGCATCGCAAAACAGCGCGTGACCGATCGATACCTCGAGCAGACCGCGCACGCTTTTCACATAAGCGGGGAGATTTTTCGTGTTGAGATCGTGACCCGCGTTGATCCCGAGTCCGACGCTCTTCGCGGCGCGCGCGCTCTCGCGATGTTGCCCTAGAACGCGCTCGAAGTCGCGAGTTCCAAAAGCGTGCGCATACGGTCCGGTGTACAGCTCGATGCGGTCCGCGCCGCATTCCCTGGCAAGTGGGATCATTGCCTGGTCCGCATCCGCGAAGAGACTCACTCGAATCTCATTGTCGTGAAGCCGATGCGTCACGCCTCGCAGGAATTTCTGGCGCTCGCGGAAGTCCCAGCCGTGATCTGATGTCAGCGCGTCGGGCGGGTCGGGGACCAACGTCGCCTGCGCCGGTTTCACTTCGCATACGAGATTGAGAAATTCCGCGGTCGGATAACCTTCGATGTTGAACTCGGTGCTGTACTCGGCGCGCAGCATCGCGTTGAGGTCGCGCACGTCCTTGTAGGTGATGTGACGCGCGTCGGGGCGCGGGTGAACGGTAACCCCGTGGCATCCGGCGTCGAGGCAGGTGCGCGCGGCCTGCAACACGTCGGGGAGGTTTCCGCCGCGCGAATTTCGCAGCAGCGCGACCTTGTTGACATTGACGCTGAGCCGAACCATTTCAGCCATGATACGCGATGCCCAAATGCAGCGCACTCGCCGGTCTGGTAGCATCGAGGCAGATATGAAGCTCCTCACTGCCACGCAGAGCCGCGAACTGGATCGCCTTAGCCAGGAAAAATACGGCATCGCGTCGTACTTGTTGATGACGAATGCCGGTGAGGCTGTCGCGCGCGCGACGATCGAGAAATATCGCGCTCGTCTTCCCGATGGAGCGCTAATCGTCGAGGGCAAGGGCAACAATGGCGGCGACGGGTTCGTGACCGCGCGCAAGCTCCATCAGGACGGCGTCAAGGTTCGCGCGATTCTCCTCGGCGAGGCATCCGCGCTCAAAGGCGATGCAGCCCGCGCGCATGCGGATTTCGTTTCCGCCGGCGGCAAGGTCACGGAAGTCGGAACCGAAGCGGCGCTCGACGACGCCACGCGCGAGCGGCCGGGAATCGTCATCGACGCGATATTCGGCACTGGCCTCAATGCCGAGGTGAGCGGCCTCTCTCGCGCCGCAATTGAGAAGATCAATTTGCTCGGCGTTGCGGTCGTGGCGATCGACATCGCCTCGGGAGTCAATTCCGATACCGGCGCCGTGATGGGAGCAGCCGTCGAGGCGGCGCTCACCGTGACCTTCGGGTTCGCGAAGTTCGGACACGTCTCTTATCCCGGCGCCGGGCATTGCGGCGAATTGAAAATCGTCGAGATCGGTTTCGCGCCGCAAGCGATCGATGAAATCGTGCCGAAGGGGCTCTTCCTCGAAGCGAAAGACGTGCGCGGCTGGATGACGCCGCGCACCGACAACTCGCACAAGGGAATGTTCGGCCATGTGATGGTGATTGCCGGCTCGCGTGGCAAGGCCGGCGCGGCGCTGCTCTCCTCGCGAGGCGCGTTGCGTGCGGGCGCGGGCCTCGTGACAGCAGCGATTCCCAATTGCGTCGCAGATGTCGTCTCATGCGGACAGGCCGAGCTGATGACCGAGGCGATTGCCGATCGCGACGGCCACTTCGATGGGCGCGCGGCAACCGATGCGCTTTCTTCACTCATCAAACCGATGAGCTCGATCGTCGTCGGTCCCGGAATCGGCGTAAGCGACGGCACCGAGGATCTCATCGCGTGGCTGATCGATGAAGCCGTGCAACCCGATCGCCCGATGCTCATCGATGCCGACGGCCTCAACATCCTCGCGCAAATCGGCCCCGAGAAGTTGCGCAATGCGAAGGGCGCAGTCGTTCTGACGCCCCATCCGGGCGAGATGTCACGCCTGCTCGGCGTCAGCACCAAAGAAGTGAATACCGATCGAATCACCGCGGCGAAAAAACTCGTCGAGGCGACCGGCGCCGTCGTGCTGCTCAAGGGCGCGCATTCGGTGATTGCCGCCCCGACTGGCGAGGTCTACGTGAACTCGACTGGCAATCCCGGCATGAGCACCCCTGGCATGGGCGATGCGCTTTCCGGCATGACCGGCGCATTCCTCGGTCAAGGCATGGATGCTCTGCAGGCGTTGGCGTTCGGCGTTTTCGTTCACGGCTATGCGGCGGATAGGGTCGCCGCGCGTTACGGTAGAGTAGGGTACATTGTCGGAGATTTGCTCGACGAGCTTCCGCGCGCGATTGACACGCTGGTGTACTGATTGCGCTATAATGCCGGTGCGGCGAAGACCGCTCCTCCCATGAACGAGACGCATACAGATTCGGGCGCGGATAAAATCATTCTGGTGGTCGAGACCAGCTCGGCGCGCGAGACGAAAGCGTGGGGACGCCGCCTCGCCTCGCTGCTCGAAGGCGGGGAGCTGCTCGGCTTTACCGGCGAGTTGGGCGCGGGCAAGACCTGCTTCATCAAGGGCCTCGCGCGAGGACTGAATCTGCGCGAGGAAGACATCCTAAGTCCCACCTTCACGATGATCCAGGAGCATCACGGTCGCCTGTCGCTCTATCACATCGACCTCTATCGTCTGGAGGCACCGGTGCTCGATGACCTCGGCCTTCGCGAGTACCTCTTCTCCTCGGCGGTGTCGGCGGTTGAATGGTTCGAGCGCTTGCGCGAGGCCCCGGAGCTAGAGTTCCTATCGGTGCGAATCGAGTACACGGGCGCGAGCACGCGCCGCCTCGAGTTCCGCGCCAGCGGCGGACGTCACGCGGCAATCGTCGCGAAGCTAAAAAACCGCTTCGCGTGACGGCGCAAAATGCTGACGGGGCTGGCCGAATTCCTCGCGGGATTGTTCCATTGGCTTTGGCGTTGTTTTTTTTCGGATCACGCCTTGCCATGGGAAACGACCTCCGCGCGATGTGACCGATTCTATTTCCGCGTACGCGAGCGCTGCCCTTTCTGCGCTACTCTCAAGACCACCGGAACATGATTCCAAGACGTGTCCCCGAGTTGGTTCAGGACGCGGCGAATGGATCCACGATTTTCACGCCAGCCTTTTCAAAGTCGGCGCGGTTGCGAGTTGCGACAGTCAGTCCGTGTACTAAAGCCGTGGCTGCAACGAGGCTGTCTTTAATCGGCATCGTTTGGCCGGATGCGCGCAACGAGGCAAGCAGTTCCGCCCAGCGCAAACCCGTCTCGGCGTTCCAGTCCAGGCAGTGTAATCGTTGAATTCCGGCGGCGAACCATCGCTCAAGCCTCTGCCGCTTGCGGCCTTTCGGCAAAACCAAAATGCCGAAGCGAAGCTCCCCTAAAATCACTGCGTCAATCAGCATTTCGCGCTCGTGCAGCCTCAGCCATCGAAGCACGTTAAGTTGAGGCGCCGGCTTTGTGGGCTCGCTCAGGACGTTTGCGTCAACGAGAAATCTCACAACTTGTCTGTGGATTCAGACTGGATGGGAACGAAGTAGCCTTTTTCAGGACAATCCAGGAGCCAGTCGACAACACCTTGCCCGTCGGGTTCCGCTACGCGAACTAATTTGTACTCGCCGGTGCGGATGCGCTCCACTTCAAACTGTTGCCCCGGCTTGATCCGATCCTTCCGCCGCAACTCGGCGGGAAGTACGATCTGCCCTTTCGAAGATACTCTGGTCTTCATGTACGTAAGATAACGTCTTACTTCTCGATTTGAAAGCGCTGGTCGCGTTGCGTCAACCGGGCCTCTGGTTTGCGTCCCCATTTCTGATCATAATGTTCAATCACCTATAATTTCCCGCACTTAAGGCATCATCAAATGGGTTTGGTGGTCCAGAAATATGCCGTCGCCGATCGCGTGTTCGCCGCCAAGGCGAGAGACGATCGTAGCGAAGCTGAAAAGGCGCTTCGCCTAAAATGACTATGAATCTACGCCATGCCGCCGCCCTCGCGCTTGTGACCTGCGTGTTGTCGATTCCGGCAAAGAGTCCCTCGAGCCCGAGCACTTTTGAATTCGGCATTCGCACCAGGGCGGCCTGCGAGGCGCGACTTAAGGAGCTGGACCCGCCAGCGGGCTGGAACGGTGAAAAAGCGCATTGCGAGTGCTCGGGCGAGCCGGCCCCATCAAAAGAGGTTCCCAAGCGGCAACCGGATTCGCACTAAGCCACCCTCGGCTCCAAAATCCGGCAAGTCAAAACGGGTTGGGCGATCGTTTGGGGCGCGAAGCCTCTAGTTTGCATCGCCGTTTCCGATCATAATTATCGTTTACCTGCAAATTCCCGCATTTAGGGCACTATCGAATGAGATTGGTGGTCCAGAAATATGGCGGCACCTCCGTCGCCACCGTCGATCGTATCAAGGCAGTCGCCGAGCGCGTATCGAGCGCCAAGGCGAGGGGCGATCGCGTCGTGGTCGTGGTATCCGCGATGGCGGGCGAGACGAATCGCCTGTTCAAGCTCGCCAGCGAACTCAGCGACGCCCCAAATGCGCGCGAGACCGATGTCCTTGTTGCCACGGGGGAGCAGGTCTCGGCGGCGCTGCTCGCGATTAGGCTGACGGCGCTGGGATTTCCCTGCACGTCGTTCCTTGCGCATCAGTTGAAGCTAGCGACCGATTCGAATCACGGCCGCGCCAAGATCAAATCGGTCGAAGCCAATCGCATCAACAGCGTGCTTAAGGAAGGCAAGATCGCGGTTGTCGCCGGCTATCAGGGCATCGATCCTCAGGGCGATATCACGACGCTCGGGCGCGGCGCCTCGGACCTGACCGCAGTCGCGCTCGCGGCGGCGCTCAAGGCTGACCTCTGCGAGATTTACACCGATGTCGATGGGGTTTACACGGCCGATCCGAATATCGTTCCAACTGCGCGGAAGCTCGATCGCATTTCGTATGATGAGATGCTCGAAATGGCGGGACTCGGCGCCAAGGTGCTGCAGCTTCGCTCGGTCGAGCTCGCGCGAAGATTCAATGTGCCGCTCGTGGTCCGCTCCAGCTTCGGCGACGGAGTCGGAACCTGGGTAGGACAAGAGGATTCACAGATGGAGGACGTGCTCGTTTCCGGTGTCACGCTCGATCAGAACCAGGCGAAGATTACGATCGGCGGCGTCGAGGATCGCCCCGGACTGGCGGCGAAGATTTTCGGACCCATCGCCGACGCGGGAATTATCGTCAACATGATCATCCAGAACGCGAGCGCCGATGGCCGAACCGACATGACCTTCACCGTCACGCGCGACGATCTCCGTCGAGCTCTCGATATCGTGAAACGGACCGGCAGCGAAATCGGAATCGCCGGCGTCCGTTACGACGATTCGGTCGCGAAGGTTTCGATTGTCGGGCTCGGGATGCGCAGCCATGCGGGCGTCGCGGCCACCATGTTCCGCGTGCTCGCCGAAGAGCGAATTAATATCGAGATGATTACGACCTCCGAGATTAAAGTCTCGGTGGTGGTCAACTCGAAGTACGGCGAACTCGCCATGCGCGCTCTTCACGATAAATTCCTGGGCGGCAACAATGCCGCCGCGGAGATCCTTTGACGATGGCTGCGACAAAAAAAATCCAGATCTACGACACCACGTTGCGCGACGGATGCCAGTCCGAAGACGTCTCGCTCACTATCGAAGACAAGGTCGAGATCGCGAGCCGCCTCGACGACCTCGGAATCGACTATGTCGAGGGCGGATGGCCCGGCTCCAACGATCGCGACGCGGCTTTTTTCAGCGCGGTCAAGAAAGCGCATCTGAGGCACGCGAAGATCGCGGCGTTCGGTTCGACGCGCCGTGCTGGCGTCAGAGCCTCGCAGGATCGCAACCTTCAGCTATTGCTGAAAGCCGACACTGCGGTCGCGACCGTGGTCGGCAAGACCTGGGATCTCCATGTGCGCGAGGCGCTGCGGATCCCGCTCGAGGAGAACCTCGAAATCCTCCACGACACCATCGCGTTTCTCAAGAAGCATGTCGACGAAGTCATCTTCGATGCCGAGCATTTCTTCGACGGCTTCTTCAACAATCGAAACTATACGCTCAACTGCCTGCGCGCGGTCGATGACGCCGGTGTCGATCGCATCTGCCTATGCGATACGAACGGTGGCCGGCTTCCGTATGAGATCGAAGATGCAGTGACGGCCGCGCTCGCGACCGTCAAAGCGCCAATTGCGATTCATTGCCACAACGACTCGGAAGTCGCGGTCGCCAACACGATAGCGGCGGTGCGGGTCGGCGCAACGCAGGTGCAGGGGACCATCAATGGGGTCGGTGAGCGATGCGGCAACGCCAATCTGGTGTCGGTCATCCCCGATCTTCAGCTCAAGCTCGGCTACCAATGCGTTCCGCCGGCGAAGCTGAAAGAGCTGCGCGAAATCTCGATGCTGGTCTACGAGCTGGCGAACATCACCCCGCTGGCGCGGCAGGCATTCGTCGGCAGGAGCGCGTTCGCCCATAAGGGCGGGCTGCATGTCTCGGGAATTTTGCGCAACACGCAGACCTACGAGCATATCGATCCGGCGCTGGTCGGAAACGATCGCCACGTAGTTTTGTCGGAACTCTCCGGCAAGGCCAACATAATGTACAAGAGCAAGGAGTTGGGCCTCGAGATCGATCCGAACAATGAAAAAATCGGCGACCTGCTCGAAGAGGTAAAGCGCCTGGAGAGCGAGGGCTACACCTTCGAGGGCGCCGATGCCTCGTTCGAACTCCTGATGCTGCGCACGCTCGGAATGACCACCGAACATTTCAACTTCGTCAGCTTCCGCGTCTTCGACGACAAATGGCATGAGGAGCAGGCGCCGTTCAGCGAGGCGGTGGTGATCATCGAGGGCCCCGACGGCCATCGCTCGCGCACCTCCGCGATCGGCAACGGTCCGGTCAACGCGCTCGACTCGGCGCTTCGCCGCGCGCTGGTGCCCTATTATCCGGCGCTGGAGAACATGCACCTCGCCGATTACAAGGTGCGCGTGCTCGACAACGGCCGCGGTACCGGCGCGCGCGTGCGGGTGCTCATCGAATCGACCGACGGCAAGAAGCGATGGAGCACGGTGGGCGTGTCGGCTAACGTGGTCGAGGCGAGCTGGCAGGCTCTGGTTGACTCGGTCGAGTACAAGTTGCACAAGGATCATCTGAAGCCGCGAGTGAAGCCGGTGGCGGCGAACGGAGACTCGCAGAACAGCGCAGGCGCGAAGCCACACGGCAAGCGCGGGATGCAAAAAGAAACTGACGCCACCCCGCGGGCTTAAACACGCGCCACGTATCGGAGGCGGTGAACCGATGGGCATGATTGCCCGGATGCGCGAGGACGTTAATGCGGTGTTCAGCCGCGACCCGGCGGCGCGCAGCACGCTCGAGGTTGTCCTTGCGTATCCGGGACTCCATGCAGTCTGGATTCATCGCGTCGCGCACAGTCTGTGGAATCGCGATTTCAAACTCCTCGCCCGTCTGATCAGTGAGTTCAACCGCTTTCTCACCGGTATCGAAATCCATCCTGGCGCGACGATCGGACGCCGCCTCTTTATCGATCACGGGATGGGGATAGTGATGGGCGAGACCACCGAGATCGGCGACGACGTTCTCATCTATCAGGGCGTGACGCTCGGCGGCACCAGCACCAGGAAGGAAAAGCGCCATCCGACGATCGAGGACCACGTCGTGATCGGCACCGGCGCGGCGGTGATTGGCCCGGTGCGAATCGGCGAGGGGAGCAGAATCGGCGCAGGCGCGGTGGTGGTATCGAATGCGCCGCCGCATTCCACGCTGGTCGGAATCCCCGCGAAGGTGGTCGAGGGAGAGCGGATGAATCAGGAGGGCCTCGAACTGGAGCACGGCAAGCTGCCCGATCCGATCGCGAAGGCGATCAATCAACTCGTCGACAAGCTCAACCGGATCGACATTCGCATCGCGGAAGTCGAGGAGCGCCAGGGTTGTGTTGAGGACAAAATCGGCAGGAACCACAATGGCGTCTCGACGACCGAATTACCCGATGCTTCTGAAGATCACGTCTCGAAAACCAGACCCTAACACTCGACATCTGGCGCTGCCCGCACCTCTCGTTTCGGACTTGACCGCCTATACAGCGTGATTATTTTTCCGCTCGAAGGGGACCATGATTCCCCGCATCACACTTCATAGGAGGTTGACTATGGCTCTTTTGCGGTTCGACGATTTCGATCCGATCAGCGGCCTGCTTACCCTCCAGCGCGAACTCGATCGCGCGCTGCGCAGCCCCGAGTTCAGCATGGGGGTGTCAGGGTCAGGCGCCTATCCGCCAATTAATATCTTCGAGTCCGACGATGGGGCCCTGGTGATTGCCGAGGCCCCCGGTTTGGAACTCGGCGATCTCAAGGTCTCGGGCGCGGGCCACACACTGACTATCAGCAGCGGCCGCAAACCGCTCAGCGTGGGCGGCGACAACTCGGGATATCATCGGCGCGAACGCCCGGTGGGAGAATTCACCCGCTCGCTCCAGATGCCCGACCATCTCGATCTCGGCAAGGCGGAGGCAAAGTACGAGAAGGGCATGCTGATAGTTCGGCTGCCGAAGAAAGAAGAGGCGAAGCCTCGCCAGATTTCCGTTCAGGGCAATTGATGAGGTGACATCATGACTCCACGAGAAATGGAAAATCGCGCCAAGCAGGAGGTTCAGGCCCAGGACGCATCGCGGGAGCAGACGCGTCCCGGGCGCTACTTCATTCCCGAGGTGGATATCTTCGAGTCGGCGGAAGGACTGCGGCTGTGGGCCGACATGCCGGGGGTCGATGAAAAGAACGTCGAGGTCACGCTCCAGAACGGCATGCTCACCATCGAGGGTCTGATGTCGATGGATCTGTACCGCAACCTTAGGCCGATCTACACCGAATACAATGTAGGCAATTACTACCGGCAGTTTGTTGTAAACGAGGACATCGACGCCTCGAAAATTCAGGCGTCCATCCGCAACGGCGTGCTCGAGGTTGCGTTGCCGAAGGCGGAGACCGCGCGCCCGCGCAAGATCGAGGTCAAGGCCGGATAGGCGCCGCCTGGCGTCCCAATTTGAAGGTCTGGCTACGGCAATGTCCGTCGCCAGACCTTCCATCCTAAGCGCTTGGAACTCGACGCGCGGTTGATAGCGCTCCATCGGCGATTGGATTAAGTCTGGCGCGGCGCGATAATGCGACTCGAGGTCGATCGGCGAAGCATTCGCGTTCGGCAACCGATCTCGAGGAGGAGCCGTGTTGCAAAACCGCGCTGTCCTCGTCGCCATGATCCTCGCGATGAGCGTTCCCGCCTTGTCGATGCCGACGGTTGCTCAGGAGACGCGCCCGCAAGTGACGTCGCAGGCTAACCACCAGATGACTGGTGGCGTGATCGACGGGCCGCTGGAAGTTTCCGAATCGATGCACGTCAACGGGCCGCTGGTGGTCGACGGAGAGCTGGTGCTGGGCTCCGTAAATCCGATCTTCTCGAGGTTCGATGTCACCAGCGAAGGCAACGCGGCTGCCGAGGTGGCGGGCAAACGCAAGGCCGAAGTGTGGGAGGGCTCATGGAGCGTAGGCGGTGCGCTGGTCGTGCACGGCCCGCTGATCGTACACGGCACGCTCTATCCGTCGGGCGGCCTTACGATAGGAGGGCCGGTGGCATGCGCGAAGGACCCGGTAGCCTCCAGCGTCCTTATGCCGTCCGGTCTCAACCCGATCGGAGTTCCCATTCATTGGAATTGCGATTGACGGAGGACGCCACACATAAAGCCGCCACTAGCCGCGTTCTCATTGCCGTCAGCGCGCGTTTTTGTCCGGCGTGTTTATTGCTGAGTCTCATGAGGCATGCGTAACTCGCTGCGTAATGGGATTTTCGCAGCCGTCGAGGCGCTGATACTCAGCTCTGCGATGCTGCTAATGCAAGGATGCTTCGAACCGAAGCCCGTCTCCGAATATCCGAACGGCGGACCGCAGCAAATCTCCAGTTCCTCGTCTGAGATCGTGTGCGCCGATCCCAACGCGACGCAATGCATGAGCTGCGATCCGCGCACTCATGAATGCCACTTTCCGGTGTTCAAACTTCCCTAAGTAGACTCCCTACAAATCGCGCCGCCGACACCCCGCGTGGCCGTTTGGCAATGCTGCGCTAGGCGGCTATTCATAGACCTAGGCCCTGTGCCACAGGCTGAAGCCTGTGCTACCCACTTCTGGGAAGGGGAACAAGAAGGGGCGCGGAAGGAGACATCATGGGTAAACTCGACAGGAAAGTCGCCGTCATTACAGGAGCGGCGAGCGGAATCGGCCGCGCAACCGCCATCAGGTTCGCGGGCGAGGGCGCCGCTATCGTAATCGCCGATCTAAATCGCGAAGGTGGCGAAGCCGCGGTGCGCGATTGCAGAGAAAACGGCGGCAACGCGGTCTTCCAGCTCACCGACGTATCGAGCGAAGAGAACATCAAGGGCGCCGTCGATCGCGCGGTCAAGGAATTCGGCCGCCTCGATATCATGTACAACAACGCCGGCCTCGGCGGCGCGATAGGGCCGTTGGAGAAGACCACTGCGGAGAACTGGGATCGCAGCTTCTCGATCCTGCTGCGCGCGGTTTTTCTCGGGATCAAGCACGCGGTGCCCGAGCTGCGCAAATCAGGTGGGGGCTCGATCATCTCGACCGCCTCGATTGCCGGATTGCGCGGCGCGCCGGGCCTACCTGCATATGCCGCGGCCAAAGCGGGCGTCATCAGCTTGACGAAATCTGCCGCGATGGAATTTGCGAAGGACAAGATTCGCGTCAACTGCATATGCCCCGGACTGATCGCGACGCCGCTGACTTACAACCGCATCCCGGGAGGTGAGCAGACCGCGACGCAACTTTTCGCCGCGTTTCAGCCGTGGCCGCGCGCGGGACGTCCCGAGGATATCGCCGCGATGGCGCTGTTCCTCGCCAGCGACGACTCCGAATTCGTCAGCGGACAGGCGATGGTGGTCGACGGCGCAATAACCTCGGGAATGGGCGGGGGCCTCTCGCAAGGATCGCAATCGGGCGCGCAATCGATCACCTCGATGCTCGATGACGAATGGTCGGGGCCGTCATTTCAGATGAAGAAGCCATCGTAGACCTAATCCCTGTGCCACAGGCTGAAGCCTGTGCTACCAACTTCCGGGAAAGGGAATATGAGGGTGCGCACATGACAAAGATAATCGATGCGGATGGGCACATCGTCGAGCCGCGCTCGTTCTGGAGCGATTACATCGAGCCGAAGTTTCGCGACCGGATGCCACGCATCGCGAAGGATGCCGAGGGAATCGATCGCATCGCGTTCGGGGACCAGGTCGCGAGGAGCGGCATCTACGCGCCCGCCGCGATGTGTATCCCTGGCGGCCTCGCCACGCCGGAACTGGCGCGCAAGCTTTCGTGGGATGACCTGCGGCCCGGCAGCTCGGATCCTCGCGCGCGGCTGCGCGACATGGACTCGGAGGGCATCGATGTTTCGGTGCTCTTCCCTTCCATCGGTATCGGGTTCGTCGCGATCAAGGATGCGGAGCTATCGGCGGCGGCCTGCCGCGCCTACAACAACTGGATGCGCGACTTCTGCGCGGTTGCGCCCGATCGTCTCTACAGTGTCGCGCCGGTGCCGCTCCATGATGTAAGCGCCGCGATTGCCGAGATGCGCCGCGTCGTCAAGGAGCATGGCGTCAAGGCGGTGATGGTGCGCTCCAATCCCTACAACAATCGGCTGCTCAGCGATCCCGCCAACGATCCGTTTTGGGCCGAGGCGCAGGAGCTCAATTGCACGATCGCTCTCCATGCCGCGGTGACCGGCGACATGCCGACCGCGGGATTCGATCGCTATCACGATTTCTTCCAGCGCATGATCATTTCGCATCCGCTCGAACAGCAGATGGCGTGCATGGACATCATATGCAACGGCGTGCTCGACAAGTATCCGCGGCTGCGGGTGGCATTCCTCGAGGCGGGTGGCGGATGGGTTCCATGGTGGCTGGCGCGGCTCGACGAGTTCCACGGCAAGATCGGCCATATGGTGCCCAAGGCGCGGATGAAGCCGAGCGAGTATTTCCATCGCCAATGCTTCTCCTCATGCGAGCCGGACGACATGGCACTGAAGGCCGCGGCGGCGCTCGGCCTCGACGCGTATCTGATGTGGGCGTCGGACTATCCGCACTATGACTGCGAATTTCCGGGCGCGGTCGAGGAATTGCGCGAGCATTGCGCCGCGCTGCCCGAGGCCTCGCAGCGCCGGATCATGGGCGACAATGCCGCCCGCTGCTATGGGTTGAACTGAGCGCGCGAAACGCAGTCCTCGCCGCCGCGAGGTTGCGAGGACCGCGCCGTTACGTGCCGCGCTGAGCGACGAATCAGTTCGCTACATCGTTACGATCGGCCTGCAGTTGCGCTACGTTGAAGCCGGCCGGCAGGAATCCAGGTTTGGTCGCGTCCTGCGGCAGGATCGCGTATGCCTCATCGACGCACTCATCCCACCATGGCCAGGTACCCTGCTGAGTGTTCCCCCAGGTCAGCACGGTCACTACATTCCGCGCGCCCGCCGAGGCGAGTCCGGTTCGCGTCGGCACCGGAAGCCCTACGGCGGCGCGCAGCCAGATCCGCCCGAGTGGCGGGATCTGGTGATATAGCTGGAGTCTGCTGGTCGCTTTACTCAGCCGGGAGTAGGCCCGCACTCGCAGAAACCCTCCCGATGTGAGCCGTTCCCGATGAGGGCCGCGCACTCGTTCACGAGAAATGCGTTGTCAACGGGCTCTCCACCGCCCGCATCGAACAGTGGGATTTCGGTGAGACCCGACACTGCGCCGATGCTCTGGCTATGCGTTATGCTACCGACCAGGTTGTTGGCGCCGCCTGTTATCGGCGGCAGGGTTGGACTGCAACCCTCGTAGCAACTCGGGTTCGAGGTGTTTCCGCAACTGAACGGCGACGAACCAGGATCGTTTATCGACGAACCGATAATGGCGATCGTCCCGGGCGCGTTGGAAGTCACCACGCCGTTTAGCAGCGCAGTTGGCGTGATTCGGCAGCCGCAGCAGACCAGCATTTCCTCATTGTCGTCAAACGCGTAAATCATCGCGCAAATGTCGGTTTCGCTGTTGCAATTCCCGTTGGCTACACCGCCGTTGCCGCAGCCGTTGGGATTCATCAAGCGAAGGATGCTCTTTCCAGGAGTATAGAAACTAAATAGATAGTTTCCGGTCGGACCGCCGCTACCGCCGTTGGCGGCGCCAAGACCCGCTGCGTTTGCCGGCGCCTGCGCCGCGACCAGAAACGCGAGGGTCGCAAGTGCGAAAGCCAATTTCGCCAGCCATTCCATTTTGAAAGACTTCGTCCCCACGCTTTTGCCCTCCCTGTCCAAACCGTTTCTGTTTGAGCCGGGCTTCCTCCGCCGATGGCTCATTGCGCACGCGAGGCCTCATTCTGGCCTTCTTCCACTAATGCGCCTCCATTCATGTCCCGCTTTATCGAGCGTATGTCAAACGCTGCAGGCTTGACCCGTCGCGAGGCGGCTCCGCGAATCCTCTCCGATGGGCAAAAATTGCGCACAAATTAGCGTCCTATGCCGAATGCGGATGCCCTCGTGAATTAGTGATGATGCTCGAATGCCTGATGCTCCTCAGGCGTCTCATGCTCGAGCCACTCCGGATGATGCTCATGCACCCACGGATGGCGATTGGCGACCCACCAGTATCGATCATGCCAGACATGACCTTCGTCGTAGTCGCCTAGCACGACGGTCCCCGCCGGCGGTCCGACATATTCAGGTCCGTGGTAATAGGGTCCGGGACCCCAGCAGGCCGACAGCGCCAGCGCGCCGACGGCAATCAGCATCGCGGGCAGGATGGCGAGGGGTGAGTTTTTCATGCGGCAGCCTCCGGCGAAGATGTGCCGCTAGTTTGCCAGAGCATCGAGTGGGTATCGAGAGGCTCTCTGAAGGCCACTCGCAACGGAGCGCATCTGAAACCAGTTGAAACGGCACTGTGTTCCAACTATCGGACAAGTCCCGTCGCGCTAGTTTGAGCCATGGAAAGCGATCGAATTCGATGAAGACCTTGCTTCAGGGCCGCTGCGAAGGCTCTTGCTGTTTCTCTTTGTCCAACACAAACAGCATGTGATACTCTGGTCCAATCGCTATATCTTGGCCCAGGTAGATTGTCTTCGTGCAATTCATCTTGTGTTGCTGAAAAAGCGACAACCACTTGTCGGGTGTCGTAAAACTGTAGGGAACTGGAATGTCGTCATGAAGTACTCTGTTGTAAAACCAATCCACAAAAGCAGCGTACGCAACCTGGTCTGTGTCATCTAATGTAACGAATTCACAGGGGGGGTCTGGTTCGCGAACGCCGACGACCGATTCTATTATTATCAGCCTCTTCTTTGTGGCCGCCCAAGCCTTTTTCAAGAGTTCTACAGGGTCGCGTGAATGATGAAGCACGGTTAACAGAAGCACAGTGTCGAATGCGCCTTCAATTGGCAATTGTTCTTCCTCTTTGTACAAGAGAAACGGAAGATTAAGTGCCGCCGGAAGATAGTTGACAACATCTAACAATTGGATTTTCTTGAAGCGGCCTCTAGCCAAATTGCTTATCAGTCCGTTTCCACACCCGATGTCTAGCAAAGAATCACCAATTAGACAGGAACTTATTTCATCGTATATTACCTTCGCTCTCCTATTCAAACATTCGTCCTTCCTGTCGTGCCGTACCAGACCAAGGAGGCCAGCCTTAAGAGATCTTTCATACGCCACTAAAGTAAGAGATTCATCACGCTTAGCTGCACTTTTCGCGAGATCTTTGAACTGAGCAATAGCTGCCCTGTCCACTCCGACCAACACCAGCACCTCACTCAATAGCTTGTCGATGTGGGGATAAAGCTTTTCGTTGAGAATTATTGACTGAGGTGTCGGGATTGGGACTTTCCAGAAGTTGGTTTCGTTGGACTGCATTTGGTCTCGGCCTCGCCACAAAGTCGGCAACGGTGAAGCAGTTAACACGCGATCTAGTTTATCGAGAAGCTCGCTTCCATACAATGCGAGTGCTTCTTCCATCTTGGTCTCGATTAGCCTTCCGCTACTATACCATTCTGCGTAACCTCGACTGCGAACGTCAACACCCGGAATCTCGATTTCTCTCTGTATTGACTGCAAATAGCCTGCGTATGTGTCTCCTCCTTCAATGATGGATGTCAGCCAGGGTGCGCTGGTTAATCGGAACTGCAGCAAGCCGTGCCTATAGAATCTCTTAGCCAAATCTTCGTCGTTTATGTTGAATCGTATGTGACACGTGATTTCGCCGTTCTCTTGAGTTCCGCGAACTTGAGTTGACTGGAAACCTACTCGACTTTCGACATCAAGTTTGCGATTTTCCCCATAGAAAGATGCCCCCTGAGCGACTATCTCTCCATTGTCCATCTCGGGCTTCACGTGGCAGTAACCCACGACGCGCGACTTTCCGTCCGGATTAGAACCATCGGACAGAATAAAACAATAAATGAAACTACTCGGATAGCAGCCAACTCTGTGCTTCTTGTACCACCAAATTAAGAGGAGGCAACCGAAGGTCGAGACAATGATTTCAACAAGTGGTAGGCTGTCGACGATGACTGGATGATGAATCGAGTCAGAAAGTTCTTTCTCGCCGAGGGCGAAGAGACCGAGCGAGACGCCAACTACAAAGATCATAGCGGTTTCCCATCCGTCCATGCTGGCCCATACTGGTCTTGTCACGTGGTAAATGTTCTTCATAGTGGTGTGCCTACGTTAAGGACTCACTAGTGAGGTCGAACGATTTGCCGGTGTCCGTAAAGCACAACCGCAAGATGAATGGGACCGCGATCTTCGCCCAGTCGGGCGGAGTGGGATAGGTAGATGTGTCGGTATTCTTATCTCCTAGGTATCTGTGGAGCATTTCCGTTCGGACGATTCCGGGGTTAAGTCTAATAGCGGCTACACCCTCGAGGTTTAATTCTTCCGCTAAGGCCTGTGTGAGCGCCTCAACAGCCCATTTGGTCGCGCAGTAAGGTGCCATGTGCTTCCAGACGTGCTTTCCCCAACGCGAACCGAAGTTTATGATGACTCCGCGTTGGCGACTTTTCATCGATGGCACGAAATGGCGTATCACATTGACAACGCCCTTGATGTTGATGTCGATCTCGGCGGAAAAATCTCTGTCGCTCACCTCCCACAGCGGAGCTTTCAAGTTGATAACGGCGGCATTGTTGAGTACGAAGTCGGGTGGGCCGTATTTTCTTAGAACGTGCTCGGCCCAAGCTTTTACCTCGGGGTCTGAAGCGACGTCCACGGTTCGAAAATCGTGAATAGGATATAGTTGAGCAAGCTTGTCGATTTCGTCTCTCGTGCGAGCACAGCCACAAACGGTGTGTCCGAGGTGGACAAATTCATCTACCATGGCGCGACCGAGGCCCCGGCTGACGCCGGTTATGACTACAACTGCCGGTTGACCGTCTGCAATACCAGAATGTGTTAGCGACGACACCAGATCCCCCGCTCTACACAGATTGTCTATATGATAGGGTCTCGGATTTTGCGAGTGCGGGTGCGATAGCGATTTGTATTTGTGGGGCTGGGAGCAGCGGGTGCGCTGGTAACGCGGCGTGGTTGTGGCTTCCGCATTTGCGAGAAACATGCCGCGCACTATGGGGAATGGTGCACAGCATCCGCATCAGAGTGTGTGACTGAAGTCCGTGCCCACGTGTATTCATGCTCGCCCGCGATCAGCTTACCAGTCACAAACCGCGTGTCGGACAGTTCGGCGGGGCGGCGTTAGACCAGCTCAACGAAGTTGACGGCCGACCAGCGCGGCGGCACGTTGCAGCGTCTCGATCGTGACATTGCCCTTGTCCGGATCGAATATGCGGTCGACCTGGGCGCGGCTGGTGCGCATCAGTTCGGCGAGGCGCTTTTTGGTGATGCGCTGCATAGTTGCTGGCACAGACTTCAGCCTGTGTGTCTGCCTGCTGTTGTGAAGACCCAGGCTAAAGCCTGTGCCACAAAGAAGGGCCGACACCAGTCCGGGACTTTCGCGTGCTAAATCCGTGCTGTTGAATTGCTGACCGTTGCGGTAGAATATCCTAAGAGGTTGGCCGTCATGCCAGTGGCGCCGGTTATTGTCACATTCAAACGAGCGCGAGTTCTTCGCCACGCTACCGATCGCCGCGGCCGCTTCGGCGCCGCAAAACTCGCCGAACTGCTCGATTGGCAGATCAGCGACATTGCCAAATACCTCGGGCGCGCTCCCTCTACCATCTCACGCTTCGGCGCCTCGCATGTCCATCAGGAGAAGCTCGCAGCGCTGGCGGCGCTGGTGCAAGACGTTTTCGGTCTTACCGATAACAGTCTGCGCGCGACGCGCGCATGGTTCCGAATGCCCCTCGGCACGCTCGATGGCATCTCTCCGCGCGAGGAAATTTTGCGCGGAAATATGTGGCGAGTCCGCAATCTCGTCAATGAGATGGACAGCGGTTTTGCTGCATAAGGCGAAACGCTGAAAGAGCACCGTGCTGAAGGGCACCGCCTTGGAAGCCGCCATCCGGCGGCTTCCGAACGATCCGACAATATCTTACGGAATCTTGTGGACCACGTTTCCGGAAGGATCGAAAAACTCCACCAGGCTGGTCGAATGCAGTTTATTCGGGAAAACCACCAGGCATCGATAGGTCGGCACTTTGGCCGAAAACGTCAGGAAGCCTTCCATCTCTGGCACGGAGTACAGAGCGTTGCCGACTTGGTGAGTTGGGGGCGAGATCACCTCGATTCCAACCATCGACCCGCCTGACTTTCGGCCCGCTGTACTCGCGCCAATCACCTGTCAGTTCCTGCGCGCTTGTCTGGAGAGAAGCCACATTGGCGGCCAGGTCGCTGATCGCATGCAACCTCACCCGGACGTTGAAGATCGCCCACGGTACCGCGGGATTGGGGATGACATTGGTTAGAGAACCGAAGGTCGCGCCGACCTCCATGAATGCGACAAACGGGTTCTCGCAGAGATACAGAACGTCAAATAGTCCCGTCCCATCGTTGAACCGGCCTGGGATGAATCTGGTTTGCGAGGTTTGAAGAGCCGTATTCAGGCGTTGGAGTGGTAGAGCCCGATACCATACACCGGTCAGGGGCGAAGTAGTCAGCGCCGAGCAGGCGCCGAGGTTCATGAAATGAAGCCGTGTTTCACTGCCCGAATAACGTCACGAACGCGGAACTCTTCTGGAGTACCAATCAGATCGTTCGGTTTTCGCCCGTCGAAGAGGAAGTTCTGAGTCTCGAGCCAGGCGGCGCCGTTTGGCAGAAGCGTTTTCACCTCTTCCTGGAGATCTGGATTCTCGTTGGGTAGTAGTTTGACCGCTTGGGTTTCCATTTTGTCCTGTGGTGCCAGTTCGGATCTTAGCAAATACAAAAGTGCCGGGCCACGTCTTGGGGTGGGGGCGCGGCGTGCTTCTCGCTCCTGGATTTGCGAGAAGCATGCCGCGCATTTGGGGAATGATGCGAGGCCGGCGAGGGTCAAATCGGCGCCGTGGGGACGGAAGTAGGGGCCGGAGATGGTATCGATATAGGTGAGATGGCGGAGGGTGGGCGCGCGGCGGAAGAAGGCAATCTGCGCGCGCTCGGGGGTGATGGGGATTTGCACGCCGACCGGGGCGAGCAGCGGGCCGGTCCAGGGGCCAGTCACGAGGCATACCGCGTCGGCCTCGTGGAAGCGGCCGGCGGCGTCCATCACGCCGATGGCGCGCATACGAGGGCGCCGGAACGGGCGCACATCCCGGCGCATATTTCACGCGTATCAAAGATGTCAACTATCGCGCCCGCCGTGGATAGACGCAGGGCTAAACTGCATCCGACGACTCCCCGCGCCGATGACCACTACTCCTATAGTTGATGCACTGCTCGACGAGGCCATATCTTTTGCACTGGAACCGGGTAAGGTAACTTATCACTCTCGCTAATTCAGTATGCAACGTCGATGAGCACCTACCTCGATCACAATGCCGGATCGCCGCTTCGACCCGAGGCCAAGGACGCGATCGCCCGATTCACGGATGGAGCGGGAGGGAATCCTGCGTCGGTCCATCGCGCGGGACAATCCGCCCGCCGGATGCTCGAGGCTGCCCGCGCCCAGGTCGCCACGCTTATCGGCGCCGAACCGCGCCAGCTCATTTTCACCAGCGGTGGCACCGAGGCCAACAACCTCGCCATTTTCGGTGCGCTCAAGGCTCACTCTTCCCGACGCACTGTCGTTAGCTCGTCGATCGAGCATTCCTCGATACTCTCGCCGCTGAATGCTTTGGAGAATGTCGTCAGGGCCGCCCCCGATCGCGAGGGGCGCCTCTCGCCCGATGAAATCGCCGCCTCGATCGATGCCGATACGGCGCTCGTCTCTTTTGCGCTCGCCAATTCCGAAGTGGGCACGATTCAAGAGGTGACCGCTATCGCCGATGCGGCTCCCCGCGCCGGCGCGATTTTCCATCTGGATGCCGCGCAGGCCGTCGGCCGAATCCCCGTCAATGTCGCCGAACTGCGATGCGATCTCATGACCATCAGCGGTCACAAGCTCGGCGCGCCCGCCGGAATCGGCGCGCTTTACGTGCGAGACCCATCCAAACTGACGCCGATACTCCTGGGCGGTCCGCAGGAGAGCGGACTTCGCGCCGGTACGCCGAATCTCCTCGGCGCGGTCGCATTCGGTGCTGCTGCGGCGGCCGTGGCCGAGCATTTTCATGACGAGGCCTTGCGCGTCGCGACGCTGGCCAACGAACTGCTTGCGGAACTTTTCGATGCGATTCCGCGATTGCGCCTCAACGCTCCCATTCGCGATCGACTACCCAATACCCTGAACCTCACTTTCCCCGGGGTCCTCGGCGAGAGCCTGCTGATCGCGCTCGACCTCGAGGGAATCCACGTGTCGATGGGTTCCGCATGCGCGGCCGGGGCGGTTGAGCCCTCGCATGTGTTGCTGGCGATGGGAATGACGCATGACGAAGCGCGCAGCTCGCTCCGATTGAGTTTGGGCTGGAACACGACGCGCAACGATATCGCCCGCGCCGCGAATATCATTCCTCGCGTATGGCGCCGCGTTTCCGAAGCCGAACCCGCTACCGCGTCTACCTCGACTCGAAGCCACCTGGGGGCGCTGCGATGAGCCGCCGTGTTCTGGTCGCGATGTCGGGTGGCGTTGACAGTTCGGTTGCAGCGGCGCTTCTCTGCGAGCAGGGTTATGACGTGGTCGGCGTCGCGATGCGCCTTGCACCCGACGCACCGCATATCGCTCGGCGTCGAGGCGCCTGCTGCTCGCACGATGACTTCGAGGATGCGCGCCGTGTTTCCGAGCGAATGGGGTTCCCGTTTTACATCGTCGATCTCCGCGCCGACTTCGGCGCGCGCGTAATCGGAAATTTCGTCTCCGAGTATCTGGCCGGCCGCACGCCCAATCCGTGCGTGATGTGCAATCGCGAGATCAAGTTCGATCGCCTCTGGAGCCGCGCGCGTGCGCTTGATGCTGACTTCGTCGCGACCGGCCACTATGCGCGAATCTCGCGCGACGACTCGGGCCGTTACCATCTGCTGCGCGCCGCGGACTCTTCAAAGGATCAGTCGTATTTTCTTTTCACGCTCGGTCAGGCGGAACTTTCCCGCACATTGTTCCCGCTCGGTGACATGACCAAGGTGGAAGTTCGTGCGCACGCTCGCGCTCTGTGTCTCGCGAATGCTGACAAGCCCGAGAGCCAGGAAATTTGCTTCGTGCCCGACGGCGACTATGCGCAATTCGTCGAGCGGCTCGCGCCGGAGGGTTCCATTCGCGAAGGACGTATCACTGATGGCGAGGGAAACATTCTCGCCGATCATTCTGGAATCCATCGCTTCACCGTGGGACAGCGCCGCGGCTTGGGAATCGCTGCGGGAGAGCCGCGGTATGTTCGCGAGATTCGGTCCGACAGCGGCGACGTGATTGTCGGCAGTCGCGGCGAGCTGAACTCGCGCGGGCTCATCGCGCGCGACGTCGAATTCGTCGATCCCTCGACACTCGATGCGGACGTGTCCGATGTCGAAGTAAAGATTCGCTACCGTCATCCCGCGCTTCCGGCCCGGCTCACCGTCGCGTCGGCGGGCACTGCGGAAGTTCGATTCGTTTCCGAAGGGCCGGCGGTCACGCCGGGCCAGGCGTGCGTGTTCTAT
Organism: uncultured delta proteobacterium; assembly: GCA_963815835.1. GTDB lineage: Bacteria > Desulfobacterota > Binatia > Binatales > Binataceae > DATGKG01. The sequence continues at coordinate 3,161,357 of CAWFIF010000001.1, forward strand.
CGCGGCGATGAGGTTGTCGGCGGCGGCTTTATCGAGCGGGGGCTGAGGGACTAGGCTGCGATGCGATTTGCGATCGCAACACTGGGCTGCAAGGTCAATCAGTACGACTCGGCGATTATCGAATCGCGCCTCGGCGCGCGCGGTTTCGAACGACGCGAGTTCACCGAACCCGCAGACGTCTATATCGTCAATACTTGTACCGTTACCGATCGGGCCGATTCCGAAAGCCTGCGCATCGCGCGCCGCGCGCGCCGTCTCAATCCCAACGCGCGAATCGTGATGACCGGATGCCTCGCGCAGGCGAGTCCCGAAGTCCTTGAGCGTCATTCCGAGGTCGATGCGATCGTCGGCCTCGGCCGTCTCGACGATCTCGAGCGCGCCGTGATGGGCGACGCTACCGAACGCGTGATGGTCTCCAACCTGCGCAAGGAGCGCGCGCCGATCGAACTTAGCGGCGTGACGCTGGCGGGCCATTCGCGAGCGTTCCTGAAGCTGCAGGAAGGATGCGACCAGTTCTGCACGTTCTGCATCGTACCGTTTTCGCGCGGGATGTCGCGCAGCGTCGAGCCGCGCCGCATCGTCGCCGCGATCGACGAGCTGCACGCGCGCGGCTTCAGGGAAGTGATTCTTTCGGGCGTCCATCTCGGCGGCTACGGCAAGGATCTTGATCCGCCGGTCGAGCTGGCCGATTTGCTGGAGATGCTGGCCGAGCGGTCGCCCATCGATCGTATTCGCATCAGCTCGCTCGATCCCGAGGAGCTCAGCGACCGAATCATCGACATCATTTCACAAAGCGAAAAGATCTGTTCCCATCTTCATCTGCCGCTTCAGGCGGGCGAGGATGGCACGCTGGCGCGGATGCGGCGCCGATACGACACCGCCTACTTCCGCGATCGCGTGGAGAGGGTGCTCGAGGCGATGCCCGATGCGGGCATCGGCACCGATATCATCGTTGGTTTTCCGGGCGAGACCGCGCTGGATTTTGAACATTCGTTCAGGTTCGTCGAGGGCCTGCCGCTTTCGTATTTCCACATCTTTCCGTACTCTGTGCGCGCCGGAACTACGGCGGCGAAGCTGTCTGGCAAGGTCGCCGCGCGCGAGATCAAGCGGCGCGGGGCATTGATGCGGGAACTTGGGGAGCGCAAGCGGAAGGTCTTCGCCGAAAAATTGGTCGGGCAGAAACTTAAAGTTCTGCTTGAGGAATCAACCGAGGATGGGGAGCTCGGCGGCTACAGCCGCAACTACGTGCGGGTGTTGACGCGGGGCGCTGCCAGCCAACTTAATCGCGAACTTGAGGTGGAGGCTTCGTTTGCCAAAGGCGCCCAACTGGTTGGGGAGATTGTTGAGGTTCGGGAGACAGCCGCCTCCTGCGCCGCAACCGGAACCTTCTGAAAGCGCCGCCGCGGACCTGGAACGCAGACTCGGATATTCTTTCGCTCGGCCGGAGCTGTTGTCGATCGCGCTTACTCATCCCAGCGCCGCAGTCGGTTCTGACGTGCACTACGAGCGGCTCGAATTTCTGGGTGATGCCGTTTTGGATCTGGCGATCGCCGACATGTTGATGCGCCGGTTTCCCGACGCCAAGGAAGGCCCGCTCTCGAAGCAGCGTGCCTCGATCGTCAACGGACGTACCCTGGCGCTCAAGGCGCAATCGATTGAACTGGGCTCCAGGCTGAAGCTTGGCAAGGGTGAAGAGAAAAGCGGCGGGCGCGACAAAATTTCGATTCTGGCGGCCGCCTTCGAAGCCGTCGTGGGCGCGATTTATACCGATGGTGGCCTCGCGCCGGCCCAGCGTGTGGTAGAATCGTTATTCGTCGATGACATCGGAGGTCCCTCCGCCGAGCGCGATTACAAGACCGAGCTCCAGGAGGTTGCGTATCGTCGATATCGAGCGCAGCCCGCCTATGAATTGGTGGCGGCGAGCGGCCCCGACCATGCGAAACGATTTACCACTCGAATCCGGATCGCGGGCAAGGAATTGGGCACCGGCGAGGGCGGCAGCAAGAAGCAGAGCGAGCAGGCTGCCGCACGCGCCGCGCTGGCCCAGATAGAGCAAGAGCTTCGTGAACGCAGAAACTAAACATCGCGCTGGATTCGTTGTCCTCGGCGGGCGCTCCAATGTCGGCAAATCGACGCTGCTCAACCGCCTGGTCGGACACAAGGTCGCAATCGTCACGCCCAAGCCGCAGACCACACGTCGCAAGGTTTTGGGAATCCGCAGCGATCCGGATGCGCAAATAATCTTTATCGATACGCCCGGAATTCATGACTCGCCCAAGATGCTGAATCGCCGCATGGTTCAGACGGCGCGGCAAAGCCTTGCCGAGGCCGAGATTATCATGGGCGTGATCGAGGCCGGCGATCGCGCCACTCCTGCCGACCATGCATTCCTCGAAGAATTGCGCGCGCTGAGTCGCCCGAAGCTTCTGGTGATCAACAAGATCGATTTGATGCCGCGCACGCGACTGCTTCCGCTGCTTGAGGAATGCGCGCGTGAATTGCCCGGCATCGAAATCGTGCCGGTTAGTGCCAAAACCGGCGAGAACGTCGAGGAGCTTTTGCGCACGCTCAAATCGATGCTCCCGGAAGGGCCGGCGCTGATGTCGGAGGAGGAATACACCGACCAGACGGAGCGCACGCTGGCCGAGGAAATCATCCGCGAGAAGTTGTTTCTCAAGCTGGAACGCGAGATTCCGTTTTCAACCGCGGTGTTGGTCGAGGTGTTCAGCGAAGACGAGGAAAAGAAGCTGATCAAGATTGCCGCGACCATCATCGTGGATCGCGAATCGCACAAGGGAATCGTGATCGGCGCCGGCGGCAGAATGCTCAAGGAAGTCGGCACCGCCGCGCGTATCGAACTCGAGGAAATCCTCGGGTGGAAGGTCTTCCTCGATCTGCTCGTGAAGGTCGATCGCGACTGGACCCGCAATCCTCGCAAGCTCCAGGAGATGGGGTTGTAGGCTGATGCCTCGCGCCGCCAAATCGGAACCGCGGCCGGGCGCAATCTCGGCCGCTATCGCACAGGGACTGCCGACCGTGGTGCTGGCGGGCCGGGTCAATGCCGGCAAGTCAACGCTGTTCAATCGAATCGCGGCGGGAGCGCGCGCCATCACCAGCGCGATTCCGGGCACCACACGCGATCTGAACTTCGCGCGCGCCTCCTACGATGATCGCGACTTCATAGTGATCGACAGCGGCGGTCTCGAGATCGGCGGGCGCGAGCGGATGTCGGAGCGCGTCGTGCGCGAGGCGCTTGCGGCCGTGGGCATGGCGGACCTCGTCGTGATGCTGTTCGACGGGCGCGCGGGCTTCACCGACGCCGATCAGGAAGCGCTCGCATTGATTCGCGACACCGGATGTCCCCTTATCGTCGCGGTCAACAAAATTGATCAGCGGGGGCAGGAGACTGCGGCCTCGGATTTCTATGCGGCCGGCGCGGAGAAGATTTTTTTCCTGTCCGCGGCGCATGGAAACGGTGTCGGTGAACTGCTCGAAGAGATCGTCTCGCGGCTTCCCGCGAAGGAAGCGAGGATCGCCGAACGCCCTGACCTGAAAATTGCGCTGATTGGCCGCCCCAACGTCGGCAAGTCGTCGCTGCTTAACCGGCTTACCGGAATCGAGCGCTCGATCGTCAACGCGACGCCCGGCACCACTCGCGATGCGGTCGACGCGCCACTCGATTACAAGGGCAAACGACTCCTTCTGATTGACACGGCGGGAATCCGCCGCAAGCCGCGCGTCGAGGGCGAACTCGAGCAGGCCTCCGTGGGCCGCGCGATCGAGGTGATCCGGCGCGCCGATGTCTTCCTGCTCGTCATCGATGCGACCGAGGGAATCACCGATCAGGATGCGCAAGCCTCGCGCACCTCGTTGATACCAACGATCGCGCGATGGTTCTGGTCTGCAACAAATGGGACGCCGCGGCGAAGGAGGGGCGCAAGATCGCGGCGTTCATTCGCGACGCGCATCATCGATTTCCCTTTCTCGAATACGCGGCCATTGTGTTCACCTCGGCGCTCACGGGCGACGGTGTGAATGACATCATTCCCGCGGCGCTGGCTGCCGGCGAATCATGGCGCGCGACATACCAGACCTCGATGCTCAATCAGATCCTCGCCGGCGCGACCGCCGCGATGGACCCGCCGATGGTCGATCGCAAGCGCCTCAACCTGATGTACGTCACGCAGGTCGGCAGCTCGCCGCCGCGGCTCGCGTTCTTCTCGAATCTCGATCGTGACATCCCCGCGCATTACATCCGCTTTCTGGAGACGCGATTTCGCAAGGCGCTCAACATCGTGGGCAGCCCGCTGCGGATGCAATTTCGCAAGACCGGCCGCACGCCCGAGCGCCGCCCGCATAGCAGTGCCGCCGGCCGAAACGTGCGCGGCCGCAACGCTTAGCTTCAGCGCTCGCGTTGTGGAAATGTATCGGGAGAGCGTGTTTTTACGCACTCGCGGGTCCGATATAGTAACGGCTTCAACGTGATTCTCATTCTAGATTTCGGCAGTCAGTACACCCAGCTAATCGCGCGACGGGTGCGCGAGGCCAACGTGTACTGCGAAATCCATCCGTTCAATTTTCCGCTCGCGAAGATTCGCGCGATGAAGCCGCGCGGCATCATCCTGTCGGGCGGGCCCGCGAGCCTCTACGAAGAGAATGCGCCGGACATCGACCCGGAAGTGCTGAAGACCGACGCGCCGATCCTCGGCATCTGCTACGGCATGTATGTCGTCGCGAGTCATCTGGGCGCGAAGACGCCGCCGTCGAAGGCGCGCGAGTACGGCCCGGCGACTCTGCAAATCGATGCGCAGGATCCGCTGTTTGAGGGCCTCGAAGGTCAGGAGCATCGCGTCTGGATGAGTCATGGCGACCGCGTCGAGTCGATTCCGGCGACGCTGCGCTCGATCGCGCATACGGCGAACGCTCCATGCGCCGCGGTGCGTACCGAGGACGGCAGGATTCGCGGCATCCAGTTTCATCCCGAGGTCGTGCACACGCCGTGCGGAACGCAGGTGTTGCGCAACTTCGTGCTGAAGATTTGCGGCGAGCCCGGCGACTGGACGATGGCGAATTTCATCGAGACCAAGGTCGCCGAGATTCGCGACAGGGTCGGCGGGCGCGATAAGGTGCTGCTCGGCCTTTCGGGTGGCGTCGATTCCTCGGTCGCGGCGGCGCTGATTCATCGCGCGATCGGCGAGCGGCTCAAATGCGTCTTCGTCGACACCGGATTGCTGCGCGCGGGCGAGCGCGAGCGGATGGAAAACGTCTTCGCCGGCCAGCTCGGCATCGACCTCACCGTCACCGACGCATCGGAATTGTTTCTGAAGCGGCTGAAGGACGTTCTCGATCCTGAGCAGAAGCGTCGCATCATCGGGCATACGTTCATCGATGTGTTCGAGTCCGAGGAGGTGGTGCGTGGCGCCCGGTTCCTGGGGCAGGGCACCCTCTATCCCGATATCATCGAATCGGTCTCGTTCAAAGGGCCATCGGCCGTCATCAAGAGCCATCACAATGTCGGCGGACTACCGGACCGCATGAAGCTCGAACTTATCGAGCCGCTTCGTGAGCTCTTCAAAGATGAGGTGCGCGAGCTGGGCCGCAAGCTGGGCCTGCCGCGCGAGATCGTCGATCGCGAGCCGTTTCCCGGCCCGGGCCTGGCGGTGCGGATAGTCGGCGAAGTCACCGGCGATCGCGTCGAGTTGCTGCGCCGCGCCGATCAGATCGTGATGGAGGAATTTGCGTCATCGGGTATTGGCAGGAATCTGTGGCAGGCGTTCGCCGTCCTGCTGCCGCTCAAGACGGTAGGCGTGATGGGCGACGGACGCAGCTATGAAAGCGTTATCGCGATTCGTGCCGTCGAGTCGCAGGACGGCATGACTGCAGACTGGGCGCGGCTCGACCCGGGTTTTCTGGCGCGCGTGTCGAGCCGCATCACCAACGAAATCCGCGGCGTCAATCGCGTCGTGTACGACATCACTTCGAAACCGCCCGCCACGATTGAATGGGAGTAAATTGTGACCGTTCGCACCCGCTTCGCGCCGAGCCCGACCGGCTCGCTGCACATCGGTAACGTCCGCTCGGGCCTGTTCGCCTACCTGTACGCGCGTCACAACAAGGGCACGTTCATCCTGCGCATCGACGATACCGATCAGGAGCGCTCGACCAAGGAATCACTGGAAGAGATCCTCGTCGATCTCAAGTGGCTGGGCATGGAATGGGACGAGGGCCCGCCTGACCCGCGCTACTTCGAGTCGAATCGGATGGATCGTTATCGCGACGCGGCGCGCCAACTGCTTCGCGAGGGCAAGGCGTATCCATGCTACTGCAAGCCCGAGGAGCTCGACGCGAAACGCAAGGCGGCCGAGCGCGAGCATCGCAAGCCCGGATACGACGGGACTTGCCGCAACAAGCCGTTTCCTCCGGACCTCGAGCTGCCGGATCGCAAGGCTGGACGCAACTATGTGATCCGTTTTCGTTCGCCGAATGAAGGCCAGACGGTGTTCGAGGACCTCATTCGCGGGCGCACCGTGTTCGAGAACTCGGAGCTCGACGACCTCGTCATCCTGCGCTCCGACGGCAGCCCGACCTACAACTTCTGCACCGTGCTCGACGAGGTGGATTTCAACATCACCCACGTCGTGCGAGGCGATGACCATGTGCCGAATACACCGCGGCAGATTCAGATGTTCCGCGCGCTCGGATACGAGCCGCCCGCCTTCGCCCATCTGCCGCAGGTGATGGGTCCCGATGGCGGCAAGCTCTCCAAGCGCCACGGCGCGACCTCGGTCAGCGCATATCGCGAGATGGGATATTTTCCGGAAGCCGTGCTCAACTACCTCGCGCGGCTGGGCTGGTCGCATGGCGACCAGGAAATCTTTTCGAAGCAGGAGCTGATCGATTACTTCGGCTTCGATGCATGTGGGACGTCGTCGGGCATTTTCAATGCCGAAAAGCTGCTGTGGCTGAACTTTCACTACCTGAAGGAGCGTCCGCAATGCGCAGCTCGCGCAGGAAATCAAGCCGTTCATCGCGAACGCCGGCTATCCGACTCCCGGTGACGATGCCTGGCTGGAAAAGATGGTTGCGACGCTCAAGGAGCGCGCCAAGACGCTGGTCGAGCTGGTTGACTTTGCAAAGTTTTATCTTCGCGATGATATCGACATCGATCCGAAAGCGGCGACGAAGTTCCTCAAGCCCGAGGTGAAGGAACAACTCGCCGCGCTCGCGTCGGAACTCGATAAGCTCACGGGCGACTTCTCGGAGGCCTCGGTGCAGCGCGTGTTCGAAGAAGTGCTCGGCCGGTTCGGCATGAAGCTCGGGCAGCTTGCGCAACCGGTGCGCGTCGCGCTGACCGGTGGGACCGTCAGCCCTGGGATCTATGAGGTCATCGCGGTGCTTGGCCGCGAGCGCACCGTCGCGCGCCTGCGAAAAGCCATCGCGCAGATCGGCTGAGCTATTTTCGCGCTGGCAGCACGAGGATCTGGCCGTTCATTTCCGGCTGATGCACCGAGCAATAGAACGGGAACAAGCCCTCCTTGTGGAACTTGAAGACCCAGGAATTTTTCGAGAGCGGGTTGAGCTTCACGTGCATCAGAACATTGAGATCCGGGTCAACGAGCATGAAATCGTGACCGTCGTCCGGCTGTAGATTCCAGAATGTCAGCCGCGTCGGTTCATCCTTGTGAACGGCGATGAACGATGGCGCGAAGGCGTAGACCTCGCCGAACTTTGCGATGGTTTCCTTGGGACCGTTTTCCTTGATGGCGATGGCTTCGGTCAACACGATTATTTCCGCTTGCGCCTCGCCCGCGGTTGAAACGTTGACCACCTGCGATTGGTTTTTATCCGGCAGGTAGTATTTGTTCTTCTCGCGTTCGGCTGGCGACGCGGCGAACTTGCTTCCAGCAGATGCGGGCAAGAGCGAGCCGAGCAGGAGGAGCAGCGAAAGCCGGCAGATATTTTTGAGCAACAGGGGTTGCAATCTCGACGCGAACCCTGGCGCGGAGTAACTTGGAAGCATGAGCAGTATTCTCATTCCCTATGTGGTGGAATCAACCGGCCGTGGCGAGCGATCTTACGATATCTACTCGCGGTTACTGAAGGACCGCATCGTTTTTCTCGGCGGCACCGTGACTGATGACGTCGCGAATCTGATTACCGCGCAGCTCCTGTTCCTGGAGTCCGAGGACCCCGACAAGGAAGTCAATATGTACATAAATTCGCCAGGCGGATCGGTCACCGCCGGCCTCGCGATTTACGATACAATGCAATTCGTGAAGCCTCCGGTCTCCACGCTATGCGTCGGGCAGGCCGCCAGCATGGGATCCTTCCTGCTCGCGGCGGGCGCCAAGGGTCGTCGCTACGCGCTGCCTCACTCGCGGATCCTGATTCACCAACTCTCCGGCGGGTTCGAGGGGCAGGCGGCCGATATCGAAATCCAGGCGCGCGAAGCGCTGCGGCAGAAGGAAATCCTGAACGAGGTGCTGGCGCGTCACACCGGCAAGAGCGTCAAGCAAATCGAGAAGGATACCGATCGGGACAACTTCATGAGCGCCACACAGGCGGTTGAGTATGGCCTGATCGACGAGGTCATCACCGCGCGCGCGGCCAAGCTGGTCACGCCCTGACTCTTTCGTCGGGCTCTTTGAAAGGCGCGGCGCCGATGCCGCGCCTTTTTTCTTTCGCATTCTCTGCGTATGCTTCGACGATAAGCCATGATCAGCGCAGATGAAGCTCTCCGAATCGTCCTTGATAGCGTTGCGCCGCTGGGCATAGAGCGCGTGCCGATTCTTCACGGCCTGGGCCGCGTATTGGCCGAGGAGATCCATTCTTCGCGCGATATCCCTGGATTCGACAACTCTGCGATGGACGGCTATGCGGTCCGCGCTGCCGATATCGCCTCCGCCAGCGAGTCCAATCCAGTATCTCTCAAGGTGATTGAAACGGTCGGCGCGGGTACCATGCCGACGCTACGCGTAGAACCCGGCACTGCAATCCGAACCATGACCGGAGCGCCGATCGCGGCTGGCGCCGATGCGATCGTTCAGGTCGAACGCACGCGCGGCTCCGATTCGAAAGTCGAAATACTCGCGGCGGTCGAATCGCGAGGTTTCATTCGCCCGCGCGGCGAGGACCTTCGCGAGGGCGAGCTGGTAATGACCGAGGGCAAAGTCCTGACGCCATCGGACCTTGGGATGCTGGCCTCGCTCAATCGCTCGATGCTCGACGTTTACCGCAAGCCGCGGGTGGCGATCGTTGCGACCGGAGATGAGTTGGTGGATATCGACCAGATTCCGACCGGCGCGCAAATCGTGAACTCCAGCGCTTACGCGCTCGCCGCCGCTATCATCGAGGCGGGTGGCGATCCCACTATCCTCAAAATTGCGCGCGACACTATCGAGGACACTCGCGAACGGCTCTCCGAGGCGATGCGCTTCGACGTCGTGTTCTCAACTGGAGGTGTCTCGGTCGGCCAGTTCGATCACGTCAAAGGCGTGATGGACGAGCTTGGGATGCGCACGCTCTTTCATGGCGTCGCACAAAAGCCCGGCCGTCCGCTGAAGTTCGGCATCATGGCAGATAGGCCCGTTTTTGGATTGCCGGGCAATCCGGTCTCCACGATGGTGTGCTTCTATCTATATGCGAGGCCTGCGCTGAGAAGGATGGGAGGCTATCGCAAGCTGGGGCTGCCCCGCGTCCACGTTATCTGCGGCGTCGATATCAAGGTCTCCAGCAACCTCACTGAATTCGTGCGAGTCCGTCTGGAGCCAAGAAAAGGCGAACTGTATGCGACGCCGACTGGGAGTCAGGGCTCAGGGATTCTCAGCTCGCTCTCGCGCGCCGATGCGCTGCTAATCGGTCCCGCAAAGGAAAACCTGCTCAAAGCGGGAAGCTCGGCGACGGCGCTTCTACTCGACCCTCATGCGGCGACCGACGAAGAAGCATTCTTCGAGGCGCGATGATTCCACATGTACTGGATGACCAATGCGACCACAGCGCCGAAAATCGCGGCAAGTACCAGCACCCACACCAGTCGAAGCTGGACGCTGAGGAACGGGGCGTAGAACACGTAAACGGGTGGCTCGCTGTGATTCTGCCAAATGACGGAAATCAGCCAGATCAGGAAAATCGTGCTGATGATGAACCTCGGAGTTTTGACAAAAGCCGGCATCGCCCACTTCCCTCCAACCTGCGTATGTCCCAAGCTTGTCTACAGAGGTTGATAGTGTCAACGCAGCATCCCGCCTTCACCGGAGCGACTCCTTCAAAGCGATGACGATTCGCGTCGGCCAGGGGTTCGATTTTCATCCGCTGCTGGAGGGCCGCAAATTAATCCTCGGCGGCGTCGAGGTTCCGTACGAACGCGGACTTGGAGGGCATTCGGATGCCGACGTCGCCGCGCATGCGCTCGCCAATGCGATCCTGGGGGCGCTAGGGGCGGGGGACCTCGGACGCCATTTTCCAGATAGCGATCCTCGGTATAAAGACGCTGACAGCCTCCACCTGCTGATGGCGGTGTGGAAGGTTGCGAGTGACCGCGGCTTCAGGCTTGGCAATGCCGATGTGACTATCTTCGCGCAACAGCCGAAGCTCGCACCCTATCTGGATGAGATGCGGCTGAACCTCGCGCATGCGCTGGACGCCGACTCGAAGCTGCTCAACGTGAAGGCGTCGAGCCCCGAAGGCCTCGGCGCTTTGGGTCGCGGCGACGGGATGGCCGCCGCCGCGATCGTCGTGATCGAATCCTAGATATTCCTTCGGAGATTCCGCTCTCGCCGATTGACCCATAGAGTGGTACATTCGGTCAGTGGTAATAGTGCGCAATGATCGTCGGATTTCGCGACGCATGGCTGCGTGCCTTCTTCATAGGCGATGTCCGGTCGAAGAACATCCCAGCCAGCCTCGAAAGCCGGCTTTTCCGCAGGCTCCAGATGATCGACAACGCGACGACGGATCAGGACTTGCGCGTGCCGCCCAGCAGCCACTTTGAGAAGTTGCGCGGCCATCTCGACGGGTTCCATTCGATTCGCGTCAACCAACAATGGCGGCTGATCTTCCGATGGGACGGCCACCGGGGCGAAGCGTCTGCGCTCTATCTGGACGACCACAGCTACAAGTGAGGTGACCTATGCTGACGACCAAGCGCAAACCGGCGACAGTCGGCGAGATTCTGGTGGAGGAGTTTCTCGAACCGATGGGCTTGACGCAAGGCGCGCTGGCCGCCGCCATGGGCGTTCAGCGCAAGCACGTCAACGAGCTGTGCAACGACCGTCGCAACGTGACGGCAGCGACGGCGCTCATTCTGGCGCGCGTGTTCGGCAACAGCCCGGATTTCTGGCTGAACGTACAGCGCCGAATCGATTTGTGGGAAGCGACACACAATCCCCGCGAAATAGCGCGCATCAAACGCGCGAAACCTCTGCGCAGCGCCGCGTGAACCTTCCGATGTCTGCTGAGATCAGCACGATCGCCAGACGAAGTTGAATCATCGCACGGTGATAGATACTGCTTGACAATGTGGAACCCAACGGTTACACATTCTCTTGATGTCGATAGATCGTACGATTGCCGCGCTCGGCGACTCCACCCGCAGAGAACTGCTGCGCCGCCTTGCGCATAAACCATGTCGTGCCGGCGAGCTGGCCCACGGATTCGCGATTAGTCGCCCCGCCGTCGTCAAGCATACACGGCTGCTCGGAAGGGCCGGCCTGATCAGGGCGAAGAAGGTGGGGCGCGAGCGCATCTACGAACTCGCGCCCGGTGGTCGCGCTCAGGTTGAGGCGCTGATCAAGAGGCTGGAGGAGGTGGGCGCGTTCTGGGATACCGCGCTCGGCGCCTTCAAGCGCTACCTGGAGGAGAATCGATGACGATTCGCAAGTCCATCAACCTCGCGCTGCCGCCCGAAATCGCATTCATGCCGGGTGTGGCGTCACAGGTCGTCGCCACCCGATGAGTCCTCGCCTCCGCCATCGAGGTCGCCGCGCTCCAACTCCTCGATAGCCTGATCCATTTCGGGACCTCCCATCTCGTCGCCCATTTCCTTGCCTAACTTGCGCATTACCTTGGCGACGCTTTTGGGATCGTTTTCATCGAGGTCCCCGAAGGTGGTGGGGTCGCTCAGCGCGTCCAACCGCGCTTCCTCGGACTTCGGCATCGCGAACCGCGACATCAGACGCGAAAGCTTGTTGCTTCCGCAATGCGAGCAGATCGCGTCGACCTTCTCGCTGATTCGCATCGTGAGCACGCTGCTCCGCCGATGGCACTTCTCGCACTCGTATTCGTAAATCGGCATCGCGTATTGACGCTCCTCCTTTGATCGTCGGCGCTATCCGCCTCGAACAACTGTCAGTCTGCCTTTGAAGCTGTCAGAGGTTCGATCGCTTGACAAAGTGTGGTAGCACGTCTGATACGAATAGATCGAGCGAATGGCGCGACTGCTCGTGGCTCAGACCACCCCATGCGAACGACAGCACCAGGTAGTTGGTTCCGCTCTCCTCGAAGTAGGCGGCGATCTTCTCGCGCACTGATCTCGGAGACCCGACGATTGCGGCATCGGCTGAACGCGCGCGCAGGAGGTCATCGGTAAACAGCGTTGGCACAGTGCCGAAATCGCGCCACAGCTTGACGATGTTGTTGTAAAAAACGTGATAGGCGGGTATCGCGATTTCCTCAGCTTGTTTGTCCGTATCCGCAACAAAGAAATGGCGGAGTCCACCGATCTTTAGATCTTTGACCTGTGGATTAAGGTCGTCGGGGCTGTCGCGAAATTTGTCGAGCAGCTCGCGATACGCGATCGCGGTTCCCTTGACGATGCCGTTAGGACCTCCGGTCACGATCTGCATGCGATGGCGCGCGGCGAACGCGAGCCCATCGGGGGTTGAAGCGCCATACCAGAACGGCGGATTCGGTTTCTGCTTCGGGGTGAGCTCGATCGGAGCGCCCGCGAATTTGTAGCGCTCACCGCGATGCGAAATCTTGCGCTCGCGCAGGCCCTCGACGATCACCTTGAGCGACTCCTCGAAAATCTCGCGCGACTCGATGAAATTCACATTGAAGTGCGCGAGCTCATACGGCGAGATGCCGCGCCCGACGCCTACTTCGAGGCGTCCGCCGCTCAATTGATCGAGCATGCAAATTTCCTCGACCAGCCGAATCGGATGATAGAGGGGGAGCAGATAGACCAACGGCCCCATGTGGATCCTGCGCGTGCGCATCGCGACCGCGGCAAGAAACACGTTCGGCGAAGGGCCCATCCCGAGTGGCGTCGCATGATGCTCGGCAAGGTGGTAGCAGAAAATCCCCGCCCGGTCTGCAACCTCGAGGAGCTGCAGGCGCTCTTCATAGAGCTGTTCCAGCGGCACATCGCGGCGCTCCAGGTGGTCGAATATTCCGAATGCGACTTCCATGAGGTGCCCTCCTCAGGCGGTTATTCCGAACAGAGATTCCGCGTTGGCTGTTAGCGCGTTCACAATTGCGCCAATCGAATTGCCTCGTATGCTCGCGATTGCAGATATCACATCGGCAATGAAATTAGGCTCCGTCGGCTTGCCTTGGAAGAGGCCGCCGTAGGGCGATGGGCCGTCGGTCTCGACCATCAAATGATCGAGCGGAACAATCCTGGCGAGGGCTTGGTCGCGATCGCGATACACCACTTCAGGCGTCAGCGAGATGAAATATCCTGCCTCGAGGATCGCGTGCGTGGTCGCCTCGTCCGACTTATGCCAGTGGAAGACCGCACGGCGCACCCCGGCAGCTTTGATTATCCTCAGAGCGGCGCCGGCCGTTTGATGCGGGCAGTGAAGAATCAGCGCCAGGTCGAGTTGGCTTCCGAGTTGCGCAAAGCGCTCCAGGATTTTGCGTCCACGCTCAATGACGTCGGCGCGACGCGCTATCTCGCCGTAGTAGGGCAGGCCGACCTCGCCGATCGCGCAAATGCGATCGCGATGCGTCCTGACCATCGCGAGCGTCACCTCCACGTCATCATCGGTAAGCTCGAAGCGCTCCGGATGAAATCCGATCGCCGCATGCACAAAGTCCGGATACTCCGCAGCCAGCTCCATCACGCGTTGATTCGAGGAAGGTGTGATGCCCGGCGCGACGACTGCGTTCACCCCCGCGTCACGCGCCCGCTTGATTAGCGTCACCACGTCAGCATACTGGTCAGCGTCGAGATGGATGTGGCTATCGATCATTATAGTGTCGCGAGCTTCGCGGCTTTCCGTATAACACATACTCGCGCGGGCCGTATCTGATGCACGAGCTGCGCGCGATGTGGCGCAATACCCGGATGATCGTGCTATGCGCGATTTCCGCGGCGCTCTACGCCGCGGTACTGGTGCCGTTCAAAGTGGTGCCGCTGATTCCAGGTGTGACCGAACTGCGTCCCGCCAACGCGATTCCCGTCGTATGCTCGTTCCTGTTTGGCCCCGCCGCCGCATGGGGTTCCGCGATCGGCAACATGATCGGCGATTTTTTCGGCGGCGTCTCGCCGGGCGATACTTTCGGATTCATCGGGAATCTCGCTTACGGCTACATTCCCTACAAAGTCTGGAGCGTGGTTGCGGCGCGGCACAGCCCTGTCGAAGGTTCGTGGTCTGCGCGGGGCGCCTACGTCTTCGCCTGCCTCGTCGCGAGCGTGCTCTGCGCGGACTTCATTGGCTTCGGCGACAACGTGCTCGCGATTCGCCTGTTCTACCTGCTTGGGAATGTCGTAATCCTAAACAATATGATTGCCGCGCTGGTTCTCTCGCCGTTCATTCTTCGCGCTGTTTATCCGCGCGTGGAGCGCGGCAGAATGCTCTACAAGGATGTGATGCCGGAACTCAAAGGCGCGCCGCGCTCGCGGAGTCTGGTGGCCCTCACCATGCTTCTCACCGGTACCATCGGTGCGTGGGCCACGGGAAACATGATCTCACTGGGCTACTGGGCGCCGCGCTTTCTTCCTGCCTGGATGGCCGGCGCCCCTTATGACAAGGCGATCGCGGTAATAACCGGTCCCTTTCTGCTGCTCGCGATAGCGGGGCTGGCGCTGCTGTGAAGACCGAATCGCCGGCGATCGTTGCTGCGCCATCTTTCGAAGTTGCGGAAAATGCGGTTCGTGTCGAGGATCTCAGCTTCACATACGCGGGCAATCCGGAGCCGTCACTTCGCAACGTGAATCTGGTTCAGCGGGTCGGCGAGATGATCGGCATCATGGGCGCCTCGGGCGCGGGGAAATCGACGCTCGCGAAGGTGCTCAACAGGATTGTCCCGGAGCTGGAGGGTGGTGAGTTTCACGGCGTAGTAGTGCTCGGCGGCCACTCCATCGCCGGCTCGCGCGTGCGCGATCTTGCCGGCGAAATCGGGATGGTGTTCCAGGATTTCGAGTCGCAGCTTTTCTCGACCACGGTCGCGCATGAGGTCGCATTTGCGATGGAGCGCGTCGGGATGCCTCGCGAGCAGATTCTCGCGCGGCTCACGCTCGCGCTCGAGGCGGTAGGGCTTCGCGGCTTCGAGGATCGCGATCCCACGACGCTTTCGGGCGGGCAGAAGCAACGCCTCGCGATCGCGTCGGTGCTCGCGCTGCGCCCGCGAGTAGTTATTCTCGACGAGCCGACTACCGATCTCGATCCCGAGGGCAGGGCGGAAGTCTTCGCACTGATTCGGCAAATGCGCGAAGAAGGCGTCAGCCTCATCGTCATCGAGCACGAGGCCGAAGAGCTTCGCCAATGCGATCGAATTGTCATCCTGCGCGACGGCTCGATCATCGCGGAGGGGACGCCGGCGACCGTGATGCCGAAGATCGAGCTTTTGGAGGAATGCGGAATCAACGCGCCGGGTCTGGATCGCGTGGTGCGCATGCTCGGCATCGAGCACCATCCAGCCAGCATCAGCGATGCGGAAGAGCACGTCAGGAAGCTGTTCCCTCAAATGGCCCGGCGGCCGAGGTTGCGCAAAACAGCGCGGACCCTGCGATTATCGAATCAAAGCCACTACTCGAAATCGAAGCGGCGAGCTTTTCCTATCCCGACGGCCCCAGGGTGCTTGACCAAATGTCGCTCAAGATCGCGGCGGGAGAATTTGTCGCGATTGTAGGTCAGAACGGATCGGGCAAGACGACACTGGCGAAGATGTCGGTGGGTCTGCTCGCGCCCGATTCAGGCAGCGTGCTGCTCGAAGGTCGCGACCGAACGACTTTGCGGCCAGCCGAGACTGCGCGCGAAATCGGTTATGTCTTTCAGAATCCCGACCATCAGATTTTCGCCGACACCGTCGAGGCCGAAGTGAAATTCGGCCCGCGAAATTTCGGCCTCGACGATCGCGAGATCGAATCGCGATGCGTCGAGGTGCTGCAGGCGGTGGGTCTCGAAAATGAGCGCGAGATGGATCCGTTTCTCCTCGGCAAGGGGCAGCGCCAGCGGCTCGCGGTCGCGAGTGTACTGGCGTTGCGCCCGCGGCTGCTGATTCTTGATGAGCCGACCACGGGCCTCGATTATCGCGAGCAGCGCAAGATGATGAAGCTGGTGAGCGAACTCAACGCGGCGGGCGTCGCGATCGTGATGATCACTCATACGCCATGGCTGGTCGCCGAATACGCCCGCCGCGTTATCCTGATGCGCGCGGGCCGCAAGCTGTTCGATGGGCCGGTGCGCGAGTTCTTCATCCAGGATGAGTTGCTGCGTACGTCGTCGTTCAAGCCGCCTGAGGTCACAACCCTGGGCCGAAGATTCGGCACCGTCGCGCTCAGCCCGACCGAACTGGTCGAATGGCTTCGAGGGCGCGCACGATGAAGACGTCGCTCTACATCGATCGCGGCTCCGTCGTGCATCGCCTCCATCCGACGCTTAAGATTTTCGGCCTCTTCGCCGCGTTCTGGTCGATTTACTGGATTGATAATCCACTGACGCTGGTGCCGTTCATCGCGGCCGAATTTGCGGTGGCCGCCGCGATCGGCGCGGGCCCGAATGTCTATCGCTTCCGCTGGTTCTTCCTGCTGATTGTCCTGCCCACGATGATCACCTGGATGATTTCGTATCGCCGCGGCACACCGATCATCAATCTCCCCATCATTCACGCAAGCAAGGAATCGATCCTGTTCGGCCTCGGCAAGGGGATGAAGGTCGCGGCGCTGGTCCTGGCGTCAGTGCTCTTTCTTTCCAGCACCAAGGTTGAGGAGCTATCGGTCGGGCTCTCGCACCTTGGATTTCCGTATCGGTTCGGCTTTACCATCACGCTGGCGTTTCGGCTGGTTCCGCTGTTCATCGATTCGGCACTGACCGTGGTCGATGCGCAGCGGCTGCGCGGCTACGATTTCGATGCGGGCGGCCCGTTCGAAAGAGTGCGCCGTTACGTGCCGGTGATCATACCGGTCTTCATGGGCGCGTTGCGCAAGGCCAACAACATGGCGATGGCGCTGGAGGCGCGCGGCTTCGGGCGAAGCAACCAGCCGACCAGCTTCATCGAATATCGGATGCACGCGCGCGACGCCGAGGCGTTCGTGTTGCTGATGGTGATCGGCACCATCGCTTTCATGTTGTACTGGACCGGCTACGGCTCCATACCGGGCGCCTCGATCCATAGTTGATGCCTTCACGGAGTCAGCCTTTCGCGGACTCGGTGGCGCATGCTAGTTTCAAAAACTTGCTTCTCCGAAGCCGCAACAAATGCTCTTCGTAATCATCGGTCATGACGGTCCCAACGGCGCGCGATTACGTCCGACGCTGCGGCCCGCGCATCTGGAAAATCTGCGCCGGCTCGTGCAGGCCGGCAAAATCATCGTCGCCGGTCCGTTCACTGACGGCAGCGGAAGCTTGATCGTCGCGGATTTCGAGGACGACGACGCGGCGCGGGCTTTCGCGCGAAACGATCCCTATACCCTCGAAGGCGTATTCGAGCGGGTTGAGGTGAAGCCTTTCCGCAAGGTATTTCCGGAGTAGAAATGGCAGGAGCGCTATCCGACGTAAAAATTGTCGAACTCGGCGAGCTGGTCGCGGCCCCATATGCGTCCAAGCTGATGGCCGACATGGGCGCCGAGGTAATCAAGATCGAGCGCCCCGGCGTAGGCGATCGCGCGCGCACTCGCGGCCCGTTTCCCAAGGACGAACCGCATCCGGAAAAATCCGGGTTGTTCCTTTACCTCAATACCAACAAGCTGGGCATCACGCTCGATATCGCAACGGCGGAGGGTTTCCAGATTTTCGAGAAGCTCATCGCGGGCGCCGACATCCTCATTCACAATGTGGTTCCACCCGAAATGGATCGCGTCGGGCTCAGTTACGATCGCCTCAAGAAGATCAACCCGAAGCTGATCATGACTTCGATCACGCCATGGGGCCTCGAAGGACCGTATCGCAACTGGCGCGCCGAGGATCTCACGATATGGGCCGCCGGTGGCGTGTGCGTACTCAATGGCGCAGGCCCCGAGTATCCCGACCTGCCGCCGCTCAAGACGTTCGGATCGCAGTCGGGCTTCCAGGGCGGCGTTCATAGCGCGGTCGCGACGATGGGGGCGCTGTTCGCGCGTCTGCGCGACGGCGAGGGGCAGCATATCGATGCGCCGATGCAGGAGGCGATCGCGGCGCAACTCGAGATGACCTTCGAGTACTGGCCGTACATGAAAATGATCGCGACGCGGCTCGGCCAGAAGCCGATTCAGCCGGTCGAGACCTTCCAGTGCAAGGATGGCGGCTACATCTATATCTGCTGCATCGAGGAGCATCAGTGGCAGAACTTCCTCCATCTGATGGGCGATCCCGACTGGGGCGGCGAGGAGATCTTCGCCAATCGCCTGGTGCGCGCGGTCAATTGGGACGCGCTGAAGGTTTTCCTCGAGGAATATGTCAGTCAGCAGACCGTACTGGGTCTCTACAAAAAGGCGCAGGAGCGGCGGATTCCGTTCGCGCCCGTTTCGACGATGGGCACGTTGCTCAACAACGAGCATCTCAATGCGCGCGGATTCTTCGTCGAGATCGCGCAGCCCGTCGCCGGCACGCATAAGTATCCCGGTGCGCCGCTCAAGTACGAGAAGACGCCGTGGGAGATTCGGATGCCGGCGCCGACGCTCGGGCAACATAACGAGCAGATCTATGGCGGCCGCCTCGGCATGACGCCCGCGCGGCTTACCGAACTCAAACGCAAGGGTGTGATCTGATGGCCAAGCAGCCGCCGCTTTCCGGAATCAGGGTTTGCGATTTCACCTGGGTGTGGGCGGGCCCGTATTGTACGCTGCAACTCGCGCATCTCGGGGCCGAGGTCATTCGCATCGAGACCAGGACGCGCCCGTGCGTGACGCGTCAGCTTCCGCCATGGCCCAACGGCGAATTTCTCGGGCTCAATCGCTCGGGCTACTTCAATCAATACAACCAGGGCAAGAAATCGCTATCGCTGAACTTCAAACATCCCGAGGCCAAAGAGGTTGCGCGCAAGCTCATAAGCAAGAGCGACATTCTCATCAACAATTTCGCCGCCGGCGTGATCGAGAAGATGGGATTCGGCTACGAGGAAGCGAAGAAACTCAAGTCCGACATCATCATGATCACGCTCTCCGGCTACGGCGACACCGGTCCGTGGAAGGAGTTCGTCGCGTACGGTCCGGCGCAGGTGCCGCTCTCGGGGCTCTCGTCGCTGACCGGCTATAAAGGCTTTCCTCCGATGCATGCGGGATTCAGCTACGCCGATCCCAATGCAGGCGTGCACGGCGCGTTCGCGCTTCTCACCGCGCTGTATCATCGCGCAAAGACCGGCGAGGGGCAGTACATCGACATGAGCCAGTGGGAATGCGCGATGGGTCTGCTCGCCGAGGGCATCCTCGAATACACGATGAACGGGCGCGAGCCGGTTCGAAATGGCAATCGCGACGCGTTCATGGCGCCGCACGGCAATTTCAAGTGCATCGATTGGCCCGAGAAGATCCTCGACGTCGTAATCGACCGGTGGGTATCGATCGTATGTGCCGATGACGCCGAATGGGGCCGCCTCGCCACCGCGATGGGGCAGCCGGAACTCGCGAACGATGCGCGCTTCAAGACGCTCGCGGCGCGCAAGCAGAACGAGGACGAACTCGAATCCATCATTCAGAAGTGGACGTCGACACGCACCGTCGAGGACGTCGTCGCCACGCTCCAGAAAGCCAACGTTGCCGTCGGCGCGGTAGCCGATAGCCGAATGCTATCCACCGATGCGAATCTCACCGCGCGCGATTACTGGGTGTACAAAGAGCATCCCGAGGTCGGCAAGATGCAGCACTGTGGGATTCCATGGAAGATGAGCGGCACGCCCACCGAAGTGCGGTCGGCGGCGCCGACGCTGGGACAGCATACCGATGAGGTGCTCACCGGCCTTCTCGGGTATAGCAAGTCCGACGTGGACGAGTTGCGCAAACTCGGCGCGCTCGACTAGATCACGCCTTTCTCACGCATGGCGCTAATCTCGCCGTCGGAATAACCGACTGAATGTAGCACCTCATCCGTATGCTCACCGCCCGGAGGCGCGGCATAGCGCACGCCCTTCGGCACATCGGAGATGTTGAGCGGTGAGTTGACGACCTCGGTCGCGCCGCGTTGCGGATGCGTCATCGGCGCCGCGATTTCGAGATGGCGCACCTGCGGATCGGCGAACACCTGATCGATGCTGTAAATCGGGCCGCACGGAATTCCCGCCGCCTCGAGCGTCTCCATCCAGTAGGCCGACAGCTGCGTCTTCGTGACCTCGCTGATCGCGGCGTTGATGGCGATACGATCCTTGCTGCGAGAGTCACCGCTCTTCCACTCAGCCTTGCTCTTCCACTCCGATTTGCCGATCGCATCGCAGAAGGTTTTCCAGAGCTTGTTCGAACTCGCCGCGATGTTGACGTAACCGTCGCTGGTGGGAAACGTACCCATCGGAATTCCGGTCGGATGATCGTTGCCGGCCTGACCCGCGACCTCGCGATCCATCAGCCATCGCGCGGCCTGGAAATCGAGCATATGCACCTGTGCCTCCAGCAGCGACGTATGCACCCATCGCCCGAGGCCGGTGCGCTCGCGCTCGAACAAAGCGACCATGATGCCGAAGGCGAGCAGGTTGCCCGCGCTCACATCGGAAATCGCCACGCCGGCGCGCACCGGTCCTTGACCCGGCAAGCCGGTGATCGACATCAGGCCGCCCATCCCCTGTGCGATCTGATCGACGCCGCCGCGACTGCTGTAAGGTCCGCTCTGCCCGAATCCGCTGATGCTGCCGTAGACGAGCCGCGGATTGATCGGATGCACATCCTCCCACGCCACTTTCAGCCGATGCTTCACCTCGACGCGCATGTTCTCGACGACGACGTCGGCGCGCTCGACCAGTCGCATGAATGCGGCGTGACCTTCGGGAGCCTTCAGATCGAGTTGCATCATCCGCTTGTTGCGATGAAGGTTCTGATAGTCGGGGCCGTTGCGATAGCCGAGTAGCTCGTCGCCGCCGCCGCTTTTCGCCGGCGGCTCGATGCGGATGACATCGGCGCCCCAATCCGCGAGATGGCGCACGCAGGTCGGTCCCGCGCGCGCGAGCGTGAGGTCGAGCACCTTGATGTTGGAGAGCGGTAGGGTCTTTTCGAGCATGAGGTTAAACTTACCGTGCCCACCGTTCACAACGCCATGGAAAGGCGTGTCGCACCGTCAACGGACCGTGGCGGATTACTTTTGAGTTTATCGACCGCGATGTTTATCGGGTCGATCTGGAGCAGTATCACTAGGGGGACCAGCAATGGAGTACAGGGTCGATCGCACGAAGTTGGCCAAGCGGCCGCCGATTCATCCAGGTGTTATTTTTGGCGACCTCGTGATGCCGGAGCTGCGCAAGGATCGCACGATTGCGGATATCGCGAAGCTCCTCGGGGTCAGCCGGGCGACGTTGCATCGCGTGATGGCCGGCGATGTCGCGATCAGCGTCGAGATGGCGGTCAGGATAGCGAAGCTATGCGGCGGCGAACCCGAATTGTGGCTCGATTTGCAGACCGATTACGACACGTTCAAGGCCAGGAAGCGCCTCGCCAAAGAATTGGAGCGGATTCCCACCATTCGATAACCTGTTCATTCGTACTGGAGCAAGGTTTTCGCTCGACAGAAAGGCGGCGTGACCTTCGGGAGATTTCAAATCGAGCTGCATCATCCGCTTGTTGCGATGAAGGTTCTGATAGTCGGGGCCGTTGCGATAGCCGAGTAGCTCGTCGCCGCCGCCACTTTTCGCGGGTGGCTCGATGCGGATGACATCGGCGCCCCAGTCCGCGAGATGGCGCACGCAGGTCGGTCCCGCGCGCGCGAGCGTGAGGTCGAGCAGCTTGATGTTGGAGAGCGGCAGCGAAGGTTCCATCATGAGGTTCAACTTACCGCGCCCGCGTTCAGAATCCCATGAAGCTTCCGGTCTTCGCCGGCGGCGCGGTTGGTTTATCGGTGCAGTAGGGCGCGGGATCGTTGGTGGGATAAGCCGCTCGCGAGGCCATCAGCTTCTGCACGTCCTCGGCGCAATGATTCTGCCCGGTCTGATAGAAACGATAGCGATTTGAGCCCGATGCCGACGGCATCACCAGAACCGGTCCACTGATTTTCGCGGCCTCATCCGGCGTGAATCCGAGCTGGGTGGGCGTGACCGCCGGAGGTGGCGCGCTCGATTGCCAGACCGGCACGCCCGGCAGCCCGACCGAGCGCAGATTGCCCTGCGAATCCTGCGTCCATTCGAAACATCCCGCCAGGACGCACAGGCAGAGAAGCAACGCTGCAAATGCTATCGGTCTCATTACGACTCCCCTCGCGCAACGCGTTGCAGAAGGGTTATACAAACCTCGATGCGCTGTCCACTCGCTGCTATCACCATCGCCGGGTCTGGGCTTTTTGCCGCGCTCTGAGCTAGGTTGCCCTTGGATAGGAGGAGCTACTATGCGCACCCTCAAGGTTCTACTCGACAAGCTGGCGTTTCCCGAAGGGCCGCGCTGGCATGACGGAAAACTCTACTTTTCGGACATGCACGCGCACAAAGTCATGACCGTCGATATGAACGGCAAGACCGAGACCATCTGCGAGGTGCCGAATCGTCCATCTGGGCTCGGATGGCTTCCCGACGGGCGGATGCTGGTGGTGTCGATGACCGATCGCAAGCTGATGCGCCTGGATCGCGACGGCCTCAAGGTGCATGCGGACCTCAGCAAGCTCGCCGGTTGGGACTGCAACGATATGGTGGTGGATAAGAAGGGGCGCGCCTACGTCGGCAATTTCGGCTACGACCTCCATAAGAACGCGGAGCAGAAGGACGCCGACCTCATCATGGTGACGCCCGAGGGCAAGGCCAGCGTCGTTGCGAGCGGCCTGCAATTTCCCAATGGCACCGTGATTACGCGCGATGGCAAAACCCTGATCGTCGGCGAATCGATGGGCCGGCGGTTGAGCGCGTTTGATATCGCGGCGGACGGCACGTTGAGCAATCGGCGGGTGTGGGCGGAAATCGCGCCCGCGCTGCCCGACGGTATCTGCCTCGATGCCGAGGGCGCCATCTGGTCGTCCTCGCCGTTCACCAACGAAACGATTCGCGTGTTCGAGGGCGGCCGCGTCGCGGAGCGCATCAAGACCGACCAGATGTCGATTGCGTGCGCGCTCGGCGGCGCCGATGGGAAGACGCTGTTCCTGCTCACGGCGCCGACCACCGATCCTGAGAAGTGCCGCGCCAACCCAGCCTCGCGAATCGAGATCACGCAGGTCAACGTCGGTTCGGGCGGTTCTCCTTAAAGGATCCGAAAGCTGGCTGCTTTCCGCCTACCTCTCTCCCTACTGGGAGAGACAAGAGTGAGGGTAGATGCGTAGCTTCGTCATCATCGGTAAACTTGATCCTGCGCGGTTGCGTAGCACAGGCTTGGGCCTGTGTCCGAGGAAATGACCGATGGGCCTCAACGGCAACGCTGAAATCTTCCGCAAACGACGCGAGCACCTGCTGCGCTCGATCGGCGAAGGCGCGGTCGCAATCCTTCCGAGCGCTCCGGTCTCCGTTCGCTCCAACGATGTTGAGTTCGTCTACCGCCAGGACAGCGATTTCTACTACCTGACGGGATTCGCCGAGCCCGAATCGGTTGCGGTGTTAGCGCCGGGCCATCCCGAGGGCGAATTCGTGATGTTTGTGCTGCCGCGCGACAAGGAGCGCGAGACCTGGACCGGGCTGCGCGCCGGCGTTGAAGGCGCGATGATGGATTACGGCGCCGACAAGGCCTACGTCATCGAGGAGTTCGAGCGCGTCATCGCCCGTTACCTCGACAAGGCCGAGAGGCTGCACTATCCGCTCGGCCTCAACGAGAAGATGAACAAGAAAGTCCTGCGGCTGGTGCGTCATGCGCAGGCGATGCGGCCGCGAACCGGTTCCGGCGCGTCCGCGATTCTGGACCCGCGCGAGGTAATCCATGAATCGCGGCTGCACAAGGAACCGGATGAGCTTGAGCTGATGCGGCGCGCGGCGGCGATTTCCGCGCAGGCCCATCAGCGCGCGATGCGCGAGGCGCGCGGCGGCATGATGGAATGGGAGGTCGAGGCGATTATCGATTTCACTTTCCGCAAAAGCGGTGCGGCGGGTCCCAGCTATCCATCGATCGTCGCGTCAGCCGGCAACGCAGCCGTGCTGCACTACATCACTAACGACCGCGAGATGCAGACCGGCGATCTGCTGCTCATCGACGCGGGATGTGAGTATCAGTTCTATGCCTCGGATATTACGCGCACCTTCCCGGTCGGGGCGAAATTCTCGCCCCTGCAAAAGTCACTCTACGAAATGGTGCTGGCGGCGCAGATGAAGGCGATCGAGGCCATCAAACCGGGAATCCGATTCGATGATCCACACAACGCGGCATTGCGAATTCTAGTCGATGGGATGCGCGATCTCGGCTTGCTGCACGGCTCCTCGGAGGAAATCATTTCCAAAGGATTGTATCGCCGCTACTACATGCATCGCACCAGCCATTGGCTCGGCATGGATGTGCACGACGTCGGCATCTATCGGCAGGGTGAGCAATCGCGCGTGCTCGAACCGGGGATGGTGCTGACGGTCGAGCCGGGAATCTATATCGCGCCCGACGACGAAGAGGCGCCCGAGAGTTTTCGCGGCATCGGCATCCGCATCGAGGACGACGTGCTGGTGACGCCCGACGGTCACGAGGTCATCACCGCGGCGACGCCGAAGAAGATCCCGGATATCGAGGAGCTGACGGCGGGTTAGGGGAAATTACCAAACGAAGCCAAATAGTCCTTGAAAATGCTGGATTCTCCGGAACGATGCGCTAATCGCTTGGCGTCTTTACGGTGAAAAATGCGAAAACAAACCCACTGCGATCGAAAAGGAAGGTGAGCTCGTCGATTGACGAAATTGCAAAAGCAAACCCACTGGGCCTGCAGAGCTGGACGCGATCAGCGATCGTGAAATCGCAAAACAAACCCATTAAATCGAGCAAATTCGCGGCTTATTTGGTTCCGTCAGTCAAATAGCTATCCATGGCCAGTTAAAGCCTAAATAAACATCTCAAAGCTCTAATGCGCTAGCGCTGCCGACGATGGTCTTGGTGCCATCGGCCTTGTCGCACCAGACTTCGGCTTCGGCACGCGTATGCCTCCCTTCGGCGTGACGCTCGATGATCGATCCGCGCGGTCCCGTCACATCGTTGCCCCACACCACGTTGACGAGGCGCAGGTCCATCTTGCCGCCGTAGAACCATCCGAGGCCGAAGCGGCGCGTCATCATCTCCGAGACGAGGCACACCGAGAGCATTCCTTGCACGACGATTTCCGGGAAGCCGAGCTTGATCGCCTCGGCGCGATCGTTGTGGTAGTTGCGCGCGGGTCCCGAGAACGCGAAGCACATCGCCTCGGTGATTTTGCGCGTCGGCGCAGCGAATGCGTCGCCGCCGCGCTCGCCGATCTTGAAGCTGCGGCGCGGATCTTTCTCGCGCGACTTGTTGACGGCAAATCCTTCAGTCTGTTTAGTTTCCACAAGGAAGCTCTGATGCGTCCGGCTGCGCGACACGATGTGGCCGGCGGAGTTGGTGACGATGACCTCGTTCACCACATACTCGCGATCGCGCTTGAGGTAGCGCTCGACGATCATCAGATGCGCGCGCAGCGTGTCACCGACCATCACCGGCGCGAAGATTTCCCATTCCTGGCGCGCGTGCAGGTTGCCGTAGATTTTCGGCAGGTACCATTGCACCGTCTTGTAAACCGCCGAATGAAGGATCAGCGCGGGAGCGACAGGACCGCCCAGCGGCGAGTCACCTCGATACCATGGGTTGTCGTCGCCGGTGCCTTCGACGTAGGTCGCGATCAGCGCGGGTGTGATCGGATATTCGAAGCTGCCGTAGTCGCGGCCGACATAGCGATCGTCGTTGTCGAATGGGACTTTCATCATGCCTTGATTTTTGCTTTGAGGCGCTCGTTGAATTTGGCCGCATCGATGACCGCGCGCTTATGAATTCCCGAGCCGACCTCCTCGACCTCGTCGAATGCGCGAACCTTGAACTCGAGACGACGTCCCTCGCACTTGGTCACCTCGGCTTCGGCGCGAACCTTATGTCCGGGCGGCGTCGCCGCGGTGTGCTGAGCCTCGATGCCTGCGCCGACCGAGGTCTCGCCCGCGTCGTAGTAAGATCGAATCGCATCGATCGCCGCCATCTCCATCATTCCAATCATGGTCGGCGTCAACATCACGCGCGCCAGCGAGGAGTCGAGCTTGCTCGCCAGATCCTCGTCGCCGACGGTGATTGAGTAAGTTCCCTTGCTGCCAACTGGAACCGGACGCATCAGTCTCCTCCAACCATCACGAATCCTACAAAAAGATGGATTATCAGTGCGAACGAAGTGATCGCGCCGACCGTGTACGCGATAGTGCGCCAGGGCTGCATTGCATTCAGATAGAAGATCGTATGCAGGATGCGCGCGACGGTGAAGACCACGCAGTAGATGATGAACGCGTTGGGTGACAGACCCGCGATCGCGTAGACGAGCGCGAGGATGAGAAACATCGGGATGTTTTCGAGATCGTTGAGCCACGCCTTGGCAGCGCGCTGCACCGGCGCAACTTCCTGCGGGACCGCGGCGCCGCCGAACATCGCGGCGTCCTCTGGATTCACGAAAGCCTTCGCGGCGGTGCGTGCGCGACCCTGCACGATGGAGATAGCTGACATCTTGAGCGCCAGCACGATCGCGGTCAGTGCATAGAGTCTCATCAATGGCATCGCAATCTTTCCCTCCCCGATCAGTTAGCGTCGCAGACCCATCGCGTTGAGTTTCTTGACCACCCATTCGATGCGATCGTTTCCCCAGAACGGCTCGCCGTCAACCATCATAGTCGGCACGCCGAACACCTGGTCATGCTCACCCTCGGCGAACGCCTCGGCCAGTTCGCGAGGACCGTCAGTCTCGCTGTAGCGCTTGAAGTCTTCGGGAGACAGGGCGACGCTCTCGATGATCGGGGCGAGTTGCTCGAACTTCTCTATATCGAGTTCGCGGCTGAAGAACTTCGGCCACACGCGGCCCGCGTACTCACGGAATTTGTCGTGATGATCCGCGAACAGACCGCTCATCAGTGCGAGCCGCGAATCGAAAAGCCGCTCCGGTCCGCGAATCACGATGCCGCGTTCGCGCGCGAAGCGCCGCGCATCGATATACAGATAGCGGACCTTGCGCCATGAGCGCTCGTCGCGTACTTCGAGCGCGCCGCCATATGCTGCGAAATCGAATAAATGCGGAATGAAGCGCAGTCGCACGTGATGAGTGCGCTCGAGGTCGAGCGCGGGCTCGAAGGCGAGAAATGAGAACGGGCTTTTGAAATCGTAATAAAACTTGATCGTGAACGGATTGTCGGCGGCGGTCTTGTTGTCGGAATCTTGCGCCATGGCTATGCCCCCCAGAGGGTTAGCGTAAATCGACGCCGCGAAAAAGGCTTGCGATGCGCCGGGCTACTGTTGTCCGGCGTTGCGCTCGAGGTAGTCGAGGATGACCTGCTTCTGCTGAGGCTCCAGCGGAGGCAGTCCATTGTGGCGGATCGTCGCTTCCATCTTCGGCACCTCGATTTCCCACATCGCCGCCGTCATCGCGTGAGGATTGTAGGGCCGGTGGCATTGTTGGCCACATTGCCGCACATAGAGCTGGGCGGCGTAGCTATCCTGCTCGGGCAGCGGCTGGTGGCATCCTGCACACGCGATGAAGATTAACGCCGTGAGTGCGAGGGTGATTCGCGTGGAGGCTGAGCGCATTCCTTTTCAGTCGAGCGGAGTGCGAGCGGTCGGAATCAGCCGCACGATCGCGGCGCGCAACGAAGCCATCAGCATACGGGTGTCATGCTCTTCGAGAGGCCGCATGCGCTCGGATGCCGGACGCACCCACACCGGTGCGAGGCGATATTTTTCTTCCTCGCTTTCGTAGCGCGGGAACACATGCCAATGGATGTGCGGCTCGAGGTTACCGAGGCAGGCGTAATTCAGCTTGAGTGGATGGACGACGTCGTGGATCGCTTCGCCCACCGAGCGCAGTTCGTCGGACAATCCCCGCGCCTCTTCAATCGGAAGCTCGAACAGCTCGCTGGCATGATGCTTCGCTAGCAGGAGGCAGTAGCCGCGATAGAATTGCGCATCGCCCAGCACCACGTAAGAGTTATCCAGCTCGGCGATGAGTTTGGGGGCCTTGCCGGCGCGGATCGCTTCGAGGACCGCGCAGATTCCGCATTTGGCTTTAGGATGGGACATGGGGCACCGGGGGAACTTCGACCAGCTTCACGCGCGCATGCGAGAGCAGGTCGGAGATGGTGTGCAACTTATATGGTTGCCCATAGAAGACCGTTTTGATGCCGGTGTTGATCAGCACCTTCATGCAATGGATGCAGGGGCTGTGCGTCACGTAGACATCGGCGTCGCGAATCGCGGCGCCATTGCGCGCTGCCTCCGTTATCGCGTTTATCTCCGCGTGAATCGTGCGATAGCAGTTCAGCTCCTTCTCGCCATCGGGATTTGTCGATTCGTAGATGAGGCATCCGACATCGAGGCAATGCGGAAGGCCCGCGGGCGCGCCGTTGTAGCCGGTCGCGAGGATGCTGCGATCGCGCACGATCAACGCGCCAACCTTCGCGCGCAAGCACGTCGAGCGCTCGGCCACCTGCTGCGTGATCGTCATGAAGTACTGATCCCAGCTCGGTCGTGTGTCGCGGTTGTCGTCCGGCATTTCGGTCAGAGCGAGATGTGCGTGAGATGCGTCGGCATCGTCGCATGCGGTGGGACGGTATGCATCACGTTGTAGAGTTTTTCTTCCTGCTGCTGATCGGGAGCGGAGGGAGGGTTGATCGCGAACGGCACCGGGCTGAAAGTTACTATGAACAGCGCGATCGTCGCCCACGCCGCGAAACGCCGCATCGGATCGAGCGGAGTATCGATGTCGGCGGTGACCGGATGGCCGAGGCCAAACGCGAATAGCAGCACCGCCCAGAACAGCCATCCATACCAGAACGCCATCCCGAGGATATACGGGACCACGACCATCAGGATGCATCCGAGCACGACCAGCCGCGAAATTATCCGATGGCGGCGTCCGAACAGCGCGTAGATTACATGGCCGCCGTCAAGTTGGCTCGCTGGCAGAAGATTGAGCGCGGTGACGAATATCCCGAGCCATCCGGCGAAAGCGATCGGGCTCAGATCCACGCTGACCGTGTCGGGATCCACGTGAAGGATCCATTGCGCGATCTGGTGAAACAGGATCGAGTTGCCGAGTTCGAGGCCGCCCGCCGATTGCTTAAGCGGCCCGACCTTCGACAACGCGAGTCCGATCACCAGAACCGGAATAGTAACGATAGCTCCCGCCCACGGGCCAGCCGCGCCGATATCGAACAGCACGCGACGCGTACGTGGCATCGATCGCATCCTGATGAAGGCGCCGAAGGTTCCGATGATGAAAATCGAGGGGAACGGCGCCGGAATGAAGTAGGGCGGGCTCACATCCACTCGGTTGCGGCGCGAGGTGACGTAGTGCCCCATCTCATGCGCGAGCAGAATCGCCATCAGCGGAATCGAAAACGTCAGACCCGTATAGAGCTGCAGGCCGCTGCTGAACGGCCGGAAGATCGAGAGGTCGGCGCCCGCCATATACGCGCCCGCCATCGTGGTGGTCAGGAAAGTGAGGAAGAACAAAGCGGTGTTGAGAACCGGAATTCCCGCCGGCGAGACGCGTGCCATTGTCGTCGCCGGTTGCGAGTAGCGAGGGATGTCGCTCAGGACCGGCGATCCGCTGACGCGCGCGACGTACTCGTGAAGTGGTTCTTTTTTTTCTGAAGTCTCTGTACTCACGTGGACACGATGACCGTCACGGGTGCGCCTTCGCCCAATCCAAAGAAAGAAGCCGCGCTTCCATCCCGAACTGCGATCTCCAGAAATTCGAAACTGCCGAGCGTAGCTAGCGGAGCACCTGCGGGCACGTCGCCATAAGCTTGGAAGATTTCCATCGACGTGCCTTTTTCGATCTTAACCAAAAGCCGAGGGGCGCGAAAGGAAGCGGCGAAGGCATCCAAAGTTGCGCGATCGATGTTGGTCACCAGATTGCCGAAGCCATCGACATAGATGACCTTGCCCTCAAGCTTCCTGCCGAGCTGCACTGCGGTTCCGATCGACAGTTGCGTCATTTGCGCCATTGTTGGACCGAGCGATGTCAGGCGCGTACCGGACCATAGCCAGGCCGCCGCCGGTGCGAAGATGTCGCGTCCATGGAAGGTCGAGCTGACATTCTCGAGCCGATACTCAGATGCGCTAAGCTCGACGATGCGACGGATGCCCGCGTCCTTCGCCGCGAGGTACAGCACTCCATTATCGGGGCCGACGAACCGCGCTCCGGCCTGCGTGTCGATCGCGATCGGGAGGCGCGAAGTACCAACGCCCGGATCGACGACCGCGACAAACACCGTGCGCTTCGGAAAAAACCGCCAGCTCTGCGCGATCGCGATCGCGCCTGCCATCACCGACTGAGGCGGGATGCCATGAGTCAGGTCAACTACGCGAGCGTTGGGCGCAATGGTAGCGATGACGCCCTTCATCACACCGACGTAGTGATCGCGATAGCCAAAGTCGGTGAGAATCGCGATCGGCGCGGAGTTCGTGCCGGAGGATTTTTTGTGGCGAGGCAGTCGCGGCGGCATCAAGTCTTCTTGGCTCGGGACTTCGAGATTGCGCCGGCAAGTTCTTCGCGTACCGCCGCGGCCAGCAGCGGGAACATCGCTTCATGATGCCCGGTGAGGATGATGCGGCGTCCGCCATTTTCGGTCGGCCGCTCGACGACATTATTTTGCGGCCGATAGTGCCGAATGAAATCCATGTCTGCGGCGGTGAAGTTCGAGACCTTGCGGCCCAGGTTGCGCGCCAGGTTAAGCGCCTTCAGGAAGACTTCCGGCATCACGACCGCGGAGCCGAGATTGATCACCACGCCGCGCGAGAGCTCCGCGACGACTTCCGCGAGGCTATGAAAATCTGCCATCGTGGCCGCGCCGATCGCGGCGCCATCCGCATCGGGATGCATGTGGATGATATCGCCGCCGATGGTGACGTGGACCGTTGCCGGCGCGCCCACTTTGTAAGCGATGGCGAAGATGCTCTGCTCGTGGAACTTTAGTTTCGCATCGAGGATTTCACGGCCGACGATTTCGCCAAGGCCTTTGCCCTCCGATGCGGCGAGCTTCGCGGCGCGATTGAGAAAGGCGCCGGTCTCGTCCGCCATCCCGAAGATTCCTTCAGAAAGCCCCGCACCGACATCCTCCGAGGTGCGTCCCGCATAGGCGAGTTCGAAGTCGTGGATGATAGCGGCGCCATTGGTCGCAATCGCGCTGATGATTCCGTCGCGCAGCAGACCGCAGATGATCGGACTCAGTCCGACCTTGATCGGATGCGCTCCAGTCATGAGCAGGAACGTGCGCTGGCTGCGATTGGCGTCCGCGATGGCGCGTGCGAGGTCGCGCAGTTGCCTGGCGCCCAGTACGTCGGGCAGCGAATCGAGGAACTCGCGGAAGCTTGCACCCGCGAGGATTTCGGAGGCGAAACTATCGCGGCGAACCAGGCGCGACAGTGCGGCAAGTTTCCGCGTGCGGGCGCGGCGCGGATCGAGCGGTCTCAGTTTCATCAACTTCCGATGGATTGATCGTCGGGGGACACTCGACCTACCAAGCTAGCGGAAGGTTCTGCGGGAATGCCAACCGACGCAGGTTGGGAATCACACCGACTGGCAGCGGACACAGAGTTGGGCGGAGATGAGCGACTCGGCTACTGGCGCGGTACACCGATCGCGCAACGGCCCTCGACGCGACCACCGCGGCGGACGCTGATCGCTGGAGCAGTGACGGACCCAAGCACTACGCCACTGGGCAGGATCTCCAGCTCACCGTGCGCATAGATGTCGCCTTTGACGGTGCCCGCGATCACTACCGTGTTGCCTTCGACGTTGGCATTCACGACGCCGCCTTCGTGAACCACGATTCGCTCGGCGATCAACTCGCCTTCGACCTGGCCGTCGATCGCGACGGCACCCGAGAATTTGAGCTGACCCGAGAATTTCGAGTTCCGCTCGATAGTGATCGCGGCCCCGCTACCGCTGCCATCGGTCCGAACCGCAGCACCGTTTTCGGATTCCTGCCCATTCGCATCCATCGAATCGTTCTCCTTTGGAAGGTTGATGTTGGCTTGGTCCGAAGTCGCCGGTCGAAGGGCGACTTCCTCGGTCGGTGCTCGATAAGCATCGTGTTCAAGCGGCTGCGCCTCGTATACGAAACCGGCCGCCATACGATCTTCCGCACCACGCGCTCGCACTTCCAGCGGCCTCAGCTCGGGTTGCTCAGGCCGTGTGCGCTGATCGCCGTTTGACGACAGCGGCACGGTGGCGGGCCGGGTTTCGTTGCGTTTCTCGACCTTAAGACGGACTGATTCGGTGGAGGCGAAATCGCCGAAAAAGCGAGGCTTCGGTTTCTGCGCCACTGCTTCCTCGTCTTTGGAATTCTCGTACTTGAAAACCGGCTGTCCCTCTTCGCCCTTGGCCTCGACTGCGGGTCCTGCATGTTTGCGCGTCTTCAGCGAGGCGGCTTGCCACTCGGGACTTGCCGCAGGATCGTCACTCGGTTCCACTACGATCTCCGCGTCCTCGATGTCAGGCGCGATTTCGGGCGCGGGGTTCCTCGTAGTCAGGGAACTTGGCGGTCCGGCAAGTTTGGTCAGCTCGATATTCCGGCCAACCACAGGACCGTTAGGGCCGTTGAAACGCGGATTGTCGGGGGTCGCAGGGGATCGGTTGGCGTTGAAAACCGCGTTGTAGTCGGTCGCATCCTCGGCGGGTGCGTTCGCGGGTGTGGCATTGGCGGAGTTGCGATTGAACGCGGACTTGAGGCGGTCCTTCATGTGGACGGGAAGAAAACGCGTCGCTCTCTCGGAGATGGTCTTGGTGCCGTCTTTCAATGGCTCCTCCTATGGGTGCCAATCAGCGTCATCAGTGCGATAATGTTCACTTCGCATCGAGAGCGACAAAGAAACGTGCAGATCTGCATCTAAATCTTCTTTCTGTCAGGCGCCCCAATCCGAGTCAATAGACTAGCATTCGGACTATGTAGCGGCTTGCCGCAAACCAGCATCCTGTTCGCACCCCCCTGGCGGACTCAGGTACCAGAGAGAGATAGCAGAAAAGCCGTGGCGACACAGGAGGCTATCTGATTTTATTTGGCGTGGCGGAAATTCCTGAACTATCTAAGCTTCATCGCCGTCGCGAATCGTGACCACGGACGCCTTGCGATTTGACATGCTTGGCGCGCGAGTGAGGCTTTGGTAATGATGCTGGGAGAGCGGGTGTAATTCAGTGGTAGAATGCCAGCTTCCCAAGCTGGACGTCGCCGGTTCGACCCCGGTCGCCCGCTCCACTCTTTCCTTTGTAATTCCAACGACTTAGCGCGCTCGCCGGAAAATTCCCCCGACCGCGATCGCGCTCTATCACCTATCCATCACCTAAACGAGGCGGGAAAAGGCAGCGTGAAGAGCGACTTCCTCGCGCTCGCGTTCGCGCTTCGTGGCTTGAAGTCGTGGCTGGTTCCGGTCGCAGCGCGACGCGCCCGCCGCTTGCCGCGGCGCGGCTTTGAGAATCTTTTCGACGCGCTCGAAAGAGAGGCGCTTTTCATCCGCGTGCGCCGCTCTGGTCAAGATGCCGCGCGCGCGTTTTTTGAGTTCGCAATAAACCCTGAAAGGTTCGCGGAGCTTCGAAAGGCAGACGCCAGCGATCGCGCTGGAAAAGTCGAAGGCGGAGAAATTACAAGTGGGCAAGAAACCCTACCGCGTGACGAAGCCAAAAGTAGAGGCGATGAGGCGACGGGATTACGGGGCACCGCATGGCGTTCACCGCGCACCGTATAGCGCGTCGGCTGGTCTGAAAGCCGAGGCAGGCGATTAGCGGCCGCAAGGCAGCGGCGTGAAACCATGCGACGGGCAGCGCGGAGCCTCCGCGCAAAGCCACGGGCGCGAGCAACGTGCTTCTAGTTCACGCTCCAGCGCGAACACGCTCTCACGACTCGCAGCAGAACTCGACGGCGAAACCATCGCCGGGCCGTGGACCAAGAGTCTCTTTAGCCGAAGGCCTGCCTGCTTGGAACAGGTGCGTTCAAATTCAGCACGCGCTCGCGGCAAGCGCCTCGCGCGGATCGGCAAATAGCGGATAATGTCGCACGCGAGCCCTTTGCGAGCGTGCCACCGCCCTTTCACCCGCCGGACTGATGTGTCCAAAACAGTCTGCTAGCTGCACCATCGTTCCAAGGCAAATTAGGCCGAAGCCGCGACGCGCGCGATCCTTTCCCTGCGCTTAACCTTCTGATCGATCTCTTGGAACCGATAAAAGGGGGCACCCCCGTTGTATACGGGCGTCTGTGGTACCGTAAGGGGACGAGTCCCGGTATCGGCGCACAGCGCGGTCCACGTCCAAACATCGCGGATGCCGAGAATCAATGTTTCCCAACATGGCCGCGCTCTATGCGCCCGTGGTACAAGTTTGTGCGCGTTCAAAAAAGGTGCGCCTATGG
This sequence comes from uncultured delta proteobacterium, assembly GCA_963815835.1. Taxonomy (GTDB): domain Bacteria; phylum Desulfobacterota; class Binatia; order Binatales; family Binataceae; genus DATGKG01. The sequence continues at coordinate 3,196,391 of CAWFIF010000001.1, forward strand.
CGAAGCTCAGCGGACAGCAGATCAGGCAAAGGGCGAAAGCAATCGTCGCCGAACATCCGGGAGGAATACGAATTCGCGCGCTCCAAGATCAGATCTTCGCGGAAAACCCCGAGACGAATAGGCGTGCGATCCAGGGACGCACGTATAATCTGCATGAGTTATACGCGAAAGAGATCAGCAAACCGAGTCGCGGCGTGTTCAAGCCAAAAAATGCTAGTGGCGATGATTCCGTTGCACTCGGCGCTACGGAACAGATCGCCCCGAGTGGCACCAAAATCCGCGAATTGGACTTCTACGAGCCTTTCGCGGAGTGGCTGAAAAACGATCTCGGTGAAGTAACCGAAGTTGCCCCGCTTGGCGGTGCCGGAATGAAATCGAAGTGGGGCACGCCGGATGTCATCGGCGTATACAAGCCCCTCGCCGGAAACCTGATCAAGTTTTCCCCGGAAATCGTATCTGCCGAGATCAAGATCGATCCGCAAGCGCCAGTCGTCGCCTTTGGGCAGGCCGTGGCATATCGGCTGTTTTCGGCCAAGACCTACGTCGCCATGCCAAGCACTCTGACCGAGGAAGATAAGAGCCGCTTGGAATCGTTGTGCATGCTATTCGGAGTAGGGATGGTGCTGTTCGACGTGGACAAGAACAACCCCCGACTTTTTGATTCGCGCGAGCGCGCAGCGCTTCTCACCGGATATGTTTTACGTCAATGAATTCGCGGATCGGCTCAAGCTGTATGACGCTGAGGTATTCGAGAAATTGTTCCGTTGAACATTTCAACTGAGACTAGGGCCACGACGATGATGGCCGGCGCAATCGTAGTGCATCGCGCTAACCAACTGTCGCGTCCCGCGCATCGGTGGCGCGGGCCGCGCGGGAGCTGGACGCCACCAAATGAGCGCGCGTCCGCGCGCGCCCTCTTCACTTGTTCTGAATACGAGCGAACGCCTCAGAAAGGGCCTTACGAGTCCTACTAAAACATGCAATCATTTGGGAGTGAGGTGACAAGAGATGGCTTGCAAGGTATGCGGCTTGGAAGTCCTCGAACAGAGCCTAGTGGTTGTCGAGATGGTCTCGCCAAGACTTAGTGGCGACGGTGAGGTCCGCTTGCTCTTGCCGTTTTGCCCCAGATGTTGGCAACCTGACCGTTTCAACGAAAGGAAGCCTGCATTCGATGCGGCGAGGCGTGAGGCGATAACCGCAGGGGCGGATGCGTCGTCGAAGACGTGGAAGGTCGTCAGTTTTCCGCATCCTTGGCGACGACCTCCTCTGGGTATGGCCTTTTAACGCCAATTCGATTCTCGACGTTTTTCCCAACGAGCTAGAATGTTCGCCTTGAGCGCGGCTTCAGGTTCCGCCGCGTTCGCCGATTCGCCGCGCCGGGGCAGTTTTGCCGCGCGCGAGCGAAGCAGCGCGCCTACCACAACTTGATCCCAGTGTGTGTTAGCCAGCCCTCTGGTCAGAAAGATTCTCTAATCCGATTGAGCCAACTTCTCTTTAAAAGTCGAGCGTGAGTTTTCTCAAGCTCTCTGTGGGCATCTTCGAACGCGATGCGCATGTATTTGATCTGCTCACTGATCCACCCTCCCCACGCGTATCGCCGATTGCCTTTGATTTGGCCCTCAGGAAGCCGCATTCTGGGTTCAGCGGTAAGGCTCATGTACGCGTTCATCAGCATCGCGAACGTGTACTGGTCGCGTGACAATGCGTTTATGATGTGCGGCAGTTCGGTGTCCCAAACGTTGTGCTTGAGGCTCCCTGGGTCCGCCTCTTTTGGGTCCCAATTGGTGAGCTGAAGATCGCGCACTTGTTTGTCCATTTGCGACAGCGCTACGAGATTCTGTTGCACTTCGACCAACAGCAGCATTACCCCGGACTCTTCTTCGCTGCGTGCCCGAAGGCCAGTAATCAGAGAGGGGAATATGCCCCCCGCGAATCCGGCGATGAGCGACGTAATAATTTGCAGCAGAAATCCCAATCCGCACGCTCGTTTTGTAGTCAGTTCATCGTCCTCGGATTATTTTGTTCCGCCAGTCATCTTTCTACAAGAACGTGCCGTCGGATGCTCGCAGCGCCTTCGCGGCGCGCGCGCGTCCGCCAGCAGAATAGCGCTCGCGTTCCTCACGGTACGCTTCATACTTCTCAGATTCAGGCATAAAGGTGCCGTCGGAATATCGCCACGCGGTCCGCGCTCGCTCGCGCCCTCCGGCAACGCCGCGCGCGAGGGGCGCGCAGCGCATCGCCTGAGCAAACCTCTCGACCGCGCTGCCGATGATCGGCGCCATTTGCGCCGCTCCGACGATCTCCACCGTCAGAAATCTTAGCTGCCGCTCACCTTCGATCTCCGCGCGAAGCGCGGCCTGTTCCGCTTCGATGCGCTGGATGCGTTCGATGATGTCGCTGGTGCGTGCATCTATCGTTTTCAGATCGCTATGACGACGAAACAACATGTCGATGGATTGTAAGCCTGAATGAACTCCGGCAAAAGAGCGCAGTTTTCGCGTATCCGCAAGTTGCTGGTTCGCGACCGCTCCGTAGCTGGCGACTCGCTGGGCGCGCCAACCGCTCGCGGAACAGAGGGGAAGAGATGGGAAGAAACGGGAAATCGAACGCTGAAAAAGCGAGCGCGCGGTGCCGGAAAGATTGACTTGCCAGTCGCCGCGCGGAAGTCTCGCTTGCAGGTGATGCAATGGACAGTGAAAAGCAAATTCCCGAAATAGTCAACAGCAGTTGCGCGTTCGTCGTCGATTTCTGCAGCGGTGAGATTCTCGAACCTCTCCCGGGCGCGAGATTCAGGCGGATGGGCCGGCTCGACAACCTCGAACAATTCGTGAAGGGCGAGGGCCTCGTAATATCAGTCGAGGAAGCCGCCCGCCGGATCGACTGCAAACGCAAGACTCTCTACAACTGGATCGAGTCGGACCCGCCGAAGCTAACCGAGAAACACGGGCTTCGGCGCGTGGGCAATCGATGCAAAATCGACTGGACGATTTTTAAGGCCTGCTTCGATCGCGGGGAGATCGGGCCGTGTTCGTAAGGTCGAATAACGGCTGGCTATCAATCGCCCACATTCCGTTACTTGGCGGGCATTTCGAGGAATTCGTTCACCTGAAGGATACGCGCGACAATGAGCGCAAGGCGAAGCGCATCAAACGGGCGCTCGAGGCCGCGCTCCGCGAAGGAACACTCGAAGCGGAGTTCGCGAAGCGCTTCCCGGAATCGAAACTTCTCGCTCGCCTCGAACAAAAGCAGCCGCCCGCAGAACCGACGCTAGGCGAATTTGCGGAGAATTGGCTCGAAGAGAAAACCGCTCTCACTCAATCGAGCCGCTACGATTACAACTCGCTTCTCAAAGCGCACATTCTGCCGCACGCGATCGCGTCGATGGGGCTTTCCACGATCGATGACGGGCATCTCAATCGCTTCGTCGGCGACATTCGAGCCAAGACCAAGCCGCCGAAAAAACCGAAGCGGAAAAAACGCGGCGAGAAAAATGCGGCAGCGACGGAACCGCCTAAGCCGCTTTCCCCGCGTCGAGTGAACATGGTGATCGCGCGACTGCGAAGCATCTTCGCGACAGCTTACCGGCGCAAGTTGATCGCGGACGACCCGATGCGTCACGTCGCGAATCTTCGCGAGCCGCGCCGCGACGCGGATCCGTTCGACCTCGAAGAGACGCGCCGGATCATCGAAGCCGCCGAAGGATGGGAGCGCGCGTTCGTGACGGTGCTGCTGTACACCGGAATGCGTCCGGGCGAGGTGCTAGCGCTTTATTGGGACGCGATCGACTGGAAACTCGGCCTGATACTCGTCCGGGCGACCGAAAGCCGCCGCTACGGGCGCGGGCTGCCGAAGACGAAGGGTTCCGAGCGCGATGTCGAGATGATTGCGCCGGTTCGAGATGCGTTGAACGATCAGCGCGCTGCGCTCGCAACTGCAGAGGCGATCTGGTTTTTCCTTCGCTGGCGGGAAAGCGCGATCGATCTCGCGAACATTCGCGCGCGCAACTGGCCGCGCATTCTTCAGCGAGCGAAAGTCAGACCGCGCACGATCTACCAGTGCCGTCACACTTTCGCGCGCCTCGCGATCGAGCATGGCGACACGCCGCAGCACGTCGCGGCGCAGCTCGGGCACACGAGCGTCGAGATGGTGTTCCGGGTTTACTCGAAATGGATGACGCGGCCCGTGAGCCGCCTCGAAGCGCTGGAGAAAGCCATCACCTATCCATCACCTAAAGCTGGCGGGGAAACGGCGGGAAGTCATGGCAAGTGAAGGGAACAAAAACAACGGGTTGGGGATCGACCCTACGACACAAATAAGCGGTGGTAGCGAGGTTTTCGCGAAGATCGCTTCCGCGAGTTCCCAAGCTGGACGTCGCCGGTTCGACCCCGGTCGCCCGCTCCACGATTTCCCCTAACAATATCAATGCTTTTTGACGATCCACGGCTTCCGCCGCGGACGCCAGTAGCGCCCGCGGCGGCCATTTTCTGGCATTTTTCTGGCAAAATTTGCGGGAACTTGGCGGAACGCTGGTGAGCTAGAGTGCCAACGCGTTCCGGTTTCCGAGACCATCGGGCGTAATGCCGAATGATCATTTCGAGGTTGGTATGCCCCATCTGATGCGCGACGTACTGCGGATTTTCCCCGCGTGACAGTTGCAGCGCCGCGAACGTGTGCCGGCACTGATAAATCGTGCGAGCGCGCAAACGCGCCTTAACCAGAATTCGCTTCCAGTTCCGATCTCTGAAGTTTGTGAGATCGATGGGTCCGCCAACTTCGTTGAGAAAACCAGTTCGCCGAGCATTTGTGTTCGCGCACGCTGTTCCTGGAGCTCGGCGATTACCGGATCGAGCAGGTCAACATCACGTTCGCTCGAGGCAGTCTTCGGGAGCCCGATTCCGCCGAATCGATGAATAGTGCGACGGATCTTCAAAATCCGTCGATCGAAATCGACGTCTTGCCATCGAAGAGCGCGCGCCTCGTTCGGCCTCAGGCCGCAGAAGATCAATACGGTGATGATCGCGCGGTCTTGGCCGGTCGCGGTATCGATGATCTGTTCCACCTCTTCGAGCTCGAATGGATCGACCTCCGCCTTCGGTTCCCGCAGATTCTGAACGAAGACCATGGGGTCTTCGGGAACGAGTTTTCGGCGCTTGGCGGTCGCGAATATCGTCCGCAACCGCGCGATGATCATGTTGATCCTTCGTGGGCCGACGGGCTGTCCGCTGCGGGTCTTTCGGCGCGATAGTTCGCCGATGAAAAGATGGATGTCGCCGTCGTTGACCACGTCGATCGGCTTCTGCGCCAGCGGCGACGGAAGCAACAGCACTTGGATCAACCGCTCGTAATCGTACGCGGTTGCGAGCGTCAGAACCGCGCGTCGCTCTGCCAACCATGTTTCTGCAAATTTCCCCAGCGTCGGGAGGTCAGGCTTTTTTTCAACGGGTATTGCTGTTGGTGCTTGAGCCTGCGGCGTGATCCCGAATCGCTCAAGCCGGCGGCTTTCGGGAAATCGGGCGGCGTAGTCGAACTTGCCTGCCTTGAGCTCGTACTCGATCTCGTTGACGGTGCGCGCGTCCGTTCTTCGATTGTCACGAGTGTCGTCGAGACTGAGATACTCTCGGCATCGCGTGCCATTGAACTGGAAGGAAACGAGCAGCCGTCGGTGATCGCTCTCAAGCCGCGCCATTTGCGCCTCTCCTCATCACCGCCGCCTCAAACGTGGGCCAGTGGATTAGTACCTTGCGGCCGACGTGACAAACGCCTTCGCGGTGTCCAAGACGGCCGAGACTAATCCAATTACAGAGCGTTTTCCGTGCGAGGCCCGAACGCTCGGCGGTTTCGGGGATGTTCAGGTAGTCGCGCGTCTGGGCGTTGGGGGAAAATTGAACTTCGGGCATTGACGGAGGCCTCCTAAATTTTGAATGACCACCTCCTCTCCGCACCACCGCTTCGACTTCGGCATGGTGCAACTTGGGGACCTTCGGGGAACTCATGTCCATCTTTCTTTTGAGCTTGGAAATCACGCTGAAAGTGCTCAGTGCGCAGAATTTGAGTTCATACTTTCGCGTCGAACGGTAGTGTCGCGCAGTTGGTGGAAAAGTGAAAAGGCGTCAAGATCCGGCGAGTTGAGCCACAACTCACACCCGCTGGGAGGCGGGTGCCGGAGGATGACGCCATGCAAAGCGATAGCAGTAGTGGGTGGCAAGGGAAAGGCGCGCTCGAGGAGCTGCTGCGCGAGCGGATCCGTAGCACCATCGAGAGCATCGTCGAGGAGGAATTGGTGGCCGCGCTGGGTGCGGCACCATCGCAGCGCAGCGGTCCGGTTCGAGTCGGGTATCGGCATGGCAAGCGCGCGCGAACCCTGACCACCAGTCTTGGCCCCACCACCATCGCAATGCCACGCGCGCGGATGGAGGGTGAAGATGGTCGGCGCCGCGAGTGGCGCAGTGCAATCATTCCGCGCTAGCAGCGCCGCAGCGAGCGAGTCGATGAGGCGATCCTCGGAGTGTACCTCAGTGGCACTAACACGCGGCGGCTGCGGGGAGCGCTCGGCCCGTTGTTGCGCGGTGCTCCGTTGTCAAAGGATGCCGTATCGCGTCTGGTCGGGCGCTTGCGCGAGGACTTCGCCGCGTGGGCACAGCGGGATCTCGGTGAGCTGAAGATCCGTTATCTGTTTCTCGACGGCTGGTATCCGCGGATGAGGATCGGGAAAAAACGCGTGCGCGTACCGGTGCTGGTCACGCTGGGGGTTTGCGCCGATGGCCGCCGGGTGGTGCTGGACCTGCGCCTGGCAGGGGTTGAGAGCGCGGACGCCTGGCTCGATGCGGTGCGCTCGCTGGGCGCCCGCAATCTCGGTAAGCCGCTGCTGGCGGTGGTCGATGGCAATCCAGGACTGGCCGCGGCGCTTAGAGTGCAATGGCCGCAGATCGCGATTCAACGTTGTACCAACCATAAGCTGTGGAACCTGCTCGCCAAGGCCCCGGCCCATCTGCGCGAGGAACTTGCAGAGGACTATCGGCGCATGATCTATGCCGAGAGTCGCGAGGCGGTCGAGCACGCGCGGGTGGCTTTTGCCCGCAAGTGGAAGCTGCGTTGCAAGACCGTCAGCGCCAGCTTCGAGGAAGCCGGCGACCAACTCTTCACCTTTACCGCTTTTCCGATTTCGCAATGGAAGGCGCTGCGCACCACCAACGCGCTGGAGCGAATCAACGAGGAATTTCGGCGCCGGACCAAGACCCAGGCTTCGCTTCCCAGCGAGGAGGCGGTTTTGCTCTTGCTTTTCGGCCTCCCGCGCAGTGGCCAAGTTACTCTGCGCCGCCTTGTCGGCTGGCACGACTTAGCCACCAGCAGCGAACAACCGGAGGCCGCATAGCAACAACTTGATACTCCAACTGCGCAACCCGCCGCATTACTGATGCTCAGCGCTTTTCTACCAGTTGACCGACACCACCTCCTGCTCCGCGCGGGGAAGAAAGACGAGATTGTTCGCCATCTAGTCGATTTCGTCATCGGCGAACTTTGCGAACGAGCCAAGCGAGCGGGGCTTGTGCCTGCCGAGTTGAGCCAACCCTTCGCGAACCTTGCTTAGAGCTTGGGGATTTTTGTAAAGCCAGGCTTCCCGAAGTGGAACTGACACGCTCGGTTCCAGCAGAATCTGACCCGCCTCGTTGACATAGACCATGAATCGGAGAGCGGATTTGGGCGGCAAGGATTTCTTCAGCGCGGGCAATACCTTCGCCAGCGAAATTCGCTTTCGCTCATCCATGCTGCTTTCAGCGACAAAATCAAACCGAGCCGCGTCCGACCCGGATTTGCGCCGCGACCTTGATTTGATCTGATGTGCTCTTGCTCCACCCATAATGATATTCTGAACCAAAGTGGGTAGTGGCACAAACTGGGGAGTGAGCAGGCTATGCGGATAGGCATCGATCTCGGCGGGAGCAAGATTGAAGCGATCGCCTTGGGCGACGAGGGGAGGGAGCTTTTTCGCCGTCGCGTTCTCACACCATCGGGTGACTATGAGCCCACGCTGAGGGCGATCGCCGATCTGATTTTTTCGATCGAGGAGAAATTCGACCAGAGAGGATCGGTCGGCATCGGCTCTCCGGGCGCCATCTCACCGCGCACGGGGCTCATCAAAAATTCAAACAGCGTCGTGCTCAATGGACGGCCGCTGGACCGCGATCTGGCGGCGATGCTCGGCCGCCCGGTGCGAATCGAGAACGATGCGAACTGCTTCGCGCTCTCGGAAGCCGTCGATGGCGCCGGGCTAGACGCTTCCGTAGTGTTCGGGGTGATCTTCGGGACCGGAGTCGGCGCTGGAATCGTGATCGATAAACGGGTCGTGTCCGGGCGCAATCGCATCGCCGGCGAATGGGGTCACAATCCCCTGCCCTGGCCGCGCGCCGAGGAGTTGCCGGGCCCGCCATGCTACTGCGGCAAGAGTGGATGTATCGAGACGTTTCTCTCGGGGCCGGGACTCGCGCGCGAGTTTCGCATTCGAACCGGAAGTGATCTGAGCGCGAATGAGATCTCCTCGGCAGCGGATGCCGGCGACAACGATGCGGTCGCCGTGATGGAGACCTACGAAGACCGACTGGCGCGCGGCCTCGCGCATGTCATCAACATCGTCGATCCCGACATGATCGTGCTCGGTGGTGGGCTCTCGAACATCGAGCGGCTGTACCGAAACGTTCTCGCGCTGATCCAGCGCTATGTCTTTTCCGATGGCGTTGAAACCCCGGTTGTGCGCGCCACGCATGGCGATTCGAGTGGCGTCCGCGGCGCGGCGTGGTTGTGGCCGGCATAGGCGCGCTTCTTCAAATTCGCTCCTCCGAACAGGAACCGAACCCCGGTGGGCCGATCTTTTAACCACCACTCACTATCAGTTATCGATGTCTAACGCATGCGTAGGGACTCTTTAGCGCAATCATAGACCAACGGTTCACGAACATGCATGTTCCCTCGAACTTGTTCACAATCAGATAGCAACTACGAGCTAGACGCGACCTAACGGGCGCGCCTAGAGTCGCTGTTTATCGCACAGCTCTGGGGAGATTTTATGCAGACCCGAAGATTCACTATTGCTCGAGTCGCGCTTCTTTTTTGCGCGATGGCAATTACGCTCCCGTTGATGTGCCGCACAGCCTCGGCGCAACAGCCGCCAACGACGGTACCAGCAAATCCGAACTGGTGTTCCGATGTGCCAGCCTCACCGCCGCCCCCCAGATTCACCGCGGCGGAGTGGGCAAGCCTCAGGCAGCGCTGCACCAACTCCACAACGCGGGACGACACTTGCGGGGACATGTGTGAGGGAGCGAGAGAACTGTGGCGGCGAGCGAAGGCGGGCCAGCTCAATCAACCCCTTATTCTCCCCTCGCCAACGAACGAACTTCAGGGACCGTTTCCACTCGAAGGCGGAGCGAAGGGCTACATATTACCACTGCCGCCGACTCCGGCTGCGGAGCAAACGCCGGGCGGCCCACAAAGCTTCGCGGTCCCAGCAGCAGCAAGCTCTCCCGGGTGGTGGGCTCTCGAACATCGAGCGGCTATATCGCAACGTTCCCGCACTCCTCCAGAGCTATGTCTTTTCCGATGGAGTCGAAACCTCGATCGTGCGCGCCGCGCATAGCGATTCGAGTGGCGTCCGCGGCGCCGCCTGGTTGTGGCCAACATAGCTACGACCTGAGCGTCGCAAGCTTTTTCGCTGCTTTTTTTCTGTCATCCTGAGCGAGGCTTCCGAGTCGAAGGACCTCCGCGAAGCGATTTCTTCATCCGCTTTCCTTCTCTCGCTCTTTTCTGCGAGAGCTCGGAGCCGCTGAGGCGGAACGCCAGTGGAGTCGAAGCGAAATTAAAGGTGGACGGCGCGCTGGTCACTCTTCATCTTGCGACCAGCGTGACGCCCGGATGAGAGGCGGAGGGCGTCCTCGCCCGACGGTGGTGGAGCGCCACGCGTCACCATTGGTCGTTCATCAAGTTTCATTTGTTTGTTCGCAAATCGCTAGCCGTAATAGACTCACAGCTTCTGAATCACTGGTGCGACGATCGAGGTGATTCCATTGAAGGCGATCCACAAAGAATACAAGCGCGCATTTATTCTTGAGGAAACCAAACTAACTCGGCTCGTTGAAGTCGTTCACGGCTGCCTGGCCAACCCTGGGTCTGTAACTAAAGACCGCTTTGAGGTCTTCGCGGGCAGGGATCGAGTGGAAGAAGCAACTACTCTAGACGAAGTCTTCGAAACGGAGAATTCCAGAAAAAACCCAGTGCATCGGCTGGTCCTCACTTGTTCCGCCCCGGCTCCGAGTCCAGGTCACGGTGATCACGAAATACAAGTCAACTTCGCCAGTGCCGCCAAGGAGACATTCGCCACTCCGGCGGCGACAACGCTAGGAATCATAGTTAGCGTTAGGAGCGATGTACCTGGATGGTCGAGTCGGACGCTTTCGGCTGTAGAAGAACAGGTGGATAGGACTCGATTTGACGATATAGGTCATCGAGGTGCACTCGCCGCATTCGCTATTCTACTCTTGATACTCCTGGTGGGTCTGCTAGCTACATATCTGCCATTTCGCCTCTCGACCGACAGCACCATAGGGCGGACCATGTGGCTCACCGAAGCGGATATCCAGAAACTCTCGGCCGCGGTTGACGCGAACGAGACTTTAACAGACGAGCAAGTTCGCGAGCTCATTACCATGCAACTCCGCAACCTGGCGGACTACCTCGGCGTAACAGTAGGCAACAGACCGCCCGCTCCGGTTCCCGCTAGCAATCGGAGCAAGTGGGAAGTCGTACTGCTCTTCGGGCCTCTTGTCGTGCTAATGGCAACCGCTCTTTTCCTAGTGCGCTGCTATCCCAACGCGCTTTTCCTATGGGGAGATGCCATCGGGCGTTATGAAAACCTTAAGCAAACGAGATCTTTTCTTTGGAGCGTCTTAATCGGAACCGCAATCGTCGGAGTACTAACCAACGCTTTCAAAGCGGGGCTTCTTTCGCATTTCGTGTAATAGGCTGACGCCGTCACCGATTGGTCGAGAACTAGATCAAGAAATAAACGATATGACCACGGATGAGGTCCGCAAAAAACTTCAGAATGGCGATCGCCGAGATTCGTGGTACTCCACCACCGCGCGCGACGCGCGGCTCTCATCCGTCTGGCACGTTGGTCGCAAAGTCCAAAGAGCGACCAACGCGCCATCCACCTTCTCTCGCAGAAAAAAGCGAGAGAAGGGATCGATCAGAAAGCGGGCGCTAGACTTTTGCTTTGCGGATTTCGTCCGCAATCGCATTCAACACATCGCCGAGATGCGCGAGGGCATCGCCGTTCCAGAAACGCAGCACCGAATAGCCCTGTGACTCCAGATATCGAGTGCGCGCTTCGTCGTAAGTCTTTTGATCTTCGTGCTGGATGCCATCGAGTTCGATGATCAGCTTCGGATTCGCGGAGCAGAAGTCGGCGATGTAGCGACCAACCGCGACCTGGCGTCGGAAGCGGATGCCTTCGAGTCGCCGATCGCGTAGTGCACTCCACAGGCGTTTCTCAGCATCAGTGGAATCGCGGCGTAGGGAGCGAGCGCGGATCGTAAGTAGGCGTCGGGTGGCGACCGCTCGTGCGTTCATAGTGACTATGAGTGTACATGGTGTCGGGGGATGAAGGAAGAATTCGTGGCACTCCACCACCGCGCGCGCAGCGCGCGCGGCTCTCATCCGTCTGTCACGCTGGTCGCAAAACCAAAAGAGCGACCAGCGCGCCATCCACCTTCTCTCGCAAAAAAGAGCGAGAGAAGGGACAAGGATAAGCGGGCTAGCCCTTGTGTTCGCGCTGGTACTTCGACTCCGCCGCCGCGCGATACTCGTTGATCTCCTCGATGCCGGGGATGCCGCGCTGCACTTCATCATCGAAAAGAATCGAGATCAGCCCCCAAAATCCGACTATCACCCAGAATGATCCAGCCGCGACAGGCGGCCACCCAGCGCTCAAGCCCATCATGAGCAGCGCCGTGATGAGGTCGCCTGCCGCCCGGAAGCTATCCATTAAATTTTCCCTCGACTCCGCTAACGCTCCGCCTCGGCGGCTGCGCGCCGCCTCGGGAGCGCCTGCGGCGCGGCGCTACGCGCCCCCTTCGGGTCTCAGGCGAAGCTTCAACTCATCGTCCTTCGTTACTCAACCGAATGTCACTCTCCGGTCCAGTTGGGTTTGCGCTTCTGCGAAAATGCCAAAGGTCCTTCGATCGCATCCTTCGAATGCCATAGCTTCTCGCTGAGGGGGAAGCGTTTGGCGTTGGCGTCTTCCATCGATAGCCCCAGCCCGTCCATCGCGGCCTGCTTCGAGGCCTGAATCGATATCGGTGAGCACTCCATAATTTCGCGCGCCCATCGCTCCGCCGTCGGGATGAGATCCTTCAGCGGCACCACCTCGTTCACTATACCCCACTTCGCGGCTTCCTGCGCGGTGATGTGCTTGGCGGTCAGCATCATGCCCATCGCGATCTTGAGCGGAATGTGACGCGGGAGGCGATGCACGCCGCCGGCACCCGCCATCAGGCCGACGCGAGGCTCGGGCAGTCCGAAGCGCGCGTGGTCGGCCGCGATGATGATGTCGCATGCGAGCGCGATCTCGAATCCGCCGCCGAGCGCGAATCCGTTGACCGCCGCGATGATCGGTTTGTAGATGTCGTAGCGCGAGGTAATGCCGGCGAAACCGCCGCGCGCCTCCTTCAACACGTCGGAGACCGGCTGGCCGCGATGCTCCGCGGTGTAGCGTAGATCGTTGCCGGCTGAGAATGCCTTGTCGCCGGCGCCGGTGACGATCGCGACCCACATCGCTTTGTCGGCGACGAAATCGTCCCACACCTTGGTCATCTCGACGTGGCACGCCGGATGCAGCGCGTTGAGGCGCTCGGGCCGGTTCAACGTGATGTAGGCGATGTGATCGCGCTTGTCGTACTTGATGAATTCGAATTCCATCTCTTGGTCTCCTTATATTTTTCCTCGACTCCGCTGCGCCGCCTCGGAAGCGGCTGCGCCGCGGCGCTTCGCGCCCCCTTCGGGCCTCACGCGGGAAGCTTTTGTTTTCCTGCTATTGTTCCTCCAGTAATTCAAAAAAAGCGTCGATACTTTGCATCAACTGACGCCGAATCTGCGCGCGCGTCCCCTCGATGAGATGCATCGTGACCCGGCCCGACAATCCATCGTTCAGCGTGACGCGCGCGTCTTCGACCGCATTGACCGCGGCGTCGTCAAAAATGCGCATCCCGTAGACGAGCGCGCCCTTCTGCGCTCCCCCTTTCACCAGCTTCAGTTTGCGGGCCATTGAAAGTCTCCGTCGCTCCGCGACGCCGGGCCTCCCCTTCGCGAGGCGACCATCCTCTATACCATCAGGTTGTCCCTCACGTCACTCGCTCGTAATTGACACGCGAGGCCGCGCCACCGACAATCGCTGCGATGCGAAGATTTGCAAGCGCAGTGCTGATGGTGCTCCTCGCGTTTCCGGGCGGATGTGGCCTGTTCTACCAAGCGGGGTCGGGATACAAGGTCAACAAGATGGAAAATACCCTCAAGCCGGGGGTGACCAGTCTCGAGGTTCATCGGGCGTTCGGTGAGCCCGACATCCGCAACTACGTCAACGACCGTACCGAGATATGGAGCTATGCCAAGCACGCCAACACCGGCGATGTGACGGCGGCAGTCCTCTATACCTCGGCCAAGGAAGGCGATACGGGGTCATTCCTCGACCTGAAGTTCGACGACGGCAAGCTGGTGTCCTGGAACGAAGCGAGCCATACGATGCCGAAGAAGGAAGGCGCGAGTTTCAGCGCGGGAATGGGCGGCGCATCGCAGAGCGGGACGGTGCATTATTAGGAGGCCGGCCGCCGGATCTCACCCAGCCAGGCTATATATCGCGCCAGCGCAACTTTCGGGTTACTGATACGTCTTTAAATTGCTAGGTTCAACACAGCATTAGGCGCATACTTGTATGTCGGAGCGGGCATCAGGTCTAATGGGGCGGGGCAATGTTGACGAGAGCGCGGGCGATCCCGAAAACCTCCTTTATACATTGCTGTTTTTTCGCGATTTGTCATCCTGTGGGGGGACGAGAAGGTTCTCGATCGGTTGAGTAATGGCCACAGCGCGTAAGAGTTTCGAATCTATCCTGCTGGACAAGTCCTGGATTTCGCAACAGGACCTCGACCGGGCGCGTCAGCGCAAAAAACCCGGCCAGGAACTGACCGATGTCCTGGTTGAGATGGGCGCGCTCGAACCGCAGCGCCTCGCCCGCGCGCTGGCGCAGGAATATCGACTCCCCTTCGAGGCGCATATCGACGAGCACAACCTCGACCTCAGCCTGGTCTCCAAGGTCCCCATCAACTACGCCAAGAAAAACCGCTTGCTCCCGCTGGCGATTCATCAGGGCGCGGTGACGGTTGCGATCGCCGATCCCACGAACTACGAGCCAATCGACGATCTGCACGTGATGTTCGGGATGCCGATCAACAGCGTCGTGGTGCCGGGGCAAGTCGTCGATGATGCAATCAATCGCGCCTACGATCAGGCGGCTACCACTACTGCCGCCGATTTGATGATCGATCTCGAGGAGGAGGGTCTGGACGCGGTCGCGAGTGAAATCGCCAACGAGACGCGCGACCTCCTGGAGTCCGACGACGCCGCTCCCATCATCAAACTGGTCAACGGCATCCTCTCGCAGGCGGTCAAGGACCGCGCCAGCGATATCCATGTCGAATGCTTCGAGAACGAACTGGTCGTGCGGTTCCGCGTCAACGGCATGCTCTATGACGTCATCTCACCGCCCAAGCGCATCCAGCCCGCGATCATCTCGCGCATCAAGGTCATGTCGGGCCTCAACATCGCGGAGAAACGGTTGCCGCAGGATGGCAGAATTCGCGTGCGCATCGCGGGCCGCGATATCGATATCCGCGTATCCACCATTCCATGCGCATACGGCGAGCGAAGCGTGCTGCGACTGCTCGATCGCGCGCAGGCAGTCAACAATTTCGATCTCGACAAGCTCGGTTTCTCGGGCGAGAACCTGCGCAAGCTCGATCGCCTGATTCGCCAGAGCCACGGCATCATCCTGGCGACCGGGCCAACTGGTTCCGGTAAATCGACGACCCTGTATGCGGCGCTCTCCCGCATCAATTCGCCCGAGAAGAACATCATTACGATTGAGGACCCGATCGAATATCAGCTTCGCGGAGTCGGCCAGATGCAGGTCAATCCGAAGATCGATCTGACCTTCGCCAGCGGACTGCGCTCGATCCTGCGCCAGGATCCCGACGTGATAATGGTCGGCGAAATCCGCGACGGCGAGACGGCGGAAATCGCGATCCAGGCCGCGCTGACCGGCCATCTGGTCTTCTCGACGCTGCACACCAATGACTCGTTCGGATCGCTGACGCGACTGGTCGAAATGGGTATCGAGCCATTTCTGGTTTCGTCCTCGATTCTGGCGGTCTTGGCCCAGCGCCTGGTTCGCCGGCTGTGCCCCGATTGCCGCGCGCCCTACACCCCGACCACCACCGAGATGCAGCGCATCGGTATCAACGCAGCCGGCTTCGCGGGCAAGATTTACAAGGGCGCGGGATGCAAAGCGTGCCGCAATACCGGGTACCGCGGGCGACTCGCGATCCAGGAACTCATGGTCATCGAGGATGATATCCGCACCCTGGTCATGCAGAACGCGGATGCCGCGAGCATCAGACGCACCTGCCAGGCCAAGGGGATGAAGTTACTGCGCCAGGATGGGGCGGAACGGGTGTTCGCCGGAGAGACGACGATTGAAGAATTGTTGCGCGTGACCCAGGAAGATATGCTCTAGTCGCCGCGCGCGGCTGCATTTTTGTAATGCCGGTTTTCGCCTATCGCGGACTTTCTACTCGGGGCCGCGCTGTCAACGGGGTGGTCGATGCTGACAGTGCGCGCACCGCGCGGGGCAAACTGCGCGCGTTAGGAATTTTCCCCACCGAGATCTCCGAAGAGATTGCGGCTCGCAGCGCGATTTCGATTCGCGACTGGCTACCGAAAATCGGCCGGGTCAAACTGTCCGGTCCGGATTTGTCGCTGATGACGCGTCAGTTAAGCGCGCTGCTGGGCGCGGGTGTGCAATTGGTCAACGCGCTGGGAATTCTGAGCGAGCAATCCGCCAAGGCGCCGGTCAAGCGGATGATGTCGCAGGTCCGCGAACGCGTGCGTGAGGGCACCTCGCTGGCCGACGCGCTGGCCGCTCATCGCGAGGTTTTCTCGGATCTTTACGTCGGGATGATTCGCGCAGGCGAGGCGGCGGCCGCGCTGGAGTCGGTCCTGGATCGGCTGGCGGACTACACCGAGAGTCAATCGGAGTTCATCGCCAAAGTCCGCGGCGCGCTGACCTATCCGATCATTATGATGTGCGTAGGTATCGCGATCATGGGCTTCCTGGTGACCTACGTGGTGCCGCAGGTCGCGACCATCTTTAAAGAGAG
The DNA here is from genome assembly GCA_963815835.1 of uncultured delta proteobacterium. GTDB lineage: Bacteria > Desulfobacterota > Binatia > Binatales > Binataceae > DATGKG01. The sequence goes on from CAWFIF010000001.1 coordinate 3,212,872, forward strand.
CCACGCCGCCCTGCCCCTGGCGACCCAAATCCTTATGACCGTGTCAGCAATCCTGATCAATTACTGGTATTTAATCCTGATAGGCCTCTTGGGGACGGCTGCCGGCATAGCGTTCGGTCTTTCGACCACGCGCGGACGGCGATTTTATGACACAATGGTGTTGAAAGTACCGTATCTCGGCGAGACCCTAATTCGCATCATTTGCGCGCGCTTCGCGAGAACCCTGGGAACGCTGCTGGCGAGCGGTGTGCAATTGCTGCCCGCGCTCGACGCGGTCAAAGGTGTTGTCACCAACGGCCTTTTGCGCGACGCGGTCGAGAATAGCCGCGAAAGTATCCGCGAGGGCCACGGAATGGGAGACACTCTGAAAGTCAGCGGCTTGTTTCCACCGCTGCTGGTCGAGATGGTGAAGGTCGGTGAGCGCTCGGGCGAGCTCGAGCAAATGCTGGAGCGGGTGGCCGACGCCTACGAGCATGAGGTTGCCAATTCGCTGGCGCAGATGACCACGGTGCTGGAACCTGTGATGACGCTCGGCATGGCCGGTATGATCGTGTTCATGATGATGGCGGTGCTGATGCCGATCTTCCAGCTCAATCAATTGATGCAGTGACAATCGCTTACACGGAGGGAGTCCAGCCATGACACGACAGGCGCGGCGACGATCCAATCAGGACGGCTTCACCCTGATTGAAATAATGGTTGTCATTCTGATCCTCGGCCTGCTCGCCACCATCGTGGTGCAGAGCTTGCGCGGCGCCACCGACAAGGCGAAGCGGGTCAAGGCGCAGGCGGACATCGCCGAAATCAAGACCGGGCTCGATCGCTATTACCTCGACAGCGGATCGTATCCGACTTCCGATCAGGGATTGCCGGCGTTGGTTTCGGCGCCGGGGAGCGGAAAAGTCCCGGCCAACTATGAAACCGGCGGATATCTGCAATCAATTCCGACCGATCCGTGGGGCAACCCGTACTTTTATCAGAGTGACGGCAACTCCTACGTGCTGAAGTCGTTCGGCGCCGATGGAGTCGAGGGCGGCGAGGGCAAGAACGCCGACATCGACGGCAGCCAGCAGTGAGACCTATCCCCCAACCCCTCCCCCTGAAGGGGAAGGGGCAGAAATAGAATCCACCGATGAAGGAGTTGGAAAGCGATTACGGGTCCCCTCTTTCGCTCTTTTTTGCGAGAGAGGGTGGCTGGCGCAGTTCATGCGGTGGCTGCGCGCATGAACTGTGACAGACGGGTGAGAGCCGGCGGGCGTCCGCGCCCGCCGGTAGTGGAGTTCCACGGAGCTTCCGATTCAATGGGAGGCCGAGAAGTTGATGTTGGCCGCGATTCGACCTAATCCCCGGGTCCTTCCCCATCTCCAGGGAATTCCACGTGAAAGGTTATTCTAGTGCTTGAAGTGACGTGTTACGCGGACGAGAGCGGTACGCACGATCCGCACGGCGAACAGATTGGCGCTGAGGTTGCTGTAATCGCGGGATACATCGCGACCAAAACACAATGGGAGACGTTCAAGTGTCGATGGAATACGGCCCTGACGACATATAAGGTTTCCGGAATTTCATATGTCGGAGTTCAACCGGAAAAGCCACCGTCACCTTACGATAAGTGGATCGCAGCAAAGAAGAAAAGATTCTTGCGAACCATGATTCGGATAGCCCGCGACAACCAACACCGATGCGGCGATCGATATCGACTTGAACCCGCTACGGCAGTCGTCGGATCGCGTGTCGCGCCGTCATGCGGAAATCGTGAAACGCGGCGACAGCTTCTTCGTACGCGATCTGGGCAGTCTCAACGGAACGTTTATAGTCGGGCGCGGCAGGCTGGGACGCGATCAACTCTACCAATTGAAAGATGGCGACCAGATGATGCTGGGCAATGCTATATTGGAATTTCGGAAGGCTTAGCGGGATGTTACCTCGATCGATCAGATTCGGTTCTTCGTGCGCCGTCCCTTCTCTCGCTCTTCTTTGCGAGAGAAGGTGGCCGGCGCGATTCTCGCGATGGCTGCGAGCGGAGAATCGTGACGGACGGATGAGAGCCGCGCTCGCCGCGAGCGCGGTGGTGGAGCACCACCAACTTTTCCGCGAGGGATCATTCTGCATGAGACAGGCATGCATCCGTGGCGCTCCACCACCGGCGGGCGCGGACGCCCGCCGGCTCTCACCCGTCCGTCACAGTTCATGCGCGCAGCCAGCGCATGAACTGCGCCATCCACCCTCTCTCGCAGAAAAGAGCGAGAGAGGGGACCCAAAAGGGGCCCGGCTCCAACCAGGATTCACGCTGCTCGAACTCGCGGTGGTCCTGTTCCTGATGGGATTGATGCTGCTGATTGCGATGCCCTACGTAGGCGGCGTCGGCGACGCGCAACTGAAGAGCATCAGCCGCCGGCTCGCCGGCCGCGCTACCTACCTCTACGACGAAGCCTCGGCGCGCAAGTTGGTCATCCAACTGGTCTTCGACATGGACAACAACGCCTACTTCGTGATGACCGCGGACCCCTACGCGGCCGAGCCGGCTTTTTTTCCCGATCTGTCGCCCGCGGGCGCCCGGGTAACGCTGCCTGACACGGTCCGGATTCGCGATGTAACCGTCGAAGGCATCGGCACTCTCTCACGCGGCACAATCGCAACCCAGTTCTATCCGGAAGGTTACGTCGATGCGACAATCGTCCATCTGGTCGATTCGAAAGAGCGCGTCATGACGCTCGGCATCGATCCGCTGACCGGGCAGGTAATGATCGCGAAAGGTGATTTACGGCAGACGCGATCGAGATACGGACAATGATTCAGGACATTTCACCTCTCCCACATCTCACGGGTCGCGGCAGCGCCACCCGCTCGATTTCCGATTTACCTTCGGCATCGTGTCGCGCTTCCCTGAAGGGGAGCGGGTTAGGGGTTAGGTCGACTCTGTCCGCGGGCTTCACGCTGCTCGAAGTCATGATCGCAGTGGGCGTGATCGGCATCGCGATGCTCTCGCTGCTGTCGCTGCACGACTCGAACCTGCAGAGCGTAATGCGCGGCCAGGAGTTGAGTACCGCGTCGGTGCTGGCGCAGGGCATGATGTCCAACGCGGAGATCGAGCGGGTTCCATTGATTGGGGCGACGCGGGGAGATTTTCAGAAACTGTTTCCAGGTGGTGCTTATCGGAACTTTAAATGGGAGCGGTCGGTGGAAGCGTCGGGGACGTTTCCTGACATCCGTAAAGTGCAGGTGACGATCTATTACGGCCCGCGCTTCAGGAAACGCTTTTCGCTGGTGGAATTTATTCACGATCCCACCCCTCAGAGACTGCCGGGCCAGGGACTGCCCGCGGGCCCGCTTGGGGCGCAGCCTGGCAACTTGTCGGGGCTGCCCAGCGCGGGCCAGCGTTCAACCACCCCAAGTGGTCCACTGTTTTAACCGTGAGGAGTCGATTGCAACCTCGCTCTCGCGCCGGCACCGGTTTCACTCTGCTGGAGTTGATGCTGGCGATTACGATCCTCGCGATCGTGCTGATTATGATCTCGGGATCTTTCAATGCGGTGATTCATAGCAAGGCTCATGGCGAGGCACGGCTCGAGGTCGATCGGGAGGGGCGCGCAATCTTGTGGGAGCTTTCCAACGAGATCCGCGGCGCGGTCCAGACTGTGAGCCCGAACCCCACCAGCAACGTGATGCTGGTCGGGTTGGGGCAGATGCGCGAATTCGTGCCGGTCAACGGTATCACCGTTTCCACCCTTGCCGCGGGGCATCGCCGTGCGATTGTCGGCTTCGACGCCGAACAGTTGGTCTCCTATGTTGTGACGCCAAACACTAAGGTGTCTCGCAAGCTCAAGTGGAACATCCTCACGCGCAGCCAACGCAGCGCGCTGCTGACGGGCAACGCATCGTTTTCCACCCAACCAATCGAACTGGCCGACAATGTGGTTTCGCTGCACTTCAAATACTTCGACGGCTACCAGTGGTTGGAGAGCTGGGATTCCACCGCAGTGCCGCCTCCAAACCAACTGCCAATAGCGGTCTCCATCGACCTGGTGCTCGGCACCGGCAACGGACGGGTGATGAACTTTTCGACTCAGGTGCTGGTGCCGATGGCGGTGCAGGTATGGTGAATCGTCTCCATAGCAGGCGGCTTCGATGTAAGAGCGAACGCGGAATCGCGCTGCTCGCGACCATGCTCGCGATCGCGCTGATGGTCATCATCGTAGTGGACTTCACCTCTTCGAGCGCGCTCGGCTACCTGTCCGCTGCCAGTCACGCCAATGAGATTCGCGCATCTTATCTGGCGCGTTCCGCAATCAACGTGGGGCTGGCGTTGATCGCGCAAGACACGCGCTCCCAGCAAGCGCAAGCCGGTGCTTCGGGAGCCGCGGCGCCGGCCACCGGCGCTTCCGGAACTGCCGCGCCGGCCAGCGGGAGTCCCGGAACTTCGGCACCGGCTGGCGGCGGTACTGGAGTCGCGGCGCCGAGCGCACCCTTCGATTCGTATGCCAGCGTATGGGCGGTCCCGTTTCCGCCGATGCAGGTCAACGGGGGAACTGTGCGGCTATCGGTGGTCGACGAAGCGCGCAAGTTCGACATCAACCGGCTCGTCATCGGCACTCTACCCAACACTGGGAGCCCAGCTCCTCCCGACGCAGGCCAAGGGCAGCTCGCCCCAGGGCAAATCGATCCGAAAGGGGTAATGCAGCTGACGCAATTGTTCGCGATGCTCGGATTGTCGCCCGCGATTGTCCCCGCCATAGTTGACTGGCTCGACCGCGACAGCATCGAATCTCCGGGTGGGGCGGAGGCCGACTACTATTTGCGTCTCCTACCGCCTTATGAGCCGCGTAACGGTCCAATGCCGACAATAGGTGACTTGCACTTGGTCAAGGGCGTCGATGATGCTACTTTCTCGAAGCTGCGCAACTACCTCACGGTCGCCCCGGAGCCTTTGGTCAACATCAACACCGCCTCTCCGGAGGTCATCGCATGCCTGGAACCGGAGTTGGCCCGAAATCCTCGGCTGGTAGAAACGATAATTCAGGCGCGCGCCCTTCGCCCATTTTCCAATATGCTGGACGTGCTAAATTTACTGGAAGTAAGTGGCGACGTGCAGCAAAAGTTGTCAAACGAGCTAGGTACGACAACCCAAAACTTTTCTATCAGCGGGGTGGGATCATACGCGGCTGCGCGCAAGCTCGTATTTGCGACTTTTCGCCGTAATAGCGATGGAACCGCCACCCTTGCCAGCTGGCAGGAAGACTAAGCACCGACCTTTATGCCACAGCGAATAGTCGCTCTCGAGATGCCTGGGCATACGGTCAGAGCGGCCGTGGCCGAGCGCACCTGGAATACGTTCCACCTCGAGGGCGTATTCGAGGAGGATCGCGAGGCCGACGAACCCGACCTCGAGGCCGCACTCAATCGACTGCTGGCGCGGACCGGCAAGCCTGATGTCGTCATAAGCTCGATCGGCAGCGAATTCATCGTCAAGCGGTTGCTGGATCTTCCCTTCAGCGACCTGCGCAAACTGCATCAGGTGGTTCCTTTCGCGCTGGAGGAGCATCTGCCCTTCCCGGTCGACGATTCGGTGGTGGCGTTCACGCGGGTCGGAAGCGATGCCGACTCGACGTTGGTAATTGCAGCATTGGCGCGCAAAAATGACTTAAAGCGTCACTTGGATTTCCTCGCGAAGGTGGGGCTCGATCCCCGGACGGTGACGCTCTCGGAGCTGGCGATTGCGCGGCTTCTTTCGCGCTCGCAAACAGCATCAACTAACGCGCATCTGTTGATGGACATCGAACCGACCTCGACCTCGATGGTTCTGCTCGATTCCGATGGGACACCGCGCGCGATTCGCACCGTGCATGCCGGTATCAGCGCCGATGAAGAGGGCCCCATCGCCGAGGCGCATGCCAACTCGATCCTGAGCGTCGCGCGTCAAACCCTGCTCGCGCATTCTTCCGATACCGAGGGTCTCGATGTCATCCTCGCCGGTTCGGCGGCCGGCATCCCCCTGCTGCGCGAGGAATTGTCCGAGGCGCTCTCGCTCGCGGTTCGCGACGCCGCCGAGTTCGACTACTCCTTCCTGCTTAATGGGATGCGGCCCGACATGAGCCGCTATGCCGCCTGTATCGCGATGCTACTTAGTGAGCTGCCGAACAAGCCGGCCGAGCTGCTCAACTTCCGTCAGGGCGCGTTTGCCTTCAAAGGACGCATCCGCGGCGACCTCACGGCTTTCTATACCACCGGAGTGATTGCCGCGGTGGCGATGGTCATGGCTCTGACCCACTTCAGCCTCAGCGCCGGCACTCAGTTGCATCGCCTGCACGCACTCAACCGTCAGATCGCCGGCATGACCACTCCCGCGCTCGGTCCCCATCCGCCCGACGATGCGGTCAAGGCGCTGCGCTCGGGTATCATCACGATGAGCAAGCGGCTGGCGCTCATTGGCGGAAACTCCGGCAAGGATTCTCCGCTCGAAGCGCTCCTGGCGGTCTCGCGCGATGTTCCCAAGCGTTTCCCGGTCGAGATGCAGGACGTCAACATCGATGAGACCGGACTGCGACTCTCGGGCGAGGCCGATTCGTTCGGAACTGTCGATCAGATGAAAAAGTCGCTCCAGCAGGATGACTACTTCGGAAACATCGAGGTGAGTCACGCCAAGGCCGCGACTGACGGTAAAGTCGAATTTCAAATCGAAGTCAACTTCAAGGACGCGATTACACCCGAATGATGGACCAGCTCCGCAAGCTTCTCGCTCAGTTGCTAAAGCCATTGGCTCCGTATATCGCGCGGGCCAGCGACGCGATTGGTCCGGTGATCGCGCAGCTACAATCGCGCTATCAGAAGCTCGAGTCTCGCGAGCGGGCGCTGGTCAAGATGGCCGGCGGCGTGTTTGCACTGTTCCTGGTCTACAACTTCGTCTATTCGCCAATTTCGAACTGGCGCGATTCGCTCGATACCACCCTCGAGACGCGCCATCACGAAATCGGCCAGGTGCAGCATCTGGTCGAAACCTATCTCCAGCGCAAAAAGCAGCTCCAGGAAGCGGAACGAAATACGGTTCCGATCGGCAAGGATTTTTCCCTATTCTCCGTCATCGAGAAGTCGCTGACGACAACCGTCGGCCATGACAAGATCGCGTCGATAACGCCCGGTTCGGATCGCAAGCTCTCCGACGGTTTCATTCAGTATAACGTCGATCTCAAGCTGCAGAATGTCAGCCTCCCTCAGATCGTCGATGCGCTTTACGGCGTCAAAACGTTGTCGGTGCCGGTGGCGGTGTCGAACATGCGCGTCACACGACGGCTCGAGGATCCGCACACCTACGATGTCGAGATGACCTGCATCGCGCTGGCGAAAGCCGCCTGACCTCGCGCGAGTTACGCGCACCAACGTGATATCTTCGCCAGTCAAATGGTTCTCGATTTCGTTCACGAGCACGCCACCAGGATAGGCTACGCCGCGATCGGCGTGCTGCTGTTCTTCGCATTTCTGGTCGCGACTTTTCCCTACGGCGATACGCTCACGGGAATGCTCGCACCGATGGGTTTGCGTCTCTCGAGCCGCGGCCAGGGAATCAGTTTTCCCTTCGGCATCAGGATGGACGGTGTAATGCTCGATTCTCCGGCCGACGGCCGCGCACTCTTCCAGAGCGACAGGATGCGCGTAACCCCTGCCCTATTATCATGGCTGATGGGCTCGCCAGGCGTGAAGATCAGCGCCGACGCTTACGGAGGGAGTTTCATCTTGCACGCGCGCCGCAGCGGCGCCGCAACCGAACTCAGCTTCAACGGCGCTGACCTTCATCTGGAAAGTTACACAGCGCTGCGCGCGATGGGCATAAACCTCGGTGGAATCATTTCGGGCGACGGCAACGCCTACATCTCGCAGGACGACATCAGCGCGGACCGTGGCGTGATCCATCTGACGGCGTCCGGCGCGTCTTATCGAATTTTCACTGGAACGTCACCGTTGAAGTTGGGTGACGTGACTGCGATCGTCAAGCTCAACAACGGCAAGGTGACTATCGAGCAGGTGGAGAGTCACGGTGGCGACCTGACGCTATCGGGCCGCGGCGTGATCGAGTTGGATCCGAATCTTCCCGACAGCGAAGTCGCAATCAAGTTTCAGCTTGCGACGACTCCGGTGGGACGCAAGCAGCTGGGCTTCCTGCTCAATTTCCTGCCGCATCCGCCCAATTCGACGCCCTACTTTCTGCACGGCACGCTGGGTGCGCCGGGGTTGTCGTAAGAACCGTCCAAGGCTCGAATTAATTGAGTGCGATCTACCTCGATCGGAAGAAAGCGCGGAGCGGGCGACCGGGATCGAGCCGACGACGTCCAGCTTGGGAACGAAATCGAGCATGGAAACCCAGGGGACGACGAGGAAAAATAGGGCTGAACTCCTGCACTTTTTTGATCGGTACGACCCTGCTCTGACCTCGATTTCCGCCGATTTCCGCCAGAAGTCCTGAAATAGCCCTGAAACAAAGCTCGGTTGACGTCCAGCCTAGGGGATCTATCTCACCAGCACATTTTGCCCTCGATTTCGCAGCGTTTTCCTGAAAATAGCCTGAACGGATCATTCAATTCGTCTCGATGTATCAGGGACTATATCGATCGCGCGCGCGCATTTCCCGCTCTTTCTCACGCAAATCTTACCCGCGCGAATTTGCCCGCCCGTCCCGCTGCTTGAACCGTGTCCAAGGAACATCTCATTGCAGACATCTTCATCGAGTCCCGCATTCCATTGGCGCCGATGCCACGACGTGGATAAGGCTCGGCATGAAACTTCCGCGAGACCGCCTCGTTGCAAATCAGCTGCAACGGCGGGCGCTCGTTTATCGTCCACGCGCTTCAACAGATCACGGTTAGATGGCAGCGCTGGACAGATGTCACTTCGATGAGAGCCGCACTGAGCAACGGAGGAGAATCACATGGATCGAGTAGAGTCAGTTATTGAAAATCGTGCAAGCTTTGCCGGAGGAGACGTCACAGGCACCAACTATCCTTACGGAATCGGGCGTCCACCCCGGTATGGAGGCCCACATGCCTCCCCAACCGACCAGGACCTCTTTTTGGAATCTTTGGCCGTCAGAGGTTTCAACGCAGATTTGCCACTCCTCGTTATATTCTGCAATTCCCGGAATAATGTACCAGACATAGAAGAAAGAGCGATCCCCTGGAAAGAAGAACTCACCGTCGGCAGATGAAGTTACTTCTTCGGAGTAATAGTGGAAGCCTTTGCCCCCGCTCGGCGAGCTGATCTCGCCCGGAGCTTGACTACAGTCAACAGCCTTTTCATCTGTCGAATACCGAACCTTCGCAGCCGCAATCGGCTGACTGCCACGCGTTATCACTCCCGAAAAATCCGGCCATTGGTGGTAGACCCACGGTACCGGGCAGCCCGTTAGCGGGAGTGCTAACAGCGGCAGCAACAACAGCTCTCTGATTCTGATCGACAGATCGCTCTTTTGGCCATGTGTACGATGGTGGTGTCGGTCAACTGGTAGAAAAGCGCTGAGCATCAGTAATGCGGCGGGTTGCGCAGTTGGAGTATCAAGTTGTTGCTATGCGGCCTCCGGTTGTTCGCTGCTGGTGGCGAAGTCGTGCCAGCCGACAAGGCGGCGCAGAGTAACTTGGCCACTGCGCGGGAGGCCGAAAAGCAAGAGCAAAACCGCCTCCTCGCTGGGAAGCGAAGCCTGGGTCTTGGTCCGCCGCCGAAATTCCTCGTTGATTCGCTCCAGCGCGTTGGTGGTGCGCAGCGCCTTCCATTGCGAAATCGGAAAAGCGGTAAAGGTGAAGAGTTGGTCGCCGGCTTCCTCGAAGCTGGCGCTGACGGTCTTGCAACGCAGCTTCCACTTGCGGGCAAAAGCCACCCGCGCGTGCTCGACCGCCTCGCGACTCTCGGCATAGATCATGCGCCGATAGTCCTCTGCAAGTTCCTCGCGCAGATGGGCCGGGGCCTTGGCGAGCAGGTTCCACAGCTTATGGTTGGTACAACGTTGAATCGCGATCTGCGGCCATTGCACTCTAAGCGCCGCGGCCAGTCCTGGATTGCCATCGACCACCGCCAGCAGCGGCTTACCGAGATTGCGGGCGCCCAGCGAGCGCACCGCATCGAGCCAGGCGTCCGCGCTCTCAACCCCTGCCAGGCGCAGGTCCAGCACCACCCGGCGGCCATCGGCGCAAACCCCCAGCGTGACCAGCACCGGTACGCGCACGCGTTTTTTCCCGATCCTCATCCGCGGATACCAGCCGTCGAGAAACAGATAACGGATCTTCAGCTCACCGAGATCCCGCTGTGCCCACGCGGCGAAGTCCTCGCGCAAGCGCCCGACCAGACGCGATACGGCATCCTTTGACAACGGAGCACCGCGCAACAACGGGCCGAGCGCTCCCCGCAGCCGCCGCGTGTTAGTGCCACTGAGGTACACTCCGAGGATCGCCTCATCGACTCGCTCGCTGCGGCGCTGCTAGCGCGGAATGATTGCACTGCGCCACTCGCGGCGCCGACCATCTTCACCCTCCATCCGCGCGCGTGGCATTGCGATGGTGGTGGGGCCAAGACTGGTGGTCAGGGTTCGCGCGCGCTTGCCATGCCGATACCCGACTCGAACCGGACCGCTGCGCTGCGATGGTGCCGCACCCAGCGCGGCCACCAATTCCTCCTCGACGATGCTCTCGATGGTGCTACGGATCCGCTCGCGCAGCAGCTCCTCGAGCGCGCCTTTCCCTTGCCACCCACTACTGCTATCGCTTTGCATGGCGTCATCCTCCGGCACCCGCCTCCCAGCGGGCGTGAGTTGTGGCTCAACTCGCCGGATCTTGACGCCTTTTCACTTTTCCACCAACTTCGCGACACTACCGAGCAGGATCTCGATGAACTGATCCGCGATCGCCGTAAAGCCAAGCAACTCAAAGCGGTGCGAAAAGCTCTCGGACTTCTGCAAACGAATGTGCGCCATCCAGGATTACAGACTCACAAGTTCCATAGCCTGAAGGGTCCCCGGGGCCAGGATGTTTTTGAGGCATACGCCGAACACAGGACCCCAGCCGCCTTTCGCATTTTCTGGTGTTACGGATCCGATCGAAACGAAATCATCGTGATCGCGATTACCGAACACCCCTAGCCACCCCCACTCGCCACTGGGTGCCACTTCATTTACGATACCCTCGTACATGACCGAAACAGAACTTCATTCACGGTCGCCCTCGGGGGCCGAACGTGTCGTCCCCCAAAGCGCCACGGTGCTGATCGCCGATGACGACCCGGCGATCCGGCTGGTCGTGCGTCATCGCCTCGAGGCCGACGGATGCACCGTCGAAGAAGCCGCTGAAAGCCAGGGCGCGCTCGAGGCGCTGCGTACCGGCCGCTTCGATGTCGCGCTGGTCGACATCATCATGCCCGGGATGGGCGGCCTCGAAGTGCTCTCCACCGCGAAGGCCGAGGGCATCCGCACGCTCGTCATCGTCATCACGGCCGCGAGCACGATGAACAACGCGGTCGAGGCGATGAAGCGCGGCGCGCATGATTACCTGACCAAGCCGTTCGCAAACCTCGATCTGGTCGCGGCCGCGGTTCGGCGCGCGGTCGAGGTGTCGAGCCAGGCCGCCAAGGCCGCGGAGCTCGATCATTTAAAGGAAAGCGTCGCGCCCAAGCTGGCCGGCGGCGAAATCATCGGACGCAGCCCCGCGATGCAGGAAGTTTACAAGCTGGTCGGGCGGCTGGTGACCAATGATGCCGCCGTCCTGATCTATGGCGAGAGCGGCACCGGCAAAGACCTCGTCGCGCGCACGATTCATTTCAAGTCGGCGCGTTCGGCTGCGCCTTTCGTCGCGGTCAACTGCTCCGCGATTCCGCACGGACTGCTGGAGAGCGAACTCTTTGGGCACGAGCGCGGATCGTTCACCGGCGCCACTGAACGCCGCGCTGGCAAGTTCGAGACCGCCGAGAACGGGACGCTGTTCCTCGATGAGATCGGCGACTTGCCGCTCGAGTTGCAACCCAAGTTGCTGCGCGCGTTGCAGGAGCGCGAGTTCAACCGCGTCGGCGGGACCGATACGCTGAAGCTGCGCGCGCGCGTGATCGCGGCGACCAACCAGGACCTCGAAGCGGCGGTGCGCGCGAAGCGTTTCCGCGAGGACCTGTACTTCCGACTGCGCGTGATTCCGATCCAGATGCCGCCGCTGCGCGATCGGCGCGAGGACATCCCCGAGCTGGCGGAATATTTCGTCGCCAAGGCCGCGCGCGAGATGGGCGCGAAGACCACCTCGCTTTCGCCCGCCGCGATCGCGAAGCTCAAGTCCTACGATTGGCCCGGGAACGTGCGCGAACTCGAAAACACGGTGATGCGCGCGGCGCTGCTCGGACCCGGCACTGCGATTCGTCCCGAGGACATCGAGTTGGAGCATTCGGCGAGCGGACAGCGGCACGTGCCGGCGCAGGATGGCGCGGCGCTCAACGATCTCATCGCGCAGCGCGTCTCGGAGTGGTTCGACGATCCGAACGGCGAGGAACCACGCGACCTCTATCAGCGGATGGTGTCCGAACTGGAGCGGCCGCTAATCGAACTCGCGCTCAAGCGCGCGGGCGGCAACCAGGTCAAGGCGGCGCGGATGCTGGGGCTCAATCGCAACACGCTGCGCAAGAAAATCACCGACCACAAAATCGCGCTGACCAGGTATCCCGGCCAACAATGAAGCTGCCCTCGCACTTCTATGCGATCGTCAACCCGGTCGCCGGTCACGATCCCGTCGAGCTCGCACGCACGATGCTCGAGGCGGGCGCACGCATCATGCAGTTGCGGCTGAAGAACGCGACGTCGCGCGATTTCCTCGCGGCGGCGCGCGCTATCTCGCAGCTATGCCATCGGCGCGACGCGATCTTCATCGTGAATGATCGTATCGATATCGCAATGCTGTCGGACGCCGACGGAGTTCATCTCGGGCAGAACGATCTTCCGCTCGAGGCGGGACGCGAGTTGCTCGGCCTGGACAAAATCATCGGGGTATCGACCTCGAACGTGGAGCTGGCGCGAGCAGCGGAGGCTGGCGGTGCGGATTACATCGGCTTCGGCGCGGTGTATCCGGGCGGTTTGAAGAACACCAAGCAAGGTCGGGGGCTGGAAGAATTGGCGCGAGTGCGCGCGGCGGTGAAGCTTCCGATCGTTGCGATTGGCGGCATCACCGAGGCCACGGTGCCCGAGGTCCTCGCCGCAGGCGCCGATGCCGCCGCGATCATCACCGATGTGGTGAATTCGCCGGACATCCCCGCGAAGATCAAATCGATCCTCGCGATTAAATCTCCGCGTTGAAGGGTTTTCCTATGCGGCGGCGGTGGCGGCGATGCGCGCGCGCGAGCGTTCCTGCTCGGCCTCATACGGCAAGCATGCGAGGGTCGCGGCGGCGCCTACGATGCTCAGCACGAAGCAAATTTCAAACGCGCTCGAGTAGCTGCCGGTAACATCGAAGATTTGCCCTAACATCACGGGTCCGATGAATGCGCCAAGAGTGTTCCACACACCCGCGACTCCGTTGATCGAGCCAAATCGTTTCAGCCCCAGACAATCCGCGGTCAACAGGGGGATCAGCACCAGCGGCGCACCCAGCGTGAAACCAAACATCGCGACGAATGGGTACAACAGCGCGGGGTTGCGCGCCCCGAAGATGAGAATCATTCCGATCGCGGAGCCGATGAAGTTTACCGTCAGGGCGATTCGCGCGCTGATGCGGTCTGAAGCAAAACCCAGCACCAGCTTGCCGGCGGTGGTGAACAAAAAGACCACGCTCATCATTCCGGCGGCGAACGCTTCCTTGTAGCCCTGACCGATCAGGTACGGGATCAGATGCAATCCCGCGCCGGCCGCGACCGTGGCGAACAGGAACTGCGCCATACACAGCATCCAGAATGAGCGCGTGCGAATCGCCTCGGACAGTTCGAAGCCGGGCAACGAGTCCGACATCGCGGAGACCGATATCTTCTCGCCCGCCGGGCGGGGCGCATCATCGGGGCGCGTACGAATCATCAGCAACACCAGCGGGATTACGATCACGAACATGGGAATTGCCAGCGTTACGTAACCCATGCGCCATCCGCCGTGCAGGATTACCGCCGCAGCGATGAACGTCATCACCGCGCCGCCCGATGAGGTGCCCGCGAACGTGATCCCCATCGCGAGCCCGCGCTTCGCGGTGAACCAATTTGCGATGATAAGTGCGGCGGGCAGCAGGGTTGCCCCGGTCAGCCCGATACCCATCGTCAGATAGGCGATGACCAGCACCGGATACGAATGCGCACGACTAGCGAGCAGCCACGCACATCCGGCCACCGTCGCTCCCACCACCATCACGCGGCGAGCTTCCATCCGATCCAGCAGCCATCCGAGGAGCGGTCCGCTGAATCCGGCCGACGCCGCAAGTACGCTTTGGAGGAACGAAATCTTGGCCCGCTTCCATCCGAACTCTTTGATGAGCGGAGTGACGAAAACGCCCGCGGTGTTGTAGCCCGATCCGAATACCAGGAACAAAGTTACGAAGAGGCTTGCGACTGTCAGCCAACCCAGCCTTTCCCGTTTCGTCATCGCCACGATAGACCCTCGCACACGCGCAAGCGATGCGCTCCTTTATAGCCAGCGGTCTCCGTATCGTCTATCGGGAAATTGCGCGATGTGACGCCTTCTAGCAGACTACGCCATTGCAGAGATTCTGCCCGAGCGAGGTTCCACCCGATACCTGTCCCGTGGTCCCAACGGTGTTTCCGTCGTTGCCTTGGAGAACGTTTCCGAGATAACCGCTGGTCGCATCACTGAAGCTCATCCCGATGCCCATGTTGCTCTGCAGGGTGTTGTTGCTTACCAGGCATCCAATGCCGCAACTGAACCCGCCAATACCGCCGCCGGCGCGGCCATTCTCCGAGGCGGTGATCCCAGAGATGTTGGCATTATTTCCCGCGATAATCGCTGGACCGCCGCATCCCGTGATGATGCCGTTGTGGATCACTACGTTGGATTGTCCGGTGGCATCGATTCCAGCGCCGGTGGTCGCCGCAGTACACATGATCGTGAGGCCGAGCAGATCGATCGTGACGTCCGATGCGGTCACCAGGATCGAGTCGTAACCGGCGTGGTTATTGACGATGCCCCTGGCGAGTTGGTAACTGCCCGGCTTGCTGATTACGCTCAGCGCTTTCGTCGCCGCGGCTTCGGTCGCGTTGAGCTCGGTAACGATCGCCTTCTGCTGCGCGAGGATCGGAGCGCTGGTAAAAATGGCGACCGCGAACGGGGCACACAGGATCGCGAGGCGGTTGAAAGAGAGTTTGCTGTGGTGATTCATCAAAGTTGCTCCTTGGAAAAATCAGAAGCTATTGCAGCGCGGTCACCGGAATAAATCCGGTCACGCCGCTCTTCATTCGAATCCGCATATAGTTCAGCGCGAGGCCGATGACGTGGACGTTGTGGCCGCGATGCACCTCCGAGAGCTTCTTGGCCCATCGATTGGGCGTTTCGAGCACCGCTGCATCCTGGGAAAGCAGGAATATTTTGTCGGTCGGTTTCACTAGCTCGACATCCGAGGGCGAGATGTAAGCGGTCTGTCCATTCTTCAACTTCACCTGTAGATAATATTTCGTACTGCCGGTTACGTTGACGAACTTTCCGATGGTCGCCTTCTCGATTTTCTTGCTGGTCCTGGACGGGGCCGCATAAATCCAACCGTCGTGAATCACTCTGAGGCGAGCGCTGGCCGGTTCGACCTCAGGAGGCGCCGCGGCGGCCGCTTTACGATGGGTGCGAGGCTTCTTGGTCGTCGTGCTAGTCGCACCGGCGGCGCCCGCTTCGCTCGGAGCGGCGGAAGGCCCCGTCTCCTCCGAGGGCACCACTGTCGTAGCGGGCGCCGCCGGCGCGGCGCGCGAGGGTGCAGGCGGGGCAGTAGCCGCAGGTGACGACCCTCCAGCGGGCGATTCGCTAAGCGCGAATGCCACCGAAGCTGATGTCGCAAGCAGCAGAATAGTCGCGAAAATTCCGAGTGCGTTTGCCAGCGCATCGCGCGCCGGTATTCCAAGGGTCCGTCCTGTCATCCTCCACATCTTGCTCATCCCCTCAGCCCTGTTCCACAGGACTTCTAAAATCGAAATGCAAAACTCTTTTGATCAGCACGTGGAATCAGCACGCGCCGCATACCACGCATTTTGTCACGTCGCAGGGCGGCGTCTGATGCTCGTAGTGCGCCTTCTTGCGCTCAGAGAGAAGGAACCACTTGTGGATGTGATGGTCAATGAAATCCCATGGCATAGTTTCGTCGTCGGCGTACCGCCGCGTCACAAAGAAATCAGGATCGGGAAGTCCGCTCGCTCCATTTTCGCGAGCAATGCACTTTAGTTCGTGCCAGATCTCGCCGGCGCCTTCGCATTGCGCGGCGTCGAGGCGTTCGAGGATCGCGCCGACGCGGCGATCGCCGCGCGACACCAGCGTCTGGAAATAAGCCTCGCGCGGCGATTCGGCATCCAGTTCCACCGGCCCCAGCTTCGAAAGCTCGTTGCGCAACATCGCGATTTTGTTCTTGATGGCGCGCGGCTCCTCCATCGGATCCCATTGGAACGGCGTCCAAGGCTTCGGCACGAACGGATTGAGCGATACCGTCACGTGGCCGACCGATTTTTTCTGCGCGCGAGCACGCGCGATAATCTTGCAGGTCAGATGGGCGATTTCGCGGACGTCGTGCTCGCGCTCTTCGGGCAGACCCACCATAAAGTAAAGCTTTAAGTTCTCGACGCCCTCGCCAACCATCAATTCGGCGGCTTCCAGGATCTGCTGCTCGGTCAGATTCTTGTTGATGACCTTGCGCATCCGCTCGCTGCCCGCTTCCGGCGCGACCGTGACACTATGATTGCCGTTGCGCGCGAGCGCGGCGGCGAGTTGCGGCGAGATGCAATCGGCCTTGAGGGAAGAGGGCGATAGACGTCCGCCCGCATCGGCGACGCTCTCGGCGATACCGGCCACACCGGGGACGCTTGCCATCTCCGCGCCAACCAGTCCGATAACGCTACGTTCGGTAAGCCCGCGCCGGGCCTCCTCGATGAGATGCTTGGGAGTGCGATACCGAATCGGGCGATACATGAAGCCTGCGGCGCAGAACCGGCATCCCCATTGGCATCCGCGGCTAGCCTCGACGAGGTACATGTCGCCGAACACCGACTCCTCGGTGAGGATGAGCGACGCGGTGGTGAACCGGTTGAGGTCGCGAATCAGGCGGCGGCTGACGGTCGGCTTTCCAGGGCCTGAATATTCGACCGAATGAAGATGTCCGCGGTCGTCGTAGATCGGGGTGAAATAGTCGGGAAGATACGCGCCTTCGACGGTTGCCAGCTCGCGTAGCCGCGCGGGACGATCATCAGCGTGCGTCGTTCGCGTCTGATGATATCGCGCGAGGAACTCGGGAATCATTTCCTCGCCCTCGCCGATCAGAAAGAGATCGATGAAATCGGCAATCGGTTCAGGATTGAGGAAAACGGCGGAGCCGCCCGCGATAATCAACGGCCAGTTGCCATCGGTGCGATTGGAGCGGCGCACCGGAATCCCCGCCATCCGCAGAATCGAGATGACATTGAGATAGTCGGTCTCGAACGAAATCGAAAACGCGAGGATATCGAATTCGCTCAGCGCGCGAGCTTGCTCGAACGAGACGAGGCGCTCGCCGCGCTTGCGCATCGCAACGCGTTCGTCAGCATCGGGAAGGAATGCGCGCTCAGCGGCGACCAGCGCATCGGTTTCGAAGATATGGAACACGGACTGGAAGCCGAGATTTGCCATCCCGAGGCGATAGATGTTCGGATAGACGACGCAGACGGAGATATCGCCACCCGGGCGGCGCTCGTAGAGCACCTTTTCGCGGGCGAGTCGTTCAAGCGCGCGCTTACGAACGTACATGCAAAGGATCCTGCATCTGCACAGGGTATCGCGTCGGCAGAAGCTCGCTCAAGCAGGGCGCTACGGCAGAATCCGAAAGCGCGCGACGTGTGCCGGCCGATAAATTTCGAAGTCCCTACGATCTATTGTGAACACGCGATTGATTCGCTCGCGCTCCGCAACACGTACGATGGCGGCGTCGGCAAGGTCCATCGGCAGATCGCGATACTTGGCCATCAGTTCGCGAATCCGCGGAATGTCTTCGCAATCAAGGTGAGCAAGACGAATGGTTCCTTCTTGGACCCAGTAAAGAAGTCTCAACTGTGCTTGATTTGAAGCCCGTATCAGATGACTTGCTTCGGCGAGCACTGGCCAGATGGCTACCAGCGATCCGTCCAGGGTTTGCAGACTGTGGGCGCAAACCTGGTGCCAGTGGTCAGACCTATCGAACAACGCGACGAGAGGACCGGCGTCGATCAGCACGTCGTCGCTCATCTCTCTCCTTCAGCAACATCTCGGTAAACTTTTCGCCGGTACGGGTCGAGAGCTGCATCCCGCCGCTGTCCCACGAACCGATATACGGCGCCATCTTATCGTAGGGCCGTTCCCCCTGAGATTTCTTGGCGGTTTTCTCCGCATAGTCGGCGATTGCTTCGCGCACAACCTCGGATTTGCTTTTTCCCGTCCGCGCGGTGATGCGATCGACCGCGGATGCGGTCTGCAGATCGAGGCGAATACTCAATGTTGCCATGACCACTCGACGATAACGTAGTACACGCTGTATTACAAATTAGGCCCGATGTGGTGAAGTCCGCACACCGCGGATTCGTCCAATCTGAGGAAACCTCTATTCAGGAGGACATCGCATGAAACGACGTATGGTATTCGTATTCGGTGTGATGGCGCTGTCACTGGTTTTCTTCCAGCCGGCGACATTTGCGCAAACCTCGTCGAACAAGCCGGACGCCGCAAGTGGCGGGACCGTTGCCCCCGCGCCGGCGAAAGACGCTCCCGCAGCGCCGGGATCGCAAAGCGTGGGAAATGCAGAGAGCGAAGCCAGCAGCATCGCATCAAGAATCGAGCAGGCGCGTAAGCAAGGCAAGGACGTGAGTAAGGCCGAGGCGGAAGAAAAGCAGGGTGAGGCCGCTCTGCACGCAGGCTACAAGGCCGAGGCCGCACAGCATTTCAATCGCGCCAAGCAGGACCTCGGCACGATGTGAGCTCCATCACCCAGTGACCCGCGCGCGATGCGTATACACATTGAATGACCCGTCGCGCAGGAATCCGACCAGGGTGATCCCGGCTTCGTCGGCCAACTCGACTGCCAGCGATGACGGCGCGGAGACCGCCAGAAGAATAGGGACGCCGGCCGCGGCGGCCTTCTGCACGATTTCGAAACTCAACCGCCCGCTCACCATCATCAACGATTTCGAAAGAGGCAGCAGCTCGTTGGCGAGCGCCCATCCGACGACTTTGTCAACTGCGTTATGTCGCCCGATATCTTCGCGCGTTGCGACGAGCTTGCCCTCCAGATCGAACAACCCGCATGCGTGAAGGCCGCCGGTCGCAGCGAACACCTCCTGCGATTCCCGCAACCGGGCGCCGAGCGGCAAAATCGTCGCGGCCGCGATCTTCGCGCGCGATGCGATCGGCGCGACCCGGCGCGTGATGGACTCGATACTGGTCTTGCCGCACACCCCACAGCTCGACGACATGGTGAAATTGCGCTTGAGTCGCTCGCGCAGCCCGTCGGCGCGAACATTCAGGATCACGTCGATGACGTTGGATTCGTTCGCGCCCTTCGCATCGCGCACGCGACGGATTTCGCCGAGCTCGTTGGCGTTGTTGATGAAGCCCTCGGCGAGCAGAAATCCCGCAGCAAGTTCCTCGTCGTTGCCGGGCGTGCGCATGGTGAGCGTGAAGCGGCGTCCCGCGAGACGAATCTCGAGCGGTTCCTCGACCGCGAGCGCATCGTCAATGGGTTGGAAATTGCCATCGCGCCATTTCGACGCCTTGCGCTTGGCGATTTTTTCAGCGCTTTTTTTGGAGGCCTGTGTGGACATGCTCCGGAGCTTGCGATTCCTCCGCGGCGAGACAGGCTAGCACGGTCAGTACGCGAGAATCATGTTTGTAAGTCAGTCTTCGTGACGCTTCCCGCGCCAGGCCGCCGTGGCGAAATGATCGAGGAGCGGGCGGCCTCTGCCAAACCTGAAGCTGGCGAGGAGCGCCGCGGTGACAAATTGCTTGGCGCCTCGCACCGCACCCTCGAGGTTGCGGCCACGCGCCAGATAAGCCGCGATCGCGGCCGAGAACGCGCATCCCGTTCCGTGCGCGTCGCCGGCGACGCGCGCGGCCTTGAGCGCGACGAATCTGCGGCCGTCATATAGCAGATCGGTTGCGTCCGCATCGGAGGCGAGATGGCCGCCCTTGATCACGACGGCGCGCGCCCCCATCTTCACGAATCGACGGGCCGCCTCGTGCAGATCGGCGGGTGTTCGTATTTCGACTCCGGCGAGAATTTCCGCCTCGGGAATATTTGGCGTGATTATGCGCGCAAGCGGAACAATGTGCGCGAGGAGCGCCGCTTCTCCCCCCTTGCCGAGCAACCGCGTTCCTGAAGATGAGATCAGCACCGGATCGACCACCGGCGCCGCGAGTTTATTTTCGACGAGCGATGTCGCGACCGCCCTGACGATCGACGCGGTCCCCAGCGCGCCGATTTTCACCGCATTCGGCTTGCGCTCGAGCGCGACCGCCGCGATCTGCGCCGCGACGACCGATGGGTTGAGCGCCGCGACGCGAAACACCTTCGAACTGTTTTGTGCGATGACTTCAGTGATCGCGGAAAATCCGTAGACATCCAATGCGGCGAAAGTTTTCAGGTCCGCCTGGATTCCCGCGCCGCCGCCCGGGTCACTTCCCGCGATGGTCAACGCGCTGGAACGATTTGCTCGGCTCGGCCGCATCCGCGCATCGACTCTAATGAAAAGCCTGCGGAGTCGCGAACCGGATCGGAGGAGCTTTCAAGGGGAGCTACGAAGCGTGCGTCTGACTTTGAATATTGTATCAACGCGATTTTCTAAATGCCACGGGCGACCCCAATTGCCCGCGACGAGACCGCAAGGGTATCCTTTCCCAAACCGATGGAGTCGAATCGACAGAGCGAATTTCTCAATCTTCCATTCAAGGAAAAGCTGGAGTTCCTTTATGGGCTGCCGGCGCGCCAGAAGCGCGATCTGATTCTTTCCGCGCCGGAAGCCGAGCGGCTGGTGCAATCGTTCTCGCCCGAGACCCTTTTCTACACTTTGAAGGAAATTGGATCCGCCGATGCGGGTGACCTGTTAAGCCTTGCGCTGCCCGAGCAGGTCAAGTCGTTATTCGATCTCGATTGCTGGGACAAGGATCGTCCCAACCTCGAGAAGATGCGCGAATGGATCGAGGCGCTGACCGAAGCCGGACGGCGCCGGCTCGCCGACGCGCTGATGGAACTCGACCTGGAACTCGTCTCGCTGCTGCTGCGCAGCTACATCAAGGTGCATCGCGTCGACGATCCGAATATCGCGGGCGACGCGCCCGCCAACCGCCTGATGCAGCTCGATGAGCATTACCTGATCGAGTTCATCCGCTACGATCAGATCACGCAGCCGCTCACCGAATTCCTCGAGGAAGTATTCGAGCGCGACTACAAGTACTACGCCGGCCTGATGGAGGAATCGTACTGGGGCGTGGAGGCCGAGCTCGAGGAAGAGGCATACCGGTTTCGGCGCGCGCGGCTTGAGGATCGCGGCTTCCCCGAATATTACGAGGCACAAAACATTTTCGCCTACCTCGATCCGAGCAAGTTCGACGACCTTCGTACGGGCTACGTCAAACCGAGCCGCGAGGGTTTGCTGAACGGCGAAGAAATTATTCCACCTGACATGGCGCTCGCTTCGGAACGGGAAAACTCGCTCTTCAATGCGGCGTTGGCGGCGGGATTCGCTGCCGACGGACAACGTCAGCTTCGTTCCGAAATGGCGATGGTGACCAACCAGGTCCTGGTCGCGCGCTCGGTCGACTATGGCGACCTCGAAGCGGTGCACGTCGCGGTCGAGATGACGCACAACTATCTGAATCTCGCGCTTGAGCATCTCGCGAGCGGCGATTTGAATGTCGCGGTGGAGAACCTGCGCGACACTCATCTGCAATTGCTGTTTCGCCTCGGCGTCAGCCTGACCATCGATCTGAGAACACGCGCGCAGTCGGTTGTGATGCGCCTGGGGCTCGATCCGAAAAAGACCCGCGAGATTGGTTACCTCGATAGCCCGTACCGCGAGGCGATCGCCGGCTTCATGTTGCGTCAGCCGCGTTTCTATGAGGCGCTCGACAAGGGCGGCTCGATCGCGATGCGCGATTTCCGCTCGATGCGCGATCTTCACATCGGGTATGCGCTGGTCAATCAGATTGAGGCGATGCGTGAATTGTTCCGCGCGCTGTTCAATGCCGACATCGCGTCACCCTCGTTCCGCTCCAGCGTGGCCGGCCACGAGATTCGCCTGAGCCAGATCGTGCTGACCGCGCTTGCTCGCGAAGCCCTCGATCAGCGATTCGAGCCCGATCCGATAGAGGCGAGCCGACTGTCAGAGCTGCATCGCAAGATCATGACCACAGGTGGCCGCCCCGCCAAGCTCAGCGACGGCTTTCATGCCGACGTCGAGGCGATACTGGAGAGCAGGTTGGAGGATGACGTCCGCGCGCGCAGCGCCGACTTCATAAACTCGTGTCTGAATATTCTCGAGGAAGAGTTTGCTGAACTCGATTCCGACCAGCGCATCGATCCCCGCTTCATCCGCAGCGTTATGCTCAAGAAGGGTTAGTTTTCGCCCTGGTTGTCCGCGACGAAGCAGCAAGAAACGGTGAATACAATCAACACTTGGCGAAAGACGGAGGGCGGAATTTATGCGCCGGCCGAAGTTGCCGGGGCGTGGGAGCGGGTCGCCAAGAATCGATACGTCGCTCATCTGGACATGCTCGGGATGAGCGAACTCACTCTGCGTGATCCCAGACTCGCCTGGTCAGCCGTATCGGAAATGCCTCTTGCGCGCCGGCGGAGAGTACAGGCCCTTTCTTACACAGTAAACGGTCATGATACGCGGATCGCGGATCATGTCGAGGCCTTCACCTTTTCAGATACAGTCTTGCTTTTCACGAGGAGCGATGACGCAGAGGACCTGCGATCGATCCTATTTGCATGTGTCGAAATGCTGGCCCAACTTCTACACCGCTGCATCCCCGTACGAATAGGTGTCGCCCACGGTCTCTTCGTCTTCAATCTCGACGAAGGGCTGTTCGTGGGACCTCCGCTGATCCAAGCTTATCGAATAGGCGAGGAGGCCCAATGGCTGGGAGCGGTGCTGGACGACCCAGTCGCCGAACAAGCGGCTCAGTTAGAGCCTGCGTTTAGCGACGTCAAAGGCCTTGATATGGTCGTGCCGTGGAACGTACCTCTAAGGAACGGGACCAGCGTTCGTCGGCCTGTGCTAGCTTGGCCACGGTCGCATCGAGCCAATTTACAGGTCGAACCGCCTGTAAGCATTGACCAGTTCTATCAAGCTTTCGAGCGACTCTTTGGGCCGCTATCGGGCTTGCCGCCAGCGGATCGCGCCAAGTATGAAAACACCGTGAGTTTCCTAAACGCGATGTTGAAGTGAGCGTGCGATTTCGCCCTACTGGACTACCGGGGAACTTCGCATTATTCATCGACGCTGACGATGGGAATTTTTGCGTCTGTCTCTGAAGGATTGAATCTGACGGAAGCATCGCAGCAGAGGCAGAATTCCTGAATCGCGCGCGAAGACGCGCGCTGATTAATGTCCCTCACCAGCGCCATCAGATGGCGCAACCTCTCCCATCTGGGAGAGGGAATATTACGGCTTGAGCGTAATCGACTGCTCGGTCGTTCCGCGCCGTACCTCGAGCACTACCGGCTGGCCATTTTTGAGCGTCGCCACCTCGCGATCGAAATCCGCCACACCCGCGACTGGCCTCCCGTCGATACTGGTAAGTAAATCGCCGCGCTTCATTCCTGCTTGCGTCGCACTCGGGCCGACCTCGTCAACCAACACCGCACTCTTCGGCGGCACCTCGAAGTAACGTGCCAGAGTCGGAGTCAGCTCCTGCACCGCGATGCCAAGTCCGCGCTGGGTTTCCGGAACCGCGCTCCTCGCGACACTCCCCAACTGGGAGCTGGCGGTGAGAAGTTTTTCATTCACGTAAATCGGCGCATGGGTGCCCAACGCGAGGGCGACCGCATCGCTGGGCCGGCTATCTACCTTGTGACGCCCGCCATCGAGCACGATCTTTGCCAGGTAGACCTCATTGCGCATTTCAGTGATGACGACGCGATCGACATGGTTGCCGGTCTGCTCGATCACGTTGCGGAGGAGATCCTGAGTGAGCGGGCGGGGCGGCCGCAGCCCGTGCATCTGGAGCGTTATGGCTTCGGCCTCATTGTCGCCGATCAAGATCGGCACGCCGCGATCGCCGTCACGGTCCTGGAGCAATACATAGTGAGCGCCGCTGTCCTGGTCGATGCCCACGCCGGTGACTTCGACCCTGACCTCGCCCACGCCCGAATCACTTGCGGATGAGGTCGCGCCGCTCCGCGCACAGGCGCACGCCGCCACCACAATCAGAAGGAACGGAAGGCAGATCCGGCGCGCGGCGATCGGGGTCATCCTTAAAAAAATAGTCCCGTGCGGGCTTAAATGCCACGGCTTGATCGTTCTGGTATAGAGCTTACATGCGGAGTTGGGATGCACTTCCCGAGAAGCAACTTGCCGCATCCGGTGAGGCGAGCGCGCAATTTCTCGCGCTGGGCATCGATGATTATCGCGAAGCCGCGCGATTCACGAATCAACTGTCATATGGACGAAATGCCGATCGCGCGAACTTCAGGCTGGTGCTGCCGGAACGGCGCGGCACCTGCAGCACCAAGCATGCGCTGCTCGCCGCTCTCGCAATCGAACAGCGACTCCCGATTCATCTGACACTCGGCATCTATGAGATGAGCGAGCGCAACACGCCCGGCATCGGCGCGGTGCTGAGCAAGCATGGTCTCGCATTCGTGCCCGAGGCGCACTGCTATCTCATCTATAATGGGACCCGCATCGATGTGACCCGCGACGCGGTCATCGCCGCCGAACCCATCGCGCGCTTCCTGCATGAGGAGACCATCGCGCCCGAACAGATTGGCGACTATAAGGTCGCGATGCATCAGGCCTGGATGCGCGAATGGGTCGCGCGCGAAATGCCGAATCGCAACTGGGAGCAGGTCTGGAAGATTCGCGAGGAATGCATCGCGGCGCTCAGCGCGGAGATCTCATCTCTTTAGGTTGATGCGGGTTAATCGCGACCTCACTTGCGGCTATTGCGGCGATCTGCGACCGTCCGGTGTTGCCGTTTCTGCGGCGTTGCGGAGGACTGACGATGAATCTGGAACACGAATTCACTTACGTCGCGAATCTTAAGCCGGCGGTGGAAATCGGCGCGGGCCCGTTCGGCGCGCGGAGCTTTTTCGAAGTCATCGGCGGGGCGATCGAAGGCAAGCGGCTAAAAGGTAAGGTTCTAAGTGGCGGCGGTGACTGGCTGCTGATGGCGCTTGATGGGTTCGCGCGCCTCGATGTGCGCGCCCAGTTCCTGACCGATGACGGCGCCTCGCTGTATGTGCAGTACAACGGAATGCTCGAGATGAACCAGAGAGTCACCGACGCGCTCGCGAAAGGTGTCAGCACCGACTACGGCGACCAGTATTTCCGCACCACACCGCGGTTCGAGACCGGCGACCCGCGTTATGCGTGGCTTAACCAGAGCGTCTTCGTCGCTGAAGGGCGTATCGGTCCCGGCCGCGTCGAGTACAAGGTGTACCGCGTCGCCTGACTCTGGACGGTCCCCATCGGAACGTTCCGCGCTCGCTAGACGCGACCCGCCGCCTTTCTCGCCTTGCAGAACTGCGCGAGTTCCTCGATGCTGTCGCTTTCGGGGTGGTCCAACTCGGACGCGATCCATTCATAGAGGCGGGCTGCGCCCCCATAGATTGCCGCACCCTCGCGATCATCGCCGATAAACTCTGCGATTTGCTCCATCTCGGCGACCCATCGATACGCTTTCGGGAACATGTCGGGAATCGAGTGTTCGAGTCGCGCGAGGAATTGCGGCTGTGTCCGCACGAGTTCTGCCCGCAGCGCATCAGCGAGCCCCTCTCGCGAGGCCGCATTGAGCATCGCAGTGGCGATCGCCGTGAACCCTTTGGTCATACCCGCGTAAGCTAGCTTCAGCGCCGAGGCCGCGCCGACCGGGGCGTCGAGCACCGCGATATCGAGGCCGTACTTCGCAAGCCGCATCAGTTCATTCGCGCTTGCGCCCGAAGCGTATAAGCGCGGACCCTTTGCTGGATCCTGGGTGCCGGCGACAGGAGGTCCTCCGATTATGCCCGCGTCGATGAAGCGCATGCCGCGAAGGATCTCCTTGATGCGCCGAGTGGTCGCGGGCGCGACGGCGTTGCATTCGACGAAGATGGGCCTGGTCGCGGCGCGCTGAAGCGGATCGCGCCAGTGCTGGGCGACCTCGACGGCGACGCCGGGCGGAACGATGGACATTACGAAGTCAGCGTCGCGCACGAGGAGGTGGTCGTCGTCGATGACCTCGATGCCGGCGTGCCTGACCCGCTCGATGCTCGCGGCGCTGCGGCCTTTCAGCGAGGTCATCACCCTGGCGCTGCATTCGCGAAGGCGTCTGCCGATGGCGGCGCCCATCTCGCCCGCGCCGATTAAGGCTACTCGCGCTGCAGGCGATTCGCTCATGTCTGACCCTTCACCGGCAGCGTGACCTTGAAGCTCATGCCTCTGGAGCGCGCTTCTGGGTTGGTCGAGGTTTCGGGTCCCTCGATGCCGCCGCGCTCGGCCCATAGTTTACCGCCATGAAGTGAAATGACGCGCTGGCTAAGCACGAGGCCCAGCCCGGTCCCCGATGGCTTGGTTGTGAAAAATGGGGTGAAAAGCTGGTCGAGCTCCCCCTGGGTCATCCCGCGACCGCTATCGATGACCTCGATGCGGAGGAATTGGCGCCGTTTACCCTCGGCCGCGAGGCGGAACTCGGTTTCCATCCGGGTCCGAATGCGCAGCCGCCCGTGATTGTCCATCGCCTCGACGGCGTTACGAACCAGGTTCAGGATGGCCCGCTCGAGGGCGGGTTCATCGCCGATTACATCGGGAAGGCTGGGGTCGAACGCCTGCTCCAGGGAGATTTCGGGCGGCGGCTTGGGAAACAGCCCTGCCAGCTTGAGCGCCTGATGTATCACTTTGTGGATATTGACCTCGTCCTGTTTGAGGCGCCGGGGTGCGCTGACCGCCAGAACCTGCTCGACCAGCGACGCGATTCGATTGACCCCGTCCGTGATGACATCGCAGTACTGCCGCGCGCGCTGGTCGTCGGGGTGCATCGCGGCCAGCAGCTCGGCGGCACCCTTTATTCCGGTTAGCGGATTCTTGACCTCATGCGCCAGGCCGGCCGGCGATAGCCGGAGCTGAGGAGACCCTTCAACGGCGTGTTCTGCGCTCTTCTGATGAGACAAATCGTGCAGCAGCATGATTGCGCCGCCGATCTGTCCGTCGGAGCCTGCCAGCGGCGAAATCTCCGCCCGAACGGTGACTGCTCGCGGTCCGATATTGAACATGGCCTCGGGGTCGCCGAGGTTTTGCCCGGTATCGAGGCAGGCATGCAGCATCATGGCGAGCCAATCGTTGTGTCTCACGATGCTGCCGAACAGCGAGCGCCCGAGCTGGGAGACACCCAGCATCGTCTCGGCAGCGGGATTGACCGCTATCGGCTTCAGGTCGCTATCAACGACTATGACCGCGTCGGCTAAGCCATCGAAGATATCTCGCCACTGGTTGCGGGCGCTTTTCCTAACGGCGCGGGTAGCGGGAGGCACACGCGAAAAGTATCACTCCAAAAGGAGTTCTCAAAGGATTCGACGCGCTTATGCATCGGGGATTATGGAAACATGAATCTGGATAGCTCGAATCATTAGATTTTTTAATGAAGACACTTGCGTCAGGTATGTTGATCTTCCCAGCCGGACTCAATACCGTGTGCCGGAAGCTGAACCAAGGGGCTGGGACATGACGGGGGAAGACGAATCTGAATCTGAACCTGAAAGCTGCAACGAAAGTCGCCACCATCGCGGCGCTACTGGCCGCTCTCGGGACGCCTTGCTCATTCGCCTCTGGAACTGAGCGGGACGATTCGAACTCTGACCCTGCGTCGGTCAGGTCCGGTCAGGCTGCAGTCGCGCCGATAGCTGCATCATCAGTCCAAACTGACCCTGCGGCGGCCTCGCTCAGCCCGGATACAGAGAGAGGTTTGTTGGCCCAGTCTCCCTTTGTCCATTCGGAGCCGCGCCCGGTCGCGCCCTTTCCCTTGCTGCTCAACTACGCGGTCCAAGGCTACGTCAAGAATTTCCTCGATCGGCCGGAAGGCCTCGAGTCAGCATTCGAACGAAGTCGGCCCTTCCTGCCCGAGATGATCAAGGTAATGAAGCAGCAGGGCATCCCGGACGATCTGGTCTACCTGACCTTTGCCGAGAGTGGTTTCTCGAAGCGAGGCAAAGGACCGTGGCAATTCACCGCCGGTACCGCCGCGCGTTTTGGACTGCGCGTCAATAAGTGGCTCGATGAGCGCCGCGACCCCATCCTATCGACCAAGGCGGCGGCCGAATACCTGGCCGAACTCCATGATCAGGCTGACAACGACTGGCGTGTGGCTCTGATCGCATGGAACACCGGCGCGGGCAACCTCGAGCGCTATTGGCTGCTCCAAGGCGCAAACTACAGCAAGTTCGCCAATCGGTTGCCCCGCCGAACTCGCCAACTGCTCAATCGCTTCATGGCGGTGGCCTTCATAGCGCACAATTCCGCAGCCTACGGGATTGGCGATGTAAAGTATTCTGAGGCGCCGGCCTGGACCACCCACAAGTTCAAGGGCGGTACACTGCTCAGTTCCATCGCGGCGAAGTTCGAGACGACCGTGGCCAAGCTGCGCGACCTAAATCCTGCGCTGCGCGCCGATCGCGTCCCGCCTAACGAGCGGGCCTACGCGATACGGATCCCGACCGACGAGGAAGCCTCGAACTAGGTTCGCCTCGCTCCTTTTTTTTCAAATCTCGACTTAGATTTCGCTAGTAGCGGTCGTGCTGGTCGCGGATTGACCGATCTGACAAGATCGATCTCGACATTTCAGCCGCCTAACGACCTCCAGTGGAAGCCCAGCTTAAAACCGAGCGATTCAAGGTTCGCGGGATGCACTGCGCGAACTGCGCACTGACCATCGAGGGTGCAGTCCGTGGGCTTGCGGGGGTCCGCGAGGCCAACGTCAACTTCGCCGCCGAGACGCTGACCGTTCGCGCGGACGAATCTGTTGCGAGGAACGCCATCGAGAATCGCGTCGCCGAGGCCGGCTACCAGCTTCTCGAAGAGGACACGGGGCTTCGCGCGGGCGAGTCGGCCCTCGACAAGACTGAGGCGCGCCAGAATCTCCTCTGGGTGATCGCCAGCGCAATCGTCGCGGCGCTGGTGATGTATCTCGGAATGCGCGGGAGTCGCGCCGCCGACCTCGCCGCATTCGCAATCACGACCGCGCTGATGTTCACCGCGGGGCTGACGTTTTATCGCGGCGCGTGGATCGCCTTGCGCAATCGCACCGCGAACATGGACACGCTGGTCGCCCTCGGTATCAGCGCCGCATATGGATACTCAATCCTGACGACCTTTCCCGACCTGTTTTTCGCCGGGCCGCGATTTTTCGACACCGCCGCCGAACTGATTCTCTTCATCCGCTTCGGAAAATACCTCGAGGCGCGCGCGCGAGGCCGCGCGATGGCCGCGCTGCGCTCGCTCCTCAACCTGGTTCCCGATGTTGCCGTCGTGGTCAGGGACAGCAGGGAAATCAGCATCCCGGCGAGCGAGGTTCGCGTCGATGACGTCGTGATCGTGCGCCCGGGCACGCGAATCCCGGTGGACGGTGTCGTCATCAGCGGTGCGAGCGCGGTTGACGAATCGATGCTCACGGGAGAATCGATGCCGGTGGAGAAAGGGCAGGGCGCCGTGGTCGCGGGCGGGACGCTCAACACCTCCGGCGCGCTGACGATTCGCGCCACCCGCGTCGGCGCCGATACGGCGCTCGCGCAGATCGTCAAGATGGTTGAGGAGGCGCAGGCGGATCGCGCGCCGATTCAACGCGTCGCCGATTACGTCGCGGCGCGTTTTGTTCCTGCCGTCATTGTGATCGCGGCGCTGACCTTCGCGGTCTGGATGTGGCTCGGACCCGGTCTCGTGATGGCGCTGACCTCGGCTGTTGCGGTGTTGGTCATCGCATGTCCGTGCGCGATGGGCCTCGCGACGCCGACCGCGCTGATGGTCGGGAGCGCGGTGGGTCTTCGATGCGGGATTCTCTTCAAGCGCGCCTCGGCGCTCGAAATCGTCACCCGTGTGCGCGCGATGTTCTTCGACAAGACCGGCACGCTCACCGAGGGCCGTCCTCAACTCGACACGATAAAAATCCTCGCCGGCGATAAAGACGCAACGATCGAGGCCGCCGCGGCGGTGGCATCGCGTTCGACACATCCGCTGTCCACAGCGGTGGTGGCGTACGCTGATAGCCACGGTATCAAGCCACGTCAGGCGGATGCGGTCGAGGAGCACGCGGCGATGGGTCTGACCGCGACGCTTGATGGCAAAGAAATCGCGCTCGGTAACGCGCGTCTGATGCAGAGTCGCAGCATCGCGATCGACGACGACGATCGCCGAACTGCCGAAAGTATCGCCGCATCCGCCGCCACGCCGCTGTACCTCGCCATCGATGGCAAGGTCGTCGCGATACTTGGCTTTCGCGATCGCATACGCAAGGAGGCGCGCGGCGCGCTGCGGGACATTCGCGCGATGGGAATCCGCACCATCATGTTGTCGGGCGATGCGGAGGCCGTCGCGCGCGAGGTCGCGAAGGATCTCGGCCTCGACGAATATCACGCCGAGCTTTCGCCCGCCGACAAAATCGAGCTGGTCAGGAACTCGCGCGCGCAAGACATCTTCACCGCGATGGTGGGTGACGGAATCAATGACGCGCCGGCGCTCGCCGCGGCCGATATCGGAATCGCGATCGGCTCGGGCACCGACGCGGCGAAGGAGACCGGCGACATCATTCTCACCCGCGACGATCTCTACGACATCGTGCGCGCGCTGGTGCTGGGGCGCCTGACGCTGCGCAAGGTCAAGCAGAATCTGTTCTGGGCGTTCTTCTACAATACTGCCGGCATCCCGATCGCGGCCGGCGTGCTCTATCCGTTTTTTGGCATCACGCTGAATCCTGCCCTGGCCGGACTCGCGATGGCGCTCTCGAGTGTCAGCGTCGTGACTAATGCGCTGCTATTGTCGCGCGCGAGAAAGACTCTCGCGCAGATCGGTTCCACTCCGCCGGAGTCGGCTGATTTCCCGAAAAACCAACAGCCAACGACGGTCTCTTCGAATCACCATCCGAAAGTCGAAAGCTCTGGGAATGGGAAAATGGATTCCAAACTGAAGTGCGAAAAATGCGGCGAGGAAATCGCCACCCCGATGCATTGTGATCGGCAGATGCATGTCGAAACGGTGAACGGCGCTGCGAAGCTGGTGTGCTGGATGGGACCGGGATGCGGTGTCGCCGACATCCCGACGCATTGCGGCGAGCCCATGCACGAAGTCCGCACCGTGTGATATTCGACATTGGGCGAGTCTTTTGACAATGAGACGGTGCGACCTGTACTGTGGGTCGTATGGCGATGGCTAGGCGAGTCGTAATAAGGACCCCACTTCCCTCGACCGAATCCGTTGCCGCGGAGCTGGGCGTCAGTCAAAAGCGGGTGCGCGAACTGCGCAAGCTGATCGGCTTCGATCCAAAGCGAGCCAAGACAAGATCGGCCAAGCCGACCAAACTGACAAAAAAGCGTACCTTACCGCGCTAGACGAGGCCGTGTCTCGAGTGCGGAACTCGGATATTTGGGGGAACTACGAAAGACTCTAACAGTCTTCCCTCCGGTTCAAATTTACGCGTCGTTCAAGCGAGACCCCGCCGGCGACCGCAAAAGGTTTTCCTCAATGTTCCATACGATGAACAATATGAGCCTCTTCTTCTCGCGTTTGTTGCTGGATTGTGCCGATTCGGCCTCACTCCGCGGGCGACGATTGAAATACCTGGCAGCCAACGACGGCTCAATCGGATAATCAAGTTGATCGACGAATGCGCTTACTCATTTCATGATCTCTCTCGCGTGACACTCGACCGTACTACGCCACAGACGCCCCGTTTCAACATGCCTTTCGAACTCGGGCTCGCGGTGGCAAAAGCGGAGGCCGTGCGAAGTCACCATCGCTGGTTTTTGTTCGAGTCAGAACCGCATCGGCTCAACAAGTCTCTAAGCGATCTTGACGGGACGGATCCCTATATTCACGCGAATAAACCCATAGGCGTTTTGCGCGCTCTGATGAATGCTCTGGTCCAGCGTCGAGCTCCTGTGACTTTGCCCGAACTCGAATCTGTGTATCGCGAGGTTCGTATCGCTGCATCGAAACTGAAGAAGGAGCTTCGCGGCGCGCCATTGTTCGAGGCGAGCGCATTCAAGAATCTTGTGATTCTCACGAACGATATCGCTTCGCGGGTTTCCAGATAGAGGGGCTTTACGTGGACACATCGAAGCTTGTGACCGGATGCGCACCATCGAATGGCGCGAAACTCTACTTCGAGACGCGCGGAGATGGTCCCGCCGGGTGTGGTGATCGGCGACTCCGATGCGCAGGACCCTCGCAAGATTGCGCAACACTTGGCGAATGAGATTCCCGCTGCTACGATGACGACGATCGCGAATGCGGCTCATCTGCCGAGCCTCGAGCGTGCGGAGCAATTCAACGGGCTGCTGCGAGAGTTCCTCGACGCGACACGCTAAAAAGAGCGGCTCATCGACGCGATGTCACCAAACCGCGAGAGACGAGGCATTCTTGCGAAGCTGCGGAGGTAGTAACCTCACGAGGGGAGGGTGACCCGGAGATCGAGGAAGGCCGCCATGGAGCAATATCTGCCTCAACTGACGCCGTTGATCGTTGGAATAGCGGGGTTCCTTATTGGTCTCGTCATCGCACTTCGACAGCATATTCTCCGCAAGCGTCTGGAAACCTCAGAGAGCGGTGAGGCAAAGGCGGCGTAGTCTCGTCGTCGTCGGCCACTCCAACGCCGCACGGAAAAAAGCGAAAAAGGCCGAATCTTTCGATCCGGCCTTCTGCTACGAAAAAAGCGGTGCTACTTGCCTTTAGCTTTCAGCAGCAGCGCGTCGAGTTCGCGGTTTACCCCATCCATTGTCGCTATCAAACGATCCAGAGCGCTATCCAGCGTCGCCTTATCCAAGCCCTTCCCGTTCGACGTAGCGGCCTGATTTAGGGCTTCCATCGTCTTGCGACTCTTCTGTACGCGTTCCATTAATCCTGCGGCTTTCGCTTTCGATTCCGGGTCGAGCGCGAACGTTTTCAACTCGCGCGCTTTTGCTAGAGCCTCTATCACAAGATGTATGAATTTTTCGTATCTGTCCATGGTTGCAAAACCGCGTCATATCGCCGCGCCAGCGTCTGCCGCAAATCATTCGGTACGGCGGTGTATCGCATTCGCCCGAATGATCGCTGCTGGTGATCGTTCTCCCGCTCCCTTCAACAGTACTATTTTTCGATCGTGACCTACACGACGCTCGGTTTCGGAGATGTGAAGCCAAACAATCCGGCGGGCGAGATTCTGGTGTCGATCGAAGTGATTTTGGGCTACGTCACGCTCGGGCTGCTGCTGGCGGTGCTGGCGGATAAAGTCGCCCGCCGTAGTTAGTAGGGACCGAAAGGAAAGACACCGAAATAAACCGCACGTCGCACATCGACACGATGTTGCCAAGTCACGACCAGCAGACAGCCGAGTAATCGCACCATCGTGCTATGCTGAGATCGGGAAGCGGGGACCGAGGAGACCAGGTGCGAACATTTTCATTCAGAGCCGCAGAAGGAAGCAAGCTTGGGATAGAACAATCTCTGAAGCAATGCCGATCGGCATCTGGCATGTCACGAAAATACCAAACGAAGCCAAAATATGCCCGCCGATATTAGAGTTTCAAATTTGAGCTCGTGCGGCAGTGACAAAACGATGCGGGGGACGGTAATCTCGAAATCGCGAAAGCAAACCCACTCGCGAGTAAACGCCGCGAGATGTCCTGACGACGGCGGACCTCGATGGGCGCGCATTCGAACCTGGAAAATGCAGAAACAAACCCACCGCGATGTCCGAAAATGTGAAAACAAACCCACTTGCAGGACAGGAGAATAGACGGCGTAACCTTTTGATATCATTGAGAATTCTGAGCACCGAGAAACCGGAAGCAACGGCAAATTGGCGTGGGCAGGTCTAGGGCAGGCCCACGGACAGAGCCATCGCGATAGGTAGTGCGTGTCGAACTGTAGCGCGTCCGCGCCTTCCCTTTGAGTCAGAGTAAGGGGCCATCGGTGCCGAGCATGTCGCGGCGAATCAATCGAATCGGGAGCGCGCCCTCGCGCAGAAACGCGTCGTGGAACTTGCCCAGGTCGAATTGCGCGCCCTGCTTCTTGCGGACGTCCTCGCGCAACTTGAGGATCATCAGCTTCCCGAGCTGATAGCGCAGATAGCCCGGGTCCTCGGTGCCGCGAAATGATTCGACCTCCGCATTGTGCGGCGTCAGATACGCGTTGGTCTGGAAGAACGCTTCGGCCTGCTCGACGGTCATCCCCTTCGTGTGCATCTTGATGCCGACCAGATAACGGCACGCGCGCATCAGCGCCATCTGAAGTTGCGCGAGGCGGTACTTCGGGTCGCCGTTGTGCAGCCCCTCGTCGAGCATCATCTGCTCGCAGTAGAGCGCCCATCCTTCGGCATTCGCGCCCGAGGCATAGATCGCGCGCACCTTGTCTGGATTGAGGCGATTGTTGAGAAACTGCACGTAATGCCCGGGATAGACTTCGTGCACCGAAGTGTCCGAGATGAGCGGCGCGGAGAAGAACTCGAGCAATTGTTCGCGGCGGCTCTCGGGCCACGATGGATTGGGAAGCGTCACGTAGAAAAATGCCTCGGTGGATTTCTCAAACGGTCCTGGCGTGTCCATCGAGGCGAAAGTCGTCGCGCGCATCGCGGGCGGAGTCTCGCGCACGAGCGGCGGCACCTCGGAGGGAATCGTCGCGAGATGATGAGTGACGACATAGTCACGGAGCTCGGTGAGGCCCGCCGTGACGGTTGGAATGAGTTGCTCGGCGGTCGGATGCTCGCGGTTGAGCGCCGCGGCGACCTCCGCAGGAGTGTGGTTTGGATCGATCCGATGCGCGGTCTTCTGGAAATCCGCTTGCAGGCGGATGAATTCATCTTCGCCGACAGTTTCGAGATCGGCGAGCGGGATGTTGACCATTTCCTGATCGGCGAGCATGCGTTCGTAAGCATTGGCGCCGATCGCGTACTTGCCGGTCGCATGCGGCACAAAATCGTTCTTCAACCATTTCGCATAGTCCTGCATCGCCGCGACGAGCTTCGCATTGGCTTTCACGAAGGCCGTCTTCGCGGGTCCACCCAGCACCGAGGCGAACGCTTCGGGGAGATCCTTCTGAAGAAAGCCGATCATGCCCGGCATTTGCAAAAGCACGATATCGACGGTCACCTTTGCAGTGCGCGCCGGTTTCAAATTGACCCGCGCGACCGCAAGATTGTGGAGCGCCGCCGTTTCGCGCGAGGTGGCCGAATTCATTCGAGCCGCAAGCACGGCGAAGTTGCGTTTTATGAGTGAATGGAGCGCACCGATCGGCAGGTACTCTCCCGGCGAGCGCTCATAAGAGCGAATCTGCTCAGCGTCGAGCAGGCGGCCATCGAGCTGCGCGATCAGCCATTCGCGATCAGCTTCATTGCTGGCGACGAGATGGCCGGATGAGGGCGCTTCGAAATCATGCTTCCATTTCTTCGTCGCGCGGATGCGGCTTTCGATCGCAGCGCGCGACATATCGGTGAGCCGACCGTCGTAGCGATGGTCGCCTTCCTCGGTGGCCATCTCCGGATACGTGCGCAGGTCATCCTCGATGAACCTCTGCGTGAGCTGGCGGAAGGCATCGTCGGCCGGCGCGGCGGAAGCGGCGATCGAACTTCCGCAAAGCAGCAAGATCGCGAAGATGAAAATCAGAGATCGAGCGAGCGGGCGCATCCGACGCATCGCGGAACAATGACAGGAAGTCCGCGCGCGATCGAGATTTGACAGCGCCGCGCGACTGTCGCCGGATGCCGCTGCGGCAGGCGGTCGCGGTTTAGTCCGGGATGGTCAACGCGGTGCGGCGTCCCACGGAGCGTAAACGGCGCGTGGGAAAATTCCCGATTCGCATCGCGTTCAGTTGATCCCTGAGCGATTCGGCCTCAATCGCGAAGACCGCGCAAATCGAATCGAAGGCGAACACGTCATGGTCACCGCGCCTGTTGACCCACTCTCGCACTTCCTCGAACTCGCGCCGTGAGGAGCGTGCGGGTGAATTCTTCGCAATCGCGAAGCATCGAATCGCGTCCTCGAGGACGGCAAACAGCAGCCGGGTTTCACCATCGTGATGATCCCGGCGGTTGGCAATCATGTCGTAGTATTGCTGGGGCGTCATCGGATCTGACGCGTCCTCGCGCGCCACGGGTGGATTTCTTCGCCGCGTGCGTTCGATACTTCTCGCAGCCAGCCTCATACTCCTCATCCGAGCCTTCCTTTGTTAAGTCGAAAAAGCCTGCGAAAGAGCGGAGAGCACTCGGTGTGCCAACGCCTAGGGCTCGGTTCGCGGGGAAAAATCTAACGAAATAGGGACTTCTTGCAGGGGCTTGATGCGTACGGCATCAGCCGATGCCAATTAATGCGGCATCGGATCGTGCATCGGCGGGCAAAATGAACGAACGGCCGATTCTTGGACATAAATCGACCGTTGAAAGCTAAGGAAGCGGTGCGAGTTGACCGGACTCGCGGGAGGTTACGAATCAGACCACGTGGCCAAGAAAATCTTCGGAGATCTTGCGATAGCAGTCGCCGCAGAAACCGAATGCATCATCATTGTTCGCAACCGCGATTACCGCGACGATGGGTTCCGAGAGATTTTTGCATCGATCGCAGACCAGCAGGTAACCCTTCGCCGCAGCCGCCGCGTTGATCTGCCGCATCTCCTCAACATCCCGATAGATTCGGCCGTTCAACGAAGTCCGTCACCGGCGGCACTACTACTGAAGTTGATTCAATACTTGCCACTCGGGTTTCCCCCTGTTCTCTGCTCATGTCGAACCCTAGAGCACGCCGCATGCCATGACAAGTAATTCTTGCGAATCAACGATTTTTTCTGTGGATTGATCGCCTTGTAGCATCGCTGACACAGTCGGGAGGCCCGGTTTTGTTCCCGATGGAAACAACTCGATGAGCGCCAGATACATCGTCGGTAGAGGTGGGCAAGACTCCTCCATCATCGCAAAACGCTTTACCTCATCCAGCTATGCCCACACGATTCGAAGCTGGATGAGGCGCATTTTCGCGATTTGCTTTAGCTCTACGCGATTCAATGCCGCCAGGGCGCGGTCTCATCGGTTGGTCCCGCGAGGCCTCCCGACCGATGAGCCGCGCCATCCGGCGACCTCAACCCTCTATCGCCTCGCTGGCGTCAAGCCGGGCCTCCTCGCGACGCCCCTCCCACAGCGATCGATACTCGCTGACAACCTGGTCCGGTAGATTCTGGAACGAGAGCGCCACGAACTTGAGTTGGCGCATCTGCGCACTGTCCTTCGGATAGATTCGCGAAAGATACTGCCCTCCGATGCGAATCATCTTGACCATCTCGGACAGCCGCGGCATCTCATGCTCCTCGAAGTTCAACTCGCCGCGCGCGCTTTCCTCGTCGGCATCCTGGTAATACAGCGCCGAGGCGTACACCAGGTTCCACAGTTCCGAGGCGGTGAAGTCCAGCTCCTTTTCCGCCGCGTTCGAGATCTCCAGCACGCTCTTGTTGCTCGCCCAATACGCTTCGGGCTGCAACTTGCCGATTTCCCTGACGACGCCGGGATCGACGAAACGTGTCGCGACGTTCTGATACTCCATCACCAGGGCGTGGCGCTCGGCGTAGCTCTTCGAGCGCTGCACCAATCCGCCGTACAGCATCCGATGTAACGTCTTGTGGATCGCCTCCGGATGCGGCACCCGATTCGCCATCGCGAATCCGACCTGCCCGACCGGACCCATATTTGCCAACGCGGCGCGGATGTCGTGCCGATCCTCCATCAATTGCGCGGGATTCCCAACCCGCTCCGGACAATCGAGGAAGTCGTCGATCCAATGCGATGCGTAGGTCAGGTACGACTTGGTCTGCACTTCATCCCAGCGATCCTCCGACACGATTCCGAGGATGAATGCGTGTCCCTCGATATCGCCATAATCGTGGACCGTGCTGGTCACCTTCCCATACTTCTGGAGGAGACCGGTCTCGGCCAGCGTGTTGACGAATTCCACTTCGCCGGCCCTTATCGCCGCGAGGAGTTCTCGCCATCGCGGGATGGTCCGATAAAGCGCCTCGCGGCGCGAGCTGACTTGGCAGTCAATTTGGCCGTCGCGGCGCACTTCGCTTCCGTCAATGTTCATTTGCCCAATTCTCCCGCCCCACAATGCGTGGGGTTTAATGAGCGGACTATCCGCTCCCGTGATAATCAGTCGTCTCTGAGCGCGATCGATTCCCGCGTTAGTGCGCGCTGACGCCGTTGCGTTCCTCTCCGCTCGATCGCGTCGTGGCTATCGAAGTGATCGACTCCTTTTCCTGCGCTTTCACGGCTTGCGGGGCCGGCTCACGTTTGGGTCTCTGGGTCGCAACGTTTCGGTCGAAGCGCAACATCGGGCGCTCGCCCGGATTGGCATGGAAAAGGAAATCGAATCCCGCGCGGATGTACTGCTCGAGTCGCTCGCCCTCCAAAACCAGCGGCTGGATCCAGATTTCGCCGCCGTCCAGCGTCTCCACGTATGGCCATTTGACCCGCTCGGAGGCGTGCACGAAGCCGAGTTGGAGATGCGGCGTGGTGAGGTCTACCGGATCGACGATCGGGTAAACGATGATCGCTTTGGCCTGCAGCAGACCCGCCACCGCGGCGGCCACGTGATGCGCGATGCGGCCGCTGCCGCGCGACAGCGACCACAATTCCCCGCCCTCGAGCACATTGCGCGGCGGAAGATGACTCATGTCGGGCTTCGGATGGCTTTGCGGGAAGGTCGCCAGGTCATGGGTGATGAAGCCGCCCACCATCTGCTCCGCCGGCGCGCCATCATCTTCAAACAGCGCGTACAGATTTCCGAATTGGAGGTGGGCCTTGCCGACCACCGAGCGCGGACTTTCCCTGAAACCGAACCCGCGTGTCGCGCGCGCCTCGGCCAGGCACTTGGCGAAAATCTGTCGTTCGTGGTCGCTGATCAATCGACGTAGTTCCATTTTGCAATTTTCTCCTGGTGTCCGAGTCATTTCCCCGGACACCGATAACGGTCGACTTGGTTCGATTCTGGAGTTGGTTTTGTTGATGGATTCGGCGGCGCGCGAATGACGCCGCCGAGCGATGCGCGAGGGGGCGGGGCCCTAATCGAATCGGGAAAACCTTGCAACGTGGCCGCTGCCTCGATAAATGCGAGACTGGCCGATGTAGAAGCGAAGCCCACGTTGCATACCTCGCGCACCGTGCATCAGGCGCGCGCGTTACATTACGTCACATTAGGTACACTTTCGGTTAATAGAGACCGCTTGCCTGAGCGAGCTTAGGGGATTCTGCTTTGTTTGACCCGCTTAACGCTACAGCAGAACCAAGTCCTTGTGTGGATTGTGCGTCCACAAACAGGAAGGCCGGGCGAGGTTTAGAGAACAAGCCTTCTCCAGAGCGCAGGTCGGGGGTCTTGGAAATTCACAAAGCGCGGATGCTATCGAATGAGACGCAGGGCGGAACAGACTGCCCCGCGGCTATTCAAGGCGAGCAACGATCCTGCATGGAGAGGAAAAAGGAGTCATCGCATTACCACTTGCTAACCCCTTGTCTCATAGATATTATCGCCGCGCGGGGAGAAATAAGCAGTATGCCCGAAGGCCAGAGCAATGGGGCTCTCAAAGAAGCGATCAGCGACATTCTAAAGGTCGCGCATACGCGCACCAGAACGCCGAGCGAGCGCAACGCCGAAGCGTATATTCGCAATGTAGCGGGGCTCGATTACGGTGCTGCGATGAAGAAGCATTTCGATCGTGCACAGCTTAAGCAAATGCTTAAGGAAATACGCCGGGCCTTGCCGACCCTCAACCTCGAAGTGTACCGCATCAGGGACGTTGACGGCCTCACCAGGAGAGCGGACGACCTGGGAGTGGTTCTACAAGCCCATGCCTTCAAAGGGACTGACGGGACCGGGTTGCGCGGCTTCTACGTCAATGAAGCCGAGGTTCTCAAGCGGCCGTTAATATGGGTGAATACTGCCACTCACCCTACTGCGGTGGCCGCCTCCTTCTGGCATGAAGTTGGTCATCATCTCACCAACCGGATGTGGGGGACTCGCCATCATTCGATCAGCCTGTCGTTTGGGGCGAACTATCGCGATGACCTCACCGATTCAAAGGAAATAGCGGCGGACATGGTGCGGGTTCTGGCGGGCTATCCCCAGCCAACCGCGCAGCTCCTGTTCGGCGGGTCCGACATGGAAGCGTTGTCTCACGACGCTGACTTGCTGGTTTCCAAGGTCAGACCTCATGTGCGTACGGTCATGGGTCTCGATTTTCAGAGCCGGTTTTCACCCAGGGAAAATCTTTATTTGCTGGGCGGGATAATTCATGTTGCGAAGTTGCGGGCTACATTACTCTCTGAATACGGCATATGAACAAAAAGACGCTAGGGGCAGTAGTCAAAGAAGGACGCGATGCGCTGCGGCTGACGCAGCGCGGGCTGGCCGAGATCGTCGGCGTAAAAGCGAGCCATATCGCGTACATCGAAAACGGACATCGCAACCCGTCGCTCGCCTTGTTGAGGCGGCTCGCCGACGGGTTGGGACTCAACCGCCGGGAACTACTCTTCCTCTCCCATCCGGATGCCAAGTATCTGATGGATGAGGACGGGGGCTCGTCGCGCAAACGCGAGGATGCGTGGCAGCAGTTCGCCTCGAATCGCGCGGCGCTGCGGCGTCACCATGTGACGCGCGCCGAGCTCAAGGTGCTCAAACAGGTGTCGTTGCTCGAGCACGTAGCGCATCCGCGGCACTTCCTGTTCATCCTGAATTCGATTCGTCAGGCCGGCGACCGCGAAGCCTGAGTATCGACGTGCCGGGCCGGCCTCGCGCCGGCTTGGCTGACATTTTGACATCTGCCCAACGGGCCCATCGGCTCTGGTTGACGGTCCCTCATCCGCATTGATCCGCCCGGCAGCGTCCCTGCTTCCTGAAGCAGCGGACGCTGTCTTTTGCAATCCTGAAGCAAGCGAAGCGTTGCTGAAGGATCTGAGATCCTACAAAATGTGACGACGCGTCGAAGTCTCGCGCCTTGCTTCGCTGTGTGGTTCCTCGACGAGTGTCGTGGCACGCGCCGCGTCGAGATGCTTCGGTTTAAGGACCCAAGCCGTTCAAAGATTCAACGGGCGGTTCGCGAAACCTCCCTATCCGGAATCAAAATCGCGGTCTCAAGTGGCCGAACTTCAAACCCACTACGTATGCGGATTCTCGCGTATACCATAGATAAGACGACTTAGCTTGACTCGGCCCACGGTAGCGCCTCACTTCATCTATTTAATTCACACGCTCGTTCTACTTTAGTAACGCATTCGCTTGCCTTAAATCGCACGAAAGAGGAAGCACAGTAGACCATTTTCTTGATCAATCAGCGTGCGTTCCTCAACCACGCGCGCGACGATTTCGGAGGGGATATGAAGCTGCGTTACGCTGCGTTGCTGTTACTCGTCGGATGCGCCGCGAGTCCGCCGCGAGACACGCAGCCTCGATGGCTGCTGCTCGCTTCACCACCAACAGTGGAATATCCGGAGGGTTGCAACCTCACCCCGATTGCTCGATGGTCGGGCGTGGCTGAATATACCTCGCTCGATGGATGCGAGGCCTCGAGTCGGGTAGCGTACAATGCGCTGCAGCTTCCCTTGCAGTGCGTCGCGACCGACGATCCACGCCTCAAGAGTAGGGAGCCCGTTCGCGTAGCCGTGTGGAATTCGTGGTGAAGAGCCGTCTGAGGCGGTCGTTCCAGTTGGTGCGGTATAGAGGAACCTGATCCTCGATCCATTCCTCGGCGTCGGCTTCTATTGCGAAATTGGCCGCCACCTTCTTGTCCTTCCAGAATACTTCCCACTTTCCGCCGTCAGGATTCTGCTTGATCAGGTAGCCGTGATGCTCGGTCGTGCGTCTTGTCCTCGGGGTCAGACGATCAGAACAGAGGGCGATAGCAAGCGATGCTTTTGCGAAGGCGCGCGCACCGTCATCACCGGTACGGGTGATTCGCGCACCACGCGTTCCGCCACGCTGCCGAGAAAGAAATGACTCATGCCGGTGCGGCCATGCGTCGCCATCACGATCAGATCTGTGGCCTGCTCTTGGGCGGCCTCGATGATGGAGGTCGCGGGGTCTCCCGTCACCACCAGGATTTCATATGACTGGGTGAGGTTCTCGCTCGCGATGCGATTGAGACGCTTGCGCGCATCATCCTCGGCGCCGGTGAGGGGCTCGACCATCAGCGGCTGCCCGATAGCCTCCACCGGCATCGGCACGACATGGAAAAGGATGACGGTTCCTTTGTTCGCCTCGACGATCTGCCGCGCCATCTCGATGGTCATCTTGGTGCTGGGACCGAAATCCACCGCGCAGAGCACTTTTTGAAAAGGATGCGGCATTAGTCTTCTCCTTTGCTGCCTTCGGCTGAGAACCGCCAACTACAACAAAAATCAGCACAGAATGTGCCATCCGACGATACGCGGCGGGCCTGCGCTACCGACACGAATCGCCGGAGTGACTGCGTCCGATCGCAACAGCGCCGCGTGCCCATGACGCGATTTGCGTCTCGCATCGGTGAGTCAACAGCTTCCTTATGCTGATGGATTCGCGTAGGTACTCGCGCAGCAATACCATCAGCGTCGTGCCCGTGGTTGCTTAAGACGCACTCATGAAGAGCAGCATGCCATCGACCTTGCGATTTCTCGGCGGCGCCGGAACCGTCACCGGCAGCCGATTTCTGCTGACTGCATCGGGCAAGCGCATCCTGGTCGATTGCGGCCTCTTCCAAGGCCTAAAGGAACTGCGCCTGCGCAACTGGGATAAGTTTCCGC
Organism: uncultured delta proteobacterium; assembly: GCA_963815835.1. Taxonomy (GTDB): domain Bacteria; phylum Desulfobacterota; class Binatia; order Binatales; family Binataceae; genus DATGKG01. The sequence continues at coordinate 3,256,184 of CAWFIF010000001.1, forward strand.
TCGATCCCAAAATGCTCGATGCGATCGTCCTGACGCATGCGCATCTCGATCACAGCGGATACATCCCGTTGCTTTGCCGCGACGGCTTCCGTGGACGCATTTTTGCCACGCACGGCACCATCGATCTTTGTCGCATCGTGCTTCCTGACAGCGGCCATCTGCAGGAAGAGGAAGCCAGCTACGCCAACCGCGCGGGATATTCGAAGCATTCGCCGGCACGCCCGCTCTACACCGAGGACGACGCATGGGCCTCGATGGAGCGCTTCGAGGCCGCAGGCTTCGATTCGCCGGTCAACATCGCGCACGGAATCCGCGCGACATTTCGCTCCGCCGGCCACATCCTCGGCGCCGCGACCGTGAGCATCGAGGTTGACGGAAATCCTCGCCGTAAGATGTTCTTCAGCGGCGATCTCGGACGCCCGAGCCATCCGATTTTTCGCGCGCCGGTGAGTATCGACGATGCCGACGTGGTGCTGGTCGAATCGACCTACGGCGATCGGGTTCACGATGACGCCGAATCGGTTCGCAACTTCGAAGCGGCAATCGCACGCGCCATCGAGCGCGCCGGCGTCATCGTGATTCCCTCGTTTGCGGTTGATCGCACGGAGATCGTGCTGTTGCATCTGCGCCGCCTGATTGGCGATGGTCGTATCGCGTCGATTCCAATTTATGCCGACAGCCCGATGGAGCTGGCCGCGTTGCGACTCTATAAGGATGCGATCGCGAAGGGTGGTGCGGAGATTCGCCCCGAGATGGTCGGCCAACAGGAGCTTCTCGATCCGGGCAACCTCACCGAGGTGCACACGCCCGAAGAATCGATGGCGCTCAACGCGCGCGGCGGTCCGATGGTGATAATCTCAGCGTCGGGGATGGCGACCGGCGGCCGCGTCCTGCATCATCTTGCGCATCGGCTCGGCGATAAGAGGAACACCATTATTCTGGTTGGATATCAGGCCGCGGGTACGCGCGGACGTTCGCTGCTCGACGGTGCGGAGTCGGTGAAGATGCTCGGGCGCTATGTCCCGGTGCGCGCGGAAATCGTCAACGTGCCGGGCTTCTCGGTGCATGCCGACCGCAACGAGATCATCGACTGGCTGCGCGGCGCGCGACGCCGTCCCGAGGTCGCCTACATCATCCACGGCGATCCTCCCGCGTCCGCGGCGTTGCGCGCGGCGATCGCGCAGCAGCTAGGATGGAATGCGGTAGTGCCGCGTCATCTCGAGCAGGTCCGGATCGACTAGCCGATGTTTCGCGTCAAGCACCTTTGTCTCGATACGCTCCGCGAGCACGTCATCGTGATTCACGAACGCACCGTGCGCGAGGGACATCTCGGTTTCAATCCGCTCGATCGCGCATATGTCTTCGGCATCGATTCGTCTGGGAAGCGCCACGAGATCACCGGCGTGTTGAATTTCTGCCGCGATGAGCTGGTCGCTCCCGATGAGATTGGTCTTTCAGAGCAGGCGTACGCCGATCTCGGACTGCCCGAGGGCGCCGAGGTCAACGCGACTCTCGCAGTTGCGCCGCGCAGCGTCGATCGTGTGCGGGCGAAGTTGGCCGGGGCGCGTTTCGGACGCGCTGATTTCGACGCGATACTCAGCGACGTCGTGCATCATCGCTACTCCCGCGTCGAGCTGACGATGTTCGTCTTGGCGTGCGCGCTCAAGACCTTAGATCTCGATGAGTTGGTGGACTACACGCTCGCGATGATCCACACCGGCACCAGCCTCAGCTTCGGCGAAGGCCCGATCGCGGACAAGCACAGCGTGGGCGGGATTCCCGGCAATCGCACGACGTTGATCGTGGTGCCGATCCTCGCCGCGAACGGACTCATCGTGCCGAAGACCTCATCGCGCGCGATCACCAGTCCGGCCGGCACCGCCGACACGATGGAACTGTTCGCCGAGGTCGCGCTCTCTCCGGAGCGCCTGCGTCGCGTGGTGGCCGAGGCCGGAGCGTGCATCGCATGGGGTGGCGCGCTTCAACTCGCGCCCGCCGACGACATCCTGATCACGGTCGAACGCCCGATGGAGCTCGACACCGAGGCGCAAATGATCGCCTCGATCCTGGCCAAGAAAAAGACCGTCGGTGCGACTCACGTGCTGATCGATATTCCGATCGGCCCGACCGCGAAGGTGCGCACGCAGGCGGCGGCTGATCATCTCGCGACGTTGTTCAAGGCGGTGGCCGAGCGTATCGGGCTGCGCGTCGAGGTCGATGCGACTCGTGCGAACGGGCCGGTTGGATTCGGCATCGGCCCGCGTCTCGAGGCGCTCGATGTGCTCGCGGTGCTGCGGCGCGAGGCCTCCGCGCCCGCCGATTTGCGTGAGAAGTCCCTCTATCTCGCGGCGCGGTTGTTGGAGATGACGGGCGCCGCGCAGCCGAACTCCGGATATCGCGTTGCGGAACGGACACTCGATTCGGGTATGGCGCTGGAGCGCTTCGAGCGGATCATCGCTGCGCAAGGAAAGAAGGAGCTTCCGCCCGAGGCGCCATCAAAGTGCGTCGTGCCTGCGCCGAGCGATGGACGCATCAGCGAGATCGATTGTTGGGAAATCGCGCGCGTGGCGAAACGTGCGGGCGCGCCGGCGAATGTCGCGGCGGGCGTGCGACTCATTCGTACGCTGGGCGAGGTGGTAGGGAAGGGTGATCCGCTGTTCGAGATTCACGCCGGCACCGACGAGCAACTTGGCTTCGCGCGCGCCTATGCCGAGAGTCATCCCGAGATCATCAAGTTTGGATTCTGACGGGAGCGGGGTGTCGTAGCTTACCTCGCTCCCCCGTATATGAGATTCGTTGACCGAAGCTCGATCGCTTCAAATAAAGGGGTGCCTTCGACGCTTGCACAGCGTAGCATTGGCGGGGAACTATGGCGCGAGAGTTCGAAAGCGTCGCCGAAATTCAGGAGATCCTGGCGCGGGGTGCGTTTGACGAGCTGACCGGTGCGCTGGAAAACGAAATCTTCGAGGCGAAGGCTGATCCTTGGGATCTTGATTCGGAACGCGGAAAGTTCGATTTAGCCAAGGACATAAGCTCGCTGGCAAACGTCCGTGGAGGAATAATTGTCGTGGGGGCGACGCCGTTTGAGTCCCCGACTAAACAGAGGAGGGAAGTTAAGGGAATTCGAAGGTTGCCAGCATCATTCACACCGAGTGACCGGTACTGGGACATCGTTGCTCACTGGATTTACAAGCCACCCATAGGGGTAAATTTCCGATGGCACCCAGACCCGAGCGACCCGAGTATAGGACTGATTTCTGTATACGTCCCCGACTACGGCGGGGAGTTGCGACCATTCCTGGTCGCACACTATTTGCCCGAAAAAGGCAACAGAATTTCGTCGGTGATTGGCCTTTTTGAACGACTCGGTTCCACTACCAAGCCCACGCCGATCGAGGATCTCCATGCCTTCATAAAAGAAGGGCGCCGCCTGGATGAAATACATCAGAAGCTGAACAACCTTCTGGATACGAGAGAACGGCAACGTCTGGACGAAATTCATCAAAAGCTGGACACTCTTATCGAGAAGTTTGCAGGGCAAACAGTCCTGGAATCAAAACCATGGATCAAACGGATTTTCACGAAGATTCGCTCGCGCGCAGACTAGAGGCCGCGGTCGAAATAGCACAGCTCGCGGATCACTCCGTGTTTGCTTTGACGGCGAAACCGTCGCCAGATGCTCATTTCCGCAATCTCTTCGCGGGAAATGATTCGACCCTTGTGCGCAACTTCAACAATCCGCCGAAGCTCCGCAGGGCGGGCTTTAGCCTAGAGCATGATGGCAACAGCAGAATCGTGATGGGTGATCTGCGACGAGCTCTTGTCCCCGGCTGGAAAATAATTGAACTGTGGCGGGACGGCGCTCTCATATACGCCGTTGATGCTTTGGTACAGCCGTTTTGGGGGAGCCCCCGTCCAGCGGATGGCTCACTTCAGATGAATCCTCTGGCACTAGCTGAGCCGGTGTACCTGTTTGCGGAACTGAGCAGGCTCATTTATGAGGAGTTGACCCAGAAGCCGAGGAGTATTGAGTATCGAATACGCCTTAGTTGACTCGTCCAAGATGGAACCCGAGCGTCGTTAAGCGAAGGGCCACTTCAATCGTTCTTTTTCGGGGAACCTGGCCCTCGGCACCAGGCGCCCGATTCTGAAATGGACAGAACCGTTGCGTGGCGACAGGAGACCATCAACTCGGGCGCGGTGGCGTACGAGCTCGTTCAGGAAGTTTACCACTGGTTCGGAATATCGGACGACCGGATTCCGTATACCAAGCAGGACTCTACGGGAGTCACGGTGATCGACCCCGAAGCTCTAAAGAAAGCGGGCGCGAACTAAATCCTTCGTTGTAGCTCGAACAGCTTCGATGTCGATGGCCGCGTCCTTGAGCTGACTTATTTGCAGGCCTCTAGACTGCGGAGCGTTGGCGGGCGCGCGCTTCGTTCCACGCGTTCATATCTATCGGCGGCGACATGATCTCTTGTTGCGGTTTGTGGACCATCTTGATCGCTTCCGTCGGGCAGGCGGTCACGCACAGCCCGCAACCGATGCAGCGCTCTTTGACGAACCTGTATCTAATGTCCGTCTCCTCGATGGCCCGGACCTGGCACCGCTCGTCGATGCAGATGCCGCAGCCGTTGCACTTGTCCTCGTCGATCTCCGCATAATAGTGCGAGTTGACGACGCTGGTTGCATTGAGCTCGTTCATCGGGCGCAACACGCCGCAACAGCAACCACAACAGTTGCAGATGAAGGTATGCGCGCTCTCCACGTTGCTCGTGAGATGCACTAAGCCCGCCTCTTCGGCCTTGCGCAGCACTTCGTACGCCTGCTGCTTCGAAATCTCGCGTCCCCAGTCGAGAATGAATTCTGCGCCTTTCACCGGGGCGATCGCCAAGCACACCTCATGAGGTTTATTGCAAGGCGCGGCCAGCATGCCGCGTTCCTTCTTGCAGATGCATTCGTTCAGGCGAAAACTTTTGCCATTCTCGATGATGGCGGAGACCTGCTGGTACGGCAGGGCCCGCTGTGTGGCGAGAATCTCGGTGTGGATCGGCAGCGTCCGCTGGATCGGCAGCGTCTGCATGACGTGCGGCTGGGTGGTGAAAAGCTGTGGAGCGAGATACTTCATGTACTCGTCGGTCAGCTCGCAGAACTCCCGGTCCATGCGGGCAATCTGGTACTCGTAAATGCCCACCATCCACGGCAGTATGGCGAAGAGCCTGGTGCCGCCGAAATCGATGCCCAAGAGCTCGCCGCCCTTGGCCATCGACGTCAGCTTCGCCTCGAGTCCGTCCAGCGGACGCCCCGTCCGCTCCGCAATCTGCGCTGCGGTTTCGAGACTCGGTTTCAAATCACAGAACAGCTCGGCCTCGTCGGGCGTGAAGACTTTCTTCAGGAGCTTGATTTCCAGGCCGTCCGGTGTTGACGGAAACCCGCTGGGAAGCGCATCGAGCGCCTTGGCAACTCTGTGATAGATCTCGTCAGCCATGATCTGGTACCCGCCGCGATTCGAGAATTCAGCCCGAATTTCCTTTTTTGAACTTTCAGAACACCTGATTCGTAGCCCCTCACCGAACTCAGCGTCAAGTCGGGGCCCGGCTGACGACGCGGCTTACCGTCCTTGACGATCGCCATCCACTAGTCCGCCTCAATGCCGATTCCAGGCCTAACTCCTTCAACAAGCCGAGCGCGTTGCGATAGGTACTGCTGATGAATTGTGCGCCGCGTTCAATTGTATAGCCATCCTGAAAGTCCGTGCTTACTCTGCCACCTACCCGAGCACTGGACTCAAGCACGGTGACATCAACCCCGGCCTGTCGGAGCCGAAAAGCTGCGGCCAAGCCGGCCATTCCCGCACCGATTACGACAACCTTCTTGTTTGGGATGCGCTAAGCGCCTCGATGGGCAACACCGTTGCCAAAATGACGCAATCACTGGCCGGATCAGCCCGACCTTGGAACGCTACTTCTGCTGGATTCCCTCGATGTAGCCCACCAGTGACGATATGCGAGCCCTCACCCTCGCCTCGGCCTCCGTGCTGAACTCGGCGCCTTCGGGCTGGAACATCAGACCCCATAGCGGCATGTCGGTGTCCGAATCGTAGTGGCCCTCCAGACGCTTGCGCCCGTCGATTACGTCAGTAACTTCCTCGCGCGGAAACTGACTTCCGTGATTCTGGCTCAGCACCGTCAAGTCGACCGGCTTGAATCCCGGAATCACTTGAACCGCGGGGCCGTTGCCTTTGCCATCGACGCCGTGACAGTCGGCGCAATGCAGCACAAAATCCTTTTTCGCCGACGACGACGGGGATGTCTGTGCGCATGCGGATCCGACCAGCAGACAGAGCACAGATGCTATCAGTGTCGCGCACGCGCCGAGGCGCATCAGATGGCGCGGGGAGTTGGATCGCTCAATTATCATGGCGATCAGTCAAATCACGTCGCATACTCGGTTGGCAAGCAAGTCGATGGATCGGGTCGCACCGCAAGCGTGGTGCTTCCTGAACTGCAATTCGCTGGAAACGAATGGCGCGGGCGGATCGTCGCCCGCATTCTCATGATGATACGGATTGTCAAGCGTGCAATACTGGCGGCAACTCTTGTCGCGGCCAGCGCCGTTTACGCCGCCCTCGCGATGGGCGCCCAAAACGGAGCTGTGCGGAAGGATACGCCGATGAACAATGCCGAGCTGATCAATAGCATCGTGAGCAAGATGGGATCCGGCCAGAAAATCGACCCCGCCGAGTTCCAACGGTTTGTCGATCTGCAGAACAACGATCTCAAGACCGGACCCGCAGTCGGAAGCAAGGTTCCCGATTTCGCTCTTCCGGATCAGAACGGCAAGCAGTGGACGTTGCACGATCTGATGGGTCCCAAGGGGATGCTGTTGGTTTTCACGCGCAGCGCGGATTGGTGACCCTATTGCCGCACGCAGCTCGTCGAGCTGCAGGATTCAATTCCGGCGCTTCAAAAGGCAGGACTGGGCGTTGCCGCAATCAGCTACGATCCCGAGCCCACATTCAAGCGCTTCGCCGACGCGCATCACATCACATACCCGTTGCTTTCCGATCGCGGCAGCGTCGTCATACGGAAATTCGGCATTCTCAATTCGAACATTCCCGAAGGCAACATGTTCTACGGCATGCCGTTCCCGGGCGACTACGTACTCGCCGCAGACGGTACGGTGACGGACAAACATTTTCTGCCTGACTATCAGACCCGGCCGACCGCATCGGGAATTCTGCTTGCTGACTTCAATCAGATCGGCGACAAGGGAACGGTGACCATCGGAGCTGAGGATGTGCGGGCGAAAGTCTCTATATCGAGCGACAAGGCGGCGCCGGGCCAGGAACTAGGCGTGGCGATGGACATAACAATCGCGCCCGGTTGGCACATCTATGGGGAGCCGCTGCCGCAAAACTACGTTGCTACGAAGTTGGCCTTCGCCGGCGATCTCATAGCCAGGCAGTCCTTTTCGTTGCCGCCGGCGACGCCACGCGAATTCAAGGCGCTGGGCGAAACGCTGCCGGTGTATGAAGGGTCACTTCAGGCAAAGGGGACAATTCTTCTCAGCGGAAGAATCCCACCGGGTGAGCATAAGCTCGGCGGCACTCTGAGCTTTCAGGAATGCAATGACACGATCTGCAAGCTGCCGCAGAAAGTGCCGTTTGAGATTGCGATCCAGGTTGAGCGGATGGTGCCGGGGCTGAAGAAGTAGCTGGGAACACCTCTACCCAAATACCGATCACCCGATCGACACGATGCGGTTATGCGTGCGTGGCCGCTGTCTCCTCAGCCGCACGATGGCTGTGTACTGTCAGAACAGGGCATTGCGCTTCCCGCACCACGCGCTCGGCAACGCTGCCGAGGAACAGATGCGAGAGGCCGCGGCGACCATGCGTGCTCATCACGATGACATCTGCGCCGAGGGTCTGCTGCGCATGGAGAATCGCGACGGAAGGCTGTGCCACGGTGGTCTTCAGTTCGTACTTCACGCCTGTCAGGTGGATCTTGGCGAGCTCCCGCAACTTCGCCTGCGCCTCCTGTTCCTGTGCCGTGTAGACATCGATGTAAATCGGCGTGCCGCCGGCCTGGACGATAATCGGGACGATGTGGAGAACCTCGACGGTGGCATCGAATTGGCGCGCCATCTCAGCGGCGGCATCGAGCGCCGCGATGGAGTTTTCATCGAAGTCGATCGGGCACAGAATTTTCTTGAAGGGATACGCCATGAGAGTTCTCCTGCCGCGGTTGCGAAAATCTTCCTAATAGCGATTGCTGTGCCACCTTTTTCGGGGTGCAACCTCAAGCCTCATGGATAGCCGACATGCGGATGTAGCGATCGGCGTCAGTAACACCGAATTGATGGCACGATCGGCACTCGAAACCTTAATTATCAAGTAACAAAAGCGCAGTTTGGCTCACATTGAGGATATTCATCTATGGCAGGCGGCTTGCAGCTAAATTCGTGTCGAGGTGCACAGCGATGCTCATCAGCAGATTGATGACATACAAGCCAACCACCGTTTCCTCGCAAGACAACCTGCAGACCGCTGCCACCTTGATGGAGCGCGGCGGCTTTCGCAGAGTTCCAGTCGTCAACGGCGATGCCTTAGTCGGCATCATCTCGGATCGCGACGTTCGCAGGCACGTCGGCTATCTCCAGTCAACCAAGATTACCGCGGCGATGACCCCCGATCCGAAGACGGTGACGCCCAAAATGAGCGTCGAAGATGCGGCGCGGCTGATGATCTCGCACAAGATTGGCGGCCTGCCGGTGGTCGAAGATGGAAAGCTGGTCGGCATCCTGACAACGACCGATGTCTTGAAGGCGTTTCTCAAAGTTGAAGCGGCCGCGCAGTCATTTGCTGACGAGTAATCCGATTTCTCCGGGGAGAGGTGGCGACGAAATGAAAAGTGGACTATCCAGGAAGACCGGGAAGGGACTCATCCGCGCCATGGATCGGCGCGGCTCGCGCTCGGACATGAGTCCGCCCGTGACGCGCAGAGCTCAGTTCCGCGACCCCTCGATCTGCGATCGGTGCGGCGCGGTTTATTCAGCCAAGACCTGGCGGCGTGGCCGCAGATTGTCGGCGGAACTCGCAGACCGTGCAGCGTGGGTACATTGCCCAGGATGCGTACAGGCGGAGTCGGGCGAGTATCACGGCCGGGTATTGATCGAGCTTCCCGAAGACGCGTTGGCGAGCGCCGATAACATTTCCCATCGTATCAAAAACGTAGAACGCCGTGCCGGCTACACCCAGCCCGAGCGCCAGATTCTTTCGAGCACCTGGACTGGCAACGAGCTCGAGGTGCTGACGACGTCGCAAAAGCTCGCGCATCGCATCGCGCGCGAAGTCGCCAAGGCATTCGGCGGCAAGCCTCGCTTTTCGTGGGACGACGAAGACGGAACTTTGCTGGCGCGCCTCAAGGTCAGCGCCGCTGGACGCGCCCAATAGATATCGAAGGACACGCAAATGAATGAGAAGCAATTTCTTACTCGTGTTGCGCAACGAGCGGGAACGGATTTGGAGGGTGCGGGAGCTATTACCTACGCCGTCTTCCAGGAGCTGCGCGAAAGAATCACTCCGAAAGAAGCCTTCGATGTCGCCAGCCAGTTGCCCGTTGACCTGCAAGTGCTGTGGCTGGAGAACGAGCGCATCGATCGCGGAGTGCGCAGGACTCACGAAACTGAGTTCGTCGCGCGCGTACGCTACTACGCCAGCCTTCCCGATTTCGAATCGGCGGCACGCGGCATACGGGCGGTCTTCGCGACGCTGCAGGAGGCGCTTGGCAGCCCCAGCGGCACCGAAGGCGAAGCGTGGGACATCTTCAGCCAGTTGCCGAAAGACTTGAAGAAGCTTTGGCTCTCGGCGCACGAGGTACACGCCTAGCTCGTGAGCGAAGAAACCAGCTGCGGAGGAGACTCGGCGAGCCGCACTTCCTGGACGCGGTGAAGCTAGACTCTCCGCTTTGACCGGAGACCAGTACCGTTACTAGTGGTCTGGACCCGCCGTCGGCGCTGCCTTCGACGGACCGGCAGTTCAGCGCTCAGGATCCACTTTTCGACTTGGTCCGCATCGAATCGCAACAGTCTCCCAATCCGGAATACTGGCAGCTTTGCCTCCTTGACCAGACGATAAACGCTGACGGGATGCATGCGTAGACGCTCCGCCACTTCGGTAATGGTGAGTATTTTCTGCATCGCCACATTGGCCACATGCAGTTGGCGTGCCTCTTGCGTTTCCGATCGTTGTAAGTCGGCGGCTATGTCGAATCGGGCGGGAGGGTTAGCATCATGCCGGTAAGCGTAGTTCATACACTCGAAGACGAAGAGGCTTGGGAGCGAGCCAAAGAGATAGCGGCGAATGAGTATCCGGATGCTTCCGGATCGAACTACTGGCGAATCGTGATGGGCATCTACAAGAAAATGACCCACTACGTTTCCAAATCCGAGCGCCCTTCCTACGGTCCCACCTGGCGCATGACGCGATAGTTGTGACGCGATTCGCGTCAGGCTGGAGCGAATCGGGTCACCGATCTGCCAAGTCCTCCCTTGTGAAAGGTTAGAAGAGGTAGGTCATTTCGAGACTCGATGATTCCAATCGTGTCACAAACCTTGGCGCGATCCGTAACATCGACCCATCGCAATTCCGATAACTCCTTACTTTTCCTACCGCCCGCATCTGGCACACGTGATGCGTGAACTTCAGCATAGGTCAACATGTCAGAAGTGGCGTCACCGGGAGCCACTAATCAATCAGGAGGTCAAAGATCATGTCATTCCTGACTCAGTGGAATCCATTCAAGGAGTTGGAAAAGATGCGCGCGGAATTTGATGACCTGGTGCAGAAATTCCGCAATCCAAATTGGTTCGAACAACTGGAAAAGGAGGTTCATACCCCACGCATCGAAAGTTATCTTGAGGAGGGCAAGCTCGTCACTCGTATCGATCTCCCTGGAGTTGATCCCAAGGACATCGACACCAAAGTGGTGGGCGATATGCTGGTCGTAAAGGCCAAGAGGGAGGAGAAGAAGGAGACCCGAAAGCGGGACCTCGTTCGCCGCGAAGTGAGCTATGGAAGCTACGAGCGTGCGATGAGGCTGCCCGAAGGTGTCAAAGCGGAGGACATCAAGGCGAGCTATCGCGATGGAGTCCTGGAACTCACGGCTCCAGCGCCGAAAGAGCTCGTGCCGAAGGAGGTCCGCATCCAGGTCGAAGGTACGCAGCCTGACAAGATCGAGACGGGGAAGGCAGCGGCTTGACCTGAAATTCTCCGCCAGGTGGAACTCTGCGCGACGGGAGTTCCACCTTTCTTTTCTATCGGGAAAACTATCTTAGCGACCTAGCCGCGATCCTTGGTCACACGCGGCTGGCCATACTCCGCGCGGCACATCTCCTCGTAGTCGCGCCTCGCTCGCCCAATCAACTCCGCGCGATCTTTTTCCGGCAGGCTGCCAAGCATCTCCACTTTCCAGTAGTCGCTCGGCACGTAACTCAGATGCGTTACCAGGCCGTAGCCCCGGATCAAACACGTGAAGCTGGATCGCGCGGGGTATAGCAAAGCCGGTCCATTGCCACCACATGCAGGTCGGTTATCTGCGCGATGATCATGCTTCACCCGCGCATCGCGGCTTCAGGCGACGAAGACCTCGCGCGCACGGTTGGTGTCGCAGTACTCGAGCACTTGTGCGATGCGGTCGCCGTCGAAGCGGATGTAGAAGTGATACATGTTGTTGTACTTGCGCCCGTTCGCCGCGGTGGTGTTCGATTCGCATTGCACCGAGACATTATTGCCCTCGCTGAAGACGGTGCCGAATTTCATATTCACGCCATTCGGCATCATCGTTTTCAGACCCTTCGCGAAGCCTTTCAGCGCGTCCTTTCCTTTGACCGGTGGGAACCCCGGCATCCGGGTCATCACGCGCCATTCGAAATCATCGGCGACGATCGGTTCGATTTTGGCGGGGTCCGGATTCTCAAGCATCGACAGGAACTCGACCGCTCTTTCCTTTTGTTGCGTTGGCGTCATGGGGAAACCTCCTGGATCCGACGATAGCTACTCAAACCGCGTCGATTGCGCAAACTCGCCGAGTTTGAAGTTGAGCGTGGAGTTCACTTGCTCGGGAGGAACTCATTGCGAAGGGCGGCGGTCAGTTGCGAGGCAGCGACACGGTCGAGTGCGTCGAGGTCCCATCCGCCCTCGCGAATCATGGTGCGCGACGGCTCCGGCTCGGGATAAATCCCGACCATCTCACCGCCCACGACAAACGTGCGACCGTTCACATTCGCCGCAGCCTCGGTGCAGAGCCACACCGCCAGCGCTGCGACCTGTTCCGGTTTGGCGTCGAGCGGATTGGCCATCGGCGCCGGGCCGCCGCGATCGCCGAGCATCGCGCGCGTGCGCTCCATCGCTTTGAGCGCTTCCTCATCGAACAGGCGCGTCGCCGCGCGAGGCCGAATCGCATTGCATCGCACGTTGAAGCGTCCGAGGTCGCGCGCGATGGTGCGCGTCAAACCCACGATACCTTCCTTCGCAGCCGAGTAGCTCGACTGCCCGAGATGACCAAGGCCCGACTCGGATGCGGTATTCACGATCACACCGCTTTTCTGTTCGCGGAAAATCATCGCGGCGGCGCGGATGGTCGAGAAATGCCCCTTTAGATGCACCGCTATGAGATCGTCCCAATCGCTCTCGCTCATGTTGTAGATGATGCGCGGGCGCACGATGCCGGCGTTGTTGATGAGAATGTCAAGCCGCCCGAAACTATCGATCGCGGTTTGAATGATCCGCGCGCCGCCCTCCATCGTCGCGACGGTATCGTAATTCGCGACCGCTTCGCCGCCCGCGCCGCGGATTTCCTCGACCACCTGCGCAGCGACGCGATCGTCTGATCCGCCACCGATCGGTCCGCCGCCCAAATCATTGACCACCACCTTGGCGCCTTCGCGTGCGAGGAGCATCGCCTCGGCGCGCCCGATGCCTCGGCCGGCGCCGGTGACAACCGCGACCCTTCCGGCCAGCCGTTTCTTTGTTGACGATTCTACGTTGGCCATATTCGCAACTCCTCCGCCCGATACGATTTCTGTTTATTTCCTCACGCGGATGCCGGAATCGCCGGCGACGAGCAACAGCCTCGTCAGCGGCTGTCGCCTCTCAATCTCAGGCAGTAGTTCGAGGACGCCCCTGGGCACAGCGCTTCTTCCAACCCGTCTGAAACGAAACAACACAATGCCGTAGTACGCCTTCGGAGGGTATCGACGGATGTCACCGAGGCCCTTGTCCAAAGAGAAGAGGCACCGCCGCGCCCGGCGGGCCGCGTCGGCTACGGGGGGATCGGCGCGCCCCTCTAGTCCTTCGCCGACAACCGTATCCACGAGGTGCCCGAGACGCACGAGATCGTCAGCCAGTTCGGCGGGAAGGTTCTCGTCGAGTTTTATTCGCATTCGCGGACAAGGGTGTCAGTTCCTCCTCGCGGGCCAAAGCTGCCGCATAGGCAATCGCGGCACGGATGTGAGCGGCCTTAAGCGACGGATAGGACCGTACTATCTCGTCACTTGTCGCGCCTTCGGCTAGCGAATCGAGAATCACGGCTACGGGCACACGTGTTCCCTTCGCGCATAGCTGCCCGCCTGCAACATCACGCCGCGAGATAAGATGTTTTTGCCAATTGATCACGAATTGACGCACATCGTTTAGCATACTCCGGACGGTTTACCGAAGTCGTGAAGTTACGCGGTCGCCGCGTAGCTAATGAACTCCAGCAGGTTTCCGTCGGGGTCGCGGAAGTAGACGCTGATACCTTTGCCGCGACCGCCGAGCCTCGGCACCGGGCCTTCCTCGATTTCGATGTTGTTGCGCTTCAGATGCTCGATCGCGGAATCCGGCGTCCCCGGCCATACGAAGCAGTAGTCGCCACCGCCGATCATCGGATGCATCGCCTTGAGGCTAATCTTGTTGTCCGGCGGATGAAGGTTGAACCGATGGCACCCGAAGCTGAGGCTGACCACCGGCCATTTGCCCGCGCGCCATTTCTCCAAACCGTCGGCCTCTGCGCCGAAAACGCGCTGGTAGAACTCCACCGAGCGCTCGATGTTGCCCACTGGCATCGCGACGTGATCGATTTCGATTTCCATGAGAATCTATCCTCACATTGCGTGCTGGAGGAATGTCAGTTCGATAGCGACCGAAGGCGCCTTCGATGATGAATCTTCAGCAGCCGTGAAAAACGCGCCGGCGAGCGCAAGCGGCGCCTCGCTGCGGAACCATACCGCGCGCCGGTACGCCTCGCCACGAAAGGATGGTTTCCGATACAGGATGCGCGCGCGAGCGGCGAACAGGCGCCGCAGATCATGCCCCGCACTGTGCAGCAGGTCGGCAACGTGTTCCTCCATCGCGCGAAGATACGCCGTTCCATTGACGTGCCGATTCGGATCGGTCTGTCCGTAATGCCACACATGTGCTTGCGCTTCCACGAAGTCGGGCTTGCGCGCAAGGTCCACAATCGAGTCGATTCCTGGAACCTCGACGATCCGAGTCGGTTGCGGTCCCAATCCAAGCTCCGGGGACAGAGTAGTGACGCGCCGACGCGCGGGATCGGGATCGTAGCGAGTGAATACGTTGAGCATGCGCGCCTGGGCGAGTTTTGTCCCGGCGGCATCAAGCACCGTGTGGCGTCCCTCGCGCACCAGATGACGCACCGCCCCGGCATCGTCGAGCGACCGTCCCAGAAAGGACTCTCCCCGAATGATGACGCGTGCAGTCGGGTCGCATGGAACGTCGCCGGTCTCCAACTCGACATACACCAGCGGCGTGAAGATGCCGTCCATCTTCTCGAAGTCGTGCAGGCCCGCGAGGATGCGATGCCACGGCGCGAAATGCGAGCGCCCGGTGTATTCCGAAACCGATGACAGCTTGATGCTGCGATTCTCGGTCAGGGTCTGAAAATGAACCGGCTCGCGCATCCGCGTGCGCACAACACGATCGGCGAGGTTCACGGGGCGTTTGGCCATGGCCCGGGCAAGATATCGTTGTTGAGTCTCGCGAAAAAGAGGCAGCGTTAGCGGTGCCGGTTCATCATGCGATAATCGATGTACGCGACGACCTCGCCTTTCTGATTGGTAAGCGTCGAGCGGATCACGGTGAACGTCATCGTGCCAGTACGTCCGGTCTTTTCGTAGGTCTCCTTCAGTTCGGTCGTGACCGAAATCGAGTCGCCGGGGCGAATAGGCGTTTCCAGCTCCATGTCGATGCCGGCCATCAGACCGCCGCGCGGGAATACAACCTGATCAGGTGAACCCTCACCACGTCGGATCGAGGCCGCGAACCATGGTGGGGCGATGATTCCGCCATAGGGCCCAGCCGCGGCGGCAATCGGATCGAGGTACAGCGGATTGAGGTCACCGACCGCGGTGCAGAACGTGGCGATCTTTTCGGCCGTCACCTCGACCGGAACGTCCAGCTGGAACCTTCGAACGATGTTGACTTCGTCTTCTTTCATTTTGGGATTGGTGGGCAAGGAATCAAACCGCCGACACAAGCATTTTTTAGTCCTTCCACCACTACACGTCGATGCACCTCGTTGCAAGAAAGTGCGCAGAAAGGTCTCATCGAAACGATTGTCATCTGATAGAGGCTTCCGATCGGGAGAATGTTAGTGCTAACTTTCTCAAAAGTTCGAACTCCACAGGTACTTGCCTTTCGGCGAGAGCTTTGTCCGCCAAGCCCTTGTTCCGCGCGACGATACGCACGAGATCGCGCTCATTGATTGTAAAATAAACGCAGATCGGGTCGATGCGATCGATTTGGGCAAGCTGAGACTGTTGTCCCATTGCACCAACAAGATTGCCGGGGGTTCACCAGATGCCTGCCGATGCGACCGTCAAACGGCGCCCTGATAGTGGTATAGTCGAGGTTCAGCGTCGCAAGAACGACCTGCGCGTGTGCTCCCAACAACGCGGCCTTCGCGCTGTCCCGTTCGTAGCACCAATGGTCAACTTCGGTCTGCGTCGCGGCATCTTCCTTCAGCACAACATTGTCTCACGCAATCGCGATTTGAGTCTCGATGGTACGGATTTAAACGTAGGCGGTCGCCACATCAGCGACCAGACTCTCGAGCGCATTGTCGTAGTTGGCAACCGACGCAAGGAAGGCGTCGTCAGCCGATTCGATCGCTCGGCGCAGCTTGCCCCAGAAGTCGATTTCCCACCCAGCCTGGGCGCCGAATGCGTCGGCCCAATAGGTATTCGTATTCAGTATGTAGGGTAATGAGACCGGGCATTCGATTGTAGGTTAGCGAAGCGCTTGCGACCTGCTGTTACGGATAGAACTCGCCGATCGCGATACCAAGCTGTGCGTGAGCTTCAAGCACCCGGACTCCGGCCGCGCGCAATGACAGATTGTTCGGGTAGGCGAGCCGAATCAGGCGCGTAAGATCCGCGTCATTGAATACTCTCCACCACCTACGATATTCCGCGTAACCAGTATCGATGTTGGCGTCGTTCGTCGCGCTCCACTTAGCGGCGATCGGTGCTGACGGACGCTTAAAATCCGGGCCGATGAGGGTGCATCCGGCAACCGCCATCGACAACAGAAGAAGAATTCGTCGCCCTGGCGCCTTCCCACGCGCATTCATCCACCGATCCCTTGGCTTCTCTCGTCTTCCAAATGTTTGAAGAAGCCCTTCGGATCCTGTTTGAGCTTCGGCTTCGCCTCAGGATGTTTTTGTAGGTAGTCCGCCAGTTTCGGATGTTGCGCGAGGTAGTTGGGATCGTCCAGCAGTTTTGGGTTCTTCTCCAGCTCCTCAGCAACCTTCGCCTCCTGACGCTTCCGCAGACGATCGCTCAGCGACTCCCCTTGCGCCAACAGTTGAGGAGCGTCCGATGCTAAGGTTCGTTGGTGGAGAACGCTTCCGCCGCTCAGGAGAGCACATGAGGCTGTAATCGGCTTAACAAGTAACACGACGATGGCCGCCGCGGTTATCTGGCCAACTAAAATTCCCATCTTGTCCTTCATCTTTTTTCCTTTTCGATTTACGAGCGTAGTCTGCTGGAATCTCGCGCAGGCGGAGAGAACCGCCGCAATAGAAACAACAACAGCGTCCGATTTTCAGCATGCCTACCACGTGCCAGCAAATGACGGCAACATCATCCATCAGATACGGCATCGTGCGGGCGATGCATCGCGATCTTCTCCATGCGCGGATGCGGAAACCGCGCGGGGTGGGGGGGCGCAAGGGGAGAACGAATTGCGAAACTTCATCGATGCGACCGGGCTCCCCTTTTTCACCACCCCGCAGGGTCGCGGGGTGATTGCGGAGGACCATCCGCGCTCGTTCCCGGGGGCGCGTTCGACGGCGTTTCGCGAGGCGGACGTGGTGTTGGTCATCGGTGCGCGGGCCAACTCGATGCTGTCATTCCTGCGGCCGCCACGTTTTTCGGCCGATGCCAAATTCATCAACGTCAATCTGGATGGAAAAGAGATCGGGCACAATCGTGCGGTCGAAGTTGGCATTGTCGGTGACGCGAAGTTGGTCCTCGGCCAGCTGATTGCAGAGGCTGCCGGGAAATTCGATCCCGAAAAAGAAACCGACTGGGTCGCCCAGCTCGCCGTCAAGCATCGATCGAATATGGAACGATCGGCGCCGCTGCGGTACTCCGATGCGGTCCCGGTCCATCCTTTGCGCCTTTGCAATGAGGTGAAGGACATCATCACGCGCGATACCATCCTGATAGTTGATGGACATGAAATATTGAATTTCGCGCGCCAATCGATTCCCATCTACCAGGCGCGATGCAGCCTCAATGCCGGCCCCCATGGATGCATGGGCGTAGGCATCCCGTTCGGAATCGGCGCGAAGGTTGCCCGCCCCGACCTCCCAGTGATCGTGCTCAGCGGCGACGGCGCATTCGGCTGGAATGGGATGGAGATGGACACCGCGATTCGCCATCATCTGCCGATCGTGGTTGTGGTATCGAACAACGGCGGATTTACTTCGCGCAAGACCGGCGGCAACGTCGGTCGCGACCTCGGCTTCCAGCGCTATGACAAGATGGTCGAAGCGCTTGGCGGCTATGGCGAATTCGTCGAGCAACCTGATGCGATTCGGCCTGCCATCGAGCGCGCCATCAGGAGCGGCAAGACCGCGTTGGTCAATGTCTGCACCGACCCCGATGCGCAGGCAACCACCGATATGGGTTTTGCTGGATACTGACCAGCGGTAGCGCGCCCGACATTCTCCCACCATCGAGAGACAGCCGGTCAGGAACGACAACTTCCGAATGTCGAGCATGCCACTCGCTACCGTCGCGCGCGTGAGTTCTTCGACGTGGTGACAGGCCTTTGGGACAGCTGGGCCGACGATGCGTTCATTCGCGCCGTGGAATCGGGTGCTTACTTCGATCCGAACAAGCTCCACATCCTGAACCACAGTGGAGCGTTTCTGAAAGTGCCCACTCAATATCGCGCGTCCGCTTCAGGGCTGGCCGGTCATCGTGCAGGCAGGCGCGTCGGATGCCGGCAGCCAGTTCGCTGCCGAGACCGCTGGAGTTATTTTCGGCGCGAACGGCAATGTATCCCGGTTCGATCCGGACGGCCCGCCGCCATCAATCCCTGATAGCGATGCGAGCAAGAGTGGGCGGGAGCGGATCGTTGAGCTGGTTCAGCGCGAGAAGCTGAGGCAGAACCCTCAGAGAAAATCTCGGTCTAACGCGGCCGGAAAACCGCTTCTTTCCAGGACGGACCGAGCATTTGGAACGATCGGAAGAACTCGAATCCACGACGCACTGAGCAATGTTGGTGGGCAGGGGTGGAATCGAACCGCCGACACAAGGATTTTCAGTCCTTTGCTCTACCGACTGAGCTACCTGCCCACCGATGCGTCTTGCGCAGAACTTCCATTGCTACCGATCCTCGACGCCGCATGCAACCGCTCACCGCTGTAGCTTGGCGACGCGCGATTCGACGAAATCGATCACCTTCGCTTCAAGGTTGACGCCATCGAGGCGATCGATTTCCTGCACCCCCGTCGGACTCGTCACGTTAACCTCGGTGAGATAGTCGCCGATGATGTCAAGCCCGACGAAGTAGAGCCCATCGTGTTCGAGGCGCGGACGCAGCACCCGGCAAATCTCGCGATCGCGCGCGGTGATCGGCGCCTTGATGGTGTTGCCGCCGACGTGGATGTTTCCGCGATGTTCATCCTCGCGCGGGACCCGCAGCGTCCCGCCGATCGGCTCGCCATTGAGCACTATAAGCCGCTTGTCGCCATTGCGGACTTCGGGAATGTAGCGCTGCGCCATGATCGGTTGGGTCTCGAAGCGCGTGACGGTTTCCAAAATCGCGCCGAGATTGCGATCGCCGACGCTCACGAGGAACACACCCTCGCCGCCGTGACCGCCAAGCGGCTTGACGATCATCTGACCGCCTTGCTCGGCCATGAACTTGCGCAGCCGCGTGACTTCGTAAGTCACGAGAGTGGGCGGAATCACCTCGGGGAAATTTAGTTGATAGAGTTTCTCATTCGCGATGAGCAGCGCCTGCGGCCTGTTAATCACAAGGGTGCGGCGCGTGTCGGCGAGCGCGAGCAGCATCGCGGCGTATGCAAATGGCGGATCAACCGGGGGATCCTTGCGCATGAAGATCGCATGGAAATGCTCCAGCTGATAATCAGAACCCTCATCGAGGAAGCTGTAATGCGGGGTCGCGCGCGCAACTTCGCATCGCTGCGCGAACGCGTAGGGTTGATGGCCGCGCGCGACCAGATCGCGCAGGCCGGCGAAGTAGACCTCGTGCCCGCGCGCGATCGCTTCGAGCATGAAGGCAAACGTCGTGTCCTTGTCCGCCAGGACTTGCGACAGCGGATCCATTACGAACAGAAATCTATGCGGCACCGGTCAGTCTCCTCCGCGAAGTTCGTCGAGTAGCGCGGCGGCGACGCTCACTGCTGCGATCGCCGCGGTCTCGCTGCGCAGCCGATTGTTTCCGAGACCAGCGAGGACAAACCCCGCGCCTTTCGCGAGTTCCAGCTCGGAATCGATGAAGTCTCCCTCGGGACCGCATGCGATCATGATGCCGCGCGGCTTGATGCGTCGAATTACCGACGCGATTGGTTCTGCTCCCATCGTGCAAATCATCTTGAGTGGCGCCGTGTCGGGCGCGCCTTCAGCGAGCCTGTCTTTTACGAGCCTTTCGATCAAGTCGGTGAATTGGATCGGTTCGTGGAGTCCCAAAGCTGCCGGCGCGAGGCTCTGCTTGGCGGCTGCAGTCGCAAGACGGCGCCATCTGCCGATTCGTTCGACGCCCGGAGCGCGCACTACGCTCCGGGCACATAGCATCGGCCACAACTCGGTGACGCCGAGCTCGGCGGCTTTTTCAACCAGAAAATCCATCCGAGGTCCCTTGATGATGGCGGTTGCCAGGATTAGGGGTGGCCTCCCACCGGCGGGCGCGGTCTTCTCGATTCGTACGATCGCGCGATTGTCCTCAAACCTTTCGATGCGCGCGAGATGTTCGACATTGTCGGGTGTCAGGAGCGCGAGAGTGGTACCCGCGCGCAGCCGCATCACGTCGCGGATGTGATGCAACTCGGCGCCATCGATGATCGCGGTCCCTTCGATGATCGGATGATGCAGCGCGAAGCGTGCCGGCCGGCTCATCGAGCGTCTCTTTGGGCGAACACCATCGTGGCCCAACCGCGCGATACCGTAGTCTTGGCGAGTCGGAACTCCGCGAAGTGCGAAGCGACAGATTTGGCCTCGCGCGTCAGAATCCCGCCCAGCACGAGATGTCCCCCGCTGGCGAGGAGTCGTTTCAGGTCCGGCGCCATCGCGACGAGCGTCTTGCTGAGGATGTTGGCGACCACCAGATCGAATTTTCCATGCACTCGCGCGACTGGCGTGGTGGAAAGGGCGACGCGCTTTGCGACCCCATTCAGTTCGGCATTTTCGCGCGCGTTGCCGAGTGCGATCGCATCGTTGTCGATGGCCGTGACTCTGCGCACTCCGAGCATCGCCATCGCAATCGCGAGGATTCCCGAGCCGGTGCCCACGTCGATCGCGCGCGCAATCTTATGGCGACCGATGAGGTCATCGATCGCGAGCAGCGCGCCGCTCGTCGTCGGATGATGGCCTGTCCCGAACGCCTGTCCGGGCAGCACGGTGATGCTGATACGGCCAGCCTCGGCCGCACGATGCCATGGCGGTACGATCAGAAACCGATCACCGATTGGCAGCGGCTCGAAACGCGATTGCCACATCGTTGCCCATCCGGGATCGATGATCGATTGCGGCGCGCCATCGCGATCCGAAGAGGCGAGCATTCCGGCGGCCCTCATCGTGCGGCGAATCGCGCGCAGTTTCGTCGGCCTAAGCGTCGTGAAGTAGGCCTCCAGCTTAACGGGACGCCGTGATCTCGCGCCCGCCCGGCCGCCGCGTTCGACCGCGCATCCCAGCGCGCCATTGGCGACGAGAATTCCGGCCGCCTCGTCGGCGAGCCCAGCGGGCGTTTCGAAGGTCGCTTTGATGTAGACCGGCTTCGATGCCATCGGAGTGGATAATTACCGAACCGCGCGCGGCATGGAATGACATGTGGAAGCTCGCTCGCCGCGGCAATTGCCACATCGGTCAGCACGAACGTAAGATTCCCGTAGCACAGACTTTAGTCTGTGGCCTTTGTGGGGCGGAGGTGGCGTACGCTCAAGATCGCGCATCGTGGTTCCAGCGGAACCCATCCTGAAAATACCATTTCGGCATTCCTCGCCGCGGCGGACGAGGGCGCGGATATGTGCGAGCTCGACGTGCGATCGACTCGCGATGGTGCGGTGGTCGTGATTCATGACGAAACCGTCGATCGCACCACCAATGGCCATGGCGCGGTCGCTGATTTGACGCTCGAGGAAATGCAATGTCTCGATGCCGGCATCAAATTCGGCGCAAAGTTTCAGGGTGAGCGCATCCCAACCCTCGAAGAAGTGATGAAAGCGGTGCGAGGGAGGCTCGGACTCAATATCGAAATCAAGGAAGGCGCGGTCGAGCGGCAGGTCTGCGAACTGATGCGCTCTTGCGACGCGCTGGCCACCTCGATGGTGTCGAGCTTCGAATGGAAGGCGCTCGAAAAGGTCAGCGCGATCGATCCTGACATTCGCATCGGGCTTCTCGCCGAGAAAAATCCCGATGCGCTGATCGATGCCGCATCGGCGATGCATGCGTACGCGGTCAATCCGCGCTTTGACATGGCCGGCACGGCATTCTGCGAGAAAGCGCACGCGCGCGGCCTCAAGGTGCTGGTGTGGACAGTTGATGCTCCCGAGGCGATGCGAATTCTGATCGCGGCGGGCGTCGATGGTATAATGACCAACTATCCGGCGCGGTTGAGGGATGTGCTTGCCAGAGGTTGAGGGGCGGTGATGGCGCGATACGGTGACAATGCGATCGATGAGGTGCGGCAACGCGCGGATATCGTCGAGATAATCGGCGCGCACGTTCGGCTTCGCCGCACCGGTCGAAATTTCGTCGGCCTGTGTCCGTTCCACAACGAAAAGACGCCGTCGTTTTCGGTCAATCCGGAGCGCGGCTTTTATCATTGCTTCGGATGCGGCGCCGGCGGCACGGTTTTCAACTTCATCATGAAGGTGGAAGGGCTGAGCTTCCCTGAGGCGATTCGTTCCCTCGCCACGCGCTATGGTGTTTCGCTTCCCGAGCTGAAACACGACGGACCCGCCGCCGCCGAACGCGATGCGCTCACCCGCGCCAATCAGACGGCCGCGGAATTTTATGCGCATGTGCTGTGGAACACTCACGACGGTGAACTCGCCCGTGAATATCTTCACTCGCGAGGCATTACCATCGAGACCGCGCGCGCGTTCATGCTCGGCTTCTCGCCGGCGCGTCCCGCTTCGCTGGCGAAGGCGCTGGAGAAGCGCGGGTTGAGCGAGGCCGGTATCAAGGCGGGCGTCGTCAAGCGCGACGAGATGGGACTTCATGATGCGTTTCGCGCGCGTGTGATGTTTCCGATTCGCGATGCGCAGGGCAAAGTGATCGCTTTCGGCGGCCGCGTCCTCGATGCGCGGATGCCGAAGTATCTCAACTCTCCCGAATCGCCCGCGTATTCGAAGACGCGCACATTGTATGGACTTCACGAGGCGCGGCAAGCGATCGCATCGCAGGATCGCGTGATCATCGTGGAAGGATACTTCGACGTGATCGCGCTGTGGCAGGCCGGATTTCGCGAGACGGTCGCGAGTTGCGGCACGTCGCTGACAGTCGAGCAACTGCGGCTGCTCTCGCGCTATACGAAGAATGTTTTCGCGTGCTTCGACGGCGACGATGCGGGGCGCAAGGCGTCGCTGCGCGCGCTCGAGATTTTCCTGCAGGCGGGATTGCTCGGTCGCGGCATCTTCATCCCGAGCGGATTCGATCCGGATACGCTGGTGCGCGAGCGCGGAGCGGCGTTCCTCGAAGAATTGATCGGCGCATCCGAGTTGCTGGTCGACTATTTCCTCAAGGAGCAGGCGCGCGAGGCGAAAGGATCGCTGGCCGGGCGCAGCGCGCGCCGCCGAAAAGGTTGCGGAGCTTCTCAGGCTGGTCGCCAATCCGTTCGAGTTCGATCTTCTGGCGCGCAAGGCCGCGGAGCTGCTTGGTGTTGGCGAGGATACGCTGCGCAAGGCCGCGCGCGGAAGTTCGCGCACGACGCGCGGCGAACGACGTATCGAAATTGTGAAGCCCCCGGCGCGCCTCGATGCGACCGCGGAGGCAGAATTGGGACTGGTTGCGATCGCGCTGCTGCATTCCGCGATGCGCCGGGAAATTCGTGAGTTATCCCCGCCGGAGCTTTTCTCGGATGCCGCACTTGCAACGATTTTCGCCGAGATATGCGCGCTCGGCGCGGCCGAAGCCAGCTTCGACGAATTCATCGGCGAGCGACTATCCGAGGAGCAGCAGGGTCGCATCGCCGCGCTCGCCGTCGGCGCGCTGGTAGACGATCCCGCGAGCGCGCGGAAATTGGCGGAGGACTACATTTTGGCATTGAGTCGGCGGCAGACGCGGCGCGAGGTGGATGAACTCAAGCGCGCGGCCACGTCGGAGTCGGGCCCCGTCAGAACCGACGACGATGCGGTTGCGAATATGCTGGCGGTGATCGAACTGAAGAAGCGAGAGCGAGCCGCGAGAGGCGTAGTGCAAATTGAGCGGTCGATTAGTGGCCCTTAATTAGAGCGCCCAAAACTGTTAGGATTTTATTCACCCGATGTACCGAATGCCTGCCAGGGGGCCCATAGCTCAGCTTGGTTTAGAGCTGCCGGCTCATAACCGGCTGGTCCCAGGTTCAAATCCTGGTGGGCCCATTTCAATAGAATCATCAACACGGCGTCAAAGTGTCCGATTGAAAATGCGCGAGCGACGCTCGTCGTGCGCGAGTTGGCCGATGCCGGGGAGAAGTTGAATTGAGTGAAGAAATAAGGCGGCTTATGGGCCTTCAGGTTCTTGACCGTAAGCTGAAGGAATTAGAGCAGTCGCTTTCTACCGTCGCCCTCCGTGTCAATCAGCTACGCGATCAGACTTCAAAACAAGAGGCGGAATTGGAGAAGCTCTCGACCGAGGAGCAGGAAGCCGCCGCGGCGCGAAAAAAGCTCGAGCGCGAGTTGGCGGAGGGCGAGGCGCGGCTGCGCAACAAGCGAATGCGTCAGAACCTGGTGCGCAACGAAAAGGAGCTTCAGGCACTTTCGCATGAGGTCGATTCGCTGAAAGAGAGTAATCAGCGTATCGAGGGCGAACTGCTGGTGATGATGGAGAACGCGGGTCCGCGGCTGGCCAAAATCAAGGAGCTCAGCGAAACCCTCACGCAGGCGCGCACCGACCTCGCGGCGGCCGAGAAAGAGATCGCGGGTCAGGTCGAGGAGATCAAATCGGAACTCGCACAGCATCGTCGCGAGCGCGATAAAGTTGTGAAAGAGATCGAGCCGTCGCTGGTCTCGCGTTACGACGTGATCTTTGCGCGGCGCCAGGGCGTTGCGGTTGCGGTCGCAAAGTCGGGCACCTGCCAGGGATGCATGCGCCGTCTGCCGCCGCAGCTCTACAACGAAATCCAGAAGCATCTGCAGATCCATTTCTGCCCCGCGTGCCAGCGCATCCTCTACTACGAAGAAGCGCCGCCGGCGAAATAGCAGGTTTGTAGTCGCGGCGCGAAATTTCGTACAGTCACGACGATCTCTTCTGTCGGGAGGATCCGCCGTGGCTGAGCACATCGTCGCAGAGACTACTGCCGGGAAACTCCGAGGCGTCGTCAAAGACGGCGTCCACATCTTCAAAGGCATCCCGTATGGCGCGCCCGCCGGAGGCTCCGCGCGATTTAAACCTCCCATCAGACCCGCGCCGTGGAGCGGGGTTCGCGATGCGCTCGAGTTCGGACCGCGCGCGTACCAAAACGACAACAGCTTCGGCCTGATGCCGGAACTTCTCGCGTTGTTCAACGTCGAGCTTCTCCCGATGAGCGAGAATTGCCTCGTGCTCAACGTCTGGACGCCCGCACTAGATGGCCGCAAGCGTCCGGTGATGTTCTGGTGCCACGGCGGCGCATTCATCGCGGGTTCGGGATCGTCGGGATGGTACGACGGAACCAACCTCGCGCAGAAGGGCGATGTCGTCGTTGTCACTATCAACCACCGTCTCGGCATTCCCGGATTTCTGTATCTCGGCGATCTCACGGACGAGGCCTATGCCGCATCGGGCAATGTCGGAATGCTCGACATCGTCGAGGCGCTGAAATGGGTGCGGGACAACATCGCAGCGTTCGGAGGTGATCCAGGCAACGTCACGATCTTCGGCGAGTCCGGCGGCGGCGCGAAGGTTAGCGTGCTGATGGCGATGCCGGCCGCGCACGGACTCTTCCACAAGGCGATTATCCAGAGCGGTCCGGCGGTGACGGTAATGGATCGCGGCGACGCCACCGCAACTACGACGATGGTGCTCAAGGAGTTAGGCCTCGACGCGAAGCAGATCGATAAGTTGCTGGAGGTGTCCGCGGCGGATCTCATCAAGGCGCAGACTGCGGTGCTCGCAAGAGTAGGTTTCGGCCTCGGCGCGCTGGCGAATCGGCGCAGGCTCGGCTTCAATCCGGTCGTCAACGGCCATGCATTGCCGCATCATCCGTTCGAACCGGTCGCGCCGAAAATTTCCGCGAACATTCCATTGATGATTGGCACCAACAAGGACGAGATTCTCCTGTTCGCGCCCCAACTCGCTGACCTCGACGAACCTACGATGCAGACGCGAATGAAAGCGTTCCTCGGCGACGGCAGCGAACGCATCCTCGAGGCTTATCGTCGCGCGCGGCCTAACGCGTCGGCGGCCGAGATCGCGGTGGCGATCACGAGCGACCGCTTTATGCGCATCGGATCGATCACGCTGGCCGAGCGCCAGGCCGCGCAGCATGCGGCACCGGTGTTCATGTACCTCTTCACTTGGGAGACGCCGGTGCTCGGCGGCAAGCTGAAGTCGCCGCATGCGCTGGAGATTCCGTTCGTGTTTGACAATGTCGCGACCGATCGCCTGAGCGGCGACACGCCGACGAAGTTTGCGCTCGCCGAGAAGATGAGCAACGCGTGGCTAGCCTTCGCGCGCAGCGGCGATCCGAATCACGGCGGCATTCCGAAGTGGCCTGGCTACTCGATCGAGCGGCGTGCCACGATGATCTTCGACAACGAATGCACGGTCGCGCACGATCCGTACGGCGCGGAACGTCTGGCGTGGTCGGCGAGCTGAGAGCTGAAATTAGACGTTGACGTCGGAGGCGTGTGGATTCTCGCGAGCGGCGACCTTCTTGAGTAGCAGCATCCGGCCGCTCCCATCGAGCTCGGTCGGATTGCTGGTCAGGATCACCTGATACTGGGCACGGGCGTTGGCGGGCTGCTGCGCCCAGATGTTTTCCCAGCACAGCAGATAGTCGAGCTTCTCCGCGTCCTTGAAGAGCACGATCGGGACGGTTCGTCGCGAATAAAATGCGACGTCGTAGTCCATGTCGAGCAGATAGCCGAGCGAATGATCATCCACCGCCTTCAGCACATCGGCGGCAAAGTTCTTCAGCGCCAGCGTTTTCGCAATTGCGGGGACGATGATCGTGTTAGCCGCGAGCGCGAGCAGCCCCATTCCCGCGGCGATCCCAAGCGTCATCTTGTGCGCCGCCTTGCTGCTCCTGAGCAGGTAGACGCCGAGTGCCATCGCGGCGAGGGGGATCGCGATGCTCAATGCCGGACTCGAGGAAGCGATCGCGCGCATCGCATGAGTGAAGGCGAGTTCCGTGACTCCGAAAGTTCCGAATATCGATGCAATCGCCGACGGCCATAGCCAAAGCATCGCGAGGGCAAGGAGCGCTCCGGCACCAGCGATCGCCAGCGCGGCTCCATACACCGAGGAGAAAAATGCGACCAGACGTGTCGTGGAAGCGGGTGCATCGATCGCATCGCCAATGTAGAGCGCCGTGATTGTCGCAAGTGCCGGATACAGAGGCAAAAGGTAAACGCCACGTTTGCTGTGCGAGAAACTATAGAAGCCGAGCACCACAACGAACCAAATTAACAGGTAGATGAGGCGAGAATCGGCTCGGCGCGGTGCGCGCAGCGCGCGCCAAAGCACGAGGGAGAGGATCGGCGTCCATGGCAGGAAGCCGCCAGCCAGCGCGCCTTCGAAGTAATAGAAGGCGTGCGCGTGGCCTTCATGAAAGTCCGATGCGCCGACGAACCTGACGATATTCTCGGCGATGAGCTGCTTCTGGATGAATGCCACTCCGCCAATGATCGATGCTGCGACGTACCACCATCCTGCGAGAAGCGCGACGATCGCCACACCGCGTGCGATCTTCAAATCGCGGATGATGTTCCATCGCCATTGCACTGCAATCCAAACGAGCGCGACCGCCCCCGGAAGGACCAAACCGACCGGCCCCTTGGCCAGAACCGCCATCGCGATCGCCACATAGAGTAGGATTCGACGACGGGTCAGGCCTTCGCCGATCAAAAGGAATTCGAAGAACGCCACCTCCATAAAGAACGTAAGCGTCATGTCGACGCGGGCACCGGTGGCGGACTGCATATACTGGAAGGTGGTTCCGAGAATCAAACCGGAGATCAGCGCGGTACGTTCGTTGAACAGGCGGCGCACATAGTAGTAGCAGACCAGCATACCCGCGAGTCCGAACAGCGCCGAGGGCATCCGAACGGTCCATTCATTAACGCCGCCGACGAATATCGAGAGCAGCGCCGCGATCCAATGCATCAAGAGTGGCTTCGATGGAAGCTCGACGCCGGCGCGCATCGGCAGGATCACGCCGCTGCCGGTTGCGATCGCGAGCACGGTTACCGCTTCGCGCGGCTCGCCCTTGGTGTAGAAGGGATACCCACCCAGATTCACGAAGAACAGCAGCACGCTGAAGGCTGTCAGCAAGGGAATAGCGAACAGCGGCTGTGCGAGCGCGTCGAGCCACCCCGGCGGACGCGCATCGGGCGCAGCGGGTGCTTGCGTATCGATGCGCGGCTCCGGCGCTGCGGTGCCGGCATCCTCTGCGATTTTCGTGGTCTCGTTCATTTCCAATAATTAAACGCTTGCGACTAACATACCGGCGACGGGCGACGGAAGCAGTGCCCCCACGCGCGCAGCGAAGGAGTTATGAAATGAGAATTCAGGATCGAGTTGCGATCGTCACCGGATGCGGACGCGAGCGCGGGATTGGAAGAGCCATCGCAATGCGACTGGCGAAGGACGGTGCCCATATCGTGGCCGGCGAGTACGGCCGTTCGATGAAAGAATATCCCGACGCGAAGTTCGGGCAGATGGAAGAACTCGAGAGCCTCGTGGCCGAGATTCGTAAACTCGGCAGAAAGTGCCTGCCCGTCAAAGTCGATGTCACCGACGAGGCCGAAGTCGCCGCGATGGCGGACGCGGCGTGGAAGGAATTCGGACGCATCGACATCCTGTGCAACAACGCCGGCGGCGGTGTCGGCGGCGGACCGGTCGTGCAGCAGACGCTGGACGCATGGAACAAGACCGTCGCGATCAACCTGACGGGCACTTTTCTATGCGCGAAGCACGTCGCGCCGAAGATCATCCAGGGCGGACGCGGCGGCCGCGTCATCAATACGGCCTCGATCGCCGGCAAGCGCGGCGGGCCCGGAATGGCGGCGTACTCGGCCGCGAAGCACGGCGTCATCGGATTGACGCGCAGCCTGGCGCTCGAGTTGGGTCAGTTCGGAATCACCGTCAATGCGGTATGCCCCGGTTTTGTCGAGACGCAGTTATTCGAGGGCCTGTTGCAGATGGTTAGCGATACGCAAAGCACCGATCGCGAAGGCGCGCGAAAATTCTTCGAGCGTCAGGTGCCGATGGGCAGGATGGAAACCGGCGATGATGTCGCGAATGTCGTGGCGTTCCTCGCATCTGATGACGGCAACTATATGACGGGTCAGGCGCTCAACATCTGCGGCGGCGTCGAATGGCATTGAGATTGCCCGAGTCGGCTCTCTCTCCCATCGTATGACGGGAGAGAGATGATGAAAAGCTTAGTGCTTCGCGACCAGCTTCGCGTTGCCGTTTTCGTCGTACTCGTAAACTTCACCGGCCGCTTCGGCGCGGGTCTTCTTGTGCGAGCCATCGCAGTAGGGCTTGTTCTTCGAAAGCCCGCACCCGCAGATATAGATCGGGAGTTCGGTCCCTTCCGCAATTTCGTAGGGGCGTTGCTCCTCATGCTTGACTAGTCGAGCCATGTGATTTTCCTCGCTTGCTGGTCGGCGCCCTCGCGGCGCGTTTCTTCTCGCGCCACTAAAGACTACCGCGCGCGGGTTCGTCAACCGCTCAACTGATCGGCTGATGAACTGCTTCGGCGGCTTCGATGATCCCGCCGACCTTGCGATGTGGATCGGCGCCGAGCACCAGAGCGAGCACTCCGCCAATCGCGATTAGCACTCCGATGACCTCGCGCGAGGTTGGATGCTCGCCGAGAAACATCATCGCAAACAGCATCGAGATCAGCGGTACGCCGGGAACCACCAGCGCGGTCGTCCATGACAGCGAGAGCCTGCTGATCGCGCCATACCAGGTTAGCGCGGAAAGGAAGTAGACGAAGAAGCCGGTCGCGAGGATCACCATCAGCAGGCGCGGCTCGCGAAGCTCGGAGAGCGACGGGGCGGACCGAAGCAGAAACATCGGGATGAAGACAAACGCCGCGAAGATGAAGCGCGCGCCGACGACGCTGATCGGCGTCAGCGGCGGCATCAGGCGCAGGCCGAGCACGTGCGAGGTCTGCCAGAAGAACGGCGTGATGAAGACGAGCATGGCGGCGAACATCGGCGAGAAGGCGGTGCCGGCCCAGAAAACTGATCCGATGCCGAGAATAATCGTGGCGGTTGCGAGGAGCTGACGCGGCGACGGCCGCTCTCCCACCACGACGACCGATAGTATCAGCGAGTAGACCGGTTCCGTCTGGAGGAGAATTACGGTGGCGATCGCATCGATGTGCTCCATTCCGTAAATCAGCGTGAGACTGGTCATGACGGTGCCGCTCATCGCCATCGCGAACAGCCAGGCTGCATATCGCCGATCGAAAAGCATCGCCAGCTCTCCGCGCATATACAAGATCGGAAGCGCGCACAGCGCCGCAATCGTCGTTACCGCGGCGCAAAACAAAATTGGGTCGAGGCGAACCGCGGCATAGCGCGTCAGGACGGGTTGCGTCGCGCCGATGAGCGTGTTCGCGACCGCCATTGCGAAGCCGATCTGGAAGGCGCGCGAGTGGCGATGGTGCCGCTTCGACACCGCGGACTGTTCCGAGGCGGTCATTTTAAAGATTCCTCGGTCTACGCTGCGCTCCGCCCTCGGAGCGGCTGCGCCGCGGCTTCGCCCGCTTCGCGTCCCACTTTTCGATATTCTCCCGTCCGCCAGCGTGTGGTCCTTTACGACCTTGCGTACACCACCGCGGCTACGAGTATTGCTAGCGCGATCCGGTACCATGCGAAGGGCTGATAGGTGCGGGTGCGCACAAATCTGACCAGCGCCGCGATCGCGATCAGGCTGAAAATCGCCGATGACACGAATCCCGCGATGAGCACGGCGTTGATCCCCTGATGCATGATCTTCGGCAACTCATGAAGGCCGGCGCCCGCGATGATTGGCGTCGCCATCAGGAAGGAGAAGTTTGCGGCGTCCTGACGGGCGACGCCGAGGATGCGGCCAGTCGTGATGGTCGAACCCGAACGCGAGACGCCGGGGATTATCGCCAAGGCCTGGCTGAGGCCGACCAGAACGGCGTCGCTGAGCGTCAAATGATCCATCTTTTTCGTTTCGCGACCCATCACGTCTGCCGCCCAGAGCACCACCCCCATCAGTGCCAACGTACATGCGATTAGAAGCGGTGAACGGAAAATCGTCTCCGCCTGCTTCTCAAATAGAAGCCCGATAACGGCGCCAGGTATCGAGGCCACGATCAGCAATATGAGCAGACGTCGCGAGGGGGGATCCGGTCGCACCACCGAGAGCGCCATCGACAGCCATTCGCGCCAATAGTAGATCAGCAACGCCAACAAGCTTCCCAGATGCAACGCGACGTCGAATGCGAGCCCGGGATCTTCCCATCCGAAGAGCCATGGAAGCAGCACCAGGTGGGCCGAGCTCGAAACCGGGAGGAACTCGGTCAACCCTTGAACCGCGCCGAGGATAAGTGCCTGTAATTCGGTAGTCATGTTTTTCTTTCCTCAGCTTATGCCAGAAGTCGCATTCGCATCCTTAGGCGTCCTTAGATTATCTTGGTCAATTATTGCGGCTGATGCCCTCAATGAATCACCCTTGACGGGGAACCGAGTTGCCTTACAATGGTTGGTGGTGATGGGCTCGCGGGGGGATCAGGAGGATCAAGCCCTATGTTCCGAAGCACCAGAGGCAAGGTAATACCACTACGCGAGGGCAGTGTAATTGCGAACGGTGACGATGTCTCCGACCGGGCGATGGAGGTTTTGCGTGCCGCCGCAGCTCGACCCTTCCCCTCGGTATCGACGACCCCGCGGCTGCCAGCGATGATTCCCGACGAGATTCTTGATTACTTTGGATGGGTTTTCTGCCAAGGCGGATTCTTGAATCTTCATATGACTTTCGAGCAATTTCTCTCGGTTGTCGCAGCGGTGAACCCTGGCGCCCTGTGTCCCGAGTACGATGCGAGCCAGCCCATGGAGGCTGACTGATCGCGTTGCCTCGGATCAACCGAGCGGCCACCGTGCTCATGGTCCGCCGGCACGATGTGGCGCGGTCGGGTTGTGCTTCGGGATCAGCGAATTGGCAACCCATACGCTCTGAAGTCCGGCGGTATCGCTCACTGATTTGAGCCCGTTGTCCTTCGCGATCTGAGGCCAATTGTCCGGGTTGCCAGTGACGCGTTTCGAGAGAGCCGCAAGATCCTCGCCGGGTAGTAGCGCGAAATTGACGCCGCCGCTGCCCGGTGTTAACGGGGGTGGCGGTAGCTTCGACGCGAGCTGGTCGAAGTCGTTGAAAAGATTGAGCTTCTTGCTCGGCTTATAATTGTTGACCTCATCACTCGCGATGTTTTCCGTGCGGACGTTCGCGATGATTTTGCTGCGATGGCTCCCGTCGGGAACGATTTCAATCTCGTATCGATATTGCGCCACGTTGCCGATCAGGTTCGAGAACACGCCTCCGGGCTTGTCGCCGGGCTTCCAGAACGTGATGATTTTGTGCTCGGGCTTGGTATCGAAGAGCACCCCCTGACCACGCAGCACGTCCTGCGTCATTACAAATGTCTCATCGGCTGGGAAATTAACCTCATGCTCCTCGCCGACCGCAACATCATTGTCGGAATGCGTCCAGTAACTGCCGAAGCAGCCTTGCAATGAAGGGACGAGGGCGACGATAGCAATGATGACGACCGTCGTGAACCTGAAACCGCGTGAAAAAATCCCCTCCGCCATCGCGGGATCAAGGAAACCATGCGCTACTGGGGTGCGCAAGTATTGCGACGGCATTGTAAAAGCTCGCTTCAAACGATAACTAATACTTCCCTCTTTATGGCATCGAGCAATCAGGCGCGGCATGTAGTAGCGGTGATCGGCGCGGCGACCGCGGGATCCGAAATTGCCAGGATTCTAGCGGAGCGTGGCACCCTGGTTATCGTCTTTGAGCAGAACCTCCGCCCCTATGGGAAAATCGAGGACGGGCTGCCGCGATGGCACGTCAAGCAGCGCAAGGACGAGTACGAGGAAATCAATAAGCGCCTCGAACATCCTAATATCGAGTTCGTTCCGGGCAGCCGGCTCGGGCGCGACATCGATTTCGAGGATCTGCGCTCGCGATGGAACCTGAATGTCCTCGTGCTGACTCATGGCGCATGGCGCGATCGGCCGTTTCCGGTCGAGGGCGCCGATCAGTTCATCGATCGAGGTCTGGTCTATCAGAATCCGCTCATCTATTGGTTCAATCACTACCCCGAGAAAAGCTACAACGGACCGCGCTATGAGCTGACGCCCGGGGCAATCGTGGTCGGCGGCGGTCTGGCATCGATCGACGTGGTCAAGGTTCTGCAAATCGAGATGACGCTCCGCTCACTCGCCGCACGCGGCATCAACGAGGATATGGTGCGTCTGGAGCGCGAGGGCGTCGAGCCGGTGGTCGGATCGCACGGGCTCAAGTACGCGGACCTCGCGATCAAGCCGTGCAGGCTGTTCTATCGCCGTCGCGTGCTCGACATGCCGCTGTCGGACGTTCCTCCTGATGCGCCTCCGAAGCGTCAGGAGGCGCTGCGCGCTGCGCGGGGCAAGATCCTGGAAAAAGCGATGCGCAAGTTTTTGTTCGAGTTTCAGGAACTTCGAGTGCCTACCGGCGTCATCGTCGAGAACAACAGGATGGTTGGCGTCAAGTTCAGCCGCACCGAAGTGGCGGACGGACAGGTTCGGACGATTCCGGACACCGGCGAAGAAGTTCGCGCCGAACTCACCGTCAGCTCGATCGGCAGTATCCCCGAGCCCATTCGCGGCATCCCACAGAAGGGCGAGGTCTATCAGTACCGCGACGTAAGGAGCGGCCTGTTGATCGATGGGCCGACGGCCGTGTTCGCGGCCGGAAACGTCCTCACCGGCAAAGGCAACATCAAGGACTCGCTCGAGAGCGGCATCGAGATTGGCATGATAGTCGCCGAGAGTTATCTCGGCCTAAGCGACAAGAAGTTCCAGTTTGGCGCCGGCCCGCGTCATAGCGCGGGAGTCGAGGCTGGGGAGATCGCGACCATGATGGACAAGCGTCCGGATCTGTCACCCGATCAGATCGACGCGATCCTTGCGAAGGTGCACGAGCGTCAGAAGGCGGTCGGCTATAGCGGCAATTATCGCGAGTGGATCGCGAAAGTCACGCCTCCCGATTTGCAGTAGCTATTGGGCTCTCATTTTTCGCCGAACCACTCCACGTGCAGTCCGAGCGCGCGCGCCGCTTGTGCAAAATTTCTGTCTGCGGTGGCCACACCACCTGCCGTTATATCTGTCGCTATGGCGAGATGAAGAGCATCCAGAGTTCGCAGGGAAACCGTCATCAGCCTTACGAGGAGACCATGAGCTTCGATCGCATGCCGGTCTTCCAGCGGATGCACCTCAAGAAAACCATTGACGATGTCCTCTTCGAAGTCAGCAAGCGCACGCTTCTCTATCTCTGTGTTAATGTCGCGACTGCGGCGACGACGCGCGAGCAAGCAACGTAACTCGACCAGCGTCAAGCGACTAATCGAGGCCGACTTCGTTCGCGCGGTGAAATGCTCGAATTCGTCTGATCCTGCTTCCCGTAGGTAGCGCTTGGCCAAAGCGCTGGTATCTATGTAGATCGGAGCACTCAGCGCGAATCTCTATCCTGCCGAATTAATACTTCGCTCGGGACCTTCATTTTGGGCATCGAAGCACGCAGTTCGGCGCGCGAAGGCATTCCGCGCTGCGGGCGGATCGGTAGAATTCTGGCCAGTGGTCGACCTCGTCGGGTTACGATAACTTCCCCGGCTTCCGCAATCAGATCATCCAGATGCGAAAGTGCGGACCTAACTTCCCGGATGCTTAGAGTTTTCATGCGACCACCAGGCGCTATTGTGACACAATCAGGTCATCTGTGTCACATTAATCGAAAACGGCACAGTCTCGCCAATATTAATTTTCCTGACGCCACTCGATACAATCGGCGGTCTATTTGACCCGGTAGGAGTATTTTCGTGAATGAACTTAAGCGAACCGATCCCGAGATCTATGATCTAATCAAAAGCGAAGAGCGCTACGAGATCGATTCGGTCCGGCTCATTCCTTCGGAGAACTACGCCTCCAAAGCCGTGCTCGAAGCCAGCGGCTCCGTCCTGCAGAACAAATACTCCGAAGGCTACCCTGGGAGGCGCTACTACGAGGGTCAGCGCTACATCGATCAAATCGAGACGCTGGCGATCGAGCGCGCAAAGAAACTTTTCGGCGTCGAGCACGCCAATGTCCAGCCATACTCGGGGTCGCCGGCCAATCTCGCGGTGTATTCGGGACTGCTGAAGCCGGGCGAGACCATCATGGGCCTCACGCTACCGCACGGAGGCCATCTGACGCATGGATGGAATGCGAGCGTCACCAGCACCTTCTGGAAATCGGTCTCGTATGGCGTCGATCGCGAAACCCATCGCATCGACTACGATGTGGTGCGCGACCTCGCGCGCAAGGAGAAGCCGCGGATCATCGTGGCGGGAGCGACCGCCTATCCACGCATCATCGATTTCAAAGCGTTCGGCGAGATTGCGAAGGAGGTCGGCGCGTACTTCCTCGCCGACATCGCGCATATCGCCGGTCTCATCGTGGGAGGAGTGCATCCGTCGCCGGTGCCCTATGCCGACGTTATCAGCACGACGACGCACAAGACGCTGCGCGGTCCGCGCGGCGCGATGATCATGTGTACCAATGCGGTCGCAGCCGAGATCGATCGCGCGGTTTTCCCGGGACTCCAGGGCGGTCCGCATAACCACACCACCGCGGCAATCGCGGTCGCGCTCAAGGAGGCCGCCGCGCCCGAGTTCAAGAACTATGCGCAGCAGATAGTGCGCAACGCGAAGGCACTTGCCGAGGAGCTTCTCGCGCGCGGCTTCAGCCTCGTCTCAGGCGGCACCGACAATCATCTGTTGCTGATAGACCTGACCAATAAGAAGGTCACTGGAAAGAAGGCGGCCAGCGCGCTCGATAAGGCCGGAATCGTATGCAACTCGAATACGGTTCCCTATGACCCGCGCAAGCCGTTCAGCCCGAGCGGCATCCGCCTCGGAACGCCGGCGGTAACCTCGCGCGGAATGGGCGAGGGGGAGATGCGCCTTATCGGCAAATGGATGGACGACGCGATCACGCACGCCAGCGATGACGCGGCTCTCACGCGCATCGCGGGTGAGGTGCGCGAAGTGTGCCGGAAGTTCCCCGCTCCTGGCATCGCGCAAAACTGACCCGCCTTCGCCTCTTCCCTTTTTGAGGCGATCGGTAAATCCTAAAAGGATACGGGAGCGGCGGAGGTCTTCCCTGCCTTAGATGCTACCCCTGCCGCGCATGAGAGACGGGTAATGTTCTTCAACGCTTAGGATCGACCAGTATCCAGCACAGCACGCAGGAATTACATAAACGAAGCCAAATCATCTAGTAAATACGAGGGTTTTCTCTGAGGGACATGTGTTCGAAGGCTGTCACGGACATCAATTCGATGACAAAAATTGAAAAACAAAGCCACTATGACCGGTCGTATCGAGATCTCGAACCGGGTGGGCCGCGCACAATAAATGCCAAACTACCAAACGAAGCCAAATAATGCCGAGTGACATTGATGTTTTTTTACGGAGGTAGGAAATTCAAGGCGAATTGACGTCCCGCCATCGATTCAGAACTTTCACCTTGTCGAGCCGACCAGTTACGTAGAGCTAACTCGATTAGTTATAGCGGCTAATAAGTTTGCGAACAATAACAAAACTCCGCTAAATAGCTCAACGGTCTAGTTTTAGCATCACTTGTCGCGACAGGAGCTTAGCGCCTGAGTACCACTTCCTGATTCGCGCAAAATCGCGGTAGCCGACCTTGCAGCACCGCGATGATGTTATCTGTAGCAATATCCGCCATTTTGTTACGGCTCGTGTAGCTCGCGCTTCCGATGTGAGGCGTGATCACTACATTGGGAAGTTTCAGTAGGGGATCGTCGGCCGGGATCGGTTCCGGGTCAGTGACATCCAGGCCGGCACCGCCGAGCTTGCCGGCCTTCAGTGAGCGATACAACGCGCGCTGATCGATGACCGGTCCGCGCGCGGTGTTGATCAGGATGGCGCCGGGCTTCATCATGGCCAGCTCTTTCGGGCCGATCAGATGCCTTGTCTGAGGCGTCAGCGGAACATGAAGCGAGACGAAATCGGATCGCTGAAGCAGCCGCTTCATCGATACGCGCGTCGCGCCCGAAGCTGCCTCGCGGCCCCTGGTTGCTCGGCTCGTGTATAGGATGCGCATGTTGAAGCCGCGGCCGCGGCGCGCCATCGCGCGACCGATCTGCCCCCATCCGATGATGCCGAGTGTCGCGCCGTAGACATCGTGACCGAGGAGGACCGCCGGTCCCCACGTTTGCCACTTGCCGGCGCGTACTTCGCGATCGCCTTCCGCGACGCGACGTGCCGCCGCCATCAGCAGTGCGAACGCTAGATCAGCCGTCGCGTCGGTCAGAACCCCCGGGGTGTGACCCACTGCGATGCCGGCAGCGGTGGCTGCTGCGACATCGATGTTGTCGAGGCCGACCGCGAGGTTGCTGATCACGCGCAGCCGTGGCGCCGACGCGATCAGCGGCGCGTCGATGCGGTCGGTCACCATCGCGAGAATCGCATCAACCTCGCGCGCCCGGGGAATCAGTTCCGCATAAGGCGGTGGCGTATCGCGCGGCCACACCTCGACGATCGAATGCTTGCGAAGCTTGGCGATGGCTTCGGGAGCAATCGCGCGAGTCACGAAAACCCGCGGTCGCGTTTTCGCCTTGCGGTACATAGTTCAAATGAGCCTTCCGGCTCGCGGTTCAAATGTCCTCACGCGTTTGCTATACGCCTCGAATGTGAACCAGACCATCGCAAACCAGCTAATTGCCGACGCGACCGCTGCCGGCCGCACGGCGCTGTCGGAAATCGAGTCCAAGAAGATCCTCGAAGCGATCGGGATCCCGTCCGCTATTCCCGAGCACGCCGCCACCGCCGACGACGCGGCAGCGATCGCGGCGCGCATCGGCTTTCAGGTCGTGCTCAAAGTATTGTCGCCCGACGTGACTCACAAGAGCGAGGTCGGTGGTGTCGAGCTCAACTTGCGCACGGCCGCCGAAGTGCGCGACGGCTTCGATCGCATCCGCGCGGCTCTCTTGAAGAAGCAGCCGGGCGCGCGCTTCGAGGGCGTCGCGGTGGAACCGATGGCGCGGCCCGGCCTCGAGCTTATTGCGGGCATCGTGCGCGATGAGCGCTTCGGTCCGCTGATAGTGGTTGGGCTCGGTGGAATCTTCGTTGAGCTGCTGAAAGACACCGCGTTGCGCCTCGCTCCCGTCGATACGAAGGAAGCGCGCGCGATGCTCTTGAGCTTGCGTGGCGCGGCGATGCTGCATGGAGCGCGGGGCGGCGTCGCAGTCGATATCGATGCGATCGCCAACGCCATCGCGAGGCTTTCGGAATTCGCCGCGGCGACGCCGGAGATCAAGGAGATGGACCTCAATCCGATCGTCGCGTACCCAAGTGGGGTCATAGCGCTCGACGCGCGCGTCCTCATCGGTCCCAAGTCCCCGCCGGTGAATGCCGATCCTCGCCACGCTGAGCGTATCGAGAATCTCAAGCGCGCCTTCGAGCCGAAGGTCGCGGTTGTGATCGGCGACAAGAAGATGGGCGGTTACATGTGGCTGCGCGCGCTCAAACGCTTCACCGGCAAACTGTATTCGGTGCAAATCGATCCCAACGAAATTCCCAATATCGAGGCGATGGGTATCGAGAATCGCAAGAGCCTCGCCGAGATCACCGAGCACATCGACTATGCGGTCAGCGCGGTGCCGCGCCAGGTCGCGCCGCGCATTCTGAAGGATTGCGTTAACAACAAGGTCGGCTCGATCGGCTTCTTCACTTCGGGATTTTCCGAGACCACCGAGGAGCTGGGGATCCAACTGGAGCGCCAGTTGCGCGAGACCGCGATCAACTCCGATATCGCGCTGGTCGGCCCGAATTGCATGGGGCTCTACAGTCCCGCGTACGGGCTGTGTAACTTTCCCGACGAGCATGTGGGCGAGGCCGGCGACGTTTGCTTCATCTCGCAGAGCGGCACCCACACAATCAACTTCGCGGTGCAGGCGGTTCCGCATGGCATCAAGGTTAACAAGGCCGCATCGATCGGCAACGTGCTGGTGCTGGAGGCCGCGGACTACATCGATCTGATGGCGGCTGACCCGAAGACACGCGTGCTCGGCATGTACATCGAGGGCGTTCGCGACGGCAGGCGCTTCTTCGACAGTGTGAAGCGCGCCGCAAAGAAGATTCCCGTGCTGATTTGGAAGGGCGGTGTGACCGAGGCCGGCGCGCGCGCGACTTTCTCGCACACCGGATCGCTTGCGACGCCGAGCGCGGTGTGGAGCGCGGCGGTGCGTCAGAGTGGGGCGGCCTCGATCGATAGTCTCGATGCGATGCTTGATGCGGTTGAGCTGCTCGCGCGCGGGCGCGAACTTAAGGGCCGCAGGATGGGTCTTGTGGCGATGACCGGCGGGCAATCGGTCGTCATCACCGACACCTTCGCGGGCGCGGGTCTGGAGATTCCCGCGCTCTCCGATTCCTCATACGACGAGCTAAAAACGTTCTTCAACATCATCGGCGGAAGCTATCGAAATCCGCTCGACGCGGGCGGGACGATCGGCGGCGGTATCAATCTGGGGAATCTCGATCGAATCCTGAACATCCTCGATCGCGATCCTGTCATCGATTCGATCGTGCTGGAGATCGGAACCGGATTTCGCGCTGCGCGATGGGCGACTCACGAAGATGAGCTGACAACAATGCTGGATCGCATCGCGGAGTTTGCCAAGGCGACACCCAAGCCATTCGCGGTGATACTCCATCCGGCGCATGTCGAGGCAATCGTCGCGCGCGCCAAGGAACTGGCACGTCAGCGCGGCCTGGTGGTGTTCGATACGTTCGAACGCGCGGCGGCGGCGTTCCGCGCGGCGGCGGACAGCCACGAGGCGCGCGCGCGGCTGGCCTAACCCCTTCCCTAAACGTTAGGGGTTAGGTTGCTTCAGATGTCGAGCCCGCGCATCTCCTCGCGATAGATGCGCTGCACCGTTTCCTCGCCATACATCCGCTCCAGTCTGCGCAGGCCGAAGTGGTAGTACGCGATCCGGTTGAAAAAATTGGCGAAGTACCCGTTGAGTGCCGCGCCGCCCACCGCGCCGGCGATCGGAACCATCTCCGCGTATGCGAGATCGAGTGCAAGATAACCGAAGCGGCCCGCGATCGCACCAATCAGTCGAGTCACCTCCGGCGCGGCGCCGCGCGCGAGCGCCTCAGTGAGCTGGAGGGTGGACTTTCCCGCGATGAAGCGGCCCGCATCGCGAATCAAAAGCGCCAGGCCGAGGCGTGAGGTCAGATATGCAGACTCCATCGCATCATCGGCTAGAGATGGACCGCCGAGACTCAGCACCGATACGCATTCCAGGCGCGTCGCCGGATCGTCGAGGTCGGCGTCGAAGTCACGCGCAATCGCGGCGATCGAGCGCAGGATCACCAGCGTCGTGACCGGCAGCTCGATCGGCAACGCTGCGATGCCGAAAGCGCCGCCGACCCCGCCGAGGATGGCTGCCGCCGTCACGTGCATTGCCCCGCGCGATTTGATGACGACATTGGAAAGTGTCGAGACACTTTTCTCGTCAGCGTGAATCGAGCCGTCGAGCGTTTTCGCTGCCCATCCAACCGCATCGAGCAGCGTCCGTTGCAGCGCGCGCTCGATCCGCGAACTAGCCCATGTGGGAAGTCCTTTGATGATCGCCTCGGCAGGCTTGCCAATCGTGTTGAGGAACTCGACCAGGTGTCCGGGCCGTTCCAGTTTGCGCACCGCCTCGGCGATGAAAGCGCGATCCATTGGGGCAATCGCGGCGAGGGCAGGGTTCATCCGGTCCGTCGAGAGGTCGGAGTCCATCGCAGTTACCTCGGCG
Organism: uncultured delta proteobacterium; assembly: GCA_963815835.1. GTDB lineage: Bacteria > Desulfobacterota > Binatia > Binatales > Binataceae > DATGKG01. The sequence goes on from CAWFIF010000001.1 coordinate 3,297,398, forward strand.
AGAATTCTAGCGCGTCGGGGCCGATGGCGCGCCCTCAATGTTGGCGGTACCAAACCACGCGCTCATACTGATCGCATGGCCAAGCAGGAGAGCCCAGCAGTTCAGCTCGTACCTCCGGGCGCGAGCCTGAAGTTGCTCGCGGAAGCCGCGGAGAATTGCCGCGCGTGCGATCTGTGGAAGAACGCAACTCAGACGGTGTTTGGCGAAGGCGCGGTCAATGCCGCAGTGATGATGGTCGGCGAGCAGCCCGGCGACAAGGAAGACCTCGCGGCAAAACCGTTCGTGGGTCCGGCCGGAAAGCTGCTCGACAAGGCGCTGGGCGAGGCCGGCATCGATCGCGAAACTGTATACATCACCAACGCAGTCAAGCATTTCAAATGGGAGCCGCGCGGCAAGGTACGCATCCACAAGAAGCCGAACGGCAAGGAGATCGCGGCCTGCCGTCCTTGGCTAGATGCCGAGATCGTCGCGATTCGTCCCAAGGTGATCGTGCTGATGGGAGCGACAGCGGCGCAGGCATTGCTGGGCAAGGATTTCCGGGTCACGCAACATCGCGGCGAGTTCATCGAGGCGCGGATGCCGTGCCCGCATGAGGTCACGGCAACGGTGCATCCTTCATCGATCCTGCGCGCTCCGGATGAGGAGACGCGGCATCAGGAGATGGAGCGATTCGTTGATGACTTACGCGCAGTTGCGCGGCGGCTGAAGTAACCTATTCGGGTACCGCGGCTTGAGGGGACGCGGGAGGCGAATGGAGTGGCGCTGCTCCAGCATCCGCGGTGCGCGGGCGTGGGCATCGGCAATCGGCGCCAATCGAGAGGATGAGCATTCCCTCTTCGTATCGCGGCCCACCGACGATCAGGATCCCGTGGTTGCGCAGCTTGAGTTCCGTCGTCATCAGCGGCTGCTCGCCCTGAAACAGGATCAGCTCCATCAGAATCATGTCGCCGTCGATTCCTCGCGGTTGAATGTGGAGGATGCGTCCGCCAGGGAGGTTAAAAAGGACCAGGGTGCCCATCGCGGTCTGCTGTTCCTGATGGCTCACTAGATGATAGGTCGTGTAACTGAAGAGCGAGTGCAGCCGCGGCCCCATCGGCGTCAGCGGCGGATCGATGCCTTCATTCGTGTCCGAAGCAACGACCGAATCGACGTGGACCCCGATCTTGGGAGGGCTCGCCTGTGCAGGACCAGCCCAAACTCGACAAGCGGCGCCGACCCCGAGTGCCATCGTGACCGCCACGGCCAAAATCCCCCATCGTGTGTGTAACATGCTTGCGACTATTGTTCCGATGGCAGCCAAATTACGGTAGTGCCGTTCTCGGGCTCGCTCCACACCGCGGTAGTCGGGATTTCCGATTCCAGTCTCTTGATGACAGTATGTGAATCGCCGGGGTTCATTTTGGGCGCGGAAGCCAACTGCTGCGACCCTTCTTCCGATGGCGTCAATGCGCGCGCACTCTCCTGGTCAGTGGTCGTCGATGCGAGGCTGGGCGCGTTCGGAGTTTCCGTCTTTGCTATCGGCGCATTCTGCGCGCCGGTTCCCAAGCTACTGCGCAAATACGGCGTCAGCACCAATGCGGTCAGGACAGCGACGGCTCCCGCCATCGATACCATCGCAAAGGCAGCCGCCCAGCGTTGGTTGAGACCCTCGAAGAATGCCCCGATACGTTCGCGCAGAGGCGTTCTAAGCTCCGCGATGCGCGCATCAACGCCGGCCGCGAATCCGGTCAAGGGCGGAATCGTGATGATCTCACGCAACTCGCGTCCGATGGCGCTGTAGTCGCCGAGCAGCTCTTCGCAGGATTTGCAGATCGCCAGATGGCGCGCAACTTCCTGCATCTCATGCGGCTCGAGCTCGCCGTCCTCGAAGGGTCCAAGCAGTAGGCTTATCTGATTGCAGTCACTCATAAGCTTCGTTTAATTAGACGCAAAATCTTTCAAAATACTTCGCAGTCGATTACGCGCGTAGTGCAACCGGCTCATCACGGTTCCTCGCGGACACTGTAGCACGTCGCTGATCTCGTCGTACGATAGTCCCTCCACTTCGCGCAAAAGTACCACGGCGCGATGTTCGGGAGTCAACTCTTCGAGCGCGTCCTTGAGACGCTTACCAAGTTCTGTCCGGCTCGCAGCCCGGTAGGAGTCACCCTCACCGCTGGGCAGCCGCCGCATCTCATTTTCAGCGTCCTCGCCCCGGAGAACATTGTAGCGTCCCTCACGGCGCCAGAAATCGATCGACAGGTTTGCCGCGATTCGATACAGCCAGGTCGAGAAGCTGGAGCGCGATTCGAAATTCTTGAGATTTTCGAACGCGCGTACAAACGTCTCTTGCGCAAGCTCCAGCGCGTCATCCTGGTTGTGCACCACCGCCAACGCGACGCCGACCACTCGGCGCTCATAGCGCTGTACTAAGACACTGAAGGAGTCCCTGTCTCCCTCGCGTGCCTTGGCAATGAGTTCGGCCTCATCGCCATCCTGGCGAACCTTCGGTCTCAATCGGTTAGACGGGGGTGACGCCAAGAAATTCAGCCTTGTTCGGGTTCATCAGGTTATCAGGTTTCCTTAGGATGTAAGTTGAGCCCAGTTCGGCCCCCATTTGAGATCGGCCTTCAACGGCACTAGCAGTTCGGCGGCCCGTTCCATCTCGTCTTTGGCAATCTGCTTTACTTCATCTAAAACTTTAGCTTCTACCTCGATGAGCAATTCATCATGCACCTGTAGCAGCATTCTGGCCTTGAGATTGCCGCGCTTTAGCTCCGAGGCCAACTTGATCATCGCGACCTTTATCAGATCAGCCGCCGTACCCTGAATCGGGGTGTTGACCGCGATTCTCTCCGCCTGTGCTCTCGCGCCTCCCTCGGGAGACCGAAGCTCGGGAAGATAGCGGCGGCGCCCATACATGGTGGCAACGAAGCCAGTCTCTCGCGCCTTCGCCAAAGTTTCGTCGATAAATGCTCGCACTCCTTCGAGGCGCTCAAAATAGCGCTTGATGTATGACGAAGCTTCCCCCAGCGGTATTCCGAGTTCGCCTGCGAGTCGGCTAGGACCCATACCATAAATAATGCCGAAGTTGATCACTTTCGCGATGCGCCGGGCGGCCGCGTCAACCTTGTCCGGCGTGATGCCCAGCAACTCGACCGCGGTGCGTACGTGGATGTCCTCGCCGCTACGAAAAGCGCTGGTTAATGTTGGATCATTTGACAGATGCGCCAGCACCCGCAAATCGATTTGCGAATAGTCCGCCGATAGCAGCACATGTCCCTTCTCGGCGACGAATGCCCGCCGGATGCGCATGCCGTCTTCGGTCCGGGTCGGGATGTTCTGCAGATTGGGGTCGCTGGAGCTCAGCCGCCCGGTCGCCGTCAGCGCCTGATGGAACGTAGTGTGGATGCGGCCGGTTTTGGGGTCGATGAGCCCACCGAGCGCGTCCGAATACGTCGATTTCAGCTTGGTAACGGAACGATATTCCATCAGCTTGCGCGGCATCGGATGCACCGCGGCGAGCTTCTCCAGGGTGTCCACATCGGTCGAGTATCCGCTCTTGGTCTTCTTCAGCCCCTTCGCGGTTAGCTTCAGCTGATTGAAGAGCACGTCGCGCAGCTGAATCGGCGAGTTCAGGTTAAACTCGCGTCCCGCCAGTTCGTAGCATTCGCGCTCCAGTTTGGCGGCCTCCTCGCCGAACTCCTTGGAGATCGTTTTCAGCGCGTCGGCATCGACGGCGATCCCGATTTCCTCCATCTCGGCGAGCACCTGCGCGACCGGCATCTCGATATCGGTGAAGAGCGGCAGCAGGCCGTCGCGCTCCAGCTTCGGCAGCAGCGCGAGCCTAAGCGCCGCGATTATCGTGGGCTCGGCGCCGCTGGGCGCGCCACCCGAAAGCCCCGCGAGATGCTCATGATAGAGGTCACCGAGGTTCGGCTCGGGCTTGCCCGAGTTGACCAGGAAGGCGGCGATCATCGTGTCGAAGTCCACGCCCGCGAGGCGAATTCCGAACGCGGAGAGCTTGCGCAGATGCGTCTTAAGGTCGTGGACTTCCTTGGGCGGCGACGGCTCATTGAGCAGCGTCGCGGTTCTGCCGATGAGATGGGTATCGAACAGAAAAGTTTTCGCATCGCCGGAAAGCTTGAGCTGCGCCGCGCCGATCGCATTCTCGCTCAGGTTCAGCGATAGCCGCGGCGCGCGCTTCAACTCCTCGAGCGCCGCAGGAAGCGTTTCCTCGGTGACCTCGATCTCCTCGCCGGCGCGAACCGGTATCGCCGCCTCCGATGGTGTCAGCTCCTGCAGCAGCGAGCTGAACTCCAACTCGCGCAACAGCTCCGAGAGCGCCTTCTCATCGATACCTTGCCACGCGAAATCCTCTGGCCCCAGATCGAGCGGCACCTCGCAATCGATCGTCACCAGTTTGCGCGCGAGCATCGCATCGTTACGATGCTCGGCGAGCAGCGCCGCAACCTTTTTCGCGCCGCGAATCTTCTTCGATTCCTCGACCTTCGGGAGGTTGTTGTAAAGATTGTCGAGGCTGCCGAATTCCTGGATGAGCGCCGCCGCGGTCTTCTCGCCGACACCGGGAACGCCCTTGATATTGTCGATCGAGTCGCCCATCAGCGCCTGGATATCGATCAGCGTGCGCGGCTCGACGCCGAAGCGCTCGCGCACCTCGCGCACCCCGGTCGATTTGTCGCGCATCGGATCCCATAGCCTCACATGAGGCCCGACGACCTGCATGAAATCCTTGTCGGCCGTGATGATCACGGAGTCGATCTTCTTCTTGACCCCGGCGGTTGCGAGCGTGGCGATGACATCGTCGGCCTCGTAGCCCTCGCGCACGATGCGCTTGACGCGAAAAGCATCGATCGCTCGATAGATGTAGGGAATCTGCACCTGGAGATCGTTGGGCGTTTCGGAGCGGTTGGCCTTGTAATCGGCGAACAGATCGTCGCGGAAGGTTTTCTTGGGCGAGTCGAAAATCGCGCCGATGTGCGTCGGATGCTGCTCCTTGATCAGTTTGAGGAACATCCGGATGAAGCCGTACACCGCGTTGGTCGGCATCCCGCGCGAGTTGTTGAGCGGGGGGAGGGCGAAGAAGGCGCGGAAGATGTAGTTCGAGCCATCGACCAGAAAGAGTTGTCGCCGCTCCTCGACCATGATCGTCTCAGGTTATCGGAGCGCCGACGAAAAATGAAACCACGCTCCAAAGCTACGGTTGAAGCCTGTGTTTCCTGACGCGGGCCGCAAAGCAAAGCGGGACGGCCAAGGCATCGGGCCCTCGGCCGTCCTCACGCGGGTGACATTCGTCACACCGCGCTGCGGGCCACTATGGGAGTTGGCTCAGGTTGACGCTGATCTTGGTTGCCGCCAGATTCACCTTCGTGGTGAAGAGCACGGTTGCGGCCGGATCGTATGGGTTAAGACCACTGACCACCACGAAGGTCTCTTTTCCGGCGAAGGTTTTGCCATCTTTCGCAACCGTCACCGTATAGTTGAAGTATCCCGACGTTCCGTCGAAGGTGCCCTCGGTGGCCTCGGTGCCTTCGCCATTGACGTTTACGTCCATGAAGTTGAAGAAGGGATGCGTAAGCCCATAGGTGTTCTTGCCGACCTTCACCCACGTCCCGTAACAGACGTATCCGGTCAGGATGGGCGAGAGATCCTGGTCGAATTCCAGCCCGTCACCGGTCCATCCCGATAACACCAGGTCAAACGGCGCTCCGGTGGCGGCGTAGGTTGCGTTGATCATCCACATCCCGACGATCGGCTCATTAGGCCCGTGCGGCAGTTCCTTCAACTGGATCGTGCGCTGTGCGGCGGCGGCGTTCGAATCCGACGGTTGGGCAGCGCCCGCGAGCCCCTCCGGCATCCCGCACATGGCCCATGCGCGATTTGGTGCGCCGGCCAGCGCCGCCATCGCCGCGGCCGCGACTAACACGGTTCTTATGGTTGCGATCGTTTTCAAGCCTTTTTCGCCCAATCTGTTTTTGCCCGCTAACATCTCAGTTCCTCCAGACGCGATGACCGCTTTGTCGGGTCATGGTCCTACAACTGAAGCGAGACAACTCACGGAACAATGTGACGAGACGCGGAACCAATCCACTAATTGACAGCGATCGGAAGCCGAATGTCCTTTTTTGCGAGACTCGTTGTTTGATTTGAGCACGCCAACGCGATTGAGATACCCGATGAAAAGCCTTAATAGATGAGAGCGACCATCACGGTGAGAGAGGTGGTGACTTCGTGGGGACGACGGCTGGTGTTGAAGCGGTACGAGGCGTCTTTGCCCGCGAAGGCGAATACTGGACCCTCGCCTACCGCGACCGGCTGACTCGTCTCGCTGATTCCAAGGGCCTGCGGCATATTGCGCATCTGTTGGCCCATCCTGGCCAACCGATTCACGTTCTCGATTTGATTAGCCTTACCGATCCGCCGGCCGCGCCGTCCGAAGCCGCGCAAAACGAAAGCTCAACTCTAGATACGCGGATAGCTTTGAAGGGCGACGGCGGCGAGACCCTCGATACGAAAGCGCGTGACGCCTATACGCGACGGCTCAAGGAACTGCGCGAGGAACTGGATGAGGCGCGCGAGCTTGGCCATGAATCCCGCGCGCTCGAGGCCGAGGCTGAAATCGATGCGCTCATGGCGCACCTCAAAAGCTCGCTCGGAATCGGCGGACGCGCGCGCAAGTCCGGCTCGACGGCCGAGCGGGCGAGGCTGGCGGTCAGCAAGAGCATCGGGCGCGCGCTCGAGAGCATCACTGCGGCGAATCCGGAACTGGGGCGGCTGCTCGAAACGACTATCAAGACTGGAACCTTCTGCTGCTATCAGCCGGATCCTCGTTTTCCCGTCCAATGGCAGTTGCAATCCCAAGTTGAGGAGATGCGGGACCCGGCCGTCGCTACTCTGCCGATCGGCGCACACCTCAGCGACGTGCTTCCTTCCGCGACGAATGGCACGACCAATGGCGCCACATCGATGGCGACCCCTCCGATTGACGTTGAACCCGCTTCACGCATCACGCGCCGTCATATGGCGATCGCTGCGATGGGATTGCTCGCGATCGTGATTGCCATCGCCGATGCCTATCGAACACGACTCATCAACGCGTTCCATGCGTCGATGCCCACCGCCGAGGCGTCAACACCGACCATCGCGGTACTGCCGTTCTCCAATCTGAGCGCCAGCAAGGACGACGAATACTTCAGCGACGGGATGACCGACCAGGTCATCGGCGATCTTTCCGAGATTACCGGCCTGAAGGTTGCGGCCCCGACGTCATCCTTCATGTTCAAGGGGCGCAACGAAACGGCCGACAAAATTGCGGACGCCCTGCACGTGCGCAACCTGCTGGAAGGCAGCGTGCGCCGCAACGCGAACCGATTGCGTATCGAAGTGGCGCTGATCGATGCGCGCAGCGGATTCACGATTTGGTCGGAGCGCTACGATCGGGACACGACGGACATCTTCGCGATCCAGAGCGATGTGGCCGAGAACGTCGCCGAGAAGCTCAAAGTGAGCCTGTTGCCGGAGGAGAGCGCGCGAGTCAGAAAGAAGCCGACGGAGAACCAGGAGGCCTACGACCTCTATCTGCAGGGCATCTTTGCTGCAAGCCGCTTCTCGGAAGAAGATGACCAGAAGGCTATCGGCTATCTCAATCGTGCCATCGCGGCTGACCCCAATTTTGCGAAGGCGCATGCGGTGCTGGCCATCATCTACGCCAATTCAACCGATTGGTATTTCGCGCCGCGCCAGGCCATGCCCATTGCCAAGGCCGAAGCCGAACGCGCGCTGGCGCTCGACAACGAATTACCCGAGCCGCACCTTGCGCTCGCGCTTTACCAACTGCAGTTCGAATGGAACTGGCCCTTGGCAGAGCGCGAGTATAAGCGCGCGATCGAGCTGGCGCTGGCGAGCGCGGGGCCTCACGGCAATTATGGTTTCGCGCTGGGATTCATGGGTCGCTATGATGACTCGTTGCGCGAATTGCAGCGGGCGATCGACCTTGACCCTCTCGCGATCTACTGGTTCGCCTTTGCGGGCGATATGTGCGCGGAGCGTCGCGACTACGCGCAGGCGCTGCGCTTCTACCAACACGAAATCGCAATGGCCCCGCAGTCATGGGTAGGCTATTTCGACCGCGGTCGTCTGTTCGCCGACGAAGGTAATTTGCCCGCCGCGATTAAAGAAATCGAAAGGTCCGCTGCCCTCACTGACAATCCAATGGTCAAGGCTGTGCTCGGTCCTTTATACGCTGGGGCCGGCAGAAGGGCGGACGCACTCAAGATTCTCGAACAGATGCGCGAAGCCTCCAAGCATCGCTTCGTCTCGCCGGTTTTCTTCGCCGGGTTGTACTGGAGCCTGGGCGACAAGGATCAGGCGTTCCGATTTTTCGATGAGGCCTACCAAGGGCGCTCGACTCTTCTGAGTCAACTGCGGGAACCGGGGTTTGACTCGATGCGCTCCGATCCGCGCTTCAAGGCGCTGGAGAAGAAGATCGGTCTCTACAACTAAGGTTTCTTGCTTCCCGTCGCCGCACACGATGGCGCCTGTGCTACTCACAAATTCTGAATTTTATGGTACGGCTTCAGCCGGTATTTCTGGTTTGATACATCGTCATTGCCGGCGCGAAGGCCACCGGCAGCACCAGATCTTTGGTGATGCCGTGGAACCGATGCTCCTCGTGCGCCTTCACGAAAATGACATCGCGGAGGGTCTTGAGACGCTCTCACAACAGAAGAAAAATTGGGAGCCGAACCTTGCTATCCGCCTCCATACGAAGAGATGACCATCCAGAGGACGGGCGTTTTTTATGCTTTCGCTTTGGCGATAAGGTCGTCGAGCTTCTTGTTCACGTCCTCGAACGTTTGTATGAGCTCATCCAAAGCACGATCAAGCGTCGCTTTGTCCAAGCCTTTCCCGTTCCCCTGAGAGGCTTGGGAGAGAGTCTGCATTTTCTTGTGACTTTCGTTCGCGCGTTTCATGAGGTCAGCTGCCTTCGCTCTCGAGTCTCGGTCGAGAGCGAGTGTATTCAACTTTCGCGCCTTCGCTAAAGCCTCAATAAGAAGATGGCCGATTCGTTCGAGTCTGTCCACGGTCGGAAAACGTATCTATGCCGCGACGCTACGTCATCGCGGGGGCGAAGACCACCAGCAGCACCAGCTCCTGCGTGATGCCGTGGAATCGATGCTCCTCGCGCGCCTTCACGAATATGACGTCGCCCGCCGCGACCGGGCGATCCTGTTCCGGCTGATTTTCGGCCGTGACCTTCACATACCCGGCGCCGCTGATGACATAATAAATCTCATCTTCGTTATGCGGCACCTGCCGATCCTCTTCGCCGGGTTGCAGCACGTAGACACCGCAGCTCATCGCCGGAACGCGCAGAAATTCCGCATAGGGACGCAGGCTCGAAAGCTGTTTGCCGATCTCATCGATCGAATAAAACGATTGCATGCCCATCAGTTTGCCATGACGCGATCATCTCCGGCTAACGCTCCGGTCGTCCAAACCCCTCTTAACATCGAGGCTCGCATGTATTATTCATTTTGCTTGCCACCGGCGAGGTTGAAGGGGCGTGGCCTCGGGGACTCCAAAGCCGGGATGCCAAATTTCTACTTGATTGTGAAGAAATCAGGTCCAGCCAGTCGCCACTGGAATGGTTGGAGAGGTCGATTACCGAATGATTGAAGTACGGCATTTGACCAAAACATACGGCAACTTCGTCGCGGTGCGCGACGTTTCATTCAATGCCGAGCGCGGCTCGATTCTGGGATTCCTCGGGCCCAACGGCGCCGGCAAAACCACCACCATGCGCATCATCACCGGGTTCATGCCGGCCAGCTCGGGCACCGTCGTGATCGATGACCTCGACATCTTCGAGAATTCGCTCGAGGCGCGGCGCAAAATCGGCTATCTCCCGGAAAATCCTCCGCTCTATTCCGATATGCGCGTCGATGCGTATTTGCGTTTCGTTGCAAGACTGCGGGGGGTAGAGCGATCCAGGATAGAGGATGCGCTCGAGCACGCGCTGCACGTGTGCGGCCTCGAAGACATGGCGCATCGGATCTGCGGTCAGCTCTCGAAGGGATATCGCCAGCGCGTCGGCCTCGCGCAGGCGCTGATTCACGATCCTCCGGTGCTGGTGCTCGACGAGCCGACGATCGGTCTCGACCCGCGCCAAATTCACGAGATCCGCGGGCTCATCAAGACGATGGCGACCAGCGATCGCACGGTGGTGCTCTCGACGCACATCTTGCCCGAGGTTTCGCAGATCTGCGACAAGGTCGTGATCATCAACGAGGGACGGATCGCGCTGGAGCAGAAGATCTCGGCCTTGCCGGCCGGAACCTCGCTCGAAGATGTGTTCCTTTCGGCGATCACCAAGGAGCATCACGAGCTGGAGGGGAGCCGCGAGGAAACGCTGGAGGAGGTTGGGGCGGGCCGCGCCTAAAGATCCGCACACCGCTTCGATGGCCGCTTCGGGTCGGAGCAGGCTCGCGGAGTAGAGAAACAACTTAAATGAGGAATGCAATTACAATCGCGGGCAAAGAGCTCGCCGGCTACTTCGTACAACCGGTCGCATACGTGGTGATGACCGTGTTCCTCCTGTTGGGAGGATTTTTCTTCTTTTCGCTGCTACAGCGATTCAGCATGCTGGTGCAGATGTACGCGGCGATGCAGAATCCGCAGGTGCTGCAGCGCATCAACCTGAATCAAATCGTGATCGAACCGCTGCTGCATAATATGTCGATCGTGCTGGTGATCCTGGTCCCGGCGATCACGATGCGCAGTTTCGCGGAGGAAAAACGCGCCGGTACCTATGAACTGCTGTTGACCGCGCCGGTGCGCACCGGCGAAATCGTCGCGGGCAAGTTTCTCGCCGCGGCGGCCTTCATGCTGATCATGATCGCGTTGGCGGGAATCTTCCCGCTGATCCTGGTCGTGTTCGGCAATCCCGAAAAGGCCGTTATGCTCTCCGGATACATCGGGCTCGCGTTTCTCTCGATCGCGTTCGTCTCGATCGGACTGTTCACCAGCTCGCTGACCCAGAATCAGATCATCGCGGCGATCACCTGCTTCGGCGTTTTGCTGATGCTGTATGTGATCTCCTGGCCGGCGCAGGAAGGCAGCTCCTCGATCTTGTCCGAACTGCTGCGTTATCTATCGCTGCCGGATCATTTCTCCCAGATGGTGACCGGGATCATCGACACCAAGGACATCGTGTACTTTCTCAGCCTGATCTTCGTGGCGCTGTTTCTCACTCAGCGCTCGGTTGAATCGGCGCGCTGGCGTTAGGCGGCGAGGAGCGGAGGATGCAGCGGCGATCGGCAGCGCTCTACGGAATTCTCGGCCTCATCGCGTTACTCTTCGCGGGGTTCGCGTACTTCGTCGCGGCCGGGTTCCGTCCCTATATCTTAATCAACCTGATCTTTGGCGTGTTTCTGATCATCTTATGGATCAGCTCCGGATGGTCGGAGGTCGGCACATTCGTCGGCCAGCGCTCGACCCAATACGGCGCCAACGCGATCATTTACTCGATCATTTTCGTCGCGATTCTGATCGCGGTGAATTATATATCCAACCAGCATCACCGCCGCCTCGACATGAGCGAGGAGAATGTCTACAGCCTCTCCAGCCAGTCGGTGAATGTGGTGAAGAACCTGCAGAAGCCACTCAAGATGTACGGCTTCTTCGCGGGCGGCGAAAATCCGACCGCGCGCGAACTCTACGAGGAGTACGCGTACGCCTCGCCCAAGGTGACCTTTCAGATGGTCAACCCGGATCGTAACCCGGAGCTCGCCGAACGCTACAAAGTGTCGGCTTTGGGCACCACGCATCTGCAATACGGCGGTGACGAAGGCGGTAACGGCACCAACGTCAACGAAGTGAGCGAGGAAGCGATCACCAACGCCATCATTCGTGTCACCAAGTCCGCCAAAAAGACCATCTGCTTCACCGAGGGCCACGGCGAAGCCGATCCCAACGATGCGAGTGGTCAGAACGGATACGGAACGCTGAAGACCGCGCTCGAGGGCGAGGGCTTTCAGGTCAAGAAGGTATTACTGGCGACCCAGGCCTCGGTTCCCGATGATTGCACGATCCTCGCGATCGCCGGCCCGGTGAAGCCGCTCGACCCGCATGAAGTCGACGCCATTGGCAAGTACCTCGACAACGGCGGCCGCGCGCTGATCACGTTTCGCGCGCCGCGACCCAACAACGAGGTCGACGAGAGCGCGCTGGTCAAGCTGGTCGGACAATGGGGCGTCAACGCCGGCAACGATGTCGTCGTCGATCAGGTGACGCGGCTGTTCGCGGCGCCTGCGCTGGGCGTCAGTCCGCTGGTGCAGAACTACGGCGCGCATCCTATCACCAAGGATTTCAAGGAGCGCACGATTTTCCCAATGACTCGTTCGGTCACGCCTGCCGCGAAACCCAACGAGGGCGAGACGGTCACGCCGCTTGCGATGACCAGCGATACCTCGTGGGCTGAAACCGACATCGACGGAATCTTCAAGCGTCAGGAAGCCAAGCTCGATCCCTCCGACAAACGCGGCCCGATCGATGTGGCCGATGCCATCCAGACCACGCAGTCGAAAGCCGGGGCGGGCAAAGAGACGCGTATCGTCGTGATCGGCAGCACCGACGCCGGCGACAATCAGTGGGTCGGACAACTGTTCAACCGCGATTTTTTCGTGAACAGCGCGGACTGGCTCTCAGGCGAGGAAAATCAAATCTCGATTCGTCCGCGACAACTGCGCTCGTCGCGCTTCAGGCTGACCGCCGAGCAGTTCACCATCGTGTTCATCCTGTCGGTACTGCTGTTGCCGGAACTGCTGCTAATCGCGGGTATCGTAGTGTGGTGGGAGCGGCGCAACTGACGCCCATTCGGTTGATTCGACAGTGATGCGCTTTCGTAACACGCTCATAGCGCTGGTCGTGCTGCTGATCATCGGTGGCTACGCCTTCGTCAACTTCTATTTCACCAAGCCCGAAGCGCCGAAGACCGCGCTCAACATCAAACCCGATGAAATCGCGAAAATCGATTTGAAATATCCCGATCGCGACTTGGTGCTGGAGCGGAAGCCTGGCGAGCACTGGATGATCACCAAGCCGATCGGCGCTTCCGCGGATCAGACAGTGGCCGGCAATCTCGCTCGCGCGATCGCCGAATGCGAGATCACCAAGACAGTCGAGGAGAAGGCCGACAACCTTGCGCCCTTCGGCCTCGACAAGCCGCAGGTGACGGTTACCGTCACCGATACCAAGGGCAAGACCCTGCCGGGACTCGAAGTCGGGAAAGTCACCCCGGTAGGATTTTCCGCCTATTTGAAGTACACCGACAAGCCGGAGATCATGCTGACCTCGTCGGCGTTTCCTTCAGGCATGAACAAGACCGCCGACCAGATGCGCGATCGCGAGTTGATGTCGTTCAAGGTCGACGACGTCCAGAAACTCGTCATCACGCACGACGATGGGACCCAAATCGCGATCGATCGCGACGGCGACAAATGGAAAATCGTCAAGCCCGCAAGCTATGAGGCCGATCCGACCCAGGTGCGGCAAGTCCTGACCACGCTCGGCGATTCCAAGGTCGCGGATTTCATCACTGACACGCCGAGCAACGCTGCTCAGTACGGCCTCGAGAAGCCACATCTCACAGTCACGGTTTATCTAGCGAAGGGTGGCGCGCAGGAATCGCTGCTCTTCGGTTTCAAGCAAAAGGAATCCGGCAAAGACGGAATTTATGTGCGCCGCGGCGAGCGCGCGCCGGTCTACACCGTCGCGCCGTGGGTGATGAACGGGGTCAACAAGTCGGTGCTCAATCTGCGCGACAAGACCGTGCTGACATTCGATCCGTCGAAAGTCGAGACCATCACACTGAAGTCCGTCGATAAGCCGCAATTCGCGATCAACCGCGCCCAGGGTGGCAAATGGAACGTGGTCGCGGATGGCAAAACTTCGCCTGCCGATGCCACGGTAGTCGATCGTTTCATGGATCAGATTCACGATCTCAAAGGCAACTCGATCATCATGGATCCGATCAAGAGGCCCGAGATGTTCGGGATGGACAAGCCGGCGGTTCTCGTCACGTTACAAGACAAGGACGGGAAGGACGTGGGACAGCTCAGGCTGTCGAAGATCGATGTGAAGAAGGCGGCGGAGGCGGGCACAACGGAACCGCCCGCGCCTTCGAGCAGCCGGCCCGAATATTATGCGGCCTCGAGCGGCAGCGGCGCGCTATTTTCCACCGACGATTTCCTGTTCAGCCAGTTGAACAAGACCGCCGATGAATTCCGCGTGAAAGAATCGCCCTCGCCGGTTGCCACGCCGAAAAAATAGCCGGTCAGCCTTCCGCGATCGCGTGCGCGATCGCCTGATCGGCGGTATGCGTAATGCTCAAATGAAAGTGGGTGATGTTTTTGCGCCCGGCGAACGCGGCTGACTTTCCATGCAGCGCGATGGTCGGCGCCTTGCCGCGCTCGCGCACCACTTCGATCTCTGACCAGCCGACATTGCGATTCCATCCGGTACCCATCGCCTTCATCGCGGCCTCCTTGGCCGCGAAGCGCGCCGCATAGCTCTGGTAGCGCCCCTTGCCGCGCGACTCGCAGTAGGTAATTTCGCCCGCGGTGAAGACGCGATTTCGAAAGCGCTCGCCGGTGACAGGATTGGTGAGCGCGCGCTCGACGCGCGCCACCTCGATCACGTCGATACCGGTTCCGATGATGTTCGCCATTTTGATCGCCATCGAAAGTATCATTGGACTCGCGCACCTGCGCAACCGGACGCGTCGTCCTGCGCAACTCGATCGCTTGCGGCGCGCAAACCCCGGATTCTATTGTTCACCTCATGGCGAAATTGAAAATTACCGTAAACAAGAACAAGTGCATTGCGAGCGGCGACTGCGTGGAGACCGCGCCCTCGGTGTTTCGTCTGGGCAATGACGGGAAGTCCGAGGTGGCCAACGAAACCGGTGGCCCCGATGGCACCATCATTGCGGCGGCGCGCGCCTGTCCGGTCAAGGCGATCACCGTCGTCAACGAGGAGACCGGCGAGCAGTTGTTCCCGCCACCGAAGAAGTAGACTGCGCCCGCGGCTGTCCATGGCGCTGAAAAAGAAACAGGAAGGCAAGCTCGTCATCGAGCAGACGCGCGATCTTGAAATCGTGCGCGCCATGCTTTCCGGCGCGGGCATGATTACCGAAGGCCTCGAGTGGCCACCGGCCTGCTACCTCGTCGCATACTTCGGAACGGAGCCGGTGGGTGTGGTGGGCGTCGAGCCGAGACTCGATGCGGCGCTGATTCGTTCGCTCTACGTCGTTGATGCGATGCGCGGGCGTGGCATTGGCGCCGGGCTGGTCACTGCCGCGCGCAAGGCGGCGCATACGCGGGGCGCGCGGTCGCTATATCTTTTCAGCACCGAGGCCGGCGATTTCTTCCAACGCTTCGGCTTCGCCCGAGTACCGGTTGCGCGACTCGTCGCGGCGCTCGGCGCGGTGCCGCAAGTGAAGTTTTACCAGGCGCGCCCCGAAGAGCTCGCACGCGAGGTTGCATGGTACCTCGACATCTCGCAGGACGGTGTGATCCTCAGGTAGCTGGCGGCTCATAACGGCCGAGATATTTGCCGAACGACGTCGTCACCAGAATGTAGCGATGCTTTTCGAGTAGATGTGCGGCGAGACGATGCGTCATATCAGGTCGTATCGTCTGCGCCGCTGGATTTGCGGCGTCGATCGCGCGAGCGCCGTTCGCATTCGGTTCGATCGCGCCCAAGAGCGCCCCCGCTGAATTCAGGACGACCGCGACAACATCAGGACGTGGAGCTGATGTTGGAATTGGATCGGACGGGCGCAACCGCGGCAGATCATCCCTCGCGGATCGCATGACGCTGGGACGCCGCGAGATCGCGATCCAGCTCGCGCGAATGCCAGGCGTAAGATTGTTGATGAAGTAGGGCAGGGCGCGAAGCTTCTCGCGCATCGAGGGAATTGGGTCGCATGGCAATCCGCGAACCATCCAGTCGGCCTCGCCGCGCAGATAGTGCATCACGTCGCGATAGCCGAGGAATTCGAGCTGCGCCGCAGCCCGCGCGCTCAGGTCTCACAAGCAATCGCGGCAGTAGACGACGATTGGCCGCTTTTTGTCGAGCACGTGTTCCGCGTTGTGCAGCAGCTTCGGGAGCGGCAGATGGATCGCACCGCGAATTGCGGCGGCACGATGTTCATGAGCGGGAAGCACGTCGACCACATAGCCGCCCTCGGCGATGACTTTCAGAACATCACGATGATCGACGACCCACACGTCCTAAATTCTACTAGCGCGCAGTCGCGATGTCCGAGGAGTTAGAAAGCGGCGATCCTCGTGGGACCGCCGCTCGCGAGACTACTTTCGGGTAATTTCGGTGATGATGTCGATCTGCGGACGTCCGTCGAGCAATGCGCCGATCGCGCCGCCGAAGGCCTTCATGTGATCGGTTTTGCCATGATGATCGAACGCGGCCTGATCCTGGTAGACCTCGTAGTAAACGAACTGGGTCGGATCTTTCACTCCGCGATGGAGGATGTACTGGAGCGTGCCGGGCTCGGCGGAGCGCACGGTATCAATCATCTTGCGCGCTGCTTCTTCGAACTGCTTCTCGCTTCCGGCCTTGGTTTTGAGTTTGGCAATGACAGTAATCGACATTGAATTCTCCTTGCGACTGATTGGTTCCGGTGGCAACGCGGATTCGCTCCCGCGTCGCACTCCAGACCTCACCTGCGCTCTTATCGCCATAGCGGCGGTTTTTCAAGGAAGCCAGCAAGCCGACGCCTCTTTCATTGCGGCGCGCGGTCCATTAACAGAGATGCCATCGGCACAGCACCGCAATGGAGAACCATCGATGTTTGGCTTCGAACTTACGGATGAACAGCGGGAACTTAAATCACTGGCGCGGAAATTCTCCGAGCAGGAAATAATCCCGCGCGCGAAGGAATGTGACGAGAAGGAAATTTTTCCTCGCGACGTCGCGCAGAAGGCGTTCGACGCAGGCCTGATCAATTTTGGAGTTCCCAAGGAACTCGGAGGACCCGGGCTCGACATCCTCGAAACCTGCCTCATTAGCGAGGAGTTGAATTACGGATGCGCCGGCATCACTAACTCCATCGCAGCCAACGACCTCGCGACGCTACCGCTGCTGATCGCCGGCAACGAGGAGCAGAAGACCACCTACCTCGGCGCGCTGATGACGAAGCTGTCCTTCTGTGCATTCGCGATCACCGAGCCGGGCGCGGGCTCCGATGTCGCGGGCATGAGCACCAGCTATCGGCGCGAGGGCGACGAGTACGTCATCAACGGCACCAAACATTTCATCTCCAATGGCTCGGTCGCGGATTGGTATGTGACATTTGCGACCTCCGACAAGCGTCTTAAGCACAAAGGAATCTCATGCTTCGTTTTTCCGGCGACGACGCCGGGCATTACCAGCCGCCGGATGCACGGTAAGCTCGGTCAGCGTGCCGCCGACACGGCCGAGATTTTCTACGAAGATGTGCGAATCCCCGCGAGTGCGCTGGTCGGGCGCGAGGGCGAGGGATTCAAGTACGCGATGGGAACCTTCGACAAGAGCCGGCCGGAAATCGGCGCTATCGCCATCGGAATCTCGCAGCGCGCGCTCGACGAATGTGTCAAGTACTCGCGCCAGCGCAACGCATTCGGACAGCCAATCGCGAATTTCCAGGCAATCCAATTCATGATGGCCGATATGGCCATCAACATCGAAGCGAGCCGGCTGCTCACCTACAAGGCCGCGTGGCTGGTTGATAAGGGCGCTCCGCCCAACGCGATTTCGAGCATCGCGAAGGCGTTCAGCGCCGACACATGCATGCAGAACACCATCAACGCGGTGCAGATTTTCGGCGGCTACGGCTACATGAGAGAGTATCCGGTCGAGAAGCTGATGCGCGATGCGAAGCTGCTGCAGATTTACGAGGGCACGTCGCAGATCCAGCGCGTCGTCATCGCGCGCGACCTGCTGAAAGATTAGCGATAGCCGTCGGGTGCGTCGTCATCGGATTTGGGCTGCGCTTTGGGACGCGGTTGTGGGGGATCCTCGCCCTCATTGCCGTCGACCGAGCCGAGGTATTGGCCCTGATGGTAGACACCGACGTCGCCGGTAGTCGGATCGGGGAAAATGTTCCAGTCGCCGTTCGGGTCGCTATCGAACATCACCGATTTGGGCGGCGCCGGTGCAACTGCGACCGGTGGCGGCGTCGGCGGCTTCTCGGGCGGAGTTGTGCATCCGAAGAACGCGAATGCGCCCATCATCAGAATCGTCGCAGCAGCGGTACGCCTAAAGATTTGCCCCATCTCCGCTCGGGAACAAAAGAAGCCGAGATACACTTATCTTCGTCACCCTCGATGCGAGGTGCAAGGCCCCTCGCAGGGTGTTGAGAAAATCCTAACGGCGAACAACAGTGGATTCTCCGTCAACACCCTGGATCCGACAACTGGCTGCTTTCCTTCAACGTCTCTCCCCTACTGGGGAGAGACAAGAGTGAGGGAGCAGGCGGTTTTCAACGCCTGCTAGGCGGCGTCGCCCTTGAACATGACGCCTGAGATTCGCGCGACGATCGAGCGTGGAGTGAAGCGTGTCAACTGCGCCATAACCTGATTCATGATGCCGTTGATGCGCACCGCTTTGCCGCGTTTGGCCGACGCCAAGGCCTGCGCCACGACCGTCTTCGCATCCATGTACGCGAAAGACGGGAACGAAGAACTTTCGACGCCGGCGGTGCCCTGAAACTCGGTGCGAGTGGGGCCCGGACAAAGCGCCATCACCGTGACGCCCGCGCCGCGTACTTCGAGGGCGACCGCTTCCGAGAAGTTGAGCACGAATGCCTTGGTCGCCGCATAAGTCGCCATGTAGGGAATCGGTTGGAACGCGGCTGTCAACGCGACATTGATGATGGTGCCGCGTCGTCGCCCCACCATCCCGTCGATGAAGAGGCGTGTGAGCGAAACCAGTGCGGTGACGTTGAGGTTGATCTCTTCGAGCTCGCGCTCCAACGGCATCTTGTGAAAAATCCCGTGAGTGCCGAATCCCGCGTTGTTGACGAGGCATTCGATTTCGATGCCGCGCTCGAATACCTGACGATGTAGCTTCTCCGCTGCGTCCGGTTGGCCGAGATCGGAGGCGATCACCTCAACCTTCGAGGAGCCGAGTTTGATCGCTTCGGCCGCGACTGCCTTGAGGCGATCCTCGCGGCGCGCGGTCAAGACGAGATCGTAGTTTTCGCGCGCGAGTTGGCGCGCGAATTCCTCGCCCAACCCGCTCGACGCTCCGGTGATCAGCGCGGTTGCCATTCATGCTCCAAATACGTTTCGGTCTATGCGCGAGTGAGTTTCAACTCGTCGCGAAAATACTCGATGCTGCGGGTCAGCCCGGCGCGGAGCGGGATCTTCGGTTCCCACTTGAGATGCTTTTTCGCGAGAGTGATGTCCGGACGCCGACGAGTCGGATCATCGGGGCGGGTCGGCTTGCGCACGATTTTCGACGAGCTACCGGTCAACTCGATCGTTAGTTTCGCCAACTCCTCGACGGTGAACTCGTCGGGATTGCCGATATTCACGGGACCGGTGAATCCAGTCGGCGTATTCATCATGCGAACGATCGCTTCGATGATATCGTCGACATATGCGAACGAGCGTGTCGCGCTGCCGTCGCCGTATAGTTCGAGCTGCTCACCCTTGAGCGCGGCGACGCAGAAGTTCGAGACCACCCGTCCGTCGTTGATCGCCATCCGTGGGCCGTAGGTGTTGAAAATGCGAACGATCTTGACATCGACGTTGTTCTGACGGTGATAGTTCATCATCAGGCATTCGGCGACGCGCTTGCCTTCGTCGTAGCAGGAGCGCTCGCCGTTCGGATTGACGTGGCCCCAGTAATCTTCCCTCTGCGGATGTACCTCGGGATCGCCGTAGACCTCGCTAGTCGAGGTGAGCAGGATGCGCGCGCGCACCCGCTTCGCTATCCCGAGCGTGTTGATGGTGCCCAAGACACTGGTCTTGACGGTCTTCACCGGATTGTACTGGTAGTGAACCGGAGACGCAGGGCAGGCGAGGTTATAAATCTGATCGACTTCGAGCAGGATCGGTTCGACGATGTCATGGCGGATGACTTCGAAATTCTGATAGTCGCGCAGATGGAGAATGTTCGCGCGCTTGCCGCTGAAGTAGTTGTCGAGGCAGATAACCTCGTGCCCGTCCTTCAGCAGACGCTCGCATAGATGGGAACCGAGAAAGCCGGCGCCGCCGGTAACAAGTAACCGCACCCGAGCCTCCTGGAAGCCGCTTCTAGCGGTAATTGGTGCGAATCAGAGCGCGCACCGTATCGATCACGTAACTTACATCGTCCGCACTCATCGCGGCGTAAATCGGCAGCGAGAGGCAGCGGCTGTAAATGTCTTCCGTTACCGGAAATTCACCGGTCCGGTAGCCGTAGGTCTTCTGATAGAAATCCATCGTGTGCAACGGGATGCAATGCACCGAGGTGCCGACCCCGTGATCGCGCAGCATCTCGACGAATTGGTTGCGGCCGATCTTTAGGCGCTCCGGACGCAGTCGCAGCACATACAGATGCCATGCGTGCTCGACGCCCGGTTCGACATAGGGCACCTGCAATGCGCCCTCGCCTTTGAATGCCTCGCTGTAGGCGCGCGCGATTTCAGATCGCCGCCGCATGAACTGATCGGACTTCTTGAGCTGCGCAAGACCGATCGCGGCATGAACATCCGACAAATTGTACTTGAATCCGGTGTCGTGGATTTCATAAAACCAGGAGCCGCTCTTGTCGTAGCGCTTCCACGCATCCTTGTTCATGCCGTGCAGGCTCGCGATGGCGATTTTTTCGGCGAGCGCGTCATCTTCGGTCGTGATGGCGCCGCCCTCCGCGCAGGTGAAATTTTTGGTCGCGTAAAAGCTGAAGCAGGTCAGGTCGCCGATAGTCCCGATCTTCGCCATCCCACGCCCTTCCAGGTGGCGCGACGCCCCGACCGCATGCGCCGCATCTTCGACGATTTTCAAATGATGCCGCCGCGCGATGGCGAGGATGCGATCCATGTCGCATGGATGACCGGCGAAATGCACCGGTTCGATCGCCTTGACGCGCTTGTGTCGGCCGCTCTCGAGCGCCTCCTCGATACGCGCGGGATTGATATTGAAGGTGCCGGGGTCAACATCGACGAAAACCGGCTTCGCGCCCAGGTATCCTAGGACTTCGGCGGTTGCGGTAAAGGTAAATGGGGTAGTGATGACTTCGTCGCCGGGTCCGATGCCCAGCGCCCATAGCGCGAGGTGCAGCGCGCCGGTGCAGTGCGAGAGTGCGAGCGCGTGCTTCGCGCCGACATACTCCGCCAACTCTGTTTCGAAACGTTTGGCCTTGGGACCGGTAGTGATCCATCCGGAACGCAGAGTATCTATTACCTCGCGCTCCTCTTCCGGGCCCATCGAGGGACGATGAAAGGGAATTTGTCGCATTTGATGCTGTCGTGATGCTGGTGGCGAATCGGAAAACAAATTCGCCTGGTTTCGACGAGTATAGGGGACAAATCAAAAGGGGAGCAAGGTAGTCTTCATGAGACGTGGGGGCGCCATCGCGGTTGGCATGGTGGTGGGATGGTACGCGCTGGCGCTTGCGCTGTTGCATCCGCTCGCCAACGGTCCGGTCGCAGACAGCTGGATCTACGACGAGGCGGTACGGTGGTTTCGCGCCACCGGCGAGATTCGATTTCCCGGCTTCACTGAGACAATGCCGGTCGCGCAGGTGATCTATGGCGCCGGATGGGGGTCGATTTTCGGCACCAGTGCAGTCTCGCTGGACCTCGCCAATGCATTCCTCGGCATCGTCGCCGCGCTCCTGATGTACGCGCTCGCGATTCGATGCGGCACGCGCCCATGGCAGGCGCTCGCGGCGGCGGGCTTGCTGGTCTGCAATCCCTGCTACCTGTTTCTCAGCTTTTCATTCATGAGTGAGATCGCGTTTCTTACGGCATTGCTGGGTTCACATCTGGCCTTCGCAAACGCGGAATGCGAGAGACAGGGTCCCTATTTATGGCTCTCGGCGAGTCTGGCAGTTGTCGCATTCGCGGTGCGTCCGTTTGGCGGCGCAGCGATCCTCAGGATCGATCGGTGCCATCCTAATTTACGATACAAAGCAACCGATTCGCTCGCGCACGAGTATCATTCAGATCGCATCCAGGCTGACGCCGTTTGTATTTGCGGTCTTGGGATGCGCGTTGATCTGGATCTGGCTCACGGTCGTGAGGCCGCCACCATGGAAGCTTGCCCAGCGTGAAGCGAATTTCGCGCATCTCTTCGAGGTGCCGCTGCGAGAGTATCTGCGCATGGGCGTTCTCGGGCCGCTCCTATACCTCGGCATCGTTCTCAGTCCGATTTCATTGCTTCGAGTAGCATCGAAAAATACCGGCCGTATTCTCGCACTCGCAGGCGGCATCTTCATCGCGACCCTGATCCTGGTGCGCGCAGGAATTCAGCATCCTTCGACGCCCGAAATGAGTTGTTTCGGCGGATGGTCGAACGCGCTCATCCTGCGCGGAATGCCGAATCGCTTCGAGTGGCAGGGCGCATGGCGGTACGCATTCATGCTGCTGGGCAGCATCGGCGGGGCAGGGCTCATATCTGCCGCCATCGAGGTGATCCCGAAACTGGCGCGTGCGTCTGCGGCGGTGCTCCTCACGGCAGGAATCTACTGGGCCGCGATGATCCCGCTATGGTTCTTTAATGATCGCTATTTCCTGGTGCTGCTTCCCGCGGGTGCACTGATCCTCGCACTTGCGCCGCTACCGAAAAACCTGCTCACGCAAATCGCCACGCTCGCGATGACCGCGGCGATGGGCTTGCTGTCGCTGGGAGGCGTTTACTCGTATCAGCGTGGCCTCGCCGCAGTGATGGCGGCGCGCGACATGCTGGAAAAGAGCGGCATTAAGCGATCCGCTATCGATGCCGGCTACGAGCTCAACGGATTGGAGCTGTATCGCTTTGCACGCCCAGGTGGGGAGCCGGTGCGCGAAGAGGCGGAGATTCCGATGATCACATCGGCGACTGTCGAGGAGTACACCATTGCAGCACGTCCGTTTCCGGGCACAGAGATCGTTGGAAAGATTTCCTCGCCGGGGCCGTTCGGGCTCGGCTCGCGCGAGATGTACGTGGTGCGGCGTATCCACCATGAGAAGAACGCGCCGTCGGGGAACTCAGGTGCCGGCGGTTGATGCGATCGAACTACGGCGTCGAGTAGCTCGCAGTCAGGCCCGAATCGTCGGGCGCCGGACCCGGCATCACGTAGGTGGGAATGCCGGTTTGTGCGACGACCGCATTCTCGAGCTTCTTCCAGTCGATGTCGTCCTCGAGACCTTTGCGCTCAACTATTTTCCGAGCCAGACTCCAGAGCCCCGGATACTTGCCATAAAGGTCGGAGTGAACTTCGACATAGAGCGCGTCGCCGCGCCATCCGAACTTTATCGGTTGATAGACAATAGCGCCCGGCGTTCCAACCTTGGTCTTGTGGAACAGGCGGTCGATGTCTTCGGGGTAGAGGCGGATACATCCGTGACTGACTTCCATACCGACGCCCCATGGCACGTTGGTGCCGTGAATCCCATATTCCGGTAGCGACAGGTCGAGCTTGTAATGACCGAGTGGGTTGTCGTCGTCGCCCCCGGGGATGACATGTTCAGCCTCGCCGTCACGCTCCAGGTGCTCCTTGTAGATGTCATCGGGGACCACCCAGGTCGGATCTTTCACCTTGGCAGTGACGCGGAACGCGCCGACCGGTGTCTTCCAGTCGAATCTGCCGAGTCCGACCGGGAAGGTGTAGACGACCTCGGGCATGGTTCCGCCGCCCGCCGCATGTCCCTTGCGCTTGTGCGGTTTCGATATGGTAGTAGCTTCGCGCGTGGGAGGTTCTTCCGGTTCGGTTGCTGCTTCCGGTTCGGTCGCGGTTTCCGGCACCGGTTCGTCGGGGGCCTCGATTATCTCGGAATCGGCGATCTTCTTGAATCCCCCCGGAGTCACGCCCTCTTTCTTCATCTTACCGTGATGAGGCGAGGGACCGGTGGTTGGCGACGGATAGTAATAGTAAAGGCGCATCTCGGGAATGTTCAGGACCAGTCCGACGCGTGGCGCGTCGGGCAAGATGTGTTCGTCGGTAAGGATGACCTTGGTCCCGACCGGCGGCGCCCACCAATCCATATGATTGTTCGCGTCAGAAATTTCCTTCGCGCTCAACCCGAACCATCGTCCGACGTCGAGCAATGTGTCGCCCTTCTGAATCTGGTAGTCCACCAGGTTGCCGACGATGTTGTCACGCCCCTGCGGCGCTGGATACGCGAACAGCGGCCGATGCTCGAACTCCTCTTCGCTCCAGGCATGCGCAAACGAAGGCACCATCGCAGCGGCAATCAGAAGGCAGGCGAGAGTGGCGAGGTTCCGTACGGAAATGGGGAGTAATTTCCTCAATCTAAGCGCACAGCCTCCGGCCCGCGGGCCTTCCTGAAGTCTTCCAGGGATGGGACTGCCCTCCACATGAGAATGATAAGGATTCCGCTCACGCGGAGCAACTTTGGCCACGCGGAGCGACCTCTGGTCAGATGGGACGAAGGTTCGCGAACTTGAGAACCAGCAACTTGACGCCGCCACGATCGAAGTTGATCCAGACCTTGGCGGCGTCGCCGCGGCCCTCGCGCTTGCGGATGGTTCCGCGCCCGAATGTAGGATGCATCACTTGCGCCCCGACGCCGAGGCCGCCGGCTGCCAACTCCTCTTCCGGTAACTGCGATTCGCCGTAATCCACGTAGCGTTCGTTTGGTGCCGGCGTGCGAATGAACGGCGCCCGAGGCGGCTCTTCGGGTGCGATGCGCCGAATCAAATCCTGTTTGATTTCCGCCAGGAATCTCGATGGCCGAGGCTCATTGCGTTGCCCATAAAGCTCTCTCGACAGCGTGTTGGTTAGATACAGGAGCTGGCGCGCGCGCGTCATGCCGACATAGCAGAGCCGCCGCTCCTCCTCGATATCTCCGCCATTGTTGTCGTTCGATCGCTGATGCGGAAACAGCCCTTCCTCCATCCCCGCGATGAACACCACCGGGTATTCGAGCCCCTTGGAGGTATGCAGCGTCATCAGCGCGACGCGCCCGCCCTGCGACGTCACCGCATCGGCATCGCTTATCAGTGCTACGCGCTCGAGGTAATCAGTGATGCCGCCATTTTTTTCGTTGTCGAATTCGCCCGCGCCCGCGAGCAGTTCCGCGACGTTCTGACGACGCTGCTGTCCGTCGGCCAGCCCTTCGAGATAGGAGATGAAACCGGAGCGCACGATGATCTCATCGAGGATGCCTCGCACCGACATCTCGGGCGCGCGCCCGATAAGATCGTGCAGCCATGAATAGAGCGCGGTCGCCGACTTGGCGATGCGCAATGCTACGTCGCGCGCGGTCTCGAGGCGGCCCATCGCCTCGAGCATCGTGATGCCCTCGTGCGCGGCCATCTCCTTCATCACCTCGATCGTGCGCGCGCCGATGCCACGCGGCGGCACGCCGAGCATCCGCTCCAGGCTGACCGCATCGGCGGGATTCGCGATCACGCGCAGATACGCGAGCAGGTCGCGGATTTCCTTCAGCTCATAAAATCGATGGCCACCCACGACGAAGTAGGGGAGGCGGCGGCGCACCAGCGCCTCTTCGATGATTCGCGACTGCGCGTTGACGCGATAGAACACCACCACATCGGCGGGGCGGAACTTGTTCGCCTCGACCAGCGAGGCGATCTCGCGTGCGATGTAGTCGGCCTCGTCGCGCTCGGTCATCGCGGTGAAGTAGGTGACCTTCTCGCCGCCCTCGTTCTCGGTCCACAGCGTCTTTTCCTTGCGCTCGCGATTGTGCCGAATCACCGCGCCCGCGGCCGCGAGGATGGTTTTCGTGGAGCGGTAATTCTGCTCGAGCTTGAAAATTTGTGCGTTGGGAAAATCGTGCTCGAAATCAAGGATGTTGCGGATGTCGGCGCCGCGCCATTTGTATATCGACTGATCCTCGTCTCCCACCACGCAGATATTGCCGGTGCGCACCGAGAGCGCCTTCACCAGCAGATACTGCACGCGATTGGTGTCCTGGTACTCATCGACCATCAGATGCGTCGCGCGCCGCTGATATTTTTCCAGAATCTCGGGATGGTCGCGGAACAGCTCATAGGTCAGGAGCTGCAGATCGCTGAAGTCCATCGCGTTGATGGCGCGCAGGCGCTCGCGATAGAGCCGATAGATGTGCGCGATCGCGTTGTCGCGTCCGTTCTCGGCGCGCGCGGCAAGCTCGGCGGGCGAAATCGCCTCGTTCTTGGCCTGCTCGATGCGGGCGCGCGCCAGTTCGGGCGCGGGAGAATCGGCGAGTGCGGCCTCCTCGATGATGTCGCGAATGAGCGACATCGAATCGCCTTCATCGAGAATCGAAAAATTCTGCTCGTAGCCGACCGCGCGCGCCTCGGCGCGCAGAATCCGCGCGCACGCCGAATGAAACGTGCTGACCCACGGCGGTTGGGCGCCATCGATCAGCGCGCCGACCCGCTCGCGCATCTCGCCGGCCGCCTTGTTGGTGAAGGTGACCGCGAGCACCTCGCGCGGATCGACGTTGCGCTCGCCGAGCAGGTGGGCGATACGATAGGTGATCGCGCGAGTCTTACCGGAGCCTGCCCCCGCGAGGATGAGGATCGGGCCATCGGGCGCGAGGACCGCGGCGCGTTGCTCAGGATTCAGAACGTCGAGATTCATGCCTTACAGGATGTTAAAACGAGATGCCTTCCTTCATCTTCTCTCCCTACCGGGAGAAATACAGTGAGGGCGGACGCTGTCAGAAATTGCAACAGCCCGTTAAGGATACAGACTTCGATTCCGTGAGCAAAACTATTTCTGTGGATTCGTGCTTGCGAGTGAAATTGACATGGTCGAAACTTCGATGAGCGGCAGCACACAGGCTAAAGCCTGTGCCCCGGCAGGCTGATGTGGCAACCTACGAGCCCCGCGACAAATATTACCGGAAAGCGCGCGAGAAGGGATTGCCGTCGCGCGCCGCATTCAAAATCGAGGAACTGATCGAGCGCATCAAGCTGCCGCCCGACGCGCGGGTGATCGACCTCGGATGCGCGCCCGGCGGATGGCTCGCGATCCTCGGCGCGGCGGTCAGCCCCAACGGCCGCGTGATCGGAATCGATTTAGCGCGATGCGGAAATTTCGGCGCGTCCGTCGAGACGATGGTGGCCGACATCCGCGACCCGAAGCTGCCTGACATTTTGAAGGAGAAACTCGGACGCCCCGCCGATCTCATCACCAGCGATCTCGCGCCGAAGCTGACCGGCATCCGCGAGCGCGACGAGGCGCAATTAGAGGAGCTGATCGATGCGGCCCTCGCGATCGCATCGCGTACGCTCAAACCGGGCGGCGTGATGATCGCGAAGCTCTTCATGAGCGGCGCGTTCAAGGCCATCGTGGGCCGATTCGAAAAGCACTTCGCGAACGTCGATGTAACGAGGGTCAAGGCGACGCGCCCGGGGTCCTCGGAGCTGTACGTCATCGCGCGAGATTTCCGGGGCTGATTGCACGAATCCAATCTGCCCTCGCCCGATGGGTGAGGTCGCGCCACGCGAAGCCGCCTGGGTTCGAATGAAGGCGCTGAAAACCTTAGTCTCTTCCTCGGCCTTGGGTCCGATTGCGTTCTTGATGTTCACTTGTTAACGAGGATGATTCCGTTCCCGGCTTCAGTTTCGGTCGCTTATCTTCATGATACGCGCGAATGCGCGACCTTTCACTCAGAGTTTCTCCGATGATCTGATCCCAGTAGTTTTGCGCAGCACGGCAGAATCCCGGCGCTAATGTCCCTCACCCGCCCGTCACGATTTTCGCCCGCAGCCATCGCGAAAATCGGGCCGGTCCACCTCCCCCAAAAAAAACGGGAGGCGCAATCAATCGGGATACGCTACATCATCGCGCGCGGTTTCCGCTCGGTCGCCGACGTGACTGGCGAGAAGGGCGGCCTGGCGCCTCGGCTCTCGCGCCGGCACCTGAAGCAAGCAACGCAACCAGCTCCTGATTGAGCGATACGCCATCGATGGCGGCCATGCGGCTCAGCCGTTCGTGCAACGATCGAGGAATACGAAGGCGCAACTGCCCGGAGTGACCTGATGTCACATCGGGGGCTGGAATTGGATCGCCGTGCGCGCGCATCGACTCGAGGATCCCACGAGCGGCAACCACCGCTTCGCGAGTGGCCGATTCCGGCGTGCGACCATGCGCGGCGCAACCCGCCAGCGCCGGCACCCGGGCAACGAATGCCGCATCTTCGCCGCTCCATTCCACGACGACTCGATAGCTGAACGGCTCCACCATTACTTCACCTCAAGTTTATACGCATCGATCAATCCCAGAACCTGTCGCACCTGGTACGGCTTGGCCTTCCCCGCCTGACCCTCCTGAAGGTTCACAAGCGGCAGGTCGCGTAGCCACTGATGACGATATATCAAGTGAGAACCTCGCTTCCGGTCGAGTGCATAACCGAGCCGGGTAAGCAGTCCACACAGGTCGCGAAACCTGACATTGGCAGGTCCCACGCGCGCCGAATCCACCAACTCCTGCCATCGGCTCACGTGAAGATGATACCGTATTTGGAACCACGCGGCGAATTCAATCGGTTAAGGCAGTCATCTACCGGAAGACCTGGAACACCACCGACGAATTGAAGACCAGCATCAGCTAGAATATAGCCCGTCACCTGCACCTGATTTACCGGAGCCTCGAATCATGGCCCAATTCTTCGCCGGCACCTCGGGATGGAACTACAGCAACTGGCGCGGAAGCTTCTATCCAGAAGACCTTCCAGCCAAAAAGTTCCTCTCCTTCTATGCGCAAATCTTCCGCACTGCCGAGGTCAACTACTCATTCTACCATCTGCCGCGCGTGACCACCTATGAGAATTGGTATGCGACGGTGCCCGACAATTTCGTTTTCGCGCTGAAGCTCTCGCGCTTCATCACTCACATCAAGCGCCTACATGATGTGAAACAGCCGTGGGACGACTTCCTCAAGGGAGCGCGATCGCTGAAGGAGAAACTCGGACCGATCCTGCTGCAGTTCCCGCCGAGCTTCAAAGGCAATGACGAGAACCTGAAACGCGTCAGCGATTTTCTCAGCTATGCGTCCAAAGAGGGTGTGCGCATCGCGATGGAGTTTCGCCACGACTCGTGCTTCGGCGAACCGATGCTCTCCATCCTGCGTCAGCATGAGGCAGCACTCGTCATCTCGCATTCGAGCCGCTTCCCGGTTCCAGAGGTGATGGCCACCGGTGCATTCGTCTATTTCCGTTTTCATGGGCCGCGCGAATGGTGCGCGTCATCTTATCCGCAAGCGGACCTCAGGGGCTGGGCGCGCTACATCAAGTCATTCATGAAGCAGGGTCTCGACGCATACGCCTACTTCAACAATGACGCCCTTGGGGAAGCGGCGCCGAACGCGAAGCTTCTCGAGGAAATCGTCGCTTAGTGCATACCCGAGTGAATCGCTGCGGTGATGCCGGCGCGCGCCGCTGCTATCGGCGACGACGGCGGCACGCTGAAGTTGCCATGCGCGGGGTCGGCCCACATCGGGTCGCCCGCGATATCGTCCGGATGGCCCGCCATCTTCCATCCCGCGATGTCGTAGCGCTGGTTGCCGAGGAAGAAAGTAGGGGAGGGCCCCCATACGTTATGGGCGAAGTCGCCGCCCTCGTTCGCCTCGACGACCGCATGCGCCGCGTTCGCAATCGCGTTGTATTGAACCGTCGCAGGATGAATCAGGTAGAGTCCGGTGAGCACATTGTAGATAGAATTGTTGAAGATACGGGCTCCGGTGCTGTCAACATCGATCTGGATTCCCGAACCGCGACCCGGCCGCGTCCCCGGCACATTGTAGACGACGTTGTTTTCGATGAGTCCGTCCGAGCAGTACTCCTGGTAGATAGCGTTGGTGTCGAAGCTGTCGTGGACGAGGTTGCCGCGCACGATGTCGCCCTTCGAGTTCTTCATGTCGAGGCCCGAGTGGTTGAACTCGCTGACATCGTTGTTGAGCAGCTGAGCGTTGTCGGCGTGCTGGCTGTTGATGCCGTTGCCGTGGTTGCCGGTGAATGAGATCCGGTTGTGTTCGAAAATCGGCGCGGTTGGCAACTCGACGTGTTGCGAATAGTGGATGCCATTGTAGTAGCTGCCATCGTCAACGTGGCCGGTGCCGGTTTGCGTCACCGTGCAATTGCGCACGACGATCCCGCTAAAGCCGACACCACCTTCGTCATTGCTGAAGAAGTAGAGCCCGCCGCCGGCGGTGCGCTCGAAGGTGATTCCGTCGACGACGATGTTGCTCTTCTCACCGCCATCGCCGACCACGTTCATTCCGAAGGTTCTGGTTGCCGCCTCGATAGTGTGAGTACTCGGATCAGAGCCGCCGGGCATCCAAAGGGAAAGCGTCCCGGTGCCGGCATCCCATGACCAGCTTCCGGGTTCCATCGGACCGACCGCGCACGAACCGTTGGGCACGCAGGCCGAACCGGGCGCGCAACACGCGTGAAGGAGGCCCCATCCCGGACGCCCATCGACATAGACGTTGACTGGCTTTTGCGAATGGGCGCGATAGATCGCGCCATCGCCGCGAGTCCATCCTCTTATGATATCGCTGCCACTAATGATCGGTTGCGGTCCGTTTCCGTACGCGGTGAATGTCACAGGCTGCCCCGGCGCCCCGCCGCGGCGCGGCTCGATGGTCTCGCGCCATTCGCCGCTGCGCTTAAAGTAGATGGTATCGCCCGGCTCCAGCGCGAGCGCATTCACTTTCGCGATGCTGCGCCACGGAGATTCGGGGCTGGTGCCGGAATTCGAATCGCTGCCGGCAGGATCGACGTAGAACGACCGGCCTTGCGATTGCGCATGCGCAATTGGGACCAGCGATACGATACCCAATGCGGCGAGCACCAGGAGCAGTACAAAATGTTGCGCGAGTGTGTCAGGCGGGCGGGTGGGCATGGTCAGCGTCAGACGAAACGGCGGGTTATGCTTTCATCGAGCGAAACATCGCCACTGCGGGTGGCATCTCTTCAATGGCCTTGTGACGCTCCGTCTCCGCCCGTTCCTGCGCTAACAGTCTGTAGCGTTCGCCCACAGCCCAGACGATGCCGAACAGAAGTCCGATCACCCCGAGGAAATCACCCACCGATGCTTCTGACATGTTATGTATCAGGCAGGGAGCAACGACCAGCAGCGCCAGCGGCTTGAGGTTCCACGGGTCCTCCTTCTGCCGCATCGCAAACCACCACGGGCGCAGAACGATGAAGAGCCAGAACAGCGTCGCGGGGATGCCGACGCCAATCGCGTGGTTGAGATATCCGTTGTGCAACGAACTTTGCGAGCCCTGGTCCCATGGACCATACCAGATGGGAAAATATTTGCTCTGGAAAATCGCGCCGGCGACCTCGTAGCCATAGCCGGTCAGCGGCCGGCTCCCGATTTCGTGAACGACGTATGCCCACATGTCGGTTCGGCCCGTCAACGTCGTGACATCGCCGCGTCCGGTATACTCTCCGATGCTGTGTCCGAAGATGGGCAGCGCGGCGATCGCCAACACGCCAGCGCCGGCCAACAACAGGATTCCGCGCAGGCGATAGCGCCACAGAACATCGCAAACGACTCCGGCCGCCAAGGCGATGAACGGAGTACGCGAGTCCGCGAGCGCAGCCTCCGATACCGAGAGCAGCGCGATCGCGGCCAGCCACTTTTTCTTGCGCGGCTCGAAGCGATTCCAGAAGGCGAGCGCGGGGCCAACCGTGGCCAGCATCAGGACGCCCACGTCGTTGGGATTGTTGAGAAGGCCGCGGAATCTTTCGACCTCCTGGTTTACCGTGTACTGCTCTGGCACATTCCAGGTCATGCTGCGCGGCAACGCCACCGCCGCGAAAGCGAGAATGACAACGAACACGCCGCATCCGATGAGAAAGCGTTCCACCAGCCGGGTCAGGTCGTCCGGTTCCTCGACTCCGTAGACGATGGCGCTGACCGCGCAAAACATCAGCATCGCATCGGCGAGGCGCACGAGCGAAAACTCCGGTGCGAGCGAGTAGGTCACCGTCACGAGCGCCCACACGAAATAAATCGAATACAGCTCGAAACCGCCGCGGCGACAAATTCCGGAACGCCATACGAATGGAACGCATGGAGCACAAAACAACACCACCAGCCCATAATGCACCGCGGCGCGCGGGGCGCCCTCGAGAAAAAAGCTGTTGATGAAAATCGTGAGCATCACCAGCGGCACAATCAGCCATTGCCGATCGATACGCGTATAGGCGGCCACTTTGTACACCGCAAACGCAGCGGCGACGCCGAAGATCGCCAGCGCCGGAAGGTATGAACCTCCGTTCAGCATGTAGATGGCGAGCATCGCGCCAATTCCTGCCGCGACAAGAACGATTCCGCGCCGTAAGGGCTCGGCGGTTTGAACCAGCAGGCTAGATTGCGCCATTGCGCAGCGCTCCGAGCCAAGCCCTGAGGAAATCCGGGCCTATCGAGGAAGGGTGTTTGTGGGCTGCCAACGTGTCTCCAAAAAAACGAGAATCTGTCACCGTCAGCTTCGCGGCTAACGGAGGTAGGC
Organism: uncultured delta proteobacterium; assembly: GCA_963815835.1. Lineage (GTDB taxonomy): Bacteria > Desulfobacterota > Binatia > Binatales > Binataceae > DATGKG01. The sequence continues at coordinate 3,330,086 of CAWFIF010000001.1, forward strand.
CTAGCTTTAAGGTTACCAACGGATGGATGCGAATCAATACGTCGGAAATCTGACGGATTCTCATCGACAAGTTGGGTCGAGTCGATCATGCTCGCGAGAGCGTCCGGCTTTCAATGAGGGTAACGAATCGATGAAGAGTCTCGTTGCGATAGTCGGCAGCGTCACGCCCCCAGGGCGATTGCTCGCCGCCATCACCGCGATGCTGCAAGGCGCCCACGACGCCAATCCTGAAATCGCCACGCAACTCGTTAATCTAGCCGATCGAAAGATCGCCTTTGCCGACGGCCGCCCGCCCGAGCAATACGGCGACGACACCGCCGCGACCGTTAAGCTGGTAACGGACGCCGATGCTGCGATCATCGCGAGTCCCGTCTATCGCGGGTCGATCACCGGCGCGCTGAAGAACCTCCTCGATCAGATTCCGATCGACGCCTTGATGGGCAAGCCGGTCGGCATCGTCGCGATGGGCGCCACGACGCATCACTACCTCGGCGTCGATTGGCATCTGCGCGACATCCTGGCGTGGTTCGGCGCCTTCGTGGCGCCGACCAGCGTGTATCTTTCATCGGCGGATTTTGTTGATGGCCGGATTTCTGAAACGGCGCTCAAGGAAATGCTGAGTCTCGCCGATGCTGTAATCCAAATGACGAAGGTCGCGGGAACGCGCGAGCATCCACTGGGCCCCAAGCCCCTTGCGGCGCGCCGCAGCTAGGTTGAAGTACGAGGAGAGCCGTATGGATGATGCAAAGCTTCAACTGCTACTCGATCGTGCCGAGATCAGCGACGTGCAGCTGCGATACGCCACCGGGCTCGACACTCGCGACTGGGTGCTCTTTCGATCCTGCTTCACCGATGAGATCGACACCGACTTCACCTCGGTGTTCGGCGGCACGCCGCGCAAGGTGAAAGCCGATCGATGGGCCGATGCGGCGCGTCGCAGCCTGAGCGGACTGAAGGCGACGCATCATATGATCACCAATCATGCCATCACAGTGAACGGCGACGAGGCCCTATGCATCGCCTACCTCCAGGCGACGCACTATCTGCCCAATGACACCGGCGACAACACTCAGACAATGGGTGGCTACTACACCAATCATTTCGCGCGCACTCCGCAAGGATGGAAGATTCGCGCGTGCAAGCTGACCCTGACCTGGACCGCGGGCAACTTCCACATCTTCACCCTCGCCGATCGCGCGTTGAAGAAAGCCGAGGAAAAATGATGGCGACCAGCCTTTTTCGGCATGGTTGCGCCGTCAAGGACATGCGCTAGATTTAGCGGAGCCACAGGGGGAGGAGGGCCAATGCAAACATCGGGAGCAACATCTCTATCGCGGTTCGAGGCCGACTTCTTCGCCGGAATCAACAGCGTCGTCGAACCATATCTGCGCGCCGGCTTCGGAACTCCCGGACCGTGCGCGAATGGCGTGATTCTGCTCGAAACGACTGGCCGCAAGAGCGGCCGCACCATCAACGTTCCGCTGATGGCGGTGTCGTTTGGCGATATGGTTCTCGTCAGCACGGTGCGTGCTCGGCGATCGCAATGGATTCGGAACGTCGCCGCGAATCCTGACATTCGTTACTGGTTGTTCGGTCGCGCCCGCAAGGCGAAGGCTTTCGTGATCGGCGATGGCGAGCGGATAGTTCGTAGTCAAATGCCGCTCCGTGTGCGCGCGATCGCCTCGATGCTCTATCCTCTCACCATCACTGATGACGTCGCATTCGCGGTGCTGAAGACCTAACACCCAGCCCCTTCCTTGAAGGAAGGTGCTAGGGGCTAGGTCTCTTCACCCGCGCAACCCTCAACCTGCGCACATCCAATCGCTGGCCGGTGTTCTCATCGATGACCACCGGCCGCACTTCTTTCTCCGTCTCGCGATCGAACAATTTCACCGGCGAGCCCTTCGCGTTCCATAGCCAGTCGCTACCCCATCGCCACATTGCCGCGAGGACGTCCCAGAACGCGCGCCCCTTGTCCGTCAGCCGATACTCATAGCGCGGCGGTCGTTCCTCGTATGGAACCTTCTTTAGAAGACCGTCCTCGACCAGGCGATCGAGGCGCTTGGTGAGCACCGCGCGAGGGACGCCCAGCGCGCGCTGGAAATCCTCGAAGCGGCGACGCCCGAGGAACGCCTCGCGCATCACCAGCGGCGTCCACCAGTCACCAACCAGATCGGTGGTGCGCGCGATAGGGCAGGGCCATCGATCGAAGCGCGTGCGCCGCATCAGATGATCGCCTCGATACGCGCGGGCACGTGCTTATGAAATGGCGTCCCGGCGAGCCAGTCGCGATGGTCCGATGCGGTCAGCTCATTCGGCGCGACACCGTGCGCCACCGTGATGCCGTCGGCGTCGGGATACTCGAGGCCGCCTCCATTTGGTAGCGAAACGTGACCCGGCTGGAGGCGATCGCTTACCTCGATGACGGCCTCGGCGCTGCCGCGCCGCGTGGTGATACGCACACGGCCGCCGCTCGCGACGCCGAGCGATTGCGCATCGGCGGGACTCATCCGCAGCGCGCCGCCGCGATCCTTTGCTCGCCACGCGGGATCGCGGATCACGGTGTTGGCGGTCGAGGAGCGCCGCTCACCAGCCATCAGGATGAAGGGGAACTGCGAATTGCTTTCGGGCTTCTCATCGACGAGCGCTTTCAGCTCTTCGATCAGTTCCGGAATATCGAGGTGGATGCGATGGTCGGGCGTCTTCACGCGCCGCCAGGTCTCGTCGTAGTCATCGACCGAAAACGTCACGCCGTCGCGACTCGTGAAGATCGCCTCGAAGAGCGCGTTGCCGAGTTCGGGTCCGTCGCCGGTAAAGCCGGCGCGCCGGATCGCATCGGGATAGGTCATCGCGCAAGTCTGTGCCGCGCCCCACATGATGGCTGCGACCTCATTGCCCTTGCCGAGCGTCGGCCCGAGCGTTTCGTAGAGCACGATGGGCGTGAGCGTTCCGAGAGTAGGATTCGCCGAGGTGGCTTGCACGAACGCTGCGGCGTATTCGGTGCGTCCCTTCAACGCGGCCTCACGCAGCGCAGCGAGGTCTTCGTCCTTAAGCGCGCCCATCGCCCGAATCAAGCGGCGATGGATTTCCGCCTCGGGCAGCGTGCCCGGAAGCGGCTCGATAATCGGCGCGCGCAGATGGAAATAGTTGGAGGGGAACTCGCCGGCGAAAAACGTCGCCTCCCATTTTTCATACTGCGACGACGCGGGCAGCACGTAGTGGGCATGGCGCGCGCTCTCGGTCATCGCCACGTCGATCGCGACGACGGTGTCGAGCGAATCGATCGCCTCGCGCATCCGCGCGCTGTCGGCGAGCGAATGCAGCGGGTTGGCGCTCTCGATGATCATCGCGCGGAAACGCTTGGGATGATCGGTAAGGATTTCATCGGGAATGACGTTGCATGGAATCATCCCGCCGATAATGCGATGGCCTCCGACGGGGCTACGGCGATCCTTGGTCACGTCGCCGACCAGCTTGCCCATGCTGGTGTGCAGGTTCATCGCGCCCTTGCGCCCGAAATTTCCGGTGACGCAGAAAATCAGCTTTTCGAGATACGAGTTGAGCGTGCTATGCGGTGACATCTCGATGCCGAGGTCCTCAATGACCGACACGCCACCGGTGGCGCGCGCGATTCGCCGCGCGACCTCGCGCACCAGATCTTCCGTCAATCCCGCGCGTGCGCAGTAATCAGCGATGGGAACCTGCCGAAGCGCATCGAAGAGGTCGGCGCCACCGGTCGCATGCTCGCGCAGAAAATCGTGCGCGATCAGATCTTCCTGCACCATCACGGCGAGAATCGCGCTCAGGCAAAATGCATCGGTACCGGGACGCACCTGGAGATGATAGTCGGCGAGCTCGGCAGTCTCGGTGCGGCGCGGATCGATCACGATGAGCGCGCGATTCGGATCGGCGGAGATTTTGCGCAACGTGGGACGCGCGCTCTGGAAGCCATGCGATTGCCACGGATTCTTGCCGACGAACACCGCGACCTCGGCATGTTCGAAGTCGGGCGAGGGACGCCCGCCCGTCAGCCGGCCCTCGACCCAGAACTCGCCGGTTTTTTCCTGCGCGAGCGCGTTGGAAGCATAGACGGCGCCGAGCGCGCGCCGCGTCGCGGTACTGTAGGCACCGCACAGATGATTCCCCTGGCCGCCGCCGCCGTAATAGAAGATGCTCGCGCCACCGAATTCATCGCGCACCCGCATCAGGCGCGCGGCGACCTCGGCAATCGCGGTATCCCAATCGATTTTCTCGAAGCTGCCGTCGGCGCGCCGTCGCATCGGCGAATCGAGGCGGTCCTTGCCGCTCTGGTAATAGTCGATGCGCTGCGCCTTCTCGCATGCGTAGCCGTGCGAGGCGACATGGTCTCTATTGCCGCGGACGCGGGTAATGCGCCGCCCTTCGATTTTCACTTCCAGTCCGCAGTTCACACTGCACAGGACACAGGCAGTCTTTTCCCATCCGTCGGACGTTCTTAGTGATCCGCTCTCGCTCATGGTGAAAAACTCCGATTAAAGTTCATCAAGCGAACTACTTAGTTCAACAAGAGAATGGACTATCTCCTTTCGTAACGCAAGTGCACGGTGCGTGCTTTCGACATAGAATCCATTCACTTTCGGTTCTGGTGGAAATCGGTCTGATCCAATAGAACGAGCACAATCATGAGGATTTTATCCGCGATAGCGCCAATCATCGCTTTAGTTCTGCTACTAGCTGGATGCTCGAGTTCGCCGCCAACAGGCGCCCTATCGGCGCCCGCCTCCGCCGTCAGCGCGGATCCCGAGGTCAATGCGATTCTCGAGAGATCCTGCTTTCAGTGCCATTCGAGCACAGGAAGTGCTCCATGGTACGCCGCCATTTCGCCGACTTATCTCGCCGCTAGTTCTGCTCGCGGCGTTCTCGATTTTTCCGACTGGCAAAGCTACGCCGCTGAAAAGCGGGCGGCCGAGCTGGAGAGCATCGAGAAGTCGGTCAACTCGGGATCGATGCCGCCCGGAGATTACACCGCGCTCGATCATTCGGCGCGCCTCAGCGAGGATCAAAAACAGGCTTTGCTGAAGTGGACGGCGCAGCCAGCGCATTGAGGTAATCACGCCTGTTCTCAAACCGCTGACACAATCATTGAGCGGGCCGAGAGGGTGTAGAGTGGCGGCGGTTCTTTATGGCTGCCCTTGAGGGCTCACCGCGTATTGCTTATAAACAGGCGCTACCTGTGGGAGTCATCTGACAGCGGCGTCAGCGCCCGACCCGGGGAAAAAATGGGCAAAAGCGAAACCCCTTCCAGAGGCTCGCATCGATGCCGTTTGGAATCCGCGATTTGGCCGGCGATACTGGTATTGCTGACGATTTTGCCGGCTTGCAACTCATCTTCCAACTCGCCGGTCGCCACCGCGAAGCCGCCTAACATTCTGTTTATTGTCATGGACGACGTGGGAATCGATCAGGTGGGGTCGTTTTGGAAAAATGGGTCGCTTCCCGCCTCCCTGCCCAACATGAATGCGATCGCCAGCGCGGGAGTCAAATTCACCAATGTTTGGGTGATGCCGGAGTGCTCGCCGAGTCGGACCGCATTTTTCACCGGCCGCTATCCGCTTCGCACCGGCGTCACCAGCGCGCTCATCGACAACATGCTGCCGGCATCGCAAACCTCACCCTACGAAACTACCCTGCCGCGGGTGCTCGCGACCGCCGGCTACAAGAGCGCGATGATCGGCAAGTTTCATCTTGGTGACCAAAACCCCGCCGGTGACTGCTCACCTGCAACGCTCGGCTTCGATTACTTCGATGGCAATCTGGGTGCGAGCCCCGGATCGATCGACACCCAGGCCGGTATCACGAATGTCGCCCCTGGGACATTTCCTTGCGGCTTCGATCAGAGCGGGAACTCAGGCGCGTGCTATCAGGTGGATGGTAGCTGTGCGATGACGCCCGACGGCAAGACCTGCCTCGAGAACGCCGGCCTGTTCCTGGTAGGGACGAATTGCCTTACCTCGACGCCCCCGATCCTGGACTTCACGCGGACCAATTCGTACTACGTATGGGCTCGAACTACGGTCAGCGGTGCGATTCCACCTCCAACCGCGCCCAATCAATGCCACAATGAGCCCACCGTCTATCGTCAGTATATGACGGAGGCGCAAACCGACAGCAGTGTAGCGTGGTGGAATAATCAGACTGGGCCGCGGATGCTTAGCGTCACCTACAATGCGATACACACTCCCTATCAGCAGCCGCCCGCCACGCCGTTGCTGAGTGGCCTTCCCTTCGTGTGCGTCGGGAATACCACACCCGAGATTGTATCCCAGCGCCTAATCGCCAGTGCGATGTTGCAAACGATGGATCAGGATATCGGACAGTTGATGGCTAACATGGGGCTGGCGACGCTCGACATCAACGGCAACATTACCACTGTTCCAGGACCTGGTGGCCCGCGCATTCCCGAGCTCGAACGCAACAACACGATGGTGGCGATCATCGGCGACAACGGCACCTATGGGGTGCTCGTCGCATCGCCCTTTGATCCCGTCAACTCCAAGGGCACGGTGCATCAAACCGGAGTCTGGGTGCCCTTGATAGTCGCCGGCGCGAAGGTCAAAGGGACCCGCGGGCGCGTCGTCAACGCGATGGTTAACGCGGTGGATTTCTTTCAGCTATTCAGTGAGGCCGCCGGGGTCAACGCTAACCAGATCGTTCCCCCGGCGCATCATTTGGATAGCGTTCCGATGCTCACCTACCTCACCAATCCCGATGCGAAGCCACAGCGCGATATCAATTTCACACAGCTTGGACCCGGGGTATTCGAAATCCCGACCAATCCGGCAACGCGCAGCTGGCCATGCGCAATCGGTGCGACAGTCGGAATGCAAGGCACTACCCCGACGCTGACGGGAGGCACCTGCTCTGACGTCCTCTTCAACAACCAGAGCTTCTGCGAGCAGGAGAACAATGGTGTCTGGCTGGGTCCGCAAAATGCCGATCAACCGGGCCTGCAATTCCCCAACCCTGATACCCCCGACAACTCATGGAACTCGTGCTGTGATGTGCAGAACGGGCTTGATCCAACGCTGAGGCTGTTGCCTAAAAATCAGTGGGCAACGCGCGACACCGGTTACAAGTTCATCCAGGAGCAGATTAACGATTGCGAGGAATCGCTCTGTCCGGGACCGCAATGCAATACGGTCTTTCCTCCGTTCGGCATCATTACTACCGCGGAGTTCTACGATCTCAGTCAGACCAGCTCCAATCCCGCTGGCCTTGATTGCCCCTATGGAACCGCAAACACCGGATGTCCCGCGCCCAACGACCTCGCGTGTGCGCCCGATTCGGGCCTTCCGCCGGAATCGTGCGTGCCTTCGGCGCTCCAGCCCGAGTATGAGAAATTGCAGGCTAGCCTCAACAATCTGCTGGCGTCCGAGCCGGTCTGCCCCGGTGATGGCAACCTGGACAAATTCGTCAATCAGTTCGACGTTCAAGGAGTAAACAATTTTCTCGGCGTCTCCAGCTTCTTCGACTTCAACGACGATGGAACGACCGACGCCAAGGACCTGGCGGTCGTCAACGCCAACCTCGGTGCGGATTGCGTGGGAACCTGCGTGAGGGCTGACCTCAATCGCGACGGCAAGGTGAATGGAAAAGACCTGGAACTGCTGGACGCGGCGATCGGCAAGCCATGCGCGCTGTGCGGAGCCGATCTGAATGGCGATGGAGTCGTCAATCAGCTCGACAAGAACATCATGCTGCAGGCGATCAAGAGCTGTAAATAACCGCTGTTAGTCCCTGACGTCCTGCACACATCGAAAGCCGGGGGGATGTTGACAATGAGTCGGCGGTCCTCCTGACAAACTGGGCGAACCATTTCAATTCGATTGACGTGAAATGATCCATGCCGCCGCCGTTGGGCAGCCATCCGTGTTTGTCGTAGCAGCTCCGTCGCTGGCACAGTGATTGCCTTCGGCGGGCAATGGCGCGTAGGTTAGCAACGGTTCGCCGATGCTACGGCGATGATGGCGACGCGTTCCTTTCACGGCCCCCCACCGCGCTAGCCGCGAACGCGCGGTTTATGCGAGAGTCACAGCATCCTTGGGGAGACACTATGGAACGCGCGCGGGTCAACGGAAGTGAAATTGCCTACGAGCTTCGCGGTACATCACAGGCTGAAGCCCGTGCCACTATCGTCATGATTCATGGCGCGCAGGGCGACCAGACCATGTTCGCCGGGATGGCGTCGGCATTTGCCAACACTTATCGCGTGCTCACCTTCGACCAGCGCGGCTCCGGACTGAGCGCGAAGCCAGACATGCCGTACAGTATCGCGATGCTAGCCGATGACACCGCCGCGTTGATGGACCATCTGGGGATTCCGTCTGCGCATATCATCGGCGTTTCGATGGGAGGGATGATCGCGCAGGAATTCGCGCTGCGCCATCCGCCTAAGGTTCGCGCTCTCGTTCTGGGCTGCACCACGCCGGGCGGGCCGAAATCGATCCGTCTCGGCGGCGATGCGTTGACCAACGCATATTCCACCAAACCGATGACGCCTGAAGAACGTGGCAAGGCCTTGGCGGAGGCCGCGTTCACCAAAGGGTACCTGGCGGGACATCCCGAGATCGTTGCCTCGATGATCGAGGAGCGCCGCAATCGGCCCATCGATTCGGTCGGGTTCGCCCATCGTATGAAAGCTGCGTTCGAGCACGATACTTACGATCGGCTTTCGGAGATTCGATGCCCGACGCTGGTGATAACCGGCAAGGACGACGCGCTCATCTCATGGGAAAACTCGCGGATTCTGGCGGAGCGCATCAAGGGCGCCGAGCAGGTCATTTTGGAGCCGGCGGGACATTGCTTCTGGCTGGAGCAACCCGAGCAATCGCGCGATGCGATCGCGCGATTTCTAGGCCGCCACTAGACCGCATACGTACCGCGCTGCTCGGGAAATCCGTGCACGCCTCGATGCACCGCTTGGGTGAGTCGCGATGGCAAGCTGGTCGGTGGCACCCAGACTCGCAGAGTTCACGTTCCGAGCAGGATCACGCCAGCTGCTTTTGCCGCTTTGATGAGGTCCTGGTCAAAGGTGGCGAGCGGGAGCTTCCGCCGTTGCGCAAGCTCGAGATAGGCGGCGTCGTACACGGTGAGCCGGTACCGTTCAGCCAGCCGAATCGTTGCCCTCCATGCGTGATCGGCGGTTTCCATGTCCAATGTGATCGGCAGAGCGCGCAGGAAACCCGCAAGGAGGTTGCGCCGCCGGGCGTCGAGACGTTTCCTTCGTTCTGCCATCAGAAGACCGTTCAACGCTTCCAGAGGCCAAAGGGAGGGCGCATACGCACCACGTTCAGCGACGCGGTCCAGAAGATTCATGACCGGTTCGGTGTGCGCGTCCTCGAAGCACCACGCCAGTGCGACCGAGTTATCGAGGACGAAGCTCACGGGCGTCCTTCATTGACAAGGTCCTTGATTTTAAGACCGCGGAGCATGACACCCTTGCTCGCGTTGCGCAGACCGAGGGCGGCGCGCTTTGCCTTTTCGCGCTCGAATCCCGGCTGTGCAGGAACCAGTCGGGCGACGGCTCTCCCATGGCGCGTTATTACTATTTCGGCGCCATGTTCGACCTGGTCGAGAAGCGCGCCTAACGTGTTCTTTGCTTCAAAGGCTCCAACTTCCCGCATCGATCTATCTCCAGCTAGCTGTCAATCTAGCTTATTATCGCGGGCCGGCAATATCAAAGCTCTTCATGCGCCGCAGACGCTGCGATCAAGGTGTTCTTTTCCGAAGTCCCTTCGCTCGCTCTTTTTTGCGAGAGCGCGGAGTCGCTGAGACGGAACGCGAGTGGAATCGAAGCGAATCGAAAAGGTGGCTGGCGCGGTTCTCGCGATGGCTTCGAAGCGAGAAACGTGACGAACGGATGAGCGCCGGTGGGCGTCCTCGCCCACCGGTGGTGGAGTGGCACGATGACTAGCGTGGTCGGGCGAGGTTACCCGAGCAGTAACCCTGGCGAAACTCGAGGTTTCCTCATCGGGTTGGGTCCTCCGCCACACCGCGCGCCCATTCTTTATCGCACAGCGCGGCATCGAAAGTTGCCAGCTTCAGCCTATAGCGCCGCGCCAGGCCAACGAGGTGCGCATCGGTGACATCCTTACTCGTGCTGACTGGCGGCAGCGATTGTGCGCGCGTTGCATCTCGCAGAAACCTATGCGTGCGCATACTGGCGATCGCATCCAGTGCCGCCATCGCATCTTCGAAGCTCGCACCAAACGCGGCGCTCAGGCTGACTCTGAGAAAGCCCATTTCGCTGATCGGGCAGGTCGCGAAAGACTTGGCCCGGCTGAGCCATCGGCTCGCCCGAATGTACTCCGCGTGCGATTCCCATCCGCACGCGATCAGGAAGTTCACATCGAGCAGGTGGCTCAAGGAAGCTCCTCGAGGAGCGCGCTCACGCTCTCGGTCGTCATTACTGGAGCGCCTTCCGACGCCACCAAAACCGGACGCCCGAACTTGCCTCGCCTCAGCCTGGCACCGCGCGACGTTGCGGGTTGCAGGACCAGTCTTCGGCCCTCCAGCTTCATTTCGACTTTGTCGCCCGGCCTGAGGTTCAAGGCCTTCCGTAACGGAGCCGGGATCACGAGCTGCCCTTTGGTTGAGAGTCTCGAACTACTCATAATTTAGTCTTACATGTCTTACCTGCGGCGCCAAGAGAGCGAATGTGAGGTGCTTCCGGAGGACGACGCCCTCATCTCATAAGAAAGACTCGCGGCTTCTGGCGGAGCGCATCAAGGGCGCCGAGCAGGTGATTGTGGAACCGGCGGGCCATTGCTCCTGACTGGAGCAGCCGAGCAATCGAAGGATGCGATCTCACGATTTCTGCGCCGCCACTGCGGCTGCGAAGGTCCCCGCTTCCTCGAAAATTCCTCGCCCGCCTCGAAGCGTCACTTACCCTGCGAATGGAGCCTCTTGCCATGGGGTCCCTTCTCTCGCTTTTTGTTGCGAGAGAAGGTGGCCGGCGCGGTTCTCGCAATGGCTTCGATGCGAGAACCGTGACGGACGGATGAGAGCCGGTGGGCGTCCTCGCCCACCGGCGGTGGAGTGCCACGTACTCCCGCTCTTCTAACTGCGCTTGCGCCGCGAGGTCCGAGTTGGGAGGCCTTCGACCCCGTCACGAATCAGCGCCAATTGCTCCGCGTCATCTTCGCACGGCGCCTGCAGGAACGCTGATGGATCCTGCGGCGGCAAGTCCGGCTTCTTGCCTTCGAGGAGATCGCCGATCGTGACGATCTGAATCTTCCGATATTGATCCTTGCGATTAGGCGCTTCGTAGAATCCCGCCGTCACGGCTTCCTTGCTCATCGGATCAGTAGGCGGCGCGAGAGTGATGAACAGACCCATCTTCGCTTGCTCACGCTCGACCACATGCGCGAGGTCGCGGACCATGGCAACGTTCACATTCTCGCCGCCCTTGACCGACACGATGATCTTTTCGGTGACTGGCTTTCCATCTTTGAAATTCTTGAAATAGATGATGCCGTCGATACCCGAATCCGCGCCTTTCTTCTTGCCGCCGAAGGGAACCGCATTCACGAGCGAAACGGCCCACCATTGGAATTGATACTTGTCGCGCAAGGCGAGGTCGCGCGCACCTTCGAGGTCTTTGGGCGTGCCGTGGACCTCGTACTCGATTCCGGGGAAGGCGTCATTGAGGCGTTTTTCGATTAGCGAAATTGCGAGGTGGGTGATGTCGATTCCGATCCAGCGCCGGTTTAGTTTTTGCGCTGCGTGGATTGTGGTGCCGCATCCGCAGAAGGGATCGAGAATGGTGTCGCCCTCGTTGGAAGAGGAAGCAATTATTCGCTCTAGCAAAGAGAGTGGCTTTTGGGTTGGGTACCCAAGGCGCTCGCCGGCTTGCGAGGACACAGGATTTAGATCAGTCCATATGTCCTGAATAGGAACACCCGGCATTTCATCGAGGTACCTCTTGTATGAGGTACGGCGCCTGGAGTCGTTTGGACGATGCGTCCCTGACTCATCAGCTCCGCCATCTGATCTTTGCTGTAGCGCCAGTAACGTGTCACGCCCATGACTTCGTACTGTGGATTACCCTTTGCCTCTCCGCCCGGACCCGTTATATCGCCGAGCGTATATCGACGGCCTGTTTCCGGTTCGACATACTTGTAGAAGTCCTCGACATACTCGCGGTCGTACGGGGTGTAGACGGGGTTCCAGATCCACTCCTCCGACTTCGTGTAGAAGAAAATCACGTCGTGCAATCGACCATGCTGGTGACGGCCCTGCTTGGTATCGCTATGAGCGCTGCTGCGTTTCCAAATAATTTCGGTTCTGAAATTTGCGATTCCGAAAACCGCGTCGAGTAACATCTTGAGGTAGTGACTCGCGGTTGGATCGCAGTGCAGATAAAGCGAACCGGTCTCCTTGAGCACTCGATGCAGTTCTAACAACCGGACAGCGAGCATCGTCAGATATGCCATCATGTCGTTCTCTTTCAGGAACGACCGCATGGCGCGCAGCAGTTCAGCCGCATCGGTGTTGCCGCTCTTCATCACCTCATCAAATGCGTGTTCGGCGGAATCTCCCCAGTGCCACGTGTCCTCGAAGGCTTCGATCTGCGCGTGCGACTGCTCGCCGGTCGGCGCGCGAAACAGGACGTTGTAGTTGGCCTGGCTGTTGAAAGGCGGATCTGAGATAGATGAGATCGACCGACTCGTCCTTGACGTTCTCGCGCAGGACTGTGAGATTGTCGCCGTAGTAGAGGATGCTCTTTTCCATCAGGCGCTAAGATTAGAACATCCGAGCGCCTTGCGTAACCATCCTGTAGACAGCAAGGCGAATGCCAGCAGCGTGGGCTCGACTTGGGCCGAATAGAGCGAGATTCGGCGAGGGTGCGATCGCCGTCGCGGCAAAAAAATGGCGGATACGTAGTCGAGAACGTCGTTCACAGCGCGCCGGAAAATCGCTTCGCGGAGGTCCTTCACTTCGGCAGGCTCCCTTCAGGATGACAGCAGCAGAGGCGGAAGGCGCTTGGAGGTTAGTGCCACTCCACCACCGGCGGGCGAGGACGGCCGCCGGCTCTCATCCGTCCGTCACGGTTCTCGCATCGCAGCCATCGCGAGAACCCCGCCGGCCACCTTCTCTCGCAAATAAAAGCGAGAGAAGGAACGCCGGAAAGAAGCACAGAGAGAGTGAAACAACAGCGCGCCCGTTCTTCGGGGATGTCATGAGATCGATAGGCAATCGCTACGGCGCGCTTCTTTTCCCGATTTCGTCGGCAATCGTACTCAGTACCGCATCGAGATGGGTGAAGACGTCTCCGTTCCAAAAGCGCAGGACCACGTATCCTTGTGCCTCCAGGTATTGAGTACGAGCATCGTCGTATCTCCGTTGGTTCTCGTGCTGAATACCGTCCAGCTCGATGACGAGCTTAGGATTCGCCGAGCAAAAGTCCGCAACGTAGCGGCCCAACACCACCTGACGGCGAAACCGGATGCCCTCGAGGCGGCGGTCGCGCAGAGCGCTCCAGAGCCGTTTCTCCGCGTCGGTGGAATCTCGGCGCAAGGAGCGTGCGCGGTTGGTCATCAGTCGTCGGTTGGGAACTGCGTGTGCGTTCATGATGACCGAGAGAGTACAGTCGTATGAAAGATGTCGGAAGAGTCGTGGCGCTCCGCCGCCGGGCGGGCGAAGACGCCCGCCCGGCTCTCATCCGTCCGTCACGCTGGTCGCAAGATCAAAGAGCGACCATCGCGCCGGACACCTTCTCTCGCAAATAAAAGCGAGAGAAGGGACCTTCGGAAGAGATCGCAGAGGGACCCATACACCGAAATAGTTCATCAAGTGAACTATTGAGTTCAACAAGAGAATGGACTACCTCTTATCCGAATTCGCGTGCCCGAAATGGCGGCTATCGCGGCGCGAGGAGTGATGCTACGAAAGCCTATGACGCATCGATCTTTGGCGAGGATATAGAAGATGCCTGACGTGGCCCTCGAACATCATACCGCGCGCGTCAATGACGTGATGCTCCATTACGTCATCGCAGGGCAGGGCGAGCCGGTCGTGCTGCTGCACGGATGGCCGCAGACCTGGTACGAATGGCGCAAGATTATTCCCGCGCTCGCCGCCCGCTACACCATCATCGCGCCCGATATGCGCGGGATCGGCGATTCCTCCAAGCCGGTCAGCGGATACGACAAGCGCACCATCGCCGACGATATCTACAAGCTGGTCCGCAAACTTGGGCATGAGAAGATTTTCCTGGTCGGCCACGATTGGGGTGGTCCGGTCGCGTATGCCTATGCGGTCGCGCATCCGGAGGACGTGCGCAAGCTGGTGATCCTCGATGTCGGGATTCCGGGCAAGAGCACCGAGCGTGCGTTTCCGTTCCGGCCCGGCGGCATCTGGCATATGCAGTTCCACAACGTGCGCGACCTGCCCGAGGCGCTGGTGGCGGGCCGCGAGCGCATCTACCTGACCTGGTTCTATCGCACCGCGTATAATCCGACCGCGATTACCGAAGAGGACATCGACGAGTACGTGCGATGCTACTCGGCGCCGGGCGCGATGCGCGCGGGCTTCGAATACTATCGTGCGGTGTTCGCCGACGCGGAGCACAATAAGGATGGGCCGGAGAACAAGCTTAAGATGCCGGTGTTGGCGCTTGGCGGCGAGCGCGGCTTCGGAGCGATCGCGAAGCGCTCGATGGAGCAGCTCGCGGAGAATGTGCGCGGCGGCGTGATCGAGAAGTGCGCTCATTGGATTCCCGAGGAGCGGCCGGAGTACCTGATCGAGCAGTTGCTGACATTCTTTGCTGAACCATAGGTAGGAATTTTAGTCCGAGAGTAATCAGTCGGGAGTAATCATCATGATGCGACAATTTCAGTTCGAAGCCGAGCTTTGCGAATCGCTGAGCTGCCTGCCGATGGCAGTGCGGCGCAAGCTCGACCAGCTCGGCATCAAGCTTGGCCTGGAGCAATGGCAGCAGCTCGGGCGCGGGGAGCGGCTGATGATTTGTCATGCGCCGACCGCGTCGGATGAGGAGGCGGAGGCGCTGCGCACCTTCATCAACGAGGTGACGCTCGCGAAGTGTGGGACGAAGCCGAAGGACCTGCCCGAGGAGAAGCGGCGGAGCGCGAAGCCGCCGGCCTCGGCGCCGGCGCTGCTGGTGGAAAATGCCAGGGCGAATGGCATCGCGCTGACACCAGCGGCATGGGCGGCGCTCGATGACGACCAGCGTTACGCGCTCATCAAGTTGGGCGTCGAGAAACAAAGCCACAACTTGAAGGCGGCGCTGAACGAGTTTGTGAAATAACCTGAAATGTCCATCAAATATCCATCAAATAACTGGCAATGACGCGGACTAATCGCGGCATTATGGAGAAATAAGGAGACCTTATGGAGAGCATACGCTTTGACGACCTCGAGAAACTGAAGACGAAGATCAGCAAGGACTACGGGCCATGGAGCGAGCCGATCGAGGTGAGTCAGGAAAAGATCAATAAATTCGCGGATGTAACCGGCGATCATCAGTGGATTCACATCGACATCGAGCGGTGCAAGAAGGAAAGTCCATTCGGCGGACCGGTCGCGCATGGCTTTCTGACATTGAGTCTGTTGCCGGCGTTTCAGACGAAGAGCGATTGGAACGTCGTCGGATATCGTAACGTCGTAAACTACGGCGGCAACAAGTTGAGGTTTATCTCCCCCGTCCCGGCCGGCGCCAAGGTGCATGCGCATAGCCGTATCGTGGCGGTGGAGGCGCGGCCTCAGGGCACTCAGGTGACGCAGGAGACCAGCGTCCACGTCGTCGGCAATGATCGCCCGGCGCTCACCTATGAAGGTATTTTTCTCTACGTGAAGTAGTAGCAGTCTGACGACAAGCACGAGGGGTACTGTCGATGGCCGAAAACAAACTTCCGGTGGCAGTAATTACCGGCGTCGGTCCCGGACTCGGTGCGGCATTGGCGCGACGATTCGCAAAAGGCTACGCGGTCGCGATCAATGCGCGCAAGCCGGATTTCATCCGGTCGGTCGCCGCGGACATTCGAAGCGCGGGAGGGCATGCGCTCGAAGTGCCTGCCGACATCGGCGATCCCGCGCAGGTCGCCGCCATGTTCAAGACGATTCGCGAGCGCCTCGGCGCGCCGGAAGTGCTGCTCTACAACGCCGGTAGCGGGTCATGGGGTACCATCGTCGATATCACGCCCGCGCAGTATGAGAGTGACTGGCGCGTCAATGCCCTCGGTGCGTTCGTCAGCGCAAAGGAGGTCGCTCCCGATATGATCGCGCGCGGGCGCGGCGTGATGCTGTTCACCGGCGCTACCGCCGGAGTGAAGGCGGGTCCGAAGTCGGTATCATTCGGGCCGGCGAAGTTTGCGATGCGCGGGCTGGCGCAGTCGCTCGCGCGGAACCTCGGCCCCAAGGGAATTCATGTGGCGTGGATCAACGTCGACGGCGCCATCGACATTCCCGGACGCAAGCTTGGCAACCTGACGAGCGAGGACATGCTCAGCCCCGACGCGATCGGCGAGACCTACTGGCATCTGGCGCATCAGGATCGCAGCGCATGGACGATGGAACTCGAGGTGCGCCCGTTCAAGGAGAAATTCTAGCTAACGAATTTTATTGCGTCCGCCAGGAGGAGCTATGGTCAAATTCGATCACATGGCGATGCCGGTGAGCGATCCGAAAGTCTCGCGCGACTGGTAGACTGAAAGCAGCGATCGCAGCTGCTCCGCGCAGCGCGCTTCTAGCTTCTCCATCAGAACAGGCGCAGTGAATTATCCGCCGCCCTCCCCGCGCATCGCGACTTCGTCCCCTAGATTCAGCAGCGCACGACACCTTCATTCACTGCGAGAGGCCAACCAAAGGTCTAACGAGAGGCCACCACCGCCCGCGACTAACAAGAAGATCAAGCTCATCATCATCGCGAAATCAGTTCGGGCGTCGCTCACCATGAACCAGAACCCTTGCCCGGCGTGGAACAGCTCGGGAATCTTGGTCGTGGCAATCGCCGTCAAAATGACGACCAAGAGAGGAACACTGGCGAGTCTCGTGAACAGTCCGGCCAGGATCAGAAGCCCGCATACGATCTCGAATGTGCCGACGAAGTGAGCGGTGAAGTTGGGAAGCGGAAATCCAATCCGTGTAAACCGCAGTACACCCATATGCGGATCTATGTATTTCAGAATTCCTTGGGTGAAAAAGATCAAGCCTACGGCGCTGCGAATGAATACGACACTCCGACCGGTCCACGCAGGCGTCAGAACCCGTCTCCACATATTCTAGTGACGCTCCTTAGACAGCGCGGTCAGGTCGGCTTCTTGCGGCGCTTCGAGCGAGGGCCGGAGCCGTAGTCGCCGAATGGCTCGTCACGCTCTCGGACCGCCTGGCGAAAGCCCGCCTGCTGCGCGCGGGTCACGAAATCCAGGCCCTCCTGCGTGTGGCGCGCGATACCATCGAACAGAGTGCCGAGCATCCGCGAGGTTGAAAGACCCATATTCTCGGCGGTGTGGTTGCATAACATCTTCAGCATCTGAAGCTGATTGGCCGGCACGCGCGCCATCCGCTCGGCGAACGCGATCGCATGATCATGAAGCTTGTCGTCCGCGACGGTTTCGAGAATCAGTCCGATGCGCGCCGCCTCGACGGCGGGGATTTCATCGCCGGTGAGCAGGTAGCGCTTGGCGCGCTCGAGGCCCATCCTGTAGACCCACATCGCGGTGGTCGGCGTGCCCCATACCCGCGATGGGGGATAACCGAACGACGCATTTTCCGCCGCAATGATTATATCGGCGCAGAGCACCATGTCGGTGCCGCCGCCGACGCACCATCCGTGGACCGCCGCGATAGTAGGCTTGGTCGCATACCATAATTTCATGTAGACATTCACAAACCGCGACATCGCGTTGTAGTCGGTGACCGAATCCCATACGCGAGTGCGACGCGGCTCGCCGACCTGCAAACCGGTGCCCCAATCGAGGTTGTAGCCGGCGCAGAACGCGGGGCCTTCGGCGCGCAGCAGGATAACGCTGACGTCGTGGTCTGCGTCGGCGGCATCGATAGCGGAGGCGAGCTCATCGCGAAGCTGCGGTGTGATGGTGTTGTATTCCTCGGCGCGGCAGAGGATCAGATGTCGGACGCCATTGTTGGTTTCGACGCGAATTGCAGGATTGGGCATGAGCGGGAATTAACCACAAACACATCGAGACACAAAGGGATCGATGACCTCACCCCCGCCGTCCCTCGTCCCTACATCCGGTTCCGCTTCCCTAAAAAGTTAGGGAAGGGGTTAGGGGCTAGGTCTAGCCGCGGACGCGTTCGCGATTGAAGATGGCGCGCTCTTCGGCGTTCATCTTGTCGCGGATGCGCGAGCCTTTGCCGAGGTGGCGGTAGAGTCCGCCTTCGGAAAAGAACTCTTCGTAGGGTTTGGCGGGAATTGGCTCTGGCGGCGGCGTATCGCCCACCTTCACGCCGAGTACCTCCTCCACCAAACTGGTGTCATACATCCTGACGGCATCGTAGTCAGTCAGTAGCGCGCAGACCTCGACGCAGATGTAGCATCCGATGCATTCCTGAAAGCGATCCTGCACCGGTTGTACGCCGCGATTCGGCACCGACCCGGGTTGCAAATACTCGATGCATTGGACCGGGCAGAACTCCGGGCACTTGCCGCACGGAAAGCACAGGTTGACATCCATGAAGGCGACTTCGCGCGGACGCTTCTTCTTCCTGCCGAAGTCTTCGGGAGTTTCAGGGATCCGGTCTTCTTTGAGACGGCGCTTGATGATGTCGATCGCAGGCATGATCCTATTGAGACGGGTCGAGGAAATAAGATCAAGATGGCAGAAGCGGAACAGATCTAACCACCTTAGAGCCTCAGGTCACATCGCGGAGCGATTGGTAGACCGGCGTGCGGAGGGCGGCCAGCGTGGGTGGGAGCGCGGATAGCACCCCGATGCCGAGTGCCATCGCGACGCCGCCAATCATAAGCGGAAAGGGCATTCCGCTGCTCAATGCGGAGCCTAGTGCCGGTACCGTACCACGTACCACATTCAGAATCAGCGCCGATGCCAACGTGCCCGCGACCCCTCCCACCAGCGCCATGGCGAAAGCCTCCGTCATGAACGACGCGAGGATCTGCGAGTTGGCAAATCCTACTGTGCGCATCACCGCGATTTCGCCGCGTCGCTCGCGCAGCGTCATTGAGGATGCATTGAGCACTGCCAGCGCGATGGCGAAGACGGCGCACAGGCCTACCGCCTGGACAATGTTGCCGAGCGACTGAAAGCGAATCAGGAACGTGGTGAGGAATGCCTTTTCGGTGTCGGTCTCGGTCTCGGAAGAAGAATTGCGGAAGGTGGAATCGATCTGACCGGCGATGCGGCTTGCGACCCGCGAATTAGCGCATCGCACCCACATCATGTTCAACCCGCGGCGAGTTGTGCAGCGCCTCTTCGAGGTAATCGCGCCGGAACATGAAGACCGACGGATCGCTGCCACCGCTGTAACTACCCAGAATAGTGAATGGCAGCGTGACCGGATAAATCTGACTGCGCAAAATGACGTTCTGGCCGACCTTCCAGCCGAAGCGATGCATGGTAGCGTCACCCACCACCGCACCATTGCGATGGGCCTTCAGCGCGGCAAGGCTATCGGTAGTGAAGCCGTTTTCGGGCCACATCTCCGCAAGCGTATCGGGATCGATTGCGACGCTCGGAAACTGATGCTTGGGATCGTCATAAACACCTGCAAACCATGTCATTCGGTTCACCGCGAGGACGTCAGGCATCGTTTCGATTTTCTGGGAGTACGATTCGGGAAGTCCGTAGCGCATCGCAGACCTGTTCATTACCACCAGCCGCGGTGAGGAATCCGCTATCGCGGTAATACGTTCGGTGACGTAGGGCAGCACTATCACGGAGCAAAACACCAGTGTCGCGCACGCCACCGCGAGGATCGTGAGAATGGTACGTCGCCGATTGCGCCGGATCAGGCTGATACCGGCGAATGACAGGAGCGCGAACATCCCCCGTTTATCGTTCCCCCCTTGTCTCGCTGTTACCCAGTTTCGGTAGTGCCCAGTTTCGGTCCACCAGCAGTTAGCGCATATAGAAACTCAAACTGATGGCAACGAGTCAATAGTCGCCAGCGATCCCCCGTTCGAGGTGAATCTACCTCACAGCGTAGATGGTTCCCTGTGTCGCGACATAGAGGACGCCCGAAGGCGAGACGATCGCACGCTCGACCGGACCGAAGCTTCGCGTTGCCCACTTCACCGATCCGTCGGAGTTCACCATCGCGCTGATATCGTCATCCAGCGGCGCCAACAGGCCACCTTCGCCGTCCGAGGCGAGTGGGCTCGACGCCGCTTTCGCGAGAGCCTTGCTCCACGCGAGCGCGCCGTCTGGGGTCAGCGCGTAGATGGCATCGGAGCCGAAGAAAATCGGTCCGGTGGCGTTGATGACCGGTCCCGCACCGACCGCGGCCGCAGTATCGTAGGTCCATTGCGGAACGCCGCTTGAAGCATCCAACGCGTAGAGACGTCCGCTGCCGGAGCCGAGATAAACGAGATTGCCTCGTATGGCGATCTCGCCTGCGAAACCGCCATGCGGCGTGAAGCTCCATTTGCGCAAACCATCCGACGCGATCGCGACTACCGAGGCGCCATTGGCGGCGGCAACGACGGTGCCATCGTCCGCAATTGCGGCTGAGCTGATGTCATCGGGAACCGTTGCGCGCCAACGCACCACGCCCGGCGAGGACGCGGCGAAGAGCTGGCGGTCTTCCTGGAAATAGACGGCGCTCGAGGATGCCGCGAGCGGGCCGAATCCCGATGCGGCGCTCATGCTCCAGAGCGGCTTGCCGATTGCCGATTGCGCCCGAAGAGTGCCGTCGGTCCCCAGCGCATACACGGTCCCCTCGGGCGAGACTGCGATGCTTTTGCCGGCGGCGCGGCGGCTCCATCGCTCGCGCCCCTTGGCATCGAGGGCGTGAAGGTCTCCATCGGCCGTCAGGAAGTAGAGATTTCCGTCAGATGAGGGGGCGAGCCGGCTTACGATCGGGCTGACTCCCTCGAAGGTCCATTGCAGGACGCCATTGATTCGGGCTGTGTCGGACTGCGTCGGCTGGATCTGCGCCCCGTCAGCCGCATGACCTCTGGGAGTCGAGGTCGCAGTGGGCGCTATGGTCGGGCAGACCGGACATACGATGGGCTCAGGCGTTTGTCCGGGAGCCGGGATTGGCACGACTCCAACGCTGACCGGATTGGCGGATACGCCGCCGGAGCTGGCATCGATGCAGGCGCATCCGGGGGTGAGTGCGGTATAGATGCCACCCATCGGCGGCCCCCCCGGCAGCTTGAGCACGGGCGGGCCGTTCGTGGGCAAGCTCGAGCTCCACACCGTCGAACTCGAGTTGGTGATGTCGGCGATCACTATCTTGGAGCCTCTCACGAACAGTCCATCCGCATTGAATGGAACCTGCTGTCCCACCACCGCTGCGGTCGGGAGGGCTTGTGGCACCAGGCTTGGCGTCGGAGTTGGCGTCCTTCGTTTGAAGGTGGGAGCGGGCGATGGAGTTGGAGATGGTGTGAACGATCCCGTTGGAGTTGGCGTCTTCTTGAAGGGTCCAGTTGCGGTGGGGGCTGGCGTCGGCGTTGCGGTTACGGGAGGGCCCGCGCCGATTACGATCATCTCGAGGTTGAACCCAGTTGGAGGACCCGGGGTCGGGCAGACGCCCGGTAAGAAGTTTCCGAACGCATCAAATGAGCCGGTGCATCCGCTGCTCCCACCGCAACTGCTCATCAGCAGGGTGACGGCTACGAACAACACGACCGGCCCGACGACAAGCCATCTCAAACGCCACAACATTGAATGAAGAGCTAATACGGTGACGGCTCAAAGTGTCAAGCCGACGCGGAAGAGTCCGCATCAGAACTCGTCGCGCATCACGTGCGAGGCCGCGACCAGCAGCATTGCTCCAATAGTTGATACAGTGATTGACCCGATCGCATGATACGCATGAAGTCCGAAGACCCCGAAGATGATGCTGCCGACGATGCCTCCCACCAGGCCCAACAGAATGTCCGCGAGCGCGCCATAGCCGTATCCGCGCATCAGCTTGCCCGCCAGCCATCCGGCAATCAGCCCAACGATTATCGCTCTGATCATGATTCAACTCCCCAAGGCTTTCAGTTCGATAGAGCAATAGCGATGCCTCCGGCGAATGAGCGGGAAAGCTCGGAAATCCAACACTCCTTTCGGCGATTCGATTTGATGCAACCTCCGCACTGCGCACGATCCGTGTTGCAGGCGGATGTCCAGTTTAGCTACCGTCCAAAGATTCCCGCATCGCAGTTTTCGTCAAGAGGCTCTCGATGGAGTACCGCAAACTCGGCGCAACCGGTCTGAAAGTGTCGGAACTGTCACTCGGATGCATGACGTTCGGGCGCGAGAGCAGCGAAGAGGAATCGCGCAAGATCATCGACAAGTTCATCGAGGTGGGCGGCAACTTCCTCGATACCGCCAACGTGTATGCCGCCGGCGCGTCCGAGGAGATCCTCGGCCGCGCGCTTAAGCATCATCGCCGCGACAACCTCGTGATCGCGACCAAGGTGCGCTTCAACGCGAAGCTGTTTACCGGCGGCAAGGTCGGTCCCAACGAATGGGGCCTGTCGTGCGGGCACATCATGGCCGAGGTCGAGAACAGCCTGCGCCGCCTCCAGCTCGACTACATCGATCTCTACCAGGTGCACTCGTGGGATTTCGAAACTCCCATCGAGGAGACGATGCGCGCGCTCGACGATCTCGTGCATCAGGGGAAGGTGCGCTACCTCGGAGCTTCGAACTTCACCGCATGGCAACTGATGAAGAGCCTGTGGGTCAGTGACAAGGCCGGCGTCGCGCGCTTCGATTCGCTGCAGCCGCAGTACAGCCTCATCTCGCGCGACATCGAACGCGAGCTGATGCCCCTATGCCGCAGTGAAGGGCTGGGGATCATCCCATGGAGTCCGCTCGGCGGCGGCTTCCTCACCAGCAAGTATCGTTCGGGACAGAAGCCGCCCGAGGACTCGCGCCTGGCGAAGCAGGACATCTGGAATCGGCTGACCAACGAGCGGAACTACCGGACGCTCGAGGCGGTCGAGCAGGTGGCGAAGGAGCGAGGCCGGACGGTCTCGCATGTCGCGCTCGCATGGTGCAATCAGCAGCGCGGCGTGAGCTCCGTCATCTATGGGGCGCGTACCGAGTCGCAGAATAAGGACAACCTCGGGGCGATAGGCTTCAAGCTGGAGAGCGCGGAGTTGGAGGCGCTCGACAAGGCGAGCGCGCTGCCGATCAATACTGAGTATCCGTTCGCGATGCAGGCGAGGTTCCCGGGGGCCCTAGGCCATAGGTAGAGCTAGACTATGCTATATATGTCTATTAGATGTTTATGATGTCTTTTGCGACCTTTATTCTGTCATCCTGAGCGAAGGCTGCCGGCGAAGGACCTACGCGAAGCGATTTGCCTGCGCGGATATCCGCAGGCATCGCGAACTTGATCGAGTGAAAGCGTGGAAACCCAATAAAATCGGGCACTAATTGGCTTCGTTTCGTCAAATTACTTCCAAGATCGCGCCGCACGCGGTGGGTTTGTTTTTGCAATCTGGCAGTTGAGGGCACGCCATGCGAGCCCTTCGGGCGGGGCTCAACACGGTGCTCGATGATGCCACGCAATGGCCCCGACGCTTCGTTCTCAACTGCACTTCCGAAGAGTCCCTCGATTTTCCTCGATCATTTGGCTTCGTTTCGTCAATTCGCCTCACGATTCCGTGCCCGCCGAGGTCCTTCGCCAAGCCTCAGGACCACCGCTGGCGATGCTCGCGGTGGGTTTGTTTCTGCATTTTGCCCTCTCCCGCGGCTGCGGCGAAGCCGCTGGCCGCGCACTGGGAGAGGTCGATTTGCGGCACGCCTCGCGTGCTGCAAATCGGGTGAGGGCCGGCGGGCGTCCTCGCCCTCCGGTGGTGGAGTGTCATCGCATCTCCCGAATGGGTTTATTTCTGCGGTTCTCAGCCCTATGCCCCTTTGGAAAAGGTTCGCATTTGCTCGACAGTTTGGCTTCGTTTCGTAATTTTGATGCCTCCGCAACACTAATTTCCGACGATTTCGGTTAATCCCTCGATGACTTGGGACAATTCTTCGGGCGTGGCGCGTCCGAGTCGCCTTCCGATTCGTTCAACCGACAGGGTTCGAATCTGACTGATTTTGGCCCATGATCGTTTCCGCAGTTCTTTGCTCCGAAGCTCCAATGTCAGAGGAAAGCCCGCGCGCGGAGGCTGGCTGCTGAGGGCCACGCCAATGACCGTACCAGATCTTTCGTTGAACACATCGTGGCTAAGAACCAAAACCGGCCGCCGACCGGCCTGTTCGCGTCCTCTGGTCGGGTCGAGGTCAGCCCACACGATGTCACCTCTCAGTATTCGGGCCATTCCTCAAGATCGCGCGCGAGGCCTTCATCAGCCATCGCTTGTTCGAATTTCGGGTCAAGTTTCGCGCACTCACGGGCAAGCCTGGTCCGATCGAAACGGGCGAGTTTCTCGCGCACCGCGTCCTGAATGGCTTTGCTTCGATTCGGGAAAACGCGCTTGCTGACCAGCGAATCGACTCTTTTCAACAAGTCGTTCTGAATGGAGATGGCGACCTTCACCGTAGCCATGGTATTACGATAGGTTATACCACGCGACGTAGCAAGCGAGCCATTGAGCAGTCGGCGGGAAAGTGCCCGGGCTACCTCAATGCCGAGAACTCGCCTGCATCCGGATTTGCCGCTCGTGCCACATATCTCTGAAGTCGTTTGAAAAGCATAAAAGGTCATGTTCGGCTGACTCGGGGTTTCGCTCGGATTGACGTTGGAGTGTGTCGGCAGCGATAAAGGACTGTCGTTTCTTCGGGGGAGGCACAGCCGCAATGATCGAATGGTCGCGCGAAGTCAGGAAACTCACAAACCTCGCGTTCACTCGTTTCGAGGACTTGACAGAATCCGAATTGAAGGTGCTTTGCGCCGTCGCGACGGGGCAGGTGGCCAACTGCGGACCCAGGGACTCGCCGCAAGCCAACGACCCAGGATCTGCCGACTCCTGGGGCCGAGACCGAGAGATCCGCGCCGAGCTGATTCGCTGGCTGTGCATCGACCGCGAGGCTTCGCCTCTCCTAGATGCCAGAGGGATCCGCATTCAGGGTGCGAGAGTCATCGGTGAACTAGATCTCTCTTTCGTCTCCATCCAACTTCCCATTTTTTTTCTAAGCTGCCGTGTCAATGAGACTATGATTCTGAGATACGCCAAAATGGAGTACCTCGATTTCTCGGGCACTTTCACCGGGCAAATCGACGGAGACGGCCTAACCATACGTCGGGATCTGATTTTGAGCGCGGGTTTCCACTCGAAAGGTAAGGTGAGCCTCCTGGGCGCAGAGATAGGCCACGACTTGAACTGCAGGGGCGGCAGTTTCCGAAATCCCGTCGGAGAGTCTCTTGATATTGAGGGTGCGAAAGTGAGGGGCGACGCCGCTCTCGACGGCGGGTTTAGTGGAGAGGGAGCAGTCCTTCTTTCAAGCATCGAGATAGGTGGAGATCTGACCTGCACAGGTGGCACCTTCCGAAATACCGGCGGCACCTCATTGGCCGTTGACGATGCGAAGGTGAATGGCAACGTATTTTTGAGTGACGGTTTCCGCGCCTACGGCGAAGTAAGCATGGTTGGAGCAGCTATCGGTGGAAGTCTGGATGCTAGCGTCGGCTCTTTTCAAAACCCGGGTGCCGGAGCATTGTCCGCAGACGGATTGCAGGTGGTCAGTGACGTCTTGTTTTCCGACGGCTTTTGCGCGGATGGCGAAGTGCGACTCATTGGAGCGAAGATAGCCGGGTATATTGAATTGCGACGGCGCCGTCTTTATTGGACGAAGCATGCTAGATGCCCAACAGACAACTGTCGGTGGAACAGTTTTCTGGACGAACGTATCGAATCCCGGCGCGATTGACGGTAAGCACCTTGCACTTAATCTTGGTCTGACCTCGGCTGGTCCGTTTGAGGACGACGAGGGCAGTTGGCCCGCGAATGGAAGACTAGTGCTAGACGGTTTCGAGTACGCTCGCATGATAGAGAGCACGACCGATGCGAAGAAACGTCTAGAGTGGCTGGCCAGGCAGCGCAGTGACCAGTTCTGGCCACAACCTTATCGGCAACTGGCCAACGTCCTTCACCAAAGAGGCGACGATGCCGGTGCGAGGAGGGTGTTGATTGTATTGGAAGATGTTCGTCGCAAACTCGAAGCACCCAAACGACCGGCACTTTCTCGGAACTATTTACGCAGCCTTCTGCATTGGCTCTGGCGGTGGGTTCTAAAGGGCACGATCGCTTATGGTTACCGGCCATACTACGCGCTCGGATGGGCATTAGTGGTCGTGTTTTTTGGCGCGTGGGTTTTTGGCCGAGGACACGCGGTTGGAATTGTCGCGCCATCTGACAAAGACGCTTACGTGTTCTTCAGCGAGAACGCGCATCTCGCACCCACTTACTATCCGAGGTTCAGCGCGCCAGTTTATTCGCTCGATGCCTTCCTTCCGATCATCAATCTCGGGCAAAAGGATCATTGGTCACCGAACGCGAATCTCGGCGCGCGAGTCTTCGGTCACAAAGACGGATGGTGGCTACGCGACTATCTCTGGCTACACATCATACTGGGATGGGTTCTCACCACTCTCTTTGTCGCGGGCATCAGCGGCGTAGTGTCGCGCCGAAACTGAGTAGCCAGCCACCACTACTTCAGTGCCGAGAACTTCGTCGGCGTCAGGATGCTGTTGCTGAAGGACGAAATCAGCGGGCCGCCTTCCTCGCTCTTGGTGCGCGCCGCGATCCAATCCGGGTCCGTCGCGAAGGCCGCGAACTTCCGGTCGCGTTCCTCCATCGATTCCCACGCGAGGATGTAGTGCAGGTCGGCGTTCGATTCGCCGATGGCCGTCGTCCAGTAACCGATTTGCCGGAAGCCATGCTTTTCGAACAGCGCGACGGTAGCCATTTCGAAGCGCTTCAGCAGTGCGGGAAGCTTGCCCGGCATGGCGTGATAAATCCGCAGTTCGTACAGCATTAGATTCCCTCCATCATCGATTCGAGGTTGTGATGGCTTCAGCGCGCCGCGTTTTGCAGCGCAATCCATTCACGCCGCTAACGCATCAGCAAGGCGATGTCAAAAGGAAAAGGCGAGGGCCGCAATTCAAGCGCGCAAACTTACAGCGTGCGTTTGAAGGACATACTCGCGAGCACCAGCATGATCGCCGTGAACACCAGTAGGAAGATCATATCGTCGCGCACCGCGGCGAACACCGCGCCCTTGAACAGGATCGATTTCAGCGCGCTCACCGCATGCATCTCGGGATTGAAGCGCGCGAAGATCCTGAGCCACTTCGGGAAGCTTTCGATCGGATAAATCGCACCGCTCGGGAAAAACAGGATCACATTGAGGAATCCCGCGAAGGTCCCCACCAGGCGCGGATGACCGGCGCGGCCGAGCACCGTAAATGTCATCGCGAGGAGACCGGTTGCGCCCACGATGATGATGCCGATGATCGTCAGCAGGGCAGGGAAGCCGCCCTCGATGGTGCCGCCGGTTATCAGCAACCCGATGAATAGCACGATGGTCGCGGCGACGCTGGTGATCGTGACGCCACTGGCGAGGATGCCGCCCGCGATCTCCCATCGCGAGAGGGGAGTCACTAGGTAGCCCTCGGTCACGCCGAGAAAGCGATCCATCACCCAGTTGAACACCCCCGCCATCAGCGAGCCCATGAACAGCGACATTACGATGACGCCGGGTATCAGCGAGCGATCGTAGTTGACGGTGGTGAAGAGTTCCGCCGGGCGCGTCACGATTTGCTTGAGTTTGGGCACGCGTGCGGTCACATAATCGGTGTCCAGTGTCGCCGCCGCCTCCTCGACGACCGCCTCCAGCGTGCTCGAACTGACGGTATCGACGTTGTCGGTGAATACGCCGATCTCCGCGAGGCGCCCTTCGTGGACACTCTTGGTGAAGTCGGGCGGGATCACCACGGCGGCTTTGTAGGTGCCATTGCGCACCTCATCGATCGCGGTGCCGAGATCGCTGACATAAGAGAGCGTGAGCGTCTTCGGCCCGGCCTCGAGCGCCTGCAGTTTCTCGACCATGCGGCGTCCATATTCGCCGTGATCCTGGCTGACCACTGCGATCGATAGATGCTTCAAGTTGCCGTTGAACGAATTGCCCATGATGACGAGGTACACGATCGGCATCAGGATCGTGGACAGCAGCGTGAGCGGATTGCGCGAGAGCTTCAGCAGGTCGCGCCGCATGACCGCCCACATCTTCATGATGGGATGATTCCTCGCATAGATTTACCGCCGCTGCGGCATCCCCGCGCCAACGAACAGGCTTACCTTCTGTGCGGGCTCATCGCGCAGCGAGCGCCCGGTAAGCTCGATGAAAACGTCTTCGAGGGAGATGCGTTGCAGGTTGATTGATGTCACTTCGCCATTCATCGCATCGATCTGGGTGATTAGATGCGGCAGCGCATGCGCACCGTCGTCGGCGCGAATCGTGAGCTTGCCGTCGCCGCCGTCGCGCTTGACGTCGTGGATCTCGGGCCGCTCCGAGAGCATTGCGATGATCTGATCGAGCGGGCCTTTCACTTCCAGCTCGATTCGATCGGACCCCTTGACGCTCGCCTTCAGACCTTGCGGCGTGTCTAGTGCGACGATGATGCCATGATCTACGATCGCGATTCGATCGCACAGCGACTCGGCCTCGTCCATGTAGTGCGTGGTGAGCGAGATTGTGAGTTCGCTTTCCTCACGCAGCTTGACCAGCAAATCGTGCACGGCGAGGCGGCTTTGCGGATCGAGCCCGATCGTCGGCTCATCGAGGAACAGAACCTGCGGCGAATGAATCAGGCCGCGCGCGATCTCGAGGCGACGGCGCATCCCGCCCGAGTAGGTCGCGACAAGATCCTGCGCGCGATCGCGAATCCCTACCATTTCGAGCAAGCGCTCGGCGCGCGCGCGACGCTGACGGCGCGGCATCCCATAGAACTCGCCGTAGATGTCGATGTTCTCCCATCCGGTGAGATCGAGGTCGGAGGTCATCGCCTGGGGGATGACGCCGATCTTTTTGCGTACGCGCGTGGGATGACGCGCGACATCTTCGCCGGCAACTCGCGCCTCGCCCGAGGTCGGCGGCAGCAGCGTAGTCAGCATCCGCACCAGCGTGGTCTTGCCGGCGCCATTCGGACCCAGCAGCCCAAAGACCTCGCCGCGGCTGACCTCAAAATTCACATCTTTCACAGCTGTGAAGCTGCCGAAGCGCTTACAGAGGTCTTTGGTAGTTATTGCGGCTGAGACGGGTTCCATCTTGATGCCGCGCGAACGATACTTCCGCGGTCATGCCGGGTTTCAATTCGCCTTCGGCCTGCAGCACCTGCACCTTGACGTAGAAAGTGCGGATGTCCTGCCTGCCCCGGCGCACGTCGCGCTCGGTCGCGAAGTTGCCCTCCTGCCCAATCGCCATCACGCGCCCGCTGAAGGTCACCGGCGGATTGGTCGGAAGTTCCACCTCCGCGGCCTTGCCGACGTATATCGACCCGAGGTCGGTTTCCTGCACATCGACGCGCGCCCATATCGTCGTCAGATCATCGATGGTGAGGATCGGCGTTCCGGGCGTGACCCATTCGCCGACTTCGAGCGCCTTGTTGACGATGACGCCGTCGACCGGCGACAGGATCGCGGTGTCATGAAGTTGGTCCTTGAAAAAATCGGCGTTGGCCTTGTTGCTCGCGACCGATGCCACCGACTGATCGTAGGCGGTCCGCGCATCATCGCGATCCTTGGCCGCGATAACTCGCTGCGCGAACAGCCGCTCGTCGCGATCGATGGTGCGCTTCGCGTTCATCATGTTGGCCTGCGCCTGCAGCAAATCAGCCTCGGCCTTGCGCAACTGATTGCGGATGTCGATGTCCTCGATACGGCAAATGACCTGCCCGCGCGTCACCCGATCGCCTTCGAGCAGTTTCAGATCGGTGATCCGTCCCGCGATGCGGCTGGTGATATTGACCTCGGGCGCCTCAATCATCCCCACCACCCGAATCGTGCTGGTGTCGGGCGGAGGCCACAGGAAAATGTTTCCGAACCAATAGAAGCCGACGCCGAGGCCGGCCAGGATCAACAGCGTGACGATGCGGCGGATGATGGCTCTCATTGCCGCTGCTCCGATCGCGCACTGTTGCGCCCGCGTGCGATCAGTCCCCTGAGGAAGAAGTCGCCGAGCTCCTCGCTGATGCTTTGTGCCGGGCGATTCGCGCCGTAATACAGCAGCACCGAGCGAATCGCGCCCAGTATCGCCAGGGTCGCGGCGCGCGAGTCGGTCTTGCCGAAGACTCCGGCGCGCATCCCTTCCTCGATAAGCGTGGTGTAGAAGACGAATCCGCGCTCGCGCCAGTCCTGGATCAATCGATTGCGGGCCTCCGCCAGCCGCGGCTCCTCGGTCGCGATGAGACGCAGCAGATCGCGCCGCTCGTCGTAGAACTGGATGGTGATGTCGATCGCATGGCGCAGGCGCTCGGCGACGTCCTGGCGCGTATCGGTCGTCGCCTGGTAGCGCTTGCTGACCGCTTCCAGTCCATCGCTCAGGATGCCGAGGTAGAGCGCCTCTTTGGACGGGAAGTAGAGATAGAGCGTGCCCTTGGCGACGCCGGCGGCTTCGGCCACGCGATCCATCGTGACGGCCTGGTAGGTCTGGTTCGCAAACAGCCGCAATCCCGCGGCGAGGATGCGCTCGCGCTTGTTGTTGCCGATGCTGTTGGCGTCGGAATTAATGGTGCGCGGCGCGTAGGGATCGAGGCTCGAACCGCGGCGAATCTGGGACGAATCTGCTTTTCTCATATAAAACTGACTGGTCAGTCATATTCTAGTCGGCATCGTGCAATCGAGTCAAATTTGAACCGGCGATGGACACGGCGGTATGAAAATGATTGATCGGAAGTTCCGCGCCCGTAGCTCAACTGGACAGAGCATTAGACTTCGGATCTAAGGGTTGGGGGTTCGAATCCCTCCGGGCGCGCCAGTTCCAATTCCGCATTCGGGCAATCGCTGGTCCCGGCTGCGGCACTGCGCTGCAAGCCGAAAAACCTCGGGGAATACTCGAGTAGTTACAACTATTCATCACATCATGATATGATGCTTGAGGGGAACGACGATAGCGAGATGAATGAAGCTCAAGCACGACTACGAATTGGAAGTGCTCCTTGAACTTGACGGATACGAATCCTGAAAGAAAAAGGTGTCGTGTGAAGAAGCGCATCCGAAAGCCTGGAACCTTCAGGACGGGAAGCTTTCGGGAATTCAAGGACTTCACGCTTGCCGTGGCGCGCGGCGAGCGCAAAGCAGGCCCAAGCGAGCCCAAAATTTGGGTCGAATCGGCCAATCCGTCGGAGCAAAAAACCACTCAAGTTCAGTTTCAGTCGCTAGAGGCCGGCGCCAAGCTTTTGTCCCCCAAGAACCGGGCGCTGTTGCGACTGATAGCGGACCGCCGGCCGAAATCCGTAAGCGAACTCGCAAGCTTGACCCATCGCGCGGAACCGAATCTCCTGCGGACGCTGCACAAGCTGTCGGAGGCCGGTCTGATACGCCTCGATAGAGGGCAGGGACGCGCCTACCAGCCTGTAGTAACTGCACGAAAAGTACATTTCGAAATCGACCTCCTGATCTGAATCCGCTGCATGCCGGAATCGGTCGTGTCAGGCGGCCAGGACAGAGCATTAGACTTCGGATCTGAGGGTTGGGGGTTCGAATTCCTCCGGGCGCGCCACGTTCCGAAGCGGGTTTCGTGCAACCCGAATACCTCGCGCAGACCCGCTGACTCCCCGAGTTGACTCCCCACAAGGGGTGTTCTTTCCCTAACGCGCGTTAGAACGAGTGAGTGGGCGAACCCACCAGTTGGTGGGTCCGGACCCACCACCGCCATGCTGAGGGTATATGCTCTGACGTTAAAATTCCCATTCGAGGCTAACGTCCCGCCCGTCCTTTTCCTCTCGTTAGGTTCTCCGCCTCTTGCAGACCAATTCGAAGCAACCGGAGGCGATCACTTCCGTCGTCATCGACCACACCAGCCAATCTAGAAACCGCCACATTTGCGTTAGAGGGACTCATACGATGTCTCCGTAGAGTCTCTACCAAAACTTTCTTTTCCATTCTTCGTGGATATACGTACCACAAAACGACAAGCGCGATGTCTCGCGCGCTGAGTCCTCTCAGCGAGACATAGATTCGACCATCCACTTCCTCCACAAACGGGTAGCGCTTTTGCGTGAGTCCCGTTATCAGCTCTTGAACTCTCGCTGGATCGGCTCCCTTTTGTGCGATGCGCAACATCTCGGCGAGTATCCAGGAGCAGATTTCCACGGCCACCGTCGCATCCATTTCATTCGGGTCTATCTCATCTGCGTCGTGCCTCCCGCCGCGATTGCTTGATATCTCATAAACTAGTCGGCAGGCTCGCGGGATAGTAAGCCGTACGGAATCCTCGCCGGATTTTTTCGGCAAGTCGTCCATTATTTTGCCGGCCTTGAACAGTTTTCCAGCGGGCGGTGTTTCGCCGACGTAGACCCACAGGGCCTTCAAAACGGCCTCAACAAACTTCCCCGCTTTTGCGCAGGCCGCTTCCCAGTCGTTGTTTTGGAATTTTTCCACTACGTCGTCATAGTGAGCGACGGCGGAATTGATGTGTCGCACGGCGAATTTATCAGCGAGAAGATCGGCCAGCGGTCGCGGGGGTGCGGTCACTTTTCTGATCCGAAAATCTCCGTCCAGCTCGAACGCAACAGGTAAACCCCTCTTTTCGTTTTGTTCACCCAGCCATTGTCTCCAGCTCTCACAGCGTGGGCGTTGTTGAACTCGCCCATCAAGCTGGTCATCTTGCCCCATTGCTTGGAGATGGATGAGAAGTCTACCGGTTTCGCAGTGCTACCTCCCGACAACTTTGCTGCTAGCAGTACAAACTTCTGAGCACCGCTCATTCCCTTAGCATATCTCTTTATGAAGGCACGCGGCTGCAAGGTAAAATCCATATCCTTAGGATGGTTTGACTCTGAATGTGTAGGCCGAGGCGTTGCAACCTTTCGTGCGGAGCTGCCGCCTCTGCAGACTAATTCTGCTGTTCCGACAAATCGGTTGCCCGCGGAGTCGGTCACCACAATCTCAACGTTCATGCGGTCAGCGGGCATAAGTCCAAACCTTGTTAGTTTTTAAGCGTCGCAAATTCCGCCTGCGAACTTGATTCAGCATCACTCCGGACAAGGTTGTGACCGGATAATGATGGCCCATCTCAGCCAAAGCATCTCTGACTTCCGCGAGTCCGCGTGGCTTCTTGAAGAAGCTGCCATCAATTAGGGACTCGACCAGCACAGTCACGGAGCTTCGCGGCAACCTGCCTCGGGTACGCACTGCCGCCAACTTGCCCCGGCCGCGCACCGCCGCCCCGCTTGTGCCGCTTTGTTTCTTAAGGTCTGCGATGAGTTTGGCGATTTCGCTTGGCGTTCCCTCGACCTGAATCGAAACTCCCTCAGGAGTTGAGATTTGAGCTTTTGCCATGACTTCTTATTGCGGTATTCAAACTTCGCATCAATCACAATACCGCAATACTGAGGCAGAAAGCAAGTCGTCGAAACCTGACTGCACGGTACGGCCGCCAAAGACCATTGGTGATCATGTTTGATGTCTCCGTGTCTCCGCAATTCCTAACAAATACGTGTGCGAAACATTTTTCGCGTGCTTTTTGGAAACGCAGGTAAGAAGAACATGGCCAAAGAGAGCAGGAGAGCAACAGCCACACGCGAAGCGACGACGAAGCGCGGCGAACGCGGAAGCAAGAAGGCTGCAGGCATCAGGATCCGCGCGATTTGTCCCCCTACAAAATCGGCGAGGCCAAGACCGCCACCGGACGCGAGACCATCGACATCGGCGACGCGACCGCGGAACTGCTGCGCTGTAAGTCGCTGGGCGAGATTTGCAAGCTGGCAACTGATTAGGTACCAAATAGGTGCCGTGAAGCTCGAACCTGCGAAGGCTGCATGCTCGAGAGCAGGTCCGTATGTATTTAGCGAAATGATGTTAATGTGAAGCGCTGCGCGCAGGGAGGGAAGAACCAAATGCCGTCATACGTGATGCTCTTTCATTTTACGCACGAAGGACTCGAGCACGTGAAGCAGAGTCCGGACCGGGTCGACAAAATCAAGAAAGTATTCCGCCAGAACGGCGGGAAGGTGAAGGACTTTTACCTCATGATGGGCGAGTATGATTCGGTGTTCATTGCCGAAGCGCCTGACGACGAGACCATCGCACGCATCGCGCTCCTGATCGAGGCGCAGGGCAACGTGCGCAGCGAGACCCATCGCGCATTCAGCGAGGCGGAATTCCGCAAGATCGTGTCCGGTCTTCCCTAGCAGGCCCCAGTTCACTGATAGTGGCACAGGCTTTAGCCGGTGTCTTTCTAACGGCAGTTGCGATGAATGGCTAGGCTGGGTGGACAGCCAGTGGCGATCCCTATACTCACTGCTATAAGCCGCTGAGAAAGGGGAGGCTGATGACCTACGACATCCGGCCGCTATCGTTCGCGGAAATCCTCGACCGCGCGTTTCGGGTCTATCTCGACAACTTCGTGCTGCTGTTCGGGATATCCGCCGTGGTATGGATTCCGAGCGGTATATTGCTCGCCTCAGCCGCCGTGATTGGCAGCGGGGCCGCGGTCATCCTTAACCTCCTCTTCCTGATGGTAGTCGCCCCCATCATGCAGGCCGCGCTGACCATCGGCGTTGCGGAAGCGTATCTGGATCGGCCCGTGACGATTCCCGAAGCATATCGGTCGAGCCGTCCGATCATCCTGCCACTGCTCGGAACCTATCTGCTGATGGTGCTTCTGTTTGCCGTTCCAGGCGTCGTCGTCGGCATCTCCGCGGTAATCTCGCGAGCGCTTTTTGTCATCGCGGCGATCGCGTTGGCCGTTATCGTCGTGTACTTCGTCGGATGCTGGTCAGTGATCGGGCCGGTTATGATCGTTGAGCGGCGATTTGGAATGACGGCGCTGCGCCGCAGCCGGGAGCTCGTGGTGGGTTCATGGTGGCGAACCGTCGGAATCCTTGTAACCGCCGCGCTGATTGCGGGAGTGCCGACCGCCGCCCTCAAGTTCGTGTGGGGATTTATTCCGGTGATCGGTGTAATTCTCACTGCCGCGACGCAAGCGGTGAGCAGCACCTACACCGCGGTGGCCTTGATGATCTACTACTTCGACCTCCGCTGCCGCATCGAGGATTTCGATTTGCGCCTGCTCGCCGAGCAGGTTCGCGCGCAGACCGCGTCCGCGATGACGCCCGCGCCGGGTTCTTCCTCGCTTGCCTGACATGTCGGACGACGCAGTTCGCGAACTCGCGGGGAAAATCCTCGCGCGGCCCGAATACGCGGGCGCGACCGGTGCCCAATCGAAGGTCGAAAGCTGGCTGTTTCGACTCCTCGATCGGATCCTGCATTGGTTCTCGGGAATGGAAGTCCTGCGCGACACCTCACCGGCCCTCTATTGGCTGATGGTCATTGCGATCGCGGCGGTCTGCGGCGCGCTCGTCGCGCATGTGACATGGACCATCTGGATTGCGATGACGGCGCCCGAGCCCGCGGCGTCGGAGCGCGCATCCGGCGCGAGTTTGCCGGACCTCGCGCGCGAGGCCGAATCGCTGGCCGCGAGCGGCCGTTACCTCGATGCAGCTCATCGCTTGATGCTCGCCAGTTTTCGCACCCTGGCCGAGCGCTCGGTAATCGAGCTGCGCCCCGACCGCTCCAATCGATGGATTCGCGCGGCGCTGCGCGGCTCGACGCTCGCGGAGAACCTCGCCGCCGAGCTCGACGCGCTGGTCGAGCGCACCGAGCGGCGATGGTTTGGCGATCGCGTCCGCGATCGTACGAATGACCCCGAAATCTACGCGCGATGGCGCTCGGCCTTCGAGCAGCTCTCCTCGCAGGCGAGATGAGTTCCATCCCGAAGCGAATTCTTGTTTCGTCGAGCGCGGTGCTTCTACTTCTCCTCGGACTCAACCTCTGGCTGTGGCCGAATCAGGCGCTCCAGAATTCGCCGACCAGCTTCGGCATCATGCGCGACGGCTACAAAGCCGCCTTCGATCTGCTTTCCGAGATGCATTTTCCAGTGACGCGTTCCTATCGGCGTCCCAATCTGACGCCGACCAATCAGACGGTGTGGTTCGTAGCGCCGTCATTTCTCGACCCCGAAAAACCCAGCGCGTACGCCGATGCGGATGAGGTGGTGCAATGGGCTACGAGTGGCGGAACCGCGGTGGTCTTCGGCGAACCCACGAGTAATTGGAAAGCGCTCGGGCTGAAGCGCGAGGTCGAGAAGGGCCAGGAAAAGGACGACGACCGCACTCTCATCAAGGGCGACCTCGGCCCGAAACCGCGATGGCTCGACACGTCGGAGTTGCTGCACTTCGCGGCCTTGAGCGACAAGGATGCGGCAGCTCACGCGCACGAGCGCGTGCGGCTGACTGCCGATGGAAAACCGTTTGCGCTGGAAATGGACGTCGGAAAGCGGGGCGGCCGCGTCATCGCGATCGCAGACGGGAATTTTCTTCGCAACGAGAATCTGGCCGACGCCGATGCGAGTCTGGTGCTGATTGACCTCGGGCGCGCGTTCGGCACGCCCGTCTTCGATGAGCATTCGCACGGACTCGCGCCGTCTTCATCGCTGACACTTGCGGTCCTCGATTCGCGCGCGATCCTGCCGCTCATCATTGGACTGCTGGTTGCGCTGCTATGGATTGTTTCGCAGCGCATCTGGCCGCGCCGCTCTCTTGACGAAGACACGGAGCTGCCCGCGCCGTCGATCGCGTCATTTGTCGAATCGCTGTCGATTCTGTACTCGCGCGCCGGCGATCCGGCCGCGGTATTCCGCGCCTATCGCGCGGGATTTCTCCGCCGATTGCGCCGGCAGGTCGGCTTGCGGGCCGACTATCCCGAGGATCTCTTACTCGAGCGCATCGAGCGCGATCGTTCGCTTCCCGAAGAGACTCGTCACTGGCTCCTCGACAACGTCGTACCCGTCGATCAGCGTCATCTTGTTATCGCGGTGCGTGCGCTAGAATCCTACCCAAGGTTGGGACAGTCGGGATATGAAGACCGAGCGTGACAACGCGGCCATGAGTGGGGGACGAACCAGGGATCCCGCGTGGGTAGCGGAAGCGTTCGCCTCGATGCGCTCGGCGATCGGCGCCGTCGTCATTGGGCAGGACGAGGCGGTTCGCCTGTCGTTTGTGACTCTGCTGTGCTCCGGCCACAGCCTCTACGAAGGTGTGCCAGGGGTTGCGAAGACGCTGCTGGTGCGGACCTTGGCGGCGACGCTCGGAATTCGTTTCGGCCGTATCCAATGCACGCCCGATCTGATGCCGAGCGACATCATCGGGACGCCGATCCTCGATGCGCGCGCCGGAGACTTTCGGTTTCGCGAAGGCCCGCTATTCACCGACCTGCTGCTCGTCGATGAGATTAATCGTGCGCCGGCGAAGACCCAGGCTGCGCTGCTCGAGGCGATGCAGGAGCGCTCGGCCACCGTCAACGGAGTCAGTTACCCGCTCGGCGAATGGTTCACCGTCCTCGCGACGCAAAATCCGATCGAGCAGGAGGGCACCTATCCGCTGCCCGAGGCCGAGCTTGATCGGTTTCTGTTCAAGATTCGCGTGAGTTATCCGACTGCTGACGAGGAGGTGCGCATTGTCGCGACACACCACGCCAACCGCGCGCCGCTCGCGGGGATGCAGGCGCTTCTGGATGCCTCGGATCTCGCGGCGGCTCGCGCGATCGTCGACGCCACCCTGGCGCGCGAAGAAATCCTTCAATACGCGGTGGCGCTGGTGCGCGCGACGCGCGAGCATCCCGCGATTTCGGTCGGCGCCTCGCCGCGCGCCGCGCTGTGGATGGTGCGCGGTGCGAAAGCGATCGCTGCACTCGAGGGGCGCGACTTCGTTCTGCCCGAGGATGTGCAGGCGGTCATTCGTCCGACGCTGCGTCATCGCGTGCTGCTGGAACCGGGCGCGGAGGTGGAGGGGATGGGCCCCGACGACGCGGTCAACGAGGTAGTGCGCGCGGTTGCGGTGCCTCATTGACGATCCTTCCCTCGCAAATGCTTGTGCGCGCCGCGGCCGTCGTCGCGCTTCTCGCGATTGCCGCCGTTCCGGTTCCGATGTTGACCGCTCCGGTGCTTGCGATACTCGCGATTCTGATCGCGCTCGCAGGCGTGGACTGGATCACCGCTCGACGCGAGGTTGCACCATCTCTCGAGCGCGTCATTCCGGATCGTTTGGTGAAGGGGCGTCCGGCGACGATCATCTATAAGGTGTCGCGCTTGAGCGGAAAGGCGACCACTCTATCCATCCTCGATGAACTGCCTGCCGACCTCGGCGGCGACCTCATCATCATTGATGTGCGGCTCGCACGCGGACAGAGTGTCGAAATCGCGCGTGACCGCACTCCATTGCGACGTGGCACCCGCGAGCTCGGCCCGACGTTCGCGCTGTGGCGCTCGCGTCTGGGTCTCTTTCTCATCCGCGCGCAGGTCGCGAGCGGCGGCAGCGTCGCGATTCTGCCGCCGGCCTCAACGCCGCAGCGTCAGAGCGGCCTCACGCATCGATCACTGCGCGACGAGTTGGGAATCCGCCCGCGCGCGGCCCGAGGCGAGGGCACCGAGTTCGAATCGTTGCGCGAATATGTCTCGGGCGACGATCCGCGTCATGTCGATTGGCATGCGAGCGCGCGCCGCGGCCGTCTCATCGTCCGGCAGCATCAGACCGAGCGCCATCACACGGTGATGATCGCGGTTGAACACCGGGCGCCTGATGGCCGGTCAGATCGATGCGTCATCCAAGCTCGATCACGCGATCGATTGCGCGGTCGCGCTGGCGCGTGCGTCAAAGGAGTACGGCGATCGCGTCGGCCTCATCGCGTTCGATCGCGAGCTGCGTGTTTTCGCGCGTCCCAAGGCAGGTTTCAGCGGCGTTGGTGGAATCGTGAGCGCGACGCTCGCGCTCAGTCCGTTTCCATTCGAGCCGAACTATCGGGTGCTGGTGGAGACACTGGCGCGCCATCAGAAGCGCCGCGCGCTGATCGTGGTGCTGACGGATTTTGTCGAGGGCAGCGCGTCGCGCGAACTCGAAGAATACCTCGCGGTACTCGCGCGCCGTCATTGCGTGATGCTGGTGGCAATGCGCGATCGTCTCCTCGGCGAACTGGACGAACGCGATCCTTCGATCACACGGGAGCGACTGTATCGGCGCCTCGCGCTTCAGGATCTCGCGGCGGAGCGCGAGGCGGCGCTGGCGCGCATCGCGGCGTTCGGCGCGCAGACGCTCGACCTCGATCCCGCGCGCATCACCGCGCCAGTGCTGAATCGCTATCTGGCAATTCGGCAGGCCGCGCTTCTGTGACGAGCCATCCGAGGTCAACCGCGGGTAGGCGCGCGGCTAGCCGCCGCACATACCATACGTAGCCGATGATCGAGGCGACGGCGATTGCGGCGGCCACAAATCGTGCGGCGGTCGAGAGCGACGACTGACGCAGGAAGCTCTCGATTGCTGCGGCGACGACGAAAAGCGGGACGGAGGCGGTGACTAACTCGAGCGCTGGGGTCGCGGCGTCGCGCAACGCGGCTGCGATGCCGCACCGTCCGGGTGCAAGCACGGCTTTGCCTATCAGCAATCCCGCCGTCGAGCAGAGTGTTATCGCGAGCAGCTCTGGAATCGCATGCGGGAGCAGCCACGCCCAGAAAATCGGCCATGCGCGGTCGCGCGAGAAGATCCACGCGAAGGCGCCGAGCGTGATTCCGTTGTACAAAACGAGGATGATGGTCGGGACGCCCGCGAGAATGCCGGTAGCAAATGAAAGGAAGCCGATTCCGGTATTGTGAACGAACAGGCTGGCAGAAAAGACCGACTTGATTCCGAACGCCACCGGCTTTCGCGTCAGGAATTTTTCGCGATCCGTGGCGGAGCTGACCAGCCGCTCCAGGTCGTCCGCCGGATACATCGCCGACGGGATCGCTGCATAGATGTTGGCCGGATTCTGCGCGACGATTGTAGCGCCGGTCAGCGCACCGGCGAGCAGGACAATCGCGACCAGGGCCTGCAGCCATGCGGTGGCGGCCAGGGTCGCAGGGAACCGCGCGAAGTAAAAGCGTCCCACTTGAGCCTCGCGCTTGGGCGGCGCCACCTGCAGATGCGTGTAGGCACGCACGCACAGCGCGTTGAGATAGCGCAACGCCTCGGGATCGCTTCCGCGCGATCGCAATACCGCAAGCTGCGCGGAGCTGAGCCGGTAGAGATGCGCGAGCTCGCGAAGATCCTCGAACGACAGCCGCCCGCCCGAGCGCTCCGCGTTATCGAGCAGGGCTTCCAGCCGCGCGCGGATTTTGCGATCCGCGGCGTTCACGAATTCCTCGCATGAGCGGCGTCGCGCGCGAATCCGACACCCCGATTCATGGCCTCTTCTCTCCCGAGGGAGTGCGCCTGGAGCTTCCGATCGCGGGTCCCGCGCCACGGATGTTCGCGTATGGCATCGATCTCTGCATCATAGTCGCGCTGTTTATCTTGATGATAATCGCACTGATCGCAACCTTGCCGATTGGCGCCTCGGTCAACAAATGGATGCACGCTGTCTTCCACGAAGCCTCGCGCCAGGTGGCCGAACGGAACAAGGGCCACGCGGTAGAATTCGGCGCGCTCGGTGGGCTGCTGATCGCGCTGTTCGTGCTCGCGCAGTTCATCGTCGAAACCGGATACTTTATCTTCTGGGAGATGGTGACGAATGGCCGCTCGCCGGGAAAGATGCTGGCCGGGCTGCGGGTGGTGCGGCGCGACGGGTTGCCGATCGATCTCAAAAGCTCGGTACTGCGCAACGTTCTGAGGATCGTCGATATCTTGCCCGAGAATTATGTCGTTGGACTTGTCTCGATGCTGCTGTCGCCGAGTGGTGAACGTCTCGGCGATCACGTTGCCGGCACGATCGTCATCCGCCTCGATCGCCCGCAGTCTGCCGCGGAGATCGAAGCCTCGCAAAAGGGAACCTCGCTCGCGCTGACGCGAACTCAGTTATCGCGCATCGGGCCGCGCGAGCTGCAGTTGATTCGCGCTACTTTGCGTAGGATTCTGAGTCTTTCGGGAGAGCGGAGCATCGCGCTTGCGAATGAAGTGGCGGAAACGATGCGCGCGCGGCTCGAGCTCACGGAACTTCCGTCCCCGGATCCGCTGATTTTCCTGCGCGACTTGCTGACCTTGGCCGAGCGCTATTCCCGCAGCGCGGATTGACCGCCTCGGCGGCGGTTCT
Organism: uncultured delta proteobacterium; assembly: GCA_963815835.1. Taxonomy (GTDB): domain Bacteria; phylum Desulfobacterota; class Binatia; order Binatales; family Binataceae; genus DATGKG01. The sequence goes on from CAWFIF010000001.1 coordinate 3,371,508, forward strand.
GGTATGTTGGGGCGATCGTCGTGCAGGTGCACAACGGAGGTATGAAGCATGGGACCGCTGTCAGGTTATCGAATCATTGAACTCGCCGGGATCGGGCCAGGGCCGATGTGCGCGATGCTGCTCTCAGACATGGGCGCCGATGTGCTCAGAATCGATCGCACCGCCGATGCGGGATTGGGAATCGCGATGGACACCAAGTACGCGCTGCTCAATCGCGGGCGCCGCTCGGTGGCGCTGGATCTCAAAAAGCCCGAGGCGATCGAGGCGATGTTGAAGCTGGTCGAGAAGGCCGATGGACTCATCGAAGGCTTTCGCCCCGGGGTGACCGAACGGCTCGGGCTCGGCCCCGAGGTATGCCTCAAGCGCAACCCGCGCCTGGTCTATGGGCGGATGACCGGATGGGGTCAGGAAGGTCCGCTGGCGCACGCCGCAGGGCATGATATCAACTACATCGCGCTCTCGGGCGCGCTTCATTCGATCGGACGGCGCGGCGAAGCGCCGGTGCCTCCGCTCAACCTGGTCGGCGATTTTGGCGGCGGAGCGCTATACCTCGCGCTCGGGATGGTTGCGGGTCTCCTCGAGACGCAGAAATCGGGCAAGGGCCAGATCGTTGATGCCGCGATGGTCGATGGCGCGGCCTCGCTGATGACCGCGATCTACGGCATCCACGGTTCCGGACGATGGACGGACAATCGCGGCGATAACATCCTCGACACCGGCGCGCATTACTACGACGTGTATGAGACCAAAGACGGGAAGTACATTTCGATCGGATCGATCGAGAGCAAGTTCTACGACGAGTTGCTGGAATTGTCAGGGCTCAAGAAGGAAGAACTCGCGCGCCAGAACGATCGCGACGCGTGGCCCGCGATGAAGCAAAAGGTCGCGGCGATCTTCAAGACCAAGACCCGCGACGAATGGTGCAAGGTCATGGAAGGCAGCGACGTGTGCTTCGCGCCGGTGCTGAGCATGACCGAGGCGCCTAAACATCCGCACAATCGGCATCGTGGGACGTTCATCGAGGACGATGGCGTCATCCAACCGGGGCCGGCGCCACGCTTCAGCCGCACACCGAGCAAGATCCAGCGGCCTCCCGCGCAACCAGGTGAGCATACTGAGGAAGCATTGCGCGACTGGGGATTCAGCGCGCCGGAGCTGGAGCGGCTGCGCAAGGCCGCCGCAATCGTGCAAGCCTAGCTTCCCGCCACATCAGCTTAACTCGGCGATCCGCACTTATGGGATCGCCGAGTCATGTCCACTATCTGACAAAGAATCTCACTTCTCATCGCTTGTTGAAGGCAGAGCGCGAACGAGTGCCTCGTAGTCGCATCGAGCGGCCTCGCGTTCTTAGCAGACATATTGCCGTCTGATGCAACCGAGCCTCACCAACGTCTAATTAGCAATCTCCCTGCTCTTAGGAGTCCGGCATGAAAATACCAGTTATCATCCTAGCTTCGGCGGCGGTCGTCGGCGGTGCTGTATGTACTGTCAGCGCGGCGCCTTCGGACTATCTGCCCTCGAGCGATAAGTCCGCGGCTGACAACAGCGCGCAGAACATGCGCGATCGCGGTAACGACACGATGACGCCGATGGATCAGTCCAACAAGCCAGAAGACGTCGACCTCACGCGGCGAGTTCGCCAGGCGGTGGAGTCTGACAGTGGGCTTTCCACCGATGCGAAGAACGTCAAAATCATCACCGTCAACGGCGTGGTGTGGCTGCGAGGACCGGTGAAGAGCGCGCAGGAGAAAGCCGAGATCGCTCGTGCTGCACATAACGTCGCCGGCGCTCGCAATGTACGCGATGAAATGGAAGTCGCGCGAAACGCGCAGTAAGTCTTTCACGATATCACAACTCGCCAATCAACTTCCTAGTCGACCAGGAGAAACGACATGGCCAAGAAAGCAGTCTTTTGTATAGCAGGCACTGAAGAACAAGCTATCGGCATCGCCAACATGCTGAAGGCGGAAGGATTCTCCAACAACGACATCGCGGTGCTGTTCCCCGATCGCAGCGGGACGCGCGACTTTGCGCATGAGCAACACACCAAGGCTCCCGAAGGCGCGGCGACCGGCGCCGTGGCAGGCGGCGTGCTTGCCGGCGCGCTGGGATGGCTGGTGGGAATCGGGAGCCTCGCGATTCCGGGCGTCGGGCCGCTGATCGCCGCGGGTCCGATACTGGCTGCTCTGACCGGAGCCGCGGCGGGTGGTGCGGTCGGCGGTTTGGCCGGCGGCCTCATAGGTCTCGGAATTCCCGAATACGAGGCGAAGCGATACGAGGGCGCGGTGAGGAATGGCAACATCCTGATTTCGGTGCACACCGAAGATTCGAAGGAACGCGATCGCGCGAAGCAGGTATTCGAGAGAGCGAACGCCAAGGACATTTCCTCCACCTCAGAGGCGCGTCCGTAGGAATCCGCGCTTACAACAAAACCAGATTGCATGCACGCGGGCTTCAGGGATAGCTGCTGAAGCCCGCGTGGCTATTCATCGTCACCAGGTTCACTATGCTTTCCAATCACTATGGCCGCAGGATCGGTTACGGAATCGGCGTGTTTTTCGTCGCTCTGATCGCAGGTCTGTTCGTCTTGTCCTTCTTTCTCGATGGAATCATTCGACCGCGTATCGAGAAGGCGATGAATGAGAAGCTCAAGGGCTATCATACGACCTTGCCCCACGCGCATCTCCAGATTATCGGAGGAAGGCTAACGTTGCGCGGGCTTAAGGTAATTCAGGAGAGTCATCCGACGCCGGCAATCGCGCGAATCGACACCATGCAGTTCACGATTCAGTGGCGGGAGTTATTCACCGGACATGTCGTTGCGGACGTTTTACTAGTGCATCCGGCGGTACGCATCGATACGGCGCAGTTCCAGGCTGAGAAGCAGGACAAGGTTCCGCTACGGCAAAAGGGATGGCAGGACGCGCTGGAAAATGTCTATCCATTCAAGATCAACAAGTTCAGGATCCGTGATGGCGACGTGACCTATATCGATGCGAACGATTCTCAGCGCCCGCTGCACCTCGAGCATTTGTCCTTTACTGCCGATAACATTCGCAACCTACACTATCAGTCCAATGAGTATCCTTCACCGATCCATGTCAGCGCAGTTGTGTTCGAACGGGGCACGCTGGAGGCTGATGGGAAAGCCAACTTCCTCGCGGAGCCGTATCCGGGGATGCGGGTGAGCTATCGCGTCAGTGACATTCCGCTCGGCGCCGTAAGTCCGGCAGCGATGAATGTGAATCTCGACATTCACGGTGGCATCCTCGCGAGCCAGGGAGTGTTGGAGTACTCGCCGAAAATCGCGCGAGTCGAAGTGGACGATGCGACACTGGACGGCGTCGATGTGACCTACCTACATACGGCAGAGACCGACACGCGCGAAAGGCAGAATATCAACGCCGCAGGGAAGACTATCGAGACGGAGAACAATCGTCCCGCGGTAGTCATCATGGTCAAGCGCTTCGAGATACGCGAGAGCGCGTTCGAATATGAGGACAAGGAGAAGAACCCTAACTTCAAGCTTAACCTCACGGATGCTGACGTCATACTCACCAACTACTCGAACCATGAAGAGCAGGGGCCGGCGCATGTGACTGTTAATGGCAAGTTCATGGGAAGTGGCGATACCACTATCGATGGTTCCTTCCTCGCTGAGACGCACGGACCTCAGTTCGACATGAACCTCGCGATCAAGAACACGGACATGACCTCGATGAATAACCTGCTGCTTGCGTTCGGCCGCTTCGACGTGAAGCACGGCGAGTTCTCTGTCTACTCGCAGGTAGGGGTGAAAAATGGCGACATCAGCGGATACGTGAAGCCGATGTTCAGTGATCTCGAGGTGTATGATTGGGCGCAAGACAAGCATAAGCCCGTACTACATCAGGCCTATGAGATGGCGGTCGGCGCTGCCTCGCACGTGTTCAAGAACTCGCAGACGCAACAAGTAGCCACCAAGGTGAATTTGACCGGCAAGCTTGAGAATCCCGATACGAGCACCTGGCAAGCCGTGGTCGAAGTGGTGCAGAATGCCTTCATTCAGGCGATCCTGCCCGGATTTGATCGCGAGGCGCAACTGGCGAGGAATCAAACTCAATAGAGCTCACTGCCCGTTCCACAATCGGCTCGACGGTGTTAAAAATAATGCCGACGAGCCTCCGATGAAGAAGTGTTTGGCAATCGCGGCGCCGCTATGCCTCGGCCTCATGATGGCAGGCGGATTTGCGCGCGCCGGTTCATGCGCGAATGAATCTCGAGGCGCCCAACGTTCCGACGTCGAGTCAATTGTAGAAGACGTTGCTCTGATCCACTCGCTCGATCCGACGCTGCTTTCCGCGATTGCGAGAGTGGAGTCCGGAGAATGCTACGACGCGATTTCGCCCAAGGGCGCGGTCGGCCTGATGCAATTGATGCCTGCCACGGCGAGCGCGTTTGGCGTCGAGAATCGATTCGACCCGGTGCAGAATGCGCTCGGGGCGGCACGCTTCATCGACTATCTCAAACGCGATCGGCCGGAAGGGAACCTGACCCTGCCCGAGATCCTCGCGGCATATAACGCCGGCGAGGCCGCGGTAACGCGCGCGGGCGGGATTCCACACTATCGCGAAACCGAGGAATACGTTCGCCGCGTGCTGTGGCTATACCTTGTTGGCCACGTTCCCGAATCGGAGCGTACGCGCGAGGCTGTACTCGATCCAACGCAGCAATCGAAGCCGAGGCCATACGCGACGAAGGTTAAAGCTTCGCGCCGATTTGCCGACCACGATCGCGCGATCCTGGACCAACTGGCACAAGTGCGACGCGCGCGGGAATCGGATTTGGCCGCGAGCGCGGCTCTACGATAACCCGACGGGCGCCCGCGTCGGCGGCTACTTCGGCGTGTGTGCTTTCAAAAACGACCTCACGCGTTCCACTGTCTTGCCAACCGTTTCCGGAGTCTTCCACTCGGCGATGATTTCCGCATTCGGTGCGAGTTTCGCGATCTCTTCCGACGTTTCACTCGGATGGTAGTCGTCGTTGCCGCGCAGGACCAGCAGCGGCGTTTTCACGGTGCGCACGAAATCGCGCGACACGTTGAAAACGAAGTCGCCCTGGCCGTACATGCGATCGCGAAATGGCCGGAACTCTGCCGCATCGAGTTCGGGACGTTCCTTCTTTAACGCGTCCGTCCATCCGTCGAACATCTGAAGGAACATTTCCCGATTCCGTGGCGATAGTCCGATCGGTTGTTGCAGCACCGCCGCGCTCACTCGGTCGGGAATCGCCTGGATGAGACCCAACGAGTATGAGCCGCCGATGCATCCGCCCATCGCGTGACACGACTTGATCCCGAGATGGTCGAGCAATGCGACATGGTCCGCAGTATAGGTCTCCCATCCGTGGGAAGCGCTGACCGGTGCGCGCGACTGACCGGCATTGCGCTGGTCCATCGCGATGACGCGAAAATCCTTCGCCAGGTCAACCGTCGGATCGAACGGGCTCTTGTGCCAGAACTCGATGCTCGAGCGCATTCCGCCCGGCGCGAACAGCAGAATCGGGTATCCCGAACCGAATTCCTCAAAATAAAGACTCACATCATCGCGCTTGAAAATCGGCATGATTGGCTCTCCTCTACGAAACTAAACAACAGCAGCGCGCGACAGCGCAACCCATCGAAGGGTTCAGCGCGCATCATGAAAGATGATGCCCAGCGCGTAGCGCTCCCCCGCGCGAAGAGTGCTGACGCCGTGGCGTACGTTGACGCGATAGTGCCCTCGCGCTCCCGCCACCGGGCGATAGCGATTGGCGAAGATGATGCCTTCGCCCTGGTCCATCGAGATCGCCTCGCCGCGAGATTGCGCACGCGGCCGTTGCTCGACGAGAAGGAATTCACCGCCTTCGAAGCCGCGACCGCGGCGGCTGAGCACGCAAGTGAACTGGAGCGGGAACGCAATCTCGCCGTAAAGGTCCTGATGCAGACAGTTGTAGCCGCCGGCTTCGTAGTGCAGCAGCAGCGGCGTCGGGCGCTCCTGACCGTGCGCGGCGCATGATTTCACGAACGCGGAAAGCGAAGCAGGGTAGGGCTCGCTGTGGTCGAGCAGCTTGCTCCATCGATTCGCGACCGGCGCGAGGCGTTGGTACAGCGCTGCGCGAAGCTCTTCGACAATCTTTGGAAGTGGGCGCGCAAAATATTTGTACTCGCCGACGCCAAATTTGAGGCGCGTCATGTCGATGCGGCTGCGGAAGCGAGCGCGGTCAGGATACAGCGCCACGAGCGTTGCGCATTCCTCGGGCGTGAGGACCGCGCCGGTAAGCGCATAGCCGTTCGCATCGAGATCGCGATCGATGCGTGGCCAATCGAGGTGCGCCACTCGCGATTTGACTGGATTGTTCAATCGATCTGATGGCGAGATTGCCCGATCAAATCTCGGCGAAAATCGGATCGCTGCATCGCCACCCGGTCAAATTAAATCGCGAAGTTGAGAGACTCCTTGCCGGTCTCAATCGAGCGCACGCGGTTGATCATGTCGGCCAAGGTAGCGGAGTCGAGGATGTTCGCGGTCGCCTCGCGCACATCCTTCATAACCAAACGAATCGGGCAGGTGCGCTCATCGGCGCATTCGTCACATCGCATGTAGGCGGTCCTGCTTACGCAGGGCAGAGGCGCGATGGGCCCATCGATGATGCGAACGATTTGGCCCGCAGTGATCATGTTTGGTGGCTTGGCAAGAAAATAACCGCCGCCTTTTCCTTTCTTACTTTGCAGCAGGCCGTGGTTTTTAAGTTCGAGGAGAATCAGTTCCAGAAATTTCCGCGGCATCCGATCGCCCGCCGCTATGTCCGCGATGAGCACCGGCCCCTCCCCATATCGCTGTGCGAGGACCACCATGCCCTTGAGCGCGTATTTGGCTTTCTTCGAAAGCAAAGTCTTCCTATCGGCAGACTAGGTTAACTGCCGCGGTTTCCTTGATCAAGTTTTCAGGACTCTGACCATAACGATGCGATACCAGGTGCGGCCGCGGAAATCTCCACAGCCGCACCCAGCGCGAGGATTCTTACTCGGCGTGCTTGCGGACGAATGCTCCGATCTTCTCGATTGCCTGCTGACCCTCATCCAGCATCGGCGCGAACAGTTGGAAGACGTGGATCATGTTCTGCCACGGCTCGTACGTAACGTAGACGCCCGCTTTCTTCGCGCGCTCGGCCAGGCGCGAGGCATCATCGAGCAGCGTCTCGGAAGTGCCCACCTGGATGAGTAGAGGCGGCAGACCGGTGAGGTCGGCGTAGAGTGGGGCGGCTAGCGGAGTGCGAGGATTTTGTCCGCCCAGGTACGCTTTCGCCATCCCGAGCAGTCCCTCCTTATGCACCATCGGATCGACGCTGTCCTTGCTGGTCATCGATTCGCCGATTCCTTCCATGTCAACCCATGGCGAGAGCAGCGCACCCGCGGCCGGGAGCGGCAACTTCGCGTTGCGAATCGCAACCAGCGTCGCCGCTGTCAGTCCACCGCCGGCGGAATCGCCGGCCACCGCGATGCGCGAGGGTTTGAATCCCTGCGCCAGCATCCATCCGTACGCCGAGACCGAATCATCGACTGCCGCGGGATGCGGATGCTCGGGTGCGAGCCGATAATCGATCACCAGCACGCGAGCTTTTGCCGCGCGTGACAGACGCGCCGCCAGCGAACGATGCGTGTTGATCGATCCGATCACGTATCCGCCGCCGTGGAGGTAGAGGATCGCGCGCCCGGGATCTGCGTCAGGTGCGGAGATCCATTCCGACTTCACGCCGTTGGCGGTCACCGGTTCGCGCTTGATATCGGCGTCAACCGGGAACAAGGCGGCCATCTGCTCGAAGGCGGCGCGCTGCTCCTCCAGTGTGGGAGCTTGCGCAATCGGCTGCGCCTTCATCATCTGGATCAGACTCTCGAGTTGCTGCTGTGACATGGAATCGTTGCCTCCTATCTGTACGAAGTTTCTACCACTCGGGTCCTTCACCCGAGAGACTCGGCATTCCGGAATGCGCCCACAAGTCTCCATCGGCGAGGAAAAATGCGCCGGTCACGAATGAGGCCTCGTCGGACGCGAGGAACAATACCACGTTGGCGATCTCTTGCGGCTCGCCCAGACGCCCCATCGGAATCGCCTCGCGGATGCGCGCAACGGTCCGGATGCTCCTTCGCCTTCGCGCGCGAAGGTTTCGGCGGTCGCGGCGCCGATTCCGGAGCCTGCGCCGGTGATCAATGAGACCTTGTCCCCGAGCCGCATCGAAGAATCTCCTCGCATACGAGAAAGCCCGCCGAGTATATCCCGGTATCGATCAACCCCGCAAAAGCTTCGAAAGAGGGAACTTTCTGCGACGTAACTCTTGACTTGCGATGCGTTGCGACATACAAGCAAGGCCATTTCCAAATTATTCAATAAGCTCTATGGGATAACTTGACTATAGTCGGGAATGTCGAAGAAAACGAGGTAAAATGGATGAAAAGAATTGACCAACTTCTCGGTTCGGCCGTGGTGGTGACGGCGCTGGCGGCATTGGCAGGCTGTGCCGGGATCGCATCGGGTTCCGTGGTCTCGCAGCCAGCCAGCGGCAATTCGCAGGTGACCGTCCTGCCCGTCCCGAGGGTTCAAAACTGCGGAGTTCTCCAAACTGGAACACCGAGCCGTTTTGTCTGCAACGGAAAAGTCTACACCTCATTTCAACTGGCCAAGCTCCGCGAGGATGAGGCCAAGAAATACGCGTCCGGCAAATGAGCGCCGCGCGAGATCCAATTCAGCAAACCGGGAGGAGTTTGATGAACAGTCCGAGATGGAAGCGTGCGGCCGTTGCTGCAATGGCAGCCGCGATGCTAGCCGCTAGTCATCATGCACCGGCTTTCGCGCAGGCGCCGTCACCTCGCGGCATTACACTGTACGAGGACGTAAAGACGGGCGCGCTATATCGCAAGCCGGGGAGAGGCCGCGTGCCGGTTACCCTGGGCTTCGATGAACCGCCACCTCCTGCCGCAGTCGAAAGGCAGGTTCAGGAAGTCAAAAAGAGCAACTATGAGTTGCGCGCTGAGTTCCTCGCTAATCAGCAGATGCTGGTCAAGGAAAATACCGACCTGAAAGAACGAGTGGCGAAGATCGAACCAGCGTGGGCCGACTATCTCAACAGCTTCCGCAATCGTTATCGCGTCGGCGCCCTGGTGTACACCAGCTACAAGATGTACACGCACACCGGATTCGGGCCTGCGCAGTTCGATAATAATCAGTGGCCAGGTCCCGGTAACAATCTTTACAACACGTTCGATATCGATCGCGCGTACCTCAATTTTTATTTTTATCCCTCGCCCGACTGGACGATGCGGATCACTCCCGACGTCTACAAGACCTATGGCACCGCGACCCCTACCGCTAACAGTCATATCTCCTCGGTCAGTAGCAACCTGACCGGTGATTTGAGTTACCGGCTCAAGTACGCTTCTCTTCAATACAACCGGCTTTTCGATTGGGCCGGCGATGCGTCCAAGGGGGCTAGTATCGACGCTGGCGCGATCTCGAATCCGTTCATCGCGTGGGAAGAGCATCTTGGCACCTTCCGTTACGTCACTTCAGTTCCGTGGAACTACCTCGGACTGTCATCGGCGCAGCTAGGTGTCGCGATTAACGGTCCGATTCAACACAACGAGTTGACCTACGCTGATTACGGCGTCGGAGCGTTTACCAACGCGAAGTATTACCAGTTTGAGCAGACCAACACGACGCAGTTCATGGGCCGGCTATCCGTCTATCCGTTCGGATCCGCATGGGACACCCAGGGACTCGGACTGACGGGGTTCTACAACTACGGCTACAACAACACTTCACCCGATAACGGCTCGATCAACACCGGATTCGGGCCTAACCCATCAGCGTTTGGACACGTGGCCAATGCGCATCTAACGCGATGGGCAGCGCTGCTGCACTATACCGCCGAAGAATGGGGAATCGTTGGTGAGTACGACCAGGGTCACAATTCCTTCCCCGGGGCGAATCTCTTCACTGGCAATGGACCATCGGTATTTTTCACGCCCCCCTCGACGGCTACATCGGCCGGTGGCACCACGAGTCCGTATAGCGTGCCGTACTACAATTTCTCAGCTATGACGGCCGCGCTGTTGGGCAACAGCCGGACCGTCCAGCAGGGCTTCGACATTTTCGGGCATCTTCACATCCCGGAAACTCCATTTCGATTGATCGGGCTGTTTCAATGGTTTGAACCCAATTCGAAGGTAGATCGGGACCCGCTCGACTTCTATCGCTACATGGTGGGAGTTGAATGGCAGATCAATGAGTTCGTGCGCCTCGCTGTCGACACGCAGAACCTGAACTTCTACCACGGTCAGGAGCCGTTCTCGACCGCGTATGCGAACAAGTTCGGCGATGTGTTCTTGCCGGTACCGGACACCAAGAGCGGCGCTGCTAGGGGCGCGACCTTCAAGCCGCCGACCAGCATTGCTGATCCGGTTCCGCGCGATACCCACGCGGTGGAGCTCAACCTGGAGTTCGCGTTCTAGACTGCTGCTCCCTGTGACCACGGCGCGGAGGCCTCGATGCCTCCGCGCCGCCCTCTCGATTCTCGTGCTACGCTGGCAACCATGCTATTCGGCAAACTCGCCGATGTGGTTGTAGCGATCCATGCGCTCTATGTCGCGTTCGTTCTGTTCGGCCTCGTCGCAATTCTCATCGGATACGCACGCGGCTGGCGATGGGTACGCAACCTCTATTTTCGCATCCTCCATCTGGTGGCGATTTTGTTCGTATGTGCGGAGTCGATCATCGGAATCGATTGCCCGCTGACGACGCTTGAAAATGCGTTACGCCTCGGCGCCGGTCAAAATGGCTACGGTAGTGATTTCATCAGCTACTGGCTCGATAGGTTGATCTTCTACGATTTTCCCCCATGGGTATTTACAGTGGTCTATCTCGCGTTCGGCTTCGTGGTACTTTCGACGTTGTGGCTGGTGCCGATCCAAATAACGAAGCCGCGCGTGAGTTCACCTACCGATCGGTAAGTTTCGCTTGCCGCCCTGACGCCGAGCGGTTTAGAGTCGGCACATCCGAGATGTTCAGAATCGATTAGGTTCTTACGAGGTTACGATGAAAGTATCGCTGTTTTACCTGCCGTCAGTCGGCAATAAGGCCCAAATCGAACAGGGCAGGGTGGGTTTGAGGGGTGATTTGTACGATCAGATGCTGCGCGAGATTTCCGCGCAGGCGAAGCTCGCCGACGAGCTCGGCTACGACTCGATGAGTTTCACCGAGCATCATTTTCATGTCGAAGGATTCGAGCTTTCCAACAATCCGGTGTTGCTGGATCTCTACATCGCGATGCAGACCAAGCGGTTGCGGGTCGGCCAGCTCGGAATCGTATTGCCGACCCAGAATCCGATTCGCGTCGCCGAAGATATCGCGATGCTCGATCACATGACGGGCGGACGTGCGAACGCAGGCTTCGCGCGCGGCTATCAGCGGCGATGGGTCGATATCATGGCGCAGCAGACGCACGGGATTCACGGCGCGCTGCCCAATCAGCATGACGAGATCGATGCGGCCAATCGCGCCGCATTCGAGGAAAACTTCCGCATCATCAAGCAGGCGTGGACGCAGGATTTCAGCTCCTATCAAGGCAAGTACTGGCGCATCCCTCCCGGCGATACCCCCTGGACGCTCGAGGCTACGAGGCTATGGGGGGGCGGCATCGAGAACGGCATCGTCAAGGCGGTCTCGGTGGTGCCGAAGCCGGTGCAAAAGCCGCATCCTCCGATCTTTCAGCCGTTCGCGTCGTCGGAGCGCAGCATCAGATGGTGCGCACAGGAAGGCGTTACCGCGATCCTTCCACCGCTACATCCCAAACTCGAATCGCAACTGTGCGATGTCTATACGGAAGTATCGGGCAAGCCACGTGGCGAGGGGATGGGCGTTCTACGCGACGTCGTGATCGCCGACACCGATGACGAGGCGCGACAACTATGGCGCGACAGCGGCTACTTCTGCGGCCATCATTGGTTCGAGTCGTTCGGATTCTCGCAGGGACTGATCGATACAGCGACGGGCAAGGAGGCCGACATCTTTACCGAGGGTCTCGCGTTCGTCGGCACTGTCGATACGGTCACGCGCCAACTGGAGATGATGGCGAAGCGCCTGCCGGTTCGATGGATCTTCGCATGGATCTACAACAGCCTGCTTCCGCACGATCGGCTGATGAAGACCATCGAGTTGTTCTGGACCAAGGTCCTCCCGCGCGTCGCCGACATGAAGTGAATTCCGACTTCCGGGTCCCCCTTCCGAGAGGCAGGGGTCCCGGAGCTTGAACTATTCACGGCTTGCGCGCCGAGATCGGACTCCGCCTTCGAGAAATGTTACTCTGCTGTAACGTTTTAGAATGGCGAGGCTGGGAGTTCTGATTCCGGAAATCATCTCGCACAACTTTCTCGAAGACCTCGCGTTGGTGTTGTGCGTCGCGGCACTCACCACGGTGATCTTCCAGGCCATTCGCCAGCCGGTCGTGGTCGGCTATCTGATCGCCGGCGTCATCGTCGGACCGTATACCCCGTTCGTCTACGCTAACCCAGAGCGTATCCACACCATCTCGGAACTCGGCGTCATCCTGCTGATGTTCTCCCTTGGGCTGGAATTTTCGGTGCGCCGGCTGGTGCGAGTGGGCCCCACCTCGGGCTTCATCTCCGCGCTGCAGGTCAGTTTGATGGTATGGCTGGGCTATATGTGCGGCCAGGCGCTGGGATGGACCATGCTGGAAAGCATCTTCACCGGCGCGTTGCTATCGATCTCCAGCACTACCATCGTCGCGAAGGTTTACGAAGAGAAGAAGGTGCCGGAGCGTCTGCGCGAACTGGTCCTTGGCGTGTTGCTCACGGAAGACCTGATTGCCGTGATCGAACTTGCGGTGTTGACCGCGTTGGCGTCCGGCAACGGCATGTCGGCGCGGATGGTGGGGATCACGGTGGGACGGCTCGCGTTGTTCCTCGCCGCGCTGGTTGGGATCGGCTTGCTGGTGGTGCCGCGGGTGATTCGGATTGTCGCAAGCTTCGAACGCGCGGAAACCTTGCTGGTCTCCAGCATTGGAATCTGTTTCGCATTTGCGATCCTGGCTGACCACTTTGGCTACTCGGTTGCGCTCGGCGCGTTCCTCGCGGGATCGTTGATCGCGGAATCGGGACAGGGTCACAAGGTTGAGCATCTGATCCTGCCTGTGCGCGATATGTTCGCGGCCGTGTTCTTTGTCTCGGTCGGCATGATGCTGGATCCCACACTGGTGGAGGAGCACTGGATTGCGATGCTGGTGCTGATGGCCACCGTCATCCTGGGCAAGATCCTTGGCGTTAGTGTTGGCGCGCTATTGGCGGGCGCCGGGCCGAGGCTCTCGGTCGAAGCGGGGATGAGCCTCGCACAGATCGGCGAGTTCTCGTTCATCATCGCGGCACTCGCGCTGGAAACTCATGCGGCGCGCGATTTCCTCTATTCGCTGGCGGTTGCCGTTTCGGTCATCACCACCTTCACTACTCCGTACTTGATTAGGGCGTCAGGTCCGATCGCCGTAAGCTTCGAGCAGCATATTCCGCGCGGTCTCGCAGTTCTGGAGGCCCTTTACGAGGCCGCGGTTGAGCACATCCGGCGGCGAGCTGCCTCGCGCACGCAGGTAATGGAGATCCGATGGTCGTTCATTGCCGTGACTTGCTCGGCGGTCGTGATCGCAGGGCTCATCATCGGCGCGGAGGTATTTCTGCAGCCGCTTACATATTGGATACAGAGTTCCCTGTCGATCTCTTTCGAATCCGCCGAAGTCCTGGTGGGTGTGCTCACAATTGTGGCCTGCATGCTCCCATCGATCGCGGTCTATCGCGCGACGGGCCGGCTCGCGATTGCGCTGGCTGCGCGCGCCGTTCCAGAAGGCGCGGCCGATGACCAGGTCAGGCCGCCCGGATGGGAGTCGCTGGTCGAGATCATGCAAGTCGCGATGCTGATTGTCGTCACCGTCGTGGTACTCGCGATCGTGCAGCCATTCCTCCAGCCCTTGGAGGGAGTGGTCGTGCTGGTCCTGGCGATCGTTGCGATGTGCATCGTGACCTGGCGCGGAGTATCGAGGACACTCGGCCAGATGCGTGAAGCCGCGCGGCTGATCGGCCGCGCATTAGCCGTCGAACATGCCCAGACGTCGCCAGGCAAGCTACAGGAAGAAGTGATCCCGGGACTCGGCGTCATCGTACCGGTGCGGCTGGAACCCGGCAGTCCCGCGAGCGGAAGGACGATTGCGGATTTGCATCTTCCATCGTCGACAGGCGCGGTGGTGGTCGCCATCGGCCGCGGCCAGGACGGCTTGGTGGTTCCCGGCCACAACGAGGTGTTGCGCGATGGCGACGTGTTGGGTCTGGCGGGACCGCATCACGCGATCCGTGCGGCGATCGAAAAGCTCTCGCCATTGCACGCCGCCGAACCTGTCTCTTCAAGCGGGCTGAGTTAGCGTCGTCTCGAGCAATGACCTCGCTTCCCGCAAATCGCCGGTCGTGAAGCCTTCGGTGAAAAAGTTGTAGACCGGTTCGATGATCGCACGCGCCTCATCACGCCTGCCCTGATTGAGCATCAGGCGTGCGAGGCTGCTTGCCGCGCGAAGCTCCCATGACTTCGCGCCTTGCGCGGCTGCCAAGCGCAGCGCGGTGCGAAAGAGCTCCTCGGCCTTGCCCGCGTTGCTGTCATCGAGCAGAAGCAGTTCGCCGCGGAGGCGATGGACTTCAGTTTCGAGCATCCGCATATCGGTCTTCTGCACGCCTTGCGACAATTCATCGAGCGCGCGAGTGCCCTCGACAATCTTGCGATGAAGCACGCATGCCTCAGCATACAGGGACAGCAGATACAAGTAGATCAATTCCCCGCCGGCGGCACGGGCCTGGGTGAATCCCTCGCGCATGAGCGGGTCGCCTTGTGTCCAGTCACCATCTTCCATGAAGATGCGGCCCATCGAAGCCGTCCCGCATGCCTGCCAGATGGGAAATCCGTTTTCTTCCGCCACCGTCTTGAGACTTTCGGCGTGAATCCGCGAGCTCTCGTAGCTGCGGCGAAGATGCGCGACCGAAACCACGTACTGCAGCGCGAATGCGATGCTGTACGGGCGGCCCAGACGCATCGCGAGTTGCAAGGCTTCGTCGGCCCGGGTGTGCGCCCGATCGGGATAGCCGGCAAACCAGTCCGCCCATGCAAGCTGACATCGATTCGGCACCACCGGCGCGAACCTACTCTGCAGGAAATTGTCGAGGTCACGATCGAACAACGCGACGGCGCGTTCCAGATTTGCGCGCGCCTCGATCGGACGCCCGTGCCACACTTGGCTCGCGCCGAGGACCTGGAATGCCGAAGGCCTGCGCAAATCGGCGGAGCCCTCCGTCGTCATATCGAGCAGCTCGACCGCCAATTCCTCGGCGCGTCGAATGTCGCCGCGGGAAAAAGCGACGTTCCATCGTGAAAACAGCAGGGGGTATCGCGATTCCGGATCGGAAATGCAAGACAACTCCTCGATCCGCGCAATGTGCTCTGCAAGCGCCGGAGTCGAGAAGCCGCGCGCTACGCCGAGCGTCTGCCCCAGAAACACTCGAATCTTGACTTCGCGCGCGTCGCGTGCGGGGCTCTCTGGCAGTTGCGTCAACAGTTCTATGGCCTTGCTCAGCCGCTCGATCGTCTCCTCGTAGCCACTCTGACCGTGCGCTTGCTCCGCCGCCCGGACCAGATAGGTGATGGCCTTGTCGAGGTTGGCGCTTAAGCTGAAGTGATAAGCGAGATCGGGAACGTGCTCCTCGATCTGCTGGGCATACATCGCCTCGAGCGCATTGCCGGTCTTTTCGTGAATCAACTTGCGCCGCTCAGTCAGCACCGAATCGTAGGCGACCTCCTGGGTCAGCGCATGCTTAAAGACATACTCCACATCGGGAAACGCAGGCTGCTCGTAGATGAACTCGCCGAGCTGCAGCGCGGACATTGCCGGTGCGAGTTCGTCTTCGCCGCGTTCAACTACGCGTTTTACCAGCCCGAGCGGAAATTCCTTGCCGATGATCGAAAGCGTCTGCAGCAGGTCTTTCTCCTGCACCGATAGACGATCGATGCGCGCGGCCAGGATGCCTTTGACACTCGGCGGAATCTTAATCGAGCTGAGCGGCTGCGCGAGGCTGACCTTGCCGTTGCGCACCAGCGCGCCGCTTTCGAACATCGCCTGCACGGTTTCTTCCATGAAGAACGGATTGCCTTCGGTGCGCTCCACGATGAGACGCTTGAGCGGATCGAGTTCCGAGGCGCTCCCCAACATCGCAGCGAGCAGGCTGTCCGCGCTCTCGCGACCAAGCGGATTGAGCCGGAGCTGAACGTAGTAACTTTTCGAGCTCCAATCGTGACGATACTCCGGCCGATAATTCACCATCATCAGGACGCGAGCGGTTCCGATCGAATCAGCGAACAGGTTCAGGAACGCCTGCGTCTCAGTATCGACCCAATGAAGATCCTCGAAGACCGCGATGAGCGGCTGGTTGAGGCTCTCGCGCAGCAGCAGGCGCTTGATCGCATCCAGCGTGCGGCGGCGCCGGATGCCCGCGTCCATTTCGGCGAGGGGATCACCACCTTCTGCCACTCCCAGCAATGAGAACAAATAGGGCAGGGTGTCCTCGAGGGTCCGATCGAGCATCAGCACTTTGCCGCCGATTTTCTCCCGCCGCCTGCGCTCCTCGTCATCGGAAGTGATCTCGAAATAGTTCTTGAGCAAATCGATGAGCGGCAGATAGGCCGATGCCTTTCCGTGCGATACCGAAAAGGTCTCGAGGATCACGCAATCCGCATGCGAAACGATTTTGAATTCGTGGAACAGGCGCGACTTGCCGACTCCGGCCTCGCCAACCGCGGCAACGATTTGGCCGTGACCGGCGCGCGCAAGCTCCAGCGCGCGATCGAGTTGAGCCATCTCCTGGTCGCGTCCGACGAATTTCGAAAGCCCGCGCCGTGCCGATGCCTGCAAGCGCGTCCGCAGCGGTCCGAGGCCGACCACTTCGTAAACATTGATCAGATCGCTGAGCCCTTTGACGCGGGTGGGACCCAGCGGCTTCAGCTCGAAATATCCTTCGACGAAGCGGCGGGTGTTTTCGGTAATCGCGATTGCGCCCGTCGGCGCGAGCACCTGCATGCGCGCCGCGAGACTGGTCGCATGCCCAATCGGCGTGTACTCGGTGTGAAGTTCGTCAGTCCTGATGTTGCGCACGACGGCCTCGCCGGTATTGATCCCGATACGGACCTCCATCGGTGAATCGCCGGCCTCGCGCAACCTCGTCGAGTAACGCCGCATGTCGTCCTGCATCTTGAGCGCGGCGAGCAGCGCTCGATGGGGATGATCCTCATGGGCGACCGGCGCGCCGAACAACGCGAAGATTCCATCGCCGGTGGACTGCACGATGTATCCGTCATAGCGATGCACCGCGTCGATCATGATGCGCAACGCGGGATCGATTAGCGCGCGCGCCTGTTCAGGATCGATATCCTCCATCAGGTCCATCGATCCTTTGATGTCAGCGAACAGAGCAGTGACAGTCTTACGTTCGCCCTCAGGGATGGCGGTCGCGTCCGTGGCTGGGCGTTCGGTCAGAATTGGTCCCGAACGATTCTCCCGCTCAGGCGCGCGAGGCGGCGCGAGCGGCTGACTCGATGCTGTGTCCAGCCGCGTACCACATTGGGTGCAGAACTTCGCATCAGGCGGATTTTCCGCCCCGCAGGAGGGACAACGTGTGTCGAGCTTCGCGCCGCATTCGGCGCAGAATTTCGCGTTCGCCGCGTTTTCAGTGCTGCACTTCGGACATCGCATCCCGTTGGCAGTCTTGCCGAAAACGAGCGGTTAGGAAAGGCAGCGGATGTACTGCGTGTTTACTTCGCGCTCCAGCCGCCGTCGATGATGAAGGGCTGGCCGGTGGCGAACTTGCAATCGTCGCTCGCGAGGAAGAGCGCGGTCTGCGCTATCTCCTCGGGCTCGCCCATACGGCCGAAAACCGACGCCCGCTTGACGAAGCTTTCCGATAGTCCTCGGCCGCCTGCGGCGCGGTCCGCCATCTCGGTGTGGATGAAGCCGGGGCAGATGCAGTTCGCGCGGATGTTGTAGCGACCATACTCGAGCGCTACGACCCGCGTCATGGAGATCACGGCAGCCTTCGCCGCGCTGTATGCGATTGAGCCTCGCAGCCCGATGAGTCCGGCGATCGATGCGGTGCTGATGACCGCGCCGCCGCCGCGCTTGACCAATTCCGGGCAAGCGCGTACTTCATCCCGAGCCATACGCCGCGAAGGTTGATCGCAATGACGCGATCGAATTGCTCCTCGGTGACTTCGGCAGTGAAGCGGCCTTCGCCTTCGATTCCGGCGTTGTTGTAGATGATGTCGAGCCCGCCGAATTTCTGTGACGGTACCCGACACCATCGAGCTTGCATCTTCGGAATTGGAAACGTCCGCGCGAATCGCAAGGGCTTGGCCGCCCGCACCGGTAATTCGACGAACCGTGTCCTCGGCGCCGGCGGCGTTGATGTCGACCACCGCGACCTTGGCGCCCTCGCGCGCGAAGAGCGTTGCGGTCGCGCGTCCCATCCCGGAGCCTGCGCCGGTGATGAGCGCGACTTTGTCCTTGAGCCTCATCGTCTAGATGAGCCCCAGTTCCTTGAGCAGTCCACGATCCGACACCGGATCCCGCTTCACTCCCACGCGCGCTTTAGTCTTTCCTGGAACTTTCGTGAGCGCATCGACGAGGCCGATCGAGTCCGCGTACTCCTTCAGCGCGGGCATTACTTCTCGCGCGATGAGCCGCATGCTGGTCTGCCGATCCTTGTTGCTGACAGGTCCCTGCACATTGAAAACGATGAGGGAGCCAGGGCGCAGCGTGGTCAAAATCGCCTTCATCTTCGGAATCACCGTCTTGGGGCTGCCGATCATGAACTGCAGGTTCTTCTGTGCTCTTTCGTAGCCCGGCAGCAGCTTTTGACGGATTTTGACGGGATCGATCTCGAGGTCTTCGGTATGGCCGCGCATCTTGTCGCCGCTGATTCCGAGCCAGCTTCCCTGCGGCTGCTTGGCGAGGCGCTGGATCGCCTCTTTCGAATTGTAACCCGGAGGCAACGTATGCTCGGGACGCGCGAAGGTGTTCTGTCCGCCGCCGAACAGGAATCCCTGGCCTAGCTCCTGCGCCTTCTCGTCGGTCTCGGCGACAAAGGTCGGCAACAGGTAGCCGAAATTTTCCGATCCGGCCTCGTAGCCATGCTTGAGCGCCTCATCCGCGTATAAGTCCCACATGTCGCAAGTCGCAGGGAGCGCGGTTCCCAGACCAAAATACGGATACGCATGCTCGGCGCACCATCGGATGGTTTCGGGGCTCAGCGTGCCGGGAATCCACATCTGCGGATGCGGTTTCTGATACGGCAACGCCCACGGATTCACGTGGCGATAGTGAAAATGCTTGCCCTCGTAGCGCCACGGTCCTGGCCGGGTCCATGCCTGCACGATGAAGTCGTGCGCTTCCTCGAAGTACTCGCGGTTGTATGCGGGATTGGCGTTATTGAAGAACTGCTCGCTGCCCGCGCCGCGCACCCATCCGGTGATGAGCCGCCCGCGCGAGATGAGATCGATCTCGGCGAGCTCTTCTGCCATTCGCAGCGGATGCTTCAGGACCGGCAGCGGGTTGCCGATGAGCAGGATGTGCGCCTTCTTGGTGAGCCGCGCGAGAATGCCGGCCTCGACGTTCATCACGCTGCCCATGCAAAACGGATTGCCGTGATGCTCGTTGAGCGCGACGATGTCGAAGCCGAGTTCCTCGGCGTAGAGATTCTCGTCGATGTAGTAGTTGTAGTCCTCGGCCGCCTTCTCGCGATCGAAGTAACTGTTGGAGACCGCGAAGTGCGCGCCGTTTTTCAGGATCACTTCTTCGGGGACCCAGCGGACCGGACGTTCGGTGAAATATCCCAGTTTCATATGAGACCGCTCCTGCGTGTCGCTATGCAGCCAGAAATTTGGTTACGACGCGTTCGAACTCGGGCGAGTTTTCGATCTCAGGCCGATGGCCGACATCGTTGATCAACGCGACCTGCGCCTCGGGAATCGCCTTCTTGTATGCGTCGATACAGCCGCGCGGGACGACCTTGTCCGCCGTGCCCCACACCAACAGTGTCGGAGTCTTGGTGCCGCGCAGCAGATGCGGAAGGCTGGGATTGTGCATATACGGTTCCCATCCGATGCGCGCAGACTCGGCGCGTGCCTCCTCGAATGCCTCGAACTGCTCGGGCGTCATCTCGCCGCCGTAGAGCTTGGTGAACTCGGGCGTATTGAACGGATCGGCGACGGTGGCGCGCAGATGCGTGCGCATCGTGATCGGAAAGATGTCCATGATCTCGCCTTGCGCGGGCTTGAGTCCCATCGGCGCGACCAACACCATCCTCGAAAAGATGCGCGGGTCGGCGGCGATCATTTCGGCCGCGATAAATCCACCGGCCGAGAATCCGATCACGTCGATCGGGTCGAGTTTCATCTCGCGAAGAACCTGCGAATAGAACCCGGCGAGGTCGCGATAATTCATCACCCAATCGAGTTTCGGCGTTTTGCCATAGCCCGGCTGCAGTGGAATCAGCAACGTCCGCTCATGCGCCAGGCTCTCGTTCCACGTCATCCAGCCCGGGTAGCCCAGCTCGTCATGGAAGATGAGCAGGGGCTTGCCCGAGCCTCCCTTGATCATTACCAGTTCCGCGCCCGCGACGTTTAGTTTTTCCTCGGTGGATTTGATCACATCGACTCTCCTGAAATCCGCTCAAGCAGATTATTCCCACGATGCGGGCGCAATGATCAACCGAAACTCGACGTGTTCAACATACCGATCGGTAAGGTCATGAGCGATTTTTCGCTCGGGCCGATCCCGCGTCATAGCAGGCGCGCATCACCAACTATCGATATAAGGATGTTTCTTGCCGGTGCGTGGCTCTGGTTTGGGTGAACTGCGCAATCCCGCGGCAATCCATCTGCGCGTCTCGGCGGGATCGATCACGTCGTCGATGCTGAAGTGCGACGCGTTGTTGAGCGCCTTCCCACGCTGATACATCGAGGCCACCATCTCCTCGAAACGTGTCTTGCGCTCCGCCGGATCACTAATCGCCGCCAGTTCGTTCCGATAGCCAAGCTTCACCGCGCCTTCGAGCCCCATCGGTCCGAACTCTCCCGTTGGCCATGCGACGGTGAATACCGCCGCCTCGTATGCGCCCGCCGCCATCGCGATTCCGCCCAGGCCGTATGCCTTGCGCAAAACGATCGTGAAGAATGGCACCGTGACGTTGGCCGCGGTGACGAACAACCGCGACGAATGACGCACCAGCGCGGTCTTTTCGATCTCGGGACCGACCATGATACCCGGCGTGTCGCACAGGAAGATCAGCGGAATGTCGAACGCATCGCACAGCCGGATGAAGCGCGCGCCTTTGTCGGAGCCGTCGCTATCGATCGCGCCCGCCAGATGCATCGGGTTGTTCGCGACGATGCCGAACGGATGCCCCTCGATGCGAATAAACGCGGTGATCATCCCGTGGCCAAAATGCGGCCGCAGCTCAAGCACCGAACTGGTATCGGCCATCGTGCGAATCACCGAGCGGATGTCATACACGCGCAGGCGATTCTCCGGAATGATTCCACGCAGCAGGCGCTGATCGGCGCAATTCCACTCGCTGATGGATCCTTGAAAGTAGGCGAGATACTTCTTGGCGACCTGCACCGCCGCGGCTTCGTCATCGACCGCGACATCGACTACGCCATTGCGCGTCTGGACGTCGAGCGGGCCGATTTCCTCGGGCCGAAAGATGCCGAGGCCACCGCCTTCGATCATCGCGGGGCCGCCCATCCCGATGTTGGAGCCCTTGGTCGCGATGACGACGTCGCAGATTCCCAGCAGCGACGCGTTGCCCGCGTAGCATCGGCCCGAGGTGATGCCGATCAGCGGCACCAGTCCGCTCAGGCGCGGAAAATCGTAAAACGTCTTCGAGCTGAAACCGCCGTCGGTGTCGCCCGGCCGCCCGCCTCCGCCTTCTGCGAACAAAATCAGCGGCAAGCGGAGCTCATTCGCGATTTGGATCATGCGATCGGTTTTGCGATGGTTCTGATGGCCCTGCGTGCCGGCCAGCACCGTGAAGTCGTACGCCATCAGAGCGGCGCGCGATTTCTCGATCGGGAAAAGAGCACCGTTGACCGTGCCGAGGCCGACCACCATCCCATCCGCGGGAGTGTTCTTGATGAGATCGTCGAGCGTGCGCCGGCGTCGCTGCGCTGCAATCACCAACGGGCCGTATTCGACGAAGGTGCCCGCATCGCAGATGTCCTCGACATTCTCGCGTGCGGTGCGCTGATGAGTCTTGCGCCGGCGCGCCACCGCCTCGGGCCGAGCGGCGTCGAGTGTGATGGCGTGGCGCGCGTGAACTTCTTCGAGGTCGGTGCGAACGCCATCGCTATCGGCAATCGGATCGTTCTTCGTGGTTGCCATGAGAATGATTGCCTCATCTCTAACGCAAGATGCGGTATCTTGCATATGCGGCAAGCCGGACTTATCGTCATCGCCGCCCGGATATTTCAAGAGAATTGTAGTCGAGGTGTACAGATGAACCTTAAGGATACGGTCGCGTTGGTCACTGGCGGAGGCTCGGGGCTTGGCGAGGCGACGATTCGCGAGTTCGCCGGCGCTGGCGCGCGCGTTGCGATTCTGGATCTCCCGTCATCACCCGGCGCGAATGTTGCCGAGTTGCTCGGCGACAAGGCGGTCTTCGTCCCAGCAGATGTGATCTCCGAGGACCAGGTGAAAGACGCGGTTGCGAAAACCGTCGCGCGGCTTGGCGGAATTCATGTGCTGGTGAATTGCGCGGGCATCGGGCGCGCGATGCGCACCGTCACCAAGGACGGACCTCATTCCCTCGACCTGTTCACCAAAGTTATCCAGGTCAACCTGATCGGGACCTTCAACGCGATTCGATTGGCCGCGGCGCAGATGTCGAAGAATCAACCGAATGCCGACGGCGAGCGCGGTGTCATCATCAATACCGCGTCGGTCGCCGCCTTCGATGGCCAGATTGGGCAGGCCGCGTATTCCGCCTCGAAGGGTGGCGTGGTTGGGATGACGCTGCCGATCGCACGCGACCTCGCATCGGTAGGGGTTCGCGTATGCACCATCGCTCCCGGCACCTTCGAGACTCCGATGCTGGCGGGATTGCCCGACCCGGCGCGTAAGGCGCTCGAGGCGCAGATCCCGTTCCCGTCGCGGCTCGGACGTCCGACGGAGTATGCGGCCTTGGCGCGCCACATCGTCGAGAATGCGATGCTCAACGGCGAAACGATTCGCCTCGACGGCGCGCTGCGCATGCCGCCGCGATAGCCGACACTCTTGTCTCTCCCAGGATGGGAGAGAAGATGAAGGAAGGCAGCCAGTTTCGTCCTTCAATGGAAATCGTGCGAGGGTGGGAGGGCGCCGCTCAGTTTCAGCTCTTCGAACTTCTGTGCCTTGATGAGCATCACACCGTCGCGTTTCTGCATGATGCCTTCAACTTGTAGGATCGCCGCGCCGCGCAGTAGCGCCCGATGCTTCTGAAATAGATCGGGCATCACGATCGCATTGCTGATGCCGGTCTCATCTTCGAGCGTCAGGAAGAAGAATCCCTTCGCGGTGCCGGGACGCTGCCGCACGATTACCAGTCCTGCGGTTTTTGCCCACGCGCCGTTGTCGATTTTCGCCACTTCGACCGCGGATAACACGCCGCGCGCGGTGAGGCGCTCGCGCAAATGCGCCATCAGATGAGGCCCGGCAGTCAGCCCCATCGTCGAATAGTCGGCACGCGTCTCATCCATTGGCGTCATGCCTGGAAGCGGCGAGGTCGCGTTGCGCTTCGGCTCGATGCCGGCGAGCAGACTTTTTGGATCGCGCTCGACCGCGGCCGCCTGCCATAGCGCTTCGCGGCGGCTCAACCCGAAACATGCGAAGGATCCGGAATAGGCGAGCACGTCGAGTTCGCGCCGATTGGGCGCGGTGCGCGCGGTGAAATCGGCGAGCGAGACGAATGGCGCGCGCGTGCGTTCGGCCTCGATGCGGCGGCCGACATCCTCACGCAGGCCGGTGACGTATTTGAGTCCGAGGCGCAAACATCTAACCACCAACCCTTGCCCTGTTTTTTTCCTGTCATCCCGAGCGAGGCTGCCGAGTCGAGGGACCTCCGCGAAGCGATTCTCTGGCGCAGACCTAACCCCCGGCCCCTTCCCTTGAGGGAAGGGGGGTGCAGGCAAATCGCTTCGCGGAGATCCTTCGCTGCGCTCAGGATGACAGAAAGTAGGATCGGGTAACGAAGTTGGCGGGGGTGACGCGGGAACTTCCAAAGAGCAAAGCCACTGCGAACGTGAGACGTCGATCGGAAGAATCGTGACGCCGTGGCGTTGCGCGTCCTTCACCAGCGTCGCCGGATGATAGAAGCCCATCGGATAGCAGTTGAGCATCGCGGCGAAAAACGCCGCCGCATGATGACACTTCAAATACGCCGACGCATACGCGATCAGCGCGAAGCTCGCCGAGTGCGATTCGGGGAAACCATACAGCGCGAATGATGTGATGCTGCGCACGATCTCCTCGGCAGGCGCGCCGGTGATTCCCTTTTGCGCCATCCCCTCGCGCAAGCGGCGCTCGATCTTTTCCATCCGCGCCTGCGAGCGCTTGAAGCCCATCGCGCGGCGCACCTCTTCGGCCTCGCCACCGCTCAGTCCCGCCGCCGTCATCGCGACCCGAATCACCTGCTCCTGAAACAGCGGGACGCCGAGCGTGCGCTTGAGAATCGGCTCCAGCATTGGATGCGGATACGTAACTGTCTGACGCCCATTGCGCCGTTCCAGATATGGATTGACCATCTGACCGACGATCGGACCAGGCCGGATGATCGCGACCTCGACCACCAGGTCGTAAAACTTTTCCGGCTTCATGCGCGGCAGCGTCGCCATCTGCGCGCGGCTCTCGACCTGAAACACACCGATGGTGTCGGCGCGCCGCAGCATCGCGTAGACCTCGGGATCGTCAGCCGGCAGATGCGCGAGGTCGATGTCGACATTCTCGTGCGTGCGGATCATCGGAATCGCCTGCTCCAGCACAGCGAGCATCCCCAGCCCGAGCAAATCGATTTTGATGATGCCGAGGTCGGCGCAATCTTCCTTGTCCCATTGCACGACGACGCGGCCCGGCATGCTCGCGGGTTCGAGCGGGACGATCTCGTCGAGCGGGCCGGCCGCTATCACCATCCCGCCGCTATGCTGCCCGAGATGACGCGGCACGCTCTGGATGCGCCGCACCAGGTCGATCATCATCGCAACTCTCGGCGCCGCGACATCGACGCCACCCTTGCGCAGCAGCGCGACGATATCGTCATGGTCGTCGCGGAATTCATAGGCCTGATTGAGGCGCGCGAGCTTGTCAACCTGCTCGGGCGGAAAGCCGAGCACCTTGCCGACCTCGCGCACCGCGCTGCGCGTGCGATAGGTGATGACGTTCGCGGTCATCGCGGAGCCGCGTTCGCCGTAGCGGCGATAGACGTACTGAATGACCTTCTCGCGCTGGTCGCCGCTGGGCAGGTCGAGATCGATATCAGGCCATTCGCCGCGCTCCTCGGAGAGGAAACGCTCGAACAGCAGCTCCATCTTGACCGCGTCGATCGCGGTGATCCCGAGCGCATAGCAGACCGCGCTGTTGGCCGCCGAGCCGCGTCCCTGCGCCATGATTTGATTCTCGCGGCAGAACTGCACGATGTCCCACACGATCAGGAAGTAGCCGGCGAGTTGCAGCTTTTCGATGATTGCGAGTTCGTGCTCGAGTTGACGGCGCGTGCGATCGTCGAGCGTGCGGCCCCCGATCATCCAACGTTCGCGCGCGCCGGCATATGTGAGCGCGCGCAGATAGCTGTCGGGCGTCTCGCCGGGCGGCAGCGGGTAATCGGGGAAACGATAGCCGAGATCGGTCAGCGTGAACTCGCATCGATCGGCGATCTCGCGCGTCATCGCGAGCGTATCAGGCAAATCCTTAAACAGTGCGGCGATCTCGGCGGGCGATTTCAGGCGGCGCTCTGAGTTGATCCATAGTGCGCGCCCGGCCTCCTCGAGTGTCTTCTTGAGGCGGATGCAGGTAAGGACATCCATCAGCTTCCGATCGGCATCGGCGTGGCAGACATCGTTGGTGACCAGCAGCGGGATTCTCGATGCGTCGGCGAAGGCGCGCAGCTTGCGATTCATCCGCTCCTCGTCGGCATCGAGATGACGCTGGAGATCGATGAGGAGATTGCCGGCGCCGAAGATTCCATTGAGGCGATCGGCGAGCGTGCGAGGATCCTCGCCACGAATCAGTGCGCGCGCGATCGGACTGCGCGCGCCACCCGCGAGGCAAATCAGGCCCGCACCGAAGCGTTCGAGATCATCGAAACTGATGCGGCTCTCGCCTTTGGCGGGATAGACGGGAGTAGGGTTGCCGTCAACGCCCAGCTGGCCATCATGGCGCAAAACTCTACACTTCGAAGCGGTGATCATCCGGCAGAGATTCTTGTAGCGCTCGCGATCGGGGACGAGGACGTAGAGCCGGCTGTCATCCTCGAGCGTCAGGTCGGCGCCGACGATCGCCTTTACGCCGGCTTTCTTCGCGGCCTGATAAAAACGCGGATGACCATAGACGCCGTCGCGATCGCCCATCGCGATCGCGGGATAGCCGAGTTCCGCCGCGCGGTCGGCCAGGTCCTCGGGTGTGGTGGCGCCTTCGAGGAAGCTGAACGCGGTGCGTGAGCGGAGTTCGACATAATCAGTCGTAGATCCCATCGACGAACCATTGCGCGGAGTTGAGATCGCAAAACACCCGATAGACGCCGCCATCGGCCAGCGCCAATTCGTAATAATCGCGCCGAAAGTTGCCGTTCGTTTTCATTGGAAGTTGTGACTGCGTCACATGGGTGAGCTGTGGCGATGGGGCAGTATCATCGCTGCTATGCCACCATTCGCCGTCGCGACGCCACGGACCCGCGATCGAGACCACCCGCGCCCCGAGGTTGGGACCGCGCACGAATTCCGGTGCGCCGCGGCTGAGCAACACCTCGACCTCGAGCGGCGGCCGAACCGCGCGAATCATCAACCGCGCGATATTCTTCGAATCGCTATCGCCGCTGAGTTCGAGCGGACGCGGCGGCGGAGGATCGAACTTCTCCAGGCGCACCGCCTCGACGCGATGCGAATCCTCGGGGCGCAGCGTGCCGACATTTTCCGGACCGCATAACGCCGCAAGCCGCGCGATCGTCAGTTCGAGGCGGTCCGGCGCGGGCGCAGGCGGCAGGAACATATCCACCTGCGCGGCGCGAGGCTTGCGCGGTTCGACATCGATGCGGATAGTCTCGACGGCGGACTGCGGCGCGACGCTTTCGAGGCTGAGCGTGACCATCGCGAGCATCGCGCGCGCATCATTAGATGGCGCGCCGATCGCGACGCGGCGGCTGAACTTGCGATGGTCGCTGAGGCCGAAGGACAGCATCATGTCGCCCGCGACCAGTCCGCGCAGCTTAAGCCGCTCGCACAGCCGCTCCAGCATCGGTCGCATTACGAAGCCGAGCGGCTCCAGAGTCTCGATACCGTAATCGAGTTCGATCGCCTCGGTGAAAACTTCGGCGGGACGGCGCGGAATCAGCCGCGCGGGATTTTCGCCGCGCGCGATTCGGATCAGCTCGACGCCGCGACGCCCCAGCCGGCTGCCGATCGCGTCGGGGTCCAGCCGCGCCAACTCGCCGAGACGACGGATGCCCCATCGCGCGAGCGTGTCTTC
This sequence comes from uncultured delta proteobacterium, assembly GCA_963815835.1. Lineage (GTDB taxonomy): Bacteria > Desulfobacterota > Binatia > Binatales > Binataceae > DATGKG01. Next base: position 3,399,378 of record CAWFIF010000001.1, read on the forward strand.
TATATCACCTGAATCAGACCCCTGCGAATCCGAACCCGCTTGCGCATCGAGGCCGAGCATGTCGAGCGGCAGCCAATTGAGGAAGTCGCCCTCCTGACCCGGATCGATAACGCGCAGCCCGCCGCATCGCGCCGCCAGATGCGCGATCTCCTTGTTCGAGGCGATGCCGACCGCCGCCTCCATCCCGACTTGCGCGACGCGTTTCTCCAGCTCCGATGCGATGGCCTCTTCGGTGCCCATCAGGCGTTCGAGTCCCGCGAGATCGAGCCACACGCGGCCGGCGTCGCCCTTCTCGACCAGCGGCGAAATCGATTCGGCCGCATCGGCGACCGCATCCATCGCGGAAGTCTCCGCGGCTTCGGAATGATTCACGACCGCGAGCTCGGGGATGATCGAGCGCGCCTGCGCAATCGTCATCCCGGGATAGACGCCGGACCTGCGCGCGCGAGTGGAGACCGCGATCAGTTCCGAATGAGGCGCGAGCGTGTTGCTGATCGCCAGCGGCGTGAGATGCAGTTCGGGATTGGCGCGCATGATCGCCGCGATCGGGAAATTGGGGACGATGATGCACGCGATGCGGGCCATGGTGACTGTGGGTTAGTGAATCGCAAGGAAAGACTTGAGCCGCGGAGGCCTAACCCCCGATCCCTTCTCTGTTTCTTTTCTGTCATCCCGAGCGAGGCTGCTGAGTCGAGGGAACTCCGCGAAGCGATTCTCTGGTGCAGACCTAACCCCTAACCCCTTCCCTAAAGCTAAAGGGAAGGGGAATAAGACCGGAGTGGAGGGTTGCTCTGCAGATAATGGATCAATCGCGGCGAAGAGTTGCGCGCGATCGCCGAACCCGCCCAACTTGTTGCGCTCCACCGCGGCCTCGATGCGTATCCCATCGAACAGCGCCGGCGCGTTCTTGCCCAAGCGGCTGAAACTCGCGCGCAGCTTGCTCATCGAGAGCGTCAGCGCCGCGAAGGTGCCGCATATGCGGTTCGTCGCGAGCGCGAGCACCGCCGTGCCGCTGCGTTCCGCCGCGCGTGCCAATCGAAGCGATGCGCTCTGCGAGAGCGGGTAGCGCATCGCGCCGAAATCGATGACGACCAGTCCGAAGCCTCCCGCCGCGAGCAGCAGTTCCGCGGCCTTCAGTTCGCTGCGCCGCTCGCGCTCCTTGGTGATGAAGGCATTGCGCGTCGAATTTATAGACGCGCTACGCGCCTGCGAGGGCTTCTTTTGGAAGCTGAGCCACAGGATGCGCGCGAGGTCGGCGCCCGCGGCTTCGAGGCTGCGCGGATCGAATGCGCCCGGAACGTCAACCCATCCCACGACCTCGCCCCGGCGCGAGGCGGCGCTCGCGAACGATGCGGCTATCGTGGTCTTGCCTGAGCTGATGGGGCCGGTGATTTCGCTGATACGTCCGCGCGCGATGCCGCCGATGAGCGCGTCGATTTGGGCGATTCCGCAGGTAATGCGGCCGTCCTTGCGGGTCAGCTCGTGACCTTTGAAGACTCCTGGAAATTCAAGTAATTGTTGAAGTTGTTCAGCGGATGCGATCTGGCCATTGAGGAGCGGGTCAGTCTCGGGGAGTTGGATCGCGAGGGCGGGTAGGGCGGCCATGCGATCTGTTTTCGCTCTTTTTTCGCCCTGCGTCAAGTGGAAAATGCAGATTCTTTAAGTCACTGAAAAATGCCTCACTCGAATGGCCTTTCCTCTCTGAATCGGGTTCAGTTTGATCGAAGCCAAAATCAAGATCCCTTGTTTTCATTGAGTAATTTGGCTTCGTTTCGTAATTTTCACGATCTCGCGGATCGCTCCTTCCCAAAACGGGAAGCGTGGCGACCTCGATGTCGTCACGCCCTCTCTTTCAGTTTACGAAATTGCTCCCGAAATGGAAGCTATCCCCGGCGATGTGCGTAGTTGGGAGTGGGCAAATCCGATCCCAAACCGTGTCGCAGATCGCGAAGAGCGTGCGGGACGGAGTTGTCAGGGCGGGCAGAAGTTCCAGCGGTGGCACACTGCCTTCGCGGATTGACTCTTGTACGCGTCGCGGAGGAAGATCGTCGCGATCCTGTTCCATCGTAAGCACCTCATTAAGTGAAGATACTGCGCAAAAGGATCGTTCGATGGGCGGCGGTATTTCGTGCACCGCGACCTTCCGAGCTGTTGCTGATCTACTCCCACTGCGCGCCTCACCGCGGGATCGCTGTGCGCCACAGCCATCCGGGTAATGACCATCCGCACGTTCATATCCACGAGCACGAATCTCATCACCATCACCAGGACGAACACGAACATGGCCATTCGCACCATCACCCGGACCAGCACGAGGGGATAAGAGGACACTGGCATCTGGCGATTCCGGCGCACCAGGTTCGCGGAATCCATGCGCTGCTGATAGTCACGGTTTCGACCGTCTGGCTTGCGATTAGCGATACTCTGGCGAGGTCGTGCATTCGGCGAACTCGCGCGCCAGCCAGAGCGCCGCCCTCGCCTGCATAACTACGCTGAAAATTTTCGCGACATTCTGAATCGACAGCGCTGACAGCTTTGCTCAGCCGAGGTGTGGGTTTGTACCCGGCTGCAGCGATGAAGCGGATCGGCGCCGAGGGATATTTGTGTCTGGACGAACCAAAGTGTTTCGGTTCGCCGCACTTGTGTGTCTGCTCGTCCTCATGATGTCACTCCTTCGCGGAGGCATCGCACAGGGCGATCAGAAACCGTCTACGCAACCTGTCACCGGAAGCGTAAGAGATGCGCTCGGCCGGCCTGTAGCCGAAGTCGAGGTGGCGTTGCACGCACAGAGCGGCGCCGAGATCGCCAGGACCAGGACGGATGCGCAAGGCCGCTTCACGCTGAACGGAATCCCATCCGGCGTCTATGTGTTGCTGACGCGGAAGGAGGGGTTCAAGCCCGCGACGAAGGTCGTTGTGCTGTCGCCGCGGGCGCCGAGCTCGGTCGAGCTCGTGCTCGAATCGAAGCAGGCGTTGACGGTTGCAGTTAACGCACCGCGGCTTCGCGCGCAGAACGGTCTCTCGTCAACCGGAACCGGCAAGTACACGATGACGCAACGCGACATCGCCGAACTAGCCGCAGGGCAAGCGACACCGCTCAATCAGGTCGTGCTCCAGATGCCCGGCGTGGCGCTCGATCAGAATCAGGAGATTCACATCCGCGGCGAGCATGCGGGCGTGCAGTACCAAATGAACGGCATCATGCTGCCGCTCGACATCAACAACGATCCGACGTTTACCCAGCTTCTCAACGCATACTTCGTCAAGAGTGTGAGCCTGCTCGATGGAGTCCTCCCCGCGCAATACGGATATCGCACCGCGGGAGTAATCGAGATCGAGACCAAGAACGGATGCGAAGGCGTCAACAACGATTTCACTATTCTAGGAGGCCAGCGTGACACCGCGCAGCCGAGCTTCGAGCTCGGAGGAAGCCATGGGAGGCTGAGCTACTATCTGACCGGCGTCTATTTGCACTCCAATCTGGGTCTGAGCTCCGCCACGCCGGCGCCCGATCCGATTCACGATCGCACAGACCAGGGGCAGGGATTTGCGTACCTCACGTACGCGATAAATCCGACCACCAGGCTCAGCCTGATTTCCGGGATGACGGTGGCTAGCAATCAATTTCCCAATGTGCCGGGCCAGGCGCCGATGTTTCCGCTTAAGGGCGCGAACCCCGCGAACTATCCATCCAGCGCAATCGACTCGAGCCTCGACCAGCAGGACTACTACGGAGTTCTGGCACTCAACGGCGTCATCGGGCCCAACACCGACTATCAACTCGCGTACTCGTCTCACTACAACCGCGAAAACTTCAATCCCGATCCAATCGCCGATCTCATCTATCAAGGTGTCGCTCCGAAGATATTTACCAGTGGCTTCTCCAATAGCCTGCAGGGCGATTTATCTTACCGATGGGGTCCGCATTCGTTTCGGACGGGATTCTATTTCGGCGAATACGCGGTCGAAGGCGACGACACTTCGCTCGCGTTCCCGATTGCGATGGGGATGCCGAAGGACACACCTGTCTCAGTGACCGCCAACCTGAACAAGATCAATCTGGTCTGTGGCGTGTACGTCCAGGACACCTGGCAGATGACCGACAAACTTAGCGTGAACGCAGGCTCTCGTTGGGATCGCGCCGACGGATTCGTCAATGACAGCCAGTTCAGCCCATCCATCAACTTCATGTACAAGTTACGCGACGACACCACGCTGCACGCCGGCTTCGCGCGGAATTTCCAGGTTCCCAACTTTCAGAATATCTCGTCAGGAATCAGTGCGCTGTCGAGCACAACGGGCGGAGTTGGCCCGGGTATTGCGCTGAGTACCAAACTCGAGGCCGAAACGGATTACACCTGGGACGTCGGCTATAGCCATCACTTCACGCCCAATCTCGTGATGACCCAGGACGGCTACTTCCGCATCGATCGCCACTACATCGATGAAGGACAGTTCGGCTTCGTTCCGCTCGATGCGCCTTTTAACTACGTGCGGGGATATGGCGCAGGGCTCGAGAATTCCATTTCATACAATCTCGAAAACCTGGCGTTGCGCGCCAATATCTTCGTCGCGAGAGAGGAGGTTCGGGGCGTCGCCACCGGCCAGTATAACTTTCCCCCGCTGGCGCAGCTTCAGTATATCGATCGCCACTACATAATCCTGGACCACACGCCGCTGGTCGGCGCATCCGGCGGCGCCGCCTATCGATGGCGCGAATATCAATTCACCCTCGATGGTCTTTTCAGCAGCGGCTTGCGCGGCGGCTTCGCCAACCAAACCCAGCTTCCCAAGGTATGGCAGTTCAATCTGAGCGCCGCGCGAACTTTTGAGGTGCCGTGGATCGGAAAAATCGAAAACCGAATCATCCTTCAAAACATCTTCGACCGGACCAATCTTATCCGCCCCGCGACCGGAATCGGCGTATTTCAGTCTGCCTACGGACCGAGGATCACCGTGTACGACGCGCTCAGGATCCCGCTTCCATCATTTTAGAGGGCCGCAGTCCTTCGCGCAGCGCTCAGGACACTAGCTGGACGATGTCGAGCAGTGTTTAGTGCAGGTCGGTGCGCGAGACGTTGTCGATCGCGAGGTTGTTGATCTCCTGATCGGGGAACCATCCGAGGAAATTCGAGCCGACCGCCGAAAACGGAAGCGGCGTGCTCGCTATCGATCCCGTCGGGCATGCGCCATCGGCGACCTGCGGACCCAGGCACGACGGATGAATCGTCCAGGCGCCGACCGGATGATTGCTCTGCGCGGGACTAACCGTCATGACCACTTCGAGATTGCCGTCCTGGTCCTTGGTGAAGGTGTGGGTGAAAGTGTACCAGCCGGACTGCGAGATGCAGGCCTGCGGCGGATTGCTCGGATTGTGCGCGTTGGCGCCCGAACGCTGCGAGTTAGTGGAAGCCTCGATCACGAAGTATCCGCCGCTCGACGGTGCGCATGAATCGTGGCCGTCGCCTACCGCAACGTTAAAGATGTAGTCCTGGAGAAAATTTCCCTGATTGTCGAGAAGATCGGAATCCCAATCGAAACGATAATCACTAGAGGCAGATTCGGACGCGGCCGCGAAGGCGGTGTCCAGATAGATGTCGATCGAAGTTGAACGAGCCGCTGCCCGTGATAGGAATGCCTTTGTCGAAATTGCCGTAGGGCAAACCCCATTCGGTCAAGGGTCCGTCGCAATTCACCGTGCTATCAGTTCCCAAGCTGCCGGGCTTGCATGCTCCGGGAGCCTGTGAACCGTTGATGCCGCAAAACGAGTTGCCCGAGGTATCGGTGAAACATCCGTTCTGAAGCCAGGCCTGCACCAACAGGCGGGCATAGTAATTTCCCTGCGAAGCCGGAATACCGGGGGCGTAATCAGTCTCGGCGGTCGATTTGGAGGGGCGAATGTGGACCACGCCGACGCCGTCGTCAAAGAAATTGCCGCCCTCCTCAAATCCATTGAGATAGGAGGCTTGAGCGGGAAGTGCGAACGCGACAGCGAAGCACAGCACGAGAAATGCAATTTTGGCCACCCTTGCGTATCTCCTCTGAAAAGCCCCCATGAAAACCTCCTAACGAACAAATCCTAACATAGGAGCGAGGGTTTGCCCCGATTGCCGACTTCGAAGCGTAATTAGCGGCAATTTGGATAGCTAATTGAACCTCATGTGCGGCCAAGGCGCAAGTGACGATTTCGGGAAGATCCGAGACAACAGAATCGGGTCCTGATGCGGGGCTGTGCCGACGCGGCGTCGGCTATCGCGCAGCGCCTGCGGGTTGCACCACGCCGAGATCGGAAGGCGCGCGTACCATCATCAGATGGTGGTGCGTATAAAAGCGATCGAACAATCCTCCGACGTAGTTGAAATCGTCGGCGGGGTCGAACCATCCGTAGGAGTTCGGAGCGAACGGCGCGGCGAGCGTGCTCAGCCATCCGAAATCGGGAACCAGCTCGACCTTCACCAGGTCGCCGGGGTACATCGCCCATTTCACTTTGTTTTCGGGCGGAGCAATCTTCATCGCGATGATATGGGGCCCCGGAAAGCAAATGAACGTATGCATCGAGATGGCATGCGCGCGCTCGCGCAACCGTCCGACCAGAAGCATTAGCTGCGTCGATCCCACATAGGTGTCGGGCGGAACGACGACGTTCGATCGCCGGACCTCGGGGGCCCCGGCGCCGTCAAAATGTGTGCATGCGAGGCTGCCGGTTGTCGCATCGAGGGCGTCAACCGACTCCGGAGAGCCATCGGCGTTAAAAAACGAGTGCTGGTAGTTGACGAGGATCGGCGGCGCTCCAGCGCCGACGCGCGTGATGCGCTGCACTTCATGGTCGTATTCGCCGTTGAGAAAGCGGTTTTCGCCCTCAAACAGCATCGCGCCATCTATATGAGTGACTTTGTAGTGGCCATGACCGAGGACTTGCCGGGTGTCGGGATTGAGAATCGTGATATCCGTGTTAGTCAGGTCGAAGACATCGGCGCCATCAGCGGCGGACGCGACCAGCGTCAGACAAAGTATACTGATGACGAGGAACAGGATGGTCGCGGCAATGAATTTCCACATCGATGGGCCGAGCATAGCTGTGCGCGCGAACGCGAAAAACGCGCAGCATCGCGGAGAGCGGAGATTTAACCTCCCGTTCTCATCGACGAAACTTTCCTGACAGAAAGCGTGTGAAGGTATCGGCGGGTTCTTGAGGACGGTCTCCCGTATGTCGGGGATTGCCGACAACGCGAAGTGGGCACTGTAGGCGAGGCTTTTGTTGCGCCCATCTCCATGTCTGATAACCTGCCGCCCCTGATGCATTCCGAGCACGTCACATTTCTGAAAATCCTCGCGGTCGCAATCGCGATCGGCCTCGATGTGTTCGCGATCTCGATCGGCGTGGGTATCACCAAAGCCGAATGGTCAACGCGTATCCGTCTCGGCGCCGCATTTGCCACGGCCGAGATCACGATGCAGGTAATCGGCTACGAGCTGGGAACCGGCGCGGGGAAGCTCTTCGGCGAGATTGCTGAATGGTTGGGCTTTGGGTTGCTCGCGCTCGTGGGCGCTTTCATGATTCGCGAATCGTTCAATCATTCTTCCGAACCCTCATTCGACCTGACCCGAAGCGTTGGATTGTTGATTACGTCGCTATCCATCAGCCTCGATTCGCTGGGAGTTGGCTTCGCGCTTCCTGCGCTTGGGATTCCGCTGCTTCCGCTGCTGATCACGGTTTCGATCACGACCAGTATTTTCACGTTTGTCGGTTTAGCTTTCGGCCAGCGCATCGGCGAGCAATATGAACACGAGGCGCAGCGAGTCGCGGGCGCGATGCTGATCCTGCTGGCGCTCCTGTTCTCTATCCAACATTTAATCCCGCATTTACAGTGAGCGATTGACCCGCGAGAGAGTTCCCGCTGGGCTCGATGCATACAGTGACAAGAAAGCACCGCCGATCTCTTCTCATTAGATGTGCATCGATCGCTTTGATGGCGAGCCTCGGCGCTCGTGGCACGATGGTCCTCGCGCAGCAGGGCGCGCCCCCTCAGAACACGCTCTCGATACCAACCCAGCAGCATCCAAATGCGGTCCCGTCCATCAAGGCGCCACTCCCGCAACCGGATACTGCACTGGAGGTGCCCTCGCTCAAGCTGCGCAGTCAGCCGGGCTACGAGCAGGTGACGGTCACGGTCACCGATTCCTCGGGAAAGTACGTCACCGATCTGAAAGCAGATGACTTCCGCGTCATCGAGGATGGTCAGCAGCGTCCCATCGAGTTCTTGCGCGTCGATCGCCTCACCCCAGTTTCGGTCGGCATCATCGTGGACTGTTCGGGCTCGATGGACAGCAAGATGGGGCAGGCGCGCACGGCTATCACCCGGATGCTCGATGAACTGGACGCTCGCGACGACATTTTCCTCGAATCATTCTCGGATGAGGCCCAGCTTCTTCAGCCCTTCACGCTGGCTCATTCGAAGGTAATTGACCATCTGAGTTTTCTTCACCCGCTCGCCCACACGGCGCTCTTCGACGCGGTCTATATGGGGCTCTTCGAAATGCGACACGCCGGTCGCGACAAGCGCGCGCTGATTGTCATTACGGACGGCATGGACAACGTAAGTAACATCAGTCGCGAGCAGGTCATCGCGGCGGCGCGTGCGATGAAGGTGCTGATCTATGGCATCGGCATCGGAGACGAGGCTGCGGATCCGGGTGGTGCAAGCATCTTGAGTCCCGATAGCGAAGAAGTCGACATGCTGACGCTCAACCGGCTGTCGGAGGAAACCGGCGCAAGGGCCTTCAATCTGCACCGAGTCGGCGATGGCGACGAACTCAGCCGCGACTGCGAAGCCATCAGCAGCGAGCTTCGGCAACAGTATACCGTCGCGTATCTCTCACCTGACCCAAGCCGCTCCAGCTATCGAACTTTGCGCGTCAACATTCCCAAGCATCCGGAGCTGTCCGTGCGCGTGCGCAAAGACATCGCGATTATCCCGCACTGAGGACGCGCCAGTTCTCAACGCGCGAGGCCGTTTGGAATCTGAAACTTCCGCGCCAGCGCGTGGCAGGCGTCGTAATCGTCGGGATGCTCGGTGCGAATCGCCTCCAGCGAGCGGACAAAATCGCTCTCATCGCGAATCTCGTAGACAGCGCGAAACGCCTTGGTCGCATGATGCCATGGTTCGGGAGCCTTCCTGAGACCGACGGCGGCGATGAATTCGTTGCGATCCCTGAAAATGGTGAGTAGTTCGGGCGGCTTACGATGCCGCAGAATGATGAGCGCGTACATGTGACACTCCTGGTGGGGCGCGCACCCCGTATTAAAAGGCTATCGGTCAACGGCTGCCAGCACAATCCCGTCGAACATTGCGCGACTTCGACAATTGCCGCGTCGGCCCGGCGCGCCTAAGATTGCGCTATGCCGGAACAAGAAGTTCTGTTCATGCGCAGCCCGTGGACGCCGCTCCACATCGAGCGCGCCGAAGGTGCGTACCTCTACACCAAGGACGGCCGCAAGCTGCTCGACGCGGGAAGTGGCGCCGTGGTCGTCAACATCGGACAGGGCCGCGAGGAACTCGCGAAGATCGCCGAAGAGACAGTGCGGCGCCTGAACTACATCGTTCCGGTATGGGTCTCGACCGAGCGCGAGAAGCTGGTCAATCGCCTCGTCGGATGGACGCCTCCCGGTCTCAACCGCTTCTTCTTCACCAGCGGCGGGTCCGAGTCAGTTGAGGCCGCGCTCAAGTTTGCGATGCTCTACCAAAAGGTGAAGGGCAAGCCGTCGAAGAAGAAAATCATCTCGCGTCAGTTCTCGTATCACGGCAACACGTTGGGCGCGCTTTCTGCCGGCAGCAGCTTGCGCCGCGCCGACTACGAACACGTGCTCTTCGATTGGCCGAAGATCCCGCCCTCGTATTGCTATCGATGCCCGTGGGGCAAGACCTATCCCTCGTGCGATATCGATTGTGCCATAGCGCTTGAGGAGGAGATCAATAAGCAGGGTGCGGATAACATCGCGGCTTTCATGGCCGAGCCGATGATGGGCGCGAGCGGCGGCGCGGTTCCTCCGGTCAAGGAGTACTGGCCGAAGCTGCGCGAGATTTGCGATCGCAACGACATTCTACTGATCGCTGACGAAGTGATGACCGGCTTCGGCCGCACCGGGCGGCGTTTCGCCGTCGATCATTGGAACGTGAAGCCCGACATTCTCATCGGCGGCAAAGGGCTGACCGGCGGCTACATGCCGATGGGCATGATCGCCGTTGATGAGAAAATCGTCGCGCCATGCGAGGAAGCGAATCGCGATTTCATGTTCTTTACGTACAGCTGTCATCCGCTCGCCTGCGCGATGGCCGATGGAGTCCTCGCCATCATGGAGCGCGAGAAGCTGGTCGAGCGCGCGGAGAACGTCGGCGCGCGTCTCGGCGCGCAGCTAAAGGAAGAGCTGTCAGGGCACCCGATGGTGGGTGATATCCGCGGCTCCGGATTTTTCTGGGGCGTCGAGCTGGTGCGCGATCGCGAGCGCCGCATTCCGTATGCGCCCGAGCTGAAAGCTGCCAACAGAGTTCTAGGCGCGGCGGTCAAGCGCGGCATGTTCTTCTATCCTTCGACCGGGATGGCGGGTCCGGCCGGCGGTGACGCGATGATGATCACGCCGCCATTCATCGTCAATGACAACGACATCGATTTCATCGTGAGCACGGCGCGCGCCGCACTCGATGATGTCAAACCGAATCTGCCCTGAATCGATCGCGGAGCAAGAAGCGGCATGCCCGAAAGCATCATCGGACCGACCTCGCACTACTTTTTTTCGCAGCGGCTCAAGCTCCACTATGTCGATTGGGGCAATCACGATGCGCCGCTGATGATCCTCGTGCACGGCGGCCGCGACCATTGTCGCAACTGGGACTGGACTGCGCTGGATCTGCGCAGGAACTATCACGTCATCGCGCCTGACCTGCGCGGTCATGGCGATTCCGCTCATGCGATCGGAAGCCCCTACTCGATGATCGATTACGTGGTTGACCTCGCCCAGCTCATCACAGCGCTGGGTAATAAACCGCTGACACTCATCGGCCATTCCCTCGGTGGCGGAATCGTTCTTCAGTACACCGGCGTGTTTCCGAAAATGGTGAAGAAGGTGGTGTCGATCGAAGGGCTCGGACCGCCGCCCGGGATGATCAGGGACACCCCCGCCAGCGAGCGCATGAAGAACTGGGTGCGCGAGATGCAGTCACTCTCGCAACGCAAGGTCCGCGAGTATACGAGCATCGAGGAAGCGCTTGCGAGGATGCGCGCTGAGAATCCGCATCTCAGTGTCGAGCAGGCTCGTCATCTTACGATCTGGGGAATTCAGCGCAACGAGAACGGCACGTACTCGTGGAAGTTCGACAACTACGTTCGCGCCACGACCCCCTATCAGTTCAATCTGAAGGACGCCGAGGACATCTGGCAGCATATCGAATGCCCCACGCTCTTGATTCGCGGTGCCGAGTCATGGACCGGCGACTGGGAGAAGGATGGCCGGACCAAGGTGTTCAAGAACGCCGAAATTGTGACCATCGAAAAAGCGGGGCACTGGGTGCATCACGATCAGCTTGATGAGTCGCTGAAAGTCATCAAGCGTTTCCTCCAAATCTGAACTCCGCTGCTAGGTGTCGGGTGCCTGGAACCAAGATTAATCCTGTCAAGGCGAACCTCGGGCTTCGCAGCGATCAGTTCAACTATGTCCAGATGATTCTGTTGGCAGCGATCGTCGGGATGCTCGCGGCATTGGGCAACCTCGGGTTTCGTGAGCTGATCCATCTATCTGGTCTCCTGTTTCGCGGGCTTGAATGGAATGCACTGGGAATTTCGCGCGGAGGATTGTTCCGAACCTTGATCCTGGTGGTGCTGGCCACTGGCGCCGTCGCGATGCTTTTGCTCGACCGCATCTTTAGCGGCGATGTTCTCGGATATGGGTTCCCGAATTTCCTCGAGCAGGTGAATCTTGGTAACGCCCGCATCAAGCGCGGATGGATTTTCATCAAAGCCGCGGGCGCGGCGATCTCACTCGGCTCAGGATGGTCAGTTGGCCGCGAAGGTCCCATCGCACAGGTCGGCGGCGCGATCGGATCGGCTGTCGCACAACTCCGAAAACTCGGCCCTGAGCGCGCGAAGGTGCTGGTCGCGGCAGGCGCCGGTGCTGGTATCGCTACGACCTTTAACGCCCCGATGGGCGGGCTGATGTTCGCGCAGGAGATTGTCCTGCTCGGCCACACTGAGCTCGCGAACCTCACGCTGCTCATCGTCGCGACGATGACCGCGGTGGTGACCTCGCGCGCCGTGACCGGTAACGACGCAGTTTTTCAGGTTCCGCAATTCGTGCTGCGCAGCTACTGGGAGATGTTGACCTATGGCGCGATGGGTGTGGTGTTCGGGGTGCTGGCCGCCAGCTACATCCACTTCTTTCACGCGACCGCGGATCGATTTCGCCGGCTCCCCATTCCCAACTGGCAGAAACTCGGAATCGGCGCGGTGATCGTCGGCGCGGTCGCGATTTTCCTCCCGCAGAATCTGTCCGATGGCTATCCCACCATCAACGATGCGATGGCCGGGAAATATGAATTCGCAATGTTGGCGGCGTTGACCTTCGCAAAGATGTTCACCAGCAGCGTGTCACTCGGCTCGGGCGCTCCTGGAGGCGTGTTCGGCCCGATCTTTTTTATCGGCACGATGGGAGGCGGCACTTTCCAGCGCGCACTGGCGCGCCTGATTCCGCATCTGACTGGACCGCGCGGCTCCTACGCGCTGGTGGGACTCGGCGCGTTTCTCGCGGGCACCACGCATGCGCCACTGACGGCGCTTTTCCTGCTCTTCGAGATGACGCAGAACTACACGGTCGCGCTCCCGGCTATGATTGCCACGATAGCGGCATTGGTGGTGGCGCGTCTGATCGAGACCGAATCGATTGACACCTATCGCCTCGCGCGCGAGGGCAAAACTCTACACATCGCGCAGGAGCGGCTCGCGCTCGGCCAGATTCCGATCAGCGCGGTGATGGACAAGGAGGTCGTCACGGTGGCCGACAATACGTCGTTCGACGAGGTCCTGCGCATCGCCGGCGAGACTTCGCAATCGACTCTGCCGGTGGTGAGCAGTACCGGAGGTTTCACCGGCCTCATCGTTACGCGCGAGCTGCTATCGTTGCTGGTGCGAGACACTGAGTTATCGCCGCTGGTGAATGCCTACGACCTTTGCGAGCGCAATCCGCCGCTGATGTTGCCCGAGGCAACGCTCGACGCTGCGAGCGAGTTGATGGGTGTTGATGGGCTGGAAGAAATCCCGGTCGCCGATCGCGCGCAGGGCGGACAATTCCTGGGCCTTGTGACGCGGCGTCATGTGGCGCAGGCACTCAATCGCGTCGCGCTGTCGCTGACTTCGATCGCCCGCGGAGATTCGAACATCTATTGGGCGACCGGTTATCGCGTGACAAGGGTCGAGGTTCCCTCCGCATCGGCGGGTCAAACGGTTCGTAGTCTTGATCCGCGCGCGAGGTTTGGCGTCACCGTCCTCGCGCTTCGCGATTTCGATGATCCCGGGTCGGGATTCGTTCCGATTTCACCGGATCGTACGCTCAAAGCCGGCGATCTCCTGGTGATTGCGGGCCGCGCCTCCGACCTGCGCCGCTTCGCCCGCGCGCTGGGCGAGGTCAATGGAAAACCTGCGACGGTCTAGGAGATCAGGCTGGGCGCGGGAAATGGTAGGGGCGGGCGCGGCCGGCGCGGAGTTCGATGCATAGCTCCTCGACATTCTTGATCGGACGCTCAAGTTCCGTCGCGCAGGTCAAGAACCAATGCTGCGTTGGGAAATGCGCGTCGCTGCCCCCCAACGCGGTTAGCCCGAGTTTCTCCGCGGCCGCGACGGCGCGTTCATTCTCTCCTGGCGAGTTCTGGCCATTAATTGCCTCGACTGCGGATAGCGCGCTGCCATGCTTGGCTACCAAGTCATCGAGTCGTGCGCCATAGCCCGAATCGCGAAACGGATGCGCGGGAATCGCGATGCCGCCTTCTTTGTAAATCACATCGATGAGATGCGTGCTCTTGAGCATCCGATGCTCAGGATCGAAACGGCGAATCACTTCGTCATTGAGACCGAAGAGGAGCAAGTGACCGAGGTCAGAGTCAACCTCGACACCCTTGATGATCACGATGCCGTGATTGTCGGATAGCTCGGAGTAGAGACGGTCGATCGCGGGATCGCGCGGAAATCGGCGATGCTCGGTGAAACAAATCGCTCCGAGACCGGCGCCGCTTTTGACCGCGGCCTCGACATATTTCTCCGGCGCGGTTTTCGAATCATCCGACAGATGCGTATGGACGTGGAGATCGATGATCATCGCAATATCAGGGCTCGCTGAATGCCTCGGGATTAGGGTGAATGATCAAATGGTCTACGATGTTGGTCGCCCCCGTCAGCATCGTCGCTTGCGTTCGGACCCATCGCCGCTCAAATTCGTTTGGCACCGTACCCCACAAGATAACTGTGTTGCCGTTGAGGCTGAAGTGCACCGATTCGTAGCCCTGCATGTTGAGCCATTCGCGCAGCGTGATGGCGAGCGCTGAAGTGTGTTCAGGCTCGGTTGTATCGGGGCGCGGATTTTCGTAGGCCGGTGGAATTGATGCGTCGGGAGGTATCGCTGCTTCCGGAGCGGAAGGCTCGACCTGCTGATGCGCCACCTGCTGCAAGTAGTTGACCACGCCGCTGACTGCGATCGCGACGATGAAGAGTCCCACCACCATTGCAACGATGAAGCGCAGCGGGCGCGGGTCGCGGCGCGCCGGTCTCCAGTTCGGATGCTGATCGACGCTGCGTGAAAACTCCGGTTGCGACGTCGAGCCGGTTCGCTCAGGAAGTACGGTGGTGGCTGCGTCCGCAACGCTGCGGCTATTCGCGATCATGGTTGGAGTCACGGCGGCGCCGCAGAACGAACAAAATCGCGAGTCGGCGGGAATCGTTCTCCGGCACGACGGGCATCGCATGTCGTCCGCCCGGAGTATCACGGTTGCTTCCTCGGGCGAGGATCTCGCCTGCGCCGCGCCGCCTCCTAGCGGCAATCGCAATTGAGGCTTGCCCGATAACCGCGGCGATGTCGTCTGACCATTCGTGGCGGTTGCTCCAGATTTTATCGCGAGCAGTCGCTCCTTGAACTCCCGCGCATCAGCCATCCGATGCACGACGTCATACTCCAGTGCCTGATCGACCAATTCGGCGAGCGCAGGGTTGATATTGGGGCAAAGCGTCCTGAGTTTCGGAAAACTGAACGGCGGTTCCGCCGCCGGATCGCGTCCCGACAGCGCATGATGCATCGTGGCTCCGAGCGCGTACAAATCGGAGCGAGCCTCGGCGCGGCCGCGATACTGCTCCGGCGGTGCGTAGCCCTGCGTGCCGATCATGGTGGCATTGCTCTGCGGCAGGAAAAATCTGGCGATGCCGAAATCGATCAGCTTGACCTGCCCGTTGCGCCCGAGCATTACGTTGGACGGTTTCAGATCGCGATACACGACCGCCGGCTCGAGGTTGTGCAGGTATTGGAGCGTCTCGAGAATCTGCAATGCGACGTCGATTACGCGCGCCTCGTCGAGCTTGCCGCCGTCCGACTTGAGTTCGTCCTCGAGTGTGATGCCCTCGACGTACTCCATCACGAGGTAATGGTGATTCTGCTCACTGAAGCGATCGAATACGCGCGGGATGTGCTCGTTGCTGAGTTGCGCGAGCATATCGGCCTCCCGCTGAAACGCGGCCACCGCCTGCTGCTGCATCGTCGGATCGGTGAAGCTATCGACCATCTCGGCGAGTGCACAAGGACGCGACGCGAGCCGCAGATCCTCCGCGAGGTAGACGAGTTTCATGCCACCACCGCCCAGTGGTTTGGTAACGCGATATCGTCCGCCGATTATGGAGTTCGCCGCGATCATCTAGTCGGGTCGCAGACAGTCAAAAAAAGTGTACGGAGACGCGATCGATCCTCCGGCTGCGCCGCCTGCTTCTGCGTTCATTATAGCGATTCGATCCGTAAGAGGCCGCGCTCACTGCGCAGATCAAGTGTAGCAGATAGCCAATCGGTCCCGCCCCATACGCGATCGCGACGCCGAAAAACCAGATCACTCCGCGCATCGCTTGACCCTGGTAGATGTGGCCGAGTCCGGGAATGACACTCAACAGGAAAGCGATCAACGGCCGCATCCCGATTTCGCGGCGCATGGGGCCGCTTCCATCCAGCGCCGCGCCGCAGTCTTTGCAGAAGCTCGCCCCTTCGACGATTACCGGTAGTCCGCATCGCGAACAGAAGCGCGGCCTGTCAAAGAAATCCGCGTCAGGCACGGAAGGTAAACGAAGCGTCGCCGACCCGCACCGGGTCTCCGTTTTTCAGTGGAGCTTCGCTGACCCGCTCACCGCGCACAAAGGTTCCGTTCTGGCTCCCCAGATCACGCAAGCAGAAGCTGCCATTGCTCGCTTCGATCGCCGCATGATGACGCGAGACCGAGGAATCTCCCAGCACGATATCGTTGTCGGTCGCCCGCCCGATCTTCGTTTCCGCTCCCACTCGAATCGGGAAGCTCTTGCCGGTGGCATCGACCAAGGCGGCGGCGCCACCGTTTGATGTCGCCGGTGCTGGCGGTGCTGCATATGCTCGCGCTGGCCCTGACTCCACGCGAACCGAGGGCTTTACACCCCGCAGATGGAAACTCAGTTCGTACGATCCGATGCGGATACGATCGCCGTCGTGCAGTGTCGCGCTCTCGATGCGCTCGCCGTTGAGGAATGTCCCGTCCGCCACCGCGAGGCCTCGCAAGAGGTAGTCATTGCCGCGACGCTCGACGACCGCATGACGCGCCTGCACAGCGCTGTCGCCGAACAGCCCGACCGGATTTTCCTCGGCGCGTCCGATCGAGGATATGCCACCCTCAAGACGATATTGCCTACCTTTCAGGCGTCCCGCCTCGACGGTCAACCACGCAGCTTTCGTCAATTCCTGGACGAGCCCTATCAGCAATCCGATCGCCAACCCGATGAGGCTGAGACCGATCAGTCGCGATGCGAGTCCGCCGCCCGTCACTTGATTGATAAGGTCGAAGGTCAGACCGCCCGCGAAGCCGCCGATCCATCCTCCGGCCGCGCCTTTGATGATGTTGATCGCTGGAAAATTGATCGAGCCGACCAGCGACTTGATCGGAGGAACCGCGGAGCCGAGAAAACCCGCAATACCTACGCCAGCGCCCAGCATCGTGCCCATCATCATCCACGAGACCACCCGACCGGCGATAAGGAAGAACAGCGAACCCTGATGGCCCGTGCCCCATCCGCCGTAGTCCAGGATCTCTGAGAAAACGATGTTCGAGTAATAGTTCGCCGGTATCGCGAGGATGGAGCATACGACGAAGCCGAGGATGAACCGGTTTCGGACTGTCCGCGTGAGTTGGAACTTCTGCTCGTCCGAGGCCAGGATAAGCCCGCCGATCAGCCCCGACAAAACCGCCATCGTGGCGTAGGACGCAACGATGTCCGCGGTGCTCATCACATCGGTCAGGTTGCGTCCGTGGCTGGCGAGCTCGACCGGCAGCCACCCGATCGCGCCACCGGCCAAACCAGCCATCGCCTTGTAAGTGAGCTCCCGATGATTGAGTGCACTGTTCATTGGGCGAAATATGTTTTCATAATAACCCGCCTCCGAAAGTGGGCCAACGCCGTGCCGACGCTGCGCCGAGGCGCCCAGGTTGCCCATGTCGCGCCAAACGGGGCATGATTCTCGTTCCATAATTCTAATCATAAGGCGGATGGAATGCCTGAGAAGACTCTGGTTCCCGAGGCTTTTGGCCCGTTGCAAGGAGTAAAAATCGTTTCCACCGGGACGCTAATCGCGCAGCCGTTCGCGGCCGAATTGGCGGCCGAGATGGGCGCCGAGGTCATCCAGGTCGAGCGGACCGGGACTGGCGATGCGCAATGGCGCACCATCGGCGTCCGCCTGGATGCGAAAGACGGCGGCGACCCGGTCGCGACGACTTTTGTGCAGGAACGGCGCAACGTCTTTTTGGTAACCCTTGATTTTTCCAAGCCCAAGGGCAGGGATCTTTTCCTTAAGCTGGTCGAGCGCGCCGACATCTGGATGGAGAGTTCCAAGCCCGGCTCCTACCCGCGATGGGGGCTCGACGACGCCAGCGTGTGGAAGGTCAACCCCAAACTCGTCATCACCCACGTTTCGGGATTCGGGCAAAGCGGCGTTCCTGACTGGGTCCAGCGCGCATCATACGACATCGTGGGGCAGGCGGTCGCCGGCACGATGTATCAGACCGGCTCGCCCGATCCCGAGCCTCCGATGCGTGCCGCGCCCTGGATCGGCGACTACATGACCGCGATGTTCGCGCTGTGGTCTTCGCTCGCCGGGCTGACCTACGCGCGTTCGACCGGAAAAGGGCAATCGATCGACGTCGCGCAACATGAGGCGATTCACAAAACGCTCGGTGGCACGATGCTCGAGTATTTTCAGAAAGATGTGGTGCGCGAACGATCGGGCAATCGCGCGCAGGGTTTCCAGCCGCTCGATGCTTTTCAGGCCAAGGACGGATGGATCGTGCTCGGCGCACTCGGCGAGGAGAAGTTCGAGGCGGTGTCCCGCGTCATCGGCCTCGATCCGGCGGACGAGAAGTGGAAGAACGCGCGCATTCAGATCGAGACGGT
>CAWFIF010000002.1:7500-358175 GCA_963815835.1 uncultured delta proteobacterium
CCAGCAGCGCGAACAGCGGGCCGGTTGCGACGATCGCGCCGATGGTGCTGGCGCCGCCGCCGAGGTCGACGACCCATAGCGGAAACAACGCGAAGAGGTTCGAACAGCAGTTGAGCGCAAAGGTCGCGAAGAACACCAGCCAGAAGTCGCGCCCGTAGATCGATTTGCTAGAGGTCAATTGCCGGCTACTTCCGCCCCGTCGCGCGGTTCCAGTAGAAGACCGCGCTGGCGCCGTGGATGTACCCCGCGCGAGGATCAGTGCTTTTTGGCGCCGCCACTTCGCTCCTCCACCATCCCGCCCGGCACCTTGCCCTGCAGCTTCACGGGCCCGCCCGGCGCGATTCCTCCCTCCGAGGGCTCCATCGTGATCGAAAGCGAAATGGGCGCGGGCCCTTGCGGCGGAGGATCGAGATACTCGCTCACGCTGCCATCGATGCCGCTCCTGAACTCCGCGGCCTTCGCGGGCGGTGCGTTCTTGAGCATCCACCATGCGTCGTAGACTTGCCCATCGGGTGGCGAGGGCAGACCGCGTGCGCTGAGCACCGCGCCACCCATTTTCTGGCTGATCGATACTGTGGCGGTCGCAGGCTCGCCCGGGTTGGGCGCGGCAAGCTTGATCGTCTTGCGGTCCGGCGCGATGAGGATCGCCTTCATCCGATCCCTCGATTGCATCAGCTTGCGCTCCTTGATCTCCTCGCGCGCGTCGGCGAGCCGCTTCTCGTCCGCTACCGCCTGGCGCTTGAGACGGTCCACTCTCTTGTTGAGCGAAGCAATTCGCGAGCGATAATTCGCGATCCGGCTGACCAGCTCATGCGAGAGATCGATCGCGACAATACCCGCCGCTATCGCGAGTGCGACCGCCATTCCAGCCACCGCGCGCCATAGTCCGGAGTGGCGACGTTCCGATGGTTGCGGCTCCGAACCCGAAGGAGATGCGACGGCGGCTTTGCTTGGATGCGTCTGATCCATCGATGGTGCGGACTTGCAGACTAGGCCGCGGGGTCCGTCGCCCGCAAGATTGGCTCTTCGCGCAGCTCCAACGGTTTGGGAGCGGCGCGAAGCGGGCGAAGCCGCGCTCCAGCGCTCGCGAAGCCGATTCGGGCTGTCTTAGGGCCGAATCGAAATTAGTAATGAGGCGGAACGAAGCGGAGTCGAGGAACAATCAAAAGGCGCCGTTTGTCATCGGACGGCTTTCCGCTAAGAATAGAACTCTTAAGCTGATGCGGAAAATACAGGATATTCACGTCCTCTCGATCGACGCGCTGATCGCGCCCAGGAATCTCAAGGATCAGTTGCCGGTCGATGAGGCGATTGTCGCAACCGTGGTCGAGGCGCGCGAAACGATTCGCAAGATCATCAAGGGCGCCGACCACCGACTGCTGTGCATCGTAGGCCCCTGTTCGATTCACGATCCGGACTGCGCGCTCGATTTCGCCGAGCGCCTACGCAAGCTCAAGGATGCGGTCGCCGAACAGCTCTACGTCGTGATGCGGGTCTACTTCGAAAAGCCGCGCACGACCGTGGGATGGAAAGGCCTCATCAACGATCCGCACCTGGATGACAGTTGCGACATCACCGAAGGATTGCGCATCGCGCGCACGCTGCTGATCCAGATCAACCGGATGGGGCTCGGGGCTGCGACCGAAATGCTCGACCCGATCACGCCACAATACATCGCGGATCTGATTGCATGGTCGGCAATAGGCGCGCGCACTACCGAGTCGCAGACCCATCGCGAGATGGCGAGCGGGCTCTCGATGCCGGTCGGCTTCAAGAATTCCACCGAAGGAAATCTGCAAGTCGCGATCAACGCGATTCAATCGGCGCGCCGGCCGCATTCGTTCCTCGGCATCACGCAGGAAGGAATGAACGGCATCGTACGAACTACTGGAAATCCCGACACCCACATCGTGCTGCGTGGCGGTAAGAAACCCAACTACGACGCGGCCAGTATCGCAGAATGCGTTCAGATGTTGTCGAAGGCCGGCCTCGAGCCGCGGGTGATGGTTGATTGCTCGCACGCGCAGACCAACAAGGACTTCACGAGGCAGCCGGAAGTTTTCGCGGCGCTGATCGAGCAGGTTCGGGGCGGCAGCCATGCGATCCTCGGCGCGATGCTGGAAAGCAACATCGAGGCGGGCAATCAGCCGCTGCGAGAAAATCGCGCGGCGCTGAAGTATGGCGTCTCGATCACCGACCCCTGCATCGATTGGGCAACCACCGAGCGCTGCCTGACCGAAGCCGCCGCCGCCTCGCTCGCCTCGCGCTAGCCGCGGATGCGAGGAGTCCGACCCTATGGGCATCGAACAATCGCCACTAACCGAGCTTTTCGGCAAACCTGAAACGTGGGAGAACCCCTATCCCGCGTATCGCGAATTTCGCGATCGGTCGCCCTTCGTGGCGCAATGGCCGATCGTTCTCCTCGATGGCAGCGAAAGGCAGGTCCGGAGCTGGATGCTGCTCAAGTACGAGCAAGTCAACGCCGCGCTACGCGACCCGGCCACCTTCTCGTCGCAAATTGGCCCATCCGAAAGCGTTGCTCCGCGGCTGGTGATGATCCAGGACGATCCGCCGCGCCATACGCGTTTTCGCCGCATCGTTAGTAAAGCCTTCACCGCGCGCAGAATCGCCGAACTTGAACCATGGATCAAAAACGTTGCTGAGCAACTGCTCGACCGATTTCCGATTGGAGAGACAGTCGATGCGGTCGATGCCTTCACCATGCCGCTGCCGGTGCAGGTGATCGCACGAATGCTAGGCATTCCGGGTGAGGATCAGACTGCGTTCAGGCGCTGGAGCGATTCACTGGTCGCATTCAATGGCGGCGACCTCACAGCCGCTGAGCGCATGAAGAACGGCATGGAGATGATGGAAAACTTCCGCCAGGTCGCAGCCTCGCGGCGCGGGAAAGCCGGCAGCGATCTAATCAGCGCCGTGGTCGACGCGGAGGTTGAAGGTGAGCGGCTCGAGGATTGGGAGATCCTCGGATTCTGCATCCTGCTGCTGGTCGGCGGCAACGAAACCACCACCAATCTGATGAGCAACATGCTCAACATTTTCGTTGACCGGCCCGGGCAATGGCGGCGGATGCGCGAAGATCGGGCACTGGCGGAATTCGCGATCGAAGAAACCTTGCGCTACGAGAGCCCGGTACAATTGCTCACTAGGACCGTCACCCGCGATATCGAAATCGACGGACAAAAGATCCAGCGTGGCGAGCGCGTGGCGGTCAGCTATGGAGCGGCGAATCGCGACCCGGCTGCGTTTCCCGATCCCGACACGTTCTCGCTCGAGCGCGATCAGAGCCGGCATCTCGGTTTCGGCGCAGGCGTCCATTATTGCCTCGGTGCGCCGCTCGCGCGGATGGAAGCCGGCATCATGCTCAATGCGATGCTCGATCGCTTCAGCTCGATCGAACGCGGCGCGCAGGCGCGGCGCCAGCGCGCGACCAATCTCCTGTTCGGTTTCAGGAAGCTGCCGCTGAAGTTCATTGCCTAGCTGCGTGCGCGAGGCCCTGGGCGGTTGAAGCTACTTTCTCGACTTCCTAACGAGTTACGGCAGCCGCTCGGCACTGCGGGAGCGGCCGTCATTTATCTGGCCGCCGCCTACATCCTGGTCGGGCGCGGGCTGTTGGGCGATTTTACCGGGCGCATCGTCAGCACTAGCGCCGGCCACGATCCCTCGCAGATGATCTGGTTCCTGGCGTGGTTCCCGCACGCGATCGCCAACCATCTCGATCCGTTTCTCTCGCGTGCAGTATGGTGGCCGACCGGGATCAACCTCGCATGGGTCACCTCGATTCCGGGTGCGGCAGTTCTCGCGTGGCCGATCACGAGCGCATTCGGGGCAATCGCCAGCTTCAACGCGCTCAGCTTCATCACGCTGCCGGCGGCTGCGTTCGCGGCGTTCTTACTGTGCCGTCACCTGACGGGACACAACCGTGCATCGATCGTCGGCGGCTATGTGTTCGGGTTTTCGCCATACTTCCTCGGCCATGTGCAAAGTCATCTGGTCCTGATACTTGCCTTTCCGATCCCGCTCGCGGCTCTGCTGATGGTTCGATTGCTGGAAGAGAACATTCGCCCGCGCAGCTTCGTCCCTCTGATGGCATTACTGATCGCGCTCCAAATCGGATTTTCGCTCGAACTGTTCGCAACCATGACGGCGGTGGGAATCGTAGCGCTGTTGCTGGGCTTCGTGACCGGCCCTGAGAATTGGCGCACCGCGGTTCGACGGGTCGCTGTTCCGCTCGCCGCGAGTTATGCGGTCGCTGCCGTGCTGGTCGCCCCTTATTGGTACTATCTGTTCGCCTTCGAGATGCCCAAAGGCTCGATCATTTCGCCGAGCGGAGTTTCGATCGACCTGCTCAATTTGCTAATCCCCACCGACTCGAACCTGCTCGGCGCAAACCCGATTTTCGAAACCGTCTCGTCGCGCTTTGGTTTCCGCTCCGAGGCGGGCGGGTGGGTTTCGTGGCCACTACTCGCAATCATCGCGCTTTACATCCGATCGCGATGGCGCAAACCGGTCGGCAAAGTTCTCATCGTGATGTTGGCCCTCCTCTGGATCGCGACGCTGGGGCCGCGTCTCCATGTGGGAGGTCACGCGCTAATCGGGATGCCTTGGAAAGTAGTCACGCACATTCCCCTCATGAAAAGTGCGTTGCCGGCGCGCCTGACGATCTATGGCTTCCTGATTCTTGGCGTAATGACGGCCGCGGTGCTCGCCACGACGGAACTCCCGAGGCCGGCGAAGTATGCGCTCGCGATCGCAATTGCCATTTTGATGATGCCGAACCTCGACTATCGATTCTGGACCACGCCGATCGATCTTCCGTCGTTTTTCGCGCGGGGCACAATTCCCTACTTTCTGAAGAAGGACGAGACGGTGGTGATTCTCCCTTATGGGAATCGCGGCAGCAGCATGCTCTGGCAGGCCGAGTCGGATTTCTATTTCAGGATGGCGGGAGGCTATACGGGTCCGGCGATCATCGACGAGTTTCAAAAGTGGCCGATCGTCAACGCGCTCTATTGGGCAAGCGACATCGCCGATGCGCCGACGCAGCTCGGCGCCTTTCTCGCGGCCCACGACGTCCGCGATGTTATAGTGCAGGTGAAGCGCGCCGACGAGTACCAACCGCTTATAGCCGGACTAAAAAGTCTCAGCTTCTTACCAACCACTAGCGGAGGGGTAACCGTCTATCCGATTGCGGCCGACAAGATTGCGAAGTATCGCGACCTCAAGCCACCGGAGCTCGAGCAGCGCTACGATCGCGACCGCTTCGATCGCCTCGTCGTCGCGGCCGACAGTTATCTTTCTTCGGGTGGAGACCCGCGCCTGCTAACGCCGTCGCGCGCGGCGACGTTAGGACTGATACCACGCAACTGGGCGGTCGATAGCGACGTCTACACGAAAGACGGCCTCATCCTGGGGCCATGGAACAATGATCGGATTGGGGTCGGAGTCGTCGGATCATATGAGGCAGTGAAGCCGCTCATCGCGGACTATCGCGCCGAAGCCGCCGAAGTGTACTTCCCGTTTCCGCGTCCTTTGACGGAGCCACCGACGGGCAAAACTTTCATGAGGAAGTTGGTACTGGTGTTCGACCGCGGGGGCCTCGGGCGTGCAGCAAAACGCGCGTCATCCGAGTTGCCGGCGGACGAGGTGCCGCCGGGTACATTGCCTGCGCCGCACTAGCAGCAGCCGGTCTCCCTCTGGCGACATATTTGTGTCTCCACCCGTGCCGGTCGGCGTCAGATGACTCCATTGGGGACACATTCGCGCGCCTAATTCGTCGCGTAGTCGCACGATCCGCGCGCCACAACAAGGCCTAACTGCCAAATTTTCTCAATTTAGACATCCGCGATGCACTGGCACGTTCACTGCAATTGTCTCAAATGCGTACGGACGGAGGCTGTCATGCTCGCAACGACGACTCAATCGCCAAAATCACATCCGAGCCCGATAGGGTTCGTTCCGCGCACCAGCTTTAGTGCCCGAACGACCAATCGCCTGGCGCGCGCGGATTTCTCTCGCGATGCGCGCCTGCTCGACGCCTCGATCGCGGGAGTCGTCCTCAGCTTCAATCCTCGCGACGACGAGATGCGCGAAAAGGCTGAGCGGGCGTGGGAAATCATCCGGGCGCTACTCGCCGACCATCTCTTTACAGAGAAAAGCGCTGTTCTTCCATGGAATGGAGATGCATCGGTTGGCTCTCCGACCGCCTGTGACATTCTCAAGAAACGCTATTCCGAAATCCGTTCGCTCGCGCGGACGGTTAACTCCGCATCTTTTGAAGACGGTTCCGACGCCGAGATTTCCAAAGCAGGGAAGGCTCTATGCCGGCTCGCCGTCAAGCTCGACGATTTGATGGAGGGAACGGAGCGTCGTCTCGTGAACAAGCTTCGCCAATTCGTGTTTTCATCGCGGGAGGAGACACAGTTGTCAGCCTGAACAGGCGTCTAGCAGGTCGAAACCGAGGTGATGCCAACCTGGGAGTGGAAGATGCATCGAGGCTGGCCGGGGACTTTACTCCATGTATCGTAGTTGGCCAGCAGGGGGATATCGCCGATGCGGCTCTTGTCTTTCAGACAGGAGCCGCGTCGCATTTGGCGATAGCTGCGGCACTTCCCGATTAGGAATCAGCCCCCCATCTTAATCAGAACTAATCTTGTCTAACCTCGCGTATCCAGTACAATTTCGGCAGCTTCTTCGCGGAGGTGGATGGGATGAAAAGGGCTGCTTCTATTCTTCAGCGGGTGCTTGGCTTCATTTTCGTCGCTTTCGGCCTGAACGGATTCGTGCATTTCATCCCGCAGATGAAAATGCCGAATCCGGCGTTGGAATTTTTCATCGGCTTGGCCGCGACCGGTTACATGCTGCCGCTGCTGTTCATCACTCAGGCGGTCGCGGGCGCTCTGCTGCTGGTCGGGCTGTTCATACCGCTCGCGCTTGCATTGCTGGCTCCAGTCATCGTGAATATCTTTTTGTTTCACGTCTTCCTCGCACCGGACGGTATGCCGGTGGCGATCATACTGGCCGGGATCGAGGTGTTCCTGGTGTGGGCCTACCGCGACTCCTTCGCGCCG
This sequence comes from uncultured delta proteobacterium, assembly GCA_963815835.1. Lineage (GTDB taxonomy): Bacteria > Desulfobacterota > Binatia > Binatales > Binataceae > DATGKG01. The sequence continues at coordinate 14,589 of CAWFIF010000002.1, forward strand.
ATGCTCCGCGCGCGCGTGTCGCCGGCGGAGGCCGAAAGCGCGAGCGCAGCTCACCGTCCTGCCACCGCCTAGGTTAGCAGCGGTCGGCATTCGAGCTTTCTGCGCGCCGGCGGTATAGTCGTCGCCGCTGGAGGACACTGACTTGGACGCAAACGTAATTCGTGCCGTCGTCGTCGATCCCGCTGTCGAAGGTCGCCTCGTCATCAAGGAAGTTCCGGCGCCGTCAGCGACGCAGAGCGACGCGCTGGTCCGCGTCAAAGCAATCTCGCTCAACCTCGGCGAGACGCGCAACGCATTGACCGAAGCTCCGGCAGGATGGCGTCCGGGATGGGACTTTGCAGGCGTCGTCGAGAAGGCGGCCGCCGATGGTTCCGGTCCGAAAGCCGGCGCTCGCGTGGTGGGTATGGTGTTTCAGGGCTCGTGGGCTGAGCTCCTCGCAGTGCCGGAAAGTTTTCTCGCCGAACTTCCTGACTCGGTCTCCTTTGAACAAGCAGCGACGCTTCCGGTCGCCGGACTCACTGCGCTCTATGGACTTGAGCGCAACGGCTCGATCCTCGAGCGCAAGGTGCTGATCACCGGCGCCCATCGATCTCGAAGCTCCGTGGGAGCAAATCGCGCAAGTCGCAACGAAGCTCTATCGCGATCGCGCCATCGGCGGGAAAGCCGTGCTCACGCTCTGAATGCGAATCTGATTTTTGGGGGTGGGAATTGGCTCAACAATACGATGACACTGACGTAATCCGAATTCTGAGCGAGAGAAACCCAAAACGCGAAGGGTCAGCAGCTTGGCATATGTGGACCTACTACAAAGAGGGTATGTCGGTCGGAGAATTTCGGAGGCTGGTAAGATGCGGTCGCCATAGGCCAAAGGATGCAAATGCAGATCTGAAGTGGAACGTAGAACACAAATTTATCCGAATCGAGCCCGAGAAATCCTTGGTGAGCGCTACCAAAAACGCGAGGGGCACGTCTTTGTCATAGATCACCCATGTAGTAATCTCCGCGATCACCAAGTCGCAGGAGCATTTTCATGGCCCTATGGAAACCTGATCCGACGTTTTATCCCTCAGCTCGAATGGCGATGGCCGCGCCGCCCGAGACTCTCGCCTACGTCGTCACGTTCGATCCGAAGCGAAGCAAACCCGACGCTCTTTGTGCCGTCGATCTCGATCCCAAGCAAAGTAGCTACGGAAAAGTCGTCGGCCGCATCGAGATGCCGAAGGTCGGGGACGAGCTCCATCACTTCGGATGGAACGCGTGCAGCGCCGCACTATGCCCTTACGCGCCGCATCCGCACATCGAGCGCCGTTACTTGATCGTGCCGGGCCTGCGCTCCTCACGCATCTACGTCATCGATACCAAACCGTACGCGCGAAACCCGCGCATCGTGCGCATCATCGAACCCGACGAGATCGCGTCGAAAACCGGCTACAGCCGCCCGCATACGATTCATTGCGGCCCCGACGCTATTTATGTCAGCGCGCTTGGCGCTCCCAATGGCGACGGCCCGGGTGGAATCTTCCTGCTCGATCACGAGAGCTTCGATGTCCTGGGACGATGGGAGGTCGATCGCGGTCCGCAGCAACTCGCGTACGATTTCTGGTGGCATCTCGGGTGGGACGTCGCGATCACTAGCGAATGGGGCACGCCTAACATGATTGAGAACGGCGTGAATCCCGACTTGCTGCTCGGCGGCAAGTACGGTCACGCCGTGCACATTTGGGATTTACGCAAGCGCCGTCATCTGCACACACTCGATATCGGCGCCGAGAACCAAATGGCGCTCGAACTGCGCCCCGCGCACGATCCCACCAAGCAGTACGGCTTCTGCGGCGTCGTGATCTCGACCAAGGATTTGTCAGCATCGGTGTGGCTATGGCATCGCAGTGGGAACAACGGCAATTGGGCGATTCAAAAGGTCCTCGAGGTTCCCGCCGAGCCCGCTGACCCCGACAAGTTGCCACCCGCGCTGAAGCCCTTCAAGGCAGTGCCGCCGCTCATTACCGATATCAACCTGACTCTCGATGACAAATTCCTCTACACCTCGTGCTTTGGGACCGGAGACCTGCGACAGTACGATGTGAGCGATCCTTTCCATCCCAAACTCACCGGATGTGTACGGCTCGGCGGCATCACCTCGCACGCGGCGCATCCCAAGTCCGGCCCGCTCAACGGCGGCGCGCAGATGCTCGAGCTGAGCCGCGACGGCAAGCGCGTCTACATGAGCAATTCACTCTACAGCGCGTGGGACGAGCAGTTCTATCCCGAGGGCCTGCGCGGATGGGTCGTGAAGCTCGATGCGAATCCCGCGGGCGGGCTCGAGGTCGATCCGAAATTCTTCCTGACCTTCGAAGGCGAGCGGCCGCATCAGATTCGCCTCGAAGGCGGCGACGCATCGTCTGATTCGTATTGCTATCCATGACCGGCGCGGGCGGCGCCTGGCCGTGGGTCGCCGTCGCGATGCTCGGTGCGTATCATGGCGTCGACCCCTCGATGGGATGGCTGTTCGCGGTCGCCCTCGGCTTACAGGATAAGAGCCGCGCGCGAGTTTTGTGGGCGTTGCTTCCGATCGCGATCGGCCATCTTATATCCATCGCAGTCGTAGTCGCGCTGGTCGGCGGTCTGCGGATGGCCGCCTTCAATGCAGACTATGTCCGCTATGGTGGCGCGGCCGCGCTGATCGCCTTCGGCGTGTTCCGCCTCGTCTGGCCGCGCGCGCATCCTCGATGGGTTGCGATGCGCGTCAACTCCGCCGAGCTCGCATTGTGGTCGTTTCTTATGGCCTCGGCACATGGCGCGGGCCTGATGCTGTTTCCGATCCTGATGAACGTGATGCCACCGGGTCACGCAATGATGCATCACCATCACGCGATGCCGCCGATGGGCACGACCTTCCTGACCGGCGCGCTCGTCACCATCGTGCACACCTCGGCGATGCTGTTGGTGATGGGCACGATTGCGATCGTGATTTACGAGAAGGTGGGCCTCGCGATTTTGCGGAGCGCGTGGATCAATCTCGATTTGATTTGGGCGGTCGCCCTGATCGCCGCCGGCCTCCTCTCGCTGTTCGTTTGAGACATCATCAAGGTCGGCCCGGAGAACCGCGCTGCTGTCACATTCGCCAGCCGGTATTATTATCCGAAGCAATGAAGGTGCGAGACGTCATCAGAGCGCTTGAGGCTGATGGCTGGTTCCTGGTTCGGACCACCGGCGATCATCGCCAGTTTCACCACCCGAGAAAGCGCGGTACGGTAACAATTGCAGGCGCTTCGGGACGTGACGTTCCGCCCGGGACCCTCAGATCAATTCTGAAGCAGGCGCAACTGGAGAGAGCATGAAATACGCGGTCATCATCGAAAAAGCGGAGGAAGGATTCGGCGCCTACATTCCGGATCTGCCGGGGTGTGTGGCTCTGGGGCAAACGCGCACACAAGTTGAACGGCTTATCAAAGAGGCGGTGGCGCTGCACATTGCGGATCTCCGCGACCAGGGCTTGCCGGTCCCGACGCCAACCAGCGATTGCGAGTACATAGAAATCGACGCTGGCTGAAGCCCTGGAACGTTACGCGCAAGGTGATGATCCACGGATTGTGATATCGCGCATAGTTCGTGACCGCCACTGCAGGCCACTCGCCTGCAGCATCAACGCCGTCCGCTCGCACCCCTGCATATTTCCCACCCTCAGCGCATCAGTACGCCGTGTTACCCACGGCCCGTCATTTACGTATCATCTGCATTGAAGGACCGCTTTGGAAGGAGGGGCACATGGCTTCTATCAGATGGAATTGGCCGCTTCCCAAGACGCGATTTTTCACCGCCGCGTTTGCCATGCTTCTTTTGATCGTGCCGCCCGCGCATGCCGATACGCTGACGCTTCGCGATGCGATCGAACGCGCGCTGCGCTTCGCGCCTTCGCTCGCGATGGCTACCGCGACCAGTGATTTGAGCGAGGCGCGCACCCGCGAGATGACCGCGCCGATGATGCCGTCGGTTTCGGCGGGCGCGGAATATTATCAGGCGCCCGGCTATGACGAAGTCATCACTAACCGCGGCCTGACCAGCGGGATCCTCGCGCTCGATTACACCGCGGTCGATTTCGGACGGCGGATGTCGCGGGTTCGCGCTGCGCGCTACGCTGCCGAGGCCGCGCGCCTTGGGGTCGTCGCCACCCGCGCCCAGATTGTCTTCGACATTACGGTGGCGTACTTCGATCTGATGCGAGCCAAGCGCGCGGTGCTCGAGACCCAGGCCAATGCCGACCGCCTCGGCCGCTATGTCGCCACGATCGATCAACTTCGGCGCAGCGGCCGCGCGATTGAAAACGACAGCCTTAAGGCCCGCACCGTGCGTGATGCCGCCGAACTAGCGCTCTCCGATGCCCGCAATGATAGGCTCCGCGCCTCGATGGTTCTCGGATCGATGATCGGCGATTTCACCCGCAACGATTTCGAGATCGTCGATATCACCGAGCTTCCGCGGATGGCCACCGGCGATGTCCGCGAAACCCCCACAATGCGCGCCGCGATGCGCGCGATCGATTCCTCGAAGATGCAGGTGCGAGCCGCGCAGGCCGAGCGCTACCCCACGGTGCAAATCGCGCTCACCGCGGGCGCGCTCGGAATCGATCCGCAGGACACCTTCGGGCATCATTATGGTGCCTCGTACGACGGCGTGCTTTCGATGCCGGTTTTTCAGGGCGGGCTGATTACGTCGCACATCGATCAAGCCAAGGCCAAACAGATGCAGGCGGTCGCGCAGGCGCGCTCGGCGGAGTATCTGCTGCGGCGGCGAATCGACGATGCGCGGCTGCGCTATCAGCGCGCGCTCGATACGCTCGAAATCCTCGGCCGCGCGCAACCCAACGCCGACGATGCGTTCGCGCTGACCTGGACGCGCTTTTTGGGCGGCGGCACCGCGACTTTGCTGGAAGTGCTGGACGCCTATGAGCAGGCGGAGAATTTGAGAATTTCGCGAATCCAGCAGGACTTCGCCGCGCGCGAGGCCGCCGCGGAAGGCGCGCTGCTCTACGGCGCTACTCAATGATTGGACCATCCCATATCAGGGTCTTCATGCGGGCACTCCGCACCTTAGCGCTTATCCTGCCCATCGCGATTCTGATCGCGGGATGCCGCGGCGCCGCATCCGACGACGAGGCGCCACCCGAGGCCGCCAATAATCCCACGCTCGCGGTGAGCGTCGCGAAAGTCGCCACCGCCCCGATGCGCAACACGCTGCGCCTGCTGGGGACCACCGCCGCGATGCATCATGTGATCTTGCGCGCTCCGGTGGCAGGACGCGTGCTGGGGATGAATCTCAAAATCGGAGATACGGTGCGCAAGCGCCAGACGGTGGCCCATGTGCTCAGCCTCGAGATTGAAGCGGCGCGCCAGGGACTCGGCATCGCCAAGAAAATCGATCCGCAGGACGCCGCCGCACTCGAGAAGTCGGTGAGCAAGTACGGTCATGACCCCGGGATTCCAGTGGTTGCGACCGAGGGCGGCGTGGTGTCCGCGCCGCCGGTCACGACCGGACAGGTGGTTGCGTATCTCGATCCGCTCGCCGACCTGGTCGATCCGAACAGCGTCTATGTCGATACCGCGGTGCCGGCCGAGGATGTGCATCTGATCAGGGTCGGGATGGCGGCGATTGTGAAATCTCCGCTCAAGCCCAACATCGAGATGCCCGCGCGCGTGGCCGCGATTCTGCCGAATTTCAATGCCGGCAGTGCGACGTCGGCGGTGCGAATCGAGTTCACCGGACCCGAGCGGCTCCTCGCAGCCGGAGCACCGGCCGAGGCGATGCTGATTACCCAATCGGTGCCCGACGCGATCGTGATTCCCGCCGCAGCGCTGTTTCAGGATGACAACGGCGCCTTTCACGTTTTCATTGTCGGCAAGGACGGCCGCGCGCATCGCGTCCCGATCACGATCGGAATTCGCAATCAGGATCAAGTGCAGGTGACTGCCGGCCTCGCACCCGGTGATCTGGTGATCACCTCGGGCGGCTACGCGCTGTCCGACGGCCTCAAAGTCAGCGTCGCACAGGCGGCCAGGTAGCAAAGCGCCGGTGCCTCGATCGCATTCCATATTGGCAGTCCTCGCGGTTGTAGGATTAACCATCCTCGGAGTTTTGCTCGCGTTCTCGATTCCGAGTTCGGTGTTTCCCGAGATGACCTTCAATCGCGCGATCATCATGGCCGATTCAGGCGACCTGCCCTCCGAGCAGATGCTCGTCGCGGTCACGCGGCCGATCGAGGAAACCGCCTATGGCGTGATTGGCGTTTCGCTGGTTCGCTCGACCACCACCCGCGGCACCTCCGAGATCGACGTGACTTTTTCAGAAAGCGTCGATCCCACCACCAGCTTTCAACTGCTCAACTCCGCGCTCGGAGAAGTTCGCGGGCGCCTGCCCAGCGGGACCGAAATCGACACACGACTTTTGACCACCGGAACCTTTCCTATCGTCGATCTCAGCATGAGTTCGAAAATCCGCACGCTGCCCGAACTCACCGATATCGCGTTCTACGATATCGTTCCGAGCCTGCATCGAATTCCCGGCGTCTACCGCGTCGAAATGATCGGAGGGAAATATCGCGAGTATGTGGTGCGCATCGATCCCGCGAAACTGCTCGCCCACGATCTGGGGCCCGACGACGTGGTCAGCGGCCTCGCCAAGGCGAACATAATAGAATCGGCCGGGCGCGTGATCGATTCGCACCGGATGCTGCTCACTGTCGTCACGGCGAATATTTCGCAGGCCGAGCAGGTCGCCGCAGTGCCGATCGCCAACGTGGGCGGGCAGCCGGTGCTGGTGCGCGATATCGGCAGCGTCGAGTTGGGAATCCAGGAGGATTATATCCGTACCGCCGCGGAGGATGGACCGGCGCTGCTGATTGGCATCTCGCGCCAGCCCAGCGGCAACACGGTCGAGATTTCCAACCAAGCCACGCGTCTGATGGAAGAGCTTCGGCTGCGCTACCCGGACGTGCAGTTTTCGCTCTCCTATGATCAGGCCGCGCTGGTCACCGAATCGTTCAAGAGCGTGCGCGATGCGATTGTGCTCGGCCTCGCGCTCGCGGTGCTGGTGGTGCTGCTCTTCACCGGCAGCATAGTGAGCGCGATCATCGCGGCGATCGTGGTGCCGTGCACGCTCGCGATCACGTTCGTAGTGATGAAGGCATTCGGGCTTAGTTTCAACATGATGACGCTAGGCGGCCTCGCGGCAGGCATCGGCCTCTTCATCGATGACGCGATCGTCATGATCGAGGGGATTCATCGTGCACGCGCGCTCGGAATCGCGACCGAAGAGGGCGTCGCGGCCGCGCTCCAGGAACTACGCCGGCCGCTGTTCGCATCAACGATGACGGTGGTGCTAGTCTTCGCACCGCTGATTTTTCTGTCGGGAGTGACCGGGACATTTTTCCGCGCCCTCGCCATTACGCTCGGCGCTGGACTCTTCATTTCTCTGTTGCTTGCGATCTACTTCACTCCCGCGCTGGAAATCGCGTTCGAGCGTATGCGGCGCGCCGCCAAGCCCGCGGGAAGAATGTTCATCGCGATTCGCGACGCCTATCTCGGCGCGGTGCGGCCGTTCGTGCGCGCGCCCGCGCTCGCGATCGTGCTTGCGATGCTCGCGGTCGGCGCCACCTACGGGCTCTATCACTCGCTCGGCACCGATTATTTGCCCGCGCTCGATGAGGGCGCGTTCATTCTCGACTACAACACGCCGCCGCAGAGCACGCTGGACGATACGCTCGCGATGCTCGCCAAAATGGAAGCGATTCTGAAGTTGACTCCCGAAGTCGCCGCGTTCTCGGTGCGGACCGGAACCCAGCTCGGATTTTTTCTCACCGAATCGAATCGCGGTGACATGTCGGTTCGGCTCAAGGCCAATCGCTCGCGCGATATCCAGGCGATCATGGACGAAGTGCGCGGGAAGATTCTCGCCAGTGTGCCCGGCGTGCGAATCGAGTTCGCGCAGGTGATCCAGGATCTGATCGGCGATCTTTCGGGAACTCCGGAACCGGTCGAAGTGAAAGTGTTCGGCTCAGACGAGGCCGCGATCGCCGACACCGCGCGGCGCGTCGCCGATGAGTTGCGCAAGATTCCGGGCATGGTCAACGTCTTCGATGGAATCGTGCTGAGCAATCCTGAGGAAGCGATCCTGGTCGACGAAATCGCGGCCGAGCGCTATGGAATCTCCGCGACCGACGTACACGGCACGCTGCGCTCGGTAATCGAGGGCACCATCGCCACACAGGTTCGGGTCAACGATCGCCTATATGGCGTGCGCGTGCGCTATCCCGACAATTTTCACAACGATTTGAGTTCGCTATCCGAGGTGATGCTCAAGACGCCCAGCAACGGACGCGTGCCGCTATCGCTGGTGACAACGCTCAAGTTTCTCGGCGAGCGCGCCGAGATCGATCACGAGCGGCTGCGTCCAGTGCTTCACGTTACCGCGCGCCTGACCGACAATCTCGATCTCGGGACGGCGATTTCCGAAGCTCAAAGCAGGCTGCGTCACTTGATCCTGCCTGCCGGCGTCACGCTCGAATACGGCGGGCTCTATGCCGAACAGCAGAAGGCGTTCGGGCAGCTTGCGATAGTGCTGGTCGCGGGCGCGGTGGTCATCTTCCTGATCCTGGTGTGGGAGTTCGGCCGCCTCGCACCGTCGATCGCGTGCCTGGTCGCCGCGATGGCGTCGCTGACCGGAAGTCTCGCCGCTTTGTGGCTTACCGGCATCACGCTCAACATCTCGTCGTTCATGGGCATCATCATGGTGGCCGGCATCACCGCCAAAAACGGAATCCTGCTGCTCGATCATGCCGAGAACAACATCGGCGCCGGACTCGCACCTGGGCCCGCCCTCATCGAGGCCGCTGAGGTTCGCCTACGCCCGATCCTGATGACCACGCTCGCGACCGCTGCCGGACTGTTCCCGCTCGCGCTCGGAATCGGCGCCGGCGCCAAGGTTCAACAGCCGCTCGCGCTCGCGGTCATCGGCGGGCTCGGCTTCGCGATGCTGTTCGCGACCCCGCTGGCTGGGGGCATCTACCTGCTCGGCACCCGCCACCCCGCGAAGCCTCAACCCTCGAAACTCTGATTTCAGGCTTTTGCTATAGCCGCCCGCTCGCCTAAGCTGGGGCCTCGGGTATGGGCACCACGCTTTTCGATAAGGTCTGGAGCGAGCACGTCGTCGATTCGATGCCCGGCGGCGTCGATCTCTTCCACATCGATCGCCATCTGCTACACGACCTCAGCGGTGTTGGCGGATTGCGCGAGGTCAAGCGGCTCGGCTATCGCGTGCGAAATCCCGAGTTGACCTTCGCGACTCCCGACCACGCGATCTCGAGCGCTCCCGGGCGCGATACCGATGATTCGGCGGCAGGAGCCAGACTCGTCTCGCTGCTGCGCGAGGAGTCGCACGCGCGAGGGATCAGGATGTTCGACCTCGGCCAGGATGGGCAGGGCATCGTGCACGTGATTGGTCCGGAGTTGGGCCTCAGCCTGCCGGGCGTGACGATCGTGTGCGGCGACAGCCACACTTGTACGCATGGCGCGGTCGGCGCGCTCGCATTCGGCATCGGATCGACAGAGCTGGTGCATGTCCTCGCGACACAGACCATTGTGCAGCGCAAGCCGCTTCGCATGCGCGCGCGCTTCGAGGGCAGTCTTGCGCGCGGCGTCACGCCCAAGGACCTCATTCTCTATTTGATCGGGCGCATCGGCGCCGCCGGAGGTTCGGGCCACGCGATGGAATATGCCGGCTCCACGATTCGCCAGCTAGGCCTCGAAGCGCGGATGACGATTTGCAATCTCTCGATCGAGCTCGGTGCGAAGATCGGAATGATCGCGCCCGATGATACTACCTTCGAATATCTCGCCGGGCGCCGTTTCGCACCGAAGGGTGCGGCGTGGGATCGCGCGATCGCGCATTGGCGTATGCTCGCGAGCGATGACGACGCGACTTTCGATCGTGAGGTGAGTATCGACGCCGCCGACGTCGCACCGCAAATCACCTGGGGCACCAGCCCCGAGCATGTCATCGCCATCGATGCGGCCATTCCCGATCCGGCGCGCGCCGACGACCCCAATCGTCGAGAGGCGATGCGCGCCGCGCTCGAATACATGGACCTCCAGCCGGGTGCGACGCTGGCGGGGACGCCGGTCGATTGGGTTTTCATCGGCTCATGCACCAACAGCAGGATTTCGGATCTGCGCGCGGCGGCGGAGATCGCGAAGCTCGGCCATGTTGCGACCGGCGTGCATGCCTGGGTGGTGCCGGGCTCCGTGGCGGTGAAGCGCGAAGCCGAAGCGGAGGGACTCGATTTTATTTTTCGCGAAGCCGGCTTCGAGTGGCGCGAGCCCGGATGCTCGATGTGCGTCGCCGTCAATGGCGAGACGGTGCCGCCGGGCCAACGCGCGGTGTCGACCAGCAATCGCAACTTCGTCGGGCGTCAGGGTCCGGGCGCGCGCACGCATCTGGCGAGCCCCGCGATGGCAGCCGCGGCGGCGCTGGCCGGCCGCATCATCGACGTCCGCAAGCTAGGTGGATGACATGGAAAAATTCACCCGCCTGACCGGCATCGCGGCTCCGCTGATGCGCCCCAACATCGACACCGATGTGATCATTCCCATCGACGACTGCGTTTCCGTTCCGCGCGCCGAGCAGGGGCGCTGTGCGTTTCGCGCGTGGCGCTACCTCGCCGATGGAAGCGACAATCCCAACTTCGTGCTCAATCGCGCGCCGTTTCACGATGCGGTCATCCTGATAGCCGGAATCAACTTCGGGTGTGGTAGTTCGCGTGAGCCGGCAGTGTGGGCGCTGATGGGGCTGGGCATCCGCGCGATCATCGCGCCGAGCTTCGGCGACATTTTCTATAACAACTGCTTTCAGAATGGCGTCCTCCCGATCATGTTGCCCGAGGAGACCGTGCGCGCGATCGCTGCCGAGGTCGAAGCCGCACCGGATGCGCCGATTACCGTTGATTTGGAGAATCGCGTAATCACCAATGCGCGGGGATTGAGAATTTCGTTCAGCATCGACGGGGCGCGCCGTTTCGCGCTTCTCGAAGGCCTCGACGAAGTCGGAATGACGCTCAAGCGCGAGGCGAAAATCGCCGCCTGGCAGAATAGCGATCGCCTCCGCCGCCCGTGGGTCTACATTTAGTTATGCCTTCCGGTTGCGCAATTGATTGGAGCCTCGTCCTGACTTCGCTGCGTGAGTTGCATCGCGGGCACGCACGAAATCGATAAAGGCCCTCGACGCGGCCGAAAGATAGCGCCGCTTAACCCACGACAGACCACTCCATCGCAGTGGTTCAATTCATAACCCGGATGCATGAATCTGCCATTTTAGTAGCTATATATGGCAACAGCCGTTCACTCAGCGGCGAGGCATTCCTCCACCGTCACGCCCATCGCTTCTTCGAACTCGCGCTTCACCGATTCGGGTTGACCGACTTGATAGGTATAGGCTCCGAAGGTACGAAACCGTTCGCGATGAAACTTGATGAACTCCTCGCGAGTGAGGCCCTCTTCGAACAGCTTGCGATCGGCGATAGGCAGGTCGATACAGACGTTGGTTTCGCGGTCGCGCACGATGGCCTTGGGCTCTTCACCCTTGGCGATCGCTTCCAGATCCGCTAGGAACCTTCTGCGAATCATCGTGACGCCGCGATCGCCGGCGCCGAGATGCTCCTGAGTGCGGTCCGCAACTGTTCCCTGCCCCGCCCATGCGATGAAATCCTGATTCATGATGTGACTCGAAAGCCATCGCCCGGTCTTCGGGTCCTTGATAGGTCCGTGCCAGCTCGGGATGCGCTTCTGAACATAAGGCTCGCGGTCCTTAGGAACTCGCGAGTATGCCCACACGACGCTGAGTGTGTTCTCATCATCGATGGGCACGCGCCATTCGAAATGCTCGCCGGTGAAAAGCGCGTTGGGCCACAGGCATACGCGACCTATCTTCCACAGCGGGCTGGACTCATCGGACCCTTCGCGAACGCGCTTGTACTGGAAGCCATGCTCGAATTCGTCGAAGTCGAGTTTCAGGTGCGTCGGCGCGTACGGACCTTCCTTGCCGCGCAGCCGGGTGATTCCCCAGTTGTCGTGCATCCATTCGAAATGTACCGGGTCGATCGAGTTCTCCTGGCATTGGAACCAATTGCATGGAACTTCCGCGAAAACGATTTGAACGAAGCCGTTCTTCCATGTGAAAGGTTCCCACGTAGGCACAAGAGGAACCGGCTCAGGACCCAGGTATGCCCACACCAGCCCCGCCTTCGCTTCGACCGGGTAAGCCTTGAGGCGGATGGTCTTCCTTAGCTTCGACTCCGGATCGACGCGCTCCTCATAAGGTTGCTCGATGCAGTGTCCACGCTCGCCATAGCGCCATCCGTGATAGTTACAGCGCAGGCCACAATCCTCTACGAATCCGTAGGAGAGATCGGCGCGCCGATGAGCGCACTTGCGATCGAGCAGACCATAGGTCCCACTCCGGTCCCTATATAAAACGAGATCCTCTCCCATCAGCCGGACCGGCTTCACCGGCTTGTCCTCGAGCTCGCTGACCGCAGCGATCGGGTGCCAATAACGACGCATCAAGTCACCCATCGGCGTTCCAGGTCCGATCTGGGTGAGAATTTGATTTCTCTCTTCAGAGAGCATCTATGCTTGTTTGCTTGCTAGCTGTTCATACGAACCGTTCATCACTTCACTCAGCGGTTTACCCCCGCGACATCTCGATCAGCGCCAAATCGCGGGCACGGCGGTTGTTCGAATTCATCGTCACTCCAGCACCGCGAGGAAGTCGCACTGGACCAGCATCGGATCGGGCAACTGATACACCAGCGTATGACGCGCGGGCCGCGACTTCGCATCGGGAAACATCTTCGTCCAGTGCGGATCGATGACCGACCGGGCCGCGCGGTCGCGCACCCATATCGTCATCTTGAGGATGTCCTCGGTCGTGCCGCCACCAGCCTCGACGATGCGCCGCACGTTGGCGAACATCGCAATCACCTGCCCTTCGAGATCGCCGGCGATTTTTCCAGTCGCGGTATCGATGCCCGCAATACCACCCGACGCGATCACGTTGCCGATTCGCGACGCTGCCGGAATCGGCGTTCCACCATGACCAAATCCTTCGACCTCGATGCTTCCTCGTGTGCTCATGTGTCTCTTCCTTTTCCACCGCGCTGCCTTCACATCCATCGTGCGAATGCGAGGCCGATGCCGGTGCCGGCGGGCGTGCGATAAACCGGAACGTATTCGACCCAAGTGGCTTTTGTGCCATCGAGGATTCCCGCAACGGCAATCCAATTGCGGATCTCCGATGATCCGGATTTGAGCAGCTTCACCGGAAGCCTGCAGAGGTCGGTTGGATCGCCGCTCTTCAAGGCATTGATAACGCGATGATCGAGTTCTTCATTCGTGACGAAGTGGCTGAGGCCGCCCGACGCGACGACCGCGACTCGCCGGTCGAGTTTGCTCGCATCGATTGCCGCGCGAATCGCACGACCGATCGCATAGCATCGCGCGGGCGTCGGCTGATTGGGCGGATAATAAGTGTTGAGCATCACCGGGACGATCCGCGCCGGGACCTTCGCCATCAGCCGTGTGACGACGAAGCCGTAAGCGTGTCCGAAGCCATGCGTCTCGGGATCGCTGACCTTGGCCGAGGCGCCGATGTTGACTCCATTCTCGATGAGACGCTCGATGAGCCCGCGCGCAAACTCACCATCGCATTCGAACGTATGGTGCTGGTCCATCGCGTAGGCTTTCGAGAGGACGCGCATGAACTCAGGATCGCCGATGCGACGCTGTCCGAAAGTGTGCGAAATGGCCTTGTCGCCGTAGAAGATCGAAACCGCAGGCAAGTTGCCCGCGTCGAAGAGTTCATGCTGATCATCGCCCACGATCAGCACGACATCTGGACGCGCTGCCGCCAACTCGGCGGCCAGGCGATCGAGCGCCGCCTGCACCTTGCGCGATTGCTCAGTGAGATGCTCGAGGCTTGCCTCTCGCGCGTAGGATCGATTGGCCTGCACAAGCTCGTCGTAGGTGCGAAGGTTGCCTTCGAGATCGTACAGCTCGGGATTGTTGCGATCGCTGATGGCCCGTTGCTCCCACATCGGAGCACCAGTGGCGACGAGGGGACTATGCGAAGTGCCGAGGCCGAGTACTAGCTGTGCCATCGTCTTACCTAGCAGGAGCTTTGGTCATAGACCAAAGCTTATGCATATTGCGGCTTCATTTCGCGAGCGGTGGAAGCAGACGCGACTCCTGAAATCGCTTGAACCACTTCCGCAGCATGTCTTGCGTATCGATGCAGTCGTGAAAACCCGCCTGCCGCGCCTTGATCGTGCTCACCAGCATCGGGCGGACTTTCGCGAGCGACGCGAAACACGCATCGGCAAAGTAGAACGACTCGCCCACGAATGCGTAAAGGTTCGCGGGCGCGCGCAGATTGTACCTGCGCACGATGGCGCCCCATTCGGCCTCGTGCTTCGGCATCTCGCGGCCAAGTGACATCGGCTCGACGGGACCGGCCTCCATTCCTAACGCATCGGCGATGGTGGGCCACAGGTCTTCCCACGATGCCACGTCGCCATTGGTGATGTTGAAAATTTCGTCGCGGGAGGCGGATGACTCTGCCGCCCATTGCATCGCGCTCGCGAGCAGGTCGGTATCCACCATCTCAAAAACCGATTCCATCGAGCCCGGAAATGAAAGCGGCAGACCGGCTTCGCGGCGCAGCGCCGCATACACGCCGATCGCGGGAATCAGGTTCAGATTGCCGCCAATCGCCTCGCCCATGACGATCTGCGGCCGCAGGATGGTCCAATGCCATCGATTGCCGGCTTGCTTGGAGCGCAGGTAGTCCTCCTGCAGCCAGTAGAAGTTCTCGTGGCGATGGCGCGGCGCGCGCTCGCGGGCCGGAATCGGAATCGGGCCGAGATGCGCTCCGTAGGCTTTTGTTCCTTGCAGTAGGGTGACGTGCTCGAGGTTGCGCGCCGCCGCATGCAGCGGCTCGAAGAGATTTTGCAGCATCGTCAGGTTCTGCTGCATTTGATCGCGATCGACCCAGCCTTCGAGGAGGCCGGGCTTTTCGGTGAGCGCGGCGTATGCGAGATGCGTGACATCAGCCATCTGACCGAACACTTCGTTGCAGCGGCGCGGGTCCTTGAGATCGACCGAGATAAAAGTGGGTCCTTCGACGCCTTCAGGAATCCGTCGCGAGACCGCAACCACATCCCAATCTTCGAGTTTGGCGAAATGACGAACGGCGCCGAAACCGACCAGCCCGGATGCGCCCGCGATGAGGACCTTTTTTCTGCCCGCCATGCCATCTCATACAACCTTGACAATGAAGAAGGGAAGTCGCATTTGGGTATAAGCGCAGGTTATCGCGCTGACGGAGGCGCCGATGCTTTCCAAGGAAGACAACGAGCTGTTGTGCCGAGTCGGGCCCGGAACGCCGATGGGCGAGCTGATGCGGAATTACTGGATTCCGGCGCTGCCCTCCAGCGAATTTGCCGAACCGGACGGCGCGCCCAAGCGCATGCGTCTGCTGGGCGAGAATCTCGTGATGTTCCGCGACACCAAAGGACGCGTGGGCGCGTTGCCGGAATCGTGTCCTCATCGCGGCGCCAGCCTCTACTTCGGACGCAACGAGGAATGCGGCCTGCGATGCGCGTATCACGGTTGGAAATTCGACATCAACGGCGACTGCCTCGACCTCCCTACCGAGCCCGACGATCTTCGTCGCGAATCGTTCCGCGCCAAAATCAAAGCCAGGGCCTATCCGTGCCGCGACGTGAACCACATGGTGTGGATCTACATGGGCCCGCGCACAGAGCCGCCGCCCTTCCCGGCCTTTGAGGTCAACACGCTGCCGGCGGACTTCGTCGGCAAGCCCAACATCATGATGGAAGAGGCGAACTGGCTGCAGAACATGGAGGGCGATCTGGACTCCGCGCATCTCGATTGGATCCATCGCCGCCTCACCAAGGACAGCCCGAAGCCTCCCGTCGGGATGCGCGGCTTCTGGAATCCGGACAAACGGGCGCCGCGTCTCGACGTCGTCCCAACTGAGTACGGCGCTTTCTACACCGCCAAGCGCAGTCTCAATGAGGGCGAAGAGTGGCATCGGATCAATCAGTTCATTTTTCCGTTCCATAGTATGATCACGATCGGCATGCCCAATGTGATAGGGCTCAGATCGTTCGTGCCGATCGATGATCATCGTGCGATGCTGATTTCGCAGAATGGGCAAATCCATGCACCCATCGACGAAAAAGAATCGATGATGCGCGCCAACGCCTTCGACGAGGTCGGCGGATACATCGAGCGCGGCAACGATCCGCGCAGCTACTTTCTGACCAAGGCGAACAAGCGCAACGACTTCATGCGTGATCGCGAGGTCGAAAAGGAATCGATGTTCAATGGTGTGCCGTTCGTCATGAACCTGCAGGATCGCGCGATGACCGAGCTGATGTGCAACGCTGACGGCGAACCCATCTACGATCGCACCCAGGAGCACCTGGGATCGTCGGACGCGATGGTCATAACGGTTCGCAAGCAACTCCTGAACGCCGTCCTGCGCCTGCAAGATGGCGGCGGAGTTCCGGCTAATGTCAACAACATTCGGCTCGATCGCGTGCGCTCGGCATCGTTGCGATTGCCGGTCGGCGCCGACTGGAGAACCATCAGCGAAGTTGCGCGCAACGCCGACTCGGGTCAGCCACCAGCGTCGGACCTGCCGCTGATCATGTAGGCGGTCCGGCAAAAGGTCGGGGGACCCTGAGTCAGGTGCGACCGGCGAGTTGGCGGCCTTTATCGAGCGCGGCGTAACTGCGTGTCGGCGCGGCCATCAGGAAGCGATAACCCTCGCTCAGGATTCGTTCGACGTTGTTGGGATCGACGTGAGGATGGCCGACCGGAACATTGTGCTCCTTGCAGGTTCTGACCACCTGCGCCATCGCCTCGAGCACCGATGGATGATTGTACTGACGCGGATGACCTAGCTCCTGACTCAGGTCTCCTTCACCGATAAGTATCGCTCCGATGCCCGGAACCTTCTTGAGTATGTCGGAGAGGTTGGCGATTCCCTGAGTGTCTTCGATCATAAGGATGACAAGAATTTCACCTTGCGGATTGAGCGGCCACACATCGGCTCCGCTGTAGTACTGCTGCTGCGTCACGCCCCAATATCGAACCGCGAATGCTGGGCCATCGCCGCGGATGCCCGCCGGCTCATAGAGCGGCGCGGACTTAAGACGTGGATAGCGGCATGCCCCGACCGCGTTGTAGGCCTGATCGACAGTGCTGATGTGCGGCCACACGATGCCATAGGCTCCGAGGTCCAAGGCTTGTTTGGCCAACCACTGGTTCTTCTCTTCGCCGTTGGCGGGAATCCTGACGATGGGTGTCACAGCGGGCGCCAGCGAACCTGATTGCACAATCTGTCCGCGATTCAACAGATACTGGAGTGAATCACGTAGAGCTCGGATGTCCCATGGGTTATGCTCCATCTCGAAAACGATCCCGTCGTATCTCGACCCGGCGAATGCTAGTGCAGAGTCAACATCGGCAGTGACGAACGTGCTGAATGCGGGATGACCTTGTTCGAAGGCGCGAATGACACCATTGAGACGCGGGATTTCAGCCATTTTGTTTCCTCGGCGCATCCTAGCAGAAACCGCGTCGCGTCTATAAGCTCCACGCGTCAACGCATAGCGAGGTTCATATGATCATCGACTGCCACGGGCATTACACCACCGCGCCGCGCGAACTGGATCTCTATCGCGAGCGGCAACTTGCGAGCCTGAAAGATGGTTCTCAAATTCCGTCAAAGGCAAGCTTGAACATCAGCGACGAGCAGATTCGCGACAGCGTCGAGAAGGCTCAACTCAAGATTCAAAGGGAGCGCGGCACCGATCTCACGATCTTTTCACCGAGGGCGTCGGGCATGGCGCATCATGCGGGAAACGCCGCGACGAGTCTCGATTGGGCGCAGGTCTGCAATGACATTATTCATCGCATATGCGCGATGTATCCCAACAACTTCGTCGGCGTCTGTCAGTTGCCGCAATCACCCGGCATCTCGCCTGCCAACTGCATTGGCGAACTGATGCGATGTGTTGAGGAGCTAGGTTTCATCGGATGCAACTTGAACCCGGATCCTTCGGGAGGCTACTGGACCGATCCGCCTCTGACCGATCGCTGGTGGTATCCTCTCTACGAGAAGATGGTGGAGCTGGAGGTGCCGGCGATGGTTCATGTCAGCGCGTCCTGCAACCCCAACTTTCACACGACGGGTGGCCATTACATTGCCGCCGACACGACCGCGTTCATGCAGTTCCTGACCTCCAACCTGTTCAAGGATTTCCCGACCTTAAAGTTTGTCATCCCTCATGGCGGCGGAGCGGTGCCGTACCACTGGGGACGCTATCGAGGTCTTGCGCAGGACATGAAGCGGCCGCCGCTGGCCGAGCTACTGATGAACAATGTCTACTTCGATACCTGCGTCTATCACCTTCCAGGCATCGAGTTGCTGACCAAGGTCGTTCCGGTCGACAACATTCTCTTTGCGTCCGAGATGGTTGGCGCAGTCCGCGGCATCGATCCCGAAACTGGATATCACTTCGATGACACCAAGCGTTACATCGACGCGGTTGCATGGTTGAGCGATGCGGACCGTCGGAAGATTTACGAGGGCAACGCGCGCAAGGTATACAAGCGTTTGAAGTAAGGAATCGGGGTAAAGACTAGCTGGGTTCACCACAGGTAGAAATGTGCTATCATGCGGTTGCGGCGCCCTCATGGGGCGCCGCGGTCGTTATGAGAAAGGATGATCGCGCAGGTGCGAAATTACATAAACGAACCCACCGCGAGGGCATGGTCGAGCGGTCTCCATAGCAATCCGCGAAGGACTTCGAATGTCACCAATCGCAAAAACAAACCCACTGCAATAATTACGATGACTCCACGAGATGACGAAACGAAGCCAAATTTCCCGCACAATTGCTACACTTTTTCGAGCGACATCGTGCTCAGCCATCGGCGGCGAAGCCCTGCGGGAAAAGGGCAGAGTCGGTGTCCCAAGCGCGATGCGAAGGGCCTCGAACTCCGATAGTCGCAAAAACAAACCCACTTTGCGGCGTCGCTAATGCTGACGTTTTTACGAAACGAAGCCAAATAATCGAAGAAAATCAAGGAAGTTTCCCAAAGCGTGACAGTTTTTATAGGATTCCGTTGGACTGGTCACTACCGACATAATGTCGATAAGCACGCGGTCGGCGCCGATCCCGCAGCACGTCCGTCGTCTTCCGTTAACATTGCCGTAACGCTCGCTTGATAGCGTGGCGCGGCGCGAATTCGTGGAGGGATCGCACGCACTATGAAGAAACGTTTGTCTTTTCTCGCCTTGACGTCTACGGCTGTCACAATACTGCTGTTGTGTGCGCTCGAGCCGGCGTTCGCGGCGAAGTCGCCCAAAATCGCTGCGCCCAAAGCCTTTAAGGCCGAATTCACTTATCAGGTAGGAAGCAATCCGCCCGAGCATGGCATCATGTACTTCTCGCGCGGAAGGATTCGGGAAGAGATAACGCCGGCAGGAGGTGGGCCCAAGACCGTCACGATCATCGATCCGATAACCAAGACGATCTACATGCTCGACGCGGACAAGAAGGCTTTCAAGGTGCCGCCATGGGACGCGAGGTCGGCGCTAATCTCCGAGGCGTTAAAGCGGTCTGAGAAACACAAGCTGGTCGAGACGAAAACCATCGACGGCCAGGAATGTGAGGACTTCGAGATCCAGCCCAAGGAACCGAGCGTTAAGCCATTCCACCTTTTCATCAACAAGAGCACGCGGTTTCCGGTCCAGCTCATAACAGTAGATCCCGATCCGGCAAAGCAGATCCAGATCAAATGGACCAAGCTGAGCCCCGGCTATCAGGCAGCGATCCTCTTCGGCCCGCCGCTGGGATATCAGGAGATCAAGTAAGCCATCAGCGCGCAGATAGCTCGCCGGCCCGGACCTGCAATGGAAAGGGATCGTTTCGGAAAAGAGCGGAGAGGATTTTCTACTGACGCCCCTCCGCTCTTTCCAGGTTCTAATGACTGGTGCTTCCGTTGAGCGGGGCTCCTCGCAATGGGATCAGCCAGTCCCACCCGTAACGCTGCCGGACACCATCGGTCTGCAGATGACCCATGATAGAGTCGCCGCACTGCGCGCAGAACATGTACGTGTCATTGGCCTGACCGACTGTGGCGGTCAGGGCGCGTTCCCCGGTAGGATTGGCAGCGAAAGCATTCCCGCATGCTTTGCATCCATCGGTAACCACTTCCGCTTTGTTTACGATCAGATGTGGTACCGCGCGACCGTTTCCTTCTGACATGACTAGACCCTCCTCCCTTTTTGGCGTCGCCAAAGAATCTCGCGTCTTGTGCTGGCTCTAATCACCGGACGCCGCCGGACGCGACGAACGCTCCGGCGACCGTGCATCAGCGGTAATGACCAATAGGCTTACAATGCCTCGCGAAAGAAAGATAAGTACTTTATGACGGATATAAGATACACACGGTATACATATCGAGTCTAGCGGCAAAAATTGCATCCCTCTGCGTAGGCCTGGAGCTAATAATGTCACGCCACAAGTTCACCGATGCTGAGGATATGCGGCGCGGAATGCTCGGCAAGAGTTGTTATCGAAAAAAGTCGCCGAAAGCTTGGCGCGACTACCGCCGAGACGCCCTGGTCACTCGGTCTCGGAGCGCATCTCCTGCGAGCGCTCGGAATGAGCGATGTAAGGCCGCAACTCCTCCAGCATCGCCTCGGTATCGCCCTCGCTCCCCAGTACCGCCTTATGCGCTGCCATCCGCAACTGCTGACGCTCATCTTCTAGCAATTCCCTGGCCGTCCATGCGATGACCGGAACGCCGCGGCTGGCTGGCATCCTACGCAACTCGACGAGAAGCTCGAAGCCTCTCATCGCCGGCATCAGCAGATCGAGGATGATCGCGGCCGGTGGCGTTTGCTCGACGGCGATGAGCGCTGCCTCGCGATTGCCTCGGCATATCGGATGATAGCCCAGTCGTGTCAGCGTCGATTCCTTGATCGCCAGCGATTGCGGATCGTCATCTACGATGAGAATCGGAGCGCCTGCTGGAATCGCCGCGCGACTGAGCGACGCAAGCACCATCTCGTCCGCCGGATTCGCCATGAAATCGTTAATCACAAAGGTGGTGCCGGCGCGTCCTTCGGGCGAAACGGTGACCGCCACCACGGGCACCATGCGGTTCAGCGGGGTCGCCCGAATGTGCCGCAGAATCTCGAGGCCGTTGACGTCAGGCAGCAGCAAATCCAGCGTGATCGCGCCGAAGGCGCGCTGCTGACAGAGGCTGATTGCCGCGGCCCCGGTCGCGACCGCTTGTACATCGTAGTCCGATTCGCGCAGGATTTGTACGAGTCGTCCGCGCTCGCGAGGGTCAGCCTCGATTACGAGTATCTCTGGATCGGGACCGCTGAGGAATGGGGACGAGGGTTTGATCCGCCGCGCCGGGGAATCACTCACTACCTTCGGCAGGATCGCCCAAAAGGTGCTGCCAACTCCGGGCGTGCTTTTCACCCCGACCATCCCGCCCTGCGCTTCGACAATGCGCTTGGTAAGCGACAGACCCAGCCCAGTGCCTTGGTATTTTTTTGCTCTGCCCGAATCAAGTTGGTGAAAGTCCGTGAACAGATGTGGGATCTCCTCGGCGGCAATCCCAATGCCGTTGTCCTCAACCTCGATTCGAAACGTTTCGCCCCGATCGCGAGAGACTCGCACCGCCACGCTGCCATTCTCGGGCGTGAACTTGATGGCGTTCGATAGGTAGTTGTATAGCACCTGCTTCAACTTTCCGCGATCGAGCGTTGCGGATGGCATCGAGGAGTCAACCTCGAAACCGAGCGCGATGTTTTTTTCCGCTGCCACCATCCGCATGCTATCGCGCACCTCCGCGACCAGCGGCCCAAGCTCTACCTGCTCGAGGTCGAGCTTCATCTTGCCGGCTTCGATCTTCGCCAGATCCAGAATGTCGTTGATAAGTTGCAGGAGGTGGCGCGAGCTGGTGAGGATATCGCCCAGGTATTCTTTTTGCGCGGCGGTCACCGGGCCCGCCTTGGCGCTCTGTATGAACGAGGCGAATCCCATGACGGTGTTGAGCGGGGTGCGCAACTCATGCGACATGTTGGCGAGAAATTCGCTTTTCAGGCGGCTCGCCTCATGAAGCCCGCGCAGGTTCTCTTCCTCGAGCCGTTTGCGCGCGCTGATATCGCGAATCGCGGCGGTGACCAGTGTGCCCTCATGCGTCCGGATCGGACTGAGGCTGATCTCGGCGGCGAATTCGGTGCCATCGCGACGCAGCCCCGCGAGGTCGAGCCCGGCGCCCATTGGACGCGTCCGAGGCGCGGAAAAATATTCCTGTCGCAGCGCTGGATGATGCTCGCGAAAGCGCGGCGGCACCAGCACTTCAATCTGCTGTCCGAGCAGTTCACTGCGAGGGTAGCCAAACAGCTTCTCGGTCTGCGCGCTGACCAGCGCGATCTTGCCGTCCTCGCCGAGCATCACCATCGCATCGGGGGCCGACTCGAACAGAGCCTGAAATTTTTCTTCCTCGCCCTCCAGCGCGAGCGCCTGCGGAATCAACCAGATAAGCGCGACTGCGATGGCGATCGAGGCAACCGCGGTAACCGCTTTGGCTCCGACCGAGAGGTAGTAGGCCGGATAGATCACGGCCCAGACATCGAGCAGATGGGTGGTGCCGCATCCAAAGATAAAGACCACGAAGATCCAGAAGATCCACTTGAACGGCAATTCGCGCCGTTTGCGTCCGAAGTAAGCCAACTCGATCGAAATGGCGTAATAAGCTAGTGCGGTCGCTGCGTGGGACACCACATGCAACCAGACGAGGTTCTGGTTCCACGGATAGCCACTCCCCTGCGGCGCGAATTGCGTGGCTAGTATCGCGTGCAAATGTTCCATCGATGTAGTCGCCGCCTCCTCCCCCAAGGACCCCATCATCACGATGAACGACTAACCATCGCGTTATGCGAACACTGCTGCGATACTGACGCGATGTTGAAAACATTTCAACCACCCGTGGAAGTGGCTGATAGCGACCGGGCGGTCCCTATGACCTCCGCTTCAAACACGACCTCGGCCACCGCGACCGCCCACCACAACACTCGTAGTGTCACGCGGTCGTCATCCAAATGGCTGACGTAGTTGTGCGAGGCTTAAGACAGCTCGTCGAGCAGCTCTTTCGCATCGAGCAGGTCCCTTGTCCCGAAGCCTTCCTTGAATTGCCCGTACGCATTCGACAAGAGCTGACGCGCTTCCTTCTTTTTCTTCTGATGCCGGTACATCCTGGCGAGACTCACCGCCGCGCGGAGCTGCCATTTTTTTGCGCCCTGTGAATGCGCCAGCTCGATCGATTTCAGAAGGCTCTCCTCAGCCTCCTTTTCACTCGTCTTCGCCCCTTTCGCGGCGCGCCCGTTGCGATGCTGCTGGAGCAGTAACTCTCCCTTCGCGCGCAGCAGTTCGGGCTCCCATGCATGCTCGTCCTTGAGCTTGACGAATCGAAAAGCGTCGTTGATGGCATCGTGACCCGCGCGAAACTCGCCGGCCAGGCGGCACGCTTCCGCAATCATCAGATACATTCCCGACAGCCCCGCTTCGACGCCGATCGCGAGGCTGGTCTGAATCGCTTGATTCATCATCGGCAGGCCACTCTCGGTCTGGCCCTGCTGCGCCATCGCGGCGCCCAGCATGTGCGAGCCCATCAACTGGTAATAGGGAAGGCCGTGCTCGGTCGCGAGTTCGATGGTTCGCTTTGACCAATCGGCCGTAGTGTCCCACTCCTGACGGAAGCCGTATAACACCGCGGTGAAGTAGGTCGCATATACGAGGTCGTGCGCAGTCGCGAGTTGTTCGGCGGCGGCGAGCGCGCGCCGGCTCATGCTGAGAGCCTGCTCGGAAAGCCCCATCAGCTCGAGCGTCCATGCCAGCGCGCTGCGCGCTTCGACCTCGACGTTCGAGGTGTACGCGAAGTGATCGAGTTGCGGCTGATGCCGTCCACAGAGCGCGATCGCTTTCTCGAGATTGTCGCGCGCCTCGGCGAGCTCGCCGAGGAAAAATCTGCCGTGACCGATCGCGCGCCACGATCGGGCCAGCTGCGCGGGATCCTGCACGCTCTCCGCCAGGCGCAGGTTTCTCTCCGCGAGCTGATGGCTGCGCTTCCAATCGCCACGCCCCACTGCGAATGACCACAGCCCCATCAGCGCGGGAAACAATTGTGGCGTCTCGCCCAGGTGCTGGCAGAGCTCTCCAGCGCGTTCGTAGGCCTGCTGAACTTCGGGCGCGCCGTATCCCTTGCTGGCTTGCAGCGCGGCCCCCATCGCGAGGCGCAGTTGCAGCTCGCGCTCCAGCTTCTGGATCCCATCGGGAAGATGTCCCAAGGCGTCCATCGCAGCGGTTAGATGCTCGACCGCCTCGCGCGACGCACTGGCTCGCAGCGCGTTGTGGGCCGCCTGATGGCGATAGCGAAATGCGCGTTCGAAATCGCGGCTTTGGGTGAAGTGACGCGCCAGCTCGGCGGCGATTTCACTAGTGCGCTCCCGATATCCCGCCTCCTCGCGCTCGCCAATCCTTTGATGGATGCGAGCACGCCGCGCAGCGGTCAACCGCCCATAAACTGACTCCCAATAGAGCGCATGTTGAAAGCGAAACCGCGCGGCCACGGTACCATCGGGCCATTCGGCGTCGCCGGCGTCCTGCAAAAACGCCATCCTGCTGACCAGCACTGCGCACCGCTGTTCGACATCCATCAGATCCTTCTCGGCACCGGCCGCGATCGCCGCGGCGGAGAAATCCGTGCCCGCTACGCTGGCAACTTCGAGCAGTCCCTGTTCGTCGGGATCGAGCTGCGCCAGTTGCTGCGCGATCATCTCCATCACATTACCGGGTGCGATGCGGTTGGAATCTTCAGCCAGCTTTTCCAGTGAGACATTGGTATCGCCCGAGACCGACATGGACGAGCCGCCCGGCCGCAGGAGCGAATCCACTATGGCCACCATGAACAGTGGATTACCTTCCGTGCGATCGTGGATTGCGTTCGCAACTTTTTTGAGCGCGGCGCCGTCCGCTGGGTCCGTTTCGGTGACCCGATGACGCAGATATTCGGCAACCTCGGACGGTGAGAGCGGGCCTAGCCTCATGTCTTCGCAATAACGACCGACCAACTCGCGAACGGTGGCCCGCAGCTGATGCTCGGCAGGCAATGTTGCGATCGGGCGATGCGTACCGATTATCATCAGCCGCGCTCGCTCAGGCCGGCGCGCGAGCAGGTCCAGCAGTGTGAGTGTCGATGGATCGGTCCAATGGAGATCCTCAAGCGCGAGGATGACGATTCGATATGTGCTGAGCCGCTCCAGCGCCTCGGCGATCTCGCGCAGCATCCGTTGCTGGGTAGCGCCCTGCGCTACCGGGGCTTTTTCGGGCGAGTCGGATTCATCCGGCAGAGCCGGCATTTGCGCGAGCCACGACGGCGCGTGATTGCGAATGGTTTCCGCGACGCGGCCACCGTTGTCTTGATGGCATAGCCGGCCGAGCGCGTCGATCACCGGCAGATATGGTTCGCTCTCGGCGCGATGCTCGACGCATTGTCCGCGCCCGATAAGAACTCCGTCGCGCGCGGAAGCGTGCGCAATGAAACCCTCGAGGACCGTGCTCTTGCCAATGCCGGCTTCGCCACTGAGAAAAATCACCTGGCGCATCCCGGTCGAAGCCTTGAGGAATGCGGAGCGCAGGCGCGCGAGTTCGCCTTCGCGGCCGACCGCCACCTTCGACGGCGTCTCGATTGAGGATTTCGCGGGCGGCGCGAGATCGTCCGCATCGCCGCTTCGCTTCACCTCGGCGATGAATCGATAGCCGCGGCGCGCGATGGTTTCGATGAACTTTGGCGATTCCGCATCGTCACCCAGCACCGAACGCACTTCACGCAGGTAGAGACGCAACACGCCTTCGCCGACGAAGGTCGAGGGCCAGATCGCTTTGCGCAGTTCCTCGTGCGGGACGAGCCGGCCGGGATGCTCAACCATGTAACGGAGAAGGGCGAACGGCTTCGGGCGCAGCGAGATCACCTCCGAACCACGCAAAAGCCGATCGTTGCGAGGGTCGAGCTGATACGGAGGGAACAGCAGGTATGATTCCGCTCCCATTGATTCCCGGTTACGACCTGATTGCCTTCATTACTAAACCAATCGAAACCGAAACTCTACACTCGGTTATAGCCCGTCACGACCAGCGAGAGCGACAGAAAGTTCAGCCGAAATAGGCGCTTGCTCGCCGGTAACCGCTCGGAACTAACAATTCGACTAAAACCATACGCCCGCCTAACGCAGACCTAACGGATGCTCCATCGCAGCTAACGGAAGCGATCCGTAATCTCCACGCCTGTCAGGGAAGGATCGCACAAACGGATGGTCAATCGAAAGCTCACAACCTTTCAGGGAGAAAACACAATGAACAACACATTACGTCACAAAACCGTCAGCTCCTCGCTCGGCAAACTCGCGCGCGTGACCGCTCGCTTCTGCAAGCGAAATTTCGGCCCATTAATCATTGCAGGCTTGATACTGGGCGCGTTGAGTCCCGCGTTCGCCGCCGGCAACAACATCCAGGTGCTGCCGAGGACGACACCGACAGGCGTTCCCGTTTCGCCCGGCCTGCTGGGTGATTCAAATCCGTACGGCATCCAGTTCGTGCCGCAGAACTTCAAGGGCAGCCATGGGATGCTTCAAACCAACGATGTGCTGGTTTCGAACTACAACAACACGACAATGTCGGGAGGCAACACGGTCAGCACCCAGGGCCTTGGCACCACCATCACCCGCATCAGACCAAACGGCGACACCTCGCTGTTCTTCGAATCCAAGACCGCGGGCGTGACCGGATTCACCAACGCGCTGGATATCATCCCGCAGGGGTTCATCTTTGCCGGCACAGTTCCTACGACTGATGGGACCTTTGCAACCGTTGCGGGCGGACCGGTGCTCATAATCAATGGAGAGGGCACTCAGGTCAACATGATACCTGTCGGCGATGGCACTCACCCCGGCATCTATGGACCATGGGGTTCGACGGTCAACATCCAGAAAAACGGCACCGTGCAATATTTCGTCGCCAACTGCCTCGCGCCGGTCCCGGGCAGCCCGGGGAGTTTCCAGGGCACCATCGTTCGCTACGACATCGCCTTCAATCACAAAGGGATGATGGAAATGGGTACGCCGGTTCAGATCGCATCGGGATACACCGCGGGACCCAATCAGGCGTCAATTGTCACCGGACCCGCCGGTCTTGCGTATGACTCGAAGACCGACACGCTCTATGTCGCGGGTGAAGGCGACAACGAAATCTTCGCAGTCGCGGACGCTTCGACTACGACCACCGATAATGGCACCGGCACCGTCGTATACAACGACCCGGCGCATCTATACGGCCCGCTGGGACTGGTGCTCGCACCCAACGGGGATTTGCTCACCGCCAATGCCGACAGCATTAATCCGCAGCCGACCTTCGCCAGCCAGATCGTCGAGTTCACGCCCAGCGCGGCCACCATGCAGGCACCGGCGGGGACTTTCGTGATGAGTCTGCAGGTCAACCCGCTCAACGGCGGTTCATTCGGGCTGCGTCTGATGGAAAACAATGGCATCGCTAAGCTGCTGGCGGTTGATGACAACACCGTTACCCTCAACGCGTACAACTTTGCACTTTTGCAAAATCCTTTCTGAGCTGCCCCTCCCTGACGCAGCAACGCCGGAGGCGATGCCGCCTCCGGCGTTCTTTTCAACGAATTGCATTTCCATCAGGTCGCGCGCGGTCCATCCAAAAATTCGCTCCTAAGGACTGGCGGTGGGCTTTCCGGCCCGCCGTCGATATACCTCGAAGAAATCGCCTTTCCATTCGAGGTCGAAATCCCTCGTTGCGGCGATTAACTCGGGCGCATCCGGCAGGCCTCCATATATTCGCACGGACCTGGGCACCACGAATGCGCTAGCGGTTGAGAGCTGTCCGACTTTTCGTGCGATGTCTTTCTGCGTCATCAAGCCAGGATCGAGGTAGAGACTGACCGGCTTGCCAAACTCCGGGTACATCAGCTCTACCGAACCCTTGGTATCGAGCACCACCATCTTTTCCCGACGAGCAAGGCCGACCACCTTGTTCCATTCGCTGGCCTCCGCGGGCGAGGCCCATAGCCCGGCCGTCGCCGGATTAGGTGAGGTGGTTTTCCACGCGCGCCAGGTGAACGCGGACGGGCTGATCCATGCGAGCAACGCCAGCGCGCACAGCGGTATCGCAAACCGGCGCCATCCGGCTCCCATTTCGGTAGCGAGCGCGCATCCGATCACGAGCAGGTACGAATAGTAAATCCATGACGCGGAGCTGCCAAAAAAAAGGAACATGAAGGAAAGATGGAGTATGGCGCACACGATGATGACCTCACCGGCGCGCGACAGAGTCTTTTCCCGGAAATAGATCCGGACTTGTACGATGGCGGCGATGACCAAATAAACTGTGCTCGCGATCCAGAAGCCGGGAATATCGATGAAATAGAAAACTAGCGGCCGCCCTTCCGGTTTCCAGAGATGGCGTCCGAAGCCGTGAATGAGGCCGAAGTTCAACGCCCGATAATTGGTCAAGCCTTCGATCGGTAACGATGGTGAGAAAGAATGATCGTTCACCATAGACACCGATCAGCAACACGCTCAGGATGGCAAAGACGATAGCCGCGGGAGTCACGGTCGCGATGAAGTCGCGGACTGTACCACCATCGCGCCGAAGATCGCGCACAATCAGCAGCAACAGGAGGAAGCCGAATACGTAGCCCATGCTCGGCTTGACGAAGACCGCGATGGTCGCAAGCGCGAGGGCGTTTCGATATGACCCGCGAACCTGCTCCGCGAGCGCGTGTGCGAGGATCACCGCCTCGATGCATTGTGCGAGGTTCGGGTAGGTGCTCTGGAACGCGAGGCCGAGCGATAGGATCAATAGCGTCAGACCCGCCGCGCCGATTTTCAGCCGGGCGAAGATTCTCGCCAGCGCCCACGCGAAGAGGACCGCACCAGTCACCATCGCCCATTGATACGCGTGGGGTGTCGCGCCCAGGCCCCCGAACCATACTCTCCCGATAAGCGCCGCGAGCAGGCCGTAGTGATAGCCGAAATCGATCGCCGGCCGATATCCGATCGAAATCAGGTATTGCAGGGTGAGATTGGCGCCATTGTCGAAGAACGCGAAGCGATCGAAATACAGATCATAGGGAAGCCGCGCGAGGTTGATCGCGAGCAGTTCAAGGGCGAAGACGACGAATAGCTGGGGCGCGCTCAGATTGAGCGGTAGTGGTGTTGCGGGACGCGCTTCATCGAGGCTCTCGGCCTTGCGGATGCCTGCGGTCTCCATGGCGTCAGCCGCCGAGCATACGGTATCAAGCGCGAGAGCGAAAACGGAGGCTGACAACTCGATGAAGGGGAACCATCTGCCTTCATGATACGATTTCTCGAATGGGCGCGCCGGAATTCATGGTCGGAACCGCCTCCTGGACCGACAAAACTCTCATCGAGACCACCGACTTCTATCCGCCCGATGTCAAAACCGCCGAAGATCGCCTGCGCTTTTATGCCGCGCAATTCAAAACCGTCGAGGTCGATTCGACCTACTATGCGATCCCGGCCGAGCGCAACGCCGAGCTGTGGCGCGAGCGCACGCCGCCCGGCTTCGTGTTCAACATAAAGGCGTTCGCCTGGCTGACGCAGCATCTCACCGATGCGTCGCGGTTGCCCAAGGAGATAAAGGGAATGCTGCCGGAGGCCGATCGCGCTAAGCGGCGGCTCGGTTTTCCCGGCAAGGATGCGCTGGATGCGGCATTCAGGATGTTTTGGAGTTCGCTCGGACCGCTCCATCGCGCGGACCCATCGTGTGGCGGCTCGCTAGGGATGCTGCTGTTCCAGTTCCCGCCCTACTTCATCTGCAAGAGTTCCAACATGGACTATATAGCGAGCCTGCCGGAGCGGATGCCGGGTGCGTCGCTCGCGATCGAGTTTCGGCATCGCAGTTGGACTGGCGAGGAAAAGCAGCGCGCCCAAACGCTGGAATTCCTGCGCCGCAACGGTCTCTACTTCGTGTCAATCGATGCGCCGGAGGACAAATCGATTCCACCCTCGTTCATAGATGCGACAGGCGACCAGGCCTACGCGCGATTTCACGGCCGCAATCGCGACGCATGGTACGGCAAGCATGAGACGGCGGCGGAGCGTTTCAAGTATCTGTATGCGGAACGCGAGCTGGCGGAGAAGGCCGCGCAGCTCAAGTCGCTGGGCGAGCGCGGCGTGCGGCGCGCCTACGTAATGTTCAACAACTGCTACCAGAATTTCGGCATCTTGAACGCCACCACGATGTCGCAGATGCTGATGCACTAACGCGATGAAGGCACGCCTGTTCCAATTCCTCACCAGCCCATTTTGCGCAAAGGTCCGCAAGATCCTCGACTACAAGGGCATCGACTACGAAACCATCGAGGTCAACTACCTCGAGCGCAAGGAACTCCTCACTGCGTCGGGACAGATCATGGTGCCTGCGCTGACGCTGGAAAGTGGCGAGACGATTGTCAACTCCGATCGGATCGCGATGCGGCTGGAGGAGCTGTATCCGGAGCCGACAATTTTCCCGCCCGGGCAGCGCGGACTTCATATTGCGCTCGCGCGCTACATCGACACAGCGGTCGAGGACGCGCTCTTTCGCGTCGCGGTTCCGGATGAGCTTGAGTTTTTTCGCTGTCAGGGCGCCGAGCGCGAGGCGATGTGGCGGCTTATCCGCGAGCGCAAGTATGGAGAGGGTTTCGTCAACCTAATGAGCGATGAACTCGAATCGAATTGGAAAATCGCGGCCACGGTACTTGCGCCATTCGAGGAGCAACTCGGCGCCGGAGTGGGTGCCTTTCTCACCGGACGCATCGGCCTCGCGGATTTCTCGCTATACGGGCAACTTCATTACGCTGGCTTCACCGGAGAGCTGAAGCTGCGGGAATCGATGCCGAATCTCCGCGCGTTCTATGGCCGGATGGATCGAATCACATCCGCGCCCGAGCCGCCGATGTAGCAATTTACGCCAGTTCGGCGATCGCCAGATTGAGGAAGCGGCTGAACAGCGCACCAGTCGAATCGAGCGCGACATCGTAGAGCGAGGGCGTGCGCCCCGGCACAAACATCTGATGTCCCTCATCGAGGAATGCGTAGACGATGCACACCGTGAGCGCCATGTACGGCCGCCCTTCCATCGGACCGCGCAGCAGCAACCAGAACAGCACGGCATACTCTGTGAAGTGCGCGCTCTTGCGCACCAGCGCATGGAGGACCGAGATGGTCTCTGTCGAGACCAGCGGAAAAAGCCAGCGCAACATCGGTTCGATGACCGTCAACGTGTTCATCGCGGAGAACGTCGAGGTCAACATCGAAAATATAAGGATTCCCCACAGTACGACCGGCAGCCAATCGACGGCGTGCCGGCTATGGGAGCCATCAGCGGTTAAAGCAAAATCATTCGCCATTGGTGAAAAATGAGACCAGCGGGAGCGATCTGGAAAGATTAAATCGGAAATCGGCGCAAAAGGCTATGCGACCTTGACTGCGCGACAATCGAGGTTGGTCAAACTTCGGCAGCGGGGCACAAGTTTAAGCCGGAGCCGGCGAATGCGCGCAGCCCCCGCTTACCCCGCTCGCCACCGGCCTCCGGCTTCTTCCCCCAGATCCTTCCCCGAGACGTCACCCACCCTCGCTCATGCAATTCATAACGCTCAATCGCTGCCGGTCTGCTTCGCTCGCACCGAACATCAGCTTGGCGTTCCCAAAACAACGAGTCAATATAGCCTACGTATAGTAATACGTGGTCATCTACCCCATTTCTGTCCCGCTACCAAGAGCCCGGCAGTCTGGTTGTAGAGGTTTCCAGAGCGCTAGACTGATGCCCTGGCAAGGGGAAGTTAGGACCGTTTCGCGACGGTCCGCCCCTCTTCTTCCCCTACGCCAGACATGACTTGGTGGGAGCAGGTGTTGTGCCAACGAATCCATTGAAGGCCGACAGACTTTTTCGTGGAGGATTTGTCGATGGCTATGGTGTTGAGCATTTCTGAAACACATCCGGCGCCGCCGTGTTCGATTGTGATACTGGGTGCTTCGGGCGACCTGGCGCGCCGCAAACTGCTACCCGCGCTCTACAACCTCGAGCATTGCGGACAGGGGATGTTGCCGGGGGAGACGGCGATCGTCGGCTTCGCGCGCACGCAGATGAGCACCGAGGAATTCCGTACCTCAGCGCGCGAGGCGGTGACCACCTACTCGCGCCTCAAAGTCGAGGAGGAATGCTGGAGCAAATTCGAGGACAAGCTCTACTACATTGGCGGTCTCGATCGGGCCGATGCTTTCAAGCGCCTGCGGCAAACCCTCGAAGACATTGAAAAGGCGCGCGGGCTGCCACCTAACCGGGTGTTCTACTTCTCGATTCCGCCCGAGGCGATTCGCGATTCGGTCGAGCGCCTTCACGATGCTGGGCTGATCAGCGATCCACGCGACAAGTATTTCTCGCGGGTGGTGGTCGAGAAACCGATCGGACACGACCTGCCGAGCGCTATCGAGATCAGCAACACGCTGCGCCGCCACCTCGATGAGTCGCAGATCTTTCGCATCGACCACTATCTCGGCAAGGAAACCGTGCAGAATCTGTTGGTGCTGCGCTTCGCCAACACCATCTTCGAGCGCCTGTGGGGATCGCGCAATGTCAGCCACGTGCAGATCACCGTGGCTGAGACCGAAGGCGTCGGTACTCGCGCCGGCTACTACGATCATTCGGGAGCGATGCGCGACATGGTGCAGAATCACATGCTGCAAGTGCTCACGATGCTCGCGATGGAGCCGCCAGTATCGCTCGAGGCCGCCGCGATCCGCGAAGCGAAGCTCAACGTGCTGCGCGCGCTGCGTCCGATCTCGCTCGACGAGGCGCCGCGGTCCACCGTGCGGGCTCGTTACGCCGCCGGCACACTCGACAGCAAGGCGGTGCCGGGCTACCTGCACGAAAAGGGCGTAGCGCCGAATTCGAAGACCGAGACATATGTCGCGATCAAGACCTATGTTAACAATTGGCGATGGTCAGGGGTGCCGTTCTACCTGCGCCACGGCAAGCGCCTCCCCAAGCGCGAAACGATCATCGCGGTGCAGTTTCATCATGCGCCGAAGATTCTGTTTAATCGCAGTGCCAATCTGCCGCCCAACGTCTTGATGATTCGCATCCAGCCCGACGAGGGATTCTCGTTCGACGTCATGGCGAAGCGGCCGGGGCTCGGCGTCGCGATAAGCCCGGTGCGCATGAATCTTCATTACGAGACGGAGTTCGGTAAAGACGTTTCACCCGACGCATACGAGCGGCTGCTGCTCGACGTGATGGCCGGCGACAGCACGCTCTTTCCGAGCGATACGTTCGTGCACAAATCGTGGGAATTCATCCAAGGCATTCTCGATGCATGGGAGGATGATGCGCGCGTGCCGATGCGCGAATATCCGGCCGGCAGTTGGGGACCTGACGATGCCGACCGGCTCATCCGCGCCGACAGCTACGAATGGCTGGACCCCTAAGAAGTCGTCACCAGCGCGCGCGCCAGATGCCGATATACTTCGCCATTCATCGCGAGGCCGCTATGACTTCCGCGCACTTCTATATTCTCTGCGTGAGTATCGCGTGCTAGCGCGTGCGGATGACGCACGATTCGATCATTGCGCGTATAGATCGCTGTCAGCGCCACCGATAGTGACAGCCGATACTGCGCTTCGTAAAACATCGGCGACCCCAGCGTGATGACATGTCGCACCGCGTTGGGACGTCGTAGCGCTGCCGAGCGCGCGAGCGCGCCTCCCATACTGTGGCCGATGATCGATACTCGCGACCCGGTGCTTCGATGTTCCTGCTCGACGCGCTCGGTAACTCGCTCGATAGCTGCTTGCGAAAATCCCGGTACACGTGGCAACCCCGACCAGATCGGGTCGTATCCCGCACGCCGAAGCCAATTGCTCAGAGGTTGCAGGTAGTCATCGTTCGCGAGCAGTCCGGGAATCAGCAGTACCGGATGCCCGTCGCCACGCGGCACATTCATTCCCCAGAAAACCGGGTCGGTAACCAGCATCCCGAACTCGACGCCCGGGAGAACCGCTTCGCTCAATGCGGCTACGGCGAAGCGGGCCGCAGGATCGGACAGGATCGTCCGAGCTGATGGGGGCATATGAGGTTCGTCTCCGATGACGATGTCTATTGTAGCAGGGGAACTTCGCCGCCCACAGTTGCGGTGGCGATGTATACGCCGCGGCCGAGGACCATCTCTATATCGTCGATGCGGGCCCATCGCGCGAGGTTGCTCCACGGCTCGGCAAGCCCTTCGAGCGAAGTGACCGAGAACAACGCCGCCTGCAGCACCATCAGATTCGTCGGCAATTCCCAGGCCCTCGCCCACTTGAGTCCCGATGCGACCACGCGCGCTCCGGGTTTGAGGTGCTGGATGACATTGGCGACCGCGGCCGGCGTGCGCAGGATGTCGTGGGTGAAATGAAACAGTGCGGCATCGGCAACGACCGGGATCTCCGCGTCCTCGACCGGCGAGGTGATCAGCGTGACGTTTTCGAAGCGGTTGCGATCGGCCCGCGCGCGAGCCTGATCGATCATGTCGGAACTCTGCTCGATGCCGACGATTGTGCCCTCGCGCCCGACGCGTTGTTCCAGCAGTTCGAAGCTGAGCCCGGTGCCGCATCCAACGTCGAGAACAGTCTCGCCGCCCTGTAGTCCGAGCCGCTCGATCGCGCGGCGCCTGATAGGTTCGGCAAGCGCCAGCTGGAGGTCGTAAAATTGCGCGCGACGCCGATACTGCTCGAGGGCCGCGAAGCGATTGGGTGCGCGCAATGGCGTTGCGGGTGTGAATCCAGGGGAACGCTCCGCGTTGTCCGATGTCGATTGATTCGGGTTGTCCATCTCGCGTTCCTCCAGCGGCAAAGGCGAACTCCAGACCCTAAGAAGCTAACCATCAATCGCAATTGAGCACACGGCCTCCGGTCGCGGACGTGACCAAATTATCATTTCCGCGCGGAACTTGATGGATTAGAAATCGGCTTCGCCAAATGCTACAGGTTATCGGAAGCGTCGGCACCATATCGCAAAGCGAGGGAGGTCAAACATTATGGGTCTGGCTAACGGAGTGCATCATCTGGCGATTTGTACCAAGGACATCAAGACGCAGATCGAATACTTTACCCAGGTCGTGGGAGCCGAACTGGTCGCGCTCTACTGGATGCATGGGGTCAACAATACCTTTCACGGCTTCCTGAAGCTCAGTGACAGCTCCTCGATTGCGTTCGTGCAGCATCCGGATATCGCCAAGATCCAACCGCAAAAGGGCGTCTCGCACGCCGGCCACACCTCGGGCAACGTAGCACCGGGCGTGATGCAGCATGTCGCGCTCAACGTCGATACCGAGGCGGACCTGCTCGCCATTCGCGATCGCGTGCGCTCGCACGGACATTGGATAATGGGGCCGCTCGACCACGGCTTCTGCAAATCGATCTACCTCGCCGCGCCCGAAGGCATCATGCTCGAATTCTCGACTTCCGAGGGCAATGCGATCGATGCCGAGGCATGGATCGATCCCGAGGTGGTGGCGCTCGCGGGAATCAGCGCGGACGATCTCGCGCGCTACAAACGGCCGCCGTCGTTCCAATCAGCCGGCGGAAAGATTGCGCAGCCGAAGCCCGACCCATCGAAGCCGCTGATGCAGTTCGCGCCGGACAATCCGATCTGGACGATGCCCGATGAAGAAGTTACGCGCCGGATGAGCGAGACCACGCCGCCGGTTGAACGTGACGAAGAAGAGCAAGGCCGCCTAGTCCTCATCGTCAGCGAATAAAAACTCGCCGTTCGCGCTCGACAAATGCGCGAACGGCGAGTTGCTTTTTTCGGACTAGCGGGTGGGTCTTGCGGTCGGAGGCGAGGAGCTGGATCCCTTCGCCTTCGCAGGCTTGCCCTCCATGTAGCGGTTGCATCCGCTGCTTCCGGATACGCGCAAGCGGAAGGGCTGAAGCTTCTCTTCGATGCATAGACCCATGGTGGAAGCCCTGGGCGTCGCGCCGGGCTCGATCTGCCACCATTTGCAACTCTTGCATGGACCCCATGACGATGACGATTCGCTCATAAGGATTATCTCTCTCGCTCTGGTTCGAACTCAGGTGATTGCGGGAGGTTTGGGGCGGCGGCTGCTCGCAAAGGCGCCGAGCGCTATCGCGATCGCAAACAACGCCAGCCCGGTGATGCCGAATGACTGCCACCACGGCAGCATCGCGTATTCATGCAGGAAGAGGATCGCTGCGGCGAGCACGCAAATCGCGCCACCCACCATCAGCACGCCGGTCGCGACGAAGGCCAACACGCGATCGACCTCCTCGTCGAACACGGTCTTCATGCTGGCGGTGAGGAGTCGGAACTCCGAGTGCAAAATACGTGTGATGTCGTTGACCGCGCGCGCAATCAACGTTCCCCAATCGGTCTCGCGCGCCTCGGCTCGTATGCGATCGGTTCTATGAACTAACCGATTCTCCGCCATCGCCGTCGCTCCGTTGGTTGGCGAGCCCGCTCCAGATCGAATAGCCGAGGGCGACCACGATGCCTGCGGCGGCCACTTTTCGGTATTTACTGGAGCCGGCCAGAAAGCCGAGCACTCCCGCGACGCACGAGGCGCCGACCAGGTTGTCGCTGAGCAATTTCTGCGGGCTGAAAACGACTTCGGCGCGCTCGACCTCCCGCTCCATCTTGGCCTCGACTACGCTCAGGGTTTCCTGGAGGTCGCGGCGCGCCCCATCCAGTTCCTCCTCGATGCGAGCGATCTGTTCTTCTTCAGGCGTCATCGCCGTTCCCCAGGGTTGCAGTGACCAGATCGCCGAGGGCTTCGCGCATCGCGATCTGGCCCATGAGCGCGAGAATCGTCAGGCCGCCCGAGCGCCGCGCGCCACCACCGAGCACGAATCCGGCCGCCGCCGCTATCGCGAGGCACGCGACCGGCTGCTCCCTGACGACATCGGTCAAAGTTCGGTCCTCGTGCCGCGAGGTGGAATCGTGGTGCCCCGAGGCATCGTGTTGGGGAGCGGAATCTCCGTTACGCATGGCCCTGTCCATGGTGTCCTCGCTCAAGACAGACGCCGCATAACCTGGGCGGCGACGAATCCGACGGCGAACGCAACACCGAGTGCGATCCACGGCTCGCGCTTGACGACTTCGCGCAGGTCAACGTCGCCAATTCCGCTCTCCTGCACAAACTGTTGGGCGGCTTCGGCGAACTGTTTGGCGGTTTTGATTCCACCTTTGGCGGCCTCATTGACCTTGTCGGCTGCCTTGCGGATGGTCTCGCCGGCCTGGTCTGCGACCTCATGCGCCGTGTCGGAAACCCGATCGGCCGCATCGCGAAGCTTTGCTTGCGCGTCTTCTGCCATGCGATTTGTGTCTGCCATCTCTGAATGCTCCTGTGGCCGCGGAATGTTTCGGTCCCTGAACGCCGCATGGTGGAGAGCGAATGGCTTACGCCCCACGCACAACATTGCTCACCATCCGGCGCTACTGCCTTATAGACGCCATCAATAAGGTAACCATTCATTTGGTCATTCGCAGGACTCGCCAAAACGAAGGCGCTCAGATAGCATGCTGCGGTCGGACTTGCTCGATCATCACCATCCCACGCGCCACGACCGGCGCATTTCCTTC
This sequence comes from uncultured delta proteobacterium, assembly GCA_963815835.1. Lineage (GTDB taxonomy): Bacteria > Desulfobacterota > Binatia > Binatales > Binataceae > DATGKG01. The sequence continues at coordinate 52,474 of CAWFIF010000002.1, forward strand.
GAATGATCCGGCGACTGATCGGGGATGATGAGCCTGCGGCTTGGGGCGGGATCCTGTATCGACATTCTGAGAAATTATTCTTTGGACCGGAGATTTTTAGTGGCCCACAAAATGAAAATCGTTATTCTCGGGGCGAATGGCGCGATGGGCGCTACCTCCGGCGCGGTCTTCGCCGGCGCTGGATGGGAGGTGGTCAAGCTCGCGCGCGACCTCGAAAAGGCGCAGAGCGCGCTTGTCACCGCGCAGAATGCCGCGCGCGCCGAAGCGGTCGCCGAGCGCGTCAAACTCGGCACCTACGATGAGGATTTGGCGCACACTGTTGCCGACGCGGACTTGATTTTCGAATCGCTCGCCGAGGACATGGCGCTCAAGAAGAGTTTCTTCGAGCGGGTCGATAAATATCGCGGGCCCAATTCGATCGTCGCGAGCGGATCATCGGGACTGTCGATCGCCGAAATGGCGCGCGGGCGCTCCGATTCCTTTCGCGAGCACTTTCTCGGCATCCACCTCTTCAATCCGCCGCAGGTTATCGTCGGCGCTGAGGTAATTCCGCATGCCGGGACCGATCCCAAGGTGCTCCGCGATACCTGCCACTTGCTCGCACATGAGATCGGACGCAAAGTCATCGTGACCCGCGACCGTCCGGCGTTCGTCGGCAATCGCGTCGGCTTCAAGGTGCTCAACGAATGTGCCGAGCTCACCGAGCAGCATGGTGTCGCGTTTATCGATTACGTGGTTGGACCGCACACCGGGCGCGCGATGGCGCCGCTGGCAACCATTGACCTGGTGGGATGGGACGTGCACAAGGCGATCGTCAACAACGTCTACGCCAACACCGAGGATGAGGCGCACTCGTCGTTTCGGCTGCCGGATTTCATGGAGCGCGGCATCAAGGAAGGCCGGCTCGGAGACAAAACCCCCAAGGAAGGCGGCTTCTATCGCAAAGAAGGGAAGGCAGTCGAGGTGCTTGACCCGAAAACCGGATCTTACAAGCCGTTGGAAAAGCCTACCCCGATCCCATTCGTCGAGAAGATGAAGCAGTTCAATCGCGAGGGCCGCTATAGCCAAGCATTCAATGTCTTCGCTGAAGCGCGCGGTGCCGAGGCCGACCTCGCGCGCCGTGTCATCCTTGGATACGTCAGCTATGCGCTCAATCGGGTCGGGGAAGTGGCGGAATCCGCGGCCGACGTTGACACCATCATGTCGTATGGTTTCAATTGGGCGCCGCCGTCGGTAATCGTGGATCTCATTGGAGCGAAGAAAATCATCGAGATGTTCGGCCGCTACCATCTCATGGTGCCTCCGGTGGTGGAGAAAGCTGCCGGCAATGGTGGTAAGCTGTATCGAGGCGGGATGCTCGATTACGGGCGTACATTGGTGGGTTAGATTTAAGGGAAACGGGAAACCAAAACTTCGGTGTGAGACCCGAAGGGGGCGCGCAGCGCCACGCCGCAGGCGTACCCGAGGCCGCGAAGCCGCTGAGGCGGAGCGTAAGCGGAGTCGAAGCGAAATAAAAACGTTTAAGCGGAGCCCGAGGGAAAGTTAAAAATGTCAAAACCGGTTTATGTTTTGGGTGGAGCGCAAACCGACTTCGCCCGCAATTGGACCAAGGAAGGGAAGCATTTCGTAGGCCCGATGCGCGAGGCGGTCCTGGGCGCGCTGGAAGCCACCAGGATCGAGCCTAAGGAAGTGGAGACCGCGCACATCGGGAACTTCGCCGCGGAGCTTTACACACATCAGGGGCACATCGGCGCGTTTTTCCTCGAAGTCGATCCCGCCTTCTATGGGCTCCCGACCAGCCGCCATGAGGCCGCGTGCGCCTCGGGATCGATCGCGATCCTGGCCGCGTCGGCGGAGATCGAAGCGGGCCGCTACGATCTCGCTTGCGTGGTAGGCATGGAGCAGATGAAGACCGTTCGACTCGACCACTGGCGGCGATTTCCTCGGTACCGCAGCGTGGTATGAGAAGGAGGCGAAGGGCATCGAGTTTCCGTTCCCGAAACTGTTCGGGCGCCTCGGCGACGAGTACGACAAACGTTACGGCCTCAAGGATGAGCACCTCGCGCACATCTCGGCGGTGAATTATTCGAATGCCAAGCGCAATCCGCTCGCGCAGACCCGCAACTGGTTCATGAGCGAGAGTCATGCGCAGAAGGAATCGAAGTTCAACCAGGTCATCGGCGGCCGCATCAAGGTGAGCGACTGCTCGCAGGTGACCGATGGCTCCGCGGCGATCTTCCTCGCTTCGGAAAAATACGCCACCGAATGGGCGAAGCGTCACGGCAAGAAGCTCTCGGATATCCCGCGTATCCTCGGATGGGGCCATCATACGGCGCCGCTCGAGTTCGATGTGAAAGTGGCCGAGAGCCGCGACAATCAGTACGTCCTGCCCCATACGCGCCAGGCGATCCTCGACGCGTTCAACCGTGCGGGCGTTTCCGGGATCGAGAAGATCAACGCCATCGAGACCCACGACTGCTTTACCACCTCGGAGTACATGGCGATCGATCACTTCGGGCTGACCAAGCCTGGCGAATCGTGGAAAGCGGTCGAGGAGGGCATCATCGAGCTCGGCGGCAAGCTGCCGATCAATCCGAGCGGCGGCCTCATCGGCGCGGGTCATCCAGTGGGATGCACGGGCGTGCGCCAGATGCTCGACTTGTACAAGCAGGTGACCGGCACGGCGGGCGAGTATCAGGTCGAGGGTACGAAGACCACCGCGATGCTGAACATCGGCGGAAGCGGCACCACGAGTTGCGCGTTCGTGGTCGGAAAGTAGACTAGCTCAAATCGAAAGAAGACGGCGGCCCGCGTCGGGTCGCCGTCTTCTTTTGTGGCGGTTCCATTCATCTCTAATCGGCCGTCAGCCGAATGTGTATCGGTTGGGGAACACCATGTGTGCCGGAAGGTGCAGCGGTGCCACTCGACCGTGGCACACCTGCGATTCGATCCGCGTAGACTCATCCAGACTCAAAACAGCAATCGGAACGATGGTTGCACTGCATGCTCGGCAACCGGCCCGTCGTTAGGCCGGATTTAAGTCCAGCGGGGTAGAGGACCATGAACTGGGCCGAGGCTTTGGATGGGGGAGTTGATTCAAGGCAGGCTGCGATCAGGTTCGTGACGGGCGCGCTTCGACGAATTCGGATTCGTTCGAGGGTGAAAAAGCGTATGTGGATGGAGGGTATGGTGGCGACGCCTCAGCGCTCGGTCGCTCGCAAAATGGAGGAGATGTTTCCAGGTCAGGATTGAGTGGCGCCTCTCCCTCTCATGTCACTGCCCCGCTAAATTTCCGTGTTGCCTTCCTTGCTTCTGGCCGGCCTTCGAGTGAACACTCAGGCTGGCCAGAAAGCTTCTCTTTTAAGATTTCCTCGGACTACGCTGCGCTCCGCCCTCGAATCGGCTGCGCCGCGGCTTCGCCCGCTTCGCGTCTCGCTCGAAGTTTGCGGTGAAGTTCGCTTCTCACCGAAGGGTGCGTTTGTCATTGTGACGGGACATCACGAATTCGGAGGCAATCGGACGTGGATGAGGGGCGCAAAATCATCGTCGGCGAGACCGCTCCGGATTTCTCCCTGCCCGATTCCACCGGTACATCGCGACGGCTCTCGGCGCTGACCAAGGACTCCTCGTGCGTGGTGCTCTTCTATCGCGGACATTGGTGACCGTTTTGCCTACGCCAGTTGGCGGACTACGCGAGGGTCTACAAAGATTTCCGCGCTGCCGGCGCCGAGGTCGTCGCAATTTCAGTCGATCCATCGGATCGCTCGGCGGGCTTGCGAAGCGATCTATCGATTCCTTTTCCGCTGCTCTCCGACAGCAACCGCGCAACCATCATCGAATGGGGTGTGCTCAACGCGGGTGAGAAAGGCGGCATCGCGATTCCGGCAACCTTCCTCATCGATCGCGAACGCAAGGTTCGCCTCGCCAAGGTGGAGGACATGATGATGCGTATCGAGCCGCGCGAGATGCTCGATTTCGTTCGCGCGACGGCGTCGGGAGCTGCGGCGGGTCCGCGCGCCCGCAGCGTGAACCCTGCGATGATGGTCCTGCGCGCAATGGCCAACGGCTTCCGTTACGGCGTGAACGTGAAGCGCGGCTGAGTATCGTTTGTTGACGCATCGATAAACCATTGCCATCGCCACTTGAGAGATGCTGGAGTGGAATCGATGCGTAAATTCCTTGCAGCAATATTTTGCCTCGCCATAGCCGGATGTACCGAGCCGATCGGTGAGAGTTCGAAACCCTTGCCGGTGCGAGTCGGCGCCGTGCGGATGCTCACCATGACGACGCCGCGGGCGCTTCACGCCGCGGTCGCGCTCCATGATGGCCGGATCATGATTTGCGGCGGCACCAGCGATGCCAACGTCGGTGGAGTGCTGGAGACCGCTGAGATTTACGATCCGGCGGCGGGAACCTTTACGGCGACCGGTTCCATGTCGGCCGCGCGCCAGGGCCATACCGCGACCGTGCTTCCGCACGGCGAGGTGCTGATAACCGGCGGCCAGAAAAATATCGGCTTCCGCACCGCTCTGGCCAGCGCGGAAATTTACGATCCGAATTCCGGCGCCTTTCGGCCCACCGGGTCGATGTTGACCGCGCGCGAAGGGCATACCGCGACCCTGCTGCGCGACGGGCGCGTGCTGATCGCCGGCGGCAGCTCCAACGGCATCACCACGACCTCGTCCGCCGAGGTGTATAATCCTCGTACTGGAAGTTTCACCGCGATTTCGCCGATGAATGTCCCTCGCGAGGCGCACACCGCGACGCTGCTCAAGAATGGCAAGGTGCTGATCGCCGGCGGCGGACGCGGCGGCATGCCGGGAGGCTATATCGTGTATGCGAACGCGGAAATCTTCGACCCCGCGAGCAATACGTTCAGCATGCTCAACGCGCAGATGGTTAACGATCGAGTCGGACAAGCGGCGGCCCTGCTCGACGATGGCCGGGTGCTGCTGGCAGGCGGGAAATCGGGCAAGGTTCTGAGCCCATTCGGCGGAGGGAATCTTTTCTCGCTCGCGCCGCTGAATACCGCGGAAGTTTTCGATCCGGAAACCAGCTCGTTTCGCGCGGTCGGACGGATGCAGGCCACGCATTATCTCGGGATCGCCACCAGGCTGGAGAACGGGATGGTTCTCGTCACCGGCGGATGGAACTCATACGGCACGATTATCGGCGGACAACGCTTCGCCGATTTGTTCGATACCGAGCGCAATATTTTTTCCGGCGGCGCCGACCTCAACGTGCCGCGGCTTAATCAGACCGCTACGCTGATGCCCGACGGCGACGTGATGGTCGCGGGTGGGATCAATGGCGACGGCAACGTCACCGCGACGGTGGAATTTTACGCACCGCATCACGGCCAATTTATCATCGCGCCCTCGACAACCCGGCCGATCTTGCGCGAGTAATAGCGCATGGCGACCGGACCGAAGCTGCCTGAGTTTTCGCTTAAGAATTTCGCCGGCCAGGAGCGCAAATTTCCCTCCGGCCGGCATGCCCTGCTCTGCTTCGTCAAGGAAGATTGCGCCACATGTCAGATGACCATGCCTATCATCGAGGCGGTTCATAGTGCGTTCGCCTCGAAGATGGATGTCCTCGCGATCGGGCAGGATGCCGAGGGCAATGCAAAGCTGGTCGAACAGCATCGCATGAAGACGCCGATGCTCGACGACTCGGCGCTGAAGGTTTCGTTCTCTTACGGCCTCGATACGGTGCCGACCATCGTCCTCGCTGCGCCCGACGGTAGCGAAATGCGCCGCTTCGTTGGCTTCGACAAGAGCGATTGGCAAAACATGCTGGCCGAGCTCGCACGGTTGTCTGGCGCGGCAGAGCTTCGCATTAAGATTGACTGGGCGAAATATCCACAGCAGCGCCCCGGATGCGGGTCCAAGTCGGTCGAGCCGGAAATCGCCGAGCGGCTGGAGGCGGAGGCGCGCGGCGAGAAGCTTACCGCGCGGCAAATCGAAATCGGCGAGGAGGACCCCTTCGAATTCATGTTCGAACGCGGCCTGACCGACGGCCTGCCGGTGATTCCTCCTACGCCGGATCGCGTTAAGCGCATGCTCACCGGCACAAGCCGCGATCCTCGCGAGGTTATCGCCGCGCTGCCGCCGAACATGGGTCCCGCGACAATCGAGAAAATCGCGGCCAACGCCGTCATGGCGGGATGCAAGCCGGAATACATGCCGGTGGTTATCGCGGCAATCGAGGCGGTCGCGACTCCGGAGTTCAATGCGCACGGCATCATGTCAACGACGTGGGGCGCGACTCCGGTGATCGTCGTCAACGGTCCCATCCGCGAGCGCATCGGCATGAACATGGGAATGATGGCGCTCGGTTACGGCAATCGCGCCAATGCGACGATCGGGCGCGCGGTGAAATTGACGCTTCGAAACGTCGGCGGCGCCAAACCGGGCGATATCGAGCGCGCGACGCTCGGGTCGATTGGCAAATTCACCACCTGCTTCGCCGAATGGGAGGAGCGCAGCCCGTGGGAGCCGCTGCACGTCGAGCGCGGCTTCAAAAAAGAGGAGAGCGTCGTTACCGTGTTCGGCCTCGAGTCGAGTTCGCGTCAGATCGCCGACCAGACCTCGCGCACCGCACGCGCGCTGTGCGGAAGCCTCGGGTTGGGCCTCGAAGCGTGCTGGCATCCGAAGCAACACGGCGCCGGCGAGATCCTGCTCGATGGTCAGCCCCGAGCATGCCGATACCATCGCACGCGAAAAATGGGCGAAAGCGCAGGTTCGCGCCCGCATCCAGGAAATCACCTCGCGTCCGCTTCGCGAGCTGATTCCAGATGCTGAAAGCGGAGAAGGAATCCCGCTCAAGGCGCTCGGCCTCACGAATCCCACCCCCGAGCAACTCGAACAGCGCATCCCCAAATTTCGCAAAGCGGAAAATATCAATATGATTGTGGCTGGCGGCGAGGCGGGGAAATTCTCCGCGGTCTTCGCGGGATGGGTCAGCGGACCGATGGGCTCGAGCAGCGTCAGCCGCCGCATCGAGGAGGTATAACGACAAAATGCGCATCGTTGATCCTACGGATGAACGCATTCCAATCCGGCGCACGCTTGCGAAGCGAAGCGGCAAGATCTCCGGATCAGTCGCGCTGCTGGATATCTCCAAGCCGCGCGGCGACGTACTGATCGATCAACTCGCGGCGCGTTTGCGCGAAGAGATGCCCGGCATCGAAATTCGCCGCTACAAGAAACCGACCTTCACCAAACCCGCACCCGAAGAGTTGCGGCGTCAGATCGCAAAGGAGAGCGACTTCGTTATCGAAGCGCTAGCCGATTGAGGGTCATGCACAACGTGCAGTGTGCACGACTCAGTGTGGTTTGAAATAAACGGCAGGCCCTCGGTGATGGTGGCGTCGAGCGCGTTTCGAGACGCCGCCGAGAAGCAGGCCGCGGCGCTGGGATTGCCTGAAGTGAATCGCGTGTTCGTGCCGCATCCGATCCAGGATGCGACCGACGACGAGATGCGCGACAAGGCCGACGCGATCATCGACCAGTTGGTGGCAGCGCTGAAGCAATGAGCGGCGCAAAGAGCCGGCGGCATAAGATGCCGCCGGCTTATTCGATTTACAAATCAGCCGCCGAATGCCGCCTTCTCTTTATCGATCGCCGTCTTGAACGATGGCCGGCTATGTATCCGATTCAGATACGCCACCAGTTTCGGCCATCGCTTCGCGTCAACGCTGTATCCCGCCAGCATGAAATTCACGAACTGCGTGGCGATGCCAATATCGGCGATGCTGAACTTGTTGCCCACCAGGTATTCGTTGTTGCCGAGTTCGCCTTCGAGGTAGTCGAACATCGGCGGAAGTTCATTGTCAACCACCTTTTGAATCTCGGCGAGGTTCGGCTCTTGTTTGAAAACCCGCGGCGCGATCACTTTTGGAAAGAAAACCTTTCCACCCATAATCGGCGCCAGTCCGCCATCCCCGTACTCCTCGAACCATAATGCGCGCGCGTACTCATATGGATCGGACGGGTACAGCGATGGCTCAGGTTTGATCTTTTCCAGATATGCGATGATGACCGACGAGTCCGCCAGAGTGCGATCGCCGTCCTGGAAAGCGGGAATTTTGCCGAGCGGACTGATCTTGCTGAATGAGCGCGGTGCGCCGAACGGAATGAGTCTGTTCGTGCTCGAACGGAATTCCCTTTTCGGTAAGCGCGACGAAAGCTTTTCGAACGAATGGTGAGCCGAAGGCTCCGAGTAGTTTTGGCATGCGATACTCCTTTCCAGATTTTTCTAACTTTGGATTGAACGGGCCAATGCGGGTTTGAGACTAAAGGATTCCCCTTCAGTCTGGAATGACACTTCGCGTCTGGACGGTTATAAATAAGGTGCGTGATGCAGCCAGCCGCCAACCCGGAAATCGATGATTCGATCGCCTCACGAATCGCGCCAGCTCCAAAGCGAATTCTCATCAGGGCCGTCAATTGGCTCGGCGATGTCGTGATGAGCCTGCCCGCGATGCGCGCCGTCCGCCGTGCTTTTCCCGATGCGCGTCTCGCGATCCTCATCAAAAAGGAACTGGCGAGCTTCTTCGACGGCGCCAACTGGCTCGATGAGGTGATTCCCTATTCGGTCGCGAGCGGCCTCGGCGGACTCAACGATCGCCGTAAGATAGTCGGCGAGATTCGTTCGCGACATTTCGATCTCGCGGTGCTGATGCCTAACAGCTTCGAATCCGCGCTATGGGTGACCGCCGCGGGAATCCGGCGGCGCGCCGGATACGCGGTCGACGCGCGAGGTGCGATGCTGACGCATAGGGCCGTGCCTCCCCGTGACGCGCTCGACGGGCATCAAGTGCACTACTGGCTCGCGATGGTCCGCGAAACGCTCGGAATCGAGGGTGACGCCGATGACCTCGCGATATCTCCCGATGTGACGCACCTTGCGACGATGCGCGATTGGTTGGGGACGCATCGACGCTGCCCGGATGCGCCACTGATCGCGATCGCGCCTGCCGCGGCGTATGGTCCCGCGAAGGAATGGCCGGCCGCGAAATTCGCGGCCGTGATCGACGGCCTTTCGGAGCGCATCGGCGCTGAATGTGTGCTGGTGGGAGCGCCCTCGGAGCGCGCCAAATGCGAGGAGGTCACATCGTTGTCGTCAACTGGCGCGATGGTGGCGGCAGGTCAGACCAGCATCGGCGAACTTATAGCTTTACTTTCGATTTCGTCGGCCTTCGTCGGCAACGACTCTGGATGCATGCATCTGGCGGGCGCGCTGGGAATTCCGACGGTAGCCATCTTCGGATCAACCAACCCGATTCGCACCGGCCCCTCAAAAGCCAACAGCCGGGTGATTTGGCATCGCCTCGAATGCAGCCCGTGTCTTGCGCGGACCTGCCGCTTCGGCCATTACAATTGCCTGCGCGAGGTCGAAGCTAAAGAAACACTTGAAGCTTTGTCATCGCTAGGCGTGGGCTCATCGCAATGAAACTCAGGGAGCTCGCATCGAAACTGGGCCGTGAGTTTCACGGCGATGGTGAAGTGGACATCTTTCTGCCCGCGCCGATCGAAGCCGCCGGACCCGGCACCATAATCTTCGTCGCCAACGAAAAGTATGCGCCGATGCTAGAGACGACCTCCGCGGCGTGCGTGATCGTTCTCGAACAGTTGGCCGCGCGCGCCAAATGCCCGGTGCTGATCAGCCCCAATCCGTACTTCGATTTTTCTCGGGTGCTCGAGATCTTTTTTCCCCCGCTCAAACCTGCACCGGGAATCGATCCGACCGCGCGCATCGCACCGGACGCGACTGTCGGAGAAAACGCGTCGATCGGCGCGTTGACCGTGATTGGCGGGGGCGTGCGCATCGGTAAGAATGCGGCAATCCATCCGCATGCCGTGATCTATCCTGGGGTCACGATCGGTGATGACTTCGTCTGTCACAGTCATGTCTCGATTCGCGAGGGCGCATCAATCGGAAATCGCGTCACGCTGCTGAGCGGCGCGGTGATCGGCGCGGACGGCTTCGGCTTCGGCGAGCACGAGGACGGCCTGTTCAAGATCCCCCAGGTCGGCACCGTAGTAATCGAAGACGACGTCGAGATCGGCTCCAATTCGACGATCGATCGAGCGACCATCGGCGCGACGATTCTGCATCGCGGCGTCAAGCTCGACGACCAGGTGCACATCGGTCACAACTGCGAGATTGGCGAATACTCGCGCTTCGCGGCGTTGGTCGGGATCGCGGGGTCCGTGAAAATCGGCAAATGGTGCCAGTTCGGGGGCAACTCGGGATGCGCGGATCACGCGACGATCGGCGATCGGGTGATGGTGGCCGCGAAGTCTGGTATTCATACCGATGTTGCGAGTGATAGCGTGATAGGCGGAGTGCCGGCGGTCGATATCCGCCAATGGCGGCGTTACGCGATGGCGCTGCCGAGATTGCCCGAGTTGGTCCGGCGGATGCGCGCGCTGGAGGATCGCGTCGAACGACTTTTCAAAAGCTCAGGTTGAACTCGAAGATCATGAAATTTTTGAAAGATATCCTTTTGATCGCCGCGGTCGCGATCTCGTCCGCGCTCCTTTCCGGATGCGTCCTGATACCGATCGCCGGCTTCGGTTACACCGGCTACCAGTACAAGGAAAAAGAAGGCGTGTTCGCGCCCGGCCAACCGCTTGGAGGCCCCGCTCCTGGTGGCAACAACGACACGAGCGGAAGGGCGTCGAGTTCGAAGCCGCCTCCGCAGACCGATAACAACATCGAGTAACATTCCGCGCCCGAGCGACTATCGTCGGCGGGAACCGCCACCCTTGTTTTCCGGTTACATGATCAGACAGGATCGTACAGGAGGCCATGGGTGAAAGATCTCATCACGCGCCGCGCGTTCGTTGTGGGTTCGCTTGCCGCCGCGGCCGCAATCGCCATCGACAAGACCTTGCTACGCGCGGCCGACGATTCGACCGGCAGCGCGCCGGGCGGAATCCAAAGAGTCTCGATCGTCGAGTTCACTAATGCGGGTCAAAAGAAAGGAATCGTCATGGCCGATAAAGTTGTGAAGACCGACGCCGAATGGAAAAAAATTCTGGACCCCGAGCAGTATAACGTCACGCGCAGAGCCGGCACCGAGCCGCCCTTTTCGAACAAGTACGCTGAATGGCACGAGAAGGGCATCTTCCGATGCGTATGCTGCGGGACCGCGCTGTTCAGCTCGGATACCAAGTTCGATTCGGGCACCGGATGGCCGAGCTTCTGGGCGCCGATCGCGCCGGAGAATATCGAGACCAAGACCGATCGCAGCTTCCTTATGAAGCGCACCGAGGTCCTGTGCAAGCGATGCGACGCACACCTCGGTCATGTCTTCGAAGATGGTCCGGCGCCGACCGGGTTGCGCTACTGCATGAATTCCGCGTCGCTCGATTTCGTGAAGTCCGACACTCCTGAGAAAACCTGACGGCTTTCCGCTCGGTTGGCGCGGGTGCGGGAGCCCAGCTACTTCAAGAAATCCGCGATCAGTTGGTTGACCTGCGCCGGCTTCTCCTGATGGACGAAATGCCCCGCGCCATCGATTATTTCGATTTTCAGTCCGCGCGGAAAGTACGCGGCCATCCCTTCCAGTAGCTCGGCGCCGATACATCCGTCGATGCGCCCATGCAGCATCATCGCGGGCACTTCGATGGGACGCGGCGCGGTGGGCGCGTTTGCCGCATCTGCTTGCGAGGGCGGCCTGAACAGCGGCCCGAGCGTCGCGCGATAATAGCCGAGCGCGGCCGCCGTGGTGCCGGGCGCGCGGAAGCATCGCTTGAGCGCCTCCATGTCCTCGGGCGCCCACTTCCATCCCGGCGACCAATCGGCCCAAATCTTTTCCAGGAATGCGAAGTCATTCAGCGATACCGCCATCTCCGCGATCGCGCTTTGGAAAAAATACATGTACCAGGATCGCTTCTGCTGCGCGTAGTTGGTTGCGAGCGCCTGAAAAAACTGCGGGCCGTATGGAACCGCCGCCGTAATCAGCTTGCGAATCTTTTTCGGCGCCGCAGCCGCGGCCTCGTATGCCGCAACCGCGCCCCAATCGTGACCGAAGAGGGTCGCGTCGCGCGCGCCGAGTTCGTCGATCAGCGCGAGGGCATCCTCGGCGAGCGCACCGATGTCGTAGCGTCCGTCGGGCGCCGCGCCGCTTGGCGTATATCCACGCATGAAAGGAGCAACGGCGTGGAATCCCGCATCTGCCAGCATCGGCATCTGATGACGAAACGAATGCGCGGTGTCCGGGAATCCGTGCAGGCACAACACCAGCGGTCCGGCGCCCATTTCGAGCACATGAAAATCGATTCCCGATGCGCGGACGACTCGGGTTTTTTCCGAAAATTGACCAGCCATCATCTACCTCGATTGCCCGGACTTGCCTGGCAGCGGCTTCGCGTCGATCAGCACCGCAACCAGCAGCGCCCGTTTACTTCCGCGATTCAACCACGCGTGATTGGTGCCCCGCTGCACCACGACGTCGAATGGCTTGAGCGCGACTTCGCCCTTGTCGAGAATCAAGGTGACCTCGCCGTCAAGCAGGACGACGTAGTCGATAGTGCGTGTGGTATGCATCCCCGGGCTACGCGACGTATCGGGTCGGCAGTGCTCGCCACCGATCGCTTTGAATCCGGCGGCGGCTTGCTCTTCGAGTTCCTTGGCAGAGAGCTACTTGTTCTCGGGCTCGACCACGAAGAAACGGCATACGCTCCCGCCCGCCGGTGGCTCGAGAATTACCGGACGCTTGGCGAGGTCGCCTTTGATCGAATTGTCGGCGATACCATCGGTGACCAAAACCTCGCCGAGTCCCGCGCCATTTGCGCCGATAATCGATCCTGGCGGCCCATCGATTGCAACAATTGATTTTCCATCCGCATCAAAACCGGTGACGACGCGACGAGTCTTTTCGATATCGGTCATAGGAACCTCCAGAAGCCTGAAGCACCGGTATCGCCGCTGCGGCGCGATTGCAAGCGAGTGGCCGCAATTACCGACACTACGTCGGTCAATCTCGAAAAACTTCTACCTCGATTGAGGGCAGCGCTTTGTGACAGTAGCTTACCGAAGAAAAGCCAATATTTTCGGACATTAAATGGCTTTGTTTTTTCAATTTATTGTCGTGTCGCTCTCGCCCACCTCCGTCCCGCCGGGGAGTGCGGCCACGTGGCTTTGTTTCAGTGGAGATAGCTCTTGGCGAGGTGCCTCATTCGAAAAACCCTGATATCTCAAGGGATATTTGGCTTCGTTTGGTAATTTTCCAAGTTCGAGTCCTCATTTCTCCCGTTGGCGGCCACTGCCCGCGTGGCGGGATAAGATTATTTTCCAAGCCGTTACTGTAAACAAGTGGCGTTTATGAGTTATCTTTTCGACGCGATGTCAATTCGCCACCGAAGCGACATCCTGCAATGCCTGCGACGCGCGTTGGATAATCTCATTCATCAATTCGTCAGTAATCACAGTCGAAAGCGCAATCATTCCACGTGGCGCGAGAAACAGGCCGTTGTTCAGTGCGGCCAGATGGAATTCGGCAATAAGCTTGGCATCGTCGCGCGCGATCGTTGGTGGCGGCGGATCGTTGAGGAAGAAAACGTTCATCAGCGATCCGATGCGCCGCACCGAAAACGGCAGTTCAACTGCTACGGCGGCCTTCTTCAACTCGCGCGCGAGTCGATCGCCGAGGCGATCCATCGTATCGATGCGCTCCTTCGTCAGCTCGCGAACCGAGACCGCGCCGGCCGCGCAGGTCAGAGGATTTCCGTTGAAGGTTCCTGAATGCCACAAGGCGCCGCGATTGCGCGGATCGAGGCAGGACATCAGCGACTCGGCGCCGCCGATTGCGCCGACGGGAAGTCCCCCACCGATGATTTTGCCCATCATCGTAAGATCCGGCTGTACGTCGAACATTTGCTGTGCGCCGCCAGTGGCGAGGCGCAATGTGATCACTTCATCGATCACGAACACCGCGCCGGCGCGCCGCGTCGCTTCGCGCACCCGAGCGAGAAATCCCGGCGAAGGAATCACGATGCCGGCCGAACCGAGGACTGGCTCGAGGAACACCGCCGCGATCTCCTTGCCGCGCTCGGAGATCAAAGCCTCGAATGCGTTAGCGTCGTCGAAGTCCGCGAGCATGGTGCGCTCGCCCTCCTGACCTACGAGCCCGACTTCGAGATCATCGTAGGAGCCGTGATAGCCGTGACGCGCCATCAGGATGAGTTTGCGCCCGGTCATCCGGCGTGCGACGTGAGCTGCCAACATCCCGGCCTCGGTGCCTGAGTTGCAGAATCGAACCTGCTCGATCGAACGCACGCGATCGCACAGCAGCTCGGCCAACTCGACCTGCGCGTATGATCGCGCGGGCCATGCTGTACCTCTTCCCGCCACGTCCCTAATCGCCTCGACGATCGGCGGATAGGCGTTACCATGAACCAGGCTGGTATAGTTGCCGAGGAGATCGATGTATCGATTACCGTCCGCGTCGAAAAGGAAAGGACCCTCGCCCCGGACGATCGTGAGTGAATAGGGGCGATATTGCTGGACCGAGCGGGTGTCGCCCCCGGGCATCACGCGCTCCGCGCGCTTCGCGACGCCGGCCGACTTCGCCGTGATTGACCAGTAACGCTCCTCGATGCTGCTCATCGAATTCCCTTCTCTCCGTTAGGTTTCATAACTGCCGAGGACTCACGGACGACGAGGCTTCTGGCCTCGCACGACTTTCAGTCGCCCGCGCCTGGCATTTCTGATGGGCGTCCCCACCGGCTGTGGCACCAGCTCATACACCGAAACGTGATTCGCGCTTTCGGAGGTAAACGGACGCCGATCCCATCCGGCCCATCGCTCCCGCAGACGCATGCCGGCGATACGCGCCATCAGGTCTAACTCGGGAGGATACGCGAATCGCAACTCGACTGGATAGCGATGGATTCCGCCCTCATCGATCACGATGAACTGCGAGCGTACATACTGCAGCGCCGCATCGAGCTTGCTGACCTCCATCAGAGTGCGCTCGTCCGAAATCAGGGCAGTGGAGGTGCGCCGCCCCGCTCGATCGTATCGCGTGAGGTCCGGAACAAACGCCTCGATCACGAAGGCGCCGTCGGAAGTCAGGCGCTTGGCGACACCGGTGAAGCATCGCACCTGGTCCTCCTGCGTGCGGATTCCGAAGAAGGTGTTGAAAACTACGTAGATTAGCGAGAAGCGTCCACCGATTTTCAGATTGGCAAAGTTGCCCATCTCGACCGGGATCTCCGCGCCGCCGGGTTTGCCGCGCAGCTTCTCGACCATCGCCGGAGAAGCATCGACGCCGTGCATTCTGATGCCGCGCTGCGCGAGCGGAAGCGCGATTCGTCCGGTGCCGATGCCGAGTTCGAGCACCCGCCGGCCCTTCGCAAGTGGCGCGAGGAAATCGACTGTCGCGGGTGCGTCGTAGCGAAAGCTGTCGTTGACGCTGTCGTAAACCTCGGCGATACGCTCGCCATATGTCGATTCGTCGTAGTCCGCCATCACGGCCACGAAATCAGACCGGCGCGGGGCACGTCAACTCACTTGATCGCGGCGATCGCCTCGATCTCGACCAGCAAGCCCTCGACCGCCAGCGAATGCACGCCGATCAGGGTCGACACGGGTGGCTCGCCGCTGGGAAATAGAATTGCGCGCGCCTCGCGCATCGCCGCGTAGTCAGATGGTTTGTACTGCACGATGTAGGTGTTCATCTTGACGATGTCGGAAGGCTTTGCGCCCACCGCGGCAAGCGCCGCGATCAGATTGTGCGCGACCTGCTTTATCTGGGTGGTCAAATCGCCTGGGCCGACGATCTTGCCTTCCTTATCGACCGCGACTTGCCCCGCGATGAAGGCGAGCTTCTGCGCGCCCTCGACCGTGACGACATGCGAGTAGCCGCGCGGCGTGAGCAGCGTGTCAGGGTTGATATTTTTCCTTTCCATCGAATCGCCTCGCTGATTTTTTGATCGCGCGGATTATCGCACGGAGAGAATGGCTTCGTCGAACCGTCTCATGCGCGCACGATTCCCTTGTCGACCAGCGCATTGACCAATAGATGGAAATAGATGAAGCCGCCCCACGCGTGCCATCGCGCGATCGCCTTGCGGACGCCTTCGTAATCGAGTTCGCCGCGAATGCCCAGATAGTCGCGAAGACTGTTTCGACCGCCTACATCGTCGCCGGGGAAAATGTTGAATCTGCCCAAGCCGCGCAACAGCACATACTCCGCCGTCCATCGCCCGACGCCGCCGAACGCGGATAACGCGGCTATAGCGCTGTCATCATCAAGTGACTCCATCGAGCGAAAGTCGCGATCAGAATTGGACGCGACCTGTGCGAGGCCTGTTAGATATCGCGCCTTGCTCCGGCTGAGTCCGAGCGCCCGGAGATCCTCGACCTCGGCGCGCGCGATATCGGAGGCCTCCGCGCAAGCATGAAGTCGCACTCCACCGACGTCGCAAGAACGGCCGTATCTGGCGGCGATTCGATTCACCACATGCATCCCGGCCGTGAGCGAGACGAGCTGGCATGCGACCGCGTTGGTGAATGCCTCGAAGTTGGTGGGAAAACGGACCGGCTTCATTCCCTTGAGCCGATTGACCAGCGGTCCGAGCGCCGCGTCATCGCGAGCCAAGCTGTAGAAGTCGCGCAGATCGATCGATATCCCCAGAATCCGATTGACCATCGCTTCGATAGCATGCTCAGTTTTGCCGGACGCAGCGGGGCCAGTAGCAAGGACTTCGATCTCGGGTGATTTCGGCGGGGCCGTCTGGCGCACCGAGATCGCGGCGGGCCGGCCATCGATCACAGCGATGCGGCGATAGGTTTCGCCATCAAAGTGATCGATCGTGTTGTGCGGCCGGCGACGAATCGCCCACGCGGTCAGGTCGAGACGAAACGGCGGGATAGGCTTAATCCTGAAACTGACTTCGCCCATCCCGCCGTTTCTATCACCTTAGTTTACGGAGTGCTTCACGAAGCGCGATCTTCACCGAATCTTGGCCATAACCTTGGCGTAGTTGTCGATCATCGGCATCACGGTGTCACGCGGCGCCGGCGGAAGCGGGAACAACAACCGCTCGAAGCCAAGTTCGACAAGCTGATGCAGCGCGTCCTCCTTCGCGGGAGCGCCGAACAGCGACAACGACAACTTCTTGCGTCCTTTCTGCTTTTCGGCTTCGCGGAGCGACTTGATCAGCGCCGGCCAGTCATTGCGCGGATTGTTGATGGGCAACCATCCGTCGCAGTAATCGGCGACGCGCTCGAACACCTTCTTCGATTGCGAGCCCATCAGGACCGGCGGGCCGCCCGGTTGCACCGGTTTGGGATACGACCAGATCGGATCGAAGTTGACGAACTCGCCGTGGAACTCGGCCGCTTCCTTGGTCCAGATCTCGCGAATCGCCAACATCTTTTCGCGCACGATCTTCCATCGATACTTGAACTTCGCGCCGTGGTCCTCCATCTCCTCGACGTTCCATCCGCCGCCGATTCCGAACAGCACGCGCCCGTTGGATATCATGTCGAGCGACGCCACTTCCTTCGCGAGGACGATCGGATCGCGCTCGATCACCAGACATACTCCGGTGCCGAGCTTCAGCTTTTTCGTTACGGCCGCCGCGGCGCCCAGCGCGACGAATGGATCGTGAGTGTGCCAGTACTCCTTCGGAAGTTCGGTCCCGCTGGGGAACGGAGTCTTTCGCGAGGTTGGTATATGTGTATGTTCGGGAAAGAATAGCGATTCGAAGCCACGCTCCTCGGCGGCAATAGCTAATTCGATCGGCTGAATTGCATAGTCGGTAGGAAACATGAATAGTCCAAAGTCAGCCATCGCGATTACTCCTCAATTACTACTTCACGGATAGTCAGTTCCTGGTAGAGCGAAGTACAGTTCCCGACATCGCACCGGAATGCTTGCCGTGATCGTATAGCAGTTGACCGTTTACGATCGTGTACTCGATTCCCTGCGACGGCATCACCAGGCGGCGTCCGCCCCCCGGCAAGTCATTGCGCATTTGCGCGCGTCGTGCCGAGCCTACTGTGTTGGGATCGAATATCGCGACATCCGCCAAGAGTCCCTTCTTGAGCCTTCCCCGATCCTTGATGCCGAAAAAATCCGCCGGCTCCGAAGTCAGACGTTTCACGCCGCGCTCCATCGTGAGCGCCTGCTTCTCGCGCACCCAATGCCCGAGGAGGTAGGTGCAATAGCCCGCGTCGCACAGCATGTTGACGTGCGCGCCGCCGTCCGACAGCCCGACCATCGTGCGATCATCTTTGATGAGGCGCTCGATACCGTCCTCGTGAAACTGCGCCATCGTGTACTGGATGTTGAGGTCGTCCTCGAGCGCGAGGTCGATGAACGTATCGAGGGGGTCGGCGCCGCGCTCTTCCGCGATCTCGGCGACGGTTTTGCGCTCCAGCGGCTTCATCGCGGGATTCGCGACTTCGAGCACCTCGACGCGATGCCATTTGCCACCGAACAGGCGCGGCTTCTTCATCTCCTCACGCCATCGATTGCGCCATCCCTTGTCGCGATAAATTTCTTTCTGCTTCTCCGGTGGCTGATTGAAAATCGGATTCCACGATTCGGTATCGGCGAATGAAAATGGATTTCGCAGATCCATTTGCACTACGAACGGCTTCGGCAGCACCTGCGGTACGCCGCCGCGCCTGATCAGCGGCTCGAGCCGCCGCATGGTGTCTTCGCTGACTTCCGGATGCTTCGGCTGACTCGACATGCCGAGCCACGTCACCGGCCGCGTGCTCTCATTCACCAAAAATCCGAGCAGGTCCTCTTCCTCTTCAGAGACGCGGCCCGCGCGTCGAGTCAGCGCAACCTCGATCGCACCTTTACCGAGCTCGCGCAGCGTGCCTGCGTAAGCCTTCAGCTCATCGCGACTCGCGAGCCGGCAGGCGAGTGGACGTCCCTGGAAACCGATGTGCTGCGGCAGCGTCGTCGTTGACCATCCGAACGCGCCCGCCGCGACAGCCTCTTTGATAAGCGCCGCGATCTTCGCGGTCTCCTCGCGCGTCGCCTCACGCTCCATCGATTCTTCGCCCATCACGAAATGACGAAACGGCGTGAGCGGCGCCACGAACCCGAGATTGATCCCGCTGCCGCGCCGCTGCGCCGCATCCATGAACTCCGGAAATGTCGTCCAGTCCCATGTGATGCCGCGATTGAGTGCGTCGTACGGAATCGCCTCAACGTTGACGAGATCCCACGCGGCGACCTCGTGCACCTCGGGCTTGCACGGCGCGATACCCACGCCGCAGTTGCCCATCACGACCGAAGTCACACCATGCCAACTGGTGCAGGTGACCAGCGGATCCCAACAGATCTGCGCGTCGTAGTGAGTGTGCGGATCGATGAAGCCGGGCGCGACGATCAGATCAGATGCATCGATAGTGCGCTTGGCCGGTTCGGTGACGTTTCCGATTTCGGCGATTTTGCCATTCGCGATCGCGACATCTGCGCGCACGCGGTCGGCGCCGGTTCCGTCGACCACGGTGCCATTCTTAATTAAAAGGTCGTACGCCATTTCGATTTCCTCGTGAGCTAGTTCAGATCCATCCGATATAACTTGGCCGCGTTGTCGCAAACCATCTTGTGCGTGACCTCATCGGGGATTCCCTCGAAGTCTTTCGCGATCACCTTGAGCGAGTTAGGCCACGTCGAGTCCGCGTGCGGAAAATCCGAGGCCCACATGTAATTGTCCGCGCCAAAGTAGCGCCACGTCATCGGACCAATCATGTCGTCCTGGAAAGTAACCCACACGTTGCGGCGCACATATTCGCTCGGCTTCAGCTTGAGCCCGACCTTGTCCCACATCACGCCGAATTTTTCGTAGACGTGATCGAGCCGGTACATAAAATGCGCTACCCATCCGCTGTCGTTCTCCGCAGACACAACCTTGAGGGCGGGGAAACGATCGAGCACGCCGCCGAAGATCATTTGTTGGAGCGATTTCTGCACCGAATGCACCGCGCCCATCGCATTGAGCAGGAATGGCGCGGGACCGCGCGAATCGTCATCGCCGGCATCGAGTATTGAGCGGGCGGGTGGTCCGCCGGGCCTGGTCTTCGCCGTATTCTCTCTTTTTCCGGTGACGACGTGCAGCGACAGCGGCATGCCGAGTTCCTGCGCGGCCGCCCAGAACGGATCGTACTCGGCGCTGAAGTAGGGCTTCTCTCGCGGCGGCGATCCCCAGATCATCGCGCCACGCAGACCGAGCTTCGCGCATCGCTCGAGCTCGCGCGCACCGGCGGCCGGATCCTCCAGCGAGATGAGCGCGATCGGATAAAGACGCTTGCGATTGTAAGACGCGTATTCGTTCTCCCAATCGTTGTAGGCGCGGAAGCAGGCCTGCTGAAGTTCGGCATCATCCAGCCCGAACAGCGACATGCCAAGCGTGGTGTAAATGACCTCGGCGGAAACGCCGTTGACGTCCTGATCCTTGAGGCGCTCGGCGGGATCCCATCCCGAGGGCCGCGCGGCCTCGTAGCCCTTCTTAAGATGTTGCTTGAGATCGTCACCGCTCTTGCCGATTCCGAAACCTCCGGCGACCGGAAACGGGCGCACGCCCGGCGCGGAGAACAGGTGTCCTTTCGATGTGCTGACGACGCGCGGCGCCTTGTCGCGCAGTTTCGCGTCGAGGCGCGAGGTCCACAGGTCGGCCGGTTCCATCGCGTGGGAATCGGCCGAAATGACACGGTTCGAGGCCATATGGTTGCCCTCCTTTGCAGCGGCGTTTCATCTTTCTATCGCAATTCAGTAGGAAGATGACAAGGAAAAGAAGAGGACCGGAGTCAGACAAAACACCAAGACACCAAGGTAGGAAAAAATGGCGGTTGTTCGGTAGGCGCAGGATCAAGGAGTCGCGGCCACAGAGATCAACCATCAGATGCGGGCCGCAGCGGCCCTTATCTGATGGTGTCTTGGTGTTTCGCCCTGATTCCGATATTCCGATGTGTGCTTGACACATATGGACGCCGTCGCAGCGTGAGTACATCGAATCATAGGCGCACGGCACCTGATCGTTCAGGCGACTACGCCGGCAGATCGCAGATCGGATGCGGCGTTGTCCGAGATGCCGAGTTCGCGGAGAACCTCGTCAGTATGCTCGCCGAGCAGCGGTGCAGGGCGATGGAGTCCGGACGGCGTCGCTTCGAAGCGCGCGGCAGGGCGCGGCTGACGCATCGGTCCGGCATGCGGATGATCGGATTCGACGATCAACTCATTCGCTGCGACCTGCGGATCGCGCAGGACTTCCTCGCGGCTGAGCACCGGCGCGCATGGAACATCATTGGCTTCGAGCTTTGAGATCCACTCGGCCGAGGTCTTGGTCGCGAGGACCTCGGCGGTCAACTCGAGGCGTTCGTTCACGTTCCTGATCCGCGCGGCGACCGTGTTGAATCGAGAATCGACAGTCCATTCGGGATGATCGAGCGCTTTCGCGAGGCCCTCCCATTCGGCATTCGACATCGCGCCGCAGGTTATGTAGCCGTCGGCGGTCTCGAAAATCAGATCGCGCGAATCAGGACGCGCCGGCTGCGCGCCCGTTGATTTGAAGGTGTGACGCGCCATTCCCT
Organism: uncultured delta proteobacterium; assembly: GCA_963815835.1. GTDB lineage: Bacteria > Desulfobacterota > Binatia > Binatales > Binataceae > DATGKG01. The sequence goes on from CAWFIF010000002.1 coordinate 74,050, forward strand.
CCGGCCATAGAAACGCGATGACCGCATCGAGCATCGCGAGCTTGACGTGCTGACCCTCGCCGGTGCGCTCGCGCGCGAGAAGTGCCGCGGTGATCGCCTGCGCGGCGGTGAGCGCGGTGACTTTGTCGGGGATGATGAGGCGCATCATCTGCGGCCGTCCGGTCTTGTAATCGGTCTGGATCGCGGCGAGGCCCGACAGCGCCTGGATCACCGGATCGTAGACGCGCTTTTCGACGTACGGACCCTTCTCGCCGAAACCGCTGATCGAAACGTAAATGAGATCCGGCTTCACGCGCCGCAGCTCATGCTCGCCGATGCCCATTCGCTCGGCGCGGCCCGGGCGGAAGTTCTGCACGAACACATCGGCGCCGGCCACCAGATGTTTCAGCACGGCGAGTCCGCGATGGTCCTTGAGATCGAGCGCGATTGATCTTTTGTTGCGATTGATAACCGCGAAGGCCGGCGCTATCCCGTGCTTGCCGGCGCCCATCGCTCGCGTGAGGTCGCCAGTCCCTGGAGGTTCCACCTTGATGACGTCGGCGCCCTGATCGCCGAGCATCATGGTGGCCATCGGACCGGACAACATTTGAGTGACGTCGATGATCCGAAAGCCGCTCAGCGGACCTTTGTTGGTGGTTGGCTCTGGAGGCATAGCTCTTACGCCACCGCTATCATGGCAGAGCTTCGACGCTCAATGGATGAAAAGCAGACGCGCATCAGGCGGAAAGCGATTATACTCTGCGCGATGCGGGATCGACCCAACATTGTGCTCATCGTGGCCGACGACTTGGGTTACGGCGATTTCGGCTGCTTCAACTATGGCGCCTCGAAAACCCCGGTCCTCGATCAGCTCATCAGCGACGGCCTGTGTCTGACGCAGCACTACTCCGCGTCGCCGGTTTGCGCGCCCGCGCGGGCGTCGCTGCTGACCGGCCGCTATCCGCATCGGACCGGCGTCATCGATACGCTGGAAACCCGAGGCCTCGATCGGCTGGCGCTGCGCGAGCGCACTATCGCCGATCTGCTGCGGCAAGCGGGCTACGTCACCGGGCTCGTCGGCAAATGGCACAATGGCGCGTTCGACAATCGCTACCACCCGAATCGGCGCGGCTTCGATGAGTTCGCGGGATTTTGCGGGGGATGGCAGCCGTATTGGAAGTGGCAACTCGATCGCAACGGCTCGCTGTCGAGCGGCGACGGACGCTACCTGACTGACGTTTTCACCGACGAGGCAATCGAGTTTGTCCAGCGCCATCGCAGCGAGCGGTTCTTTCTCTATCTCGCATACAACGCGCCCCATTTTCCATTCGAAGCGCCTGACGATGACCTCGCGCTATTCGACGATTCAGATAATTTCACTCAGGCGGTACGGCGCATCTACGCGATGATTCGATGCATGGATCGCGGGATCGGGCGCGTGCTCGAGGAACTCGATAGGAGCGACATCGCCGAAAATACCATCGTACTTTTCACCAGCGATAACGGTCCGCAGTTCGGCGGCAAAGGCGAAATGTGCACCGACAGATTCAACTGCGGATTCGCCGGATCCAAATTGCTCGTGTACGAGGGCGGCATCCGGCTCCCGATGGTGATTCGATGGCCTGCCGGTATCGAGGGGCGCCGCCAACTGCACGACATGGTGCATCTTACTGATTGGCTGCCGACTCTGGTGGCACTCGCGGGAAGTCAGGCGCCTAAAGATCCGCACATTGACGGCGTCAACGTAGCGCCGCTCCTTCAGGGCAACCGCGGCAGGGTAAGCACGACGCGCTTCTGGCAGTGGAATCGGTATACACCGGTCGGCGAATGCAATGCTGCGATGCGCGACGGGAATTGGAAGCTGGTGCGGCCGGCGATTAGCGAATTGATGGCGGTGAGTAGTGACGACCTCGCGATGGATATCGACTCAAAATACAATCCGCAAAAGTACACTGACATAGTCAGAACGACGTTGCCTGAGCGTTCGTCTTCCTCACCTCCGCCCGCGCAGCTTTTCAATCTGAGCAGCGATCCGTTGGAGCGAAATAACGTCGCGGACCAACATCCCGAACGCGTTTCGCGGATGACCAATCAACTGACGGCATGGTTTGAAGAGGTGGAACTTGAGCGGCGTACTATCACTGACTAATTGGCGCCGCGCCCGATGGTTCGCGATAGTGCTTTTGACTGGCTATTCGCTGGCGACCGCAAGTGCATATGCAGGTGATGCGCAATCAACTACTCCACTAGCTATACCAAACGGCGCGGGCGGAATCGGGTTCGATGATTTGGGATTCTCTCCCGAACTGCGCAAGGTCATCGTTCCAGCGGGGCGAACCGGCAAAGTCATTCTGATCGATCCTGAATCCAAACAGATGGAAGAGATCGGTGGGTTCTCATCGCAGACCAGCTTCGGCGGAGGTCGCGGCGAGGGAGTCACGTCCGCTGACGCGGGACGCGGCGGGATCTTCGCGCCTGATCACGACGAAAAGACACTCGACCTCGTCGATCCGGTATCGAAAAAGATTGTAGCCAAGACCAGGCTCGCGGCCGGACCAGATTACGTGAGATACGTTGCCGCTACCAACGAAGTCTGGGTCACTGAGCCGCGCGCATTGCAGATTGAGATCTTCATGCTGCCGCAACGGGGTTTTCCCGAGCCGGTCCATGCCGCGACCATCAGCATTCCCAAAGGGCCCGAGTCACTCGCCATCGACAACCGGCGCGGTCGGGCGTACACGAACCTCTGGACCGACACCACGCTCGCGATCGATCTCCACCAACGGGCGGTCGTGGCGCAATGGAAGAATGGATGCCACGGCTCGCGAGGCCTCGCGATCGACAGCGCGCGCGGATTCCTCTTCGTCGGGTGCAAGGAAGGCAAGCTGGAGATTCTCAGCTCGAAGGACGGCCATCAACTCGGGGAAGCCGCCTCCGGTGATGGCGTTGACATAATCGCATACGCGCCCAGCCTGCATCATGCGTATCTGCCCGGCGCAGGCAGCGCCACCATGGCCGTCATTGGCATTTCAGCGAGCGGCAAGCCTACCGTTCTCACGACAGTGACTACTGCGAAGGGTAGTCATTGTGTGACTACTGACGACCTCAACAATGCCTACATCTGCGATCCGCGGAATGGTCAGTTGCTAATCTTCCACGATTCCCTTCCCGACGCTTCGGAATAGTTAGTCTCACGAATCGAATTTGCGCACCGGATTCGTCGTCTGAACACGTGGAGCCACTCGCACAGCCGGCTCATCTTCTACCTGAATCCTGGAGGCACCTATGCCCACGATACTTCTGGTCATTCTGATTTTGCTCGTGATCGGCGCACTGCCCGTGTATCCGTACAGCGCGGGCTGGGGCTATTACCCAAGCGGTGGCGCGGGCCTTTTGTTGATCGTCCTGATCGTCTTGCTTCTGTCCGGTCGCCTCTAGTTCCAGGACAGAACAATGAAACAGCTGATACCGTTGGGCGCAGTTCTCGCGATCGTAGGATTGATACTATTCGCGTATCCTTTCTTCACCACGCAGCACACCAAAGAGGTGGCTCACGTCGGTCCGCTGCATGTTCAGGAAAATGAACAACAGACCCATATGATTCCGCCAATTCTGAGCGGCGGGGTTCTGGCGGTTGGAGTGGTTTTGCTGGCGGGCGGACTGATGAAACGTGAATAGCAAATCGCGCGGTTGTGTTGTCCACGAGTGCTAGATCGGGCGAGGACGCGGGCGACTGCGGCGCGTAGTGCCAGTGACCTTCTCATCGGGTCGCGGACGCGGCGGCGTCCGCCCGTCTTGATGCGCGACGGCGGCTGAAGTTCGTGGCCGCCGCACGGCCGAATGCGCGAGACCGACCGCACCCGCCAGGCGCGCGAGCTGGCCGGCTTTGCGAGCTCCGGCTAAAAATGCCTGGTAGACCCGCTCTTGCGCCGGCTCCAAATTGGGCTCCAGATCGAGCCGCCGCGAAAGTGCGATAAGATCCAGTGCAGCATTGGTGAGCAGGCGCGACGGGCGCTCGACGGCTTTACTCACCACGTCGTTGATCATCGTGGCGAAACTCTCATTGGCAAGCGTCTTTTCGATCTGATAGCCACGCTTCGCGGCGAGCTTCGCGATCTCGATCGCTCTGTTGTATGCGAGCGGGTCGTGGCTCAGTTGCTGCCTGGCTATTTCTCGTTCGAAACGGCGTCCGAGCATGAACTCGGTAAGCTGTCGAAATTGCGGCGGCGGCTCGAATCCGGACGCCTGCAGCATGTTGACGACTCGATTGTAATCCTCATACATACGCGCGAACTGATCGGTAAATCCTTCGAGCACGTCGCCGAAGATCATTTCACAAATCGCGCGACGTCCATCAGGCAGGATATCCTCGAGACCGAATTCCTCGCGACCGAACTCTTCCTGCACGCTGCGAATTGTCACCGGCAGCGGCGCAATCGGGAATTTTGACCAAATCTTTTCATTGGCGGCGCGAAAGTGATCCGGCTCCGCAAAATCTCCCAGCGCGCAATAGAAGTCCACCCCGCCGAGGTGAAGCGCGGCGCAGGCGAACTCATTGCGCTTCCCAATTATGGAGTTCCGGAGCACCACGCGACTGGTCGAGAGCGCGATGCCTCCACGCTTCTCCTTGCGGAGCTCCTCCTCGCGGCAAAAATAGTCGCCAATCCATGCCTCCGGGTCGGTATGATTCGCCAGGCGCGAGATCGCGAGATGCGCCGCAATCCTTTTCGGCGTCACGCGACATCCGGGAATGAAGCGGCGGAACACGTCGGCGCCATTGCCGATCTCCGCGAGGTTGCTTTTCGCTTGCGCCAGAACTTCGAGAAATCGTTCGCGCGGAGCGCGTACGCCAAGGTTCTCCATCAGGTCCATCGCGTGGCCCGCATACTTCATCGTCTGGACGGTTTCGATGCCCGACAGATCGTTGAAGAACCATCCGCAGCTGGTGTACATCAGCATCGCGTTGCGCTGCATGTCCAGCAGCGTCAACGCCCGCAGGCGAGCTTCGGCGTCGAGTTTGTGCCGCCCGTGGCGGACGAGAAAACTATCGTGTGCGGCGGCGCGATTGAGGATCACCTCGATGAAATCATCGCGCGCCTTCCATGGGTCGCGGAATAGCTGTGCGCCGAGCTCCTCAAAGCGGTTGGCGCATTCATCGCGCAGGAGGTCAAAGGCCGCGCGCAATGGCGTCCGCCATTCCTGGTTCCAGCCGGGTTCGCCACCCGTGTGACATCCACAGTTCTTGTACCATCGGCCAACGCCGTGGACGCAGCTCCACGCGGTCCCCTCACCATCAGGCCCGGCTTTGATTTCGACCGCGTCGCGCGGTGGATTCTGCTCGAGGAATTCGCCGTAGTTCGTCACTTTGATGCCGCGCTTCGGCGCCTCGACTTCGAGCGCGTAGGCGATGCAACGATCGCCGAATTTGAAATGATGCCCGTAGCTCTCGCCATCCGTAGCGACATTCACCATCGCACCGTCGCCCGCGCCCCGTACCAGCCGCTCCAACAACGCCTCACTCGACCAGAGCAGGTGTTCGAATGCGATTCCCCGCGCGATGCCGTCATCGTAGAAGAAGACCGCGATCGAACGTCCCGAACCGTCGCGATGAAAGTACTTGTAGGCTTTGCGCGGATCGATGCTGCCGTCCGCGACACTTTTCCATTCAGCGCCGTTGCTACTGGTATCGAGTGGCCTGACACGTTCGGCTTGATGTGGTGAAAGAATCACGTACCTCATGGAGGCATCGATGAGTGCACCCATGACTTCGTCGTTGCACGCCGTTTCGGGAAGCCACAACGCCTCGGGCTCGCGTCCGAAGCGATGCCTGAAATCGGCGACGCCCCATCGGATCTGCGTGCGGAGGTCGCGGTCATTGCATAGAGGAAGGATCGGATGATTGTAGGCCTGCGCGATCGCGCCGCCGTGGCCGTCGTGAAGCTGGCGGCTCAGTTGATCAGCCGCAACGATCCGCGCGCAGGTCTCGGGATGCGTGGATTCGAGCCATCGCATCAACGTCGGTCCGAAGTTGAAACTCAGGTTGGCGTAGTTGTTGACGATGCGCTCGATCTGGCCCTTGCCATTCACGACGCGTGCGAACGCGTTGGGCCGATAACATTCTGAATGGATGCGCTGGTTCCAATCATGAAATGGGCGCGCGCTGTCCTCGCGGTCGACCGCGCCCGTCCACGGGTTCTCGCGCGGCGGCTGGTAGAAATGGCCGTGAATGATTATCGAGGTCACGATTTATTACGAGTTGCGCGGCCGGGATTCGAGATGTAGATGGCCGCACCCGCTCGATCGAGAGTGATGCTTCGGCGACCGGATTCAAGTTGCGCGGGGGGCGATTGCGCGCCATCCTCGCCGCCGAAGAGCGCGAGCTTCGCAGGAGCGCCGGCATCAACTGGAACATCTACCGCCTTGTCACCAAGATTGCACACAATGATAGCACGCTCTCCCGATTCATCTCTCCGCTCGATAATAATCCATCGCTCGTCCTGGTTGAACTCGACCGCAGTGAGATCCTTGCGGCAGTTCGACAGACACTTGTGATGTTTTCGTAGCGCGAGAAGATCGCGATGGAACTTCAGCATCTCCTGGTGCCGCGGTTGTCCCGCCTCTTGCCAGTCAAGTTTCGAGGTGTCGAATGCTTCCTGCGCTTGAGGATCGATGAATCCTTTGCCGAGAAAGCTCGCGTACTCTTTCTTGCGGCCTTCGCTCACGGCTTTTGCGAGATCACGATCCTGAAAATCGGTGAAGTAGGTAAATGGCGTGGTGGCGCCGTATTCCTGGCCCATGAAGAACATCGGCAGATTTGGCGCACAGATTAGAAGCGCCGCGGCAACCTTCTCGAGGCCGCGAGAAATCATCGTCACCGGGCGTTTGCCGGCCAGTGCGTTCGCAATCTGATCGTGATTCTGGGTGAACACCACAAACTGGCCGCCCGGACGATCTTTCGACGAACTGCCATGAAAGCGCTTGCGGAACTTCGAAAAGCGCCAATCATAAACGTAGCCTTCGAGGAGGGCCTTACGAAGATCGGCGAGGCCCTCATAGTCCTCGAAATAGCCGTGATGATCGCCGGTGAACGCGGTGTGGACGGCATGATGAAATGCATCGTTCCACTGTGCATCCATGCCCCATCCGCCATTGGCTACGGACCGAATCACGCGGACATCATCGAGATCGCTTTCCGCGATCAGAAACGCCTTGCGTCCGAGCCTTTCCGCTTCGCTGCGAAACGGTTCGCTCAGCTCGGCGAGCAGATGCTTCGCGCCGAAATCCAGGATGCTGTGGACGGCGTCCAGCCTGAGCGCGTCGATGTGATATTCGGTGAGCCAGTAGAGCGAATTTTCGATCACATAGCGGCGCATGCCGTAACTGTACGGCCCGTCGTAATTCAGCGCCTCGCCCCACGGACTTTTGTAGCGATGGGAAAGGCATGGCATGAAGTCGGGAAGATAATTTCCCTCCGGGCCGAGGTGGTTGTAGACCACATCCATGATCACCGCGAGGCCGGCGCGATGAGCCGCGCCGACCAGGCGCTTCAACTCGTCGGGTCCGCCATAGGAGGACTGCACCGCATAGGGATAGACGCCATCATAGCCCCAGTTGCGGCTGCCCGGAAATTGCGCGACCGGCATTATCTCAACCGCGGTGATTCCTGCATCGCGAAGGTGATCGAGTTTTTCGATTGCTGATGCGAAGGTCCCTGCGGGCGTGAAAGTGCCGATGTGAAGTTCATAGATAACGTAGTCTTCTAGCGCGATACCTTTCCATCCGCCGTCGCTCCATTCGAAGGCGCCGGGATCGATGACTCGCGAGGGGCCGTGGACACCGTTCGGTTGAAATCGCGAAACCGGATCCGGTCGCTCTTTTTTGCCATCGATAACGTACATGTAGTCCGCACCCGGACCGATCTCCTTCACTACCGCCGTGAAGATTCCGTTCGAGGAATCCATCGGCACGAGGATCTCGCGCGGCGTTTTGATCTTCACCGTCATTGTCTTCGTCAGCGGCGACCAGACGCGGAACCGTACACCACCCGACGGGATCGGGCGCGCGCCGAACTCGAGACGCCACGGGGTTTCCATTTGTTTGTCTACAGACACAGATTTCGATGCCTCAGGAAAGCACTTTCGTTAATTTGCCGGAATCCGTTGTCGAGATTATCGCGCAGTTAATCGTGGAGCATCGCCGCCGGTATTTGCGCGAACACCTCGCTAAGCGCAAGCCGCCCGCCGCTGATTGAAATCGAACGGCCGGTGATTAGGTCCGTCATCGACGATGAGGGACCCGGCTCGAGCTCGATGAAAGTATCGGTCCACGCATTGGGATCAACCGGAAGCGGCGGCGCCGCGGACAGCTGCATGAAAAATCGACCGCAGACGGCAATCACGCGCTTTCCATTGCGCGCCCGCGCGAACGCGACGATGTGATTGGCGCGCGGTCCTGCGACATTTAACGGGACGTAGTCGCCGCGCATGAACAGTTCGGGATTTTCGCGACGGAACTCCATCGCGCGATTGATGAGATACATTTTTATTGCGCCGCTGCTCATGTCCTTAAGCAAATGAAGCGTAGTGGCGAGAGGATCGCGGCGCGCCGCATCGCGTATCTTTGCCAGCATCGTGCAGCGCCGCGCATAGTCCACCGGCCGCCGGTTGTCGGGATCTACGAGGTTCAGCGCCCATAGCTCAGTGCCCTGATAAAAGTCCGGCACGCCAGGCGCCACAATCTTCAGAATCGTTTGCGAGAGCGAGTTCAACACTCCTGCTCGCGCGATGCGCGCCTGAAACTTCGCGAGGTCGGTGACGAACTCGGTTCCTTTTGCCAGTATGGCCGCGAGGAATTCGCTCAGCGCGCGATCGTGCTCCTCGTTGACGTTCATCCAGCTCGTGTGAACCTTGGCCTCCTTGACCGCCTTGTCCATGTACGACTGGATGCGTTTGATGAAGTCGTCGCGCTGCGCATCGTCCATCGGCGCGTCGGGCCAAATGCCGACCAGCGTCTGGTAGAGAAGGTATTCTTCGTTGGGATCGGGGACCTCGCTGTCCTCGATTTTTTTCCGCGCGCTGGAATTCATCTGATACCATCGCTTGATCGCCTGCTCCCACTCATCGGGAATCTCGGACAGGACATCGATGCGCGCGCGGGTATCTTCGCTGCGCTTGGTGTCATGTGTCGAACTGCCCGACATCGCATCGGGCCATTGCGCGAGCCGCGCGCGATTCCATTCATGGAACGCTTCGATGCTAATGCCGAACGCGTCGGGCTCGCCGCCGACCTCATTCAGCGATGCGAGCGGGTAGTAGCGATAAAGCGCGGTATCCTCGAATCCTTTGGCCATCACCGGCGCGGTGAATTGCTGGAAGCGCAGTACGAACTCGCCCCGTTCCCCGCGCTCCGCATCGCTGAGCCCCGTCGGATGTTCGAGCAACAACACTGACGCGATGAAATCGAAAATCGATTCGCTGACGGTGGGATTGCGCCGTTTCGCGCGCCGGATCGCGGTAATAATGTGCTGACGATCGGCGTCGTTAACCTTGCCGGTCTCCGGCCGCACGTAGGAACGATACACCGGAAAACACGCGATCACTTCCTCGAGCGCGGCCGCGAGGCTGTTGAGCGTGAAGTCGCGCGACCATCGATGCTGTTCCGAGATCCGGTCCAACCGCCGCGACAACACCGCCATCTCACCCGACATCGCGGTTTGGATGATGAGTTTCTTGCTCTCGTAAACGATGTCCCGGAAGTTGAGCCGCTCGCCGATGAAGCCCGCATAGAGATCGCGAAAGCGCCGCTGATTCTGGCTGGCGACGAATAGCCGGCCGACCACGTTCATGAATTCATAGCCGGTCGTTCCGTGCACCGGCCACGGCTGAAGCTTCTCGTGCTCGCCGAGGATTTTTTCGACCACAATGTAAAATGGCCGTTCCGGATCCGGCGGACGTTCTCGATCAGTCAGACATTCAGCGGTACCGCGCTGCAGCCGGCGCAAATACTGAAGCGGATCGAGGAGGCCGTCGACGTGATCGATGCGCAATCCATCGATGAGGCCGCGCCCGACCATCTTCAGGATCATTTCATGGGTCGCCGCGAACACCGCGCTATCCTCCATGCGAATCGCGGCGAGTTCGTTGACATCGAAAAATCGGCGATAGTTGATTTCGTCGGACGCGACCTTCCAGAAGCTTAAGCGATAGGCCTGATCGGCGAGAAGAGTTTCCAGCCGATCGAAGCTGGGCGCGTGGCCCTTGACGCCATTGAGATCCTCGAGCGAGCCCTCGAGCGCGTTACGGAATTCGGCACTTTTCTCGTATACGTCGGAGATCCGGCGCCTGATGACCGGGATCTCGCGGCGCCGCTCGCGAACCTTTTTAAGGTCGGACTCGGTGCGCTTGGGTAAGTGCTCGACCGCGTTGAGAATGCTCTCCAGCTCCAGCACATCGGGATCCGAGTCACCGAGCTTCTCGGTCAGCGCGCTCAACGCCGGCTGGAGAATCCATTTCAGGCTGCGCGGCGCGAGCGGAAACGAATGCTCGAAGTAGCGCGCACGGAAGGTCCCGCTGCCGTTGTCATATGCGATCTGAATTTCCTTATTCTCCAGCACCTTGCCGTATTGCTCGCCCAGCACCGGCAGAAGGATCTTGTTGGTGAGATCGTTCTTGGGTGGGTTCCAATCGACATCGAAGAATTCCGCATACGGGGAGCTCGGTCCATTCTCGAGCACGTCATTCCACCATTGATTGGCGGGATCCCCGATCGACATATGATTGGGGACGATGTCCTGCACGATGCCCATACCGCGCTGATGCAGCATCTGCGCAAATCGCTGGAGTTCGTCGTCCGTCCCGAGCTCGGGATTCACCTTGCTATGGTTGATCACGTCGTAGCCGTGAACGCTGCCGGCGTGCGCCTCCGTAATCGGCGACAGGTAGCAATCGCTGATACCGAGGTCGTGCAGATAGCCACCCAGCGCCATCGCACTTTTAAAGTTGAACTCGCGATGAAGCTGGAGACGGTAGGTGCCGCTGGGGATTCTGGAGCTCATGTCGGTTAAGTTCCTGGATGCTCCCTGGAGTTGTGAGGTCGCAGATGTCTTCCCTTAGATGTTATCAGTGCGGGGTGCGGAGCCGAAGAAGTGCGCGACCGAGGTTGCCACTAATATGGCCAAATTTTCGCCCGCACGTATCGCCAGCGAGGCCACAATGAAAACGGTGGATTTCTATTTTGACTATTCCAGCACCAACAGCTATTTCGCCGCATTCCTGCTGCCGGAGATTTGCCGAAAGCACGATGCGATCCTGAACTGGCTCCCCGTCCATCTCGCCTCGCTGTTTCGAGGCACCGGCTTCGATGTGATGGCGATGACGCCGCGCAAGGCCCGCTACCTCTGGCGCGATCATCAGCGCTATGCCGAGTTCACCGGCCTCCCGTTCCGCAAGCCGAGCCGTTTTCCGATCAAGACTTCCGCGGCACTGCGCGCGACTTTGATGATTCCCGGCCTCGCGGGCGATAGTCCGGATAACTACACGGCGTCGGAAATGGGTGACTTCGGGCAAGCCGTGATGCGTGCCTATTGGGAACGCGATGCCGACATTAGCGATGCTGGACTTCTGGGCACGCTCGCAAAGAACCTCGGAGTTGACGGCGATCGTCTGGTTGCGGCAGCCGATTCGGATGATGCTCGGGCGCGGCTCGCGGCAGTCACCCAACGCGCCATCGCGCGCGGTGTGTTTGGCGCTCCGATGTTCTTCGTCGAGGACGAAATGTTCTGGGGCAAGGATCGGCTGGATTTCGTGGAGCGCTGGCTGACCCGAAAATAGCCTACATCCTGTAGGTATTTTCCCAAAACCGTTCAGATTGCTGAATGCGGCGTCTTTGCAGCCCTAATAGCCCAGCATTTGCCTGCTGAAAAACCTTCGCAAGCCCTATTGACTGATTGTAGGATTACTATAACAATTGGAAGTATGTCTAACGGCGCAACCGCGAGCCGTGGCCCGAACGACCAAGCCGCTCTCGGACACCACATGCACATCTGCCTCTCGTGCGGCGTCACTTACGTATGCGGCGGGCCGGAGGAAATGGGCTACTGTGCCCCGGTTTGCCAGCCTTGCTACTGGATTGAACTCGGTTCGCAACTACGAATCTACAAAGAAATCGTCACGGAGCTGGAACGCAAACGCATCGGGATTGAGCGGCGAATCGGGAAAAGGTTTTGCCAAAATGCCGCCGCGCACAGGCGCAAGATGAGGAACCACGCCAGCCTGCTCGTGGCGTTTGGAAACGTTTTGGCCACCCAGCCCGCGTCCGAATTCGCGGGGCTGAGCACGGAGAATCAAGGAGGAGGCTCGCATGAATGACGAGACTAGCTTCGGTCAGATGATTCGTGACCGGAGGCGCCAGCTGGAACTTACTCAGGAAGAACTGGCACGACGCATCCGGACCTCGACCCCTTACATCGGGCATATCGAGTCCGGCAAGCGTCATCCGTCCGATGAAATCCTCACCCGCATGGCGGATGTGCTGGGGTTCGATCGGCGGGAACTGTTTTTTGTCGCGAACCCGACCACGCGTGCGATGTTGATCCCCAAGCCGCAACCGTCAGACGGCTCGGCATGGGATGAATTCCGCAGAGACCAGCAGCTGCATCAGCTTCACCAGATAAATACGCGAGAATTGGACATGCTGTCGCAGGTGGCGATGATGGGCGAGGTTCGTAGCTCGCGCGATTTCATCTACATCCTGAACACGATCCGCCAGTCGCTGGTAACGAACGTCTGAGGAGTGCTGATTTGGAATGCAGCCTGCGATTTCAGCGCTAAAAAGCTAACTCGGGCGGCGCGAAGGCGAAGAAAAGCAAAAATATTTTGGCTGCCTAAAAATGAGGCATTGGAGGGAGGGCGAACTATAGGTGGTTACAATTGATGAAAAGGCTGTCGATTAGTTGGGGGCAGTTGCACCCAAGCCGCTACCGTGGATGTCCGCCTCAATGCGACAAATGGTAGGGGATATTGACAGAGCGTCGCATCTGAGTAATTCCTAAAGTCGTTCCTATTATGAGCGCACGTTCGCTATCAGTAGCCACCTCTCGCAAAGAGGTCGCCTTCAGCGGCCAGCCCGATGCGTTGGCGGCACGTGAAGTTGACGGCCTCGTATCCAAGCTGCTCACTGAGGTCAAGATCCCGTTCCCGTCGCTCGGAAAGCGAGTATTGGGTCACCTCGCCGATTTGAAGAAGGTTCTCTCCACCGACTACATGGAGCACGCGGAACTACCAGACAAGAATCTGCTCAAGGAACTGTCGCGGTACGTCGAATCCGGTATCAAGCCGACCATGATGGAATGGTATCAGTCGGGCAAGAAGCCTTGGGAGGCTCCCGAACTGTTACCTACATTTGCCAAGTTGTTTGGCGGTCGCGAGCTCGAACTCCGTGCCGAACCGTATCTGGAGGGGGCCGGTCTGGCACTGCGCGGTTTCTTCTGCCGCGCGAACCTCGGCGCCAAGAGTAAATTCGTGATCTTCCTGAACACTGCTCATCACCCGGGCGCGGTGGTCGCGACCTTCGGGCACGAGATCGGTCACTACGTTTATGGCTCCCTGGTCGGCGAGCGCGCGCCGATGGCGGCCTTCCTGGAGGGAACTTTCAGCAACCATCTGAACGAGGAAGATGAACTGTTTGCCGATAGCCTGGTGGCCTTCTCCGCATACAGCCACGACCTGATCAAAGAGATCGGTCCGCTGAAGAACGTCCTCCCGGGAAAATCCGACGAGTTGTTCGGGCGTATCCGCCGCGCCTACGGACTGGTTGGATCACGCTACGAACTGGATCTGACTGAGCGCAAGATGGGCAACGTATGGCGCGTGCGCTATCTCACCTCGATGGTGCACTTCTTCAAGCTGCGTTGCGCGCTGCTCGAAAAGGTCGGCCTCTAAGAACTGCGCTGTTGGACTGGCTGTGGAAAAGTCAGTCCACGAGCGCTCCGGAGAAATGGCGGGGTGGATATTGGTTTGACTATTTGATACTCCACGTCAGCGTGTTTCTTCACTGTGGAGATCCGAGTTGATGGCCGACCAAGTCGAGCGGGTCTATTTCAATCCCTTCGACCCGGAGTATCGCGCCAATCCCTATCCTTCCTACCACACCTTGCGCAATGGTCCTCCCAAGCAGCTGAATCTATTCCTGCCGGTCACCCTGGTCGCAAGATATGCCGACGTCATCGCGGTGTTGCGTGATTACGAGACCTTTTCGAGTGAACGTCCCGAGGTTCCGGGCCGCGAACTGACCGACCCGTTCCGCGGTGCGCCCACCATCGAAACTGCGGATCCGCCTGTTCACACTCGTCTGCGCAGGCTTGCCGCCAAAGCGTTTACCCCATCCCGGATTAGCGGGATGGAGCCGAGAATCCGCGCCATCGCGGCAGAACTGCTGAGTCATACCGTGCCGAGCGGTGAGTTCGAGGCGATAACAACCTTCGCCGATCCGCTGCCGGTTCGCGTCATCGCGGAGATGCTCGGAGTGCCCGATGAGCGTCAAGCTCAATTCAAACAGTGGTCTGACGCCATCATTGCGTCGATAGCGGTAGTGCCCGGCTCGCCGCCACCACCTGGATCGGTCGAAGCATCCGACGCGCTGCGCGAGTTCTTCACCGAGGAGATATATCGACGCCGGCGCACGCCCGGCGATGATTTGATTAGCGTGCTGGTGGGTGCCCACGACGAGCGCGAGGCCCTCAACGCCGAGGAATTGCTGGCCTTCGTCATCCTCCTGATGATCGCGGGTAACGAAACCACCACCAACCTCATCGGCAACGGGCTATTGGCGCTCGGTAGGAATCCGGATCAGCTGGCGCGCCTGCGACGCGAGCCGCAACTGATGGCCTCCACGGTGGAAGAAATGATTCGCTACGATAGCCCAGTGCATTCCACGGTCCGGGTGGCGCGCAAGGACACCAACATAGGCGGGACCGAGGTTGCGGCGCGCAGCATCGTAATGGTTTTACTATCGGCGGCGAATCACGACCCGTTGCAGTTCCCGGAGCCCGATCGTTTTGACGTCGCACGCCAGCCCAATGCGCACGTGGGCTTTGGCGAAGGAATCCATTTTTGCATTGGCGCACCGCTCAGTCGGCTCGAAGCTTCGATCGCATTCGAGATGGTTTTGGAGCGATTCCCCAATTTGCGGCTCAGCAGTCCGGAGCCGGCACTTACCTACAAGGGGGCTTTATCGATGCGAGGAGTGAGCTCCCTGCCGATGCTCACTTAGATCCATACTTAGTGCATCGCGGGCAAATTCAGTGCCCACCGAATATGGCCACCGTGAAGTGCTGGTCAGCGCGGGGTGATTGGCTTCGATGCGGTCGCTGCGTTGCGCGCTGCTCGAAAAGGTCGGCCTTTAGAACCCCGCTCCGGCTGAATTCTGGCCTCGCTATAGCGATTCGTACGCCGCGTCGATTAGCGCCGTCGCGCGCGGATCGATCAGGATGCCGGGCGCCATCTGATTCATCGTGTAGCCAAACCCTACTTTCGCGTCGGGGTCGGCAAATCCCAGCGAGCCGCCCGCTCCTGGATGCCCGAACGAATGCGGATTGGGGCCGAGCGCCGCGCCCGGCTGCGACATCATGAAGCCCAGCGAAAAGCGCGTCGAGATGAAGAGAACTTCGTCGGGACCGTATGATTGTTCGTCGTAGCATCGCGCGATTCCCGACGGCTTGAGGACGCGCACACTGTCCACCTCACCCCCGCGCGAAAGCGCGCCGTAGAGCCGCGCCAGCGCGCGCGCGGTGCTATGGCCATTCGCTGCGGGAAGCTCCGCGCCACGCCATATCCGCGAATTCGCGCCAAATTCGGGGCGCATCATGGTGGGAGGATTATTGAAGGTCTTGGCGGTAACCGACTCCGGATTTTTGGCGAGCTCGGCAAAGATGTTGGGCGCTCCGGGAGGAGGCGGCGGCGAAACGATCATGCTGGCGACGCGGCCGTCGTGACTCGCGTCAAGCCCGATATGGCAATCGAGTCCGAGCGGGCGCGCCAACTCATCGCGGAAATAGGTGCCCGGGGTCTTGCCGGTGATACGCCGAATCACTTCGCCGACCAGGAAGCCGAAACTGAGCGCATGGTATCCGTGTTTCTTGCCCGGCTCCCACCACGGCTCCTGCGCGGCGAACGCCGAGCACATCGTGTCCCAGTTGAAGAGATCGGTGGCCTCGAGCGGCTTGCGCACCGCGGGAAGACCCGCGCGATGGCTCAGCAGGTAGCGCACCGGCAGCTTTTCCTTGCCGGCTTGCGCGAACTCGGGCCAGTACTTTGCCACCGGAGCGTCGATGTCAAGCCTGCCCTCGTCCACCAGGCGATGCGCGCAGATGGCAGTCAGACCCTTGGTCGTCGAGTAGACGTTGACGATGGTGTCGCGGGTCCAGGGGCGAGTCTTCTTTTTGTCGGCATATCCGCCCCACAGATCTACCACCTGTTTTCCGTCGATCGTCAGCGCAACGGATGCGCCGACCTCGCCGCGGGTCTCGAAATTGTCTTCGAAAACCTGACGGACCTTGCGGAACTTCGGATCGCAAATACCCTCGGCACGTGTCGTCATCGATTATCGTTTTCCCTTCCTGGAAATGATCCTGCTGTTCGGTTCGCGCACGACTATTAGCACGCTTGAGGGAAAATCATGAACGCCGGCGACGCCAGGCGACAGCTTCGCGGCGGCCCGCGTCCTTCCCTCACGCAAGCATCCCGTTGTCCGATTAAGTATCGCCGGAATAAACTTCTCGCACTCGCGAGGAATGAAGACTATGGTGAACCCTTCGGTTGAAACGCGCATTTATCGCGGCGGGTGCCATTGCGGGCACGTCGCATTTGAGGTCAGAGGCGCCCTCGACGGGGCGTCGCAGTGCAATTGCTCCATCTGCAGCAAGAAGGGCTATCTACACTGGATCGTTGCGCGCGACGCGTTCCGGCTCCTGACGCCGCAAGATAATCTCGCAACGTACACCTTCAACACGGGCGTCGCGAAGCACCATTTTTGTACCCGATGCGGCGTCGCATCCTTTTACATACCGCGCTCCGACCCTGACAAAGTCAACATCAATGTAAGGTGTCTCGAAGGCGTCGACCCGTCATCATTGAAGATGGAGTATTTCGACGGCCGGAATTGGGAAGCGAACATCGCGAGCTACCAGGCGAAGCGCGAACAACGGGAGAAATAATCTTGCCAACTCTGGGATTCAGTCCGCAGGATTTCGAGGTGTTCGCGGTTGAGGGCTTCAGCGCGCGGATGGGGCTCATCTATCAGCACGTGCGCCCGAAGCTGGTGAAACTCGGCAATGAGCTGGCGCCCGAATTGTCGCGCAAGCTCCACATGGAGTTCTTCCCGCATGTCGCCAAGCATGCGCGCCGCACAGTGAATCCTCCCGCGGAAACCTGGGCCGCGTTCGGCCCCTCGGCCAAAGGCTACAAAAGGTACGGATACCTGGCGCTTTGTATTTCCGGGGCCGGACTGCATGCGCGCGCGGTGGTGAAAACCGAAGCGGACCATCGCTCCGAGATGGGGACGAAGATCAGGGCCAAGGCGTCGGAGCTGGCGAAGGCGTTTCGCGGAACGAAGATCGCGCATTATGAGAAGTGGGACTTCGAGCACCTGCCCGCGACGACTGCGGCCGATCCGGCATTCTTCGAGTCGATCGCCGATACGTTCGGCAAGAAGACCGGGGTCCTCGATATCGGCTTCGGATGGAACGTGAAGGATTCGCTCCGTCTCGATCGCGCCGAACTGCTCGATGCGTGGAGCGAGCTGGAGCCGTTATATCGCGTGCTCCGCTCGGTGTTGTAGGAAATCGGCTTCCTTCCTTTTTCCTCCGCAAATGAACGAGAACCAGAAACCCTACACTGATCTGTACCAGGGCACGGCGTGGTACTACTCTCGCTTTCGTCCGCCTTATCCCGATGCGCTCGTGTCGGTTTTGCGCCATAACTTCAGCCTCGATGGCAGCGGCAGGCTTCTCGACCTCGGATGTGGCCCGGGTCCTGTCGCGATTCGGCTGGCGCATTTGTTCGACGAGGTTGTCGCGATGGATCCCGAACCGGAGATGCTCGCCGAAGGCCGCGCCGCAGCTGAGCGCGCGGGAGTTTCGAACATCGAGTGGCTTCGCGGCGGCTCGAAAGATCTCTCTCCGGCCTTGGGCCGGTTCCGTCTCGTCACGATGGGAAATTCCTTCCACTGGATGGATCGCCAGCGCACTCTTGACGCGCTCTATGACCTGGTGAGCGAGGGCGGAGGCATTGCGGTCGTCGGGCAGGGCGCGCCGATTCCAGCGCCGCCACCGACGCCGTGGAGGGTCGCTATCAATGATGTCGTCAGAAAATACGTCGGTGATCGGCCGCTGCCATGGGACCACGTAACTCATCAACCAGAAGACTTCTTCCAAGCCTATATCAATCGCTCACGTTTTACCGGTTTGATAGAGTACGTCGAATCGTTCGAGGTCACATGGACGATTGACACGATGATCGGGAATCTCTACTCGATGTCGTTCTGCAACCGCCGCGTGCTCGGCGATCGCGTTGAAGCATTTGAGCGCGACTTGCGCTCGGCGATTCTCGCCGTGGAACCGTCGGGCGAACTTCGCGGCGAGCCGCCGGATTTCTTCGCTTACATGGCGCGGAAACGCTGATGAGCAAAACGATCGCGATAGTCGGCGCGGGCGCCTGGGGAACCGCGCTCGGAGTAATCCTCGCGCGAAACGGGCATCGTACGGTGCTCGGCGTACGGCGCGGCGAATTGCTACGTGAACTGATCCGCACGCGCGAAAATTCGACCTACCTGCCGGGGGTCGCGATCCCTCAGGACGTCGAACTCACCGATTCGTGGTCGAATGCGGTCGCGAATGCATCGGTGATCGTGATGGCAATACCTTCGCGGTACGCGCGCTCCGCGATGACGCAAATCGCGAGCGCCATCCAACCGGAGTCGGTCCTGGTCAGCGCAACCAAGGGAGTCGAGGAGGCCTCGCTCGCCACGATGACCGCTATGCTTGCAGAGGTGGTGCCGAGTGCGCGCGCCTATGCGGCACTTTCCGGTCCGGGTTTCGCCACCGAGGTCGCGCGCGGTAAGCTGGCCGCGTTGGTCGTCGCGTCCACCGACGAGGCCGCCGCGCGCCAGGTGCAGCACCTCTTCGCATCGCCGACGTTGCGCGTCTATCGCAGCTCAGATGTAACCGGAGTCGAATTGGCCGGCGCGGCGAAGAACGTGATCGCGATCGCCGCCGGGATCAGCGATGGCCTCGACCTCGGATCGAGTGCGCGCGCGGCGGTTATCACGCGCGGTCTGGCGGAAATCGCGCGGCTGGTCGAGGCTGCGGGCGGAAAGCGCGAAACCGTGATGGGACTCGCGGGACTGGGCGACCTGGTGCTGACCTGCACTGGCGATCTATCGCGCAATCGAAGCCTCGGGCTGCAGGTCGGTCGCGAGGGCGGCTTCAGAATTCTCCCCACGCCGGAAGATGGAAAGCCCGTGGCTGAGGGTCTCGTCAATGCGCGCTCGGTGAAGATGCTCTCGCAGCGTCACGGAATCGAGATGCCCATCGTCGATGCGGTCTATCGGGCCCTCTATGAAGCGGAGCCGCCAAAAGCTATGGTCGATGAATTGCTCAGTCGCGCGCTAAAGTCCGAGTTCTAGCTGGCGCGGCAAATTCAGGAAAGAAATATCGATGCCAACGAAGGGAACCTGCAAAGCTAAGGATTGTCAACGCGAAGTAATTGCGAAGGGGTACTGCCGCAAGCATTACCGCCTATGGAAAGCCGGCGAAATGCCGCACGCTCGCTATAAGATCTGCACATTCGAGAAATGCCGCAAACCGCGCGGCGCGAAAGGTAGCCTGTGCGAGGAGCATTGGGCAGCCGCGCACGGCAAGGCCGCAGAGGGCGCCGCTCCGGCCGCGCCTGCCGCCGAGGCACCCGCCTCGTAGGCGAATATCGAAACATCGGGTAGGGTCGCGATGGCCAATCTGATCGTCGCCGGAGCCGCGGGAAGGATGGGCAGGATGCTCATCCAGCTCATCGCTAGTGACTCCGCGCACAAGCTCGTCGGTGCGCTGGAGGCAAAGGGCGTCCCCGCGGTCGGCAGTGATGCGGGCGTTCCCGTGGGCGTCGGCAAGCTCGGCGTCACCATCACCGACGACTACGCCTCGATCGCGCGGCCCGATACCGTCACGCTCGATTTCACCAGCGCCGCCGCATCGCTCGAACATCTCGAAGTCGCGGCGAAAGCGGGCGCCGCGATCGTGATCGGATCGACTGGCTTCACGCCCGAGATGGAGAAGCGCGCGAAGGAACTCGCTTCGAAAACGCGCACCGTCATCGCACCGAACATGAGTATCGGCGTCAACGTGCTGACGAAGATCGTCGCGGAGGTTGCCGCGATTCTCAAAGACTTCGATGCCGAAGTCATTGAGATTCACCATCGCACCAAGGTCGACGCGCCGAGTGGTACCGCTTTGGGCCTCGGGCGGGCGATCGCCGAGGCGCGCGGGCAGCACCTCGCCGATAAAGCGATCTACGGCCGCGAAGGTATCACTGGCGTGCGCCCGCAAGGCCAAATCGGCGTACTGGCGATTCGCGCCGGCGACGCGGTCGGCGACCATACGGTGATTTTCGGTGGAACTGGCGAGCGCCTGGAGCTGACGCATCGCGCGCAGAGCCGCGAATCACTCGCGCGCGGCGCGATGCGCGCGGCAGCATGGGTGGTCGACAAGAAGCCCGGCCTCTATTCGATGCGCGACGTCCTCGGGCTGTAGGCGCTAGCGCCGCGGCGTCGGCGTGGTGGCCTCTTCGCCCTCGCTCTCGAGCGCGGCCCATCGTTCCTGCAATCTGACCCACAACCCGCGATGGATGCGCATCTCGTACACGACCATTCCGATCAGCGCGAGCCCATTGGCAGCGATAATCTTCCACCATCCGAGCTGCTCGAGCAGCGAGGCATCGATCAGCGTCACCCATCCGAAGAAGAACACTTCGAAAATCGCGAATACCACCAGCACGCCCAGCGCGACCAGCGGCTCGCGATCGGTAGCGGCCATCAGAATCGCGAGCGCGACTCCGAACCCGATAAAGCCGAGGAAATGGATAAGCGTGTATGCGATGATCAGCGGCGCCATCGTGTCGGGCGCGGCCGTCATCGAGTTGTTGAAGATCGCTTCGCCAAGCAGCAGCGGCGTCTTGAACGCCTCGCCTATCGCGAGGTCATAAGCGAGGAACCAAGCCGCGACGATCACCGCGCCGATAAGTCCCGCCGTAAGGCCCTCCTGGAAAATCGGAATCCATGGGCCGAGCAGATTGCGCGCAAGCGCTGGATGACGCGACAGGAAGTAGTAGAGCATCGTGGCCGTCGCCGACAGATTGGCGACGACGATTCCCCACCACGTGACTTCCTGCATCACTGCGGGCCCGAGGAACATCACGACGCCGATGAAGAAGACGTCGAATGCGCCAAGGAATACCAACAACGAAACCATCAGCGCGGGTTCATTTTCGGCGGCTTCGAGCAGGTTGGCGCCGATGATTCCGGCGACAATGAATGCGCCGAAGTGCAGCGCCGAATATTCCAGCATGAGCTGGATAGCGCTGATGCCGTCAGGATGTGAGCCGTGCAAGATCGCGGCGGCGAGCAGCACCGGAGTTTCGAAGGTGCGCCCGCGGGCGGCGTCGAAAATCAGAAACCACAGTGCGACGACGCCCGCGCCAAGCAATCCAGCTATCGCGCCGTCAATGATAATTCGGGACCTGGAATGCTTCATCCTGAAGTGACTCCGACAGACAAACTACTAGCCCACTATAGTCCGCGCCTGCAAATTCTTCGATAAGCACTGACCCGCGCATGTGAAAGAAATTCTAATCGCCATCGGGGCGGATGTTTAGCGCGACTCAACCCGCGTAGACTCGACCAAGTAATCACCGCACGCAGATGGAATCCCTACGACAATTCCTCACTGAGGATCACCGGCGCCTCGATGCGCTGCTCGAGCGCAGTGGCGAGTGCCGTGCGCCTGGAGAGCTCGCCGCATACGATCAGTTTCGGCGCGGGATCCTGAAGCACATCGGCATCGAGGAGAAAATCCTGCTGACCGCGGCGGCACGCCTTGCCGGAGCGCCACTCGAGCAAGCGGCGCGCCTGCGCCTCGATCATGGCGCGATGGTGTCGTTGCTTATGCCGATTCCCACGCCGTCGATCATTCGAGCGATTCGCACGGTACTCGCCGCGCACAACCCCATCGAGGAAGGCGCGGGCGGCGTCTATGACATATGCGAGAAGCTGGCCGCATCAGAGAATGACGAACTGCGCGGGAAAATTCGCGACGCGCCCGAAGTGCCGACCAATCCGAACGCGACCACTCCGAGAATCATCGACGCGGCGAGACGTGCTCTTAGTCGAGCTGGATACGATCCGACGTTGCTGGACGACTAGCCTGAGATTCTGAAAGCGTCGCTCGGTCGGATAGTCTGTGCGGTTGATGGTTGCGGACATGGAAAGGGTGGGAGCACTTCGGATCGGGCGGCTGCCGATTCACTTTTTCACAACCGCGGTGATTTCGTTTGGATGCGGAGTCGCGGCTGCACCATTCCTCGTCGGCCAAATCGTCAACTTTTTCTACCAGCCGCCGATTCTCGCGCTGGTGCACACCTTCACGCTCGGATGGATCACGGCGTCGATTATGGGCGTGATGTATCGCTACGTGCCGGCGCTCACCCGCCATCCGATCGCATATCCTCGGGTGGCGACATGGCAACTCGCACTGTTCATCATCGGCACCATCGGCATCGTCTCTCATTTCGCCAACGGGATTTGGGTCGGCACCTGGTTCTCGGCCGGGATTCTCATCGTGAGCGTCGCGATGTTCGCCGCCAATATGATTCCGTGCCTCTATCCGCACCTTGGACGTGGCGTCGCCGAGACCGGGATGTTTCTGTCAACATGTTTTTTGTTCGTCGCGGCATCGATCGGATTCGTACTGTCGCTGGACAAGACCTACAACTTTCTCGGCGGAGATGTGCTGACCAACCTCGCTAGTCACTTACACTTCGCAGCCATCGGATGGGTGACGCTGACCATCTGCGCGGTGTCATATCGCATGCTTCCGGCCTTCCTGCTCCCCAAGCTTCATTTGCCCAAGAGTGCGATGTGGCAACTATGGGCGCTGGCCGTCGCGGCGATCGCGCTCGGTGTGACACTGCTGCTCGGCTTGCCAGGCGCGATTTTCTGGAGCTTCGCGATTGCAGCGGCTCTGCTCGCCTACATGATCACGATCGGTCGCCTGGTGCGCACGCGCCGTATGCCGATCGACTTCACCGCGCGCCATGCGCTGGCGGGCATCATCTGGTTGGTGCTCGCGATCGTCTCCGGGCTGATACTCACCGTCAATGGTCCGCAAGGTCTCGTGGGGAGCCGCATCGCGTCCGCCTACGCCACGATGGGGCTGCTCGGTTGGATCTCGAACTTCATCATCGGGATGTCGTATCAGCTATTTCCTGGCTTCGTGGCGCATGCGCGATCGGCTGCAGGGTGGCGCGCGGTTACAATCGCGGAACTCTCGATCAAACGGCCGCGATGGCTGGTGTTCATCGCGTACAACGCAGGCGTGGCCGTCCTGGTTGCAGGATTTATGTTCTCGCGGGTGGCGCTCGCGCAGGCCGGCGCAGTCGGAATCGCGCTCGGCGGACTCGTTTACAGCGCGATGACCCTATGGACGCTCAGTTTCGCCTATCGCAAAGCGGTTCCCAACGCGGCGAATAACCCGTTGCGAGTACTTCCGGGCTAGCGAGGCGAGACTATCAGGCGCTCATGCGGCCCGAGATGACGCGCAGCCGCGGGCGCGGCTCCTCGATGCTCGGCACATCGCTGTCATCTTCTTGCCGCGACCATTGATAGAAGATCGCAGTGAACACACACATGAGGTAGGTGCCCTGCCCTATCCACATCAGCAGGCCACCGAGTATCTGATCGTCCATCGGCCGCAGCCCCCACGGATGCGGTCCTTCGAGGTACCACGGATACACGACTGAGTACGCGAGTGTGATTGGCGCCGCGACGGCAGTCATCGGGATCATCAGCAGGAAGACATAGAAGATTTGCAGCGGATAGGAGAGCCGCGGCAGTTCCGGCAGCGGACTGAGTATCGGCCACCACATGATGACGCCGCTGATCATGAACGCGAGATGAATCGCAATGTGAATGTTCTCGTCGCGGCACATCAGGTTGAAGATTGGAGGATTGTGCGCGACCACGAACACCGCGGTGAAAGTAAGAAATGCGATCAGCGGCCGGGTAAAGAATTCTGCGAATGGACGCACCCACTTGCTGAGCACCCACGGCCGCAGCATCGAGGCGGGGACCGCGAGCAGCATCAGCGGTGGAATCACGAAGGTCTGGTTGAAGTGCTGCAACATGTGCATCGTGAAGCATCGCCGTTCGGCCCATTCATCGACCGGCCCCAACGTGAAGATGGTGACGGCGATCGTGACGACGAACCAGAACCAATGCCGAGGTGTCACGCGATGATTGCCGAGGGTCGCCGCGCCGACATACATAGCGATCAGCACAGTGACGCCGATAGCTACACTCGGATGTATATCACTAATCCAGTTCATGCTCAGAAATAGTGAATGCCGAACGCCGGTCCAACCATGTGATGAGAGAGATATAGAAACAGCCCGATCAACGAACCAAATACTCCCAGCGCAATGGTCAAAGGGAAGAGAAATTCTATGTTGACGATCCACTTCTCGTAGCGCAGATGCATGAAGAACATCGCGATCAGCGCAAACTTCGCAATAGCCAGTACCACCAGTATCGGCACCATCACCGGCCGGAGCGCGTGAACATACGCGACCGTGATCTCCATCGCGGTCAGCACGATCAGGAATCCGCCCACAATGAGATAGACGGTGTTGCTGATGTGCGCCTGCTCGTTTTCTACGTAGGTGTTGTCGCTCATGCGCCCTTAACCTGCTGCATCAAATAGACCAGCGTGAAGATGATGACCCACACGATATCCACGAAGTGCCAATAGAGTCCTGCGAGCTCGACCGACAGCGCGCGTGATTTGTCGAGCTTGCCGGTGAACGACGCCACGATCAGAACGCAAATCCACAGAATGCCGATGGCGACGTGAGTGCCATGCGTCCCGACCAGCGTGTAGAAACATTGCGAAAACAGGTTGGTCTGATACGCCATCCCTTTCAGCCAGAAGCCGTGGAATTCGTGGATCTCGACGCCGAGGAAAATCGTTCCGAAGAACGCGCATCCGATCAGCCAAATGCGATTCCATAGCTTGTCATCGCGCTGGATCGCGTTGAGTGCTAGCACCATCAGCACGCTCGACATCAGAAGGATAAAGGTGCTGAACGAGGTCAGCGGGATTTCCAGAATCTCGGCGCCGGGCGGGGCGGGATTGCGGGCCTTGTACACCACGTAGGTCGAGATCAACGTCGCGAAGAACAGGCACTCCGATCCGATGAACGACCAGAGTCCCACCTTGCGAACGTCGGTCCCAGCGGAGCGCGACGCCTCTTCGGTCTCATGCGTTTGTTGTCCGAAGGTCGGATATTCGAATGCCATCCCGACCACGCCGAGGAACATTGCGAGCGCGCCGAGTGCGACCAGCCGGTACCACAACACAATCCATCCGAGCCCCATCACGAATAGTCCGGCCGCGATCACGAGCGGGAAGAATGACGGCGCCGGCATGTGAATCGGCTCGGTCGGTGGCTCCTGCGGCATCGGCGGAACTTGCCCGGCCGCATACATCGCGACGCCGCGCGATCCTGCGCGACCGTATTTCGAGATCCAGAAAGCGTCGCGTCCGCGCACATTGGGAATGTTGCCGAAGTTATACGCTGGCGGCGGCGAGGTGGTCGCCCATTCCAAACCGCGGCCATCCCATGGATCGGCCGGCGCACGTTCTCCTGAGAAAAGGCTCTTGATGATGTTGATGTACAACACCAGGAACGCGAGCCCCAGAATGAATGCGCATACCGTCTCGAACTGATTGAGAAAGGTCCATCCCATGTCAGGCGCGTATGTATAAATGCGCCGCGGCATCCCCCACTGCCCGAGGATGTGCATCGGAAAGAAGGTGCCATTGAAACCAATGACAGTGAGCCAGAACTCGATCTTGCCGAGCCGCTCGTCGAGCATGCGGCCCGTCATCTTCGGCCACCAATAATAAAACGCGCCGAAAATCGCGAAGGCGACGCCGCCAAACAGCACATAGTGAAAATGCGCGACGACTACGTAGGAATCGGTCTGCTGCAGATCGACGGGAGGACTCGCATGCATGATTCCCGATAGCCCGCCGATGGTGAACTCGAGGATGAACGCCAAGGCGAAGTACATCGCGGTGGTCATGCGCAATGAGCCGCCCCACACGGTCGCGATCCACGAGAAAATTTTGATACCGGTGGGAATCGCAATCAGCATCGAGGTGATCGCGAATGCGCTGTCCGCGACCGGCCCCATTCCGGTCGCGAACATGTGATGGCCCCACACTCCGTAGGACAGAAACGCGATCAGCATTACCGAGTAAACCATCATCGGGTAGCCGAACAGCGGTTTGCGCGCGAAGGTCGGCAGCATTTCGGAAATTATTCCGAACGCGGGCAGTGCCATGATGTAGACCTCGGGATGCCCGAACAGCCAAAACAGATGCTGCCACAGAATCGGCGTCGCGCCCGCCATCGCCTGGTAGAAGTGCGCGCCGAAAAAGCGATCGAGGAAGAGGAAAATCAGCCCGACGGTGAGCGCGGGAAACGCAAGCAGGATGAGGACCACCGTCACCAGCATCGTCCACACGAACAGTGGCATCCGCATGTAGCTCATGCCCGGCGCGCGCATGCACACGATGGTCGCGAGGAAGTTAACCGCCGTCATGACGGTCGCCACACCGGCGATGATGAGCCCGATATCCCAGAAATCGATGTGCAGTCCCGGCGTGTACATGCGCTCGGTCAGGTTCGCGTAGCCGAACCATCCGGCATTCGGGAAGCCTCCGTTGCGCCAGAAGAATCCCAGATGGAGAAAGATTCCGCTGAAGAGAAAAATCCAGAAGCTCAGCGCGTTGAGGCGCGGGAAGGCGACGTCGCGCGCGCCAATCATCAATGGGATCAGAAAGTTCGCAAAGAAGCCGAGCAGCAGCGGCATCACGACCAGGAAGATCATCGTGGTGCCATGCATCGTGAACAGCTCGTTGAAGAGTTCGGCCGAGAGGAAGTGATTGTCGGGATAGAAGAGCTGCATCCGGATCAGCAGCGCCTCGATACCGCCGAGGGCCAGGAAGAAAAGCGACGCCATCGCGTACAGCATCGCCACCTTTTTGTGATCGACGGTGTTGAGCCAGCTGATGAGGCCGCCTTCGAGGTAACTCGGCTGTTGTATCGGCAACGGTTTCGGATGGGCAGCCATGAAGGAAATTTCCTCTACTTAAGGCTTTCCAGATACGCGACGAGGTCGTGGAGTTCATCGCCGCTGAGGCCGAAGTCCGGCATCTCGGCGCCAGGCTTGATTTCCGCGGGATGCGCGATCCACGCGGTTAGCTCCTTCGGATCATTGGAAAGCACTCCAGCGGCGATTGTCGTGCGGCTCGCCAGATGGGTCAGGTCGGGCCCAACGTATCCCTTCGAAACTCCATTGATGGTGTGGCAGGTCGTGCATGGGCTGTCGGCGAACACTCGCGCGCCGCGGCTCGCCGGCGTTTCCTCGGCGGGAGTCACTCCCGGCGCGGCCTGCGCCTTTTCCCACATCGCGAAGTCATCAGGCTTATCGACGAAGATGCGAAATCGCATGTTGGCATGCGACAAGCCGCAGAACTCGGCGCATTGCCCGTAGTACTCGCCGGGAACCGTCGAGATGAGATTGATCTGGTTGACCTGCCCGGGAACCACGTCGCGTTTTCCGCCCAGTCGCGGCACCCAAAAACTGTGAATGACGTCGTTGGATACCAAACTGAGGCGAATCGGACGCTCAGCCGGAACATGCAGCTCGTTCGCAGTCGTCACGTCGGAGCCGTCCTTGTACTGGAACTCCCACCACCATTGATGCGCGACGACGGTGATCGGAAGTTCGTTGGCGATGGGACCGCGCGGCTGCGTGCGGAAAATCAGCCGAACGGTCGGAATCGAGATGAAGAGAAGAATCAGCGCCGGCCCCAGCGTCCATGCGATCTCAAGTTTCAGGTCGGAACTGACCGAAGTCGGCGGCCCTGCTTCACCCACACGAGTCGAGAAGACGAATACGGCGAGGATGAACGCGACGATCACGATCACGAAGATCAGAAGATCCCACGCCGTGATCTCCATGAACATGCCGTAGCACCAGTTCGCGAGATCCGACCGCGGCGCCAATGTGCTCATCGGATGCGCGGGATCGTCGCCGCCGCATCCGGCAATGAGCGTCGCGATCAGCAACGCCGCGAGGCCGCAATGTTTCGCTTTGAAGTCGCGCATACTCATTCTTCCGCAGCCTCCAGCACCTGGGGGGCCGTGGCGGCCGCAATCGTCAACTTCATTCCGGGAATCGCGCACAGGCCGAAAATGCCGAGGAATCCCAGCGTCACCGCCAGCTCGATCCAGTTAAATGGCACATAGCGTGGAGTGATCGACGGCACTACCAGGACATAGCGCTCGAGCCACATACCGATGAGACCGAGGAACGCGACGGTGCCGAGGATCGCCGGCGTCTGCTTCGGCTTCACTCCCATCAGCACGACGAAGGGCACGACCCACACCAGCAGCGGCACGGTCCAAGTCGGAATCATCCACGGAGTATACATCGTGTACCCGGCGGGGCCGCCGATGAGCGCGCCGCGCACCACCAGAAAAAATGTTTCGGCGGGAATGTCGCCGTACCAAATCACGATGTATTGCGCGAACAGCGTGTAGGCCCAGAACACCGAGAACGCGAAGGTGAACTTGCCGAGGTCGTGCATGATGCTGTCGCGCGTGAACAGATTTCCCGGGGCCAGGCGGCCTCGCAGCACGGCCGCTGTCAGAGCCATCGCGACGATGCCGCTCCAGAATGCGCCGGCGAAGAAAAATGCGCCGAAAAGCGTGCTCTTCCACTGCGGCGCCAGCGACATGATCAGGTCGAATGCGATCAGCGACATCACCGCGGCGTAAGTGAGCGCGAGCGCCGGGGCGATGCGTCGAATCGCGGTGGGTGGCATCTCGATGTTGTCATTGGAGAGCGCCCACTGGCGCACATCGACGCGCTGTGAGGTGCGGATGAACCACAAATCGAGCAACGTCAGTGCGAGCAGTGCGAAACCCTCGCGCGCGAAGAAAAATGGCGTGTTGAGCCAGGTGGGATTTTTCGCGACCGGCTTCGTGACCCATGGCCACAGTTCGGCGCGGCCAAAAAACAGTACCCAGAACAAAACGAACGCGACCGGGATGAAAAGGTAGAACGATTCGGCGAGGCGATACGCGCCCGGCCCGCCCCATCGCGCCTGGGTGAGATAGAACGCGCCGGAGATCATCACGCCGCCCTGCGCAACGCCGAAGAAGAAAAGAAAGTTCACGAGAAATGCCTGCCACGCGTGTGGTTCCGTCTCGGTCACCACGCCGACGACAAAACCTACGACGCCGATCAGCGTGAGCACGACGAGAATCGCGACTAGCGCGATCGGAACGCGAACGCCCGTTGCGCCGGGAATGATCTCGGAAGCTATCGGTCTCGCGGACGCTTGCGGATGAGCGCTCATCGTAATTCCGTCATCGAAACTCAGTTCGCCACCGAGGCCTGCGCGCGCGGATCCTGATGTGCAACTTCCTCGGCGCCCGCCTCACGCATCAATGCTTCGATTCTTGCGCTGTCAGCTACATCGCATTCCACCGCGATGCCGAATCGATCAGCGCCGAATCTTTCCGAGTAACCGGGAATCGGATCGAGTTGCGGCAAGCGCGCGAACAGGAAAAAGCTCAGCGCGGCGGACAATCCTCCGAACAGGACCATCAATTCGAACATGATAATAATGAACGGCGGTATCGAGACGACGGGTTTGCCGCCTGCGACGAGGTTCCACTCCCACGATGTGCCGACCGTCACCGCGAGGCCGGTGAGCACACCCGCTATGCCGCCCATCAGCACGAATTTGCGCACGGGGCTGAGGCCGCGCCCGATCGCATGCAGCAAGTGTTCGCTGGGAATCGGCGAGAACACGCGGAACGCGACGGCGTTGCGCTTGAGCACGCCGACCGCGTGCACGCATTCCTCTTCGTCGGCGAAGGTCGCGACCAATTCGATGTCAGCACTCATCTGATGCCCGGGTAGTAGTCGTCGCGCAGTGATTGGCGCAGCCAGCGAATCCCCTCCTTGAGTTCAGTCATCGAAATGATCGGCAGGTAGCGAGTGAACAGCGAGAACAGCATCAGGAACCACGCGAAGCTTCCGACCGTGATCATGATTTCGGTGATCGACGGCCGATAGAATCCCCATTGCGACGGATTGAAGTTGGTGGTCAGCGAGCCCGCGAAGATCACGAAGCGCTCCAGCCACATTCCGATGTTGACGAAAATCGTGATGATGAAAAGCGGTATCGTGCTGCGGCGAATCCGCGGCGAGAACAGCGCGAGCGGGAATACGCAGTTGCCGAACACCATCAGCCAGAACAGCGGCCCGTATGGCCCCCAGTAGCGCATGTAGAAGGTGACAACCTCATATTGATCCTGGCCGTACCAGGTCATGAAGGTCTCGGTGATGTACGAATAGCTGACCACCAGCGAGGTCAGCAGGATCACCTTCGCGAGGTTGTCGAGATGCCACGGGGTGATGAATTCCTCGAGGTTAAGGAGCCGGCGCATCGGGATGAGCAGCGTGAGCACCATCGCGACGCCTGAAAGAATTGCGCCCGCGACGAAGTACGGCGCGAAGATCGTGCTATGCCAGCCCGGCAGCTGCGCCATCGCGAAGTCCCACGACACCACGCTGTGCACCGAAATGACCAGCGGCGTCGCGAGGCCGGCCAGCAGCAGGTACATCATCTGAAAATGGCGCCACTGCTCGTCGGTCCCGTACCATCCAAACGACAGAATCGAGTAGAAGATCCTACGCCAACCCTTCGCGTGGTCGCGCGCGTTGGCGACGTCCGGAATCAACCCCATCAGCAGGAAGGTCGCGCTGATCGTGAGATAGGTCGAGACCGCGAAGGCGTCCCATACCAGCGGCGAGCGGAAATTCGGCTGCAGGTAACGCTCGTTCGGGTATGGTAACAACCAGTAGGCATTCCATACTCGCCCGAGATGGACGAGCGGGAACAATCCGGCGGTCGCGACGGCGAACAGCGTCATCGTTTCAGCCGCGCGATAGACCGCGGTGCGCCACCTGGTGCGGAAGAGATAGAGGATCGCCGAGATGAGCGTGCCCGAGTGCGCGATTCCGACCCAGAACACGAAGTTGGTTATATACACCGCCCACATGGTGGGCTGGCGCAGCCCGGTGACTCCGAGGCCCTCATAGATCTGGCGCGTCCATAGCGCGGCCGCGATCGCCACCAGCGTCGCGCAGAACCCAATCCACGCCCAGAACATCAGGCCGGGCGGCTCCATGATGCGATGCACGCCGCGATCGATGTCGGCGTACGTCGGCGTAATGTTGATTGGTTCGACCGCGGCAGCCACTCAAGCTTTCTCCCGTTCGTGGTAGACGTTGCGCAGATACATGATCGCCGGTTGCGTGTTGAGCTGCTCGAGCGAGCGATAGCCGCGATTCTTATTCGCCGCGCGACGCTTCATCATCTCGCTATTGGGATCCTTCAGGTCACCGAATGAGATCGCCTTGGTCGGGCAGGCCTGCGCGCATGCGGTAATGATCTCGCCGTCGCGTACGTCGCTCTTTTCGATCTTCGCGTTGATTTCGGTGGCGACGATCCGCTGGATGCAAAACGTGCACTTCTCCATGACGCCCGCGCTGCGCGCCGTCACATCGGGATTGAGTTGCAGATTGAAAGGCTCGGGCCAGTCGGGATCGAAGAAGTTGAAGCGCCGCACCTTATAAGGACAGTTGTTTTCGCAGTAGCGCGTGCCGACGCATCGATTATAGATCTGCCCGTTGAGGCCTTCATCGGTATGCACCGCGGCGAACACCGGGCAGACCGGTTCGCACGGCGCGTGATCGCACTGCTGGCACAGCATCGGCATCAGGTAGAGCTGCGGCTGGGGCTCGGGTCGCGCGGGCTCGGGAAAATAACGGTCCATCCGAATCCACGACATGATGCGTCCTTCCGCCACCAGCTCCTTGCCGACGATCGGAACATTGTTCTCCGCATAGCATGCCGCGACGCATGCGCTGCATCCGGTGCATGCGTTGAGGTCGATCGTCATGCCCCACATGTGCTTGCGATTGGGCGCGTACGATGCGTACATCTCGTACGGCACGTCGGGCAGTTCCTCTTCGACGTACTTCGGCTCGATGTGGTTGGCGAGCTGCTCGATACTCACCGCCTCGGCGAAGCTGCGCCCGAGCATGTAGTCAAATCCAACCGGGGTGACGTTCCGTTGCGATTCACCGGTCGCGCGCGCCGTAACTTCGATTCGCGAATGACGCGGGCGCAACACCGTGAAAGCATTGGCGCCGCGATTTGTTGCATAGCGTCCGTATGCAGTATGCCCTTGTCCGAGCGGCACCGCGATGGTGCCTCGTGCGACGCGTTCGCTAACCAGGACCGGCGCCTTGATGACGCCCTCGGAAGAACGCAGTTCGACAACCTGGTTCGGGGCGACGCCGATCTCCTTCGCGGTATCGGGATGAATCTCGGCCCAGCTATCCCAAACGAGTTGCGTGACCGGCTCAGGAATTTCCTGCAGCCATGGCTTGTCGGCGCCGCGGCCGTCGTAGAGGAACGGATGCGGATACGAGTAGAGCGCCAACTTGGGAATTTCGGGCGCGTTGGGGCCGATCTTCACCGCGTCGGTCTTGAGCGCGACCTTCGCCGCGGGCGGTTCCGAAAAGATCCCGCCCTCGGTGAGCGACTTGATCCAGAACTCATTCGTATCATGCGCGTCGATCGCGCTGCCGCCGAGCTTCGCCCATTCGGTTTTGACCGCGTCGGCGGTATCTTTCCACGGCAGCGGCGCGCCGCCGCTCTGATTTGCGAGGGCGATGAGAACGTCGCCGAGCGGCTTGCTCGCGAAGACGGGTTGCATGACCGGTTGTCCGAGGCCGTGCACGCCGGCGCGCGGAAAAGTGTCGCGCCACGACTCGAGCGGATGATGAATTGGCAATAGAAGGTGCGCGGCATCGGCCGATTCGTCGGGCACGGTGCCGGCCCACACCACGAACGGAACTTTCTTGAAAGCCTCGTTGGCCCTCAACGCGGGCGGCATCGAGTAGAGTGGATTGCCGCCCGCGAGCACCAGCACATCGATCCGGGAAGATGCGAACTCAAGGCTAGCCACCCCGTTGTGGCCGCCGGTGGAAGTCGCGACGATACCAACGCGTGCCTTCTCAATCGCGGCGGCAACGTCATCGCTCTGCGTGACGCTTTCGGGCGGCTCCCCGTCGTAAAACTGCATCGTGCGGCCGAGGTTGCCGGTCCCCGCATTGAGGATGTACGCGGCCGCGTGCAACGTCGGATCATCGCCGCCGGCGAGCGCAAGGGCGCCGTCGGCTTTACCAAAGCGCTCGGCGATCGTGCGGATGCGCTCCGCCGCGACGCCGGTCCTCTGGCTCACAAACGTGGGATCGTACGACGCCGCAAAATTTTTGAGCGCCGCGACGTCCACGCCGCTGTTCGGCCCGACCCATCCTTGCGCGAGGATCACATGGAGAATCGCCAGCGCGAGCATCGCCTCAGCGCCCGCGGGCGAAGCGATCCATTCATCACACTTCGCGGCGGTCATGTTGAAGCGAGGTCCGACGTAGATGGCGCGGCCGATCGTGAGCGCACCGTTGCGATTTTTCGGTGCACGAAAATCGGCATACTGGCGCGCGAGTTCGATCGGCGAGCGCCAGGTCTCGAGAAAATCCGCGCCGAAGGAGATCAGCACTTCGGCCTGGTCGATTCGATACGACGGAAGATCGCGCCGCCCGAACACCATCTGCGCCGCCTCGCGCGCGGGCTCATCGCCTGTCGCCTCGTAATAGGTCGCGCGGTTCGATTTGTAGGCCCCGAGGAAAGCGGCGATGACTTTCTGCAGCGTCGGTCCCTGCGGCGACGCGATCATCGCGACCCGATCGTTGCCCTTCCCTGCCGCATTCTTCAGATGATCGGCGAACTGCTTGAGCGCATCGTCCCAGGAAATCCCGGTGAGCTTGCCGTCCGCGC
Source organism: uncultured delta proteobacterium (assembly GCA_963815835.1). Taxonomy (GTDB): domain Bacteria; phylum Desulfobacterota; class Binatia; order Binatales; family Binataceae; genus DATGKG01. The sequence goes on from CAWFIF010000002.1 coordinate 108,338, forward strand.
CGCGCAGCATCGGCGAGCGCAACCGGTCCGGATTGTAGAGTCCCTGCAACCCCGCCTGACCACGCGCGCAGATCGCGCCCCGGCCGATGGGGTCCGCTGGATTCCCTTCCAGCTTGATGACGCGCCCCTCGCGCACCTTCGCGATGACTCCGCATCCGGCGCTGCATTCGTCGCAAGTGGTCGCGTAAAAGGTCGGCACGCCCGGAATGACGTTTTCATCCGGCACGACATAGGGGATCAGCTTGCGCGCCGCCGGTTGGCATCCGGGGATGGCGGCAGCCGCTCCCGCCGTCGCGGCAAGCTTTATAAAGGAGCGTCTGGTAAGTCCGTCCATGAGTGCTCCCTGCTAGTGATGGCAAACCGCGCAGTCGATGGTCGCTTTGCGTTTGGTGTGACATTCGACGCAGAAGCCCATGTTGATTTCATGCACCGGCACGATGCGATCCATCGTCTTAACGTCGCCGTGACATTCCTCGCATTCAATGCGGGCGGCGATATGCGGCTTATGCGTGAAGCGCACGAAATCCGGCAGCGTGTAGACACGATTCCATTGGATCTCGAAGGGAGGCCGCGCGTCATCGGTCCATGGACGCGTGACCGGTTGAATGCCGCCGATGAGCGAAGCGCCGTGGCATCCCACGCATTTGGCGATCGGCGGCGCACCCGCGGTCTGCGAACGTCGCGCATACTCATGACAGTATTGACAAGGAATCTTGTTGACGCCGGCGTGGACGCGATGACTGAACGGGATCGGCTGTTCGACATCGGAGCGCGGCGCCCATGGGCGCTGGGAAAATGCCAGCGTGCCGAGTCCGAAGACCAGCAGGACGATAGCTAGAGGAAGCAGGGTCCGGTTCATGTTCTAGCTAGAGGACCAGGCAATCCGGTTTAGGTTCCAGTTATGGCCGGCAAGCCGCCTGCTCGGCCGGGGTCGAGGCAGGCGGCACATTATCGCATCGAGATCGGGCTCCGGCGATCTTCTTGTGAACCAGGGGGCCATTCGCTCGGCGCGCCTCGCAGAGAACCTAATCAGCATTAGTCCTCCGCATGGCGCATCGCCAGAAAATCAAGGCGTTAAATTGTCTAACATCACGATCGTTCATGATCAAGCAACTTTAATACTGGATGGCTCTTGCGATGACGTCGGGGAAGTTCCGGCTACCGCAAAATTACCATTTCCGGTTCGCGTAGAAGGGTTTTGTGACGCCGGCCCAGTCCCGCCGATGGACTTTTGAACGATCGTTCAAATGCTGGTCGATTCGCCTTTGCAGGCCTTGTAGCCGGCCGCAAGATGCCGGCAAGAGGCCGAAAGACACTACGGTGTGGACAGACATTCCTCCAAAAGTGAAATTTTGGCGCAAAATCGTCCAGAATGTTTCGAATACCCCACCAAGTATGTTAGTTCTAATTTGCAACCCTAATTTCACGGAGAGCCTGTTACCCGGTGCAGATCAAGACCGCCTCGAGACTCGGCCTTTTGCCACCCTATCTCTTCGCCGAGCTCGACCGCCTCAAGAAGGAAGTCCAGGCGAAAGGCGTCGATGTGATTAGTCTCGGAATCGGCGATCCTGACCTCCCGACCCCTGACCACATCATTTCCAGCATCAAGCGCGCTGCCGATGAGCCGAAAAATCATCGCTACCCCGATTACGAGGGCCTGTTGGAATATCGGCAGGCCGCATCCTCATGGTACAAGCGCCGTTTCGGCGTCGAGTTCGATCCGCGCACCGAGGTGTGCGCGCTGATCGGCTCCAAGGAAGGTATCGCGAATTTCTCGACCGCGGTGGTCGATCCCGGCGATATCGTGCTCATCCCCGACCCTGGCTATCCGGTCTATTACTCGGGATGCGTCTTCAACGGCGGGGAGCCATATTTCCTCACGCTGCGTAAGGAAAACGGATTCAAGCCCGATCTGAATGCGATTCCGCTTGAGGTCGCGCGCCGAGCCAAAATGCTATGGCTCAACTACCCCAACAATCCTACCGGCGCGACTGTCGAGGTGGGTTTCTACAAGGACGCGGTCGCGTTCTGCCTCAAGCACAACATCATCCTGGCGCATGACAATGCGTATTCGGAAATCGCGTACGACGGCTATCGCGCACCGAGCATTTTCGAGGTCAATGGCGCGCGCGAATGCGCGGTAGATTTCCATTCGTTGTCGAAAACCTTCTCGATGACCGGATGGCGCGCCGCCTTCGTAGTCGGAAACGCCACGCTGGTCGGCGCACTCGGCAAAGTCAAAACCAACATGGATTCGGGCGTCCCGCAGGCGATCCAGGAAGGATCGATCACGGCGCTCGAGGGCGGCGACGGCGACCAGCTCGCGGCCTACTGCGCCATCTATAAGGAGCGCCGCGACATCCTGGTCGGCGCACTGCGCGCGCTCGGGCTCTCTTGCGAGCTGCCGCGCGCCACTTTCTACGTCTGGGCCGAGGTCCCCAGGGGATACACCTCGGTCTCGTTCACCGAGCGCGTGCTGAAAGAGGCCGGGGTGGCGATCACTCCGGGCTCCGGATTCGGCAAAGGTGGCGAAGGGTTCGTTCGCTTTTCACTGACGGTGTCGAGCGATCGATTGAAAGAGGCGGTGGAACGAATAAAGGCGCTCAGGCTGTAACGTTACAGGATGCCCCATCGGGCCTTCATCGCAATAGGCAGTAACCTCGGCGACCGAGCCGGCAATTACCGGGAGGCGATTGCGAAAATCGCTGCCATCCCCGGTACGCGCGTCGTGCGCCAATCCTCGATCTACGAGACCGAACCGGTCGGCGACGAACTGATGCTGAAGTGGCCGTTCCTCAACGGCGTGGTCGAGGTCGATACCGAACTCACTCCCGAAGATCTGATGAAGCGTCTGCTCACCATCGAGCGCGGGATGGGCCGCAAGCCATTCAAGGGGCGCAAGCCTTTGCGCGGGAAATATAAGCCACGCATCATCGATCTCGACCTGCTGTTCTTCGACAAGGAAGTCATCAACACTCGCGCCCTGACGGTGCCGCATCCGCGATTGCAAGAGCGCCGCTTCGTGCTGGCGCCGATGGCGGAATTGGCGCCAACGCTGATGCATCCGAAACTCAACCAGTCGATCTCCGAGATGCTCGCGGCGATCAAGTCACCGCATCGGGTGTCGCTGGCGCGCGCCGATTTGCTCCGCCCCCCGCAGAAGCGCCCGGTCCTCGTACGATAATCTGCCGCAACATCGTATAATGCCCGCGCTATGAAGCTACGACTGGGATTTCTCGCCTCGCACGGGGGAAGCAACGTGCAGGCGATCCTCGATGCGTGCCGCGAGGGCCGCCTCGACGCCGAGCCATGCGTCGTCATCAGCAACAACTCCGATGCGATGGTGCTCGATCGCGCGATGGCGGCGCGGGTTCCCGCGTTTCATCTCAGCTCGCACATCCATCCCGACCCGGCGCGCCTCGATGAGGCAATCCTCGCGGTGCTGGAGAAGCATCGGGTGAACCTGATCGTACTGGCGGGCTACATGAAGAAGCTCGGGCCGAAGACGCTCGCGCGCTATCGCGGCCGGGTGGTCAACATCCATCCCGCGCTGCTGCCGAAGTTCGGAGGCCAGGGAATGTACGGGCATCACGTACATGAGGCGGTGCTGGCGGCGGGCGAGAAGGAATCCGGCGCGACGGTGCACGTCGCGGATGCGGAATACGATGAGGGCCGCATACTCGCGCAGAAGAAGGTTCCAGTGATGGCTGACGATACGTCGGAAAGCCTCGCGGCCCGGGTGCTGATGGTGGAGCATCAGCTCTATGCGGAGACTCTTCAGAGGATCGCCAGCGGCGAGATCAAGCTCGAAGGGTTGTGAGCGTCACTCGGGCTGAACGAACAGTCATAGTGTGCTACTATAATGTTGCGGTGCCAGACGGGCGCCGCAGGCGTTTCAGGCCAAGTGCGTTGAATGTGAAACTGCAGAAACGAACCCACCGCGAGGCATCGCCGAGCGGTGGATTTAAATAAACGAAGCCAAGAAGCTGTTGTAAATAAAGGATTTTCTCATTTGGCTTCCGCGATCGAACCCACCAACTTCAGAAACGTTCGCAGAGGAAAAATCGCAAAAACAAACCCATTCGCGGGACCTTGCCCCTCGGCTCGAACCTCGGACTCATCGACCTGGAGATGCCGAGACTACAAAAACAAAGCCACTGCCGGGTCCGGAAGTACGCTACATGTGCGTGCCGTATTTACATAAACGAACCCACCGTGGATTCGAGGCGCCTTCGCCACGCTAAGGGCGACTGCTCGGACACTCCTCGCGGTCGATTACATAAACGAAGCCACCAAGTAGTTGAAAATAAAGGACTTTCGTTTTTGGCTTTCGGCAACCAGGCCGGTTTTGTGGACTCCTCCCGCGAGGAGGCTGGCAATCGCCTTTATCAATCGCAAGCAATGCTATCCCTACGCCAGTGATTTTAGGCAGTAATGGCTTAATGGCATCGATGAGGGATCGTGCCATCATCAATGTTGACTAGTAGTCGCCACTGATCTATCAGTGAGTTACTCGTAAAAAGAAGGTATGAGACTTCGATGACTACGACTCACCAACAGATCGTCAAAGCCATCGGCGGGCACGGCATGTGGAAGGCGCGACTGCAGAAGGCAATCAATGAGAGCGTCAGCGATGTCACGGTTACCGTCGTGCGTCAGGACAACCAATGTGACTTCGGAAAATGGCTCTACGGCCCCGATTTGTCCGCCGATACCAAGCGTTCCCCGCACTATGAGAACTGCCGGCGTCTCCATCGTGAGTTTCACCTCGCCGCAGCCAAAGTCCTGACCCTCGCGCTGGCGAACAAGAAGGGCGAGGCGACCCGAGCGATGGCACACGACAGTGAGTTCGCCACCTGCTCAGCCTCCTTAACCAAGGCGATGATGGATTGGGACAAAGCGGCGACGCGATCGGCGCCGCAACCTCAAACCGGCGGGCAGGCCCGGTGATGCTCGCAACACCGTTTCTTGCTGCCGGCGAAAAGCAAAAACAAACCCACTAATTCGCCTTCAATGTTAGATCCGAAGTGTCATCTTCAGCGTCGTCAATTTCGGGCAATGTTAGGTTAAACACTGCTGATAATAACTTATATCATTATAGATATGACTAAACATAGCTACAGACTGAATTCATTGTTATGAATGGAGGAGACAGATTCTGATGAACACTATTCACCAACAGATCGTTAAAGCCATCGGCGGGCACGGCATGTGGAAGGCGCGGCTGCAGAAGGCAATCGAGCAAGCCGGCAGTGATGTCTCGGTTACCGTCGTGCGCCAGGACAACCAATGCGACTTCGGGAAATGGCTTGAGGGACCCGACTTATCGGCCGATATCAAGCGCTCCCCGCACTATGAGCAATGCCGGCGGCTCCATCGTGAGTTTCACCTCGCCGCTGCCAAAGTCCTGACCCTCGCGCTGGCGAACAAGAAAAGCGAGGCGACCCGCGCGATGGAACACGACGGTGAGTTCGCCATCTGCTCAGCCTCCTTAACCAAAGCGATGATGGACTGGGACAAAGAGGCGGCGCGATAGACGCACCGTTCCCACGTAGTCGCGCTCGATGACTAGGCTATCGGGCCGCTTTTCGTAACCAAGGCGCCGCGATAACGTCATTGGTGATCACTCCTACAAAGGAAGTGCCCGCCGATGAGTTGGTCCTGGAAGAAAAGCATCCAGACTCGCCGCGAATTTCTCAAACAGGGCGCCCTCGCCGGAGTCGGCGCCGGACTGCTCCCGATGCTCGGCGCGAGCGAAGCGGCCGCATCAATTCCGCCTGGCGAAGTCCGCCGACTGTCGCCGCTCGGCAAGACCGGGCTCAAAATCTCCGATATCTCATTTGGAGGAGCGAGGCTTCACAACGGCGATGAATATATCGTCCGCCACGCGTTCGATCGCGGAATCAACTACTTCGACAGCGCCGAAACCTACTCGGGAGGCGAATCCGAAACCGTGATCGGCAACGCGCTCAAGGGCAAGCGCGACAAGGTCTATCTCACGTCCAAGACGATCGCCGGTCCGATCGATTCGAAAGAGACGATAATGGCGTCGCTGGAGGGAAGTCTCCGGCGGCTGCAGACGGATCATGTTGACGTGTACTTCAATCATGCGGTCAACGATATCGAGCGCATCAAGAATCCCGAGTGGCACGAGTTCACCGAGATGGCGAAGAAGCAGGGCAAGATTCGCTTCGCCGGAATGTCAGGTCACGCGGGAAATCTGATCGAATGCCTCGATTGGGGAATCGATTCCGGCCGCGTTCAACGTGATCCTCTGCGCATACAACTTCGGGCAGGACCCGCGCTTTTATCAGCGCTTCTTCCGCTCCTTCGATTTCGTCGCGGTGCAGACCGATTTGCCGCGCATCATCAAGAAGGCCAAGGCCCATGGTGTCGGCGTGGTGGCGATGAAGACGCTGCGGGGAGCGCGCCTCAACGACATGCGCCCATATGAGAAAGATGGCGCCACCTTCGCGCAGGCGGCCTTTCGATGGGTGCTGTCCAATCCCGACGTCAACGCGCTGGTCGTCACGATGACGGGCACCGAAACGATCGATGAGTACCTCGGCGCCTCGGGCGCGCGCGCGACGGCCACCGCTGATATCCCGCTGTTGCGGCGTTATGAGCAGCTGAACGCGGCGTCGCAATGCCGCCAGGGATGCGGCATTTGCGAAAGCTCGTGTCCGTACGGCGTCGAGATCGGCGAGGTGCTGCGTACCCGGATGTACGCGGTCGACTATGGTGACATGCGCTTTGCGCGCGAGGAGTATGCGTTACTCGGCAAAGGCGCCGAGGCGTGTTTGTCGTGCAGCGCGAAGCCGTGCGCGACCGCGTGCGCATACGGACTGCGCCCCGACGTGCTGCTCGCGCCGACCCATCGCGCATTGACGCGCGCGATCTAGGAAGGAGAGTCAGACAAAACCACAAAGGCACAAAGACCCAAAGTTAGGATGAGCGGCGCTTCTTCGGTGAGCGCAGGGTCACGGGACGCTGCCATGAAGAGCACAGCATCAGATGCGGGCCGCTGCGGCCCTTTGAATAATTTCTAGTCAGGACTGCTGCAAGCCCGCATCTGCTTCCGATTCTCTCTTCCTCGTCTTAACTTTGTGCCTTCGTGCCTCTGTCGATTTTGTCTGGCTCTTCTCTTCGCGTTGCTTCACGCTCCGGAAGCGGTAATCGTCTAGTCACGTCATCGCGTCTGGTAGTTAATAAACCACGTCAAATCGGAAGACATTCGAAGGCGAGGTCATCGCGCTCTCGATTCTGGCCCTCCTCGCGCTGCGCACGATGCAGGGTTGGCTGTGCCGCATCGCGGTGCCGCTCACATGGGACTATGGACCCGCGCAGCTCGCGATTCATGTCGACATGTTCGTCAAGGGCGCGCCGCTCTATCGCGATTTCCGGGTCGCACCGTTTATCCCGCTGGGATACGGGCCAGTGGTGCCCTCGCTCACCGCGAAGCTCACTCCGATGTTCGGGACCGGGCCGATGGCCGCGCTGGAAGCGGGACGGCTGTTGACGATCGCTTCAACCATTGTTGTATGTGCGATGATCTTCCTCCTCGCGCGCAGGATCGGTACGAGCATAGGCGCCGCGCTTTTCGCAACGCTTGGATTTTTCCTCTCGCCGATCGTGTTGCGATGGGGCTTCGAGTATCGCGTGGACATGCCGGTGCTAGCCTGCGAACTCGCCGGGATCGTCGCTTTCACCAGCGGCGCCACCGCGACCGCGATCGCGTTGTTCGTCATCAGCTTCTTCATCAAGCAGGCTCATGCGGTAGGAATCGCGACGGTCGTGCTGTTTTGTTGGACCTCCGGACAGCGGCGGCGCGCGGTCACCCTCTCGGCGATTTGGCTTGCCGCGGTCGCAATGGGAACCGCCCTCCTCGCGGCCGTCTATCCGTACTACTTCCTCAATTCATTCGGCGCGGTACGCACGACGCGTCTGGACTTCACCGCACCAGTATTGTTTTTCAGCATCCTGATTGGAGGAAATGTCGGCCTCACGATCTTCGCGATCGTCGCCTTGACGCGTCGCCGTATGACCGATTGCTTGACGCTTTATCTGTTGATCGTCGCATCGATTCACGATGTCGCTTCATGTCTGCGATGGGGCAGCAATGCGTATTACTTTCTGCCGGCGCTCGCGGCGCTGACGATCATCGCCAGCGCCGGAATCGATCTGGCGCTCGAACGGGTGCGCACGATGCGACTCATCCCGCAACTGGGCGCCGGAGCCGCGCTGGCGTTCCTGCTGTCGCTCGGTTTCGTCCTCGCACCGCGCCCGATCGCAATGAGTATGCGCGAAGTCGTGTCACCTTCAATTCGTTGCGACGTGGCTGAAGCCGAACCGTGGGATCGCCGTGCGCTCGCAATTCTTCACTCAATCGATGGACCGATCCTGACGGACACCGCGGAACTGAAGCTCATTGATGAGCAAGCGAATCTGCAATGGATCGATCTGATGGTGCTGACCTCGATGGAACAGCTCGGGACTTTCGATGACGCACCGCTCCTCGACGCTATCGGGCGCCATCAGATAGCCGCGTTCGCTCTCGATACGGATGGTCTGGAGCGGAACTTTCGCGGCCGTCCACTTTTCTGGCCCCGGCTGCGCAAGGCGATCGAGACTAACTATGAAGCGGTGCCTGCGATCGGTCCGCCGCAGGTCATGATACCGAAGAAATCAGAAGCAGGGGTCAGACAAAACGCCAAGACACCAAGTTAGGACAAGTGGTGCCTTGTTTTGGCTGGCTCTTCTCTTCAATTCGACGCGATGCGCTCCGCGATCAACTTGTCGAGCTCGGTGCGCAGATGGCTCAACACCTCGTCGTACTTGAAGAACCCAAGCTTCTGATCTTTCTTCTTCAAGTTCACGGTGGTCGGGCCGCACCACAGTCCGAGATCGGCGTCATCGGTTTCCCCGGGCCCGTTCACGCGGCATCCCATAATCGCGATGGTGATTTTGTACGGCGTGGCATAGTCGGTCATCACCTTGACCTGCTGCGCCAGTTCGACGAACTGCTCGTTCTCGACCCGCGAGCACGACGGACACGAGATGATGTTGAGTCCCTTGCCGAAATCCGGCACCGAGATGAAGCGGCCGGCCTCGACGTCCTCGATGATTTTGTGGCCGACGACGACCTCTTCGTGCTTGCGCTCGTTGGGCAGCGTGAGCGAGACGCGGATGGTGTCGCCGATTTGCTGCGCGAGCAGCTTCTCGAATGCGATGCGAGTCTTGATGATACCGTCGGGCGGCAAACCGGCCTCGGTGACGCCCAGATGCAGCGGCACATCGGGACGCCGCTCGGCGAAGCGCCGGTTGGCCTCCATCACCTTGGCCGGATCGGAATCCTTGAGCGACACGACGAAGCGATCGAAGCCAAACTCCTCCATCAGCGCGCAATGATACGCGGCCGACTCGACGATCGCCTTGAGCTGATCGCCGGGATACTTCTCGAGGAACGCCGGCGCGACGGAACCGCAGTTGACGCCGATGCGGATCGCGAGGTTGTTGTCGCGCGCCACCTCGACCAGCCATTTCACCTTCTCGGGCACGGTCCTCTTCTTGTCGATGTGATGCAGATGGCCGGGGTTGTAGCGAATTTTGTCGACATGCGGCGCGACCTTGTCGGCGACCTTGTAGTTCTCCTGCAAGTCGACTGATAGCACGACGCCTTTGGTCTGCGAGCGAATTTCCTTGAGTGCGGCCGCATCCTTTTCGTTGTCGACGGCGATCCTGACGATGCCGGCGCCGGCGTTGGCGAGCTGGTGGGCCTGCTTTATGGTTTCGTCGATATCGGTGGTGCGCGTCGCGCACATCGATTGCACGACGATCGGCGCGTCGCCCCCGACCATCGTTCCGCCGATGTCGATTTTTCTGGTCTTACGGACGTTAGTCTGAGACTCCATCTGACTCCGCTTGATTTTGTAGCACAGGCTTCAGCCTGTGGTGCTGAATCTTAATGTTGATGCTGATCCGCAATCTGCATCGCCAGCGCGCCATGGCTGAACGCCGCGCCCGCGCGCATCGCGGCCGCGACCCACACCGCCTCGGCAATCTCCTGGTCGGTGCAGCCCTTTTCCTTCGCGCGACTAACGTGCGCGTCAATGCACCATGGGCACTGAGTCACGTGCGCGGCTGTAATCGCCATCAGCTCCTTGGTCTTGCTCGGAATCGCGCCGTCCTTGAAAACGGCCTTGTCGAATTCGAGAAAGCCCTTCATCATGTCGGGAGCCATCTCGCGAAGCTTCTTGTACTCTTTTGCGCTGTCCTTGACGCCTAAGTAGTCGCCCATCGCATTCCTCCTCAGGGCCGCACGGTCCGCCGCGAATCCTGGTGTTGCCGGTGATGCGGTCGCCGAAACTATATCAAATCGGAAGATCTACAACATCGCTGTGATCGCGCGCTTCTGGGGGAGCGGATGCGCCGGCGTTGTAAGTGAGACTTCACAGACCGGTCACAGAACCGCAAAAACATATGGCTGGCCATCGGGCATAAGACTGATTATGGCAAAGCTATCTTTCATCGACACGCTCGTGGGTCGCCCACTCGCCTCTGAGGAGGAGGACGAACAACGCATCGGGGCCTTGGCGGGCATTCCGACCTTTGGTCTCGACGCGTTGAGTTCGGCCGCTTACGGTCCGGAAGCGGCGTTGACGGTGATGCTGGTTCTGGGCGCTGCCAGCGCCGGATACATTCTGCCCATTACGGGCGCCATCTGTGTCCTGCTCACGATCGTCTATTTGAGTTATCGCCAGACGATCGCCGCCTACCCATCGGGCGGAGGCTCCTATACGGTCGCGCTCGAGAATCTGGGCCCGAATGCGGGTCTGCTCGCGGCCGCGGCGCTCATGATCGATTACCTGCTGAACGTTGCGGTGGGGATCTCGGCAGGCGTCGGCGCAATCATCTCAGCCGCTCCGGTTTTGCAACCTCACACGCTCGCCCTATGCCTAATCATTTTGCTGATCCTGACTATCGTGAATCTGCGGGGCACGCGCGAGGCGGGCGTTCTATTCATGGTGCCGACGGTTCTCTTTGTCGGGACGTTGCTCGCCGCGATCGGAATGGGCCTGTGGGCAACATTTGCGGAGCATGGAAGCCCGCGGCCGGTAGTCGCGCCGCCGGCGCCAACCGCCGCTATTCATGCGCTATCGATCTGGATCCTGTTGCGAGCTTTCGCGAGTGGGTGTACCGCGATGACGGGTGTCGAAGCGGTAAGCAACGGGGTCCAGGCTTTCCGCAAGCCCGCGGTGATTTCGGCCCAACGTGCACTAGGAGCGATCATCGCAATATTGATTGTGCTGCTCGCGGGGATCGCCTTTCTGGCCCACGCCTACCGCATCGTAGCCACCGTCCCGGGAAGCGCGGCATATGAGAGCGTGCTCTCGCAGCTGCTCGCCGCAGTCGCGGGCAGAGGCGTCTTCTACTGGATCAGCATCGTATCGATTGTGCTGGTGCTCTGCCTGTCGGCGAATACTTCGTTTGCGGACTTCCCTCGGCTTTGCCGGACGGTGGCTGAAGACGGCTATCTCCCGAACGCCTTCGTCAATCGCGGACGTCAACTGGTTTATTCTGAAGGTATCTGCGTTCTGTCCGCGATGGCGGCGCTTCTGTTGATCATCTTCAACGGCGTTACCGATAATCTCATCCCACTTTTTGCGGTCGGCGCATTCCTCGCATTCACGCTTTCTCAGGGTGGGATGGTGGCGCACTGGAGTCGCAGCACGGAGCCGGGAGCGCAATCCAGCATGGTCATCAACGGACTCGGCGCACTCGCCACCGCGATCACCACGGCGATAGTAGTGATCGCGAAGTTCACTCAGGGCGCCTGGATCGTCGTGCTGCTGGTGCCGACGCTCATTTCGATCATGTTGGCCGTGCGTCAGCACTACTACGAGCTGGAGCGGGAAACGCTGGCGGACACCGAATTCGAGCCTGACGATATGCAACCGCCATTGGTCGTGGTGCCGATCGACCGCTGGAGCCGCATTTCGCGCCGTGCGATGCGCTTTGCCGTAACGCTATCCGACGATATCGAAGCGCTGCACGTCGAATGCGAACAGCACACCAATGCGTTGCGGGAAGACTGGCACAAATTCGTTCAGGAGCCTGCGCGCAAGGCGAACCGTCCGGTTCCGGAGCTGGTGGTACTCAAGTCACCCTACCGATTCATCATCAAGCCGCTCGTTGAGCGGATACTGAAGCTGGAAGAGGAGCATCCGGACCGCATGATCGCGGTCTTGCTCCCGGAATTAATCGAGCGGCATTGGCTGCATTATTTCTTACATAACCAGCGTCCGGAAATGATCGCTGCTCGGCTGATGCTCAGAGGCAAGCAGCGGATCATGATCGTCAACGTGCCTTGGCATCTACCCGACTGAGCCTCTCTCCAATCGGCACCGGCCGCACAACTCTCTAAGAAAGCGCCGGATCAATAGTCAATTAATTTATCATGAAATAAGAGGAGGCTGTTGCTTATGCAATTCCGCGTCATCCGATGAGTCAGTACACTGGTGCGCGAGCATTCTAATCAAATGCATGCCGTTAGGAATCGAGATGGCGTTTACTGCCACTGGGAGAAGGAGCTGGGATACGTTCGTTCGGAACGAGCGTTCGGATTCATGCCTGAGAAACACCTGGAATCGAGCGCGTCTCTTTCAGTTAAGTATTGTCAATCTCAGCAGCGTAATGCGACGTGGCTTGCAAGCGATCCTAGACCTGATTATTGTCCCCAATCCGACCATTTACATTAGTCAGATGATATGGAATGTTCCGGTCCGGCTAATGGAGTGGCGCACAATTTTTACCGCGACGCAGCCCCAAAAAGGGCATAGCTCGCAAGGAAGGAGCTGAGCGATGTTGCAGGCTCAGGTCATCGAAAAGTCTCCCGAACAGCGTCCTTTTCCGGACGTAATCCTCAAAAGCCAGTTCTTCGACACCATCGGGAAACGCTCCCTGACCAGCGAGCAGCGCCTGATGCTCGCGGTGTTGGCCGATGCGATTAACCTGGTGCAGGACGGCTATCGGTCCGCCAGCCCGCGCAAGCGCGCCTCGTTCTCGGAGGCCAAGAACTGGATCTTCCAGTCGGGGGCGCGATGCCCTCTCTCGTTCGAAAACGTATGCGATGCGCTCGCGATCGATGCTGACGCGCTCAAGTGGCGCATCGCCGCGCTGATCTCGGGGAATCCAGATGCGATGCCCGCTCCCCTGCGGCTGCGGCTTAAGGAAGCGAGCCGCGTCCAGCGTCTCACCGTAAACCGGGTGCGCCGCCGCGAGCCTCGCCGCAATCGGTTGCGCGCCGCTCAGACCCCGCTCCTTGCCCAGACCTCGCACTAACGTCCGGAGCATCTGGAGAGAACCTCGCGATTGCCGACGCGGTCGCGAGGTTCTCTTTATTTTTGAACCCTGCTACCAACTGTTCCCATGTCTGAAACGATCGACCGACCGCTTGCCGGAATTAAAGTCGTCGAACTTGCGATGTGGGTGGCGGGTCCATCATGCAGCGCCGTGCTGGGTGATTGGGGCGCCGATGTCATCAAGCTGGAAGATCCAAACGGAGGCGATCCGATTCGCGGCGCCGTCACTACGCGAGCGATGACCGAGACGCGCGCGGTACCGCCCTACGAACTCGACAATCGCAACAAGCGCTCGGTCGCTGTTGATCTCCGTCGGGCAGAGGGCGTCGAGTTCGCGATGAAGATCATCGAGCACGCCGACGTATTTATCACCAGCCTTCGAGTCGAGACGCTGGCGCGGATGAAACTCGATTACGCCTCGATGGCGTCGCGCAATCCGCGCCTGGTGTATGCCTCGCTCAACGGCTACGGGCATCGCGGGCCCGACAAGAATCGTCCCGCATTCGACTATGCGGCGGCGTGGGCGCGCTCCGGCATCATGCATACAGTGGCGGAGCCGGGTCAGGCGCCGCCGGCGCAGCGTCCCGGGATGATCGACCATGCGGCGGGTCTCGGCCTCGCAGGCGCGATCTCGGCGGCGCTGCTTCAGCGCGTGAGGACCGGCCACGGATGCGAGGTGAACATTTCGCTGTTCCAGATGGGGCTATGGATGAACGCGACCGACCTGACCATCGGCCTCATCAGCGGAAAACCACCCGAGCAGGAAAGCCGCGGCGAGCGTACCAATCCACTTTGGAACTCCTATCAATGCAAGGACGGAGGATGGATCTACTTCGTGATGATCCAGAGCGATCGGCATTGGCCGGACTTCTGCGCGGCGCTCGGCCACGCCGAATGGAGGGACGATGCGCGCTTCAAGGACTTCGGCGGGCGTCGCAAGAACAGCCGCGAACTGACACGCCTCATCGATGAGGCAATCGCCTCGCGCACGCGCGAGGAGTGGGGGCCGATTTTCGATCGTCACAACCTGATTTGGGCGCCGGTCCAAACGGAGGGCGAGGTGATGCTTGATCGTCAGGCCGAGGCGGTCGGTGCGTTCGTCGATATCGAGCATCCCAACATTCCGGGCTGCCGCGTCGTCAACAGCCCGGTCGAATTCGGCGGGGGCCCGCATCCCGCCTATCGCCACGCGCCCGAGTTGGGTGCGCATACTGAGGAAGTCGCCCTAGAGGCGGGCCTGACTTGGGAGGAGATCGCCAGACTGAAGGACGCCGGCGTCATCGGCTAGACCGGCTCCGTTCTGTAGCGTTCCACCTCGCTTTGGAGCCCAACGGCGGCGGTCTAACCGGGGAAAAAAGTAGCATTTTAAAGCCTTTTTCAGGCCAAACGGGTCGCAAATTGACCTTACTGGAGGCGAGCCAATAGAATCTTCCCATCCCGACCGGAGGTCTCTTCCACCAGTGCGAATGGTAGTTCCCCCTGTCGCTTTTCGTAGGGAAATCGACAGGAATCTTTCAGACTTTTTTCGGACTCATCGTCCGGTGTCGTTTCGGCGCGCCATCTCAGGTTTTTGCCGCTACTATCACATCAGGTTGCCGCGGATTGAATGGTACGAGTACATCGATTACGGCAAGACCGCGGGCAAAACCTACGAAGACGGCCGCATCCATCTCATCCATCCTGAGAACTGGAAGCGCTGCCGCATCCACAAGAGCGAGCGGATGTGGATTCAGACCCTCTATCACGAGATGGGGCATTTTCTGTTCTGGACGGATGCCGAGCGCAAAGCTGACTTGTTCCAACGCCGGATGGTGCTAGGCCTTCGCGCGCAGGCTCGCCGCGCTATCAAAACGTCGCGAGGTTCCAAGCGCGGACTCCCGACCCGGCGCAAGGCTGCCTCGAGCGGCCGCAGGGAAATCGTGTCGGGGCAAGGTCGCCGCAATACGCGCAGCGTCAGCGCCACCGCGCGCCAAAAGCGGAGACGGCCCGCGTCGCGAGCGCGCCGCGCCTGATGTGCTATCCTAGACCCGATGGCCAACAAGCCTAACGTCGAAAATCGATGGTGGGTCGAGACGACTCACAAGAAGCCGCGCAAGCAGCAGCAGAAATCCGAAGAGGAGCTGCCGCAGCTTCCGATCGCGATGACCTTCTACACCGTCGCGCGCGATTACGACCAGGATCGCGCGAAGGAAGACCTGACCGACAATAATCTGCGCATCGCGCGGCAGGCCAATCCTCCGCAGGGCGACTGGGTCTACGTCCCGTTCACCGAAGAGCACTACTCGCCGAATCTCATCAAGCGCGTGAAGGATGAGTTCCGCCTCCCGCGCGAAGCACGCGGGATCGTCATCGATCATGGCCGCCTGGTGCGGCTGCTGATTTGCGGGCCCGAGCTAGAGGACTGGATGCTCGACATCACGCTCAGCGACGAGCCCTCGGTCGACGTTTATGTGTGGGGCACGATGTATCGCGAGCGGCTGTTCCGTCGCGCTGAGGAGGCGCTGCGGCAAGCGCGCAAGTGGGCGATCAATTTGCTCCAACATCCGCCGACGCGCGACGAACCCTTCCGCGGAGCGTTGCTGTGAGATTCACCCTCAGCTCAGCTCGAACGGAGCTACCTTGCCCTTCATCAGGCCGCGGCCGGCGCGTGAGCGGCGCGCTTTGATCTGGTCGATCAACCCGCGCTCGTCGGTCACCGGATCTTCGAGCAGCGTGGTGACGCATCCCACCGAACCGGCCGAATGCGAATCCGAGCCCGCCACCTCCGCCTTGCCGATGAGACGCGCAACCTTTAGCGCGAAGAGGTTTTCATCCTCCGAGCAGGCGCCGTTTAGAACCTCGATTGCGTCAACCATGGTGAAGATCGGCAGCTTGGCGGCGCGCTCAGGAAAATTCTCGTCGATCGGTTCATGATCGGGATTGATGAATGAGAACCGCGGGTCGAGCTTGTAACGAAACGGATGATTCGCGATGAGGATGCCGCCCTCGGCATCGACCACCTTGCGCAACTCGCTCAGCTTGTAGATGCCGCCGACATAGCTTGAAAGCCCGAACACGCCGATGTGCCCCATATCGGTGGTCACTTCCATCCCGCGCAGAAATCTCGGGCCCTGATCGTCGAGCAGCTCCGGAACATCGCGGAACTCCCACATCGTGTCGTGCTCGGTGATACAAACAGCGCCGATTCCGATCTGTTTCGCGCGCGCGACCAAATCCTTGGGGGCGAGATTGGAGTCGGAACTGCCCCGATTCGTATGGAGGTGAACGTCGACGGTGAAGTAGGGCCCGCCTGCGCGGTGCCCGCTTCCGAAGTCAGCCATCGAAGCGCCCTACTTCGGCGGTGTGCTCGCCAGCTTAATGGTCTTCATATGGTCGCCCTTCTGGATCTGATCGACCACATCCATGCCCGAGATGACGCCGCCGAAAACCGTATACTGACCATCGAGGCCAGGCAGCGGCTTGAGGCAGATATAAAACTGGCTGCCGCTCGAATCGCGCTTCGGGTTGACCTCATCGCCAAGGCGCGCGGTCGCGACGCTTCCGCGCAGATGCTTTTCGCCGATTTCCGCCGGCACGGTATATCCGGGCCCACCTCTGCCGGTGCCGTCGGGATCGCCGCCCTGCACCACGAAGTCCGGTTCCACGCGATGAAACGTCAATCCATCGTAGAAACCCTTTTTGGTCAGAGTTTCAAAGTTGGCTACGGTTTTCGGTGCGGACTGCGGGTAAAGCTCGATCACCACAGTGCCGCGGTCGGTATCGATAATCGCGTAATGGCCGGTGTTGCGCACGGGAACTCCATCTAGTTTGGCTTGACATGCTGACGCCGTCGCGACGAGAAGCGCGACCGCGAGGACGAGACATAATGACGGTGTTTTTCTATTCATAGTTGCGCCGCATCAGGCGCGGCCTTCATTGAACTATTTGAGCGCGCCGACTTGCGCAAGTACCGCTCTCGAGTTGCGGCCTCAGCCACCGGTGATGGGTTTCTCGGGTTCCGCGACGCAGTAGGCGCATCGGCACAGCGAACGAAGATCGTCGGTCGTGTACAGCGTCTCATGCCCATCGACCCACGCGATGAACACGCCGCTCTCGCCGAGCCGCGAGAATTGGCGCAGGCGCTGGCTCGCTTCGGGAATCGAGCCGCTCACGTGACCCTTGCAAATGTCGCATGGGCATCCGCGCCGCAAATTCTCGAGCGGGAAGATGCTGTCGTGGCCGTCATTCCATACGATTCCGATCGCATAGCGGCCAACTTCGTGCAGCGTCTTGATCACCGGTCGCTTTGACTTCGCAAGTGGCATAGGTGCAGTCTCCGAAAAGTATAACACTAACTCGCCGGAGAGCATTTCCATAGTCACGTGACTCAACGAAGAATCACAATGCCACCGTCGGATGCGGACAAGACCTCGATCGACAAGAAACAGATCCGCGATTCGCTGATTCGCCTCACCGCGCATGCCGGCCGGGAACTACTCAGCAAGGAACCGCATTGGGGCGACGCCATCCTGTGCGACGGGCTGCTCTATGCGGCGCGCGCCCTCAAGACTGAATTTCCGGTTGAGAATGCGATCAAATGGTTCGCGCCGAAGCTATCGTCTGGTCCCGACACCGATGGATGGTTCTGGTTCTGGTCGGCAGAAGCGCTGCCCGCACTCGACTTGCATGTGAAAACCGGCAAGCGCGAGTACCTCGACTACGCGCGCACCATCATCGATGCCGTGCAACATAAGGCGACCCATACCTCGGACGGCGCGCCGGTACCGCATCCGCCCGCGATCGAAGTGTGGGTCGATGCTGCGTACTTCGTCGCGCCAGCGATGGCGCTGATGGGGCGCATCGAACAGAACGCGTCGATGATCGAGTCCGGTTTCGACCAGGTCCTGATCCATGCCCAACATCTGCGCGATCCGGTCACCAGCTTGCTGTGGCATGTCGCTTATCCGGAAACCAAAACTCATTCGCCGTGCCTCTGGGCGCGCGGCAACAGTTGGTTCTCGATCGCGGCTTCACAAGTGCTTGACGAGGCGAAGGCTGCCGGAGCGGAGGCGCGCCTCGGTGCGAAGATCGACAATCTCGGCATCGAGCTTGCGCATCAGCTCAACAGTGTCTCATCGTTGCAGGATCGCGAGACCGGTCTTTGGCATACGGTGATGGAACGGCCCGAGTCGTATCTCGAAGCGTCGGCATCGGCGGGCTTCGCGCTGGCGCTGGGACGCGCCTTGGAGTTGAACCTCGAGAAGCTCAACAGCTTCCGCGCCGAGAATGCGTATGCTCGGGCGCTTGCGGGGATATGCTCAAAGATAAACCTCGAGGGCGAGTTCACGGGGGTATCCCAGCAGACGCCGCCCGGCGATTTCGCGCATTATCAATCGATCGAGGTTGGCACGGCGCCGTTCGGCACGGGTGTCTGCATGATGGCGCTGTCGGAAGCGCTGTAAAACACGGAGGCAAAATTGGCGAGCAAGAGAGTTGTGGTTCTTCCCGGGGATGATGCGGCGCCCGAAGCGGTCGGCGCCACGATGGACGTCCTGCGCGCGATGAAACTCGACATCGAGTACATCGAGTTCCCGACCGGCGAGCATTGGGTGCGTAAAGAGACCGAGGCCAAGGCGCGCGAGGCCATCGACCATTCCGATTCGACGCTGTTCGGTTCGACTTCGGGCAAAACCACCGCCATCCTCTATCTGCGATGGGGCAAGCAGACCTACGCAAACGTTCGCCCGTGCCGCTATCTCAAGGGCTTTCGCAGTCCGCTGAAAAATCCCGACAACATCGACTATGTCATCGTGCGCGAGAACCTCGAGGACGCGTATCTCGGATTGGAAGGACCGCTTGAGCAGCTTGCGCCGATGAAGCCGTACAGCAGAATTCTGCGCGCGCCGATCGATACCTCGGCAACCGGCCGCTACTCGATCAAGGTGATCACCGAAAAGAATACGCGACAGGTGGCGCGCTTCGCGTGCGAACTCGCGATGAAACGCAAACGCGCCGGCGGCAAGGGGAAGATCACCTGCACTTCGAAGTACAACATGCTGCGCGACGCGGATGAATTCTTCCGCCGCATTTGCGAGGAGACGGCGAAATCATATCCGGAGCTACGCTACGAGAATTTCATCGTCAACGATTTCGCACGCCGGGTCGTGCAATCGCCACATGAGCTCGATGTGGTGGTGATGCCGAATCTATACGGCGACATTCTTTCCGATGCGGCCGCGGGCACCATCGGCGGGCTCGGCGTCGCGCCCAGCGGATGCTACGGCGACGACTATGCATACTTCGAATCCGTACATGGCACCGCGCCGGACATCGTGGGACAGCACATCATCAATCCGACCGCGACCATGCTATCGGCGGCGATGATGCTGGAGTACCTGGGTTTCGGCGATGCGGCGAAACGTTTCGAAGAGGCGGTGCGGAAGGTATACGCGGAGGGTCGCTTGCTGACGCCGGATCAAGGCGGCAACGCGAAAACAGAAGACTTCGCGCGCGCCGTCATCGCCAACTTGTAGGAAGATCAGTCCGAGGACTTTACGGGATTGCCGCGCCGTGCCCACCAGAACGCATCGCATAGCGTACCGCACGCCGGGATATAAGCTTTCGGCGGATTGGGCGAAGAACCCGGTTCGGGGTTCTCCTTCGAAATGACTTCCTCTGTCGATTCTTGCTCGCGCCGACTCATCGTCTCGATAATAGATGAAGTGGAGGATCAGCACCAACGATCTAGTAAAAGCGCTTCTCGCCCTTAGGGCGGGTCTTCCACCGGCGATGAATCCAGTTCCAATGATCAGGATGGCGCCGGATCATCATTTCGATCGCGGCCGTCATGCGCTGGGTATTTTCACGCACGCACTCCTCGCGGTCTGCCGTGGCAACCATCTCCATGACCGGCAACACCGTGATGCAATGGCGTGCGGTATCCCCCTCGCGCACCATAAAGGCCGGAACCACCGGTGCGCGCGTCGCCATCGCGATTCGCGCCACCCCGTCGCTGGTGCAAGCCTTCATCCCGAAGAAATCCACGAACACGCCGTCGCGCACATCAAGATCGAGCGCGACCGCGACCTGCCATTTCTGGCGCAGGTATTTCACCATCGCGAGCCCCGCCTGCTTGCGCTCGATAATCTCAGCACCAAAGCTGGTTCGCACGCGGCGGATTTCCCGATCGATCCAGGGATTGCGGTTGGGGCGATGAATCATCGCCAGCCGATGCCCATAGATCGAATGCGCGAGCGGCAGCAGCTCGAAATTCCCATAGTGCGCGGTCAGGATGATCGCGCCGCGCTTCTCGGCGATCACCAGGGCATGGTTGAGATTCTCAACCCCATCGTAAGTGACGCGGCTTTCGATGTTGGTGCGATGCAGCTCGCCGGAGTGCGGCCATTCCCCGATAACTCTGCCCCAGTTGCGATACATCGCGGCGAGAATTTTCATTCGCGCGTCACGATCGAGTTCGGGGAAAGCGATCTCGAGATTCCTGATCGCGATCGGGCGATTGCCGAGATCGAGCCGCATGATCATCGCGCCCAGCGAGGCGCCGAACCGGACAGCGCGATGAAGCGGCATCGCGGCGAACATTCGCACCAGCGCGGCGACCGGCAGGTACTCCACTCCGGCCCGAAATCCGCCTACCTGACGGGGCATCGCGCAGTCCCTTCATGCGGCTGGCGACATGCGATGCATATCGCCAGCCGTTAACTCCCATCGTACGCCGCGCGAGCGCGCGAGAGCTGTCATCGCTACGGGGATCCGGTGGTCGCTGCCGGGGCCCTCGAAACAGTAGCGGCGGCGGGCGGATCGGCACTCGGGGAAGCAGCAGTCGGGTCGGCGGACGCCACTCCAGAAGTCGCGCTGGCCGAGGTTGCGGCACTCGGAGCGACCGGGCTCGTGCTCGCGACAGGCGCTGACGGCGCCACTCTCAGAGCGCCTGATGACGAAGTCGGCGCCGGAATCTCCTCGGTGTTGAACGGGGTGGGCTTGTCGCCTTCGGGCACCGCTCCGGGCGCGGGCACGGCCACCCCGTTGTTGTTCTGCATGTTCAGATCCGCCGCCGGCGGGACCGCAACCGAGAAGGTCGGATCGTACATGGAACGGATCGAGCTCGACGGCATGTCATGCATCTCGCGGTTGCCCAGCGAGTTAACGAATCGCATGCGCTGATCGAGCGCGAGCGCACGCAGGTCGGTCTTGTTGCGCACCACATGAGGCGTCAGGAACACCAGCAAGTTGTCCTTTTGCTTATCGGTCGACGTGCTGGAGAACAGATTTCCGAGCACGGGTATATCCGAAATCCACGGTACCCCCTGGCGCTGAATGTTGTCGTTGTTTGACATCAGTCCGCCGATCACGGCGGTGCGATGGTCCTGCACTAATACTGTAGTTGACGCAGACCTTATTGTTGTGGTGGGGCCATTCGCGTTATTTGCCGTGCTACCCACCACACCCGATACTTCTTCGTACAGGTCCAGCCGCACATACCCGCCGTCGGAGACCTGCGGCACGATGTCGAGGGTGATTCCGACGTTCTGTCGCTGAACGCTGTTGAAGATTTGCCCGGGGAGACCCGCATTGGCCGCCGCCGATCCCACGAAGGGCAGGTTGTCCCCCACCACGATGGTCGCTTCCGTATTATCGGCCGTCAAAAGCGTCGGCGCCGACAGCACGTTGGAATGCGTATCGGATTGCAGCGCCGTCACCAGCGCCACATCGCACGGGACCACCGCCGTGGTGCTGGTTGTGGTAGTGGTCGTGGTTCCAGACGCCGCCGCAGCTACCGCCATCGGAATTGAACACATACTCCCCGACGCGAGGCCGAGTCCCAGCCCGGTCAGCCCCAGCGGGTTGCCGATCGCGTTCTGCAGCGTGCCGAAGTTAACCGTTCCCAGTCCGAGGACGCTATTGGATATTGCGGTTGAGGAATAAAATTCGACCCCCAACTGGCGCTGCCGCTCCGCGCTCACCTCGACGATGATTGCCTGAACGAAGACCTGGATGCGCGGAACATCGAGCTCGCTGATGATGGTGCGCAAGGTTTCCCAATCCTGCGGCGCCGCGCTGATCACCAGCGAATTGGTCGCCGGGTCCGCGGTCACAATAACCGGATTGGCGAACTCCGCGGTATGGCCTGCCGAACTCGCGCCCATTCCGCCACCGCCCGCGCCACCCATCCCGCCGCCTCCGGTGCGCCCTGAGATCCCGCCGACGGCGGATCCGCCCATCGAGCTTCCCCCCATCAGTCCTCCGCCCGACATGCCGCCGCCGAATGATCCGCCGCCGAAGCTGCTCCCACCACCGAACCCACCGCCGCCGAGCGAGCTTCCCCCGAATCCACCGCCGCCGAAGCCGGAGTTCATCGCTCCCCCGAAACCGCTGCCGCGCCCCAGCGAGCCCTTGCCGGTCTGCGGCGAAAGGCTGCTCACTCCGCCACCGCCGCCCAGCAGCCCGCCCAGCACCCGGATCATCTCCGAGACCGCCGCGTTCTTGAGCCGATAGACGTGGATCCGCTTCATCGCGTCGGGCGAGCGAATATCGAGCTTGGCGATGAGCTCGCGAATCTGCTTCATCTGCAGCGGCCCGCCCGCCGCGATGATCGAATTGGTCCGCTCATCCGGCAGCACCTTGAACGATGCGGTCGACGCCGCCTGCGCGGCCGGCGCCACCACGCCCTGCCCCGGCTGGCCGCGGGCGCTACTTCGTCCCTGGCCGCCGCCGAGCAGTTCGTCGATCTCGGGCGCGACTTCATCGGCGAAAGCCCACTGCAGCGGGATGATCTCGACGCTTTGGCGCTGCCCCTCGACGTCGAGGCTGCTCACGATTTTCAGCAGCCGCTGCACGTTGTACGCGTCGTCGGTGATGATGAGCGTGTTGTCGTCGGGGAAGGCCGCCACCAACCCGTCATGCGAGATCATCGGCTGGATCACGCTGACCATCGCGCTCACATCGACGTTGTGCAGCTTCACCAGCTTGGTGACGTACTCGTCGCCCCGCTGCTCGAACGGCTGCATCGATTCGGTCAAGGGCGCGGCCTGACGCACGTTGCGCGAGGGGATAATCTTGAGCACCTTGCCGGCCTGCACGGTGGTGAATCCTTTAAGTTGCAGGACCGATTGGAAAATCTGGTAAGCCTGTTCGGGCGTGACCTTGGTCGGCGAAATAATACTCACCTTGCCGCGCACGCTTTCGTCGATCAGGAAATTCTTGCCGGTTATTTCGCTGATGAACTTCGCCAGTACCGGGATGTCCACGTTCTGGAAGTTCATCGTAATTTCGGTTTCCGGCGGCCGAGCGGTGGTGGCGGCCCACACCGGAAGCGTAACTGCGAAGCACAGGGAAAGCAGGGAGGCGCCAACCAAAGCCCCGTTACAACACCGCATAATTCATGACCCCCGTTAAAAATAGAGGTTGCCGCGAAGCTTATAAAGAGCACTCCCTTGGGACAACTGAATTCCAATTCGCATTTTTCGCGAAGCGATTTAAGTCCTCTCAGATGTTCAGCTCAAATGGGCAACCGACTGCTCGCCTCCTGCAACCCGAGATATCGGGCAGCGTCTCCACCCTCCCTTCCCGCAGCAAGTGGATCGCGCACTGCACCCGCAGAGACTTTGCATGAAGGACGGCCAACCGTCCGAAAAGTCGCGCCCGCCGCAATTTCTGGAAATCCGGTATGGTTTTTCCTATAAAGGGACAGAGTTAGAATCGATTATAGGAAAATCATTGAATATACTGAGGTTTTTAGTGTTTTTCGTTCATGCACGACCTAATAAAGTCTCCCTCTAAAGCCTCCCTCCCCGCTCGCTCGAAGATTGGCAGCGGCCGCGACCTCGACTCCTCCGGCCGCGGATCACGAGGAGCAACAAGCGCGCTTCGATCGCTTCCGGCGCTACTACAATCATCAGCGACCGCATGCGGCGCTCAGACAGACCGTGCCGGCGGCGCACTACTCGCGCTCGCCGCGGCGCTACCGTGAGCACTGGTCCGATCCCTGGTACGACGCTGATCACCAGGTGGCGCTGGTGCGCAGCGACGGCGCGATCAAGTGGCACGGCGAGCTGGTCTATCTCAGCGAAGCGCTGGCAGGTGAGTTGGTGGGAATCGCCGAGATCGATTGCGATCGCTGGCTGGTGCGATTTGCCGACATCGAGCTGGTACCATAGAACGCACCAGCCCGCTCAAGCTGCACCGCGGGACGGGGAGCGCTGCGCTCCCCGTCCCGCGCCAAGCCTGCGACCGACCGGAAAAGTGTTACCCACGTATCCGGTCTAAACTGTAACCTATGAATGCGGTTGCACGCGCGAACCGCGCCTACCAGGATCAGGACTGGTCCCGCCGCGAAGTTAGCATCGGAATCTCAGTCGTTGGACTGTTTGCCGCGCTCGGGGCGCAGCCCCAGGTAGAGTTGCTGCGTGACCTCGCGCGCCAGCGCGACAGGATCGTCGGAGCTGAAGCCCCGATTTGCGAGCTGACGATCGACCCCTAAAACCGCGAGGCCATGCACGATCGCCCATGCGCCCAGCGCGAGCTCTCGCGGCTCGCCGGCGCGGACCTCGCCCGCCTGCCGGCATCGCTCGATTGCGTCCACTAGTACGTCGAAGGCCGAGCCGGCCGCATCCTCCAGCGGATGAGACGCGGTCCTGTCAGTCACTCCCGAATGAAACATCGCGCGGAAGCGGCCCGGGTTGGTGATGGCGAACTCGACGTAGGCGACGCCTAAGATCGCCAGCTCCTGCAGCGGAGTCGTATCAGGCTGCCCTGCTACGCGCTTCAACAGATGCTCCCGGAGTGCGCGGTATCCATCTTCCGCGACGGCGCAGTGGAGGTCGGCGACAGTCGCGAAATGGCGCTTGGGCGCGGCATGACTCACTCCCGCCCTGCTCGCCGCCTCGCGCAATGAGAGCGCCGACGGCCCCCGCTCCTCGATTATCTGGAGCGCGGAATCGAGCAACGCCTGCCTCAGGCTTCCATGATGGTAGGGCTTGCGCGTGCGGCGCCGCGTCCGGCGTTTCACAATCGGCATGTTTTTCATCCTCCTCTATTCAGTTGACATCGTCAACATTAATGTTTACACTGTCAACATTAATCGTCGGAGAGGCGCACCATCATGTCAGCGAACACGAAACTTGCCGAGCCTTACCATCTCAATCACGCAACCGGCCCCTGGGACGCGATCGTAATCGGTTCGGGGATAGGAGGGCTCGCCGTGGCGGCGCTGCTTTCCCGTTATGGCGGCAAGCGGGTGCTGGTACTCGAACGCCATTACACGCCCGGAGGCTTTACGCATACCTTCCGCCGGCCGGGGTACGAATGGGATGTGGGCGTGCATTACGTCGGCGAAGTCGGACCGGGGCAGGCAATCCGGGCGGTGTTCGACGCGGTGACCGACGGCAGCTTGCAATGGGCGCCGCTCGGCGAGGTGTACGACCGGATCGTAATCGGCTCCGACACTTACGAATTGCGCACCGGCGCGGACAATCTGCGCCGCGATCTGAAGCGGCATTTTCCGCGCGAGGCGCATGCAATCGATCGGTACTTTGCGATGGTCGCCGAAGTGGTTGCGGCGGCGGGCAGATACTTCATGGCCAAGGCGCTGCCCGCGCCGGTCGCCGCGCTCGCGGGTCCGCTCCTGCGCCGGTCTTTCATGCACTATGCGGAGAAGACTACGCGCTCGGTACTGGAGGAGTTGACGCGGGATCAGAGGTTGATCGCGGTGCTCACCGGACAGTGGGGCGATTTCGGATTGCCGCCTGCCCAGAGCAGCTTCGGGATCCACGCGATCGTCGTCAACAATTATTTCGAGGGCGCCTACTACCCGGTCGGCGGCGCGGGCAGAATCTTCCAGGCGATCGCGCCGGTGATCGAGGCAGGTGGCGGCAAGGTGCTGATCAACGCCGAGGTTTCCGGGATCGCGATCGAGAATGGCCGGGCGGTGGGCGTGACGATGAAGGACGGCGCAGTGATCCGCGCGCCATTGGTTATCAGCGACGCGGGAGTGATGAATACCTTCGGGCGCCTGCTTCCCACCGAGGTGGCCGAGCGATGGCATCCGGATCCGCGCGCGCTTGAGCCCTCGATTGCTCACTTGTGCCTCTACCTCGGCCTGCGCCAAACGGCTGATGAATTGGGACTTCCGAAGAGCAACCTGTGGATCTATCCGGACCAGGATCACGAGCGCACGTTCGCCAACGCGCTCGACGCTACGGGCGCGATGATGCCACCGGTTTACATTTCGTTTCCCTCGGCCAAGGACCCCGATTTCGCCCGCCGCCATCCAGGTCGTGCGACGATCGAAGTGATCACGCTCGCGCGATGGGACTCATTCGCGCGATGGGCTGATACTCGATGGAAGAAGCGTCCCGAAGAATACGACGCGATGAAAGCACAGCTGACCGCGAGGCTGCTCGAGGTGGTGTATCGCCATCTGCCGCAGATCAAAGGCAGGATCGACGTGTGCGAGCTGTCAACACCGGTCACGACGCGACATTTCTCCAACTACGCAAATGGCGAAATATATGGGCTGGCACATACTCCAGCGCGTTTCAGAGAACCTTTGCTCGGTCCGCGCACTCCCGTCCGCGGTCTGTTCCTCACCGGGCAGGACGTGGCCGCATTAGGAGTGCCAGGCGCACTGATGGGCGGCGCGCTGTGCGCTTCGGCGATACTGCAGCGCAACCTGGTTAAGAGCATCAGCGCATCATCGCAACCAGCTGCCGCGTAAAAGAGGCGCAACGGGCCGCGAGGCTCAGACCCATCGGCGCGGCGTTGCAAATGCCGCATCGGTCAGAAAGCATATTTCGCGGCCACCCCGGATGCGCTTCGAATACCTCATCGGAATGCGATACCTGCGCGCGCGACGCCGCGAGCGCTTCGTTTCGCTCATCGCAATCATCTCGCTGGCGGGCGTGACGCTGGGCACTTTCGCCTTGACGGTGGCGCTGTCGGTGATGAGCGGATTCCAGGTCGATTTGCGCGCGCGTCTGCTCGCGTTCACGCCGCAAATCGTGGTCGAACGAAGCGATGAACAGGTGTGGAATCCGGCCGCGTTGGAGAAGCAGATCGCCTCGATGCCGGGGGTAGTTGCAGTCGCACCGTTCGTCACCTCGCAGGTGATGGCGGTTGGATCGACCCCGAGTGGCGCACCCTCATATATGTCGGGTGGGATGCTGCGCGGCGTCGTCGCCAAGGACAACCCGGTCCTCACCGAACTTCAAAAGACACTACAATCCGGAGACCTCGCATCGCTCGCCGAGATGCATCCGGTCGAGGTGCTCGATAACGGCGTCAAGCGGACGGTGGAACTGCCCGGCGCGATCCTCGGCCGCACCCTCGCGGTCGATCTGGGCGCGGTGCGAAGCGGCGATACGATCACGCTGATCTCGCCTGCCAGCCTGGCCGGTGCGGCGGGCAGCCCACGCCTCAAGCGTTTCGTCGTTAGCGGATTTTTCTATTCCGGTATGTACGATTTCGATTCGACCCTCATTTTCGTGGATATCAAGGCGGGACGGGCGCTGCTCGCCGACGATCCGCAACTCGAATCAGGCCTCGAGGCTCGGGTGAAGGATTTGTTCGAGGCTCCCGCGGTCGCGGAGAAGATTGCGGCGCTCGCGGGTCCCGGCTTCACGGTGAAGGACTGGACCAAGGAGAACGCGCCGCTCTTCTCGGCACTGCAACTCGAGAAATTTACCTACTTCGTCGTGCTGATGCTGATCGTGCTGGTGGCGGCGTTCAACATCATCGCGACGCTGGTGATGGTGGTGATGGAGCGGCGCAAGGAAATCGCAATCCTGCGCGCGATGGGGGCGCGAGCGAGCTCGGTCGCCGCGATTTTCCTAACCGAGGGCGCGCTGCTGGGCGTGGTCGGCACCGTTCTTGGCACTGGCGCCGGCTTCCTGACTTCATGGGCGATCGGCAAATATCATCTGATAAAGTTGCCCGCCGACATGTTCATGATCAGCTACGTGCCGGTGCGAATTTATCCGCTGAACTTCCTGATGGTGGCCGCGGCGTCCATCCTGCTGTGCGTAGTAGCCGCGCTATACCCGGCGCTCAAGGCGCGCTCGCTCTCGCCGGTCGAGGTGATTCGCTATGAGTGACGCGGCCGCGATCGCAGGCGCGCCTCAAACTGCGTCACAGGCGGCAGGTCCATTGATCGTCGCCACCGGTATCACCAAGAACTTCTACGACGTCGATCGTGAGATCCGCGTGTTGCAGGATCTCTCGCTCACCGTGCAGCCGGGCGAACTCATCGCGGTGGTGGGACAATCGGGCACCGGCAAATCGACCCTGCTGCACATCCTGGGCAGCCTCGAGCGGCCGAGTAGCGGCACGGTACTTTTCGAGGGTCAGGATCTGTTCGCCCTCGATGAGCGGGCACTGGCGGATTTCCGCAATCGCAAACTCGGATTTGTGTTCCAGTTCCATTACCTGCTCGCGGATTTCAACGCGCTGGAAAACGTGATGATGCCGGCTCTGATTGCGCGGGTGGCGGAGCGGGAAGCGTGCGAACGCGCCGAGCAGATGCTGACGATGGTCGGGCTGGGGGACAAGCTGCATCGACGGCCCGCTGAGCTTTCCGGCGGCGAGCAGCAGCGCGTCGCGGTGGCGAGAGCGGTAGTGCAAGGCCCGCGCCTGGTACTGGCGGACGAGCCGACCGGCAATCTCGACCCGCACACGGCGGACGAGGTCCATGAACTATTTCATAAGTTAAATCGCGAGCTCGACGTCACGCTGATTGTCGCGACCCATAATGAACGGCTGACCCGCAGTATGGGGCGTGCGCTGCGCTTGAAAGACGGCAAATTGTTCGACGAGCCGCGAAACTAGAGCGTCCGCGCCTCGTAATGAATCGCGTGCGGAGCCACTCATGTTTACATCACAAGAACGATTGGTTAGGTTGGCCTGCGTTTGGGTGGATATTGGTGGCAATCGGAAGATGCAACGCGCGGTGGCTCTGCGCGCTCGGGGTACTATTATCATTGGTCCTGTCCGTGGGCGCCGAAATCGCGCTCGCCCAAAACCCGATAATCTCCGATATCCAGATCGAAGGTAACCAGCGCGTCGAGAGCGACGCGATCCGCCTCCACATCTCGCAACGTCCCGGCGAACCACTCAACCGCGACGCAGTCAGTAATGATATCAAGTCCATATACCAGATGGGCTTCTTTCAGAACGTTGTCGCCGACACTCGCAATGAAAAGGGCAAGGAAGTCCTCGTCTATAAGGTCACGGAACGGCCGCAAATCACCGATGTGAAGATCACCGGGATGAAAGAGGTCCGGCCCACCGACGACAAGATTATCGCGGCGATGAAGGTCCATCCCGGTTCGATCATGGATCCCGCTCGCGTCAACGAAACCAAAAAAGCGATCAAGGAAGTATACGAGAGCAAGGGCTATTCTGATGTCAAGGTTGACTATCGCGAAAACCTCCGCCCCAACAACACCGAGGTCGGAACCTTCGCGGTCACCGAAGGCCCCAAGGTCTATATCAGAGAGATCGATTTCACCGGCAATCACGCGTTTTCGGCCCGCGAATTGCGCGCTCAGATGGATACCGCCAACTACATCCCTCTGCTGAGCTTGATCACCAGCGCGGGCGTGCTCGACAAGAAAAAACTCGACGACGATACCAATCGCATCGCCGCCTACTACTACGACCACGGCTATCTGAACGTCCATGTCGGAGAGCCCATCGTCACTCGCATACCCAAGGGGCTCAAGTTGACGATCCCCATCGACGAGGGACCGATCTTTAAGGTAGGCAGCGTCGATGTCGCCGGCGACCTGAAATATCCGCGCACCGAATTGACCCCGCTCATAACCATCAAACCGGGTGACGAGTTCAGGGGCTCGACCCTGCAACATGACGTGCTGACGCTGTCGGATTTCTATTCCGATCGCGGCTACGCCTTCGTCAACGTGCAACCCCAGACCTCGCTCGATCCGATCGGCCGCAAGGTCAATATCACCTTCACCATCAGCCCGGGCCGCGAAGTGCTGGTCAACCGCATCAACATTACCGGCAACACCAGGACCTCGGACAAAGTCATCCGGCGCGAGATGCAGGTGCAGGAACAGGAGCCCTACTCGGCATCGGCGATTCGCGACTCCAAGCGGCGCCTCGACCAGCTCGGCTTCTTCAGCGAGACCCGCATCACCACCGCGCCCTCGCCGCAGCCGGACAAGGTCGACCTCAACGTCAACGTGACCGAGCAAAGCACCGCGTCATTTCAGGTAGCGGGTGGCTTCGACAGCTACCAGTCGTTGTTCGGCCATTTTCAGCTCGGCAATACCAACCTGTTCGGGGGCGGTGAAGCGGTGCTGCTGAGCGCGCAGGTCGGCTTCCTGTTCCAAAACTATACCGCGAGTTACACGGAGCCCTGGTTCCTGGATATCCCGCTGGCGGTGTCGCTGTCGGTGTTCGATAGCAAAACCGACCTCTTCACGTTCCATCAAAATGCCGCGGGCGGCGCTATCAATTCGAGCTATCCGCTGGTCGAGTTGGGCTTCAAGAATATCGGCCCCTTCTCGCTCAAGGATGTGCGCGCCGGTTTGGGCTACCAGTTCGAAAGCGTCGGCATCGGTGGGCTGTCGCCCTTCACCACCTTCCAGATCGCGAGGTTCAAGGGCTACACGAAAGTCTCCGAGTTGATACCGAGCATCCGGCGCGCGACGGTAGATAATCCCATCGACCCTCGCAGCGGCTCGATTGAGAGTCTCAGCGCGGAGGTCGCAGGCATCGGCCCAGGCACCGCGTACCTCAAAGCGACGGCGCACGCGCGCTTTTTCTACACTTTCATAAAGAGTCCGACCTTTGGGCAATGGGTGTTCTCGCCCGGCGTGACCTACGGGATCGGAACCACGCTGTCGAAGGGGCTGGGCGGAGAGCTCCCGCTGTACGAGCGATTCTTTCCCGGCGGCGTCGGCGGTCAGGGCGACGTTCGCGGCTACCAGCTCTATTCGTTGGGCCCGGAGGTTCTGTTGTTGAACCAACTCGGCCAGCCGCTCCAGATAGAAAACATCGGCGGCAGCAAGGAACTACTCCTCGATGGCGAAATCACCTTCCCGATTCTTTCCGGCTTGGGAATTCGCGGCGTCATCTTCGCGGATGCGGGCCAAGCTTATCGCTTGAGCGACAGCGTCACGCCCAGCTCGCTGCAGGCCGCCTATGGTATCGGCATCCGATGGCGCTCACCGTTCGGTCCGCTCGCGATCGATATCGCGCGCCCGATCAACCCACGTCCGCAAGACATGAGCAACGTTTTCGAAATCGGCGGTGGCGCGCCCCTATAGGAGTAGGTCCTCGTTTCATTTTTCCCTCTCCAGGATGAAGAAGGTGGCGCCCCAAGCCGGGTGAGGTCCGCGAGAGCCGCCACGAGGTCGATGTGGAGGGGTGGCTCTCAGGGGAGAGCCAGGGAGCGTCGAGCGTGAGGACGGCACTAGCGCACGCTATACAAAATTGGCTTAAATAATGCCTCGATAGTTGCAATTCAAACCGCGCGGGTCTCATTCGCCTCGGACTCCCAGTCCAGGCCTGCGTTGCTATGATTCGCTTTCAGGGAGGATTCCAATTCAGATGATGAGAAATCGGGTGATGGCCGCGGCGGCGCTTGTAGCGTTAATCGCTGCAGCTCCTGCACGGGCTGAAGTAAAGCTCGCCTACGTCGATGTCCAGCGCGCGCTCAACGAATGCGAAGCCGGCAAGAACGCCAAGGCCGAGTTCCGCGTCAAGGTACAAGGCGTCGAGCAGAAGCTTCAGAACGAACAGAACGATGTCGCGAGACTCAAGGACGAGCTCGAGAAGAAAGGCATGCTCATGAAGCCCGAGCAGCGCCAGAGTCTCCAGGACGAGTACATCAATAAGGCCAAGAACTTCGAGCGCAACTACAAGGATTCCAAGGACGACCTCGAGCGCAGGGATCAAGAGATAACCGGCATGATCATCCATGACCTCGCCGAGGTGATTCGCAACGTCGGCGAAAAGAACGGCTACACCATGGTCATGGAGAAAGGCCAGATTCTTTGGGGCATGCCCGGAATTGACATTACCGATCAGATCATCCGTACCTACAACGGTATGCACGTGAAGGTCGGCACCTTGGGCGGCGGAGTCGGAGCCGTCTCAAGCGCTGGGGGTGAAGGCGGTGACGAGCAGCGGGCCGGCGCATCCTCGCCGAGCGACTTCGGCTCGGCTGCCGCCAAGCATTCGTCGATCTCCAAGTAAAGGCATTTTGGCGGACGACAAGCATCACGAGCTCGATCGATTTCTGCGGATGCTGCCGCATCGTTATCCGTTTCTGATGGTGGATCGGGTGGTCGAAATCGTCAGCGGTAAAGCCCGCACGATCAAGAACGTGAGCAACAACGAGTCGTTCTTTGTCGGGCATTTTCCCGGCAATCCCGTGATGCCGGGGGTGTTGATAATCGAGGCGCTGGCGCAATCCGCCGCGATCCTCGCACTCGCCGAACTCAAGGCCGAGAGCCAGCGCATGTTTATGCTGACCGGCGTCGAAAAGGCGCGTTTTCGCAGGCCGGTGGTTCCCGGCGACCAACTCGAGATGGAAGTGACCGTGATCCGTAACCGCGGTCCGCTATGGAAGATGCGCGCGGAGGCGCGGGTCGGCGGAGAGATCGCCGCCGAGGCCGAACTGTCCGCGATGGAAGTAGCCGAGGAGAAGCTGTCATAGCCGCCAAGGTTCATCCTTCAGCGGTGATCGATCGCCGCGCGGACCTCGACACCTCGGTCGAAGTCGGCCCGGGCGCGGTGATCGGACCCAATGTGCGGATAGGCGCGAATACCGTCGTCGGTCCGTATGCCGTGATAGAGAGCAACACCACGATCGGCGCGCGCAATCACATCTTTCAGTTGGCGTCGATAGGGGCGGAACCGCAGGATTTGAAGTTCAAAGGCGAACCTTCAATGGTCGAGATTGGCGACGATAATTTGATTCGCGAGTTCTGCACCATTCATCGCGGCACCGAAGGCGGCGGGATGGTGACGCGCATCGGCAATCATGTTCTCGCGATGAACTATGTACACATCGCACACGACTGCATTATCGGCGACTACTGCATTCTGGCCAACTCGACCGAGCTCGCGGGTCATATCGTTTTCGAGGATCATGTTCGCGCGATGGGCGGAGTGCTCATCCAGCAGTTCAACAGGATGGGCGCGTATTCGATGCTGGCCGCAGGCGCGCGCGTTGAGCTCGATGTACCTCCCTATGCGATTGTCTCGGGGGATCGGGCGCGGCTGGTCGGAGTCCATGAAATCGGACTTCAGCGCAACGGATTCAGCCCGGAAAAAATCGCGGTTATCAAGAACGCGATGCGCAAACTGTTCTTTTCCAAACTGACGCGCGAAGAAGCAATTAAAGAAGTCGTCGCGGAGTATTGCGATGTTCCCGAGGTAGTGCGGATGGTCAGCTTCATCCAGGACTCAAAGCGCGGCGTCGTCGGGCGCGAGCGTGAGTAGCCTCGGACTAATCGCGGGCAACGGAGTCTTCCCCCTCGAAGTTGCCACTGCCGCGCGCCGCCGAGGAATCAAGCTGATCGCGCTGGCCCATTCGGGTGAAACCAAACCCGAGCTTGAGGCGCAGGTCGATCATCTCACCTGGATCAAAGTCGGCGAGCTGCAGAAAATCATCGACGTGCTGAAGGACGCCGGGGTCGAGCAAGCCGCGATGGCGGGTGGAATCTCGCGCGCGCGACTGGCCGATTCATTCGCCCCCGATGAGCGCGCGATGAAGATGCTCACCTCGATTACGCGATGGAGTGACGATGCGGTGCTGCGCGCGATTGCGCGCGAAATCGAATCCGAAGGAATCCCGGTCATCGATCCGGTTCCGCTGATGGATGATGCCATCGCGAAGCCCGGCCTGATGGTCGGCCCTCAGCCGGACGAGAACAAACTTCGCGACCTCGACCTCGCCTTCAACGTCGCGCGCAGCCTCGGCACTTTCGATATAGGACAGAGCGTCGCGGTGCGCGGCGGGGTCGTGTACTCGGTCGAAGCCGTTGAGGGAACCGATCCGGCATTGCGGCGCGCGGCCTCGATTTCGGGCCGCGGACTCGTCATCGCGAAAGTGGCCAAGCCCGGTCAGGACTTGCGCTTCGACCGCCCCGCGATCGGCCCCGCGACCATCGAACTGCTTGTGGATATCGGCGCCGCGATGATCGGCATCGAGGCCGGCAAATGCCTCTTGCTCGAGCGCGAGCGCACCCTCGCGATGGCGCAATCCTCCAGCGTCACGGTGTACGGGCATGCGTGAGATTCGCGCTGCCGTGGTCGGCGCGGGGCGCTTGGGGAGCCTGCATGCGGCGAAATATGCGGTTATTTCCGGCGTCAAGCTGACGCACGTCATCGACATCGATGCCACTCGCGCGGCGCAACTCGCCGCGCAGTACGGCGCTACATCGGCAACCGATTACCACGCGCTCGAGAACAAAGTTGACGTCGTCACGGTGGCTTCACCGGGCGTCACGCATTTTGAAATCGCCTCGTATCTGCTGCGCGCCGGATGCGACGTGCTGCTCGAAAAACCGATGGCGGCCACCGTCGAGGACGCGCGCGCGCTTACCGCGCTGGCTGAGAACAGCGATCGCATTTTGCAGATTGGCCATCTCGAGCGTTTCAATCCGGTCGTGAAGCATCTGCGCTCGATTCTCAACCGACCTCGCTTCGTTGAATGCCATCGCCTCGCGCCCTTCAGCGAGCGGGGCACCGACGTTAACGTCGTGCTGGATCTGATGGTGCATGATCTCGACGTGCTGATGTCGTTGACCGGGGCCGACGCGACCTCGGTCGAGGCGCTCGGGGTCGCGGTGCTGACCGATCAAATCGACGTCGCCAACGCCCGCATCCGTTTCAGCAACGGAATGATCGCGAATGTGAACACCAGCCGCGTCGCGCCGCGCCGCGAGCGCAAGATTCGATTCTTCCAGCCCGACGCCTATATCTCGGTCAACTACGAGGCGCGGCGCATCCAGATTTATCGCAAGGGTCCGCCGCCTGCCGGGACCGCGTTTCCGATTATTTCGGCGGAGCAGATCGATCTCGGCGAAGCCGATCCGCTCGCCGATGAGGTCGCCTCGTTCATCGCTTCGGTGAGCGATCGGAGCGTTCCAGCGGTGACTGCGCGCGACGGCCTGCGTGTGATTGAATTGATCGAACGAATCCGCATTTGCATGGAGCAGCCGTGATAGCTTTGTTTTCGCGCCTCGCGCGCAATTTCGCGATCGTCATACTCATTATGTGGGTGTTGGCGCTCGCCGGATGCCATAGTGACGACGAGCCCGGTTCGTACCCCGCAGCTAACAAGAGCGATTGCATGCCGAACCTCGTGCTCGTCGATCAAAACGGCCGCAGCATCAATCTGAGTTCACTCAAGGGCCAGTATGTGCTCATCAACTTCATCTATACTGGATGCACCGGCAGTTGCCCGATGCTGACGTCGAAAATGTCGCAGGTCGAGAAAAAGCTGGGTCCCGAACTAGGAAAGAAAGTGCGCCTCCTGTCGGTCACGCTCGATCCCGAGCACGACAACTCTGCGCAACTCCTGAAATATGCGAACGAGCATGGCGCCAACGGCGCCGATTGGATTTTTCTCACCGGCACGCCGGCGCAGATCGATGACTACCTCGCGATTTTTAAAATCAAACGTATGCGTGAGGCCGACGGCTCAATCGACCACGTCACGACGAGCTTTCTGCTCGGTCCCGATGGCCGCCAGATTCGCCAATACGACGGCCTCGCGGTGACGCCGTCGACGATGGCTGACGACGTAAATCGTGCGCTCTCGAACGGGTGACAATGGATCCCCTCGCCCACCTCGCGTTGCGATCATGTTTGGTTATTCTTGCGATCATGGTGTGCGCATCGGCGGCTCTCGCGCACTGTTTTCCCAATCAATCGACGCCTTCAGCGGCCAGCATTCTGAGCGCGCCGCCATCGCAGGTGGTCGTGCACTTCGATAACCAGTTCAACCCAGCCTCCACCACGGTTCGGGTGCTGAATCAAAATGGCGATGTCGTTTCCGGCGCGGGCACGCCGAGTTCGGATGATCGAACGATAACGGCGCCGCTGAAGCGGCTTTCACCCGGTCAGTACTTCGTCAAGTGGCGCGCGACCTCACAGGACGGCGACCATACCATGGGTGCCTACAGCTTCACGGTCAAAGGCGCGCCGCGCTGATCACGCAATCAGGCGCGAAAAATATTTTGGTGGAATCCAGCGCAATCTTGAGTGAGCACCCCAGGCGCACGCGCCGCATCATGATCGTCGCGGGTGAGGCCTCAGGCGATCTCCATGGCGGCGACCTCGCGCGCCAGATTCTCGCGCTTGATCCCACCTGCGAGCTGTTCGGAATCGCGGGCGCCCAGATGCGCGCGGCGGGCGTGCGCGCGATCGTTCGTATCGAGGATATCCACGGTCTCGGGCTGACCGAGTTGATTTCGACGCTCGGTCTATCGCTCGCGACGATGCGCGATCTTCGGCGCACACTGCGCACCGATAAGCCCGACCTCGTAATCCTGATCGATTACGCGGAGTTCAATCTGGTACTCGCGGGCATCGCCAAACGCGCCGGCGTGCCGGTGCTGTATTACATAACGCCCCAGGTCTGGGCATGGCGGCGCGGACGCATCAAGAAGATTGTCGATCGATCGAATCGATTGGCGGTGGTCCTGCCATTTGAAAAAGAACTCTATGGACCGGCCGGCGATCGCGTCAGCTTCGTCGGCCATCCGTTGCTCGATCGCGTCGCTCCCGCGCAGGGCCGCGCCGAAACCCTGGCGCGCCACGGCCTGCCCCCCCATTCGAAGCTGCTTGCGCTGTTGCCGGGCAGCCGGCGCGCCGAGGTGCGATACATCCTGCCGCCGATGGTCGAAGCGGCGCGCATCCTCGCCCATGACCATCGTCTGATCCCGGTAATTGCGCTGGCGCCGACGCTGACGCGGGAGGACCTCGCTGAGCAGGCGAAAATCGACCTCGAGGGGATACGTATTATCCAGGGCGACACGTATAGTATCATTGCCGCCGGCGAGGTCGCGCTGGTGGCCTCGGGCACCGCGACGCTGGAAACGGCGCTGCTGGGCTGCCCGATGGTGATCGCCTACAAAGTGTCGCCTCTGACCTACATACTGGGCAAGCTGCTTATCACCGGGGTCAACGTCATCGGGATGCCGAACATATTGGCGGGAGAGAAAATCGTTCCCGAACTGATCCAGGGGAAGCTGACCGCGCGCAACCTGGTCCGCGCCGCGGAGCCCCTGCTCCACGATTCGATTCGTAACCAAACCGTCGCGAAGCTGAATTCGCTTCGCAGCCGCCTGGGCGCTCCGGGAGCCGCCGCGCGGGTCGCAACCCTCGCGCTCTCGATGACGCCATGAAGCTGCTCACTCCGCTCAGCCGCCGCGTGCTGGCTTACCTGCGCCCCTATGCATTCCCTTACATGGCGCTGCTCGTCGTTACGATGCTTGTGAGCAGCGCGACCGATGGGGCAATTCCTTTCATCATCAAGCACTTCATCGATCAGATTTCGCATCTGAAAAACATTCAGGTGTTACAGACCATCTCGCTCGAGCTGGTCGCGGTGGTGTTGCTGCGCTCATTCTCCGGCTTCGGCGAGGATTATCTGAGCGCATATATTGGTCAGCACATCACGCTGGATATTCGAAGCGAGTTGAACCGCAAACTTCAGCGGATGCCGCTGTCATTCTTCAATCGCACCCCCAGCGGCATGATGATGTCGCGCGTCGTCAACGATGTCGGCGTCATTTCCGGCGGCATCACCGACGGTGCTTTTTCCGTCGTCGGAGAGGGTGCGCGATTGATTGCGGTTCTCGGCGCCGCGTTCTGGATCGACTGGAAACTCGCGCTGATCGCATTCGTGGTCTTTCCCTGCGCGGTTGGACCAGTGATGGCGTTCTCGCGCCGCATGCGCAAGATCACCAGGAAGGCGCAGAAGCAGATGAGCGGCATCACCTCGCTGCTGCAGGAGGCCTATCAAGGCAATCGCGTCGTCAAGGCGTTCGGGATGGAAGACTACGAACGCGAACGCTTCGACGTCGAACTGCTGCGCCTGTTCAAGTTTTCGATGCGCGCCGCCGTCATCAAGGCCTCGACCGGTCCGATGATCGAGGCGATGGCTGCGATCGCATTCCTCATCGCGCTCTGGTACGGGACCGCGTCGGTCATCCATGGCACGCGAACAATCGGCACCTTCGGCGCATTCCTGACCGCGATGCTGATTGTCTATGAGCCGTTCAAGCGTCTCGCGCGCATCAACAATACGGTGCAGCAGAGCCTCGCCGCCGCTGAGCGGGTGTTCGAGATGATGGATCAGCCGACCGAAGTGCATGACGACCCCGACGCGATGGTGCTCGGACCCGGCAATCATAGCATCCGACTGGAGAACGTGAGTTTCAGGTACGCGAAAGATTGGGTGCTCAGGAACATCGACCTCGAGATTCCCGCCGGCAAAGTGGTCGCGCTGGTAGGCATGAGCGGCGGCGGAAAATCGACGCTCGCCGATCTGATTCCTCGCTTCTACGACGTGCCGGAAGGCCGCGTCACCGTCAACGGCGTCAATTTGAAAACCCTCCGGCTGGAGTCGCTGCGGGCGCAAATCGGCATCGTCACGCAGCATACCTTCCTCTTCAACGATACGATCCGCGCGAACATCGCATACGGCAGCCAGGCAAAGACCGAGGAGCAGGTGATCGCGGCGGCCACCGCGGCCAACGCGCATAACTTCATCACACGATTGCCCAAAGGCTACGATGCCATGGTCGGTGAAATGGGCGTGCGGCTCTCGGGCGGCGAGCGCCAGCGGCTCGCGATCGCGCGCGCACTGCTAAAGGACGCGCCTATCCTGATCCTCGACGAGGCGACCTCCTCGCTCGATTCGGAATCGGAGCGCGCCGTGCAGGATGCGCTCGAGACTCTAATGCGTAACCGCACGACGCTGGTAATTGCACATCGGCTTTCGACCGTGCGGCGCGCCGACAAGATTATCGTGCTGGTGCGGGGCCGCATCGTTGAAGAAGGCACCCATGAGGAGCTGTTCGCGCGCGGCGAGGAATATCGCAAGCTTTATGATCTGCAGTTCATGACCGCGCCGGAAGCCGACGTCGCAACCGCCGCGGCCAATTAATCGGCAGCGGAAAACTGCCGGCATTGATTACCGTGCTGCTCCATGCGCTTTACAACCTGCTGTGGTATCCCGCGCTGCCGTTTGCGCTGCTGGCGGCCAACGGCGCCGATGCGCAAGGCTCG
The DNA here is from genome assembly GCA_963815835.1 of uncultured delta proteobacterium. Lineage (GTDB taxonomy): Bacteria > Desulfobacterota > Binatia > Binatales > Binataceae > DATGKG01. Next base: position 147,967 of record CAWFIF010000002.1, read on the forward strand.
CGCGAGCGTCTGGGGATCGCCGCACCGCGGTCGGAGTCGAGCGCGCTGAGAATCTGGGCGCATGCCTCGTCAGTCGGTGAGATCGAGGCGATCCATAGCGTGATGATGCGGCTGATGCGCGATGCTCCCGCGGCGACCGCCGTAATCACCGCGATGACAACGGCGGGGCGCGACGTCGCACGCCGGCGCATTCCGAAAGCCGCGGCGCATCTGCTGGCCCCGCTCGACAATCCCTCCGCCGTGCGCGCGTTTCTGCGCCGGGTGCGCCCCGACCTGGTGCTAATCGCCGAAACCGAACTGTGGCCGAACTACTTTTGGGAGGCGAAAAAGTTCGGCGCGAAAATCGCGATCGTCAACGGGCGGATTTCCGAGCGATCGCTGGTGCGATACAAACGCCTCGGCAAGCTGTTCCGGCGCGCGATCCAATGCGCCGATCTGATCATGGCCCAGACCGCTCACGACGTTGATCGTTTCGCCGCGATGGGAGTCGATCGAAGCCGCATCGTCGTGACCGGCAATACCAAATTCGATCCTGACGCGGCCGCCGAGATGCCGCTGCGCCATGAGCTGCAGGAATTTGCGGGCGAGCGCCCCATCTTCATCGCGGGCTCAACGGCCGCGGGAGAAGAGGAAATCATCCTCAACGCGTATTTGGAATTGCGCAAGGAGTTTCCCGCGCTCGCGTTGATTGTCGCGCCTCGCCATCTGGTGCGCGTGCCCGAAGTGGAAAAGATCATCAGCGAGTGCGCGCTCGAGTATGTGCGTGCGAGCGCCGCTCGCGTCGCTGCTGGTGCGGACGTAATGATCCTCGACACGATGGGTGAGCTGCGTCCCCTTTATCGGCGCGCCACTGTCGCGTTCGTTGGCGGTACTCTCAACGAAGTTCGGGGCGGGCAAAATCCCGCAGAGCCCGCATCGGTCAGCGTGCCGGTGATGTTCGGTCCGTATTATGAGAATCAACAGGAGACTGCCTCTGCGTTGATCGCGGCTGGCGGCGCGCGAGTAGTGGAGAACGCCGACGATATCGTTCGCGCCGCCGCCAAATGGCTCGCCAACGACGACGCTCGACGAACCGCCGGCCGCGCCGCTCGCGAATGCATCCTGGAATTGAGCGGCGGCGTGAGCACCTCGTTGATGCATCTGCGGACACTGATTACGCTCGCCTGAATAATGCCGGGCCGCGAAACCATCCATCAGCGTCCGCGAATCGAAGATCTCTGGTTCGGCAAGCTGCGTTGGACGCAACGCGCGATCGTGGCCGGTCTGCTTCCCGCGTCGCTCGTTTATCGCGCCGGTCAAAGTATCCGAAACGCCTTCTGGCACTTCGCGAAACGGCGCGTTCCGATCAGGACCATAAGCGTCGGCAACCTGACGGTTGGCGGCAACGGAAAAACTCCGTTCACTTTATTTCTCGCGTCGCGTCTGCAGGCGCATGGCATGTCGGTCGGGATCGTGAGCCGCGGTTTCGGCCGCATCTCCCGTGGACAACCTGCCGCGCTGGTCTCGGACGGAACGACCATTAAACTTTCGCCTGAACAGGCCGGTGATGAGCCGGTGATGATGGCGAAGTCGTTTCGCGGGGCGATCGTCGTCGCGAGGCGCCGCATCGACGGCGTTCGTCTGCTCAGCGAAATCGCACATCCTGATGTGATCGTTCTCGACGATGCGTTTCAACATCGCGCATTGGCGCGCGACGTTGACCTGGTGCTGATCAATCGGGAGCGCGGTTTCGGCAACGGCCATATGATTCCCGCGGGGCCGATGCGCGAGCCGCTTCGCGCGATCCGGCGCGCCGACGCGACGATAATCGTATCGAGCGGAATTCCCGATCGTCCGAGCGCGATCACAGCGCATCAGATGAATGTGATCTCGCAATTCACGACGCTGCGCGCGACGCTGCGGCCGAAGGCGCTGGTGCGCTATGAGCAGGGCAACTGGAGCGAGGTCCCGATCGCGATGGCCGGGCGGCGGGTGCTCGCGGTGAGCGGCCTCGCCGATCCGAGCGGCTTCTATGCGATGCTTCACGCGATCGATACCGACCTGGTCGGCGTGCTCGAATATCCTGACCATCACGTTTACAATCCGACCGATTGGCAGACGATCGTAAAAGCCGCGATGGACGCGGACATCGTGCTGACCACCGAGAAGGATCTCGTTAAGCTGGAGAAGTTTCCGTTCGCGCTTGATTCTCTGTACGCTTTGCGCCTCGAGGTGGTGATGAGCGCGGAAGACGCGGCGCGGCTTGATGAAATCGTGATCGGCAGCGCGACACAACCGGGCGTCGCGGCCGCTCTCTAGAATGCCGGGAGGTTTTCTATGCCTATCAGCCAGGAGTTGCTCGATATTCTCGCCTGCCCGAAATGCAAGGGTGAACTGCACTTGACCGAGAAGCAGGACGGCCTCGTGTGCGAGGCGTGCAAGCTGGTCTACCCGATCCGCGAGGATATTCCCGTGATGCTGATCGACGAGGCCAAGCCGCTTACGTGAGCCGTACGCACACCGACGCGCAGCGCGCGCATCGGCTCGTGCAGCTCGCATGGCTCGCGATCGCTGCTTATCTCATCGCGCTCGGGGCCGCGGCCACGCTTCGAGTGCAGGGAGATTTCGCCGTCTATTACCTCGCGGGAACGCGCGTCCTCCATAGCGAGCCGATCTACCGCCTCGATGAGTCGAGCCACTTTCTCTATGCGCCGATCATCGCGATTGCGTTCGCACCGCTTGCCGCGCTTCCACTCCATGCCGCGCAATTCGCGGGATACCTGGTCAGCGCAGTCTCGCTGGTCGCATTGATTCTCGGCTCGGGCCGAATGCTGTTTGGCCGCGAGCGCCAACTAACCCCCGCGCTGATTCTGGTTCCGGTAATCCTTTGCGCGCGCTTCATCGACAACAACATCGAACACGGCCAGATAAATCTGCCAACGCTCGCGCTGGCGGTGTGGGCGATTATCTGCGCCGAAGAGGATCGCGCAATCGCCTCGGGCGCGATGCTCGCGGCAGCGATTCTCATCAAGCCATTCGCAGGACTGGCCGCGCTGTTTCTCCTGCTGGAAGGAAAATGGCGCCCGATACTTTGTTCGATCGCGTTCGGATTAGTGCTGATGATAGCCCCGATGCTGGTCTTCGGTCTGCGCGGCGCTCTCGATCAAACGATCGCATATTTGCAGGTCGTGAGCTCGATGACCGATCGCTATACAACGATGCAGACCAACCAGTCCGCCACATCCGCCGTCGCGCGACTGATGAGCATCGGCGCGAGAGCCGGCGCTCCCGCATCGCACGGCGCCTTGTACATCGGTATGGGGATCGAGCTGTTGCTGGTTGCCGCCGTCATCATCTGGTTTTTGCGCACGCCTGATTCTGAACGGCAAGGCGGTTTGCTGCCTCATCGATTTCAGCTCGCGGCGTTTTTCTGCATCATGCCGTCGCTGGTTCCGATCTCATGGAAAAGCTACTACGTCGCACTGTTGGTGCCGTATGCGCTCCTGACCTTCGTGCTTTGGACGGAGCGTCCGCCTAGTTCGTCGACGCCTACTCTGCCGTTGGCTCTGGTCGCTGCCTCGGTCATCCTGAACTGGATTCCGGGCACGCGCCCGAACCACATCGCACTCTTCTTTTCGGCGCACTTGCTGTCATCACTGGTGTTGCTGGCGGCGATGGTGCTAACGGCGTCATGGTGGCGACAATCCGTCGAATACAGACTTACACCAGCCCGTACGCTAAATAGTTAGCCGTGAACCTCAATCGGGATCTCGGAGCGGACTTCATCAAGAGCCAGGTGGGGCGCAAGACTGCCTATCTCCATCGCGAAATCGCTCCGTTCGCACCTGAATTGTTGGTGGAAATCGATCGGACCTTGCGTTCCGGACAAAAGGGCGCGGGCAATCGAGAGAGCGGTTATCCGATTAGTGTCGAGGGTGCGCCCAAATTGTTCGTGCGCCGCTCCATGCGCGGCGGAATGATGCGCTTCCTGGGCGACCTCTACATCGGGTTCGTGCCGCGCATGGTCCACGAACTCAACGTGATTTCGGAAGCGCGCAATCGCGGGGTGTCGGTTCCCGAACCGATGGGCGCGATCGTTGAAAGGATCTCCTCCGCGGTCTATCGCGGCGCAGTTTTGACCAAGGCGATACCTGGCATGACGATGTGGGAATTCGTCAAGGTCGAGACCGACCCGCGCAGCCTCGGCCACGTCGTAAGGATGGCGCGCTACTCGATCGACACCATGCACGAGCAGGGACTGTTTCATGACGATCTCAACCTGCACAATCTGTACGTCTCGATGGCGGGTGACGGATTTTCAGTTGTGCTTCTCGACTTCGACAAAGCGAGGCTTTTGTCGCGCGCCGTGCCGCCCTCGCAGCGCAGGCGCAACTTGAAGCGTCTGGCAGGATCGATTCGCAAGCTCGATCCTGAAGGGCGCTATCTCAATGACGCATCGCTGAAGATCATGACCGGCTCCTAGACCTCACCCCGGCGCAGTCGCGCCATCCTGCTGGTGGAGAGGTAATAAGGAAGGAAGACAACTTCTTAACGCTTCGCGATCACCTCGATCTCGACCAGCGCGCCGCGTGGAAGTGCCGCGACCTGGACCGTCGATCGAGCGGGAAAATCTTCTGTGAAGTGCTCTCCATAAACTCCGTTGACGATCTCGAAGTCGGCAAGGTTGATCAGAAAAATCGTGGTCTTGACGACATCGCCAAATCCAAGACCCGCCGCGCGCAACACCTCGCGGATGTTGTCCAGCACCTGACGCGTCTCAAGTTCGATTCCGCCGCGAACCAGCGTTCCGGTTTGAGGATCGAGGCCGATCTGGCCGGATAGAAAAACCGTATCGCCAACGTCGATGGCCTGCGAATAAGGACCAATCCCAGCCGGCGCCTGTCGCGTTTCAATGACTTTCTTCATGCGAGCATTTTCGCTGATGCGATCCGTCATGACCAGCGCCCAATTCGATCATGCAAGTTGGCTTTGCCTTGATCGGGTCATCAGATGCTCGACCTGCGGGCCGCTGGTGACCGAGCGGGCGTCGCGGATGAAGGCCGCGACCTCGTAGCGTTCCATTCGCGCAGTCACGTCCGGCAAGGCCACCGGCGTGAGGGGTTGCGGGACCGTCAGCGCATATCCCAGCTTGTCAACTTCGACGACATACGGGATGTAGCGGCTGTGATTGGCGAGCCACACAAACCCGCTCGCGAGGATCAAACTCAGCAGCAGAAGACCGCCAGAGGCGATCTGCCAGTTGCGTTTGCCAAGAACGAGATCGGCGTATCGTTCGTCCCATTCGCGACGCGCTTCAAGATATGGGTTGGTCTCCATGCGAACGCCCTCACCGCGAAAATCTGGAACTCACACATCAAAGTGCGGCTCGCTGGTTTTGTTGGTTGAGCAAGTTCCTTGCCGTGCGCTGGGACGGACCGACGCCGCATGAGCGAATTCGAGAGATTTACTGCTGTGCGATCATTTGGGAGCAGGCGGAATGAGGAACTTTCAGATATTCTTTGCGGATGCGTTCCCAATAGACAAATCCGTCTCGGGATAGAATCACGGCTTCCTCGGACCAGGGTTGAATGTCGGGCTGCGAGTCATCGACCCGACGCTAGGAATCGCCGGCAGGCAGAAACAGAAACGGAAACCAAACGATGAAACCTGCACGCCTAGTCGCGTTCGCGCTCCCCACCGGCATTTCCTTGGTGCTGGCGCAAGTCAGCAGCGGCACGTCGAAAGAGGCGGACGATCGCAAAAACGTGAGCGAAGGACCACCAATGCAGCCTATCAAGTCACGAATCGGTGAACTGAATTACGAGAACAGTTACCCAACCAACGAAACGGTCAACAAGCTCTACGACGAAATTGATTTCCAGCGTGCCTGCCAGGCGTATCTTTGGGGATTCCCCCTCGTGAGCGCCGCTTCCGTCAGACGCGGCCTCTTCCACGATGTTGGCGCTACCTACAACGACTTCGAAATGTACCCACATCATCTCGATGCGAAAGGCCTTTGGCTTACGGGTAACACCACCACCATCTACGCAGCCGCCATGCTTGATTTGGCTAAAGATGGGCCTCTCGTTGTCGAGATTCCCCCCGGACCAACCGCGGGCATGTTTGGCGATTACTGGTTTAGGACTACAGGAGTCTGCGCCCTCGGTCCCGACAAGGGCCATGGCGGTAAGTTCCTCCTCGTGCCACCGGGCTACAAAGGCGACCTGCCAAGAGAAGGTTATTTCGTTACGCGATTCAGGATGAACGACACCAACTTTTTCATTCGCGGCATGGTGGTAAACGGTGATGTAGCCGGGGCTGTCGCATTGCTCAAGAGAGCGCGTATTTATCCATATAGCCAGCGTGACAACCCAAAACCTAACCGGTTCATTGACGTTTCCGACAAGCCTATTAACACCCTGGAGCCGGAAGGTCTTGAATTTTGGAAGCTACTGTCGGAAGTCATCAACAACAACCCGGTTGAGGAGCGCGACCGCTTCTTCATGGCCATGCTCAAGCCACTGGGCATCGAGAAGGGCAAGCCATTCGCGCCTGACGACCGCCAAAAGAAAATTCTTGAAGAGGGTGCACGCCTCGGCAAAGCAATGGCTCAAGTCACCTCTTTCAGTCCACGCCTCGCCAATGTCTTCTACTATCCTGGTAAGTACTGGACGAACACCATGAACTTCAACACGCAGCAGGCTTCTCAGCAAGAATCTGAGTACTACAGTGAGCTCGACGAACGCTTGAACTACTTCTACCTTGGTACTTGGCCGAACGAAGCGATGAATCTCCCCTTTCCTTCCAACGGCCAGAGATACCTTGAGAGCTTCAAGGACAAGGACGGCGTTTGGCTGGATGGTCGGAAAAACTACCGTCTACGCGTGCCAGCGGATGTTCCCGCGAAACAATTCTGGTCCATCACGATCTACGACAACGTCACTCGGTCATTGACCCAGAACAGCACCAATAAGGCCGCGATCACTTCCTACGACAAAATCAAACTTAACGACGATGGCTCCACAGACCTTTACTTCGGCCCGAAGGCACCCGCAGGTTTAGAGAGCAACTGGGTGGACACAAATGCGTCGAACGGATGGTTCGCCTGGTTCAGGTTCTATGGACCGACAGAAACTTTTTTCAGCAAGATTTGGCAATTGCCCGATTTCGAACTCGTGAAATAGCCCGCGAAAGGACACAAGCAGGAAGCCATTGCGAGGTGTCGAAAAGTGTCCAAGATGATCTGAATTGACCTGATCTGAGATGACGTCCCAACTCAAAAAATCATTGATTTACAAGGGTTCTATGGTGTGACCTGATCTGGCAAAACCGCCTGTACAGAATTAGCAAACTGGTGCCTTCGATTACTCAGGTGCGGATTGGAAGCCGTTCGAACAAAGAGAGGGTCTCCTCTTTCATCTTCCCGCGCGCTATCAGAATTGGCCCGACCGCCTCCGATCACGCAACTCGAAGTTGACACCATGTCGGTCGTCTGTGCCACGCTAGTCGCGGGCGCCGTTCTGCTGGCCCAGGCGCGACACCCGCATCACACCGTCGATCGCCGCGATCGAACTCATCAGCGTGTTCAACTGGCGCGCGCTGGTGACGCTCAGTTCGAAAATCGAAAGGGCGCGCCCGTCGTTGCCTTTGGTCTTCACCTCCGCGGTGGTGATGTTGACTCCAACGGTGGCGATCGCTTTCGACATCGCGGCAAGCAGGCCCGGCTGATCGGCGCATAGCACTTCGAGGCGGATGGGGCGCGGAGTCGCCTCGTCATCCTTCCATACCACCGGCACGCGCCGCTGCGGATCCGAGAGCAACGCATGGGGGCATCCCGCGAGATGCACCGTGACGCCGCGTCCGCGCGTAATAAATCCCGTGATCGCTTCGCCCGGCAACGGATTACAGCATCGCGCGAAGCGCACCATCATGTCGCCGATTCCCGATACGACCACCGCGCCGCTGGCGGCGCGGCGCGCTTCCTTGGCGGCGCGCTCGGCCGCCACCGGTCCGGGAGGCGCGGGCAGTTTCTCGCCGCGATAGATTTTCAGCTCATCGGGCGTCAGCACCTTTCCCAGCAACTGGCCCGGCGTGATGATGCCGTAGCCGACTGCGGCGAGCAGTCCGTCAACGTCGCGCTGGGAAAATTCCTTGAGCGCGCCTTCAAGGCGTTTGTCGTGACGCAATTGACTTGCGGTGAGCTTGAGGGGTTCGAGCTCCCGATCCAGCAGCGAGATGCCCACATCGCGCGAGCGTTCCGATTGCTGCTGGCGGAACCATTGCCGAATCCTGCTCTTGGCGCGCGCGGTCGCGACGAAATTCGCCCAGTCCTTGCCGGGCGTCTGCTTCTCATTGGTGATGACCTCGACCGTGTCGCCGGAGTTCAGCCGATAACGCAACGGCACCATCCGGCCGTTGATTCGCGCACCCGACAGATGATTTCCGACACCGGAGTGAATCCGGTAGGCGAAATCGATCACACTCGCGCCCTTGGGAAAATCAAGCACGTCACCCTTGGGCGTGAAGACGAAAACCTCTTCGGGGAAAAGATCGTCGCGAACCGTGGAGAGAAATTCCTGCGGATCCTTCAGATTCTGTTGCCATTCGACCAGGCGGCGCAGCCACGCGAAGCGCTCGGTGTCGCGCTGTTCGGGCGACACGCCCTGCTTATAGGTCCAATGCGCCGCGATTCCTTCCTCGGCCACGCGATGCATCTCGCGGGTGCGAATTTGAACTTCCATCCGCTGCCCGCGCGGACCGATCACCGTGGTGTGCAACGACTGATACATGTTGGGCTTCGGCAACGCGATGTAATCCTTGAAGCGGCCGGGCACCGGCTTCCAGTTCGCGTGCACCACGCCGAGCGCCTCGTAACATTCGCGCACCGAACCGACGATGATTCGAAACGCGACCAGGTCGTAGATCTCGTCGAAGGTGAGACCCTCTTCCTGCATCTTGGAATGAATCGAATAGAAATGCTTGGGGCGGCCGGTCACTTCCGCGAGCACCCCGGAATCTTCCAGGCGCTTGGAAAGGATCTCGATGACCGCCCGGATATATTCCTCGCGTTCGGCACGCTTGCTCGCCACGAATGTCTTGAGGGTCGAATACGCGCCCTGGTTGATGTAGCGGAACGCGTTGTCCTCGAGCTCCGACTTCATCCAGTAGATTCCCAGCCGATGCGCGATGGGCGCGTAGATTTCCAGCGTCTCACGCGAGATCTCGAGCTGGCGTTCGGGTGCGAGTGGGCCGAGGGTACGCATGTTGTGCAAGCGATCCGCCAGCTTGATCATGACGACCCGGATGTCCTGCGCCATCGCGATGATCATCTTGCGAAAATTCTCCGCCTGTTTTTCCGCGCGGCTGGAGAAAGTGATCTTCGATACTTTGGTGACGCCGTCCACCAGCCGCGCGACTTCGGCTCCGAAGAGAGCTTCCACTTCCTGAAGTGAGGTTCCGGTGTCCTCGACCACATCATGAAGCAGTGCCGTCACGATCGAGGGCACGTCGAGCTTGAGCCGGGTGGCGATCAGCGCGACATTCAGCGGATGGGTAACGTAGGGCTCGCCGGACTCGCGCTTTTGCTCGCCGTGCATTCGCGCCGAATAATCGTAGGCGCGCCGGATCAGCACAAGGTCGGCGTCGGGGTTGTAGGAGACTATCCGGCCCAGGAGTTCGTCCAGCCCCTGCGGCTCGCTCTGCTGGACTAGCTCTTCCACGGCGCGAAACCTTCCCGCAGTCTTGCGACGCGTGAGCGCTCGGCGTTGACGATCGAGCGAAAGCGTTCGACCGAAGTGTCAACGTCGTCGTTGATGATCAGATAATCATACTCGGAGTAGGCACGCGCTTCCTCGCGCGAGCGATTGAGCCTGCGCGCGATCGCTTCTTCAGTTTCGGTGCCGCGCTTGCGAAGCCGCTGCGCAAGATCATCGAAGGTGGGCGGCAGCACGAACACTGCCACCGAGTCATGGGGATATTTGGCGCGAATCTGGCCGGCGCCGTGGATGTCGATATCGAGCAGGATGTCGCGGCCGGAGTTGATGGCGTCGTCAAGAGGCCGCCTCAGGGTGCCGTAGCTGGCGTCGAAAACTTGCGCGCATTCGGCAAGTTCACCGCCGTCGCGCCTGCGTATGAACTCATCCTCGCTCACGAAATGGTAGTCAGTTCCGTTGACCTCGCTGCCGCGGGGTTTTCGCGTCGTCAGCGAAACCGAGAATTCGATCTCCGGCATGCGGTCCAGCGCCGCACGCCAGATGGTAGTCTTTCCCGCTCCGGAAGGAGCCGAGAGTATAAAAACTATACCGCGTCTAGGGGGCAAATCCGTCATTAAAGACACTAATACGAAGATGGCGGCATTCGCAATTGCGCTTCTACGCCGCGGCCTCGCCGTCGTACACCGTCAGGCATTGTAAACTATAGTCAACCAAAATCATTCGACGTTCTGCACCTGCTCTCGCATCTTCTCCGCCTCGCCCTTGACCTCGACGGTCAGTTGCGAGAGGCCGGCGTTTTGCGATTTCGAACCCATCGTGTTCACCTCGCGATTGATCTCCTGAAGCAGGAACTCGATGGATTTCCCCACCGGCTCGCTGCGGTCGAGCAGCTCCCTGAGCGCCTCCAGATGTATCCGCAGGCGAGTAAGCTCCTCCGTGATATCACCGCGTTGTGCCATGCCAGCCGCCTCTTCATAGAGCCGTTTCTCGTTTATCGGCAACTCGCCAAGCAGCTCCTTCACGCGCGCCTGGAAGCTGGCCAGTACCTCCGCGCGGGTCTCGCCCGAGAGCTTTTCGATTTTTGGCATTGCCAGAAGGATCTTCTTGATGCGCCGCGCGAAATCGCGCTTGAGGCTGTTGCCCTCGCGAATACGTTCGGTCTCCAGCTTTTTCAGCGCCAGATCGAGCGCCTCGAAACCCAATTTGACCCCATGATGAATCTGGTCGTCCTCGTCCTCGATGACGTGGAAGATTTCGGGGCGCTGCATGATGGTTTCCATGCCGAGCCGGCCGTTGAGATTCAACTGCTTTCCTAGCCTGCGCAGCTCCGTGATGTAGAGTTTCGCCAGCTTCTCGTTGACTTGCAGCTTGACCGCCGGCGCCTTGGTCGCGGTGTAGCGCATGAAGACCTCGACGCGGCCTCGCGAAACCGTGCTCTGCACCATTTTCCGCACTTGCGCCTCGTGCTCGCCCCATCCGCGCGGCAGGCTCAGCTTCAATTCGAAGAAACGTTGATTGAGCGCGCGAATCTCCGCTACGACCCGTACTCCGTCGCGCTCGAGATGAGCGCGCCCGAATCCTGTCATACTACGCATTTAGTACTTGGCCCCTTCTGGACTCGGCGCCCGCCTGACGAGGCAGGCCCGGTATAGATCGATAGTCTTCTTCGTCATCGCATCCATCGAGAAATTCTCGCTGACCCGCGTCCTGGCGGCGCTACCCAACTGCGAGCGCCACGTCGCATCATTCGCAAGTGACGCGATAGCGTTGGCGAGTGACACTGGATCGCGCGGCGACACCAACAGCCCGCTGCGATTGTTTTCAACAATATCGATTACTCCGCCGGCGCACGTCGCGGCGACCGGCAACCCGCAGGCCATCGCTTCGAGCAAGGCCACCCCGAGACCTTCCTTGAGCGAGGGAAACACGAAAACGTCGAGCGCATCAAGTAGCTGGCGCGAATCGCCAATCATACCTAAGAAGAAAGTGTCGCTGGCGATCACCAACTCTCCAGCGAGCTTCACAAGTTGTTCGCGTGTTGCACCGTCACCGGCGATCGCGCATTTGATCCGTGACCCCTCGCCGCGCGCACGATTAAGTATCGCGATTGCCTCGAGCAGATCACGATGACCCTTGCGCTCCTCAAGCATCCCGACCGTTCCCACCAGAAAATCGTCGCGTGCGATACCGAACCGAGTGCGAGCTACCGCATGTTCCGAGGAATTCGCGGGATGAAAGTGATCGCAGTCCACACCCGACGGGATGATCCGGAGATGATCGCGCGAGACGCCGGCCTCGCCCAACGCGTCGGCAACTTTGCTCGAAATCGCCGCGACCGCATCGACCGCGCGGTTGTATAGATACGGCGCAAAGAGCCGATTGGGCCGATAGTCCATGCGCCGCGTCACGATAAGTGCACGCGCGTGTCCTCGCACGAAGGGCGCCATCGAATGCGCACGCGAGGTGTGGAAGTGAACGATATCATAGCGCGCACGCGAAAGAAGATTTCGCAGGCGCATCCCCGCCGCGAAGTCGAGCGCGTTGCGAATCGAGAGCGGATGGCACTCGATGCCCTCGCGCCGCGCGCGCTCATAGAGCCGTCCGCGCGGATCGCAGGCGAGTTCCGCGCGATGTCCACTGCGCAACAAGCCGAGCGTCAGGCCGATTGCCTGGGTTTCGCCTCCCGCGTATCCGAGTTCCGGATCGATGCCCAGGATGCTTAGCGGCTCATCGAAGAATTTCGCAGCCGCGACATCACGCGTCGGAAGCGTTTCGCCGAGCTGAGCGAACGGTTCATTCAATTTGTTAGCCAAGCCCAACTCGTGATCGCTCTCTGCAATCAATCGAGAAACCTATAGTAGAAAATCGCACATATTGCAGTGATCGCGTCGCGCCAACCAATCTTCTTGCCTTCGTCGTAGGTGCGCCCCGAATACGAAACCGGGACTTCATAGATGCGCCATCGCGCGCGACCCGCTTTGATCGTGATCTCGGGTTCGAAGGTGAAGCGGTTCGCGCTGAGACGAAGCTGCAGCAGCTTGTCGCGGGCGAACGCTTTCATCCCAGTCTCCATATCGCTCAAGTTCAAATCGCTCATGATGTTCGAGATCAGAGTGATCAGACGGTTGCCCAGATAGTGCCAGTACAGCAACACGCGGTGAGGCCCGCCAAGAAAGCGTGACCCGTAAACCATGTCTGCGCGCCCGTCGAGCAGCGGCTTGATCATTACCTGATAGTCATTCGGATCGTATTCGAGGTCGGCGTCCTGAACGAATACGTACGGATTCGAGGCCGCCGCAAATCCCATTCGCAATGCCGCGCCCTTGCCGCGATTTCTGGAATGATAGAAGACCCTAACCCCACTATGGTGAAAGTTCTGCAGAAACTCGCGGGTGCCGTCGGTGGAGGCATCGTCGACCACGATTACTTCGGTATCGAAGCCGCAATTGAGCACTCGGTTTATCACCTCGCCAATCGTCTTGACCTCGTTATAAACCGGTATCACGACCGATATTTTAACTGGATCAGCCATCAGCCTCTGGCCGCGCTCCCTTCTCCGATTATCGCGGGTTGCGTCGCGCTGCGCTTGATCGCTCGATCACGTTTGCGCCGCCGCTCGATCATCTTTGCCAGTCTCGAAAGGGATCGACGCGAGGCTTGTTTGGAGAAACCTCTCGCGGCCGCATAGCTGGCAAAGACGCGCAACTTGTCGGTTCGCGATACTCCGGGCATATCGAAGTGTCCCAGTTGCACCAGGTTGCGCATTCTATTTCGCGCGGCAGTGATACTCACTCGCGAGGTTCTTTCAGTGCCCTCATGATCGATGAATGAAATGGTCGTTTGGTCATCGCCGGTGGCGAAAATATTGTAAGGAGTAAGATCGCCATGGATATACCCACTCAGATGCAGTCTCGCGATTTCCGCGCCGAGCCGGTGCAGGATCGCGCGCCGCAGCGTCACATCTATCTGATGCGACGGGTTCATCCATCTTGTCAGCATGAAGCCGCGTGCTTGGCTCATGACAATCACTTCATCGCCGGTGTCACGGTTCTCAGCGATGAGCAACACGCTGGGCACGGCAAAACTGAGCCGGCGAAGTTCTTCGGAGATCTGCAGAACATGCTCGGAACGCTTCGCACGCGACTTTGCCTTCGCGCGTGCAACTATGCCGCGCGGGGCATCAAGTTGCTTGACGAAAATGTCCTTCGGTTCACTGCTCGGCCCCGCGATCTGAACTTTCCAGGTTGTCGCGTGACGCGAGCGGCGCAATGCCGGGCCGCGTTTGCCCTCCAAGGCCGCTATTACGTCTTCGACCAGTTGGTTGCGAATATAGGATGACTGATCGCAAGAGCTTTCGGGAATGAGGAACTGCCATCGCGCTACGTCGAAGCGCCTTCCCCGCGATCGACTCATCGCGAAACTCCGCCGCCGACGCGACCGCAGCGATTTCTTCTTCGCGCCGATGCCGCGCGAGCTTCAACGCCCGGCGCAGCCCCTCGATGACAGCTTCGGGCGCGATGCGATGCATACATTCGCGGCCGACCGGACACTTGCGCAAATAACAAGGATGACACGGGATGTCGCCGGAGAGCGCGAAGTCGTCGAACCCCCACGGCGCGGAGCGCTTTGCCGAGGTCGCTCCCCATAGCGACACGATTGGGCATCCGACTGCCGCCGCGATATGCATCGGTCCCGAGTCGGGTCCGAACGCCGCCTCGCATTCGGGAAAAATAGCGACCAGATCGCGCAACGAGGTCTTACCCGCGAGGTTCAGCGTCGCGATGCCGCCGAGCTCGCGCATCACCTCGGAGGCGAGGGCCGTTTCGTCCGGTCCGCCAAGCAGCACCGGAAATAGCGCGGGACCTTCGCCGTTGACATTGTTTCGATCGCACATGCCGCGAATCACCGCGGCGATCGATTTCAGAAAATAGATCCGGCTCGGCCACGACGAGCCGAGGATGACGCCGAGGCGCGGCTGAGGAGCATCCTGGAGAAGGTCCCGAGCATGCCCGCGCTCCGTCGGCGAAGCTGAGAGGCCGAACTCGATTGGAACCGGCGGCAGACCGAGCGCGTCGCCGAACGCCTGATACTGCATCAGCTTCAGTCGCATCTCCGGTTGCGGCTCGATTTGCCGCGTCGAGAACAGATGATTCAGCTCTTTGGTGTTCTCCGCGCTGAATCCGATGCGATCCTTGGCACCCGAAACCATCGAAATGATTCCGCTCTTTAAATGGCGCTGCAAATCGATTGCGAGGTCGAATCGGCCATCGTGCACGCGTTTGAGAAATGGCGCGAACGACCATGGCGAGTGACGGCGATCGTAGAGAATCATCTGATCAAGCCACGGATGCCCATCGAGAATCGGCGCCGACTTCGGTTCGATTGCCCATGCGATATGCGCGGTGGGAAAGCCGCGGCGGATTCTGCCCAGCAGCGGCAACGCGCGGACCACATCGCCGATGGCGCCGTTGAGGATAATAAGGATGCGCTTCCAATTTGTGGGCGGCGCAGCCGCGTGGCTGTTGGGCAAATTGTCCATCGAGGCGGGCGCGTGCGGATGTGTCCCCATTCAGCCCGCGCCCAAGATCCGATGATAACGGTGCGAGAGCCCCCTTAAAACCCCGTCGCGCGAGGACTTTCGCAGCCGGCGACGAACTCCTTCAGGAGCTGGATGAAGCGCTCCGGCGCGTCATTCACAATGCCGTGGCCCGTCGCCGGAAACCTCTCGAAACGCACCAACTCCTTCGGAAGCCCGGCGGCGATATCCTCGGAATCCTCGATTGGCGTGATGGGGTCGTCCTCGCCACCCATCACGAGCGTTGGACACTTGATACGCTTGAGGTCGGGGAGGAAATCGAAATTGTTCTGCTCGCGGCGCGGGAAATCGAGCACCACCTCCATGTTCATCACGCTGCGCGTGAACATCTCATTGCCGCGGCGATTGTGGTTGTACAGCGGGATACAAATGCGGATGTAGTCGGAGACGGTTTCGGTGCTGGGATTCTCCCAATACTTTTTCGCTGCGTCGCGCGCCTCCTTGCCTCCCAAGCGTTCGAATACGTCGAGCACCCTTGACAGACGCCACTTCGCCGACGTCGTGCAGAAGATGAGCTTCCCTGGATGCTCGGGATGCCGCGTTCCATACGCCATCGCTACGAAACCTCCGAACGAGGTACCCATCACGATCGGCTTCTCGATTTCGAGCGCCTCGCAGAACGCGGGAACGTCGTCCGCCCAGTTCGCGAGTGTCCATCGGTCAGGCGGCGTGCGATCGCTACGGCCGTTGCTGCGGTGATCGAGGTAAATGACTTGCGCGACTTCGGCGAGCGGACTCAGGTCGGGTTTGAAGTTCGAATGATCGAATCCGGGGCCGCCGTGCAGCAGCAGCAACGTGGGACGTTCGCGCATCTTCGGACCATCGGGCACCAGCTTGGCGCCTTCCACATCGAAAAACAGCCGTCCATCGCCCACCTGTACTCTCATGAGAGTTCTCCGAACCTTAGACTAACGCGGTCATGCCGTGCCGCCCAAAACCATGTCACAAGACGTACGTTGCGGAAAAGAACAGGGAAAGGTTTCGCTACGGTTCCGTAAGGCGCCTACACCGGGTAGCGTTGAACCGCAATGCAAGATTGGAGAACCAGCGCACAAATCGGGACTGCTTTGTTCGTGATCGCCGATCCGGTAGCGGCAATTCCAATATTCATTACCTTGACCTCCGGCAATACCGCGAAGGAACGCAAACGCATCGCATCGGTCACCGCGTTGACCGTTGCAACAGTCCTCGTGAGCTCGATATTTCTCGGACAGCCGCTGCTGCACCTGTTCGGCATCAGCATCGCGTCGTTTCGAGTGGGCGGCGGAATCCTCATCCTTCTGATGGCCATCTCGATGCTTAATGCGCGCGTAAGCCGAACCCATAGTACACCCGAAGAGGTGCAGGAGGGGTCGGAGAAGGAAGACCCGGCAGTGGTGCCGTTGGGGATACCACTGCTGGCAGGACCGGGCGCCATCAGCACGATAATCATCTATGCGCATCAGGCGAAGGACGTGTACGACACCATCTTCCTCGTCCTGGCCGGACTCTTTGTCGCTTTCACGGTGTTAATCGCGCTGCGGCTCGCGGATCCGTTACGAAAGTTGCTAGGAAAGACCGGCATCAACATCATCAGCCGGCTACTCGGCCTGGTGCTGGCGTCAATTGCCATAGAGTTTATCGCGGGCGGTTTGGGGCAGCTGCTTCCCGGCCTCGCGGGTTAGCGAAAGGCGTCAGGCAGGGTATAGATGAGGCGATGGAAAATCTAACCGGAAAAGTTGCGGTCATTACTGGCGGAGCCAGCGGCATCGGATTCGCGACCGCGAAAGCCCTCGCGGAACAGGGCGCGAAGATCGTGATTGCTGACATCGAAGCTGGCGCTCTCGACAAGGCGGTTGGCGCACTTTCGTCCTCGGGCGCGAAGGTCGAGGGCGTGGTTTGCGATGTCGCGAATCTCGCATCGGTGCTGCATCTAGCCGATACCGCGTTCTCGCGGATGGGAGGCGTGCACATCGTATTTAACAACGCTGGCGTCGCGGTTGGCGGTCCGATCGCCGAGATGAAGCACTCCGATTGGGATTGGATCATCAAGGTCGATTTGTGGGGGCCGATTCATGGGGTCGAGGCCTTCCTGCCGCGCATGATCGAGCAGCGTCAGGGCGGTCATATCCTTTTCACCTCGTCGTTCGCGGGGCTGGTTCCCAACGAAGGGTTGGGACCATATTGCGTCGCCAAGTATGGCGTGGTCGCGCTCGCCGAGGTGCTGCGGCGCGAAATTCGGCAGCATGGCATAGGTGTGTCGGTGCTATGCCCGATGCGGGTAGAAACCAACATCGGCAGTTCGGAACGCAATCGAGCGGCTGACTTCGGTGGCGCCGAAGCTTCGCCACGAGTGCAGCCGCAGGATGCCGGCAATCGCAACCTCGCCGGACGCGTGCTTCAGGTCGACGAGGTCGCCGCGAAAGTCATCGATGCGATCATCGCCAACCGGCTCTACATCCTGCCGCACGACGAGAGCCGCCAATCTATTCGCCGCCGTTTCGAGCGGATCGATCACACCTTCGATGAGCAGCGATCGAAGTGACCGGCCTCGCTACTCGAAGTTCAACCCCAGCTGCGGATTCTGCACCTGGCCGCCGCATGCACGTGCGAGTTGAGGCTTCACTTCCTCGGCAAAGTACTGCATCTGATCCTCAACCTCGGGGCTGCTGAAGCCTCCCGTCTCGAACCAGGTGTTGAAGGCGAAGTCCTCGTAGCCGCATTGCTCCTTGATTCGCATAATCGCTGCGGTCACTTCCGATGCGGTCCCGAAGATCGCGATCTCCTTCTTGAGTAGCGTGTTCGCATCGACTTTCTTGTCCAGCGCCAGCTTTTCCTCATCAGCATCGGCGAGCACCGCCGCGAAACCGAACGGCCCATAATAATCCCACTGCAGCTCGAGGCCCGCGTGGAAGCGTTTCAACTCGCGATCGCGATCCATCCCGGGGAGCAGCAGATGGATGTAGCGGCCGGTCAGCACGCCGCGCCGCTTCTCCGAATCCCACCCATACTTGAGCCTTCCGCGATTGAGGCGATCGGGCCATCCCGCTTTTTCGGAAGTCTCGTAGTAGAAGTCCAGATTCTTTTTCAGGCGCGAGTTCGGCTCGACGATGAAATATCCGTTGAGGCCGCGCTCCGCCGCCCATCTTATCGAGCGCTCGGTCGTAAGCGGTTCCCACATCTGCGGATGCGGCCGCTGCAGTGGCTGCGGAAACACCTGCAGCTCTTTGAGGACGGTCAACGACTGCATAACAGGGTTGGGACCGCCGTAGGGATCCGGACTGCCGATCTGCACGACATCTTCAAGCTTGCGGCCCGCGGTGCCGGTTGAGAAATACGCGATGGTCTGCTGATGGTTCCATCGCGTGAACACCGGCGGAATCGTGAAGAACTGCCCGTGATGCGAGAATGACGGCTGCGTCCAACACTTGAGAATAATGTCGTACGCCTCCTGGTAGTACGCGCGGTTGCGTTCTTGATCCTGAATCGTCGCGAACGGCCAGCCGAAGACCTCGGCTTCGCGAGGCTGGTATCCGCGGCCGATTCCGAATTCGAGACGCCCGCCGCTCAGCACATCGAGCATCGCGGCCTGTTCCGCGATACGCACCGGATGCCACCACGTTACGATGTTGGCCGCCTGGCCAAGGCGAATCTGCTTGGTGCGTGCCGCAATCGCGGTTTCCGCCAGCAGCGGATTGGGGCTGAACTCCGCGCCCTCGGGCTGGAAGTGATGCTCGGTCATGAAGAAATAGTTGAAGCCGAGTTTGTCGGCGAGGATGCCTTGCCGAATCTGGCTCACCAGTGTGCGTTGACTCGATTCGTGGACCTCGGCGAGGTTGCCGTCGTTGACGCATACGCCACTGGGAGTTCTGACGACTGGAAGATCGCTCGCGCCGTTATGAAATACTCCGATTTCGATCATCACTGCCTCCGTGTAGTTCTCGTCGCACCGGCCTCGCCCGCCGAGTTTGCTCTATTGTTTCGCGCGATGTTTCGCTTCCTCACGCGCGCGCAACTCGCGCCGCATGATCTTGCCAGTCACCGTCGAGGGGAACTCGTCCATGAACTCGAATTCGCGCGGCGCCTCATGTGCGGCGAGCCGTGTTTTCACGTGCATCTGGATTTCCTTGATCATCTCGTCCGATGGTTTGAAGCCCGGCAGCAGCTTCACAAATGCCTTGATCGCCTGGCCGCGTTGAGGATCGGGTATGCCGATCACCGCGCATGACGCGACCGCCTTGTGCTCCATGATCTTGGCTTCGATTTCCGAAGGACCTATGCGATAGCCGGAGCTCTTGATGACGTCGTCGTTGCGGCCCGCGAAATAGACGTAACCCTCGTCGTCCATGTGGCCGAGGTCGCCGGTCATGCACCATTCGCCCTTGAACTTGTCGCTCATCGCGGCAGGATTCTTCCAATACTCGCGCATCACTACCGGAGAACTGCGCCGAATCGCGATCTCGCCACTCTCACCGGTCTTCAGCGGCACACCCTCAGGCGAGACGATTGTGACATCGTGGCCTGGATACGGCTTACCGAGCGGCTCGAGGCGCGCCCTTTCAACCGCGCTGCAGGTGCCGATGAAGTAGTTCGCCTCGGTCTGGCCGAAGCCCTGGTTGAACTCGACTTGCAACTCCTCGTCAACCCATTTCCCGAGTTGCGGACTGACGGGCTCTGCACCACTTACAATGCAACGCAGCTTAAGATGCGGGTATTTCTCCCGAGGTTTGGTGACCTCGCGCAGTACCTTGAGCGCCGTGGGCGGATACAGTCCGACCGTCGCGCCGTATTTTTCCAGCAGCCGGAACGTCACGTCGGGATCAAAGCGCGCCTTGCTGCGGTACGCGAGCACCGGAATTCCGTATGGCCAAATCGCCAGCAGGCCGTCGAGGAGACCGCCCGCCCACGCCCAATCGGCAGGGCTGTAATAGAGGTCGCCGGCGCGAAGATAATTGTACGAGTAGTCGATGCCGTTGTGGCCCAGCACGTAGCGCGCGACATGCAACACGCCCTTCGGATTGCCGGTGGTTCCCGAGGTGTACATCAGCAGCACTGGATCCTCGGCGCTCGTTTTCTCCATCGTGAAGGACGGCGCGCCCTGGCTCATCAGATCGTCGAAGCTGAGTCCGCCCTTGGCGCCATCAGTCACGATCACATGCTTGAAGCTGGGAAGGCTCTTGCGATCGACCGCATCCATTTTCCCAACCGTCTCGGGCTCCATCAGGATCGCTTTCGCCGAACTGTTGTCGAGGCGATACTGAAGCGCATCGGGACCGAACAGTTTCGAGATCGGCAGCGCGATCGCGCCTAGCCGATACAGCGCCATATGCGCGATCGCAGTCTCCGGACGCTGCGGCGTATGAATCGCCACCACGTCGCCGCGATGGATGCCGATTCCGCGCAGCGCGTTGGCGAAACGATTCGAGGCCTCGATCATTTGCCCGAACGTGTAGCGCGCGGTGTGACCTTCGTCGTCTTCGTAAAGCAGCGCAACCTTGTCGCGAAGCTCGGTGTGCCGATCGAGGCAGTCGATCACCACACTATAATCGGCCGGCACGTTCCACTTATGCTTCGAGCGAAGCTCGGCGAACGACTTCGCCCCGCGCACCGTATGTTCCTTGAGTCCAATCATCGTCAAAACCTTGCTCTAGTGAGAATGCTTCGGTTTGTGGGCCGCAGCGGTCTTCTTCGGCGGTTGACCCCGAGCGGCCTGACGTTCCCTGCGCGCCGCCATCTTGTCGTCGAACTCCGAGCCACGGCCGACCTTATGCGCGGCGAGCCGGGTCGCCGAGTAATCGTCCATCCCGCACAGCCGCGCGAAGTTCGGCAGCTTCAGGCTGGTGACATCGACGTCGCGCGCGGCCGCCCGCTCCGATGCGGTCGCAATGGGCGCGCCCCCGTGAATGGCGAAAGTCGAAATGACGCGCTCCGCTTTTCCGCCACAGCGGGGACATCGCTGACGCCGGTGGGCGGCGCTTGACGTAGCCAGCACTTCAAAGAAGTGCCCTTCACCGCATTGCCATTCGTATATCGGCATCGCCCTAGTCGAACCTTGTGCGGATGCTCTTTCCAGTCCTTCGGATCATGCGTGATCCACATCGTCGCATCATGCATGTCGCGGATCGCCTTGATGCGCTTGATCGAAATGACGGACTGGATGGGATCAACATCGAGCGGCATCGTCGCCTCCGGACCCACCGCCTCGCGGACATGGACCGTATCGCCGGTAAGCAGAAACTTGCGGCTCGGCAGGTTCACGAGAAGCGAGCATTCGCCGGGCGTATGCCCGGGAGTAAGGAGGAACTTCAGACTGCCATCGCCGAAGAGATCGAAGTCCTGATCGAGTTCAAGCCAGTCGTAGCCGCGGGTCGGGATGTAGTCGTTCAGGATGAAAGCCCAACGCTTTTCCGCCTCGGGCCAGTAGGCGTAGCGGATTTCATTCTTTCCTGCGAGGAACTTCGCCTTGGGAAAATAAGTCAGCCCGCCTGCATGATCCAGATGCGCATGCGACAGGATGACGTATTTAACGTCCTCTGGTTTATAGCCGACATTCTTTATCTGCTGATCGAGCGTGTCGGACTTCTTCCATACGAGCGGAAGGTGCTCCGCCATCGGACCCCAATAACCGACCGCGTCATCGATTACCTTGGGATTGCATCCGGTGTCGAACAGCACTAGCCCCTTGGGATGCTCGATCAGAAACGATGGACACGGCAGATCGAGCATCGTGTTGTCGCCACCCTGCATCAGGAGCGACATCGGCGCGGAGAGTTGCGCACCTGGAAGAGCCCACATCCGTCGAGCTTTGGAATCAGCCATCTCACACCTCGCATCTAGGCCGCACGTTTCGGAATTTTCGCCGGCGGACTATCCATGTCATGTGCCACATCTTCCAGCAGAAAGTCGAACGCGCCGATTACTGACAAAACGGTCAATTGACCATCTTCGAGGGCCGCACTACACATGGAAGCAGGAGATCATGAGATGAGTCAGGCAAGTGTCGAGGTTGACGAGAAAAATCGCTGGCGGCTGGAGACGCCCGGCCACGAAGGATGGAGACGCACGGCGCGGCCCAGCGATCCCGACAGGTACCTGATGATCTCCGCGGATTGCCACGCCAACGAACCGGGCAGCTTGTGGCGCCAGCGGCTCGACGCGAAGTATCGCGACCGCCTGCCCCATGTCGAGGTCAACGCCAAGGGCGAAAAGTGGTTCATCGCCGAGGGCCTGGGCAAATCGCGCGTGCGTGCGCGGATGATCGCGGACGTGCCGCGTGAGAACAGCGAGGATCGTCTGCGCGGCAACGCGGGCGCCGATCCCGTCGCACGGATTCAGGATCAGATCCGCGACGGCATCGATGCCGAGATCATCTTTCCCAACAAGGGCCTCATGATGTTCGCCACCCGCGATGCCGCGTTCGGGATGGCGCAATGCAAGGTCTGGAACGATTTCGCGTGGGAGATGTACGGCAAGTATAACGATTTCATGTCGCCGGCGGCGGCGATCATGACCTCGGACGTCGCGCTCGCAATCGAGGAAATCAAGCGCGTGGCGAAAATCGGTTTTCGATTTTTGACCTTGCCCTGCAAGCCGGTGTTCGGCGGTCACGACTCACGCGATACCAACTACAATCTTGCCGACTACGATCCGATGTGGGCCGTCATTCAGGACGTCGATCTGCCGATAACCTTCCACGTATCGACCGGACGCGATCCGCGCGCGGCGCGCAAAGAAGGCGGCGCCGTCATCAATTATGTGGCGCATTCGCTGTCGCCGACCATCGAGCCGGTCGCCAGCCTCTGCGGGTCAGGCGTGCTCGAGCGATTTCCAAAAATAAAATTCGCAGCCGTCGAAAGCGGAATCGGATGGGTGCCGTGGGCTCTCGATGCGATGGACGAGGCCTCTCGCAAACATCATCTATGGGCGTATCCCAAGCTCAAAAAGCTGCCCAGCGAATACTTCCGCGGCAATGGCGCCGCGACGTTCCAGGAGGATCGCGCCGGCCTCGCGCTGGCTGAGACTTTCAACCTCGTCAACAACTTCATGTGGGCCAACGACTACCCGCATGCCGAGGGAACGTGGCCTCATTCCGCCGAAGCGATCGAACGCGAGATGGGCGCGCTTAGTGAAACCTCGCGCGTGAAGATCCTCGGCCTCAACGCCGCGAAGATGTTCAAGTTCGACGTCGATTTGTTGCTCAAGCGCCGCGCCGAAGAGCCAGCTAGGATTCATGCCGCGCTTCCTCGATGATTGCGAAGAAGCGCGGCAATTCGATCGCGAATCTACTTCACGCGTTCCAGCACGAGGACCGGAATCTTGCGGCTGGTCTTCTTCTGATACTCGTTGAACTGCGGCATCATCTTGGCCTGCGCGGCGAACAGGCGGTCGCGCTCCTCGCCCTTAACCTCTTTAGCTTTGGCCTTGAACTTCTCGCTCCCGATCTCGACCGTTACCTCGGGATGCGCAACGAGGTTGTGGTACCAGCTCGGATTTTTTGGCGCGCCGGCTTTCGACGCGATGATGACGTAGCGATCGCCGTCCTTGGTGTACACCAGCGGCGACGTGTAGGTCGTCCCGCTCTTGGCGCCCTTGTGGGTGATGATTATCATCGGCGCGCCGGCGAACTGACCACTGACCTTGCCGCCATTGCTGCGAAACTCATCGATCACTTTCTTGTTGAACTCGGCCATCGGGTCCGCCATGTTTTTTCTCCTTTCGTGAGCTAAGTCG
Organism: uncultured delta proteobacterium; assembly: GCA_963815835.1. Classification (GTDB taxonomy): domain Bacteria; phylum Desulfobacterota; class Binatia; order Binatales; family Binataceae; genus DATGKG01. Next base: position 171,964 of record CAWFIF010000002.1, read on the forward strand.
TTGCTAAGCGAAAATTTCTTCGAAGAAGTTGACCATCGCCTTCCAGGAGCGCTGGTCCGTTTGCTTGTTGTATGCGAGCGCGTCCGGCATCCCGGCACTGGCCGCATCGGGGTTGGTGAAGCTGTGCTTGGTCCCGCTATAGCTGATGACCTCCCAATCCGCGCCGGCTTTGGTCATCTCCTCCTCGAATGCCTTGACCGCATCGTATGGCACCATCGGATCGTCGGCGCCAGTGTTGACCAGGATCTTGGCTTTCACTTTTCCTTGTTCGGCGGGACGCTGCGTTTGCAATCCCGAATGGAACGTCACCACGCCCTTAAGCGGCGCGCCGTCGCGCGCGAGTTCAAGACCGAAGGTGCCGCCCATGCAAAAGCCGATTTCCGCAAGCCGGGCCGGATCCACCTGTGGCAGCGACGCGAGTTTATCGAGCGCTACTCGCGCCCGCCTGCGCGCCTTGGCGGTATCGGCAAACAACTCCGTCGCGAGCTTGATCGCCTCCTCGACGGTGGCAAGCTCGAGCCCGTTGCCGTAGGGATCGCCGGCCAGCGCGACGTAACCAAGCTGGGCAAGGCGCTCGGCGCGTGACTTCGCGTGAATGCCGAGCCCCAACGCCTCGGGCATCACGAGAATTCCCGGACGCTTGCCGGACCTGGTTTCGTCGTAGGCGAGGTAGCCGCGAAGAGTTACATCGCCATCTTTATATTCGATCGTCTCGGTCTTCATGACCACTCCTCTGGTTAAGGAATTTAGATTTCGAGTTGCGATACTGATAGCGCGCCTGAGGGCCATCGTGAAAGGACGCGCTCGCATCGCGTGCGCGATATTTTTGTCTCTTGGGCTTTGCGCGGCATTTGGTAGAGTGGCGATGCGGAATCGGAACAGGAGGATCGCGACATGGCTACCGACATCATCTATAGAGGCCGCGTTTCTGGGAGTGCTGGTGCGAAGGCCGAGGGCGACAACCTGTGGCTCAGCGGCGCGGACCTGACCCGCGCGAGCGGATGGGAACTCAAGCCGGAAGGCGCGTGTCTCGGCGACGTATGCGTTCCGATTCCACCCGCGCGCGCATCCGAATTCGTTCGCGACAACGGCAGCACCTTCAACCTCGCGGCACTCGCGCGCCATCTCGGTCAGCCGGTCGTGCACGATGACAAGAACGGCGTGTGGTATTTTGGCGAAGCTGCCGCGACGCGACGCGCCACCCTCGCCTCGCTGCAGGCGCCCGATTTCGAGCTGCCCGATCTCGACGGCAAGATGCATCGGCTGTCTGACTATCGCGGCAAGAAAGTGCTTCTCGCCGCATGGGCCTCATGGTGAGGATGCCGCTATGACCTGCCAGTCTGGCAGGGCCTGTACGAAGAGCTGAAGGACAAAGGCTTTACGATTATCGCCGTCGCGCTAGATAACGCGGGCGCGCCCGCCGTTCGCGATTTCATCCGGCCTGCATCAACCGAGCTTCCCCCGCTCCTGAAAGACATCATGGGATGGGACGACGAATTCACCAGCCGTGCCGGAGTTCCGCAGTACCCGTGCCTGATCGATCAAAAGCACATCACCGGCGAGCTGTACGAGTTTATCAACGTGCCGATGAACGTGTGGATCGACGAGAAAGGACGTATCGTGCGGCCGACCGAGCCATCCGGCGTTGCCGACATCGTTCGCTCGATCGATCCGAAGACGTTCCAGATCCCGAAGGAAGCGACCGACGAGGGCAAGCGGCTGCGCCGCTCATACGTCGATGCGATCCGCGACTGGGTCGCTAAGGGTGAACGCAGCGAGTTCGTGCTCCCGCCCGAGGAAGTGCGGCGCAGGGCCGGTGGACCGAACGACAACGATGCGCTGGCGACGGCGAACTTCCGCCTCGGCGAGTACTTGTTCGAGAAAGGCCATCGCGACGAGGCGCTGAAGTATTTCGCCGAAGCGCGCCACTTGCGACCGGAGAGCTGGAGTTTCAAGCGTCAGACCTGGGAGCTGGAGCAAGCCGGAAAAGCCTCGGGACCCGAATTCTTCGCGGAGGTGATGGGGTTGGGCGACAAGCACTACTATGCGCCGATCGAGCTGAAAGCATCGGCGAAGTAACAGGTGCTACGACGGCTGTCAGGTCATCAACAGGATTACCAATCCACCGGTGACTATGAATCCCCCGCCGAGAATCAGTCTGTCGTCAGGGATCTGCCTGAAAACGATGAACGAGATCACCTGAGAGACGACGAAGAAAATTACGATATACACTCCCATGAGACGATTGAAATCGAGGTCGCTTTTGTTGACCAGGATGCCGTAAGCGAGAAGCGTGACCCCACCTGCCGCGATCAGATAGCTCCGGCCTCCCAGCCCGATCCGCACCAGCGCGTCGCCTCCAACTTCGAGAGCTGCGGCCACAACCAAAGTGATTAGAACTTTTAAGATCAACACTGCCCTCCCGAGCGCCCTCTGCTGACAAACGGAGCAATTTATTCTTCACCCAGAGTCTTGTCACAAGTACTACTATGCGGTCGGTTTGACCATCGATAGCCAGTTCAGCCCCACCAGCGTGTCGCTTCGCTCAACATGCGACTTCTCTGAAAAGGCGAGCATCCATGCGCGACCAGCCTGGCGGATGAACCCCCCGCGCGGAACAACCACAACTACGTCTTGCAACCTGGCAGGGTTCATATATGAGAGGGATGATAGGACTCTGCTCACGATGTTACGAATGAGCTTCTCAGTATGAGCGAAATCTTCACCAGTACATTTGCCCCTACCGCGATGGCGAACCTGCAGCTCACGAAGAAGGCGCGGGCGGCATCGCGTTCGCCCATCGCTGATCTTTCTGGTGATGCGTTGCGGGATCGTTTGCTGAAGGGAGTGCGCGCGGCCGAGGAACTCGGCATCGACTATCTGCTGGTCGCCCAACGATGGTGGGGCAGCGGCGCGGAAATCGAAGGCTCGACCTACGATTGCATCGCGATGACCGCTTTCTATGCGGCGCAGACCAGTCGCATCCGCCTCATTACCGCGATTCATCCGGGGTTCTTTCTCCCCGCCGTGATCGCTAAATGGGGCGCGACTATCGATCGCCTCACCGGCGGACGATGGTCGATCAACGTCACCTCGGGATGGCATGAGGCGGAGTTCGGAATGTTCGGAGCGAACCTCTTGGAACATGACGAGCGTTACGCGCGATCGACGGAGTTCATCGAGGTGATGCAGCGCGCGTGGAGCGGTGAGGAAGTGAATTACGATGGCCGCTTCTATCAGACGCGCGGCCTGCGACTGGAACCGCGACCGAGCGCGCCGCTCGACATTTGGCAGGGCGGCCAGTCAGGTGCCGCGATCGAAATGGCGGCGCGACATTCCGATTGGATGTTCCTCAATGGCGGCACGCCGGAAAAAACCGGCCGTATCATCGAAAAGGTGCGTGTCCGCGCGACCGCTTTGGGGAGGCGGGTCCGCTTCGCTCTCTATGCGATTCCACTATGCCGCAACACCGACGCCGAGGCCGACGCGGAACTGGCGGCGATGGTCGATGCGGTCGATCCCGCGATCGTCGCACGCCGAATCGAGAAAACCTCGGGCGCGCGTGGAATGTGGGCCTCGGAAGACAAGCTCAGCTTTCTCGATACCAATGAAGGTTATGCGAGCCGGCTGATAGGAAGTCCGGATACCATCATCGACCGGATGCGGCAATTTCACGCGCTCGGCGTCGATTGCTTTCATCTCACCTTGCAAGATCAGCTCTTCAATCGCGAAGTTCTACCTGCTCTGCGCAGGCTCGGCTGAACCTAGAAAATTACGCGATCGAAATGGCGGGATGCATCGAGATGTGCGATGGATCAGCATGGGCGCGCAAGATTTCGCGCAACGATTTGAGAATCGTATGAGAGGTCGCGTCACGTGAAATGGCAAGGGTCTCTGGCAGACGAGTTTCGCGAAAACGGCGTCGTTTTTATCGGCCGCGCGCTCGATCCCGAGACTTCGCCCTCACGATTGACATCGGCAAAGAACAACAGCATCGAGGCGCGCGCTAATGCTTGGGGAGATTGCGCAGGAAGTCCAATCGCAACTTCAGCTTCTCGCCGAGCCACAGCGCGTGAGTCGCATGATCTTCGTACGCATCGCCAGTGTTGGGATGCACGAGGATGTCGAGGCCGCGACGATTCAGCATCAGCCACGGCACGATGCGGCTGAACTCGGTGGTCGCAAATTTCACCTGATACATCGATTGCGGATGCGGTCCGACCGGCTCGTCGTGCCAGCGACCCATCTCCACTGTGAAGCTGCTCTCGATCGCCTCACGCAGTTGCGCCGCGACCTCGCGCGTGTCGGGGTCGTAGTAGATGTGCGCGTGATAGTCTTCGATCTTTAACGGATTCACTACTTCCATGGCTTACAGACTACTACACATTACTACATCGCTACCGACGCGATGTCGCTATTGCGCGGTGATTCCCCCGTCAACCGAGATCGATGCGCCCGTCACGAAGGACGCCCGATCCGAGCATAGCCACGCGACCGCTTCCGCGATCTCCTCCGGACGCCCCTTGCGCCCGACCGGCTCGAGCTGATCCAGACGCCCGGCCAGCTTCGGCACTTGCGCGATCATGTCCGCAACCAGCGGCGTATCGATGACGCCCGGGCAAACATCATTGATGCGAATTCCGGTGCGTGCATACTCGATCGCGGCACACTTGGTCAGTCCGACGACGCCGTGCTTCGCGGCGGTGTAGGCCGGCATCGAATGCGACGCGACCAGCCCCGCCGCCGATGCGGTATTAACGATCGCGCCGGGAGAGCCTTGCGCGAGGAACTGGCGGATCTCGGCGCGCATGCAAAGCCACACGCCCTTGAGATTGATCGCCATTATGCGGTCCCAGTCCTCTTCGTTGTAATCCGCGGTCTTGCGCTGCGGACCGCCGATGCCCGCGTTGTTAAACGCGCAATCGAGCCGCCCAAATGCCTTCACCGCGGCCGCGATCAGCGCGTCAACATCGGCAGCGCGCGCGACGTCGCATCGATGGAACCGCGCCTCGCCATTTTTGCCGCGAATCATCTCGACAGTTTCGCGACCGCCCTGCTCCACCACGTCCGCGACGATTAGGCGCGCACCTTCCCGCGCGAATACCAGCGATGCGGCACGCCCGATTCCCGATCCTCCGCCGGTTATGATCGCACTCTTGCCGTCAAGAAGTTCCGCCATCGTAGTCCTCTCTTTTGCCCGACATTTTCCTCTATCACTTCGATATTGAGTCGGCTATCTGTGTGCGCGATGAAGAAAGTTCGCCAAGCTTCCAGCTCGCATGATGTGCGCCGATGCGGCTAGGAGGTCGCACGCCTCGTGCATTGCAAATGGCGGTTGCGCTGGCGACGATAGCGGCTATCGTTCCGGGATGCTTCTTTAATCCACACCGAAGCACGCAGGACCTTGGCGGCGCGCACGTATCCTTCGCCACTTCCGATGGCGTGCTATTGCGCGGTCATCTGTACGGGCGCGGCTCGACCGGCGTAATACTGGCGCACATGTATCCCGCGGATCAGTCGGATTGGACTGACTTTGCTCGCGTGCTTGCTGCGCATGGTTATCAGGCACTGACCTTCGACTTTCGAGGATTCACCGAATCGGAGGGACAATCGGGAACCGGGTTCGCCGACCGAGACCTGCTGGCCGCCTATCAGTTCCTGCGACCACGTGTCTCCCGCATCTTCATTGCCGGCGCCAGCCTCGGTTCTGAAGCAGCAATCATGGTCGCGGCGCGCCAGCAGGTGGCAGGCATCATCTGTATATCAACACCTACCAGCTTCGGTGGTCTCGACGTGGAACCGGTGATCCACCAGGTTCGCGCACCTATCCTGTTCGTCACCTCAGCCGACGACCCGCTGGTCGCAGGGCAACCTGAGATCCTTTACAAGCTGGCGAAGGCGCCGAAATCGTTGGAAGTGTACCCGGGCAATGCGCACGGCACCGCGATCCTGTATGGCCCTCATGCGACGGAGCTCCAGAGTTTGATGCTACGATTCATCGCCACCAACGAATCGGCCGCGGTAACACCGTAGCTCTGAAGACCGCCTCGAGATGCTAGGATTGCTTCTTTCGGCGCTCGGCCCAACGCTTTTTCATCAGTTCGGACAGGCGCTTTCTACCCGCCGGCGTCAGTCCTTTGCGGCGCGGCTTGGTGGAAGAGGCAGCGGCTGTGCTGCCTGGTCGTCAACCCCTACGTTTGGGAGCCGCGGACTCTTCCAGCAGTCCGATGGCCCTACCGATGCGTTCCATCTCTTGCTTCAAATCCGCCACTATTTTTTCAAGATCCAATATCGTTGCCTCCGGGTAACTGGTTTTTTTGCAGATAGTTGACTAAACAGTACCAGCGCGCATTTCGCAATAGGTGCTAGCACAATTCTCAACCGAAGACCTACTAACCCGAAGGAGCACCTACTCATTCGAAGCAACGCTTCGCCTATAGCTAATCCGCGCGAAAAGATCATTATGAAGGTCTCACGCCGAATTGGGTGATGAACAGCGCGCACGCAATCATCGCGAGGCCTTTGAGAAAGAACGACACGTTTACCGCACGCATGACCGGGCTGGGATCGGCGATCATGGCGGTGCCGTGCACTACGATGGTGACTGGAATAAGAAACAGGACTATCAACCATCCCCCTAACCGCGGACGATAGTTGAAAAGGATGAGGCTCGCGCCGATAAGTTCGACAACCGCCGATATGACTACCCAAAACGCGCGCCGTGGAATCGCCGCAGGCATCAGGTTGACGTAGCTGTGCAGATCGGTGAAATGAGTGATACCGGAGAGAAAGAAAATCAGGGTGAACAGAATGCGGGCGGCCATCCCAATCGCTGGATTTATTACAAGCAGATCGTCGTTTTCCATAGCTGTAGATTTGTAACCTTCCAGGGCGATGTCCGCCAGTAACACCGTCGCGTCGTCCCTTGGTTGTCAGCAACCAATCTTCGATGCCCCTGCGACCTCAGCGGGTCTCACGCGCGTGTGCTCCGCGATCCGTCTCAATCGTGCGCGACAGGTAATGACGATGGGTCGCGCGTCGCGTTCGTCCGGGCGGGCGCTCGCGAATCACCCAAAGTCGAGGGGTCTGACCGTGTGTGGAGGTTGACGCTTCTGGAGCGGCGGCAGCCGGTCCGAAGCGCATCGGGCACTGCGCAACTTTTGCGGAGGAACCACGTCTATATTTATGAAAGACTCAGGGAGGCCCTCGCTCCTCCTCCCTCGCTCGCGAAATTCCCCCCCATTTCGCCGGCGGGATACATTGGTGAGGGTCTCCCTTCCCACTTCGCAAAGCGCGGCGTCGCTCGGCGAAATTGCTGCGGATAGTTCTACTGGACCCAGCGTCGCGGCTATTGTGAAGGTATGGCCCAATCCAGTGAACCGTCGATCGCGCAACTTTCGGCGCGTTGCTTCGTCTTCCTCAGATAAGTGTCGAGGGTGGCTGAGATCAGTCCGGAAGCCGAAGACTTAGCCGCGCTGATTCGGCGAGCTCAAGACGGATCCGAAACAGCGCTGGAAATCCTGATCGCGCGGTTTCAGGACCGGATCGCGGGTTTTGTCTATTCGCTGATCGGCCGCGACGACGCGATCGAGGATCTTTGCCACGACATTTTCATCAAGATGATCTCTGGCTTAGCAGGACTCAAGAACCCGGAGAGCTTCGAGGCGTGGCTGTTTCGCATCGCGCGCAACGTCGCGATGGACTCGTTGCGGCGCAAGCGCCTGTGGCGCATGTTTGTGCCGTTTGAGCCCAAGCATGAACAGATCGCCGAGGTTCCGCGCGGCGACAGCAGGCTCGAAGCCTTTCGCGCCGCCCTCGACGGCATGCCACCCAATCAGAAGGAACTCATTCTGCTGCTCGCCGAGAATGACTGGTCGTACGAGCAATTGGCCGAAATCACCCGCAGTAGTGTGAGCGCGGTGAAATCGCGACTGTTTCGCGCGCGGGAATATCTTCGACAGAGGATCGCCGATGAAGATTGAATCGCTTTATGTAGAGCATCAGCGCCGCTATGCACGGACTCAATTGCCACCTGACTTTGCGCGGCGCGTAATTGAAGAGGCCAGGCAAAATGCCGGCGTCGCGGGCCTGGCGGTCAGGTTGCGCTTGATCGCAATCACCGGCGCGCTATGCGTGACGGCGGCGGTATCGATGCACTGGATTCAAATGCAGTACACGCAGCAACAAAACCTGCAAACCTGGGCAACCACTGCCGAGCAAATCCGGGTGCTCGAGGAATCGATATGAGGGGAAACGTCCTGATCGTACTCGCTACGGTCGCGCTGTTTGTGGCGGGACTCTTCGTAGGAGTATGGACTCAACGCTCACGCCCGGTGCCTCCGCCGCCGGTGGGTCCGATGGGCGAGTTTGGCCAAGCCCATCATCCCGGTTTTGCGCCGGCGCCTGTGACCCGCCGAGCTCCGTGGTTCGTCGGGCCGGGCTCGGGCGGTCATCGGCCGGTGAGTCCGCAGGAGATTCGCAAACAGATGGCGATACTGATGCCACAGATCGCCGACTTCCAGCAAAAGGTCGACGCAATCGAGCAGCAGTTCAGAACCGCCTTCGATTCGATTCTAACCCCCGATCAGAAGCGGAAACTGGATACGATTACGCAACGGCTCGCGAGCTTTCCCGATCCCCTGCCTGGATGCGCGCCCGGAATGGGGCCCATCTTCGTCTCGATGGTTATCTATCGTCCCACCTTCGAGCATCTTAGCCAGGACCTGACGCTCGACGACAAACAGCAGCATCAGTTGATGGATTTATTGACCGAACGGCGCAACCGGTTGCTCGCGCTGGTCGACGCTACTCCTCCGCCGAGTTTCAAGTTTCCCGATATGGTCAACCCGGACCCGGCGGAAGAGGTGCGTCCCTAAGCGCTACCAGTCGAGCAGGATAGTGCGCACTTTTGCGGGATCGGAATTGGGCGCGGCGCCGAGAGCGGCGAGGTCGCCACTCTGATTCACCGCAAGACTTCCGGGAAAAAACGTCGGCATCCAACGGCCTCTGGCCGACACATCCGCGCTTGATTCGATCGGGACCTGGAGATTCACGCTGGATCCGAAAATGAACAGGTGCTCCACACCGCTGTCGTCGTGACCCGCGAGATACACCAGCCCCGACAAGGTAACCGAAGGATCGACGAAAGCTTCCAGCCGAGTGCCAAACTGGGTTAGTTCACCTTGCCGCTTGATCGGCGTGAGCTCGCCATCTTTGGCCTTGAAAATCGCGGACCTTTCCTTCGATGCGCCGCTGACGATCAAGGTGCCATCGGGAAGAAGGCCCGGGCGTCCATCCGAGATATAACTCAGAACGCCAAGCTTGGTATGCGTTCCGGTCTTGAAGCTGCGCGAGAGCCGGCCCCCGCTCCCGAGGTAGACGGTGTTGACTTTTGAACTTCGATTGGTGAATGCGATTATGTTGCCGAAGCCGGAACGCACGATCGCCGGTCTCCCGAAGCTCGCCCCGAAGCGGCCCCCACCGGGAGCCTTGTCCCCTTCGCGCGCGATTTCACGAATCGCAGAACTCCCGTCAAGTGTGACGACGACCGACTTATCGCCATGGTCGCCCGGACTCTCCACACGGCCAAGGAATGCCATTTCGCCGTCGCTAGCGACATCCGCACTGCCGAAGTACAGCAACTTGAGCGTGTGCCCTTGCGCGGTGCGGTCGCCGATTCGCGCCGCACAACTCAAATGCCCGTTCTCATAGCGGAAAACCGCGTCTTTCCCGGAGGCCTCAGGGGCGAGGAAAACGACTACACCATTCGCACCCGCAATCGCATAAGGATCAACCTTGAAGTTAGGATGACAATTGTCAGGGAAGGTCGCTCCGTCGAGCACGCGCACGATGCGCTGATTGCCGGGCGCTCGAACGTTCGCGCGATAGATATCCCATCGCGGCCGCTTGTCCTGGCCTATCGTCTCCGCCCCGAATACCACATCGCCCTCCGGCGAGATGGACGGTACGCCAAGATCCTCAAAGATGTCGCCGCCAGGGGCAATCGCGCCGAGCTGCGCGATCAGACTTGCCGCCCCATCGCGACCGCTCGCATAAAGACCCGACGTGCTGCTCATGTCAACGCCCGCACTACCGGGTTCGGGGCCGCCAAGGTTGAACACCACAGCTCTCGCCGGCGTCGTCAGAGTGACCAGGGCCAACGCCATCAGACTGGATAGACCGATCGCGACCAGCGTTCTTATTCGCTTCGTTTTGTTCATTGCTTTCAACTCCACTCGCGGTTCGCCGTGGCGATTCCGCGGAAGAGAACGACCTCGCTGCGTGAAGGTGTGCGACACCATGTGTCCCCGCGACTAGAAAAACCTACCTTCTGTGTTGCAATCGAGGTGCCATCACATACCGATCAGTATGTTCAGACGAATTTCGAGTGGCGAACGCTGGAAAGAATCGCGTTTTGCTACGGATTTCGCGATTTCGCGAGCTTATACGACCAAATCGTTATTATTAGTCAGCGGCGATGCTGGCCAATCGGGCTGGATAATCACGAATTCGGCAACGGACCGGTCATTCGCGGGCATGGGTCCACTGATCTTCGAAGAGCGGAACCCTCGCTTTCGCGTAGGTCCGTTTCGAAACGACACACTCCCCGACAAAAAGAAGCAGATCCAATCCGCGCCATGAGGTGGGCTTGCCATCGACAGAAAGCGTGCATCGCCATGAGATCATGGCCTTGCCGGCCTCGGCATCGACGAAAATGTCGTCCTCGAGGAACTTCATGCTGCCGAACGCGCCACTGAATTGCGGCTCGAAGGCCGCACGTATCGCCACCTTGCCGCGATTGCACTTGCCACTGAAGTCATCGTAGACGCCGTCCTCGGAGAAGAACGCCATCACCGCGTCGAGATCGTTGCGATTGAACGCATGGGTGAAGCGTCGCGTCAGGTCAATCAGCTTTGCGCGTTCCAAGTCGATTCTCCTCAGTGTAGCTCTGGAAGCTTCAGAATTACGTCCCAACTCTCTTTCGGCGCGTCATCGATCGTGCGAATGCCGACGTGATTGAGCCGCTCCAGCTCGCCCGTGAATAGCGACACATCATGCAGAAGCGCAAGCGTCACAAACTCGAATTTTGCGCCATGCGTGAACTCGGGAAGCCGCGCGAAAAAAGTCGCCTGATCCTGCTCGCTGCTCGGCGGCGCCGAACTCCATCCGATTTCGGAAATCCCGACGCGCTGGGTCGGAAGATACTTGCGCACCGATGAGTAGTAATCCGGCACCTTCGCCTTCGAAGGATCGCCGAACGCATCGGGGTAGCTGGTGAACGAGTAGACGTCAACGCTGTGCGCGAATTGTTTCAGCATGTCAAACTGCTGATGCGCGCGCATCACTTCCCATTGAAAGCTGAACGTCACGGTCTGCTCAGGATACCTCTTCTTAACCGCCGCGTATGCTTCATGCGCGAGACTGACGAATGAAGCGAACTCACTCGGATGCCGCGCGAGGAAGTTGACCTCGGTTGCGAGGCCGAGATAGTCGGGCCTCAGCGCTGCGATTTCCAGCGCCTCATCGACGTATGCCTTGCGTACTTTGGGATCGGCGAAGCTATTGCTGCCGACGGATTTCGGAACCGCGGGATTCTTGCGCCCACCCATCAAGGCGATCGGACTCAGGTACAGATGAAGCTTCAGTCCCTTCTTCGCCGCTCTATCGCAAATGACTTGAAGATGAAGAATTGGCGGAAGGGACTCCCACTCGAAAATCCAGGTGACGTGACTGCCGATCTGCGCAGCCTCGTCGAAGAAGACATCGAAATCGTGGTCGGAAAAGTATGGAAAATGCGCGGGTGACAGCGCGACTCCAACGATGGTGTCCTTGGCCGACGCGCCACGCGCCAACTCCATCGATCCGCTTGCCAGTAGGATCAATAAAATCATTGCACCTGCGATTCGATGCGGCCTCATCTACGCGTAATTCCTCGGCTAGTCCATCATTCCACACCGGCTGGATACGTGTTAGACAATTCGACCGTCCTGTTAGAGTTCCACATAGCATCCTTGGAGAGAAACTATGCGGGTTAACCTGACCATCAACGGACAGCGGCGCGCGGATGAGGTCGAGCCGCGCATGCTGCTGGTCCACTATCTGCGCGAGGTGGCGCAGCTCACCGGCACGCATGTCGGATGTGAGACCTCGATGTGCGGCGCATGCACCATCCACCTGGGCGGCCAAGCCGTCAAATCATGCACCATCCTCGCGGTGCAGGCCGATGGCGCCGAGATCACTACAATCGAAGGTCTCGCCAGGGACGGCCAGCTCCACCCGATGCAGGAAGGCTTTTGGGAAGAGCATGGCCTCCAATGCGGATACTGCACGCCCGGCATGATCATGTCGGCGACTCATCTGCTGCAGCACAACCCGAGTCCGAGCGAAGACGAAATTCGTGTCGCGCTGGAAGGCAATCTGTGCCGATGCACCGGCTATCAGCACATCATCAAGGCCGTGCAGTACGCGGCGAACAAGATGCGCGCGTCGAAAGCCGCCTGACACTTCGCAGAGGACATCACGATGCCAGTCATTCCGAAATTTGTCGGCGAACGAATCAAGCGGCGCGAAGATCCACGACTGATCACGGGCACCGCTACCTATGTCGATGACATCAAGCTGGTCGGGATGCTCTCGGCCGTCATCATGCGCAGCCCGTACGCGCATGCGAAGATCAACTCTGTCGATTTGAGCAAGGCGCGCGAGGCGGCCGGCGTCGCGTGCCTGCTCTCGGGCGAGGATCTCAAGGACAAGATCGGCTCGGTACCATGTGTCGCACCCGCCGAGCACGTGCCGTTTCATCCGGTGCTCGCGATCGGCAAGGTGCGCTTCGTCGGCGAGCCCGTGGTGGTAGCCGTCGCGTCCGATCCGTACAAGGCGCAAGATGCGCTGGATCTGGTCGAGGTCAACTACGACATGCTCGAAGCCGTGGTCGATCCCGAGAAGGCTCTGGAAGCGGGCGCGCCGATAATCCACGAGGAGTTCGGCACGAATCTCGCCACCCGCGCGGAGGTTCCCAACCCCGCCGTCGACGAGGCGATGAAGAAGGCCGACAAGGTCATCAAGTTTCGCATCGTCAATCAGCGCCTCGCACCCGCGGCGATGGAACCGCGCGGCGTGGTCGCGCAATGGCACGCGGGCATGCAGCAACTCACGGTGTGGTCCTCGACGCAGATACCGCATTTGCTGCGCTCGCAACTCGCCGAGCAACTCAAGATCGGTGAGAACAAGCTTCGCGTGATCGCGCCCGAAGTAGGCGGCGGCTTCGGAAGCAAGCTGAATGTGTACGCGGAGGAGGCGCTGGTCTCCTACCTCGCGATAAAACTCAATCGGCCGGTTAAGTGGATCGAGCGGCGTCGCGAGAATCTCGCCGCTACCATTCACGGACGCGATCAGATCACTTACCTGGAAATCGCGGCGAACAAGGACGGCGAAGTCCTCGCGATGAAGGGCAAGTTCGTCTGCGACATGGGCGCGTACTTGCAGCTTCTCACGCCCGTGATCCCGAGTTTCTCGGGTCTCATGATGACGGGATGTTACAAAATTCCCGTGCTCAGCTTCGAGCAGTCGCTGGTTTTCACCAACAAGATGTCAACCGATGCGTATCGCGGCGCGGGCCGTCCCGAAGCCGCGTTCATCGCCGAACGCACGATGGAGATGGTCGCTGCGGAGTTCGGCCTCGATCCCGCCGACGTGCGGCGCAAGAACTTCATTCCCAAGGAGGCGTTCCCTGCACCGACCGCGGGCGGTCTGGTATACGACTCAGGCGACTACAGTCTCGCGCTCGATAAGGCGCTTGAGTTGGTCGACTACAAGAAGATGCGCGCCGAGCAGGAAGCCGCGCGCAAAAACGGCCGCTACATCGGAATCGGAATCTCTTCCTACGTCGAGATTTGCGGCATCGGACCGTCCTCGCTATTGCCACCGAAGCTGAGAGGCGGCGGATGGGAAAGTTCCGCCATCAGAATCGAGCCGGATTCGAAAATCACCGTGCTCACGGGCGTGTCGCCGCACGGCCAGGGACAGGAAACCACTTTCGCGCAGATGGTGGCCGACGCCTTCGGCGTCGACATCGATGATGTGAACGTCGTGCACGGCGACACCGCGGTCGTGCCGTATGGCATCGGCACTTTCGGCAGCCGCGGTACCACGGTCGGCGGGCCCGCGCTGATGATGTCGGTGGTCAAGCTGCAGGACAAGATGAAGAAAATCGCGTCCACGATGATGGAGGCGCCGCCCGACCAGCTCACCTTCGTCAATCGCACCGTCGCGCTGGCCAGCGATCACTCGAAATCGATCCCGCTGCAGCAGGTTATCGACGCGGCTTACGGATACAAGACGCCGATTCCGGGCATCGAGCCCGGCCTCGATGCGACCAGCTTCTACGAGCCGTCCGCATGCACGTTCCCGTTCGGCACTCATGTCGCCGTCGTCGAAGTTGACCCGCAGACCGGTCAGACCAAGTTTCTAAAATACGTCTCGGTCGACGATTGCGGAAAAATCCTCAGCCCCTTGCTGGTAGAGGGACAGGTTCATGGCGGCATCGCGCAAGGAATCGCGCAGGCACTGTACGAGGAAGTGGTCTATGACGAAAACGGCCAGCTCGTCACTGCGACCTTCATGGATTACGCGGTGCCCAAGGCCGACATGCTACCGCACTACGATCTCGCCTCGACGGTGACGCCGTCGCCGGTGAATTCGCTCGGCGTCAAGGGTGTCGGCGAGGCGGGGACCATCGGCTCGACGCCATGCGCCTACAATGCGGTGCTTGACGCGCTCAAGCCGTTCGGAATCCGCGACCTCACGATGCCGCTCAAGCCGGAAAAAGTCTGGCGCGCGATCCGCAACTCCAAAAAGCTATAAGAGACGAGCGTAGGGAAGGCCTACAAAATGTTTCCAGCATCATTCGATTATCATCGCGCCAACTCCGTGAAGGAGGCGCTCTCGATGCTCAAGCAGTATGGCGACGACGCCAAGCTGCTCTCGGGCGGACATAGCCTGATCCCGATGATGAAGCTGCGCCTCGCGCAGCCGGCGCATCTCATCGACATCGGCGCGCTGCGCGAGATGTCCGGCATTCGCGAGGAAGCCGGCAAAATCGTCATCGGCGGCGCCACCGTGCACTCGGCGATCGCGACTTCGCCGGTCGTCAAGCAGAAACTCGGACTGCTATCCGAATGCGCGCATGTCATCGGCGACGTGCAGGTGCGCAATCGCGGCACCATCGGCGGCAGCCTCGCGCATGCGGACGCGGCGGCGGACTATCCCGCGGCAGTTCTCGCGCTCGAAGCCGACATCATCGCGGAGGGCGAGTCCGGCAAGCGCACGCTCAAAGCCGAGCATTTCTTCGTCAACCTCTTCACCACCGCGATGCAAGCGGGTGAGATTCTCACGGCGGTGAGTTTCGCGCCGATTCCACAAAATGGAGGCTATGCCTACATCAAGCACCCTCAGCCCGCATCCGGATTCGCGCTGGTAGGAATCGCCGCGCTGGTCACGATAAAGGGCAACAACTTCGACAAGGTCCGCGTCGGTGTCACGGGCCTCGCGGCAAAGGCTTTCCGCGCGACTGCCGTGGAAAATGCGCTGGGGGGCAAGGGTCGCGACGCGATCGCGGCTGCCTCGGCGCACGCGGCCGATGGCATCGATCCGCTGGGCGACATTCACGCATCGCCGGACTTTCGCGCCGAACTCGCGCGCGTCTACACGCGTCGCGCGCTCGAGCAGGCGGCGTCGCGCGCGAAGGGCTAAAAGAAAAATCCTCTACCGACTAACTTCCTCCTGATATGAAAATTGCCGGCGAACAGACCCTCCCTGCACCTCGCGAAGAAGTGTGGAAGCTCTTCAACGATCCGGAGCGGCTTTCGAAGCTGGTGCCTGGGTTGGAGAAGCTCGAGGTGCCAGGCCCCGACGAATTCGCGGGCACCATCAACGTCGGCATCGCCGCGGTGAAAGGCTCGTACTCGGGAAAGATCAAGCTCGAAGACAAGCGCCCGCCCGAGCACTACAAGATGCTCGTCGATGGCAAGGGCAAGATGGGATTCGTCAAAGGTTCTGGAACGCTGGACCTCAGCGCGAAAGGCCCTAACGAAACAATAGTGAAATACGCCGGCGACGCTCAGGTGGGCGGGCCATTGCAGCAAGTCGGCCAGCGGCTCATCGATAGCGCTGCAAAAATGATGTTGGGCCAGCTTTTCGCGGCGGCCGAGGCGGAACTGCAAGCGCGAGCGCAAGGCGCCGTCGCGCGCCAGGGAATCTTCATCAACTTCTGGCGCTACCTGGTCAGACTGATTCGCGGAATTTTCCGAAGAGTCTGACTAGGCGCCCGCAATGGTCATCTCGGCAATCTTGATCGTCGGCGATGCGGTCGAGGATCGCCAAACCAGATCATTTCCGATCATCTCGATCGAATTGAACATGTCTTTGAGATTTCCGGCGATGGTGACCTCCTGGACGGGATAGGTCAGCTCGCCATTCTCGATCCAGATACCACCGGCGCCGCGCGAGTAGTCGCCGGTCACCATGTTGACGCCGAAGCCAATCAGCTCGGTGAGATACAAACCTTGCTTAACTGAACCGATGATTTCCTCGGGGGAATAGTTTCCGGGCACGAGGCAGAAATTGGTCGTGCTCACACCAGGCGGCGCGCCGACCGAGCGCGAAGCATTGCCGGTCGGCGCGAGGTTCAGCTTACGCGCCGAGTAGCTGTCGAGCAGGTAGGTCTTCAGCTCGCCCTTCTCGACGAGGCTCTTGCGATTGGTCGCGAGACCTTCGCCATCGAAGGGCTTCGAGCCGAATCCACCCAACATCCGCGCATCATCAACGAGCGTGACATTCGGCGACGCTACCTTCTGGCCAAGTTTTCCTACAAGGTACGAGGCACCCTTGTACAGTGATGGACCCGAGGCCGCGCCGGCGAGTGAATGAATCAAGCCCGCCGCCATTTGAGGATCGAAAACAATCGGAACGCGAGTGGTTTTGATTTTCCGCGCACCCAACCGCCGTAGCGCGCGCTCGGCAGCCGTCTTGCCGACAAGCTCCGCGTCATCGAGCGTCTGGTACATCCTGCTCGAAGTGTACCAGTAGCCGACCTGCATCCCGCTGTCGTCCTGCGCGATCGGCGCGATGCCGAGATGATAATTGGTTCCCGAATACTCGCCCGCGAAGCCCTGGCTATTGGCGAAAATGACGCGATAGGTGCCGGAGTCAAATTCCGCGCCCTCGGAATTCTTGATGCGCGGATCACTATCGAGCGCCGCCTTCTCCGCGATGCGCGCGAGTTCGAGCGCCTTCGTAGCCTCGATTATTCCGTGCTCGGTGTCTTCGAGTTCCAACTCGGGAAACGATTTCGGATGCAGCGACGCCTCGGGCAGCCCAGACCATGGATCCGGCGCGGTCAACTTCGCGAGGTCAACCGTGCTCTTGATGAAATCTTTCAGCGAGTCCTCTTCGATCTCCGCCGTCGATGACGTCGCGGAGGACTGCCCGCTGAAGACGCGCAGGCCGAGTCGCCGCTCGCGCGAGCTCTTGAGCTTCTCGACCTCGCCAAGCCGCACGCCCGCCGACAGCGCCTCGCCGCTGACGAGCAACACCTCCGCCGCAGTCGCACCATTTTTCTTCGCTACGTCGAGAGCCCACTGGGCTAGTTTCAAATCCAATTCTGCCATCTACTTCCCGACCTAATTGCTGGTTCCGCCGACGGTTATCCCATCGATGCGAATGGTTGGCATCCCGACGCCCACCGGCACCGACTGCCCGTCCTTGCCGCAAGTTCCGATGCCCGAGTCGAGTTCGAGGTCGTTTCCGACCATCGTCACGCGCGTGAGGACATCAGGCCCGTTGCCAATAAGCGTCGCGCCTTTGACCGGCTTGGTCACCTCGCCATTTTCGATGAGGTAGGCCTCGCTGGCCGAAAACACGAACTTGCCGTTGGTGATATCGACTTGGCCGCCGCCGAAGCTGACCGCGTACAGCCCGCGCGGTACCGATTTGATGATATCCTTCGCCTCATGCTCGCCCGCCAACATGAATGTGTTGGTCATGCGCGGCATCGGCGCATGCGCGAAGCTCTCGCGCCGGCCGTTTCCGGTCGCCTCCATCTTCATCAGCTTGGCGTTCATCCGATCCTGCATGTAGCCGCGCAGGATACCCTTTTCGATGAGCACCGTACGCGAGGTCGGGGTCCCTTCGTCATCGACGTTGAGGCTCCCGCGGCGGCTCGCGATCGTTCCGTCGTCGACCACCGTGCAGAATTCGCTGGCGACGCGCTGGCCAATCTTCCCTGCGAATGCCGAGGTGCCCTTGCGATTGAAGTCGCCTTCCAGCCCATGGCCGATTGCTTCATGAAGTAGGATTCCCGGCCATCCGGGCGCGAGGACGACGATGCTCTCTCCGGCGGGCGCATCGACGGCGCCGAGGTTCACGATTGCCTGACGCGCCGCCTCCTTCGCGTAGTCACGCCATTTCTCGCCTTCGAGGAAGTAGCGCCATTCGACGCGGCCTCCGCCGCCGAAGCTGCCCATCTGGCGATGCGTACCCTCTTCGGCAATCACGCTGACGTTGAGGCGGCACAGCGGCTGCGTGTCGGCAGCGATTTTGCCCTCGCTGGTTACGATCATCACCAGCTTCTGCTCGGCGACGAACGACGCCATCACGTTCTTGACGCGAGGATCATACGCTCGCGCGATCTTGTCGATCTCGCACAGCAGCTTGGCGCGCTCCTCGACCGGAATCTCCAGCGGCGTGCTCTCGAGTTCATAGAGGTTATGGCGGCGCACCGGAGTGCCGACCTGGACCGGTGCGACCTCGCGCGTGCGAGTATCGGCGATTGCGCGCGCAGCCTCGGCCGCAATCCGCATACGATCGACGGTGACCTCATCCGAATAGGCGTAGCCGGTGCGATCCTCGGCGCATACGCGCACGCCGACGCCCTGGCTGACGCTTTTGCTGGTGTGATTCACCATCGACTCTTCGAGCGCGAGCGCCTCGGCATTGCGATACTCGAAGTAGAGGTCGGCATAGTCGGCCTTGCGTTCGAGCGCGGCACCCAAGATTTGCTCGAAGGCGGGCTCGTTGAGGCCGAATCGCTTCTGGAAAAACTTTTCGGGTTTGATCAGTTCAGTTGCCATCGGATTCTTGATCCTCAGCGCCGATATCGACGCGCCGATCGAAAGCGAATAAATAGCGAAAATACTCGAGTTTCAAAGGTTATTTGGCTTCGTTTGGTAATTTCTGTGAGGCCTCGTGGCTTTGATTCCTGAATTTGCCCATCGGCCTGATCTGAAAGCATTAGGCATCCGGCCCCTGCGCGCAAGCCCTCGTCGCTTAAATATAAGTCCTCCTCAAATCGGCGAGAGGTAGAGCCTTGGTATTAGTCAAACGCGAAGCGAGATGCGATTTGATTTCATTTGCGGCATCTTGCAAAACATTTATGCAACAGATACATATATCCGAATATGAGTGCGAGAATTCACTATTTAACTCCTAAGCCCGAGCCGATCGGTCATTTCATTCGGATTGGCTCTGCCCATCACCAGCTCGAGACACTTCATAGCAGCGGCAAGCTACCGGTTAATCGAGTGGTAGCTGCGGCTTCGTCGCTCAAGGCTCAAAGTGGCTTGTTGGGATTGCTCAGAAGCGCAGGCGCAGAAATCACGCTCGATACAAGAATTGCGGAGTTGAGCGAGCCGGGAAGCTATGGGCCATCGGCACAATGGCTCACCGCTGTTGATAAAACACGTCCTATGACTCCCCGTGACTTCTCAGGCGAAGGTAGTCGGCGGATTGCTGTTGAGGTCGCGACCTTCGCGATTGCGAACGCCGTCGATGCTGTCTTGGTGCCATCCCATTTTGTGATCAACGCGCGGAGCCCATGGTGGCGAATAGATTTGCAGTTCTGCGCAGATTTAAGACAAGCCCTAGATGAGATGGGTGGAAGCAACATTCGCACGGATTATTCCTTAACCACTGCTTACGGAACCCTGCGCGAACCTGAGCAACGCCAGGCGTTCCTTGCCGGGCTCCGAGATCTGCCGTTCGACAATCTGTGGCTTCGGATCTCGGATTTCGGAGCGGACGCGACGGCCAGCGCTGTGAAAAGCTATATTTCTGCGGTTTCCGACTTTCATGCACTCGAGCGCCCGCTCGTCGCGGACCACGTCGGTGGGCTAGCAGGATTGGCGGTAGCGGCTTTCGGCGCGACGGGAGCGATCGCGCATGGTGTGTCAGAAAAGGAAAGGTTTGATGTTCGGCGATGGCTGGTTCCCCGAAAGGCCCGTGCAGGCGGCCCGAGCGAGCGCATATATCTTCCGGCCCTTGATCGCTATTTCAAGATCGACGAGGCGCGTGCTCTTCTGGACGCAAGAGGAGCCCGTCGCTTGCTAGCCTGCGAAGATCGAGACTGCTGTCCGCGCGGTGCAGACGATACTTTCAACAATCCCAAGGCACACTTCATTGCGCAGCGACTCAGTCAGCTAGGCGATCTATCTGATACGGCAGAGGAACGCCGGGTTAGTCGATTTCTAGACTTTCACCTTGCACCCGCAGAACGGCGAGCTCGCCAAGCAGCGAAGCTTGAACCCAGCGACAGCGCGACGAAGCTCGCTCTCCAAAGAGCAAGCCTCCGCCTAGATCGAATGCTTGACGTCCTAGAAAACCTCGACCAGACAATGGGCCGCGAGCACTCCAGATCTCTCGCCGTTCGGCAGAGCTCGAATCGCAGTCGAACTCGCCAAGAGGAAAGGATAGGCAGCTAATGGGAAGCGCGGTAGCTCGAATTCTGGATGACCTTGAGCAGCACGGGGGGCTCAAGGGCTCAGATGTCGCTAACATCCTCAATGCGTCTCGGCCGACCGTGTCGCGGTGGAAGAGCGGTAAGGCCTCGCCACCGCTTGCGACCCAGACCATCATCGCTGACCTGCGTTATGTCGTGGATCGATTATCAGAATTTTACACTCCGGCGGAGACGCGGCTGTGGCTTCATGCGAAACATCCGCTGCTTAACAACGAACGCGCAATCGACCTGATCATCGCGGACCGCACGCAGGAGGTTCTCGCCGTTATCGAACGGCTCGACGCCGGCGCCTATCTATGATTGCGCGCTCAGATTGAACTGCGATGCCGGGAGCAAGGAAGCCGCGCGATCCCGCACTGCTCGATGCGCTCGATGCCTTCGATAAAATTCCCTACGACGGCGAGACCTGGCGGGTTGTTCGCAACGGACGCGATCCTCTGCAAGGAAGTGCTTCCGGCGGACGCTGGGATCCTACGTTGTTTGACGTACTCTACACCTCCTTGGATCGCGACGGAGCCGTTGCAGAAGTTCACTTTCACCTGTCACGTCAGCCGGTCTTTCCGTCGAAGATCAGGTACGGATTGCATCGCATCAGAGTCAGGACTGCGAAGACTCTCAGGCTTCCGGATTTAGACGCGATGGTTCCGCTTGGTGTCGATCCCGCCCGATACCGCGAGATCCTCTACGAGCCGACTCAGGCAATCGGCGATGCGGCTTACTTCCTGGGTTTCGACAGCATCATTGCGCCGAACGCTCGCTGGTCGTGCAACAACCTGATCCTGTTCATCGATCAAATTGCGCCTTCCGACCTGGAAGTCATCAAGTCGTCGGAAGTCGATTGGACCGAATGGCGGAAGAAGCCGAAGTAATATCACCGCTTCCCGCGGAGCGATCGATCCACAATCGGCATTGACTGACCTGCGGCAAGACTAGGATCATCCGTTAATGGCGGCGTTCACGCGCGAGACTCTCGGAGCGGTAGACCGGCTGATGCTGGAGCTGATCGGATTGCAGGAGAAGAAGGTCCTCGAGCTGGCCAACAAGATTCATCCCGGCCTCAGCTCCGAGGATATCCGCAATCCGCACGACTTTCCCGACCTGATCGCCGATTCGGGATGGAATTTCGAGGACGGCATCTTGTCGGGATTGAAGAGCGCGCACATGGCGCTGCGCGCGAAGATCGCCGAATCGCTCTAGCTGATCGCGATGACTCCTGCCGACGGCGTACGCGCGGCATGCGCGATTTTGGAAAGCGCGACACGCGCGGCTCTCACTGATCGGCGCGTGAGCGGGCGGCTGATCGTCGGCATCGATGGAGCCGGCGGCGCCGGGAAATCCACTCTCGCGCGCGGCATCAGTGACGCATTCGCGGGACGCGTAGCAATCGTCAGATGCGATGACTTCTATCGTCCGCTGATCGATACGCAATATTCGCGGCTTACTCCCGAAGAAGCATACGAGAATTACTTCGACTGGCGGCGTCTTCGCGATGAAGTGCTGATACCTCTGCGCGGCGGAAAGCGCGCGCGCTATCAGCGCTATGACTGGAGCACCGATCGCCTGGCCGAATGGATCGAGGTCGAGTCGCGCGAGATCGTGCTGGTTGAGGGCGTGTTCTCGACGCGGCCGGAGCTGCGGCCGCTGATCGATGTCGCCATCTTCATCGAAACTCCGTGCGACGAGCGGATGCGCCGGATGTTGGCGCGCCCGCAGGGCAGCACATCATGGATGGATCCGTGGATAGCGGCCGAGGATTGGTATCTCGAAAACGTCGTGCCTCATCATCGCGCGGATTTTGCGATCGAAGGATTCTGAAGTTGAAAAGCCTACGCGCGAGCCTTGAAATGGATCGGCATGTGCTTGATGCCGCAATTGAAGTTGGTCCGCAGCCATTCGACGGGTCCCGCCAGTTCGATGTCGGCCATGCGGCGGATAATCTCCTCGAACATCACCCCCATTTCGAGCCGCGCGAGTCCCGACCCGATGCAGAAGTGGATGCCGTGGCTGAACGTCAGATGATTGTTCGGCGAACGATCGATATGGAAACGCTCCGAATCGGCAAAGATCTCTTCGTCGCGATTGGCCGACGCGAACCACATCACGATGCGCTGATTGGCCAGCACCGGATGCCCGCCGATTTCGCAGTCGCGCCGCGCTGTTCGCATCGCATGAGTGGCAGGCGAGGTCCAGCGCAGCATCTCCTCGACGGCGGATTCCATCAGCGCCGGATTGGCGCGCAGTTTGGCGAACTCGGCGGGATTTTCGAGCAACGCGTGCATCCCGCCGACGATCGCGATGCGCAAGCTTTCGAGCCCACCGAGAATCAGCAGGAGCGCATTCCAGAGCAGCTCAGGCTGCGACAATCCGGCGCCGTCAATGGTTCCCGTCACCAGCGCACTCACCAAATCATCACCCGGATGGTCGCGCCGCTTCGCGATCACGCGTCCGAGGTAATCGAACATCTTCGAGCGAGCGCTGTCCTCGGTTTCCGTCGAAGAGCGTCCATGGCGATATTCGAGATCGTCGGCACCCAGCATGGTCTTGCCCAACTCGAAGAGCAGATTCCAATCCTCGCGCGGAATTCCCATCATCTCGCAGATGACCGCGGTCGGAAGGCGGCCGGCAACCTCGACCGAGAAATCGCATTCGCCGCGGGGCGCGACCGTATCGATAATCGAATTGACGATCTGCCGGATGTGCGGTTCGCGCGCGGCAACCTCGGGATGGCCAAAATGACGATTGACGAGTGCGCGGATTTTTTCGTGTCGGGGCGGGTCGGTCCAGTTGAGCATCTCGCCGATGCCGGTGTCGCCGCCGGCGCGATCGCGATTCAGCACGAAATTGAGCACGTTGCCCTGAAGCTCGGAGCTGAACAGATGGGGATCGGCGAGCACCGCGAGGCTGTCGCGCATTTTGGTTAGCGACCAGAAACCCTCGCCGGGCTTTTTCTCGTGCCAATAGACCGGAGCTTCGGCGCGCATGATGCGCCACGCCTCGAAGCGATCGCCGTCGCGAAAAAAATCGAGGTCGGTGAGGTCTATTTGTTCGAGCTTCATATGGGTCCTTACTCGGTCTCGCTGCAACAACTTTTGATGTCGTCCCAACGCCCGTGAAAGATTCTCCCTAGCGCGACAGGCGGTCGCAAATGAAAATCGCGTGATCGATAGACCCGATAGAATTCGAGGAAGGCGATGAAGACCTATACATCGGCCCTCTGGTCGGGCTAAAACCGCAGCAGAACGCCAGCTTCGGGAGGATGACACCATGGCCCCCGCCCCATCCAACAATCCATCGCAGATCATTCGCGTCAACGAACGCGAGTGGGAACCGATGTCAACCACCATCAAGCTCAAAAGTCTATGGTCCGATCCCGCATCGAAAAGGCGCGCGCAACTGACGCGCTTCGAACCGGGCGCGACATTGCCGATGCATCGGCACGTCGGCGATGAGTTGCTCTACGTGATCGAAGGCGCGATTTCCGATGAATCAGGCATCACGGCGGCGGGTAGCGTGGGCTATCGGCCCAACGGATGCGTGCATTCGGTCACGAGCAAGACCGGTGCAACGGTCTTCGCGATCATAACCGGCGGCATCGAGACGGCGAGCGAGATCGGCGACGCGCCACGCTCGCAAAACATCGTGTTGAGCGACCTCGCGTGGGCGGACGCGATGCCGGGGGTGCGGCAGAAAGCGATCTGGCGTGACAAAGAGACCAAGCGCCGAGCCGTGCTGGTGCGCTTCGAACCGGGCGCGAAGCTTCCGGCGCATCGCCATGTCGGCGATGAGCTGATCTTTGTCATCGAGGGTTCCAACGCGGATGAATCGGGCGAGGTGATGACCGGTGACATGAACTTTCGGCCGAACGGATGCGTGCACACCGTCACGACTCGCAACGGCGCAACGGTGTTGGCGCTCGTAACGGGAGGCGTCGAAATGCTCGGCTGAGTCAGGTCGTTAAACAACAGGGATCAGGTGATCACGCGGCGGCTGTGTTTGCGCTTCCGCGCCGTTATTGCTTGGCGTGTGCGGCCACGATTGCTTCGAGCTCGTCGGAGAGGGCTTTCGAGTCGTAAGTCGAACCTTGTATGGTAATGATCTTTATTCCCCCGGTCTCGAGTTCTTTCCGATCGGCGTCGTCGATCTGATAGTTGGTCACAAGTACGGGGACGACGTCCTGAAACCCGAGCTTCGTCAGTGCGTCATCTTTCAGGATGAGCATTTGAGTGTTTGCGCTGCTCGGCAACGGCAACGAGGGATCGCCTGTCTTGATTTCAATGACGGCGACGCGTTGATCATTGCGAATCACGAAGTCTGGGGCAAAATTACGTGCGTTGCACTCGACGAACCGATCGCGAAACTTCGCTTTGAGGTCTCCGCTTATGCGCTCGTGCAAGGGTAATGCAGCCGTTTCGCGAAATCCGCGCACAGAACCTGCAACGGGGCGGGGACTCGTACTCATTTTATTAATTCCAGCCTAGCTTCCATTCGATCTTGTCACCCCTCGACCAGTATTCCACAAACGCGTCCACAAGGGTAAAAAGCACCACCACGCCCAAGCTATAGCCCGCGGCCGCCAATGGTTTGTTGTCCAAGCCGCGCCAGAAGAGCAGAGCGGCTGTCACAAACGTGATTAGCGGAGTCGCGATCTCCTTCCATGCAAACTTCTCCTTGAAAACCGAAGAGATCGTCACCGGGTTGCCCATTAGGCCAGTTTCGTTTCCGTTATCCTCAAAAAGCCTCGCGGTCAGTCTGCGCACTTTGTAGCCTGTGCCTAAATTGTTTCGGCGGAGCTGTGTCATTAGCTCCCCGGAAAATTCCTGCACTGCCTGCAGCATCGTAGGAACAGTAACGCTCGGACCGTTCCCCTCGAGGTGATAGATGCTGGAGTGGACGTTGGTAACCTTGCGGAGAATCACGAAACAGTTTGCACTTGATTCAAAAGCGCAAATCGAGGAAGCAGGCGGTTTGATACGATACAATGCGCTTCGATCATATGCTACAGGAAGCGCGATCGGATTTCCGAACAATTGCAGCAAAGACGATTTCAGCACCTCCCCGCCGATCTCCCGTCGATGTACAAGAGTGATTTCGCAGAACATTTGAGTGTAAAAAGGCCCTTTCGACTGCGGTTGCTAACGGATAACGCGCCGATATGGCGCTGGAAACTACCAGACAAGCGGGTAGCGCGGCAATGCGGTCAACAAAAAAGGCCCGCGCGATGCGCGGGCCTTTTGATTCATTCGTGAGGCTTGTGCGATTAGGCGCCGGCGGCGGCGTGGCGGTGACCCGCATGCTCGTCCGCACCCTCTTCCTTCTTGCGCCGAGGTCGCTTTCTCGCGGGCGCTTTCTCCTCGAGTCCGGTGAACTCGATGATCGAGAGCTGGGCCGCATCGCCGCGGCGGAAGCCGAACTTCACCACCCGCGTGTAACCGCCCGCGCGCTCTTTGTAGCGCGGCGCTATCTCATCGAAGAGTTTCTTCACCGCTTGATGCGACTGGAGGTAGGAAAACGCGCGGCGGCGCGCCGCGAGGTCGCCCTTCTTCCCCAGCGTCACCATCCGATCGGCGAAGCGGCGCAGCTCCTTGGCCTTCGCATCGGTGGTGGTGATGCGGCTTCGCTGCACCAGCGCGAGGAACATGTTCTTGAACAGGGCCCGGCGATGAGCCTTGGTCCGATTCAGCTTTCTTCCGAGGTTAAGATGACGCATCGACTTTTACGCGGATTCGCGGCGCTCCTGCTCCTCCCACATCTTGTCGAGTTCGCTGCGCGCCGGCAGATTCTCCAGCCGCATCCCAAGCGAGAGCCCCATATCGGCCAGCACTTCCTTGATCTCATTGAGCGACTTGCGGCCGAAATTCTTGATCTTCAGCATGTCCTGCTCGGTGCGCTGAACCAGCTCGCCGATGTACTTGATATCGGCGTTCTGAAGTCCGTTAAACGCGCGCACCGAAATCGGCAGTCCCTCGACCGGCCGATAGAGCAGCTCGTTGATGGTCGGGCGAGCTTCCTGCGCGCCCGCTTCGATCTGCCCGGGAACCTCGACCTCTTCCTCAACGCCCGCGAAAATCGACATTTGATCGCGCGCCACTCGCGCCGCGTAGGTGAGCGCATCGCGCGCCGAGATCGAACCGTCAGTGAAAATTTCCAGCGCGAGGCGATCGTAATCAGTGCGCTGGCCGACGCGCGCATTGGTGACGGTGAAGTTGACTTTGCGAATCGGCGAGAAAACCGAATCGAGGCGGATGGTGCCGATGGGCTCGTCTTCGCCGCCGCGCTCCGCGGTGACATAGCCGCGCCCGCGCTTGATGACGATTTCCATGTCGAGATCGGCGCCGCGGTCGAGCGTCGCGATGTGCTGGTCGGGAGTTAGAACCTCGAGGCTCGGTCCCGCGTTGATATCGCGCGCGGTGACTACGCCTTCGCCCTTGGACTTGAGCGTCGCGGTAATCTGGTCACCCTCATGAAGGCGCAGCCGCACCTCCTTGAGATTGAGCACGATGTCGGTGACGTCTTCCTTGACTCCCGGAATGGTCGAGAACTCGTGCAGCACGCTCTTGATCCTTACGGCTGTGATCGCGAAGCCCGGCAACGAGGAGAGGAGGATGCGGCGCAGCGCGTTGCCGATGGTGGTGCCATAGCCGCGCTCCAGCGGCTCCGCGAGGAACCGCCCGTAAGTCGCAGTGGATTCCTTCTCGTCGAACTCGACTGCTTTCGGTTTGATCAGATCACGCCAATCATTCTGCATATTTTGATTACTCTCGGACGGAATGGATTTTCGCGGCTGCTTGAGGGTCATCCTCGTCGCCGCGGCACCGCCGTCTTTTATCTCGAATAGTGCTCGACTATCAGCTTCTCGCTGATCGGCATCGTCAGGTCAGTGCGTGCCGGATAGGAACGCAGGGAGCCGCGGAACTGATCGCGCTCCAATGCGATCCAGGGAGGAACGCCGCGCCGCTGCGCCATCTCGAGGGCCTCCACGATGACCTTCTTGGTGCGGCTCTTTTCGGTGATACTGACCATCTGGCCTACTGCCACCAGGTACGAGGGAATCGTGACTTTCTTGCCATTGACCTCGAAGTGTCCGTGGCGAACCAACTGGCGCGCCTGCGACAGCGAGCTTGCGAATCCAAGCCGATAGATAACGTTATCGAGCCGGCGCTCGAGCAGCACCAGCAGGCTCTCGCCAGTGATGCCGGGCATCCGCTCGGCAACCTCAAAGTAATGCGCAAACTGCTTTTCCAGCAGCCGATAGATGCGCTTGACCTTCTGCTTCTCGCGCAGCCGAATCGCGAACTCGGAAAAACGCGTGCGAGCCTGTCCGTGCGCGCCGGGCGGATAATTGCGGCGCTCGATCGCGCATTTGTCCGAATAGCATCTCTCCCCCTTAAGGAAGAGCTTCAACCCCTCGCGCCGGCATAGCCGGCATACTGGACCCAGGTTTCTGGCCACCTTGCTTTAGTCCTTTGCTCCGTTCACACGCGGCGCCGTTTTGGCGGACGGCATCCGTTATGCGGAATCGGCGTCACGTCCTTGATCGATAGTACGTTGAGTCCCGCGGCCTGCAGCGCGCGCACCGCTGATTCGCGGCCGCCGCCCGGACCCTTCACATGCACGACGCAGCTGCGCATCCCAACTTCGGACGCCTTGCGTGCGCACGCTTCCGCGGCCATCTGGGCGGCGAACGGGGTGCCCTTGCGCGAGCCCTTGAAGCCGACCGAGCCGGCGCTCGACCATGCGACAACGAGTCCCTGCTGATCGCTAATCGTCACGATGGTGTTGTTGAAGGTCGCATGCACGTGCGCGACGCCCTCGGGCACCGAGCGCCGCGCGCGTCGCACGCGCCGGGGAGCTGGAGCCGCGCCGGGCGCTCCTGGAGCGCCCGCAGCCGCCGGCGCCGCGCCGCCCGCCGCTGCCGCGGCAGGCGCACCACCGCCGGCGCCCTGCGTCCGCTCGGCGCGAGGCGCCTTGGGGGCGTCTGCCTTGGGAGCTTCTTTGGTTTCTTTTTCGTCAGCCATCTATTTTAAACCTAACCCCTAACCTCTTCCCCTTCAGCGAAGGGGAACAGAAAGTAGGGCTTCTCTACTTGGGCGGCGCCTGCTTTTTGCCCGCGACGATCTTGCGCGGTCCCTTGCGGGTGCGCGCGTTGGTATGGGTGCGCTGCCCACGAACAGGTAATCCCTTGCGATGACGCAGGCCGCGGTAGCATCCCAAATCCATCAGGCGCTTGATGCTCTGCTGCACTTCGCGGCGCAGATCGCCTTCAACCTTGTACGCGCCGTCGAGCACATTACGGATGCGAACCTGCTCCTCGGCGGAGAGATCGTCGGTCTTGCGGGCGCCATCGACCTTGGCCTCGGTGAGGATTTTGGACGCGGCGGTACGGCCGATTCCATAGATATACGTGAGCGCGATATCCATGCGCTTGTTCTTCGGCAATTCAACGCCTGCTACACGAGCCATTTGTCATATCCTCCTAGCCCTGGCGCTGTTTGTGGCGCGGGTTGGAGCAGAGGATGCGCACCACGCCCTGGCGGCGCACCACCTTGCAGTTCTTGCAAATCTTCTTTACCGACGCCCGCACCTTCATCGTCCAAATCCTTCAAAACGAACCGAATGACTACCTCATTCGGTAGGTGATCCGTCCACGAGTTAAATCGTACGGCGACAGTTCTACCGTGACTTTGTCGCCGGGAAGTATCTTTATGTAGTGCATGCGCATCTTTCCCGAGATGTGCGCGAGCACCTTGTGTCCATTCTCGAGGGTGACCCGGAACATCGCGTTCGGCAGCGCCTCCTGCACGGTCCCCTGTACTTCTATCGCGTCGCCCTTAGACATATTCGCCCAGCTTAGACATGGTGGTCCAATTCACTCAGAATTTCCGGGCCGTTGTCAGTGATAGCGACAGAATGCTCGAAGTGGGCAGATAGTTTACCGTCCGCCGTCACCGCTGTCCACCCATCCTTCAGTATGCGCAACCGGGCCGTTCCCTCATTCACCATTGGCTCGATGGCGATGACCATCCCCGCCTTCAGGCGCGGATTCGGCATCCCGCGCCGAAAATAATTCGGCACCTGCGGCTCCTCATGAAGTTGCCTGCCGATGCCGTGGCCGGCGAACTCCTCCACCACTGAAAATCCCGCGCTTTCGGCATGGCATTGCACGGCGCTCGCGATATCGCTGATGCGATTGCCGGCGTGGCACTGCTCTATACCCCTATAGAGTGCTTCGCGCGTCACGCGAAGCAGCTTCTCGGTGCTTTCAGAGATCTTGCCGACGGGCACGGTACGCGCGGAATCGCCATAGAAACCTTCATACACGACACCGAAATCGAGCCCCACGATATCGCCCTGCTTCAGCTTGCGGCTCGATGGAATCCCGTGAACGATTTCCTCGTTGACCGAGACGCACAGCGTCTTGGGATATGGCACGCCGCCCGGCTGATAGCCCTTGAAGGCGGGTTTTGCGCCCTTCTTGTAGGTCAACTCTTCCGCCATTTTGTCGAGTTCACCAGTAGTGACCCCGGCACGTACAGCAGCCGCGAGGGCTTCGAGGATTTCCGCGACGATGGTCGAAGCCTTACGCATGATCGCAAGTTCGTCTGGCGTTTTGAGCGTGATCATGACCTAGCTGGCGGCCTTCGCACTGCCGCTCTCACCGATTTTTGCCAGTATCCGATTGAGGATTTCCTCAGGACGCCCAATTCCATCGACTTCCGATAGCAGCCCGGCCTTCCCGTAATAGTCGAGCAGCGGCCTGGTTTCGTTGTTGTACACCTGTAAACGATGCCGGACCGTATCTTCGTGATCGTCCTCGCGCTGATAAAGTTCCCCGCCGCATTTGTTGCAGAGGCCCGGCTTAGCGGGTGGATCGAAGGAAACCTGGTACATCTCATTGCAGTTGCGGCAGGTTCTCCGCCCCGAAATGCGTTTCACCAACTCGTCGTCGGGAACATTTATCGCGACCACCTTCGATATTGTTTCGCCCCGCTGTTGAAGCATCCCGGCCAAGGCTTCCGCCTGCGGGACGCTGCGAGGAAACCCGTCGAGGATCCATCCCGGTTTCGCATCCGGCTGATCGAGGCGCGAATTTATTAACTTAAGCACTAATTCGTCGGGAACCAGCGACCCCTTATCCATGTAGCTTCGGGCCTTCACGCCAAGCGGGGTACTGTCGCGCACCGCCTCGCGCAATAGATCGCCGCTGGCAATCTGCGGAGCATGAATACGTTCGCCGAGCATCCGCGCTTGCGTACCCTTGCCCGCACCCGGCGGGCCCAGCAGAACCAGTCGCACAGACCTATCTGTTCCCCCTCGACGGAATCCGCCCGCGCTTCATGAAGCCCTCGTAGTTGCGGGTCAGCAGATGAGTCTCGATTTGCCCGATGGTGTCGATCGCGACGCCCACCACAATCAACAGCGCGGTGCCGCCGAAGTAGAACGGCACATTGAAACGCATGATGAGAATTGTCGGCAGCACGCACACCGCGCTTACGTAGATCGCGCCTCCCAGCGTGATTCGCGTCAACACCCGATCGATATACTCCGCGGTGTAGCGTCCGGGCCGGATGCCGGGAATGAATCCGCCGTACTTCTTGAGGTTGTCTGCGACGTCAGCAGGGTTGAAGCTTACCGCCGTGTAGAAATAGCAGAAGAACACGATCAGGCCGACATAGATGATGTCGTAAACGAGACTGCCGGGCGTCAGGTAGGCTGCGTAGTTTTTCATCGCCGGGACGAAAGTCGCGATGGTGGCCGGAAACACCAGCAACGACGACGCGAAGATCGGCGGAATGACGCCCGAGGAATTTATCTTAAGCGGCAGATGCGAACTCTGCCCACCATAGACGCGCCGTCCCTGCATCCTGCGCGCATACTGGATAGGAATCCGGCGCTGCGCAGTTTCGATATAAACGATTCCGAAAATAACCCCGACCGCGACCAAAAGGATGAAGAGCAACAGGAACATGCTCATTTCACCTTCGCGCACAAACTGCACCGTCGTGCTGAGTGCGCTTGGCAGCCGCGCCACGATTCCCGCCATGATCACCAGTGAGATCCCGTTGCCGATTCCGCGTTCGGTGATCTGCTCACCGATCCAAACCACGAACATCGCGCCCGCGGTTACCGTGATCACCGTCAACGCGATGAACGCGAGCCCCGGCAAGTACACCACCGGTGCTCCCGACGGCGCGCGCATGCTCTCCAGTCCGTAGGCGATCATCGAGCCCTGGACTATCGCGAGCGCGACCGTGAAGTAGCGTGTCATCTGGGTGATTTTGCGCCGTCCCGCCTCGCCCTCTTTGTAAAGCTCGTCGAGGTAGGGCCAAGCTACTTTGAGCAGGTCGAGAATGATGGCGACCGAGATGTACGGCATGATGCCGAGGGCGAAAATCGAGAAGCGCTCCAGTGCGCCGCCGGAGAACAAATTCGCCCATCCGAACAACGTACCCGAGGCCGCATCGAAAAAGGACGCGAGCGCCTGACCGTCGATACCCGGCGTCGGCACCGCGACGCCGATGCGATACACCGCCAGCATCAGGGCTGTGAAAATCAGCCGGCGGCGCAGCTCAGGGATGCGCGAGGCGCCTGAAAAACCCTCAAGCATTTATTGCGTGGCGGCTTGCTGTATCAGCTCGGCCGTGCCTCCCGCTTTGGCAATCTTGTCGCGCGCGCTCTGCGAGAATGCATCCGCGCGCACGATTAGTTTACTGTTCAAATCCCCGTCGCCGAGGATTTTAATCTTGAGTCCCGGCTTGGCGAGATTTTTGCCGATCAGCGCCGCGCTATCCACCGTCGCGCCGTCGACGAACTCCGCAAGCTGCTTGAGGTTGACGATAACGAATTCCTCGCGACGCTTCTTGTTCTTCAGCAAGCGGCGAAATCCGCGCTTCGGGATGCGGCGCTGCAGCGGCATCTGGCCGCCTTCGTAGGTCGGCGGCGTATTGCCGCCCGTGCGCGCGCCCTTGCCCTTATGCCCGCGGCCCGAGGTCTTGCCAAGGCCCGAGCCGATTCCGCGTCCTCGGCGGACATGCTTCTTGGTCGAACCCTTGGCGGGTTTCAAGTCACTGAGGTTCATCTTACTCCTTGACCTCGACCACCAGATGCTTCAGGCGCCGAATCATGCCCTCGACTTGCGGGCTTCGCTTGATGGTACTCTCGCTGCCGACCTTATGCAGGCCGAGTCCGCGCACCGTTTCGCGCACCCGTTTGGTGGTGCTGATCACACTCCCCACCAGGCGCACTTTGATCATATCGGCCATTACGCAAAAACCTCGTTCTGTACTCTGTCTCCAGCCCTCTCTCTTGTCTCTCCCAGTAGGGAGAGAAGATTAAGGAAGGCAGCCGGCCCAAACCTTTTAAGCGGCAGCTTGCGGCTCGGCCGTGCGCCCGCGAACCTTCGCGATCTCTTCCATGCTGCGCAGCTGACTGAGCGCCTGAAGCGTCGCCTTCACCAGGTTATGCGGATTCGACGACCCCAGCCGCTTGGTCAGGATGTTACGAATTCCCGCCAACTCTACCACCGCGCGCACACCGCCCGCGGCGATAACTCCGGTTCCTTCCGCCGCCGGCTTGAGGATCACCTTGCCCGCGCCGAAATGGCCGAGCACTTCATGCGGAATGGTGCCCTCGCGCAGCGGCACTCTGACCAGGCTTTTCTTCGCGCGCTCGACGCCTTTACGAATCGCCTCGGGAACCTCATTGGCCTTGCCGAGTCCGAACCCGACCATGCCGTTGTGATCACCCGCGACCACCAGCGCCGAGAAGCTGAAGCGGCGTCCGCCCTTCACAACCTTCGCGACGCGGTTGATGTGGACGACTTTTTCCTTGATTTCGAGACCTTGCGGGTCAACACGATTAACACGTTGAGCCACGGATATTGCCTCAGTCAGTACAACTTAAAATTTTAGTCCCGCTTCGCGCGCCGCGTCGGCCAGCGCCTTGAGCCTTCCGTGATAGAGAAACCCGTTGCGGTCGAAGATCACTTCCTTGATCCCGCTGGCCAGGCACTTCTGCGCGATCGCCTTGCCGACGTTTTTGGCCGCGTCGGCATTGCGCTTGCTCTTCAATGTATCGCGCAACTCGGGTGTCAGCGTCGAGGCCGCTGCGAGCGTCTTGCCGCTATCATCCGAAATGACCTGCGCATAGATATGATGCAGCGATCGATAGATGCTGAGCCGCGGCATCGCGTCGGATCCCTTCACCTTGCGCCGCACGCGGTTTTGCCGCGTCGCGCGACTGATTGCCCGATTGAAAGCCATATATGCCTTAACTCGCCGACGAACTTCCTCTAACTCGCTGACGCTCCGGCCGCCGCCTTTCCAGCTTTGCGACGGATCGTCTCGTCCGAGTACTTGATTCCTTTTCCCTTGTACGGCTCGGGTGGACGCAACTCGCGAATTTGCGCCGCCACCGTGCCGAGCAACTGCCGATCGGCGCTCTCCAGCGTGATGATCACCTGGCGATCCACTTTTGCCGTCACTGCCGGCGGAAGCTGGTAGACGATCGGATGCGAATAGCCGAGCTGGAAATTGATATTGGTTCCCTTCACCTCGGCGCGATAACCGACGCCGTTGATCTCGAGCACACGGGTGAAGCCTTTGCTCACCCCGGTCGCCATGTTGGCAATGAGCTTGCGCACCAGCCCGTGCTTGGAGCGTTCTTCCTGGCTGTCGCCCGGACGCTTCACCAGAAGCTGGGAGTCGGCGATCTCGATCTTGTAGCCCTCGGGCACCGCGAGCTCGAGTTTGCCCTTGGGGCCCTCGACCTTGACCG
Organism: uncultured delta proteobacterium; assembly: GCA_963815835.1. Classification (GTDB taxonomy): domain Bacteria; phylum Desulfobacterota; class Binatia; order Binatales; family Binataceae; genus DATGKG01. The sequence continues at coordinate 206,528 of CAWFIF010000002.1, forward strand.
TGCGCCCCGCGACGGCGGCCTTCACGCCCTTGTCGAGTACTACCGGCTGTCTGCCTATGCGCGACATTTTTACCAAACCCTCAAGAGCACTTCGCCGCCGACTTTCTTGCGGCGCGCCTCGCGTCCGGTCATCACGCCAAGCGGAGTAGTGACCACTTCGATACCCATTCCGCGCGAAATCCTGCCGAGCTCCGCGGCGCCGCGGTAGCGCCGGATGCTGGGACGGCTCACGCGCTCGATTCCCTGCATCACCGGTTCGCGCGACGGTGAGTAGCGCATTCGAATCTTGATCGTCTTCTTGAATCCCTCGCCGCCGGTCTCGGCGCTTTCGAGAAATCCTTCCGCGACCAGCACCCGCGCTATCGCTTCGCGAATTCGCGAGTACGTCAGCTCGAGTTCGGTATGACGCGCGTGCGCGGCGTTGCGAATTCTTGTCAGCAGTTCGGCGATCGGATCAGTTTGCGACATGAGAGCCCTTATACCTACCAGCTTGCCTTGACCACACCGGGGAGTTGTCCGCGCAGCGCGTACTTGCGCAGGCATAGCCGGCACATCTTGAAGCGACGATAGAACGCACGCGCCCGTCCACATAGCGGACAACGGTTATACGCGCGCGCTTTGAACTTCTGCGGCCGGACCGCTTTGATCTTGAGGCACTTCTTCGCCATCTTCTGGATTCCCTGCCTATGCTGCGGCCTGCGCCGTGCTGCGATCGCCAGCCGCGTTTCTAAACGGCATGCCGAGCGTGCGCAGCAGGGTCAGCCCTTCGAAATCGCTTCGCGCCGTGGTCCCGAAAGTTATCGTCAAACCCTTAACCTTCTCGATCTTGTCGAGGTTGAGTTCGGGGAAAATCGTATGTTCGCGCAAACCGAGCGAATAGTTTCCGCGTCCGTCGAATGACTTCTCACTTATACCGTGGAAGTCGCGCACACGCGGCAGCGCCGCGTTGACCAAGCGATCGAAAAACTCCCACATCCGCTCGCGCCGCAGCGTCACCATCACACCGATCGGCACGTTCTCGCGCAGCTTAAAATTCGAAATCGCCTTGCGCGCCTTGGTCATTATAGGCTTCTGTCCCGCGATGACGGTCAACTCTTCCGCCGCGGCCTCGAGCAGCTTGATATTGTCGCGCGCTTCGCCAAGTCCCATGTTGAGGACGATCTTGGTCAAACGCGGGACGCGCATCTTGTTTTCGATCTTCAGCTCGCGCATCAGGACCGGCACAATATCGGCCTCATACTTAAGCCGCAGGCGCGCGGGTATCTTCGGCTCGGGTTCGCGAGGTTTCGCCGGCGCCGCGGCGGCCGCTTCCTGAGGAGCGCCCTTCTTGCGTTGCTGCTTCTCGCCGCCGCCCTGGGCCTTCACGCCGCCCTTGTCGCCCTTACTTTCAGGGCGCTTGGCCTTTTCCTGCTTTTCAGGCTTGTCGGTTTTGTCGGCCATTAGTCGTTCCCCAAAGACTCGTCGCAGCGGCGGCAGATGCGCGACTTGGTATTGTCGGCATTGTCCTTCCATCCCGCGCGCACCGGCGCGTTGCAGCGATCACAGAAGATCATGACGTTCTCGATGCGCAGCGGCGCTTCCTTCTCGACAATTCCGCCCGGGCTGGCGGCGCCGCGGGGCTTGGAATGGCGCTTCACGATGTTGAGGCGCTCGACCAGCACGCGGCCCTGCTCGGGCATCACCCGCAAGACCTTGCCGGTCTTGCCGCGGTCACGGCCCTTCACGACCATGACCATATCGTTTCTCTTAATTTTAACTTTCAGCATCGCCATGCCCGATTACAAAACTTCCGGCGCCAGCGAGATAATCTTCAAAAACTTTTTCGCCCGCAACTCGCGCGCGACCGGTCCGAAAATGCGCGTTCCGATAGGCTCATGCTCCTTGTCGAGCAGCACGGCCGAGTTGCCATCGAAGCGGATGTAAGAACCGTCGTCGCGGCTGAGTTCCTTGGCGGTCCGCACGATCACTGCGCGCGAGACCTCGCCCTTCTTCACCTTGGCGTTGGGAATCGCTTCCTTCACCGCCACCACAATGACGTCGCCGACGGTCGCGTAACGCCGGCGCGATCCGCCCAGCACCTTGATGCATTGGACTTTGCGCGCGCCCGAATTGTCGGCGACATCTAGAATGGTTCGCATCTGCACCATGATTGATTCTTCCTATCTTCCCTATCCCGCCGCCTTGGTGATGATGCTGCTGACGCGCCATCGTTTGTTTTTCGAAAGCGGATGCGACTCGATGATCGCCACGCGATCGCCTTCCGCGCACTGGCCCTTTTCATCGTGAGCCATGAAACGCCGCCGCTGCTTCATCCGCTTGCCATACACCGGATGCTCGACGAGGCGGTCCACCTGGACCACCACCGTTTTGGTCATCTTGGCGGAAACCACGGTTCCCTCGCGCCGCTTAATTCGCTGCCGCATTGCTCGTTTTCGTCTCCGCCTTCCCAGGCTTTCCTTCTTTCTCCCGAATCACCGTAAGCAGGCGCGCCAGTTCGCGGCGCGACTTTTTGTAGTTGCTCGGATTTTCAAGCTGATTGGTCCGCAGCTTGAGGCGGAAACGAAACAGCTCCTCGCGCATCTCGCGTTCCTTGATCCGCAAGTCCGGCGCCGTCATCTGCCTGAGTTCGTCAAGCTCCAAGGCTGCCCTCCTCGCGCGACACGACGATGGTCTTGACCGGCAGCTTATGCGCCGCGAGCCGCATGGCTTCGATCGCGGTCGCATGATCGACGCCTTCCATCTCGAACAGGATCCGCCCTGGCCGGACGCATGCGACCCATCCTTCGGGCGCGCCCTTACCTTTGCCCATGCGGGTTTCAGCCGGCTTTTTGGTGAACGGCTTATCCGGGAACACCCGGATCCATACCCGGCCGCCGCGCTTGATATGCCGCGTCAACGCGATACGAGCAGCTTCGAGCGCGCGTGTGTCGATACGGCAAGTCTCGATACTTTTGAGCCCGTAGTCGCCGAAGGCCAGCTCGACGCCGCGGTTCTCAGCGCCGCGGACCCGGCCCTTCATGATCTTGCGATACTTGACTTTCTTCGGTTGCATCATAGGCGTGTACCGATACTAGTTCTGCGCCGGAGTGCCGAGGCGGCGCGCATCTTCCTCGCGCCGGGTCAGCACTTCGCCTCGGAAAATCCAGACCTTCACGCCGATGACGCCGTAAGTCGTCTTCGCTTCGGCGAATCCGTAAGCCACATCAGCGCGCAATGTCTGCAGCGGCACGCGACCCTCGCGATACCATTCGCTGCGCGCGATTTCCGCCCCGCCGAGACGACCCGCTACATGCACCTTGACGCCCTGCGCGCCCATGCGCATCGCACGCGTCACCGCTTCCTTCATCGCCCGGCGAAACGCGACACGACGCTCGAGCTGCAGCGCGATATTCTCGGCGACCAGTTGCGGATCGAGATCGGGGCGGCGCACCTCATGGATGTTGAGGAAGGCGTCCTTGCCCTTCATCATCTTGCCGATTTCGCTCTTGAGCTTCTCGATCTCGGCGCCCTTCTTTCCGATCACGATTCCCGGCCGCGCCGTATGAATGTTGATCTTGGCCTTGTTGGCCATCCGTTCGATTTCGATTTTCGAGATGCCCGCGTGATAGAGCCGCTTCTTGATGAACTCACGCAGGTGGATATCTTCATGCAGCAACGCCGCGTAGTCGTTGGTCGCGAACCATCGCGAATCCCAGGTATCGATGACCCCGAGCCTAAGCCCACGCGGATGTGATTTCTGGCCCATCTATAAAGACCTCACGATGCGCGCTCGTCCACTACCACCGTCAGATGACTGCTGCGTTTGAGGATCGGCGTCGCATGCATGTGCGCGCGCGGCAGCGAACGCTTCCAGGTCGGACCCGCATTCGCAATCGCGCTTTTGACGAAAAGTTTGTCTTCGTCAACGTTTTGCTGGTCGACTGCATTGGCGACCGCCGACATCAGGGTCTTGCGCACGAAGCGCGCGCCCTTTTTCGGCGTGAACTCGAGAATCGAAATCGCGCGGTCAACTCGCTGTCCGGCGATCAGCTCGCAGATGAGCCTGAGCTTCTGCGGTGAAATCCTGATGAACCGGCTATGCGCCTTGGCTTCCATGATTGTTGCCCTATGCCTTCGGTGCCGGCGCCTTCGGCGCTGCTGCCGCAGCCGCTGCTGGACCCGGCGCTGCGCCCGCTGCCGCAGGAGCCGCCGCGCCCTTCACCTCTCCCTTGCGATCGCCGGCGTGGCCGTGGAAGGTACGCGTCGGCGAAAACTCGCCGAGCTTGTGCCCCACCATATTTTCCGTGCAGTACACCGGAATGAACTTGTTCCCATTGTGCACCGCGAACGTCACCCCGATCATATCGGGCGTGATCATCGAACGACGCGACCAGGTCCTGATGATGCGCCGCTCGCCCGCGGATGTGCCTTCGACCTTCTTCAAGACGTGCTTGTCAACGAACGGACCTTTTTTTAGCGACCTCGCCATAGACTAACTCTGCTTGCCGCGGGGACGGCGGCTTACGATGAACTTGTCGGAGCCCTTCTTGGGATGCCGCGTCTTGTAACCCTTGGCCGGCTGCCCCCACGGCGACTGCGGATGATTGCCCTTCGATCGGCCCTCGCCGCCACCGTGCGGATGGTCAACCGGATTCATCGCGATCCCGCGCACGTGCGAGCGCTTGCCGAGCCATCGGCTTCGCCCCGCCTTGCCGATCGAGATGTTTTCGTGCTCGATGTTGCCAACCTGGCCAATCGTCGCGCGGCATTCCGCGAGCACCATCCGCTGCTCTCCCGAGGGAAGCTTGAGCAGCGCCATCTTGCCTTCTTTCGCCATCAGCTGGGTCTGCGTGCCCGCACCGCGCGAAAGCTGCGCGCCTGCGCCGGGCTTCATCTCGATCGCGTGGATGACGGTGCCAACCGGAATACTCTTGAGTGGCAGCGCGTTGCCCGGCTTGATATCGGCATTCGGTCCCGATTCGACCTTGTCGCCGACGTTGAGCCCCTCGGGCGCGAGGATGTAGCTCTTGAGGCCGTCGGCGTAATGGACGAGCGCGAGATTCGCCGAGCGATTCGGATCGTATTCCAGCGCGGCGACCGTACCGGCGATACCGTCGTGGTTGCGGCGGAAATCGATGATGCGCAGCCGGCGCTTGTGACCGCCGCCGCGATGACGCGAAGTCATCCTGCCGCGGTTGTTGCGTCCGCCCGAATGCGTCAGCGGCGCGAGCAGGCTCTTCTCGGGCTCCTTTTGGGTGAGCGTCGAGAAGTCAGCGATCTGCATGAAGCGCTGACCCGGCGTCCGGGGGTTGAGTTGAATTACTGCCATCGCGGTTTATAGACCCTCGAAAAACTCGATTTTGTCGCCCTGTTTAAGAGTGACGTATGCCTTTTTCCAGCTACGCTGACGTCCTTTCGATTTGCCGCGGCGTCGCAGCTTGCCCATGTAGTTACTGGTGCGTATTGCTACTACGGTGACCTTAAACAACTCTTCGATGGCGCCTCGAATCTTATCCTTGCCCGCCTCGCGACGCACCCGGAACACCACCTGATTGGCCTTCTCGGTCGCCATCGTGCTCTTCTCGGTGACCAGCGGCGACAGAATGACTTGATCGTTCGTCATCGCGCTATGCCTCCGCTCCGGCTTTCGCTTTCTCGGTCAGCCGCGCCTCGATGGCTTTCGCCGCCTTGGTCGTCATCACGATTTCTTCGTAATTGAGCACATCGTAAACGTTCAGCCCGACGATCGGCAGAACTTTGTGCTTCGCGAGGTTGCGCGCCGCGCGGAAAAAATTCGCGTCTTCGTCGCCGACCAGGATGAGCGCATGCGTGACGCCGAGCGCCGCGAGGAATGCACTCGCCGACTTGGTCTTGGGCTCCGTCAGCTCCAGCGACTCGACGACGACCAGCTTGCCATTCTTCGCACGGTCCGAAAGCGCGAGGCATAACGCATGACGCCACGCCTTTTTCGGCATCTTGTAGGAGTAGTCGCGCGGCTGCGGTCCGAAGATGGTCCCGCCGTGTCTCCATAGCGGTGATCTCGTGGAGCCCGCACGGGCGCGCCCGGTGCCCTTCTGACGCCATGGCTTTTTTCCGCCGCCCGAGATGAATCCCTTGGTCTTGGTCGCCGCGGTTCCGCGCCGCCGATTCGCCAGTTGCATCCGCACTGCTTCATGCAACAGCGAGTTGTCGCCGTCGCGGCCGAACACCGCGCCTGCGACTTCGAAGTCGCCGACCCGCTCGCGGCTCGCCGAGTAAAGCGGCACTTTGACCGGACTATGTTGTGCCGATGCTTCAGGCATTTGCCGCCACCTGCAATCCGCGAGTCTTCGCGCGCGCCGCATGATGCACGATCACGATCGTTCCGTCGGAACCCGGCACCGCGCCGGAAATCAGCACCGCGTTGTCCTCCGGCAGTACGTCGATAATTTTGAGATTCAGCACAGTCGCTTTCTCGTTGCCCATCTGCCCCGCCATCCGCATCCCTTTGCGCACACGGCCGGGATAGGAGCGGTTACCGATCGAGCCACCGTGGCGGAAATATTCGTGGGTGCCGCGCGAGGCCGGATTCCCCTTGAAATGATGCCGCTTCATGACGCCCTGGTACCCGCGACCTTTGGAGGTCGCGCTCACGTCAACGGTGTCGCCGGTCTTGAACACGTCGGCGATTGCGATCGGCTGGCCGAGCTTCAACTCACCCTCGCCGCGCTTCTCGAACTCCGTCGTCTTCACTCCCGGCGCGATCTCACTCTTCGCGAAATGGCCGCGCGCGGCACTACTCACGCGGCTGAGTTTCTTCTTGCCGAAGGTGACCTGGATGGCTTCGTAGCCGTCGGTCGGTTCGGTCTTGATCTGCGTGACCGTACAGGGCCCGAGCTGAATGACGGTGACGGGGAGCACCCGCCCGGTCGGGTCGGTGATCTGGGTCATGCCCAATTTTTTTCCAATCAATCCGTTAATCACTGTCTTACTCGCGCCTACTCGAGCTTGATCTCGACGTCCACGCCCGCCGCCAGATCGAGCTTGCCCAGCGCGTCGATGGTCTGCTGGGTCGGCTCGAGCACATCGAGCAGCCGCTTATGGGTGCGGACCTCAAAATGCTCGCGCGACTTCTTGTCAACGTGCGGCGAACGGTTGACACAAAAGCGTTCGATTCGGGTCGGCAGCGGAATCGGCCCGGCCACCCGCCCGCCGGTGCGCCGGATGGTATCGACGATTTCGCGTACTGACTGATCGAGCAGCCGATAATCGTACGCCTTAAGGCGAATGCGTATCTTTTCGTTCATCGTTCCTTATGTCCGCGTCCAAACCTTAAGGCGTGCGCGTTCCCTGCCGTTTCTCTGTTCTCTAATCGATCTATTTAAGGATTTTCGCAACCACGCCCGCGCCGACGGTGCGGCCGCCTTCGCGGATCGCGAAGCGCAGCCCCTCGTCCATCGCGACCGGCGTGATTAGTTCACCCTGGATCTTGATGTTGTCGCCCGGCATCACCATTTCCGTCCCCTCGGGCAGGCTGAGCACGCCCGTGACGTCGGTGGTGCGGAAGTAAAACTGCGGACGATAGCCGGTGAAGAACGGCGTATGACGGCCGCCCTCGTCCTTGGTCAGGATGTATGCCGACGCTTCGAAGGTCGTGTGCGGCGTGATACTGCCGGGCTTTGCCAGCACCTGTCCGCGCTCGATATCCTCGCGCTTGACGCCGCGCAGGAGCACGCCGACGTTGTCGCCCGCCTGGCCCTCATCGAGGATCTTGCGGAACATTTCGACCCCGGTGACCACCGTCTTGGTGGTGTCCTTGAAGCCGACGATCTCGACTTCTTCGCCGACCTTCACGCGGCCCTTCTCGACGCGTCCAGTCACCACGGTGCCGCGGCCCGAGATCGAGAAGACGTCTTCGATCGGCATCAGGAACGGCTTCTCGGTCTCGCGCTTGGGCTGCGGGACATAGCTGTCGACCGCGTCCATCAACTCGAGGATCGGTTTGCAGTTCTTGCAATCGTCCTTGCCGCATCCGCAGTTGAGCGCGTTGAGCGCGCTGCCGCGGATGACCGGAACGTTGTCGCCGTCGTAGTTGTACTTCTTGAGCAGCTCGCGGACTTCCAGTTCGACCAGGTCGAGCAATTCGGGATCGTCGACCATGTCGACCTTGTTCATGAACACCACGATCGACGGCACGCCGACCTGATAGGCGAGCAGGATGTGCTCGCGGGTCTGCGGCATCGGACCGTCGTTGGCGCCGACCACTAGGATCGCACCGTCCATCTGCGCCGCGCCGGTGATCATGTTCTTGATGTAGTCGGCGTGTCCCGGGCAATCGACATGCGCGTAATGGCGCTTGGTAGTCTCGTACTCGACGTGCGCGATGGCAATCGTGATACCACGCTCGCGTTCTTCCGGCGCCTTGTCGATCTGATCGAAGGCGACGAAGCTGGCGAGCTTCTTCGAAGCGAGCACTTTAGTGATGGCCGCGGTCAACGTGGTCTTGCCGTGGTCGATATGACCGATGGTCCCGACGTTGGCGTGGGGTTTAGTGCGCTCAAACTTAGCCTTGCCCATTGCTCATCCTCCGGATGAAATCGCGCGGATGAAGTCGCGCGAACATCCCTGCGAATTTAACACGCCGCGAGCCTAAAGCTCGCGAGCGCGATCCTCTAATCTAAGCACGCGCGTCGTCGCCGCCACCGTTACGCGCGGTTATTTCCTCAAAAATCTGCTGCGGAACCGGCTCATACGCCGCGAACTGCATGGTGTAGGTGGCCCGTCCCTGGCTTACCGATCTTAGTTTGGTCGCGTATCCGAACATGGTCGCCAACGGCACCCGCGCCTCGATAACCTGCGCGCCACCGCGGCTCTCCATGTTAAGGATCTTGCCGCGCCGCGAGTTGAGGTCGCCGATCACGTCGCCCATGAACTCCTGTGGCGTGACCACTTCAACTTCCATCACCGGCTCGAGCAGCAAGGGCGCCGCCTTGCTGCAAGCTTCCTTGAACGCCATCGAACCCGCGATCTTGAACGCGAGCTCCGAGGAATCGACTTCGTGGTGTTTGCCGTCGAGCAGCGTGGCCTTGATATCCACCATCGGATATCCGGCCAGCACCCCGTTTTCCATCGCCTCTTTGATTCCGTCCTCAACCGGGCGTATGAACTGGCGCGGAATGGAGCCGCCCTTGGTGCCGTCGACGAATTCGAATCCACTGCCCTTGCCGAGCGGCTCGATCCGCAGATCGACCACGCCGAACTGGCCATGACCGCCGGTCTGGCGGACAAAACGCCCCTCAGCCTCCGCCGGCTTGCGAATCGTTTCGCGATACGCGACCTGGGGCTTGCCGACGTTCGCATCGACCTTGAACTCGCGCAGCAGCCGGTTAACGATGATCTCGAGATGCAACTCGCCCATCCCGGCGATCAGCGTCTGCGCAGTTTCCTTGTTGACGCTGACGCGGAACGACGGATCTTCTTTCGCGAGCTTCTGGAGCGACTCGCCGAGTTTTTCCTGATCGGCCTTGGTCTTCGGCTCGATCGCGATCTGAATGACCGGATCGGGGAACTCAATAGCCTCCAGCACGATCGGCTTGGCCGGATCGCATAGCGTGTCGCCGGTGGTGGTATCGCGCAGTCCGACCGCACAGATATCGCCGGCGTAGATCTCGGTCAGCTCCTCGCGCTTGTTCGCATGCATCTTGAACAGCCGCCCGATGCGCTCGCGCTTCTGCTTGGTCGAGTTGAGCACCGACACACCGGTGGCCAGGGTGCCCGAATAGACCCGCAGGAACGTCACCGTTCCGAGGAACGGGTCGGTCATGATCTTGAAGGCGAGCGCGGCAAAGGGCGCGTCATCGCGCGGCCATCGCTCTTCTTTCTTGTCCTTGTTGCCGTCAACGATTCCCACCACCGGCGGCAGATCGGCCGGCGAGGGCAGGTAATCGACCACCGCATCGAGCATCGGCTGCACGCCCTTGTTCTTGAATGCGGAGCCCAGCACGACCGGAATGATTTCGATCTTGAGGGTCGCGGTGCGCACTGCCTTGCGCAGCATGTCGGGAGCGATCTCGGCGCTCTTCCCTTCGAGGTAGAGCTCCATGATCTTCTCGTCATGGTCGGCGAGCTGCTCGACCATCTTGTCGCGATAACCGGCAGCCGCCTCGCGCAGGTCGGTGGGAATTTCCTCGACGCGGAACTTGGCGCCGAGACGGTCTTCGTCCCAGATTATCGCCTTGTTCTCGATGAGATCGACCACGCCGGCAAACTTCTCTTCGGCGCCGATCGGGATTTGCAACGGAACCGGGTTGGCCTTCAGCTTCTCGCGGATCTCCTCGACCACGCGCGGGAAGTCGGCGCCGACGCGGTCCATCTTGTTGATGAACGCAACGCGCGGCACCCGGTACTTGTCAGCCTGGCGCCATACGGTCTCGGACTGCGGCTCGACGCCGCCGACCGCGCAGAACACCGCGACCGCGCCGTCGAGCACGCGCAGGCTGCGCTCGACTTCGATGGTGAAATCGACGTGTCCCGGAGTATCGATGATGTTGATGCGATGGTCGCGCCAGAAACAGGTGGTCGCCGCGGACGTGATCGTGATGCCGCGTTCCTGCTCCTGGACCATCCAGTCCATGGTAGCGGTACCCTCGTGCACTTCACCGATTTTGTAGTTGATCCCGGTGTAGTAGAGGATTCGCTCAGTGGTAGTCGTCTTACCGGCATCGATGTGGGCCATGATGCCGATATTGCGCACCCGTTCTATTGGCGTTTCGCGAGCCATTACAAATACTACTTAAATTGTTACCAGCGGTAATGCGCGAATGCCTTGTTGGCGTCGGCCATGCGATGCGTGTCTTCGCGCTTTTTGACCGCACCGCCGCGATTTTGCGCCGCTTCCATGATCTCGGCGGCCAATCGCTCTTCCATCGATTTTTCCCCCCGCGCGCGCGACGCCGTCACCAGCCATCGCATCGCCAGCGAGTTACGCCGAAGCGGCGGAACTTCCACGGGGACCTGGTAGTTGGCGCCGCCGACCCGCCGCGACCTGACCTCGACTGCGGGACGGATATTCTCCAGCGCCTTCTTGAACACCTGCAGCCCGTCTTCCTTGGTACGCTGACCGACGATGTCGATCGCCCCGTAAAGGATCTGCTCAGAGGTCGACTTCTTGCCGCGCTCCATCACGATATTCACGAACTTCGCGACGGTGCGGTCGTGGTACTTGGGGTCCGAGATGATCTCCCGGACTCGGGCTTGACCTTTGCGTGACATGATTTTCTACTTTGGCTTTTTCGAGCCGTACTTGGAGCGGCCCTTGCGGCGATCGTTCACGCCAATCGAATCGAGCGTGCCGCGGATGACGTGATAGCGCACGCCCGGGAGATCCTTGACGCGGCCGCCGCGTACCAGGACCACCGAGTGCTCCTGCAGGTTGTGTCCCACGCCCGGAATATAAGTCGAAACCTCGAAGCCATTGGAAAGGCGCACACGTGCGACTTTGCGCAAGGCCGAGTTCGGCTTCTTGGGCGTAGTGGTTTTCACCTGCGTGCACACCCCGCGCTTCTGGGGGCATGCCTCGAGCTGAGGCGCCTTGCTCTTGAAGCGCTTCTTTTCTCTCGCTCCGCGAATGAGCTGATTAATCGTCGGCACTAGTTTCTTTCGCTTCTTCCAATTGCCAAGCCCGCTCCCCTGCGCCCCGGCGTTTCTTCTACTTTTTATATAAACCCGCGCACTCGACAGTCGGACTTGCGCGATTTCCCGGATTCTCGTCAGGGGCGGGAAGCGGGTGTTTCAAACAAACCCCCCAAGGGCACAGGTCCCTTGGGGGAAATATAAGTATGTAAGCTACTTATTCCGCTGTGTCAATCTCCAGCCGGCATCCGGGCCTCCGCAGGCGCGCTTTTCTCAAGTTCCTCGGCTTCCGCGGGAGCGCCTTCGACTTGCAGTTCCATTTCATGGTATCCCGCGAGACCAGTGCCGGCCGGGATGAGCCGTCCCATGATGACGTTTTCCTTGAGCCCGACCAGCCTGTCTATACGGCCGTTGATAGCGGCCTCGGTCAGCACTCGGGTGGTCTCCTGGAACGACGCCGCCGAGATGAAGCTTTCGGTGGATAGGGAGGCCTTGGTGATGCCGAGCAGCAACGGCTCCGCGATCGCGGGCTCTCCGCCGCGTCCGATAACTTTGGCGTTCTCCTCATCGAAGCGCCATTTCTCGACATGGTCGCCGACCAGAAAATCGGTGTCGCCGACTTCCTTGATTCGCACCCGGCGCAGCATCTGACGCACGATCACTTCGATGTGCTTGTCGTTGATGCGCACGCCCTGCAGGCGGTAGATTTCCTGGATTTCATCCACCAGGTACTTCGCCAGCGCCTTCTCGCCCAGGATGGTGAGAATGTCGTGCGGGTTAGACGAGCCTTCCATCAGCGGCTCGCCGGCCTTGATCATGTCGCCTTCGTGCACGCCGATATGCTTGCCCTTCGCGATCAGATACTCGCGCGGCTCGCCCACTTCCGGCGTAACCACAACCTTGCGCTTGCCCTTGGTGTCCTTGCCGAAGGAGACCTGTCCGTCGATCTCCGAGATAACGGCGAACTCCTTGGGCTTGCGCGCCTCGAACAGCTCCGCCACCCGAGGCAGACCACCGGTGATATCCTTGGTCTTGGTGGTCTCGCGCGGAATCTTTGCGATGATGTCGCCCTGCGAAACTTCTGAATGCTCCGGCACGTTGATATAGGCGCCGACCGGCAGGAAGTAGCGCGCCATGTTTTCGCTATGCGGCAGCTTGAGGGTCTTGCCGTGCGCATCTTTGATGGAGATACGCGGGCGCACGTCGAGCTCGCGATTTTCGATGATGACGTTGGAACGCGCGCCGGTACGTTCGTTAACACGCTCCTCCATCGTCTTGCCTTCGAGGATGTCGCCGTACTTAACCGTGCCGCCGACTTCGGTGATGATGGGCGTGGTATACGGATCCCATTCCGCGATCAGCTCGCCGCCCTTGACCTTGTCGCCGTCGCCCTTGCGCAGTTTCGCGCCGTAAACCAGCGGATAGCGCTCGCGTTCGCGCTCGCGTACCGCACCGCTTTCGGAGGTCACCTGCTCGGCGACGGTGATTTCGCCGTGACGCGTCATCACGACCAGGCTGCCGTCGCGCGCTTTCACGGTGTTGACGCCGTGCAGACGCAGGATACCGTCGTTGCGCGCCTCCAGCGTGGTCTGCTCAGCGCGGCGGCTGGCGGTACCACCGATATGGAAGGTGCGCATCGTGAGCTGCGTCCCCGGCTCGCCGATCGACTGCGCGGCGATAATTCCGATCGCCTCGCCGAGGTTGACCGGATGGCCGCGGCCGAGGTCGCGTCCGTAGCACTTCACGCATACGCCGACGCGCGACTGGCAGGTGAGCACCGAGCGGATCTTCACCCGCTCGACGCCCGCTTCCTCGATCTTGCGAACTTTATCTTCGTCGATCGAGTCGTTGGCGTGGACCAGCACATCGTTGGTGAATGGGTCGCGGATCTCCTCCAACGCCACGCGTCCGAGCACGCGGTCGCCGAGGTTCTCGATGATCTCGCCGCCTTCGACCAGCGGCGTCATCTCGATTCCGTCGAGCGTGCCGCAATCATCCTCGGTGATGATCGAATCCTGCGCGACATCGACCAGGCGGCGGGTCAGGTAACCGGAGTTCGCCGTCTTGAGCGCGGTATCCGCGAGACCCTTGCGCGCGCCGTGCGTGGAGATGAAGTACTGCAACACCGTGAGCCCCTCGCGGAAGTTCGCGGTGATGGGAGTTTCGATGATCTCGCCCGACGGCTTCGCCATCAGACCGCGCAGTCCGGCGAGCTGACGAATCTGCTGCTCGGAACCTCGCGCGCCCGAATCGGCCATGATGAAAATCGGGTTGAACGACGGCCCGATAATTTCCTTGCCGTCCTTGTCCTTGCCGAACACCTGGGTCGAGAGCCCCTTGATGACGGCGCCGCCGATCTGATCCTGAACTTCGGCCCAGATATCGACGACCTTGTTGTAGCGCTCGCCGTCGGTGATAACGCCGTTGTTGTACTGCTTCTGGATTTCCGCGACCTGCTTCTGCGCCTCCTCGAGGAGGTGCGCTTTCTGCTGCGGAATCTTCATGTCCTTGATCGAGATGGAGATGCCCGCGCGGGTCGCGAACTCGTAGCCCATGTCCTTCATGCGGTCGGCGAAGATGACTGTGGCCTTGTTGCCGCACTTGCGATAGACGAGATCGATCAGGTTGCCGAGTTCCTTCTTTTTCATGGTGCGGTTGATTTCCGCAAAGGGAATCTCGGGCGGCACGATTTCGTTGAGCAGGATGCGGCCGACCGTGGTCTCGACGCGCTTGAACTGCGCCGCGCCGTTGCCATCGGTCTCGGCGAGCTTGGCGGCCTTCTTCGATTTGGTAGAGGCCTTGCCGTTGGTCTTCTCGGCATGCTCGGCCTTCTCCCGCGCGATATCGTCGATGCCGGGAATACCGTTGACCCGCACCGCCGCCATCCGCACGTTGATCTTCGCGTGCAGATCGATCTCGCCATGGTCATACGCGATGCGCACTTCGTCGGGAGTGGCGAAGAACTTGCCCTCGCCAACCGCCAGCGGACGCTCGCGCGTCATGTAGTACAGCCCCAGCACCATGTCCTGGGTGGGCACGATGATCGGCTTGCCGTGCGCGGGCGACAGAATGTTGTTGGTCGACATCATGAGCGCGCGCGACTCGACCTGCGCCTCGATGGACAGCGGCACGTGCACCGCCATCTGGTCGCCGTCGAAGTCGGCGTTGTACGCGACGCAAACCAGCGGATGAAGCTGAATCGCCTTGCCTTCGATCAGGACCGGCTCGAACGCCTGGATGCCGAGGCGATGCAACGTCGGCGCGCGGTTGAGCAGCACCGGATGCTCCCGGATGACGTCATCGAGGATGTCCCAAACGTCCTTGCCCTCTTTCTCGACCATCTTCTTGGCGCTCTTGATGGTCGTGACGTAGCCCTTCTCTTCCAGCTTGTTGTAGATGAACGGCTTGAACAGCTCGAGCGCCATCTTCTTGGGCAATCCGCACTGATGCAGCCGCAGCTCGGGGCCCACGACGATAACCGAACGGCCCGAGTAATCGACTCGCTTGCCGAGCAGGTTCTGCCGGAAGCGTCCCGACTTGCCCTTGAGCATATCGGAGAGCGATTTGAGTGGGCGCTTGCTGGGCCCGGTGATAGCTCTGCCGCGGCGGCCGTTGTCGAACAGCGCATCGACGGCTTCCTGCAGCATCCGCTTTTCGTTGCGGATGATGATATCGGGAGCGTTCAACTCGATGAGCCGCTTGAGGCGGTTGTTGCGGTTGATAACGCGCCGATAGAGATCGTTCAGGTCCGACGTGGCGAAACGGCCGCCGTCGAGTGGAACCAGCGGACGCAGGTCAGGCGGAATCACCGGCAGGATAGTCAGAATCATCCACTCCGGCTTGTTGCCCGATTCACGAAACGCGTTGACGACTTTAAGGCGCTTCGCAGTTTTCTTGCGACGAGCCTCGCTTGCGGTCGCCTTCATCTCGACCCGCAGGTCTTCCGACAACTTATCGAGTTCAAGCTGCGTGAGCAGCGTGCGAATCGCTTCGGCGCCCATCTCGGCCTTGAAGCCGTCGGCGAACTGCTCCTTGGCCTCGCGATATTTTCGCTCGGTGAGCAGCTCGCGATACTGCAGCGTGGTCTCGCCCGCATCGACGACGACATAGCTCTCGAAGTAGAGAATTTTCTCCAGCTCCTTGAGCGTCATGTCGAGCAAGGTGCCGATGCGCGAGGGCAGCGAGCGCAGGAACCAGATGTGCGCGACCGGCGCGGCGAGGTCGATATGACCCATCCGCTCGCGGCGCACCTTGGACTGGATCACCTCGACGCCGCACTTCTCGCATACGACGCCGCGATGGCGCATCCGCTTGTACTTGCCGCAGTTGCACTCGTAGTCCTTGGTGGGACCGAAAATTTTCGCGCAGAACAGTCCGTCACGCTCCGGCTTGAAGGTCCGGTAGTTGATGGTCTCGGGCTTTTTGACTTCCCCGTGCGACCACGACCGGATCATCTCGGGCGATGCGATCGAAATTCGGATCGCGTTGAACGCGAGCGGGTTCTTGGGCTTTTCGAATAGACCGAAAAGATCTTCCATAGCTTTACATACTCCTCACGCTAGCTGCGCGGCGCCTGTTCCAGGAGCTCAACGTTGAGACACAGCGACTGGAGTTCCTTGACCATAACGTTAAACGACTCGGGCAATCCCGGCTCGAGCGTGTTCTCGCCCTTGACGATCGCCTCATACATCCGGGTGCGGCCCGCGACGTCATCCGACTTCACCGTCAGCATCTCCTGGAGCGTGTAGGCCGCGCCGTATGCCTCGAGCGCCCACACTTCCATTTCTCCAAGCCGCTGACCGCCGAACTGCGCCTTGCCGCCCAGCGGCTGCTGGGTGACCAGGCTGTAGGGTCCGGTCGAGCGCGCATGAATCTTGTCCTCGACCAGATGATGCAGCTTCATCATGTACATCACGCCGACTGTGACCGGCTGCTCGAAGCTGTTGCCGTTGCGTCCGTCGTAGAGCTTCGATTGTCCGGTGTCGGGCAGCCCCGCGCGCTCCAGCATCTGGAAGATTTCCTCTTCGCGCGCGCCGTCGAAGACGGGCGAGGCGACATGGATTCC
The DNA here is from genome assembly GCA_963815835.1 of uncultured delta proteobacterium. Taxonomy (GTDB): domain Bacteria; phylum Desulfobacterota; class Binatia; order Binatales; family Binataceae; genus DATGKG01. The sequence continues at coordinate 223,182 of CAWFIF010000002.1, forward strand.
CGCCAGCGCCTTGCTCGCGAGCCGGAACACGTCGCCCTCCGGCAGCTCGTCGATGAAGTCGTGGCTCTCTTTGTCAGGATAGAGTTCCTTGAGCTTGCGCTTCATCTGGGTCGGCGTGGTGTTGGTTTTCAGATCCTGCTCCAGGCGCCGTCCCAGTTCGCGCGCGGCATATCCAAGATGAGTCTCGAGGATCTGACCGACGTTCATGCGCGAGGGCACGCCGAGAGGATTTAGCACGATGTCGACCGGCGTTCCGTCGGCCAGGTACGGCATATCTTCCTCGGGCAGAATCCGCGACAGCACGCCCTTGTTGCCATGGCGTCCCGCCATCTTGTCGCCGACCTGCAGCCGGCGCTTCATGGCGACGAACACCTTGATCATCTTGATGACGCCGGGAGCAAGCTCGTCGCCCGCTTTCAGGCGGTCCTGCTTGGCCCCGTAGTGCTGCTGAATCGCCTCCACGTTGGTGGTCATCGCTTGTAACGCCTGGGTAGCGGTCGCTTGCGCCGATTCATCCTCGACGCGCAACTGACCCCATAGCGGCGGCGGCAGTTCGTCGAGTTGCTCGGCTTCCAGCTTGTCACCCTTGTTGAGGATGACGTGGCGATCGTCGGCGATGACGCGGCCGGCCAGCTTCTCGCCCACCAGCGCTTTTTTCAGCTTGCGCAACGTCTCGCTGCGCAGGATGCGGATTTCCTCGGCCTCGTCTGACCTTGAGCCGTTCCGCTTCGGTATTCTCGATTTCCTGGGTGCGATCGTCCTTGCTCACGCCGCGGCGCGAGAACACCCGCGCGTCGATAACCGTGCCTTCGTTGCCCGGGGGTACGCGCAAGCTGGTATCGCGGACCTCGCCGGCTTTCTCGCCGAAGATCGCGCGAAGCAGTTTCTCTTCAGGACTTAGCTGGGTCTCGCCCTTGGGAGTGATCTTGCCTACCAGGATGTCGCCGGGCTTAACGTCGGCGCCAATCCTGATGATACCACTCGCGTCAAGATCCTTCAGCGCTTCCTCGCCGACGTTGGGGATATCGCGGGTGATCTCTTCGGGTCCGAGCTTGGTGTCGCGCGCGATGCATTCGAATTCCTCGATATGCACCGAGGTGAAGAGGTCTTCCTTGACCACCCGCTCGGAAATCAGGATCGAGTCTTCGAAGTTGTAACCACCCCATGGCATGAAGGCGACCAGCGTGTTGCGGCCGAGCGCCAGTTCGCCCAAATCGGTCGAAGGACCGTCGGCCAGCACATCGCCCGAGTTCACCCGCTCGCCCCTCACCACCACCGGACGCTGATTGATGCAGGTGCTCTGGTTGGAGCGCTGATACTTGATCAGGTTGTAGATATCGACGCCGGCATCGCGGCCGTCGCGCGTCTGCTTGTCGGCGCGCACCACGATGCGCTTGGCGTCAACGCTTTCCACCACGCCGTCGCGCTTCGCAATCACGGTGACGCCCGAGTCGCGTCCCACCGTCATCTCAAGGCCGGTGCCGACCAGCGGCGCGTCGGTTTTAAGCAGCGGCACCGCCTGGCGCTGCATGTTGGATCCCATCAGCGCGCGATTCGCGTCATCATTTTCCAGAAACGGGATCAGCGACGCCGCGACCGAGACCAACTGGTTGGGCGACACGTCCATATACTGAACGTCTTCGGCGCGAGTGGTGGTGAACTCACCGCCGATACGCGCCGAGACCAGTTCGTCGGTGTAGCGGCCTTTCTCGTCGAGGCGCGCGTTGGCCTGCGCGATGACTTTGTCTTCCTCATCCAGCGCCGACAGATAAACGATTCGATCGGTCACGCGGGAATTCTCAACTACCCGGTAGGGAGTCTCGATGAATCCGTACTCGTTGACGCGTGCATAGGTCGAGAGCGCCGCAATCAGTCCGATGTTGGGGCCCTCGGGCGTTTCGATCGGGCATACACGACCGTAGTGCGTCGGATGAACGTCGCGGACTTCGAATCCCGCGCGCTCACGCGTGAGGCCGCCGGGGCCAAGCGCCGAAAGGCGCCGCTTATGCGCGATCTCTGACAGCGGATTGGTCTGATCCATGAATTGCGAGAGCTGCGAGGAGCCGAAGAACTCCTTGATAACCGCCGAGGCCGGCTTGTAGTTCACCAGCTCTTGGGGCATCAGGGTTTCGATATCCTGCAAACTCATCCGCTCTTTGATCGCGCGCTCCATCCGCACCAGTCCGATGCGGAACTGGTTTTCGACCAGCTCGCCGACCGCGCGAACGCGGCGGTTTCCGAGATGGTCGATATCGTCGATCTGGCCGTTGCCACCTTTGAGATCGACCAGGTAGCGCACCACTTCGAGGATATCCTCGCGGCGCAGCGTGCCCTGCTCCAGCGGAACGTCGATCTTGAGCTTATGGTTCAGCTTCAGTCGCCCTACCTTCGAGAGGTCGTAGCGTTCCGGATTGAAAAACAGGTTGTTGAAGAAGGTAGTCGCGGTTTCCGCGGTCGGCGGATCGCCGGGGCGCAGGCGCCGATAGATCTCGATGATCGCGTTCTCCGGCGTGTCCAGCTTGTCCTGCGCGAGCGTCATGCGCAGCGGTCCGCCGCCGGGCTGATCTTCGGTAAAAAGCACTTCGATCTTTTTGACGCCGTGCTCCTTGAGCTTCTCGATGGTCTCCTCGGTCAGCTCCTCGTTGGTCTGCAGCAGCACTTCGCCGGTGTTGGAATCGATGACATCATGCGCGGAAATTTTGCCGACGATCTCATCGAGCGCGATCGGAATCTCGCTCACTTTGGCGGCTTCGAGCTGGCGCACGATCGCCTTGTTGAACTTGCGCCCTTCGCGCGCGATCACCTCGCCCGACTTAGGTTCCTTTACGTCGCGCGTAATTCGCATCCCGAGCAACTGCTCGGGCTCGAACTTCTTGGTGTAGCCCTTGGGATCGAGGCTGATGACGTCCTTCTTGTAGTAGTAGTTGAGCAGGTCTTCGGTGGTCATCCCGAGTGCGCGCAGCAGCACCGTCGCGGGGAATTTGCGCCGTCTGTCGATGCGGACGTACAGAACGTCTTTGGGGTCGAATTCGAAATCGATCCAGCTTCCGCGATACGGGATGATGCGTGCCGAGTAGAGCAGCTTACCGGTCGAATGAGTGCGGCCCTTGTCGTGCTCGAAGAACACGCCCGGCGAGCGATGGAGCTGCGACACGATGACGCGCTCGGTCCCGTTCACCATGAAGGTGCCGTTGCCGGTCATCAGCGGAATTTCGCCGAAGTAGACTTCCTGTTCCTTGACGTTCTTGATCGAACGCCGCCCGCTTTCGACGTCCCAGATGACGAGCTGGATTTTGACCTTGATCGGCGCGGCGAAAGTCATGCCGCGCTGATGGCATTCCTCGACGTCATACTTGGGGGTGCCGAGTTCGTAACTGACGAATTCCAACGAAGCGGTTTCGTTGAAGTCCTTGATCGGAAAAACCGACTTGAAAACCGATTGAAGTCCCTTGTCCTCGCGCTGATCGGCCGCCACGTCCGCCTGGAGGAATTCCTCGTAGGAACGTTTCTGGATCTCGATCAGGTTCGGGATCTCGATGATCTTCTTGATTTTCCCGAACGAACGGCGAAGGCGAAGATTGCTGGTGACCTGCGTCTGAGCAGCCATCATCTACCCTTTGCGCGCGAACACACCGCGCGCGGTGAGCCAAACGTAAAAATAGAAGCCGCGGACGCGCGAATATCCTTCTTGAGGATGCGCGCGCGTCCGCCGCGATGAAACAACTCTGTCAGAAAACCGTTCGATACCGATTCGAATACCGAATCTCCTGCGCAGCGGCTCTCCGGAAATCTATCCGTAGCGATTAAGCCCGTCAGCCTACTTCAACTCCACGCTGCCGCCCGCGTCGGTTAGCTTCTTCTTGATGTCCTCGGCTTCGGCCTTGCTGACGCCCTCTTTGACCGCCTTGGGCGCGCCGTCAACCAGATCCTTTGCTTCCTTCAGACCCAGTCCCGTGAGCTCGCGGACGACTTTGATAACCTGGATCTTCTTGTCGCCCGACCCGGTCAGCATCACCGTAAATTCATCTTTCTCCGGCGCGGGAGCCGCTGCCGCACCGCCGGCGCCCGGCGCCGCCGCAACCGCCATCGGGGCGGCCGCTGAAACGCCGAGTTCCGCCTCGAGCTCTTTAACCAGAGCCGCCGCTTCCATCAGCGTCAGATTCTTTAGGTAGCTCTTCACCTGATCGCGGCTGAGCTGTGCTTCTGCCATTGTCGCTAGTCTCCTTGTCCTCGCGTACCGGGCGAATGTGGGAGCGCCCCTGACGCTTGCTTACGATTCGTAGTTTTCCCGCCCTTAGGGCCGACCTAATAATTTAAATCACTCTATGCTGATGGCGCCGCGTCCGTTGGAGGCGCTTCGCTCGGGGGCGCCGCATCCGCCGGTGGAGGCGCTTCCGTCGCGGGCGCTGCCGATGCCGCGCCTTCGCCATTTTTCTTGCCGATCGCGTCAATTAACCGCGCCAGCGCTGAACCCGGCTCGTTCAGCAGCCGCACCAGGTGAGTCGCCGGCGCCTGTATGAGTCCGAGCAACTGCCCGAGGATCACCTCTTTCGGAGGCAGCGTCGCGAGCGCCTGGATTTCCTCGACCGTGACCGGCGATCCATCGACCACGCCGCCGCGCAGCTTGAACTTGTCGCCGAGGTCCTTGAAGCCGACCACCGTCTTGGCGATCTCGACCGGATCCTCGGTGCCGATGATGAGTCCGACCGGACCGCCCAGCTTGTCTTCCAGCGAGGTGTAGCCGGTGTCCTTGATGGCGCGGCGAATCAGCGTGTTCTTGGCGACTTTGAGCTCGCCGCGGACCGCGCGCAGCTTGCGCCGCACCTCGGTGGTCTCCGCCACCGTCATTCCGCGGTATTCGGAAACCAGCGCGATCGTGGCCTTTTTGAACGTGCCGGAAAGATTATCAACTACCGCGGTTTTCTGTTCTTTTCTCATTTACCTGAACGCTCGTTCCAAATCGTCTTACGCGGCGGTCTGATAGGTCTTCGAGGCGCCCGCGACATCGACCCGCACCCCGGGACCCATCGTCGAGGACACCGCGATGCTCTTTATATAGTTGCCCTTCGCGGTCAACGGCTTGGCCTTCCAGATCGCATCGAGCAGCGCGTGCACGTTCTGGTTGAGTTTTTCTTCACCGAAGCTCAGCTTGCCGATCGGCGCATGGACGACGCCCGCCTTGTCGACGCGGAAATCGACCTTGCCCGCTTTCACTTCGCCGACCGCCTTGGCGACGTCGAAGGTGACGGTGCCGACTTTCGGATTCGGCATCAGCCCGCGAGGTCCGAGAATCTTACCGATGCGTCCCACCAGCGCCATCACATCGGGGGTCGCGATCACGCGATCAAAGTCGAGCCAGTTCTCTTCCTGGATCTTCTTGATCAGGTCCTCGCCCCCGACGAAATCGGCACCGGCCTCGCGCGCCTCGCGTTCCTTGTCACCCTTGGTCAGCACCAGCACACGAGCGGTCTTGCCGGTACCGTTGGGCAGCACGACGGTACCGCGAACGTTCTGATCGGCCTGACGTGGATCGACATTGAGACGAATCGCGGTCTCGACGGTCTCATCGAACTTCGCGACCTTGTTTCCCGCGACCATCTTGATCGCTTCTTCCAGCGGATAGCGCTTCTCGCGATCGATGCTCTTTGCTGCCGCCTTGTATTTCTTTCCCGCCATTGCAGTACTCCGAATCGCTATTCGATTCCGATTCGCTACTCGGTAATGTCGATACCCATCGACCGTGCGGTCCCCGCTACGGTCTTCACCGCCGCTTCCAGATTGGCCGCCGTGAGATCCTTGACCTTGGTCTTGGCGATCTCTTCGACCTGCGCCCTGGTCACCTTGCCCACCTTGTTTTTGTTAGGCATCGGCGAACCTTTCTCGATCCCCGCCGCTTTCAACAGCAGGTTGGAGGCGGGTGGACTCTTGGTCACGAAGGTGAACGAGCGGTCGCTGAAGACCGTCACGATCACCGGCACCGTAAATCCCGCCATGTTCTGCGTCTGCGCGTTGAACGCCTTACAGAACTCCATGATATTGACGCCGCGCTGTCCGAGCGCAGGTCCAACCGGAGGCGCGGGATTTGCCGCACCAGCGGGGATTTGCAGCTTGATCTGTCCGACGACTTTTTTCGCCACTTAACCGATATCCAGAACGTTGATGCGAGCGATTCTCACCCCTCGGCCTATATTCTAATGACCGCGAAGCGAACGGCGCTCAGGTTGATGCTACGCTTTCTCTACCTGTACAAAATCGAGTTCGACCGGGGTTGCGCGTCCAAAAATCGAGATCAGCACCCGCACCTTGCCTTTTTCCGGCTTCACCTCTTCCACCGTGCCGTTGAAATCCTGGAAGGGACCGTCCACGACCTTAATCGCCTCGCCCACCTCGAACAGAACCTTGGGCTTGGGACGCAGGGCCCCCTCTTCCATCTGCTGGGTAATTTCGCGGACCTCGTGCTCGGGTACTTCAGGAGGATTGGTCGCATGGCCGACGAAGCCGGTGATCTTCGGCGTGTTCTTGATCACGTGCCAGGTTTCGTCGTCTAGCAGCATGTTCACAAAGATATAGCCGGGGAAGAATTTGCGGCTCGAGATCTTGCGCTGCCCGCCCTTGCCGAGCTCCTGCACGCGCTCAACCGGCACCAGCACGGCGCCGATCTTGTGCTCCATATGCATCGAGCGCACGCGTTCCTCGAGCGCGGCCTTGGCCTTCGCCTCGTAGCCAGAATAGGTGTGGATGACATACCACTTCCAGCTCGCTTTCAGGTCCGCAGGCGCGGGTGATGCTTCTTGGGTTTTAGCTTCTTCCACCATTTAAAAATGGCCTCCGGGTCGCACCGGATGCCTCATTATCTATCCGATCAGAAAACGGACCGCGCGCGTCGCCCCAACGTCAACCAGCCCCAGCCATAGCGCCATCACAAAGGCTAACGCGACTACCACGATTGTGGCCTGCATCGTCTCCTTCGGCGACGGGTAATGGACCTTGGCGAGTTCGGCATACGCTTCTCGGACAAAACTCGCCGCCTGATCGAGGTAACTTTTTAATTTATCCATTGCCGTGTGTTAATTCAAGCACCATTCTTGCATATTCGAAAAATTATGGCGGGTCAGGCAGGATTCGAACCTGCAACCCTCGGATTTGGAGTCCGATGCTCTGCCAATTAGAGCTACTGGCCCACCTTTAAAAGCTGTCTTCCATCCTTATTTCCTCTCCCTCCAGGGAGAGGGAGGCGCTCCTGCGCCGGATGAGGGGGGCAACCGCCTCCCACGCCTCGTTCCTGAGAAGGCCGCCAGATGAGGTCGGCAACCGCGATGCCGTTCGTCGTCAGACCTTACATTCCCGGTGGACCGTATGGGCACGGCAGGCCGGGCAAAACTTTTTGATCGCAAACTTGTCGGTCTGTTTCTTCTTGTTTTTGGTGGTGGTGTAGTTGCGCCGTTTGCATCCGTCGCACGCCATCCCGATCAAATCTCTCATTTAACGATACCTTCTTATTATCTCTCGAATGTGCGGCCTTTTGCCCCTGGTGGCTCAAATCGGCGGACATCTCAAATTCTGGAGCCCACGACGGGATTCGAACCCGTGACCTCTTCCTTACCAAGGAAGTGCTCTACCGACTGAGCTACATGGGCCTCCAAAAGCTCTCCGCCATCCTTTTTCCCTCTCCCTCCAGGGAGAGGGTGGCGCTCCTGCGCCGGGTGAGGTCGGTGCGCCTCCACCTTATCGTGTCTATACTGGAGCGGGAAACGGGACTCGAACCCGCGACCCCGAGCTTGGAAGGCTCGCGCTCTACCAACTGAGCTATTCCCGCCCTCTTTTCAAATGTTCGCTCGGGCTCCGCTGCGCTCCGCCTCGCGAGGGCCTGCGGCCCGGCTGCGCCCCGCTTCGCGCCTCTACTCCGACAATGTCCCCCACTCCCCCGACGCCGTCGATGCTACATGATGTATGGTGGAGAGGGGAGGATTCGAACCTCCGAAGGCGTTCGCCGTCAGATTTACAGTCTGATCCCTTTGGCCACTCGGGAACCTCTCCCCGTATGTTTTTCGAACCATAGCCGATGGTCGGAATCGAACCGACGACCTACTGATTACAAGTCAGTTGCTCTACCAACTGAGCTACATCGGCAGAGGGCTAAACATGGAAAACTATTCGCACGTTACCACGCTGTCAAGAACAAGCCAAAGAGGGGTACTGGCTCGATTAGAGGGAATCCACTACTCGCCACGTTCGCGCCCGCTCCGATGGGGCAAGTACATCATGATGTTCGTTTACGATGCTATTGACGCTGACGTTGGTCGGCAGCTTCGAACGAAAAATCCAAATCCTCACTTCCTGCAAAACCATCATCAATGGCTGAAAAAATATGGTCAAGACAAGGTGCGGAGTCAGATCGACAAAGTCGTCACGATCATGAAACTTTGCGAAAACATGGAAGAATTTCGCGCCAAATTCTCCCGCGTCTTCAAGAAAACTCCATTGCAGGTCAGCTTCGACGAAATCAATTGGACAGCGTCAGACACGGAGCAGCCATGAAGCTCCGCCACGCCGCTGCGAGCTTACTGCGGGGTGCTATTGCAAATATCTATGCAGTCCTTAAAGAAAGTCGTACTGACGCGGTAGCGGCAGAGGCTCTCTTCGCTGAAGCAAGCTTGCCCGCAGGTTCGATCCGCTGGCCGTCCACATCCGTCGAAGCATGTATTCAATGCGTCTGCGCATTTTTGCTGTTCGCCAATTTGCATCTCCTTGCAGATTTCTCGGCAGTCACGGACCTGCGCTCCTGCCGTCATGACAGCCAAAAGAACTCCAAATATCGCTACATCCAAGCTGAAAATGTTTTTCCTTCTCATTGCTGGTTTCCCCCACGAATGGCCAATATATTCACCTTTCTTGTCCAAAATGAAAATAGGCCACTCGCTCCTTCAAAATAGGCCACTCCCGGTGAAATTAGGCCAGTACCCTAAGAGGGGTACTGTATAGATTCATACACTGAATCGAAACTCAGACACTAGTTGATTTCAAAACGATTCACGGGTGGCGACATTGCAAGTGCACTTGGTTTGACCACTTCCCTACCGCCCCCTCCACCGAAACGGGGTAACTCCAATGTCTTCTCATGCGGTCGGCATAAAACCGCATAGAACCACCTCGCTCATTCCACCCACTCGCGCACCCTGATAGCGCGAATGGGAGATATTTACGGGAGACTCGGAAAGAGGTAGGCTTCTCGTTCGGTCATAAACGGGGTTGTTCCTACTTCAGGGCATCCCGACGCAAAGCCGGATCGGTTGGACGATTCGGCTTTTGTGTCTCCGAGTTTACGGTATGTTCCCGCCGCACCGCGGCAACGATCTCTTCCGAGGTGTGCCCGCAGCCGTGGCCGGCTACCTTGATTCCGCTGGGGAACTGCGCCCATGGAATAATCTTCTGACAAAACGGGCAGGGTGCTTCAAATTTCTTGTGCGGGTCGCTCCAGCGTACCGGCTCGGGGAATTGGTTTGACAGCTCATCGAGGCTGGTCATTTCCAGTTGCGTCCTCCCCCAGTCCCAAAATTCCAAATTGGCCCAATATTGGTAAGTTCGCTTGCCGTTCAACTGAAGTTTGCTCATAGAGTAGACGGCTTCGCGTGCAAGGCCGAGTTTCTGTGCGTACTTCGCCAGCCCAGACAATGGTCCAGCCAGTTGCTTCGGAGCGCTCAATTTTAAATCCTCGACCAAATCCTCTTTCAGTTTGCCCGACTCTCCGGCGTGAGAGAGCACACTCAGTAACCGTCGCTGAAGCGGTTGCTCTTTGATTAGTTCGTGGAAAGCCTCTAATAATTTGGGCGTCCATTCGGTACCGAGGGCGCGGGGAACCTCAGATTCATGGTAACCCCGTACCAGATTTGGATCGAAGAGCGTCATGATCTTGGCCGCTTCTTCGGGCGTGTCCGTTGCGACTTCGAACTTTCCTACCTTTAAACGTATCGACACTCCCATATTTTTAGCGCTCCGTGTTGACCCTATCAACCGTGTAATCCGTCATTAAATGAACGAGAGAACTTGGGTCGAGAACTGCTCAATTTCATACATTGAGATACAAATTCAGACACTCAGGCGAGAATTAAGACGGAGCCCAAAGACGGGCAGTGTCTTAAATTGATTGTATCGAGACACTCGCCACCACCGGGCGAAGGGACTTCGGTCCCACGCCAGAGGTGTCAGAGGGTAGAGCGCCGGACGCTAGTTCGGCTTTTTGCTTTCTGGTATACCGCGCGCATGAAACTCCGCCACGTTGCCACGCTCGTGCTTGCTCTGGGTTGGTATTTGATGGTGCCGCCAGTCAACCAGACCGGAGACTATTATGCAGACTCCAAAGCGCCGCTGGTCCAATGGACTATCCGTTCAAGTTACGACACGGCCAAGAAATGTGAGAAAGCGCGGACCAAACTTAAAGGCGAAATGTCTCAGCCACACGGACGATTAGGCACCGTGAGTTCGTATCTCACAATGGCAACCTGTGTCGCGAGCGACGATCCGCGTCTCAAGCCAAATTAGGGCACCCAAAGAGGAGGTGTACTCGCCGAACCAGGCCACTGGCCCCCTCTCCGCCAAAGAACGAGGACGGCCCATGACTTCTCAGCCACCGCGCTTCACGAATACATTCGACTGAGATAAAAGGCGAGAGCATGCAGCTCCGCCATGCCGCTGCGCTCGCGTTTGTGGGCCCTGGTGGTATCCAACGGTCTTGGGCGGAGCAGAAAAACAGCGAGGGCCAATTCGGATGATGAAGTGTATAGTTTGCCATAGCGACAAACCCGACTCCGATTTTCCGCAAATCATCGGGGGCGAGGTTGACCTGAAGCAATCCTCAGTGGGTGATAAAATCACTGGCCCTGCGAAAATACGAATGGAAAGTATGAAGCACCTTCGCATCTGCAAAAAGGACTGGGACGAGCTCCCCCGCATCCAAGTGACAAAGAAAGCAAATTAGGCCACCCTGCGATTCAAAAACCGGCCATTCATGGGGAAATTAGTCCACTACCCAAAGAGGGGGCGGATTCCGGCTCGGAGCGGAGACTCCGCTTGGCCACGGTAACAAGGCGAGTTTTCGCGGACAGGTTTCATTCGTGACGATCGGAGGATGGATCTGTTCGCGCATACTCCCCGGTAATCGCTCCTGACCAAGAGACGTCCTGGGATTCTCCGGCGGAGCTCGCTAAAACTTCGCGCGATTCGTGGCTGATTTGCATCACTCCAGTGAAGCTCTAAAACTTCAGTATTAGCGCGCTCTCAAGGGTGTCCTGGCCAGAGTACGTATGCGCGGTAGAGATGCATCGTCCCGCGGGGCATACGAAGGTGACGAAGGGTCCGGAATTGGAGAAAGGATGCTCACTCGATACGTCATGCCGATACTCCAGCCTTGCGGTGAGGTTGCTGAAGAATGGAACGGAATAGCTGATGGTTTCTGTCAGCTCTCCAAGGTTCTGTTGAATACCGCTGCGAGCGCCGGAAGAATCGTCAAACCATTCGCCGCGAGTCGCGAACTGTAGCGCATCGGTCGGATTGTATGCGGTCCATAGACCGACGCCCGACCACCATACGCTATGCCGAAGCGGCTGTGCTTGTGGGGAAAGTAAGGAGTTGCTGTACGCCGGACCTTCGGTCAGCGGCGAAAATAGAACTGGTGCGGATTGGTCAGCGAATAGATATTCGAACCCGAGTTGGATCGGCTTATAGGGCGTCTTCCACGCCACCGTGATGTTGGCCAAACCTCGCTTGCTTCCCGACTGTGCTCCAGTCGATGGGCCATACATGCCTTGAAGGTTCCAGGTGAGGCTTTCGCTAGGTGTCAGTGAAAGCTGCGCTTCGATGGTCGGAAAAGGTTCCTGGTAGCGATCGTGTCCCAGCCGTTGTTGATACCTGTCGTCGCCGATAAGTACTCACTGAAGGGATAGGTGCCGCGCAGCCCCGTCACCGTGAATGGTTCACCAAGGCTGTACAAGAGATCGATCGATTGATTGAAGTTAATGTTGTTCCAGGAAGGAATATATTCGAAGCCGATAAGGCTCACCTGCCGGCCCGCCGACAAGTTCAGTCCCTTTCCGACCGGTGCAGTATAGGTGAGATAGACTTGAGTAGGATCCATCCAGCCGGTAGGGTTATGGGATCCCTGTTGATCGCCATAGTAGCTGGTAAGCCCGTGCATAACTTCAGCGGTGTTGAGGAAGTTGAGGTCCACGACAAAGCCCGGCTGATTGGGCATCGAGCGATTGAAATAAAGCTCCGCTTGATTCGGTTCGAAGCCGCTCGCGCCAAAATAGTCGAAAACCCGGTACAGGTTGTTGCCGGTCGCCGGCCGATTGAAGTTGTAATTCGTTCCCAAGTCCAGAAGGCCGTAAACGGTAATGCCGGCTTCGTCGACCATCCACTTCTGCGCCGATGAGATACCATCGCCAAACTGCTTAGCGGCCACCTCGATAATCGGCAGAGTAACGGCGGTTTCTGGCTGCGTCGGACTTATCGCCTCAATGGGCGGATTGCTTGAAGGTCCTGGAACGTCTACCAAGGCGATCGCGGCTGGAGGGGAATCCGAACGGCTTGCCGGACTCGCGTGTCCCGTTTTACTCGTTGCGGTCTCCGTCGATGTCGCGCTCGACGCGTGAACTATCCGCCCACTTAAGTGCGCAACTACATCGCGTTTAGCCCGGACCCGAACCGCGGTTGGCCGACCACTTACTGCGCGCGTCGGAGCAGATCTCCCGGGTTGCGCGACCATCGTCGGCGGCGCCGAGTTCTCTGGAACTAAGGCTGGAAGCAAGGGTTTGCTCAACAAACCAAAAACCAACGCAGCGGCAGAAATCGACCAGAAGACAAGAACCAGGCGCCAGAATCGATCTTGTATGGCCATCTTTGACATTTGTCCACGCCCAGTCAGGCGTTGGTAGTCGGATACCTACGGCACCGGGTCGAATGCCTTCTAACTCGGAGATAGCTCGATCCATCGACCCAACGCGAGGGCCGGATTGGCAATTTTTGGACGTAATGCATCCGGCGTGGTCTGTCATCTGTTCCTATCACACTCGGATATCGGCAGACTCGATTCTGTGAATGAAGCGACGAAACCCGCTTTGCGGGAGATGGGGCGAGCGACCGCGGTCGGCTCAGGAAACGAGAAAGCGCTTATGAGCGTTGAGTCAGCGGCGAGGTCCTCGGACCACGATTCCGCGGGGCACCTGCTACAAGCGGACCCTGACACTCATCTGAAGCGTCATGGAGAGCCGTCCTCACTCGAGAAGCTGTTGCGCTATACAGCGGGAGTGTTGACCGTCGCAGCGCTGCGCGCCAGTGCCACGTTGTTGCTCAGTGACGCTACTCCACAACTCCTTGCATTCGTTAAGTTCGTCGTCGCCATGGCGCCGCATGGATGGGCTTTGCTAGGTCATGCGCCACTTTCTGCGATGCCGCTTCTGCTGGTCGGCGGTTCATACATCGCGTTGCAGGGTTTGCTGCGACCCGCGCCGATAGAATTGGTGAAGCGACTGCTGCTCGGATCCGCGTTCCTGCTATGGGGTATAGTTCAACTCATGCCGCCCAGCGTCGTCGCGACCGACTTGGGTGATCTAGCGATTGCTCTTTATGTGCTCGATCTCGGAATTATCATTCAGGCCGAGTTGCAAGGAGTTTGATAGCACATCTATCGGTGTACGATGTCGCCCGTGATGGTTTGCGCGCTTATGCTAGGTCGCCGTCTTGTTTGTCTCCACGGCCTTCCGCTTCCGCAATCCATAAGTACATCGCTGCGTACGAGCCCCAAGGTCGCCACCGCTCGGCGGCTTGTTTGACTTCCACCCTACTGAACGATTTGTGGCCATTCTTGAGTGCACGCCTCACTCCGCGATCGCTGACGGGGAAGATGTCCGGTTCGCCCAGGGCACGCATCGCGATGTACTGCGAAGTCGCTTCGCTTAGTCCTGCAGCGGCAAACACTCGGTCGAGTAGCGACCACGTGCTTGTCGAAGACCTCGATGACACTAGGTCATCGCAAAAGGCGGCCGCAACAGCACTAATCATGTCGGCTTTCGCTGGTTTGATACCTATACTCGAGAGGTCAGCCTTGGCCAAGACTTCCGGGAGGGCGAACAGATGAGTAAGTCCAGGTATCGAGGTTTCAATCGGCGGCCGAAAGCTCGCACTAGCCGAACAGCCGTCGAGTTCGCCCCACGCGCGAGTCGCTGCCCGAGTATGGCCAGCACCGCCAATTCGAAAACGTCCCATGCTCCCGGCACTCTTAGTCCTGGATGTGCGGTGAGTATCGAGCGAAATCGGCGCTCACGCGAGAGATGATCGGATATCTGCCGCGGGTCCGCGCCAAGATCGAAAAGTCTGCGCACGCGTTCCGCTATGTGCATCAGAGATTCGAACCCACTTAGTCTGACTGTCAACAATAAGCGAGGCCGACTGGCGTCCGAGGTTACCTCGATAAGACCTATTGCGTCCCCGACCTGAATGGTTCTTCGATAGCAGCGATCATCTATCGCCTCTATGCCTGGAGTGCTTCGCTCTCCGAGAAAGCGCCGCATAGCTGGCCAGTCCAGCGGAGGACGGAATGGACAGCGGAGACGAATTGCGCCATCAGACCTGGATGAGCCAATAGGACCGTTGACCTTGCGCAGTTGCGACGGCGAGTGCTTGAAGGAAGATCTGATCGCGTGGTTAAACTGACGAATGCTCTGGAAGCCCGCGGCGAAGGCGACTCGGTTAACCGACAAAGCGGTATCCTTGAGCAGTTGGCGAGCTACCCGTAAGCGCCGAGCATTGGCGATCTGAACCGGCGCCGCACCCAGATGTTCCGCGAAAAGACGGCGCAAATGCCGCGAGCCGATGCCGACGTGCTCGGCGAGTTCATCGACATTGCCATGATCGAGCGCGCCCGCCTCGATTAACCGCAATGCGCGCGACACCACTGCCAAAGTGCCGTGCCACGCGGGAGTACCGGGGGAAGTATGCGGCCTGCATCTACGGCAGGGGCGAAAGCCTTGCGCTTGCGCGGATGTCGCCGACGAGAACCATATGACGTTTTCTGGTTTTCTGAGAGGTATGGGGCAGATTGGCCGGCAGTAGACTTTGGTGGTTATGACGCCGGCAAAAAAGCGCCCGTCGAAGCGGCGATCTCGTGCAGAGATTGCCTGCCAACAGATGGCGGGATCGAACTCCGTCTGAAATTCTATATTCATTCAGCTACCGGTAGACTCAGTGGAAACGCATGAAGCGTGCCGCATCAGTGGAGCGAATCGCGCAAGGGTTTTCCAGCCGAACTGTGCTAGCATCCTGGACGCCTCACTTCGAAGTGAAATGGAGCCTTCAAAGTGAAAAACTGACTGACGGTGTTGCAAGCTGGACCGGCTATCGCCAGCTCGATGATGGAGGCGGAACTAATAGCCTGCTCGCTGCGATTGGACTCATTTCGAAAAGGAAATATGTATATGATGCGGCCGCTCCAACAACTTGGCGCGTCGGGGAGCTGGTAACGATGAGAGGCCCGCTGACTGACGACGACAATCGGCGCATCCGCGAAGCGGCGGCCGCGATCGAGGAGCGCACCGGCTCCAGAATCGCGGTCGTGATAACTCGCCTGAGCGATCGCTACACGCTGTACACCTTGGCATGGGCGGCGCTCGGCGCGTTTACCGCGGGCGGACTCGCTGTCGCGGCGAGGCCCGCACTCAGCGGCCGCGCGACGATCTTTACCGAGTTGTGCGTCCTGGTCGTGCTAAGCGTCCTGCTCGACATCATGCCGATTCGGCTCGCGATGGTGCCGGCGCGGATCAAGCAAGCCAGCGCGCGCAACCTCGCGCATCGCGAATTCGGGGCGCGTCTCATGGCCGAGGAACCGCAACGCACGCGCATCCTCCTGTTCGTTTCGCTGGGCGAGCGATACGTCGAGGTTATTGCCGATCACGCAACTCATGTGATCGCGCCGGAGGGAACCTGGGACAGGATCGGCGACGATTTCGTTGCGTCGATGAAATCCGGGCGCATCGGAGACGGTATCGTCGCGGCGATCGAGTCGTGTGGTGCGATTCTGCCGGCGCGTTCGGAAGCTTCGACGCCTGACTGAACCGGCTACGGATCCTTCACATCGATGAGGTGGCGCCGCGTTGCACGGCGATGGGGCTCTCGCTAAAGTAATTCCTTGAAGGGGACTACTTATGCACGTACCTGCCAACCTCAGCCCACGCGAAGTGGCGGAGCTGTCGCATGTGCCGAAGCGCGTGATCGAGAAGGCAATCGAGGAACGGGTGCTGCGGGCGCAATTCCGCGCTGCGCACGGAGCGACGCGCCGCCCTTGTCGCGTGCTCCCCGCCTATGCCGTCGCCTACGCCACGATCGTATGGAGATTGGATCTGAAGTTAGGGTTGGCGCAAAAGAAACACCTGGCAGCGTGGCTTGCGCATGCCAAGCCTGGCCAGATTCGGAAGGCGCGATTGGAATTGGCGCCCGCCCTGGAACTCGACATTGGCCGTCTAGTCGGAGATGTGATGGAGCGTGCCGAACGCTATCGAAGCGCGCGCGACGCTTTGATCGTCGTTGACAAGGCAGTCATGGGTGGCACTCCGGTGATCCGGGGTACCCGTATGACGGTCTATTCGGTACTCGGCAGGATCGATCACGGTGACACGGTTGCGGACATCCTCGCCGACAATCCCGATCTGTCACGTAAGGCAATCGAAGCGGCGATCATCTATGCCCGCGCGCATCCGCTTATGGGACGGCCCGGAGGACGTCCCTGGGTCGATGCCGCGTGAAGCTGTTCATCGACGAGTGCCTGTCTCCACAACTTGCGACGCGTCTTAACCGGACTGGCCGGCATGACGCCGTCCATCCTCTGCATGTCGGTCGGCGTGGCGAGCCGGATCACAAGGTCCTTCAACGGTGTATTGAAGAGGATCGAGTAATCGTAACCGAGAACGCGCGTGACTTTCGTCGCCTGGTTAGAGGCGTGGAAATTCATCCGGGATTGATCATCCTGCCGGCTCTCGATCGCGAGGGGACATGGTTAATGTTGCAGGCTGCGATTGAATACCTCGAAAGGCGCGGTAAGCCAGCCGATCTGATGGTCAACCACGTTGTTGAGATTGTTGAATCGGGCACGATCACTTGGTTTGCGCTCCCGTTGCCGTAAGCGCTGAGTTGAGAGCCCAAAGTTTAGTCGCGTCGATGAAATCCGGGCGCATCGGAGACGGTATCGTCGCGGCGATCGAGTCGTGTGGTGCGATTCTGCCCGCGCGTTCGGAAGCCTCGAAGCCCGACTGAGCCGGCTACGGGTACTTCACATTGATTCGCCTTCGCCCTCTCTCCGTTGAGAGAGGTAGGTCGCGAGTCCGCGCGCGACCATCGCGAGCTCTTTCAGCTCCGCTCGCGGCTCGTCGGCGAGCTCTTGCTGTTCCAGCTCGATCTCGGCCTGCTCCGAGTCTCGCTGCGCGCTAACCGAGACGTACTCACCGACGGCCATCGACATCGAACCAGCCACGAGACCTGCAACACCGGCGATCAAGATCGCCGGTGTTGACGCCCAGGCGGCCGCGACGCCAAATCATGAGGCTCGTGGTCGATACAATCGCATCGTTAGAACCATGCACCGCGGCGCGCAGCCACCCGAAACGTCCACTCAGGTGTGCCTCTCGTCGTCGTATCGGCGCACGATTCGCTTCCGAACCTCGCACCCTCGATAAGCGAAATCGCGCCAAACGAGGGAAATTCTGTTCCAGCTACTGCGTGTGCTAGCTGGAAAACAGGTGCTATTTTTTGGGGCCCTTTACGATATCCTTTGCCGTGTTGACCACGCGCTCCACGGCATTCTTAATCTTGCCGGTGGCCTGGTCCAGCTTCCCTTCGTTCTTTAAACGTTGGTCATTCGTCAAAGCACCAACTGCTTCTTTCATACGCCCTTTGATCTTGTCGCTCGTTCCGCTCATTACACTGTCCTCCTCTTGGTCAAAGCCATTGCGCGGCCAGCGATCAGATTTACCTAATACATCTGCGCTGCTCGTTGGGTAACGATAAAGCTGTCGTAGGCAACGCTACCGTGTCTTTCCTCAAACCGAGGCTGAATCCACACTTCGATATTCCTTGTTTCGCGGTACCAGGGCCAGGGTCCCGAATTGAGTATTAGTGCCCCAGAGAACAGATTGAAAAGGTTGTCGAAGACTGCTTCTGCATGGGAAGATGCATCTGGTGTCGGGGCGCTGGCGCGTCCCGTTAGTGTTCGGTTGCCGGGAGGCGCAGATCGTCCTCAACCGCGCGTACGCCCGGGATCGAGCGCGCTACCACTGCGGCCTCCAGGCTCCGCGCCCCGGTTCGGACGGTCCCAGTCAGCCGCGCGACACCGTTCCTCATCTCCAAGCCAACGTCTCTGAACTCATGGTCGTCGAGAGCCTTCCTGACCTCGTGTTGTAGCTCGTCGTCGCGCGCGTTCACAGCGTTCTGCTTCGAGCTCGGAACGACTTGCAGTTCATTCACCACGCGCCTTACTCCGCTCACCTTGAGGGCATCGGCCTCAGCGGCGGCCTTTGCGTCCTGCGAGGACACGATCCCGAAGAGCGTCACCACCCCATCCCACGAGTCCAAGTCGATTTCGAGCCCAGGAACATTGCTGTCGGCGACCAGGCGCATCCTCACGGCCGAGGTGATCCATATGTCGTTCGCGGTATCCCAGACTCCGTAACCCTCCCTGGCGTGGTGCGGCGTGGGCTCGCGCCAGATCTCCTCATCGGCCAAGGTGTCGGGACTCTGGATCTCACTGGCGACTCGGCGGACTCCCGGTACAGCGGCCGCCACCTCGACGGCGCGCAGGTGAGCGCTCAAGGTTTTTGCCGTGCCGCTTAGTAGCACCACGCCCTGGTTCGCGGACTGCACAGCGATAGTGCTGCTCTTGAGTGAAGGATCGGCCTGCAGCGCATGTTCGACCCGCTGCTTGAGGAGGTCATCAGACACCTGCATCGCCTTCTCATGCTCTGGGGCGACCACCTGCAGGAGGTTGCGCACGTCTTGCACGCCTTCGACTTTCCGCGCGATGGTTTCGGCCTTCGCCTTCTCCTCAGCGGAAGACACCTTTCCATACAGGGTGACCTTGCCTACGACGGTGTCGACCTTGATGGCCGTCCCGCTCACGCCCTCGGTGGTCAACAGGGCCAGCTTGATTTTGGTGGTGATCCAGGCGTCTGAGGTCGCCGCCCCGGCCGGCGCGGCTAGCGCAGCGCTCAACGCTACAGCCAGGACACCGTACATAATCCACCTCCACGATGGTCGGTGCATGACGCTTCTCCTCGAGAAACAATCGCTCACCGTACGAATCCGCCACCCATCACAATCCAGACCACCAGGACGATTAGCACGATGGTCAGCACACTCATTCCACCTCCGCCATAGTAGCCGCTGCGATATCCGTAGTAGCCACCGCCGCCACCGAACAACAAGATCAGCAGGATAATCAAAAGCAACATAGGACATCTCCTACACCAGTTATTTTCATGAATAGATAATCGTACTCTGTTCCAAAATGAAAAAATTAGTTCAGGCCATAGCGATGAGAATTATTCCCGTGACGCGACACTGGCCTGGTAGATGGTTCACGTATCAGCGGCTTCACGGAGGCCACCGCTGCGAGCGAATGTGGACCATAGAGTCGGCCTACTCTCGGAAAGTGTGGTTGTGCCCCGGCTCTTGTGAATGAGTCATCGATGTCAGGCGGCGGCTCCCCTGTTGAATTCTCGATCTTGTCCAGGCACACGATCAATTGCCGACCCTGACGAATAAGCAGATGCTCGCGCTCTAGCTCAGCTAAATGTTCGGTGACTCTCGGTCGCGAGGCGCCCACCAGATCGGCCAGGTCCTTGTGGCTGACGGCAACTCGCAAAAGAATACCTCGCGACTCCATGACTCCGAAGTTGGAACACAATTGACGAAGCGTAAACACGAGACGCTCGCGAAGGTCGAGGCCCAGAAAGCTGAGGCTCCACCGATACCATTGCACCAGATTGTTGTCGTGAAATGTTCTTAAAGCGGATGGGGATGCCGCTCTGGTAATGACGTCGAATTGGTCCCAGCCGAGATGGCCGACTCTGCAATCGCTATAAGCTTCGCAGCGAAAATGCCACCGGCTCACCGGGGAAAAAAGAAATTCGGGGATTGGACCCGGCGCAAGTAAAGCTACGGTTACACGCTCACCACACCGGTTCAGGCACGTGATCTTCGCCACCCCCGCCAGCAGGATATGTACACCCGCCGCCAGCGCCTCTTCGGGAAAGATAACCTCGCCCTTTCGAAAGTTTGCCGAATTGAGGGCGCTCGCGAGCTCGCGCAATTCGACGTCTGAAAGAAACGCCAAGGTCCTCAACCGATTCAACAAATCGAGATCGGTGCGACTCGCGTTTCTGTGTCTGTCCACTTTCTTTTACTCTTTCCGCCACGGCTGATTACGTCGGTTGATTATGTCTGTTATCGAGAGCGCAGCAAGGAACATTCCGTCGTCTGCGGCTGCGTGGTTTCGCGAAGTTTGGGCGTCAAATTGCAGTTGATATAGGCTAAGCGCCGCGCCGCGCCTCAATAAAATGTCTCGAAGGGAACCAGTGCTTGGTTCTCTTCGAGACATATGCGTGAGGCCGAACGGGTCATCATGCCGATTCGGCTCGCGATGGTGCCCGCGCGGGTCAAGCAGGCCAGCGCGCGCAACCTCGCGCATCGCGAATTCGGGGCGCGTCTGATGGCCGAGGAACCGCAACGCACGCGCATCCTCCTGTTCGTTTCGCTGGGCGAGCGATACGTCGAGGTTATTGCCGATCACGCAACTCACGTGATCGCGCCGGAGGGAACCTGGGACCGGATCGGCAATGATTTCGTTGCGTCGATGAAGTCCGGGCGCATAGGAGATGGCATCGTCGCGGCGATCGAATCGTGCGGTGCGATGCTGCCGGCGCGTTCGGAAGCCTCGAAGCCCGACTGAACCGGTTACGGACACTTCACATCGATTTGCCTTCGCCCTCTCTCAGATGAGAGGGGCGGGGCACGAACCCGCGAGCGACCTGGCGAGGGACATCCTCCGCGCGCCGCGCGTGACTATGGAATTGCTCCCCGGGTCTTTCGCTGTCATTTCCAGTGACGCTGCCCCACGAGAACGTTTGTGTTTCTTGTCCTTGGACCGCATCCAAGTCACTCTGTTCGATGAACAGATTCATCTCAAAGCGTAAAATAACGATGTCCATTCGGAGTCCTGTGAATTGACCATTGAACCCAGCTCAGCGACCCGCGACTCGTCGCCCATTATGATACGGCGAATGCAGTGAGCAAGACGCACCGAGGGTGCTTTCGCTTCCCCAGTGGCCATAGCTAGATATGCAAACGGCGATTCGACAGGGTGTTCGAATGCTCCGTAGGTATATAACCAGGAATCGTAGATGAGCTGCCATGCGGCGCTATAGCTCTGTGCGTTGTCGGAGTCCAAACTACCGAAGCGACCCTCCGTTTGCGAGGGCACTTGCGCGTTAAACTGTGACAATCCGTGGGCAAAATGTCGAAGTCCGCTAATCCGTAGCGCCTCGCGCCATTGAGGTTCGGGTAACAGACCGAAAGCCGAAACAATTGTATCAACGATGGGCTCGTAATAAGAGGGCGTGGCTAGGACAACCGGCCAGGCATCGACAATGCCTTGAGATGCTCTGCCGCGTAGGGGTGAACTCGTTTTTTCCAATCCGTCCAACAATTGTCCGACGTTTCTTCGCAATGTCTTTTCGAGCTGTCTAACACGTGCTCTAGCTTTGTTTCTGAGGACGTTTATCATTCCGAACTCTGGCCGCCTTTTCGGATCTCCTCGTTCCACTTCCTCCCTCAACGGCGCTAGCACCGCCGCGTTTCTTAACTCGAATTCAACCGCCTTCGCGGCGACGTAGACTCCTTCGCTCGTGTGCCTGTTGCGTCCTAGACCACCGTCCTCAGAGATCCTTTGCAAAATAGTAAGACCAGAGCCGTACAAAGCAGATAAGTTCCAGCCGAAGTCGTGAAAAGGACCGGGAGTTTCACCGGAGAAAAAGGAAATGCAAAACAGCTCAAAAAGCCTTCTTGATAGGATGCCTCCACCTAGCAGATCCCAAACAGGCATTGTTGCGGCCACGATGAAATTGTTCAACGGCGCGGTAAGGACCATTTCATCCTGCACAGCCCGAAAAAGATCTAGAGACTTCTGCAAAGTCGGACAATGTCTAGTATCGAGAGGACGTTCACCGAAAAACATGGTGAGTTCGTCGCTTAAGGCAGCCCAGCCGTCGATCTGTTCGAAATCTGGTTTAATACCTAAGATTTCTGCACTCAACGAAAGGGCGATTCGCTCGGATCGCGGTCTTATCGCAGCAGCCGCTTCCACGAGCGATTCTTTCAAGTCATCAACATTCCCTTCCCGTTTGGCGTTGTATCGACTGAGGGTTCCTGTTAGCGATCTAAACTCTATTTGATCGCCAGTTCGAGCACCCGCTCGAAGGAGCCGTTTAAGAATCTCGTCTTTCTTCGTCTCGGCGGCTGGAATGGCGTCCAGGAGAAGGCCGCCCAAGAGTTTGTCGCGTCGTACGGTGCCCTGGGCACTCAGACCTCGGGCTTTCAAAATGTTGTCAAGGAGAACCTCCTGACTCTCCTCTGCTTTTAGTTCTGCCAGTAGCAGTCGTATCACTTCGTGCCAACGTGCGTCATCGAAGCGTTCTCGAAGTGTCTTCCAGATGGCGTCCACTCCACCACGCTCACTTGCGGTAATAATTCGACAGGACGCCAAATACTCCTGAAAGGTAAGGTGAATAAAGCTAAACTGGCTGTCCCCGATTTCAATCAGAAGCCCCGCCCGCTTTTTCACAAAATCGATGAACTGGTCTGCGAGGTCCTCCGGGTCCTCGTCCGAAGCGGAATTTGTTTCCCGTCGCCCGATGTAGTCGACCAAAAACGTTCGCAGCTCTACGGCCGGCACGACCGTTCTCTCGCTGGCGGCCGAGCTACTACTTCGACACTGAATCCAATATGCGATCTCCTCGATGCGGCGACGATTGCGACGTTCAACGCGACCGCGGTTTTTGACGTCGGAGCCTCGAAACTTCCAAGTATGCCAAGTATTTAGAAGCGTCTCGGTGCACTTCTGGTAGAGCACGACTCGTTCGTCGGGCAAAACGGCATCAATCCTGTGGACTAGTGCGATTATGGTTAACAGTAGAGGATTGCTAGCCAGTTCACGGATCGCTGAATAGTGTTCATCTTCTAGTAAGCGCGTTAGATCTCCAACGTGACTATCGCGCTCCGTTTCATTTTCTACGCGAACCGCGTACCAGTCTTTGAGAAACTGCTCTATTTCCCTGAGGCCAAGCGGAGCTACTTTGTAGTGCAGAAATTCTTTGTTCGGAAATCGTAAGTCGCCTTCATAGCCGACGACCCTAGAAGTAACTACTATCGTATTGCCTGGATAGGCATTGTGTAGTGACTGAATGCGATCACGGACGAGCTGCTTGAAGTCGATGGTTGGAAGTTCATCAAGCCCGTCGAACAGTAAGATCGCTTGGCCGCTCTCGAGATAGTACGCAAAAAATTGGGAATCGGCGAATCTCAGATTAAAATCGGCCATAGCCGTCTGTCTAATGTAGTCGATCAGTGAAAGATTTCTATTGCTTTTTAACTCGTCACTATATCGGCGCAGGATAACTAGGATAGGGAGTCTTTTGTCCGGCTTTGTTTTGTATCGTTTCTGTAAAGGTCGGGAGATGCCCGCAAGCGCTAGGAATCTGAGGAGGGTAGATTTCCCACAACCCGGATCTCCAAGGATTACGCGTGGAGAGCCGGAGGCAAGTAGGGTCACAGGGTCAATTGCTGGCGCATCTTGACCGGGAGACCCCGCCGCCTCGATTGCAACGGACAAAGGTATATAGATGTTCTCAAGGGGAACACCTTTCGTTGCTTCAGGCTTGTATACCGAGGTCCCCACGAACTCGATGTTTCTGTTGAGCGAAAGCAGGTTTGTATCGTAAGAGCTTCTGGTCTTCTGAATAGTGTCCCGACGGTTCGAACCTTCTGCGATTAATTCTGGATAGTAGTAAAGGCACAACGAAGGCGTCTCTAAGAAGAGAGCGACGAGGTTCTTGTGTCCCCAGTGCTCAATCGCGAACGGGTAAGCACGTTCCTGTTTGAGAGTTTCGAACCAGCTCACGTCTCCACCATCTGCACGGTTGGCTGATTCCACGAAATCCTGCGGCGTAACGATGATCCACTTCTTGAGTTTGAGCTTCTCTTGCGCGTTAGCCGTTTCATTGAGCGATTCTTTTATTTCGGACCGGTGATTGGCACTGAGAGGCGACGGGAAGAACTTATACTGATAGCCTGTCGTACCGGATGTTCTTCGATGGTCTGTATACTCGAAGCTGTCGAGGCCGTAGTAGTCACCGGCAACATCGCTGAAGAGGTTGGCCGAAATTCCTTGTCTGCGCGCTTCTTGAAAGATCAGCAGATCAACGACGCGTGCAAATTCGCGGCCGCCTTCGGCTCCCTTGGGCAAGATGTCCCACAGAGTGCGAACCTCTGGAAAACGTTTCACGACTTTTGTGGCCATACAGTGCTTAGGTCTCCAGTTGCTTGCAGAGATTTGGCAGGATGACTTAAAGAGGTCAACAGTTAGTGGCAGGCGACAGCGAGGAACCGAGGCGCGGAGAGCGAACCAACAAATCGCTTTGGGAGGTCCATCGCGAGGAAGAGTTGCCCGGACTGACAAAATAAGAATCGCTGGCGGCCGACCGTCATTCCCAGAGGCGCGAAGCCACGAGGATTCCCGATGACCACGACATCCGGCACACCTTCAGTCGCGGGTCGCGTTCGAGAACCTCGATCAGCCGCGGCACTTTCGCCGCGTGACCATCCGGCCAGTTCGGCTGCGGCAACAGATCGTCGATGATGTACAGACCGCCCGGCCGTAACATTGCAAGCGCATCCGCGAGATGATCGAATTTGCCCGACCACGTATCGGCGAAAATCAGATCGAACTGGCTACCTTTCATTCGCTCAAGGAATGCGGCCGCATCCTCGACGATGAAGGTCACGCGGCGATCATGTTCAAGATGGCGAACCGCAATATCACTGTACTTCGGGTCGCTATCGACGGTGAGCAGCGTCGCCCGAGAATCCATCCCATCGAGGATCCATGCTGTTGAAAGGCCGGTGCCGGTTCCGAGTTCGAGCATCGCACCACCCGGTTTCAAGCCGCCATCACGCGCAGCAGCGCGCCCGTGCGCGGCTCGGACGCCATCGAAAAGCCAACTGCGGCGG
This sequence comes from uncultured delta proteobacterium, assembly GCA_963815835.1. Taxonomy (GTDB): domain Bacteria; phylum Desulfobacterota; class Binatia; order Binatales; family Binataceae; genus DATGKG01. The sequence continues at coordinate 248,502 of CAWFIF010000002.1, forward strand.
TGTCGCGCTCGATCGCATCGAGCATCGCGGGAGGGTGGAGGTTGGCGGTGTCATCCATAGGAGATGGAGCATAGCGGGGAGGCGGGCGGTTGTCTTGGCGCGGGCGGCTGGGGGGGGAGGCTGGCGCGCTGGTCGCTCTTCGGATTTGCGACCAGCGTGACAGCCGGCCCGCGGGGAGGGGCTGTGGGGGGATGGGGGGAAGGTTGGCCCACTGGTCGCTCTTCTCTTTGCGACCGGTGGGCCAACCTTCTCTTCTCCGAAATCTCCGAAATCTTCGTCCCGTTCTCCCGATTCATATCGGGAGAACGGCTCCGCTTCCATTAGGAACCCAAATCGTACGCGCGCAGCTTCGCGTATAGCGTCTTCACATCAACCTCGAGCAAGCGCGCTGCGGCGGCCTTGTTCCCATCCGTATACCGCAGCGCATCGGCGATGGCTTTGCGCTCGATGGTCGCGAGCGCTTCGTTGCGAATCTTTCGCAGCGGCATCGGCAGCGAAATCGTCAGCTCGGACTCGGGCGCCGTGCCGCCGCGCTCGATGAGGCCCATCGCGAGGCGGACGTTATCCACCTCGACGACGACCCCGCGGCATTGCACCACCGCGTTGCGCATCACGTTGCGCAGCTCGCGAATGTTCCCGGGCCATGAATGCGCCATCAGCGCGTCGATCGCGCCGGGGGAGACGCTGCAGATGGAGCGGCGGAGTTCCAGCGCCGCCTCCTCCATGAAGCGGCGCGCGAGCATCGGGAGGTCCTCGCGCCGCTCGCGCAGCGGAGGAACAGCGATCGAGAATTCGGCGAGCCGGTAGTAGAGGTCGGCGCGGAAGCGGGCGGTGGGGATGCCCTCCTCCAGCTTTTCGTTGGAGGCGGCAATCAGGCGAACATCGAGGGGCGAAAATTGGACGCTGCCGAGCGGGCGCAGCTCGCGCTCCTGGATCACGCGCAGCAGCTTGACCTGGGTGGCGGGCGGGAGGTTGCCGACCTCGTCGAGGAAGAGGGTGCCACCCTCGGCGGCCTCGAAATAGCCGGGTTTTTGGCGATCGGCGCCGGTAAAGGCCCCCCTATGATAGCCGAAGAGCTCGGATTCGATGATATTTTCGGGCAACGCGCCGCAATCGACGGCGATAAAGGGCTTATCGTGGCGGTCGCTCTCCTGATGGACCGCCCTCGCGACGAGTTCCTTGCCGGTCCCGGTCTCGCCGGTAATGAGAACGGTTAGGCTCGATTTTGCGACGCGACGTATACTGTCAACTATAGTAGACATCGCGCTGCTCGGCGCCATCAGCCTCCTGATGAACTGCCCTTCGGAAAGTTTCGTGCGTAAGGTGTCCAATTCGTCAAGCAGTCTGCGATGCTCAATCGCATGCGCGACTCGCACCACCAGGTCATCATTAGTGATCGGCCGGCTGATGAAGTCGTCCGCCCCGAGGCTGGTAGCTTCCACCGCCGCATCGAGGTCACCGTACGAGGTGAGCATCAAGATGGGGATGTTGGGCGCAGCCGGCCTAAGCCGTCGCAGCGTCTGAATGCCGTCGAGTCCCGGCATTCGCAGGTCCAACAGCACGATGTCCGGCGCATGCGCCTCAAGGGCGGGCAACGCCGCGTCGCCGCTTTCAGCCAACGCAACGTCGCACCCGTGTGACCCGAAGATCGCCTGTAGAAGCCGTCGATTACTATGGCTGTCATCTACTACGAGCAGCTTGGCATTCTTTAGTGAAGATTCTGTGGTTACAAGCACGTTCCCCCCGGCTTAACCAAGTTCAGGTTCGATATGGTGACCGTAGAGTCACATAATTGAGAGCATCCTTCTGCGCACTTTTTTCCGAAATTCGCCTCAAGATCCTCGTTGATGCTGAAAATCGCGCTAAAGGCTACCAGATAAACATCAAAAGGTTAATATCGACCGGAATAGACAAAGATTGTTGTCGTCCGGCGATTTTGAATCCAGGTACCCCCACGAACGCTATCCGTGCCCAACAATACTCCTCTTCGAGGCTGAAAGACTAATTTTCATACAGATTGTAGTCAGAATGCACGGAAGCAATCTACCCACTACGCGCGCGATTTCCATGGAGGTGATTCCCTGTTCCCTTCCGATGCAAGCCAAAATCCTGAGCAGAAAAGGGAAAGACCTTTTCCCTACAAAGTGTATAGCTTATCTACTTCGTGGCCCGTAATTTGCGGAGCAGTGGCGCCGGGGGTTACATATGACCGTGACAGCACGTGGGGAAGTGTTAAGTCTTGCGGGCGAGAAGCCGAGCCAATTTCACGGAATTGTCGGGGAAAGTCCGGCCGTCCGCAAAATGATCGGCAAAATCGTCGCATTAGCTGCTAGTAGGACTACCGTACTAATTGTTGGAGAGAGTGGAACGGGGAAGGAACTGGTCGCGCGCGCGATCCATCAGGCGTCCGCTCCGAATTCGCCTTTCGTCGCGCTGAATTGCGCTGCCCTGCCCAAGGATCTCATCGAGAGCGAGTTGTTCGGCTACGTCAAAGGCGCGTTCAGCGGCGCCAACCAGGAGCATCTCGGTTTGTTTCGCTCAGCTCAGGGCGGCACGCTGTTCCTCGACGAAATAACCGAAATGAGTCCTGAGACGCAGGCGAAACTCCTTCGCGCGATCCAGGAACGTTGCGTTCGCCCGGTGGGTGGCATGCGCGAGATTCCGGTTGACGTATGCATCATCGCGTCAACCAACCGTGAGCCCGAGAAAGCGGTTCGCGAGAGCCAGCTGCGCAAGGACCTTTACTATCGCCTGGCGGTAGGAGTGGTCCGCGCCGCACCGCTTCGTGAGCGCACCGAAGACATCCCGGTCCTGCTGCGTCATTTCGTCGATCTGTTCAACGCGAAGTTCGCGAAGGCTTGCAAGGTGACCTCAGTCGAGATGGCGGCGTTCGACCTGTTGATGCGCTATTCATGGCCTGGCAACGTTCGCGAGCTTGCCAATGCGATCGAGGCCGCGTTGAGTTTCAGCGCCTCCGAGATCCTGCGGCGGGAAGATCTGGCACTACCCGATCAGGTCGCATCCGAATCGGCGGTAGCATTTACGCCGAACCGCGAGGACGCCATTGAGGCAGAAGCTCCGGTCGTCTTCAGCTCGCTGAAGGAAGTCGAACGCGATCACATCGTATGGACGTTGACCAACACCGGCGGAAATAAGGCCCTCGCCGCGCGGCTGCTCGGCATTTCGCGAAAGAGTCTTTACGATCGGCTGGCGGAGCATGGCCTCGGAGATTCCATCAGAAGCGCCAGTCAGGCGGCCGCCGCGCGCAACCTGGCGGCACATTCAGCAAGCCAGTTAAGAACCAGCCGGGCCTGATAGAAGATCACGCCGCGCCCTTGCGTGCAATACGCACCGCCGGCTTCTCGCCCGCAGATGCGGAGGTTGGTTGATTTGCAGGGGCGGATCCACTGGCCGCGGAGGATCCCCCGGTAAGAGCCTGGCGCAGCGCGATACCACGTTGACCGGACTGGATCGCGTTGATTGCGGTGATGACAATTTTGTCCAGCTCTCTTTCAGTGTGAGCACGCGCTCGAATTTTCTTGCCGACCGGATATGCGATCAAGTTAGCCGACCCGACGCCATAGAGAGTGGCGACAAAGGCAGTCGCGATCCCTTCACCCAGTTTGGTCGGTTCATTCAGCATCGTCATCGTGTGTATCAGTCCCATAACGGCTCCCATGATGCCGAAGGTTGGCAGGTAGCCGCCTGCGGCCTCGAATACTTCGGCGCCGGCATTGTTGAGGCGCGTATTCTCATGGAATTTGCGTTCGAGGATTCCCATCATCGATTGGGGACTTACATTGCTGACCAGGAGATTGAGCGCCAATGAAAGCATCGGGTACGGCTCTTTCGCGACCCAGCTCTGAAGCGCCACCGGACCCTCTTTGTGAAGGACATTGCTATAGTTGATGATGCGGTCGATCAGGTCGAAGAGATCCGGAGAGGTCTCGGCCACCACTTTGCGGAGATCGCGCGCGGCGGCCAGCAGAAAAGTCGGTGAGAACGACAGCATACAAGCTCCCATGCTGGCGCCGAGAACTATCAACGCGGCACTCGCCTGCAATAAGGTCGATAGCTTGCCACCTTCAAGCAGTTGACCCGCGATGAGGCAGGCCGGACCCATCAGTAGTCCCAGGATGCTTGCGAAATCGATTTGCGAGTTCTTCCGCATTTGACTGTCAGCGCTGCCGCCGAGGCCTAGGCAGCGTAGTTCCCGATGGTCTTACCCATATAGGTCATCAGCTTCTGCGCGATGTTGCGCGCGGTTCGGATATCCCGGTTCGGAACCGTGTCGTATAGCGCGGCGCCCAGGCCACTGAGCTTCGCAAAATTGTAATTGGCCCCATCGTTCTTGAGGCGCGAGGCGATCTCGGCGATCGCATCGAAATCACCCATCTCGATGGCGCTCAAAGCGACGCCAATCTCGCGCTGTATTTCGGCAAGCACCACGGTTGCCGTAGCGCGTTGCTTTTCCCGTTCGAAAGGGCTCACCTTGCCGCGGCGGAACAACTTGCGGAATATTCCCGTCCGGCCGAGGATAGCGGCGCGGGCCGGCCGCGACGCATCTAACTGTTGGGGCTCGACGAACGAGGCCCTTACCGGAGTAGTATCAATGCGAGACTCATGAACATGAGTAATCATAAGGTCCCAGCTATCGGACGCATGCCGCTCCAACTCGGCTCGAGTGACTTCGACGATCTCGACTCTGTCTACCAGGTCGCCCGCACTATCGGCGCTCGCGATGGTCAGCCGGCATGACGCTGGAGCATCGACGATCAGAATTCGCACTGGCCCATCTTTCCGGGATAGTTCGTTGCGAACCCTTGCTGTCGACATAGCTTCCGATCTTTGACGCGTCACGTTCGATCCCGCTCCCCAGCCGCGACGAAAACAAGCGAGTCCCTCGGGCTCTAGGGCCCCTACTCCTAATAATGATGGCGAGAGCTAAGCAGCTCCCGCGCAATCCGATCAGGGGGCGAAGTGTTGTCCTAGTGAGTGTAGGACTTGGTCTGGAGTGGAAATTTCCGCCTTCCGCGCGAGTGCGTCGAATACGGAACGATGGCTAGGCCGTGGCGTTTGAACGGCTGGTGCGGATAGCAGCAAAAATTTCGGCGAGCGAGAGGAAGATTTTCACCAGCGGCTCGAGGTCGGCGATGGTGCGCTCTCCCTTGGCCTTGACCAAGGTCGAGATCGCAAACCTATGCAAGCTCAGGATCGCCACTGCTATGTCGTAGCTCTGTGACATATCGATTCCTCGATCCATGTAGCCGAGAACCTTGATGCAACGATCCAGTTTGGCCTCCGCTTCGGCTTCCTTGCCTTCCTGGTGAAAGGCCGCCGCCTCGCGAGTCCATCGAGCCAGGCGCGTGTAGAGTTCCTCATACGCGGCCTCTCCCTCGAGACTGATCGCCTGGTAGTTCGCATATCCCATAATGTTAGCCATGGTGGTTTTCCTGGTTGCGGACCCTTTGCTAGCCCGAGAGAGTCAGATTCGATCCGGGCGTCGGCGTGGAGCTGCTGCTCGAAGAGCTGGTGCTGCTGCTGTTATCGGTAAAGAGCTGCGACAGGCTCTGGTAGGTCGCAACCGCCGCCTGGATCTGCCCGAACTCGGCCTGCAGCAACTGCTGCTGATGCTGCTCTTCGGCGGTCAGAGTGTTGATCTGCGTCGAAAGCTGGGTGGTCTGTGCTTGATCGTTGGTGGTTTCAGTCGCGATCAATCCGGTATTTGGCGCGACGACGCCGCTTACCGTGGGATTCAGCGCCGAGTAGAGCTGACCGATCTCACTATTCACCGCCGTCGGGTTGCTCGATGCCGAAGTGATGAACTGCCCCTGATTGAACGTGAGATCTCCGGTTTGTTGGTTAACCGAGATTCCAAGAGTTGAAAGATTCAAGGTCCCGAGCTGGCTTTGCAGATTGAACAGAGTCGAGCGCAGGCCGCCATCGTCGGCGAGCGGCGGCGCGGTCTGATTGGGCAGCGCCTGAGTATTGGTGGTGATGTCGTTCACCGCGGTGTTGTATGCACTTACGAACGCGCTGATTTGGCTCGCTTCGGTGGTGAGGTCGGGCGACACGGTAACCACCGAAGGTCCTCCGGTGCCGTTGAGATCCAGCGTGACGCCATCGATGGCGTTGGTCACCTGATTGCTGGAGGAGGTTACTATCTGACTGCCGACCTGCACTGTCGCATCCTGCGCAGCGGTCACCTGGGGCACGAATGCACCCGCGCCAAAAGTATCGTTGGTTTTTAACGTCCCCGTGCCCAGCGTGAGCGTGATTCCGTCCGCGACGTCGATCTGCTGGCCGGCATAGCTGGTGGGCACCGTGATGGTCCCCGCTTCGCCCGAATCCGAAGTCCAGGCAATCGTGATCGGATCGACGCCGACCGTTCCGCCGCTGACTACAGTGAAGTGATAGCCCTGCGAAAGCGTACCCGTATAAGTCCCCCCGATCGTCGGCGTCGCGGTCCCGGTCACGCCTCTAGTGTCGGTGGGGCCGATTTCTTTGTTCGCAAAATCCGGCGCCGTTCCACCCGACAGACTGGCTGAAATCGAAAACGCTTGTGCGGATCCGGTCGCGTTGCTGGTGATCTGAAGACGATATGGCGCGCCCGGCGCTCCCGTATTCACCACCTGCGCGGTGACCCGGATGCCGGCGCCGTTGATCGCGCCCGCGAGCCCGGCCAGCGTGTCGTTGCTGGAATCGATAGTTATAGAAGTGGGCTGCCCGCCAACCGTGATCGTAACGCTGCCATCTCCGACGCTCGCGTCGCTGCTCGCATATCCTTGCGAGGCCAGGCTCTGCGCCGACGCCAGCTGCGAGACCGTGACATTGTAAGTGCCATTGATCGGCCCGCCAGAAACCGCGGCCGTAAAAGGGGCGCCCTGGGAAACACTGACCCCAGCCGGCGGAATCGTGAGGCTGGTATTGAGCGTAGTGAGCGCGGTCTGAAGCGAGGTGAAATCTCCCGCGATCGTTCCCAGCGTACTGATCGCGGTATTGACGCCCACCAGTTGGTTCTGCAGCGCGGCGATCGGAACCTGTGCCGCCGCCGCGTCGGCCTGCAATATCTGATTGAAGTCCAGGCCGGTAAAATTGGACAAAGTCACCGAGGGTGTGGTGGCCATTGGTTAAAAGACCTCATGGTCCGAGCATGCGGCGTGCCAGAATTTGGACCCCCCCCGGCCGGCATGTAGGATTATCCTACATGCCGGCCGGACGGAAATTCACGCGCTTACTGGAAGAGCGCTACCAGCTGCGACGGAGTCTGTTCGGCCTGCTTCAGAACCTGGACGCCCGCCTGCTGCAACACCGATTCCTTGGTGAAGGTCGCGTAGGTCCGCGCGACGTTGGTGTCCTGGATGTTGGACAGGGCACTGGTCAGGTTTTGCTCGGTCGATTGCAGATTGTTCGAAACCGCGGTGAGCGACTGCTCGGCCGATCCGACCGTGGCGCGATCGCCGGCAATCGTGGCCAGCGCGGCAGTGACCTTGGTCAGCGCGCCCTGCGCGTTGGCCTGGCTGGTAAGGCTCGTAGCGTTGATCGACAACGTCGCGGTGTCGGCCTTGGCGATCGTGACCGAGAGCTGATCGTTGGCAGTGTTGGTTGCACCGACCTGGAAGGTGACCGAAGCGCCGGTCAACAGCGAGATGCCGTTGAATGAGGCTCCGTTCGCAATCTGGTTGATGCTGCTCAAAATCGCCTGGTACTGGTTGTCGATCGAGGTCAATTGCGTGCCGTTGTACGATCCATCAGCGGCCTCGGTGGCGAGCTGCTGCGCGGTCTGCAGCAGGTTGCCGATGTTCGACAGCGCGCCGTCAGCGGTCTGCAGGAACGCCTGCGCGTTGGTGGCGTTGGAGCTGGCCTGGTTGAGCGCGCCGAGCAGACCCGAGGTTTCAGTCGCGATCGAGAGACCGCCGGGATCGGTCGCCGCGCTGACGATGCGGTTACCGGTGGAGAGCTGCGAGATCGACGTATTCAGCGCAGCCTGGTTGTCGGTCAGTGCGTTGGCCGCAATGAGTGATCCGATGTTAGTGACGAGACTGAGTGCCATTTGCGATTCCCCTTTCCCTCTCGCGGGAGCATCTACACGATGCGAATTGTTTCACCGGGATTGATTTGCCGGTTTCTGAAACTAAGACTGGCAAGCGCGGGGAACTTGCACGCGCCTGCTACTACTTTTGGGCGAGATATTGTCCTAATCGTAGATAATGGTGCATGATTGCGACAATCGGATTCCATCTACTTTATGTTACTTTCTGCTACATGAGAACCACACTATGGCAACAAACTGTACGGCGGGCACAACCGCCCCCATAGCGCAGAAGGAAAAAACTTTGCCTCGTCCTGCCGGCAGGTGACGGTGCCGCACCATCGCAGTGGCATTTCTTTTGCTCAACGTCCTCTCCGTATGCACAAGAGTGGGCTGGTTGCACTGGCCGATACCTACGGGCTCGACCGGCGCGAACTTCAACAATTGAAGTTGCTCGCCGAGGGCTTCTTCGACGCGCTTCGCGAGCAGTTGGCGAGCTGCGCCGCAAGCTCGATCAGGCTCACCGGACTGGTGCAATCGATTTCCAGCTTCAAGGACATCTGCGCGGGTGTGCCGGTCTGCCAAACCGTTTTCCTGGGCTCCGGTAAAGCAGTCGCCGCGATGGTCAAAGCTGACGCGGCCTTCGCGCGCGCGCTGGTGGACTGTGTCATCTCAAGCAAGACCTCGCAGGAAGCAACCGGTCGCGCACCGACTCCGGTCGAGGAGCATCTCCTCTCCAATACGATGTCGACAGCGTGCATAAAAGCCGCAACCAGCACGCTCGCAGCTTCACTTAGTCATTCGGGCGAATTGCGGCGCATCGAGCCCGCTCTCGCCGACAGCGCATCCGATTCATCGGAGCAAGTGGTGCTGGCGCGCATCACATGTCAGATCGGCGGCGGGGGCGGAGCGCTCGAGCTGGCGCTTCCTCTTTCGCGGATTTCCAAAACCAGGGCGCATCCGGTTCACCTGCCGGATTCCATGCCGGTGGAGAGCAAAGCGCGCGCTCGGCTCGCCGCTGCAAGCGCGGAGCTGGTCGCGGTGCTGGGCCAGGTGATGATGCCGCTCGACGCCGTCCGCGCGCTGGGTCCCGGCTCGATACTGTCACTACGGCCTTTCAAAGGCGCAGTTCCAAAGGTGGAGCTTCGGTGCGAAGACCAGGTGCTGTTTTCCGGCGCCGTCGTCGAGCATCGCGGCTGGCGGCGCTTCGTGATCCAACAAACAGGAGTTTCTGATGAGCGAACAGAGCAAGGTCGCGTCGGCGCCTGAGGAAGTCTCGAATGAGGCGGCGGCGCAGGCGAACAACCGCAACGCGGCGGGCAGCGTCGAATTCGGCGTGCTGCGCCAGGTGCCGATGACCGTGCAGGTCGAGGTCGGCCGTGCCACCATGAGTCTCGGCGAGATTCTCGACGAACTCGAGGTCGGCGCGAGCATAAGGCTCGATCGGCATGCCGGCGATCCGGTTGAGGTCTACGTCAATGGCGCATTGTTCGCGCGCGCGGAAGTGGTGGTCCTGCAGGATCAGATCGGCGCGCGCATTCTGGAGGTTATCGGCAACGGCCCCGATGGACGTCCCTCGGGACTTCGCTGAGCGATGGATCCGACGCCGATAACGCAGGCCGCCACCAGCGCGGGCGCGCCGGCTCCGCCGCGGGTTTGTCTCGGTCAGAATGCGCCGGCCGAGATGGCTGACTTCATTTCGCGCGCCGGCATCGAGGTGCTGCCCTATGCGGCTCGGAGCCGCGCTTCGATTTTTGTCGACTTCGTAGGCGCTCGTCCCACCGGCATGGAGGTTCTCAGTTTCGATTTCACCGCGAAGGGTGAGCGGGCTCCCAGAGCCACCGCCGACCTTGCCACCGACAAATGGCAGGCGGCCGCGCTGCTGGTGATCTCTCATACCTTGCGGCTCAAGCCGGTGCTGCTCAGCGCCGACGCGGTGATGCTGAGTGTACTGCGCAGCGCGATGGCGGCCGCGACCAGTCACCTTCCGATCATCCTCAATGGTGAGATCGGCACCGGCAAGTACAACGTCGCGCGGCTCATCCACAGCGCGAGCCGCTATCGTGGCCCATTGCTGAGCGTCAGTTGCGCGAGCCTACAAGATGTAGATGTGGAAAATCTGACCCGTACGATTCCCGAATCGAAGGGTACCGGCGCCGCGATATTTCTTGACGAGGTGGGCGAGCTGACTGACGCCGCCCAGTTGAAGCTGCTACAGCTTCTGCAATCGCTGGAGCGCACTCCCCTTGCCGACGCGCAGGCGCCCGCCAGCTCGACGCGCTTTCTCGCCGCCACCAATCGCGCGCTGTCAACCCTGGTCGAACGCGGTGAGTTTCGTGGCGAACTGTTCTGGCGCCTCAATGTTCTAAGTCTGAAGATTCCTCCACTGCGAGAGCGAATAGGCGACGTGCCAATGCTGGCTCGTTTGTTCCTGCGCCGCGCCAATCCACGGCGCATGTTCATGCCGATGGCGCTGCGCGCGCTGGGTTCCTATGCCTTTCCAGGCAACGTGATGGAGCTGGAAAATCTCGTGACCCGGCTCGCCATCGCGCCGCTCGCGACCGGCAACAGCCTGATCGATGTCGCCGACGTGCGCCGCCACTTGATGGTCCTCCCTGCCGAGGGCGAGCAGGTCAGTGGATGGCAAAGCAGCCGCGAGGAGGCGCGCCGCGAGATGATCCTGAAAACGATCGCGGCTGCCGGCGGCAATCGCACGGAAGCGGCGCGCCGTCTGGGAATGACGCGGCGGACACTCCAGTACCACATCACGAAGGCGGGGCTGTCACGCCGCGCGATCCGAAACAAGCCTCCGGCGACTCCGGTGGCACACCCAACGCCGGTCGATCGCTCGCCCTCAGGAGAGCCGACTTGATCGAAGAACCCGAAGGCGGCGGGCACGAGTCCAGCGAGCGATGGCTGGTCTCGTACGCAGATTTCATCACGCTGCTGTTTGCGTTGTTCGTACTGCTCTATGCGCTGTCGAACTCGAATCGCGTCGACCAGACCCGCGCGATGGATTCGGTTAGGCGCGCGGTCGGCGTGCATCCGGAGCGCGGCGGCACGCGTCCGGACCTGGGCGATTCCGGCCACTCGACTATCGACGAGATCGAACGGCTCGAGGCGGTACAGGAGCAGATGACAATCGCGCTGCAGAGCTATCCCAATTCCGGCATCACGATGAAGATCGACGACCGCGGTCTGGTGATTTCGCTTTCCGCGGCGAAATTTTTCGCCAGCGGCGAGGCTGAAATTGCGCCCTCGCAATTGCCGGTGCTCGACGCCGTCGTCAAGATCATCGCGCCGCTGGCCAATCAGCTCGAGATCGACGGTTTTACCGATTCCGTGCCTATACAGAGTGGCGCATTTCGCGACAACTGGGAATTGAGTTCGGCGCGCGCGGCGGTAGTCCTGCGCTACGCGCTGGCGCATTCCTGGATGAACCCGCAGCGTTTCGCGATCGCCGGCTACGGCCCCTACCGAGCCGTCGCGGACAACTCGAGCGAGCAGGGACGGGCGCTCAATCGCAGGGTCGAGATCGTAGTGAAACCGGTCGTGTCCAAATCATGAACACTGCCACCGTCATCGCCAACGAAGCAGCGCCGATTCGCAAGTACGAATTGGGCCAGCCGATCATTCGGCGCGAGCAGCGGATCGCATTCGAGCGTATCCACCGCGCCGTCGCGCAAGCGTGGTCGGACTCGATGAGGGAGTATTTACCGAGCGACACCGCGCTGGAATTCGAAGGGCTGGATTTCGACGCGTTCTCGTCGGTGTCAATCGATGATAATCCGTGCGCGCGGATTGCGCTGTTCTCGATCGCGTCCACTCCCGTCACGGGCTTCCTGATGATGACCGGCGCGCTCGCGAAATTTCTGGTGCGCAGCCGGCTCGGACTGAAATCGGCAACCGACGACAAAGCCGACGCACCATTCACCAGGATTGAAACGGCGATTGCACGCGAGACCACTCGCGCGATGCTCGTCCGGCTCGGCGAGGCTTACGCTACCGCCGGTCTCGGGAGTATCGGCAATATTCGCGAATGCGACGACCTCGCCGACAGCTTCCTGTTCACTCCCGAGGAATCTCTCGCGCTGCTCAAGTTTCGGATGAACGCTAGGGGCGAAGAGCTGCGGCTTCTCATCGCGCTCAGCGGCAGCGTCGTCACTGCGTTGTCTGAGCATCATCCGGCGGTCGAGGAAGGCAACGGCCGCAACGCGATCGTCAATGTGGTCAGGCGCCTCCCTATCGACGTCGAGGTAGTGCTCGGCAGCTGGAAGGTGCCCATCGGCGAATTGCTGCGACTTCGCGCGGGCGACAGGATCGTGCTCCCCGATGGCGAGGACGCATGGCTCACCGCGCGTGGCGTCCGTATCCGGCGCGTGGGCGTCGAGGTTAGCGCAACCGGCCTCAGCGTCGAGATTCGAAGGAGCGCACGGATGCGATGACTCCCCGTCAATTCATCGAATGCACTACGACAGTGGTTGATGCTGTACTTGCGCAAGTGCGTATGCCGGCCGGGTCGCTCGTAGCACTTTCGCCCGGCGATCGCCTCGACATCGAGCCGCAAGCCGGATCGCAACTGCTCGTGCAGCTCGTGGCGGAGGGCCAGCCCATCGCGCTCGCGTCAGTCGAAGTGGTGGACGGCCAACTCGTCGCCACCATCATTAATAGTGGCGTGAACAACGGACCCGGCATGGCTGGGCGAAGGATCGATCGATGGAAGCACAGGAAAGCAAAGACGACGGCCTGAATCGTGCGGTTCTTCTGATGATGACGCTCGACAAGCCGGTCCTGGCCCGGGTGCTGAAGCATCTTTCGAGCACCGAACTTGCGCGCGTGGTGCAGGCGCACGATGCGCTGGCGAAGTCCGGCACGCCTTCGAGCTCGCAGTTGATGGAAGTGGGCGCCAAGTTTCTGTCGTCCGAGACCAATGGCTCATCGAGCAATCTCAAGGATGCGCTCGCGATGGCTTTCGGCCAGGATGGCGCCGATCAGATTCTTCGCCAGGACGGGTGGCGCACTATTGCCGACCGCGTGAAGCCCGAGAAGTTCGCGGCGGTCCTGCGCGGCGAACGTCCCGAGGCGGTCGCGATAACCCTCTCGCAACTGCCGCCGCGTTTCGCGGCCGACGTGCTGGCGCAACTTCCCGACGAGCAACGCGTCGCCGCGGTGGAAAATCTTTCGCGTGCCGAAGCCGCGCCGCGCGGCGGCCTCGAGGCGATTCTGCGTGCGGTCGAGCAGAGCGTCAGCGCCAGCTCGATGACCGAAGATCCCGATCGCAAAGCCGCGGCCAAACGCGCCGCCGCCGTGCTCAATCAGCTCGATTCCGAAAACGCCACCGCGATCATCGAGCACCTTCGTGCGGGCGATCCTGAAGGCGCGGCGCTGATCGAGGCCGAGATGTTTCAGTTCGGCGATTTCCTGAAACTCAACAATCGCGCGCTGCAGGCGGTGCTCGCCGAGGTCCGTCCCGAGCGGCTGGCGCGCGCGCTCAAGGGAATTACCGATGAGGAGCGCGCGGTGATTTTCGCCGCGCTGACCGAGCAGGTTCGAACCGTGGTCGAGGCCGAAATTTCCGAGGCCGGTCCGGTGCCCGCGCGCGAGGTGAAAGCCGCGCGGCGCGAGATCATCGACCTCGCGGTCCAGATGGATCGCCAGGGGCGCATCCGGATTCGCCCCGAACAGGACTTGATGGCCTGATGACTGCGAGTCATTGGAAATCGCGGCTGCCATGCTCCAGCATTTGGTGGCTGTTCGCGCAGCTCGCCGGAGTGGCCGCATTGCTATGCGTGCTGCAACCGATGGTCGCGTGGGGCGGTGATCGACGGGTAGAAAGTCCCTACATCGTGGCGGCTCGCAACGCCGACGTGCCGCCCGACCTGCTGATTGCGATTGCGGGCGCGGAAAGCGGGTACCATCCGTGGGCGCTCAACATCAAGGGCCAGCAGGTGTTCTGTCAGTCACGCGAGGAGGCTGAAAGTGTGCTGGCCACCACGCCGACCGACGACATCGATATCGGGCTGATGCAAATCAACTGGCGCTTCTGGGGCCCGCGGAGTGGAGCGGCCTCCAAGGGCGACCTGCTCGATCCGCGCAAGAACCTTGAACTGGGCGCGGCGATTTTGAAGGAAGGCCTCAGCCGGGGCGGTTCCTTGTGGCATCGCATCAGCAACTATCATTCGGGCGGAGCCCGCGAGCGCGAGCGATACAACAAGCTGGTGTATGACGCCTATCTGAAATACATGCACGGCAAAATCCGCCGCGGCACGATCCACTAGCCGCGCACCTCCTTCACTACGGCCACATCGATTCGCTAGTCTCTCCGCGAAACTGCTAGGGTTTGAGTTAGGGTCTAACGATGTCGATTTTCGGTAAAACTCCAATTCGTTTCCTGGTTGGTATTTTCCTCATGTGCGTCTGCGTCGGATGTGAATCCGCCGCGCAGCGCGCGCAACGGATGGAGCCGCTGCTGTCGCAGGCCGGCTTCAGTGTGGTTCAAGCGGATACGCCCGCGCGGATCGAGAAGCTCAACAATATAAAACCCGCCAAACTGAGCTACTTCCCGGTCAATGGCAAACAGCTTTACTGGTTTGCCGACCCATACGTTTGCCATTGCGTCTTCCGCGGCACCGAGCAGAACTACCAGATGTACCAACAACTGACGGCGGAACAGGAACGCGCCGAAGCGCTGGACGACTATGCGACTCAACAAGCCTACACGGAGTACATGAGCGGCGCGGCCGACCAGGTCTTCTACGGTCAGTGAGCGCGGCGGTTGCAGTCTCGCTGCGGCTTTCGACCCTCACGCAACTTTCGACTTTCGAGCTGTGCTGACGAAACGAAGTTCAACGCGCTTGTTCAACGCGGCGGCAATTCGCCTAAGCATCGCCAGTGAGTGACCTTGATAGTCCGCATCCTCCAGCCGGGAAACCACCGAGGTTGTGGTTCCGACCAGTTTGGCGAGCTTTCCCTGGGTTAGGCCCGCACGCCGTCGAAGCTCATAGATCTTGCGCGCGACGGTATCGTTAGCTTCCGCCTCGGCCAACTCTGCCATGCGCTGCGGACGACCCTCGTAGTAACGCCGATGAATGATCTCGACCGCATCGGTGGTCGAAGCTCTCTTGCGGATCTTCTTCACTATTGTATCTCCTCGTGCGATCCGGTCAGGCTTGCTCGAACGTATGGAGCTTGGCGTCATGCTCGTATCTTCGCTTTCGTTGCAGCGCGGTCTCGATTGCCGCGATGGGCACCCTGTCCTCTTTCGTAATCGCGTGAGCGAGTACCGCTGCTACACGCCCGTGAAAGAAGTACAAGATCCGATAGTTCACGTGCTGAAGCCCGACCCGCAGTTCATGAACTCCCTCGCGGAGAAGGTCAGCTTCGGGGCGGCGAAGCTCATGACCCAGTTCCGCCAACCTTTGGATTCGGACCGCGCACTTGTCCTGCGCCTTCGTCGGCAAACTGTCGAACCACTCCAGAACCGGCACGCTGCCATCGGTCTCGCGATAGAAAACGACCTTGGTTCTCGGCACTCAGTTCACATCTAAGCAGATTTCGCAAATTTGCGAAAGACGGTGTCGCGCTGGGAGTCGGGAAGGAATGTGCCGTCCTCTCGATGGACCCGTTGCTGCGGCTGAGTCGCGACTTTCAGGGCAGGATCGAATATGGGCCAACCGTATACGACCTATAGCCGTCAGCGAACTTTGGACTTAAGCTAGTAGTTTATTCGCTGGGGGTGCGACGTGAGTTTCACAACGTATCGGATTCGTTTCCAAGAATTTGTATCTCCTTTGGAGATTTCGGTAGCAGACTCCGAAATTCCGCTGTTGCAAGTACCGGCGTTCAGTGTGCAAGCCGACCAAGAGGCGCCGCGAGCCGTGGTCTTCGAACCGAACCGAGCCGCATGCTTGGTATTCAAAAGAAATCGTCTGTCGCTCGACGCCGAAATCGAAAAGTTGAAGAGCTTACTGATCGGCGGGGCGGTTCCCCAGATCGAGATGCTGCTGAGAGGGACAGGTCTGCCCGAGCCAAGGCCCAATATGGTGACGGCCGTCATTTCCTTCGGTCAGAGTGAAGCCCAGCAATTGGTGGAACAGTCGGGACAGAAAACGTGCAACTATCAGACAAATGATGGTCGTGATCTACTTTGCTCCGCCGCGTCCGAAAACGATCTCATGAAAATCGCTCTGGTTGGAACCAAGTACGTCGCCCCGACTTCAATCGCCATCTGCAACCAATGCGATATTCCGGATGAGACATCTCGTTGTTCCCATTTTTCGCATCCTGCTGTCGCCCGAGAGCAGGGAGGACATGAACGTCGGGTTAAGAGGGCGTTTTGCCATTTAGGCCGTTCCAAGATATCGCAACCGGGCAAGTGCAATCCTGGAGGGCACGATTGCTGGACGCGTGTCGTGGAACCAGAAAGGGGAGCACCGGCACCTATGTATGTTTCCCCCGCGCTTACCATCGCGCTCGATTATTTGGACGCGATTTGGAGGCTGCACTTCGGAAAGGACAAACGGTTAATAAGTCTCCGTAGCGCTGTGAGTACTGCTAGACTCGAAGGCATTTGCCGTAGCCGAGACGAGCTGGATGCATGCTTGAGCTCACTTGCGGACACACTCAAGCAGTTCCAGATCCCCGATGAGTTGATTCCCGATCCAGCGACTCGAGGCGGCGATAGCACCCTAATGAAACTCAAGAATGCGCTCAGTGTCCTCGGGCTTAGCGGGGATAAATCAGACCAGATCGAAACCGCGATTGATACGCTGAAAACGATCAACAGCCTACGGGTAGCTACACAGCACTCCCAAACAAGAGTAAACGCAGCCAACTCCTTCAAGATGCTTGGGATTTCATACCCACCAGCGGATTGGAGCGATACCTGGAACCAACTCCGATCGAAGGCAACGATTGCTCTCACAACAATCGCGACTCAAATTCTCAAACACACGTAGAACAGTCGCACGAGAAGATGGAACAACCTTCTCCAACTATCTCTTGTACAAGATCCCTATATAGCTAGTGGCTAGTTTCTACACGCTCTGCGTACTCTGGATGCGGAGCGACTACGGCGTATCCATCCCATCGCCTCCCCTCCCTTTGCAGTACCGCGACGGCAAACATTTCACCTACATTCTGGACGGAAAATCCTACAGACGGCAGAGAGTTTTCCTTCTGATCCCGTCCGCTGAATGAAAATCTGCCGGCCCCGTAACTCTTAGAAGTTGGCCCGCCCTTTGCTCTACCGGCCGGTATGGAAATCCTACAGCCGGAACAGCAGGTGATGGCGGCCGCACTCCAGGTGCGCGCCGCGCGCGCCGAGCTGCTGGCTGGCAACGTCGCCAATGCCGATACGCCCGGTTACACGGCGCGCGATATCAAGTTCGACGATGCGCTCAAAGGGGTGATGGAAAACGGCAGCCAAGGGGGGTCGTCGTTTGAAACCGTCACCGCGCGCGAGAACCTCGGCTTCGACCGCAACGATATCGATATCAATGAGCAACTCGCGAAGTCATACGAAAATTCACTCAACTACGTCGCAACGCTGAAACTTTATGGGGACTCGATCGGGAGGCTGAAGAGCGCAACGTCGAGTAGTTAGGCATCTCTTTTCCCGGGGGGGAAAACGTGGGTCTGGACAGCATTATCGGTATCGCCAACAGCGCGCTTGGCGCGCAGTCGCAGCGCATCAATCTGATCGCGCAAAATCTCGCCAACGCCGATTCAATCAATTCGCCCGACGGCGGTCCCTACCAGCGCCGTATCCCAGTGTTCGAGCCGGCACAGATCGGCGACGACAACGGCGCGGTCGGCGTGAAGCTCGCGTCGGTGGTGACTGACCAGTCACCGCCGCGCGAAGTCTTCGATCCTTCGAGCCCATTCGCCGATGCATCGGGCCTGGTGGCGGAACCGGCGGTCAATCCGGTTTACGAAATGGTCGAC
Organism: uncultured delta proteobacterium; assembly: GCA_963815835.1. Classification (GTDB taxonomy): domain Bacteria; phylum Desulfobacterota; class Binatia; order Binatales; family Binataceae; genus DATGKG01. The sequence goes on from CAWFIF010000002.1 coordinate 266,479, forward strand.
ATGATACAGGCCTCGCGCTCCTACCAGGCCAATCTGTCGGTGGTGCAGACCGCCAACTCCGCGGCGTTGAAGACGCTCGATCTTCTCAAGTAGAGAGCCGGCGAGCATCCAATGAGCATTGTCATACCCAGCCAGGGACTGCCGGATCTGGCGCCGATCAAACCACAATCGGCCACGACGCCGCCGAGTGCGAGCGGATTCGAGCAAATCGTCGAGCAGGTCAGCGACACGCTCAAGCAGGCCGACCAGATGGCGGCCGGCTATGCGCAGGGAAAAGTCGGGTTGACCGACGCGGTGCTCGCTTCCGAAAAAGCCGACACCACGTTTCAGGTGGTGATGGCGATTCGCAACCGCGCGCTGGCCGCGTACCAGGAGATCGAGAACCTGCAAGTCTGAGAATTATCTGAGCAGTTAAACGATGCAGCAATTGCAGAAATACTTGAAGCGCCTCATCGAATTGACCAAGGGCTTTCGCGAAACGAATCGTCAGCTCTTCAATCTGATCGCGGGAACCGTCGCGCTGGCAGTGGGAATCTGCGGCGCGCTCTACGTGATCAATCCGGGCGCGCCAGTTGTGCTGGCGGCGAATCTGCGTCCCGCCGATCGCACCGCGCTGGCGCTGCGCCTGCGTCATAACAATATCGATTTCACGCTCGGGCCGGACTCGATCACGGTGCCCTCGCGCGAGTTCGCCGGCGCGCATGCGCTGCTGGAGTCGAGCCCGGGATTCAGCGGCGGCTCCGAGGACTTCAGTCTGTTCGATCACGCCACCATGGGGCAGAGCGACTTCGACGAGCAGGTGAACTATCAGCGCTCGCTGCAGGGCGAGCTCGAACGCACCATCATGGACATCCGCGGCATCGACAACGCGCGCGTGATGCTCGCGATGGGGCGGCCGTCGCCGTTCGCGATGGGACCGGCGGAGGCGGAGCGCGCCTCGGTGATGCTGACCACGGCGCCGGGCGCGACGGTGGACACTACGATGGCGGCGGCGATCGCGCATCTGGTGTCAACCTCGGTGCGCGGGCTGGACCTCAACTCGATCACGGTGACCGGCAACGACGGCGCGGTGCTGTTCCCAACGCAAAACCGCGACGGCGAACTGGGCGAGGCGATGCGGCTGCGCAACGACTTCGAGCATCGGCTGGAAGGCAAGGTGTCGTCGCTGCTGGGGCGCATCATGGGCGACGGCCGTTACGCGGTGCAGGTGGCGGTCGACATCGATGCCTCGCGCGTGACCAGTACCGACAAATTGTATGGAAAAGGTGACCAGGCGATCGTCAGCGAGGAGCATTCGCAGTCGCCGGCGGGCGCGGGGAGTGCCGGCGGCATCCCCGGGCTGACCTCGAATCTGCCGATCGCGAACCCGAATCCCAAGCCGTTAACGGATGCGGCGGCGCAACCTGGCGCGGAAGACGAAACCTCGGCGAAACCGGCAGCCTCGAAGCCGGAAACGGAGAGCAAAGCCTCGGCGACCGATACTTTACAGATGAAGAGTATCGTCAACTATCAGCCATCGATCCGCGAAACCAACACGGTGACCGCTCCCGTCAGGATCAAGCGCATCACCGTCGCGGCGGTGCTCGATGGAACCTACGATGGTGGCCATTTCAAGCCGCTCGACGCCGAACGTCTCAAATCGATCAAGAACCTGGTGGCGGCCGCAGTAGGCGCTGACCTCGGGCGCGGCGACCTCGTCGATATCCAAAGCGCCGCGCTGTCGCAGCCCTATGTGCCGCCGGTGCCGAACCCGGTAACTCAGCTGCGTTCCCTGATGGCCGATCCGTTTCACCTATACGGGGCGATCGGGGCGGCATTCTTCCTCCTCATCGCGATGTTCTGGATGATCAAGCGTTCGATCAGCCGCCGCCTGGCCAAGCGCCGCGCTGCTCGCGAGGCATCTCCAAAGGGCGCGGAAACTCAAGCGCCGAAGCAGGAAGAAACTCTATCGCCGACGCCGAGCGTTCCGGGCGAACCTGCCCCAGCAGCTGACCGCGAGCCGGCCAATTACGAGGATATCCGCAAGCGCGTCAATCTCGAGGTCGATCGCAGCCCCGAGGCAGCGGCGGCGATCCTTCGTAAGTGGCTCGCCGAAAATCCCACCAATGCAAACGGCAACGGGCTCGCGAATGTCAATGGCAATGGTAACGGAAACGGCGCGCACACCGAGGGGAATGCGGCATGAGCGATTTTCGCGCGACGCAGGCGGCACCCTACGCCTTTCCGGTTATGACCAAGCTCGATGAATCGCAGCGTGCCGCCGATCGCGCGCGCGAAGCGCAACTCGAAGCGGCCCTCAACGATGCCATCACTAAAGGCATTGCGAAAGGCATCGCACAAGGTCGCCTCGAGGCTCAGATCGAAGCGCAGCAACTACTCCGGCAGTCGCGTCAGGAGGGATTGGAGCGCGGACACGCCGACGGCCTTGATGAGATGCGTCAGGCGGCGAGCGCGTTGCGCAAAGCCCTTGCGGAGTTCGAAGTCCAACGCGCGCAGATAGTCTCGGAAGCGGAAGCATTTTGCGTCGACCTCGCACTCGCTATCGTTGCGCGTCTGGTCGAGGCCGATAGCGTCCGCACTGAATTTGTTCTTCGTTCGGTCCAGTCTGCGCTCAAGACGCTCGCACCCCAGAATCCCACCGCGGTTTTTCTTAACCCGAGCGTTCGCAAGCATTTGGAGCGCGCGATGGAAGAACTCCCCGTGCGAGACGACAAGAATCTTGCGACCGGCGCCGCGCGCGTCGAAGCGGGCCGGCTCCTTATCCAAAGCTCTATCGACGAAGCATTCGAACAGATTCGCTGCGCGATTCTTGAATTCAAGGCGAACCGTCAGGCGTCGCTACGAAAAACAAAGAAACCGGCTGAGGGAGGCGACCATGCTTCCGACAAATGAGTACCTCGCCGCGATTCCGCAAGTCAGCTTCCCGGTATGTGGGCGACTCACCCGGTCGGTGGGTTTGCTGCTCGAATCGACTGGACCCGATCTTCCTGTGGGCGCGCTCGTCAAGGTAAGCGATCGCAAATCCGACGTGGTGTGCGAGGTGGTCGGCTTCCGCGACGAACGTCTTCTGATGCTCGCCATCGAAGAGACGCGCCAACTCGCGCCCGAAAGTCTGGTTGCGCCGCTGCATCTCACGTTCAAAGCCGGGCCATGGGTCTTGGGCAGGGTTCTCGACGGACTCGGCCGGCCGCTGGACGGAAAGCCGGTACCCTCGACCGGAGAACGCATCGAACTCGAGCCCAGCGCTCTCGATCCGATGGCGCGCGGACTCACCGATACGCAGCTCGACGTCGGCGTTCGCGCCGTCAACGGCCTGATGACATTGGGAGTCGGGCAGAAGATCGGTGTCTTCGCCATGCCCGGCGTCGGCAAAAGCATGCTGCTCGGAATGATGGCGCGCGGGACTTCGGCCGACGTAAACGTAATCGGCCTGATTGGTGAACGCGGCCGCGAGGCGCGCGAATTCGTCCAGGACATCCTCGGCCCGGAAGGGCTCGCGCGATCGGTCCTGATTGTGGTTGCCAGTGATATGCCGGCGCCGATGCGCATCAAAGGCGCGTTTCTCGCGACCGCGATCGCATCGTATCTGCGCAACCAGGGACGCAGCGTTCTGCTGCTAATGGATAGTTTGACGCGGGTCGCGATGGCTCAGCGCGAGGTCGGCCTCGCCTCAGGCGAGCCGCCGACCGCACGTGGCTATCCGCCCTCGGTGTTCGCAGTGATTCCGAAGCTGGTTGAGCAAGCGGGAGTAAGCGCCAACGGCGGCAGCATCACCGGCATCTACACGGTGCTGGTGCATGAAGAGAACGATCCGATTGGCGAGCTTGCCAAGTCGGTTCTCGACGGCCACATCACGTTGTCCCGAGAGCTGGCGGGCCGCGGTCACTATCCGGCGATTGACGTCCTCAATTCGATCTCGCGTGTAGCACAGCGCGTCTGCAGCGCCGAGCATAATGCCGCGCGCCGCCGATTTACAGAACTGTACGCGCGATGGCGCGACGCCGAGGAATTGATTGCGCTGGGCACCTATCATCCAGGGGCCGACCGACGCACCGACGAAGCAGTTGCCTTTCACGAAAAGCTTGAACTGTTCCTCAAACAGGATGCGACTGAGCGAGTGCCGCTCTCTGAAAGCGTGCACCAGCTGATGGAGACCATTTCGTGATGCACCGTAAATTTCTGCATGACCTCATACGCCTGCGCGAAGCACGTCTGCGGGAACAGACTGCTCAGCTAAAACATGTGGCGCGGGGGTTGACGGAAATTCGCAATCAACACGACCAGGCGCGATATTCCGCGGCGCGTTCGATCGAGACTGCGGACACCCTCTCCCACCTCGAAGTCTTAGGCCAATCGCGAATCAAATTCGCCAAACTCGCGGTCAAGGCCGAAGAGCAAGTGCGCGGAATGATCGAGCAGGTCGGCCACGCGCGCAAGCTCGCTGACTCTGCTCGTGAAGCTGGAGCCGAACTCCAACGCGCCCGTGTTTCTGAACAGGAGCGCTCGATGGAGACTGAGTCGGAAAACTTCTTTAGCTGGAGCAGAGTTTTCGGGCGATGATGGGAACCCGCTTAGATGCGAAAGCTACGGATGCGGCAGTGCTTCTGCCCGGCGACAACCTATCGCCCGTGGCAAGCGCACCCGCGGAAGATCGAGCGGCGATGGAGACGCTCGACTTTGCTTCAACGCTTCAAGATCTGATCGATTCGACCCATCAGAAAGCATCTCTCGCGACCTCTGACACTTCAGTCGCGGCTGGTCGTTCATCCACAGAAGAAGCAAGCCGTCCAACTGCCCCTACCGCTGCCACGATTGATGTATCACAGCAACTATTCAATCGCTCGTGGGCTCCTGCAGTTCCCGGCGACACAGTCTACTCCGCCGTGAATTCGGCGTATGTCGCCGCTCGGAGCTCGCAAGCTCCCAAGGCTTATCAGCCCGTGATCCGCCACTTTGAGTCACTACTCGCGGCAACGAGTACGGCCCCGAAATCAAGCGACCCAAAGGACCAAAGCATTTCGTCGAACCCTCAAGCCAGCCGGGTTGCAACAACAGGTCCTTCCGATCAGACGCTACACGTTAACGATTCGCTAACATCGCGGCCCCCGCTAGCGCGTGATTTGAGATCGACCACCACTCAAGAGATGCAGCACACAACTGACCCAGCCCGCGCTTCACTACAGTCTCAAGCGAGTAGCTCCGAATCAACAGAAGTCATCGCCAACGCCAGTACCGGCGATGATTCCCTCACAACCTCTGCTGTGAAGGACCCAAGCATTTCGTCGAACACTCAAGCCAGTCGGGTTGGAACAACAGGTCATTCCGATCAGGCGCCGTACTTCGTTGACTCGATGGCAACCAAGTCTCCGGTCGTCGAAAGAGCGCGTACCGACGAGGACTCCCTCGCAGCGTCTACTGTGACGGTCGCGAGTTACCATTCGCAGCATCAAGACACCACTACCTCCGCGCCGCCCAGACCAGTGAGTTCTGAAGTCTCAAGTACGGCATCGGTAGTGAATAGATCACACACGCAGTCACTTCGGCCAAGCACACTTAAAGTCGATCCGCGCGCTTTGCCTGCAGCGGTTGCCGGTGGCGTAACGAAACAGTCCAGCGTCAATTCGGCCGGTCGCATTGAAGTAGGCGAGTCGAGGATAACATCACAGATCCATGATGCAGGCATCTCTTCAAGCCATGCAATGAGAGCTATCTCTACGGCGATCGCAAGTCTTCAGGATACGATCAATCGCGAAGACGCCGTACCACAAGCGGCAACCGCGGTTTCGGATTCGACTGACTCAGCGAATCATCACGTTGTCCTATTAGCCTCTTCGCCCGCACCCGAAGATGCATACAGCCGAGCCGTGGCTGCCAATTACGGCCGCCCAAAGCTGAACACTTCTCCACTACCCTCGCCACCAGCGTCTCGCCCTGCTCTGCTGAAGCCGATCAGCGCGAATCATGGCTCCGTTTCAGAAGCACCCGCGGATCTCCAGACTCATGCTGACAGATCCCCGATTGTCCAAGTCACGCCCACAGGACGGCGCACTGACCCCACGAAGGGTACCGTTTTCGCATCAGATGGAGACGATTCGACGCAATCACCTCAGATCAGACTCGTGAAGTCGGTCAATTCCACGAGCCGTGATCCTGCTCTCTCGCCTTCGCAAAGCTCGAGCAGCTCTGCTCTCGGGCAGACTGACGACCCAACCGATCAGACTCCTCTGACAGCGAACAATAACCACGAGGACCTTGGCGAAGATATCGCGCCTACATCGGACTTGTCATCGCCACCGAGTCACTCGCCATCAGTCAAACCGACTGGATCGAAGTTAAATGCCCTCGATCAATTGACGGACGACCATAATCGGCAACCTGTCACAGATGCAACAAACGCCACATCGCACAAATCAACATCGTCTGATAACCCTGCGCGAACGATTAGCCCTATCAAGCACAACGCAACCGCAGGCATCGCGTCCGACGTGACTGATGCGAAGCAAGCTGCCGGAATCACGTCTCATAGCTTGCTCACTCTCAATCATTCCCAAAACCAAGAAAAACACAATGTTGCTGCTAAGTCTGGCCGCGAGGTCGATGGGAGCGCGAACCGAGAGTTGGCGCCGGCCGTGTTCACCGACGCCACGCACCTAGCTTCAGGTGCTACGGGTTATACCTATATTCCTCGTTCCCAGGGCGCCACTCAGACATCCAACCCTTCCGACTCGACAATCGACCCTTCGCACGCCACATCGAGCCAGTCTCAATTTGTAGGCGCATCGGATTTGCGGTTCAACACCAGGGCAGCCACTTTGAGCGTCGGTGAAAGCAATCGGCTTCAACCCAACACTCCGAATGCGACGCGCCCGAACTCGTTGAAGGCCTCGGACCGGGAACAAACTAAAACCGAGGTGGTCAGCGATGATTCTGCCGCGGCGCAAACCGACCCAACTTACCATGACGTCGAGATCGAGAGCCTGACCTCAGGAGTGCTGCGTGGCGTTCACCATCGCGAAGCGGTCACCAACTTACCCACCAGCCCTTATGAGACGCGAAGTGATCTCCAAGTCGAAAAGCTTACGATTTCGAATGCTGCTTCAACGAATAACGCACGACCGAATGCAGCGACAACTACCGCGCCTGACAATGCAACTCCCACGGACGAGCCGGCAATACAGACGGCACCAGTCGGAGCTTCGGGAGCGCGGCGAGAGTCGTCGGTCGTGAGCACCCTGAATCCTGCTAGGACTCGGCCGGACGATCGCTCGGGAACGTCTCAGCCTCCAGCGAATTCGTCGGCGTTGAGGCAATCAGCACGCACCACTGACCCTCGTATGCATAGCGCTTACGACGACTCATCAGCATTGGCTGCCAATACTTATCCCACGACAGTCAGCGAACACCGACAGGTCCGTGCGTCTGCTGCCGCCGTGAATGATTCGGCATCACTCCCGAAATCTCTTGACCAGCAAACGAACAAATCAGTTTCGCCAGCTCTCGACACCGAGCCCACGCCTTCGAACTCAGCGGAACCGCGTGCGCATCGAGGCCGCTATCTCACGGCGAATGCTACCGACCAAACGCCGTCTTCGTCGCCTCGGCTTACTGGCTTATCCGCGAGTGCGAACAAGCAAGCCGAAGCACCTAACCCGCAGAGCCATATCGCTGTGAAAGAAGTCGAGACTCATACGCCAGATGCTGTTGTTACCTCGGGCGGCACGTTTCGTACCGATGGTACAGTTACTTTAAAACAAGCTGCTGGGTCTGCGCCCATCCGGCTAATTCAAGAAGTTACTCCAGCTATCGTGCCAGGTCGGGTAGCGAATCTGACCGTCGATGTCAACAACGAGCTAGCACATGATCATGCTGGTGTCGATGAATCGCGCCACTCGTATGATTCGTTCCAGACCGATGGCTTCACCTCAGAGACCGTATATGGCGCCGAGCGAACCGAATCGGTCGCCAGCTCGACCACCAGTCCGCAGGAGACGCGACCCGATCTCCTAGCGAAGGACTCTGTCAACGCAACCGCTTCCCCGGCAAATGAGGCATTTCCCAGCGCCGTAGCAACCGACGCATCAGCGAATGCAACTCAAACGGATAAGCCGATTAGAGAGATGGCACCGATCGGAAGTCCAGGAATGCAGCGCGAGGCGTCCGCCGTAAGCACGTCCAACCCTCTTACAACTCAGCCTGACGCTCTTCCTCTAACGTCTCAGCTTCCAGCGAACTCGCCATCGCCAAGGCAGCCAACACGCACCGACGACGACGCTCGTGCGAATAGCCCTTATGATAACTCATCACTATTCGCGACCGATGCGCACCTTACGACTGTTAGCGAGGACCGGCAGGTTGGCGCGTCTACTGTCTTGAATGATTCGGCTTCCTCGCACCCGAAATCTCTCGACGAGGAGACCAGCCGACCTGTCTCGGCAGTTCTCGAGACCGGACCTACGCTTTCGGACTCAGCAGAGGCGGGCGCACACCAGAGTCGCTATTCAACGATGGAAACGGCTAATGTCGCGGCTTCTTTGTCACCTCAGACCACTGGCACACCCGTCAGCGCCAGTGCGCAAGCCGAGCCATATAAGCTGCAGAGCTACACCACCGTGAAACAAGGCGACAAGACCTACACGCCAGGTGTCGGCGGTACCTCTGACGGTGTTTTCCGCTCCGACGACGCACCTGCCCCAGGACGAGGTGCTGAATCCGTGCCTGTCAAGCTAGTTCAGGAAGTTACTTCGCCTATCGAGTCAGGGCGGGTAGCGAATCTGAAGATCGAGCTTGCCAACGGACAAACGGCTAACGCGACAGTGCGGGAGCGTGCTGGATCGATCGATGTGAAGATCGTGACACCGACGAGCGAATCAGCGCAGCGGGTCTCGAGCGAGATCGACGCCATGCGTCAGAACCTCGACGCCGCAGGGATGCGGCTAGGCGAGGCCGAAGTTTCCTACCAGCCAGGCGGTAATGGCGGCCGCGGGGGTAACGGATATCAGCGTCCGCACCAACAAGATACGTCATCAAAGGATGACCAGATATTCAGCATAAGTGAGGTAACGGAATGAGCGCGTTAACGGATTCAGTCACCTCGGCGTCCGCGCCGACCAATACCAATCCAGCGGCGGCGGTTCCGCAGACGCTGACCGCCAACGACTTCCTGCAGATTCTTGTGGCGGAATTCCAAAACCAGGATCCAACTTCCCCGACCGATCCGACGCAGTACGCGAGCCAGATGGTCGAATTCTCGAACCTGGGTCAACTGCAGAGCATCAACCAGGATTTGCAGAGTAATCAGACGCCGCAAACAAATCTGATGCAGGCAGCGTCGGCCTTCATCGGGCGCCAGGTCGTCGCGGCTGGAAATACGATCGGCGTGCAAAATGGGAAAGCAACCTCGATCGAGTATGCGCCGGTTTCGACCGACAACTACACCGCGAATGTTTATAACCCTTCCGGCCAGCAGGTTGACTCCGTAGCGCTGGGGCAACTCAACGGTAGCACGCTGCAGAACTTTACCTGGAGTCCGTCTTCGTCGCAGCCGGCGGGTCTATACACAGTTCAGATCGTCAACAGCAAGAACGTGGCGCTCAGTGGCCTGCTGGAGCAGGGCGTGGTTAGCAGCGTCGCGATGGCAAGCGATGGCAGCGTCTCACTCAATATCGGCAATCTCGTGATTCCTGAAACCCAGGTCGCGAGCGTCGCGCAGCCGACATCCAACTAACGACCAAACAAAAGGGGAGATAATCCAATGGCTGGAGATTCAATTTCAATTACTCAAACCGGGTTACAGGGCATCGAGACTGCGATGCAGGCGGTTAGTGACAACCTCGCCAATGCGCAGACCAACGGCTTTCAAGCCGAATCGGTGGACTTTGGCGCGCTACTCGGCGAATTCGTCGCGGGCAACGCGCTGGGCGGTGGCGTCGCGGTGCAAGGCATTTCGCGAGATTTTTCCGAGGGCGCGATCACCCAGGTCAACTCGCCAACCGATATGGCAATCCAGGGCAACGGTTTCTTCGTGCTTCAGGATGCCAACGGTGTCCAGAATTTCACGCGCAACGGACAAGTGTCCGAAAGTTCCAACGGCACGCTGATGGGCTTCAATGGCTCAGAGCTGATGGGCTATACCGTAAGTTCGTCAGGGGCCGCCGGCGGAGTTCTCGCGCCGATCGTGATCCCCCAAGGTGTGCTGGCGCCATCCGCTTCAACCCAAAATACGATCAGCGGAAATCTGGATGCCTCCAGCCCGGTTATTACGGGTGCGATCAATCCTTCGGATCCCACGACCTACAGCTCGTCGCTGAGTGTGCAAGTATATGACAGCCTCGGCAACGCGCATGTTTTGACTTACTACTTCCAGAACGCCGGGCCCGGCACCGCTCCAGCCGCCGAAAACTGGAAGTGGACCGCGACGCTGGACGGAAGCGCCACCGGACTGACCAACAATTCCGGAACCGTCGGTTTCGATACCAATGGCAACATCGTGAGCGGCGCGCTGCCCGGGTCGGCATTGACCGCGACCATCTCGGGCGCGGCGAATTTGTCGCTCAATCTGAATTTCTCGGGACTCACGCAATTCGCGGGATCGACCGCGGCGACCGGGACTGCCGACGGCAACGCAATCGGCCGTCCGCAGGGCGTGAGCATCAATAGCAACGGCATAGTTTCCGTTTCCTATTCGAACGGCCAGAACGTCAACGTCGCGCAGGTCGCGATCGCGACTTTCGCCTCCGAACAAGGTCTCCAGCTAGACAGCAGCGGCGCCTACGAGCAGACCAGCGCTTCCGGAACGCCAACCATTTCGGGTGCGAACGCGGGCTCAGCAGGCAGTATTGCGTCGAGCTCCCTGGAGCATTCCAACGTCGATACCACCAACCAGCTTGTCAACCTGGTGGTGCTGCAGCGCTCGTATCAGGCCGACGCGAAGGCGCTGCAAACTCAGGACAGCATTCTCGGCACCTTGATGCAGATAGTCACCCAGTGAGCAAGAAACTGATCATAGTCGCCGCGGTGGCCATCCTCGTGATCGGCGGCGGCACCGCGGCAGCGTTGAAGTTCGGGATCTTCGGCAGCGGCGCGGTCAAAGCGGCTCAGTCCGCCGCGCCCAAGGTCGCTTACGTCGAGGTCAGGGAGATGACGCTTCGCCTCGCCGACTCCGGGAGCGAGCACTATATCAAGCTCGATCCAGTCCTCGCGGTGCGCGCCAAAGAGGCGGATTCGATGGAAGATAAGATACCAATCGTGCGCGATCGGATCGTCACCGTAGTTACCGCGCGATCATCAAGCGAGCTCTCGTCCCCGGTTGGCGAGCGCAAGCTGAAAGAGGATCTAGTTTCAACTTTACACAAGGATTTCCAGGACACCCTGGTTGACATCTACTTTTCTGACTACCTGGTCGAATAGTCAGTTAATGAAATGAAGTACAGCAAGTTAATACTCACCGGCGCTGCCGTTGTTGGCGCAGTTGTATTCGCGACATCCGGTGCATGGGCACTGGATCTGGCGATCGATACCGGTAGCCATGGCACCGGACCACTCGAGCTAGCCACCCTCCTGACGCTCATCACGTTGGCGCCGGCGCTGTTGATCATGCTTACTTCATTCACCCGAATCGTGATCGTGCTCTCCTTGCTGCGTCAGGCGCTGGGGCTTCAGCAGACTCCTCCAAATATAGTGATTACTGGCCTCGCGCTGTTCCTCACGATGCTGGTGATGGCGCCAACTTGGACCCGGATTCAGAGTTCCGCAGTCGATCCTTACATGGCCGGTAAGCTTGCGCCAAAAGACGCAGTCGCCAATGCGCAAGGACCATTGCGCGATTTCATGTTGCGGCAGACGCGCATTCAGGACATTGAGATGGCGCGCGGACTGCTCGCCAAAAGCGACCTCAAGCTGCCGTCCGGACCGCCCACCGAATTGCCATTCTATGCGCTGGTCCCAGCATTCGTGTCTAGCGAACTTACTTCCGCTTTCCGAGTGGGCTTCCTGATTTTCCTGCCATTCCTGGTGATCGATCTGGTGGTGTCGGCTGTGTTGATGGGACTGGGGATGTTCATGCTCCCACCGTCGGTTATCACGATTCCGCTCAAGCTTCTGATTTTCGTGCTGGCGTCCGGATGGCCGCTTCTGCTCGGAAATCTTGGAGCAAGTTTTTCATGAGCAAGGGAAGGAACCATCTAGAATGACATCAGCGCTAGCATCAGACCTGTTCCGCTCGGCCTTGTGGACCGCAATTCAAGTAGGTGGTCCGCTGCTCGGCGCTATGACCGCAATCGCCGTGGTCTTCGGAATACTCCAGGCCGCGACTCAGGTGCAGGACGCCAGCGTGTCCTTTACACCTAAGGTTGCCACGGCGGCCGCCGCCATCTGGCTCGGATCGACCTGGATGATCTCGGCTCTAGGCGGCTTTATGCACAAGGCGTTCGTCACCATCCCATGGATCGTACAGCGATGAATCTGACGATCGGAAACGACGTGGCGCTCGCGTTTGGCCTGCTGTTCGCACGAACCTCCGGTGTGATGAGTGCGCTGCCGACACTCCTTGGCGTGTCGATGCCCGCACGGATCCGCCTGATGCTGGCCACGCTGATCGCTGGCGCGCTGATGCCGCTGGCGGCGGTGACGATGCCGGCTGCCGCGGGCATTACTCCGATCATCATTCTGATAGTTCGCGAGCTTGCCATCGGACTGACCCTCTCATTCGCCGCGGCGATCGTGGTCGGCGCAGTGATGACTGCCGGAAGCGTGATCGGTGGGAGCATGGAAATGAATACCGGCGCCGTTTTGCGTGCCCAAGTCGAAGCGCCCAACGCTTTGTCCGACGGATTCGGAGCACTTGCCGCGCTGCTGTTTTTCGTTGGTGGTTTTCATCGCATGTTGATACTGGCGCTCGCGCATAGCCTGTCGGTAGCGCCGCTCGGAATGCTATCGCTGCCCGATCCACATCATCTGATCAGTCTGGGCGGAAGAGTCTTCGCGTTAGGCCTGGCGCTGAGCTTTCCGGTGATGGTTCCGCTGTTCGTGCTGTCGATCGCGCAGGGAGTAATCGCACGGCTCGCTCCTCAGGTGAACATATTGATCGCCGCGCCAGCCGCGATGGTGATGGCGGGTCTGGTGCTGCTCGGACTCGACGCGGCCGGCCTTGGCGCGGGGATCATGCGGGCGTGGACCAGCGTGATGACCCAATCGATGGAATGGCTCAATGGCTGATCGCGATCAAAAGACCTTTGCCGCATTGCCGCAAAAGCGGGAGCGCGCCCGCGAGCAAGGACAGGTTGCGCGCTCGCGCGACTTGACGTCAGCGATCTCGTTCGTAGCTGGAACTGTCTTCTTCGCCGGGGCGACAGTTGTAGCCTCGCGCTTCGTGATCGGTGCTTTCAGAGAAGCACTTGCGGCGATGGGTTCAAGCGATTTGCCTGGCGCCATCGGGCAAGCCTTCGCGTGGCCGCTCTCGGTTGCGATTGGGGCAATGGCAATGCTGGCGGCCGCGGCCGTCATCGGATCGACGGCACAAGGTGGGTTCGTTTTCGCTGCCTCCAAACTTGCGCCCGATCTGGGGCGCCTTAATCCCCTGAAGTACTTCGAACGGATTTTCTCGGGCGCAGGACTGGTCGAGCTGGCGAAGGCCGGCCTCAAGATAATCCTGATCGGATTCATCGCGTGGAGCACCGCGAAATGGGCACTCGGGCTGGCCGCGGGAGCTCACGACATCGCGGAAGGCCTGGCGGCACTAGCGGGCGCGAGTCGTCGAATTCTGTACTGGAGCGCGACCGTCGCACTGCTCGCCGCCGGCGCAGACTACGCGCACAAGCGCTACGAGCATGAGGCCGAGCTGCGGATGACCCGCCAGGAGTTTCTCGATCAGCTCAAACAGGACGAGGGCAATCCCCAGATCAAGCGCGCGATCCGTAACGCACGACGAAAGAGCTTCAAGCGTATCCGCGGAATCCATCAAGCGGCGGCGGCAACCGTCGTGCTGACCAATCCGACACATTTCGCAGTCGCGTTACGATATCGCCGTGGATTCGATCAGGCGCCGCTGGTCGTCGCGAAGGGCGCGGGTGAGAACGCGCTCAGGATAATTTCGATCGCGCGATTGGCCGCCGTTCCGGTGATGGAAAACAAACCGCTGGCGCGCGCGTTGTTCAAGATAGTCGAGGTAGGCGAGTTCATCCCGCGCCAGTTCTATCGCGCGATTGCCGAGGTCCTCGCGACGATTATGCGCGCCGAGGAACGCCGTAAACAGGGACAAGGAGCAGCCTGATGGCTTCCGAACATAGTCCGGCACAGTTTATCAGCGCTTCGGAGCTTGCTCTTCCGCTCACCGCGATGTTGGTGCTGGCTGGGATGGTCGCGCCGATCGGCGCCACCGTCCTCGATGTGATGCTTTCGCTCTCGCTGGCGCTTTCGATTGTGGTGCTGGTGGTCTCGGCCTCCAATCGCAGCGCGCTCGACTTCTCCGCGTTCCCCACCGTGATGCTGATCGCGACACTGCTGCGGCTATCGCTCAACGTCGCATCGACGCGGCTCATTCTGCTGCACGGCGATCTTGGCGCGGGCGCGGCGGGCACGGTAATCGAGGCGTTCGGCCGCGTCATCGTTGGCGATAACTATGCGGTCGGAATGGTCGTATTCGTCGTGCTCGCGATCATCAACTTTGCGGTCGTAACGAAGGGCGCAAGCCGCGTTGCTGAAGTTGCCGCGCGCTTCACCCTGGATGCGATGCCGGGCAAGCAGATGGCGATCGACGCGGACCTCAACTCGGGCGGCATCGGCGAGGAGGAGGCGCGACGGCGCCGCCGTGACCTCGGACGCGAGGCCGACTTTTACGCTTCGATGGATGGTATCGGCAAGTTTGTGCGCGGCGACGCGATCGCGGCCATCATGATAATGGCGATCAACCTCGTCGCCGGACTCTTCGTAGGTGTTATCGAACATGGACTTTCGGTCGGCGACGCGCTGCATACTTACACGATACTTACTATCGGTGACGGACTCGCGGCGCAGATTCCGGCGCTGCTGACGTCCACTGCGGCAGGCGTCATCGTATCGCGCACCTCGAGCGATCTCGACCTGCCTAACACAATCGGCAAGGAGATGATGCGCAATCCCGGCGTGCTGTTCGGCGCGGCCGGATTGCTCGGGATCATCGGATTGCTTCCGGGCCTGCCGCACATCCCCTTTGTCGCTCTCGCGATGGTTTTGGGAGCGCTCGGGCTTCGGAGCCGCAAAGCTGCGGAAGAAGCCGCCAAGGAGGTTGCGATCGCGAAGCCGAAGCCGGCTGACGGTGCCGCCAGTGCGTGGCCGGACATCGTGCGCCTCGAACTCGGTGCGGCGCTGGTACCTTTCGTAAACGAACCGTGGAAACTTGCCGAAAAGATTCAGGCGCTGCGGCCGAAACTGCGCGATGAGCTAGGGATAACTCTCCCCGCTGTGCGCATTGTCGACAACCTCGCACTGGATCAGAACACCTATCGCATCCTGTTGCGCGGGACCGAGGTCGCACGCGGCACCGTGCGCGCCACCATGAGCCTCGCAATTCCCGGCGTCAAAGGACCTAGCACCAGCGTGAAGGGAATCGAAACCACCGAACCTGCTTTCGGTCTGCCCGCGTTATGGGTCGGTGGTGAGCAGGTCACGATTGCCAAGCTGAATAACTACACCGTAGTTGATTCGCTCACTGTTTTGGTCACTCATCTCGCAGAGGTCCTCCGCTCCAATGCCGCCGAAATCCTCACCCGAAAGGATGTCGAAGGAATGCTGGAGCAGGCGCAAAAGGTCGTTCCGCGCATCGTCGAGGAGCTATCCGGCGTCGGCATCCACTTAGGCTCAGTATTTCGCGTCCTTCAGATGCTTCTCGCGCAGCGTATTTCCGTCCGCGATCTTCCGGTGATTCTTGAAGCTCTCGCTGCCGAAGGTGCTGCTACCAAGGATCCCACTGAGCTGACCGAACGGATTCGCCCTCTGATCGCGCGCGCCATATGCGAGCCGTTGCGGCGCGCCGATGGTGCACTGCCGGTGCTCGTCGTCGATCCCGCGATCGAGGAACCGTTCTTCACCGCCGCCAGCCAGGACCATCAGGCGCTGACCGATCCTTCGGTGATACGCCAGGTGACCGAGTCGATTCGCAAAGCCAGCACCGAAGCCGCTGCCAAGATGATGGACATGCCGGCGGTTGTTGTTTCACCGCAGATCCGCCGAATGTTCGATCGCGTCGCGCGGCGCGCCTCGCGCCATATCGTCGTGCTCGGCTCGGCGGATATTCCAAGCGGGGTTGAACCCACGATTGTTGGAAGGATTTCCTAATTGCGAGATCGCGTGAAAGCGTACGCCCAACAAGTTGAAACGCCGGTACCGGTTATGCTCCATGAGCAGGAAATCGCGCGCCTGGTCGAGAGCTACATCCCGCTCGTGCTCCATCAGGTGGATCGCGCCTGGCTCTCGCCGCGTCTCGGTCTCACCCGCGAGGATCTTGTCTCCGCGGGATGCTACGGGCTGCTGCTTGCCGCGCGCAAATTCGATCCGTCTCGCGGCGTCGCGTTTGGCGTCTTCGCGCGCACTCATGTCCATGGCGCGCTGATGCGCGAGATCCAAACCGCGATGAAGGCTTCCGGCGTCGGCAGCGAGGACATTTTTGTCGGAACCAATGAGATCGAGCCTGATTCTCTGCCCGACGAGAGCGCCGCATTGGTCGTTGACAGCGCGGAGACAGCGCAACTGCGCGAGCTGATGGAATTCAACCTGACCGAGCGTGAGCGCCTACTCATCACGCTCTATTACTACGAGGAACTAACCTTGGCGGAAATCGCCGCAGTTTTGGACGAGTCCGAAAGCGCGGTATCGCGCGCGCTCAACAGCGCCGTCGCGCAGCTTCGGGCCGCCTTGAAAGATCGGAAAGGGGAAACGAAATGATCGGACTCTATCTCGCCGCATCCGGTGCCGCGGCCACGCTCGGAGCGCTATCGTCGGTCGCGGACAATATCGCGAACCTGAGCACACCTGGTTTCAAGCGCGTTCTTAACGAAGCGCAGGCTGTCAGCGGCAACGGCAGTCCCTATCAGTTTGCCGCTTCCAATGGGCCTCCGACCATCGACGCTTCGCAGGGGCCATTACAGGCGACTAACAATCCGATGGATGTTGCCGTCACTGGGAGCGGCTTCATCACGGTGCAAGGGCCCAATGGCACTGCATACACCCGCAACGGCACTCTCGCGGTTCAGCCTGATGGCACACTGACGGCCGCAGGTTATCCAGTGCTTACTCCCGCGGGCGGGACCATCTCGATCAAAGTCCCCGGCACTTTGGTCATTGGGGGCGATGGTTCGGTCAGCGTGAATGGCCAGCCGGTTGGGCAAATCGGGATGGCGGAGCCTGCAGGCACCAAGATGGTTGCGCTCGGCGCGAGCCTTTATCGCGGTGCGAACGGCGAGGAGTTGGCGCCCGCGACCAACAGCCAAATGCATCAGGGATTCCTCGAGGGCGCGGCCGGTTCCGAGATGGGCGAGATAACGTCGATGCTCAGCATGATGCGCAACTACGAGTCATCGATGAAGGCCGTCCAGAGCATTGACTCGAGTCAGAACCAGGTTATCCAGGCTTTCACACTTCAGGCATAGCAGTCTGTTGAAAAAGTCAATTCAACAGCCTGCTCCCTCACTCTTGTCTCTCCCAGTAGGGAGAGAAGTTGAAGGAAAGCAGCCAGATTTCGGACCCAGGGTGTTGAGCGATTTCTGCTGCCGTACAGTGCGTAACAATTCTCAACACCCTGTTTAAGGGGGGAATTTCACAATGCTTCAAGCGATGTCCACCGCCGCGACCGGGATGCAGGCGCAAGAGACGCAAATCCAGGTCATCTCCAACAATCTCGCCAACGCGTCGACGCCTGGCTTCAAGGTGTCGCGCGCACACTTCCAGGACCTGCTCTACGTCAATGAGCGACAGGCTGGCACGCAGTCATCACAAACCAGTTTCGTGCCGACGGGATCGTCAATCGGGCTCGGCTCAAAAACCGCGTCGGTCGATCAGATTTTCACCGAAGGCCAGCTCGACAACACCGGCAACCCGCTCGATGTCGCAATCCAGGGCAACGGATTTTTCCAGCTCTCCATGCCGGATGGATCGATTGCCTATACCCGCGACGGCAGTTTCCGCACCGACCAGAACGGCAAAGTGGTGACACTCGACGGCTACGGCGTGATGCCCGGCATCAACGTACCGCAGAATGCACAAAACCTGACCATCGGTCCCGACGGAACCGTGTCGGTGCAGGTTGGAAGTCAAACGCTGCCTACCCAGGTCGGCCAGTTCCAGATCATCAATTTTCTCAATCCCGCCGGATTACAACCGATTGGACAGAATCTCTACAAAGTAACGCAGGCCTCTGGATCGCCGCAGACCGGAATCGCCGGTCAGAACGGCTTCGGGTCCGTAGCGCAGGGATTCCTCGAGATGCCTAACGAAAGCACCGTGACGGAACTGGTCGGACTGATCTCGGCGCAACGCGCGTACGAGGCGAGTTCCAAGGCTGTCCAGGTCGCCGATCAGATGCAGAGTGTCGCCAATGGCCTCATCCAGCAATGACAATAAGTTGAGCCGAATTGCGGTCGCGGCGATTGCCGCCGTGCTCGTGGTTCCTGCACCGATCCGGGCAGCAAGCACGCAGCTGGATCAGAAAGCTCGAGCCGCGGTAACGCAGGGCGATCGTTCAGAAGTTGCCGCAGATGTTGCCGCGGACCTCGAATCGCAAATCCGGGCACAACTTCCCGCGATGGTCCCAGAGGGAATGCGCGTCGATCGCGTGACGCTCGGATGCAAACCGACTGCGCATGCGATCCTCAGAACCATTGCGCCAGGATTCGCGCGTCTGAACTCGCGTTCGTTCATGGTCGAGCTGCAGGACGAAACCCGATCGGTGTACTGCCCGGCCACGATGGACGCGAGCCGCCAGGTGCTGGTCGCGATTCGCGATATTGAGCCGAATGAAACGATCGCCGCTGCGGACTTTCAGCCGCAATGGATCGATGCGTTCTCGGGCGCGATCAGCGGGCTGGCCGTGTTTCCCAATCAGGGTCCCTACGCGAGTGCGACCGTGATCCGCGCTGGGCAACCCCTGTATCAAAGCGCGATCACGCGTCCGATCGCGGTGCATCCGGGCGAAATGGTGACGGTCATGGTGAAGAACGGCCCGGTCAGGGTTCGCGCGCAGCTCCAGGCGCAATCGCAGGGGGCAGTCGGCGACTCCGTGACCCTGGTCAATCCAGCCAGCGGAACGCCGGTGATGGTTACCGTGACCGGTCCGCATAGCGCGGAGTTGGTGTTGCAATGAAAACCAGGATTCTCGAAATCGCGGCGCTCCTCGCGCTCACCCTTTTCGGCAACGGGTGCGCCGTTGTCCCGTTTATTCCGATGATCGCTTCCGTGCCGAAGCTGTTTGTCCCTCCGCCCTCGCCTGCGCAGCCAGTCGCCGAAGCTAAGCCGAATCAGCCGGATCCGGTCGTGCGCGAAGCGATTTCGACGCCGGTGTTGGGGGATGCGGGCGTGATGATTCCGCAACTCGACCGCGTCGCATATCAGCCCAGCGCCGAAGGCAGTATCCCACTGCGGGTCGCCGCGGTTGATCTCGTTTCGGATGTGAAGGCGCATGCGGTGGGAGATATCGTAACCGTCAACGTGCTCGAGGCGATTAGTTCCGAAGCGAAAGCCGGAACCAGCCTCTCGAACACGCGCTCGATCAGCGCCGGCCTGCCAAATCTGCTGAGCGGGACCGAATGGCTGAGCAAACATTATCCGCTGCTCAATACCAGCAGCCTGATAAACGGTTCATCGGCCAATGCGACCACCGGCACCGGCGACATGTCGGCGGCGGATACTTTTACCGCGACGGTCAGCGCGGTGGTGGTGGCCGTCAATCCGAGCGGAACGCTTTCTATCAAGGGAGATCGTCACGTCCGTGTGAATGGCGAGGACGATACGATTCATCTGAGTGGTGTGGTACGTCCCCAGGACCTCGATTCCAACAACATGATTTCCTCAACTCAGGTCGCCGACCTGGAGGTAAGCATGTTGGGTCAAGGCCAGGTACGCGACAAGCAGGGTAACGGCGTGGGTACCCGACTATTCGATTGGCTATGGGCATTCTAAGGAAAGGTCTAAGACTATCGATCGTGGTGTTGGCGGTGGTGCTATCCGCGGGCTTTGCCTCGGGTGAAACTCCGCCGAAAGGCTCGCCCGATACCAATTCGGCGTCGGGCACTCCCCTGCTACTCCCGCCGCCTACTGACAACGCATCGCCGGGCGACGCGATCTATTTACCCCACAGCAACACTCCCACACAGATTTCTCCGGCGGGTGGCCTGCTAGGCTACCAGCATGGCGCCTCCGGCAGTCTGGTCTCACTCTCAACTTTGGGGCATCTGCGCGGCGTGCGGGTCAACCATCTGGTCGGACATGGCCTGGTAGTAGGACTTCAGAACACCGGCGATTCGCAGCAGACCCTGTTCTCGATCCAGTTCCTGCTCAACACGCTACGCCACGAGGACATCACAATTCCGACCAGCCTCAATCCGCAAAATATCCAGACTCGCAATCTGGCCGGCGCTATTATCACCGCCGATCTTCCTCCATTCGCGCGAGTCGGTGCGCGGGTCGATGCGCTGGTATCAGCGATGGGCGACGCACGATCTCTCCAAGGCGGGACTGTAATGATGACACCGCTGCGGGGCGCCGACGGCCGCGTTTACGCGCTCGCGCAGGGCCCGGTCACTATCGAGGGTTACTTTGCAGCCGCCGCGGGTGGAGCGTCGGAGCGCAAGAACTTTCAGACTGCGGGTCAGATTCCCGGCGGTGCCACGGTTGAGCGCGAAGTCGCGGACAATTTCGGCAAGAGCCAGCAACTGGAAATCGATCTCAACGATCCCGATGCCGCCGTTGCGATGCGTGCGGCCGCCGCCATCCGCGATCGCTACGAGGACGTGAAAGTGGATGTCGTCGACCCCGGAACCCTTGAAGTTACGCTGCCGGCAGCGCTTTCGCCGGTGCGCTTCACCGCGTCGCTGGACGAGATCGCGGTCGCTCCGGGCGAATCGGATCGCGTAGTGATGGACGAGCGCACCGGTACCATCGTGGTCGGCGGCGCGGTCTCCGTGGGCAAAGCCGCGATCAGCCATGGCAGCCTGACGGTGACGATCGAGCCTACGCTGACGGCCTCGCAACCGACGCCATTCAGCAGGGGCGGCACTACGGTTTCACTCAAGAGCGCGAAGATCACAGCCAACCAGGAAAAGGGCGAGTTTTTCATGCTGCCTAAGGACGCGAGCGTCGAGCAGATCACGGAAACGCTCAACGCGGTTGGTACCAAGCCCGGCGACACCATCGCGATTTTCGAAGGGCTTCGCGCGGCCGGTGCGCTGCACGGCGAACTCATTATTCGGTAAGCCGTAATCGATACGCCAATGAGATATGAGATAGAGGAGCAGTCAGATCATGTTGACATCCAGTCCGGGAATTTTCAGCCAGTCAGGAATTTTCCACCAATCGGTGTTCAGCGGCGGCGCCGTCCGGCAGACCAGCCAGAAAGCCGCTGCGGCGGGATTCGCACAGATATTCACTACCATGCTCGCGAAACAGATGCGCGAATCGATGGTGGGTCAGGATGCGGGTCCGATGGGAATCAGCGGCGGCGCCACCGGCGACATCTATGGATCGTTCATCGACAGCGCGATGGGCAAGGCGCTGGCGAATTCCAAATCGATGAGCCAGCTCAACAAGATGATCAGTCGCGAGATCTCCGGACCGCGCCATCCGGTAAGTTCGGCTTCCAAAAGCTTGCGGCCAACCGGGATTCAACTCGTGCGCAATGCCCGACTGGGAAGTGCATCGATGGTGGGCACGCCTGAAACAAGCGGCGCACTGTCACCTAACTATACAGCTGTGACTATGCCAGCGGACGCGCATGGGCCGATTTTGTTGCCGCCGAGTCCATCCGTGACGGCACCGGTCTTGCTGCCTCCACCGTCAGAGGGATAGCGCTCGATGGCAAACTCAATTCCAGGTATTGGCGGCTCTTCGGCTAGCCAGCAGGTTGACATAGTAGAGACCTCGCGTGCATCGAAGCAGAGCGTCCAGGGCACGTCGCAGAGCGCAAGCGAACCTGCGCCCTCGACCCCAGTAAGCGACGCGACCAGTCTGTCGAACCTGGGAAATTTCATCGCCACAGCCATCCAGCGGGCGGGCGCGCAAAGCTCGATCCGTCCCGAGGTGGTTGCTTCGTTCAAGGCGCAGATCGCGGCTGGCACCTATCATCCGGATCCGGATGAAGTCGCGGCTAGCGTCGCGGCCGCGCTCAAGTCCTAAGACCATGTTGGCAACACCGGAAAGCATCGTGGAACTGGCGGGTTCGCTGGGCACTGTCAGTGGCCTGCAGCGCGTCAATCTCCAAATCGAGCTGTTGACTGCCCGCCTAAACTCCCGAGATGTGCCGCTCACGGGGGAAGAATTGGCGAAGGTGAGTGCGGCGCTCGCTTTGCTTAGTGGCGCGATAGGTGCCATGCGCCGGGTCGTCCGGGCAATGCTAGCCGAGGCCGGAGTTGTAGCTAACCATGTCGGTTAACCTCCAATCGATAGGCGTGAGCGGTATCTATGCGGCGGAAGCGGAGATAGCCGCGACCGAATCGAACATCTCCAACGCATCGAATCCGAACTATTCGGTCGAATCGGTCAACCTCGAAGCTAACGCTGGTTATGGAGGTATCGGTAACGGAGTGACCGTCCTTGGCACCGTCCGCGCCGCCGCCCCTTATCTGACCAGCCAGATCAACACTAGTCAGTCCAGCGACAGCTACAACCAGGCATTTTCGCTCGCGACTACGGATGCACAGCAGGCGCTTGCGCCATCATCGGGCAACGACCTATCCGGATCGTTGCAGAGCTTGTTCAATGCGTTCACGAACCTGTCCGCGTCGCCATCGGATGCGACCGTACGGTCGTCGGCGATCGCTGGGATTACGCAATTCGCGCAGACGGATCAGGGGCTGTCATCCAGCCTCGGCACTATCGCCACCAGTCAGTTGACCCAGGTCAGTTCACTGGTTTCGCAAATCAATGACGCGAGTTCCCAAATCGCGCAACTCAATGAGCAGATCACATCCGCTCAAGCCGGCGGACAGAGTGGCGCGGCGTTGGAGGATCAGCGCGATGCGCTGGTCAATCAGCTTGCGAGGCTAATCGGCGCCAACGGTGATTCGCAGGGCAATGTTACGGTCGGCGGAATACCACTGGTTTCGGGCGGTTCGGCACTGACATTGTCGACGGTCGGCTCAGGCGCATCGCTAGGTCTCCAGGTAGACCTCGCCAATGGCAGCTTACCTGTGAACGTAAGCCAGATCGGGGGAACTCTAGGAGGGGTGCTCGCTGGAGCGGCAGCCGTCTCGCAACTGCAAGCGCAGGTCAACGGGCTGTCGACCTCGGTCGCAAACGCGCTCAACACCCAGGCCGAGAGTGGGTACGGACTCGATGGGTCCACCGGCACTGCGCTGTTTACCGTGTCAGGAAGTGGCGGCCCTATTTCAGTCAATTCCGCGCTCACCGAGCAGAACCTTGGCGCGGCAGCGACGGCGGCCGGCGTACCCGGCGACGGCTCCAACGCATCCGCGCTGGCGGCGATCGGAAACAATCAGAATCTCGATGCTTCGCTCCCGAATAGCACGCCGGTAGAAGCGTTCTCGGAAATAACCGGCAACTTCGGAACCGTGGTGCAGAACGCGAACAGCAATCAGCAGCAGTCGGCGGCGACCGTGCAATCGCTGACCCAACTCCAGAGCAGCATCACCGGCGTCTCGCTCAACGATCAGCTGACTCAGTTGATTCAGTATCAAAACGCGCTCGAAGCATCGGGCCGCGCGGTGCAGGCCGCGGATGATATTACGACGTACCTGGTCCAGAACCTCAGCTAGCTCGGGGAGATAGTCAATGGGTGTGTCAGATCTTTCCCTCTTCAATTCGCTCGCTTACTCGCTCGACAACAACACCTCGAGTCTCGCGCAAATCGAGCAGCAGATTGCGACCGGAAATCAAGTGCTTCAACCCTCAGATAACCCGACCGAGTATGCGGCTTCGCAAGTGCTGACCGCACAAAATTCCGCGGTATCGAATGACCTCGTACTCGCACAGCAAGTTCAGGCGCAACTCACCACCGCGGATGGCGCGCTGGCGAACGTCGGCAACGCGATCGATTCCGCCATTTCGGTCGCGACAGAAGGGTCCAACGCCACCACCAGCACCTCGGAGATGGCGACGCTCGGCGCGCAGGTCCAATCGATTCTGCAGCAGGTGATTGGGCAGGCGAATTCGCAATATGGCGGATCGTATTTGTTCGCGGGCAATCAGGTGCAGGCCGCGCCCTACGACTCGAGCGGAAATTATGCCGGCGATAGCGGAACCAATTCGGTGACCTTCAGCAACGGCAACCAGGTCCAGACCAACTTCGATGGGCAGTCTATTTTTGGAGACACCAGCAGCGGACTCATCGCGACGCTGACCTCGCTCGCGAGCGCGCTCAATAGCGGCAATCAGGCGGCGGTCTCCGCAGCGCTGCCACAACTGCAGACCGCGCTGAGCAACCTTGCGACGTCGCGTGGCAACCTCGGAATCAACCTCCAGACCGCAAATAACTTGGTAACCGATTCGACCAATCAGAGCACTACCCTGCAGACGCAGATATCGAATCTGACCGGCGTCAACCTCGCGCAAGCTGCCGCGAACGAGCAGGAAGCGTTGCTTCAGCAGCAGGCGCTGGTGTCGATGGGATCGGACCTCGGCAAGATCCCGTTGGTCAACATTCTCGCGTAAGCGATCGCCGCTCTCGCGCGAACCACGGTAGAAGGCGTATCATGGGGCCCCTTCGGAACCTCGTTGCCGAGGTGGCGAAACGGCAGACGCAGTGGACTCAAAATCCACCGTGGGCAACCACATGGGGGTTCAAGTCCCCCCCTCGGCACCATCAATAAAACAGCAATGATATTCATGGGTTATGCGACATCCGCGTGAGCGCTGGCTCAAGCTGGCTGGAGCTGAAAAGGGCTTTTTGTACAGGTTTTGTGCGGGATATCGATCCAAAAGACAAGAAGGACAAACCGCTCCCCAAGACAGCAACGACCGACCTCGATGGTCCGCCGCCGACGGAAGAGATGCTCAAGGAACTCGACCTAGAAAAAGATTGGCCGCGCTGGCAGCGATGTGCAGCAGCTGAAGCTCAACGCCGCCGCCTATCATTTTCGCGGCATAGATGCCCGGTGGGCCTTTTTGCCGGTGCCGGATATAGGGACGCGGGCCGAAAGTACCACACGCCCGACCAGCGCTGCCGTGGCGAGGATAAGGGCGCGCTACGGCTCACTCACCTCACCTTTCTCCGAGACTTCCTAATCTTTGCGCCGCGCTTGGGCGCGGGCTTCGATGCGGACTGCTTCATTTTGTACTTTTGCTTCTCGGCGGCGGGCGGCTTTTTCTCTATTTTTGTATTGAACGGCCCGCCAACACCTTGATTAAGATCAAGGGTTTCGTGCGTCTCTTTCACTGGTCCGCTCGGGGTTTCTGGGGGTTTGATTTCTTCGCTGCTCATCAGATTTTTCTCCTCACCTTCCGGCTAGTTTAGCTTGAGACGCGGATCGTCGGTCGCGATGCACTGACCAGCTTCGATTTGTTTAAGTCTGGTCGTCAATACTTTGTCATTCGGGAAAGCCATTAGGTCTTTTACTTCCCCAAACTTCGCGGTCTGGCCGTCATCGGCGGTGTCAAACGCTCCGTCATAAGTCCACAGCTTGAACGACGCCGAGAAGTTTACGGTGTGATTTTGCTCAGACCAAGGCGGCACCATCAAGTACCTGCCCACAAGCGCGAGCGCGGCGGCGTGGCGGAGCTTCATACGCTTTGTTCTACCGCATGAGTGGTCGCCAGTGAACCCCAGCATCGGACAGCCAGCTGGAGCAGCTTCGACGGTGATTTATTTCGAGACTGTTTGTGGACTACACTGCCAGTGTGAACACTGCGTCGGGG
This sequence comes from uncultured delta proteobacterium, assembly GCA_963815835.1. Taxonomy (GTDB): domain Bacteria; phylum Desulfobacterota; class Binatia; order Binatales; family Binataceae; genus DATGKG01. Next base: position 292,528 of record CAWFIF010000002.1, read on the forward strand.
GGTTCGAATCATGAATCGGTTTGCCTTATATATCGCGCTCGGATTGTTGGTCATTACAGCGGGGGCCGGAAATGCGACAACAAAACGATCTCCGCCAGATGCCCATCACAAACGCTCCAATGCACTGGAAGAGCGAAGACTGCCCCCAGAACCGACCGTCCCCATTAATCTGTACAATACAGCCCAAGCTGAGTTGCTCGACGCGCTCAGCGCACTTCGTTCCGAGCAAGAAGCTCGCACCAAAGAGCAACACGCCGGCCGCGAACCCATATTTGCGCGATATGCGGTGCTGATACAGGCCGTGTTGGCGGGCGTCGGTTTTGGATATCTAGTATTCGCTAGCCTTCAATGGCGAGTGCTGTGGTGGGCTTTTCTTGCGGACCACCGACCGAACTTGGGAATACTGAATATTGCCCTTTTGACTGTTCCAGACGACATACTTGTGCCCGATGCTCAGGGCCGGCTTAAGCAAGAAAAGGGTATCGAAGTACAGCTTAGACTGATCAACCGTGGAGGAAGTGACGCAAAGATCACCGAAGGCAATGTCACTTTCAGCGTCGATAAGCTCGATGGAATGGAAAGCGTGTTGAGAGAAGAGAAACTCTTGCCACCTTTCGACATACGCAAAGGTGCGCCCGAATATAGCGATGAACGAGATGTCGCGATTGGCTCAATCGTAAAGCCCGCTGAGCCATATAGCCTCAATGCACGGATGCCGTTGTCCGGCTCGGCTTATGAGGCCGCACATATTTATTTGGCAGTACATCCGAGGCGAAATATCTCTTCTGTGGCATTTCATGTCTTTGGATATTTCAAGTACCGCAATCCAAGTTGGTTCCGACCCAACCGATCTTACGTCACTGCATTTTGTCGTCGCTACGATCCTAGTAAGGGCGGCGGATTCGTCGTCACTAATGAGCCCGACTACGAATATCAATATTAAGACCAGCACAGCCGCTATCGACCACGCAATGAAGCCAGTCTCGATGACATCTAAATCTTCCGTCCGGCTCGCTCTCTATTCTGGACTAACGTCCTTAGTCGCGACGCTTCTCTATCAGGCGGGTGAGTCTTTCGTAGCTCTTCCATTCCACGACAAGCTAAAGAGGGCAGAAACAATATTTATTGTCACGGCTGCAAGTATATTCGTTATCGAGCCATTGCTCCATTCGATACTCTCGCCTATGAAGAGCGCGCGACCTAGCGGACTAGAGGGTGTTCAGGTGCGAGTACTTAGAGCAGGAGCGATCGGCGTCTTTGCAAGTATCTTGGACGGGCTGTTGCACGAGTATCTTGGCGAGACAATTAGCCCAAAGGGCTTCATCGGCATTGTTCAGCTTATAACCTCGCTGCTTGGTCCTTTTGCTGTCACTTTTGCCTGGCTGCGAGGAGTACACACAACGCCACCAAGAGCCGCGAAATACGGCTTCTTAGCCGGTATAGCTTTGGGTATATTTGTGTTCGTCCTAGATACTGCCTTTGTTATCCACTACACGGTACAGATACAGAAGGTTCCTATACCTCGTGGTATGAGCCCGTTCGAGGTTGCAGAGGCGACGGCAATATTCGCCTTGGGCTTTCTCTGGGCGACGTTGACAATCTACTTTCCTGGTGGTTTTCTAGGAGGACTCGCTCTGGATCGCGGCTGGTGTAGTCGAGCATGGCAAAGGATCGTGATAGGACTCGGAGCCGCTGCGATCGCCCAACCACTTTCTTCCCTTGTCGTATTAACGGTGTTTGCTATCCTTGCTCGATCAAAGACGCCACCTCCGTTGTCAGTGGGAGCATGGGTAGTACCAGCGCTGGTCGGGAATATCGGTTGGGCCTTAGCCTTCTATCTCGACCCTGACGCCGACGTTCTCTTGCAGCGTGAGCGCACTGAGATGGATAGTACGCCACGTGTGAGAACAGAGGCGATTAAACTCATCGAGGCTGCCGGTGGGATGTTCGTATTCGCTACGGCTATCGGTATAGTTTGTATGATCTCGTGCATGCTCGTGACCCGGGACAGTCTGAAGCGAGGCTCTCGTCCGATGGTATCGCCGTCACCAAGCGCAAGAGTAACTCCATCCGGTTCATAAAGGAGCCATCGAGCGTAGGGTGCCTGCGAGTACCTGCTGGACACTGTGAAGGCGTCGCGCCGCGTCGACGCGCTGCGAAAACGCCGCCGTCCCCTACCCCGGCGATAGCGCCGCGGCGCGTGAGTGCGGTCTGCAGCCGCAGCAAATGCATGGTAAATCGACCCCGCCACGCCGCTGGGCGGGCCGTCTTTTCGCGTCCCGCTCCGCCGCAACGATGCCGTGCAAGTTGCAAAACTTTCTTCTAAGCGACTTCGCCGGTATCGGTTTTTTCGGGCAGTCGATGACCCGGCATACAAAGCCCACCGCAATCGGGCTCTCATGCGCGAGATACACCCACACCTTTTCGAAGATGCACCTTGTACTCGAGCTCCAGGCTTTCAGGATCCGAGAAGACATTGCGATCGACGATGACTCCACGCTCGGGTTCGAATGCCACATAGCTGTCGACTTGATTTGAGGAGCTCACGATGCTCGCCTCCCTGGTCGCGTCATTGAACGCTCGTACGATTGGCCGGCGCGCAGAGGTACGAATCGATGGTCTTCGCGACTCGATAGGCCGCATTTACCGTCGGCGCATTGATTTTGAGCGCAGCAGCCTTCTCAACAAAGGGCCGCGGGATGAAATCAACCTCGGTCTTGCGCCCATGCACTACATCCTCATGCATCGAGGTGCGCGCGACGGAGCTGCGAGCCTTAAGCTGACGCCCGAGGTCCATCGCCAAGGTGACCGCTTCCTCGAACGGGAGCGACGCAAGTTGCTTTAGCGCGGAAACGGGAGCAAAGAAATTTTGCGGCGTGTATCCGAGCGCGGCATAAATCGACAGCAGATCCTTACCGAGCGTGACGAAATGCTCGGCGCCCTCGCGCACAACCAGGCCATCGGCAAAATCCAACCTCGCGACGGCGGCGAGAGTGCTGACGGAAAAGCCGGAGGCCAGCGCAATCTGCGTGAGCTTCTCCCATTCGACATGAGTGATGTTGTTGACCGCGCGAGCGCCCATCCCAGCTTTAGCAAAAGCATCGGCAATTTTGCGCGCGCGATCGGAAATGCTTCCATCAAGCTCGCCGAAATAGGCGGTGGTCGGAGTAGTCAGAGTGTTGATGACATGGCCGGGCGCGGTAATGGCGCCGCCCTCGATAATCGAGGCGCCGATCGCGCGCTCGCGTCCCGCCCACCTCGCCAGCGCGTCGTCCTTTTCGATGGAGTTTTGCAAGGAGAAAAAAGTTTGCATCGATCGCGAAGCGAGGCGGCCCGCTCCAGACGAAGAGGAGATGTCAAGCATCGGAGGAGGATCGGAGGCCGTCGCGCATAAGGGGTTTTGCTTGTTCTTTCCCGGCAGAGGAGTTTAAAAAGACGGAACGCCTCTGAACGAGCGATCAGTTCAGCTTCACAGTTGTGAAACAATATCAACTTGGGTAAACGAAAATGAACATCGCAAAATCCACTCCCTCGTGGCAGTGGACGCAACTGCGGACCAATGTGATTCCTCGACAGGCTTATTCAGATCCTTCGCTCTTCCGGCCTGAACCGGAGCGGATCTATGCGGGCCCACTGTGGCATCCGATAGTTGATGGCTGTGAAATAGCACGACCGGGCGATTTCAAGACCGCCTACATCGGCGAGGTCCCCATCGTCGTGACAACAAGGATGGCCGCGTCCTTTTCTTCGTTTTCACTCAGAGCATGATCACCGACGATCGGGTCAAACTACGCATGTTCTCAAGGCAGGGCTCATAGCCCTAGGGAAGCTCTGCACAGGTCGCTGTGCGGGAGCGATTGTCTGAAGTGGTCATGACACTTGGGTTCAGAGAAGGGAGATCGAGTGATAGGTGGTCCGGCGATGGTCGCCACCGAGACTGCTAGCGGCCCGAAGTTCTCTCACAGGGCACACCTGGCCCCTGCTGGGAGCAGCTCACGGCGGAGCTGGTAGAGATTGGCCAGGGCAAACATGGTCTGCGCTCGCGCCAGGTTCTTGGCCAGACCGCGGTATCTCACTTTGGCGAAACCCCACAGTTGCTTGACCACCCGAAAGGCGTGTTCGCCGCGCGCCCGGGTCCGCGAGCGCGCCCGGTTGATCATCCGCCAGCGCTCGCTCAACGGCCGCTGCGCGGTAGGGCGCCGGTTGATCCGGTAGCGCACTCCGCAAGCCTCGAGAAACTTTCGATCGTCTTCCTTCCAGTACGCTTGATCGCCGAACAGCTCGCGCGCCTGCCCGTGCAGCAGATCGGGCAGCTGGGTAATGTCGGCTACGTTAGCAGCGGTCGCTCTCACCGTATGCACGATACCGCGCTTATCCGCTCCGATGTGCAGCTTCATCTCGAAGTGCCAGTTGCGGCCCTTGTGGGTCTGCTTCATCTCGGGGTCGCGACTCGCACTGGCGTTCTTGGTCGAACTCGGCGCCGCGATGATGGTCGCGTCCACGATGGTTCCCGAGCGCAGCCACCGCCGCCGTTCTTCCAGCAGCCCGGTGATCGAATTGAAGATCGCTTGGGTCAGTCCATGCTGCTCCAGCAAATGGCGAAAGCGCAGAATCGTGGTCTCGTCCGGTACCGCCTCCTCGCCCAGCTCGACCCGCGCAAAGCGGCGCATCGACTCGCTGTCGCAGATCGCATCTTCGGCCTGCGGGTCCGACAGATTGAACTATTGCTGCGGGAAATAGGTCCGCAGCATCTTCTCCAGCCCCAGCGGCTGGCGACCTTGTCCGGCTTTGGGGTAGTGCGGTTCGATCAGCCTGACCAGCCGCGGTCACGGAATCACCGCATCCATCTCGGCCAGGAACCGCTCGCGCCGAGTGACCTTGCCCTTTCCGTTCCACGCCATCGATGCGAACGTCCGCTGATTTCCCATCTCCATACCTCCACATCCGCCGATCCAACTAACTCTTTATACCCGAACCGAAACACTTGTGCAGAGCTTCCCTAGGCCCGTTCGAGCCCCGGAGTCAGATCAAACCCACTCCTACACTACCCCTCAGCACCATCCTGCTGATGCGCTCGGTATATCGAGCCGCCAGGTGCAATGCGAGTGCTCCTCCGAATGAATTCCCTACTAAGCCAACCTTCCCAAGGCCTAACGCGTCGAGAACTCCAACTCCGTGCCGGAGCCAGTTCTCCATGTCGTGGTTGAAATCTGCGGGACGTTCGGTGAATCCGAAACCGACAATGTCAGGAGCTACGACGCTGAAGCGCTCGGAGAGAACCGGAATCGCGAGGCGCCAGTTGGCCCATACGCTCACTCCCGGCCCCGACCCGTGCAGAAGAACTATCGGCGTGCCTTTGCCAACGTCGTGACAGTTGGTCTCGATGCCGGCCGCGCGGATGCTTTGTCTAACTCACGGTTCTGGCTCATCTCTGCCCCTCGGCGCCATCAATCTGTCGTTTGATGCGCGTCTAGAAGAAACGATCATAATAAATCTGCTCGCGCGCAACCTTATGCTCAAACATCAACAGCTTCAGCACCGCTTGAATCATCGCGGCGGACCGGCGAGGTAATATTCGTAGCCCTTGAAATCTCCGCGAAGCTTCCTGGCCACCAAGTCATGAATGAATCCGCGCTCGCCCGTCCATCGTCCGCCAACGTCGCTCTCCCGAACCGAAATGCTTGCACTATAAACCGTCCGGGATCGTAGCTCTGGAATTTCGTTGAGCGTCGAATCAACACAAATGTCGCGCGGTTCGCGTCCACCGAAAAAAGAAGCAGCGTCGCCGCCCATCCAGCGATCTCTCGCGAGCCAATCCTCGCACGATCGATAGCATAGGGGAAAGGCCGGCGCCTCCAGCGATGCATACGATGTCGCGTGGACTATCGGTTCGCAGATATGCCAGGCCGTAGGGACCGTCCAAAGCAATCTCGTCGCCGGGCTTCAAGCAGTCGAATAGCACGCCGGTCGCCGCTCCATTCGGCATGCGCCGAATCACGAAGCTCCACTGACCCTCGGCATTGCCGATGTTAGACATCGAATATGCGCGCAGCCCTGCGACTCCGTCGAGACGGAACAGACTGTATTGCCCGGGCAGGAACTCAGCCCACTTCGGTCCGTGGAATGTGAATTGGCGCATGTCATGGGTAACATCGCGCGCTTCAGCGAATCGTCCTACAAAACGGCGGGGGCGAATTTGCGGAACATACTCCTCGCCAATCAGAGCCTTAACTACACAGTCGGAGCGTGGCTGAGACTGACAAGCCAGTTTAACCCCGCGATCGTGATCGCGTTTCGTTAGTCCGGGCGCTTCCGGCCACAGCACCTCGACCTCGCCTTCCGCAAGCATGAATTTGCAGCTTCCACACGATCCTACATTGCTGTGGAACGACATTTGATATTTCCCCTTCAGGCGAACCATCTATTTGTGCTTTGAGCCGGCCCACGATTCAGAACCCTAAGTCTGAGGTCGCTCTGCGCTTAGGTCCGACAGGCGAGTACCACGCCTTGCGCCTGATCTTCGATGCTCACGTGTTCGCGGCTCATCTTGCCGGCTTGAAACGCTCCATCGATGATCGCGACTTTGCAAACCCCGCATCCGCCTCCACGGCAACCCACGGGCACAGTGCGGCGGCCGTTGCGCCCGAGTGCGAGCAGAACTGACTCATTCTCACGGCACGCCACCAGTTCGCCGGTATCGTCTATTTCGATCGAAAACACGATCCCATTTTTATTTGACCTGCAACCTCAATTCCTCGAGGCGCCACAGATCGAACGCTCGCGCGGAATCGAAGCTGACCGCGACGCCGTTGGCAGTGCCCACGATGAACAGACCCATGGTTGTCGTACTCCAAAGCCTGGGCCTGCGCGAGGAAGTTGTTCAGCTCGCTGAAGTTCATCAGCCACCATGCCAGGTCGCGGCGTCTCTCATCTACCGCAACGACAAAATGGGCAAGGTTGAGGTTGTCACCTTCAGGGCGAGTCCATTTGCCGGCGGCCAGGATCCCGGCCGACTCATCGAGCACCCGATTAAGAGAGTGCTACGAACCACGCTAGTTTGGGAGTTGCTTTCCATTTTCAGATCGCTGCGACGTTCCTTAGCACTCGCGCCGTGCAGTTACTCAGTCTTCACGGCATCGTCACCAAAAGTAACTTCCACGTCGCAAGTAGGACGGGCAGAGCAGGTTAGGATGAATCCTTCTGCCCGCTCGTCGTCGAAAAGCGCGAACAATGAAGCTTCTCCCATATCGACCTTGCCCAAGAGCAAACGAGCCTTGCATGCGCCGCACATTCCGTGCGCACATCCGTATGGCCAATCGACTCCCGCCGCCAACGCAGCTTCAAGGATGGTTTGGCCCTGCTCAACCATAATCACCTTCCCCGACGGTTTCACGACGACTCGATACGCCATAAATACATAGTCAGGGCGACTTGCCAATTACGTACGCGACACGATGACTATTCCTCGAGTCCCGCTTACAGATACTTCCGGCCCGCAGTGGCCTCAGGAATTGTCAAGCCGACCTTGTTGAGCAATTCGTTGACTTCCACCGTGAATTCATCGCGCATCTGCTTGTTAGTACGCTTGCGCAGACCCCACTTGATGTAATCGTACTGACGCTGGGAGCTATCCGATCCGAACATATCCAACCCGGCAGCGTACCACTTGGGAAGGTAGTGCTCGGCCGCTTTGCGACCTTCCGGGGTCTGGCACACGCGGCGTAGCAGGGTGTAACCGAATGCCGCGTGGCCTATTTCCTCGCGCCACACTCGTTCAGAAATCTTGGCAAGTGGGGCGTAGGTGCAACCGACCCATTCAAACCCCATATACGCACCCTGACGATCGCCGAAAAAACTGAAGTATGCGTACTCGACCCAATCTTCTGAGCGATCACGCATTTCGAACAAGTAGATAGGCAATGGAGCTGACATGAACTGTTGGTCAACCTTGACTCCGAGCCCTTCGAGAATTTTCAACCAGTAACTCGCGTGCCTTACTTCTTCGGCCCAGAACGCCGCATACTCGACCTTGTCTTCCGGATGCGGAGCCTTTCCCATCGGCCGCAGTAAAGTCCGTTCGGGGAATAGCATGTATTCCAGTTCAATTCTGGCCTGGATTGAAAGCATACGGATCAGCAGGTCGCGATATTCGGCCGGAAGATTCTCGCGCTCGTCGAAATTGTTCGCGCCGGTGAGCGCGCGATATTCATCGTGATACTGCTGCTCGCTTACACCCAGGCTACCTTGAACTCCCATGGTTACCTCTCCTATGAATGAGTTGGGCACTGCTTATAGCTTGTCGGCCTTGTCGAGGTACTCTTGCGCGAACTCGATGCGATCATTGCCCCAGAAACTTTCGTCATCGACCATGAAAATCGGCACACCGAAAAGGCCTCGCTGCTCAGCCGCCTGTGTCTCAGCTTCATATTCAGCCACGATTTCAGGCGAGGCGATGTCTTGCACAATGCTTCCTGCATTTAAAATGGTCTTTTCCGCGACGCTCCTTATCAATGAGTCATCATCTGGGTCTCCACCCTGCCCCCAAGTAGCTTCGTAGACGTTGCGCAAGTACTTGTCCTCGAGACCTCGATGCTTCGCGCATAAGACGCCGCGCTTAAGTCGCGAGCTGTTGAGCGTCTTGGAAACCCGAAAGGTATGCCATAGCGCTGTGACCATCGCTTCAAATCGGCCATCAAGCACTTGATCTTGACAGGGACGTCACGATTAAACGGTCCGATGTTCCGTGCCTTGAAAGGCGCATGCACCATATCGATAGGATGGAGAACGAAGCGCGCAGTTTTTTCGTAGCGCTGCTTAAGCGCGGGAAGACGCGTGGAAGGGAGATAGGCATACGGGCTCATGAAATCGAAATAGAAGTCAACTTGCTTCACGGCCATGCTAGTCACCTCGCTCTTGAGTGAGTGCCCGTTCGATTCGTTCGCGAAGAACTGTCTTTGCGATCTTTCCAACTGCAGTTGTCGGAAAACTTTCCACCACTTCCAGCCGCTCGGGAAACTTGAACTTCGCGACGCGTTTCTGTTCCAGATGCGCGACTATTTCAGACAGTTCAACTGTCATTCCTGGCTCGCACACCACGAACAAACAGCCTCGCTCGCCCACCACCGGGTCCGACATCGGCACCAGCGCCGCGGCGCTTACCTTAGGATGATCGATGACGAGGTTTTCGACTTCCTCGGCACTGACCTTCTCGCCGGCGCGGTTGATCATGTCCTTGACACGACCCGCGACCATCAGCCGCCCCGAGCCGTCGCGCAGAAGCATATCGCCAGTCCGGTAGAAGCCATCCTCGGTGAAAGCGCGCCGATTATGTTCCGCCGCCTTGTAGTAGCCGCGGATGGTATAAGGTCCGCGGACGAGCAACTCCCCGATTTCGCCGGTGAAGACGTCTCTACCTTCTTCATCTGCAACGCGAAACTCGTCATGCGGTGAAACTGGAGTACCTACCGTTTCCAGAACCGCCGCCTCCGGATCGTCGAGCCTCGTAGCAGTGATGAATCCTTCCGCCATTCCCAGGACCTGTTGAACACGGCAACCTAGAACCGCGAGAGCGCGCTTGGCTGAGATCGGCAGAAACTTGGCGCCGCCCGCGATGATCTGCTTAAGTGATGAGAGATCCCGTCGTGCGATTTGCTGACGTTCGGTAAGTGTAATGTAGAGCGCCGGCACTCCGGGCATACAGGTGACGTGCTCACGCTCGATCGCGGCAAGGACCTGATCGGGCGCGGCTGAGTCCAGCAGAACCGCGGTGCCGCTGGCGAGTAGTGTCCCCATCAGGCCGGGAGCGGCGAGGCCGAAGTTGTGCGAGACAGGAATCGCGACAAGGAAAATGGTGCTCGAATCTATTTCGCACACCTCATTCATGATGCGCGCGTTGTAGAGATAGTCGGCATGCGTGCGGGGAATCAGCTTGGGCAATCCGGTAGTGCCGCCCGAGACGAGAAACACCGCGACGTCGAATGGGTCCGCACGAAACTGCGGGCGCTTGGGGACGCGACTCCCGATCAGTTTCCTTATGCTCAAAAATCCCGGCGAATCGACCGCGCTATCACCCGACGTAAGGACAAACTTGAGGCCCGATTGCGGCGCCTTGAGCGTCATCGCCATCTGTGCGTAATCGAAATTCCGATAGGTAGGCGCGATGGCGTACCCCACCGCACCACTATGATCGAGGAAGAATCCAATCTCGGCCTCGCGATGAGCCGGGAGCGCCATTATCGGCAGAACGCCCAGCTTTGACGCCGCGAGGTAAAGCATCACAAATTCAGGATGGTTTGGAAGCTGAACTACGATGCGATCGCCCGGCCGCAGGCCGGCACTGTATAGCCCATCCGCGAGGCGCTCGCTTCCCTCAGCCAACTCCGCGTAAGTAATTCTCGATTGCCGCGCAACGATCGCAATCTGGTCCGGTGTACGCCGTGCGACTCTCGCGACGGCTTCGTCGATCGTTTCATCGAGCCACACACCTAGTTGGCGATAGCGCTCAGCGATTGGCCGGGGCCAAGGAATACAATTCTCCAGCATAGTTATTCGGATTTTGTTTCCGGGATGATCCGGCTGCCGTGCGGGTGGTTCTCACCTCGCACGCCGCCAAGAAGTTTCTCGAGTTCGCGGCTGAAAGACTTGGCTTGCTCCACCATCGGATAATGGCCCGCCGACACCACTATGGCTAGCGCCGAATCCGGGCGGTTGGACGCGAGGGACTCGGCGAATTTGGCGGCTCCATCTGGCCTTCCGCCACTACTGTAAGCAAGCAGGTTGCATTTATGTCATTCAGCCTTTCGGGCGCATCGAAAGAATTGTTAGCCAGGAAATCGTTGTATATTCGGGATGAGGGTGCCGGCCCTCGCCGCCCTTTTCGATGGCCATTCGCGCCCCGGAAGTTTCGCTGTTACGACGGAATAGCGCGGCGAAAAATACACGGCCTTACGCCCCCAAATTGGGGCATCATCGTTAGGGTCGTGGATGAGAATCCGGTTGGACATAGATTTGACCGAACGCTCGTTCATAATAGACGCGTTCATCTGCCTTCGCAAGTCTTCCTCGATTTTTGCCCATATGAGCTCGGCTAGTTGGGGGGCACCATTGCTCAAGGCGGGCATGGCATCGTCCACGCCTGATGCGTTCGCTTAAGCGGTCCCTTTTCGCCCCGTGCGGTTTCGCGTGGCCCTCATCACGCCCAGCGCTATCGGCTCAAGATCGTCCAGATATTCCTCGATCGTCGAATACTGGGAAAGGATCCAGCGTCTGATGGCCCATGCCTGACACAGGTGCATCAAGGAAATCAGCTTCAGCTCAAGCGAATCTTCCTCAAAATCTCCGCTCTTGATCGCAGGTTGCGCTGAGCGTTTGAGCAATTCGAGGATTCGCTGATCGCGCTCAAACAGCGGGCGTCGTTGGTCCGGGGTCAGCGTCTTCGTTTCCTGATAAGCGAGCCGGGTGTATTGGCGAGTCTGATCGATCATCTCACCATAACGGCGAAACACCTTGAGGAAAATCTCGGTCGGGTTATGGTCGCCCACTTCCGACTTGATTTGGTGTTCGACGGCTTGGACCGTCAGCTCAATCTGGCCCTGGCTATCATCCAGGATGTAGCGGAGAATGTCGTCCTTCGTGTCGAAGTAGTTGAAAACCGCGCCCACACTCATGCCGGCAGCCTTGGCGATAGAACGGACCGTCGTGGTATGGTAACCGTAGCTGATGAAGAGAGGCAGCGCGGCTTTTGCGATTCGAGCCCGTCCCTCGCGGAGCTTCACTTCATCGCCGACTTGGGTACTGACCGGAGGGGTCTTGATGGTGAGACCGGATTTCTCTTTCTGTAGTTGATAGTCTCTGTCCATGTACTTCTGACGCCCGACTGAACGCTTATTCTCCCACCAAACTTAGGTCAAGTCTGTCCCGCCTCGTATTCGCTTAATGCTGATTTAGATGCATTACTTTGCTGTGATGCGTTTCGTTGCTAGGTTCGACGCTTGAGGTGAACGCGATTGCTCTATTTAGTCGGCGGTGCGCCACGAGCGGGTAAATCGATCCTCGCGCAACGGATGCTGGATGAACGTAAGGTGGCGTACTTCCCCACCGACACCCTCATGATGGGCGTTGCGAACGCGATGCCGCAACTCGGTCTGAAGCCGTCCGATTCGCCACCCACGCGCGCGCCAATAATGTGGCCGATCCTGCGCGGCATGGCTGTGAAAATCCTCGAGAATAACGAGGACTATTTGCTCGAGGGCGATGTCCTGATGCCTGCGCATGTGGTCGAGCTGCGCGAGCGCTTCGGCTCCGCGGTAAGGTCGTGCTTCCTCGGCTATGAGACTGTCGATTCGCTTGCGAAGGTGCGTGAGATTCGCCGTCACGCGGCGGGCAATAACGACTGGACCAACGAATGCGACGACGCCCACCTCCTTAGAATCGTCGGCGAGTTCAAAAGCTTGAGCGAACAACTGCGCATCGAATGCGCTAAATTCGAATTGGCCTACTTTGATGGCTCCGCCGACCTATTCGCCGCGATCGATGCAGCCTCCGCCCACCTGCGAGGCTGAGCAGACGCGGTCCTCGGTTTATCGAGCCGCCGCGGTTGTCGTGTCACCGGCGCTAGGTTTGCCCTTCGGCCAAATAGTTTCCACCTCGCGCGCATACACATCATAGAGGACGTTGACGAGTTCCGCGTGCCGGATCAGCACCCGCATGTCACCGGTGATTTTGACTTTGCCTTTTAATCCCGCGTCGATCAGATCGATCAAGCCGGCCGCGACTCCCTCGAACACCGATGCGGGTAGCTCGAAGATGAAGTCGAAATCCTTGCGCGGCGGTGCGATGTCCACATGGCGATACTCGAGACATTTGCCGTCCGCGAACGCTACGACGTAGTTGCGAACCTCGCCGGCCGGCATATACAACGAGGCGGCATCGCCGTTGATCTTCGCGAGCACATGGAAGGTTCCGCGCGGCGCGTTTTTGTCCACCTCCGGATTTTCGTTCAGGAGCTTTTTCAGCGCTTCGTACCATGGATTGGTGTAAATCTCGGGCATTGAAAAGTCCTCCATCGCTCAAGAGTTAGTAGAGCCGATTTTCCTGCTGCCACGGCTTGGGCAGGTTGTAGTCGTGCGCGATCACCTTGTAGGCGTTGTAGCCGCCGGCCGCGCTGATGCCGCCGCCGCCCGCCGATGCGCCGCACATGTAGAGTCCTTCGATTTCGCTCCGATAGATGTGCGTGCGCCCAGGGCCGATATTCATGTGGCCCAGCCGCCCATGCGAGAAATCTCCCTCCGGCATCGCCATGCGCCGCTCCATATCGAGCGACACGTACAGCTTGTCCGCAATGACGTTCTCGCGCGTCATGTTGGTGGCATAGGTACCCCAGAGCTCGAGAAACTTCCCGTTATACTCACGCCGGACCGTGTCCCACTCCTCCGGGCTTAGGCACGACGCGCTCGGGAAGAAGAACCATCCGTTCATCGTGTGAAGTCCCGGAGGCGCCTGGCTCGGATCCCAAAGTGAGTTAACCCAGGTGCCGGCGCCCGGCCGATCGGGAATCTGACCGCCGTAGGCTTGCAGAATGTAGTCCGACACCTGCTGAGCGTCTTCGAATCCGACGATCGTGTAGAAGCATTTGTTGATGTCGGGATTGTGGCGCGCCGATTTGTAATCGGGCGGCATCCGCAACGCGAACGAGGGCGTTCCCAGAACGTGCTCGGGTCCGAATCGCCAGTTCGACATCCGCTCTTTTCTAAACTCGCTGAGCTTGTCCCATCCGATCAGGTCAACGAAGGTAGTGCGCGGATCCGCGTTCGAGGCGACCAGCTTGCGCGCTTCGATGATGCGGCCGTCCTTGAGCCGCACGCCGATCGCGCGCCCGCTGTGCCGGATAATCTCAACGACGGGGCTGTTGTAGCGAAGGTCGGCGCCCGCGTTGAGTGCCGCACTTGCCATCGCATGCGCGAGGGTATGGGTCCCGCCGATCGACATGTAGTGATTCGCGCACAGCCAGATCACGCACATCACGAAACCGAAACCATCGCCGGCGTGCAGGTTCGCGCCCCACTCCACGCATTGGCGGTACAGCGTCGCGCGCATCTCACTCGATTCGAAGAGCTGGTCGATCAGCACCTTGGGACACTTGTTCATCTCATTCGGTTTGAATCCGAGGTCAACCCAAAGTTGCAGCAGATTACCCATGACCGTTTCGATGCGTCCCGCCTCGGCCGGTACCTCCTGCGCAGGAGGGCTATACAGCATCGCGGATATGGAGTTATTCGCGGCTAGCACCTTGCGGCGGATCTCATGAAACGTTTCGGCATCACGCTTCGAGTAGTGCGCGATGCTTTGATAAGTCTCCTCCGGCATTTCCGGCCGATAGATGATCAGCGGCGGTCTTCCATCCGCGAACGTGATCCCAACCTGCGCATCCGGTTTGACCACGCGCGCTCCAAAGCTCGGCAGGTTGAAGTCGCGGTAGAAGGGCATCATCTCGATGAATTCCATGTATTGCGCATGGAGGTTGTGCCAGAAACCCGGGACCGTTGCCTCATCGGTGTGCGCGCCGCCACCCTCATCGTGGCGCCGTTCGAACATGCCGACCTTCATGCCCGCGCGCGCCAGATAGGCGGCGAGGCAAAGTCCGTTGTGGCCCGCTCCGATTATAACCGCGTCGTAAGATGCATCAGGCATGTTGCGCTCCTTTGTGATTGCCCTCGGGCGCAAGCTTCATCAGCCGATGAACCCGAAGCGGAAAGAAAAGATTGCCCAGCCGCGAGCTGACTACCAGATTCTTGCGCAGATGCTCGACCAGCGGATTGCTGCGGCCCTGCAGCAGTTTCGTGAGCGACTTGTAAGGCCCCGCAATGCTCGCATCCGGCGGTTCCACACCGCCGTCGCTCACCATGATTTCATCGCCGCGAAAATCCACCGTGACCGAAGTCTCATAGTCAGTCGCGGTAAGTACGAGGCGGCCGCGCATGCGCGATGCGCGCTTTCGCCGCTTCGATGATTCCTCTAGTTGCTGCTCAAGGAACTGTTGCACGATCGATGCGAGACCGCTGCTCGCGCCCTCAGCCAGCCGGACCGTAACATTTGTGTCGGCGCTCATTTCCACCAGCGTTCGACCTTCTGATCCTGTGCGATCATTTCCAGCGCGTTGTAAGCCGGTGCGAACGTCACGAACCCATGCGGATGCTGCGTCGCGCCGCACATATAGAGATTTCCGATGGGCGTGCGGTAGTCGGAGAGTATCGGCCCGGGACGATGATCGAGCATGTTCCCGAGATCGATCAGGCCGCCGATCCAGTCCGCGTGAACCATGTTCGGCATCCGCCGCGCGATGTCGAGCGGCGTATAGGTCGCCCACTCGATGAAAGCGTCATCGACGAGGTTGGGCGCCGCGGCTCTCCATACATCGATACATCGCTTGCCGTACTCGCGCGCGACGTTGTCCCACGCCTGCGGACCGCCCTTAGCAAGATCGTAGGGCGCCATCTGACGCAGCAGCCCGGTATAATATCCAGCGGGCGCGTCGGTCGGATCGTACAGAGAGTTGACTGCGGCATTGGGCCGCGGATCCAGCAATTTGCCGGTGCGCACATCCTTCCAATCCTGATTGAACTGCTTTGGACTCGCGTAACCGAGGTTTACCACCCACGCCTTGTTCACATCCGGATCGAACGAAGCTGCGCGATAGTCGGGCAGGCGCGTCATCGCGAGATGTACGCTGAAGAACGACCAATCCATATGCGGGAAGTTTTCGACCTCGGCGGCCAGCGATGCGGGAAGTTTCTCGCGCCCGACCAGCCGGTAAAAGGTCTGCTCGAGGCTGATGGAACTCGCGACCAGGCGGCGCGCGCGAACTTCGCTGCCATCTTCAAGCCGCACGCCAATTGCTTTCCCGCCCTCGACCAGAATCTTCTCTACACCGTGCTTCAGGAAGACGCGGCCGCCCGCCTGCGCAAGCGCTTCCCACAACGAATGCGCAAGGGCATGCGAACCGCCGATACATATGTGCCAGTTGTCGATTTTGCTCAGCAGCAACGGGAACGAAACCGCGAGACCGCGCCGATCGGTCGCGTATCCTGCCAGCCCGGCATGAAATGAGAGATGCGCCTTGACCTTCTCGTTCTCGAAATGACGGTCGAGAAATTCGTTGATGGTCTGATGGCGCAAGTGCACGCTCAGGAACTTGCTCTTCTCCTCAACCCCCCACGTCACCAGCGCCTTGGTGATCTCCTTCATCGAGACCGGCGGCGAATACATCAGCGTGCGCAGTATCAAATCGCGATAGCCGCGCGCTTCCTCGTAGACGGCGCGGAACGTGTCGGCATCCTTGCGCGAGAAACGCGCGATCGATGCGCAGGTCTTGTCGAGATCGGTATGCACCACCAGCGCGGTGCCATCGTCGAACACGCTCGCCATCTGCACCGGCGGCTGCACGTAGCGCAATCCATGGCGGCTGGTCAGCTCGAGGTCGTCATAGACCGGGCAGATCCCGACCAGCGTGTGATAATTCGCATGCACGTTGTGCAGGAACCCCGGCTGCGTCAGCTCCTCGGTGCACAAGCCGCCGCCTTCTTCGGCGCGCTTCTCGAACACCCCGACGCTCCATCCCGCCTTCGCGAGATAGGCGGCGAGCGCCAACCCGTTGTGACCTGAACCGATTATGACCGCGTCGAAAGTTGCATCGGACATCTAAGGTTACCTCGCTGGCGGCAAGTCATTGACGTATTCGCCGCGGCCGTAATTGTTAGCAAGCATTTCGGAAAGCTCCTTCTGGTAGGGAAAACTGCCAGGCTGGTATGGGCAAAGCGGGTCCTCCGCAAGCGGATCCCCCGATGCCGCGTAGGCCCGCGAGCGCGAGCCGCCACACACCGGCGCGAACTCGCATCGCCCGCAGCGACCTGTTAGCGCGTGAGAATCGCGCAACGCCTCGAACAGCGGCTCGCGATAAAGCTCGGCAAGTGGAGTGCATTTCACGTTGCCGGCCGCGAGCGGCAGAAAGCCACTGGGATGAACCGATCCCGTGTGCGATATGAAAACGAATCCGCGCCCCGCATTGACGTCCATCGGAGTACGCCGCGTGTCGGGCCGCACGGTCCAATCCAGACAATCGCGCAGCGTACGATAGTCGTCGCCGACCAGCCCGGCCGCTTCCGGCGAGACCCCCATGCGCTCGAGAACGTTGCGCGAGAGCACAATGCGTCTATAATGATGCCCCTCGGTGGCCTTGACCGGGATGACCGTCCCAACGTCATAAAGAAAGTTCATCACGTCTTCGCATTCGCGCGGACTGATTTGTTCGAGCCCGAGTCCGCGCCCCATCGGAACCAGGAAGAACACGCTCCAGGTGAATGCGCCCCGCGCGAGCGCCATTTCCGCGATCTTGGGCAGTTCATGCAGGTTGCGACGCGCGACCGTGGTGTTGATTTGCACTTTCAGGCCATTCGCACGCGCCGCATCCCATGCTTCGAGCGTGCGAGCGAACACTCCTTCGATTCCGCGAAAGGCGTCGTGTACTTCCGCGCTCGCGCCGTCGATGCTTAGTGACATCGCGCGCAGTCCGGCGCTCTTCAGATCGGCAAAATTCGTTAGCGCCAAAGTCGGGGTTCCGGACGGGGACAGCGCGACCGGCAGCTTGCGCCGTGAGGCGTAGGAAATCAGGTCGAGCAAGTCGGGGCGCTTCAGAGGATCGCCGCCGGTGAGCACAAAGAGCGGCGCGGGCGGTCCGAACGCCGCGACCTGATCGATCAGATCGCGCGCCTGCTCACCCGTCACCTCGAACGGATTGCGCCTCGGCATCGCCGACGCACGGCAATGCACGCATGCGAGCTCGCACGCGCGCGTAACTTCCCAAATCACGATGAAGGGGCGCTGATTGACGTCGTACGCGGGGTGCCGAATGACGTGCGCGCGATGAGAGTCGACTGGCCCGCGGTGTGCGGAGTCGGTCTGATAGTGCCTCATCGGATTCTCCCGTTTATCGACATCTATCCGGTCTCCGTCATCCGCAACGCGGAAGCGCCGCCGTCGCGCACGATGCAAATTTTCTCGGCCGCCTCGCCGAAGAAGTAGCCGGAGCCGCCCTCGCCTACGATTTGCATGATCTTCGGCGCGTCGAGCACGCGCAGACCCCCCAGCACGTCGATGCCCGATTCGAAAAATGTCGGTGGCCATGGCGACGCGGTTGGACCAGCCAGCACGACCCGGCGCGCGTTCATCGTGGATAGCAGCAGCGCGTCGAGGTCTCCTTCCACCAGCGCCGACCCCGAGATGATGACGACATTCGCGTCGGCCAGCGCCTCGGCCGCCTTGTAGGGCGAGCACCAGATCCCGATCTCGTCGGGCTTCAGCGCCTCCGGATGATTGTCGATCACGCGCAGGCCCGTGACGTTGCCCTTGAGCTTTTTCAAAAATGGAGTGAAGGCGCCGACCATCACGACCTGGTCTTGCGGCTTGATCTCGGCGGCATCCAGCGCGTCGAGGCCGCGCTCGATATGCCCGCCGGGAGTTCCAACACGCTCGATCGCGAGCGCCGAGAGCGCATTGAGCGCGGCGACTCCAACCGAGCGCCGAAGCGGTGCGGGCGCGATTGCAAATTGCGCGAGTTCCCAGGCGTCGCGGCCGGCGAGTGTGCCCGCGGGAGGCGCCGCAGCGGCGCTCTTCGGGCAGCATACCGAGTCATGCTGCATCCGCGGTGTGAATGCGACGCCGACGTGGCCGGTAGAAATTTGCGCCGCGGTGTAGAAGACCCCGACGCGCACCTCGCTCGCGGCAAGTGGTTCCGGGCCGAGGAGTCCGCGCAGATCGCGAATCCATCGATGCACCAGATCGGGCGGTGCCGCCTTCCTGGTGCGATGATTCTTTAGCAGAGCGCCCATTTCCAGATGACATCCCCTCAGACGCGCGCGACCTGGATCCCGGCTCTTTCGCGATCCCAGGAATTGCCGATGCCGCGCTGCTTGAGCGCCTCGTACTGAATGCGCTGGGTGCCGGTCTTGGGAAGATCGTCGACCATTTCGATGAAGCGCGGCACCGCGTAATACGCCATCCGATCGCGGCAGAACTCGATGAGCTTTTCCGGCGCGAGCTTCGCGTCCGGTTTCAGCACGACCGCGATCTTCACCTCGTCTTCACCGAGGTCTGAAGGCACCGCATAGGCCGCGGACTCGAGCACCGAGGGATGTTGATTGATGACCGTCTCGATTTCCCACGCCGAAATGTTTTCGCCCCGACGCCGAATCGAGGCTTTCTTGCGCCCGCAAAAGTAGAACAGTCCCTCCTCGTCGATCTTCGCGAGGTCGCCGGAGTGGAACCATCCCCCGCGATAAGCCGACGCGGTCGCATCGGGAAGCTTGTGATAGTGCGTCAACTGCCCGTTGGGATGCCGAAACGCGAGTTCGCCGACTTTACCGGGAGGCAGTGGCTGGTCGTTGTCATCGACGACGCGAAACTCCACGCCGCCAACGGGTTTGCCCATCGACCCGATTTTTCCCATATCGTTGAGCAGGAGCCCGGGCGAGTCGACCATCCCGTAGAACTCGATGATCTTCGCGCCGAAGCGCTTCTCGAATTCGACCCACGCGGCCGGCGGACACGCCGCCGACAGCACCACCCGCACCTTATGATCGCGATCGTTGGCGCGCGGCGGCTGCTTGAGCAGAATCGGAATCATGCCGCCGAGCGTGTTGAACTCGACCGCCTCGAATTTGCGGCAATCGTCCCAAAATCGCGAGGCGCTGAAGCGGTCCGCGATCGCAAATTTCGCATCGAGCGTTATCGAGCCGAAGCCGGAGAGCATCAGCGCGTTGCCGTGAAACAGCGGCAGCGCGGTGTACATCGTCTCGCCCGGCTTGACGTTGATGGCGTTGAGAATCGCGGTGAGCGAGTAGGCATCGCCACCCGAGGAGACGACACCTTTGGGCGGCCCGGTGGTGCCGGAGGTGTACATCATTCCGGCGCCGCCCGCGTTCGCGCCGACCTCGACGTCGGGTTCGCGGTCGGGATGATTGAAGAGCCGCTCGAGCGACCAGTCCACCCCATGGTCGGGCTTTCCGTCCGCCACCACCGTGCACCGGAGCTTTGGTACGGAGCTTTTTACCGCCATCACTGAATCGCGCAGCGGCTCTTCAAAGATGACCGCGGCTGAATCGGAGTCCGCGAGGATGTGATGTAACGTGGCGCCGCGCTGCGAGGTGTTGATGGGCACACTCACCGCGCCGATGAAACCGATTGCGAAGTGAATCCAGATAAACTCGGGGCGATTACCCATCATCAGTGCAACGCGCTCGCCCGGTTTGATTCCCAGTGCGAGGAGTCCGTTAGCGGCGCGCTGAATATTCGAGAGCACCTGCTCCCAGGTAAATTGCGTATCGTTGTATTTAAGCCAGGTCTGGCGCGGATGCTGCGCGACTCGGTGGCGGATGAGTTGTTCGATTGCTCCCTGTGCGCGCGGCATCATTTTCCTCCTGTCGGTTAGGCTCGGCGTCGCTCTAATGCGCCGCGAGTTGATGATGTGCAGCGCCGTTCGCGCCGTTGGCCGATTTGGCGATGATCTGGCGCCGCGCCCGCGAGACTCAGGATGTCGTTGGTGCCGTCCTCGATGAGCGACGCCCGCGCATCGCGGAAGAACTTCTCCATCGGATATTCCTTGCTGAGCCCGTTGCCGCCGAAAATTTGCAGCGCGTCGCTGGTAACTTCGAAGGACGCCTGGGTGCAGAAAGTCTTGGCCGCGATTGCATGCTCCAGTGATGGAGTCTCCGCAGTCTGGTTGTAAATCATCACCGCGCGCGAGAGCGTCCGGCACACCTCGACCTTGGTGAACATCTCAAACAGATGCTTTTGCACCAGCTGATGCTCACAGATCGCCTTGCCGCCCTGGACCCGATCGCGTGAGTAATCGAGCGCTTCCTCGTAAGCGGCGCGCGCGAGGCCGGTGAACGCAACCGACATCGCGGTGTTTGCGAAGGTCAAGGTGCGCGCGAGTTCAGCCTCATACCCATCCGCCGCAGTCAGCATGAACTGGCGAGGGATTCGCACGCCGTCGAAAAAGATCTCCCCCTGATTGAGCGCGCGCTGCCCCAACTTGTTGAGTGGCTTGCCTTTGGAAACGCCTGCGAGATCGAGCGGTACGAATGCGATGCCGCCGCCGGCCATTCCGTGCACCGGATCGGTCGTGCAATAGAGCGCCGCATGAGTTGCCAGCGTGCCGTTGGAAACCCACGCGGCTTTCTGGCCGGTAATCACATATTGATCGCCATCACGACGCGCGACCACCTGTCCATTGACGCGCGGGTTGTGAAAATCGGGCGTGCCGACGATCAGTGTGTCCGAGCCATGATGAGGTTCGGTGATCGCCCAGCAACCGATCATCGCCCCCGATCGATCCTTGATGAACGGCTTTACGAATTCTTCATAGAGTCGGGGATTGCCGCTTGCCGCCGCGGCTGAAAACGGAAAGCTCGAGACCAGCAGGCTGAGCGCGAGGTCGACTGCGCCCCACGAAAGCTCCTCCATGAGGATATGGCTGCCGAGGCCGCGCAGCCCATGGCCGCCAAACTCCACGGGCAAACCCGCGATGTGGTAGCCGAGTTCGTATCCCTTTTTGAAGACGCGCCGTAGCGGCGAGTCGAGGGCGATCACATCGCGAGGATCGGCCATCCGATCGAGTTCGATCGAGGCGGGACGCAGCACGTCCGCGGCGAAACGATGCGCGGATTCTTTGAGTGCCTCATATTCTTTCGGGACGTCTTGCGCCAACTCCTGATAATTCATCGCGGCCTCCCGCCGACGGCAGAGGGAATCTACCGAACGGTAGGTTTGCGCTGCATAAGCTATGCCCGGCAAAGTTGCTCGCTCGAAAGCGATTGCCGCCCGACATAGCTAGGCCCATCCATTTTCATGTTGCGGGAGACGAGCTTCGATTGCATCGCTTCGCGCCACTGCGATGCCGCGATTGGTTACAGGCCGCCAGACTGTGTCGCACCGCACCTCGGAGGAGGCCGCCCTTCCAACTTGATTTCTCACGAAAAATCTCCGTCTGGAAGGACTTTCTTTTGGCTCGACGGTTGCACTCGCAATGATCCGGTGTTCTTCCCGTTGTTGCCGTTGGTCGGAATTAGCCTTTGGCGCCGCAACCGCAAGCGCACCCTACTGACCACCCTCGCCGTCCTCGCCGCGACGGTAGTGTTCTGCGCTGTGATGGTCGTCCCATTCGCGATGAATTCAATCGTAAGGAACGCCGACGGAGTTCCCCGTCTCGCGGTGACCAATCGGAGTTCGCTCGCGCGCGGGCTGCCGGACTCGTACTACTCGAAGGTTGCGCGGCTGCCGGGCGTAGTTGCGGTCAATCGCATGACCTGGTTCGGGGGCGTCTATGATGACCCGCGCCATCAGTTTCCGAGCATCGCTATCGATGCTGACAATCCCGACGTGGTCTGGCCCGAGTATGCGCTCGACCACGAAACGGTGCAGCGCTTCAAGGACGCCAAGGACTCCGCAGTCGTCGGGATCGCCACGATGGCGCGTTTTGGGTGGCATCTCGGTGATCTGGTTTCGCTACATCAGCCCGCGATCCCGCTCACGCTCACGTTTCGAATCAATGGGATTATCAGCCAGGGCCCTGATTTGACGGTCTTCCTGTTCCACCGCGACTACCTCGAGGATGCGATGGGCGGCCCCAAAATTACCAGCATGTTGTGGGTGCGATGCGCGAGCATGAGCGATGCCTCGCGAATCGCCGACGAAATCGAGGAGATGTTCAGAAACTCGTCGAACGAGACTCGCGCGGAAACCGAAAAGGCCTTTCTCGTACAAATGGTGTCCCAGTATGGACCGCTCGCTCACCTCGTACAGGGAATCGGACTCAGCGCGGTGGTTGCAATCGCATTGGCGGTTCTGAATGCGGCGTCGATGGGAGTGCGCGAGCGAACCCGTGAGATCGGCGTGTTAAAGAGCCTCGGTTTCACTTCATCGCAGATCCTCAGCGAAACGGCGATCGAAAGCGCCATCATGGCGTTCGTGGGCGGGATTCTCGGGATCGCGGGCGCGGCCGAGATGCTCCATCAGGCGCGGGGATTTTTCCCGACCCTGGGCCCGCTGCTCTCATTCGGATTGCCGGCGCCCGTGATGGTTGGGGGGTTAGCGGTCGCAGTAGCAATCGGGATCGCGGCTGGCATTCTGCCGACGATCGGTGTGACGCGTTTATCCGCCGTAGATGGATTGCGTAGGGTGACTTAACGATTCAATTCGAATTGATCGCAGCACCAAGCGAGGTTGACATGCCTGGCCGCGAATACACCCATTCAGCCTTCGAAGGATCCATGACCCGCAGCGCGATGCTCAAGGCGGTAGCTATCGCCCTTCTGACCACCGCGCTGGTGCTGCTCGCCGTAGTCGCGAAAGGCGGCGCGTACATGAGCGGCGTGGTTAAGGACCAGGGCGGACGTCCGGTCGCAGGCGCCATCGTCACGCTGACGGATAGGCAACTCGGCCGCGCCACCAGCGTCTACACGGCCTCCGACGGCCGCTTCCAGATGCCGGATATCGCGCCGGGTCCGTACGATCTGCGTGTGCGAAGGGTCGGATATGACGACCTTGTGCAGAACAGCATCGCGATCACCAACCGGCCGCAAGAGCTGCGGCTCACAATGAGCACGGAAGATGATCCCAACGAGCTCGCCTGGCAGTTGCCGGCGAATCGATGGACTCCGCTGGTGCTCGAGCGGCTCTCCAGCGACACCCGGCGCGAGGAGTTTCTTCGTCAGTGCGCCTACTGTCATCAGCAGGGCAGTTGGGCGACGCGCGTGCAGCGGAGTGATGAGGATTGGCGCGCTATCTTCGTAAAGATGGGCAGGATGGGAGGCACGATTTCGCCGGAACTGCAGAACGAACTCCCGGCCGCCTTCAACGCGGCATACGAGCAGAAGAATTATCTACACAAGTTGACGGAGCCGGAATTCGTGCCGCCGCCGGCGCCCGAAGGCCTCGCGCAGAAGGCGATTGTCACCGAATGGTCGATGGGCGCATCCAACTCGATGCTGCACGACATCGCGGTTCATCCCGACGGTTCGATCTGGGCGGTCGACACTAACGGCGACCGGCTGCTGCGCCTCGATCCACAGACCAACGCGCGCGAGGAATTCCCGATTCCCACGGGCGATTCACCAATCGGAGGAGTTTTCCATTCGACCGGACTCCTGCAATCGCCCGGCGCAACCGCACGCGTCGCGCCGCACAGCATACAAATCGCGCAGGATGGCACGATTTGGGTGACGCTGTGTCTCGGCGACAAGGTGGCGCATTTCAATCCGCGCACCCGCGGATGGAACATCTACCCGCAAAAGGAGGGTCTGTATCCGCATACGCTGCGCATCGATCGCAAAGGACGCGTCTGGTACACGCTCGCAGTCAGCAACGGCGTCGGGATGATCGATCCATCGACCGGCGAGCGGCGCGTCTATCGCCTGCCCGCGTCGAGTTTCAGCCAGGCGATCGCGCTGCGGATGATGCCGCTTGCGATGTGGGCGACGGAAAAATTCGGCATCGCGCCGCCGACCATCGGTGAAGGAGCGCCGCTGCCGGTGCCCTACGGAATCGACATCGCGCCCGACGGCGGCGTATGGTTCAGCCAACTCAACGCGCATCGCATCGGCAGGATCGATCCGGAAAGCGGCGCGATCCGGATCGTCGAGACGCCCTTCGCGGGGCCGCGGCGCCTGCGCTTCGATTCGAAGGGAAATCTCTGGATTCCCGGATTCAGCTCCAATCTGATCGCGCGCTACACACTCTCGACCGGCCAATTCAAAACCTGGCCAATGCCGACCGGCGGAGTCGATACACCATACGCGCTCAACGTCGATCGTCGCAGCGATACCATTTGGGTCTGCGGGACCGCCTCCGACACGCTGACGAGCTTCAGTCCCGCTACGGAACGCTTCACCGTATATCCGTTGCCGACGCGAGTGACCTTCACGCGCGAGATCGATTTCGGCAAGGACGGCGCCATCTGGACGTCGAATTCCGATTTCCCCGCGTGGCAAATCGAGGCGCCCTCGCCGACGGTGATTCGCATTCAACCGAACGCATCGTGACCCATAGGCAGGTGCATCGCGAGCGCCATCGGCGCGGCCGGCGATCGAGGACTTGACTTCTTCTCCATTCGGGATAGGGACATGCGTTAAGAACCCGAGAGGAGAGGCCGCCGATGGCTGAGCTTGCCTGGTCCAGCGCGATCGCGATCGCGAGGAAAATTCGTAAGCGAGAGATTTCCAGCAGGGAAGCGCTCGATTATTTCCTCGCGCGCGTCGCCGCGCTGGATAAGCCCATCAATAGCGTCGTGACGATCGACGCCGAACGCGCCCGCACCGAGGCCGACGCAGCCGACGCCGCTATAGCTCGCGACGAAATCAGAGGTCCGCTGCACGGCGTTCCGATGACGGTCAAGGACTCCTTCCAGACTAAAGGCATGCGCACCACCTCCGGCGCGCCCGAGCTGTCAGCGTTCATCCCGCAAGAGGATGCGTGGCCGGTCGCGCGCTTGCGCGAAGCGGGCGCCGTCATCTTCGGCAAGACGAATCTCCCGATCTATGCCGGAGACTTACAGAGCTACAACGAAGTCTTCGGTACCACGAACAATCCCCACGATGTGACGCGCACTCCCGGCGGCTCATCGGGCGGCTCGGCCGCGGCGCTGGCGTGCGGGTTTACTCCGCTGGAACTCGGCAGCGACATTGGTGGATCGATTCGACTGCCGTCGCATATGTCGGGTGTGGTCGGTCACAAGCCGAGCTACGGCATCGTGCCAGCGCACGGACAGATTCCGGGACCCCCGGGAACACTCACGCTCGCCGATCTCGCCGTCGCTGGACCGATGGCGCGAAATGTCGATGATCTCAAACTCGGCCTCGATATCATGGCCGGTCCCAATCGATGGGAGTATCCGGGGTGGCGGCTGAAGTTGCCATCGCCGCGTCATCGGAGCCTCAAAGAGTATCGCGTCGCCGCGTGGCTCGATGATTCTGCTTGTCGAGTGGAACTCGAGGTGCGCGATCTTCTCGAGAAGGCGGCGCGTACCCTCGCCGACGCCGGCGCGACTGTCGATTATGAGGCGCGTCCAGCATTCACTTTGGAAAAGGTCGTCGATACATTCTTCGCGCTTCTACAAGCCGCGCTGGCGGGTGGAACCGATCGCGAACGCATCGAGCAGTATGCAGCCGCATCCGGCGACACCCCAGCCGCGCGCACCAAGCGGCTTTTGGCGATGCGCCATCGCGAATGGCTGAGTTACAACGAACGTCGGTTGCAGATGCGCAAACGCTGGGAAGAATTCTTTACCAAGTGGGACGCGATGCTACTTCCCGTCATGCCCTGCCCCGCTATTGCTCACGATCATTCTGAGCCGATGGCGAGCCGCACCGCATTGGTCGGAGGTGAGCAACGGCCGTACTGGGATCTTACCGCGTGGATGGCTCCGGCAGGCGCATGCTATCTGCCAGTCACCGTTGTTCCCGTCGGTCGTGTAAGTAACGGACTCCCGGTTGGCATTCAGATTGTAGGACCATACCTCGAAGATCGTACGACGCTCGATCTCGGCAAGCATCTCGTTGCGATGGTCGGAGGTTGTCCCCGCCCTCCCGGATTTTGAATTAGTGGCGTAGCCGGCGCTCAACTCGATTGCGCGGACATCATCTTGAACAGCGCCTGAAACGTCGCGCTGTCGTTGAGTCTTGGAAACGGCTCGGCCGGTTCCGCGACGCCAAGGAAGCGGCATAGCGGTCCCCATGACTCGGCGACATCGAACACCAGCAGCCGCTTCGGATCGATATAAGCGCGAACCTCGTCGATGTGACGCTGAAACACCGCGAGAACGTGTGCCTTGTCGTCGCTTCGATCGCCGAACGTGTCGGCGAGCACCTGCTTGCGCACCATCTCGCGCTGCATCTTCATTTCGGGCGGCGTGCTTTCGGTGAGCGGCATCTTCATCGCCGGAAACAGTGTGTCATTCATGCTGCGCCACCATGCCTCGGGCGGGCGAACCGAGAGCAGCACCTTGGCATCGGGATAATGATCGGCAAGCTCGCGCCAGTAAGTGGCAGCGGGCCAGTCAACCGTGGCCGCAAATCCTTCGAACAGCACATCCCAGTCAACAGGTTTTCCAAATGCGAGCTGATGCCACATCGCCACATGATGGGGCCGACTCACTACTTCCATCATGTGATAACAGGGGCCGAATCCGAGTCGCTCGAGCGCGACCTTCAATGAAAGTGTGCCGGTTCTTCCGAATCCGGCGCCGATTACGTTGAGTGCCATGAGCTTCCTCTGCTCGACACGATCAGATTATTGGTTCAACTACTTCACGCCGAATCTGACGCGGTAGCTCCAGAACCATGGGACGGCTCTGGTTCCAAGCACGCGGCGCAACGTACTGCGCAGTTCCGTGATTCCGATCTCGTCCTCGCTGAGCCCGTGCTTGAGCAGCGTCTCGATTCCGCCCTGGCTGAGCGCGATGCCGACGAGTCGCTCAGCGTCGCCCTCTTCGACATGATGGAACACCGCTTCGCTGACGTAGCTAAAGCGGCCACTGCGCCTCATCCGCTCGAGATGCCCGTCTTTGCTCCATTGCCGCACTTCGCTCGATAGATGGCGGGTGCGTTCGATCTCCGCCGCGCGCGCCAAACACTCGTTGTACGCCTGCTCGGCCCGCGGGTTGAGCGTCGGCGGCCAATCGCAATCGTAGGCCGCGAACACGCCGCCGTCGCGCAGGATGCGTGCGGCCTCGGCGAAGGTCCCCTCCGGCTCCATCCAGTGCAGCGCTTGCGAACAGGTCACTATGTCGGCGAACCCGGCCGGCAAGCCGGTTCGAGTCGATAGGCCATCAACAAAACGAGCGATCGAGATATTCGCGTCGGAAGCGCGACGCTCGGCCTGCGCGCGCATGTCGGCGTTCGGCTCCACTCCGATGACTTCCCGCGCGCACCGCGCCCAGATGAGCGTCGAGAGTCCGGTGCCGCTGCCGATGTCGACGACCGCGGGATGCGGTTGTCCCTCAATCCGCACGAGCATCTCGACCAGCGCGGCCGGCGGTCGCGGCCGAAACCTGTCGTAGCTTTCGGCGAATCCGCTGAAGCGCTCGACGTTGGCCGAAATGTGCGATTCATCCTCCATCACCAATGGGCTCAGGCGATTGAATACGACGCTCCTGCATTTAAGTCCACTCGCCTACTCTCGCGGCCGTCGGCGCGGCTAGCGATCGAGCATGCGATCGACCAGACCTTTCATCTCGCCAACCACCGGCGAGCGGTAGAAGCGGCTGCGTGTGAAATACGGATCGCCGGCATAGAACCACTCATACTGAAGTTGGCGGCCGCCGAACTGATCGCCGATCATGTCCCATGCAAGCTTGAAGAGCTGCACGCGCCGCTTGGCCGGCACGCCTTTCCCTTGCAGATAGCGCTCGAGGTGCGATGCGATCTCGGGATTCGCGAAATCCTTCTCGGTCGGCGTCATGATGAGGCCGCTTCCGCTCACCTGCCTGATTACCTCGGCCGCGCGCATCTGCGCCTGCGGAATGAAGACCCATAGCGCCGAGGCGAGCGTGCGGATCGGCTGACCCTGGCTGCGCGCCGCGGCAACTTCGGCAACTCCGGCTTGCACCGCGCCGCGCAACATCTCGGCATGCGCGATCAACTCGCCGAGTTGCGCCTGGACATGGAGCGCTTCGCTGCGCCCGACCGTCTCCGCCAGGTAGCATGCGAGCCCGCACATGAATTTGAGCTTCACGAACCCACGAATCGTGGCCTGCAGGAGCGCGTGACCGGGAGCATTGCCAATGAACGCGTTGGATGCCTCGACATCGCCGGCGATGAAGACGCGCTCCCATGGCACCAGCACGTCTTCGAAAATCGCCAGCGCGTCCTCTTCGTCGAAGCGGCTTGAAAGCGGGCGATCGAAGTGGCTGCGGCCGCTATCGTACGATTCACGGCACACAAACTTCAGCCCCTCGGTCGCGATCGGCACGCCAAAGCAGAGCGCATACGCCTCCTCTCCCCGCTTGCGCGGATAGAAAGGACCGACCCACAGTTCGTTCGCGAAGGGCGCGAGCGTCGATAGCATCCGCGCGCCGTTGACGATGATCCCGCGATCGGTTTCCCGCACCAGATGAAGGGCAGCGCTCGCATCAGCCTGCTCAGCGGGGCCTTTCGAGCGATCGATCTGCGGATCGACCAGCGTATGCGTGAGGCACCAGTCGTTGTCGCGGCAGTCCTCGTAGTAGCGCATGAGGTTGGCGCTGAAGCGCGGGTTGCGCGGCAGATTCATCGTCGCGACATCGGTCACCATCGCATTCATGAAGTCCGGCATCCGGCCCATCAGCCCGCAGGTGAACTCGCATCGGAACTCCTCGGCGCGGCGGCGGCGCTCAACCTGCTCGACCGTATCGCCCGGAAGAAACGAGAGGCTGACCGCAGCGCCGGTCCTGGGCGAGGGATAGGTGAGCAGGTCGTGGTGCTGATGCTGCAAATCGTAGAGCGAGGCGAGCGTGTCGATGGTGCCCTGGAAGGGTGGATAGCTGGTCACGTCGGAGATGCGCCGGCCATCGACATAGATGGTGCGGCCGTCGCGCAGGCTCTCGCGGAACTCAGTTCCGGTGCGGATACCCATAAAACCTCCTCGCTGGAACAGGCGTCAGGATTAGCCGTCCTACACGAGGAGGTCGCGCCTTGTCAAAAGCGCAAAATGAAACGGCGACGCGGGGGAAAAGGAAGAAGCGGCCCGGGAGATCCGCGCCGCTTCTTCACATTCATGAAATATCGTCAATTACCACCGATTCCCACCGCGTCCGCCGCCACCTCCCGGTCCCCCGCGGTCGCGATCGCGACCCCCGCCGAAGCCTCCGCCTCCGCCGCCGGGCCGCCCGCCGCGACGCTCACCGCCCCCGCCGCCTCCGCCGCGAGGCCCGCCGCCATCGCGCGCCTGATCAATCTTGATGCGACGGCCCTTCAGATCCGTCTCGTTCAGCGTCTCAATTGCCTTCGTGGCGCCATCTTGATCCGCCATCTCGACGAAGCCGAATCCCCGTGACTGGCCGGAAAATTTGTCGGTCACCACGACAGCTTTTTCGACCGTCCCGACCTGACCAAACAACTCCATCAGGTCTTCGTTCGTAACTGCGTAGGCGAGATTACCTACGTACAACTTGCTGGGCATAGGAGCCCTCCTTCTGAATTGGTGCCGGAAGCTCTTAGACGGGGACCCTGCCAGGATTTGGGGGTGCGACGCGATAGGAGCGGTCCGAGCGTACGTATAAAAAGCATACTCCCCGCTACTACGGTGTAAAGCCGATTTCGTTTCGTCAGGCGGCGGTGTTCATCATAGCCGTGAGAAACTTTAACACGTGGTCGTTAACCAGCTCGGGCTTTTCCTGCTGCACCCAATGTCCGCAGTCCGGCACATAATGGATTTCGAATGGCCCGGTGAACAGCTCCTTCATTCCGAAGGTTAGCTCCTTGCCCAGCGCGACGTCCTGCTCGCCCCATATCACCATCGTGGGAACGGCTATCTTGCGTTCCATCCATTCGGGATTTTGACGATGGCGGACATTCTCGCGGAACAATGCGCGATAATAATTGATCGCCGCCGTGATCGAATATGGATTTCGAAACGCCGCGCGGAAATGCTTGAGGTCGTCGTCGCTGAACGCCGATTTCTGCACCGCGCTGTCACGCAACGTCCGTTTGAGGATCGCGAAATCGCGCGCGCGAAGGAGCGCCTCGGGCAGCCAGGGAATCTGGAAAAACAGGATGTACCAGCTCCTCAGCATCTGGCGCGGATTGCCGCGCAGGTTGTCGCGGAACTTCTTCAGATGCGGGCAGTTCATCACGATGAGGCGCTCGACGAGCTCGGGACGCTGGAGCGCGGTGGCCCACGCAATCGCACCGCCCCAGTCATGCGCCATGACGATCGCGCGCTGATGCCCGCAGGCTTCGATCAAATCGGCGACATCGCCGATCAATTTATCCAGCGAATAATTTTCGATGCCGATCGGCGCGTCAGTCTCGCCATAGCCGCGCAGGTCGGGCGCGACGCATTCGAAATGCGGCGTCAGCGCGCGAAGCTGATGGCGCCACGAGTACCAGCATTCGGGAAATCCATGCAGCATTACCACCAGCGGCTTGCCCGCACCCTGCCCCGCTCGTGCGATCTCCATGCTGAGTCCGCTCTTCAGATGGAGCTTTTCGAAATGCCACGGCTCGGCCATTAAAAGTTGTCCTCAGAGTTTCTGACGGAACTGGTTTCCAGCGAGATTGCAGGTGAGCGTCATTCTTACTCCGTGATTCTTGTATGTCGATGAAGATGCGGATTTGACTGATCGCGTATCCTTGATGGCGAGTGGTGCGATCATCGAACGCGCTACTGCTCGGCCCTGGGTACTGGCGTCTTTTCCCCAAATGAAGCCACTCGCGCGGGCAAATGACGCCACTCTCAGGATTGAAGTTGCTTGGCCAACAACTCTTGGAGATAATTCTCAACTTCTGAAACGTCGATACCTCCTTTCGTTTTGAGATAGTGATAGTCAGCCGCATGTAGAGCGTTATAATAAGGCGTTCGGTTGTCACGTATCTGCTTCGGTATTATGTTTTTTCCTGGAAGCCACATCGAATATTTGAGACATAGCGCCATCAGGCTTGCGGCCCGTGCTGTTCTGCCGTTTCCTTCTTCGAAAGGCTGAATCCAATTGATTCGCCATAAAATATAGGCGGCTAGTCGAGAAGCGCTAGCTGAAGTCCATTCGCGGGCGATGTATGCCAGCATTTCGGCCATCAATTTTGGCACTTCTGCCGCTGGCGGAGGTTGATGTTTTGAATTCGTAATTTTAACCGGACAAGTCCGATACTGCCCCGCCGAATCGCACAAGAGAACGACCGCATAATAATTCAACTGACAGAGAACAACGCTATCGATAGTGATGTCCGAATTTTCGAGTCCAACTTTGACCCTGTCCTCTAAAAAATCATACTGTCGAAGTAAATTACGGTCGGTAACGAAACGAAAAAGACTAGGGTTTTTGTCTTTATCTATCGTGGGCATTTGTTTGGAAGGCTTGTCCCGAAAAGAAGAAAAGCCCGGATGATCATTTGATCACCGGGCTTCCCTGTCAACTGTCTGCTAACAGCTACTTCTTGGTTTCTTGCTCAATCTTCGACGCTGCCTTCACAGTGTCGATCGTGCTATTGTCCCCGTCAGGGGCATTACCGTAAGCGAAATTGATCCGTTGTTCCTCGCGGTCTTTTGCTGAAACGGTGCGCTTGCGCGCTTTCTCCAATAATTTATCTAGTGTCTTCACCATGGCGAGCGCTCCCACTTTTGTTGACCGAATTGATCGACCCTCCCCAAAAACAATTCCTTTTTTAAGAATACTCGCGCTTGCTCAAATCCGCAAGTTACTTCTGCATGTTATGACATGCTTACTGGTATTTTAACTATGGTTTGTTCGTACCCTTTCCGCCACGCCCGACAATCAATCTGAATCGCCGCGTACCCGGTCGCAGCGTCGTTTCTGGCTCTTTTGGCAATGGTGGTTCGGTGACGGCCTCTCGCGGAGCAATCTGGGTGGGGTTATCGCCCCGTTTGGACCTACAAGTCCGGGCGGGGCTTTTCTTTACTCGACCAGATTGTACACACAAATACCGTACATTATCGATGCACTGGTTGTATTGTCCGGTAAATGTGTGTACAGTATCTCGATCATGAAGAATGGCAAACCAAGAAGGCAGACGAAAGCAGATCGGCTTGATTTGCGGGTGACGGGGTTGGAGAAGAAGGCTTTCAAGCAGGCCGCTGATATCGCTGGGATTCCGCTGGGCGCATGGATGCGGGAACGCTTGCGACGTGCATCAATTCGAGAATTGGAAGAAGCTGGCTTGACAGCGCCATTTTTGAAACCGTTCGAGTCATAGGAGCGCGTATGGCAGGATCACCCGACACGATTAATTTTGAGCACAAAGGGATCGGCGCTGTCCTAGCGCACAATCGCCTCACGGTGCCGCTGAATCAGCGCGAATACGCTTGGGAAGATGAACATGTCACCGTGTTGTTCCAAGACTTCGCTAACGCGATAGCTAAGAAGGCCAGCTATTTTCTCGGCACAATCGTTCTGACATCAGGCAAAGACAACGTGCCCGAAGTCTCCGACGGACAACAACGCCTCGCTACAACCACAATCTTGTTAGCGGCAATCCGGGACTACTTCTTTAACAAAGGCGAGAAAACACGCGCGGGAGCAATCGAGACTGAATACTTAAAAACAACCGATCTGGCGACCGAACAAGTGGTGCCGAAACTGCGCTTGAACGTCGATGATAACGAGTTTTTTCGAAAGGCCATTTTATCGTCGCCAGATAGCGTTGATCGAGGTGTCACTCCCACCAGGGACTCGCATAAAAAAATCGCTCAAGCGTTGGACTTGGCGCATGCCCACGTTGAAGGGCTAGTCGCCCCGCATAGCGAGGCTGCAAAAGTCACGCGGCTGATCGAATGGGTGCAGTTCATAAAAGACGAGGCTCGCGTTATCGCTCTGACCGTGCCCGACCACTTCGACGCATTCGTAATGTTTGAAACGCTGAATGATCGCGGCCTAAGAACGTCGCAAGCCGACCTATTAAAGAATTACCTTCTCAGTCAGTGCGGTGATCGCGTAACGGAGGGACAGCAAAAATGGGCGAAAATGATTGGCGTCTTGGAATCGCTCGGAGAGGCCGATATCACCGTTACCTATCTGCGGCATCTGCTCACTTGTCTGTACG
Source organism: uncultured delta proteobacterium (assembly GCA_963815835.1). Lineage (GTDB taxonomy): Bacteria > Desulfobacterota > Binatia > Binatales > Binataceae > DATGKG01. The sequence goes on from CAWFIF010000002.1 coordinate 326,328, forward strand.
GGCACACTAAAGAACGTGAGGTTTATGGACGCGTCCGCGAAGCGATTAACAGCAAGCAACGGGCCTTGGAGTTTCTCGATATGCTTGCCGAGTCCGCCAGCGACTATGCGGCTCTTTTGAATCCCAGTCACAAAAAATGGAACAGCTACGGCACAACCACTCGGCGACACCTGAATACGATCATCACAACTCTCAAAGTTGAACAAATCCGGCCTCTCATGTTCGCAGTTACACGATCGTTCAAAGTCAGCGAGGCCAAGGATGCGTTTCGATTATTCGTGTGTTGGTCGGTCCGATTTTTGATCGTTGGCGGGCGTGGCGGATTTCTCGACACAAATTATGCAAAAGCGGCGCATGAGGTTTCGAAGGGCGGTATCAAAACTACGAAGGAATTGGCGAACTTTATGAAAGACATCGTGCATCCTGATGCAACTTTCGAGGCCGCCTTTTCTGAAGCTCGCGTCGAAAAGAATTATCTAGCGCGATACTATCTGCGCGCATTGGAGCGGAACCGGAAGGGCGAAGACCAGCCGGAATTGGTCCCAAACGAAGAAGAAGAGGAAATCAATCTTGAGCACGTCTTGCCAGAACAGCCGGGAGCAAATTGGCCTGACATCGCGCCAGAACTCGCGGAAGCGTATTTCAATCGAATTGGCAATATGGTGCTGATGCAGGCAAAGAAAAATTCGACTGTCGGCAACGCCGCATTCGCAGATAAACGAAAGTTGTTCGCTCAGTCCGCGTATTTGCTCACGGCGGAAGTCGGCGAAAAGACGAAATGGACAACGACCGAAATTCAGCAACGGCAGAAAGCACTTGCCAAGCGAGCTGTCGAGACGTGGCCGTTGAAGATTTGAAGGTTCAAATCAAATGACGCCACTTCACTTTTCGAAAGACGCCACTCGCTCGCAGATCAAGTCAAATGACGCCAGTACCCGGATTTGACCGATCGCGTATCCTTGATGGCGAGTGGTGCGATCATCGAACGCGCGACTGCTCGGCCCTGCTAGTCCCTCGACAGCGCTGAACGATATACGAGGGGCGGGGTCGCCTGGCTTTCCGTCTAAGTTCTTCTATGTAAATCTTGGTGCCAGATTACGCATGGGTTCAATTCGCCCACGCACAAGCCAAAAACCTCTCACACTTCTCAAAAAGGAGGACACCATGACTCAAACCAGTGCTACACAACCAAGCGGCGAGCAGCCAGCTGACAAGATCCACTACCGTGGTGCCGATGTTAATGGCCTGAAAATTTCGTATCGCGAAGCCGGTCGGACGGACGCTCCGACATTGCTTTTGCTACACGGGTTTCCAACCGCCGGGCATATGTTCCGCGATCTGATTCCATTACTCGCCGACAGGTTTCACCTTGTCGCGCCTGACCTGCCGGGCTTTGGTCAGTCGGACCTGCCTTCCCGCGACAGGTTTAAATACAGCTTCGAAAATCTTGCCGAGGTAATAGATCGCTTTACCGATGTAGTCGCGTTGAAACGTTTCGCGATCTACATCTTCGATTACGGCGCTCCGGTGGGCTTGAGGATTGCCCTAAAGCACCCGGAACGCATTTCCGCGATCGTTTCCCAGAACGGCAACGCCTACGAGGAAGGTTTGAGCGACGGTTGGAACCCGATCCGGGCCTACTGGGAGAACCCGTCGCAAGCGAACCGCGACGCACTCCGCGTTTTCCTCAAGCCCGAGACGACCGTTTGGCAATACACACACGGCGTCTCTGATGCGACGAGGGTTTCGCCCGACGGATACTCGCTCGATAATTTCTATCTGGCCCGGCCGGGCGCGGAGGAGCCACAGCTCGACTTATTCGGTGACTACAAGACTAACGTCGCGCTTTACCCGACCTTCCAGAAGTATTTCCGAGACCACAAGCCGCCACTCCTGGCGGTGTGGGGAAAGAACGACCCGTTCTTCCTGCCGCCCGGCGCGGAGGCCTTCAAGCGGGATATTCCCGGCGCACTCGTGCGCTTCTTCGATACCGGGCACTTCGCGCTGGAGACCCACGCCGCCGAGATTGCGGCGGCGATCCGCGATTTTCTTGCTGGCTGATTTCGCAACTCGAGCGCCCACACCTCGCGCGAGCCGATGGGGCGTCAGTAATCCCAAGACAGTAAAACAAATTGGAGTGTAATCGGATGAACGCTCTTCCTTTAATCGTCTTCGACGTGAATGAGACGCTACTCGATCTCACAACCTTGGAGCCGACCTTCGAGCGCATCTTCGGCGACAAAGGCGCTATCCGTCTCTGGTTCGCGAACTTAATCATGTATTCGGCGGCTCTCACGGTAGCCGGATGCTACGTGCCTTTCACAGATATCGGTTCGGGCCGGGCAACGACGTCTTGGGAGTCGGTCCCCAGCCGCAGATCATCGGTGCAAACCTGGATGATGTCGCCGATCAGTTGATCGCGCGGCACGAGGAGAGAACCAATGTCGCGTGAGAATGTGAGTGTTGTACTGGTGCACGGTGCCTGGGCTGACGGATCGAGTTGGGCCAAAGTCATCGGGCCGTTGGCTGCCGAAGGCATCAAGGTACTCGCGGCTCCGTTGCCTCTGACTTCGTTTGCTGAGGATACCGCGGCGGTTGAGCGCACACTGGAGCGAGCTTCGGGGCCGGTCGTTCTTGCGGGTCACGCTTACGCTGGGGCCGTGATCGCGGCTGCACGGAATGAGAATGTGAAGGCGCTTGTTTACATCGCCGCCCTTGCTCCTGACGAAGGCGAGACTGTCGCCGATGTCTTCTATCGTAACAAGCTTCATCCGCTGGCTCCCAAGTTGGCGCCGGACAATCATGGGCGGATCTATCTGCCGCACGAGGCATTCGCCACGGCATTCGCGCAGAATGCCTCCGCCGATGAATTGGCGCTGCTCTCCGCGGTTCAGCGGCCGATTTCGCCCGCATGCATCACGGTGCCTATGAATCGTCCACTCTGGAAAGATCGACCAAGCTGGTTTCTCATGGCGGAGCAGGACCGCATGATCGTCTACGACACGCAGCGCTTTATGGCGGAGCGCATGCACGCACGTGTGCGGTCCCAGCCGGTGGACCACGCGCCAATCGTTACCGCGCCTGGCCTCGTCATTGACATCATACGCGAGGCCATTGGGGAAGCGATCAGCGGTTGATCGCCTTCGCTGTGTAATGCGTCAGGAGCAGTTGTCGATGCTACGGGCTAGAACTCGGCCTTGAAGGTGTCGTGGCCATCGCCCGCATACGACACGCGCACGCTTTTCAGCCGGATCATTCGCAGCGGCGGCGCATTGAAGAATGGCGCCTCGAAGGGATTCTTTTTGAGGAACGACGCCTTCAGCGTGTTCCATTCAGCGCTGTCGCGCTTCACTTCTCTTGCGATGCTCTGCACGACCGCGCGCGTGACTCTGAAGGTGTCGATGTCGCCGGTGTCGCGCATGTCGATCAGCACGGTCGCGTTCGGCCGCTTGAGCAGATTCTGAAACTTCTCGGCGCTCTCATTCATGATGAAGATGAGATCGAGGCCGTCGGTCTCACCGAATGCCTGTAGGGTTGCGGTCGGCCATTCGTCGCCCGCGGTGACGAGAACCGCGACGTGTTGGGCATCGAATAGTTTTGCAAGTTTCTGTTTCTGAGTTTCGTCGAGCATGCGTTTTCCTGCTTCTATGGTTTACGGACTACGATGCAGCCCTTCCGCTTCGACCACAAACTTATACTCGATTGCATCGATATTAGCCGGACTACTATGCTGATACCTTACCACCAGCTGCTCGCGCGATCCGAACACCACGTCGGAATCGATGTACTTGTCGCCGTCGATATAGAGCGCGGTCACCAAGGTCACAAATCCTGGCGCTCTTATTATGAAGTGAATGTGCGCGGGACGAAACGGATGCCGCCCGAGCGCATTGAGCATCTTGCCCACCGGCCCGTCGCTCGGCACCGGGTAACTCGAGGGCTTCACCGACATGAAGTTGAATCTGCCTTCCGCATCGGTGCGGAAGCGCGCGCGCAGATTCATCTCCGCGCCCTTGAAGTTGTCGAATTGCAAATCGTATTGCCCGCTCGACGAGGCCTGCCATACGTCAATCTGCGCGCCGCTCACCGGCTTTCCGTCGGTCGAGGTGATGCTGCCATGAACCATCAGCGGCTCGCCCTCGATTCCGCGCGCGATGCTCGCACCGGCCGCCATCTCGGGAGCGCCGTCGCGAAAGAACGGGCCAAGCAGACTCGATTCCGTCGCCGCCTTCGACCGGCCGCGATTCGCGAGGATGTCCACCAGCGCGCTAAGGCCCAGCGTATCGGAGAGCAGGATGAATTCCTGGCGTTTGTCATCGGTGATGTGGCCGACGTCGGTGAGGAAATTGATTCCCTTCATCCATTCCTCGGGGGTCAATTTCACCTCGCGCGCGAAATCGTGCAGATGCCGAATGAGCGCGGTCATCACTTCTTTCAGCCGCGGGTCGGGACACTTTGAGATCCGTTCGAGAGCGGTTTCGGTGATCGAAAACTGATCCAGATTTTGCATAGATGATGTCCTCCGCTCATTGGAATTCCGAAAGCATCGCCAATCGATCAAGCGGCGGTGCGGCGCAGGCGCGGCATCTTGGCGAGCTTCGCGCCGAGGCGATCGCGCGCCACTTCGATCTCATAGTCAGCCTGAAGCCCGCTCCAGAGTTCGGGCGTGGTGTCGAAGTAGTGTGCGAGGCGAACCGCGGTATCACCGGTGATGCCGCGGCGCCCGCGAACGATTTCCGAAATGCGGTCGGCCGGCACATCGAGAGCCCTCGCTAGAGCGCTTTGCGACATCCGCAGCGGCTTGAGGTAGTCCTCCAGCAGCACTTCGCCGGGATGAATCGGCCGCATCTTTTGTTTGCGCACAATCTCCTGATCAGCCTCGCTCTCAATGATGGACCGATTCGGTGTTCAGGCGTCAGCAAAGCTCCGAATCACAATGTGCCAAGCGTGATGCACATAGCCGGTGGTGTCGAATTTCGTTTCTGGTAGGATGATGGCTGGTCATCACGCGGGGGCGGGTGTCATGTTGACCATCGGGTACGGATTGCCGTCGCAGGCAGCAGATTCGGAATTCCTTTCCTTTACGGGTCCCGCAACGGATCGCAATCAGCCAGTGATCTTTGCCGGGATCAGGACATTCATGTTGTATTCCATCTGCAGGGTTCGCGCGACTTTCTGTAAGTCGTTTCCAGTAAACGAGTTTCCCACATATTGGTGATTGGAGAGAAAGCTTTGGAGCAGGTCGTCAGGCGGAATGTCCTTATGAGCGTTTGCAAACCCGACGATCATCTTTGCCAGCATGCGCTGTTCGGCTGGCGATATTCCACCGTCGGCCGGCTCGATAGTGGGTATTCGAATCACCTTTTTCACTTCGCTGCGCGCGAAATCCAAATCTTCGTCCAATTTTTTCCGGTAGTCATCTTCATTGAGCACCACTCCCCCCAAGTCGGCGTAGGTCCGATCGCCTCGAGCCGTCTTCTTTAGCTCGTCCAAAACGATCTCTCCGATAACTCGCGGATCGACTTTCTCAGCCATCGAACTTTCTCCCTAGGGTATTACTACCATGCCTTCAAGCGTGGAGGTCAGATAGTTGCAGGCGATTCCAGCGTTATTCCCGCCATCTCCCTCTCGGCTTAGCTCTCGCCAATAACTGATGTGATCAGCGAATACGTTTACCAACGCCTGTCTGGTCACGGATCTGCCCAAGCGCAGAACTGATCTTACCACATCTGCCAAGCATAACCCTACTGCGGTCGCGGTCTGTTCTATTTGTGGACGCCACGAGATGGTATTTTCAAACCCGACAAATACACCCCCGTGGGCAGCGATCGCTCGTCCCAGGCTTTTTCCGCTAAGGCACGAAATCGAAACGACCACTGTTCCATTGAATAGTGGGGCGTGGCTGTCTTCCACGATGCTGTGCTGAAAAGTCAGCGGCGGGCTGCCGCCGTTGTCGGAAAAGATGGCCCACGAGTTTTCCAGTCCGTGGCCAAAATAACAAACCGTCAGCGGGGTGGCGGCGGACCCGATAGCGTCTTGAACCTCGCGTAAACCAAGACTCAGTCGCGCCGCTGGGGTCGAACTCGCGATTGGTAGTAGCTCGTGAGACGATCCGCTCAAGGCCTTCGTCCCCCACTCGGCAGCGGTTTTGGAGGCGAAATCGGTGGCCGGCATTATTCCAATGATATCGCTCATCGCCAGTCCCCGAACGCGAGGCCACCGTTTGCGAAGTTACCCAGAGACACGCGCGACCACCCTCCTTCGCGCACCGCCATCACAACCGTCAATGGGCGTCCTTGCGCATTCCCGGACCAGGTTCCAGTGTTGAAATACCAGCGGCCAGCGCTAACCTGGCGTTCCATCCGGTAATGAGTATGGCCCATCAGGACGAAGCGGTATTTCTGCGACGCGAACCGGTCCAAGGTCTGCTCGGCGTACTTCACCTCGTTTGTGTCGCCGAGGGCGGCGAGTTCGTCGGTTCCGTTTCCGCCCAGCGCCATCGCGGTTTCCACCTCGGGACGGGTCATGGTCGGTTCGGGGATGGTCTCGGAGACGGTGCGCAGGTCATCTACCACCCGACGCACTTCCTTGTGATCGCGATAGGCTAGACGAAACGCCTGTTCGACCGCAGGAATATTGGAGAAACAGTTACCATTTTGTGGACTGCCACCGACCAAGAGGTCGGGACCATCAACTGCCACCTCCGGTCCCAAAGCGACCAGCTCAGAGACCCGCTTGTCGCGACGGTATTGCACCCAGAATTTGATTGCCGCAGCCAAGAGTGTCGGTCGCGCCACTCTCGTGAGGTAGTGCCAGATGGTCCGCCAGCCTCCCGGTGATTCGTCAAAATTCGGGTCAATATTTTCCAACCGGTTGATGAACAGTCGGACGAAGTAATAACCGGCGCACTCCTGCTGCCAGGAAAAATCGTCGAAGCTCACGTAGCGATTATTGTTGTCGCCTTGATTTCCGTGAGTCGCGTATAGAGCAAAAGTGGGAGCCTCGTAGTCAAAAGCAAATTGAACCCGGCGGCTCGTATCGTTGAGTAGCGCGCGAACGTGATCCTGTACCTGGGAATTTATCAGCGAATGGTCATGGTTGCCGGGAATGATCGTGAGCGCGCAGTTCGTTCGGGAGATAAAATTCCCCAGCCCCGTAAAAAAGCCGGGATGGCCATCGCGGATACGATTCAGACGGTTTATTTCAGAAGCCGCATCGTATTCAACTGGAATCGCGTGCGTGGAATCGGCGGTGTATTCATTATTCTCCAGCGCAGTTCGCCAGAGATCAAAACTATCGCCCAACAATACCAGTCGTACCTGGTCGGAATCGGTCGGGGTAAGTTCGGGCCGCTGAAGCAGAGCGCTAAATTCGCTATCCGCGTGGAAATGCTCGATATTCGCGCCACCGCCGATGGAAAGATGCAGATCGCTGAGGAAGACAAGCCTCTCGACGCTCATGCGGAAGCAACTAACAGCTTACGAGCTTGTTTACAATAATCGAGAAACCAGTTGTCTACGTCGGTGAGCGTCGGGCGCCTTCATCGTGGCAATTGGTGTAGCGAAGAAATGTCTGCGGCCTTTGCGTCGCAGACGGGGAGCGGTATCGCGTTGAAACAAAGCAGGCTAACTGTTTAGCTCGTCGAGCAGCGCCTTGGCGTCCTTCAAATCAACGGTGTCGAAGCCCTCGGTGAACCATCCATAGATGCCGGCCAGCATCGCGCCCGCGTCCTCGCAGCGATTGGTGTCGCGCAGCAGCCGCGCGAGCGAGGTCGTCGCACGCAACTCCAGCGATTTCGCGCCTTGCCGGCGCGCTATCTCGACCGCGCGCTCAAGCGATGCCTGAGCTTCGGCCAAGTCGGAAGGGTTTTGCTTCAGCAGCAGCTCGCCGCGAAGGCGATGGATCTCCGCTTCCCACCATCGTTCGCCGTGGCTCTGGATCACATCCAGCGCTTCGGTGAGTGCGTCCAGCCCTACACTGATGCGGCTCGCTTTACCGCATGCCTCGGCGAGCTGGGCCAGATTGTAGGTGCGCCACATTTCCGCGCCGGTGGCGGATGCCATCGCGAGGCCCTCGCGGATCTGAGCAACCCCCTGTTCCGCCTGCCCAAGTTGCGCGAGAGCCCACCCCTTCACGATTGCCGCCCAGGACAAGAAAAGGGGGAAGCCCTCTTTTTCGGCTATGTTAATAGCAGCTTCGGCCGTCTCGAGAGCCGCCGCCACCTCTCTCGCAATTTGGTAAACCTCCGCTTTATGGACCAAAGCGAATATGCCGGAGGGTGAATGTCCAACTTGATGCGCCAATGAGACGGCCTGTTCCGCGTGCCTTCGCGCCGCGTCCGGGTAGCCTCGCAGCCAAAACACCATAGCACCCCACGCGTGACCACATACCGCCGGATGGTGTGCGGTGTAGGGAGTCGCGGGGACCGAATCGGGATTCGATTCATAAAAAGCCAATCCATCTTCCACGTGACGCTGCGCGGGAGCCAGCTCTCCGCGCGAAAACGCAAACGACCAATCATGATGTTTGAGTTCGAGGAGGAACTCCGGTTCGAGATGACGCCTGACAAAGATTCGCACTTGCTCCGCCCACTCCTGCGCCTCGGCAAATCTGCCGCCGACGTAGGCGCTTCCAAACAAACCGGTCAATAACGAGAACCGTTGCGACGGCGTCCCGCCGGTTTCGGCCAGCGCCTGCGCGCGACGATAGACCCGCTCGGTTTCCGGCGCCGCCCATCCTTTGGTGATCATCAGCACTTGGCCGAGCGTGGTCTGTAAGCCGAGCTCCCGCTGGTCACGCTCGGGGCTCTCGGGCAGCCGCGCCAGCAGCTCGATTGCGGAGGTCAAACCTCTCATTGCGTCCGTATAGGCCGAGCGCTGAACCGCTTGCCGGCCCGCGCGCTCGTGGTACTCCAGCGCCTTGGGCACATTGCCGCTTCGGCTGTAATGGTGTGCGAGCTCGTCGAGATGGTCATCGATTGAATTTGCGTAGAGCTTCTCCAGCGCCGCCGCGATTCGTTCATGTAAATGCTTGCGGCGCTCGATCAATACCGAGTTATAGGAGACCTCCTGGGTGAGCGCGTGCTTGAAAATGTATTCGGTATCGCCCACCGCCGGCTGCTCGTAGATAAACTCTCCGAGCTGCAAGTCATTGAGCATCCGGTTCAGTTCCTCTTCCGCTTTCGCAAGCACCGAACGAATCAACGACAAGGGGAATTCGCGCCCGATTACGGAGAGCGTCTGCAACAAATCCTTCGCGTCGTGCGGCAACCGATCGATGCGTGCGGCGAGGATTCCTTGCACCGTGGGGGGAATCTTCAATTGGGAAATCGGCCGGGTCAGATGTGTGGCGCCATTGCGCACCAGGGCGCCGTCGTCGAGCAGAACCTGTACCGTCTCTTCCATGAAGAAGGGGTTGCCTTCGGTCTTCTCGATAATGACGCGCTTGAGCGGCGCTAACTCGGAGTCATCGCCGAGCAAGGCTGTCAACATCTCTTCCGCCGAGTCCTTGCCGAGAGGATCGAGCCGAAGCTGCGTGTAGCAGGTCTTGCTGTTCCAGTGATGTGAGTATTCCGGGCGGTAGTTCACGAGCAGCAGGATCTTCGCGTTCGCGATCGAATCGACCAGCAGGTTCAGGAATCCCTGCGTCTCCTCATCGATCCAATGCAGATCCTCAAAAATCAAGATCAGCGGCTGATCGAGACTTTCGCGCAGAAGAATGCGTTTGATCGCGTCGAGCGTGCGCCGCTTCTTGACCTGACCGTCCATCTGCGCGAGCGGATCGTCGCCCTCGACGATGCCGAGGAGGCCGAACAAGTACGCACGCGTGTCCTCGAGGGCCGGGTCGAGGGTGACGATCCGTCCATTGACTTTCTCGCGGCGCGTCCTTACGTCGTCTTCGGCGTTGATGCGGAAATAACTGTGCAGCAGATCGAGCACCGGAAAGTATGCCGACGCCTTGCCGTGCGAGACCGAGAACGCCTCGAGTACCATCCAGCCCGACTGATTCCTGGCTTTGAATTCGAAAAACAAGCGCGACTTCCCGGCGCCTGCTTCCGCCATCGCTGCGACGATCTGCCCCCGCCCGGATTTCGCGAGATGGGCCGCGTGGCGAAGTGCCTCCATTTCGCGCTCGCGCCCGACGAACTTCGTCAGCCCGCGACCCGCCGCCCGTTGCAAGCGGGTGCGCAACGGACCCAGACCGGTTACCTCGTACACGTTGACTTGCTCGCTGACCCCCTTTACCTTCGTCGGCCCCAGCGGCTTGACCGCGTAATATCCTTCCACCAGTTTGCACGTCTGCTCGCTGATTGCGATCGAGCCGGTCGGGGCGACCGCCTGCATCCGCGCGGCGAGGTTCGCCGTATGCCCAATCGGCGTGTACTCGACCTTCCCTCCGCCGGTCGCGATCGATCGCACGACCACCTCGCCGGTGTTGGCGCCGATGCGCGCCTCGATCGGATTGCCGCCATCGGCGACGAGCTTGGTCGAATAGCGGCGTAACTCCTCCTGCATTCGCAGGGCCGCATAGAGCGCGCGCTGTGGATGATCTTCATGCGCTACCGGCGCGCCGAACAACGCGAAGATGCCATCGCCCGTGGACTGCACGACATATCCGTCGTAGCGATGCACCGCGGCGATCATCAGCTTCAATGCCGGATCGATGATCGCGCGCGCCTCTTCCGGATCGAGGTCCTGCTCCAGTTCGGTCGAGCCCTTGATGTCGGCGAACAACGCGGTGACGGTCTTGCGCTCGCCATCCGCGGCCGTTGATGAATCGATTACTTCAGGGAGTACCCGGACCGCGGGGGAGGAAGTCTGCGCGGATGGCTTGGCATGCGGCGTCAACCTCGTCCCGCATTCGTCGCAGAACTTTGCGCCGGGCAGGTTTGTCGCACCACATTGGGGGCACTTTGACGCCAGCGGTGCGGCGCATTCGCTGCAAAACTTTGCATGCTCTCGATTTTCCACGCCGCATTTCGAGCAGCGCATAACCCGTCCCCGTGCGAGCGTAAAGACCCGTCGATGCTATGTCATACGCGGGAATATGAAAATCGTGCCGATCCGCCTCGGTTCGCGCTAAATAGCACTGCGAATCGGCATCCGGCGGCTTATGTCTGGGAGCCGGCGACGGTGAGGGTCTGCTGATCAAGATTCCGCATGGAAACTCCTCCGGCGTTTTACGGGCTCAAGTCACGACAAGACCTAAGACGGGCACCCGAGAGCGTGAGAGAACCTCGGATGCTTGGAGAGAACGAGGAGGCCGGCCTGAAGGATCCAGGCGACTCAGGTATCAGTCCAGCGCGGCAACGGGGTCGAGAAAGGTACCAGCGACAGTGCTCGCCGGAGCTCGCTGAGGAATTTTCGCGCTTCTTCTCGCCCATTGGGGAATTGGTCGTTTCGATCCCAGCGCCACGCCGCGACCATCGCAAGCATCAGGATCCGGCACTCGCGGAGCAGTTCTCGGTGAGCGCTCGGGTAAAGAGCACTCACCTCTTCGGGCACGTAAGCGAGGTCGAACTCGACTGGCCCGCGACAACATGTTTCGAGGTCTATAAACAGCAGCCCTTTCTTCGTCCTGAGCAGGTTGCCCGGGTGGGGCTCGCCGTGCAGCAGTTGCTCTGGGACACCGCGGTCGCTGATCGCCTTTCTCATGGTTCGTAAAGTGTTGCTGAGAAGCTCACGGTCCTCGTCAACGAGATCCGGAGTTTGCTCGCGGTTTCCGACCAGCCGTTGGGCGTCGGCGATTCGATCCGTGAAGTGCGGCGTAGGGAAATCGATCTGCCGCATGCAGTCATGCAGCCGTTCGAGCGCGCACGCGTAGTGGGCCGGCGCGAACTCTTGGGACGGCACAGGTTCGTAGTAGGTCCACAGCGTGACCACAAAGCCCTCACGCACGTAGGTGCGTGGCGCGACTCGAGGCTCAAGCGCTGCTACAGGGCTCCCAGTTTCAGCGAGCCGTTGGGCAAGCTCGACTTCGAAGTCTGCCCACCGCCTGATGCGCTCCTCCGCGACCCGAGTAAGAGTGTCGCACGGCAGCAGGCGCACAGTGACCCTATTTGAGTTGTGAAGCACGATCGCGTCATCAACCTTCAGGCCAAGCGCTGTAGCTACGCCCATCGCTGCGGCGACCGCACCGCGTGAGATTTTTCGTTGCATTGCCATTCAGACGAATCCTGTCAGGAGTTCTTCTGTGCCGAGCGTGAATTGAGCAGATCTAGAAATTTCGTCGCCGGCTCAAAGTGCGGAATTATCTTGACCGCGCCGGCCTGGCGCAATGCTTCGGCACGTTCGCCCGTACCGACTCCGATAAAGTTCCAACCTAAATTACGCGCTGCCTTGACGTCCCAGATTCCATCGCCGACGTACGTGAAGTCGCTGAATTCGACCTTATGCTTCTGAGCCGCCTGGCGAGCGGCATTCAGCATGATCTCCTCGCGAGATAGGGCGTTGTCCGAACCGGCCAGCGGGACAGATGCATCGAATATCCCCGCGCTTCGGAGCTTGAATTCTGCGAGTGATAGGAAGCAGCCGGTGGCGATAGCGATCGCAAAACCGCGAGCCGCTGAGACTCTGGAGAGCGCCTCAGAGGCTCCCACTATCTGGGAGAGGTTGCTGTTCCTGGCTGCCGGCGAGTCTTGTAGAAGTTGCACCAGCCTTTTCCGGACGAGGTCCACTTCCGAGCTCGTGATGGGTCTGCCGAACCGCTTTTCGCAATGTTGAGAGACCTTGCAGAGATCGGTCACGTGCCGGAGGTCATCAATCCAAGGTGAGTGATCGTTTGGAAGTCGCAGAACTTCGCGCGCAGCTTGCCGCAGACATTCGTCCTCGACCTCCGAAGAGTCCGTCAACGTTCCATCGACATCGAACACGACCAAATGCATAGTCGCAAGCCCTTGGTCATCAAATCACGATTTTCTGGGTGCTGGAAAGTGTCCAAAAGTGTCCAACATGATCTCGCGTGAGCCGATCTGGTATGAAGTCAGAAGCGAAAAAACCCCTGATTTACAAGGGTTCTATGGTGTGGCCTGATCTGGCAAAACCGTCTGTACAGAATTAGCAATCTGGTGCGTTCGACCACTCGGCCACCTCTCCGCGCCCGGTCGATATGCAGGAACTGAAATAGTTACGCCCACGCCGGCACCCCTCGCAACTACGCGATATGCTGCATCAACGCACCTCGCCGAGCTATCTTCAACGGCGCGATCCGTCTAAATGCAATTCATGCTTCGCCGAGGAATGCCGAATGGTCCTTAGTCGTCGCAAGTTCCTTACCCGGGTCGCCGCGATAGGTGGAATGGGCGCGGCTTTTTTATCTATGCAAGGCCTGGGTCTTGCCTCGACAATTCCTCGGGCGTCAGCTTCACTTCGCGCGCGAATTCATGCAGATGGCGAATCAGCGCCGTCATCACCTCTTTCAGCCGTGGGCATTCCGAGATTCGTTCGAGCGCCGTTTCGGTGACAGTCTGCTGATCAAGATTCCGCATGGAAACTCCTCCGGCGTTTTACGGGCTCAAGTCACGACAAGACCTAAGACGGCCAACGCTGATCTCTTTCAGGTGAACAACGGTCGATACCGTTCCGGATTCGAATCTTTTCCTCTCCACCGAAATTCGCAACCAGGTAACCTCTCGGTCAATTGAATAAAGCGGACCGGGCGCTCGTCTTTTTATTTGGGTGTGTGCTGGAGCGAACGTTACACGTGACAGCCGCTTCTGACAGTGACGCGCGCCGTGAATCCAGAAGCCGCGAAGCTGCTCGTTAAGATCACCGTTCGCTCCCTTAAGCGAAAATAAAAATCCGCCTCCACCTGGCGAGACCATCGCGATCGCCAAACGTCTGCCGAATTGAGAACCAGGATTCTCGGTTCGCCCGTGACATGGCCCGTGTTCGCGAAGAGCGCGTCATCAGCATCGACGAGGCGAGTGGCTCTGTCGTTAGGAAGAAGGAGAAACAAAATTAATCCCGTTCAGTTTCATTCGATCGCGGAGGTCAACGCCTGGCTCGATCGCGATCGCCTGCTTTGCCCAAGGTGCGGCAAGCGCTTCGAGCATCTCGGCCGTCATCTTGCCGCGAGTCACGCTATGAGCGCCGACGAGTTCCGCGTGCTCTATGGTATTCCTCACAACCGTGGCCTGGTGGGGGCGTGTCTGAAAAAGCGGTTAGTTGAGCGACAACGTCTCAAGCTCGCCCGCGATCGCGGGCATCGCGCGAAGTTTGTCGGCGCTCACCGCAGACGCCCCTATTCGGTTCATCTTCCATCGGCGGCGCAACTCGGAGATCTGCGCAACCGTATTCAACCGCTGGGGAATCGCAAGCGATGGGGAGAACCCGAGTGATCCGCTGATGGCGAGTTGATGTCTCGGGCGCTAGTGTCGCACGCGCAATGCGTGCACGGCGATCTCGCGCTCGATGCCTTTGACGTGAACGGTCTGCGCGTCGCGCCGCATGGCTGCCAACAAATCCGCCGCGCCGGGTAAGCGGTACATCTCGTCGCTCAGATAAATCTCGTTCTCCACGGCCAGACCCTGCACGCGCGCCGCCAGGTTGACCGTCCGCCCGAAATAATCCAGCCGCTCGTTCAACGTAACCGCCAGACATGGCCCGACATGCGCGCCGATTTTCAGCGTGATCAGTTCCTCGCCCGCGCTATCGTTAAAGCGTCTGATCTCCGCAAGCATGTCCAGCGCCGCACGAACGGCGTCCAGCGGTTCGTGAAAGCTCGCCATGACCGCATCGCCAATCGTCTTGACCAGGGCACCATGGTTCGCCGCGATGACATCGCGCAACACGCCGAAATGCTGGCGCACCAGGTTGAACGCCTTCATGTCCCCGATCCGATCATAGAGCGCCGTCGAGCCCTTGATGTCGGTAAACAGCATCGCCACCCGCTTGACCGCGAGGCCGCCGGCGCTCATCACGGTTTCCGACGGGAAGAGATCCAGGAATGTCTGCGTCAACAAAAGGCGCGAACCCGACAGGAAGCCTCCCAGCTTGATGCCCGGGGGTGTCCCACTCAAGGCCGTGACTTCGGCCGCACTGATGCTGATCGCGCTCGCGATGATGCGAGCCGGGCTGGCGTTGGTCAGATAGTAGGTCAGCGATCCCGGCGCCACGGTCTGCATCTTCTCGGCCGGGCGGCCATCGCGATGGGTGATATCGATCCGCTCAACGCGATTGTCCGATGAGGGATCTACAGTTAACTCGGGACCGTATTGTAAGGCGAAAAATCCGGGCTCCAGGTTGACCTGGAAAGTCCTGGTTTCGCCGGGTTCGACATAGGTGAGGAACACGTTGTGGCGCCAATAAAAATCGCGCGCGTTCGTGCCGTCTCTCGCCAGCGCACTCGCAGATATGTTGTAGTCGATAGACAGTTCCTTCGCGCTCAGCCTCTCGGGATCATGAAACCGCGACCTGCGCACGGCTTTCGAGACGGTAAATCCGATCTCGACGAAATCACTCAGATCCGCATCGCGATTGACCAGGCAGGTTTTGCAGAAGGAGTGCTCACCCGCCACATTCAGCGTGTGAAAGCTTTCGATGATCATCCCGCAGCCACGGCACACATAGTGCCACTCCATGGTGAGCAAGCCCGCTTTGCGCGCATGCAGAAACAGGTCGATGACCTGGGCCTCATCGCGCCCATGATCGGCCGCATACTGGATCGGATTGATGCGCACGATCTGATCGTCGGGCGCGTTGCGCGCAAATCTCGCCAGCTCGCGAACCAAGTCGTCATGGTTCGCATAACTCGCGCGGAGTCGGTCGAGTCTCTCTTGAAAAGCCGGTTCACTGATGGCGGGTTCGAGGTTATCCACAGTCATGCGCGGTTTCCGTGACAGTGTGCTGATCGAGGTTCCGCATAGAAGCTCCACGCGCGGCCCGATCGTCGATTGACTAGAAATCGACCGGGTTCGCCTTCAGCTTTCCGGTCGCATACTTCTCGGGCAGCGTGGCGTCGGCGTTCTCCCACACCAGCAGGATCGAGCGTTTCGGTGAGTAGCCCTGATGGCGAATGTCGGCCGGCATCGCCGCGACATCGCCCGCCTTCATGACGGCCCGCGCGCGCGGCGCGCCGGTATCGCGATCCTGGATGTCCCAGTGAATCTCGTCGCTGAGCTGCACGAACCATTCGACGCGATCGTTGCCGTGAATGATCGGCAGCATGAACTCCTCGGTGGTCGCGCAGACCTGACTGTCCTTTACCGTCGAGCACACCGACGGATTCCAGGTCACATCGGAGCGCGAGACGTAGGCGAAAAAGTTGTACGCATGCACCTCGTTTTCGAATCCCGGCTCGGCATGCACCTCTGGCTCATCCTGCGGTACATCGAGGAATTGTCGATTGACCGGATTTCCCGCCGCGTCGCTGCGCAGCGGGATGTCGCCCTTCATGCCGGTCATGCGGCCGGCGACCAGCCGCTTGCGATTGATCGCATTGGGATTGCTGCCGCGCTTGGGGCCAAATGGCGTGCCGGTTTCCGCCGGCGCCGCGAAGGGATCGAAGCCCTCGTTGGTCCAGTCGGCGAGGATCTCCGCGAATCGATTGCGCACATCATCGCCTTTTAGATTTTCGACGTAATGCTTGTTCTTCTCGCGATAACCGGCGTTGTAGAGTCCGGCGAAAACGTCAACGGTGCCGTAATGATTGGTGGTGCCGAAGACCGAGTCGAAGTTCACGATGCCGTAGAAAAAATTCCACGACACGTCGCGCATGAGCGCGCGCAGGAACGCATCGACCGGCATCGTATGGCTGCCGCCGGGCCAGCTGATGTGCGCAAAATAATCATCGCGCGTAAAGTTGAAGCCTCCCAACTTGAAGGCGCGATATCCATACTCATTGGCATCAGGCATTTTCGTTGCTCCGTTTTGATGCGCGGTAATTCCGGATTTCAGGTTTGTAGCAATTCACTGTTCGATTGCGCCCGTCGATAGCAGCGAACGCATATCGCTGGTCCGCGACCGGTGAAGCTCCCATGCTCCCCCTCACAGAACCCCCGTTTGCAATTGTCGCAGTAGCGCGCCGTCAACCGCAATCTGAGGAAAATTTGGCGGCATAGACGGCAAGGAACCCATATCTGGCGTTCTATCTTGGCTTTGTCTGAATCGTCCGGATCAAAATCGCTGATGTCGGACGTTGACCACGGTTGGTTTGTACGAGTGGGCATTTTTAGCCTCGCTTCGCTTATTCGAGACGCGGATCAGAAACTTCACCACACGCCTCTACTTCTGGCAGATGTCTTTCCAACGCTCGACCGTAAGATCTCCCGCAATTGTCTGCAGCAGAATCACGCCCGGTTTGCTCGCATGAAACTGGTATGCGGCGCCCTTCGGCAGCAGCGCCATGTGGCCGCGGCGCGCGACGATGTATCCCATCTTGCGCCCGTCAGGATTGCCTTCGAGCATGGTGGTGCCTTCGTGATCCTCGGCGACCAGCGCCTTGTTGAGTTTCACGAGGCGAATCTCAACTTCGCCATCCATCACGATCGCGGACTCATCGTGCGAGGCGGTGTACCATGGCGAAGTGCCTTCGGCGCGCACCGCTTCGAGGACGTATTTCAGATTTTTCCCGACCGCGATTTTTTCGTATGGCTCAGCCTCCGATGCGACCTCATAGATGTTGGAGAAGACGTAGTTGCGGGCGTCGTCATTGATGACCTCGACGCCGCCCTTTTCGAAATGTTGCAGCGATCCGAATCTCGTCTTATGCGGCATCGCGTGTCCTCCTTGGCGATGGGATATTAACGCGGTCCACCGCCCGCGGCTAACCAAAGGATGTTGCGATCTCTTAATTTAGTTTCGAAGACGCTCCAGATCGGTCACGCTCAATCCCGCTTGCTTGAGGATCGACTGGAGGGTGCATTTCGGAATCGTCTTCGCAAAATGGATGGGGATGGTCAGTGCCCTCTCGTCCTGATCTCGATAGAGCGTCAGATGGCTTCCCTTCTGGCGCCAGCGCACGAAACCCGCGCGCCCGAGCGCTTTGATCAACTCTCTAGAGGTCAGAGCGGGAAGCTTCGGCACGCTAGACTGCGACGTTCACCGTCGTGCTAAGAACCGGTCTGGAATCCTCGTCGGGAAGCGACAGCCCGTGGGCCTTGAGATTCTCGAGGTGAAGCGCGATGGCTTCCTTCGCCATCTCCGCGGCCTCGTCCACCGTGCGGCCGTAGGAAACACAACCGGGAAGGGAGGGGACCAGGACCGTATATCCGCCTTCCTCTTCGGGCACCAGCGTAATCTGGTATGAGTAGACTTTCTTCTTCATGCGATGACTGTGAATTTACAGCGGCGACCTGAGCCGTTCCAGCGGCATCGCGAATACCCGTCCGTCCTCCCTCTTAATGATGCCCCGCGGCCTTGATGACGGTAGGTGGCCAGTTCGGGACCTCGGGAGGGCGCTTGCGCGCCATCGCCTTCTCGATGATGCGCTGCTTCAGCGCCGCCTTTTCCTGCGTGCGCTTGGCGTCGCGCTCCTTTACTTCGGGTAGTGCTTCCCTGCCGAATAGTTCGATCGACGACGACAGCATCTCATGCGGGATGCGTCCGGCTTGCGACAGGAAGATCACCTGATCGATGCCGGAATCCTCGAACTCCTTGAGGCGCGCCCCAATCTGGGCGGGCGTACCGACGCAATCGGCGGTGCGGCCCTCGGGCAGCGAGAAGTTCTCCGGCTTGTTTTTGTAGTTGTCCCAAATGTTGGTTTTGCCGGGCTCGTGATTGCCAAAGAATGCATAGTGCCCGAGGCCGTACAAGAAAAATCCCTGATGCTCAGCCGCGATCGCGCGCGCCTTGTCCTCGTCGCGATCGCACAGGAACGGGCATGCGATCGCGATGTTGGGATTGACGGCGTAGCCGGCCGGCTCGCATTCGTTTTCGAGCGTCGTGTAGTAATCGTTAACCCACTGGCGTGACTCCTCGGGCGACACGAACGAAAACGTCAGCGCGCCGAGTCCAAGCTTCGCCGCGAGCAGGATGGTCTCGCGCCGCGAGCATGCCAGCCATAGCGGAGGATGCGGGCGCTGCAACGGCTTCGGCACCACATTGCGCACCGGAACCTTCAGATACTTCCCCTCGTGACCGTTGAATGGCTCCTCGACCAGCATCCGGGTCACGATGCTTAAGCCCTCGCGCCACATCGCGCGTTTCTCTTCTTGCGGCACATTGAAGCCGCCGAGCTCGATTTCGGCGGCGCCTTCGCCGGTACCGAAGTCGCATCGCCCATCGCTCACCAGATCGAGCGTGGCGATACGCTCTGCTACTCGCGCGGGATGATTGATCAGCGGCGGAAGCTGAACGATTCCATGGCCGAGGCGAATGTTCCTGGTGCGCTGGCTGCACGCGGCAAGGAAAATTTCCGGCGCCGACGAATGCGCGTACTCCTCGAGGAAGTGATGCTCGGTCGCCCACACGTAGTCGAATCCGAGGCGGTCGGCTAGTTCGACTTGTTCGAGCGCGTCCTTGAACAGCTTATGTTCGGAATCGCGAGCCCATGGACGCGGGAGCTGATGCTCATAGAAACCGCCAACCTTCATTAGCCACCTCGATGCAAGCGCGCTGAACTGATTGCACCGCTAGCATTGGCAAATTCCGCCGTCAAATAACCGCTCGACATCGTCGAGCGGTTATCCTGAGCGCTGCGCGAAGGATCTCAAATGGCACGACGGGAGCGGTTATCCTGAGCGCTGCGCGAAGGATCTCGAATGGCAGGGCGTCGCGCCGCGTCCTGAGGCTCGGCGAAGGAGCTCAATTGGCACGATGCGAGCGGTCATCCTGAGCGCCGCGCGAAGGATCTCGAATCGGCAGCCTGTTAGTTTTGGCGCGATTTAGTTATATAGCGCGACACGATCGGCAATTCGGCCCTTGCGGCAGCTAAAAGAAACTTTAAATTGTTCCTCTCAACCATCTCGATGCGTGTGGAGGGTGTGCTTCATGCGGATCATTATTCAACCGCCAAACAATTCGAGCGAAGGCTTTGCGGCGCTGAGTCGCGAAATCCGCAGAGCAATCGAGATTCTACGCGCTGCGTATATTCCGACCGAAGGCGGCGGCACCGTCGGCACGGATGGCAACGCATTCGGCGCGCTCATCCTGCGGTATGACGACGACGCCCCTAGGGCGATAGCGGCACTCACCGACGCGGGTATCAGAGCGTCAACGAAGTAGGCGCAGCTTCATTCTCTGAACCCTGGCGTGGCCTTCGGTCAGTCCCCGCGATGGGATTGCTTTGGTCTGGCCGTTTATTTACAACATTTCTTGCTCTTATAGCGGCTTTACCGGAATGTCTGACCTGATGGCCTCTAAAACCGAGCGGTCCGAGGCTGCCCTCGAGACCCACCTGAACGGACTTCTATGGGAGGCGCGCGCCGACAGCGGCGAGCTGACCAGGTTAGGTGGCCAAACGCGGTCAATTCTCGGTTTCGATAACGGCCTCCCCGCGGAAATGCCGCGGCTCTCGATCGACATGTTTTATCCTGACGATCGTGCGCGGGTCGCTGCGATTGTAGAGCGACTCCTCGCAACCGGCGAACCAGCGATTTTCGACGCGCGAATCATCGGCGCCGGACGCGAGCCGATCTGGGTCCGCAACGCCATCCGAACTGTCCAGCGCGAATCTGGCCTGCATTTGCGCGGCGTTTCATTCGATATATCCGACCTCAAGCGCGCGCAAACTGAATTCCTGCGAGCACGCGCGCGGCTGTCTTTTCTGGCGGGCGTGAGCCGCATCCTGGCGGAATCGCTCGACTACGAGAAGACGCTCGAGAATGTCGCCAAATCGGCAGTGCCGGAAATCGCGGATTGGTGCGCGGTCCGAATCATCTCGACCGACGGGAAGATGGAGCGGCTCGCGGATGTGCATAGCGACCCCTCGCGCGAAGCGATGCTCAAGGAGATGGTCGAGCGGTTCCCACCGACGGAGGATTTCGGCCCGCGCAAGGTGATTCGCGAGGGCAAATCGGAATTCCTGCCTGACACCAGCGGCTTGGCGGATATCGTCGCAACCGATGACAAGCATCGCGACCTGCTGCACCGTATCGGGTTCACCTCTTACATCTGCGTTCCGATTCGCGGCCGGGAAAATATTCTGGGCATCATTTCGATGGCCATTATCGACTCCGGGCGCCGATTTACCGAAGCGGATCTCGAGTTGGCCGAGGTGCTGGCGGCCCGCGCCACGATGGCGATTGAGAACGCGCGGCTGTACCGCGACGCGCGCGAGGAACTGCAACGCCGCGAGGCCTTCATCGCGCAACTCGGGCACGAGCTGCGCAATCCACTTTCGGCGATCGCGAATGCGGTGGCGGTCCTCAATACCGCGCCTGCCGCCGACGATCGCGTCGTCAGGTTGCGTGACATCCTGAAACGGCAGACTTCGCAGTTGTCGCGGCTGGTCAATGACCTGCTCGATATCGCGCGCATCACACAAGGAAAGATTTCGCTGGATCGCTTACCGCTCGACCTCGGAGCGCTGGTCGCGCGATGCGTTCAGACAGTGAAAGAAACCAATGGCGCCGACGGGCGAAAAATCGACCTGAAGTTTGGAGCGGCAGAACTCACCATCGATGGCGACGAAGTGCGAGTCGAACAGATCATCTGGAACCTGCTCACCAACGCCATCAAGTTTACCGAACCGGGTGGGCGCATCGACGTCGCGGTTTCACGGCAGAACGACACTGCGCTCTTCACCGTCACCGACGATGGCGCGGGAATTTCGCCGGAACACCTGCCTAACATTTTCAAGCCGTTCCATCAGGCGGCGATGGGTGCGGTAGAAGCGGGAGGAATGGGTTTGGGACTGGCCCTGGTTGATCAGATGACTCGTTTACATGGCGGCAGCGTCGCGGTCTTTAGCGCGGGACCCGGAGCGGGCAGCCGCTTCGAGGTCAGGCTCCCGCTAGCGGAGCCCATCACCTTGCCGAGCAAACCAGACCTCGCGCACGACTACTCAGCCGCGAAGAGAAGGGTTCTCCTGGTAGATGACAATCCCGACGCGCTGGACAGCCTGAAGATGTTGCTCGAACTCGTCGGGCATGAGATCGAAGTCGCATCCGACGGCCGCCGCGGTATCGAACGCGTGCTGTCATGGCATCCTGAGGTCGCACTCATCGACATCGGACTGCCCGACATCGACGGCTATGAATTGGCGACTCGCGTGCGCGCGATGAACCTTTCTGCTCGTCCTCTGATGGTAGCGCTGACAGGGTACGGACAACCCGAAGATCGGCAGCGCGCGCTCGCAGCCGGCTTCGACCTTCATCTGACCAAACCAGTCGACCTCGACGAATTAAACCGGATACTTAGCTCAGAGGCTCCGCACTAAGGATAGCTGTACCACTCGAACTTGCTATGTCAGCTACCAACCAAACCGAAGAACCCGTTGTCTTGATCGTCGAAGATGATGACGGCGCTCGCGAGGCGTTGTCGGACTGCCTCGAGATGGAGGGTTTCAGCGTCGCATCGGCACGCAACGGCCGGGAAGCGCTGGAATATCTCCATAGCGCTCCGCGGCCGAAGATCATCCTCCTGGATCTGTACATGCCTGTAATGACTGGATGGGAGTTTCGCACGGCACAGAAGAAGGATGCCGCCATCGCCGACATCCCGGTCGTTGTGGTGACGGCTTTTGGTTCCGGCGTAACCAAACAGATCGACGCCAACCTGATCCTGCACAAACCCTTGGACCTGGATCGACTCCTGACCGTGATTCGCGATTACTGCTGAGAGCTACCGGCATCTCGATGGAAACCGTGGATAAGCAAACCTAACTGGATGCCTCGGCAAATAACCTGTGGTAGCATGCTCGCACGGCATCCTTCGGGTGCCGTCCGCGTTCAATGGTCCTCGCGTGGCACGTATCATTGAGAAGAATTACCAAACGAAGCCAAATAACATAGCAATCATCGGGGATCTCCTTTGACGGCGATGCGGCACTTCAAGTCTCGAATCGCAAAAACAAACCCACTGCGAGCATCGCGAGCGGTGGTCCTGAGCACCGCGCGAGGGACCTCGAAAGGCACCAACGTCAAACGCGAAAGTGCGAAAACAAAGCCACCGCGATGACAGGAGAACAAAAGGCGTAAACGAGCGGTTCCAAAGGGCTTTTCGCGCACCTTTGAAGACGGCTCAACGGCAAAAGCAAAGCCTCCGTTTGACATTGCCGCGCGCATGTTAGATTGCTCCCACCGTACCAGCGCTCGATGGGGGAGGATGACCTTGCAACTGCGAGATGCTCAACCGGCGTTGCTTACTTCTATTCTGATGATGGCGGCGTTCACGCTGTTTGCGAACGTCGTCTCAGCTCAGGTGCAACCTGATGACGTGATAACTCCGGCGAAGGCGGACAAGGTGAAAGACCTGGTGTCGCCGGGCGTTTACCAGCGGGTCAAGAATGGGCTCGCGATGAAGATCGTCGAGACCCAGACGATCGAATGGCCGCCGCCCTACAAGGCCGCGACCGAGGCGAACGCATCGAAGGCGAGCATCGGGCCCGACCATCGAACCATCAGCGGTTATGTGGCTGGATTGCCTTTTCCTGGTATCGATCCGAACGATCCCGATGCCGCCATCAAGATCATCTGGAATATGCAGTTCCGGCCGATCTTCACCGACGACTACGACCTGCGCTTCGCCGATTGCGATTTTGGATATACCAAGAGCGGCGGCCAACAGGGCGAAGCTCTGGAATCGATCCAGGTGGGACACTATGCCGGCTACAACCTGGTCGGCAGGACCGAAGTTCAACCGATGCCGACCGACCCGGACTTACAGACCACCGGACGTTACTGGCTGTTCGCGCTTTACCCGGTCCTCGCGCCGGCGGAGTTGCGAGGCTCCGGGCTGATCCGTCACCGTTTCGCCGATCCGGGCAAGTCCGACAACATCTGGGCCTTCACTGCTGGCGATCGTCACGTGCGCGAGATCGGTGAAGAGATGATGAACGACCCGGGCGGCATCGGACAATGGAGCCCTGACCATTTCGCCGGATTCAACGCGAAGGTGCAGAACTACGACTACAAGTTCCTAGGCCACAAGGGCATGCTCGCGTCGATGAACGCTTTAAACTCGCCGGAGACCAGATGCAACGAAGATGGCACCATCAAATGCGCCGAGGGCTGGGAAATGCGCCAGATCAGTATCGTCGAGGCGACCCCGCGCAACGCGGCCAACGCCGGCGGCGGCGCGAAGATCGATATCTATGTTGATTCCGAGGCGTGGTTCCCGCCCTATTCCGACATCTACAACAGCGCGGGCGAGCTGTTTCAGACCAGCATCTACTGGCTGGCGAATCGCGATCGCACTACCAGCGATGCTACCGTCGCCGTCTATCCTTTCAAGCGAACTTTCGTGGTCGCGGCAGAGACCCAGGACCTTAAGCAGGGCACGCTGACCAAGTGCTACCTGCCGGGCCCCGATGCTCCCGATCGCGAAGGCTGGTACATCAACATGGGAACCACGCAGAAGGAATTCTTTTTGACTGACGCGATGGTCCGGGCGGCCCGATGAGAACTTTTCCGCAGCGTCGCAGAGGCGCTCTCATGTACAAACTGATTGCATCGACAATTCTGGCAGTCGCCCTGCTCGGCCCGTCCGCGGGTGCGACGGAGAGCAGTCCCGCCGCGATGGCCAGTCCGAGCGGGCATCATCTGTTCTCGCACTTCGTTCATTCGAAAAGACCCGCAGGGTTGCCTCGCAAGTGGGACAAAAGGATCCCCCTTCCGGAGGGTGTCACAGTAAAGGAGGTCAAGCCGCCCACCGGTGCGGCACAGGCAGTCGAGTTCTCTGCGCCCGGCGACTTCGATAAGACGGTGGCCTTTTACAAGGAGGCGCTGCCCAAGGCCGGCTTCCAACTTGGGCCCGAGGTCAAGGTTCCCGCACGCAAGGTGTACAGCCTTAATTTCACCCGTGCCGGTGTGCAAGACACGCTCGCGATTTTTCCCGACAAGACCGATCCCTCGAAGGTGGGGATGCGAATCATCTACACGCCCGAGAAAGGATGGATTCGCACCAAGCTGGCGAAGTGGGAAGATCGCGCGAAAGTTCTGCCGAAATGGTGGCGTCATCACGAGGAAGAGAAACGAGCGGAGAAATCCGAAAAGGTGTCGTCAAGCGCGCCTGCTGCTCAGTCGTCAAGTGCGCCCGCTCAGCCTCCCGCGCAATAGTCACGGCCGACTGCCTACTTCGACGAGTGCGCGATGCGCCTGAGCGCGTCTAGTAGAAGCCGGGCAAGAGACGGAACGGCACCAGACGGCGGTATTTGCGATAATCGGGATCCGCTTCCAGGAGATCCTCTTCGAGCCGAATCCTCCACATCATGAAGGGAAGCGTCGAGAGAGTGATGAGGCAGTTGATCCACGATGGATACGAAGCGAGATATCCGACCGTGAGCACGAACCATCCCCCATAGATCGGATGACGCACGAGTCTGAACGGACCCTTCGACACGATCCCGCGATTGCCGGGAAGAATGCCGAAGCTGCGTCCCATGTAAACTCGCGATACCTGCGAGAGCACGACGCCAAACAGTTCCAGACCGACGCCACTCCACGCCAAAAGCCCGCTCGACGCGCCGTCAGCGCGCAGCAGACAGGGCAGTAGAAAGACCGGAAAGATGGTGGAAAGAAATGCGCGAAGATCGACCCGCGCGGCCTTCGGCGCGATACGGACCAGCGACATCGCCGCCATCAAAACCGCGCCGATAGTCCATATCGCGTCGGCCGGGCCGCGAAAGAAATGCCGCGCGTTGGGCACTGCCGCGACGACGAACGACGCCGCCACCAGCAGGTTTCCCAACGCGTGACGGATCCGCGCCGAGGCGAGAGGCGAGGCCCTCAGTCTCGGCTTCGCAAGAGTGTCAACCGCGCCCATCGCGATCCTGTAAGATAATCGGGAGCGTTGACATTCTTGATGGCCGGGAGTCACGACGACCGCGCCGCCGACGTCGCCCGAGGTACGCTTAAGCCGCGTTCAGAGAAGCGGTGACCTTCGTGATGATGCCATTGATTCCAGTCTCCAGCCCCTGGTACGCGATGTATCCGGCCACCGCAATGGCGGCGATAATCAGCACGTACTCGGTCATGGTCTGGCCGGCCTGACTGCGCTTCGACTCGGTCAAGCGAACCATCATTTTTCTAAGAAAATCCATTTCGTGTTACCTCTTGCGATCGATCGGAGTTTGGTCGCAGGGGTAAATTGCAGTTCGCGTGCCATCGCGTGATGACCAAAGCATGCGCAGTTCTTCGATTTTCGTTATTGTCCGAGTCCCGTAAACATACAGTCATGTCTCAATCGGCGTGCCACCCTGAGAATCAGTTTGTGCCGTAGCGATTCAGTGATGATCGTGACGCGGTACGATGTGATAGAGCGAGACCGAAACCGATTCGTCATAGACGATCCGATCGCGATCGAAGGCGTCTTGCGATGGAAGTTCGGTGGCAAGGTCCTCATCGTTTAGATGACTCACGAGCCATGCCCCGCCGTCGCGCCGCGCCGACTGTGCGATCGTCTCGCGCGCGAGGGTTGGGCGAAACGGATTTATCGCGTGCCGCGGATTTGGCCCGCCGAAGTAGTAGTCGAACGGAATGCGCAAGTAGCCATCGGGCAGGACCTCGATCAGCGAGTCCGGATCAAGACCGGTAGCCTGCCTGATGCCCATCACGTAGCCGGCCTCGAAGAAGACCGCCTGCGATGGCGAATTGACCGCACCGACCGCGCGGGCAATCCGTCGCCATAGCTCGAACGGCTGGTGATACAAATGGAATAGAACTGCGACCGTCAGAAACGCCGAAGCGATCGCCACGGCAGCGAGGTTGCGGATTCTGGTTCCGGCGAAGTTGAGCGCCGCTGCCGCGAGGATCGCGAATCCCGCCGCCACCGGCGCGATGTACCGGATCTGGAACATCGGATGCAGCACCAGCGAGCCCACCATCAGCGCGAGCAGAGGAAGAATCGACCAGATCGCGCACCATCGCATTGGTTCAGGATCATCGAGCGGATTCGCGGACGCATGATCGAATGGCATGGAGGGACCAAACACCATGATTAGTCCAATCAGCGCGGCAACAAACGATCCTGCGACCTTTATGGCAAGCGGCGTCTGATGTGCACTCCCGATCCAATCAAGACGATGTCCCACGACCAATGCCTGCATTTGGGTGAGCGCGATCGGCGCCATCGGAGCGAAGAGTATCAGCGCAATCGCGATGCCTATGCATCCCGGTGCAATCGCGCGCCCGTGCCATCGGTCGCGGATGAGAATCCCCGCCTCGGCCCCGAGCATCAGCGGGCCACCCAGATGCGTGTACAGCATCGCCGTGCTGAATGCCCCGAAGGTTGCAGTCCGCAACGCATTCGGACGCTGCTGCACTTTATGCATCGCCAGTAGACTGCCGAGCGTCAGCGCGATGACCATGCTGTACATGCGCGCCCATCGCGCGACGATCAGCGCAATCGGATTGAATGCCCACAGCGTCGCAGCGATCAGCGCCGTCTCGGCGCCGAACAATTCGGCGGCAAGCGCAAAGACCAGCATCACATCGGCGAAGGCGAATACCGCCGAGAAGGCACGCAGGGCGGTCTCGCCGGTGCCGAACAATTCGCAGTACCAATGCAGCGCGAAGAAATAGAGGCTGCCTCCTTTGCCGGGATCGAGTTGGAGGCTCGCATCGAAAACGGCGGGCAGGCTCTTGCGGCTGGCGATGTAGGCGCTGTATGCCTCGGCGTCATCGAATCCGGCGCGTCCGAGCCGGAAGAAGTACATCGTCGCGGCAACGACGAGCAGCAGCGCGAACAGAATCGCGATGCGAACGGAAGGTGAGAATCGACGCAGAGTTCTTATCTCCTACTAACGAGACGCGAACTGCGATACTGCTGCGTCCCCTATTAGGGATCTTTTTCAGATGAAGATAGTGCGCGGTCGATGCGCCGGGAGCTTGGCTGCGATGAGCGCGTATCGAGCGGGTTGCGAGGGGGGCGTCGGGCGGGTAACTATTTCAGTTCCTGCATCATCGAGCGGGCGCGGAGAGGTGGCCGAGTGGTCGAAGGCACCAGATTGCTAAACCCGCTCGGCTTCAACTCGCACGTTCTCAGGCGATCTGAGACCACGAATCGTCGGCAATTTTTGGAATCGGGAGCACAGGGTTGGATAGCCCAGATCAGCCCTAGTCTCGGGAGTTGGGCACCCAATGGGCACCCCGGTTTTCCACGATCAACGAGCGCGCCGACGGCGTCGGCAAACGGGGCAGCGCTGGTCGGGTGCCTTGGCGAACCGGTGAACGCGGTGTAACGCTTTATGCGCCTCGCGGGCTTGAATCGAGAGTCGATGAAACCACGAACCGATAGGATTGTATTTCCGATCAAATTGCATTTCGCGCGTCATATTTTCAAAATAGTTGCCTTGCTGCCGCCGGGCAACGTCGTAAGTCCTTGAATCGTGGTTGCGCTTACCCGTCTGCATTAGGCTTTTTTCTGTACTGGATGGATGTATTCCCGAGCCAGAGGAAATTTGTGCCTTCGGCTAGGGATCGCGGCCCGGTTTCGTAAGAAGAAAAAATTTCATGCACGGCGGGCACACCCGGAGGTCTCACTTCCAAAACGATTAGCGCAAAAAATCAAGAAGGCACGCATCCGTTTATAGACACGCGAGAATTTTTGCTCGCTTGTACTCGGGCTTTCAGTATGATTGGCTCGGCTCGGGTGGGCTGGTAAGGGCGGCGACGGGAATATCGATGCGATTGAAGCAAAGTCGTCGAACGGTCGGTCTCGCTACGCGCGAGGCGACCGCGCGGCGCACGTCTGATTTACTCTTCGCTGATCACCGCGCCTAAACGTTGGCTCCTCCGTCAAACCGAAGCCGGTTGTCTTTTGATGAATAGCAAGAAAGCTGGCTGAGCGTGACCGACGGAGATAGTGTGGTTGTCCATAGCTTGAGAGATGGGAAGGAAGGGCGGCGGGAATGCGGTTCATAGGCTCTAAGGAAAAGCTGCTACCGTTTATCGAGGAGGTCCTACGACGGCGCGTCGGAGATCAGCGACACCGGATCGCCGATCTGTTCTGTGGCACCGCTTCCGTTTCACGTCTGTTCAAAAGTCTGGGCCACGACGTGGTCGCAAATGACAATCTCAGGCTCGGTTACGTCCTTGCACAAGCCGCCCTTAACATAAGTAGCGAACCGGGTTTTCAGATTTTACTAGATACGGAAGAATTTCCGAGTTCGTCCCCGGCAGGTCTCTTCCCGAGCCCTTATGATCGAGTCCTCGCCTATCTCAATTGCCTGCCTCCCAAAAGGGGATTCTTCACGCGAGAATATTCGCCAGCCGAAACGGGAGATTCCGAAACTAGTCGTCTTTATTTTTCGGAAGCTAACGCACGAAAGATAGATGCGATTCGAGAAACTATCGCCAGATGGAAGCGCTCACAATTTATCAGCGGCCCGGAGCACTGCTTGTTGCTTTCGGACCTTATGCGAGCCGCCAATCGTGTCGCAAATATCGCGGGCACCTACGGTTGCTTCATGCGACATTGGGACGCCCGCGCCAAAAGCGCACTTCAACTCCAGCGCTCAATCATAACGCGCAGCTCTTCGCCGAATCGCATTCATAAGGTCTTTTGCCAAGATGCAAACCTTGTAGCGGCCGAACATGAGTTTAACGTTGTTTATCTAGACCCACCGTATACGTGGCGACATTACGGTGCCTATTACCACATTCTCGAAACGTTGGCCCAAGAAGACGAACCAAGGGTGAGTGGCATCACTGGCCTTCGATCATGGGAGGAGTCCAAATCGCGATATTGCAATCGCACCGACGCGGCAGTGGCTTTGAATGAGTTAGTCGCGTCAATAAAGGCCCAACATCTACTGATTAGTTACAACGACGAAGGACTTATCCCTCATGAAGCCCTGATCGAAATTCTTCGGTGCAGGGGCAATCCAACGATCGACGAAATTGAGTATCGACGCTACCGCAGTAATAGCGGGGGTTCCAAACGCGGGGTAATACGGGAGAGGTTATATTATGTCAGGCTCGGTTAAGACGCCGGTGTTAAAAGCGTTAGAAGATAGGACAATTCCGTTTTGGCGAACGATAGCCAGTAAGGGGCGTCGGGCACCGATTGGAAAGTTCGGCATCGATCTGGGTGAACGGGGCGTTTACGATAAGAGAAATCCTCTCAATGAGATGACGGGGAAGGAGTGGGTATTTTTCCTAAATAGCATCTGGATCAAAGCGTACCCTCCTGTTGCAGATCGCTGTGGCTTCGACCTCCGCAAGATTCACCCTTGTCCGAAGCCACCATTGTTAATGAGAGACATCATCTTGTTTTTTACCAAACGCAACGAATGGATTTTAGACCCGTTCGCTGGAGTTGGGGGAACGCTGCTGGGTGCTTCCCTTTGCGAGCCCCCGCGAAATGCACTCGGCGTTGAGCTACATCGCAGTATGTCACCGCCTACAAAAACGTCTTCAAATCCGAGGACCTTGTTCCTCAAAAAATGATATGCGGAGATTCCGCAGATTTACTCACAATCCCAGAAATCCTAACCCGAGAATTCGATCTGATTTTGACCGATCCACCGTATTCGGACCTAATGAATCGGCCGAAGAATGGTCACAAGAAGAAGCTATATGGGCGAAGTGATGCTACGCCTTTTACTGAATTGCCGACCGATCTCGGGAACCTCGCCTACGATAGTTTTCTTCTAAAATTGAAAGAAATTCTCGCTGGGGCGGCTTCCCGGCTAAAGAACAAGCGCTACATGGTTGTGTTCTGCCGCGACCTTCAACCCAACAGAGAGCATCCGTCCCTGTTGCACGCCGACATGATCAATACCATCCGAACCATCCCTGATATGGTCTATCGGGGAATGAGAATCTGGCACGATCAGGCGGCCGACCTCTATCCGTTTGGGTATCCCTACGCTTTCGTAATGAATCAGATGCACCAATACGTTCTCGTCTTTCGTAAGGAGTGTGACAAACGTAGAGACAAGAGTTAGCTAAAATGCTAACCATTATGGGCGATGTCGCTAGCTGACAGATTCGCCTCGCTCTTCTCGGACAAAAACGCTCGTCAACTCCTATCGGAATTGGGTGAGCACACTCGGCTACCGACGTTCAATCTCGCCACCACAAGTCTGCGGCATATCAATAAATGGTTTGACCGTTTAGACTCCATTAGCCGCGGAATATCCTCGACTCACGGAAACTATTTCAGCGATCCGGGCTCCATTGGATTGGTTGAGACCGAGCGATCGCCTAAAACCCTAACCCGGCCGGGTCGCGCGTTCTTGGCGCTGAAAGATTCTTTACAGAACAATCCGTCTGCCGCAGAATACCAGCTCATCAAATTGCTCTGCTTCGATGGCTACTCCTTCAACTCTTCCATCACAGAGTTTCTGGAGTTGAAGCGGGAACATCTGAAAAGGGTGCTTGAGCGATTCGCGCCTTCTCCCTCACGGCATCAATTCATTGAATTTCCCAGACTATTGGTGATTGCGGAACTCATTTCAGGATTTCCCGGCGCAATTCCCGGCCTCGTTCGATTGGGCGAAGAATGACGAAGCCTTGGCTCGTCTGGGCGAGGAAGGATTCAAGGGTCTGTGTTCCGGGGGAGGGTTTCCAACGGGTTTAGCCCGCCTTTGTCGGCGTATAGGCAGTGACTATACCCGTGGCGAGGAGCGTCGCCTGCACTATTTGATCAGCATGGCTTTGCTAGAAATCGCGGGTGCGCTTCCGCCCAGTCAAGTTCTGCCCCTGCAGATTCCTTTGCCCTTCTCTAATCTGCTCAGTGAAACCGACATATACCAGACCTCTACGGGCAATACACTGCCGACCTGACGGTACGGTTCGACGGAACA
>CAWFIF010000003.1:0-154983 GCA_963815835.1 uncultured delta proteobacterium
CGAGGGAATCGAGTGGGACGCGCTGCTGCGTGGATGGATCAACGATCACAGTGTCAACGAAGTCGTCAAGGCGATGAACGATGTGAAAGTGCCGTGCTCGCCGATCATGTCGAGCAAGGACATCGCCCAAAACCCGCAGTACAAGGCGCGCGGGATGCATATCGAATGGGAGGACGAGCAGGTTGGGCGGGTGAAGGGGATCGGAATCGCGCCGCAGTTTTCGCTGACGCCCGGAAAGGTTTGGCGCGGCTCGGTGCGCGTCGGCCACGACAACCATCGCATCTATGGCGAGATGCTGGGCGTGTCCGCGAATGATCTGGAGCAACTTCGCCACGACAAAGTAATCTGACCTCGGTCATTTGACTGTGTACACAGATATGGATACATGTAAATGGAGTTCGAATGGTCCGAGACCAAGCGGCTTAAGGTCTTCGCGGAGAGGGGTCTCGATTTTGTTGATGGAGCTGAACTTTTCGACGGAAGATCGGTGTTGTCGGAACCTTCTCCACGCGCAGACGAAGAGCGTTGGTTGAACATCGGCGAACTGCACGGTCAATTGGTGGCCGTAGTGTGGTGTTTGCGCGGCGAGAAGATTCGGATCATCACTATGAGGAGAGCGAGAGATGCGGAAGCGCGGCGATATCGTGAGTTATACGGCTGAAGAGCTCGCGGAGATGCGACGCCGAGGCGAAAGCCTCACAGACTGGAAAAGAGTTGAAGCGATGACCGAAGCCGAATTGGAGGCTTCCATTGCCGCCGACCCCGACGACATCCACGAAGAACTGGATTGGACGAAGGCCTTTATCGGCTTACCTCCGCGCAAGAAGGAGATTCACATTCGCATCGATAGCGACGTACTCGATTGGTTCAAGCGCTCGGGCAGCGGTTATCAGACCAAAATGAACAACGTCTTGCGCGCGTTTGTTGAGACCCGTCGGCGTCGCGGATCCGGCAATATGATTCGAAAAAAACCGAAGCGCGTTAAGCATGCTACGTGAGAAAGCCCGACATTCTTCACGAACGAGTGCCAGGGGCGACTTCCTAAATCGCCAACGACTTCATCGATGAACTTTTCGCACTGCGCGGCCGAAGGCGAATTCATTTTCGTCATGTTGGCGGCGCTCGGTCGGCGATACCGTCTGCATAGAAACCCCCGGCTCGGGCTTTCCATAGCGATCTCAGAAGGCGGCTCCCGTGCGCAGTTGCCACTACCTCCTTATGGGTTCTTAACGGAGGGTTGGCTGGCTTTAGCCGTGTTGACAACGTCTCCGACCACGCGGACGCACCTTCGATTGTATATTATGGTGATGAGAAGGTCCGTATAAGCTGTAACGTTCGTCATCATATCCCCATCAGGTACCTGGGCCACTGCGCGGTCAACCGCGTCCTGCAGGTTCGGATTCAATGTTCCTAAGGGGATGAAAAGAATAGTCTGAACACAGTCTTCTCCCGTAACGTCGCGCTGAAGCGGCGGGTACGTATAGCCGAGGTTTTTGGTAGACGCTACAGTGAAACTTCCCAGCCGTATCGAACACCCCGCGATCAACAGAGAAATCAAAACGAGTGCCAGCCTTTTCATTGCTGCACCTTCCCTGCTCCAGGAGACTCCGCCAGTCGCACAACTTCCCCTTTAACGCGAAAGCACTCGCTGCTTCCCAAGATGTAAAAAGTTGGATCGTCGTAGAGGGCGACATTTGTCATCGCGTCGCCTTCACCGACTTGGGCCATAGCGCGATCGATCGCCTCTTGCAGATTAGGAACCAAACTGCCGCTGACAGGGATTCCTAAGACTGTATAGATGCAGTCACTGCCTTCGACCTGGCGTTCGACGGGTCTAGACGGAATGTTTACGTTGTGAGTCGCCAGCGCCGTCATCGTCCCCATGTTGAACGAACAGCTTGCTAGCAAAAGACCAAACAGAGCATAGACACGATGTTCAACATGATTGACGCGATCTTAGCATCTCGTCCCTCTCGCGAGAGTTGTGGCAGGTTATCGGCTTTGCTGTCAACCGAGATTGGGCCAAGAGTTATCACACCCTTGAGGATCGCCGCTATCAGATGGTCACGGAACGAACTCTTGGTTAGTTAGTTTTGCACCTCGGACAGCGTGACCATGAACTTGCCGCTCGAGGCGCGCTCGATCTCAGTGACATGCTCGAAGGCGACCTTTACCTGTTCCCCTAGATCGTCGCGGAACTTTGCCCGGATTTGGCCTTCGCTCTCGGTGGCCAGCGGCTGGTCAGCCACATAGCGCACGCAAATCTGATCGATCGATTTCTGCACCGCCTGGAAGATCTTCATCTCGGGAAATTTGCGCAGTGTGCCAATCGCTTTCCAGCCTGACGTCAGGCTGCCGTCGGGCTTTCGAAACATATTCACCTGGCGCCCGAGAACTCGCCCGAGCAGCGGCAGTGTCCGCCCGCAACTGCATTCGCCGCGTGCCGCGACGGCATAGTCGCCGATCTCGTAGCGCACCAGCGGCATCAGGTAATTCTCGAGCGTCGTCACCAGCACCCTGCCAATCTGGCCAGGAGCGGCCTCGCGGCCGGATTCGTCGACGATCTCTATCAACACGTGTTCAGCGTTGATGTGATAACTGCCCGCGGGACACTGAAACGCGAGAAATGCCTCGGTCGATCCGTAGTTGTCGCGCAGGTCGAGACCCAACACCCTTCGCGTGCGCTCGCGCAGCGAATCGTCCACGGCTTCCCCGCCGCACATAACAAGCCGAAGCGACGGCAAACTCTGCCCCGACTCTTCCAGGGTCCGCAAGATCCCATCTATGCCGCTGGGAAATGCGTAGAGAGACACCGGTCTCAGTTTTGCCAGTATGTCTACCTGCTCGCGAAAAGGCATCCAGGTCGAGAGAAACTTTACATCGAACGCGGAAGAAAACCACCGGATCAATTCGCCTTGTCCTTGGTAGTCCGGATTGCGCTCCGCAAGCAGCGACGCTCCAATGAACCAAACACTGCGCCTGAGCGGATTCCATCCGTTCATTCGCAGGTAACGAATCCTCGCGGCATTGCGGCCCCGCTGATGGGAGACGTCAAACAGCAGTTGGACAGCGACCCCGCTAGTCCCCGAAGAGCGCTCCGCAACGAAGGGAGTGTTGGGAGGACAAACGGCGCGGACTGACAGGCTGAGCGGCTCGACATCGGACCGCTTCAGGATAGGAAACTGTTTTAAGTCACCGGCACGTGGCGAGGCACCGAGGCGTTCGGCATAGAAGGGAATCCTCGCCGCTGCGCGAAGCGTTTTTTCGAGTTGCTGCTCACGGTATGATTCGAGCTTCTCAGGCCGCCAGTATTGGGATCGGAGAAGGGCAACGTATCGCGGAGCGGCTTCGATCAGTGTTGCGATTGCACCCACGTCAGAAAGTTCCGCCAAAATCGATGGAACGCGTGATGGCTACGCGCCCGAAGTTACTTTACCCATGAAGGTGTCGACGGCGCGGCCGAAGGCGGATTCGTTTTCATAGCGACCGAGATCGAGGATGAAGTAGGTCGCTCCGGCGTCGCGATCGGCATTCAGTTTCTCGCGTGCTGCCGAAGAATCCTCCAGCTTCAGACCGCGACGCACGACGATCTCCGGCGCCGGTTTGTTCGCCGCGACGACTTTGGCGTTGAGCGCGTCAACCGCAGGCTTCAACTCGGCTGTGCGCAACATCGGATGCCATCCGTCGCCGAATTTCACCACCCGTTCCTGCGCGGCGGCGCTATTGCCGCCGATCCACATCGGAGGACGCGCGGGACGCGGGAGGAAAACAAACGCAGGAAACTTCACCAGCTTGCCTTCGTAGGCGCGGGCCTCCTCGCTGTTCCACAGATGATGGAGCACCGCGAGCGTCTCGGTCGTTATCGCGCCACGCTTTTTGGTATCGACGCCGAGGGCATCAAACTCCGGCTTCATCCATCCCACGCCAACGCCGAGGATCATGCGGTCGCCGGAGAGTTCCTGAATCGTCGCGATCTGCTTCGCGGTCAGGACCGCGGGACGATATGGAATCACCAGCACCGACACTCCCAGGCGGATGCGCTCGGTCGCGCCCGCGAGAAACGCCAGCGTCACGAGCACGTCGAGATAGCGCCCTCCAGATCCTTCGGTCTGATCGGGTGGGATGCACAGATGGTCGGACACGAATAGCGCGTCGAAGCCGGCCTGCTCTGCTATGCGCGCGCACTCGCGGATGGTTTTGCGGCCGGACTGCGGACCCATGTTGCGGATGGCGATTCCGTACTTCATTGGAAGTTCCTCATTAGAAGTTTCTCCGAAGTCCCTGGGCTCTCCCGCGCGGGTGCCCGACAGTGTAATGGATATGTCGCAGAAACACCGCAAGCGTATGACAAATATGGATGGAGTATAGGGTGGGGCGCCCATCGGCAAAATCTCGCAAGGCTTACAACTTCGACGCGCTGCTCGACGTCGCGGTGCGCGTGTTCCTCGAGCGTGGCTACGATGGCAGCTCGCTCGACCAGGTCGCACGCGCAGCCGGTATCACCAAGGCAAGCATCTACTACCACGCCCGTGGCAAGGAGGAACTGCTGCTGCGCGGCGCGGGGCGCGCCTTCGATGCGCTATTCGCGGTGCTGGAGGAACCCGAGGCGGCCAAAGGTCCCCCGGTGAAGCGTTTGAAGCATGTGATTCGGCGCACCATCGAGATTACCATCGCGATGACGCCCGAGGTCGCGCTGCTGCTGCGGGTGCGCGGCAATACTCGCGCCGAGCGGCGCATCCTGGAGCGGCGGCGCGAGTTCGATCGTCTGATGGCCCAAATGTTCGCCGCGGCGCAGAAGGAAAAAAGCATTCGCAACGATGTCGATGCGCGCCTGGCGACGCGGCTGCTCTTCGGGATGCTCAATTCGATCACCGAATGGTATCGGCGCGAGGGCGCGCTGCATGCGCCGGAGATCGCGGATGCGGTTTTCAAGCTCGCGTTCGACGGCCTCGAGCGTTGATGCGAGATCTCTGCAGCGGTGTGCTTCGTCGCCGGCTCACTCGACGAGCGCATCCTGCGCGGCCAGCACGCGGAGCGGAATTCCTTCGATGTTGGTCGGCACCTTCATCGGTTGTTCATAGCGTGGCCGAGTCACCCTGACTACGATCGCCAACTGACCATCGGGAAAGCTCTCGACGCCGATGCCGATCACGTGGTCCGCGCCGGCGATCATCTCAAGCTCGTGCCGATGACGCCGCGTTACATCTTCGACGCCCACCACTTTAACTGGAACATGGTCCAGCTGTTCGGGTACGCGCTGGCTGATTTCGGGGACCATCTTTCTGACTCGTACAAGGATGTCGCCATCGTTGGATACGTAAACCAGCAACACTCCCGGAATCTTCATCAGCTGAGGGCGATACTCCTCCAGCATGCCGCGCGCCGCCGGGTACGTGTATGGTTCGGCCTCATCATATGCAAGCCGCTCCGCCGCTGCGACCGGGAGTAGACGCAATACGTGCATCGTGAGCACGAATATCGTAATTCTGAGGGCGATCGCGCTTCGGCGTTTGCTTTTCCGGTTGGCAACCATCAGAACCGGGCGCCGCCCTTGAGCTTTCGGGTCCTTTATGGCTTCGGCGCCCACGGACTGCGTTGCTTCGCGAAAAACGCGGTGAGGCCCGCGCGGCATTCGTCAGTTAGATGCGGCGCGGCAGCGTACTCGGCGGTCGTCATCGCCATGGCTTCGGAAGAGAATTCGCGCAGCAGCGACTTGGAGATGATTTCCGCCTTGGGACCGTTCATTGCGACCGAGTTCACCCATCGAAGCGCCGTTGGTATCAGCTCTTCTTTCGAAACTACTTCATTGATAAGGCCGATTTCCTTGGCTTGCGCAGCTGGAATGAGATCCCCAGTCAGGACGAGGTAACGCGCCTGCCGCTCGCCGACCAGCCGCATCAGATGAAGCAGGACCATGCCGGCCTGGATGCCCACTTTCATTTCGGGATAGCCGATGCGCGCTTCGGGCACGGCGACCACCATGTCGCATGCGCTGAGCAGTCCCGCGCCTCCTGCGGTCGCGACGCCGTTGACGGCCGCGATCGTAGGCTTCAATGATTTGAACACACGATCTATGAGATGCTCGCCGCGCAACGCGCTTTCCCAGACTGCACCGCCATTATCGAATTTCAAGGTATCGAGCGCCTCGCGCAGCTCCTTCAAATCCATGCCCGCACAAAATGCGGAGCCGGCGCCGGTGAAGACGATCGCGCGAACGCCCGGATCGCTCTCGGCGCGCTCGAATGCCGCCGCGATCGAATCGATCATCGGAATGCTCAGCGCGTTGCGAGTGTCTGGGTTGTTGAGCGTTATGATCGCGGCCGGATAGCGCGCCTCGTACTGAACCATCTCCGCCACTGTGATCTCCCCATGTGCGAAACCATATTAAAAAAGCGTAGCCGCACGCGGGATTTTCACATAGCGCGGAAGTTGAGCCTAGCGCCGAGGTAGTGCGAATGAGCAGAGCCCGTGAGCGAAGTTAGACTTCGCGGTCGATCTGATCGTCGATGAGCACGGTCAGGCTGTCGCGATATTCGGAGGGGCGCAGTTCGGCGAGCAGGCCGCGCGCGACCTTCACCTGCTCGGCAGCCATCGCGCGCGCCTCGGCAATGAGGTCGGGGGCGCGCAACAATTCGAGCGCGCGCTCGAACTTCGCGCCGTCCATGCGGCCATCGTTCTGGAAGAGTTGGCGAACCTCGGGATTGCGTGTGATCCCAAGCACGACCGGCAGCGAGGGAATCCCGGCGCGTAGATCGGAGCCGACCGGCTTGCCGATTTTTTCTTCCGGTCCGAGGATGTCGAGAATGTCATCGACCATCTGAAACGCGCGTCCCACCGCATTGCCAAGATTCCACATGGAATCGATAGTTTTCTTCGGCGCCCCTGCGAGATCGGCGGCGACACGGCCGCCCGCGGAGAACAGCGACGCGGTCTTGCGCGTGATCACGGTGATGTAGTCGTTGAAATTCGCGGCCGCGCTATGACGAAAGCGGCCCTCCATTACTTCGCCCTCGGTGAGCTGGATGCAGGCCTGCGCCGCCGTGCGCACCAGGTGCTCCTCGAAGCGTCCGCACAGTTCGAAGGCGCGGCAGAAAAGATAGTCGCCGGCGATGAGCGTGCCGCTCGCACCGTACCGCGCAAATGCCGATGGCTTCCCGCGCCGGAGCATCCCCGCATCGATGATGTCGTCGTGCAGCAGGGTCGCGGAATGAATCAGCTCGAGCGCGATCGCAGCGTCGATAGCATCCTCGACATGGGCATCGGCGCCGCCGCATGCGCGATAGACCAGCAGGATAAACGTCGGGCGCAGGCGTTTTCCGCCCGCATCGACGAGGTAATGGCAAATCTCCGCGATGATGGGTTCGTTGGAGTCGAGCAGCCGCGATAGTTTCGCCTCGGCGGCCTGGAGATTGGCCTCGACCACGCGCGCGGGGCTGATGGTATCGGCGAGACCCTCGGGCTCCAGTTGGTATGCTTTGGCTTTCTTCACGATGCGGTCTAACGAAAGAGATCGGCCTCGGCGGGACGAATTAAAATCTTCGCCGTGCCTTCATATGGTGGATACTTGTATCCGCGCAAGTGCACGGCAGGAATGCCGGACGCTTTTTTCATCAGCAGGCCGCCCGCCGCGGAGAGCTGATCGGCCAGCGCGACGACCGTGTGATGCAGCTCGCGGCCGCCGAGGTCGTTGGTTCCGCGCAAATCCAGCATTGGGTTAATACCAGCCACGCCGATGCAAATATCGGTCAGCCCATCGCGCCATGGACGCCCGAACGTATCGGTCACCACGACGGCGGCGTCGGCGCCGCACAGACGCTTGAGGCCGTCGCGAATCTTCCGCGCCGACGCGTCCGCATCTTCCGGCAGCAGCAGCGCGAGCTCGTCACCGAGCGTGTTGGATTCATCGACCCCGGCATTCGCGCATACGAACCCAGGGCCGGTTTCGACAATCAGTACGCCATGATCATTGCGCACGATCCGGTTGGTTTGGCGCAGCACCAGTTCGACTGCGCGAGGATCCTTTTCCCATCGCGCGGCGTACTGTTTTGCGAAGGCCGACGGCTCGATGCTCTTCAACTCGACCATCCGGCCCTCGGACTTCGACACGACCTTTTGGCATACGATGACGATGTCGCCGGTCTGCAGCGTCAGGCCGGTTTTATCGAGCCCCTCGGCGATCAACGTGGCCAGATCGTCGCCCGCCTTGACGATAGGAACTCCCTCGATTGCTGTAAGCGTAATCGAAGCCATGCCACGCCTAAATTACACTGTCAGAGAGTCGAGAACTATCCTCGCGAGGCGCGCCGCCTTCGCTGGAGTCGTCATGATCGTGTCAGCCGCAAGCGCGCGCATCCCGAGATCGCAAATCGCCCCGATGTAGTTGAGGTCAACCTTGTCGAGGACGAAGGTTCCGACGATGTCCTTGTATAAGCGCGCGATTCCGAGCGCTGATACTTCCAGGCCGAGCCCGCGCAGCATCTTGTCGGCGGGTCCCTTGATGGTTTTGCCACCGACAATCGGGCTTATCGCCACCACGCGATCGCGTGCCGAAGCCAACGCTTCCCGGACGCCGCGCAATCCGAAAATCGGCCCCAGCGATACGAAGGGATTCGAGGGCGCGAGGATCACCGCCGCCGATTTCCGAATCGCATCGAGGGCCGAGGGCAGGGGACGCGCATCTTCGATGCCGCGTAGCTCGATCTTCTCGACAAAACCACGCGCGCGGCCTTTCACGAAATATTTCTGGAACGGGATCGCCTCACGTCCGCGAAGTTTCACAAAGGTGCGCACTCGATCATCACTCATCGGCAGGATGCGCGACTTCACGCCGAAGCGCGTCGCGATATCGGTGGTGATGTCACTCAGCTTCGAACCCGCGCGCAGTCTGTCGGTACGATACAGATGCGTCGCGAGGTCGCGATCGCCGAGCCCGAACCATGGCTTCCCGTAAAATCGCGTGAGCGACTCGAGCACACGGAAGCTCTCGTCGCGCAGTCCCCATCCCTGGCCCGGATGCACCTCGCCCGCGAGCGTGTACATCACCGTGTCCACATCGGGCGAGACATGGAGGCCGAAAAACGTCTCATCGTCGCCGGTGTTGACGACGACGGTGAGACGCTCGGGTGGAATTATCCGGACCAGGCCGCGGATGAACTTAGCGGCCCCCACCCCCCCCGCCAGCACTGACACCTGATTCGACCTGGGAGGGGACGATTGGCCTCGCGCCATTGGGAGCCTTTCTTCCGTACAACTTTGTGTAAAGCGTGGAGCGTTCGACCGCGACGCGGCCCATTTCGCGCGCCTTCTCTTCGATGAGATCGACGGGGACGAACTCGCCCGAATCGCCACCGGCCTCGCGCGTGATGCTCTCCTCCATCAGGGTGCCGGAGAAATCGTTGCATCCGGCCTTCAGCGTCAGTGCGGCGACATCGACGCCCAGCTTCACCCACGAAGTTTGGAGGTTGTTGATCTGCCCGCGCAGGAACAGGCGCGAGAACGCATACATCTGGAAATCGAGCACGCCCAGCTCCGGCGGCTTCACCAAGCCCTTGCGATACAGCACCGTGTTTTCCGCAATGAAACGCAACGGCACGAACTCGGTAAATCCGTGCGTATTCTTCTGGA
The DNA here is from genome assembly GCA_963815835.1 of uncultured delta proteobacterium. Classification (GTDB taxonomy): domain Bacteria; phylum Desulfobacterota; class Binatia; order Binatales; family Binataceae; genus DATGKG01. Next base: position 9,625 of record CAWFIF010000003.1, read on the forward strand.
TGCTGCGAATCAGGTTCAGATGATTGACGACATGACGCGGATTCTCCAGGTGCCCGTACATGATCGTCGAGGTGGTCGGCACGCCGAGCGAATGCGCCGTGGTGATGATCTCCACCCATGCCGCGACGTCAACTTTCTTATGGCTCAGAACCTCGCGAACGCTGTCGTCGAGAATCTCCGCAGCGGTGCCCGGAATCGAGCCGAGGCCCGCGTCGCGCAGCATTCCGATGTACTCGGGGTAATCCATCCGCACCCGCTTGGCGCCGAACAGAATCTCCATCGGCGAGAAAGCGTGCACGTGAATCTCCGGATACCTGGTTTTGATCGCGGTCAGAACGTCGCGATACTTGAAGTCGGGCATCTCGGGATTGATGCCGCCCTGCATGCATACTTCGGTGGCGCCGCGCGCGATCGCCTCGCCGACTTTGCCCAGCACGATCTCATCGGAATGATCGTACGCGTCAGATTCCCAGCGCTGGCGCTTGAAGCCGCAGAACTGGCATCCCACGAAGCAAATGTTGGTGAAGTTGATGTTGCGATTGACGACGTAGGTGACTTCGTTGCCGACGTCTTCGGCGCGCGCGAGATCCGCGCATTTCGCGACCGCGCGAAGATCGTCGCCGGTCGCGGTGAAGAGGGTGTGTCCTTCCTCAGGAGTTATTTCCTCGCGCGCGAGGCTGCGCTTGAGCGCAGCACGCACCTCCGGCGAGGTCTTGTCGAGCAACGCGCTGAGCGGCGTCGCTTCGATTTCATCAACCCAGTTTCGCCATACCTCGACATTCACAGGCTAGCCTCCGGCAACTCGGGCCTGCATCGCACGCACACGCGCCGCGATCGCAGGATCGAGCCATTCGTCTGAAATATACTCTGGATAGATTGCGAGCCTCTCACGCAGCCGAAAGCCCGATCTATCACAGCGTTCCGCCAGCCGTTCGAGATGCGGCCATGGCGACTCCGGGTTCACATAGTCCTTGCTGAGCGGCGAAATCCCGCCCCAATCATTTATTCCCGCACGGAGGAAAAGTTCAATCTGATTCGGCGATAGATTCGGCGGCGCCTGCACGTTCATTTTCTCGCCCAGTACTAGCCGCGCGGTCGCGAGCGTGCGCGCCATGTCGATTTCGTCGGGCTCCGGCGCATTCGCCATTGGGATCTCCGGCTTGGCGCGGAAGTTCTGGATGATCACTTCCTGGATGTGGCGGTGGCGCTCGTGGATATCGCGAATCGCGACGAGGCTTTGCGCGCGCTCGACGATGTTCTCGCCGATACCGATCAGAATCCCGCTGGTGAACGGAATTTTCAGCTCGCCCGCCTCCTCGGTCATCTGGATGCGCAAGCGAGGCTCCTTGTCGGGCGCCCATTGATGCACGCCGCCACGGGCGCGCAGCCGCGGCGAAATGTTTTCCAGCATCAGGCCCATGCTGGCATTGAGCGGACGCAGCATCGCCATCTCGTCGCGCGACATCAAGCCGGCGTTGGTATGTGGCAGGAGGCCCTCGTCGATCGCCAACTCGCACGCGCGGCCGACGTACTCAATCGTGCTGCGGACGCTGAGTTGATTCAGCGTCTCGCGATATTCCTTGAACGCGACCTCGGGCTTGTCTCCCAGGCACATCAACGCTTCTTTGCAACCGAGTTCCGCGCCGCGCCGCGACCACGCAGTGATCTCATCGGGCATCATCGTCCATGCGCCTGGATCGCCCGGATCCTTGCGAAATGTGCAATAGGTGCATCGATCGCGGCAGAGATTTGTAACGGGCAGGAAAACCTTGCGCGAGTAGGTGACGTCATGGCCCTTGCCGCGATCGCGCAACTGCGCGGCCGCATCGAGGAGATCGCCGAGGTCGTCCCCGCGGCATTCGATGAGCGCGATGGCGTCCGCTTCAGTCAGTCGCTCGCCCGAAAGTGCGCGGTCGATGATATCGCGAATCGGCAAGCCCGCGACGGAAGCGGATGCGAGAGTGGTTCCGCTACCCATTCTCATCGGGTTATAGGCTACGGATATGATGCCGCGCAAGCCAGTTGCAAAAGAAAACTTGGCTCGACTCGCGGGAAGACTCGAAACGGACAAAACCACAGAGACATGGAGGCACAGGAAGATTCGGGCCTCAGAAGGGCCCTGTTAGAAAGACATCCGAATAGGGCCGCTGCGGCCCGCATCTGCTTGTCTTAGTCTGTGCCTTTGTGTCTCTGTGGTTTCTCTTATGACGAAAGATCGATTGATACATACCTATTCGATTGTCGCGCGCGATCCGGCGACCGGAGAGCTTGGCGCCGCCGTTCAGTCGCATTGGTTCTCGGTCGGTGCAGTCGTCATCTACGCGGAGGCTGAAGTCGGCGCGGTCGCGACGCAGGCCTTCGTCGATGCGAGTTACGGACCCCTCGGCCTCGACCTGATGCGCGCGGGCCGCTCTGCGCCGCAGGCGCTCGCGGGTCTGCTGGTCGCCGATGAACTCCGCGAGATTCGCCAGGTCGCGATGGTCGATGCGCAGGGCAGGGCGGCTGCGCACACCGGCAATCGTACGATTCCGGAAGCGGGTCATATCATCGGCGCACAATTCACCGTCGAGGCCAACATGATGCTCAACCCGACGGTACCGGAGGCAATGGCGCGCGCGTTCCAGGCGACGGGGGGAGACCTCGCGCATCGAATGCTGGCGGCGCTCGATGCGGCCGAGGCCGAAGGCGGCGATATTCGCGGGCGGCAATCGGCGGCGCTGATCATGGTGGGCGGCAAATCCACTCGGCGCCCCTGGGCTGACAAGCTTTTCGATGTGCGCGTCGACGATCATCCGGAGCCGCTGCCCGAGTTGCGCCGGCTGGTCGATCTGCAGCGCGCCTATGCGGCGAGGGACATTGCTAACGCGGCATTCGGGCGTGGCGACTTCGAGGCCGGCAATCGCGAGTATGAGCGCGCGCAATCGCTCGCGCCTCACAACCCGGAATTTTCCTTTTGGCATGGCATCGGGATGCTGACGCTCGGACGCATTGACGATGCGGTGCGAATCCTGCGGCCGGTATTCGCGCGCAATCGCAATTGGGCGACGCTGGCTTTGCGGATGGTGGACTCGCAGTTCGTCCCGGGTGACGCCGATACCGCCCGCACCGCCATCGCGAAGGCTCAGAAGAGCGGCTAACGTTGGGTGACGGTCGCGCTCGCTTAGTCCTCATTCTGAAGTGCCGCGCAAGCATAAACACGTCCGCCATCTCGCGTTGATACCGCCGCGCAAAATGCCGTAGTCTTTAAGCGTCTGCAAAATCTCAGGCAAAACTCAGGAGTTCTCCGATGCCTGATGCTGATGCTCGCGAAGAAGCCCTGTTGACGCCACGCGGGAAGAAAGAAACCGCGCCGCGCGTCGAATACGAACTGCAACTTTACTACTGGATGAAGCTGATCCGCACGTTCGAGGATCGCGTCGCGCGGCTCTCGCGCCAGAACAAAATCTTCGGCGGTGTCTATTCCGGCGCGGGCCAGGAGGCCATCTGCACTGGCATCTGCGCGCCACTGCAGCCGGGCGATTTCGTCGCGCCGCTGCATCGCGATTTGGGCGTGTTCTTGATCCGCGGAGCCGATCCGGGCCGGCTGATGGCGCAGCTCATGGCGAAGGAAGACGGTTTCTCGCGCGGCAAGGATTCCGGCCTACATGGGGGCGATCTCGCCAACGGAATTTTCGGCTCGACCTCGATGCTCGGCTCCTCGCTCCCAGTGGCGGTCGGCGCGGCGCTCAAGTTCAAGATGAAGAAGGACAAGAACATCGCGGTCGCGTTTTTTGGCGAGGGTGCGGCATCGCGCGGCGACGTGCACGAGGCGATGAACTTCGCCGGAGTGCATAAATTGCCGGTGCTGTTCGTATGCGAGAACAACCGCTTCGCATATTCGACGCCGCTGGAGAAGCAGATGGCGATTGAGAATGTCGCCGATCGCGCGCGGGCCTATGGATTTCCCGGCCACGTCGTTTCCGGCAACGATCTCCTCGCGGTGGTCGCGCTGGCCGAGCGCCTCATCGATCGGATGCGCAAGGGCGGCGGTCCCGAGATGATCGAATGCAAGACCTATCGATATCGCGGTCACAGCGAGCACGATCCCGCGCTGTATCGTGACAAGGATGAGCTCATCGAATGGGAAGCGCGCGATCCGATACCGCAATACGAATTTTTCCTCGAGAAGAAGGGTCACGACCTGAAGCGCATTCGCGCGGAAGTTGACGAGCGCACCAAGCAGGTGGTACAGGCCGCGGTCGAATTCGCCGAGCAGGATCCGATGCCCGATCCTTCCGAGGCGATGGAGGATCTCTACGCACCATCTCACTCGGGCGCGACGCTTTCAAGCAACGGGCGGAAGTAGAGCTCGATGGAAATCAACTACCTCCAGGCAATCAATCAGGCGCTCCATGAGGAGATGGGCCGCGACGAAAACGTCTTCGTAATGGGCGAAGATGTCGCCGAACTGGGCGGCGCATTTAAGGTGACCGAAGGCCTGCTCGCGAAGTTCGGCGAAGAACGCGTCATCGATACTCCGATTTCGGAGGCGCTGATCGTCGGTGCGGGAATTGGCGCCGCGGTACTCGGCATGCGGCCCGTGGTCGAGATGCAGTTCGCCGATTTCATCTCATGCGGCTTCGATCAGATCGTGAACATGGCGGCCACGCTGCGCTATCGGCACGGTGGCCGCGCCGCTTGTCCGCTTGTAATCCGCGCGCCCTCGGGCGCAGGCGTGCATGGGGCGCTGTTTCATTCGCAAAATCCTGAGGCGTGGTTCACCCGCGTGCCGGGACTGAAGGTCGTCGCACCCGGGACCGTCTACGATGCGAAGGGGATGCTGAAATCCGCGATTCGCGACGGCAATCCGGTCGTGTATTTCGAGCATAAGCGACTGTATCGAAGCCTCAAGCAGGACATCCCCGAAGGCGAGTTCACCGTGCCGCTCGGCGTCGCGGAAATTCGCCAGCAAGGCACCGACCTTTCGATCATCACGTACGGCGGCACGCTCAATCAGTCGCTCGACGCGGCCCGAATCGTGGAAAAGGAAGATGACGTTTCGATCGAGGTCGTCGATTTGCGCACGCTGTTGCCGCTCGATCGCGACGCGATTCTCGAAACCGCGAAGAAAACAGGCAAAGTGTTGATCGTGCACGAGGACCGGCTGACCGGCGGCATCGGTGGCGAGGTGGCGGCGATTATCGCCGAGAATGCGTTTGAGTACCTCGATGCGCCGATTCGCCGGGTCGCCGCGCTCGATACGCATACCGCCTTCGCGCCGCCGCTGGAGCAGGCGATTTTGCCCAACACCAACAAGATCGTTGACGCGATCCGCAACCTCGCAGCGTATTGAACCTATGGCGGTAGAAATCACAAAAAAGCTCCGCACTCTTCTTCGTTCAGCTCTCATAATGGGCGCCGCACCGCAGTCGTTCCTGGGCGCCCGCTGGATACGAGTGGGTTTGAAGCTCGGCAGCAATCGCACAAAACGGTGGCTCGCGCTGAGTATCCTGGCGCTCAGCCCCCACTACTTCTTTAGGAACTTCGATCCCAAATACGCACGGCTCAGCCATCGCGACTTTCTGGAGGCGGAATTTGAGCGCAACCGCACCTCGCGGGTTCGGATATACAACGAGATATTGTCACGATTCCTGCTCCCATCGGATCACGCGCTCGATTACGGCTGCGGCCCCAGATTTCTGGCGAAGGAGGCAGCTGCCCATCTAGAGCATGTCTATGCGGCCGACATCTCATCCGGCGTCCTCGAATGCGCGCCCATTCTGAATCCGGCTTTAAATCTCGATTACATACTGCTCGCTCCGCCCAAAGCACCCTTAATTCCGTCCCACAGCTTGGATGTTGTCTATTCGTTCGCTGTGATTCAGCATCTGACGGAGAACGCAATTGAAAACTGCCTCGAGATCTGCTCGAGCTTGCTGAAGCCAGGCGGGCGGCTCGTTTTTCAGGTTCAGTTGGAAAATCCTTCATGGAGAACAGAGGAGGAGTACCGCGCCGATTCCTCGTTGGCGGGCAAGATTAAGTTTCGGTACGCGATGCACTGCTTTGCGAGAACGCCCCAGTCCTTTCACAATATCCTGCCGCGTTTCGGGTTCGACGCGGGCGTATTGTTCCCAATTTCGGAACTTTGCACAGACGCGTTCGATGACGTGTGCCTCCAGCATCTTCTTGTCGCCACTAAGGCGCATGAAAACCGGCCGGGACTTCCGTGCGACCGACCGGAGCGCTTGCCAGTATCGTGAGGGTAGCGCAGCCAATGTGACGTTAACGCGAGGCCCCTGCGAAAGGTTCAATGATGCATCGCGCGACGGTTCATCCAGCAGACCACGCGTCCCATTGGAGCGACAAAAGACGAATTCTGCGTTAAACCTATGACGGTAGAAGTCACGATGCCTCAGATGGGCGAGAGTGTCGTCGAAGGCACTATCGCCAAATGGCTGGTCAAGGAAGGCGACCAGGTCACCGAGGATCAGCTGCTGGTCGAAATCTCGACCGACAAGGTTGACACCGAAATTCCCTCGCCGAGCGCCGGGCGCATCGCGAAACTGGTGGCGGAGGAGGGGCAGACCTTGCCGGTCGGCACCGTTATCGCGTTGATAGAGCCACAGCCGAAGCCGGTTGCAAGAAAAGACGGGGCCGCGGCGCAGAAGGCGGAGCCTTCTGCGCCGATGGCTGAGCGGGCGCAACCGGCGCCGCCGCAGGCGGCGCCGGTCACGCCCGCATCTGCAGCGCCGGAGCAGGCACGGGCGCCATCGGCGCCCGAGCCTGCTCCGGCGGTGGTGGAGAGCGTGCCGGGGGAGGGCGAGCGCCGGCGATACTCGCCGGTGGTCGTCAGGATGGCGGCCGAGCACGGCCTCGACATCGAGAAGATTCCGGGGACCGGAATCGGCGGACGCGTCAGCAAGCGCGACGTCATGAAGTACTTGGAATCGCTGCGCCAAGGCGCATCAGGCAGCGCGCCACCTCAAGCTTCGCATACAAATGGAGCGACGGCAGCACCTACGACGCAGCGTCCCGCGCCGGTGAAACCCGCCACGCCGTCACTCCCCTCGGCGCCCCCGACGCCCGGCGGATACCACCCTCCCGTCTATCAGCCTCGCGAGGGCGACATCGTCGAACCATTCACGCGTCGGCGCAAGCTCATCGCCGAGCACATGGTCTACTCGAAGACGCATTCGCCGCATGTCGGCACTCTGGCCGAGGTTGATCTCACCAAGCTGGTGCGGCTGCGTGAGACGCATAAGAAGGCCTTCCATGAGCGCGAGGGCTTCTCGCTCACGATGCTGCCGCTGGCGGCGGCTGCGACGGTGCGTGCGCTCAAGGAATTCCCGCGCATGAATGCGTCGGCGGCGGGCGACGCGCTCGTCATTCGCAAGCAGATAAATCTGGGCATCGCGATGGATAGCGACGAAGGCCTGCTGGTCCCTGTCATCAAAGCCGCCGAAGGGATGTCGGTAGTGGGCATGGCGCGAGAAATCGAACGGCTACGGCGCAAGGTGCAGGAAAAGAAGATAGCGCCGGATGACCTCAGTGGCGGGAGCTTCACGCTGTCGAATCCGGGTCGCGAGGGCAACTTGTTTGGCTTCGCGATTATCAATCAGCCGCAAGTCGGGATTCTTAGGATGGGCGAGGTCAAAAAGCGCCCGGTGGTGGTCGAGGTCGACGGTGCCGATGCGCTGGCGATCCGCACGATGATGTACCTCGCGCTCTCGTATGATCATCGCGTGGTGGACGGGGTGCTAGGGAACAGCTTCCTCTATCGCACCGCCCGCATCATGGAAGAGGCCGAGTTCGAGCTCTAAGGCTTCCCGTGCCGGACGTGGATTGCATGCCGCGAAGGAACTGCGCCGCGGAGCCCCTACCGCCGCGCATCCACTGAGGAATGCCGCGGCATCTCATTTGCTCAACTGCGCATCGGGAGATTCTCGTCATGATCAATGCCGCCGTAACTGATAATGATCCTCTGATGGACGCTCCGGTCCATCGCAATTCCGCATGGTCAGGCCGCGTAAGGCCGCGATACTGTCCGAGATGCGGTCACGAGCTGCTCACGGTGGGCGAGTATTGCTCGCAATGCGGGTTGCCGATCCCGCCCGATGAGCGTCTTTACGACGAGCCCGACGCCTCGCCGAGGTCGCGCCTGGTGGCGCTTGTCCTATGTGTCCTGCTCGGCTATTTCGGCGTGCATCGCTTCTACGTCGGCAAGTTCATGACCGGCGTGATATGGCTGCTGACCGGCGGCCTCTTCGGCATCGGCTATATCGTAGATATCGTGATGATTGCTCTAGGAAATTTCACCGATATCGACGGGCATCGCCTCGTGTTCTGGGACTAGCCGCTATGCCAATTCCTTCAGCGCCGCAATCACTTCCGCCGTATGCCCATTGACCTTCACCTTGGCGAAGAGCTTCCTAATGATGCCGTTTTTGTCTATCACCATCGTAGTGCGCTCATAGCCCATAAATTTGCGCCCGTAGAGCGACTTCTCCTTATACACGCCGTAGCGCTTCCCGACCTCGTTGCCGACATCCGCGAGCAGCGGAAAATTGAGCGCATGCTTGTCGATGAACTTCTGATGCGACACCGGCGTGTCCCCACTGATTCCCACCACTTGCGCGCCGAGCCGCCGAATCCCCTCGAGATTGTCTCGAAAGCTGCACGCTTCGGCGGTGCATCCGGGGGTCATATCCTTGGGGTAAAAGTAAAGGATGAGGTTTTTCTTGCCGATGAGGTCTTTCAGCGCAACCTTGGTTCCCGAGGCATCGGGGAGTTCGAACGCCGGCGCCTTCGATCCTTCAAGCGAGGCGCCGATCTCGGTCTTCTTCGTCGGTGGCTTTGTTTTGCTGGAGAGCTTCGGAACTTTTGCTGCCATGGGCGATTCTCTTAATTCATCATTGAGCTTCTTACAATCGCGGTGGCGACGGATGTTCCCTTTTTTCGACACCCTAGTTGACGGGATCATGAATGCGCTCTAGACTCGCCTCCACAGTCCGAAAGTTCATCCCCGATTAAATGGCCGTTTATACCGAGCTCACGAAACCATTCCTCAAGGAGCTTGCCGATGATTACGGCTTGGGCCGCATCGGAAGTTTCATGGGAATTCCCGAGGGCTCGGTTAACAGCAATTACTTGCTCGAAACCGCCAAAGGGCGCTTCCTGCTTCGCGTTAACGAAGTTAAGGGCGAGAACGAGCTCAAGCGCGAGCTCGACCTGCTGAGCTTCCTGCGCAAGCATTCGTTCCCCTGCCCGCATCCGATGCAGGATCGGATGGGCCGCTACTATCGCAACTTCAACAGCAAATGCGTTTCGATGTTCCGCTTTCATGAGGGCCGGGTGCTGCACCCGGAGCGCCTCAAGCCGAGCCAGCTCGAGACGATCGGACGCACGCTCGGCGAGCTGCACGTGCTCGGCAAGGCATACAAGAAGGGCATCGACAATCGCTTCAGCTTCGAGCGCATTGCCGATCTCTATCTGACGGTACGCTCCAAGCTGCCGAACTACTTCCGCAAAATCCTGCGCACCCTCGACGATGAGGTCGACTACCTCACGCGCTATCTCGAGGGCAAGCTGCCCAAGGGCGTCATCCACGGCGATCTCTTTTGCGACAACGTGCTGTTCCGCGGCGAGAAGCTGGTCGCGGTGCTCGATTTCGAGGCCGCGTGCCGCGGCAAGTTCATTTTCGATATCGCCACCGCCGTCAATGCGATGTGCTTCGTCAATGCCGAGTACTCGCTCGATCGCTTCCGGTATCTGCTTCACGGCTACGAATCGGTGCGCACTCTATCGCTGGCCGAATGGGACGCCTTTCCCAACGAACTGCGCTACTCGTCGCTGCGCTTCACGGTGACCCGCCTGCATGATTTCTTCCTCGCGCCCAACGACGGCATCCGCCGCATCGACAAGGACTTCCGCGAGTTCTTCGATCGCCTGCGGGTATTGCGCCGCGAGCGCGACGGCGGGATGGAGCCGTTGCTGATGGCGATGGCGACCGGCTACGACTACCGCAAGTATCAGAAAGTCAAGGCGAACGAACGCCGCCAAGCCTGATCCTCTCCATTCTTGAATTTGAATTTGTAGCACAGACTTTAGTCTGTGATGTGACTGAAGTCTCTGCGGGGATTCCTCGCGCGAAATCTCGATTGAAATTCCTCGCCCAGGATTGGTTCCTCGCCCGCCCATCGGGGGAGGAGGGCCCCCCGGCTGCGGCATGAAGTGTGACGGGACGGAGCGGGACCTCAGCTCCGGATTCTGCTGGCCTGTCGCCGGATTACTTCGAGTTTCGAACTCGGGCACACTGCCAAATCAGTGTATCGACGTTTCTACGGAATTCCCGTACTATCAGAATGGCTGTTAGATTTGAGTGGGATAACGCCAAAGCCGCCAGCAACCTCAGGCGCCACGGCATCAGTTTCCTTGAAGCAGTCGAGGTTTTTAGCGACGAGGTCGCGATCGAGGTTTTCGACGCCAGCCTAGACTATGGCGAGGATCGCTATATCCGGATCGGCCTGAGTGGAACGAAGCTCCTGGCGGTTGTGTATACCGAGCCCCAAGAACATCATATCCGAATAATCTCTGCGCGCCCGGCAACAAAAAATGACCAACAAGATTACCATCGTTCGCGTCGGCGCTAAGGGGGAGCTCATCAAGATCCACCCCAACGGCAGGGAAGAGATCTTGAAGGTCGAACGGAGTCCCGAGTGGTCAGACGAACAAATCGAGGCCGCAGCGGCGAAGGATCCCGATAACCCACCGCTAACTCCTGCGCAGCGTGCGCGTCTCCATCGCGTCCCCCGGGTGAAGACTTTGCGATGGGAAATGGGCCTTAGTCAGGCGCAGTTCGCCTCACGGTTCCAGATACCTATCGGCACCCTGCGCGATTGGGAGCAAGGCCGGACCGAACCGGACCAGGCGGCGCGCGCCTATCTGGATGTGATAGCACACGATCCGGAAAACGTCCGGAAAGCTTTGCGGGCAGCAAAAAAGCCACGTCAATCGCGAAAAAAGCTCGCATCCACTTAGAATTTCGTGCGCTCGCCAGAATTGTTCCTCGCCCATATGATTGGGCGAGGTGGACCGGCGCCATTTTCGCGATGGCTTGGAGGCGAAAATCGTGACGGGCCGGAGCGGGTCCTCAGCTTCGGATTCTTCTCTCCCGCCTGCATGCGCGCGTAAAGCCGGAAAGATATTCTCTATGAATCCGAATACTCCGTGCGCGGGAAATCCTATGTCAAGAACAAAACACCTACTCGTTTTCATGCTTCTGCTGATCGCGACGGCGACCGCTTCGATAGCGCAGGACACCTCGAGCGAATACATCGCGCCCTCTCAAGCTATCCCAACCGGCAAAGCTCCCGGCATGAAAGTCCAGTTGCTGAGCAACGGCGAACAGCTGAAGGAATACGCCGTCATCTTCGCCGAGGGTGATGAAGCATTCTCAGGGATGCAGGCATTTGCGGAGCAGTACCACGTCACGAGCGCGCACTTCACCGCGATCGGCGGACTGAAGCGAGCCACCCTCGGATGGTTCGATACTCAACGCGAAATGTTCAAAAAAATTCCCATCGACAGCCAGGTCGAAGTGCTCTCGATGATCGGCGACATCGCGACGTATAAGGACAAACCCGTCGTCCACGCGCATATGGTGGTTGGAACTTCCGATGGTACCGCGCGCGGTGGCCATCTGCTCGAAGCAATCGTATGGCCGACCCTCGAAGTGATGGTCACCGTTGATCCCATTGCGATGAAGAAGGCATTCGATCCGCAAACCCGCCTGACTTTGATCGATCCGTCACTGAAGTGAAAACCATTTTGCGGATTGTGTTAGATGCCTCATCTCTAACCATTCGGTAATGATTCCGTCTGACAGTCGGCTGGTACGCATTCCACTCCGCGTTTACGAGCCCGCGCTCTTCCGCCATAGTGATCCGCTAAGTGTCGGGACCATTTGGAAACAATCATGGCGGCGCTGGCCGATAAGCTCATCTATCATGCGCCGTTGACCTGAGTCGAAGTCGGGCCGCCACGCGGCGTCAATCCCGAGCCGCTACTGCGACGGCTCTCGGCGCTGGTTGGACATGTGGTGTCGGCCGGTGGGCGGGAGTCGAAATGGGCAGGGCCGAATTGTGAGCAAGGAGATATTTCCGTATCCTAGCAGACGGTGAACAAGATGGCGTTAACAAGCGTTTATCTTATTACAACAAAGAACCTAGGGAATCTCTGCACAAGTGTTCCGGTTCTGGTATAAACCGTTAGTTGGATCGGCGGATGCGGAGGTGTGGGGATGGGGAATCAGCGGACGTTCGCATCGATGGCGTGGAACGGAAAGGGCAAAGTCACTCGGCGCGAGCGGTTTCTGGCCGAGATGGATGCGGTGATTCCATGGCCGAGGCTGGTCAGGCTGATCGAACCGCACTACCCCAAAGCCGGACAAGGTCGCCAGCCACTGGGCTTGGAGAAGATGCTGCGGATTTACTTCCTGCAGCAGTGGTTCAACCTGTCGGACCCGCAGGCCGAAGACTCGATCTACGACAGCGAGTCGATGCGGCGCTTTGCACGGGTCGAGCTGGGCGACGAGGTGGTGCCGGATGAGAGCACGATTTTGCGCTTTCGCCACCTGCTGGAGCAGCATGGGCTGACCCAAGCGATCTTCGATTCGATCACCGGGCTGTTGGAAGAACGGCGGCTGTTGCTGCGCGCAGGAACTATCGTGGACGCGACCATCATCGCGGCGCCGAGTTCGACCAAGAACGCCAGTGCGACCCGCGACCCCGAGATGAAGCAGACCCGCAAGGGCAAAAACTGGCACTTCGGCATGAAGCTGCACATCGGAGCGGATAAGCGCGGTATCGTCCATACCGTGCGAGCGACCGCCGCCAACGTAGCCGACATCACCCAGCTGCCGGAGCTGCTGCATGGGCAGGAGCGGGAGCTGTTCGGCGATCAAGCGTACTGGAAGGAAGACGATCGAGAGTTCCTCGAAACGTGGGGAGTGCGCTACCGGATCAACCGGCGCCCTACCTCCCAACGGCCCTTGAGCGAGCGCTGGCGGATGATCAACCGGGCGCGCTCGCGGACCCGGGCGCGCGGCGAACACGCCTTTCGGGTGGTCAAGCAACTGTGGGGCTTCGCCAAAGTGAGATACCGCGGTCTGGCCAAGAACCTGGCGCGAGCGCAGACCATGTTTGCGCTGGCCAACCTCTACCAGGTTCGCAGACATTTGCTCCCAGTAGGGGCCAGCTGCGTGCTGTGAGGAATCCTCGGGCAGCGGGCAGTCTCTATGGCGATCATCGCCCGACCAACTATCACTCGCTCGCCGCTCTCTGAACCCGATTGTTATGACCACTTCAGCCAATCGCTCAACAACACCGACCTGTGCAGACCTTCCCTAGTGGCGTTTCTCAAGAGCATTCGAGAGGCGAAAGCACCGGAACGATTTACGACAAAGTTCTTGGTCCAGTTGGGCTACAAGAGTACCAATGACCGGCTGTTCATCGGAATGCTGAAAGCATTGAAATTTATCGACGAAGCCGGTGTACCAACGCAGCGCTACTTTGAGTTTCTCGATGAGACGCGATCGGCAAAAATGCTCGCCGATGGCATCAAGGAGGCGTACGAAGATCTCTTTAAGATAAACGTCAAGGCCAATGAGCTTTCGGTGGACGAAGTAAAGAACAAGCTAAAAACACTCACCCAAGGTCAGAAGTCCGATGTCGTAATTAGGTTCATGGCCAACACCTTCAAGGCTCTGTCCGAAGAGGCGGATTGGAGTGATTTAACGCCAGAATCGGTTAGCGAACCCGCGGAGCCAGTCTACGCTTCTGGAGCGGAGACAAAAGCGGTTGCGGGACATGAAGCACTCGAAACGAAAACACCATCGGGCAATCAGCTGGCGCGAGACAAATTGCAGCGGATTTCCGCCGAGAACCTTGGGCTACACTACAACATTCAGATAATTCTCCCCGACTCTCGAGACCCAGCGGTCTTTGACGCGATTTTTAGGAGCCTGAAGGAGCACTTGTTCTGATGAACCATAGAATTTACGGATTTATCGGTAGAGGACTACTCACTGAAGCAGCACTGAATCGCACACAGAGAGCGCACAGAGCTTCGCCGGGCGGATTCGATCCTGAAAGCGAAAAGAGACTGTCCGTCGATCTGCTCGATCAAGACCTGGTCGGAAACGCGCGTCGCATGGCAAGCGTCTACACGGTTGTAGCAGCGTTCGAGAATTCAGCCCGTCAATTGGTCTCCGAAACGTTGGCAGAGAAAAAAGGCGAGAATTGGTGGCAGGACTGCGTCTCTGATAAAATCAGGAAGAAGGCTCAGTCTCGCTTGGAAGAGGAAAAGAAAGTTCGCTGGCATACGCAACGAGGGACGGAGTCTGTAAACTTCACGGACTTCGGAGATCTCGCGAACATCGTCACGCAAAATTGGACATTGTTTAGCGACCTTCTTCTAGATCAAGCTTGGGTCACCCACATTTTTGATACTTTGGAACGATCGAGGAACGTTATTATGCACAGCGGGGAATTGGATCCCGAGGACCTCGCACGAATCGGTGTTCTCGTACGCGATTGGGTCAAACAGATTCCCGCATAGCTCCTGACCCGACACGCTCCTAGGTTAACCCTCCGCGCTGGTTGGCCATGTTAACGCGATCAACCTCACCGATAACGCGCTCGGCAATGCCGCCCGGGCGGACGCGGCGAACGCGGCGGTTGACTCTCGGTCCCCGAGCGCTAACCTGAACACATGGGTACAAGCTCCATCCCGTTGAACGATAGGGGAGCCGCAAGCTGGCGCGAATATTTCCTCAGCGAACTTGATAAGCTGGAACAGCTGCCCGAGGGTACTGATAGTTTCACACCTCATCGTCCACGCCCCGAAGTTCTGAATTTCGCGCGCCAGATAGCCGATTCCCTAACGCGCGATGATTTGCTCTTACCCCTGCTCGCCGCCGGCTCGGACGGCAGCCTGCAGATAAAATGGCAAAAGGACTCTCGCGAACTTTCTTTCTTCATCTCATCTGATGGTGCCGAATTTGTGCGCGTCTCTTCCGACGGAGAAATTGAGGAAGGCCCGCTCCGAGAGCCCGCGCAGGCCAACGAGTTGGTTGCCTGGATGCTGGCCGCGTAGCCGCGGCCGAATTCGCCCTGGACTATCGCGATGGCCGGCGCACCGAGCGGTTCCGCCCTCGATGATCCGCGCGTCGGAAAAGGCGAAATAGTCTGGCGATTGATTCCGTCCCATTGGTATCGCGCTGACCCGAACGATCCGAACAGTCCGAGGCGAGTGGTCGAGATCGCGTTCAGCGGTGACGTCTCCGTCCTACGTCAAAAGCTCGTCTCCGAAGCGCTGGTCGACAGCGTTTACAACGGCAGCTTCGCGGGCGTAGGAATTCTTGAACTAGGTGCCGACGATTTGCGAAATCGCGGTTTCGTGTTTGAGCACGAGCACGATCCGGAGTGGGGAACTGATGCCCACTTCCTCTTGCGGCGCGCGGGCGTAGATGGCGTCACGAAACAAGCCAAATTTCAGCGTCTCAATCAGACTCAGAAAGTGATTCTGGCGCGGCTTGCCAACGCCAAACCACTCCTACGCGAACCCAAGTAGAAGGTCATTTCCCCGCGTTTACGAGCCCGCGTTCTTCCGCCATAGTGATCCGCTAAGTGTCGGGAACATTTGGAGATAACTATGGCCTCGCTGGCCGATAAGCTCGCCTATCAGGCGCCGTCGCTATGGCTCGAGGTAGCGCCGCCGCGCGGCGTCAATCCCGAGCCGCTACTGCGACGGCTCTCTGCGCTGGTCGGCCATGTCGATGCGATCAATCTCACCGACAACGCGCTCGGCAAGGTCAAGATGTCGAGCATCGCCTTCGGCACCATCATCAAGCTGCGACTCGGGCTGCCGGTGGTGGTGAACTTCTCGTGCCGCGATCGCAACCGCTTCGCGCTCAAATCCGATCTGCTCGGCGCAGCAGCGCTTGGCATCGATGCGGTCGTGGCGCTGACCGGTGACAAGATTCCGCCTGACGATCCCTCCGGCGCGCGCGCGGTCCACGATCTCGACGCGTTCGCGCTGCTGCGGATGGTCGCCGATCTCAATCGCGGCGACACCGGCGAAGGCAAAGCATTGCTCAAGAAGCTCCCCGAGATTTTCGTGGGCGCAGTCGCGAATCCCAATCGCAAAAATATCGTCCATGAATTCGATATGCTGAAGCGTAAGGCCGAGGCCGGCGCGAAATTCGTCCTCACGCAACCGGTGTTCGAGGCGGAGACGGCACGCCGTTTCCTCGAGCGCGCCAACGCGTTCGGGCTGCGGACCGTGTTTGGAATCCTGCCGGTCAAGCGCGAGTCGATGGGCGCATACATGAAGAAAAACATCGCCGACCTCGGCAACGTCGCGGGGCATCTGGACAAATTCACCGGGATGAGCGAGGAGCAGGTGCGGCGGCGCTCGATCGACGACAACCTCGCGCTGATGAAGTCGCTCGCTTCCGAGGTCGCGGGCTTTAATATTATGAGTGGAGGCGGGCCGTCACTCGCGATAGAACTGGCACTGGAGTTTACCCAATGGCGCAAGGCAAGCGACAACTCGCATCGGCGATAACCAGCGGCGCCGAGCTAATCAGGCTTCCCGATCGGTCGGAAGTCGAAGCGGCGGTCCGCACGCTGCTTCGCTACATCGGCGAGGACCCGGACCGCGAAGGGCTTGAGCGCACGCCGCATCGCGTGGCCAGCGCGTTGCAGTTTCTCACGCGGGGATATAATCAGGACCCGAAGGACGCCATAAACGGCGCATTGTTCAGCGAGGCCGAGTATCAGGAGATGATCCTGTGCAAGGACCTCGATTTCTATTCGCTGTGTGAGCATCACATGCTGCCGTTCTTCGGCAAGGCGCACGTCGCGTATCTGCCGAACAAGCGCATCGTCGGCCTGTCCAAGGTCCCGAGGATGGTGGAGATTTTCGCCCGCCGCCTCCAGGTGCAGGAGCGCCTCACCCGGCAAATCGCGCAGACGATCATGAGCGAGATCGAGCCGTTGGGCGTCGCGGTGGTGCTGGAGGCCGAGCATATGTGCATGCGGATGCGCGGGGTCGAGAAGCAGAACTCGATCGTCATGACCTCGGCGATGCTGGGTGTGTTCCGCAAGAATGTTGAGACCCGCCAGGAATTCATGAACCTCATCCGCAAGGCAAACTAGACGATGGCCACCGGTTCCGATGCGGCGCTGGAGGCGCTCGGGCGCTTCGCGGTCCGCTACGTCAAGCCCGGCCAGACGATCGGGCTCGGCACCGGCCATGCCGCGAGTGCGTTCATCCGCGCGCTTGGCGAAAGCCGCATCAAGGTGCGCGGCGTACCCACCTCTAATGCGAGCGCCGAGTTGGGCCGCGAATGTGGCATCGAGATCGTCACGCTCGCCGAGGTGGAGCGGCTCGACGCCGATTTCGATGGCGCCGACGAAGTCGATCCGCGCCTCAATCTGGTCAAGGGATTCGGCGGCGCGTTGGTGCGCGAGAAGATCGTCGCGGCCGCCTCGAAGAAGTTCATCGTGCTGGTCGGTCCGGAAAAACTTTATCCGCGCCTCGGCGCGCGCAGGCGCTTGCCGGTCGAGGTGGTTCCGTTCGGATGCGCCTTCGTGACCCGCGCGGTCGCGAGGCTAGGCATGAAGGCGTCGCCGCGCCGCAACGGCGATGGCAGCGAATTCATCACCGACAACGGCAATCCGATTCTCGATTGCGCGGTGCGTGATATACGCAACCCCGCGCGCCTCGAGCGCGATCTGCTTGCGATACCGGGCGTGGTCGGAACCGGTCTCTTCGTTGGAATGGCGAGCATGGTGCTGGTGGCCTCGGAGAGCGGCAAGCCGCCTCGCATCCTGAAGCCGAAGGCTTGATACGCCGGCCCTTCCATTTAGGGAACCCCAAAACATAAGAATTGTGGATGGCAAAGATCTGGGTCATCCAGCATCACCCGGTCGAGAATCTCGGCAACATCGCGGAGGCGCTCGAAGGCGCGGCGCTCGCATGGCAGTACGTCCGCACCTTCGACGGCCAACCGATTCCCAAGGACATGAAAGGCGCCGGTGGTCTCATCCTGATGGGCGGTCCGCAGAGCGTTTATGAAGAAAATGATTTTCCGACGCTCAAAGATGAATTGCGGCTGATCGAGAGTGCGCTTCAGGACAACCGGCCCGTCCTCGGCGTATGCCTCGGATCGCAACTGCTCGCCGCGGCGCTGGGCGCAAAAGTCTACAAAGGGACGCGGCGCGAAATCGGATGGTATCCGGTGCAACTCACTCCCGAAGCGAAGAACGACCGCCTGCTCAAGGGCGTGCCCGAGCAGTTCACCGCGTTTCACTGGCACGGCGATATCTTCGATTTGCCGCGCGAGGCGGTCGCGCTTGCATCATCGGAAATCAGCCCGATCCAGGCGTTTCGCTATGGTGACAAGACGTACGGATTTCTGTGCCACCTGGAGGTAAGCGAGACGTCGGTGCGCGCGATGGTGCGTGAGTTCACCGACGCCGCGAAGCACGCGAGTCTGCGCGCGGATATCCTCGGCGGCATCGATGACAACGTTGAGCCGCTCGCGGAAATCGCGGAAACCGTCTTCAGCCGCTGGGCGCGCCCGATTCAGGGCACCTGACGCGAGACCGTACTACCCGGGCCTCCGCTCGAAGGTCGCGATACCTTCCGGGATTCGATGGAAGCTCTGCTTGTCGATCGTGAAGATCGCCATCTGCGGATCGCCTGCGAGCGCGGGATTGTCCAGCGTGCCTACCTTGAGAACGAATGCGGGAAATCCCGGCACGCGCGTCCCGATATGCGTGCCGCAGTTGGCGCAGAACTCGCGCGTCACCGGGCGGGGAATGTCACTGCGCGTGAACTGCTTCGGTGTTCCTTTGGTATAGCTGAATCCCGCCGCCGGCATCCCGATGACGACGTTGGGCGCGCCGCCGGTGATGTACTGACATTCGCGGCAATGACACTGCGCCTTCATCATGGGGTCGCCCTCGGCGACATAGCGCAGTTGATGACAATAGCAACCGCCTTCCACTTTCATGAGATCCTCCCGGGTCGAATGATGATCGCCATCATGCACATTGGGCCGGTGAATGTCACCCTCTAAAGAGAGAGCGATTGCTGTACGCGCGGCGCGCGAAATGTTGCGCCTTCCAGTTCGAGCAGCATCCGCTTGCGCGCGAGGCCATAGCGATAGTTGTGCAGCGAGCCATCGCTCGCCAGCGCGCGATGACATGGAATCAAGATAGACACGGGATTCGCTCCGACCGCGGCCCCGGTTGCCCGCGGCGCATCAGGACGTCCGATTCGTCGTGCGATGTCGCCGTACGAGCGCGTCGCGCCAGTAGGAATCGCGCATAGCTCATCCCACACCGCGCGCTGAAATGGAGTGCCGATGACGTCGAGTGGGAGGGTGGGGAAGGGCGCCTTGTGATCGAGGAATTGCAGAATCGGCGTCGCGTAGCGCGCGACCTCGGCATCATCGCGGGCCAGTTCGATCTCGGGGAAATCGGAACGAATCTCCTCAATTGCCTGCTGGTCTGATTCGCCGAAGCCCAGCCATGCGATGCCTTTATCGGTCGCCGCAATCAGCGCGCGTCCGAGCGGGGACTGGATGATCGTGTAATTCATACGACCTACAACCCCACCGCGGCGCATTCGTGAAGTCATCAGCCCTTGGGCAACTTCAGCACGCGCTCGCCGATGATGTTGTGCTGGATCTCACTCGACCCTGCCGCTATCGTGAGCCCGCGCGCCGCCAGCGTGCGATGCAGCCAGCGGCCACCTTCGATCGCGCCGTTAGATCCGCTCTCGACGTGGCCGTACGCGCCGAGCATTTCGTCGGCGAACATCGCGACGCGCAGATTGAGTTCAGTCGCGAATAATTTGCCGAAAGAGCTTTCCGCGCCCGGCACCTTGCCCTTGAGCGCCGCCGTGAGCGATCGATAACGGCTAAGCCGCAGGCATCGCGCCTCGCCGGCAAATTGCGCGAGCCGCTGCCGTACGTACGGATGCTTATGCGCCGGCATGCCGTCGAAATTCACCTTCTTCGAAAGATCGAGTAGCTCGCCGATGGTGCGTTCGACCGGATGCCGCGTGCCGCCCGACACACGCTCGAACATCAGCGTGGCGATCGATACCTGCCAACCC
Organism: uncultured delta proteobacterium; assembly: GCA_963815835.1. Taxonomy (GTDB): domain Bacteria; phylum Desulfobacterota; class Binatia; order Binatales; family Binataceae; genus DATGKG01. The sequence goes on from CAWFIF010000003.1 coordinate 29,794, forward strand.
GCGTTCAGCTCGCCGATCAGATTCTCCTTCGGAACTCGCACGTTGTCGTAGAAAACTTCGTTGAAGCCGGCCTCGCCGGTGATCTGCACCAGCGGCCGCACGGTGATGCCGGGCGAGCGCATGTCGCAGAGCAGGTATGAGATGCCCTTGTGCTTCGGCGCGCTCGGATCGGTGCGCACCAGCAGCACCTGCCATTGTGCCCGCTGGGCGAGACTAGTCCACACCTTCTGGCCATTGACGACAAATGAATCGCCGTCGATGACCGCGCGCGTCTGCAGTCCCGCGAGATCGGATCCGGCGTTCGGTTCAGAGTAGCCCTGGCACCAGATTTCCTCGCCGGTGAGCATAGGCTTCAGATATTTTTTCTTCTGCTCCTCGGTGCCCATCAGCATGATGGTGGGGCCGATGCGATCAATCGCCAGCTGGTTGGCGCCATAGAGCGGCAGGCCCATGCGCAGCACTTCGTCCTGATAGATCGATTGCTCAACGAGATCGGCGCCACCGCCGCCCCATTCCTTCGGCCAATGCAGCGCGACAAGGCCGGCATCGTACAAAGCGCGATGGTATTTCTTCATTTTGTTCCAGGCTGCGTCGTCGCGTACATCGAGCAGGCTGGCGGTCGAAGCGCCCATCGCATCGGCGCCGCGGCCGAAAATCTCAGAAGAGGTTTTTTCCAGGAAATCGCGGACCTTGCCGCGAAATTGTTCTTGCTCAGGCGTGTAACTGAAGTCCATCTACCGCTCCCAATTGAGGTTTCGATTTACAGGCGAATCTACTCGCGAGACCGCGCGCTCCGCAAACTGTGCGACAGATGGTTGCGCGGTTTGCGCGAGGACACCTGGAGTCGCATCATGAGCGGCAATCATGAATCGCATCGTCAAGTTTTTGCTGTTGATCGTTCTGATGAGTGCGCCGGCGGCCGCGCAAAAAGGTTCGACTCGCATGCAACCTTGGCTTCCTCCCACCGCGGCGGACTTAGGCGCCCCGGAAGAACAAAAGTGGCGCGAGAGCGATCCCGCGCGCTTTCTGGTCGTGACCGGAGACTTCGACGGCGACGGCAAGCCCGACGAGGCGCGCATCGTTGTGCGTGGCGACGGCAAAGCATTCGCGCTGGTCGTGAAGCTCAGCTCACGCGACAGCGCGATCAAGCTCGACGAGTTTCCCGATATCAAGCTGCTACCTTCGATCGGGCTCAAGCGCGTCGCACCCGGCGAGTATCCGACCGCATGCGCGAGGGGCTACGACTGCGCCGAGGACGAGCCGCGCTACATCCGCGTCAAGCATGACGCGATCGATTATTTTCAGAACGACGTCGCCGAGCATTACTACTATTGGAACGATACGCGGCACGCGTTCGCGCAGGTCGGGATCAACGGCTAGCGGCGACCTCGCAAGGCTCTTTCATTGAATTCCGGTTGCTATATGATTGAGCCGAATCCGCGCATCATTCCGGGGCGTACTCAAGCGCGTGGCAAATCCGTAAATACGGCACAGGGTGAGAATCGACGATGGCGTACAAGACGATCAAGGTCCCGACCGAGGGCGACAAGATTATCCAGGGCAAGGACGGAACTCCGCAGGTTTCCGACAAGCCCATCATTCCGTTCATCGAAGGCGATGGAACCGGGCGCGACATCTGGAAGGCCTCGCAATACGTGTTCGACAACGCGGTCAAGAAGGTCTACGGCGGCAAGCGCAAGCTCGTGTGGATGGAAGTTTTCGCCGGCGAAAAAGCCTACAACCAGTTTAACACGTGGCTGCCGGATGACACGGTCGACGCGTTTCGCGACTATCTGATCGGAATCAAGGGCCCGCTCACGACGCCGATTGGCGGCGGTATCCGCTCGCTCAACGTCGCGCTGCGCCAGCTCCTCGACCTCTACGTGTGCCTGCGCCCGGTGCGCTACTTCGAGGGCGTCCCCAGCCCGGTCAAGCATCCCGAAAAAGTCGACATGGTGATCTTCCGCGAGAACACCGAGGACATCTACGCGGGGATCGAATGGCAGGCCGAATCGCCCGAAGCGAAGAAGCTGATCAAGTTTCTCCTCGAAGAAATGAAGGTGAAGACGATCCGCTTTCCGGAAACCTCGGGAATCGGCATCAAGCCGGTCTCGCGCGAAGGCTCGGAACGCCTTATCCGCGCCGCCCTGGACTATGCGATCAAGCACAAGCGCAAGAGCGTGAACATGGTCCACAAGGGCAACATCATGAAGTATACGGAGGGCGCGTTCCGTGACTGGGGCTACGAGTTGGTCAAGCGTGAGTACAAGGGCCGCGCGATCGGATGGGACGATTGCGGAGGCAAGCCTCCCGCCGGGCAGATCCTCGTCAAGGACAGCATCGCGGACATCACGCTGCAGCAGGTGCTGACGCGGCCCGATGAGTTCGACGTCATGGCGACGATGAACCTCAACGGCGACTATCTCTCCGATGCGCTTGCGGCGCAGGTTGGAGGTATCGGTATCGCGCCGGGCGCGAACATCAACTACGTCACTGGTCACGCCATCTTTGAGGCGACCCATGGCACGGCGCCCAAGTACGCCGATCAGGACAAGGTGAATCCGGGCTCGGTTATCCTCTCGGGCATCCTGATGTTCGAGCACATGGGATGGCAGGAAGTGGCCGATGCGATCGTTCGCGGCATGAGTAAGACCATCGCGAACAAGACCGTGACCTACGATTTCGAGCGGCTGATGACAGGTGCGAAGCTGCTCAAGTGCTCGGAATTCGGTAAGGCGATCGTCGAAAACATCTAGCCGTGCGGCCTAAAGCGGCATAGAAACATTCGAGGCTCCTCGGCGCGATGCGCCAAGGAGCCTCTTCTTTTGCTTCACTGCGCGAGGGCAACGCGATCGCGCCCTGTCGCGTCAGCTTTGATGGGATGCGCGGGCGGCGAGGACAGCTTCACTGGGCCGATCTTGCTCGCTTTCCATACCGCGGGCGCGAGGGTTGAAGACTGAGCTGCGACGGCGCCGGTGATCACCAGAACGGCTTTGCCACGGCGTTCGATATGATGTGGGGTCGAGGCGCGAGTCCGATCCAGCAGCTTGCGATAAGATTCCTCGAATCGACGCGCGGAGTCGTCATCGCGAAACACGACGATCCATAGAACAGCGATGTCGGCACCGTGCGCGAGGATCGCCATTCGGTCGCCAGCCCACTTCTGCGCGACCGCGACCTCAGGCGCGTCCTTGCCATAGCCGAGCTGAAGGATGATCTGGAGGGAGAGCTCTCCGAACGTATCCGCGTCGGCGTTGGTCCAGTCTTTGAGAATTGTCTGATAGCCCGCGACTTCGACCTCGACCGGCGCCAGCGGATGGTCGAAGTAGAGACTCGGATCGATAATCTGTTGCGTCGATTGCGGCGGCTTCGAGTAGAGCGCGTTGACTGCCTTCCATCCGCCACGTTTGTACGCCTCGCGCACAAAACGAACGCCCTCGGAATACTGAAATATCAGCGGGTAGCCGAGCCCCTCGGGAGTATCCTTTGATTCGGCGGCAAAGGTTTCCGGCAGATTCTTCATCGACGAGCTAAGCGTATCAGCGATCGAATTGTCCATTCGGCCCGCGACGTATGCGAATCCCGCGATCGTCGCGTCACCCTCCGCCACCGACTTGAGCGCCAGCTCGGCATCGCTGTTGTCCTTGAGCTGGTCGAGCTTGTCCTGCAGCGCGAAGTTCTGATCCTGCAACGCGTGCGTCAGCTCATGAGCCAGCAGCATGTCGTTGACCAGGTCGCGCTGAACCATGAACTCGAGCATCCTGTCCGTCCATGGCACCGGCGTGGCGCCCTCGACCAGGACCATCTCCTTTTCATGCGGATCATAGAATCCCGCGATCTGGCTCTTAAGAAGCTTCACGGTCTCCGCCTTGAGATCGATTCCGGGCGGAAAGAAGCCGAGCATCGCGCCGGCCTTGCCGTCGGCATCGAGCTGCGCATCGGAGTAGTCGCGCTGAAGATCCGCGATTACCATCTGCTCCACTTCGTCGGGAGTCTTGAGCACCACCGGAACGTGACTTTTGAAACTGAGTTCGCGAATCCTCTGGATGCCTTGCTCGACGTTGCCGGCGTGAGTCTCGTTGACTTTTCCTCCGCTGATGAGCGAATAGGCGCATCCGGCGAAGGCCACGGCGCATGAAATCGTGATTGCCGCGATCGCGCGACGATGACGCTTACTTCGCGTCTTCATTCGCTGACGATCACGATCGGATATCCGAAACGCGCGCAGTCATTGGCGCGCTCGCGAGCCTCGTCGCGAGTGGCGAACGAACCCATCCTGACTCGGTAAAGGCATCGCACCCCCGCGGTGATCGGGTCGATCCTGACGTCGCGATAGTATGCGGCGAGTTTCGTCGATACGCGTCGCGCGTTGGTCCGCTGCGAGTACGATCCTACCTGAACGTAGTACCTGATCGGCGTGCCGATCTGACGCGTCCCCTCGGGCTGGCTCAGAACGTCGATCCGCACCCGCGCGGTCCCCGGTGTCACGATGCCGAGGGTTCGCGCCGCCTCATGCGAGAGATCGATCTTGCGCCCTTTGACGTAGGGGCCATGATCGTTGATGCGCACCTCGACCGCGCGGCCATTGTCGAGATTGGTGACCATCACGTGACTGCCGAGAGGGATAACGGTTGACGCGGCAGTCATTTCCTCCTGATTGTAGACCTCGCCGCTCGCGGTGCGATGGCCGTCGAAACCCGGGCCATACCACGACGCGACTCCCGTCAGCGACGATTCTGTCGGAGGTTCGACGATCGGTGCTGGTGGATTACGGACGGGTCGGGAGGTCGAGCATGAGGCGAGTACGACGCTGACTAGCGCCGCCATCGCGAAGACCAAACCGCTGGTTGCCCTGCCTCTCAACACCGCCCCTCGATGGCAAAATTATAAGCGAGCGGCGCGAGTCGTTGAAGGAGGGGACGAAGCGCCAGTCGCGCAGCACAGAAAGATTTGCCCTCGGAGGCCATCTCGGAAATAATCGCCATGAGACATCGTCGAGTGGCGTCCTGAGCGCTGCGGGAAGGACCTCGAATGGCACGACGTCAAATGAAAAAGCGCAAAAACAAACCCATTACTCGGCATCGCCGAGTAATGGTCCTGAGGCTCGGCGAAGGACCTGGGCAGGCACGAAGTCGAATAGCGCATCGCAAAAACAAACCCACTCGATGGAGCAGTTGTCGTGCTGTCCGCAGATCCTTGGATTACATAAACGAACCCAAACTATGTAGGAAATTCCTACAGTTTTCTTTTAAGACCTGTGGCTTTCGCGGCCACTAGCAGCCGTCCGCACCACGTGAAATGCGAAAACAAAGCCACTTCGTTCAAGGCGAATGAAGAGCGAAACTAACCACTGAATCGAAAGCCTCGTGCGATCGTGAGCAACCGGTCGGAACCCCTTAGGAGCGCGGATGGTGGCCATGCTAACATCGCCGCTTACTCCGCTGACGAACCATTCCGATGTTGCGACGAAGGACCGAACTTGAAGAGATCGAGGCGCGCAGCCTCGCTCCCTACGCGATGCTGTCGAAGGACAGCCGTGGGCGCCGCGTCGCCGAGCCTGACCATCCGATGCGCACCTGCTTCCAGCGCGATCGCGATCGCGTAATCCATAGCGCCGCGTTCCGCCGCCTCGAGTACAAGACCCAGGTTTTCGTCAATCACGAGGGCGACTACTATCGCACCCGCCTCACTCATACGATGGAGGCCGCGCAAATCACGCGGACCATCGCTCGCGCACTCGGACTGAATGAGGAACTCGCCGAGGCGGTCGCACTCGCGCACGATCTCGGTCATACGCCATTCGGACACGCCGGTGAGAAGGTGCTGAACGATCTGATGCGCCCCTACGGCGGCTTCGATCACAACGCGCAGAGCCTGCGCACCATCGACTGGATCGAAAACCGCTATCCGAATTTCCGCGGCCTCAATCTCAGCTTCGAAGTGCGCGAGGGGATCATCAAGCATTCGCATTTTCACGATCGTCCCGCCGCGCAGGAATTCGATCCCTCGACCTGGCCATGTCTCGAAGCGCAAATCGTCAACCTCGCGGATGAAATCGCGTATCTCGGCCATGACGTCAACGATGGCCTCAAAGCCGGGATGCTCAGCGTCGAGGAATTGGGCCAATCGCAACTCTATCGCGAGGCGAACGCGCCTGCGCGGCGTGCCGCGGGCGACAAGGACATCAGCATCGAGCGCTATCAGACGGTCCGACGGATCATCGACGCGATGGCGACCGACCTGGTGACGAATCTCGAGGCGGAAATCCAGCGCGCGCATATCGAGAGCGTCGACGCGGTGCGGCGAGCGGGCAGGGCGCTCGCGATTTTCTCCCCTCCGATGGCGGCTCAAGTTGACGAGCTGAAGGAAATCATGCGCGAGCGGCTGTATCGGCACTATCGCGTGATCAGGATGACGGAAAAGGCGGGCAGGGTGCTGGAGCAGCTCTTCAATGCCTACATGAGCGAGCCGCGCCAGATGCCGAGCCACGTGCTGATGCTGCATGAACGCGACGGCGAATCGATTCCACGCGTGGTCGCCGACTATATCGCGGGGATGACGGATCGCTTCGCGCTCGACGAGTACAAAAAGCTGTTCGATCCGGACGAGCGTGTATGATGCGCCGGCGCAGTTCAATTTTGATTCGGGCCGAGGACCATCTCGGCGATTCGCTCGGCGTCATCTTTATGCTCGAGCCCGAACAGCTCGGTGAGACCGTCATCGACAAGTTGCGCGATTACCTTGGCCAACAGACCGACGTCATCAAGGCCGTGGTGTCGCGCGACAGAATCGAAGTCGAGGTCGAATGCGCCGCCTTCCGCGAGGAATCGGACCGTCTGGTTGAGGCGGCGCGCGGGCTGCAAAACAATCGCCTCCATCGGTCCGCCGAATCGACGCTTGAGGAGGCGTTGAAGCTGGACCCGCTCAACCCGCACGCCCTGATGACCCTGGGCGAGGTCCTGCAAGATTCCGAAAAGTTCGCGGAAGCGATCGCCGCCTTGGTCCGCGCGCGGGAAGCCTCGGGAGGCGACACGCCGCAAATGCTCGCGATGCTCGGCGCATGCTGTCTGAAAGTAGAGAGAACCGCCTCGGCGATCGTGTATTGTGAGCGCGCGTTGATGCTGGATCCCCGGCATTTCTCGGCGCGCCGCACGCTGCTCGCATTGGGGAGAAAGCCTACGATTACGCCGGCGAAGCGCGAACCCGACGAGGCGATCCGCGCTCCTCGGAAACCTCAGCAAAAGCACTAAATCCGAACTGAGTGCTCAACTCAGCACGCCGGCAGCACGGAGGCGCCCAATCTCATCCGCCGAATAGCCGAGTAACTCTTTCAGGACCGAGTCCGTGTCGGCGCCGCGCACCGGAGCGGCATGACGGATGCGGCAAGGCGTCTCCGACATCGTCCACGGAATGCCGGTGTGGATGCGCCGGCCGACCACCGGATGCTCCATCTGCACGAGATAGCCGCGCTCGCGCAAATGTTCGTCGGTGGCCAAATCCTTGTTACTGAGCGCCGGAAACGCGGCGACGCCGACGCGCTGCAATTCGCGTGTAGCATCCCAACGATCGCGGCTGCGCGTCCATTGCGTGAGGATGTCATCAAGCGCGTCTTCATTCTGTTTGCGAGCCTGCGGATTTTGAAAACGCGGATCGCCGGCCAGCGATGGTTGACTGATGACCTCGCACAGCGCGCGCCATTCGCTCTCGGTGCCGACCGCGATGCTGACCCATTTGTCGTCGTCGCCCGCCGCCTTGTAGCAGTTGTGCGGCGCCATCCAGCGATGGCGATTGCCGGAACGCTCAGGCTGCGCGCCGTTGAATGCGTATTCGAGCAGGCCCTCGGGAAGCAGCGCGAGCGCGGTCTCCAGTTGCGATTGATCGATATACTGGCCGCGTCCTGTCAGCTGGCGATGGAGCAGAGCCACCATCACCGCGACGGCGCCGAATATTCCGGCGTTGGGATCGGCATATGAAATCCCGATCTCACTCGGCCCGTGGCCTTCGTATCCGCTGAGCGAGAAGAACCCCGCGGTGGCCGCCGCCGGCGGTCCATAGCTGACATAATTCTTGAGGGGCCCGGTCTGTCCGTACCCCGACATCGAAAGCATGATTACGTCAGGCCGTTGCGCGCGAAACTTTTCGTATCCGAGTCCCAGCCGCTCCATCACGCCCGCGGCGAAATTGTCCGTCACCACATCGCAATGGCTTACCATGTCGAGTGCAATCTGGATCGCCTCAGGCTTGGACAGATCCATCGTGATGCTGCGCTTGCCCTGATTGTACTGATTGTAATATCCGGCGCGGTTGGGACCCGGGACATCGTCGGCGAACGGAGGTATTCCGCGCGTCACGCAGACGCGCTTCTCGGTCTCGATCCGGATGACCTCGGCGCCCAAGTGCGCCAGTTGCAAGGTGCAGAACGGCCCGGCCCATGCCCAGGTAAAATCGAGGACGCGAATCCCGGCCAGCGGTAACGCTCGCTTCGCAACCGATACGGCTCCTGGACTTGATGACGATGTCTTCACCCGGGCGGATTTCAATTCACGAAGTAGCTCCTCGTTGTGTTGACCCAATCGCGGCGCCGGGGTGCGTATCGACCAACCGCTCGCGTACCTGGAAGGCGCGCCCGGCATCTTGATATTTCCGAGGCCGGGCTGGTTGAGCTCTACGAAGAACCCGCGCTCCGCCAAATGCGAATTGGCGTAGAGATCTTTCATGCCGTTCACGGCCGCGAAAGGGATGCGCCGGCGTTGCGCCTCGTGATACAGGTCCTGCGTTTTCCATCCACTAACCCACTCCTGCATCAACGCACAGAGCGCGTCGGCGTTGCGGCCGCGGGCCAACCGGTCCTGGAAAATTTCCTCATGCGTCCACTCCGGATCGCCCATGAACTCGACTAGCCGCCGCCACTGATCTTCCTCGACGCAGACCGCGAGGACAAAGCCGTCGGCGGTGTCCATGATTTTCCACGGCGCGATCACGCGGGTTCCGAGCCGCGAAGTCTCGCGGCCGGCGTAAGTGTAATGCACCAGGTTCATCTCGAGCAGAGCGGCGACGCATTCCTGCTGCGAGACTTCGACGATCTGCCCCTTTCCAGATTCGAGGCGATGAAAGTATGCCGCCAGCCCCGCGACACAGGCGTGCAGTCCGCCCTGGTAATCGCCCTGATGGCCGAAAGCTTTCAGCGGTGGCAGCTGGGGAAACTCCGACGCACCTGGGCTGAGAAAAGCCCATCCTCCGGCATTGACGACGTTGAGTTCGTAGGCGTTCCAATTTCGATACGGACCAGTCTCGCCGAAAGGAGAGATCGCCGCGATGACAAGATGGGGAAAATCAGCGCCGAGTTTCGCGCTCGCCAGTCCGACGCCGTCGCGCCGCGAGGGCGCGACATTGTGCACCAGCAGATCCGCGTTCGCCAGCAGCGAATGCAACGCGTCGCGATCTCTTGCCGTCGAAAGATCCAGCGTGACGCCGCGCTTGTTGGCATTCAGATAGATGAACAGCCCGCTCTTTTCCGGATCGGGCTTGTGACCTGGAAATGGCCCGTAGCGACGCGTCCAGTCGCCCTCGGGCGGTTCCACTTTGATCACATCGGCGCCCAAATCGGCCATCAGCTTGGTCGCGAACGAAGCCGCGACTCCTTCGCCGCATTCGACTACCGAGATTCCGCTCAGCAGTCCGGTTGATGAGACATGGTCCGTCGATTCAGCCATTTCAATCCCTCAGGCTTCAGGCTCAGGGGTGCATGTAGAGACCGCCGCTCACGGTGATGGCTTCGCCGGTGATGAACGACGCGTCGTCGGAGGCAAGGAATGCGATCGTCGCCGCGATGTCATCGGGCTTGCCGAGCCGGCGCAGCGGAGTGTGATCAGCCTGCCGCGAAACTCCGGCCATGTTCTTCTCGACCCATTTCGTCAGCACGATTCCAGGCGCGACGGCGTTGCACCTGATTCCCTCCGGTCCGGCCTCCGCAGCGACGGCGCGCGTCAGCGCGAGCAGCCCCGCTTTCGCCGCAGCATACGGAGCATCGGAGCCGCCGAGCATCGACCATGCAGCGATCGAGGAGACGTTGACGATCGCGCCGGAGCGCTGCTTGCGCATCGAGGGCAGCACCGCGCGAATCAGGTGGAACGCTCCGGTGAGGTTCACATCAAAGATGCGCGTCCAGTCCTCGACGCTGATTTTGTCAACGTCGCCGAGCACGTTGATGCCGGCGTTGTTGACGAGAATATCGATTCTGCCGCGTGCCGATAGAACCTCGCCGGCGACCCGCTCGATGTGGTCGCGACGCGTCACATCGAGTGCAAAGCCATCGATGCGTCCGGGGAAACGGCTGGAGAGTTCCTGGACCGTTTCGCGAGTCCGCCGCTCATGCGAATCGGTGACGACGACGATGGCGCCTTCTTCCGCCAGCCTCGCGGCGGTGGCTTTGCCGATGCCACCTCCGGCGGCGGCCGTCACGATCGCTACCTTGTCCTGAAGTCCCTTCATCTCGGCACCCCTCCTGCGCCGATTTTTATTCTGTGTAGCACAGACTTCAGTCTGTGTGCCTGTGTTCAAATACCAAGGCAAGGACACAGACTAAAGTCTGTGCTACGGCAGAATTGCATCGAAGGGAGAAGGGTGATTATTCGAACTCGACCAGGACTTGATTCACTTTCACGGAATCCTGCGGCTGAACCTTGATGGACTTCACCGTTCCCGGTCCGGGCGCGGTCACATTGGTCTCCATCTTCATTGCTTCGAGCACCATCATCAGATCATGCGCTTGAAGCTGCTGGCCGGGCTGAATGTTCACCCGGATGACGACCCCTGCGACCGGACTCCGGCACACCTTGGCTTCGTTAACGTTGCCGTTTGAGACCTCAGGCGGAGGTCCGGGGCTGCGTAGCGGAGTTGACTGGACGGTTGCGGGAACAGCGGGATAGGGACCATAACTTGGGGTGTGTGAAGCTCCGTCTTCCTGAAGGACCTCAACCTCAACTTCGTAGGTTTTCCCGTCAATACCGATCTGAAGCTTCAAGAACGAACTCCTTGCCGTTTCGGCGGCGTGTTCAGCAATTCATCTCATCGACCCCACGACCGCGGACTATGTGAGGCTTGCACGATTACGCGTCCTTGCTGCGCCCACGGATTCACAATCTCGTAGGGCGATTGCAGCATCTTGGCGGAACGAATGCGGACCTTCTTGCCCAGAAAGGACGTAACTGCGGCGCCGATGACGATCAGAATCTCAGCCGGTATCTCTCCATCCCGGATCTCGCCATCAGCTTTCGACACCGGTCGTGACGCAGCTCCGTTGGTAAGAACGGCTTCAGATGCCACCGTCGCTGCCGGCGTCGGAGGGCGAAGGACAGTCGACGAAAGCGCGGCGGTGGTACCGGCCAATTCAGCAACGCGGACTTCCAGTTGAGCAATCGTGCTGGTGAAAACCTCCAGGCACTGCTGGAGCTGTTGACGAGCGTCCGCGCTTGACTGCTTCAGCTTGCGTTGCATGCTGAGATGCGTGATCAAACAGCCCACAACGACGAGCATCGCGACCATCGCGAGGTTTGTGAAATTCGCTTCTACCACACGACTACTCCTCACAGTGGAATCAATCCGTGCTTCTTCGAAGGACGAAGTTCGCGCTTGGTATGTAACGACTCGAGTGCTTGAGCGAGATACTTCCGAGTCTCCGCCGGCTCAATGATGTCGTCAACGAAGCCGCGCGCCGCGGAGACATATGGGTTCGCGAACGTCTCGCGATACTCTTCGATTAGTTCCTTGCGGCGCCCGGCCTTGTCCGCGGCCGCATCGATTTCCCGGCGGAACACTATCTCTGCGGCGCCCTCGGCTCCCATCACGGCGATTTGCGCGGTAGGCCACGCGACGACGCGGTCGGCGCCCAGATCCTTCGCACACATCGCCACGTACGCGCCGCCGTAGGCCTTGCGCAGTATCAAGGTCAGCTTCGGTACGGTCGCGGCCGAATAGGCGAAAAGCAGCTTCGCGCCATGACGGATGAGGCCGCGATACTCCTGCTCAATGCCGGGCAGGAACCCCGGAACATCAACTAGGGTGAGCAGCGGAATGTTGAAGGCGTTGCAGAAGCGGACGAAGCGCGCGGCTTTGTCGGATGCATCGATGTCGAGTGCGCCAGCCAGCGAATTGGGTTGATTGGCGATAATGCCCAGCGGACGGCCTTGCAGGCGACCGAAGCCGATCACGATGTTGGGAGCAAAGTCCGCCTGAATCTCCAGAAAATCCTGGTAGTCGACGATGCGCGCAATCACGGTGCGCACGTCATACGCGACTTTCGTTTCGGTGGAGACCAAGCCATTGAATTCTGGATCGGATTCCAATGGCAGGTCGTAAGGCGCGCGTGGGGCATCTTCCATGTTGTTCGACGGGAGGAAGCTCAATAGTCGGCGACAAAGGTAAAGTGCCTCGTCGTCGTTCTGAGCGATCAAGTGGACCACGCCCGAGTTATTCATTTGCGCCACCGAGCCGCCGAGGTCCTCGGCGCTCACGGTCTCGCCGGTGACCAGCTTGATCACTTGGGGCCCGGTGATAAACATGTGCGCCTGTTTGGTGAGAATAATGAAATCGGTCAGCGCCGGGCTGTATGCCGCGCCGCCGGCACACGGACCGCAAATCAACGAGATCTGCGGCACCGTTCCCGAGAGTTCGACGTTGTTGAAGAACACGCGCCCATAACCGGCGAGGCTGTCGATCCCCTCCTGCACCCGCGCCCCGCCGGAATCGTTGATAAAGACAAACGGGCTGCCGGTCTTCAACGAGAGCTTCATCATGTTCGCGATCTTGTCGCAGTGCATCTCGCCTGCCGCACCGCCCGCGACGGTGAAGTCCTGGCTCGCCAAATGGATCAGGCGTCCGTCGATCGTCGCGCATCCGGTCACCACTCCATCGGCGGGGAATTCCTTGTCGGCCATGCCGAAATAGGTGGAGCGATGACGTGCAAAGAGCGCCAGTTCCTGGAAGCTGCTCCGATCGACCAGCCGCTCGATGCGTTCGCGCGCGGTGAGCTTGCCTGTGGCATGCTGTTTTTCGGTCCGTTCCTTGCCGCCACCGAGTTGTACTTCGGAGCGCTTGAGGCGAAGCTCCGCGACCATTTCCTCGATCGTCTTATGCGTCGGAATTGCTACCTGATGCGACATCTGAACTCCTGATCCCGTCACCGCAAGCGCCCGCGGCAACGGGATTGTCTACGCAGCAGAAGCGACCGTTACCCGGTGCTCCTTGCCATTGAGCGTGATGACATAGCTGACCGGAGAATCCGATTGGCGCTGCTTTCCGTTCGTTTGAGGCTTTTGCTCAGCGGGTGCGGGCGCGGCTTTCTTCGCAGGATCGCTGCTGACGTTTTTCGGACCATCGTTGCGGCTCTTGAAGAACTTCGGCGCCACCTGCGGGAACATGGCAAAGGTCAGCACGTCTTCGTCTCCGCCATTGCATCCCGCCAGCGCCAGGGCCTCGGTACGCAAATGCTCGAATTCGGGTTTCAGCAGGTCAGCGGGACGTCCAGTGATGGCAGGTTTTTTGGCGTGCTCGAGCGCCATCGCGAGAACTTCCGGATCCTTCTCGCCGATCGTGCTGCCGTAGTAGCCGAGCATCAGGTCGGTGAATTCACTCGTCATGACCTTGTATTTTCCCATCAGGACATTGAACACCGCCTGTGAGCCGACGATTTGGCTCGAAGGTGTGACGAGCGGAGGATAGCCTGCGTCTTTTCGGACCGCCGGGACCTCTTTGAGAACCTCGTCGAGCCGGTCCGCCGCGCCCTGGCCCTTGAGTTGACTTTCCATATTGGAAATCATTCCGCCGGGAATCTGGCTCTTGAAGATTTCTGTATCCACCCCGGTGAACTCGCTGAGATACTCGCGATATCGCGGCCGGACCGTCGCGAAATGCTCCTTCACGTGCAGAATCCGATCCATATCGAGCCTGGTCTCGTAACCGGTGCCCTCCAGCAACTCCACGAAGCTTTCAGTAGGGTTGTGGCCGGGACCGAGCGACAACGAGCTGATCGCCGTATCGACGATGTCGCATCCGGCCTCCACGGCCTTCATTAGGGAGACCATGGTCACGCCAGTGGTGGCGTGCGCATGCACATGCACCAGCGTGTCGGCGCCGCATTTTTCCTTGATGCCTTTGACCAGGTCATACGCCGGTTGGGGCTTCAGCAGGCCGGCCATATCTTTTATGCAGATGGAGTCCGAGCCCATCTCCTTGAGGCGCTGCGCCATCTCGATGAATGTCTCCGTCGTGTGCAGCGGGCTCACCGTGTAGCAGATGGTTCCCTGCGCATGCTTGCCAGTTTTTTTCACGGCGCGCACGCTGGTCGTGAGGTTGCGCAGGTCGTTCAAGGCGTCGAAGATCCGAAATACGTCCATTCCGTTCTCCGCCGCTTTGTCGACGAAACGCTCGACGACACTATCTTCATAGTGCCGATAGCCGAGGAGGTTCTGCCCTCGCAGGAGCATCTGAAGACGCGACTTCGGCAGCAACTTGCGGAAGGTGCGCAAGCGCTCCCACGGATCCTCGTTCAAAAAGCGGATGCAGGAATCGAAGGTCGCGCCGCCCCAGCATTCCAGCGACCAGTAGCCGGCGTTATCGAGGTCCTCGCAGGCCGGAACCATATCCTCCAATGCCATCCGGGTCGCCAGCAGGCTCTGGTGCGCATCGCGAAGCGCTAATTCGGTGACTTCGATAACACGTCCCATTTTTCGTCCCTTAGGAAACTCCACGATCCGGGCGCGATGAACTGCGCGGTTCGCTGCGTCAACAAGTTGTTATGATCGAGGATCGGATATCGGCTGACGTAGGTCAAATCGCCGGAGTTCGATGCGGTTCATAGGCGGTGATATGCGAAAAGAGCCAACCGCTGCGAAGTTGGCAACTATCAGGAGATAAGGCTGTTGTATTTCGCGTGCGGACCAATCCAGAACCAGACGATCTCACCGGAGCGAGGCATCGTTCCGAGCGCTCGATATCCGATACTGATTCGAACGGAGTAGATTTCCGAGTTAGAGGAAACGGGCTTGAACCTAAGACCGGGATGATTCGGGTTGTCCTTGAACAGTCGACAGGCTTTACGGGCCGCTTTTTTCACGTCGAGCGGCAGATCACGATATTCGGCCCAGAAGCCCGATGAGGTGCGTGAGATCAGAGCTTGTCTACGTCGAGAATCTTGGTGCGGCCAGCGCGATACTCATCTAGCGCTTCGTCAGCCATCTTCCTAAGTTTATCGGGCGCTTTGGCTAGAAGAGCGTCCCACTCGGCGTCGTCGTGTTCGATGAGATCGATCAAGTATTGGCCGATCCGATCCTGTTGATGCTCGGGAAGTTCTTCTGAGATTTTGTCGAACGCCTTTTTCAGAAGCTCCGTCATACGGTTGATTGTACAGATTCGGAACGCAACTGTCATTGGTGGAGCGTTAACCTGCGCTATTCCTTCTCGATGTGCCGGTGGTATAAGCGGAGCAATCAGCTGAGGAGGCCAATCGCTAATGTCGCATAAAGGATTCTCTCATATCGGGCTGTCGACGCTGGACCTCGACAAGACTCGCGAATTCTACGAAGGCGTGCTCGGCTTCAAGCCGGTGCGCTGCGACACTATCGCGGTCAAAGAGGGCGGTAAAATTCGCCACATCTTCTTCGACACCGGACGCGATCAGTTGCTCGCCTTCATGGAAGCGCGCGGCGTGCCCGGAGTTCCCGCCGAATACGACGCGGGTATCAACCGCGGGCTGGGTGTGCCGAGCGCTTTCTATCATTTCGCATTCGAGACCGGCAGCCTCCCGGGGCTGGAACAGAAGCGAAGCGAGTTGATTGCCAAGGGTGTCAAAGTCAGCGAGATCGTCGACCACGATTGGGCGAAATCGATCTACTTCAAGGATCCCAATGGGATGCAGCTCGAGTATTGCTGTTATACGCGCGAACTCAATGATGACGATGCGCGGATGCAGGATCGCTTCGAGGCGTCCATTAGGGGAATGGGCCTCGACGACAACATCGACATCGCGCCCAAGAAGTAGGCCTCGCATCGATGAGCCGTTATCAAGTTGACAAGCTGCTGCGCGATCTGCGACGCGACGCGGGGCTAGCCGCGCACTTTCGCGAGGACATCGAAAGCGTGCTCGATCGCTATCAGCTGGACGCTACCGAACGGGAGCTGCTCAAGCGGTGGGAAATCCGCGAGCTGTACGACCGCGGCGCGAGTCCCCTGTTACTGATGCTCGCCCACGGCCTCACCGGCAGAAAGATGCGCGACTACAGCGCCATGATGAACCCTAAGGAACGTAGCGTAGGTTGATGACGTGGCGCAGGTTGTGGCAGGGATCGCATGCTCGCATGTGCCGCTGATGGCATCGGAAAAGAACTGGGAGCGCTTGCCTGAAAGGGAGCGCGTTCATCTGCGTTCCGGCTTCGACCGCGCGCGTCAGATGCTCGAAGCCTCGCGCGCCGACGTCGTCATCACCTTCGCCGATGATCACTTCGATCGATGCTTCTATGACAATCTTCCCGCGTTTCTGGTTGGAGTAGGGGAGGAGGCGGTCGGGCCCGCAGTCGAAGGTTTCGATGTCCCGAAAGTGCGACTGCCCATCGCCAGCGACCTGGCGCGCTTCATCGTGCGTGAGGGCCTCGAGAATGGTGTGGACTTCGCCTTCTCCGAGGAGCTTGCGCTCGACCACGCCGAGATCGCGCCGATGATTCATCTGACGCCGCGATGGGACATTCCGATCATCCCGGTGGTTGTAAATGCCTTCGCGCCACCAATGCCGACCCCCAAGCGATGCTTCGATGTCGGCGCGTTCATCGGCGCATGCGTCGAGCGATGGCCGCGCAGTCAGCGCGTCGCATTTATCGGAACCGGAGGAATCTCGCATTGGGTAGGACCTCCGGAGACCGGCAGAATCAACGAGGAATTCGATCGCTGGTTCCTGGAGCGGATGGTGCGCGGCGAAATTTCCGAAATCACTACCCGCTACGCGAAGTATGAAGACCTCGAAGCCGTGGCCGGCAACGGTGGCCATGAGATTCGCGATTGGCTGTGCGTCGCGGGCGCGATGCCGAATCGGCTTCGGCCGCAGGTGCTCGCGTATGAGCCGCTGAAACATTGGGCCACCGGCGTTGGCATCATGGCGTGGTCGGCTGACTAGCTGATGAGCGATGCGGAAAGCTGTTTTGTTTCCCGCGTTGATGTCGATCGTGCTGATTGTCTCAACACGACAGGCGCGGGCGGAGGATCTCATCCACGTCGAGGTAGTGGGTCTTCACAACGACATCGGGCAAGTCGGATGCAGCGTTTATTCCTCGGCGGATGGATTCCCCACCGACCAGAGCAAGGCGCTGCATAGCACGTGACTCCAATCAAAGACAAAAAGGCGACCTGCGACTTCAGCGGCCTGCCAGCCGGACACTACGCCATCGCCGTGATGCATGACGAGAACTCCAACGGCAAGGTTGACAGGAACTTCATGGGCATTCCGAAAGAAGGTGTGGGTGCTTCGAATGACGCCAAGGGTACGATGGGCCCGCCGAAATTCGACGACGCGAGTTTCGCCTATGGTGGCGGCCGAAAGGACATGACGGTCCGCATCACTTATCTATGGGCGCCAATGTGAGAATTGATTTGTAGCACAGGCTGAAGCCTGTGCCACCTGAATGGAGAAACATGATGGACTTCGGAATCTTCTACGAAATCCAGGTCGATAGCCCGCTCAAACATCGCGAGCGCGAATATCAGGCTTTCCACGACGTGATGAATCAGGTGGTGCGCGCCGAAGAAGTAGGATTTACCAACTTCTGGACGGTTGAGCATCACTTCCAGGTCGGCTTCGCGCATAGCTCGGCGCCGGAGGTTCTGTACGGCGCGATTTCGCAACGCACCAGCAAGATTCGTATCGGCCATGCGGTGGTGCTGCTGCCGTTCCCCTACAATCATCCGATTCGAATCGCCGAACGCGTAGCGACGCTGGACATCCTGAGCAATGGACGCGTCGAGGTCGGCACTGGCCGGTCAATAACGCAGGTCGAGCTGGGAGGTTTCGGGATTCCCTACAAGGAGACGCGCGCGCGATGGGAAGAGGCGCTCGACATCATCACCACCATCTGGAAGAGCAAGGACGGCACCTTCTCGTACAAGGGCAAATATTTCGATATCCCGCAGCGCACCGTGGTCCCGATGCCGATCCAGAAGCCGCATCCTCCGCTATGGGTCGCCTGCACGAGCGAGGATACCCATGAACTCGCAGGCAAGCTGGGACTCGGGTTGCTATCGTTCACGCTGCTGGTGTCGCCCGAGCGGCTGGGGCAGCGGGTGCGCGCATATCGCAGCGCGATCAAGACCGCGAAGCCCTACGGCGCGTTTGCGAACAATCGCGCGGGCGCGTTCTCGATGACGCATATTGCTGACACCGACAAGCAAGCGCGCGCCGAGGCCGAGCGCGCCTTCATGTCGTACGTTGGCACCACGCTGCGGGTGAATGCTCCGGTGCTGGAGGCGAAACAGACCGGGGTCGATCCGGTGGACCCTTCGAGCGGAGCGGTGCCGCAGTTGCCGTCGCAATACGAAGGCCTCGATCCGAGCAAGGTCACGCTCGATTCACTCATCGACCATGGGATGTGCATTTGCGGCAGCCCTGACACGGCGATCAAGCAACTCGAGCGGATTCAGAAGGAAGCGCAGCTCGATCAGTTTCTCGCGATGATGCAGTTCTGGTCGATTCCGCATGAGAAGACGATTCACGCGATCGACCTGTTCGGAAAATATGTGATCCCGCACTTCCGCGATCGCCGACCGTCGCAATCGGCGACTGCCGAAAGCCGCGTGACGTAGTTCCCGCGGAACCTGCAGGAACTGAATCTCGGTAACAGCGCCGGTCCGGATCGCGCGAACGTCATCGGCTCGCTCGCCTCGCGCCAATCTGACGAGTCGGTCGTAATTTTGACCAGGTCAGCTGCTTTCGATTGAACTTGCCATTCAGACCTTGTCGCGAACGATAGAATATCGACATGACTATCGGTCACAGCGACAAGGGAACTGGATGCGCATCCTGATACATCTATCGGAGGAAACTTCCGACGTTCATCGCGTGAGCGACGAGGTTCGCAGGGCTTTGGACGTCCTGAACGCCGCCTATATCAAAACCGACGGTGGCGGAACGATCGAGAGCGATGGCATCGTCACTGGCGTCGTCGTGCTCCGATCCGCGGACGACGCGGGGAAAGCGTTGGAAGTGCTCGCACGTGCCGGCATCAAGGCATCGATAGGGTAGGGCAGGGCCCGCAGCATCGATCGACTAGAAGCTGCAGTTGATCCCCAATTCGGGACCCCAACTGGACCAGCGGAGAAAGTTGCCATCCTCGTGCGAGTCTTCAAGCTGGCTGTAATAGTAAATGAACATTCCTATCATCGGCTGAACCGGTCCGAGGTATTGCCGATTCGAGTAAAAGATCCTTGCGTGAGCTTCGACACCATTCTGCGATGCCCAAATCGTTCCGCCCTCATTGCGCAGCGAATTCCAGCGATTGATCCAGTTTCCCTGAACCGAAAAGTCGAATAGGAGATCGTCGCCCACGCGATGGAGCGCGTCAACGCCGACGGTCGGCAATGGCATCGATTGGTGGTAGAAGTCCTCCGTGCTCTCCTCACCCTTCGAGGTCAACGTCACCTTGGCATGGCCGCTGTTGATATCGAAACTCAGGTAGGTGTACTCGATTCCCAATCGGCCACGCACGTCCCAGTGTTGAAGCCATATCGGCCAGCCATTCTCGTAACGCTCGAACCATGGCGAGAGCCGCCGCTCATAGTAGAGGCCGACCGAAAACCACTCCGATGGATTGGTGTGCAGGGTCTGCCCGGGCGCCAGCGTGGCACCATTGTAAAGTACCGGGTGGCGTAGGAATCGTGTGCCGCCCAAATTGAAGTAGCGAAGGCGGAAGTGCAGGGCGCTCAGCTCCGTGAACCATAACGTGATATCGCCAGTCGGCATCTGCTCAGTGTTGATGCCTAGATAGGAAAGATGAAGCCCGGTGCCTTCAGTCTGGAATTCGCGGACCCGCACGATGCTTCCGGGGCCGGTGAACCCAAAGAGACATCCGGCTTGCAGATCGAATTGCCACGGATGGGGATGGAGCAAAGCAGGGGAGGAATTGGCCGAGGAGGGTGGCGCCGTTTGAGCGTACGCAACCTGTCCTGGAGCGACAAGGCCGACGATACCCGCAATCAGCAGGACGAACCATCTCACGCAACAGACCGACGCGGTCGTCATAGCGCGATGCTCCGTTTCGCCGTCGAACCGAAACCCTAGCTCGGTGGCGCGTGTAATTCCACAAGCGGTAGATCAAATAACTCGGCTAACCCACTCCGATCGCATCGATGTATGATGAGCCGGGATTTTCCTTATGAAGCACGAGCATGTGGAGGGGCAGGGCGATCTCATTCGTTCGGCCTTCATCTACGACATCATGATGGCGGCGGTCACCTTTGGCCGCGAACAAGCTTTCCGTGGAACCACGTTGGATAACGCGAGGGTTGCGCCCGGCGACCGCGTGCTCGACGTCGGATGCGGCACCGGAACGCTGGCTCTCGCCGCCAAGCGGCGCGTCGGTCCCAACGCCGAGGTGCATGGCGTGGATGCCTCGGAGGAGATGATCGCGCGCGCGAAGGCGAAGGCCGCTCGCATGGGCCTCGCCGTCGGATTCGATGTCGCGCCCGCGCAAAAGCTCCCCTTCCGCGACGGCGCCTTCGATGTGGTGCTGTGCAGCCTCATGCTGCATCATGTGCCCGAACCCGCGCGCAAGCAGGCAGTGGCCGAGATGCGCCGGGTGCTGAGGCCCGAGGGCCGGCTGATGCTTGTCGAGCTCGTTCGAAAACCCGGGCTGTTGTCGTCGCTGATACCAGCCCGCTCGTCGCATCGACACGCGCATTCGCACGCGTTCGAGGAAGCGAAGGCACTGATGAAGGACGTCGGGTTCAACGAGATCGGCTCCGGATCATTCAAATGGCGCTTCGCCGCATGGGTCCTCGGCGAGGCGGGGCACAACCACGCCTGACTTTTTAAGGAGACGCATCATGGCTCAAGGACGCGCTCGCTTCGGACTAACGCTCCCAAATCGCGGCGTCATCATCGGCGCCACCACCGTCGCCGAGATGCTCGAGATGGCCGAATGGGCCGAGTCGGCCGGATGGGATTCGGTATGGGTCGGCGATTCGATCTTCGCTAAGCCACGCCTCGATGCGATGGTGCTGCTCGGTGCGCTCGCCGCGCGCACCAAACGGGTGCGCCTCGGACCCGCATGCTTCGCCAGCACACCGCTGCGCGATGCGCTCATCCTCGCATATCAGTGGGCCAGTCTCGATTTCATGTCGGGCGGGCGCACGGTCTTCGTCGCATGCCAGGGGCAGCCGGAGCCGGGAGGAGGGGCCTTCGACAAGGAATTCACCGCGCTGCGCGTCGAGCCGGGCAGCCGGATGCGCCGCATGGAAGAGGCGATCGAAATCATGCGACTCACGTCCTCGCGCGAGCATGTCAACTACGACGGCAAATACAACAAGTTTCGCGACATCACGGTCCTGCCGCGTCCCATCCAGCAGCCGATCCCGATTTGGGTGGTATCGAATCCCAACATGACGCAAGTGAAAAACGTCGCGAGCGGATATCGTCGCGTCGCGCGGCTCGGCGACGGATGGATGACGACCGGCAAGACCGCGCCGGAGTTGCGCGATTCGCTCACGATGATTCGCGGCTACGCCCGCGAGATAGGCCGCGAGCTGCCGGCGAACTTCGAGGTCTGCGTCTACTACAACATCAATGTGAATGAGGACCGCGAGGCCGCGCTGTTGGAATCGAAACGTTTCCTCGACAGCTACTACACGGTGGATTATTCGCGCGAGTTCCTCGAGCGATGGTGCGCGCTGGGCTCGCCGGCCGAATGCATCGCGAATCTGCGCAGCTTCATCGATGCGGGCGCGACGACGATCACATTGAGGCTCACGGGCTACGATCAGAAGAAGCAGTTCAAGCGGGTGACGGAGGAGGTCCTGCCAGCACTGATATGAGGTCCGACATTTGGCCGGCCATCTCAGATTGAGTTGACATACATCTCAACATGAGATACACAGGTGATCGATGCATGTTATTTCGCGCAGAGCCTTGAGGGACTTCTGCGCGATTCATGCTGACGCCGAAGGACCGCTGAAAGGATGGTTCACCGCCGCAACCAGAGGAAGGTTCAATAACCTCGCAGAGCTGAAAGAAACTTTCCAAAGCGTTGATTATGTGAGGGCAGGCGGGAAGGGGCTTTACGTCTTCGACATAGCCGGCAACAGGTATCGCCTGATTGCCGCCATTCATTTCAACAAGCAAAGGCTCTTCATCCGCCACGTCCTAACTCATTCGGAGTACGATAAGGGCGACTGGAAAAAATGAAGCCGCGAAAAACCGTCACGCTTACGAATCCCGCCGACTATGCGCCGCTACTCGCGATTCGCAATGCACGCGAATACGATGCGGCGGTCGCTCAGCTTAATGGACTGGTTGACGAGGTCGGTGATCACCCCAAGGACCCTCGCTACCGCTTCATCGATACGTTGAGCGTGCTGATCGAGGCCTATGACGAAGAGCATTATCCGATTCCGGATGCATCGCCGGTTGAACTGATCAAATTCCTGATGGAACAGCATGGGCTGTCGCAAGCTGATCTGCCCGAAATCGGCAGCCAGGGGGTAGTCTCCGAAATCCTGCGCGGAAAGCGCGAACTCAATGTGCGGCAGATCCAGGCCTTGTCGCGACGCTTTCACTTGCCGGTGGGAGCATTCTTCCCTGAGGTCGAGACTAAACCTGAGGCGGTCTGATTCTGCGCCGAACGCGACGACGATCACGCTGCGCCTGACGGGCTACGATCAGAAGTGCCAGTTCAAGAGGGTGACCGAGGAGGTCCTCCCAGCGCTGGCCTAAGGGAATGGGCCGTTGCCCGCGCGGTCGGCTAGTGGCGATTGGTCGGATGTTGACAGTCAAGCCATTTAGTGCTGAAAATACGGGTAGTTCTCATAAAGGGCACGGACGTGGAGACGCCTGCATTGCTATTAGGACGCTTGTATCAGGTCTATCCCCCAACTTGCGGGCGAGATGGCGCTTTCTAATGCTTCAGACTGCGTTTGAAGATAGCGGCAAGGACGGCGCAAGCCAGTCATTCGTATTGGCTGGCTATATCGGCGATGTTGACCGCTTGATGGACCTATCTCACGACTGGGCGGCCCTGCTTAAGAAAGAACCAAAGCTTGACTATATCAAAGGCTATGAAGCATTCGGTCTGCATACTCAGTTCTTTGGCTGGAGTGAAAAGGAGCGCGACGAACGTTTGTTGGAATTCGTTCCCCTAATTGCAAAGTATTCAAACAAAGGACTCGCGTTTGCCATCGACAATGTACCATTCGGGATGATTAAGGATTTGCCCGACGATGATGGGACGCGACTTCACGATCCGGCGGAATTTGCCTACAACGGGAGTTTTTTGTATTTGCTTCAGGCACTTCCCGAATTGAAAGAGGATTGTGTTGATATTGTCTGCGACGTCGGATTGGTGTCGCGCCGTCAGGCCAAGCGCGCCTACGAAAGAATCTTTACTGAGTCACCCGAATTGGCACAGCGGTTATTCCGGAAAGAGCCACATTGGGAAGATGATAAGCAGTTTTTACCGTTACAGGCCGCTGATCTATTGGCCTATTGCGTTCGCGCTACGCGCGACCCATCGGATAAGAGGCACGAAAGCGCGCTTCGTTCGCCCGTATTATCGGCTCTCCGTGCAATACCCACACCCCTTGCGTATATCGACAAAGAGCAAATCCAGTATTTGCGAGACCGCGTAACAAAGAAAATCCCACGCCAACCGATTTATAAAATAACTAGGTGGTGAACCTCGCCACCACGGAACGCCTGTGCTATTCCCTCCGCTCAAGAAAACAAAAGCGGGCAAAAATCATGGACCTCTATAAGATAATCGGCGGCGCGCTGGTTGCGTTAGCCGTGATCAGCGTCGCCAGTGGCTGGCTAGCGCAAGTCGTCAAGTATGGCGTGAACAGCGGAATGGAAGACGTGCTCAAGGAACTGAAAGCGATAAATGAGCAGTTACGTAGACTTGAACCACGCTAGTTTTCACCGGCGACAATATCGAGTATCAATCGCCGATATTGTTTAGTTAGTTTAGCTAGAGTCGCGCAATCGGATGCCAGCAAAGTAGCCATGCTGGTCAAATATTGTTGCTTTTGTCTTGGCGTTGCCGATGCGCGAGCAAGTGGTCGCAATCTGCGTATTGTGGCCCTGTACCTGACGGCCAAATCCATTGTTGCTTGATTTATTCGGTCTTCTTCTGCCCGTTGCGCCTTCGTAGCGCCGCTAAGGAATTGCAGAGAATCGCGCATCAGTTTCGTGAACGCGCGTAACCGCTGAGCGCGATCCTCTCGCAATATTTTAATATCGCTGGCCCGTGGCTTTGGCATTCGCGGATGACTACTTGAAACATACCTGTACGCTCGCTACTGTGAGATTCACAGGCGCACAAGCAGCCTACTTCGCGCTGTCGAATTAGCTAGTCTTGGTAGAGACTAGCTGCTTCGTTTTCTCGCTCTCGCCGAAGTCCTCTTTGATTGCGAATCGCGCCGTTCAATCAGCGGAGCCATCAGCTTTTTCAGCTTGCCGATGTCGGCGTTTCGCAGTTCTTCTCTTAGCTTTTCGTCCGCGTCGCGCGTCTTCTGTGTGATTGGCACGCACGAATTTTAGCGCGCCGACGCGATCGGGGCTAGCGACTGACGCTTTGGATCAGGTCCGCAAACATCGCCGAGTTTTTCCGGTTGTTGAAGCGCCAGCTAAATTCGTTCAGATAGAGCGGCAGATAATCCTTGCTGACGTGATGGTAAGTGCCGACGATGCCGCGCTTGATGAGGCTCCAAAACGATTCGATATTGTTGGTATGAACGCTGCCGCGTACGTACTCGCCCCGGCTGTGATTCACGACCTGATGAACGTTCATTTTGTGCGGATCGATATATGTGTATGACGGATTTTCATCGGTCGCGAGCAGGGTAACTTTATCGCTGACCGTCTTGTTGACGAATCCCTTGAGCGTGCGCACGTCCATACCGCCGATGACGCGTGCCACGACACTGCCCTTGCGGGCGATTGCGCCCACGACGCCGACTTTCCCGTATCCTACCGCTTCGCCGAACGGCTGTGGCCCTTTGGCTTTACGAACCTGCGCTGATTTCTTGTCCCAATGCCGGTTGTAGTCCTTCCCACCGAGATAAGTTTCGTCAACCTCGACTTCGCCAGTCAGCTTGAAAGCATCGCCCTTCATCGCGGCGCGCCAGCGCATCACCATGTACCACGTTGTGTGATAGGCGTGCGTCGATTCCTCGCCGAACAGCATCCGATGGACCTGTAACGCGCTGATTCCCTTCTTGCTGGTCAGCACCAGATACGCGGCTTTGAACCAAATCTTGAGCGGGATTTTCGTATTCTCGAAGATCGTCTGGCTGATGACGCTGAAGCGATAGCCCTTGCGCCCGCCACAGGCTGGATTGCAGCAAGTCCAATGAAAGGGGCGCGCTTTCAGGGCGTAGACACGCTCGCTGGCCCCACAGCGTGGACAGCGCACGCCGTCCGGCCAACGCATCTCAGCAATGAACTGCTTGCACGCTTCGTCGGTCGAAAACTGTTTGTCGAAAACGTCGATGGTCTGCATACTCAAATATTAGCGCAGATTACCGTGACTGTCAACTGCCGCCTAATCGCCCGGCTAGTTTACATAATATTTCTTATGCGAAGTCATATGGGGATTAGGCGCATGTTGACACCAAATCCGAAAAGCATAAGAATGTCGCATGGAAATCGACAAGCTGACTCGCAGGCAGCAGACGGTCAGTGGCGGCGGGAGATTAGTGCCCCTACTCGTCCAAAGCGAGGTTTGGTAAGCCTGTGGGAGCTTATGGAAAACTTTAGACCGCTCGCTGAACGTATGCGTCGATTGGGGGCTGTGTTGAGCCTGATGCGCAATTCGGGCATCGGAGACGACTTAGTTGGCCCAGAGAGGGATCAATTTGAGGAATCATTAAAGGGAATAGAGAACGAGTTCGAAAAGTTCGACTTGGACGCTGGTAGCGACTGCCTTGAAGTCTTGAATAGGGCACGTCGCAGGTTCAGTAGCGGAGTACCCGTCCTGCTGGTGTACGAATATGCGCCTCTAGTTGAGGCTATTATTGGTCAATTGGGCCGCCGATATTACGTTCCAGTACCAAGGGAAGTAGCCGATTTTTATGAGAAACCGGAATCCAAGTTTCCGCTCTCAATGGTGATGTTTCCCTCTTGCGGCGAAGACATTCGAGAAGCAGGTCGATGCTTCGCGCTTGAACGGTATACCGCCTGCGTGTTTCATGCGATGGGAATTCTCCAAGTTGGACTCTTCGCACTTGCGAAGGAATGCAACGTGAAATTTCCTTTTAAAATTGAACTGGCTGAATGGGAGAACGTCATCGCTGGAATCGAAAAATACATCAAGGACATGCGCGGTCTTCCCAAGTCAGACGAGAAGGACGCTGACCTTAAATTCTTTTCATTGCTCGCAACGCAGTTTCGATTTTTCAAGGATGCTTGGCGGAATCACGTTGCGCATTTGCGGGAAGAATACGACAAAGATTCGGCGCATAGCATCTTGATTCACGTCCGAGATTTCATGGAGCAAGCGGCCACGCGATTGAAAGAGATTCCAGGAACCGCGCCATAACGGTTCTTACATCGGTTGCCAGCCGACCACGATTTCAACTAAGTTGTCCGGCATTTTGTCGGGTTGCTCAAAATCGGTTGGTCCGCCGATTTTCTTGTCGCACAGCGCTTGTACGGCCTTCCCGGCATCGGTCACGTTCTTTCCAGCTAGAATTTGTACGCCGACCCCAAGATGTCCAGTAATGAGACTGGGTGGTGGCCATTTTGCGCTACGCAAGGCCCCCATTACGCTAACTACGAAATCATGCTGACCATAATCAAGAAATGCCAGTATGACCGCAGGTGGATGAAATTTACTGAGTGCTTTACTCCAATCGTCCATTTCTTCTTTGGTAAGTCGCGAAGGCCACGGTGATGCGTTTGGCGGTGGCAATACGACTGGAATAATCGTAGGACTGAATTGAGAACTACCGACCTTCAAGGCGACCAAACTAAGCAGGAACAAGAGACTTGTAACTAGGAAAAATGCCCCAGTTTGAGCAATAGATACCGAATGGGTCCGAACGATTCGATAAGCAATGGTGAGCAAGGTGCCCATCGCAGTTGCTAACAACAAGAACAGTTCAAACGCGGCGGTCCCGACAACACCACGCCAGAAATTCTCATCAAAAAATTGTCGCCAATCGAAATGTGCGATGTCTGGCGGAATGGCCACCCATGTCCCCCGTACTCTTGCGACATAGTTCTCCCTCGCGTATTTTCAAATTGAAAATGCGCAATGGGATTGTCGCAATTTTCCGACGTGACCGGCCTTTAGCAGAGGCGCGGTCACTCAGAGCTAATCAGTTTTCGAAGAACGGAAAAGCGGACTGACCAGCCGATCGAACTTTTTTGGGTCGGCGTTTTCCAATTCCCGCCTTAGCTTGTCGTCGCTTTCGCGCTGCTTCGCGCTTATCGGTTTTCGCTCTTTCGATTTCTTCCGACGCACGTCCGAAGCATAGCGCGTCTAAATCGGCTCGGCTACTGAGCGCACGTCGCAATCAGATCAGCGAACATCTCCTCATTGTTCCGGTTGTTGAAGCGGAACGAAAATTCGTTCAGGTAGAAGGGCAGGTATTTCTTGCTGACATTGTGGTATTGGCCCACGACGCCCCGTTTGATCAGGCTCCAGAACGACTCGATTGTGTTTGTGTGGACCTCGCCGCGTACCCATTCGTTCTCGGAATGATTGACGGCCTGATGCGGGCGTCCAAGCAGCTTATAGGCTTGGTTCTCATCAGTGGCGACCAGCCGCACGCCCTTGTCGGTCACGCGGCGCACGAAACTGTCCAGAGTCGGCGCATCCTTGCTGCCGATGACGCGCGCCACGACATTGCCCTTGCGCTCGATTGCTCCAATGACGCCGACCTTGCCGTATCCAATTTTCTCGAAATCGAATTCGCCCTTAGCCTTGCGCTGCTGCGCAGATTTCTTATCCCAATGCCGATTGCGGTCTTTCCCACCCATGTAGGTTTCGTCCACTTCGACGACGCCCGAAAGTGGCTGATACATGTCGCCAGCCATCGCAGCGCGCCATCTCATGCAGATGTACCAACTTGTGTGGTAGGCGTGGGTCGATTTCTCGCCGAACATGACGCGGTGAATCTGTAGCGCGCTGATGCCTTTCTTCGCGGTCAGCATCAGGTATCCGACCTTGAACCAGATGTGCAGCGCGATCTTGGTGTCCTCGAAAATAGTTCCGGTGATCACTGAGAAGCGATAGCCGTTGCGCTTGTCGCATTCGGTAATCTCGCCAGTCTTGCGATCCATCACCTGAGCGCCAGACTTGCAAATCCAGTGGTAGGGGCGAGTCTTGGCCGCGAACACGCGATCACTTCCGCAACGGGCGCATTTGACCTTGCCGTCGGGCCAGCGCTTGCGAAGTAGGTACGCGCGGCATTGCTCGTCGGTGCCGTATGCTCTATCAAAATCACTGATGGTCTGCATGGTGAGTAATTTAAGCTATTTTCATATTGGTGTCAATAGCAGGCTAATTCCCAGTCATATAAGATCGGACGACTCGGCACCAATCCCAAAATGCGCAACAATGCGCAACAATCAACGGATGATTCCGGATCGAGCGACGAGGATGCGGCAGCGGCGCGCGGTCAACGGCGGATTAGCGCCCCTACTCTTCGGCGGTCGCGATGAATTCGGTTGCCGACCTCGCCTTGTCTATCCGACCGTCTGATTGGACTGAGTGCAATTCGCAGTGTTCGTCGCTGCTTTCGATACCGCCGGAGCGGAGCATGATCAGCCGCTAATTCTAACGGCAGGCTTCATATCGTCAGCAAAAGATTGGGCTGAGTTTGACCGGAAATGGCGAGAGCGATTAGCGGCAGACGGCATTGAGTATTTTCACATGGTCGATTTCGCCCACTCTCGGAAGCAGTTCGAGGGCTGGAAAGGCCAAGAGGCCCGTCGCCGCGCTCTCTACGGAGACTTGTTGGAGTTGATCCACTCGCATGCGTATCGAAAATTCGGGTGCGGCGTTTCAATGCAAAAGTGGAATACGCTGATGAGCCCGAAAAATCTGGCCGAATTCAGAATGACCGCTTACACGATTGCTGGAATGTTCAGCGTCGCGCACGTTGATAACTGGGCACTAAGCGAGCGAATCAGGACGCCGGTAGAAATCATCTTCGAGGATGGCGATGCCGGTAAAGCGACACTACAGAGTTATTTGTCGCCACGAAAACCCGATCCTATTTTTCGGCCTAAGAAACCGGAACGCCGCGATGGGTTTGAAATTCCCGCATTTACGCCCCTCCAAGCCGCCGATATTCTCGCCTATGAGTTATTCGTCCGCGTGCGCGAAGTCGAAAAGCAGGGCGGTGACTTGGAATGGACTCCACCGCGATTCGCATTGGAGCCATTCTATAAGATGGCCGGAAATATTGGCTACTTGGACGCTAAAGACTTCGCTAACTTGGACGGGGTTCTAACCGGAGTAAGCGCGCTGCTCGCTCATAGCTAATCGGCTTCCTGAGATTGATTCGTCGGCGGACCAAGGCAACCGGGATGGTAAAACAATAGCCAACCGAAAAAGAGCGCAAGTCCTAAAATCCAGATGACATGCCAACCCCACCAATGTTCATCGGGAAACTTCACGCCAGAAGTTCACCTGCCTAATCAGCCGACTTTTGTTTAAGAATTTCCTCTAAGCGGCTTATCTCGCCGAGTAATTGGTTGCGCAAGCGGGCGTGATCAAGATTGAACGCCGCCGGAAGTCCGGGTATCTGAAAATTAGTGTTGGTGAAGGTAACCG
This sequence comes from uncultured delta proteobacterium, assembly GCA_963815835.1. Lineage (GTDB taxonomy): Bacteria > Desulfobacterota > Binatia > Binatales > Binataceae > DATGKG01. The sequence goes on from CAWFIF010000003.1 coordinate 59,823, forward strand.
GCGCTTCAAAGACAGTGGCATCTTTTTCGTTGAGAATCTCTAGTATTTCCCTTCGCCACTCCCGATGATTTTTGATCCACGTTTCGAGTTCTTGACGGGCTCCCGATTGATTTGGGCTAATATGATGTTCGAGCAGCGACCGACCTTCTTGTTTTAGTCGAGATAATTTAGTCAGTTGAAGTTCAGAATAAGGGCGAGAATCTGGCGCCAACGCCGCGTGCGCCTGTTTTAGGTCTTGGGTGAGGTCATCTATTGAGCCCACTCGTTCACGCTCTAGCACAACCGGCGCATAATAAATCCAATTGCCCACAAGCGAAAACAGGGCAACGAGGAAATACGCCACGATGATTGTAATAATAAACTGTAAGGTTGGAATCATCAGGCGCAACCCCAACTCCCATTGGAGAAAGTAGGCGATGATTCCGACGATAGGACCGCTAACAAACTTCTTTCGTGTCCACAGATCGGTGTTTGCCCTAGCCCACTGAAAACGGGCAGCCCAATATTGCGATTCCGTGATTGGCGACAATTCGACTCCACCATCATACCCTCACTTGCGCGCAAGACAAAAATCTGCCGTGCGTTACATAGACGCGAGGGATTGCGTTGAATTGTTCGAGCGAGCGGAGAACCTTGCCAGAGGTTTAGCCGCTCGATTCGTTTTCAGTCTTTGATGAACGGAAAAGCGGACTGACCAGCCGATCGAATCTTTTCGGGATCGGCGTTTTCCAATTCCCGCCTTAAGCGCTCGTCTTCGGCGCGCGTCTTCTCGCTTATGGGCCGTTTCGGCTTGGATTTCTTCCGAGGCACGACCGAAGCATAGCGCGCGTACGTCGGGTCTGCCACTGAGGTGCCTGAACAAATCGATACGCCCTCAGCCGGGGGCTGGACAACCATCTGTCATAGGTAAATGCTAATAAGTTATGGCCGCCTCGTGCGGCCCCTCTAAAGGAGGCATGCCCTAATGGCAGCGTGTCCTGTCGATGTTACCCCCCTCTCCTACTCCCGGCGCCGTCCCCTGGCACTCACCCCTCGCCGACTCGAAGCCAACCGCCGCAATGCCGCCCGCTCGACCGGGCCGCGGACTGGGGATGGAAAGGCGCGCGTCGCCCGCAATGCGATCAAGCATGGATTCTTTGTCGCGCAGGAAAAATGGACACCCGCACAGCGTCATGATTTCGAGACGACGCTGGATGGACTTCGCGATGACTTCCAGCCGCAGGGCATGCTCGAGGAAAGCTGCGTTGAGACCATGGCCGCGTCCTACGTGCGGATGGCATCCGTGCTGCGCTACGAGAATATCGCGGCGCTCAAGCATCATCAGAATCTCGATCGCGAGATGAGTCAGCGGATCGCGGCGGCCGCTCCTCCCGAGGCAGCGCGACTTCGAGCTCAGCGCGAGAAGCTGCGCCGCGCCAGGTTGTGGAGGCCGACGATTCCCGCGGAGCGCGAAGCAAAGGCGATCATCCGCTACGAGGGCTGCATCGACCGGGCTATCCGTCGCGCAACATCGCAGTTGGAAATCCTCAAAAACATGAGAACTGGCGGCGCATCTTCGATGCCGGCCTCACATCAAAAAGTGCAAAGACAAACCCACTACTCGGCATCGCCGAGTAGTGGCCCTGAGGCCTTGCGAAGGGCCTTCGCGAAGCGATTGGAGTGCTCGGCATCGCCGATTAGTGGCCCTGAGGCCTTGCGAAGGGCCTTCGCGAAGCGATTGGAGTGTTCGGCATCGCCGAATAGTGGCCCTGAGGCCTTGCGAAGGGCCTTCGCGAAGCGATTGGAGTGTTCGGCATCGCCGAATAGTGGCCCTGAGGCCTTGCGAAGGGCCTTCGCGAAGCGGTTGGAGTGCTCGGCATCGCCGAGTAGTGGCCCTGAGGCTGCCGAAGGACCTCGCGTGTTACACGAAAATGCAAAAACAAACCCACTTGCGACATCGCCGCGAAGTGCCCATCAGGCCGCCGAACAGCCTCGAACGGCAAATTCCGAGATGCATGAAAATGAAAAAACAAACCCATTAAGTTCAATGTTTCCGGGCAATCGTCATCAACGGCGCCGCGCCGAGGCACTGGCACGAAGGCGCTGAGGAGGTATGTCGGGCGTCTAAAGACGACCCCTTTGAGTAGGGCGCGAGTCACCCATCCTGACCGACGGTCTACTCTCGCAGAGTCCCGGAACCAATCCGCCGTCGAGCGGATGTCGCTGGCGCAACCGATACCCCTTCGTCAGAATGACCACATGACGGAGGCCATTGTGGAAGCCCACGAGCGATCGCCCTTTTCGTCCTTACCTCTTCGGTCCGCCCTCTTGATGATGCTGCTCACCCTGGTCGCATCCGCCGCGCGAGCGAATGCGGCCGTCAAGCCGGGCGACACCATCAACAAGGACAATGCCGCACAGGTGCAGGATCTCCTCAGCCCGGGGAATTTCATGCTCGTGCAGCGCGGGATGCAGATTCATGTGATCCCGACCGACAAGCTCGAATGGCCGCCGCCATATAAGACCGCCAGCGAAAAATACGCCTCGCAGGTGACGCTCGGCTCCGATGGCGAGATCAAGGGCTTCGTCGCCGGACAACCGTTCCCATTACTCGATCCGAATGACGCCCAGGTCGCACTCAAGGTGATGTGGAATTTCAGCTTCCGGCCGCTCTATACCGACGATGCGGATCTGCGCTTTGCGGAAGTCGCCAGCTATGCGCCGAATAGCACCGGCTCGCCGGTCAGCTACTTCACGGTCGGTCACTTCGCGTTCTACAACAACATCGGACGTATCGAAGTGCCGCCGGTTCCGACCGATCCGGACGCCCAGGCGAGTGGGGTGCGCTATCGATTCGCCTATTATCCCCTGCTGGAGCCATCTTCGATCCGCGGCTACGGGATGATCCGCTTTCGGCATCTCGATCCCGCGACCGACGACAACACTTGGGTCTTCAATCCGCAGACGCGACGCCTGCGCCGGCAATCGCCGCAAATCCTCTCGGATGCGCTCGGCGCCCTGCCCGGGTTTTCCGGATCGTCATACGGCGGCTCCGGCAGTGGAACCCCCGCAGTAGTCACGACCATCGATCCCGATTCGTATTTCGGCTTCTCCGCGAAGATCGAGGACTACAACTACAAATACCTGGGCGAGAAATCGATGCTCGCCTCAGTGCATGCGAAGAACTCGCCCGAGGTTCCATGCCCTACCGATGGAGGCAAGACAATTTGCCCCGAGGACTGGGAGATGCGCCATCTGTACGTGATTGAGGCGACCGGCAAACCCGGCCACGACCTTACGATTCCCAAGCGCGTGCTCTACATCGACTCGGAAGGATGGTTCATCACCGCTTCGGACCAATACGATCGTGATGGCAAGCTCTGGAAAACCCTGGTCGCGTTCAATACCTATCGCGATCGACCGGTGCCTGACGCCAAGGTCGCCATCTATCCCTACAAGCGCATGTTCCAGGTCGGGCTGGTCGATGCGGACGTACAGCTTGGCTATTCGTCGGTGATCTATATGCCGGGGCGCGAATCGCAAGAACGCGAGTGCTGGTATATCGACATGGGCACCGTCAACAATTCATTTTTCACGCCGCAAACGATGGAGAATGCCGGTCATTAGCCGCAAGACCGAAAATTGATCAGACGATCTGTCTGGCGGTCGGAATCCTGCGCCCGTATGATAATCGGCCATGACGAATAGACGATGTGTTGGATCGGCACGCCCGTTTGCCCTCGGCGTGGCCGCAGTGATGGTCCCTGCTCTTCTCGCGATGCTCGGTCTGGCGATATTCGCGCCCCCAGGTTTCGCCGCGAATCCGCCTGGCGCGCCTCGAGCTTCCGCGACGCCGCCGCCGAATGCATTGCCGCCCAACCCGGCACTCGATGAGAGAGTCACGAGTTATCTGCAGAAGCGTTTCATGATCGCCGACGCGGCGCGTATCGAGCTCGGTCCGATGGTTCCTACGCTGATGAAAGGGCTGTATTCGCGAACCCTCCGGGTCAGCAACGACCGCGGACAGTCCGTGACTGCGACGATTTATACCAACGCGACGGCCGACAAGCTGCTCATCCCGCAAGGCCAGGCTCAGATCTATGACGTGACCAAGGATCCCTGGGAGAAAATCGATCTGAAGTCGATTCATCTCGAGGATCGCTCGGTCATGGGTCCTGCCACTGCTCCAGTAACGATCGTCGAATTCGCGGACTTCGAATGCCCATTCTGCGCGCGCGCCTTCGGCACCCTGGAGACGATGGTGCATTCGACCTACAAGGACAAGATCCGCGTCATCTACAAGAATTATCCGCTCAACAGTCATCCGTGGGCGATTCGCGCCGCGATCGGAGCGGAATGCGCACGACTCCAGAATCCGGAAGCGTTCTGGGATTTCGCGCGCGACTACTACAGCAGCCAGGGATCAATCACGGTCAAGAATATCGACGATCACATCCACGCCACGGCCAAGCGGTTGAACCTCGATGTACCGACGCTCGACGCGTGCATGGCGGGAAAGGCAGCGCAGGCGCGCGTCGAGGAAGATCAAAAAGATGGCGCGGCGGTGGGGGTGAGTTCTACGCCGACGCTGTTCATCAACGGCGTTCGCATCGTCGGTCTGCCGGAGGAAAAGGCCTTCGACTGGTTGGTCACTCGACAGCTCAACGAGACCGGCCAGGGCAAGGAGATGCTGCGTCGCTAGTGTTTCGGGGGCGGCATCAGTCGCGCCATCGCGGCGCTGCCGGCCGCCGGAGTCGCGCCAAGTTCCGCCAACGCCTCGATGACGGTCTGGCGGTCCTGCGAGAACGGATGTGACGTCAGGAAACTCTGATAGGCGTTAATCGCGCCCGCCTTGTCGCCCTGCGCGGCCAATATCCGCGCGACCTGAAGTTCGGCGCGGGCCTGCTCTGGGCCGCGGATGGTGGCGGCCTGAGAATAAGCGCCCTGCGCCTTCTTGAGGTCGCCCATCTTCTCGTAGATCACGCCGAGGTCCTCATACGCCATACTCGCGAACAGATCATCTTTCGCGTCAGGCACGTATGCGACCAAAGCATCGCGCGCCTTTTCGAGTTGGCCGTCCTGCAGATACGCGCTGCCAAGGTAGAAGCGCGCGAGCTTGCCAACCTCGCGCCCGGGTTCGTCTTGAGCGAGTTTCTGGAAATCGGCCTCTGCCTGCTTGTAGTTTTTCTGCTTCAGTTCGTTGATCGCGCTATAGAAGCGATCGCCCGCGATGGTGTCGCGATGGATCTCGTAGTAGTAAATTCCGACTGCGAGTGCTCCGGCCGCCAGTACAATCGAGGCCGAGACGATCACCTGCCGCAGATTGTTGAGCAGGAATTCTTGCGCGTTAGCGACGAAACTCTGAAATTCGTCGGGCTGCTTGAGCTCTTTGCGGCTGATTCTTTTGTGATGAGTACGAGTCGTTGCCATGAGACCGGACGCCCTGGCGCCCAAAGTAAGCTTTCAGAGGTCGGCCGCGGCCTCACTCACATCTTGTACTTGAAATCCTCGGGCGACATCCGTTCGAGGATTTCCGACCACTTATCGCGCGAGACGCCGGCGAGGTTCTGCTCGCTCTGCGCCGGTTGCTGCTGTTCGGTGGCTTCCAACTCGCTGGAAGCCTCGAGGACCTTCTTCGCTACATAGATCGGCGATTTGGTTCGAAGCGCCAGCGCTAGCGCGTCACTGGGCCGCGAATCGATGGTAATCGCCCTGCCCTCGCGGGTCTTTAGCTGGATCTGCGCGAAGTAGGTGTTCTCGCGCAGGTCGGTCACCTCAACACATTCGACGGTGGTGCTGAATTCAGAGAGCACGTTGCGAAGCAGGTCGTGAGTCATCGGACGCTGCGGCTTGACCCCTTCCAACTCGGTCGCCATCGAGGTGGCCTCGAGCGGCCCGACCCAGATCGGCAGGTTCAGTTTGTTGTCGGGGTCTTTCAGCATCACGATCGGCAATTTGGTGGTAGGGTCTAACGTGATCCCGGCAACCACCATCAGCAAAAAGTCTTTTCTGTCACCTGCCATATAGCGTCTCTCCGGAACTAGCCTCCTGCCCGCGAACGTCGCGGTGGAAAGCTGCCCCCCGCCTGTCCCGTTCCCCGTAACAATCTTGGAACAAAGAGCGGTTAGGGTCAACTGAACTCGTTGAAAGACGCGCGAAACCCACGTCCTCAGCGCGGAACCAACAGGTCCACCACGCGGTACAACTGGTTTAGATTGCGGCACTCTTCGACCAGGTCGCAGTGCGGGGCATAGCGATCCATCTCGCTATCACCGAATCCCCAGGTGTTGCGACTCTCCGGGTTAAGCCAAATCACTCGCTTCGCGCGCGTCTTGATCTCCCTGAGGCACCAATCGTGCGGCAGGTTGTAGTTGTTGCGCGCATCTCCCAGCACGATCACGGTGGTCCGTTTGTTTACGGACCCGAGGTGGTCGCTGTAAAAGTTCCGGAACGCATGCCCGAAGTTCGAATGGGCGTACACATTGATGATATCACCCTTGAGCGCGATATCGAGCGCTTCCTTCGCGTCGTTGCTGCGGAAGTGCTCGGTCACTTCGCCGATGTCCGCCACGAAGATGTAGCTGCGCACCCGCGAATAGAGATCCTGCAACGAATAGACAAATTGTAACATGAAGCGCGACGCGTTGCGCACCGAATCCGAGACGTCGCACAGGATCACCACCTGCGGGCGCTCCTTTTTGCGCTGTTCGAACTTCAGCTTGAACGGCACGCCCCCGTACTCGAGGTTCTTGCGCAGGGTGCGCTTGATATCGAAGCGGCCCTTCTTGTCGCGCTTGCGGCGAATCGAGATCACGTTCTTGAGGCGTTGCGCGAGCTTCTGCACCGCCTCATTCATCTGCTTCAGTTCTTCCTCGGACAGATAATAAAAGCTCTTCTCGCCGAGTTTATTGAGATGCTGCTCTTCGCGCGCCTTGACGTCGCGCTTCTCGCGCTCCATCCGGACGAAGCGGCGGATGATATCGTCGAGCTGCTTGAGCCTGCGATCGAGATATTCTTCCATCTGCGCCTTCATCCTGGCGCTGATGTCCATTTTCTCGAGTTCGTCGCGCAGCTGCTTGATTTCCTGCTCGATCCTGTCGAGGCCCAGCTCACGCGCCAGCGCGCGCGCGAAATAATTCTCCTCGATGGTGCGTTCGATATTGTTCAGCTTGACCGCGCGCGCCGCTTCGCGAATCCTGCGTTCCATCTGTCCCGAGTTGTTCTGGAGCAGTTGCTTGGCGAGCTCGGAGAGCTTCTTGCCCTCCTTCTTGAGCATCTCTTCGACTTGCTCGAGGAACTTCTGGAATTCCTGATCGGACATCGAGAGCGCCTGCTGCACCGCCTGGCTGGCTTGCTTGATGATCTCGCCGAGCCCCGAAAAATACAGCTCGAACAATTCCTCGAAGACCGGCAGCTCGCTCCGGCGCTTCACCATGGTGGCGCGCAGCGCGGCGCGGAAGCTATCTTTCTCGGATAGTCCAGTCACGTCTGCAGCGCCAAACGCATCGAGGGTTTCGGCCAGCGATACGCGCACGCCGTTCTCGCGCAGCAGGTTTGCGAATTCGACTAGCTTTTCTTGCATCTGGTTTTCCGCCTCCCCTTCTCCCGAGGAGAAGTCAGGCCGGCTCTTCTACCCTACCCTTTTCCTGTTCGAGATCCGTGGCTTTCGAGATCCTTCGCTGCGCTCAATCCGAGATCCGTAACTTTCGAGATCCTTCGCTGCGCTCAGGATGACCGCTCGGCGATGCCTCGCGGTCAGTTGAGCAGATCCTTGTCGCTGCTACCGCTGGTCTCCGGAGTCGTCCCGCGACGCGCGCGCGCCCGCCGCACATAATCCTTCAACTCTTCCTGCGCCTTGCGCACATCGCCCTCATACTTGACGATGGTGTCCAAGGTCTCATTGACCAGCTCCTGGTCGAGGCTCTGAACATTGAGCAGCGTGAGCGCTTTGATCCAATCGAGCGTCTCGCTGATGCCGGGGGTCTTCTTGAGGTCGAGTTTGCGCAGTGACTGCACCACGCCGACCACCTCGTCCGCCAGCTTCTTGCTCGCCTCCGGAACTTTGAGCTGCACGATGGCGAGCTCCTGCTCCTTGCCCGGGAAATCGATGTAGAGGTGCAGGCAGCGGCGCTTGAGGGCGTCCGACATTTCGCGCGCGTTGTTCGAGGTCAGCACCACCAGCGGCATCTGCTTGGCCTTGATGGTCCCGATTTCGGGAATCGTCACCTGAAAGTCCGACAGCAACTCGAGCAGGAACGCCTCGAATTCGGCGTCGGCCTTGTCGATCTCGTCGATCAACAGCACCGTGGGCTTGTCGCTCGAGATCGCTTTGAGCAGCGGCCGCGGGAGCACGAAGCGCTCGGAGAAGAACACCTCGTCCTGCGCCGCGATACGATCGACCGCCTCGGCGATACCCTTGGCGCCGTGGAGCACTTCGCCGATCTTGTCTTTGAGGATTTGGGTGTAGAGAAGCTGCTTGGCATACTCCCATTCGTAGAGCGCCTTGCCCTCATCCAGTCCTTCGTAGCATTGAAGCCGAACCAGGTCCCATCCCAGCGCAGCGGCGGCCACTTTCGCGAGATCGGTTTTGCCAACCCCCGCGGGACCTTCAACCAGGATGGGTTTGCCGAGCTCTTTGGCCAGATAAATAACGGTCGCGATTCGACGGCTCGCGATGTAGTTATTCTGTTTGAATTGGGTGACTACGTCGTCGATAGAAGAAAACATTCGGCCTCCTCGCCGGATGCGGTCGCGGGGCACATACCGCTTTAATCGTATTTCATTATCATGGCTGGGCGTGATGACAAAATGACCCCGTTGCTTTCAGGAGTCCGACGGTCGCGCGCCCGACGATCGAGGATTTGTCAACCCACCCTGGATTTCGGATGGTGTCCTAATTTGAAACGCCACGAAGTCTTCGACAGCGATTTCGATTAGTGTCCGAGCAGTGACTTTCGCATCGCCTGGTTCTGGCTGGCTGGGTGAAGCCAAACATTCATAATCGCGGGGCATAGAGTTGCGTCATTAACCTCACCTTGGATGCGTCCGTTGTAATACGCCACCGTCTTTGCCTCGCTCGGGCAGAACACCACAACTTGGTCACCGGACTTCACGTTCGGTATCAATCGCCTCATCTCCAGACTCCACGATGCGAGCTGCGAGGCGTCGCCTAGATTGAGCCTGCGCATTTCGCCCATCGCGTTGTTAACCAGAGTATCGGAACTGACGCTTCTGCCGGGCTCGACGTCGAGCGCATGCGGCTGCGCGGAAGTGAATCGGTCGCCGACGACCCACAAGGTTGCGTCGTAAACGCGGACGCCCCATACGCTCTGACGGCCACGACCGAGCGGGCGGATTCCAGGCGCCTGCGACTGCACCGGCGCGGGCAGCGGCTTGGGAGTGAGCGGCTGCGCAGCCAGCGCGGAAGGCGTGATGAGAGTCATTGCGACGACAGCCGACGCCAGTCGAGGACGTAATCTCGGACGGTTTGTCATCGGGCGCGCAATCGTCATAGACAGACCCCATCAATTCGGTCAGTGACCATAGCCGATCCGTCACGCCAGCGGCCATAGCGGGCGTACAGCGCAGCGTCTTGTGAATCCTGACGCAATTGTAGTGCGCGAATGAAGCGCGTAGGCCTCCTTCAGATTCTCGACCTTTTTGCTGAAGGCGTTCGATAAGGGCGAAGAACTCCGTGCGAGAAACGAACTAGTCCGGCTTCATGTCAGCAGTTAGAACGAGGCCTCGTTACAGCTTATGCCATTGGGACGTTCAGGGCGTTAGCGCGGAAACTCGATTTAAATTAGATTACTACCCCCGCGCGCGTTATGCGTAGCTGAGCCATTTGACCACTTCGCGCACGCTCGGACGCTTGCCATACATCAGGATGCCAACTCGATAAATCTGCGTGGCGATTCGCTGAACGACATAGATCGCGGCAATCAAAAGTGCGAAACACAGGACGATTTGCCATCCGGGTGGGCGCTCAACTGCCAGCCGCATGTACATCAGGACCGGAGAACAGAACGGGATTAGCGAGGTGATCACCGCCAGCGTAGAGTTTGGTGCGGCGGCAACCGGCGTGATCAGGGTGCAGGCGAAAATCAGCGGCGATATCAGCACGAAATTCCAGTGCTGGGCTTCGTCGGCGGAGTTGAAGGCGGCGCCGACCGCCGCGAACATCGCGCTGTAAAGCAGGTACCCGAGCACGTAGAAAATTCCGAAGTAGATCATCAGGGGAAGCGGGACGACGTGCACCCCCGGAGCAGTACTCGGCGGCTTGGCCATCGCGATACCCATCACGCCCCAGATCACCACCTGAATCACGCCGACCGCCCCAACTCCCAAAATTTTCCCGCTCATCAACTCGTCCGGCGTAGCGGAACAGAGCAAGACTTCGATTACGCGCGAGGCCTTCTCATCCAGCACCGAGCGCATGATCATGACGCCATAGGACAGCAGCGTGATGAACAACATCGTCGCCAGCCCCAATACAGTAACAATCGCGACGGCGTCTCGGCTCATGTCGCCCCGGCTCGCGCCGGTGAGATTCATCTCCACCTGCGCCCCCTGCAGCATGGTTTGGATCTGGTCCGGCTTGATTCCGTACTCCGCCATCCGCATGCGGTTGAATCCGCCGGCGACCGAATTGCGCACGAGCTGCTGCCATATGAAGTCGCGCCCGGAACGCCGCTCGTAGATTGCACGACCTTCCTTTATCGATTCCGCATCAATCCAGAGAAAGCCGTCGAGGCGACCCGAATTCACCTCGTTCACCAAACGCTGATGTTCCGCGTCCGAAATGTCGCTGTCGATCGTGACGTGATACGCACCCCTGGTATTGCTAACCAAACGTTCGCTAATGCTCTCGGCCAGATCCTGTCGCGGACATACCACCACGATTTTTTCGTTATCGCGATTGGCCCGGGCGCCGAGGACCGCGGGAATCCCGATCACCGCGGCCAGGAACAGGGGCATAAGGAATGTGGTGATCAAGAATGAGCGGGTGCGAATCCGCTTGAAACATTCGTGCTTGGCGATGATCCAGGTGTTGCGCACCGTGCTGTTAGACATTGGCCTTCTCCACCCGGTCGATGAAGATTTCCTCGAGCGACGGCTCCATCACTTCGAAGCGTGATATCTTTGCCGAGCACATCGCGGCACGCAGCAGGTCTTGCGAATCGGCGCCGGGACGCAGCTTTACCTCGGCGTAGTTGCCGTAATTGTTGCTCGACTCGACCAGCGCGCATCGGGTGAGAAACCTGCCGTCGCCCTCGTATTGGATCTGAACAAATTGCCTTCCGTAGCTGGATTTGATTTCGCGCAACCCGCCCTGCAGCACCGCGCGCCCGTGATTGACCAGGCAGATGGCGTCGCACAACTTTTCGACCTGGTCCATCCGATGGGTCGAGAACAGGATCGTTCGGCCCTGTTCTTTCAGTTCGAGGATTACATCCTTGAGCACATTCGCATTGATCGGATCGAGTCCGGAGAACGGCTCGTCCATGATTATCAGCTCGGGCTCGTGCAGCAGCGCGGCGATGAACTGGACCTTCTGTTGCATGCCTTTCGACATTTCCTCGACGCGCTTGTCGATCCATTCCGCGATTTCGAGCCGCTCCGCCCAGCGCCGGGCCCGCGCGACAGCGTCGCGCGCGGTCAGCCCGCTCAGTTGCCCGAGCAGGGCGAGGTTCTCGCGCACGGTGATTTTTCGATAGAGGCCGCGCTCTTCAGGAAGGTATCCCACCTGATGTAGATGGCGGCGCGCGAAGGGCTCGCCGAACAATCGCACCGCGCCGGCATCGGGCCGGATGATTCCGATCATCATCCGGATCGAGCTGGTTTTGCCGGCGCCGTTGGGGCCCAGCAAGCCAAAAATCTGATGCGGGGAAATCGAAAACGAGAGTTTGTCAACCGCTACAAAATCGTCGTAGGACTTGCGGACCCGCTCCAGCTCAACCGTCACCATCGCAACGAGCGTACAGAATCGCGCGAAACGAGACGAGGCCCGATTTTCAGCCGAAAGCCCCCGCCTAGTTCAGTGCGCCCAGACCATTTGGGGATCCTTTTCCCACGGGTAGACATGCACCATCCAGCCGAAAAGTTGCGGATAGAAGACGCCGCCCGCCTCGTCGCAGGCCTTCTTGGTGACGATACTTCCCATTCCGAACTTCGTCCAATCGACCTTTGATGGATCGGTGCCCTTTTTCGGGAAACACAAATTGATGTGTTTGTGCCATCGCGCGATGCTGAGGGGCACGCGCTTATCCAGTTGATCTTCGGTGTCACGCTTCGGGGCCGTGTACATCGCGCCAACCAGTTCATAGCCTCCGTCCGCCGTCCGTTTATACAAAAGTGAAGTTGGCTGCGCCGGATTGAAGGTGAATGCGGCTTTGAAGCCGTACCACAGCTTGGTGAAGTGCACGATCGGTTGTTTCATCTCGGGATGCCACGGCTTGTAACCGGCCGCTTCCGCGACGTGGTAGTCCTTGTATTTCGCCAGCGCCTTCTGGAGTGTTGCCACCATCTCGTCGGCGCGATGCTGGTCGGCGTCGCTCTTGGGCCGCACCGTCGTATATCCCATATGCGCCGCCATCATCGGATCGTGTTCCATGTGCTCCGACGACATCATCTGATCCATCGAGGTCGCGTTCTCGCCCGCTTCGGGCATCATCTGATGCGTCATGCCGCCCATGTCCATCGAGCCCATATCATCGGCTCTCGAGCTGTGGACGATGAAGAGAATGCCGATCATCGCGGCGGCGCTGATTAAGGCTGAATGGCGACAGATCATATGGGCCCTCCCCTATTCTGAGTCTCCAGGCGGGTTTTACCTAAAGACGATGCCCAAACGCCACAGGTACGAGGAAGCGACGGTCACTGTGCGGAGTGAGGCGGACGGAAAATCGCGGGCGCTTCGGTGGCATCGATAAAGCGGGGATCGGCAAGCTGCTGCTTCACATAGGCGGCGACCTTCGGATATCGGCTCAGGCGCGCATTCGGCCACCCGGTTAACGGAAGAATCGCATGCAGCCGCCGCCAATCAACCGCGATGAGGCTGAACGCTTTTATCGCCGGATGCGCACGGATGATCTCGAAGAGCGAGGCATACCATTTCAGGGCCTCGGCCTCGGATTTTGCGCCGCGCACCGCAGTGCCGCCCGGCGTTTGAAAAACCGGCGAGGCCTCGGCGATCAGCACCGGCTTGCGATGGCGTGCGGCATCGTCAACGAACGCGCCGCTTTCGGCCCGGCTGAAGTCCTGCGCGTCGAAGAGATTTATCGCCCACCAATCGACCACGTCATCGCCGGGATACCATTTCATATAATGCGAATCGGAAAGTCCCATCGCCGTCGCATCCCAGACCGTCGCGAAATTCACGTTGTCCTTGTGGAAGACCTCGGTTACGTGGCGGAACGCTCCGATGTATGGCGATGGTTGATACAATGCTCCAGGATTGTTGAATTCATAGCCGATGCGCAGTAATACCGGCCGACCCACCTCCACTAGTCCGTCGGCAAGCACATACAGTTGCGGATCGAGCATTCCTTTCGCGACATCCTGCTCCATGCCGCGAAAGTAAAGCCCGATCTGCGCGACGAAGAACCCATGCGTCGCGGCGAGCTCCCGATAATGCTTCAAAAAGCCCGTAACAATCGCCGCATCCGGCGCGACGTAGAATGAGATCATCGCTGGCATATGAGGCGCGACAGTTTTGCTGTATGCCTCAAGATCTGCCGCATCGTCCTTCCCCGCCGGCTGGCCGAGGTCCCACGCAGTCGAGAACTGACCCCATCCGCTGATAACGCGCCCAGCGGGAGGTTCGAGGCGACCATCGAAGAAAACTTCCCCCGCCGATGATACCGCCGCTAGCGAAAGGACGGCGAATACGATGGCAGCCGCTCCAACGACGCGCATCCGACGCCCTACTGCTCCGTCAGCATCGCGCGCGCTTTGGTGATGATCTCGCGATCGCTTTTGTAGCTGGCTAGATGCTCGGCCTCGTCGATATCCATCCACCGCACCTCGTCCATTTCGTGATCGTGCCCGTCGAGGCTCCCGCCGCGCGGCTCCATCAGGAAGTAGTGCACGTTCTTGAAAATGCGCACCAGCGGCTTCCCAGGCTCATCGCGCCACGAAAAAATGTACGAGATTCGCCCCACCTCCGGCCCTGGCGCGACTTCCAGGCCGGTCTCCTCGCGAGTCTCCCGCGCCGCCGTCTCGATGAGACTTTCGCCCGGATTGGGCTGTCCCTTCGGCAGCACCCACGCATCTTTCCGCGCCGGGCGCGCCATCACAATTTCGATCTTGTCACCGTTGCGCCGCCACACGACGCCACCCGCCGACGTTTCATGACGCCGCTCTATGTTGTCCGGCGGTTTGTTCTTTTTTTTCTGTTTCGCTGCCACCTTCTCACCCCACATCCGCGAGACTGAACCCCATCGTCAACATCTTCTTCAATGCCGCCCTCGCCCCGCGCGAGGCCGCGCTCGCCAGCGCCGGGTCTTTTTTTCGCCATTCCTCCGCCATCGCGCGCGCCCGCCCTATCATCATCGGATCATTGACGAAGCGAAGAAACCTCAGTGGCAATGCCCCCGTCTGCCGCGCGCCGAGCAGGTCCCCAGGCCCGCGCATATCGAGGTCGGCCTGCGCGACCTGATTGCCGGTCGTGCAATCGATCATTACCTTCAGGCGCGCCTGCGCGGCCCCATCCGCGTCGCGCGACATGACGAGGCAACATCGCGAGGCGTCCCTGCCGCGCCCTACCCTGCCGCGCAGCTGATGCAACTGTGCCAGCCCGTAGCGTTCCGCCGCGATAATCGCGATCACCGTCGCTTCCGGCACGTCGATTCCCACCTCGACCACGGTGGTCGAGATGAGCACGTTGATGACGCCGTCGCGGAACTCGCGCATCACGCGATCCTTTTCCATCGCCTTCATGCGCCCGTGCAAAATCCCCACGCCCGCATCCTTGAGCGGGCCCTTGCCGATACGCGCTGCCATTGCGGTTACGGTCTTGAGCTCCTCCTCTTCATCATTGTCGATGAGCGGCAGCACGTAGTATGCGCGATCGCCGCGCGCGATTTCGTCATGCACCATCGCGTCGACCTCATCGAGGCGGTCCTCCGCAAAAATCTCGGTCTTCACCGGCGTGCGCCCGGGCGGAAGTTCGTCGAGCACCGACACGTCGAGGTTGGCGAACAGCGACATGGCGAGGCTGCGCGGGATCGGCGTCGCGGTCATCATTAATATATTTGCGCTGGCGCCCAGCGCCTTGAGCTTCGCGCGATCGAACACGCCAAAGCGATGCTGCTCGTCAACGATGCCGAGCCCCAGCCTCGCGACGCGCACCTTCTCCTGGATCAGCGCCTGCGTTCCGAACACGATCGGCAAATCACCGCGCACGAGGTCGCTTAAAATCGCTTTGCGCGTCGCTCCCGCGATGCGGCCCGTCAGCAGCTCACTCCGCACATCGAGGCTTCCGCATAATTGTCGAAAACTCCGATGGTGCTGCTCCGCGAGGAGTTCCGTTGGCGCCATCATGATCGCCTGCGCGCCCGATTCCACCGCGCGCAGCATCGCCCAGAACGCGACCGCGGTTTTTCCGCTCCCGACATCGCCGATGAGGATGCGATTCATCTGGCGCGGCGATGCGAGGTCCGCCGCGATCTCATCGACGGTGCGGGTCTGCGCGCCGGTGAGGCGGAACGGAATCGTCTCGATAAATTTCGCCGTCAGCGTCAACGCCTGCAAAACGCTGCTACCCGCAGCTGCGCCGCGCAGCTCCAGGCCGGGACGCCGCGCCGATCGTTCGCGTTCGATACACATCGCCAACTCGAACCCGAACAACTCATCGAATGCGAGCGTGGTGTGGCCCTTCGAGCGCCCCTTCTGGAGTTCCTTCAAATCGGCGTCGGCTGGCGGGCGATGGAGATATTCGAGCGCCTCGGCAATCGTCGCAATCTTTTCAGAAGGACTGGCGGCTTCGCGCAGCGGCTGTGGAATCGCGCCCTTGATGCTGCCCGCCGCCTGATCCAGCGCCGTCCCTACCAGCGACCCATACAAACGTTGCGGCATCGCCTCGGGCAGCCGATAAACCGGCCGAATCGGCCCGCCCTTGTCATTGTATGTTCCATCGGAGCTCGCCTCGGAGCGCAGCTCGGGCTGGGCCATTTCGACATGACCATCAGCGGCCTTCGAAACGCGCCCGTACGCGGCGACGCGCAACCCGTTGGGCATCTTGCCGCGCATGTACGACGGCAGGTTGAACCACACCAGCCGAAGCTGCGCACCGGCCGCATCGGTGAGCGAGGCGGTGACGAGCCGGCGCCATCGCGCGCCGGGCATCGGGCGCTCGCGGACATTGGAGAGCGTGCCCTCGACGACCGCGATGGTGCCGGGTTCGAGTTGCGCGATGGGCCTGCGGTCGCGCCAATCCTGGTAGCGCGCGGGCAGATGAAACAGGAGGTCCTCGACGGTGATGATGCCGCGGGCATTGAGGGCCTCGGCGCGCTTGGGCCCAATCCCCGCCATCGCCGCGATGGGAGATTTTAGGGTGAGCGGTTTTATGGACTCCGCGATGGATGCGCCATCGACCATCGCCAACTATTCAGTCCGAAACTCGCGATGAAAGCAAAATCCCAAACCCTTCTCCCGCGGCTCAGCTTGCGAAGCCGCACGTTGGGAGAGGTCGATGTGCGGCACGCTTGGCGTGCCGCACATCGGGTGAGGGTGCTGCTGCGCGCAGCACCAACCTCTCGGCAATTAAGCGTGCTCCGCGCTCATTTTCCTGTACCCGGCACGCAGCTCTCCACAACGATGTGGCGTCACGACTAGCGTCGAGACTCAGCGATCGCTGTGATAGTGTGTCAAGCACCCGATGGCACGAACCAAAAAAGGTAACGCCGCTACTCGACAGCACGTTAACGCGCCACCGCTACGGGCTGTTCTCGATGCGAATGCGATCATCGGCCGCAGGTATCGCCTCGATGGACCTCACGTCGCCATCTTGGAACACGCCATTTCACTCGGCAAAGTCGAACTCATAATTCCAAAAGTGGTGTTAGAGGAGGTTCAGAACAAATACAGAGAGGAAATCGTCAAAGCTGAGCAGGACATTTCTAACGCCATTAACAAGGTAAATATTCTCCTGCCCGCTGAACATCAACGCACCCTCAAAGCAGCTGATGTAGACAGGATCGTCATAGATTTTTCGCAGCAATTCAACAGAAAGTTAGCCCAACTGAAGGCACGGATCCCCGGGTACCATGACATTCCTCACGTCAACCTGATCCGGCGGGATCTTGAGCGGCGAAGACCTTTTCAAAGAGGCGGCGGGTATCGCGACTCGTTAATCTGGGAGAACGTACTTCGAGTAGCCGCCAAGAACACTCTTACTGTTTTTGTGACCCAGAATACTAAAGACTTCTGTTCGGAACAGGCAGGTTGCGTTCTCCACTCGGACCTCCTCGCTGATCTTAATGCTCGCGGCCTGGGCGAAGATGCCGTTAAGGTGTCCAGCACGATCGAGGCATTTGTCGATGAGCACCTAAAGCCGCTGCTCGCGCCTAGTCAGCAAGCATTGGCTCTCATACAGCGAGATCAATACAAACTGTTTAGCTTTTCGAAGTTCTTCGAGGAAAATAGAGGCGCCATTCAAGAACAACTCGATGCGCAGGTTAATCGATCTGGGATTCCGGGGTGGTCACACGCTGAAATCGAAGATCCGCGCGTCATTTACATCGAAGATCCGTCCAGCATGTTGATTCGTGAGGCCTATGAGCTAGATCCGGAGAAGCTCTTCCTAGCTTACGATATTGTGACCGATGTCAAACTACAGTTCTTTGTGTACAAGGCTGACTACTACGTGATGTCTGAAGATATCGAAGTTGAGGACGACGACTGGAACGAACACTATATTTGGGCGAGCAAAACGCTGGCTCTGCTCATACGCTTCAGTTTGGAACTGAAATTGGGAACTCCGAGCCAGGTCGAAAGCTTCGATGTTGAGTTCCCGGAGTTCTATGGCTGGTGCTGGAAGTGTAATGCACCAATCGAAAGCGACGCTGCAGAGACGTGTCCAAATTGCAGGGCCGATCTACTCAGACCAAAGCGTAAAGCCAGGTGATTATCTCTGAATAGCCCCGCGAGGATGTTTTCGGGCGGCTGGAAGTGAAGAAAGAAGTTAGTGTCGAGCGCAACGCACTCCATAGCGGCCCGAACGTGCTTAAACGTCGGCGCTCTGAAGGGCGGAGCGTATCGCGGTCAGAGCTTCCGCGACCCTTGAGCGAACTTGATCCCAAGCCTTCGCCGGTTCGCCTAAAGGGTACTCCAGTCCGAGTCTTTCGAGTGCCGCAATCAGGTCCGATCCGCCGTGCGTGAGTTTGTTTCTTACCGTGGCCACATCTCGCAGTGTTGCGATCGCGTCAGTAGCGAGCTCACTCTCGGCTTGGTCTTTTATTTTTGCCGATAGACATGCCTCCATACGATTGAAGGTCTGAGCCTTTTCGAGTTTTCCTTCCATCTCCTTGGGTAGAAGTTGATCAGGTATGTCCATCAACTTGAACAACTCATGAAGGTCGCCCAACCGCGCCCGGAACTCCTCGGGCGTCGCGCACGGGAGTGCGAGAGCGGTCGTCTTCTCAACGCTCTTAAGTGTGATTAGTGATGAGCCAAAAGCCTGCTTCCAAACCACGTTTAGGAAGTCCAATGCGATCGGCAGCTCCAGCGGCGAAAAGACCACAGCCGGCGATGCGACTGCCATCGGCAGAACGAGTCGCGTCCAGCATGGGTATCCACCCGGTCGGCAGCCAGCCGCGTCTCGGTCGATTTCGCTCCGTCCAATCTCGCAGTAGGCGCCTACCAGCTGGCGCGCGCTTATGCCCGAACCCGAAACGTCGAACACCTGCGGGTGCGCAAGATGCGAGCAAACAAAGTCTGTGTCCGGCAACATGCAACCAGCGCACATCGGGCGAGACGTGGGAGCAATTCGCTTCAGCCCCACGCTTCCGACTACGTTGGGATCATTCTGTGCTGCCGCCGAGCAGTAGAGTTCGCGCCCCGACGCGACCTGGTATTCACAGGTCTTCTCGCCTGCCATATGTTTCAAGAGTTCGAGGTCAGCGCGTGTTAGTGCCAGCTTCTGGGTATGTGTAGTGGGACCTAGCGGGACACGGCGCTGCCGTATGAGCTCCTCGACTCGCCCGACGCCCCATCGCACGGTGGCCTTTTCCAAGGGTGCGCCTACTGAGTCTTGTATAATATAGATACACATGCTAGCCTACGGGTATGGGTAACCCAGCGGGTGTGCGGCGGGACTTCGGCGCGCTGGAGCGCCGCCGGATGGAAGCAGCGGAACTGCTTAGGCGGGGCGTGAGTCAGAGTGAGGTGGCGCGCCGCCTGGGCGTGCATCGACAATCGGTGATTCGCTGGACGCGGCAGCTTGCGCAGTCTGGGCGGAAGGGTTTGAAAAAGGCCGGACGCGCGGGACGCAAACCTAGACTTGGTGGCGCTCAGCTCAAGCAGATCGAACACGCGCTCAAGCGCGGACCCGAGGCGCTCGGATACGCCACGGGGTTGTGGACCACGAGCCGGGTGCGCGAGCTGATCGAGGACCAATGCGGGGTGCGCTATCACGAAGCTCACGTCTGGCGCCTCCTGCGCCAGCTCGGCTGGAGCTGCCAGCGGCCGAGTGGGCGGGCGCTCGAACGCGACGAAGAAGCCATCCGGTATTGGAAGCGAGTGGGGTGGCCGCGGATTAAAAAAAAGCGCTCCGCGAGCGGCGCACCATCGTCTTTATCGACGAGAGCGGACTGAGCGAGCGGCCCCATCGGGTGCGCACCTGGGCCCCGCGCGGACAGACTCCGGTGCTGCAATATCATTTCAACTGGAAGGTGCTCTCGGCGGTGGCCGGCATCACTTGGTGGAACTTCTATTTCCGCCTTTACCGCAGAACCATTCGCGCCCCTGAGGTAGAGAACTTCCTGGGGCATCTGCTGCGCCACCTGCCGGGCAAACTGTTGTTGGTCTGGGATCGTTCGCAAACCCATCGCGGCCGGGTGGTGAGAGAGTTTGTCGCCCGCCAGCGAGGCCGGATCGAGCTTGAGTACCTGCCCGCCTACGCGCCAGAACTTAATCCGGTGGAGTACATCTGGGGCTATTGGAAACATCACGAATTGCCTAACTTCTGTCCGCGTGACTTCAGCCAGCTCAGTTATCAGGCCCGGCGCACCCTGCGCAGGATGCGCCGGCGACCCACCTTGGTGATGGCTTTCTGGGAACAAGCGGACTTGTTCCCACTGTAACTATATTATACAGCTCTCAATAGTTTCTGCTGCAAGTGGTCGTATTCGATATCAACATCGGCGACGTAAACGCTGAAGGAGAGACGGAACGTTGGATCATCCTCATCAGGCACGGCGATCAGCCTGAATGGAAGAAAACCCTGCATTCGGGCAGTTCCAACTACTTGCGGGTCCGAGTAACCCTGAAACTCGATTCGAAATCCCGCGCTCAAATTACCCTACCGCTCTACCTGTCGCGCTCCATTTCGACAGCGACTTCCCGATCGAGTTCGGCGACGCTCATGCGCACCGCTGGCTCATCATAGCGGCCCATCAGTTCGAGCAGCTCCCATCGCGCGAGCTTCAACATTCTGGCTGCTTCTCCCTCGGAAAGCCGATCCAGGCGTAGAAGGTCCATCACTAGCGCCTCGCGTACGCGGCGCGGCACTTCCGAGTCTTTCCAGCCAAATCCACCGACGACCTCCGAGGGCAGGCTCACCTGAAAGTCCTTGTCAGCCACGGAAATCATCATACGCGCGGGACGACTACCTCGCCATCCGGCGGAACGTGCGGTGCGCCTTGGCTAGTGAACGTGATGCATGATCCACAGGCCAATCACGCGACTCGCGCCTATGACCAGAACTGCCATCCCCAGATGCTTGACTACTTCGGGTGCGGCGCCGACGCTTCGCGATCGAGCCAGCATGCAGCTGATCGCAGCCAACAACGCGCATCCCCATCCCAGCGCGACCATTCCGGCGTACGGGGCGGGCAGCATCAGCACGATTGCCACGAAGCTCAGCGCGACCAGGATGCGGGTCACGAAGTTCGTCAGCGTCAACCTGAATGCCGTGCGCCCCTCCAGTTTCTCCGCTTCCTGATACATGTGGATGCTCAGGGAATCGCTCAGATTGTCGGCGAAGGCAACAATCAACAGCCCGCTCACGACGGTCGCCAATTCCGCGCTTGCGGCGCCCAGGCCGATGATTACTCCCATGCTGGTCACGATCGCCGAGGTGCCGCCGAAGCTGAATCGGCGGGGGTTGAGCATCCCAGTTGCCTCGCGACGGAGCGGCAGTTGAAGCAGGCGCGCTTCGATCTCGCCTCGAGACTGGGCGGAGCGAAAACCTCGCCTGCCGGGCGGGTCGATGAGTGGAACTGATGCTTCGCTGAGGACCATTTTAGCGGAAGTTGTCATGATGGCTTAATTGAGAATGATTCTCAACTCCATTCAACCCCAATGCTTCCCTTCCGTCAAGGGTGGTGGGTCAGGAAACTAGCCCGAACGCGGATGGTAATCCTGCAGGGCCTTGACCTCGAACGGCTGGGTTTTGAGCGCACGGATTCCCTCGACGGCGGCCTGCGCGCCCGCCATCGTCGTGCAGTACGGGAGGCGCATATCGAGCGCGGTGCGGCGAATCGAAAACGAGTCGGCGGTTCCGGCGGCATCGGGAGTATTGATCACCAGCGCGATTTCGCCCGCCTTCATGCAATCGACAACGTGCGGGCTTCCCTGATTGACCTTGTTGATTTCGGCGCAGGGAATTCCGAGGCCCTCGATGTGGCGCGCGGTGCCGCGCGTCGCGATCAGTCGGAAGCCCATCTCATGAAGGCCACGCGCGATCGGCTCGAGCTCACATTTGTCCTCGTCGCGCACGCTCACGAACACCTGACCTTCGAGCGGAAGATCGGTCGAGGCCGCGAGCTCCGCCTTGGCAAAGGCCATCGCGAAGTTGCTGTCGATGCCCATCACTTCGCCGGTCGATTTCATCTCGGGGCCGAGCACGGTATCGACGCCGATGAAGCGCGAGAACGGGAATACCGATTCCTTCACCGAGACGTGCGAGGGAACGCGCTCCGTCGTGAAGCCGAGCGTTTCGAGCTTGTGACCTGCCATCGCGAGCGCGGCGAGCTTCGCCAGCGGCACGCCGATCGCCTTGCTGACGAACGGAATCGTGCGCGAGGCGCGCGGGTTTACCTCGAGGATGTAAATCTCACCTTCGAAAATCGCGTACTGCACGTTGATGAGGCCGATCACGCCGAGCTCGCGCGCCAGCATTTTGGTCTGCTTAGCAAGCGCATCCTGAATCGTCTTTGAGAGTGAGCGCGGTGGAAGCGCGCATGCGCTGTCACCCGAATGGATGCCGGCTTGCTCGACGTGCTCCATGATGCCGCCGATGATGACCATCTCGCCGTCGGAGATCGCATCGACATCGACCTCGACCGCGCCCTGTAGATAGCGATCGACCAGGAGCGGGTGGCGCTCGGAGGCTTGCAGAGCGGTCGCCACGTATCGGCGCAGCGAAGTCTCATCGGGGATCACTTCCATCGCGCGTCCGCCGAGAACGTAGGAAGGCCGAATCAACACCGGATAGCCGATCGCATTGGCGCCGGCAATTGCATCGTCGAGGCCTCGCGCGAGGACACCCATCGGCTGCTTGAGGCCGAGCTTATCGACCAATTGGTTGAAGCGCTCGCGATCCTCCGCGCGATCGATTGCATCAGGAGAGGTGCCGAGAATCGGCACTCCCGCTTCGGAGAGCGGCACCGCGAGTTTCAGCGGCGTCTGGCCGCCGAACTGCACGATCACGCCGCCGGCTTCTCGCGCTCGACAATCGCCATCACGTCCTCGAACGTGAGCGGCTCGAAGTAGAGGCGATCGGAAATGTCATAGTCGGTCGACACGGTTTCGGGATTGCAATTGACCATGACGGTCTCGAAACCCGCCTGCTTGAGCGCGAGGCTCGCGTGCACGCAGCAGTAGTCGAACTCGATGCCCTGTCCGATCCGATTAGGTCCGCCACCGAGAATCATTATCTTACGGCTGGTAACATCGGGCGTGGCCTCGTCCTCGCCCTCGTAGGTCGAATAGTAATACGGCGTGAAGGCGGGAAACTCGGCGCCGCAGGTGTTGACCAGCTTGAACACCGGCGTGATGCCCAACTCGCGCCGCCGCGTTAGGATCGTCAGCTCGTCGGTGCCACGCAAATCCGCGATGCGGCGATCGGAAAAACCCATCGCCTTGAGCTCGCGCATGAACTCGGGCGTGAGATCGTCGTGCCCCGCCCGGCCCTCCGTCGCGACAATTTCGGCCACCGCGTCGATGAACCATGGATCGATTTTGCTGAGCTGGTAAATCTCCTCGCGCGAAACGCCGAGCCGCAGCGCGTCGGCCAGGTAATAGATTCGGAAGCTGTTGGGATTCTTGAGCCGCGCGCGGACCTCGGCCATCGCGGCATCGTTGCTCATCCCGGCAATTTTGCTTTCGAGGCCCCACGATGAAATCTCCAGCGACCGCAGCGCCTTTTGCAGCGATTCCTTGAAGGTGCGGCCAATCGCCATCGCCTCGCCCACCGATTTCATCTGGGGACCAAGCTCGTCGATCGCGCCGCGAAATTTTTCGAATGTGAAACGCGGAACCTTGGTCACCACGTAGTCGATGGTCGGCTCGAAGCACGACGGCGTCATCTTGGTGATGTCGTTGGGAATCTCGTCGAGCGTATACCCGACCGCGAGCCGCGCCGCGATTTTCGCAATCGGAAATCCGGTCGCTTTCGACGCGAGCGCCGAGCTCCGCGACACCCGCGGATTCATCTCGATCACAACCATCCTGCCGCTGCGCGGATCGATCGCGAACTGGATGTTGGAACCTCCGGTGTCGACGCCGATCTCGCGGATGATGCGCAGCGACGCATCGCGCATCAGCTGATATTCCTTGTCAGTCAGCGTCTGCGCGGGCGCCACGGTGATCGAATCGCCGGTATGCACGCCCATCGGATCGAGATTTTCGATCGAGCAGATGATGACGACGTTGTCGGCGCTGTCGCGCATCACCTCCAGCTCGAATTCCTTCCAGCCTTCGACGGATTCCTCGATCAGCACCTCACGGCTGGGCGACATGTCGAGGCCGAATGCCACCTTGGTGCGGAAGTCCTCGGGCTCGCGCGCGATCGAACCTCCAGTACCACCCAACGTGCGCGACGGGCGAATGATCAGCGGGAGCGAGAGCCGCGCGCGAATCGCCTCGGCCTCGGCAAGCGAGTGTGCGATGTCGGACTTCGGCACTTCGAGGCCGATCTTGATCATCGCGGCTTTGAAGAGATCGCGATCCTCGGCCTTCTTGATCGCCGGCAGCTTCGCGCCTATCAACTCGACGTTGAAGCGATCGAGCACGCCCGCTTCCGCCAGCGCGATCGCAAGATTGAGCGCCGTCTGACCGCCGACGGTCGGTAGAATCGCGTCGGGCCGCTCCTTTTCGATGATCCGCGTGATCGACGCGACCGTCATCGGCTCGATATAGGTGCGATCCGCCAGTTCGGGATCGGTCATGATGGTGGCGGGATTCGAGTTTATGAGGATGAGGCGCAGGCCCTCCTCGCGCAGAGCCTTCAGCGCCTGGGTCCCCGAATAATCGAACTCACATGCCTGCCCGATCACGATGGGGCCGGAACCAATCAGCAGAACCGATTTCAGATCTTTTCTAAGCGGCACTTTCTACGTCCGAATGAGTGATTGACTCCCCTTCCCCGAAGGGCCGGGGGTTAGGTCTTCTCTGGATCTGCGGCGTCATCGCCCAGCGGCCTCGTCCGCGATGACGTGGTCGAGAGACTCGGCGCCGTAACGCGGAAACGCCTCTACCAGTTTTCTAAATCGCGCAAAGAGATATCCCGCATCATGAGGACCCGGCGACGCTTCGGGATGATACTGCACCGAGAAAAACGGCACTCCGACCCCGCGCAGCCCCTCGACCGTGTTGTCGTTGAGGTTGACGTGCGATAGCTCGGCGCGGCTGCGCACCGAATCGGCGTCGACCGCGAAACCGTGATTCTGCGAGGTGATTTCCACCTTGCTGGTGCGGAGATCCTTGACCGGGTGATTCGCGCCGTGGTGCCCGAAATTCAATTTGTAGGTTTTTCCGCCCAGCGCGAGGCCGAGAATCTGATGCCCGAGGCAGATGCCGAACACCGGCTTCTTGCCAAGCACGCCGTGCACGGCGTGGCGCGCGTACGGCAGCGCCGCGGGATCGCCCGGGCCGTTGGAGAGAAAAACCCCGTCGGGATTGTGGGCGAGAATCTGCTCGGCGGTCAACGTGGCGGGCAGCACCTTCACCCGAAAGCGCGTCGAAGTAAGCCGCCGCAGGATGTTGAGCTTGATTCCGTAGTCGAGCGCCACGATCAGCGGCGCATCGCGAAGTTCGTCGCGCAGATTGCGATAGCCGGTTCCGAGTTCCCAGTCGCCGAGATTCCAATCATACGGCTCGCCGCAGGAAACCTCGGTGACCAAATCGCGCCCGATGAGTCCGGGCGACGCCTTCGCCTTGCGCACCACCGAATCGGGATTGAAATCGACGCTTGAGATCACGGCCTCCTGCGCGCCATGCAAACGGATGTGGCGCACCAGCGCGCGCGTGTCGATTCCCTCGATACCGACGACGCCGGCGGCCTTGAGGTAATCGCCGAGCGACTCCTCCGAGCGCCAATTCGAAGGACGCGGCAGATATTCCTTGACGATGAACCCCTCGACGTAGACGCGCGAGGACTCGGCGTCCTCGCGATTGATGCCGACGTTGCCGATTTCGGGATAAGTCATGCACACCATCTGCCCCTTGTAAGAGGGATCGGTGAGCACTTCCTGGTAGCCGGTCATTGCGGTGTTGAAGACGACCTCGCCGACCGCCTCGCCAATCGCGCCGAATGCGCGCCCGCGAAAGGTGCGTCCGTCGGCAAGCGCCAGTATGGCTTCATTCTTCGGCATCAGACGCGCTGCGCTCCTCGTCCGTCGTACACGATTTCACCTCCGATGATTGTCAAAACTGCCTTGCCGCGAAGCCGCATTCCGGCGAACGGAGTGTTGCGGCTCTTCGAGAGAAATTTCGCCGGCTCTACGGTCCATTCCAAATTTGGATCGACGATAGTGACATCCGCTGCCACGCCTTGCGAGAGTGCGCCCGCTTCCAGCCGCAGCAAACGCGCAGGACTAGCACACATCATCTCGGCCATCCTTCGCGCGGAGATGATTTTTTTGTGAACGAGCCCCATCGCGAGGCCGAGCGAGGTTTCGAGTCCGATGATGCCGTTGGCAGCGCGCATGAACGCATTTGCCGCATCGTCAGAAAGATGCGCACCCGCATTCATCGGGAAGCACTCCGCGAGATGCTCGATATTTTTGGAAGCCGGATCATGCGGTGCGTGATCGGTGGCGATCATGTCGATGGCGCCATCCGCCATCGCGGCACGAATCGCTTCGAGGTCGCGTTCGCTGCGCAGCGGAGGATTCATCTTTGCGTTGGGTCCCCATTCCAGGACCGCGTGCTCGTCGAGCCAAAAATGATGCGGCGTCACCTCGCAGGTGACATTGGCGCCGTTGCGTCGCGCGTGACGGACGAGTTCCACGGACTCGGCGCACGAGAGATGCGCGATGTGAACCGGGGCCTCGGTGCCGATGGCGAGCGCGAGATCGCGCCGAATTCTCGCCGTCTCGGCGGAGTTCGGATAACCCTTCACCCCGAGGCGCTTGGAAATCTCCCCGGCATTGGCCGCGCCCTCTTCGGAAAGATGGCGGTCCTCCTCATGCAGCGAGACGGCGAAGTTTAGCCGCGCGAGTTCGTCGAGCGCGCGCGACAAAATCAACTGGTCATCGATGGGAATTCCGTCATCGGAAAAGAGGCGCGCGCCCGCCTCGGCCATCGCGGCGAAATCGACCAACTCGGCGCCGCGCAGCCCCTTCGTCACTGCGGAAACCGGAATCAGCCTCGATGCGTGAACCTCGCGCGCGCGATCGAGCATGTAGCGCGTGATATCGGGCGTATCGTTGACGGGCGAGGTATTCGCCATCGCAGCGACGGCAGTAAATCCTCCGGCGGCGGCGGCGCGCAAGCCGGTTGCGATAGTCTCCTTCTGCGGGAATCCGGGATCGCGCAGATGAACGTGAGGGTCGATCAGCCCCGGCATTACCCACCAGCCCTGCACATCGATGACAGGCGCACCCTCGGGCGCGCGAATCTGGCCGGGATCCTCGACCGCCTCGACGATGCCATCAATCACCAGGACCTCGGCCGCGCCGTCGAGATCATTCGCCGGATCGATGACGCGTCCACCGCTGAGCAGCATCGACTTCACCGCGGGGCCTCCGGTTCTTTCATAGAATCGACCATCGAATAGATCGTGACGCGGTCGTGCGATTTGTGATTGCCCTCGCCATCGACGAGTCCCAGGCGAACCTGCACGCGTTCCGATCGCGAGGTGGGGATGTTCTTGCCGACGTAGTTGGGCCGGATCGGTACCGCGCGATGCCCGCGATCGATCAGCACCGCAAGCTTCACTGCGGCAGCCGGCCGCTGCGCCATAGCAATTCCATCGCGCGTTGCACGGTCCATCCGCTGTTGAAAACGTCGTCAACGAGCACAATGAGGCGTCCTTCGGTGGTGAATTCATCGTCTGGGCCGTCGATCGAGCGAATCGGCTCGCCCTGACCATAAACGTCGATAAGCGCGGTTGGAACCTTCACACCGGTGCGCGCTTCGATGAAATGGCTGATGCGCATACCGAGCAGCGCTCCGCGGCTCACCACGCCAACGATCGTGACGGAGGTGATGTCGCCGAGGTCCTGCACGATCTGGTCGGCGAGCGCTTCGACTGCGTGCTCGACCTCGTCGGCATTCATGATTTCGCGCTGCGGGCCACGCTTGTACGGCTCGTAACCGGCCTCCTCGGCCTGCTTGACGCTGTCGAAAACGGCGAGCGAGCCTTCCGCGATCCAGTTCCTGACGTAGTCGGCAAGGCCCTCGTCGTAGCGATAGTAGCGATGCGTGCTGGCGTGGCCGACAAATTCGACCGGCAACTCACGCTCGCAAAAATCGCATCGCAGCAGCAGCGCCGAATCGGTGCTGGCGCGCGCGAGACGAAAGCGCGGCTTCAGATATGCGCCCTCGAACCGCGTGATGCAGGTTGCGTTGTTGCATCGTGGCGCGCTCTCCGACTTGAATCGCATCGGCGCCAGCGCCTTGGGAATCGCGCGGTCGGTGGTCTCCGCGTTTTCGAGCATCCACGCGATGAGCGCCATCCGCACCGGCACGCCCGCTGCGGCCTGCTCGAAATAGACCGCGCGCGGATCGGCATCGAGTTCGTAGGCAAGTTCTGTGGTGCGCGGCAGCGGATGCATCACGACGGCCTCGTGAGTGCGGCTGCCCTTGAGCGCGCGCGCATCGAAGCGCACATACTCACCGGGGTCGGCACTCTTGTTCTGCAGCCGCTCCTTCTGAAGGCGCGTCACGTAGAACGCATCGAGGGCCTTGGGCGCCTGGCCGGCGGGAATTTTCTCCAGCGGCATATCCGAGGTGAACAACGCCATCTGATGCGGCCCGCGCGGCGTCAGATAGAGCGCATCGAGGCCGCCCGCCAGCGACTTCAGCTCATCCATCGAGACGGTCGCGAAGCGATATTGGCTTTCCGAGCGCACTCGCTCGAGCACGTAATTGGGAACATCCATGCCGGCGGTCGGCACCGCGAGGATATTCGCGCCGAATCGGGCGAGCGCGTAAATCAACGAATGAACGGTGCGTCCGTATTTCAGATCGCCGCACAACGCGACCGTCAACCCGCGCAGATGCCCCTTCTTCTTGCGCAGGATGTAGAGGTCGCACAGCGTTTGCGTCGGATGCTCGCGGCTGCCGTCGCCCGCGTTAATGATCGGGCATGGCGCATACTCGGCCGCCACCCGCGCCGCGCCGTCATGCGGATGACGCATGACGATCAGGTCCGCATAGCCGCTCACCACGCGCACCGTGTCGGCAAGGCTTTCGCCCTTCGCGGCGGAGCTCGCGTGCATGTCGGCAGAACTGATGACGGCGCCGCCGAGGCGATGCATCGCGGATTCGAAGCTGAGCCGGGTGCGGGTCGAGGGCTCATAGAAAAGGGTCGCCATGATGAGGCCGTCAGCGAGGGTCAGCCGCTCCGAATTTTCGAGCGCCGCCGAGAAACCATCGGCAAGCGTGAAGATGCGCTCGATCTCGGCGATCCCGAGGTCCTCAATCGATACCACGTCGTATTTCGGCAGCCGCGCCATCCTACTTCGCTTCGCCTATCAGCACTCCGTCAAAACCATCGACCTCGTTGAGCTTCACGTAAACGCGCTGGCCCTTGGGGCTCGGAATGTTCTTGCCAACGTAGTCCGCTCGAATCGGCACCTCGCGTTCGCCGCGATCGACCAGCACCGCGAGCTGAATCGATTCGGGCCGCCCAAGATCGGATATCGCGCCGAGCGCGGCGCGCACGGTGCGGCCGGTATAGAGCACGTCATCGATCAGAACCACGCGTTTGCGGTCGAGCGAGAACGGAATGTTGCGCCCGATGAGACGCGGATCGCCAGGAGTACCCTTCTTATCGTCGCGATACGAGGAGATATCGAGGGTGCCGACCGGAACGTTGGCCATTCCGGCCTCCTTGAGCGCGGCGATCAGCCGCTCCGCGAGCACGGCACCGCGACGCACGATACCGATGAGCACGAGGTTCTGCGCGCCGCTGTTGCGCTCCGCGATCTCATGGGCGAGGCGCTTCACCGATCGCGTCACGGTTGCGGCATCCAGCGCGACGGTTGTGGCAGGTACGCTGGCCATCTCAAAACCCGCCGCGATGCGCGCAAAAAAATACCCGGCCGCGTGCGCGGTCGGGCTGCATATTACACGACTTCATCATTAGTCCCTTCTCACCCTCGCAGGAGTGAAGTTAAAGGCTATCGACTATTAAACAGGTGCTTCGAAGTTAGATCAAGCGACACACTCCAACGACCGAAGAAATTGTAGCAGGGAGAACACTTGAGCCGAGAAAATGGTAAACCTCTAGTTCGAATGGCCGAAGGACAGAGCTTGGCGGTTTCGGTAATCGTGCGAACCCTAGGTGCCTCGGAGCGTATTTGCGATGCGCTGGGGAGCCTCGCGCGTCAGTCTCGCAGCGATTTTGAGATCGTGGTCGTCAACATGAGTGATGGCTCGGTCGAGCCATTGCTCGCTCGCTTCTCCTCGCGACCGCACAATCGTCAACATCTTAAGATAGGAAGGCCTCTGACCCGACCGGCAGCACTTAATGTAGGGATCGCGGCTGCCTCGGCGCCTCTGATCGCGATCCTCGATGACGACAACCTTTACGATCCGGGCCACCTGGAGCTGCTCGTATCAGGCCTCGAGGCCTCGCGCGCCGACTATGCTTATACGGGGGTGCGTCACGTCACATATACTCCCGATGGCCGCCAGGTTGGCTGCCAGGAGGTCTCGGTTCCCTTCCGGTTCGAACGCCTGATCGTGGGCAACTTCGTCTATGCCACCGGCTCTCTCTATCGGCGAGCGCTCTGGGAGCGGCTCGGCGGTTATGACGAACGATTTGAGGTGTTTGAGGACTGGGACTTCATCATTCGTGCGGGGCAGGCGGGCGCGCTGGTCCACATTCCCGCGATATCGGGTGAATCGCGGAAGTTTACAGGTGTAGAGGGCGTTTCCAATTTTGATCTCGAAATTGATTCGCTACGCCGATGTCATGCGGGAATCTATTGGAAGCATCGCAAATGCTTTGACAAAAAGCTGCGGCAGGAGTTGAAGCGGTTTTGGGCCGATCGTTGCAAGCTGCGCCATCCGCCACGGACGGGCTGGCTTGCGTGGTCTATCGCAGGATGGCGGCTGGAGATTGTGAGCGATCTGATTGCTTGGTGGCGCTTCAATAGTGGAATTGGTGCGTCAGCGCCTCAGCCATCGGAAGGTAGTGATCGGCATAGGTGATCATTCGCTCGATCACGCCGCGCTCCATCAGCGACCTCGCTCGCCACTCATAGCGGAGCGTGATTTCGTTCGATACCGATGCAGGTCCGGATACCGCCGGGGCTATGACTTCGGTCGCCAAGTGGTCGGCTGGCAGGCTGCTTAGAAGATCGCCGATTTGTAAACGGAGCAGATCGTAGACCTCGTTGAACATCTGAAGCTTGACCCTGAGCTTCTCCTCGCCGAGTCGGAAGAGTATTTGATGGTCGCTCCGGCTCGCCGGGAAGCGCTGGATCTCGTACGCCTCTTGAGTGGCCACCGTCTGGTAGATGAGCGGCATCTCGAAGATTGGAATATCGCGCTTCTTTCCGAGTGCGGCATACAGCGCCGGCAGTGCGAGGTCATGCACCGGATTGTAGAATTCGACTGCATCGCACAGAACTTGTTCCGGCCTAGATGCCGCGATCTCCTCGCGCAGTCGGCCAGCCACTTTGCGGAAAAAGGACAGCTCGCGGTCGAGAAGTGCGCGGTAGAAGTCGCTTTCCCTGAAGTTGAGGAACGATGCTCGTTCGAGCAGGCCGATGCGATCGAGCGCTCGGCGGCTCTGCTCGACCCGCGCTTCGCCTCCGCCATCGGTAAGCATGACGAGCCGCGGACGCAGGCGCTGAACCAAACCGAAGACAGCCGCCTCGTGGTTCGGATGGCTCAGTACCATCAGAACGCGACCATCAGATGCTGCGAAGGTGCCGCCGTCTGAACCGCTTTTCCGAGTGTTCATCGCAGCTTTTTGGGAAGGAGATTTATCTGCGACGGCCGCTGCCCTCTATCTTCTTCAGCCGCTGATCCTGATCTTTGACCTGCACCGTCATCCGATCGTCGAAGCGCTCGAACTTCCGGCTCAGCGTTGCTACCGCCTTGTTGGTCTGCTTGATTTCCGCGCTGAGCTTCTTGAGGCTCTCCGCGACGTCGCGGCCGAGGTCGTCATTTGAAGCGGGACGACCATCTGCCGCCGTCTCGGCGGTTGCGACTTGCACCGCGCCGCGGGTCGCCTCGGACTGTGCGGAAATCTCGCGGCGGAGATTGGCCTCCGATGCGGCGAGCTGTTCGCGAAATTCCACCCGCGTCCTGCCAATCGTCTCATTGAGGCGGACCATTTCGGCGCCGAAATCGGCATGCAGCGAGTTGAGCCCGGAGCGATTCTCGCCGATTTGATCGGAAAGAAAGCGGATCTGGCTGCCGACCTCGGCAAACTGGCCGAAGATCTCTTCTTTCAATTTGTCGACTTTCCCGCCGAAGCCGGAGACGGCCTCGACCACCAGCTCGAAGCGGGCGCCCAACTCCTCGAGCATCGCGCCAATTCTGGTCAGCCCTTCGTCAGCCACCCCTACTCTCCCTCGCGCAGACGGTGCTAGTTGACGATTCTGCCGAACCTGCTCCAACGGATGGGCAGGATGCCGGAACCGTCGCTGTCCCAAGACCAATAGATGAGAATCGCGCGCCCCTCAACCTGGTTGGTATCGACGAATCCCCAGAAGCGTCCGTCGTAGCTGCGATCGCGATTGTCACCCATCATAAGAAGCTTGCCGGCCGGAACCGTGACCGGCCCGAAGTTGTCGCGCGGCGACACTGGCGAGCGATCCTGCGGTGCGACTTCGAAATGCGCGTGCGGATCGGCCATCTCGCTGCCATTGAGGAAGACTTTTCCATCCTTGACCGCGACGGTATCGCCACCGACTCCAATCACGCGCTTGATAAAGTCCTTAGTCGGATCAGGGGGGAACACGAACACCACCACATCGCCGCGATGGATCGATTCGAGGGGGAAAATGTAATGACCCCATGGAATTCCCGGGATAGTGACTCCGAACAGCGAATCGGGCAGGCGCAGTCCATAGATCAACTTGTTGACGAGGATGTGATCGCCGATGAGCAGCGTCGGCTCCATCGAGCCCGAGGGAATCTTGTAGGCCTGGATGAAGAAGGTACGAATGATGAGCGCGAGGATCAGTGCGATGCCGAACGCCTCGCCATATTCGCGCGCGGCCGACTTGTGCGGCGTCTGCGCCTCGCTGCTCGGCCCTTCGCTAGTCGGTTTGGGAAAATCGCGAGCTGCTTCCGCCACGACGCCGTTCACTCCCCGACCTTGAGCAGGGCGAGAAACGCCTCCTGCGGAATCTCGACGCGTCCAACCTGCTTCATGCGTTTCTTGCCTTCTTTCTGTTTCTCGAGGAGCTTGCGTTTGCGCGTGATGTCTCCGCCATAACACTTGGCGGTCACATTCTTACGTAACGCCTTCACGCTCTCCCGCGCGATGATTTTGGCCCCGATACTGGCCTGGATGGCGATCTCGAACATCTGGCGCGGAATAAACTGCCGCATCTTTTCGCATAGCGCTCGCCCGCGATCATAGGCCTTATCACGATGCACGATTATCGAGAGCGCGTCGATAACCTCACCGTTGATGCGGATATCCAATTTAACCAGAGGCCCCGCGCGGAAGTCCAGAAACTCATAGTCCAGCGAAGCATACCCTCTGCTGACCGACTTCAGGCGGTCATAAAAGTCGAACACAATCTCCGCCAGCGGCAACTCGTAGTGCAGGATGACGCGATGCTCATCCAGGTACTTTAAATCGCGCTGCAACCCGCGGCGATCCTCGCAAAGCGCCATCACCGCGCCGAGGTATTCGTCGGGCATGTGAATCGACGCGAGGATAAACGGCTCCTCGATCGCCTCGATGCGACCCTCATCGGGCAGCCGCGACGGGTTGTCCACCATCGTCACTTCGCCGTCGGTGGTGCGAACCTGGTAAGCGACTGTCGGCGCGGTGATAATCAGGTTGATGCCGTGCTCGCGCTCCAGCCGCTCCTGCGTGATCTCCATGTGCAGGAGGCCGAGGAATCCGGCGCGGAAACCGAACCCCAGCGCCTGCGAGTTTTCCGGCTCGCAGATGAAGCTCGCGTCATTGAGGCGCAACTTCTCGATCGCATCGCGCAGCGCGGGATACTGGTTGGCTTCGGTCGGATAGAGCCCGGCGAACACCATCGGCTTCAGTTCCTTGAAGCCTTCGAGCGGCTTACCCGCGGGATTCTCAGCGTCGGTTAGCGTGTCGCCGACGCGCATGTCCTGCACGCTCTTGATGTTCGCCACGACGAAGCCGACCTCGCCCGGGCCAAGCGACTCGGCGGCGGCCTCATGCGGGGTGAAATGGCCCAGCCGCATCACCTCGCCGTCCTTCGCAGTGCCCATCAGGCGCACTTTCATGCCCTGGCGAATCTCGCCGCCGAACACGCGCATCAGGCCGATAACGCCCTCGTAAACGTCGTACCAGCTATCGAAGATCAGCGCCCGCGGCTTCGTATCGGCGGGAACCTTCGGCGCCGGAATGCGCTTCACGATCGCCTCGAGAACATCGTCGATGCCGATGCCCTCCTTCGCGCTGGTAAGGATCGCATCTTCGGCGCTGAGCCCGATGGTCTCCTCGATCTGATGCTTGGTGCGTGCAACGTCGGCGCCCGGCAAATCAATCTTGTTGATGACCGGAATTATTTCGAGGCCGTGGTCGAGCGCCATATAAACGTTGGCGAGCGTCTGCGCCTCGACTCCCTGGCTCGCGTCGACCACGAGAAGCGCGCCCTCGCAGGCTGCGAGGCTGCGCGAAACCTCGTAGGCGAAGTCAACGTGCCCCGGAGT
This sequence comes from uncultured delta proteobacterium, assembly GCA_963815835.1. GTDB lineage: Bacteria > Desulfobacterota > Binatia > Binatales > Binataceae > DATGKG01. The sequence goes on from CAWFIF010000003.1 coordinate 94,521, forward strand.
ATCAATAAGATTCAGAATGTAGGTGCGGCCGTCCTTGGCAGTATAGTTGAGTCGTACCGAGCGCGCCTTGATGGTGATGCCGCGCTCGCGTTCGAGATCCATAGAATCGAGGAACTGGTCCTTTCGCTCGCGCTTCGACAGCGCGCCGGTGCGTTCCAGCAACCGATCCGCAAGCGTCGACTTGCCATGATCGATATGCGCGATAATCGAAAAATTTCTGATGAGTGCGGGATCGGTCATTTAATTTTGCTTCGACTACGCTTCGCTCCGCCTCAGCAGCGCTACGCGCGGCGCTATGAAGCGCCCTCAGAGCACCATCACGCCGATTTGCGGCGCTCCTTAAAGTAACTGAAGGTTTCATCGAGCCCCTTCGCGAGCTCGACCTGCGGACGCCAGTTGAGAAGCTGCGCGGCGCGCGCGGGTGAAATCACGGAGCGGCTTTGCTCTCCCGGACGCGCGGGAGCATACTCAGGCGCTCGCGTCACGTCGGCGACGGTGCCGAGCGTGTGATAGAGGTCGTTGACGTTGGTCTCGATCCCAGTGCCGATGTTGATTGCTCCGGAAACATTGGTGCTCGCCGCTGCGACATTTGCGCGCACCACGTCGCCAACGAAAATGTAGTCACGAGTCTGCTTGCCGTCGCCGTAAATCGTGCATGGCTTCCCCTCCAGCATCCGTCCGCAAAAAATCGCGACGACGCCCGCCTCTCCATGCGGGTCCTGGCGCGGGCCATAAACGTTCCCATAGCGCAGCGCCGTGTAGTCGATTCCGTACTGAACCTTGTAAAAGAACAGATATGCCTCGGTCGCCAGCTTCGCGACGCCATAAGGGCTGACGGGATGGAGCGGATGGTCCTCGGGCGCGGGAAATTCTTCCTGTTCGCCATAGATCGCGCCACCGGTCGAGGAAAATATCACCCGGCGCAGTCCGTGCTGACGCGCCGATTCGATGAGGTTGAGGAATCCGACGATGTTCACCTGCGCATCGTATGGAGGATCGGCCACCGAGCGGCGTACGTCCATCTGAGCAGCGAGATGCACGATGATCTCCGGCGTTTCCGCCTCAATCACGCGGCGCACCGCGTCCGCGTCGCGCAGATCGATCTCATGAAACCTGGCTGCGCGATTCACCTGATCGCGCTTTCCGGCGGTTAGGTTGTCGATGATCGACACCTGATGCTTCCCCGCAGCGACCAACGCATCGACGGTATGCGAGCCGATAAACCCGGCGCCTCCGGTGACCAGAATCTTCATCGCGTCGTTGCGCTCCTAAACCGGGCGTCGGCCAATCGAGTAATATTTGAACTCGAGTGCCTTGATGAGGTCGGGCTCATATAGATTGCGTCCGTCGAAAATCACCGGCTCCTTCAGCATTGAACGAATGCGCTGAAAATTCGGATGCCTAAACTCGTTCCACTCCGTCAGGATAATCAGCGCGTCCGCGCCGCTCAGCGCCTCGTAGTTCGCTTTATGATAGCTGATCCGGTCGCCGAAGATACGCCGCGCGTTTTCGAGCGCCTCCGGATCGTGCGCGCGTACTGTCGCGCCGGCCTTCAGCAACTCCTCGACCACCACCAGCGACGGCGCCTCGCGCATGTCATCGGTACGCGGCTTGAACGCCAAACCCCACACCGCGAAGGTCCGCCCCTTCAGGTCATTACCAAAGTGCTCCTTCACGCGCTCGACCAAGTGCCGCTTCTGATGCGTATTGACGTCCTCGGCCGCTTGCAGCAGGTCGAACTTGAGGCCGTTCTCGGCCGCCGTATGGATTAGCGCCTGCACATCCTTGGGGAAACATGAGCCGCCATATCCGACGCCCGGGAACAGGAACGACGATCCGATGCGGCGGTCCGTGCCCAGCCCGCGCCGCACATGGTTGATCTCCGCGCCGACCGCTTCGCACAAACTCGCGATGTCGTTGATGAAAGAAATCCTCAGCGCCAGCATCGCGTTGCACGCATACTTGGTCATCTCGGCTGACTTCGGATCCATCAACAGAATCGGGTTGTCGGTGCGAGTGAACGGTGCATGCAACTCGCGCAGAATCGCGGTCGCCTGCTCGCTGATGCTCCCGATCACGACACGGTCGGGGCGCATGAAGTCTTCGATCGCCGATCCCTCTTTCAGGAATTCGGGAACCGAACAGACATCGACCTTATGCTTGGTGAAACGCGCGACGACTTCGCGCACCTTGTCATTGGTGCCGACCGGAACCGTGCTCTTCACGCAAATGATGTGGTAGCCGGTGACGGCTTTCGCGATGGTCTCCGCGGCCTTCATCACGCCACTCAAGTCGGCGGCCCCGTCCTTGCTCATCGGAGTTCCGACCGCGATAAATGAAATCATCGATTGGCTAATGGCATCGGTGGCGTCAATAGTGAAGCTCAATCGACGCTCGCTGGTATTGCGTCGCACCAACTCTTCGAGGCCCGGCTCGTAAATAGGAACCTTGCCCTCATTGAGGGCAGCGATGCGGCCCTTGTCGATGTCGACACAGATCACCTCGTTGCCGCTTTCGGCGTAACAGGTGCCGCTGACGAGGCCGACATAGCCGGTTCCGATTACTGCGATATTCATGAGGGAGACTCCCTAGAATTCTTCTTTGATCAGGTAGATCGGTTTGCGCTGCGATTCGTGATAGGTGCGGGCGACCATCTCACCGATCAGCCCCAGGCTTACGAACTGTACGCCCACGACCAGCAGCAATACCGCGAGCAACAACGCAGGCCGATCCGCCAAATGGTAGCCGAGAAAAACTTTCTCGAACACAAGGAGCGCCATCCAGATCGCGCCGAGCGTACCGATCAGCAATCCGATCGCGCCGAAAACCTGGATGGGACGGGTCGAATAGCCGGACAAAAATTTTACCGTCATCAGGTCGAGGAACGTCCTGACAATTCTGCCCGGTCCGTATTTAGAGTCGCCACTGCGGCGCGGCCGAAAGTTAACTTGTACCTCGGCGATTTGCGCGCCCTGCTCGGCTGCGATCGCCGGCACGAAGCGATGCATCTCGCCATACAGCGCGAGGCTGCGCGCGAGGCCGCCGCGATACGCTTTCAGCGTGCATCCGTAGTCGTGCAGCGCGGTTCCGGTGATGCGCGAGATGAGGCCGTTGGCGGCAACCGACGGCAGGCGCCGCGTGAAGGTTTCATTCTGCCAGCGCTCGGTGCGCCATCCGCTGACCAGGTCGTAGCCTTCCTTGAGCTTCGCGATCAGACGGGGGATGTCAGCGGGATCGTTCTCGCCATCACCGTCGAGCGCGACGACAATGTCGCCACGCGAATTCGAAAAGCCGCATTGCAGGGCTGCCGTCTGACCCGTGTTCTTCGCGAGCCTTATCACGCGCACATCGGGGTCGGATTCCTTGATGCGGCGCAGCTCGTTAACGCTGCCATCGGTGCTGCCATCGTCAACGAAAACGATCTCATACGAGTTGCCCATACCGGCGAGGACATGTTTCAGCTCTTCGTGGAGCGGGCCGAGATTGCCCCGCTCGTTGAAGAGCGGAATCACGATGGAGAGTTCCATCGGTTCGAATGCGAGTCGGTGAGCTCGATGAAGGCGCGATAGCGATGGTCGATTTCTTCCCAGGTGAGTTCGAGCAAGCGGTCCATCGAATAATTTTCTACTGCGTACGAAGCCATTACAGTGCCGTACACAACCGCCGTGCGAAGAATTGATTCAGTCAACCGCCCCTGGCGCGCGAGAAAGCCCATCAGGCCACCTGCAAAGGTGTCGCCCGCGCCGGTCGGGTCAACCACTTCCTCAAGTGGGTACGCCGGCACTGCGAACATTCCTTCCTTGCTGAATTGCAGGACGCCATACTCGCCGCGCTTCACCAGCAGGCTCTTGGGTCCCATCTTCAAAATCGCGCGCCCCGCCTTGACCAGGTTATGCTCGCCGCTGAGCATCCTCGCCTCATCGTCATTGACCGTCAGGATATCGAGGCGCTCCAGCAGCCGCGTCAGATGAGGCCGCGCATTCTGAATCCAGAAATCCATGGTGTCGGCCGCGACCAACTTCGGACTTTTGACCTGCGAGAGCACCCGATACTGAAGCTCGGGAGAAATGTTGGCGAGGAAAAGATAGTCGCAGCGCTGCTGATCGGGCAGCAGCGTGGGATTGAAACCATCGAAGACGTTGAGCGCGAGGCTGATAGTGTCGCGCTTGTTCATGTCCTCGTGATAGCGGCCGTGCCAATGGAAGGTTTTGCCCTCGCGGCGTTCGAGACCGCGGAGGTCGATGCCTCGTTCGGACAGCATCCGCTCATGCTCCGCCTTGAAGTCCCTGCCGATGACCGCAACGATGCTGACCGGTGCGAAGAAGCGCGCGGCCACCGAAAAGAACGTCGCCGCGCCGCCGAGTGCATTCTCTCTGCGGCTCGTCAACGTCTCGACCGTGTCATACGCCACCGACCCAACAACCACGATACTCATGCGATTTGTCTGTTCTCCGACCTACAGATATTTGCCGATAATAGGACGAAGGTCCGCGATTCGTTTCGGCGGAATCACCGAGCGATCGGTGATGATCGAATCCTTGAGCGAGCTGCCACACATGCAAGTGCGACCGCGCTTCGCGAGGGCGACCGCCAGATTTTTCACCGCATGCTGCGCCAGCTCGACGTTGGCATGCATCACCGCGAGAATCTCCGCGATGTCGACCGCCTTCACCGATTGATGCCAGCAATCATAGTCGGTCACTAGCACCAGCGCCGCGTAACAAAGCTCCGCTTCCTTGGCGAGGCGCGCCTCCTGCATCGCGGTCATACTGATGACATCAACGCCCCAACCTCGATAAAGGTTCGATTCGGCGCGAGTGGAAAATTGCGGACCCTCGATACAAAGGTAAGTGCCGCCTTCGTGTATCGTCGCACCCGCCTGGCGACTCGCCGAGGCTAAATCGCGAGCGAGATCGGCGCACACCGGATCGGCCATCGATACGTGCGCTACGATCCCGTCGCCGAAGAACGTCGCAGGCCGCTTGTGCGTGTGATCAAGAAACTGATTCGGTACCACCAGGTCGCCGGGCTTGATCGCCTCTTTCATGCTACCGGCAGTACTCACCGAGAGCAGATGGTCAACGCCTAGCGTCTTCATTCCATAGATGTTGGCGCGATAGTTCAGCTCGCTGGGAAGAATCCGATGGCCCTTGCCGTGGCGCGCGAGAAACACAACATCGAGATCGCCAATGCGTCCAGTTATGTAAGGATCCGACGGAGGCCCGAAAGGAGTGCCGATCTCGAGTTGTTTGACATTCTCGAGACCGGGCATCTGATAGAAGCCGCTGCCGCCGATTACGCCTAGAACCTTTTTCGCCATGTTGTGTTCCTATTCCTTAGCAGAGGGAGGCTCGCGCCGGGGAAGCCATCCGCTCGCGCGTACAACTGTCCGCACGCGGCCGCGATATCCAGCCCGCGGCTCTCGCGAATAGTCGCGGTCAGGTTACCCTTGCGCAGCAGCGCTTGAAAGTCCTCAACCGCCGCCCTCGAACTGGTTGCGAAACCCGAACCTTCGAACGCGTTGAAGAAAATCAGGTTGACCTTGCCGCGCAGGGGCGCGAGCAGCTTGACCAGGCGCTTGGCGTCGTCGATGGAATCATTCACCCCGCGCAGCATCACGTATTCGAACGTGATGCGCTCGCGCTGTTTGAGCGGCAGGCGCTTGCATGCGTCGAGCAGCACCTCGAGCGGATAGCGTTGGTTGATCGGCGCGAGGCGATCGCGAAGTTCGTTAGTCGTCGCATGCAGAGAGACCGCGATCCGCACGGGAACATCCGTGAGAAGACGCTCCATCATCGGGACGACGCCGACCGTGGACACCGTGATGCGGCGAGGTGAAATGCCCATCCCCCACTCCGATGTCATGATGGTAAGCGCCTTGACCAGCCGCGGATAATTCGCCAAAGGTTCGCCCATGCCCATGAACACGTAGTTCGTCAGATGCTCATCGGGACCGAGTTCCCGGCGCGCGAGGAAAACCTGGCTGACGATTTCGCCGACCGCGAGATTGCGATGCAGCCCCATCCGCGCCGTTGCGCAGAACTCGCACGCCATCGCGCACCCTGCCTGACTCGACATACACAACGTGATGCGTTGGTTGAGTTTTTCACCGATCGGCGTCGCCTCTAGTTCCCGCGATGGAATGATGACGCTCTCGATTGCCTCGCCATCGGCAAGCCGCACCAGCAGCTTGCGAGTGCCGTCCGATGAGCGCGCAACTGTCGCCGTTTCCCCGGAGCCAATCTTAAAGTGATGCTTTAAGTGCGCGCGAAAGCCTTTCGGGAGGTCGAGCATCGCATCGAAGGACTCGACGCCACGGCCGTAAATCCATCCGGCTAGCTGCTTCGCCCGAAACGATCGCTCCCCTGCCTCGGCAACGAGGGCCTCGATTTCCTCGAATCCGAGATCACGAAGGTCGGGTATTTCGACCTTGGCTGAATGTCTCGTCTCAACTGATTGATTCAAGGCCACGTAATAACTTGTCCTGCCATTGGCTCGATGGGCTTAGCAGCCCACGAATTTTCGAAATCTCGCAGAAAATCCAACGCAGGAGCTTGCGGCAAAACCAGGACCACTAACGCGATCGCCGGAAATCGCTTTAGCGTCTCCGATGCTGATTGCCGAAAACGTTTGTCGCGCGTCAGGATCGCCGAAAATCCCACGTTGCTTGCAGCTTCAACGAGATGGCCGTTGGTAAGTTGCTTCCAGCCAAGTGAGGCTGCGGTTGCCGCTTCGACTCCAAAACCTTTGAGGGTCAAGACCAGCTGCGTAGGAACATTTACGTCAAGCAGCCACCGGCCAGGCATCGAGTACCTCAGCAGCAAACTTGAGAACTTCCGAGACTTCTTCCGAAGTGACCGGAACGTAGGTCTCGGAAATTTCCTCAACACTCATGCCCTGCGAAAGGCATGACAGAATGAATGCGACTGAAAGCCTGGTCCCCTTCACGTAAGGCTGACCCCCGAGCATCTCAGGGTCGATGCCGATATGCTTATACTTCTCGAGTTCCATCTCTGACAGCGATTGTACTTCCGACTTTCCCCTGGCGCTATATGGCTCACACCAAATCGAGGTTGCTGAAGAAGAAGGGCACTTCCTGCGCGGCGGTCTCGGGCGCGTCGGAGCCATGGACCGCATTGCGCTCGATGTTCTCGCCAAAATCCTTCCTGATGGTGCCGGCGCTCGCCTTCGTCGGGTCGGTCGCGCCCATCAGCTCGCGCCATCGCGTGATCGCCTTGTCGCCCTCGAGCACCATCACGATTACCGGCCCGGACGTCATGTAGGTGCACAGGTCGCTGTAAAACGGCCGCGCCTTATGGACCTCATAGAAGCGCTCCGCCTGCGCGCGCGAGAGATGCATCAGGCGCATCCCGCGAATCTTCAGTCCCGCGGCTTCGATTCTTTTTATGATATCACCCGCCAATCCTCGACCTACGGCGTCTGGTTTAATGATTGCAAAGGTTCGCTCCATCTAATTCTTCCCGTCCAACAAGTTCTTCATCGTGATGCCCATCTCGGCGGGGCTCATCGCGACGGTGATGCCTGCCGCCTTCAGTGCCGCGATTTTGTCCGCCGCGGTGCCGCGTCCGCCCGAGATTATCGCGCCCGCATGACCCATGCGGCGTCCCTTCGGCGCGGTCTGCCCCGCGATGAACGCGACGACCGGCTTCTTGACATTCTTTTTCACGAACTCAGCCGCCTCTTCCTCCGCCGTGCCGCCGATCTCTCCGATCATGACGATGGCCTTCGTCTTCGGGTCCTCATTGAACAATCGCAGCGAGTCGATATGCGAAGTGCCCACGATCGGATCGCCGCCGATACCGATGCACGAGGACTGGCCGATTCCCAATTGCGTCAGTTGATACACGGCTTCGTACGTCAAAGTGCCTGAGCGCGAGACCACGCCCACTTCGCCGGGTTTGTGGATGTACCCCGGCATGATGCCGATTTTGCACTCACCCGGCGTGATGATCCCCGGGCAGTTCGGCCCGATGAGGCGGCTCTTGCTGTCGCGCATGTAGCGCCGCACCTTCACCATGTCGATGACGGGCACGCCCTCGGTGATGCAAATCACCAGCTCGATGCCGGCCGCGACCGCCTCCAGGATACCGTCCGCCGCGAACGCCGGCGGCACGTAGCTCACCGCCGCATTACATTCGGTAGCTTTTCGTGCCTGCTCGACCGTATCAAAAATCGGAATCCCCTCGAAGGTCGTCCCGCCCTTGCCGGGCACCACGCCCGCAACCATCTGGGTGCCGTATTCCTTGCATGCGCGCGTATGAATCTGGCCGGTCGCGCCGGTAATCCCCTGCGTGACGACCCGGGTGTTCTTGTTGACGAGAATACTCATTGTGCTGTCCTGACTCCGATCGCCTCGGTCACCTTGCGCGCCGCATCGGCCAGGTCAGAGGCGCCAATCACCTTGATGCCCGACTCAGCGAGGATCTTTTTTCCCTCGACCACGTTGGTGCCTTCCATCCTGACCACCAGCGGCACGCTGAGGTTGACTTGCTTGGCCGCCTCGACCACGCCCTGCGCGAGCACGTCGCATCGCATGATGCCGCCGAAGATGTTGATCAAGACGCCCTTGACGCGCTGGTCCGAAAGGATGATGCGAAACGCCGCCGCGACTTTCTCGGTGCTCGCGCCGCCGCCGACATCAAGAAAGTTGGCCGGCTCCGCGCCGTAAAATTTCACGATGTCCATCGTCGCCATCGCCAGCCCGGCGCCATTCACCATGCATCCGATGTTGCCGTCCAGATGCACGTAGCTGAGGTCGAACTTCGCAGCCTCGGTCTCCGCGGGATCCTCCTCGTTCGGATCGCGCAGTTCGCGGATATCCGGATGGCGAAACAGTCCGTTGTCGTCGAAGGACATTTTCGCGTCGAGGCAGATGACGCGGCCATCCTTCGTGACTACCAGCGGATTGATTTCGATTAGCGACGCGTCGGTCTCGATGAATGCGCGATAGAGCGCCGTCAGCAGCGTGACGAACTGGCCGACCTGCTTGTCCTTCAGCCCCAGCCCGAACGCGATTTTGCGCGCGAGGAATCCCGACACACCAAGCAGCGGATCGATCGGCTCGGTGATGATCTTGTCGGGCGTTTTGGCGGCGACCTCTTCGATTTCCATCCCGCCCTCGGTGCTGGCGATGACGGCGACCGACTCCGCCTTGCGATCGACGACGAGGCCGAGGTACAGCTCGCGCGCCACGTCGCTGGCCTCCTCGACATACATGCGGCGCACGACTCGCCCGTCGGGTCCGGTCTGATGTGTGACGATTTTATTGCCGAGCCATTTCGTCGCGAACGCGCGCGCCTCCTCGGCGCTCGAGACGAGCTTGACGCCGCCGGCCTTGCCGCGCCCGCCGGCATGGATTTGCACCTTGACGACCGCCTTTGGCTGGCCGAGCGCCGTGAATGCCTTGGCTGCGTCATCGGCGGTAGTGACGCCCTGCCCTTTGGGGACGGGCGCGCCGAAGCGGCCTAGAACCTGTTTCGCCTGGAACTCATGAATGTTCATTCGTATGCCTTCGCAAATGCCTTCAACGCGATGCTCAAAGTGATGTCCCCATCCCACAAGCGGAATTTCAATGGAATCGAACCCCGCGATTATATGTAGAACGGCGGAGAATTCCGAGAGCAGCATTCTCTGCCTCTGCGCAGTTTTTCTGCTCCTCGCCCTATTCTGTGCCTCGCCCATATGATTGGGCGAGGTGGACCGTCACAGTTCACGCAATGGCTGCGCGCATGAACTGTGACGGGCCGGAGCGGGACCTCAGCGCCGGGATTCTTCGGCGGATGCGTGCATGCGGATTTTGAAGGGCGGCCGCCTAGCTTCTTCTTCAAAGACCCCGCGACAGATTAACATGCCCACAGCCGATTGCCTGCATCGTAGCGCTTCTGGTAGCAGATATCGAGAACTTGTTTGGCTAACGGTCACCAATAGATAGACATGGCGCTGATAGTTTGTCCGGACTGCAACCACAGCATCTCGGATGCCGCAATCGCCTGCATATGGTGCGGTTGACCGAACAAGCCGATAGTCCCTGCGCCGAAGAATCAAGCAGTTGAAAGCCAGCAACCGAATATTGGGTCGGCCTCCTACGAAACGACGACGATATTCTTTGATCCAATAGCGATTCATAAATTGGTGGTCATGTCAGGCTTCACATTCGGTCTGTATCAGATTCATTGGTTTTACATGCAATGGAACTATATTCGAACCTCTGAGCACCGAACGTTCAATCCAGCGGTCAAGGCACTGTTCAACGGAATATTTGCGTACCCTCTTTTCCGAGCTATCAAACAACAAGGAATCACGCGCGGAACTACGTTCCGATGGAGCCCAGCTTTGCTCGCAGCATTATGGGTCGGTTTGGCTATCGCAACAGTCGGGACCGGGCTTCGTGGGTTCATCGGGTTCGCAGCGGTTTTGCCGCTGATAGTCGTGCAGTCCAGTATAAATCGACTCAACGATCGCCGCTGCGTAGACGGTCGTTACAACGGAGCAAACATCGCCGCCATAGCGATTGGTTCGGTCGTCTGGACTTTTGTTGGTCTGGGCGTCTACGTCCTCCTCACGGGGGGCCCTACGACCAAGGCCGGCTAGGTCGGCAATCTCATGGGATAGTCCCAAATGTCGGCGTTGGCATTCATTCTGGGCTCTGTCAACTCGCTGATAAAGGCGATCGGCGTGGTCTATTGGCTACCGTCTTCGCTTAGGCTTTGGTGGTTCAGGTCCGATTTGCTGAGAGTCGTTGTTGGCAGCGAGCCAGTACTTCACGTCGTCATTCCCCACATGCCGCCGCCCGAATTTCCAAACCAGATGACCGGCCGGAGCGAAAAGCCCCCCGACAACACCTTTTTTCTGCCACTAGATCACGGTATCGCGTTGGCGCATTTAGAAGGCCGCTTCCAACAAATGTACGGCGACACGAAGAAGGTTAAGTTTGTCGATCCACAAAACAGTGCTGCCTATCAGGAATATCGCAGTTGCATCGTCCTTGCCGGTCCGTTTGTAAACAGAATGGCAAAAGAGATTCTAACAGGAGATCAGGGACCACCGCTGCGGTTCTCTCAGAATGGGAGGGAAAACTTGTGCACATACAAGCCAAAAGGACCCGAGAAAGAGGAAACCTTTAGCACTAGGACAGCGGAAACGAACTTCGGGAGGACTACGGCTTCATCATTTACTGCGGGCATCCGTGGATACCGGAGCAGCGGGTTTGCTTGTTGTTTGGCTTGTGGTCGCATGGGACCGGCGCTGCGGTGTCGGCGCTTTTAGACCCTCCGCAGTCGGACCGTCTCTCCTACGACAAGGCTACGCAATTCCGTAAATTGTTCAAAGCCGATATAATAGGAGTCGTCAAGCTGCAGGACATCCAGGGACCAACTACCTACCGCCTTACGTTTCACAGTGTGCTCCTCTTCGGGCCGCGATGCGCTGACTGATTGGAGCAACTGACTTCGGCGACCAGTTGTACCGAGAGTCCAGAATCCAGAGCTGAGGACCCGCTCCGGCCCGTCACGATTTTCGCCTCGCAGCCATCGCGAAAATCGCGCCGGCCCACCTCGCCCGAACGTATGGGCGAAGAAAAGGAAGGGCGAGGAACAGTAAGATGATCCGTCGCTGCCTGCCAAGTAAGCAGGCTCGCCGCCGGTCAGATTGTGCTATCATGAAGTTGTGGCGTCCATCGAGGGGGCGCCAATCGCGTTTATGGGAACCGGTATGAAGCCATACATGCGAAATTGCAGAAACGAACCCACCGAAACGTCGAGACCCTTCGCTGCGCTCAGTGCGACCGCTCGGGCACGCCTCGCGCTCGATTACATAAACGAACCCACCGAGGATGCTCCGACCAAATCCAATGAACCATCCAAAAGTGCAAAAACAAACCCACTTGGAGGCATCGCCGACAAGTGTCCTGAGCGCTGCGCGAAGGACCTCGAATGGCGGGACGCCCGATGTCGAAAGCGCAAAAAACAAACCCACTTGGGCGCCATCGTGCCCATCGAGACCCTTCGCTTTGCTCAGGGCGACCGCTCGCACACGGCTCGCGGTCGATTACGAAACGAAGCCAAATCATCGAGGAGAATCAAACACTTTCGAAATGAGAGAGGTTGGAACCCGTCTCCGCAGGCCTCGCGGGATACCCAACGACGGCGCGGGGGATCAGCATCGGAATGGCAGAAACAAACCCACTACGAATCCGGCGATGCCGCTACCTCGCAGATATCGACGCGTTGTCAATATAGTTCCGACATCGTGTCGATTACGGCCGCTCAAAAAACTCCGTTCACAAAACTAATCTTGCCAAGAGTGGTCGCCCGGCTTATACGGGAATTGGAATCGCAGAGTCAAAACGGAAATCCCGGCTATGCCACGTCAGTGGCCAGGGGATGCTCGTATGCGGCGCAATGCAGCGGTCCCAGCGCGCGGTGCTTCACTGCACCGAACCCTCGCCCGGAGCGGAATTCGAGCTGGCCCCGTACTGGTCCCGAGGTTAATCGCGACGTGGACGATCGTTGGCTGCTTGATCGCCGGAATCGTGGTCACGACGGTTGCGACCACTGCCGCGGCGGGGCAAACCGGTTGGGATCGAGGCCTCGGCTCCGCCGACGATTACGAGCGGAGCAATCCGGATCCTTACATGCGGAGGAATCCGGATATTGAGGACATCGACGTGAGTCCCCAGTTAGGCATCGTGGTGCGGAGCGAAACGGGCATGCTGGAACACGGCCGCGAGGTAAGCGGAGTAGAGATTCTCGAGGTACTTCCCGGCAGCCCCGCAAGGGCGGCCGGCTTGCAGGGTCGCCTCCGCCACGGAGCTTTGTTCCATGCGGCTGTGACCATCGGGATGCTTGCCACGGCGGCTACCTTTCCGCCTGCAATGCTGGGCGTGATGGCGCTGAACGGCATCGGCGAATCGCACGCGACGATCATCGCGGTGGATGGAGAGCGCACTCGTGATGTCACCGACTTTGAAAAGGCGATCGACAAGGCCGGGGCCGGCGAGGTGGTCTACCTGACCGTGGTCAGCGGCGGCCGGCGGAAACAGATTCGCGTAGCATTGCCGGGTCGATACTAGACAGCGCTCATCGAAGACTAGCGCATGAACAAATCGCGCAGCCACTTTACTGTCGCTTTGCGGCCCACCCATCCTATCGCGGTCGTCAGGGGAATGTCCTTAGGACATACCTCGACGCAGTTCTGCGCGTTGCCACAATCCTCGATGCCGCCGTCGCCCATCACACCTTCGAGGCGATCGTCTTCGTGCATCGCGCCGGTCGGATGCTGGCTCATCAGGTAGACCTGACCCATCACCGCGGGGCCCATGAACTTCGAATGCGAGTTCACTTGCGGGCATGCCTCCAGACAGCATCCGCAGGTCATGCATCGCGAGAAGAGATATGCAAACTGCTGCGTCTCGGAGCTGACGCGCGGGCCGGCGCCGAGATCGTAGCTGCCGTCGATCGGAATCCATGAATGCGCGCGCTGCAGATGCTGGAACATCTTGGAGCGGTCAACCCACAAATCGCGGATGACCGGGAACTTGGTCATCGGTTCGAGCGTCGTGGGATTCGGGAGATGCTGTGCCAAAGCGGTACATCCCTGGCGCACGCGCCCATTAATTACCATCGTGCACGCGCCGCACACTTCTTCGAGGCAGTTGGCATGGAAGACCGGCGCCGACACATGCTTGCCCTGCCGCGTCACCGGATTGCGTCGGATTTCCATCAGCATCGAGATGACATTGTTAGATGGCAAGTAGGGGATCTCGAATTCCTGCCAGTAGCTCTGGGACTGCGGAGAATCCTGCCGCTTGATGTTTAGGACTATCGTCCGTTCTGCCACAACCTTCTCCCTATCAGGGTGTTGAGAATTCGTTATCTCGCGAACAGCAGTAGCAATCGCTCCACACCCTGTTCTTAGGCCGCCTTCGCCTTCTCGTGCGTGGTCTCGACGTCGTAGCGCCGCGGGCGCGGTTTGATGAGGCTGGTATCGACGGCCTCCCACGAAAAGCGCGGGCCATCGGATGACCAATTCGCCATCGTGGTCTTGAGGAAATTCGCATCGTCGCGCTCGGGGAACTCGGGCTTATAATGAGCACCGCGCGATTCGTCGCGATTGAGCGCCCCGATGGTTATAGGCCGCGCGAGCTCCAGCATGTTCCATAGCTGGCGCACGAACAGCACTTCCTGATTCGCCCACTTGCCGGTGTCGCTGAGACCGATGCGTCCGAAGCGATCCTTCAGCTCCTGGATCTTGATGTCGGTCTCTTTAAGCTTGTCGTTCTTGCGCACGACCGTGACGTTCTCGGTCATGATGTCGCCGAGCTCGCGCCAAATCGTGAACGCGTTCTCGGGGCCATTCAATTTGAAAATCCGATCGAACTCCTCGCGCTGCCGCGTCGTCTCCTGATCGTAGATGCGCGAGTCGCTCGGCGCCGGATGCGCTTTCGCATAGTCGATCATCACCGGCGGCGCGACCATGCCCGCATAGATGCACGACAGCAGCGAGTTCGCGCCGAGGCGATTGGCGCCGTGATACTGGTAGTCGCACTCGCCGCCCGCATACAGCCCCTTGATGTTGGTCTGCTGGTTGTAGTCAACCCACAGACCGCCCATCGAGTAGTGCATGGCGGGAAAAATCTTCATCGGCACCTTGCGGGGATCCTGGCCGACGAACTTCTCGTAGATTTCCAGCACGCCCGCGACCTTCGCATTGAGGACCGCGGGATCGATGTGACTCACGTCCAGGTAGACGAGCGGCTGACCATCGACGCCGAGGCCCTGCTCATACACCACCTTGTAAATCGCGCGCGTCGCGATATCGCGCGGCACCAGGTTGCCATAGGCCGGATACATGTCCTCGAGGAAGTACCACGGCTTGCCATCCCTGTAGGTCCAGACGCGGCCGCCCTCGCCACGAATCGATTCCGAGATGAGACGATTTTTGTCTTCGCCCGGCACCGCGGTTGGATGCACCTGGATGAATTCGCCATTCGAGTAGGTCGCGCCCTGCTGATAGCACGCGCTGTTGGCCGAGCCAGTGTTGACGAGCGACTGCGTCGAGCGCCCGAAGATGAGGCCGGGGCCACCGGTCGCAATCATGGTGGTATCGCCGGGGAATGCGCGCAGCTCCAGCGATCGGTTGTCGATCGCGCAGATGCCTTTGCAATCGCCCGACTCGTCGAGGACGAGGCTCACCATCTCCCATCCTTCGAATTTGCGGATGAGGCCCGCGACCTCGTAGCGGCGGACCTGCTCATCCAATGCGTATAGAAGTTGCTGGCCGGTGGTCGCGCCGGCGAACGCAGTGCGATGATGCTTGGTGCCGCCGAAGCGGCGGAAATCCAGCAACCCCTCGGGCGTGCGATTGAACATCACCCCCATGCGATCGAACAGGTAGATGATTCCCGGCGCGGCCTCGCACATCCCCTTGACCGGGGGCTGATTGGCGAGGAAGTCGCCGCCATAGATCGAGTCGTCGAAATGAATCCACGGCGAGTCGCCCTCGCCCTTGGTGTTGACGGCGCCGTTGATGCCGCCCTGCGCACATACTGAATGCGATCGCTTGACCGGCACGATCGAAAACAGATCGACCTTCTCGCCCTGCTCGGCCAGCTTCATCGCGGTCGTCAGACCCGCGAGGCCGCCGCCAACGATGATGTGATGTCCAGGCATCTGCAAAGTCTCCTACGCCGGAGTCCGGAAGGAAATTAGCGTCACCACCGCCATCACCGAGAACGCGAGGAACAACGCAACGCATGCGCGATTGACCAGGGTCTGCGCGCGCGGTCCTACCGTGATTCCCCATGTGATGCAGAAGGTGAAAATTCCGTTAGTCAGATGATACAGGCACGACAGCGTCCCGATGATGTAAATGGACAGGTACAAGGGATTCATCATGAAATCGTGCATGCGCGCATAGTTGGTCTCCACGCCGGTTAGATAGAACCATCCGCGCGTAGTGAAAAAATGAAACAGGATGAACGCCAGCGCGAGGATGCCGGTGATGCGCTGTAGCGTGTATTGCAGGTTGCGCTCCAACGCGTATGCGTCAACATTCGGCTCGGCAGTCACCGTGATCACGAGGCCATAGATCGCGTGATAGCTGATCGGAATCCACAGCAGGAGGGCTTCGATAACGAACTCGAACGGCAGGGTGCGGGTGAACTCGCTCTCCTTCCACCAGACCTCGGCGCCGTGCGTCACATACGAATTTTCGAAGATGTGGAAAAACAGGAATGCGCCGATCGGGATGATTCCGGTCAGCGAATGGAGTCGTCGCAGAATCCAATGGCGCTGGTCCTCGACGCTGAGCCGCGAGACTGGACCGATTGCTATCGCTTCTTCAGCCATGATTTCTCCGATCTTTAAGCCGCGAGAACTTTGTCCATCGCCTCGACCAACTCGCGCACATGCGCGACCGAGCTGTCGAAGGATTTCTTTTCCGCATCACTCAGCGCTATCTCGATGACGCGCTCGACGCCGCCCGCGCCAATCACGACCGGCACTCCCGCGAACAGTCCCTTCACGCCGTACTCGCCTTCGAGGTACGCGGCGCAAGGCAGCACCTGCTTGCGATCGAGCATGAAGGCCTCGACCATCTGGTAAACCGCGGTTCCGGCCGCATAGTACGACGAGGTCTTCATCAGGTTGACGATTTCGGCGCCTCCGTTGCGGGTGCGCTTTTCGATTTCCTCAAGCCGCTCCGCATTGATGTATTTCTCGACCGGCACTCCGCCCGCGCGCGTGTAGCTGCGCACCGGCACCATGTCGTCGCCGTGACCGCCGAGCACCATCGCCTCGATGCTCTGCACCGAGACCTTCAGCTCCATCGCGAGGAAGGTCCGGTATCGCGCCGAGTCGAGCACGCCCGCCTGTCCCACGATGAGATTCTTCGCCAGTCCGGTGACGCGCTTGAGCTGCGTCACCATCGCATCGAGGGGATTGGTGACCGCGATCACGAACGCATTCGGGGCGTGTTCTTTGATCGCCTTGCCGACGGTGTTCATGACGCCTGCGTTGATCTTCAGCAGGTCGTCGCGGCTCATGCCTGGTTTGCGCGGCGATCCCGACGTGACGACGATGCAGTCCGCGCCCTCGATCGCGCGGATATCGGTGGCGCCGGTGACGTTGACATCGACATTGAGGACCGGCGCCGATTCGAGCATGTCGAGCGCTTTGCCCTGCGGCAGGCCGTCGATGATGTCGTACAGGATGATGTCGCCGAGCGAGCGCAGGAAGCATAGATGTGCGCAGGTCGCGCCGACATTTCCGGCACCGATGAATGCGATTTTCTTTCTGGCCAACTTCCTACTCCCAAATGCGCGGACGGCCACGCTGGCTAAAGCCTAGCTTATAATCGAAAGTTTGTTAATCAGGCAATCTTAACGGCGATTCTTTAATGCGATGATATCCGCCGGTGTCGCGACCATCGGACTCGCCCTTACTTAGCAGTCATTTTATGTGAAGTGAACAGGACGCGACCCGATTCATTTCCTATCGCGCGCCATGCTGCGCAGCTTCTCAGGTGGCGCGTTTGCAGGAGCAATGGTAAAGTCCGCGCCGATCCCAAGACTCACGCGGCCGTCTAACGGTCACATCCGGAAGGAGGATTCCATGAAACTCTATTACTCGCCAGGCGCCTGCTCGCTTTCACCGCACATCGTCGCAACCGAAGCCGGCGTTCCAGTCGAACTCGAAAAGGTCAACCTCGCCAAGCACCAGACCGAAACCGGCCAGGACTTCACGGCCATCAACCCGAAGGGCTATGTCCCGACGCTGCGCCTCGATGATGGCAGCATCCTCACCGAAGGCCCCGCGATCGTTCAGTATCTTGCCGATCAGAAGCCGGCGAGCGGACTCGCCCCGGCCAATGGTACCGTCGATCGATATCGGTTGCAGGAGTGGCTCAACTTCATCGGCACCGAACTCCATAAAAACTTCGGCCCGCTCTTCAACCCAGCGACACCCGACGCGGTCAAGGAGATGTCCAAGGCCAACATCACCAAGCGGCTGGCGTATTTGAATGACCAGCTCGCGAACCGTCAGTACCTGATGGGCAACAATTTCACCGTCGCCGATGCGTATGCGTTTACGATCGTGAACTGGACGAATTTCGTCAAAATCGATCTGAAACCATATCCGAACCTCGTCGCCTACATGGGACGCGTCGGCGCGCGCCCCAAAGTTCAGGAGACGCTGAAGGCCGAAGGCCTGATGAAGTAGCTCTTGCGAGATCGGGCGGCCTCGCGGTCGCCCGATCCTCTTTATGCGCGGCGATGCACACCGCCGCAGCTTTTTCCGCGCATTCCCCGAAATCGTGCGGTGCGGTAAATCGATCTTATGGCTGAAAACGCACAAGTTTTCCCGCCTCCGCCAGGCACGCCCAACCTGCGCGCGATGGTTCCCGATTTGGTGATCGATGGCGCCTTGCCTGCGATCCTCTACCAGGTCCTCACCCGCTATGGCGTGGCTACCGTACCGGCGCTGACAGCCGGCGCGATTTTCCCGGTGGGCAACATCGCTCGGAAGTTCATCGTAAGTCGCAGTGTCGATCTGGTCGGTGCGATCGTATTGCTGTTTCTGGCGATCGGTGTGACCAGCTCACTTCTCTCCGGCAACGTGCTTTTCGTCCTGGTCAAGGAATCCTTCATCACCGGCTTGGTCGGCCTGCTCTTCCTTTCGTCGCTGCTCTGGAAGCGGCCGATTATCTTCTACTTCGCACGCCAGGTAATGGAGGCCGAGAGCGCCGAACGCCTCGCGTGGTGGAACGATCTCTGGCAGCACGCGCGCTTCCGCCGCACCATGCGCATAATGACCACCGTATGGGGCGTCGGTTACGTCCTCGAAGCCGCCATCCGCGTGGTCTGCGCGTTGACGCTGACGCCCGGCGCTGTAGTCATTCTGTCGCCGATCCTGGGAATCGGTACCACCGTAGGTCTGATTGTTTGGACGGGCAGGTATGCGCGTATCGTGCAGGCGCGCGCGGACCGTGAACAGGCGCTTGCCGCGGCGGCGCCAGCGACGGGAGGATGAGCATGAGCGAGGAAGGCCTCATTACAATTCCCAGCGGATTTTCGGTCAAAGAAACGATCGACCGACTCGAGTCGGCCGCTAAATCTCATGGTTTGGCAATTTTCGCTCGCGTCGATCATGCGAGCGGCGCCGCGCAAGTGGCAATGGCGCTGCGTCCCACCGAGGTATTGCTTTTCGGAAACCCCAAGGGCGGCACGCCGCTGATGCAAGACAAGCAGACGGCGGGCCTCGATCTGCCGATTAAGGCCCTGGCTTGGGAAGACGCAGACGGCAAGGTGTGGCTAACCCACAACGACGCCGCGTGGATTGCCAAACGTCACGGCCTCGGCGAAAAAAGCGCGGCGGCAGTCGCGGCCATTGAGTCGGGGATGACGATGTTGGCCAAAGCGGCAACGGGTTCGTGAGAAATGAAAGCGGACCCCACGGCCTCCGCTTCGCCCGAACGCGCCGCCGATTTCATCTGGCGCAATGCGCGACTGCTCGAGCGCACGATGTTCGCGCACGCCTTTCTCGGCGGCCCTGCGGATGCGGTCGCAGCGGCGGTCCTCGCGTATCGCAATGCGGATGGCGGATTCGGCCATGCGATGGAGCCCGACGTGCGCGCTCCCGACAGCATGCCGCTTCATTGCGAGATCGCGCTGCGCGCCTTGTGCGGCGCAGGCATTCGTGACGCCCGCATCGCCAACGGCGTCTGCGATTTTCTCGCAATCATCGCTGAACCCGATGGACGCGTGCCGATCGTCACGGCGAAGATTCGCGACTATCCGCGCGCCGCGCATTGGAGCGAACCCCAATCCGCAGGCGACTCGCCGAATCCAACCGCCTCGCTCGCCGGACTTCTTAGTTATCAGGGCGTCGAGCATCGATGGCTCTCGCGCGCGACTGAATGGTGTTGGGGGCGGCTGGAGAAGCCGCTTGCTGAAGCGCATGAGATCCTCAACGCGCTGACATTCCTTGAGTATGCTCCGGATCGATCGCGCGCACAGAAACTCGCCTCGCAAGTTGCGGCCCAGATCGACGGCGCGAATTGGTACTTGAAAGATCCCGCATCATCTAACTATGGAGTCACGCCTCTGCAACTCTGCCCGAGCCCGGATTCGATCGGACGGACTGGATTCGCCGATGATTTGATTGAGGCGCATCTCGATGCCCTCGCGGCGCGGCAGCAGGACGATGGCGGATGGCCGATCTCATGGACGGCGCCGAGTCCCGCCTCCGAGTTCGAATGGCGCGGCCGCTGGACGCTCGAAGCGCTCCTCTGCCTGCGCGCCTACGGCCGCATCTGAGCCTCAATCGTCGTATTGACGCAGTCTCCGCCAGCGTATATACGCAGGTATATACGGTCGATGGAGTTCGAGTGGGACGCCGCAAACAACGCAATCAATATCTCCAAACATGCGGTCAGTTTTCAGGATGCGATCAGGATTTTTGAAGGACCGGTACTGGAAGGGCCGGACGAGCGCCGTGACTACGGCGAGGATCGCATCATCGCGATCGGTATGTTGGATGATATCGAGTTGACTGTCGTCTACACGACCCGCGGCGAATCCCGGCGAATAATCTCAGCAAGGAGGGCACACCGTCGTGAGCGCAAAGCGTACCGTGAAACGAACCCGGAGTAAGGCTGGATCCGCCGCGCCCAAGACCGATTGGGCCAGGCTTCGAGCCATGACCGATCGCGACATCAAGAGGGCGGTCCGCGCCGATACGGATGCCGCACCGATTTTGACTGAGCGATGGCTTCGCAACGCGAAATTAGTCATGCCTATCGAACGCAGACCCAAAGTGGCAATTTCGTTGCGTGTCGAAAGCGAGGTGATCGATTGGTTTAAAGCGCAAGGCGGCCCATATCAGTCCCGAATGCATGCTGTCCTCAAGGCTTTCGTGGAAGCACACCAGCGCGCGTAACGATAATTGAACCCTCGCGGGAACGTTTGGAAGCCGGCGACGAAGGTACGCTCGGCGTGAAGTCCGCGAGCATCCATCGCTCGCCGGGCTTCTCACGTACCAAGGCATCCAGCATCCATAGCTTTCGCGCGCTACGGAATGGTGTTGGAAGCGGTTGGAGAAGCCGATTGGCGAGGCGCATGAGATCCTTAACGCGCTGACGTTCCTTGAACATGTTCCGGATCGATCGCGCGCACAGACACTCGCCTCGCGAGTTGCGGCCCAAATCAATGGCGCGAATTGGTACTTGAAGGATCCCGCATCATCTAATTATGGGGTCGGTCCGCTGCAATTCTGCCCGCGCCCCGATTCGATCGGACGGAGCGCATTTGCCGATGATCTGATCGAGGCGCATCTCGATGGGCTCGCATCGCGGCAGCAGGACGATGGCGGATGGCCACGCCTCCGAGTCCCGCCTCCGAATTCGAATGGCGTGGCCGGTGGACGCTCGAAGCGCTCCTCTGCCTGCGCGCGTATGGCCGCATTCAGGTCTGAAACTCTCGCCCGTCAGAGATGTCTCCTTCATTTATCCATCTTCCGAGCGAAGCGGGGTCCGAAGCGAAATTATACGGTAGTTACTGGAGCGGGACATTATCCAGCGCGTCCTCGCGCGATGAGGAATTCTGTTTCCGCTCTTTGTAGCACAGGCTTTAGCCTGTGGGTTTTGGAAAGTCGAAAGGCACACAGGGTGAAGCCTGTGCTAGCAAACAAAATTCCTGAATCGCGTGCGAAGACGCACGCTAAATGAGGTCCCGCTCCAGCGCCATCAGATCGCGCAACCTCGCCTATCGGGGCGAGGTGAGAGAGGCCTATTAGTCTTCCCTCGACACTTCCGACACGTGAATGGACTGGGGATATTTCCTCTTCTCATTTCCTCCGCATCCTGCCACTTGAGAGTCCAAAGTTCGTCCGAACCACCACACATGTCGCAGGTAAGATTGAACACGTGGATCGCGTCGCGCGTTGCATCCACCTCTACCCGCTCACTCAGAACTCTGCTCATTCCTCACCTCCGATTATTTGAGCCGCGCGTCGTGGCCAACTCGCGATCGAGTTCCTCGATGCGCATGCGCACAGCCGGAACGTCATAACGACCCATCAGTTCGAGCAGCTCCCAGCGTGCGAGTCCCAATATATTTGCCGCTTGTCCTTCAGAAAGGCGATCGAGGCGCAAGAGGTCCATCACCAGCGCCTCACGCACACGCCGTGGCACTTCCGAGTCTTCCCAGCCGAACCCGCCGACAACTTCCGGCGGCAGGCTTACATGAAAATTCTTGTCAGCCACTTGGTCATCATACTTCTCTGCGAAAAGTCTGTCACCACTGGCGCCAAGGTCCCGCTTCCAAATTTAAATGGCGCGGCCGCTGGACCCTCGAAGCGCTAATCTGCCTGCGCCCCTAGGGGCGCATCTGACGGCGTGAAATCCGCGAGCATCCATTCGCAGAGGAAGAACCAGCCGGTCAGGAGCAGCGTGCCGAGACCGACCGCGAACGGATAAATCAGCGTCGGATTCGTCATCACCAATGGCAGCAGCGCGACCGCGAGCGCCGGCGGGACGTGCAAATCGAGCGTGCGCAGGACGATGATGCCCCATCCCATACACATGGCGGCGGTAAGCGGCGTTACGCCCATGAATTTCCAAAAAACGAAGCCACCGAGGGCGGTCAGAAAACACGCGACCGGCAGCATCAGCGGACGATTCGCCCACGGACAGATGTCCGGATGCACGAACATCTCGAATCCGATCACGACTAGCGGCGGAAACAGGATGAAGCGCCACCCGGTGAGTTTCACTAACAGCACCGCGACCGCCACGAATGCGATCAGCGCCGCGATCTTCTCCCATCGCGCGCGCACCGGCGCAGCCACCTCATGCGTGATGTCTTCCGCGATTTCTTCGGCAACTTCCTCCGCGCTCTCGGCGGCGACCACCGCATCATCGCTCGTGCCATATCGTTTCCATAGAATCGAAAGCGCCGCCAGCAGCACCGTCCCGAACATGATTCCCGGCGGATACCACCAGCTGGTGACGCCCAGCACCAGCGGCAGCAGTCCGGCGGAAATCGCGGGCGCGATCGGCGAGCGCAATCCGAGAACCACAGCGATCGCACCAATCACATTGAGCAGTACAGAGAAAAAGCCATATGGCATCGCGCGCGTAATCGCGATTCCGATCGCGCCGGTTATCACCGGAGTGATCGCGAGCAGGACAGGAGTGTTGGCCCAGGTTCCGCGCGGGCGCGTGAACACGTCGTGTGAGAGCGCACCGAGTTCCGGAAACAGCACGTAGAAGGCGCCGGTCGCGTTCGCCACCAACGCGATGATCGCGATGTAGACCAGCGAGATGATCTCGGCGGCGACGCGACGACGCGGCGGAAGCTCCATCGTCAGGGCAGCGTCAGCTCGCCGCGCATCACCTCGGCACAATAGCCGCCGACGCGGACATTGCGAACGCGGGTATCCTCGAGGCTCGCGCGCACGAAGATGTCGCTCGGGCGCCCCATTTCGATGCCCTGTGCGATGACCACCTCCTGGTCGGGCTTCGCGAGGCCATGACGGACCATCCACGCCGCGGTGCATCCGGCCGCCGAACCGGTTGCGGGATCTTCGCCGCCATAGAAGAGCATCCGCGCGCGCAGGTCGAGTTCCCGGTCGCGATCTCGCACTACGAAGTAAAAGTGGCGCGCATCGGTATTCGCGAGGTAGGCATATGCCTTCCTCAGATCGAGCTGCAGTCTCTCGAGCGTCGCCAGCGACCGCAACGGAACGATCGCGAACGCGAACCCGGTCGAAACGGTCTGGATGGGAGCCGACAAATCCAATTGATCGACCGAGAGGTCGGTCGCCTTCGCGACTTCGTTCGCATCATGAATCTTGCCGAACTCGGGGTCGCGCTGCGTCATTTCGCCGAAGCGGCCGTCGGGCGCGGCTTTGAAGGTGAGCGGAATTTTTCCAACCTTGAGATCGAGCGCGACTTCATCAACGCTGCGAGCGTTGGCGATGACCGAGGCGGTGCCGAGCGTGGGATGCCCGGCGAATTGAAGCTCCTCGGCGATGGTGAAAATGCGCACCTTGATGCCGTCCGCGCGCTCGGTCGCCTCGTCGCGAGGAATGATGAAGGTGGTCTCCGAGAGGCGCGTCTCGAGCGCGATCGCCTGCATCTCGGCGTCGCTGAGACCGCGAGCGTCGGTGAAGACCGCGACCGGATTTCCCGCCAGCGCGCGCGAACTGAACACGTCGACCGTGACGAATGGAAATTTCCGCATGCGATGGATCTACCGGAGATTGCGCGGGCGTTAAACCTGCGTTGCGTTAAACCTAGATGTGGAGTTCCTCGAATACGAGGCGGCCGGTCTCGAAGCGGGTGCGTGCGAGCGCCGAAGCGTCGAGCGTGGGCGGATATTTTCCGTCCGCGATGAGTCCCGCGAGCGCCTGCCCCGCGCCATAGGATTGCATCACCCCGCGCCCGCTGAACGAATGCGCCTCGTATACCGACGGCGCCGCCAGCCCGACGATGGCGCTGCGATCGGGCGAGACCTCGTACAACCCGGCCCATCCGGTGAGGTGGCGCAGCCGCTCGCAGCACGACATGCGCGCATACATGCGAGGCCAGATTTCCTTGAGGAAGAATTCCTCGCCGTCGTAGTTGAAATGGTAGCCTGGAGCCTCGGGCGGAGAATATCCCGCAAGTATATGCGGACCCTCGTTGTGGCAATAAAGCCCCGTAGTATCAACGATCATTCCGTACGGCGCGAGGTTTGTTTCACGATTGTCAACTATACAGATTTGCCGCCTGATAGGCTCGCTGTAGTCCTTGAGGCTCAGCAGGCGCAGCACGTTGCGCGACCATGCGCCGCCCGCGATGACGATAGCATCGGCCTGAAGCTGCTCGAGATGCCCGACTTCCGCTTCACCGGGACCGTCCTGCGTCATCATGCGCATGAGGGCGGCATCGGTCATCGCCTCGTCGGCGTGCCAGGTGTCCAGCCGCACGCCGTCGCCGCTATTGTCGATCGCGTAGATGTAGACGCCGTCGCGGAACTGCGCGCCTCGCTCCCGCGCGCGATCGCGATAATGATTTTTGAGCAGGTTCGGATTGATGAGGCCGTCGCGCGGCGAGAACGTCGCACCCTCCATACCCTCGAGGCGATCAATTTCCGGCACCCGCTGATGCACGTCATGCGCCGTCAGCGTCTCGATCGGATGACCGAGGCTGCGCTGCAAATCGATGTGGGCGAGCGCTTTCGGCCAGGTGTCAGCATCGTAGAGCCACAGGTAGCCCTTCTGGCGGAAGCCGACTTCGCTCGCGATGCTCTCGTAATAGTTGATCGATGCGCGGCACAATATGATGTTGACCGCCTCCCACCACGTCGCGCGGACGCCGCCGGCATTTTTCTCGCTCGAGCTCAGCCGCCCCGAAAGATCGACGTCGATGGTCAGGGTGCGCCTGCCGCGCTCCGCCAGCGCCATCGTGACCGAACTGCCGACGATGCCGGCGCCGATGACGATCACGTCATATCGCGGCTGCGCGCTCACATCTCTATTGTAGTCCCGCTCCGTGCTCTTCGCATGGCGAGGTTCGCCCTATTGCAAATGCTGCGCGGCCTGCCAATTTGGGGATGGCGGCATCCCCGCGCCTGGAGAGCCGCACAACCATATGTGCACACTCGCAATCTATTTTCAGATGACAGATGACTATCCGGTTGTAATCGCCGCCAATCGCGACGAATACCTCGACCGCCCCGCGGCGAAGCCGACAACGCTGTGCGAGCGGCCCCACGTCGTTGGAGGCAAGGACCTCCGCGCCGGAGGCACCTGGCTCGGCATCAACGAGCACGGCCTCGTCGCGGGGCTGCTCAATCGCCGGGTCGAGGCGACCCCGAATCCCGATGCGCGTTCGCGCGGCCTGCTCTGCCTCGACGCGCTGCGATGCCGCACCGCGCGCGAGGCTGCCGATTTCGCCGCCGGTCAGCGCGCGCAGGATTACAACCCGTTCAATCTGCTGATTGCGTCGCGCGACGCCACTTTCGTCGCCTACAACCGCATCGAGCGTATCGAGGTGGTGCCGCTCCAGCCGGGTTTCCATCTGCTGACCAATCTCGACGTCAACGATTTCGAGTGCCCGCGTATCAGCGCCTCGTATGCGAAGTTCGCCGAGCTCGGGAAAGATGTGGGTTTTCGCCGCGATCCACTGATGCGACGGGTTCAGCTCCAGCAATTGCTCGCCGATCACAACACGCAGCTCGACCCGCGCTCCGGGCGGCCCAATTCGATTTGCATGCATCTGGATGGCTATGGCACGCGATCGTCGAGCCAGATTTTCGTCGGACACGACCGCGACGATATCGAGCATTACTTCGCGCCGGGACCGCCTTGCCGTACGGCGTACGAGCCGGCCGATGTGCCGGTTCAGTCGGAAAATTCGTCCTCGCTGAAATAGCCGGCGATTCCGGATACGATAAAGCATCCGACCGCGATCGCCGCGCAGGCGAGGAAAATCGAAGCGAGAAACGGCGGCTCGATCACGAAAAACAATATCGTGCCGGAAACCAATGCAAGCACGCTGGCGATGATCGCAACTACAATTGAGACCGTCCGAAGTTGCCTCATCGCGGAATTGCCCTTGACCGATGCGGCCTTGACCGATACGAACCGATGCGTGTACGCGATGGTGTCATTGGCATGTGACCAAACAAATGTATAGACACATTCCCTTTATGGCTTGCCTGATTGTGGCGATCGTCGCCGCGCTTGCAAGCGCCCCGCAAACTCGAGCCCAGCAACCCCCGCAATCGGGCCTCTCATGGCAACAGCGATTCCTCGGAATCCTGCCACTGGTGAAGCCTGATGCCAAAGACCCCATCGTCGTGACTGTGAACGGTACGCCGATCACCGTCGCACAGGTGAGGGACTACGCGAAGACCGAGCAGCGGCTCATCAACGCCAACACCACCGAGGAGACCCGCGCGGTTTTCAAGGACGCGATGGAAAACCTGATCAGCCGTCAACTTCTGATTCAGGAAGCCGAGCGCCGGCAAATCAAGATTTCCGAGGGTGAGGTGGCGCAACGCGCGCGCGAATTCCAGGTCCAGGGCATCGGGGGCGAGACCATGTCCTCGACCGGCAATGCGCCCGATCAAATCCTGCTCGATCAGGTTCGCGGCTCGATGGAAATCGAAAAGATGCTCGACGAGGAATTTCAGAAACACAAGGTGGCGCCGAGCGCGCAGGAGATCCAGCGATACTACGACGAGCACAAAGATCTGTTCGTGCAGGATCCCGGCCAGGTACGCCTGTCGCATGTCGCAATCAAGCTACCGCCCAATGCGACTGACGCGCAGAAGGCAGAGGGCATGAAGCGGATCACCAAGCTTCATGACGAGGCCGCCAAGACCAAAGACTTCGCCGCGTTCGCGCAGAAGAACTCGGAGGACACGCCGACCGCGTCCAAGGGCGGCGACCTCGGCTACTTCACGAAGGGACAGCTTCCGCCGGTGGTGGACCAGCTCGCGTTCTCAACGCCGGTCGGGCATGTATCGAATATCCTGCAATCGTCCTTAGGATTCAGTTTCCTGAAGGTGACCGATCGGCGCGGCGCCAGCTACGCCCCGCTCAGTGCGGTGAAAGCGAAGATCGCGATGGTGCTGCTCGACTTCAACCAGGAATACATTGTGAAGAATATGCTGAAGGGCCTCGCCAAGGACGCGAAGATCAAGTTCAACAAGCTGCCCGGAGAAGAAGCGCAATCCTGACTGTCAGCGCGAATTGCGCGCATAGCGAGTCGGATCGGGGATGCCGGCGGCGCGGAAACCTTGCGCGCGCTCGGCGCACTTGGTGCACGCTCCGCAATGAAGCGATCCGCGAGGATTCGCGCATGAGAGCGTCAGTTCCAACCGCAGCGCCCTCCCCTTCCTGATAACGTCGGATTTTTCGAGGCCCTCGAAGGGCGTCAGCACTCGCAGCGGAAGTTCCATCCCGAGCTTCACCGCTCGCTCGAACGCGCGAAAGAATTCCGGACGCGCGTCGGGGAATGGGTTGCTATGAAGCGGCGCCATCGCGATTTCACCGATGCGATTGCGCGCGCAGAACATCGCGGCCTTCGTCAGCAGGCTAAGGTTGCGGCCCGGAATGTAGTTAGACGCGAGCGACGCGCGATAGCCCGGCACCTTGCCGGTCACGCTCCAATGATCGCGCGCGATGTCGATGGTCGGAAAATCGAGCACCGCGACCGGCTCGATGTTCCCGCGATCGAGCGCCGCGATGAATTTGCGCAGGATCGCCAGCTCGACGCGCTCCCATCGCAGGCCCGCGCGGACGTAAACTGGAAATACGTGGCGCCCCTTGCGGGCAAGCTCGGCTAACAGCACCGAACTGTCGAGGCCTCCGCTGGCAAGCACCGCGACCCGCGAGCGGATTGGCTTGATGGCGAATTTTTTCAGGCGCGGCCCGTTTTCAGTTTGCCAGCGAGGCGCGAATCGCCTTGACCATCGCGAGGTTGTCGGAATGCCCGGTCTTCGACGCGGTGATGTGGCCCTCGAGCGGGCGTCCGAGCAGGTAGAGATCGCCCATCATATCGAGCACCTTGTGACGCGCGAACTCTTCCGGGAATCGCAGCTCGGTGTTCACGATCTTCTCATCATCGACGAGGATCACGTTGTCGAGTCGTCCGCCGCTCGCGAGGCCCATCTTGGCCAGCTTGGTGTAGTCCCGCACGAAAAGGAAGGTGCGCGCCGGCGCGACCTCCTTCATGTATGCCTCGGTCGAGGTGAGCTCGAAGTGAACCTTCTGCACACCGATCGGCGCGGGATAATCCAGCGTGTAATCGATTATCAGATGATCAGCGGGCTCGATGGTCATGAACTCTTTTCCCTCGCCCCTGGTGCCGACCGTAATCGGAGCCTTGATGCGAATCGGCTGTACCGTCGCATCCTGATCCCTCACTCCGGCTTCGGCGATCTGGCCGCAGAATTCGGCCGCGGATCCGTCGAGCGCGGGAATTTCGTCGTCGGTTTTGACCAGCAAATTGGTGATGCCGAAACAGTGCAGCGCCGACATCAGATGTTCCACCGTGCGCACCGATCGCGCACCCGAAGCGAGCGTGGTGTTGTAGCCGGTGTCGGTGACGTTTTCGAGCTGCATCGGAATCTGGGTTTCATCGGACAGCGACGCAAACACGATTCCGAATCCGACCGGAGCGGGATGAAGGATGACGCCGGTGCGCAGGCCGGTATGCAATCCCTGGCCGCCGAACACGATGGAACGGGCGATGGTGCGTTGCCGTCGCGCTCCATGCACCGCCGGCGCGATTGTCGACGCGTCATTCGCCTCGTCCAGTTCCGCAACGCTCCCGGTTATCCGGCCCGCATCGCCGCCGTCAAGCACTCGCGTGATCGCCGCGAGCAGTCCGGTCACCGAGAACGGTTTCTGGATAAAGTCCGCGGCGCCCAGCTTGGTCGCCGCCACCGCATTCTGAATGTTCGCGTGACCGGAAATCATGATCACCGGAACGGCGGGACGCTCCGATTTGATGCGGCGCAAGAGCTCGATTCCATCGATGTCGGGCATCCATACGTCGAGCAGCACCAGCGCGGGATGCTCGCGCTCGATCAGATCCATCACGTCCGGCGCGCGGCCGGTGTCGAGGACGCGAAATCCCTCGTCGCTTAAAATTCCACGCAGTGACGACCGGATACGTTCCTCATCATCTACCACCAGTACGGTCTCATTCACTGTTCGGCACTCTCTCGAAAGGCGCGTGAAGCGCGGATTAAACGGAAGGCCTCGACACAAAGCGGAACGATCGTTCAGCTTGCGGCCTTTCCGAAGTGAAGTTCTTTCACCGGAAACTCCAGTATGAATCTGCTCCCGGCAGGCGCATTATCAGCCACCCGCACGAAGCCATGATGATCGGTCACGATAGCAGAAACTATCGCCAGACCCAGCCCGGTTCCACCGTTCTTGGTCGAGAAATACGGCTCGAAAATCCGCGTCCGCAGCGCCGGACTGATGCCCGGGCCGTTGTCGCGGACCTCCAGAACCACCACCCCGCTGGTCGAATCCACAGATGTTCGCAGCTCGATGCGAGGTCCGTGGCCATTGCGCGCAACCCCGGCGGTGGCGCACACCGCGTTGTCGAGCAGGTTGATCAGCGCGCGCTTGAGCGACTCGCGATCGATGAGGATAAGTGGCAGGGAGGGCTCGAGCTCGAGCACAAACTCCACTCCCGTATGCGCGGTCTGAAAACTGGCAACCGTCTCGGTCGCCAGCGCGTTGAGATCGCCCGGCACCGGATTTAGATGAGGCATCCGCGCGAAGGCGGAAAATTCGTTGACCAGGCGCTTGAGATCTTCGACCTCGCTAATGATGGTGCGCGTGCATTCCTCGAGCAACGCGTCGTCGTTAGGCACCGTATCCCCGCCCAGGCGCGCCAGTCGCGGACCGAGTTGGCGCCGCAGCCGCTCGGCAGATAGCTGAATCGGGGTGAGAGGATTCTTGATCTCGTGGGCGATGCGCCGCGCGACCTCGCGCCATGCCTCCATCCTCTCGACCTTCGCGATCTGGCTGACGTCCTCGAAAAACAGCACCGAGCCGAGATTCGAGCCGGCGTCGTCGCTGAGTGGCGAGGCAGTGATCATCAGTTCGAATTCGCCGCCTTCGGTTTCGACTTTGATCGAAGAACGATTTTCCCGCCGCGAAGAAAACGCCGACAAAACCTCATCCAGTGCGTGCACCAACGCCGGGCGCAGCACTTCGCGATAATTGCGTCCAATGACGTCGTCGATGCGCACACCCAGCAGGCGCTCCGCATGCGGATTGATCGCGGTCAGGCGGCCCTCCGGGTTGAGGCCGACCACGCCGGCCGAAACATTCTTGAGCAGCGTTTCGGTATAGCGGCGGCGGCGCTCCAACTCGGTCTGCGAGACGCGCAGGTCGGTTGTCATCTGATTGAACGAATCGACCAATTGCCCGATTTCGTCGTCGCCGACCGGATCTATGGTGTAGTCGAGATTGCCGGTGGCGATCGCGTGGGTGCCCGCGGCCAACTCGCTGATGGGGCCGGTGATGCCGCGCGCGAGGTACATCCCGAACCAGCTCGCCAGCAGCACGACCACCAATCCGATCAGCACCAGCGCCAGGAGATAGCTGTTGAGAATCGGCTGTTTGAGAATCCGCAGTTGAAAATAGTCCTCGGCCGTCCGCGAAATGTCGGCGGCGGGCTTGGAGAGGCTCTTCGGCAGATAGTAATCGACCACCACCGCGCCGACGACGTTGTCGGTATCGGGACCGGAAAAAATCGGCGCGCTGCCGCGGATGACATCGGCGCTGCCGAAGGGATCGGTGCGCGTCATCGTCTGTCCTTTCAGCGTCTGATCGAGCATTTGCGAATCGGGCGACACCCCGATGCCGGTCGGAGTTTTGGGGCTGAGCGCGAGCAGCAGGAGCTTGCGATCCTTCGAGAACACCTCGATGGTGCCGAGGTTGTATTCCTGCTGGCGCTTCTCGACGAACTGTTTCAGGTCCGCACGGCGAGCCGGCGCGAGCAATCCATAACCCGCGGCCTGTTCGGCGATCGCGCGCGCAAAGTGAGCGGCGTTGTTGGCGGAGTTGAGATAGTAGGTCTTCGCGATCTCGAGCGAGTCGCTCATCACGTGCTCGTACTCGGGATTGAACCAGCTATCGACGTCGGCATGCAGGAACGCGCCCGATACATAGAGGAGAAATGCGCTCGGGACCATCGCGACGGCGATAAATCCGAACACCAGGCGCATCTGGAATTTCGATCCGATCAGCCCACGCCTCCGCTCGAACATCACCTTGGCGAGATTTCTTCCCACTAAGTAGAGCAACAGGCCGAGCAGCAGAAAACTGAGGTTGAACAGACTGATGACCGCGAGGTTGGAGCCGAGCGAGGTATGCTTGGTGAGCGGGGGCAGCGCGGTCTGCGCAAACACGAACGCGACCAGCGTGACGGCCGCGACTCCGACCGCGATTAGCTCGCGACGGCGACGCTTCATCTCGGCGCGTCGGTGTGCGGTTTCCCGGACCTCTTCAGTCATCGTTCAGCGCCTCAGTAGCGCAAAGATCAGGCTCACCACGATGCTTATCAGAATGCACGTCACGATAGGGAAATAGAAGGTGAAGTTGCCACGGCGTACGTAGATATCGCCGGGCAGGCGGCCGAAGAAGGGCACGCCGGAAAAGAGCCATAGCATGGCGCCGAGGGCCACGATGACAAGGCCCATCAGAATCAAGGATTTAGCGATGGACGCCATAACGTAGCGCCTCCGATTCTACTCCAGGCGGGAGGCCGTCCAAAGTTGCATCGATGCTACAAAAAGGCGGAATTGCATGGCATGCGAAACAACTTCGAGCGGCCAGCTCAAACCAGACGTTGTGCTGCAGCTATGGGCTGAGCAGGCCGCGCAGGTCCCGGACCTCAGTCGCGACTATATTCCCGTATACGTTAGCGGCTTCACCTGGTACGTGCGACGTGCCTCGGAACATGTTCTGTGGTCGAAGCTTCCGGTGAGAAACTTCTCGCCGGCTTTGGCATCCAAATAAGTCGCCCACTCGCTCACGCCGGGCGGGATGGAACTACGGCAAAGCGGGACTTCAGTGTCAGGAACGGCGTTTCGAGGAATCGATATGAAGCTGTCGAGATAGAGATGGTGATTGCGAGCGCAACCATCGCGATGAAGACGCTGCTGTCGGCCCATTCGCCAATCAACGGGATTGGCAGTGCGAGCGCTTTTTTCGCCAGCTCCAGCCCCAGCATATGCCATATATACAAACCGTAGGAAATCTTACCCAGGTAAGCCAGCACCCGCGTCGTCCCACTCGCCATGCTGAGGTTCAACCCCAGGAAAGACAGAAAAATCGCCACGCATCCTAGCATCACGACTGGATATCCGAGGAACAGGGTGAGCGCGGAATTCGGGCTCCAGTACGGGTCGCACCATGCCGATACGATCAGCATCGTGGCGAGGCCGGCCGCCAACATCGATGCCCGCAGCATTGCGCGCGCGTGAAACTGCTTGCGCATCGCCCATACCCCGAGCAGGATTCCCGCCGCGAGGGGATCCAGGCGCGTCAGCGTGTTGGTCCACACAAACGACCCGGGCGCGCTCACCAGCCAGCAAATCGTTCGCGCGATGACGCTGACGGCCATCATCGCGAGCGCGGTAACGACGAGGGTACGGCGCCGGCTGCGGCGAACAACCAGCGGCCATAGCAGGTAGAACTGTTCTTCGAGCGAGATGCTCCACAATTGCGACGCGATCAAGGTCGGCGTCCATCCCCACAACGCGTTACCGATGTTTCCGGACAGCAGCAGCAACAGAATCAGCCACTTGCCCGGGATGTGCAATTGCGCGATGAACACTCCCGCCACTCCGGCGCCGAATAGATACACAAAGTAGAGCGGCCAGATCCGAAGGATGCGGCGCAGATAAAAGCGGCGGACATCCAGCGCCCCGGTCGCTTCCTGCTCGCGCATCAGGAGTTGGGTGATGAGGAACGCGCTGATCAGGAAGAACAGATCGACGCTGTAACCTCCGCTCCAGGCCAGGATGGCGACCGCCCTGCCAATCCAGTCCTGGTGGAACTCGGGAAAGTAGAAAGCCGGGGTGTTCTGAAACGAATGCTGCAGGAACACCGCAAGGAAGGCCAGGCATCGAAGCACATCGAGCTCGGGCAAGTAAAAGCGTGCCACCGAAGCGGAAGGTGACTCGCGTCCGCTCACAGAAAATCGGGCGTCCGCGAGAACTTCAGCGGACGCCCGAGCGTTACCTGCCGAGCTATGCGTGAGCGTGGGCGGCCTTTTGCGCTTCGCGCTTGGCGGCCTGCTCCTTGATGACCTTCTCGGCGATGTGCGGCGGTGCTTCCTCATAATGAGAGAACTGGGCCTCGAACGAGCCGCGTCCCGAAGTCATCGAGCGCAAGTCCGGCGCATACTTGAGGATTTCCGCCATCGGCACCGTCGCCTTGATAACCTGGCTATGCCCTTTGGTTTCCATCCCCTGCACCTTGCCGCGCCGCGAGTTCAAGTCACCGATCACGTCGCCCATGTTCTCGTCGGGTGACGTGACCTCGACCGACATGATCGGCTCAAGAATGATCGGCCTGGCTTTCTCCAGCGCGGCCTTCATCCCCAGCGACGCCGCGATCTGAAACGCCATATCCGAGGAGTTGACCTCGTGATAGCTGCCGTCGAAGACCGAAACTTTGACGTTGACGATCGGGAATCCCGCGAGGAAGCCTTCGTGCAGCATGTTGCGCACGCCCTTTTCCACCGACGGGATATAGTTGCGCGGGATGACGCCGCCGACGATTTCATTTTCAAATTGAAACCCGGTTCCACGCGGGAGCGGCTCGATGCGCAGCCAGCAATCGCCAAACTGGCCGCGACCGCCGGATTGTTTCTTCAGCTTTCCTTGCGCTTCGGCGCGTCCTTTGATCGCTTCCTGATAGGGAACACGCGGCGCAGTGAGCTCGACCTCGACGCCGAATTTGCGTTTCAGTTTTTCGACGGTCACTTCGATGTGGAGCTGGCCGGTTCCGCCGAGAATGATTTCGCCGCTCTGCGGGTCGCGATGCATCTCCAACGCGAGGTCCTCGTTGACCAACTTCTGCAGCGCCCCCGAGGCCCTTTCCTCGTCGGCCTTCGATTTGGGACGAATCGCGAACGAGATCACCGCATGCGGGCGATGAATCGGCTCGAACATAATCGGAGCTTTCTCGTCGCATAACGTGTCGCCGGTCGAAGTATCTTTGAGCTTCGCCACCGCGACGATCTCGCCGGGAAGCGCCAGCGCGAGCGGTGCTTGCTTCTTGCCTTCGAGCCGCAGGAGTTGTCCGAATCGTTCCTTCGATTCGCGCGCCGAATTGTAGACCCCCGCATCGCTATGCGCGGTGCCCGATACCACGCGGAAGAACGTCAGCTTGCCGGCGAAGGGATCCATCACGGTCTTAAACACGAACGCCGAAAACGGCCCGTTGGGATCGGCGGCGCGCTCTTCGGCAGCGCCATTCGACGCATGGGTACCTTTCTTCGCAGGACGCTCATTGGGCGCCGGGAGCAGGTTGATGATGGCGTCGAGGAGGGGTGCGGCGCCGATATTTTTCGCGCCCGAGCCGCATAGGACGGGCGTGAGTTTTCCCGCGATGACTGCGGCGCGCAGCGCGGTGCGCAACTCATCCTCCGACAGCTCGCCCGCGTCGAGATATTTTTCCAGCAGCGCGTCGTCGGTTTCCGCGACCGCCTCGCATAGTTTGGTTCGCGCTTCCTCCGCGCGCGTCTTGAGGTCGCCCGAAAGGTCCTCTTCCTTCGGCTTGCCGGTGGTGTTGTCCACATACGTCAGGGCCTTCATCCTGAGCACGTTGACCACGCCATTGAAGCCGAGCTCCTCGCCAATCGGCAGCGTGAGCACGATGGGCTTAGCTTCGAGGACTTTCTCCAGATCGGCGAGCGCGTTTTCAAACTTCGTGCGCTCGCGATCGAGCCGCGAGACGAACGCGATCCGCGGCAAGCCGAGCGCCTCAGCCTGCTGCCACACTTTTTCGGATTCAACTTTGAGATCGCCGCCCGGCGTGGCAACGAACACAACCGCATCGACGGCTTGGAGCGTGTTGAACGAATCGACGATGAACGCGCCGTAACCCGGAGTATCACCGATGATGATTTCGTTCTTTTTCCAGTTGAGATGATGAAACGAGGAATTGATCGAGGCCTTGTGATTGAGTTCTTCAGGCTCGAAGTCCAGGACCGAGGTTCCGTCGTCCGGACGTCCGAGCCGGGTTGTCGCGCCGGCGGTGAAAAGCATCGCTTCAGCTAGTTGGGTCTTCCCTGAACTGCCTTGGCCAACCAGCGCGATGTTTCTCAACCGCCCAATTTCCTCCACAGACATAGGATCACCTCTGCGATTTTATTTACGTTCTCGCCGTTTCGCGTCTTAACGCAAATGGCTGATGACGCCTTTATTGGTAAGCTCCTTCCAACGTCACGTCTCCCGCGATGATTCGCCGCGTGCCATTCCCGGTTTCGAGCAGCAGCGCGCCTTCGGCATCGATTCCCGTCACCACGCCCTCTTCGCGGGTTCCCGCATCCACGACCGTCACCCGTTTTCCGGTCAATGCCGAGTAGCGCTCCCAATGAGGCCGTACCGCCGCGAATCCATACGTAACACTCTCGTCATATCGAATGTTTAGTCTGGTAAAGAGCGAGTTGGCAACCGCGATGCGGTCGCATCGCCGCCCGGTCGCTATCAGCACTGAAATCGCGCGCTCGCGAATCTCGGGAGGGATATCATCGGCGGCGAGATTGAGGTTGAGCCCGATCCCCACCAACACCGAATCGAGTTGCTGCGTGCGATCGGTAACCGCCTCCGCGATGATGCCGCCGGCCTTGCGCCCGCTCAGCCATACGTCATTGGGCCATTTGAGCTGGACAATACCAGGTGCGACTTCTTCGAGCGCTTCGGCGGCGGCGATTCCGGCGACGAGGCTCAGCCGCGGCACCTCGGCCATCGCGATCTTCGGACGCAGGATGATGGTCGTATAGAGATTCACCCCAGGCGGCGAATGCCATCCGCGCCCCATCCTGCCGCGCCCGGCGCTCTGGGTCTCGGCGATGACGGCGGTGCCATGCGGTGCGCCTTCGGCGGCGAGGTTGCGCGCGATATTCTGGGTTCAACTCAACTTCCTCGAAGTAATGGATTTGGCAGCCGACCGTTCCCGGCGGTTTATTTTCAATCGAGCTGTAAGGATGTTTCGGCATAGGCTGCAAGGAATGCTTTCTCCACCAGTAGCACAGTTGGAGGTGCACTGAGACTCGCCTCTGCCCGCCACTTTGTCGCGGAGTGACATGATTTTAGCGCATCGCCGACACGATCCCGTGCTCGTCGCGAAACGTAGCGCAAAGTAGCTCGATTGCGGCGACCTATGCGTCCGTCCCTCGGAACGATTGCCATCAAAGTAATGCTGGCATCCTGCCTGCTACGAAGGCAGGAGGAAATCTCCGATGAAGGGCACCATCGTAAAATGCATGGAAGATCTGGTTACCAAGCGATTCAGCGCCGCGAAGTGGAAAGAATCGCTTACCAATGCGGGCATGCCCGCGACCAGAATGTTCACTACCCTGGAAGATGTCCCCGATGGCAACGTGCT
Organism: uncultured delta proteobacterium; assembly: GCA_963815835.1. Lineage (GTDB taxonomy): Bacteria > Desulfobacterota > Binatia > Binatales > Binataceae > DATGKG01. The sequence continues at coordinate 131,681 of CAWFIF010000003.1, forward strand.
GGCCCTGATGAAGGGCATCGCCACAGCGCTGTCTCTGTCAATGGAACAGGTGATGGATGCGTTTGGGGAATACTGGTCGTGTGTCTACGCGCCCGCTCTGTACGAGATATATTTCACCAAAGCCAAGACCGCGCGCGACTTTCTGCTAAACCTGGATAACATTCACGAGATTGTGACCCGGACCATGAAACCAGCCCGTCCACCGCGCTTTCGCTATGAGTGGAAGGGGGACAAGCACCTGCTTATGCACTACCAATCGGCGCGCGGATTAATCACGCTGATGCCCGGCCTGATACGAGGGGTAGGAAAGTACTACAAACAGAATCTGAAGGTGAGCCTCGCCGGAAACACGGTGCACGTGGAATTCCCTTAGGCGGGATTTGTCCGCGGGATGATTACGCCGCGCGGGCCAATGGATCGATCCGGATCTAAAGAGCATCACGGTTGCGGCCAACAACAGCATGAACGACCTTCCTGCCGATTTTCGCGGCTCCATAACCAACGCGCCCGGCGAAGGAGCCTATCCGCTTTCCTCCTACACCTACTTCCTGGTTTACCAGGACCAGCAGGATCGCGCCAAAGCTGAAGCCATCAAGGACTTTCTGCAATGGGCGCTGCACGATGGCCAGAGCTATTCAGCTCAAGCTGCATTATGCGCCGCTGCCTGCCGCGGTGATTCAAGGCGAGGAGGTTCAGCTCGGACAACTCGTCGCTATGCCCGTAGCGCGGGCTCGTTAGGCCGCTGCTTATGCCATTCGGTGGCGCGCTCATAAGCCGCGCCTGTCCGAATCAGCGTCGCCTCGCCGAGTAGGCGGCCCACAAGCTGCAGGCTTGGAGGAGGTCCGCCCTTGCCGTCTCCACCAAGCATCGAAAGCGTCGGGTTTCGGCTCAGATTGAAGGGCGCGGTGAAGCCCAGCAGTGGGTTCGGTTCTTTGAATGAGCTGGCGTCGGGCGGCATGCCATCGTTGGGCAACGACACGAACGGCATCGATGGAGTTGCGATCACATCGACCAGATTGAAGAGTTGCTGAAATCGGATGGCGAAGCGTTCGCGCACCATGTGAGCGTTGGCGTAGTCCTGGCCGCGAACCGACGCGCCAAGGTCGAGGAACGATCGGAAGCCAGGACCATAGTCGGATGCCCGCGAAGGAAACGTCGCCGCATGGCCCGCCGCGGCTTCCGCAGCGCATAGTGTGGTCCATGCGGCGAGGCATGGCTCGATATCTGGGACTTTCACTTTGATGATCCGTGCGCCGACGCGTTCGAGCTCGCGCACCGCGTTCGTTATCGCGGTTGCGACGTCATCGGAGGCGCGCGCGACATAGTTTTCATCGAAGCCGACGCGGATGCTAAACGCGCCGGCATGCGCGGCGGCGGCGTAGTCATCGAGTGGCGCATCGAGCGAGGTATCGTCGAGAGGATCCCGTCCCGCGATCGCTGCGAGAACGAGCGCCGCGTCGGCCACGCTTCGGGTTATCGGCCCGATATGATCGAGTGATTCGCCGAGCGGGAAAACTCCATGACGGCTTACGCGTCCCCAGGTAGGCTTCAGACCGACGACGCCGTTTGCCGCCGAGGGGAATCGAATCGAGCCACCCGTATCGGTGCCGATGGAGGCGTAGCATAGACCGGCCGCGGTCGCCGCACCCGAGCCACTCGACGAGGCCCCGGGCCACAGCGCGGGATTCCATGGATTGAGCGGGCCGGGAATCTCCGGATGGTACCAGGCCATCGCAAATTCAGTCAGATGGAGCTTACCGAGGAGAACGGCGCCCGCAGCATCGAAGCGATCCACCACCGTGGCATTCGAGTCCGGACACCAATCGCGCAGAACTTTGCTCGCGCAAGTGGTCAGCACGTCCTTCGTCCAGCAAAGATCTTTGACCGCGATCGGCACGCCGTGAAGCGGTCCGCGATACTTGCCCGCCGCGACTTCCTTATCGGCGGCCTCGGCCTGGCGCAGCGCCGAGTCATCGAGAACGGTGAGATATGCGCGTAGCGTCGGATTTAGCTGGTGGATGCGATCGAGTACCGCGCGCGTCGCCTCGACGGAGGAAACTTCGCGCTTTCGCAGCGCCGCTGAAAGTTCGCTCAGCGTCAGGAAACATAGTGCCTTTTGATCCATGACGATCTCCGTTTGCTACAATTTGTTACGCGGGTCCGCTGCGCAGGATACCCTTCCCCTCCAACTCGCGTACACGCGCCGCCGGATAGCCGAGATACTCGGTGAGCACCGTCTCGTTGTGCTCGCCGAGCAGCGGCGCCTCGAGTTCGAGGCGCTTGGGAAATTCGGAAAATCGCAGCGCGAACCCGGGTACGTCGAAATCGCCGAGGATGCGATCGTGCACGGTGCGAACGGTTCCGCGCTGGCGCAAATGCGGATGGTTGACGGCCTCCTCCACCGACAGCACCGGCGCATGCGGCACGCGATACTCCGACAGCGCGGCCATCGAGACGTCATCGCTCGGCGACCACTGCAACCATCCTTCGATCAGCGCAACGAGTTCCTTGAGGTTGATGAGACGATCGGCATTCAGCTTGAAGCGCGGGTCCTGCGCGAGCTCCGGCTTGCCCATCGCGGTGCAAAGTCCCAGGAACTGATGGTCGAGCGGCGCAATGATGATCATGTAATGATCCTTCGCCTTGAAAATTCCCGCCGGCACCGCGTACCAGGAATGCAGCCCCGAACGCGTCGGCTTGAACGCGCCCTTGCTGAGGCTGAAAGTTTCGACGCCCGCCTCATGATAGTGGAAGTAGGAATCGAGCAGAGAGATATCGAGATGCTGCCCGAGCCCCGTTCGCTCGCGATAAAGCAGCGCGGCACACACCGCGCCCATCGCATGAACGCCGGTGCTCACGTCGCCCAGCGCCGTCATGATGACGTAGGGCGCGCCCTCCGGTTCGCCGCCCATCGACACGATTCCCGCATACGCGGCGCCGAGATAATCGTAACCGGGCTCATGCGCAAGCGGTCCGGTCTGCCCGAATGCGGAAATCGAACACATTACAATTTTGGGATTGAGCGCCTTGACCTGCTCGTAGCCGAAGCCGAGCCGCCCGATGGTGCCGGGCGAATAATTTTCCACCAGCACGTCGGACTTGCGGATCAAATCGGCGATGATGTCGTGGCCCTCGCGAGTTTTGAGGTCGACGCAAATGCCCTTCTTGCCGCGATTGTGCTGCACGAAGTAGCCGCTGCGTCCGTCCTTGAGGAACGTCGCCGCGCGCGACGGATCGCCCTTGGGCGCTGCTTCGACCTTGATCACGTCGGCGCCCATTTCCGCCATCATCAAAGTGCAGGTCGGACCCGCAACAATCTGCGTGAAGTCGAGAACCTTGTAGCCATCAAGGACATGTCGAGATGGAGTGCCGCGCATGTCAGTGCCTCCCAAGCCCGGCGAGTTTGCCGTTTTCGGTTTTCTATATCACTGAATCGAAAATAAGCGAGGGTTGCGCCAAGGATTAGCTGACGATGCGCATGCTGATATCCATGGCACGCGCGGAGTGCGTGATCGCGCCGACCGAAATGAGATCGACGCCGGTCTCGGCGATCGCGCGCACCGTATCGAGGTTCACGTTGCCCGACGCTTCGAGGATCACCTTGTCACCGACGATTTGTCGCGCGCGCTTCATCGATTCGAGGTCCATGTTGTCGAGCATGATGATATCGGCGCCGGCGTCGCGCGCCTGCTCGACCTGGGTGAGCGTTTCGCATTCGATCTCGATGCGAATGGTGTGCGGCGTGATTTCCTTCGCGCGCTCGATCGCGGAACGAACCGATCCGGCCGCCGCGATGTGGTTCTCCTTGATCAGCACGCCGCCATCGAGGCCGAAGCGATGGTTGTGGCCACCTCCGGCGCGCACGGCGTATTTCTCAACGGCGCGCAAACTCGGATGCGTCTTGCGCGTATCGACGATCTTCGCGCGGGTTCCCTTGATCGCGTTGACGTACTGACGCGTCGCGGTCGCGATTCCCGACATCAACTGGATGAAGTTGAGCGCGGTGCGCTCGCCGATGAGCAAGCCAGCGAGGTTGCCTTCGATCTGCGCGATGAGATCGCCCTTCGATAGTTGCGCGCCCTCGGCGGCGAGCGAGGTGATCTTCGGCTCTGTTCCGGCGAGTCTGAACACGCGTTCGAGCAGGATGCCGCCGCATAAAATCATGCGCGGCTCTTTGACGGTGATCTTCGCCCTGCCCTGCTGCCCCGGTTTGACGGTCGCGGCGGTAGTCAGGTCGCCCTGGCCGAGGTCTTCTTCCAACGCGCGTTTGACGATCGATTCGAGATCGAGCTGTTGGAAGATTTCCACCGATCACGCACCCGCGAGCGCTCTGATTTGTCTGTCTAGGACCCTGCTTTGGCTGAAGAGTTCTGCTGCCCGATCCTGAGTTTCCATGATTGTCTCGCGGTTCGCTCGACGTTGGAACTCCTCGCTTCGAAGTCGCTGGTCATGTTGTGACCAATGCTTGATCGTCTCGTCGTGCTTCTTGATCAAGGCCGCTTTGGCCTTTTCAAAATCAAATCCTTCTGGAGCTTGAACCCATATCTCCGACCATTCGAGCGTCCAAGGTACGACCCTTCTCTCGCTCGGCTGATCGAAATTGATGCCTTCAAGATCTCTAATCTTCGCCATGACGCAGGCGTAGGGTTTCCAGAGCGCGACTTCTTCGAGAAACTCTTTTCGCCACTGCTCAGCAGTTCCGATCGTCACTTGCCCCGGCCTTGGTGGCGGAGGAATGAACGGTTTAATCCATGCCTTTATCCGTTCCGCCGGATGAATGCCCAGTAGTGCGCGCAGCCTGTTGACCGCCTCGGTCGCCTCGATGCAGTGGCGCATCGCGAGCGCCTCCGCATCGCTGAGCGTGTGCTCGTCACGCGGCTTCGGAAATTTCGCGATCACCAGGTTCGGCGCCAGCTCGGCATCATCTATATACGGTCGAATCACCTGCCAAATTTCCTCGGACACGAACGGCATGAAGGGATGCAGCAACCGCAGCATCTGATCGAAACCGTGGATGATGACGTAGCGTGCCGCCGCCTGACGCTCGCTGCCCGCCTTGAGCGCGTCCTTGGAAAGCTCGATGTACCAGTCACAGAACTCGTGCCAGATGAAGTCGTAAACCTTCATCGCCGCGACGTTGAACTCGTAGCGATCGATCCCGGCCGTGACTTCGCGGATCGCGTCGTTGAGCCGATCGAGAATCCATCGATCCGCGAGGCTCATCTGCGATGTATCAACCTTCGGCAGCGGCTGAGGCGCATCGGCGAGGTTCATCATCACGAAACGCGCGGCATTCCAAATCTTGTTCGCGAACGCTCGCGACGCCGCCAGGCGATCGGGCGAGAGAATCACGTCGCGGCCCTGGATCGCCAGTTGCGCCAGCGTGAAGCGCAGCGCGTCGGTGCCGTAGGTATCCATGAGTTCCAATGGGTCCACGACGTTGCCCTTCGACTTGCTCATCTTCTTGCCTTCCGCGTCGCGCACCAGCGGCGTGATGTAGATGTCGCGGAAGGGAACGTCGCCGGTGAACTCGAGGCCGAACATCATCATGCGCGCGACCCAGAAAAAGATGATGTCGAAGCCGGTCACCAGCAGGCTGGTCGGGTAGTAGCGCTCGAGGTCGCGCGTTGTCGCGGGCCATCCGAGCGTCGAGAACGGCCACAAGCCCGAGCTGAACCAGGTGTCGAGGACGTCGTCTTCCTGCTTCAGGTCGGTGCCCTCGCACTCCTCGCATTTGGGCGGGCGCACCGCGGTGACCATCAGATGGTCGCAGCGCTGGCATCGATACGCGGGGATGCGATGGCCCCACCAGAGCTGGCGCGAGATGCACCAGTCGTGGATGTTTTCCATCCAGTTGAAAAACGTGTTCTCCCAAAACTTCGGGAAAAATTTGGTGCGGCTGTCCTTGACCGCCGCGATCGCCTTCGCCGCCATCGATTTGACGTCGAGAAACCACTGCTCCGACAGCATCGGTTCGACGACGGTATCGCAACGCGAGCAGGTCCCGATGTTGTTGGTATGCTTTTCCTCCTTTTCGTAGAGGCCGGCGCTTTTCAAATCGGCGAGGATGCGTTTGCGCGCCGTCTCGCGATCCAGCCCCACATACGGACCCGCGTTCTGGTTCATCCGCGCGCGCGTATCCATGATCGAGATCTCCGGCAGCCCGTGGCGCCGCCCGATCTCGAAGTCGTTGAAGTCGTGACCTGGGGTAGTCTTCACCGCGCCGGTGCCGAATGCGCTATCGACCGCGGAATCCGCGATGATCGGGATCTCCCGCCCAATCAGCGGTACGCGCGCCGTTTTGCCGACCATCGCACGATAACGCTCGTCATCGGGATTCACCGCGACTGCGGTATCGCCGAGCATCGTTTCGGGACGCGTCGTGGCGACCTCGATATAGCCCGATCCGTCAACGAGCGGATATTTGATGTACCACAGCGTGCCGTTTTTCTGCTCTTTGTGATCGACCTCGAGGTCCGACAGCGCGGTCTCGCATCGGGGGCACCAGTTGATGAGCTTGCGATCCTTGTAGATGAGGCCTTGCTTGAACAGCCGGATGAAAACTTCGTTGACCGCGCGCGACAGGCCCTCGTCGAGGGTGAAGCGCTGGCGGCTCCAATCGCACGAGGCGCCCAGCCTGCGCAGTTGATTGAGAATCCGATTGCCGTAGGTCTCGCGCCATTCCCAGACTTTCTTTTCGAATTTGTCGCGTCCGAGCTGATGGCGATTCTTGCCCTCTTTGGCGAGTTCCTTTTCGACAGCGTTCTGCGTCGCGATACCGGCGTGATCGGTGCCGGGCACCCATAGCGTGTTGTAACCCTGCATCCTGCGCGTGCGAACGATGATGTCTTGCAGCGTGATGTTGAGCGCGTGTCCCAGGTGCAGTTGTCCGGTGACGTTGGGCGGCGGGATGACGATGGAAAACGCCTCGCCGGGTTTGTCGGGATCGGCGGTGAAGTAGCCGCGATCGATCCAGAGCTGGAACCATCGTTCTTCGGCCGCGTTCGAATCGAATGTCTTACTGAGCTCCAAATGCCTGTCCTATACGAAGAAGAGAGCGCGCGCTGCGCCTGCGCAAAATTCTATTGATGGACTCGGAAGCCGTGCAAGTGCCCAACGTGATCCTCGTGGCCGCGCCGGTACGGGACGCGCGCGACGAATCACGCACTGCATCAGAAAATGGGTCGCGTCCGGATAATTTAGGTAAGGAGCCCTAAAGCCGCGCGCTAGTCTTGCGCCAAAGTGTCCACAGACAAAGGGGCGCAAACAGGTAAATCGAACCCTCCAGCGCGGTAGTTTTGGCGAGGGTGATCTTGTCCATCAACGAGGACGGCGCTGGTGCCGGAACGGAAGCCATGACGTTCCACGCATATCGAATGCAGACGAAGTTGCCGATCAAATCCACTGTCGCGCCGAGAAACGCTAAACTGAGGGCGCCGAGTGCGATCCATCTTGGTACCGAAGGCCGCAGCCAACCGAAAGCAAGTAGGGCGAGTGACGAATAGCCAACTACTACCAGCAGGTCGGCCTCAAAAAATCGCCCAACGTCGAGCGCGTCTTCGCCGGTCTTTGCGAGTAGGTCTTTCTTGATGCCCTGATACAGGCACTTAGCGTTATCAGGCAACGCACCTCGGGCGAAGTGGCATTCCAGTGCCAACCCGGAAATGCCGGCCGCGAGCGCAAGGACGCACGACAAGCGCGCTAAGGTCACGAAATCTCCTTACGATCGGACGGCGTCTGCATTTCGCCTCCTTGCCGCTACTTCGAACTGCGAGATACCGCGTTCTCGCTTCTCGAATATTCAATCTTTCCCGGAAGGATACGACTTTATAGCTGGCTCGCCATTTGACTGCAAGCGTTGTTGTCGGTTACCACGCTTATCGTCAATCGGAGGCAACCGTGAGTCTGCCTTCGATGCTTTGCCTTCCGATGGCGACATGCTATAGCGCCTGACCAACTAAGCTGCGTTTCGTAAGGAAGGCATTCCGATGAAGATCGCGAGTCATTGCTTCGGGGTGGTGTCGTGAGTCTCTATGTCCCCACGTCGCCGACATCGCAGCGCAACAAGTTAGGCCTCTCGCTTGCGGGTGGGGGCTTTCGCGCCTCGCTGTTTCACCTGGGCGTGCTGCGACGCCTGGCCGAGATGGACGTGCTGCGCTATGTCGAGGTGCTTTCGACCGTCTCGGGCGGTTCAATTGTGGGCGCGCTGTATATCCTGATGCTCAAGGAGAAACTCGACAAACAGCCCCGGTTGACTCGCGACGAATACGTGGAGCTGGTCAAAAGCCTGGCGGACACCTTCGTAGCAGGGGTTCAAAAGGACCTCCGCACGCGCCTGCTGATGAATCCGTTCGGGATGTTCTCGGTACTCGTAAGCCATGACAGCCTGCGAAGGAGGATGGGGCGCATTTACCAGCGCTACCTGTTTAGCAAGATCGTCAACACGCTCGGCTTTAGACAGAAAAATGTACTCTATGACTTGTTGTGGCCGGGATGGATCCCACTAAGGAAGGTGCGTTTCAACCATCCAATGTCGAGTGGCATCGAGGATTACAATAAGGGAGCCCTCAAGGAGGGCAATCCAGGCTCGACGATTCCCGATTTCATCATGAATGCCACCGCGCTTAACTCGGGCGCGCCATTCAGATTGTCCAGCAACGAGATCGGCGATCCGCGTTTGGGCTATTTCAGGTACGATGAGATAAACATCCTTACCGCATACAAGGAGCTGCTTGAACGCTCGACTGACGATCTCACTGCGATGATGGATGACAAATTGGCGTTGCCGGTGGTGAAGGCGCGGCCACCCGCCTCGAAGGATACGTCACTGCTGGCAAGGGATGCGGCGCTGGCACGATGTTGGCTGACTCGTAGAGCGCCTCAACCGATACTACCTCCGCAATCGAAGCACTGGACCCTCTTGAGCGCCCCGGAGCTGTGCAATGTTTTGTGGGCGATGTGTCTAACCAACTTCGGGCGGCTGCGCCAACTAAAGCTCCCCGCATGGTACTTAAGGATCGGTTTGGACGAGGGAATAACCGGCGGTGTTGATGCGAACCAACACCTGGCGCATTTCAACCAGGTTCTTAGCGAGGTGGACCCAACCATCCCAGCTCACGTGACTCACGCGATCACCAAGCGGACCGACCTCGGCAACGAACTGCTCGACTTCGCGATCGCGCTTTACTATCTGCGCAGCGCAGAGGTGATGTCGCCGGGCTTGCGCGATGACTTTGAGAGTATATCGCTGGGAACGGCAGTAGCAGCCTCGGCGAACTTTCCTCCGGTATTTCCGCCAATGGTATTGCTCGGGATCTATGACGACCTACACATAACGAGACTTGGACTGAGCGACGGCGGCGTCTACGACAACATGGGTATCACGACGCTGGTCAACGAAGGATGTACCCACATCATCGCGAGCGACACCGGCGCGCCTTTCGACGTCAAGCAGCGCGTCAGCTCGCGTTACATAGGGATGATCGGGCGCCTGCCTGATGTGTTGACGGACGACGTCGCCGAGCAGCAACGCACGCAACTACGCGAGCGCCGCCGAGTCTCGGCGGCGCTCGTTCACTGCGGTGGGGCCAACCCGGGGCTCCAGGAGCTGAAAAATGAATTCGGGTTACGCGGCCTCGCATTCTTCAGTGTCGATTCGCTGGATCCGCCCGCTCCGCCCCCTGCCGGAATCCAATTGAATTGCGATCCACAGGCGGTCGCCAGTCTTAGGACCGATCTCGATGCCTTTGGTGACATGGAAGTCTCGGCTCTCATCAATACCGGCTACGATCACGCCGACCGATTCCTGAAGGCCTATCTCACCGATTCCCCATATCAAAGCGACTACTGGAACGATCCGCCGCCGATTGCTCCACGTCCACCTACAGATAGAGATGCATACAAGTCCGACATCGCGCGGATACTCGCGGTAGGCCAGTCGCGGCTCTTCCGCTCATTGAAACTCTGGTCGATTCCGTCCTGGTTGTTCGTCATCGCGGTACTCATAGTGGTGCTATACGACTATGGGGAACGAAACGTATCCATCCCGAAGTTCGTCAACCAGATTCCGGGAGCGATTCTCAACCGGTTGGAAAATCCGTTTCCGCTGCTCATCTGGTTGCAAAGCCAGCATCCATTTTTTGCCCATTTTGCATTCCTCAACCGATGGGCCAGTGAACTGGTAAATCTAAGTATGCCGTTGTGGCTAATGCTGGGCATAGTGGGCGTGCTTGCGATCGCCATGTTCGTGATCTGGCCCAGGATTACCGAGCGATTCAGAAAGAAAGGGAGCCCCGGCAGGAGGAAAGTCGTGACAATCTTCAAGTGGGCGCGCGCCTTCGCACCGGCCCTCTTCCTTATTGCGGGGATGACTCCGGTCCTGGTCGCGCTGGTGGCTTGCGCTTTAGGCTTGGTGAGCTACTTCGCTTTCAACAAACCATACTTATGGGCGACACGGATGCGTTGAACTTACTCTCCGATCCAATCGTAAGATGCCGGGCAAGCGATGAGTTAACTTCACGCTCCCCCGGGGTGCCCGCCAACTCGCCCAAATAGCCTGGCGATAGAGCGGACGACGTACACCGCCACTATCCAAAAAGATGCAGCTGATTGTTCTGAAAACTCGCCAAACGACGAATCGCTATCGCTCCCCCTTCTCCAGCGCTGCGGCGACATTCTCCATGTATTTGTCGTAATCGGTCAGCGGCCGCACATCGAATTCTGAGTAAAGAAACAATGGTGTGTTCGTCAGCATCTCATTTAGTTGCTCCGCGGAGTCGGCGTTGACAATGCCAACGTTGCCACCGCCACCGGGAAACGCATAAATGCAGTCGATGCTTCCTCGCTTAATCGCTTCCGACACAGCCTGCTTCTGTTCTCGAATCGCCTTGCTGTTCGCTACAAGCCCGCTGCTGAACGCGAGCGGTTTACGGATTACCAAAAACTTCATGTCAGTCTCCTCCTTGAACGCCTCGAGGCCTCCATAGGTTTTCTCCGTACCAAAACGCCGCCGGTCCGGTCTATTGTAAGCTTGTCCATAGCTCGCGAAAGCAGAGCGATCCCGCGAGACACTCACCGGCGGGTCGCATCGGGCGCGTCAGCGAAGTGAACGAGGCTGCGCCGGCGTCTCAAGCGGGCTGCCGCCCGAGAAGTCGAAGATGAATCGGGTCGTCTACCGGACTGGCGCGCGCTTGTCGCTCGCGGTGGCAAACCGCGCGGCCCATCGCTTCGAGGTTTCTTCTTGGTGCGGAGAGGATTGTTCCTCGTTCCCGCCCTCTAGTTCCAAAACCATCAAGGGTAGTTCGCTCGATTCGCCGGTGAGCTTCGACAGATCAATCGGCTCCGGATGCTGCTTCATTGGCATTTCTCCCCAACTGTTGGAAGGTGACCGTTTGGTATCAAGCTCAAGTCGGAGAAGTCAAACGGCGCGGGTTGGATCAACCCGGATCCTTCCCGCAATGATGATGCAGCCAATAGCCCGCAGACTGCTATGTTGAATGGTATCGGCATGGCGCCGTGACGGCGCCGGCTAAATCCGCCAGCTCACTCGTTCGGTCGCTGACTAACAGCGGGAGAATCCGACCTGCCACGCTGCCGGCTAATCGCGCGGCGCGCTGATTCGCACGATTCGTCGGGGGCGTCGCCGCCGAATCGGTGAGCCTTGAGGTTCTCGAGATGGAGCGCGATGGCTTCCTTCGCCATCGCGGCGGCCTCGTCAACAGTGCGCCCGTGGGAGATGCAACCGGGAAGCGACGGCACCAGCACCGTGTATCCCCCTTCGTCTTCGGGAATCAGCGTAATCGGTACGAGTCTATGTTTGGTCGGGGAGGCATACCGGCACTTTGCACAATCAGCGCGGTGTTACTTCTTTCGGTTCAGGGTTTTTTGTCCGCTTCCCCCTCGATTTCGTTCTTCCATCATGCCTCACCCTCCTCTCCTGGTTCGTTTCTTTGGAGTCAAGGAACTCCAAGCGGCGATACTACGGCGGGGAATCTCTCAAAACTCTAGACTTTTCACCGCTTTGGTACGCATACTTACGCGCGGCGCACTCCCGCTCGATCGCGCAACTTCTCATCCGCGAGATGGCAGCGCGTAGCGATGATCGATAAGTGCATTGACCTTACCTCCTAATTACCGGTCTAATTACCGGTCACAGCAGTCCCACTCAACGGGATGTTATGAACCGTTCCCGCGTTCTCCGACACGTAGAGCATCCCGCTGTAGGAGCCAACGACCGTCGGAATAAAGGTAACGTCAACCGTGCATGAGGCGCCCGCGGCGAGAGTGGTTGCGCAGGTGTCGGTAAACGTGAACGCTGTTGACCCGGTCTTGGTGATCGATCTGATCCCGGCCGGCACACCATCGGGATTGCTGATAGTAACGATTTGGTCCGGGTTGTCGCCTACGCTGTAGCCATCGAAGGGTAGCGATGTGGGCGAAATTGTCAGCAATGCGGTCGCGGTCGCGGTTCCGGTCCCGGTGAGCGCGACCCTAACCAAGCCCGACGAAAGCTTGAACGTCAACGCGCCGGAGCGAGTACCGGCCACCGTGGGCGTGAAGTACACGTTCTCGATGCAGCTCTTGCCCGCGCTGAGCGACGTTCCGCAATTGCCGGATTTGCTGAAATCGCCATTGATGGCGACACTTTTAAGGGACACGGGCTTCGTCCCGGAGTTCTTCAATGTGACCGTTTGTGGCGCACTCTTAATCTTGAGGAGTTCCGTGGGAAAGATGAGGCTCTCCGGCGAAGCGGTGACGACTGGAGATGTCGCCACCCCGGTTCCGGTCAGGGCGACGGTCTTTGGTGCCGCGTTACCCGTTACGGTAAGGCTCCCGGTTTCGGAGCCGATAACGGTCGGTGTGTACGTGACGGTGATCGTGCAACTGCTCTGCGGCGCCAATGCGGCTCCGCAGTTGTTGGTCTGCGCGAAATCGCCGCTGGTAGCGATCCCCGATCCTGAGAATGTTAGGGCGCCAGTGCCGGTGTTGCTCAGGACCACAAGTTGCGGGCCGCTGGTGGTGGTGATTGCCTGCGGCTGGAAAGCCAGCGACGCAGGCGCGAGGCCAACAATCGGCGCGGTTCCCGTTCCGCTCAAGGCGACGGTCTGCGTGCCGGTGAAGGCATTGTCGGTAATTGTCACAGTGCCGATTTTTGTCCCGGTCACGGTGGGCGCGTAGGTGACGCCTATGGTGCAGTTCGATCCAGCCTGTAGAACCGGGCCGCAATTGTCGGTCTCTGAGAAGTCCGCGGAGGCTTTGATGCTCGAAATGTCGAGCGGCGCCTCTCCAAAGTTACTAAGGACAACGTCTTGCGGCGCGCTGGATGTTCCCGTGTTCTGGGCGGCGAAGGTCAGTGCCGAAGGCGTAATAGTTACCGCAGGAACCGGTGACGGGACCGGTACCGCATAGATTCCGCCGGTCTGGGAGACGAAGTTAGACGTATTGAAGCCTGCGCCGGTGCCGACATCGTCGAGCATCGCCAGCCCGGCTCCACCAGACGATTGTGTTCCCGCGATAAAGGTTGTGCCGCCAGTGTCAACCGAAAGCCCCTGGACGCTGGTGCCGACATTCGTCGAAACCCAATTGGCGCCGGTCATGTCGTTAACGCGTATCACGCTGTTGGCGTCGCCCACCTCAATTTTTCCCATGGGATCGATGGTGACGTGCGCGGGCGACCCGAACGTATAGATATAGCTGCCGATGACAGGCGACTGCGTCAGCGTAGTCCAGTTGGTCCCCGTCATATCGTCGATGCGGACGAGGCGTCTGTTACCCGTGTCCGCGATGTAAATCCGGTCGGCGGAATCGACGGCGACTCCTTGCGCGCCGATCAACTGGTCCGTGCCGCTGCCCGCGGTTCCAAACGTGGTCCAATTGGCTCCCGACATGTCGTCGAAGCTATCGATGCGGCCGTTGCCGGGATCCGCGACGTAGATTCTTCCATTTGAGTCAACTGCGAGGTCGGCCAAACCTCCGGTGCTGAACTGCTTGGCGCCGCTGCCGCACGTCCCGAAACTGATCCAGTTCGCACCGGTGATGTCGTCGATACGGTCGATACGGCAGTTGTAGGTGTCCGCTACATAGATACGCCCCAAGGAATCAACCGTGAGCCCATGTGGACCATAAAATTGCTTGACACCTGTGCCGGTGGTGCCCAGCATTTGCTGATTCGTGCCCCACAGGTCATCTGCCCTAACGAGCCGGGAGAACGAATAATCGGTGATATAGACAGGAGTGTACGCCGAGTTGATGCCAGCCGAGCCACAACACGCGGGAGCAGATCCGGTCCGCGAGGTTACAGGCTGCATCGTCTCTTTGGTTTCACCGCGAATCGCGCCGGTGACGCCGTTTACGCTTTGGGTTCCGGTGAAATTGCCGGAGAAAGTGTAGTAGTAATGGATGTTGCCGCCCCTTCCACCCCCCGAGGCGGAGAGGTACGCCGCTGCCGTGCCGAAGCTCGCTGAGACCCTGGTCGTGCCGTCGTTCGACTGGTAGCTGAAGCTACCGCCGCTACAATTGTAGGTGATCAGGTACGTTCCGTTGCCGACCGAGGTGATCGGACAATCGATCGAGACGGTTCCGGCCGGATTGGCCACGGTAGCACCGCTCAGGACGAAGTCCGTGCCGATAGTCATCGTTCCGCCCGTGCTGTTGATGACCAGTTGGCTGGCAAAGGCGCGTGGAACTACGGAAATCACGACCAGCGCCACTGCTAGTGCCATAGCGGTTCGGCGCCAGAGCGATCCGAGTGTTATGACAGCTTGAGCAAGGAAGGCTGGGACCGGATCAGCGACATATTGATCCTTCAAGTTTCCTCCGCAGGTCCCTTTTTTGTTTCAAGCATTTCGTCAGCCTCGCAACAAAATAGGGATTCGTTCCAATAAAGCAAGAGCGGATGCTCAGGTGTATCGTTTTTCTCCAGATTGATAACGATTCGCAGAATCGGCGCCTCCGCACCTATCAAGGGCTGTTGCTACTGAGAATTCCATCTGCACCGGAATTTGAGGCCTGCGTTATTGAATTGATGCGCGTTTTTTGACGAGATAGTCTAGGGCGAAGCAACGCTCAGGCGAGGAAAATCCAAGGCGAGAAGTTCGGTAGCACAGACTTCGGTCTGTGGTCCTTTCAAATCACAGACTAAAGTCTGTGCCACTAAAAATAGAACTGCCGCGCTACGCCTGCCGGCGCGTGTTCGCTTTGACCTTCTGATACTTGCGACAGTCGCGGCTCGTCGCCATCGCCATCAGCAAAGGCTCGTCACGCCGTCGCGTTCGGGAGCATGACGCGAGCCTACTCTTCTCGGCGAGGAAAATGGACTATAAAGTCGAGACGAAGGGCGGTTGGACAAGAATCAACGGCGAGCGTACGGAGGACCTGATGGCACACTGGTACGAAGATAATTCGCAATCGATAGGCCATACGCCGCTGGTGCGGTTCAATCGCGTTATCGACGGCGCGCCGGCGACCGTCCTTGGCAAAGTCGAGGGACGCAATCCCGCCTACTCCGTCAAATGTAGCATCGGCGCCGCGATGGTGTGGGACGCCGAAAAACGCGGACTGCTGGGGCCGGGCAAGGAACTCGTCGAGCCTACCAGCGGCAACACCGGCATCGCGCTGGCGTTCGTTGCGGTCATATGTATCCGATCGCGGAGTTCTAGGGAGATAAAGGTCCAGAGCCTCGCGCAATTTGCTGCAAAAGATAGCGGCACCGATCGTGTTCATTTTGCTGACCCTCGGCAGCGGAGCGACAAAAGTCGGCGCCAAGGATGCGCTGGCGCCCAAAGCGGATTCTCGTTCAGAGTATCGACCCAGGCGACGACCGGTCCGTCATTGTCAACGGGCAAGTCGATTAGGAACGATAACGCAGCTCTCGCCGTCTCGCGCGCGCTCAGCGCGCGGTGTGGCAATCTCCCACATAAGCGTCATGGAGCGCAGCTCGTAACCGGGGGGCATCGTTCCCCCATTGCGCCCTTGGATTCTGATTGGTCATCCCTGAGGCGACGACGTAGGCGAGATGGGGTGGATCGTCGAGAGGAATCCAAATAGTCCGGCCAGGCTCGTTGCCTGACAGTTGCCGCAACGGCACCAGAACCGAATAGCTCTCGTAAGTCCCCGGGGCATTGTAGGTGAAATCAAAACGGGCTAAGGGTCCGGCGATCGCGATGTCCGGGTGATTTTGCGGATACATCGACCGGGCCAGCGCGCCCGCGGAATCGTGGACGGTGTAGGAGCCGGTGATTATTTGGTCGGCGCATCGCTTCCATCGCAAGTACTCAAAGCCTCGTGCCGCATCCCACATCTTGTCGTATTCGTTGGCGTAGTCGGGATCCAATTCTGTGAGCGATTTGCCGGTGACCGCGTCAACACGGTAGCTGCCAAGTTGCCAGGTCAACGCGCTGCGTCCATTTTGCGTCATGTAAGAAAGCGTTCCGCCGCCTGGGTCGCCTTGCATACCGGCTTTCTGCGCGACCTTGAGCGCTTCGGAATAATCGACGAATGACGGATCGAAGGGAGCGTTCGCGTTTCCTATCCGTGCCGGCATACCCTGGCCGTTGACGACCATGTAGCCCTCGCCGTTCGACGGGGAGCGAAAATAGAAGCTCACCAGTTGCTGGTTTTGGCCACTATTGGCAACCGTCACCATCACCAGTCGCGCATCGGAGTGCCACGCCTGAGCCTGTCTAAGGGCGGCGCGCGCCTTGCCGGGAATACCCCCAGAAAGTCCGGAATCCAGAAAGCTGAATCCCCGCGCGAGGCCGACCGATACAACAATACCACCAAGCACCGCCATCAGCATCACAATCGTTTTGCGAAGCATGACTGAAACTCCTGACCGATCTGAAAAAGCGACGCAGTCTCGCGGTGGAAATTCTAGTGGATGAGGTGCGGAATTCCCATCATACTCCCCCACGCCGGGCCGCTACCCGAACGCCCCTGGTGAAACTCAGGGCTGTGAAGTTGGTTGTGCGCTCGGCGCTGCGGATGGAGCTGTGGCAGGAGCAGGCGGCGACTGGCCGCCGCCACCGTTTATCTGCGCGGAAAAATTGCCTTTGATTCCACTGATCGTCAATTGATACTGGACATTTTCCAATCCAAGGGCGCGCGCGAAGGATGCGAGATTATTTTTGAATAGTCGCATCTCGTTGGCGAGGTCAACCTTTTTCTGGTCCGGCGTGTTCGCGTCATTCTTGGCGATCGAGGCGTCCGCCCGCGGATGCCGCACCAGCTCCTCCCCGTCTTTCTGATTCTCGATCTGCGCAGTTGTTGTATCGTGGTTGTCGGCGGCCTGATTCAATTGCTTTTGTTCCTGCACCAATAGCGACTCAGTTTTTACGCCGGAGCCATTGTTGCCCGAATAATGCGCTTTGCATGCATCCTGTTCGCCCTGGTAACTCTGATTTTCCAACGCGATCTGACGTTGAAGGGAGTCCAGCAAATTCTTGGACCGTCGGTTCTCCGCGTTGATGTCAACCAGTCTCTGGTCCGGCGCGTTCGCATCATTCTTATCGATTGAGGCGAGGTTGCGCGGGTGTCGCACATTGGTCTCCTCGTCTATTTCCCCCTGAATCCCCGCGATGCTTGAATTGTGGTCATCGAGCAATTTATCCAAATCGAATTGCTCGTTCACCGCTTGCACACCTTGCGCTTGAGCCAGTTCCTGTTCTGCTAGTCTTTGTGCTTTACCGGATGGTTCCCTTGCTCCCTCCTCATTTGAGGGGCGCCCAAATGCCATCTGCTGTGCGGCCGTTGTCACCAGGAACAGTAAGACAGCGAGTGTAGCGCCTACTTTTGGCAAGGTCACGAAATTCCCTGATAACGAACCAATATTCTCGCTTTTGACCCTCGAAACCCGACACTTTTAGTCTGGTGCGACTCCGGCGTCAAGTGGCCGCTCCGGACGACTTGCTCAGCTTCCCGGTCATCGCGCAATGCGACGAATTTCGGATGGCGGACGTCCACTCCGGACTGGTAGCCGGAAAATTGAAACGCGAAATTGCCAACGGCAAAAGCGGACGGCGAACCGCGCCCGGAGAACGTATGCAATTGGCAGACTCCTTGCTGGATGCGGGAGTCTGATGCGAACTGCTCTCCGTCAACCGTCAACCGGTCAACCGGTTGACACTTTAGCGGCGGTTGACGACACGGTGGTTGACGCGGTACGACCAAGAATCCGCAATAGTAAACCGGCGTTTTAAAAAAGGTGATGAACCATTGCGTTGGTGACAACTCGCCTAGAGGGCAGGCTCTCCAGCGCATCGTTCCGAACCGACCATCAGCTCCGCACGCGAGTTTGCGATAAAGATCGTCGCAGAGCAGATCTTCGTTTCGAGAGTCTCCACGCCGCACGCTTGCCGCAACTCTGACAGAAATGCGAGCGACCCTGAGCAGGATGGCGCGGCGACCGGTAGAGGCGCCCGCATTCCGGATTCGAACAGTGGATCCAGCCGGCGCCTTCTTGCACCACGAGGGCCGTGCGCATGGCTATTTGAGCGTAAAGAATACCTGCGGTGCCCAGCCACGACCCCAGTTCGGAGACCTTTCCCATGGTATCAAGCACGCCGAGAAGATTCCCGCCAATGAACGTGATGGTGAAGCGGTTCCCGACCCAGCCTACGATCGGCTGCACATTCGCCCCGCTGAGGAAGATTGAGGTCGCGACTGCGAGACTCCCTGCCGCGTCATTTTCTGCGGGCGGTGGGCCGGGCCAGATAATCTTCCAGTCGGCGGTCTCGCCCGAGTGGTCTCGGTGCAACGCTTCTTTGATGGTCAATATAGACCGGACATATTGCGCTAGATGGCGCCAGCTTTTGATCGACTCGGCGAATTCACCGCGAATGAGCCGAGGCAGGCAGGGTGGTGCCTCATGGTGAATGGAACGGCGGTGGGAGCAAAGCCCTAGCGCTCCCCACACCTGGGCGAATTCCAGGAACGCGCTCTCGGGAGCATCGGCAAGACGCGCGAAGTCAAAAACCAACCTCTCGATCTGCCCTTTGGAAGGCTGGAGCGGTCCGCGGGGATCGAAGTACAGGGCATGCGCTCTGAGCCGCAGAGGTGGGACGAGAATGGCGTCGAAGGGAAACGGCTTCTCGTATCGGAGGGCCTCGATCATTCCAACTCATTCCAACTTAACTCGACAGCAAAAGTCAACAGATGCACCATTCTGTTAATCGCTGCTTCAAGGCTGACGAGATAAAGCGCATGCGACAACAGAAAGGAACGAGCGGCGCCAACGCTATAGGTTCCAGATCGATACGCGATCGGATCCGAGAGTTGCGCCGGGTACCGGTCCAACAACTGGTGTCACACCCGAAAAATTGGCGGCTCCATCCGAGAGCGCAAAAGGATGCTTTTGCGGCACTCCGATCCGAGATCGGTTTCGCCGGGGTCTTATTAGTCCGCGATCTTAAGGACGGGCGATACCAGATTCTCGACGGCCACATGCGCGCCGCTATGACACCGGATGGGTTGATACCCGTGGTGGTACTCGACCTGACGGATGCGGAAGCTGAAAAGCTGCTTCTGACCTACGATCCGTTGGCGGCGCTGGCCGAGACGGACTTCGAGCGCCTCAAGGCGCTGCTTGAAACCGTCCAAACCGACAGTGAGGCGGTTCAAGAGCTCCTCCGTCGCACCGCCGGCGATCCGCTCTGGGCGGTGCTGCATCCCGAAGAATTGAAACCGGCGGAGGTGGCACCGGACAGGGCGGAGGAGCTACGAGCGAAATGGTGCACTGAGCTCGGTCAGATTTGGCAACTGGGACCGCATCGGCTTATGTGCGCGGACTCTCGGGAAAAGCGCAACCTCCAGTGGTTGTTCAATGCTGCCAGAGCGATTCGGCTGATCGTGACCGATTCGCCCTACGGCGTCAGCTATGCTTCGAAAAATAGCTACCTCAACCGCAGCGATCGCGGCACTCGGATTCAGAAACCGATCCGAAACGACTCACTCGCTCCGAATGAAATAAGAGATCTCTTCCAAGCTTCCTTGCAAGGCGCGATTGCCTTCGCTCTACCTGGCGCAGCTTGCTATGCCAGCGTGCCCTGGGTCCGCTGCTTCCTTATTTTATCGCCGGGTTTGAGGGTTCTGGGTTCTCCTTCAAACATCTTTTGGTGTGGGTCAAACAGCACTTCGTCATCGGAATGTCGGATTACCATTATCGGCACGAAGCCATCTTGTACGGATGGATCGAAAATGGACCGCACTACTTTGTCGATGACCGGACCCAAGATTCGGTGTTCGAGATCGACCGGCCCATGGCGAGCGAACTTCACCCGACCACGAAACCGGTCGAGCTCATAGGCAAAATGATCGCGAACAGCAGCCGACCCGGCGAGGTGGTCTATGACCCCTTCTGCGGCAGCGGCTCAACCCTTGTTGCGGCACAGCAATTGGGACGAATCGGTTATGGCATTGAGTTGGATCCGGGCTACGTCGCGGTTGCACTCGAACGCCTTTCGATGCTGGGCCTCAAGCCGGAGTTGGAGGGAGAAAGATGAAACGGAATCCCGACGGAACATGGCGAAATGCGCGTGATGGAATGGTCGTGTCCGAAGTCACTCTTAGGGCTCGCTGGGTTGAAGCGGAAACGATGAGGCTGAAGAACATGGGCTTGTCCTTCGATCAGATCGCTGAACAAATCACTCGGGTAGGTCGCGGTCAGGCACAACCGATGGTGGCGATGCCGGAGGGGCTCAAATTTCCGCAGGGCTATTCGATCAGCAAGCAGGCCTGCCACCGTGGGTTTCATAAAGCCCTCGCACGCGAGCCGGCGCTTGAGCTCGAGGAGATGCGCAAGGTCAACAACGCCCGCTCCGAGGAAATGTACGCGAATCTTCAGCCAGCGATTCGAAAATGCAGTCCACGCGCGATCGAAGTGGGAATTAAAGTGCTTGATCACGAGGATCGAATCAACGGCTATGGAGCTTCTCGCAGACATGAGCTGACGGGCAAAGATGGCAAACCCCTTACCCTAGTCCAGCTGTTGGCAGCGATAGGTCCTATTTCCGATGAAGACGAAGAATAGCGGAGAAGAGTTGACCCCGGAACAAAAGGCATTCGGTAAAAGTGTCGTAGTCGATCCCGTGCAATTCGCCAGTCATATTCTTGGCGTAGAGCTATGGGACCACGAAATCGAGATTGTGCGATCAATTAAAGAGCATCGTCGAACCGCCGTAAAGGCTTCTCATGGAATCGGGAAGACCTTTACGTTGGCTGTTGAAGCTCTGTGGTGGTTGGCGCGGTACCCTCACGGGATCGTCCTCACTACATCCCGACTCAGCGGCAAGTCAGAACTCAGCTGTGGTTCGAGATTCACCGACTCGCCAGAAGCGCCCGAGTTCCGTATCCGAAGCTAAAGACCACGGAACTGAAGTTTCGCGGCGAGGACAACTACGCAATTGGTTTTTCAACTGACCGGTCCGCGAATTTCCAAGGCTATCACGGTAGCCATGTGTTAATCATCGCCGACGAGGCGCCGGGACTAGAAGCAGGGGTGTTTGATGCAATTGCCGGGACGATGGCCGGCGGCAAGGTCCACATCGCGATGGCAGGAAATCCGACGGTTCCATCGGGCGCCTTTTACGACGCCTTTACCAAAGACCGCGGGCTCTGGAATTGCTTCACCCTTAGTGCGTTCGATTCGCCGAACTTGAAAGGGATTGACCTGGATCAGCTTTTGGCAATGGACCCAACCGAAGGCGGTCCGCTCGACCAAAATTCGGTTCCCTATCTGGTTACGAAACGTTGGGTTTATGACCAGCGTCAGAGTTGGTGGCACGGCAGCGAGCGCAACTCTCCAATCTGGCAGTCTCGAGTCATGGCACAGTTTCCAGACCAGGCGCAGAACGCGCTGTTCAAGCAGGTTTGGCTTGAGCGAGCAGCCAAACGGACGAGCAACTCGGTAGAAAACAATCATGGTCCTCTGGTGGCTGGTGTCGATGTCGGCGGCAATTATGCGGAAACGGTGGTGTACATTTGCGAAGCGAAACCAGACCGGAAGCGAATCATAAAAATGGGGGCTTGGCGCGCAGATGACACCCTCGGCCTAGTGGTGCGGTTTTTAGTTGAGTTTCGCGAGCGTCTTTCGACGGTACGAGTGGACGAAATCGGTATTGGCTACAATTTTGGCAGGGATCTACGGCGGGAAAGATTCCCGGTGGAACTGATCAACGTCAGCCTGCCCTGCGAAAGCCGACCTGATTGGGGCGAAAACGATCCTTCCCGGCGGTTTACCAACCAGCGGGCAATGTTCTACCAGAATCTCGCCGACGCGCTGGAACGTGATCAGGTGGATGGCCTAACCGACGAGATAACCATCGGGCAGTTGGCGAGCGTATGGTACGAAATTGATTCGCGAGGCCGACTGATGATTGAGTCGAAAGAAAGCGCGCGGGCCCGTGGGGTGCCATCGCCTGACCGCGCCGACGCGTTGATGCTAGCGCTTGGGAAGCCGCAGGCACCGTGGAAATTGGAACTTATCACCACTCGCAATTTTCGCAGAACCAGATCCGAATCCGAATCTGCCCGCGATCTTTCTCATCCATCCTGGGGCTTTGTCGATCTCGGCGATGACGATGGCGACGACAGGCGTGTAACAATGAGTCCGCGGTCGCGCTGGGACATCCTAGCGCCGGGTAGCCTCGCTCGACAGTTAAAAAAGAAGCCTGGAGCGTGGTAGGCGCCATCTTTATCAGGCCGCCCGAAATTCCGCCGTCATAACGCCTCGCTTTGTCAGCAAATCCGATCAGTTGCGGGCACGCTCGGCGCGTACCTCGCTTATGCCAGTCAGCAGCAGGTGGGACTAAAGCTCTTTATTCCCACCATGGCGGCGGTCCACCGATAGTGGCACGCCGCAGCCGGCTTTCTACTAAAAGTGCCTCGCCGGCCTGGTAGATGCGCCGGATAGGGTCATCCGACAGAATGGTGCCGAGCAAAGTGCCCTCCGGGCTAAACCAGCGCAGCCGCTTGGTCTCGAGCACGCCGAAGCCGTTTTGCGCCATTACCAGCTCACCGCCGTCACTCAGGTCGATCATGCTCTCAAGCGAACCGAGGCGCAGTACATAAAGTGCGGGATGGGCCAGGATGTAGAGAAATTCGCCGGTGTCGATGATCCGATCGGGTGGGATGCCTATATTGTAAACCTGTCGCGCTTCCCCCTCTAAGTCGATCAGTAACACTCGCCCACTGTAGCTACCGAGGTAGACTTTGTTGGAGTAGGCAGCAAAATCGGCAGCGTAGATCCAATCGGCATCGAGCCGTTCACCAAAGCCGAACGATATAAAGTCGGTGTCTTCATCGTTGTTGCA
>CAWFIF010000004.1:0-881105 GCA_963815835.1 uncultured delta proteobacterium
TACCGGTTACCCGGTATCCCAGGTTAGCAATCGCCAACTTCCGCTAAATCGGCGCTCCCTCGTCGGTCGATGACCGACGTTGGGAGAATCCGACCTGCCACGCTGCCGGCTAATCACTCGTTTTTCAGAAACCCTATCAAGTTCGTCATTATTAACCCCTTCCTGCCTCATATGCCTTTAACGACCGTGGTCACGTCCCTCGTGGAATCGTCCGGCGCAACAATCCTCCATCAGCTATCTCGCCCGGCCCTGCTCTTCCCGACGAGGAAAATGGGCTATACAGTCGAGACAAAAGGGCGGTTGGATAAGAACCAACGGCGCGAGCGGGAGGTCCCCATGCCACACTGGTACGAAGACAACTCCAAATCGATCGGTCATACGCCGCTGGTGCGGCTCAATCGCGTTATCGACGGCGCGCCGGCGACGGTGCTCGGAAAAGTCGAGGGACGCAATCCCGCCTACTCCGTCAAATGTCGCATCGGCGCCGCGATGGTGTGGGACGCCGAAAAACGCGGGCTTTTGGGGCCGGGCAAGGAACTCGTCGAGCCTACCAGCGGCAACACCGGCATCGCGCTGGCGTTCGTCGCGGCGGCACGGAGAATTCCGCTGACGCTCACCATGCCGGACACGATGAGCATCGAGCGCCGCAAGCTCCTGCTCGCATATGGGGCCAAGTTGGAGCTGACCGATGGGGCCAGAGGCATGAGCGGCGCGATCGCGAAGGCCGAGGAAATCGTCGCCTCGGCGCCGGATCGATACGTCCTGCTGCAGCAGTTCAATAATCCCGCTAATCCCGCGATTCACGAATCCACCACCGGGCCCGAAATCTGGGACGATACCAACGGCGCCATCGACATTTTCGTATCCGGAGTTGGAACCGGCGGCACCATTACCGGCGTCACGCGCTACATCAAGAAAACCAAGGGCAAACCCATCGTCTCGGTCGCGGTCGAGCCCACCGCCAGCCCGGTCCTCACGCAGCAGCGCGCGGGCCAGCCGCTGAAGCCCTCCGGGCACAAGATTCAGGGGATCGGCGCGGGCTTCGTGCCGAAGGTGCTGGACATGTCGCTGGTGGACGAGATCGAGCAGGTTACCAATGAAGAGGCGATCGAATACGCGCGACGCCTCACCCGCGAGGAGGGCATTCTCTCGGGCATCTCATGCGGCGCGGCGGTCGCGGTGGCGGCGCGCATCGCCAAGCGGCCGCAGAATGCCGGCAAGACCATCGTCACCATCCTTCCTGACTCCGGTGAGCGTTACCTGAGCACTACACTGTTCGAGGGCGTTTTCGACGCCAGATGAGGACCGCTATGGCTTCTATAGAAACAACCAATGGCGAGCTGAACAACGCGCACTGGGAACTCGATCGGATTGTGGCGGAGCTGCGTGCAGCGCGCATACGATCGCGGCAGGACTGCATCGATGAGGGTGAGCGCGAGATGCCCTCGCGGGAGGCGCTGCGCGGCATCATCGAGGGACTGTTCGGAGTGCTCTTCCCCGATTTTTTCGGCGGCCGGATCTCACCGAAGAAGGCATCGACTATTTTGTCGGCCATCGGCTCGATGAGACCTTGCGTGCGCTGCTCACCCAGGTGCAGCGTGAATTGGAATTTTCCTGCAAGGCTACCGAGGACCACACGGCGAAACACGCCCGCACCGCGTTTCGCATCACGCGCGATTTTGCCGCACGGCTGCCGGAAATCGCGGCGCTGCTGGAGAGCGACGTTCGCGCGGGGTACCAGGGCGATCCCGCGGCCAAGAGCATCGACGAAGTGCGGTTCTGCTACCCGGGCATCAACGCCATCACGCACCATCGGCTAGCCCACGAGCTATATTCGTTGGGGGTGCCGCTGCTCGCGCGCATCATCGCGGAGCTGGCGCATTCGGCAACCGGCATCGATATCCATCCCGGCGCGAAAATCGGCGCGAGCTTTTTCATCGACCACGGCACCGGCGTCGTCATCGGCGAGACGGCGGTAATCGGCCAGCGCGTGCGCCTGTATCAGGCGGTGACGTTGGGCGCCAAGAGCTTTCCGGTGCGCGAAGACGGCGCGCTGGTGAAAGGCATCGCGCGCCACCCGATCGTGGAAGACGATGTGGTGATCTATGCGGGCGCGACGATTCTGGGGCGCGTCACGATCGGGCGCGGCACGACGATCGGAGGCAACGTGTGGATCACGCGCGACATTGCGGCGGGGAGCCACGTCGCGCAGGCGCAGGCGCGCAGCGAGGCATTCAACGAAGGCGGCGGCATTTGAAGAGGGCCGTCGTGGCGCGGGTCTGTTGCAGCATCGTTAAGGGGGGAATGTGGCGCGCACTTGTGTTTCGACGACGGTTAATAATATCGTGCGAATCGCCTTACAAAAGCGGCCTCAAACCTGAGTTTCATGGAGAGCATTTGATGATCGAGCGAAGGGGACGAACGGGGACTTTGATCGGCGTCGGCGCGCTGGCGCTCGCCGCCGCGTTTGCGGGATGTGCCGGCATGGGCGGCTCACATGTCGATTGCAACATCGTGAAGTTGCAGAGCCAGTCGGGGCGATCAAACAGCGAAATCGCATCGGCGCTTGGCGTCAGCGAGGATGAGGTGGCGAAGTGTCCGGCGGCCGGGCCGGTGACGGGTGCGGAAGGCAGCGGCGGCCCTCCCAACGCGTCGGAATATGGGATCCCGGCGGGCCTCGAAGGAGGCGGCGCCGAGGGAGGTGCGAGCGCGCCAGCGGCCGCGCCTACGCAGTAGTTGCGTTCAAAACCCTCTCGCGTTATGTGCGGTGCGAGGCGTAAAAAGGAGACTCGGAGGCCGTCATGAGTCTTCTCAAATCGAGGTTCGCAGGCGTCGGCTTGATTCTCATAGTTGGGGTCGCCGGATGCGGCTTAGTTAGCCCTCACATCGATTGCGACCAGGTATCCCAACAGCAGCGCGGCGGGGAGAGTGACGCCGATATCGCGAAGGCGACAGGCTTCAGCGTCGCCGACGTGCAATCGTGTTCGCAGACCGGCTCCTCGGGTGGTCGCGAAACCGTCAACAATTACCAGGATCAGCCGCATCTGCCGGTCATCCCGATGGTCCCGGCCGGTGCGTTAAGCGGGGCTCACCCGTAAAGAGTTGTATCCCGCACCGAAACCCTTGGAGGGGGCAGGGGCGAATCGCCTTGATGCGGCTGGTCGGGAGGCCTAGCGGAGTCCAAGGGGAGAAGTGGAAATCAGAAAGTGATGCGAGAGGGGGGACTTGAACCCCCACGAGCTTGCGCTCACAAGGTCCTGAGCCTTGCGCGTCTGCCATTCCGCCACTCTCGCGCGCGAGAAGACAGGATTATCCGGCCCGGGCATCTAATTCAAGTCGATACCCCGTCGCGCGCGCATCAGCACCTGCTAGACTGTCACCGACGATATGAGCGAGCGAGTTCGTGGTGCGGTGGAGTTGATCGCGAGCGATGTCGAGCCCGGCGTCGCGTTGGATATCAGCGCGGGTGACGGTCTTTCCACGCGAATGCTCGAGGAGCGTCGATGGCGCGTCTTTCCCACCGAGTATCATCCGCGGCGCAAGGGCTGGACTGCGGTCAACCTCAACAATGATCTGCCGTTTCGCTCGAACAGCTTCGATCTCGTGATGATGCTCGAGGTGGTCGAGCATCTCGCCGATATCCCACACATTCTGCGCGAGATCGCCCGCGTCATTAAGCCCGGCGGCGTCGCGATTCTCTCCACGCCCAATCGCCTCAACGTGACCTCGCGGCTGCATTATCTACTGAGTGGATTTTACAAAGGGCGGCGCGCTCCGCTCCCCTATCACTATCGGGTCGAGGACGGCCGCAACTGGCATGTGATGGGGCTCAACGACTTCCATTGGATGGCGCACGGATTCGGGCTTCGTCTCGACGCGCTCGGCCGCAGCAAGCGCAAGCTGAAGACGCGTATACTCGCGGCGCTAATGTATTTTCCGATCGCCGCATTCTCGCATTTTCTCTATGTCCGCGGCGTCGCGGATCCGGAGCAAAAGAAAATCAATCGAGAACTTTTCCGCTTGATGACCAGCGCCAACTGTTTGATCAACGAGAATATTGTGATGCGATTCCGTAAGGTGGGTGTGCGTGAAGCTATCGATAGTCATCGCGACACACGCGCGGCCTGACTCGCTCGCGCGCCTGATCGCATCGCTCAAGCCGCAACTTCGTCCCGCTCGATGCGAGCTGATCGTTGCCGAGAACGGAACCCCCGCACCGATCCAACTCGCCGATGCGGACGCCGTCACCGCGCACATCCACGAAACGCTTCCGGGCAAATGCCGGACGCAGAATCTCGCGATCAAGCGCGCAACCGGCGACGTCCTCATGTTTCTGGACGACGACCTGGTTGTCGCGAACGACTACGTCAACCAGGTCGAGCGCTTCTTCACCTATCATCCCGAATTCGCGGCGATGAAAGGGCGCATTCTTCCGCTCGAGGACCCGCACAAGATCGCAGGCGTGAACTGGGTCTACCTCGATCTGCCGTTGGTCGACCACGGCAACGAGATTATCGAGGTGCGCGGAGTGCTCGGCGCGAACATGGCGTTTCTGGCCGATGCGTTGCGCGCGGTCGGCCCGTTTGATGAGCGGTTGGGGCCCGGCGCGGCGGGACATGAAGAGGAAACTGAGATGTCGGCGCGGTTTCGGCGCGCGGGCTATCACATCGGATACTCGCCCAACGCGGTCGTTTATCACGAGGTCGATCCGGCGCGTGCCAACCGCACGCGTTTCATCCGCGTCGCACGCGAGCGCGGCCGATGCCGCATGATTCACGAGACTCATTCAAAGCTCGACGTCATGCTCAAGAACGCGGTCGCATCGACGCGTCTGACGGTCGCCTCAATGCTACGGGTCAGTGCGGAGCGCCGCGCGCGCGAAGAGCGGCGCCTCGCGGTCGCGCGCGGGATGCTGGATGCGCTGAATTCTGAGTTCCCCGCCGACGACCGCGTCAAGGCGTAGCACTCTGCTCTCTCCTGCGCCTGCCGTCTACGTCGACGAGACGCAAGCCATAAGAAGATCTGACGACTACATGCGCTGAATGTCGGGAGAGTGGCGCGCGAGGAGTCGATTCTTCGGCGGCGCATGCTTGCCTCACAATGTCTGCGAGCCAGGCAACGGCGCTCAGGACAACCGAAGCGAGCTTGCTTTCCTTGTCGGTTGGGCGGATATGGAGCGACTGTGACAGCGCTATCTGTACTCTCGCGTGACGCTGGACGGGGTGATTGCGATGATCCTTGGGTGGCTTCCAGCGGACGTCTCGACGTTCGGCCCGAACATCGACTCGATACTCAAGCTAATCTTTTACGTGGTCGGCACGGCCTTCATTCTGGCCGAAGGTACCCTTCTCGCCTTCGTGATCTTGTTTCGTCGCCGACAGGGCGGGCGCGCATCGTACGTGCGTGGCGAATCGATGCGCGAGCTCGCATGGGTGCTGATCCCAGTGCTCATGGTCGTCTTCCTCGATGTGATGATCGACATTCGGGGCAAGCCGGTCTGGGATCTGATCAAGGAGCAGAGTCCGCCGCCGGGCCTGACGGTAAAGCTGGAGGCCTTCCAGTTCGGATGGGTGTTCACGTATCCGGGCCCCGATGGCCGGTTCGGCACGTCTGACGATCTGATCCAAACCACGACTTTAACGGTTCCCACAGGTCAGGTGATTCGCATGATCATGGAATCCAAGGACGTCATCCACAGCTTCTACGTTCCTGAGTTACGGCTTAGGCAGGATGTCGTCCCCGGTCGAGTGATTCCAGCGTGGTTCGAGGCAACGAAGCCTGGCAAATATGAAATCGGATGCTCCCAGCTTTGCGGGATCTCCCACTTCGCGATGAAAGGCATCCTGCGGGTTCTGACGCCCGAGGAGTATCAGCAATGGGTTAGCCAGCAATGGCCCCCGCCCGCCGCCGGGGCGGCCAAGAGCGCACCGAGTGCGGCTGCACCCGAGACCATCACTACCGAGCAAATGTTTCAGGACACCTGCTCGCGATGTCATGGCCCGCAGGGTTACGGTGACGGGCCTGACGGCTTAGTGCTTGCCACCCACCCTCGCAACTTCCACGACTGCGCTATCATGGCGAAGGATGCGGACGACAAGGTATTCCACGAGATCAAGGGCGGCAGTGCTTCGATCGGACGCAGCAACGACATGCCGTCCTGGGGCGAAGCGCTGACCGACGATGAGATTCACCACTTGCTCGCATACGTCAGGCACTTCTGCCAGACCAAGTGAGCATGGCGATTCGCAAGGGAAGCAAAGGTATGGCCGCAAACTTCGTCGCCCGCCACATGAGCAAAGTGGCCTTAGTTGCAATCGCGATAGCTATCGCCACGGTACCGGGGCCGGCTTGGGCCCAAGCACCGGTCAAGACCTTCACCGTGACGGTTGAGAAGAAAAGGATCGATATCGGAGACGGGATGACCTACGACGCCTGGACCTTCGATGGTGTCGTTCCGGGACCGCAGCTGAGGGTGCGGGAGGGCGACGATGTCAACGTCGAATTACTCAACAACACGCCCGACGCGCACGGCCTCAACATCCATGCGGCGCAAATTACGTCGGAGCACTTCGGCGGCGATACGAAAGGTCCGTTGCACTACAAGTTTCGCGCGGAAGTGCCGGGCGTCTCAGTCTACCATTGCAACGGAATTCCGATCCTGGATCACATCGGCCACGGAATGTATGGAGCTGTGATCGTGGATCCCAAAGATGGATGGCCTTCGGGCCCGGCGCAGGAAATCACCATTGTGCAGAGTGAATTCTACGGCACGCCCCGCGCTAATGGACGGATTATTCCCGACCATACCAAGATGCTGGAAGCAAAGCCGAACTTTGTGGTGTTCAATGGCCAGCTGAATAAGAGCGGCGCCGAGCATCCGATCCCGATCAAGGCAGGAAAGTTGGTGCGAGTATTCTTCGTTAACGCTGGTCCGAACCTTATCTCGACATTTCACGTTGCCGGGGTCGTGTTCAGCACGGTTTATCAAGGCGGCAATCCTGCCAACCTACTTCGTGGAACTGACAACCTCGTAGTTGGCCCCAGCACCGGTGCGGTGTTCGAGTTCGCAGTGAGTGAGCCTGGTAGCTATCGATTCATGGATCTTAATCGGGCGCACGAGTACGACGGCGCGATGGGAGTGTTTCGCGCCGAACCGTAGGCCATAGTCTTCGCCATGACTAATACCGCACGAGTTGAGCCTTTCGCAGCGAGGCTGCACTTCATCCCTCGTCGGATGCGCCGGGTTCAGGCGGCCATAGTCAATGCGCGAAGAGATCACTTGTGATCGAGGACCTCGACCAGAAACTCCGGATCGTCAGCGAGCATCCGTTCGTGGCCCCTGCTCCGTTCGGTTTCGTTCAGGCAGTCGGCTTGACTCCTGCTCTGCGTCCATTGGTTGTGGCTGGCCTGCGCCGATGGGTCACCTCACGCCCGGTAGTCGTTATCCGTACTTGAACCGAACCGCGCCATCTAAATCCGAGAGATGATTCTCTGGAGATTCTGCGCGTATGAATTCCAGGTGTAACGCTCAGCTGTGGCGCGCGCGAGCGCGCGCAACTCATTGCCAGTATCGAGGAGCGCATTCATCTTCGTAGCGATTTCAATTGAGTCCGTTGGATCGCGGACCACGAATCGCCGCAGGAATTCGGGCAGCAGTTCCGAGGCGCCCGATTGCGCACTCGACAGCACCGGCAGCCCACTCGCCATTGCTTCCATGACGACATTGCCGAACGGCTCGAACAGTGACGGCAGCGCGACCGCATCGACGCCGTGAAAAATCTGCGTGACATCGGACATCGGACCGGCAAAATGGATGCGCGCGCCGACTCCGAGCCCTAGCGCCTCACGCTGGTACCACCGACCTTTCTGATCCGCGCCGACCACAATTAGATGCGCGCCGCGCGCGACCCTTGGCCATGCCGTTATGAGAAATCGCAGCCCCTTGCGGCCGAAACCATTGCCGACGAACGCGACCAGAGGAGCGCCAGCAGTGATATCCAGCGACGAGCGAATTTCGCGACGCGCCGCGTCATCGCGCGGCGGAGTGAAGCGCTCGAGATCGACGCCGTTGTGCAGCGTGATGACTTTCTCTACCGGAAGATGGAACTCCCGAATCAGGTCGTCACGCACCAGGTTGGAAACAGCGATGGCAGTTTTCAGATGCGGCGAAGCAAAGCCGCGGCGCTCAATGAAGACCTGCGCGCGATGGTATGGCGAGGCTCGCATCGCGCGCCATTCGAGCGCACCACGCCACTGGCGTGCCGCGCGAAGGTAGCTGATGTGCGCGCTGCCACCCGAGCGCATCACGTCGGCGCCGACAGTGCGCGCAAAGCTCAGGACCAGATCGTTCCCTTCGCGGCGCGCAGCCTGGGGAGCGCCATACGCGAACGACAGCAGTGCGGCCGTTCGCCCCAGCGGGATGCCGCCGAGTTCTCGAACTTTGAAATCCCGCGATGGTCCACGCACCTCGCGCGCGAAAATCGCGATCTCGTGACCGGCCGCGCGGAGGCACTCGGCGGTGATGATCAGATCGCGCTCGGTGCCTCCGCCATGCGGGTCGAACCGTCGCGTTAGGAGCGCGGTGCGCATCAATCGGCAACCACGGGAAGCTGCGCGCTCCCGCCTGGTATGGTAGTTTGAAACGGGGGCGGAAAGGTGGGCTGATGATCGAGATTCAATGTACCAGTTGTCATACCCGCTATCGCATCGATGAACGAGTTCTCCCCGCCGATAGTCCAACCTTCAAGTGTTCGCGATGCGGCCATGTCTTCACCACCGATCCCCTAGCGGCAAAGAAGGCCGCTCCGGAGCCTTCATCCAAGCCCCAAACGCCGCGAGTATCACGCACCGATCCTAAACCTGATCCAACTCCGACTGCGACCTCAACGGAGGTTCCCGCCGACGCACCCGAGTCCGTCCCGTCGGCGCACCAAACGGCAACTGCGAAACCGCATCCCGCGTTGGAATCAAAGTCAGCGCCCGTAAGGCCATACATCAGAAATCCACGGCCGACGGTGTTCGATCGCGCTCCCGAGTTGCCGACGACAAAACAATCGGAGGAGCGCAGTTCCCCCATCGATTCCAGCACCGTGACGCGCAGGGGAGCCTCGATGCAGACGCCAAGGTCGCGCGCCACCGAGCCGCCGCCTCGGGCATCGGAACCGCCGCGACCCACGCCGGAGCCGCCCGCCGCCCAGAATTACGGAACTGACGATGTGGGCGAGAATCTCGAGTTCGATTTTAGTGACGATACGGAGCCGGAACTTGGCCCCGAACCCGCCGATGATGACGCGCCCACCGCGCTGGAACGTTGGAGCGTCGGCGACGAAGACCTCGATGCGCCGGCGCAGCAGCCCGGATTTGGTCGCGGCGAACCCGATCCCGGATTCAGCCGTGGCGAGCCGGCGCCGATTGGTCGCGGGACCATTCCGCGGTATGTCGGTAGTCCTCCGATCCAGCGCTCGCCCCTGCCCGACGAGGGCGCGTACCTCGAGCGCGCTGGACTTTATTCCGCGCGATCCTTTATCGGACTTTTTTTTGCAGTCGCGTCGGTGTTCGCTGCGTTGACGGGTGTGATCTGCGTGATCCCATCGGCGAGCGCTGACCTGATGCGACGGATGCCGGTGATTGGGCCGGAATTCGTGCAGCCGACGCCCTTGGAGAATCTCGCCGGCGTCTCCGATGTTCAATCGAGCTATCAAACCGTCAAGGGCGGGCATGACGCGCTGGTGCTTACCGGCGCGGTGCACAACAACTCGACCGTCCCCCTCCATACGGTCCAGATTGGAGTGCGGTTGCTCGACGCCGCTCAGCACGAGCTCGCGGGTTCGACGGTATACTGCGGGACGACGCTGTCACCGCGGATGATCGGCGAAATGACGCCGCATGAGCTGGAATTTCTTCAGAAGCTCGATCCGCAGAAGACGTTCGTGCTGGAACCGGGTCACGCCGCGCCGTTCCTGATGGTTTTTATTGATCCGCCGCGCAACCTGAATCACTTCGCAGTATCGGTTTCCAAGGCGCAGTCGCAATCAGGACAGCAGGCAAGCATGGGCCAATAGCGATCACTCTTTCTCGCGAGCGATCATCTCTTCGTACTCGTTGTTGTCCATCAGATCGTCGAGGTCGGTGGCATCGTTCATCTGCACCTTGACCAGCCATCCGTCGCCGTAAGGGTCTTCGTTCACGACCTCCGGGCTTTCCGGCAAATCTTCGTTGACTTCGACCACAGTGCCGCTGACGGGCGCATAGATATCAGACACCGCCTTCACGGACTCGACCACGCCGAACGGATCGTCCTTGCTGATCTTGTCGCCGACCGATGGCAATTCGATGTAGACGATCTCGCCGAGTTGTTCCTGCGCATGATCGGTGATTCCGACCGTCGCCAGGGTGTCCTCCGTGGCAACCCATTCATGTTCTTTCGAGTACCTGAGCCCCTTGGGGATCTCCATGACTCCTCCGAGCAATTGCAGCCCCGCCGTCTAACCTTTGGTCGGCCAGCCTCGCGCGGGCACGACGAATACTATGAATCATGAAGCGCGGCGTAATTTCGGTTGTCAAGTTCCACGCGCCATCCGATCTCGCGCGGAAATGATTAAGCCTCTTGACTGTGACGCGCGAGATGAATCCAGTGTGTGCGCGTCGCTGATGATAACGCGTGTTGGGATGAGTAGGTTTGAAGTACCGAGACGGAGCGAATCACTATTCCCTTGATCGAGCGTCGCTCACAAAGGAGGAAACATGATCGTCGGAGTTCCGACAGAGATTAAAGCTGACGAGCGGCGCGTATCGCTCACGCCTGCGGGCGCCGCGGCATTCCGCAGCCACAGTCATCGCGTTGTGATTCAGCGCGGCGCCGGCATCGCAAGCGGATTCTCCGATGCCGACTATCGCGGAGCGGGCGCGACGATCGCGGGAGGCGCCGCCGCGGTGTGGCACCGTGCCGAGATGATCCTGAAGGTCAAGGAACCCCAGCCGGTCGAGTATCGTTTCATGCGCCCCGGTCTGATCATCTTCACCTATCTGCATCTTGCCGCCGATCCGCGCCTTGCGCGCGAAATGGCGAAGCGGCGCGTTATCGGTCTCGGCTATGAGACAATCGAGCTGGAGGACAAAAGTCTTCCGTTGCTCGCGCCGATGAGCGAGGTCGCGGGACGAATCGCGATTCAGGTCGGCTCATGGTGCCTACAATCGCGCAATGGCGGACGCGGCGTGCTGCTGAGCGGCGCGCCCGGCGTGCGCTCGGGCAAAGTCGCAGTGGTCGGCGGCGGCATCGCGGGACTCAACGCGTGCCGCGTCGCGGCAGGCGTGGGCGCCGAGGTGAGCATCCTCGATAACAATCCCATTCGGCTGCGCTATCTCAACGACATCCTCGGCGGTTCCGCGATGACCGTAATGTCAACGCATGCGACCCTCGAAGAAGAAATCATCGCGGCCGACCTGGTGATCGGATCGGTGCTGGTTGCGGGCGCACGCACTCCGCGCCTCATCACAACGAACATGGTATCGCGAATGAAGCGGGGAGCGGTGTTGGTCGATCTATCGATCGACCAGGGTGGGATTTCGGAAACCTCTAAGCCAACCACGCACGAGAATCCGATCTACATCCACAATGGCGTGGTGCACTACTGCGTGACCAACATGCCGGCGATGGTACCGCATACCTCGACCTACGCGCTCACCAACGCGACGCTGACCTACGCGCTCGAGATTGCGGACCTCGGTGTCCTCGAAGCGGGCCAGCGTAATAAGGCGATTCGCCATGGACTCAACACTTACAACGGTCAAATCACACATCCGGCGGTCGCCGAGGCGTTGCGGATGAAATATCACTCGCCGTGGGAATCAGGTCAGTAGATACCGTTGGGGCCGTTGTTATTGTAGCGCTGCTGGCCGGACTTCTGTTGACCGTAGGTGCCGGTCTCGAAGCGCTTGACGTTGGAGGAGGTCAAGTTGAGATTGCCGTGCAGATCGGCGACCGCGAGTGCGACCCCATCCTGCGCGATCTCATGCGCGCGAACCCAGCGCGCCTGATGCTGCACAAAATTCGCGAGCTCGAAGACATTCTGCGCCAGAGCTTTTTGTGCCTTGGCGAACTTGGCGCTCCACACCACCTGCTTGGTCTGCATGTCGACGAACTTCAACGCGAAAGCGACCGAGGCCGGTGACGCGGCGGCGTAGTCGAGCCCCTCGCGCTCGCGATAGCGCTCAAGGACCCCGTAGAGGACGCCGTTAACGGAGAGCGCGTGACCGAGCTTGATCGCGTTCTCGTCGAGGTTCTGTGGCGTAGTGGGCGGCAGATTTGTCATCGCGCGCACGACGTCATCCTGCGGCACAACGTCCCATCCACCCGCGAGAGCGACTTGCGTGTAAAGTTCCGCCGTCACCGCGTCGGGACCCCCGTCGGCGACCACATCACCATTGGTGCCGGGATTCGCAACCACTGGCATCACGGCGATCCTGTCGACCTTGACCTGCTTGATGGACCTCACCGCGTGGGCCTGAAGATCGCCCGAGGGGATGAATCCCTTGACAGTTTGTGCGGTACTATCCGCAGCGGAATAAATCACAGGTGTGCATGCCGCCAAGCCGATCAAGGTCGTGACGGCGACCGCGGATCCTATTATTTGAAGTCTGACATGGCGCAGGTTCATAGCGTCACCTTGATCGAGAGTTCCTTTAGCTGTCGCGGGCTAACTTCCGAAGGCGCGCCGCTCATAAGGTCAACCGCTTTCTGCGTTTTCGGAAAGGCGATTACGTCGCGAATCGATTCCGTTCCACATAGCATCATTATCAAACGATCGACGCCAAAAGCGATCCCGCCGTGCGGCGGAGCGCCGTAGGTGAGCGCCTCGATCAGAAAGCCGAACCGATCGAGCGCTTCCTCGCGCGTAAGGCCGAGCAACTCAAGCACCTTGAGCTGAAGCTCGCGGCTATGGATACGGATCGAGCCGCCGCCCATCTCTTCGCCGTTGAGCACCATGTCGTAAGCGAGCGCGCGGGCACCCAGCGGTTGCGATTGCAGGATTTTGAGATCTTCGGGATTGGGCGCGGTGAACGGATGATTGACCGAGAAGAGCCGCTTCTCCTCTTCATTGAATTCGAACAGCGGGAAATCTACGACCCAGAGAAACTTGCGCTCACCCGTCTCGCGCAGATTAAATCGCGCGCTGAGTTGCAATCGGATCTCGCCGAGGATGGGACGGACTTTATCGGCGTTGCCCGCGATCATCAGCATCGTGTCGCCGGTTTTCAGATCGGCAATCTTCGTCGCGAGGGTTTTCTCCGTCTCGCCGAGATACTTGGCGATGGGCCCTTGCCATCCGTCGGGATTGACTTTGATCCACGCCAGTCCGAGTCCATGACGAACCTTGAGACCGTCAACCATCGTGTCGAGGTCCTTGCGGCTTAGCTGATGCGCGCCCGGCACGACGATTCCATAGATACTCTCCGAGCGCGCGAGTACTTCGGCAAAGACCTTGAACGACGTGTCGCCGAAAGCGGCGCCAAGATTCTTAAGTTCCATCCCAAAGCGCAGGTCGGGCTTGTCAACGCCAAAACGTTCCATCGCCTCGGCATACGGTATCCGCAGAAATGGCGGCTTTACGTCAACGCCGAGAACTTTTTCGAACACCGAAGCCATCATGCCCTCGGCCACGCCCATGATGTCCTCGGGACGCGGGCAGGTCATCTCGATATCGATTTGGGTGAACTCGGGCTGGCGGTTGGCGCGCAAATCTTCATCGCGAAAGCATCGCGCGATTTGGAAGTAGCGGTCGAAGCCGCCCACCATCAGAAGCTGCTTCAGAAGCTGCGGCGATTGCGGCAGCGCATAAAACTTGCCGGGATTGACGCGGCTCGGAACCAGGTAGTCGCGCGCCCCCTCGGGCGTCGATTTGAAAAGGATCGGGGTCTCGACCTCGATAAAGCCCTGCTCGTCGAGGTAGTCGCGAACTGCTTTAACCGCGCGATGACGCTGGCGAATGTTGCGCTGCATCTCGGGGCGGCGCAAATCCAGGTAACGATACTTAAGGCGGAGGTCCTCGGCCGGCGCCTCGCCCTCCTCTATCGAAATCGGCGGCGGAGGCGAGGAGTTGAGCACCTCGCATTCGGTGACCGCGACCTCGATCTCACCGGTGGGAAGTTCCGCGTTGACGGTACCCTCGGCGCGGCTAACCACCTTGCCCTTGGCCGCCAGGAAGAACTCGGAGCGGACTGAGCCCGCCACCTCATGCGCGGCGGCATTATGCGCCGGGTTGAAGACGAGCTGAACGATTCCTTCGCGATCGCGAAGATCGATGAAGATGAGTCCGCCATGGTCGCGGCGTGAGTTGACCCATCCGAACAGTGCGACCTCGCGGCCGGCGTCGGAGCTGCGCAGGGCGCCGCAGTAGTCAGTACGCTGCCACGGCGGCAGCGGCGTATAGGTTTTTTCAGCCATCTGTAGTTAGAGCCTTGAAGAATACCCGCCGCGGCGAGTCCAAGAAATAGTCACCCGCGCCTGGCGGTCTGGATCGCCGCGGAGACTTCGGCTTCCGAGACTTCGCGCTGCGTAGAGGATTGCAAGTCGCGCAGCATCACGACGCCCTTCGCGATCTCGTTGTCGCCAATGATGACCGCGAAGCGCGCGCCGATCTTGTTCGCGCGCGACAATAGCGCCTTCAGCTTGCGCTCCGGCGAAAACATTTCAACGCTTAATCCGCTCTCTCGCATCGCGCGCGCGACAGCGACCGCCTTAAGCGTCGCCGCCTCACCCATCGCGATGATCGCTGCATCGGTTTTTTCGATGAGAAGTTTTCCCGCTGCTTCGAGCGCTAGGGCGACGCGTTCCAGCCCGCTCCCAAAGCCGATTCCCGGCACCGATGCGCCGCCGAGCGCCTCGATGAGTCCGTCGTAGCGACCGCCCGCGACGACGGTGCTTTGCGAACCCAGCCCGGTCGCGATGACCTCGAAGGTAGTGCGCGTGTAGTAATCGAGGCCTCGCACGAGGCGCGGATTTTCGACGTATTTCACGCCGCCCGCGGTCAGAAGCACCTTCACCTGGGCGAAGTGCGTCTTGCAAGGATCGCACAGATAGTCGGCGCTTTTAGGCGCATGCTCGACCAGAGCGACATCGATTTTGCAATCCAGCAGACGCAGCGGATTGCGTTCCAGCCGGTGTTTGCAGTCATCGCAAAGCTCGTTGTAGTGCGCCTTGCCGAATTGATAGACGGCCTCGCGAAATTTCGGCCGGCATTGCGTATCGCCAATCGAATTGATTTCAAATCGGAACTCGACGCCGAGTTCGCGCTGAAGCTCGTCAACCATCAAGATTACTTCGGCGTCGCACGCCGCGTCGGCACGCCCGAAAACCTCGACGCCGAACTGATAAAACTGCCGATAGCGCCCCTTCTGCGGACGCTCACGACGAAACATCGCGCCCGAGTAGTACAGCCGCTGCTCCGGATCGCTGCGATCAAGCCCGGCCTCAATGTAAGCGCGCACCACGCCCGGCGTTCCCTCCGGCCGCAGCGCCAGGGTAGCCTCAGCCTCGTCGCGATCGCTGAAGACGTACATCTGCTTCTCGACGATGTCCGAGGTATCGCCGGTCGAGCGCGCGTAGAGTTCCACGCGCTCAACGGTCGGGATGCGGATTTCGCGAAAGCCATGGCGTTGCGCGATTGAGCTGAAGGTTTTTTCGACGAGGCTGAGCGCCTCGGCGCTGGGACCGATCCAATCCTGAAATCCGCGCAGTCGTGTGACATGTTGCAAAGCGGACCTAACTCCCTGGGACCTAACCCCTAGCCCCTTCCCTTGAGGGAAGGGGGATCAGACAGAGACGCTGCGTTTGATGCGACGTTCATCGCGTCGCGAAGTTTTCGATATCCGATGAGCGCGACGCCCTCGTCCTTGAGCAGCCGGCGCGTCTTCTCCGAGGTGAAGTATTCGAAGTCGCGCTGACGCTGCTGCCAGTCGCGCGCGCAACTCTTCAGCTCCTCGCGCGCCAACGCTGGATGACAATATATCTCCGATATTCCGGGCTTCAGATTTCGCAGCAATTCCGTCCAGAATTTCTCGGTCTCATCGAGATTCTTCGGCCCTGAATGCACGAAGTTGTCGGGATAGAGAATCCTATGGACATCGAGGTCATTTAGAATATCGGCCATCCCTAGCTGACGCATCACCTGGCGCCCAGTCAGCCGAATCGGCAAACGAAAATCCATCGCGAGCTTCATATAGATCCGATGATAGTCCGCACGCAGATGCAGCGGCCCCATGTGACAATCCAGATGCGTCACGTCGATGCCTGCCGCGATCGCCTTCTCGATCTGCGCCTCCAGCTCGACTTCCACTTCTTCGAGGCGATCATGTTCGAACACGCTGGGAACATCCGCCCATAGATATCCGCGATCGTCAGTTAGCGACGGAACCTGCATGCTTCCCAGCACTGGCCCCCACTTGTAGTGCTCCCATTCGCTATTTAGCGTTAAATGCACCCCCAAATCAGCCGAGGGCGTCTTGCGCGCGAATTCCGCCGCCTCCTCGAACCATGGACAGGGTGTCAGAATGGTCGATGACGTGAACAGACCCTGCGTCAGACCGATGATGGTCGCCTCGTTCTCGTCATGACACATCCCGAAGTCGTCCGCATTGATGATGAGCGACCGCGCGTCGGCCGGGTGTCCCATCCTCTCCGCCGTCGTGATGTCTCGGGCCTTTTCGTCGCCGTCGTTCACGAATCAAATCTAAAGTAATACTTAAGATATTTCGGCTTGATCCATCCGGTTGAACACAAATGAGAAGGGCCGCCCGAAAGCGGCCCCTCATCAGATGCCGTTTAGAGCGATTGCGATCCTACACCGTCAGGATATTGATCGTGCACGCGGAGCCCAAGCCGATGACGTGGGCCTGGCCGGCTTTCGCGCCCTTCACCTGACGCTCCTTGCAGCGCTCATCCTCGGTCAGATGCCACACGACTTCGCAGATGTTGGCGACGCCGGTCGCGCCCAGCGGATGACCCTTGCTGAGCAGTCCGCCCGAAACGTTGACCGGGCTATGACCTCCCAGGTCAGGATGCACGCCGCCCTTCTTGTCGATGAACTCGCCAGCCTCGCCCTTGCCGCACAGGAACAGGTTTTCATAGTGAACCAGCTCCGCCGTGGCGAAGCAGTCATGCAGTTCGGTCAGCGCGATATCCTTCGGTCCGATGCCCGCCGTCTCGTAGGCCTTCTTCGAGGCGCGCTGGGTGAGCGTGCTCACATCAGGGAACGTCAGGTCGCGATCGGTATACGGGTCTGAGGTCAAAATCGAAGCCGCGACGCGGGGGCGTTTACGGCCACCTGCCCACTGCTTCAACTTGTCTTCGGAAACCAGGATCGCTGCCGCCGCACCGTCGCCGGTCGGGCAACACATATACAAAGTGTTGGGATATGCGACCATACGCGCGTTCATCACGTCTTCGAGGGTAACCTCGTTGCGATACTGCGAATACGGATTCTTGGTCGCATGCTTATGCGACTTCACCGAGATCTTGGCGAAGTGCTCCATCTTGGTGCCGTAGTTGCGCATGTGCTCGATTCCAGCTTGGCCGAACACCGCGGGCATCAGGCCCGAACCGACCTTGCCTTCGGTCGAGTAGGCCGGGTCGGTCCCGCCGCCTCCGCCGCCGCCGAGCAGACCCGCCTTGCCCATCTGCTCGACGCCGACCGCCATCGCGCAGTCGTACATTCCGGCGGCAATCGACATGTAGGCCTCGCGGAACGCAGTCGAACCGGTCGCGCACGCATTCGAGACGTTGATGACGGGAATTCCGGTCTGGCCGACTTGCTGCAGGATGCGCTGCCCAACCATCGCATTCGACTGATAGAGGTTGCCGCAGGCGAACATCTCGACATCCTGAATCTTGATGCCGGCATCCTTCAACGCAAGTTCAACCGCGTCGCCGCCCAATTCGGGCACGGTCTTCTCGGGATAGCGTCCGAACTTCAGCATGCCCGTTCCGAGGACATAAACGTTTCTCATCTTAGACCCTCCTGGCGGCCTGGCGTGCAGCCAAGTCCGTCGCTGGAATTTTAAAAGGCTGCAACCGCCCTAGTTCTTACTCGGCTTGTATCCGAACCCGATCACCTCGTGACCCTCGCGATCCTTCGCCGCGGTGAAGGTCACCATATCGACCGGCATATCGAAAATCTTCTTCGGCTCTTTCTGCGCCTGCTCCGGATCGATATCGAGCAGGTTCGCCTTCACGCTCACCCCTTCGGGTAGATCGACGATCGCGGTGATGTAGGGCGTCTTGATGCCTGGGAAGGACTGATGGACGACCGAGAAAACATAAACCCTGCCCTTGTTGGAGAGCTTCAGTGGCGAGAATTTATTTTGCTCGCCGCACTTCGAGCACGCGACCCGCTTGACGTCGAGGTAAACCGCTCCGCAGGAGCATTTCGCGCCTCGCAGATGCGGCTGCGCGCCGAGTTCGAGAAAAGGAAGAATCGGACGTGGTCCACTATCGGTAGTTGCTTTGGCTTGCTCAGCCATACGCTTGCCTCCGAGGCCATTGAGGCCATATTTGATGTCGGTATAGAACGAGCCGAACTGCATGAATTGCAGCCGTCTGCGGAGTGAGAGTGTCCCACAGGCGGTGTCAGGTCGTCAACCGACGCGTCGGCATCGCCGAGGCGTCGTCCTGAGGAGCGAAGAACCTCGTCCGGAGCGGAGGCAGACAAAACCACGGAGACACGGAGGCACCAAGGAAGAAGGAAACGGTGATCAAGGAGCCGTGGCTGTTCGCCGATTGTAGCTGCGGGTCGAAAGCAGACGGGCGCATTCGCGCCCGCGAGAAGTTCGAGCCTGCCGGGTCGCGAGCGGAGTAGACATCACTGCGTAATCGCGCGACGAACGTCAACGAAAACCACGCGGACCGTGCTTCTTCCAGTGTCGAAAAGCTGCGTGAAGGGTTTTGCATTGTCGCGCTTGCGCGCGTCGAACACTACAAGGTACCCGACCGAGGTGCCTTTGTTCTCCATGTAGTGGACAAGCTGGTCGATTCCTTCTTCGGCATACCCAGCGGAGTATGGGGCTCCGCACATCTTGAGCTCGATCACCACGCCAAGGCCGCCCTCGAACCGAACATACAAGTCGATCCGACCTGCGCCAGAGCGAATCTCGTCCAGGACTTCCGCGCGCTCCTGAAAGTGTCCATGGAGATCCGACCGGAGCAACGACTTGGCGACCGACTCCGGTTTGCTTGCCCACCTATGCTCCTGATCGTCGCTTTGCCAGAACTCCATTCGCCGCTCTCGTTTGACGTGTTCCGCGAAGGAACTCAAGCAAGCTTCGAGTTCGCGCAGGCCGACGGCCAGCGTCGCAGGAACCGGCGGCGGTGGCGGAACATCAGGGGCCTGACACATCGCGCGGTCGAATTCTTTCTCGATGAGTCCGACCAACTCTGGCTGCGCAGCGAGCTGCTTGGCGCGATGGAGGGGCTTGGTAGCTTCACCTGGAGAACCCGCCTCGATCAGCGCGTGTCCTAACAAAAGAAGGACATCCGGGTATTCCCCGAAGAGCTGCACTTGCGTCCGCAACAGATCTATCAGTTCGCGCCACTCGCCGTGCTCCTGCAGCAAAGCAGCGAGATTCCGCCTCGCAACTGGGTGCGCAGGATCATGCGCTAGAACCCTGCGGTACCAAGCCATCTGTTGATCGACGTCCCCATGTTGGCGATGAACTTCCGCGAAGGTGGCCGCGATTTGCTCCTCTAAATCAAGTTTGAGATGGAAGTCTTCACTTTTTAGACGATCCTGTGCGCGTTCTAGGATCGCGATGCGCTCATCGTAAGTGCGACCATGGGGCTTGATCGCCTCCAATACATCGAGTGCCACTTCGATGTCCTCATCCCACCCCGGTGGTTTCGCTTCGCGGATCTGTTGGAGTTCTGCCGGGCTCGCTCGCCAGATTCGGAACCGTAAGGAGTGTTCTGCGGGCAACCTGTCAACGATCTCAGCTGCAGTCGTCTCAAGCTTACTTCGCTGCTCCTCGTCGTGCTTGCTGCCAGCAATAGATGCGGCCAGAAAATACGAAGAATACCAACTCCACCTCCGCACCCTGGAGCCCGGTTCGGAGAGCAACGGCATCGAGAGCGGCATCGAGCGCCTCGTCGAGACGATCCCTTTTCGCGAGCAGCTGAGCACGAATCTGTTGCGCACCTGCGCGCGCATTGCGCAATCCTACATCTCGGCTGTCAAACCAAGGGAGCACGAGCTCGGTCAACTCGAGTGCTCGCTCCGGAGCGATGTAAATTAGCTGTTTCGCAACCGAAAGGTAGCTCTTGGCGGCTTCTACTCTATTACCCGCTGCAACGAACGCGTCGCCAGCGCGCTCTGTGGCGGCAATAGCGGCAGGATCAAGCGGCTCAAAATTCAAGGACAGGCCGCGTAACGCCCACGC
The DNA here is from genome assembly GCA_963815835.1 of uncultured delta proteobacterium. GTDB lineage: Bacteria > Desulfobacterota > Binatia > Binatales > Binataceae > DATGKG01. The sequence goes on from CAWFIF010000004.1 coordinate 20,425, forward strand.
GGACGTCACGGCGTCCGTGCCAGAATCGCGGACCAGACCTTGGTAGAGGACCCTCGCAGTTTCTCGATGACCGGCCTGCGCCTAGCGTTCGCACGGCACAGTACTAGGTTCCGCTTAATAGCGTCGCCGAGCTCCGGCCCGAATTCGGTCAGCATGGCCTCCGCAGCCATGGCGGCGGGACCGTACCGCGACGTTCCAACCGCCACCGAAAGAATGGCTTCGAGCACCGAACGTCGCTTCTCACGGGTGAGGCCGGCGGTTTCAATGCGCAACAGCAACTCGAGGATCTTCCTGCTGTTGCCGAGCAGGTGTATCCTTCCACGCTCGCAAGCGACGTATTCAGCCGCGCCGACATTGTCACTCGCATCCACGAAGCTCGCAAGTTTGGATTCGATCTCCTCCTGCTGCTGTGCCAGCGTCTTGGCTATCCTTTCGTGAAGCCTGCGAGCTATTGCGTCGCCCTCTGGAGAACGAATCGCATCATCCGCTGCTTGCGTCATCGATATGGCACGAGTTTCGTGGAGATCGATCATCGCTTGAAGCTGATAGTCGTGCGGCGGTAACTCGCGCACCGTAAAGCCGCTCTCGCGGAGTCTGGTGATGAAGGTGTTCCAGCAGTCCTGGTCACTGACCTCAGGCGGCAAACCACGAGCCAGATCGGCTAGTTCATTGCACTCCGGCTCGTCCATTGGCTTAGAAGCCTCCGCCGCCTGAAACGACAGAAGCCGCTCGGATTGCTTGCGGCGAAGCGAAACGATGGTGCGCTTTCGATAGCCATTTTCCACGATCGCCCGCGCTACGATGTTCTCTACGTCATCCATGAGCTTTGTCCGACCTCGCGCGCGCAACGACGTGTACGTTCATTTCGTCATTCCGTGCTCGGTTCGCCAATTGTATCGCGAATCCAGTGCCAAAGCTCGACGGAATCCAGGCAGGTGAATGGATCTGTGTCGCCCTCATAGCGACAATGCGCGAACGTCGTAAACGGCAGCCGATCAGTGTCGTGCCCTTCTTCCTGCGATTCGTGTGGTTGTGGTAAGTCGTGAGAGTCCTCTACCAAGGTCTGGTCCGCGATTCTGGCACGGACGCCGTGACGTCCGCGTGGGAGTTACGCGGCCTGGTTATCTTTGCTCCGATTCCACTGCGATAGCCGCGGATTGAGGTGCCGGTCGGCCTTACGTTGACTTCGATCGCGCCGTCGTCATCGGTTCTCATGATGCGCGCGTCTTGCGAGCGATAGCGATCGATCACCTCGGGGGCAGGAAAATGGAAGCGATTGCGATAGCCCAGCGAAATTACCGCGAGCTTCGGATGTGACGCCTCAACGAATCCAGCCGACGAAGAGGAATGGCTCCCATGATGGGGCACTTTGAGAACCGTCGATTGAAGGTTCGCCGATGAACTAACAAGAGCCGCCTCGCCCGGTGCCTCGAGATCGCCGGTGAACAGAAACGACGTTCCATGATACTCGAGGCGCAGCACCATCGAGGCATTATTGCGGCTCGTCGAGGCCGTCGCGCGAGGATTCATCGCGACGAGGTCCACGCCATCGACGTAGCGCGAGGGTGATGACGAATCCACCTGGTGAATAGGCACCTTCAGCTCATACAGCGTCGCAAGGAAGTGCTCATACGATGCGTCGTGATTCTCGACGGCGATCTCCCAAAACTCATCCGGCGAAAAGTTGCGCGCAATGAAATCCAGTCCGCCGAAATGGTCCTGGTCGGGATGGCTGAGCGCGAGCCAATCAACATGCATGACTTTCCGCGCCCACAAATATCGCGCGACGACCCGCTCGCCGAGGTCGAAGTCGCGCCACGCCGGGCCGCCGTCAATCACCATCACGCGCGCGCCGGGGAAGCGAACCACCGCGGCATCGCCCTCGCCCACCGAAAGAAACGTCACGCGCAAATCGCCGCTGCGGTAGCGTTCATCGAACCACCATTTCGCATCGAGGACGACCGCAAGCGCGAGGCCCGCGAGGATCGCATGACGCAGCCCCAACCGTTCCGTCCATTTCGCATTCGCCACGCGCCGCCGCGGCCACATCAGCCACGTGAATAGCAGCGCATATGCGAGCGCGATTTCGATCGAGGTCGGCGTGAAGACGCGCACCCACGCCATCGGCCATTCCCCGAACCACGACGCGAGCAGGTTGCCCGCGACGATGAAGCGCCCCGCGACCCACAACATCGCGACCGCGCCCGGCATCCAGACGAAGCTTATCGCAGCGGCGGCGAGTCCAATCACGGTGCCGCCGAATCCCATGATCGGCACCACCACCGCATTGGCGACCAGCCCGACGATGGAGAACTGGTTGAAGTAGAGCGCGGTCAGCGGCGCGACGCCGAGCATCGCCCAGAACGACACCGCAACGTAGCCGAGCGCCCATTCCCGGGCCTGCTCGACTTGCGAGGTCGCAATCCCCGCGCGATCGGCGCGCCGCCGCTCCAGCCACGCCGCGTAACGCCGCATCCCCAGCACGATCGTCAGCACCGACGCGAACGACAGCTCGAAACCGATGTCGGCGCTGGAGCCCGGAATCGCGATACATATGATGATGCATGCCAGCGCGAGACTCGCCACCGCTTCACGCGGGCGATCGATCACCACCGCGAACATGTACGCGAGCACCATGATCAACGCGCGCGTCGTCAACACGTGATGCCCCGCGATCGAGGCGTACGCGATCACTACGAGCGCCGCCGCCATCGCCGCGAACTTGTTAGCCCATCCTCGGAGCGCGATCGCCGGGAACATCAGCATCGCGAGGCGCATCAGACCGAACACCGCCGCGCCGACCATGCTCAGATGCAGTCCGCCGATAACCAGCAGATGCGCCAGGGCGGTGCGTCCGAACGTCTCATGCATTTTCTCGTCGATGCCACCGCGATCGCCGATGATCAGCGCGCGCATTTCCGAGGCCGCCGGGTCATCGAGGTTGCGATCGATGAACATGGCGATGTGGGTCCGAATTTCCTCAATCGCGCTGCCTGGAAACACGCGATGATGAGCTATGATCTGGACCTCGGTAGATGCCCTGCCCTTCAGCGCCAGCATCGTGGCGTCGATGCCCTCGCGCCTCATGAAGGCCTCGTAATCGAACTCACCCGGATCGCCGAAGTTGCGCGGAAAGCGAATTCGTCCCTGGAACCTGACGCGATCGCCGAGGCGAAACGCGCCCGGACGAATCATCGTCAGGCGGATGACTCCATGCGCTGGACCGGCCGCACCGCCCTCCTCCGAGGCGCGATCGACGCCGACGTATAGGCGCATCTTGTCGGGAAAGTGCTCCGGCTCGCGAATCAGATGGCCCTCCACCATGAGCATCGAGCCCTCGGAAAAGTTGCGGATGCTAAGCGCATCGGATGCCGGCATCATCATCTGATGCACCGGCTCCGTCGTCGCGGCGGCAATCGCAATCGCCGCCATCGCCACACCGACCCCAGGCACACGGATCAAGAAGAGACCGAACGCGCCCGCGCTCAGCCAGACGGCGATCCAAATGGGAGCATCGAATCCTAAATTACCCAGCGCGTCGCCGAGGGCGACGGCGATCGCTACGACATAGATCGGTGGGCATCGCACGAACCACGGCGCCCGCGCGCGGCGAACCGTTTGGAGAGACTCGGGGATGACGAGGCCAGAAACAGGCGCCGCAACAGCCGCCATTGCCGCTCTACGTCCTTGTTCCGAAAGCGATTCGAATCGTATATCGGAGCGATGGACTTGATGACAGCCAGCCGCACTCTCTATGCGATCCGTGATTGACGCAGCACCGACACCCTTGTGTCATCGGCGCGACTAACAGATGGATAAACATGTGGCAACGCCCAGAGAAGTGGACTGGTCACGAACCCTCATATGGCACATTGTTTGCTCAACGACTGCTAGGCCCGCTGTTTGGGGAGGTTGGCCGCAAGTGGGGAGCAATTTAGAGTCGCGGACAGAGCGACCACGGGACGGAGCGTCTCATAGGGGAACCCCGTCCGATTCACCGTCGGAAAGCCCGCTCGGCGAGGGCTTCTTTCGATCGCTGGTCGAGTGCGGTACCGAAGCGCTGTTGGTATCGCAAGCCGACGGCGCGATTATCTACCTCAACTCGTCCGCCGCCCGGATCCTCGGACGGGAGAGCAGCGAAGTGCTCGGGCGGACCCTGGCGGATTTCGCCCATCCAAATGACGTCGCCGAACTAAGCACCCGGGCCAAGGCCGCCCTGGACGATCCCGGAACTGCGGTATCGACGCAAATCAGGTTCCGCCGCAATGACGAATCGGAGATCGTTTGTGAACTAGGGAACCGTGCGATCGCTGATGCGCAAAGAGACATAATTCTAGTCACCGGCCTGCGCGATGTTACCGGGAGCGTCGCCGCCGAACGAAGCCTGAAACTTGCTCAGCAGACGCTGCGCAAAATTTTCGAAGTCAGCCCCGACATCATTTCGATACATCGCCTTTCCGACGGCACCTATCTGGACGGCAGCGCCTTAGGGACCACTGGCTTCACGCGCAACGAGATAGCCGGGAAACCCACCGCCGGATCGGGAATCTGGGCGAATCGCGCGCAGTTGCGGGAATTCGACCGCCGTCTGAGAGAACGCGGTGTCGCCCACAACATGGAAGCCGATTTCAAGCACAAAGACGGCACCATCGTGTCCACGCTGATCTCCGGCACGGTCGCGGAAATCAACGGCGAGGCCTGCGTATTGTCTATCACGCGCGATATCTCGCGCATCAAGGAGGCGGAGAAAAGACTTGCCGAGAGCAGGACCGCCCTGCGCAAGATTCTCGATGCTACCGTCGACGGGATTGTGGTTATCCGGATGTCCGATCAGGCGGGCGCATCTTCGGATAACGTCTTTGTCGATATCAACGCTGGTTTCGAGCGCGAATTTGGCTTCAGCCGCGACGAGGTGATCGGGCACGATTTTCGCGCTTTGAATCTGTCCTTCGATCCATCGGTACCCGCCGATTTTTTGAGAGAGTTATTGGAAAAGGGGAGCGTGCAGAACATGGAGGCGCAGTTGCGCCGCAAGAACGGCGACTCCATCGAATGCCTGCTTTCCGGAGCCCTGGTGGACCTGGGCGATGAGCGCTGCGCGGTGGTGTTCGGACGCAACATTACCGAACTAAAGGAAGCGCAGCGCCAGGTACTCGAGGGCGAGCAGACTTTCCGTACTCTGTTCAATGCGCAACTCGACGGCATCATGACGCTCGACGTGTTCACGGGACAATGGATCGACGCCAACGAGGAATTTTTCCAGAGCACGGGCTTCACCCGCGATGAAGTCATCGGGAGACGCTCGCGCGAGTTCAACCTGTTCGCCGATCAGGCGGAAGGTCAGAAGATGGTCGATCAGCTCAAGACGTGCGGTGAAGTCCGCAATTTGGAGATGACCTTTCTGCACAAGGACGGAAGCCTCAACCCATACCTGGCCTCGGCCAAGGTGATTAGCCTGCGCGGGCACACCTGCTGCGTCATCTTCGCAAGGAAAATACGCGAGCTGAAAGAAGCACAGGCCGCACTTATCAAGGCCCGCGAAGCGGCGCTGGCCGCCTCGCGCGCGAAATCCGAGTTCCTCTCCAGCATGTCGCATGAGATTCGCACCCCGATGAACGCAGTTCTGGGGATGGCGGAGCTGCTCGGCGACACTGCGCTGACCGAGGAGCAGCGGCGGTTCGTGCATATCATGCGGGGGAACGGCGCAGCGCTGCTCGATCTCATCAACGACATCCTCGATCTCGCGAAAATCGAGAGCGGGCATCTCACGATGGAATCCACCGAGTTCGATCTCGAAGAACAGCTCGGACGGGTGGGCGAGATGATGGCGATTCGTGCCCATCAAAAGGGCCTCGAGCTTGCTGTGCGAATCGGGCCGGACGTGACCACTGGGCTGCTGGGCGATCCGCTCCGCCTGCGCCAGATACTCATTAATTTAACCGGAAACGCGATCAAGTTTACCGAGAAGGGCGAGGTGACAATCGCGGTAGAAACAGACCAGGCGGCGGTGGCTGATCCCGATCGTCCCCTTGCACTGCGCTTTTCGGTCACCGATACAGGAAGCGGTATTCCAGCCGACAAGCTCGGCTTGATCTTCGAGAGGTTCACACAGGCTGATTCCTCCACCACTCGAAAGTATGGCGGCAGCGGACTTGGGCTGGCGATCGTAAGACGGCTCGTCGAGTTGTTCGGCGGAGAGGTGTCGGTCCAAAGCGAATATGGGAAAGGAAGCTGCTTCAGTTTTACCGCGCACTTCGGCGTCGGGTCCGCGCCCGCGGCTGCGGAGCAGGAACCGGTCAGCCTCAATGGAGTCCGCGTCCTGGTCATCGACGACATCGCGACCAACCGTCTGATCCTCAAAGGAATCCTGGCGCGTGCAGGCGCCGAGGTTCACGAGGCCGACGGCGGCGAGGTAGGCCTGGCGCAGCTGGCAAACGCCCGCAAGACGAAACGTCCCTATCAACTCCTGCTCCTCGATTGCAGAATGCCAGAAATCGATGGGATCGAGGTCGCGCGACGGCTGCGCGCGGAAAGCGACCCCGATGAGATACCCGCCGTAGTGATGCTCACTTCGGAAGATCTCGCCGAAAGAATCGCACAACTTAGGGAAGTCGGAATCCTTACCTACGTCGTTAAGCCGGTGCGACGGCCCGATCTGATGAACGCCATCGGGAGAGCAATGTACAATTCGCCGAAGATCGACAAGCCGTCCGACTCTCGGTCCGATCAGCTTTCCACTGCGCTGCCACCGCTCAAAATTCTGATCGCGGATGATTCAGTTGATAACCGTTTACTGGTGCGCGCATACCTCAAGCGCTCACAGTGTCAGCTGGAAGAGGCGGAGGACGGCCGCATCGCCCAAGAGAAATTCAAAGCCGGCCAATACGATCTGGTGCTGATGGACATGCGGATGCCGATCGTTGACGGCGCCGCCGCCACCCGGGCGATTCGCGCGTTCGAGACGGCCAAGCGGCTGACCCCCACGCCCATAATCGCGCTGACCGCATCGGCGCTGGAAGAAGATGTACTTCGATGCCGCGAAGCCGGATGCGACGCCCACGTCAGCAAGCCGGTCACGCGCAGTGCGCTGATCGCTGCTATGCGCAATGCGATCGGCATCACCGGCACCAGCAGCGCGCGCTAATTTGCCTTGGAACAATCTCGACGCGTTTCAGATTACACCACGCTTTCGAGGATGCCGCGGGCGTTTGTTCGGCGGTGGCTCTCGTCACTGGACCTTTTTCGTATCTCAAAGCGGCCCCCATCGGAGGCCGATTTTGTGCTCGCGGCAGGACCCCGACGGCGATCGCTACGACATAGATCGGTGGGCATCGCACGAACCACGGCGCCCGCGCGCGTCTGACCGCTTCTGCGGGCTCTGGAATGACGAGGCCAGAGATTGGCGCCGCAACAGCCGCCATTGCCGCTTAACGTCCTTGGTTCTGAATGCGATTCGATTCGTATATCGGAGCGCTCGACTTGATGACAGCCGGACTTCACTCCTGGTGTACGCAGACCTAACCCCTGGCCCGGGTCGGGGGTTAGGTCGCATGCCACTCCGTCGCTATCCCGCCGGAATCGTTCAGGGACAGCGAATTTTCGCCGTGAAGCTCGCCCTCGCCAAAGCGCTGCGCCGCGAAATGACGCCCGAGGCTCGCATGCTTTGGAATGAACTGCGGGGAAACGGCCCATTCGAGGAGTCGCCCGCCGACTCGCATGCCAGCGACGCCTGCGCTTGATCGCGATCGCGTGGATGTATCCAGCGCTGCCATTGTTGACTGGCTGACTTGAGGGGGCCATGTTCTGTTCCCTTGCGCGGCGATTATTCCACCTGTGCCGGCGATTGCCATTCAATTGGCGACCTTGGGTTAGTTTTGCACCGGCGAGTACTTCGCGGGAGACTCCATGCCCCAAGTGATGCCGGCCCACACACGCTCGTGCAGGAAATAGTTGGTCCAGCCACGGCACGCGCTAAACAAACCCCCGCTGCATCTACGAAAAGCGTGCTCGCGCTCCGCCAGCGGACGAGGCTCGGTTAGGCACATTTGATGCTTATCGTAGGGCGCATCGCGCGCGATGGAAAAACGATCGCGCCCTTGCGCGATGGTAAGCCATATTTATGCGACAATCTGTCATTTCAAAACACAAGTGTCGCAGATTCAGCACGGTAGCAGATTGCCGTGACGCTGCAACGTAAGGTGGACGCGGTGCGCGCCGTCAGCGAGTTAAGCGACCAGGCAGAAATGTTGATGTCGGAGCGCCTGGTTAGTTTGGCGCTGGAGCAGTCCGCTGAGGCAATCATTGTGTGCGACCTCGCGCGCCGGGTATTTTGCGCCAGCCGAGCCGCACGACAACTCTGCGCTACCAACCCCCTCGGGCGACCATTTGCCGAGGCCTTTCCGTTGCGGAACAAGGACTCGGGATTCTTTTCCCTCGAGCGAATTTTGGCGGGACAGACTCTGCGCAACCTGGAAGTCAGACTGAACAGGCCCGAGCAGGTGCTGGAATTCATCTTGAGTGCAGGGCCCCTTGTCGGCAGTCAGCAAAAGATAATCGGCGCGGTCGTCACCTTGACCGATATCAGCGCGCGCGCGAGAGCCGACGAATCCTTGAACTCGCTACGTCGCCAGCATGAGTTGATTCTCCAGTCCACCGCGGACGGTATCCATGGGGTTGATCTCAAAGGCAACATTGTCTTCGAAAACAGTGCCGCGGCAAAAATGCTGGGCAGCGAAATCAGCGAACTGATCGGCAAGTCGGCACATGCCGTCATGCACCATAGCCGTGCCGACGGCTCTGAATATGCCCGCGCTGACTGCGCCATCTACGCCACATTCCGCGATGGGATCTCACGTCGCGTCGAGAACGAGGTGTTCTGGCGCAAAGACGGCACCAGCTTTCCAGCGGACTATCGCACCGCGCCTATGCGGGATGAACGCGGTGATTTGGTCGGCGCGGTGGTGGTGTTCCGTGACATTACCGAGCGCAAACAATGGGAGGAGGCGCTGCAGGAATCTGAGCATCGCTATCGCACCCTGTTTGAGCAATCCCCGGACGGCGTGTTGATCCTTGATCCTGAAACTAGTCTCCCAGTCGAGTTCAATGATCGGATCCCGGCAATCTCCGGCTATTCGCGGGAGGAGTTCATAGGTCTCAGGCTCGCCGACTATCAGGTCATCAAAGCTCAGGGAAAAGAGGCGGCGCAAATCGCCCGGGTACGCCAGGGTGGACGCGACACCTTCGAAACCCAGTGGCGCACCAAGAGTGGCGGCCTGATCGATCTGCTGGTCAGCGCCAACCTGATCAAACTCGGCGGAAAAGAAGTTCTGCACTGCGTGATTCATGACATCACGGAGCGCAAGCAACTGGAACTTGAGCTGACTACGGCACGCGAGGCTGCACTCGCGGCTTCGCAGTCGAAATCGGAATTTCTCTCCAGCATGTCGCATGAGATCCGCACCCCGATGAACGCCGTGCTAGGAATGGCGGAACTGCTTGCCGAAACCAAGCTCGATACCGAGCAGCGCCGGTTTCTGGACGTGATGAATGCGAACAGCGCGGCCCTGCTGGAACTTATAAATAGCATTTTGGATCTGGCTAAAATCGAGAGCGGCCGCCTGCAATTGGAAAAAACCGAGTTTGAGTTGACCGAGCTGGTTGACAATATAGTTGCTGCATTTGGAATCAGGGCGCACGGCAAAGGGCTCGACCTCGCCGCCCGGATCGTACCCGGGACGCGCGAATATCTCATCGGCGATCCGCTTCGTCTGCGACAGATACTGGTCAACCTTATTGGCAACGCGCTCAAGTTTACCGAAGTAGGCGAAGTCGTTTTGACGATCGAGAACGAGGCTTCGACTGATCGCGCGGGTCTGCTGCGCTTCACGGTATCCGACACCGGCATTGGCGTCGCCCGCGACAAGCTCGAAAGTATTTTCTCAACCTTCACCCAGGCTGACTCCTCTACGACTCGTAAGTATGGCGGCAGCGGTCTAGGTCTCGCCATCGTTCAGCGCCTGGTCGCGTTGATGGGCGGTCGAATCTGGGTCGAGAGCGGACTGGGCAAAGGCAGCAAATTTATTTTCATAGTGCCGTTCGGATTGGCGTCGAAGACTACCTGCGCGATTTCCCACGCGCTGCCTGACCTGGGCGGCCTTCGAATCCTGGTGGTCGACGACAATCCCACTAACCGACTGATAGCGCGCGAGCTGGTTAGCGCCCAAGGAGCGGTTGTCACCGAGGCTGGCTGCGGCGAAGAAGCTGCCGAGATCGTGCGTAACGCGAACGAATGTCAGCGCCCGATCCAAATGGTCCTGCTCGACATGCATCTGCCCGACATGGACGGACTGGAAGCGGCGAGGGGAATCAGATCACAGGTCTATGCGCCCGAGTTATTCGTCTCGATGCTTCCGTCTGATGACTCCAAGGACCAACTTTCGCGGATGCGCGAGGCAGGTCTGGACGCATATCTGGTGAAACCGATAACCCGAAGGGGTCTCTTTGCTGCGATCTCGCGAGTGCTGAGCAAGGCAACCTTTGGATGCGAAAATGCGCCGCCGCTGATCACGTCGTCGGTGGACGATTTGTGGAACCTACCCCCCGTTTCCATCCTGGTGGCCGAAGACTCTCCGGACAATCGGCTGCTCATTTCCGCGTATCTACGGCGCTCGCCGTGCAAACTGGACTTTGCTGTGAATGGGCAGGAGGCGCTGGAGATGCTGACCCATCACCGGTACGACCTCGTTCTGATGGACATGCAGATGCCGGTCATGGATGGCTATGCTTCAACCCGTGCGATCCGTGAATGGGAGCGTGATCACCACGCGCCGCGAACCAACATCGTTGCGCTAACCGCTTCGGCTTTGAATGAGGATGCGGGGCGCGCGCGCGAAGCCGGATGTGACGCGCACGTGACCAAGCCGATCAAGAAGACGACCCTGCTCGAGGTCATCCGCCGATACGCGGGTAGCCGCCAACGCGCCGCGGGCGACCAGGCTTGCCCAGCTAATAGGTGATTGGATTCACTCCCGTATAGTGCAGAAAGATCTCGGGCTCCTGGGTCACATTCAGCGGGCCGCCCGATGGGGTCAACCCGAGCGTGCTGTCTGAATTAATCGGCGGCGGTTCGAGGCTCTCAACTCCCAAACTGCCACTCTGGACTACATAGAGGAACGCGGCGGCCAAATTCCTCGACTCTGTGACGGCTCCAAAACTCACGCTCCGCGTGATCGTCTTGAAACTCGGCAGCTTGCGCTTTTGTCGCGCCCGCGAGTCCAGTCTGTTTCGCTCTCACCTATGGTGTCGGAGTGCTACGCGTGGGCCTCGGCACTCATCGAAGTTCGAGCAGTCTGAGCACCGCTGCCGGAAAAGAGCGGCGCGTACGCGGCGCGATGCATCCATGCGAGAATGACTTCGAGCATCACGACAACGAAGGCAAGTGGCAGGCCCCCCGGAGCGAGGAACAGGTGGAACAAGAGAATGTTGACTATCACCGGCGCAATCAAAACGAGTGCAAAGGGAACCATGATGCCGGTCAGCAGCAGCGCTCCGGAAACCACCTGCGTAGCGCCGATGAGCGGAAGAAAGTAACCGGTTTTATAGAGCGCAGCGAAAAACTCCGCCGCGGCTGGCGGCTCGGGCGGATTTGGGATGAAGTGCAAGAAGAAATTCAACCCGAATACCAGAAAGATCAGGCCCAGCAGGCTGCGAAGGATCACCTTGATTATCGACGATTTCATGCTCCCCTCCCCGGTCGGTCTTCTATCAAATCGTTCGCGTTTCCACGTTTACCGCATTGTCACAATCATCCCTTGGGGAGGCCGAGCACCCGCTCACCGATGATGTTGTGCTGGATCTCGTTGGTGCCCGCGGCGATCGTGCCGCGGCGCGCAGCGAGCATCCGATGCGACCATTTGCCGCGATCGATAGCGCCCGGGGCCTGATACTCAAAGACGCTGTAGGGCCCGAGCAACTCCATCGCGAAACTCTGGATGCGCAGATTAAGGTCGGTCGTCCCCAACTTCATCACTGAGCCTTCGGGTCCCGGCTGCAGGCCTTTGAGCTGGCGCGTGAGCTGCCGATAGCTGGTGTACTTGAGCGCTTCGGCCTCGCACGCAAAGCGCATGATGGCTTGGCGGACGTAATCGTCATCCCATGCTGGACCGGCGCCGCGCTGAACCATCCTGGCGAGTTTGGCGAGTTGGCGCACCTCGACCATCATGTCGGCGCGGCCGCCGTGGATGGTGCGTTCGAACATCATGTTGGTCATCGCCACCATCCAGCCCTGGTTCTTGTTGCCGACGAGATTGGACTTGGGCACTTGGACATCATCGTAAAAGACCTGGTTGAAGCCGCGCTCGCCGGTGATTTGCTGGAGGGGCCGGACGGTGATGCCGGGCGTCTTCATATCGACCACCAGGTAGCTCAGACCCTTATGCTTGGGCAGCTCGGGATCGGTGCGGCATAGCAGCGTGCTGAAGTCGGCATGATGCGCGTTCGAGGTCCATACTTTGGAACCATTGACGACGAAGTAGTCGCCCTTGTCTACGGCGCGCGTCTCTACTGCCGCCAGATCGGAGCCGTGGTTCGGTTCGGAGAGGCCTTGGCACCAGATTTCCTCGGCCGATGGAATGCGCGGGATGTAGCGTTTTTTCTGCTCGGGCGTCCCCCATTGCATCAGGGTGGGACCTACTCGCGCGATTCCCTGGAAGTTGACTGTCGGTGGCGCTTTGGCGCGGTCGAGTTCCTGACTGTAGATGAGCTGCTGCAGCAAAGTGGCGCCGCGTCCGCCGTATTCCTTGGGCCAATGGATACACATCCAGCCCGCGTCGTAGAGCTTGCGATGCCACGCGCGGCGGCGCTCGAATTCGGTTTTGGTGTCGGCGTCGAGTTCGGTGTCGTCGCGCCAGTCAGGCGGCAGATTTTGCTCGAGCCAGCTGCGGAATTCGTGGCGAAATTTCTCGTCCTCTTCGCTGTACTTGAAGTCCATCGCGCGGCTCCCTTCGACGGGCGTTTGGGATTCGATGCTCGCGCAATCTTCCTGCGCTTTGCAAACGATAAGGAAGCGTCGGGACTGGCCGATGCGCGCGCCGCCTGATATCAATCCGAAAAATCGCGGCAAAATCGCAAGGAGCCCGAACCATGGACATAGGCATCATGATCGCAGCGACCGCAGAATCAGGAGACATCGCGGAAATCGCGCGCGAAGTCGAAAACCTCGGCTACGAGTCGTTCTTCATTCCCGAACATCCTGTGATTCCGGTCGGCTTCAGGACGCCGTTGCCCGGTGGCGGCGGAGGCACGCTGCCTGAGCACTACGGTCGATGGTTCGATCCCTTCGTCGCGCTCAGCGTCGCGGCCGCGGTGACCAAGCGCGTCAAGCTTGGCACCGGAATCTGCCTGCTGCCGGAGCGCGAACCAATCATCACCGCGAAGACCATCGCCACGCTCGATGTCGTCTCGGGTGGGCGCGTCATCCTGGGCGTCGGCGGCGGATGGCTTCGCGAAGAGACGGAGGCTCTCGGCACCAACTTCGGGACGCGATGGAAGCGACTGCGCGAAACCGTCGAGGCGATCCGAGTGCTATGGACTCAGAAGGAACCCAGCTATCAGGGCGAGTTGGTGAAGTTCCCCGCGGTGCGATGCGATCCGAAACCGATTCAGAAGCGTATTCCGATTCTCCTCGGCGCGCGCGGACCGAAGGCGATCGAGCGCGTCGTGCGCACTTACGACGGGTGGGTGCCGATCGCGAGCAGGCCGGCTAGCTTCAAGCGCGATGTCGAGGCGCTCAGGAAAGTTGCGACCGAGCGCGGACGCAATCCCGATACCCTGAACGTCAGCGCCTTCATCGGGCCGGGAGAAGACGGCATCTCATCGGAGGATCTCAAGCTTTACCAGGAAGCGGGCGCGCATCGGCTGGTGCTGTTTTCGCAGGGCGATGCGATCAAAATGGCAGCCGGCAAAACGCTGGAGATCGTCCGCCGCCTGGCGCCAACCGTCGAGCGCGCCTCGAAGCTCAATTAGAGACTGGAAGGGAATCTCCGACATGGAGCAGAAAAATCGGGGAGCGCTGCTGACGATCTTTGCGATCGCGCTGGGATTGATGGCGGTGTCGAATTTCTCGAAGCCGTTCAAGATGAGCCCCAACGTCGGATTCGTCTTCTTCGGAACGAAGTTGAGCGGCATGGCCAACACGATCGTCGCGCCGCTGTTCGGGATTCTACTCGCAGTCCTTGCATACGGAATCTGGACGATGAAGCGGTTCGCGATACCGATCGCGCACTTTTACGCCACCTATGTGATCATCAACCTCCTCCTGTTCAGCCTGCGCAGTTACGGCACCCCTGCAATGCCGCCGCTGGGCTTCTGGATCATCTACATCGCCGTGGCCGTCGGCGTATCATTGGGAGCGGCGGTCATTTTGAGTCAGCGGAAAGCCGAACTCGCCTAAGGCGCAAACGCGACTTAGCCGCGCAATCCCGCCAGACAACCGGACGTATCGAGGATCGCATCCAGCGCGCGATTCTCGCCGAGGGCGTGATACTTTTCACGCAACGCGGCCAGCGATCGGGCGTGATACTTCTGCGGCTTCTGGGTCCAGGTGCGACCGCCTAGCTCGACGCTGAACTCCTCGCGACCGTTGGCGATCGCTATCGCGTTGGCCACTGTCCATGGCATGAAGAGTTTCCCAACCTGACGCTCCAGCAGCGGCATGATGGTCGGAGCAAGGCTTGACCACGGCTCGAAGTCGCCTTCAGCTCGAGGCCAGGTCATCCGATGGATCCATGCGAGCAGGTTGGGCGCCTTCGCATCGATGATCGCACCCGGCGTCGGATCGGTCCACGCGTTATAGAGCTGCCCCCACAATGCGAAGTCGGCGAAGGCGGGGCGATTGCCAAACAGGTAGGCTCGCGTGGCGAAGTGCGGCTCGAGGATCGCCACCGTGTCGCGAAACGAGTCCTCGATCTGCGGCGCGGTCTGGGGATTCGAGCCGACGAAGGAAACGCGACTCACCATTCGGTCGCGAACCATCTTCACTCCGGTGGCGAACTCCGCCTCGTCGGCAGTCGGATTCATCGAGAGTGCGATACGCCCCGCGCATGAGAGCTGATCGACCTCACGCGCCCATCGATAGTGGAACATCCACTTGTTGCCCCATTCATCGCCGAATTCCTCGAGCAATGCCGATATGAACCTTGCGACCGGATCGGCCGGATGAATCGAGGGCTCCGGATGGCTCGCCTCGACGCGTTCGATGATCGGGGTGGAATCCTGAATACCTTCGTTCTGGGGGGTCACGACCAGCGGCACGAGCGGAAGCTTTGCGAATTTCTGATACTCGCCTTCGACGTCCTGATTGCGCGGAATCCATCGGTGCGGAATTCCCTTATAGCGGAAGTACGAACGGACCTTCACCGAGTATGGTGAAATTTCGACGCCGTGGATGTGGTATTCGCCAGTCATAGTTTCCTTCCTCGCTCCGAGTATCGCACAGAGAGGGCGCTATTCGTAAATCTGCCTCACTATGCGGATCTTAGGCGCAATCAACAATTTCCATCGTGCTTGAAATTTCTCCTTAAGTTGTGTTTCGCTCAAACCGACCTGATCGCTCGACAGGTACTTTTGCGTGCGCTGCTGCCACGCCCATGGAGTCTGCTCGATGAGTGATGCTGAAAAGGTTTCGTCTACTGGCACTGGTATCGAAGGTTACGATTTCGATCCCGATGCGCTGCGCAACAAGTACCGCGAGGAGCGTGACAAACGCATACGCGATGACGGCAATCAGCAATACGTCGAGGTGAAAGGCGACTTCAGCCGTTATATCGATGATCCGTATGTCGAGCGCTTTACCCGCGAACCACTGACCGACGAGGTCCAGGTTCTGATCATTGGTGGCGGCTTCGGCGGCCTATTGGCGGGCGCGCGTTTGCGCGAGGCCGGCGTGCAGAGCATCCGCATTATCGAGAAAGGCGGAGACTTCGGCGGCACCTGGTACTGGAACCGCTATCCGGGTGCGCAATGCGATATCGAGGCGTACATCTATTTGCCGCTGCTCGAGGAGACCGGCTACATCCCCAAGGAAAAGTACTCCTACGCCCCTGAGATTCTGGCCCATTCGCGCCGTATCGGCGAGAAATTCGATCTGTATCGCGACGCGTGCTTCCAGACCCAGATTAAGGTGATCACCTGGAACGAGGAGGAGTGCAGATGGATCATCACCACCGACCGCGATGACCGCATGCGCGCCCGCTTCGTTGTCATGTCCAACGGGCCGCTGAACCGCCCGAAGCTTCCCGGCATTCCCGGCATCGACAGCTTCAAAGGACACACCTTCCACACCAGCCGATGGGACTACGGATACACCGGCGGCGATACCACTGGAAATTTGCATAAGCTCGGCGACAAGAAGGTGGCGGTCATCGGCACGGGTGCGACGGCCGTTCAATGTGTTCCGTACCTCGCCAAGCACGCGCAGCATCTGTACGTCTTCCAGCGCACGCCCTCCTCGGTCGATGAGCGAGGCAATCGTCCCACCGATCCGGAATGGGTGAAGACACTGACGCCCGGCTGGCAGCGCCGCCGCATGGACAATTTCAACGTCCTGGTGTCGGGCGGCGACCAGGATGAGGACCTCGTCAGTGATGGATGGACGGACATCATCCGCAATCTGGGCGCCATCCTCCCCAGGCAGAAGAAGATTGCCGCCGGCGCCGATCCGCACGAGTTGGCGCGCATGATGGAGCTGGCGGATTTCAAAAAGATGAACCAGATCCGTGCGCGAGTGGACGCGGTGGTGAAGGATAAGAAGACTGCGGAGGCGCTAAAGCCATGGTATCGGCAGTTCTGCAAGCGGCCCACCTTCAATGATGAATATCTGCCGGCATTCAACCGGCCCAACGTGACGCTGGTCAACACCAGAGGGCGCGGCGTCGATCGCATCACCGAGAAAGGCCTGGTGTTCGACGGCGTCGAGTACGAGGTCGATTGCATCATCTTCGCCACCGGATTCGAGGTGGGCACGGCCTACACGCGACGTGCGGGCTTCGAGGTCTACGGCCGTGGCGGCAAGACACTCACCGAGCACTGGTCCGACGGGATGAAGACGCTGCACGGCTTCTACAGCTCAGGCTTCCCGAACTGCTTCCATATGGGGATTACGCAGAATGCGTTGACCGCGAACTTTCCACACATGCTCGAGGAGCAAGCGCGCCACATCGCGGATCTCATTCAGCACGCGAAATCGCAGGAGGCACGAGCCCTTGAGCCTACGCCTGAGGCGGAAGCTGAGTGGGTGGAAACCATCAAGCAGAAGGCGATCAACAGTCGGCATTTCCTGGAGGCGTGCACGCCCGGGTACTACAACAACGAAGGTCATGTGGCGGAAGGTTCAGGGTTTGTTGGCGCGCTATACGGAGGGGGACCGGTGGAGTTCTACGACCTGGTGCGCACATGGCGCGCAGATGGGGAAATGAAGGGATTGCGATTTAGTTGATGGGTGATCGCGGCGATTCTTCGATCGGCCGAGAAGTCGCGAGCGGCTCGGCGCTTTCCTCAGCGACATCAGCATGCTCTTCGCGATCGAGCAGGGCTGCCATCTCATCGAGGTGCGAGCGAATCTTCGTCGCGAGGTCGCGGTTCATACCCTTCACCTGTGAAATATCCTCAACTGTCGCCTCGCGAATCCGCCTGAGACTTCCGAAGTGCCGTAATAGTGCGCGTCGCTTCACCGGACCGATGCCCTCGATATCGTCGATGGCCGAGCGCAGCCGCGCGCGCTTGCGTAGCTCGCGGTTGTAGGTGATCGCGAAGCGATGCGCCTCGTCGCGAATGCGCACCAGCAGGAACAGCGCAGTCGAGTTCTTCGGCAGAACGAGGGGATCCTTGCGATTCGGTATGAAGACCCGCTCTTCGGATTTCACCACGGTCTGCTCGCGTCCATCATTGAGGACGTGCTGTTTCGCGAGCGAGACGACATCGATCTGGTCGAACAGGTTGAATTCCTTCAGTACCGCGACCGCAACGTTGAGCTGGCCCTTGCCGCCGTCGATGACCCATAAGTCCGGAAACTCATTTTCCGCGACCGCGCGCGTCAGGCGCCGCTTCAGGACTTCATACATGCTCGCGAAATCGTCCTGACCCTCGAAGCTGCGAATCCGGTAGCGCCGATAGAGATCCTTGCGCGGCTCACCTTCATCGAAAGTCACCTGCGAGCCGACTACCATCGTCCCTTGCAGATTCGAGATGTCGTAACACTCCATCCGCTTGGGTGTGTTCTTGAGGTGAAGCTTCGTGCGGAGGTCGTCGAGCATCTTTTCGCGGGTCAGCTCGTTGTCGCGTCGCGAGGCGAAACTCTGGCGCGCATTTTCCATCGCCATTTCGAGCAGGCGCAGCTTGTCGCCGCGCTGAGGCACAATGAACTCGACTTTCTTGTCGCGCTTCTCGGTCAGCAGCTCGGCGCGCACCTCGGCGTCTTCCAGCGCAACCGGCACGATGACCTCGTCGGGGATGTTGCGCGCGCCCGAGTAGTACTGCGTGAGCAAATCCGCGAGCACATCCTGATCGGCGAATTCGAGATCGTGAAAATCCCAGCTATGCGTGCTGGTCAGCTTGCCGCCGCGCACCATCAGCACGATCGCCTCGATGAAGCCGCCCTCGCGATAGAGCCCGAACACGTCCTGATCGATTCCCCAATGATGGAGCACGGTCTGGCGCTCAACGGTCTTCTCGATTGCCCGGACGCGGTCGCGCATGCGCGCGGCCTCCTCGAATTCGAGGCGATCGGCATGCGCTTTCATCTGATCGCGCATCTCGCGGAGCAATTCGAGATTCTTCCCTTCGAGCAGCATCGTCGCGGCATGCAGATGTTGCTGGTATTCGTCGCGATCGACCGCCAGGCAACACGGCCCGAGGCATCGCTTGATTTGATATTCGAGACAGGGGCGCGCGCGATTCTTGAACACCGCATCGGAGCAAGTGCGCAGCGGGAAAACCTTCCGGATGACGTCGATAGTCTCGCGCAGGCCGTCGGCGGAGCCGAACGGGCCGAAGTATTTCCCGCCATCCTTGACGATCTTGCGCGTCACCATGATGCGCGGCCACGGATGATGGGTGACCTTGGCGCTCAGGTAGGATTTGTCGTCTTTGAGGCGGATGTTGTAGCGAGGCTTGTACTGCTTGATGAGGTTGTTTTCGAGGATCAGCGCTTCCTTCTCGCTGCGCGTCACCAGCGTGTCGAAGTCGCGCACGCGCCGCATCAGGAAGCGCACCTGGAAACGCTCATCGCCGCCGTCGCGGAAGTACGCGCGCACCCGAGAGCGCAGCGACTTCGCCTTCCCGACATAGAGGACCTTGCCGCCCTTATCTTTCAAAAGATAGACGCCGGGCTCGGGCGGAATCATATCGAGCTTGCGATCGATCTCGTCGGATGAGATCTCCGGCTGAATTTCCTCGGTCGCCGGGGTCGCGTCGGGATAGCTCACCAGCGAGTCGAAGCGTGGCCCTTCCGGCGTCGATGGCTCCGGCGGAGTTGCGTTTTGCGCGTCGCTAGACTCCGCCGCCTTTTCATCCTCGGCGGTCAGCATGCCCTTGCCGGCGGCGCGCGTCATCATCTGCGCACTGCGGCTGTTATTTGGCGTCAGCTTCGCCATCGAGGCATCGATTATAGCACCCGATCCACAGCACCGCGCGGTTCGAACTTCAATGCGGCGTTACCCGAATCGCGCAATTCCTTGCTATTCAGAAGCTCACATAAGGATTTAACGAAGGAGAGCTCCGATGGGTAAGCTCGATGGAAAAGTTGCGGTCATAACCGGCGCGGCAAGCGGGATGGGCCGTGCGACGGCGATCCGGTTTGCGAAAGAAGGCGCCGCAGTGGTGGTCGCCGACCTCAACTCGCAGGGCGGCGAACTGGTGGTATCGGAAATCGCGGCGGCCAAGGGCCGCGCCGTTTTTCAGCGTACCGATGTCATCAGCGAGGACGACATCAAGGCCCTCATCAACCGCGCGGTCACGGAATACGGACGGCTCGACATCACTTACAACAACGCCGGCGTGGGCGGCGCAACCGGCCGGATCGAAGACATCAAAGGCGAGGACTGGGACAAGACGTTCCACATTCTCACGCGCGCGGTGTTCTTCGGCATCAAGTATTCGATCGCGCCGATGCGCAAGGCTGGTGGCGGATCAATCATATCGACCTCGTCGGTCGCGGGGCTACGCGGTGTGTCAGGACTGCATGCGTACAGCGCGGCGAAAGCGGCGGTTGTTAGCATCACAGAATCGGCGGCTATCGATTTGGGTCACGATCGCATTCGCGTCAATTGTATCTGTCCCGGCGGCATCGTGACTCCGTTGACCTATCGCGGAATGCCGGGCGGCGAAGAAGCGGCGCTGAAGAACATGGCGCGTATGCAACCGGTTCCACGAGCTGGCAAGCCCGAAGACATCGCCGCGATGGCTTTGTTCCTCGCCAGCGACGAGGCGGAATGGATTACCGGCACCGCGATGATCGTTGACGGCGGCTTGGCTACCGGCAATGCTCGCATGAACCAGTTCGGCAGCGGCTTCTCTGGACCGTCATTCGAGCGTTCCCAGCGCTGATGGCATAGGTGGGAGTCGCTCGCGGACTCCCGTCAGATCATCACCATGACGGATGTGGTTGCTCATCGGAGGTTCTCCGTTTACCAAGTGACGAGTTATTCGACCGCCTCGGCTGGTTGAGCGAGCACTTCTTCCGTGGGCTGTGGAGCTGTCGCACGCAACGCTATCGCCATCGATACCATCACAATCGCGGCCGCCAACAAGTATGGCGCTCCCGGAAGGTGCCGGTCGCGATGCGGTCCGATGAAGCTCGCAAACGTGGTGGTGAAAATGACCGGGCCGACCATGAATGCGATTCCGCGGATGCTACTCAGCGCGCCCTGCAATTGACCCTGCTCGGTTTCCTTCACCCGGCGCGTCATGAGGCTTTGCATCGGTGGGCTCGACAGTCCGCCCAGTCCACCAATCGGAATACCCGTCCAAAACAGCAAGCCGGTCGGAGCGAGGCCGTAGATCAAGAATCCCGCGAGGTTGAACCACATCCCGCACAGCATCACGCGACGGTCGCCGAATTTCGCGACCAGGGGCTGCACCATTCCGGCCCCGACCAGCGCCGAGCACACCCCAACGGTGGCGATCGCGAGGCCCACCATTCGCGCGTTCCACCCATAACGATACATCGCGTACAACACGAACGTGGTCGGCAGTGCCTCATGCGCGATGCTGCTGAAGAAGCTTACCGTCGACAGCCCGAGCAGCTCAGCGTGCGAGCGCAGCAGTTTGATCGAGCCCATCGGGTTGGCGCGCTGCCAGCTAAACGCCTCGCGCCGATCGCGCGAAAGCGATTCCGGCAGCACGAGCAGGCCATACATCGCGTTGAGAAGGCTCAGTCCCGCCGCGACCCAGAACGGCAGTCGTGGATCGATGTTGCCGAGCACGCCGCCCACCGCCGGTCCGAGCACGAAGCCGAGCCCGAACGCCGCGCTAATCATCCCGTAGCCTCCGGCGCGTTTCTCGGGCGGCGCGACATCGGCGACGTAGGCGCTCGCGGTCGAGAAGCTCGCCGCGGTGATTCCGGAAATCACCCGGCCGACGAACAGCCACCATACGGTCGGCGCGAGCGCCATCACGATGTAGTCGAGACCCAGGCCGAAGTTGGAAAGCAGAATTACCGGGCGGCGTCCGAAGCGATCTGACAGCGCGCCAAGCACCGGCGAGAACAGGAACTGCATCGCCGCCCACACCGTCGCGAACAGGCCGAAGATCTCGGCGGCGCGTGCGGTGTTGCCGTGCAGGAAGTCCTCGACCAGCTTCGGCAGGACCGGCACGATCATGCCGAGCGCGAGCATGTCGAGCACCACGGTGATGAAGATGAATGCGAGCGCGGCGGTCCGCGGCTTCGACGGCGCGTTTTCGCTGGTCGGCTCAGCGAGCTTCATTGCGCCCCACGCCGGAGTTCTTCTTTGATCGAGACTTGATGCTTACCGGCGCCTTCGCGTTCACCGTCGGCATCATCTTCGAGATTGAGGCCGTGCGGCGCTTCGTCGCGATGTCGGACATGCTCGCTGCTTCCTTCATCGCCGACGGCGCACGGCCACTGAGCCGTTTGGGCGCGGACATCATATAGCCGTCCTTCAGGATCGCCGCGACTTCCTCCCAATTGACTTTGTAGTCAAGGCGCACACCGACCCATCCCTTGGGGCCCATGTAAGGCGGGACGAAAAAGCGTTTCGAGTCAGAGTTGACGAGAATTTCCTGCACCATCGGCGGCGCTTTAACCCACACCGCGACGTGGCCGCTGTCATGGTGATTGTTGTCGGTCATCGCGAACATGCTTCCGCCGGTGACGCGAAAGGTGCACTCGCCCCACGCCTCCTTTTCGAATGCTTCGGGAAGTGCGAGGCAAACCTCGCGCAGGCGTTTTATCGCGGGATTCGAATCGTCGTACATCCGTGGATGCGCCATGTGTGAAGCCTCAAACTCGCGAGCCTTCGATCAGACTGAGACGCGCGGGAGTCGGAATTATCCTCGTAAGCTTGAACCCTGCGGCGGCTTGAAGCGAGCGGAACTCGGCCTCGGAACGCTGACGGCCTCCGGTGGACACCAGCATGTTGACGTCGTTGGCGGCGGCGCCGCGGCTGAGATCGGATTGGTCGATGCGCGGCGGATAGACGCCCTCGGCGATGAGCAGCTTGCCATGTGGCGGCAGCGCGCGATGGACATTGCGCAGGATGGCCGTCGCGCGATCGTCGTTCCAGTCGTGGATGACGTGCTTGATGATGTAAGCGTCGGCGCCGGCCGGCACTTCCTTGAAGAAGTCGCCGGCGAAGGCCTCGCATCGCGACTGCAATCCCGCTTCGGCGATCTTGCCGCGCGCCTTTTCGGCGGCGTGCGGCAAGTCGAAGACGACCCCGTGCAGATTCGGATTCGCCTTCAAGATGCCAATCAGCAAAGAGCCGTTGCCTCCGCCGATGTTGACGAGCTTGCGAAATGGCGAAAAATCGTACGAGGCGGCGATCGCGGCAGCGGTCAGCGGAGCAAAGGTGGCCATCGCTTCGTCGAAAATTTTCGCCATCTCGGGATTCTGCGCGATTTGGGAGAACGGATCAGCATCGAGGGGCGAGGTGCGGCGAAACGCGGGCTCTCCGGTCTGAACGCAATACCCGAGTTCCTTCCACGCATCCTGGATGCTGATGCCCGCGAATAGCAGCACCGCTGATCGCATCGGACCCGGGACGCCGGTACGCAGCAACTCAGCCAGCGGCGTCAGGGCGAAATTGCCGCCCTCGCGCTCCTCGAATATGCCGACGCTAGCAAGCAGCCGCATCACCCGATTTAGCGACGGCGCGTGCGTCCCCGTCGCTTTCGCGAGATCGTCGTAATGACGCGGGCCGTCATTGAGCAAATCGGCGATGCCCAATTTTGCGGCGAGTGCCAGTGCTCGCGAAAAGTAGTGCCCTATTCCGATCCGATAGAGCGCGATGCCGGGAGGCTCCGTCAACATCTGCACGTTTTGCGTTTCCATGCTGGCCTCACTTCGCACCCTTGTGCGTGGCGATCCACCAGGTGTTGCCCGAGGTATCTTTCACGCCGCCGACGCGATCGCCCCAGGTCTCGGTCATCGGTTCTCGGACTGCCTTCGCGCCGAGGCTGAGCGCGCGTTTGTACGTCGCATCGGCGTCCGGGACATAGAGGTAGATAGCGGCAGCCATCGAGGGATCGCTGAAGTAACCGCTGCCAAAGAGCAAGTGCGCCCCGCCAATCGTCGCCTCAGCATGAAAATTCCCTGAGCCGTCGGGCGTCGGAGTATGCGTCACCTCGGCTCCGAACGCGTTTTTGATGAAATCGATCAGATCGAGTTTCGCATACAGATACGGAGTAATCGCGGTGTAGCCTTCCTGGATGTAGTTCGCGGTGCTCATCGGTTGATCCTCAGCTCGGATTAGCCATGGCTTTAAAGCGTTTCTGCATTTCCTCCGGCGAGACTTCTTCGATCCGCGTCGAAATATTCCAGCAATGGCCCGAGGCATCCTGAATCTGCGCGCTGCGGTCGCCATAAAATTGATCAGCCGGCTCACGCAACGAGGTCGCTCCGGCGCCGATCGCCTTCTTGTACACTTCGTCGATATTTTCGACATAAAGGTGGATCGTTACCGGAGAACGCCTGCCGCCAAGAGATTTAGGCGAAAGCAGTCCCATCTCAGGGAACTCGTCCGCCAGCATGATGGTGGCGTCGTTAATCTTGAGCTCCGCGTGGCCGATACGGCTGTCGGGCTGCTTGAAGCGCATCGTTTCCGTTGCGCCGAACACCTTCTTGTAGAAATCGATCATCTCCACGGCGTTGCTCACCACCAGATATGGCGTTACTGCGGATACTCCTTCGGGAACGAATTTGACTCTTGCCGGCATGACAAAACTCCTTCTCAGGATTATGGGCGCGACGTGGCCGCGGCGCGTTTGCGGATTTCATCGAGCGACAAATCTTCCTTGTGAGTGGCGATCTGCCAAATGTTGCCGAATGGATCTCTGACCGTGGCGCGGCGATCGCCATAGAACATGTCCTGGGGCTCCTCAAGTGAAGTGGCGCCCGCTTCGAGCGCGCGCCGATACGCCGCATCCGTGTCTTCCAGGTACAGATAGAGGAACGACGTTATCGGCTCACGAAATTCCGTACCGCTGACCATCACAACCGAATCGCCGATGTGGACGTCGGTCGGGCCGTCATCGCGATATGTGCCGGTGGCGCCGAAGGCGTGCTTGAGGAACTCCACCAGCTTTGGGGCGTCGCTCACGAACAGGCGCGGCGTAACACTGTGCATACTTTCGGGAACTGCTTTAACGGCCATGGTTCTCGTCCTCCGCGAGTTAGTGCGATGCGTTTTTGAGCGGCGTCGCGATGTACCAAATGTGGCCGAACGGGTCCTGCACACCACCGCATCGATCGCCCCACTCCTTATCTTCCATCGGATCGACAATCCTGGATCCCGAATCGATCGCGCGTTTGAACGCGGCGTCCGCATCGGCGACGTAGATATACAAATGCAGCGGCGAGCCGCCGAAGTCGCGCGGCGTGCCGGCGAGTCCCTTCGCGCGATATTCCGCCGCGTGAGGCGCCGTCGCGTCGTCCAGCATCACGTAGGTCTCGCCGATCGCCATCTGGATGTGACTCGGCTTGCCGTTCGGCTGAGTCACGCGATGCACCTCTCTTGCGCCGAAAATCTTCCGGTACAATTCGAATGCGGCCTGCGGATCGTCGTTGAACATGAACGGCATGATCGCGCCGGGGCGCCGCGACGGCTCGACCTCGGATGTCGGCGGGGGCTGCGCAGGCATCGCGACGTCGCGCAGATGGGTCGCGATATACCAGACGTTGCCGAACGGATCCTTCACGCCCGCATAGCGATCGCCATAGCCGGCATCGACCGGTTCGTCGATCGAGGTTGCGCCGGCATCGAGCGCGCGTTTGTACGTCGCATCGGCGTCCGGCACGTAGAGATGAAGAGCCGGCGGCATAGGCAGATATGGCCCGTGCGCCTCGCCCATCGCGATGATCGAATCGCCGATGCGAATCTTCGCGTGCTGGACGGTACCCTCCGGATCCTGCGCGCGGAAAACCTCCTCGGCCCCGAACGCGCGCTTGAGGAAATCGATCACCTGAGGCGCGCCCTTCGGATGCAGGTACGGCGTGATGCTGTGCATGCCCTCGGGCAGCGGCTCGGCGTCCTCGCGATGGGTCCCGATGTACCAGTGATTGCCGAAGGGGTCTTTGACGCTCGCCTCGCGGTCGCCGTAGTCCTGGTCCATCGGCTCGTGAAGCGAAGTCGCCCCGGCCTTTAGCGCACGCGCGTATACCGCGTCCGCATCTTTCACGAATAGCCATATCGCGGTCGGGTTCGGCTGATACTTGTCGATCGCATCGGCCACTTCGATCATCGAATCTTCGACCTTGAGTTGTGCGTGCGCGATCTGGCCGCCGCGCGGAACGCGGAAGATCTCCTCGGCGCCGAACGCATTCTTGAGGAACTCGATCAGTTTCGCGGCGCCTTTCACCTGCAGATACGGAGTGATGCTGTGGTAGCCTTCCGGCGCGCCGGCGACTGCGGTCGCTGACTTCTCGTGCGGGGTGCTCTGCATCTCATTCATCCAGGCCTCCGCGCGGCGCGTCATCTCCTCGGGCGCGACATCTTCCTTATGCGTGGAGACGATCCACATATGCCCGAAAGGATCCTGCAGCCGGCCGCCTCGGTCGCCATAGAACCAGTCAGCAATCGGGAAAACCACCTTCGCACCGGCGGCGATTGCCTTCTCAGCGAATGCGTCTACATCTTCGACGTAAAGTCCGATCGGGACGGTTGATCCTCCCAGCGACTGCGGACTGCGATTGTGCGGCGCGTATTCAGGCGCGATGTCGATCGGCGAATCGCCAATCTTGATCTGCGCATGGATGATGTTTCCGCTGGGGTCGTTGAGCCGCATCAACTCGGTCGCCCCGAAAGCCTCTTTGTAGAATTCGATCGCGCGAGGCGCATCGCGGACCACCAGGCATGCATTAGCGGTATGAAAACCCGCCGGAATGTAACTGGCCTTCTTCGGTGCGGGCGGCACCCTCGATCCCAGATCCTTCCTGAGGCGCGCCTTGAAATCCTCGTCAGGCAGATCGCGCAGCTCCGAAGCGATGCGCAGGATCGCGGCGATGCGGGCATTGACGCGCGGCGGCTTACTTTCGCGATCGCTCATGATCTTCTCGACCGCCTTATCGAGCTGCTGCGCGAGCGGGACGGGTTTGGCGATTCGCCTGCTTCTTCTGATCGCTCGTTTCATCGCTCACCCACCATCGTGCGCAGACTTTGCAGCCCGCGAAACTGAAGCTGCTTGATGGCGCCCTCGCTACGCCCGATGTCGTTGGCAATCTCCGCGATACTTTTCTGATGTGCGAAGCGCATAGTAATCACGCGACGCTGATCGTCGGGAAGTTTGTCCACCAGTTTGAACAGCCGCGCACGATGCTCGACCTCGGCCAGATCGGCATCGCTGGATGGATCCGGCTCATCGATTGCGCGCCGTTCGATCGCCTCGAGCTGTGCCGCACGTTTGCCACGATCGGCGATCGCATTGGCGGCGATCCGAAACAGCCATGCCGCGAACGGCGCGCCGCGCCATTCGAAGCGCGGGAGATTCTTGAGCGCGCTATGGAAAACGTCCGCGGTGAGATCCTGCGCCTGATCGCGATCGTGAACCCGTCGCGCGATAAATGCATACACGCGTTCGAAATTGTTCTCGTAAAGCTCAGCGAAGCAGGCCGGGTCGCGCTGCGCGGCCTCGATCAAGCGACGTTCCGGAGCGTCTTTGCCACGACGCTTCAATGCGGGTTCTCCAGCCACCTTCGCCTCTAACTATATAAACCGCCGGGACGCGGAAAGGTTACGCGCCAGTTCGCAATCTCCGCACCGGAACCGGGACCGCTTACTGCCATACCCCGCCCATTGCTATAAGAACTCGGGCAAACAATATGAAGCATTCAATATGGCTAGACTAAATGGCAAAGTCGCGATCATCACTGGCGCCGCGAGCGGGATGGGCCGCGCGACGGCGGTTCGATTATCTCGACCGCCTCGATCGCCGGGCTCCAGGGCTATGCGGGCCTCCATGCGTACTCTGCGGCCAAGGCCGCGGTCATCAACCTGACGCGCTCGGCGGCGACCGAGCTCGCGAAGGACAAGATTCGTGTGAACTGCATCTGCCCAGGCGGCATCAACACGCCGCTGATTTACTCCAACCTACCCGGTGGCGAAAATACTGCCGCGCAGTTTCTCTCGAAGATGCAACCGATGCAGCGCGAGGGACGACCCGACGATATCGCGAACATGGCGCTCTTCCTCGCCAGCGACGAATCGGAATGGATCACGGGAGCGGCGATGGTGGTCGATGGCGGATATACGGCGGCGGGCAACTTCTTCGCGGGAGGCGGAGGCGGTATGCAGGGAATATTGCCGGAGGGATTCGCAGGTCCGTCGTTCGAAAAGCCCAGGTCATAAGCAATCGTTCGCGCGGCATCCATTCGACGGCGGATTGACGACGCATCGGCTCTCTCGCGTCTATTGATCAGAGATGTGAGGATCAACCGATGCGCCGCATGACCGTCATCATCTTCGCGCGCGAGCCGATTCCGGGTCAGACCAAGACGCGGTTGATTCCGGCAATCGGCAGGGACAATGCAGCCGCGCTCACCGATGCGTTCAATCGCGACGCGCTCGCGAAGGCAAAGAGGCTCGCGCCCGCGGAACTCGTGATCGCGGGCAGCGCTCCAGGCGGCGCCAAGCGCAGCCGCTATTTCAAAAATCTGGCGCATGAATTTGGCGCGTGGGTCGTCGAGCAGGGCACCGGTCATCTGGGCGCACGGATGGCGGCGGCGATGCGTCCCTTCACCAACGCAGGCGGCGCGATGCTGATGGGGACCGACACGCCTTCGCTGCCGGTGAGGTTGCTGGTGAAGAACGCGGACCTGTTCGAAAAACATCCGCTGGTGATCGCGCCGACGCTCGACGGCGGATATTACCTCGTCGCGATGCGCGGCAAATTGCCCGACATTTTCAAACCGATGCGCTGGGGCGGACCCGACGTGCTCGTGAAAACGCTCGAGCGATTGCATGACGCGAGCGAACCCTATTGCCTCGGGCCCTGGTGGTACGATGTCAACCGGCCGATCGATTTGCAGTTTCTCACCTCGCATTTGAAACATCATCTGCGTACTTTCGGCGGCCAGACGATGTCGCTGGGCACGCCGCATCCGTGCCCCGCCACCTCCGCGGTCTTGAAGCGCATCGAAAAAGCATCACCGACTCGGGTCCCTTGAAGCTCTCAGTCATTGTCCCCATGCTCAATGAGGCGTCAGCAATCGCACGAACGCTTGGCGCTATTCGCACAGGTGCGCCGGATGCTGAGATAGTCGTCGTCGATGGCGGCAGCACCGATGGCAGCATCGAGGTGGCACGGCCTCGATGTGATGTCGTCGTTACCACGGCCCGCGGACGCGCGGTCCAGATGAATGCCGGCGCGGCTCGCGCATCGGGAGACGCGCTGGTGTTCGTCCATGCCGACACGATTGTGCCGGTGACCTTCGCACTCGACATCGAAACTGCGCTCGCGAATCCTGAAGTGCTTGGCGGCCGCTTTGACGTTCGTCTCGACGACAATCATCCTCTGTGCGTGCTGATCGGCGCGCTCATCAGCCTCCGCTCGCGCATCAGCCGCACCGGCACCGGCGATCAGTCGATTTTCGTTAGAAGGACCATTTTCGAATCACTCGACGGCTTTCCCGATATTCCGATTTGCGAGGATCTCGACTTTGCGCGACGCCTGAAACGCGCCGGCCGCGTCGCATGCTTGCGCAGCAAGGTGACCACCTCGGCGCGACGCTGGCGCAAGGGCGGCATCATACGCACGGTGCTACGGATGTGGACGATTCGATTGCTCTATCTTGCCGGAGTCCCGCCGGTGCGCCTCGTGCGCATGTATTCCGACGTCAGATGAATCAGGCCAGAGCGCCCGAGCAACTGGAACCGGCGCCGGCGGTGCACCCGAAGCAGTGCGAGCCGGTCGCGATTCTGGCGCCGCTGAGTTGGCAAAGATCATCGATGTCGAAAATTGTGAGCGCGCGCCCGCGCGTGTCCATAATCGGCATCGAAAGCATCTGATTGAAGTCGCAATCGTAGAGGGTACCCTCGTAGCCGACGCTCACCAGATCGCGGCACATCACGCTGGACACGGTCCCGGGATTGAAATGATTCACCAGCAGGGCCATGTACTCGCGCTCGCTGCCCGAGCGTCGAAGCTGGTCAGCAAATCGCTTGATCGGCATGTTGGTGATCGTGAGCAAGCGGTCGAACTCGATGCCAAAGCCGTCACGCAGTTCCTGGCGATAGCGCGCCTCAAGTTCGGCCTGCGCGGGCGGCAGAAAGGCGCCCACCGGGTTGTACACGAGGTCGAGTACGAGACTGCTACCGGGCATTCCGTAGCCGAGATCATTAAGGAGATGGAGCGCGTCGATGCTCTTGGCGAAGACTCCGCCACCGCGTTGTTTGTCGACATTCTCGGCGGTGTAGCACGGCAGCGAGCAAACAAGGCGAACGTGATGCTCGCGATAGAACGACGGCAGCCAATCCATCCCGGGCTGCAGGATGACGGTCAGGTTGCATCGCACGATAACGTTGCGCTTCAGCCCGCGAGCGGCCGCGACCAGAAATCGAAAATGCTGGTTCAACTCTGGAGCGCCGCCGGTGATGTCCACGATTTCGATGGACGGGCTCTGCCCGAGCAACTTGATCACATGCTCCGCGACACGGCGGTCCATTCTTTCGGTGCGCGCGGGACCCGCGTCGACGTGGCAATGATGGCAGGCCTGATTGCAGACTTTGCCGACATTGACCTGCAGCGTGCGCGGCGTCACACGCGTCAGCGGCGCGAGTCCATGCCGATGTAATTCCGCGTCGAACGCAAACTCATCTGTTATCTCTGAAGCGGCTCCCATCACCTCAAACTTTCCGGAAATCGTGCGGGGTGCAAGAGCAAATTGCTTTTTCGCGGATCGCAAATGTTGACTGCCACCAACAAGCGGCGCGCTGTGATTTTTGCCGAGACAGAGGTTTGACAGTCATTCGATAGACCACTAGCCTCCTATGCGTAACGGCCCCGAAATCATGGAACGCACCGAACGTCGCGCCCAGGTCCTGCGCCACGCGAAGCGAATCTTCGCTCGCAAGGGATACCATCGCACTAATGTCGCGGACATCATTTCGCGCGCGGGCATCGCGCGGGGAACCTTCTACCTCTACTTTCAGAACAAAAAGGATCTCTTCGAGGAGTTGATGCAGCAGGTCGTCTCGGAGCTCCAGACGCGGATTTTGCGCATCAAAATCGGCCCCGAGGAGAGAAATCCGGTCGAGCAGTTGCGCGACAATCTGCGCCGCGTCGTCACCTTCGTGCTGCGGGAGCGCGAGCTGACCGACATTCTGCTCCATCATGCGTCCGGGTTCGATCGCGAACTCGATGCGAAAATTCGCGAGTTCTACGATCGCATCGCGCAGATGATTCAGCGCTCGCTCGATTTGGGAATCGAGATGAACCTGGTGCGCAAATGCGATACGCGAGCGGTTTCGTACTGTATCCTCGGCGGCATCAAGGAGGTCGTCGGCGTTCTTTCGCGCACGCGTCCTCGCGATACGGAGACCCTCGTGCAGGAAATCCTGGACTTCGGGTTGCGCGGAGTCGCGCGCGCCGAGCTCCTGGAAGCGATCGATCGCAATTCAAAAAATGCGAACCCTGACGGACGGACCTTTTTTATTGCCCCCAACTAGAATGACATGTCAGTTCATCGAGCAAAATCCTCCCGCAATGGACACCCGCAAGTGCGCCGCGCCGCGTTTTACGATCTCGACGGAACGCTGGTCGATTTGAACCTCGTGCACATCACGCTCTTCGTGCTCGCCAACCTCGGCGAATGGACCAATCGCCTGAGCTACATCGCGAGCTTTGCCGCGCGCGCGCCGCGACTCTACATCGCGGAGCAGCAGGATCGCCGCAAGCTCAACATCGTGATGTTCGAGGCGTTCAAGGGAATCTCGCGCGACCGCCTGGTTGAGTTGGGACGCGAGTACTGTGAGCGCGTACTCGTCGATCATCTGTATCCAAAAGGAATCGAGCTGATTGAGGCAAATCGCCGCGCGGGGCTCGATCCGGTGCTCGTCACCGGCTCACCGGATTGGGTGATTGCGCCGCTGGCTGAACATCTCAACATCGCCGATTTTTCTGCTAATCGGATGGCAATTAGCCGAGGTCGCGCGACCGGCCGGCTGCTCGAGCCGATCATGGCGACGGCGGAAAAAGCGATGTGGTGCGAGCAATACGCGGCGGAGCACGGGATGAAGCTTGCGGATTGCTGGGGCTATGCCGATTCGCACTACGACCTGCCATTTCTTACCGCGCTCGGGCATCCGGTCGCCGTGAATCCTGACAAGCGCCTGCGCGCGACCGCGATGAGCCGGCAGTGGCCGATCATTCATCTCGAAAAGAATCGCAACGGCAACATCATCGCCGACAACGTGCGGCGTCTGGTTGAGGCCTGAGGAAGATCGAATGGCTCGTCCGGAAGCCAAACTCAAGGAATTAAAAACAGCCGAACTGAAGCACGAGGTCGGCGCGCGCAAGGATTTGGTCATCACGACTAATCGGCGCTCCGAGCGCCGCCTTATCGCATACGGCGACGATTTTCTGTTCGAGAAGCTGCCGGTCGGCACCCGCGTGATTTACCCGCCGCCTCCGCTCGAGGCCGTGGCCGATCCCGATCAGGCGATTCGCTACGCCCTGCTCCATCCTGAAAACGCCGACCCGCTCTTCGCGCAGCTCAATCCCAACATGCGCGTCACGATCGCCATCGATGACATCAGCCTGCCGCTCCCGCCGATGCGCCGGCCCGACATTCGCGAGCGCCTGCTTAACCAGGTGATGCAAACCCTCGCTGACTACGGCGTTGACGACGTGCACCTCATCGTCGCGACCTCGCTGCATCGACGCATGACCGAAGGAGAGATTCGCCGGATGGTGGGCGAGAAGGCATTCAAGCAGTTCTGGCCGGATCGTCTTTACAACTTCGACGCCGAAAATCGCGCCGAACTTACGATGATGGGCAAGACCGATCATGGTGAGGAAGTCTGGCTGAGCAAGCGCGCCGCCGATTCCGACCTAGTCATCTATCTCAACATCAACCTGGTGCCGATGGACGGCGGGCACAAGTCGGTCGCGGTCGGCCTCTCGCCATACGCGAGCCTGCGCCATCATCACAATCCGACCACGCTGCGCGATTCGCATTCGTACATGGATCCCAATCATTCGGCGCTGCATCGTTCGGCCGATCGGATGGGGCGCGTGATCAACTCGCAACTCAATGTGTTCACGCTCGAGACCGCGGTCAACAACAACATGTACGGCGGGATGCTCGACTTCCTGCATAAGAACGAAGACCGCTTCACCGATTGGGATCACGTGCGACGGAAGGGATTCCAATGGACGATGCGCAACCTGTCGGACGATCTGCGCCGCCAGATGCTGCGCAACTACGCGTCGCCCTACGGCATGACGGGAATCTGGGCGGGCGAGACCGAGGCGGTGCATCGCAAGGCGCTCGCCAAAGTTTTTCAGCAGTACGCGGTGCCAGTGAAGGGTCAGGCCGACATTCTAATCGTCGGCGTGCCGTTCATTTGCCCCTACAACGTCAACTCGATCATGAATCCGATCCTCGTGCAGTGCACCGGGCTCGGCTACCTGTTCAACATGTATCGGGGAAAACCGTTGGTGCGCGAGGGCGGAACGATCATCGTCAGCCATCCGCTGCGCGACGAGTTCCATCCCGAGCATCATCCGAGCTACATCGAATTTTTCCATCGATGCCTCGCGCAAACCACCGACGCGATCGAACTCGCCGATCAGTTCGAACACGAGTTCGCCCATAACCCGACCTACGTCCACATGTATCGCTACGGCAACGCCTATCACGGCGTGCATCCATTCTACATGTGGTATTGGGGCGAGCCCGCGCGCCAACACTGTGGGCGTGTCATCGCCGCGGGATGCGAGGAGCCCGAAGTTGCGGCGCGCCTCGGATGGGAGGCGGCCGACAGCCTCGATGAGGCGATCGCGATGGCAACCTCGGAGCAAGGGCGCTCTGCGAGCATCACGTACTTGCATCTGCCGCCACTGGTAATTGCCGATGTCGAATAGCAACAGAAAACTCAACGGCAAACCGCAAGCTACTACGCCGATGCCGCCGCTCGAGCAGGTGCTGCGCAAGCGCACGATCCTGCTGACCGGCGCGACCGGCTTCCTCGGAAAAGTTTTTCTCTACTTACTGCTCCGATGGCATCCCGAGGTCGAGCGCGTCTACCTCCTGATTCGTGGCGACAGCAAATCCAGTCTTAACCGCTTCCGACGCGAGCTGCTGGATTCCCCGGTGATGGGGCCGCTCCGCGAGCACCTCGGCGAGCGCTTCGACAAATTTATCGAAGAGAAGGTCGTAGTTATCCCTGGAGACATCACAATCGAAGGACTCGTCGGCGACGGTATCGATCCAATCAAGCGCGGTGCGCTCGATGCGGTCGTTCATTGCGCCGGCATGGTGAATTTCGAGGCTTCGCTCGAGAAGGCGATTTCCGTCAACACGCTCGGCGTCACGAACGTCATCGACTACTGCAGGAAGCACGACGCTGCGATGATGCACATCTCGACCTGCTACGCGGCCGGCGTCGCCGACGGCCATCGCTACGAGGACGACATCTCGGAGAACTGGTGCCCGATCGGCAACCGCAACTTCAACCTGCAGCGCGAGATTCGCGAGGCGCAGGCAACCGTTGCGCGCATCGAGGCTGAATCGCGCGATCAGCTTCGCCGGGCCGAACTGTCGGATGACAACGACCTCGATTCAGTCAGCGACGACGAGTCGCAAAATGGCGAAATTCATCCGGTCGCCGA
The DNA here is from genome assembly GCA_963815835.1 of uncultured delta proteobacterium. GTDB lineage: Bacteria > Desulfobacterota > Binatia > Binatales > Binataceae > DATGKG01. Next base: position 54,982 of record CAWFIF010000004.1, read on the forward strand.
CGGCCGCCGCAAGCGATGGGTCGAGGAGCGCCTCAAGGAAGTCGGCAAGGCGCGCGCTCTCAGTTGGGGATGGCCCAACACCTACAGCTACACCAAGAGCCTCGGCGAGCAGTTGGTGTTTGCGGAGCGCAACAATCTCAACGTCACCATCGTGCGGCCGGCGGTAATCGAGAGTGCGCTTGCCGATCCATTCCCCGGATGGAATCAGGGCGTGAACACCAGCGCGCCGCTCCTTTATCTCTCGGGACGCGGGTATCGCTTCTATCCCGCGAGCGCGGAGTTGGTGCTTGACGTCATCCCGGTCGATCTCGCGGCGCACGCGATGATTCCGATTCTCGCCGCACTGCTGACCAAACGCCATCGCCCGGTGTACCAGCTCTGCACCTCCGATGTGAATCCGCTTCCGATGCGCCGTCTGGTCGAGCTGACCGGGCTCAGCGATCGGCGCGAGCACCGGAAGGAAGGCGGCGCGATGGCAAAGATCGGTCCGCACATCGAGGCCGTGGTCGTTTCGCAGAATACCTACGACCTCGCCAGCGACACCATGCCGCGCGTCTTGAAATATGCGGCTTCATTTGCACGCAGCGTGTTGGGTGAGGAATCGGAACGCACGCGGAAATTCGAGAGCACGGTGGATTGGATCGCGGAAGACATGGACCTCGCGCGCGATATGATCGAGGTCTATCGCCCGTACATCCAGGAGCTGATTTATACTTTCCATGGGGTAAACATTCGCGAGCTCTATGCTGCGCTGAAACCGTCTGATGCGGCGCGTCACCCATTCCGGCCCGACAAGATCGATTGGACAGATTACTGGATCAACGTGCATCTGCCCGGGCTGCGACGCCACATCTTTCCGCAACTCGATTTGCATACCAGGGGCAGGCCGAATCTCCTCAAGCGCCATCGCTCGCTGGTCGCAATGCTGGAGAACGCCGCCGATCGGTATGGCTCACGTGTCGCGCTGATCGCGCGCCAGCCCTCCGGCCAGAAAACCAACATGACTTATCGCGAGCTGCGCGACAGCTCGCATCGCGCGGCGCTGCTTCTGGCGAGTCGCGGCGTCAAGCCAGGCGATCGTGTGCTGCTCATCGGCGAGAACTCTCCCGATTGGGTGCTCGCGTATTTCGCGATCGTATGCGCCGGGGCAATAGCGGTTCCGCTCGATCATCTGATTTCCGCAGACGAGCTGGCGCCGATTTGCGCCATCGCGGAGCCGACCGCGGCGCTTCGTTCGAGCGCGGTTGCGCAGCGCCTCGAAGCTGGGATTGCTGCGGCGGTACCGGGAATCATCGAGATCGATTTCTCGGAACTGACCCGTCCGTTCATCTTGAAGAAGGCCGTCACGCCTCCGCCTGAGCCCGATCGCAACTCGCTCGCCTCGATTGTGTTCACCTCGGGTACCACCGGCGCGCCCAAGGGCGTGATGCTCACCCACGGGAACTTCACCGCCGAGATCCAGATGCTCGGGCGCGTGTTCGCGTTGTCCGATGATGACCTCGTACTCTCGCTGCTGCCACTGCATCACACTTTCGAGTTCACTTGCGGGATGCTGCTGCCGCTCGCGAGCGGCGCGACGATCGCACATCCGATTGGCGTCGATGCCAAAAATCTGTCGCGCACGCTCGCCGACCTCCGTCCCACCGCGCTCATCGGAGTTCCCGCGCTGTGGGAGGCGATCCATCGCCGCATCCTCGACGAGATCGAATCGCACGGCCCGTTCTTCCATGCCGCGTTCAACCAGCTTCGCGAGCTCAATCAGCGTTTCATCCGCGATTCCGGGATTAATCTCGGCTCGATCATTTTCCGCCAGGCGCATGGCGCTCTCGGTGGCCGCTTGAAGCTCGCTGTGAGCGGCGGCGCGGCCCTGCCAAAACGCGTCGCGGATTTCTTCAAGGACATCGGGATGCCGCTGCTCGAAGGTTATGGGCTCACCGAGGCGTCGCCGGTCGTCAGTGTCGCGCATCCCGGCGAAACCGCTATTGCCGGCTCTGTCGGCAAGCCGCTTTCCAAGCTCGAAGTGAAACTCGACGGCGACGGCGATGTCGGCGAGCTGCTGGTGCATGGCCCCAACGTGATGGCGGGCTACTATCGCAATCAGGCTGCGACCGACGCCGTCCTGAAAGATGGATGGCTGCACACCGGCGACCTCGGCCGCTTCGATAGCGACGGACGGCTCTATATCGTCGGGCGCGCGAAAGACGTCATCGTCGATGCGGGCGGCAACAACATCTACATCGACGAGGTCGAGGAAATTTACGGCCACAATTCCGATATCAAGGAAATGGCCGTGGTCGGGATGAAGCTCGGCGCCGGCGAGCAGCCGGCCGCGCTGGTGGTGCCTGCGTATGGCCGCGGGACCAGCCGCCGGACGCTCGAGGATCGTCTGCGCGCGCACTTTGACAAAATCAGCGCCGGATTGAGTCCGCATAAGCGGATCAGGATTTTGCGTTTCACCGATCACGAACTGCCGCGCACGCGTACGCGCAAGGTCAAGCGTATCGAGGTTGTCGCGATCTTGCGCCAAATGCTGGAGGCGCGCACGGAAGAGCGAGTCGCCGCGGGTGCTGAGGTCGAGAAGTGGCTCGCTCACGCAATCGCGCAGGTCTCCAACGAGGCGACGCACATCACGCCTGCGACGCGGCTCATCGAGGACCTCGGGCTCGATTCGCTCGCGCTGGCGGAGTTGGCGGAGCACATCGGCGAGCATCTCGGACGTGACATCGCTACTGAGGAGTTGGGCGATCTTCGCACTGTGGACGATTTGCAGAGGCTCGCCGCCAACAGCAATGCGCCGTCGCGTGTGCCGATGCCGTCGTATGCGAAATTCGCCCAGCCCTACACTCCCCTGCTTCCCGGTCCGCTGAAGAGCCTCGGGCGTGCGCTCTTCCGCCGCACCCAGAGCGCAATTTTCGATTCGTGGCTCAAGCCGCAGATTCTCGGGCGTGGCAACATTCCCGCGAACTCGAACCTGCTCGTCGTCGCCAATCATTCGAGCCACGTCGATTTCGCGCTCATCAGTCACGCGCTCGGTGAGATGGGCAAGCGTCTCGTTGTGCTCGCCGCGAAGGATTATTTCTTCAACACTCCGACGCGCCGCTTCGTGGTGTCGAACCTCACCACGCTGATTCCATTCGACCGCGAGCGCGCGCAACTCGAATCGCTCGACGACGCGCTGACCGAACTCGCGGCCGGCCGCAGCGTTCTGATGTTCCCGGAAGGCACGCGCTCGCCCGACGGCACGATGCAGGAATTCAAGAGCGGCGCGGGATACCTGGCGCTGCGCAGTGGATGCGACGTGCTGCCGATTCACATCAGCGGCACCTACGAGGTGCTGGGTAAGGGCAAGCTGATTCCGAAGCATCATCCGGTGGAGATGCGAATCGGGCGCGTCATTTCGAATGCCGAATTGCGAATCGTCGCCGAAAGCTCGGAAGGGGCCGGCGCCTATCGCAAAGCCGCCGACTTCTTGCGCGAGACGGTAGAAAGCCTAGTTCAGCCGCCGCGTCGCGCAATAGCGAGAACATCCCGCAAGCTCGCGGCCAGCGGGACACAGGAAACGGCGCCCAACCAGAAGACCACGCGCGCGCGAAGCCACGCCAAGGGGTAGGCTTAGGCTCTGAACTATCGGCGTCACACCGCGCTTCTGTTTTGCGCGCTCTCAATCGCACTCCTTCCATGCGTGAGGCCCGCTCGAGCATGGGATAGCGCGACGCATCGGGCCATCACGCGGTTGGCTATCGAAGCGCTTCCACCCTCGCCTCTCAGGTCAGCGCTCTCGCACAATGAAGCCGCGCTCGAGACGCATTCGGTTGAGCCCGATTCTGTTCTAAAAGCCGAGTACGGCAAGGCCGAGGAGCGCCGGCATTACATCGACCTCGAATGGTTCGGCGCCGATCCCTGGTATGCATTGAACCCCGACATCAAGAAAATGCGACGCCGCTTCACCGATCGCACGCTGGAGCGCGCGGGCACCCTGCCGTGGACGATCGAGGGCGTCAGTGATCAGGTCGAAAGCGCATGGCGTCGCGGGGATTGTGACGCAGTGGTCCGCCTTTCGGGCTACCTTGCGCATTACGTTGGCGATGCGAGCCAGCCGCTTCATACGACGATCAATTATGACGGCTATGCCCGCGACCGCGGTATCCATGCGCGCATCGAGCTTGCGGTCGATCATTCGCTTCGCGAGCTGGAGCCGATGGCGGCGCGCGAGGTCCGCGTCGAGGAAATCAACGACGTATGGACGCCCGTCATCGCCGAGATTCGCGATGCAAACGGCCTCGTCGGAGAAGTGATCCGCGACGATCGCGCTGCACGTGATGCGGGTGACTACAGTGGCCGCGACTATCAGCGCGCGGTGATGCACGAGGACGCCGCAATGTTCGCGCGCCAGATAGCGCGGGCAGCTTCAGTGCTGGCCTCCATCTGGCTCTACGAGTGGCATCGCGCGGGATCGCCGGCGAAATGCGCGGGTCAGTAGCGCCGCATCATCGATTCTGTAACGGTTCAGTAACATCGCCATTCATGGTTAGATGACAGCGTGGATTGGTGGCAAAACCGCTCGCAAAACGAAGTGCGCGCCCATCGCGCCGGTCGACCTTCGGTCGCCGAAATCACCGGTCACCTCCTGATCGGCGAGTACCCGCGGCCGGACGATATTGGATGGCTCAAGGACTCTCACCACGTCACCGCAGTGCACAATCTTCAGGACGATGACGATCTGCGGCTGCATGGCCTTGACCTCCAGGCCATTCGCACCGAATGCCATGCGAACGGAATTTCATTCGTACGGACTCCGATCCAGGATGGTAGCGCCGATGCCATGGCAGGACGGCTGCGGCTCGCCATCGACGACCTCCATTCGCTGATTTCCGGAGGCGAACGCGTCTATCTCCATTGCAACGCGGGACTCAACCGGGCACCGACCCTGGCAATTGGTTATCTCCGCGCGCATGGAAAAATGTCGCTCGATGAAGCCGTCGCGCATGTCAAGAAACATCGCGCATGCGGGCCGTTCATGACGATTCTCGAAGACTACTTCGGTCCGCGGCATATCAAACCAAAATGAAAGCGCGCGCAGTGCAAGCATCGGCGCTGGCCGAGTCCGATAGCAACCGCCTGTTCCTGCTTGCGTGCGCGTGGGGCGTACATCTGTACACCGCGCTGGGTGCGGTCTTCGGAGTGCTTGCGATTCACTATGCCGCGGTCGGCGACTACCGAGCCTCGTTCATCGCGATGGCGGTGACTGTCGTGATCGACTCCAGCGACGGCACGCTGGCGCGTTTCTTTAATGTGAAGAAGCGCGTGCCCGGCTTCGATGGTGCACTGCTCGACAATATCGTCGATTATCTGACTTACGTGGTTGCGCCAGTGTTCCTGACGATCCGCGCCGGACTAGTGACCGGCACCATCGGCTTCGCGGTTGCGGGCTTCGTACTGATCGCGAGCGCGTATCAGTTCTGCCAGGCGGAGGCCAAAACGCCGGACAATTTCTTTCTCGGCTTTCCGTCCTACTGGAACCTGGTGGTCTTCTACTTGTACTGCCTGCATTGGGGAACGATGCTAAACGAACTGATCCTGGCCCTGTTCGGCGTGATGGTGTTCATCCCGATCAAGTACATCTATCCGAGCCGCACCAAGCCGCTGCGCCCCCTCACCCTCGCTCTCGGAGTGATATGGGGAGCCGTCACGATCGCGATGCTGCCGTCGCTTCCGTCGTGCAACCCGCTGTTGCTCTATCTGTCGCTCGCCTACATCGCGTACTATCTCATCGCGTCGTTCGCGCTCCACGCGCACGCGCTGATCGCGCGTCAAGCCTCATGAGTAAGAGCGTTGAATCCACCGACGCCGCCGCGCCGTGGCTTGAAATCATCGAAGGTGACGCTCCGCTTCTCCTAATCGCTCCGCACGGTGGCCGCGCGGGTCAGGCCACTCGTTCGCTGCTCAACCCCAAGGTGAACGATCTTCACACCGCCGCGATCACGCGCGAGCTGTCGGCGATTCTCGGCGCGCCTGCGCTGATCAACGCGGCCATGGATCGCAACCATCTCGATCTCAATCGGCTCTCGCAGGTAAGCGCGAACGCGCCATGGTTTTTGGAAATGATCCTGGAGCGGGTGGCCGACATTACCGCGCACCATCGTCATGCGACGATCCTGGTAGTCCATGGATGGAATGTCATCCAGGCGCGAGTCGATCTCGGCTTGGGATTGCGGCGTCATGGAGATCAGTTGCGTCCGCCCGGCGCCGCGCGCATCTCAGCATCGGACGAGTTCATTCACGGGCGGCTCGGCGAACTGGTCGCGCGGCTCGGCGCGCATGGCATCCTCGCCGGCTTTGGGCTGCGATACCCGGGCGGCGGCGCGCAAAATCTGTTACAGGCCTTCACCGATCGGCATCTCGAGAGCCCGGTTACAGCTTTGCGTGAGCTATCCGCGATGGCGACGCGCGGCCAGATCGATGCGGCGCAATTGGAGCTGTCGGTTGCGGTCAGGATGCCCGGCGAGCTGCGTGGGCGATGCATCGCGACAATCGGTGAGGTTTTCGGCGATTCCACGCAGCGAAACCGGACAAGCGAGCGCGATGGCAAGCTGGTCGTCGTCCGATCGCCGGCACCGAAAGCACCCGTTCCGGTAAAACGTTCAACTACCCCTGCGATGCCGACGCGCGTAGGGATCGAGTTATTCGACCCATCAACGAAAATCGGCGCGATGGCGAGCTTCGATCTCGGCGCGGGCGGCGTCGGCGCGCGAATTATGATGCTGCTCAGCGGCGGCCGAGTCGCGCTGTTCACCGGCGAAGGCAAGCCCAAGCGCGATGGTAATCGGCTCAGCCTCGGACCGCTCGCCCTCGAATCGGACCGCGGCGAACTGTTCCTTAGCTTCCACGGGCATGCCGTAATCGTGCCCGACGCAACGCACTATCTGAGTATCGAGCGCGCGCTCGCGTCCGGATGGCTCGACGAATCGATGGACATTGGAATCCGTTTGCGGCCGAGCGCCGGCAACAACGGATTCGAACTCGAGCAGCTTTTCGACGCGCGTGATGAAAGCAATCGAGACGGCTCAATGGCGACATTCGGAGATCTCAGTGGTTCGGTTCGTATCGACGGCGTCGCCTCCGAGATCGCCGGCGTCGGACGTAGCGGACTCTCATTCACGGGTCTTGGTCCGCAGAGATTCAACTCGCGCAGAATGATCTGGGCCTGCTTCGATGATGTTGCGGCCCCGATCGCAATCGAGATGCGCTCGGTCTCCGGCGACGATGAGGAACAGCGTAGCGGGCGAATTCTGCGCAGCGATGGATGGAAGTCATGCGCGGTCGATCATGTCGAGGTCGACACTCCCTCGGTCTCGGCGCCGCCCGCTCGCTTGTCGGCGAAGCTTGCGGATGCCGATTCCCGGCATCATGCGCTCACTGGGAGCGTCGAGAATTTCATTCCGCTGTCGCGTCCCGGTCCCGATGGTACCCGAATCTTCACGGCGCTGGGGTTCGCGCGCTTCAGACTGGGCGAATCGGAGGGGGCTGGGATGTTCGAGTGCTCGCGTCGTGCTGAGGAGTTGCCGGATTCGGCCGGCGATGAAGAGGCTGAAGACTGAGAGATGAATGCGCGCAACTAGCTTCCGCGCACGGCCGCGGCGACTGGTGCTTCGACAACCGCCGTCGCTGCTTTGCGAACCCTGGCCGTGAGGATGGAGTCAATCTGGCGCGCCATTTCGGTCAATTGCTTTGCGATCGGCGTCTCGGAAAACTCACTGACGAAAATCCTGCCTCGGTCGGACGACTCCGCGAAACGCGGATCGAATGGCAACCGCGCGACGATCGGAATGTCCGCCTCGCGCGCTATACGAGAGGTTTCCCCCTGGGGAAACAGCGGACGCACCGAGCGGCAATTGTCGCATCCGAAGGCCACCATGTTCTCGATCGCGCCAACGATCGGCGCCGCGATTTCTTTGTTCAGATCCAGCGCGTGTCGGATAGCGGCAGCGGCGCTTCCCGAAGCATGCGTAACGAGTATTACGCCGGTCGGCGTGAACATTTGCATTAGCCGATAAAGATTTTCGATGCCGGGTGCGAGGTCGATGACGAGCAGATCGAGCGGTCCGAAACGAGTCTGACTAAGCATACGGCGCAGCGCGCTCGAGTGATTCAGCCGGACCGGCGCGATCGTGACCGGCGCGGGCGCCGGCTCCTCATCGAGAAAACTCATCGCGGGTCGCAGCGCTTCGGTCAGCAACTCGGCCGAGGTGACGCGGATTCCGAGCGGCGCGGTGGCGGGCTCGATCCCCTCGCTCGAAAGATAACGCAGCGGCGCCTTGGTACCGAGCATCTGCAGGATACTGGGCGCGTTCAAATCGGCATCCATGATGCCGACCTTTTTGCCGGCGTGCGAGAGCGCTCCGGCGATATTGACCGCTAGCAGGCTTTTGCCGGTGCCACCCTTGGCGCTAGCGAGGACCAGCGTCGCTTTGACCGACGAGAGATTTCGCAAAATCGGCTCCGGATCATGGAGCAGTTTTTCACCCGAGCCGTTGGTGGCCGAATGACCCTCGAATTCGCTGAAAACCCTCATCAAATAGATACGCTGCTTTTCCAAACGAGCGCCCCACGCAAACCGGAGTGCGGGATACTATTCCGGCACTCTGATAGGATGCCGTGTTTAGGCGTCATGGTAAAGGTCGTTCACCCTCACATGTTTTCTTCGTCGCCGTCGGTCGAGCCGACCTTGCGATAGGCGCGGTCTTCGCTGTCGTAATTGCGCTGCGATTTTGCTTCGCGCTCGCGATCCTGCTGGCAATCACGGCACACGCGGGTGAACGGAAGCGCTTCCAGTCGCTCTTCGCCGATTTCGAGTCCGCATGATTCGCAGACGCCGTAGCTGCTGTCAGCCAGCCGCGCCAGCGCGTCGTCGATTTCCTTGATCTTCGCGCGCTCGCGATCCGAGAGGATAAAGTTGATCTCACGGTCGCGCTCCTCGGACGCGAGATCGTAGGCGTCCATGCCCTCATCCTTGTTGCCCTCGCGCTGCGCCTTCTGCTCGGTGTCCATCTCCTCGAGCAGCTTCGACTTGGTCTCGAGCAGGTGCTCCTTGACCTGTGCGAGAAATCCCTCGCGACTTAGCTTATGGACGGCTGGCTCGATGTCGCGTTTCTTAGGCATGACTGGCCATTCTCTCCTCTGTATCCGCGCCGCTCACCCGTCCACTCAGGTCGTAGGTCAAAGCCTTGTCGATACGAACCCGCACAAACTCCCCCGGCGCCGCATCCCCTTTTAGGAAGACCGAACCGTCGATCTCGGGCGCCTGCGACTGGCTTCGCCCGCGCATCCGCGTGGCGCGCCCCGGGATCGCGCCTTCAACCAGTACTTCAACCTCGCGCCCGACCAGGTCGCGGTTCTTTTTAAGTGAAATCTCCCCTTGGATCTCCATCAGCCGCGCACGCCGCGCGCGCTTGACGCGCTCCGGAACCTGATTCGGAAGAGCGAAGGCGGCGGTGTTCTCCTCCAGAGAGTAGGTAAACACGCCAACCCGATCAAACTCCTGCTCCCGAATGAAATCCGCCAGCCGCTCGAACGCCTCCTCGCTCTCGCCGGGAAAACCCACGATGAAGGAACTTCGCAGCGCGATACCCGGGACGCGTTTCCGGATGCGGTCGAGAATCTTACGCAAGGCTGCGCCCGATCGCTCGCGGAGCATCGTGCGCAGGATGGCGTCGTCGGCATGTTGCAGCGGCATATCGATGTACTTTGTGACCTTCGGCAGCGCCGCGATGGCGCCGAGCAGCTCGTCGGTCACGAAGTTGGGATAGCAATACAGGAGCCGGATCCAGTGGATGCCGTCAACATCGTTCAATGAGTAAAGAAGTTGCGCCAGAGACGACGGAGGGTCGAGGTCGCGGCCGTACGCGGTCAGGTCTTGCGCAATGAGATTCAGTTCGCGCACGCCACCGTCGGCGAGCATCCGCGCCTCAGCCAGCAGATCGGACATCGGACGGCTCTCATGACGGCCACGAATCTTCGGAATGATGCAGAAGGCGCACTTATGATTGCATCCTTCGGAAATCTTCAAGTAGGAGGTGAAATAATCGCCGGTCTTGAGGCGCGGCGCCGAATGCGAAGGCAGCAGATGCGCCGCACCTGCATACGGAATCGGCCGGGATTCGGGAGCCTCGGTGCGTCGCAACAGTTCCGGCAGCTCCAGGAAATTTCCGGTTCCAACAAAAACATCAACTTCCGGAAGCTGTTCCCGCAGTTCCGCACCATAGCGCTGCGCCATGCATCCCGCGACCACCAGCCGCTTGCCGATACCATGGCGCTTGACCTCAACCGCTTCCATGATCGCGTCGAGCGATTCCTTCTTTGCGCTCTCGATGAAGGCGCAGGTGTTCACCACCAGGACCTGCGCTTCGTCAGGATCGAGCGTCACGTCGAATCCAGCATTGACGAGCGCGCCGAGCATCAGCTCGCTGTCGGCGAGGTTCTTGGGACAGCCCAAACTCAGCAGGTGAACTTTTTCCATCTAGCGGGAATCTCTGGGGCTAATATGTGTACTCGCGGCGTCGATGCGAGGCAATTGGGCTTGGGCCGATGATACTACCTTCAATGGGAATTCGTCTGCGGCGGAGCCTTTACGATATCAGCCCCGGCGGGAGGCACGAAAGCAAATAGTTTGTCGTCAAGTGGAGTGCTGCTCTTGAGATCGGTGAAAGTCAGCTCGGTGAGGTCGCCGAGCGCATCGGTCAGCCGCAATGTCCGCAGGTCGAGCGTCGAGGGATCGAGGCCCATTTCGATGGTATCTCCACCGTTTTTCGGCTTCAGCGCCACATGCTTGAGGCCGTCGGCAGGCGGCTTCGTGGGAACCGAGGCTTCGAAATCGCGCTGGATATTTCCTATTCCGAGAAGAAAAGCCGCGACGCTCGATGATCTGAATGCCTGATCCAATGGCGTCTCGATCACTTGATTGAGGTCCGGCTGATAGCTGTATAGCTGCTTGCCGTCGCTCACGATGATTTCATTGTCCTGCCCCTCGAACTCCCATCGCATGCGACCGGGTTTGCGATAGTAGACCGTGCCCTCGCGTTCCCGCTTGGTCCCACCCGCCGGAGTTATTCTCTCTTGGAATTTCGCCGAGAACGAATTGGTCTGTTGATAGTGCTTTTGAAGACGGTTGAGGAGCGTCTCGAGCTGTGGTGATTCATGCGCGGAATCCTGGCTCGCGGCGTGAAGCGGCATCGCGAGCGCGACCGCCAGCGCGGTAACCAAAGCCGTAACACAAACAGTCCTCATTTGATCTTGCGCAGCCGCACCTCGCGAGGCCGCGCACCATCGGGCGGATTGACGATGCCCTCGCGCTCCATCTGCTCGACCATCCGTGCCGCGCGGTTGTATCCGATTCGGAGCCGCCGCTGGATCATCGAGATCGACGCCTGCCCGGTCTCCATCACGATGTCGACCGCCTCGTTATAATTCTCGTCACGCTCGTAGTCCTCACCCATTTCGTCCGTCGGCGGCTTGGTGTCGAGGATTTCCATGCGATAGTCGGGCGTGCCTTGCGCGCGGAGAAAATCCGCCAGCTTGCGCGTCTCGATCTCCGACACGAAGGGACCGTGCAAGCGCACCAGCTTCGCAGTGCCGGGAGGCATGAAGAGCATATCGCCGGCGCCGAGAAGCCGTTCCGCGCCAATCGAATCCAGAATCGTCCGCGAGTCAACGCGCGAGGTCACCTGCAGCGAGATGCGCGCGGGCAGGTTGGCCTTAATGAGCCCGGTGATGACGTCAACTGACGGGCGCTGCGTGGCGAGGATGAGATGGATTCCCGCCGCACGTGCTTTCTGCGCCAGCCGCGTAATGTCGCGCTCGACCGTCTTGCCCTCACTCAGGAGCAGATCAGCCAGCTCGTCGATGACGATCACGATCTTCGGCAATCTGCGATGCTCGATCTTGGGCGGCGTGTCGGCCGGATCGGTTGGGGGCTCAACCCCGTCGCTGATTTGATGGGCAGGCTTGAGTTCCACCACCGGCACGCCGGAACTGAGCGCGCGATTGTAGCCGTCGATATTGCGCACGCCGAGGTCGCGCATCATCGCATAGCGCGTCTCCATCTCCTGCGTCGCCCACAACAGCGCCGAGGCAGCCTTCTCCGGATCGACGACGACCGGCACGAGCAGATGCGGAATATTTTCGTAGGTCAACAGCTCCAGCATCTTGGGATCGATCATGATGAAGCGCACGTCGTCGGCGGTGGCATTGAACAACACCGACGCGATCATCGTGTGCAGCGAAACCGACTTACCGGTGCCGGTCGCGCCGGCGATCAGCAGATGAGGCATCCGGGCGAGGTCGGCCGCCATCGGGCGTCCGGCGATATCCTTGCCGAGCGCGATCGTGAGTTGGCTCTGCGCGCCGGCGAACTCGTCGGATTCTAGAATCTCGCGTAGATAAATCATCTCGCGCTTGCGATTGGGAACCTCGATACCAACCACGGCCTCGTTCGGCACCGGCGCCTGGATACGCACCGCAGCGGCTCTCAGGGCCATCGAGAGGTCATCGGCGAGGTTGACGATCTGGCTAACCTTGATGCCGGAACCGGGCTCGAATTTGTACATCGTGACGACCGGGCCGGGCTGAACCTCGACCACGCGGCCGTTAACGCCAAAGTCGGCGAGCTTCTGTTCGAGCACACGCGCGCTGCGCTCGAGCGCGACCTCATCGATCTGCGCATGCTCTGCAGGGGGAATGTCGAGCAACGAGAGCGGCGGCAGCTTGAAGCCCCCGCGGTTGCGGGACTTCGAATCGTTCTTGTCCTGCCTTTCGCGTGATTCGCGCGGCTCGATGCGCCGCACCTTTAGCGCCACCGGACCAAGGGTTCGAGGCATCCTGCCGCCATCCGGGCTCAGAGAGTTAGAGTGATTTTCCGTCGTGTCAAATTCGTCAGCGAGTTCGATTGCTTGCGCTGCTCGAAACGGCACGGACCGTTTCAGTCTCCGCGCGGCGGCCGAGACGATATCGGTCGGAGCACGTTTCAGCATCAATGCGATACCGCAGATCAGGGTGAAGCCGACCGCGAGATATCCACCGCCGATGTTGAGCCACGCGGCCAGGACTCCCGCGATTTGCGCACCGACCTTACCCGGCACCACGATATCGCCGGGTCGCCATAATCCGAGAGCCGACGCTATCGCGATCACGACAATCGCTCCGGCGCCAACCTCGCGCGCGAGGTCTTTCCAGTTCGCGCCCGCCCAGATTCGCGCGCCGAGCATCACGACGAGCGCAATCAGGGGATAAGCGTCATAGCCGAATAGCTGTGCGAGCCCTCGTGCGAGCGTGCCTCCCACCGGTCCGCCGAGATTCGGATGATGCCCGAGATGCAGTGAGACGAGGCTGACCGTTGCGAACGCCGCCGCCGCGATGAGTGCGAGCGCACCGAGTTCGCGCGCGATGCTCCCGCCCGCAGGTTCAACTTCACCGACCGTGACCGGTGCGAGTTCCACGGGCACTGATTTCAGTAGCCGAGCGATGGTTACGGAACCTCCATTACGTGAACCATGATGAAGGGACGCTTGCCGACATTTTGGATGAAATAATGGCGAAGTGTACGTACTACCTCGTCCTTTATCCGCGCGTCGTCAGGATGGTAAGGGCGTGGTATCGCGTCGAGCCGCTGCCTGACTTCTTCACGGCTGCGCAGCAGATGCGCCGAGGTTCCGTCACCGGACACGAAACCGCGTGAGAAGATATCCGGCCCGCCCACGATGGTTCCGCTGCTCGCTGAGACCGCGATCACCGCGATCACAGTCCCATCGTGTGCCAAAGTGCGCCGCTCGCCGATCAGTGTGATGTCTTCGATCTCGCCGGCCTCCATCAAGATGCGGCCGACGTGTGCTTTGCGGCTCCGATACGCTTCCGCGCCCGTCAGCACAATCGAGTCGCCGTCCTCGAGCAGGAAGCAGTCGCGTTCGGGAATTCCGGCTTCGATGGCCAGCGCCAGATGACGGCTGAGATGCCGATATTCGCCATGAATGGGCACGAAGTAGCGCGGCTTCACGAGCGCCATCAGATCGGTGAGTTCGTCGCGGCTCGCGTGCCCGGAAACATGCACCGGCGCGACCGCATCGTAAATCACTTCGGCGCCCAGCTTGTAGAGTTGATTGACCAGATTGTTGATCGAGCGCTCGTTGCCCGGAATGAACCGCGACGAGAGCACCACCATGTCGCCGTTCTCGACGTGCACGCGCGGATGATTGTCGATCGCGAGCTTCGCCAACGCCGAGAACGGCTCGCCCTGGCTGCCGCTGGCGAGGTAGGTCAGTTTCCTCGGCTCGATGAAATCGGCTTCTTCGGGTTCGACGAAAATTCCCGGCGCAAATGAGAGTTGCCCGGTCTCCAGCCCCAGGCGCACGCTCTCGGCCATTCGGCGTCCGAGCGGAACCACCCGACGGCCGAGCTCCTTTGAGACTTCCGCCACCTGCCGGATACGATGGATATGCGAGGAAAACGCCGACAGGAAAAAGCGATTCTTCGTACGCGAAATCAAGTCGCGCAGAATCGGTTTCAGTGAGCTTTCCGAGCCCGAGCGCCCCGCCCTCTCGACGTTGGTAGAATCGGAGAGCAGCAGCGCGACCCCCTCCTCGCCCAGCGCGGCGAACGCTTCAGTATCGAAATTCTGCCCATCGACCGGGGCCTCGTCGATCTTGAAATCGCCGCTGTGAACGATGATGCCGGCGGGCGTGCGAATCACCAGCGCGATCGAGTCCGGGGTCGAATGGGTCACTCGCAGCGCTTCGACCTGAAACGGCCCCAGCGCGAAGCTCTGTCGAGGTCGAATCTCGCGCAATTTCTTTTCGGCGCCGTACATTCCGGCCTCTTGGAGACGGCGGCGCACGAATGCGAGTGTGACCGCGGTGCCATAGACGGGAACCGGGAATTTGCGCAGCAGGTGCGGCAGCGCGCCGATGTGATCCTCGTGCGCGTGAGTCAGGACGACCGCATCGATCGCGAGGCGCTTTTCGACCAGCTCAGAAAAATCCGGGATGTAAACTCCGTTGCCAAGCAGGCGGTCCTCGGGGAACATCACGCCGCAATCAACCACGAGGTTGTGCCCGGCGCATTCGAGCACCATCAGGTTGAGGCCGATCTCCCCTAAACCGCCAAGGGCAAACAGTTTTACGGGAGTCGTTCTGGAATTATCTGACCCCATCGACACCTTCACCGCCGCGACGGAGGTTCAGTATACAAAGTGCGAACTGGAGGCGAAAGATCGACCTTTTGTAGGGTTTGATGGCCAAATGTTGCATCGAATCAGCGCATCGGTTCTGAAAAAGGCCAGCATTTACAAGGATGAAATGGCTTTGTTTTTGAGATTTTTTGAATCGATGTGCCGATACCCTCGCCCTCTCGCCGTCGTTTGCCGCAGTGCTCAACCCCCATTATTTCCCAACCGTCGGCGCAGGGATACTCTGGGGATAGAGATGGTAGCCGCGCGGGCGTTTTCCACAGGTAAGCCTTGCGCTCATAATTGGCTGCCGTTAGGTTCGCTTTCGGAGGTGGCGGAAGATGTCAGTAAATAAGGTGATTCTGGTAGGAAACTTGGGACGCGATCCCGAGGTGCGCCACCTCCCGACCGGGATGAAGGTCGCCAACTTCTCGCTCGCGACCAGCATGAAGCGCAAGACCGGTGAGCAAACCGAATGGCACAACATCGTCGCGTTCGATCGCCTGGCCGACCTCGCCGAGAAGTATCTGCGCAAGGGTAAACAGATCTACCTCGAAGGGCGCCTCCAAACCCGCCAGTGGGAAGCCAAGGACGGTAGCGGCAAGCGTCAACGTACCGAGATCATAATGAGTGAGATGCAGTTCCTCGGCGGACGCGCCGAGGGCGGCGGCGATTACGCTGGAGCGGGCGCGAGCGCCGGCGGCGCCGACATGCCAGCCGCACCGATCGACGATGAGGATATTCCCTTTTAGGGACAGCGCCGAAGTTTCGGTAGCGTCGCAATCGTTCCGCCGTTCAGCGCGACAGCGAAAAACTGCTTAAGGGCGGCGCGCAACTCGCCGAGGGCGATCCCCATGTGCTCGGAGGGCAGCTGATCGAGTTTCTCCGAGGCCTTCCCATACAATGATGCGGCGCCGGTCAGATTGCCGCGCTGCGCATGCAGGATCGCGACGGCCGCCTGAATGATTCCCTGGTAGAAAAGTTTTGCGTCGCCGTCGCTGCGCTTCCAGACCTCTTCCCATGCCTCGTGGCATTCGAAGAACTTTCCCTCGTTGAAGAGATCGAACCCTTCGTCGAAGAATTCAGCGATCGATTTGCGCATCGTCGAATCGCTTCGCGGAGATCCCTCGACCCGGCAGCCTCGCTCGGGATGACAAACAGGGGGAGAACACTACAAAATGACGCGCTCGGTCGTGATGATGAACTTCGCATTCTCCGCGAGGAAATGCGGCTCGTCGGCGAGCACCGCCTTGTACTCCGGCGTGTCAGCGTTGGAGCGCATCGCATCCTCGTTCTCGAACCAGACTTCCGCGACGCCATCCCAAAGCGGCATCCGGCCATTCTTGTATGACGACAGCAGCGGATGGCACTGCACGTAGCGGCGCCCGCCGGGCACGGCGGCGCCAAGTTTGCCATGCGGCGAATTCCAGTGCGCCTGGAAATCCTCGACTGACATTTCCGGCCGCTTCTTCAGGAACGCGACCATCTTCGGCATCCCCGCCTCGATGGGATTTTCCTTCTGCACGCGCTCCTTGGTGAGGATGAAAGCGAACTTCGACATGTCGAGAAATTTTTCGTCGTCGGCGAGCGTCTCGCGGCTGATCGGTGTGTTCGCGGTCTTGCGCATGTCGTCGAGGTTCTCGTACCACAACGCCGCGATACCGTCGTAGATCGGCTCGTGCTTGCGATATCCGGAATCCGTCGTATGCGACTGCACGTATTTCACAAGGCCGGGAACCTTGAGCACCAGCGCTGCGTGATCCTTGAGCCAGTATTCGCGAAACGCCTCGAGCGACATCCCGGGTTTTCGCTTGATGAAATAGATTGCTTTGATCATACGCCGCCCTCGCCCGCTGATTATTCTGCTCTCGCGCGAAAACGCAACCGAAAGAAAAAGCCCGCCGGAAAATTCCGACGAGCTTTCATCGTCACTAACAATTCGCGATCAAGCCGCGCCGTGGCGGAGCAACCGGCCCGACATGTTGCCAGTCTCCCTGCCATCCTCCATCGTCATCCGGCCGTTGACGAAGAGGTAACGATAGCCTTCGGCCTTCTGCACGCGGCGCCACTCGCCACCGGGAAAATCGTGCGCGAGTTCGATCGGTCCCATCGCGAGCTTGTCGTAATCGTAAACCACGATATCGGCCGGAGCGCCCTCGCGCAGGGTGCCTCGATCGCGGAAGCCGGCGCACAGAGAAGGCAGCGTCGAGAGCCGCCAGTGCGCTTCCTCGAGCGGCAGCATCTGATGCTCACGCACCAGTTTCGTCAGAAACTCGGTCGGATAACGTCCGCCGGTGAAGAACTTGGTGTGCGCGCCGCCGTCGGAGACGCCGGGAATCAGCCACGGATAGTCGAGCATCTCCTTCATATACTCCATGTTCTGATTAGGTCCTGGCGCATAAAACTCGGTGCGCAGATCATCGGCAACCGCAAGATCGACCATCACATCCACCGGATGCTTGCCGGTTTTCTCGGACGCCTCGCGCAGCGTGAGGCCCTCAAGGTGCTTCATGTCGTCGCGCACAACCTGGGTGATGTAAATCTTGTCGAACTCCCCGGTGATGACGCGCGGGATATGCGCTCGCAGGCCCTCGCGCCGCGCGGGATCGCCGAGCTTCGCTTTGCGCTCGGCGGTACTGCCGGTGGTCGCATCGCACCAGGCCTGGCATTCATCGAAAAGATTCCAGTCGGTGAAAGTGAAGGTCATATTCGTGTCGCTGGTGACCGCCTGCCCATAGACGCGCAGCCCGCGCTGACGGCATGAATCCAGCCATGCGATAGTCCCGCGATGGATGAACGGCATCGAGTCGCGCGGCTGCACCACGTTGTACAGAATCGGGCGCCCGCTCAGCTCCGCAAGTTTCTCGAAATGCTCAGGGTCCCTGCTCGGATCGGCAGAGACCAGCGTCATCTGCATGAAGCCCTCGTTGCGGCGGCCGAGCACGCGAGCGAGCGCATAGCAAGTGTCATCGCTCATCAGGTCGGAGACCATCGGGGTGCCATCGTAGTCGCGCTGCACGCATGCGGGACCGTTGGGATCGAGGCGCTGCGCGGACCATCCGCACGCGCCCGCATCCATCGCCTCGTCGAGCAGGCGGCAAATCTCGCGTTCCTCGCGCTCGGTGGGAGGACGAGTCTTCGCGGCCTCGATACCCATCACGTATGTCAGCAGCGGCGAGACCGAAACATACGGGAGAATATTCACTGCTTTGGGTCGGCGATCGATGCTGTCGAGAAATTGCGGGAAGGTCTCCCAATCCCACGGCATTCCCGCCTTCATCGCGGCGTACGGGATCGCCTCGACGCGCGTCATGGTGAGCATCGCGCGTTCGCGACCATCGGCATGTACAGGCGCGAAGCCGAAACCGCAGTTGCCGATTACGATTGAGGTCACGCCGTGCCAGCTTGAAATCGAGCAATAAGGATCCCAGAAAAGTTGCGCGTCGTAATGCGTGTGAAGATCGACGAAACCCGGCGCGACGACGTGGCCGGAAGCATCGACGCTCTTGGCGGCGTCGCTGGCGCGAAGCCTTCCAATCTTCGCGATACACCCATTCTTTATTCCGATATCGGCGCGGAAACGCGGCATCCGCGTTCCATCGATGAGCATCCCATCCCTAATCATGAGGTCGTATTCCGGCATGCGAGTCCCTTCCTCGTCGCGTCGCCCGACGCTCATCACGCTTCGCTTAGTCGATAGCTAATGTCAATAATCAGCCATACTAATAATCACAGCTTTGTGACGCCGGGCTCGACCTCGACGCCGAGCGGAACCAGCACGCGCACCACCATGTTGTAGAATGCGACATTTTGTACGAGCTCCATCAGGCGGCGGGTGTCGAGCGATTTGCGCAGCGCCTCGAAGGTCGCCCCGCTGACGCTGACGTTCATGGTGGCCTCCAGCGCATAGCGCATCACGAGGCGCTCCTGATCGTTGAACAGCGACGAGGTCTCGAACTCAGCTAGATGCTCGAGCTGCTCGCGCGAGACGCCTACCCGGCGCGCGAGATTCCAATGATGGGTGAACTCGTACTCTGCGCCGGTGAGTCGGCCGACCGTCATCAGCGCGAGTTCACGCAGCTTTGGATCGAGCGCGGTGCCATTACGAAGCTCACCGCCGAGTGCGAGAAAGCGCCGCAGCAAGTTTGGCGTGTGCGCGAGCATTCGAAAAATGTTGCCGACGGGGGTTTTGCGCGCCTCGACCAGGCGATCGAAGATCTCGCGGTCCGCCTCGGGAAGGTCCTCGCGACTCAAGTACGGTAACCGCGCCATGAAAGGACTCCTGTACGATGGAACGAATTGCTTTTTTTTCTTCACTACCATCAGCGCTCGAAACGGTCGGATCATTCCGGGGTGAAACTAAGACGGATAACGTACGAGCTATGGAGAACGATCTCAACGTCGCGCTTCCTGCAAATGTCTTCAAAATCTCTCCGATTGAAGGTCAGCAAGACATGAATCTTCGATGAAGGGCTCATGATAGCGTTGCGCAAGACGCGGTCGACGAGGCTCAGCGGCCGATAGTGTCCCTTTCGAGCAAGTTCGTTTTGCCATTCGGCGAGCGAGATATCACGAAAAGGCTGGTCGTCGATGAAATCGAGTTGATTGTTGGAGCGCAGCTTTCGCCAGCCATCCTCGATTCGGGTAACAACGTCCATCCGCTTCGATAAGCGCGTGTTAAGAGTTTCGTATAGAACGGGCCAGGCAAGAAGAAGCGAGTTCTCAGTTTCTTCAAACAACTCGCGAAAGGATGCCCTGGCAGACCAGACGTTTCGGTTGTCATCGGACGGATCGTACAGCGCAATTAAGTAGCCCGTATCGGCGATGAAGTTCTTCATTCCTCTTCGTCGGCCTCGGTCGCGCTCTCGGCGAATCCGAGCCATGGAGAGTGCCTTCTACCGCCAAGGATAAAACCGCCCACGATCTTGCCGGCCTTATTTTTTCCAATCAAATACATCCGGCCCTTGCGTTTTGTGACTCGAGACAGATCTTTGGCCACTTGCTCACGAGTTTGGTCCTTTTGGAAAGTGGCAACGCTGTCGCCGCATTCTCTCGCCTTCGCCTTATCGAGCCAGATGTAAAGTGGCCCGTAGTCGCCTTGGAAGCCAAAGTCATAAGAAAGCGAGAAGCGGTTCATAATCTCACCTCCCCTCCGAGGTCTACGCGAACAGCATCTCGGACATGCCGCCGCCCGGAGGAATCATCGGCATCACCGCCTCCTCTTTCGGGATCACGACGTCGATCAGCACCGGACCCGGCGTCGCGAACGCGTCCTTCATCGTCTTCGCGAGGTCTTTGGTTTTCTCGACGCGGAAACCATGCGCGCCATATGCGTCCGCGAGCTTGACGAAGTTCGGCACCGACATCGCCGAGTAGGAGTACCGCTCCTGATAGAAGCGCTCCTGCCATTGGCGCACCATCCCAAGGAAATAGTTGTTGAGGATGATCACCTTGATGTCGACGTTGTACTGAACCGCGGTGCCGAGCTCCTGGATGTTCATCTGGATCGAGCCGTCACCCGAGACCACCACCACCTTGCGATCGGGCGCGGCGAAGGTCGCGCCGATTCCCGCCGGCAGCCCGTAGCCCATGGTGCCAAGCCCGCCCGAGGTCAGCCAGGAACGCGGCTTGGCGAAAGGAAACATCTGCGCCACCCACATCTGATGCTGTCCGACGTCGGTTGCGATGATGGCGTCGCCCTTGGTCAGGTTCGCCATCTCTTCGATAACGTGCTGCGGGCTGATGTTCTCGCCGCGCTTGCTATTTTCGTAGAGCGGCTTTTCCTTCTGCCATTTGAGGATCTGCTGATGCCATTTGGCCCACACCGCGCGCCGCTTGCCGACACTCTCGTGCCCTTTCACCACCTCAAGCATGTCGGAGAGCACGCTCTTGATGTCGCCGACGATCGGTATGTCAACTTTGACATTTTTCGAAATCGACGACGGGTCGATGTCGATATGGATGATGGTCTCGGCCTTGGGCGCGAAATCCTTGATGCGGCCGGTGACGCGATCGTCGAAGCGCGCGCCCACCGCAATCAGGCAATCGGTGTTGCAGACCGCGGTGTTGGTGCCGTACGAGCCGTGCATGCCGAGCATCCCGAGCCGCAAGGAATCCGAGGCCGGAATCGAGCCGAGCGCCATTAGCGTTTCGGTCACCGGAATGCCGAGCCCTTTCACGAGCTGCTGAAGCAGCGATGCCGCGCCGGACCACTGCACGCCCCCGCCTACATAGAAGAGCGGCTTCTCGCTTTTCTCGATCGCCTCGATCGCGCGTTCGATCTGACGCGGATTGCCGCGAATGGTCGGTTTGTAGCCGCGCAGATCGGCCTTGTCGCACAGCTTGAACGCGTGCTCGGTCTGCTGCACATCTTTCGGCAGATCGACCAGCACCGGGCCGGGCCGTCCGCTGCCCGCGATGTAAAACGCCTCGCGGATCACGCGCGAAATATCGCCGACTTCCTTGACCAGGAAATTATGCTTGGTGCATGGCCGCGTGATACCAACGATGTCAACCTCCTGGAACGCATCGTTACCAATCATGCTGGTCGGAACTTGCCCCGTCAGCACCACCATCGGGGTCGAGTCCATGTATGCGTCGGCGATACCCGTAACTGCGTTGGTCGCGCCCGGCCCCGAGGTCACCAGCACCACGCCAGGGCGACCGCTGACACGCGCATAGCCTTCCGCCATGTGCGTTGCGCCTTGTTCATGGCGCACCAGGATATGCTTGATCTTGGAATCGAGCAGCGCGTCGTAGGTGGGCAGGATCGCGCCTCCCGGATAGCCGAAGATAACATCGACGCCTTCGGCAAGCAGGGTTTCGATAACGATTTGAGCTCCGGTAAGTTTCTTCACGGCCTTCCATTCCGGCGGCATAGTTTGTCCTGCCGACCTCGATTGTCGCTGTGCTGCCGCCGGCCATTTAAGTTTTCTAGAGGGTATATCACCCGCGCCGGATGGTACAATTGGGTTTGGTTAATCCGACGATTTGGCTGGCTTCGCCGCCAGCGTTAGCTCATCGAGCTCGTCGAAGAATCGCACCGACTCGGGCAGCGGGCCGGCCAGCTTCATCGCGATGATGCCGGGTTGCGCGGCATCCCACGCCTCGCGGCTCTCCCATCGCCCGATGCCGTAGAAATGTTCCCGATTCTTCGCGCTGCGCAACATCATGCTGCCGTAGGAGCCGGCGAAGGTCTCCCTGATTCGTCGAGTGCCAGCGTCCCAGTAACGAAGGAACTCGTGCTCGTGTCCGGGCTTGATGGTCCATCGATACATCACGCGTATCATCTTGATAACCTCCGAGGTCGCGTTCTGATTCCATCCTACACCAGATCCCCAGTTTGATTGCGGCGATTAAACATGCGGCGAGTGCTACGCTCATCGAGGTGACGATTCACAAACTCGAACGAACCCAGCTGGTGCCGATTTCGATCCGCGAGGCTTTCGATTTTTTCACCAATCCCCGCAACCTCGAACGGCTGACCCCCGACCTGGTGCACTTCCAGTTTCTAAAAGCGCCGCCGGAGAAGGTTTTGCCCGGGACCATTCTCGAATACCGGCTCCGTCTTTATGGACTGCCGGTGAAATGGCGAACGCGAATCGAGAGCATCGACGCCCCTACCGGCTTCGTCGATGTGCAGGACAAGGGTCCCTACGCGATGTGGCGGCACACGCACAGTTTTCGCGAAGTGGACGCCAAGCACACCGAAATCCGCGATCAGGTCGAGTTCGCGATGCCGCTGGGACTGCTCGGAGAGATCGTCTATCGAATTCTGGTGGCCGGCAGTCTCCAGCAGATTTTCGATTTCCGCGAAGCTGCGCTGCGACAGCTCTTCCGCGGTTGACGACGATCCTTAGTGGTGCTCCTCACTGCTGTCGCTTTGTTCGACGGATACCACTTCGAAGGTCCGGTCCAACGGTGCGAATGCTCCGAACACTTTCATGGTCTGTCCGGGCTGAATTTTCGCGAATGTTTCCGCATCCTGGCCTTGCACGACGAAGTTGGGGTTGAATTGCATGACGTACTGCCAGATGTCGAGCCATCGCACCTTCAAGTGGTTGGTATATCCGTCCTTGAGAATGAACTTGTAAATCTTGTCGCCGACCCCCATCGTTACTGTTGTCTTGCCGCCATAGGTCTCACCTGGAGCCGGCTTGGTCACGATGATCGTGGTCGGTATCGGCGGGCCCATCGTCGGTAGGCCGGCGTGGGCGCTGCCGGAGGCGACGAGGAACAAAATGCCGATCGAAAATGTCGCGGCGGAAAGCCTGTTTCGCATGTTTTGGTTCTCCAAGAGGAAGCTATTTCAATTGTGGAAGCCATGAGCCCGGAAGCGCAATAATCAATTTACTCTTGCGACCTAACTACTGTACGATAGGCGGATACTAACGTTTCCGGGAGGACTTTGATGGATAAGCTGCGCGCTTTCGCACTCGTACTAGCTGGCAGCCTCGCGCTTTTCAGCACTCCGACGGATGCGGGAGTGAAGCCTGGCGATGTAATTTCCAAGAGTAACGCGTCCCAGGTGCAGGATCTGCTGAGTCCGGGAAATTACATCCTGGTGCAACAAGGGATGCAGATGAATATCATCCCAACCAGCAAACTCGATTGGCCACCTCCCTTCAGAACCGCGACCGAAAAATATTCGCCTCAGGTGGTCCTCAATCCCGACGGCACGCTCAAGAACTATGTCGCTGGACAACCCTTTCCGCTGCTCGATCCGAACGATCCTCAGATAGCGACCAAACTGATGTGGAACTTTAGCTTCAGACCACTATACACCGATGACGCGGACCTACGCTTTCCCGAAATCGCCAGCTACGTAGGAACGTCCAAGGACCTCGAGCCGCTGAGCTATTTCACGGTCGGCCATTTTGCTTTTTACAACAACATCGGGCGAATTGAAGTTCCTCCGGTACCGATCAGCCCCGATTTTAAGGCCAGCGGACTCCGCTATAAATTCGCGTTTTATCCGTTCCTGGAGCCCGCCGGATTGCGCGGCTACGGCTTGATCCGCGATCGTAGCATGGACCCGAAAATCGAAGATAACTCGTGGGTATTCAATCCGCAGACCCGGCGAGTACGGCGCCAGTCGCCAGAGATTCTCGCCGATGCGATTGGCGGACTGCCCGGTTTTTCGGGCGGTGGCGGTGGCGGCTACGGCGGTGGCGCCGGCGTAGGTGCCGCGGGCGGTTCCACCAACGTCAATACGATTGACCCCGATTCATATTTCGGCTTCGCGGCCAAAGTCGAGGACTTCACCTATAAGTACCTCGGCGAAAAGCAGATGCTGGCCTGCGTGCATGCCAAATTCTCGCCGGAAACAGCTTGTCCCAGCGACGGCGGGCATTCGATTTGTCCGGAAGATTGGGAGATGCGTCACGTCTACATCGTCGAGGCCGATGAAAAGCAGGGCCATTCCTTCTCTATTCCCAGACGCATTTTTTATATCGATTCCGAAGGATGGCTAATCACCGCCTCCGATCAATACGGAAGGGACGGCAAGCTCTGGAAGACGCTGGTTCTATACAACACCTACCGCGACCGCCCGATCCCGGATGCGCAAATCGCCATCTATCCATACAAACGAATCTTCCAGTTGGGTTTGGTGGATGCCAACGTTCAGGACCGATCCTCCACCGTGGTCTTCATGCCGGGAAGACATTCGCCGGAGCGGGAGTGCTGGTACATCGATATGGGTGTGGTCGATCCCGGTTTCTTCAATCCCAACGCGATGCAGAACGCCGGCCATTAAGATCCTGTCGCCCGGCGTGGCGATCCTCGCACGCGGATCGGCGCAGCATGCCATGGGCAAGCACAGGGCATCGCCAGCGACGACCGCGCCTCGCGAAGTAGGATCCTTGCGGCGTGCTCATCCGGTCACGGCGAACATGATTTTGAGACTACTGCCGCCTGAGGTCCTGCAGAATCTCCTTCAGCACTCCGCGATCGTGATCGTTGCGCACCGGCATGTCGAAGCTAAGGCGGTTCACGCCCGCGAAGCGTTTCTTCATTACGGAAGCAATTTCGTCATAGGTTCCGACTGCCGCGAATGCGTGCACCATTTCTTCGCTGACCAACTGCGCCATCTCGCGCCACTTCTGCTGTACTGAGAGCTTGTGCAGATGGTCGGCGGTGTCGCCCCATCCGTCGAGTTCGAAACTGGAGCGATAGGAACGCGTCGAACCGTAAAACGCGATGGTCGATTTGAGACCCTCGACCGCCTTCGCGAGAGCGTCCTTGTCGGGCGCCGCGCATAAGAATCCACCGCCGCCGATCTGAAAATTCTCCCATTCCGACTGCGGCCGACCGCTCTTCGCGAAGCCCTTCTTCAAATTCGGAAACGCGATCTGATCAAGATACTTACGCGTGACGATCCCATGCAGCCGCACGCCCTCGCACACCTCACCTGCCACTTGCAGCATCCGCTCCTGCACCGCCGCAATTAGCACCGGGATATGGGGACTGCTCACCGGTGGAGGCGCGAAGTTCGGCGTCATCAACGAGAGGTTGTAATGCTCGCTCTGGAAGTTCAGCGGCTGGCCAGTCTGCCAGCTGTGCCACACCGCGCGCATGGCGCCGACGTAATCCTTCATACGCTGCGCGGGCTTGCTCCACGGCATCCCGAAGCGCCGCATCACGTGACCCTTCACCTGCGAGCCGAGGCCCAGCACAAGGCGTCCTCCGCTCATGCGTTGCAGATCCCACGCAGTGTAGGCGGTTGCGACCGGACTCTTCGTAAATGCGAGCGCGATGCCGGTGCCGAGTTCGACCCGCGACGGCTCCTGCGCGGCGATCGCGAGCATCAGGTAAGGATCATCTTGCGTCTCGACCGCGATGACGGTGTCGTAGCCGATTGCCTCTGCCTCGCGAACCTGATCGCGCAGCGTCGTCCAGGTCGGCTCGAGTTTCTTGCCTTGCTGCATATCGGGGGTGTAAGGGACGCCCAGATTCAGCGCGCGTTCAACTTTGATGGTAGCCATGGGGCGGTTATCGCGTCGGTCGCGCCGCGATGTCAAGCTTCCGGCGCGCTGCATCGTCCATCAAAAGAAAAAGGCGACCTCGCAGCCGCCACTCTTTTTTCGGGTGAGGACGTTCAGGCGCTGCTCACCGGCAACGAAACCGTCACCGTGGTCCCTTCGCCTACTCTACTCTCGATACTCAAGGTCCCGTGATGAAGCTGCACGATGTGCTTGACGATCGCCAGCCCCAGACCCGTTCCGCCTAGTTCGCGTGAGCGCGCGCGGTCCACACGATAGAAGCGTTCCGTCAAGCGTGGAATATCCGGCGCGGGAATTCCTTCGCCCGTGTCCGCCACTATCATCTCGATGGTCGGGCCGCCGCTGGCACTCGGGTGGCTCCCCAGGCGCGGCTGCAACGTTACCCTCCCACCGCGAGGCGTGTATTTGATCGCATTGTCGATGAGGTTCAGGAATACCTGATGCATCTTGTCGCGATCAGCGGGTATCGACGGCAGCTCGCCGGGGCAGTCAATCTGGAGGTTGATACCGCCGCGTTCCGCCTGTTCGCGCATCAACTCGGCCGCATCCTCGAGGATCGATCGCGGCGCGATTTCTTCAAGCTTCAAGGGGGTAAGGCCTCGTTCCAGGTTCGATAGCGAAAGCAAATCGTCAACCAAACGCGCAAGGCGTTTGGCCTGCCTTTCAATAATGCCCAAGAATCTCTTTTCGGTTTCGCGATCCTCGACTCCGTGCTCGAGAGTCTCAGCATACCCGTACAACGCCGACAGCGGAGTGCGAATCTCATGGGTGAGGTTGGCGACGAAATCGGCGCGCATCGTCTCGTAAGTCTTGAGTTGCGTGATGTCATGGAACACGAACAGCCACGCTATCCCGCTTCCGCTCCCACGCTTCACAGGTGCTACGCTGACGGCAAGGTATCGCGGCGAAGGATTCTGAATGCGCACTTCGGTCGCGGTTATTTCGCCATTGGGCGAGCCAGTGGAACTCGCGACGAACTCCTGCAATCGCGGGTCGCGGCATAGCTCGACGAAATCGCGCCCTTGATAGTTGGCATCAGCGCTCAATGCGAAGGTCTTGCGCGCCTGACCGTTGAGCAGGATGACTTCGCCGCGCGCACCCGTGACGACGACCGCCTCCGTCATGCTGCGCAGGATCGCGCCCAACTCATCGCGCTGTTCGGTCAAGGCGCCGATCTCCGCGATAACCGCGTCGGTACTCTGCAGCAGACTGCGCTCCGCACGGCTCATAACGTCGCGATCGTCGGGAATGACGTGAAGTGGCTGACGATGCTCTCTCAGCGCGGCGGCAAGCGCCTCGATTCGTTCGGCGCGCCCGATAATCGAGTTTGCAATCGCCCATGCTGAGAAGCCGCCCGCCATCGCACCCACGAGGATCGAAACCAGGGCCCACACCGGGGAGTACACGCCGGTTGCCATCATCACGGCGAGCGCCAGCGCGGGAGGTAGGAATCCGGCCGCCACCGCGGCGGCCATTCGAAAGATGACTGATCTAGTCAAGCGCCTCGGGATTGAACCGATACCCGACGCTGCGGACGGTAAGGATCAGTTCGGGATTCGCGTCGTCCTTTTCGATATGTTGGCGCAATCGTCGCACGTGCACATCGACGGTGCGCGGCTCGACAAAGGTGTCGCGGCCCCATACAAGGTCGAGCAATTGTTCGCGCGAGTATACGCGCATCGGATGCTCGACAAAGAATCGCAGCAATTCGAATTCGCGTAGCGCCAGTTCGTGCCGTTTGCCGTCAACGAATACCTGATAGGTATCGAAATCCATCTTGAGGCGGCCGCGCTCCCAGGTGCCGGACTTGGGCGCCGCGACATCCGGATTGGCGCGCCGTAGCACCGCCTTGACGCGAGCAATCAACTCGCGCGGGCTAAAAGGTTTGACCACGTAGTCGTCAGCGCCCATCTCCAGCCCCAGCACTTTGTCCACTTCGGTGCCTTTGGCGGTGACGATAAGAATCGGCAGGTTTGCGGTTTCCTTGCCGCTGCGGAGGACACGGCAAATTTCGAGACCCGGCATCCCCGGTAGCATCAGGTCGAGCAGAATCAAGTCCGGCTGCCGGCGTTTGATGCGATCAAGGCCCTCGGCGCCGGTCGCCGCTTCCTCGACCGCATAGCCGTCCTGCTCGAGGTTGAACTTGATCAGCTCGCGGATGTCGGCGTCATCCTCGATGATGAGGACCTTCTGGCGGGGACCACGACTTGTTTGTGCTGGTGCAGCTTCGGCCATAGCCATGTTGTTACTCTTCAGTCGGAGCTTTTTTGTCCATGTGTTTGATCATCTTGCCCTTCACCATGAAGGTCACCATCTCGGCAATGTTCTCCGCGTGGTCCGCGATGCGTTCCAGATATTTCGAGATGAACAGAATCCGTGTTGCGCGTGCGATCAGCCGCGGATCTTCGGCCATGTAGCTGAGCAGTTCGCGATAAACCTGGCGATTGAGCCCATCGACTTCGTCGTCGCGCGCGCGGACCTGATCGGCGAGTTCGGTGTCCTGACGCATGAAGGCGTCGATACTGTCCTTGACCATCGACTGCGCGATTGACGCCATCCGCGGGATATCGATGTAGGGTTTGATTTGCGGTTCTTCGTTCAGCTCCAGCACCCGCTCCGCGATATTCACCGCATTGTCGCCGATACGCTCCAGGTCGGTGGTGATCTTGAGCCCGGTGGTGATGAACCGCAGGTCGCTGCCGGCCGGCTGATGGAGCGCGAGCAACCGGATGCAGGTCTCGTCGGTCTCGATATCCATCCGGTTCACTTCTTTATCGCGGGCAATAACTTCTTTCGCCAGCTCGGTGTCGCGGTTCACCAAGGCATCGATCGCCTCGGCGATTTGCCGCTCGACCAGCCCGCCCATCTTGAGCAGCGTCGCGCGCAGGCCCCGAAGCTCCTCTTCATATCGCAAATTGGTATGCAGCGGCTGCGGCTGATCCATGGCGTTCCTCACAGGGCGCTCATCCGAAGCGCCCGGTTATATAGTCTTCTGTCTCCCGTCGGCTGGGGTTAGTAAAGATTTGCCGGGTCTCGCCGTATTCGATCAGTTCTCCGGCGTAGAGAAAGGCGGTCATGTCCGCCGTGCGTGCCGCCTGCTGCATATTGTGCGTCACTATCACGATAGTGTAGTTGGCCTTCAGTTCAATCAATAGCTCCTCGATGCGCGCGGTCGAGATCGGGTCGAGCGCCGAGCATGGCTCGTCCATCAGCAATACCTCCGGCTCAACTGCCAGCGCCCTCGCCACACATAGTCGCTGCTGCTGACCGCCGGAAAGACTGCCGCCCGGGACGCGCAGACGATCCTTCACTTCTTCCCAGAGCGCCGCCTGCTTGAGGCATCTTTCGACGACTTGATCCTTTTCCGAGCGGCTGAAGTTGACGCCATTAAGCTTGAGGCCCGCCGCGACGTTGTCTTCAATCGACATCGTGGGAAACGGAGTAGGCTTCTGGAATACCATGCCGATGCGGCGCCTGACCTGCACAGGGTCGACGTCGGGCGCGTAAATATTCTCGCTGTCCAGCAGCACCTCACCCTCGGCACGAGCACCGACGATGACCTCGTGCATCCGGTTGAGACATCGCACGAAGGTCGACTTGCCGCAACCCGAAGGGCCGATGATCGCCGTGATGTTGTTGTCCTGGATGTTCATGGTGACATCGTGAACGCCCTGGACCGCACCGAACCAGGCTGTCAGATGATTGACTATGATCTTGTCAGCCATGTTAGCGCGGTGCCTTGGTCTGGCCTCCGGTCACCGCTCTCACTCCCAACTCCAATGCGAGCACAATCGCAGTCAAGACCAACGCTCCCGCCCACGCCTGGCGCTGCCAATCGGCAAATGGCGAAATCGCGTAGGTATAAACCTGGACCGGCAACGATGAGATCGGACCTCTAAGCGAAGTTGACCAGAAATGATTCCCGAATGCGGTGAACAGCAGCGGCGCAGTCTCGCCAGCGATCCGTGCCGTCGCGAGAATGACGCCGGTGGCGATGCCACCCAGCGCGGTTCGAGCAACTATCGAAATAGTCGTGCGCCATCGCGAAACTCCCAGTGCCAGCGACGCCTCGCGCAGTTCATGCGGTACCAGTAAGACCATCTCCTCGGTCGTCCTGGTCACCAATGGAATCATGATAGTCGCAAGCGCGACGGCTCCGGCAATCGCGGAGAAACCTCCCATCGGCCGCACCACCACCGCGTACGCGAAGATGCCAACCACGATGGACGGCACACCCATCATGACGTCGGCGGCGAAGCGGATCACATTGGCCAGACGCGTCCCGCGATGCTCCGCGAGATAAATTCCGGCGCCGACACCGATCGGTACGCCCATCAGTCCCGCGAGGATTACCAACTCGAAGGTTCCGACAATTGCATTGGCCATCCCACCACCGACCTCGCCGACCGGCGCAGGTAGCCGCGTGAAGAATGCAAGATTGACGCTTGAGGCTCCCTTGAAGAGAAGGTATCCAAGGACCAGAAATAGCGGGATGAGCGTAACGACGGTGGCGAAAATCGTCAGTCCCATCATTACGAGGTTCTTGGCTTTTCGATATTGATACCGACGTAACGCCAGGGTTTGGGCGGCCATTTCAACGCACCCCTGCGCGGCGTCTCACGCCGATCACCAGCACCCGAGCCATCACGTTCAGCACGACCGCGAGCGCCATCAGTACGAGGCCGAGCTCGATCAATGCCGCCTGATACATGCTGGTGGTGGCCTCCGCGAATTCATTGGCGATCACGCTCGCAAGTGTAGCAGCAGGTGCAAAAAGCGATGCGGATATGTTCGGCGCGTTACCGATGATCATCGCGACCGCGATAGTTTCGCCCAATGCGCGGCCCAGTCCGAGGATGATCGCCCCGACCACCCCCGAGATGGAGGGCGGAAGGACGGACAGTCGCACCATCTCCCACTTGGTCGCCCCGAGCGCGAGCGCGGCTTCACGCTGACTCTGCGGCACGACGGCGAAAACATCGGTACAGACCGATGAGATGTATGGAATCACCATCACCGCGAGGATAACGCCCGCCGAGAACATACTCACAGAGGTATGCGGCCCCTTGAACAGCGGAAGAAAGCCTAGTGTGGTCTTGAGGATCGGTTCGACATGATCGCGCAGCCAGGGACCCAGCACGAAGATCGCCCACAAGCCGTACACGACGCTGGGTATCGCGGCCAGCAACTCCACCAGAAACGCGATCGGACGCTTGAGCCATACCGGCGAGAGCTCACTCAGACATAGCGCAACCCCGATGCTGAGCGGGACAGCAATCGTCAATGCCAAAGCCGACGAGACTGCGGTGCCGTAGATGAACGGCAGTGCGCCGTATATGTCATTTACGGGATCCCAGTCGGTGCTGGTGAGGAAGCGCAGCCCGAACTGGTGGAGCGCAGGAGACGATGCCTGAATCAGGACAAGGGCCAGCGCTATGATCAGCGCGAGTACGATTAGCGCCAGGCCCAGCGTGCTCAGTCCGAAGATACGGTCGCCGAATAGTCGCTCGCGAAACTCACGCCGACGCGATTGGCGACCGATTACGGCGGCCTCGTGAATTGCGGTATGTGCCTGATCGGACACCGTAGCTTCGCGCGAAAGACCCGCCTCCTCCACTGATCCGATAGGCATAGACTCGCCCAAAGGAGATCCTCCGGGCAGAATCCTAACAAGCAATTGTTACGGCAGTGTTACAATGCGGCCAAGTCCGAATGAAGGCGTAAATTTCGTAAAACGCTTCTTCCTCTAGCACACAATCCTACTTCAAGGCTCGCTAATTCGCTCGGCGCCACCCATGTATGGCCGCAGCACCTCGGGAATCGTGATGCTGCCATCCTCATTCTGATAGTTCTCCATCACCGCGATCAGTGTCCGCGGAAGCCCAAGGCCTGACCCGTTCAGCGTATGTGCCAGTTCAGGCTTGCCCCCTTTCTCGCGAAACCGGATCTGCGCGCGCCGCGCCTGGAAGTCGGTGCAGTTCGAGCACGATGAGACTTCGAGCCACTCCTCAACGCCCGGTGCCCACATTTCGACGTCATACTTGCCGGCCGCTGAGAATCCCAGATCGCCGGTGCACATCTGAACGACCCGGAATGGAATCTCGAGGCGCCGGCAGATCTCGCAGGCGTTCTCGACCAGCTTGTCCAACTCCTCATCCGAGGTTGAAGGATGGACCACCTTGACCATCTCCACCTTGTCGAACTGATGGCCGCGTTTGATGCCACGCACATCGCGACCGGCCGACATCTTCTCGCGCCGGAAACACGGCGTGTACGCGGTCAGGTAAATCGGCAAGCTGTCAGCATCGAGGATTTCGCGCGCGTACATATTCGTCAGCGGAAGCTCGGCGGTCGGGATGAACCAGAAATCCTCTAGGTAGTCGCGATACATGGTGTCCTCGAACTTTGGCAGATGCGCGCTTCCGATCGCTGCTGCGGTGTTCACCATCAATGGCGGCGCCACTTCGAGGTAGCCCTGCTCCTGCGTCTTCACCTCCAGCATCCACGTAATGAGTGCGCGCTCCAGCCTCGCGCCAGCACCAACCAGGAAGTGGAATCGAGTGCCGGAAATCTTCACACCGCGCTCGAAGTCGATAATGCCAAGCGCCTCACCGATCTCCCAATGCGGCCTGGCCTTGAACGATGTGAACTTTTGCGGAGTGCCTTCGCTCCGGACGATTTTGTTCTCGCTTTCGTCCTTGCCGATGGGCACCCAGTCGCACGGCAGATTCGGCAGCATCAGAAGCATCCGCTCGCATTCTTCTTCGATGCTCGTCAGCTCCTTCTCGTCGGCCGAGATTTCCTCGCCAAGCTGGCGTACCTGGGCCTTCAATTCTTCCTGAAGATTTGGATTCTGTTGCTCGCGGGCCGCAAGGGCCAGCGCTTCAGGTGAGATTCCAAGCGAACCACGTGCTGAAGATGGCTGGTGTAGGCGGACTAAAACCCCAACCTCTTGCGACATCTTTGAGCGGCGCGCGCGCTGGTCATCGAGCTCATGTTGCATCTTGCGGCGTCGCGCATCGGCCTCGAGCACGCGCTCGACTTCGGCGGGGTCAACGCCGGTTTGCGCGAGTTTGGTCCGCACCAGGTCAGGCTGTTCGCGAATCAGTTTGATGTCGAGCATTAGGTCTTAAACTAATCCTTCAGAAAGCATCCTTGAGATGTTCCACTTTACGGCCGCGGCCGTCGCCGGTGATCGCGACCACATCGAAGCGTATCGGACGGTCCCCCAGTTCCTGAGAATGATAGCGGTTTGCGAAAATCTCCGCCGCCCTCCGAATCCGATGCTGCTTGCGATTGTCGACCGCCAGTTCCGGCGGGCCGAGTCCATCGCTCATGCGCGCTTTCACTTCGACGAACACCAGCATTTCGTGCTCTTTCATTATGATGTCGATCTCGGCGCCCGCCGCGCGAAAGTTCCGAGCGATGATCTTATAGCCTCGCCACTTCAGATGCCGTGCCGCAAGGTGCTCGCTTCTTTCGCCGTATGGCAGGCGCCGCGCGGTTCCGGGAATCGTATCGCGAATCCAGAGCCGCAGGTCATACATCGTGCGAGCGAAACCGCTCTTGGGGCGCGCGCGAACACCCACGTTATCGCCTCGATTGGAACAAGCTAAGCGCCAACACGGCTCCTAGCAACAGGCCGCCCTCCCTGACTTGAGATCCTCTTAATGTTACGATTCTCGGCCATGGCTGAAACCAAGATTACCCTTAAGCAGGTCCGCCACGTCGCGCTCCTCGCGCGGCTGCGCCTCAGCGCCGACGAGGAAACGCGGCTGCAGGCCGACATGAGCAGCATGCTCGGTTATGTCGAGAAGCTGAACGAGCTGGATACGACCAATGTGCCGCCGACTACGCAGGTTGGAGAGCCGGGCACACCGATGCGCGATGACGAGGTTACCAATCATCCCGCGCCGGACGACATGCTCGCCAACGCGCCCGCGCGTCAGGGCAATTTTTTCAAGGTACCCAAGATTATCGAATAGACCATCGAGTACCTGTCCTTCATAATGAGCGAACTGAACAGACTGACTATCGCCGAGGCGCAGGCGAAACTGCGCAAGCGCGAGATCTCCTCGCGCGATCTCACGCGCACATGCCTCGATCGCATCGCCGCCGTCGAGCCGAAGCTCAACGCCTTCATCACGGTATGTGAGCGCGAGGCGCTCGAGCAGGCTGATGCCGCCGACAAGCGCCTCGCGAAAGGTGACGCGCCACCGCTATGCGGCATTCCGCTTGGCATCAAGGACATCTATGCGACCAAGGGTGTCAAGACGACCTGCGGATCGAAGATTCTGGAGAACTTCGTCCCGCCCTTCGATGCGACCGTGATCGCGAAGCTGCGCGGCGAGGGCGCGGTGTTCGTCGGCAAGGCCAACATGGACGAATTCGCGATGGGCTCGTCCACCGAGAACTCGGCGTTCGGGCCGACGCGCAATCCCTATGACCTCGAACGCGTGGCCGGCGGATCCTCGGGAGGATCGGCCGCCGCGGTCGCCGCCTACGAATGCCTCGCATCGCTGGGCACCGACACGGGAGGCTCGATTCGCGAACCCGCGTCATTTTGCGGCGTAGTGGGAATCAAGCCGACCTACAGCCGCGTCAGCCGCTACGGCGTCGTCGCTTATGCCTCGTCTCTCGACCAGGTGGGACCATTCAGCCGCACCGTGCGCGATGCCGCGATCATGCTGCGCACGCTGGCCGGCCTCGATCCCAATGACTCAACTTGTTCGGCGCGCCCGGTGCCTGACTATGAGCGCGCACTCACCGGCGACGTGAAGGGGCTTCGCATCGGGGTGCCGAAAGAATATTTCGTCGAGGGGATGGAGCCGGAGGTCGAGAAGTCGGTGCGCGATGCGCTCGCCAATCTGCAAAAGGCCGGCGCGCGCACGGTCGATATCTCGCTGCCGCACACGCCGTATGCGATCGCGGCGTACTATCTGGTCGCGACAGCAGAGGCTTCGGCGAACCTCGCGCGCTACGACGGCGTCCGCTATGGGCTGCGCGTTCCCGCCGAGAACAATATCCAGCTGAACGAGAAAACGCGCGCGCAAGGCTTCGGCGCCGAGGTCAAGCGCCGCATCATGCTCGGGACTTTCGCGCTCTCGGCGGGCTATTACGACGCCTACTATTTGAAGGGTCAGAAGGTGCGCACGCTGATTCGCCGCGACTTCGAGCGCGCGTTCGAAAGTTGCGACGTCGTGATGGCGCCGGTCGCGCCCACCACCGCATTCAAGCTCGGCGAGAAGACGGACGACCCGCTGACGATGTATCTGTCGGACATCTTCACCATCTCGGTGAACCTCGCCGGGCTGCCGGGCATGTCGATACCATGCGGCTATGACAACGATGGGCTGCCGATCGGTCTGCAAATCATCGGCGCGCCATTCAGCGAGGAAACTATCTTCCGCGTTGGCGACGCCTACGAAAAACTCGGCGCATTTGGGCCGCGTCAACTGAAAATTTGAACGTGATGAACACTGAAAAGTACGAAGCGGTTATCGGGCTCGAAGTCCACGCACATCTCTCGACGCGTTCGAAAATGTTCTGCGGATGCTCGACGGCATTCGGCGCGCAACCCAACGAAAACGTTTGCCCGCGATGCATGGGGATGCCCGGCGTGCTGCCGGTGCTGAATCGCCAGGCGGTAGAACTCGCGGTGCGTGCAGGACTTGCGGCGCATTGCGAGATCGCGCGCGAATCGATTTTCGATCGCAAGAGCTACTTCTATCCCGACCTGCCGAAGGGTTATCAGATCAGCCAGTACGAAACGCCGGTGTGCAAGGGCGGCTATATCGAGATCGCACTCAAGAGCGGCGACACCAAGCGCGTGCGTCTGACGCGAATCCATCTAGAGGAAGACGCCGGCAAGAACATTCATGAGACCGACGGCTCGCTGGTCGACTTCAATCGCTCGGGCGTGCCGCTGGTCGAGATCGTCAGCGAGCCCGACATGCGCAGCGCCGAGGATGCGGGCGCATATCTGCGCGCGCTCCATGCGATCCTTCGCTATGCGGAAGTTTCCGACGCGCGGATGGCCGAGGGCGGCATGCGATGCGACGTGAACATCTCGGTGCGTCCGCGCGGGACCGAGAAATTCGGCGTCAAAACCGAGATCAAGAATCTGAACTCGTTCCGCTTCGTCGAGAAGGCCATCGACTTCGAGGTCGGACGGCAAATCGAGATCATCGAGTCAGGCGGCAAGATTCAGCAGGAGACGCATCTGTGGGATCCGATTCGCGAGGAAACCCGCCCGATGCGCTCCAAGGAGTTCGCCAACGACTATCGTTACTTCCCTGAGCCGGACCTGCCGCCGTTGCGCGTCCCGCCCGACCTCGTCGAGAAAGTCAAAACCGAGATGCCGGAACTTCCCGACGCACGTCGCGCCCGCTACATCGGCGACTTCGGGCTGACGGCGTACGAAGCGGGCGTCATCATCGACGAGCGCGAGGTCGCCGACTATTTCGAGGCGACGCTGCCAGGCCTGAAGAATCGCAAAGCCTCCGCGAATTGGGTCATGACCGAAGTGCTGCGCGTGGTGCGCGAGAGTGGCAAATCGATCGGCGAGGCGGTTCCACCGGCGCCTGAAGTCGGCGCGCTCTTGAAGATGGTCGAGGATAGCAAGATTAGCCTCAACGCCGCCAAGACTGCGTTCGCGGCGATGTGTGCCTCGGGCAAGAAGGCCGACGCGACGATCGCCGAACTCGGCCTCACGCAGGTCTCTGATGAAGGCGCGATTGCGGATGCATGCGACAAAGTCATTGCGGCAGAGCCTGAGAAGGTCGCGGAGTATCGTGGCGGACGCGACAAGCTGTACGGGTTTTTCGTCGGCCAGGTGATGAAGGCGATGGGCGGCAAGGCCAATCCGAAGGTCATTAACGACATCCTGAAAAAGAAACTCGCCGGCTGATGGCTGAGCGTCGGGATTCGGAGCAACGTCGGCTCGCGAAGCTCGGCATTCTCATCGCCCTGGCGCTCGCGGGGCAGTTCGTCGCGCGATGGATCGCTAGTCGCTATGTCGCCAACCTCGGCGCGCCGGCGCAGAGCGCATCGGTCGCGATCGATGTCATTCTCCTCGCGTGCGTGCCGATCGGTTTTCTTCTAGCACCGAGGCTTTCGCTACCCGGCACTCCGCTCCTCGATCGCTGGATGCGACGCGAGTACATTGCCACGGAGTTCAATCGCGCTCTCTTCCGATCGTTCGTGCTCGCGCTCGTCAGTCTCGCCGCGGCGTTTGCCGTTTCGATGATTCCTCATGCGCCCATTCACACCGAAGGTGTCAGCGCCCCGATTCCCCTGCCCCTTGCGATATCGCTCGCAATCGCGGCTGCGTTTCGTGAGGAGATCGAATTCCGCCTCGGCCTGCTCACTGTACTGGCGTGGCTGATCAATCAATCCTCCCGCGCGATTTCTGCCGATCGCAAATCAACCTCGCAATGGATCGCTAACATCATTCAGGCGATCGCGTTCGGCGCGCTCCATCAGATCGCTGGGTTCACCGGCAGAACCTCGGCGCTGTCGTTCGCGGGCGTCGTGCTCGAGCCGCGCACCATCAGCGGCGTGATTCTCGGGTATGCGTACATCCGCTACGGACTGGAGACCGCGATCATGACGCATGCGCTCGGCGACGCGTCCATCTTCGCACTCGTGGCACTGTTCGCACGGCTCTAACCGTTCGGCGCCTCGAACCACACCACCGCCAGCGGAGGCAGGGTCGCCGAGATCGACTGCGGGAAGCCGAACCATTCGATGGGCTGCGTATTGATGCCGCCGCCGTTGCCGAGATTGCTCCCGCCGTAATATTCCGAATCGGTGTTGAGGATCTCGCGATAGTAACCCGCGCGCGGCACGCCGATCCGATACGCGGTACGCGGCACCGGCGAGAAGTTGCACGCGCAAATGACTGTGCGGCCGCTCGACGGCGCAGTGCGCATAAAGATGATGACGTTGTCGTCCGCATTGTCGGGCGCGATCCATCGAAACCCCGACGGCTCGACGTCGGCTTCATACAACGCCGGCTCCGAGCGATAGAGGCGATTGAGATCGCGCACCAGACGCTGCAATCCCCGATGCTCATCATACTGCGCTAGATGCCAGTCGAGACTCTCATCATGATTCCATTCGCGCCATTGCCCGAACTCGCTGCCCATGAAGATCAGCTTCTTGCCGCAGCGCGCCCACATGTAGCCATAGAGCGAGCGCAAGTTGGCGAACTGTTGCCATCGATCACCCGGCATCTTCGATAGAAGCGCTCGTTTTCCGTGCACGACCTCGTCATGCGAGATCGGCAGCACGAAATTCTCGCTCCACGCGTAGAGCATCCCGAAGGTCAGGTCGCGATGATGATACTTGCGATGCACGGGATCGAGCGTGAAGTATTCCAGCGTGTCATGCATCCATCCCATGTCCCATTTGAGCCCGAAGCCGAGCCCACCAACGAAGGTCGGACGGCTGACCGCCGGCCAGGCGGTTGATTCCTCCGCGACCATCACCGCGCCGGGATTTTGCCCGTAAGCCTGCTCATTGAGCATGCGGATGAAATCGATCGCCTCAATGTTTTCTTTTCCGCCATACTGATTGGGCACCCATTCGCCTTCGCGGCGCGCATAGTCCAGGTAGATCATCGACGCGACCGCATCCACGCGCAGGCCGTCGACGTGGCATTCACCGAGCCAGTACAGCGCGCTGGCAATGAGGAAACTGCGCACCTCGCTGCGGCCGTAATTGAAGATGTAGGTGTTCCACTCGGGGTGGTAGCCCTTGCGCGGATCGAGATGCTCGAACAACGCGGTGCCGTCGAAGCGGCCCAGGCTGAACTCGTCGGTCGGGAAGTGCGCGGGCACCCAATCCAGAATCACGCCGATGCCGCGTTGATGCATCTCATCGACGAAGTAGCGGAAGTCGTCGGGAGTGCCGTAGCGGGCGGTCGGCGCGAAATAGCCGCTAACCTGGTAACCCCATGAGCCCCCGAACGGATGCTCCATCACGGGCATCAGTTCGATGTGAGTGAAGCCCATGTCGGCGACGTAATCGCCAAGCTCACTGGCGAGTTCGCGATAGTTGAGCGAGCGATAATTCTCGTCGGGCCTGCGCCGCCACGAGCCGAGATGCACTTCGTAAATCGAGACCGGGGTCTTGAGGATGTCGCGGTTCGCGCGCGCTTCCATGTACTCGCGATCGCGAAATTCGTAACGCGGCTGGCATACCACGGACGCGGTCGCGGGCGGCACCTCCATCAGGGTCGCGAACGGATCCGACTTGAGCAGCAGATCGCCGTCGCGGGTGCGAATCTCGAATTTGTACTTGGTGCCCTCACCCACCTCGGGAACGAAAATCTCCCAGACGCCCGAGCTGCCGAGGGTGCGCATCATGTGCAGGCGCCCGTCCCATCCGTTGAAATCCCCGATGACGCTGACGCCGCGCGCATTCGGCGCCCATACCGCGAATGACACACCGCCGGCGCCGCGCATCTCGCGGAGGTGCGCACCGAGTTTGTCGTACACGCGCTCGTGCTTGCTCTCGGCCCACAAATGCAGATCGAGATCGCCGATAGTAGGGAGGTATGAATACGGATCGAGGATGGTATAGCCATGCCCCTCCGGATACTGGATCTCCAGGCGGTAGGAAAACATGTCCGGTCGGTCGATCGACGCTTCGAAGATGCCGGCCTCGTGGCAACGCGTCATCGGAACCCGCGTGCCGTCGTCGAGGACCACGCTGATCGCATCGGCGTTGGGGCGATACGCGCGCACGACGGTGCCGGAATCCATCCGATGCGCGCCGAGAAACGCATGCGGGTCGGGATGTTCGAGCGCGAGAATGCGATCTATCTCACTTAGGCCGATATCGCGCCCGTTGAGACGCGCCTCCTCAGCAAGCGCAATGTTCGAGTGAAGTGAATTGTCGTTCGTGTTCTTATCTTCAGGCTTGGCAACATCAGGCGCCATCTGGGGTTCCTTGATTGCGATGTTATTCGGTTGAGCAGTCTCGAGTGCAGCGCTCACCTCGAGCGCAAGCGCATCCGCGAGGTCCAGCACCCAATTGTAGAAGATACGCGCGGCTTCGGCGACACGGCACATTGTCGTCAGTATAGCGCTTACTCTGTTAAAGTCGGCGCGAGCACAATTGGAGTTCGACTATGGGAGCAGCGCCAGGCGTTGATTTGTCTTCCGGCGGAGTCGGCGGTTTCGATCCGATGATGGGCCAGCTCGAGGTCATCGAGCCTGGCATCGCGATGTTCCACGGCTTCGCCAATGTCGCATTCGCATACGGCGGCGGCGAGATGCTCACGGCCGACACCAGCTCCGCGCAGATGGGCGCGCTCGCAGTGAAGGCGATTCGCGAAGTCACCAGCGAGCCGTTCGCGTTCCTCATTTATACGCATGGCCACGGCGATCACGCATTCGGCACCGAGGCCTTCATAGCTGACAATCTCTCGCGTGGCTATCCGCGTCCGAAAATATGGGCGCATGAGGATGTGGCGGCGCGATTCGAGCGCTACCGGCTCACGCGCGGATGGCAATCGCATATCAACAGCATTCAGTTCGGCGTGCGCATACCGCCCGATGCGATGTTCGCCGACAAGTCATTCACGCATCCCGACCTCACCTATCGCGACATGCAGTTGCTGGAACTCGAACGCGAGCCGGTCGAGTTGCGTCATGCGATGGGCGAGACCGACGACGCCACCTGGGTCTGGATGCCGCGCCGGCGCCTTGCGATGGTTGGCGACCTGATCGTGTCGTCGCTGCCCAATACCGGCAATCCCAACAAGGTGCAGCGCTACACGCTCGAATGGGCCGAGGCGCTGGAGCAGATCGCCGCGCGCAGACCGCGCATTGTGTTGCCCGGCCATGGCCCAGCGTATCGCGGCGAAGACGCATGCCATGAGCTGCTGACCGAAACGGCGCGCGCCCTGCACATCATTCATGATGAGGTCGTGGCGCGCCTTAATCGCGGCGAATGGCCCATCGACATCATCGAGGCCGACATCAACCTGCCCGATGATCTCGCGTCGAAGCCGTTCCTGCGCCCGGTCTACGGATGCGTGCCGTTCGTGGTGCGCGACATCATCCGGCGCTACGGGGGATGGTGGTCGGGACAGCCGTCGCAAATGTTTCCCGCGAAGCGCAGCGAAGTCGCGACGGAGATCATTGCGCTGTGCGGCCGCGACCAGCTCCTCGCGCGTGCCCACACATTGAAGGATAGCGGCCAGTTGAAGCCGGCGCTGGCGATCGCCGAGATGGCGCTGGATGCAAACGCCTCGGATGCCGATGCGATCGCGCTCAATGCGGAGATCCTCGATGCAATGGGGGCCTCCGAGCGTTCCTTCATCGCGCGCAACTTCTTCATCGCGGCGGCGCGCGAGTTGCGCGGAAGGCTCAAGGCTTCATGAGGTCAAGCGGAGGCGACGATTATGATGACCACCGGCAAGGCAAAGCAGCTGACGATTTACCTCGGCGAGACCGACCAGCATCATCATCGCGCGCTCTACATGGCGATCATCGAATGGCTGCGCGCGAAGAAGGTTGCCGGCGCCACGGCGACGCGCGGCATCGCGGGATTCGGCGCCTCGAGCCACCTGCACACCGCCAACATTCTGCGCCTCTC
The DNA here is from genome assembly GCA_963815835.1 of uncultured delta proteobacterium. Lineage (GTDB taxonomy): Bacteria > Desulfobacterota > Binatia > Binatales > Binataceae > DATGKG01. The sequence goes on from CAWFIF010000004.1 coordinate 96,805, forward strand.
GATGGATATGCCGATCACTATCACTGTAGTTGATACAGTCGAAACTATCGATTCGATAGTCGAGCCGCTCGCCGCGATGGCGCCTAATGCGATGTTCACCGTGCATGAGGTCGAGGTGGTGCGCCCGGCGGTCGGCGTCGCGCGAACATAAGGCGAAAGGGCATCTGAAGGATTTGCGATGGCGATCTGGTGGGTAGGCCTGGGCGGATTCCTCGGCGCAAACGCGCGCTATCTTTTAGGCGGATACATTTCGGAGCGATGGGGCACAGTGTTCCCGCTCGGCACATTCGTGATCAACGTCACCGGCAGTTTCATCCTCGGATTCTTCCTGGCGTACGCGCAGGAGCGTCCGTGGGTGGAGCCGGGCGCCCGCCTCCTGTTCGCGGTCGGCTTCGTTGGTGCGTACACGACGTTCTCGACTTTCGAGTATGAAACGCTACGGCTGCTTCAGGAGCGTGAGCTGCTTCTCGCAGGGTTGAATATCGTCGGCAGCGTGCTCACCGGCACGATCGCCGTTTTCGGCGGATTCTTACTGGGCGAATGGGTTTGATCGCTTCATGAGAAGAAAGATTCACCACGTCGCTCGGCTAGTGCTGCAGGAATTCGGCGAGACGGGCGGTGAATTCGCTGCGCGACAATGTCTGATCGAAGCCGGCCTCGCGCGCGGCCCGAAGCGGCTTCAGATCGACGTGCGAGGCGAATCCAATCAGCTTCGCATCGGGCGCGGCCTCGCGAATCTTCGATGCGGTGTCGGCGGCCGGAAATGCGCCGTCCGAGAGATCCGCGAATACGACCGACGGCTTCTTCTCGGCGGCGCAACGGGAAGCATTCGTGAGATCCGATGCGTACAGAATTTCCGCATCGAGCGACGCCGCGGCCGCATCGAGCTTGGAGCGGAAGAACAGATCGCGAACTAGTCCGAGTGCGACAATCGCCATGGTTCAAAACTCACGCTACCGACTTGATTTTGATCGGCGCCTTGACGACGCCATTTTGAAAACGCGCCGGCGCGAATGGACCCGAGATCTACCTTAGGCGACCGCCCCTTCACCAGATCCGCGATTATTTCGCCGGTCAGCGACGACTGCAGGATGCCGCTGCGGAAGTGCCCACATGCGTAAAAGACATTCGGCACCGAGGGCGACGCGCCAATCACCGGTAGCAGATCGTCGGCGGCTGGTCGCAGTCCGGCCCACGCCTCGCGAAACGGCAACTCTGAAAGACCCGGCACCAACTCGCATGCGGCGCGCAGGATGTGCGTCATGCCACCGAGAGTGAGCGTTTTGTTGAAGCCCGCGTCCTCGAAGATGGAGCCTGCTAACAAACGCCCGTCCCGGCGCGGAACCAGGATGCCGCGCGCGGAAAACAGTGACGGCTCGATAGTGCTGGGGCGCGTCTCGAAGCAAAGGATTTGCCCGCGCACCGGAAAGACGCGGATCTTGTCGGCCTCCAGCCCGCGCAACTCACTCGCCCATGGTCCGGCGGCATTGATGACAACGTCGCCCGCGATCGTTTCGCCCTCGTGGGTCACCACGCCCGCCGCGCGCCCATTTTTCATCGCGATCGAATCGATACGCACGCCCTCCCAAAACTCGGCGCCCGCCTTTACCGCCGCGCCGACATAGGCTTGGGTCAGTTTGCGATTGTCGGTGCGCCAGTTGGTCGGCAGATGCAGCGCGTAGGTGGCCTTCGGCGACAGCGCGGGCGCCAGCTTCAGCGCCTGCTGTGTCGACAGCTCCTCGACCTTCCCGCCCGCCGCACGCTGCCATCGCGCACGCGCCGCGAGTTCGTCGCGCTCGTGCGCCGAAAACGCAACGTACAGCATTCCATGATGATCGTATTCGGGATCGATGCCGCTTTGCTTCGCAAGGCGCTCCACCGATCTATCGAACGATTCTTTTCCGGCCATGCAGAGCTCGAAGAATGGTCCGGGCTCTTCGGCCTCGCCCTTCGATCCGATGAGTCCGGCCGCGGCCCACGAAGCTTCCTGGCCAAGCCTTCCGCGCTCGAGCACGGTAACGTCGACGCCTTCCGATGCAAGCCGCCATGCGCATGACGCGCCGATTATTCCTCCACCGATGATGAGAGCGTTCACGTGTTCTCCGATCGCCTAAGCTTACATGGAAAGCCTTTGGTGTTGCACGATATCTGCGATAGATGGTTGAGGCGGTGACATCCGATGGCGCGACGTATTAAGGGCATCGAGAGCAAGCTGAGTCATAGCGGCGAGCCGCGCGGCTTACCCGGATGGCGGGTGATTTTGCAAGATCGAAGCTAGGCATCGGAGCGCCCGACGATGATATTTCAGCGTGCGCTGAGTATCTGCGAAGAATAAAAGTAAGGCGCGGACGATTCTCTGATCCTCGACTATCGTGAACCTCTACAAACAATGTCCTCCAAGGTGGGTGTCGTGAGTGCTGATATTTCAATCCAGAAAGCCCTCTCGCTTTTCGCCTCGTCGGACGACGAAGAATTCACGCGCGGGATGAACGTCCTTTTCCGTAGGTACGTAAACCGCCCGGAGGTCTGGGATGCCTTCGTCAAATACGTCGTGGACAATCCGACGAGTGAGATTCCGTTCGCTCTGATCTACTATTTGGCGCACATACCATGGCACCTGGATATTGCGTGGACGGGTGATGAGCCGATCACCAACGAAACGCGAGAATACGCAAGTGAACTGATAAGCCGTTTCGGAAAAAGCGAAGTTGTTAAGCTGCTCTCGTTTATCGACGAGGAAAGGGGAATCGAACGGGGTTCCATGGGGCAATCAGTTGCAGCTATCGTCTTGGCGTTACCCGGAGCCGATGCGATTTTAGCGAATGTGTCCGAAGACATTTCTTTACCTGAGTTCATGCGTGAATGTGCGGCTTTCATTCTTGAGAGCAAGCGGCGGCGAAATATCACACCTCCTGAAGATTGGCGAACTCAGGCTCAAAGACTTTTGCGCGGGCGATGAACGACAATCTTTAGGGATCACTAACCGACGGAGGATTCATGGCAGTTCCACCGTATCAAGATTTAATGCTCCCGCTGCTGAAGCATGCTCAGGATGGCAAAGAGCATTCACTTGAAGACTATAACGCGTTTCTCGCCGAAGAGTTCAAGCTCACAGCAAACGATCTCAAAGAGATGCTTCCAAGTGGAAAGCAGACTGCTTTCGAGAATCGCGCAGGATGGGCGAAGACCTTTTTGAAAAAGGCCGGTCTACTGGAAACTCCCAAGCGCGGTTTCATAAAGATCACGCCACGGGGCGTCAATATACTAGCGGAAAACCCGTCTCACATAGACCGAAAGTTTTTGACTCGCTTTCCCGAATTCATTGAGTTTGTGAGCCAGAAACAGGCTCAAATCACCGATGTCATGGTGCAGCCCGAACATGCTGGCGACGCTCAAGGGACGCCTGAAGAAGTTCTAGAAGGAGCGTATCAAGGTCTGCGCGAACAATTGGCACAGGAACTCCTTCAGCGTATCAAGAAAGCTCCACCGCAGTTTTTCGAAAGACTGGTGGTCGATCTCTTACTTAAATTGGGTTACGGTGGATCGCGACAAGGCGCTGGACAAGCTATCGGTCAGAGCGGCGACGAAGGACTTGACGGTGTCATCAATGATGATCGGCTCGGCCTAGACAAAATCTACATTCAAGCGAAGCGATGGGACAATACAGTAGGTAGACCAGTAATACAGGCTTTTGCAGGCAGCCTAGACGGCCAAAGAGCGACAAAAGGGGTCTTCATTACCACATCCGATTTCTCGCAGGAAGCTCGCGACTACGTCGGAAAAATTCCGAAACAGATCGTTCTAATCGACGGTGCTCTCTTGGCAGAGTTGATGATCGATTCCAACGTGGGTGTAAGCTAAGCGACCAGCTACGTTGTCAAAAAGATTGATCTCGATTATTTCGAAGGCGAAGAATGATGCATTTCCGAGCCGCAACGACGTTCTGGCCGTCGAATAGTTATGCGTCCAATCGCGTTGCTTGGTGTGCTGGCCGCGATCGCGATAACCTACTTCCTCGTCGCGGATAATTCGCGTCCTACGCACCTAATCCCACCGCAGAGTTTAGCCGACGTTTTAGGTTACCCAACAAACCATCTCACGAGCAAAGGGCGGGGTGACCTCCCATATCCCTCTATCTTTTATCCCCCACGTTGCTCGACCGATTTTCGGCTCTGACGCGCGTTAGTCTTTCGGCCTCCAGCCTGGAAGATGAAATCCATCACGTCGGTTTGACCATGCGACCGCATCGCGCTGGTGGGGATGTCCGAGTACCTAGATTGTACGGAAGGGCCTTTGGTGTTGCACGATATCTGCGATAGATGGTTGAAGGCGGTGACATCCGATGGCGCGATTAATCAAAGGTATCGAGAGCAAGCTGATTCACGGCGGCGAGCCGGAACCGCTCATCGAAGGCGCGGTGACGACACCGATCTTCCAGTCCTCGACATTCGAGTCGGCCGGCACCAAGGGCTATCACGATCTCAGGTACATCCGGCTCAACAACACGCCCAATCACCTCGTGCTGCATCGCAAGCTCGCGGCGCTCGAGAACGCCGAGGCCGCGCTGGTGACGGGCAGCGGGATGGCGGCGATTTCCTCGACGCTGATGACGGTGCTTGGCGCGGGCGGCCATCTGCTGGCGCAGAATTGCCTCTACGGCGGCACCTACGATCTTCTCGCCCAGGATTTTCCCGAGTTGGGATACGAAGTCGATCTGATCGATGCCGACGAGCCCGCGTCATGGCGCGAACTGCTCCGGCAAAACACCCGCGCCATCTACGTCGAGACGATATCGAATCCGCTGCTGCAGGTGCCGGACCTTCAAGCGGCGGTGGAATTCGCGCAGCGCAACCGCCTCGTATCGATCATCGACAACACCTTCGCGAGTCCGATCAACTTCCGGCCCGCGGAGCTTGGCTTCGATTTGTCGATTCACAGCGCGACCAAGTATCTCAATGGGCACACCGACATCGTGGCGGGAGCGGTGATTGGGCTGCGCGAGCTGGTGGACCGTGTCACGCGCAAGTTGAATCACCTAGGGGGAGCGCTCGACCCTCACGCATGCTTCCTGCTCAGCCGCGGGATGAAGACGCTGGCGGTAAGGGTGCGCTATCAGAATGAGAGCGCGCTCAAGATCGCGCGCTTTCTGGAACAGCATCCGCTGGTCGCGAAGGTTAATTATCCCGGCCTCGAGGGTCATTCAAATCACCTCCGCGCATGCGAACTGTTCGATGGGTTCGGGGGCGTGCTGAGCTTCGAGCTGGCGGGCGGCGTCGAGGCGGCGGAAAGTTTCATCGCGAATGCGACGATCCCGATTTCGGCGCCGAGCCTCGGGGGCGTCGAGACGCTGGTGACGCGACCCGCGACGACCTCACACGCGGGTATGTCGGCCGTGGATCGCGCGGCGGCGGGTATCGGCGAAGGGCTGGTGCGCCTTTCGGTGGGCCTCGAAACGACTGATGACCTGATCGAGGACTTCGAGCGGGCGCTTCGGCATCCAAGGTAAGACCCTCTAATCTAATCGGCCATCGCATCTGATTGGTTGGCAATCCAGCCAAATCGACCTATCATAACTACATTAGTCCAGCCAAGTAATCATAGATAAACTAAAGCTGCTATAACTGCTTTGTGTTGCAGTTGAGTGACATTCCGGCGGCACCGCAATTGCTAGCTCTACTTCGATGATCGGCAGCTTTGGGGGAGCTTTGGCTGCAGCACCTAAATTGACCCCGAGCGGCTCTCGCTCGCATCCGCCGGACACGCCTCAGCGTAAGGCCGAGACTCAAGCTCTGCCATCGCAGGACGACTCGGACCTGCGTATCACTTCGTCCGGCGGCGAGGCCCTCAACAGGGACCGCCGCAGGTTACTTCGAGCCGGCGCGATTCTGATCGTTCTTTTCCAAATTGCCTACGCGGCGGAGCGCCTCGTTTCTTCACCCTCCGCGTTCAAAGAAACCGAGCTGCTGCATCTGCTCAACATCGCAATCGGCATCCTCGCCTTCGCGGCGACGTTCACGCCGCTGGTGTCACGATTCTGGCGCGAGGCGTGTGTGGCGGTGTGCGCAGGCCTGATGATATCGACGACCAAAATCGGTATCGACTCTGCCACCTTCGAGCCGTTGTTCATATGGATTGTGACGCTGGTGGTTGGGGTAGGAACCTTGGCGCAATGGGAAGGCGGATGGCAGGCGTCGATCGGATGGATCGGTATCATCTGCTTTTGTCTGCTCGAATCAAACCGGCCCGGGCTCGATCCGCACGCTTTCATGCACTGGCTCGGACTCCTAACGGTGGTCTCGCTGGCGCAAGCAGGCACGCGGCTGCGGAAACGCCATCGGCGTCAAATCGCGGAGAAAATTGCCGCGCTGGAGGCGCACTATCGCGAGCTTCTCAGTCAGATGGCGGTTGGCGAGAACCTCGCCAGCGAGCGCGAATCGGCGCTGCATCGCCTCGCGGAGCGCGAGGCCACGCTGCGCCAGATTTTTGATTCGGCGCTCGATCTCATCGCGGTTACCCGTTACTCCGACGGATCTTATTTGCGCGTCAACGAACAGTTCTTGAAAATCACTGGTTACTCGCCGGACGAAGTGATCGGCATTCCGGCCTCCGAATCGGGACTCTGGGTGGATGTCGAAGGGCGCGCCAAGTTCCTCCGCCAGCTCGAACGCGACGGCTACGTGAGAAACCTGGAGCAAAGTTTCAAGCTCAAGGACGGCCGAGTCGTGCCCTTCCTGCTCAGCTCGGTTCCTATCGAAATCGACGGCGAACGATGCATCCTGACCACCTCCCGCGACATCAGTGACATCAAGGAATCGCAACGCAAGTTGAGCGAAAGTGAAGCCACCCTGCGCCAGATATTCGACGCGAGTCTCGACTGGATCCAGGTCATAGATCGAGCCGCTGACAAGTTTGTGACCGTTAACGAGGAATTCGCCCGAGCCACAGGCTTGACCAAAGAGCAGGTGCTCGCGCTCCGTCCCTCGCAGATGGGCAAGTGGAACGACGCCGCACAGGAGCAGGAATTCACGCGGCGGCTTCTGGCCGATGGCTCGGTTCGAAATTTCGAAGCTTCGTATACCACTCCCGCAGGCCGCAACCACGACCTCCTGGTCTCCTCCACGATCGTCACCGTCAACTCCAAACCCAACCTGCTAACGTTCGTGCGAGACATTTCGGACATCAAGGAAACCGAACGCCGGCTGCGCGAGAGCGAAGAGAAGTTCCGGCAGATTTTCGAGAAGAGCGCCGACATCGTGGTGGTGAGCAACCTCGATACCGGGACCATTCTCGAGGTCAACGATCAGTTCGTGAAGCGCAGTGGCGCGACTCGCGAACAGGTGGTCGGCCACAGCGATGTGGATTTTGGATTCTTCCCGGACCGCGGCGTTCGCGACGCCTTCGTCAACCAGCTCCGCGAGCAAGGCTACGTCCAGAACCACGAAGTGCAACTGCAAGGCGTCGGCTTCGAAGCTCCGGTCCCCGCGCTCATCTCAGCGGTGCTGGTCAAGCTGGGCGGCCAGAATTGCGGCATCACCGTGGTGCGGATCATTGCCGACATCAAGCGTGCCGAACGCAAGCTGCGCGAGAGCGAGGCGACCCTGCGAAAGATTCTCGAGTCCAGCCCCGACGCGGTGTGCATCAACGACAACCGCGGCCGCTACATCCACGTAAATCAGGAATTCGTGCGTTTGATCGGTTTCAGCCGCGATGAATGCATCGGCAAGGCCTTCTGGGAGTTGGGGGTTTGGCCCGATCGGCAGGTTTCGGACCAATTCCGTGCCGCGGTGCTGCAAAACGGCGAAGTGCGCAATGTGCGAGCGAGCTTCCGCGCCAAGGACGGCACGATGATCCCCAGCCTGATTTCGGGGGTGATGGTGGATCTCGACGGGCAGCAGTGCTGCATGACCATCACCCGCGACATCTCCGATTTGAAAGCTGCCGAGCTCAAGCTTCAGGAGAGCGAAACCAGCCTGCGCAGAGTCTTCGAATCCGGGTTGGACCCCATGGCGATTGTCGACATCAACAGCGGCACCTGGATCGATGTAAACCAGGAGTTCTGTCGTTTCCACAGAGTCAGCAGGGAGGAAACCGTCGGGCACTCCTATCTCGAGACCGGCGTATGGGCGGATCTTACGGAGTGCGACGAATTCCTGCGCCGGTTACATACGGGCGCTGTTCGCAACATGGAAGTGACGCTGCAGACCCGCGATGGTCGCAAGGTTCCAAGTCTCATATCCGCGGTGGTGGTCGAACTTGGAGGGCGCCGGTGCTGCGTATCCACAGCTCGCGACATCTCCGAGCGTCTCGAAGCAGAACGCACCTTGCGTCAAAGCCAGGCGACGCTGCGCAAGATTTTTGACTCGGTCGCCGACCCGCTGTGCGTCACCGACCTGTCGAATGGAGCCTATCTCGACGTCAACGACGCATTCCTCAAAATATTCGGGTACGCGCGCGAGGAGGTTGTGGATAAGCACGTCTGGGAAGTTCCGCGCACCAAACGCTCGCACGATCCCATCGACGACGTGGTCGAGCTTTACACTCATGGCGAGGTCCGCAATTCCGAGGCAATGGTCCAGACGAAAGACGGCCGCGACGTCCCATGCCTGATCTCGACGGTGGTGCTGGAACTGAACGGGCGCCAATGCGGATTGACGATCGCACGCGACATCTCCGAGCGTATCGAGGCCGAACGTTCACTGCGGGAAAGCCAAGCCGCGCTCCGCAAGATTTTTGATTCGGTCGCCGACCCGCTCACGGTTACCGATATGTTCGGCGTCTACATCGATGTGAACGATGCCTTCGTGCAGTCCACCGGCTATTCGCGCGAGGAAGTCATCGGTAAGCGAGTGTGGGACATTCCGCTCAGCGACTGGAGTAAAACCGACAATCAGGGTCTGGTTGATCTGCTCAACAAGGGTGTGGTTCGCAATTCTGAAGCGGTGATACGGACCAGGCATGGAAGCGAAATGCCGGTCCTGATTTCGACCGTCTTGATGGAACTCAACGGCCGGCGATGCGGTTTGACCATCGCGCGCGACATCTCGGAGCGCAAGCAACAGGAGCTCAAACTCAAACAGAGCGAACAATATTTCCGTACGCTGATCGAATCGTCGTCCGACGTCGTCCTGGTTCTCGATCACTCGGGAACCATCGTTTTCACTGCCGGCGCCGGACGCGCCGACCTCGGCTACTCCAACGAGGATGTTATCGGGACAACCGGATTCCACCTGGTCCATCCTGACAATCTCACCGAGCAAGCGGCACTCACCCGCTGGGCCTTCGAGAATCCCGAAACGGTGGTCAGGTCCGAGGCGCGCATCCTTGCCTCCGATGGGCGCTGGGTCGAATGCGAATTCATGGGACGCGCGACCGCTGATCCGCAAGGCAATCCGATCCTGATCACTACGATGCGCAATATCACGGAGCGCAAACGCGCCGAACAGGAACTTGCCAAGGCGCGCGACCAGGCGCTCGCTGCCTCCAAGGCCAAATCGGAGTTCCTCTCCAGTATGTCGCATGAGATCCGTACGCCGATGAACGCGATCCTTGGCATGTCGGATTTGCTGTCGGAGACTGAGCTGACGCCAGAGCAACGGCGATGTCTCGATACGGTCATCGGCAATGGCACCGCTTTACTCGAACTGATCAACAGCATCCTGGATCTGGCGAAAGTTGAAAGCGGCCGGCTCAGCCTGGAGAATGTCGAGTTCGATGTCGTCGAACTGACGGAGAAAGTCGCCGATACGCTGGCGGTGCGCGCGCACGGAAAAGGGCTGGAGCTGGCGCTGCGTTTCGCACCCAACCTGCCGAGCATTCTCCTCGGCGATCCGCTGCGCATCCGCCAGGTCCTCACCAACCTGATTGGTAATGCAATCAAGTTCACCGAAGCGGGACAGGTGCTGATAGAGGTCGAGGCCAATCCCGCCTCCAGGGCGCCGGGCGGTCTCAAGTTCTCGGTGCGCGACAGCGGTATCGGCATCGAGCCGGACAAGCTGGCGACAATTTTCTCGGCCTTCACTCAAGCTGATTCATCGACCACCCGCCGCTATGGTGGCAGCGGGCTCGGTCTCGCGATCGTCGATCGCCTGGTGACGCTGATGGGCGGTCACGTCCGCGCCGAAAGCACCCCCCGCCAGGGAAGTCTTTTCTACTTCACGGTCGAGTTGGAAGTTCCCGAGACTTTCAGCGTCGCAAACGGGCCGATCGTCGATCCCGAATTGCGCGGGCTGCGAGTGCTGGTGGTGGACGATAACGCGACCAACCGCGCGATCGCGCGCGAAATGCTCGAAGCCAAAGGCGCGCTGGTATCCGAGGCCGACTCGGGAGCGGCGGGCCTCCGCGCATTCGATGCGGCCACCCGTGTTGGAAAACCGTTCGGTCTCCTGGTGGTCGATTCGCTTATGCCGGAGATGGACGGCATCGAGATGCTCGAACGGCTGCGACGGAACAAGCCGACGAATACTCCGGTCGTAGTGATGGTGAACTCGACCGGACTGACCAACAAACTCACGGCGTTGAGAGGATTGGGCATTATGAATTACACGGTGAAGCCGCTGAAGCAGCGCGAATTCCTTTCCAAAGTACATGAGGCACTCGCCAGCGATTTCGCGCGGGAAACGGCCGCCAATCCGCCGCCGCGCACTCCGGCCGCATCCGGCGAAGCTAATATAGTCTCGCGCCCATTGCACGTCTTGCTCGCGGACGACTCGCCTGATAACAGAATGTTGATACGAGCATACCTCAAAAAAACGCCCTACTCGCTCGACGAGGCTGAAAACGGTCAGATGGCCCTGGATCGATTCATGGAAGGAAAGTACGACGTGGTTCTGATGGACATCCAGATGCCGGTGCTCGACGGCTACACCGCGGTGCGGATGATTCGCGATTGGGAAAAAGATCATCATCACCGGCGGACGCCGATAATCGCGCTCACGGCCTCGGCGCTGGACGACGCGGTGCGCCGCGCCAAAGATGCCGGATGTGACCTGCATGTCAGCAAGCCGGTCAAGAAAGCCACATTGCTCGAGGCAATCGCGAATTCCATCGAGTCGGCGGAAGCTGTAGTGATGTAGGAATGGACCAGGACTGGAAGAAGCTGCAACGAGTGACAGTCGAGGTCGACCCTGATCTGATTGACCTGATCCCCGACTTCCTGACCCGAAAGCGCGCGGATTTGCAGACGCTGAAAGGAGCGCTCGAAAGCGGCGACCTGACCACCATCGCCTCGCTTGGGCACAAGATTAAGGGCGAAGGCGGCAGCTTCGGCTTCGATACCATGAGCGAAATCGGCGCCGCTCTCGAAGCGAGTGCAAAGAAAGGAGATCGCGCGTCCACCCAGCAATTGGTTACTGATCTATTCAACTACCTGGAAAAAATCGAAGTCGTAGAGGGACCCGAGAGCTGATTACAGCGCGACGCCTTTGAGGCTGACGCCGTGCGGCATCAGCGCATCGAAGCTCATCGCTTCGAATGGCGGTTCCGATGCGGCGAGCTGCGCAAAGATCGCATTAGCATCTGAGGTTCGCTGGGTTCCGTCGATCGCGTGGCCAAGCCGCGCAATCGCCTCGATTCCGGTCAGCGCATCGCCCGGCGGCGGGAACGCTTGCGAGATTCGCTGCACGCGCCCCTTGAAGTTGGTGAAGCTACCGTCAGTCTCCGGGTAAGTACCGATGGGCAGCACGTGGTTGGCCATCTGGACCATCTCATTCGCATCCGTATCAAGCACGGTCAAATAGTCCAAAGCTCCGAAGGCTTTGACAAACTCCGCCTCGCCCATCACACGGACCAAGTCCGCGCGCATCACGATCAGCATTTTGAGTTCGCCATCGGCGACCGCCTTCGCGAAGACGTCGAAATCAACGGGCGGGATTCCCAGCGCTTCGAGGCCGCGGGTGTTGGGATTCTTATTGGCGCGAATCAGGAAGTTATCATCCCCGCTCATCCCGGGCGGCGTGAAGCTCACCCTCGCGAGGCGATCCGAGCCGATGGTGTCGCGCATCAGGCGCTTGAGCGCGAAGGCCTCCTCGTTGGTGGCCTGCGCACCGATGACGGCGCCGATCGCGCGCGCGCCGTGACCTTTCTTGGTGGCTTCGATGTGCGAGGCGATGCGGCGCACCGCGACTCCCCACTCTTCCGGCATCAGACGATCGCGATCCTGGACTAGCGGCGCGGTCAGCCGGGTCTCGTTCTGCAGCTTGACGAAATCATGCCGGCCCTCATCGCACATCCAGTAGCTATTTACCTCCGGATTGTAGCGCGGTTTGTAGCGGTAGATGCGCCCGCGATGATGATGAATATCGATCGCGCATCCGCGCTCGCATCCCGCGCACACGGAGGTCGCGCGATGCAGGTACCACACGCGCATCCGGAAGCGGAAGTCTTTTTCGGTCAACGCGCCAACCGGGCAGATATCGATCACGTTACCGGCGTATTTGTTGTTGACTGGCAGGCCTGGGTAGATGTCGATTTCGTTATGATCGCCGCGCTCGAAAATCGCGAGCTCGCTGGTATGCGTGACCTCGTCGAAAAACCGCGTGCATCGCGCGCATAGCACGCAACGCTCCTGATCGAGCATCACATCGGAGCCGATAGGGATGGCCTTGCCCTTGCGAACCTTCTTCTCGAGCGGAAAGCGCGAAGGCTGGTCGTCGTACTCCATGTAGTAATCTTGCAGCTTGCACTCGCCCGCCTGATCGCACACCGGGCAATCGATCGGATGATTGATGAGCAGGAATTCGAGCACCGCTTTCTGCGCCGCCTTCGTCTTCGCGCTCTGCGTGTGCACGACCATTCCCTCGGCGACGCGGGTGTTGCATGCGATCTGCAGCTTGGGCGCCTTCTCGATCTCGACCAGGCACATCCGGCAATTGCCGACGATGGTCAGCGCCGGATGATAGCAATAGTGCGGGATTTCGATTCCGAGCCGCTCGGCGGCCTGGATTAGATTGATCCCGTCTGGCGCGTCGAGTTCCTTGCCGTCGATGGTGAGCTTCGGCATCTATCTTCGATTCCTGTAGCACAGACTTCAGTCTGTGTTCTTTTCCCTACTATGCGGCGATCGCGCCTTTCCCGTTGCGATCGCGAAATGGGCATCTACCGAGCCGCACATGATCTTCGAACTCGCTGCGGTACTTCGGCACGAAGCTCTTCACCGGCATCGAGAGGCTGTCGGCGAGGACGCAGATGGTGTTGCCTTCCATGTTGCTCGCGACGTCGATCAGCACTTGCAGGTCTTCCATCTTGCCCCGGCCCTCTTCGAGGTCGGTCAACAACTTTTCGATCCAGCCGCATCCTTCGCGGCACGGCGTGCATTGTCCGCACGATTCATGATGATAAAAATGCGCGACGGTCTTCAGCACGTCGACCATGCAGGTGTCCTCGTGCATCACCATCACGCCCGCGGTGCCCATCAGCGATCCGGCGGCACGCACCGAGTCGAAATCCATGTTGACCTTCAGAGCCTCTTCGGCGGTGAACACGGGAAACGACGATCCTCCGGGAATCACTCCCTTGAGTTGCTTGCCGCCGAGGATGCCGCCGCCGACCCCATAGATGAGATCCTTCAGCGGAAAGCCCATCGGCAACTCATACAGACCCGGCAGATTGACGTGACCCGAGAGGCAGAACAGTTTCGGCCCCGGGCTCTTCTCCGGGCCGATGCTCTTATACCAATCACCGCCGCGCGTGATGATGTGCGGGACGTTCGCCAGCGTCTCGACATTGTTCACGACTGTCGGCGATCCGAACGCGCCCTGAATCGCGGGAAACGGCGGCCGGTTGCGAGGATACGCGCGCTTGCCCTCGAGCGATTCGAGCAGACCGGTTTCCTCGCCGCAGATGTACGCGCCGGCGCCGCGATGCGTCCAGATTTCCACATCGAAGCCGGAGCCCATGATGTTCTTGCCAACCAGACCCGCGGCACGCGCTTCCGCGATTGCTTCCTCGAGGCGTTGCTTCTGCAGCGAGAACTCGCCGCGCAGGTAAACGTAGCAGGTATGCGAGCCGACCGCGCGGCAGCAAATCAGAATCCCCTCGATGATCCCGTGCGGATCGTTTTCGAGCTGATAGCGATTCGCAAAGGTGCCGGGCTCGCTCTCGTCGGCGTTGCAGCACACGTAGACGGGCTTTTTCGGCTCTTTCGGAATGAAGCTCCATTTGGTTCCGGTCGGAAACGCCGCGCCGCCGCGTCCGCGCAAGTTGGAATTTTTGACTTCGTTGATGAGCTGCTCGGGCGTCATCTCGAACAGCGCCTTGCGCAGCGCCTGGTAACCGCCATGCGCCTGGTAGACCTGCAACTTGCGCAGATCCGGGATGTCCAGCCAGCGAGTGAGAATTCTTTCCATCTATATGTCGAAGGGTTAGCGATCCGCTCTAACGAACCGGCGCATCGTGCTTGGTGTCGAGCGCCATCATCTTTTGCTTCTGACCCTGGATCTTCCGCTGCAAAGCCATCAGCGCATCGAGCACCGATTCCGGCCGCGGCGGGCACCCGGGAACATAGACGTCGACCGGAACGATGCGGTCGATTCCGGGCAGCGTCGCATAGTTGTCATAGAAGCCGCCGGTCGAGGCGCATGCGCCGAACGCCATCACCCATTTCGGCTCAGCCATCTGGTCGAAGACGCGCCGCAGGATGGGCCCCTGGCGCACGGTCACGGTTCCGATGACCATCAGCAGGTCGGCCTGGCGCGGAGTGAAGCGCGGCAGCAACGCGCCGAAGCGGTCGATGTCGTAGGGCGTCATCGAGAGCGACATATATTCCATCGCGCAGCATGCGGTCGCGAACGGATACGGAAATATCGAGAACTTGCGCGCCCATCCGATCGCCTTATCCAGCCTCGTCAGGATGGCGGTATCGCCGAGCAGGATTTCATCCCCGCCCTGCGCCAGCCCCTCGGTCTGCTTGTTCTCAGCCATGGATGATTGCCTCTTGGTTACGATCTCTACCGTATCAACCGCCTCGATGCGGGGTCAACAATTCCTAATGAACGCGAGGTTGCCAATGAAGCGCCGCTTCCGAACCAACTACGCAGGCCAATAGACTTTGCGAAGCGGGATCAACTGCTTCGTTTGAAGGTCGAGCGCGTCGTAGTTCTCGAGGAGTACTTTCACGAGGTCTTCTGAATCCATTAGCGTGAGAGGAATACTCGATCGTTCGGCTTCGTATAGCGCGTCTTTCGTGAATCCTCCGGTGCTCACGTACAACAATCGATCATCAGGATGACGGCCGCCGAGAAAGCTTCGAATCTGCTGAGAGCCCATAGTCGCTGACCGATGCTTTACCTCCACCACTATCCGTGGCTGCTCAAAGCCTAACCCGTCCGGCGAAGCAACGATGTCCTTGCCCTGATCCGGGCCAACCGGCGATATGCGGGTTTTGTATCCCATTGCGCGAAGGATACCGGCAACCAATTCCTACATCTGTTGCCAAGATAGTTTCGAAATCCGGTCCTTAATCAACTCTTTCGCGCGCTCCTCACTGTCTTCCAACGCGCTCACTTCCAGATCGCTTTCATCAGCGAGCTCTTCGCTCGGACGATCGACTTGACGCGCGGCTTCGCCTCTCATCGCCTTCTCAATTGTTTCCGCGACTTCCGGAGGAACCCAGAAAAGCGTCAAGGCTGAACCCAACGTATTGCGGGAAGACAGAGGGAGATCGTCACGTTCGACAACGTCCGCGTTCCAAGAAACCTTTCGCACATTCTCCAAATCTTCAATGACACCGGGCGAGTACTGATAGGGCCCAGTAATGGTGCCGACAAGATATGCGCGCCGCGAGGGATCGTACGTCAGAACTCGATCGCCCTCACTCATTTCGAAGGCAAATCGATGCAATGTCCCCGCTGAATTGATGACGTGTCCAAACTTCCAATCAGGCCAATTTTTCTTGATCGCTGCGGTGACTGCGTCCTTCTCCTTAAGCAAAGATACGTCGCCGAGTTTCCCCCATCCGATCGCGACCACTCCCTTCTCCCTGAAGACATCGAAGAGACGTCCGCGCTCGCCTGCCCGCACCATCCATGTATTCATAAAACACAACGATAGGCCGTGCACGCGCGCGAGGAAATAACCGGCGGCGACCTGTCTATCATCTCATCTCATCGACAACAAATGAATAATACCTAGCTATGCGAACACTGGAGCAGGTAATGAAAGAAATGCCTTCGGCGCGCCGTAAAAGGTGGAGGCTCGGGCCGCCGAACTTATTCGGGAAGAACGGATGCGGCAGAAGGTGCGCGCATCAGCAAAGCATCGATCGAAGAAACGAAAGATCCGCGATTCCTGAAAGAGATCATCGCATTTGGCGGGCGCTCATTCGCCGCGCCATTTCCGCCTTGGAAAAGTGTTTCTCCTTCATCGTGGTTTTTACCTGGCGTGCGAGGACACGCTTGATGGCGTTCGCGCTGACCTCCTCGTAAATTCCTTCCTCGCGCAGCCAGCTATCGAAGGATGAACCGATGTTTTTCTTTTTCATCTGTTACCCCACGCGCAGTACAGCGGCGCCGCGGATGCGATCCTGCTTCAACTCAATCAGTGCCTCGGTCGCCTGCTCCAGCCCGAAGAATTGCGTGTGCGTGCGAATCGGAATTTCTCCGGCAATCTGCATGAACTCCTCGCCATCGGCACGGGTGTTCGCCGTAACGCTGCGGATCTCGCGCTCCTCGAAAAGATGCTTCTCGTAATCGAGCGACGGGATCGCCGTCAGGTAGATGCCCGCGATCGCGAGCACTCCGCCGCGATCGAGCGCCTCCATGCACGAGGGCACAATGTTTCCCGCCGGCGCGAACAGGATCGCGGCATCGAGCTTCTTCGGTGGACGATCCTCGGCGCGCCCAACCCAATCCGCACCCATGCTCTCGGCGAGAGCGCGATGGGTGCCGCCCCGCGTCATCACGAACACGCGGCATCCCCAATGCTTCAGCACCTGCATCGCGAGATGCGCCGAGCCGCCGAAGCCATACAGCCCCACCGTCATGC
The DNA here is from genome assembly GCA_963815835.1 of uncultured delta proteobacterium. Lineage (GTDB taxonomy): Bacteria > Desulfobacterota > Binatia > Binatales > Binataceae > DATGKG01. The sequence goes on from CAWFIF010000004.1 coordinate 113,782, forward strand.
CGCGCTCGATCGCCGCGCGCTTGATGGCGCGAAACCCGATAATGCCGGCGCATAGCAGCGGCGCAGCTTCCTCATCGCCGAGCGAGTCGGGGATGCGATAGGCGAAGTCCTCGCGCACCGTCGCGTATTCGGCGTAGCCGCCGTCGTGATCGTAGCCGGTGAACTTCGCATTGGGGCACAGGTTCTCGCGTCCGCGTTTACAATAGATACAATTGCCACAAGTCTCGCGCAGCCATGCGATGCCGATGCGCTCGCCGACGCGATACCGTTTGCATCCGGCGCCGAGGCGCTCGACGACGCCAACCACCTCATGGCCGGGGATGACGTGCGCGCGATGCATCGGCAAATCGCCCTCCGCGACGTGGAGGTCGGTTCGGCATACGCCGCAGGTTTTTACGCGCGCGAGGATTTCGCCCGCCTCAGGTTCCGGTGACGGAATATCGACGAGCGCCAGCGGATGCTCCTCGATCGGCCCGGGAATGTTTACCGTCATCGCTTTCATATCGCGATTATAGATCGATCATCCATGTGGCACAGGCTGAAGCGTGTGCCACATCTGAGTGAACGTAAAAGATTCAAGATGCCGGGGGCGGCTGACGATCTCCAATCGTGTCGCGCAGAAAATTCTCGGCCGGCTGCTTCGCCTGCTTCGCGATGTCGTGACTGCCGTGAGGAAAGTATGCGGTCGAGACGTGCGCGCCACGCGCCCGCAGCTCGTCGGCAAGCTTGATCGCCTGTTTGAGCGGGGTGCGCTGATCGCTTTCGCCATGCATGATCAGCACGTTGCAATCGAGCTTACTGGGCAGATTCTCGATGACGCTGCGCTCCTTCAATACGCGCTTGCTGGGCCACACCTCATGAAGCATTTTCAGCTTGGTGCGCAACGGCGCCTCCGGCCACAGCTTCACCATGTCGTACGCGCCTGATTGCAGGATGAGACTCTTGGGACGCTTGTCGTAATCCATCAGCAGACCCGCCGCCACGGCGCCATCGGCGACGCCCCATACCGCCATCCGACTCGGATCGACGTCGGAGCGTTCCGCGAGCAGGTCGAGCGCATGCCGCGCGGCCTCGACCGCCTGCGGACCCACCAACCGGCTCGGCCCCGACGATTTGCCATAGCCGGGGATGCTGACGCACGCGACCTGGATTCCGAGGATCGTCGCGAGGTCGCCATTCTTCTTGACGCATTGATGTGCGTCGCCCTCGTCCCCGTTGAGAACCAGCACTACAGGTAGCCGTCCGGCCTCGGGATTTTTAACGACGTAACCCTCGATCTGATAATGATTGGGCCCCAGCGCGATTTCAAAATTAAATGGCTGAACGACAGGAGGACGCGGATGCGGCGCCTCCGCAGTTCGCGGCACGCTCGGCACATTGGGTGTGCTGGCCTTACCGCGGCATCCGGGAATCGCGACAGCGAGCGCAAAAACAGCGCTCAGCAGAATCAGGCCCCGTAAATGTCGCCCCATACGCGCCAATCTAGGTCACTATCTCGGTCCGGTAAAGCGGGTTGCCTTCCGGGTCGGCGTGAACCTCCGGTTTGAGGGGTATGTTGAATCGCAGGCATATTTCACTGATACTTTCTGATTCAATCGAACGCGACGGACCAATCGTGAGCCCCCCTGCATCATCGGTAATCGATTTCGAAAAAAACGGCGGCGTGATTCCGGTGATCACCGTCAACCACGCCAACGGCCGCGTGCTGATGCTCGCCTACATGAATCGCGAGGCGTTCGACGAAACCGTCGCAACCGGCCGCGCCTGTTACTACTCGCGCTCGCGCAAGAAGCTTTGGCGCAAGGGCGAAGAGTCCGGCAATTTCCAGGTAGTCCGCGAAATCCGCCTCGATTGCGACGAAGACACCGTGCTTCTCTCGGTCGAGCAACGCGGCGACGGCGCCGCATGTCACGTCGGCTACGAATCGGACTTCTTCCGCATGCTGAAGGACGGCGAATGGCGCATTGTCGATACGCGGCTCGTCGATCCGGCGAAGTACGGCCCCAACTACGGGCATCCGCCTAAAGATTCCGCGAAAAAGACGGCGGGCTGAACCCACGATGGCATCGGAAGAAAAAGTCCTCCGCTTCGGCATCCCCAAGGGCAGCCTCGAGCAACAGACCATCGAGTTGATGCGCAAATCGGGATGGCGCATCTCGGTCAACAGCCGCTCGTATATCCCCAGCGTAGACGATCCGGCGCTCAGCCTGCGCGTGATGCGTCCGCAGGAGATGCCGCGCTACATCGCCGACGGCCACCTCGACGCAGCCATCACCGGCAGCGACTGGGTGATGGAGAATGCCGTCGACCTGGTGCAAGTCGAGAGCTTCGTTTATGCGAAAGTTTCTCTGCAGCCCTCGCGATGGGTATTGGTGGTGCCGGAAAATTCGCCAATCAAACGGCTCGAGGATCTCGACGGCAAGCGCGTCGCGACCGAGATGGTCGGCTTCACCCGGCGGATCTTCGCGGAACGCAAAGTTAAAGTAGATGTTGAATTTTCATGGGGCGCCACCGAAGCCAAGGTGGCCGACGGCCTCGTCAACGCGATCGTAGACATCACCGAGACGGGATCGTCGTTGCGCGCCAACAAGTTGCGCATCGTCGAGGAGCTGCTCACCTCGAATCCGGTGCTGGTCGCGAATCCCACCTCATGGAAGGACGAATGGAAGCAGGCCAAGGTCAAGCAGATCGCGGTCCTGATGCGCGCCGCGCTCGATGCTGACGCGCGGGTCGGGCTGAAGCTCAACGTCGCAAAGAAGAACCTTGAGAAGATCATTGCGGTGCTGCCCTCGATCACGGCGCCGACAATCTCGTACCTTTATCCCTCGCCGGTTCTGAAGGGTGAGGAATGGGTCGCGGTCGAGACGATGATCGCGGAGCACACGGTGCGCGAGCTATTTCCGAAGCTGCTCGAGGCCGGCGCGGTCGGCATCGTCGAGTACCCGCTCAACAAGATTATCTAGAGAAGCCTCAGGAATTCCTCTCGCGAAAGGCCGGACTGCCGGATGATCGAATTCAGCGTGCCGGGCGGAACGTCGATCGAGTGATATGGAATCGTGACACGAAGCTCAGGCTTGTCGGAATGCTTCATCTGCACGTGACTTCCCGACGAGTGATGAATGTAGAATCCGGCCCGTTCCAAGGCGCGGACGATCCGTTTAGGTTTAAGAACTGGTAGCGCCGGACTCATCGCCACTGATCATCGGGAAAATCGGCGCCTCGCGAAAGGATGAATTAGTTCACCCCTAAAATGACTAGAGCCTGATGACGAGTTCCCCTTTGGAAAGTTTTCCACGTGGAACTTTCTCTTCGGGTAAGGCGACTCCGTCTTTGACCAGTCCCTCCAGATGGCACCGGAGCGCATCAGCCGCCATCCTCCGCGCCTCCTCCAGCGAACGGCCGAAGCTCACGATCTCAGGAATCGCCGGAAACACGACATTGTAGGTGCCGTCTACCTGCGGTTCGAAATAAACCGTGTAGCGATGCTTGCGGCCAGTGCGCGATTTCGTAGCGAGACTCGAAGCTGCCATAGCTCCAACATACACGCGTTTTCGCGCGATCCGCTATAGCGAGGGCTGGACAACTTCGTGTCATAGGTAAATGCTAATGGGTTACGGCTGCGCGTTCGCGCGGCCCTCTGCAAGGAGGCATACGCTATGGCAGCGTGCCCTGTTAGTACCCCTTCGGTCTCTAACCTACGTCGCCGTCCCTTGGTTCTCACCCAACGCAGAATCGAGGCCAACCGGCGCAACGCCGCGCGCTCGACCGGTCCGCTAACCGCCGCAGGAAAGGCGCGCGTCGCCCGCAATGCGGTAAAGCACGGATTTTTTGTTGCGCCCGAGAAATGGACGCCCGCGCAACATCACGATTTCGAACAGACGCTGGATGGCCTCCGCGATGAGCTCAAGCCGCAGGGTGTAGGGGAAGAAAGCTGCGTCTGGACGATAGCGCATTCCTACGTGCGGATGGCGGCGGTACTCCGCTACGAGAATATTGCGGCGCTCAAATATCATCAGCGCCAGGACCGCGAGCTGAACGAACGCATCGCGGAGGCTGAACCGACAGAGGCGGCGCTACTTCAAGCCAGGCGCGAAAGGCTACGCCGCTCCGGGTTATGGGGTCCGACGATTCCCGGTCCGCGCGATTTGAGGGCGATTGGTCGCTACGCGGGCAGCCTCGACAGGACGATTCGCCGCACCGCATCGGACCTGGAGGGCCTGAAGAGTATAAGGATTGGCGACCCCGCATCGACCTTCAAATCGCAAAAACAAACCCACTTCGAGGCATCACCGAGAAGTGGCCCTGAGGCTCGGCGAAGGGCCTCCGCGCAGCGATTCGATGGTCTTGAGCCCGGCCAAGGACCTCAACTGGCGCCGTCCCGCAAACTTGAAAATGCAGAAACAAACCCACTGCGAGCATCGGCGAGCAGTGCTTCCGAGGCTCAGTCAAGGACCTCGCACGTCATGTATGAGGCAAGTGAAAACGCAAAAACAAACCCATTAAGTTCAACGTTTATGGGCAATCGTCATGCGCGCCGCATGGCTAAGGCGCTGGCAAAGCGGCGGCGTTGAGCGGCGCAGACCTAAAACCCCCTTCCGTGTTCGGGAAGGGCTAGGGGCCCGGGGTTAGGTCATTTCATCTGATGCTCGGCGCGCGTCCATGGATACGACGAGCCGCCATCGATTACCAGCGTCGCGCCGGTGGTAAAACTCGACGCGGGACTCGCGAAGTATAGCGCAGCGCCGACGCACTCCTCCGGCTCGCCGCCGCGCTCCAATGCGAAATTCTCTTTCGCACGCGCGCGAAACTCGTCGTTGAACCATCCCTTGCTGATGTCAGTGCGAAAGGGTCCGGGAATAATGCAGTTGACGCGCACCTTCGGCCCATACTCCTGCGCCTGCGCGACGGTGAGCGCGTTGAGTCCCGCCTTCGCCGCCGAATACGGCGCGGTATGCGCACCGGGGCGAATCGAGCCGGTGGATGATACGTTGATGATCGAGCCGCCCTCGCCCGCCGCCATCCGCGAGCCGAATAGCGCGGTGAGGCGGAACGGTCCCTTGAGGTTGACACCGATGACCTTGTCGAAGAGATCCTCGCTGGTCTCGAGCAGGGACGGCGCGAGCGGCGACAGGCCGGCATTGTTGATCAGCACGTCGCAGCGGCCCCATCGCGCGTAAACTTCCTCGTACAGGCGGTTGCAGTCTTCCCATTTGCCGACGTGGATTGCATGCGCCGAGCCGTCGCTGCCGAGATTGCGGATTTCCTCGACGGTCTCTTGGCAGGATTCAATCTTGCGGCTGGCGACCGCGACCTTCGCGCCGCATTCGGCGAACCCAAGCGACATCGCATGCCCGATGCCGCGGCTGCCGCCGGTAATCGTGACCACCTTGCCCGTGAAATCGTAAAATCTGGAAAGCGTACTCAATGATGTCCACCTCACGTTCGATCTCATCGATGTAACGCAAGGTGGGCGTCGTGCGCTAGAGGCTCTTGCTACCCTCGCCCACGGGACGAAGTTTTACAGAACCACTTCGATGAAGTTCGGGCCCGGCTCCTTGAGCGCACGATCGAGTTGCTTGACCAAGTCATCGGCGGTCTCGACGCGTACGCCCGGAACGCCGAAGCCTTTCGCGAGTTGCGCCCATCCGATTTCCGGCGGCTCGAGCATCGTCAGACTGCGGGCGTTGCGGCCCATCTCGGCGTTGCCGGCGCGCGCGGCCTCCACCTGCAGGATTCGATACGCGTGGTTGTTGCAAAGCACGGTCGTGACGTTGAGACTCTCGCGCGCCTGCGTCCACAGCGCCTGCACCGTGTACATTCCGCTACCATCGGCTTGAAAGTCGATGACGCGCCGATCGGGACACGCGATCGCGGCACCGGTTGCGCACGGAAAGCCCTGCCCTATCGCGCCCCCGGTAAGTGAGAGGCATGTATGAGGAAGCGCGCCGGCAGCCATCGCGCCGTACGGACCTCCTGAAGTGGCGCTCTCATCCATCACGATCGCATTCTCGGGCTGCAGCGCGGCGAGCGCCGCCCCGAGGCTCGCGGGATCGAGTTTGCCGGTCGGCGGAGCGGGACGCTTCGCCGGCGGAACCGGAATCGACTTAGGCGCACCAAGCGCGTCAGCGAGCGCTTCGAGGGCGCCGGCGACGTCGTCCTCGACTCGCGCGAGCGTCTCGACCGCGCATCCTTCGGGCACGAGGCTGCTCGGCAGACCCTGATAACCGAAAAACGCGACCGGCGATTTCGCACCCGCGAGAATAAGCGTCTGCGTGCCTTTGAGCGCCTCGAGGGCCTGCTCCGGAAAATACGGCAGCCGCAAGGGCGACGGGATGCCCGCGCCGCGCTCGATTCGCGCGGTAAACGTTTCCGTCATCAGCTTGCATCCCGAGACCGCGGCGACGCGCGCCGCAGACTTGAGGCCTTCGAGACTCAGCGCATGACCACCGAGCAGGATCGTCGTGGGCTGCTTCGCTCGGAGAACCTTCGCGATGTTGTCGAGCGCGCTGCTCGCCACTTTCGTGCGAGGCGGTACCAGGCGAGGCTTCGCGATGTCGCTCGCCGGATCCCATTGACAATCGCTCGGCACGATCAGTGTGGCGACCTTGCCCGGCGGCGTGAGCGATGCGGCGATCGCGTCGGCCATGTCGCCCGCGAGCGCGCCGGCGGACTTGGTCTCGCGCACCCATCCCGACATCGGCGAGGCGAGCGAAACGATATCGCTGGTCAGCGGTGCGTCAGCCGCGCGATGCCACGTCGCGTGATCACCGATCACATTGATGATGGGAGAATTGGCGCGCCGAGCGTTGTGCAGATTCGCGAGCCCGTTGGCGAGGCCGGGGCCTAGATGCAGCAGCGTCATCGCGGGCTTGCCGGTCATCCGCGCGTAGCCGTCGGCGGCGCCGGTGCAGACGCCCTCGAACAGCGCGAGCACCGCGCGCATTCCTTCGACGGAATCGAGCGCGGCAACCAGCGGCATCTCGGTGGTGCCCGGATTCGCGAAGCACATGTCTACGCCGGCGCCAACCGCGGTACGAAGCAGGCTTTCGGCGCCGTTCATCGCGCCTCGCTCCGCGTCCAGTCCGAGCCGAGTGCGACGCGCCGGACGGAATCGGTGTCGCTCCCCTGATGCCCCACCTTATGCGCGGGGGCCGGGGCCTCGACTACGCGATTCGACAACCGTCCAAGTCCGGTAACCTCTACGTCAACCAGGTCGCCGATGTTCATCGGGCGCGAATTCTTCGGCGTGCCCGACAGGATGATGTCGCCAGGAAGTAGAGTTATGTACCGCGACAGATCGGCGATAATGTAATCGATTGGAAAGATCATCTCGCTGATTGCCCCGTCCTGCACCACCTTGCCGTTGATGCAGGTGCGCAGCGTCGCCTTGCGGATATCCACGCCGCTGACGATGCCGGGGCCAATCGGGCAAAAGCCGTCGTGGCCCTTCACACGCAGCATCGAACCCGCATCCGTGTCGCGATAATCCTGGCATCCCACATCATTGGCGGGGGCGAATCCCGCGATGTAGTCCCACGCCTCCTCGCGTCCGACGTTGCGCGTCGGCTTGCCGATGATCACGCCGACCTCGCCTTCGTAGTTGAGATACTTGGCGCCGGCCGGACGGCATAGGCTGCCGCGATGCGAATTGAGCGCGGTGGTGGGCTTCTGAAAATAGGTCGGCGTGTCGAGCATCGGCGCCTTGAACTCGATCCGTCGCGAATCGTAGTTCAGGTGGATGCACAAAATCTTGGTCGGATCGCATGGAGGCAGGTAGGTCGCTTCCGCATCCGCGATCGATCGGCCGTCGCCAAAAACCAGACGCTCGCCGTGCGGCCGCACCCATTTGGGCTGCCCTTCGTGCAGCACGCGTCGCCATTCTTCTCTCGGTCCGTCGAGGACGCTCATGGTTTCCTCCGCTGTGTATTCCTCGAATAGTCAGTCTATCGGTGAATAGTCAAACTCAGATACCTATCGCAAAGTTTCTATCGTAAGACCGACCTTCCTTCGCGTTTCATCGTGATACTCCTGGGCTCCATTTCGACCCTGGCCGAGAATGCCATCGACCAGACGCCGCGCGCGATCCTTGAGCGCCAGCGCATGCGCGAGCTGATAGTTGCGCGCGCCCGACGCGAGATAGAAGCGTTCGTAGAGTTCGTTGCGGCTCGCGAGCGCGGTGCCGATGAAATCCCATGCGAGCCGAAACACGCGCGCACGTTCCTCTGCCGCAACGCCATTGGCGCCACGTAAAAACTGATCGATGAGGGGCCGCAAGCTGCGATCGTCAAGTTGCGCTCGCGTCGGCGCGGCCAGCAGATTATGCGATCCTATCAACGTGATGATCTCGCCGACGCGCGGAAACCAGGTCGGCAGGATCGCACGCAGCGACGCGAGCGGACCGCCATGCGGAAACCATACGCCATTGCCCCATTCGAAGGCCTGATCCTCCGAGGCACGCACCGCGGCACGGGTCAGTTCGGCGTAGGTCGAAATCTCGCCCAGCATTTGTTTGGTACCGGGCGCGACGTCATTGATGATCTCGGCCATTCGCATCGCGAGGCCGTATGCGAACTCGAGCTTGGTCTGCGCCCGAATCATCGTCTGCTGCATCACATTCGGGTACCAGCCGGTCGTCATCACCGTGTTGTACGCGTCGCGATTCGCATCGATGAAGACACGGTCGCGCGGGACCTCAACATCATCAAAAATTACGAATGCATCCTGCTCGTCGAAGCGGCTCGAGAGCGGATGATCGAACAGGTTCGATTTGGTCGAGCAGCTATCGCGGCAGAGAAACCTCAACCCAGGCGTTCCCATCGGGATGCAGAAGGAAACGCCATATGCGTCGGCGCCTTCGGGCAGCGGCATCGCTGGGTATACGGCGATCTCGTCGGCAAAGGGCGCTAACGTCGCGAGTATCCGCGCCCCTCGCACGATGATGCCGTGCTCGGTGTTGGCGACTTTGTGCAACGCGACGTCGTTGCCCGGCATCGGTGCATCGCCCTGCGATTTGTCGATAGTCGGTTGAACGATCGTGTGCGTTAGCGAGATGTCCTTGCGCGCTAGGAATTTCTGATACGCCACCAGGTTCGCGGCGCCGCGATCGTTGTCGTTGGCCGCCCACTCATCGGCGCGCCCGGCGAATCCGGCATAGGTGACATTCATATAGTCGGGTGTGCGGCCCATCAGGCCCACGGTGAACTCGGAGATTCGCTGGAGACATCGGTGACGTATTTCGAGGTCCTCGCGCGAGCGCGGAATCATATGACTGATGTTGATCTGCTCGCCGGTCTCGGGATCCGGCATCAGGCAGTCTTCGCGCGCCTCATACTGGAGATCGAAAACCTGCGCGAGGGTCTGCGCGGCTCCGGCGAACGCGGGATGCGACGCTACGTCGCTGACCTTGTCATCGCCAACCCAGATCTCGCGAGGAGTCTTCAGCCCCTCGAGGAATTCTTTTCCGGTTCGTGCACCCATCGTTCTATCCTTTTGCAGCTCGCGAGCAGGCGCGAGCGTGAATTACGAGCATACTCATTTTTGGAGGGAAGTCGGCTTGAGTATGCCGGTCACGCGTGTGATGTCAAACTAACCGGCAAGGAGCGGAAAGCTGGCGGCGCAGAGGAAAGCTCGGCGATCGCTCGACTCGGCTGCGCACACCAAATCGCCAAACTACCCGGACGCGGCCCTCGGGCAATCATCAGTTTTCAACACTTCATCCACGCAAGCCAAACCGACTCCGATCTCGGTCTCGCACAGCGCGACATATTTGCGTCCAAATTTTGCTCCCATGTTATCGTGCCATTCTGGCATTTCTTAAAATCGGTTTCCTGACGACAATAACATTCGCCCGCGCTCGCTCGACTGACCACGTACTGATCGCCCTGGCGGCGCGCGAAGGTCTTGATCCGCGGCGTCTCCGAACCGCCATCGGCGCACTGGCGACGATTTCATTGGCGATTTCCAGCGCGGCCGCTAGCGCCTGGCCCGCCGGGGCGACTCGGTTAGCCAGTCTTCATTCGCAGGCGCGGTCCGCCTTGATCGCGCGTCCAGGCATCTGATCGATTTGCGGCGGCACAGCCATCCCGACCGTGTCGGCGAAATCGACCTCCGCCACTCCGGCTTCGACGAACTGCGCCGCGAGCCGAAGCACCTGATCGGGATCAACTGCCCCTTCGAACGGGCAACCGAAAGCCGTCGCAATTGCGCCGGTAGTTTCGACGTTGTCGCGCCGCGCGCTCTCGAAAATCCGCCGATACGCCGCCATCGTACCCGCAGGCTGCGCGTTGGCGTTCTTTTGGGTCATCGTCTCGGTCGCAGCGACGACCGACCGGATATAGCGAGCGCCAGCCCGGACCGCACGATCATAGCCGGCGGTCGTTAAGGACGAGCACGATTGACCGAATGCCCGGACTCTTCGACGCCGCGCCGAATACTTCCTCCGTGTCGGCCATCTGCGGCACCCACTTCGGCTGGCAAAGGAGGCCCCTCTATCCAGCTCATACCGGCCGCGGCGAGACGGCCGATCAATTCGAGCTTGTGCGCGGACGACAACATGATCTTTTCTTCTGGATGAGCAGCGGTGGTTGCAGCGGGAATTCTGCGGCTTTCTCTCTGTGGGGATAGAGACTCGGTCCCCATTGCCCCATTTACATTCGATCGTGCTTGATGGCTTTGGGCGAATGGAAAGCGATGCTTGGCGCGCTTGATGCGCAGCGGCGAAAGCGCCGCTTGCAATTTCGCTCGACGTTCAGACCCACTAGCTTAAGAATCGATTCCGTAGAGGCGCCATCTATCGGGTACGCCCTTGAGTCGGTGAACCCCACGATCTTTGAACTTGATTCCCGACTTAGGCACCAGGTTTTTGACCGCGCTCGAGATCAGCACTTCGCTCGCGCCTGCTTTGGCAGCTACACGGGCACCAATATGAATCGCGATACCGACGACTTCGCCTCCAATAATCTGGTACTCGCCCGCATGCAGACCCGCTCTGATCTCGAGTCCCAGAGTGCGTACGGCCTCACGAATTGCAGATGCGCATCGAATTGCTTTCGCTGCCGCTTTGAAAGTGGCCAGCATTCCGTCGCCAGTTGTAGTTACCTCTTTTCCCGACGCCGCGCGAAGCTCCCTGCGGACGGCGGCGTAATAGTGATTCATCACCTCGGACCAGCGCCGGTCGCCCAATCGCGCGGCTTTCTCTGTCGAGCCAACAATGTCGACAAACAGTATCGTCGCAAGCTTGTGATCGAGATCGATGTTATCGAGCGCGAGTCCTTTCTGGATGAGCACGCTCTCTGGTAAACGTTCATATTGATGACCTATCCGCCGTGAAATGGCCTTTGTCACATAATCTTTTGCTCGTTGCTCCGTCCCACATCGAACAACTTTCTGCCGAGGTGGACCTGCCCAAAAAATCCGTTTGTCCTGACCAGCTCCGAGCACCCTAACGGCGCCCCACTTCAAGAGGGCAGTCGCGCCGACCCGGCGAACCGACCAGGCTTTTGACGTATATCCGGACACATTCGAATGATGAACTCCGATGCGGAGAAACTTCGCCATGGGCGTCCCTTCTGCCTTGGACGGACTTAACCGATCAGCAACTCCACGCAAGCCTCTAACCCTGCACGCTCGCTCGCGGCGGTCCCTTTTCGGACTAAAACCGAATTTCGAATGCCGATCGCGTATTCACCTGTCGCAGCACCATCGGCAAGACTTCGTCTCAAGAGGAAAACTCATGCCGCGCGATTCGCAAGTCAAGGTGCTACTCGACATGATGAAAAGCGCGCCCTCCTTCAGCTAAGGGCAGTAAGCCGCGCCGTGCGGGCGGGCGATAGCCGAGGGAGCTGTGCGGCACTTGATAGTGTGTCAGGGCGCGGCGCAAGTTCGTGTGGCCAGAAAATACGAAAGCAACTCCAATTAGGAGGCATCCTATGGACGGCTCAGGGCCACTGAGAACGTCGCGGGGTTACGAAGAGAGTTTCATCGATCTATGTGCCTCCCTTCCAACTCACAAAAAGGGCAGCCGGCACCCATCGCGGCGAACGGCGGTTTATCCTACATGTCGTTCGATCGAGATGGTGATGCGGGAACTCCTGCGGCGACGGAGGCGGCGCTCCACCAGATTGCCGAGGAGGAAAGGGGAGGCGTTTATCGTCATGCTCGACAAGGCTCCTCCCGGCCCAATCAAGACCAAGTGGGAGGCCGGGTTTCGTAGCTACGCGGAGTGCCTTGAATGGAGTTGACCCGGTTTCGTGGAGTGTGTTTGGCAGGGAGGCAAGGAGGAAAAGGATTCGAAAACACCTCCACCATACCCGGCCGAGTATCGGCGGCGGATGGTCGAAGTGGCGCGCGCGCGCGAGGGGCCGCTGAAGGAGTTGGCGCGTGAGTTGGAACCGTCGGTCGAGAGCCTTCGGCAGTGGGTCAGACAGGCGCAACTCGATTTGGGCGAGCGCGTGCCGATGCGGAACTGAGCCTGCGTATCCGGGCGATTGATGAACCCTCGCGCGCAACCTACGGCGCGCCGCGCATTCACGCCGAGCTGGCCGCGCAGGGGGTCCGGGTCGGGCGCAAACGGACCGCGCGGCTGATGGAAGTGGCGGGCCGCTATGGGGTGAGCCGCCGCAAGTGGATCACGACCACCATGCGGGATCGTGGCACGCGGCCCGCGCCGATCTGGTCGAACGCAACTTCAGCGCGCCAGCGCCAAACCGGTGGTGGGTGGCCGACCTCACCTACGTTCCGACCTGGACCGGCTTTCTATAGCTGGCGGCGGTACTCGACGCGTTCAGCCGCACCGTGGTAGGCGATGGAAACCCCTCTGCGCACCGAGCTGGTGCTGAGCGCGCTTAACCTGGCGCTGGGACAACACTGGGACAACCCGGCCCGCCGCGGTCATTCATCATTCGGACCAGGGTAGTCAAGACACTTCGATCGCCTTCGGGATGCGATAGCCGCCGAGCCGCAATGCGTCCCTCAAGGGGATCGGTCGGCGACGGTTTCGATAACCCGAGGGGCGAGAGTTTCTTCGCCACGCTGGAATGCGAGCTGCTCGACCGCCGTCGGTTGAGGACCCAGGCCGCGGCGCGGATGGCAATCTTCGACTCTATCGAAGGCTGGTACAATCCGCGCCGCCGCCACTCCGCGCTCGGCTAGCAGTCGCCGATCGATTACGCGCGAATCCATCGAGGCGATGCCAACCAGACACGGTAGGTGCGCGACCGCCACGCTGCACTGCACGTCCGCAGATCCAAAACCTTTGCAGCTTTTCGGTCCCACCCTCGGAGCAAATCAAGGGTGGGGCCGAAAAGCTGGATTCAGACCATGTTAAACCGAGTTCGGATAGACTAACTCATTGAACTACCCAAGCCCCACACCGTCCACCGAAACGGGGTAGCTCCACTTCTAATCGTTGATGAACTGGGTTACGTACCGCTCTCGCCTACTGGCGCCGAATTGCTGTTCGAAGTCTTCAGCCAGCGCTACGAGCGCGGCTCGATCATCGTTACCAGCAATCTGCCTTTCGATGAATGGACCAGCGTGTTCGGCTCCGAGCGCTTAACCGGCGCACTGCTTGATCGCCTCACCCACCACGTTCACATCCCCGAGATGAACGGTGACAGCTTTAGGCTCAAAGACAGCAAGCGCCGCATCAGTGACGATCAACCGCCGCGTGAATCCGCCTAAGACGGCTCCCAACATTGTTCACGAAGTTAAAATTTCACTGTAGTAGCGAGGGGGGACCCCCGGGGGATCCCCCTCGCGCTCCCCCCTGCCACAAGCCAGCACCTGCCACAGCCATCGCCCTTCCAACTGACGTACTTTCACTGCGGCGTGCTGATGTATTTTCACTCCGGTGTTGACAGCTCTCATCGTTGAGCCGTCTCCCTATTCGCGAATCGCACTATGGCTTCGCGACTAAACCGCCAGACGCGGCCAACTTTAAATTGGCCAAACTCGGCGTCCGCTTTGTAGATCGTGATTCTGTCAACATTTAGGTACTCCGCAACCTCGGTCACGGTCATAGTGGGACCGTCTGTGCGGAGATCCGAGCGCGTAGCGCGTCGTTCGGTCATAAAGCTCATCCTCGACAGGTTGGTACCGGTTGGCCGAGATCTGTTTCGTCGTACGGCGCATAGCCCTCGGGAAACAACTGGCCAATCAGGATCGATCAGGATGAGGTTGGTCGGTGGTTTGGCAGACCGCTGATATTCGGAGACGAAAGTCCCCTCGCCGAGAGAGACACCCGAATCCAGCGCCTTTGAAACTATGAACGACGCCCCAAGGATAGCGAACGCCACTTGCGTCACCCGTTTTCAGGAACGGGGCACTTGCAGCCAACTGCCACCAAATTGATCCAGCGGCCGTATACGATTGGCCGACTTCCGAAGCCGTGGAACTTGCGCCCGTGCGGAGAATATCGGATCAAGCGCGACCCTAGGTGCGCTGAGTTCGCGCAAGTCATATTTGCTAGTATCCTAGAGCGAGCGTTGCTAAATGTCGCAACGCTGCGGGCTTGACCGCGCAGCGCGGGGACCTGGTCCGCAGACTCAGAGGAACAGATCGATTACGATTTTGGCACGCTCGGGCCGGCCACGCCGACCGCTGAGGTGAGTTTGAATCTTGTATTCCTACGGGCCATGAAGGCTCCAGCCGCTTCGTTTGCGCGAGACATCGAGGAGCCGATCCGCGCGGAATTGTTCAGCATTGAGCGTCTCGAACAGCATGGCGAGACCCTTGCCGTCGCCCAGCGCATCACTGACGATCCGGGCGGAGGGCGCCCGATGGCCTCACGGATACGCGACAACGCGCGGGTGCTGCTCGAAGTGTATCGCGGCACAGCCACCGCGATACGGGAAGAACGCGCTATCACTCCTGCCGCCGAATGGCTGGTGGATAACTTTCACGTTGTAGAGGAGCAGATTCGCGAAATTCGCGACGATCTTCCCCGCGGCTTCTATCGCCAACTGCCCAAACTTGCTGACGGTCCGTTGCAAGGCTATCCGCGCGTCTTCGGAATCGCGTGGGCCTTCGTCGCGCATACCGATAGCCACTTCGATCCGCAGGCGCTAGTCAGGTTCGTGCAGGCCTACCAGCGCGTTCAGCCGCTGACGATCGGCGAGCTTTGGGCGGTGGCGATTACGCTCAGGATCGTGCTGGTGGAAAATCTCCGGCGTTTGGCCGCGCGCATCGCCAGGGATCGGATGGCGCGCCAGCAAGCCGACGCGCTGGCCGATCGGCTCCTCGGAGATGGTGGCCGCGAGACTGAACCAGCAGCAATCGCTCTTAAAGCCTTCGGCCGATCGCCACTATCGACGGCCTTTGCCGTCCAGTTGGTTCAACGCCTGCGCGATCAAGATCCCAAAGTGACGCCGGCGCTGATCTGGCTCGATCAACAGCTACAGACGCAGGGGACCACGGCTGACGAAGCAGTCCGCGCGGTGCATCAAGGGCAAGGCGCGACGAACGTGACGGTGCGCAACATAATCACGAGCATGCGCCTGATGTCGGCCGTCGATTGGACGGAATTCTTCGAGAGAGTGAGTCTGGTCGATGCGGTCCTGCGTGCCGACAGCGACTTCGCCGCGATGGACTTCGCGACCCGGGACGGCTACCGGCATGCAATCGAGAAACTCGCGCGCGGTTCCGGGCACACCGAGATCGAGGTTGCCCGACACGCGATCGCGGCGGCCAAGCGCGCCGCGCCGGAAGGCCCCAATCGCGATGGCGCGACTGCTCGCCGGGAGCATGACCCCGGTTATTACCTGATCTCGCGCGGGCTTCATGCGCTTGAGAAAGAACTCGGATTCCGAGCGCCGATCCACGACTGGATAGCGCGCGCCAACGCGGCGGCTGGAATCATCGGTCATCTGGCGACGATCGCGGTTGTCAGCGCAGTTATCCTCGCCACAGCGCTATTCGCTGTCGCCGAGACTCATCTCCCCGGATGGACTTTATTCATCCTGGCGATCGTCGGAGTAATCCCGGCGATGGACGCTGCGGTGACGATCGTTAATCGTGCCGTCACGATTTGTATCGGCCCAGCCGCGATTCCCGCGCTCGAGCTTCAAGACGGAGTGCCGTCAAGCCTGCGCACGATGATCGTAATGCCTACGCTACTAACCACGCAGGTGGAACTCGAAGAACAGGTCGAACGCCTGGAGGTTCACTACCTGGCGAGTCCCGACGGCGATTTACGCTTCGCGCTGCTCTCGGACTGGTGCGATTCCACGACTGAGAGTGCGGTTGGCGACGACGAGCTGCTCGGCGCCGCCACCCGCGCGATCGCTCGCTTGAACCAGCGTTACGGACCGGCGCCAGGCGGCAGGCGATTCATGCTGCTACATCGGCGAAGAGTCTGGAACAGGGCAGAAGGAAAGTGGATGGGATGGGAACGCAAGCGCGGAAAACTGCATGAGCTGAATCGATTGCTTCGCGGCGCGACCGATACCAGCTTCATCGGATTGGACGGTGGTTCGCAACTCGTGCCCCTCGACGTCCGCTATGTGATCACCCTCGACGCCGATACGCGGCTGCCACGCGGTGTGGCCAAGCGGCTGGTCGGCAAGATGGCTCATCCGCTTAACGCTCCGCGCTTCGACGCACAACGCGGCCGCGTGGTCGAAGGATACGGGGTGCTGCAACCGCGAGTCACCCCGTCGCTGCCGACCGGGCGCGAGGGATCGATTTTCCAGCGCGTGTTCTCGAGTGCGAGCGGCATCGACCCGTACGCGTTCGCGGTCTCCGACGTGTATCAAGATCTGCTCGGCGAAGGCTCGTACAGTGGCAAGGGAATCTATGATGTCAACATCTTCGAGGCGGCTCTGAGGGGGCGTGTTCCCGACAACGCGCTTCTGAGTCACGATCTTTTCGAAGGAACCTTTGCACGCTCCGGATTGGCCTCTGACGTTGAAGTGGTGGAAGAATTTCCGGCGCGTTATGACGTTGCTGCCACCCGGCAGCATCGATGGGCGCGCGGTGACTGGCAATTACTCCCGTGGATTTTGGGTCGCGCTCACGCCAGCGTGGATCGCGGTCACACGAAAGTTGGCGATCCCCGCTCAGCGATTCCAACCCTTGGGCGTTGGAAGATGATCGACAACCTGCGCCGCACATTATCGGCGCCGACCGCATTGATCGCGTTGATTGCGGGATGGACGCTGCCTTTTTCCGCTTCCCTAATATGGACCGGCTTCGTCGTCGCGTCGATCGCGACAGCTCCGATGCTCCCGTTCATCACCGGAATCGTGCCGCGCCGCCTCGGGATCTCCAAGCGTAGCCATCTGCGCGCGGTCGCCACCGATCTCGCCGCCGGGTTGGCGCAGATCGCGATGCTGCTTGCCTTGCTTGCGCATCAGGCTTGGCTGATGACCGACGCGATTGTACGGACCCTCTATAGAATGTTCGTAAGTCATCGACGATTGCTCGAATGGGTGACCGCGGCGCAGGCAAAGTTGACGACTCGTCTCGATCTTCTTGGATTTTACGAGAGCATGGCTGGCGGCGTCGCGCTGGGCACCGGTGCCGCAATTCTGGTCGTGTTCGAAAACAATCGTGCCGGGTTGGTTGCGGTTCCATTCGTGATCCTCTGGATATTGGCGCCAACGATCGCACGATGGGCCAGTCTACCGCCACCGATAGCGGGCACCAACCCGGTCTCTGCTGCCGACGCGCAAGCACTCCGAATGGGTGCGCGCCGCACTTGGCGTTTTTTTGAGAAGTTTGTGACCGCGGAAGACAATATGCTTCCGCCCGATAACTTTCAGGAAGATCCGGCACCGGTGCTAGCCCATCGGACCTCACCCACCAATCTCGGTCTCTATCTTCTGTCGGTGATCACGGCTCACGATTTCGGCTGGGCCGGAGCGCACGAAACTATCGAGCGGCTGGACGCGACGCTCGCATCGATGAATCGGCTCGAGCTTTTTCGCGGCCACTTCTACAACTGGTACGAAACCCGCGATATGCGGCCGCTCGAACCCAAATACGTTTCCTCGGTGGACAGCGGAAATCTCGCGGGACATCTGATCGCGCTAGGTAACGCGTGCCGCGAGATGATTACCCGTCCGGTTCTGGATCCGCAGCGGGCTGCGGGAATAAAAGACCTGATTGCGCTCACCCGCGAGTCGCTCGCCATGCTCGCCCCTGATTCTCGAACTCAGATCGTCACGCCCAAGCAACTGGACGAGGCGCTCGACAGTCTTTGCGTTGTCCTTCGCGCAGAACCGAAGACTCCCGCGGCAGCCAGCGCGCAGATGGCGGAACTCTCGTTGCATTCCGACTCGGTCAGCGACATAGCTCGAGCGCTGACCCAGGACCGCGCCGACAGGGAGGGCGCCGAAGTTGTTGCCTGGGCGGACTCGCTGCGGGCATGCATCCGGAGTCACCAACGCGAAATAGAATTGTTGCTGCCATGGGCGACCCTTGTAGCCAACGAGGCGTCACCCACGCCTTGCCCTAAGGAATCTGGGCCAATTTGTGGGGACGAAGCCCTCGAAAATCTATTCGACTCGGTGCCAACCCTAGCGACTCTATCCGATCGATGTGACCAAGCGACCGGCATCCTGATGCACCGCCGAATGGAGCTCGCGGCCAACCCCGCCGCATCAGGCAACTCGCTCGCACGAATCGACGCGATGCTCGCGGCGCTTGCGAGTTCGGCGCGCGGAGCAAGATCGCTCGAGCGACGTCTGACCGACATCGGCGCTCGGGCGGGCAGAATGTTCGACGCGATGAAGTTCGACTTTCTTTTCGATCCGACACGCCAATTGCTTTCGATCGGATATCGCGTCACCGATGGTAGTCTCGACCCGAACTGTTACGACTTGCTCGCTTCGGAAGCGCGTCTTGCGAGTTTTGTCGCCATCGCGAAGGGCGATGTGCCAGCCCGTCACTGGTTCCGGCTGGGGCGCCCGGTGACTCCAGTGGATCGCGGTTCTGCGCTGATTTCCTGGTCGGGGTCGATGTTCGAGTACCTGATGCCGTCGCTGGTGATGCGCGCCCCATTCGGGAGTCTGCTCGAACAGACCAACCGATTAGTGGTTCGCCGGCAGATGAAGTATGGCGCCGAGCTTGGAGTGCCGTGGGGTGTTTCGGAATCCGCATTCAACGCGCGAGATCTTGAGCGCACCTATCAGTATTTGAACTTCGGGATACCAGGGCTCGGCCTTAAGCGCGGCCTTAGCGAGAACATCGTAGTTGCTCCGTACGCGACCGCATTGGCCTCGATGGTAGATGCGGAAGCGGCGGTACTGAATTTCAAGCGCCTTTTTCTGGCCGGCGGTCTCGGCCACTTCGGCTGGTATGAAGCGCTGGACTACACGCCGTCGCGGGTACCGGAAGGTGAGACGGTCGCGATCGTTCGTGCCTATATGGCGCATCATCAGGGCATGACTCTGGTCGCGATTGCGGACACGTTGCTGGATGGCGCGATGCGCGCACGCTTTCATTCCGAGCCCATAATTCAAGCAACCGAGCTGTTGCTCCAGGAACGGACGCCGCGCGACGTCGCGGTTGCCCGCCCGCGTGCCGAAGAGGTCAAAACCGAAGGCAACATTCGCGAGGTCACGGCGCCGATGATTCGCCGTTTCCAGTCGCCACACGACTTGATCCCTCGTACCCATTTGCTGTCCAACGGCAAGTACACGGTGATGATCACCGCTGCCGGATCGGGGTTTAGCCGATGGCGGGACATGGCGGTTACGCGATGGCGCGAGGATGTTACTTGCGATTCGTGGGGCTCGTACATCTTCCTGCGCGACGTGGGCAGCGGGAAAGTCTGGTCGGCTGGGTATCAGCCGAGCGGCGTCGAGGCCGACAGTTACGAAGTCGAGTTCTCCGAGGATCGTGCGGAAATAGTGCGCCGCGACGGCGCCCTTACCACCACGCTCGAAGTGGCGGTCTCGCCGGAGGACGATGCGGAAGTTCGACGCGTATCGATCTCGAATCTCGGAAATCGGGTTCGCGAGATCGAGGTGACCTCATACGCGGAAGTGGTGTTGGCACCCGACGCGGCCGACGCCGCGCATCCCGCCTTCTCCAAGATGTTCGTGCAAACGGAGTTTGAAGCCCAGTTCGGCGCTCTGCTTGCGACCCGCCGGTTGCGCTCGCCCACCGACGCACCGGTCTGGGCTGCGCATCTGGCGGTCGTCGAAGGCGAGTCAATCGGTGACCTCCAATTTGAAACCGACCGCGCGCGTTTCCTTGGACGCGGGCGCGAGGCTCATACGGCGGTCTCGGCAATCGACGGACGGCCGCTGTCGGATACGGTAGGAACAGTACTCGATCCGATCTTCAGTCTTCGCCGCCGGGTCCGAATACCGGTGGGTGCAACCGCGAGGGTGGCTTTCTGGATGATGGTCGCGCCAACCCGGGCGGAGGTGCTCGATCAGGCTGACAAGCATCACGATTCCGCTGCGTTCGAGCGGGTGGTGACGCTCGCGTGGACGCAGGCGCAAGTGCAGTTGCATCACCTGAGAGTGGGCGCCGACGAGGCGCATCTATTTCAACGTCTGGCAAACCACGTGCTCTATTCGGATCCGACTCTGCGCCCGTCCCAGGACGTGCTGAAGCGAGGTGAAGGCGGCCCCTCGCTGCTTTGGGGGAGTGGAATCTCGGGCGATCTGCCAATCGTCATGGTTCGAATCGATGAAGCCGAAGACTTGGAGATCGTTCGCGAGCTCGTGCGCGCCCACGAATATTGGCGGATGAAACGTTTCGACGTCGATCTCGTGATTCTGAACGAGCGGCCCCCGTCCTACGATCAGGATCTGCAGACCACACTGGAGGCGCTCGTCCGCGCAAACCGGGCGCGGCCGTATTCCGACGCGGAAGGTACCCGCGGAAACGTGTTCGTTCTGCGGGCCGACCAGGTTCCGGGCGAGGCGCGACGCCTTCTCCAGACGGTGGCACGAGCAGTATTACTGAGCCGGCGCGGGACACTTTCGGAGCAGGTCAAACGTCTCGAGATGGTCGGGCCGGCTGCTGCGCCGCCGCCGCGCCGCGCGCCTGTAGTTCGTCAGCCCGAGGCCGCCTTGGTGCGACCCGCACTGGAGTTTTTCAACGGCCTGGGTGGCTTTGCCGCTGACGGTCGTGAATACGTAACGATTCTCGGCGAAGGGCAATGGACGCCCGCGCCATGGATCAACGTGATCGCCAATCCGTCGTTCGGCTTCCAGGTCTCGGTCGAGGGCGCCGGCTACACCTGGTCGCTCAATAGTCGCGAAAATCAAATCACCCCGTGGTCAAACGACCCGGTCGGCGATCGGCCGGGTGAAGTGATCTACGTTCGCGATGAAGATACTGACGAGCTGTGGGGACCTACCGCGTTGCCGATTCGCGAGGACGTTAGCGCGTACTCCGTTCGTCACGGCCAAGGCTACAGCATTTTCGAGCACACCTCGCACGGAGTTTCTCTCGAACTCAAGCAGTACGTGCCGGTTGCAGACTCGATCAAAATCTCGCGCTTGAAGATTCGCAATCGCTCCGCACGTGCGCGACATCTCTCGGTCACCGCGTATGTCGAATGGGTGCTTGGCACTTCGCGCGGCGCGTCAGCGCCGTTCGTGGTGACCGAAATAGATTTTGGTACTCGCGCGATGCTCGCACGGAACTTGTTCAATACGGAATATGGCAGTCGGGTGGCATTCGTCGACTTGAACGGCCGTCAACTTTCATGGACCGGCGACCGCACTGACTTTCTCGGTCGCAACGGCAGTCTCGATAGTCCGGCCGCGCTTGCGAGTGCCGCGCCGCTCTCCGAGCGAGTCGGCGCCGGTCTCGATCCATGCGGCGCGCTGCAAACCCGTTTCGAGCTCGAGCCAAACGACGCGACCGAAGTCGTTTTCTTTCTCGGCCAGGCGACGACAAAGGTGGAAGCCCTTTCCGTGGTCGCGAAATACCGAGCGGCCGACCTCGATGCTGTATTTGCCGCGGTGACGGACATGTGGGACGACATACTCGGCGCGGTTCAGGTAAAAACCCCGGATCGTTCCATGGATATCATGCTGAACCGCTGGCTACCCTATCAGACTCTCGCCTGCCGCGTTTGGGCGCGATCGGCGTTCTACCAAGCCAGCGGCGCATACGGCTTTCGCGATCAGCTTCAGGACGTGATGGCGCTGACTGTATCGAAGCCCACCATGGCGCGAGACCATATACTACGTGCCACTGCTCGCCAGTTTGTCGCTGGCGACGTTCAGCACTGGTGGCTTCCGCAGTCAGGTCAAGGGGTCCGCACTCGAGTCTCTGACGACCGGGTATGGTTGCCGTTTGCCGCCGCTCATTATCTCGAAGTCACCAACGATCTAGCGATTCTTGACGAGACGGTTCCTTTTCTCGATGGCCCCGTTCTCAACCCCGGCGAAGATGAATCGTACTTTCTGCCCTCGGTCTCCGAAGAGCATTGCTCGCTGTACGAACACTGCGCGCGTGCTCTCGATTTAAGTCTTTCTGTCGGTAACCACGGCCTGCCGCTGATCGGTTCTGGAGACTGGAACGATGGCATGAACCGAGTCGGCCAAGCAGGCCACGGCGAGAGCATCTGGCTCGGCTGGTTCCTTCATACTACGCTTTCGGCGTTCGCGCAGTTGGCCGATGATCGCGGGGAGCATACTCGTGCGGCGAGATGGCGGCATCATGCGACCGAATTGCAGGAATCGTTAGAGCGGGAAGGATGGGACGGCGGTTGGTATCGGCGCGGTTACTTCGATGACGGAACGCCGCTTGGTTCGGCCTCCAGCCTCGAATGCCGCATTGATTCGATCGCGCAATCGTGGGGAGTAATCTCCGGCGCCGCGAATCCAATCCGCGCGGCCGCCGCGATGGCGGCGGTTGATGAATATCTGGTGCGCAAAGAGGACGGCCTGGTACTGCTTTTCACGCCGCCATTCGACAAGACTCCGTTAGATCCGGGATATATCAAGGGATATCCGCCCGGGGTCCGCGAGAACGGCGGTCAATATACACACGGCGCAATCTGGTCGCTGATCGCGTTCGCAATGCTCGGTGACGGCGATAAAGCCGGGGAATTGTTCTCGATCTTGAATCCAATCAATCACGCGAACACGCGCGCCGGGATGCAGCGCTATAAGGTTGAGCCCTACGTCGCCTGTGCCGACGTGTACTCGATGCCACCACATCTCGGGCGGGGCGGGTGGACCTGGTACACCGGCTCGGCCGGCTGGATGTATCGGGCGGGCCTCGAGTGGATACTGGGATTTCGTCTGCGGGGCAAAACGCTCGTGATCGAGCCATGTACACCGAGAGCGTGGAACGGTTTCGAGATGATTTTCAAGTACCACTCAGCGCGCTACGAGATCGCGGTCGAAAATCCACATGGCGTAAGCCGTGGTGTCACCCGGGTGGAACTCGACGGCGAGGCGCTGACCGAGGCCACGGCGCGTATCAATCTTAGCGACGACGGTGCCATTCATCGGATCCGCATCGTGGTCGGTTGAACGCGCCAAGGTCTACCCGACGCTTTCGCCGCTGTCATTCACTAATGAAACCCGGTGACTGGCGCCTAGGACGCCAGCAAGAAGGTCGGCACCTCCCATAAGCAGAGTTGGACACCCTTTTTTGCACTTCGGAACTTGATGTTTTACATGACGTGTTTTTCGAGCGGACGATCGATTGCCTACTTTGCACCCAGTACTCACAGAGAACATGTAGCTAAGGACCTGCGCAGCCATCGCCGCGATACCAAACCTTGCCCT
Organism: uncultured delta proteobacterium; assembly: GCA_963815835.1. Taxonomy (GTDB): domain Bacteria; phylum Desulfobacterota; class Binatia; order Binatales; family Binataceae; genus DATGKG01. The sequence goes on from CAWFIF010000004.1 coordinate 137,490, forward strand.
TATCGGCCCAACAGCTTTTGCGATAGCGACGTGCAGCAATCAAACTCCGATTTGGCGAATTCCGCACCTTCGGCGTCGAGCATCCGCAGTGCATGGCCCGGATGCATCGATAGAACGCCCCCGGTCTTTGTTCGTCGTTCGGAGGGCTCTTCGGCTGATCGATCGCCGCTTCGCAAAGAAAGTTCGGGGCGTTTATCGCCGACATCTTCTGCCACTGGTCGTCCGCTGATTTCGTCTCGGCTGCGGACAGGAAGCTCGGATACGTTTGGGTCGGTGATATCTGACCATGATACGAGGGCCACCAGTTGTCGGGAAAATCGTCGATCTCGTTAAGCGTTGCACCTCGGGCCGGCGCCCGGATTGATTCCGAACCGCAAACCCGGATTCTGGACTATCATCTGGGCGGCCGCGAAGCGCTGACCGACTTGCGAGATCCGGCCCGACTATCGTCGCGGTCGGTCGCGCGCAATTCTTTCCGCAGGATTTTCCCGAGCGGATTTTTCGGCAGCGCGTCGATAAACTCGATCGTTTCGGGGCATTTGAAGCTCGAGAGGCGCTTGCGGCAGAAGTTGACCAGCTCTTTGTCGCCGACATTTTCGCCGAAGCGTTTGACTACGAATGCCTTCACGACCTGGCCCCATTCGACCGACGGCACGCCGATGACCGCGACCTCATCAATCGCGGAATGACTCATCAGCACGGTTTCGATTTCCGCGGGCGCGATATTTTCACCGCCGCGGATGATCATGTCGTCCTTGCGCCCGGCGAAGAATACGTAGCCTTCCTCGTCGACCCATCCCAGGTCTCCCGTCGCGCGCCATCCGTCGGGGAGCGCCGAGTCGTCCTCGCGCCCGGCGTAGCCCTTGATGATGCGCGGGGTGCGGATGCATATCTCGCCGACCACACGGGCACCCTGAAACTTGCCGTCGTCGTCGCGGACTTTGATTTCCACGTCGGGCAGCGGCTTGCCGACCGAGTTGAGGCGCTTCAGTTTCAGTTCCTTCTGTTCAGCGGTTCCCTCGATTCGATGGTCGTCGGGGCCGAGCACGGTGAGCGATGAGGTGGTCTCGGTCTGGCCGTAGGCGTTGACGAAGCCGACATGAGTTGGGAATGCCTCGATCGCGCGGCGAATCACCTGGATCGGCATCGGCGCGCCGCCGTATGCGAGGTTGGTCAGATTCGAGAAATCGGTGTCCTTGAATCCCGGTTCGTCGAGGAGTTGTTTCATCATAGTGGGAACGACGAACGCATGGGTGACCTTTTCCTGCGCCACCAGCTTGAGCCAGTTCTTGGCATCGAACTGCGGCATCACAATAACTTTGCGTCCGGTCCAGATGTTGGTCATCATCGCGGTGGTTCCCGCGATGTGGTAAAACGGCACGCACACCAGCGCCACGCCCCGATCAGTTCCATCGGCCATCTCGACGTTCGCAGTGACATAGGCGACGAAATCGCGAAAGCGCAGCATCACGCCTTTCGGCAGCGAGGTGGTGCCGCTGGTGTACATCAGGACCGAAACGTCTTCGTCTTCGACTTCCGCTTCGGTTTCGTCGGGATCGGTCCGGCGCGCCAGTTCCGACAGCCGGTACAGGTTGCCGTCGCCGCTCCCGAGTGCGACGACTTCGTTGACATTGATCCTCTGCCGAATGCGTCCGACCAGTTCCAGATAGCGGTCGCCAACCAGTAATACTTTCGCCCCGGCAGCATTGATCATGTATTCGAGCTCGGGATCCTTGGCGCGATAGTTGAGCGGTAGGAAAGTCAGACCTGCCTTCGCAGCCGCATAGTAGCTGGCGATATAGCGTTCCGAGTTGGTATCGAGTGCCGCAACGACATCTTTGGGACCCAGCCCAAGCTGCTTGAAGACGCCGGTATAGCGCGCGACCATCTCGCCCAGTTGCGCGTAGGTGAGGCGGCGATCGCCGAAGACCACGATTTCCTGATCGGGGACGATCGAAGCTGGAATCGTGACGAAGTTAACTGTATTCACGCTCCTGGCTCCGACGGCTCGATTGTCGCGACATCGGATTCACCTGCGCCTCTGAGCCGCGCCGCAACAGTGAGACCGGCAGTTCCACCACCAATGATGAGGATTTGATGATAGCTGTTTTGGGTCATGCGGATGTATCAAGATGTACGGCTTCCGCAGCAGTTGCGCTCCCTGTTTCACGGAACAACAGTTTCCTCAGCGCCGGCAACAGGCGCAATTCCTCGCTGGCAACGAGGTCATCGAGCTTGACCGCGAGCATGCACAACGCTTTGCCAGCGCGCGCGATAGCCCTGTCTGTATCCTCTTCGAAGCAGACGCTGGCGAGCTGCTTTGCGATCCTGCGCAATTCGTCGTGACTCTTTTTGAGCCGCACCATCACTGCGGGGGAGAAGCCGGCCATGCCTTTGGCCCAAGGCAAAACTCTTTCATCTTCGCTGAACAGATGATGGCTCAGGATCGGTTTCAGAGTTTCCCAGCAACGCTCCGCCTGCTCGCGCATCTCACGGTCCGAAGGCTTGAAACCGAGCACCACGCCTGCCACAGCCGCATCGAGCAGCGGCAGCGCGAGTCTCAAGTCTTCACGACTAAGCTCCTTGGCTAGATGCTTGATTCGGTGAGTCGCGGCAACGAGTTCTTGCTTCTGATTTTTTTCTGGTGACTTGTTCTTAGTGTTCATCGGAGCCAATGCTCGTGAGCCTTTATGTAGCGACGAGCATCGATCATGCCAAAACCGATGTCGGGAAAACCAGCGTGAAAAATTGGCGATTCCATAACCGCCCAGAGATCTGATGGCGCGTTCCGATACGGCGAGATCCGACCGCACTTTCAGCCCTTAGAAAGGCCGAGCACCCGCTCGCCCATGATGTTATGTCGAATCTCGCCGCACTCGCGATCATCATCCCGCAGGCGCCGAGCAATCGCCCTGACCACGGACTGGCGACGGTCAGCGTGCCGCTCTCTCACGGTGACCTGAACTGCAGAAATGTGCTCAGTTCGGGAACCGCTGTATCCGATCGCGGCAGGAGTCTCGACTTTGGAGCGATCCGTCACGCGAGAGACAATTCGGCTACACAACGCTTTCATCGTGAGTTTCTCGGTTTGACGTATTGGCAGGGGGCTCGCTAGATCACGGAGCACGAGGCATCGAACACAGGCTCATATCTCTATTGATGGCGAGCAATCCCGTGCGATTTCGGCCGCGACACTTTGCAAGCCGCCATCTCGTGGATTGAGCGCGGCGAGTTCCGCCCGTTCCGCTGGCTTCCGGTTCTCGACGGCGAGAAGCTGGTCGGCATCGTGACCCATCGTGATATCCGCGCGTATCAGAGCTACTTGTAATCGACCGAGGTCACCGCGGCGCTGACCTTCGACTCGATGACCGTCAAGCCGAACCAGACCATCGAGGACGCGGCGCGGTTGACGATCGCTCATAAGCCGGCGGATTGCAGGTGCTCGAAGCGGCAGGCTGTTGGGCGTCGTTACTACCACCGACGTGTTGCGAGCTTTCCTAGTGTGTCGAACGCGTCGCCCAATCGCTGATCGACGACTAGCCAAACGGATTTGCTTGCCGAACAGCGGGCAGGAGGATGACGAGTGTCCGGGATCGTGGCCGATCTCTCGATGATGGGTGCGACGGAAGTCGTCGCGCTTACTTGCGCGGTGATCATCGAGGAAAGCTCGCTCCGCGCACGGACTTGGAACGGATCGCGGCTTCGATCGGCGCTGCATGCGCGGAAGCCGGAACTGCCTTAGTCACCGGCGAAAGCAAGGTGATGGGCCGCCGCGAAATCGACGGAACCGCGCTTAACACCTCAGGCGTCGCGGTCACACGCCGCGTGGTTCCGGACTGCGGCCGCAGGCCGGGCGACAAGCTCCTCCATCACCGGCAGACCCCCCGTACTTCCCGTTCCGACCACAAGCCGCCGGCACGTCTACGGGACATCTTTTTCGACGGAAAGCGGAGTGTGTCCAAACTGCTCGCGAAATTTTTTCGACGGCTTTTTTCTGCGTTTCCGAATTTCTCCCTGATCTATAACGACATCATGTTTGTACGTGACTCCGTCGATCCGAATCGAACCAAACGAAAATCCTCCTATGCGCATCTCACGTTACCGCGCAGCGTCCGATCCCCCCTATTACGCGATCGAGGCCACCACTGAATCCAGGCGGATAAATTTTTGAGAAGGCACCGTCAGTTTCCCTGCTCAGTCGTCGCTACACCCGCACGCATCGCGGCCGCGCTTACCCCGCGCGTTGACGCGATAATGCGAATCGCGGCACGGGTCAGCGGCACCAAGCTCGGTCGGTGAATCTTGTCGAGCGTGTCGATCGCGTCGAAAAGATAAAACGGCGCGGTGAGGAAGTTGACCAGCGGCACGCCGGCGAGATGAAAGGGGCCGCCATCAGTGGTCGGCATCGAACCGAAAACGTCCGGCGGCAGAATGAGTGAGCGCTCGAGATGCTCGGCGGCGAGCACCTCGCGCACGGTGGCTTCGAGCCGCTCACTGCGACTAGTAAACCACCAGCGCGGTTCAGGTTGCCCCGACCCGACGAGGCGGCCTTCACGCTCAACGATCTCGCTCGCCACGTGCTCAAGATGGACTTCTAGAACGGCTCCTGTCAGCGCCGCGCGATGCCCCTCGATGAACCCGCGCACGCCCGCACCGCCGCTCATATGCCCCGCATTGAGAAGAAAGATCAGTCGGTGCGGCCGTTGCGGGGGCGCTATGAGTGACCAGTAGGCGGCCTGCGCCAGGACCATCGCCACCCCTGAGGCATCCTCGACGGCCGACGCCCACGGGCCGTCGTGGTGCGAGCCGATGATGACCATGTCTTCGTCGGCACCCGGCAGTTCGCCAACCACGTTGTAGCTGGTGATGTCGTGGCGAAGGGCGCGGCTGACCAGCGTGCCCCGCACGCTGCCCTCCTCGCACAGCCGCCGTAGCCGGGCACCATCGCTCTCCCTCATCCAGACTCCCGGTAGCGGTCGCGCGATTCCATCGTACGGGACGTAGTATTGATAGGAGTCACCCGGGTAGTCGCTCAGCACTCCGACGAACCCGGATGCACCTGCTGCATGTGGCGCGTCCATCACGGCCATGACGTGGCGGCTGAACGGCAGCACCTGACTGACGCCTGCAAGCGTGCCGCCCTGATCGTGGCGTCGCCAATGGTCCTCGCCCGGGCGTGCGGCGAGCAGGAGGGGAAGATCGGCAGGCGCCCGCAGGAGCGGTACGTCAACCAGGGCGAGTGCGCCGCGGACAGCGTCGCTAGCACCTTCATGCCACGCGACGAGCGGTGCGTTGAGACCGTCGGTGGTCGCAGAATGCGGCAACGAGAAGCAGTTGACACGCCATTGGCGGTCACCCGCGCGGATGATCAACGACGACTCGAGCGGTTCCCAGTACGGCAGCGTCACCGGCTCCAGACGGACGTTCTCCAATCCGAGTCGAGTAAACTGGTCGAGGCAGTGATTCTCCGTCCAGCGGTCAGCAGTGTAGCCGGGCCGCCGCAGTCCTCGGGCGAATAGGGTCTCGATCCAGCCGAAGATGGCGGACTCATCCGGGACAAACGCGTCGCGCACCATGCTCATGCGATGAATCGTGAGGCCACGCGAAACAAGATGGGACGGCCTGAACGTGTCTGTCAAGGTCACGCCGGATCGCCTGAACGCACCACCGAACCTTCGTGTCACGCGTGCTCGGTTATCGCGGATCCGGCTTCGTTAGCGGCACAACTCGAGAGCGGGCCGAGTTCGCGCACCCGCTCCCGCGGAAAGGCGTTGCCATGGTCCCATTTCCGGAAATCGGGAAGCAGGCGCTGAAGCGAATAGCGCCGCACCGATTCCGCGAATTGCCGCTCCTCTTCATTGAATGTGAAATCCATTGTCCCCAGTCTCCTCGTCTGAGATTCATAGTGCGGTGCGGACCGCGCAGGGCCGGCGCGGTGCCAGCGCTTTCCCGATCCTCATCCGCGCGGCACGGCTGCTGCGTTTTTCAGTGAACGCGTTGACTATCCGCAGCCGCCAGGCGACCTTGCCGAGGCCGTGAATTCCCGCATCGCTGCCCCTTCATCGGCCGGTGAATTTCGGCGGGCGCTTCTGAAGGAACGCCGTCATTCCCTCGTTGCGGTCCTCGGTGCCGAACAGGAATGCGAGCGCGGAGCGCTCGGCCTCGATTCCGGTTTTCAGGTCCGCATTCATACCCGCGTGCACCAGGCGCTTGCCACATTTGAGCGCGAGCGGCGGCAGGTCGGAAAGCCGCCTCGCCCATTGGAGCGCCTCGTCGAGCACCCGCTCCGCCGGAACCACCGCATTGACGATCCCGTGCTGAAGCGCGGCTGCGCTGGAGAGCGGGTCGCCGAAATAGATCATTTGTTTTGCGATCGCCGGCGGGAGCATCTTGCTTAGCCGCTGGGTTCCGCCCGCTCCCGGAAGCGCGCCGATCTTGATCTCGGGCACTCCGATAGCGGCATCCTCCGCCATGATGCGCAGATCGCAGGCCAGCGCAAGTTCGCATCCGCCACCGTAGGCAAGACCGTTGAGCGCGGCGATGGTAGGGCGGTCGAGATCCTCGAGCGTGTTGAAGGTGGTCTGGATATTGTCGAAGAACTCTAGGGCCTGGGAGGCGTCCGTGATTTCCACCAGGCGCGCGATGTCGGCGCCGGCGGAGAAGGCCCGTCCCGCGCCCGTGAGCACCAGCACCCGCACGCTCTTGTCCTTGCACACTGCCGCGGTGAGCTCGCGCAGATCGTCGATCATCGCGGGGTTGATCGCGTTGAGCTTGTTGGGACGGTTAAGCCGCGCGAGCGCGACGCCGTCCTCGAATCGATACTCAAGCGTCTGGTACATGAGCTGTATCCTTCACAGATCCCATCTCAATATGACCGCGGCAATCCGAGCACGTGCTCGCCGATATAATTGAATCATCTCGCGCGACACCGGCGCGGTGCGCATCAGGCGCACCAGCGGCCATAACGTGATCACGTCGGTCTCGGCCATGAACCCGCTACCGCCATGGACCTGGACCGCAAGGTTGACGGTTTTGATCGCGGCCTCCCCTGCGGCGTATTTCGCCATGTTGGAATAGGCACCCGCGTCGGCGCCTGAGTCGAACACTTCAGCGGCCCGATGCATCATCAGGGCGGCCAACTCGATCTCGGTCTTCGCAATCGCCATCGGATGGGCCAGCCCCTGATACGCTCCGATGGGAGCCTCGAATACTTTGCGTGTGCGCGCGTACTCGACCGCCTTGGAGAGCGCGTAGCGGCCGAGTCCAACGGCCATCGCGGCGGCGGTGATCCGTTCGGGATTAAACGCGTCGAACATCGCGCGCATTCCCCTACCCTCTTCACCGACCAGGTTCGCGCGCGGGATGCGCACGTCCTCGAAGAAGAGCTGGAACTGCCCTTCGGGCATCAGGATTTGGGTGTCCATCCGATTCGCGGTCAGGCCGGGCGTTTTGGTATCGACGATGAACAGCGACATTCCCTCGCGCTTGTCGGTGGCGACGTCGGCCGCGATGGTACGGGCGACCACCAGCACGTGCTCGGCCTGGTCAACGCCGCTGATAAACACCTTCTGGCCGTTGAGCACATAGTGGTCGCCGTCGTGGCGCGCCAGCGTGCGGATTTTGAAACTGTTGCTGCCGGCATCGGGTTCAGTAATCGCGAAGCAGAATTTCTCGGAGCCATCCGCGAGCTTCGGCAGATAACGACGCTTCTGCTCTTCGGTCCCGTGCCTGGCGATCGCAATCGCTCCCATCACGCTTACGACCAGGAGCAAGGGTGGGACGCCATTGTTCGCCAGCTCCTCCATCAGGATGGCGAGCCGGGTGATGCTCGTGCCGCTGCCGCCGTATTCCTCGGGCGCCATGACCCCCAGGTAACCGGCGCGGCCAAGTTCGTGCCAAAGCTCGTCGAGGGGCTTGCCCCGCCGGGCGCACTCGATCCAATAGCGGCGGCCGTATTTGACCGTAAGCTTGCGGACGAAGGCTCCGATCGCGACCTGATCGTCGTCAAATTCCGGGCGCATCGCATCGCTCCTTTATTTTAATTGCTCGGCGCGCAGCGGAAGTTGCACCTGGGCCCATGCGGGCACGCAAAGTTCGTTTTTCTGATTGCGTTCTTCGAGCTCGCATTCAACGTAACCCAGACCCTCACGCAGTTCGGTTTTGACCACTGTCCCAGTGCAGGTCAGGACATCGCCGGGGATCCCGATCGCGCGGTTTTGCCATCGAAAGCCCACCAGGCGCGCCGCCGGTCCGGCCCAATCCATGACCGCCTGCACCAGGAAGGAGCCGTGCAGATGCGACTGCACCAGTATGTCGGGGTAACCTTCGCTCTGCGCGTAGGGCTTGTCGAAATGAATCTTGTGGGAGTTCCAGGTCATCGCGCTGAAACGGAAAAGCTGCACCGTGGTCGGCCGCTTGATCAACGGAGTGATCGCGGTCCCGACCGCGACATCTTCGAAGTAAAGTTGGCTAGCGTTCATGTTCGGTTCGCCGTACCTTCAGCGTGCGATGGCATTTTCCCGGCAGGTAACCAGCAGGGCGCCGTCGTTGGTGAGAAATTTTTTCTGCAGCTGGATGACCAGCAGCGGCCCCGATCGCCCCTGCTTGAGCTCCACGTTGGTGACGCTGAACTCGATGATGACCTCCATCCCGGCGGTGACAGGGCGATGGAACTCCAGCTCCTGCCCGCCGCCCATCACCCTCACGCCTCTCAGCGGCAGCGCCGTTTCGTCGCCGGAGGGGTTGCCGTCGGGACTGAGCGAATCCTGCGGCGGACCGGACTCCCAACCCAGCACGCTGCTCAGGTAGAGCGGCGGCGCGATCGCGCTCGAGTAGCCGTGAGCGCGAGCAAAGGCGTCGTCGAAAAACAACGGGTTGGGGTCATCGACTGCAAACGCGAAGCGCTCGACGTCGCGGCGGTTGATGACGCCGAACGGGATGCGCCGGGTTTTGCCGAGCTGCGCTTTGACCTGTTCGTAGATCTCGGGAAATGAAACACTCATGCTCTTCGCTCCCATTCACGGGCCGAAAGGCCCAGCATGTTGCGCGCGATCATCCAGCGGTGAATCTCTCCGGAACCAAAAAATCCATGCGAATCTCCCAACCTTCGAGCAGCTACTTTCCGCCCCGGAGTTAGCCGTCTACGTCGCGGACTACACCTTTTGGAGAGAGACCGTCGCCACGGGCCGATCCACACGCACAGAGCATGCCGCGGGGTGCACTTACCAGGCATGATAGCCGCCATCGACTCGGAGCACCGAGCCAGTGACGTAGGTGGACGCCGCGCTCGCGAGATAGATCACGGCTCCACGAATCTCCTGGGGCCGGCCAAGGCGGCCCATCGGAGTGAAGTTCTCGGTGCGTTCTCTGATCCCAGGCTTCTTGAGCCCCCGCTCGTTGAGTTCGGTGGGAAACATCCCAGGCGAGATTGCGTTGACGTTGATCCCTTGCCGAGCCCATTCCACCGCCAATTCCCGAGTGAGATTTTCGAGTGCGGCCTTGCTGGCCGCGTATGCGACCATGCGGTAGGGGCTCGCAAGGCTCGCATACGTTAACGTGATGTTGATGATGCGTCCGGGGGCTTTGCGGGCGATGAGCCGGCGCGCCACTCTCTGCGCCAGCATCATGGGGGCGGTTGCGTTGACCGCAAACTCGGCTTCCCACTTCTGCCGCGTGATCGCATCGGCACTGCCGCCGAGCGCGATGCCGGCGTCGTTGACAAGGATATCGATCTCGCCAAGCTCAGCGACGGTCTGCGAGACGATTCGATCCAGATCGGGATCGATCGTCAGGTCCGCAGCGATCGGCAGCGCCCGGACGTTCAGTTTCGTGAGCTTGTCGGCCAGCGTCTCAAGTTTTCTCCATCGGCGCGCTGCGAGCGCCACATCGGCTCCCGCAATCGCCAGGGCGAGCGCACATTCGACGCCGAGGCCCGACGATGCACCCGTTATTAGCGCAACCTGTCCGCGCAGGGAAAACAGCGCTTGGATTGAATCATCCATAAAGCTCACGCTCGCCCTCACCCGCCGGTGCTCAACTCTGTCTCGGACCGGCCGACCTTTCCCGGTTTACGGCCTCCGCTCCTTTGCCTTGGCCAAAGCGATCACCAGGCGAGCCAGCGGCGGGCCTCCCCGGCGATGAGACGCGCGCACACGCCACCGCGGCCTGAATCTTGGTCCCGAACTTATTTTCCCTGGAACCTGGGCTTGCGCTTCTCCGCGAACGCGGTCGCGGCCTCTTTGTGATCCTCAGTGTAGAAGGTCAACATCTCGTAGGCGATCGACGCGTCGAGGATCAGGTTCACCTGTTGCTTGAGCCACTTGTTCACCGAGGTCTTGGTCCAGCGAATTGCCCAGGTAGGTCCGTCGGCCAGTTCCCGCGCGATCTCCTTCGCCTTGGACAGCACCTGGTCGCCGGGCACTGCGTGGTTGACCAGCCCGATCTTGGCCGCCTCGGCTCCGGTGAGCATAGTTCCGCGCATCAGGAATTCCTTGGCGCGGGCGGGACCAACCAGCAGCGGCCAGATCACCGCGCCGCTGTCGCCGGCGACGATTCCGACCTTGACGTGGGTATCGGCGATCCGCGCGGTTTCAGAGGCGACGATAACGTCTGACAGCAGCGCGATATTAGCGCCGAGCCCCATCGCGTCGCCATTCACCGCGGCTATGATCGGCTGCTCAACGTCGAGCAGGTTCTGGATGATCCTGCGGCCCGCCGCGGCGATCTTGAGCGTCCACTTTCTGCCTTCCTCAGTACCCCAGCGCGCCGCCATCGCCTTCACATCGCCGCCCGCCGAAAAGGCCTTGCCCGCCCCGGTCAGCAAAATCGCGTTCACTTCCTCGTCGTTGGCAAGGTCGATCCAGATGTGTTCAAGTTCGTCGTGCAGTTCGGAATTGACCGCGTTAAGTGCTTCAGGGCGGTTCAGGGTCACCGTGGCAAGCCTGTTCTCCCTCTCGACCTTGATGCTTCGATACTTCCCGTAATCGATCATGACGATTCCTTTCTCCTCTGATGCTCGGGCGGCCCGCCTCTGGCGCAGTCCGCCACATCTAATTCATCGGAATGATGCCATCGGAAACATCGCGTGTCCCTGCTCTCGCCTCTCGAGATGGAAGCCGACGCCAGACGCTAGTGCGCCAATCGGCTCAGGCAACTTCGGTTGCACGCACCGCGTTCGGGCCACCTAGAACATCCGTCCAAGCAGCGTCTGTTCATCCCAACCGCTGACGTCATCGCAGCATAAGTGGTGTCCACCGTGACGTGAGCGGCCTCGCCGTTTTCAGGGCAGATTAGCTCCTTCGGCTTTCTGAACTCAGCGAATACGCGCAGGCCGACCGGTAACTGGCCGTAAGTGATGCCGATTGGCAGCGATGGCGCCGAGTGCGACCACGGTATCCATAGGTCAGACCTTATGTTGACGTGAGCGGGCCGGGAGTATTTACGCATTAATCGTACCGATCTTCTGCGATGTGGCCGCTTCTTGCCCTCCCCTCTTCGGAGGCGGAGAAGGTGCATCTGGAGCTACCCCGTTTCGGTGGATAGTTTTGGGCTTGGTTTCTGTTTTTAGCAGCCTCCGACTTTTCGCATTAGTGTTGGTCTGAGTCCAGCTTTTCGGCCCCACCCTGCACTCGATCTGAGGGTGGGGCTGGAAAGCTTAAAGGTTTTGGATCTGCGGCCGCGACGCTGTGCAGCGCGCCGGCCGCCACGTTTTTCGGCGGCCCAGTGGTGCGCATCGCGGCCCGCGCACCGCAAGCTTTGATTGGCATCATCTGCATAGCAGCGTTCGTAATTGATCGGTGACTGGTAGCCGAGCGCGGAGTGGCGACGATGGGGATTGTACCAACCCTCGATGAAGTCAAAGACCGCCATGCGCGCCTCAATCTGAGTTTTGAAACTGCGGCGCTCGAGCAGCTCGCATTCCAGGGTGGCGAAAAAGCTCTCCGCCATCGCGTTGTCGAAACAATCGCCGACCGAACCCATCGAGGGTCGCACCCCGGCCTGCTGGCAGCGCGTCCCGAACGCGATCGAAGTGTATTGCGTTCCCTGGTCGGAGTGATGAATCACGTCCGCGGGCCGGCGCTGACCGAGCGCCATATTGAGCGCGGCTAACACCAGCTCGGTGCGCAGATGAGTTTCCATCGCCCACCCGACTACTCTGCGGCTGAACACGTCGAGCACCACGGCCAGATATAGAAAGCCCGTCCAAGTGGGAATGTAGGTGAGGTCGGCCACCCACAACTCGTTCGGGGCTGGCGCGCTGAAGTTGCGTTCGACCAGATCTGGCGCGGGTCGCATGGCGCGATCCCGCGTGGTGGTCGTGATCCACTTGCGGCGGCTCACCCCATAGATGCCGGCCACCTCCATCAGCCGCGCGACCCGCTTGCAACCGACCCGGATCCCCTGGTCGGCCAACTCGGCGTGAATGCGCGGCGCGCCGTAGGTGGCGCGCGAACGTTGATGAATCGCCTGGATCCGCAGACTCAGTTCCGCATCGGCGCGTGCTCGCTCCGAGCGCGCCCGTGTACGCCACGCGTAGTAACCGCTGGTGGAGACTCCCCACACCCGGCACATCGTGGCAACCCCGTGCATGGCCTGATTCGCACTCACGAATTGGAACGCCGTGACGGCACTGAGCCGGTCTCCGTGGCGAACCAGGCCGCGGCTTTTGACAAAATCTCGCGCTCTTCGCGCAGGACCCGGTTCTCGCGCCTAAGCCGCGTCAGTTCTTCCCGCTCACTACTGGTCAGTCCGTCGCTGCGCTCGCCGATGTCGAGTTGCGCCTGTCTGACCCACTGCCGAATGCTCTCGACCGACGGTTCGAACTCACGCGCCAACTCCTTCAGCGACCGCCCCGCGCGCACCTGTTCGACCATCCGCCGGCGATACTCGGCCGGGTATGGTGGATGGGTTTTTGGCATTAGCTCTCCTCCTTGCCTTCCTGCCAAACACACTCCACGAAACCGGGTCAACTCCATTCCGCGCTATCAGCGCCGCAGCGAGCGAGTCGATGAGGCGATCCTCGGAGTGTACCTCAGTGGCACTAACACGCGGCGGCTGCGGGGAGCGCTCGGCCCGTTGTTGCGCGGTGCTCCGTTGTCAAAGGATGCCGTATCGCGTCTGGTCGGGCGCTTGCGCGAGGACTTCGCCGCGTGGGCACAGCGGGATCTCGGTGAGCTGAAGATCCGTTATCTGTTTCTCGACGGCTGGTATCCGCGGATGAGGATCGGGAAAAAACGCGTGCGCGTACCGGTGCTGGTCACGCTGGGGGTTTGCGCCGATGGCCGCCGGGTGGTGCTGGACCTGCGCCTGGCAGGGGTTGAGAGCGCGGACGCCTGGCTCGATGCGGTGCGCTCGCTGGGCGCCCGCAATCTCGGTAAGCCGCTGCTGGCGGTGGTCGATGGCAATCCAGGACTGGCCGCGGCGCTTAGAGTGCAATGGCCGCAGATCGCGATTCAACGTTGTACCAACCATAAGCTGTGGAACCTGCTCGCCAAGGCCCCGGCCCATCTGCGCGAGGAACTTGCAGAGGACTATCGGCGCATGATCTATGCCGAGAGTCGCGAGGCGGTCGAGCACGCGCGGGTGGCTTTTGCCCGCAAGTGGAAGCTGCGTTGCAAGACCGTCAGCGCCAGCTTCGAGGAAGCCGGCGACCAACTCTTCACCTTTACCGCTTTTCCGATTTCGCAATGGAAGGCGCTGCGCACCACCAACGCGCTGGAGCGAATCAACGAGGAATTTCGGCGGCGGACCAAGACCCAGGCTTCGCTTCCCAGCGAGGAGGCGGTGCTGCTCTTGCTTTTCGGCCTCCCGCGCAGTGGCCAAGTTACTCTGCGCCGCCTTGTCGGCTGGCACGACTTAGCCACCAGCAGCGAACAACCGGAGGCCGCATAGCAACAACTTGATACTCCAACTGCGCAACCCGCCGCATTACTGATGCTCAGCGCTTTTCTACCAGTTGACCGACACCACCAAGAGCATCTGCCCCCCATTCTCTATCGCGCCCGGAAATCTGGGCAATCTTCGAAATTGTGTTTCTACGCACCGCCGTTCTATGGAGAGCTAAGCGACGTACAAAAAGGAGTCATCGAAAACATTCGGTTTAGCGACTGGGCGTGTAAAAAAACGTGCCCCATCTCCAGATGAATGTGCGAAGGGTAAAGTGAAGACATCCGCCCTTTCAGCTGTTGAAAAAACGCCCCCCGGAACAGTAACACTTGGGGCGGCAGCGTGCGAGATTGTATACGGCAACGGCTGTAATCCGCTATCGGACATTGACTTTTCCAAACCCGTGAACCTCGAGTTCAAGTCACGTTCGCCAGAAGGGATCATTTATTTTTGGGCGAAATAACCAGGCGACAACTTCGCCGGACGGGCAACGACCGCTACGTTTGGATTAAGGATGGGCCATTTGATAGGGAGATTCCCAACGTTTCGGAGGCCTGCACTCACGATGGGCGCATTACCGGCGTATCATCCGGGGAGAGCACACCCTACCGCTGCGAGCGTTTGTTCGTAGTCAACCAGCTTGGACCCTTGGGAAGATTTGGCGGGGGCGAGAACGCGCCATACAGTTCCTTGCTCGAGGTCTCTTACAAGAGTACAAGCTACGCGACCCCGGACCTCGCCGACGAAACGGCAAACCGAACATCTCGCCCAACGAGAATGAGAAGGCGGGCCGAACCTTTCAGGTACTAGCAATGGTGAGGCAGCTCATAGGCATGCAACGCTCAGCCAAAGATCTGCCGGTCAGCAACGTCTACACGCTGATCTCACCGTGAGGTTGCGTAGTGGACTGAATTGATACTGGGAGATCACTGATCGATTACGCAGTCGAAGGAGTGTTTCAGTGCTCCGCGACGCGCCCAGTTGCGGCCATACGGAGGGGGCAGATGACCTGAGCCCGGAACATCGAAGTGCGAGACTGGTCGGGATTCTTCCTTCAGCAGCTTCCGCTCAGAATGACAAACGGGTCAGAGTTTGAGAATCGCCGTCACCGGCTCGTATTCGGGGAGCAGTGCACCAGTGCTTGAAGTTCGGGCCCAATTTGATCCTTTGATGTAACGATCTTTCCCTTCTTTCCGCCGCTCTCAAGGATAAAGTATTCGACCTGCAGGTTGACGGTAGTACCCTCGTTGTCGGAACTGAGGCGAGTGTCGCCGCGATAGCCGATGATCACCTTACCGCGGGCGAACGCGTAGCCGATCTCGGCGGCCGTTCCGCTGTCTACGTCGCTGCCGTCTAGGACGGCCAGCACAGCCTTTGCCTGCTCAATCATGCAGCGGTTCTTCTCCGCGGTCGCCATGTCGAGCTGGGTCAGTTTGTCGCGCTTTTCATGTCCCTCAGGCATCGCCTTCCAAAAGTTGAACGTCTCTAGCAGGGTGTTGATTAAAGGGTGAACTTGGAAAAGTCGATTCCGACAGCGAAGCATAGGAGAGTCTTGAGATCATTGGAGATCAGTAAATACGTAGCGAAATGCGCCAGTTTGTATTTTTCAACACCCTCCTAGGGGTTAGGTGGGCGCAGCTTCGAAGAACTTCAGCACTGCTTGATGATACTGCTTGTCGCCCGGCGCATTCAGATGATCGCGCCCCTCCAGTTTCAGCAACTGCGCGCGCGGAATCAGGATCGCGAGCTCCTCGGGGTTTCCCACCAATTCATCCTTGGTGCCCACCACCACCAGCACCGGCACTTTGTTGTTCGTGAACTGACTCGGCGCGATCGGCTCGCGGTCCGACGCGATGCATGCGGCGAGCGCCTTCAGATCATTCTTGTTGGCCTCCGCAAATTCGCGGAACAGACGCGCACGTTGGTCGCTCACTTGTGATTGGTCGTAGGCCAGCAGCGCCGCCACGATCGGCTTGCGCGCTGCGGGATCCGTCACTCCTCCGCCGGCGCCGATGCCGCCGAGGACCACCGCGCGAAAGCGCTCCGGCCGGCGCGCCAGGAGCCCCATCGAGATGCGAGCGCCCATCGAATAGCCCATCAACAGCGCGCGCTCGATGCCGAGGTGATCCATCAAGCGGATGATGTCATCCTCCATCGCGGCGCCGCCGTACGCCTTTATATCATGCGGCTTGTCGCTCTGGCCGTGTCCGCGGCAATCGAGCGCGATGACCCGATAGTGCGGCGTGAGCGTCTTATACCATCCGGTGATTCCCCAGTTGTGCTCCGCCCGCGAGGCAAAGCCATGCACCAGTATGATCGGGTCGCCGCTGCCCTGATCCTCGAAATGGATCTTCACGCCCTTGGAATCGAAAGACGCCACTCGTCGCACCTCCAGATATTACGGTCAGATGTTGCGGTCGCGATCCAATCGTTACACAATCGCGCATCGATTCCGAAGAGAGAAGATTCATGGCTGATGCGAAAAAACTCGGACTCCATCTGACGACCGGCGGCGGCGCGCCTGCCGAGCGCTTCAAATTCGCCCAAGAGGCCGAAGGCCTTGGTTATTCGTCGCTGTGGGTTGCCGAGGTGTCAGGGCCCGACGCGCTGGTGACGCTCGGCGCGCTCGCCGTCAACACCTCAAAGGCGGAACTCGCGACCGGTGTCATCCCGATGCAGATTCGCACACCGGGCGTGAATGCGATGGCGTTTCTCACCATCCACGAACTCTCCGGAGGCCGCGCTATCGCGGGGCTGGGAGTCTCGAGCCCCGTGATCGTCGAGCGCTGGCACGGCGCATCGTATCGAAAGCCGGTCACCGCGATGCGCGAATGCGTGACCATCATGCGTCAGCTTTTCACCGAGGGTAAATCGAAGTTCGATGGCGAGATTTACAAATCTGATTTCCGCCTCGGCATGCGCTCGTCGCAGAAACGTCCGCCGAAGATCTACCTCGCAGCGCTCAACGCGCCGATGCTGCAGCTCGCGGGCGAACTTGCCGACGGCGTCCTGATGAACTACTCGCCGCCCGAGGCGATGCCCGCGATGATCAAGGAGATCCACGCGGGCGCACAAAAGGCAGGACGCAATCCCGCCGATATCGATGTCGGGATTTACATCAGGATGTGCATCACCGAGGAAGAGTCGAAGGCGGTCGATCAATTCCGGCGTGAGCTGGCAACCTACGCGTTCGTTGATTCCTACAACAAGATGTTCGCGCGCTACGGATTGGCGGATGAGTTCGCGGAGGTGCGGCGGCTGTGGAAGGAAGGCAAGCGCGATGAGGCGCCCAATGCCATCAGCGAGGCCTCGGCGCGAAAGATCGCGGCGTTTGGCCCGCCGCAGGTCGGGCGCGACTTCGTGGCGAAGTTCCGCGCCGCCGGCATCACGCATCCGGTGGTATTTCCGATCGGTCCTAGTGCGACGATTGCGCGCGACGCCAATAACACGATGCGCGCGCTGGCCGGCGCGTAGTTCGCGCGCCTACCGTCCCTTGTAGTTGGGCTTGCGCTTTTCGATGAACGCGCGCGGACCTTCCTTCGCGTCCTCGGTGCGCATCACCTCGCGCGCGACCTCGTCCTCGATCTTGAACGCCTCTTCGTAGGGACGCCCGGAGCATCGCCGCACCGCTTCCTTGATCTTCCGCACCGCGAATGGACCGTTCGCGGCGATCGCAGCGGCGAGTTCCTCCGCCTTCGCGATCAGCTTTTCCTGCGGCACCACATAGTTGATGAGACCGAGACGCCACGCCTCTTGCGCATCGATGCGATTGCCGGTGAGCAGTATTTCCATTGCCTTGCAGTACGGGATCTGCCGCGGAAGCCTTGCAAGAGAGCCCGCCGCGGGAATGATCGCCCACTTCACTTCCTGCAATCCGAAGCTCGCATTCTCCGATGCGACGCGCAGATCGCTGGCCTGAATGAACTCCATCCCGCCCGCGATACAAAATCCGTTGACCGCCGCAATCACCGGTTTCGGAAAATCGTATTTGCGCAGCAGCGCGATATCGCCGATGCGGCGATTGGCGAGCAGCTTCTGATCCCATTCGTCCTCGGGCTTGCGCGCGCGAGTGAAGAGCGGAATCAGCTTGCCGAGATCGGCGCCCGCGGAGAACGCGACCTTGCCGGCACCGGTTACGATCACCGCCCTCACGTCGTCATCTTTCTCGGCCTCCTCCCAGAAGGCGCCCATCAACACGAGCAGCTCGGGATTGAAGGAGTTGTGCACCTCGGGGCGATTGAACGTGACGTATGCGATGTGGTTGCGCTTTTCGACCAATACGGCGGGCATGGCGGCATCCTCTTTGCGACATTCGATTGCGCGCGACGTTAGCATGAGGCGGCTTTACCGGCCACTTCGCGCGCCGATATGATCTCTATTCGTGGGGGCAAATCGCTGCACATCCCGCGGAGGAAGGATGAGGTCCGTGTCGAAAATCCCGCTGCAGGCGCTATCAATTGCGCTGCTACTGATTGTTTCGATGCTCTATCCGGAAAGTATGGTCTCCGCGCTCGAACCGCCGCGCATCATTCCGCATTCGGCGCCAATCAACAAGCCGGTACCCGACGTCTTCAAAACTCTGAAGGCGTACTTCTCGGACCGCCTCGAATCGAAGTTCGACCTGGTCAGCGCCGATGAGAAGACGGACACCATCGTTGCGAAACAAACCGGCATCGATTCTGCGCGATGGAAGACTTGGGCGGCCTGCGAGACCGATCCGATGCATATGATCTATCAACTCAACGACGCGATCGTAACGCTCACCATCAAGCTCGACCAAGCGCCGCGCAATACCACCTTCATGACCGTGAGCGCCAACTTCCAGGGCATCTACGGCCTGGCGCAGGATCAGACCACCATCGAATGCAAATCGACCGGCGCGCTGGAAGATAACATCCTCGCGTTCGCGGGCGCACAGATGCCCGGCCCGCAGGGCGCCGCGACCTCGACGGCTCCAACACATTGAGTATTTCCGGCGAACAGGACTTCCTCGAAGCCCAGGTCGCGGCTGCCGACGAGCACGCCTCCGAGGCTGCGACCGCGTTTCCACCACCTGACAAGCTGCGCTCGCGCGACATCTTCCGCCTCGCGCCGCGCGTGTGGCCCTTCATCAGGCCCTTTAAGCGGCATCTGGTTTATCTCGCGCTCGGAGTGGTTCCAGGACTACCGGGCGGACTGTTCGCACTCGCGCTGCTGGGCGTTTTTTTCGATGCGGTCGGCCAGGGCAAACCGCTCAATCAGTTTCAGGCCTGGATGCTGCACGTTCCAATGACCGCGGATCGCCAACTGATTCTGTCGCACGCATGCGCCTTCACTGGCGTGATGATGGTGATCGCGATTCCGTACGGCATCGCGCTGGTGGCGTATGGGATTTGGATCCTGCAGCGCATGACCAACCAATTCCGCGTTGACCTTTACACGCGATTGCAGGAACTGAGTCTGCGCTTTCACTCGGAAGAGAAGATCGGTGACGCAATCTTCCGGATGTTCCAGGACTCAGCGGCGATTCCCCATGTCATCAACGGTCTCATAATAATGCCGCTCCGCGTGGTGCCGATGGTGTTGGTGAACATCGCGGTGCTGGCGGCATTCGACTATCACGTTGCGGCCATCGCGGCGGCGCTGATTCCCAGCAACCTGATCATCGCCTGGCTGTTTGCAAAGCCGCTGCGGCGCGCATTCCTCGCCGAGCGCATCAACACCGCACAGGCAACAACCCGCATTGAGGAAACGCTCGCGGCGATCAAGGCGGTCAAGGCCTTTGGCCGCGAAGCTTCGGAGAGCGAACTCTACGCAATCGACAACTGGAAATCGTTCATGGCGGCGCGCCGCGCGCGGATGCTGTTCGTGGTCTATCGCGTAATCATCAGCACCATGCGCTCGCTCGCGTACGTCGGGGCGATTTACTTCGGCGCGCTTCAGGTGCTTCACGGTGGCGGGGCTGGGATGATCAGCGCGGTCTTCTCGCTCGGCGTCTTCCAGGGCGCGCTCTGGATTTTCGGCGGCGCAAGCGCCCGCGTGCGCAACATGGCGCAAATGTGGGGAACACTCCAGGATGTCAGCATCGCGCTCTCGCGTGTGTTCGAGATGATGGCGAAACTGCCCGAAGAAAAAGTCCGCAGCGGCAGTGTCATTCCACCCACGCCGGCGAGCGAGTTCGCATTCGAGGATGTAAGTTTCTCCTATGATGCGAAATCCACCGTCCTCAGCACGGTCAACTTTCATGTGAAGATTGGCGAGGTCACCGCGATTGCGGGACCCAGCGGCTCAGGCAAAAGCACACTCATCGCGCTGATGCTGCGCTTCTTCGATCCGGTCGAAGGCCGCATCACTCTCGATGGGCATGACATTCGCGATCTCAAGCTTGAGACCTATCGGCGAATGATTTCTGTCGCGCTGCAGGAGAACCCTCTCTTCACGGCGACGCTGCGCGACAACATCGTCTACGGCCGCATCGATGCGACCGAGGAGGAAATCCTCCACGCCGTCGCGCGCGCTGGACTCGCCGAGTTCGTGCGCTCGCTGCCCGCCGGCCTCGACACCGTGCTGGGCGAGAAAGGCGCCAAGCTTTCCACCGGTCAGGCGCAGCGCATCGGACTCGCCCGCGCCTTTCTTCGCGACGCGCCCATCCTGATTCTCGACGAGCCTACTTCCGCGCTCGATTCGGTGACGGAGAACCTCGTGATGCGCGGTGTTCGCGAATGGGTCGATGAACGTCCTCGCGAGCGCATCGTGCTGCTCGCCACCCATCGTCGCAGCACCGCCGCTCTGGCCGAGCACATCTACCAGATTGCCGATGGGCGCGTGAGCGAGGCGGACGACACCGCCTTCCACGAAGTTCGCATCGCAGAGGTGTCGAATGGCTGACCACCCCACCGCGACCATCTCGCTCGAGAGCAATCGCAACGGCTCGGCGCCCGAGACTCGCGACTCGCGCGCGCGGGATATCTATGCGACTGAGCGTGGCTCGCTGAGTTTTCGCGAAGCGCTGCGCCTCCTTGTCAAAGGATGGCCGTTTTTCGCCGCGCATCGGAGGCTGGTGGCCGTGAAATCTGCGATCGCGATCTCGTCGATGCTGCTGTTCCTCATCACGCCATGGCCGATGAAGATCATCATCGACAACGTGATCGACGCGCATCCGCTGTCGGGCATTCCGAGACGAATACTGCTTCCGATCGTGGGAACTGATCGCATCGCTCTACTTTCTGTACTCGTCACATTTCTCATCATCACAGTGATTCTTACTGGTATTTCTGGCGACGATCCGCATCCGGTCGATACCGAGGTGGGCAGCGGCGGCCTAGATCAAGCGGGCGCGAGTGGCGGCGCCGCCAACAACGGATGGAGTCTGTGGAACGGCCTCCTCGGCCTGATTGAGACCTGGGTCACGCTCGATCTCTCGCAGCGAGTGAACCAGGACCTACGCACCGCGATTTACACGCGGTTCCTGCGCTCCCCACTCGGTTTGTATGGCGACCAGAAAATCGGCGACGCGGTTTTTCGCGTGATGAACGACAGCGCCGGCATCAGCGAGGTCTTTTATCGCGGCCTGCTCGCACCGATCATGTCGATCACGATGTTTATCTGCGCGTTCATCGTGATCAGCATTCAATTCTCGAACGAGCCGATGATTCCGATTGGGTGCGCGATTCTGCTCCCGCTTATCGCGATGGCCGGCGCGTTCTTCAGCCGCGTCTTCCGCGATCGTTCACAGCTGATGCGCGAGCAGGGCAGCAACATCATGGCGGTATTCGAGGAGCGCCTCGCCAACGTCCATCTCATCAAGGCCTACGGTACCGAGGGTCGCGAAACCGGTACCATCAACACCGCAAGCTGGAAATCCTACAGCGCGACGCTCAAGTTCGTCTGCTTCATCCTTGTGATGGTGGTGATCCTCACGCCGCCGATTCTCTTCCTCATCATGGTCGGCCTCTATCATCTTTTCGATGAAGTAATTGCCAAGCGGATCACCCTCGGCGATGTGGTGCTGCTGCTGAGCTATGCCACCATGCTCGGACGTCCGATGGGCGAGCTGGGCGCCACCTGGGCCAACCTGCAAGTGCCAATTTCAGGATTGCGCAGGGTCTTCAGCGTGCTCGACCGCCTCGACGAGGATCACGCGCGCGGTGGCGATATCGACCCAGGTAAAATCACGCGCATCGAATTTCGCAACGTTTCGATCGCCTACGACGACGCGGTTCCGGTCGTCCGCGATGTTTCATTTGAACTCCACACCGGCGAGTTGGCAGCTTTCGCCGGGCCGAGCGGAACCGGCAAGACCACTATCATTTGTTCGATTCCGCGTTTCATCGAGCCGTGCGCGGGCGAGATTCTCATCAATGGGATTGACGTGCGACGCGTCTCGCTCGACGTGCTGCGAAAGGGCGTTGGATTCGTGTTTCAGCAGGAGGCGCTATTCTCGCGGTCGATCGCAGATAACATTCGCTACGGCGCACCCGACGCGACCGACGCGCAGATGCGTGAGGCGGCACGAATCGCGGGAGCCGCGGATTTCATCGAGGCGTTGCCGGAGAAATACGAGACGATGCTCGGTAGACGCGGCGCGCGGCTATCGGTCGGACAGAAGCAGCGAATCGCGATCGCGCGGGCACTCATTCGCAAACCCGACGTGCTCGTACTCGATGAGCCGACCGCGCCGCTCGACCCAGGATCCGAGGCGGACCTGATGCGGACGCTGCGCGACATCGCGCGCGATCATATCGTGCTCATCGTTGCGCACCGTGCCGGCACACTCGCCGCGTGTGACCGCATTCTGTTCGCCTCCGATGGATCCATCTTCGCGACCGGCTCGAACGAAGAGCTGCGCCGCGCCTGCGCGCCCTACCGCGAATATCTCTCGATCGCCGGATCCGAAATCGAGTCGTAACACACAACGCGGGAGTTGCGTTGGCCCATTGCGCCGGCGGGCATCGCGGGATAGCTACTGTCCGCCGGCTTGCGCTTCGCGACGCCGCGCACAATGTTGAGGGCCGCTCGACCAAGCAGAGCCGGCACGAACAAATCCGAGGGCGGCCGCAACATGTGAATGACTTTGCCGACAGTCATCCGAACGACCGGATCGGCCGAGTACGCCATGATGAGCCCGAATATCGGATCGAAGATCCGATTCGACATCGGCCTGTGCCCGACCACCCCAAAAACCGCGAAATCCGCACCGGTCGCCATTTCCCCATGGAGCCTTCTGAATTTGCGCCTGCGCAGTGTAAAACTTGCCAGCCAGTTTAGGATGCTCGAGGCCAAGTTGTACGATGGTGTCGCGCAACGTGAGGGCCGACAGTGCACCGGTCGTCATGCCTTGGCCATACACGGGGTTGAATGCGCACGCTGCATCGCCGAGTGCGACGAATCCGGTGAGCTCGGCGGGCCGTTTGTCGTAGCGACGCCACCGATTGGTCATCGAGCGATGCGAGTAGACTTCGGAGATCGGTTCGGCGCGCTTGACCGCCTCGGCAATCAGCTGCAAGCGCAATTTGGTCAGCATATCCATGTAGCCCGCCTCGTCATTGGGCAATTAGTTCTTGCCGATTCCGGCAACCGTGACGACCCATCGATTGTTCTTGACCGGGAACAGCACGCCGGCAAACGGATTCTCGCCGATTTTCGGATCTATCCACGCGGCCTTCACAGATTTTCCAACTCGAGACGTCCGCGCGCGAGCAGCACATGCACATGCCGGCTTTGCGGCACTCCCGCACGCTCGAACGCGCCGTCAGGATAGTAGTCGCGATCGACAATCGTAAACTTTCTCGAAATGGTCGGCGAGAATTCTCGCCGCGCACATTCCGGCCATACTTCCGCCGATTACGATCGCGTGGGGCTGTTTGGTCATCAGAACTTCTCCGTTGAGGTAAGGGACTAGATCAGGCTGGGGCACGTCTGATCTTCTTGTCGCTCAGCCCACTCAGAACGATGTCGAGCGTCCGGGCGATGGCGCCCTCGATGTAGAGTTTGCCGCCGTGGCGCGCCCATTCGTAAATCAACGCGAAGTAGGTGGCGCATACCGCGACCGCTGCCAGCGCCGGCTCGATCTTGCGCCGGAACTCCCCCGCGGTTTGTCCACGCCCGATCACTGCGGCGAGCAGCGACACCAGGTCTTCGGTCTGCTCCTGATGCGATTGGAGGAACGCGGGCGGGTGCGAGGAGAGCTCCCGCATGTGCAGCCTGGTACATCCGGCTGCTGCATCGCGCTCGGCCAGCATCTTGAGCGCTCCCTTCAAGGTTGCCGTAGCGCTTCCATGCGAGGCGCGAATCAGTTCTGCGAGCGCCTGGTTGGCGCGGACTCCGTACTCGGTCAGCAGCGCCTCCTTGGCCGGGAAATGAAGGAAGAAGGTCGCGCGCGCGACGTCGGCGGCATCGCAAACCTCTTCGACCGTAACCGGCTCGAAACCTCCGCGTAAGAAGAGGTTCATCGCGGCGGAATAATTTTCGTCGCGGGTTCGCTCTCGCTTGCGATCGCGGCGCGAGGGAGTCGAATGCTGAGCAGATGGCTCTTATCGATAGACTCTGCCATGAAGCTAGACCCTGGTCCATTTAATGACTGAGTCTCAGTCTAATAAGCCGTGTCGTAGGGCGATCAGCTTTCGGGAATTTATTGGTCGCGATATAAGAGCATGATGGCGACGCGCGTATGCGCGCATGCGAGGAAGAGGTTTCGTTTTTTGTCTCAGGAAGAAAATCGAAAGGCTACCGCCCGCGAGAAGAAGGTCATCATTGACTTCGATTTGCTGCGGAAAGTTTCAGCTCGCAATTTCCGCGACCTGGGCGGACATCCCACGCGTGAGGGCCGCCAGGTCAGAAGCGGCATGATCTATCGCTCATCGCATCTGGCGCAGGTTCCCGAGGAGCATCCGCTGCACGAGGCAGGTTTGCGCACGTTGGTCACGCTGCAGAGCCGCGTCGAAGTGACTCATCTCGGACCGCCCGACGATTCGGTCCTCAAAACCGTCCGATGGGAACACATTCCGATGGGTGATGTCTGGTTCGAACAGCGCAACGAGGATCTCTTCACCCGCGAGGAAGGCAAGGAGCATCTGTTTCTGGTGATGACGCTCGTCACCGATTGGCGGCGCTTCTACCGGCTGTTGGCCGAACCCGACGTCTATCCTCTTTTGTTCCATTGCTCGGCGGGCCGCGATCGCACCGGCGTTGGCGCCGCGATGCTGCTCGATCTGCTTGGCGTGGAGCGTGATCTCATCGTCGAGGATTTTCTCGAGAGCAACCTGGTCTTTCCTGCCGCGCCGCTCAAGCCGAAACAGCTGGTGCCCGTGTTCGAGGCCATCGATAAAGCCGGCGGCATCCGCGCTTTCCTTCGCGACGTGATTGGCGTCGACGAGAAACATCTTGACGAGATTCGCGCCCGCCTGTTGGAAGCCTGATGCGCTTCTGACCGAATGCCGCTCTACGACGCCATCGGACGCAGCTACGACACCACACGCAAGGCCGATCCCGACGTGACGCGATGTCTCGCGCGTCATCTCAATTTCACGCCCGGCGCGCGCTATCTGGACATCGGTTGCGGGACCGGTAATTACACCGTCGCGCTGCAACAACTCGGCGCGCAGATGTATGGGCTTGAACTAAGCTCGACGATGATCGCGAAGGCATGCGCCAAGAGCGATCGCGTGCGATGGATTCAGGGAAATGCCGAGTCGCTGCCGTTTCCCGATCGATGCTTCAACGGCGCGATCGGAACCTTCACGATCCATCACATGAAAGATCCGTGGCGTGCGATCGAGGAAGTCTTCCGCGCCATCGATCATGGCCGCTTCGTCATTTTCACCGCCGATCATTCCCACTTCCGCGGCTACTGGCTCAACGAGTATTTCCCGATTGGGATGGCTGCCGCGTTCAAACAGATGCCGCCTGCTTCGGAGGTAGCGCAAAATCTCGAGCGCGCCGGATTTGTCGCGATCGAGTTCGAGCCGTGGGAAATCCCCGAGGACATCCAGGATTGGTTTCTATACGCGGGCAAGCACCAGCCTGAGATCTATCTCGATGCGGCGGTGCGCGCGGGCATTTCCACATTCGCGCAGGGACTCATAGCTGCGGACGAGACGGCGACGGGATGCGCGCGGTTGGAAGCGGACATCAAGTCGGGACGCTTCGCAGAAGTTGCCGCCAGGTATCGTCACGATCGCGGCGATTGCCTGTTCGTCGTTGCGACGAAGGCCTGACTATGCGGGCGTGTAGCCGTCGCGCAGGAGTGACTTCGCGATCAGCATGCGCTGCACTTCGCTGGTGCCCTCGCCGATCTCGGCGAGCTTCGCGTCGCGCATGTAGCGCTCGACCGGGAAGTCGGTGACGTAGCCGTAACCTCCGTGAATCTGGACCGCCTTGGTGGTGGTCCACATCGCGACCTCGGATGCGAACAGCTTCGCCATCGCAGCCTCGCGGGCGTAGGGCTTGCCGAGATCCTTCAATTGCGCGGCGCGGCAAATAAGGACCCACGATGCATCGATGCGCGTCGCCATGTCGGCGATCATGAATTGGATCGCCTGGAAGTCGGCGATGCGCCGCTCGAACTGCTTGCGTTCGAGCGCGTAGGCTTTCGCCTCCTCGAATCCGCCGCGCGCGATACCCGCCGCGAATCCCGCGATGCCGATGCGGCCGCCTTCGAGGACCTTCATCGCCTGCGAATATCCGGCGCCGAGTTCGCCAATGAGGTTGCGCGCGGGCACCATGACATTTTCGAAAATTACCTCGGCGGTGTCCGAGGCGCGAAGTCCCAGCTTCTCGATGCGCTTACCATTGCTGAGGCCGGGCGTTCCGCGATCGACGATGAATGCCGAGATGCCGCCGCGTCCCTTCCCGAGATCGGTCTTCGCGGTCACCACGTACACATCACCGACGGTGCCGTTGGTGATGAACATCTTGGAGCCGTTGATGACGTAGTTGTCGCCGACGCGATTGGCGCGTGTGAGCATCGCAGCCGCATCGGAGCCCGAGTTGGGTTCGGTCAGGCACCACGCGCCGATTTTTTTTGCGGCGAGCATATCGGGAACGTAGTGATCGCGGTGCTCATCCGACGCGAAACTCGCGATGTGACCGGTCAACAGCGACATATGCGCCGCCGCGGTGAGTCCCACCGACGCATCGAAGCGCGAGAGGCCCTCGACGACCAGCACTTGCGAAAGCGTGTCGGCTCCTCCCCCACCCCATTGCTCGGGAAACGCGACGCCAAGAAATCCCAGCTCGCCGAGTTTGCGAATCACCTCGCGCGGAAAGATTTCCTTCTTATCCCATTCAGTGGAATACGGCTTGATCTCGCGTTCGGCAAAATCCGTGAGCGTGTCGCGAATGCGCCGCTGCTCTTCGGTCAGGTCGAAGTTCACTGTAGTTTACAATGCCTTACAGACTACTGCGCGGATGCACGTTCTCGTGCACCCACTTGACGATGTCTTCGGTCAACGCGCCCGGGGTGAAGATTTCCCGCACCCCCATTTGCTTCAATTTCGCCACGTCTTCCTCGGGAATGATGCCGCCGCCGAAAATCGCGATGTCGTCAGCACCCTTCTCTTTCAGCAGCCGCAGCACTTCGGGGAACAGCGTCATATGCGCGCCGGAAAGCACGCTGAGTCCGACCGCGTCGGCATCTTCCTGCACGGTGGCCTCGGCGATCATTTCGGGAGTCTGATGCAGCCCGGTGTAAATCACCTCGAAGCCGGCGTCACGCAACGCGCGCGCGATAATTTTCGCGCCGCGGTCATGCCCGTCGAGGCCTGGTTTCGCGACAATGATTCGGAGCCGTTTTTCTGCCATCTAGATCCAGCCTGGGTCCGTATACACGCCGAACTCGACGCGGAAAATATCCGAGATCTCGCCGACGCTCGCGCTGTTGCGCACCGCCTCGCAAATCGGCGGCATCAGGTTTTCGCCCGAGCGGCACGCCTCGGCGACGCGCTTCAGCGCGTCCTTCACCGAGGTGGTATTTCGCTCGCGCTTGATTTTTCGCACGCGCTGGATTTGCCGCTCCTCCAGCTCTCGGTCAATTTTCAGCGTCGCGATCGGAATTTCTTCGGGTATCGAATACTTGTTGACGCCGACCACGACCTTCTCATTTTTCTCGAGCTGACGCTGATATGCGAATGCGGCTTCCGCGATCTCGCGCTGCGGATAGCCCGTGTCGATCGCTTTCAGCATTCCGCCCATCTCGTCGATCTTGCGGATGTAGGCCATCGCCTCAGCTTCCATCTTGTCAGTGAGCGCTTCGATAGCGAAACTTCCGCCAAGCGGATCGATCGTATTCGTAACGCCGGTTTCTTCCGCGATGATCTGCTGCGTACGTAGCGCCACCATCACGGCGCTCTCGGTCGGAAGCGCGAGCGTTTCGTCCATCGAGTTGGTGTGAAGCGATTGCACGCCGCCCATCACGCCGGCGAGCGCCTGAATCGCCACGCGCACGACATTGTTGATCGGCTGCTGCGCGGTGAGCGAGGCCCCCGCGGTTTGCGCATGGCAGCGCAGGTTCATCGAGCGCTCGCTCTTCGCACCGAAGCGCTCTTTCATCAGCGTCGCCCAAATCCTGCGCGCGGCGCGGATCTTAGCGACCTCTTCGAGGAAGTCGTTGTGGATGTTCCAGAAGAATGAGAGACGCGGCGCGAAGTCGTCGAACATTCAGCCCGCGCCTCATCGCATCCTCGACGTAGCAAATTCCGTCCGCCAGTGTGAATGCGAGTTCCTGCACCGCGGTCGAGCCCGCCTCGCGGATGTGGTAGCCGCTGATCGATACCGCATGCCATCGCGGCGCGTTGCGCGCGCAGAACTCGATCATGTCGGTAACCACGCGCAGCGAGGGCGCGGGCGGCGAGATCCATTCCTTCTGCGCGATGAATTCCTTGAGCATGTCATTCTGGATGGTGCCGCCGACTCGCTCCCATGGCACGCCGTTTCGCTCCGCCATCACCAGGTACATCGCGAGCAGGACGGACGCCGAGCAGTTCACCGTCATCGAGGTGGTGACCTTATCCAGCGGGATGCCCTTAAACAGCGTCATCATGTCGTCGATGGTGCTGACGGCGACACCCTCGCGCCCGACTTCACCCTGCGCGCGATCGTGGTCGGCGTCGTAGCCCATCAGCGTCGGCATATCGAACGCGGTCGAGAGCCCGTCCTGTCCCTGCTTGAGCAGGAAGTGAAAGCGCTCGTTGGTGTCCTCGGCTAAGCCGAAGCCCGCGAACTGGCGCATCGTCCATAGCCGTCCGCGATACATCGAGCCATACGGTCCGCGCGTGTAGGGATATTCGCCCGGGTTGCCGAGTTTCTCGTCGTAGCTGCCGCTTACATCTTCGGGCGTGTAGAGTGGATCGATCGCCATGTCAGAGACAGTCGAGAAGCGGATGGGCCGCTCCTTGGCATCCTGGTACGCGCCCTTTAGCCATTCTTGCTTGTTCGACACGTTCTCCCTCAATGAGCCCCCAATGTCTGGGTCGCAATTACCAGGCGCTGAATCTCGGAAGTGCCTTCGTAGATTTCAGTGATCTTGGCGTCGCGGAAATACCGCTCGACCTGAAATTCCTTGGTATAGCCGTAACCGCCGTGAATCTGCACCGCTTCGATCGCCGCGCTCATCGCGGCCTCGGCGGCGAACAGCTTCGCCATCGCGGATTCGCGCGTGCAGGGCAGGCCCGCATCCTTGAGCGACGCGGCGCGAAGATTGAGCAGCCGGGCGGCATCGATCTCGACCGCCATGTCGGCCAGCTTCCACTGAATCGCCTGATACTGTGCGATGGGCTTGCCGAAAGTCTGGCGCTCCTGCGCGTACTTGAGCGAATCCTCGAGCGCCGCGCGACCGATGCCGATGGCCTGCGCCGCGATTCCGATGCGCCCGCCGTCGAGCGTCTTCATCGCGACCTTGAAGCCCTCGTCTTCCTTGGTGATGAGATTCTCACGCGGCACCTTCATATCGGTGAAGCTGAGCTGCGCGCTATGCGCGCCGTGAATCCCCATCTTGTCTTCGACGCGCGTCACTTCCCATCCGGGCGTCGAAGTCTCAACCGCAAACGCCGCGATGCCCTTGTTGCCTTTCGAAGCATCAGTCATCGCAAAAACAATCGCTACGCCGCTCTGCGGCGCGTTGGTGATGAAATTTTTGGTGCCGTTGATGATGTAGTAATCGCCCTCGCGCACCGCCTTGGTCTTCTGTCCGGCGGCATCGGAGCCAGCCTGCGGCTCGGTCAGCGCGAAGCATCCGATCCATTCGCCGGTCGCCATCTTGGGGAGGAAGTGCTCGCGCTGGCGCTCGTTACCGAGCCCAAGAATCGGCCACGACGCGAGGGAAGAATGGGCTGACACGATCACGGCGGTCGAGGCGCATTCGACCGCGAGCTCCTCGATCACCAGCGCATAGGCAACATGGTCGAGGCCCGCACCGCCGTATTTCTCGGGGACGAAGATGCCCAGCATGCCGAGCTTGCAGAGATCAGCCATCGTCGCGGCGGGATAGCGATGGGTCCTGTCCGTCTCGATGCCGGCCTTGTCGAGTTTTTCGCGCGCATAGCGCCGCGCGGTGTCGCGCGCGCCCCGTTGAGCTTCTGTGAGTTCGAGGTCCATTTAATTAAGTAATACTTTTTCTAGCTTAGCCCGACCATAAGGTCGATAGAAATGGTCCTCTGCATCGTCGAGGAGCGCCCCGAGTCTCCGATGGACCGCGAAAGAGTCGCCGAGATTTACCTACAATTGGATGTATTACCCGTCTGATTGTTATTGGCAGCGGGACCACGGCCAGCAGGCGCTGCCGCGGGTGTTTGATCAAGCAGGGCTCAGGGATGGCGAGGGGGGTGAGGTCTTTCGGGTCGGCGCGGACGCGGTGGGGGGAGAGGCGCGCGGCCGCTTCGCGACCATCAATTTGCCCTAACGACTCTTCGCGAACCGTAGATAAAGCTCAACGATATCGCGGGCTTACGCCATCCATTCTCCTGTCCAGCAAGTGGGTTTGTTTCTGCACTTTCGCCTGCCTCCGAGCGACGACGCAGTGGGTTTGTTTTTTCACTTATGCCGCGTCTGCCGCGACGCGACGGTGGGTTCGTTTGTGTATTGGACGTTCGGGGATGGTTACCATCGCTCGCGGTGCTCGCAGTGGGTTTGTTTCTGCGTTTCGAGGCTCCCCTCGCAGATCTCGGTTGTTGATCCAGCAAAGTCCGCAAAGTGAAAACTCTAACATCGGCGGGCACAATTTGGCTTCGTTTGGTATTCTTCAACCGGCCGGGAAACTTCGAATGGCTTTGTTTCCGAGATCCTCCGATAGCGAGTTCACTTCGTTTTAGCTCCAAGGTCTCCTCTCGCGGTACCCCTCCCTCTTATATCAGGAATAGCCTTACGGCGCAGTTGTTGCGTGCCTGTTTGTCGCGATTTACCGACATTGAGTTGATGCGCGAAGATTCCGGAAAAGACCGCTACTTGTGGCGCCAGGTGGGCGGGCGCTTGGCGACGAAGGCCTCGGTGCCCTCGACGCGATCCTCGCTGGCGAATGTAATCCCGAACGACTCCTGCTCGAAGCGCAGACCCGCGTCTTCTTCCATCGTAAATGACGCGCGCAGCGCGGCCTTTGCCTGGCGCAGCGCGACGGAAGATTTCGACGCGATTTTCTCCGCGAGCTTGCGCGTCTCGGCCATCAACTGATCGGGCGCGACGACGTAGTTCACCAGGCCCAACTCCAGTGCGGTTTTCGCATCGATCATGTCGCCGGTCATGATCAACTCGCGCGCCTTCGCCTGTCCGATACGATGGGGCAGACGCTGGGTGCCGCCGAATCCGGGAATCAGGCCGAGATTGATCTCCGGCTGACCGAAGCGCGCCTTCTCGCTTGCGATGATGAGGTCGCACGCCATCGCGAGTTCGACGCCGCCGCCGAGCGCGAAGCCATTGACCGCCGCAATCACCGGAATCGGCAAGTCCTCGACAGTGCCCATCACGCGATGGCCAAGGCGCGAGAACTCCAGCCCATCGACGGTACTCATCTTCGACATCGCGGCGATATCGGCGCCCGCGACGAATGCGCGATCGCCCGCGCCGGTCACGATCAGGACGCGCACGGAAGTGTCATGGCGAACCTCGCGCAGCACTTGTGTGATCTGTTCGAGGACCGACTTGTTCAGCGCATTGAGCGCGCCCGGCCGGTTGACGGTAAGCGTCGCAATCGGAGCTTTATCAAAAACTACGTCGGTCAATTCCATCGGATGAAACCCTCGCTCGAAGATAGACGATCGCGACATTCCAACTTCGATTGGAACCTGTCAACGGGGGCCGAATCTTTAATATTCCGGCTTGAAGTCGAAGTGGTGGATCGATTCGATGAAGCGCACCGTACGCGTTTTCGAGCGCATCACGACGCTGTTGGTCATCGCGCCGCCGGAGAAAAATCGCACGCCGTGTAGATAATCCCCCGTCGTCACGCCCGTGGCAGCGAACATCACGTTGTCGCCCGACATCTCCTGCAGCGTATAGCGATGCTTCAGGTCGAGGATGCCCGCCGCGAGGCATTCCTCGGCCTCGGCCTCGTTGCGCGGCATGAAGCGCACCTGCATCTCGCCGCCCGAGGAACGAATCGCGGCCGCCGCGAGCACGCCCTGATGCGCACCGCCGACGCCGAGCAGCATATCGATTTCGCTTTCCGGACGTGTGGTCGCGATCGCCGCTGAAAGATCGCCAGCCGAGAGCAGCTTGATTCCCGCGCCCGCCTTGCGAACTTCGGCAATCAACTTCTCATGACGTGGACGGTCGAGAATCGCGACGCGCAAATCCTCGACGTAAACTTTTTTCGCCTCCGCCAGCGCCTTCAGATTGTCGGCGGGCGAGCGGTCGAGATCGATCACGCCGACGCCGAAAGGGCCGGTCGCGATTTTATCCATGTAGGTGTCGGGGCAGCGCAGGATTTTGCCTCGCTCCGAGAGCGAGATACACGAGACCGCGTTGGGACCGCCGGTGGCGCAGATCAAGGCGCCTTCGAGCGCGTCGAGCGCGACGTCAACCTCCGGCCCCGCGCCGATGCCGACCATTTCGCCATTGTAGAGGACGTCGACTTCGGCCTGGTCGCCCTCGCCGATGACGATCTTGCCGTCCATGTTGATCGAGTTGAGCGCCTTGCGCATCGCTTCGCATGCGGCGCGATCCGCCATCCGCTCGTCGCCCTTGCCGATGAAGCGCGCGGCGGCGAGCGCGGCGGCTTCGGTCGCGCGTGCAACTTCGAGGGCCAGGTTGCGATCCATCTAATACTCCCGCAATGCTCCGTCAGTTCGCTTCGATCACACCGCCACGGTTCAAGAGCGTGTCGATCAGCCGATAGCCGTCGGTGAGCGTAGTGCCGGCGGCTTTCGCATCGGCTTCGGTGTAGTGGCGCGATTTGGCGCCCACATTTCCAAAGGTCCGATTCGATATTATTGCAAATGGCACCGGTTCGCTCGAATGCGTCTTGAGCTTGCTCGGGGTCGCGTGGTCGGGCTGGAGCAGGAGGCGGAACTCGCCCATCTTGGCAAGTCCCTCGAGCATCGGACCGAGGATCAACTCGTCGATGCGCTCGATGGCTTCCTTTTTCAAATCGGCGCGGCCCATATGGCCGGCTTCGTCGGGCGCCTCGATATGAAGCAGCAGGAAGTCCTTGTGCTCCAGTGACTTGAGGCCGTAGCGCCCCTTCGCTGCATAGTCGGTATCGAGGAATCCGGTTGCGCCCGGCACGGCGATCACTTCGAGGCCGGCGAGACGGCCGACGCCGTTGACCAAATCCACCGCCGAGATCACCGAGCCTTCGATGCCAAAGCGCTCCTTGAGCGTCGGCACCGCGGGGCGCGTGCCCTGCCCCCAGAACCATGCCGAAGTCGCCTCGGTCTTGCCGTGCGTACGGCGCGCCCGATTGACCGGATGATCGCGCAAAATCTCCTGCGATTTTTCCATGAGCGCCAGGAGCCGCTCGGCGCCCTCGCCTTCCGGCATGTGACCTTCGATAGGTTTGCCGGTGATGTCATGCGGCGGAGTGAGCCTGGTGGTGCGCGGACCGCCTCGCCACACCATCAGATGGCGATAGCTTACGCCATTGAAAAATTCGATGCCGTCGCGCGCAAGTTGATCGCGAAGATCGGCGACGATACGCGCGGCCTCTTCGCTGGTGATGTGGCCCGAGGTGAAATCGTTCATCACCGTCGCGTCGCCGTCGCCCTTGAGCGAGACGAGGTTCATGCGGAACACGACGTCGTTCGGACCCATCGCGATGCCCATGCTGGCGGCCTCAATCGGCGCGCGTCCGGTGTGATAGCGCTTGGGGTCATAACCCATCATCGACATCGTGCCGACGTCGCTGCCGGGCGGCATGCCCTCGGGAATCGTGAGCACGAGGCCGAGCGTGCCCCGCGTCGCGATGAGATCCATGTTGGGTTTGTGCGCGGCTTCGAGCGGAGTCTTGCCGCCGAGTTCGTCGCATGGCCAATCGGCCATCCCGTCGCCATGTATGATGACGTACTTCATTCGTTCTCCAGGATCTTGAGAACCTTATTTATATCGGGCTCGACCACGATGGTGTTACTGAGATTTTTCAGCGCCGTGTCGGGATCTTTAAGTCCGTGGCCGGTTAGCGTGCAGACGACCACCGAGCCAGGCCTGATGCCGCCAGTCGCACCGTATTTGAGAAGTCCCGCGACCGATGCCGCCGATGCGGGCTCGGCGAAAACTCCGGCCGCCGCGATCAATCGATACGCGGCGAGAATCTCCGCATCCGTCACCATATCGATGATACCGCCGGACTCGTCGCGCGCAGCGACCGCCTGCTTCCAGCTCGCTGGATTGCCGATTTTGATCGCGGTCGCGACCGTCTTGGGATCATCGATGGGCCGACCGAGCACGATCGGCGCGGACTCGGCCGCCTGATAGCCCATCATCTTGGGAACATTCTGCGACAGGCCCTTTTCCTTATACTCGCAATATCCCGCCCAATAGGCCGTGATGTTTCCGGCGTTGCCGACGGGCAAAAAATGATGCGTCGGCGCGTCGCCAAGTTGATCGCAGATTTCGAATGCCCCGGTCTTCTGACCCGCAATGCGATCGGGATTGACGCTGTTGACGAGACGAATCTTCACCGGATCGCGCTCGGCGACATCGCGCACCACCTTCAAGCAGATATCGAAGTTGCCGATGACCTCAATGACCCGCGCACCATGCATCACACTTTGCGATAGTTTACCGACTGCTACAGAGCCCTTCGGAATCAAAACGAATGCCTTAAGTCCGGCGCGCGCCGCGTATGCCGCCGCCGATGCTGCCGTGTTGCCGGTCAACGCACAGATTACGGCGCGCGCACCTTCGCCGAGCGCCTTGGAGATCGCGACCGTCATCCCGCGATCCTTGAAGGAGCCGGTCGGATTGAGGCCGTCATACTTCAAGTAAACCTTTATGTTTGGGCCGAGACGTTCCCCAAGCGGAATGCTCTCGATGAGCGGCGTGTTGCCCTCATTGAGGGTGACGACCGGCGTCTTGCTGGTGATCGGAAGGAAGCGCCGATAATGCTCGATGAGTCCGGGCCATCGCGTGAGCCGCGCCGAAGCGCCATTGGATGTCTTCTTTGCGGCCATCGATCAGAGTTGCTCCTCAATCCTGATGAATGCGGGCGCCGCCTCGACCAACTTGCGGCGCGTGATTTCCTTGAGCGCGCGGGTCAGGTTGCGCTCGCGAGTCTCGTGGCTGCGCATGATGACCGGCACCGTTTTGCCGACGCTGCGGCCATGCTGAATGACGGACGCCATCGAGATTCCGTTGCGCCCCAGCACCGATGCGATCTTGCCGAGCACGCCCGGCTTATCCTCAGCCATGAAGCGCAGATAATATTCGCATACCACGTCATCCATCGGCTTTACACGGGCGCGCTTGATGAAGCTAACTGGATAGCCGAGCGAATGAGGCCGCGCATCGCCGCCGGACCGTCGATCACGTGCGATTTGCAGGATATCGGCCATCACTGCGGTCGCGGTCGGCATCTGTCCCGCACCCTGCCCGATGTACATCGTCGAGCCGAGCGCCTCGCCATGGATGTAGATCGCGTTGAAGGCGCCCGCGACGCTCGCGAGCACATGACGGCGCGGAATCATCGTGGGATGCACGCGGGCCTCGATCGCGCCGTCGTCATCCTTGGCGATCGCGAGCAGCTTGATGACGTAACCCAGCTCGCGCGCATACGCGATATCGGCCTGCGTGATTCGCGTGATGCCTTCGGTGTAGACCTGCCCGGGCTTGAGTGACACGCCGAATGCGAGGGTGACGAGCAGGCAGAGTTTGTGCGCCGCGTCATGCCCGCCGATATCGAGACTCGGGTCAGCTTCGGCGAGACCGGTGGCTTGCGCCTCCTTCAATGCGGTGGCGAACTCGGCGCCCTGCTCGGTCATCGTGGTAAGAATCGAGTTGCACGTCCCATTTACGATGCCATAAACGGCGCGCTGGCGATCGCCAGCGAGCGCCTCGCGCAGCGTCCTGATGATCGGAACGCCGCCGCCGACGCTGGCCTCGAAGCCGATTGCCATGCCGGTTTTGTTCGCGGCTTGAAAAAGCTCATCTCCATGCTCTGCCAACAGCGCCTTGTTGCCGGTGACGACGTCCTTGCCGGCCGCGAGCGCCTGCAAAATCAGTTTGCGCGCGGGCTCGATGCCGCCAAACAGCTCGACGACAATGTCTACTTCGGGACGGGCGACGAGCGCCGCGCTATCGCGGGTGATCAATGCGGGCGTGATTCCAATCGATCGATCAGGTTCGAGGCTGCGATCCGCTATGCCGACGAGCTCCAGCGGCGCGCCGAGTCGGCGTTCGAGGTTGGCGGAATGGCGCCGCAGCAGCTTGACCACGCCGGTGCCGACGGTGCCGCATCCGAGCAGAGCAATCCGCACCGGTTGTGACTTCGCGCCGGCCAATCCGTCTCCTCCCCGAGTCCCCTGATGAGTCTATGCGGTGGCGATGCGGCGCACTTTCGGCGCGGGCGCATTGGCGAGCGCCTGCTTGATACCGCGAATTGCCTGACGCGTGCGATGCTCGTTCTCGATTAGCGCGAAACGCACGAAGCCGTCGCCGTCGGCGCCAAACCCGACCCCCGGCGAGACTGCCACCTTTGCCTCGCGCAGCAGGAATTTCGAGAATTCCAGCGAGCCCATCTCGCGAAACGGCTGGGGAATCGGGGCCCATACGAACATGGTTGCCTTGGGCTTCTCGACCGGCCATCCCGCACGCGTGAGGCCTTCGCATAGCGAGTCGCGACGCTTGCTATAGGTCGATACGATTTCGCTGACGCAATCCTGCGGGCCGTTGAGCGCGGCTATCGAGGCCACTTGCACGGGAGCGAAGATTCCATAGTCGAAATACGATTTGAGCCGTGTGAGCGCCGCGATCATGTCGGGATTGCCGACGCAGAAGCCGACGCGCCATCCCGGCATGTTGTAACTCTTCGAGAGTGTGAAGAACTCGACGCACATTTCCTTCGCGCCCGGCACCTGCATAATCGACGGCGCCTTGTAGCCATCGAAGCAGATGTCAGCGTAAGCCAAATCGTGCACCACCAGGATTCCGTTCTCGCGCGCAAAATCCACCACTCGCTTCATGAACGCGAGGTTCACGATCGCGGTGGTCGGGTTATGCGGGAAGTTGAGGATCATCAACTTCGGACGCGGCCAGCACCGCGTGACCGTCGCCGTCAGCTCGTCGAAGAAATCGTCGCCGTTGCGCAGCGGCACGCTCTGCACCTGCGCGCCCGCGATGATGCATGCATATTGATGAATCGGGTAGGTCGGAGTCGGCGCGACCACCACATCGCCCTGGTCGAGGATCGCGATCGCGAGATGCGCGATGCCCTCTTTCGAGCCGATCGTCACGATCGCCTCGCTATCGGGATCGAGGTTGACGTCGTAGCGGCGCTTGTACCAATCGGTAATCGCGAGGCGCAGCTTGTAGACGCCGCGCGAGACCGAGTAGCGATGGTTGGCGGCTTT
Organism: uncultured delta proteobacterium; assembly: GCA_963815835.1. Taxonomy (GTDB): domain Bacteria; phylum Desulfobacterota; class Binatia; order Binatales; family Binataceae; genus DATGKG01. The sequence continues at coordinate 175,340 of CAWFIF010000004.1, forward strand.
GCCGGCGGCCTCGACCAGTTTGTTCACGATATGTGGCGGAGTCGGGAGGTCGGGATTGCCCATCCCGAAATCGATAATGTCCTCGCCCTCGCGCCGCGCGGTCTTGCACAGGTCGCCGATGATGTTGAAGACATAGGGAGGCAGCCGCTTGATGCGGGAGAACTCCATTCTTTCGGTTTTCGGTTTCGCCGCTTCCGCCACTTTCGCCAACTCGATTGGATCGTTCATCTATATGCCGATGCTATTTTGTAACGGACCTAAGCCGCTGGAGCTAGTGGTCTCCGCACCTAGGACCAAAACCAACAAGGATTTTTACGGGTCGTTCGCGAACGACCCCTACCCGGACAGTTTCGATGGCCGATTATTGCCCGTTTCGCGGCGGCCGCAACTTTCAGCTTAGATTGTCGCATTCGCGATTTCTGGTAGGGGCGGTTCGCGAACCGCCCGTGGAATCCTCGTCGCCCTGATCCTTATTTCTCGCCCCTACTTCGATGCGCCCGACGCATCGCCATCTTTGAAAAAGCTATCATATATTTTGATGTCGGCTTCTGGAGTCCAGGGGCAGCGGAGCAGCATTCCGAGTTCATTGCTGCTGAACTGAACACCAGCGAACTCAGCTTTGGCAGTTTCGTCAGAATAGTGGACGCGCGAAATTGGAAAGTATGTGCGGCGATTGGCGACATTCCACAAAGCCTCCAAATTAGCATGATGCGGGTCGCCGAGCACCCACTTGAGCAAGCGTTCGGTTATCACGGGGACATCCACCGCCTCTCGGTATACTGACGATGAGCCCAGAGTATTTTTTGATAGGACTGCCACTTCGAAATGAATGCGCTCTAGGTCCCGGCCTGCCATTCCGAGACGCTCCGAGAGAACGCCTGCTTTGGCCGCCAACCAGCGACGTGACAACTCAGCTTGTCGAACGCCGACGAGCAGTTCCGTGTCTGTGTGTTCCACGTCGCGGATGCGATCCGGTGAGGTCAGCCACTTGAGCTGGCAACCGAGCGCAAACCCGTTCGCGCGGTCCAGGATCAGCAGGTCAAGGTCCGTCCTTTCGCGGCCCAGCTCAACAGGGAGGCGATCGAAGGACTCCAAACCAAGAGCCGAAAGCCACTTCTCCAACTCTAGAATCCAATGCCCTTCCTTCTCGTTCCGCAGTTTCGAATGGAGCGCGGGCCGTATAATCGAGAGCAGATCCCAAAGATTGCGCTCAGCGTTAGAGTCGAGAACTAGAGCGCCTGACAACGCCAGAAGATCCTGTCCCAATGGGAAGAATGGTTGATATGTGATGTCCGGTTGTTTGCGACCCGAGACGTAAAGCTCGTCGGCAAACGTCAAGTCGTCGAGAATGGCGCTGACGGCGGTGCGAGGCACGTTGCTCCAGCGAACGATGTTCTTCTCCCAGCGATCTCTCCTCTTTACCGGAACTACGCTCGCAAGACCCCACGATCCTTCAGCTCCGGTTCGCAAACAGGCGGCTTGGTGGGCGGACGCAAACGTCACAAGGGCCAGCCAAACCTCGCGAAATTGATGGATCGTGTAACCTCCACAGTTCCAATCTTCATTCAGTTCCCAGAGATGGTTCAGCAGGGCACGCTGAATCAGCTTGATTTCTTCGAAGATGCGGGGAGAGAACTCGTACTCCACCTTGCCTCCACCAATGGAGCGCGGTCGAAGATAGGGAATCAGGGCTTGCAACGCGGGAGCTTCGCGTTCCACTGAGTTGGCTTGCCCCGGTGGATCGGGCGCGGTCACCAGCCTTCCCGCAACATCGAACCCCGATGCAAGTGGGTCTGTGTAGCGAACGCAGACCTTATCGGAAGTTTCCCATTCACCGATGGCCCGGCCGCGGAAAAGAAGCGACAGAAAGTCCCATACCTGCGAATATTCGGTCGCACCGTCGAACAGCGGCCAACAGAGTTCGTATGCGTCGTTCCGCAGTGAAAGGTCAGTGTCCTCCGATTGCGGGCAACGTTTCATGACCCACGGCATCGCGAAGCTCATCGCGTCCTGGGCTTTTTTTCGCAGCGTCAAGTAGTGGTTCATCTCCCCCGCCATCTTCAGCGCGTACAAGCGCACAAAGTCCTCGTAAAAGCGGAGCAGATGAAGGGCCATGACCGGTCTTGGTAGCTTCAGAGCCGGAAATGCGCCGATTCCGGCATCAATCCGTCTATCGAGGGCACGGATTTCGGTAATGGAAAGCTGTGACATCCTACACCTTCATCTTAACCCGGGCTCTCAGAGCTAGTGCCTCTCGAAGAAGTTCATCCTCGGCACGGGCTCGATCATTCGCCATCGAGCAGTCGCCCTTCGCGCAAAACTGTACCAGGCAACGATGCTTTCAAATGGCGGCGCGCTTCGAAATAAGATCGGGTGCAGACCAAAACGTCCGTCGCGATTGCCGTGCCCCTTAGAACCTCGTATGCCAGGCGACTGCTCTTGCGGGGTGCGGCTACATTGTCGTCTACGACCAGGAGCAGATCGTAGTCGCTGTCCGGCCCCGCTTCGCCACGCGCCCTGGATCCGAAAAGATAGATCGAGCGTGGATGGTAAGCGTCCCGCAAACGTTGAACCACTTTCGCGAAATCGTCGCGGCGGGCTCGAACCGCACGCTTCGTGTTCCGGCCAGATAATCTCATACAGCTCCATCGTAGCGGTTTGGCGTGTCGCTTGCTGCATTTTTGGGGAGCCCGGCGGCCTCTCGATCCGTGTCATAAAAGTGTCAGCCATCGACGCCTATGTGGAGCCAGACGGCTAGAAAAAACTTAGCTGTGCCTCGTCCCGATATGACTCCAATGCCTTCTGGGCAGACCGGCGCACGCGCCCGTCGGAATCCTCCGCAAGCATCATGAGCTTGCCGATAACCGCGCGCCGATACTTCGCCGGCGGGCCATCGCGCAACGCCTCGATGACCCAATGCCGCACGTTCGCATCCGAATCGTGGGTGAGTTCGAGCAGGCGCCGCCATACGTCGGGGAGCTTGGCCGGGCGATCGCAATGAGTCCTGGATTGGCCCGCCCGTTCGGCGTCCAGGCTGAGTCTCATTGCAATCAACTCTGCAACGTCAGCTTTTCTCGTTGCCATAAATGCCGCCATCTCGGTCAGATGAATCGCGTTATTCATTTCGCCACCCGCGCCGTCAGTTCGATCCGCTCAAGCCGCGGCCGGATTACGAGGTAACACGGAATCGCCGCGAGCGTCAGCGCGCCGGCAAACTGCCACGCCATCGCAAGTCCCGCGCGATCCGCGATGAAGCCGTTGATGAACAGTCCGATCGACCCGCCCAAGGTGCCGAAGGTGCTCGAGAACGACAGCATCGTCGCGCGCTGCGGCGATTCGATCTGTTCGTTGAACCAGCTCTGCAGCATCGGCACCACCGCGCCGGTGCAAATGTTCATCACGAACAGAAACATCAGCGCGACGGTCGGTCGCGCCTGGAACATGCCAGCCGCGGCGAGCATGATACCCGCCATTCCGATTAGCGCGCTGACGCGTCCCGGCCGCATGGTCTCGTCGCCACTCATCCGCGAAACCACCTCGGCTCCGAGCATTCGCGCGATCGACAGCGCGCAGTAAATCCATCCGATGATCCACACGCCGACGCCATAGCTCTGGTTGAACAGAATCGGCCATTCGAGCCAGTACGGCGCCCATGCCGCGAACTGAATCGCGCCCGCGGCGCTGAGGAACAGCACGGTGCGATTGCTGAAACCCGCGCTGATGCCGTCAACGATACGCCGCACGATGTGCTGCGGTAGTCCCGCGAGGTCAACTCCCGAGGCATGCGTTTTCTCGCCCGTCATCAGGCATACGCCGATCACTGCCGCGATCACGTATCCGGCCGCCCCGCACAGCCAAGGCCATGCGATATTGATGTCGGCGATATAGGCGCCACCCAGCGACGAAATCATGAAGCCGACGGTCGTGAGCTGCGAGATGCGCGAGAAGAGTCCATCCTTCAGCCCCTCGTAACCCGCGTCGTCGAGCGCGTTAACACCCCATGCGTCGATCGCGCCGTTGCCGAAGGTGGTTCCGACGCCATCGATACTCTCAGCGATTAAGAACACCCAATAGTGGTGCGCCGTGAAATATAGAAGGAACGCGCACACCCGCAGCGCCGCGCCGAGTACGAATGAGCGCCGGCGTCCGAGCGCATCGGCAAACGCGCCGGTCGGCACATCGGTCAGGAACAGGACGACGAAATAGGTCGCCAGCACGCTGTTGATCTCGAACTGATTGAGGCCGCGCGCGTGCAGGAAAATCGGATAGACACCGAACAGAAACCCGCCCGCGAGCGCATAGGTCATCCAGACGGCGTAGTAACGCCGTATGATGCCGTTTATTTGAGGCGGATGTTTTATATTTTCAGCCAAATTCATTGGCGTTCTCTCGAGTCCAAAAAGAAAAAGCCCTGGGGCTCTCAAGCTCCCAAGGCTTTTTCGAGCCACTATCAATATGCGGTTAGCCGGCGATAACCCCGACGACGGCAACACACTTGCCGGTTCCGCGCGAGCACGGCGTGCTCAGAAGGACGATGTCAGTGGAATTGATTTGCATGGTGGCTTTGCTCGCGCCCAACCCTACCGTTGTGCATTCGAAGAGTCAAGCCAAAGGATGATTTTCGTTCCTTCACCGCTTCGTCATAAGCGGGCGTATACATCGATGGACATACGCATCGCGCGCCCGCTACTCTCCATCAAACAGAATCGTTCTCGCCCAACCGTATTCGAAGGAGGTTCGCTATGCTGAATGTTGGCGACCAAGCGCCCGACTTCACCGTGATGGCGCATGACGGCAAGCCGGTGACGCTTTCCGCTCTGCGCGGCAGCAAAGTGCTGCTATGGTTCTATCCCAAGGCTGATACCCCCGGCTGAACGATCGAAGGTCGCGGGTTCCGCGACAATCACGCCGATTTCGAGAGCAAGCATATCGTCGTCCTGGGGGCGAGCTTCGACAGCGTCGAGGCCAACGCGGCATTCGCCAAGAAGTTCGATTATCCCTTCAAATTGCTATGCGACACGGATCGCAAGCTCGGGCTCGCCTATGGAGCCTGCGCGGATGCGAAGGCGGGTTACGCGAATCGCATCAGTTACCTCATCGATGAGCAGGGTAAGATTGCGAAGGCTTATCCGAAGGTGAGTCCCGGGGATCATCCGAAGCAGGTGCTCGCCGACGCCGCATAAAAATCCAGCAAGCCAAAGGAAGGGGCGGGCGCCGTCATCGACGCCCGCCCCCTCATCGTCACAGACGGTGAGGTAGCGGGAACCAATTCACGTTAGTCCGACATTGCAATCCCGCACATTCTCTAAGGTTCTTTCTCCCCCTTACATCCGTTAGAATTTGCACAGGAGTTCCGCTCTTCATGAGCAGCGCCGATTCCACGATGCCAGTCATTCCTGTCGCGACCGAAGATCCCGGCCGCATCGAGCGCGCGCGGCGATTCTCCGCCGTCGTCGCCCTCGCTGCGCGCATCTATGTCGGCTACAAGTCCACCCAGCTCTGGACCCGTTACGTTAGCGACACCAACAAGGATGAACTCTATCGCCGCCAGGACCTGCGCTCGGCGCGTGCGCTTTATCACACCGCCATCCGCCTCGAAGGATTGCTGATCAAGGCTTCGCAGTTCATCGCGACGCGCGCCGATTTGCTGCCCGATGAATGGGTCTCGACGCTGGCCGGACTTCATGACCGCGTGCCGCCGCGTCCGTTCGCGATGATTCGCCGTCGCATCGAGACCGAGTTGGACAAGCCACTCGATGAGGTGTTCAGCGAATTCGATGAGACTCCGATCGCGTCGGCCTCGCTCGCGCAGGTGCATCGCGCGCGGCTGCACGATGGCCGACTGTGTGCGGTGAAGGTGCAATATCCCGGTATCGACGGAATCGTGCGCGCCGACCTGAGCAACCTCGGCTTCGTGCTCAAGGTGCTCGCCTACCTCGAACCCAACTTCGATTTCCGTATCATCGCGCGCGAGGCGCTCAAGTACGTGCCGATGGAACTCGACTTCCTTCATGAGGCGGACAATTGCGAGGCCATTGGGCGCAACTTCGCGGCCGACCCCGCCGTCATCGTGCCCAAGGTCTATCGCGAGTTCACCACCCGCCGCGTGCTCACGATGGAGTTCATCGAGGGCATCAAGATAACCCGCGTCGCGGAACTGGAGGACGCCGGCATCGACAAGCATGCGGTGGCGCAAAAGCTGACCGAGATTTTCTGCGCGCAGATTTTGCGCGACGGTTTTTTTCATGCAGACCCACATCCGGGCAATATCCTCGTGCAGCCGGGCCCGAAGCTGGTGCTGCTCGATTTCGGCCTCGCCAAGGATTTTCCGCCGGCCTTTCGCGATGGCATCGTGCGGCTGACCTTCGCGATTCTCACCAACGACAAGAACGCGATGGTGCGCGCGTTCACCGAGCTCGGCTTCCGCACCCGCAACGGCTCGCCCGACACGCTCGTCACGCTCTCCGAGGCGTTTCTCGGCGGCGCGGTGAAAAGCGGTAAGGCATACGCGGACAAGGACATGGTCGAGCAATTCTCCGAGGAGCTGCCCAGGGAGCTCAAGAAAAATCCGGTCGTCGAGGTTCCCGGCGATGTGCTGCTGGTGAGCCGTGTGATGGGCCTTCTGAGCGGCCTCGGCAAGTCGCTCGATTCGCGCGTCGATCTGTTCTCCACGCTGATGCCCTATGCGCAGCAGTTGATGACGGCGCAAGCGGCAAGCGCAACGGCCGAGAACGCGGCTCGACAGTGAACCTCCCTCGTCTCATTTTCCATAACCCCAAGGCTGTGCTTTTCTTGCCTGCGATAACTTCGCAGGGGAGCGGAGAACGAATCAGATGTCAGAGAAGCGTGAGAAACTGGTCCCGTTGGCCGTCGAGCTCGCGAGCGATTTCGCGACCCGGGCGGCCGAGCACGATCGCAACAACAGCTTTCCTTTCGAGAACATCGAGCGGCTTAAGGAAACCGGTTACAGCGCGCTGATCATTCCGGAAGCGAATGGCGGCCTAGGCGCGGACCTCGAAGACTACGTGCTATGCCAAGAGCAACTGGCGCAGGGATGCGGCGCGACCGCGATCGCTATCAACATGCATCTGTTCGGACTCGGCAGCATGGTCGAGCGCTCGACCGGCCAGCGGCCCGAGGAGAAATTGTTCTTGGATGCGATCGGGCACGGCAAACAAATCATCGGCGGCGGCATTAGCGAGCCGGAGACCGGAGGGGATTGGGGATACTTCGCGACCAAAGCGCGCAAGGATGGCGACTCGTACGTCCTCAACGGACGCAAGACGTTCACCAGCCTCTCTCCCGTTATCGATTTGTTCATGGTGATGGCGACCCTCGAGGATACAAACCCGCCGCGCTCATCGACCTTTCTGATTCCCAAGGGCACGCCGGGGCTGGAACTGATCGAGACGTGGGACGCGATGGGGATGCGCGCTACGGCAAGCCACGACCTCGTGATCAAGGACGTGCGGGTACCATCGGTCGCGATGGCGGAATCGCGACCGATCGGGCCGATCGAAGAATCGGCGGTGTCGTTATTCGCGTGGTTCTGTCTTTCGGTGTCGGCGGTCTACACCGGGATCGCGATCGCCGCGTTCAAGTTCGTGAAGGAATTCACCGGAAGATTCAAGCCGCTGGCATTGCCGCGTCCAATCAAATATCTGCCGGGGATCCAGTTTGCCGCCGCTGATGCCGAAGCGTTGCTCGCGCAGTCACGCGCGCTCTACCTCGGGACCGCGCGCGACTACGTTTCCAACCCCTTATCGTTTGCCGGTGAAGCGGGTCTCGCTCGCGTGGTGCTCGCGAAATATGTCGCGACGAATAACGCAATACGAGCGGTCGATCAGATGATGGAAATCGTCGGCGCTCACGGCTATCTCAAAAAACTTCCGATGGAACGCTACTTCCGCGATGTGCGCGCGGGCGTGAATCATCCGCTCTCGAATGCGCGCGCTCGCGAGCTGATTGGCAAGAGCGCGCTGGGCATCGGGCTCGGCGAAACGCCTCGCTGGTGATCGCTGGCCGTGGATGAAATCGAACAGGTCGCATTGCGTGCCGCTCGCGCTGCCGGACGCATCCATCTCCGCTGGCTCAACAAGACCCGGACCACTCGCAAGAGCAACGCGCTTGACCTGGTGACCGAGGCCGATAAAGAAGCCGAGGCCGCCATCATCGCGCGCATCCGTCGCGTGTTCCCGACGCATGCGATCCTCGCCGAGGAAAGCGGCGCCAGCGAACAGAAGAGCGACCATCGATGGATCATCGATCCGCTCGATGGCACCACCAACTTCGCGCATGGATTTCCGGCCTTCTTGCGTTTCCGTCGCGTATGAGCATCGCGGCCGCGTCCAGTTCGGCGCGGTCTTCGATGCGCTGCACAAGAATGGAGTTGACCCGGTTTCGTGGAGTGTGTTTGGCAGGGAGGCAAGGAGGAAAAGATTTCGAAAACACCTCCACCATACCCGGCCGAGTATCGGCGGCGGATGGTCGAAGTGGCGCGCGCGCGAGGGGCCGCTGAAGGAGTTGGCGCGTGAGTTGGAACCGTCGGTCGAGAGCCTTCGGCAGTGGGTCAGACAGGCGCAACTCGATTTGGGCGAGCGCGTGCCGATGCGGAACTGAGCCTGCGTATCCGGGCGATTCATGAACCCTCGCGCGCCACCTACGGCGCGCCGCGCATTCACGCCGAGCTGGCCGCGCAGGGGGTCCGGGTCGGGCGCAAACGGACCGCGCGGCTGATGGAAGTGGCGGGCCGCTATGGGGTGAGCCGCCGCAAGTGGATCACGACCACCACGCGGGATCGTGGCGCGCGGCCCGCGCCGATCTGGTCGAACGCAACTTCAGCGCGCCCGCGCCGAACCGGTGGTGGGTGGCCGACCTCACCTACGTTCCGACCTGGACCGGCTTTCTATAGCTGGCGGCGGTACTCGACGCGTTCAGCCGCACCGTGGTGGCCGATGGAAACCCCTCTGCGCACCGAGCTGGTGCTGAGCGCGCTTAACCTGACGCTGGGACAACCGCGGCCCGCCGCGGTCATTCATCATTCGGACCAGGGTAGTCAAGACACTTCGATCGCCTTCGGGATGCGATAGCCGCCAAGCCGCAATGCGTCCCTCAAGGGGATCGGTCGGCGACGGTTTCGATAACCCGAGGGGCGAGAGTTTCTTCGCCACGCTGGAATGCGAGCTGCTCGACCGCCGTCGGTTGAGGACCCAGGCCGCGGCGCGGATGGCAATCTTCGACTCTTATCGAAGGCTGGTACAATCCGCGCCGCCGCCACTCCGCGCTCGGCTAGCAGTCGCCGATCGATTACGCGCGAGCCCATCGAGGCGATGCCAACTGCGGGATCCATCAAGAGATGGCGCAGGCACTTCGCGAGATCCTCCCAGAGGCCGAGCGCCGTCACCTCGAGCAGCGTCGGAGCGAAGGCAAAGCTGCGTAGCTTTCGCGCATCACTCGGACTTGTCCGCATTCACCCCGCGCGATACTTTCTTGATTCTGCCGACGCCCCGGTAGTGAAAAGGACATCACGGAGGTCTCCGGAACCTCAAGTCCGGGTTCGATTCCCGGCCGGGGCACAGCAAAACTTCAATGAAATAAAGGACAATTCCGGCGGGCACGGGCGTCAAAGGTTGCGACTGTGCCCAGACTGTGCCCATTGCTACTCACTGACGGATTTTCAGCACAAAAAGACAGGCAGCGCCCCGAAGCGGGGACTGTACAAAACCATGACGTAGAGTGTAGTACATAGACCGAAAGGCGCGGCGGAAAGTTTTTCGAGGCGCCTTCACCGGGAACGCTAGGTCATTGATGTAGGAGATATGACGCCCGGATGCGGCAGTTCGCCGCATCCGGGCTTTTGTTTTTGAGGATTTGAAAAGACTTGGCCGGATTAAAAATCAAAGCGGGCGCTCACCCCCCGCAGAATTCTGCGCAGGGTCCGCCTCGCGACGACGGGCTGCTGCATCAAGATGAAGTCGCGCGTCTTATCGGCGTGATGGCGGGAACGGTTTGCAGCTGGCGTCAACGCGGCATCGGGCCGCCGTATATCAAGGTCGAAGGGCTGGTCCGATATCGGCGCGCCGACGTTGAAGAGTGGCTGCGCTTGCGCACCGTGACGCCGTCGCGCAGCACGGCAGCGCAATCAAATCGGTTCTGAATTTTGGCGTCCGTAAGAGGAGATAAAAATCATGGCTACTTTACCGGCACACGTTCAACCGCGCGTTCGCGGCGATCTGCTTTTGAACATTCCCGCCGAGCTACGCGCGATGCATCAGAACGAAGGAACCAACCTCGACGGTGAGAATGTCGGGCAGTTCATCCAGCCACTCAGCACCGTGCTGGCCAACCTCTCGACCCTCATGCGCAGGCTCGAAATCAACAACATGGCGACGCTGGGCGATGTAATCACCACCCTCAAAGACGCGGGGAAAGCATTGCCGAGATGCTCTCAGAGGCGCGCGGCGAACTGAGCCCGGAAGGCCGCGGCGCCGACTCGGCGGCGCGGAGAAATTCATCGCCGACCGAGCTGTTTACGCCGGGCGGAAAGAAAGTGGTGGTCTTCGAAGGATGAAAAGCATAGACGCCAAAGCGCCGCGCGGGGAAATCACCGGAATGGGTTACCGTCATTCCCCATCCGGCCTCCGACCCGCGCAGGCGCCGAGCGTCTCGCCGGGGTTGCGGCGGCGGTGTGCCGCGGCTCCGGCACCTCTCCAAGTGTCGCGTCGCGAAAGCGAAAAAGGCCTCCTTGCCAGACACTTTCGCGTGCACCGGCGGCTTGAGTGTCGCGACGTAAGTGAATTCGTGTTGAAGATTCAGCATTTGTTCTCCGTAGTGGCGCGTCAAGGTTGAGCGGCCCGCCTGCCGGATAGCATTCAGGATGAAGGTGAAGTGCCCCAGATGGGCCACCTGCTCGTCGAGGAGCTAAGGTTTCACTTCGCCGGGAACGGCCTTGCTGCCTCCGGGACCTTCGGACTTCTTCAAGTTGAACTTGTCGAGTCGATATTGCAGTGTCCGATAGCTCATCCCTAACAGCTGGGAGGCTTTCGCGATCACCCAGCCGGATTTTTCCATCGCCTGGAGAATCAGGTCGCGCTCGAAAGTCTCGAAGTGGATTCCCTCGTCGGGAATTTCGAAACAGGCGCCGCGCGCGGCGCTCCGGTCGCCCGATTTGATCGGAATTTCGCGTGGAGTTGCATCGGTGGGTTGTGGTTCATCAGGCGCGGTGGCGGTGATAGACGCGGGATTGCTGTCGATCATTCCGCTCCATCGGTCATGGCTTCGGTCCATCTCATCCGCCACTTGTCCGTACCGGCGGAGCGCGCTCCCATCGCCTCGCTGGGTCGCTTCGCCGATCAATGTCCAAACTTTTTTCTGGAGTGCACCAAGGTCTTTCATATTCAGCGGTTTTGCCCTCGACCCTCCGACCCGTCACTTCGTGAAAGTTCCGCGTCCCCGAACGGGCCGGGCCGATCTGCACCCGGCGGATTGAGTGTCGCGACGTAAGTGAATTCGGTAATCGCAGAGCAAGCGAGCGGCTGCCGGACGATTGCAGCTGGGATTTCCACTTTGACGCCGGATTTCAAACTCCACCGATACCGGGCCGTTTGCAAATGCGAAGTTCAAAGACCAGGTCTGAGTCAACGTGCGCGCGCTTCAGCCGACCGCTTCAGGCGATAGCGAGTTCGGATTTCAGGAGGGCAAACTGACCAGTTCGCAATTCCCACTCGGCATCGAGTTGGCGATGGGCACCATCAGGTGTCGCTATCTCAAACCACGCCTTAAGGACGGGCGGATTGCATGGGGCCGGTGGCAGAATATTGGCGACTACCTCCTCGGGATAACCTGGGTGGATTTCTACCGAACAAATCACGTCCTGATTTGGAGACTGACCCGACTGAGTTTGGATACGAACCACCCGAATTCCTATATGTCCGGCGTTTCGAAGTGTGAATCGGATATCGCTACGCATCTGTCCGCTATCCGGCGGCCGATATTTTGAGATTTCGACGGTCAAGCGCGGTCGAGCCGCCTCTTTCCGTGCAAGATCTACGATCTTGAACTGCTCGGTCAATATGTCTGTCTGCTTCGTGGTCTTCCGAAGAACCAACACTGAGACGATTACGCTGATGAACGCGGCCATCGCCGCCAACGACGCGGCGATAGCGGCAACTAGGTTCGCTGTATTGGTATCAAATTTCATTTGCGGCACCGGACCTATTTTCGACAGGACAAACTCTTAGGCAAATGCGATAGTGAGACCAGTGGTTTCCGGGCGTGGCCGAGGTGTCACTCGCCAGGCTCCCCCGCGTCCGAGCCGTCGAATTATCTTCGATCTGAGCTTCTGAGCCTTCCGAAAGCTGCCAAATATCTTAGTGACTCATGAAAACGACAGCGAGGCTCGTAGTCAATGGCGCGCCGCTGCCTGATTGTCATTTGGATCCTTCAGCGAGCGAACGCCGCGAGGCGCGTCTTGGCGCGTGGGCAGAAGGTCGCGTCAAACTACGTCTTAGTCTTCAGCTTCGACCGATTTGCTTCAATGAAAGTTTTCAGGTCATCCGCATGCGAGAGAAGTTTGGTCCACTGTTCCAGGTAGAGCGTGACCGGAAATCGACCGAGACCATATACCCAGACCGCGCCTTTTTCTGACACTTTGAAACTGATGCTGCCACCCTTGGCCAGGCGGCCCTCCAATTCCGCGATCCGCGCGGCCATTTGCTCCGGCGTCAGGTCGCTTTTGGTTTCGTCGGCCATTCACAATTCCTCGCATTCGGTCAGATGACTACGGACAGCTCAGGCTCGATGTTATCCTCGTTTCGTGGACACCTCGCCAACGGGACGTACCAAGATTGCCGCTTATTGGAGCGCTCCCTCCCCGAAGACATCGAGCTGTTTTCGCGCCACGCGGGCCGCTGGTAGCGGCTTCGTCATGCGGGGGTCGGCAACGCTGATCAAAGTTGAGCGGCTGCCTGCCGGATCGCATTCAGGATGTAGATGAAATCCGTCGGACGGGCGACCTCCTCTAGCGTCGCCACTTGTTTGAGAATCTTGAGTTCGCCCTTGGTGATCGCGTTACGCCTGAGCAACGCCTGGTTTGAGACGAACCGTGGCCACGCTGCGTCGCCCTTTTTAGTCGCGGGTCGCGCGCCATGGATGAGCTGCCTGGTTTCGGGGTGCGCCAGCATGAGGAGTTCTTTGCCGTCGAGTCCCAGCGTCTCGCTCAGCCGATTGATCAGCGAAATCGACGGCTTGCGGTGGCCGTTCTCGATGTACGCGATGTGGCTGGCTTTAACGCCGATCGCTGCGGCGAGTTCGCGCTGGCTCAATCGCGCCTCGTCGCGGGCCTCTTTTACGACAGAACCGAGCGTTCTTTTGGTCATCGTTGCGACTCTCCCTGATGCGTTGTGGGGCTAGACCTATGCTCGTTCGTGAACGGTTCGTCAACGAGTGTATCGAATTGTTCTTTTGACAGCTTCGCTATCAACTTCCGACCGGGACGTATTCATGAAGTCAACCTGTGGATTTCAACGACGGCGAAAGCTACTCCGCACAGTTGCAGGATATTTTTCCACGCATCCACCCAAACGTTTCCCTGCGATTCTCGATGAGGTGACGCCAGCCAGCGTATCGGCAGTCTGCATCTCGGCAAATTCCGTCCTGATGCACCCAAAGCTGCCCCACGCCGCGGTGAGGCCTATTGGTCGCACGAAAGGTCTTTTTACCGCAGTTTGGGCAGCGTTCGAATACTCTCGTTTTCGGTTTCACTACAAAAGGATTAGCCATCTTTCCGGGCGGGTTATGACTAACTTTTAAGATGGTGTTCGAGATCAGATTATCAAGGCAAGGGCTTTCAATCGTCTCTAGTCGCGAATCGAGACTTCGAGCTTTTTCGCCCTCGCCCGCGCGATGAGCTGCTCCGCATGCGGCGTGCAGACGTTCAGATCGGCCATCGGTCGCCCGATGTAATCGACCGGCCTGATATTCGTGGTCGCGCGTCTACCGTCGCGGCAGTATTTGCAGGGCGCGTCGAAGTAGATCTTCCCAACCTGGACCGCGACGACGGTCGGGTGAATCGGAGCGTTGGCGAACATGGTGCCCATCGAGTCCAGTTAGTTACACGCGGTTCGAGATTGATACCAGTCCGCAGGTAGCCTTCGCGCGCTCCGTGGACTGGAGTATGATTTATGATCCCGCTGGCGCACGCAACGGCGGGTAACTCAAAAAGGGTGCTCCCGCCACCCCGAAAGAGCCAACCGTCATCCAAGCGTTGCGCCAGCGCCCATACTTTGCGTCGGCATCATGCACGATTTTCTGCTTGATGGAAACCGACCCGGCCACAGTGTGGGATCTCTTTCATCTGGCGCAGGTTGTGCGATATTTGCCCTGTAAACGCTCGCGGTGCGGAGATTGCCCGAGGGCCGAGAGTGAGCAGTGGAGGTCAGCGAAACTCGACGGCTATCGTGGCCTCGGAATCAAGAGCAACGGCCGCCCACATCTCGCGTCGCGCGATGGAAAGAATCTCAGCGAAACGTTTCCCGACCGTCACGCGTGCTCTCACTCGCCTTCCGGACGAATCGGTTATCGACGGTGAAATCCTTGCGGTGAACGAACACGGGTGGCATCGTTCAACCTTCTGCAAAAATGGTCTGCGTCCGCCCGCCCGGCCTCACGCGATGCTGACACACCCACGCCTGTCTGTGCTTCGTTTACCATTAGATTCTCCGTATGTTGGCAAGGCTAATCCGGGTTAAATACAAAGCTCAACTGAGATACCGGACTGCGGGACAGAAGGCTCTTACGAATCGCACATGCCGGACACTCCGCCGGGCTCACCCAGGGCAGTCGCACAGTACGGAGCTCTCGTGTCTCCATTGCGCGCCTACCTGAATGACGTGCATCAGCGGTTCGGCTTTGGCCGTAGGAGTCGCCCAGGCGAGAAGCGTCTGGCGCTCCTACCGCCAACAATCCGTGCCCGACTAGAGGAATGCGAGAGATTGGATAGCTGGCGGGCCCTGTGTAAGGCCTATGAGCCTGGCTGGCGGTCTTCGGGGCAAGCACGACTTTTTCTTCTCGGACCCGGTGGCGCACTCAAAAACTGGTTCAGACGCAGCGGAATATACCGGCGGTGTTCGAGAGGTGAGCGACCGAATGCAAGCGCCACCGCACGCCGCCTTTGCAACGACACCGAAAGGTACGCGGACGAGGAGACCACCACATACGTATGGCTCCTGAACGGGGTGATCTTTGCCAAACCCTCGATGGATTTCGGCAACTTCAGAATCAAGCGTCTGGGCGATAAGGAGCTCAGCCTACTGTTCGACGTACCCACGAACCGTCTTTTTTTTCCAAACGCACTGCAAGATATGAAGCCGTTCGCCGACCTTTGGTACGTCATCGTCGAGAGGGTCGAGAGGAAGGTTGAACGCAATATATCTTTAACCGAGGCGAAATCTGGAGACGAGAAGAGCGCTAATCCCTTTGCGGCCTCTGCTGCGGCCTCTGAAACGCTCCCGCTGCGGTTTAGTTACCTACCAGAGGTTGTTGCGGAGGTTGCTTAAGACGTTCCTCCTGTGGCCTTGGTGGCGTGACGCGCGCGGCTCTCACGAGCGCTGGCCAGCCGAATTCAAGGCGCGGATCTTAACCGTCCCGATTCTGTTAGTCAGCAGAGCTTGCCCCTTCGAATCCCCCACCGACGCTCCTCGACCCGGCATCACCTACTTTCAGCCTCTACCTTCGCTGAAATTGATTCTTCGTGGGAGCGAGCAGGAATTAGAAGCTTGGGCTTCGGCGCACCCTGAATTCTACGTGGCCGGAGCTTCACTATGTACAACCGGTTCATTCGAGCATAAGGCCGGTGCTGAGATTTTGATCTGAGAGTTTTTGATGAAGAGCAAACGCAGGATTTCGAGAAATTCGTCAGCAGCAGTCCTAGATTCGAGGAAGAGAATCGCCCAGAACGAAATGTCTCAATGGTTTGAGTTAGCGTTGGGCTTTATCCTGAAAGCTTGGAATGCAACAGACGAACTGGACAGATTCCTCTGGGAAATCGTAACGCTCGAGCAGATCAATCTTGGGCGAAGAAAAGGAGATCGTTGCGGGGATCTCGCGCCGACTTGAGCTACTCCTCGGACCGATCATCGACCTTCCAGAGAGCTGCGCCAGCAAGAGCCAGCTCTGTGAGGGTGAAAAGACTCTTCTCCGATCTTTATAATGTTCGAGGCAAACTGGTTCATGGCAATCATTTCAGAGCCAGACGTGAGTATCCACGACTTGCCTCAGGCCTCGCCAGGGAAGCATTGGTGAGGATGCTCTATCTGATGGATTCTCTTGTGCGCTGGGTTGATGATGGTCGGCTCCCTCGGCTACCCTCGCGTGCGGAGATTCTGGAAGGGTTGGATCGCGTGCACAACCACGAGGCGGACTCACTGCACCCGATCGCCGAGGCGATCTCCGCGATTCTTTCCGGCCTACAATAAGTAGTTGATGCCCAAAATCGGCACTACCTCGACGTTGTTCCTCGTCGTTACAATTTTGGACAGTTTTGGAGCGATTGCAGATTGAACGTTTGAGGCTCATCTTAAAGCTCGAAAGGCGCGCTGCGGATGGTCCTCGTGCGCGACGGGTGCACCGAACAGCGCGAAGATGCCGTCGCCGGGTCAACTGCGCGGCCTAACCGTCGTAACGGTGGACTGCGTCGATCATCAGCTTCAGCAGCAGATCGATCACGGCGCACGCCTGCTCGGGGTCCAGATCCTCCATCATTTCGGTGGAGCCCTTGATTTCCGCGAACAGCGCCGCCATCGTCTTGCGCTCGCCCTCGATTGCTTGCGGTTCAGAACTCTCGACGGCTACACGAATGCCCGAGGAAGTTGTGCTTGCTGTCTCCTTCGAGGGCTGCCCGGCTTCGCCGCTTCGTTTAACTTTTGCGTTGCGTATAGAATCTGGCTTCACGCTGTTTTCCCAAAGCGCACTTTTTGACAATCGCCGTTTGAAAAGAGCGGCACGCTGATCGCAGAATTTCGCCCCCTCACGATTTTCCGTTGAGCAACCTCGGACAGCGCATCGAAGCACCCCGCGAACCAAAACGACTTAGCGCCTTTGTATCACCCAACGTCGGCAACGGAGCAGCAGTCTCGGTCGTGCGGATGCGAGTCGCTGGAACCGGAGCAATCGTCTAGCCGGGTCCGGCTGAAATCGTGGCCGGTGGAAACGGGTAAAGACGGGACGCCTGGGAGGACGCGGCAGGACGAGCCCACAAGCTGGCGGGAGACCGACGGGGCTCGGCTGGCCGCGCGTCGGAGTCCGTCGAATTGAGCGCAGGACCGAATGGTGAAACACATCGAGGCTCGAAGCGCTCGTTGTTCCGGCTTTACAGCGGACCGACGGGGAGACTATCGGACGGTCCTCGCCCGACGGTAGCGGAGCGCCACGCACTTCTATCTGTCGGCTGAATGGCGGAACTGGTTACGCTACTTACCGTGGCAGCGCTTGTACTTCTTTCCGCTACCACAAGGGCACAGTTTATCCGGGGGACCGGCGGAATTGAAGCGGCTAGGTCTTTGTCGTCTTCCGGATATTCATGTTCAGAGAATCTGCTCTCGCGTAGTTCGCGCATGATGCCAAGCTGCTCCTGGGCAAGTTTTGCCTCACGTTCGAGACTCTCGTTCCATTGTCTCGCGTCGCAATATGATGCATCTTCCGATCGCCCTTCGTTCCGAAGTCCCGATTCAGTTGCGATTCCCACGATGTCTTCGGCTGCTGGAAACTTCAGCTTGACGACGAGGCAGCAAGCTTCCAAAAAGGCTCGCCGCATAGCCCGATATTCCTCATGCGAGCAGTCTCGAGGGATCGGGAGAAGCAAAAATACGTAGTGCGGATAAGCACGGATACGACGGTAAAACTACCCGGGTTGCCCTTTTGTGCGAGGGAGTCGATTCGAGAATCTCACTTCCGTCCCTATTAGCGAGCATCCGCCTCTACGAGTTCGAGGCTCTCGGGCAAGAAATCGCGCGATTTTTTCAGTGGACTTGATACCCGGCGGAGAATTGTAGAACTCGGTCCCACTCAACGCGTGGCGACTAAATCGTTCGATTATGTGATCCCAGAGATAGCTAAGATCTTGTCAGCTTCGATTTGTGCAATTATCTGTGGATTCTTTTGGAAATGCTCCCAGTGTCCTTCCGGCAAGCTGATTCGATCGGCTTCGGTCGGAAACATAAGTCGTGCTCACCGTTTGAGTTGACCTCTGTTAGATATGCCGCAAGTAACTCCTCGTCGCCTGCCGCAAATATCCGCCTCGCCGACCGTACGAGCAGCTCCTTCTTCCTGAGGTACGCCGTAAAGTCGGAAATTGTGTCCAGCGTTCGCATGATGATATCGAGCGTCGCGTCGTCGAGTACGTGAACGAAGCTCTTTCCGGCATCGAGGTCGCCAACACTGAAGGGAACTCTATGAGCGGACAGGCCCTTCAAGTTGTTCTCGATCATCATGCTTCCGCTTCCCCCAAACTCTTGGGCACAGCGGCGCGAGACGTCATGAGCCACAACGACTAGGTGGAACCGGACCTCCGAGGTACTCGGCACGTCCAATGGAAAAGGTTGCGTGCACTGCCTGTCCAAGAAGATTCGTTAGGGGTAGGGTCTCAGCCAACGTTCGGCTCCCCATGCCTGATGGGCGGAACTTGCTACCGCTCGTCGGAACCAACGGTCCCAATCGAGGGCAAGGTCCCCTGAATTCGGAAAGACGCAATACTTGTCGGAGAAAATGATGACATCGTTGCCGAAAACCACTAAGAGATCGCAGACTTCTTTGCCATCCCCGCGATGACCCTGCTTCTGGTCGCGATAGATGGACGGATAGCTCCAGAGCGAAAGAAATGAACGTTCACAAAGCCGTTTCAGATATCGCTCAGCTGGAGTGACACCTTCTGACCGATTAATAGTTTTTGTCGGCGAGGCGTGCGAAGCGTTTAGCACATTTCATTCTTGCCGCGGCGCGAACATTTTACAATCGAAATCCTCGACGATCGGTTAACTTCCCACCGAGCGAGGCCGCCGAGTCGAGGGAATTCAATTCGCAGAAACCGGATCTCGTTACCGCAATCGGCTCGACGAAGTCGGCCCCGTCTCCCCTCGGCTTTTCGATTGCCAGCGGCAAATTCTGAGGAATGTTCAGCGGCACCCGTGCGCGACTGGCGCGGTTCGTCTATGATCCACTTTGTCATCAGGAAGATCCGAAGAACATCGTGGCAAAAGGGCAACCGCCAAGTCGGAACACTGGGGAGACTCTCCGAGCCCCGGCCCAAATCACGAACATCTCGCCCCCGCCTAATTTCGTGAATGCGAAACGACGGTCGATAGCCTCGACCTGTATAGGGTCATGCGCGCGGCGCGGGCCGATTGTCGTGCCGATGGCGGTGGAGGGGCGCGCCTGAAGGCGTCGACGCGCAACCATGCTTCACGGCGAAAGGTGAAGAGGTAACCATGGCCCTCAAGAAATCCGAACTCTACTCCTCCCTCTGGTCAAGCTGCGACGAACTGCGCGGCGGCATGGACGCCAGCCAGTACAAGGACTACGTCCTCGTCCTGCTGTTCATCAAGTACGTCAGCGACAAATACGCCGGCGCAGCCCTACGCGCCGATCACGATCCCCAAGGGCGCCAGCTTCAAGGACATGGTCGCGCTCAAGGGCAAGACCGACATCGGCGACCAGATCAACAAGAAGATCATCGGCCCGCTGGCCAAGGCCAACAAGCTGTCCGACATGCCGGACTTCAACGACGCCGACCAAGCTCGGCAGCGGCAAGGAGATGGTGGACCGGCTCACCAACCTCATCGCCATCTTCGAGAACCCGGCGCTCGATTTCTCGAAGAACCGCGCCGATGGCGACGACATCCTGGGCGACGCCTACGAATACCTGATGCGGCACTTCGCCACCGAGAGCGGCAAGAGCAAGGGCCAGTTCTACACGCCCGCCGAGGTCAGCCGCATCATGGCGCAAGATCATCGGCATCCGCGACGCGAAAACGACCGCCGACCACCACCGTCTATGACCCGACCTGCGGCTCCGGCTCGCTGCTGCTGAAGGTCGGCGACGAAGCGCGGCACCACGGTCACGCTCTACGGGCAGGAAAAGGACGCCGCCACCAGCGGCCTGGCCCGCATGAACATGATCCTGCACAACAACCCCACGGCGCTCATCGAGCAGGGCAACACGCTCACCGATCCCAAGTTCAAGGACGGCGACACCCTCAAGACCTTCGACTACGTCGTCGCCAATCCGCCGTTCACCGACAAGCGCTGGAGCACCGGCCTCGATCCGCTCAACGATCCCTACGAGCGCTTTCAGCCCTTCGGCACGCCGCCCGCCAAGCAGGGCGACTACGCCTATCTGCTGCACATCGTCCGCTCGCTCAAGAGCACCGGCAAAGGCGCGTGCATCCTGCCGCACGGCGTCCTGTTCCGGGGCAATGCCGAGGCCGACATCCGCCGCAACCTCGTCCGCAAGGGCTACATCAAGGGCATCATCGGCCTGCCCGCCAATCTGTTCTACGGCACCGGCATCCCCGCCTGCATCGTCGTCGTCGACAAGGAGGACGCCCACGCCCGCAAGGGCATCTTCATGATCGACGCCAGCGCAGGCTTCATGAAGGACGGCCCCAAGAACCGCCTCCGCGCCCAGGACATTCACAAGATCGTCGATGTCTTCAACCGGCGGCTCGAAGTTCCCGAAATACTCGCGCATGGTCAGCGTCGAGGAGATCGAGAAGAACGACTTCAACCTCAACCTCCCGCGCTACATCGACAGCCAGCAGGCCGAGGACATCCAGGACATCGAGGGCCACCTCAAGGGCGGCATCCCCGCCGCCGATGTCGATGCCCTGCAGCGGTACTGGGACGTCTGCCCGAAGCTGCGACAAGACGCTCTTCAAAGCCAACCGCCCTGGCTACGTCGATCTCGCCGTGGACAAAGCGGCCATCAAGTCCACGATCTACGAGCACCCGGAGTTCGCCGCCTTCATCGCCAGCATGAACGCGCACTTCGCCGCCTGGCGGCAGAAGAGCGCCAAGACGCTGCGGCAGTTGAAGACCGGCTGCCATCCGAAGGAAGTCATCGCCGCGCTGTCCGAGGACCTGCTCGCCCACTACGCCGACAAGCCGCTCATCGACCCATACGACATCTATCAGCACCTCATGGACTACTGGGCCGAGACCATGCAGGACGACTGCTACCTGATCGCCGCCGACGGCTGGAAGGCCGAGACCTACCGCATCATCGAGACAGGACAAGAAGGGCAAGGAGAAGGACAAGGGCTGGACCTGCGACCTCGTGCCCAAGGCGCTCATCGTCGCCCGCTACTTCGCCAAGGAGCAGGAGGCCATCGACAAGCTCGCGGCCGAGCTGGAAAGCGTCACCGCCCAGATGGCCGAGCTGGAGGAGGAGCACGGCGGCGAGGAAGGCGCCTTCTCCGAGACTGGACAAGGTGAACAAGGCCAACGTCACCGCCCGGCCTGAAGGAGATCAAGGGCGACAAGGAGGCCAAGGACGAAGCCGCCGTGCTGAACGAGTGGCTGAAGCTCGCCGACGAAGAGGCCGACCTCAAGAAGCGCCTCAAGGATGCCGAGGCCGCGCTCGATGCCAAGGCCTACGCGCAATACCCCAAGCTCACCGAGGCCGAGGTCAAGACGCTGGTCGTGGACGACAAATGGCTGGCCGCGCTCGACGCCGCCATCCACGGCGAGATGGACCGCATCAGCCAAGCGCTCACCCAGCGCGTGAAGGAACTGGCCGAACGCTACGAAACCCCGATGCCGCAGATGGTCAGCCGCGTGGCCGAGTTGGAGCAAAGGTGAACCGCCATCTGGAAAGGATGGGGTTCTCATGGAAGTGAAGCCGGGCTACAAGCAGACTGAGGTTGGGGTGATTCCGGAGGATTGGGAGGTCACGCCTTGCGAATTCAGTTCGGTGCAACGTTTACACGAAGCTCACCGAGCGGGACGCAGACCTCGGAAGTCATTGTTGTGAACTCGAAATTCATCGACAAATGGTGAAATCAGGAATACTCAGTCTTCTCGCTACGGGTCCGGAGAAATCCTTATGGTCAGAAGCGATGTGCCTAACGGAAGAGCGATCCACTTCTCTGGTAGAGAAATATTTCCACACCATACTCACTCAACGATATGACTTCCACCGCCCATAATCCAAGATTCCTCTTCTACTATCTCAGAACCCTTATCTACCTCGCAATTCGCGACGGCGTAAAACAAACTAAATCTCGGAAACACGACGTTCTTAATTCCCGTTCGCGCTTCCTCCCACCAAAGACGAGCAAGAAGCCATCGCCGAGGCATTGAGCGATGCGGATAGCCATCATCGAATCCCTGGAACAACTCATCGCCAAGAAACGCCACGTCAAACAAGGCGCCATGCAGGAATTGCTTCACCCGGCCAGAAGCGCCTGCCAGGTATTTTAGCGCGAGGGCAACACGTGGGAGCTAAGGGCTCTTTTTAATTGGCTGAGATCTTCGCCACCCGCACACTGATAAAGGGGGACTGCCACGAGGACTGAGGGGAGTAGCCGACGACCGAGCACGGAAGTGGTTCGCTCACCTCAACGAGGCGGCATTTTCCCACTGGCTCCCCACACCGACAAGTCAAACGCGCTTGGTGAGACGATCGCGATTCCCTTAGTCTGAAGGGTGGGCAATCCTGTGGCTTTTTGTGCAGTTCAAGTGCCCGCCGAGCCTGCTACAGTGCAAGTGTGGCGGCACTGTTATTCCCCGTGATCCCGAATGGGGTTGACAACCGATTTCTGTACTCCAGGCTAGGCTCAAGGGCACCATCGAAGAGCCCTCAATCATGGGCTTCTCCGCGTGGGCTCTGGGGTTGGCCAAATGTGGAAAAATGACTGCGCCCTCTTCCTCGCGTTCAAACTCCGTTGCCCGAAAGCGAGTGAAAGAACAAACCGCCATCGCCACCATCCTCTCCGACATGGACGCCGAGATCACCGCTCATCGACGATGAGGGTTGCCAAGCCAGGCCCGCGGTCTCAAGCAGGGCATGATGCAGGAGCTACTCACGGGGAGGATTGGACTCGGTATGAGCACCGTCGGCCGCGAAGCCGAGAAGCGCGCCACGCAGAACCGGGTCATCGCCCTATTTTGCGACGAGTCGGGGCTACCGCTACCTCGGCGACTGGACCGACCGCGACGGCAACAGCAACGTCGAGGAGGGCCTGCTCTCCGCGCGGGGCTGACCAAGAGCGGTTACAACGTCTCTCTGCGCGCAAATTAGC
This sequence comes from uncultured delta proteobacterium, assembly GCA_963815835.1. Lineage (GTDB taxonomy): Bacteria > Desulfobacterota > Binatia > Binatales > Binataceae > DATGKG01. The sequence continues at coordinate 198,631 of CAWFIF010000004.1, forward strand.
GTTGCCCTTCACCGGCTCCGCACCGAGGCGGACAACCACGAGCAAAAACCTCTATGACCGGAACCAGGCCGTCTATGAACTGATGCGCTATGGCGTCCAGGTGAAGCCCGAGACCGGCGAGGAGACGAAGACCGTACGGTTCATCGACTGGGCGCGTGCCGAGAAGAATGACTTTGCCATCGCCGAGGAGGTGACAGTGCTCAGGGGCCGAAACAGAGGCAAATACGGCAAACGGCCCGGATATCGTGCTGTACGTCAATGGCATTGCGGTCGGTGTGCTGGAGCTGAAGCGCTCGATCGTCTCGGTTGGCGAAGGATTCGCCAAAATCTCGACAACCAGAAACCGATGTTCAACCAGCCCTTCTTCACTACGATGCAGTTGGTCATGGCTGGCAACGATACCGAGGGCTGCGCTACGGCACCATTGAAACACCGGAGAAGTACTACCTCACATGGAAAGAAGACAGCGCGGTCGACAATCCGCTAGACCGGGCACTAATTCAACTATGGGGAAGGAGCGATTCCTGGAACTTGATGCATGATTTCATCGTCTTCGACGCCGGGATCAAGAAGCTCTGCCGCCATAACCAGTACTTCGGCGTCCGCGCGGCGCAGGAAAGTGCGGCGCGCGAGGGCGGAATCATCTGGCACACCCAGGGAAGCGGCAAGAGCTTGACCATGGTCTGGCTCGCAAAGTGGATCCGGGAGAACGTCACAGATGCCCGCGTCCTCATCATCACTGATCGCACTGAACTCGATAAACAGATCGAGGGGGTGTTCAAAGGGGTCAATGAAGAGATCTACCGCACCAAGAGCGGACCGATCTCATCGCCACACTCGAGCCGCACGCCGTGGCTCATTTGTTCGCTGGTTCATAAGTTTGCGCGGCAAGAAGAGGGCGAGTCTCCGGCTTCATTGAGGAGTGCGAAGCCGCTCCCGTCAGGCTTCAAGCCCAAGGGCGACATTATTCTTTGTGGACGAGTGCCACCGTACACAGTCCGGGAAGCTCCACAAGGCCATGACAGCGATCTTCCTCATGCCGTGTTCATCGGCTTCACCGGCACGCCGCTGATCGAAGACCGACAAGAAGAAGAACGTCGAAGTCTTCGGCCGTACATCCACACGTACAAGTTCGACGAGGCCGTGAAGGACGGGGTCGTACTCGATCTCGCTACGAGGCCCGCGACATCGACCAGAACATCACATCGCGCAAAAGATCGACCAGTGGTTTGAGGCCAAGACCAAGGGGCTGAACGACCTGGCGAAGGCGCAGCTCAAGAAGCGGTGGGGGACGATGCAAAAGGTGCTGAGCTCGCTGGTCGCGGCTAGAGAAGATCGTGGCCGACATCCTGATGGACATGGAAACCCGGGACCGGCTGAAAAGCGGCCGGGGAATGCGTTGCTCGTCTCCGGCAGTATTTATCAGGCGTGCAAGTTCTACGAGCTATTCGAGAAGACAGATCTGAACGGAAAGTGCGCCATCGTCACTTCATACAAGCCGTCGCCGCCGATATTAAGGGCGAGGAGACCGGAGAAGGGCTGACGGAGAGATTGCGGCAGTATGACATCTACCGGCGGATGCTCGCTGAATGGTTCAACGAACCAGCCGAAGCAGGCGGTGAACAAAGTTGAGGAATTTGAGAGGGGAGGTAAAGAAGAAATTCATCAAAGAGCCGGGTCAGATGAAGCTTCTGATCGTGGTGGACAAACTGCTGACCGGTTTCGATGCACCCCCGGCAACGTACCTCTACATCGATAAGCAGATGCACGACCACGGTCTGTTCCAGGCCATCTGCCGGGTGAACCGGCTAGACGGAGATGATAAGGAGTACGGCTACATCATCGATTACAAGGACTTATTCAAAAGCCTGGAAGGAGCGGTCAAGGACTACACCTCCGGAGCGCTAGATGGATACGACAAAGGGGACGTCGAGGGACTGCTGGAAGATCGGCTGGAAAGGCGGGAGCGTCTGGAAGAAGCGCGAGAGGCTATCAAGGCACTGTGCGAACCGGTGGAGCCGCCAAAAGACACGGCAGGCTATCTGAGATACTTCTGCGGCAAGGACTCCGGCAACGCGGAACACTCAAGGAAATGAGCCGAAACGCCTGGCGCTGTACAAGCATGTGGCGGCGATTCGTGCGGGCGTATGCAAATCTCGCGAATGAAATGGAAGAGGCTGGTTACAGCCCAGCCGAGAATCGAAGCGCTAAGGCCGAGGTGGATCACTCGAAAAGGTCCGCAACGAGGTGAAGCTGGCGAGCGGCGACTACATCGATTTCAAGATGTACGAACCGGCCATGCGGCATTTGATTGACACCTATATCCGGGCTGAAGACAGCCAGAAGATTGCGGCGTTCGACGAAATTCGCTGGTTCAACTGATTGTCGAACGCGGCGATGCCGCTGTCGCGGCCCTCCCCAAGGGCATTCGAAAGAATATGGAGGCGGTCGCAGAGACAATCGAAAACAACGTCCGCAAGTTGATTATCGATGAGCAGCCGATCAATCCGAAGTATTACGAGAAAATGTCTCAGCTCCTCGACGCGTTCATCACGCAACGGAAGAAAAAGGCACTGGATTACCAGAAATATCTGGAGCAGGTCATCGCTCTCGCCAAAAAGGTGCAAAACCCCACCATTGGAGAATCGTATCCAAAAAAATGAATACTCCGGCGAAACGGGCCCTATACGACAATCTCCGCAAGGATGAAACACGGCGCTCGCCGTTGAGGGCTATCTGCGAGAGCAGACAGGATGACTGGAGAAACAACCCATTCAAGGCCAGCAAAGTGAAGTTCGCCATTAGGGCCGCTCTGAGAGATGATGATTCCTCACGGAACAAGTTTAGAGCTTGTGAAAAATCAAAATGAATATTGAACAACACCCGATTACAGTAAACGGCCTGCGGGTCGAGATGGTGAGGAAAAACATAAAGAACTTTCACCTCGGAGTCTATCCGCCCGATGGCCGCGTGCGGGTGGCAGCACCGCTGAAAGTTAGCGACGACGCTGTTCGCTTGGCGGTAAATTAGCAAGCTCAGGTGGATCAAACGGCAGCGGGACAGATTTGATGCTCAGCTCCGCCAATCCAAGAGGGAAATGCTTAGCGGTGAAAGCCATTATTTTCTGGGGAGACGTTACCGTCTGCGAGTTATCAGCAGTATTGGAACGCCCACAGTTCAGCTACACGATACAAGTCCACGATCCACGTCTATGTTCGGGCCGGAAATGAATGCCGAGATGTAGCGAGAACTCTTGCTTCGACGCTGGTATCGCGAGCGTCTCAAGGAACTGATCCCCCCACTTCTGGAAAAGTGGAGAAATCTTAGGGCGTTGAAGCGGTGGAGTATCGCGGTTGAAAAGGATGAAGACCCGGTGGGGGACTTGCAATTCCGCAGCCCGTCGGATTTGGCTAAATCTCGAACTGACCAAGAAGCCGGTACATTGTCTTGAATACGTCATCGTTCATGAACTCGCCCATCTCATCGAGCGGCACCATAACCAGCGTTTCGTTTCGGTCATGGACCAGCACTTGCCGCAATGGCGCTTGCATCGGAAGGAATTGAATTCTGCCCCGCTTGCCTACGAGACTTGGAGGTATTGAACACTAGCGGAACAAGAGTCCAGATCATTTCGCTGAACACAAAGCGGACCTGCTGCTCGAGTCAGCAGCTCCTTGATCTTGGCGACTATTTGCGCCTTCGGCGTCATCGGCGCGAGAAATTCCATGTGGCACGGATTGTCGCAGAAGAGAAGACGGATTCGGAATCGACGCCTACTTTGCCGTCCATGAACGTTGCGACGCTTCCCTGAACATAGACTTCATAGTCTTCCATAATGAGCTGTTCGACAGCTCGGCTAGTGGCGTTGCGTTTTTTGTTTTCGGCATGATTGCTGTTGATCTGTGTTGGTCACGGCGATAGAGAGATTCGCCATGAGACATCCTGACGGAAAATGCCCGTGTCCGAGGCCTGATTCGCTTTCGAAAATGCCGGAAGGGAAAGGAAGTCGGACGAAGATTCTACACGTTAGCATCGAGGGCGTGGGTGAATTCGACCTCGGCAAAAATGACAAGATTAGCTTTTCGGTATACGACGCTGGCGGGAAAGAATTGATCGGTCACTTGGATGTGGGGACCATCTCGTATTGGCGAGAGCCGAATGAGCGAGGAAAGGGCCGACACATGTACTGGGAAAACTTACAGAAATGGATGGGGCTTGCCACTCGGAAATACTAGTTCGCGGCAGCGCCTCCAGACCCTGCGGGACCGGGGACCAAGAGGGAGGAGACGCTCCTGCTTTTGACAATGCGGCCTGGCCCACTTTGATATTCACATCTGGCCCACCCTCCGTGTTGGTTCACCTCATCTTCTAAACCATGATCGCTAGTTGCTGGTCAGGGGGTGTGCGAGGGGGAAGTATTCCCCCTCGCCGCTCCGTCTAACCTGATCCAGTGGTCAGCGATGCTCGGTTCTTGCGTCGCTCCGCGGTCCTGCGGAATCGATACGATTCGTTCCCGGTCTCGATGATGTGAGCTCGATCCGTTATGCGGTCGAGCAGCGCCTTGCAGAGTCGGGGGTTGGGGATGACCTGAGTCCACTCGGAGAAGGGCAGGTTCGTTGTGATGATCACGGCCGCCTTCTCCGCCCGTTCGGCGATGACCTGGAACAGGAACTCGGCCCCAATCTCGGCCAAGGGAACGTAGCCGACTTCGTCAATCGCGATCAGGTCGTAGCGACTCCAGCGGCTGATTACCCGCCGAAGCTGCATCTGATGTTTTGCCTCGACCAACTCATTGACCAGTCCAGCAGCCGTGGCGAACCGAACCCGCCGCTTCTGGCGGCAGGCGGCGACGCACAATCCGGTCAAGAGGTGAGTCTTGCCGGTCCCGCAGTCGCCGATCAGGACGATCGGTTCAGCCCGGTCAAGGTAGCCGCCTTCGGCCAGCTCCTGGATCTGCTGAGCCGAGATCCCGGGGTTGCGCGCGAAGTCGAATTCCTCGAGGGTTTTCATCCGCGGCAGACGAGCTTCGCGGATACGCCGCTCGATCAGCCGCTGTTCGCGATCCTCGAGTTCCGTCAGGGCGTGCCCAGCGGGATGCATTTACTGTAACCCTCGGCGCTGTGGCACGGAAGGCTTACGCCTCGAGCCGTCGAGTTTTTCAGACGCGGATTCGTACTTGTTGTTCTCTCGCAGGTGATACGAGCGCACCCTCGCTGATGGCCCTATAGGCCGGGTGGTTGGGCCGATTGATAGTCCGAGAAGAGTTCTTCGCTCGTCCCACCAAAGGCCAATTCGTCCGCACTCGCCCCGACAAGGCGCGATTCAGGCTCACTAAAGCAGAATCGCTTCGTTTTTCGCTTTCGTGCACAGAGCCGTCCTCGAGTGTGAGGCTTGCCGATTTTAGGGGCCTGCACCGGTCGCTCGCCTCGGGGGCGCCGAATTTCATCGACCCAACGCCGGGGGGCTGGAACAAGCGATAGCTAAACGATGGCTAAGCAAGGTTTTGCTAGCAATGCTCTGCTATGCTATGCTGACGAACGTTGTTTTAGGAGTCAGAACAAAATGAACGACGTTAAGAAGGGTCTGGTAGACGAGGCCGCGGCCGCTCGCAACCAAGTGAAGAGCGTGATGCCGAGCGTCGAGGGTCGTCAGCGATTGCTCGACTGGGTCATCCGAAATCGCCCTGAAGGCGGCCACCAAGCAACCGAGCAGCTCATCGCAACGCGCCTCTTCCACGAGAACAAGGCGAACGTCAAACAGGCGATAGAAGCCTTTCGCGATGCCGTAGCGCCATCGCGCGTGGCCGAGGCCGTGGCTGCTCTACATGAGTTCCTCGCAGCCGCGGTTCCGATGCTGGAAGCGGCGGAATTCGATGCGCTCGGGAGCAAGCTCGTAGCGTTCTCGTATATCCGCAATCGTCTTTCGCAACCCCTTCCGCCGCCCTCACCGCAGGACGAGGCGCGTCGGACTGTCGCCGCCGGCTGGGTTTCACCGGAACCCGATTTCCTTGCGGCCGAATTGCGCGACGGCGATACGCCGCTTCAGAGCTTCGACGCCCGTCAGGTGACGACTAAGACTGGCCGAGTCATCTCGCGGAAGGAGTTGCGCGAGAAATATAGGCCGGGGTCTTGGACACGAATCGACACGTGGCACGCGCAGTTTCCGGCAATTCCCACCGAGCAAGAGTGATGCTCAGGACACGACGCGAGCCTCGCGATGGCCGCGTAATGCTCATCGGCGAAAACGGAAAGGTGACCGCGACGGTCGGAGGCTATTGACCATGAGAAGCAAATTACCACTCTTCGCGGCGCTGATCGCCTTGTTTCTGATCGGCGCGGCGTCACACGCGCGGGCGTCTACGTCAACGCCGATCGCGATTTCGCTCGGCGCGGCGACGAACAGCGCGGCGTGCTCAATCAATGGTTTTTACTCGTTCAAAAGTTAATCAGGAGGCCCGTATGAACAGCAACACCGCGGCGGCTGTGAACTTCGCGCGCGAGCTGCGCGAGTCGGGTGGAGTGTGGCAATTCGAATGCGATAGCGATATCGGAGAGGCCGGCGAAATCATTGCGCTGATGTTCGCAGCGCTGAGCCGCGCCCGCGACGAACCGAACATCGGCAGCGCCGAACGCGCCGAGATCGACGGCGCGATCGAGACGATCCTGCGCACGCACTCGATGTTTACGCGGTTACGGTTGTGGCACAGGCCAAGCCGGGTTATCGATTATATGATCTCAATCCGCTCCTACCTGCGCCGCGCGCTCAGAAACGCGCGGCGGCCCGGCACCAGACAACGGCGCGAAAAAACCCTATCCAAGCTGGAGGCAGTGCTGAGCCTTATACAGGAGAACGTCGGCGACATCGAACGCGACCTTTGCGAAAGACGGCGGCTGAAATGGATCGGATGTCGCTAGATGTCAGCCTGCCGCTCGAAATCGCGCATGACGCCGCGCCGCGGCGGCGCAAAGAGGGAGAGAGAAAATCTACCATGAAAGAAGACAAGACTGTTTATCTCACACAAGTGATGCGGAACTTGGGAATCACGCCGAAAGAGCTTGCCGCCAGCAAAAGCAAACTCGGACTCACCCTCGCCCTGCATGCGCGCGACGGCGACGACGATCTGCACAAGAAAATCGCCGATGGTCTGAGCGACCTCGCGCATCACATCAAGCTCGCTCACGAGCACCATCAGCGCCGCACCGAGCTCGGCCAGCACGTCGCTTGAGTGCGCATCGCGATTAGCAGCCGAATTGCGCGACAACTTCATAAAAGGCGTGTCGGACGCCGAAGGCGAGCCCCCGACGGCGCCGGAAGAAGACGGCGAGGTCGTCGGGCACGCGCGCATGCCGGTGCCGCGGAAAATCCGCTAAGACCGCCCATGCCAGCCCGACCGGCAAAACCGCGTAAGCGCTCCACGGGGCGCCCGCGCGGAATCGTGGAAAAGAAGGGCCGCATGTCGCCGCCGGTCGTTCTCGACATGGTAACTGACAAGCCGGTGCGTTTGACCTCCCAGCTCGCGCGGCGGCGCGACCACCGGGTCAGACTATTCCGGCGCCGATTGTTGCGCGCGGCGCCCGCAATTAACGATGAGAAATTCGCGCCAGTCACCTTGAGTTTCTGCCGCATCAGCATCCTGAGCATGGACGCATACCGTTTTCTTCACCAATGCGGCATCGCGGGCGCGGACGGGGAATTGAGGAAGTCGGTCGATACCTACGCGCGCCTCGTGAACACGCAGCTCAAGCTCGCCGACCGATTGGGCCTAACGCCGCTGGCGCTGCGGCAGCTCGGACTTGCGAAAGACACTGTCGATTTGCCTTCGGCGATCGTCGCCGCCAACGCCGAGGACGCCGAGGTGGTCGATGAAGAAGCCGCAGCCCGCTGATCCGGCCAAGACCGCCGCGCAGCGCTGGAGGCGCGACCCCATCGCGTTCATCCGCGAAGTTCTCATTAACCCCGAAACTGGGCGGCCGTTCGAGCTCTACCCTGCGCAGGTCGAATTCATCCGGCGCGCGTTCACGGTCACGCGCGAAGGCCGCCTGCCCTTCGAAGAGCTGATTTACAGCTGCCCGAAGAAGAGCGGCAAAACCGCAACCGCCGCGATGGCGCTGCTCTACACGGTGGTCGTACTTGGCGGGCCGTACGCCGAGGGATATTGCGTTGCGAATGACTTCGAGCAGGCGTCATCCAGGGTGTTCCAAGCTGCGACGCGCATCGTGCAGGCCTCGCCGCTGCTGCGGTCGGCAACCGTCACCAACAACAAAATCGTCTTCTCAACCGGAGCGAGCATTCAGGCAATTGCATCGGACTACGCGGGCGCGGCGGGATCGAATCCGACTTTGACGGTGTTCGACGAGCTTTGGGGTATCACGACCGAGCGCGCGCAGCGGCTATGGGATGAGCTGGTGCCGGTTCCAACCCGCAAAGTAAGCTCGAGACTGACGGTTAGTTATGCCGGATATGAGCAGGAGTCCGCGCTGTTGGAGGGCTTGTATAAAAAAGGGCTTCAGGGCGAAGAGATAGCGCCTGCGCTCTACCAGCAGCCCGGCCTGCTGATGTTCTGGAGTCACGAGCCGGTCGCACCGTGGCAGGACGCGCGCTGGCTCGAACAGATGCGCGGGCAGCTGCGGCCAACCGCGTTCATCCGCCAGATCGAGAACCGCTTCGTAAGCAGCGAAACGACTTTCATCGACATGGAGCTGTGGGACCGTTGCGTCGATGAAGAACTTTCGCCGGTGCTCGGAGTGCAGCCGTCACTGCCGGTTTGGCTTGGCCTCGACGCCAGCGTGAAACACGATTCGACCGCTATCGCTGTGGCCACATTCGATAGGGAGGTGCGCAAGGTGCGCCTCGTCACGCATCGAATTTTCAAACCGACGAGCGACGAACCGATCGACTTCGAGGCGATGATCGAGTCCACGGTGCTGGATTTGCGGCGGCGCTTTCATGTCAGGCAGATTCTGTATGATCCCTTCCAAATGGCGGCGACCTCACAGCGCCTGGTCGCGGCCGGACTGCCGATGCAGGAATTTTCCCAGACCCAGCCGCACCTGACCGAGGCATCGCAAAATTTGTACGAGTTGGTCAAGGCTCATAATCTCGAAGTCTATCCCGACGATGAGATCAGAACCGCAGTCTCGCGCGCGGTGGCGATCGAAACTCCGCGCGGCTGGAAAATCGGGAAGGACAAATCGAGCGCGCGCATCGACATCGTGGTCGCGCTCGCGATGGCGTGTCTGGGCGCGGTGCAACAAAGCGCGACTGGCGACGGCGCGATTTACCCTGGCGAGCTCATGATCGCGCCGAGTCCGCGCTGGTCGCAGCGCTGGCGGCCGTCGCGCGAGGGGCGCGAATCGCTCGATCGCGAGGATGCGCCGCGCGTCACCGCTGGCAGCCGGTTCGGACGATCGCGCCGTCTCGGGATGTGGTGATGCCGTGGCGGCGCACTTACGGCGAAGCGCGCGCCCGAGTGGGCCGCTTACTGAGACGCCAGTGCTTTCAATTAATTTCAACGGACGACGTAATGCGGTCGCTGCTGACACTGTGTGGTCGCTCCGGGAATTCCTCTTTGCCAAATTTCCTAACTTTCTTCTTTTGCCCTGGTTCGCTTGCCATTTTTGGCATTTCTTCAGGTGCTGCATCAGTCTCAGATTGTTGAGCTGGCCCTTTGTCCGCCACCGTAATTTCCCACCCTTCCCGACATACAGGGCTTCGAACTGATTGCCGAAGCGCCGTCCGATCTGAAGCACCGAAAGTGTATTTATCCAGGCGTATCATTTTACCCCCGTCAGAGGATTGAGAGTCCAACGGCTCAGCGCTCTTCGCCTCCGGAACAACACTCACTGTATGGGTGGTGACGAAAACATTAAGGAGTGAAACTCCTCCAAGCTCTTCCCTCCGAAGTTTTTAATGATGCTCGGCCCCTTTCCCGGGACCAAAACTGCCATTGAATAGCAACCATCAAGCAAGTCCTGAGCTGATTGTAACATCCGGTCGCGTACTCATGCCAGCGTTGACAGCACGTTTGGCGGCGGGATCGTACTGTTCGTAGCACCGCTCTATGCCGAATGCTGCTTCGAGCGTCACCGTCGAACACACCTAGGAGAACGATCCCCAGAAACCCAGCAATCGCGACGAGCTCTCATAGAGTCCGATGCTGCTTGGCCTGTGTAAGTCTTGTGGAACATTCCGCGACGTAGCTTGTGTCGCCTGCATGGCGGTGTACCTGGGTGCGCCGCAGCCTGGGCAAGACGGTGCGGCCTCATGAACTTTGTGGCCGCATTTTGTACAGAAAAGCATTCGCCAATCCCCGCATTGCCTCTCAGAGCCCTTGGCGGTGGGGTCTGAGGTCGGGCGCGAGCGTTCCGCAGCCTACGCACTGTGGGCGCGGTTTCCGCGATGATGTGTCCGCACCGTCCACAACGAAACAGACGATGCTGTAGCTTGCTGCGACATTTTCCAGAATCCCCCCGTAAGCGAACTCTCCGCATAAGTCATACCAAGCAAGGAATTTCTCATTAGCCCCCTTTGACTTCGAGATATTCGACTCTAAGTGTGCAGAAAGACTGTTGCGAAAGGACTCACTGCTGCCAAAAAGCATCAGTCTTTTGCTGCGAAAGATTAGGTCCGCTTCGATTTCAACCGGGCTGATAGTACGCGCCGGTTAGACAACATCAATCGCCAGCACTTTCAGCATGGGCATCATCGGGTTTGCGTTTCCTTGAGGCGCGGATCGTCGCTCGCGATGCACTGGGCCTCCTTCAGCCGAGTAATCATCAGAGCATCGTTCTCTGCCGCTCCTGTTCCTGCATGAGCAGCGCTCACTCCGTTAGACCACTTACTGAGATGGTCCTTTCTTCCGCGTTCGCATGCGCCGCTATCATCGTACTTCTCGATCACGGTCCATTGAGTCAATGGTGCATGAATGTTGAAGTTCGCTGGTCCGTCCAGTCGAGGCGGCCCCATCAGATACCAGCCCACGAGCGCGAGCGCGGCGGCGTGGCGGAGCTTCATTTCTTCGCGGGCTTCTTCCGCCCGTAGTTTGCCGTATGAACCGGCTTCAGATGTGGCGCCTGCTTCAGGTCTTCAAGTACGTGGGTCGTTGCTTGGCCGACCGATTGGGCGTCATCTGCCGACTTGTTTTCCTTGCTGTCATCCCCGTTCATATATTCACCTTTCCTTCAGGTTTTGAGTGCATCGATCCTGATAATCCCAATTCAACACCAAAATCACGCTTTTGGTGAACAGGGCGGCGGGCGGCCCGACAACGCCCCTGAAGCCTTTGTCGATGACCATCGACCAGAAAAGAGGGAGGCATCCTTATCCGGTACTGCCGAATGCTTCAATGAGAGATGTCATCACCCCGGTTCCGGTAAATCCGCACAAAACACCGCTCACCCAAGCCCACGCCAGAGAGGAGCCAAACCACGAAGGCGGCAAAAGCTGAGCCGCGAGCAAACATAGCGCGACCGCCGCAAAATAACCCGCGCGAGCGATGCCATTCTCACGATCGCGGCAATGCCTGATCCACTCGCCATCATCGGGCGCAGAAGCCTGAAGCCCCTCCAACAGTCCAGCGAGCCAAACGAGACCATACAGACACGTTGCTTCAGACAGGAAGCCAACGGTCCAAGCCTCGGCACGCGAATGTAACCACGGCATCTGGAGCAGAAACGGCATGCTTAGCAACACCAGTCCTGTCGAGGCGAGTCCGAACAGGAAGAGTTCGTTGGCGATGCGCGGCCATCGTTTCGGTCTAGCCACGTTTCGAACTCAACGTTTAGGGCCACTCTTCTTCTATAACAACCTCCTTGAACATCTCTTCCGTCGGCGGATCATCGAAGAGGTTGGTCTTTACTGTTTTCGGGGGTGGGTTGTCTTTGGGGTTCTTATCGAACTTTTCTTCTTCCATAATCCCCATTCAACACCAAATCAGGCTTTGTATGAACAGAAGGGCCGGGGCACGCCGACAACGCCCCTGAAACCGCCCATTCCGGCCGCCAAAGCCGCCCGTGGCGGCCTTTTCGGGCCGATCCGCGGCTGCCGAGCGGGTTTCGGCCGTCTGGGCGCGCCGATGCGCGAACAATCTCATGTCGCAAGTGCGACATGAGATTGTTTTTCGTGCTTTTTACTCGCTGGAAAATCTCGGCGCGGGTAGCTATAAGAATTCATTTCGTCCCACAGCGCCCAATGGTTTGGGGAATGCGCTCGCTGGAAAAAGTCGGGACGGGAAGCTGCTATGGGTGCTTCGAGGCTTAGTGCGTTAAACTTTCGCGCTATCGCCGCCAGTTGGACTTCATCAAACGCGAGCCCGTAGAACCTTCGCGATACCCTGACCTCGCGCGCCAGCCCGCTTTCTCTGGGAACCATTTTTCAACGGTGTTGCAGTCTGGCCGTGCGCGCGTTTGAGGATGCCTATTTTATTGGGTCAAGCCAGCCGAGCCGCTGTTTCGCGACTCGGCGGACTTGAATCATCAAGGCGTTGTCTTCGCGTCCGAGCTTTTCGATGGCTTCCTTCCGATTCATTGCACATTTGTAGATCATCTCGATTGCTTTAGTGCTGCGGTTAAACCGCGCGGCATGTTTGACCGCATTTGCGCGCGTCGGAACGTCAGACAAGATCGCGATCAGATCCTCATCGCTGTAAGGCTGACGCGAGTTCGCTCCTTTCTTCATCGAAGTCCCCTCCCCATGCTTTCATCTCGCATTTGGTATAGCGGGTTCGCGCTTAGCGCGCCAATCTGGCGACAGGGTTCGCAAGTCACGCAGGACGAAGGACGGGGGCGCAGCTATTCACACGCCGAATCTATTCGCGCCGGTTCACCCCCCGCAGAATTCTGCGCAGGGTCCACCTTACCGCGCAGCATCCGCACAGGCGGGTTCGAACTCTTAGGTGGCATTTTCGCAGAATACGCTGAACCGCCGCGTGACGCGCCCCTTCGGGCACTATGCGCTTCCACACCCGCTCGCAGGCCGGACAGCCCCGAAATTGGCCGTTTCCGCCATGCCGTGGGGCGCTTTCAAGCGACGATCCCAAGCCATCTCAAGCTGCACCGGAGGCCGGCGGCGCTTCGCGGCCCCGTTGCAGGCTCACAGGCCCTGCCGCGCGGAGCGGCCCCTCACCCACGACCTGAGCTTGCGTCTCTTTCCGCGCCCCGCAAAAGCACGGGCATAGTCTAGGCACAGCGACCCATTTCGGCATACGGACACAGAGGGTTCGTGACGCCTTGAGGCTGGGTAAACCTCTAGTCGATGGGGTGCGAGTCGCCTGGCTCCCGGCCAAGAGGGGTGGAAAAAAGGTACCTGAGTGGTTGGCGGTGGCGAAAAAACGGGGTTTTGCGCCCACAACCGGCGAGTGTAAGTGATCAAAGTGATCAAAGTGATCGGAAAAAGACCTTATTCCATAAAGACTTGATCACTTTGATCACTTGGATCACTCATATAAAACTATATGGGAGCAAATTCCTACTGCCTTCCTCTGCTGGGCGTCCGACAAAAGTGTGTTTCCCTTATAAGAGTCTTTTGGGGGGTGTCCAAGTGATCCAAGTGATCAGCCCCCCGTCGCCGTTATGAGTCATATCAACGTCCTACCACACGTAGCACCGCAAGTTGATTAGCAGACTGTGTAGGCATTACTAGCCTGCTTGACACCCTAGCTCGCTGCGGGGTACAGGCTCTATCACCACAAGATGATATAGGTGGGCCAACCGTGTTGTTTTGGTGGGCTTCCCATACCTGCGCTTTTGTGCTTTAATTACGCGTACATATTAAGAGAGCCCCGTAACCCCGACGGCGGTGGCGTAGCGAAAGCTCACGTACTGGATTGGGGGCGGCGCGGATAACATCCACGTCGTAGAGGGCCGCCCGAGCGCCGAACAGCTTGGGTGGAAGAGAACACGGGCAAACGCCCTACAAGGCGACCCGTAAACCGTTTTCGGTAAGGACGTATCAAGAGTTGAGGTCCCGACTGAGTCCGAAGCGGCTTACGGGCCGCCTTTTGTTTTTTGGAGCTGCCCAATTTGGGAGAGGGAGAAGAAGAAAAGTTATGAACACCAAAGTCGCTAGTCGAAAAGGTCTCGACCTGGCCCGCCTAAACACCACGGTGCCGCGCGATCTCTACGAGCGCGCGCGCATTGAAGCGGTGCGCCGCGGCACTTCCATCCAGCAGGTTCTGACCGAGTTGCTGGAGCAGATTCCTGAGCACGTCATCGTCAGGAAGGCGGTCCGTGATCGTGCGGTGCGCGTCGCCGAGTAAATGACGCAGCCGCGCCCGAAGCTCGCGACTTCGGGCGCTTGTCGATGGGAGGAACTGAATTGGTTCTTCAACGAGTAGCCGTTCCGTGTCTGGAAGGCAAGCCGTGAGCGTTCGGCGCAAGGACGGCGGTCCCGCGCCTCTTCGCAGGCAAGCCGGGCCGACGCGCGCCGACCGACGCCGTGCCGGAAGCTCAATCCTATCGAGCGTGATGCGCGGTTGGAAGCGCAGCGTCTCATGCTGGAAGATGTTGCTCGCTCAGGTCTGACTCCGTTCGAAGCAAAGCGCCTCTTCCGGCCGCTGAGCGCCCAACAGGTTCTTGATATGGACGTTGGTTATGGGTGCGCCGCCTACCGGATCAACTACTACCAGCTTGATGGCGGCATCGATCCGCTGTTCTACCGGCTTCGGTTCGTCGGCGATGGTGGGCCTGAGTTTCGCTACTGGCAGCCCAAGGACACTCTGCCAAGGCTTTACCTGCCCCCGATAGTGTCCGGGCGCAGCTGGGAGTCGATTGCAAAGGACATCCAGACTGAGATTTGGCTCGTCGAGGGCGAGAAAAAGTGCGCCGTCGCGTGCTTGAGGGGTCTGGCGTGCATCGGTCTCGGCGGGGTGTGGAACTTCCGAAGCAAGAAGGCCGGAGCGCTTCCGCTGATTCGCGACTTCAAGGCCATCAACTGGAAGGGACGCAACGTATTCTTTGTCTATGACGCCGAGGTCGCGGCGCGCGCCGATCTGCTGCCCGCGCTGAGCGCGCTCGCAGGCGAGCTCACCAAGCTCGGCGCGCGCTGCTATCAGGTCGATCTCCCGCCCGTGCAGGATATGAAAATCGGCCTCGATGACTACCTGCTGAAAAATTCGATCGAAGACCTGCTCGCGCTTGGCCGTGAGGAAATCGGCGGCGTGCTGTGGCAGTTGAACGGGGAGTACGCGGTGCTGCGCAGCCCCGCGGGGCAAATCCTAAGACTTAGGGACGGCGAACTTATCGACCATGGGCGCTTCACGCGCGTCGAGGTCGCCGATCGGCGGATTCAGGTGTTTTCGCCCCGAGGCCTGACCGAGGTTGGCGGCGGCGAGGCGTGGCTCCAGTGGATCGAGCGTAGGGTGATCGAACAGGTGGTCTTCGAGCCCGGCCGCGGATATCCGACCTACACAGTTAAAACCGCCGATACGGAATTGACCTACTACAATCGTTGGAGAGGCTTGGCGGTCGAGCCTGCTGACACCGCCAGCGATGGGGAAGTCGCGCCCTTCCTTGACCTCGTCGATCGCGTCTTTGGCAACATCGAGCCGGAGCATCGCGTCTGGCTGTTGTCATGGTTCGCTTGGCCGCTCCAGCGTCCCCAAACCAAACTTAAGACCGCAGTCGGTGTCGATGGCGACCATCACATAGGCAAATCATTAATCCCTGATCTGGTTGGGGCTATCTACGGGCTGGATGTCGGCTACCGGATAATTGGGCCGAAAGAGCTGTATTCCGACTTCAATGACTGGCTGCTCGATACACGATTCGTGTCCGCCAACGAGGTGGAGGCGAGCGACAAGCGCAACGTCGCCGATTACCTGAAAAACGTGATCGATGCCAAGCACATCACCATCAACCCCAAGTACGGGCGGCAAATCACGGTCGCCAACTATGCAGTTCTTTACATCAGCTCAAACCACGTCGATTTCATCCTCCTCGACAAAACCGAGCGGCGCTACTTCATCCACCACTCGCAAGCCAAAGAGATGTCCAAAACCGAGGTCGGCCGCATCCTCCGCTGGCGCGACAACGGCGGCCTATCCAAGCTGCTGCGCTGGCTGCTCGACTACCCGATTCCGAAGTGGTTCGACCCCGGCGCCGCCCCGGTGACCGATGCGCAGTCTGAGCTCGCAGAATCGGGCCTTACCGATTTGCAATCTTTCGCGCGGGACATCGTTGAGAACCCTTACCAAACGTTGTGGACGTTCGGCGACTTCGAGACGCGGGACCGCGCTCCCGACATCGACTTGTGGGATACCGAGCGGATTCTCGCCGTTCTGCGGACCAAGTACCCCCAGCGCGATCCATCGGAACATGCGCTCGGCAACGCTTTGCGGGGCACCCGCAAAATCTGGAAAACCGATTTTCTCGTGAAGGGCAGGGCCGGACGCAGGCGGGTCTGGGTGGTCGCGAACCCCGATGCGTGGCGCGGAGCTGATCTCAAACAGTTCGCCTATGAGTATCAGCGCCACACCCTCCCTAAGGAGGTCCGGCCGCTTAAGCGGTTCCCGCCGGATCGGAAGCAAACGCAAAATGGCGCGAACAAATCGTAAAAGAGGACATTCTAGATGTGATGATGAAGTACACGCGCAGACAGCAACCCGCACTTTGTAGGAGACACTATGACTAGGTTCAATAGTAAAAACGGTCACATAACAGTCGATCCAACGCAACGTTCGATCGGTCTTGAGGCCCCGCCCTGCGGGGGGAGCACCAATAAATTGTCAAGGAGGTTTTTAAGGATGACCGACTGTTCATCCCTCTGGCTTCATCGCCATCTCGTTCGCGGTCGTTTGAAATCTGGCCGCGATCGGGGTGGTGACAAATGGTTACGAGGTCAAACCCGACGACCCGCGAGGCGCGGTCGGTTCGGCTCGACAAGGTACCGCGCCCAGCGGGCGCGCCGAGGATCGATCCTGAATTTGAGAAACTGATTCCGCCGCTGAAACCGGAGGAGTTGGCGGGGCTTGAGAAGAGCTTACTACGAGAGGGGGGCTGCCGCGATGCGTTGATTACGTGGAACGGAATCTTGCTCGACGGCTACCACCGTCTCCGGATTATCAAAAAGTACGGGCTGCCCTATCGCACCCGGTCGATGGACTTTCCATCGCGCGACGTGGCGAAGGCTTGGATCGCTGATAATCAAACGGGGCGGCGCAATTTGAGCAGATTCGAGCGCGTTGTGCTGGCCCTGCAGCGTGAGCCATGGCTGGCCGCTCAGGCGAAGGAGCGGATGCTGCGCGGTAAGGCGGACCCTGCGCAGAATTCTGCGGAGGGTGGTGAGACCCGCGATCAAGTGGCCGCGTACGCCGGGGTCTCGCACGACACCGTTGACAAAGTCCGACTAATCCTTAAGCACGCGTCCGAGGCGGACAAAGCGAAGCTGCGTCGAGGTGAGCTGAGCATCCGCGAAGTACACGGCAGAATTTATTACAAGCTTCGCGAGGCCGAGGTGTGGAAGCAGTTGGAATCGCAGAAGAAGGCCAAAGAACTGCTTGGGTTGTTCGATTGGTTTGATATCGATCCGGCGTGGCCCGAGGCGGGCGGCGGGGGCGGTAGCAAACCGCTCAGCTATAAATTGATGAAGGACCTAGAGCAGGTCGAGCGCGAGGTCGGGCTGCTGCTCCAGAAGCACGCCGCCAAGAATTGCGGCATTTTCCTGTGGACGACCATCCCTTTTCTGCCGGCGGCGATCGAGCTGGTTAAGAAGTTGGGCTTCGAATACAAGGCCAATTTTGTCTGGCATAAGCGCGGCGGTCCGCAGCCGATAGGCTATCCGCAGTACAACCACGAAATTGTTGTGTATGCGACCCGGGGATCGCCAAAGTTCGTTGACACCACCAACTTTTTCACCTGCTTCGAAGCGCCGCGCGGAGCGCACTCTGAGAAGCCTGAAGAATGGTACGAAATGCTGCGGCGGACGACTGCCGGGCGGCGGGTGGCCCTGTACGCGCGGCGCGAAATCGAGGGCTTCGAGGTCTGGGGCGACCAGTTGCCCCGGAGGCTGGCGGCGGCGCTTCGCAGCCCCGTTGAGAAGGAATCGCGATGACCGACCTATCCGCGATGCCGAGCCTCGACGAACTCGCGGCCGATCCGAAGCGCGCGGCCGGGCTCCCTAGGGCCGCGGTGGCGGCGCTGCTGCGGCGCAGCGCCGCCGTGCAGAGCATTCTGACCGCAGAGCTTGAGTGCGCCCCACAGGATCAACCGCCGCCCGCACCGGCGCCTGGCGTTGATTCCCATGATCGGCTTCTAACCGCCCGCGAGGCCGCTTCGCTTTTGCGGAGAAAAGTCAGCTGGATTTACCGAAATCAATCCACCCTGCCCTTCATTAAAAGACGGACCCCGCGATCGCCGATCCTATGTTTGGAGAGTGAGGTACGCGCCTATGCGGCCAGCCTGCCAAGCCGATAGTTGGCGGCAACTGCCTAATCGAGCTAGACTTGTTGATATGAAAACATCACAAGTGCGGAGCAAGGCAGACACCAAAGTGACGGTGCGGCTGACCGCCGAGCTGGCCGAGCGGCTCAAGGCGCGCGTGGAGCGCGAACGGCGCACGCTGCAAACCGTCGTCACGCTCGCAATCGAGCAATACCTCGCGAAGGAGGATCGGCGATGAAGTCAGGAGGAACCGGCTCGGTCTTTTTGGTCAAGGGTTCGGACATCCACCACTACAAATTTTACAAAAATGGGGAGTGTCATCGCGGCAGCACCGGCAAGCGCGCCGAATCCGAGGCGCGCAAGGTGCTGATGGAAAAAATCCTCGCTGCCGGAGCGGGCAAACTGGAAACCGCGGCGAGCCGCCGGATGACGCTCGCCGACCTGCGCGGGCTGGTGATTGCGGATTACGAAAGGCAGGGCTTCGACAGCGCCGCCCGGCAGGAGGATGCGTTTTTTTGGTTGATGAAATTCTTCGGCGAAAGGTGCCCGGTCGCGGGCATCACGTCCGCCCGCATCGAACAGTACGTGAAATGGCGTCCGACTCAACCCGATGCGCGCTCGTTTAAGCGCAAACTGACGCCCGACCGCTATCCCAAACCGCCGCGCATCGGATGTTCGAGGGCGACTATCAATCGCGAGTTAAGCGCGCTGCGCCACGCGTTCGAGCTGGCCCGGCGGCAGGGGAAGCTCGCCACCGCGCCGTATATCAAGCTGCACAAGGAGCGCAACCGCCGCATGGGAACTTTTCAATTTGGTGACTTCGCGGCGCTGCGCGAGGCTTTGCCTGAGTACTTGCGGGCACCGGTGACGGTCGCGTTTTTTACAGGCTGGAGGTTGGCCTCGGAAATTTTGACCCGCAAAAAAAGTCACTTGGTCGATGGCTGGCTGATGCTGGAGGTCGGGGAAGGCAAGAACGAAGAGCCGCGGCGCTTCCCGCTCGACCTGATTCCGGAACTGCGCGAAGTCATCGAGGCGCAGCTCGCGGCCACCCGCGAGCTGGAAAAGAAAACCGGCCGCGTCATCGAGTGGCTGTTCCATCGCGAGGGCAACCGCATCGTCGATTACCGTCCGGCGTGGCTCAGGGCCTGCGCCGCCGCCGGGCTCGCGGGCAAGCTCGCCCACGATTTTCGGCGCACCGCCGCGACCAATCTAATCAACGCAGGAGTCGATCCGCTCACGGCGATGGCACTGGTCGGATGGAAGGATATCAGCATGTTGAAACGTTACCGCATCATTCAGGACGAGCCGCTGAAGCGCGCGGTGGAGAAGCTCAACCTGCACCTCGCCGAGCAGAAAACCCGTCCGGCGAAAATAATTTCCCTGCGCGGGTAGCTGTGCCCTGACTGTGCCCAACTGTGCCCAAGCTATGATCGAAAAGGTACAAAACAGTCCACTCGGCAGCCCGGCAAAACCGTGGAAAACCTAGGAGAATCCTACTCTCTCGCACTTCGCTGGACTTGGGTCTACACCGGCAGCGGGGCTCCGGAACCTCAAGTCCGGGTTCGATTCCCGGCCGGGGCAAACAGTATCTGGAAATACCGCCATTTTCTCCGTTTTCGCCTGTTGCAGTGGCGTACCAGCGGTTTACCCGAGCCGATGAAATCGGCGGTATCGCCGATCTGGGCGAAGATCTCGTCAGGTTGAGACGCTCCTTCGCCGAAGTGCTGACCCATCGACCGTAAACCTCGCACCAACTCCACCATCCGGCGCCAATACTCCAGTGTGGATGTCGCTGCGTGCTCCCCATCGCGGATCTCCTTCATTGTCCATCACTTGCCCACTCCGGTCCGTGAAACGGAGTCAACCCCCGTGCCAAATCGCTTAGCTTGAACCGACTCGGGCCGCAAAAGGCTTCGACTCCGTCGGCGGGGAAAAAACCGCGGAGCCAAATGGACACGGCGAGGATTTCCCCGAAAGCGGCTCAGTGCCAGGTAGCTTCGGTAATGCCGCTGGAAACCCGGTCAATTTCTCGGCCACGGCCTGCGCTCGCGGAGTTCAGCGAGAAGAGTGCGCGCGGTATCCAGGAAGTGGTCAATGAGATTCAGAACCAGGTGAAGGTGGTGGCTGGAGAGACGGAAGTGGCCGCCAAGAATGGCCGCGAGCAAGTGGAAAAAGCCCCGGTCATAACGCAGGCTCTGATCAAGCTCGCGGATGCGTTCGCAGAGATCGAGGCAAGTTGCGCCGAGATCCAGGAGAGTTCGACCAAGGCGGTGGCGAACGCTAAGACCTATCAGAAGGGCTCCAAGGAGATCGCCGCCGCCTCCGCGGAATCTTCCTCAGCTGCACACGAAGCTCAGAAATCGACCCAGGAGCAGACCAAAGAACACATGGAGCACGTACGGGAGATTCTGCGGTACAGACTCCCACCCAGGTTCCTGACCTTCCCGACTACGTGCTGGGAGTGTTGACCGTGCGGGGCCAGATTCTCCCGGTCATCGACTTGCGGCGACTGCTCCAACAGCGATCGCTGGCCGATGAGTTTGCCGATAGCGGCCGGCTGCTACGGGAGGAATACGAGCGCTGGATTGAACAGACCGAAAGAGTCTTCGCCGGCGATGCACCAACGAAGGTAGACGCTTCAGTAACGGAACATCTGCTCCAGTGGCTGGTGGAAACCAACAGTTCCAGCCAGGTGCTGATGGAAGCGCTGGCGAAGGCACGAGGGCTTAACGAAAGGTCATCAAGCAGCTTCAGATTCGGACCAAGTGCCCTGCTTGGTTCTGTGCCGCCGGAAGATTTTGACTACCCGGGACTTCGGGAGCACTCTCAAGAGCACGAAGAGCTATGACGCAAAAACGCGGGGTTTCTGAAGCGCCTTGAGCGCGGCGAGACCACTATGACCATCGAACATTCGGTCTTCATTTCGAAATGCGTGGAAAGGCATATCAAAACAGCTGACCTCCGCTTGGCAGCGTAATTTGTGCATGCACGACTGCGCACCGGCTCTCCGAGGTCTCTTCACAACACGACGCCAAGGAGCGTGGTTCCGTTTCGAAGGCGCGAGCCCAACCCGAGCAGATCACAGACGTGGTCGAATCCGCACGGATCCTGGTCGGATTGAAAAACCAGTCGACCACTTCCGCTACAAGCATATCGCGAAAGACAACCCGAGCCTTTCCGAACGTATAGCGACCAGTGCGCTCAACCACGCCAGTGGAACGACGCGACGTGCGGATCTTGGCTTCCCCTTAGACATCATCAAATTGATGTATCTCCGCTTTTCAAACCGATAGGTTTCGTCAGCCGCAAATCGACGAAGTCCCGTAAAATCGCCGTTTTTTCGACGGCACGGCTCGTGCTTTACCCTCCCTCAGACGATGGATGCAGCAACAGCCCAACGTCACCAAAACAGGAGGCAACAGCAATGAAAAAGCTTTCAACGATTATGGTTCTGTCAACGGCGGCTACTTTCGCTCTCGCGATCGCATCTTTCGCGGGTGCGGTTCCGAACAGTGGCGGCAGCGCCCCTCAGACCGACGCGGCTACAGTCGCGCAGCTGCAGATTGCGGCCAAGCAGGCGCTGGCGGACGGCCGAAACGGGAACAAGAACAACGCAGAGTTTCTGCGCAAGAACTATGAGATCAATCAGCTAATCGATCGCCTTCAGAGTGGACAGCAGGTTGATCCTTCGGACATCGACAAGGCGCTGGAGCCGGTCCACACCTGGTAACGATGCAGTTCGCACGCGGGGCGACGGCGCAGACTTACTGACGCTGTCGCCCCGTCCGTTCGCCCCGCTACTTTTCCTCTTCCAGTCCGTCCCCAGGTAGAGGGTTGCTCAACCTTCGATTGTACATCTCGATCGATCTCTGAACTGAATCGCCTGCTCAGTCAGCTGCCGACCTTTTGACGAGTCGCGAGGCTGGACATTTCGCAGGAACGCTAATACGACATGCGGTGACTGACCTCTTCGAGGAGGACCGGCGACTATGGCGACCAGCGAACAGACCTCGTCATACCGATGGGTTATTGAAGTGCTGCTGGTGCTCGCGCTCGCGAGCCAAACCCTGATCTGGCTGGCGCCCGCACCGATCCTTGGACCGATCATCAAGGATCTCCACATCGATCTGAGCGCCGCCGGGCTGATCATCTCGGTCATAGCGCTATGTATCGCGATCTTCGCACTCGCCGGCGCCATCGTCGCGCAGCGAATTGGTGCGTTGCGATCGTTCATCGTAGGCGTATGGCTGTTGGCGATCGGCGGAGTTCTAAGTGGCTACGCTCCCGGCTTCGGCGCGCTGCTTGCCTGCCGCGTGATCGAAGGAATCGGCTTCGGCGTGATGATCGCGCCGCCCGCCACCCTCGTCATGCAATGGTTCGATGAATCGCACTGGGCCTACATGAATATGCTCAACGCGGTGGCGCCGTTTGCGGGACTGACGGCGGCCTTCGCGGTGACCGGGCCCGTCTACATCGCGCTGGGCTCGCGGTGGCGCACGGTGCTGCTCGCCTACGGCCTCATCGTGACGGCGATCGCGATTCTATGGACCTTGCTCGGCAAGCCTCACCCCTCGCATACCGAGGCCACCGGTCATGCGGCTGACGCCGGCGCGATGCGCGAGGTGCTTCGGATGCGCGACATCAGGGTTATCGCGATCGCGCTCGCGTCGGGCATGTGGGTATTCCAGCTCTACAGTGCGTTCCTGCCGGAATTCTTTCAGACGGTGCGCGGCCTGACGCTCGAGCAAGCAGGGAGCCTAACAGCGCTCATACCGTTTGCGGGAGTCTTCGCGGCCGCGGGCTCGGGCTTGATGGGAGGCGCGATCGGCCTGCGCCGGCCGTTCACCTGGCCGATGCAAGTACTGTTCGGACTGGGATGCCTCGGCTCCGTGACATTCAGCAGCGTCGCAGCAATTCGGATCTCACTGATCTTGATCGGCGTCGGATCGTCGGCGCTGCTGCCGACCTTACTGACCATGGTGATGGAACTCCCCGGGATGACTCCCACCAAGGCGGGAAGCGGACTCGGCGTAGTTTGGGCTGCCGGATATACCGGGGCATTTCTGTCGCCATTCATATGCGGAGCGCTGGCCGGACGATTCGGTCTGGAGGCCGTGATGGTTGGTTCACTGGTGTTCGCGCTGGTCGCGATCGGTGGATTCTACATGGTGCCCGAAACCGGAAAGGGACGGATGCCGCTGGGCTCTGAAGCCGCACTTCGTACCAGCAAGTAGCCCGAGGCGCGAAATGGCGCTTATTGCCATCGTCTCGGCGCCGCCTTGAGTCTGGGGACGCCGAGTTGTTCGCACCAGTTCTCGAAGCGTGCCCGAGGCACGCCACGGAGCTTCAAATCGTCGATAGAATCCGCCAAGGGAACGGTCTCGACTAGCGTCGCCAGCTTTCTGTAGAGCGACGCGTCTTCGAAATGTTCGACCAGCGTGGCCGCGAGCTGGAGCGCACCGCGCGGTTTGACTTTCCATTGCAGTGGGTCAGCGGGAATCCCCTCCAGGTGTTCATAGACGCTTAGAAGCAGCGACGCGGTTTTCTTTCCGAAGCCTGGCAGCCCGGGAAAGCCGTCGGCGCTGTCTCCCGTCAGTGCCAGGAAGTCCGGCATGCTATGCGGACCGAACCCCCTCTCGGCGCGAAACGCCGCCTCGTTGGTCACCTTCTTCTGGCGTCGATCTACTTGCACCACCCGGTCGCCTTGCAAGCACTGACCCAAATCCTTGTCCGGCGTCATGATACGTACTTGCTCAACCTGGTCGCGAAATCGACGCGCTCCGCTGGCCAGACCATCGTCAGCCTCGTACTCGCGCATCGACCAGACCGCTAAACCGACTGAGCGAACGGCATCTTCCGCGGCGTCGAATTGAGCGCGTAACTCGGGCGGAACACCCTCGTCGCTCTTGTAGTGCGGAAACAGATCGTTTCGAAACGATCGAATCGGGTTATCGAACACTACCGCAATATGGGTGACGGCTTCCTGCGGGTCATGCAGGAGGGCTAGTAGCGATTCAACAATGCCGACCGTAGCCTTGGCATCGTTGCCCGAAGGTGCGCGGTGATCCGGCCGCGGCGCGAAGTGAGCCCGAAAGAGCTCATAGGTCCCATCGACGAGGTGCAACCTCACGCCGCGACTTCTTGCGGACTACTTCTCGGTGAAGGTGAAGTGCTTCTCCATCTTCGCGTTCACCTCAGTCAGGTGCTTGCAGTACGCGTTGAAGCCGCCGTTGTAGTTGCCATCCTGCCGGCGCTGGAACTCGCCCTCGAAGTTGTAGTAGCCGGGAGTGCAGTCCTGGTTGCGGGTGGTCTTGCCGCGATGCCTGATGACTTCCTGAACCCACCACTCCTCGGCCTCAGGCGTGACATTGATGGTGTGATAACCATTGCGGCGCGCGAAGTCGATGCACGCGGCGATGTGGTCGCCTTGCGCCTGCAGCATATCCGTCAGGTTGAACTGGAATGACGCCTGATAGCCGCCCATGATGAACATGTTGGGATAACCATGCGAATGGATCCCTAGCAGCGTACGGATACCATCGCGATACTTGTCATTGAGGTCGAGACCATTCTCTCCCTTGATCTGATTGTAGATGCCGGTCTTCTGCACTTCGAAGCCGGTGGCATAGATGAGCAGGTCCAGCTCGTACTGTTTGCCTTCGAACACCGGTCCCTTCTCGTTGATCTCAGTGATGCCCTTGCCATGAGTATCGACCAGATGGACGTTGGGCCGGTTGAAGGTCGGTAGGTAGTCATTGTGGAAGCATGGGCGCTTGCACATGAGCATGTACCATGGCTTGAGCGCCTCGGCGGTCGCCTTGTCCCTCACCGTCTCATCGATGCGCTTATGGATCCGCATCATCGCGTCGATGTTCGCGTTCTCCTGTCTGCGAATCTTTTCCTCTCGAGACATCGCCGCGACCTTTGCCTTCTGCTCCTCGGTCATCTGAGGTTCCATCTTCGCCTGCTCGCGCCGCTTGGCCTGCCATCCGGGCTTTAGCTTGCGCGCCCAGTTGGGATCGGTTGGCCAGTCATCGCGGATGTCTATCGACGATGGCGTGCGCTGGAACACGTACAGTTCCTTGGACATCGCCCCGAGGCCGAAAACCGCCTGCACCGCTGTCGCGCCAGTGCCGATGATACCTACAACCTTGTCTGACAGTCCCGACAGGTCGTGCTTGGTGTAGGCGTAGTCCCATCGCGAAGTGTGGAAGGAGTGTCCTCTGAAGGTCTCCATCCCTTTGATTTTCGAAAGCTTGGGCTTGGAGAGAGTGCCGTTGGCGCAGATCACGAACCGCGCCTTCATATGGTCGCCGCGATCCGTAGTTAGGTGCCACAGTTGTTCGGCTTCATCCCAAGTCGTCGAGGTGACCGTAGTCTGGAACACCGCCAGCTCGTACAGGTTGTACTTCCGCGCAATAGCCTGGCAGTGCGCGAAGATCTCCGGGCCCTTGGCGTAATGATCCTTCGGCACGTAGTCCATCTCGTCGAGAAGGGGCAGGTAGTCATATGCCACGACATCGCACGCGACACCTGGGTACCGGTTCCAGTACCACGTACCGCCAACGTCCTCGCCTCGCTCCACGATGCGGATGCTCTCGACGCCAACCTCGCGCAATCTCGCTGAAGTTAGGAGCGCCGAAAATCCGCCGCCTATGAAGAGCACCTCGACGGTATCGTTGATCGCCTCGCGCGGCTTGACCTCGCCGCCATAGGGATCGATCTCGTACCGTGCAAACTCGCCGTCAAGATCGGAGAAGTACTGCGCCGTGCCTTCCGGCCGATACTTCAGCCGGAGGTCGCGCTCCTCCGTGAACTTCTTCTTGATCGCTTCGTAGAACTCTGGCGGCCGCGATTCTCTGCGCGCGGCCGAAAAGTTGAACGATACGGGCTTCTCCTTCGTATTGTCCTTCGGACTATCTTTCGAAGTGTCTCGCGAAGTGTCTTGCGAATTCTCCATGCTTCCATCCGCTCCGTGGGTATGGTCATCGAGTTTATTTGGTTTAGGCTCGACCCTTATACCTAACCCAAAGTTCCGCGTGCGGGCAATCGGATGCCGCTGCCGCTTGCGGACCCTCATCTTTCGCGCGAAAACGGAAGCATGGATACCATCTCTCATTTCATGGCTCGCGCGAGGGTTCCCCCTCATGGCGACGGTGACCTCGGCGACGTCTTCAATCCCGCGACCGGTCAGCTCGCGCGAAAAGTCTGCATGGGCGATGCGGCCGATGTCAACGCCGCGGTGAAGGCCGCCTCCAATGCCTTCCCCGAATGGGCCGCGACGCCTCCCCTCGCCCGAGCCCGCGTGATGTTCGAGTTCCGCAACCTCGTCGGAAAGCATGCGGCGCGGTGCGGCAGGCCCTCGAGCAATACGCCAAGGCGGGAACACATCGATTCGTGATCGGCGTGCAGAACCAACTGAAGCCGGATCAATACCAAGCGGAGCTCACGCGCCTCGCGTCGCTGTACGTGTAGGACCGATCGATCAGCTCAAAGTCGGGTCGCGAACCAAGATTCCGTCCGCATAGAGTTTCCTGATCTGATCGTCCGGCATCTTCAGCACCTCATGAAGGACGCGCTCGTTGTCTTCACCCAGGCGCGCTGAGCGCAACTCGGTCCTGTCGGGCCACGCGGAAAACTTCACGGGCACCGAGGGAAGCGCAACCTTGCCGAGAAGCGGATCGTGGACCCATCGCACCGTCTTGCGTTCATTCAAATGAGGATGCTTGACGGCCTCGTTAAGCGATAGGACGGGCGCGCATGGCACCCGCTCCTTGTCGAGCGCGGCAATCGCGTCGTCGCGAGTGGGAAACTCGGCGAGCCACTTCTCGATAATCTCGCGCAACTCGAATCGGTTGTCGCGCCGGCCGCGCGCGCTCTTGAAACGCGGATCGCTCGCCAACTCGGGCATCCCCATCGCGCGAACGAGCTGCGGCCATTGATGCGGCACGACGGTGAGAAAGACGTACTGATCGCCGCGATAACGATACGAGCCGGTTGGCCCACCGTCGGGATGCAGCGAGCCGCTGCGGCGCGGCCGAAACTTGTCGCCACGCAGCGATATCGCCGGAACATTCTGCTCGTGCATGTGGAAGTAGGTATCGAGCAACGAGGCATCGAGGTACTGACCCTCGCCGGTGCGCTCGCGATGAAGCAGCGCGAAGCCAACCGCCATCGCGGCCGCGACGCCGGTGGAAACGTCGCCAATCGCCATCGTCGTCATCGCCGGCGCGCCATCCGCCTCGCCGATGCCGTCGGTCACTCCCGCATAGGCCTGGCCGATGAAATCGTAACCGGCTTTGTAGGAGAGCGGCCCGGTCTGCCCCGCCATCGAGATCGAACACATGATGATTTTCGGGTTCACCTTCTTGATGTCTTCGTAGGAGAAACCCAAACGGTCGATGACGTGAGGCGCGAAATTCTCCACCACCACGTCGATGTTGGGAAGCATCGCCATCACGATTTCGCGCGCGCCGGGCTTCTTCAAATCGATCGCGAGGCTGAGCTTCGAATGATTGTGCTGAAGATAGTAGGTGCTGTGGCTCGAGTCCTTGTGCTCGGGCGCCTGCGACTTGAGCCCTCCGGCGCGAACGCGATCACCAGCGGGCGCGAGCTCCAGTTTGATGACCTCGGCGCCCATCTCAGCCAGCAGGCGGGTGCAGGTCGGGCCCGCGACAAATTGAGTGAAATCGAGCACCCGGTAACCTTCGAGCATTCGCGGCTTGTTTGCCATTAGTCAGTCTCCCGATCGATAAGTATCTCAAATGTCAGTTGTAACTATAGCTAAAGTCGCA
Source organism: uncultured delta proteobacterium (assembly GCA_963815835.1). GTDB lineage: Bacteria > Desulfobacterota > Binatia > Binatales > Binataceae > DATGKG01. The sequence continues at coordinate 226,799 of CAWFIF010000004.1, forward strand.
GGAGTCGGCGCGCATTGTCACCGAGAATTTTTCGTTGGTCCTCATCGCCGAGGTTGAGCGCCTTCACCTCTTCGACCGGATGCGCGAGGCCCGCGGGCAGCGGATAGTCGCTTCCAATCACGAATCGATCGGCGCCGAAAGTTTTCACCAGATGGCCGAGCATCGGGCGACTATGCGCGATGATATCGAAGTGAAACTGGTTCGCGTAGGTCGACGGCGGTCGAGGAATCGCGTTGCGACATTCGGGCACCAACCGATAGCCCATGTCGAGGCGCCCGAGGATAATCGGCAGCGCGCCGCCCGCATGATAGAGCACGATGCGCAGTGCGGGATGACGCTCCAGCACGCCGCCATAGATCAGCAACGCCGCAGCGAGTCCGGTGTCGTAGAGATTGCCGGCCAGGTTGCCGAGGAAGTAGCGGCTCATCGCGCCAACCGGCGCAGCCTCGAACGGATGGATGCAGACCGCCATTTGCAGCGCCTCGGCGGCGGCCCAGAACACTTCGAAGTCGGGTTCGTCGAGTTGGCGCTCGACGATCTTGGGTGGAATCTCGACGCCTCGCAGCCCTAGCTTCGCCGCGCGCTCCAGTTCCTTGACTGCTGTCTTCGGCTCCTGGAGCGGCACCGATGCGAGCGGGCAAAAACGCTCGCGGCCGCTGTTGCCGAGCGTCGCGAGTGCGTCGTTATTGACTTGCGCGATCGCGAGAGCCTTGTCGGCCGCGACTTCGGGATACATCAGGAACGGAACGCATGACACCGCCTGCGTCGTGATGCCCTCGCGATCCATGTCGGCGATGCGCGCGGCGGGATTGGAGATGGCGCCATCGATGGGCCGCATCGCGGATTCCTGGATGAAAAAGAATCGGCGTCCGTCGCGCTCGACGATACGCGTCGCGAAATGCTCGCCCTCGCGTGCGAGGAAGGCGATGACCTCGGGCGCGATGAAGTGGTTATGCATGTCGATGACGTGCATGCCGCGCCTGTTGCTACAGGATGAAGCTAATCTTGCCTTGTGGGCGGAGTGCCTCGATATCGAGGATCGCCTTGCGCTTGCGAATCTTCAGTTCACCCTCGCGCCTCACCAGTTCGTATTCGTAATGCCCGATGTAGGTATCCACCAATTCGTGACGCAGCCGATACACTACGAAGTTCGCGGCGATGTGAATGCTATCGCCGTCGCGTCCGAGCACGCGCACATTGCTGATCATGCGCCGCGTGCGCGAGGGTGGGCTTTCCGACCACGCAAATTTTCCGAGCAGCTGCTTCACCCGCGAACGGATGCGCAACGTGTCATCGGCGATGATAAAGAGCGTGTTTCGCGCGTCGCCACCCGGAACATCCGTCGGCGGCACATGATAGGTCGCATCGTCAGTGAGCAACTCGAACCATTCATCGAGCCGCCATCGGTCGAGCAGGTCGGCTTCTTTATATAAAAGATCCTCGACCTCCTGACGCGACGGGAGATCGGAGGACGTCACGCGGCCCTCCGCGCGCGCCGCAGCTTGGGCGCCGTGATCAGCTCGTTCCATCGCCGCCAGAACGCGCGCATCTGCAATTCATCGTCAACCTTGGGTATCTCGCGATGCATGCCGCGCGAAATGTCTGACCATCCGACCTCGCGATTGATAAATCCGCGCTGACACGATTCGAGCATCTCGACGTCATCGGGCGTCGCGAATCCTCCCGGTCCGAGAAAGGTCAGGAAGTTGTCGAGACGCAGCGCCGAATCCTCCTCGCTCTCATCGATGGGAGCGAGCGACCACGCATTAACTTCCATGTAGTCGGGCGCACTGGGGAAAAAGGTGCGCACCGTAACGGCCATGATGTCGTTGATCACGAGGTTGGGAAAAATCCCGAGGTTGCGGCTGGTCTCGCAAATTCGCCGCGCCCGCTCCTCGCCATACCGCTGCTGGAATTTGCGCCGCAATTCCTCGAAGTGAGCTTTGCGCTCTTCGCCGAAAGACGGAACCCATTTCGCGATAGGACGTCCCCAGGTGCTCTCGTACTCGATAACCGCGTGGCCATTGCCGAGGTTGACCGACTTCGACGGCATCGTGGTGAGGTTACCCGATCTAAAATCGATTCCCGTGTCGGTCAGAAATTGAAAATAGCGCTGATGAGTAGGCAGACCGTGATAGCCGTCGTAACTATTTTCGACTAGCAACTTCCAGTTGGCGCGGATGCTATATGCCTGCGTCCCTTCGACGATCTTCATACCCACTTCAGACTGATCGGCTACCAGGTCGAGATACTCAGTCGCGCCGGCCAAATAGTCAGTCAGCCTCTCAGCCGCGGGATTGAAGTTGATAAATACAAATCCCCGATAACTATCGGTACGCGGAGCGTTGGCGAGGCCGAGGTCCTCGCGCTTGAAGGCCGCGCTATAGGCGCTGTCGCCCGGAACGCCAATCAGCGCGCCGCGATTGTTGAAGGTCCAGGCGTGATACGCGCATTGAAATGTCTTTGCGTTGCCGGAGGCCTGACGGCACACCTGCGCGCCGCGATGCGTGCAGGTGTTGAGGAGGACCCGCACGACATTGTCATCGCCGCGCGCCAAAATGATCGGGTGCCCGGCCACGCGCCGCGCGCGAAAATCGCCTGGTTTCGCAACTTCCGATTCGTGACCGGCGTAGATCCAGCATGTCTCGAAGATTCGCTGCCGTTCCTGTTCGAGGTATTCGGCCTCGGTGAAAACTCTTCGATTGACGCGAAACAGACCGGCGGCGTCATCATCGATGATGAGCTTTTCAGTGACCTCGTTCATGTTCGCCTCCGCTGCAAGTCCGCGTCATTTCACCGTGCCCGACGGATCCCATGCCCAGTAGCGCGCGATGGTTCCACCATCGACACGCAAATCCATCCCCGTGATCATTTCCGCATCGTCCGACGCGAGAAAAACCGCCGCGCTCGCATAGTGCCGCGGGCTCGGAAGTTTCTGCATCGGCGTCAATTTGCGAAACGGCTCAAAAGCCTGCTTGATGCGATCGCCGCCGCGCACCGGCTTGCCCCATCGCGCCGCCCGCTCGAGGCCTTCCTCGGGATCGGTCGCGGTTGGCGTGAGGCTGTTTACGCGGATGCCATGGCCGCTCAGTTCCATCGCGACAGAGCGCGTGAAATTGAGCAACCCCGACTTGCTGGTGCAATAAGCGATGTTCCCGGGCTCTCCCTGATGCCCAGCGGTGGAAATGATGTTGATGATGCTGCCCCGCCGTCGCGTCTCGATCATTTGCCGCGCCGCATACTTGGTGAAGAGAAATGTGCCCGTCAGGATGATCGCGATCTGCCGCTGCCACTCATCGAGCGGCATGTCGAGCACGCCCTTCTTGTTGAAGATGGCCGCGCCGTTGATCAGGATGTCGATGCCGCCGAACTCCTCGCGCGTCTTCGCGATTATCGATTTGACCTGCTCCTCGTCGGTGACATCGCAGGTCGCGGCCAGCGCCTTGGCGCCTCTACGTTTCAGTTCCGTCGCGCAGTCCGATGCGTTCTCGGCCTTGCTATCGACGCAAACGATCGAAGCCCCGGCATCAGCCATGCCCTCGGCGAGGCCCGCGCCGATGTTGGAGCTGGTTCCGGTAATCACCGCGATTTTGCCGTCAAGTTTCATTGCTCATCGACTCGCAGGCGCAAACAGAAAGCACTTCGATGAATTGAAAATCCAGGTGTCAATGAATTCAGTCTCCGCCGGCTTGCGCCGAAGTTCGGACAGCGCTCCCGTGAGGCACATCCAGTTGAGGATCTCCTGCTGACCGCTCGCCTCGACCGCCGCAGCCGGATAGTTTCGCCACGCGTCGTAGTTTCCCTCGCACAACGCCTCGTACAAGGCCCGATCGGCTGGGGTGTCGGGATAGAGATAATGGTTTTTCTCGGTGAGAAACGCATGCGACCATCCCGACGAGGCCAGCAGCGCGACGCGCCAGGGACTTGCAGCTAAAATGCGGGCGGTCGCCGCGCCGAGATCGAACAGGCGGCGCGGAGTGGGCGCGGGCGGATCGAGTTGCGCTTCCGAGGGAGGATTGTCGAACATCGGGAGGCCGCCGCGTTGCGCGCAGACTTTGCGCCCGTAGCAATTTATCGCGAACGGAATTATCGGATAGGGAAACCCCTTGCGATCGTAGTCGAGATACAGCACCGCGTTGGCGAACGCGTGACCCAGAGGATGGTGCAGCGGCTTGTAGGAATACGCAGTATCGAATCCCGCCTCGATAAGGCCGCCGGCAAGATACTTCGCGGCGGCGACATTGCCCGGAGAATGAAACTTCTTTTCGGCCGGCTCATTCCATATGTTCGCCGGCATCGTCCCTGGACCGAACTCAAAGGATTCGTGCGCGTACACGCAGTAGGGAGGGACGACGTCTTCGCGAAAATTCTCATACTGGTCGTCGCCCCACACCACGATGAAGTCGGGACGAAATTGGTCGATTTGCGCGCGAGTTTTGCGTAGCGCCTGCACCAGCTGCGCGCGATGAATACGCGCGGCGGCAACACCTTCGTCACTGCCCCATTCCGCACGCATTGCCTCAGGCCAGTTTTCGGGGTGACGCCATCTCTCGGGGAGCCGCGGATTTTTGAGCATCATCTTGAGGATGAACGCCATGGTCTCGTCGCGTCCGGCGAGCGGCGGATAATGCGTTATTCCAACCGCGAGAATCTCACCCATATCGGCAATCCTCTCTTGGCAGAAACTCTAGTCCGAACGGTGCGCAATAGAAAAACCCTCACCGCCCGTTTTTCGATGTACGCGCCGAGGTCTCAGGTTTCATCTGCCGAAAACGTCGTTGACCAGCGCGGTGTCGAGGTATTCGTTGATCTCCTTCACCTTGCCGCCGACTACGCGAAAAACATGGCAGTAGCTGTTGTCGTAAGGCTTGCCATTTTTCGCCGTCGCCCTGCCATGCGCCAGCATCACCACAAGATCCCCTTCGGCGATGAAGTTGTAGGGCGTCAGCGCGATGCCACCTTCGAGTGCGGCGCCCAGCGGTCCGAGCAGCTTGGTCATCACTTCCTGCTTGCCGTTCATCGTTCCGGAGAATTTGGTTTTGCCCTGGAGCGTGTACTTCACGTCATCCGCCATAGCATCGAGGAAGGCCGCCGCGTTGCCTTTGCTGATTTCCGCGAACATGTTGATGATGACCTGCTTGTTCTCTGCTGCACCCATTTTGAGCACCTGCCTTGGCCGAAGTTGTTTTTCAGTTGTGCGGAAGCACCACGTATTCGAACTCGATCGGCTGAAGATTAATCCCACGAATTGGCGGTGCGATCCATCCCGCGAACTTTCCTGGCCGCGTCTCCGGTTTCATCAGGGAAGCGACGAACTCCCGATCGGCCGATGTGGGAAGCCATTGTGATTGACGCGTCTGCCACTCGTCCTGCGCGATGATCTCTCCGGTCGGTGTAACGTTCGCGGCTCTGAACTCTCCGATCGCGCGATGAAATCCGCGATGCGGCAGCTTCAAATCGAAATCCACCTCGGCCTCGCGAATGACCTTGTTCCATCGCGCCAGCCCCCGCTCGCAGTCGGTGATGTAGGCGTCGCGCAACGTTTCGTTCAATGCGAGCAGCGCGGGCTGCTCGCTTTCGACAATCGAACCGCCCTCCGGTTTCAACACCGTGCGGGTCATAGTGGTCAGGCGATGATCGTCTTCGCGATCCTCTTCCTTGAAACGCCCTTTCAGCCCAGTGCTGAAATAGTTCGCGGCATTAGTCGAAAGCTCGGAGCCGAATAGATCGAGCGAGACCGAGAAATGGAAGTTCACGTATCGCTGAATGATGTCCAGGTCGATGCCGCCGTAATCGCCGATGCGATCTGTGTCGTGCTGTTTCATCAGCTCGCAGGTCCGCGCGACCACGCGCCCGATGCCTGATTCGCCGACGAAAAGATGATGCGCCTCCTCGGTCAGCATAAAGCGGCAAGTGCGCGCGAGCGGATCAAATCCGGATTCTGCGAGGCTCGCGAGCTGATACTTACCGTCGCGATCCGTGAAGTGGGTAAACATGAAGTAGGATAACCAGTCCGGTGTCTTCTCGTTGAAGGCGCCGAGGATGCGCGGGTTGTCGGCGCTGCCGGAGCGGCGTTCGAGCAAGGCCTCGGCCTCCTCGCGTCCATCGCGCCCGAAAAAGGCGTGCAGCAAATAGACCATCGCCCACAGATGGCGCCCCTCCTCGACGTTGACCTGAAAGAGGTTGCGCAAATCGTAGAGTGACGGACAGGTCTTGCCGAGGTGACGCTGCTGCTCGACCGAGGCGGGTTCGGTGTCGCCCTGCGTCACGACCAGGCGGCGCAGCACGCCGCGATGCTCGCCGGGAACCTCGCGCCAGACCGGCTCGCCCTTGTGCTGACCGAATCCGATGCAGCGATCGGGTTCCTGCTCGGCAAGAAAAATTCCCCATCGATAATCCGGCATCTTAAGGTAGCCGAACGTCGCCCATCCTTTGGCGTCAACCGAGGTCGCGGTGCGCAAGTAGGCATCGAATCCCTGGAAGCCCTCGGGCCCCATCTCGCGCCACCATTCGAGATAGCGCGGTTGCCACGCCTCCAGGGCGCGTTGCAGACGGCGATCATCAGAAAGATTCACATTGTTCGGAATCAGTTCGGAATAATTTATCGACATCAGTTTCTCCGTGACTCAGACGCGACGCGGATCGAATTCCGGCCGCTGGCCGGTCCCATAGAGCTTGAGGGCGCCCTTTTCGCCGACCGCGTTGGGACGCTGAAAAATCCAGTTCTGCCACGCGGACAGGCGCGCGAAAATTTTCGATTCGATAGTTTCGGGACCGCCGAAGCGCAACGACGCCTCCATCCCGGTGAGCGCGTCCGAGGAGTACGCCGCGCGCTCTTCGACGGCGAGGCGCACCTCGTCCTCCCAGTCCATATCGTCGGGCGTGAAGGTGACCAATCCAAGCTCCTCAGCCAGCTGGGTGCCGATCGCCTCGCCGATTCGCGCGCGCAACTCCTCGACGCGATGTGGCTCGCCGAGGAAGCGGCTTTGCAGACGCGAAAGTCCATTGCACATCGGGAGCATGCCGAAGTTCATTTCGGTTAATCCGATTGTGGCAGCCGGAAGTTCGTCGCCCTCGCGCTTGCCGCTCAGCATGTAGATGCGGTCGGCGGCGAGAGCCAGCTCCAGCAGGGTTCCATGGAAACATGAGCCGGGCTCGATGAGTGCGAACAACGAACGCGAACTCACGTCGATGCGTTTCAGCACCCGCTTCAGATACAGGCGGATTTCGCGGATGAGCCAGTTGTCGGCATGCGCAAGCAGCAGCGCGTCATATGAGCGCACGTTCCCGGTGTCACCCTCGGTGCGGAAGATCCAGCTGCGGATGGTTTCTTCGTTGGTACGCATGTGAAGAATCGCGTCTTCGAGCTCACGCGCAATCGCGAGTGGCCAAAAATCGCATCCGGCGGCGAGCGCACCTTCCAATCCAGATGGCGCGGCGCTCTTTGGACCTCGCACGGTAAACGTCGCGACAGAGTTTTCGCGATCCAGTTCGACGTCGAGATGCGGATAGCGAATCCGAGTATCTTCGATGCTACGGGCGATCAGTTTCAGTGCGATTCCACGCTGCCCCGCGGGACGATCGGAGCGCGTCGCAAATTCGTTTGCTCTGCGCGAGGCGCCTTCGAGGAGTTGCGTGCGTGGAACCACCTCATCGACGAGGCGCCATTGGACCGCGCGCCTGCCCCTCACGCCTTCCTCGGTGGTGCAGAAGAAATCCGCGCGATCGCGTCGTACCCCGCGCTTGTCAACCAATCTCGTGAGACCGCCGGTACCCGGAAGGACGGCAAGCAGAGGAAGCTCAGGCAGTGACACACTGGTCGAGCCGTCATCGGCCATCATTATATAGTCGGTCGCGAGCGCGAGTTCGTAGCCGCCGCCCGCGCAGGCACCACTGATCGCCGTCATATAGAACTGCCCCGAGTTGAGGGTCGCATCCTCGATCGCGTTGCGCGTCTCGTTGGTGAACCGGCAGAAGTTGACTTTGTGCGGATGACTCGATTGGCCGAGCATTTTGATATTCGCGCCGGCGCAAAACACCCGCTCCTTGCCCGACTTTATGATGACGCTACCCACCTCCGGATGCTCGAAGCGCAGCCGCTGCACCGCGTCATTCAGCTCGATATCGACGCCCAGGTCGTAGGAGTTCAACTTCAGTTCGTAGCCGGGAGTGAGGCCGCCGTTCTCATCGACGTCCATCGCCAGCGTCGCGACCGGGCCATCGAAGCTGAGTTTCCAATGGCGATATTTTGCGGGCTCGGTGCGAAAATCGATCATCGAGACTCACTCCTCCAGGGAACAGGCCCGTAGAGAATCTTTGAGACGGGCCAGCTTTGCGAACCCGGCTTCGAGGTCGGCGATCAGATCCTCGACGTTTTCCAGGCCGGCGTGGACGCGAACCACCCAGCGATCCTGATCCTTTATAACATCGCGATAGGTTTTTAGCCTGAATGGCGCGACGAGGCTTTCGTAACCGCCCCAGGATCCGCCCATCCCGAACAGCTTGAGCGCTTCGAGCATCGCGGCGAGCGCTTCGCGCGTCACCCAAGGTTCGAGGCGGAAGGAGAACAGTCCCGACGCGCCGAGGAAGTCGCGCTTCCACATCGCGTGACACGGATCGCCCTCCAGGGCGGGATGATAAACATGCTCGACCTCCGGCTGCGTCGCGATGTAGCGCGCGAGCGCGAGGCCATTGCGATGATGCACCGGCAGGCGCGTCGCGAGCGTGCGCAACCCGCGCAGCGCAAGGTAGATGTCATCGGGTCCGGCCATCTGGCCGAGGTGCCGATGCGCATTTTTCACAGTCTCCCACGCCGCCTCGGTGCAGGTAATGGCGCCAAGCATCGCGTCCGAATGCCCGACGATGTATTTGGTCGCCGCCTGAATCGAAAGGTTGACGCCGTGCGTGAACGGCTTGAAATAAAGTGGCGACGCCCAGGTGTTGTCCATCATCACGATCGCGCCGCGTGCATGCGCGACCTGAGCAATCGCGGGAATGTCCTGCACCTCGAAAAGCGCGGTGCTGGGCGACTCGACGTACACCACCTTGGTATTCGGACGAATCAGCTTTTCGATATCGGCGCCGATGAGCGGATCGTAGTAAGTCGTCTCGACGCCGAACTGCTTCAGAATCGAATTGCAAAAGTTGTGCGTCGGATGATAGGCGCCAATCGTCATCAGCAGGTGATCGCCAGCCGAGAGAAACGCGAGCAGCGCGGTGGTTATCGCGGCGAGGCCGGAGGGCGCGAGCCGGCAATGGGCGCCACCTTCGAGTTGAGCAACCGCATCTTCGAGCGATACGGAGGTCGGCGTCCCGATGCGCCCATACATGAATTTTCCCTTGGCGGGATCGTGCAGACCGGCGGCGAAATCCTCGAACGTCTCGAACAGAATCGTCGAGGTGCGATAGACGGGGGTGTTGACCGCGCCGTAATGCGACTTCGGATCGCGCCCCGCGACGACCGCGATGGTCTCGTCCTTCATCTTAGTTTTTGAATCCGAGTTGCGAGGCGTAACGCGCGGCGGCCTGCGCGAGAGCCGGCGGATGCGTCGCGAAGGTTGCGAAGCGCGGGTCAGTGGTCTGACCGCGCACGTAGCGCACATAGATCTGCTGCACCACCGTCGCGTTCTTCCATAGCGCCCACGACAGATAGAACGGAAAGCTGCTGACGTCGCGGCCGGTGCGTTTGGCATAGCGCTGGAGCATTTCCGTACGCGAGAGAAATCCCTTCTTGAACGTATGTGGCTCGATTTCCGCGCCCGCGAGCAACTCGACGTCAGTACGCTCGCGCCAATATCCGAGCGCCACGCCGAGGTCGAGCATCGGATCGCCGATCGTCAACATCTCCCAATCGAAGACGCCGTTTATCTGCCCGGGATTTTTCTTATCGAGCATGATGTTGTGGAGATAGAAATCGTTATGGATGATGGTCGGCGCCTGCGCGGCCGGAGTGTGCTCGAGGTACCATGCGCCAAGCTTGTCGATCAGCGGAACCTCGACGGTCTTGGCCTTCTCCCATCGCTGCATCCATCCGCTGATCTGCCGTTTCACGAATCCTTCGGGCCTGCCGAGCCCGCCCAGCCCGATCTTCTCGTAATCAACCGCATGCAAATCGGCGAGCGTATCGATGAAGCCCTTCGAGATGCTTTTGAACGTTGCGGGATCGTCGCCGAGCTCGGCGGGAACCGGCTGGCGATTCTTGAACACGATGCCGTCGCGCCGCTCCATCACGAAAAACGGCGCGCCGATGATCGAGGTATCGTCGGAAAAGAGCATCGCGCGCGGCGCCGGTTTGAAGGCCTGCCACAATCGCGAGAGCACGCGGTATTCGCGCGCCATATCGTGTCCGCCCACGGGCAGCGGGCCGAAAGGGGGCCGGCGCACGACCCATTCCTGATTGCCGAAGCGGAGCAGATAGGTGAGGTTCGAGGAGCCGCCGCGAAACTGTTTGATTTCCAGTGGTGCGTCGGCGCGGGGAAGTTTCTGCTCGCGCAAGTAGGCGGTGAGTTTGGGCCAGTCGAGTTGTTCTTCGTCGCGGACGTCGCCGTATTCGACGCTGAGGTCAATAGCTTCTGCCATGGAGCGGATTATATGACGCGCGCGGAATTTTGCGACCGGTCGATTTGGCCGTTTTATGAACCGTCGCGGTAACGAAAAAGATCGCTGCCTAGATGGCTGGCGCGCCTGCCTGAACCTGGTGCGGTTTGGCGATCGCCATCGGCGTAGCGCCGACTTGCACTGCGAGAACCGGACAGGGCGCTGTACGCATAAGCCTTTCAGGCAAGCCTTCGAGCAGTCGGTCAAGCAATCCGGTTCGTGGGTGCGTCGCTAGGACGATCAAGTCAACCTTTAGCGTACGCGCCACGTCGGCGATGACTCGGGAAACGGCGCCGGAATGAAGCTCGCCTCTGCAGTGCGGATACCGAGCCAGCGCCTGCTTTTCAAAATGTTCAAGTTTTGCTCGCGCCGCTTCCGCATATTGCTCAAGCAACATCGAGGGTTCGTACCAGCGACCGACGCCGCGCGGCAAAGGCTCGGTCACATGAATCAGTACGATTTCAGACAGGTGTTCGCGGGCGAGAGATGCCGCGTATTCAAGCGCGGCCAGAGAATCGGAAGAGAAGTCAGTGGGGACCAGAATCCGTCCTATGCTTACGTCATCCATATATCTGAACCGTTAGAAGGAGACACAGCACGATGTATGCCACCGGGTGCGCCCCCGCAGACGTTGACTATTTTGAGGGCAGTCCGGCATCGGCTTTTCGTTTTGAAAACGCAGCATTGCGGAACTCAATAGGATGCACGGGCCACGCTCGGTGGCGCGGCGATATCCGCCGTAGCATCTCTGGATCAGAGGCTAAAGCCTGTGCCACGAACCATCACACCTCCAGCATCTCGCGCGATTGCGCGATGGTCGCCACTTCGTGACCCATCGCGCGGATCGTCGCCGCGGCGCGTTCGACGATCTGCGGATTGCTAAGCTGACCGTCGCGCGCATACTGATAATCCTCGAGGCCAACGCGCACGTGGCCGCCGAGGCTCACGATCGCAGGCACCAGCGGTAGATTGTCGCCACCGAGTGTTGCGGCAAACCAGTTGCATCGCACGCCTTTGATCATTTCGAGATACGCTTCGAGGCTCTTGATGGTCGGCGGCAGGCCGAAGTTCTGCTCGTCGCCGCCGAGATAGAACTTGAGAATCAGCGGCTCCGTGAGCAATCCCTGATCGAGGAAGACCAGCGCGGCGCGTAGAAATCCCGGCTCGAAGATCTGCAGCGTCGGACGCAGGCCAAGCTCGCGCGAGGTCTCGAGGAAATATCGGCAGGTCGCGTAACTGTTCTGATAGACGAATTTTTCGCCGCGAAGTTTCTTCGCGTGGCGGTCGTAAGTCGCGAGGTTCACCGAGCCCATATCGCCGGCGCCCAAATCGGGCTTGGTCCCAGGATCCTTCGAGAGCGCTACGAAGTGGCTGAAGCGCTCGGCCGGAGTGCCGTCGAAAGGAAACGTCGGCCACAGTAGCGGTTTGCATACCACCCGCACGCGGCGATAGACCTCGGCATAGTACGGGACGTCCTGCACCCATTTGCCGGTTTGCGGGTCGCGCACATGAAAGTGGATGAGCGCAGCGCCGGCGCGCGAGGTCGCGATCGCATCGTTGGCGATCTCCTCGGGCGCGTAGGGGATGTGCGGATTGAGCTCGCGCATCGCGTTACCGTTGATCGCGGCCTCTATCATTACGGTTCTGGATGCCATGGCGCGCATTATAGAACGCGCGACGAAATTTGCGACCGGAAATTCTTCTGCAAATTCTCTCGCTCGCGTCGCTTTGGTGCATCGCGCGACGATGGTAGATTCCGCGTCGAGGCAACTGCGATGGACACTCAAACCGAACCTCGACTCATTCCCGGCCGGGTCAGCATCGGGAAATTCCAGCTCTACTACGAGCGCGCGGGCAGCGGTCCAGCGATTGTCTTCCTCCACGGGCTGGGCGGCAACCATCTCTCGTGGTGGCAGCAGATGCCGTACTTCATGCGATGGTTTGATTGCATCACAGTCAACCAGCGCAGCTTCGGCCTCTCGCCCGATCCGGACGGCACCTTTTGCGATGCGCATTCGAGCGACCTCCGCGCGTTGCTCGACCATCTGAAAATCGACAAGGCCGTGCTGGTCGGGCAATCGATGGGAGGATGGACGATCGTCGGTTACGCCATCGAGCATCCGGAAAGCGTCGCCGCGATGGTGATGGCGGACACACCGGGCGGCATCTTCACACCCGAGATGGATTCAATGATGGAGAAGGTGCGCACCGGCGCGCGATTGCCGCTCGAGGCTCCAACCATCGGATCGTTGCCGACTTACGCAAAGGACTATTTCGTGCGGAATCGTGAGATGGCGTATCTGTACGATTCGCTGCTCATCCTCGGCGCGCGGCCGCCTGCCGATGCGATGAAGCGGCTTGGCAGCCGGCGCTACGACCTCGTGAAGGTCCGCGAGCGCCTCCAGATGCCGATCCTGTGCATCGAGGGCGAGGAGGATGCGTTCATCGCGCCTGAAATGATTCGTCATCTGGTGCGCACGCTGCCGAATGCGCGGCTCGCGCTGGTGGCGGGCGCGGGGCATTCGGTGTATTTCGAAAACGCGCCGGTGTTTAATCAACTAGTGCTGGATTTCTTGCGCGAGGTAGGTCACGCGCCGCGGTAGCGGGAAACCCCAATTGCGGCAGTTTCGGAGCGGACATACAATTAGGTTGTGAAACGCCGGAATGCTCGAAATATGGTGGGCATCTGGCTGGCTCTGGGACTTTTCTCCCTCGCCTCCTGCGCACCGCCATCGACACAAGTTGCAGCACCGAACGCTGGCCCCGCGATCGTTGGATCGGCCTCGTCGCCCGCATCGCAGCCCGAGCCGCATTTCAACAGCAATGCTCCGGTCGATACCCCTCAGAGCACCGCGCTCACCAACTATCTTCATAGCCATCAACTCCCGCTGGTTGGAGCACGCGTTCTCGCGTCGAATGGAGGCCCGCGACAGGCGATCCTTTATGGATACGTCGCCACGCCGTTCGGGAAAGCTGATGCCGTCGACCGCACGCGGCAATGGCTCAACGACTCGGGCGCGCAAGTTGACAATCGCATCAAGATAGAGCCCGATCTGGCGGCGCCTGCGGGCAATCCGAACGCCGCGACGGCGGACAACAACCCCGACCTCAACAACCCCGATATCCAGAGCTACGAGCAACAGCAGAATCAGCAACTCACGCAGCAACAGCAGCAATATATGAATCAGGGCTCCCCGTTCGCTGGTAGCGGCGGTAGCCCCTTTTCGATGATGTTGCCGTTTTTGCTCGGGGGGTCGTTCGGAAGCGGCGGCATGGGGTTCGGCCTCGGCGGCGGAGGCCCGGGCTTCGGTTTCGGCGGTGGCGGAATGGGCACTCCCTTGGGTTCCCCAAATCCATCACCCTATGGTTCGCCCTATCCAGCGCCTGGATACGGCCCTCCTTACGGGCCCTGACTAGGTCGGCAGCTTGAAGCGCTCACCGAGGAAGACCTCGCGTACCGCGTCGCTGCCGACGATTTCATTCGGAGTTCCCTGGAAGAGAATCTTGCCCGACGACACAATATAGGCGCGATCGATTATTGAGAGCGTCGCTGAGACGTTGTGATCCGACATCAGCACACCGATACCGCGTTCCTTCAGATAGGCGATGATGCGCTGAATCTCGACCACCGTGATCGGATCGATACCGGCGAACGGTTCGTCGAGGCATAGGAACAGCGGATCGAGCACCAGAGCCCGCGTAATCTCGACCTTGCGCCGCTCGCCGCCCGACAACACGCCAGCCTTCGCTTTCGCCAGCCGTGCGATGCCGAGTTCGTCGAGCAGCGATTGCAGGCGCGCCCGGCGTTCCTCCTCGTTAAGCGGCAACGTCTCGAGTACCGCGAGGAGGTTTTGCTCCACGGTCAGCTTCCTGAATACTGAGGGCTCCTGCGGAAGATAGCTGATGCCGCGGCGCGCGCGTTGATACAACGGCAGCATGCTGATTTCGTCGCTGCCGAGCGTAACCGTACCGCGATCCGGCTTAAGCAATCCGACCAGCATATAAAATGTCGTCGTTTTGCCGGCCCCGTTGGGCCCGAGGAGCCCTACCACCTCGCCGCGATTGACGGTGACCGAAACGCCATCGACCACCGCGCGGCCTCCATAGATTTTCGTGAGGCCTTCGCCATGGAGCGCCTCGCGCGGCGCGGTCTCCGATCGCGCGCTGGAATCCGGTCTGATGCGATTCGCTATCCCCATCCCCTGTCCGATCCATTCAATACGAGTCCCTTGTTTTTACAGGCTTGGCGCGAGGTTAGAAACCCATCCCAGGACTGGCACGACGAGCGCCGGCAAATTGGGGTTCACCGTCAAGACACGAAGGCACAAAGAAAAGCAGGGATCGATATCGCCGATCCCTGCCTCATTCGCGCTTTTTCTCATCGTGGCAAACGAGATCCTTCGCGCAGCGCTCCGCGAGATCCTTCGCGCAGCGCTCAGGATGACCGCTCGCCGTTGGCTCGCGGTCACTTCATCGTTCTGACCTTCGCATTGGCCTCGCGACCGAGGCACTTCTGCAGCCATGCCTGCGCGGTCGGCGTCGCCGACAGATCCAGCCGCATCATCGGCGCCCATGATAGCACGGAGGCCGGATTGAGGTCCGCGATCGTGAAGGTATTGCCGAGGAGGTACTCGCGTCCCTTGAGCGAATCGTCGAGGACCTTCAGCGGCGCCTTGAGCGCGTCGACCGCATTCTGCGCGGCCTTCTCGTCGCGCTGATCGGCCGGCGCGAGCACGCGATTGACGAGGATCGTCAGCAGATGCGGCTCGACCTCGGTCATACCCCAAAAGCTCCACTTATAAGCGTCGGCATGCCCGAGTGCGTCGGAGGGCCATAGTCCACCCTTGCCGTACTTCTCGGCCAGGTAGAGGTTGATCGCCATCGATTCCCAGATGTAGTGGCCGTCGTCCTCGAGCACCGGGATATGCCCGTTTGGGTTGCGCTTGAGATGGTCGGGCGTCTTGGCTTCGGTGTTCGGCATTGGAATGTGTTCGTATTTGGCTCCCACTTCTTCGAGTGCCCACAGAGATCGGGCGGAGCGTGACCTTGAAGTTCCGTAGAGTTTCATTTCGCCTCCTTCGGCGCATCGGTGAGAAGTTGTTCGACTCTATGTAGCGCGACGAGCGCGAACTCTACAAATGCGAAAAGCGCAACTCGAACCAGGCTTGCGCAATCAGGTGCGGCGGGCGATGCCACGATACATCGTGGAAAGAAACTTCGGCTGGCCGAGTTGATAGCGCTCCAGCTTTTCGATGCGAAGTCCGGCGGCGCCGATCATCTGATCGATTTCCCGATCGAGGTCGCATCCGCCGAAGTTGAGCCATAGATTTCTCAGCCTCCCCTGCCATCGACTCATCGTGGGATCGGAACTGCGGCCATGTTCGAGGAAGAGGTAGGCGCCCGAGGGCTTCAGAACACGGCGGACTTCCGCGAGGATCGCGTCGCAGTGGTTCGTTCGGCAAAGGGTCAGGGTGCTGACTACCCAATCGAAGCGGGAGTCCTCGAACGGCAGTGTCGTGCCATCGCTCCCAGAAAAAATCCGCTCGACGCGAAGGCCTCGATCATTGGTGCCACAGCGAGTTTCGGCCGGCGCGCCGGCGAGGCAGACGATCGCGAGGTCGGTCACCCAAGGCGAATAATAGTTGATGTTATTCTCCGTTTCGCAACAAAGCTCGAGGACGCGCCCCTGGGTTGCCGCGATCAATGCGGTCCGCTCACCCACGAAGAGCGGATTCCTCATCGCATAATGAAGCAGGCGCGATTTCAGACCCGACATCGCGATTGGACGGCGTCCCTTTCAGACCGTGATAGATTCAAACGTTCGATTTGAAGGATCCCGAACAGGATTACAGTTCTTTCGGGACGAGAGAAAGGTGAGGAGATGGCAGCAAGACCAGGACTCCATCGATCGCGCCGCAAGGTGCCAAGATCTCGGCGAGGCTGGGCGCCTACGCGCTATGCTCCGATCCCAAATCCAACGACGCGAATTGATAGTGCCGCCGTTTCATGGAACCGGCTTCGGAATCTCCTCGGTGTTGAACGGGGTGGGCTTGTCGCCTTCGGGCACCGCTCCGGGCGCGGGCACGGCCACCCCGTTGTTGTTCTGCATGTTCAGATCCGCCGCCGGCGGGACCGCAACCGAGAAGGTCGGATCGTACATGGAACGGATCGAGCTCGACGGCATGTCATGCATCTCGCGGTTGCCCAGCGAGTTAACGAATCGCATGCGCTCATCGAGCGCGAGCGCACGCAGGTCGGTCTTGTTGCGCACCACATGAGGCGTCAGGAACACCAGCAAGTTGTCCTTTTGCTTATCGGTTGACGTGCTGGAGAACAGATTTCCGAGCACGGGTATATCCGAAATCCACGGTACCCCCTGGCGCTGAATGTTGTCGTTGTTTGACATCAGTCCGCCGATCACGGCGGTGCGATGGTCCTGCACTAATACTGTAGTTGACGCAGACCTTATTGTTGTGGTGGGGCCATTCGCGTTATTTGCCGTGCTACCCACCACACCCGATACTTCTTCGTACAGGTCCAGCCGCACATACCCGCCGTCGGAGACCTGCGGCACGATGTCGAGGGTGATTCCGACGTTCTGTCGCTGAACGCTGTTGAAGATTTGCCCGGGGAGACCCGCATTGGCCGCCGCCGATCCCACGAAGGGCAGGTTGTCCCCCACCACGATGGTCGCTTCCGTATTATCGGCCGTCAAAAGCGTCGGCGCCGACAGCACGTTGGAATGCGTATCGGATTGCAGCGCCGTCACCAGCGCCACATCGCACGGGACCACCGCCGTGGTGCTGGTTGTGGTAGTGGTCGTGGTTCCAGACGCCGCCGCAGCTACCGCCATCGGAATTGAACACATACTCCCCGACGCGAGGCCGAGTCCCAGCCCGGTCAGCCCCAGCGGGTTGCCGATCGCGTTCTGCAGCGTGCCGAAGTTAACCGTTCCCAGTCCGAGGACGCTATTGGATATTGCGGTTGAGGAATAAAATTCGACCCCCAACTGGCGCTGCCGCTCCGCGCTCACCTCGACGATGATTGCCTGAACGAAGACCTGGATGCGCGGAACATCGAGCTCGCTGATGATGGTGCGCAAGGTTTCCCAATCCTGCGGCGCCGCGCTGATCACCAGCGAATTGGTCGCCGGGTCCGCGGTCACAATAACCGGATTGGCGAACTCCGCGGTATGGCCTGCCGAACTCGCGCCCATTCCGCCACCGCCCGCGCCACCCATCCCGCCGCCTCCGGTGCGCCCTGAGATCCCGCCGACGGCGGATCCGCCCATCGAGCTTCCCCCCATCAGTCCTCCGCCCGACATGCCGCCGCCGAATGATCCGCCGCCGAAGCTGCTCCCACCACCGAACCCACCGCCGCCGAGCGAGCTTCCCCCGAATCCACCGCCGCCGAAGCCGGAGTTCATCGCTCCCCCGAAACCGCTGCCGCGCCCCAGCGAGCCCTTGCCGGTCTGCGGCGAAAGGCTGCTCACTCCGCCACCGCCGCCCAGCAGCCCGCCCAGCACCCGGATCATCTCCGAGACCGCCGCGTTCTTGAGCCGATAGACGTGGATCCGCTTCATCGCGTCGGGCGAGCGAATATCGAGCTTGGCGATGAGCTCGCGAATCTGCTTCATCTGCAGCGGCCCGCCCGCCGCGATGATCGAATTGGTCCGCTCATCCGGCAGCACCTTGAACGACGCGGTCGACGCCGCCTGCGCGGCCGGCGCCACCACGCCCTGCCCCGGCTGGCCGCGGGCGCTACTTCGTCCCTGGCCGCCGCCGAGCAGTTCGTCGATCTCGGGCGCGACTTCATCGGCGAAAGCCCACTGCAGCGGGATGATCTCGACGCTCTGGCGCTGCCCCTCGACGTCGAGGCTGCTCACGATTTTCAGCAGCCGCTGCACGTTGTACGCGTCGTCGGTGATGATGAGCGTGTTGTCGTCGGGGAATGCCGCCACCAACCCGTCATGCGAGATCATCGGCTGGATCACGCTGACCATCGCGCTCACATCGACGTTGTGCAGCTTCACCAGCTTGGTGACGTACTCGTCGCCCCGCTGCTCGAACGGCTGCATCGATTCGGTCAAGGGCGCGGCCTGGCGTACGTTGCGCGAGGGGATGATCTTGAGCACCTTGCCGGCCTGCACGGTGGTGAATCCTTTAAGTTGCAGGACCGATTGGAAAATCTGGTAAGCCTGTTCGGGCGTGACCTTGGTCGGCGAAATAATACTCACCTTGCCGCGCACGCTTTCGTCAATCAGGAAATTCTTGCCGGTTATTTCGCTGATGAACTTCGCCAGTACCGGGATGTCCACGTTCTGGAAGTTCATCGTAATTTCGGTTTCCGGCGGCCGAGAGGTGGTGGCGGCGGAAACCGCGGTGCCGGCGCAAAAAGCGAGCATAAGAGCGCAAGCCGCGCCCACAACGAAGCGATTATTCATTGATGCCCCAACCATTCTGAGAATTGGGAGCTTACCGTGCGCCTCGCGATCTAACAACTAATTTCGCAAAAGCTTCCTGCCGTCTTTTCACACCGGACGCGAAGCCGCTGCGGCGCAGCGCGAATGTAGTCGAAGCGAATCAAGCGAATGTCGCGGCGCGGCGGTTGCGATGCACGCAACCGCCGTGACGCGAGGGTGAGGATGCGGCGAGTGCCGCGAATCTTCCGACGATCAGGCCTCGCCTTTTTTTCCGGTCCGTCCCAGCGCAAACTTGGCGCCGCTCATTCTCCGACCGCCTTCAGGCCGACCATCTGTTTGTCTCCAGTGGCGTTGTTGTGAACCATAATCTGCCCGCTGGCGCTGCCTTTGGCCGATGGTTTGAAGCTTACCGTAACCCGGCACGTGCCTCGCGGCCGGATCTCATTACAGTGCTCCGCATTAACCAGGAAGCCGACCTGAGGTCCCGTCATCTCAATCGAGGCCGAGGTCGTTAGTGTCCGGTCGTCGTTCCGTATCTCGAAGGATTTTTTCTGGCTCGATTTACCCAGCCGAACCTTGCCAAAATTCAGCGCTGACGGAGTGATGCTGGTGCCACCAACTGGCGTGTAATCGATCATGATCCAGCCGTCAAAGACCAACTGCTGGGTACCGCTGTTATTCTGCACCGCTCCGATCTCGGTGGTGCCGGTGCTGCCCGCGTTGGTCACCAGATTGGCATAAGTCGGAGTCCACGGCCCATCGTCAAAGATTTTATACGACAGGTTAACCGTGACCGGGGTGTCCGTGTTCGTCCCTCCTACGTAACGCCGAATATGCAGGCTGCCCGTCGAGGGGCTTTGCGCCAACAGCACCGTCTTGCCCACATTGATGGTATCACTCGAACCCAGGATGCCGGTCCCGTACTTGACTCCGTCCGGTGTGATATAGGTCGCGCCAAAGGACGCCAGCTTCATGGTCTGCGCGGCCAGTGTGGTGTTGACACAGTAATCGCCCAGGTTGGTGATCGTATGCGACCAATCGATGTAGGCCTGGGTCGTGCTGGCGCCCACCTTGGTCCATCCGTCGTAGGTAGGCGTGCCGCTCACTCCCTGACGCGCGATGATGAAGCCCGCCCCCGCAAACTGGTCCCCCCGGATAATCACGTCATCGAGCCAGGCGGTGCCGCTGGGTGTACCGGTGATGCCCAAATTCCCCAGCCGCAAGTGATCGAGGTTGGTGGTGCCGGTGTTCACCGTCCCTGAAGCTGCCACCACTCCGTCGACCTTCAACTCCAGGAATCCGGAGCCTGCCCCCCCTATCACGCACTCCATTTCCACCGTGTGCCATGCGCTGGCCGTTATCGCATAGTCCGACCCGACCGGCAGGCCCGTCACTTCATTCCACAGCCGCAGGGCTATCGGTCCTGCCAGGCCTTGGGTCACCAGCCGCACCGATGCGATCGCAGTGGAAGGATTCACACCGCCAGTCGGACCGGGGGTCTGAAACGCGAACAAACTAGTGGTTGACCCCGTCGAATTGGTGGTGGTGGTGAACAGATTGGCACGCACGTATCCGGTCCCGAGGTTTAGCCCGGCCGGCGACTCCACGAAGTCCTGCCCGCCATTCAAAGGTACTTTCGCTGACCATCCACCCTTGGTCACGGTGGTGGTGTCCACACCCAGGCTAAAACTCGCGCTCGCCGATGGCCATTCAGCAAAATTCCCCGTCTCAAACCCGCTGAAGAATCTCACCCCGGTGGGAACCGCGGTCGGGGTCGGGGTTGGAGTGGGCGTGGTCGTCGAGGTCGAGGTCGAGGTGGAGGTGGAGGTAGGAGTCGTGGTTGAGGTCGCGGTGGCAGTTCCGTTGTTGGTTGGCGTCGGCGTCGGAGTCGAGGTCGAGGTTGCCGATGGAGTTGGCGTTGAGGTTGGCGTCGAGGTTGACGTCGAGGTTGATGTTGACGTTGGTGTCGAGGTTGGGGTTGACGTCGAGGTTGACGTTGAGGTTGCCGACGGAGTTGGCGTTGTGGTTGCCGTTGAGGTTGCCGTTGGAGTTGGCGTCGGGGTGGCCGATGGGGTTGGCGACGGACTCGGCGTCGGCGTCGAAGTTGGCGTGGGGCTTGGCGATGGAACCACGCCGCCCGATTCGTAGGCGCCTACGTCGCACGCGGTCTCGGCGACGTCGGTATCCGGGCGCGGCGCGCCGCGCTGGTCGAATCCAGGGCAATTGGGCTGCCCGGTCGGGATCGCATCGATTGCGTAGCTGCCTGCGACCAGCGCGATGGTCTTTGTCGGCCCCTCATTGTCCTTCAGACCCGCGGGATCCAGACCCACGTTAGTGTCGCTGACGCTGTCGCCATATCATGAAGCTATTCGCGGCCATCTGCGTCCCGAAGCCGCAGGTATCGTCGTCGGAGATGTTGTAGTTATTGAGGACGTTAAGGGTGGCGGGGCTGTTGTAGGAACAGTTCCCACCTGACTCGGCCATGTCGAAGCCACTCACTATCGTGTTCTTGATCGTTAGGTTGTTCGGCGATGGCCTCGTAGATCTGGAAGACAGTACCAGGCGGCGGCAACGGGTTGTCGTTCCCGGAAATCGTGCTGTTCGTGATGGTGACGCTTCCGCCGCCGTTGTCGTAGAGAAAGCTGCCGAAGTCGAGGGCTTCGTTCCCGCGGAAGGTGCTGTTGTTTATAACGACCGTGCCCGCGTCGTTGTAAATAGCGCCTCCCTCTTCTGTAGCACTGTTACCTTCGAAGGTGCAGTTGGTGATGGTCAGGCTGGTACGGTTATCGACCGCGCCGCCGTTGGCGCGCGAAACCGTGCATCAGAGTCAGATCGTTAAGGCTCAGCGATCCGGTGTCAACCGAGAAGATCTGTTCGAAATCGCGGCCGTCGAGGCTGATTTTCTGGCCGACGCCGTCGATCGACACCGGCTGCTCGATAACCGGGAGCATGCTCGTTAGCTCGATGGTCCCGCTTACGCTGAACTGTATGTTGTGGGCTCCGTAGTCGATGGAGCAGTCGCCGCCGGTTTCGTCGATGCCGGGATGCTGGACGTTGTTGATCGCCTCGCGCAGGTTACAGAACCCGGCCGAATCCATATCGCTGACAGTATTGACGATAATCGCCGGGGAAGACTCATACGCACCGATATCGCACGCGGTGCCCGCATCCTCGGGGTCGGGCCGCGGGAATCCGCGCTGGTCGGTTGCGGGGCAAGAGTCGGCCAGCGGGACCGCATCGATCGCGGGACTGTTGGGTAGCAGCGCGAAGGTTTGGGTTGGTCCGCCGTTGCTGGCCAAGGGGCCCAAATCCGGAGTGACGCTATCGCCTATCGTCTGCCCATTCGCACCGGTGCTGGTGCCAAAACTGCAACTCGCGTCATCGGAGATATTGTAGCCGCCGTTGGTGATGGTTCCCGCGCAGTTTCCGGTTCCTGCGCCTCCGGTGTTGGCGCTCAGAATCGTGTTGGTAACGGTGAAGGTGCCAGTTGAAGCGGAATTGCAAACTCCGCCGCCAAAGAAACCGCCTGAAGCGGTGTTGCCGCTCACGGTGCTGTTCACCAAGCTGACTGTCGGATTACCATTGGTGACGATTGCACCACCGGAGAAGCTCGCGGTATTGCCCGAGAACGTTGAATTGGTGATGTTCAGGGTGGCGGCGGTCAGCGAAAGGCTGTTGTCGACATAGATTGCGCCGCCGTTGCTCGATGCAGAATTATTATTGGAGAAGGTAGTGCCGGTGACGGTGGTAGTACCGCCAGTCGCGTAGATCGCTCCGCCACCGTCATCGCCGACACCATAGGTCGTTTGGCTGTTACCGGTAAATGCGCTGTTGGTAATAGTCGCGCCGTTAGTGAGGAACAACGCTCCGCCCTCAGCGGCCGCGGTGTTGAGGGAAAATATGCTGGTGCCGATAGTCCCGCCGTTATTGAGGAACACCGCTCCGCCCTCAGCCGCGCCGTTGCCGCCTGCGCTGCCGAAGCTGCTGCCGGTAATCATGAGTAGGTCGTTGTCGTAAATCGCGCCGCCAGTAGTGCTCGCCGAATTGTTGTCAAAGTTGGCGGAGCTGACGGTTAAGCTAGTGCCATTGCTATAGATCGCCGCGCCATTCGTTGCGACGTTGGCGAGAAACGTACTGCTGGTCACACTCAGAGTGCCGCTGTTGTTCACCGCGCCGCCGTTCGTTGCACTGCCGTCCTCGATGTGGAGATTCGTCAATGTCAGCGTTGCGCCTGACGCCACGTTGAACACCTGGTAGGAATTCATGCCGTCGATAATGACGCTCGGAGCTCCGTTAACGGTCAGATTCACGGGGCTCGCGATCTGCGGAAGCGCGCTGCTCAGCATGATGGTGCCGTCGAACAGAAATGTGATCTCAACAGGGGTAGACACGGGGGGCACGTCACAGTCACCCTCCGTGGTATCGGTGCCGGGGCTGTTCGCGTTGTTGATGGCCTCGCGCAGGGTGCAGTATCCGTTTCCAGCAACGGCCCCCGCATCATCTTCGAGACTGGTTACGATGATCATGGACGGGGGCACGGCCTGAACCAGCGATCGGCTGAGCAAGATCCCCGCCGGAACCATCAGCAGGAGGATTCCCAGGAGGAACTTGATCGAGGTGCGCGCGGCAGAGAAACCCTTGATGCCGGCGATTGCGGCCGCCAGGAGGCTACGGGACACTGAATACGCCCATTCGCGGATCCGCCGAGTCAAACCCTTCATCGCTTCCTCTCCTCCTGGCCGCCAGCACCCGAATCGGCATCAGCCTGGCGCGCGGTGCGGCCAGATATGTACGACAAAAAAAGCGGAAGGAACTACGGGATGGTCAAACGCGGCAGACGCCCCTAGGGATTCCCCCCCTAGCCAACAGCGGCCACATCCACCCGGACCGCTTGTGGTACGCCTCTGTTAACAAACCGCCTCGCCTATTTCAAGCTTTGACAAGCGATCGCGCGTTTTTTCCGCAGAGTTGTTGCGCAATCGCGGGTCGTTCTTGAATCCGCCTCGTATCGCGCGCGGGGTCCTCTTGGGTGTCGATGGCATCGGGTGAGAACGGGACTGTATATTTCACGCTGCCCAAAATCGTGTACGGCTTCGCGTCGCTGGGCTTCTCCGTAGTAACCCAAACGTGGGCCAGGGACAAGGTCTGGAGCGAGGTCCAAACGCGATTACCGACGCCGTGTCGCTAGTGCCTTCGCGCGCCGACGCTGATGACGATTGGCCGTAAACATTGAAGTTAATGGGTTTGTTTTCGCACTTTCGAATCGCTGCGCGGAGGCCCTTCGCCGAGCCTCAGGACGCTGTTCGGCGATGCCTCACAGCTTTTTTGCACTTTCGAGGTCGGCGACGACGTGCCGCCGATCCTCGTCTTTCTTAGCCCTTCCAGCTCCGAGGCCGCCCCATGCCTCTTGAAGAGAGCCGCGAAAGCGCGCGGCCATAACCCATTAGCATTTACCTACGACATGCAGTTGTCCAGTCCTTCTCACTCGCGTCGCACCAGGCCGGTGATACCCGCGATGAACATCGAGGTGAAGAACCATCCGAGCAGGATGTGCGCCCATAGATAGCATCGCAAGTAACGGCCCAGGGAGGGCGTAACCGGGGCTGCGGAGTCGGAAAACGGCAAAAACAGGGGAACCGGCGTCGCGTTCGGGTCAGGCATCCAATGCTTTGCCATATGGAGGTCAACCAGCGGCAGAAAGTTTTCGAGCGAGAAGATGAACGGATTGAAGGGCTCTAGTTGCGCGGACGAATCTTTCTTGTCAACTTGGGCCATCACCCCGGCGCCATCGCCCCATGAAAACAGGATCGTTCCGAGGAGCACGAACCCTACTATCCATCCGAGCGCTCGTAACGGGGTGTATCCGTAGCCGACGGTCGCCCAGAGAATCCAGCTCGCAGCTCGCTGTATCGCGCTAAGACCGCCAAACCGGAGGCGCGCGTTCTCCATCGCGATGAGGACTTTTCGCGCGCCCGCATCGTCGCCCCTCTCGCGCAGCACCTTCGCGAGCTGCCGATAAGGTTGAGGAACAAAGCCATCCGGCTGTCTTGCCAACCACTCCAAACGTTTTTCTGCACTGGTTGGGCCCGCGCCGATTCTTTGGTAGACGAAGCCGTCGAGAAGCAGGTTCCCTTTTCTCGGCCAGCTCTGCTCTTCGTCGGCGAACGGTCCGACCGAAGCGTGCCCCAAATTCAGGCTCACCGGACTGTTCGAACCGAGACCACGCCACAAGAACGCCTGCTTAACCGTCGCGTTTTCCAGGTTGAGACCGCTCGCGTCTCCGAAATGAGCCCCGCTGCAGTCGAGCTGCCCGCCGATCTCGGCGCCGCGGAAACGCACCTCACCTTCTACACTGAATTTGTTGCGGAGAAAGACGTTACCCGAAACCTTGACGCTGTCAGCGTTAAGCGCGAACCCACCTTTATTCACAAAGGTCCCGCCGCTGCAATCCAAGCTTACGCCGATCACGGCGCCGAGCAGGCGCACCTCGCCTCGCGCGCTGAACTTGTCGCGGAGAAAGACGCTGCCCGCAACCTTGATACCGTCAGCGTGGAGCGCACCCCCATTCTCGTTCACGAACGTCCCGCCTTCGCACTCCAAATCTCCACCGATCTCGGCACCCATCAAACGCACCTCGCCTTCGGCGTGAAATCTATCTTTTAAGAAAACGGACCCAAATACGTTAACGCGGTCGGCCTCTAACCCAGGAATTTGTGTGCCCGTGAGATTCAACCGTGGAATCTTCGCGTCGGGTAGCCACAAAGGGAGCTGGAAACTGCAGATCAAAAAGTTCAAGGGAAAAGAGACAAAGGCGGCCGATAGGTCAAGCGCGTTCTCATTTGACGGATCTCCGATCCTCGCCGCGTGAATCTGGATTCCACGAGGATCAACGTGCTTGCTCGCCTCGGAATCGATGCATAGCCACCTGATTAGCCGCGCCCGGATGGTGCGCTTCTTGCCCCATCCATCAGCTTTGGCCGGATCGTTTTCGGGATCGTCATTTTTCTCGCTCGGGCCGCAGTATGCGACGTCGCCGCTTTGGGCGCATCGCAAAAGCTTTTCCTCGGCCGCGCTCAACTCGCCGAACTTCGCGCGCGCTGCGGCCATCAGATCGTATGCGTCTGCCATCGTTTGATGCTCATTTCCCTCGGTGGGCGCGTACCGATATAGCGCGGCGTCATCATGCGCTGCAACGCATCAGGCGGCGATCGCACATCAATGGCCATGCGTCGGGAAGTTTGGGTACGGAATCAACAGTGTTAATCTGGTTGGTAGCGCGCGGTGAAAAACTAACGCCGCGGATTTGGCGCCAGTGAATCTGACCAGGTTTCTACGACACATCGTCGGGCCCGCCGCGGCGATTTTGGCCTGCGGCCTGATGGTTGTTCTTCTCCATGGCTTGGCGCGCGGCATTGACTACCACGCGATGATCCATGCTGTGCGCGAGACGCCGCACAAGCTCATCTGGGTCTCCATTTCGTTCACGGCACTGAGCTATTTCGCTCTCATCGCGCGCGACGAGAGCGCGCTGATTTACATCGGCGCCAAAGTCGCGGTCGCGCCGCTTTTGCTGGCGTCGTTCTGCGGTTCGGCCTTAGGCAACGCGATTGGTTTTGGCGCGTTGACCGGCAAAGCGGTTCGCGATCGGGTCTATGGCGCCGTCGGTCTTCGATCGGAGCAAATCGACCGGGTCATGTTATTCAACGACATGGGCTTCGGGCTCGGCCTCGTAGTCTTCGCAGCCGCGAGCGCGATGTTGGCGGGGCCCGCGTTGGCGGAGCTACTGTCTCTCTCCACCGTGTCTCTCCGGGTCACGGCTGCGGTATTGCTACTCGCGATCCTGGGCTTGATGGTGGCCGGTTTCCAACGCCGCAGCCCGCTCGTTATCGCAGGGCTGTCGATCAGGATGCCGAGCCCGAGCCTCACGTTGTTTCAGCTGCTGCTCAGCGCATTCGATCTGTTCGGCGCGGCCGCAGCTCTATGGGTTCTTGTGCCCGCAGCGAGCATCGACTTTTTCAGTTTCGCGGCGATTTTTTCGGCGGCCATCGCGCTTGGGGTAATCAGCCGCATGCCCGGCGGACTTGGGGTATTCGAGACGGTCGCCTTCATAGCATTGGCGAGGTATGTACCGCGCAACGAACTGGCCGCGGCGCTGGTGATTTATCGCGGCGTATATTTCGTGCTGCCTCTGATGCTTGCGGCAGCCTCGTTGGCCACGTTCGAGTTGAGAAGCGAAGCGGTCATCCGCGCTTCGATAGCGCGCGAGCGTGTGCTCGTCGGCGCCGACCTTCTCGCTCCAACTTTTCTGAGCGTAATCACTTTCGCGGTCGGCGTGATGCTGATCCTTTCCGGCGCAACACCGGCGGTAGATTGGCGACTCGCCGCGCTCCAGGGCGTTTTGCCGCTGTGGGCGGTCGAAATTTCGCATTTGCTCGCGACTCTGGCGGGCGTCTTTCTGCTGTTCGTTTCGCGCGGCCTCTATCATCGGCTCGATGGCGCATGGTGGTTGGCACTGCTGGCCGCTTTGGTCAATGTCGGCTTCTCGCTCGCCAAGGGTCTGGCATTCGGCGAGACCGCGGCGATCCTCTTTCTGCTATTTCTCCTGCTCGCCACGCGGCGTCAATTCACCCGTCCGGCCACGTTCCTCCGTCAGCCCTTTACCATCGGTTGGTTCATAGCGATTGCGGCCGTGATCGCGGCTGCCATCGGCATAATGCTTTTTGCCTTCCGGGATGTTGCTTATCGTCGGGAGATTTGGTGGCAGTTCGAGTTCGACGCACAGGCGTCGCGGGCGCTGCGAGCGCTTCTCGGCGCATCGATTCTGGCGCTGGGAATTTCACTCTGGCAGTTGTTGCGTACCGCGTCCGGCCGCATAGAACCTCCTTCACCAAAGGAACTATCGCGCGCAGCGCTGATTATCCGGGGGCAGGAGCGGAGCGCGGCGCAGTTAGCATTGATGGGTGATAAGAGCTTCCTGTTTTCCGGCTCGGGCAACTCGTTTCTGATGTATGCCAAGCGCGGGCGAAGCTGGGTTGCCCTGTTCGATCCGGTCGGACCCCAGCAGGAATGGTTGGAATTGGTGTGGCGCTTCGTCGAGCTCGCTGACGCATATGGTGGCCGTGCCGCCTTCTATCAGATTCGTCCCGATAGTCTTCCCGTCTATCTGGATGCGGGCCTCAGAGTTATGAAAGTCGGCGAGGAGGCTTGCCTCTACCTCCAAGATTTCTCTCTGCAAGGCCCACAGCGCTACGGATTGCGCCAGGCGCTCAAACGCGGAGAGCGAGACGGGCTGGACTTCGAGATCCTGGCGGCAGATCGAGTATGCCAGGAGCAGAACGTCTTGCGCGGTATCTCCGACGCTTGGCTTGCCGAGCATGGAGGCCGCGAACGCCGCTTCTCGGTCGCGGCATTCGAACCGGGGTTCATTGCGGCCCAATCGGTGGCGTTGTCGCGCCGGTGCGGCAAGCCCGCCGCCTTCGTCACCTTTATGACTACTGACCACCAGACGGAGGCAACGCTCGGATTGATGCGGCAACTACCCGACGCGCCGCCCTACGCAACCGAGTACCTCATCACTCAACTGGCGTTGGAACTTAAACTGAGGAAGTTCAAAGTGCTCAGTCTCGGCATGGCGCCATTGGCGGGGCTGGTCCGCACGCCGCTGTCGTCGCAATGGCATCGGATGGCCGGGCTGGTGTGGGAACTTGGGGGACCGATCTATAATTTTCAGGGTCTGCGCGGTTTCAAGAACAAGTTTCGCCCCGTATGGGAACCGCGTTATCTTGCCGCCTCGGGTGCTATCGGTCCCTTCATCAGTCTCGCCGACGTCGCGACACTCGCCAGCGGCCTCGTCGGGGGATCATCTGCGGCATGAGTCGATCGCCGAGCGCGATTGCCATCATCGTTGTTCTGTGTTGCGCCGGCGCGTCGCCTGCATACGCGATGGACGGTGGCCGCTATGGCGCGGTCAAAATAGTCGAGTCGCAGAATCAGGCACGCGGATTTGTGATCTTCTTTTCTGACCGAAATGGAATAACGCCGGCCGATGACGCTGCCGCCCAAGCGATTGCAAAAGCCGGGGCGCTGGTGGTGGAAGTAGACACCCCAGCCTATTTGCATTCTCTCGATAAACTCAATGAGAAATGCCATCAACTGGCCTACGATGCAGAGTGGTTCAGCCGCCAGCTCCAGCGCGAGCGCGGCTTTCGCAACTACCTTACGCCCATTCTGGCAGGCGTCGGTGAGGGTGCGACGCTCGCGGAACTGGCCTTAGCCGGAGCACCCGCCGCGACCATAGCCGGAGCCATATCTATCGACCCGTCCGTGACCATCGGGAGTGGACGGCCAATCTGCACCACCGCCTCCACGGAACATCGCGCACACGGCTTTCGGTATGGTGCGCCGACAAAGCTGCCGGGGTTTTGGTCCGTCGGGCTCACGACCGAGCTGCCGAAGGCAAATCGCGATTACGTGATGGCGCTGCGGAGCGATGGTGCGCCTTTGCAGCTTCAGGAGATTGGCCCCAATCAGAGTATCGGCGACGCACTGTATGCGCTTATCGAGCCGCATCTGGCAAAGCCAAAAGCATCAGTCACGGATATCTCCGCTCTGCCGCTCACCATACTCGGCGTTGGGCATCCAGCGAAGGTCATGGCTGTGGTGATTTCGGGCGACGGCGGATGGCGTGACCTCGACAGGACGATCGCAGAGTATCTTCACCGCCAAGGGGTGCCGGTCGTCGGTTGGGACAGCTTGCGCTACTTCTGGAGCAAGAAAACGCCCGAACAAACGGCAAACGATCTAGCCGAAGTGATTCAGATTTTCATGGCTAAATGGAACGTCAGCGATGTGGCACTGATCGGTTATTCATTTGGCGCCGACGTGTTGCCCTTCGCCTACAATCGCTTGCCGGACGCCATACGTTCGCATGTGGTGTTGATCTCGCTGCTTGGTTTTTCCAAGACGGCGGACTTCGAGATCACCGTTAGCGGATGGCTCGGCGAACCGCCGGGGCCCAAGGCATTGCCCGTCCTTCCAGAGGTGGACAAAATCCCGCCTCCCTTGATGCAATGCTTCTATGGCCAGGAAGAAGGCGATACGGCCTGTCCCGAGTTAGCACGGCGCGGTGTTGAGATCATCCGGACCACCGGCGGTCACCATTTCAATGGCGATTACGATGCTTTGGCCCGCCGCATCCTGGCCGCGCTGAAGCGGCGGCAGAATTGAATCGCGCGTCAGTCGCGATTGCGATGGCGCATCAGGCGATGGCGTAGTGCGTCGCGATTGGCAGCACCCTCGGCCGCGCTCAAACCTCCGTTCCCGGACCCATCACCGCTCATGTCATCTTTAGGTAACTCGAGCGTGACCGGCTTGCCGCCGTGCTCGATGATCGCGCGGTCCTTATCAACTTCGAGCAATTTGCCGGAGTCAGGGATCGTTTCGCCAACCTGGTAGACCGATTGCTCGCCGTTTCGATCGGCAAAGATCGCATAGGGCTTCCCACCGGTGCTTTGCGTTACCCCGATCAGCGTTATATGGAGCTCTTCGACCTGGACTTCGGGGGCGGCGACGGGCGGAGGCACGAGATTGAAAATATCTCGGTCAACAATCGCCTGATAGGCGGCGCGGGACCGGCTGGCCGATGAGTCATTCACACCCCCGCCCCGCGTGCGCAGCACCGGAGCTTCGGCGGACCCGCGACGCAGTGTGACTACGTCGTTCACCGACAGGGCCGCGAAATACGACAGCACCACGACCAACAGAAAATTGAGCGCCGTGATGGATCGGTCAGATAGGTGAAGTTCCATACTTTCCATTCCGGCCCACGCAGCTAGCCCATGCGGACCGCTTTACAACACCCGCCATTCTCAACTCTCTGCCCGAAGCTGGAGTCATAAAGATGCTGACGAAAAGGGCGGCATTAGACAAGTGAAGGGCGCCGGTCGGAGGCTGATTGAACGACGGCTCTACGGCATTTCCTTGCTGTAGTCCCACGAGATGATGCGCTCGGGCTTCAGCGTCACCACCGCAACCTCGTGACCCTTCATCGTGTTGAAGTACGCGAGGCCGTTTTTCTTCCCCAAGTATGCGATCGACATCCGAAGTCCGCGCGCGTCGTCATTCTTCTTGATCTCGATACTCGCCCTACCCTTCAGGATCACACATTTGTATGGCGCCTTCTTCGTGTCGACGACGAGCGCGATGCGCGGGTCATACTCGAGGCATTTGTACTTGAATGCCGTCCTGTCGGTATGAAACGTCACCTTGCCGCCCTTGTATTCGTACCAGGTCGGCACCGCATGCGGCGCGCCATCGGGCGCGGTAACCGCGACGACGGCGATATGCGGTTGCGCGAGGAGCTGATCGATCGCCTTTTTAGTCATCGGCATGGCGGTCACCGCCCCTGGAACTTCGGCTTGCGCTTCTCGCGAAATGCGCGGGTGCCCTCGCGAACATCATCCGAAGGATTGGTGATCATGACGTTGAGGGCGGCATCTTCGAGCGCGTTCTCCAGCGTCATCTCGCGCTGCTTGTACATCATGCGCTTGGCGAGGCGCACCGCGAGCGGAGGCCCATCGGCGAGGCGCTGCGCAAAATCGTTAGTCCGCGCCTCGAGTTCCTCATGCGGCACCACTTCGGTGACGAGGCCGAGCTCGTACGCCTTCTTGGCATCGTAAACTTCGGAGAGCAGCGTCATCTTGAGCGCGCGGTCCAGTCCCATGAAACGCGGGAAGAGATACGCGCCGCCTTCGTCGCATAGCAACGCGAACTTCAGTGCCGTGTCGCCGAGGCGCGCCTCATCCGAGGCGATGCGGAAATCGCAACACAGCGCGAGGGTGAGGCCGCCCGCGACCGCCGCGCCATTGATGGCCGCGATGACGGGCTTGTCGAAGCGATGCAGCGACAACACCAGTTGATGGAATCCTTCGCGCATCTCGAGCATGTGACCCATCGGATGGCCTCGGAACCGCGAGGCGCTATCGGGCGCGCCGCTGATATCGCCACCGGCGCAGAATGCGCGTCTGGTGCCGGTGATGATGAGCACGCGGATTTCGTCATCCTGGCGCGCGAGGTCGATCGCGGCGAGCATCTCCTTGACCATGTGCTCGTTGTAACCATTCATCCGCTCAGGGCGGTTGATGGTAATTTTCGCGATGCGGTCGCGGGTGTCGTAGATGATCGTCTTGAAATCCATACAAAGCTGTCCTCCGACCTTTCATGCCTCTCCATCTATTGAGAGGGTGCGGCGTCTTCGCCGGGGTGAGGTGGTGGAAGAGAGTTAAACTTTATCGCCCCTGGAACTTCGGTTCGCGCTTTTCGAGGAATGCCTTCACCGCTTCCTTGTGATCCTCGGTCTGGCCGGTCAGCGTCTGGCCCCATGCTTCGCGATCGAGCAACTCGCGGAACTCATGCGTGAGCGCGAGGTTAAGGTTCGCCTTGATGTGCGTGTACGCGACGGTCGGGCCATTCGCGATGCGCCTGGCAATCTTATCGACCTCATCTTTGAACGACGCGGCGGGCACGACGCGATTGGCCAGCCCGATGCGCAGCGCTTCGTTCGCATCGATGACGTCCGGTAGGAAATACAGCTCGCGTGCTTTCGCCGAGCCGACCAACTGCGTGAGCGACCAGGTGCCGCCGTAGTCGCCCGAGAATCCCACGCGGGCGAATGCGGTGCCGAAGCGCGCATTGTCGGACGCGATGCGGATGTCGCACGCCATCGCAAGGCTGAGCCCGGCGCCGGCCGCCGGTCCGTTGACCGCCGCAATCGTGACTTTCGGCATCTCATGAAGCATGCGCGAGGCTTCCTCGCCATGACGAAGGTTCGCGACGCGATCTTCGATCGTGGGCGCTGGGCCGGTGGCCTCATTGCGCGCGCGCATCGCGGTGATGTCGCCGCCGGAGCAGAAGCCGCGTCCCGCGCCAGTCAGAACGACCGCGCCGATCTTCGAATCATGCGAGGCCTTTTGCAGCTCGCTTGTCAGGCCGCTCATCATCTCAGGCGACATCGCGTTGAGCTTGTCGGGCCGATTGAGGGTCAGATAAAGCACACGGTCGCGTAGTTCTACGAGTAGATCGGCCATGATGGTCCTCCCAAAAATGCTGTGGTGATTGCCCTTCTAGTTACTTCACTCGGGCGACACTGTCGAGCGCGAGCGCGACCGCCTGGGTGCCGTCCATGTCATGCCCCAACACGGCCGCGGTGTTGAACATCGAGGTCATCATCGCAAGCCCGGGCAGCGCGAGTTGGGCGTCGCACGCGGCCTCGGTCACGAGGCGCAGATCTTTGCGAATCAGCTTGATGAAAAATCCCGGGCGCCAGTCGCTTGCGATGATTTTCGGTCCGAGATTGTTGAGCTGCCACGAAGCCGCAGCGCCCGCGCCGATCGCCTCCAGCACCTGCGACTGATCGAGGCCGCCGGCTTTGGCAAATGCAAGCGCCTCGGCCGCCGCTTCGAGCGTAACCGACACCGCGATCTGGTTGGCAAGCTTGGTCATCTGCCCCGCGCCCGAAGGCCCCATATAAGTGATGCGCTTGCCGAGATGCTCGAGGACCGGCCGCGCGCAATCGAAAGCGATGCGCTCGCCGCCCACCATTATCGCAAGGGTGCCCTCGATCGCGCCGGTCTCGCCACCGGACACGGGAGCATCGAGGTAGTCAACGCCGACCTCGTGAAGCTGCGCGGCAGTCGCGCGCTCCGACCGCGGCGAAATCGTGCTCATGTCGATGACAAGCTGACCCTTCTTCAGCGCGGGCTTAATGCGCGCGACGGTCGCCTCGACGTCGGGCGTATCGGGCACCATGATAAAGATGATCTCCGCGCCCCCGACTGCGTTGGCAGGATCGGTGACGACGGTGGCGCCATCGGCGGCGAGTCGTTGCGCTTTTTCCGGACTACGATTGAAGACGCGAACGCTATGCTCTGCCTTGAGCAGCCGCCGCGCCATCGGCGCGCCCATTATTCCGGTCCCGATCCACGCGATTTGCATCGTTCAATCTCCATCGAAAATTCCAGATTTCGAAGTTAAGCCTCAATCGCAACTTATGTCGATGCGAGCGGAAGGCTTCGCGCATTTGTCGGTGAGACTTGCGATGATTAGTCTCCCAGTTCAGCACGATGCCGGGAAAGTTCTCATCGAATCGGAGGGGGTTGCGCCGCAACCACGTCGCGGTCGCATTGGTCGCGCTCATCGCGATTTCCGCTGTGGTGCGGCTACTTGTCGTACTTAATTTTCGCGCGCGCGCTTCCTGGGATACCCCTGGTTTCGTTCTCGCCGCGCAATCGATCGCGAGCCTGGATTTCAGCCGATACGATGGAAAAAGAACTCCCATCTATCCGCTGCTGATGCTGCTCGCCGGGATGGATTGGGACGTGCTGCGATGGATTCAGTCGCTGCTCGGAATCGGAATCGCATCGATGATGTTCGCGATTACCTGGCATCGGACGCGCAGCGCGGCGGCGTCTTTCGTGGTCGGATTGCTCTGCAGCGTCGCGCTGCCCGAACTGCTCTTCGAACAAATCATTTACAGCGAAACGCTCTGCACCTTCTGGATAGTTCTTTCGCTGCTTGCATATGCGCGGACGAGCGAGGCGGCCGGAAAATGGGACTACGCGCTCCTCGGAATTTCGGCGGCGCTCGCGGGCATGACGCGCCCGATGTTCCTGTTCCTCGGGCCGCTCTACTTTTGCTTCATGCTCGTCCGCGAGCGACCGCTGAAACTTCAAATGTTACACGCGGCGCGGCTGGCCTTGGTCCTCGCGCCTACGCTCCTGCTCGCGCTCGGATGGTCGGCGGTGAACAAGCACACGGTCAATTACTTCGGCGTGACGACCACGACGGGATACAACTTGAGCAATCATAGCGGCGCCTTCATGGAACTCGCGCCGCCGCGATACTCGAAGATCGCCGACATCTACCTGCGATACCGAGCATGGCAAATCCCCAGGATGGGAAGTCAAACGATGACCATCTGGTACGCCGAGAACGAGATCAAACGAACGACCGGGCTCTCGACCGCCGAACTATCGAAACAACTTACCCGCATGTCGCTGGAAATGTTC
The DNA here is from genome assembly GCA_963815835.1 of uncultured delta proteobacterium. GTDB lineage: Bacteria > Desulfobacterota > Binatia > Binatales > Binataceae > DATGKG01. The sequence goes on from CAWFIF010000004.1 coordinate 261,881, forward strand.
GCCGAGCATCCGATGCTATATCTCGAATCGGTGGCGCGCTCGTGGGTCCGGTTTTGGGGATTTGGCTTTTATCACTACGTCGGATTTTTCAAGGACTCCACCGGACCCATCTTCTACGCGCTGTTGGTCGTCCTCGGCTCTCTCCAGTTGGGGATCAATGTGACGTTCTTGATCGTCGCAGCCTACTGGGCGGTGCGATGGTTGATGGGCTGGGCAAGCTGCGACTTTGATTTAGGTGTAATCGCGATAGTTCTTGCCGGTTCAGTCGTGCAGGCATTCCTGGAATACGGCGAGAACGTGCGCTACTTCGTGCCGCTTACGCCGCTTGCGATTTATATGGTCGTGACGTTCGTTTGGCGTACGATCGAAGCGCGCCGCGGCAGAAGGCAGAATCCGGAGCTGAGGAGCGTCGTTTACTAGCTCGAGGTCCTCGCGCGAGCGCGGAATCATATTGCGGATGTCGATCGGCTCGCCGGTTTCGGGATGGGGCATCAGTCGGGATGGGGCATCAGGCAGTCCTCGCGCGCCGATACTGAAGGTCGAAGACTTGCGCGAGGGCTTGCGCGCGGTCAAACGCGGGATGCGACGAGACATGGGTAACCTTGTCATCGCCACCCCAGATTTCGCGCAGCAATTTGAGCCCGATGCGAAAGTGTACGCGGTTCTTCTACAGTGCCTCTCGAGAACTAGTCTGCGTTGGAGATGTCTTCGATCTTGACCACGGTTGCAGCTCCCGTTTTTAATACCGTGTCTCTTATGAGCTCGGCGTCAGCGATCGAACTAGCGTAAGCCAATATCCTCTTGGTATGCGTACCCCAACCGGCTTTGAGAGGAAACGGGAGCAGTGATAACAAGGTTTTAACAATTTTTTCTGGAACCTCATCACGCTTGAGTTGGATTTCGACCAAGAACTTCGTCGTGCTTGACGATCGCGAGGTAGATTCGAATGGCTTCGCTGTTCGAAGTGCGTCGATACTGGCCTCCATTCTATCAAGACGGTCCAATATGTATCGACTGAGGTCGCCCGCAGGGTTGACTTCGCGCATCACATTAGATTCAACAGCGCGATATACTGGATTGTCGGGATCTTTCTCTTCAGTCGCGCGAGAGATTGTCGATTCGAGGCTCGGTTTCAGCTCCCCGACTCCTTTCATGTCGTCAGTATAGAAAATCGTCCTCTCGGTCACCAGATCGAAGGGGAGTACGGTATTGTTCTCTGCTATCACCACAACGGGTAAGCGCACGCAGTGGCGAACGGCCAATTCGTACATCACGTTGGGATTCAGGCCCGTCAAATTTGCAATCACAAGATCATCTTTCAACAAATGCTCTAAAACTTGGCGCGTTATTGACCCTGGAGTCGAAATCCTATGCGCCACTACCATTTCGAAACCGAGCTTTTCCAATATGGGCTGAAGTGTCGCTTCCAGCAGTCCATCAGTAGAACGGCGAATTGCTGAATCCGGCGTTCCTATAGGCGTGACCACAAAGCAGATCTTCTTCGGGGTTTCGTCGAGCGACTTGTCGTTGGGCACGAAAGCCTCCTCAGGTTGTTAACGAACACACACAATCGTCAAACCTATCGCATTCTTCCGATCGGCGTTGCTATGGGCAAGTGAGGGACCCCGCAGAAGTAGGAATCCGGAGCTGAGGTCCCTCATCGACCCATCACGATTCATGCACGCGGCCATTGCATGAATCGCGCTGGGCCACTTCCCCCGAACAACGGGGGAAGAAGAAATACGGGGGAAGAACAAAACTGGAAAAGCACAGAAAGACACGGCCGGGCGACATCCATGCCGTCCGGCCCGTTACCTTCAGGAGAAACGGACTAGGCGGCCTTCTTCGTTACGCCGGCGGCCGGCGCTTCCTCCGCCAGCGAGCCGCGCTTCGAGAACGCAACCGCGATCGCCAGCATGATCACTGCCAGTGCGGTGACGATGACCCGCGTGGGTGTCACTATTGAAAGCGACTGCGTGCAGAACGGCGCCGCGAGAATCCCGACCAGGTTCATCACCTTGATCATCGGATTGAGTGCGGGACCGGCAGTGTCCTTGAAAGGATCGCCTACGGTATCGCCGACGACCGCGGCCTTATGCACGTCGGTGCCTTTGCCGCCCAGGAAGCCGTCCTCGATTTTCTTTTTGGCATTGTCCCAGTTGGCGCCCGCATTCGACATGAACACCGCCATCAACTGGCCGGTCAGGATGGCGCCGCCGAGGAAGCCGCCGAGCGCGCCGACGTCGAGGCCGAAGCCGACCATCAGCGGAGCGAACACCGCCAGGATTCCCGGGCCGAGCAGTTCTTTCTGCGCGCTGGCGGTAACGATATCGACGCAGCGGCTGTAATCCGGCTTCTCGGTGTAGTCCATGATGCCCGGATGCTCGCGGAACTGACGGCGCACTTCGAACACGACCTGAAACGCCGCGCGGCTGACTGCCTTGATTGCGAACGAGCTGAACAGGAACGGCACCGCGCCGCCGATCATCAGACCGACGAACACGGTGGGCATGTTGATTTGAACGCCGAGGGTGCCGAGATGCGCCTCATCGATAAACGAGCGGAACAGCGAGACCGCCGCGAGCACCGCGGTCGCGATCGCGAGCCCCTTGGTCAGCGCCTTGGTGGTGTTGCCGATCGCATCCATCCACGACAGCGTGCGCGAGGCCTCTTCCTGATGGATCCCGCCCATCTCGAAAATTCCGTGCGCATTGTCGGTGATCGGTCCGTAGGTATCCATCGCGAGGATGAATCCGGTGGTAGTGAGCAGTCCGAGGCCCGCCAGCGCGATTCCGAAGAATTGCAACGCAAGGGATCCACGGAAAATCACCATCGCGCCGATGATCGTGGCCGCGATAACCATCAGCGCCCACACCGACGATTCCATACCTTCGGCGAGACCCGAAAGAATCAGCGTCGCCGGGCCGGTGCGTGCGGAAATCGCGGTTTCGGTGACGGGTTTCTTATCCGGATGCGTGAAGTAGTTGGTGAGCCACAACGTCACGACGGCGAGGATGATGCCGAGGGTCGCGCAGCATGCAAATCGCCAGTCGGTGGCGCCGGTGCGAGGATCCTGGAGATAGAGCCAGTTGACGACGAAAAAGCCGATGACCGATGCGATCGCCGAAACCATGTATCCGTTGACGATCGGCTTCATGGGATCGCGCATCGCGGTCCCGGCCGGCACCCGCACCGCCATGATTCCGAGGATCGAGGAGAACACGCCGACCGCGCGCAGAATCAGCGCGAAGATGATGAGTTTCATCGCAAAAGCGCCGGCGAGCCCGCCGTACGCAGCGATGAAATCGGGTTCGTTGACCGCGTAAGCCGCGAGGATGATCGCGGCCACCAGGGTAACTTCGTAAGATTCGAAAACGTCAGCCGCCATTCCGGCGCAATCACCGACGTTGTCGCCGACGTTGTCCGCGATGGTAGCGGCGTTGCGAGGATCGTCTTCCGGGATTCCCGCTTCGACCTTTCCGACCAGGTCGCCGCCGACGTCGGCCGCTTTGGTGTAGATTCCGCCACCGACGCGCATGAACAGCGCGGCGAGCGATCCGCCGAATCCGAACCCGACCAGCACCTTCATCGCATCCTGTTGATAGACGAGGAAGATGATGGTGGCGCCGAGCAGGCCGAGTCCGACGGTCGCCATGCCAGAGACGCCGCCCGCCTTGAATGCGAGTTCCATCGCATCCTTGAAGCTGGTCAACGCGGCATTCGCGCTGCGGACGTTGCCCCTGACCGCGAGCCACATCCCCGTGAAACCGGCAAGGTACGACGCGCATACGCCGAGTAGGAACGCTACGGAAATTCCGAGCGATAGCCACAAGTCGTGATAGACATTGCGGTACATGAGGAAGAGCGCGACGAAGATGATGACCACGAAGATGGACATGGTGCTGATCTGGCGGCGCAGGTACGCCATCGCGCCCTCTTGCACCGCGTCACTGACATCGGTCATCGATTTGGGCCCCGGAGGTGCGGCCAGCACGGTGCGAACCAAAGCGCCGCCGTACAGCAATCCGATCACGGCGGAACCAAGAATGAACCAGAGGATCGCAACCTGCGCGCTGGCAAGCGCTGGCAGAACGATATTGGCTTCACTCATCTAACTTCGATCTCCTGAAATTTTTTGGGAATGCGGGATTAGGTCAACAATGCAATTGTCAATCGTACCAAAACACGAAGAGTTGTTTCGTCGGACCTTTGCCCCAAGGGTTATCTCGCGCATCCTAGATTTTCCTGCACGTGAAGTCCAGCAATCAGGGCCCTGACTATTAAAGCGAGAAGGGCGCTGTCTATATGAATCCTCGATTCGCTAATCTTGGCTCCGATGCATATCTCGCTGGCGCAATTCCCGCCTGATCGTGCGGATGACGCAACCGCAGCGCGGATCCCTTATTTCCACAATCGACGCGCGAGATGTTGATAGAATCACAGGAGGCGAGATCAGTGAGCATTTTTCGCACCGCGCAATGGTTAAAATGATTAAGTTGATGAAGCACGCATCACCGGATCGATTTTGCCAACGCGCGATCCGCTGCATAATGAGATGAAGCGTTGATCCAGCTATCCGGCGTGTGTTTATCTGTTAAGGCTTTAAGCAACATGAACGTCAACATCGAAGAAAACTCCGCGCTCCGGCGCAAACTCACCATCGAGGTCGAGCCCGACGAAATCAAACGGGAGCTCGACAAAACCTACAACGAACTTCGCCGTGGCGTGGTGCTGAAAGGATTTCGTCCCGGCCATGCTCCGCGCAATCTGCTCGAGAAATTTTTCGGCGACCAGGTCCGCAGCGAGGTGATCCAGAAACTCGTCAAAGAATACACCGAGAAGGCGCTCGAGGAGCACCATCTCAAACCGATCGTCGAGCCCGAGATCATCAACGAGGAAACCAACCTTCCCGAGACACTCAAGTTCAGCGCCGTATTCGACCTCAAGCCCGAGGTCGTCATCAAGGATTACGAGGGCTTGAAAGTCCCCGAGGAAACCATTGCCATCAGCGACAAAGATGTCAACGATACGATCGAGCGGCTGCGCGAGCGTCAGGCCAGCCTCAAGAAGGTCGAAGGCCGCGACGTGGTTCAGGAAGGCGATGTCGCCGTCGTCACCATCGAGGGCTACGAGGATGGCAAGCCGCTGTCCGAAACCAAGGGCGAAAACCGGCTTTTAGAAATTTCGAAGAAAAGCCTCGCGCACGGGATCGACGAGGTGCTGATCGGCGCCAAGGTCGGCGAAGAAAATCGCAAGACCAAAACCTATGGCGCGGATTACGAGCAGAAGGACCTGGCGGGGAAGACCGTGGAATGGCGCGCTAATGTGAAAGAGATATACAAGCGCGAACTGCCCCCGCTGGACGACGACTTCGCCAAGGATCAGGGCGATATCCAAAGCCTCGCCGAGCTTCGCGACCGCGTCCGCACCGACCTCCTCGCGCATGCCAAGTCCGAAGCCGATTCGCGGGCGCGAGCAGGCCTGCTCGATCTCGTGCTGGATCGCAACAAGATCGATGTTCCGGAATCGCTGGTGACCCGCGAGCAGCGCGCTATCGAATCCGAGTTGGCGTCAACACTTCGCCAGGCAGGTATGCCTGAAGAGCAGGTGACTGAGCGCGTGCAAAGCGCGGCCGAGGACATCAAGACCCGCGCCCAAAAGCGAGCCGCCAGCGGCTTGGTCCTCGACGCTCTCGCGGAGCAAGAAAAAGTCGAGGTCACCGACGATGAGTTGGCGGAACGAATCGGTGCTATAATTAGGCAAGCTGGGACGAAGAATCGGGAGCGATTTTCCGAACTATACGCGCAGGAGCAGAATAGAGAAGGACTGCGACAAACGATGCGACGCGAAAAGGCCATGGATCAGCTGCTAACCCGTGCCAAGGGCCGTGGCGAGGCGGATGCGGCGCCGCAACAAACATGAAAAGTCCTCGCAAACGCTGGTTCATGTTGCCCGAAAAATCTGAAACCGATAGAATCCACTGCGGGGAGATGGGCTACGCGCCAGGGTGGAGAAGTCCCATCCGTGGCTCGGGTTTATGAGCAATCTGGTCCCGATTGTTGTCGAGCAAACCGGCCGCGGAGAGCGAGCATACGATATCTATTCGCGGTTGCTGCGGGATCGCATCGTTTTTCTGGGTTCCGAAGTCAACGACGATGTCGCAAATCTGATCACCGCCCAGTTCCTGTTCCTCGAATCCGAAGACCCCGACAAAGAGATCAGCCTCTACATCCATTCGCCCGGCGGATCGGTCACGGCTGGGCTCGCGATCTACGATACGATGCAGTTCATCAAGCCGCCGATTTCTACACTATGCCTGGGATTCGCGGCCAGTATGGGTGCAATCCTGCTCGCGGCGGGGCAAAAAGGGCGTCGCTACGCGCTGCCCCATTCCACGATTTGCATCCATCAACCACTGGGCGGCGCTCGCGGCCAAGCATCGGATATTGAGATTCATGCCAAAGAGATTTTGCGGGCCCGCGAGGAACTCAACAACATTCTGATGAAGCACACCGGACAGAGTTTGCGGAAATTGGAAAAAGATACGGATCGCGACTACTTCATGGCTCCCCAGCAGGCAGTTGAATACGGGCTAATCGATGAGGTAATCGTTAGCCGAGGGCCCTCCAAGTGAAGCGTGGGAGGCAGTAATGGCGAAGCATGAGGACCGCTCGGGCAATCTGGTTTGCTCGTTCTGTGGCAAGAGCCAGGACGAGGTGCGCAAGCTCATCGCGGGGCCCACGGTTTACATCTGCGACGAATGTATCGACCTCTGTAACGATATAATCGCCGAAGAAACCGACAACGAAGAGGCCTTTAGCCAATCCTCCGCGGTCCCCAAGCCGGCGGAAATCAAGCGAGTTCTTGACCAGTACGTAATCGGTCAGGAACGCGCCAAGAAAATTCTTTCGGTCGCGGTTCACAACCATTACAAGCGAATCGACTCGCAGATGGTGACCGGCGACGTCGAACTCCAGAAATCCAACATCCTTCTTATTGGTCCGACCGGCGTCGGCAAGACGCTGCTGGCGCAAACGCTGGCGCGCTTCCTCCAGGTGCCGTTCACGATTGCCGACGCGACCTCGCTCACCGAGGCCGGCTACGTTGGCGAGGATGTCGAGAACATCATCCTGTCGCTGTTGCAGAACGCCGATTACGACATCGAACGATGCCAGCGCGGCATCGTTTACATCGACGAAATCGACAAGATCGCGCGCAAGGGCGACAACCCCTCCATCACCCGTGACGTCTCCGGCGAGGGCGTACAACAGGCGCTACTGAAGATCATCGAGGGCACGATGGCGTCGGTTCCGCCCAAGGGCGGCCGCAAACATCCGCAGCAGGAATTCCTCCAGGTCGATACCACCAACATCCTGTTCATTTGCGGAGGCGCTTTCGTCGGATTGGAGGACATCATCCGCCGCCGTATCGCGGGCAAGACGATGGGCTTCCGCGCCGACCTGACCCATCGTGACGCCAAATCAGTTTCAGAATTGCTCAACGAGGTGCAGCCGGAGGACCTCCTGAAGTTCGGGTTGATTCCGGAATTCGTCGGCCGCCTGCCGGTCATCGCGACGCTCGGCGAGCTCGATGAGGATGCGTTGGTACGCATTCTGACCGAGCCGAAGAACGCGCTGGTTCGGCAGTATCAGAAACTCTTCGACATGGAGAATGTGCACCTTAAGTTCAACCATGCTGCGCTGCGTGCGATCGCGCGCGAGGCACTCAAACGGAAGTCCGGGGCGCGCGGACTTAGGGCCATCATGGAGAGCATCATGGTGGACCTGATGTACGACATCCCGTCGCAGCCCAACATCAAGGAGGTCCTGATCTCGGAGGAAACTGTAACCCAGAAAGAACAGCCGCTTTTAGTCTACCAAAAGACGGCAGAAACGGCCTGACCGGTCCGGGATCAATCAAATGCTTTTTAGAAACGACAAGAAAGACAACCCTGGCGCGGCGGCAGTGGTTCCACTGCTTCCGTTGCGTGAGTTGATAGTGTTCCCGCACGAAGTCTATCCAATCTTCGTCGGGCGCCAAAAATCGATCAAAGCGCTGGAAGCATCCGAAGCGAGCAAACGCCCGATCCTGCTGGTCGCGCAGAAAGATGCCAAGGTGGCCGACCCGCAGGCCGGGGATCTCTACAACGTCGGCACGCTCGGCGTCGTGGTGCAGTTGCTCCGGCTCCCCGACGGCACCGTCAAGGCGCTGCTCGAGGGTAAGAAGCGCGCGCGCATCCTGAAATACGTCGGGCAGGATGAGTATTTCCAGGTCGAGGCGGAAGAGATCGAAGAGGTCTGCGATCGCACGACGGAAGTCGAGGCGCTCGTCCGTTCGGTCACCTCAACCTTCGACAACTACGTTCGTCTCAACAAGAAGATCCCACCGGAGATGGTCACCTCGATCGCGGCGGTCGATGACCCCGCTTTCCTGGCCGACAAGCTGGTCGGGCATCTATCTATAAAGCTCGAGGACAAGCAGGCGCTGCTGGAGACCACCAATCCGGCGGAGCGGCTGGAGAAGATCCTCGGCTACATGAGATCGGAACTCGAGATCCTCGAAGTCGAAAAGCGCATCCGCTCCCGGGTCAAGAAGCAGATGGAGAAGACCCAGAAGGAGTATTACCTCAACGAGCAGATGCGCGCGATTCAGAAAGAACTCGGCGAGAAAGACGAATTCAAGAACGAGATTCAGGAATTGGAAGAAAAGCTTCGGCAGAAAAAGATGCCGGCCGAAGCTCGCGAAAAGTGCGAGCGCGAAATCAAAAAACTCAAGATGATGTCGCCCATGTCGGCCGAGGCGACCGTCGTCCGCAACTACCTCGACTGGTTCCTCGCCCTGCCATGGTTCGAGTACACCGAGGACAAGCTCGACATTAAGGAAGCCGAGCGCATCCTCGAGGAAGACCATTACGGCCTCGAGAAGGTCAAGGAGCGCATCCTCGAATACCTCGCCGTCGAGACCTTGGTGGGCCAGATGAAGGGACCGATCCTGTGCCTGGTCGGACCTCCCGGAGTCGGCAAGACCTCGCTCGGCAAATCGATCGCGCGCTCAACCGGACGCAAGTTCGTGCGCGTCTCGCTCGGCGGCGTGCGTGACGAGGCCGAAATTCGTGGGCATCGCCGCACTTACATCGGCGCGCTGCCCGGCAAGGTGATCCAGAGCCTTCGGAAGGCGGGTTCGAGCAACCCGGTCATGCTGCTCGACGAAGTCGATAAGATGTCAACCGACTTCCGCGGCGACCCCTCCTCTGCCCTGTTGGAAGTCCTCGATCCCGAGCAGAACAACACGTTCAACGATCACTATCTCGATTGCGACTACGATCTGTCCAAGGTGATGTTCATCACCACGGCGAACACGCTCGATCGGATCCCGCGCCCGCTGCAGGACAGGATGGAAGTAATCCGTATCCCGGGTTACACCGAAGTCGAGAAGCTCAACATCGCGAAGAAGTACCTGGTCAAGAAGCAGCGTGAAGCCAACGGCCTCAAAGAGGAGAACATCGAGTTCTCCGACGGCGCCCTGCTGATGATCCTGCGCCGCTACACCCGCGAATCGGGCGTGCGTAACCTCGAACGCGAGATCGCCGGGGTATGCCGCAAGGCCGCGGTCGAGGTCGTCAAGACCGATCGCAACGCGCACGTCAAGATCACCAGCTCGAGCGTTCCGAAGTTCCTCGGGCCGCCGCGCTTCCGTTACGGAATCGCGGATATCGAGCCGCAGATCGGCGTCGCCACCGGACTCGCATGGACCGAGATGGGCGGCGAGTTGCTCCAGGTCGAGGTGACGATCGTTCCCGGCCGCGGCAAGCTCACCATCACCGGTCAGCTTGGCGAAGTGATGCAGGAAAGCGCGCAGGCCGCCATGTCCTACGTGCGCTCACGTGCCGACAAGATCGGACTTGCGCCGGACTTCTATCACAAGATCGACATCCACATTCACTTGCCCGAGGGCGCGATTCCCAAAGACGGCCCATCGGCGGGAATTACCCTCGCGACGGCGCTGGTCTCCGCGCTCTGCAAGGTGCCGGTGCGCAACGACCTCGCGATGACGGGTGAGATCACACTGCGCGGGCGCGTGATGCCGATCGGAGGCCTGAAGGAGAAAGTTCTCGCGGCGCATCGCGGTGGAATCAAGACGGTCCTGATTCCCAAGGAGAACGAAAAGGACATCGAGGAGATCCCGGCCCCGATCCTGAAGGGCGTTAATCTGATGATGGTCGAGCATATGGACGACGTGCTTCGGCATGCGCTCGTGCTGCCTGATCCGGACGCGTTCTTCTCGCAGAAACCGGCGGCGCCGGCGGTATCCAGTTTCGAAGCTGAAGAAAAGGCTGAACTCGGCGAAGACGAGGAAGAGCCGACCGTCTCGCCCAACCCCAACCTTTCTTGAACAACCTGATATGAACACCGCGAGGCTGCATGGAGGAACTGCAGCCTCGCGGTTTTAACCTTGGTTACGGGAGGGCGCCGCAGCAGTCTATGACAAAGGCGGAACTAATCGAGACTTTGGCCAACAAGCTTCCGATGAACAAGGCCGAAGCTGAAAAAGCCATCAACATCGTCCTCGACGATATCATCACCGCGTTGAAGCAGGGCCAGCGGGTGAATATCTCGGGCTTCGGCACTTTCTCGGTATCGGAGCGCCAGGCGCGAACTGGCCGCAATCCCAAGACGGGAGAGTCGATTCAAATTTCCGCGAGCCGCTCCGCGAAATTCAAACCCGGAAAGCAGCTCAAGGATTCTCTCAATGAGGGATTGGAGGGCCAACCGGCCACATCGAGTTCGAGTGGCTCCGACAGCTGACGAGAACACGCAATCGAAATGAGCGCCCGCCGGAGCACATGCCGCGCGGGCGCTTCGTTTTGAGTGTATTCGACAGGCGGTGTAAGATACCTGCCATGCGAGTCGCGACTGGAAAAATCGTCGCCGGAAAGGTGGTTCTGGAGGGCGAACCCTTCGAAGAAGGGGTTACCGTCGCCGTCATCGCCGCGGATGATTCCGAAAGCTTCGAGCTCTCACCGGAACAGGAAGCCGAGCTTCTCGAAGCGATAGCAGAGATCGATCGCGGCGAGTTCGTGGATGGCGCGGATCTATTGCGCAGCCTGAAACGCCGCGCTTGAGGAATCGCCGCCGAATCCGCGTCGCTCCGCGTGCATCCCGACAGATCGAGGCGGCATACGATTGGTGGAGCAGGAACCGTTCCGACGCCCCTGACCTTCTGCAAGCCGAGATCGATCGCGCTTTCGATCTGATTTCCTCCCGGCCGCAGATCGGCCAACTCGCCCCCAACACGAAGATCAAAGGACTGCGCCGCATTCACCTTTCTCGGACTCGATATCACTTCTACTATCGAGCGAGGAGATCGACCGTCAACGTTCTGGCTCTCTGGCATTCGAGTCGAGGCTCCGATCCGTTTTGAGTTTCGCGCGCGAGCTTGCGACGATATAGACTCGATTCTCGATGGGCGGTTAGCTCAGCGGTAGAGCATCGGCCTTACAAGCCGGGGGTCGCTGGTTCGAAACCAGCACCGCCCACCAGTCAAATCATGGAATTCTGCAAGTCGGGAGGCTACAAGGATTTCACTTTGGGGAAAGCTATCGAGTAAGCCATTTTGGATTGGCGATCGAGAGCGCATCCGACAACGACTGCTTGATGTGGGAGCGCAACCGTTGATCGTCGAGGCTAAAGTCGCCCTCGCGGATACGCTCCGATAGCTCGCGGCTCAGCGTCTCCACGTCGCCATCGTGGCCGAGGATCGCGACCAGCCTTTCGTGCTCAGCCTTGGCCTGCCCTTCACGCAGTTCCAGCTCGCGGCGGATCGTATTCAGTACGTTGATCGTTACGCGAGTCTTAAACCGATGATAGCCATCCAGCGTCGGCATCAGTTCTTCCTCCATGTATTTGGTCGCGGCGACGAGAAGAGTCTTGATGTCAGGGAAACTCTGCGGCATTTCCGATACCTAATCGAATAGTCAGTCGATTACTCACTCAATAGTCAGTCGCGGCCCTCGATGAGATTGAAATAATCCCACAGCGGCTCCTCGATGCGCCGGCCGATAGCGCTCCGTTCGACGTTCACTTCTTCAACCCCGCGCATGCCGAGCCGCAAGCATCCAGCCGCCCATTTCACGCTGCCCCACGCCTCCCACCATCGCACATGCTTCGGGTCGACGCTGAACCCGCTGGCCTTTTCGTAGGACGCGAACAACTCCTCGCGCATGCCGAATCCGCCGACCGGCTTGCGGCCGCCGAACCGCCACGTCTTTACGCATACCCAAGCGAGATCTTCCATCGGGTCGCCGCTGTGCGCGACTTCCCAATCGAGCACCAAGCGGATGCCTTCCGGGCCGACGATAAAATTTCCATGGCGAAAGTCGCCATGCACGACCGTATGCCGCGCGCTCTTGGGTGCGTTGTCCGCGGCCCACTTGAGACCGAACTCCAGCGCGGGGAGGTGAAAGTCCGATAGTTCGATGAGTTTACAATATGCGGCGACCATCTGGGCCGCGTCCTGCCGGCCCAGGAACGGCACTTTCGCGAGATCAATGTTGTGGATGCTCGCGAGAATCTTGCCGCATTGTTCGGTCATCAAAGCGCGCGCCTTCGTGTACTGATCCTCGCGCAGAATTTTCGTCGCAAGGGTTTCCCCGGCAACGAATTCAGTGATGTAACCGGGATCCAGCCGGTCGGAGTCGTCGAGGATCGCACGAACCTTCGGCGCCGGAACGCCGGCGTCGTGCGCGGCGATCATCAGTCGCGCGTCCTGCTCGGCGGTGACGCGCGGCATCGCGCCCTCGAGCGGATTCGGCTCGTCTTCCTTCGGCTTGCCGGGAATCTGCAGAATCAGATGGAGCCGGTCCGCGCCAATATCCGCCTCGAAGGAATATGTGTTCTTGTTGGCGCCACCGGTCAGGCGCTGAAGATTGTGGATGGCGCCCGGAGCGCCGATATGGCGCGCGACCGCGCCCTTCAGCCGCGCCGCGAAATCATCGCTGCTCATGAAGCTGCCCAGCCCACCTCACTCCTCGGATTTTCGACTGCTGGTGAAGCCGAACATGATTTGCGCGACGCGCCGCATCTGGATTTCCTCCGAACCTTCGGTGATGCGATATCGGCGATGGTGCCGAAAGATGTGCTCGAACGGCTTGTGACGCGAGTAGCCGATGGCGCCGTGAACCTGCATCGCGCGGTCGGCGGCGTTGCAGACGAGCCGATTCGCGCGATAGTTGCACATCGCGACTTTGTCGGAGAGCTTTCTAGCCACGTCCGGCTTCGGCATCTGATCCATCTCCCATGCGGTGCGATGAATCAGCTCGCGTAGCATCGCGGCTTCGGTATGCAACTCGACCAGCGGCCATTGGATGGCCTGGTTTACCGCGAGCGGCTTACCAAATGGTTTGCGCTCCTTCGCATACTTCACGCTCTCGTTGATGCAGAATTGCGCCGCGCCGAGCGACGAGGCCGCTTGTCGAATGCGATTCTCATGAACGAAGTGTTGCGCGACCGCGAGGCCGTTCTCGGGATCGCCAAGGATCGCATCGGGCGTCGCCGGAATTCGAACATCGATCGACACGCGCGGGTGGTCGGTCGGCATGTTGAAGGTCCAGAGATACTCCTCGATTTTAAAACCTTCGCTCTTGGTCGGCACGATGAAGCAGGTGATGCCGCGCGGACTGCCGTCCCTGCCGCTGGTGCGCGTGAAAACGAAATCGTGGGTTGCGACGTGGAGGCCCGTATTCCACATCTTCGCGCCCGTTATGTGCCATTCGTCGCCGTCGCGCACGCCGCGCGTCTCCATCCAGGTCGCGTCGGAGCCGTGGTTGGGTTCGGTGAGACCGAACGCGATGCGCATCGAGCCGTCGAGGATTTTCGGGATGAACTCTTTCTTCTGCTTCTCGCTGCCGAAATCCCGGAACATCAGCACGGTCGGAAGATTGCCGACGATCGAGCTTTCGTTTTGCAGATCGTTATGCAGCCCGAGGCCCTTCGCGGCGAGGTACTCGCGGATGATCGCCATCGCGAGGTTGGTGCCATCCTTGCCGCCGTACTCTTTCGGTAGCGCGTAGCGATAGTGCCCGGCCTTGTCGGCGCGCCGACGCATCTCGGTCAGCAGCGCCTCCCATTCATGGCGAGGCAGGCCGCCTCTTTCGAAATCGGTGCGCGCCCATTCCCGGCGATGGTCGAAGAAGCGGATATTGTCGTTCTCGCGCTCAAGCGGCTTGATCTCTTTTTCGATGAAATCGTCGAGCTCTTCGAGATAGCTGCTAATCTCTTTGGGAATGGTGAAGTCCACGGTTTTTCTCCTCTCAACCGGCCTTAAACGATCGTTCAATCATTTCACAGATGCGAGCGATCCGTCGAACGTCTATAACTTTCCCTCGATTCCGCTTCGCTCCGCCTCGGGTACGGCTGCGCCGTGGCGCTTCGCGCCCCCTTCGGGTCTCGGTCAACCTTGATGCTAATCTTGGTACATGCCCCTGCGCGACATCATCACGCCTAATCCGCGCGTGCTGTTCGTCGGTATTAATCCGAGCCTGCGCTCCGAGCAAGTCGGACATCATTTCGCCAGCCCGGGAAATCCATTCTGGCGCCTTTTGTATGAGGCCAAACTGGTTCCGATTCCCCTGACCTGCGACGATGATCGCCGCCTGGTCGAATTCGGCCTGGCGATGACCAATCTCTGCGCGCGCGCGACGCGCTCGGCGGCCGAACTTACGCGCGAGGAAATAGTCGCGGGCAAGCGCGTTCTCGGGAGAAAGATCCAGCGCTTCGGTCCCGAAGTCGTCGCATTTGTGGGACTCAGCATCTATCGCGATTTCTTCGGCAAGGCCGCTAGTCCCGGAGCGGGCGCCAAAGTGGAAGTGATTTCCGGCGCGCGCGTTTTCGTCCTGCCCAATCCGAGCGGATTGAACGCGAGCTTCCCCGGTTTCAAGCACAAGCTGATTTGGTTCGACAAGCTGCGCGAGTTCATCGAGGCTCAAGAGCCGGCCGCAGTCGCTAAATGAACGGCGTTGAAACATTCGTCACCGAAAGGATGCTGGCGACTCGGATCAGCGCAACCGACTTCGATGATCTTTTTCGATTGAATCAAGATCCTGAGGTTGCAAAGACGATGGCGGGAATCCGCAGCGAATCGGAAACTCGCGACTTCATCCGAAGTAGCATCGAGCATTGGGAGCGCCACCGGTATGGCTTCTGGATCTTTCGCGACCGCGCAGATGGCCGCTTCATCGGACGCGCCGGACTCCATAATGTCGAGATTGATGGCGCACGCGAGATCGAAATCGCATACGCCGTGATGCCGGAATTCTGGCGCCGCGGATTTGCGACGGAGATGGCGCGCGCGATTCTCGATATCGCGGCTAAACTTGGGATACGCAACATCGTGGCGTTCACGCTGCCGACCAATTTGGCCTCACGCGACGTGATGGAGAAAGCTGGTTTCCGCTACGAGCGCGATATGACATGGGCAAACCTGCCCCACGTGTTGTACCGCATGAAGACCTAACACGCCGCGAGCATCGCGCTGAGCTGGCGATCGGAATTGAACAAATCCGCCGCCAGCTCGCGCGCCCAGCGACTGTGGAGATCGTAGTTGCCATCGATCTCGGCGACTGCGGCTACCGCCTCATCGATATCGCGGAAGTCGAGGACACCGCGGCCGGTAGGCACGAACTGGCCGAAGCCGGTATCTTCCGCGAGCACCGGCCGCCCCAGCGCCATGTAGCAAACGCTTCGATCGCTGAACCATCCGGTGTTCAGCTCACGGAAGATCGGCTTCGGACATAGAATCTCGGCGCGCGAGGCGCGCAGATATTCGCGATAGGTCTCGGGGGTCGGCACCACATCGTGCGGATTGACGATTCGCCATCCACCTGCCGCGAGCGTCTCGCGATCGTGCGTCGGGTCGGTGTCGCCGATGTTTGCCGCGAGTTCGAAGGGCCGGCCGGCGCGCTTCGGCAGATCCGCGTAACGCATATATGCAGTGCGCTTGGATGCGCTGAGCGAACGGCCCTGATAAGAGAGGTCTTCCCATGTCCATTGCGTGATCGAAGTGAACGGCGCGTCAGGGCCTGGACCGGGTGAAAACTCCCACATCGGCAAGTACACGAACGGCAGAAATGTTCGCCAAGTGAGGCCCAGCGTCGGCACCTCGCAATCGGGGTCGGGCAGATTCGGGCCGACGCTAAGATGAACGTCGTGATCCTTGAGTCCGAACTCGAACTCCGTCGCGATGAGTTGCAGATGGCCGGGATCGACGTCGATCAAGACCTTGCGGCGAAAGTTCGAGAGAAACGGCGGATGGATCGTGCTGGCGATGTTCCACAGCAGATCGGCGCTGCGCACGATCTCAAGCACCGTCTGCGCCGGCAGGCCATAGATCTTGGCGCGGTTGATATCCTGCACCTCGATATCATCGAACACCAGCACGGCCGCATGCGGCGCGAGTCCGTAGGGGCTGATGCGCGAGAGAAAGTTTTTTGCGAGCTCGGCATCGCGCGCGCGATCGCCCGAGGACTTTATCAGCTCGAGCCAGAAGATGTGGTGGCCGAGTGCGCGCAGCCCCAACGGATATTGGAGCATCCACGACCAGACCCCGCCGCCCAGCGGATAGCTGGCGACCGAACGATTAGCGAGGACGATTAACATCTAAATGCGCAGCGCCACCGAAGTGCATTGCCTGGATGATAGCCGTTAGCGCGCATCCGGCGACAGCTCAGTTATCGGGAAATTCGCCCGGCTCCGAAGCGGCGCTTGTTTGTCGTGAGTTCACTTTTTCGATTTGGCTCATTGTGTGCATCAGTGGTTAAATTTCGGAAAACACCATGATGGCGCCATCTCAGACTCGAAATACCAACTGGCGACGATCCATCGCCAGGATCCTGTTTCTCCTTGTCACCTCGATAGCCCTCGGATTTGGCGGCGCTCGGCCAGCGCATGCCGCGGACATGAATCCTTCCAGCTCGGCAGGCACCCCGCCTAACGTCAGGTCCCTTGACGAGTACATGAACTACGGCAATCGCGTCTCACTAGCGTCGTACGTGGCCCTGCTTGGTATTCAGGTGTTTGAGGGCCAGGGGAAACTTGCCTCGGGTCAACGGCTCAGCGGACTTAGCGTCATATCGGTGGACCGCCCTGGTCCCGGCGATGACGCCGGCATCAGAGCCGCGCACATTCAGGCGGGCCACGCTGCGGCGCAAGCGGGATTGGGGGTCCTGCTCCTCGGCGGTACCCTGTTCTTCCCGCCGGCCATACTGGGGTTTCCGCTCATCATGCGGATGGAGAGCCCGAAAGCATACGACCTCATCGTCGCGGTCAACGCTGAACGAACCCGAAATATCAGTGAGTTGGAAGATTCTCTTCGCAACGTGAAAGCGGGCGAGACTATCTATTTGACGATCATTCGTGACGGCCGGCGCGCACAGCTTCGGGTGCTCGCGCCGGCAATCTTCGAGCCCCAGTCTCCGACATCGCAGGCGGTGTTGCCCCAGTAATGCGTGTGATCGTTCGGCTCTGTCTTTGCAATCGGCCAAATGGCTTAGTATCATTAGCCAAGAGGCCAACATGGAAACCGAACTAATTGCCGAGGTTCTCGGCGGGCGGAAAGTGCTCGGCAAGACCGTAAAGAAGCCCGACGACCTGGCACAGCTGGTCCGCAAGGGCCTCCCTGCGACTTCGGTGAGGGTGCTAGCTGAGAAGCTCGCCATCGGCAATGCAGTTCTTTCGCGCAAGCTTGGCATTCCGCAGCGCACGATGACTCGCCGTCTGAGTCAGCGATCGCGGCTGACGGCGGCCGAGTCAGACCGGACCGTCCGCCTCGCGCGAGTTTTCGCCAATGCCGTCGAAATGATTGGCGACGAACAAAAGGCCGTTAAGTGGCTCGGCACAGCCAATCGAGCGCTCGGCGGCGCGCGACCGCTGGATCAGCTCGACACCGACATCGGCACGCGCGAGGTTGAGGACCTCCTCGGCCGCATCGCCTATGGCGTCTATAGCTAGGTGAAATTCTGGAGAATCTGCCGGCTCCGCTACGCCGCAGCCGCTGCGACCGGCGAAGGAGCTCGGCTCTATGGTGGTCGATGGAACAGCCGAGGGGTGAGCATGGTTTACGCTTCGACCTCTCTCGCGCTCGCTGCGATTGAGACTTTTGTGAACCTGGAGCCGAATCTCCAGCCCGATGACCTTGTTTCAATCGAGGGCGAGATTCCTGACGATCTTAAAATCGGACGACTCGACCCGAACACGCTGCCGCGCAATTGGCACGAGACGCAAGACGAATCTCTGCGTCACCTTGGCAATGAATGGATTCGCGCTGGGAGGACGGTGGCGCTGCTGGTTCCGTCGGCGCCGATTCGCGGCGAATGGAATGTGCTATTGAACCCAACTCACGTTGAGTTTCGCAAGGTCAGATTTGGCGAGCCGGTTTCATTCGAGTTCGACGCGCGAATGTTCCGCTAAGCTCATGGGTTGGGGGTCACGCGGCATCGGAAGTTTGAAACCGGTGGCGAGGAGTTCGCGATTATCGGCAACATCCTGCGGCAACGCGGGATAGAAGTTGAAACCGGCGCGCATCGCGCCCGCTGCGAATAGGTTCGGACGTATTCCGCGATGTCAGCGTCGCTGAAGACACCGGCTTGATCGGTTCCCGCCATGAAAAACCACTCGAGGTAGATTCGCTCGCGCCCATACGTCAGCGCCTCGGGCAGATCGGGCACCTGATGAAACATATGATGCCATCGCGGCGCGCGTTCCAAAGGGACGCGGTTCCGTCCCTTGCCGATTTCAGTTGCGCATCCCCGACCAATGTCACGTACACCGTTTAACGTCTGGATATATCTCGTAAGCTTCTCCGCTTCGCCCGAAGGTCAAGTAGATTCGCCGGAAGGGAACATCTACTCCCTTAAGATTTCTGGACTGCGATCTCGGCGTTGGCCTTAAGCGGAGCGCAGCACGGGGAATTGTGAATCCACGCCTCGTCATAGAATACTAGCAGGCGTACATCTCCTTCGGTCGGCCAGTGATAGGCTCTACACTTCTTTTCGATAATGGACATCAACGGGGCGATCGCATCTTCCTGGCGGAAGGAGTCCGCGAATCCGACGATCGAAACATAAGGGTCCTCTGAACGGGTTAAGGTGACCTTGCGCAAATAGCGAAACAGCACTGGCCACGCCGCAATGTCTGAAGGCAACGCCACGCACTCATCGTCTCTTGCCCAGGTATAACGTTGGCGTGGAAGCGGCATGGTCCACTCTTCTTCGACACTCCGAATTAGTTCGAACAACTGGGCGTAGAAAGGTTTTGTATGCTTAGGCTTGAAATGAGTGGGGGGGTCCTGCGGGAATAAACAGCATGTGGTCATGTGCGGCATCTTTAGGCCACGAACCGCAGCACCGATAGCGTGTTTTAGGTTCTGTCGCTCTTTCGACCTCTGTGTTTGCTCGGGATCGAGCCATTCAGTAATTTGCCATTTTACGGTCTGGCCGTCAGCACTTCGGCTTATAATGTCATAGAGCTTTTCGTCGTCGGGCTTGTCCCATACGTGCGCATCGTGGGCTAGTGAAGGCGCGGCCCTCAAAAACTCTCTGAACACCATTTTTTCTCTCTCGCCGTGTCTGTCTCGATGATCTGCCATGATTTCGAAACCTCAAACCCTCTGTCGTGCTAATTTGATTTAAGGCGCGGATCGTCGGTCGCAATGCATTCGGATTCCATGTCTTGAGCAGCGATCTGGCCCACCATCGTATCTTGTTGTTCGTCTTTTAGTGGTCGTGCCTTACCCGGAAAGCCGCATGCATTCAGCACGTTACCCTGCTTTGCGCCATTTAAAATCTCACCACAATTAACCAAAATCGCCTTCGCCCGTTCGCAAGCTTCGGCGGTATCGAATGCGCCGTGTTGCTCCCATTCGGAACGCGGAGCCGAGGTATCCGTCCCTTGCTTGTAATGAGGCGGCACCATCAGATACCAGCCCACAAGCGCGAGCGCAGCGGCGTGGCAGAGCTTCACGATTAGGCCCTTTCAAGACCCTTAAGCGCTCACGCCGCGCCTAAATTGCTCGCGGTCGCGAGCGGAATGAACGGCGCCCACTAATCGGGCGGTAAGGCGCTATCTTCCTCGGTCTCTCCGGCTTTGTTCCGACATGACCGCGACAAAGCTTCCGCCCTGAGACGGCAGGCTCTATACACCGCCTTCCATCTAAGAAACGTCTCATGCATTGCATATCCACGGCGCCAATATCACCATCGACGGCGGCGCTAACCCCGGCCTCATAGGATGACACCCAGTCGGCCGGCTGAAACGATTGCAATTAATTCGGAAAAATTTTGGCGCCCCCTGCGGGATTCGAACCCACGGCCCCAGGATTAGGAATCCTGTGCTCTATCCATCTGAGCTAAGGGGGCGCGCCGGCACTCAAGCATCTCTAGATGCTAGTGGCCACGCCAATAGCCTTCTGCCCGCCGCGATCCGACCCAGATTATCCGCCGAACATATCGCTATCAATGTGGTCATGCAGTCTGGCTGATTCTACTTCAGCGTATCCCCGCGTCGCCATCGCACCGGTGAAGCGGTAACCGACAACGCCCATCGCTCCATCACAGACCGGTGTAGTCATTCTCGGCGAGCCGCCGCGCCATGTTGCGATGGTCCGGCCGAATGCCGCCTATGTCGGTGAGATGGATAACCGCTGGTCTGCGATTCCCGTCTTCGTCACGATAGAGAAACCCATCGGAAGTTCCGTCGCCGGTGCGAATCTCGATAGCTTCCTCGACCATCGTCGCCTCCCGGCCAGCGAGTGGAAAACCCAACGGAAGTCTCGCTCGAAGTCCACCGTTAGCGCGGTCATTTTCCCACGCCGAGCACTGAGACCACTTTTGCGATGCCGCCCGGGGCAGCATTGACCATCAACGTATCTCGCTTGAGGCCCTCGCTCCTCGGCGCGAAAGCAATCGCCACCTGGCAGTTTTTCCCCGCGGGCAGAAGCAGGCCGGGTTTGCACGTCGAACGCGAGGCATCGAGGACGAAGTCCACAGGAGCGCCTGCTCCGCTCCCGGAGCTGAGCGCGACGCTCATGACGGTGACCGGGACCTTACTCCTCTTTGGGTTGCTTACGTTGACGAATATAGAAGCGCTCAGTCGGCCCGTCTTCAAGCTATGAAAATCTAGTGGATTGGGAGCGGCATCGATTGATCCAACTGGCGGAGGAATCGGAGTCGGCGTCGGGGTTTCTGAGGTTGTCGGAACCGCAGTCGGAGTGATGCTTGGACTCGGTACGCGCGTTGGAAGTGGCGTTCTGACCGCGGTTGGCGTCGAGGAAAAGGTCGCCGTCGCAGACATCGTCGGTTTAGAAGTCGGTGTCGGCGTCAACGTCGCAGTTGCTGTAGGAGTCGGCGAGAGCGCGGGTGATGGCACGATGCGGGCAACGAAAGCATCGAGGGTGCCCGCATGCGTGATTCCGCCGCCGTGGATCGATTGTAACGCGTCTGGCGTGACGGGAAAGTCACTCGATTGCGTGTATCCGGTCACGTAGGCATTGCCTGAGGGATCGACCGCGACGCCGAACGCCTCATCTTGATCGCTGCCGCCGAGATACGTCGAATAGAGCGTCGAGTTTCCGCTCGAATCGTATTCATTCAAGAACGCATTCACACTTCCCGCATCCGCAGGTTGGAATGCGCCCGGCGTGGTCGTGAGATTGTCGCCGAAGACAGTCCCGGCGACGAAAATGTTGCCCGAGGGACCGAGCGCGATCGCATTGGGAGACAACGCGTTCGAGAAATTCACGACATTCAGGGTGCGACCGCCCGAATCGAGGTTCTCGAGGAAACCGGAGTGCCCGCCGGACACGCCGAAATTCCCGACCACGTGCGAACCGCCGTTGGAATCAATCGCGATCGATAGCGGCTCGGTGTAACCGCCGTCCTTTAAATTGAGCATGGTGGAAAAATCCAGCATCGCGCCGATGGGATCGAGTCTGGCCACAAATTCACAATCGATATTGTTCGCTGGGCACGTCACGCCGCCGGCGTTCCCTTCCCCGTACATCGTCCCGGCGACGTAGGCGTTGCCGGTGCCGTCCAGGCCGATGGCATTGGCCGCCATGTAGTTCGGCGGGCCCAGATAAGTGGAGTATTCGAGGGCGGTGCCGGTCGGATTGAGCTTGGTAACAAAGGCCGCCCGTTGTTCGCCGCTCGATGTGTCCAAGCTGGTTTGGTAGGCGCCTGCAGTCACGGGAAAGTCGCTTGACGTGGTGACTCCCGTGACGAAGGCGTTTCCTATCGCGTCCGCGGCGATACCCGCCGCCGACGAAGTAGCGCTTCCGTTCAGAAACGTCGAGTAGATAAGTCCGCCATTCTGATCTAAAGCGGTAACAAACGCACTTTTGGTTCCTGAAAAGGTGGGCTGGAACGCACCCACCGTGACGGGATAGTCCGGCGACATCGTATAGCCTGCGATGTAGGCGTTGCCTGCGGCATCGACTGCGACCGCGGTCCCTTCGTCCTCGTCACTGCCGCCCGCGTAGGTCGAATAGAGGAGCGACGTTCCGGCCGCATTGATCTTGCTAATGAAGACATCGTCGGCGCCGCCCGGAGCCTCGAACAGGCTCGGCTGGAAAGCCCCCGCGGTGATCGGAAAATCAGCGGAATCGGTATAGCGATCTCCGTAGATTCAGTTTTCTTTGAGCCTTGGATCATCAGTCGCGACACACTGAGCTTCTTGGACTTGAAGAGCTATCGCAGCCTGTGCGCAAAAATCTTCCATCGATAGTTTTGTCAGGTCCAATGCTTGGGCTTCGCTCATTATCTTGTCTTTCTGGCGCTCGCATTCCTTCGCTGTATCGAATCCGGTTTTGATAACCCAGTGAGACATAGACGCAGCTTCGTTGGGTCCGACTCCCTGTTGGCATCGTCTGTCTGTAACTGGACCTTGGACCAGTGGCGGCAGAATCAAATACCAGCCCAAGAGCGCGAGCGCGGCGGCGTGGCTCAGCTTCACGATCTTCTCGAAACCTCGCTCCCCTTGGCGTGTGCGCGCTGAACAAGCTGATCGGCGTGAGCGTCGCAAACGTTCAGGTCCGCCATCGGGCGCGCCCAATGTGATCGGCCGGCTTGATGTTCGCGGACGTCAGACGACAACAGTCCTACCTGGTCCATTCGTAACTTTTATCTCTACATCTTTTCCGAGAGCGTTGAGATACTTGGTCAAACGATCGATGGTGAACCCATCGATTCGGCCACGATAGAGATCAGACACATTGGGTTGAGTTGCCCCGATAACCTCAGCTGCTTGAGCTTGTGTCAGACCACGTTTCTCAATAGCGGTTATTATGTAGTGGGCGAGTATGGCTTTCGCCTGAAGCTCCTCAGGATTTTCCAGTCCTAGATCGCGAAATACGTTCTCGCTTCCGATAGTGACCCGTTTTCTTTTTTCCACGCTACCTACACCTGTTGGGTTACATCTTTTGGTTATGTTTGTTTGGTTTCGTGGTCTTCTTCCGCGAACCTCAACCGCAGCTTTATCAATTCGATGTCCCGTTTAGGCGTCTCGATCCCCTTCCGCGATTTCTTCTGGAACGCATTAAGAACATACAGAACTCCCGCGGACCGGACGCTGTAGACCACGCGATAGGTGTTGCCGTCAAAGTCGTCCACGATCTCCAGTACGCCCGCGCCACCGAATCCCTTGAGGGGTTTTGCACTCGGATGCTTGCCGCCTAGCTGAGCCGACGTCAGCGCAGCCCCGACCGCCTTTCGCACGGCGTCTGGGAAGGCGTGCAAGTCCGCCTTCGCCGCGCCCACCCACCGAATCGGTTTCAACCTCAGCACATCGCGCCATTATCTCGAATTTAGTATAATCGCGCAATCCATCGTTCGGGGCCTTCGGGCTTGCGGCGCGCCTCTTGCACCCACCCTGTGCAGGTTCGATGGCGCTGCAAGGCACTGTCGATCCTCAACCTACTGCGCGGTTTTTTTCGGAGGCCGCCGCATCAGACCTAACCCCTCTAACCCCTTCCCATACGAGAAGGGGAACCAGACATCGATGCATGCTCGTGCCGCGATTTCCGTTCGAGCGGCAGCAGGGTGAAGTATGATGCCATTCCAGCGGTGAGCGAGAATGCGATCGCCCATCGATAGCCGCTGTGCGCGATGATGAAGCCCGCCACCGGCGGGCCCATCAGCACGCCGACGCCGCCGCTGGTGTAAAGCGCGCCGAGCACGCTGCCCAGGCGTTGGGTGCCATAAAAGTGCGCGAGCACGGCGGGCGAGAGCGCGACGTATCCGCCATATCCGACACCAAGCACCAATGCGAAGACGACCAGCACCGCGTAGGAATGCGCTGTCAGCCACAGGATGAAACTCAACCCGACCACGAGATAGCAGAGCTGAAACAGCCTCACCACGCCGAGGCGATCGGCGAGCGCACCGAGGCCTAGCCGCCCTACTACGCTGGCGCCGCCGATGAGTCCTACCAGGGTCGCGGCGGCTACCTCGGTCGCGCCGTGGTCGCGCGCGAATGCGGGAAGGAAAACGAACGGCGTGAAAAGTCCCATCGAGGAGAGCAGCGACGAAAGGTAGAGCAGCTTGAACACCGGCGTTCGAATCGCCTCGCGTATCTCGAACGGCGCCGGCGCAAGGTGGACCGGCGGCCGCCTGACGACGAAGGCGCACCCGATCAGCATCGTCGCACTTGCGATGCCGAGCACGACGAAGGTCTCGCGCCATCCGAGGCGCTGGATTAATGCCGCGGCGATCGGCGCGACGACTAGGGTGCCGCATCCGATTCCCGCCACCGCGATGCCGAGGGCGGTATTGCGCCGACGTAGAAACCATCCGCCGACCACGGCGATGGTCGGCACGTATCCGCATGCGATGCCGACGCCGACGCCGACCCCGTAGGTGAGATATGCAACCCACAGGCGCTGGATGAAGGACGTCATCACCAACCCGACTCCGATTGCGATCGCGCCGATGATGATGACCGGTCGTGGCCCAATGCGGTCGGCGATGTGTCCGGCGGGCCATCCGAGCACACCCCATAGGCATACGGTGATGGAGAACACTGCGGAGGTGGCACTGGGACCGGCGCCGAACTCATGCGCCATAGGTTTGAAAAACGCGCCGAAGCTATATGCAACTCCATAAACAGTGAATAGGGCAACGAACGACGTCGCGACCATCAGCCATGCTTGCGGCGAATCGAGTTGCGCGATGGTGGCCCTCAGGTCGGCCTCGGAAGGTTGCGCGGCGGGAGCATTCATTAGCGTGACTAATAGATCAGCGGTAGGACGCGATGGTAACCGTCAGGCGTCATAGCAGGCTGGAGTACTCCGTCAGCCTAGGAAGTAGAGATTCGGCATCATTCGCGCGAGAACTTCTAATGTGCGTTCGCAGGTGCGGCAGCCGGAATAGGGGCCGCATCGGCCCAGAGTGCGACCGCGAACGCGACGGCCATTAGACGATGAATCATGTTTCTCCGGCGGCATGGCCTTAGATGCGCCTCTCCCGCAGTAGTATCGCGGACCCTAGCAATGTTCCATCGATTTACCAAACCAGCCGCGCTAAGAATTATTCCCAATGCAATTTAGCGAGGTGTCAAAACATGAACGGACGCAGCGCATCGATCACCGCAAGCGACGGCGGCAAATTCACCGGCAATCTAAGTTCGCCCAAAAGCGCGAAGGCTCCCGGCGTCGTCATCATCCAGGAAATTTTCGGCGTCAACGATCACATTCGTGAAGTGGTTGATGAGTACGCTGACGCGGGATACATCGCGCTCGCGCCCGACATGTTCTGGCGAATCGAACCGAATGTGCAACTCGGCTACACCCCCGAGGAAATGCAGAAGGCGCGCGCATACAGGCCTAAATTCAACATTGACCTTGGCGTGCGAGACATCGAGTCGGCCATCAGAACTTTGCGCGCGATGCCCGAATGCGATGGCAAGGTCGCGGTGGTTGGCTACTGCTTTGGCGGATTGATGGCCTATCTCACCGCCGCGCGCACCGATGTGTTGGCAGCATCATGCTATTACGGCGGCGGCATCGACACTTTCATCGGCGAGGCGAAAGCGGTGAGGTGCCCCATCCAGTTTCACTTCGGCGCGAAGGATGCCGCGATTCCTCCCAAGGTATGGGACATGGTCCGCCGCGCGTTCGTGGGACACAAGGATGCCGAGGTCTTCGTGTATGACGGCGCGGAGCATGGCTTCAATTGCACCAAACGCGCGTCATTCCATCCCGAGGCCTCTAAGCTTGCGCGCTCGCGAACACTCGATCTGTTACGCAGAACGATCGGGCCTCGCGCCTGAACGAGGCATCGGATCGCGCCATAGCAGCGCTCCAACGCATTCGGTAGCCTCGCGCTTATGGCGATCAATCGAGTCTGCGTCTATTGCGCGTCGAGCCGGCAATGCGATCAGGTTTATCATGATGCGGCGGCGCGTCTCGGCGCGATTCTCGCGCGCAATCACATCACTATCGTATATGGCGGCGGCAAGTCCGGTTCGATGGGAGCACTCGCCGACGCGGCATTAGCGGAGGGTGGCCGCGTCATCGGCGTGTTGCCGCGCTTCATGGACGACATCGAATGGGGTCATGAACGTCTCAGCGAACTGATCCTCGTCAACGATATGCACGAACGAAAGCGCCTCATGATTCAGGAGGTCGATGCGGTTATCGCGCTTCCGGGGGCGTGCGGAACCTGGGAGGAATTGTTCGAGGCGATGAGCTTCAAACGGCTTGGCCTTTACGCCGGTCCGATCATTATAGTCAATACGAACCAGTATTACGCGCCAATGCTGGAGATGCTCGAGCGTTCGGTCGAGTGCCGCTTCATGGACGAGCGCCATCGCGCCATGTGGATGGTGGTGGACGAGCCTGGTCAGGTGCTCGAAGCGATTCGGAATTCACCGCCGTGGAGTGCGGAGAATCGGAGCTTCGCCGCGATTTGATCGTTGCCTCGTGAAAGTGGCGCAGATACTTTTAGAATGGATGAAGAAGCTCGGGGGACTCGCGGCCGTTACAGTGACGGCCGTACTTGTATTTTGCCAAGTGGCCGCGGGTGCGCCGATCTCGGGTATCTACACCTATCATTACGATAACGCTCGCGACGGTCAGAACCTCAACGAAACAATCCTGACTCCTTCGAATGTCAGATCGAAGACATTCGGCAGATTATTCTCACGTGCGGTCGACGGCTACGTATACGCCGAACCACTCTATGTTAATAGCGTGCAGACTCCGAGTCTCGGCACGCATGAAGTGGTATACGTCGCGACGGAGCATGACAGCGTTTATGCGTTCGATGCGACCGGCGCGATATCGACACCCCTTTGGAAGGTGAGCTTCATCAACCCGAAGGCTGGGATTACCACCGTGCCCTCAACGCTGGTCGGCACCCGTGACATTGTTCCTGAAATTGGCATCACCGGCACCCCAGTTATCGATCCGAACTCGAACACGCTCTACGCGGCGGTCAAGACCCTCGAAGAAGGCAACTTCGTTTATCGTTTGCACGCACTCGATATTGCAACAGGCCTGGAAAAACTCGGTGGGCCAGTTGTGATCGCGGCCACCGTGCCAGGAACCGGCGACGGCAGCGTGAACGGAAACATCAATTTCGTTGCGCAGATCGCCAATCAGCGTTCCGGTCTCGCGCTGAATAACGGCGTGGTCTATGTCACGTTCGCGTCGCATGGCGACAACGGTCAGTATCACGGTTGGATACTTGGTTATGACGCAGCGACACTCGCCCAGGTTAGTGCTTTTTCCCCAACACCCAATGCCTTTCAGGGTGGGATCTGGATGGCCGGCGGCGCTCCGGTGATCAACGATGAAGGGAATTTCTATGTTGCGACGGGGAATGGAACTTTCGATGCGACGGACTCTAGCGGCATCGACTATGGCGACAGTCTTCTGAACCTGGGGCCGACCGATAGTTCGAACTTCGGGGTGATCGATTTCTTCACGCCCTACGATCAGCAAGTGCTCGACGACATGGATATTGACTACGGTGCGAGTGGAGTGATCGCACTACCGGACCAGAGCGTCGGACCCCAACATCTTCTGTTCACGGGTAGCAAGGAGGGAACGCTGTATCTGCTCGATGCCGACAACCTGGGGCATTTTCACGCGAACGACGACAGCCAGATCGTGCAATCGATCATGGGACAAATCACCGGAGTCTATTCCACGCCGGCTTACTTCAATGGAATGGTATACGTCGGCGGAGATTACGATGACCTGAAGGCCTTCAGCCTCACGAACGGACAACTCTCGACCGAACCCGTGAGCGCTTCCTACAGCGATTTTCGATTCAGTGGGAGCACGCCGGTGGTTTCGGCTAATGGCACACAAGACGGCATCGTGTGGACAATCGGGAATTCAGGTTCTGCGGTCCTGCGCGCATTCGACGCAACGGACCTGACCAAAGAGATTTACAACAGCTCGCACCACAACGCTCGCGATGAGATGAGCGGCTATATCAAGTTCACGGTCCCGACGGTGGCGAACGGGCGCGTCTTCGTCGGCTCACAAAAGGAGCTGACCGTTTTCGGGCTACTTCCTCCAAAGAAATAGACGCCGCCTACTCTTCCGCTTTTTTCAAAGTCTCTCGCTGATCCTTTGCCGAATCCGCGTCCATGAACTCGGCGGTCTCGGGAAGCCCTAGCTCGAACTCGGGCGTTTCGCGGATCTCAATCTTTACCTTGGAGGTCTGACATTCGATTGCTAATCTTCTGCTCCCGCGTGCTGCGCGTTCTGCATTACCGCCTGAACGATCTCGCCCTCACGCGCCGACTGACCGACGTTGATCGCGACTACGTCACTGTCGCTGATGCCACTCGTGACCTCGACATTGACGCCATTGTCGTAGCCGAGCGTGACTTCAGCCAGATGCATTCGGCCATCGCGTACTACCGGCACGAAAACCTTTCCACCGTGAAAAACCAGCGCATCGTCCGGAACCATCGGAACCGCCGAAGGCGTCGAGACCGAGAGAGAAACGATCGCATACATCCCAGGCAGCAGCGCAGAATCGCGATTCTCGAGGTCAACCTCGACCCGCATGGTGCGGGTCTCGGTGTCCAGAGCATCGGGATGCCGCGTGACGGTACCGGGAAACGGGCGTCTCGGGTATTCTCCGACGGTCACTGTTACCTGGTCGCCATTTCTGATGAACGGTGCCGCGCTCTGCGGCACATCGGCGTAAATGCGCAGCGGTGAGAGCGTAGCCATCAGCAGAATGGGAGCCCCGCTTGCGGTCGTGCTGGCAGTCGCCTGCGAGACCATGGCGCCCGGATCGACATTGCGGGCCGTTATTATGCCGTCAAACGGGGCCTTGATGATTTCATATGCCTGAGTGGCGACCAGCTGGTTGAAAGCCTCCTTCGCTTCAAGCATCGCGGCGTGAGAATCATCGGCAGTCTGCTGGGCCACAACGCCGGTCCGAAGCAACATCTGATTCCGATCGTCAGTTACCTTCTGAAGCTCATACGTCGCGCGCGCGTTCTCGACTTGATGATCGAGTTCCGGGGAGTCCAGCACCGCGAGCACCTGCCCCTGTTTGACACGATCGCCTTTGTCCACCTTGATGGTTTTCAAATAGCCGGCGACCTTCGCATAGATCGGCGTTTCAACGAAGCCATGAATGCTCGCGGGAATCTTGAGTTGGCGCGACTTGGAACTGTGAAGCACCTTGGTCACCAAGACGCGCTGACCCTGCTCGTATTGGCGCTCCAGTTCGGAACTCTGACGTCCGATCCAGAGTTCGCGCGCCAGCACCAATCCGGCGGTCAATCCAACCACCAGCACCACCGCGCCCATCCATCCGACTACGAAGATTTTTCCGGTTGGTGGAGGCGTGAAACTTTTCGGATCGTCTTCAGCCATCTGTTCAGAGATTCTTCATGCACCCGGAAGGGTGATCGCGTCTATCTCCGCGTCGCGCGCGTGTTTGCCTTTGATACTTCCGCCGAACATCGAATAGACCGCCGGCACCACCAGCAGCGTCATCGCGGTCGCCGCGAGCAATCCGCCGATCACCGCGCGACCCAGCGGCGCGTTCTGTTCCGATCCCTCGCCAATCGCGAGCGCCATCGGCAGCATTCCCAAGATCATTGCGAGCGCAGTCATCAACACCGGGCGCAACCTGATGGTGGCCGCCTCGATCGCGGCCGCCGCCGGAGGGTAGCCATCCTCACGAAGTTCGTTGGCAAATGTTATCACAAGATTGCCGTTCGCGACGCCGACTCCTACCGCCATGATCGCGCCCATCATCGATTCAACATTGATCGTGGTACCCGTCGCCACCAGCATCCACAATACGCCGGCGAGCGCGCCCGGTACGGCCAACATGATGATGAACGGCTCCAACCACGACTGGTAGCTGGAGACCATCAGCAGGTAGACCAGAATAATCGCCAGCACGAGGCCCAGCTCGAGCGAACCGAACGATTCTCGCATCGCCTGGCTCTGGCCTCGAATCACGACATCGGTGCCGCGCGGCAACTCGCCCATCGAATCGATCGCGCGCTGCACATCGGTCGAGGAGGCCCCGAGGTCGCGGCCGCTCACCCCCGCATTCACATCGATGACGCGCTGAACGGTGTAGTGATCGAGCGCCGCGGGCTCGACAGTCTGGCTCACGGTTGCGACGTTCCCGAGGAATTGCGGCGCGCGCACGGCTCCGTCCTGCGTCGTCGCGGTAAGCGGAGTGTTTACCAGCTCGCCAACAGAGTCGACGATGTGCTGTGGTACCTGAACGTTGACGTTGTAGTTAACGCCATTTTTCGGATCGAGCCAGAAATTCGGCGACAACAAGAAACTCGAGCTGAGAGATATTAAGAGGTCGCTCGCCACCGCCGACTGGTTGACTCCGAGTTGCAACGCCTTGGCGCGATCGACATTGACCCGCAGCGTCGGATAATCGAGGCGTTGGGCTATGCGAATATCGCTGAGTCCCGGAATCCGATGCATCTTGGCCTGGAGCTGCGACGCGATGTCGTAGTCGGAGTTGATGTCGTTGCCAATCACCTGCACATCGATCGCAGCCGGGAGACCGAAATTCAGCACCTGGCTGACGATGTCGGCAGCCTGGAAGTAGCCTTCGACATCGGGAAAATCGTGGGCGAGGAGTTTGCGGATTTTCTCGGTATAACCCTCGGTCGGGCGATGGCCGGGCTTGAGCTGGATCAGCATATCGGCGTCCTGCGGGCCGATGCTATCAGTCTGATAAAAGGCCAGATTGAAGTACTGCGGCAGTCCGATCGTATCGCTGATATCGCCGAGATCTTCGCGTGGGATGACCTTACGAATCGCACGCTCGATATTGTTAACAATCCGCTCGGTCTCCTCGATGCGGGTCCCGGTCGCAGCGCGTATGTGAAGCTTCATCATGCCCGCGTCGATGATAGGAAAGAAATCCTGCCCAGCGACGGGAATCAGGACCAGGCTGGCCAGCACGATGATCGACACGCAGGTTAGGCAGAGCTTCCGGCGCGCTATGAACTTCGCCAGGGTCGTCCGGTAGCCTTCCTTGAACCGATCGAAGCGCGCGTCGAAACCAGTCACGAATCGATTCCACCATCCGGTGCCGCCGCCGACATTTTCCTCGTGATATTCGGAGAGCAGATAGCGCGCCATGGTCGGCACCAGCGTGCGCGAAAGCAGATACGAGGTGAGCATCGAGTACACGACCGCGAACGCGAGCGGTGTGAAAAGATATTTCGCTACGCCGCCAAGCAGGAACACCGGGAAGAACACGATGCAGATCGCGAGCGTGCCAACGAATGCCGGGGTCGCGATCTGACTGGCGCCGTCGAGGATCGCGACCAACAGCGGTTTTCCCATCGCGTGATTGCGATGGATATTCTCGATTTCGACGGTCGCATCGTCAACCAGCATCCCGATGGCGAGCGCGAGCCCGCCGAGCGTCATGATGTTGATGGTCTGCCCGGAAAGTTTCAGCCCGATGATCGCGGTCAGAATTGATAGCGGGATCGAGACGATAACGATGATCATGCTGCGCGGCGAGCCCACGAACACCAGCACCATGATCGCCACCAGCGTCGCCGCGATCACTGCCTCGCGCACGACCTCCCACAGTGCGTTGCGCACGAACTGCGACTGGTCGAAAGCGATCGACATGTTCATGCCCGCGGGCGCGGTCGCCATAATCGATGGAATCCGCCGCTTGACGTTGCTCACCACCGCCATCGTCGAGGCAGCAGCATGCTTGATGATCGCAAGATAGGTTCCGCGCTTGCCGTTCACTCGCACCACGTTGGTCTGGACGGTGTGCGAGTCGTGCACGGGCGCGACGTCGCCCAGAAACACCGGCGTCTGCCCAACCACCTTAACCGGAAGCTGATTGAATTCCTTTATGTGATCGGGACTGCCGTTGAGCTCGACGTAGTACTCGCGATCGCCGATCTTCACGCTCCCCGCGGGCAGGATGACGTTGGTGAGGTTAAGCGCATTACTGACGTCAGTTGCGGAAAGCGAGTTCGCATACATCGCCGCCGGATCGATATTCACCATGATGGCGCGGCTGCGTCCGCCATAGGGTGCCGGCGACGAGAGACCTTCGATGGTGAACAGCTTGGGGCGGATGAAGTTTAGTCCGTAATCGAAGAGCGCCTGCTCGGAAAGAGTTTCGCTGGAAATGTTAAGTTGCGCGACCGGTACGTTCGCTGCGTTGTAGTCGACCACGTTGGGCGCCTGGATGCCCGGCGGCATTATCTTGATGATGCCCTGCGTCACCGACGTCATCTGCGCGATTCCGCCGGCAGTGGTCTCTCCCGCATGGAAGTAAATCTTCATCAAACCCACGCCTTGGATCGATCGGGACTCGATATGCTCGATGCCGTTGACGGTGGTCGAAAATGCCCGCTCGGTGATGAAGACTACGCGGCGCTCCATATCGATCGCCGGCAGTCCGGGGTAATTCCAAATGACCATCACGACCGGCAGATCGATCGCCGGAAAAATGTCGATGTTCATCAGGCTGAACGAGAGCGCACCGAGAACCAGCATGAGCGCCGCCATGACTGCGACAGAAAGCGGACGGCGCAACGCGAATCGTACTATCCACATGTGCGGGTGTTCTCAGCTGCTTGAGCGAAAAACGTCACCCTCGGCACGTTCGGGTCTTTATCGATGAGGGTCGAGAAGGAGAATAAGGCAGCGATCTGAAACTGGCAAGTCGGACTATTTCTTAGAGCGCACGCCTGTTTTCGGACGCGGGGCACTAAGTTTCGCCTTCGGCGGATGAAGCATCGTTAACAGGCGTGCGAGGGTGGCGCGCATCTGGCCGCGCGGTACGATGGCGTCAAGCATGCCATGCGCAAGGAGAAATTCCGCGCGTTGAAAATCGGCAGGAAGATCCCCGCCAGTGGTCTGCTTCGTTACCCGCCGGCCCGCAAATCCAATCAGCGCACCGGGCTCGGAAATGTTGAGGTCACCCAGCATAGCAAACGACGCCGCAACTCCACCGGTTGTCGGATCGCAGAGTACAGAGATGAACGGCAAGCGCGCATCGCGGAACCGCGCTATCGCGGACGACACCTTCGCCATCTGCATCAGCGAGAGCGCCCCCTCCTGCATCCGCGCACCGCCTGAAGCTGAGAACAGCACAAGCGGTAGCCAATTCGCGAGCGCAAGGTCGAAAAGCCTCGCAAGTTTTTCACCCACCACCACGCCCATGCTGCCGCCCATGAATTCGAAATCCATAATCGCTAGGGCGACCGGACACTCCTCGATGCTCGCAGTGCCAACCACTACCGCGTCGTTACGTCCGCTCGATTTGCGCGCAGCATCGAGACGGCTGAGATACGGCTTGCTGTCGACGAACTCGAGCGGGTCTCCGATTGCGATGCCAGCCAGCATCTCGCGCCAGCTTCCGCGATCGGCGGTGATCGCAAGCCGCTGACCCAGGGTAAGTCTGAAATGATGACCACACTTGCCGCAGACATTGAGGTTGCGTTCTACTTCCTTGCGAAACGCAATCTCCTTGCAGCCCGGACACTTGACCCAAATGTCTTCGGACGCCGGCGCAGTAGCCTGCGCCGGGCCGGATGTCGATTGCTGTGACGTTTCGATGCTCTCCGTCTTCTCGCTTTGAATCAGTCCTCGGTCAGACATCAGTGATTCTCGATTCGCCGCTAACTCGCCACGGCGGGCTGGTTCGCGGCCCGCGCTACCTTCATCGCGCTCTTCATCGATCCTACCAGTTCACCCACCTTCTTAACGAGATCCGGGGAATCGGCGTTCGCTTCTATCAACAATGAGAGCGCGCTGCCCACCACCACCGCATCTGAGAAGCGAGCGACTTGCGCAGCCTGCGCCGGAGTGGAGATTCCGAAACCGACGCCGATTGGCAAATCAGTTACGCCTCGAAGATTGTTCACGTGCTCCTCGATGTCTGATGCCAGCGCCGTGCGCGCGCCGGTCACTCCGGTGACCGATACGTAATAGATGAAGCCGCTCGCGGACCGCACCACTTTGCGCGCGCGTTCGATGGGCGTGGTCGGGGCGAGCAGATAGATCAAATCGAGGCCATTCGTGCGCGCCGGCGACTTCAGCTCACCGGCTTCCTCGGGCGGGAGATCGACGACCAGCAACGCGTCGATTCCCGCACGTGCGGCGTCAGCGCAAAGCGTTTCGCATCCGTAATGGAAAATCGGATTGAAGTAGCCGAAGAGGATTAGTGGAATTTCGGTTTCCTTGCGCAGCTCGCTCACCATCGAGAGAATCGCGGCGAGCGAAGCGCCGGACTTTAGCCCGCGCTGCGCCGCGCGCTGATTGGCCGGCCCGTCGGCCATCGGATCGGAAAACGGCACGCCCAACTCGATTAAATCCGCACCGCGCGCTTCGAATTCGCGCACCAGCGCCGCGGTGACCTCGAGATCCGGATCGCCGGCAACTACGAACGGAATCAATGCACTCTCATCGCGCAAGCCTAGTTCCCGGAATTTCGTGCCGATTCTGTGTTTCATCGCAGACATCCTATAGCTTCGCTCCCAGCGCGCCCGCGATCGTATGCATATCCTTGTCGCCGCGTCCCGATAGATTGATGATCATCAGCTGCTCCTTGCGCATCGTCGGTGCGAGCTTCGCCGCGTGCGCCACCGCATGCGCACTCTCCAGCGCCGGAATTATTCCCTCGGTCTCGGACAGAAGCCTGAGCGCGTCGAGCGCTTCCGCATCGGTGACCGCGACATATTGCGCGCGTCCGCTCTGATTGAGGTACGCGAGTTCGGGACCGACCCCCGGATAGTCGAGGCCTGCAGCGATCGAATGGGTCTCGCGAATCTGTCCGAGTTCATCCTGCAACAGGTAGGTCTTGTTGCCATGCAGCACGCCCACGCTGCCGGCATTGATCGTCGCCGCATGCGAGGCCGTGTTGAGCCCGAGACCGGCCGCCTCGACGCCGACCATCTCCACACTCGCGTCTTTGATGAACGGATAGAAGAGCCCGATCGCGTTGGAACCACCGTTGACGCATGCGACCAGCACATCGGGCAGGCGATTTTCCTTCTGCATGATTTGCCTGCGCGCCTCGCCTCCAATCACCGATTGAAAATCGCGCACGATCATCGGGTACGGATGGGGCCCGGCCGCGGTTCCAATGAGGTAATAGGTATTGTGCACGGTCGCGATCCAATCGCGCAGGGCCTCGTTGAGCGCATCCTTAAGGCTCTTGCTGCCCGAATCGACGGCTGTGACTTTGGTTCCAAGGAGTCTCATGCGAAACACGTTGAGCGCCTGGCGTTCTATGTCGACGGAACCCATGAAGACTTCGCACTCGCGTTGAAACAGCGCCGCCATCGTCGCAGCCGCGACACCATGCTGACCGGCGCCGGTCTCAGCTGTGATGCGCGTCTTCCTCATCCTAACCGCCAGCAGCGCCTGGCCAAGTGCATTGTTGACCTTGTGCGCGCCAGTATGACAGAGGTCTTCGCGCTTCAAATAAATCTTCGCGCCGCCTAACCGTGCGCTGAGATTCGCCGCGTGGTAAAGCGGCGTCGGGCGCCCGACGAACTCGCGCGAGCGTTGCTCCAACTCGCGCTTGAAGGCGGGATCGCGCCGTGCCTCCTTGTAGGCCTTCTCCAGTTCGGCCAGCGCCGGCATCAATGTCTCGGCAACGTACTTGCCGCCGAACTCGCCGAAATGGCCATGGCTATCGGGCAGACTTGGCATTGCGAATGAATCTCCTGAGTTTGTCGTGGTCCTTGATGCCTGGCGCCGATTCGACACCGCTCGCAACATCTACGGCATAGGGCGAAAGTTCGACCGCCTCGCCAAGGTTGTCGGGGTCCAACCCACCCGAAATGAACACGCGCGTCAAATCTAGGCCGCGCAGATCGGATAGCGACCGCTTCGCACCGGTTCCCCCATAGAGGCCCGGATGAAAGGTATCGAGCAAAACGTATTTAGAAGATGAATGCGCAGTCGGATCGAACTTCTCTCCGCTCCTGAGCCGTAGCGCCCGAATCACCGGCACCGGCCATTCCTTGAGAAACGAATCGGGCTCGTCGCCGTGGAACTGGAGCAGGTCCAACCGCACCTCCTGAAGGCATTCGCAGATGAACTCGCGAGGCGCATTGACAAAGACGCCGACGACTTCATGTGATGCATCGACCGAATTGCGGATTTCGCGAGCACGTTCGAGCGACACGGAGCGCGGACTCGGCGCGTAGAAATTAACGCCGATCATGTCGGCGCCGAATTCAATCGCAGCGCGCGCATCGTCTACCAGCGTTATGCCGCAAATTTTCACTTTGACAGTCACAGCGGCGCGACTCCGTCCAGCGCGCTCAGTAGCTCGGGCAACTTACCCGCGGGATTACCGTCGCGCAGCAAGCTCTCGCCGATCAGAAACGCGCGAGCGCCAGCCCTGTCGAGGCGCCGGATGTCCTCGGGCGTGCTGATTCCGCTTTCCGCGACGATCAGGGCGTCACCTCGATAGCCGGCGAGTAATTTTTCGGTCACGGCCAGATCGGTCACGAAGGTGTGCAGGTCGCGATTGTTGATCCCGATGAGCTCGGCGCCGATGCGACCGGCGAGCGCGAACTCCTCGGGGTTGTGAACCTCGATGAGCGCCGCCATTCTGACTTCGCGCGCCAATGCCGCGAGCGAACGCGATTCGCCTTCCTTCAACATCGCCAGAATCAGAAGGATGCAATCCGCGCCCGCCGCGCGCGCCTCGTAAACCTGGTAGGGATGAAAAATGAAATCCTTACGCAGGAGCGCCAGATCGACCGCCTCGCGTACCGCGCGCAAATCGTCGAGTGTGCCCTTGAAATGGCGATCGGTGAGCACTGAAATCGCGGCCGCCCCGCATGCCTGGTACTCGCGCGCCACAGCCTGAGGATCGAGGTTCGGAAGAATGTCGCCCTTGCTCGGCGAGGCACGCTTGATCTCCGCGATGATCGCGGGACGACGCGCGCGTAAAGCGGCAATGAAATCTCGCGGCGGCGGCGCCTTATTGGCGCGGGCCACGATCGCGACGTCGCTGACGACCCTACGCTGCTCTTTGAGTTCTTCGCGCTTGACGGCGAATATTTTATCGAGTATCGAACTCATTTCGCTTTGGACTTTTTCCCCGATTCCGCTCCGCCGTTGGTGATGCGGCGCATCTCCGCGACTACTTCCAACGCCCTTTCGGATTCGATGATGTCTCGCGCTCTCTCGACACCTTCCGCCAATGACGCGGCCTTCCCGCCGACATAAATCGCCGCGCCGCCGTTGAGCGCCAATATATCCTGCGCAGGCCCCTCCTCGTCTCCAACCAGAGCGGCGCGCAAAAGCTTCGCGGAGTGGTCGGCGTCATCGGCGCGAAGTCCGCTGCGGCCAGCACGCTGGATTCCGAATTGCTCGGGCGCGATCGTGTATTCAGAAATCGACTCGCCGCGGATTTCCGCGACTTTGGTCTCCGCAGAGATGGAAATCTCGTCGAGGCCGTCGAGGCCGTGAAACACCATCGCATGGTCGGTACCGAGAAGCGCGATGGCGCGCGCGACTTCCTCGAAGAGCTGCGCCTCAGCCACGCCGGTGACCTGACGCGCGGGCGAAGCCGGATTCACCAACGGCCCCATCAGGTTGAACAGGGTGCGCGTCGCCAGCGTGCGGCGCAGGGGCGCCAGGCGCGCCATCGCGGGATGATATGCGGGCGCAAAAATGAAGCAGCATCCCGTGGCGCGCAGGCATTTTCGCAAAACCGGCGGATCGCAATCGATCTTGATGCCGAATTTCTCAAGGACGTCGGCGCCGCCGACCTTGCCGCTGATCGCGCGGTTGCCATGCTTTGCGACCGGAACACCCGCTGCCGCGGCAATCAGTGCGGCGCCGGTTGAGATGTTGAACGTGCCGGCGTTGTCGCCACCGGTGCCGCAGGTGTCGAGGAGACCGTCGACGCCCAGCTTGAGCGCGCGGGCCCGGCGGCGCATCGCCCTTGCACATCCCGCGATCTCGTCGCCCGTCTCGCCTTTCATCTTGAGCGCGATCAGAAATGCCGCGGCCAGAACTTGCGAAACGTCGCCGTCGAGAACTTCGCCAAACGCGCGCTCCGCATCGTCAGCGGAAAGCGCGTGGCGGCCGAGGACCGCCTCGTATGCGGATGCGAAATCGCTCACGCTGCCGCTCGTTTCAGCGCGGTAGCCCGCTTCAGAAAGTTGTGCAACAGATGTTTTCCTTCCGGCGTGCCGATCGACTCGGGATGAAACTGCACGCCCTCAACAAACAGCTTCTTATGTCGCAGGCCCATGACCTCCCCTTCCGCAGTGCGCGCGCTCACTTCAAGGCATTCGGGAATCGAGTTGGGGTCCACAATCAGCGAATGATAGCGCATCGCCTCGAACGGATTCGGCACCCCATCGAAAATCGTGCGCCCATCGTGAATCACCGGCGACGTCTTCCCGTGCATCAGGCGCGGCGCGCGATCGACGCGGCCTCCAAATGCCTCACCCATGCATTGCTCGCCGAGGCACACGCCGAGAATCGGCAGCTCGCCGGCGAGCTCCTTGAAAATCGCGAGCGAGATTCCCGCTTCTTTGGGCGTGCAGGGGCCGGGCGAGATGACCATCGCGTCGGGATGAAGCGCGCGCACGCCCGCGATCTCGATCACATCGTTGCGTTTCACGGTGACATCGGCGCCGAGCTCGCCGAGATATTGCACGAGGTTGTAAGTGAACGAATCGTAATTATCGATCATCAGTATCCGCATGATCTCACCTGGCCGGCCGTCGCGGCGGCGGTCTCAAACTCGCGCGCGGCGTTGAGCGCACGAATCATCGCGCGCGCCTTGTTGACGGACTCCTCGAACTCCGCGACGGGATCGGAATCCGCGACCACGCCACCGCCGGCCTGCACATAGACACGATTGTTCTTGATCAGCAGCGTGCGCAACGCGATCGCGGTATCGGTGTTGCCGGTGTAGCTGAAATAGCCGACCGCGCCGGCATAGACGCCGCGACGCACCGATTCGAGTTCGTCGATAATCTCCATCGCGCGGATTTTCGGCGCTCCCGAAACCGTGCCCTGCGGAAAAGTCGCGGCAAAGGCGTCGAAGGCGTCGCATTCGTCGCGCAACTCGCCGATGACATTCGAGACGATGTGCATCACGTGCGAGTAGCGCTCCACCACCATCAGCTCGGTAACCTTGACGGAACCGATTTTCGCAACGCGGCCGACATCGTTGCGTCCGAGGTCGACCAGCATGATGTGCTCGGCGCGCTCCTTGGGATCGGCGAGGAGTTCCTTTTCGAGCTCCACATCCTCGCGCTCATTCGCACCGCGCCGGCGAGTTCCTGCGAGCGGGCGCAGCGTGATCTCGCGGCCCTCGACGCGCACCATCACCTCGGGCGACGCGCCCACGATCGTGTGATCGCCGAGGCGCAGATAGAACATGTAGGGCGAGGGATTTATAGTGCGCAGGCTGCGGTAGATGTTGAAAGGATGAACTTCGAGAGGCGCTTCGAAGCGCTGCGACGGAACCACCTGGATAATGTCGCCGGCGGTGATGTACTCCTTGGCGCGGGACACAATGGTCATGTAGGCCTCGCGATCGGTGTTCGAAGTAACGGCGACCGGCGAGTCGAAAGCGAGAGCGCTTCCCTCGAGCCTCGGTGGAGTGACCGGGCCGGCCAGACGATCGATCATCTCGCTAATCTTTCGCTGCGCATGATCGTAAGCCTCGCGGGGGGAAGCGAAGTCATTCACCGCGAGGTTGACGATAATCGTCAGCGATTGCCGCACGTTGTCGAACATGATGACGCAATCCGTGAACATCATGTAGAGGTCCGGCGTGCCGAGGTCGTCGTGTGCGCGCGCCGGGATGCGAGGCTCGAAACACCGCACGATGTCATATGCGAGGAAGCCCACCGCGCCGCCGAAGAATCGCGGCAGGCCGGGGATCTCCGGCGCTTTGAAACGTTTCACCTCCTTGCGCAGTTCCTCGAAGGCATTTGGAGCGACGCGTGATTCGGTGCCGCGGCCTGGGCGGATGATATCGGTACGGTCGCCACGCGCGCGCATCACCATCGAGGGTTCCGATCCCAGGAAGGTATAGCGTCCCCACTTCTCGCCGCCCCGCACGCTCTCGAGTAGGAATGAGTAATCGCCGCGCGCGACCTTTAGAAACGCCGATACGGGCGTCTCGAGATCGGCGGCGATCTCGCGGCTGACGGGAATCAGGTTGAATCCGTCGCGCACGAGCCGCTCGAATTGTTGCAGGTCCGGCAGCAGCGCCATTTGGTTTTCTCCCATCCTCCGACCGGGGATCCCACCACCCTCGCCGACAAACGAAAAGGGCCGCAGGATTTTCGCCCACGGCCCTTTGGATCAACTGGTTTTGCGATTGCTTACAAAACCGGCGCGCAGGCGAATGCCTCGGTGGACCACCACCAGTTCGCCCATGCGTTGCGGTTCAAGTATTCCATCGGTCATTAACTATGATCAGTTCGCGTCGCTGTCAACCAGCCGTATTTCTGCCGTATTTCTACGGCGCGTAGGTATCTTTATACTTCGCACGAAGCTCCTGCTCCGCCGCGCTCGCCTCCTCCTGACTCTGATACGGCCCGACGCGCACGCGCCACCAGGTCTGGCCGGAGATATCGGTGGGAACCATGAAGGCGTGGTATCCCAGTTTCTGCAACCGCGCGGTCATTTGCTCGGCGTTGGTGCGATCCATCGCTGCGTCGATTTGAATGTTGAAGGGCTTGTGGCGGACGCTCGAGGAATCGGTGGCCGCGGTATACTTCCCGGGAGGATTCGTCACCACAGGTTTCGTCACGCGAGGCTCGTCTTCGGTGGCAGTTTCGGAGGGCGCGATCTTCGGCGCAGAAACCGGGCCGGCCGCGTTTGCAACCGTTCGGGATGGAAGCGCTGCGACGGGGCCGGCATTCTTATCCATCGAGAGAGATGACGCGCCGGTATCGGCGCCACCCGACGCTTTTGTTTTGGTCACCGCTTTCGCCGCTACCGATTGCGCCGAGGCCGTCTCATCCGACGATTTGGACGGCGCCTTGGCTAGATCCGGGGCGGGCGGTGGATTCGGCAGCGGATAGACGCTCGCAGCCTGCGAGGCTTCGGGAGCGGTGTTGCGCGCCATATCGTATCCGGCGAATAGCCCGAACGCGAAGACGATGAGCGATAGCCCGGCAAGACCGACAAAGATTAGAACCCAGCCCCCCGCTTTGATCTCAAAACGCATAGTCTTCCCTTACATGCGCTCCGGAGCGGTAACTCCCAACAACTCGAGTCCCAAGGCGAGTCCCGTCTTCAGCAGATTCGCGAGATACAGCCGCGACAGGCTCAATTCCTGCTCAGGACCGATTATACGATTGCTGGGCTTGTTGTAGTAGCGATGAAACTCTCCCGCCAGTTCGAGCAGATAGAACGGCATACGATGAGGCTCGAGGGCCTGAGCCGCGGCAGTAGCCACCTCAGGGAAGTCTAGCACACGTTTCGCCAGATCCAGCTCCTCGCTGGATAGCAGAGCGAGGTCGATTTTCGAACTATCTTCGGGAAGCGTCAGCCCTGCCTTTTCCGCCTCGCGGAAGACGCTGGCAAGCCGCGCATGCGCGTACTGAACATAGAAGACCGGATTTTCGGGCGCCTGTTTCTTCGCCAGGTCGAGATCAAAATCGAGATGGCTGTTGTGCTTGCGAAACAGAAAGAAGAAGCGAACCACATCGGGCCCGACCTCCTCAATAAGTTCGTCGAGAGTGACGTAGGTCGCCTTGCGCGTCGACATCTTCACCTTTTCGCCGCCGCGCGTGAGCGTCACAAATTGATAGATGATGGCTTTGATTCTTGTTGTATCGTGGCCAAGCGCTTTCACCGCCGCCAGCACGTCCTCGTGCTCCGCGATATGGTCGGCGCCGAACACATCGACGATCAAATCGTATCCGCGCTCCAGCTTCTCGATGTGATACGCGATGTCGGGCGTGCGATAGATTGGATCAGCTTCCTCTCCGGAACGCACCAGCACGCGATCTTTCGGCAGTCCGAGCGGCTCCGCCTTGAGCCATAGCGCGCCATCGTGCCTGGTGACGAGGCCCCGATCTTCGAGACCATTAATAACCTTGTCGACGCGGCCATCGCGCACGAGATCGAGCTCGTTCTTGAACGTATCGAAACGGATGAGGAGCGTTTTGCAGGTCGCGAGAATCTCGGCGAAGATGGCCTTCACCGCCGCCGCACGGAAGACCTCCCGATCTTCGGTGTTGGCGAGTTGGTCGCCCTGCTCTTTTCTCAGCGCACGCGCGATTTCGCGAATGTACTCGCCCTGGTAGCCGTCCTCGGGCATTTTCGCTTCGCGTCCCAGTTCCTGCAGGTAGCGCACACGCACTGACTCACCGAGCAGACGCATCTGGCGGCCGCCGTCGTTGAAGTAATACTCGCGCGTGACCTTGAACCCAGCCGCCTCATACAACCGCGCGATCGTATCACCGAGTACCGCATTGCGGCCGTGCCCCACGGTGAGTGGTCCAGTTGGATTCGCGGAGAGAAACTCGACCTGCACAGTATCGTTGCCGCCCTCGCGAAGGCTCCATTTGCTCGGACGAAAGTAGTTGCCCCCTGCGGCGACCGCGCGGCGCATCTCGCGATGCCAATAAATTGGCGCCATTCGGAAGTTGATGAACCCCGGACCCGCGACGGTTACTTCCTTTACATCATCCGGCAGCTCGATGTGCTCGCGAATCATTTCTGCGATCGCGCGAGGCGGTTTGCCTTCCGCACGTGCGAGCGCGAGCGCGACATTCGAGGCGATATCGCCATGCGATGGATCCTTGGGCGATTCGGTACCGACTGACACGCCGCAAGACTTCAGCTTTCCGGCTGCATGCGCCTTTTCGATTGCTGCCGAAATAATCGAGACGATGAGGTCTTTCATCAGATGAGGCATTCATGGTGCCAGATAGCGGCTGCGCTGTTAAGGCGCTGGCTTGACGGGATGCGCGTGGCGATGCGAGCGTTGGCGGCGAACGAGGTGAAATAATGGAACTCGATCTTTCAGGCAAAGTCGCGATCGTTACGGGCGGCAGCAAGGGCATCGGGCGCGCCGCCGCGTTGGGCTTCGTTAAAGAAGGCGCCTCCGTCGTCGTATGCGCGCGCGGTCGCGAGGCTCTCGAGGAGACGGTCGCCGCAGTTGGCGCATCGCAACGCGAACGCATCGCAGCAGTCGCGGCTGATTTGACCGATCCCGCGGCGATTCGGCGCGTGATCGATCGAACGATTTCGGAATTCGGCCGAGTTGACATCCTGGTCAACAACGCGGGCAGCGCGCGGCCCGGCGCTTTTCAGAAAATTTCCGATGACGATTGGAAACTAGACTTCGAGCTGAAGTTTTTCGGCTACGTCCGGATGGCGCGCGAGGCGATGGCGCAGATGGCCGAACGCAAGACCGGCGTTATCGTCAATGTCATTGGCACTGGCGGATTGGTTCCCTCCGCGGGCTATATGGTCGGCGGCGCAGCGAATGCCGCGCTCAACCATTTCACCAAGGCACTCGCAGGCGAGGGTGCGAACCATGGGGTGCGAGTGGTAGGAATCAATCCGGGACCGATCCTGACCGAACGATTAAAGCTGTTCCTCGAACAACGCGCTCGCGAGGCCAGCGGCGCGCACAACTCCGAGGAAATCATGCGCAGGATGACGCCGCTTGGCCGTCCTGGCCAGGCCGAGGAAGTCGCTGACTTGATTCTATTCCTCGCATCATCGCGCGCGGCATTTATCCACGGCGCCAATATCACCATCGATGGCGGCGCTAACCCCGGCCTCATAGGATGACACCCAGTCGGCCGGCTGAAACGATTGCAATTAATTCGGAAAAATTTTGGCGCCCCCTGCGGGATTCGAACCCACGGCCCCAGGATTAGGAATCCTGTGCTCTATCCATCTGAGCTAAGGGGGCGCGCCGGCACTCAAGCATCTCTAGATGCTAGTGGCCACGCCAATAGCCTTCTGCCCGCCGCGATCCGACCCAGATTATCCGCCGAACATATCGCTATCAATGTGGTCATGCAGTCTGGCTGATTCTACTTCAGCGTATCCCCGCGTCGCCATCGCACCGGTGAAGCGGTAACCGACAACGCCCATCGCTCCATCACAGACCGGTGTAGTCATTCTCGGCGAGCCGCCGCGCCATGTTGCGATGGTCCGGCCGAATGCCGCCTATGTCGGTGAGATGGATAACCGCTGGTCTGCGATTCCCGTCTTCGTCACGATAGAGAAACCCATCGGAAGTTCCGTCGCCGGTGCGA
Source organism: uncultured delta proteobacterium (assembly GCA_963815835.1). Lineage (GTDB taxonomy): Bacteria > Desulfobacterota > Binatia > Binatales > Binataceae > DATGKG01. Next base: position 306,649 of record CAWFIF010000004.1, read on the forward strand.
ATCTCGATAGCTTCCTCGACCATCGTCGCCTCCCGGCCAGCGAGTGGAAAACCCAACGGAAGTCTCGCTCGAAGTCCACCGTTAGCGCGGTCATTTTCCCACGCCGAGCACTGAGACCACTTTTGCGATGCCGCCCGGGGCAGCATTGACCATCAACGTATCTCGCTTGAGGCCCTCGCTCCTCGGCGCGAAAGCAATCGCCACCTGGCAGTTTTTCCCCGCGGGCAGAAGCAGGCCGGGTTTGCACGTCGAACGCGAGGCATCGAGGACGAAGTCCACAGGAGCGCCTGCTCCGCTCCCGGAGCTGAGCGCGACGCTCATGACGGTGACCGGGACCTTACTCCTCTTTGGGTTGCTTACGTTGACGAATATAGAAGCGCTCAGTCGGCCCGTCTTCAAGCTATGAAAATCTAGTGGATTGGGAGCGGCATCGATTGATCCAACTGGCGGAGGAATCGGAGTCGGCGTCGGGGTTTCTGAGGTTGTCGGAACCGCAGTCGGAGTGATGCTTGGACTCGGTACGCGCGTTGGAAGTGGCGTTCTGACCGCGGTTGGCGTCGAGGAAAAGGTCGCCGTCGCAGACATCGTCGGTTTAGAAGTCGGTGTCGGCGTCAACGTCGCAGTTGCTGTAGGAGTCGGCGAGAGCGCGGGTGATGGCACGATGCGGGCAACGAAAGCATCGAGGGTGCCCGCATGCGTGATTCCGCCGCCGTGGATCGATTGTAACGCGTCTGGCGTGACGGGAAAGTCACTCGATTGCGTGTATCCGGTCACGTAGGCATTGCCTGAGGGATCGACCGCGACGCCGAACGCCTCATCTTGATCGCTGCCGCCGAGATACGTCGAATAGAGCGTCGAGTTTCCGCTCGAATCGTATTCATTCAAGAACGCATTCACACTTCCCGCATCCGCAGGTTGGAATGCGCCCGGCGTGGTCGTGAGATTGTCGCCGAAGACAGTCCCGGCGACGAAAATGTTGCCCGAGGGACCGAGCGCGATCGCATTGGGAGACAACGCGTTCGAGAAATTCACGACATTCAGGGTGCGACCGCCCGAATCGAGGTTCTCGAGGAAACCGGAGTGCCCGCCGGACACGCCGAAATTCCCGACCACGTGCGAACCGCCGTTGGAATCAATCGCGATCGATAGCGGCTCGGTGTAACCGCCGTCCTTTAAATTGAGCATGGTGGAAAAATCCAGCATCGCGCCGATGGGATCGAGTCTGGCCACAAATTCACAATCGATATTGTTCGCTGGGCACGTCACGCCGCCGGCGTTCCCTTCCCCGTACATCGTCCCGGCGACGTAGGCGTTGCCGGTGCCGTCCAGGCCGATGGCATTGGCCGCCATGTAGTTCGGCGGGCCCAGATAAGTGGAGTATTCGAGGGCGGTGCCGGTCGGATTGAGCTTGGTAACAAAGGCCGCCCGTTGTTCGCCGCTCGATGTGTCCAAGCTGGTTTGGTAGGCGCCTGCAGTCACGGGAAAGTCGCTTGACGTGGTGACTCCCGTGACGAAGGCGTTTCCTATCGCGTCCGCGGCGATACCCGCCGCCGACGAAGTAGCGCTTCCGTTCAGAAACGTCGAGTAGATAAGTCCGCCATTCTGATCTAAAGCGGTAACAAACGCACTTTTGGTTCCTGAAAAGGTGGGCTGGAACGCACCCACCGTGACGGGATAGTCCGGCGACATCGTATAGCCTGCGATGTAGGCGTTGCCTGCGGCATCGACTGCGACCGCGGTCCCTTCGTCCTCGTCACTGCCGCCCGCGTAGGTCGAATAGAGGAGCGACGTTCCGGCCGCATTGATCTTGCTAATGAAGACATCGTCGGCGCCGCCCGGAGCCTCGAACAGGCTCGGCTGGAAAGCCCCCGCGGTGATCGGAAAATCAGCGGAATCGGTATAGCCGGTAATGATCGCTTCGCCCGACGAGTCAACCGTTATGGCGGCGCCGAAATCGATGAGGCTGCCACCGAGATAACTCGCATACGAAAGGAGCGGGTCGATCACCAGAGGCAGCCTGCGGTCATACGGGCCGATCGCAAAGCCAGCCGTATGCGCATCGCGCATCACATACCCGCCGGACACGATTCGCTTCGCACCTTGCGAGATTTGGTAGATCACCGGCGCCTTCTGCACAACGCTGCCATTGGAGGTTTCGATATCAACATCGCCGTTGGAATCGATCGACAGCCTGCTGGCGCCATCGATGCTCAGTCGGATGCGATTCGGATCTGCGCCGGGCGCGATCGCGAAATCATATTCGAGACGGCCTTCGGTACCGCGGTAAATCACATCGATGCCGGGATAAACGTCGCGAACCTTCACGCCCGCGAAAGTCGCGACGTCGGTCCGCCATCGCGTGCGATCGCTTCCGACGAAGTAATTGTTCCTGCCGGGAAGCTCGTCGATGCCGATTGCGCGTGCGGTTGGATTGGCGTCGTCGAGCCGTATCCTGAGAGCCGAATACCTGCGCGCGGGATGGGCTATCGGGAGCGTTGGACTTTTGCCGCGCAGCTTCAGCACGGCCTCGGTCGAAGTGAGAAAGAGCGAGTAACCGAAGCCGCGCGCGAAGAACTGGGCGCGCATGTCGGCCTGGCCGCGATTCTCTTCGAAGCGTATCGGCAGTCTCGCATAGAGGCTTGCCGGTCGCGCCGAGGCCGTCACCTCGGTGAATGCCCCGTGATTGCATCCGAGTGCGAGCAAGATCGCACCGACTACGAGAACGGAGGACGCTAGCGATCGACGAGCCCGCTGGCGTGCATTTGAGCATTGATTTGGATGTCTCAAGCCTATTTTAGATATAAAAGAGAGCAATAAACTGTCGTTGCTACTATAAATAGCATAGATGGCTTTAACAAGCTAAGACCCAACTGGACATAAAGAAGGAAGCGCTTAGGAGGCATAACTACAGAACGGTGATTACCTGCCTTCGCGAAGCCGAAACATAAATCTTCGCGCAACGATGATTGTTTGAATCACGCCCGCGATGCTCGCTATTTTGATTTTTCGTTAATTGACGAGGGATCGTGACCTGCTCTACGCGGCTTCACCCCTGATCGCGATGCCGCATTGGAGACGAATTCAGGATGTGTCGAGTCATCTATGCGGCCGCGATCGTATTCATCGCCATTTTCGCCCCGCAAATGGCAGCGGCGCAGGAAACCGTTGGTGCGATCGCCACCGTCAGCGGCATCGCCAAGCTCTTGCGGAGCGGAAAGGAACTCGACGTCGCCCCCGCGATGCCGGTTGCTATCGGCGACCAGATTCGCACCGCCCCGAATGCGCAAGTATCGGTGACCTTCGCCGATGGGAGCAACGCGGAACTCGGCGAATCAAGTTCCTTCACCATCGATCGCTATCCGCTGAGTGGCTCGACGCGCAAATCGGCGTTGCTCGCACTGTGGGGCGGACATCTTCGCGCGATCGTCAAGGCGGCGGCCGCTGCCGCCCACGATTTCGAGGTTCACACGCCCAATGCGATCGTTGCCGTGCGGGGAACCGAATTCGAAACCGCCTTCATCGATGGCCGCCCCTGCCCCGAGGATCGAAGCTGCATGCGCTACACCACCGTCGGCGTCTCCAGCGGTATCGTAGCGGTCAGCAACCCTTCGAACCCCGCGCCTCCGATCGAAGTAGATGAGGGTTATGAGACCACGGTCGCGTGCGAGTCGCCCGCAACCTCACCCGCGCCGCTCGGGATGGAGGAGCTGGGCGCGCCGGGATATCACTGAAATGACGCGTTCCGCGATCCTACTCGCCGTTCTCATTTTGATGCGAGCCGCAGCGGCGGATGCCGCGGCTCTCTATTCTGATTTTTTCACCGGCGCCAATCCTCAACATCTGAGCCTCACGATGTTCGTCAGCGGCATCGGCGCCGAGAGTAAGTACGCCGCCACCAATGAAGGTTTCGAGCTGGAGCAAACTCTCACGCCCTACGTGAGCCTGGTCGGCCGCATTTCGGGTTATCAAGGCTATCAAGGCGACGGATGGGACTGGCCGGGGACCGGTCATGACTCTCGTCCGCGCAACTTCGGCGTGCTCCAGGGCGGATTCGATTTCCTCCCGTTTCAAGGAACTTCGTTTAAGATTCTCGGCGGCAGCGACGTCGGCGATAGCGACCGCGCGCGCATCGAGGGAGACTTTTCGAGCTGGCTATGGCTGCACAGCCGTCACCCGATCAACCTGGCCTTCACAGGAGATCATTTTTACAACAATGGGCTGAGCAGCGGCTCGATCGACATCCGCGGCGTCTGGTCGTCCTCACGTGAAATGATCTGGTTGATTGGAGCAGGCGGGCAGCTATGGGGCGGCGGCGACGAGCCTCATGTGATGAAGGAATTCGGCCCCGACCTCGGCATCGTTCTGCGCCAATGGAAGGTTAGCATCGATTTTCAGGCCGGCTACGGAAACAACCACGGCTACGGAATCATCGGCATCTCGCGTCACTTCGGTTGGGATGAAGAGTAGCTAGGCGCTGACGGGCGGACGGCGATTCGACCACGGCGCCGCTGCCTCGATCTGTGCGGCCAGTCGCAGCAGCAGATCCTCGCGTCCATAGGCCGCGACAAATTGTACGCCGACCGGCATCCCATCCTTGGTCATGTGCAGCGGCAGCGAGATCGCCGGATTGCCCGCCACGTTCCACGGAATCGTGAACGGACTGATGTTGGCCTGCCGCCTTCCAATCTCGACGGGATGCTCGTTCGGCTCGAGCTTGAAGACTCCGATTGGCGGCGCGGGAGTCGCGAGCGTGGAGGTTACGAGGATATCGAAGCCTCCGGTCCACCATTGCGCGGTTGAGCGCGTGAATTCGTTGATCCATTCGCGCGCGAGCAGGACATCGACGCCCGAGGCCTTCCGTCCTTGCTGGATGAGAAACCAGGTCCATGGATCGAAGTCATCGGCAACTACGGCTCGGCCAAGAATCTTCTCCGCGTCCACAGCGGTCAGCGCCTCGCTCGATGCGACCAATACGCCGATCGGATGGCCGAGGCGGTCGTCGTCGAGGATCGCGGGATGATTCTGTTCGACCTTGTGCCCCAGCGATTCGAGGAGCTTGGCGGCGTTGCGAACGGCGCTCGCGCATTCCGAATCGAGGCCGGGATGGAACGACGGCGCGCGATCCATGAATCCAATTCGCAGCGTGCCCGGGGCGTTGCGAATCTCCTCGCGCAACGGGCGCGCCAGAGCGGGCGCCGTGTAGGGATCGCCGGGCACGTAGCCTCCGACCACATCGAGCACCGCGGCCGCATCGCGGACCGATCGTACCAGCGCGCCCTCCTCGCCCAGCCCATGCCAGATATCGGCGTGACCGGGTCCGATCGAGGTGCGACCGCGCGAGGGCTTGAGACCGACGAGTCCGCAACATGACGCCGGGATGCGAATCGATCCGCCCGCATCGTTGCCATGCGCAATCGGCACCATCCCCGAAGCGACCGCTGCCCCCGCGCCACCACTCGATCCGCCGACGCCGCGCTCGAGGTTCCACGGATTACGCGTCGCGCCCCATGCGCGGGTTTCGGTGGCTATCGATGGGCCCCATTCGGGAACGGTGGTCTGCCCCAGCGTGATCAGGCCGGCATCGCGAAACTTGTTCGCCGCGTGCGAAGTGGATCTCGCTATGAAGCGCGCATCCTTCAATGCTTTCCATCCCCAGCTGGTGGGCTCGCCCGCAACCATCTCGGAGAGATCCTTCATCAGAAACGGAACTCCGCGAAAAATCCCGCTGCGCGACGCTTTCGAATCGCGCGCCTCGGCGAGCGCCTTCTCATAGCGTGGATAGATCACGCTATTGATTTGTGGATTGAGCCGTTCGATGCGGACGATCGCCGCCTCGATCAATTCTAACGGCGTCGCCTCGCCCTTCGCGATGAGTTCAGCCTGCGCTGTCCCATCCAGCCACGCGAATTTATCGGTGCTCATTTTCGAAATACCCCACAGACTCCTTCCTTCGTCGTGTTACCTATTGTTGCCAAGGCGTCAAACGCGGGACCCATCGCGGAACATGGTTCTTGTACGACAGGTAGTCCTGACCAAATCGCGCGGCGAGCCCCGGCTCTTCCCACAGCGGCATGTAGATCGCATTCAGAACAGCGAAGAAAACAAACCATTTGAAGATCGCCATCGAACCAAAGAAGATTGCTTCGCCGGCCAGAATGCTGAGAACACCGCTGATCATTGGATTGCGCACGTACCGGTAGATACCCCGCACAACCAGCTTGCGCGGCGGATCCCAAGGCGCCAGCGTGCCTTGACCTTCAGTCGAAAACCTTCGGATGGCGCCGGCCGCGAGGATCAAACCTGTTGCTCCGAAAGCCAGCCCGATTGCGGCCGCTATCAGGTTCAGTGGCATCGGCAAGCCCGCGCCGATCGCTACGCCGCTTGTCGAAACGAGCCATACCGGCAGGACCCCAGCTACCATAACCGGGAGCGCAAGCACTGAAATCACGCTGCGAATCAGCAGGCCCGGTTTCATTGCATTTGAATTCGCCTCTACTTCTGCGGCGATGCGATGTTCTGGCGCGCCAACCGTTCGCGAGGTCCAAACACGACGCCGTGGAATGTAATGAGGCAGACTATCTGTATAACGAGCACGCCCACGCCGAGCTTGTGCGTCGTTCCCACGTACGTTGAAAGTGAAATCCATACGAAGACAGACGGCAGCATCAACCACGGCGTCTCCGCGAATGCGCGCGCCATCACCACCGACGTGATTAGAGCGAGCATCACCGCGATTTGCCATGCCAGGAGCTTGCGAATGGACATCATCGGTCCTGCGCCCGCCAGGAGCCAGCCAATTACCGCGCCCAGCTGAGTGTTCACGTGACAGCTCGCGTCCAGTCCAATTGCGATTATCACAATCGTGGAGATGCGTAAGGCGGTGCGGATCTTTCGGGCGCTAGGAGCAAGTTCGCGTGCGACCAGCGCTTCGAGTTGAGCCAACCAGGCAAGTGGCCGTTGGATGGCGAACCGTTGCCCTATGAATCCTGCCATGCGCTTCGCTCAACGGTCGCCCTCGGTCTTGACAGCCGCGGTCGCCCGCAGCCGAGACCGAAAGAACCGTCGACATACAGTGGCTCTATTAAGAAATTCTCTTCTCGACTCTAGATCGATCCACTTCGACTCTTCCTCGAAGGAAGCAAGAATTCTGCGACCGGTGAACAAGGAAAAGTGATCGCGAGTCAGGAGTCGCGCTCGTGTTCAGGTACTTTGACTTCCCGTAATCTGCCCGTGTCCACGTCGAAAATGACGCCGCGCACGGGGATGTCTTTGGCAATCCAGGGATGCGACCTGACTTTCTTGATCTGCTCCCGGGTATTTTGCTCGGGGTCCTTGTAGGAGAAGAAGCGCATTGGCGCCGGCGAAGCATCTCCGGTCGAAGCGCTCAGCTTCGCGTTCAGCTCGTCATCTGTGAATGTCGTGAACCCGCAGCCGGTATGGTTGAGCAGCAGTATCTCTGTAGTTCCGAGTACACGGGTGGAAACCACAAGTTCCCCGAGAACATCTTCTGTTACCGCGGGTCCGCCGGTTCGGATAACGTCTAGATCGGCCTGCGGCAGACCCAGGATTCCAGGGAGGTCTGAGAGCCGTGGATCCATGCAGGTTACAACTGCGATTTTGGGGGCCGGGCGTTTCCCCAGCGTTGGATCGTAACTTTTTGCATAGTTGCGGTTTGCTTCTAGCGCCTTATCGATAATGCTCATCGTTTTCCTCCTGACGGGCGAACGGTGCGGCCAAGCCCGTTTTTTGTAGCGTCGCTCTTCCGAAGATTTATCGCCAACGCCTTTTGACGCGTGGTCGAGTCGCTCGGGGGAGTCAATTGCTTCAAACGGATCCCCGATGAGGAGGGGAGGCATTCGCACGATGCGCCGGGCCGATCTTCTTAAGCTTCTAGCCTCCCTGATGGTCCGACGCCTTCCGCACCGGGCTTCGCCTTCTGCCCATTAGCTGCAGGCCGCCACCCACGAGCCCGATCGCGAGCGCAGCAACGCCCCAGGAAGGACCTGACCAATCGATCCCAAGCGCCGCGTCGGCGGATATAGCACCCGGACCCGTGAAGGCCACAGCCAACGCACCAGCCGCGAGAGCGAGTGTGTACTCAAAGCCGCCATTTTGAATGAAGAAGCCTTTTGGCAGATGAACGCTCATTGTCGCCACAAACATGACCGAGATAAACGCGGCAGCGGCCAGCGGGGTCAAGAGGCCAGCGGCCAGCGCCAGTCCAGCACCTCCCTCTGCGAGGCCCGCCACCACAGCTTGCAGCCGCGGTGGTCGAAAACCAAGTTGTTCCATCATCTGCGCGGTGCCGGCAATGCCGGGGCCCCCAAACCATCCGAATAACTTCTGAACGCTGTGCGCTGTCAGAGTTAACCCGAAGACGACACGAAGGATCAAAAGTCCAAGATCCATGATCTACCCCGATATAGGTCTGCGGCATTCAATGAGATCAAACCCGATTATGAGATCCTCGGTATGGCGGGATGCGCCTCCAGCAGGCGAGCCACACTCAGCAGCATACCCAATGCGACACACGAACGGTGCGGCCAAGCCCGTTTTTTATAGTGTCGTTCTTCCGACCTAATCGGCTGCGATGGAGCACTCGTCATAGTACATGCGGACGCCGCAGAGATCGAACCAAACGATCACGGATACGGCGCGCGAAGACTTTCCCGTGTCGATCATCAGGCTCCCGGCTTGGACCAACGATTGTGGAGCGTGCTAAGCTCGTTGGCCGGCAACGATTCTCATTCCTCGGAGAGCTTTGTTACTATCGACTCAGAATGCGATTTCCAAGGAGGTAATGGTTTTATGAGTGACGCCGACGGCCTTCGCTATACAAAGATACCGCTCAATAACGGCTCCGATGAGATTCCGGCACTCGGTTTTGGCACGCTGATTCCTGATCCGATCGCAACCAAACAGGCAGTCAGGATGTCTCTGGAGGCGGGCTTTCGTCAATTCGATTGCGCCGAACGCTACCGAAATGAGGAACACGTGGGCGAAGCAATGCGGGCGGTGTTCAACGAGGGCAAGGTCAAACGGAAGGACGTTTTTGTAGGTACGAAGCTCTGGAACAACAATCATCGTCCCGAACGCGTTAAACCCGCCTTCGAGGCAAGTCTGAGAAGACTGCAACTGGACTATGTCGATGTATACAGCATCCATACTCCATTCGCTTTCAAACCCGGTGACGAGCAAGACCCGAGAGACAAGGACGGCAATGTGATTTATGACGATGCCGCGCCGCTGACCAATACCTGGAAGGCTTTGGAGAGCCTGGTCGAGGAAGGTCGGTGCAAGGCGATCGGCTTGTCGAACGTTAATTTGGCACAGCTCAAAGAGGTGTTCGATAGCGCTCGCATAAAGCCGGCTGTTATTCAGGTCGAATCTCATCCATACCTCCCTGAATGGGAACTGCTCGACTATTGCAAGAGCAATGGCATAGTGATGCAGGCCTTCGCTGCTTTGGGTCATGGTATTGAACCCAAATTGCTCGACGATCATGTGATCGTCGCCATTGCGAAGCGCGTCAACAAAACCCCCGCTCAAGTCCTGCTGGCGTGGGCGATTCAGCGCGGCACGGCTCCTCTCACCACCGCTACCAGCATCGGCTACATCGAGCAAAATTTTGATGTCTCGGCTCTTCCCGATGACGCGATCAAGGAAATTAGTGAAGGGATCAGTAAACGAGTCAGGCTCAATCCGGTTGTTAACACCGGCATCCCCGGGTTCATTCCCCGAGGAACGTGAACGTTCAAGCTGGAATTTCCCGCTGAGCTGAGTATGCCGCTATTTGGCGTTACAACATTCCCGACACGTCGAAAAAAAAGAACTTTGCCGCGAGCGACTCCTCCGCGTGCCTAGCAGCCTTGATGGCCGGCCGGGAGAACTCCTCCAGTCGTCTCATTCAGCGTTCGGCTTCGACGGCGATGCGATGCCCGCGCGCGTCAACCGCTCGCGATCGATGAAACCGGTCTTGCCATATTTCGCGACCGACTCTTCGATCTCCTTGATCAACTCCTCAGCCGGCTTATCGAGATCGATTCGCGCGCCGTAGGGCTGCTTCGCCTTCAAGCCCGTGTTCCAGTAAGTCTCGATGCGATTTCCCTCGGGGTCGAACACATACACACCGACCGCGTTGCCATGCGAGATGATCATATCGAATTTGACGCCATGCTCCTTGAAACGGCGGTAGTAGCCGATGACGTCATCGAGGCTGTTGCATCGAAACGACACCTGCTGCACGACGCGCGTGTCGGCACCGGCGTTGCGCCCGCGGCATAGCAGCAGCTCGTGATGTTCCACTTCGGGCTGCGCGCTCATGAAGACCATGCCGAGTTCCGGGTCCTCATCGGTGACCGTCAACCCGATGATATCGCGGTAGAAGGCCTTTTCTTTTTCGAGGTCGTGAACATGAAGTCCGACATGACCGAGTCTCGCCACCGATGGTGTGGGCATGGGATGCATCCTCCTCGCGAATGCTGGTCATCGTATACGCCCGAACGTCAGTGGTTGACCAGCGCGCCGCCATTCTCTCCTTTGAGTTTTGGATAAATGCTAAACTGCAATACTGACTGACTACTACGAAGGGTCAGGTCGTCAGAGAGTTAACGAATTGTGAAGGATCCGGCGATTCAGATCATAGAATTTACCAAACGAAGCCAAATAGTGCCCGCCGTTGCTCATCTTTTTATTTTCATCGCGTGCATTTCGGCAAGTTTTGACGCGAATCGTCGGCCAGTAAGATGTGCGGAAACAAACCCACCGCGCCCGGACGCAAGAAGACGGAATATTGAGGCGTCGCCGAACTCCGTATCCCATGGGAAAATGACGAAACGAAGCCAAAAAAACCTTATGAATGCTGGGTTCTCGTCGTGACGTTACCGAAAGATGGGGGCCGCCCGCCGGCAGAGCAGCGCAGCAGGCCAATCCGAAATCGCAAAAACAAACCCACCTCGGCATGCTATCGACATAATGTCGGTTACTGCCACCAAGTTTCTACACTGGCAGCCTCCCACCTCTCCGGTTAGTGTTAGCTACCCTCGCTTGTGAGGGCATCAGATAATAGATGGAGAGCATTTGCGATGGCTGATAATAATCTGCGCCGCAATTCCAGCGTGCTGGTTGATGGTCCTTCACGGGCGCCCGCGCGCGCGATGTTCAAGGCGGTAGGTTTCACCGACGAAGACCTCGCCAAGCCGCTGGTCGGCGTCGCGCACACCTGGATCGAGATCATGCCCTGCACCGCGCACCTGCGCCAACTTGCCGAGCACGTCAAGAAGGGCATCCGCGACGCGGGCGGCACCCCGATCGAGTTCAACACCATCGCGGTATGCGACGGCATCTCGATGGGAACCGACGGAATGCGCGCCTCGCTCATCAGCCGCGAAGTGGTAGCGGACTCCATCGAGTTGACCTCGCGCGGGCATCTCTTCGATGCGGTCGTCGCGCTGTCCGGATGCGACAAGACGATCCCTGGCACCGTGATGGCGCTGCTGCGGCTCAACCTTCCCTCGCTGATGCTTTATGGCGGTTCGATCCAGCCCGGCCGCTACGGCGATCATGATGTGACCATCGTCGATGTGTTCGAGGCGGTCGGCGCGCACGCCGCCGGCAAGATCACCGATAAGGAATTGAAAGCGCTGGAGGATGTCGCGTGTCCCGGCGTCGGCGCATGCGGCGGGCAGTTCACCGCCAACACGATGGCAACCGCGAGCGAGTTGATGGGCATTTCGCCGTCGGGTTTCAACAGCGTGCCGGCCACCGATCCTCGCAAGCCGGAGGTCGCATTCCAATCCGGCCATCTGGTGATGGATCTTCTTAAGAGGGACGTCAGGCCGAAACAAATCGTCACGCGCGAGGCGATCGAGAATGCGATCGCGTCAGTGTGCATGACGGGCGGCTCGACCAACGCGGTGCTCCATCTGCTCGCGATCGCGCATGAAGCCGGCATCAGTCTCTCGATTGAGGATTTCGATCGCATCAGCAATCGCACTCCCCTGCTCGGCGATTTGAAACCGGGCGGCAACTTCGTCGCGACCGATATGCATAAGGCCGGCGGCATACCTCTGGTAGCAAAACGCCTCAAGGAGGCGGGCCTCCTGCACAGTGAGCAAATCACGGTGAGCGGCCGAACCATCGGCGAGGAAGCCGACCGCGCGACCGAGACCAAAGGTCAGGAAGTTGTTCATCCGCTCTCGAACCCGATTAAGAAGACCGGCGGATTGGTCATCCTCAAGGGGAACCTCGCGCCCGAAGGATGCGTCATCAAGGTCGCGGGGCACGAACGCATGAACCATCGCGGGCCCGCGCGCGTGTTCGACAGCGAACCAGCGTGTTTCGCCGCGCTCTCGGCGCGCAAGATCGTTCCGGGCGATGTAGTCGTCATTCGATACGAGGGACCCAAGGGCGCGCCCGGAATGCCGGAAATGCTCGGCGTCACCGCCGCGATCATGGGCCAAGGCATCGGCGAGGAAGTCGCGCTGCTGACCGATGGCCGCTTCTCCGGCGGCACGCGCGGCCTGATGGCGGGTCACGTCGCGCCCGAGGCGTACGTTGGAGGACCGATCGCGGCGCTGCGCGAGGGCGATATCATCACCTTCGACATTCCCAGTCGCCGCATCGACGTGAACCTGACCGACGCGGAGATCAAAGCACGACTTAAAGATTGGAAGCCGCCCACTCCGCACTACAAGTCGGGCGTGATGGCGAAGTATGCGCAGTTGGTGTCGTCAGCCTCGCGAGGTGCGATCACCGATAAGGATTAGTTCTTCTTGTAGCACAGACTTCAGTCGGTGATTCGATTCCGCGGACACAGACTAAAGTCTGTGCTACATGTCCGTAGGAAACTATGACAAAAATGGGCATTTTGCGACACTTAGTAGGCCTCGTCGCAGTGGCTCTGGCAACGGTCGTGAGTGTCTCGCAGGTACGCGCCGAGGGCCCGGATGACGACTGGGTAGTCGTGGACCGTGCCATGACCACCCGGCAGACGCCGCAGGATAAAGCCGCGGCCGCGGCGGCAACTCGCGACAAGCAAATCGCATCCGCGCAGCCGGCCAATGGCGCCCCGGCCGGAACCTTCATCGCATGCGGCGAGCCCGCGCGTGCGGCGCAGGAGCCCTACAAGTCTATCGTCGCGACGCTCAACCAGATGTGGGGCACGCATGCGAAGGTTTACGAATCGGTGACACCGATGAGTCCCCATGCCTCGACCGGGGGATGCATCTTTTACAACAGTGAATTTCAGCAGATGCTGACCAGCCGCTGGATGGGCATCACCGATGACGATCAGCTTCGCCCAATTCTCTACGCGATCTATGCGCACGAGCTCGGTCACATCATCCATGGCGACCTGAGCGAGAAGCGCGCAAACGTCCCGCTCGAGCAGAAGGAGCTGGAGGCCGACCGCTTCGCCGGCTACACGCTATGGCGCCTCAATGTGAAGCGCTTCGACGCCGCCGATACTGAACACTACTACCAGGCGGTTGGCGACGATTATGTCGGCGCGCACGACAGCCACGGCTCGGGCAAGCAGCGCACCACCGCGTTCCAGGAAGGATGGGACCTCGCGCGCACCGGCGGTCGCGAGGACAGCAATCAGCGCCCCGCCGGCGGCCTCGACTGATCGGACCTCGCGTGAGTCAATCGACGATCGCCGAGTAGATGATGTTCTTGAGCTGGCCGCGGAAGTTGAAGGTCGCGGACGGCATCAGCTGCGTCATGAAGATCGCGATCAGATCCTCTTTCGGGTCAACCCAGAAGATCGTCGAGGCCGCGCCGCCCCAGTAATAGTCGCCCGCGCCCAGCGTGCCCGCCTCGACTTCACCGAGAGTCATCGCGAAGCCGAGGCCGAAGCCGACGCCTTCGTACGCGGTTTCCGAGAACGCGCCGATCGCCATCGAGGCGAGGTCCTTCCCGCCCGCGAGGTGGTTGCGATGCATCAGCTCCAGCGTGCGCGAACCCAGGATGCGCGTGCCGTCGAGTTCGCCGCCGCGCCGCAACATTTCGCAGAAGCGGAAATAGTCCGCCGTCGTGCCGGTGAGTCCTCCACCACCGGAGAAGAAAGTCGGCTGCTTCAGATAGGTGCTGCGCTCGGGATCATCGATCAGCTTCAGCGTCTTATCGGGCTGACGCTCATAGTTCGCCGCGAAGCGCGCTAGCTTGCGCGGCGCGACCGAGAACGAAGTGTCCTTCATGTCGAGCGGATCGAAAATGTTCTCCTGCAAGTATTGGTCGAAGCGCTTGCCGGAAATCACCTCGACGAGGTAGCCGCACACATCGGTCGAGAACGAATACATCCAGCGCTCCTCGGGCGCATAGCGCAGCGGCACCTTCGCGAGCTTCTCGGCGAACGTGGCAAGCGTCTCGCCGGCGCCGCGATTCACCCCCACCTCGCGATAGGCGCGATCGACCGGATGATTGGTTGCGCCGTAGGTCAGCCCGCCCGTATGGCTGAGGACGTTCCGCATCGTCATCGGTTTTTCAGGCACAATGGTTTGCATCTCAGCGCCGACGCCCGAAACCCACACTTTGTGGTCGCGCCACGCCGGAATGAATCGCGACACCGGATCGTTGAGCTGGAAGTGGCCTTGCTCGTACAGCGACATCAGCGCGACCGAGGTGATCGGCTTGGTCATCGAGTAGAGGCGGAAAATCGTGTCGTCAGCCATCGGTTTGCGCCGCTCGCGATCCATCTGGCCGAACGATTTGAAATACGCGATGTGGCCATGGCGCGCAACCAGAGTCTGGCACCCGGCGATCTTGCCGGGCTCGATGTAGTTGCGATTCAGATGATCGGTGATTCGATTGAGGCGCTCAGGCGCGAATCCCGCGCGCTTCGGTGCTAATTCCATCGCGTTCCTCCGCCAGTTTGGATGCTGGGATGCCTGTAGAACTAGCCCGAACCGAAGCGCATTTCGAGCCCCATCATTTGACCTCATTTGTGCGCGATGAACAGCGAGGCCGCCATGCCGAAGCCGATCCCGACGACGATCCATCGCACCGTTTTGCGCGAGAGCCGCCGCGTGACGAGCGCGCCCCCATAGCCACCACACACCTGCGCAACCGTCATCAAGATCGCCTCGGGCCAACTCACCGCACCTCGCAGTACGAAGTAAATTGCAGCGACCGCGTTGATGCATAGCGCCAGGTAATTTCGCAGCGCGACCATGTGATGGATATCGGTAAAGCCGAGCAGACCGAACTCCGCCAGCATCAGAATTCCGATTCCCGCGCCGAAGTAACCTCCGTAGACCGAGACCAGGAACTGAAACAAGAATGCCGCACTCCATCCGCCGCTCTCGATACCAGCGCGTCCCGCGGCATCGACGAGTTCATCGACTGAGGTGCGCAGCGCCGCGCGAGTGATGACCTCTTGCGCGGCGAACAGAATCGTCGCGCCGAGAATCAGGTACGGAACCGCCGCCGCGAACCATTTGGTGGGAGTGTTGATGAGGATATATGCGCCCACGATACCGCCGACGATCGAGGGCACCGCGAGCATCAGCGAGCGTGGATGCGCGTTGCTGAATTCGCGGCGGAAACCGATCAGGCTCGCGAGCGATCCGGGCCATAGCGAAACCGTGTTGGTGGCGTTAGCGAGGACCGGATTCATCCCGGTCCAAACCAGCGCTGGAAATGTGATCAGCGTGCCACCGCCTGAGATCGAATTGACCGCACCCCCGACGAAGGCAGCGATGAAGATTGCGCCGTAAGACCAGAGCGTCACGCGGCCGACGCCTCGCGACCATCATTAGAGAGGCAGCGGAAATTGTCGCTGCGGAAAATCATTCGCATCAAACTGCGCAACCCTCGTCACAAGTGCAACAGGTGAGGTCGCCTTGCCCGCGGTCCCAACAGAGCGCTACTTAATGATGTTGCCCGCTGGAGTTTTGCGCGGGACTAATCGCCATCGGAGTACGACGTGCCCATAGGACAGGAAGTCACTGAAGTTCGCGCGAATCATCGCTTCGACGAACGGCAGCTCGAAAAATATCTCGCGGAAAAGATGCCGGGCTTTCACGGCCCGCTCGAGGTTCGGCAATTCGCCGGAGGCCAGTCGAATCCTACCTTCATGCTGCGGACGCGCGACGCGAGCTACGTGATGCGCAAGAAGCCCGCGGGACAGTTGCTGCAGTCGGCGCATCAGGTCGAGCGCGAATACCGCATCATCACAGCGCTGGCGAACACTGACGTGCCGGTCCCACACACGCACCTTCTGTGCGAGGACACCAGCATCATCGGCACGCCGTTCTTCGTCATGGACTATGTGGAGGGGCGCATCTTCGTTGACCCGCTGCTGCCCGGTCTCAGCCGCGACGAGCGTGCCGGCATTTACGATTCGATGAACGACACGATGGCGCGCCTGCACAAGGTCGATTACAACGCCGTCGGACTCGGCGACTACGGCCGCCCGCAGGCGTACATCCAGCGTCAGGTTGCACGCTGGACCAAACAGTACGAGGCCTCGATCATCGATCCGATTCCCGAAATGGATCGGCTCATCGAATGGCTGCCGAAACACATCCCGGCTGACGACGAGACCGCGATTGCTCACGGCGATTTTCGCCTCGGCAACCTGATCGTCCATCCGACCGAGCCGCGCATCATCGGGGTGCTGGATTGGGAACTCTCGACGCTCGGGCATCCGCTCGCCGACCTCGCGTGGAACTGCCTCGCATATCACTATCCGCCCGGCACTGACGAGGGCGGGAATTTTGCCGACCATGATCTGAAGGCGCTCGACATTCCGAGCGAAGAGGACTACCTCGCCGCCTACTGCCGCCGCACCGGCCGCGCCGGCGTGCCTGATTTCATGTTCTTCATCGTCTTCTCGCTGTTTCGCGGCGCCGCGATCGCGCAGGGAATCGCGATGCGTGCGAAAATCGGAACCGCGAGCGCGGCAGACGCCGCGGAGCGCGGCAAGCGCGCCGGCATCAGCGCGCAGATCGCCTGGAACCTCGCGCGGAAGGTCTAAAGCCTGACCGCACCGCTGACATTGCCCCTGCGAACCGCGCGGGGAATAATGATGTGTTCGTACCGTCGAGAGATTCGCGAAAGATCCAAAGATGTCGGCCGCTTCATCAGTCCCTCAGGCAAATACTCGCGCCGAAAATTCTCACGCCACGGCGCTGGAGGCCGAGGGCCTCAGCTTTTCTTATGGTGAGCGCACGGCGCTCAGCGACGTTAGCTTCACGATCGCGCGCGGTGAAGTGTTCGGCTTCCTCGGTCCCAACGGCGGTGGCAAGACCACGCTGTTCAGAATTCTTTCGACGCTGATTCCGATTCAATCCGGCCGCGCGCGCGTCCTCGGCCGCGACCTGGCGGGCGACACCATCGAGATTCGGCGCAAGATGGGGGTAGTGTTTCAGCATCCGAGCGTCGACGGCAAACTCACCGTGCTGGAGAACCTGCAGCATCATGGAAGGCTATACGGAATAAGCGGGCGCAAGCTCAAGGAGCGCGCTGCCGCGATGCTCGATTCGCTCAGCCTCACCAGTCGCGCAGGCGATCTGGTCGAGACGCTCTCGGGCGGCATGCGGCGTCGCGTCGAGCTTGCGAAGGCGATGCTGCATCAGCCGGAACTGCTGCTCCTCGATGAGCCCAGCACCGGACTCGATCCGATGGCGCGCCGCGAATTCTTCGGCCACCTCGAGCAACTCAGCCGCCGCGACAGCGTCACGATCGTGCTCACGACGCATCATATGGAAGAGGCCGAGCGATGCGATCGCATCGCGATGCTGCATCATGGACAACTGGTCGCATGCGCCGCGCCAGGCGAACTCAAATCTCAGGTCGGTGGCGATGTGGTCGTGATCCATGCCGCCGCGCCCGAGCTGCTGCAACGCAAGCTCCTTCAACAGCTCAAGCTCAAAAGCTCTATCGTCGATGGAACGCTGCGCATCGAGCGGCCGCGCGGTCATGAGTTGATTCGCGACCTCGTCGATACTTTCGGCGCCGAGATCGAATCGGTCTCGTTCGGAAAACCCACGCTGGAGGACGTCTTCGTGCATCTCACCGGCCACAAGTTCGAGGAGAGTGGGGACGCAGAGCGATGAGCGAACTTTTCCTTCAGGCGGGCACGCTGTGGTGGCGCGAGATCACGCGTTTCGCACGCCAGCGCAGCCGGCTGGTCGGCGCATTCCTGCAGCCGCTGGTTTTCTGGGCGCTGCTCGGCGCGGGACTGAAGGCTTCGTTTCGACCCAGCGGAATGCCAGGCGACATTAACTACATGCAGTATTTCTATCCCGGTGTGATCATCCTGGTGCTGCTGTTCACGGCGATCTTCGCGACGATTTCCACCGTCGAGGATCGCAAGGAAGGATTCCTGCAGGGCGTGCTGGTCGCGCCGATCGCGCGTTCGACCTTGGTGCTCGGACAGGCGCTGGGCGCGACGACGTTGGCGCTGATGCAAGGAATTATCTTTCTGGTGCTGGCGCCGCTGGCGGGAATTCATCTCAACCTCGCCGCAATCGTCGTGAGCGCCGGCATGATGGCGATCATCGCATTTGCGCTCACCAGCATCGGCCTTCTGATCGCATGGCGCATCGAGTTGACCCAAGGCTTTCATGCGATCATGAACCTGATCCTGATTCCGATCTGGCTTCTCTCGGGCGCGTTCTTTCCTTCCACCGGCGTGCCGGGCTGGCTCTACTGGCCGATGCGCCTCAATCCGCTGAGTTATGGAATGATCGCGCTGCGCCGCGGCCTTTACCTCGGCGAGCCTGTCAGCTTTTGTTCGCTGTCCGCCTTTCGATGGGCGGTGCTGGTTTCGATCGCGTTTGCGATTGCGATGTTCGCGGCGGCCACGCGCGTAGCCAACCGCTCGACGTCCGTTTGATCACCGTTTCGCGCGTCATTTTCCAGTTGTATCTTCGGGTCGATGCGGTGAATCTTCATCTTCATGACGATTGATCACGACGAGGTGATGCGGCGCGTCGCCGCGATTTCGCCAGCGTTGGCGGAGAACGCGCGTGCCTGCGATGCGGCCCGCCAACTGGTTCCCGAAAGCATGCGACTAATGGTTGACGCGGGACTGTTCAAGATCCTTCAACCCAGGCGAGTCGGTGGATACGAACTCGCGATGCGCACCGAGGCCGATGCCGTCACCGCGCTTTCCGAGGCGTGTCCGTCGAGCGGGTGGGTGCTGATGGTGATGGGCGCGCATCATTGGTGCGTCGGATGCCTTCCGAAAGCGGGGCAGCACGATGTTTTCGGCAACGGCCGCGACGGCCTCGTTGCAGGGACGCTCTCATGGCAGGGCACCGCGGAGGCGGTCGAGGGCGGATACCGCGTCAACGGGCGATGGCAGTTCTGCAGCGGGGTCGATCATTCGCAGTGGGTGATGCTCGGATGCGCCGACCCGAAGACGCGCGGCCCCGGCGTGCATCTCGTGGTGCCTCGCAACGAGATCGAGGTCGATGACACCTGGCACGTGATGGGCCTGCAGGGGACCGGCAGCAAGGACGTCGTCGCCCACGACATCTTCGTGCCCGCCCATCGCGCTATCGAGACTCGTGCGCTGTTCATGGGCGCGAGCCCGTACGTATCGAAGCACGCCACCAATCTCTATCGGCTTTCCGCCGAGGCGATGCTCGCGACATCCGGGTTGAGCGCGCTGGTAGGACAGGCGAAAGCGGCGTTGAAGCGATTCATCGAGCGCACCCGCGAGCGCAAAGTGATCCTGACCGGCGCGCGCAAAGCGGATCACGGTCCGACGCAGGTCCGACTCGCCGAGGCCGCCGCGGAAATCCACTGCGCGGATTTGCTGCTGCACAACTCGCTCGACGAATTCGATCGCTTGATGGCAAGCGGTCAAAATTGCAGCAACGAGTTGCGCGTACAGGCGCGATGGAATGCCGCATACGGCGTCGAGTTGTGCCGCCGTGCGGTGGCGCGCATGTTTGCGGGATCGGGCGCGCATGCGGTCTATGCGCCGAGCGATCTCCAGGTCGCATTCCGCAATATTCAGGTGGGCGCGCAGCACGCCAGCATGGATTTCGACACCTCGGCCGAGATGTACGCGCGACTGCGTCTCGGCGAATCGAAATAGTTCGGATACGGTTCCGAATCGAAAAGGAGCGTCAGGTGGAATACAGAAATCTGGGCAATTCGGGCTTGAAGGTCTCGGTGGTCGGCCTCGGATGCAACAACTTCGGGATGCGCATCGACACCGAGCAGACCCGCGTCGTCGTCAACAAGGCGCTCGACGAGGGCATCAACCTTTTCGACACCGCCGACATCTACGGGAATCGCGGTGGCTCCGAAACGATGCTCGGCAAGGCGCTCGGCCCGCGACGTCACGAGGTGGTTGTCGCGAGCAAATTCGGCATGGCAATGGGCGACGGGCCGTTCATGAAGGGCGCGTCCCGCCGCTACATCATGGCGGCGGCCGAGGCGAGCCTGAAGCGCCTCAACACCGACTATATGGACCTTTATCAGATCCACTTTCCCGACCCGGAAACGCCACAGGAGGAGACGCTTGGCGCTCTCAATGATTTGGTGCGCGCCGGCAAGGTCCGCTACATCGGCTCGAGCAACTTCTCCGGAGTGCAGGCCGCCGATGCCGCGTGGATCGCGAAGACCAGGGGCTTCGCGCCATACATATCGGCGCAGAATCAATACAACCTGCTCGATCGGCGCATAGAGAAGGATCTGACACCGGCGTGCAAGCAGTTCGGCGTCGGCATCCTGCCGTACTTCCCGCTGGCGAGCGGATTTCTCACCGGCAAGTACAAGCGCGGCGAAGAGCCATCGAAAGACACCCGCCTCGGCGCGATGGGCTCGATGGCGAAGCAGGCGCTTACCGATTCGAACTTCGCGATCTTGGAAAAGTTGCAGGAATTCGCACGTAGCCACGGTCAGTCGGTGCTGGAGCTCGCGATCGGATGGCTCGCCTCGATGCCGCAGGTTTCCAGCGTCATCGCGGGCGCAACCAAACCCGAGCAGGTTAGCGCCAACGTCAAGGGCGGCGACTGGAAACTATCGACGGAGGAACTTGCGGAGGTCGATAAAATCACCAAGCGCTGACGACTGCTCGCACAATCAATAGTCCGCGAATTTTCGGACTATGCTTCGCGTCTAACCTCTGACGCGCGGTTCCTGAAACCTGCGCCGGTTCGGATCGTATATATCGATTCGGACTAATCCCGATAAGGAGCCGAAACATGCGCTACATGGTTGCATGGCTATTAGGCGTGCCGGCCTCGATCCTGGTGGTTTGGTTCGTGGTCTCGCACGTTCTGTAAACTCCGATATCGCTGCAGGGAAGTTCACAGCGGATCGAAAAATGCTTCCGCTCTTCTTTCGAAGTGAAATTCCCGCGCGAGCTGGATCCATTTCCGATCCAATCCGTGCAGCGGCTCTGGCAGCGCTTCGAGCGGGAAAAATCCCGCTTCAAGCGCCTCCAGCGGATTCGGCGCGATCTCGCCACCTTCGATCGCGCAATCAAACAGTAATGAGTAGATATGCCGGCTCGGCGCCGGCACCTTGAGGCTATCGACGATACCAATTAAGCGCGTCGGCCGCACGATGAGGCCGATCTCCTCACGCA
Organism: uncultured delta proteobacterium; assembly: GCA_963815835.1. Lineage (GTDB taxonomy): Bacteria > Desulfobacterota > Binatia > Binatales > Binataceae > DATGKG01. The sequence goes on from CAWFIF010000004.1 coordinate 328,202, forward strand.
CTTCCTTCGCGACATTTTCCGCCGGCGAAAGTCCAACGTCGCAAAATCCCGTGGGATACCACCATCGCCCACTCGGCCGCTTCATCATCAGGATCTCGTCGCGATCGTTGAACACGATAGCGCCGACGCCCACCGCTGTCGTCACATAGCCGTCATAGCCGCTGATGACCGACTCGCGCCATCGAAGTCGCATGGCCTCAGCCGTTTCCGCATCAGCCTGCGAGAGCGCGGCATGCGCGCGAGCCGCTTCCTTGAGCAACTCCTCGTAGCGCTCGGAATCGTAGCCATCGGGTTTGAATGCGAGCCCGGTGCGCGCGATCGCGGCGATGCGCTCGACGAATCGCGCAAGCTCCACCATCAAATCGGTTTCCACTATCGCCTCCTGAACAGCAGCCCGAGTCTAGCATCGCGCGCTTCCCTCGGAACGCGGTGTCGTACTAAGCCATAGCTCGACAGGTCCATCGAAAGAGGCACCACGATGCTGAACCCCTATATAGAAGGATGGGAACTGCGCGAGCTTTTGCGGAAGCGGGAAATTCGTCCGCGCGAGGTCGCGGAGTTTTTCCTTGCACGAGTAGAGAAATTGAATCCAATGCTCGGCGCGTTCGTGACCATCACGCCGGAGCGCGCGCTTGCCGATGCGGATCGCCTCGAGAAGCTCTCACGATCCGATGCGGACGCGCTGGCGCTGTTCGGCGTGCCCTACTCCATCAAAGATCTTGCGTGGACCAAGGGCATCCGCACCACCATGGGATCGAAAAACTTCGCGAACTTCATTCCGCCGGCGGATTCGGAATACGTCGCGCGGCTGAGTCGTGCCGGTGGAATCCTGCTTGGCAAGACTTCGACGCCCGAGTTCGGCGCGCGACCGACGACCGAGGGTGGATTCTGTCCGACCGCGTGCAATCCGTGGAACCTCGAGCACACTGCTGGAGGTTCCAGCGGTGGCGCCGCGGCCGCGAGCGCGTCAGGCCTGGGCCCGTTGCATCAAGGAAGCGACGGCGGCGGCTCGATCCGGATTCCGTCGGCATGCTGCGGCGTCTTCGGCATCAAGACCTCGCGTGGGCGCATCACCTATGCCCCGGTTCGCGCCGAGGGATGGGGAGGATGCTCGACGACGGGACCTATCGCGCGCACCGTTCGCGACGCCGCGTGGATGCTCGACCTGATGGCGGGGCCAGTCATCGGCGACGCGTATTGGGCGCCTCCGCCCGAGAAGCCGTTCATCGAAGCACTAAATAAGCATCCGAACAAATTGCGCCTCGCAACGTTATGCGAAACCGCCTTCGCCGATGTCGAAGCGGAGACTCTCGCCGCATTCGAATCGGCGTGCCAGACGCTGCGTTCGATGGGTCATAGCCTCGAACCGATCGAACTCGACCTTTCGGTTTTGATGGAACCGACCAGCGCCGTGGCTGTTGCGGGAATCGGGTCAACCGAGGTCGCGGATCCCGAGCTGATCGATCCGATCACGCGCGGGACGTGGAAAGCTGGCCGCGAAATCACCGCCGCGCATTACATCAACGCGGTCGCGATGATGCATAACCTCTCGCGCGACATCGTCCAGCGCCTCGCGCCCTACGATGCGCTGGTCACCCCGACACTGACGCGCCCCGCGGTAAGGCTCGGCACCTTGCCGTCGCAGGATCCCTGGAGGACGGACAAGAACGGGAAGCCCGTGCACGAGATATACACTTGGACCGCGTTCACGTTTCCATTCAATGCGACCGGCCAGCCCGCCGTGTCGATTCCGATGGGATTCAATCAGGCCGGGTTGCCGCTCGGACTTCAGATTGTGGGGCGTCCGAACGACGAGGCGGGAATCATCGCGTTATCGGCGCAGTTCGAAGAGGCGCGTCCGTGGAAGGACAAGCTGCCGCCGATAAGCTGAGAATCCTTGACTAGCTGGGCGATCCGGCGTTATGAGAACGCGACCATTGTGAGAAACGGCATCCAGCCGTTTATCGCCGCTCGCGCGCGAAGTCCGGGGGAGCGTTTATGATCCGACGAATTGCATCCGCATCTATCTCGGCAATCCTGGCGAGCGCAATCGCTGTGGGCTTCATCGTAACGCAGGATTCATTCGCCCAAGCTCCTCCCGAAGAAGGTACCACCGTCGCACAACTGCCCGCGCCGGGCGCGCATTGGGCGATGGTATACAGCCTCGCGTCGCTCGGCTCGTTCACGCCGTCCTCGGTCACGATTGTCGATGGCGACACGCGCAAGGTTCTCGGGATGCTTACTGGAGGCCTCGGCAGCAGCTTCGCGATGGCGCCCGACCATAGCGCGTTCTACATGGCCGACACCTTCTACTCGCGAGGCTCGCGCGGCGATCGCACCGATGTCGTGACGATCTACGATGGCAAGTCTCTCGACCCGACCGGCGAAGTGGTGATTCCCGCGAAGCGTCAGCTCACCGCGCAGGACAACGCCACCATCGGAGTGACGCCTGACAACAACCTTCTGCTGGTCGCCAACATGACGCCGGCGACGACGGCCACGATCATCGACCTGAAGAATCGAAAAGTTCTCGGCGAGATCGAGATGAGCGGATGCACCGAGACGATCGTCACGGGCGCGCGCCAATTCGTTTCGCTTTGCGGTGACGGCTCGATGATGACTACCGACTTCGACGACAACGGCGCCGCGACCAGTCAGAAGCGGACCGCGAGCCCATTTTTCGATCCTGAAAAGGATCCGGTGTGGGCGCTTCCCGCCGTAATCGGTAGTGAAGCGTACTTCGTCAGCTATCACGGCACGGTTTATCCGGTGGACCTGTCGACCGATCCCGCGACGCCCGGAAAATCGTGGTCGTTGCTCTCCTCCGATGATCTCGCGAAAAAATGGCGGCCGGGCGGCGTGCAGCAATTCACGGTTCATCAGAAAAAAGGATTGCTCTACATCCTGATGCATCAGGGTGGCGAATGGACGCACAAGATGCCGAGCACCGAGGTCTGGGTGTACGACCTCAAGACGCAGAAGCGCGTGCGCAAAATCACCCTCAAGCGAATGGTCGATGCAATCATGACCACGCAGGATGACAATCCTCTGCTGGTCGGCGTCATGCAGGTGATTCCGCCGGCGACGCTCGGATACGTGGATTTCTATTCGCTCGCGAGTGGCAAGCTGACCGGCAGTATCAATGATTTCGCGACTCTCTTCGAGCACATTTACGGTATCTGACGTGATAGCAATCGATCCGGCAATTCGCTGGCTTTGCGCATTCGCACTGGCGCTGATCTTCGGCGCGTCAGGTGTGATGAAATTGCGCGACCTCGAGATGTTCGAGGGCTCACTCGCGAACTACCAACTCGCGCCGACGTGGATGGAGAGGCCGCTCGCGTACCTCCTACCGATCATCGAATGCATAGCAGCGGCGGGATTGCTCTTGACCTCGACCCGAACGATAGCGGCCTCGACGCTGCTCGCGCTGCTGACGATCTTCACCGGCGCGATCGCTATCAACCTCGCGCGAGGACGCACCAATATCGATTGCGGATGCTTCGGGCCCGCGCTGCGCCAGGAGCTGAGCGTATGGTTGCTGCTGCGAAATCTTTTTCTCATGATTCTCGCGGCAGCGGTGATTGTTCCCGCGAGCGATCGCGCGATCGAATCGCTTGATGTGGTGACGATCGTGCTCGGCGCGCTGACTCTGGTAATTCTCTATGCGAGCGCAAATTTCGCAATCGGTAACGCGCCGAAGACGCGCGCGCTGGAGATGATGTGAAATGAGCGAAGCACTGCTCATCTCGCAAATCGCGCTGTGGGTGTTGCTGCTCGTGATGGCGGGCTTGCAACTCGCCCTGCTGCGCCAGATCGGCGTGATCCACGAGCGCATCGCACCGATGGGCGCGCTCACGCTCGACAAAGGACCCAAGGAAGGCGAAAGCTCGCCGCTCTTCGATCTCCTCGATATCAGGAAGCGCCGTGTCAAGATTGGCGGCGCGAGTGCGAGCGGGAAGAGCTCACTGATTTTCTTTCTGTCGCCGAGCTGCCCGGTCTGCAAGAAGATGCTCCCGATCCTGAAATCCAGCGCGCGCACCGAATCGAGCTGGCTCGAGATTCTGCTTGCGAGCGACGGTGAGCCGGCCGAGCACGAGCGCTTCGTGAACGCGCAAAGCCTTGGCGACTTTCCCTACATCCTGTCGCAGGACCTCGGCATGACCTACCGGGTCGGAAAACTCCCGTATGCCGTGCTGATCGATGAGACGGGGGTGCTGCGTGCCAAGGGCCTCATCAACACTCGCGAACATCTGGAAAGCCTGATCCAGGCGAAGGAAATGGGCGTCGCATCGATCCAGGAATATCTGCATAAGCACACCGGATCGGACCCGATGTAGCGTGCGTCACAGGAGCCGACGATGGACCATCTGATTGAAAATTTCAGCCGCGAACTGGCGAAGCGAACCTCGCGCCGCGGCGTGCTCGGATTGCTCGGTAAAGTCCTGCTCGGCACCGCGATGCTTCCCCTGCTGCCGGTGCATCGCGTGACCGGCGATGCGAACGCGGCTGAAGGCCACGACGGCGACCCGCTTAGCTGCGACTACTGGCGATACTGCGGCTTCGACGGCTTCCTGTGCTCATGCTGCGGCGGCGGCGTCACTGAATGCGGTCCCGGCTCGGTTATGTCACCGACCTCGTGGGTCGGGACGTGCAAGAATCCGGGCGACGGCAAGGAGTACATCATCGGCTATCGCGATTGCTGCGGCAAAGATTTCTGCAATCGATGCTTCTGTCAGAACAACAAGGGCGACATGCCGATTTATCGCACCCAACTCGACAACAGCGTCTTCTGGTGCTTCGGAACCAAGAGCTACTTCGTCAACTGCACGACCGCGGTCAAGTTGGGGTTGAAGACATGAAGCTGCTAGTTGCGCTGATGCTGGTAGTGGCGATGGGCGGAATCGCGAACGCAGACGGCCACGACATTTTCAAATCCAACTGCGCGGTCTGCCATCAGTCTAGCGCCAAAGGCGTCCCCGGAACGTTTCCTCCCCTGGCGGACTCGATCGGGAGCTATGTCGCGATTCCCGAGGGACGCGCATACCTGGTTCACGTCGTATCGTTCGGAATGACAGGACCGATTTCGGTGCACGGTCGCACTTACAATGGCGTGATGCAGCCGTGGCCGAATCTCAAAAACCAGGACCTGGCTCTGGTCTTGAACTACGTCCTGACCACATTCAATGCGAAGATGCTGCCGACCGATTTCTCGCCGCTGACGAGCGATGAGGTGAAAAAGTATCGCACCACGAACACCGCGCTGGGCGACGTTCACAAGGAACGCGAGGCGCTGATGAAAGCGCTGGCGGCTCATCAAGGCAGCGGTTCATGAGGATAATCCTCGCGGCGCTGGCGATGCTGCTTGCGACCCGCGCGCCTGCGACCGCCGCACCGCCCGTCGAGCTCTACACGCTCAACTGCTGGGGATGTCATCAGCCGCACGCCGAAGGGATTCCCGGCACGGTGCCGCGGCTCGCGCACTCGATGGGATACTTCCTCGCAACTCCCGAAGGCCGCGCCTATCTGGTGCAGGTTCCAGGGGTCGCGAACTCTCCGCTTAATGACGAGCAGATTGTACAAGTCCTGAATTGGCTGCTCATCACCTTCAACAAGGATGAGCTGCCGAAAGATTTCAAGCCGTACAGCGTCGAGGAGATCCGCAAATGGCGGCCGCATCCGCTCGTGAATGTGAAGGCTTCGCGCGCTGAACTCTCCAAGCGCCTCGCCGCGATGGGACATACTGTGTCGCCAGGGCTGTAGAAGATGTAGATACCTACTTCTTGTCTCGCGCGGTGCGGTAGTCGCCGAACTTGGAGTCGCGCTCGTCGAGCGCCTTGGTGACGCCCTCGCGCATTTTCTTCATGTACTCGCGCGACGATGGCTGATGGAAGCAGAGCGCCTGGATTTCGGTGGCGGAACGAATCGCGGCACGCGCACCCATGATCTCCATCGCGCGATGCACCACGCGCTTGTTGAGCGCCTGCAGATCGCGTGGAATTTTGGCGACGCGACGCGCCCAGTTCAGGACTTCCTCTTCCAGCTTGTCGGCAGGAAATGCGCGATTCGCGAAGCCATACTGCACCGCTTCGATTCCTGAGATCGAATCGCCGGTGAGCATCAATTCCATCGCGCGCCGCATTCCCATCAGCCATGGATGATACGCGGTGTCCGGCGTCAACATCGAACGCACGGGAGGATAACCAATCTGCGCGTCCTCAGCGACATAGACCAGATCGCACGCGGTCGCGAGTTCGGTTCCTCCGGCGAGGCAGTAGCCGTGCACCTGCGCGATGACGGGCGTCGCCATGTCCCACATCTCGAACCATCCGTCAACCAGATGGCGCGGCCAGATGCCCTCGCCCGGCGAGATGTGACGCGGGAGCGGCTCACCTGGTGGCTGGGAGAGATCGTAGCCGGCGCTGAAGCACTTTCCATTGCCGCGAATGATGATCGCGCCGACGCTCGGATCGACATCGGCTTTGCGCAGCGCATCGAACAATTCGCCGCGCAAAGCGTTGGACAGCGCGTTGCGCTTGTCGGGACGGTTGAGCGCGATGCGCCGGATGCCCGGCTCGGGGTTTTCGACCTCGATAAATTTGTAATCGCTCATGAGCGCCTCGCTTATTTCGCGGCCTGACAGACCTTCCATGCGGCGTTCGCGAGGGCCGGCACGCGCTCCTTCATTTGTTCGAACAGCGGATCGTCGGCCTGGCCGAGCACATAACGCGCATAGCTTCCTTCCATGATGATCGCGAGTTTGAAAATCGCGAATGCCTGATAGAAGGGAAAGTTCGTCATCTTGCGCCCGGTCTTGGCCTCGTATCGATCGAGCATTTCGCGCCGCGTCAGATAACCGGGCTCGGGAACCAAGCTGGTGACCATGCCTCGGTTCGATGGATCGTCGCTGGCATCTGGCCAGTAGCTAAGCATCCAACCGAGATCAGCGAGCGGATCGCCGATGGTCGACATCTCCCAATCAAACACCGCGTTGACTTTGGGCGGATCGGTGGGATTCCACATCACGTTGTCGAGCTTGAAGTCGCCATGAACGATCGTGGCGGGCGGCGACTCGGGAATATGCGCCTGCAGCCAATCGCGCACCTGGTTCATGACGGGAAGCGGGCGGGTGTGCGGAACCGTGCGTTCGAGTTGGTCGACCCAACGCTTCAGTTGGCGCGGAAGATAGCCATCGGGACGTCCAAAGCCTTCGAGGCCGGCCGCACGCCAGTTCAACCTCCTGCAGCGCGATAAGCAAATCGATCATGCCTTCGCTCACCGCGCGCCGGCGCTCGGGCGTGTTGGCGAAACTTTTTCCGTCGGCGCGGATCACCTCGCCGCGCATATACTCCATCAGGTAAAAGGGCGCGCCAATGTACTTCGGATCCTCGCAAGCGGCATACACTCGCGGGACCGGCACGGCAGTGTCTTGCAAAGCTTTGAGCACGCGATATTCACGCATCACGTCGTGCGCAGTCGGCAACAGTGGTCCGCGTGGAGGACGCCGCAATGCCCATGATTTTCCCTGAAAGTGAATCAGATGGACTTCGTTGGAATGGCCGAAGGAAATGTTCTCCGAGCGCAAGTCGTTGGGATCGCCAAGTTTGTTCTCGTTAATGAAATTGCGAAGCCCCGCGATATCGACAGTAGCGTTGGGGCCGGTTTTCTCCGAAGTGGGGTTACTCATTACTCGATGTTTCTCCGACACAGGCTTGCGGACCAATACACCCGCCGCTGTGGCTATAACGCTGCCAGAGCGAGCCGCGCAAGCGGTGCAAGCGGGTATGGCGGACCTGTGGATGCGATGTTATCGAAAAGCAACGCGCCCGCACATCAGGTGCGAGCGCGTTGATATCAACCCTTGAAGTGAACAGCTAGACCGCGTAGCTCCCGGCAAAAGCACGCAGTCCACCTTTTGCCCGTGCCAGCACGACCACGAAGATCATGTAGAAGAGAAGTGCGGCAATTCCCGCGGCCAGACTGTCGGCAGTGACAAGACTCTCGAACATAGAGGAGGGATTGAGCAAGGCGGCGCTATCGGGATTCGTCACATCGAAACGATTGCCCAAGGAATTCATCGCACCTTTGCCCTTGCTGGGTAGGTGAGACAATCCGCTGAGCCCGATTCCGCCTTGCATCAGATTGAGGAACCGGTAACCAGCGTTCCAGCCTTCGGCCGCGACAAATTCGAGAACCTCGAGCGGATTTCCGCTCCGCTGCCGATCGCCGGCTACGACGTGCATTTTCACTCCCGTAACGGCGACCGGCGAATGCCGATGGCGCCCGCCAACAGCGGGATGCAGCCGGAGCGACGCGGTTTCGAATTGAGCAGGCTTCATCGCTTTGTGATGAACCCGCGCCACGGGCGTAGCATCCGCATCGGCAGTGGCTCTCGCTTCCCGAGACGAGGCCGGCGCAGTCCCCAGGGTTTCGGCGTCATAATCCACAAAACCCCGAGCTTTCTGCGTCGCGCGAAGAGCGAGTGCCTCCGTCTCGCCGAACAGCGAAGTGCTTTGATTGGAAACGGACCCGGCCAAGGCTTCGATGGCGGCCGCAGTGTTGGCGGCGAATTGGTTGTCTGGATTCGCAAGGTGCGATCCGTGAATAGCGACCGCGACAACGGCCAGCAGAAAAGCGGCGAAAATCGAATTCTTGAGCAATTCAAAGCGGGTTCCCGTCAACGAGATGCGAAGCTTGGCGATACTGGGAACTTCTCCGGCAGGGGGGTCTTTTTAACCGACTCGAGCAGGCTGGCGGGCGGAATATCGAGGTCCCAGGTTACCGGTCTAGTCGGCATAAGATGCCCCCACTTTTCCGGCTGACCGATGGATCGTGCTGTCGCTGTTAACGTACTGCATTCGTCTGACCGCCACCGATTGCTGACTCTACTTTCTGTAGCAAAATCTGTCAAGTCCTTTTAGGCGCCCTATAGTCAGCCGACAGGAGGGGAGCTGGCGCGATGGGTCACTACGCGTGGCCCGGGGTGACGCTTGCGTCCCCGTCGCGATGTTCATACAAAGTGTCCCCATGGGCGCGGCACAACCGGATGAGATGAGAACAGCCGCGGGACAGCGATCCGCATTGCTCAGGCTGGCACGGCCGCATCAATGGACCAAGAACCTGCTGCTGTTGGCGCCATTGATCTTCAGCCGTCACCTGTTCATTTTTCGTGACGATGCAATCGTGATCGCGGGTATGGTCGCATTCTGTGCCCTGGCGAGTTTCGCATACGCGCTCAACGACATCGTCGATCGCGAGGCGGACCGGCTTAATCCCGAGAAGCGCGATCGTCCGATAGCCTCGGGCGAATTGAGCGTCGCTACCGGGGCGCGATTCGCAGCCGTGCTCGCCGCCCTCGGTATCGCAATCAGCCTGACCTTGGGCCGAGCGTTTCTGCTAGTCGCGCTCATCTACCTGGGGCTTCAATTCGCGTATTCACTGTGGGCGAAGCGAATCGTGATTCTCGATGTCATCGCGGTCTCGGCCGGATTCGTGATCCGCGCCTACGCGGGCGGCGTTGCCATTAACGTCGACGTGTCGCCGTGGCTGGTGTTCATCACTTTTTCACTGGCGTTATTCCTGGGGTTCGCCCGGCGGCGCCACGAACTCACGATTCTCGGCGGAGGGGCGGCGGCGCATCGTGGCGCGCTGGCGAACTATAACGTCCGGCTCATCGATCAGATGCTGGCAATTGTCGCGGGAACCACGCTGGTCGGGTACATGACTTACACCGCGTCGTTCGAGATCGAGGCGAAGTTCGGCCCGCGCTATCATCACCTCGCGGTGCTGACCGTACCGTACGTCGCGTTCGGAATACTTCGCTATCTGTACCTTGTCGACCAGCAAAACGAGGGCGGCGACCCTACGCGCTTGCTGCTCGAGGATCGGCAGCTCCTCATCTGTATGACTCTGTGGATCCTGACCGAGATCGTCTTGGTGTATTTCTAGAAGAACGACGGTCAACAAAAACGCGATTAGTAAGTCGGAAGCACGCCTACCGGATGACCGGCCAGACCCATTTGAGTGAATGGATTGCGGCCGAAGGGGCTTTGCCCAAGCGAGCCGAGTCCGCCGAGGGTGGCCTGAACCTGCACTGACACCTCGTTGGGATTGTACGAATTGGTGATTCCCACATCGACGGCCCAGCAATCGCAGGGTGACTTTAGGCGTACCCCATACTGCGTTAACAGCATCCGCGAAGCCGCGATGTCGTAGTTCGGCGCGAAGTAAAGGCCCATCCTATCGAGCACGTCGTAATAGGTGCGCAAAGCGAAGAATTGGCTGGCGTTTCGCGAAGTCCCCACGAACTCCACCGTGTTCGCGCTACGCACATAGTTATAGGAGACCTGCATGAACGAACCGGTTAATGCCTTGCCCATGTAGAGCGGGGGCGTGTCGTTTTTGTTCCAGGGTGGCTGCAGGTTCATCTGGATGCTCGCCAGGCTGATGCCGGGATTGCTTCGCGGATCGTACGCGAATTGCGACCCGAACGTCAGGAACGAAGTCGGGGACATGGTGAACCTTCCCTCGACGTCGGACAGCGCGACCTGGTTAGGCTGCACGGCGTAACTGGTGTCGTAAGCTTGCATCAAGGTCATCGACACCAGTTCGCGCGTCGTGTCTCCCGCGGCGCTATGGGTCTCCGCCGCGTCGGTGGTGTCGTACGCGCCCACGCCATCGGAAGCGGTTTCAAGTGCCTGGCCCTGACCCGAATCGGCAGCCTGGACCGCGCCGGCTTCGGCATCGGCATTTTCGGCAATTTCGGGCGTGGTCGAGGAGGGACCCACCTTTCCATAAAGCCGCGAGGTGAAACCGTACACGATCAGTGAGCGTGCGTTGATGCGGTCGCGTTCATCGAAGAGGGGCACTCCGCTCTGTGAGATTGCAGGGACATAATCATAGTTGATGAACGGCTCGATTGTGTGCTTCAGCTTGTCGATGTATTTCCAGTTGACGTCGTAAACTCGCTCCAACTCGGTGGAGACACCGGTCTCGACGAACGGAATCCACCGCGCGTTGAGGCCTCCACCCTCGGAAAGAGGACCGGTTTCGAGAAAGTTATTGTAAATGAGCTTCTGAACTTGCCCGCCTGGGCCCACCGGCGCGTTTTGTCCCACCGGAATGACGTTGAGCTCGTGCCCTGACGCGTCGTAGATGTTGCCCCATAGGCCCCCGGTGACGAAGCCGTTGACATAGTCGCCGAGTCGCCACGGAACCGTTACGCGGGGATTCATGCTAAGCCGCTCACCGCTCAGGCCTCTCTGCCGCCAATAGTTGACAGCGTCAACGTCGTAATCAAAATACGCGAGGTTGCCAAAGAGGTCCCGACGCCCGTCGACCCACAAATCCGGCAATTGCTGAAGCGCGAATGGCTGTGCCTGTATCAGGTCCTGATGCCACGTGCCCTGTAGCCGCGCGAAGCCATCGTCAAACTCATCCAGGAGGCCCAAATGCGATTGCGCGTCCCTGAGCGATCCGAAGTTGTTTCCGTACCCGCGTGAGAGCGTCCACACGTCCACCTCGCGAAGATACAGATCGTCGCTCACCGTCATCCCATTGCCGTATAGTGTCAGATCCGGCGTCAGATGCTGGCGCATCATGCCGATAATCCCGAAGCGATTGACCGGGATAGTCGGATCGGCGATTTGGTTGTCGACGATGTCGTTGGCGCGATTCGCGTCCGACCGAATCGATTCGTTGTAGTATGCGGCATTGACCCAGAAATAATCGTCGATGCCGTTGGTCAGCCGATACTCGCCGAGTCCGCCGATGCGCTGCGAGGTCTCGACATCGAACGCCGCGGTTGCATCCGAGCTTTTGTCGATCGCGAAATAATACGGCTGCAGATACTGAAATCCGCGCAGTCCCGATTGTCCCTCGCGCCCGCTCAGCAGCCCGCTATGGCGGCTGGTGTCGGCGGGAAATTCCGCATACGGCAGCGGGATCAGCGGATACCCCAGTACCGAGAACGTCGCATTGTGCGCGTAACCCTCATGCCCGAGCGTTACGTCCATCTTATCCGCGTTGAGGCTCCAGTCGGGCGTCCCCGGTTCGGCTCCACAGGTAGTGAAGAAACCCTTCAGGATCGTATATTTTTGTCCGGCGACTTTCCGGATCCGCTTCCCTGCCAGATGATAGGTGTTGCGCTTGGCAAGGATCTGCGCGTTCTCGAGTTCCAGCGTTTCATTCACCAGATTCAAATCCGCCTGCGACGCCCATATCTCGGCTTCCGGATCGATCAGATGCACATGCCCAACGGCGTGCGCGGTATGCGTCCTGCGCATCATGGTAATCTGGTCGGCCTTCAGCACGGTTGCGCCCTGCGTCATCACGGCATGGCCGATCACGGTAAACGAGTCGTTCTTCGAATCGTAGATCGATTTCTCGCCGGTGATATCGACCGGCCCACGATGTTGCCCGATCACTTCGGGAGGTAGTCTTTGTTCCTTGCTGGGCGCCGCGGAAGGCGTCTCTGCCGCGATGGCAAGTAGTGCCACGCAAAACAGAACGGTCCAGAAGGTTTTAAATGCCGGCTTCAGTGAAAAGACTGCTTCGGCCCTCGCGAGCCAGAAAATATTCGTAGATTTCGCCGATAAGATACACGGAACCGGTCACTAGTACCATGTCCTCCGGTCTGCTCTCCGTCATCACCATTTCGATCGCGCGCATGGGGTCGCGTTCGATCCGATTTGGGATTTGGTGCCGCGAAAAAACCGGGGCGAGATTTTCCGGCTGCAACGGACGCTTCGGCTTCGCCATCGTCAAGGTCACGTCGCGTACCCGCGGCGCCAGCAGCGCGGCCATCTGCTCCCAGGTCTTGGTCTCCTGGCATCCGAAAATCAGCCGCGGCTTCACTTCCGCTCCGAGTTCGACCGCGATCGTATCGAGCAAAGCATGGATACTGAGTTCGTTGTGCGCACAATCGAGCACCACCAGCGGGCGGCGCGAAACGATATCGAAACGGCCGGGCCAATACACGGATTGGAGGCCACGGCGGATCGCCTCTTCGTCGATGTTCCACCCGAGCGCGCGCATCGCTTCGAGCGCGGCAATCGCGATCGCGGCATTCTCATGCTGGAACGGTCCTGCGAGCGAAAGCTTGACATCCTTCAGGTTGAGGGCGAGGCCCTGGTAATCGATCCGATGCGCTGGGGCGTGTGACTGGAATGTGAAATCGCGATCCATCAGGCGCGAGGGACTGCGCCGCTGCGCCGCCATCGAGGTGAGAACCTCACGTGCCTCGGCGTCGCGCGACCCGATCACGACCGGAATCTCCGGCTTGATGATGCCGCCCTTCTCGGCCGCGATCGCGGGAATCGTGTAGCCGAGATACTCCATGTGATCGAACCCAATCGGCGTAATCACGCTCAGAAACGGATGCACCACGTTGGTCGAATCGAGCCGCCCGCCGAGCCCGGTCTCGATCACGGCGACGTCAACATTCTCATCGGCGAAATATTGGAACATCAGCGCGACGGTGAATTCGAAAAATGTCAGCGCGAGGCCAGCATCCTCATAGATGGCGCGCAGCTTCTCGATGTAACCCAACATCCGGCGCGATGAGATCTCGGCCCCATCGACGCGGGTGCGTTCCGAGAGATTGACCAGATGCGGCTTGGTATACAGACCGACGCGCAGACCGGCGGCGCGCAGGCAGCTATCGAGCATCGCGGCGACCGAGCCCTTGCCCTTGGTGCCGGCGATGTGAACGGCGCGCAGCCGCAGATGCGGATTACCGATGAGATCGAGCGCATTGTCCATGCGTTCGAGCTTGTAGATTTCCCCTCGCGCCTCGAGCGAATAGAGCCAGTTGAGGGTTTCCGCGAGCCGCTCCGTCATAGGGTGATGGATTTTAACGAGTGACGTATGGAATCTGAAGAGACTGGGTGATTCTGCTTCAGTGGTCCCGAGTCAGGTCCAGCAACTTGCGATTTAATCTGGGCGGTCTATGGGACGAATATCTTGAAGACTGATCTTCTTTCCCTTTCTAACACCTTTGATGGTGACTGAAGTCTCCCAGAGCGGCTTTACTATATCGCTCATCATGCCGGCCGGAACGACGACCCTGTGGCGGCCTTCTGCGGAGACGATTTGAATTTCGTTCTTCCCTTCTTTCAGCGAATCAGCCCACTTCAGCACGCCCGAAACTACTACAATGTCGCCGCTTGGCTGTTTCGATTCCGCGGGCGAGGCAGCCTCATCGAACGCGCTCTCCTTTCTGGCTTTCAGAGCCACCTCTTTCACTTCTCCGCGGCGGCGAGTCGTGAAGCCAACAACGTCCACCTCTCGACCGTCGGGTGCGATTCCTTGGGCCAGCCCCACGAAGTTTCGATAATAGGGCTCTTCTTTAATCCGCGCCCTCAGTTCGGTCTCATCGCTGTGTGTGTACAATTCCAAGCATTCGATCATCTCATCTATGATCTGCTCTACCATTGGTATTTTGAAAAGGTCGAGTTGTTCAATCCCGCCGACTTTGAATGTCACCGCAAAACTCGCCGCCCTCGGTACGGTCATATATAGTGCGAGACTTTCTCGAAGCGTCTTGTCTCTTCTGCCCCGATCTCTGTAGGGCTTCTGCTGCTTCCGCTCGGCTGTGCGATAGAGAAGCGACTCCGTCTTCTCGACCCGTTCGATGAATGCTTCGATCGGTGCAATTCCATAGCCGATCGATTTGCCGGCGATGGACATTTGCATCTCATCATCATGTAGCGTGATACCCTTCACTTTTAGGTGACGGTTGAAATTAACCTGCTCGTAGAGGTCTCGAAGCTCGTCCGCAATCTCCGGAGGCGGAGCGCCGGCGAGAGCGGTACAGATCAGTTTCTCGGACTCTGCGATGAGGTTGCAGTCCAAGGCCAGAGATGCCGCACTTCGCAAGAGCACAGAACGAGTCGGTTCAGGTTGACCATCTGCGAGAAGAGCGGCTTTCGACTCGAGCTCATAGGCTCGAAGGAGAAGGGAAGCTTGGTCCGGCTCGCCTCTCAAGCGTGCCGCTAAGGCGAGGTCCGTTTGTTCCATCGCTCTACGATGGAGAGCCTTGATGTCCTGCGCGTCGCTCACTTTAATTCCACATGCGCAGTGGGATTCCCAAACTCGACAACTGCAATGTAACCGGGGGCGAGATCATCGCTTGGCTTAATTTGCTCCTTCTTCTGGCTCACTCTTGCGGCAACTTGGCCGATTGTACCGGAGAGAATTCCCGATACTTCCAAGCGGGCCTTACCGACGAATAGGAGGTCATCATCCGCGTCGCCGAGCCAGTAGTCAAAACCTGGTCCCTTCCTGGAACGCTCAACCACCACTTTCCCGATCAGTTCCTTCAGCAAAAGGATGGCAATACCGCAAGCCCCGCGTTCAGTCGCCTCTTGGAGATCTTTGTAGCAACGTCTTTGCTGTTCGTCAACGACTGCCCAATCGAGTTGAAAACCCTCAATTCTCATGCCAGTCAGGCCCAGCGCCACACCGGTCAAGTGTTTGCGCTCCTCCAAACACACAGCGGCCGACTCTGCGAGCATCGTACCGCAGGCGACGGTCAGACCCGGCATCCCCGTGGCTAACGACACCAGACTAATCACCTTGTTTGTCGAGGTTGACACGGTTTCTCCGACAGTTGAGTTGTCTCTATCAGATCAGGACTGCCCAAACTTAGCAAATACCGCAAAGCTGGCTGCTCCAGAACCGTCAGAAAATGACGCGTGAGCGCGACGCCTACGAAGGACACACATTTCGCGAAGGAGGACGGAATGCAAAATCATCGATCTTCAGTTCTCGCAGGAAACATCCGGACCAACGCCTGAAGTCACAGGCCACCGCTGGCGTTCTTAGCCGCGCCAACGGCTCCTCGCGTAGCCACCTCGCAGTGTGAAGCGGACGGGGACCTGCATCTGCACTCGAAACCAGATTGCCAATCCGCATCGCGGGTCGGCATGAAACTCCATCGATGAACCGCATCCAGCGCCGCCTGATCGAGCATCGGGATCGAGTCGAGGCTCTTGATATCGTCCTCGACTTCTCCGACTGATCGACGGACTCGCCCATCTATGGGTTTAGCGCCTCGCTTATTTCTCGCGGGCGGCGCGCGATCGCCTGAAGGTAGGCTGCCGCGGGCGCGTCGGGTTGCCGCCGTCCCTGCTCCCAATTTTTTAAAGTCGGAAGCGGAATCCGGTATTTCCTCGCGAATTCGCTCTGCGACATCCGCAGCTTGCGCCGGATCGCACGCACGTCGGGCACCTCGAGCACATGAAGCCGCACACCGGTCCGCTTGCCTTCCGCATGCGCGCGGGCCTCGCCCATGCTCTTTATCAGGTCTCTGCTAAACTTATTCATCATTCAGTCAACGCCACGTACTATAGTCAATGGCGCCCAGCTTCAACGGTAATTGAGGTGCTGAAGGCCTCCATGGTGGCGAGGATTAAGGCTGGTCGTGACGCCCGAATCCTCACCGCAGCGTGAAGGGGACGGGGACCTCCAATTGCACGCGCACCGGATTCCCATCCGAGTCGCGGGCGGGCGTGAAGCTCCATTGATGAACCGCATCGATCGCCGCCTGATCCAGCATCGGGATCGAGTTCGACTACCTGGACGTTGTCCTCGACCTTTCCTGACTCATCGACGACCACCATCAACAAAACACGTCCCTCGATTTTCTGCGCGCGCGCCTTTGGGGGATACACCGGCACGACGTAGGTCAAAATTTCCGGCGGATGCGCGACGGCATCGGCGGCGACCGGCGCATTGCTGTCTTCACTTGATCCAGTGGAAGGCGGCAACGCGCTCGGCGACGAGGTCGCATCGGGAAGCGCCCCGACATCCGGCGACGACGAGGATGACGGCTCATCGGGCGGCTTCGCTTCGAGCTGCACGTGAGTGTGCGCGGGAGGCGGATTCGGCGCGCTTGTTTGGCCTGAAGCCGGCGCCGCGCACGTCGCCAGAGTCAGGATCACCAACCACGGTTTTCGAAAGGCACAGGCGAAAGCCATTGTAGAAAAAAATAACAGCGCGAAGCCTCGATGGCGATTATTAAGGAATTGTGAACGACCCGTCAACTCTGCAAATATCGTTACCAATTGATCTCGGAGGTAACCGCATGAGTGCCGTCGCATCCACGCGCTATGGAAAAGTCGAAGGTGTAGAAGAGTCCGGATTCTCGATCTTCAAAGGAATCCCGTTCGCGGCTCCGCCCACCGGTGCGCGGCGATGGCTGCCTCCCGAAAAGCCGGCCTCATGGAGCGGCACGCGGGATGCGCGAAAGTTCGGCGGTGTCGCTCCGCAGCTTCAGATAATGCTCAGCGCGCTCGCGGCGATGGTCATCAACGATCCGCAATCGGAGGATTGCCTCTATCTCAATGTGTGGACGCCCGGCGTCGATGGCAAGAAGCGTCCGGTGATGGTGTGGATTCATGGCGGCGCATTCGCGATCGGTTCCGGCTCGCAGGCTATCTACGATGGTTCGACGCTGGCGCGCCGCGGCGACGTGGTCCTCGTCACCGTCAACTATCGGCTTGGGCCGCTGGGCTTCCTGCGTCTCGCCGATTTGACCAACGGAAAAATTCCCGCCGGCGGCAACGAGGGAATCCTCGATCAGATCGCGGCACTCGAATGGGTGCGCGACAACATCGCCGAGTTCGGCGGCGATCCCGGCAACGTTACCATCTTCGGCGAATCGGCCGGTGGAATGAGCGTCGGCACGCTGCTCGCCGCGCCAGGCGCGCGCGGCCTGTTTCACAAGGCGATTCCGCAAAGCGGCGCATGCCACACCGGCGCACCACGCGAACGCGCGAATCGCAACGCGGAACGCATCATGTCGAAATTGGGAGCCTCGGGCGTCGATGCGATCCGCGCGCTCACTCCCGAACAACTTCTGAAAGGCACGCTGCTCGCCGACGGTAAAACACCGGACCCCGAATTCGGGATGGCATATCAGCCCGTCATCGACGGCACCTTGATGCCTCGCCCCGCCATCGAGATGGTGACCGAGGGCGCGTCCTCGGATGTCGCGATCATGGTCGGGTCCACGCTCGAGGAATGGAAGCTGTTCGCGCCGATGGATCCCGGCCTTTACAAACTCGATCGCGGGGGACTCGCCGCGCGCTACAGCCGGCGCATCAGCCCCGAGGCGGTTGACGCGCTCATCGGCGACTATGAAAAAGCGCGCGCCTCGCGCGGCGCCTCCAACGCGCCCGCAGAGCTCTTCTCGGCACTCGAAACCGACCGCGTGTTTCGTATCCCGGCGCTGCGGCTCGCCGAAGTGCATGCGAAGCGGCGCGGACGGATTCACAATTATCTCTTCACTTGGCCGTCGCCGGCGGCGGGAGGCATGCTCGGTTCGTGTCATGCTCTCGAGCTTGGCTTTGTGTTCGGCACCAATAATCTGCCCGGTATGCCGCAGTTCGCCGGAACCGGTCCGATTCCCGAACGCCTCGCGACCGAGGTGCAGGACGCGTGGCTGGCGTTTGCGCGCAACGGCGATCCGAGTTGCGAAAGCCTCGGCGGGTGGTCGCAGTATGACGCAGCTCGGCGCGCCACGATGATCCTCGGCGAGAAGAGCGGCTCGCAGGACGCGCCCTACGACGGTGAGCGTCGCGCCTGGGACGCGATTCCCAGCGGCATCCTCGGCTCGCTGTAAGGTTTTTAAAACGGCGGCCGCGATATCGATCGTAGCGGCCGTCTCTTTCTCTTTAAGATTCTCGCCTCAGGGTACGATTCGCCATATCGGATCGCTGGGGTCGTGACGCTTAGGGCAATTACACTTCAGGCGCGGATCATCGGAGGCGATGCATTTGGATTGTTCGATCTGTCCAATCGAAGCATTGATCCCCCACGCGTCAGGATCGTCTAGATACTTTGGCGTATTGCCGTACCGCGCACGCAGCGTCTCCAATTTCCCGAGTAGATACTTCTTACTATGCGCTCGCGCGGCTTCACATTTTTCCGCAGAGTCATAGCTCCCACGCTGATGCCAGCTCGATAGCGGCTCGTCGGTCGCGACAAGAATAGCCGGAGCAGCGCCGTAGTGGAGTCCGGGCACCAGGAGATACCATCCGACAGAAATGAGTGCCGCAGCGCGTGTTGGCATGCTCCCTTATAGCTTCACACGGGCGCGTTGAAAAATCGCCCGCTGGCAGATAGGGACTGGAATCCGACAGCGCGGTCGCATACTGTGTTCGTTCAGTCAGTTGCTCCGGCTCCCATAAAATGTCACAAAGGATAGTTCGGGCGGGGTCGTAGTTCAGCCCGGTTAGAACGCCGGCCTGTCACGTCGGAAGTCGTGGGTTCAAATCCCATCGGCCCCGCCAAAAATTGTATACTGGCTAACGGTTTTCCCCGATTCAGAATCGGTCATGAAAATCGTTGTGCGACGAAGGAAAACGAGTTGAGACTTACACATCAGACCAAGAGCATCTCGCGCGAGAATGCGCTGCGCGACCGGCGTTGGATGGTAATCGACGCCGAGGGACGGTCGCTGGGGCGCGTCGCCACGCGCGCCGCGGCAATCCTCGCGGGCAAGAATCGCCCCGACTACACGCCGCATGAGGACACCGGCGATTTCGTCGTCGTCATCAACGCCGCGAAGGTGAAGCTGACCGGCAAGAAACTCGAAGAAAAGGTCTATTATCGCCATACAACTTATCCTGGCGGCATTAGGACCACTACCGCAGGCAAGATTCTCGAATCGAAGAAGCCGCAGCAATTAGTGGAAATCGCGGTGCGGGGGATGCTGCCGAAGAATCGGCTCGGGCGGCGACTTTTCACCAAATTGAAGGTATATGCAGGCGCGGATCATCCGCACACAGCGCAGCAACCTCAGGCATTGGAGTAGTACATCAACTACTATGGCAGAGAAAAAAAATATCATCTGGGCGACCGGCCGCCGCAAGACCGCGGTCGCGCGCATCCGTCTGTTCCCCGGTGCGGGTACCGTCACCGTCAACGAGCGAGCGCTCGAGAATTATTTTCCTCGCGACACCGCGCGCATGAAGGTGATGGAGCCGTTCGAGGTCACCGAGACCAAAGGCACTTACGATGTCCTCGCGAGTGTCAATGGCGGAGGCTCCTCGGCGCAGGCTGACGCGGTTCGTCATGGAATCTCGCGCGCGCTGGTCGCGGCATCGGAGGCGTTGCGCGGCGCATTGCGAAAGGCGGGGTTGCTGACGCGTGACCCTCGCGAGGTCGAGCGCAAGAAGTACGGACATCACAAGGCGCGCAAGCGGCCTCAATACTCGAAGCGCTAGTTTCGAGCGTCGGATTTTTTTCGGCCCGCTCCCTCGTAATGATGGTGCGGGCCGTTTTTTTGGCGTGTCTTCAGCTCGATCTGCTATGCGACTACTTGAGCATCCGAATGACATCTGCGGTTGCCTTTCGGCATCGAAGCTTGCAGTAGGCATCGCTTTCTGTTTGACTTCCGTTCGCCCTCATAACCGCAACCTCGTTGCTCCAAGGATGACCCATGCGTGCGATCTGTAGTGCGCGAAACGCCACAAGACTGACCTTGGTCTCAGCCATCGCCGGCATTCTGCTTCCCTTGGCAATCGCGTCGCGAGGCTTCGCGCAAGCACCGGTGGCAGGCACCATCTCAACCGCGTCAGGCGCCGTCCAAATACAGGGTGCTGGCGGTCTCGCAACGGCAGGACCGGGAACCGCAGTCCACGTGGGAGATCGAGTAACCACAAGCCCGGGAGGGCATGCCGTCATCACACTGACCGATGGCAGCGCGCTAGAGCTCGGCGAATCGAGCAATCTGGTAATCGATAACCACGCGCTGGCTCCCGCAGGCGGCCGAGCCGCGACACAGGTAAGCCTGTTCGGGGGAGCGCTCCGCTCGGTGGTCAATGCCACCGGAGGCGTGCCCAACTTCGAAGTACATACTCCCAATGCGGTCG
This sequence comes from uncultured delta proteobacterium, assembly GCA_963815835.1. Lineage (GTDB taxonomy): Bacteria > Desulfobacterota > Binatia > Binatales > Binataceae > DATGKG01. Next base: position 349,081 of record CAWFIF010000004.1, read on the forward strand.
CTGCGGTGCGCGGAACCAGATGGGACACGACCTACTTCGTGGGCGAACCCCGGCCGACCTTCAGCGATTGCAGGAAGTTCACCGACGTCGTGGTGTATGAAGGCGTGGTCTCTGTGCGCAATCCCAATGCGGCCACTGGCATCGATGTACCTGCGGGGTACGAGGCCACCGTGCCATGCAACGTTATCCCGACGCTCCCCGGTCCGATCGGAATGACCGGCGCTCATTCGGCGACAGCCAGCATCCCAAGCACCGTGCTCGGGGGAGTGCCGCCACCGGGATGCCCCGTATGTCCACCTCAATCCCTTACTCCGCCACCACTGCCTCCTGTTCCTCCGCGTTGATTGAAGGCGAAACAGCGGTGATTAGTTTGCTCAGAAACTTCGTGATGAAGGCTATAGCGATAATGCTCGGAGCCACGCTGATGGTTGCCGCTCTGCCGAGTTCATCGCGTGCGCAGTACAGCTTCAATGACATCTATCCCGACTTCTTCAAGATTCCCGAACACGGCCAACTCACTACACTGGGCTTCCTGGGCGGATACGGAAGTGACAAGTATGGCACCGTTCAGGAGGGCTTCCAGCTCGAGCAAAGCATCACCCGATATATCGGCGTGTTCGGTCGCACCACCGGCTACCAGCTATGGATCGGAGGAGGATTTGACTCGCCGCTGGAGCCTGGCACAGGCCATTCCGCGCGACTCAACTTCGGCCGCGCTCAAGGCGGATTCGATCTCAGCATCTGGCCGGGAACTCACTTCTTCATCTCCGCAGGTCACGACTTCGGCGATAGTGACGCCGTCATCGTCGAGGGCGACATGTCGAGCTGGTGGTTCCTTCACACTTTGCATCCGATCAACTTTTCGTTCAGCTCCATCCACAACTACCAGAACGGCGTCACCAGCACTGAAGTCGATTTCCAGGCGATCCTGAAGAGCACCGAAAAGTACCTTCTAATGGCGGGCGGCGGCGGCGCCTTCTACGAGGGCGGGTTCATCCATGGTACTGAGGGACAGGGCGGGCCCGACCTCAGCTTCTACTATCGTCCTTGGCAGGTCGGCCTCAGCGCACAGGCAGGCTATGGCTCGGCCCATCAATACGGCCAGCTCACGATGTACAAGGAAATCGACTTCACTGAACCCCTGAAGTTCTTCGGCCCCTAGTTTTTCTCCCAAAACGCGAGGATCGCATCTTAATGTGCCGGTAGCGGCTACGATGCGCGAATAGCGCAATCCCGGATCTCGCGCTATGCTGCTGACGATCGCCTATGCCCGCCAAGTCACCACGCACCAAGCCCGGCAAGCCCTCGCGCTCGAATCGATACAAGTTCTCGCTCTGGACCTTCCTGGTCGGTTTGGCGGTCGTCGCCACGATGGTGATGCTGAACCGTTTCCACGCCTTCGATCGATACGAGCTGAGCATGGCCGACTTGCGGATGTACCGGCATTCCACTCCCAAGACGACCGGAGCGATCAAGATCGCCGCGATCGACGACAAGAGCATTGCGGAATTGGGCCAGTGGCCTTTCCGTCGCAGCGTGATGGCTCAGTTCGAGCGCGCGCTGGATGATTACAAGGTCGCGGTGGTCGGCTACGACGTACTGTTCAGCGAACCTGACAATCTTGACGCGGCACGTGCCTCGCTGGTCGAGCGCCTCGAAAAGTCGGGGACCACGAAAGTTCGCGCGGAAGAGCTTCTGGGGGAGAGCAACGACCAGGCCTTCGCCAATGCGATCAAGGCTGAGGGCAGGACGGTCCTCGCCTATTCTTTTGGAACGCTCAACGCGGCGGGGAAGACCCAGGGGGTGCTCGAGCAGGGATTCACGACCGAGATGCTCCTTCCCGCCCCGCTTTCCTACAGTCTGGCGCGGATTCCTCCGGGAATGGCTCGCGAACTGTTCGGCTCAAAGTGGTATCGGCCACCGATCCCGATTCTCAATCAGGCCGCACATAGCACCGGTTACGTATCGACCGATTCCGACGACGACGGTGTCATGCGCGCGCAGATAATGGTCGCGCGCTTCCACGACGGGAATCGAGTACCGCTATCGCTCGCAGTGCTGAAGGCGCTCGCCGGCGATGGCAACCTGATTCTGAACTTCGGTGTATTGGGCGAGCAGAAGGTCATCATCCAGAATCCGAACGGGGAGACGGAGCGGGAGTTTCCGATCAACGAACATGGACAGATGCTGGTCTACTTCCGCGGCCCGGAAGGCACCTTCCCGCGCTACTCCTTCACCGACATCCTCAATCACCGCGTCCCAGCCTCGGACCTTCTCGGCAGAATAGTGCTGGTCGGCGCGACGGCGCGGGGACTAGGGGACCGCTTCAACACCCCCGAGGCGGGGGATTTCCCCGGGGTCGAGATTCATGCCAATGCGATCGACGACATTCTCCAGAATGACGTGATCCTTCGCAGCGCCGACAACGGGATCGAAGGGCTCTGGAGCATCGCTCTCGGCCTGTTGATGGTACTCGCGGCCTCGTTTCTGCCTGCGAATCTGACCGCGATGGCGGCAGTTACACTCGGTGCTTCGTACACGCTGATTGCACGCCAGTTGCTCTGGCATGACCACCGGCTGATCGGGATCGTATATCCACTCATGATGTTGGCCTCCACCTACACGGTGCTGGCGGGATTCCGCTACTACGAGGAGACGAAGGAGAAGCGCTACCTGCGCCACGCCTTCGAGCACTACCTGCATCCGAGCGTCATCGCATCGGTGGTCGACAATCGCGAAGGGCTTAAGCTGGGCGGCCAGCGGCGGGTGCTGACGATCCTGTTCGCCGATATCGTGAACTACACCGGACTCTCCGAGAGCACCGACCCGGTCGAGCTGGTCACGATGCTCAACGAATACATGACCAAGATGACCGACCACATCCTCGAAAGTAAGGGCGTCGTCAACAAGATTCGCGGCGACGGCATCATGGCGTTCTGGGGGGCGCCCAACAACCTTCCGCACCACGCCCAAGCGGCAATCGACGCGGCGCTGGCGATGCTGTCGGAACTGAAGAGACTCAACGCGACCGATCCGCGCTTCAAGACCATCGACATCGGAATCGGGATCGCGACCGGCGAGGCCATCGTGGGAAACTTCGGCGGGGCCAACCGCTTCGACTATTCGGTCATCGGCGACACGGTCAATCTCGCCGCCCGACTAGAAGGCCTAACGCGCAAGTTCAAATCCCGTCTGCTGGTCAGCCGCGAGACCGTGATGCTCGCGGCCAGCAAGAAGTACATCAAGCGTGAGATCGGACAGGTCCGCGTCAAAGGCAAAGAGCGTCCAGTTGCAGTCGTCGAGATCGCCGGACACGCGAACGATGGTGTCGATCCCGGGTTCTATGATCGCTTCGCTTATCTCAACGAGCTCTTGCAGAACGGCCAGGCTGACGAGGCGCGCGCCGAACTAAGCAGGCTTCTAGAGGAGAATCCTGATGACGGCGTGATTACCATGTATGCCGAACGATTCGCGGAACTGGAGGAATTGCCGCGCGAGATGCTGTTCGAGTTCGATACCAAGTGACCGCTCAGCAACGCTGAGCGGTCATCCTGAGCGTTTCGCGAAGGATCTCGCGACCGCCAACCTCCGAGCGGTCATCCTGAGCTGTAGCACAGGCTTCTGCCTTTGTGGCTCTCCTCTGCTTTCAAGGACGCAGGTTAAAACCTGTGCTACGAAGATCTGGGCGGCCTTACAACCACATTCCGTTCATGCTATTCGGTTAAGCTTGGATTAATTCGCAAGTCCGATGTGGGAATTCGCCTGATGCCAGCGACGAATCGAGTAAGAGTCGGGATTCTGGGCGCGACCGGATACTCCGGAATCGAGGCGGTGCGCCTTCTCGCCGGGCATCCGTTCGTCGAGTTGTCGGTGCTGACCTCCGAGCACTACGCGGGCCGCGAAGTCGCCGATGTCTATCGTCACCTCGCGGGTGTCAACCTGCCTCCGCTCGAGGAATTGCGCACCGATCTCGTCAAGGGACGCGCCGAGGTCGTGTTTTCGTGCCTGCCGGAAAAAGTCGGCACCGCGATGATTGCCGACCTTGTGCAAAGCGGCGTCAAGGTGATCGATTTTTCCGAAGACTTTCGCCTCAAGGATGCGGCAACCTATCGCGCGGTGTTTGGCGTCGATCATCCGGCGCCCGCGCTGCTGAAGCATTCGGTCTATGGGCTGAGCGAGTTCAATCGTCATGCGATTCGCGAAGCGAAACTGGTTGCTAATCCTGGATGCTTTCCAACCGGCGCGCTGCTAGCGTTGCTGCCGCTCATCAAGCGCGATCTCATCGAACCGTCGTCGATCATTATCGATGCGAAGTCGGGCACGACAGGCGCCCGGCGCGCCCCGCAGATCGAGCAGCTATTCGCCGAAGTGAACGAGAACGCTCGCGCCTACAAGGTCGGCAATCATCGTCATGTTCCCGAGATGGAACAGGAAATCGGCAACTCGCTGGGACGCGAAATCGCGGTGCTCTTCGTGCCGCATCTGCTGCCGATCTCGCGCGGAATTCTGACGTCGATCTTTATGCGGCCTCGCACCGGCACCACCGAGCAGGATGTGCGCAATGCGTTCGAGGCAAGCTTCGCGAAGTCGCGCTTCATCCGGTTGCTGAAGTCGGGCGAACTGCCGGAACTCAAAAATGTGCGCGCGACCAACTTTTGCGAGATGGCGGTACATCTCGATCGGCGCTCCGGAACGCTGCTGGTACTGACGGCGATCGACAACCTCGGCAAGGGCGCCGCGGGCCAGGCGATTCAGAACATGAACCTGATGCTCGGCTATGATGAAGCCGCCGGCCTCCTCGGCGCTGCTCCTGTTCCCTAAACTCTTTTCCGAATCTTCGTAGCACAGGCTTTAGCCTGTGTTCTTGAAGCAGAAGACAGGCACACAGGCTGAAGCCTGTGCTACAAGAAAAGGAGCTTCCTACGGAAGATCGAACAACAGCACTTCCGCATCATCGGTCGCCGCGAATTTCAGATGCGACTCATCTTTGATCTTCGCGCCATCGCCCTCCCCTAGCGCGATGCCATTGAGATCCAGCTTTCCCCGCGCAACATGAACATAGCCGCTGCGGCCCTTGGAGATCTCCTTCTCCACCGACTGGCCCTTGGTGAGCGCGCCGATATACAAATCGGCGTCCTGATGGATTTTCAGCGCGCCGTCGCCACCTTTATGCGACGCGACCAGCGCGAGCTTCCCCTTGGTGCGATCGCCCAACGTCTTTTGTTCGTAGCCGGGCTTGATTCCGGCCGCTTCGGGCAGAATCCAAATCTGCAGGAAGTGCAGCGGCTCTGATGGAGACGGATTGAACTCGCTGTGCTGGATGCCGGTTCCCGCCGTCATCCGTTGCACATCGCCGGCCGGAATTACGCTGCGCGTACCGAGGCTGTCGCGATGCTCGACCGCGCCCTCCAGGACATAAGTTATGATCTCCATGTCGCGATGCGGATGCGTGCCGAATCCCTTCCCTGGCGCAACGTGGTCATCGTTGATGACGCGCAACACCGAAAATCCATTCTCCTTCGGATCGAAATATTCGCCGAAAGAAAATGTGTGACGGCTGTTGAGCCAATCGAGTTTGGTCAGCCCTCGTTCCGAAGCTTTTCGCAGGATAATCATTGTTGCTCCTTTAGCGATAGAGGATCTCCGACCAACATAACCATCGTGTCAAGGGCAGGAATCGTCCGACGATTTTACAGAATCAGCGCGAGTATTTCCTCGGGCGAGTCGCAGATGGCGTCGGCGCCGGCTTCCACCAATTCTTCGCGCGAGCCGAATCCATAGGTCACGCCGATGCTGAAGATGCCGTTGGTCCTGGCGCCGACAACGTCGTGCTCGCGGTCGCCGATCATCACGGAGCGCGCGGGATCGATGCCCGTCTTATCGAGGATGTGCTTCAGCAGTTCGCGCTTGTCGCCCAGCGAGCCATCCTGCCTCGCGCCGAACACTCCCTCGAAATGCTGCCGCAACGAAAATGCGATCAGCACTTCCTCAGCATGGTCGACGAACTTGGTGGTCGCGAGATAAGCGCGCGGGCCGGCACGACGGATACGATGCAGCATCGCATCGATGCTAGGATACTCGGTGGTTTCGCGCACGCCCTCGATCGCATAGCGACGCAGGTAGGCTTGTGCGGCGGTTTCGACCAGGTGCGCGCGATCAGGACCGAGCAGCCGCCCGAGGTTCTGCCGCAGCGGAGGACCGATGCACCACACCAGCTCCTCGATGGGAGGGACCTCGGCGCCGACCTCAGCGAGCGCATGCGCCATCGAGGAGGTAATCGCTACACGCGGGTCAGTCAGCGTGCCATCTAGGTCGAACAGGACGCTGTCGAATCGCGCCACTTGAATTACCGAATCTTAGGGACTACGCGGTGCGGCGCATCAGCTCGAGGATGTCGTAGCCGGTGATCGCCTTGGATTTCTCCGACCATTCGCGCAGCTCGGCGTCGCTCACCAGCCCGGCCTGCGAGCCTTTCGCGAGGTCCATCAGCGCAATCTTGATGGTGGCCTCGTCGATCATCTCGCCGCTCTTGGGATCCGCCATCGAGCCGCCGCCCTTCTCATGGTAGAGCTTCACGACCCGGCGCGCCTCGTCGATCTGCTCCTGGCTCGGCGTGTAGCACGCGTTGGCGATCTCGGCCTGCTGCGGATGGATGACCCAGGTGCCATCCATGCCGAGGTTCGCGGCGCCGATGTTCTTCTCGCGCAGCCCCTTCTGCAGTTCCGCGATGCGCTCGGGCGTGTCGGTGTTCTTCCACAACCGCAGGAAGACATTGTCTACCGCATGTAGTCCCGCCGCTTTAGCGGCCACGACCGTGGCCTGCTTCGAGTACAGAAAGTTGATGTTCTGATTGTCGACGATCTCGCGGATACCGAGGTTCGCCGCAAAATCCGCGATCCCGAACACCAGCCCGGCCATGCGATCCGATGCGGTCGCGATGTCGTAGGCCCTCACCAGCGCGTGCGGCGTTTCGATCAGCGACTCGATCTGCACGCGATACTTCCATCCGCCGCGCTTCTCGAGGTCGCCGAGAACGTCGGCCACGAGCTCGATATCCTCGGGGCCGCGCGTCTTCGGCAGCATGATGCCATGAAAACGATTTGGCGCGCCGAGCATGATCGCTTCCATGTCCTCTTTGAAAAACGGCGAATGGATATTATTCGGGCGCACTGTGACAATCTTCTTGCCGAAGTCGAGCGTGTTGAGCGCCTCGACCATCACCTTGCGGCTCTTGGGGCCTTTGAATTCGTAGGGGCAAGCATCTTCGAAATCCGCCATCACGTGATCGACCGGCGACTTCACCGGGTCGGCCGCATTCTGATGCAGCTTCATGCTGTGGCCGGGATAGGTCATTTCCGTACGCGGGATCACGAAGCGCTTGCCATTATCAAGAACGTACATTTTTAATCCTCCCTCGGGCTCCGCTGCGCTCCGCCTCGGGGCGCCTGCGGCGCGGCGCTACGCGCCCACTTCGTGTCTCTATCGTTACTGACCGCTCTTCAGGTAATGCGATTTGCGTTTGATAAGCACCGTGCGATCGATCTCGACCACCACCGTGCCGTCCTGTTTTTTCCCGACCAGCTTGAACTTCACCAATCCGCAATCGGGGCGCTGCGCGTCCTTTTTTTCCAGCACGGTTGATTCGGCGAAGATGGTGTCGCCATGAAAAACAGGATTGGTGTGCTTGCCGTTGTCCATCTCGATTTCGGCGAGCGCGTTCTCGCTGGTGTCCTGCGACGCGAGGCCGAGCGTGAACGCCAGCACCACGCCGCCGTAGACCAGCAGCTTGCCGCCCACGAACGCGTCGGGATTGCGATCGATCATCGCCTGGTTGAAGTGCAGCTCGGCCGTGTTCATCACCAGCGAGGTGAACATGTGATTGTCCATCTGCGTGATGGTGCGGCCGCGCTGATGAATCAGCGTGTCGCCGACGTTGAAATTTTCGAAGTAATTATTTTCGCCAGTCAGGCTCATAAAGTTAGCCTTCACGCTCTCTATAGTTTCCCTCGACTACGCTTCGCTCCTATCAAAGTCGCTTCATCCTTTTTCCCTCTCCCTTCATGGAGAGGGTGGCGCTACTGCGCCGGGTGAGGTCGGGAGCGCTTGCGCCTAACCCTCTCTTTCCATGATGCGCCGGCCGATCACCTCGAGCTGGATTTCGCTGGTGCCTTCGAAAATCGACAGCACCCGCGCGTCGCGCCAGAAGCGTTGCGCTTCGAACTCCATTGAATAGCCGTAGCCCCCATGGATTTGCATCCCCTCGCGCGTCACCCGCTCCGCCATCTCGGCGGCGAATACCTTGGCGAGGCCGGCCTCGTAGTCGCATCGCTTGCCGCTGTCCTTCTGCGCCGCCGCAAAGTATGCGAGCTGACGTGCCGCCTCTATCTCGACCGCCATATGCGCGAGCTTATGCCGAATCACCTGATGCTCGCCGATGGGCTGGCCGAACTGGGTGCGCTGCTTGGCGTATTTCACCGCGGTTTCGAACGCCGCCTGCGCGACGCCAACCCCGCGCGCCGCGGTCTGGATGCGCGCCGATTCGTAGCTGGCCATCAACTGATAGAATCCGCGCCCTTCGACGCCACCGACGAGGTTCGATGCGGGCGAATAAGCATCGTCGAATTGCAACGCGTAGCTGCGCATCCCATGATAGCCGATGGTCGGAATTGGCGAACCGGTCAGATGCGGCGGCGCGAAATCGTCGCCGGGAGTTTTCTCGAACAGCAACAGCGACAGCCCTTTGTGACGCTTCGATACGTCGGGATCGGTGCGCACCATCACGGTCAGCACGTTCGCGCGATTGGCGAAGGTGCACCACATCTTCGATCCCTTGATGAGATAGCCGTCGCCATTTTTCACCGCGCGCGTCTTGAACGATGCGGTATCCGAACCCGAGTCGGGTTCGGTGAACGCCGCCGCCGTCATCAGCTCGCCGCGCGCGATCTTGGGCAGCAGGCGCTTCTTCTGCTCCTCGGTCCCGTTGGCGCTGATGAGGGTGCCGGTGATGAGGTTGCGCGTCATCACCGAGCCGACGCTGAGCCATCCGCGCGACAGCTCCTCGGTGACAATCGCCATCGAGGTGTAGTCGAGCCCCATCCCGCCCTGCTCTTCCGGAAAGATGACGCCGAAGTAGCCGAGCTCGGCCATCTTCTTGAGGATGTGTTCGGGGATTTCCTTGTTCTGGCGATCAAGGTCGTTCGCGATCGGTCTGACTTCCTTGTCGACGAAGTCGCGGACCGAGCGGCGTATCTCCTCGTGCTCTTCGGTGGTCATCGGCATGGACAAACGCTCCTACGCAGGTTTCTTGCGAATCAAAACCGGACGCTCGTATTCGAGGACCTTCTCGCCCGCCTGGTTGAATCCGGTGGTGCGAAACTTCACGACGCCGCGATCGGGCCGCGAGGTGTCGCGTTTGGACAGCACCTCGGATTGCGAGGTGAGCGTATCGCCGGGATAGACGGTCGCGAGAAACTTCATCTGCTCGTAGCCGAGATGCGCGATCGCCTTCTCGCTCAAGTCTTCGACCGAGAGCCCGAACACCACATTCATCACCAGCATGTGATTGACCACGACGTCACGGTAACCCATCGACTTGGCATACTCACGATTGAAGTAGATTGGGTTGAAGTTCATGGTGACGCTGCTGAAGAGGCTGTTGTCGCCCTCGTTAATCGTGCGTCCCCAATGATGCTTGAAAATATGGCCGACTTCGAAATCCTCGAAGTAGTGGCCATGCTCGATCTTGCGCACCGCCATAGAAATATTCCGACTTAAACTGACACTTTAATTTATTTGAGGGTCTGCGGAACCACTCGGAGGCCGAGATAATAGCACGCCGACGCGCCTGATGACCGATGCCGTTTTTATGGAATTCATCCCGTGTCGTCAACTGGAGCGGAGGGGCAGAATGTCGAAGACATGGCGCTCATATTGTCTCGACCTGCGCGACATAGTTCCTGGTGACGTCTTCGGCGGAAGGTGTCCGCTTGCTAAACTGTGTGTCGAGGTGATGTTACTGCCAGTGATAGCCCCTCCACCCCTCCTGACTCTGCTGGATTTAACGAAAAGCAGAAACAAACCCACCGCTAGACTCTTGGAGCGATGGCAGGAACTCGAATGTCGGGCGCAAAACGAACCCACCGGCGATCGGCGCACTATGAGCGAAATCTACGGAACAAAGCCACCCGACAGCGACTTGGCGGGGCAGCAAACGGTAAAGCAGTCAGCCGACCGGTGGAATCCGCGATTTTGACGAAACGAAGCCAAATAATGCCCGATTTACAAGGACTTCTCTTTTTCGAGACTCTCCAGAAGTCCGACGCAGTACGAATTCCGCGAACGATCGCGAGCATCGAATCTGCAAAAACAAACCCACTTCGAAAAACGTAGGCGCACTACCGACATTGCGTCGATAATCTCCCCTGCCTGCTCCGTACTCGCTCCTGATCGGGAAAGCCTGCTTCCTGTTGGTCGAAGTACCCGGTCCTCCGGCTGCTTCCTTCGTCACTTTGCAAGTTAGAAACCTACAGGAACGACGGTTTCGACCGACACAACGAAGGGGAGATTCTTATGGCATTTTTTGAGTGGAAAGACAGCATGACGGTGGGCCATCATCCAATGATTGACCGCGATCACCGGATGCTCATCCAGTACATAAACGAGATGCACACCGCGATGATGGCCGGCAAGGGCAAGGACATCGTCGGAGCCATTTTAAACAAACTGGTGGCATACACCAAAGAGCATTTTGGCCGTGAGGAGATCGTTTGGAGATCGGGACACTATGCCGGTCTCGAAAAACACAAAAAGGAACACGCCGGCCTTCTGAAGACGGTGGGTGAGTTCAAAGTGAAGTACGAGAAAGGAACGGTAGCGCTGTCGGTCGAATTGATGACTTTTTTGCGCGACTGGCTGAACAACCACATCCTGAAAGAGGACAAGGCGGCGGCCGACGCCATCGCGGCAGCATCAGCTCACGCGCCGACGGCGTTCGCTTCCCCAGCGCTACACTAAAAGATCGTCGCGAACTGAGCAGCTGCAACCTTCACGCGAGGTTGCGGCTGCCGCCCAAATTTTCGGGTTACGGCGCCTTGGCAGCCGGCTTCCCAGCATTCGGCGTCCATGCGATGTGGACGATGAACTTCGATGGGTCCTTCGGGTCGGGACTGACGACGACACTGTCGAGGTTGCCTACTTCGGTGAAGTTGCGATTGTAAACCTTGCGCGCGGGAATGGCGACCTTCGGGCCGAGCACGAAGCCTGCCTTCGGAAGCTCCCTTTCGTAGAAATCGACTAACTCCTTGTAGCTGCCCGTGACGGCGAAATTCGCGGCATACACCACCCCGATCTTTGGCACGGACGAGTCCGTCAACTCTGCGCCGGCAGGCAGCGGTATGCGGTAATCCCAATTCTGCGGCATCGTCGGCGAGGATGATGCGTCGGGCGAGGGCGCTGCGAACGCTGGAGCATGCGTCCCAAGCGCGAGCGCGATCATCAATATTGCGATAGCCAGGAACTCTGCGATTCTCACCAATTCTCCTCCGATGCTGATTGCGGGAATCTGGCAACTTCGATGTGGAAGCGAAAGCGGAGTTGTTGCCGTCGCGGACGCTTCAACTCGCATGACACCTGCAAGCGAATCCCCGAATATAGAGCAGATCGAGCGGATGCTGGGATCGGATGAGACCGGTTGGCCGTTCAAGTGAATCATCGCTTGCGATTCGGAGACTAAGACGGTCGGCGCTTCGATTAAAACCGTACACCTGTTAGAGTGTTGTCAAACGGGCGCCAAACAGGTACCTAATCACTTCCCCTATGAGCACATTAGTAGCCCATAAACAGACCGCCGCGAATTCCAGGGAAATCTACGAAATCGGCGAAGTGCCGCCGATCGGGCAGGTTCCCCGGCAGATGTACGCGCAGGTGATTCGCGCCGATCGATTCGGCGACCCGACCCACGCCTTCAAAGTCGAAAAGATTCCGGTCCCGGAGCTGCGACCCGATGAGGCGCTGGTCTATGTGATGGCCGCCGGGGTCAATTTCAACAACGTGTGGGCCGCGCTGGGGACGCCGGTCAACGTAATTGCCGCGCGGCAAAAGGCGAAGTACGATTCGTCGGATTTCCATATCGGCGGTAGCGACGCCTCGGGCGTTGTCTATGCGGTCGGACGCGACGTACATAACGTCAAGGTCGGCGATCACGTCGTGATGCATTGCGGCGTGTGGGACGCCGATTGTCCCGCGGTCAAAAACGGCGACGACCCGATGTACGACCCCTCCTTCAAGATTTGGGGCTACGAAACCAACTGGGGCAGCTTCGCGCAGTTCACTCGAGTGCAAGCGCATCAGTGCATGCCGAAGGCGAAACATCTTACGTGGGAAGAAGCCGCGGGGCCTACGCTGGTCGGCGCGACCGCGTATCGGATGCTGATGGGATGGCCTCCGCACATCGTGCGCAACAACGATGTGGTGTTGATTTGGGGTGCCTCGGGCGGGCTCGGTTGCATGGCGATTCAGATCGTGAGAGCCGAGGGCGGAATTCCGGTCGGCGTCGTCAGCGACGATCGCAAGATCGACTTCTGCATGAAGCTGGGCGCCAAGGGTGTCATCAATCGCAAGAAATTTTTCCATTGGGGCATGATGCCGCACTGGAAGGATACCGATGAGTACAACAAGTGGGCTGCCGAATCGCGCGCGTTCGGCAAGGCCATCTGGGATGTGGTCGGCGAGCGGCGCAACCCCCGCATTGTGTTCGAGCACCCGGGCGAGCACACCATCCCAACCTCGGTCTTCGTATGCGACACCGGAGGCATGATCGTGATTTGCGCCGGCACCACCGGTTACAACGCGGTCGCTGATTTGCGCTACCTCTGGATGCGGCAGAAGCGGCTACAGGGATCGCACTTCGCCAACGACGAACAGTCCTACGCCTTCAACCAGCTGGTCGTCGAGGGCAAGATCGATCCGTGCCTCGCGAAGACGTTCCGATTCGATCAAATCGCCGAATGCCATCAGATCATGCATGAGAATCGCGCGCCGGAAGGCAAGATGGTGGCATTGGTCGGAGCACCCAAAGCTGGGATGAAGGATGTGAAACTGTAAGTATCACTTTTAGTTGACGAGTTGAGAGCATTCGAAAAGGCCGAAGATGACTTCTCGGCCTTTTTGTTTTCCTCGTCCACTAAATTTGAGCGCGAGACACCTGATTGCGTCATTTGTCGCTATAGAATAGCCAAATAACGGTATGGCATCGCTATCCACTTTCCAGGAAAAGCTTCTGATGTCGGTCGAGGGTGAGGTCCGCTTCGACCGCGGCACGGTCGCCGTCTATTCGTACGACGCCTCGAACTATCGCCAGGTGCCCATCGGCGTGGTGACGCCCCGTCACGAGGAGGACGTGATCACGACGATGACGCTGGCCCGGGACAACAGCGTCCCCATCCTCGCGCGCGGCGGCGGCACCGCGCTCGGCGGTCAGGCGACCAGCGCGGCATTGGTGCTCGACTTTTCGAAATACATGAACCGGGTGATGACGGTTGATCCCGACAAAAAATCGGCGACCGTGCAGCCCGGCGTTATCCAGAGCGCGCTCAATGCCCAACTCGCGCCGCACGGATTATTCTTCGCGCCCGATCCATCAACCAAGGACCGATGCACCATCGGCGGGATGATCGGCAATAACTCGTGCGGCGCGCATTCGGCGGCCTACGGCAAGACCGTCAACAACCTCGAATCGATGGAAGTGCTGCTTTACGACGGCACGCGTCTGAACGTCGGCCCCACCCTCGAGGCCGAGTTGCGCGACATCACGGCTCGAGGCGGAGCGCGCGGCGCGCTCTACTCGAAGTTGCGCGATCTTCGCGATCGCTATGCGCCCGACGTGCGCAGCGGATTTCCCCGCCTCCCGCGGCGCGTCTCCGGCTACAATCTCGACCAACTTCTGCCGGAAAACGAATTCAACCTCGCGCGCGCGATGGTCGGATCGGAAGGGACACTCGGCATCACGCTCTCGGCGACGGTGCGCGCGGTGCCAAAGCCGAAGAAGCTGGCGATGGTGGTGCTTGGCTTCGACGATGTATTTCTCGCCGCTGACCAGATGTGGTGGATGCTGCCGCATCGCCCCGAAGCGCTCGAAGGCTTCGACGAGAAGCTGCCCGAGCTCGCGCGCCACAAAGGGCTCGCCTCGGTCAAGCTACTTCCCAAAGGGCGAGCCTTTCTGATTGCGGAACTGGGCGGCGCTTCAGAAGACGAGGTACACGGGCGGGCCGAGAAGCTGATCCGCGAAGCGCGCCTCTTTCGGGAATGCGTGGGCATCGCGTGCCTGAAAGATCCCGCGGAGCAGACCGCGGTCTGGCGCCTGCGCGAATCGGGCCTCGGCTCGGGCGCGTACTTTCCCGGATCGCCGCGGACCTGGCCGGGGGCCGAAGACCTCGCGGTGCCGCCGGCGAAGCTGGGCGCCTTCCTGCGGCGCTTCGCGAAAATTCTCGAGCAGCACCAATTGCAGGTCGGCACCTACTACGGGCACTTCGGCGAGGGATGCGTGCACTCGCGAATCAATTTCGATCTCGCCAGCTCGAAGGGAATTGCTGAGTTCCGATTCACGATGGAGGAGCTTGCCGCGGCGGTCGCGGAATTTGGTGGATCGCTTTCGGGCGAGCACGGCGACGGGCTGGCGCGCTCCGAACTGCTGCCGAAGATTTTCAATCCCAAGCTCATCGAGGCGTTTCGCGAGTTCAAAAAGATTTTCGATCCGCAGAAGATGATGAACCCGGGGAACCTCGTCGATCCCTTCCCGCTCGATTCGCATCTCAAGCAGGGACCGGCGTATCGCCCGCGCCCGGTTGAGACCCATTTCGATTTCCGCGCCGACGAGGGACTGGCCGGTGCGGTGCTAAAATGCGTCGGCATCGGCAAATGCCGCAAGACCGACGCGGGCACCATGTGTCCGTCGTACATGGCGACGCGCGATGAAATCCATTCGACACGCGGGCGCGCGCGAATCCTTTACGAGGCGCTGTCCGGCGACGTCCTGAAGAGCTTCACCAGTAGTGCGGTGCATAAGGCGCTCGACCTTTGTATGTCGTGCAAGAGTTGCAAGAGCGAGTGCCCGTCCTCGGTCAACATGGCGACCTACAAGGCCGAGTTCCTCGCCCACTACTATGAGGAGAACCGGCGGCCGCGCTCCGCGAAAATCTTTGCCAACATTCAAGAGTTGGCGCGCCGAGGTTCCAGAACACCGCATCTTGCAAATGCAATCGCTAACACGCCTCTGATGTCGCGAATCGGCAGGCGCATCTACAACATCCATCCGCAGCGCGCCATTCCGCGACTCGCGTCGCGCACCTTTCGCGCGTGGTTCGCGCGCCACCACGGAACCACCGATCAGACGCAGCGCGAGGTCGTGCTGTTTCCCGACACCTTCACCAACTATTTCGAACCGGAAGTTGCGATCGCGGCGACTGAAGTTCTCGAACGCGCGAATTTCAGAGTCGTGATTCCAAAAGATGACCTTTGCTGCGGGCGTCCGCTCTACGACGTGGGTATGCTCGATCGCGCGAAACAGCGCCTGCAAGAGGCGATGGACGCATTGTGGCTGATGGTCGAGCGCGGTGCGTATGTGGTCGGCCTCGAGCCGAGCTGCATCCTCACCTTCCGTGACGAATTGCCGGCGCTCTTTCCCGATAACCGACGCGCGCAGACGCTCCGCGAACGCTCACTCCTGCTCGACGAATTCCTCATGCGCGAGGTCCCGGGTTTCATGCCCCCGCAACCCAAATCGCTGACCGCCAAGGCGCTCTTGCACGGCCATTGTCACCAGAAGGCGCTCGCGGGCCTCGATACCGAAACTGCGATTCTGTCGAACATCCATGGACTGGATCTCGAGGTTCTCGACGCCGGATGTTGCGGGATGGCGGGGCCATTCGGCTACGAGAGCTCGCACTTCGCGGTCTCGAAAGCATGCGCCGATCGGGTGTTGGTCCCCGCGATCAATGGCAGCGAGCCCGCGACCATCGTGATCTCGGATGGCTTCTCATGTCGCACGCAGATTCGTCAGTTCTGTCCCGATCGGCGCCCCATGCATCTTGCGCAGGTTCTGAATCTCGCCGCGCAAAGATGACGTAGCAGAGACTTTAGTCTGTGTATCTGATGACTAAGATTCTCAAAAACACAGAACTAAAGCCTGTACTACAAAACAAACAGACTGAATTTCCTACGCTTTCTTTTTCGCGAAGGGGCGATCGCGTTCGCTCAGCGCTTCCTTGAGCCCTTTCTCACGACTCGCCTTCATCCATTCCTTCACCGTGTCGGTCTGATGTGCGATGACGTCGATATCCGCCGATGACTGTTCCGCCGCGCGCACTCCCAGGATGTCGTAGTAGCGATTGACAGCGGCTTTATGCAGCGTCAGCAGCTCGGCCGGCACCATTGCGACGCGGCGCGCGTAGGCAAGGGTCTCTTCCTCGAGCTTGTCCTTCGGATAGACTCGATTGATAAGGTGCCATTCGAGCGCTTCTTTCGCCGACATGTAATCACCGGTGAAAAAGTACTCCTTGGTTTTGCGCGGACCCATCAGGATCGGCCACATCGAGAGCGTCGGCAGAATTCCCAGCGCGCGTCCGGCAGGATGCCCGAACTGCGCATCCTCGCTCGCGAACACGATGTCGCAATGACCGATCAGCTCGGTGCCGCCCGCGAGGCAGAATCCATGCACCTGCGCGATAGTCGGCTTGTTGATCGTCCATAGCCGCTGCCATCGCTCGATGGTCTTGTGAAGTCCGAAGCGATCGCTGGTGACGGTGAACTTCGAGCCCGGATGCTGCGTGCCCTGCAGATCGTAGCCCGCGGAGAACGCGCGCCCGGCGCCGCGAATGATCAGCACGCTCGCTTCCTGATCGCTCTCGTATTCGCTCATCACGCTTTCAAATTCCTGGAGCAGCTTCTGCGAGAGCGCGTTGAGCTTCTCGGGCCGGTTGAGCGTCAGGCGGACGATTTTGTCCTCGACCTTCTCATAGGTGATAGTTTCGTAATTCGCCATTTTGTTTTCTCCGCGTGGCTACCTTGCTGATGCGATAAAATCCGCGGGAACGCCACCGATTCCTCGGGCGCTTCCCATAAGAACATGTGTCCTGCCCTTCAGGATGTGTGGTGAAGCTTAAGGCCATTTTCGGTCTGCGCAAAGTCTCACGCGCGCAATTCCCAATCGCGGCTGAGAATAACACGATCGGAGAAAATCGGTAGGGCAGACCAGCCGTGATGTCTGAAAGACTAGAAGAGCGAGCCCGCGCGCGTGCGCCCGAGATGCGAATATGCGCGTGGGGTGGCGATACGGCCGCGCTGGGTGCGCGCGATGAATCCCTCCTGCATCAGGTAGGGCTCGTAGACTTCCTCGATGGTGTCGCGCTCTTCGCCCACCGTCGCCGCGAGGCTTTCGACGCCGACCGGGCCGCCGTCGAACTTGTCGATGATGGTGGCGAGAATCGCGCGATCCATCTTGTCGAAGCCCATCGCGTCGATTTCCAGCAGCTCCAGCGCACCGAGGGCCACTTGCCGCGTGATGACGGGCTCCTCATTTACCTGCGCAAAATCGCGCACCCGCCGGAGCAATCGATTCGCGATGCGCGGCGTGCCACGCGAGCGCGAGGCAATTTCATTGCCGCCTTCATCATCGAGCCGCACCTTTAGCAGCCGCGCCGACCGCCGCACGATCTCCGCGAGGTCGTCCTTGCTGTAGAACTCGAGATGAAAGTGCTGGCCGAAGCGATCGCGCAGCGGATGACTTAGCAGGCCCGACCTCGTGGTCGCACCAACCAGCGTGAATGGCTTCACCGCGAGCTTCATCGTGCGCGCGGCCGGCCCTTTTCCCACCACGATGTTGAGTTCGTAGTCCTCCATCGCGGGGTAGAGGATTTCCTCGACCACGCGCGCGAGGCGGTGGATCTCGTCGATGAATAGTACGTCGCCTTTTTCGAGGTCCGCCACGATCGCCGCAAGGTCGCCGGCCCGTTCGATCGCAGGCCCCGACGTGGTGCGCACGTTGACGCCGAGCTCGCGCGCAATGATGTGTGCGAGCGAGGTTTTGCCGAGCCCCGGCGGCCCGGAAAACAGCACGTGGTCGAGAACTTCGGCTCGTTTTCGCGCCGCCTCGATCGACATTCCGAGCACGCGCTTGAGCCGCTCCTGGCCGATGAATTCCGCGAGGCTGTGCGGGCGCAGCGACAGGTCCAGCGTCTGCTCTTCCTCAGCTACGACGGGTGTGGTCAGCCGCGGCTTGAGCTTCTCATCGGGCGCGATGACATCGCCATCGCTATGTGCCTTACTTTTCGGCAAGCAGCACCGCCAGAGATTTTCGAATTATGGTTTCCAGGTCCGCCGCCGCGTTGTCGGCGAGCACCGAATCGACCGCGCGCCGCGCCTCGATCGGTTTGTACGCCAGATTCACCAACGCGGAAACCGCATCGTCGGCAATTGTCCCCACGCCGTTTTGTGATGGCGCAGCCTGAGCGGGCGCAGGATGCGCCTCGCCACCGAACTTGAGGTTGGCGATCTTGTCGCGCAACTCGCGCACGATACGCTCGGCGAGTTTGGTGCCAACGCCGGGGACCGCATCGATACGATGGATATCCTCGCGCGAGATCGCCTTGACCAGGTCCTCTGGCGAGAGCACCGACAGAATGGACAGCGCCGCCTTCGGCCCGACGTGTTGCACGCCGAGCAGCAGATCAAACGCGCGCTTCTCGGTCGAGTCGCTGAAACCGTACAGCAGCAGCGCATCTTCGCGCACGATTTGCCGAATCTCGAGATAGACCGGGCTGCCGATCGAGGGCAGCCGATAGTAGGTCGTCAACGGGATGAAAACCTCGTAGCCGACGCCGACGGTCTCGATGACGACGCGGCCCGCATCGCGCACGCGCAGGGTTCCTGAGATTGATGCGATCATCTTCGGCTACTCCACCCTGCGATTTTGCGCCGAGGCTTCGGTGCGAGGCGCTCGATGGTGCTCATTCGCGTGGCGCCCAGATGGCACATCGCGAGCGCGAGCGCATCGGCGGCGTCATCGGCCAGCGCGAGGCTCTCGTCGAGTCCGAGCGCGCGGCGCACCATGAACTTCACCTGCGCCTTGTCGGCATGCCCAAACGCAGCGACCGCCAGCTTCACCTGGTTGGGAGGGTATTCGAAAAACGCGAGGCCCCGATCCGCCGCCGCCAGCATCACGATCGCGCGCGCCTCGCCGAGGCGGAACGCGCTCTGCGCATTCTCGCCAACGAAGTTACGTTCGAGGCTTATCGCGGCGGGATTGTAATTATCAATGACGGTGAGGAGCTCGTCGTGAATCTTCTTGAGGCGCGCCGGACCCGGCGCGAGCTTGCCCGCTTTGATGGTGCCCGAAGCGATATGCTGGAAGCTGCCCGCGCTCCCATCCACCACGCCGTAGCCAGTGACCGCGCTACCTGGGTCTATTCCCAGCACCCGCATCCCATCGACCTCCACCCTCACCCGAAATCGAACGTACCGAGCATGTTCGATTTTGACCCCTCCCAACTGGCGGCTTCGTAAATCTCAGCCGCGGGAGAGGGACATTCTTATGATGCCGCTGAAATCTGCGCCAACTCCTGATCGCTGATATCGAAATTCGCCGAGACGCTCTGGATGTCGTCATGATCCTCGAGCGCCTCGAGCAACTTGAGCACCTGCTCGGCCGTGTGCCCCGAAACCGGTACGGTGTTTTCCGGAATCCGCGTCACCTCGGCGGTGCCGATGGCGATGCCGGCTTTCTCGATCGCGTCGCGCACCGCATGCAACTTCTCCGGCGGCGTGGTCACCTGGAAGCTGTCCGAGTCACTCGATACATCGTCGGCGCCGGCGTCGAGCGCGACCTCCAACAGCTTGTCCTCGTCGGTCGCCTTCTTCTCGATAGTGATGACGCCATGCTTCTTGAACATCCAGCCGACCGATCCGGTTTCACCGAGATTGCCGCCATGCCGCGAGAAGATGAAGCGCAGCTCCGAGACCAGCCGGTTGCGGTTGTCAGTCAGTGCATCGAGGATGATGGCAACGCCGCCGGGGCCATAGCCTTCGTAGGAAAGTTCCTCGAGCGTGACGCCCTCCAGCTCGCCGGTGCCCTTTTTGATCGCGCGATCGATGTTGTCCTTGGGCATCGATTGCTGGCGCGCAGTGGTAACCGCCGTGCGCAGGCGTGGGTTAGCATTGATATCGCCGCCACCCATCCGTGCGGCGACCGTAATTTCCTTGATCAGCTTGGTGAAGGCCTTGCCGCGCTTGGCGTCGGTAGCCGCCTTCTTATGCTTGATCGAGCTCCATTTTGAATGGCCTGACATTGAACGAGTCCTCGCGCGGGCCGCCCGAGGGCGAATTCCCCGCACCGCGCGATTATCACACAGAAGCCGTCAATGGGGAATGTCCGCCGATGTGCGGGCATCTATGGCGATTGCCGATTCGCCTCCCATGAGGCAATTTCGTGCCGAACTCGGTTCGTAGTATGATCAGGATGCTTAGGGATACGAATCGAGCTAGACGTGGAGCAGTCGAAGACACAAAACCTGCCCGAAACCATGGAAGGCGGAGCGGAGCAGACGGCGATCAGGATAGCTCCGGCGGCAGTTACGAAGCCGTTAGCAGCAAGGATCTGGAATGAGCTTCTGGATTCGCGGCAAGAGCGAAATCGCCTGGCGACTGAACTGTCCCGCGTCGTGGGACCTTGGTGGTACATCCATTGGAAGGATGATCGTCTTATCGCGGCACGCCAGTTGGTGAGTCCGGCGGGCGCCGCTTTCGGAACGCCTGCTCTGCGAGGCCCATCTCTAGGATCACCGGAAGCCACTTGCGACGGTCAATCGATAGTGATCGATAAAGAACCGACGGATCACTCAGTGCTGGATGATCTGGCCTACTTGACCACTAAAATAGCGAAGTTTCTCGGCTGGACCAAAGTCTCCATCGACGGTTCGCCACGTTTCCAACAGCGCTTCAGCCACTACGCGCTTCGCGACACAGACTTCTACAGTTGGACCGCCGAAATGGCGCGAACCCTCAGACAGCGCCAAGCGGAGAACGTCGATTGGGAAGGAATCGCGGAGGAGTTGGAAGATTTGGGCAGAAGCGAAGAGGCAGCGTTAAAAAGCCATCTGCAGGTCTTGTTATCCCATCTCCTCAAATGGGCCTACCAACCTGATCATCGGGGCAAGAGCTGGAAGCGAAGCATCGGAAACAGTCGCGACGAGGTGACTGAGCTTCTGGACACCAACCCAGGATTGCGCCGTAAGCTTGATTCGATATTCGCGCGGGCCTATCGCAAGGCTCGCCGAGATGCCGCGGCAGAAACGGATCTCGAAGAAGGTTCCTTTCCTACCGAATCGCCTTGGAGTTTTTCACAAGCCATATCGGAAGACTTCTTGCCGGCGAGCAATCGAGAGCCCGGAACCCAACCGTCCTGAAAACATGGCAGTCAACTACCGCGCGACTCGAACCGCATTTCGTTCCATTCAATGAACCTTGTGCGGACTCCCTATCTTGATGCGCCATAGCATGACCTCCAGAAGTGCAATCTGTTTGGCAATCATTACCGGCGCGATCCAGCTCGGCGTTGCGGGATGCTACTATCCGGCGAAAATTCAGCCTCCTTCGGCAGCGAAAACCCAGACCCTGGTGAACGTTCCCTACGATCTTACTTGGGATGCGGTCCATACGGTCGTCAACCAGAATGAATACAAAGTCCTCGGCGACGATCCCAACAACGGCATCGTCGAGGCGGAGGCGCATTCGTTTACCCTCGCGGATGCCGACTGCGGCCAGATGAAAAGCGTCGCCAATCGATACGACGCCGAGCCGGATGCGGGCGGCAGCGCGGTTTACAATTTCAAGGTCGAACCTGCGGGCCGTGAAGCCACCAACCTGAGCGTGATCGCGACCTACAGCACGCCGCTCCGTGTCCCCTTCCATCCTATTACCGATTTTCAATGCGTTTCGCGCGGAACGCAGGAGGCTCGCCTGCTCAAGGAAGTGGATACCGCCGCCCATGCCGAGCACCGTCCGACCCCCGACTTCGATAAGCCGCATCAGATGACGCCCGGACGCCCTACCCTGCTGCGCCCTGAATCCGACAAGTCACATCAAATCGCGCCCGGAGGCCCGAGCCTGCTCCGTCCGGATTTCCTCAGGAAGCCCGGCACATCGGGAGAATGACCAGCTTCCGTGGGCCTCCCGCGCTTGACATTTTTTCTTGGTGGGATGAAAGGGGAGCCATGAAAGGTAAAGTCGGTTTTATTCCGGGCGCGCACAAGATCGAATTCCATGAATACGATGTCCCCGAGCCCCCCGCCGGAGGACTCATCGCCGAGGTTACGCAGACCAATGTTTGCGGTTCCGAAGTGCATATGTGGAAGGGTGAGTTCGGTGGCAGGCGCGGCATCATGCCGGGCCACGAGATGAGCGGCGTCGTGCATTCGCTCGGCAAGGGCGTGAAGACCGATTTCGCCGGTAAGCCGATCAAAGAGGGTGATCGGATCGCGCCGGTCTACTACACGGTATGCAATCGATGCGCGAATTGCGTCGCCGGGCATCATTCGGCATGCACTGCCAAGACCGTTGGCGCGCGGCATCCCGATGAAGCGCCGCACTTCACCAGCACCTTCGCGACGCACTACTGGATCAAGCCCGAGCAGCATTTCTACCGGGTGCCCGACAACGTTCCCGATTCGATCGCGTCGTCAGCCAACTGCGCGATGTCGCAGGTTTACTGGAGTCTCGATCGCGGACGCGTCGCGTATGGCGACAACCTCGTCGTGCTGGGTGCGGGTGGGCTGGGTCTTCATGCGATGGCGATAGCAAAGGCGCGCGGCGCGCACGTTGTCGCCGTCGATGCGGTCGCGCATCGCCTCGAGGAAGCTAAGCGGTTCGGCGCCGACGAGACGGTCGACATGCGCAAGTATCCGGAGTTCGACGATCGCCTGGCACAGGTTCAGAAGCTATGCGGCGGATGGCCCGACGTGATCCTGGAAGTCGCGGGCGTGCCGGAAGCATTTCTGGAAGCGATGAAGATGGTGCGCATCGGCGGGCGTGTGATCGAGGTCGGTAACATTTCGAACGTGCTGCAAATCCAGATTCCGCCCTCGATGATCACCTTCAAGTCGCTCGATATTGTCGGCGTCGCGATGTATCCGCCGCACTATCTGAAGAAGTCACTCGATTTCCTCTCGCAGCACATGGATCGCTTTCCATACGCGAAAATGTGCGATGCGACTTTTCCGCTGACCAAGGCGGCGGAGGCGATGGACAAGAGTGAGCGGCGCGAAGTAACCCGCGCCGGCCTGCTCCCGCGCGAGGGTTAGCCGCTGCGAGGATCGAAGCGGTCGGGAATCAGCGCCTCGCTTGGCACCAGCACGGAATCCCTGCCGCCGGGAACCTGCCAATAAAAGTGCACCGAGGCATCGCCCGCGAGGTTGCGCTCGCCGACGACGATTCGATGCTTCCCGGCACTCAGCTCAATCGCACCGGCTGCTTCCCACTGCGAAACGGTGCCGGGATCGGCGATGATGGTTTTGCCGTCGATTGCGAGCCATCCGTTGTCATCGACGCGGATGCTGAAGCGGTATTGCCCCGGGCGCGGCGCAATCAGCCAACCGCTCCACACCACCGCGGACGCGAACGGCATCGCACCCAGCTCCGCAACATTGTTGAAATCGATGACCGGGTTGACGCGGACGAGATGGGGCGGTGCCTGGCCCGGATTGACACCGATGTAATAGCGGGCGAGCAGACCATGCTGCAGCTGCATCGAAAGGCGCTGCTGTAGAGGGCCCGTCAGCGGAGGAACAAACAGAATCGCCATCGCGAGAGAGATGGCAACCGAGCCGAGAGTCGCTTGCGCTTCGTCGCGCCAGATTCGCAGGTCCTCGGCGAGTTCGGTCGCGGAGATCGTCCATCCGAGCCACAGAGGAACCAGTTGCAGCGGACCTGGCAGTCGCATCAACTTGCCGAGGTTGAAGGCGACCGAGTCGCCGAAGACGTCGCCGCCGCCGAAGTAGGTGTCGCGGTTGAACGAAAGGTCGCCGCGGAAATAGTGCGGCAACGCGAACTGCCACACCGGGTTGTCATACTCATACGGAAAATGCGGATTGGTCGAGACCGCGGCGAGCATGTAAAGGGTTGACAGTCCTGCCAACCCAGCCATCACGTAGTTGTAGGTCGGCGGCAGGAAGATCAGCGCGAGCGCAAAGAACGGCATCGCGGGAGTCACCTGCCGTGGACCGGTCGCGGTGCCGCCGCCCCACGATATGATCGATTCGCCGAACGAAGCGTTGAACAGTACAAATGCGAGGATCGCTTCGAGCACGACGAAGAATTCCGCGTGCTTGCCGCTGCGCCAGAAATACACAAGACCAGGAATGATCAGGAGCAGGACCGGATTGCAGAAAAACAGACCGCGCTGAGGATCGATCAGCACGTTCCATAGAATCTTGAGACGCGGATAGGTGAGGCCGACGAAGCCCACCGCCTGTTCGGGAAACTGCTGATTCTGGGGCAGACTGTAGCCCTGGTAGCTGAAAAAGAACGGGCCACCGAAGGCGCCCCAGTTGTAGAGCATCAGGATGCCCCCGACGATGACGGCGCCCAGCGCGAAGCTGAACACCTGTCCCCATTTCGGGAGCTTGCGCAGCGCGTAGAGACCGATCGCTGCAGCGACCAGGAAGCTCGGAAAATCTCCCAGCACGGACCATCCCGCGAGGAATCCCGCGAAACCAGCGCGGAGTTGATCGGCCTCACTCGCCGCAGTGAAGATGAAGTAGAAGCTCGTCATCAGGCATACCGCGGCCACCGGCTCGCCTGTCATCTCCGTGGCATAGGGAAACAGAATCGTCGCAAAGGCCATAATCAACGCGACCGCGGCGCTGCGTCCCGGTGTCGCTCCCAAAGCCTTGCCGAAGCGATACATCACGACAACCAGCAGCGCGACCGGGAGGCTGATCGAGATGACGATGGTCAGGTAGGTCAGCAGCACCCACATCAGTGGCTCGTGGGCCGCGGCGAGCGGAATGCTAAGGAACCAGCTGATGAGACTCCACGGCAGCAGCCCGGTGAGCGAAGTACCGGGCGCCTTTACCGAATAGTAATGGCCCGCGACCTGGACGATGTCGGCGGTGTTGTAGCCGCAGAAGCCGTCGATCCAGAGTGTGCGGCGCTCGAGCACCGAACGAATCAGATCGAAACGCGCCGCGGTGCTTTGGTCGGATGCCTGATAGAAGTACGCGTAGCTGAAGAGCGATACGTAAAAGAGGGTGTTCTCGATGCGCTTGTCGAGGCGCTCGCTCTCGTTCATCGGCGCGCCGCCCTTTTCTTCGCCACGCGCCGCGCTTCAGCCCGCGCGACCTTGGGCGGCTCCAGCGCGAACACGTACCATCCGGCGTAGGCGATTGCGATCAACAACAGGTACGCGAGCGCCAACGAATAGGGTTTTCCGATCGGCACCGGCTGAGCGGCCTTACGAATCGTTTCGAGATCAAATGTCGGTTGAGCACCGGGCGGCGGAGCCTCGATCGGGACCACGCTGGCGTTGCGAAAGAATGCCCTCCCGGTGTTGAGGCTGGCGAAGCCGCCGACGCGTAGCGCCACATCGACATCGGCTCCCTTCTTACCGACGCGCATGTAGAAGCCGACGTGCTTCCAGTCCGAGGTACCCTTGATTTCGGGCGACATGATGCCGTCTTCCATCACGGAGATCGTCGCTCCATTGTTCTGTGCGCCAATGTTCTCGGTGCGGATGTCCGCGCTGATGTGGTACCAGCCGGGCGTCAGCGACAGTGATTGCATCCAGCGCGCGTCATTGGCCTTGAGCGCGTTGACTTCGAGTTCGCCGGGACCGCCGTTGGGAGGATGCGTCCAGGTGAACGCCGCCGCGCCCGCATCGTTGACCCACGCATCGGTGCGCCAAAAGTCAGGTTGGTTTTCGGAGCCCTTGGCGAGGTCGGCGTTGTGTAAAAGTTCCTGGTCGGCGCGTGCTCCACCCACCATCGCAAAAACGGTGAGCAAAATGATCACCGCCGATCCGAAGCGAAAACGCCCGCCCCACATTGGTCCGCGCATCGTCAGATCCAATTCCTGATTCCCGGCCCCTGTAGCCACATGCGGGCGTAGTAGCCGGCACGCTCAATCGGTATCGCGGTCCACACCGGAAAGAAGTAGACAAAAAGGATGACCACGCCGCTTACGAAGGTTGCAGTGACGAACTTTCCGCTGTGCTGCGGCCATCGGACGAGAAACGCGCCCCATCCCGCGAGCATGAAAAGGAGCGCGGCAAAACCCCACCCGCCGCCGAGGCCCAGAATGAGCGCGGGTGCGATGGTCGCAAGTATCGCGAGATGTTCGAACCACATCTCGGCGCCACTATACCAGCATTCAGCAAGCAGAGCCGCGAGCGCGAGGAATCCGAGGTAGACCGCGGGCATGTAGTGATAGAGGAACAGCGTACGCCCGATCCAGACCCACATCAGGACGTAACCGAGATAGCCCGATAGCATGAAAACGCGCGTCACGGTCGGCCGCTCCAGGGTGTAGATGGCGGTGAACGTCATTCCGGTCAGCGCGCCCCACCAGATAAGCGGGTTGCCGCCGCCCCAGATAGTGGCGACCTTTCCTTCCTTCGGGAAATGCTGCCAATACGCGACCGGACGCAGCATCATCGGCCAGCTCCACCACGAGGACGAGTACGGATGCGTCGCGCTGGCGACGGAGTTTTCGTACCACACCACCTGCTTGTAGTAGTCGAACAGGTCGGAGATACCGCCCCACCATCCGAGCAGGTAATGAATCAGGAAGGTGGAGAGATAAACGATCGCAACTAC
Source organism: uncultured delta proteobacterium (assembly GCA_963815835.1). Lineage (GTDB taxonomy): Bacteria > Desulfobacterota > Binatia > Binatales > Binataceae > DATGKG01. The sequence continues at coordinate 375,936 of CAWFIF010000004.1, forward strand.
CGACGCGAGCATCGTTACGGCGCCCATCGCCCGGTACTCCCGGTATGGATCAGGGCCGTTCCCGGAGCCACCGACGCGCGCTTGATCGGAACTCATCTGCCATACGTTGTAGGCGACGAAGCCCGCGCCCATTACGCATGCGACTGCCGGAATGTAAAGTTTGCTGCCCAGACATAGTCCCAGCGCGATTCCCAGCCAGATCAGCATTTTGCGCTTTTCCAGCATCGCTTCGGTCTGCATGAAGCGGAACAGCAGCAGGTACGAGATCGCGGCAAAGGTCAGATACACAATGTCGATGCATCCGATTCGCGAATCGACCAGGAAGAATCCGTCGAGCAAGACGAACCCCGCCGCAAGCGTGGCCGCGAGACGATCCTTGAACATCCGCCGCCCGAGCAGGTAGGTCACGCCGACCAGGATCGTGCCGAGCGTCGCGTTGCCGAGCCGCCAACTCCACGAATGATCGCCGAACAGCCAAATGCCGAGCGCGATCAGCAGTTTTGCTACCGGCGGATGCGGGTCGAGGAATGTTTCCGCATGGAGATATTTGCGCGCCTGGCCGACGAAATGAACCTCGTCGAAAACGATCTCGGGAGGATTGCCGATATGCCAGAAGCGCGTCGCGACCGCGACCACGATCAGCACCGCGATGATGATAGTGTCCTTATTTATCCACCGCAGCAGAGGCATCGCCTCGGGCTCCACTTCGTCCCGGACCTGCATGCGTTCCTGCGCTGGTGCGAGTCGCTTGAAGAATTGCAGCAGCTGGTTTTCGGAGGACCCCTCGCGACTCAGCCCCGTCAAGCCGAAACGGACCGCGATCGCGAACGCCGCGAGGTTCATCGCCGAGGCAAGCATTGCCGGGCCGTCATGCGCATCCAGAAAGACCGCGGCGCTCTCGAGCGTGCTCTTTATGTAGGCGAGATTGAACAGACAGGTGGCGGTCAGCACCGCGAACACCACCATCATCTCGGAGCTTTCCAGCGCGAGCGGGATGACGAAGACCAGGGCCGGATACAGGTAGCGCTCGTGCATGCGCGGCGCGAACATGAAAAAGCCGAATAGCGCGATGAACGCCGCATAGAACAGCGCCGTCGCATTGCGCGCGCGCCACAGGATGTACGCCACGAAGGTGTACAGCGGCACCAGCAGCGCCATCCCGAGCGTGAAATACGAGATGCCGGCGATCGTGCCGGAATCCTGCTGGCGAAGCCCTCCGATAAGCGCGAGGAAGTTGAAGGCGTTGACCGAGGTCTCGTGATAGTAGGCCGCCGTCGAGCTATACAGGGCGATGATCCAGTTCCACGGATGCCCGATTTGAAATGGCGCGATACCGATGATGAAAGCGCCAATCGCGACGACCGCGGCACGCAGCCAGGTGGCATAGTCGGCTTCCAGCAGTAGCCACCATCCGAGAACGGGCACAATCATAAGGCCCTGCGGCTTGATGAGCACGGAGAGCGCCGCGAGCGCCCATGAGATCTCGTACTCGCCGGCGAGCGTCGCGACGACCGCGAGCCACATCACTAGCGTCAGCACCGAATCGCTCTGTCCCCAGATAACGGTGTCGAACAACAGCGCCGGATTGAGCGCCACCATCAGCATAGCGATCAGCGCGAGGTTGCGTTTCTCAGTGCCCCGCACGTATGCGAACACGACGATCGACAGGAAGAAGTCGGCGATGAGTGCCGGGCTCTCGACGATGATGCGCAAGGTGTCGCCGCCCGCTCCGACCACTCGCGCAACGATGCCGGCGATCCACAGCGCGTAGAGGTAACCCGGTGGATAGTCGAGAAAATATCCCTGCTGATAGGTGTTCGCGGGTCCCAGGTCGGAAATTTGCAGCGCCCACGCCTGATAGCTTCCGACGTCGACACCGAAGCCAGGAAACGCCATCAGCGCCAGCGTCTTCACGAGCCAGAGCGCGATCAGGATGAAAATCGCTCTGATGAGGTACTCGTCGCCGTCCTCGAACAGAGGAGATAGCACCAGGTAGCCTTGGTACAGCACCAGCCCGAACAAAAGGGTACCGCTGACGATGCCGAGGATTTTTCCGCTCGGACCACTCGGCGGAGGCGTCGCGCCCAGCGCCGCCATCGCCAGGAAGAGCACCCCCCAATTTAGCCAGTTTGGTTGGAGCGCTGGCTGCACCCGATTCTGTCGCCTACTCATCAAGGACATTTGCAGAACTTCCCCACGCGGACACAACATAGCCGACCCGAGGCCTGGGATGAACAGGGGGCACGCGCGCTCTGGCGGCTTCGATCGGCGCCGTCTATGATGCCGTTCATCTGACCATTGGGCACGGCCGAAGCTGCTGTGTCGGATTCCCGAATCGAGGCGCGTAATGGATCTGATTCACACCTTATTCGAACCTGCCGGCGACGGACCCCATCCCACCATAATGGCGCTGCACGGATGGGGCGCCAACGCGCTCGACCTGCTCGGGCTCGCACCATATATCGCGGGCGGCAAGTTCATGGTCATCTGCCCGCAAGGCCCCCTCGAAGTGCCGATTGGACCGATCTCAGGTTACGGATGGTTTCCGATTCGGATGGGTGCCCCGCCGCGCGAGGATCAGATCGATGAGGCGGTAGATCGGGCGGCAAAGTTTATCGATGCCGCTATCGCGAGGTATCCAGTCAATCCGCGCAAGCTCGTGATGCTGGGCTTCAGCCAAGGCGGCGTGATGGCGTTTCGGCTGGCGTTCCGGCAGCCCGAGAGATTCGCGGCGCTGGTCGGCCTCTCAACCTGGTTTCCATCCGAGCTGAAGAGCAACATCACGAATCTCGATGCGGTTCAGCATCTGCCAACCCTCATCCAGCACGGTCGCGCCGACGATATGATTCCGCTGTCACGCGCCAAGGAGTCACTTGAGCATCTGCGCGAGCTGAAGGTCCCGGTGACGTTTCGCGAGTACGACTGCGGTCATGAGATCACCGCCTCGAGCCTCGAGGATCTTTCGGAATTCCTAATCACCAAGGTACTGTCGCCGATCATCAGCGCGTAGTTCTGGGGCGGGATAACGGGTTGCGGCGGCGTCCCGGTGGGGGTCGGGAGCACCGCCGCTACCGCTTCGGGGGAAGGCTACTGTTATTGCGGCGTAAGCTGAGGAGTGCCGCTGGTGCCTGCAGCCGAGCTGAACACCGAGTGCAGGAGCTCGTGTTTCTGCGCGTTAAGGTTATCGAGATTGGTCTTGAGCGAGACGGCCGCAGCGTTGTTGACGCCCTTCGCCGCAAAAAGATTCTGCCAGACCGTCAGCTTTTCCTGGGTTAACGCCTGCTGCGCGCTGGCGTAGGTTGCGACTTGGTTCGTGCAGGTTCCCGCTATGATGCAGGCATCCATCGCCTTCCTGGCAGTCCTGAGAGCCTCGAAGTCACTCTTCAGCGTCGTATCACTCTTGAAAGCCGCATGGATGGTATCGCCGCTGATGCCCGCCGCGTGCGCCAGCAGGCGGTATTGCATGTCGCCATGATGACCGTGATGACCGTGATGACCGTAATGACCGAACGCCAAGGCCGATCCACAGGTCGCCGCCAGAGCCAGCGCTGATAGTCCCAAAACCATTGCCAACAGTGTTTTTCCCTTCATACTCCGCCATTCCCTGCTTTTCGATTGAATAATTGCGTAGTTCTGCCAGTCCGCAACTAACAAGACGTGCGATGCGGCATTTCGGTTACAGAGCCGTCGCTCTGACTATAAAATTGTGCGGATGTCACTGAGAAATCTGGTTTTGTTGGCCGCCGCGGTTGCGGCGCTGATGATTGTGGAATCGTCATGCGCGTTGGTAAGGCAGACGCTGGAGACCGGCGGTGAAGAAAGGCTCAAGCCGGCACCGCCGACCTCACCACCCTCGCCTGCGTCGACCCATGTGTTGATATTCGCGATGGACGGCGCCACCCCGGCTCAGTTCATGGAAGCGGTTCATTCCGGCCACGCTCCGAATATCGAGACGCTGCTGGGCAAGGACGAAGGCAACGGCATCTTCGAGCACGCCTACGCCGCTCCTCATGCGTTGAGCGTCCTGCCTTCGAGTACCATCGCCGACTGGGCGTCGATATTCACCGGCTCGACGCCCGCCTACGACGGAATCCCCGGCGACGAATGGTTCGATCGCGAGACGATGCAGTTCTACGCGCCGGTTCCGGTATCGGTGCCGGAAACCGCCGATAACGCCAAGGTCGTCACCGATGATCTGGTCGGCAGACAGCTCAAGGTGCCGACGCTATTCGAGGATCTGCACCGAAGCAGCAATGTATCGCTGCTATCGATTCATCGCGGTGCAACGATTTACACCATTGTCGCGCCCGGCTCGTTCCCCGACCTCGTCGAGCATCTGATCAAGGGCAAACTGAACGGCGATGACGCCGAGAAATCGCTCAGCGCATCGATCGATCGCGACTCGACCCAGAAGGCAATCGAGGCACTCAAGGAGCACGGGATTCCGGCTTTACAGGTTGTCTATCTTCCCGGCATCGACATCTTTACGCATGCCGCGCCGGATCGGCTCGCCGGTCAAACGCGATATCTGGAGCATGTGACCGACGGATGCGTCGGACAGGTGCTTGCCGAGTATCGTCGCGAAGGCGTGATGGATCACACCTATGTGATCTTCATTTCCGATCACGCGCACATCCCGACGCTGGACGACAAACGCCACGAACTCGGCACCGACGACGAGCACTCGCCCTTCCAGGCGGTCCACAAGGCCGGCTTCCGCGTGCGCCGAGCCGATCTGATCGTCCCGAGTGCTGACGATGACTATCAAGCGGTGCTCGCCTATCAAGGCTTCATGGCGTACGTGTACCTCGCCGATCGGTTAACCTGCCCGCATGAAGATGATCGATGCGACTGGAAGAAGCCGGCGCGCTTTGAGGAAGACGTCATCCCGGTGCTGAAGAGTTTCTATCGATCAAATACGACGGGGCGACCGGTCGCGAAGCTGAAGGGCACCCTCGATTTGATTTTCGCGCGCCCCGGCGTTCCAGCGGGTCAGAATGCACTTCCCTATATGGTTTTCGACGGCAAAGATCTGGTTCCGATCCACGAATATCTGCGCGCACACCCGCGGCCGGACCTGGTGGACCTCGAACAGCGGATGAACTGGCTGAGCGCGGGACCTTATGGGACTCGCGCGGGAGACATCCTGCTTTTGCCGCGCGCGTGCATGAACCTTCCGATCGAGGATCGTTACTACTTCGCGGGAATGACCCACTACACATGGCATGGCAGCGCATGCGAACAGGACGGCCACATCCCGTTCATCCTCGCCAAGCCGAATGCGTCGGGAGAAGAGATGCGCACCATCATGTCCGACTTCGGCGGCGATTCTCCGTCGGAACGCGAGCTGACGCCGCTGGTGCGCGCGCTATTTCCGCGGCGCATCGAAGCGGACGCACGCCCTACAAATGCGCGATGACTTCGTCCTTGAGCCGCCGCATCACTTTCTCATCGATGGCGCCGAACGCGCTGAACATAAACTGCGTCACGCCCCAGTTCTGCACGCGCCGTTTGAGCTCCTTCACGCAATCCTCGGGAGTGCCGATTAGCACCATCGGAGAGACCAGCACCTCGTCGGGACTTGTCTGGAACATGGGCGCCATCGCTTCGGCCATCTGACGCGCGGCCGCTTGCGAGTCTGTCAGATTAAAGGCGAACAGAAAGCTGCTGATGCGGATCGTATCGGGGTCGCGCCCGTTGCGTTTGGCCTCCTCGCGTATAAAGCCGATCTTTTCCCGGTAGGCGGCGTCTGTGAACCGCTTCACCTGGTCGATCGAAACGTGCCCCCGCTTGCCAGCATCGGGAATGATGTTTACGAAGTCGGCGTGCTTGGCCGCGACGCGCAACAGACCTTTGCCGCCGCCGCCCACGATGATCGGCGGACAGGGCTTCTGAAGCGGCTTCGGCCACAGAATCGCGTCCTTAAGATGATAGAACTCGCCGTTGAAGGTGGTCTGCTCTTTCGTCCACAGCGATTTGACGACTGTCAGCGCCTCATCGAGCATGCGCAACCGCTCGGCGATCGCAGGAAACGGGATCCCGGTCATCTCGAATTCCGTCTGGGTCCATCCGCTACCAAGACCGGCGAGCAGCCGTCCGTTGCTCAGATGATCAATCGTCGTCAGGCTCTGCGCGGTGATCGCGGGATGCCGAAACAGATTGCACAGCACCATATGACCGATGCGAATTTTTTTGGTCGCCCCGGCTAACCAGGCCGCGACCGAAACCATATCCCACGCGAGGGCGTGCGGATCTTGCTGGCGCTCAGGACCTTCGAGCACGATGTGGTCGGGGAAAACGATGTAGTCGTAGTCGAGCGCCTCGGCGGCCTGCGCGAGATCGCGGATGCGCGACGGCTCCATATTCGCGAGTTGAAAACCGAATTCCAGTTTCATTTCAAATTCCTACTTTGCTTTGACAGCTTCTACGTCGATCGATACCGGCACATCATTGCCAACTACCATCCCGCCCGAGTCAAGTGTCTTGTTGAAGGAGATTCCAAAATCCTGGCGATTGATGGTCGTGGTGGCCGAGGCGCCGCGGCGCGTATTGCCGTAGGGATCCTTGATCTCTGGCGACGGACCGACCACCTCGAGGACAACAGGCTTGGTCACCCCGTGCAGTGTCAGGTCTCCCGTGACCTTCCATTTGCCATCGCCGTCGGGCTCGATCTTGGTCGACTTGAAGGTCATGGTCGGGTACTTCGCGACGTCGAGGAAGTTGGGACCTTTAAGATCAGCGTCACGCTTATCGGAGCGCGTGTTGATCGACGCCGTATCGATGGTCGCTTCGATCTTGACCGAGTTCGGATCGTTGGCGGTCCCCGTCACGGTGCCGGAGAACTTGTCGAATTCGCCCCTGACGTCCGAAATCATCATGTGCCGGGTGCTAAAACTGATATTCGAGTGGACCGGATCGATTTTCCACGTCTCCGCCCGCGCGCCGCCTGCTGTCATGGCGGCCATCGCGAAAATCGCCGACGCGAAAACAGCGGCGGCACCGGTCTTTCTCAACCACACTGAGATAGTCGTCGATTCCACAGTCACCCTCCCGAACTGTTAGGCGATTCTTATCGCGTGTTAGAAGCGGCTACCGCGTACATCAACCGTGAAGATGTTCACGATCGCGGCAGTGAGAATCAAGAGGTTTACTTGCAACTCAGTTGATGAACTCCGCCGACGGGTGGCATCGCGGGTAGTCGCGCAGGTACTGAAAAAATCGCGCCAGAGTACGATCGCTGCGCGTCAGCGTGCCGGGCCGAAAATGGATGCTGTTGACGATCGGAATGTCCTCGCTCACCACCTTCATCTCGAGTTCGGTGACGGCGCCCAGAAAAGTCGCCGTCGAGGCTTCGTCGCCTTCATCTTTTCTCGCCGCGATGATCGCGAAGACGCGCGTCTTTCCGGGACGCGGCAGGCCGAACGGCGTCATCGCGCCGAACCATCGCCCCTCGATGGTACCGCTTTGATAGAAGATGTTGGTCCCGAAAATTCCAATCCGATATTCGATCGGTTCACCTTTCGCATGGCGGCCCTTGAAATCGTACAGCATCGAATGATCGGTCCATTCGACGCTGTCATGCGGATCTTCCTGCTCGAACGTCACGCCATGCAGCGCCTTGATGTGTTGCATGTCGGGTGTGTTGCAACTCAACACCCACGGATCGGTCGGCGTGATTTGCGGAAATGCCGACACGTTCATCATCAGTTCGGAATCGGGATAGGGAAAGTCGGGAACCTCGAAGCGCGGATGTTCGCCGTTGTATGCGAATACGATTCCATGACGTTCGCAGGTCGGAAATTTGAACAGGCACGCCGCCGGCGGCGGAGGATCACCAACCTTGGTCGCGACGCATACGCCATTGCCGTCGTATCTCCAATGATGAAAGGCGCATCGGATCGAATCGCCCTGGATATCGCCGACGGAAAGGTCTGCGCCGACATGCGCGCAGTAAGCGCTCATCACGCGCGCCTCGCCGCTTTCGCCGCGATACGCGACCACGCGGCCGTCGAGGAAATCGACGCCGAGAATTTTTCCGGGCGGAATTTCATGCGAGAGACAAATCGGAAACCATGATTCGGAAAACAGCCCGTTTTCGCCCTCGCGCGGAAGCGGCGCCCCGAGATGCCGGCGCCGCGATACCGCAGCCTCGCTGGTTCCATTTCCCATGCGGACCATCTACCACGGCGGTTGGACAATCGCCAAAACGTTTCCGCGTCATACGCGCGTGCTAGAATCGGGGCCTATGAGCAGCGACCCCGCGAAGGCTCGACTCGCCGAGCAGTACAAAGACGGCAGCAACCTCACCGCGCGCATCCGGCTTCATGCGGTGTACGCCACCAATCGCTACGGGATGGTGCGCTGGATTATCGACCAGATGGAGGTGCCCGCGGACGCACGAGTGCTCGAACTCGGCACCGGCACCGGAATCCTGTGGAAGCACAACGCGAATCGAATTCCCGCGCAGTGGCGGATCGTGGTGTCCGACCTCTCGCGCGGAATTCTCACCGAGGGCCTCGCCAATATCGGGCCGGTCGCCGCGCGCATGCGGGCCGTGCAGATCGACGCGCAGGTGCTTCCTTTTCCAGACAGCACCTTCGATGCGGTCATCGCGAATCACATGCTTTATCACGTGCCCGATCCGCCGCGCGCGCTGCGCGAGATTCACCGAGTGCTCAAGCCTGGCGGCGGATGCTTCGCGGCAACCTTCAGCCGCGCCAACATGCGCGAGTTCAATGATGCGGTCGAGCGTTTCTTCGGTGTTCCGTTCAGCGTCGCGGCGAGTCATTTCGGACTCGAAAACGGCTTCGAGATGATGCGCGAATGCTTCGGCGCGGCGGAAGTGCGGCGCTATCCCGACGAGCTGCGCGTCACCGATGCGCAAGCTTTGATGGACTACATAGCCTCGGTGAAGAGGCAGACGCTCGCCGCGCCCGACAGGCAGGCCGCCATTCGCGAGTTCTTCGAAGCGGAAATCCGCACCCACGGCGCATTCCACATCAGCAAGGACGCCGGATTGCTGATCGCACGCACTCCGCCCCGATGAGCGCCCATCCCGACAATCCCGACTTGCCCGAACTCGCGCGCCTCATCGAAGTGGTCCGCAAGCTGCGCGCCGAATGCCCGTGGGATCGCGAGCAGACCGTCGCCAGCACCTCGCGCCACCTCATCGAGGAAGCCTACGAGGTGGCCGACGCCATCGCGGCGAATGACAATGCTGACATCGCCGAGGAGCTGGGCGATCTGATTGTGCAGTCGCTGTTCGTCGCGGTGATCGCGGAGGACGAATCGCGCTTCAGCCTCGCAAAAGTTGCGCGCGACGCGGCCGACAAATTTATCCGGCGTCATCCGCACATTTATGGCAACGTCAAAGCGGATACGGTCGATCAGGTCCTCTCGAATTGGGACAGGATCAAAGCCGAGGAAAAAAAAGACGCCGGAAAAGATCCCGGTCTCGGCGAGACCGGGCGCGGCCTGCCGGCCCTGATGCGCGCGGAGAAGCTCGGCGAAAAAGCACGCCGCAAAGGGATGGATTGGCAGGATGTGCGCGAAGTTCTGAAAAAAGTTCGCGAGGAACTCGACGAGGCCGAAGCGGCCCTCGCGGAGGGCGACCATGACGCTGTCGCATCGGAGATCGGCGACATGATGCTCGCGTTGGCGAACGCGCCGCGCTTCATCGGTCACAATGCCGAGGAAACATTGCGCCGCGCATGCGACAAATTCGTCGGCCGCTTCGAAGCAGTCGAACGCCTCGCATCAGCGCGCAACCTCGACCTCAGGAAGATATCACCCGCCGATCTCGAAGCGCTCTGGCAAGAAGCGAAAAAGGTCAGTTGATCAGTTTGTCATACTCCGCGTGCGTGCCGATCCAGAACCAGACGATCTCTTGCTCACTCACCTTTAGCGCAAGCGCTCGCTAGCCGACGCTAATCCGGACCGAATAGATTGGTCGGGTGTTACTGACCAGCTTAAAGTGCAAACCCGGATGGTATGGGTTGGCGGTGAAAATCCGATAGGCTGCTCTGGCGAGTTTTCGAATGTCCTTGGGGAGAGTGCTGTACGCGGTCCAAAAGGATTTTCTGGTTCGCGAGTTCAGAGCTTTTCAATATCGAGCGGTTCAGTGCGACCTTGGCGGTAGTCCTCGAGCACTTCGTCGGCAATAGATTCGAGCTTTTTGGAAGAATCTCGGAATGCCTTGTCCCAGCGCTTCTCGTCCTGGTCCAAGGCATCAAGAAGCCATCGAGCGAAGACTTCTTGTTCCGATTCGGACATTACTTCGGACGCCTTCTCGAAGGCCAATTTAAGAATGTCGGTCACGACGATGATGTTACCTGCGAGGGCTCAGACAGTCCATCGTCGAAGGATAAAGAACCATGATCCGCCGCTCCGTATTGACCCGACGCGCTGGAGCTGTTAGCTACGATAGACCATGCCGCATATTCCCGTTCACCCGTCAGCAGAGAAACGCCAGAGGCAGAACCTCAAGCGCCGAGAACATAACCGCGCAGCCCGGACCCAAGTCCGCACCGCCGTCAAAACCGCATCCGAAGCGATCGCCGCAACCGATGCCGCAGCAGCGCAGGAGAAGCTGCGCGCCGCCATCAGCGCGCTCGATAAGGCCGCCAGCAAAGGCAAGCTGCATCGCAACACCGTGAGCCGCAAGATCGGGCGTCTCTCCGCGCAGTTCCATAAAACGCACGCTCAGAAAGCGTAGCGACTGAAACTTTGTGGCTGCGGCGTCTTCATCAGGCGCCGCAGCTTTCTTTTTCGGTTACTGCGACATCAGGTCGAGGACGAGGGCAGATAGCGCTTCGGCGCGATCCTTTATCTGACCGTTCTTGAAACCCTCGTCCAGATCGGCTGCGCGATGATACGCGCGTTGAAGACGTGCTAGGCCGAAGCGTTTCGCACCGTCGATGGCGCGCGTCGCCAAAGGGCTGCTCGGCCCGAAACCGAGCGCACCCGCAATGTCATAGGTGCTCTTGCGCGCGGCAAGCATCGAGGCGGCCAGCATCATGCGGCGCATCACCGGGATGAACTCGACCGCGAGGAGTTCGAACGGGTCGCGTCCGCCCGCGAGCGCGCGGATGAGTTGCGCGAGCGTCGCCGTCGTCTTCCCCGCCGACAGGCTCTCGGCAATTTCGAATGGCTCGGGCAGCTTCGAGGGTCCCTGCTCCGTCAGATCCGCGGCCTCGATCGATGCGCCCTTGTCCAGATGAATCGCCAGCTTGCCGAGCGCGTTCGCGATCGCGGCGAGATCGCCGCCATGCCGCGCGACGAGCAGCTCGGCGGCGCTCTGTGAGAGTTTCAAGTCGAAGCCGCGCGCGAAGCTTTGCGCATACTGCGGAAGCTGATTGTCAAACGGGCGAAGGCAGTTCACCAGGATGCCCGCGCTCTCGGCGGCGCGGCGAATCTTGGCGGGCGCGGCGTCCTTGTCATAGACGATCACGAGATGGTTGGGCGGACGCGCATCAGTCACCGCGCCGATAAGGCCCGCGTCGCCACCGCGCGTCTCCTTCTCCGATGAGTCGTCCGCAGAGGCGCCGTCGTCGCCGCCGCGATCGCGAAATGTGCGCATCACGCGGCATACCAGCATCCGCTTGGGTGCGAAGAGGTCGGGCGCGCGAAGCTCCTCGACGACCGACGCGAAGTCCGAGGCATTGGCGATTTGGAAGGTACGATACTGGAGAGCCTCGCGCATGAGGCGGCGCGCGATCGCATCGACGAGGTGTTCACGCAGGAACGCCTGCGGTCCCGCGATGAGAATCGCCGCAGGCAGCGTCTTGGCGGTCTCGACGATGCGAAGGAACCCCAGCGCGTTCTCGGCCGGCATCCTCCCCCTCCTCTATGTGCTAGAACCCGGTCGCCATCGAGTCGTACACATGCGCCGCGAGGGTGGCCATCAACTGGGTGCGCGAACCGCGTTCCTGGGTCTCCGCAGTCTGGATATCGCTCATCCGCGCGATGTCGGCGGAGCGCAGGTTCTGCTGCAGGAATGACGGCGTGGTGTTCACGACGTTCTGCGATACGGTCCCATAGTTCTCCGTGTCGCTGATTGCGTTGGTGCTCCACACAAGCTTGTCGCTGCGCCGGTCGTGAAGCCATGCGCGCACCGACATCGTCTCGGCATATTGCGTCGGCTCGAGCACCGAGTTGAATGCGCTAGGGAGAGACAACGATTGCACGATCTGGCCCGTCAGAACGAGGTCCGCATTCGAGGGGCTATCGACTATAGTCAGACGCTTATGGCTCGCGACCTCATCCTTCAAGTAGACCATGAACTCGTCGTTGAGGCCGGTTTGGCGCGTATGATTGGAGAAGCGCGCGATGTAGATCGTCTGCGCGCTAGCCGGCAGGTTGGTACCCGAGGCCCCGAAATGGTAGCCGCATCCCGATGCGAGCAGCATCGCGCCGAGCATGGCCAGCCGCCTAATCATGCTTCGCCGGCGGGCGATCCTCACCTTTTCCTTTAAGTTGGTTCACCTCGGCAATGTGGTCGAGGACGCCGTTGACGAAGCGCCCGGAGCCCTCGTCGCCGTAGGTCTTCGCCAGCTCGATTGCCTCGTCGATAGTGACGCGGGTCGGCACGTCGTCGATGTGCAGCATCTCGAACACCGCGATGCGCAGGATGTTGTGGTCGATGCGTGACAGGCGCTTCACTGACCAATGCTCCAGCGTGTCGGCGATCTGTTTGTCGAGGTCGCGCTCGTCCTTGCGCACGCCTTCGATGAGCGCGTTGGCGAACAGACGCATCTGGCTGTCGGTCGTCGCGGTCTCGAACAACGCCGCGAGGTCATCGCTCGACGCGCCGCCGCATATATCGATTCGATAAAGAGCCTTGAGCGCGAGCTCGCGGCCCATGTGTCTGCTTCCCATAAAAACCGGGCCGCCCACTACGCGACCCGCTCACTATGTTATCAGCTTAAGGTCCGAGAAGAGATGCCCCAGTTTTTCCTTCTTGGTGCGCAGATAGCCGATATTGCCCTGATGAGGCGCGACTTCGAGCGGCACTCGCGTCACCATCACGCCGTAGCGCCTGAGGCTTTCGATCTTGTGCGGATTGTTGGTCAGCAGGTGCACCTCACCGATGCCGAGGTCGCGCACGATTTGCGCGCCGATACCGTAGTCGCGCAGGTCTTCCTCGAATCCCAACTCCAGGTTGGCCTCGACCGTGTCCAGCCCGCCGTCCTGCAGCGCGTAGGCGCGAATTTTGTTGCCTAGCCCGATTCCGCGCCCCTCTTGATGCAGGTAGATGATCACGCCCGCCTCCGACGCGAGGATCCGCTCGACCGACTCCGCCAGTTGCTCGCCGCAATCGCATCGCGCCGACTCGAACACATCGCCGGTGAGGCATTCCGAATGCAATCGCACCAGCGCCGGCCGTCCTCCGCCGACGTTGCCCTTGACCAACGCTAGATGCTCGCGGCCATCGACGATGTTCCTGAAAATGACGCCCTGAAAATCGCCATTCTCGATCGCGAACGGCACGCTCGACACGCGCTGCACCAGCACTTCGTTGGTCAGGCGATGCGAGATGAGGTCGCGGGTAAACACGATTGGAAGCGAATGCTTCTCGGCGAATGCGCGCAGCGTCGGCAGCGTCGCCATCTCGCCGTTGTCATCGAGGATCGCGCACAGCGCCGCCGCGGGCCGCATCCCGGCGCACTTCATCAGGTCGACCGCGCCCTCCGCGCGACCGAGCCGCATCATGACGCCGCCGGTCAGCGCCATCAGCGGCAGGATATGCCCTGGCATAACGATATCGGCGGTGGTGGATTTAGGATTTCCGATTACCTGGATAGTGCGCGCGCGATCGGCCGCCGAGATTCCGGTAGTGACGCCCTCGCGCGCCTCGACCAGTGCGCCCGCCTGTTCGGTGACGAAACCTGTTTCGCTGGTTTGTGAGAGCGGGATACCCAGCTCGCGCATCCGCTTTTCGGGAATGGCGATAGAGACGATGCCACGCGCCTCGCGCGCCATGAAATTGACGTGGTCGGGGGTGACGAATTCCGCCCCCATCACGAGGTCGCCTTCGGCGGCCTCGGACTCTTCGGGCACCATGACAACCATCTGGCCTTCGCGCAGGCGGGCGAAGACTTCCTCGAATGGCGAACCGGGCATTAACGCATTCTCCAGTCGGGCGATGATATCACCGCATTTTCAATCTAACCAGTGAGATGAAGTTTGTATTCCCTCCCCCCGTTTGCAGACCTTTGCGAAGGTGGGATGCATGGGTCCCAACGGAGCAACGAATTAGCCGGTTGATCGCGCTGCGGTGCATGTTATCCTCGGCCTGGACGAAAACCGACGAAAGCGTCAAACGAGCGGGTTTAAATGATTGAGTTCGATGCGCGCGCGGTTCGCGGTTGACGCGGCGAAGCTCTGGGCGAACCGGCTTGCGACGATTGCTGTCGTCGCGGCTGCCTTATATCTCCTCTCGATTCTCCTGACGGGCGGCCAAACGCGAAGGTTGGGTCCGGTGACGCTCGACGCAAACAAGGCGTGGCCCGCGATCGCGGCGTTGCTGATCCTTCTCCTCGTGCGCCTTCGATTGCGGAGCGCTTCGTTTCGCGAACTCGTGCGCGAACACGGCGCATTGGTGATTTTCTGTATCGCGCTAGCCGTCTATCTGGCCAACGGCAGGACCATCGCGGCGGGCGATTCCACCCCGGCCAAGCTACTGCCGCAGAGTATCCTCCGCCATGGAAATTTCTACCTCGACGAATTCCCTGAATACTACTCGGGCTCGCTGCCATGGTACTTGCGCCATGTGAATGGACACTATGTATCCGGTTACCCGGTCGGGCCCGCGATATTTGCCACGCCGTTTTACCTACCATCGGTAGTATTTGGCGTACCACGCGGGAACCGCATTTTTGGCGAACTCGAAAAGATTTCTGCCGCAACCATCGTCGCGCTTTCTGTCGCGCTGATTTACTTGACGGCAACTCGTCTTTCCAGCCCAGGGATGGCGGCCTTAATAGCTATCGCTTACGCCTTCGGAACCAGCAGCCTGAGCGTTAGCGCACAGTCACTGTGGCAACACGGTCCTGCCCAGCTCGCCCTTTCGGCGTCGCTTTATTGCCTCGTCAGAGCCCGCGAGGAGCCGGGTTGGGCGGGCATTGCGGGTTTTCCGCTGGCTCTCGAAGTAATTACGAGGCCGCCCGATGCGCTGATAGCGGGCCCGCTCGCAGTGTACGTCCTGGTCTACTATCGGCGCGAGCTATGGAAACTTATCGTCGCCGCGCTTCCGCCTCTGCTCTTCCAGCTCTGGTACAACGCGAAATATTTCGGCGATCCGTTGCGCCTCCAATTCTTCCGCGAACCAAGCGCGGCGGCGGGCCAACTCGCGC
This sequence comes from uncultured delta proteobacterium, assembly GCA_963815835.1. Classification (GTDB taxonomy): domain Bacteria; phylum Desulfobacterota; class Binatia; order Binatales; family Binataceae; genus DATGKG01. The sequence continues at coordinate 391,289 of CAWFIF010000004.1, forward strand.
CGGCGGCTGCCCTGTGGGATAACCCGTTTGGCAAAGGGCTCGCGGCGGTATTACTGAGTCCGGGCCGCGGACTTTTGTTTTATTCGCCCATTCTGATCTTTTCGCTCGTCGCACTCTGTCTCGCGTGGCGACGTGGTGGCGACGGACTGCTGCGTGCGCTCGGAGTTGGATGCGTGTTGACGGTGGCGATGGTCAGCAAATGGCATTCCTGGGAAGGAGGCTTCAGCTACGGTCCACGTTTGCTCGCCGACCTCAGCCCGGGGCTAGCACTGGCCCTCTATCCGCTCCAGGATTGGCTAATCAGCGGAGCGGCGGCGCGAATCGCATTCGCGACACTACTAACATGGTCGGTAACCGCGCATTCCATCGGCGCGTTCTTCGGCGACCACGGATGGACCCTATGGGCGGTGCGCGACGAGCAACATCGCTTCTGGCTCGCGACCGACAATCCGGTGGTCGACGCCTTCCGTCGTTCGATCGATTCGAGTCGGATCGCGATTTGGCAATTGCCGACCAGCCGAAGCTCGCCCGACCTGATGAAGGCTTCCTGCGACTTTCACATCCCGCCGTCGATGAGCGCAGCCCCGCGATCAAAGCTGGAGCTGCCGATACATGCGACCAATACGGGCAAGGCAGTCTGGCTAGCTCATACTGCGGACGGCCATGGGGCGGTGAGCCTCAAGTGGCAATGGTTGAAAGATGGAAAAGCGGTCCCTTTCAAGAGCTCCATCGAAGAATTGCACCTCGATATCTTCCCCAGCCAGTCGATCGATCTGGAGGTTGCCGATGGTCCGCCAAAGGTCCCTGGTGACTACCAACTCGCCATAAGTCTCGGATCCGAAGGCGCACCCGACTTCTTAGACCCCGGCGCCGGCCGCGTAGTCTCCCAAGTCAGCGTGAAATGAGGAAGGCCATCTTCGTAATCTATCTGTCATCACAATCAATGTTGCCAGGCCGCCTATGCGCGGTCAGGGGTGACCAATTCCGCGCCCATCACGAGGTCGCCTTCGGCGGCCTCGGACTCTTCGGGCACCATGACGACCATCTGGCCTTCGCCCAAGCGGGCGAAGACTTCCTCCAACGGCGAACCGGGCATTAATGGTTTCTCCAGTGGGGCGATGATTATCACCGCATTTTCAATCTAACCAGCATATGCCTCTCCCGCAGGGAGAGGATGCGCCATTTGATGGCGCAGGTGAGGGACCTTTAGAAAATTAGATTCCGCTTCTTTTCTGGTTTGCTTTCTTCAATGTCATCCCGACCGAGGCTGCCGAGTGGAGGGACCTCCGCGCAGCGATGTGCCTGGCCCCGAATCCCTTCTCTCGCTGAGCGAGAGAAGGTGGGCGGCGCGATGGTCGCGCTTTGGTCTTGCGACCATCGTGACGCTCGGATGAGAGCCGGAGGGCGTCCTCGCCCGAGGGTGGACCGCAGGCGTCAGTGAAGTTTCGGCTCGATAACTACTCGAACTTCAAGGGAGCCTGACTTCTTCCCGAGGTCGTTCTTTAGCCCTTCGGGGTTCTGGATATAACCGTCCGGATCATACACGAAGCACACGAGTGTCTTGCAATCCGGGTGAGTCTTGTATCTGGCAATATCGATAATCAATTCGTCGCCAATGCTTTTTGTGGCGGTTACGCTTCGGGTCTTTTTGGTCTCGATCACGATCTTCTCGTTCTTTAGCAGAAAGTCGGTTCGGCTCGACCTGCCAGCATAACTCGGGGTCCATTCTTCTGGGCGGATGTCGCTGAAGTCTATCTTCAAAAGCGCATGCAGTAAATCTTGGAGGTCGTACTCATCGGCAATTTCCAAAGTCGGCCGATTTTCCCGGCGAAACCGCAACTGCCGCGCAACCCGATGAAACGCGCCTAACAGCCTGGCCAAGTTTGGTAATCCAGGCGCCTCGATTTGCGGCTCCGAGTTTCCGGTTTCAGGAATAAGATCAAGACGCTGCTCGAGAGATTCCAACTCGCCGATCGCCCGGGTTATATATTCCCGGTAAAGGCGCAATCTTTCGCGAATTCCGCCACCCAACTGAAAGCTCACCAAGCGGTGCCTGTCGTAGTCTTCAAGAATTCGGTTGCCTGAAAAGAGCACCCTCAGTAGCTCGCTGTTAAAGTCGTTCCACTTCTGATAGTCCCCGGAGAGTTTATTTACGTCGGCCTCGCTGATTAACTGCCGGTTCAGCATCTCACGCCCTTTCGTGACTCGATCGGCAATTCTCTCTCTTGCTTCGCTTCTCGGTCGATGAAGAGGCTTGGCTCGTCTGCAGGAGTGTCTCTTTTGCTCCGGGTTGGCACGGCTTTGGCCTCGATTTTATAACCTAGCAAATAACTCTGACAATCGTGCTCCTGCTCGCGTTTGCGGCGATTCACAATTGATCGTTGCGGCAATTCCTATGACGACGTTGCATTCCCACCACCGGCGGGCGAGGACGCCCTCCGGCTCTCATCCGTGCGTCACAGTTGTCGCGAAGCATAAGAGCGACAACTGCGCCGCCCACCTTCTCTCGCAAAAAAGAGCGAGAGAAGGGACCAGAGCAGGCGAATCGCTTCGCGGAGGTCCCTCGACTCGGCAACCTCGCTCGGGATGACAGATGGTGGTCGTTCCGTACAGGAGTGGAGTGCGGGCGTTCGAGATCCTTCCGCTGTGCAAGCTTGCGTCAGGATGACAGAGTGGGAGAGGCGCCTACGATTTAACGCGCGCCTCGATGAGGAGGTCCTTGCCAATCTGCCACACCTCGAGATCATCGAGGCTAATCGAATCCTTCACCTTCAAAAACCGCAGCCCCTCGATCGCTGACAGGCCGCCGCCAAAAATTTTCGGCGCGACAAACAACGCCAGCCGATCCACCACCTTCTGCCGCAACGCCGAGGCTGCCAGATGTGCGCCACCCTCGATCATCACACGATTCCATCCGCGCTGGCCGAATTCCGTGAGCAGCGGTGCCAGCGCGATCTCATCTCCGAGGGTTTTCGCCGCGAGAACTTCCGTGTGGTTCGAGCCATAGCGCTCGTGTGCAAGGCGATACTTTGCCGGCGTCGTCACCAGGATCGTCGAGGCCGTGGAGCGTTCGGTGAACACGCGCGAGCGCGGATCGCATCGTAGTTTCGCATCGAGGATAACGCGATACGGATCGCGCCCGCCGTCATCGCGGCACGTAAGTCGAGGATTGTCTGCCACGACGGTGCCGGCGCCGACCATCACCGCGTCGCTATAGCGGCGCCATCGATGCACCAGCGCGCGCGATTCGTCGCCGCTGATCCATTGCGAGTCGCCGCTCGCGGCGGCGATGCGCCCGTCGAGCGTCATCGCGAGTTTGAGCGTGACCATCGGACGGCCCTTCTCGACGCGGGTGAAGAAGCCTTCGTTGATGAGGCGGCATTCGTCTTCCAGCACGCCGAGCGTCACCGCGATGCCCGCCTTGCGCAGGATGGCGATGCCTTTGCCGCGCACCTTGGGGAACGGATCGCCGCATCCGATGACGGCGCGCTTGATGCCGGCGTCGACCAGCGCGTTCGCACACGGCGGCGTAACGCCGAAATGCGCGCACGGCTCCAGCGATACGTAGGCGGTCGCGCCGCGCGCCCGCGCGCCCGCTTTCGCGAGCGCGATAGCCTCGGCATGCGGCCGGCCTCCGACGGCGGTGGCGCCGCGGGCGACGATTTTGCCGCCTGCGACGATGACGCATCCGACGGCCGGATTGGGTGAGGTGAATCCGAGGGCGGATTCCGCGAGCGCGATGGCTTCCTCCATCAGGCGGGAGTCGTGTTCGATGTCCGGGCGGGCGGTGGTCATGGGTGGGAGGGCCTTCGACCGAATCACAGGCTGAAGCCTGTGCCACTCATTCCTTCGGAGGCTTCAGTTCATAGGATGCGGCCGAATCGCCCTTCTTGTCGCGTCCGCGGGCGGGGCCCTGCTTGCGGAGCCGAATCAGGTCCTCCAGCTCGTGCATAAACTCATCGATGTCCTTGAACGATCGATAGACCGACGCGAAGCGCACATACGCGACCTGATCGATATCGTGCAACTCGCTCATCACCGCGCCGCCGACGAAGGTGCTGGCGACCTCGCGCTCGCCCCGCTCCAGCGCCGAGCTTTCGACCCGGTCGGCGATCTGCTCGATGGTTTCCATCGAGACCGGACGCTTCTCGCAGGCGCGCTTGATGCCGGCGATGATCTTCGCCCGATCGAACGGCTCGCGCCGCCCGTCCTTCTTCACCACCATCGGGGCGGCCTCTTCGACGCGCTCGTAAGTGGTGAAGCGTTTCTTGCACGCGGAGCAAACGCGGCGCCTGCGGATGGTGGCGCCGTCGCCGGACATCCGGGAGTCGACGACGCGGTTACCCTTATGACGGCAGAACGGACACCGCATCGCTAGAACCTGGCGCAGTCCTCTTCGTCATCATCCCATCCCCTCCCAGAGCCTGCGAACTCAGCAAACTCAGAATGACGGCGACATGCCGCCATCCGAAACTGCGGTATTTTGAAGTGGTGGAATCGCGGCGGATCAGCTCTTGTGGGCCTGGATATATCCCACCACGTCTTTGACGGTGCGAATCTTCTCGGCGTCTTCGTCGGAAATCTCGATGTTGAATTCCTCTTCGAGCGCCATCACCAGTTCGACGATGTCCAGCGAGTCGGCGCCGAGGTCTTCGATGAACGAGGACTCGGGTTTGACTTCGTCGGCAGCAACGCCGAGCTGCTCGGCGATTTTCTCGCGCACTTTCGTTTCGATGTTATCAGCCATCGCGAATGCGGTTCCTCCTCGGCGAGTCAGGTGCCGTCGCCGGACAATTCAAAATGCAGGGTCGATTGGGGGGAGCATATGGAGTTGATGAAGGATAGGCAAGTTCGCCCGCGCGCCGATCCGTCGCCAGCGCGACAGCGTTCAGCTTTTGACTTGCGCGAAAGCTTCGCCGATCGCTTTCAGCGACGCCATGTCCTCGAGCGGCCGCACGCGGATGTTCTTGTTGATGCGGCGCATCAGGCCCATCAGAACCTTGCCGCATCCGAATTCAATCGCGTCGGTCACGCCGAGCTTGCGGAGTTGCTCCATCGACTCGATCCAGCGCACGGGCGCGGTGATTTGCTCGATGAGAAGATCGGCGACCTTCGCGGGATCGCTGTTAGGCGCGGCGGTGACATTGGCGATGACCGGAAACTTGAGCGGCGAAATCGCGAGGCCGCGGAGAATCGGCGCCATACCGTCCTGCGCGGGCTTCATCAGGGGGCAATGAAAGGGCGCGCTGACCTTGAGCTCGACCGACATCGTCGCGCCGCGCTCCTTGGCGATTTCGATGGCGCGGCGGACTGGAGCAGCATGACCCGCGATGACGATCTGACCGGGCGCATTGAGGTTGGCGGGGACAGCGATCTGGCCCCCCTCGGAAACCGTCGCGCAGATTTCGTTGACAGCGTCAACTTCGAGCCCGATGAGAGCCGCCATCGCACCCTTCCCCGGCGGACACGCCTCCTGCATCAGGCGACCGCGCTCGCGGACCGCGCGGACTGCGTCCGATAGGGAAAGCGCTCCGGCAGCCACAAGCGCACTATATTCACCTAAACTATGCCCAGCGGCGATTACTTGAGCGATACCATATTCAGCTTCGAAAACACGCAGGGCGGCAATCGCCACGGTGACCATCGCGGGCTGGGTGTTCGTAGTGAGGCGTAAGTCATCCTCGGGGCCTTCGAAGCATAGCTTGGAGAGGGGGAAGCCCAAGGCATCGTCGGCTTCCTCGAAAACCTGCCGCGCCACCGGAAAGTTTTGGCTTAGTTCGGCGCCCATCCCAACTCGTTGGGCGCCTTGGCCCGGAAACAGAAAGGCAAGGTTCATGATTCTTCAGGAAATTCGGACCTTAAGTGGGTTTGTTTTCGCGCTTTATGTCGCAGCCGGTGAATCCGGGGTAGACGGCCAGCTTCTCAATGCTTCAGGAATGCGGTTCCTTTAATGGCTTTGTTTCGTCGATTTCGGCGGTGGTGGGTTTGTTTTCACCGTTGTGAAGATGAAGCTCGCCGGTTGATTTCGCACCGTTAAGGGGCGTGGTATGCGGCTCGACTGCGGGAACCGCTTCCACCTTGATGGGGTCCTTGCGAGCGTGATCGAGATCGTCGTGCGCCACTGCGCCAACCGGCACCGTGGAGGCCGTGGCATTGAGGTGACGCTCGCGTTCCTCGGCATCTTTCGGACGCGAGAGCCGCTCGCGCATCTTGGCGAAGATTCCACGAATACCCTTTCCGGCAGGCTTCGCGGCGAGCGCTATTTCACTCCTCGCAAGTATATCGATGATTTCCGCATTCACCTGATGCACGAGCGCTTCATTCGATGCCGCGCGGATCGCGTTGCGAATCGCACGCCCGTTCGATGATCCATGTGCGATGATCGCCACGCCGTTGACGCCGAGCAGCGGCGCGCCTCCGTACTCATGAGGATCGAGGTTCTCGCGCATCGCAGTGAGCGCCCTGCGAATCATCAGGTACGCCATCCTGCCGCGCCAGCTCGCGGTGAACATTTCGCGCAGATGGCCAAGCAGGAACGCCGCGAAGCCTTCCATCGTCTTAAGTGCGACGTTGCCGGTGAAGCCGTCGGTCACGACCACATCCGCCTTGCCACGATTGATGTCGCGGCCTTCGACATAGCCGATGTAGTTCACATGCGCCGCCATGTGATTCAGCATCTCGGCGGCGCCACGCGTAATGTCGGTGCCCTTCGAGGCTTCTTCGCCGTTGGAAAGAATGCCGACCCGAGGGCGCGCGATATTGCGCACCCGACGCGAATAGACGCTGCCCATCACGGCAAACTGCGCGAGATGAAGCGGCTTAGCTTCAGTGTTTGCGCCCGCATCGATAAGTAGCGTGAGGCTGCCAGTCGCGGGAATCAGCGACGCGATCGCGGGCCGATCGACGTGCGCGAGGTTGCCGAGGATCGCCATCGCCGCGGCCATCATCGCGCCCGAGTTGCCGGCGCTGACGAAACCGTGCACATCGCCGCGCTTGACCATCTCCATCCCGACGTGGATAGACGAATGCGGCTTGGTGAGGACAGATTCGAGGGGCGAATCGTCCATCGCGACGACCTCGGGCGCATGCTCGATTCGAATCGCGAGGCCCGCTGTATCATGCGTCGCGAGTTCGTTCTCGACGATGTCCTTGAGACCGACCAGGACGATTTCGAGGCCAAAATCGCGCGCCGCCAAAACCGCTCCTTCAACCGCGGCCTTGGGGGCGAGATCACCCCCCATCGCGTCGAGCGCGATTCTCAATGCTTCTACTCCTGAAGTTGACCGTCTACTCGGTTACTTCCGATAGCTGACGTCCCCGATATGTTCCGCAATGCCGGCATACGCGATGAGGTAACACGGGTTCGCCGCATTGCGCGCAATTAGAGGGGTTTAGCGGCTTTAAAGCATCATGAGCGCGGCGCATGTTCTTCTTCGAGTGGGAGGTACGGCGTTTTGGTGCTTGCATCTAGGTAATCCCGATTATGTTGGATTTCTTCGGTTTAGTTGTATGTCAATTAAGACGAGCGGCCAACCTTAAGGTTGCGCAATGCCGCCAACCCCGGATGTCCGACTTCCTCGCTACATCCGCATTGGCCGTGATTCAGGTTGATGCCGCACTTTGGGCACAGCCCGCGGCAATCCTCGCGGCATAGCGGCCGGGTCGGCAAGGAAAGCAGGAATTGCTCGCGAATGAGCGGCGACAGGTCGATTTGGTCACCCTCGTAGAGCGAGAATTCCAGGTCTTCGTCGCGAAGGTCCTTTTCCTCGTTGAAGCCGACGGCTTTGGGCGCGAGAACGAAGCGGAAGTCGCGATCGCTCGGCGCCGCAAACTCCTCGGCGCATCGCGCGCAAATAGCGTCCGTGGAGGCATGCAATCCGCCCTCGAAAAACAGTTCCGTGCCGGCGCGATAGTACGAAACATTTACGCCAATCGGTTCCTGAACCCGGAACTCCGTAAGCGGTTCCTTTTCAAGGATACGGTTGATTTCGCCCTCCGGCTCGGCGAAGGAAAGTTCCTTCGCTTCGGCGGTTATATCATCGACCCGAAGCTTCACTGGACTCACCCCCTCCCCGGGGAACTTAGGGGTGCGCGAAAGGCGATTATTGCATGCCGAGGGATGTGTTCCAAATACACGGCGCGACGACTACTCCCGAACCACTCGCAAACCGAGATGCTTTTCCAACGGATCGAAGTCTCGATCGCTGTGCAATATCTGATGATTGTTCAAGATGCACCAGGTTCCGATGATTACGTCGATGGTCTTGCGAACTGTCACACCGCGCGCTCGAAGCGACCGGTAGTTGAACGCGCTCCTGATGGCGACCTCCCTCCCCACCAGTTCGCGAAACTCCAGTAGTCCGAGCAATCCTGTGACACGAGCGAGTTCCGCATCCGAGCGAAATCCTCGCAGCACTTCGACCAGGATTAGATCACCGATCAGAAGTGGTTCGGTACCCAAAAGCGCATCTAGAATCGAGGTTTCCCGGGTATCGGAACCATTGAAGTAATCGATCCATACGGAAGTATCGACCAGGATCATCGATTGCGTTTGGCAGGAGTATCGCGCCGCATCTCGTCGAGGTTCCCTTCCCAATGGAGTTTGCCGCGAAGCGAGCGGATCTTCTGCTGTCGCTTAATCCGAACCAGCAATTCGAGCCCCTGCTGGACCGCTTCGCGCTTGGTCGCTGCCCCGCTCAGACGCATCGCGCGCGCCATCAGACTGTCGTCGATCACGATATTGGTTCTCATTAGTCGTTTGCCGATGTGTACGCCCTGGGGACTTTATACACATCGTCAGAATTTGAAAAGCCGAAAACTGCCGCGCCAGACCGATTCTCGAGCGTCAGGGTCAGACAGAGGCGTCGCCGATAGTTTGACTATCCGCCATCATCTGGAAATGGCGATTCTGAGTCCGGGTAGGGGCCGTTCGCGAACGGTCCGTAAAATCCTCGATGCTTTGGTCCTTTCACATCGCATTCGCTCCAACGGCATCCGCTGGTGGCAATCGCAGAGAATGTTCATAGGAACCTCGACACTATCGGGACCGACGCACAGTGGATGCGCTTCGCGCGATCAGGATTCGACGGGCGTTCGCGAACGCCCCCTACCCGGATCGATCCTCCCGCGGGTTCGAGGAGCTGAATTAACATCTCGAAAAGATCAGCAACTCGCTCGTTGTGCTCACTGTTTTTGGATTCCAAGGCTTACCTTCCGAATTTGCGATTTGGCGAACCTGCGCGCGCGCCTAAGAGCGGTCGCGTCGACCGAAAAAGATCTCGCCGCCGATTAGGATCCGGATTCAAAAGATATCGCGCAAATCCGGCTTTCGCTCCGAGAGGATAGTGAATACTACAGTCGGGTAACCGGAAGGGCAGTCAACTTAAGTCGTCCACAGATGAGACATTGGGGGAAACAGTGAACCTCCGAACGATCGCAGGGACAGCCGTCTTCACCGCCTGCTTCGTGCTCGCGTCATCATTATGGGCGGCGCAAGCGCACTGGCGACGGCCGATTGGTCGGTTAAATCTCAGCATAGTCTGGCTGTCAACCCGCCACCCGGTGACGACGTGTTGGCGCTACTGAAAAAAGCGATCCGCTAGTCTAAGTTGCTCCCTCAATTTAGACGAAGCGCAGATTTCTGCCTTCGTTGCAAGTGGAAACGCGCGATGCGTTCAAGCTTTTCGGCCGCTGTTCTGCTAACTGTGGTCGTTCAATTTTTTGGTATTTGCACGGGCCAGTTGAGGAGCGTTAGAGAAACGCCACCAAAAGAATCGCGTCCAATAAACCTGATCTGGCCCCGTACCGCGATAGCGGATGCGTCCATGAATGCCGACTCGTTCTTCTTCCCGCTGCGCACTTTCATATTCAAGGTCATCGAGCGAGATGACAGCGTGGATCATGCTGGCGTCGCTTTCGTTCGGAGCGATCAGCGAATTGTTCAGTTGGTTAGCCTGCATCGTGTCATAGTCAGGGTCGGGATCAGGTGGAGGAATACGGAACAGTTCGGTCTCGACAATGTAGTCGATTATATCCGCTGGGCCAGTGCCGAAATTTTTCAAGATAACATCGGCTTCCACTATAAAGCGGAAAGGACGATCTGGATACAGCCGTTCCCTCAAATTCAGGCCGGTGACCAGAACAAACGGTCGATTGACTTGCAGGGCGAGCCGCGCAACCTCGGCACTCTGGCTCGCAACGTTGACTTGCCGCGCACCAACATAGACGAGGCCGGCAGTCAGCAAAATCGTGCAGATAATAAGCGCGTAATCCCAAAAGTCTTTCGTAATATCGACTGGCGAAAGACTTACATTGAGGTGTGCGTCTTTGTTGTTCTCCCGCTGTGCTACCAGATCAGTTTTTTTCTGATTGCTTTTGGCAAAGGCAGGCGATGGCTTATTGGTGGGATTCCGTTGGACTGCGGAACTACTGTGATGCTTTTGTTCGGCGTTTGTGCCTCCTGGTTCTGGGGTTGGTAATAGCATCGCCGCACTTAGAAGCAGCGCGATCAGAATCGGTCCGACCAGTTTTAAGCGACGCATCGAGTCGATCTATCACTTTTCGCCTCGCCGCTGCGAAGCCTTCTTCAAGTCCGCAAAAAACTGTTTGCGACTCACTGGCGGGATTGGAACGTCGCGCGTTTTCCGTTTCTTCTCTTTGCCCGCCTTCTCATCAAAATCCACCAATGCCGTCTCAACAGATTTGTCGTTTTTCAATGCTTGCTCTACTGCCTCTTCATATTCGACTAGGTCGGGTTGATCGACTATTTCCAAGATTTTTGCTGAGGGCACAACCATCGAAATGCCCGAATGCCACTTCTGTTGTGGGTCGGCTCTGCCAGCCAATTCCACAATTGTTTCAATCGGCATCATACCATGAATTAGTCCCAAGCAGTGCGTTGGACCGACCGCCATCGCGACAGGATAGACATCCTGATTTTCAGGATAAGCGCGTGGTCGTGACCCTTCGTAGGTGAAATAGACCGTTTCATTCACGAATACTGGAGAACCGCTCAATCCAGCGGTCGTGAAAGCTTCCACCAGATAGTAAAGCGCTTTACCGTAATTATTGGTCGCGATCGGTTCCAGCGGCATCATCGCTAAATGGCCATGCCGAACTATCGGCGTAATCTGCCTTTCTCCGGCCATTTTTCTAAAAAGACCGGTGATGAACACCTCATCGCCGATTCCAATCCCAGGATCGCTGTCTCGATGATACTCATGCAGTTCTTTCCGAACAAATCGGGCAAAAGGAAAAGAAGCAAACGGAAAGTCGCGAAACGTCCAAGGGTAGATCGCGGCATCTACCGATTTATCGGTCGGATGCTTCCACCATTTGAAAAACGTAGGGCTTCGTAAAATCTGCGCTTGACCATTGCTATCGTTCAGGCGAATGGCGAAATTTTGATCGTCCACAAGCGCACGCCGTACGTGATCAGCGGTGACAAGATAAAAGGTGGGACTCTCTCTGCCGCGCAGTATCGCGGCGAAAAATCCAGTACCTTTAGCTTTGAAATTGCCGTTAGGGGTAGCCTCCCCGATATAGGCTACACACTTGAGAGCTACGTCCGGTATCCGCATCTCACGTTCACATGCTTTCAGCACGATACCTGAACACATCGACGGATCAGGATCGAGCCCCTCAATTCGTCCATTCGTCACTGACATTAGACCATCTTCCTATACGTGCGTCGAAGGGATACTTGCCCGAAACGGCGCCGAGGTCTCGATCCATCGCGTGGGGATGTAACAGCTCTCGCCGGCATATCCGAATCGACATCTGACGGAGCGCAAACATCGTCGCTGCTCACCAACTTCTCGCGCGCACCCCAATAGGGACGATGGCGGATCTCAAGGATCTCGGCGCCGATTCGGAATCCGGATGTGAAAGATATCGCGCAAATCTGGCTTTCGCTCCGAGGGGATAGTGAGTACTACAGTCGGGTAACCGAGAGGGGAGTCGAATTTAAATCGTCCACCGATGAAACATTGGCAAAAAACAGTGAACCTCCGCACGATCGCGCCCGAAGTAGGTATTTTGGCGCGCCTCTCCAGTCACGGCGAAGCGCCTTAAAATCAGACAATGTCAATGTCGAACGTCAGAACAAGAATCGTCCGCCGCGCAATCGTCGCGGTGCTGTCCGTGATAATGCCGATTGGTGCAGTGTCTGGATTAGGCTACGCGGCCGCACCTTCGCCGATCGGCACCGCTCCGCCTACGGCGGAACCGACCCCTGACTATCAGCAGCTTTTATCGGCAGCAGCTGAAGTGCGAAACCGTCACCTTGCCGAGTGGAAGAAGATCCCCCACGTCGTCGATGCACGCGCGGCGCTTTCCGGTGGGATGGTAGCAATCGATATTCAGGTGGATTCTCCCGACAATGTTGCGGAAGTGGAACGCGCATTTCCGCCTGAGGTTGAGGATGTTTACATAATCGTGGTTCCGGGCTATCGCCGCCTCCAGGTAGTAGCTGAGGAAGTAAGAAGGCGTCACCTTAGTGAGTGGATGAAGATTCCTCATGTCGTCGGCGCAAGCCTTGGGCTTTCCGGCAGCAAGATAGTTATCGACGTTGAGGTGGACAATCCTGATAAAGTCGCAGAAGTCGAACGGAAAGTTCCCCACGAGGTTGAGGGCGTCGGCATAGTCGTGGTCCCAGTGCCAAACATTACTGCCTACTAGTAAAATTGAACCGCGGTGAAGTCAGTCGGATGCTCAGGCATCAGCCTGAGCGCAAAACGTCGTTGCTGCTCACCAACCTCGGGCGGGCACAAATAGGGACATCACGACCCAAATGAGGACCAGTCCGTAAGCAAGAAACGCAACGTATGTCGCGATTCGAGTAGACATCGCGCCGACCTCCTGAACTGAAGCAATCTGAGGCACTAAATCAGCAAATTCTCTGCCGAAGTTTTGGCTCACTGAAATTAGACGATGGCGGGCACCGCATTTTCAGTGCGGCGAGCGAAATATCTGATTTGTAAAAGTTACACCAGTGCGAATGCAAAATTTGAATCGCGATGGAGCGGAGAATCGTTCTGACTTCTAGCGATGACGATGCTGATGAGCAGCGTGAACTTCCAGCGCAAAGAGCCCGATCGCGAGCGCGCCGAGGGTGACATCGTTCGCCAGTGCTTGGCGATTGTTGTTCCGATCAATGCGCAGGCTCGGACGCGCGCCGGCGATACCCGCGGAAGAAGAGGGTTCGCCCTGGCGCTCGTAGTCCTCGATCGAGCCGAGTCCCGAGGGCATCGGCGCCATCGCATGATGTTTAGGTTGGGTCTCCCGGGCGCCGTCAACAGACGCATCTGGCGATGAAGCCGGCGCGGCGGTCGCAGGGAGTTCCAGAACCTGGTCGGCGAATGCGCTCCTCGCAGGCAATATGCAAATGCAGGCCACGAGCACGGCCGAAAGCGCGAGAGTCAACATCCTCCGCCGTCGGAGCAGCCGCTTTCCGCATACCCGATGCATTAAACGGTTTATTGACGCGGCGCTCATAACCCAAATTCCCCCATACCCTTGACGTTCCGCTCCAGGATTGGTTGCGTCCCATAAGTCGAGCATCAATCGTTCCAATCGCATTCAGGCAAAAAACATAGGTTAACTTGCGACTTTTGCTGCCAATTCGCCCTATGCAAATCACCCTCGCGGGATTACCTTTAGGCGTCAACGGCAGGGGGACCGCACCATGGCTCAGGCAGATTCTGCAGATCGGGCGGCGGAAGTCGCCCAGCTAGAGGAGCGCGAGGCTCAAGCCACCCTCGGAAACGATATCACAGCGCTCGATACGCTTTGGTCCGACAGCCTTGTCGTCAGCAGCACGGCAAATCTGGTCCTGAGCAAAAGCCAGGCGCTGACCCTGTTTCGCGGGGGCAGGATTCGGCTGAAAACCTTCGAGCGCCGAATCTCAAAACTGGCCGTCATCGGCGACGTGGCGCTCGCGACCGGCAACGAAAGTTTCACCGTCAAGGACGACCCCACAGGGAAGGAGCCGAACACCCCGGACCTCTTCATCTGCAGCTACATGAACGCGTGGAAGCTCGAAGGCGGCGTATGGAAGATGGTCGGTCGCCACGTCGGCTTCATGACACGCATGCCCGCCGACGCTAACCCAGTCGCATCCAGTTCGTGACTCGATCCGTCGCGATGGCGGCGATTTTCTCTCGCTTGCCTGCGTCTATGGATCAAGGCAATTATAGGCCGCTTGGCGGACGGGCGCCTTTTTGAGGAGTCGAACTTGAGATGAGCGGACTGGTAGACACCAAAGAGGACCTGATCCGATATTTCGAAAGCGGTGCGAAGCCTCGGGAGCAATGGCGCGTCGGCACCGAATACGAAAAAATCGCGGTTGATGCCGCGACTGGTAGGGCTGTGCCCTACTCCGGTCCCGACGGCGTCGAGACGATGCTGCGTGAGCTCATCGACCGCTTCGGATGGGAGCCCGAGGACGACGAGGATGGGCACCTACTCGCGCTCAGCCGCGGTTCGGCCCGTGTCACTATCGAACCGGGCGCGCAAATCGAGCTTTCCGGCGAGCAGTGCGAAACCATCCACTGCGCGCATCGCGAATTTTCCCAACACGTCGCCGAGCTGATCGATGTCGGCCATTCACACGATGCGGTGCTGCTCGGACTCGGGATGACGCCCGTGAGCCGCATCGACGAGATCGAGCTGCTCCCGAAGCATCGCTACCACATCATGTATCCCTACATGGCGCGCAGGGGTCGCCTCGGCCAGCGCATGATGAAACAGACCGCCGGCGTGCAAGCCAACCTCGATTATTCGAGCGAGGCCGACGCGATGCGAAAGTTTCGGGTCGCGATGGGGATCGTGCCTTTGCTGTACGCGATGTTCGCCAATTCGCCGCTGTCGGACGGCGGGCTCAACGGCTATCAGACCTTCCGCGGCCACATCTGGACCGACACCGATCCGGATCGATGCGGGATGCTGGAGTTCGCATTCAGCGCGAGCGCGAGTTTCGAAGACTACACCGACTACGCGCTCGACGTGCCGATGTACTTCATCATCCGCGATCACAAATACATCGACTTGACCCAGCCGCCGGGCATCACGTTTCGCCAGTACATGCAGCGCGGCTTCGGCAAGGAGCGCGCCACTATCGAGGATTGGGGCGATCATCTCACGACGATTTTCACCGAGGTGCGCCTGAAGAAGTACCTCGAGAGCCGCACCGCCGACAGTCAGCCGCCCGCACTGATGCTCGCGCTGCCCGCGCTGCTCAAGGGCATCCTCTATAATGACGACTGTATCGATGGCGCATGGGATTTGGTGAAGCGATGGAGTTTCAAGGAGCGCCTGGAACTCAACACCGCGTCGCATAAGGCGGGGCTGGAAGCGCGCGCGGGCAAGGCAACTTTGAAGGACCTGTCGCTCGATCTGCTCGATATCGCGAGCACCGGGTTGCAGCGCCAGAAAGCATTGAATGAGCGCGGAGAGGATGAGACGATCTATCTGTGGCGTTTGATGGATCAGGTTCGCGGCGGCTATTCGCAGGCCGCGCTTACTATCAACAAATGGAAGGGCCGCTGGAACTACGACATCAAGCGGCTGGTGGCGGGGACTTCGTACGAGGCCGAGGCTTGGCCTTAGATGGCAACTGCGTAGTTCTGCTCAGGCAGGGTCTTAGCGAAGAGACGCGAAGCGGGCGCAGCCGCGACGAAGTCGCTCGCGACCTCACCCGGCGCAGTAGCGCCACCCTCTCCCTGAAAGGAGAGGGAATGAGGAAGCGGCGACCTTTGTAGGAGCGAAGCGGAGTCCGAGCGAAACTATAATGGAGATTAGGCTGACCGAACGCCACATCGTGGCGCTGAACCTCCTGCTGGTTGCGGTTTTGGCGTATTTCGCGGCGCGCTCGGTAAACGATATCGTCGCGCTGCGCCTGACTCCCACCAATGCTCCGGTCCCCCACGTCACCGAGAGGTTCACCGATGACGGCACGGCCAATCGTCCGCGCCGAGCGTACCAGGAAATCGTCAATCGCGACATTTTCAATATCGCGCCGCCGCCACAGCACGTCCAGGTGGTCGAGAAGCTCGACCTCCACCTCCAGTTGATCGGCGTTTCGACCTCAAGCGCTGGAAAAACGCCTTACGCGATAATCGCCGATCGCGGTGGGGAGCAGAACGTCTATGGCCTCGGGGAGACGGTTCCCGACGCCGGCAAACTGGTCGAGGTGGGCAAGGATCGCGCGGTCATCGACCACAACGGCAAGCGCGTCGTGCTCAGACTTCCCAAGGATGAGATGCCCGGTGGGGTCGAGGAAGTGCAGCCGCTCGCGCCTCCGGGCGAGGACGATAACGCTGACGCCACGGCGGACAATCCCGACCAGGAAGCTTTCGACCCCAACGTCGAGGACCTGGGTGACAATCGCTACAAGATTCCGCGCGGAACCCTCGACCACAGCATCGGTAATCTCTCACAGCTCCTCACCCAGATTCGCGCGATTCCGAATATTCAGAACGGAAGGACCAACGGGTTCGCGCTGTCAGAGATCGAACCTGGCTCCGTCTTCGATGAAATGGGGCTGCAGGAGGGCGACGTGCTGCGCAGTGTCAATGGACAGCAGATCACCGATCCCGGGCAGGCGATGCAGATGATGAGCGCATTGCGCAACGCGAGCCAGATCAGCATCCTGGTCTTGCGCGACGGCCATCCGACCACGCTCACCTATCAGATTCAGTGAGATGGAGTTCCGCGCGGCACGGCGCTCCGAGCGCGACGAAGTCCTCGACCTGCTGGCGCTCTGGTACAACGACCGCGAATTCTTCGCGCGCTACAATCAGAATGATGCGACCTTCCGCGACGAGTTATGCCTGGTCGCGCTCGAGCACGGCCGCATCATTTCGACCGTCCAGATTTTCGATCGCAAGATAAACCTCGATGGAAAAGCCGTCCCGATGGGCGGGATCGGCTCGGTCTTCACGCGCGAGGATTATCGGCATCAGCGCGTCGCGTCAGGTCTGATGAACCTCGCGGTCACCACCATGGAGCGCGAGGGCTTGGAGGTGTCACTGCTGTTTGCCGAGCGCCTCACCTTTTACAAACAGTTCGGATGGAAGGAATTGACTCGCTACTTCAGCGTCCTCGCGAATGCATCGGCGCTGCGCACGCCCGAATTCGAGATTGACGTTTTCGACGTCGATCGCGATCTGCGCGAGGTAATGCGGCTTCATGATGCGTACAGCGGCCGCTTCGATGTAACCGCTCTTCGCAACGAAGCCTCGTGGCGCGCCAACTTGCAATTTGCGGGCAACATGCCGGCCGATCCGGTCGGCGGATGCAAGGAGTATTTTGTCCTCGCGCGCCGCGGCCCGGAGATCGCCGCATACGCCCGCGCGACGCGATTCCACGGCGTCGCGATGGTGATGGAATACGGCTACGCACCCTCGAATCACGCTTCGGCGTTGGCTTTGTTTCGGCATATGGGCGAGATGGCTGCGACAGGCACGAGCTCATACGCGACGCGCGGGGACCATCGCGGTGCGCGGCTGCTGTCGGGCGAAAAACCGTCCGGCAACGCAATGCTGGTGACGCATACCGCGCACGACCCCGACCTCGAGAAGGCGCTGAGAGACGCGGGATGCCCGGTGGCGCATCATCCGGACAACTTCTATATGTGGCGCGTCAATCTTCCGAAGAAGTTGGCCGATCGCTTCCAGATGGCGCCGGATGCGGCCTCGAATTATGTCTTCGCGAAGTTCGGCGATCCTCGCTCGCTGTTCTGGACCGCCGACCGCTTCTAAGTAATGATAGAAATGCTCACCTGGTAACCTCCTGTTGGGCGGAGTGGATGATGTTGAAGATGGGTCGGAGGGTTTTCGATGAACATTCTCAAGGGTCTCGCGCTACGTAACATCGGAGCATTCGCACTTGCATGCGCAATCGCGTTCGCAGCGTCACCGGCGCTCGCTGCGCGTCATCATCACGCCAAGGCCAAGGCTGAAGCGTCGGAAGAGTCAGCGGAGGCGGGCTCGACCGAGACGCTGAAGGGTCCTTACCAGGAGGCTTGCGTAATCGAGCCGACCAGCGGTACCGTCCTGTTCGCGAAGAATGAGCATCAGGCGTGGCCGACCGCGTCGCTCGCCAAAATGATGCTGATGGAAATCGTCGCGGAGAAACTCGACGACGGCAGCCTCAAGCTCACCGACCAGATTCCCACCTCCGAGAAGGCCGCGAGGATGGGCGGCTCGCAGGTCTATCTCAAACCCGGCGAGACCTTTTCGCTCGACGACACGATGAAAGCGATTGTCGTGCATTCGGCGAACGACTCTTCGGTCGCGGTAGCGGAATATATCGCCGGGTCGACCGAGGCCTTCGTCCAGATGATGAACGCCGAAGCGGCCAAGCTCGGCATGAAAGATACCCACTACTACTCGGTACACGGGCTGCCGCCGGCGAGCGGGCAGCAGGCCGACGTCGCGAGCGCCTACGATGAGGCGCTGCTGGCGCGCGCGCTGGTGAAGCATCCGCAGATTTTGCAATGGTCCGGCATCACGACGGCGCCGTTTCGCGCGGGCACCTTCGAGCTACGCAACACCAATCACCTGGTGTTCAATTACAACGGATGCGATGGGCTAAAGACGGGTTTCTATTACAAGGCCGGCTTCAATGTGGTCGCCACCGCGCATCGCGGCGGGATGCGGCTCATCGCAGTGGTGCTCGGCTCGCCGCGCAAGGGGGAGAATTTCCGCTCGGCGGGTGAGCTGCTTTCGGTCGGCTTCGCGCAGTACGAGATGAAGGCAATCGCTAAGAAAGGCAGCGCCTCCAGCGTGAGCGTCGCAGTCACCGATGGCGCGGCCTCGAAACTGGTACCGGTGTGGGGCGACGATGCGGCCGTCTTCATGAAACGCGGTGACGAGAAAACCGCATACAAGGTCAACTACGAAGTGCCTGCGATGATTGCCGCTCCGGTACGAGCGGGACAGAAGATCGGCAGCGCCGAGGTGATGGTCGGAGGACAATCGACCTCGACCATTGCACTGCTGGCGCCATCAGATGTCGCTGAGAAAAAACGCGGCTTGGTCGACCGGTTGCTGAGCAGGTTCTAATCGCGCGCGGCTTGTTGTAAGCCGTTATGTAAAGGAAAATACGGATCATGTCTGAAGTCATGACGATACGCGTTGATCGCAAAACCAAAGCGCGGCTTGAAAAATTGGCCAAGGAAACCAGGCGCACCGCGTCACGGCTCGCTGCCGAGGCCATTCGCGCGTACGTCAATGTCAATGAGTGGCAGATTGCTGCCATCAAGCAAGGGCTCAAAGAAGCGGACGAAGGCAAATTTGCAACAGAGCGACAGGTCCAAGCGACGTTTAGGAAGTTGAGAAAGCTTGCACGTTAGATGGCTTGATCTTGCGCTGCAGGATTTGATCGATGCGTACATGTTCATCTGGACGGATAGTCCCCAAAGCGCTGTTCGCTTCTTGGAAGCAGTCCGTTCCGGCGTCAACCGTCTAAACCAATTCCCCGCGTTCGGTCGGCCCGGTCGTGTCGCTGGAACTCGCGAGCTAATGATTTCCGGAACCTCGTACATCGTGCCCTACCGGGTGCGGGGCGACGTTATCGAGATCATAAGAGTTCTTCACGCCGCTCGAGAATGGCCCGACCGACTATAACGGCTTCAAGTGCAGCGGAACGACGGCGTTTCAATGGCCATGCGCGCCGTGCAAAATGAACCTCGATGTCGCGCAAGACCAAGATTTCCGTAATCGTAATTGTCGCCGCACTCCTGGGTGGATGGATCGGCGGCGGACTACTGCTGCACTTCGGGCAGAAGCGTCACAACAATCTCAACTACGATATCGATGTGCACTTTCCGCCCAATCAGCCCTTCAAGCCGGGTGAGATTTTCGCTTCGACGCTCGCCGAGATAATGGACCACGAACTCCATTCCACCTTCGGATGGCGTCCCAACGATTTTTTTCTGTGGGGACCCAAGGTGCTCGCCGACAATAATGCCAATCGTCAACTCGGCATCATCATGGGGGTGCGCGAAACGACGCGCGTCTTCAAGGATCACCTGACCAAGGTGTCCTCCAACGAGTACGATCAGAATCTGGTCATTGCCGACACTGACTTTCGCAACGATGCCGAGCGATGGATTTTGCCGGCGCCGGAGAAAAAGTACGCCGATGGCGTGTCGCACCTACGCGCATACGTGGCAGGACTTCATGCGAATCCGGAAACCTCGCGCGAACTCAATCAGCGCGCCGTCGAGCTGATCCGCCTGATCCAGGCCTGGACCGATATGCTGGGCGACGCGCATGCGATGCTGTATCAGACCAACACCTACGGCGGTAAACCAATCACCGCGTGGAACGACGATGATCTCTTCTATCATGCGCAGGGATACACCCACGTGATGTTCTACATGATACAGGCGGTGCGTCGTGAGTATGCGGGCCAGATTAAGGACGATCCGGTCCTTCTAACTTTGATAGATGAGACCACTGCGGCGCTCGGCAAGGCCGCGATGCTGAAGCCGCTGATCGTCTTCAATGGCGCTCCCGACGGGATCTTTGCCAATCATCGGCGCAACCTCGACACCTACGTCGCCGAAGCGCGCCAGAAGATGTACTCAATCCGCGAGGAACTCCAGCGCTACCCGATGTGAGCATTCAGCATCGCTGAATGCTCATCCTGAGCGGCGCCGCGTCGCGAAGGATCTCTAATGCGACAGCTCAGAACTCGATGAAGGGGCCGAGCATCATCACCCCGCCACGCAGCACAAGATGCATGAACGCCGGCATCCATCGCGCTGGCATTCCGATCAGCTTCGCTGCCATCAAAGAGATTGCGTCAGACTCCCCCGCATTCATCGATAGTCTCAATGCATTGATAAACCGCGCCTGACTGTAGGAGACGAGCTCGTGTGCCTCGCCGGCGGGGATGCCCGCCTTGTCGCGCGCGATCTCAACCGCTCGCGCCATTCCGCCGACATCGTCGATGAGGCCGCTGGCCTTCGCAGCAACCCCACTCCAGACGCGTCCCCGCGCAAGATTCTCGGTCGCTTCCGCATCGAGCTTGCGCCCCTCCGCGACCTTGCCGGTGAAGTTGCCGTAGACCTGTCCGATGACGCCGTCTAGTTGACGCAGTTCGGCTTCCGTCATCGCGCGGGTGGGAGACATCGCATCGCTGACCGGATGGCTCTTGGTCCTTTCGATGCTGACCCCAAACTGATTCATCAACGATGAGACATCGAACTTCGCGTACACGACGCCTATCGATCCCGTTATGGTGGAGGCTTGCGCGACGATCGCGTCGGCGCCCATCGCGACGTAGTAGCCGCCCGAACCCGCAACGTCGCCCATCGACACCACCACCGGCTTCCCCCTGCCCTGCGCCGCGCGAACCGCTCGCCATACGAGATCCGAGCCGACCGCGGAGCCGCCGGGAGAGTTGACCCTGAAAACGATCGCCTCGACGGCCTCATCGCGCGAGGCGCGCTCGATTTGGGCCCCGGTAGTTTCGGGACTGATGAAATCCCCCGTCATGGAAGGATCCCCCGAGACCACCGGCCCGACGCCGCAAATCAGCGCGATACGATGACGCTCGCTGCCCTCGCGCACGTACATCGCGTGGCGCAGATACCGCGCGAGGCCGACGAACTTTTTACGCTTGCCTTCGGGATCGAATTCAGCGCGAACGTCCTCGGTGTAACCTTCCCGATCGACGAGACCGGCGCGGCGTGCATCGTGCGCGCTCATAAATCCGCGGCCTACCAGCTCCGCCACTTGTTCGCTTGGAAGTTTGCGTGCGTGCGCGATGCGCTCGGTCAGCACCTGGCGCCAATCGCCGATGATCGCTTCGAGACTCTCGCGCAGCGGCGCCGACATGCTCTCACGGCTAAACGTCTCGGCCGCGCCTTTATACTCCTTGTATTGGAGTGTCTGGACCTGGATGCGCAGCTTTTCGAGCGCGCGCTTGAGAAATACGCCCCCCGCCGATACCCCGAGCATCATGAGCATCGTGTCGGGATTGCAAATCACTTCATCTGCGGCCGACGCGACGAGGTAATCGCGTACGCCCGCGGAATCGCTGTCGAGCACCGCGATGACGCGCTTGCCGGACTCGCGCACGCGACGGATCAGGTCGTGAAGTTCCTCGGCGGTCGCGAGGCCATTGTCGATACCCGCAACTTCGACCACCAGCGCCCGAATCGCCGGATCGCGGCGGACCTCTTCGAGTGCGTAGCGCAGGTGCGAGAGGGCCGGAAAACCGCGGCCACGAATCTGATCGATGATCGATCGATGTGGTTCCTCGGGAAGCGGCCCGCTCAGGCGAATCGTCAAAACCGCATCGCGCGGAATTCGTGCGGGCCTGATCACGAACACGAAGAAGGCGGCCGCCATCGCTATCGCGGCGGCCAGGAACGTTACGCCAAGCGAATTGCGCTCGAAATAAAACGACACGCAGGCAAACGCGATCAGGATCGCGCAATAGATCGCGACGCGGACGATGCGGATTGCAAAGAGTCGTGCCAAGGGTGATTTAGTCATTCAAGTCCTACCGCAAATTCTGCCACAAATTCTGCGGATTGATACGACGGATATTGCTCAAATAGATTAGCTGGTTCCGATGCTCAGGTCTTTCCTTTCAATCCTTGCGGTGACGATCGCCGTCACCCTATCCCTCGGGAGTTGCTCGACGCAAAACGCGCCGCCGGGAAAACCCGCGCTACCGATCGAGGCGGTGCGGACCGCGACTATGAACATAACACCGGGAATCGAGGTGCTGACGCGCGTCGCGCTTCCCGACGGCTTCGTTCCCGCGCCCGACTACCCGCCGATGTGGCTTCAGGCGGGAAAGGAAGTCGCGATCACCGGTACGCGCAACGGACACACGGCGGTGATTGGTTATGGGGGCACCGGTTATCGCACTGAGCGCGTCATCGCGGAAGACGGCGGCATCGGCGCACCTGATGGCAGCCTCGTCAACCTCGCGGCCAGCCCGAATGGAATGGAGCTCGCGCTCGCGGTCGCTAATCCAGCGGAAAAACACCTCGAAGTGGTTACCCGTGATGTGATTTCCGAAGGCGCGGCGAACCCGGTGTCCAGCTTTGACGGAAAGTTCGGGAGCGTGAGCATTGGATGGCTCGGAGAGTTCACGATTCCGCTCGCGCTACGCGCGCAGATTGACAATGAGGCATCTTACAAGCCCGCCGGTGGAGCGCCTGATACCACGCCCGCGCCCATCCCCGACACTTCAAGCGGGCTCTATGTGATCAACACAAGCGGCGTCGTAACGACCGGATACCTGAAGCTGAACTGCACGATGTCTCGGCTGAGTTGGTCGCCGCAAGGCGCCGTCGCGGTTGGATCGGGCGACGCGGATGCACCGCCAATCATCATCGATCGCGGGAAAGAATCGTGTCAGCGGGTCAACGCCCAGGCGCCGATCCGAGTGCTGGACTGGGCGCACGATTCGAAATCCTTTCTCTATGAGGAAAACAATCCAACGGTCGGAACGGGCACCTATCGCTATGACCTCGCGACCGGTGCGGTTCGACTGGTGGCGATCTCGTCAGGAGCGGCGGCGTTCGTCGGCACCGATCAAGTCCTGGCACTCGGTAGCGGAGGCCTGACGTTTCGCGGCGCGCAGTTTGCGCCGGATGGTCCGATTCGCGCGGAAGTCGCGCTCTCGAATCCTACCGGCAGCGATACCGAGGTCGAGTCGCTGGGATTCAACTCGACGCCCGCGATGCTGGCCGCGAGTACGATGACCTATACGCGCGCGACCGATACGGCCGCGATCGCGACGTTCAGCCCGACCACCTCGGGGCCGCTGCGCAAGATCGTGATTTACTCGGTTGCGGCAAGGCACGCGTTTCTGGTCGCATTCGGACCGGTGCGCGGAGTGGTCGCGATGAGCTGGTCCCCGCGCGGACGCTACCTGGCAATTGCCGACGGCGACGGGAGCGCCGCTGCGCTCACCATCATGTCACCTCCGCGGTAACTTACGATTCTCGCGCTCACTTCACATCGAATGATGTTGATGACTAACCGGTGGCGCCGGGAATGCGCTATGTTGCGGACGAAAAGTTACGTGACAAACAGCTCGGGAGAAACTGTATGAGACTGGAAAACAAGATCGCGATCATCACCGGCGCCGGCTCCGGAATGGGCCGCGCCGCTTCGCTGCTGTTCGCCAGGGAAGGCGCGAAGATCGCCTGCATCGACATCAACTTCGCCTCTGCCGAGGAGACCGCGAAGCAAATCAAATCCGAGGGCGGCGAGGCATTTGCGATGCGCGCGGATGTTTCCAAATCGTCCGACACCACGGCGATGGTTGACGAGACGATCAAGCGCTTCGGCGTGCCGAACATCCTCTACAACAATGCGGGCATCGAGGGTGAAGGTAACTTCCTCGCGCAACTGAGCGAGGAGGCTTTCGACAAGGTCATCGCAATCAACCTGCGCGGCGTATGGCTCGGGATGAAAGCGGCGCTCCCGCACATGATCAAGAACGGCGGCGGCTCCATAATCAACACGGCCTCGATCGCCGGGCTGGTCGCCAATAAAGGCGCGGCGCATTACTGCGCGTCGAAGGCTGGAGTTCTCGCGCTGACCCGCGTCGCCGCGATGGAGTACGGACGCTACAACATCCGCGTCAATGCGATTTGTCCCGGCGCCATCGACACGCCGATGGTGGAACGCATCAACAAGGCCTCCGGCGCACCTGCGAACAGCGGCGCGCGCACCTCGTTCTTCGGCCGCGTCGGCAAGCCCGAGGAAATCGCGAAGACCGCGCTGTTCCTCGCCAGCGACGATTCATCATTCGCAACCGGCGCGCCATTCATTATCGATGGCGGCTGGACGGTAAGCTGACCTAACCCCTTCCCCTTAGAAAAGGGGAAAAGAAGAAAAATGGAAGCACAAATCACTCGATTGAAAGACAAAGTGGCGATCGTCACCGGCTCGGCGCAGGGTATCGGGCGCGCGCTCGCGATACGGCTCGCGAGCGAGGGCGCCAAGGTTGCGGTGGCTGATATCGACATCGAAGGCGCGAGTCGCACCGCGGATGAAATAAAGAAGAGCGGCGCAAGCGCCATCGCAGTGAAGCTCGACGTGAGCCGGTTGCAGGATGCCATCGACGGCGCAGATCGCGTCGAGCGCGAGCTCGGCCCCATCGATATCCTGGTCAACAACGCCGGGTGGGATGTCGTCGAGCCGTTCGTCGATAGCAAACCCGAAACCTGGGACAAGGTCATCGCGATCAACTATCGTGGCGTGCTCAACTGCTGCAAAGCGGTCGCGCCGCGGATGCAGCAACGCAAGCGCGGCAAGATCGTTTCGATTTCCTCAGATGCGGCGCGCGTGGGCTCGACTGGCGAGGCGGTCTACGCCGGATGCAAGGCTGCGATCATCGGATTTTCGAAAACCCTTGCGCGCGAGCTGGCCAGATACGGCATCAACGTGAACGTCGTATGTCCGGGACCGACGCAGACCGCGCTGCTGAAGACTGCCATGGCCGGACGTGAGGGTGTCCTCGACGCGATGGCCAAGGGCATCCCGTTTCGCCGCCTCGGGCAGCCTGAGGATCTCGCTGGCGCAGTCGCGTTCTTCGCCTCCTCGGACTCCGACTATGCGACTGGGCAGGTGATCAGCATCAGCGGCGGCCTAACGATGGCAGGCTGAAGATTCCACCTCGATGGATGCGAGGCGGATGTCATTTTGATTCGCATTGACAATCTGTTATGAAGACTCGACGGCGTGACTCGATAGCCGACGGCGAGTCGGTGATGTTGCAAAATTCAAGCCTCAGAAAGGCCCTTATCTCTTGGACTCGGCGCTCGGAGTGGGCAGAATCCGAATGGTACCTGGAGAAGAGGGTCGAGTGAAAAAGTCATCTGTCATACCTGCGTCCAAGCGCGCTGCGGGACCGAAGGCGCAGATTCGCGCGCTCGCGCCCAGCGATCGCTACGACGCCAATATCGATTACATCCTGCGCGCCGCGGCAGAGGTGTTTGCCGAGAAGAGCTTCGGGCTCGCGTCGATTCGCGATATCGCGGCGCATGCGCGAATTTCCTTCCCACGCATCTATTACTACCTGCGCAACAAGGAAGAACTCCTCTATCTGATTTCCAAACGCGCGTTTGAACGACTGTCCAGTCGCGCCGAGGAGCAGACCGCCAACGTGCAGGATCCCGAGGAGAAGCTGAAACTCTTCATCAAGGCCCACATTGAGTACCAGCTGGACAATGTCGCCGAGATGAAGGTGCTGATACGCGAAACTCAATCGCTCTCCGGCCGCAACGCCACTCAGATTGCGCGCCAGATGCGCGAATACTCCCACTTGTGCCGCAAGATCATCGAGCAGGTCGCTGCCAAGCACGGCGCCATGATGGATCGTGAAAGCTCGCGCATCCTGACCTCGCTCTTATTCGGCGCGATGAACTCGGTTTTCGGCTGGTACGAGCCCGCGCGCGACCACGAGCAGCACGCCAGGATCGTCAACGAAGTCTACAAGATGGTGGCGTCACCGATCGCGGCGCGTAATTCGCAGAAGGCGCCTAGCGAACCATAGCGCACCTCACGCGACCTTTCTTGCGCGGCGATTCCAAAGCCCGAATAATGCCCGCGCATGCGCTTCGTCCCGATACTTCTGGCCTGCGTCACCTTTGCCTCGACCTGTCTGGGCGGCATGGCGGCGGTGCGATTTCGCGACCGCCTTCATTTCCTGCTCGGCTTCAGTTCGGGCGCGGTGCTGGCGGTCGCGCTCTTCGACATCCTGCCCGAGGTTTTCGCTCTCGGCGGACCATCCTACATGCCGATTGCCGCGATCGGATTTCTCGCCTTCTTCGGACTCGAGCGCTACACCGCTTTGCATCGCGCGCGCGAACACCTTCATGCCGACCGCGCGCATGAGCCGGAGCTGGGCACGCTATCCGCGGCCGGTCTGGTCTTGCACAGCTTCCTCGACGGCGTCGCGATTGGAGTCGGTTTCCAAACCAGCACGCAAGTCGGTCTGCTGATCGCGCTGGGAATAATTGCGCATGACCTGAGCGACGGGCTGAACACGGTCACCGTCGTCCTTGCGCATGGCAACCCGCTCAAACACGCGGTCGGCTGGCTGCTGATGGACATGATCGCGCCGGTCCTCGGCGCCTCCCTCACTGTAGTCTTCCATCTCAATATCGCGATGCTGCCGTGGGTGCTGGCGTTCTTCGTGGGTTCGTTTCTGTACATCGGCGCCTCGGACTTGCTGCCCGAGGCGCGCGAGCACGACTCGCCATGGGTTATGGTCGCGACGATTCTGGGGATGGTTGCGATCTACCTCACGACGGTGATGCTGCGTGGATGGTGATCCTTCCGCCCTCACCCGGCGCAGTAGCGCCACTCTCTCCCCTGCAGCGCTGACATTTCCGCGCCGCCCTGCTAAGGAAAACGCCATGGATATTCAAAAGGGCATCGGCCTGCTCAATGGACTCATCAAGCGGCTGGAGCGCAACAGCCGCACCCTTAAGTCGCATCCCACGATCGACAAGATCGAGCGCGGCGAACTGAGCACCGAGCAGTTGCGCCATTGGGCGACGCAGCTCTACATCGGCAACAAGGGCCATAATGCGAATATCCTCGGGCTGATTTATGCCAAGTGCGATGATTTCGACGCGCGCCGTGCAATCGTCGAGAATCTGCTGGAAGAGGAACTGGGTCAGCAATCCGGCGTCGGCCGCTCGCATATGCAACTCTACCTGGAATTCGGCGAAGCGGTCGGAATCCCGCGCGAGCAGCTCCTCCACGCGACGATGTCGCCCGACGCTACCGCGATGGTCCATTGGATGTACTGGCTGGCGAATTCGAAGCCATGGTACGTCACGCTGGCGGGCATCAGCCTCGGCTCCGAGCTGTTCAACCCCGATGCGTATGTGCGAGTCATCAATGGGTTATGCCAGCACTACAAATTGTCGGACGACGGGGTGCGGTTTTTCACGGTGCATATCGAGGTCGACAAGGACCACGGCGATTCCAGCGCCGGGTCGATTTTCCGCGCGATTCCGGAAAGCGCGGCGGCCGAGACGCTATGGGCGGTCGAAATGCATATTGAGTTCATGCGGCGTCTGTGGGCCGACATAAACCCGCCGCTTGCGTGAAATAACGCCTCGTAGGATTCGATCGGCAACAACCTGGAGTCGCGGCGAGGCACCGATGCGCGGTTGCATTTTGCATGCTTTAGTTCGGAAACGCCGCCTGATCCTTGAGTAAACCGCCGCCGGATCCGGGTGTGGTAAAGAATTCGAAACACCATGAACTTTATCGCGTCCTGCTACGTCCAAGCTAACAATCATGGCTGGCGCGACCAAAGTCATGGTGGTGGACGACGACGCCGGGTCGCTCGCCGCCCTCGCCGATGTCCTTTCGCTGGAAGGCTATCTGGTCGAGACCACGTCTAACGGCCAGGAGGCGCTCGAACATCTCCGAGCCGCTGCCGAGCCCCCCGTTCTCATCATCCTCGATTTGTTCATGCCGGTGATGGACGGATGGCAGTTTCTGGCCGAGATGAAGACTGACGCGCGCCTGTCGCAACTCCATATTCCGGTTATCGTGGTCACCGCATTCAACGCGAAGGTCGAAGAGGCCGACGCCGTGATTCGCAAGCCAATCGATCTCGAACGGCTGCTGCACACCATCAACACGTTAGAAAACGCCTCCAGATCATCTCAGAGATAGGCGAGGCCTCAGCCGTCCAGAATCTGAACGGGATAGCAACCTTAATCCTCCTGCCCAATCAGCGGCGGAGGAGTACTAAGGCCGGGGAACGGAAATATACGGGGAGTTCAGAATCGCAGGATGAACTGGACGTCGCCGAAGCGGACGCGGCTGCCATTCGGAAGCGGTTGCGAGCCATTCAGCCGCCGATCATCAACGAACGTTCCATTCGTCGAGTTCAGGTCCATCAGCTCGTACGCGCCGTTGCGCTTCATCAGGCGGGCATGCGCGCGCGAGACGCTCGCATGAGGAATCACCACATCGTTGTCTTCGCCGCGTCCGACCGTGACCTCATCTTTGAAGAGGCTGTATTCCGCAGGCACTGGATCTACAGGATTAACCGTCATCAGGCGCGCGCCCCCGCCTGTCGATACCGCCGCGCGCGGCATCGTCGATGCCGCCGGTGCGCGAGGCGCAGATGGTACGACGACCGGAGCGCGAGGGCCCCCAACGGGCGCCCTGGCTTGCGCCTCGAGCGCGGCCTTGAGTTCATCGGTGGAAATGCCGAAGCGCAGCTTCGAGAGCGCGAACAGCATCACGAGCGCGATGAGGGGGACCGCACCGTTCCACCATTTGAACGATAGCTGCTGTAGCCCGGTGCCGGATGCATTTTCGTTACTGCTGCCGGAGATGCCGTTGTCTTCGGGCACATTGATCGCCGCGCCACCGACTCCACGCACCTGATACGAGGTGGTCGCACCGCCGCTGTTGCCGCCATATTCAACTTGCAGCTCGACCGATCTATCGGTGCCATCTTCGATGGGACGCGGCGTGCGATAAGTGAGCGAATACTCGGTCGCGATCGAATGCCCGATTTCGCGCACCAGCGATGCGAAGCGCCCTTCCTCGGTGATGATGTTGTAGGACTTGCCGTGCGTCGCATCGACGATCTGCTGGTATTCAGGCGCAATGAACGGAGGCGGTACCACCGCGTAGAGCGTCAGACCATTTTTCTTGAGCGTCGCGGCCACATCGTCGCCGGTCTCCTCCGTAACGTCGGTGTCGCGCGAGTGATGGTCGTAGTAGGCCTGGTCGTGCTGCGTATAGCGAGATCCGTCGCCCTTATGATGCGGCGGCGCATCGGTCACGATTATGATGATACCTTCCGCCTTCGGCCGGAACGGGAAGCTCGCCGCGTACGCGAGCGCATCGAGCTGATCCTCGGGAATGTCGCCGCCGCCGCCCGCATGCAGCGAGCTGACCCAATCCGTGAACTGATGTACATCGGAGGTAAAGCTGTTTCGGTACGCGCAGTTGCAATCCGGATATTTTGAGACCACATAATCTTCGAACGTCACGAGGCCGAGCCGATAATCGCGATTGTTGGCCGAAAGATCCTGCGCGAATTGGATGACGTTCTGCTTGACCGCATCGATGTAGGGCTGCATCGATTCGGTGACGTCCAGCACGAACACGATATCGACCGGGCGACCTTGCCCCACTCCGCGGAAATCGATGATTTTGGCCTGCTTGCCGTCCTCGAAAACCTTGACGTTCTCGGGTTTGAGATTTCCCACCGGCTGTCCGCTGCTGTCGGTGAGGCCGAAATTGAGTTCGACTCCGCCATCCGAATCGAAATGGTCCAGCCCGGGATTTCCAATTGAGACCGCAAGGCCGGCATACGCCGACCGCGCGGCAGTCATCGAGAAGAGGAGGAGCGCCGCGCAGAATGCGAAGGGAATTCGAGAAAACGGAATCGATCTGTTGCGCAGGTTCATCTTCGGCAGGCGTTCAGTCGATGCAATTGATTCTTCGGTCGCGAAAGGCTCGCGTCAAGATAGTCATGCGAAACGTTTGATTCGGGCGGCTTCCTTGCGTTCATGTATCTGTTAGGTTATCCCAAACCGTTACGTTACCTAAATCTCCTTCTGGAATGGATCACGAGTGAAGCATCAACGTCCGTGGTGGATAGTTTTTTCCGTACTGCCACCCCTGATCGCATTTTGTGCCTTGATTATACCCTCCGGATGTGGCGGTGGCGGCGGCGGTTCGAGTCCGACGGCTGCGCCCACCACGGGAAGCGTGGCGATCGCGCTGGTCGGGGTGCCTCCGGTGGGTAATTTTCGAAGCGTGTTGCTGAACATCTCGGGCATCCGCATCAATCAAACTGCCGATGCAAGCGCAAACTCGCCGGGCTGGGTCTCGATCCCGGTTCCCACGGCGGCGGGCGGAGGAAATAACATAAACCCCGGCGACTTGCAGCTCGATCTGCTGCAGACCCAAACCGGGGCGGTAGTCTTTAATGTGAGCGGCGCGCCGCCGGGGACCTATCAGACGGTGCAAGTACTGGTGGATCCCAACAATCCGGGCACCATTGTGCCGGCCTGTCAGTCTGGTGCTGCGAATACGGAGGGCTGCGTCAACTATCCGATGCAGTTCAATAGCATCCTGAGCCTGCCCACGGTCATCTTCACGCTCGTCTCACCGGTCAATGTCAGCGCGAACGCGACGGCGCCGCTCGTCGTCCAGCTCACGGTCTCGATCGCTTCCTTCCCAACCAATGTTGGCGATCCCTACCTCGTCAACATCACGCCCAGCGAAGTCAATGTGGGTTCCTACCTGGCGCAGGTGAGCGGCACTATCACTACCAAGGGTACCGTCACGGCAATCCATATCATGCCGCTCACTGTGACAGCCGAATTGAGCGGGACCAATACCATAATAGAGAGCGTGCCGGTACGGTCGAAGGGCTCTTACACCCTCGAGTTGCCCGCTGCGCCCGGCGGTACAAGCTATGACATTTTTACCAGCGGCGGATCCTATAACTACGCGGCAGTGCGAGGGGTCACCGTCATTCCTGGCCAGTTCGTGGGCAATCAGAACCTAACAGTTACCGCAATGACTCCCGGCACCTTGAGCGGGACCATTGTTGACGCTTGCACGAGTAACACGATAGCGGGCGCGCAACTGGAACTCCTCGCGCCAGCGATGGTTCTGCCGGCGCCTCGGCCAACGCCGCCTGCGTCGTTCTGTTTCGATTACCCTGACCAGTGTGTGGTAGTCGCGAGCACCTCTACCGACCAGGTGGGCGCCTATCCGATGCCGGGAACCACGAAGAATCCCAATGGATTCTCTCAAATTCCAGTCACGCAACCCGATCTCGCCGTTCAGATCAGCGCCAGCGGATACAGTTCGCTCGCTTCGAGCGCATTTCTGAAGGCCAACAACAATGAGATTTGTTCGGCCGCGACCTCGGCCACCCTTTGTAACTTCTCGCTTACGACCGGATACATCACTGGGACCGTCAACCTGGTCACCGATCCTCCGCCCGGCAACTCCGTAGTCGTACAGGTCTTGGCTGAAAACAGCGGAAGCAATCAACTCGTGAGCGCGCTTCCTCAGCCGTTGGTATTCGTTAATCAGGAACCCTCCCAGTCCTTCAAGTTGAATGTGCCAATCTCGGGGGCCGGACCGAACTTTGATCTATTCGCGGTTGCGATCGATCCCTTTCAGGGTGGTCCTAATCCGTTTCCGGGGCATGACATACCGGTGCTGGCAAACTTGACCGGGCCGACTGGATGTTCGCCGGTGATTCCGGCTCCGGCTTTCGCTCCGATGGACTGCGTCGGTCATGGCAGCATCAGTGGGACGGTGCAAAATCCCGACACCGGCACCAGCGTCGAGGTTGAGAAGCTCGACCCCAACAATATTCCGGTCCAAATCGTCGGGACCTCGCCGGCGCTGTTCTCTTCGACCGGTACGAGCAACAACAACGCCTACACGCTCTGCGTTCCGCCGGACAATTACGCCTTGCAACGATTCGAGGCCCCGCCGACCCCGACAGCCACGCCGACCTCGTCAGCCGAGCCGACCCCGTCTGCGATCATGAGTGCGACGCCGACTGGGACGCCGATAGCGGTCGGCACTCCACAGGCGGTGATGGTTCCGCAGCCGGCCGCGACCTTGTCGCCGTGCCCGAGCACGTGCAGTAACACGCACTCTGGACTCGCGCCGTGTCCAGGAATGTGCAGCGCGACGTCGGCAAGCCCGCTTTGAGCCACGGGATTTCGATGCGACGCGGATGGCCATGCTTTTATTTGTGCGCGTTAGCGGCCATGGCGCTGGCGATACTGCCCGGGTGTAATCAGGGATTGGGCGCCTTTCAGCAAGGCGTCGGTAACACCCCAAATAAGCCACCGCTGTCGGCTTTCCGCATTTTGGGACAAACGGGAATGCAATTCAGCGCCTCAGTCTCCGACGCCACCTCAACCTGGCAAATCCAGGGCGCGGTTCCGATGAGCATTGTCATCGTCAACAATCAGACCCCGGTGAGAATGATCGCGACCAAGCAATCAGCGGGAAGCG
This sequence comes from uncultured delta proteobacterium, assembly GCA_963815835.1. Classification (GTDB taxonomy): domain Bacteria; phylum Desulfobacterota; class Binatia; order Binatales; family Binataceae; genus DATGKG01. Next base: position 424,315 of record CAWFIF010000004.1, read on the forward strand.
GAATCCTCAGCCTGCAACTTACTACGGGCTTTACGGTTAACGATATTTCCTCGACCAGCGACCCCTATGGAACCGCATCGCTGCAGAGCAATCCAAGTCGCCCGGGCTTCGCGCCTCCACCTCCGAATGCGAATCCCGACGTCAGGCTATTCGTCAAGGGACCGTTGACCGAACGCTTCTCCGGACTATTCGAAGACAGCACGACCGGCTTCGAAATAAGTGATCGCGCGCCCACCCTGTTTCTGTTCGACAGCCCCAATGGCGCCGTCGACGCGACCGTTACTCAAATTCAGAGCCTTGGACCGTTCGCCCTTGAACTGCTGCTCGACGGCGCGGTGGTGGCCCGCGCGAGCGGCGCCCCAACCGTCACCATCCGGCAACCTTGAACAGCTCAGATGCGGTACCTTAGTGGGATGACCGAAGCCTCCCTCAAAGAGGGCGGAGTAGTTTGACAGTGCGGCTCGATCACGCAAAGTTAGCGAAGCGACACATGATTGAGGCTTATATGGACGCCCCGCCGGTTCTGGTTCCGGCGTCTGGCGTGTCAACAAAAATATGAAATCTCCCTGGCTGCGCCGGGCGCTGTTGGCCATCGTGATCGTGGTGGCCCTGCTCGGTATCTTTCCCGCGATCCGTTACTACAACTATTTCTCGACGCACGTCTCTACCGATGATGCGTACGTAGACGGAACTGTTGCGCTGGTATCGACGCGCGTCGCCGGAACCGTGTCGGCCGTTTATGTCGAGGACAACTGGACCGTCAAACGCGGCGATCTTCTGGTGACGCTCGACCCCAGCGATTTCCAGGTCCGCGTCGATCAAGCCGAGGCGCAACTCGCGCGCGCCAAGCAGACTGTCGATGAGATGTTCGCCCAGGTCAACGCGGCTGAAGCCGGACTGAGTCTCGCCGAGTCGCAGGCCAAGCAGGCGCGGCTGGATTTCAATCGCGCCGAGCAACTGCGCAAGGCGGGTGTGGTCTCGACCGAGTTTTACGATCAAGCAGTAACAGCGTACCGGATGGGCGAGGCCAATGTCGCCCTCGCGCAGCATGAGGTGGCGCAAGCACGCGCCGCTTTAGGCGGGCCCATCCAGGATCACGCAGCGACCCCCGCGTCTTTCGCCGAGACGAAGGACGATTCAAGTGCGGCCGCAACTCAGGAAGCGAAAAGCACGGAAGAGAGCCTCGATCACTCGCGCTACGATCGTCCGATCGTGCAACAGGCGCGCGCCGCCCTGGAGCAAGCTAAACTCGACCTCGCGTACACCAGAATCACCGCACCGTTCGACGGCGTCATCACCCACAAGAGCGCTCATGTCGGCCATCGCGTGCAGCCGGGCGAGCCACTGATGGCCGACGTGCCAACGCAGCATCTCTATCTCATAGCAAATTTCAAAGAGACCCAGCTCACTTATGTCCGCGTCGGGCAGAAAGCGACCGTCGAGGCCGACATTTATCCCGGCTTCGTCTATCACGGCCATGTCGATTCGATCAGCGTGGGAACCGGCGCCGCGTTCTCATTGCTCCCGCCGGAAAACGCGACTGGAAACTGGGTCAAGGTGGTGCAGCGAATCCCGGTGAAAATCGTGCTCGACGAGGAACCTCCGGCCGACAAGCCGCTGCGGCTCGGGCTATCGGTCGAAACCGCGGTTGACATCAGCGACACGCGCGGTCCGCTGCTCTCCTCGATCTTGCAGCGTCACTTCTTCAAGGAAGGGCATGTGGTGCCGAACGAGAACCTGCCGCCGGCTGCGCGACAGCAGTCAAATGAAGAAACCGGCGCCTCGCAGCCGCAACATCATCATCTGATGAGGGACCTGCTGCACGGGCTGCGCTCGCGGCGTCAACACGAGTAGCTAGCCCAGAATTAGCGGAGCCACGATCGGTAAGCATCTTGGCGGCCGCTTGCGCTTTCCCACAAACTGACACGAGTGTCAGTTTCTTGCTCGCGTCGCGCGTCTGTACTACCTTCAAACCCAACGCGCGATGCTGGAAATTGCGGAGATTCAAAACCGACTCGCCGACTATCTCGGCGCGCCCCTGCTTTCTCTCAAAGTTCTCGCCAGCGGATGGGAAACAACGGTCTTCGAATTCGCAACCGCCTCTGTTTCGTCCCGCCTCCCCATTTTGCCCACGCGCACGCCGCTCGTCCTGCGTTTCTATCAGGGGACTTTCGCCGACGCGAAGGGCGCGCGCGAGAACTTCACCATCGGGAAACTTTCCAGCGTCGGCTTCAGCGTTCCGAAACCATACGCTTACGAGGCTGATCATGGCGTCCTCGGCGCACCATTCTTCATTATGGAGCGCGTTCCCGGCGGACCGCTGTTCGCGACGCGCAGCTTTCCCAGTGCGTTCAAAACTTTCTCGTTGGGATTTTTCGGCTTCGTGCGCGCGCAGGTCCGCTTGCATCAGATGGAGTTGCGCAAGTCCGGGCTCGACGAGATTCCCCGCGCCTACACCCTTGAGGGAATCGATGCTCACGCGCCGCTGCTCGATCGCATGCTGAAGATAATCGAGCAACGCGTTGAGCTAGGTCCTCTGCCCGGATTAAAGGAGGCTCATGCCCGGCTCGCTGTGCGCGCCGCCGAGTTCCGAAGTGCGCCGCTTGCGCTCGTGCACATGGATTACCATCCGCAGAACGTCGTGGTTAAGGGACTCCGCGTCACCGGCGTGATCGATTGGGTCAACACCGACATCGGCGATCGTCATCTCGATGCCGCCATGACTGCCGCCATCCTTTCGTCGTCGGCAATGGAACATCCCCGCTGGATGCGCGACAACGTCGCCGGTAATTCGCTGCGCACGCTGTTCGCCTCACTCTACATCCCGCTCTATCACGCGATGGCGCCGCTGGACTTCGAGCGCTTTCGCTACTGCCAGGCGGTGGCGTCGCTGCTTAGGCTCTCGATGCTCGGGATGATGCGCGCGCGCGGCGCCGAGGTGGTGGGGTTCCGTCCCGAGGCGATCGGGGAAGTGACTCCGGCGGTGGTGCGGCTGCTATCGCGCTACGCGGCGCGCAAGAGTGGGGCGGCAGTCCGCCTTGATCAGCCGAAACCTCTCGCAGTGTGAAACTATGGCAACGAATTCCACATCGGAAAAAACCCTGTACGCGCGCCTCGGCGGCTACGATGTGATCGCTGCCATCGTGGATGAGTTCTTGCAGACTCTTTCCACCGATCCGCAGCTGGCCCGCTTCTCCGCTTCGATGAATCTCGACTCGCGCAAGCGCAACCGCCAGCTCACCCTCGATTACCTGGCGGCGGCCTCGGGCGGTCCGACTCTCTATCTCGGCAAGGACATGAAACCGGCTCACGCGGGCCTGGGAATCAGCGCGAGTGATTGGAAAATCGCGATGGATCACATCGAGCGCGCAATGGCGAAGCTCAAGGTCCCGGAGCGCGAGAGCAAAGAGCTGCTCGCGCTGGTCGATGGTCTCAGGGGCGAGATCGTCGAACGCTAGCGTTGAACTTTTCGAATTGTCCCGGCCGGCTATGCACCCAGTAGCTCGCGCAGTGTAAGCGGCAGAATGCCGCCATGCTTGATGAACTCGACGTCGTCCGGCGTGTCAACCCGCGCGAGGGTCTCGAATTCCGTGACCTTGCCGTCGAGTTCCGCGCGCACCGTGAGCTTCTGTCCGCGCTTCAATCCCGCCGCCAGCCCCGCGATGGTGTAGCTCTCGCGGCCGGTCAGCCCCAGCGATTCGCGATTCTGGCCATTGATGAATTCCAGCGGCAGCACGCCCATCCCGACCAGGTTGCTGCGATGGATTCGCTCGAAGCTCTCTGCGATAGCAGCACGCACGCCGAGGAGTTGCGTCCCCTTCGCCGCCCAATCGCGCGACGATCCGGTGCCGTATTCTTTACCCGCGATCACGATTAGCGGAACGCCTTCTTTGCGATAGCGCTCCGAGGCCTCGAAGATCGTCATCTTCTCGCCGTCGGGCTGATACGCAGTGAAGCCGCCCTCGACACCTGGCACCATCAGGTTGCGCAGCCGGATGTTGGCGAACGTCCCGCGCACCATCACCTCATGATTGCCGCGCCGCGCGCCATACGTGTTGAAATCTTTCGGCTGAATTCCGTGCGCGATCAGATATTCACCCGCGGGGCTATTCACGGCGATGTTTCCCGCGGGCGAAATGTGATCGGTCGTGACGCTATCGCCGAGGACCGCCAGCGCGCGCGCACCGACAATGTCCTTCAACGGTGTGGGAGTTTTTCCGACACCATCGAAAAACGGCGGCGCCTTGACGTATTCGGACTTCGGATCCCACTGAAAAAGATTTCCCTTCGGAACAGCGAGTCCCTGCCATCGCTCGTCGCCCTCGAAAACCTTCGCATAGGAGTTGCGAAACATTTCCGAATCGATCGAGCTCGAAACCGCCGCCGCAACTTCTTCGGCGCTCGGCCAGATGTCCTTCAGGAACACCGGCTTGCCGCTCTGGTCGGTCCCAAGCGGCTCGGCTTCGACGTCGAAATCCATCGTGCCCGCAATCGCGTAAGCCACCACCAGCGGCGGCGAGGCGAGGTAGTTGAAGCGCACGACCGGATTGATGCGCCCCTCGAAGTTGCGATTGCCGCTCAGAATCGCGCCCGCGACCAGATTGTTTTTGCTGATCGCCGCGGCAATTCCCTCCGCCACCGGGCCGCTGTTGCCGATGCAGGTGGTGCAGCCATAGCCGACGAGGTTGAAGTGAAGCTGCTCGAGCGCGTCGATTAGTCCCGCGCGCTTCAAATAGTCGCTGACGACCTTCGATCCCGGCGCGAGGCTGGTCTTGACCCACGGCTTGACCGTGAGACCGCGCGCGACTGCCTTCTTCGCAAGGATTCCGGCGCCGATCATGACCGACGGATTTGAGGTGTTGGTGCAACTCGTGATCGCGGCGATGACGAGCGAGCCATGGCAGAGCGCGAAGCTGGTACCCTCGGCTTCGACTTTGACGCTGGCGCCGAGCGGCTTCAGATGCGAATTGTCCGGCTCCGCCGCACTGACGTTTCCGCCCTCCTCGATCCAGTCCTCGACGCGCTGTTTGGCGGGGCCTTGCACCTCGCCATGAATCTCCTTGACCAACTGCCGGCGAAAATCTTTTTTCGCCTTCGCCAGCGGCACCCGATCCTGCGGACGGCGCGGGCCGGCGAGGCTCGGCTCGACGTGGCCAAGTTCGAGTTCGAGGGTGTCGGTGAAGACGGGCTCCGGCGAAGCCTCGGTGCGAAACAAGCCCTGCTCCTTGCAGTAGGCCTCGATCAGCGCGAGGCGCTCGTCCGGTCTGCCGGTAACGCGCAGATAGTCGAGCGTCTGTTGATCGACCGGGAAAAATCCAATCGTCGCGCCGTACTCGGGCGCCATGTTGGCCAGCGTCGCGCGATCGGCGACGCTGAGCGTCTTGATGCCGTCGCCGGTGTATTCGACGAATTTCCCAACCACGCCGCGTTTGCGCAGCATCTGGGTCACCGTGAGGACCAGGTCGGTCGCCGTCGCGCCCGCACTGAGACTACCCGACAGCCGCACGCCGATGACGTCGGGAATCAGCATCGGCATTGAGCGCCCGAGCATCGCGGCCTCGGCCTCGATGCCTCCGACGCCCCATCCGACGACGCCCAGCCCGTTGACCATCGTGGTATGCGAATCGGTGCCGAGCACGGTATCGGGATACGCCAGGTTGTCCTTCGCGTTGAACACCACTGGCGCGAGATATTCGAGATTGACCTGATGCACGATGCCGGTGTCGGGTGGCACCACGCGAAAATCATCGAAGCCACCCTGACCCCAGCGCAGGAAGAGGTAGCGCTCGCGATTGCGCTGAAACTCCAGTTCGGCATTGGTCGCGAAGGCGGCGCGAGTTCCATACGCGTCAACCTGCACCGAATGATCGATCACCAAATCAACCGGCTGCAGCGGATTGATGGTCGCAGGGTCGCCGCCCAGGCGCTTGATCGCATCACGCATCACGGCCAGGTCGGCCACCACGGGCACCCCGGTGAAGTCCTGCAACAGCACACGCGCGGGCATGAACGACATCTCGCGCTCACCGCCCCTGCCGCCCCATTTCGCGACCGCCTCGATCTGGTCGGCCGTGACGACGCCGCCATCCTCGCGTCGCAGCACGTTTTCCAGCATCACGCGGATCGAGAACGGCAGCCGCGCGAGCGCGTAGCCACGCTTCTCGAGCGCCTCCAGTTTGAAGATCGTGTAACTATTCGCCCCGACTTTGAGCGTGGTACGCGCGCCGAAACTATTGGTCGCCATGAGATCGCCAATCCCTTCCTGAGAAGGATTCAGAGTGGAAGTACGCGCCGGTCAGAATCGGCGCCTACGATTTTGCTTTCAAGGCCACAATAGCGCGACCGGACCGCCGATTAAACGGTTCTTTGCAGGGAGATACGGACTTGCTCAGCGCGACAACGGATAGCGCGCGCGCATCGGCGCCGGACCGGGCAGGCCATCGTAGACGAGCGCGCGGCCGTCGGAATGAAAACGCATGGTGGCGAGCAGTCCGACTCGCGAAGACTCCAATGCCGGGACTCCATCGATGGTATCGATTAGCAGCTTGCCACGCGTCGTCATCAAGGCCGCGGCCGCCGCTGAGAAGTTTTCATCGTCAACCGGCTCGGCGTCCTTCTCGGTGGAGGGCCTAGTCATAATCGCATGCCCCACCAGCGCGAGGATCAAGCGCCCGCCGCGCATCACCACGATATTGCCGGACTCACGCGCGACGCCGCATCCTTTCAGAATCGCGCCGTATGGATTCGCGGGATCGATGGCACTTAACGCTACGGGCTTTTCACGCGCCGGATTGATACCGCGTGTCGAGCGGAGCATCTCGACCGCTTGCGGGAGCGCATACTGCTCGCCCGATAGCGATCGCACGAACCATCCGCGGCGAATCGTCCCGCCATACTCCAGGCGGCGCAGCGCAAACTGAATTTCCGACCACGGAATATTGATGGACTCCAGAGTCATCACCTCGCGCGCGACGATGCCGTGGCGATGAAGCAGGAGCATCGCTATCTCGCGCGGACGATCATTCGACTCGGAGGAATCATTTTTAGGCGCGACCAGCGTCAACCATCGTCCCGACACGCTCGATTTGAGACGCGCACGCATGGCCGCATCGCGACGCGTGCCGCTCCGTCCTCCGGCAACCTCCACCAGGCGCGCAGCGTCGGGTGCCGAGGCGAAAAGCCGCAGCGGCGCAAAGCTGTCGTTGGAGACGCGGCCTCGCGCGGCGAGCTTCCACAACGCGGCGAGCGCATCGCGCTCGGAAATCTCGGCTCGATCCGCCACCTGATCGAGATACTGCGCGCCGCCCGCGATTAGAGCACGCCACACCGCTAACTCTTTCGCATCGGCAGGCTCTTCATCGTTCGTGGGCTGAAACAGGAATCGTTCCTGCCGATTCACGAACGCGACCTTCGCGGGCAGGTCGGGAATCTCTTCTTCGGGTGGCAGCGCGACCCACGCGAATTGTCCGCCGAGGCATAGAAGGTCGAGCAGCTCGGGGCGATAGCCGGGCACGCGCGCGGGCAGAATCGAGCGCTCCCACATCTCTGGGGTGAAGGTCAGGCCCGAGAGCTGATCGAGCACGGCCGCGAGGCCGCCCTGCCCTTCGTCAAGATCGACACCCCCGATGTGATGCCATCGCATCAGGAACGCAGCGAACTCATGATCGTCGCACGGCTCGATCTCGGCGCGCACTTTCGCGAGCGTCTCGCGATGAATCCGTTGCAGCACATAGCGATCGCACCATTGTTGCACGGCGCCCGAAGTGAAATGGCCGCGGAAGATCGCGCCCGAGGCTTCCAATCGCGTCAGAGCGCCACTGATCTCGGAATCGGACATGTGCAGTCGATGCGCCATTTCATGCGGCGTGACGGGACCGGAGGTCTTAAACGCGCGACGGACGATCTCATCGCGCGATGCGTCGGGATCAGGCTTCTCCATCGGTACCTCGACGGCCGCGCTCAGCGAGGCTTCGGAATACGCGCTCATATATAAAGGAGCGTCTTCGAAGGTGACGAAGATCTCAGTCGCGATTGGCGTCGGTCTTAGCACCACGATGCGCTCGGCGCGTCGGAGATCGTCCAGCATAGCGTCACTGTCATCGCGCACGCGCTCCGCGATCTGATCGATCGAGAGCCCGCCGTGCGCGCGAATGAGTTCGCATAGTTCCTCGGGAGTGCGGGCGCGCCGGTTCGCCGCAGTGCCGGTGATTTCGCCGACCACGCCATCGATCGCCTCGCGCGAGAGCATTTCCGACAAGTCTTCGGAGCGCAGCACATCCTCCGCCATCCCGCGATTCATCTGCACCGTGCGCGAGCGGCGGTTCGCGCGTTCGCCGTCGTCGAGGAACGAATAGTCCCAGGCGAGCAGCAATCGATGAGCGAAGACCGATGGTGCGATCGAATCGACCGTCACCGCGCGAATCGAGCCATCTTCGATTCCGCGCAGCACCGCTTCCATCCGCACCGCATCGGTCGATTCCTCGAGGCATTCGCGAATCGTCTCGCTCAGGATGAAGTGATCCGGCAATTCGACCTCGGGCGGGCGGTTCTCGAAGCAGGCCTGCTGACCGGGGAAAATCGCTGCGAGCAATTCCTGCGAGCGAAGGCGTTGAAGGTATGCCGGAATGCGATCGCCCTTGTTGGAACGCATGATCGCGAGCGCGCGGCTGGCGACATGACGAAAGCGGGTTTCGAACATCGGCGCGTTGAGGATCGCCTGCGTCAGCGTGTCGCGTGCATTGCGCGAGGAGACCATGTGGAGGACGTCTTCGAGCGGGAAGCTGTGGCGCGAGTTGAGCGCGAGCAGGCACGCATCGTCGATGGCGGAAGCCTGAATTTCGAAATCGAAGCTCTGGCAGAGTTTCTTGCGAATCGCGAGGCCGAGCGCGCGATTGAAACGAATTCCGAACGGCGCGTGAATGACGATTTGGGTGCCGCCGAGACCGTCGAAGAAACGCTCCACGACGATCGTATGCTCGTCGGGAACAGTTCCCAGCGCAGCCACACCTCGACGCACGTAATCCACCGCCTGCCGCGCCGAGCCTTCGTCGAGCAGGCATTCGTTTTCGAGAAATGCCGTGGCGTCGGCCTCGCCACCGTTTTTCAGACGGCTCGCGATCTCGCGCCGCAGGTCGCACTGTTCCGTCGACAATCCCCACGACCGGCCGGCCGCTTCCGTGAGCCAGAATGGCAACGTCGGAGTCGCGCCGGGTGCAGGCTCGACCATCAGGCGCCCCCGCAAGATGCGCCTTATCTGCCACGGCATCGAGCCGAGCGTGAAAACGTCGCCGCGCGAGGACTCCTGCGCGAAATCTTCCTCGACGTCGCCAATCTTGCGCCCTTGCGATTCGATGACGACATCGTAGTTGCCATTTTCGGGAATGGTGCCGCCCGAGGTGATCGCGGCCATCCGCGCGCCGCGCTTCGCGGTCACGCGCCCCCGACGCGCATCGTAAAAGATCTTCGGTGCGGCGCCATAGATCCTCTCGTTAAGCTCAGACGCCATTTGCTGGAGCAGTTGCCGAAGTACGTCGCGCGTCAAATCCGCAAAATTGTAGGCCCTCCGCAGAATGCCGAGCAGCTCGTCCTCACCGATGCCTCCCTCACCCTCTTCCGCCGCGATTGCAACGATTTGCTGCGCGACGACGTCCATGCATCCGGTCGGAATGTCGACTTCGTCGAGGCGCCCGGCGCGAATCGCGCGCACCGCCGCGGCACAGTCGATGAGGTCATCGAGCGACATCGCAAAGAAGCGTCCCTTCGGCGTCGCGCCGAGGCTGTGCCCCGAGCGGCCGACGCGCTGGATTGCGGCCGAGATGGATTTCGGCGTATCGACCTGGCAAACCAGTTCAACCGCACCCACGTCGATGCCTAGTTCGAGCGACGCCGTCGCGACGATCGCCTTGAGCTCGCCCTGCTTGAGGCGCTGCTCGGCGTCGAGGCGTTCCTTGCGCGCGAGGCTCCCGTGATGCGCCATGACAGCATCGTTGCCGAGACGCTTCTGCAGATTGATGGCGACGCGCTCGGCGGCACGGCGGCTCAGCGTGAACACCAGCGTCGTGCGATGCTCGCCTATCAGCTTCGCGAGCTCATCGTACAGCGCCTCCCAGTGCGGATGGGTTGCGATGGGTCCCAACTCGGGACCGGGCGTGACAACGCGCAGATCCATGTGACGCGCGCGATCGTCGGCGCGCACAATTTTTACCGGACGCGGCGTGCGGACGCCCTCGCGCGATGCTTCCGCGCCGGCGAGAAACTTCGCGAGCCGCTCGATTGGATTGAGCGTCGCGGAAAGCCCTATCCGTGTCGGTCGCGGCGCACCGGTCGCCATCACCATGCGCTCGAGGCGCTCCAGCGTGAGCATCAGATGAGCGCCGCGCTTGTTGCCTGCGATGGCGTGGAGCTCATCGACGATCACATGACGCACCGATTTGAGCTTGTCCCGAAAACGCGCCGACGTAAGCAGGATGAACAGCGACTCGGGCGTGGTGACCAGGATGTGAGGCGGACGGCGCAGCATCGCGCTGCGCTCGTTGGCCGGCGTATCTCCCGTGCGAAGTCCGGCGCGGACATGCGCGATTTTGATTCCGGTCTCGCGCGCGACGGCCGCAGCGCCTTCGAGCGGCTCCTCCAGGTTGAGGCGGATGTCGTTGGCAAGTGCCTTCAGCGGCGAGACGTAAAGGACCGAAACCTCATCCGGAAGCGCGCCCTGCTCGGCCTCCACCACCAGTCGATTGATCGCCCACATGAACGCGGCCAGCGTTTTTCCGCTGCCGGTCGGGGCGCACAGGAGCACGTCGTGACTCGGCTCGCAGTTCGCATCGGCGATTACGGGCCATCCCAATTCCTGCGCGCGCGAAGGCGCATTGAAGCGGCGCTCGAACCAGGTGCGCACGACCGGATGGAAGCGCTCGAGAATGGAGGGCATCCGAGATTTATAGCATGGCGGCGAATGTCCCGAAAAATCCGGCTACCTTCGAAGCTCCCCCAAGCTCTGCGTATGACGTCCGGGCTGAGGGGCTAGGTGGCCGAGGCGCGAATGCCGGCGTCCTTCAACGCGGCCAGAGCCCGAGACGCGTCGGTCTCGCGCTGCAGCACGATGGCGGCGGCTCCGTCGCCGAATCGCCCGGCACCGCGAATCTTGATTGAGTAGCCATGGAGTGCAACCAATGCCTTCTGGATTTCGAAGTCAACCTCGAAGCTGGGAGCATCAGGTCTGGGCGGCTGTAGCAAAATTCGCATTGTGGCCACCTCGCAGTCTGCTAAAGGACATTTTAACCCGTTCGCACGCAAGGGCAAGTGCGAAACCTCTCATCGCGGCGAGAAATCTCGAAAATTAACTAAAAAGTCGAACTACCTGACATTTTCCCTTCGATCGGCCATCATCACTCCGATGGCCGACTTGATCAGCATTTCTTCGTGAACACGGAGCGCTGAATTACTTCACTAGTTGTTAACCAGATGGCGAGTCTATCGATGCGTCGAGCCTAAGTCCAACGATCCATCGCGCGATGATGGCAAAAGTGCGTCGCTGACTGACGCTGCTCGGCAATGGGATGCGTGAGTCGCGAACGCGATCAGGTCGATTGAAGGCGTCCTGAATGCAAACTGCGCTGCTCTTCGTCATCGCAGCGTTCGTAGCGTGCCGACAGCGGACACAGCTTCATGCTGGAGGCGATGGCGGCGCGCAACCGGCTCGCGTCGCTGCACTCAAACTGTGGTTGAGGCTGTTTCTAGCGCTGTTCTGCGGCGAGGTGCCGCAGCAATTAACGGCGTTCGCGACTCCGTCTCGAAAGCGAGTTCGCGACAACTATTTCGGGGCGTCCGGGATCAGCTTAAGGCGGCCCTGCTTCGACGAAGCCGCGGGGGCCTCGGTCTTGCCTTTACGCATCCCGCGCGTGCGCATCCCCTGGATGCTCGTCTCGGGTGGCTTCTGGCGCTCCATCCGCTCGCGATTCGCCCGGATTGCGCCTGTGCCTGCAGAGCCGGGCGGCAGCGAAGGAGGTTGCGGCGCCCGTTCGGTACCCATCGCCTGCCCGAAGATTTTGCGCTCGAGCTTCTTGATGCGATCGCGCAGTTCGGCGGCGCGTTCGTATTCGAGCGCGTCGGCGGCTTCCATCATCTGACGGCGAAGATCGGTGATGCGATCCGATAGCTCATGCGCCGGGAAATCGTCTTCCTTCGCCGCCTTGCTGTCGCCATCGATCTCCGGGACCACCGCCCATTCGGGCGAGTACATCTCGACCAGCGACGCATCAATTGCCTTGCGGATGCTGGCCGGCGTGATGTTGTTCTCCTGGTTGTAGGCGAGTTGCTTGGCGCGACGGCGGTAGGTTTCGTCGATCGCGAATTTCATCGAGTCCGTCATCGTGTCGCCGTACATAATGACCTTGCCATTGATGTGGCGCGCCGCGCGCCCGATGGTCTGAATCAATGAGCGGGGCGAGCGCAGATATCCTTCCTTGTCGGCGTCGAGGATCGCGACCAGCGATACCTCGGGCAAATCGAGTCCCTCGCGCAGCAGGTTGATTCCGACCAACACATCGAAGTCGCCACGGCGCAGGCCACGAATGATCTCGACCCGCTCAATCGTCTCGATATCGGCATGGAGATAACGGACGCGCACGCCGAGGTCGTGGTAGTAGTCGGTCAGATCCTCGGCCATCTTCTTGGTGAGGCAGGTCACCAGCACGCGTTCACCGACCTCGACGCGCTTGCGAATCTCGTCGAGCAGGTCGTCAACCTGGGTGCCCGCCTTGCGAACCTCGATCTCCGGATCGATGAGGCCGGTCGGACGGATCAACTGCTCGACGACGAGGCCTTCAGACTTCTTGAGTTCCCAATCGCCGGGTGTAGCGGAGACAAAGACCGCTTGCTTGATCGTCTGCTCCCATTCCTCGAAATTCAGCGGCCGGTTATCGAGCGCGGAGGGCAGCCGAAATCCGAAATCAACCAACGTCTGTTTGCGCGAGCGATCACCGCGATACATCCCGCCGATCTGCGGAACTGTCACGTGGCTTTCGTCGATGAAGAACAGCGAGTTCTTCGGGAAGTAATCGAGCAGCGTCGGGGGCGCCTGTCCCGGCATACGGCCGGTCAGATGACGCGAGTAATTTTCGATGCCGGGGCAGAAGCCCATTTCGGCGAGCAGTTCGAGATCGTACATCGTGCGCTGCTCGAGGCGCTGCGCTTCCAGCAGCCGGTTCTCGGTGCGGAACAGCTCGAGGCGCTCCTTTAGCTCGTCGCGGATGTTCTTGACCGCCGTTTCCATCCGGTCCGACGTCGTCACGTAATGCGAGGCCGGATAGACGCACACCGTCGAAAGCTTGCGGATGACCTTGCCGCGCAGCGGATCGATTTCGTACAGCGCCTCGATCTCATCGCCGAAGAATTCGATACGCACCGCTCGGCTCTCTTCGTATGCGGGGAAGATCTCGATAGTGTCGCCGCGCACCCTGAACGTCCCGCGATGGAAATCGTAGTCGTTGCGCTGATACGCGATATCGACCAGCTTGCGCAGCACCTTGTCGCGATCGATGCGCTGCCCTTCTTCGACGAACAGCACCATCTCAAAGTAGACCTCTGGTTCGCCGAGGCCATAGATGCACGACACCGATGCGACGATCAGGACGTCGTTGCGTTCCAGCAGCGCCTTGGTCGCCGAATGGCGCAACTTGTCGATTTCGTCGTTGATGCTCGCATCCTTCTCGATGAAGGTATCGGTCGAGGGAACATACGCCTCGGGCTGGTAATAATCGTAATAGGAGACGAAGTAGCGCACCGCATTATCGGGAAAAAGGCTTTTGAACTCATTGTATAGCTGTGCGGCGAGTGTCTTGTTGGGCGCCATCACGAGGGTCGGCCGGTTCAGTCGCGCGATGATATTCGCCATGGTGAAGGTCTTGCCGGAACCAGTGACGCCGAGCAGGACCTGGTGCCGTACGTTGTCGTTGAGGTTGCGGACCAGCGCTTCAATCGCGGCGGGCTGATCGCCTTCGGGGCGATAGCTCGAGACGAGTTTGAAGCTCCCTTCCTTACCGCGGGCCAATGAAAGCATGATGAATGGACATTATAACCACCCGCCGCGGCTGCGTCTCCTCCGGCGGTTTAGGGGCAACTTGGGGTGCGGAGCCATGACTTGAGGGCGAGCGTTGGAGCCGCCGCGACGAGGGTGACCACCGGTTACGCATCCGCACAAAAGCACAGCATCGGGTTCTGTGGGGCACCAAACTTACCTGCTGTCCAGCCGGTAAGATTATTACGAGATGTTGAAGTCTTGACGCATCACCGTTATATTTTCCCGCAATTAGTTTTCGATATGCAATGTCTGCACGTATGCAATGTCCGCATGGATGTAAGCGGCGGTTAGTCCCACCAGCCGAACCTAAACCTGATGAGGAGAACTCATGAGACCTAAGTCCTGGATGCTCAAAGGATTAGCCGCTGTCGGCATCGCCGCCGTTTGCGCTGGCGCATTGGCTGGCTGCGCGCCCGTCGGCGGGCGCGAATGGGGCGCATGCACCGCGCTAGGTGCTGGCTTGGGAGCGGGCGCAGGCGCCGCTTCGGGAATTGTCATCTATGACAATAGCCGAGGAAGTGCCCAGCCCGGCCACGACGGCAAGGCGTATGCGGGCGTCGGTGGCGCAGCTGCCGGCGCATTGATTGGCGGGCTTGCGGGCCACTTCATCTGCGATCCGTTGGTCCCACCACCACCGCCGCCTCCTCCACCGCCACCTCCTCCACCGCCACCACCGCCGCCTCCTCCAGCGCCGGCCAAGCATGAGAAGCTGGTGCTGCGTGGCGTGCACTTCGACTTCAACAAGTACAATATCCGCCCCGGCGACGCGGCAATCCTCGATGAGGCCGCCGAGATTCTCAAGGCGCATCCGGACGTGAATATCTACGTCAACGGTTATTGCGACGCGATCGGCAGCGAGGAATACAACCTCAAGCTATCGCAGCGCCGTTCCGACGCGGTGGCCAAGTACCTCGAAGAGAAAGGTATTCCGGCCTCGCGGCTGATTCCGCGCGGCTTTGGCAAGACGAACTTCGTCGCCTCGAACGACACCGACGAAGGCCGTGCCCAAAATCGGCGGGTCGAGTTGGTTCCTACCGACTGAGTTAGTTAGTCTCTCACTGGCAGGCAGCGGTCCAGCTTAGGACCGCTGCCTGGCTATCCTTCCAGATGCGTGATTGGCACGATCATGGCCCGAGGTGCCATGACCCAGCCTGTTCAGCCTGTCCCCCGAACTTACCGCAACCTGTGCGATCAAGTCTTTTTATTGAATTCGTAACATCACGTTAACGAAGCTTTCTTCCGGCGAAAACTTCTTCAGAGTACACTTCCGGCGCGATGGCTGGGCCTCCGTTCGCACATCAGAGCCGGAAGAAGATATTCCTCCGGCCCTTTTTTCTCGATGAGGAGCCCTTTTTTCTCAATGAGGATCTGATCGACCGAAAATTGGCCCGAACCAAATCTGGAGGAAACAGCGATTCAATGAAACTTCGACCGCCACATAGGATCCTAAACCCTGCCCTCGCGGCCACAATCGCCTTCGGCATAGCCGCGGCTATTTCGGGATGTTCCACCAATGCGCCGCCTCCTCGGCAATGGGGCACCTGCGGCCTCGCGGGCGGTCTGATCGGGACCGGCGCCGGAGCCGGCGCAGGATACGGGGTCTCCGAGCTCACTGAATCGCATCCGACTACCAGCGAATACGCCGCAACCATTGCCGGTGGCGCTGTGATCGGCGGAATCCTCGGTGCCGTCGCTGGACATGAAATCTGCGATCCGCTGATCCCGCCGCCACCGCCACCACCGGTAATGGCAGCAGCACCACCACCGCCGCCACCACCTCCTCCACCACCGGCCACGCATGAGAAGCTGGTGCTGCGCGGCGTGCACTTCGACTTCAACAAGTACAATATCCGCCCCGGCGACGCTGCGATCCTGGATGAAGCCGCCGAGATTCTCAGAGCGCATCCGGACGTAACCATCTACGTCAACGGCTACTGCGACGCGATCGGCAGCGAGGAATACAACCTCAAGCTATCGCAGCGCCGAGCCGATGCGGTCGCGAAGTATCTCGAAGGCAAAGGCATTCCGGCCTCGCGCTTGATAGCGCGCGGCTTCGGCAAGACGAACTTCGTGGCCCCCAACGATACCGACGAAGGCCGTGCGCAAAATCGGCGCGTCGAACTGGTACCCACCGAATGAGTTAGTGTTTCCACGGCAGGCAGCGGTCCACCTTCGGACCGCTGCCCCGCTGGTCTGTCAGCGAAAATCTCCCGGCCACTTGAGAAGGCCCTGATCACTCGTGGTCGCGGCCCTCTCTTCATGTCCCCACCGGCTTTTCAGTTCGCCACCGGAGCCGAAAAAATAGTGATCGCGGGTCTTAAAAAACCCGAATCCGGTGGTATAATGCGCGGCCATGACGGGGGATAAGATGGGAATCGTCAGCAAGTCGTTCACGCTCATCTCGATTGCCTCACTAGCCATAACTCTTTCGGCGGGACCAGCGCTGAGCGCTGGCGAATCGATCGATACCGGCAAAACTGCCGTAGTCGCGTCGTTAACAGCACCTGAACCCAATGCGCAAGCCTCGCCGGCCACGAAGAAGAGTCTCGGGAAGAAGGTCAAGGCGGCGCTTCAGAAAGTGAATCCGCTGCGCCTCCTGCGCGATCGCGAATTCAAGAAGGCATCGGTGCTGTTCCCTGCCTTCTGCAAAGACTGGGAACGTAAGCTCCGCGATCGCGAAGTGAACAACCTGAATCACATCGCCTGGCAGCTAAAGGATGGATGGGCAACCGGCATCTACACCGGGTACAGTCCGGTGCAGCAGTGCGAATGCCATCAATCGAGCGACGGATACTCGATCGGGAAAGTCAAATACGACGAACTGCGATATTACATCGTCGGCAAGACCACCGAGGAAGCCAAGCACGCCAAGCCGCGGGTCACCGACGATACGTCCACCACGGAGCTGTTCCGCTGGGACAAAGACAAATGGTTCTACTAACCGCTGAATTCTATCCGAAACAAATCAAGAGAGCCGGCGGAGCACAATGCTCCTCCGGCTCTTTTGTTTGAACCAGGGGGACATCGGCTCGGTACTAGCCGTTGGGGCAGACGAGGGACTTACCGACGTGATGTCGATAAGTACCGTGACCGGACCAAGTGACCCCTGTCCAATTGTCATATGTTTGATCATAACGAATCGATAAATGGGTTTGTTTTCGCAACTTCGAAAGGTCGATGCAGGATTGATCTCCAGTGGCTTTGTTTTGCGCATTTTCCCACTATGCGGACGCAACCCTAAACGATGCTCGCGTGCAGCCGGAACGTTTCTTCGACGCATAGCGGAAACCCGAAAACTCCTTTATTCTCCGGCGCTTAATGGGTTTGTTTTTGCAGTTTCGCATTCTCTCGCGATGCTCTCAAACGACGGCGGCGCCCACTGAGGGCGCCGCAACATCATTATGGTAGCACAGACTTCAGCTTCTGCCATAGCACTTGTCCTTTGAATTTGTAGCGTTAGAGATCAAACCAGGTCAGCGGGTTGCAGCAGCCTTGTCGACGGCTTCGACCCTGGCTCCATTGGGCGCCTCCGCTGCGGGGGCGGGGATGCTTTCCGGCTCATTGACCGCCCGCTTGAAGTCGCGGATACCCTTGCCCAACGCGCCGCCAACGTCACCGAGCCTGCTTGGCCCGAAAATGATCAGGATGACTAACAACAGAACGAGTAAGTGAGTAGGCGCAAACAGGTCCATAGTACATTCTCCTCGAATCCATCCAGATGTTGTTGCCCGACGAATTGTTGTCGTACGAGAGTTAGATCAACGTTCTGTGAAAGTGCCGACTGTGTGTTCGTCTTTCGGAGGTTGTCCGATTTGCCGCGCGTTACCATTCACGCTTGTCATGCCGACGCCATGGTCGTAAACGAGTTCTCCGCCGATTTTGCCCTGGTAGAGCAGCGCGCCGGATGCGATGACTCCCGCAATCAAGAAAGCGATTCGGGTGCGTTCGAGGCGGCTTGATAACTCCAAGATCACGCGCCAAGCGGCCAGCATCAGAAACGCGTACATGAGGTACTGCCCGAGAACCGCGTGAGACAGGTAAGCCCGCGCGCCGTTTGAGGATGAAAGTATCTGCTGCGCCGCAGGTGACATTGTGTCCCAGAGCCGATCGGCTTCGGCGTCCCCGCTAAAGTATGAGAGGACGCTGGCGGCCGCACCTGCGACCATCAGCATCAGCGAGGTGCTCCGGAGTTGGTGGCCGCATACGGATAGAAAGCCCTCGCGGCCGCGAGCGAGCAGGATCGCCGCGGCGGCGAGGATTTCCGCCACGATCCCGACGGTCAGCAGCGCGATCGTAAAGTGATCCACGATCGGATGCAGATGATAGGTGCTAACCAGTTGAGCAAACATGAAGTCTCGCCTCTTCGCGCATCGATTGGTCTGTGGTCACATTTACTGGACGACCGAGATTTTCATCTTCATGCCGCCGTGGCCGGTGCCACAGTAGTGGTCGCAGATGACCGTGAAGTCGCCCGTGGTATCGGGCGTGACGGCGACATCGGTGTTCTTGCCCACGACGATATCGGTGTCGAATTTGAGCGGCTTCGACATGAAGCCGTGCACGCGATCGATGCTGGTCACGCGCAGGATCACTGGCTGACCTTTCTTGAGCGTGATCTCACTCGGCGTGAATTCGAACTTTTTTGCGGTGATCTCGATCACTTTCGGATTCACGTCGGCGCGCGCGAGGTTACTCTTCGGTGCGACGGCGGCCAGCGCGATTCCGAATCCGGCCGCGAGCAAGGTCGCGGCGACTATCTTGTTTTTGATCATTGTCGTTTTCATTTTGTTACTCGTCCTGTGCGTCTGTGGTTCCGTGTTTCAGCATCTGATCCATTCCGACGGTGCCCGAGTACTCGGCCGTCACCAGCTCCACTTCCTCGATCTGCAAATCGTTGCCCCTGGCATTGCCGTTGATGCGCCGGATTCCCAAATCCTTGAACGGTCGCGCCTTGTCGAAGGGCATCGGTTTTTTTGCGGGCGCGGTCGCGGGATCGTTGAAACCGAAAATCAGCGAGCGCGCAGCGTAAAGTTTCGTCTTGCCGGCTTGATGAAAGTTCTCGCGATGAATATGGCCGTAGAGCACAGTCACGTTCTCATACGGCGCGAGCGCGTTCATCACATCGTCGCCGTCGCTGGTGAACCATTCCCATTCGGGCTTGAGGTCGAACAGCGGACGATGCGTGAAAACGATGATCGGCGCGGTTTTCGGAAAACGCGCGAGATCGGACTTCATCCAGGCGAGCTGCTCGGCTCCAACCACCGGCCTTCCGGCGGAGACGTTGTCGAGTGCGATGAAATGAACGCCGCGATGGTCGAATGAATAGTGGGTGGGACCCATGAATTCGTGGAACATGTCGCCACCGTCGAGCGCGGCGTCATTCTCGCCCGGCACGACCTTGAGCTGGGCGCCCTTGATGTTGCCCGCGATCTGCTTGAACAGCTTGAACCGTTTGGCATGCTCGTCGGTCGAGTTGACGTCGTGGGTGAGATCGCCGGTGACAATCACCAGTTCGGGGCGATTTTTCAGCCCATTGATGGTAGCGACCGCGTTCTCGAAGGCTTTGGTGCCCAGCGGATCGGGCGGCCCGTTGAAGCCGACGTGGGTGTCGCTCAGCTGCATGAAGGAAAATGGCGCGGGCGCCTCGCCGTTGAGCTCGGCGAGGGTGCGCGTGATCCCTTCGGCGCCGGCGCTGCGTGTGAGCGCCGGGAAGACACTGTAGAGCGCACCGATGCCGAGGGCGGTACCGGTGACACGCAGGAACGATCGACGATCAAGTTTGGTTTCCATTAAAAATCACCTCGCGCTGATGAGCGCTTTCATCGAGCAAGACTCCTCGGGTGAGAGAAAATTCCCGCGATTGAGGCGCAAAGGCAGTCGGGAATAAAATTGGCCGGCTCGTAGTCTGGAACTGAACGAGGACGGCGGGCGAAAGAAACGCGATTGCCGGACGAAACCAAAGCTGTCGACTTCGACCGCACGTTCCTCCCGCATATGGATGCTGCGTACAACCTCGCGCGATGGCTGGTGCGTGACGATCACGATGCCCAGGACGTGGTGCAGGAAGCCTACCTGCGCGCGGTCAGGTTTGCGGGAGGATTTCGCGGTGGCGATCCGTGCGCCTGGATTCTCTCGATCGTGCGCAATACCGCGTACACATGGCTCAAGCGCAACCGGGGGACCGATTCGCCGACTGAATTCGACGAGAAGGTACATGGCGGGTCCACCGAGGAGAGCGGTTTGGAAGCCGACGCCGTCCGCAAGGCCGACAGCGCGATGATCCGCGCCGCGCTCGACGAGCTGACAGAGGAGTTTCGCGAGGTGATCGTGATGCGGGATATCGAGCGACTTTCGTACAAGGAAATCGCCGACGCCGCCGGAGTGCCGATTGGAACCGTGATGTCGCGGCTGGCGCGGGCCCGCGCAAAACTCGCGCGCTCGCTCAAAGATCGAATCGCGAAGGAGCGCTGACGTGAACTGTGACGACGCGCGATTGCTGCTTCACGGCCATCTCGACGGCGAGCTCGACCTGGTTCGCGACCTGGAAGTCGAGCGACACATCGAAGAATGTCTGCGATGCGCGCGCGAGTATGCCGCCCTTCGCGCGATGCGCACGCGGCTCAAAGAAGAGGAGTTTCGCTTCGAAGCGCCGGCGGAGTTGAAGGAAAGGGTTCGCCGCGCTATTGCCGTGTCACCGCCGCAACGGGCCAATGCGTATCCAGCGCGGCGTGGAACCTGGGCTCCGCGCGCGATCCGGTTAGCGGTACCGATGGCGATTGGCGCGATGGTCGCGCTTGTCATCGCGCCGCGCACGATTGGCCCGAATGCAAACCGACGCGTGGCGAGCGAGGTGGTCGCCAGTCACGTACGATCGCTAATGGCGGCGCATCTGATGGACGTAGCCTCAACCGATCAACATACGGTCAAGCCGTGGTTCAACGGCAAGCTGGATTTCTCGCCACCTGTGACTGATTTCGCCAAAGACGGATTCCCGCTGGTGGGTGGGCGTCTTGACTATATCGAGGGCCGGCCGGTTGCGGCGCTCGTGTATCAGCATGGCAAGCACGTAATCAACGTTTTCATGTGGCCGGCCGCTGGTGACGAGACGAGCGCAGAGAGAATCGAGACGGAACATGGATACCACGTCGTGCAACTGATGGTCGCGGGGATGAATTGCTGGCTGGTGTCGGATTTGAATCAAGTGGAGCTCGATAAGTTCGCGGGGTTGCTGCGCGCCAAGGGATAAGCTCTGTTCTGCTCCCCGTCGCGGTTCCGACGTGCTCTGCGGACATCGGCGCTCAGGATGACGTTTCGGCGATGCGGTTGCTCCTCAATGGCGCCGTATCTATCGACGCGATGTCGATTATTTGCCATCCCCCCATGCCCTGCGCCTAAATCAGTGATTTCATTGATGAATCAATAGGTGGGTTTGTTTTTGAGTCTTGCTTGGCAATCTCGCGCCATGTCTCGATCTAGATCTGCGACTGGGTTTGTTTTCGCATTTTTCCGAATAGTGATGCACCTGAGGCCGGGATCTGCGCGTCCCTAACATGTTTCCTGAGGTTACGTATAAGTACCATGAGGGCGGTCGCCCTTGCGGTGGCTTTTTCGACTAGTCCAAACACGAAAATCCCTTGATTTTCAAGCACTTAATGGGTTTGTTTTTGCACATTTGCATGTATCTGCGATGCTCTCAAACGACGGCGGCGCCCACTGAGGGCGCCGCAACATCATTATGGTAGCACAGACTTCAGTCTGTGTCCGACGAAGGCAGAAATCACAGGCTAAAGCCTGTGATACAAATCAATTGAGTTCCTTGCTGCTATAGCCGAGGATGCGGCGCGCCACGATCAGCATGTTGATCTGCTGCGTCCCCTCGAAGATGTCGTTGATCTTCGCGTCGCGCATCCACTTCTCCAGCAGCAACTGACGCGAATATCCGAGCGGCCCCAGCAACTCGACCGCCTTCTGCGTAATCTGGGTCACCGCGAGGCCCGCCTTCGCCTTCGCCATCGAGGCCTCGAGGTTGTTGTGCTTGCCGGTGTCGAGCATCCACGCCGCGCGCCAGGTCAAAAGCCTCGCTGCCTTGAGCTGCACCTCCATCTCCATGAAGTCGCGCTCCAACGCGGTCAGCCGCCGCGGAGAGATGCCGTAGCGAACCGGAATGTTCTCCTGCTTGAGGAAGTCGCGCACGAAGTCGAGCGCCGCGCGCCCCACGCCAATCGCCATCGCGGCAACAATGGGCCGCGTCGCATCGAAGGTCGCCATCACATCCTTGAATCCGCCTTCCTTGCGAACCTCAGGGCTGCCGAGCAAATGGTCTTTCGGGATGCGGCAGTTGTCGAACACGATCGCGGCGGTATCGGAGGCGCGGATGCCGAGTTTGTTCTCGACGCGCACCACAGTCATTCCCGGCGTGCCATGCTCGACGACGAACGGCTTGATGCCCGGGCGTCCCGCGCTCTTATCGACGGTGGCCCATACCACGATGAAGCCCTCCGACCTCGCCGCGCGGTCGCCGGCGGTGCAGAAAATCTTGGTGCCGTTGAGCACGTAGTCGTCGCCGTCGCGCACCGCGGTGGTCGTGACCTGCGAGGAATCCGAACCGAAGCCCGGCTCGGTAATCGCCATCGCGCCCCACTTCGGCTTGCCGCTGCGAAAGCGCGCCAGAAAATGCTCCTTCTGCTGCGGAGTTCCCGCCGCCATCACGGCCGCGCCGCCGAGGCCCGCATTGGGGGTCGCGAGGAACAAGCCCGCATCGCCCCAGCACAACTCCTCGGTGGTGATGACGGTATAGAGGTTGCGCATCGGGCTGCGCGCTTTCGCGCCGTCGCCATCTTTTGCGGCCTCGCCGTCGTGCTTCTTCGCGGGCTGCAATGACGAATCGGCCATCGCATTGGCGGCCCACATCGTCTGGAAAAACTGCTCGGGTTCCGCGTGCTCCTTCTCGTCGTACTCGCGCGAGATCGGGCGCATCACGCCGTCGGCGACCATATGGAACATCTTCACGCGCTTGACGACGCTCGGTTCTATTTCAAAATCGATCATGTCGATTCTCCTGCTTGAAGTGAAAAGCGATCAAACTGTTGCGATACCGTCGAGCGCCGCCAAGCCGCGCGCATTGCGCAACCACATCTCGACCGGATGCTCGCGGATGTAGCCATGACCGCCCAGCACCTGCACCGCGTTATCGGTGATCTTCAGCACGCTGTTGGCGACGTAATTTTTCGCGAGGTAGCTCGATGCGAGCGCATCCTCGCCGCGATCGAGTTCCCATGCGGCTTCCCATACCAGCAGCCGCGACGCATCGACCTCGATCGCCATGTCGGCGAGGATAAACGCGATCGCCTGCTTCTGCGCGATGGGCGCGCCGAACGCGCGGCGTTCCTTCGCATACTCGCGCGCGTAATCATACGCGGCGCGCGCCATCCCGACCGCCAGCGCCGCGAGCGCGACGCGCGTCTCGCTCATGATGCGCGAGAAGTTGATGCCGCCCTCGCCTCCCAGGCGCGCCTCGGGACCGATCTTGCAATCCTTGAATTCAAGGCCGTAAGTCGCGAGCGCCTTGAAGCCCATGTTTTTCTCGCGCTCCGAAATCGTCAGCCCGGGCGCGTTGCGCGGCACGATGAAGCCCTCGACGCCCTTGTATCCCGCATTCGGATCCGACGACGTATAGACGAGGAGCGAATCGGAATTCGCCGCCAGAGGCACGAAGCATTTGCGTCCGTTGAGCATGAGGCCCGCGCCCTCGCGGCGAACCGAGGTCGCGAGCATCGTGGTATCGAAGTCGAAGCGCGGCTCCATCAGCGCCGCGGTCGCGGGCACGAACTTGGGCGCGGCGAACTGTTTAAGGTAACGCTCGCGCTGCTCTTCGGTGCCTGCCTCGAGGATCGGAAATGCGAACAGCCGCGGCGCCAGCGCATGCGTCGCGATCGCGACATCGCCATAGCCGAGTTCCTCCGCGATAACCGCGCCGGTCACGGCCGACCGCGTGTCGCCCGCGCCGCCGAACTTTTCGGGAATCGCGCTCTGCACCACCACGCCGAGTTCCCATAGCTTCTCGATGAGGTCGGCGGGCGCCTTGCCGGTCTCGTCGGCCTCGCGCGCGGCGGGGCGCATCTGCTCGATTGCGAATGCGCCCACGGTGTCGCGAATCATCTGCTGTTCTTCGGATAGTTCGAAGTCGATCATGGGGAGCGGTACGTCTCCATTTAGAATCTAATCTATTACTTTAAGTAGCCGGTTTCGTCGCGTGGAGAGGCGCAGGATAGAGCAACCTTACACACATAAGGTTAGCTGGAATTCGCGCGATAGGGGAGAGCGGGGCCGGTCAAGACTTAATGGGATTAGCCTGGGACAACTCGCGCCGCAGCCGCGCCCGTTCGCGTTCGCGGCGATAGCGCTTGATGTCCTCCTCGACGCGCGACGGCGGTGGAATCGGCTTACGCACCTTGCGCATGACGTCGCCCGACTTCCCTTTTGTAGGCTTCTTCATTTTCGGTGAAGAATCTTTTCAAGCTGATCGATGAGAGAGGGAAGATCGTCGTTGGTGATTTGCCAAAGAAGGTCGAAATCGACGAAGTCATAACCGTGGATCAGTCGATTCCGGAGTCCAACGATCTGGGGCCAATCGATGTCCGGATACTTTTGCCGTTCTTCCTTGGGTATCCGGCTTGCCGCTTCGCCAACAATTTCCAACAATCTTACGAGAGCGAGATTTAACGTTCGATTCCTATCAAGATCCGATCGGGTCTTTCCTTGAATCATCGCAAGGGCCTCGCGTGAATGTTCCAGCATGTGAAGGAGCGCACCGCGCTTTCATGGCGCGACATATTGAACCTCCGCCTCGGCGAGGACCCGGTCACGAAAATATTTGCTCAGTAACCCCGCGGTATTCAGATCGACTTTTCGGCCAAGGATTTCCGAAAGTTCTATCTCCATCCCGAAGAAGGCGAGGCCGGGAGTGCGTCCGGGTTCGAATTCGACCAGGACATCCACATCGCTGTCAGGACGAAAGTCGTCGCGCAGGACCGAACCGAAAAGCGCGAGCTTGCGGATGTGATGCCGGCGACAGAAGTCGCTCACCCTCTCCTTTGGAATCGCAATTTTCGCAGCGCTCATCGCCTTTTCACTTACACGGAGAATACCTCACCCACGGATGCCGATGAAGCTGAGCTGCAGGCCCGAGGATGCGTTGACGCGGCGCGAGAAGTAGCGATCATTGGCGCATTTGGTGCAGGGCCCGACACTGACAATCGATTCGCGAGCAAGTCCCGCTCGCATCAATTGATCGGTGACTATCGCGCGCAGATCGAGATGCGATTTTCCCAGACGCCCGGCGCGCGAATGCCGATCGGAGCCCGCGACTTTGTGCGCAAAAAGTCGCGCGAGTTCCTCGTCCACCTCGAAGCAGCATTGCCCGATCGACGGCCCCAACGCCGCGCGAATCTCATGCGGTTTCGCGCCGAGGCGCCCCATCGCGCGGACCCCCTCCTGCGCGATTCCCGCGATGGCGCCGCGCCATCCCGCATGGATGGCGCCGACGATCTTGCCGCCGTTATTCACCATGAGAATCGGGACGCAATCCGCGCTCGAGACGGCGAGCAGGATACCCGGCTCAGCGGTAACCATCCCATCGCCCTCCGGCTTTTCCCAATGGTTCTCGCGCGTGACCATGCGCACGTTTGTGCCATGCACCTGATGGCATCGCGCAATCGGTGTCTCCGCCCCGATGACCTCGCGCAGGCGACGCCAGTTCTCGTCAACATGCGCGGGGTTATCGCCAACCCAGTATGCGAGGTTGAGACTTTCGTATGGTCCAATGCTTACACCGCCGATGCGGCCAAGGAATCCGTGCACCAGCTTCGGCAACTCCCACGCGCTGAGAATCGCTATCGATGATGATGTGGATGGAGCGTTCATGCAGGTTGTTCGCGCATTCGAAGATACCCTATACTTAGAGTCTTTCAAATTTGAGGTTTAAGTGGCCTATGGACGGCTATCAATTCTTGATTCAGCGCAACAAGCTGATGATCCAATTGGAGGATGATCTCTCCAAAGTGAAGGATCTCCCCGACGCTGCGCGCGAGAAAGAAACCAAGCGGCTGCAAACCAA
This sequence comes from uncultured delta proteobacterium, assembly GCA_963815835.1. Lineage (GTDB taxonomy): Bacteria > Desulfobacterota > Binatia > Binatales > Binataceae > DATGKG01. The sequence goes on from CAWFIF010000004.1 coordinate 450,507, forward strand.
ATTCGACTTCGCGCTGGCCGACCTGTACGCGAAGGTCGCTGACGAATTCCCCGGCGAGCGCAAGAAGAAAGCGCGCCCGATTTCCGATCCTCGCTAGGTGTGACGCCGCTTGCAGGGTTCCATCAACATCACCGGCGCCCGCACTCACAACCTCAAAAACATCTCGCTTGAAATTCCGCGCGCCAAGCTGACCGTCGTCACCGGCGTGTCGGGCTCGGGCAAGTCGAGCCTGGTTTTCGACACGCTCTATGCCGAGGGGCAGCGCCGTTATGTGCAGTCGCTCTCGACATACGCCCGGATGTTCCTCGCGCGGATGGAGCGTCCCGACGTTAACGCGATTTCCGACATTCCGCCCGCGCTCGCGTTGCGCCAGAAGAACACCATCAAGAATGCGCGCTCGACCGTCGGCACCGTCACCGAGATCAACGACTACGTCCGGTTACTTTTCGCGACCGTCGGTAAGACTATCTGTCCGACCTGCGGCAGCGAAGTCACTCGGGACTCGGTCGAAAGCGCGGCGCATCGCGTGATGGCGACACCCGGGATGTACATCTTCACCGCGCCATTCGAGATGGGCTCGCGCTCGCCGTTCGAAGCCACGAACTGGCTTATCGCCAACGGATATCATCGCGTGTTCGAAGCCGGCGCGGTGGTCGAAACGGCCGAGTTCGCCGAGCATCTGAAAAATGGTGGCGCCTCGCGCAAGGCTCCGCTCGACGCCGTGATCGATCGCGTGTCGGTTACCGGCGACGGCGAGGCTGAGCGCATACGCGAGGCCCTCGAGAAGTCATTCTATCTCGGCGCCGGCCGCGCGCGCATCGTTCGCGCCGAGCGGCGAGATGGGGTCGTCGCAGAAGTTGATTCAATCGACCTTGACCGTCGCTTTAACTGTTCCCGATGCGGTATTCCATTCCCCGATCCCACTCCCGCGCTGTTTTCTTCCAATAGTCCCATCGGCGCCTGCCCCGAATGCGAGGGTTTCGGGCGCACCGTCGAGCTTGACCTCGAAAAGGTCATCCCCAATCCGAATCTTTCGATTCGCCAGGGACTTATCGCGCCGTGGCGCACGCCCGCCTATCGCGAGATGAGCGAATGGATGATCAAGCTCGCGCGCAAGCGAAAGATTCGCACCGCGGTTTCGTTTCGCGAGATGACCGATGAGGAGCGTCATTGGCTGATCGAGGGCGAACCGCACGCTCCCGAGGCAGTCGTCGAGGGCGAAAAGCGCCGGCGCCACGAGTTCGACGACGATCGCTGGCCCGGTGTGCGGGGATTCTTCCGATGGCTGGAGGGCCGCCGCTACAAGACGCATGTTCGCATTTTGCTCGCCAAGTATCGCCGCTTCGTGCCGTGCCCCGTATGTTCCGGTAGCAAGCTCAAGCCCGATGCGCTGAACGTGCGTGTCGACGGCGCATCGATTGCGGAAATCGGCCGGCTGTCGGTGAACGAACTCTCCGCATGGATCGACTCGCTCAAGCGAAATCCCGCCATCGCCGGTCGATGTGCGACCGTCTTGCGCGAGCTGAAGAATCGCGTCGGATATCTCACCGAGGTGGGCCTCGGCTATCTCACGCTCGAACGTCAGGCGCGCACGCTCTCCGGCGGCGAGGCACAACGAATCCATCTCGCGAGCGCGCTCGGCAGTCTTCTCGTCGGCACGCTGTACGCCCTCGATGAGCCAACCGTCGGGCTCCATTCGTCCGACGCGCGCCGGTTGCTTTCGGTGCTGCGCCATCTGCGCGATCTCGATAACACCGTGGTCGTGGTCGAGCACGATTCGACGATCATCGACGGCGCCGACTTCGTGGTCGAGCTCGGTCCTGGCGGGGGCAGCGAGGGCGGCGCGCTGATGTGGGCCGGCGCGCCTTCCAGGAGCGCGATTGCGAGCGCCAACGGCACGGCGGGACGCGTGCTGTTGATGCGCGCGATGTCGCGCGAGCGCCGCTTCACCAAGCATGACGCCGCGATTCGGATCAAGGGCGCGCGCGAGCACAATCTGCAAAATATCGACGTCGCGATTCCACTCGGCAGGATGGTCTGCGTCACGGGCGTCTCGGGCTCCGGCAAATCCACGCTGGTCGAGGACATTCTCTACAACAACTATCTGCGCCGTCAGGGCGAGGCGGTCGAGGCCGGCGAATGCGCGCGCATCGAGGGCTTCGAGATGATTGGCGCGATGATTCACATGGGTCAGGAGTTGCCGACGCGCTCGATGCGCTCGAATCCCGCCACCTATCTGAAAATCTACGACGACATCCGCAAGCTGTTTGCTTCGACGGCCGAAGCCCGACGGCTCGGCGTCACTTCGCGCGACTTTTCTTTCAACGTCGAAGGCGGGAGATGCGAAAAATGTGCGGGAACCGGCACGGTGACTATCGAAATGCATTTCATGGCGGATCTCGAGGTCACCTGCGACCATTGCGATGGGCGCCGCTTCCAGAGCCACATCCTCGCGATCCGCTACCAAAAGCTCAACATCGATCGGGTGCTCGATCTCACGGTCGATGACGCGCTCAAGTTCTTCGCGCACAACAAATCGATTCTGAAACGGCTGGCGGCACTGAGCGCGGTCGGGCTTGACTATGTGCGGCTCGGCCAGACTACCTCGACGCTTTCGGGTGGCGAGGCGCAACGGCTTAAGATCGCGCGTTTCCTGCTCGCCGACCTCGAACCCGCGCCGCTGAATCAAAATGGTAAGGCGCTGCCGCGAATGTTTCTGCTCGACGAGCCGACCACCGGCCTCAGCTCGGCCGACATTCGGCGGCTGATCAAAGTGCTGGCGCGGCTGGTCGCCGATGGCAACACTCTGGTGGTTATCGAGCACAACCTCGAATTCATTGCGCACGCCGATTACGTGATCGATCTCGGACCCGGCGGTGGCGACGAAGGCGGACGCATCGTGGCAGCGGGACCGCCGCTCAAAGTCGCCGCGGCGGAAAAATCCGCAACTGGAAGAGAGCTGCGCAGGCTGTTCGGATTGCCTGTGAACGCGGGCGGAAATGCAGTACGCTCGGCGGCACGCAGCGCGGCGGGCATGTGATGATGAGAGGTTACCGGTTGAAAAGGTTCAGCACACGAACATCGCCGAGAGGCGCAACGCAACTCGGCTTCCTCGATATCGTGACGGCGATCGTCGTCCTCGCGATCCTGGTATGGGCGGCGTCGCGACAATTTCCTGCATATCGCACTACTGCCTCTCCCACGAACGGACAATCGCAATCTCATTGAGTAATACGACCGGCGAGCGGCTCGACCACTATCTGGTTCGCACGGGTCATGCGGCGTCGCGGCGCGATGCTCGCGAAATGGTGGCGCGAGGCGCCGTGCTGCTCAATGGACGGCGCGCCGTCAAGGGCGCCCTCGTGCACTCCGGTGCCAGCGTCGAAGTCGAAGCGTCGCCGACGCTCGCGGCGATCGTGCCTGACAGCGAACCTCAGGTCGAGGTGCTCTTCGAAGATCCGGCGCTCATCGTCATACACAAGCCGGGCGGCGTTCCATGTCATCCGCTGAGGCCGGGTGAACGCGGCACCGTGATGAACGCCGTCGTTGCGCGATTTCCCGAGACGGCCGCGATCGGCGACAAACCGGTCGAAGGTGGATTAATTCATCGGCTCGACAATGGAACCTCCGGAGCGCTCATGATCGCCCGCACCGCCGATGCGTTCACGACCGTGCGGCACGCGATTCGCTCGGGAACGATCAAGCGAAAGTATCTTGCCCTGGTGTCGGGGAACCTGAAGGCGCCGCTCAACCTCGATGCGCCAATCGCGCATCATCCCAAAAATCCGCGCCGGATGATCGTCTGCAATGAATCCGACTCTGAGCGTCTCGGCGCGAGGACCGCCGTCACGCGCGTGGAGCCGGTTCGGCGCGTCGGCAATTTCACGCTGGTTTCGGTGATGCCATCAACCGGCATGCGCCATCAGATACGCGTGCATCTGGCCAATGCAGGATTCCCGATCGTCGGTGACGATCTATATGGAGGCGCGCCCTCAGACTTGGGAGCGGGACGCTTCTGGCTGCATCTGTCGGAAATCGAGTTCGAATCGCCCGCGTCAGGGGCGACTAAAGTGTCGGCGCCGCTGGCCGACGATCTGGCCAAGCTGCTCAGCCCACAAAATTAGTCACACGCGCATCGCGCGCATCCGGCGGCGCGCGGAGAGATACCGGTCTGCGCGGCGGATGTTTCCGTGAACACGGTGGTGCCGCGAAAACCCGCCGCGACGCTTCCCGGGACGCCGTTGGGGTTCACGGTCGGGAATGGATTGCGACCGAGGCTGACCCCTCCTGCCTGCGCGATATACGGAGAGAGCGTGCCGCTATTCGCTGCATACGAGCTGCACTGCGCCGCGGCCGCGCTGCTTGCGCTCAGATAGCTCGTCAACTGAACCCGCCCTACCCATCGCGTACCGAGCCCCACACCGAAACATGAGCAGGTGAAAACCGACTGCGGAACCGGAACCGTTCCACCCGTAACTACGGCCGGCGCGGGCGCCAGCGCGGGCAGCGCGCTGGTGGTTGATAACGCCGCCGGGGCGCCGGGAGCAGCCGCGGCCGTGCTCGGCGCGGCTGCAGGCAAGGCCAACGGCGTCAGCGTCCTGATGGAGGCTGTTGTCCCCGCCCCTCCAACCGAGAGCGGAGTAGTGACCGACGGGATCAGCGGGGTTCCGGCGGGAATGTTGCTCTGCGCCAGAGCCCTGGAACCGAGCGCCAGCTCCAGCAAGCCAACCAGCGCCGTTATCACGATGGCGAAACGAGGTTGTCGCAGCATTCGATCTTCCACGTATATAGTCACTGACTATTATTCTCGATTCGGTTCACAGACAACTCAAACTGTCTTGGATATAATCGCGACCCGAATCGTACGGTGCAAGCTCTTTAACCGGTCGTTTGCCCGCGTCGTAGGGGCGGACGTGAAGGCAAGGAGGGTTTTCAAGATGTTTAAGTCTATCAAACCTGCCGCAATCGTGATCGCGATATTCGGCCTGCTGCTGGGCGAAGCCGGTCCGGCGGCCGCGCAGAAGATGCCGAGTTCGGACGCATCTTCAACCACGGGCGTCTATCAGGCGCCGCCGCCCCCCGATGCGTCTCTTCAGGCGCCCGCCACCAGCGGAACCATTCAGCTCCAGAGCGTGCCGGTGGGCTCGGTGACGCCGCCCGACAGCAGCGTGCCGGTGCGCGAGACCGGGCAATTCGAGCATCATGATTCGGCGTTGTCATTTCCGGAAATCTTCGCGAAGCAATGGTCACCCACGCGCCAGGTCCCGCCCGAGAGCCTAATCAGCGAAAGCTACCTGCGCACCGCCGAGCAGACCGCGCGCAAGATGACGCTGAAGGAAGCCATCTATATCGCGCTGCGCAACAACCCCAACGTCGAGTACATCGAACTCAACCCGGTGGCCGGGCAGGAAGCCGTACGCACTGCTAATGCGGCATTCGATCCGAACCTGACCTCGCAGGTGGATGTGGTGAAAAGCGTGGTGCCGGCGACCTCGATCCTGGTCGGTGCAACCGCGTCGGCCAACAAACTGTACGATTGGAACTTTGGGTTGAACAAGTTGTCGTCGATTACTGGCGGAACGATGGGAATCACCTTCAACAATGAGCGCGCGGATTCCAATTCCGCGTTCGCTTCGATCAATCCATCATACAATCCGACCCTCGCGATTTCGATTGCGCAGCCGCTGCTGCAAAATTTCGGATGGAAGTTCGCCACCATCAACGTCCGCATCGCCGAGTCGGGCCAGAAGCAGGCGCAATGGAATTATGAACAGTCATTGCAGGACCTTGTTCAGTCTATCGCGGGCGACTACTGGAACGTGGTGCTGAGCGAGGAGAACCTCGAGGTCGCGCGCTCGGCGCTCAAGTTCAACCAGGACCTGGTGCGTCAGAACTCGATCTCGGTCAAGGTTGGAACGCTCGCCCCGCTTGATCTTCAAGAGGCACAATCCGCCGCCGCCACCGCCGAGGCCAACGTCTTCACCGCCGAGGCCAATCTGAAGACGGCCCGCGCGCAGCTTCGACAGGATGTCATGTACAACCCGCAGGGAACCTTCCTGCCGGCGGAAATCCAGCCGGCCCAACTGCCGAACGCACACGAAGCAATCACGATCGATGAGGATGGCGCACTCCGCGCGGCGGTCGAATATCGCCCCTCGCTGGCGGCGTTCCGTGAATCAATTCGCGCCGCGCTCCTGCAGGTCCAGTACTCCGAAAATCAGGTCCTGCCCCAACTCAATCTGGGCACTCAAATAGGAGTTACCAATACCGCCGGTACTTCCAAGTGCTTTGGACCACTCAGCAATCCAATGATCGGGACCGGCACCTGCACGCCTGTAGGCGACCCCCCAGACTCGGGCAACAAACTGCCCTTCGGCGGCATTTATGGCGACGCGCTGAACAAGATGTGGAACTTCAGCTACTACAACTATGCGGCCGTCTTGAGCTTCCAGATGCCGCTCGACAACGCGTCGGCAAGGGCGGCCCTCGCCCAGGCGCGCGTCCAATATGAGCAGACGCGCCTGCAGTATCGCGCGCAGCTATCGGCGGCGGTGGTGCAAATCGAAAACGCGCTCGCGAACCTGTATGCGGATCAGAAGCGCGCGATGGCGACCGAGCAGGCGACCTTCTACGCGCGGCAATCGCTAAATGACGAAAACGTGCGTTTTAGGGTGGGTATGGCCACTACGCACGATTTACTGCAGTTCCAGGAAGAAGAAGTATCGGCGGAAGGCAACCAGGTGCAGGCGTTCGTCAACCTCGAGAACGCGAAGATCAACCTGGAGCATGCGCAAGGAACGTTGCTGACGGCCTTCAACATAAATTTCCAGATTCAGGATCCGCACGAAACGCCGTGGTACGCGATGTTCTGAGGACCACAGGCTGAAGCCTGTGCTATTAACAGAAAAGGAGAGCCTGGACATCGATGTTCAGGCTCTCTTCATTTTGTAGGACCTCGGAGCGTATTATTTGGCCCCGTCGATGCTCACCTTGCGGCTCTCGAAGCGCCACTCGCCGCCGACCCTGCGCAACCGGTCGTTGTACCGCCCCGCCGCTGACAGCGCCGCCTTGCCGTCCTTGCAATGATAGTACGTCAGGTAGCAGCAGCCGCTCGCCGCGTCGCCATCGATCTTGAAAATCACATTGGTCATCTGATGAAACGGCTTGGCGCCACCGAGCGAGTCCTTGTAGATCGCTGAGAAGCGGCGCAAACCCTCGCGCCCCGTATGCTTTCCGAAGCGCGGGCTCTCGAACACGCCGTCCTCGGTGAAGCAGTCGATCCATTCGTTGAACTGCCCGTTGTCGATGGTGTGCGCATAGCGCGCGTAGAGGTCGCGAATCTCTTCGCGATCCTCGATTGTTCCGGTGATCGTCCCCATTCTTCACCTCACGCGAAAAATTCAGATTACGTTCGCCTCGCGCAAGCGCGCGACATCGTCCCAGCTATAGTCGAGCAACTCGGTCAGTAGCAATTCGGTGTGTTCTCCCAGCTCCGGCGCGTGACCGCGCGGCTGCCCCGGCGTCGCGCTGAGGCGCACCGGCATCCCGAGGACCTGGGTCTTGCCGAGTCCGGGAATCTCGTAATCGACAATGTATTCATTCGCCTTCACCTGCGGGTCGTCGGGCAAATCGTTGACCTTGTTGACGATGCAGTAGATGAAATCTCCGCCCGCCTTAAGAATCTTCATCCATTCCTCGCGGGTCTTCTCGGCGAACTTGCGATCGAAGATGGGAATGATCTCGCGCGCGTTTTTCCCGCGCGATCTCATATCGGCATAGCGAGGATCCTCGGCGATCTCCGGCATGCCCATCGCAATACAGATGTCTTTCCAGTAGCGGTCGGGCTGCAACATCGCGAGCGCCAGCCATTTGCCGTCGGCGCATCGATAGTGATTCCACAGCGGATTGAAGGACTCGTCGCGAGTGTTGCGCGCGAATTCCTGGCCCATGATGGTGCGCATCGAGACGTTGAGCCCCTGCAGGGCCATCATCGAGCCGAGATGCGACGCATCAACCTGCTGGCCGACGCCGTAACGTTCGCGCGCGAGGAGCGCCGCGAGCACTCCGTAGGCGAGCATGATCGCGCCCATCTGATCGGCAATACCGCCGGTCGTGTAGATCGGCTCCTCGGACTTCACGCCGTGGGTATACATCACGCCGGAACGCGCCTGCCCGAGATAATCGAACGACGGCTCGGCGCTGTCGGGACCCTCAGGACCGTAGCCGCTCGAGTTCGCATAGATTATGCGCGGATTGTGCGCGCGCAACGAGTCGTAATCGAGCCCGAGGCGCTGCGCCACCCCCTTGCGGAAGTTCTGCACGAAGACATCACTCTTGGCGGCGAGCTTGTGGACGATCTCGCGCGCCTCGGGACGCTTCAGATCGAGCGCGATACTCTTCTTGTGGCGATTATTCGCCTCGAAGTAGAAGTTGCGTCCGCCACGCGAGGTATCGCCTCCGGCAACGGCCATGATGGCACGTCCGGGGTCGCCTTTGTCGCGTTCCTCAATCTTGATCACCTCGGCGCCAAGGTCGGCGAGCATCGTGGTCGCAACCGGCCCCTGCTGCCAAATAGTCCAATCGAGAATTCTGATTCCTGTAAGTGGCCCTTCCATGAGGCTGATGTATACCACAACCACGGCTAATACTCGCGCCCCACTGTGGCCGTCATCTTCGAGGCCCGACGGCTTGAGCGGTGTCGGCAAGGCGAGAGCCGCTTTTCGCAGCTTCCTCCCGAACCTGGGTCAGAACGGGATGTCCCCGGCGAGCGACTCGCAAGAACCCTCGGCAGATGGACTACCACGCGCGCAGAGCTATGATCTCAAGTGCAAGCCTTGAGCGATGGAACCACCGAGTCCATGAAGAGACATTCGATGTTCACATTTTCACGCAGGATCGCAGTCGCAATCGGCGTGATAATGCTCGCTGCCTTCGCGCGAGTGGATTCAGTGCACTGCGAGTTACCGTCGCTGATTCCACGCGAAGTCCTGTTTGGGAACCCGCAACGTACGGCCCCCGAGATCTCGCCCGACGGAAAGTTTCTCGCGTGGTTGCAGCCCGATAACCGCGGAATTTTACAGGTCTGGGTCGAAACGATTGGGAAACAGGACGCACGAATCGTTACTGCCGATGAGCGCCGAGCGCGCGCCGGGCTCCACGGCGATCATCCGCCAAATCGGCGTTCCAAAAATGAATCTCAGTGCAACCGCCGTCCGCCGAGTTCCCGGTTCATAGTCACGTGCCCGATAGTGTCCCCTTGAGTTTAGGCGGGCATCGGACAATCTATTGGGCGTGGATGCGGCGCTTCGGCACTTTGCAAATTTCCTCTACCCGCCGCGATGCGCGGTGTGTGGAGATCGATTCGGTCTCGACAGCGACCATCGCGTATGCGCGCCCTGCCTGGCGCGGGTCGAGAAAATCCCGGACCCAATCTGCTCGATCTGCGGCGCGCCAATGCAATCGGCCGCGGCGATCGAGGATCGCTGCGCATCATGCCTCGATCGGCGACCGCACTTCGCCCGCGCTCGCGCCGTCGCGCGCTATCGACCGTCGGCTGAGAGCGATCGCCGCTCGTTGCCGTCACTCATTCGACGGCACAAATACGGACTCGATCAGTCGTTGCAGAAAGCGCTCGCGGAATTCCTCGGCGACAACCTGCCCTATTCCTCCGCCGATTGCGACGTCGTCATCCCGGTACCGCTTCATCATCGCCGGCTGTGGTGGCGCGGCTTCAATCAGGCCGCGCTACTGGCAATGACGATTTCGCGGCGTCTCGACAAGCCATTTGAAATGGAAATCTTGATGCGTTCGCGCATGACAATTCCGCAAACCAGCCAGGATCATGATGCGCGTCGCCGCAACGTCCGGCGCGCATTTTCGGTGACGCGGCCCGCGCGCATCAGGGGACAACGCGTCCTCCTCGTCGATGACGTGATGACGACCGGCGCTACCGTTGACGAATGCGCGCGAGTGCTGATGGCGGCGGGCGCGGCGCGCGTCAACGTGCTGACGCTGGCGCGAGTGTTGTGACTTTCGCCGAACGCACGAAGTGGAACGAAACGCATCGCGCGAAGCCTGCGGGTGATCCGGAGCCTTTCGTCGTCGAGATGCTTCCAATGCTGCCGCGTGGTGGCCTCGCGCTCGATGTCGCCGCCGGACGCGGCCGTAACGCCCTGGCGCTCGCGCGCGCCAGGATGCGCGTCATCGCGGCGGATTTCTCGGAAGTCGCGATGGGTACTCTCGCCGAGCTCGCGCGATCGGAGCGGCTGTCGATATGGCCGGTGGTGGCGGACTTCGATAAGTTTGCGTTTCGCGATCTGAGCTTCGATGCGATCATCAATGTGAATTTTCTCGACAGAGCGCGGTTTCCTGATTTCGCCCGCGCGCTCAAACCGGGAGGGATTTTGATTGCTGAGACGTTCCTTATCGACCAGACCGAGATCGGCCATCCGAAGGATCCGCGTTTCCTGTTGAAGCACTACGAATTGCGGGACCTTGTCGCGGACCTCGAACTGCTTCGCTATCGCGAGGGTCTCGTCGTATCCCCCGATGGCTTTCGATCATGGCGCGCGGGTGCGGTGGCGAGGCGAAAGAGCTGATGGCCTTCACCTCGACATACAAGGAAGCCGGCGTCAACATCGAGCTCAAGGAATCGCTGATTCCGCTGTTCCGCAAGATCGCCCGCCGGACTGATCGTACCGGGGGTGCGCGAGTGCTCGGTGGAGTTGGCGGCTTCGGCGCGTTGGTCGCATTCGATGCGGCAAAGAAAATGCGCGCGCCAGTCCTGGTCTCAGGCACCGACGGCGTCGGCACCAAGCTCAAGGTTGCACAGGCGGTCGGACGTCACGACACCGTCGGGATCGATTGCGTGGCGATGTGCGTCAACGACATCATCTGCCACGCCGCGAAGCCGCTGTTTTTCCTCGACTACATCGGCACCGGCAAGCTCGACCGCAAGGTCGCGGTCGCGATCGTCGAGGGTGTCGCGCAAGGATGCGCGCTCGCAGGCATCAGCCTCGTCGGCGGCGAAACTGCTCAGCTCGCCGATGTCTATCAGCCCGGCGAGTACGATTTGGCAGGATTCGCGGTTGGCGTGGTAGAGCGCGAGGATATCCCGAATCCCAAAAAAATTCGGCCCGGAGATGTGCTCATCGGGCTGGCGTCGAGCGGGCTCCACTCCAACGGATATTCGCTCGCGAGAAAGGTGATTGCGGAGCGCGAGTTGCGCCTCGATGAGCGCATCGACGAGCTCGGGTGCACGCTCGCCGAAGAGCTACTTCGGCCTACGACCATCTATGCGAAGACTGCGGGCGAATTATTCGCAAGGTTCAAGATCAAGGGCCTTGCGAATATCACGGGCGGCGGCGTGCTGGAAAATCTCCCGCGCGTGATGCCCCCGAAGGTTCAGGCGATTATCGAGCGCGGAAGCTGGCCGGCGCCGCCGATCTTCGAATTCATCCAGCGCGTTGGCGCAATCGAGCAGGAGGAGATGGATCGCACCTTCAACAACGGCCTCGGGATGGTTGTTATCGTGGCATGCGATGACGCCGATCACGTCGTGACGTCGCTGCGTCGGCGCAAGTGTCGGTCCTACATCATCGGCGAAGTCCGGCGCGGCCCGCGCTCGGTAGTTCTGAAGTAGGCGGCAAAGATGGTTATCTTTGAACTGGACCCAGAGAGCTAGCCGGGTAAGAATGTTGGTGGAGGCATCCAGTGGCCAAAGTTGAGGTCTATACCACTTCCTTTTGCCCATTTTGCACGCGCGCGAAGTCGCTGCTTAAAAGCAAGGGCGTTCAATTCATTGAAATCGATGTAACCGAAGACGCCGAGTTGCGCCAAAAGATGGTCGAGCTCTCGGGCGGCCGGCGCACCGTCCCCGAGATATTCATAAATGACAAAATCGTCGGCGGCTACGATGAGTTGAAGGCGCTTGATGAGGCCGGCAAGTTGGACCCGATGCTCGCGGCCTAACTCGCGCTCCACGCATCGCCCTAAAGTCCGATCAGACAAAATGGGCAAACCTGCCAAGCAGGCCTGCCCATTCTTTTGTGGCGTAACTCCAGCGCTGCGGCTGGTCGGCGATTAATTCCCGCTCGGCGACGCGACCATGCCTTCGTTCATCTTGTGCAGCATCGCGCGATCGGTTGACGACTCAAACTGAATCGCCTTGGCCGAAACTTTCACCGTGCTGCCGTCATCGGAGACGTCGCTCTTCTCCTGCACCAGCGCATCCAGCGTATCGGGCCATTTCGCGTAGCCCATGTTCTTCAGTTTTTCCTTGATCTTGGCCTCGTTGATGGCATCAGGCGTGAACGGCTCCGTGTAAGTCACGTCGCCAAGCACGGTATATGGCTTGTTCGACGGCGGATCGTCGGGCGTGACGTAAATGTGCGCGATATCGACGTGCTGCACAAATGTCTGCTGCTTTTGTTCCTGTGCCTGGCGTTCGGCTTGAACAGCTGCGCACGAGGATAGCGCAACAGCCGCGACGCCAATCATGAGCGACCTGCCAACCCATTTTAGTAACATTTTCGTCCCCATCTGATCCCTGCGAATGGTTTAGGATTTCTATATATCCCTTTGCAGGGAATCTTGTCTAATCTTCCTGTCCCGCTAAGTATACGGCGATCCGCCGAGGGTGGGATGCGCCCGATGCCCTCGCCCGCTACAATCGCCGCGTGACGAAATTTGCGGTCTGTTTCCTGCTCGTCTTTGGCGAGCTCTCCCTTGGTGGCATGTTCGCTTTAGCAATACCCCCATTCTTTAGAATTGAACGTGGATTCTATAAATCCACCGCCTCCGTATATCTGGCATCCGCTCTGATGGCCACCTTCGGCCTCGGAATGCTGGCCTGGCGCGCAACGGGCGACCATACTCCAAATTCGACCAGCCTCTGGATCGTCTGCGCCATATGGGTCGTCTTCTGCGTGCTCTTCGCGCTCTACGTCGTGACATTATGGACCGATAGCGGCACCCTGCGCGCTCGTGCATTCAGCCTCGGACTGCTGGCCGGCCTGATTGCGGTGAGCGCGCTGGTCCTGCTGCTCAAGCCGGTATCGTTCGGTCTGATCGCCTCGGTCGCATACATCGCCAGCGCGGTGACCTCGGCAATGGCGTTGGGATTGGTGAGCGGCGCGATGATGTTTGGCCACTGGTACCTGATCGATCTCGGGATGGATGTCGAATATCTCCGTAGCTTCATCCGTCTCCTCGCAGTCGCGCTGGTTGCCGATATTGTTGCGATGGGACTCGCGCTGGCGGTCCTCGCGCTTTTCGGCGGACAAGCCGCAAGCTCAGCGATCGCGGAGCTGTTCGAGAACCATCTCACGCTGTTTACGATGCGAGTGGTACTCGGACCTGTCGCATCGATCGTACTTACCTGGATGTGCTGGCAGACGCTGAAAATCCCCCAGACCATGGCCGCAACAGGGCTGCTCTACATCGCCCTTATGTCGGTGGTCGTCGGCGAGATGCTCGGCCGCTTCATCCTTTTTCGGACCGCGCTTCCGCTCTGATCTGCCCAATGATATTCGATCAAAGATGAGCGATGAGTTCGACAGCGAGCGTTTCCCCGGCAACTTCTATCCGGGGATGATCATGCGACTCGACCGCAACCGCGGCCGTGGTGTGGTGCGGTCGCATACCGGGAAGGAGATTCCGTTCGAGTTCCCGCATGTCGCGGTGATCGGCGCGGAGATTGGCGGCAAGGCGCCGGGGATAGAGCTTCTTCGCGAGGGCGACAGCATCGGCTTCGACGTCGGATGGACCTCGCATGGCCTGCGCGTCACCACCATCAAGCCAAAGAATAGAAGCGACGCCTCCGGCTAGCGCTTGCGCTGAAGCATCCGCCACATCCTGCATCCGAGCGGATGGATCTCGCCGAGTACTTCGTATCCGCGCGATTGGTAGTAGGACACGTTGGCTTCGGTACCCGTCTCCAGGTACACGCCGCACAGCGACGAGCGCGCTGCCGCGAGCCTGCGCAACTCTTCAATAATCACGCTGCCGCAATGATGGCGCTGATAGTCGGGATCGACGCCGAGGAAATTCAGGTAGATGTGCGGTTCGTGCGGATGATTCCTCAACAGCTCGCTCTGCAACTGGATTCCCCGCTTCAGTCCGGCCCATCCGATCCCTTGAAGCATTCGCGGGAGTTGTAAGAGTCCGTGCAGGATCAGCGTGGCAACCGGTACGCCGCCACATTCGAGAATGGCTGCGGCCACCACCTTATCGTCCATCATGACGCCGAGTACGGGTTCCCCGGTCCGAGCCTGAATCCCAAGCATCGCTTCAAAGAAGATCGTCAGCAATCGCGCGCGCTCCACCGGATCGGACGGCTCGGGCAAGAGCGTCTTGATCGGCGGATCGTTAATGAACGCGCGCCCGAGCGCGCGAGCCGCCTCGCGGTACTGTTCGGGAAAGATGATTGAAGCGGTAGGCCGCTGAATTTTCGGATCCATGTAAAGATTGTATCAGCGCCGCGTCAGCACGCGTGAAACCGCGTCGCGCCATCCGGCGAGCAGTTGATCACGTACGTCACCGCGCATCTTCGAGCGGTAGACTTTCCCGCCTTGACGCAGCTTGTCGAGCGACGCCGCCGATTTCCACACGCCGGCGGCAAGCCCCGCGAGCATCGCCGCACCCATCGCAGTGGTTTCTACGACTTTCGGCAGAACCACAGGACGGTCGAGCAGATCAGCCTGGAACTGCATCAAGTACGGGTTCGCCACCGCGCCACCGTCGGCGCGCAACTCGCTGATGCGCTGGCCCGTGTCGCTCTCCATCGCGACGATCACGTCGCGCACCTGATACGCAATCGAATCGAGCGCCGCGCGGACGATATCCGCGCGAGTGGTCCCGCGAGTGATCCCGATAATCGCGCCCTTCGCCTCCGCATCCCAATACGGCGCGCCGAGCCCGACGAACGCCGGCACCAGGTACGGTTCGCGAGTGCGGCTTCTGCGCGCGAGGCCGAGGCTATCCGCGGCGGTTTTGATGAGCCCAACACCATCGCGCAGCCACTGAATTGCCGCGCCCGCGATGAACACCGAGCCCTCGAGCGCGTAAGCGAACTCGCCCTCCGGACCGAGTGCCGCCGTCGTCAGGAGTCGATTCCGCGAGGTTACCCGCTGATTGCCGGTGTGCATCAACAGAAACGCGCCGGTGCCGTAAGTGGACTTCGAATCGCCGGGTTTCACCGCGCGCTGGCCGAAAAGCGCCGACTGCTGATCGCCGATTGCAGCGCCAATCGGAATCGCCCGATTTCCGATCGTCCCCGGCGCAGTCTCGGCGAACGGACCGCGCGAGCTGATCGCACCCGGAAGCATCTCGACCGGCACGTCGAGCATTCGCAACATCTCTTCGTCCCAGGTGTGATGCTCGAGGTTGAACAACATCGTGCGCGACGCGTTGGTGTAGTCGGTGACAAATGCGGCGCCGCCAGAAAGTTTAAAAATCAGCCAGGTGTCGATAGTCCCGAAGCATAGCTCGCCGCGCAGACCACGCCTGCGCAGTTCGGGCTTCTCGTCGAGCAGCCACTTGAGCTTGGTGCCGGAAAAATACGGATCGAGGAGAAGACCGGTGCGCGCCGAGACCTCGGCTTCATGATCGGCGAGGCGGCGGCAGATGGCCGCGCTGCGGCGGCATTGCCACACGATCGCGCGATGGACCGGGCGTCCCGACTTGCGCTCCCACACGACGAAAGTCTCGCGCTGATTGGTGATGCCGATCGCCGCAACGTTGGTGACCTGCGCTCGCGCCCCTTTGAGCGCCTTCTTCGAGAGCGCGACCGCGGAGCGATAGATCTCGTCGGGGTCGTGCTCGACCCATCCCGGCTTTGGATAGAACTGGCGTATTTCGCCGTAGGCGCGGCCGCGGATTTTTCCGCGCGCATCGATTACGAAAACTGTGGTGCCGGTGGTGCCTTGATCGATTGCGAGTATGAGGTCGGCCATCGAGCGCTATTTTGCGGGAGCAGGCTTGCGTTTG
Organism: uncultured delta proteobacterium; assembly: GCA_963815835.1. Taxonomy (GTDB): domain Bacteria; phylum Desulfobacterota; class Binatia; order Binatales; family Binataceae; genus DATGKG01. Next base: position 466,494 of record CAWFIF010000004.1, read on the forward strand.
CGAGATGCGGTTCGAGTATCACCGGCAACTCTGACGTCCACTTGTGGGCAATCGGGAAGCAGTGCGCACTCCGTACATCGCGGGCTCGGCGCCTTGCAGACCTGTCGGCCGTGCAGAATGAGGCGCATCGAAAACGGCGTCCAATCGCTCGGCGGCAGGATCGCGCACAGGTCCTGCTCGATAACTTCAGGCTCGCGGTTTTTGGTCAGCCCAAGTCGAAACGACACGCGCCGAACGTGCGTATCGACCACCAGGCCGGGCTTTCCATGCACATGACCAAGGACGACGTTGGCGGTCTTGCGCCCCACCCCGCGCAAGGTGACGAGGTCCTCCATCGTGTCGGGAAGCTGGTTGCCGAAACGCTCGACGATGTCTTGCGCGGCGGCCTTGAGCGATTTGGCCTTCTGACGAAAGAAACCGGTGCTGACGATCATCCGCTCGACGTCGCGCGTATCAGCGGCGGCCATCGCGGCGGGGTCGGGATATTTCACGAACAACGCGGGCGTCACCTGATTGACGCGCTCATCGGTGCACTGTGCGGATAAGATCGTCGCCGCGAGGCACTGCCAGGGAGTTTGGAAATCGAGGCTGATGCGCGCCTCAGGATAGAGTCGCGCAAGGGTTTTGGAAATGCGCACTGCGCGCGCTTTCAGCTCTTCGCGTGATTCCCGCTTCGCCATCGGCAATCGTCACGCCGCGCGGCGTCGCTTCAGGTCGGATACGAATCCGGAGACCTCGGCGTCCTCGCGCTCCGAATCCCAGCCTAACTCGGCCGCCATGATTCGCGCGACCGCCGGCGCAGCGGCTTCCGCTTCAATTGGATACCGCCAGATGAGCGAGGTTCGCCGCACCAGGAAGTCCGCCACGCAATGCGCCATCTCATTGCGAATGGCATGGATAACTTCCGCTCCGATAGCGGGGCAATCCGGCGCGAGCGGCGCGGCAAGCTCGGGTCGCTCCGCCGCGATGTGCGCCACCAGCCTGCTACGCGATCCATACCGACACTCGAGGAACGTGGCGGTATCGCCAGTGAACGCGAGATTCGAAACGTCGTCGCCATCGATCTTGCGCGCGCCCGGAAGCGGCTCGGTCCGCGTCGGCCTGTCTCCCGCGCTGCGCCCGAGTTTCTTCATCAATCGATTGATGACCTTCTCGGCGATCTCGCGATGCGTGGTCAGCTTGCCACCCGCGACCGACAACAGGCCCGATGCGCTTTCGAGGATGGTCTCTTCGCGGGGCACCGCCGACGGCGATTTATCATCGCCACTGATCACCAGCGCACGCAGTCCCGCGAAGCTCGACGCGATATCGTCTTCGCTCAACGTAATCTTCGGAAGACCGTCGCGGAGCACCTTCAGCAAATACTCGATGTCGTTCTGATCGGCAGCAACCGCGCGCCGATTACCGGAAAAATCGGTGTCGGTAGTGCCTACCAGCACGTATCGGTCATGCGGCATAACGAAAACGATACGGTCAGCATCGTCGCTAAGAACGATCGGTTCGTGCACCGGCAAGACACGAAGCGGGAACACGAGGTGCACGCCCTTGGTGAGACGTACGCTCGCCGCCGCCGCGGGATCGTCCATCCTGCGGATATCATCGACCCATGGCCCGGCGGCGTTGACGTACTGGCGCGCGCGAACTTCGAGTCGTTCATCGTTGATGACGTCGCGTACACGCGCCGCCATAACGCGATCGGCATTCTTCGCGAGGCCCTCAACGAGGACATAGTTGGCAACCGCAGCGCCATGCAATCCAGCGTCGAGAACGTTCTCGAACGTCAGGCGCGCGTCGTCGGCCCATGCATCGTAATAGAGCGCCGCACCTGTGAGGTAGTCAGCCGCCAACGCCGGTTCGCGCTGCAACGTCGCGTCGCGGTTCAAGACGCGATGACGCTCCGACCATGGCGTGCGCGCGAAGATGTCATAGAGCCACAACCCGATGTCCATCGTGAGGCGGCCGAAACCCCTGCCCTTGTAGATCGGAAACAGAAATCGGATCGGGCGCACCAGATGAGGCGCGGTGCGATGGCGTAGGAGTTCGCGCTCGCGCAGCGCATGATAGACGAGAAGGAAATGCCACTGCGGCAGGTATCGGAAACCGCCGTGGATCAGCTTCGACGATCGGGACGAGGTCGCGCCCGCGAAGTCGCCAGCCTCGACCAGCACGACGCTAAGCCCACGCAAGGCCGCATCGCGCGCCACCGCGGCTCCATTGATGCCTCCGCCGATGACGCACAGATCGAACTCCTCGCGCGCCATCCGCGCCAGGCTTTCCTCACGCGAGAAACCAGCTGGCGACTGCGAAGTCAGTCAACGTCCTCTTGGAATGAGTAGCGTTCCTCTTTCCAGGGATCCGCGTGGTTGTGATAGCCACGCACTTCCCAGAAGCCGCGTCGATCCTGATCGGTGAACTCGATGGCGCGCACCCACTTGGCGCTCTTCCATGCGTAAAGCTTGGGCACCACCAGTCGCAGCGGCCATCCGTGGTCAGGCTGGAGGTCGCGGCCATCGTGCCGATGCGCGAGGATGACGTCGTCGTCAAGGAATTCATGCAGCGGGAGATTCGTGGTGTAGCCTCCGTCGCAATGAATCACCACGTAGCTGGCGGCCGGCGCCAACTTCACCATCGCCATCAGATCCTTGACTGCGACGCCTTCCCATACGTTGTCAAGGCGCGACCACGTAGTGACGCAATGAAAATCCGAAACCTGCTTGGTCTGCGGCAACGCGCGGAATTGCTGATAGTTGAAATGGAGAGGCCCTTCGACCAGTCCGACCACGCGGAAATCCCATTTGTCAGGATTGAAGCGCGGCGTGGGGCCATAGCTAAGGACAGGAAATTTGTCGGTGAGATATTGTCCGGGTGGAACGCGATGGTCCACCTCGCCGGGCGTCACGATCTTCTTCATACGGTGGGTAATTAATAGCCGAGGGTTGGACGCGGTAAAAGACTGGACGAATTCACTTCATCGCATGAATGATTGCACGCGTCATGTCAGCAGTCGTCGCTTTTCCACCCAGATCGCGCGTAACCTCCTTGCCGGATTTCAAAACCGCCGTGACGCCTTCGCGCACGCGCTCCGCCTCGCGAGGATGCCCGATGTAGTCCAGCATCATCGCAGCCGACAGAATCGCGGCGGTCGGATTGGCGAGGTTCTTGCCCGCGATATCCGGCGCGGTTCCATGCACCGCCTCGAAAATCGCGCCGCGTTCGCCATAGTTCGCGCCCGGCACCACGCCGAGGCCTCCAACAAGACCCGCGCACAAGTCGGAGACGATATCGCCATACAGGTTTTCCAGCAGCAGCATGTCGAAAGAAGTCGGCTCGGTAACCAATCGCATGCAGGCCGCATCGACGATCTGCTCCCGGTATTCGACATCAGAATATTCGTGCGCCACCGCGCGAGCGCACTTCAGGAACAGCCCGTCGGAGAGCTTCATGATGTTGGCTTTGTGGATCGCGGTAACGGACTTGCGATGGTTCTTACGCGCATACTCGAACGCGAAACGCGCGATACGCCGTGATGCACGCGCCGTGATCACCTTGACGCTCTCGACCACCCCAGGCGCCACCTGATGCTCGATGCCGGAATACAGGTCCTCGGTGTTCTCGCGCACGATGACGAGGTCAACATTTTTGAATCGCGTCGTAACCCCGGGAAAGCTCTGTGTGGGACGGATATTCGCGTAGAGGTTCAGCTCGCGACGGAGGTAGACGTTGATCGAGCGGTATCCCTCGCCAACCTGCGTCTCGAGCGGCCCCTTGAGCGCGACACCGGTTTGGCGCAGCGACTCGAGCAACTGATCGGGCGCGGGTGAGCCGTAGCGCTTGAGGCCCGCCGCGCCAGCGAATTGATGCTGCCAATCGATCTTCACCCCGGTCGCATCGATCACCGCGACCGCCGCGCCGATCACCTCGGGACCGACGCCATCACCAGGAATCAGCGTCACCGGGCGCGCAACGTTGTTGGACGACCTCGCGCCGTTGGGAGGAACCTTGTACTTCTTGAGTCGCGGCATGGGTTAGTAATTTATCAGCCCGATGAAGATGTCCGCGACGTTGGTGCCTGTGCTGCCGGGAACAAAAAGGTCACCAATGCTTTTGAAGAAGTTGTAGCTATCGTTGCGTGACAACGCGGTTTCAGGATTGACACCGGCAGCCTGCGCACGTGCGACGCTATCGGAAAATGCGAATGCTCCAGCGGCATCGGTCGGACCATCGATGCCATCGGTTCCCGCAATCAGCGCTGCGATTCGGCGATCGCTGGCTACGCGCGAAAGTTCGATCGCGAGCGCAAGCGCAGCCTGCTGCGCGCGGCCGCCTTTGCCGGAGCCTCGCACGGTGACGACAGGTTCGCCTCCAGCGATCACGCAGGTGCGGTCTCCCGCGATTGCCGTCAGGTGAGTTGCGAGCGCACGACCCAGATCGTTGGCCTCGCCTCTCAGCTCCTGTGATCGATCGACGGTGTAGCCGAGATCGCGCGCCGCACTTTCGGCCGCATCGAGGGCGGTTTGATTGCTGCCAATGATGACATTCGTAACCTTCTCGAATATCGGATCTTCGCTCTTAGGAGTTTCGAGAAGCTGGCCGGCGTTGCCACGCTCCAGGTGATCACGAATCGTTTCAGGCGCGCGGCCCCATAGCTGGCGGCGCTTCAACACCGAAATGGCATCTGCATATGTCGTCGGATCCGGCGCGCTGAGGCCGGAACCGATGGTCGCCAAATCATCGCCGGGGACATCGGAAAGAATGAGGCTGAGGACGCGCGCGCCATTGGTGGCGTGCAGCAGTTGTCCTCCTTTGATACCCGACAGATGTTTTCGCACCGTGTTCAGTTCGCGAATCGAGGCTCCGCTGCGAAGCAGCGACTGCGTGAGCGAGATCTTATCGGCTAGCGGCACTCCATCGGGCGGCAACGCGAACATAGCCGAGGCTCCACCGCTGAGCGCCACGATCACGAGGTCATCGGGGCGCGCGCTCGAGAGCATCGCGAGCGCCGCTTTGGCGGCAGCTTCAGATTTCTCTGACGGAAGCGGATGCGACGATTCGCATAGCGCGATGCGCGGATCGGACGCGATCGAGAAATGTGCGCCGGGAAGAGCCACCACCGTCGCGGCGGCGAGCTTATCGCCCAACCGCGTCGCGAGAACCGAGGCAATCGCGACGGACGCCTTCCCGACCGCGAGCACGTATACGCGCGAGGCATCTAGCATGCCGCTATCGAGTGTGCGCGAAGTCAACCTCGCGGGATCCACCGCCTCCACCGCGGCGCGGTAGATGCGCTCCAGTTCGCGCCGAGCAGTTTCGCGATTAAGGGTCATGCGATCTGACTGGAATGTCTCAGTGGGTTGTCCATCTGTTCACCTCACTGGTTCGGCAATGGTTCGCGACAAAAAAACCTCTCCCCCGCGCGGCGCGGGGGAGAGGAAAAAAGAGGAGGAGGGAGAAAAACTATATCACGAAACGCGCGGGCGAAGCTTCATCCGCACCGGCATGTGCTTGATGCCGCCGACGAAACCGGAACGCAAGCGCTCCAGCGGCCCGGTCGATTCCACGTACTCGATGCGCTTCATCAATTCGCGAAAGATCACCTCCAGTTCGAGGCGCGCGATGTTGGCGCCGAGGCAAAAATGCTCGCCGATGCCAAACGCGATATGCGGGTTGGGGTCACGCGTGATATCGAACTTGAACGGCTCCTCGAAAACGTCTTCGTCGCGATTCGCCGAGGGATAATAGAGCGCGACTGAGTCGCCCTTCCTTATCGTCTGACCGCGCAGCGTGTAATCCTCGGTCGCGGTGCGTGCGAACTGGATGACGGGACTGATCCAGCGTACGATCTCTTCGATCGCCGGACGCAGCAGCGCGGGATTGTTCTGCAGCATCTTCCATTGATCAGGATTGTCGATGAACGCCTGCACACCGCCGGAGGTCGCATTGCGGGTAGTCTCGTTGCCGGCCACCACCAGCAGCAGGAAGTAGGACAACAACTCGAGAATCGGCAGTGGTTGTCCGTCGAGTTTCGCCGCACCCAGCGCGCTGGTCAGATCGTCCTTGGGCTCCTTGCGCCGCTGTTCGACGAGATTGGTGAAATACGTAAACAGCCCTTCGCGCGCGCGCTCAAGGGTTTCCTGCGGTGTGCCACCTTGATTGAACTCCGGATCGCCTGAGCCAATGGTCTCGTTGGTCCAGCGGAAAAGCTGCGGGCGATCCTGCTTGGGAACGCCGAGCAGCGCCGCGATGACGTCGAGCGGAACCTTCGCCGACACGTCGGTGACGAAATCGCATTCGATCATCGAGCCGCCGTTGCGATGCGCCGCGGCTAGCTCGTCCATCACGTCGTTGGCGATTTCCTGCACCTCATGTTCGAGTGACCTGACCGCGCGTGGAGTGAAGCGGCGATTGACCAGGTCGCGATACTTCGCATGCTCGGGCGGATCCATGTTGAGCAGATGGTGGAACAGCATGTCGCCGCCCTCGAGATACTGATCCTTGGTCGTCACCAGCAGCCGCGGGCCGTTAAGAAAGATTTTCGGCTGCCGTGCGATTTCGACGATATCGGCGTGCTTGGTGATCGCCCAGAACGGGTCGACATTGGGACGGTCATACCAATAGACCGGCGCGTGCCTGCGCAGGTAGGCCCATTCGGCATGTGGATAGCCGTTCTTCTCGAAATGCGGTCCGGAAACGATCTCGAGCGTATCGAGACTGAGCGATTCGGTATTGGGAGCTTCCATGTATTTTGCCGCCTTAATCTTCGATGCTAATCGCCTGACGCGGGCACAGCCGAACCGCCAGCTTGAGTTTCTCAATCAGATTCGCGGGAGGATTTTGCAGCTTGACGAAGGACTTGTCGTCGTCGCGAACCTCGAAAATTTCCGGCGCGACATCGGAACAACGAGCATTGCCCTCGCAGGCGTGGCGATCCACTACGATTTTCATAATTCCTCGGATGCGGTTTGAGTCAGGCTTCGAACCGGGACTATTGTGCTATGCGCCTTCGCGGTTGCGAAACCCGCTGCTCGGCTCCGGCGGCAGGTTCAACACGTCCTTGGGAAAGAAGCCGCTTAGATATTCGATGATATCGCGCATCGAAACAACCCCGACCGGACGGCCCTGCTCATCAGTCAGCGGCACATGGCGAAAGCCCTCGAGGCACATCTTATTAAGCGCGTAGGCAACGATCGCATCTTCGGGCAGCCGCACCGGATCGCGCGTCATGTAGGGACGTATCGGCGTGCGTGAGAGATCGATATTAGTCCCCACCACCTTCATCAACACGTCGCGCTCGGTGAAGATGCCGGTCAGTTTGCCGTCGCGCGTCGCCAGCACGCATCCCTGGCGATGCTCGCGCATCTCGCGCAAGGCCTGGTCGAGCGGGGTCTGTTCATCGAGAACCAGACCACGATTGGAAAGCGCGTTCTTCAGGGTCTCGTGCAGCAGCGCGGAGCCGAGCTGCGATGATTCCAGTTTTTCTTCGTCGTGGTCGAAGGCCTCGACATCTTCGCGGGTCGATTCGGGATTATCGCGGATAGCCATCATTTGCCTCCTCATCGAAGGGATGTGGTCACGAGGACGCTATTCCCGCGCCCAACCTGTGGCAAGCCGCGCGTGAAGGTATATGGGGGAGCCAAAAGAAAACGCGGACGCATAGCTGCGCCCGCGCATCGCTTGTCTACCAGTAAAGAGGGAAGCGATTAGTTTTCGATCTGCCAGAGCTTGCGTGCGACTTCCGCCGAACGCTTCACGAACTTGGTGCCGAGGTCGTGCTGCGCTTCAAAAATCGGCGCGAGTGCGGTCGACTTCGCCCACTCGGTCGCACTGGCCTGGTAGTCGAGAACACCATTGGCAACCTTCTCAGTGGTATCGATGTACCATGCGGCTACCTTCTTGAGCCCGTCGGTGCTGAAAAACTGACTGCCAACACCGGCAAGGCTTTCGGTTGCTTTCTCTGCTCGTTCCTTTGCTTTTCCTTCCACTTCGAACCTCCGATAACTGACGATTTTATTCGCGGATGTCTCTCCGCGTATAAGTGCCCTTAAGTTAACCATCGATCGCGCGTGCGCACTCGGGTTTTCGTCACGCATGCGACGAAAACCACCAGTTGTGTCGCGCGCAACTAGTCGCGATCTATTAGCCATTTGCCGATTTCCGGCCACAATTTCTTAAGTGCCGGAGTACTCACCGCCGCGCCGATATGGCCGGTCGGGAAATGCAGGTTACGCTTGTCCTCGGAACCGACAAATTCGGGCAGCGGCTTGCTCGCGTTCGGATGCACGACATCATCGTGGTCCGCGATCATGTTGAGCAGCGGCGCGGTGATGTTCTTGAGGTTCACCACTTCCTCGCCGACCTTCATCAGGTTGCGATAGAGCTTGTTCTCGCGCGCGAGCTCGTTGGTGAGCTCGCGGAAAATTTGTCCCGCGAGCGGCACGTCACTCTGCATCCACTTCTCGAACAGTTCGAACGTCTCGGCGTAGTTTTCGCGCGACTGGTTCTTGTATGCGCCGACGTACTTGTCGATCAGATGATGCGTCGGGTTCATCGCAGTGAAGAACGAGTTCATCATCCAAGCCGGGCAGTTGCCGTAGATCGAGGTGATGGTATCCGCGATCGCGGGACTCATCGCATCGGCGAAGCTCGTGATCGGCAGATCGCGATTGCTCATGTCGAACGGAATCGTGAACGTGATCAGATTCTTGATGTTGCGCTGATGAAGCGCCGCGTAGATCAGCGAGAGCAGCGCGCCGAAGCAGTAGCCGAGCAGGTTGATGCGTTCGACGCCGCTGTGAATCTGTACCGCACGAACCGCGTTGGCGATGTCACCATTGACGTACGCATCGAAGCCGCGCCAGGTGTCGGTGGAGTCGGGTGGAATCCAGTCGATGAAATATACATCGAAGCCCTGGTTGATCAGGCTCTCGATCGCGCTGCGTCCCTTTTGCAGGTCGAGAATGAACGGACGCTTGATGAGCGCGTAGACCAGCAGCAGCGGGGTCTTGTGGCGAATCGGGCCGCGGGCCGCATAATAACGCAGGCTGACTTTGCCACCCTCGTAGATGACGGTATAAGGCGTCACCACGGGCGGGTCGTTTTCGGGAACGCCAAATCCGCGACGGAACGCGTTCAGGGTACGAAGGGCGCCTTCGCCCCAAAATCCAGCAACTTCACTAACGACGGACACGGTTTCTTACCTCCACGGCCGGCAGCGCGCGCCATCCGACCCACGATGTGTTATCGAAATCCGGATGCGCGCGGGCGCCGACGGCGGCTTCGCGAATCGCCATCTCACGAGCGACCTCCGCCTCGCGGCTGATCTCGTCGGTATCCGCTTGATGTGCAGCTTCGCGCTCGTATGCGGCGATGCGAACTTCCTCACGCAGCGCTTTCACATCGCGTCGGAGCGCCTCGATATCTGAAGCCATTGGCAATCCGAGGCTGGGCCACAGCGCCGAGAAAAACGCTCCCGCTAATGCATCAACTACCCGCTGGGTCTTCAACCCATTCTCGATCACGCGGGCGCCGACCCGGGCCACGCTGCGGTTCGCGTAGGCGCGATTGGTGAGATCGGTGACTACCCCGGTCGCCGCTTCGTAGGCTTTCCATCCCGCTTTGTAGAGTTCACCATCGGTCTCGGCTTTGAAAGCTCGCAGGGTTACCGCAGCCGGCAGGTCGATCAAAGCGACCTCGGCAAGCGCAAGAAGTCCGGTTTTGAGTTCTGGTTTTGGCTGGCTCATGGAAAATGTTCCTCCGTCTAAACTCCGCGACCCACCCGAGCGGGCCATCTGTGCAAGGTCGGTGCCCTTCTCCCGACGCTTGAAAACGCGTCTAAATCCAACTGCGCTGTTCCCTGATACCCATAGGTGCCCAAACGGCTCGCATCGCGACGCCCAAATGCTTGTTTGCTGGGCGTCCACTTCGTTCGCTAGTTCAGGTTGAGAACCGCGTTGTCCATGTTCGTTACGGTCTGTAAGATGGACTAATGATAAGGGGAAGGCAATGATTAGTGTTACTTACTATTGTCGCGCGTGTGACGAAATCGCGAAGAATCCGCCTCTATCACCGCGAAGGGTCGCTTACGTGACGAGAATTTTGCGCAGTTGTGTAAGCCATTAGTCAAATGCGATCTCGAATGACGATTAAAGTCACTGCCTGCATTGTGGATTGGCGTCGCTCGTCGAATTTTTTCTGAGACTCCATCGATCGATTTGCGTCAACGAGTTGTCAACGATGCTGCCTGCATCGCGCATGGGATTTGGATGCGATAGCGATACACGCCGATTCCTCGCCCGAACGATTGAGCGTGAATTCGGCTTTTACAACTATCCCGCGCTTCGAGCCCGAATGCATCCGGCGGAGTGCAGCCGTAAACTTACAAAATCGGTGCGCGGGAACGGTCGGCAAACTCTGGTCCAAGTACCCGTCGCAAGTTATACCTCACTAACCGCGAGCATTTCAGATGCTCCGGCGAGGTGCTAAGTGGTGCAAAAACCTGAGACCGCCGCAGCCAACGTTCGTCCCTTCACCGGAGCCGAGTTCCTCGATAGCTTGCGCGACTCGCGCGAGATCTGGATCTACGGCGAACGCGTCAAGGATGTCACCTCGCACCCCGCGTTTCGTAACTCAGCCCGGATGATCGCCAGAATGTACGATGCGCTGCACGATCCGTTGCGCAAAGGTGCCCTGACCAGCTGCACCGATACCGGCAACGGCGGCTTCACTCACAAATTCTTCAGGGTCCCCAAGAGCTCCGACGATCTGGTTGCGGCTCGCGACGCGATCACTGAATGGGCGAGGATCTCCTACGGATGGATGGGACGTTCACCCGACTACAAGGCAAGCCTTACCGGTACGCTCGGCGCCAACGCCGATTTCTATGCCCCTTACCAGCAGAACGCGCGCAACTGGTATCGCAAAGCGCAGGAGCGATGTCTGTTCCTGAATCATGCGCTGGTTAATCCTCCCGTCAACAAGGCCCTGCCTCCCGGCGACGTGATGGATGTCTATGCTCATGTCGAAAAGGAAACCGACGCGGGCGTCATCATAAGTGGCGCAAAGGTGGTGGCGACTGGCTCCGCTCTCACCAACCACAACTTCATCGGCTATTACGGCCCAACTCCATTAGGCCGGCCCGAGATGGCTTTGTTTGCGATGATTCCGATGGACTCGCCCGGCGTGAAGCTGATCTGCCGCACGTCCTACGAAATGACAGCGGCGGCGATGGGAAGTCCCTTCGATTATCCACTCAGTTCACGCGTTGACGAGAACGACGCCATCTTCATCATGGACAAGGTGCTGGTGCCGTGGGAGAACCTGTTCGTCTATCGCGACCTCGAGAAGGCGAACAGTTTTTTCCCACTTTCCGGCTTTATCCCGCGCTTCGCGCTGCATGGCTGTACGCGGTTGGCAGTGAAGCTGGACTTCCTCGCCGGCCTGATACTCAAGGCGGCTGAAGCGACCGGATCGATTGATCTGCGATCGGCACAGGTGCAGGTTGGCGAGGTCCTCGCGTGGCGCAATATCTTTTGGGGGCTCTCCGACGCGATGGTCAAGTCTCCGGATCCCTGGGTCAACGGCGCCCTCCAACCCAACTTCAACTATGGGATGGCGTATCGGTTTCTGGCGACGGTTGCGTATCCGCGCATCAAGGAAATCGCCGAGCAAACCATCTCCAGCGGGCTCATCTATCTCAATTCGCACGCGATCGATTTCAAGACCCCGGAACTACGCCCCTATCTGGAAAAATATCTGCGCGGCAGCCACGGCTACGACGCTGTCGAACGGGTCAAGTTACTCAAGCTTCTATGGGATGCCGTCGGTTCCGAGTTCGGCGGACGCCACGAACTATACGAGCGCAACTACGCGGGCAACTACGAAAATATCCGGCTCGAAAACCTGCCTTCCGCGCTCGCCTCGGGCGATGCGGATGCGCTGCGGAAATTTGTCGATGGCTTCATGGCCGAGTACGACCTCGACGGCTGGCTGGCTACCGACTTGATTAATCCCACCGAGTTCAACCGCTGGATGAATCGCCGACCCGCCGAGCACTAGCGGATCATTAGGATTTGCGTCATCGGAATCCGACCTCGCCTAATGCTACCTTTTGGGGAACTGCGTGCCCATGTGGTACCTAAAGATACGTGCTGCGAGAAAATCCATTAGATCCCAAGGCTATGAAGCGCCTGCGGACGCTCTCGTGGATGAGTCTCGAGCAACTGGAGCGCCTCGTTCGCGGCGCCGAGGCCCGTCGCATCCGGCGCTCGAATACGATTTTCTCCGAGGGTCAGGCCTCTAACCGCGTCTACATCATGCTGTCAGGCGTCGCCAAGCTGTCGATCCTTAATCGCGAAGACCGCGTGCTGGTGAGCCTGGTCGGACCGGGCGAGGTCTTCGGCGTGTCATCGCTGCTGCCCAATGCAATCCGGCCGTTTCGATGCGACGCCTTTACCGATTGCACGGTTGCCATCGTGCAGCCCGAGGTCTTCGTCGAAACCACGCTCGGCATCGAGCGCGAACTTTTAAGTCGCGTGCTTGACGTGACGGTTGGGCGATGGTGGATGATGTTGATTCGTTATGCCAACTTCGTAGGCTTGGGGCTGCGCGAGCGCCTGGCCGGCGCGTTGCTCGAGGTCGGCAACAAATTCGGCGTCGAGGACGCGCGCGGCGTGCTACTGACGCTAAAACTTACGCATGAGGATTTGGCGGACCTGGTTGGCGCGTCGCGCCAACGCACTACGGTCCAGCTCAAGGAATTCGAAAACGAGCAGGCGCTGATCCGTGACGGGCGCCGGTTGATAATCGTGCCGCATAAGCTGCTGCGCAAAGGCGGGGAACGCATCGCCACGCCGGAGCAGATCCAACGGAGCATCCCGAATGTCGCTCAGCAAATTGATCACTCTAAACGGCCTCACGCTCCACTACCTGGATCACGGAACGGAGGGTAACCCGCCCCTGGTATGCATCCATGGCCTGACCGGTAACGCGCACAACTTCGACGCCCTCGCCTCGCGTTTGAACTCGCACTACCACGTCAGGTCGCTCGATGTGCGCGGACGCGGCGACAGCGGATGGTCGGTGGGCACCGAATACACGCCGCAGAATTACGCCACGGACCTCGCGGGAGTGCTCGACGAGTTGAAAATCGATCGCGTGACGCTGATCGGAACCTCGATGGGCGGCATGATTTCGATTCTCTTCGCGGGCGGCTATCCGCATCGGGTCGAGAGGCTGGTCCTCAATGACATCGGGCCGGATATCGATCTAGTGGGAATCGCGCGCATCGGAAGCTACGTGGGTGAGGCGCCGACCGAGTTCGACAACCTGAAGGAAGTGGCGGCCTACTATCGGGAGCATTATCCACCGATGCGTAACATCCCGGAGCCGGAGCTGATTGAGCAGGTGAAATGGTCGGTCAAGCCGACGGAGAACGGAAAGCTCACGTGGAAGATGGATCCCCAAATCCGCAAACCGATGCGAACGGCGGCGCGTCCCCTCGACATGTGGGTTCCTTTCGCGCGTATCGAGGCGCCGGTGTTGGTGATTCGCGGCGCAGATAGCGACATCCTCGCAAGCAGGACGGTGGAGCGGATGAAGTCGGTGATACGGAGCGTTGAGTCGGTGGAGGTTCCGGGCGTTGGTCACGCTCCCTCGCTGGCGGAACCTGAATCGCTCGCGGCAATTCGGAAATTCCTCGCGATCGCGTGACGTGCACTGAGCGCAGCTTCTACATCAACGATTTAGTGCGGGAATTCGACCAGCACCTTCGCGCGGGTGCCAGGCTTGCGCAGCGCATCGAACATCGCGGGGACCTCGTCGAGGCCGATGACGTCGGTGATCATCGGTTTTGCGTTGACCTTCCCGCTCGCGAGCGCATCGATGGTCTCTCCGAACTCCGCTTTGGTATACCCAATCGCGAACTCGACCGAGACTTCCTTCACCAGGCACTTCATCGGCACGATGGTGTCCGGCTCGAGGCACGCGCCGATGACGACCACACGCCCGTGCGTCCCGGCGATGTCGATCGCGGCGCCGAGTTTGCCCTTCACCCCGATGCATTCGATGACCAGGTCGGGCGGATGGCCCGTCAGCTCGCGCATGCGATCGGCGGGCTTGCCGTGCGTAGGATTAACGACCTCGGTCGCACCGAGTTTCAGTGCGAGGTCGGCGCGTCCCGCCGCCAGTTCCGAGACGATGATCGGGTTGGCGCCCTTGGCCTTGCACCACGTCAGCGCCGCAAGGCCAATGGGTCCGGCGCCCATCACGACGCATCCAGTGCCGGGTTGGATGCGCGCGCGATTGACGCCATGCAGCCCAACCGAGAGCGGCTCGACCAGCGCACCCTCGCGCGAAGAGACTTGGTCAGGCAGCTTAAGGAGACTGCGCTCGCCGCACATCACGAATTCCGCATATCCGCCGGGGAGCTGGCCAAGTCCGAGCACGCGGTTGCGCCGACAATGGTATCCCTCGCCACGCGCGCACGCCTCGCATTCGCCGCAGGTGATCCAAGGCAGCGAGGCGACGCGCTCGCCGACTTCGAAACCGCGCACACCCGGGCCGACCTCGTGGATCTCGCCACAGAACTCGTGGCCCATGATCGCGTCGGGTCGAAGGGTCCCGAACTGCACCGCATGCAGATCGGACCCGCAGATGCCGCAGTTGTGGACCTTGACGACGACCTCCCCCGGCCCCGCTTTCGGCAGGGGCGCATCGATGATGCCCACCTCATTTTGTTTCTTGAACGCGGCAGCTCTCATCGATGTTCTCCGACACGAATCGAGGGGTGTTTAAGAGCGCTTCTGCTGAATCAGCTCGATTTTGTATCCGTTGGGATCCTCGATGAACGCGATGACGGTGGTGCCATGCGCCATCGGGCCGGCCTCGCGCACCACCTTCACGCCTTTCGCCTTCAAATCCGCGCAGGCCTGGTATGCGTCGGGCACGCCAATCGCGAGATGGCCGAACGCGTTGCCGATGTCGTAGCTCTTGGTGCCCCAGTTATGGGTCAGCTCGACGACGGTGTGATCCTTTTCATCGCCATAGCCGACGAACGCGAGGGTGAACTCGCCGCCGGGAAAATCCTCTTTGCGCAGGAGCTTCATCCCGAGCTGGTCGCAATAGAACTTCAGCGACTCGTTGAGGTCGTTGACGCGAATCATGGTGTGCAGCAGTTGCATGGCTGAATCCTCGCCGTTTGATTTCCGCTGGATGATGCGCGCTACTTCTTCGCGCGCATCTTGATTGCCTTTTCGAGTTCGCCTTTGATTTGTTCGAACGCGTTCTCGGTCGGCACGATGCCGCATGCCTTCATCTTCTCGAGCAGTTCCCGCCGCTCGATGCCGAGCAACTCGAGTGCCTCATGCTCGTGCATCCGCTTGACCCTGACCAGTTCGAGAATCGCGAGTTCGCGCATCCGCTCACTGAACGTCGCCAAGGAAAATTCGGCGTCGAAAATGTCGGCGGGAATGTCCAGCTTGAGGTCGATCATACAGCCTTCGTCTTCGCGTCTTCGGCTCCGACTTTCGACAATCGCTGATGCAATGTCAATTGTGCGAAGCTTTACGATTCCATCCTTTATATGCGAACTTAGACTGGCGTTGTTGCGATTCGATCGATAAGCCGGGGCACCGTCGCGGGCTCCAGGAGAACTATTATGGATTTCAATTTTTCGCCCGAGGACGAAGCGTTTCGTGCCGAATTTCGCGCGTGGCTGGAGAAGAACGCGCCCCAGAGTCGCGAAAGCGTGAGCGAGATTCTCACCGACGGCGAGGAGAGCGATTTCCGCCGCCGCGTCGCATGGTTCCGCAAGCTCGCGTCCGGCGGTTGGACCTGCATCAGTTGGCCGAGGCAGTACGGAGGACGCGGCGCAGGCATCCTGCAGAATATCGTCTACAGTCAGGAGCTCTCGCGAATCGATGCGCCGGCACCGCTGATCGGGATGGGACCCACTCTGCTCGGCCCGACATTGATTCACTGGGGAACCGAGGACCAGAAGAAACGCTACCTGCCCAAGATTGTGCAGGGCGAAGAAATCTGGTGCCAGGGCTATTCGGAACCGAGCTCCGGCTCAGATCTCGCATCGCTGCAGACGCGCGCCATCGACGAGGGCGATTACTTCGTCGTCACCGGACAGAAAGTGTGGACCTCGATCGCGCAGTTCGCGGATTTCATCTTCCTGCTGGTGCGCACCGATCCCAACGCGCCCAAGCATAAAGGCATCAGCTACCTGCTGGTCGATATGCACAGCCCCGGCATCACGGTGCGACCGCTCGTTCAGATGACCGGCGGGCGCGGCTTCAACGAGGTCTTTTTCGAAGACGTGCGCGTGCCGAAGAAAAACCTCGTCGGCGAGAAGAATCAGGGATGGCAGGTCGCGATCACCACTCTGATGTTTGAGCGTTCCGGCGGCGCCGGCAACGATCGCGGCAGCAGTGGTATGATCGAAGATCTCGTTGGGCTCGCGAAGAAGGTGCATCGCAACGGCAAGATCGCATGGGAGAATGCCGACGTGCGTCAGAAGATCGCCGAGTTCGCATGCGAAGCGACCGCGCTCAAATACACCGGCCTTCGCCAACTCACCAAGCGCCTCAAGGGTCTGCCGCCGGGGCCCGAGGGCTCGATGCTGAAGCTGTGCTCGACCGAGCTGAATCTAAAAGCCTCGCTTTACGCGATGGAACTGCTCGGCCCATATAGTCAGTTCGAGTACCGGGCCGACCATGCGATCGATCGCGGGAGATGGTCATACCGGATGCTCGCGGCGCGCGGTCCGACCATTTACGCGGGAACCAACCAGATTCAGCACAACATTATTGGCGAGCGCGTGCTCGGGCTGCCCAAGGGCTAGCGATCGCATCGCTGCGGAGGGGAAACATGGATTTCAATTTCTCGCCCGAGGATGAAGCCTTCCGCAAGGAGTTCCGCGCGTGGCTCGACGTCCACGCGCCGAAGAGTCAGACGCCGTCGGCCGATTTCATGTTCGAGGCGGATCAGCCGGAATGGCAGCGCCGCGTCGCATGGTACAAGAAACTCGCCTCGGGCGGATGGACCTGCGTCGACTGGCCCAAGGAGTATGGCGGCCGCGGCGCCAGCATCCTTCAGACGATCGTCTACAACCAGGAACTTGCGCGTGTGGGCGCGCCACTTCCCGCGGTCGGATTCGGTCCCGGTCTGCTCGGCCCAACGCTGATGCATTGGGGAACCGAGGAGCAGAAGCAGCGTTACATCCCGAAAATCATCTCCGGCGATGAGATCTGGTGCCAAGGATATTCTGAGCCAGGTTCGGGATCCGATCTCGCCTCACTTCAGACTCGCGCGGTTGAAGATGGCGACTACTTTGTAGTCAATGGACAAAAGGTCTGGACCTCACTCGCGCAATTCGCCGACTATATTTTTCTGCTCGTACGCACCGATCCCGAAGCGCCGAAGCATAAGGGCATCAGCTATCTGCTGGTCGATATGCACAGTCCCGGTGTGACAGTGCGCCCTCTCGTGCAGATGACTGGCGCGAAGGGTTTTAATGAGGTTTTCTTCGAAGATGTGCGCGTGCCGAAGAAAAACCTTGTCGGCGAAAAGAATCAGGGATGGCAGGTCGCGATTACCACTTTGATGTTCGAGCGCTCCGGCGGTGGAGGCGGCGATCGCACCAACACCGCCATCATCGAGGAGCTGAGGGACTTAGCTAAAACCGTGCATCGCGACGGCAAACCAGCCTGGGAGAGTGCCGACGTGCGTCAGAAGATCGCGGAGTTCGCGTGCGAAGCGCATGCCCTCAAGTACACTGGGCTGCGGCAACTGACGCGCCGCCTCAAGGGAATGCCGCCGGGACCCGAGGGCTCGATGATGAAACTGTGCAGCAGCGAATTAAATATTCGGGTAGCGCTTTATGCGATGGAGCTGCTCGGACCGTATAGTCAATTCGAATACAAGTCCAATTACTCAGTCGATCACGGTAAATGGTCATTCCGGATGCTTGCGGCACGTGGAAGTACAATCGCGGCGGGCAGCAACCAAATTCAACATAATATTATCGGCGAGCGCGTGCTCGGCTTGCCGAAGGGTTGAGGGAGAGCGAATGGATTTCAATTTCAGCGCGGAGGATGAGGCTTTCCGAAAGAAACTGCGCGCATGGCTCGAGGTGAACGCGCCCAAAGGCCTCGAGAATGCCGACTCGTTCGCCGAAGAAGAAGATGACGACGAGGACTGGAAGCGGCGCGTCGCATGGTACCAGAAGCTACATCGAGCCGGCTGGGTCGGCATCGATTGGCCCAAGGAATACGGTGGGCGCGGCGCGACCATTCTGCAGACCATCGTCTATCATCAGGAATTAGCGCGCGCCAAAGCGCCGCTCCCGTTCATCGGCCAAGGTCCCACTCTGGTTGGTCCCACGCTGATGCGTTGGGGCAATGAGGATCAGAGGAAGACTCATCTACAAAAGATCCTCGCTGCCGAGGAAATTTGGTGTCAGGGATATTCGGAACCCAATTCGGGATCCGATCTCGCATCGCTGCAGACCAAGGCGGTCGAGGACGGTGACTACTTCGTCGTCAACGGCCAAAAGATTTGGACCTCGACCGCACAGCATGCCGACTGGATTTTCCTGCTGGTCCGCACCGACTCGGAAGCGCCTAAGCATAAGGGCATCAGCTATCTGCTCGTCGATATGAAGAGCCCCGGCATCACGGTGCGGCCGCTGGTCCAGATGACGGGCGCGAAGGGTTTCAATGAAGTCTTCTTCGACGATGTGCGCGTGCCAAAGAAAAATCTGGTCGGCGAAAAGAACCAGGGATGGCAAGTCGCGATCACCACGCTGATGTTCGAGCGGCGTGGCGCCGGCGCACCCGGCACTGGTCAGATTCGCGAACTCGCACGGCTGGCAAAGCAGATCAACCGCGGCAACAAGACAGCATGGGACGATTCCAGCGTGCGCCAGAAGATCGCGGAGTTCTATTCCGAGGGCGAGGCGCTCAAGTACACGGGGTTTCGCCAGCTCACGCGCCGCCTAAAGGGTCTGCCGCCAGGCCCCGAGGGCTCAATGATGAAGTTGGTGAGTACCGAGTTGAGCCTCAAGGTATCTCTGTTCGCGATGGAATTGCTCGGACCCTATAGCCAGATGGAGCCTAATGGTCCGTTCGCGGTCAACGGCGGCAAATGGCTATTCAGAATGCTCGCGGTGCGCGGTGGAACTATCGCGGCAGGCACCAATCAAATTCAGCACAACATCATCGGCGAGCGCGTGCTAGGATTGCCCAAAGGATAGTCGCAAATACAATCCGCAATACATCAGGAAATAGAATCGAGATGGATTTCAACTATAGTCCCGAGGACGAGGCGTTTAGAAAAGAATTCCGCGAATGGCTCGTAGCCAACATCAAAAGCGTGCCGCCCGCGCGTGAAATGCTTGCCGAAGAAGGCGATGGCGCTTGGCACGAGGCAGTCGCCTGGCACAAGAAGCTAAACGAGGGCAAATGGATCGGCATTAGTTGGCCGAGGGAGTATGGCGGGCGCGGCGCCGGAATTCTGCAAAATATCATCTATCATGAGGAACTCGAGCGCGCCGGTACGAGCGTCCCGTTCACCGGAATGGGGATCAGCTTGCTGGGCCCGACGCTGATTCACTGGGGCACCGAGGAACAAAAGAAGCGCCACCTGCCGAAAATTCTCGCGGGCGAGGAAATCTGGTGCCAGGGATATTCGGAACCCAACTCGGGATCCGATCTCGCCTCGCTGCAGACGCGCGCGGTTGAGGACGGCGACTACTTCGTTGTCAACGGGCAGAAGGTCTGGACGTCGATCGCGCAGCACGCCGACTGGATCTTCCTGCTGGTGCGTACCGATCCCAACGCACCCAAGCACAAGGGTATCAGCTACCTGCTGGTCAACATGCATAGCCCCGGCATCACTGTGCGCCCGCTGGTGCAGATTACAGGCGGCAAGGGATTCAATGAAGTATTCTTCGAAGATGTGCGCGTGCCGAAGAAGAACATCGTCGGCGAGTTGAATCAGGGATGGCAGGTCGCAATCACCACCCTGATGTTCGAGCGATCGAGTGGCAGCGGCGAGGTCCCGGTTCGCGAGGTGCACGAGCTTGCCGATCTCGCCAAGCGCATACCTCGCAACGGAGGGAACGCGTGGAACGACGCCAGCGTGCGGCAGAAGATCGTCGAATTCGCATGCGATGCCGAGGCGCTCAAGTACACCGGCTATCGCCAGCTAACACGTCAACTCAAAGGGATGCCACCGGGTCCCGAGGGCTCGATGATGAAGCTGTGCAGCACCGAACTGCGTCTTCGCATGGCGATGTACGCGATGGAATTGTTGGGGCCGTATAGTCAGATGGCGGCTGACGCACCATTTGCGATCGATCAAGGCAAATGGTCATTCAGAATGCTGGCGGCGCGCGGACCGACTATTTACGCAGGCACCAACCAGATTCAGCACAACATCATCGGCGAGAGAGTTTTGGGACTGCCGAAGGGCTGATCGTCACGCAACGTTGGTGGAGGCGCGAGGACGCAGCGCTCGCGCGAAATCGTTCGCAAAGCGGCGGGCGTCGGCGGGCTTCAGCGCGGAAATCGTCACCCGAATACCTGGGGCGCTGCGAACTCGATAGGCCGCACCAGGACGCACCGCCCAGCCATTTTCGAGCAGCGACTGAACGATCGCATTTTCGTCGGCCACGGAAATCCATACGTTGAGGCCCGAGCGACCCTGCGCCTCGATGCCGACTTTGGCGAGCTCCTCGATGAGTGCGTGACGCCGAAGAGCGTATGTATGTGAGGCACGCTCGACTTGCCGCATCGTTCTCGCATCGGACCACATCGCCGCGACCGCATCCTGCAAGATATGACTGACCCATCGGGGTCCGAGGCGCTGGCGCCCCTCGACGCGCGCGATTGTCAGTTCGTCGCCCGCCACCGCCGCCAGACGCAGGTCGGGTCCGAGCGCCTTCGAGACCGAGCGAATCACCGCCCATCGAGACATCTGCGCATCCGCGATGCTGACGGCAGGTGCACCGGAAACCATACCGCCGAAGTCGTCCTCGATAAGTAAAGTGTTCTGCGCCTTTGCCAGTGTGCCGCGAAGTTCTGCCGCCCGCTTCCTGTCGATCGCCGCTCCCGTTGGATTCTGCGCCCGAGGCGTGAGGATTACCGCCTTCGCGCCGGCACGAAGCGCCGATGCGAGGGAGTCCGGACGCATGCCGAACTCGTCGAGCGCGACCGGCTCGGCAACCATCCCCAGTGCCGCGACTAGGTCTAGAACGCCGTTATAGCTGGGATCCTCGACCGCCACGACGTCGCCCGGTGATAGATGCGCCTGCAACACGCGCTCAATCGCGTCCATCGCGCCGCTCAGTACCGCGATTTCACCTGCCGGAATCCGATCGCGTTTGAAAGCACGGCGCGCCAGTTCCACCAGCTTCGCGCGATTGGTCTCCCCGCCATAAAGCTGCTGCTCGCCGGCTATCCTCGCGAGGATCGGAGGCAGCGCCGGCAGCAGCTCCGGGTCGGGATTGCCATCCGCGAGGTTGACGGCGCCCTCGGGCGCCACCCGCACCGCCGGCGTCACCAACGGAGGCCGCCGGTTGACGATGGTGCCACGCCGTCCCCCGGCCCGCACCAGCCCGCGCACTCGAAGCGAGCGATAGGCCGCCGCGACCGTGGTCGGACTCACCTCGAGCTGATCGGCCAGCGTCCGAATCGCGGGCAGGACCATCCCGGCCGCGAGCTTTCCGCTGCGGATCTGCTCCTCGATGCCGGCGGAAATCTGGTTGCCCGACTTCCCGGCGATCTGATACGAATGTGCTGTCACATTCATTGTTTTGTACTGTTACATAAGGACAGCGCAAATGGAAGAGATCAAGCCGACACCTCGCACCACCGTCAATCGGATGCGCAAACGCGGCAGTTACGATCGCGAGCTCATCCACGCGATCCTCGATCGCTCGCTGGTATGCCACGTCGGCGTGGTGATCGACGGCGCGCCGCGCGTCCTGCCCACGCTCCATGCGCGAATCGACGATCGCGTCTATATCCACGGTGCGGCGAGCAACCACATGCTCCGCACCGCGGCGGAGGGCGTCGAGATTTGCCTGACCGCCACGATGATCGACGGCCTGGTGATGGCGCGCTCGGCCTTTCATCATTCGGTGAACTATCGCTCGGCGGTGATATTCGGTATCGCGACCGAGGTGACCGATCGCGAACGCAAGCTGGCCGCGATGCGCGCGCTGGTCGAGCACATCGCGCCGGGACGATGGGAGGGAACGCGCCGGCCAAATCCCAAGGAACTCGAGGCGACCTCTATTCTTGAGCTTCCGATCACCGAGGCGTCGGCGAAGGTGCGCACCGGCGGGCCGCTCGACGACGAGGAGGACTACGCCCTCCCCTTCTGGGCCGGCGTCATTCCCCTTCGCACCGATGCGCTGCTTCCGATTGCCGATTCGCGACTCACGCCCGGCATCGCGATGGCGCCGCACATTTCGGAATATGTTCCGCCCGACAGCCGCGTCCGCTGCGCACACGACGGCGCGCCGCTGGAGCGCATCGTCGATGGATTCCTCATCAGCACCGATGCCGCCCGGCTCAACCTCGACGTCATCCACAATTTTCTTTCGACGCGTTCGTATTGGGCCGAAGGGGTGCCGCGCGAGGTGGTCGCGCGCTCGATCGCGAACTCATTGTGCTTCGGGATCTACGACGGAGCGGCGCAGGTCGGCTTCGCGCGCGTGATTTCCGACTACGCGACGTTCGCGTACCTCGCCGATGTGTTCGTCATCGAATCGTACCGAGGCCGCGGGCTGTCGAAGACGCTGATGGACACCGTGATGTCGCATCCGCATCTTCAGGGCTTGCGGCGCTGGCTGCTGGGCACCGCCGATGCGCACGGGCTGTATCGAAGATTCGGCTTCGCCGAACCGAAATATCCTGAACGCCAGATGGAGCGCGTCGACCCCGACATTTACCGGCGCGAGGGAGGCGGCGCAAAGTAGATGTACATTCCGAAAGCATTCGAAGTGACGGATCGCGATACGCTCCATGCGTTCATCGAGGCCAACAGCTTCGCGACGCTGACTACCACACTCGATGGCGCACCATTCGCGACGCGCCTTCCGCTGATTCTCGAACGCGATGGGACGGCCAACGGAACGCTAATCGGTCATGTGGCGCGTGCGAATCCGCATTGGCGGAGCTTCGATGGCAATTGTCGGGCGCTCGCGATGTTCGACGGTCCGCATGCGTACATATCGCCAAATTGGTATGCGACGTCGCCCGCAGTCCTGACCTGGAATTACGCGACCGTGCATGCGTATGGAGCGCCGCGCGTTATCGAGGATCCGCACAAGGTCGAATCGATTGTCGATCGCCTCGTCGCGATTCATGAAGCTGAGATGCCGCAGCCCTGGTCCGCGGGCGTGCTGCCGCGCGAATTCAAAACGAGTTTGCTCAAAGCGATTGTCGGATTCGAAATGGTGATCGATCGTATCGAGGGCAAATTCAAGTTCGGGCAGAATCGGCCGCTCGAGGATCAGCAATCGATGCTCGATGCGCTGGAAAAAATCCCGCATCGCGATGCGGGCTGGTTAGCCGAGTTAGCACGGGAACAGCTACGACGCGGGGCAGGTTAGCAGGGCCGATGCACCGGTTGAGACGAAACGAGTGTACTCACCGGTCTCGGCCGCATAGGGACGGGCAGATGAATTCACCGTGGCGAGGGAACGATGCCGAAAGCCAAGCCGGTCTCGCTACATCCGCTCACTTTCCACGAGGCGTTAGAGGCTGTCGTAAAGGCCGAGCCGAAGCACAAAGCGCGGAAGACAAAAAAAAGCAGAAGCCCTAAAAATTCGTCAAAGTCTTGAGCGCTGGTGAGGTTGGCGACAGATAGTAACTAGGCTTCACTGAATCGGGACTCTTGACGCCGACCCAAAGCACCATCACATCTTCTTTGACGGCGGGGTCGCACGTGAAAGCACCTGGATATTTGATTCCCGCATTCTTAATCGCCTGATGAATGTCGATAGTCTGCTGACTTTCGTGTCCCAATTGGTCTCCCGCGACCGACAATTGGATATCCACAATTGGCGTCTCGGTGTCAGTCTTGGGCGCCGCCATCGGGCCTTTAATGTTCCATTTTGCAGCCCGAAAGAGCGTTTCGAAGTCACGCGCATATCGCCATGTTGTCGGGCCACCTGCCACAAGTATCAAAATCTTGTGGCCTGGGTATCGCTCAAAAACCGGCGTCAATTGTTGCTGCTGCTACTCGCTGAGCCGCCGTTTGTCATCCTCGGCTTCTGGATAGGACGAAAGCGGATTCGTTCGGTAGGCATTCGGTGTCATATCGATGCCGCCGCTTGGGAAATTCAGAAAAAAGGGTTTAGGGTCTAAATTGGCCTCAAAACTGGGAATATCAGTGCTATGGTAGGCACACGCCTCCGGTTCGTTTTTGGACCAACCTATTTGTTCGCGCAGTTCTTTGTCCGCACAAGTGAATAAGAGCCTTTGATTCAAGTCTTCGACTCTGATCGCGATAACAACCTTACCCATCTCTGGTTCTAACGCCGAATCACCATGCCCGAGCCAAACCTTCGGCGGTGCGGGTGGATTTGTAAGAGGTGGGAGGTTGGGCGCTTGTATTCCGCGCACAATGATTTGTTCGTGAATTACTGTCTCGTGGGAATTGATGAGGACCGAATAATGCTCGTTCCAAGGGGTGGCAGGCTTAAACCAGAAATGTTTTGGCGGCGCTCCAGTGTGTGACTCTTCTGGACCGACCTCAGGATAGTGATCGATGTGGTCTGTTGCTGTTTGATCGATCGCGTGATCGTCGTGGAGCATCACATCAACATCATGGAGCGTGCCAGAACCGCTTTGCTGTAAAACGAATACTCGCCGTTCAATCATCTCTTGTGGCGCGTTAGCGGAATTCTCCCCAAGTCCTCTGCCCGCAATCAAATAAACGTAAGTGGGCGGAGCTAACCATCGCCGATAAGCAGGAATGCCTAGCGCGCCACCCAAACTGCAGAGACCTAGAATCAGCGAGAGAATAATTATTGGACGAGGCACCGCGATTCCTAACTCGGACAAAGCCCAAGGAATAAGAGCAAGTGCGACGCCAAGCAGAGCGAAAAATATCTCGGTCGATGACATAAAATCGCCATCCTTTGGGTACAGTTCTCCGCGCCCAGTTTCCAACTAGGCTGCACTGAACTGCCCAAAGGACAGGCAATTATTGGCTGTTCATCTATGTGGCTGTCAAAGTCTCACATATTTTGCCTTCGCGAAGGCCCCCCACCCAGAAGGTTCCAGCGAGTTCTCGGTGAAGCATCGGTGGGTCGCGAATCGCAATCAGGAGCGCTTTCAAAGTCACCAGCTCTTCGCGGTGGTGGGTCAGTTTAGAGTTCGGCTATTTAAAACCGCGATCGTGATTCCGGGTGGGGCGGTTCGGGAACCGCCCGTTGAATCCTTGAGGGCTTGGGTCCTTTCAAAATCGCATTCCTTCGAATCGGTATAGAGCATAGAAACCACAGAGGCACGAAGGCACAGAGGCGGATCAGACGGCAGATGCGGGCCGAAGCGGCCCTGTGCGGATTTTATTTCCGTAAGGGCATCAAAAAAGAGGATGCGGCGCGAGAACAGAAAAAGAGGTGGAGCGGTCGATTGGAAGATTCGTGGTGCTCCACCACCGCGCGCGCAGCGTGCGCGGCTCTCATCCGTCCGTCACAGTTGTCGCGAATCATAAGAGCGACAACTGCGCCGCCCACCTTCTCTCGCAGATAAGAGCGAGAGAAGGGACCGGATCAGAGGCGCTGTGCGGATGTTACTTCTATAAGGGCCGTTGCAGCCCGCATCTTTCCCTCTTCTGTGCCTCCGTGTTTCCGTGGTTTTTCTGTTCCGTCCTTCGCTGCTATCGCGACGGCGCAGAATGGATGCGCTTCGCGCGATCAGGATTCGACGGGGCGTTCGCGAACGCCCCCTGCCCGGCAAGTTCCTCCAGCGAGTTCTCGTAACGATTTTCGGCACCTCAAATCTGCTGGGCGCGAGGGGGGCACGCCAGGCAGTGCATGCCCTCGCGGAAACCCGCTCTTCCTAAGAAATTTCCTCTGCTGATCACGACAGCGAAATCGCGGCTGCGCTCAAAATGAAGCGTTATCCGATTTCTCCCGTCAAATAGTCGCATGTTTTAGCGTCATTCTACTTCTACCTCAACTTCTTACCCGGAGCTTCATCATGCCCACTATTTCGTCGCAACCCCGTTCCCGCGCCACCCTCGCTGTCCGTGCGATTGCGATCGTGGTAGTTCTTTCGACCCTCGGATGGGCGGCCTACGCGCAGACGCAAAATGACGTTCGCGTTCGCCCTTTCTTACAGCAGCCTGGCCGTCCGTCCCGGATCATTGAGCTTCAGAGCGCTCAATTTCTCGAGCAAAAAACCACCCACCTCGTTCCAGAGCCGCACATTCGAAATCATCAACAATGGGAAAACTGGCACCGAGCCGGCAATTCCGCTCACCGTAAACGTCGGACCACCGACGGGTCTCGGCGCGGCTGATTTCCAGGTATCGGCACCCTCAAATCCAATTGTCCTGGCTGCGGGAGCCTCGACAACCATCATGGTGACCTATCGGCCACTGACTGATGGAAGGGAGGGAGCAGACATTTTAATTACCAGCGATGCCACCCGAGGCCGGCAGACGGGGACCGTCCGATTGACAGGTTCGGCTAAGGGACCGATCCCGCCAACCGCGAGCGCGACGGCAACCGCGACGCCTACCGCGACCGCCACTCCAACCGCGACTGCTACGGCATCGCCTACTTCGGCCGCGACGCCATTTCCGCAAGGCTCGGGAACCACCGACCGAAATTCGGCTAATGCTCCAGGCGTGATCATCTCGGGCAATCTCGTTACCGCCTACGTGCCACTCGGCAGCGACTCGTTCAGCGCGCAAAACATCGCGCAGGTTGCGGTCGAAAACGGCGCGAACCCACTTCCGAGCCCAGCGGTCTTCAGCAGCGGTCGCGCAAATTCATGTGCTCTCGCTTCCACTGGCGAAATAGTTTGCTCGCAGCAGGACGGGACGATCGATTTGGTCCCCGCGGCAACCGCGACGACTGCCGCGACGAACGTCGCAACCGGCGCAACCGTCGATAACAACTACTTCGCCGGCGACTGCATCGGATGCGGAGCGATGGTGGATAACGCGCTCGGCTCGATGGGCGATGGGCTGGGGATATTTGCGACCGGTAACGGGTTTTTCACCCTCGATCTGTCGAATATCGCCAACACGCCCGTAGGTCCGATAGCGACCAGCCCGGCGGAATCGGTTGGAGCGGACTTCGGCTACGATGCTGCCAATCATCGAATCCTGAACGCGAACTATCAGGTCACCAATACCTCGACCAACGCCACCACGGCGCCGCTGTTCCAGATCATCGATATCGCCAATCCGGCGAATCCTCTCGCCTTCGATCTGAACAACGCGACCAGCTTCTTCGAGTCCAACTCGCAGACCTGCGCCACGAATGCATTCGACGCGATGCTGCCGGAGACCTCCGCAATCGATGAAGGCACCAATATCGCGTACGTCTCGTTCCATACCCCGGCGCAATGTGTCATGACGCCGCCCAATGCGATCGCGCTGTTCGATATGAATCAAGCCACGTTTACTCCCGGTTCGGGCGGCGCCTCCGGAACGTGGGATACCGCCGGCAAACAGGTTCAGTTGCTGACCGACCTCGATCTGAATGGAGTCGATCCGATCAGCGTCGAGTCCGCCAGTCATGTGGCAATCGTCGGCGGCGGCTCGCAGCTCTTCGGCGCGTTGCAGCTGCCTGTGACTTCGGGCTCCGGTACGCCCGCCATCAGCGATTGGGTGAGCGCGAATATGCCGAATGACCCGGCCGGAAATCCCTGGAACGGATGGTCGATGCCCAACGGACTCGCCACTTATCTCAGTCCCAATACCAACAAGCCCATGGGCATCCTGTTGAACAGCCTAAGGGGCAATGGAGGAAATCGCATCGGCGCGGGTCCCTATGTGGCGGTGGTCGATATCAACGCGCTATTGGCGCTGCCGCGCGAGAGCGCCGGCGGTCACCAGGTTGCGGCCGCAAATGACGGTCAAGCGCTGGTCACGAGCAATGTGGTGCGCTTTGTCCCGATGCAGTAGTTGAGTCGAACCACTAACTGGTGAGCGCCTTCTTTAAACAAGGAGGCGCCCACCATTAGCAGACTGGGTTCGAGCGCGCAGAAGATTCGCTTTAGATAAACGCACGGTCAAGATGTGCTATCATTACATATGCGGCGGCGCCCTCGGAGGGGCGCCGCGGTCGTTATCGGGAGCGGCACACTTCGCGCATGTGAAAATACATAAACGAACCCACCGAGTGCTTGAAAATGAAGGACTTTTCCGAATCATCGTAGAAACGAACCCAAACTGATGCCCGACACTTGCCTCCAACCATGGTGGAAACGCGCGGCGGAAGCCGCGACCCATACAAAAAAGAGGTGGCATCCGGACGCTGACAAGAGCGCCAATTCAGGTAGCGCTGATCGCGGACCACTAAGAAAAATCCGCCGAAGAGTCCGTTGCTTCAGCCTGCCTGAGCAGAAATTGTGCACGGTCGCTTTGAGTGCGCGAGCGAAGCGCTGAACGTGTGTGCATCTCCGCGATAAGACGGGTTGTTTTGCGCTTCGAGTTCATTGCGACACCATCTATATTGCTGGATCAATGCAGTTGTACTTCATCGCTTCATCGGGAAGGCGCCGGACCGCTATCGCGTCGGTACTCGCGGCGCTGTGTGCGCTAGCCGCGGTTTCATGCAGCACCAATCCCGCCACCGGCCGTTCGAGCTTTACCGGCCTGATGACGACCGCCGATGAAGTCCGAATCGGGCGCGAGCAGAATCTGCAACTGCTTGAAGCTTTCGGTGGCGCCTACGATGATCCAGAGCTCGCCGCCTATGTCACCAGAATCGGCAACTCTCTCGCCGCCAAGGCCGAGCGCACCGATTTGACCTACACCTTCACTGTGCTCAATTCCCCGATCGTCAATGCGCTGGCGCTCCCGGGCGGCTATATCTACGTCAGCCGCGGGCTGCTCGCGCTGGCCGGCAACGAGGCGGAATTGGCCGGAGTGCTGGGTCATGAAATCGGGCACGTAACCGCGCGTCATCATGCGCAACGCCAGAGCAGCCAGACCGTTGCGGGTGTGGCGAGCCTCGGAGTGACGATCCTCGGCGCTATCGCGGGAGTCCCTCTTGCGCGAGGAACGCAGATGCTGGCGGGTGCGTTTCTCGCCAGCTATACGCGCGATCAGGAATACGAAGCCGACTTGCTCGGCATCCGCTATATGAACGCGACCGGCTACGACCCGAAGGCGATGGCGACGTTCTTGGCGAAGCTCAACGCGTGGACCAACCTTGAAGAAACTATTCTCGGCCGCGATTCAAAGGATCGGCTGGACTACCTCGCGACCCATCCCAACACGGAGGATCGAGTCCGGCAGGCGCTCGCCGCCGCTAATTTGACGCCGGCCGCGACCGCGCCGACGATCGGAATTGATCCGTACCTCGATCGTATCGACGGGATGCTTTTTGGCGAGCCCATCGCCTCGGGAGTGATTCGCGGACGCAAATTCCTGCATCCCGATATGCGCATTCGCTTCGAGGTCCCGATTGACTACGAGCTTTTCGATTCGCCGCAGGCGGTATATGCCGTAGGTCCTTCCAACTCGCAAATCGTCTTTGACAGTGCGCAAGTGCCGGTCGGTATCTCAGTGCTCGAATACGTACGGCAGGGTGCGCGCAAAATGGGGATCTCGGAAGCCACCGCGACCAAGGTCAAAAACTTCGAAGCGGCGACGGCCTGGGGATGGGTACCGACCAATCGCGGTCAGATGGATTTCAGAATCGTCGTCATCCGGGTTGACCGTGATCATGCCTATCGATTTCGTTTCATCCTGCCCAAAGGCTCGATGTCGGCGATACTGTCGGCGGTCGAGCAAACCATGCTCTCGAGCTTCGCCACGATGACGGCCAAGGAAGCCGCGCAAATAAAGCCGCAGCGAATCAGGGTCGTGACTGTTGCAAAGGGCGACACTGTCGAAAGTTTGGCCAAGCGGATGGATTTCGAAACATTGGTGGTTCAGCGGTTCCAGGTGCTCAACGGACTGACCAGCGGCGGCAAGCTAAAGGTGGGTACGCGGGTAAAAATTGTGACCGAATGATCGCAACCAGCGGCGCAGGCCTGAAGCATCTTGGTCCACGCGCACACTTTGATACTACGGGCAGCGCCCGCACGTTATAGGGCTGGCGCAGAAACAAACTCCGTAAACCGAATCAGCGCATGGAAAATCGCGAGAATGATAACGCCCATCAAGAGATTGGCGCCGAATACCCCGATCGCCGCGTTCTCCACGTCCGCCAGTCGCGACAAAATGAAGATACCGCCCACCAGACTACCGAGCCCGGCACCTGGATATACAAACGCATTATTGATGGTTCTGTAAAACACTCCGATGAGAAAGCCGCCCAACACAAGCGCAAGTGGCCCGAAATTGATGTAGAACTCAACCAATTGAGGCACATTGATACTGGTTGTGTAGTCGCTAGTCGGCAGAAGATCGTATCGGTGGCCCAACACATTACCAGGTTGATAGTAAGGCTTGTCAGGATATAGCCAGCGCGGGATGGGAAGCGTCAGGAAGGGGGCGTACGTCTCGCCACCCCAGTAGGGAATCTCATCGGGGGTATAAGCAATGATGTGCGCGAACAACACGACATCCGCAAGGCGCATGCTCGCGATCCAGACCATAGTCGAAAGACCGCCCCCTCCAAGCGCCGCTAGTCCTCTGGTAGGCAATGCGGACAGGACCTCCAGCTTATCCGAAGTGGCCATTTCTGGATTTTCGGTACCGCCAGCCCATACCTGCTCACGCATCGTGCCCTTGAGCGGCTGCAAGAGACAAAAACCAGCCATGCCAGCGAACAGCAATACCCACGGAACCTTGTGACGCATGGTTGCATACGCCACCACTAGACCTATGACTGCAGCTAGCCCCTGACCGAATACACCTTGGGCCATCCCTAATATCAGGCGGCCGGGAATCAATAGGCCCCAGAGAACAAAAGTCGATGTCCAACTGAGTTTGCCTTGAAGCTGAAGAACAACCAATGCGATCGTCGCCACAACGACGAATTCGTTAGGAAGATTGACCCACGCCTGAACGGAAGCGTCCAGATGCATCTGTGTCGTGATAGCAAAAGCAGCGAGGCTGACAAGACCGAGGCATATCGATAGACGCTCGACAATCTTCGGATTGTTCCAAGAGAGATAGACCTTTGGCAGTCTCCTCCGCATGTAAATCCGTAAAGGGTAGTAATACCCCACCAGCAGGGCCACGATGCCCGCCAACGTGAGGGCTAGAGCCTTTTCAAGATTGGCATCGCCGAGCGAGACGGGAGCAAAAGTATCCTTATAGTTATAGAATCGCAAGGTGAAGATAGGGAGAGGGAAGAACACGGCATATACGAAAAGCACCACGGGCAAAAACCCCGATTCTTCGTCACTTCGCGACCGCCGCCAACGATTAATACCCCAAGCGCAGACCAGGATGATCGCGCTGGCTAGCAGACGCTGCGTGACCGTGGGATCTCCTGGCGCGTACAGGTTTAGCCCTGTCAAGATCAACAGCAGAAGGAGCCACATCATCATCGTGTCAGATGGTAGAAGGACTCCGCTTTAAGGTCAAACGGAGCGTCCGCCTTTTTACTGCTGGTACGAATCGCCGTCGAGCCCGCCACCCGGAAGGACCCCCGGCCATCGGAGGGATTCGGCGGGCCACGTTTATGCGTTCGAGCCGTGTCCGATTGGCGGTCGCGATCTCGTCCGTCACGTCGGACTACGGGCCGGCAATACAGACATGAAAACAAAGTCTTGAGCGATACTCTGGACTTTACATTCCGATGACTATCCGTTTATGATACCCAGCGATATGAAGGCCGAAACATCTGCCCTGATCGCTAACCTGATACCCAATCATTTACGTGGATCGAATGAAAGTCTTTCTTGAGGCCCTTGGAGAGAATGAGGTTGCTGGGCTTCTAAAGAAACTAAGTTATGCTGCCAGTGAGGATCTGCACACCCTAGTTGATAATCCCGATCACGCAGATTTGATTGTTCTTTGCGGCTCATGGACGATGGAGGGTCTCTCTTCGTTGATCACCGCGAATCCACTCGTCAGGCGTTACCCTAGCAAATGCGTGGTATATAGCGACGATGACGCTTATCTGCCGCTGCTCCCCGGTGTGTACTGTTCGCCCAAAAGTGGTTTCAGCGTACGGAAAGGCCGGGTCCAGTGTTATTCGTATATTGTTCGTCACATTCAGAAAGGCAATCCGTTTGTAGCGCCTCTAGCCGAGCAGCGAAGCAGAGATTTGTTGTTTTCATTTCAGGGCGCTACGACCTCACTTGTAAGGAAGCGCCTTTTCAAAATGAACTTTCATCGGAACGACGTGGTGATTGAGGACACAACATTTCATACGAACTGGGTGCCCGCGGCTACCAGGTCGAAGCAGCAAAAGCTTTACGTGGAGACGATTGCCCGCTCTCACTTTGTACTGTGTCCCCGCGGAGGGGGTAGTGGCAGTTTTCGTTTATTTGAAGTGATGAGGATGGGAGCTGCGCCAGTATTGATTTCAGACCGCTACGTTCTCCCGGCAGGGCCAGATTGGAGTTCTTTCCTCATTCGGATTCCCGAGAAAGACATAGCTAGGCTACCGTCAATTTTGGAACCCCACCGCGCTGAAAGCACAATCCGCGGAAGACGTGCAAAAGAAGCGTGGGACCGTTGGTTTTCGACTGAACAAGAATTCAACCAAATCATCTCACGCTGCCGATCGACCCTCGCGGCCCCTGGCAGAGAACGACTCTACCGTATCCTCTGGCCCATTCTGATCTTACGGCACTACGCGTTCAGAAAGGCTAGGCGAGACGGCCGCGCCTTCGCACTGTGGGTTTTTCGGTCACTCGGGCTGAGGCTGCCTTATACTATCCGAGACCAAACGCCTGTGATCTTTGATCCGAAAGATGCGCGGGACGATTTGGGATGACAGTCTGTAACCGTTCCTAGAAAAAGGCCCGCGTGAGTTCTACCGTCAATGCACTCCGACGCCGATTCTACGACTCGCGCCGACCCATCTGGGTTGACGGCACTACCGCTTTCGGAAATCTGGTGCGCTCCTACCTCAGACCCGACATGCGCATTCTGAATCTCGGAGCTGGGGCTGGCGTTGGCGCCTTGCACTTCGATCGCGATGTTCAAAGTGTGGTCGGACTGGACCCCGATGCGTCGGTAGCCACCAATCGGCACTTGACTCACGGCGTGCGCGGGACCGCAGAAGCCCTGCCGTTTCGCGCCGGCAGCTTCGATGCTGTCTATCTCGATTGGGTGGTGGAACACCTCGCCCATCCGGTAGACGCAATTCGGGAGATCGCCCGCGTACTGAAACCGGGCGGTCATCTCATGTTCCGCACCGGAAACCTCCTGCATTACCAGTACGCTATCAGCAGGTTTACCCCACATAGCTTCCATAGATTCGTGATCCGACGGCTGGTCGGCGGTGACGAGGCGTCCGACCCCTATCCCACCTACTATCGAATGAACACGGTCGCCGCGGTGCGGCGCGTTATGTCCGAAGCTGGCCTGCAAGAAGAAAGCCTGATCATGTACGAGTCGGATCCCGCATACGTCGGCTTCTCCGTTCCCACAATGTTGCTCGGCATTGCGTATGAAAGACTGGTAAACCGTTTCGCTTGGCTGGCCGGTCTGCGGGCGAATATATTGGGCTGCTATCGCCGCTAAGCGCGCCAGAAAGCTGCGCGCCGAAGTCCCTGTCGGCGCAAGCTCCTAATGATGCACGGCGATGCAGTTGGCGGTTCCTGAATGGGCCGCGCTGGCGTCGTTGTTTTTCACCTGAAATCCCACCGCCGTCGCACTTTTCGCATTCGATCCCCAGATGCTGAGGAAGCCGGTGGTATCCACTACCACGCACGAGAAGTCATAGTTGCCGTCGCCGAAGGGCGTATTCCAGTTGACCGTCGCGAGGCTGGTTCCGGAGGCCGCGACCGATGCAATCGAAGCTTCTCCCCAATTGACCAGCGGTTGACTATTGGTGAAGAGCGGACCAGCCAGATTAAGCGACCCCTCGCCCATCGCCCCGCCCGTCGGAGTGCCGACGCGAAAGCCGCCGTCTCCTCGCGAATAAGGCGCGATATGTTGCGACGAGCCGTTGGGTGCGATGCACATATCGCCGGATGTGTTGACGGGTCCGATGAATGAGTAGGGATCGCCGCAGAGGGTTGACCAGAAGTTGCCCCGAGCTTCCACTGAAGCCGCCCCGCCCGGGAGGATGATGCCGCCGGGAAATTGATCGGTGGTGTAGTCGTTATTGACTCCCAACTGCGCCGTGAGGAATTCGTTTCCTTCGAGCACCGCAGCCTGCCCGCCCGCCAGCGTCATGAAGGCCCCGTCAGTTGGGATTCTCATATCGATCCACGTATTCCCGCGCAGCGTAAGTTGCGTGCCTATGTTTCCGCCTATAACCGGGCTATAGACGCCGCGGCTGAGGTGTTCGGTGCGCGAGGTGTCGATGGTGACGGGACGGCCATATCCGCCACCGAGAAAGACAGAAATTCCGTCCGCCTGACCGATCGAAGTTTCCGAGCGCGTGGAAGCCCCCGAGATCGCTCCATATCCCGATATTTCCGCCGATGTTCGTGCCCGCAAGCCGCGTGGCCAGCGCATCGCCTGAGTTGATCAACAATCCGATATTGCTGGCGCTGAGGAAGGGGAAGCCGTATACGAGGTTAATTGCGCTGCTCTCGATCACGCCGAATTCGACGTTGCCAAGGTTGATATTTGCCAATCTAATCCCGACTGACGCCTGACCGGTGTAGACGTCGCGGAAGGTGGGGCGCGTCGGCGTCCGTACGATTCCCAGCCCGTCGCCGGGATCGAAGCCGTCCATGTCGATCGTGACGCCCATCGTGGTTCCGAGGAACCCGACTATGGCCGTCTGCAGGGAGATGTTTTCCACCTCCGGCTTCTCCTGCTGATTGAGCTGAAGCATCGTCCCACCCAGCGGTCCGACCCAGAGCCACCCAGAGGCCGCCGTGCTGAACGGTTCCGCCGCGATTGGACTGGCGCCGCCGATCACACACAGCCCCCGACCGCGAAGCGCGACGATCGGGGTGGCGACCGGAAACAGGGTCGGTTCATAGGGCGTGAATATCGTTCCACATCTAAAATTCGCATCGCATGATGCCTGGATCGCGGCGTTAATGTTGGGGCCATTGTCGTGACCCATCGTGAAGGTTCCGGTATGCGCGGGCGCGACGCTAAGTTGCACGGTGGTTCCAGTGATCGAGAGAATCCTGGCGAAGAGGATCTGATTGACCAGGCCCGCGGGAGGAGTCGTGCCCTGGATTACGTCGTTACCATAGGGCTTGCCGACATCATGGAAAGTTACGACCTGAGGGAATCCTTTGAAGGAGCCGCCGAGCAGAGCGTCATTCCAGGGGATGGAAGCCGAGGTGTTGTACTGGTAGCTATAAGTTGGCACCTCTATGCCGCACAGTTGCAACGGTGCGGTGCCCTCGGCGCAATAAAACGCCCATGCGATCGGGATGTTGCTCGGCAGCGGATAGGTCGGGTTGGGCGCGTTGGGCGGTTGCGGGACGTTGACCTGCACATCAACCCAGTCGCCCCAGTTCAGCGCGCTCGCGGTATTGTTCACCGTAGTGACGGCGGTCGGCGGCCCCCATCCTCCCTTCGAATCGATCGGGAATGCCTGATAGCGACGTGTGGTGGTGCAGTTCGCGCCGGTCATCGCGGCGCCGCTGACGGTGGTCGATGCTGCCGTGGAGAGCGCGATATCGTTGCCGGCGTCATCGACAGACGAGATGGTAGCGGTCAATGCGGCGCCGCTCGCGCCGGCGCCCGGGATCGTTACGGTCTGTCCCTGCTCGTAGAATGTGACGTTGCTCACGTAGCATATCGCGCTGCCGGCGGTACACCATGCGAGCGCGTTCTGCACCGTGCATCCTTGCGCGAAGCGGCTGAACTGGGTCGCCGCAGTTGGGTTGTTGGTGGTCGTCGTCGGTTGCACCGTGAACCCGGTCGGCTGCGCGACGCTTGCCGCGGGACCGGCATTATAAAGCGCCACATACTGATTGATCGCGAAATCGGAGCTGTTGATTCCCGAGCACGTGATATTGGCCTGGCCGGCGGCGGTGGTGCAGTTGATCCTCGCAGTGCTCGCGATCGCGCCGAAATCGAGGATGTTCTTTTCGTTGGTGCGGGTTCCGTTGTACGGGGGAAGCGAATCGGTGCCATTGAATTTGAGCGGAACGATCGGCGCGTTGCATTGCCATTGACCCATGGTCCCGGAAGCCCATGCGCCCGTGCCTCCAGCGGTGCACGGCAACGTCGCTTGGCAGTCGCTGCAATAGAGCACCGCACCATCCTGCTCGGGCCCCAGGCTCGCAAACGGAACGCTCCCCACTCTGGGCGCGATCGGCTGGACACCGGAGAAGCGATCATTGATAGCATTGCGGAAGTCGAGGCCGGCATCCTGCCCGGTGAAATTAGGGATCGGTTGGTAGCCGCCCGGCGGAGGAAGGTTCTGCTGTGTGTGGGCTGGTGAAGCAGCCAATGCCAGAACCAAAACGCTGATCACGATGGCAGTACGAGGCAGATGCATTCGGAAAACGTCCTTTTTCAAATCGAGTCCGCGCATCCTGACCCGGCGAAAGCGGTATCGAGGTGCGTCAAATTCAATGCAAAAGCAAGTCAGACCTGAGTCATCAGAGTATCTTGGCGGCGAGCCATCGAGATAAGGGCAGAAAGCTTGGTTGGGAACAGTAAGACGACGAATCGAGATTCGAAGCGGAGTTTTGTGGCGGGTAACAGCAAGAACCGCATTTCACTACTATTAATGAATCGGAGAAGTAAGTCAACTACTGTAGGATACACGGATTATCCGCAGCTTGGCCCAGCAAAAATTTTCGATCCTAGAAAGAATCAGGTTTTGAGTGCGAAAACCGCGGCGGTTTCTTTACCTTCGACGACGGGGAGGATCTCGAACTCGATGAGGTCCGACCATTGTGCGACCCATTCCTGAAGCAACGCGACGTTGCCGCATTCCATCAGCTGGAAGCATCGATCGAGATCCGCAGTAACCCAACTGTTGATGAAGGTCATGCCCTCCGGCATCATCCGCCCTTTGTTGCTTAATCGCCGATACACTACATCGGCGTCCTGATAACGGAACTTTTCGATCACCATGAACAGCATGATGGTGGCTTTGTTTTTGCGCCTTTCCGACGGGGAGGGGTTAGGTCGTGCAGCCGTACAATTTCATCACGTTGTCGCCGAAGGCTTTTCTGCGCGCGTCGGGCGAAAGCTTCTCGGCCATCTCCTCGACTTCCTCGATATAGTTGCCCGCGTGATCGGGATGCGGAAAATCGCTGGCCCAGAAAAACTTGTCGGCGCCGACCAGCTCGACGTCATGATCAGGATGCGCATGCGGCTTGCGCGTCATCACGAATTGGCAAACCCACCCTTGCATCCGTCCTTGACCGCGCGCTCCAACTCTTTCGCCGCAGCTTGCGCGTCTCCGAGCGAAAGATGCGCGACGGGTAGCAGCTTGCCGCCACTAACTTTGCAGAAATCCACGATGTAGCGGTTGTAGGCGCGCGTGTAGGCCTGCGCCACCTCGGGATCGATGGTCTCGACTTCGTAGAGCAGGCTCAGGGTCGGGTATAGAAACGCGGCGTCGAGGTTTTCCGTCTCGATGCGCTTCAAGCGCTCCGTTGGATCCATCGCACCGAACGGCGCCATCCCACCGTAGTCCGCCGAGTTACGCTCCATCTCGCGCGTGTTTCCCATCGCGGACAGCCCCGCGAACATCCCGCCGGAAAGGAACTTCGAGGGCCGTCCCTCGATCTCCATGTACTCCAGCCCCGTGCGATCTTTTTTCAGGCGGATCGCTTTCGGCTTGTACCTGGCTTCCAGGTAGTTCTCCCAGAGACTTTTGTCTTCGAGGATGTGTCCGTCGGCATCAACCCCGCCGTGGAACTTGAGTGCCCGAATGTCCTCGCTCATGCGAGTGAGCTAATCGCAGGCGAAAGTGACGGTCAAGCGAGCATTAGCTGTAACCCAAAGCCGGCTATTCCGTATTTATGATCTGAGGACGATGATCCATGAGGAGGAAGTTGCGATTTTGGTCGAGCGGCAGATCAGGCGCGGCTGCGCTTGTGGCGGTGACGGCGCTTCTTCTGGCGTTATCGGGTCAAGCATCCGCTCAGGGTTTTGACCTCGGCCAGCTTCTCGGCGGAGGTGGCGGCAAC
This sequence comes from uncultured delta proteobacterium, assembly GCA_963815835.1. Lineage (GTDB taxonomy): Bacteria > Desulfobacterota > Binatia > Binatales > Binataceae > DATGKG01. The sequence goes on from CAWFIF010000004.1 coordinate 504,893, forward strand.
GGTGGCGGTGGGGGCGGTTTGTCGCAGCTCTTCGGCGGAAGTGGTGGTGGAGGACCGAAGCATCAGCGCTCCGGCCAGTCCGACAGCTCCGGCATCAGCGTCGAACGCAGCGCACCGCCGTTGACCGGCAAGTTCATCGGTAAACAGGATAGCGAGGGCATGCAAAGCACGATCACGGCTCAGTTCGCATGCTATCCGGCGCACGATGCTGATATCCCGCAGAGCAATGCGTTTGTGTGTTACACCGGAGGCACGAACGCTGGCGGCCCACCTTCAGGAGGCCGCTCCGACGCCAGTGGCTATGGTCCATCAGGTGGCGGCGCCGCCTATGGCAGACCTAATGGCGGTCCGCCGAATGGGCCACCTCCCGGAGTTGAGTAACCGGTTGACATCGGCGAGCTAGAAACTCGTGTGTTTGAAAATGCGCTCGGGGATCGCGCGCACGACGGCCATGATCGGTCGCCAGAACGAAGGCACATAAACCACGTCGCGCTTCTTGCGCCACGCCTCGAATATGAGGTCGGCGGCGCGATCTGGGGGCACTGCGAACAGCGTACCCTCGCGTCCCCAGGTCATGCGGGTGTCGACGGTACCGAGGACCACCGTCATCACATGCACCTTGGTTTTCGACAGTCGCGCGCGTAGCCCCTGCACGAAAAGATGCAACGCGCCTTTCGCCGAGCCATAGACGTAGTTGCGCTTGCGGCCTCGGTCGCCGGCGACCGAGCCGATCACCACGATGAATCCGGTTCCCTGCGCCTCCAACTTTTGCGCGGCGAGCGTCAAGACCGATACCGCACCAGTGAAGTTCTGATGAATCGTCGCAAGCGCCTCGCTCGCGTCAACCTGCGCCTTGTCCTCGTCGCCCAGCGTGCCGAAGCACAACACCACGCCGTCGAGGCCGCCGAGTTCTTTGGTGGCGCGCTCGATCAATTCGGCGTGCGCGGCGAAATCGGTCGCATCGAATTTTCCCGCGATCGCCGGCACTCCTGAACGCACTTGTATGTCATTCGCGACTCGGCGGCCCTCGGCCTCGTCGCGCGACGCTATATAGAGATGGGCGCCGATAGAGGCGAACCGGATCGCGAGTATGCGCGCGATCGGAGAGGTACCTCCTAGAATGAGAACTTTCACGCGGGGTCCATCTGCAAGCGACGTGAGAGTGTGGAAGAAAAATGATTGTTGGGATCGGCTTTCGCCTTCGCGGCGCGCCACTCGTCGAACTTCGGATACATCGCGCGAAAGGTATCGGGGCGCATCCGGGCATCTTTCGCCAGGTAAACCCGGCCTCCGCGTTTGAGCACCATCTGATCGAGGCGATCGAGAAAATCGAGCAAGCCGTCGGTAACGGGAAAATCCAGCGCGAGCGTGTAGCCGGGCATCGGAAACGACATCATGCCTTCCTGTGCGCCGAACTTTTTCAGCACTGCCAGAAACGATGCGCGACCGCTGCCGCTGATAGCTTCGAGCGTCTCGATCAATCCTGCGCGGCTCTCGGCCAGTGGCCACACGCATTGATACTGCACGAAGCCGCGCTTGCCATATATGCGACTCCAGTTGTGGATAGAGTCGAGCGGGAAAAAGAACGGCTCATACGAGGTGATCGCCTGATTCTGATCACGATGCGTCGCGTAATAGGCGTAGTTGAATGCGCGCACACTCAGCGAATTGAGCGCAAAGTTCGGCAGATTGAACGGAACCGTGGGCGACCCCTTTTCCTTCGGCAGTAGAGGCTCGGTGCGGAGATTGGCCGCCAGCGCATCACGAGGGGCGAAGTCGCCCACGTGCAGCACCGAGCGGCCCAGCGAGCCCTTGCTGCTGACGCAATCGATCCACGCCGCCGAGCATCCGTACTCGCGATCGGTGCGCTCGAAATTCTCGATCGCCTCATCGACGTTTGCCACGCGGATGATCTCGCCCTTGATGTATGCGCTCTCGACGCGCTGCAATCGTGTCGCGAGTTCGAGGATCACGCCGGTAAGCCCCATCCCGCCGACGGTGGCCCAAAAGAGGTCGCTGTTCTCCTCGCGCGAGCATCGCCGCACTTCGCCCGACGCGAGCATCAGGTCGAACCACAGCACGTGCGTCGCGAGCGAGGAATCCCGATGATGACTCTTGCCATGGATGTCGGCGGCGATCGAACCGCCGAGCGTCACGAAGCGCGTGCCCGGCACCACCGGCGGAAAAAATCCGCGCGGAAGAAACACGCGGATGATCTCATCGAGCGTCACGCCGGCCTCGGCATGGAGGATTCCGGTTTCGCTATCGAAATCGAGCATCCGGTTCAAGCGCTGGAGATCGACGACGCGATTTTCGCCGTTGATCGCCGCGTCGCCGTATGCGCGTCCCGCGCCGCGCGCAATCAGCTTGCGTGAATTGGTTGAAACGATGGCTGACAGCTCCGCGAATTTCTCCGGACGAAACACGTCGCTCTCGCAAATCGGAAAGCGACCCCATCCGCTTAGCGCGGCGCGCTTGCTGGCGGGCATAGACGACGGCGCCCGCATCGCGGCACCATTTGCACCTGCATCATTCATCGCGACGGAGGTAATACTATCGGGAAGAATCGCGCTAAGAAACTTTGTTGGCGCTTCCTTTGTAAGGCTGAATTTGAATGCCGTAGGATTGGCGCGACAGTGGAGTGAAAACATATGTCCTGGCAGCCTGAGATCGACGAAATCAAGCGCCGCATCAAACTCGCCGAACAGATGGGCGGCGCCGAGAACATCAAGCGTCAACACGACGGCGGCAAGCTGACGGTGCGCGAGCGCGTCGCGCGGCTGCTCGATCCGGGAACCTTTCACGAATACGGCGCACTCGCGGGGGCGGTCAAATACGAAGGCGACAAGCTGGTCGAGTTCCGGCCATCGAACTTCGTAATGGGCACCGGCAAGATCAACGGCCGCAGGGTCGTCATCGGTGGCGACGATTTCACTGTGCGCGGCGGCGCGGCCGATGCGTCTATCGGCAACAAACATGGATACGCCGAGCTGATCGCGCATGAGTTACGGATTCCAATCATCCGGCTCGTCAACGGCACCGGCGGCGGTGGAAGCGTGCGCACCTTCGAAACCATGCAGCGCACTTACGTGCCCGCCAATCCCAGCTTCGATGTGATCGTGAAAGTGATGGCCGAGGTGCCGGTGATCGCGGGATGCATGGGCTCGGTGGCGGGAATCGGCGCGGCGCGCGTGGCGGCCTCGCACTTTTCGGTGATGGTTCGCGGCAGCAGTCAGCTGTTCGTCGCGGGGCCGCCGGTCGTTAAATGGGGAACCGGAGAGGAACTCACCAAGGAAGAACTCGGCGGCTCGGAAATTCATGCGCATGTCAGCGGCGCCGTCAACAACGAAGTCGAGAGCGAAAATGACGCGTTCGCGCAGATGCGCCGCTATCTTTCGTATTTTCCGCAAAGCGTGTGGCAGGTCCCGCCATATGTGAAACCGGACGACAAACCCGATAGGCGCGAGGACGAGTTACTCAGCATCATCCCGCGCAATCGGCGCCAGGGCTACAATGCGCGCCGCATGCTTGAGTGGATTTTGGACCGCGATTCCTTCTTTGAGATGGCGCCGTACTTCGGTCCGTCGCTGATCACCGGCTTCGCGCGCATCGATGGCTTTCCGGTTGGTGTGATGGCGAATGATCCTTACTTTATCGCCGGCTCGCTCGATGCCGACGCATCGGACAAGATGGTCAAGTTTGTGGACCTCTGCGACACCTTCCATCTACCGGTGGCGAACTTCGTCGATCAGCCGGGCTTCCTGATTGGGCGAGAGGCAGAGATGCGAGGTACGATTCGTCATGGTGTCCGCGCGTTGTATGCGGTGTTCCAAACCGTCACGCCATGGGTGGCGATCATCGTGCGCAAATCGTTCGGCGTCGCGGGCGCTGGGCACGGCATCACGACTGGGCTGAATCTGCGCTATGCGTGGCCGTCGGCGGATTGGGGCTCGCTGCCGATCGAAGGCGGTATCGAGGCGGCTTATAAGCGCGACCTCGCGGCATCGTCGGATCCAGAGAAGTTGCGGCGCGAGCTGGAGGAGAAATTCAACGCGGTGCGCTCGCCGATTCGGACTGCGGAAGCATTCGGCATCGAAGAGATCATCGATCCTCGCGACACGCGGCCGCTGCTATGCGAATGGGTGCATCAGGCGTACGAAATCATTCCGACGCAGCTGGGCATCCGCACGCGCACCATGCGCCCGTAGTGGCTACGCGGTGGCAGGTTGTGGTTTGGTCTTGGGTTTCGGCGTCGTCGCGCGAGTTGGCACGGTGGTCGGATGCGTGAAGAGCATCGCCACTCCGTAGAACACGAACGCCACCAGCGCGAATTTGATCCACGCTGCCCATCCGTATTTCGCCGCTACGATGACCATCAGTGGCACTGAGATCGCGAGCCAGGCGCGCGTCGCCAATCCGTAGAATGCCCATCCGGTGGCCTGCAGAGCGGGCGAGATCTCCTCGAGCGCTTCCGAATACTGCGCTGCCCACGGCACCGACAGAATCGCGAGGCAGCATCCCAAGGTGGTCGCGACCACTTTCATCAGGCCGCGCGGCAAGGCCTCGCCGAAGGTGGGTATCCACCACGCGAGCAAAATGCAGGTGAAGATGGCGCCGAGAATCGAAATCGGCTTGCGCATCTGGAGACCATCGGAGATGAGGCCCACGAAAATCAACGCGACCACGTTGCCGCCCCAGAACCATGAATTCATCGCGGCGGCTTCACCGGGTGTGTAGTGGAATGACTCGGTGAACATCAGCGGGCCGAAGACCTGGATCGCGATGTACAACGCGAGGCTGATGGTGAACGGCCACACCAGCAGCCACGGCTCGAAATGCTTCAGCAACGATACGAATGCCTCTCGTGCGCTGGCCGGAAGTTCCGCGGCGGTCGCAACCTTACCGCCCTCTAACTCGATGGCCGCAAGCTCACTCTGGTAAATCTTCAACCGCAGCTCCGGACTCAAGTCCTTCAGGAACAGCAGGATGGGGATGTACATCGCGATCGCGAGGAAGCCCATGATCCACATCTGCGATTGCCAGGTCTGATAGATCGGCAGAGTCAACCCGGCGATATAGTTGGCGAGAAAATTCGAGCCCACCGGACCGATGGTAAGCAATCCGAAGGCGAGCGCGCGCGACAGTCGCGGCGACATATCGCGCACCAACGCCGCACCCGCGCCTGCCATCAGCCCCCCGACGATTGACATCGTGATGCGGATCACAAGAAAGGATTTGATTCCCACGATGAGCAAGTTGGAGAACACCATCACCGTTATAACGGCGAGGCAGAAATTGATGATGACGACGCGCCCATAGCGATCGGCCAGTGGGCCCCCGATGAACGCGGAGAACGCCGAAATCAGCAGCGCCGCCGAGACGAAGTAGCCGTAGCTGAGCTTGCTCATGTGCAGAAACGGAAGCAGCAGCGAGAGAACCGGCGCGAGTTGAAATTCGTAGGAGATCAGGACCACCGCCAGCACCGTGAGCAGCAGCAACGTCCAGCGATAACTGCCGGTCGGATACTCGGTGAGTGTGCGTCTTTGCTTGAAGGAATTCAGGCGGCTTCCCCTTGATTCATTCATGCGGTCGCTCTGCGTTGAGGTTGTGCGGCTGAGACCGGGTGTACTGAACGATGTGGCCGCGTGAGCAGCATCGCGACGATGTAAATCATCATTCCGACCATCGCTACTTTGACCCACGCGTCCCATCCGTGGCTCGCCGCCACCTTGATGGAGAGCGGCGCTGAAATTCCCGCCCATGCGCGCGCGACGATTCCGAAAAACGCCCATCCCGTCGCCTGCAGCGCCGGCGATACATCCTCGAGCGTTTCGGAAAATTGCGCCGCCCATGGGACGTAGCCGATTGCGAGGAAGCATCCGAGCGCCGAGGCGGCGAGCGACATGGTCGGACGCGGGATGGTGGTGCCGAAGCGCGGAACCCACCACGCCAACAGCGCGAGCGCGAGCACCGTGCCGAAGATCGCGATCGGTTTGCGCGTCCCCATCCGATCCGAAACGATTCCCGTTAGCACCAGCACCACCATGTTCGCGAACCAGAATTTGTAGTTCATACTGGCCGCGTCGCTGGGGCTGTAATGAAAGGCCTCGGTGAACATCAGTGGGCCGAAGGTGGTGATGGTGAAATACAGCGTGAGATTCGCAACCACACCGATCACCAGCAGCCACACCTCGCTATGCTTGATGAGCCGCGCGAACGCGTCGCGCGTGCTCGACGGCAGCTCCGAGGCGGCCGGCGCCCGCCCCTCGCGCTCTAGCGCCGCGACCTCACTCTTGAAAATCTGCAAACGCAGCGCGGGACTCAAGTCCTTAAGGAAAAACAGGATCGGCAGGTACAACACGATTGCGAGGCATCCCGTGATCCACATCTGCGATTGCCAGGTGTGGAAAATCGGCAGCGTCTCGCCGGCGATGAAGTTCGCCAAAAAGTTCGCGCCCACCGGCCCGATGGTGAACAATCCGAACGCGAGCGCGCGCGAAAGCCGCGGCGACATATCGCGTACCAGCGCGGCACCCGCTCCTGCCATCAGTCCACCGATGATCGCCATCGGCGTGCGAATCAACACGAAGGTTGCGATGTTACTGATCAGGAGGTTCGCAAACACCAGAGCGGTTACGGCAGCCAGCCCGGCGTCGATTATCAGCACGCGCCCGTAGCGATCGGCAAGCGGACCGCCGAAGTAGGCTGACACCATCGCGAGGGCGACCGCGAATGCGACGAAGAGACTGTAGGCCGCCTTGGTCATGTGGATCGCGGGCAGCATCAGCGAGAGCAGCGGCGCGAGCTGGAATTCATAAGAGGCGAGGATGGTGGCGATGACGGTGAGCAGGAGAAGCGTCCATCGATGCGCCCCCCGAGGATACTCGTGCAGCACTCTCCGCTCGGAAAAAGTCATCGCACCTCCGGGGTCCGCGGATGCCCCAGCCTCCGCGCGACTCATGATCTATAGCCGATTCGCGCGCGGTTACAACACAAAATTTCTAACGCGCTGGCGCGCGCGCACAGCTCATTGCTAATAAGCCATAGGCGTAAAATCGGTCCAGAGGATTTGGATGGAAATCAAAAGTCCGTCGGTCGGCAAGGTGCTGAGGTTATCGATCGAGGCCGGCGCGCAGGTCACGCGCGGCGCCGAGATCATGATGATCGAATCGATGAAGGTGGAGATCCCGATCAAGGCAAGCGCGACGGGGCGGCTGAAGGAGTTCCGCGTCAAGCCGGGCGACCAGATTCAGCGCAACGCCGTCCTCGCGATCGTCGAAACGTAGCTCGAACGGAGCCGCTCCTAATTCCTCACGTACTCCTGGAAATTGTCGCTGAAGAATCGCCGCTTGCTCGATTCAGGATGCTCGGCGAGGCTGGCCTCGAAGCGGCCAAGCGGATCGCGTCCGCCCTCGGCATGCGGATAATCGGTCGAGAACATGTACAGCCGGTCATCCGAAAAACGAATCAGCTCGCCGACGTCCTCGAACGGGTAGGGCGTGAAGCGCAACTGATCGTCCATCTGCGCCGAGGGACGGCGGCGCATGTCGCGCAGATGCGGCTCCGGCTTGGACCACACCTCGACAATATGGTCGAGGCGCCGTCGCATCGCGGGAACCCATCCGGCGCCGAGCTCGATGCAGGCGCCGCGCAGTTCACGATATCGCTCCAGCACGCCATCGAGGATCAACACCGCCAGGTATCGCTCGGCGGTGTGGAAAATCGAGGTCATATCCTTCGAGCCGACGACCTCGGCCCCGCCGCGCGCGGTCTTGTGCTCGGGATGGCCATCGTTCATCCATTCGGGATCGATGGAGAGCTTGCTGCTCCCGACGTGGATCACGAAAGTGCCTCGCGCTTCGGCCAGCCGCGCCCAAATTGGATCATGCGCGGGATGCCCCGGCGAACGCCCGCACGAGTCCGTAGGAATCATGAACAATCGCAGACCTTCGGATAGTGCCTGATCCAGTTCAGCTGCCGAACGCTCGGGATCTTCAAACACCAGCAGGCCTACACCGACCAGCCGAGGATCATCGGCGACGAATGCCTTGATCGCGCGATTGAATGCGCGCACACCGCCGTAGCGGATGTCGAGGTCCTTGCATCCGAAGATGACGCCGGACGCGAATGACGAGAAGATCACCTGGCGCCGCAGCCCGAGCATATCGAGCACCGCGCCGCGCTCCGCGCAATTGAATGCGCCGAGCGCCTCGTACCATTTCGGTCCTCGCAGGATGCGATCGCCGAGCGTCTTCAACTCGGCAACCTTGTCCGGCAGATGCCCGCGCCTGCCGCCGGTAGGAAGTCCCACCAAACTGGAGTCGAGGCGCCCGACCGGCAGAATCGGCGGCAACTGATCGCGAATCGATGGGTCCGCATATGCGGTCAGAAAATCCGGCAGCTCCATGATGTGGCTATCGGCGTCGTACAAGGTGCGAGGCGTCATGCTTCTCTTCTAACTCCGCGACGCCACGCGAACAAGCCGCTCCCGCTCACGTGCGCCGCAGTTGCGAGAACGAATCGGTGTGGAATACTCATCGGCTATGGCTTCCGTCTCGACGATTCCAATGATCGATCTGGTCAGCGCCGCCTCATACGCCAAGGGCCAGCCGCACGAGCAATTCCGCTGGCTGCGCGAGAACGACCCGGTGCATTGGCATGAGCAGAAGAGCGCGCGCGGGTTCTGGGCCGTCACGCGCTATCAGGACGTATGGGCTATCGGGCGGGACGCAAAAACCTACTCCTCGTATGCCGGGGGCATCATGCTTGACGATCCAGACGAATTTTCGCTGCAGCAGTCGCGCAGCATGATGCTGCACATGGACCCGCCCGATCACACGCGCTATCGAACGCTGGTGAGCAAGGAGTTCATCCCGCGCAGTGCGAATGCGCTCAAGCCGCGCATCCAGGAGCTGGCCAAAAAGATCATCGACGATGTCATCGAAGGCGGCGAATGCGAACTGATGTCCGACATCGCGGGCGTGCTTCCCTCGTATGTGATCGCCGAGCTGATGGGCATCCCGCTTGAAGACGGGCGACGGCTGTACGCGCTGACCGAGAAGATGCATTCGGCGCACGAAGCGGTGAATGAGCAGGAGCGTGCGGCGGCCGGGATGGAAATGCTGAGCTATGCGCTGAATCTCGCCGAAGAGAAGCGCAAGCATCCAGGCAATGACATCGCCACCAAGTTGCTAAATTCCGAGATCGATGGCGACCGCCTGACGCCTGCCGAGTACAGTTTCTTTTTTCTGCTGCTGATCAACGCGGGCGGTGACACCACGCGCAATCTGCTGGGCGGCGGGATGCTCGCGTTGTTCAACAATCCCGACCAGCGCCGCCGCCTGCAAAGTAATCTCGATGGGCTGCTGCCGAGCGCGGTCGAGGAGATGCTTCGGTACGTGAGCCCGGTCATCTATATGCGCCGTACAACGACTCGCGACACCGAACTTGGCGGTAAGAAAATCCGCGCGGGTGACAAGGTTGCGATGTACTACGGCTCGGCGAATCGCGACGAGAGCATGTTCCCCGACGCCGACAAATTTGACGTGGGGCGCAAGCCCAACGAGCACATCGCATTCGGCGGCGGCGAGCATTTTTGTCTGGGTTCGCACATCGCGCGCACGGAGATCCAAGTGATGCTGCGCGAGATCCTGACGCGGCTTCCCGACATCGAGCAGGCCGGCCCGGTCGAGTTCCTCCAGTCGAATTTCATTTCCGGCCCCTCGAAGCTGCCGGTAAGGTTCACGGCGAAAAGAGGTTAGGCCACCGAGGGCGACGCTTCCGCAAGCAGAGCCTGCAGGCGATCGATGTCTACCGGCTTTACCAGGTGCTGATGAAATCCCGCCTCTAGGGCGCGGCGGCGATCCTCTTCTTGTCCGTAGCCGGTCAATGCTACCAGACGCATCGCTTTTGCCGTCGGCAGCGCCCGAATGCGAGTCGCCAGCGCATAGCCGTCCATTGCGGGCAGGCCTATATCGACGAGGATCGTATCGAAGGCGTTTTCGGCCAGGATATTCAGAGCCGCGAAGCCATCTGGCGCGACGCGCACCTCGTGGCCGAGCAGTTCCAACAGCATGCGCATGCTTTCCGCCGCGTCGGCATTGTCTTCCACGATCAGGACGCGCGAACTTGCGCGCGCGGTCGGCGTACTCTCGGCCAGCGCGTCGTGCATCGAATCGCTCGAGATCGGAAGCGAGATTTCGAACTCGCTCCCCTTGCCGAAGCCGTCGCTGCGCGCTTCCACTTGTCCGCCATGCATCGTGACGAGTTGCCTGACCAGCGTCAGTCCGATGCCCAGCCCGCCGTGAGGGCGGTCTACCGAAACATCGCCCTGCGCGAAAAGGTCGAACACACGCGGGAGCATTTCGGCCGCGATACCGATGCCGGTGTCGCGCACGCGAATCGTAACATCAGCGCCGCGGCGGCGCAGAGAGACCTCGATGCGGCCGCGCGATGGCGTGAACTTGCTCGCGTTCTGGATGACATTGCTGATGCTCTGCTGCATCCGCGCCGGGTCCACGTCGATCCGTATCGCGCGCGTATCGGGCGGCGCGATCATGATGATGCGTTGCTGGCGCATCTCGGTGGCCGAGCGGGTTTCTTCGATCGATCTTTCCACCACGCTGACTACGTTAACCGGCTCCTTGCGCAGCGCGATGCGTCCCTGGGTGATGCGCGCGACATCGAGCAGGTCGTCGACCAGGCGGGTGAGCTGAGCGGTCTGTCGCCGCGCGATGTCAATCGCGCGATCGCGACGCGACTCATCGAGGTCGGCGGCGGTGATGGCGTTGAGCACGGCGGAAAGCGGATTGCGCAGCTCATGCCCGAGCATCGCGAGGAATTCGTTTTTCCGCCGATCGGCGTCCGCCAGTTCGGCAATCCTGGCGCACAGTTCTTCCTCGACCTTCTTGCGCACCGCCATCTCGGATTCGAGCAGCTTCGCCTTTTGCTGGAGGTACGTGATGGTGCGCTGGCGGTCGTCGGGATCCGTCAGCGCGGTGTAGCTTTCGGCCGGGATTACATGAGAGTGCTCGGCACAAACCTTCGCGAGATAGTGCCCATCAAGGGCACTTGAGAAGCTGTTCAAGGGATAGCCGCAGCATAAGGAGAACCGCAACCGCTTGGAGAGGTCGTTCCACAGCGCCTCGAGACGAAGGGCAGCGTCGCGTTTGCCGTCGGCCCATAGCAGAGCAACCATCTCACCGAAGGCGCGCGTGTATCCGTGGGGGCTGGCTTTGGTAGTTTTGGCAATCGCGCTGCCAATGACTTCCTCGAAGCGGGCGGCATCGGGGTACTCATCGACCAGTATCTTCGCCAATGTTTCGCCCGCGTCGAGGGAGAGGAAGCACTCTCGCACGCGCGTCGCGCCGAAGTCGAGGCCGCGCGCGAGAAGCTGTTTCTCGATAGCCTCGCGATGGGGTCCGGTAGCGATTATGACCGCCCCGTCACCCGCCTCGAGGCTATTGCCGACCAGCCGACTGACGGTATCGACCAGGAAGGTATCGTCCTCGTAGAACTGAACCAGATGCGAGGAGCTATCGAGACCGCGATCCAGCGCGATAAAGGATGCGTCGCCGAAAAAACCATCATTGCTCATCGAGGTTCGCCCAGTCCGCACCAATTGCTGCTATCAGCTCTATTGCTGCTGCTATGGACGAGGCCCGGACCGTATTATTCAACGACTCCGGGGAGCACCGGTCACTCGGCCGCGCATATAAAAAGGAGTCGGCCCCGACAGCCGTCGCAATGCGAGAGAGTCAACCCCCCCGCTGACGCCTCGCATTTCATGATTGATAGCCAGTGGATCAGGTGTTGAAGACCCGATAAGTGCCACCAGCCAGCAACGCGAATACCACTACCAGAATTATTAGTCCTGCCATTGTCTCACCATCCCAAAGAGATTTGGGAAGGGAGACGTGCAAGAGCGAGGCCATTATAATGCAATTTGCAACCTTAAAAAGTGCAGAATGCATGAAGTCGGCTTTGGGACGACTAAAGAATCGCGACCAATTGATGGGCAGTTGCACGTCATTTCATCAGCTGCAGCTCCCGACTCGATGCCGGCCCCATCACGATATACCGGGAGTTTCGCTTCGCTACTATTCATCCCGGGGTGAACATTCAGGTCTTGAGAGAATCCGTTCATCGGCTTTCTCGAAACGAATTCAAATCGACTCCATCCCAATCGCGAGGGACCGTCCCGATGGTATCGCTGGCTCGTCGAAAAGTTCTTTGTTCCGCAGTCGAGCCCATAACTTCGCGAGTGGCGACAAGCGCATTCAGTCCGATCGATAACCAGCAAGATTAGCGTCCAATGGAGTGCCCAACTCCAGCCTTTGCGCTAAACTGACCGCGTGGCGCAAACTTCTTCAAACAATCATCCTTCGAAGGCCGAGTTTCTTCCTGGTACGCGCGCGGCAACAACGCTTCTGCAAATCTTTCAATCCGGGCGGCCTCTAATATATGTCCGCTCGGCTGAAGAAGGCCGGGTTACCGATTTGCTGCGCGAGGCGAGCCGGCAGTTACGCCCATCCGCGCCGCTGCCTGTCTGGACCTGGAGTCTGACCGAGGGCCTGTCTCGCGAGGATGAGGAGGAGGCGGAGGCGCCCGCTCTCGATCCGCGCGAGGCGCTGGATTTCATCGCCGCGCACACCGAGCCTGCTATCTTTCACCTGAAGGATTTTCACGAGCCCTTGCGCGATTCCGCGGGCGTGCGCCGGCGCCTTCGCGACCTCTACCGGATCTGCCTCGACAAACAGAAGTTCATCGTGATCACTTCGCCGCTGCGATTCATTCCGGAAGAAGTCGAGAGGAGCTTTGTGGTCATCGACCTCCCACCGCCGGATCTGTCCGAACTGATGGAATTCCTGCGCTCCGAGGCCGCTCAAATCCCGGCGCGCGAGGGGCACGCTGACACCAGCGATGAAACTTTGTACCAACTCGCCCGCGCGTTGCAGGGACTGAGTCTCGATGAGGCGCGGCACGCCGTGCGCCGCGCGCTCGCGGTCAGCCCCACTCTCGGCGCGCAATCGCTGCCGGCCTTGTTTGAGGAAAAACGCATCCTGATCAATCGGAGCGGCGCGATTGAGTTCGTCTCCGACAGCACCGACATCGGGCAAATCGGGGGCCTCGAAGGCCTCAAAAAGTGGCTGATGGAGCGCCGCAAACTGTTTCAGCAGCGTGACACCTTGAGCGCCGACATTGTGCCCAAAGGGGTGCTCGTGATGGGCATCCCCGGATGCGGCAAGAGCCTGTCGGTCAGAGCGATCGCCTCATGCTTCGAGCTTCCGCTCTACCGAATCGACTTAATCGATGTCTTCTCCGGCAGGCATGGCGAGCCCGAAGGCGCGTTCGTCCAGGCATGCCACACGTTGGAGAGCCTGGCGCCCGCCATCGTCTGGTTCGATGAAATCGAGATGGGTATCACGTCAACGGAGACGGGCGGTCAGCAAGGCCGCATTTTCGCGTTTTTCCTTACCTGGATGCAGGAAAAAGGGGCCGGGCTGTTCGTCGCCGCGACCGCCAACCGAATCGACCTGCTCCCCGCCGAGATGATTCGCAAGGGACGTTTCGACGAGGTCTTCTTTGTTGACTTGCCGCACGATCAGGAACGCGTCGAGATTTTCACGATCCACCTTAACCGCCGGGGCGTGGACACCTCGCGGTTTAACTTCAACCAAATTGTAGAGTCTACCCGTGACTGGACGGGCGCCGAGATTGAGCAGTGCGTGATATCCGCACTGACCAAGGCGCGGCTGGCGGACCGCGAGTTGACCGAGGACGATCTCATCGATACCGCGGCAGGGTCGGTGCCGCTGGCGCGCGCGATGAAGGAGCAGATCAATCACATCCGCCAATGGGCGTTCCAACGCGCGGTCCGCGCCTCCCCCGTTCCCCTCGGAAGGTGAGGGGGGCGCGAGGAGCCGAGAATCAATCCGATGGCTTATTCGGTTTGTAGCTGACCATTTCCGCGAGCAACCCGCCCTCGTACATCGAGCGGTAGTCGAATTTCACGAAGCGATTTACTTGCGGCGAGTACCAGAAGAGCAGGGTCTCATCATCGGCCATCCCACCTTTTCCGTAGTAGCGACTATTGACCTCTACTTTAAGAGCGTGAAATGTGCCGGCCGGCACTTTTACATCCTCCCAGCCCAAAACTTTGCCGTGGTCCTCAGCTTTGCCTCGGACCGGAGCGGCGCCCATCATCTCCCAGTCGTAGCGGTTGTCCCAGGTTTTGCCCGGGTAGAGAGGGAACGCGAACCACAAGCCCGGCTTGCTCGACACGGTCGGCTCCGACGACGATTCAGTCAGCGAGCGATATACGAATATGTTGAAGGCAGAGTCGGTGGTCATCTCGGCGCCCCAGAAATTCACCTCCATCTTGCCGTCGTGGATAGATTCAATGCGGAACTCACGATCAGCGCCCTGTATCCTGTCAACCCAGACGTCTCCGCTGTGCAGCGACGGCTTCGCGATCGGAGCAGCATCGGAATCCGTCGCGGCGGTCTTGGTAGGCACTACGGCAGGGTTAGGAGGAGTCTCGGCGGACAATGGTTCGCTCGAAGCGCCGCATCCGGCGAACGTCACCGCGAGCAAAATCAATCCCGTGGCCGCAAGCTGCGCCCGCCTCATCTGAGGAGTCGGCTCACTATGAAGGTTCAAGTCTCGTTCGGTGCTCATCGCGGTTAACGCCTCACGCGAAGCGGAAATCTAGCGCTAATCGAATCAAGTCGCGACAGATCGGCCCTGGGTGACTGTTCGCTGCCGTTGGGAGCATCTGGTGCGCGCGACAATCACGGGATAGAAGATAGCCCTGCACCTCAAACCCAGGAGAAAGTCGTGGCGGAAATCATCCTGCATCAATATGTGAACTCGCCCTTCTCGGAGAAAATCCGCAAAATCTTCGCGCATAAGAAGGTGAGCTGGCGCGCCGTCGAGCAGCCGGTCATCATGCCGAAGCCGAAGCTGATTCCACTGACCGGAGGCTATCGGCGTATTCCCGTCCTACAAACTGGCGCCGATATCTACTGCGATACCGGCATCATCATCCGCAAGATCGACGAGCTGTTCCCCGAGCCGACGCTCTATCCGCACGGGCTGGAGGCCGCCGCGCATCAGATGAACATCTTTGCCGACCGCAGGATGTTCTGGTCGACCACGCCGGTCATTTTCGCGAAACTCGGCGCGAGCGTGCCCAAGGAGTTCATCGAGGATCGCAGCAAGATGATGCAGGGCGCGGACTTCGGGCAGGTCGCGACGGCGGCGCCCGACGCGCGCAACCAGCTGCGCGCCTACCTCGACATGATGGATCGGCAACTCGAGCACACCACCTATATGCTCGGGGAGTCATTCAGCCTCGCCGATGCGGCGCTATATCATCCGGTGTGGTTTCTCCAGGCGGAGCCGAGTTCATTCGCCATCGCACAGAAGTTTTCCAACCTGATGCGATGGTTCAAGCGCGTCGATGCGATGGGTCATGGCGACATGAAGGGGATGGATCCCGACGAGGCGCTCAAGATCGCGCGCGAGAGCACGCCCGCGACCCGCGAGCACGAGGACGCCGACGATCTCAATGGCCTCAAGATGGGGGCCAAGGTTGCGGTGATGCCGGACGACTATGGATTCGATGCGGTAGTAGGAAAGGTGGTTTCGAGTTCTGTCTATGAGGTTGCGATCGAGCGCGACGAGCCAAATCTGGGAAAAATCGTCAATCATTTCCCGAAGGTAGGCTTCCGCATCACCTCTACATAACAGGTAGACGCATCGTATCGGTTGCGCATCATTCTTCGGATGCGGGGCGGAACATCCCGATGAATCCAAAACAATGAGGATTCCGAAGAAGGGGCTGACGCTACTCGGGGTCGCGGCGACATTGCTCATCGATGCTGCGACGGTGCTGTGTTCCGCCGTACTGCTTTCCGGCGCTGCCCTCTACAACGGATATCCGCTGGTGTACCCGGATACCGGCGGATACCTTGTGCTCGTCAACTTCGCCGTTCGGAGCATGTTCTACAGCATGTTCGTTTACACGGCGCATCTGATGGAGTCGCTGTGGACGGTGGTATTTTTGCAATCGTTGCTGGTGGCGTATCTGCTGCGCCTGGTCCTGCGCGAGGTCTTCGGAATCGCGTCTCGAGTCGAGTTCCTGAGCGTAATCGTTCTACTGTGCGTGCTCACGAGCCTGCCATGGTACGCGGGCTTCCTGATGCCTGACATATTCACGCCGGTGCTGGTACTAGGTCTGTTCCTTTTGGCGTTCTGCTTGGGGCGGCTTCGCTGGTGGGAACAGTGCTATGTGGTCGGTCTGACATTCGTCGCGGCGGTCGTGCATTACTCCCACATACCGATCGCCATCGGGCTCCTGCTCATAGGGTTGATTGTCAGGGTTGTGCTGCGCAAGCGCGCGCCCGAAAGGGTCCCCCACTTGATGCTGCCGGCGGCAGTAGTAGGTGCAGGCACAGTCGCCATCGTGATCTCGAACTACCTGACCCTTGGCATGATGACCTATTCGGCCGGCGGGTACGCGTTCGTGCTGGCGCGATTGGTGGCGGATGGGCAGGCGGTAGGGTTTCTGCGCGAGAACTGCGGAACTCGCAAGTATAGAATGTGCTACTTCCTCGATCGGATGCCGATGAACGCCGGGACTTTTCTGTGGGGGGAGGATGGGGTGTTTCACGGGAACGGATGGCTGTACGAACGGGAGGAAGGACTGGAAATTATCAGGGGCACTGTCCGGAGATATCCGCTGTGGACCTTGCAGAGCGCGATCGCGCACACGTTCGAACAAGTCGTCCGAGTCGAAACCGGGGACGGATTGGGATCTTATAGGGAGCGGCAGTTTCCGACCTTCGATTTGCAGGACAACTATCCGGGCGAGTTCGCTAGCTACAAAAACTCGAGACAAAGTTACGGCGAGCTGGCGAATCTGGTTGGCCTCAATCGCTTGCACATGAGTGTGGTGCTCATCAGCGTTGTCTATTGCACATTGATCGCGATCCTTCTGGCCAGAGGCGGACAATGGCTTCCGGTCGAACTGTTCATAACTATCGCATTTGCACTGCTTCTCAATGGGTTCGTGTTAGGAGCGATCTCGGACCCTCAGAGTCGCTATGGGAGCCGGCTCATCTGGCTGGTGCCGCTGGTGGCGATCGCCTCATGGCGGCAGGCGCTGGGATTGTGGCAAGCCGGTCACGTCAGGCAGCCGCCCGCTTGACGGCGGGCTTGATTTCGCCTTCGTGTCCTCCGGCATCCATGCGATGTCGAGGGTGACTTCGGGAGGATCGAGCGCGAGGAGCCGAGCCTTGGGAAAATCGTCAATCATTTCCCGAAGGTGGGCTTCCGCATCAGCGCTGCATGATGAGGGAGGCGCTGCCTACACTAACTCGATAGTCACTCGGCGTCCCAATATCGCCGCCGCTCGCTGCAAACTGGATAGCGTGATATCGCTCTTCGCGCTCAACAAGCGGTCAACCTGGGTTCGGCTGGTTTTCAGCAAGACAGCCAAGCGCGCCTTGGATATCTTTTTTGCTTTCATCGCCTCCGCAAGCTGCCACGCGATAACCTCTTTGACAGCCTCGGCCTGCGCCTCTTCAAAGGTTCCCTCTTGCTTAAGGAAATCATCGATGCTGGAACCGAGATGTTTCTTGCTCATCCGTGCAATTCCTGTTGACGCTTTCGCGCCAAGGCCAAATCCTCTTGCGGTGTGGTGCGGGTTTTCTTGATGAATCCATGCAGCGCAACCAGATGCTCCCGATAAAGGCAGGGCAGCACGCGCGCCGTTCGTTTGGTTGGCAAATCGGTCCTCACTTCCCACAATTCGTTCCCTAAAGGTCGCGCGAGCGGCATTCCGACCGGCCATCGCCATTGCGCCCTCAACAAGTCTTTGCCGATGGCTTGACGCTCCACTTCCGTCAGTCCCTTCAGCCATTCGCGCGTGGGCTCGCTTCCCGCCAAAGTTCGAAAGAAGACCAGTGGGATTTTCTGTGGCGGTCGATCCAGGGCCGACCCCCCGAGCTAAACCGTGAAGAGTTAATTGTACTTTAAAAGGTGCAGCACAGCAAAGTCATTGTCACCCGAGCACACTAAGGAGGCGCTGAATCCCGTTTGAGCACGAGCAAGTCATTCCGTTCGGCGCACCGCCCTCATACCGCAAGATCAGCCCGCTCGGCAAAATTCCCGCTTTCCAGGACGGCGATCGCACTCTGGCGGACTCGTCGGTCATCATCGCATATCTGGAAAAGATCAAACCTGAGCCATCGCTGTACCCGTCCGATCCATATGAGTACGCGCGCGCATTATGGTTCGAGGAGTACGGGGATGGCGGACTGGCGCCGATTATGGGTGGAAAGGTTTTCTTTCCAAAAGTGATCGCGCCGCGGGTTTTCAAACAAGAGCCGAACCTCGCCGAGATTCAAAAGGTGGTCGACAATGAACTTCCGCCGATGTTCGACTACCTCGAAGGCGAACTCGGCAACAACGAATACCTGGTGGGCAACAAGTTCAGCATCGCCGATATCGGCATCGCCACGCAGTTCGTGAATTTCATGCTGGCGGGATACAGCGTTGACGCGAAGCGATGGCCGAAGCTGGCCGCGTATCTCAACCGGGTGCATAGCCGGCCATCGTTCAAAGCGGTGATCGACAAGGAGAAGGCGGCCTTCGGCGCCTGAGGGTTGCTGTTGGGCTCTGCCATTCGGTCGCGCCGAGGGGCGCATAGTGAAAAGCCCCAACTCGTCTGCGAAATCATGGAGCGCACGTACCCGGCACTGCCCAAGCTTGAACTATTCGCCCGTGGGCGGCGTGAAGGCTGGAGTGCTTGGGGAAATCAGGCCGCCGCATAGCCGACTGGTTCGTCGGCAAAGGCCGCAAAGGTCTACGTTCGGAGGACGGCTGGCGACCCGCGAGTACGAGGCCAAGGACGGCAGCGGCAAGCGCTACCGAACGGAAATCGTCGCCCGCCAAATCCGGGAGCATAGCAGGGAGGCTCCTTTGTCCTACCCCGTGCGGCGCGATTCGGCGACAATGGCGCGCGAGAAGGCGGCGGCGGTATTATAATCACCGGATTCGAGTTTCGGGCTTTTTCGAGAAACTGGACTATCAAGGATTTCAAACCAATGCGGGTTACGCGAAGCAAAAGGGTCTACCGAGTGCAAAAGCGAGGGGTACGAAGGCCGAAATACGACGTGATCTGCTACCTTGACCTTGGGGATGGTTCGATGCCTCGTAAGGGATACAAAACAGAATCGTTCGGTGACTACCTCGAGGCATCTCTATTCTGCGCGAAGCTCAACGCTGGGGAAAAAAAGGAGTGAACCCCGCAATCCCACCGTATGCTCTAATTTCCCTTTAGACGCGGATCGTCGCTGGCGATGCATTGCGCCGACAACCAATAAGCATAGAGGTCTGGAGAGCCACTTTGATTAACGGCATCGATGTGAAAGCGTTGCGCACGAGCACAATCCGCGGCTGTGTCAAAAGGTTCTTTGACTTTCCACTGGCGTATGGGCGCGTCGCTTGAAAAAGTCCAAACCTTGCCCCCTTTCATCATCGCGCCGGGTGGCACCATCAGATACCAGCCGACAAGCGCGAGCACGGCAGCATGGCGCAGATTCATCGACATTTGAGTCAGCAACCGGCGAGCGACCGACAAAATCTGCGCGGGCCTATTTTGTAGCGTCTAGTCCTCAGCACGACTAGCTGCTCTTTTTGCGAACCATCCCATAAAAGGGGGGTCCTTGGTACCGTACAACCCTTCGCACACGTCGCACAACGAAACGCTTACTCGAATCTTGCCCTTGCCAGTGACGTTGGTGATTTGGTGCGACTTCCCCGTTCCCATTGGGTTCGCGCATCCTGGATACTCGCAATTCTGAGCCATGGCTATTCTCCTTTGAGGCGCGGATCGTCCGAACTCACGCACAAGGCCGAGGCGACGCTTTCCGCCTTGGCTTCCCACCACCTTTTCATTATGTAGGGGTCCTTCTCGGCGTTCTTTCTGAATTGGTCCGCTAAGGAAGGTCTGCACAGGTCGGTGTTGTTGAGCGATTGGCTGAAGTGGTCATAACAATCGGGTTCAGAGAGCGGCGAGCGAGTGATAGTTGGTCGGGCGATGATCGCCATAGAGACTGCCCGCTGCCCGAGGATTCCTCACAGCACGCAGCTGGCCCCTACTGGGAGCAAATGTCTGCGAACCTGGTAGAGGTTGGCCAGCGCAAACATGGTCTGCGCTCGCGCCAGGTTCTTGGCCAGACCGCGGTATCTCACTTTGGCGAAGCCCCACAGTTGCTTGACCACCCGAAAGGCGTGTTCGCCGCGCGCCCGGGTCCGCGAGCGCGCCCGGTTGATCATCCGCCAGCGCTCGCTCAAGGGCCGTTGGGAGGTAGGGCGCCGGTTGATCCGGTAGCGCACTCCCCACGTTTCGAGGAACTCTCGATCGTCTTCCTTCCAGTACGCTTGATCGCCAAACAGCTCCCGCTCCTGCCCATGCAGCAGCTCCGGCAGCTGGGTGATGTCGGCTACGTTGGCGGCGGTCGCTCGCACGGTATGGACGATACCGCGCTTATCCGCTCCGATGTGCAGCTTCATGCCGAAGTGCCAGTTTTTGCCCTTGCGGGTCTGCTTCATCTCGGGGTCGCGGGTCGCACTGGCGTTCTTGGTCGAACTCGGCGCCGCGATGATGGTCGCGTCCACGATAGTTCCTGCGCGCAGCAACAGCCGCCGTTCTTCCAACAGCCCGGTGATCGAATCGAAGATCGCTTGGGTCAGCCCATGCTGCTCCAGCAGGTGGCGAAAGCGCAAAATCGTGCTCTCATCCGGCACCACCTCGTCGCCCAGCTCGACCCGTGCAAAGCGCCGCATCGACTCGCTGTCGTAGATCGAGTCTTCGGCCTGCGGGTCCGACAGGTTGAACCACTGCTGCAGGAAGTAAATCCGCAGCATCTTCTCCAAGCCCAGTGGCTGGCGACCTTGTCCGGCTTTGGGGTAGTGCGGTTCGATCAGCCTGACCAGCCTCGGCCATGGAATCACCGCATCCATCTCGGCCAGAAACCGCTCGCGCCGAGTGACTTTGCCCTTTCCGTTCCACGCCATCGATGCGAACGTCCGCTGATTCCCCATCCCCACACCTCCGCATCCGCCGATCCAACTAACGGTTTATACCAGAACCGGAACACTTGTGCAGAGATTCCCTAGCAGGGTGTTGAGAAATTCCTCTTCGATGGGATCGACCGATCGTTTTGCATCGGTATAGTGAAACGAAGCGATCTGGGTTGCGGCAGGGAAGGAAGAGGAAGACGCGCCGACACGATCGGCCACGGAGCACGATGCTGACCTTGGTCAACCCGGAACAGCGAGTGCCAGCCAACCATCCGATCCGACTGATCAAAGCGCTGGCCGAGGTCGCACTTGAAGAACTCTCGCCGCTGTTTGCGCGGAAGTACAGCGAGGTGGGCCGTCCCTCGATCCCCCCAGAGCGGTTGTTGAAGGCCTCGCTGCTGATGGCGCTGTACACGGTGCGCGGCGAGCGGATGTTTTGCGAGCAGTTGGACTATAACTTGTTGTTTCGCTGGTTCCTGGACCTCAACTGGGACGAGCCCGCCTTCGACCATTCCACCTTCAGCCGCAATCGGATGCGGTTGCTCAAGCATGACGTGGCGGGCGAGTTTTTCCGCACCGTGGTGGCGGAGGCACGCGAGCTGAAGCTGACCAGCGACGAGCACTTTACCGTGGACGGGACTTTGATCGAGGCGTGGGCCTCGCTCAAGAGCTTCAAACGCAAGGATGCGGGTCCGAGCGAGCCACCGGATGACCCCAGCAATCCGAGTGTCAACTTCCATGGCCAGCGCCGCACCACTCAGACCCACCAGTTGACCACCGACCCCGAGTCCCTGCCGGCCAGGAAGGGCGCGGGCAAGGAGGCCAAGCTTTGTTACTCGGCCCACGCTGATGGAGAATCGCAACGCCATCTTGATCGACTTTCAGGTTGAGCCGGCTGACGGACGTGCCGAACGGCGCGCGGCGATCGCAATGGTCGGCGAATGCTTGCCCGGTAGCCAACGGATCACGCTGGCGGCGACAAGGGCTATGATACTCGCGACTTCGTCGCGTCCTGCCGCGCGCTCAAGGTCACGCCCCACGTGGCGCAGAACCTGGCGCGACCGGGTGGCTACTGCGCTCGACGCCCGCACCGTACGCCATCCGGGTTACGCGGTCAGCCAATGGATCCGCAAGCGGGTCGAAGAGACCTTCGGCTGGATGAAGAGCATCGGGGGCTGCGTCGCACGCGCTATCGCGGTCGCCAGCGGGTGCAGATGCACGCCTACCTGGTCGCCGCCTGTTACAACCTCCTGAGGATCGCCAAGCTCACTGGGGCCCCGGCATGAATCAACAACCCACACCAGTGTTCCACGCCGCGCGGCGGATCAAAGTGGGTCGCGGGTAAGTCTGTAATCCCGGCCTCGCGCCACCTAACCAATATGAAACTGAGCAATCAACCCCTTTCCTCAACACCCTGCTAGGAAGAAGCGCGCTCAGGTGAAGAGGTCCAAGAAGCGTCACAAAAAGATTTGACCGACGACGACACCAAAAGGGTCCGGACGCTAAGACCGGTCAGCAACAGGGTCATCAATACTTAGCACATCGGGGCGCTTGGAATTGAGTGTTCCAGAGTCCGAACGCCGTGAGAAAAAACCCAGATCGTCATGAGGAAACCGCATCGCGAGCTCCAACGCAGTACGCATCGCCCCGCGCAATCGTGCCGAGGAAGTTACTTCGTCCAGGACCAGCCATCCCAATTTGGCTTCATGCCAACGCTGAACGAGGCAACCGCTCGATAGGCTCCGGGTGGCCCGAAGTTCATGTGCTCGCAATACTCGAGCGCGAGATGCATCCTTCCGAAGGCGAGCACATCGGCGCGCAGCCGGGAATTTTCTGGAATCGTCAACAGGTCGAACGCCATTCCAACGCTGCGCTCGTGATGTAAGGTAGATGGAGGTCCGTAATATTGCATCGGGACGAACTGAGCTTCGCTAAGCTTGGGAGCGCGATCCGAGAAGAAAAGATCGCAGCTTCCTTTGGTCAGGTTTGAAAACCAGCGTCCCAGTTGAAAATCTATCTGGCTGGCGTTGGGACCCAACGGATCCTCCATCAGGCGATCGCTGTAGGCCCAATATAGCGAATCCTCGTGGGTCTGGTAGTTGGCTTCGAGAATCTTCCCCTCGACGCGAAGGTCGGTGCGGCCATCCTTGGTCACGCGTGGGAGGTAGTAACCGACCTGATATGATACTGATTTAAACGGCAGAGCTCCTCCGATGATGGGGACTTCTTTGGTAAGGTTGTCCCCGCCCAAGGTCTGCATGTACAAAACCGAATCGCGCAGAAGCGGGAATCGGAACTTCAGATAGACTCCCCCCTCCGAGTGGGTGTTTCCGACCGCCGCGTTACCGGTACTAAGGCCGGTGGCACGTCCAAAGAATCCGGCCAAGGAATAGTTGCTGTTGCCCACCCCGCCGAACATGATTGCGTGCGTAATCCCCCATTCGAAGTTGGGGAGCGTCTTGAAACTTATAATTTGTCCGTCGATCCATGGGCGCGCGAATGTTTCAATGGGGTTGGTCGCTGTTGCCCTCGTTCGGATCCTGCCCGCGTCCAAGCGTCCGAAGAAAACCTGCAATCGAAACTGGCCCAGGTAGCGGAAGGGTCCTGGCAATAGTGTGGGGTGAACATTTTGCAAGCGAAAGCCAGGAATCGGATCGGCGTTGTTGCTCTGCGCTATGGACGAAAAGTAACCAGTGCCCCATCTCATCTCTTCTTGCCCGAACGAGATCGCCCAGTTGCCTAGGTCGGCCACCGCCTCAGCCCCTAGCGGACGTACCCTGTTGGTGTTTTCCGGGTTATGCCCGAAAGGGCCCGCCACCGCAGCCTCACCGTATGCGGCGAGGAATCCTCCGACGCCTCCCCATGCGCCCCATTTCGCGACCTCGTTGCTCCCGGGTGCGGTCGCGATACCATCGTTATTCGGAAGTAGAGGGGTGCCTTCGTCCGCTTTCAGCACGTTTCCGGTTGGCTGAAAACCGCGCCAAAACCGCTCGGGGCCGCGGGAGTATATGTATTGAAGCTCGGCCCTATCCAAAGGATGTAGCATTGCAGTGGGCGGATTGTCCTCGTGATTGGACTGAATCCACCCGATTTCCTGGTGCAGTTGATCGCGCAAGTCTTGAACTATCTCGCGCGCGATCGTGTCAGGATGCAGCGCTTCGTCCAAATGTGCTTGCGCCTCGATGGTGAGCCGGGCCGCCTCGACGCGGCTGATCGGCTTTATCTCGTCCAGGTAGTCGTCGAGGTAACCTAGTGCGTTGAGAGTGTCGAGCTCGTCATAAATCGGGCCGTCGAGGGGAAGAAATATGACGTAGGTGGATGCACCTGCGGGACGAGCGATCGCCAGCACAAACGCGATTGCAAAGAGCGACAGCGCGGCTATCGATACGCACTTGATGCAAGTTCTTGAACTCAAAAAAACTCGACCCTCATAGTTCAACAGCCGGCTTTCGTTGTTCCTCTTTCAACTTTGAGGGGCGGGCACCAAACAGACCGCGAGAGGGACAATCTCCGATTGGCACTTCGGGTGCGGTCCGACCCGAACCGCAGGTACTTTAAGGGCTTGATTTTCCAAAGTCAATTTTTTGGTCTCGAATGAGGACCAGGACTAAGTTGCGTAAGTTGAACCACAGCAGGGAAGCATCCGCCCGAAACTCCGCCTGCGACCTCAACCGCGGCGGCCACCATGTTGGATTTGACGCCTCTAAGGCGAGTGGGGCGTCCGGTCCGGATCCTCACGGACCGCGACTACATCGGCTGGTTGAGTTCCGACCCTCGCTGGCGAAGGGTCGGGCTGCAATACCGTCAGGCGAGAGACTCGCTTAGATACCGCGACGGTGCAGGAGTGCAACCTAAGGATCATCCTTGACTGCATGGCAACCGGGCGGCGGACCTTCGGGTGTGGGCTGGAGGTCCTGAAGAGCTTTCGGAGAGGAACGGTCGGACTACGCGGTGATCCCGCAGCTATCCGGGGTGGACCTCGAGACTTTCCGTAAACCTGGGGGCGCGGTAACGAAGCTCAACGTGCTTGAAGTGAACGATTGGATCTTGGCATCGGCGCACGTGCCGTTTTGAAAACAGCCATGGAAGAGTATCTGTCGTTCCGCAGCTCTCGTCAGTTCGAGCGCACCCGCAAAGAGATCCGGCTCCCCTACGACCTGCTAAAGCACGGAGATGGCGGAGTTTTCTGCGCGACCAAGCCGAGGCTATCGACGCGATTGATATGATCTGTATACAGGCTGCGTCCCGGTTTGATCGAATAACGCCTGAAGGGTCGCTGCGGTTACTTCGTCCAAGGCCATCCATCTCAATTTGACTGATGTCGATGGTCATCAAGGCAACTGCCTGACCGCTCCGGGAGGAACGACGATGCTGTCGATCCTGATCTATTATTCGATCGACAGCCTGGGAGCGACTGGCGTCAACGGGCCTAAACCGGCTTCGGACATAACGCGCCGGACAGTGGCGACAGTATTCATTCGATAGTAGGTGGGATAGGGTCGGACGCCTCGTCACCGCCGACCAGCCGGATCACGAATCTATGGAAGCTATGTGGGGTAAACCTACTGATAGCGTACTGGTAATGCAGGAGGTTTCCGGTGCGGAACATGAGATGACCGCCAGGTTTCAGTACGCGGGCGAGCTCCCGAATCGCGCCCACCGGATGGGCGAGGTGTTCCACCACCCAATCGAGATAGACAGCATCGAAGCTGCCGGCGCGAAAGGGCAGGGCTTCCGCGGTCCCGCGCACGCCGTGAGTCAAGTGCGGATTGGTGGCTACCGACGCATCGGGATCCAGTCCGACCACACTTTGAACATTGCGATCGAAATGCAAGTCGCGAATGCCCGCCCCGGCCCCGAGATTCAGAATGCGCATGTCGGGTCTAAGGTAGGAGCGCACCAGGTTCGCGAAAGCGGTAGTGCCGTCAACCCAGATGGGTCGGCGCGAGTCGTAGAATCAGTGTCGGATCGCGTCGGTAGAACTCATGTCAGGCGCTCCCAAGAACTACACGAGCCCGAGACAAACCGCGATGATCCCGCCTCCCCCAAGTCCTCAATCGCGGGCCGCGTCGGAGTGGTTGTCGTTAGGAGCCCAAATCCCATAGGAAAGATCGTTGAAAGGTTGGCTTTCGCCATTCAGGGTTGAAATACACTAACCGTTGGCGTTTGACAAAAAGGCGTCTAGTCAGATCTATAAACTCTCCGGATGAGTAGTCTGACTCATCTTAGGACTATCCGACCGCCGACGATCTCGGTCCGCCGTACTATCGCCGTTCTGTTTCCATGACGAAAGGTCGCGTCCGATCAGTTCCTCGAGCGCCTCGACCTCTGGACGAAACCGCCCTCGTAACCGCGCCTCTACCTCGGAGTCAAGTGGCGGAAATGGCTCACCGTGCTCGAAGAAGTACCTAAAGCCTCTGCAATCACGGAGGAATTTCAGGACGAGTTTTGCCTCATGATCCTCAAGCCACGACCTAACCATTTGCGCAACGAGCGCGAGGCTGCGGTTTGTGGGTTGGCGTTTTATTTCGTTGCGGGCGCGCGGCGGGAACTTCCGTCCAGCCAAGGCAACGCGCTTTGCGCCTACGAACCGACAGATTCTATCGAGATAAGCCTGCGGATCGCAGATCAGATCGTCGAACAGCGTCACCAGAACGCGTTCCGCGCCAAAGCGTGCCCTCCATTTCCGCAGATAGAACTCATATCGGTTGCTCTCCCAATTTCCATCATCAGCCGCAAGAGCGTCTTCGAAGGTGTCGCGAGTGACGGCTAAACGCCGCATCAGTTTGTAATGGGAGTATGCGCGCTGGACCGGATCCCGAAACGTACAGATGATTTTGCAATTGGGAATATAAGTGTGAATCCTTTCGATCGCTTCAATGGACGGAAAGTAAGTGGGACAGATCTCACCGAGTGGAGCTCTGTCGAGACTATTCTGGAAATGACGGGCATACCAGTCGATGCCCCTGTAGTAGCGCTCTCCGAAAAACCGTGTTTCCTTTACTCCAGGTAGTTCAGTTACTCCACCCAAGGCATGATGCAACCATGTCGAGCCGGTGCGGGTCGGCCCGATTCCGATAAAGACCGGGAGTCGCAGTTTTGTCGAATCGTTCATACCCTTCCGTTTCCTACATTCCTATCCGACCATTGAAAGATGTCAGCGCCGGCGAACCGAAAACGTACCATCCAATAAGCTCTAAGACAAATCTCGGCAGAGTTTTTACCGAGGCTTCTTCCGACCGCCGGCAATTCCCCTCCGCACTGTGCTCGAGGGCAACCGTGTATACTCGGCGATATGCGTCATCGAAGGTCAGCGTGGCACAGCGGCCCTCGGTATTCGATGGACTCGACGATCGTTTGCCTGATCATGTACGAGTCTGATCCCGCCTACGTCGGCTTCTCCGTTCCCACATGTTGCTCGGCATTGCGTATGAAAGACTGGTAACCCGTTTCGCTGGGCTGGCCGTTCTGCGGGCAAACATATTGGGCTGCTATCGCGTCTAATGTTTCCGTCCCGTCCACCTGGATTATCCACACACCCAATGACGAGTCGCCATTCAGCGGAGGTCCGAATGACATGATGTAATGGCGTCTCAAGAGGAGGTCTGCTGGCCCTCTATACACGCTTAGTGAATAGGTAAATACTATAAGTCTAACCGCGGGAGGCGCAGTTTCCTATGCCTCCCGTTTGAAGCGTCTCTCCTCAACTCCCGATGCGACCGGCATCCGTATCGGCTAGACGCGCCTTTTCGGCGCGGAGACGCTATGAACAACACTGTCACTTCCGAAGCAACTCCAACCTCCAAACCGCCGGTCAGCGAGCGCAAAGCCAACGCCAATCGCGCCAATGCGCAACGCTCCACCGGGCCGCGCACCGCTGCCGGCAAGGCGCGCTCCAGCCTCAATGCGCTGCGCCACGGCATCCTCGCAAAGGCCGCGTTCAATGTGACTATCGAGGGCGAGGAGCGCCGCGCCGAGTTCGACGCGCTGGTGGCCGACTTCGCGCAGGAGTACCAGCCGCGCACCATCACCGAGCACATGATGGTCCAACAACTCGCCGGATGTTACTGGAGGCTCGCCAAGGTCTGGACCCATGAGACCGAAGCGGCGTGGCGCAACTGGATCGAATACAGCATGCCGCTGGAGGAAATGAAGGAGTACGAGGACTTCAACGACGTCAACATGGAGCGCGCGATTGCGACGGTGATCGGTAAGCAGGATCGTTTCTTCCCTAAAGCCGGGCTGGGCAAGCCGACGATCCCGACCGGCGCCGCGGCGCGCACCCTCGTGCGCTACCAGGCATCGATCAATGCGATGCTGTTTCGATGCCTCAATTTCCTCGAACGGCGGCGCAAGGAGCGGATGGCCTCTGGCGAGACATTCGAGGAGTTGGATTACATAAACGAACCCACCGAGCCTCCTACATCATCGACAGAAACCAAGCCTGAGGCGCCAACCGTCGAAGTATCGGGCGAACAACCCGCCCAGCCTGCGAACGGAGCGGAAAAACATAAACGAACCCAAAAAGATGCGCCGGACGCTGCGGTTTCTTCGAGCGCGGATGTGAAAAGCGGCGCCGGGGAGCCTGCAAAGCAACCAGTCGCAGACCCGAATCGACGCGAAACGCCCTAAATCGCTAGATGGCGCCGGTCTGGCGTAGCGCTTCGTACACCACGATCGACACCGCATTGGAGAGATTGAGGCTTCGCACGCCCGGCTCGAAGATCGGGATGGTGAAGGTGCGCTCCAGATGCCTCGCGATGAAGTCGCGGCCCAGCCCCTTGATGATGTAAGGACCTTAGGCCAGAAGACATCTCGACGATTTCACGGGAGGTCTGTCACGAAAAAAGTAGACCGGCGGTGGGGAAACGCAGGTTCGGCGAGGAGGAGATCGTAACAATCTTGCACGAGTCCGAAACCGGAGGGGCACCGGACGATTCCTATTTCGTTACCAGAACGACTAGGAAAAACGGACCAAACAACAAACAGGTTATTCAACCAGGTTGGATCTGCTGGAATCGAATTACGAGGAGAGGTGGCGTGAAGAGCCATCCGGTAGATGCCGCCGCGTAGCCGCGTGAGGGAAGTGCCTGAGCAACCAACTTACAGGTCTAACCGCGGCATACAGGGGAAACAAAGCATCTGGCAGGCCTATCAGATACCAGTCAGCGGGGTAGAAAAGCGCGCGCCATATGCCTTCGCTTCGGTATCGATAGGAGGACCGCAGACGAAGATCGTAGAAGATCATAGCGAACCGCGGCAGTTGATGGATTTCGAGACAGTAGTCCTTCGCAGTGAGGAGTCGCTTCGCCATTCCGACAATCCGCTCGACCGCTGGATTCGACTCTCTTGGCGGCTCGAAACTGGGTCGCTCGACAGTCAGAAAATGGTCGACCAGCATCACCGCCGCACACAACTCCGCCATCAACCCTCGCTGGGACGCCAGCGTCGCAATAATACCAAGATCATCAGCCGTCATGCCACTAAGCAAAGCCGCAATATCCGCTAGCCATTTCAAAACAAGCCAACCGTGGATCGCACCATGGACGCACAGGTATAAGAAGAGCTCGCTTCGCGACAGGGTGGACACCACACCGCATCCAAGAGATACGGGCATAGTTGGGGGAAACTCGGCGTCTCCTTCAGAAAATGAAATGCGGTCGAATAGGCGCCAATGGAGTTCGACCGGCAAAGCCTTAGCTTCGGAGAAATAAGTGAAGTGCTTGTGATACCTTAAATAATGCTTCAGCCGCTTCGGAGTAAGCTCGGCTCTCGGCTCGTGACGAGCATATCCGAGATCTGCCAAAATACGCTCAACGTCAAAAACATCTGACGCAGAAACAAGTAAGTCGATATCCCCGGGACTTCTCAGCGCACAATTTCCATAGGCCGCAGCGGATAAAGAGACACCCTTCAAGGCTACCGATTCCACGCCGGCGCTTTTGAGAGATTCGGTGATCCGAACTAACTCCGCGGCCTGGGACATGCTGCGACTCACTTGACCCATTGCTCGTTCCCTAAGCGAATCAAACACTTCCGCCGGGCACTTGTCCGGAAGGGCTTCGCGAAGATTGTGATAGGCCAAGGGGACTATCTGGTTGCGCTGAATGATCCTTTCGAACCATTCCCAGTTCAGAGATCTGCTCGCCAGCCGGCGTATTTCTGACCGATCCAGGTCCGTCTGAGGCCAGCGCGCGCATGCCAGTGCGAGTTGAAATTCCGAAGCGAACGTTCTGTCCAGATCGCGTTGAACCATGTTCACTTGGCACTTCGATATCGTTGTTTGAGCACTGTAGTCGTCGAATCAGCCAAGAACAACCTCTTGTCAAATGCAGTCACGCGCTGAAACAATGCGTCAAGCTGAAGTACCTCACCGGTGCGGGGGTCGCTCAACCAACCAACCGGACGCAAGAATTCGAAGTTCTCACGCTGCAACATTGCTAGTATTCCGGTAAATGTAATCTCGCCGTCGTACATCGGCCGGAAGGACGCCTCCGTCAACACATAGTCGCATCGCTTCAGCGTCTGAGGGCCGCCCACGAACGTCTGTGACTCATAGCCTTGCACGTCGAGTTTGAGCAAAACAGGTGGTTTCAGATCGATCTTGTCGAATACCAGGTCGAGAGTGGTTAACTCGACATCAATGCTGCCGGTCTCGCGTTCTTCAGGGAAGGCCTCCCGATGAGCTTTTCCCAAGGCCAGGATCGAACTCGACTGACTATGAGAATTGATGTGGAAGGTGCAGTTACCCTTCCGCTCGCCTAGCGCGAGAGGATAGACCGTGACATTCGAGAGCTTCCGGACATTTTCCCTTAGTTCTCGAACGGACTCAGGAACTGGTTCGAAAGAGTGGACCTCGACATTAGAAAATATCATCGCGGATGCTATCGCGAATTGACCCACGTTCGCGCCCACGTCAATCACCGTTCGCGGAAGGATTCCTTGCTGGGCGAGTCCAGACACCAGCTTGAATGAAGTAATGGAGAATTTAGGCCAGGTCGCTATCGCACGAACGGCGCCGGGCTCTAATAACAAATCAAGGTACTTCAGTATTGAATCCTTCATGGACATGTTGTGACGAGACTGACGAGTCGTCAGTCTTCACTCTATAAATACTGATCCGTCGAACTCTCCCCAGAGTTTGAGCAGATATACATGAAGCGTTCTGATCCTCGGTCCGGCTCGAGCGATTGTTGAAAGGCCTAGCTGCTGATGGCACGATATACAGTGCGTAGCGAGCGGATGTTCTGCGAGCAGTTAAGCTACAATCTGCTGTTTCGCGGTTCCTCGATCTGAGCTTGACCAGCGGACTTTCGACCATTCTGCCTTTTGCCGCAATCGGACGCGGTTGCTCAAGCATGACGTGGCGAGGGAGTTTTCCCGCACCGTGGTCTCGGAGGCGCGCGAGCTTAGGTTGGCCAGCCACAAGCACTTACCGTGGACGTGACTTTGATCGAGGCGTGGGCATCGCTAAAAAGCCTGCGCCCAACGATGAAAAGCCGACCTATCGCACGCCGCCCGATGATCCGGGCGATCCCACGTGAACTTCCATGGATCTCAAAGCCCGGCAGGCCAAAAAGAGCGCGGGCAAAGAG
Source organism: uncultured delta proteobacterium (assembly GCA_963815835.1). Lineage (GTDB taxonomy): Bacteria > Desulfobacterota > Binatia > Binatales > Binataceae > DATGKG01. The sequence goes on from CAWFIF010000004.1 coordinate 536,581, forward strand.
ACCAAGCTCTGCTACACCGAGAGGTCGCCAATGGAAAATAATAGTGGGATCGTGATCGACCTGCGGGACGACCAGGCCACGGGCTGTGCAGAGCGCGAGCACGGGTTCGCGATGCTGGGTGAGCTTGGTGTAGCATGCCAGATCACCGTCGCGGGCCACAGGGGCTACGACAGCGCGGGATTCGCGGCCGGTTGCCGCGCGCTCAACGTCACTCCCCATGTTGCGCAGAATGCGTGGCGACCAGCAGGCTAAGCGGTCGGCCCGCGTACCACCAGCTGCCGGGATACGCGCTGAGCCAGCGCGCACGCAAGCGAGTCGAAGAGATCTTCGGCTGGATCAAACGCTCGGCAACCTTCGGCGCCCGCGCTATCGAGGAGCGGAGCGAACCAGTTTCGCTGCTGCCCACCTATTGAGAGCTGTATAATATAGTTACAGTGGGAACAAGTCCGCTTGTTCCCAGAAAGCCATCACCAAGGTGGGTCGCCGGCGCATCCTGCGCAGGGTGCGCCGGGCCTGATAACTGAGCTGGCTGAAGTCACGCGGACAGAAGTTAGGCAATTCGTGATGTTTCCAATAGCCCCAGATGTACTCCACCGGATTAAGTTCTGGCGCGTAGGCGGGCAGGTACTCAAGCTCGATCCGGCCTCGCTGGCGGGCGACAAACTCTCTCACCACCCGGCCGCGATGGGTTTGCGAACGATCCCAGACCAACAACAGTTTGCCCGGCAGGTGGCGCAGCAGATGCCCCAGGAAGTTCTCTACCTCAGGGGCGCGAATGGTTCTGCGGTAAAGGCGGAAATAGAAGTTCCACCAAGTGATGCCGGCCACCGCCGAGAGCACCTTCCAGTTGAAATGATATTGCAGCACCGGAGTCTGTCCGCGCGGGGCCCAGGTGCGCACCCGATGGGGCCGCTCGCTCAGTCCGCTCTCGTCGATAAAGACGATGGTGCGCCGCTCGCGGAGCGCTTTTTTTTAATCCGCGGCCACCCCACTCGCTTCCAATACCGGATGGCTTCTTCGTCGCGTTCGAGCGCCCGCCCACTCGGCCGCTGGCAGCTCCAGCCGAGCTGGCGCAGGAGGCGCCAGACGTGAGCTTCGTGATAGCGCACCCCGCATTGGTCCTCGATCAGCTCGCGCACCCGGCTCGTGGTCCACAACCCCGTGGCGTATCCGAGCGCCTCGGGTCCGCGCTTGAGCGCGTGTTCGATCTGCTTGAGCTGAGCGCCACCAAGTCTAGGTTTGCGTCCCGCGCGTCCGGCCTTTTTCAAACCCTTCCGCCCAGACTGCGCAAGCTGCCGCGTCCAGCGAATCACCGATTGTCGATGCACGCCCAGGCGGCGCGCCACCTCACTCTGACTCACGCCCCGCCTAAGCAGTTCCGCTGCTTCCATCCGGCGGCGCTCCAGCGCGCCGAAGTCCCGCCGCACACCCGCTGGGTTACCCATACCCGTAGGCTAGCATGTGTATCTATATTATACAAGACTCAGTAGTAACAGCGGCTTGAGGATCGTCACGCTCTGCCCGACGAGATGAGTCTCCGCTCGCAACCAGCCAACTCATCGAAAGAGAGTCTTGCTGTCATTTTTGGACCTAGACCACTCAAGCTCGTTGACTGAACCTTCATGAATACTCTGCTAAGAGACTTCAGCAAGAAGTGGCTGCACCTTTTTCCAAACCGCTGCGACAGAGATCTGAGACACACAATAGGCTGGCTGGTTCTTTTCTACACGATATTTGCAGTACCAGTCGCAGCCGACACAGTCCATTGGCACGCTCACGACCACAGGGCAGGGGCCGTTCCCATACGAACGAACAGCATAAGGCAAGAACCGCCCGATGTGGCCACCGCCGACGACGGACACGCTAGGGGTTCCCACGGCCGCCGCCATATGTACTGCCCCTGTTTCATTCGCTACCAGTAGCTTCGATGCGGCCAGGGTACTAGCCAAACGGGGTAATGAGAGCTTTCCACAATAGTCCTTCAGAGGCACTCCTGCGTGCGCGATCAACTCTCTCGCGAACACAGAGTCGTTTTCGCCGCCGCAGACTACCCCGGGCCAGCCAGTTTCTGAGAAGATCTTCTGTGCGACCCCTGCGAAGTTTTCAGGAGCCCACCTTCTGAGGCTATCGCCAGCTCCGGGACACAGAACGTAAAAACAGGCGGGCAGATCCGTGGGGACCGGTTCTACCAGTTCGAGACGCGGCATCGCGATCTCAGACACATTGTTCCCTAGAGCTTCCACAAAGGCTTGAGTTTTTTCAAGCTCATTCGTCGCCGGCTCAATTCCCGTTATGAGTCGGGTGTACCATCCGGCGCTCAGAGACCTTGCAAGACTAGTGATCTTCGAGAGGCTCCCACGAAAACCGATACGTTGCTCGCATCCGCAGGTATGGACTATGGCATCGGCCCACAACAGGTCTCGCGAAAAAGTAGGATTCAACACCACCGAGAATCCCGCGCGGCGCACGCGTTTCAGCACTTGGTATCGGTAGCGAAAATCGACTACGAAACGACTGGGGTTTAGGTCCCATACGTCGTCGAAGCACGATTGTCCTCTGGCAAGAGACGTCCATAGTTGATTACCCAGAAGAGTAATCCGAAATCGATCTGGAGGAAACATTTCGCGCAACTTCCGAGCGCCATCGAGAAAAAGTACAAAATCTCCAATCCCATCGAGACGGATCACGAGGATTTCGGCGGTGGATTGTTGACAGTTCACTGAGAGACGGGCAATTCGATCCACGAACTGCAAAATGATCAACCACCACAGGAATCCCAGCCAATGCTTTACTCGTCTATGGAAGTTTCGTACTGTTAAGCTTCTGCGTAACATCTCTCAACAGCAACACACCGGTTTCACCAACTGTTCCGAAAAATCCCCTCGGAACGCATTCGCCCATAGCGAACAGCCTGGCGCATTATCCTGCAAGCGATCAAACTGCCCGTATTGAATAAACACGTATCCTGGCGATTTCACTCTTTTCGTAACACCTGCCACTGAAAATCGTGCAATACATCCTCCTGGCGCTGGACGGTGGGCAAGCAGGAGATAGTGCACCGCTTCAACATTCACCGACCGCTAACACTTGGACGACCGCATTCCTTCATGACTCGCTGGTACACATCTCTCGTCTGCTCAGCGGTTCGATCCCATGTGTACTGACCTGCTCTCTTCAATCCGCGAGCGGCCATTTCAGCATGGAGCGAAGGATTTTGCATGAGAGTGTCAAGGGCGTCGGCAAGGCCAAGCGAGTCTTTAGGATCGACCAACAACGCAGCACCTCCCAGAACCTCGGGGAGCGATCCGGCATTCGATGCTACAACCGGAGTACCGCATCGCATCGCTTCCAAAGGAGGCCAACCGAATCCTTCATACAGTGATGGAAAGGCAAACACGTGAGCAAGCTGATAGAACTGGATAAGATCCTCGTCGCTTTTAGGGCTGCCAACGTATCGCACGCAATCGCTGAGCTTGAGCTCTTCCACCAGTTGCTTCTCCGCAGGAGAGAAATCCTCGCCGACGCGTAGAAATACAACCTTCAGGCGGCGTTGACGCAAGATATTCATCGCTCGAAGTATGGACTGAATATTCTTGTACCCCGAGTTGCCGCTCACATTAAGAACCACCTTCGCGTCCGCCTGAATATGCAGTAGGTTCGTCAGTTGAGCCGTCTTTTGACGGTCGCAATCGGGATGAAAAGCCTGGGAAACGCCGTTCGCAATGGTGATGATTCTTTCGGGATCGACGCCTAGGTATCTTATTATGTCACGACGAGTCGATTCAGAGACACTGATAATGTACGCGGCGCGTTTCATGAGTCGCATTCTGAAAAAAAAACTCCAGCCGACGTGTGAAGGCATGGGAATATCGAGAACTCCGCGAGAGATCAACAGTGGGATCAGGTCATGACATGTTACGACGCTCCGGCGCGAATCCAGCGAAAGGAGGAGGTGCGCGTAAGCGTGATCAAGAATATGAAAAACGTCCGCCTCCAATCGCGACGCTTTGACTGGATAACCTATGTAACGCACCAGGGCCGTCGCGGCTCGATGGCCGAGCTGTCCCTGAAGAGTTCTCGTTAAGTCTGCTGGGGCTGCGTTACAATCCTGAAACGTCCAGCCGGCACCAAGCTTCGAACGGAGTGCATTGCCGAGTTCAAGACCATATCTGAGCATACTCCTTCCGTCTGCGAACGGAATACCACCTATCAATAGAGCGGATTGACTTCCACCTGCTGATTGAGCCTCAACCGACCCTGTAACGCTACGTTGCCGTCCCGAGTCTACCATCATGCTGTCGTAGTTACTTTTCCCTGAGGGTTGTCGCAAAAGCCCGCCTAACGAGTCGATCGGATTTGTTCGAAAGTGTTTTCGATAATCGAGCTGAGCAGAATCAAGGGTGAAGACGACGATCAGTGCCCTGGCGGGTATCTTCCGCGACCCACTCAACAATATGATTACTGAAAGATAAGCCGCCGAGGTACGAAGGTATCGATCGCACACTTAAGTGCCTGGATATCTTCTTCAAAGCTCCACTGTTTTATAATGCTCAGACTTGCTTTACCCATTTCTTCGCGCAGAGCGGCGTTCGTCAGCATCTTGACCAAAGCCTGATGGAGTTGACCGACGTCTTCGGCACGATATACATATCCATTGACTCCGTTTCTAAGGAGATCGTAACAGGCACCGACCCGGTCAGTACCAATGATCGCGCGCCCCGCATTCATCACCTCATTTACTATAAGCCCCCAGGGTTCGAGGCTCGAGGGTATAACGAATACGTCGCATAAGTCGAAGAAAGCTGACAGCTCTGTTTGGTTCTTGAATCCGACAAACTTGATGGTTGACCAGCCCAGGGAATTCGCTCGAGCTTCGAGAGCGGAGCGCGCTTGTCCTTCGCCAACATACACTAGATAGGGCGAGGGTTCGGACCGCCCATCTTTCGAAAGACGCCTGTAGGCTTCGAGAACATCTTCTGGGCGCTTTCTGCCGTACAGCTTGCCAGCATACAGAATTACAGGGCGATTCGGCTGGAGTCCCAGCTCTGTTCTGAACTGGCCTCGACGTTTGGAGGCGACACGGCATCCAGTCTGAAAGAAGTCGTTATCGACAGCGTAGGGCATCGTGATAATCCGCCGCGGATCAACACCTAATGACAAATAGTAGTTTCGATTCAAGGAACCTATGGCTAGGAAGCAATCAACAACCTGGCGTAATGCTGTGAAAAATGCCCGTTTCGCCAGCCTTCGCATTGGTCCGCGCTCTCTCGACCCCTCGTGAGCCTCGTCGCGAACGAACACTCTCATGCCGCGTCTCTTGGCGCTGGCGATAGCGCGCCAGTTGAACAGCCGCATATATCCGTCCACGAGTATGGCGGCGAAGCGGCCCTCATCGAGTCGTCGCGCAAGGCCGATATTCCAAGGACGCGAAAACGAAACGTGTTCACTGCTCCCTATCGCTGGAAGAAACTCGTATGCGTATCCGTCTAACAGAGAAACGTCCCACTTTATTTGTCGTCCAAACTCTCGATCGAAGTACTGCCGGGTCAACAAATCGCTGCAGAAAAACGCCTTTAGATCGATCCCCGGCTCTGCAGCAATTCGCTTCAGCATTGGAGCTTGGTACTGTATGGGATGCCTTGCTAGGTAAGCGAGACGCATCGTCTTCTCCTAGTGTACTCGCGCAACATCGTCCAGCCGCTCCTGAGTTCGGAAGTAGTCGGCAGCAATATCTCTGCAACTGTAAACCCTGTTATTACTCGGATCTGAGCAACCAAGATAATCCAGACCACGGTGTATCCGAGCAATGACGATATGGCCGCACCTGTTATGGCGAGCGGCCGAAGTAGCACGGCTAGTGATACAGCGGTTACTATGAGACCACCAAACTCTGCTCGCAGAATCGGTATCGACTTCCCAAGACCCCGCAGGCCCTCTTCCAACAGCTGACCGAGGTATAGAGTGGCTCCGGCGACGACCAGAATCAGAGCAGCCAAAATCGATTCTCGGTAAGGCCTTCCGAATACCACGATCAAACCCCATGGGGTGATCGTACAAAGTACCAAAACTTCGATCACAGCGATCGGTGTAGCGAGTTTGGTGATCTGCACCAGAGCGCGGGCCCGCCCATCGGCTGAGTCGTACGAGGCCACGTGCGGAAACAAAAAAGCCCCCACTCCCTCTAGCATGGGTCCAGTCATTGTGCTCCAGGCTGTCGCCACTACGTACAGGCCGAGAAGTCTAGGCGGCAACAAGGCAGCCATAACGATCTGGTCGAGACGAAGGTTTAGTTGTCTGGGAAGTGCACTCCCGACCAAAGGGACACTGAAACGAAGCATCGGAAGCCAGGAGTTGGGATCTGGACGCGCGGGTCCAGAGAGGCGTTTCATCATGAACAAAACGCTTGGAAGCGAGAGAAGCCCTAACATGGCCAATCCAAATATCGCGATGAATTCGGGAGTGATCCGACCTGTCAGCCATGCGACCGTTAGCGCGATCAATGAAGCCGCCGGAGCAATATAACGAAATGCGCTCCAGAATGCGAAGTCCGCCAAGCCGCGCATCGCGCCGTGCGGAAACTCGAAGAAAATGTAGAACAGAACAATCAGCAAATAATATCGTGTGGCACGAACAACTTCCCAGGTCTGTGCGCTGAGCATGTAAGGTACAGCGAGATATCCGAGCAGAAAGATCGGCGCGCCCACGATAACGCTCAGAAGGATTGCCGAAGAGACATGGCTCCGCGCGTTACTTGGATCACGGGCGCAATACAATGTCGTGGCTTCGCTAAGTCCCAAAGTGGCAAATGTGGCTAACAAACTAGCACAAATCTGGATAGCTGCCAGCTCACCGCGTGCAACGGGGCCTAGCAACCGCGCGGTTAAAGTGCCTGTGATAAAGGCGCACAGCCCGATCCCACCTTGGCCGCCGACCACAATCGCAACCTGCTTAAGGACCGGTCGCAGCTCGACAGACTCGTACTCTGAGTCCGAACCAGTATTGGTTTCGGATATTTCCACTGACGCTTCTCTAATCACGGTTTCAGAGCAGAAACAACCATCCTCGACGAAGGAACATGGCAATTCAATGCTAGTCGGAAAGTGACAACAAAACACGACGGTCAAAATGTCGACAACAATTTGTGGATCCTTTCAATAACACAACCTTATCGTCATTGACGGAAACCGCGGCGGTTACCACAAGCTAATTTTGTGCGCGACGCAATCATAGAGCTCCAGGCTCAGCTGGTCGGGATAAAGATTAGAAGACCATTTGTGTCAATACCACTCTGGCTTTTCTATGGATGCGGTGGTTGCGCTAGCAGGAGAACCGCAAAAGCGATGCTTAGAGGAAGACACTGTGCATTCGACACTTCGTCATCTAGCTCAAACAGCCGCAAGCATTTGAACCATCGCTTTCAAGCGTCGGGCACTACCACCCCGCTCCGCGGAGCATTCTAACAATAGTCTGCGCGATCAACTTCAGATCGAGCGCCAGGGACCAATTATCGATATACTTACAGTCGAGCTTGACGACTTCTTCGAAGTCACGCACCGTACTGTTGCCAATCACCTGCCAGATTCCTGTAATTCCAGGACGCATGCTAAGCCTACGATAATGACGGTCTTCGTAACGGTCTACTTCAGCGCGGGTCGGAGGCCTGGTGCCGACTAGGCTCATGTCTCCTATTAGCACGTTCCAGAACTGAGGAAGTTCATCGAGATGGGTGCGGCGCATGAAATTCCCACCGAGAATAACTCGCGGATCGTTCCTGATCTTGAAAAGCGCACCGTTCATCTCGTTGAGTGCCATCAGTTTAGCCAGCTCCCGTTCGGCGTTGGGTCGCATAGTCCGAAACTTGTACAAGGTGAACAAGCGCCCATTACGTCCGATCCGCTCTTGGCGAAACAGCACAGGCCCAGGGGAGACTATTTGGAGCCAGAAAGCATAAAAGGGATAGACCAAGGAGCAAAATATTCCTCCCAGGATCGATCCGGCGACGTCGAAGATACGCTTCAACGCCAGAGCGAGAAAGTCCTGGGGCACGGTTTCCAACGAGATAAAATACTGACCGTTTCCAGCATCCTCAATGTGAAACTTACCTAACTTCGGCTTTGGCATCACAACAAATTGCCGAAAGATCACGCCGCGATCGGCGCAGGCTTCGGCAAGTTCGCTCCACAGTGCCGATTGATCCCAGGCTGTGACGGCAACTACTTCGTCAACCGCGTAGTTCTTGATCACCGCCGACCAAGCGTTAGTCGGCTCGGCCTCAGCCTGAAGTGATGAAGCATTACTGCTCAGTTGTCGAATAGAGTTCGCCACCAACCCTCTGCGAGGCATTGTCTTCAGTCGCAGACACGATCCCAACTATTTGCAAGTTCCATTCGGGGTGCTCTCTCACCAAATTGAGGTAATTTTCTGCCTCCTCAGGGTTTCCAACGAGTAATACTCTCCACGCCGTAGCGCGCCGCTGCAGCCGCCCGCCATATCTGAGAACAAAAGCGATCGTCAGCCTCTCGACCGAAGAGCTCAGGAGTCTGATTAATACGAAGAAAGCCAGAAGAGGGCGGCTTACCCCCGAGAATCCGCGCAGCACGAATATAGTATTTAGCACTAACACCGCCTCAAGCGCTTGAGCCTTGAATGACGTTGCGAGAACGCGTGAGATGGATCTATAGCTAACCGGAATGTAAAGACCAAAGTATCGCGAAACGATCACGCAGGCGGCGAAGGCGAGTATGATGATCCAACTATTGACAGTTGCTCTACCAATCGGAAGAACCGGATAGCCTGACTGCCAAATCCACACCCGTGCACAATAGGCGGCCCAGTAGCATCCAATCACGACCACTAGGTCGGCGGTCAAAATAATTTGACCGAAGTAGTTTTGCTTTCGTGTCACTGGGAGGCTACTCGAACGAGATCAGTTATTTGTCATTACAGCCCTCGGCTGTGCCGAACCTGACCCTCGATCCATTCATAAGTGCGGGCCAGGCCTTTCTCGAGCGATATTTCCGGCGCCCACCGAAGGATTTCGCGCAGACGCGTGTTGTCGGAATTGCGCCCGCGCACTCCTTGGGGACCGTCGACGTGTTTTTTGCGAATGACGATGCCCGCGACGGATGCGACAAGATCCGCGAGTTCGTTGATAGTTACCATGCGATCCTGTCCCAGGTTGAGCGGATACGGGTAATCCGAACGCATCAGCTTGTGAATACCAGCCACGCAATCGTCAATGTAGCAAAACGATCGTGTCTGTTCACCGTCGCCCCAGATCTCGATTTCATTCTTCTTAGAGAGCTTGGCAATGGCGACCTTGCGGCACATCGCGGCTGGAGCCTTCTCGCGGCCTCCATCCCATGTACCCAGCGGCCCAAAAATATTGTGAAATCTTACGATGCGGGTTTGGAGTCCGTAGTCCTCGCGATAGTGCGTGCACAGGCGCTCAGTTATCAACTTCTCCCAACCGTAGGCGTCTTGCGGCTGGGCCGGGTAAGCGTCTTCCTCTTTGAGGGGAACGACATCCGCTCTGGTCTGTTTGTATTCGGGATAGACGCAGGCCGACGATGCGTACAAATATCGCTTGACGCCATTTTCGTGTGCGGCATCGAGGGTATGAAGATTGATCAACGAGTTGTTGTGGAGGATTTCTGCATGATGAGCAGATATGAATCCCATACCCCCCATGTCGGCGGCGAGGGCATAGACTTCCTCAACCCCGCGGGTAGCGCTGAGGCAGCTCTCCCATCGCCGAAGATCCAACAATAAGAACTCGTCAGAGTCGCTCTTCGAATACTCCGGTGTCTTCTGATCGACGCCACGAACCCAGTATCCATGCTGCTTCAGAAATGTAACTAGATGATGGCCGATGAAGCCGCCAGCTCCCGTTACTAGAACCTTGGTCATTGCCGGCTCTCCTCGCCGTTGACGACTAATTCTTTATCGATCGCACCAGTCTCCATTGTCGGCGACGATTTCACCCGTGCAGCGACTTGGAGCAGGTGCCTTTCGAGGACCGAAAGAGTCCTTTGCTCTTCCCAAAAACGTTGGGCGAACGCGCGGCCATTTGCGCCGAGTTTGTTGCGTCGCGCCGGATCGTCGCGCAACGCGATGATCGCGTTGAGCAGTGCGGCAGGATCCTCCGGAGCGACCAGCAGCCCGGCATCAGCTTCCTTCAGCACACGCGCCACCTCGCTGCCCGGGCTCACGGAAGCGATTATTGTACGGGCGGAAGACATCAGGGTGATAACCTTCGAGGGGAACACGATATCCGCCACACTCTTCTGCTGTGTGACAAGGCTAATATCACTCGCCGCAAGCAGGTCCAAAAACTGCTCATCTGGCAGCAATGGGACAAACTTGAGATTGTCCAACCGGGCGGACTTGGCGCGTTGCTCCAGTTGGTGACGAACGGAGCCATCGCCGACCAACAGATACTTAACGCTTGGGTCATCTCGGGATCGTTCAGCCGCTCCGAGAATCACTTCGAGCCCTTGTTTGACTCCCATGTTTCCCGAGTGAACCACCAGAAGTTCATTTCCCAAGCCGAGTGACCGCCTGAATCGCACGCCGCCTCCGTCTGTCGGCACGTGAAAAAACTCGGATCTGGCCCAATCCGAAAACAGCACTACCTTCTCCGGCGGGACTCCCTTACTGATTATTTTGTCGCGCATGGCCTCGGTCAAGGTCGAGACCCGCGCCGCCTTCCGATAGCCCAATCGCTCGATCTTGTAAAGCAAGTTCGTGAGTCGTCCCGGACGCAGCATGCCAAGATCGACTGCCGCATCTGGCTGCAGGTCTGGTACATGCTGAACGAACGGAATCTTCCAGAGCCTGGAGAGGAGTATCGCGCTCAAATTGAGAGCAAGAGGTGGCGTCGTAACCACCAACAGGTTCGGCCGGAGTTTTGCGGTGCGGGACACGGCGCGCAGCATGGACGTGGCGACGAACGACGCTTCGTGCAAAATACGCCGCGTCGCGTTCACACCCTTTGGGACGTAGAGCCACGAGCGGAGAACCGTGACTCGATTTCGTTCCTCGCGGCTGAAAAGGCGCCCCTGATAGTGCTCGGGTATTCGCCACGATGGGTAGTAAGGGAATCCCGTGAATACCGTGACCCGATGTCCCTGACTCGCCAGGTATTCACATCGACCGGTAGTAAAGGGGGCAATACCCGTTTCGTCCGGCCAATAATTTATGCCAAGAAAAGCGACGTGCATTTGTTCCTGCGTCGGCAGAATGAACTACGCCGAAGGGTTACATCAGAGTCTATCTGGACAGAAAATGGAGTGCTACGCGAGCGCGATAATAGGTACCGCCACTAAAACGATGCGTCGTGTTCACCAACCGGCCGCCGCCGCGTGTGGGGCATTTCTACCTTTCGCTCGGCGCGTCTCTGCCGAAGCAGGATTATACCAGAAGTGATCATCGGCGTTAGCATCATTATTACAAAGCAATTCAGGATTGCGCTCGGCGAATACGGCTTGTCCGGTGAGATTGGCGGTTCAAGTACCTTAAACGCGAAGTCAGCCTCCACTTCAGCCAGTTTCTCACGCTGCAACTGTCGGGCGACCAAAGCATATAGGCTTTCCCTGAGCAGCGAATCGCCAGTCGCTTTTGCCTCTTTCTCGAGAGAAAGAATCGCATCACTCGCGTCTCGGATCGCTTCTCGCCTCTGTAATTCTCGCAAATCGTCGAGGTAGTATTGAACTATTTGTTGGGCACGGACGGGATCGCGGTCGATGAAATGCACACTTAGATTGTGCGCTTGAATCGAATAGTCAACTTTGAAGCGACCCTTCAAGATATCGAAAAGCTTCATTTTGAGCTTGCGCTCGGTCTTGGGCTTCTCATCGTCGTCTCGCAGTAGATCGTTGGTCAAATTGTGTCGTAGCGCGACTCCCGTGTTGAACGTGAAGCTGCGGAGGATCGTCAGGTACTCTTGGGCTTGGGAATCCATACCTGAGATCATAAGAAACGACGACATTCCTCCCCCTGCGAAACCTCCCAGCCCTCCTTCCACTCGATTCTCCACTGCGCCTTCTGGAACTGGCTCGATTACGGCGGTCGCCCGATACCATTTCGTCATCACAGTCTTGGTAAGAATGTAGGTGGCAACAACTGCAATAAGAGTGGCTACCGCAATTAGTCTCCAACTATCCAGGACCAGCAATAGATACGGATTCTCGGAGGTCTCCGCTAGCGGCAGGACTGGAGCCAATCGACCTTTGTTCTCCTGAAATTCTGGCTCTGCTTTTTCTATCTTAAGGGCCACCGATTGGACTCCATACTTGGCTAATGACAAATGACTCGGAATTCCACTGTTTCCGCAAAGTGGCCATTCTGGTCAGAGGCTGCTAGCCAGAATGCCCAGTGTGGCTAGGCCCAATGCACTATTAGCTACGACCGTGGTTATGTCCTTCGCGTATTGCAGCGAGCTGATGTAAATCAATTTCTCCGGGACGAACACGGTGTCGCCCGGCTCGAGGTGCTGATCCTGCAGCCCTCCGCCCATGGACGGCAGCAAGGGAAAGAGCTTGTTCTTCTCGCTTTCCTTGACACCCTCGTCGGTCAAAACCGACCCATCTGCCTTTATCACGTATATGTGATCGTCATCACCAGCGTCAGTTGGCCCTCCGGCCTTTTGCAGATAATCACGGACCCGAAGCGCGGGCTGGTACACGACGGCATTGGGATTGTATACCTGACCGAGGACCTGGACCGCAGCCGGCTGAACCGGGATGACGAGACGGTCTTCGTTTTCCAGGATTATGTTCTCTGGCGATCGTTCCAGCGTCTCTAGTGACGAGATTTTGACAACGACTCGGCCGGTTGCCTGTGTCGTCTCTGCCTGCGTAAGCACCTCGCGAATGGAATTCAACGTCTCTGCGCTCGTGTCGGCCTGCCCGGCCTGATGAGGCAAGAGTGCCAGTCGCACCAGCTCGTGCTGGAGACGCATGCGCGCTAACTCGAGTTGTTCCTGCTGCATCTTCAGAACCGACTTGCGGATGAACACCGCGGCACGCGGATAGGCATCGGGGCGGAATCCGCCGGAGGCTTTGAGCACTGCGGCCAGCCGTTCACCTTCGCGAATTGGGTAGGGTCCGGGTCTGTTGACCTGACCCTCGAGCAACACGTGCCACGGAGCATGCCAGTTGGACGCCTGTTGGACCAGCAATTCGTCTCCGGGCTTGAGCGGCACGTCGCTGGTCTGCGATCCGTCGAGGATCTGTCGCAGATCCAAATCGATGTGACTGTATCTTGCCTCTGAACCGTTTGCGATTTCCGTTCTGGTCAGCTCAGCACGATCGCGAGAAGCGTTATCCAGCAGCCCGCCGGCGGTATAAACGAGTTCGCGCGCTGTCATTCCCGGTATAAGCGGGTATTTGCCCGGCTTGCGAACCTGTCCCAGAATCGCAACCGCTGGCACTTGTGCGAGTTCGGTCTGGCTATAAACGGTGACGCTGTCCTCTGGCCGAAGCGGCATGTTATCGGTTCCCAGCTGCTGGGATAGGGCTTCCCCCAGGTTGATCGGGAGCGGCGTCATTCTGCGTTCGGCACCCTCCCGCCGCTCGAGCAGGGCGTAATCGAAAAAGGTGTGATCGGCAGGACCCTGAGCCTGCCTGATCAGATCGGCGACCCGCATTCCGGGGTGCCATTCGTAGGTCCCGGGCTGATTGACGTTCCCCTTTATTCGCACCACGTTGCGCTCGTTGGGAAGAACCGTGAACACCTTGACCAGATCCCCGTCGTAAATCGGGGACTGGCCGGCAGATCGTTCATTCAGATTCACATCCAGCGCGATTCGCTTTTCATGATTCTGGACGCGCTCCACCTGGATCCGCTCCGAGTACCCAAACGCGGTCACGCCGCCCGCCATTCGCAGCAGATTCCCCAAGCCCTCATTCCCCAGCAGTTCATAAATCGCCGGGCTCTTGACGTCGCCGGTTACCGCGGCCACCGGGCCGATCACCGGGACAAAGATGACGTCGCGTGGTTTCAGCCGAACATCACCGCGGGTATCACCGCGAAGCAGCATGTCGTAAAGATCGATCGTCATCGCGAGCCGCTCGTCCCGGCGCAGCTCAATTTTGCGCAAAGATCCCATCTTGCTGATGCCGCCCGCCGCTACCAATGCGTTTGAAACGTGCGAGAGCGCGCTAACAGTATAGAGTCCGGGTTGAGAAACCTTCCCGATCACGAACACCTGGATGGTGCGGACCTGACCCATGGTAACGCCGACTTCGACCCCGGTGATCTGACTCATGCGGCCTTCAATGAGCTTCTTCGCCTGCCCGAAAGTCAGTCCACCCACCTGAAGCGGCCCAATCTCCTGAACCATTACCGCACCGTCGCGATCGACTTTGAGCTTGACGGTCTGATTGACCCGGCCCCAGATGTAAACGTTCAACTCGTCGTCCGGCCCCACAATGTAGTCGTCGCCAACGGGGACATTCCCGGTGGGAGCAAAGGACGAAACCTTGGTTGCGAATAGATCGTAGCCGAATTGCTCAAGTGAGCTGGCGGTCGGAGCGGTGAATAGCTTGAAGGGAGTATCCAGGTCGTGAAATCGCCCTTCGATCCTCGAGGTCTCAGGCGGGCGCGAGGGAGCTTGCGCAGGAGCTGGCGGTGCGGAAGCGGCGCCTACAGCGACGCTGGAGGCAGGACCACCGCGCGAAACGCAATCGCTGAGTTGCGCCGCTTGCGCGGGCGAGAGGCCCAGGGTTGCTCCCAGCGCGTTAACGTCAGCCGTGCTCATATGTTTGCTGACCGCAGCTTGGCAGGCCGAATCCATTTCCTGATCGGTTAGCCCATTTCTAGCAGCGTTCTGAGCTTTCTGGAGGTCCAAGCCGCTAGCGCTTTGCGCGAGCACCGGCCCGGCCGTCAAAAACAGTGAGAGGACGAAGCCTGCCAGAACCAATCCTTGCAAGCTGCTCATCCTTGCCATAAGCGACCGGCTCATTGCTGTCGAAACTCGACCTTCTGGGCGAGGCACTTTCGAGAACGACGATCTTTCGCGACCGAGCGCATTTCCAGATCGGTTACTATGTGACAGACTGTGCGTCGCCTTGGAGGGTGCAATGAAGTCTGTTGGATTGTTCATTCCTATAATCCTGCTAATCGCCGCTTCGGTCGTAGGACAAACACTACCGGAAACCCCGCCTGCTCAGTCGCTCCCGGCAACTCAGTCGCTTCCGGCAAAGCCAAATGCCGTATACATGTGTGCGGGCGACGTGCCCCCCGAAAATATGGTGATAACCGCGACCGGTACCGCTGTAACGTGTGCGGGCTCGTGTCGAGGCCGGCTGGTTGAGCCAGTGGAAGGACCAGTTATGGTGATCTGTGCCGGACAACCAATTCCCCAATATTACGAGACCGAGAGCGTGACCACCTCACCCGCATGCAATTGCATCGGCGACCAGGACAATGCTTACGTAATAAGGCGCCGAAACGACGCGCCGGCACCGACCCCGACTGTGCTGCCGGGTGCTCCTCTTCCTGCGCGAAACCGTTAGCCCTCGATTCTTGCCCTGCTGCCCAACGTATGGTTTTCGTTGCACCAACATTTTTTCCGATTTTCAAATGGAAAAACTAATGTCGCATCCCCGTCCGCACGCTCTCGCCCTCGCGTTCTTCTTCAAAGTCAGGAAGATAACCGAGGCTGTGCTGTTTGGCTGCCAGGGACTGCCAACCGCCCGATTCCACAATTCTCCCATGGTCAACCAGGTAGACGACGTCAGCCCGTTTTATGGTTGACAAGCGGTGCGCGATGATCAAAATGGTCAGGTTGCCGTGGAGATTGTCGATCGCTTCCAGCACGCGGGCCTCGTTCTCGCTGTCGAGACTGTTAGTCGCTTCGTCCAACACCAGCAAAGCGGGTTTTCGGAGCAAAGCGCGCGCTATCGCGAGTCGCTGCCTCTCGCCGTGAGATAGAAAGGCCCCGCGGTCGCCGACAATCGTGTCTAAGCCGCTCGGGAGTTTCCGAACCAGATCTTCCGCCGCGGCCAATCTAAGCACTCGCCACATCTCTTCTTCGCTGACATCGCGACGCGCCCACGAAAGATTCGCTCGCAGGGTGTCGTGGGTAAGTACCGTGTCCTGCGAAACGTATCCGATCTGGCCTCGCCAGCTGGAAAGATTTGAAGTCGTAAGATCGATTTCGTCTACCGCAACGGTTCCCGAGTCGGGCCTTAGCAGACCAATTATTATGTCTGCTAGGGTGCTCTTTCCCGAACCGGAGGAACCCACGAAAGCCACTGTCTGGCCGGCTCTTATATCCAGACTTACATTGCGAATCACCGGTCCCAGCGCCATCTGGTATGAGAAGGAAACCCCTCTGAGCTCGACCAGACGGCTAAACTCGACCGGTTGGCCAGGAGAACTCAAATGCTCGGACGCTTCGGTGCATTCTCTCTCGAGCTCGCTGATGGCGCTGAACGCCGGCAGCTGATTGACGATGGCCTGGTAGTGCGCATGAGCGGCAACGATGCGCGGCATCAAGCGCGCGAAGACCAGCAGCAAGATCAGAATACTGGCGGGCCCCACCGAGAAGACCCGGTTTGAAACGTAGACAGCGGCGCTCAGAATCAGGAACGATCCGGATTCAAACCACCCGCTGCTAAGAGCCTGTTTGCGGGCCGCGTCGTTACCCACCTCCGAAACGGCCGAACTCAGATCCGCGAACACTTCCCGGTCGTGCAATTCCGCGTTGTAAGCCTTGGTCGCTTTGAGGTTCTGAACATGGCTGATGATGGCGCCGTAAAGTAGTTGATTTACCCGCGACATCTCGGTCCCGATTCCCTGGAGCGCTTTAGTCTTCTCCCTGAGCATGATCGCGAGGAACACGCCCGCACCCAGGACCATGATTGTAACGCCGGGTGACAGCGCCGCAGCCACAATCACGTAGATGAGTGTGACCAGAACGTCTCCCGCGAGCATCTGCGTATAGACCGTTGCCGTCCCGACACGCTCAACTTCGCGGGTCAAAACGTGAACCAGATCGGCGGATTTCCTGCGGCACAAGAAGGACCAGTCTGCGCCAACGATGGCTCGGTGCAGCCGTTCCCGCAGATAGGATTGAATCTTCTGCTGGACACCCGAACCAGCGACCGTCTGCAATTTCACAATGACGGTCCGAGCGGAGATCAGGACCAGGAAAATGATCAACAGGACCGGAAGCGAGGGAGCAAGATGCATCCGAAGAAGGGCCGAGTCGATAGAGTCAGCGTAGCTCTGAACCTTGCCCTGCCCCACCAAATTCAGCCCTGAAACCTGCAGGGTGGGAATCAGAAGGACAATTCCGATGCCTTCGGTTAGGGAGCAGAGCGCTGCCAGGAGAACAGTGAGAATCAGGCGCCAACCGGTCGCGGTGTACAGCGTAGAAAAGTACTGGCGGAGTGTGCGGTTCACAGTTGCGCCTGTTTTACCGAGCTCGTTATGACCGCGAACTCTGCGATGGCTTCGGGTTTCTCACCTACAAGTCCCTGCTCCGATACCGTCCATGCGTGGGCCTCAAAACTGCCGGCGCGCTTGCGGACCCCGAGCACAACCTCGGCGGACTCTCCTCGCGCGCGAAGCAGCCACAGGAGCATCATCGAGCGCACTAGACATCGATTTCGGGAGCAGATGCTGCTGGCCATTTCGACCAGGGGACTCAGATTCTCGATGGCGTAGCCAAGGTGGAAAAAAGGAACCCTGCGAAGCCACCTTAGGCGGCTTCCGGAGATGATCATTTGCGAAACCCGCTGCCAACTAGTCGCGCGCAAGGCCACGGAGGTAACGCCGCAAAATGCGACGAGTTGGGCGAGCACTACCCAATCGCGCAGTGGGAGTCCGCGTAGTCGAGCAATCCTCGTCACTAATTTACCAAGCAGCCCGCGACGATGGATCAGAGCATGCGTCCGCCACCCCATATCCTCTCCGATAAGAAATCGTGTCGGTGCTTCTCGACACTGCGAGCGCGCACGTGCGTCGCCAGCGGAAGACAATGCGGCTTTTGTTAGCCCCAGACGCGCTTTATGATTCTCAAGATCGAAAAAGCATTAAACGACACCAAAGGTAGCTAGGTCAAGTCATCAAGCCCAGTTTCGGACGGCCGGACGGCGCGAGGGGCGTTGTTTGGATGGACCAGCAAGAGCGGTTCCGCCGCGGCGCTTCGGGGATTGGTAGAATTTTGACCCCGACGCCCCGCATTCGGTGAACCTTTCGGGTGACGTGGCGTAAGCAAAAATCGGGGTCAGGCGGTAGGGAGGCCGGCTAATCACCGCGAGGGCATGAGAAGAGCCGCGATGTACCAACGCAACTTCCCAAGCCACGAGGCGAACCGGCAGGAGCGAGTCCAGCGGCAGGAGCGGGCGGATGTGGCGGCTAGCAACCGCACGGCCACGGGGAGGTGCTTTGGCAAATCAAGATCCGTCTCGTTCGCACAGCGAGATCAATCGTCATGGCGCCGGCGTTTCGTCGTCGTTGCAATTGCAAAAGCCGGCGATGTGCGAGCTATTTGCGATGAGAACCCCGCATTGCTCAACCAAGTACGCGTTGTTGACGGCCTCGCCCCCGCCCTGATTGAACAGCGGGATCTCGGAAACCCCAGGAGTTCCCGCGATCAACTGATCGTGCGTTATGCTGCCGACGAAGTTGGTGACGTCGGACGTGAGCGCGGGAACGGTTGGGCTGCAACCATCGTTGCAAGTGGGGTTACGGCCGTTTCCGCAACCGTTTGATGTAGAGCCGTTACCAGGGTCATTGATCGCAGAGCCTACCACGACGATCGTTCCTCGGCTGTTGTCCTGCGTCGCGAGGTCCCAGTTGTTTACGAGTTGGCTCCTGACCGAGAAGCTTTCCAACTGGTTGGGCGTAATGAGGCAGCCGCAACACTCACCCATCTCCTGATCGTCGTCGAACACATAGATCATCGCGCATAAATCCGTTTCAGATCCGCAAACGACGTTGCTAATTCCATCGTTACCGCATCCGTTGGGATCGACCAAACGAATCACGTTGTCGCTGCCCGGATTTCCGTAGTTGGGCGTCTCGGTGTGTGGGTTGACGCCCACGGGGGTACCTATGTCGTACGACGCGAATAAATGGTTACCCGAAGCACCACTTGCACCATTTCGGTTAAGCGGGAAAGATCTGAGGCGTGGCGAAGATCCGACAGGCGCGGTCGAGGTTAGGCCACGCAGCGTACCTGCGTTTGCTGTCACAGCTGCTGTGACCAGAAAAGCTCCGACCGCGAGAACGAGGACTGCCCGCGATCCAGTCTTGCAAGCCCGAACTACCACTCTCTCGTCCTCCCTTTTCGCCCAAATCTTCTGTCCCATGTCGGTCTTTCCACATTGGAATTGATCTCGGTTGTTATTTACTGTGAGTTATATTTTTCTACCCAGCGTATACTCCCACTTCGTCAAATTGGCAATCTCTTAAGTCGCTTTTATCCACTTTTCGTCCGCACTTAAGAACTTTCACCGTGCCTAAGACAACGTAGGCGCTTGTGCCGTTTTGCCTACCCCCCCACCGCTGGCACCTGGTTCGGTATGGATGCAGCCGTATCTAGAAGCAATTCATGGGGGGAATGTCCTGAATGCCAGGGAAATCAATCGTAATGGCGGCGTCCACGCCCATCGGAACATCCGTCTGGACGACGCGCGGCATCAGTCAAGCCGCCGTAGCCCCTTACGGTCCGAGCTAGGATCATTCGAGCGTGGGACCGGAAGTTGGTACTTGCTTAATTTGGACCGCGGGTGGCCGGTTTTGAAAGTGCGAGCGCCCTAATTTCGCGGGATCAGCCGGGATACCATGGAACCGAATCGAACCTACATGATGCTCTCGACTTCCGCTGAATCGAATTGGAAGTCGCCATCTTGTGGCCGACCTACCGTGAGCGTGGACTTTTGGCGCGGTTCGGGATCGGTTCGCCTAAGTCGCCGCTAAGATTCAAGCGACCGGTCGGTCCGCGCGGCGAATTTCGGACGGAACGTTCCTCGACTCTGCACACCTGAGGGCGCGGCGGCAGTGTGCGCTCTAGGTCAATTGCGCGCGCCGACACTGTACACACGACTCTTCAAATCCGACAAAACCGCTTCATGGACGCGCGGCAAGGCGGAGAAATCGTTGGGGATCGTCAGCCGAACAATCGCAACTTCGGATACCAAGATCTCGAGTAGCTTGAATTGCCGCACGAGCAGGGTCGGATCGTACGGATCCAGACAAAACAGGTAGCGTAGCGCGGCCAGCAAGCGTTCGTGAGCGGAAAGAGCTTCGATCAGCGGTTCGCGAAGCCTCGCAACGTCGCTCCGCGGCCGTTCGAGACAGTATATCGCCGACAGCCGATGACGTCCGGTGGCAAACAGACCAGCGCCAAGGCGCCGCTTTGAATTGTAATGTGCCACTGAAAGCGTAGCATCGTGTTGCGCACTGATCAGCGAGAGACTATCGCGGAGGAGCCTAACGCCCGGGTACGATGCTCTCGCGTAGAAGTCACTTCCCTCTTTCTCGAGGAGCAAGCAATCGTCGGTGATTGATGGATATCCGGCCTTTTGGAAACTCGCTGACAGAGTTGATTTGCCGGTCCCGGTTTCCGCCGCGAAAGCACAAGCACCGAAAGGCGTCGCAATTGCGCTCGCGTGCAAGACTCCATGATTACGCAAGCTCAACGCCAAGGGGACAACTGAATCGAGGAACAGATGCCGGACCGAGTCGGTAGGCACTTCGGGCTGCGGCGAGAATACCACGTCCGTGCCCGATTGATCGACGAAAAAATCTACCAGATCGACGAACTGAAGCAGATAGCCGTTTTTGGTTTTCGCAGAAACGAGAAATGGACGCCCGCTTGGGAGCGTCCATTTGGCCGCAGGCCTGAGCGTCTCACCCGCTGTTGTAATTCGGCCTTCGCGCCGCAACCGCAGTATCGTGTTCGATTCGGATGAAATCGATTGCGTGAGCTCAGGAAACGGTTCGTCGGAATCGAGGGTCAGACCGCACAAATCGTAACGCAACCCCTGCTTCCCGCAGATACCGTTCAACGCAAAAAGCCAATACTAGCGCGAGAAACCCGCCAAACGCGCACGTTGGTCACTTGTTCTGGAAGCCAGGTCCGAAGTCCTGTGTCGAGATGCCCGCTCCTTTGGTGATTTCCTCGACCCGTCCGTACTCAACGAGCGCTGGCTTGGAATAAACCTTCAGGCTCTCGTCCCGGTCACGCGCATCGCGCCCTTCCTTTGTCATCGATGTCTGCTCCTCACTCCTTGCTCTCGTCCAGCCAATTCCCCAATCTCACAAATGCACACTCCGACGATGAATCAGCGATTGATGCTGGCGATGCTGCTCATTCGTATCATCAGGTGCGCAGAGACGCGACTAAGTATACTGTTTCTTCCGCGAAGCGCAAGCGCTTTTCAGGAACTCACGAATTCGCCACGCGCGATGCAGGTTCCGGTGCGCTCAATTCAGTTGCGCTGAGGGAATCACCGAGAATATCGCGGCATTGAAGCTCAAGAGCCACCAGGATAGAAACGCTTTGGGTGGAGAAGAATTCGGGGGCGGCTTGGTATTTTCTCACCATATTTTGCAGAACCTCAGCGTCCGCCAATCCCAGTCTGACGAGCGCCGAATCGTCGAAGAGACCCGCGACCTCTCTGGCTTGGGTACCGGCAAGCACCGAATCATAAAGGGGTACAAACATGCCCTTTCCTCTTCTCTGTCGAACTTTATCCGGCAGGATTCCTTTCATGGCGTTTCTAAACGCAATGCGTGACCAGGCGTCCCTCCAAAGCTGATCCGCTGGAAGCGCGAAGGCGAATTCCACGAGTCGTCTGTCTCTGAATGGTTGACGTATCTCAATTCCAAAATATGAACCGAGCAGTTCGTAGGATTCGGTCGCCACTGTGGGCCCCCATCCACTAAACATCAAAGCGTACATTTCCTTTTGGCGGGAAGAGGGAAAATCGGGTGCCGCCGACGCCCGCGTCAGCCTCTCGCGGGCGCCGGTCGATTCGATCGCTTCTCGTCGTGCGAGACTTGCGTCGGGCTTTCGCCGTGCAATCATTCTCTTGAGTGCCTTTATCGGCTCAGGGATCGACGGCTTGACACAACTCAAGACGAACAAGCGCCACCGAGACAATCCCCACGTCCGCGAATAGTCGCCCAAAAAAGCGGCCAAACTGCCCCATTTTCCTTTCCACATCATTTCGGCGAGATGACCAAGTTGGGTGCCGGCCAATTCGTCGCCGCCCGTACCATCAAGCAGGACGTGGAAGTTGCGGCTCCTGATCTTTCCAAACATAGAAGCGATTAGCACGATCTGCGGCGAGTAGGGCACATCGGGATACAGCACGCGCCTTGCCAGAGCAGCTTCGCTCGAATCCCGATCGCAGGGGTGCAGATTCGCTTTCGCGCCGCAGTGGCGGATGACCTCGTCTATGAATGGGCGCTCATCGCAGCTCGGAAACCGATCGAACACCATACTGAAAGTCTCGAAGCCGGGTTCAGTCATGGCCAAGTCATCGCAAATCCGCTGAGCCGAGCAAACGATGCTCGAAGAATCCAGCCCCCCGCTCAACATCCCAGCAACCGGCCCGCGGCTGCGCAGCCGGCAACGGACGGAATCGAAAAAGAGCTCGCGGAAATGCTCGGCGTATTCGTCGTCGTTGCGGTATCTGATTGTGCGGGCTGGATCGATATCCCAGTAGCGGCTACATCGGATGGCGTCGCGCGTAACGGTGAGGCGGTGAGCGAGGGGAAGACGGTAGACTCCTCGGTAAATGGTCTCGTCGAATTCGACGTACTTCTTCAGAAGGTGACACACAACCGTCGCGAGATCCGGCTCCTTCTTCAGACCTGGCAGAGCGAAAAGCGATCGGATCTCCGACGCGCAAATGAAGGTGTCGCCAATGGTGGCGTAGAAAAACGGCCGCACTCCAAGCGGATCGCGGGCGCAGAAAAGAAGCTTTCGCTGCTGATCCCAAATGGCAAATGCGAAATCGCCGAGCAGGTGCGTCGGGCAGTCTTCACCCCAGTGACGATAAGATGCGAGCACCAATTCGGCATCGCTATCTCCACGCAGCCTTGCGTCATGGGCTTGGAGAAACGATCTGAGTTCTGCGCGATTATCAATTCGACCGTCGAAGGTCAGACAGAGACTTCGGGCTTCGTTGACCAGCGGCTCTTCTTCTGCCGGAGATTCTGGCGTGGTAGCCAGCATGCAATGGCCCAAGCCGATCGAGCCGCGGAAGTAATGCGCTTCTCTATCCGGACCACGACGATCCATCAGGCGAGTCATCTGAAAAAGTACATCTCGATCGACGGGGCGGTCGTCTCGATTCCAAATGACTGCGATTCCGCTCATCGCCGCGTGCCCAGCATTGGATTCGGCATTTTCAGCCGTTGACCGTTCGACGCCACCGATTCGACGCCTTCAAACGCTAAGGTGGATGGAAAACCGACGGCGTTTTTGGGTTCGGACAACTTCGCTAGCGCGGCGGCTCTCTCTCATTCGAGAGCGTCACCAGAGACTTTCCAGTTAGTTGATCGATCAATTCCCGCAAATCCGAGCGAAGCCGCTGCTCGTTCAACTTCATATTCGGAGAGCAAGGTCGAAATCATCTCGTCCTCTGCCAGTCCCTCCGCTATCAAGCACCAGATTCTGGAGCCCACAGGGTCCAAACCAAAGTATGTTCCCGTCGTGGGATTCAAGATGGCGACCTCGTCTCCCAGCTTCGTCCACACCACTTCCTTAACGATGCTAATGATCATGATTCCCCGCTATAAGCTGGGCGCGCGGCCGAACGTCTTTTCGCCATCTTCCAGACGTCTCGTTTACGTCAGCCCGAAAGTGTGCCCGATATACCGGTTGGCTCTTGCGGAAGTAACCAAGTAACCAACGCGTCGGCTCAAAATCTTGCCGAACAAGGCTAGATACCGTAATCGGACCGATGACAGATGGCATGATTATAGTCACTTTCCGGTTCCCTTCAGCGTCACAGTCGTGCTGCCGGTACCCGGCGGGGTGGCAACAATCATCAAGGGGGCGGTGATTTGCTTGCCTTTTACGGTCGGTGCGAAATCGATCACTATCGGAGCGGTCCCACCTGGTGAAATCGGGCCGAACGGGCCACCCGTCACGGTATAGGGCGGGGTCATCACTGACGACCAGCTCCCGCTCAAGACTCCCTTGCCGGAATTCTTGATGGTCAGGGTGGCTTGGGTGGTCTGCCCCACTTTACCGGTAATCGTGAAGGTTTTCGGCACCGAAATGATTCCAGGAAGGCCGGTGGCCTTCAACGGCACGGTTAGCTTGTTTTGTACGGCGTCATTGCTGGTTATGACGGCGTTCGCTGAGTTTGCCGTTCCGCCAACCGCTAGAGTGACGTTTACCGGCATGGATTTGCCGGGCGCCAGATTAAACGTATTGAGAGAAACACTGAAGGTTGACGACGACGGCATGATCGACGATGGATCGATCGCAACGCTCCCGATCAGGTTTCCGCCTTTACCGGAATTCTTAATCGTGAAGGCGGCTTTCTGAGTGAACGATCCGATGCCGATGCCCAGGGACTTCAACGTGACCGCCTTTGGTACCGTAATCTTGGCTCCATCTGGAGTTGCCGTTGCGGTGGGCGTCGTCGCTGCCGTTGGCGTCGCAGTGGGCGTGGGGGTTGCCGTTGCGGTAGGCGTGGCGGTGGCCGTCGAGGTTGGCGTAGCTGTTGTAGTCGCGGTTGGCGATGCAGTGGGCGTGGCGGTTGCGCTGGCAGTAGGGGTTGCGGTGACTGTGGGAGTTGCGGTGGCAGTAGGAGTCGCGGTGGCCGTCGGGGTCGGCGTCGTGCTCGCCAGGTTGAGTTGGTAAGCGCCGCGGCCATGGGTAGCGGCGAAAATGACTCCTTGGCTGTCCTGCGAAAGGTCGTAAACCGGAACCTTGGGGATCACGCCCAAGTTGTAAGTCTGCCAGGTGGCGCCGCCATCGGAACTGTGGAACACGCCCATGTCAGTTCCCGCGAACACGCTGTTGCTGCACGCTGATAGGCCGCAGGAGCCGTTACTGTTGGTGTTGTCGACCAGAATCTTAAGCACCGGCACGTCAGGTAGGGGGGACGGCCCGGCAGTCTGCCCGTTGTTGGAAGAACCGTCGGCTTCGGTCCAGCTTTGGCCGAAGTTGATGGTCTTGTAGATGTGCCCGACCCCAGTCCCGCCCCCGGGGGCGTTGGTGAAGCCCGACAGTCCGATATATGCGACTTTGGAGTTAATCGGATCGACCCCGATGCTGGTGGCCTGGGTGGCAATCACCCCGGGACCGGTCGGCGTACCCGAATTGCATAACGTGGTTGATGGGTTGTACGTAAGCCCTTGCAACGTGCAGTCGAGGCTCGTGGTTGCGTCATTCCAGGTGACTCCACTTTGAACGTTGGCCTGGCTGGTGTTGGCCACCTCGAACGCAACGGTTCCATCGAGGCTACTCATCGCGAGTGACCACGCCTTGGTGTTGTCCGAAGGGGCAAACTCCAGGTCATCGATCGAGCAAGTATCGTCCAGACACGGGCAGCTTCCCGCCGTCTGGGTCGCGGTACAAAATGTGGTCGATGGCTCGAAGCCTCCCGGGCTGGTCAGGTCAGTAGTCGGAGTCCCAGTCTGCAGAGTCCAGTGCGCCATCCCGTCGGTAGACACATAGACAAAATGGGAACCAAACAGAACCCGATGCGCCGTCTTAGGGTCCACCGCTAGCGGAGGATAGAACGCCGGGCCTGGATCACCGAGGACATTAGCATTGATTTGGTCCTGCAGGTTGTTCGTATACGAATCGCCGACGACAGGGCAGGGCGCCGGGCCCGAGGCGCTGCACCAGGTGACGCCCCCATTCTGGGAGGCAGAGATTTGCTCGTTGCCTTGCGCGTTGTCGGAGAAGACGTGGTAGAGAAAGTTGGGGTCGTTGGGATCGTAGAACGCAAAGCTACCATCGCCGTTTTCGCTGTCGGGACCGACCCAGCCGCTGACAGTGCCGCTGAACAGTTGAGTGCCGTTGTCCTGGAATCCGGCGATTGCCTTAGTGGGATCGGTCGGGTGGGCGCCGATGCCCTGGATTTCGCCGGCACTGATATATTGGTTGAGCGAAGTGAAGGTTGGAGTGCTCGCCAGGGGATTGAAGCTATACAGGCCACCGTCGTTGCCAACGAGAACCTTGCCGTCAGTCGGGTTGAGGAACAAGGCGTGCTGATCGGAATGAATTCCGCCCACGGTCGTTCCATTGTTGGGCAAGAAGGTCCATTGTTGTCCATTGTTCGTCGATTCGTACAAACCGACTCCACCGAAGATAACATCGCTGCCAAGCTGAGAGTTGGCGTCCGGTACTACCAGGAGCGTCAGATCGAAGGACGACTGAGCGTAATTAGCCATGATGATACCGTCTATGACGGTTCCGTTTGCAGTGTATTGCGGTACCGAAGGCCTTCCGACAGTCTGAGGGTCCCAGGTCATTCCACCATCGAAAGAAACGAACAACCCGAGATACTCAGCGCCGTCCGAAGCTCCTACCGCGGCGTAAAGCACGCCAGGCGGACTCGCGGGGCCGAACGGAGGACCAACCGGAGGTCCGACTGCGAATCCTACGCGTCCCTGTGGGATCGTGCCTCCAGGCGTCAATCCATTGGGAAATTGAATCGGATGAAAGTTTTGACCGCCATCGTGAGAATAGTAAGCGTTACCGGCTGAAGTGAAACCGAGGCCGTCGATTGCGACGTAGACGTTTTGCGGATTGCTAGGATCGATCTTGACGTCGTCGGCTGCACAGGGCGCGATCGTTCCGCCGGCCAGATCGCAGTTGGCGAAGGTGGACTCCGGATAGTGGATCCAAGTGCCACCGCTGTCTGATGAAAACCATAGCCCTCCGGTGGCGGTGGTGCCGGAGGCGTCGGACTCGAAGATCGCCGCGTCGGCGCGGCTCGCGCTGGCGCCAACGGTCGCTGAGGCGAATATGCGCGCGTTTCCTTTAGTCGTTGTGGTGTCAATCGCGAGACTGGTGAACGATGCGTGGTCGAATTTACCCCCGCCCAACGCGGTCCACGTATTACCGAGGTCGGACGACTTGAAGATTCCCTGGCCGTAAAGAGAGTCAAGCGACAGGTTACCCTCCCCGGTTGCGACGTAGATGGTATCCTGCGGCATTGTAGTGGTGTCGAGCGCCACGGCGCCCACTGCTTGAGTCGGTCCGTTGTCGAAAATCGAGGCAAAGGTTGAGCCGTTGTCGGTGCTTAGCCACACCCCTCCCGAAGCCGCACCCGCCACGATCACCCCATGAGCATCAGCCGCCACTCCAGTTATCCGACCCGCCATCGCAACCGCGTTGCCAAAGGTCGTGCCAGTCGTGCCAGTAAAGTTGGCTTTCTCCTGAATGGGCAGAGGTCCGATGAAGCTCCACGCCGGTGCAAAACCTGGAAACCCCGATAGCGCACCGCTAAATTCGCTGCTGCTCAGTTCGCTCAGTGCTGCGTTTTCTGCGGCCGCACCACTTCGACCGCTTTCCATTGCGCGTATCTGCGCCGCCGCGCGCGACATTGCGTGTTTCGGTACACCGTATTGCAATCCGTGCAGCGAGGCCAAGTAATCTGCGCGTCTGCGCCGCTGCTCGCGGGTCAACTTCGCGCGAGATGGGGCAATTTTCCCCGACTCAAGTGTGGGTATGTTCCCAAAGCTGGAAGATCGGTCCACTGAAAGAAGAAGAACGCAAATGGCCGCTGCAAAAGACAAAAGAAGCAGCGCCCTTTTTGTAGTAGAACGATTGTTTACAGCCAAAATTCACCTCATAATGCGGCGGTCCCGAAGAACGAGCTTCTAGAACCACGCATGGCAACCGACTCGTAGTATCCGATTGGCAATTGGTCTTGGGTGGAAGCTACTTAGTCTCCGCCCAGATTCGCGTCTACGCTTATTGCGATCCAACGCTTTGAAAATCGCGTTCGTGGTTTAGCCGAGGATCGCAGTTTGTTGCGGAGCACTCATTTGTGCAACACGCTAATATTATTTAAAACGACTGGAGTCTATTTGGCAAGTACAAAATCGCATTTAGGCCATCAGGGATGCATGGACTATTTAGGAGTTGTCATCGTGAAGGCGTCGTCATGAGGTCGCGCATTGAGAGACTGCTGACCGGAATAAGAGTCTATTTTGATACAAAGATGCGCCTCGACACGCAAAGGCTTCCCCCGACTGACTAGGAGAATCGCAGAGGATGGAATGACAGAAGGATTGAAAAAGAGCGAACCGCCGTGGCTATGCGTCGTGATCCTTGTCGCTATTCCGATTCTATTCAATGCTGTCGCGCTTCTGCCTGAACTGGAGTCCAGAGTCCCAAGTTACAACGACGATGTCTTCAATTACCTCTTCGTCGAGCGAGCTGACCAAGCTGTGTCTGAGGGCGCTAATCCAGTCGATCATTGGCTGCCGGAGCTAGAACTTGGCTTTCCTCGGTTTTTTTATTCTCAACATCTGCCACACCTTGCAGTGGTAGGCTTATACCGGCTCGTTTTCAAACAAGTCGATTTACTTACGCTGTTCAATCTCGTCCGCTACTTACTCATGGTTTTGTTTCCGCTGACGGTTTACTTATCGATGCGGTTGATGGAGTTCTCGGCCATCGCAGCAGCGGTCGGCGCCACCTTTTCATCACTGCTTTCCTCGAGCCTTGGATTTGGATTCGATTTTAACAGTTACGTCTACTGCGGCTACGGAATGTACACTCAGCTATGGGCCATGCACCTGTTCTTCATCGCGACGGCCTGCCTGTGGCGCGCTCTGGTTCGCGGTCGTGGATTTTGCGCGGCGATCATCGCAAGCGCTGCACTAGTATTATCCGACCTCATGTACGCGTACATGTTTGGGGTGATCGCCGCTATCATTTTCCTGCTGAGCTTGTTCGACGATCGAGCCGAGCTGTCGGGGTTCGCATCGATCAGATCGCAAACAGGCCGCTCGCTTGCACGTCTTTTGGCTGTAGCTGTTCCGGCAATGCTGATTGCCGCGTATCTGATAGTGCCATTTGTCATGTACGTGCAGTATCTCAACGTCGCGCGCATGGTCTCCTGGACATATGACTCCTTCGGGGCCCAAAAGGTCATAACTGCCCTAGCGGACGGACATCTATTCGACAACCACCGACTGCCAGTGGTCACCGCACTCGTTGGAATCGGGGTAATCTATGCTCTGTCAACCCGGCACAAGGCGGCGCTTCTGACACTGACCATGCTCACGGCATGGCTAATTCTGTTCTTCGGTCGCGCCACCTGGGGTTCGTTGGTCAACCTGCTGCCGCTTTCACGCCGAGTCCTATTCCACCGCTTCTCGGCCGGGGTTGACCTGGGTGGAATTCTGGCGGCAGGGTTGGGCGGCGAATGGATTTGGAATCGCTGTGATTTTCTATCGTCGCGGATAAGGAGTTTGACTCTGGTTGTAGTAATTCTGACATTCAGCGTTCCCGCCTTCGCAGAAAGATGGAGGTTTTACAAAAACAACACGGATTTGATGGCTTTTTCGCAAACTTTCTTGAATGCCGATCGCGATATTTCCGAAATTCTTAACGCTCTTAAGAAAGCTCCGTCGGGAAGGGTGTATGCCGGAACCAGGAAAAATTGGGGTCGAGAATTGTATTGGGGCAATGTGCATTTGTTCGATCTGCTGCCGATCCAGCGATTTATTACCGTCGATCCGTGGTACGCATTTTCGCTGAACGCCGATCTCATGTGGGACCTGGTCGTGCCTGATCAGGCAACTTGCCGGTTACTGAACATCCGACACATGATTGCGCCGCCGAGAATAAGACCGCCGGATTTTTTTCGCGCGGTTCTCAATGCCGGGCGCTACACCCTCTATGAAACCGACTCCGGCGGATACTTCCAATTTGGGCAAGTCGCTCGAATCATTCCGATGAGTACGAGTTCCGAGATGCTAGCGATCAATAGAAATTGGCTTGCGGGTCCCGAGCCGGCCCAAAGCCGATTTTCTGTGTTTGAGCCGCTCGGCGAAAACGACCCACAACTCGAAGCATTGTCGAAGATCGATGTTGGAGGCTTGGGTTCGTCGCCACCGGGAATCGTGGAGCATGAAACGGTGACGCCGGATTCGCTAGAAGCCAATGTCGCTGTTGCGATGCGCGCGCTTCTCGTCATCAAGCTTACCTATCATCCCAACTGGCATGTGACGGTGGACGGGCGGGAACAACACACATTCATGGTCTCGCCCAGCTTCATCGGAATCGAGATTTTGCCTGGAACTCACTTGGTACACGCCGAGTACCGATCGAGTAAGCTAAAGAATGCGCTCTTGCTGATCGGATGTTGCACTCTCCTGATGACCGTCTTGCTCTGGTGGTGGAAGGGCTTCTAAAGCCGCACCGAACTGACCAGGCGAAGAGAGCGCGCGAGCCGTTGCCGCTAATTTTTATTCACC
Organism: uncultured delta proteobacterium; assembly: GCA_963815835.1. Classification (GTDB taxonomy): domain Bacteria; phylum Desulfobacterota; class Binatia; order Binatales; family Binataceae; genus DATGKG01. The sequence goes on from CAWFIF010000004.1 coordinate 567,010, forward strand.
GCAGGTAAAAAAAAGGTCCCATCACGGCTAACCGCGACGGGACCTTTAACCGAAAGTCAACGAATCTAGTTCAGGTTGCCTCCCGCTCCGATCAAGGTCAAGGCCGATCCGAAAGGCCCTGGGAAGGTGCCGGAGGTATTGTTGTTTGAGAAGCTGATGGTACCGGTACCCAGTGCCTCTGAAAAAGCGCCGCTACCCGTGACTGAAAACGCACCCTCAAATGTCGAGTACTCAAAGGAATCGCCGTTGCACGCAAGGCCAGCGGTGGGGAACTGTATGGTGCCTTGAGGCCTTGTAATTGATAATACGCCACTGGCTGCAAAGCACTGTTGGGAGCCGTTGTTGAATCGAGAATCCTGATCGACATTGTAGATGAATACAGCAGGACCCTGGAAGAAAGGTCCAGAGCCTGCGCTGAGGGTAAAGGCGCTTTCGACGCAATTGCAATGGGTCGGATTGAGCGTGCAGTCGCTTGCCGGCGTGGCAGGCGGGTAACCTGCCGCAACGCAATCAGATTGAGGATTGGAAAAAGTTGTTAGTCCTGTCGCGGCAAAGCTAAACGGGAAGATGCCGGGTGGCAACGTGGCCACTATCGGGTCAGCAGAGGTGTTCGTCGTGGGACGTGGACCAAACACCGCCGGTGGGGTTGTTGAAGGCGCTGAGTTCCCACTTCGCAGCGTCACCGCAGAGGCGTTAACAGCGAGCGAGAGGGCCGCCACAGCGGCCAAACAGCCTAATGCTATCCGCGGCGAATTCAGCCAACGCTTAGTCATGATAAAATCTCTCCTATCCCCAATTTTGTTTTACAAGTTTTAAGTTTTTCCTTGGTCGTTGCACGGTTGATCACTCGTAGTCTCCGCCGCTAAAAAGGAAACGACCCTTCATCGTCATTCGACGGCTCGCAACCTGCGGTGTTCAACTGCTGATATCATCATTCGACGGGCAACGGCAGACTCCGGCGCCACTGCTATTGGCGATTAGAGACGCACACTCATTGACGAGGTAGTGATTGTTCACCGGATCGCCAGTCCCGTCGTCGAACAGCGGCAATTCCGTCAGACCCGCCGTCGGCACATCGGTCGTCGTAAACACCGCCTGGGGATGGGTGATGCTGCCATAAACGACGGTGTCCGGTGCCTGACTGGTGTAGCCGAACGTCGGATCGCAGCCATCGTTGCAGGCGGAAACGGGCGAATCGGTGAAAACGTCGCAGGTGCTGATGTTATTCTGCTCCGCACCTTGAACAACGATTACCCCGTTCCCAACGTCGTCAGACGGCAACCCCCAGTTGCTCGTGAGATTGTTCTTCACCGAAAAGGTCAGCAACTCGTTTGGGGTAATCGGACAACCGCAGCACTCGCCCATTTCCTGGTCGTCGTCAAACACGTAGATCATCGCGCACACGTCGGTTTCACTGTGGCAGTTAGCGTTAGGAACGCCCCCATTGCCACATCCGGCCGGCTCCTGAAGACGCAGTATATTATCGCCGACCCCGGTCGTTTCGCTCACGTCGTAGTAAGTGGAGCGCGAAGTACCGGGTAAATTGCCCGCCCAAGCCTGTGCTCCAACCGCCGAGGCGATCACGGTCGCGACGGTCGCCGCAACAAGACGCCTTGAAAATAAATTACTCCTTCTGCCGGTTCCCACCGCGATTCTCCTTCTAGTCTTTGGTTCCAAAGTCTCCTCCCCTTGGAGCCCGCTTAACGTTAGTCGGCCGTCGAAGTGTCAACGATTACGCTCCCTCATGCTGCCTAATAGCTTCGTTGTCAACTCAAGGCTTAACCAAAAATTGTCGGAGCCGAGCGCTGATTCTGCCTCGGCGTTACTGCTGTTCTTCACTCCTCGGGTGGGAGCCGATTGCGGCCTGGTTTCGTCGCTCCGGCTTGCGACCCGCGCGCAGATTCAGCGCGTCCCGGCCTTGCTTTCTACCCGAATCCTCATCGGCCGACGTGACGGCGTTTCCTCCTTTGAGTACCTCGGGCTTCGCCAGCCCGAGCCCATCGCCGCCGAGAAACTGAGTTTGAATCCCCGAGAGACTCGCCAATTTCGCAACGTAGACGTAGGTTGCGTTCGCCATGGTGCGTGCATTCATCCAGCGATAGACCTGACTGCGGCTTATTTGCAACAGTTTAGCCACGCGCTGCGGCCCTCCCGCGATGCGCACCGCAGCAGCTACCACATTCACCTCTTCGCGTCCACGCCCGTTGTTCATTCGATTACTTCTAGCAGCAAACGCTTCGGATTAGTCAGCTTTCGGCTGAATTCGCAGCGAGAAGCTGTCCTGAGATAATCGCCCCAAATGTATCTCTCTTTGCGCCGTGTATGTCAAACGGATTGATGAAAAACGACGCAAACGTGCCGTTTCGCGGTCATTCGCAGCAATAAGCAAACCGAACCTGCCGGTCGTCGTATTTAGCGCCCTCTAGCCTCAAAGACAGACGACTCTGTTTATGCAAACGCCTGAGCAGCACTCCCCAGACGAGCTGCAAGGCTGTCCGCTGAGCACACAGCTCACCGCATAGGCAGGTGTGGGCGCAATTACGGTGCTGATCAGCGGGGCAATAACACCCGCCGCAGTGGCTGCGAGGACCAACTTCCTCAACATCTCGCGTCGCGAGAGGTCAACTAACGGCGTTTGATGCTCGCCATCCAGCAGGTGGCGGCGGCGTAGGCGCTCGAGACACGCCTTTACGAGATGCTCCCCGGTGTCGCTAGCCAGGGCGGGAAAAAGATGACGTCGTAACTCCGGCACCGAGCGAGTGCCATTGCAATGCTTCCAAATGGCGGCGGCGCTTTGGTTAAGGCAGTGTGCCCTGTCCGTACGCACGTCATAAATGAGGAGTTCGCCGGCCAGTTCCTCCACGAGGAGGTCTTTGTTTCTCGCCTTCGGACGTTCCCCATCCGATTTGGTTCTTTCCCCCATGCTAGCTTCTCCCCGTATTAGCGATCGGAACGACGGTATGCTCAGACGTAGCGTTTGAACTTTCAACCCGTGACAGAAGAGCTTTCGCTGTATCGGATGCTTCGCCGCGCACGCTCCTTAACGCGGTTGCTTGGGCGATCGTGCGGCGCAGCGTTCGCATCACTCGGCTTGGTTGCCGCCTGGCTGCGATGGAATGAGAAAGTAGCCCCAGCAATCCTTGCCCTCGGGTGAGCTCCCGTGGGCGCCACCGCGCTCCAGGGACGTACCGGGTAACGGCGATTAGTCCGACCGGGATCGACTTCGCTCCCTCTCGTCCTCCAAATTCTTCCACCGCATGATCAAACGCTTCGAACGACCCCGATTTGCGCAGAGAGAGCGGCTTCGGGAACGGATGCACGAACCCCTTCTCATCGAGAACCGCGTATTCATCGGAGTAGTAGGTCGCACCCAATCTGACCATTTCCGCGACTAACGTACTCTTTCCGCTCATACTGCGGCCGGGTATCACGATTGCTCGTCCGCACCACTCGACCACTCCAGCGTGGACGAACACTCTTCGTGGCGCAGCTTCGGCCACCAACCGCCGAATCTCTGTCTGCAGGATCCTGAGGATGGGAGAAATCTCGCGTTCACGCGCCAACCGTTGGGCCCCGCTGTAGAGAACATGCAGACGTTGCACATTTCGACGCGGTCCAGGTCCGCCAACTATCAACGAGTACAGTTGGTCAACTGTCTCGGACGAAGTCGGCTTGTGGCCCTGGGGGAGCAAATGCTCCAGCGAGCGTGCGAAGCCCGTTTGGGTCGTGCGGATTCCGATGCGCACCCCAAAGCAATTGACCGCTATCCCGTCGGCCCAACCTAGGCCGTCAATCTTTTCCATTCAACTCGAGCTCCAGCGCAAGCGCGGGATCCCGGCCTCTGCATTAGCCCCCATAGTAGTTACCTAAGATGGGTCTCTGGGTCACCGAGCAGGTTCCAGGTTTGGCGAACGTCGGGGTCCGAAGTGGCTGCTTTTGCCTGACTCACCGCGTCGCCCAGCGTGGGCGGTGCTGTAGGCCCGAACAGCTGTTGGTAAAGCGCTTGGTTGGCCTGCAACTGACCTGAGGGCACCGTGTCACCCGATGAAGCCCAGACCGCAACCGCACCGCCGTTCGATTGCAACAGTGCTTCGGCAAGACTGTCGTGTTGCGGGTCAACGAAGTAGCCATTGAGGCACGTCATCAGCACGAAGACCGCAGGCCGCGCGCTATTGGTGAGGGCGGCCGCGTCTGCATCAGTGAACCAATCGTCGGCCCAGAAATTTACGTTGCCATGGCCGAAGTAATTGACCAGGTCGGGGCTCGCGTTGATATCGTCAATCAACTGGTCGTGATTGCTGCTCGTCGAATCGCGATTAAGTGTCGTGGCTGAAGAACCCTTAGGCAGTAGCGTCGCCACTGTCGTGCTGGAGTTGAACGAATCCTGGTTCGTCGTCCGCAGTCAGTAGGAAATTGTGACTTGGAGTTAACTTGTCGTAGTTTATGATCTTGGTGACCAATTGAGCCAGCGCACCTTGTGGTGAAAGGTTTGGTTCGGCGGGCGCACCCACAGGCAGTCGTCCAATCGCCATCTGAGGCACACCACTGTTGTCGAAATCCGCGAACCAGCTATCGCTGGGGGCCTGGAACAATGTGGTATTAATCAGCTTGGTGGGCACCGTATTGGGATCGGATGTATCGCCGGTGAGGAAGTTTCGCGGATCATAGGTCGCGTTACCTACCAGGAGCACGTAATGGGGCGCGTTCCTGGTGCCGTTTTGGGTTGCCTGGAGGAAGTCTTTGATCGCCTGCGGATCTACCTCGCCAAAGCTGAAAGCGTCGTAGATTTGCTCGATATCAACCGCCTTCACCTGCAGGCCCTGTTTCGCGCGGAACTTGATTAGCGGCTGCATCGTGGTCATCAGATCAGCGGTAGTAATAAGGATCGTGTTGACCCGGCCCGCCAGCGGAGTGAGACGCAGCGGCTTATGAAGGGCCATCGCATCCGGCGCGGCCACCGCGTCCGTGGCAAAGGCAAGCACCGTGCGAGTCCCGGTGCCGGTCATCGTCGCCATGTACGTGCCGTTCGATCCCGGGGTTACCGTCAATTCCCGCACCGCAAGAGGATCGGTTATGTCAACCATCCTCACCTGTGAGTTAGTAAACCCGCCGACCGAGACCTGAGCCGATCCCGCAGCGGTGAATTGCAGAGAATCGGCGTCGGCCGTGTAGCTGCGTTGGTACGTCAGCGTGATGTGATCCACCAGGCTTATGTCGCCATCAGCGCCCGCGGTGAGGGCAACCGTGTTGTCGCCGTCGATAATCGAAGTAGCCGGGAAAGTCGCGACTCCTCCCGCTATACCGGAGAAGGTAACATTTCCCATCAACGTGCCGTTTAGCTGCACTGTCACGTTATGCGGACCGTCAGTGACGCCTTCGAGCGCAACCTCGAGCATCGCACCATCGGGCCGTGACAAATGCGCCGCTGTGATGGTCTGATCGACAGGCGCAAGAGGCGAAGGTGGTACACCCACCAATGCACCAAAGAAGTCTTCGCCGTTCGTTTCGTTGGCGGCCGGGAAGTAGGTGCTACGGTCCTGCCGCACCACTGTGGCGGTAAAGTCGTTGCTCGTGCCGGAGCTGCTGCTGGGCGGTAGCGTTGAGATGAAATTCTTGTTGAGAGCGCCGTTCACGAGCCAGTAAACGCGCGTCCCGGTCGAGGGTTTATCAAGTCCGGTGCCGTAAAACTCAACACCGCCCGAGCGTAGCTTGAGCGGTTGCTCGACACCTTCAGCATATAGATGCAGCTTGCTGCCAGATCCTGCCGCCAGCCCATTGGCAGTTAAGGTCTTGAGCGGCACGCGATACCAGCCCGGATGGCTGATCGACAATTTGATAGCCTTGAGCGCGGTAAGATTTACCGTCGATTGCGTAGTCGTCGTGGCCGCTACACGAGCAACGGCCGTCTGCCGATAGCGCGGTTGTGAGGAGACGCCGAGCGCCGCAAGCAACTGCGAGTTCTGCTTTTGCGAGGCTGTCGGCTCGGGGCCGCGCCCCTGCACCGCGCGTGCTGGTCCGTACCAGGTGCCGGTTCCGTTGAGGTCGAGTTCCTCGACCCAGTAGCGAGTGCCGGTACCGGTGGGAGCATCCCACCACGAGTAGGAACGGCCCGCGTTAATAGAAACGCTCGGTCCCACCAGTAGCGCAGAGCCTGCGATCAGGTCGGAAACCAAAACTGGTCTACCGTTGGCTTCGCGGTAGACTCGATACCCGAGATTGCGAGCCTGGTACCCCGTTTTCCATTCGATCCGGGTCCCGCCAGGGTAAGTCGTGGCGTGCAGTGTCTTCAGCTGAGCTGCGGTGGGCGTCTGCGTTGCGGTTGGTGTCGCGGTAGCAGTGCTCGTGGGGGTTGCAGTCGCCGTAGGGGTTGCTGTCGTTGTAGGGGTCGCTGTCGTTGTAAGGGTTGCTGTCGTCGTGGGGTCTGGCGTCGCCATCGCAGTTGTCGTCGGCGTTAAAGTTGCCGTTGTCGTCGCAGTTGCTGTCGTCGTTGTGGTTGCCGTCGGTGTCGCCGTTGCGGTGCCTGTTCTGGTCGCTGTTGCTGTCGGGGTGGTGGTCGCGCTCGCTGTCGCGCTTGCGGTGCTGGTTGCGGTTGCGCTTGCAGTGCTGGTCGCGGTTGCGCTTGCAGTGCTAGTTGCAGTCGCGGTTGATGTTGGGGTTGCAGTCCCGGATGACGTTGTGGTCGGGGTCGCCGTTCTGGTCGCGGTCGGTGTTGCAGTCACAGTAGGTGTCGCAGTCGCGGTCGGTGTGGATGTCGTGGTGGCGCTTGGCGTCGCGGTGACAGTTGCGGTTCTGGTTGCCGTCGGTGTTGCAGTCACAGTCGGGGTCGCGGTCGCGGTCGTTGTTGGGGTCGCAGTCGGTGTAGATGTTCTGGTGGCTGTGGGCGTTGCGGTCGCAGTCGTCGTTGCGGTCGCAGTTGGTGTAGAGGTTTTGGTGGCGGTTGGCGTCGCGGTGGCGGTCGCGGTTCTGGTCGCGGTCGGTGTCGGGGTTGCGGTTGGTGTAGATGTCCTGGTGGCGGTTGGCGTCGCGGTGGCTGTCGCGGTTTTGGTTGCGGTCGGTGTCGGCGTCGCGGTTGGTGTAGATGTCCTGGTGGCGGTTGGGGTCGCGGTGGCGGTCGCAGTTCTGGTTGCGGTCGGTGTTGGGGTCGCGGTCGGTGTAGGGGTCCTGGTGGCGGTCGGGGTAGTGGTCGGCGTAAGAGTGGGGGTCGGAACGCCATTGGGAGCGAATTCGTAAGCGCCACGACCGTGGGTACCGGCGAAAATGACTCCGAGTTGGTCCTGCTTGAGGTCGAAGATCGGGACCGAGGGGATCACGCCGAGGTTGAAAGGCTGCCAGGTCGCGCCGCCATCGGAACTGTGAAACACGCCGATGTCAGTTCCCGCATACACGCTGTTGCTGCACGGCGATGTACCGCAGGTTCCGCTGCTGTCGGTGTTGTCGACCATAATCTTATTCACCGGGACGTCGGGCAGTGGCGAGGGTCCGGGAATCTGGGCGTTGTTGGAAGAACCATCGGCTTCGGTCCAGTGCTGGCCGAAGTTGACGGTCTTGTAGATGTGCCCGACCCCGGTGTTGGCGGTGAAGCCGGACAGCCCGATGTATGCGACATTAGAGTTAATCGGGTCGGTCCCTATGCTGGTGGCCTGGGTGGCGATCACTCCGGGACCGGTCGCCGTACCCGGATTGCATGCCACGGTTGACGTATTGAACGTAAGCCCGAGCATCGTGCAGTCGAGGCTGGTGGTCGCGTCATTCCAGGCGGCTCCAGGTGGAGGATTGCCTTGGGGACAATTTGGAGAATTGGCTTGGGGACAATTGGCTTGGGTGGTGTTGGCCACCTCGAACGCAACGGTTCCGTCGAGGGTACTCATCGCGAGCGACCACGCCTTTTCCACCGCAGGATTGGGATCCTTCGCGGCAAACTCGATATCTTCGAGCCCACAGGTAGCGTCTAAGCATGGGCAACTTCCTGCGGAGGAGTTGGCCCCACATGCGGTCGAGCCACCGGACACGGGGTCGAAGCCTCCCGGGCTGCTCAGGTCAATGCCCGTGGCGCTTTGCAGCGCCCAGTGCGCCATGCCGTCGGTCGACACATAGATGTAATGGGCGCCGTTGAACACCCGGTGCGCGACTGCGGGATCCACCTGTAACGGCGGAAAGAACGCCGGACCGGGATCTCCCGAGGCATTGATTTGATCCTGCAGGGCGGACGTAAACGAGTCCCCGACGACGGGGCAAGGTGGCGGACCTGATTGCTGACACCAAGTGACACCCCCATTCTGGGAGCCCGAGATTAGCAATTGGCCGCCCGGGTCACCCTCGAAAACGTGATATAGGTAGTTAGGATCGTTGGGATCCCATATATTGAAGCTTCCGTCGCCGCTTTCACTGTCCGGGAACGCCCAGTTGCCGATGTCACCATTGTAGAGTTGCGTGCCGGCGTCCTGAAAGCCGGCGAATACCCTGGTGGGATCGGTGGGATGAACGCCGATGCCCTGGATTTGCCCGGCGCTAATGTTCTGGTTGAGCGAAGTAAAGGTTGGAGTGGTCGCCAGCGGATTGAAGCTGTACACACCGCCATCGTTACCGTCCAGGACTGTGCCGTCGGTCGGATTGAGAACGAGCGCGTGCTGATCTGAATGAACCCCGCCGTCGGTGGTGCCGTTGATAGGCAGGAACGTCCAGGTACTTTTACTTCCGTTCGACTTCGACCGGTACAGGCCGACTCCACCGAAAATCACGTCGCTGCCGAGCTGCGCGGTGGCGTCCGGCACCACCAACATCGTCAGATCGTAAGACGATTGAGAGAAATTGGTGTTCTCGACCCCATCGATAGTGGTATTGCCTGCGGTGAATTGCGGCACCGAAGGCTGAAGGACCGTCTGCGGATTCCAGGTCATGCCGCCGTCAAATGAGACGAACAGGCCGAGGTACTCGACATTGTCCGGATTTCCCACCATCGCATACACGATACCGGTCCCAGGTGGAACGCCGGGTGCGAACCGGGCAGGGACCGGAGGACCGACCGCCATGCCTATGCGTCCCAGGATCTGCGAGCCTCCTGGCATCAGGCCCCCGGGGAACTGGACCGGGTTGAAGGTCTGACCGCCATTGTGGGAATAGTAAGCGTTTCCGGCGGGAGAGAAGCCGATGCCGTTGACTGCGACGTAGACATTTTGCGGATTGTTGGGATCAATCTTAACGTCGTCGACTGGACAGGGCGCCGGGCCTCCAGCTCCAGTTAGTACTTCCAAATCGCAGTTGGCGAAGTTGGATTCCGCATAGTGCACCCAGCTTGCGCCGCTGTCGGGAGAAAACCACAGCCCGAAGGTGCTGGGGTCGGATTCGAAGATTGCCGCATCCGCTCTGCTGGCGCTGGCGCCGGTCGTCGCACCGGCAAAAATGCGCGCCTTCCCGGGCGTCGTCGTGGTGTCAATCGCCATGCTAGTAAACGACACATGGTCGAACAACCCCGCCCCAATCGGATTCCAAGTCTGACCCAAGTCCGATGACTTGAAGATTCCTTGTCCGTAAAGAGAGTCCAGCGACAGGTTTCCCTCCCCGGTTGCCACGTAGATGGTGCTCGGAGTGGTGGTGGTATCCAGCGCCACCGCACCGATCGCCTGCGTCGGTCCGTTGTCGAATATCGAAGCGAAGCTGGCGCCGTCGTTGGTGCTCAGCCATACCCCGCCCGAAGCGGCGCCCGCAACGATATCGCCATTACCATCCGCCGCTATCGAGCTCACCCGGCCCGTCATCGGCACCGGATTACCAACTACGTTCCCGGTGAAATTGGACTTCTGCTGCATCGGCAGGGGGCCGATAAAGCTCCATGTCGGTGTGAAAGCCGGCAACGCTGGTAGCGCACCGCTAAATTCCCCGCTGCTGGCAAGCTCGCTCGCCGCCGCGGCGATGTCGGCTCCCCGTTGACCGCTTTCCATCGCGCGCATCTGCGCCACCGCGTGCGCCATTGCGTGCTTCGGAACGCCGTACTGCAAGCCGTGGCGCGACGCCCAATATTCCGCGCGCCTCTGCCGCTGTCTCAGGGTTAGCAACGAATGTTGCTGTCTCAATAGTCGGGAGACCTCGGCATTCGCCCCTCCCGCCAGGATGACCCGGGTGGTCGCCACCGCCAACAACAGACCAAAAATAAGAACCAGGGGCGTGGAAAAGCGACGCGCGTTAGCGTTTGTGTTCATTAGCATCCGCCCGTTCGAAGAATGATACTAAGCCAGCCGATCCTGCTTGAAATGATTCGAACAGGTGGTAAACAAGAGCGCAGGCTGTCAAAACAACTCCGTTTCCGCTGGAATCCCCCGGGAGAGCGGAAAAGTTAACAGAACCCAAAAGGCTTCGCAACACACTTTTTGAAGTTACCGTGTTTCTTTACCGGACTTGCCCGCTTCGACCTGAATGAGGCTTTTGGGCATGGCGCGATGCTCGCACCTCGCGTTGTGTTAAACAATCGGCGACCGAATTGGAACGGCGTGACGGCACTGAGCAGCAACGAGCGCCACGAATCAGAGCCCAAACAACGAAACCGCCTCAGGTCTCCTGCCATGAATCGTAATATAGGTTTCGCTCCAGGAAGTCTCTCACAACGTTATTTCCCCATTTTCGAACTTGTCGTCGATACGATCCGGTTCGCAACAGTTATCTGGAGTTCTGCAATCCCTAGTGTTCCGTTGAATCGCAACTGTCGCAAAGGAGCGATGTCGCTTTAATGCGAAATCACCATGTCGCTTTGGCTTTACAGTTTGTCGCTCTCGCTTCGAAGAATACGCGACAGGAACAACGTTGCGATAGTGTCGCTTCTATGCGAACAAATTGAGCCCTCAAAAGGAAAGCACAACAATTCGTTTGACATAGACGTGAAAAAGCGCGAAATCAGTTACGGTCGATTATTGAATTTGGGCAGAAGCGCCCGCCGTACGTCAACGTGGGCGAAAGCTCGGAGCTGCGGGCAACGAACCAATAACGGAACGAGAAACGAGTATTGCCAACGTAACGCCGAAAGAGTATAGGGAGGGTGAAAAATGTAATGGGTAGTGACTGGGGCCTCGGTAACCCTAAGGCCGGCTCCAATGGAGATGAAAGGCCGGCATAAGGGGGAAAGATTAGGAGCTTTAAGGAGGATAAAAGAGTGGGAAATAGGTCTTTCAAAATTGGATTACTGGCAAAGGGCGCACTCGTCCTGGCGTTCGGACTTTGCTTGGCAGCATCGGCAAATGCCGCCACGCTTCGTCGAGCTGCCTCGACGGGCTCCAACGGAAGCGCGGCAGGGGGTGGCCCAACGGGTAACTACCTGTTCACGTACTACGATATCGGTAATGCCGTTGGGAAAAACCCACACACCGAGCACGAGGGTGTTTACGGAGTGCCAAATGGCGACAACGTCCTTCGTTTGATCGATCCCAACGGATGCGGCAACGGCGGTGTGAGTAATCAACAGTGCGGCTCGGAGACGGATCTGTGCGCCTTCATCTACGTCTTCGACGACGACCAGGAGATGGGTGAGTGCTGCGGCTGCCGCGTCACGCCTAACCAGCTGAAGACTCTTTCAGTTCGGAACGAGCTGGTAAATAACTGGGGACTCACGGTGGATGACAACAGCACCGGGACGATCGCCATCGTCGGTTCCGCCATTAACTCCCCGGGCGGCGTTTGCAACCCGTCCAATCCGGGCTGCGAGGGCGGTTGCGACCCAACGCTTGGCGCGAGTGTGACTGGTGCAACCAACCTCGATGGTAGCATCACGCACGATCTGGTGATCACGGGCACCCCGACGGTGTCCGGTCTTACCGAGATCCCGCTGTTCGATCAGGGCGCTGGCGAGACCGTCAACAACGCGTATCTGCCTCAGGAGTGCGCGTCGATCATCGCGAGCAACTCCGAGGATGCCGGCTACTGCCACTGTTTCGACTGATCGTTCTGTCTGTCAGTGGAGCTACGTTCTTTAGCTCGCAGCAGCATCTCCGCCGGGGCCGTCCCCGGCGGAGATGTATTCAGGGCAACAAAATTTTAACGCATGGCGCGATCCGCTCTCGGAGATAAAGGGAAAGTGGTGAAGAATTTTTTTAAATCACGAATTCTCGCAACAGGGTTCCTGTCCATACTTGTGTATTTCGGTGTGGCGTCCGCGGGAGTTGCTTCTGAGGGCGATGAGCAGCCCTCGACCGTAGTAGCCGAGGTCGGTAATCATAAGATTACTGCGGGTCAACTCGCTCAGGATGCCCCTGATGCTCTCAACAGAGCGCGCTCCAAAATCCTGCAAGCCCGCATTGACTACTACCAGGCGGAGCACTCGGCCCTCCAGAAAGAAATCGAAAAGGATCTGTTGGACCAGGAAGCGGAAAAGGAGCATGTTTCGGTCGATGAACTTCTGAAGCGCCACACTTCGGGCAAGGTTAAAGATCCTAGTGAAGAGACGGTGCGTATCTATTACCTTGCTACTCAGAGCAGGGACTCATACGCTGAAATGCGGCCCAAGATTATTGCGTCCATTCGATCACTTGAAGAGAACAAGGCGCGCGCGGAATATATGGAGTCGCTGCGTGCCAATCAGAACATCCGCGTGACCCTGGTACCGCCGACGGAAGAAGTTGCGGTGGGTGATTTGCCGGCGATGGGACCGCAGAACGCAACGGTCACAGTCGTCGAGTTCGCAGATTACCAGTGCCCCTATTGCCGACAAATTGAGCCGGCGATGGAAAAGCTTCGGGCCCAGTACAAAGACAAAGTACGCTATTCGTATCGCGACTTCCCGCTACCGATGCATCAGTTCGCGCAGAAGGCCGCCGAGGCTAGTCGCTGCGCCGGAGTGCAAGGACAGTTCTGGCCTTATCATGATCGGATCTTTACCGCAGATTCGAACTTAGACACACCAAAACTCAAATCTATCGCGAAGGACCTGAAGCTCGACAGCGCGGCCTTCGACAAATGTCTGGACTCGGGTCAGCAAGCGGACGCAGTCGCGAAAGACTCCAAAGAGGGCAAGAACCTGGGCATAACCGGTACGCCCACTGTATTTGTCAACGGTCATGTCATCAGCGGCGCGGCTTCCTACGAAACCTTGCGCGAACTAGTAGATGGGCAGATTGCCGCGGCAGGCCAGCATTCGAGTAATACTGCCTCGAGCGCGGCTTTAAGTCGCGAAGTTAGCCCTCACGCCAAGCCCAACGGCTAGCGATTGAAAAAGCTCATATCGGGCATCGATGCCCCGAGCCTACTATGATAGTAGGCTCGGCATCGACGCCAATCATCTCCGGAGTCTGACCTTCGTACGATCGCTCGCGCTGCTGTGTAGTGGCCAGTGCTAGCCGCCCCACTCACCCGACTCCAGGACTCAAAGAGACCTTCCTAGAGTCCTACTGGCGACCAGACGCTGACGGCGGTTACGAGCGGTGCCAGCAACCTCCAGGGCAGCATCACGCACGATCAGTTAATCGCGGGGGCGACACATCTTACTGAGACCGGTCTGTTTGATCAGGGCCAGGGAAAGTCCACCGACAACGCTTTTCTGGCCGCGCAGTGCGGCAGTCGTAATGGAAATAGTTCGCATCATGCCGGCTTCTGCTACTGTGAAGGAGCGACGCTTGATTGATCCGGTTTCGATCAGGCCTGGTTATCCAGCAGTGCCTTCGCCCGGTCCGTCCCCGGCGAAGGTATATTCATGACAGTCCTAATCTGCCAACAACTAGTTCCCAAGCTTGAAACCGCTTTCGAGAAACTAGGGTGCCGTGGTCGCGACCGGAGACGACCCCTCCTGCATCGCCGAAGTTGATGCAGCGGAGGGTTCCTGAGCCTTGGAAGTCTCCAGCGGGGCCGAATTCATATACTTTATCAGGCTGTCCTTTTTGTCAGGCGGCAATTCTTCAACGTTAGCGTGATAAGCGAGGTAGGAAACAGAATGATCCGAGCGGGTTATTCTTGCGAGGGTTAGGCTATGGGGACGGTTGTGACAGCCGGTATCATGCTCTTCGAACAGCATGTCGCCATAGTCCTTCCTAAGGACATTCAGGTCCCTTTTGTCGCAAACCAATGTCGGTCGAAACTTCTCAATCAGCTCCTGCGTAGATGAGGTGCGAAATGGTGGGTCGCTTACGATCACAGCCCACATCTTTTCCTTGCCAACCGGCTGTCCTATCGGAGCGAAGGTTATGCGTCGAACATTTTTGTAGCTTGTCTGAAAGATCGCCCTCCATCCTTGCATCGGATCGGGCAATGGCACTTCTTTCTTTGGCGATTCGCGGTGGCACGCCGACACAGCCACGCACAGACAAAGCAATCCACCCAGCATGTTCCGTAAAGCTCGCATACTCATAAAGTGCAATTTATTCGAATTCGTGTAGTTGCGGAAGAAGCGGAGGGTCGGTGGCGCGACCCGTTTACTCGACTCGCCGAATTTGGCGTCGAAATGAAGGTTATCACTGCTCGATGAACCGTCCGTGATGTCGTCGGGAGAGGGTAAACTTTTGGGGTTGGGTTTGCGTTTTCTTTGGCCGATGATTTGAAGTGCCCGTAAGTAGAGCGCAAGATCGGGACGCCCTAAAGTTTAGTATAGCCCTTCCCCCCCAGAGCAATTGCAGGTAGTTTATATGGGGATATACAATCTGTAGTTGGTATTTGCTGGCTCGCTCGCGTAGGACGCGAGGCGCATGCACGAGAGCCGCGAATCCGAAAAAGGGGGCCCGTGTGACGGGGTGGACACGGAAACATCTCAGAGTGTCCAATGCTGGTGCGATCGCGCGGGTCGCCGACCGCGTCGTGTTCGCGCATGGTTCCGAGTCCCTCCTCTGGGTTTTAAAACGGGTTTGCAGATAATGAAGCAAGCTTTGGTCCTGCTGCTTTTGATTGTCGCCGCATCCCTGTGCGGCGCAACACCAACAGCATTCGCACGTGACGCCACGCCTACCATCCGCGGATACACCACTGTGGTGCCGTTGCGCAAGGTCAGTCACGAACAGGTCATGAACGCGGTACAGAGCGGGGCCACGGTCCCGATGTGGTCTTACCAGATCACCTCGCCGCTCGACGGTATGAGTTATTCCGGAACGATGATTGGCAGCAGTCCGTTCTTCAACGGTCTCCGAACGACCTCGTTGCCGGTGGTTCTTGTTCCCCTGATCATTGTCATGCCCGACGGAGGAACGTTCGATCCAACCGTCGTCGATTCATGCTCACTCTCCAATACGATTACCCCGCTCGGTCAGGTGCAGGGTTCGCCGGTATTTCAGCCGGCATTCTTCTCAATGAATGGTATTAGTCTCGGAACCGGCCTTTACTCAGATGAGTTTCAACGGGCCAATTTCTATTCGGCCAACGTGTCGGCCACCGGTAACAGCTATCATACCGTGCTGAGTCCGATTACTACGATCGCGGCGCAAACCATCCACATTCCGACCAACGAAGGCGCGACTTACGATATCGGTTGTGGGGGGCGGTTGGGAGTGATGGATTTCGCGACCTTTGACTCCATCGTTACTGGCACCCTGATTCCCGCATTGGCGTCGCAAAACGTTAATCCAACCTCGTTCCCGATCTTTCTTATGCATAACGTGGTAATGGCGGATCCGGGAACCTCATTGGACGGCAACTGCTGTATCCTCGGTTATCACGGGGCGTTCGGAAACCCGGTTCAAGTCTACGCGCCGGTCGATTACGACAGTTCGGAAGTTTTTGTAAATCCGGACATCTCCGTGTTGAGTCATGAAGTCGATGAAACGATGGACGATCCGCTGGGTACCAATCCGACCCCAGCCTGGGGACACGTCGGGCAGGTTTTAGACGGCTGTCAGAACAACCTCGAAGTAGGCGATCCCTTAACCGGAGTATCCTTTCCGAGCGTTAGAATGCCGAACAACCTGACTTACCATCCACAAGAACTCGCATTCTTCTCGTGGTTCTTTCGGCAGAATCCTTCGATCGGTGCGGGCGGCAAATATTCCGACCACGGCACCTTCCAAACAGGCGCAGGACCGGTCTGCCAGTGAGCGAGCGGCAGAATCGGGAAGCGAGAGGAACTCGCGGACCGGACGCGGTTGGGCTGATCCGCGCCTGGTTGGCTCCTTTATTGAATTCGCTTGCAGTGATTCTGCTGGTCACGACTGCGGCTCGAGCGGACTCTCTCTCGATAGTTACCAGCCAGGCGGCGCAGACTGCGAATGATAGTGTTTCTTGGTCGCAGTTGGGTACCGACGGAACGCCACTCGGTTCGAGCTTCAACGCCAATTCGATTGGAGGGACGACGGTAAGCGTCGCTCTGACCGGTTCCAACAGCCTGCTTTCGGTAGTTTGTCCCGCCTCATCCTGCAGCTGGGCCGGCGCGGGTATGGCGGCAGGTGACACCCTGCTTTGGACCTCCAACGGGCAAAATGGAGGCAACGGACCGCTCAGTCTGACCTTCAGCAACCCGGTGGCCGGAGCGGGAGCTCTCATTCAGAGTGATGGCCCCTCTCAATTCACCGCGCAGATTCAAGCCTTCAATGGATTGACTTCCCTCGGCGTCTTCATCGCGACCAGCGGCTCGACTGGGCGGGCTCTTTACCTTGGGGTACTGGACAGCTCAGGGGCTAACATCACCTCGATAGTCGTAAGCCTTACGAACGCCGCTCAAGGCGCAACAACTGACTTCGCGATCGATACCTTATACTTGAACTCATCCGTGGTGATGACTCCGACCGCCACAATGACTCCGTCGGCGATCGCGACACCGAGCGCGACCGCGACAGCGACCGGGGTCCCAACCGCCACGGCGACCGCGACGGCGACGGCGAGTCCGACGCCGGCTCCGGGGGTGAAGTTCATGAGCGGATTTGAGACCGGCGACTTGCGCGAATGGCCATTGAGCACCGGTATCTCGAATCTGACTTTAGACACTACCCAGGTGACCAAAGGGGGCTGGTCGCTGAAGGTGCCACTAAACGACAAATTTGATTATTTGGGGTCGCCGGCGGGGCTGAACCTGGCCACCGGCTACGTGCGTGCCAACCTGTACACCAACACCAGCAATCCCTCGGTTTCGAGCACGAGTCTGCTCTCGTTTATTGGATCGGCGGCGATCGGCTCGGTGCGCCTGGCGACGTCGGGAGGACCGACGGTAGCGCTGCGGCTGTGGAATGAAGTGACCGGGACGCAAGTAGGATCCGACTATGTGACAACCGCAAATGCGTGGCACACGGTGGAGTTGAGGTGTGTAGTGGGGTCTGGGAGCGGAGTGTTGGAGATGCGGGTGGACGGCGTGGTGCGCGCGACCGGCGCGAGTTTGAACACCGGCAGTATCAACATCGATCATTTGCTGGTTGGAATGTTGGGCGCCACCGGAAGTGGGCAGAGCGGCTACGCGTGGCTGGATGACGTGGTGATTCGTGGGGATCAGTATCCGGGTGCGGGGTATATTATTGCGCGCCAGGGGGTGGCCGGAACGCCGAGCTACGATGGGTGGAGCAAGGCTGGGAGCAGCACGTCCTGGCAGGACTGGTCGCACGCGACCTACAACGCGGCGGATTATTGTTACAACAACGCACTGGCGGCGCAGACTATGGTGCTGGCGAGCTTTGCCTCGACCTACACGGCGGCGGATGGGACCAAATACGGGAGTGGGACGCTGGGAGCGGGAGATAGCATCAACGCGGGCAAGACCGCGATTCTGGCAGAAGGCTACGGGACGGTGGGGCTCAAGATTCGCCGCCGGGTTGGAGGAGCGAACACCGACACCGCAATCACCGTCAATGGTTCGCTGAAATATTTCGACGATGGGGTGTGGAGTCCGAGCTACGCCAACCTGACTACCGGTACCACCGAGATCGGAGCGGTCCAGAATGCCAACGGCACCACCGAGTTGGTCTACGACGCCTGGGTAATGATCGACTACACACCGGCATCCAATTCGGGGGCAACCCCAACCGCCACCACGACCGCAACGCCGGCTCCAACCGCGACTCCTACGGCGACCTCGACATCAACCGCAACTGCGACTGTGACGGCGAGCCCGACGGCAACCATGGGCGCGACGCCGACGGCCACCGCAACTACCGCAGCGGCGACATTGATCGCAACCCCAACGGGGACGACGACACCGAGCGCGACCGCTACAGCGACCGGGGTCCCAACCGCGACGGCGACCGCGACGGCGACGGGGAGTCCTACACCGACTCCGGCAATGAGCGGGGTGAAGTTCATGAGCGGATTTGAGACCGGCGACTTGCGCGAATGGCCATTGAGCACCGGTATCTCGAATCTGACTTTAGACACTACCCAGGTGACCAAAGGGGGCTGGTCGCTGAAGGTGCCACTAAACGACAAATTTGATTATTTGGGGTCGCCGGCGGGGCTGAACCTCGCCACCGGCTACGTGCGTGTCAACCTGTACACCAACACCAGCAATCCCTCGGTTTCGAGCACGAGTCTGCTCTCGTTTATTGGGTCGGCGGCGATCGGCTCGGTGCGCCTGGCGACGTCGGGAGGACCGACGGTAGCGCTGCGGCTGTGGAATGAAGTGACCGGGACGCAAGTAGGATCTGACTATGTGACAACCGCAAATGCATGGCACTCGGTGGAGTTGAAGTGTGTCGTAGGCTCCGGGAGCGGAGTGCTAGAGATGCGGGTGGACGGCGTGGTGCGAGCGACCGGCGCGAGTTTGAATACCGGCAGTGTCAACATCGATCATTTGCTGGCCGGGATGTTGGGCGCCACCGGAAGCGGACAGAGCGGCTACGCGTGGCTCGATGACGTGGTGATTCGTGGGGATCAGTATCCGGGTGCGGGGTATATTATTGCGCGCCAGGGGGTGGCCGGAACGCCGAGCTACGATGGGTGGAGCAAGGCTGGGAGCAGCACGGCCTGGCAGGACTGGTCGCACGCGACCTACCGCGCGGCGAGTTATTGTTACAACAACGCACTGGCGGCACAGAGCATGGTGCTGGCGAGTTTTGCGTTAACCTACACGGCGGCGGATGGGACCAAATACGGGAGTGGGACGCTGGGAGCGGGAGATAGCATCAACGCGGGCAAGACCGCGATTCTGGCAGAAGGCTACGGGACGGTGGGGCTCAAGATTCGCCGCCGGGTTGGAGGAGCGAATACCGACACCGCAGTTACTGTCAGTGGGTCGCTGAAATATTTCGACGACGGGGTGTGGGCTCCGAGCTACGCGAATCTGACCGATGGCACCACCGAGATTGGAGCGGTCCAGAATGCCAACGGCACCACTGAGTCGGTCTATGACGCTTGGGTCATGATCGACTACACACCCGCGAGCGCGGGAGCTCGCGAAGAAACAGGAGGACTGCGAAACTACGGACCGCGTTCACACTTACAGCTACAGGTTGCGTCACCGAAAGCTGCGACGTCAGGGAGATAGCGCGCCACCGTAGACTCCGCGAGTAGTCTTTCCAGCCGACATCCGTGGTCCTGCGATCAGAGAGGCGTTTCTAGCCCGAGTTAAGTTGTCCGTACACGGCCGTTTTTGATGCAAAGCTGTTTGTTAGGTGTAGTCGTCGCTCTTGCTTAAAACTCCGATCTGCCTCATAGCAAACAGGCATCACGACGCCCTTTACGTTGTATGGCATGCAATGTGGAAGTTTGTGCATCACGTCCCGAACAGAAGCTGGAATTTTCGAATGGAACTGTAAGAGCACAGCGGACGGATTTCGGAGGTTCGGCGCAAGTTCGAGTATTGTTTGCGATCGGGGTAAATACGTATGAGTTCAAAGGGCCAAGAGCGTCATTTTTCGAGGGCGCTGGTTCTTTTTTTTGGTTTGTTGCTGGCGGTGGCGACAACCCGGATTATCCTGGCGGGAGGGGCGAATGCTGAGGTCTCAAGACTATTAAGACAGCAACATTCGTTGCTAACCCTGAGACAGCGGCAGCGGCGCGCGGAGTATTGGGCGTCGCGCCACGGCTTGCAGTACGGCGTTCCGAAGCACGCAATGGCGCACGCGGTGGCGCAGATGCGCGCGATGGAAAGCGGTCGAAGGGGAGCGGACATCACTGCGGCGGCGAGCGAGCTTGCCAACAGCGGGGAATTTAGCGGTGCGCTACCAGCGTTGCCGGCTTTCGCTTCGACCTGGAGCTTTATCGGCCCCCTGCCGATGCGGCAGAAGTCCAATTTCACCGGGAACGTAGTTGGGAATGCGGTGCCGATGACCGGTCGGGTGAGCTCGATAGCGGCGGATGGTAATGGCGATATCGTTGCGGGTGCCGCTTCGGGCGGGGTATGGCTGAGCACCAACGACGGCGCCAGCTTCGCTTCGATATTCGACAACGGACCGACCCAGGCGATCGGTGCGGTGGCGCTGGATACCACCACCACTCCGAGCACCATCTACGTGGCAACCGGAGAGGGCAACCTGTCGCTGGACTCTCTTTACGGACAAGGAATCTTCAAGTCATCGGACCTGGGTCAGACCTGGAATCCGGTGGGAGCGGGGTTGTTCGACCATGCGTCGTTTACCAGCATGGCGATTGACACCACGACGACGCCCGGGAAGACGCGCATTTTTGTCGGTGCGACGACCGGGGCCAGCGCCAGCAGAGCGGATGCGGCGATCTTCGAATCCGACCCCAGTGATTTTGGGCTGTGGTTTTCTCCCGACAGCGGAGCAAGCTGGGTGCACTATGCGGAATCCAACTTCGCCAACTGCGATTTGGAAGTACTAACTGGCGCTGGAGGCTCGCAGCCCTGCCCAGTCAACGACGTGAAGATCGATCCCTACAATCCGCAAAATGTCTACGTCGCAGTCAACGGCATCGGTTTCTCTACCGCCGGCAACGTCTACTATTCCCACAATGGCGGTCAGCCCGGGACCTTCAACCCGGTCCAGTTCCCCGGGGGCTTGATGCCAGGAGGCTCGCAGATCCTGGGACGCATAGGCATGGCGGTCGGTCCTCCCGTCCCTGCCCGGTTCGCCCCGAGTAATCCACCCAGGAGCACGTTCGGTGTGCTGTATGCGATGGTGGGAAATCCGGACAATGTCGAGTACCTCGGCTTGTTCGTCTCATTTGACGGCGGCATGACCTGGAATCCGCAGACGGTCCTTCAGCCTTCGGTGCCGCAATTCACCGGGGGCAATGTCACTATCGATGGCGTCGCGAACACCAACTTTTCTCAAGCGTCTTACGATCTCGCGATGTTGGTGGTGCCGGACGCCAGCGCACAGCTCGGCAGCGACGTGATCTTTGGGGGAGTCGGGCTGTACCGGTCGAAGTCCAACGGAAGTAAGAGTACCTGGACGTTCCTGCCCATCAATGGTACTACCGTCGGCGGTGTTCATTCAGATCAGCATGCGCTCGTTCTCAATCCGACCGACGGTACAGTCCTGGTCGGTAACGATGGCGGTGTGTACAGCTTCAATCCGCTGGCGACCACTCCAACCTTCACTTCGCTCAACCAGAGCATTAGCGCGGGGCAGATCCAGGGCATCGGCGTTCATCCCACCGATCCCACCAGGGCATTCGCCGGCTTTCAGGACGCCGGCACGCAACTCTACAATGGTAACATCGGCAACTGGGCGTTCCCGGACAGCGAAAGCGGCGACGGAAGCTTCAATGTATGGGACCCCAACGATCCTAACTACCTATATCACGTTTTCGAAGGCGACCCGGGCGGCCAATTGCTAATCTCGGGCTCCCAGAATGGGGGAGTCACCTGGTGTCAGCAATCGGGTCCGCTGCCCTGCCCCGTCGTCGGGGACTCGTTTACGTCCGCCCTGCAGGATCAAATCAATGCCTCAGGAGATCTGGGTCCAGCGTTCTTTCCGCCGTTACAGGTGGATCCCGCAGTCGCGCACCGGGTGTTCGCTGGGGCCCATTTCATCTATGTGTTAACCGACGGCATGGCGCACTGGGCGCTGCAAAGCGCCACGGGCATTGACCTGAGCAGCCCGGGAGGCTTCGACCCCGTGTCCGGTGGCTTGACCGCATGCGGGCCCAATTCCTCCGTAGGAAGTTGTCCATGCTTAGACAGTACGTGCGGGCTCGAAGATATCGAGTTTGCCGCAAAGGATCCCAGTCCTACTGTGGAAAAGGCGTGGTCGCTCACGATGAGCAGCCTCGACGGGACCGTTGCGTTCGAGGTGGCCAACAACACCCAAGCCAATCTTCAAACTGGAGCCGCATGGAATGACGCGACCACCAGCCTCGATTGCACGATGCTGGGGCTTACGTTCAATACATCAACCGCGGCATGCAGTCCGGGTACGGCGACCGGTCCCGGGGTGATAGCCACCCAGGCTACTAGCATAGGGACCGACCCGATTAACTCCAATGTTGCATACATCGGGCTGTCTGGCTTCACCGCCAACACTGCGGTCGGGCACATCTACAAGACCGTCAACTTCGGCCAGCACTGGACCGAAGCCGATGGTTCTTCCAACAACGCCCAGATTCCAGGGCCCTCGCCACTGCCCGACATCCCGGTGAACAAGATTATGGTCGACAACACCGACAGTAGCGGAACCTGCGGCATAGCAGCGTGCAGCAACAGCGTGTTCGCAGGAACTGACATGGGCGTGTTCCACAGTTCCGATGGCGGCGCAACATGGCAGCCTTACAACTTGGGCGTGATCCCCAAGGTCCCCGTCTACGACCTCAAGCAGGACAAACTCGGAGTCATTTTCGCTGGTACCCATGGCCGCGGCGCCTTCCGACTCGGCTTAGTGACCCCGACGCCGACGGCGACTGCCACCGCAACCCCTACGGCCACCGCAACCCCCACCGCCACCGCAACCCCTACGGCCACCGCAACCGCCACCGCCACTGCGACGCCGACCGCGACTACAACACCTACCGCAACCTCGACAGCAACCGCGACGGCGACCGCCACACCTACCGCGACGGCAACCCCCACGACCACTCCGACGTCAACGGCAACGGCGACGCCCACTGCAACAGCAACTCCAGACGGAGCGAAGATTACGGTACCAACAAAGGCAGTCACGTTGAAGTCGGTGGGTATCGGCATCGGACCGTCGAGTCAGACCTTCACCATTAAGAATTCCGGCAAAGGCGGAAACCTGATCGGGAGCGTTGCGATCTCGTCGATCACTCCGCCGGGGTCAAACTTCAGCGTCTCTCCAAACTCGTTTAGCATTCCGCCCGGGAAATCCCAGCCGATAGTTGTCACTCTAATGCTCAACGGGACAACAAATTCGGCGAACGCCATCATCAACAGCAACGGTGGAGCTAGCAACAACACGATAACCGTGCCGTTGAACGCCACCGGCCTGCCTGGAATCATTTCGGTACCGAAATCCATCGCCTTTCCGGCTACTACCGTGGGCCAGATTAGTGCCGCAAAAAGCCTGACTATCAAGAACAGTGGCAAGGGAGTCCTTAGTGGAAGCTGCCCATCACTTACGGCCTCGTCCAGCTCGCCTTTCAACGTGACGGGTGGCCTGTTCGGGCCGCTGGCGCCAGGTAAGAGCTCACAACCGTTTGCGATTAGTTTCAGCCCCATGGCCAAAGGCAAGGCGCCCTCGGTCAAATTGCCGATTACGGCCAGCTCGCCACCGGGCACTGGCACCGCGACTGTGACGCTAACGGGAGTCGGGAAGTGACTAGAATCATGCGATCTGTCATCGGTCCCATAGGGTGTCGATCCTATTCGGCAAAATTGGGCCGCCGAGGTGAGGATAAGGATGCGCAGTTCCAACGGGTGCGCTGGAGATAGAAAATAGAAATGGAGCGGGTTAGAGTGTAGCGCTACCGCGGGTTGAATGTGATCTGCTTAGGGCAAAATGTGTCGTGATTAGCGCTCCCGAAAGCCTCAACGCTCATGGGCGCCCGACTTTTCGGCGCTCCAATCGAGTTCTTACGGCTTCGTTGTTGAAGGGCTAAGAAAGAGGACGGTTTGTCCATTCGCCAGGGTATTGTGCGACTGATGCGCTGCTTCGTGCTGGCAGCGCCGGTTGTTGCGTCCTTAGCCGCTCTTATGGGTGGTACTGGCGGTTGTGGCAAGGGGTTGTTTCCCGAGGTCACTTCGTCAGTGACGGTGACTCCAACCCCGGTCGCAAACGCATTCCTCTACGCTACCAATTTCAACGACGGTACGGTCAGCGCGTTCACGCGCAACACCAACACCGGCGCGCTTGGTTTTATCGCGACACAAAGCGCCGGCGCGGCGGGCGGACCAGAGGGCATTGCGGTTAGACCTCAGAACGATTTCGTGTACGTGGCTAATGAAAATGCGGCGGACGGCAATGTTTACCAGTACGCCATCGTACAAAGCGGCAGTACGGCAGGCAATTTGAAAAGTATCGGAAAAATCCCCGCCGGCACGAATCCGCAAATGATTGCAATCGATCAAACTGGAAGTTTTGTCTATGTAACCAACCTGACTTCAAAAACGGTTTCTCAATATGTGATCAATTCGTCAGGCACTTTGACCTTAAAAAGTACCATCGGTAATTTCGTCGGACAGCCATTCGGTATCATCGCGCATCCATCTGCTCAGCTCCTCTATGTCGCCGACAGCGCCGGACTGATCTACGCATATTCCATCGGAAGCACCGGGCTTTTGACCCAGATCGGCACCGCGGTCAACAGCAACGGCACCAGTCCAGGAAACCCGGGCCTGATGGCAATCGCAATTGACAGCACTCAGGGTTATCTGTTGGTGGACGACAGAACCTTCGGCGTCGTATCAGTCTTCTTGATCTTGAGTAATGGCGGCCTGACCTATGGCAACACCTTTGGTACCTCGCAGTCCAGCGGCACCCTCGGAATCGGCGCGGTCAACAACGGCGGCGGTAGCGGCATCAACTACGTGATCACGGCCAACACGAATGCCAACTTCATCCAGCCGTATCAGCGCAGCGGAGTGACTCTGACCCAGCAGTCCAGCGTCGCCGATTCTACCGGACCCACCGGATTGGTAATCGACCCGGCGGGGTTGTTCGCGTACACCGGAAATTCCGGAAGCGGAACTATCGCGCTGATCGGGATCAACAATAGCCAGTGCGGCAGCCAGCCGATCTGCGTGATAAACAGTTTTGTGAGCGGCGCGGGAACCCAATTCGTCGCGACCACGCATTAGCGATGACGCTCTTCGAAACCGTTAAATTTCCGCTAAATCGCGCTTGACTCACCTGTAGCATAAACCTACTATTTGCTGGTCAACGGGTATTTAAGGGGGACCCCATGGTCAAACCGAATGCCCCGCGCAGGACGGGGACAAATCGCAAGGAACTGCTCGAACGACTCGGCGGGGACGAGGAATTGCTCGCGAGGCATGGCGTCACCGAAGAGGAACTCGAGCTGCTGAAGACCGTGTCGCTGTTCGGAAACCTTTCCAGCACACGCGACATCGCCT
Organism: uncultured delta proteobacterium; assembly: GCA_963815835.1. Classification (GTDB taxonomy): domain Bacteria; phylum Desulfobacterota; class Binatia; order Binatales; family Binataceae; genus DATGKG01. Next base: position 592,316 of record CAWFIF010000004.1, read on the forward strand.
TCATCCTGAAGAACATCCGCGGAACCAAGCCTGCCCGTTAGGTCCTGCGGAACCGGTCTGCTTTCTGGAATCGGTAGGCCGTAATTAACGGCTTACCGGTCAGCTGTTCGTGTTTCCCGAAAAGCTCCAGCAGATGCGAGTCGCGGCCCAGTAGCACGGCGGCAGCGCTGCTACCTCGAAAAACCTCTCGCCCACATAAATCCTGTCACCTTCATGCACTCGTGTCGCAAAAGTCCTCGTCTCGGCTCGACAATTTACTATTCTACTTCCAGGCATGAATAATGCCTTAAGGAAGAGATGATCCGGCCGCCGATCCGCAATGGGATCGCCGCCCGGATTGGGGGGAAGATGGGTCGGAGATCGGTACCCACTCGATGGGAACTGCTGCCGTCGCGCCAGGAAGTGAGCGCGGACGCCCGCGCACTCGTTATGCTGCGGGTGGCCGCCGCCTTGGTGGCCCTGTCGCAAGTCGCCCTTGCCGTCCCCGCGCTGCTGGCGCATCCGCGGACCGCCTCGCTGGCGGCCTTCTTCTACTGTTTCAACATCTGCATCGGCCTACTTTTTGTACAGTTCACCTTCCATCGATGGATGCTCGCGGTCTGGCGCCAGGCCACCATTGTCGGGTGCATTTGCCTGCTTGCGAGCGTCGGCTCTTTGTCGCTGCTGAACGGCGAGGCGGAGTTGTACTTCATCACCGGCTTCGTGGTCGTACTCGGCGCCGGCGCACTGCTCCCATGGGAGACCAAATGGCAGGATTCGCTCTCGGTTACGACGATTCTCGGCCTAGGTGCCCTGGCATTTTTCGGCGGGCGCGACGCGCTCTCGATCTTTCACTGGGTAGGAATCGGGACTGCCGCAGCGATCGGCCACTTCGCGGCGTCGCTGGGCGAGCAGAATCGCAATCAGGTGACGCAGCAAAACCTCCGCCTCGCAGATAACGAGGCCGCGCTGCGCAAGGCCCTCGATTCGATTCTCGATCCGCTCTACATCATCGATCTGCGCACCCAGCGCTACATCAACGTCAACGAGGAATTCCTGGTTGCGACCAGCTTCACTCGCGAAGAAGTGATCGGCAAGCGCTGGCAGGAGCTCAATATCTGGTTCGATGAGTCGAGCGCCGAGCTTCTGATCGCTCGTGTCGTCAGCGATCTGAAGGTCCGCAACGAAGAAATCATGGTGCGCGACGCCGACGGAATGCCCGCGCCGGCGCTGGTTTCATCGGTGGTCCTGGAACTGGGCGGACGGCAATGCGCGTTGTTCATCGCACGCGATATCTCCAAGCTGAAGGAAACCCAACGTCAGCTCGAGGCCGCCAGCCGTGCCGCGCTGGCCGCCTCACAGGCCAAGTCGGAGTTCCTCTCCAGCATGTCGCATGAAATTCGCACGCCGATGAACGCGATCCTCGGCACGGCCGATTTGCTCTCCGAAACGCCGCTCAACTCCGAACAGAGCCGCTACGTAGGCACCCTGGTGAGCAACGGCAACGCACTGCTGGAGCTCATCAACAGCGTGCTCGATTTGGCCCGCATGGAGAGCGGACGCTTGAGCCTCGAAGCAACCGCCTTCGACTTGGTGGAAGTCGTCGAAAAAACCGTCGAGACGCTCGCAGTTCGTGCCGACGAGAAGCAGTTGGAGCTCACGATTCGATTTGCGCCCAACGTTCCCACTCGATTGGTCGGCGATCCGCTCCGGCTGCGGCAAGTGGTCACCAACCTGATCGGGAACGCGATCAAGTTCACCGACGCCGGTGAAGTTGCGATCGTCATCGAGCAGGATCCATCGGAAAAACCCGGACACCTCAGGTTCGCCGTATCGGACACTGGTATCGGCATCGCTGCCGACAAACTCGCCAACATCTTTTCGGCCTTCACGCAGGCCGATTCATCCACGACGCGCAAATACGGCGGCAGCGGGCTCGGGCTAGCGATCGTCGAGCGGCTGGTCGGCTTGATGGGCGGTCGCGTATGGGCTGAAAGCACGCCCGGCAAAGGCAGCACGTTCTTCTTCACCGCTCATTTCGAGATCGATAACGCGCGCTCCGATGCGCATCCGATCGCGTCGATGCCGGACATTGCCGGCTTGAAAATCCTGGTCACCGACGACAACCAAACCAGCCGTGCGATTCTATCCGAGATGCTGACGCAACACGGCGCGTGTGTGGCCCGATCCGCCTCGGCGGCTGACAGCCTCGGCCTGATCAGCGATGCGAATGATTCGGGGAATCCGTTCGACCTGATGTTCGTCGATCAACGCATGCCGGAAGTGGACGGGATCGAGATGCTCCGGATGTTGCGACAGCACGCCAGGCGGCTTCCGGCGGCGGTGCTAATGGTAAATTCCACCGCCTTGAGCGCCGACCGTCCCAGGATGCAGGAACTCGGCTTGCGCCACTACGTTTTCAAGCCGATCCGGCGTCACGATTTGTACGCCACGATTTCTGAGCTAGTGGGGGCGCGAGACATCAAGGCTCCGGCGAAAGGTCAACCTGCCCCCGCTATCAACCATCATGCGCACGCGGAATCCAGAACGTTGCGGATCCTGCTCGCCGACGATTCGCCCGACAATCGGCTGATCGTCAAGGCGTTCCTGCAAAAGACCTCTTTTCAAATTGATGAGGCCGAGAATGGCGAGCGCGTGGTCGCCAAGATCAAGAGCAACCATTACGACCTGATACTAATGGACATCCAGATGCCGATCCTCGACGGCTTCGCGGCGACCCGTGCGATTCGCGAATGGGAGCGCGCGCGCGGGCTGCCTCCAGTGCCGATAATCGCGTTGACGGCATCTGCCCTGGACGAGGACGTTCAGCGCGCGCGCGACGCCGGCTGCAATCTGCACGTGAGCAAGCCGATCAAGAAGAAGACGCTGCTGGGCGCTATCGCGAGTCTCACCGGCGACGCCGAACCCGCCAGCCCGCTCTCGATGATCGCGCTCTGAGCGGCTAGTTCTTCCCATAACCTCGGCGGCCCCTCGTTATACGCGCGCGCCTCTTCAGGCGTCGCAACCAATTCTCGAAACCTTAGTCAGTTGAGGAGATATCTATGAGCACGTTCGAAGTACTCGAAGACGGCTATTCGCCTGCTAATGTCGAAGTTGCGCGAAACTACTATGTAGTCATTTCCGGATGCTCAGGCTCAGGCAAATCATCCTTGCTGCGCGAGTTGGCGGATCGCGGCTACCAGGTCTTCGCGGAACCATGCCGGCAAATCATCAAGGAGCAGAATTATATTGGCGGCGACGCCATCCCCAGCAAGGATTTCTACAAATGTATCGAGCTTTGTGTTTCGCGAACGATGCACAACATGATCACCGTCGCAGCGACCAGGTCGCACGTTTTCTTCGACCGATCGATCGTCGATGCGGTTAGCGGCCTGGAACACATGAAGGTCAGCGTTCCGCCCCACCTTATAAAGGCTCTCGAGACTTTCAGGTACGGCAAGAAGGTATTCATAACGCCGCCGTGGCCGGAGATGTTCCGCAATGACAGCGAGCGCATCCACACCTATGCCGAAGCGCTCGCGGAGTATAAGACGTTACTGACGACCTATCAGCGCCTCGGCCACGAGCTGATTTTTCTTCCTAAAGTATCGGTCCCGGAACGCGTCGATTTCATCCTTCGCGAGTTGGGGACCTAGCGCGAGGCGGCGATTGCTTCCCCCACCGTAAAGCGGCCTTCGTAGAGCGCGCGGCCGGTGATGACGCCGACCACGCCTTCCGAGAAAAGCGTCTTCAGATTCGCGATGTCCGCCAGCGTCGCGACACCGCCGGATGCGATCATCGGGAGCCCGACGCTGCGGGCCGTCGCGCGAATCGAGTCGATGTTGATGCCCGCCTCGGTGCCATCACGCGAGATGTCGGTGACGATCGCGGCGGCAACTCCCGCTTCGCGAAAACGCCGAGCAGCCTCGGCGATGGTCAGCGCGCTCGTCTCGACCCATCCTTTGATGGCGAGTTTGCCGTCGCGCGCATCGATCGAGCCGAAAATCTTTCCCGGCAACGCCGCGCACGCATCTTTCAAGAGCGCGGGATCAAGGAATGCTGCCGACCCGATCGAAACCCGCGTCGCGCCGGCCTCGATGACTTGGCGAATCGAATCCATCGTGCGCAGGCCGCCGCTCACGTCGAGCTCGCATCGCACGGCGGAGCGAATCGCGCGGATCGCATCGAGGTTCTTCGGCTCGCCCGCGATGGCCCCATCGAGGTCAACGACGTGGATGATCTCGGCGCCTTGGCGCTCGAAGTCGCGCGCGACCGCGGCCGGATCGGAGCCATAGACGGTGGCCTTGTCCATCGCGCCACGCAGCAACCGCACGACCTCGCCATTCTTGAGATCGATCGACGGAACGACGGTGAACTTCTCGAACAATTCTTAGCGCCTCCGAGCGCTGCGATGAGCTCACAGAATACCGCAACCGACATCTGACCGCGAAAGAACTGCACTCGAAGAAAGCTTTTTAGTGTTGAGCCGCGGATGCTAGCCTTCTGAAGACAAGGAGGTACCTGGAATGAAGACCCGAACCACCCTCGCCGCCGGCGCCTTTATGATTTGCTCGCTCTTCGTTGGAGCGGCGTATGCGCAAAACCCCCACGCCGAGGAGCAACTGCAGGACTGGATAGCGAAAGATTCCCGTCTGCGCGAAGATCCGGGCCTGATGGATAATCCTACTTACCTCGCCAACCACCCCAACTTCGCGACCTGGCTCAGGGAGCATCCCGGCGTGCATAGGCAGGTCGAGGAAATGGGCGCCTACGATGAGCACCATCACTGGCGCGATCGCGAATGGTGGAAGAAAAATCATGCGGACTGGGTGCACCAGCATCACCCGCACTGGTTCGATTAATTTCGCATAGCAATCGAATCGCCACGACTGGCCGCTCATTCATGGCGGCCAGTTTCGTGTCAACTCGGCCACGGAAACCATTGTTAGCGCGTTTACCGGGATGGACGAGGGCCGTGCGTTCAGCGACGCGCAACGCGTGTCAAGCGATTGTGGCAACGCCGCAGCGCTCTTCCCGCGGCTGCGAAGCTAGGAGGCAACATCATGGACCCAATTCGGTTCGGCCCCGGCAACCCATCGGCAACTTATGTCCCTCACGCATTCGCCGAGCAAACCATCGATACCGGCGAGGCTGTGATCAACTACGCCGTCGCGGGATCGCCGGATAAGCCCGCGTTGTTACTGATCCCGGGACAGACGGAATCGTGGTGGGGCTATGAGCAGGCGCTGGAACTGCTGCAGGAGCATTTCCAGGCGTTTGCGGTCAACCTTCGAGGGCAGGGAAGATCGAGCCGGACTCCGGGGCGTTACACCGTCGATAACTTCGGCAACGACCTGGTGCGGTTCATCGCGCTGGCCATCGGGCGGCCTGTCATCGTCAGTGGGCTCTCGTCGGGAGGCGTAATCTCCGCATGGCTTTCCGCCTACGCGATGCCCGGCACCGTCCGCGGCGCTCACTACGAAGATCCGCCGCTGTTCTCCTCGGAGGTCAACACCTCTTGCGGACACTCTATCCGCCAGACCATCGGACCCATTTTCGCTCTGCTGAGCAAATACCTTGGCGACCAATGGAGCAAAGGTAACTGGGCAGAGCTACTCGAAGCCTCCAAGACCGAGCTTCCAGACTGGCTGTCGCGCGCAATTTCCCCGCTGATGTTTGGTTCTGACTGCGAGATCCCGCAAAACCTCAAGGAATACGATCCGGAGTGGGGCCGCGCCTTCTGGGAAGGTTCCGTCTTCGCGAGCTGCGACCATGCGCGGATGCTGGCTAGCGTAAAATGCTCGGTGCTGTACACGCACCATTTCCGCCACGTCGATGACGACGGCGGTTATCTCCTGGGCGCCGCCTCCGACCTGCAGGCCAAGCGCGTATGCGAGTTGGTTTCCGGAGCGGGTCAGCCGATCGACTATCGATCATTTCCGCAAATGCCACATTCGATGCATGCTACGGACCCGAAGCTGTTCACGCAGCTCCTGGTCGAGTTCGACACGAAGCTCAAGCGGTAGGCGTCTGCGGCTATGGGTCAGCCTTCTGCGTGCGCGAGACCGCAGGATGAAAGCAGCCGCACCGTCATTCGGACCGGTGCGGCCATTTGATATCAGAAGCGATACGCCGCTTAGGCACTATCGCGGTGTCGATTACCTATTGCCGTTGTTCTCCTGCTGATGACCGGCGTTTGCCTGACGGTTCGGCTCGGGCGGCTGACGCGACGACTGCTGCTGATGAGGCGCCTCTTGCTGACGCGGCGCCGCTTGCTCTGACCGGTTTTGCTGATGGGTTGCCTGTTGCGGCTGGCGATTCGCCTGGTTCTGTTGTTGGCGCTCCGCTTGCGGTTGTTGGTTCCGCTGATTCTGCTGTTCGCGTGACGCCTGCTGCTGCTCTTGCTGGACTTGCCGCTGCTTCTGCTGATTCTGTTGTTCGCGGGAGGCTTGCTGCTGGCGGTCCTGTTGCTGCTTCTGTTGGACTTGCTCCTGCTTCTGCTGAACCTGCTTCTGCTGGACCGGTTGTTCGCGCGAGGCTTGCTGCTGGCGAGTGGCCTGGTCGCGTTGATCGCTTGCCGCCTTCTGATTGCGATTCTGCAGATTCACCTGGTTCTGCTGATTGGACGCCCGCTGCTGGCGATTCTGCTGGTTTCCCTCGTTCTCGGTACGCATCACGGCCCGGTGGTCTTGCGGCTCGGAGTGATTCGCCCAGTTTTGATGTTGGCTGAGCCAGTTGGGATGGTTGGTGGAAACCCAAGTCGGATTCTGGTTGTACCACCATTGACCATAGTGCCAGTTGTGCTGAGCGTCGTAGGCGCCGTCCTGGTCGCGCCAATCCGGTTGCCATGAAATCCACTGTGGATGATTGGCGTAGAAGAAGTCAGGATCGTTCTGATGCCACCAGTAGGCATCATGCCAGACGTTGTTGTTGTCGTAGTCGCCGTCCTCATTGAGCCATAGCGCGTCGATCACGGCCCAGTCCGGATGATTGGCATAGAACCACTCGATGTAGTGCTGATGCCACCATCGAGCGCCGTGCCAGTTGTGATTGTTATCGTATGCGCCCCATCCGGCTTCTCCCGGTCCTCCATAGTAGCCTTGGCCGGAATACCCTTGACCATTCTGCGCGAATGCGGGCGCTGCGATTGTGAGCGCCACAATCGCGCCTGCCAGGGTAAGCGTTTTTCTCAGTTTGTTTTTTATCAAGTTTATTTTCATAAGCCACAGTGCCCGTGAGACGAGATCGTCCCGCTCGGAACTCCTCAAGCCTTAGGTGATGACGATTTGCGTTGGTCGAGCGAAACGTGGTCGAAGGCGAGCGGAAAGGCCACTGTTGGGCTGGATTGGAGTCGAACTCGAATCCTATATCGATCCGACTAACTGATAGTATGTTGAGTGATTCGGAATGTCCAAGTGACTAATCCTGATAACGATGAATGTGGTGCTCGAGGGAACGAATTTAACTCAAATAGTTTTCTGCCGTATTTCCGCGTTAATTCCAGATTTAGTCTCGCAACCGACACGCTTAGTTCCGCTAGCTCAGCGTGCCCTTGGTGAACAGCACACCCGCCACGCGAGGCTCCAGCGAAGTCGCCGCGTCCATCGCGCGCGCGAGCGCTTTGAACGCCGCCTCGATCACATGATAAGGGTTGCGACGCTGCACGATGGAGGCTCCGGAACGAGGATTGGCCCTACCCCGCTGCGAATCGTATCGACCGAACCTCCTGTGTAGACGCCCTGCAAACGGAAAAGCTTCGAATCATTTCCGGAGTCGGCGAAACATACCCGTTTATAGAGGGAGCGTGTCGTTTCTAGATATATCGAACGTGTGAAGGCAAAAATCGGAACCGCGCTGGATCGTGATCTCCTTCGCCGCGCGCGCTCTATGGCAGCACGAGAAGGAAAACGCTTGAACCAGGTTATCGAAGAGGCGCTCTCGGAGCACTTGGCACGCAAATCTTCTTCGGGCGCTCGAGTCGTAGCCCGAACAGCTGGCATGTTCAAGCTTTCAAAAGACGAGGTTGATCGGATCCTTCGTGAGGAACCCGGCATCTTTGATTGATGACGTAAGTCAGAGTTCGCCGGTACCGTACTTATCGATATACCTCCGAAACTGTCTGATGGGACGCGCTATAGTAAAGTCGAAGTACCTCGCCATGGACTGTTTGATCGCCCAAACGTCGAAATACATCTGAGCTAAGCAGTCGGCGTCCTTAAACGGATTTCGACCTTTGTACTTTATGTTCTCCACTTTGCCGTGGGCCGCGGCGTTTCTAGTGGCATTGAGCTTGTCGATGTCCTGTAGTTCCGGGTAGGGCCATGAAGTAAGCACGGGTTGGAGGATTCTGAACATCTGCGCAAAGCCAAGCCCTCCAATTGTTTTTTCGAATTTCGCGATCGTTATCTTGTCGTTCCCTTCATCGCCAGTGAGGAAGAGTTGAGCTTTGAACGTGTGGTAGAAAACCCGTCGAATTTCGATTTCAACCGCCGCATGGAGATCAAAGATACAAGACCGAATTGAATGCTCGTCTTTAGTAAGCTGGGAAGCCAGATGAGGCACCTGCGCGCGAGCTTCTTCGGCGGAGCGGAAATTCAACAATTCTAGATAGCGGTTTTGTTCTGTAGCCATCGCGCACCTCCGCTCATCTCACAAACCACAGGCTGAAGCCTGTGCTACTTCTCAGAAAGACAGAGCTCTAACTCAGCGTGCCTTTGGTTGACAGCACCCCTGCCACGCGAGGCTCCAGCGAGGTTGCCTGATCCATCGCGCGTGCGAGCGCCTTGAACGCCGCCTCGATCACATGATGAGGATTGCGCCCACTGAGCATATTCAGATGGAGATTCATGCCGACATTGTCGCTCAGCGCCTTCATGAAGTCGTGCACCAGTTCGGTTTGGAACGAACCCACGCGCTCCTGCGTAATCGGAACGTTGTACGCGAGATAGGAGCGTCCACTGATATCGACAACGACCGAGCATAGCGCCTCGTCGAGCGGAACCGTTGACTCGCCGAAGCGTTTGATGCCCGAGCGATCGCCGAGCGCCTGCGCGAACGCCTTGCCGAGCACGATGCCGACATCTTCGACCGTGTGATGCTCGTCGATGTGGAGATCGCCCTTCGCTTCGATCTTGAGATCGAAGAAACCATGGCGCGCGAAACTTTCCAGCATGTGATCGAGGAACGGAACGCCGGTGGCCGACTCGCCGCGGCCTCCGCCGTCGAGCTTGAGCGCGATTTTCACCGCAGTCTCGCGCGTTTTGCGATCGACGTGCGCGACGCGCTTGCCGTTTTCCGCGTGCACCGCCGGCGTCGCCATCAGCGCTCTACTATCGGCGCGGCTTTCGACGCGGCTGTCGTCGCGCGCGCCGTTCGAATCCTCGATTCGTCGCCGCTTAGGCAATGCGGTGCGCGTTTTCGTTTTCTTTTTGCTGGCCATCGCTACCTCCGCCGCGCGGTGGCTTTGTTTCGAAGTTCCATGGCCCGCGCGTGACCTTCAAATCCCTCCATCCTCGCCAGTCGCGCCACCGTGGGACCGAGCTTGCGCAGCGCGTTGGGCGACGCCTTAATTATACTGGTTCGCTTGAGAAAATCGTAAGCACCGAGGGGGGAGGCAAAGCGCGCCGAACCGCCAGTCGGTAGAACATGGTTTGGGCCGGCGAGGTAGTCGCCGAGTGGAGCGGGGCTCAGCGGGCCGAGAAAAACCGCACCTGCTGCTTTAACTTTTGGAAGCCATCGCGCGGGATGGCGGATCTCGAGCTCCAGATGCTCTGGGCCGATGATATTGGCGAGATCGAAGGCCTCTGAGAGATCGCGGACAACGACCAAGGCGCCTCGCGAGGCGAAGACCTGCTCGACGGCGCGGGCGCGCGGCAAGTCGGCAAGGGCCTCGATGATGGCATCCGACACAGCGTCGGCGAGTTTCTGCGAAGGAGTGAGCATCACTGCGGATTCATCGCCGGAGCCGTGTTCGGCCTGCGCGATAAGGTCCGCGGCCACCCAATCCGGACGGGCACTATCGTCGGCGATGACGAGGACCTCGCTCGGACCCGCCATTTTGTCGATATCGCAAATACCGTAAACCATCCGCTTCGCGGCTTGAACGTACGCATTGCCCGGCCCGACGATTTTGTCGACAGGCGCGATGCTTGAGGTTCCATATGCAAGCGCCGCGACTGCCTGCGCACCGCCGACGCGATAAAACTCATCGACGCTGGCAATTGCCGCGGCGGCCATCACCTCGGGACGCTCGCTCTCGGCGGACGGCGGCGAGACCATAACGATCTCGCGCACGCCCGCGACGCGCGCCGGAATCGCATTCATCAGCGCCGACGATGGATACGCGCCCATCCCGCCGGGAACGTAAATCCCGACGCGATCGAGCGGACGCACCATCTGGCCGAGCCGCATCCCGACGCTGTCGGTGTATGAAAACGACTTCTCGATAGTCTTCTTATGAAACGCCGCGATTCGCCGCGCGGCCAATTCCAACGCGCCGCGCTCTTCTTTCGGAAGCTGCGCCAGCGCGTCGCGAAGCTCTCCCGCTGAGACCCTCAGCGTCTTCGCCGTGAGCTTCACGCGATCGAATCGTTCGGTGTAGTCGATGAGCGCGGCGTCGCCGCGCTTGCGCACATCCGCAATGATGCCTGTCACGGCGGCATCGACGCGCGAATCATCATCATCGCCGCCCCGCCGCGCGATGATCGCCTCGAGAAAGCGCTTGAATTCGGGAGTCCCGGACTTCAGCACGCGCGGCTTCATTTGTTGCTGACAAGCTTCATTCTTGGGTTCATGCGAGCCGATTCCATCGGGATATCATTTCCGAAGCAAGCTCGACGAAGCGATCAGCGGGTTGGAGGACAACTGTGTGCTAATACGAACAACCGCGTGCCAATACAAAGGTCGCAGAGTCCGTTTTGGGCTCGCCCAGGCTGTAATCATATTCGAGGTGAACATCATAAGTACCGTTTTCAAAGATGGGACCGAGAAGCTGTAGTGTGCGGCCTGGGTCGAGGTCGAGGTAGTAGGGCGCGTTGTCAAACTGGCCTCCCCTGGCTGGATGACGCGTCACGGCCACCTTGCCGGCGGTCGGTCGGCCTTGATAGTCGATTACCGCGACAATCATTCCATCGGTGTGGTAGCGCGTAGTCGGACACCCATCGGTTCCGGTGATCGTCGAACCCGGAGGATAGATTTTGGTCCCGCTTGGAAGTTTCGCGTGCGACCCCTGTCCCGTTACCGAGCCGTCTACAAATGCGAACCCGGTCAGAGTGCGAGGCGCGCCGGCGCTAGCGGGGGAAGTCCCCATCGAATTGGGATATTGCATGTTGATGGTCAGATTCAGCACGCCGGCCCGGTAGGGAAACGCCGCCGCGTCGTAGCCGGGCAGTACGGAGGAAATCCCGGGGTTGTTCGAAAATCCGACGCCCTCGCGGGCAGTACCGTCGGGGTTCAGCTCGATGACGTGCTGGCTATCCTCGTCGTGAAACACCACGATCGCGTAAGACCCGGAGTCACGATTTTCGAAGTCACATGCGGCGTGTCGATCGGTGATCGTCGACGCGGTGCTCGCCGCGTTTCCCCGACCGTTCGACGGGAAATCCTGCCCGGAGGTAAACAGCCAGCAATAGACCTGTCCCCGGTTGTTGCGCAGACCTGCGATTTCGACGTGGATATTGCTTCCGGGTTGATTTTCGTCCGCGCCGGCTTCGCTTTCCGGCGTGGAAATTCTCACGTCGCCACCGCGATCGGGCAACTCCGCCAGCACCGCGCCATGCTCGTCGAGCGCTGAATCGATAACCCATTCGGGGCCGAACACTCCGAAGCTCCCGGAATATGATCCGCGGCCATAGTTTTCGATATGCACGGTTTTGATCTGCTTGCCGCGCATACCTTTCGCTCGCAGCTTGGCCACCGCGTCGGGCAGGTCCATGAAGTTCGCGGGCATTGCGCGCTCATCATTCGGATCGGCGCTGGAGCCGGGGATCAACTCCCCGGCAGGTGAATTGGGCATGTAGGCGAGCGTCTGCTGCTGCCCCGGAGAGTAGAAGGTGAACTGGATCAGCAATCCGCCTGAGGGAGATTGGGCATTGGCGATCCCGCCGTTCAGTTCCATTTGAATCGAGGTCAGAAAAGCGTCCGGCTGCCATTTGCTTCGAACATACGCCGTTGCATGTTGCGCGATGGCGGGCACCCCGCTCACCGGCCATTGAACCTGTCCCGGCAGCACCTGGCCGGCGGCCGCGCTGCCCATCGGCGCCTCCGGCTTTTGAACTTGGCCGGGGAGCACCTGGCTGGCGGCGCGCTTCGTATCGGCGCGGTCGAAGAACTGCGGGTCCATTCGATATCGGCGCCGGGGGCAATCCGGGTTTCCAGATGTTTGTCGCCCTCGATGCGAAATGCTCCGACCATCCCCGTGATGCCGGCGCCTCCCACGATCATGAAGGTGCCGGTGTCCTTCCCGGTAACGAAGAGGTTCGGCGCATACGCACCATTCGGTACGGTCGTGATGGTGGCCTGCTGACTCGTCAACGGCATCGGGCACGAATCGCCATAGGCGATCTGCCCCATGTCACCAACCTCCATCACGCATTGCTGAAGGCCGACCGGGCTGGGAATTTGCGCCTCCCATCGGCCGGCGACGGGATTATGCGGTGCCGATGAACTGGGCTCGGAATGATGGCACCCGCAAACCCCGGCGGCGATCACCGCCGCCAGACCGAAGCCTGCGATCGATCGCGCGCAAGGCGGCCACGGTCGAGATAGGATTGAACTACCGATAAACCCTCGATGTCTCACAGACGTCGTCCCCCAGCTCCTGCGATTGGCGATGGTTCACAGTTGTGCACCGGCGCCCGCAGAGACGATAGTCGTTCGCCGCGCTTCTGAACATCTGCAATGATGGCGGTCACGGCGCCATCGACGCGCAAGCCATCGTGGCCCCGGCGCCGCGCGATGATAGCCTCGAGGAAACGCACAAACTCCGGCGTCCCTGACTTGAGCCCCCGCGGCTTCGCCATTTACTGAGCAGGTTTGCCAAGGTACTTGCGAAGAACGGCCAACTGTACTTTGGGCCCCGGTCCCAACTTGGATTCATCTGCGACCCAGTCTTCAAAGGCAGCAGCTATTTCCTCTTTAAGTGCCTGAAGAGCATCGCGCTTAGAGACCCCGGAGACAGCGATATTGGCCTCGGCAAACCGCGCGAGAACTTCAGTATCCGAAGACCTTTCGTAAGATACGGGGAGGCGTCTTTTCACAGCACATCCTTAGCGGAATAGCTTCTCGAAAGCTTCTGCGTCGTGCAGCTTGAGCCGATCTGCGAACTCGTTCACGTAGAACATATCAGGTGAGAAACGTTGTGCGCGTACGCGGATCGCGAACTTCGGATTGTCCTTATCCACGTCGAAGAGTACAAGCCCGACCCCAAACAGCATGCAGAGCGATTCCAAACGGCTTTGATCCTCTTGGGTCAGCGTCGTTGGCATCGCGACATAGGTCTTGTGGGAGAACAGCCGGTAGGCGACCGCTTGGCCAAAGGCGACGACCGGAGCTTGGGGATCGATTTTGATTTCGCCGATACGATCTCCAAGGGAAACTTGATTAGATTCCCCGCAAGAGGCTTGAAAACTCCGATAACGTCAGGGGTCGCCCATTTGTTTTTCATGCTAGCGCCGCCTAGCGGCGAAACATCGGTCACCTCATCCAGATCATTTTTAAGCCATTCTGCGAACGATTCGTAAAAGTCTGCCTCGCGGACCTTGATGCCACTAGCTGCAATCTGTTCTGTGTTACCTACGACAACAAGGTCGTCGCCAGCAGCATCTGCAGGCTTATACAGTCCACGACTTGGCTTGACGATGTGGGCCGAGTAGGTTCTCTCCAAATCCCAGATGTTTCCGCTAATCGTGTTACCCGGCGTCTCAGGATTCTCTTGCTTGATCTGGTTCCAAAGGGCACTAAATCTTATGCCGCCAGGATTTTCAGCGATGATCGCTCGCGCTCTTTCCCTAATTTGCCGACCGGTAAGTTTAGCCATCTAGGCGCCCGCTGAATCCTTCACCCTTTCGATGTGCGCGCCCAAGGAGGCGAGCTTCGCGTCAAGCGCCTCATAGCCGCGATCGAGATGATAGACGCGGCCGATCTCGGTGTGATTCTCGGCGCTCAATCCCGCGAGGATGAGCCCCATGCTCGCGCGCAGGTCGGTCGCCATCACAGGCGCGCCTTGCAGCCGGGGCACTCCGCGCACGATGGCGGTGGGACCCTTCATCACGATGTCCGCGCCCATCCGCATCAGCTCGAGCGCATGCATGAAGCGATTTTCGAAAATCGTCTCGGTGATGACCGAAGTGCCGTTCGCCTGCGCTAGTAGCGCCATCATCTGCGCCTGCAGATCGGTCGGGAATCCCGGATACGGCAGTGTGCGAAGCTCGACCGGCCGCAGCGCACCGCCGCCGCTCACGCGCACGCCACCATCAGCCGCAACGACTGCGACCCCGGTTTCGCGCAGCTTGACGATGACAGCCTCGAGCTGGTCGACGGGGACATCGCGAATCGACACATCGCCGCCGGTGATCGCCGCCGCGACCATCAGCGAGCCAGCCTCGATACGATCCGGAATCACCTCGTGATCCGCGCCATGAAGCTTTGCGACGCCCTCGATCTCGATGACGTGGGTGCCGGCGCCGCGCACCTTCGCGCCCATCGCGACCAGGAACTTCGCGAGGTCCTGCACCTCGGGCTCGCGCGCCGCATTCTCGATGGTGGTTTTGCCGTCGGCGAGCACCGCCGCCATCATGATGTTCTCGGTCGCGCCGACCGAAGGATTATCCAGCCAGATGCGCGCGCCTTGAAGGCGGTCAGCATGCGCTTCGACGTATCCGTTTCGCAGTTGAACGCGAGCGCCGAGCGCGCGAATTCCCGTGATGTGCAAATTGACGGGACGCGCACCGATCGCGCATCCACCGGGCGTCGAAACCCTGGCCCGTTTAGCGCGCGCGAGCAGCGGCCCGAGCACGAAAAACGAGGCGCGCATCGTCTTGACCAGCTCGTAGGGCGCCTCGTGCGAGGTCACGTTCGCCGCCTGCAGCACCAGCTTGTGGTCGCCACTCCATTCGCTTTGCACGCCCAGGCCGCTCAGCAGCGCGAGCGCGGTGTTAACGTCGCGCAGATGCGGCACGTTGCGAATCCTGACCGGCTCGTCGGTCAGCAGCGACGCCATCAGGATCGGCAACGTCGCGTTCTTGCTGCCGCTGACGTTGACGGCGCCGCTTAGTCGCGCGCCGCCGTGGATGATCATCTTGTCCATCGATGTTGTTACGAGACGCGCGCGCAAATGACGCGTTCGATGCGCGCGAGATCCCGTACCGCATCAATGTCGCTGAAACCAGCGCGCCGAAAAAGGGCCTCGACCGCGGAGGCCTGCCCTGCCCCGATTTCCACCATCACGGTGCCGTCGGGATTCAGGCGCGATCGGCTTTCGGCGGCGATGCGGCGATAGAACTCGAAGCCGTCGCTACCATCGACGAGCGCGTGACGCGGTTCATGGAGGCGAATCTCGGGTTGCAGCGTTTCCAAATCGGCCTCGGCAACATATGGGGGGTTCGAAACGATCAGATCGAAGCGCGGGTGGTCATCGGGGAATAAATCGACGGCGACGAACTCGATGCGATCCTCGCATCGATGGCGAATCGCGTTGCGATGCGCAACTTCAAGCGCTTCTTTAGATATGTCGGTGGCTTTGATTCGCGCTTCGGGCGAATTCACCGCGATTGCAATCGCGATAGCTCCCGACCCGGTACCGATGTCGAGGATGCGAGGCTCGCGGCGCGTCGCAAGAAACTTGAGCGCGGTCTCCACCAACGTTTCAGTCTCAGGCCGCGGAATGAGAACTGTCGGCGTCACCTCGAAATCGAGCGAGAAGAATTCCTTGTGTTGAATGATGTAGGCGACCGGCTCGCGATCGGCGCGCCGAGCGATCATAGTGCGAAAATTCTCGGCAGCATCGGCATCGACGTTGGTCAACCCTGTCATCAGCGAGACGCGCGAGACGCCGCACGCATGCGCGAGAAGCACCTCGGCATCGAGGCGCGCGGTATCGATGCCGACATCGCTAAGGATTAGAACAGCTTCATCAAGCATCGCGGATGATGAAGAAGAACTTTCGGCTCCTCGCATCATCGGAGTAGTGTGTAGTACTTCCATAGCACTGGATAGTAGAGAATCAGGCGCTCAGCGCCTCAGCCTGTTCCTGCGTCGT
The DNA here is from genome assembly GCA_963815835.1 of uncultured delta proteobacterium. Taxonomy (GTDB): domain Bacteria; phylum Desulfobacterota; class Binatia; order Binatales; family Binataceae; genus DATGKG01. The sequence continues at coordinate 608,550 of CAWFIF010000004.1, forward strand.
GAGTGCGTCGATGAGCGTGTCGATGTCGCCGTCGAGGACCTGGTCGAGTTGATGGAGCGTCAAGTTGACGCGATGGTCGGTGACGCGCGACTGCGGGAAGTTGTAGGTGCGGATCCGCTCGGAGCGGTCGCCGGTCCCCACCATCGATTTGCGCTGCGCCGCGATCTTCGCCTCCTGCTCCGCGTTGGCCTTGTCCAGCAGCCGCGCCCGTAGAATCTTCAGCGCACGCGCCTTGTTCTTGTGCTGCGATTTCTCATCGCGGCAGATAATCACCATCCCGCTGGGAATGTGCGTGATTCGCACGGCCGAGTCGGTGGTATTGACGCTCTGGCCGCCGGGGCCCGAGGCGCGCATCACGTCGATGCGGAGATCTTTTTCCTCATTGATGTTGATCTCGACCTCGTCCGCTTCCGGCATCACCGCGACGGTGACCGCCGAGGTGTGAATCCGGCCTGAGCCTTCGGTGGCGGGCACGCGCTGCACCCGATGCACTCCACCCTCGTACTTGAGACGCGAATAGGCGCCCCTTCCGTTGATGCTCGCGATGACTTCCTTGATGCCACCGAGCCCGGTATCCGACATGCTAAGCGTCTCGACCTTCCATCGATGACGTTCCGCGTAGCGGCTGTACATTCGGAACAGCTCGGCCGCAAACAGCGAGGCCTCGGCGCCGCCGGTGCCGGCGCGAATTTCGAGGATGACGTTCTTGTCGTCGTTGGGATCGCGCGGCGTCAGCAACACGCGGATCTTCTCTTCCAGCGCTGCGAGACGGCGCTGCAGCTCCGGCATCTCGGCCTTCGCGAGCTCGCGCATATCCGCGTCGTCGCCTTCCATGTAGGACTTGTATTCCGCGATTTCGTCGAAGACCTTACGATACTCGCGAACCGCGCCCGCGACCTCAGCCATCTGCGAGCGCTCCTTGGCAAGCGCGGTGTATTCGCGCTGATTCGCGATTACCGCGGGATCGCTGAGGCGGCGTTCTAGTTCGTCGAAGTGTTGTTCGATACCTTTGATCTTATCGTCGAGCATTGGAGATGCGGCGCTTCATTTGAAAGAAAATAAAAAGGGAGATGGCGCGCGGCGGCGCTTCCATTCTCCCACTAAGGTTCATCCCCCGCACACCCGAGCGCATTGCGCCCAAGGTGGCGGGAGTTCCAATGCTACTTTTGCGCGACGGCTTCCGCGCCCTTCTTGATGCCGTACTTGCGGTTGAAGCGTTCGACACGTCCCGCAGTATCGACCAGCCGCTGTTGGCCGGTGTAAAACGGATGACAGTTCGAGCACACCTCGACGTGAAGCTCGTCCACCGTGGAACGAGTTTCGAATGTGTTTCCGCATGCGCACGTTACTACGCACCGGTGGTATTCGGGATGGATTGCAGCTTTCATCAAACCTGTCCTTGGTATCGCCAGACAAGATACCATCCCCAAGATAACCACACAATTCGGTTGGTCAATGCGCGGAAGATTCGGGCGTTTGCCATAATCCTCGGATTTCTGGCGCTTTGCCAGGCTCCGGCGGCAACCGCGGGTGAAAATCCCAAGCATGCTTCCGCGTCGCCGGCTGCCACGCCCGCCGCCCCGATTCCCCCCGGATTCGCACTGCCAGGGCGCACCAACTTCGCGCCGATTCTAGAGCTCGCGTCGCCGGGACCACGCCGCGCCGAGCGCGCGATGGCGGTACTCGACCGGCAACTCCTCTTCGAGCGTCAGGCGCTGCATCCGGAATACAGCCCGACCCTTGAGCACCTGTTCGAAAGTATACCGCCTCGCAACTCGACGCTGATTCGGGCGGCGTCAATGTACTCGCGCGCCGACATTCCCGTGGACGGAAACTGATGGAACACATCAACTTTGCGCTGAGGGATATCCGAGCGGTGAGAAGCTTCTATGTGACAGCGTCACCGTCATGCAAGAAGCCGGAGCAGCCGTTTCGATTGGGTGCCTACTTCGCGTTAAAACCGCCGTCGGGAGTCGCGCGCGCCTCGTCAGCGTTGTCTTCGGTGATCGGGACTTTTGGCGGAGAGATGAAAACTGACACTTTTGGGTTGGGTGCAATCGTCGATTCGGTCGCGCAAATGCTCACCGAGGTCTATGGCGACCTCGCACCGCCTTGGGATACCGCGCCCGGCGCCTACAACCGACACGATGTCGCATCGCGCGAGCGCTTCCGCCGCGATCTGCCGACCCTCGATGATAAATTCCACGAATACTTGAAGTACGACAATATCCTCGACGAGTTCGACGGACCCACCGGCCCCTACGTCCTATTCAACTTCGCCGGCGAGGTTCAGCCGGCCGCGCTCAAGAAGTTTCCCGACTTGTACAAATTCTACAACGACGTGGCGGCGACGCTGACCACCGAGGTTGATGTGCTGGATGCACAAAACGACTATTGGATGCGAGACGGCTTCGACCACGGCAAGGTCTGGCTGATCTTCATGGTACGCAACGGAAAGCTCTCGGCGTTCGATGGCGCTGATCATCCGGTGGGCGAGCCGATCGCGTTGGCTTCGTTGCGTCGCGGCGTGACCCGTACCCACACCTCGATTCGCGTGCGGCGCCTGGCGATGAATTTCGGCCTCGATAACCTCAGTTTTACCAATTACTTCACCCGCAACGATTCGACCGTCAGCTTCGCCGCGCGCATGGATGCGGTGCCGCAGGTCATCGCGCCGCCGGGAATCCAGCAGGGCGTTGAGTTTGTCGCGGGTGAGTTCATGCGCACCGTTGCGCAGGGCTCGGGCGGAATGCATAGCGAGGTTGCGTCGAAGGCACTCGCGGACGGCACCATCCGCTTCACTTCCGAGGTCACGGCGGAGTTCATGTATTCGCCGGCGTTGGAATTCTTCGCCAGGCTGGGCGACTCGATCGCCGACGAACACGACGCCAGGGTCCGTGCGCAGGAGCGCAGCCTGGCGCAGGAGTTTCTCGACGCGTTCGTTAAGGATTACAATAACGCGCGCCCCAGAATTCTGGCGCTGGATCAGGATCCGGCATTGACGAAATGAAGCGAGCGGTCTGGCTACCATCGATTTGCGCCCTCTCATTGGCGCTGTTGACAATTCCCCAGGGCTGCGGCTCCAACTCCTCGCAGGTGCCTACGATAGCTGTCACTCCTGCGCCCGACGCGCCTCATCCGGTGACCGATCTTTCGCAACTCGCCTCCGGCAACGCGCTCGACCCATTCGGCAAACGCGATCAACTCATCGCGCGAAGGGTGGCCTCGGAGGGCGATGTGGGAGGAAGCAGCGTTGAAAATCTTGACGCGCTCGCAGCGGTCCGCCACTCCGGCGACAACAGGCATCCCTGCGAACAGCGATTGCTCAACAAGAAAGCCGCCCAGTTCGATTCGCTCTCGGCGCGTCTGCTGGATCAAGTTTTCGAGCAGATCGGGATGCTCCAGGAGGGAGACCAGATTTCGCATCTAAAACTTCCGACCGAGCTCAAATGGGTAGTCATAACGGGCACGCTCAATCACGATGGCGTGCTGAAAGAATTGGTCATCGAACAGCATTCCGGTACCGCCGCCTTCGACAAGATGGTGGTTGCCGCGTGCAAGAAGGGCCTATACATCCACAATCCTCCCGCGGACGCCCTCGACGCGAACGGCAACTACAAAGTTCGCCTCGAAGTGCGGATGGAAAATTTCGCCTCGATGGATGGCGAACATTGGGAATTCAAGACCTACATGGGCCTCGCAATCCTGTAGAGTGAACGGCGATTGATGCAATCAGAAAGCAACGATCCGCTCTCCTCGTACGTCCCCCATCCGGGACTATCGATTCCCATCGTCACGGTGCTCGACGGCGAGGGGCGCATCGTCGAGGACGAGCAGCGCGCGGTAGTCAGATTCTGCATCCAGGACGGGCGCGGCGCGGACATTCTCTTCGCGGTCGGCACCAACGGTGAATGGGATCGCATCGACAATGCGCACCGTCAGGAAGCCTCACGCATCATCGTCGACGAATGCCGCCGCTCATCGCCGCAGAATCGGCGCGTCGAGGCATGGGTGGGAATCACCGCGCACACGCGTGCCGAGACGCTCGAGAACCTCGATTACTCGCTGACGCTCAATGCCGACGCGGTCGTGGTCTCGCCGCTGTCGATCAGGGACCTCGATGATCCGGTCGATCTCGTCGCGCGCGATATCGGCGCCATCTTCGAGCGCGCGGGAAAAATGCTTCCGGTATTCCTCTACGACAATGCCGATATCGCCGCGCCCGGAAAGCCGCTGCATCTGCACACCCGCGATGTGAAGCAGATGAGCCAGCTTCCGTATGTGCGCGGAATCAAGGTGACCGCAAGCAAGAGCGAACTCGGCAACTACACCCGCGCGGCGTCGCACTTCAAACTCGCGCATGAGTTCGTAATCTACGCCGGCAATGCTCATCTCATTTTCGATTTGTTCCAGCCACCCGATAGCGTGGTCGCCGCGGCGAAGCACTACTGGAACCACTACCTGACGCGCCACTCACTTCCGTATGGAGTCGTCGCAGGGCCTGCGAATGCGATGCCGCGCGAATGGCAGCGCGCATGGCAATGGTGCCGCAAGCAGGACCCCCAGCAGATGCATCGCTACGCCCGCGCGCTCGAGGAGTTTCGCGACGCCTGCTCCTTCGCGCGATCCGGCACGGCCTACGTTCCGATGATCGCATGCCTGAAAGCGTCGCTCGCTTACTTGGGCGTAATTTCCAGCGACGCGGTCGCGGCGGGAACGCCGCCGCTTAGCCCCGATGAACGCCGCGAGTTCGCTTCACGTTTCCACACCTTGCGAGAGAAATGGGCTCGCGTTCTGGAGCCGGAGTGGTTGAGCGCATATGATGCTGCAATCAGGGGACGCGCCTCAGTTAATGGTTGATTCGAAGCTCGACGTGGTCGGTTGCGGCAGCATGGTGGTGGACCTGTTCTATCGCACTCCGCGCATCATCAGGGCCGACGAAAAAGTTATTCTCGATGCGAACGGCGCCGTTGCAATCGAACAGGCTTCGGTCGGCGGCGTAGTCCTCAACCATCTCGGATGGGCACGCGTGCTCGGGCTGGAGACCGGCATCTTCGGCAAGATGGGTGATGACCGCAATGGCGAGTTCCTGCGCGATGGGATGGAGAGCCTCGGCATCCGCCACCATCTGACCCTCGACGGATCTGCGAGCTCATACGCCACAGTGTTCGTCGATCCGGCCGGCAATCGCGCGATATATATGATGCGCGGCGCCACCGCCGAGCTGAAAGCGAGCGAGATTCGCGCGCGCCATGGCGCGTTCATCAAAAATGCACGGATGGTCTCGACGGAGATCTCGCAGCTCCCGCTCAAGACCGTGATCGCGATTCTGAAATTCGCGCGCGAGAATTCGATTCCCACCGTGCTCGACCTCGATGTGCCGCCGTCCGACGCTATCAGCACACTCGGCACTCGGGCCGAACTCGACCTGGCCCTCAAGCTGGCGACCTATCTCAAGCCGGCGAAGGGTGCGGCGCGCGAGCTGGCCGAGGGAAACGACCCATTGAAAATGGCCGAGCAGATTCGCGCGCGCTATGGAAACGAGGCCGTGATCATGACGGCGGGCGCTAACGGATGCGCGATCTCGGCCAACGACACCAGCGTGCGTGTGCCTGCATTCAAGGTGAAAGTAGTAGACACGACCGGCGCCGGCGATGCGTTCCTGGGCGGCGTGCTTGCGGGCCTGCTGTGGAAATTGAAGTGGCCGGAAATCGGCCGGCTCGCCAACGCCTCGGCAGGAATCGGCATCGGAAGACTCGGCGCGTTTCCGTCGGGCTTCGAGCTGCGCGGCCAGATTCTGAAGTTGTATGGACGGCCGCTCCCGGTCGCCCATCGCCCCAGGATGAAGACGCCCGCGCCGCGCCCAACCGCCGCGTTCGATCCCGAAACCGAGATTCAAAGATTCTTCGACACCGCGATCGAGGAACTCGCATCGTTGCGCCGCGAAGTGAACCTCGGCTCGATCGATAAGGCCGTGGAAATGATTCGCACCGCGCTGACCAAGGGCGGCCGCGTTCACCTCACCGGCGTCGGCAAGCCCGAGCATGTCGCGCGCTACGGCGCCAGCCTGCTCTGCTCGGTCGGCACGCCGGCAACTTTTCTCCACGCGACCGAGACGCTTCATGGAAGCCTCGGCCAGGTAAATCCGCGCGACGTGGTGATCGCGATTTCCAACAGCGGCAACACCAGCGAGCTCTGCCAGGCCGCGATGGCGATTCGCGATCACGGCGCGCAGCTAATCGCCATCACGGGCAACGATCACTCGGAACTCGCACAGATCGCCGACCTGGTGTTGCTTGCGCCGGTTAAACGCGAGGGTGGGATTCTTGGGCTGGCGCCGAGGATCAGCGTCCTCGCTCAGGTGTTCGTATTGGCGGGACTTTCAGTCGCGCTCGAAGCTGCACGCGGGTTGACCATCGAGGAGTACAGCCGATGGCATCGCGCAGGCGCGCTCGGCGAGGCCGCGCGACGCCTCTCGCATCGCGGCAAGCTCAAAGCGCTCTGAGGTCCTCTTCCGCTGATGCTGACTTGGTCAGCATCAGCGGAAGAGGTCGTTGCGCGACACGCTTTGCGTGTTGCGCAGCGGGTGAGGGCCGGCGGCGCTTCGTCGCCGGTGGTGGAGTCTTACTACCTTCCCTGGAATTTAGGCGGGCGCTTCTGTTGGAACGCGCCGATGCCTTCCTTGTAGTCCGCAGTCCGGCCGGCCGCGCCCTGCGCGCGCGCCTCATAGTTGAGGACCTCGGAAAGCCCGGACGCCTCCTCGTCGATCATTCTGATGATGCGCTTCGATTCCATGAACGCCGCGGTTGGCCCTTTCGCGACCGTGGCAGCGAGCTGGCGGACCTTCTCCACCAATTCGCTTTTTGGCACACACTGATTGACGAGGCCCCACGCTGCCGCCTCGGTACCCGAGAGCAGCCGGCTGGTGTAGATCAGTTCGAGCGCGCGATGCGGCCCGATGCGTTGAACGAAAAATTTGTGGCCGCCGGAATCAAGCACCGCGCCGATGCGCGCGAACGGCGAGCCGATCTTCGCATCGTCGGAGACGTAGACCACATCGCTGGCCAGCGCGAGGCCGAGTCCCACGCCGAGACACGGGCCATGAACGGCGGCAAAAGTGGGCGCGGGGAAATCCGCCAGCCGCCGAATCACAGGATTGAAAATCTGCTGAAGAATCGCCTCCGCATCTTCGCTGCCCGGATCCGCATCCGCGAGGTCGCGTCCTGCGCAGAATCCTGGCCCTTCGCCGCGAATGATCAGCGCGCGCACCTGCGCCTTCTCGGCCGCATCGAAGGCCTGGCTCAACTCGTTCATCATCGTATTGTTGAGCGCGTTCATCTTGTCGGGGCGGTTGAGCACGATCTCGCCAACCGCGTTTTGCACGAGGATGTCGATAGCCATCGCCAACGTCTACTAGAAAAACGCGCGAACTAGAATACGGGCCGACTGAAACGGACGACTAACAAACCGGCGATTTAAAAAACCGGAATGATGTCCTCGGCACTGATGTCGCCGACGTCGACGCCCGCGATGTCGAGCTCCGGAATCGCCGGGAACTCGATGCGCCACTTCTCCACCAGCTTGCGCACGCGTGCGATCGCGAGCCGCCAGTTGTCGGCCTGTTCATCGACGCTGAGAATCCCCAACCCGGCCTTGCGCGCGATATTGAGCAGCACGCGATGATTGGGCAGAAAATAATCTGGAAGATCCCAGAACTGGTTGGGCGGCTCCCATAGAATCATCGAGAGGAAGACGAATCCCGCGCGCAGCTGCTTGGTCACGAACGAGCGATACTCATCCGAAAGTCCCGGCCAGTCTTTCTCGAGCAGCGTGATGCAAATCTGCAAGTGGCGGGACTCGTCGAGTCCGATCTTCTTGAACATGTCCTGGTAGAGCGGATGCGTAGACGCGCGCGACATCCCATGGAACAGCGTCGAGGACGCCACCTCGCCCATCATGAAGGAAGTGAACAGAATCGCGAGCGGATACTTGCCGAGCGAATTGGAGTAGCCGGTCCAGTAGCGGCCGCCGTTGTGATAGAGCCACTTGATGTTGTTATACGCGACACGCTCGAGTTCGGTGCGCGGCACCCAATCCACGGGGCCTCCAGGCACCAGCTTCGAAATCGTGCGTCCGCAGGTCTCCTCGTGATTCATCTCGTCGCGCGTGATCGAGAAGAAGCATTTGCGCACCGGATCTTCTTCGTGCTGCTCGAATGCGTGAATCGTCGCCTTCGCAAAGACCGCCGGCCCCGAAGCGTCGAAGTTCGACAGCAGCGCGAACCAGTACATCATCGCGACGCGCTGATCCTGCGTGTAGTCATTCGCGTCGAAGGTCTCCCACGGCAGCGCCGAGGGATTATACCCCTCGCGCTTCGCGCGCTCGTAAATTTCCGCGAGCTTCGGCGTCTCGACGCGCCACTCCATCGGAAAGATGTTGGGCTGCGGGACTTCGGGAGCGGGAATCAGGCCACTTTTCGGAATGACGAATTCGTTCATAACTGAATGTGCGTCCTCGATCCCTTCATTATCAACCATTTGGTAGATATTTCAAGAGTCAACGCGTCGCGAGGTTGCCGGCGGTCGAGCGGTTGACGGCGAAATTGTTGATCGTCTTTGAGAGCGCATCGGCAGTGCCAGCCGGAGTCGCGCACGCTGTCCCCGCACACACGAATGCGAGCGGCGCCTCGCGATGCGCGGCGGCTTGGTACATCGCCCTCATCGCCTCGGGAAGCTGCGCGGTTTTGTCTCCCGATGCCACCCGAACGACTACTTTCCCGGGACGATACGTCGCGAGCGCGATGCGCCACAGCTCCGCCGTGCGCGAATCGTTGTCAGGGCCGGCGATCGCCACCACCGCTTCTCCGTCGGCAAGCTCCTCGAGCGCGAGGCCGAGTTCGCCGTTGTTGGAACCAGCGAAGGCGCCGATCCGAGTTGATGTCGGGCGCAGCAATTGGTCTGCCTCCGCGGCGTAAGTCTGATTGGACGTCAACGACGCGAGAGCTTGGAATGCTTCGGCGGCGGCAGCCTGAATCGCGGGCGTCGGATCATCATAAAAGACCTGCGCGAGTGGCGCGGCCTGCGTAAGGACGGTGCCCGGCGTTGCCGGTGCGCGGCTTTTCAGCATGCCCGTCGCGGGATCGCGAAAGCCCTCGAACACCAACGCGCCCAGCGACGAGGCGCGATCGAGGTACTTGCGATCGCTGCTCGCCTGATACGCATGGAGCAGCGCGCCCATCATATAGACCTGGTCCGCCGCGAGCCCCGGCACGCTGGGCTTCCCGCGATCGAGCACATGATAAAAGGTGCCGTCGGCGGCGCGCGCATTCGCGTATAGGTAGTCGAGATTGTCGAGCGCAATCCGTTTCAGTTGCTCGTCGCCGAGAGCCTCGGCCGCGGTGATGTACGCCGACGCCATCAACGCGTTACGATCGATGAGGATAGTCGTGTCAACCTGCGGCGCGCGACGCTTCCCCCTCGCCGCCAGCATCTCTTTCGATGCGCGCTCGATGGCCGCACGCGCATCGGGCACCGAGATGCGCAGCTTGCGTGCGATCTCGTCGGGAGGCATCGCATCGCGCAGCACGATTCTGCCGTCCGGCGCGCGACCGGGATCCTTGGTGAAACCGAAGTGCATCAGCGCGACCACGCGCTCGCGCCCTTTCAGCAGATGGCGCACCTCCTCCTCGGTCCAGGTGTAGTAGCTGCCGTCGTCGCCCGCGAACGAGTCCGCATCCTGATGCGAATAGAAGGTGTGCGACTTCGCATCGAGCATCGCGGTGTTGACGTATCCGATGATCGATTTTGCGACTCGCGCAAAATCCTTGTCATGCGTCGCCTCGTATGCCTCCGCGTAGGTCTTAAGCGCCATCGCCTGGTCATACGCCATCTTCTCGAAGTGCGGGACGCGCCATTTCGCATCAACGGAGTAACGATGGAACCCGCCGCCGAGCTGATCGTAAACGCCACCCGCCGCGATGGTCTTTAATCTCGTCACGGCGGTCGAAGTGAATTCCGGATGCCCGAAGAATCCGTGCGCGAGGAGCAGCCTGACCGCCGGAAAATCATAGAAGCTCGCACCCTCACCGCGTCCATCCGCCTCCGCATCGAACCCGAGCTTGGTACTGTTGACTATGCCGCTGCGAATTTCATCGTAAGAACTGGTCTTCGAGCCGATACCGATTTCCGCCGCGCCGACTTTCGCCGCGATCGCATGCGCATACTTGTCGAACTTCGGATCCTTGCCGTAAGCGTCCTTGATGCGGTCGAGGACCCACAGCATCCCGCGATGCTCTTGCGCATCGGGCGGCAGGTATCCCGCGATCAGCAACGGCGCGCCATCGGGAGTGGCGAAACAAGTGAGCGGCCATCCTCCGACGCTGAAGTTCTGCGCGGCGATCTGATAGTAAGCGTCGATGTCGGGGCGCTCGTCGGTGTCGACTTTCACCGGCACGAAGTAGTCGTTAACCATCGCGGCCACCTTCGCATCCGCGTAGGTCGTCTGATCCATAACATGGCACCAGTGGCACCAGACCGCGCCGATATCGATCAGCATCGGGCGCTTGAGCTTGCGCGCGAGCGCGAAGGTCGCCTCGTTCCACGGCTGCCATCTGATGGGTCCCGCAGCCGCCTCACGCAGGTAGAGGCTGGGCGAATCTTTCAGCGCCTGCGCCGGGAGAGCGTTTCCCGCGGAGGACGTTTGCTCGGCTGCGACAGTTGAGCGGACACCACTCACAAGAAAAAGCGCGACCGCGAGCACAAATATCGCAACTCGCGCGTTTTTCGTTGACATATCTTTGGTGGCGCGATAGCTGAGAATCTCCGCGGGAAGCGTGCGGATGCGGCCCGCCATTTGTGGTTGCGATGGTGATCCGATTTTCACTGAAGTTAGAAACCCTGTCCGGTTGTAACGGGTTTCCCGCATGAAGACATCTTCCGCCACCGGCCGTGGGGCCGCCAGACGACCGCGCGGCCCCGCCAAAATCATCCCGATGCGGACCCCGAAGGTGGTCAAGCGCCGCCGCGCCGTGCAGGCCGGAGTCGGGGTCGTCATAACCGCACTGCTCGCCGCGATTGCGATGCGCGTGTACCTGACGCGCAATGCCCCGCCCTCGCCCGAGGAGACGGCCGGCGTCAGCGAGCCCGAGGCCGAGATCATCAAGCAGGTCAATGGCGAGCGGGTACGGCGCGGGCTCAAAGCGCTGAAGTTCTCGCCGCGACTGGCAGTCGTCGCGCGTGGGCATAGCTACGACATGGCGATTCGGCATTATCGCGACCACAACAGTCCCGAGGGCAGCACGCCCGCCGATCGCGTTCGCGGCGTTGGGGTTGAATGCAAGGCGGTCGCCGAGAATATCTACGTCAACGACTACCACAAGCTCGAATCGCTCGGAGAGCGCGCGCTTAAGGGATGGCTCGACAGCCCCGAGCATCGCGCCAACCTGCTCTCGCCGGATTTCGTCGAGACCGGTATCGGCATCGCACGCTCCAATGACGGCCTGACCTACGTCACCCAGGATTTTGTCCGCTAAGAGTTCACCCCCGCGCAAAATGGGCTTTGGTGAAATCGCCGCGATGGCGGGTGGTCATGCCGAGGCCCGCGCGATTCAAGTCGCCCTGAAGCTCGGCCTGTTCGAAGCGCTATCGCGGGGCCGACTCGACGAGGCCTCGCTCGCGCGCGAGCTCAAAGCCGACGCCCGGGCAACCGGGCTCCTCGCCAATGCGCTCGCGGCATTAGGGCTCCTCGATAAGAACGAGGGACGCTTCTCTCTCACTGACGCGGCGCGCCGCCACCTGACTCGCAACTCCAGCGAATACCTGGGCGGCATGATTCTCTTCGACGCCGCGCTGTGGGACGTATGGGGCCGATTGGAAGATTCGATTCGCACCGGCAAGCCGGCCCGCACGCCCGACATGTTCCAGAGCTCGCCCGAGGATACCGCGCGCTTCATTCGTGCGATGGACTCGCTGGTACGCGCACGAGGCGACGCCGCATGGGTGGCGGAGAACCTCGATCTGCGCGAGGTTGGAAATATTGCGGACCTCGGCGGCGGGCCCGGCACTTACGTCGCCGCGATGCTAAAGCGATGGCCCCATCTGCGCGCCTCGATCTGGGATCTCCCGGCCACTCTTACGGTTGCGCGCGAGCTGCTTGCCGAGCGAGAACCAACCGTTCACGATCGCGTCGCGCTGGTGAGCGTGGACTATTTGAAAGACCAACTGCCTGCGGGCGCCGATGCGATCTTCATGTCGAACATCATCCATAGCGAGGCGGAACAAACCAATGCCACGCTGATGAAGAAATGCTTCGATGCGCTGAGTCCGGGTGGGATGCTGATCGTCAAGGACCACATCATGAATAGCGAGCTGACGCATCCGGTCGCCGGAGCCGTGTTCGCGCTGTATCTGATGTTGACCACGCATGGGCGCGACTTCAGCTTCGATGAGGTATGCTGGTGGATGCGCGAGGCCGGATTTAGCGACATCGAACAGCGGGATCTTCCGAGCCCGCCGTTCACTTCGTCGATGGTGATCGCGCGCAAACTATGATGCGAGCCAAACTACGTTTAGCCTTGCCCTTCATCCTGCCGTCGGCGGCCGCGTTCGCAATGGGGCTGTGGTTCTTCTCGCTGCCCGGATGCTCCTTGATGAGTAACCTCTCTGGACCGTCGCACGGGGCCGAGATGTTGCCGCCGCCGCCCGAAGCGGCCGCCGTCGAGAACTCGCAATCCCAGCAGCCGACTACCGATAGGGATGAAGACAAGATGCTGAAGTGCGAGCAGCTGGTGCGCAATCCTCCCGGCATCGAGGAGATTCGTCGCACCCCACAACTGGGGATCGAATCGCGCGAGATACGCATCCAGCGCACGGCCGATAGTTACCGATGGGTGGTATATCGCTCGAGGGGAAGCGCGCCTGATGGATGGCATACGCAGAACAATCTGGACAAGCTCCATTTCAATCCCGCGCTGCAGTTCCTGCTGCCCGACAAGCATCCGCAGTACCTCGCCTATGCACCCAGCCTCGCGGAAACGCCCCAGGACAGCGAGCAGATGATGAGTATCGCGGATAACTTCGGGCAGAAGGTGGGTACCTTCGAGTGGAGCGGCAAATACTACACCTACACGATTTCCAAACATCTGCCATGTTTTCCGGAACCCGAGGAGTAGACTTGCTCAATGCGACACTATCATCGCGGGATCGCCGTCGTCGTGGCGCTCGCGGTCTGGGTAGCGATTTTGGCAACGGCTCGCGCGGATAAACCGATGCCTCCAACGATGAAGCCGAACCCGGTTAGCTGGCCGCAGGATCGCATCACGGTATCGAACCTCGGCCACGCCACCTTGCTGATGAACTTCCTTGGCGTGCGAGTAATCACCGACCCCTCTCTGTTCGATCGGGTGGGGCTCGCGTTCGATTCGATTTTCACCATCGGTCCCAAGCGCATGAGTCCGCCGCCACTCGCGCCGGCCGATCTGCAGGACGTGCAACTCATCCTCATCACCCACGCGCATATGGATCACCTAGATGTGCCATCGCTCGAGGCTTTGCCGAAGACCGCGACGGTGGTCGGATGCGACAAGTGCTCGCGCATCATCGCGCCGCTGGGCTTCTCCGATGTGCGCGAACTCAAGTGGGGCGAGAGCACGGAATTCGCGGGGCTGAAAATCACCGCGATGGGTGCACGCCATTGGGGCAAGCGATGGCCACCCTACGGCCTGAACTATGGCTTCGACAGCTTCGTGCTCGAGAAGGATGGGCATCGGATGCTGCTCGCGTGTGACAGTGCATACACTGATCTGTTCGGCGCGGTGGCAAGCAATCCACCCGAGGTCGCGGTCTTCTCGATCAGCGCGTACGATCCATGGATCTGGAATCACGCGAATCCGGAACAGGTGTGGTCGATGTTCCAGCAGACCGGCGCCACTTATCTACTGCCGATTCATTGGGGAACGTTCCGGTTGGGTAAGGAACCGATGGATGAGCCGATGACGCGCCTCATCAAAGCGGCGGGTCCGGAGACCGATCGAATCGTGCTGCGCGAGATCGGCGGCACCTGGACACTGCCGGAATCCGCGAAACTTCGCGAGGCGCACGCGATCAGCGGCTCGCGCCGCTAGCCGCGCTTTTTCTTTTTCGCGAGATAGTCGACCAGCATGTACTCGCCCAGATGATCCGGGCGCGTGTAGAGCGCGCGACCGCGATTGATCTGCGTCATCTTTTCCACGAAGGCGCGCAAACTCGGCGAATCATCCAGCATGAAGGTGTTGATGATGATGCCCTTGCGCGTCACCCGCTCGACTTCCTTAAGGGTTTCCTGCGCGGCGCGCATGCTGATGCCGCCGAACGACAGCGGCCACTCGCAATAGAGGCGTTTGTTCAAAAAGTATGCGGTGGGCTGGCCGTCAGTGATCACGATGATCTGCTGATTGCGCGACGGATGGCGATTCAGCATATCCGATGCGAGCCGCAGCCCGTCCTGGAGATTGGTGAACGGATCGCCCATGTTCCATGAGGCTTCGGGCAGATCCTTCAGCTTTAGTTCGACGGCGCGAGTGAAAAATCCGACGATTGCAAAAAAATCGCGCGGGAACTTCGAGCGGATCAGCGTCTCCATCGCCATCGCAACTTTCTTGGCCGCGGCGAAACGTCCTTCCCAGCTCATCGACCATGACATGTCGAGACACAGCACCGTCGATGATGAGCTTCCGTAGTCGTTTTCGTAGATCTCGAAATCGTCGGGGCTGAGTTGCAGCGGTACGCCCGGTTTGCGTGCGAGGGCCTTCTTCAGAGTGCCGACCAGATTGAGATTGAGTGGATCGCCGAATGCGTAGGTCTTGGTCTCGTCGGGACGAATCTCGGTCACGCCGCGATGATCGGTGGTGTGACTGCCGGCGCGATCCTTGAGCAGGCTCTGGAAGATGTCGCGCAGCGCCAGTTGCCCGATCCGGCGCACGCCCTTCGGCGAAAGCTGCGAATGCTCACCCTTCGGCATCAGGTAGCCGGAGTTGTTGAGCAGAACCATCACCTGCTTGAGGTTCTTGAAATCCTGCATCGCCTGCTGCCCGAGCATCTGCTGCAGGTCTTCCATCGAGATGGTGTCGAAGTTGCCCGACATCAGGTCCTGTTCGAGCTGGCGCATGCGCTCCATCTCTTTCATTAGATCGAGCGCCTGCTGATACTTCAGGCTCTTCGGGCCGTGGAAGAGATGCTGATTGCGATCCTTGAAATTCTCGAGGTCGCGGATGTTTTCGTATTCTTCGAGCAGCTCGTCGAACGCTTCCTTCGCGTCCTGGTCTTCGAAGTCGTAGCTTTCGAGCTTCCGGATGGCTTCCGAAAGCTTGCGCGGCATCTTGCCCAGCTCGCGATGCTTGTCCTCGACGCCCGGCTTCTTGCCCTTGAGCGAATCGAGGGTCTTGCGCTCCTGGTTGAGAATATCTTCGAGCTTCTGCTCCATCTCGGAGAGCGAGTTCTTGAGGTTGAATTCGCGATAGCGCTCGCGCATCTCCTGACGAAGCTGCTCGATGAACTCATCGAGCCCCATCACGCGCATCCCGTCGAAGTCCATCCCCTGGCGCATCATCCAGTCCATCGCCTGGCGGACATCGTCGGTGTACGACAGGTACTCGGCGAGCTTCTCGAACACCTTATCGGCGTCGAGCCTGAGCTGCTGAGTGCCGTCCCATTGGGTGTAGCGAAGGATGGTGCCCATCACGATGCCTCAGGCGTGGTAAGAGAAACGTCCGCCCTCGCGATCCTTGTTGAGCTTCTGATGCAGATGCAGTCCCTCGAAAATCAGTTCGCTCGCCGCCGCCATCAGGCCCGGCGTCTCGAACGGTCCGAGCGAGACGATCGATTCGCGCAAACCTTCGACCTCGCGAATCGGCTCGGTATAGTCGGAAGACGGCGAATTGTCGGAAACCTCCACGCCCCATCCGCCCTCGAAATAGTTGATGACCTTCTTCAAATGCGCGTCATCCATCTTGAAGTAACGATCAAAGGTCTTTAGCACCGCGCGATTGATCAGCCGCTCGATGAGGTCGCCTTCCTTCTTGTCCTCGCCGACATATTCGAGCTCGATCTTGCCGCCGTTAACGCGTACAGCGAATGGAGGTCCGACACGCGCGGCACGATTTCATTTTCGCCATTTACCACCGCACGCTTTTCGGCGTTGGAGAGTATCGATTCGAAATTGTTAATCGATACGCGCACCGACACCCCCGAACTTTGATTGATCTCGTTGGAGCCGCGCGCCTCGAAAGTGATCTGCGCAACGATCTCCTTGATGAATTGCGGAATGCGCAACGCCATTCCCGACTCGGGCGGCACCGTCGCCTCCTGCTCCATCACCGCGATTTCCTGCTCCAAGGTCTTCGGATAGTGCGTGCGAATCTGGATGTCGAAGCGATCCTTCAGCGGCGTAATGATGCGCCCGCGCGAGGTGTAATCCTCCGGGTTCGCGCTCGCGACGAAAACCGCATCGATGGGGAGGCGAATCTTGTAGCCCTTTATCTGGACGTCCTTCTCCTCCATCAAATTGAACAAACCGACCTGCACCTTCTCGGTCAGATCGGGCAGCTCGTTGATGGCGAAGATGCCGCGGTTGATGCGCGGGATCAGTCCATAGTGAATCGTCTCTTCATCGGCCAGGTAGCGCCCTTCGGCAACTCTGATCGGATCGATTTCGCCGATCAGGTCCGCGACCGAAACGTCGGGCGTCGCAAGCTTTTCGGCGTAGCGATGGTCGCGCCCAATCCACGCAATCTCGAGCAGATCGCCCTGCTCCATCTTGAGGCGGCGACAGCGCTGGCAAATCGGCGCCGACGGATCATCGTTGATCTCGCATCCCTTGATCGCCGGCACATACTCGTCGAGAAACAACGCCAGCGACCGGATGATGCGGGACTTCGCCTGGCCGCGCTCGCCGAGGAACACCATGTGATGGCCCGCGAGCACGCCGTTTTCGATTTCCGGCAGCACGGTGTCATCGTATCCGATGATTCCCGGCATGATGCGCTCTTTGTTGCGCAAGCGTGTCAGCAGGTTGTCGCGCATCTCGATTCTGACCGGCTTGATTTTGTAACCGGCCTTCTTGAGTTCGCCAAAGGTATGCAGATTAAGCAGATTTTGATCCATCGATATTCCGGCAGGTGCCTTTACTAGATTAGTTGAGCATCGATCGCTTTGAAAAGCGGCGCCAGCATCTCAAAGCTCGATTGCAGATGCTGCGACAAGACGCGAGTTGAGGCTAGCACGGGCATGAAGTTGGTGTCGCCATCCCATCGCGGCACCACATGCCAATGCATATGGTCGGCGATTCCCGCTCCCGCGCTGCGGCCGAGGTTCGCGCCGACATTGAGACCCGAGGGATTCAGCGCAGTGCGCAGGTGCACACAACAATCGGAAACCAGTTCGCCGATGATGGCGCGCTCCTCGCGCGTGAGAAGTTCGGGCGAGGCGACATGACGCCGCGGCGCTACCATCAGATGACCATTGTTGTAGGGATAGCGATTGAGCATCACGACGGCGTGCCGCCCCGCATACAAGACCAGGCGGCGCTTGCGCTCTGGCGCATCGAGGTTCCCGAAACAAAAGATGCAGGGGTCCTGCTTTGAGCCGGCCGTCCGGATGTATTGGTAGCGCCACGGCGCCCACAGCCGCAGCCCGTTGGCGTTAGCGTCTCCGCCGGTCGGCGCCTTATCGCGCGCTGCGCGAACGCGCTTTGGAGACTTCCGCGCCATTAACTTCCAGCTTGAGTTCTTTTCCGGCGCGGAAGAACGGGATGCGTTTGGCGTCAACTTTGACCGCGGCTCCGGTTTTCGGATTGCGTCCCTGGCGGGCCTGGCGCTTCTTGACGCCGAAGCTTCCGAAGCCACGAATCTCGATCCGTTCGCCGCTCGCCAACGCCTTGGCCATTTCATCGAACATCGCGTTCACGATGGTCTCGGACTCGCGATGCGTGAAATTTTGATGCCGGGTCAGCAGCTCCTCGATGATTCCGCGCTTGGTCATTCCCGACTCGCGCCACGGCCGCTGCAAAACCCGGCCTCAATGATCAGTTGTTGCGTCCCTTCCCCGCTCGCCGCCGCTCGCCGTCGTCACGATCCAGCCGCAGCTCCTCGTTGAGAATATCGCCCATCGAGAAGCGCGCGGCCTCGTGCTCCTTCTTGACGTAGGCCTGCATCTCCTCGCGCTCCTCGTGCTGCTTGAGCGCTTTAATCGAGAGGCCGATGCGCCGTTCCTTCGGCTCGAGTTGAACGACGAGTGCTTCGAGCTTATCGCCGACCTTGAACAGCGACGACGGCTTGTCGACGCGCTCATTGGACAGCTGCGAGATGTGGATGAGCCCCTCGATACCTTCCTCGATCTCGACAAACACACCAAAGTCCGCGACCGAGCTCACCGTGCCGTTGATGCGCGTGTTGAGCGGGTAGCGTTCCGAGATGGTATCCCACGGATCCTGCGAGAGTTGCTTGACGCCGAGGCTGACGCGCTCGTTTTCGACATCGATGCCGAGTACTACCGCTTCGATCTCGTCGCCCTTCTTCGCGATTTCCGACGGATGGCGAATCTTCTTGGTCCACGACAGATCGGAGATGTGCACCAATCCATCGATGCCCGGCTCGATCTCAACGAACACGCCGAAGTCGGTGATCGATTTCACCTTGCCTTTGACATGCGTGCCCACCGGATGCTGCTCGGCGAGCGCCTGCCATGGATTCGGTTCGGTCTGCTTCAGTCCGAGCGAGATGCGTCGATTCGCCTCGTCGACGCCGAGCACCTGCACCTCGACGGTGTCGTTCGCATTGACGACCTTGGACGGATGCACCGCGCGCTTGCTCCAGCTCATCTCGGAAACATGGATGAGCCCCTCGACGCCTTTCTCGAGTTCGACGAATGCGCCGTAGTCGGTGACGCTGACCACCTTGCCCTTCACCCGAGTGCCGGGAGGATAGGCCTCAGCCACCTTGGTCCACGGATCGGGCATGATCTGCTTCATGCCGAGCGAGACGCGCTCGCGCCCGTGATCGTACTTGAGCACGACCACCTTCACCTTGTCGCCGACCTTCAGCACTTCCGACGGATGCTGGATGCGGCCCCACGACATATCGGTGATATGCAGCAGGCCGTCGATACCGCCGAGATCGATGAATGCGCCATAGTCGGTAATGTTCTTCACCGTGCCCTCGAGGATGACGCCCTCTTCCAGAACTCGCAGCGTCTGTTCCTTGAGCGATGCGCGCTCGCGCTCGAGCACGCTGCGTCGCGAGACCACGACATTGCCGCGCGCGCGATTGAATTTCAGAATTTGGAAGCGGCCGCGCTGTCCGACGTAGCGATCCAGATTACGCGCCGGACGAATGTCAACATGCGAGCCGGGCAGAAATGCCGGCACGCCGATATCTACCTTGAGGCCGCCCTTGACCTTGCCCAGGACGACTCCTTCGACCGCCA
This sequence comes from uncultured delta proteobacterium, assembly GCA_963815835.1. GTDB lineage: Bacteria > Desulfobacterota > Binatia > Binatales > Binataceae > DATGKG01. The sequence continues at coordinate 628,004 of CAWFIF010000004.1, forward strand.
GTTCGGATTGAAATGCTTTTTCGAGCTCGCGCCAGACTTTGAATTTCTCAGCCTTCGCATGCGAGAGGAGAACAGTGCCGTTCTCGGTTTCGGTGCCTTCGAAGTAGACATCGACCTCGTCGCCTTCCTTGACGGTGACGTTGCCCTCAGCATCAAGGAACTCGGCGAGCGGAACCTGTCCCTCGCACTTGTAGTTGATGTCGATGATGACGCTATCGCGTGTGACAAGCAGAACCCTGCCGACGAGCACATCGCCGCTACGGGGAGCTTTCAAGCTCTCTTCCATCAACGACTCAAAATCATTGTCGCCTCCGCTCATTTGTTGTTCGGCCAAAACTTTCTCCATTTAGTGGAAACCTTCCGGGGGACTTCGAGACCGTAGCGATACTTACAACCGTGACGCACTCGTTTCAAGCTCTCTTGGGAACATAGACCCCTTGAATCCGTTCCCTTAACGCGCATATGACTTGATCGATCGACATCTTTGATGTGTCAATAACCTCCGCGTCATCCGCGCGCCGCAGTGGCGCCAGTTCACGCGCGCTGTCGCGATGGTCGCGTTCCGTAAGCTCTCTTAACACTTCGTCACGATTCGTCGTGGCGCCGCTCAAGGACAATTCCTCGTGCCTTCGCGCGGCGCGGACTTCAGGATCGGCATCGAGGAAAAATTTGAACTCGGCGTCGGGAAAGACGGCCGTGCCGATGTCGCGTCCTTCCATCACCACCCCGCCCCGCTCGCCGATCGCGCGCTGAATCTCGCGCATCCGCGCGCGCACCGGCCCCAGCGTCGAGTAAGTTGACGCGAGGTCGCTGACGTCGGGTCGCGTGATCTCTGACGAGACGTCGCGTCGGTTGAGGAGTATGCGGTCGCGGTCGAACTCGATCTTCAGCGATTTCAGAATCAGCGCGATACGTTCCTCCAGCTTCGGATCATCGGGCTTGATACCGGCCTCGGTCACGGCGAGTGCGACCGCGCGGTACATCGCACCGGTATTCAGGTAGGTGAAGCCCAATTCCTTGGCGAGACGGCGCGCGACGGTGGATTTTCCCGCACCGCCCGGACCATCGATTGCGACTATGGGACGCTCGCGTTTCACTTCAGCCGCTCCCGCATCGCGCGGCCGCGATCGAATAACGCGGTAAATTTTTCCTCGTCACCGTCTTCGATGATTTTCCGAAACTCCGCGAAAGTCGAGTCGAACGCCTTCAGCGCCTCCGCAATCGCGTCGCGATTGGTGAAACAGATATCGCGCCAGACTTCCGTGGACGATGCCGCCAACCGCGTCGTATCGCGCAACCCCCCCGCACCATATTCCGCGGCGAGTTTGCCCGCAACGCGCTCATCCTTGAGCGACGCCGCCAGCGCACTCGCGACAATCTGCGGCAGATGACTGGATCGCGCGAGGATGCGGTCGTGCGTGTCGGGGTCCATCGTCTCGACGTTGGCGCCGGTCGCGCGCCATAGCTGCTCGATCTTGTCGATCGCCTCCGCCGTGCTGCTCGCAGACGGCGTCACAATCACGCGCCGATTCACGAACAGCTCGCGATCGGCCGCCTCGGCGCCGGTCGTTTCCTTGCCGGCGATCGGATGCACCGCGACCAGCGACATGCCGGGTTTCAGCATCGGCTCGAGTTCGCGCACCACCCATCCCTTGACGCTGCCGACATCGGTGACGACGGCGTGCGGCGGCAGATGAGGAATCATCGCGCCCAAAACCGCGGGCATAGTGCGAATCGGCACCGCGAGCATCACGAGATCGGCGCCTTTAGCGGCCTCGACAGGATCCTGCGTCGCGAGGTCGATCATCCCGCGATTGCGCGCGACCTCTAGGTTGGTGAGCGTGCGGCCCAACCCAACCGCGCGGCCGACCAGATTCTTTTCGCGCGCAATGAGGGCGAGCGAGCCCCCGATGAGCCCGACTCCGCATATGGTGATTTGGTGGAAAAGCGTGGCCATTAAGTATAGCAGAACTGTGGCACAGACTTCAGCCTATGTCCTATTTTTTGAGAGCGGCTCGGGCATATAGCCGACGCGTTTGATCTCGAAATTCGGAGAGATTTCGTCGTTCTGCATTGTCGCGAACATCAATGCCGCCGAAAACCTTCTGAAGCCGCCCCTCAATCAGCCCATAGAGATTCTTAAAGCCTGAGCGCTGAACGCCTTCAGATACCAAATGGACCAGGTAGCTATTGAGGCTGACGCCCTCGCGCTCTGCGCTCTCCGCGGCTGCTTCGTGTAAGCTCCGCGGCAATCGGAGGACCAGCTTTCCGCTATACACGGGTTCCCGATGCGGCTGGGGAATCTGATGGTTCTCTTCGAGAGCAGTTTCGATCCAAAGAGACTTCGCCTCCTCGCCCTCGGCCAGCGCTTGCTGGGGAGTCGCACCATGAGCGACGCAACCGGGCAATTCCGGAAAGCGAACAATCCACGCGTTAGATTCTTTATCGAAAGTTAGATTCATTCGATACGGCAGCTTAAAGTAGTGCTGCAATTCTTTCTTAGTCATCGATTTTTCCCTGCAACACTTGAATTTCTTCAATAGTCTTCAGACACTCGCGGACGTAAACGGGCTTGACCGGCCCGTGATGCGGTCTCGCCACATTTTGCAGTTTGCCATAGCGCCGATTGGTAAAAATGGCGTGTTGTTTCCTGCCCATCCGCATTTCGAATCCTGCCGACTTCATGAGTTTCATGAGGGTTGGGAAATCGGTATTCGCAGGGGCGCTACTGACGGCGGCCCAGAGCTTTTCATACTCGGTCACTCCGTTCCTCTGCGACGGCCTCCTACTGACCACGATCTAGGATAGTACTATATCTAGTACCAGTCTAGCGAAAGGTTAATCACAATCGCGGTCGCGATAGTAGCTGCGACGAGGTCCGAATCGGTAACGGCGTAACACGCTGTGGCGACTAAACAGATATGCGGCTAGCGCGGCCTCGGTAGGATCCTGCGTCGCGAGGCCGATCCTCCCGCGAGTGCGCGCGATCTCGAGGTTGGTGAGCGTGCGCCCGAGTCCTACCGCGCACTCGACGAGCCCTTTCTCGCGCGCAATCTCGGCGAGCGAGCCTTCGATGAGTCTGACCCCGATTAGGTGATTTGATGGAAAAGCGCGGCCACTGGTTTTGGCAGCGATGGTGGCGAAAAACTCGCTGCACAAAGGCCCATCGGGGTCGAAGAAAATACTCAACTGATTGTTATCCAGCGCAGATTCTGTGCTATGGACGGACCGTATTCGAGACACCATGCCGGATACCCCGAAAGAAGTGAGGTATCCGCTGCATACCAAATCCAATCCTTTTCGGGCCATGCCAGTTCGGACAGGCGGAGGATAGCACAATGGAAAACGATCCAGCGATTGAGGCACTGAATCTGTCGGAGACGGCGAGACAAGCTGCCTACACTTTAAAAAACGCTCACCCTTCGGTGATTTTCACCAGCGGACGCCGCGATAGACTGGCCCAGGCCAACGCGATGGCGAGCAACGTCGTACTCAATCGCACCTGGATCAGAGAGACCTATGTCGAAAGCGACGCAAGCAATGCGTGTCAGGAATGGATCGACGATAATCCGACCAAGACGAGCAGAGCTGAAATTGCGGCGGGCCTCAAAGGCGTACTAGATGCGCTCACTCCCGCGCCACTCGCCATGCTCAGCAAACATCTTTCCGGCGATGCTTTCGATGTCCAACCGGTCGAACAAGACGCCGTCGCGATCATTAGTACGATCCAGAATCTGCCCGGACTTTCGAAGTTCCTTGAGCGCCAGGGCGGCTTGGTTCGATGGCATGCGCAGTTCTAGCAATCCGTGCCTTGGCGCGAAATCCGGGTTCTGGGCGTTCGTGATCGTGGAAGCGCTGCGAGAGGAAGGAATTCTTACAAAACTTTCGCGAGCGCCTTGATCAGGCGCCGATTCTCCTCCGGCAAGCCAACACTGATTCGCACGTGGCGCGGAAACCCATAACCATGCATCGGCCGCACGATGACGCCGAGATGGAGCAGCTTGTCGAAAACTCCGCGGCCGTCACCCACCTCGGCGAGGATGAAGTTGGCCTGGCTCGGCACGTACGCAATCTTGAGGCGCGCGAACTCGCCTTCGAGATACTCCATCCCCTCGCGATTGACCCGCAGCGTGTTGTTCACGTGATCGATATCGTCCATCCCGGCCGCCACCGCCACCTGCGCCAGCGACGTGATGTTGAACGGCTGGCGCACCTTGTTGAGCAGCGTGATGATGTCGGGCCGCGCCACGCCGTAACCGACTCGCACCCCCGCGAGCCCGAAGATCTTCGAGAACGTGCGTAGCGTGATGATGAGGCGGGCGCCGTCGTGATCCCGCATCGAGTCGGGATACTCGGGGTCGCGCACGAATTCGAAGTAAGCCTCGTCGGCGACGATCACGACGCGCTGCGGAACCCTGGCAAGAAATCGCTTCCATTCGGCGTGGCGATAAATCGTACCGGTCGGGTTGTTGGGATTCCCGAGATAGATGACGCGCGTGTTGGCATCGATCGCGGCGGCGATTGCGTCAAGGTCGAATTCGTATCCCTCGCGCATCGGCACGGCCTTGTAGGTTGCGCCGGTGGAAGCCGTCGCGAGCGGATAAATCGCGAACGCATGCGCGGATGAAATCGCATTCAGTCCGGGCCGCAGAAACAAGAACGCGAGTAGGTTGATGATCTCGCACGAGCCCGAGCCCATGAAAATTTGTTCGGGACGAACCTTATGCCTCGCCGAGATTTTTTGGCAGAGGGTGAAGCTGCCGCCATCCGGATAGCGATTCAGCTCGGACAGCGCGGCGCGAATAGCCAGCACAGCCTTCGGCGACGGTCCGATCGGATTTTCGTTGGAGGCGAGCTTGACGGACTCCTGGATGCCGAGTTCACGTTCCAGTTCCTCAGTCGGTTTTCCCGGTTCGTACGGCTGAATCGCCGCGACTGCGGGCAGGACCAAATCTTCCGGTTTTACCAATTCGCGAAAACGGCCGCCCTAGCCGGCGGCCGACCTCGCCTCAGGATACGATCCGAGCACCTTCAAAAAAAGAGTTCGATGTTGGAGCGCGCCAAGCGCGCGCTTCACCCGTGGGTCGTCGCGATGCCCCTCGAGGTCGACGAAAAAGAGATATTCCCATGAACGCCCTCGCAACGGACGTGACTCGATCTTGGAAATATTGATTTTGTTTTTGGCGAACAGGCTCAGCGCGGTATTCAGCGCGCCGACCTTGTCCGGTACCGCGAACAGAATCGTGGTCTTGTCGCGCCCGCTCTTCGGCACCGCACGCGTCCCGATCACCAGAAAGCGCGTCGTGTTCTGCGCGATGTCCTGGATATTCCCGGCGATGATTTTGAGCCCGTACGCTTCCGCCGCCGCCCGCGATGCGATCGCGCCGAGCGACTCCTCCTGCGCCGCGCGTTGCGCCGCCAGCGCGTTGGATGCGACCGCTTCCAGTTCGCGATCGGCGAAGTTGGTGCTCAGGTAGACACGACACTGGCCGAGCGATTGCTGATGCGACACGATCCGCCGCACCTTTGAAGGATCGCCGTCGCGCGACATCAGCGCATGGCGGACCGGTTGCAAAATCTCGCTGATAATCACCAGCGGCGTATCAATCAGCAGATCGAGTGCGGGACCGACCGCCCCCTCGGTGGAGTTCTCGATCGGCACCACCCCGAAATCGGCGCGCCCGTTCTGAACCTCCTGAAAGACCGCGGCGAACGAGGCTTGCGGCACGAACTCGACGCTCGCTCCGAATGCCCCGCGCGCCGCCTCATGCGAGTAGGTGTGCTCGGGACCGAGGTACGCCACGCGCGGCACGTGCTCGAGCGCGCGGCAGGCCGAAATGATCTCCATGTAGATGCGCGCGATGTGGTCCGACGACAACGGCCCGGGATTCGCGGCGATCATGGCCTCGATCACTTCGCGCTCGCGCGCCGGCATATAGACCGCGACGCCACTGCTGTGTTTGATGCGGCCGATCTCGTTGGCATGCGAGGCGCGCTCGGAAAGTAGCTTTAGGATTTCCAGGTTGATTCGATCCATGCGCGCGCGATGCGATTCAATTGAATCGGGTTTCCACGCCGGCTTGGACTCCTCCTTGAAAAGAGCCGTAGCATCGACGCGCTCCGGCTTCTTGCGCTGATCGATCGTTTTCCGTGTCGCTTTCGACGGCATCGCGTGGGAATGGCTAACTGATTGAGGCGCTGTTTTCAACGAGCCGGTTCAGCGGGATCAGATTGACGAGGTCAGAAACGCGGAGCCCATCGCGGCGAACTTACGCTCGCGCGCCTTGCGGACCTCGGCCGGACTCAGCTTCATCAGATCATGCAAACGACGCCTGATGGCGGAGCCGACCGCCGCAATCGCTTCCGCAGGATTGGTGTGCGCACCGCCCTCGGGCTCGGCGATGATTTCGTCGACGACTCCAAGCCGCAGCAGGTCGGGCGCGGAAAGGCGAAGAGCGTCGGCGGCGCGGGCGACGTTCTCCTCGGTCGCCTCGCGCCACAAAATCGCGGCGCATCCTTCGGGAGTGATCACCGAATAGCATGCGTTTTCCTGAATCAGCACGACATTGGCGACGCCGAGCGCGAGCGCGCCGCCGGAACCGCCCTCGCCTATCACGCAAGCAATCGACGGAATCTCAAGCCGCGCCATCAGCTCGAGGTTGTGCGCGATCGCTTCGATCTGCCCGCGCTCCTCCGCACCGACGCCCGACTCGCCGCCCTGGGTATCGATAAAGGTGATGAGCGGGAGCCTGAAGCGATCGGCGAGCTCATAGACACGGGCGGCCTTGCGATAGCCCTCGGGATGAGGTTTGCCAAAGTTTCGCTTCAGGCGGTCAGCGGTCGAACGGCCTCGCTGCTGGCCTACGACGGCTACCGGCACGGTGTCGAAATAGGCCAAACCGGCGACAATCGCTCCGTCGTCAGCATAGCGCCGGTCGCCATGAATCTCAAAAAAAGCAGTCAGTAAACTATCGTAGTAGTCGAGCGCCTGCGGCCTCCCCGCGTGCCTCGCCAGGCGTACCCGCTCGATGGCCGTAAGGCCTTGCTGTGCGGCCGACTGCGGAAGGCCTCCAGCGCTTCCATTCGAGTAGGCGCGCTTGATGTGCGTGTGCTTATGCGGAGCCATCTTGATTCTACGAGTGTGCCGCGGTCGCCGACGAAAAGAATTGCTCGAACAGCATCAGAGCTTGCTCCGCACCTCGATGCGCGTCAACCCAGGTTATCTCTTCTTCGTTGCGAAACCAGGTCAGCTGGCGTTTCGCAAATTGACGCGTCTTGCGCTTCGCGAGATCAACGGCCTCTAGGAGCGTCATCTGGTCGCGCGCGAATGCGGCGACTTCGCGATAGCCGATGCTGTTCAGGGGTGGCTCCTCGGGATTAAAGCCCGAGGCGATCAGATGGCGAACTTCCTCGACGAATCCCTCCGCGATCATCGCATCGAAGCGCGCATTGATACCCTCATAGAGCTGCGCGCGAGGAACCTCCAGCGCTATCGTCATCGTGTCGAACTCGCGCTCCGCAAAACGATGCCGCTCCTGATGAACGCTGATCGGTACCCCGGTGATGCGATGCACCTCGAGCGCGCGTACAATCCGGTACAAATCGTTGCGCTGGATGCGCGACGCGGCGGGCGGATCGACCTTCATCAGCTCGTCGTGAAGAAACGGAATCCCGTGCTCGGCGGCGATTTGCTCGAACTCACGGCGAATCTCAGCTGACGCCGACGGTCCGCTGAAAATCCCGCCGCGCAGCGCGCGCAGATAAAACCCACTCCCGCCGACCACCAGCGCCCTCCGTCCGCGGCGCGCGATGTCGACGATCGCGCCGCGCGCCATCGCGACGAATTCCGCGACATCGAGCGGCTGGTCGGGCGTGCGCACGTCGATAAGATGATGCGGCACGCGCCGACGCTGCTGCGCCGACGGCTTCGCGGTGCCGATATCCATGCCGATGTAGAGCTGGCGCGAATCCGCGTTGACGATTTCCGCGCCGAGGCGTTCCGCGACCGTCATCGCGATCGCAGTCTTGCCCGATCCGGTCGCGCCCACGATGAATCCCACCTTGATTCGATCGGCGCGGGGCTCGGTAGAATTTTCCTCCATCGAGGCTGCTTGTTCCGGCGTCATCGGCGAAACATCCGCTCGATCTGGCCGCGCGCGAAATTGATATGCACCGGGCGGCCATGCGGGCAGTTGGCTTTGAACTGTGTGCGATCGAGCTCGGCGAGCAGCTCGCGAATTTCCCGCTCTTCGAGCGCGCGCCCGACCCGCACCGAACCGTGACACGCGAGCTGCTTGAGCCATTCCTCGAGCGCGCCCTCGCCCGATGCGCGCAAACCGTTCTCGCCCATGCTGTCGAGCATGTCCGACAGCAGTTTCGCGCCGCCTTGCGCGCCGAACACCGCGGGCGTCCCCTTCAGCAGCAGCGTCGCGGGGCCGAACGGTTCGAGGTCGAAGCCCATCGCGCGCAGCTCCGGCAGCGCGGCTTCGATATGCGCGGCGCGCGCCGGATTCAGCTCGATGGTGGCGGGCGCGAGCATCGCTTGCGTGCGAATCCCGCCGTCGCGCATCTCGGCGCGAAGTTTTTCGAACGTCACGCGCTCGTGCGCCGCATGCTGATCGACCAGCAGCAATCCGTCTTCGCCCTCGAGTGCGATGTATCCCGCGAAAATCTGGCCGAGGATTTTCAGCGTCGAGTACATCGGCACCGATGCCTCGCGCATCGAGGCGATGCCATTGTTCGCAGTCTCCGGATGACGCTGGAACCCGAGATTCAGCGGCCGCTGCTCGACCCGAACCGCTGACGATGGATTGTCCGCCACCAGCCGCAACGGCCGCTCCGGTTGCGCGATTTGAGGGGTCACAGGCGATTGCATCGATGGCGTGACAGAAACTTGATTCGCCGGATTCGGAGCCGCGATCGGTGCGGCAGATTCACTGATTGAAACCGTATCGGTCTGATTCGCCAGACGATCGCGCAGCGCATGATAGACGATCTCGAAAACAGCGCCGGAATTTTTGAAGCGCACCTCGGTCTTCATCGGATGCACGTTGACGTTAACCTCGTCGTGCTTGAGTTCCAGGAACAGCACCACCGCGGGATGGCGTCCGCGCGGCATCAGCGTCTGATACGCATTCGTCACCGCGCGCGAGAGCAGCTTGTCGCGCACCGCGCGTCCGTTGACGAAGGTGAAGATCATCCGCGGCGTCGCGAACGATTCCTGGCTCATCGTCGCGAGGCCGCTGACGCCCAGCCCGCTGCGCCCGAGCGAGAATTGCAGCATCTGGGTCGCCAGCTTGCCGCCGAATGCCTGCCGCACGCGCTCCAGCGCCGAGGTCGCGCGCGGGAACGAGAAGAGTTGGCGTCCGTCGGCGGCGAGGCTGAACGCGATCGAATGATTGGCCAGCGCCAGTCTCTGCACCACTTCGGCAATCGCGCCCTGCTCCGTCGCGACGGTCTTCATGAACTTGAGGCGCGCCGGGGTGTTGAAGAACAACTCGCGCACTTCGATGCGAGTGCCGGCCGCCATCCCGCACGCGCGCTCCTCTTCCATGTCGCCGCCCGCGGTGACCAGCTCGATGCCATGCGCGTCTGAATTTGAGTCGGAGGCGCGCCGGGTCTGCAACCTCATCTTCGCGACGCTGGCGATCGATGCGAGCGCCTCGCCGCGGAAGCCCAGCGTGCGAATCGCCATGAGGTCCGAGGCGTCACGAATCTTCGAGGTGGCGTGGCGGCGCAGCGAGAGGATCGCGTCCTCGCGGCTCATGCCGCATCCGTCGTCGGTGACCGAGATGAGGCCGAGGCCGCCGCGCTCGATTTCAATCGCGAGGTTGCGTGCGCCGGCGTCGATGGAGTTTTCGATCAGTTCCTTGACCGCGGAGGCCGGACGCTCGACGACTTCGCCGGCCGCGATCTGGCTGGCCACCTGCTCGGGCAGGATGTGGATCAGACGTTCCGCCATTCCCCGTACCACCGCTCCCTCGCAAACGCTGCGGTCATCTTACTCAAACGCAGCAAGTTGAACCATCGCGGGCATTCTTAGCTAGTTGCCGCTGATGAGTTGACGCTGGAGTCGCTACACGGCTAAAAGTCGCGTTCCTGCAAAGTCAAAACGGAAATTCCGATTCAAACGACTGCCGCTGCCACGACATCAACTCAATAAAGGAAAATACCGATGAAATACATGATCAACTGGTTCGAACGTCCGCAAGGAACGCCCATGGAGTACGAGAATGTCCAGAAGCGGATACTGGAGGTTTTCACTCAATGGAAGGCGCCCGCCAATTTCAAGATCGAGTTCTTCGTGGTGCGCGTGGGCGAATGGGGTGGGCACATGTTGGTGGACTGCGATGATCCATTGGCCATTCACAAGTTCTGCTCGACCTTGCCTGCTTTTGAAATGGAGGCACGACCCGTGATTCCAGTCGAAGACGCAGTGCGGGTCGAACTCGAAGCCATCGCCTGGCGCGATGGGCCGAAACGCAGCTGACATCCGGGAAGAATCGCGCTCAAGCGTTTGCGGTCGGGATGACCGTGACTGCAGTCGTCAAAGATGCCGCAGCACCTTGGTTCTCTCCGAGTTCACATAGGGCTATAACTGGCGTCACGACTGACATCCGTTCGGCGAGCTAATATCAAACGTGTAGTCGCTGGTCGCCGGAGCGTGGACGCGTTAAAAGTGGAAGCGTGTCCAAGGCGAATTCAGATTCACCCGCGATCAAGGAAAAACAAAAGAACTCTGCGATGAACTCGACCACGCGGACACGGACCTGTTCGACCGCTAAATGAAATGGCTGATTCGTATACCGAAAGACAAAATCGATAACCCCAAGGACAAGAGTTCAGTGCGGCGGCCATAGCCCATCTTTGGTCAGTCGTTTTTCAATCACCGCTTCCGACACCTGGAAGCGCTTCGCAACGAAATTGCAAACATATGGTTTTGCGAGGTCTGAGTTTTGCCTCAAGTCGAAGTTGGTCTTTCTAACCTCCTGCGCCCGTTGCAGAACCTTTAGAGCGCGATCAAGTTCTCCAATTAAAGGCTCTCTCGGAACCAAGAATAGCCCAGCGAATTCGTACGCCTGAAACTCTAGGGTATTTCGTTGCCATTCCAGCATTCGGGCGTGCGCGGACTTCCATTCCTCGATGTTGTTGAACTGAAACTCATCGAAGAATTCTTGATGAAGTTCGATATGTCCTAACTCGTGAGCCAAAGAAAAGCGGTATCGGTTAGGTGACCGATGTTGAAAGACGCCTTCATCGATATGAATTGTCTTGCGGCTTTTCCCAGTGAAAGCGTCTATGTCGTATGTGTCATAAAGTCCCGGAATTGGGACGATGGTTATTTCGTAACTGAACTCGACAATCGCCTGAAGCGGTATCGGCAGAACACCGCTCGGATGATGCTTCTTAAGAGCTTCATCCGCTTTGGCGCGGATCTGCTCGTAGTTGTAGCGTGGAACCGTAGCCAAAGCGGACGTGCCTATCCGCGTCTGATCTTTTCGACCAGATCGTCCAAAGCCTTTGGATCAACGCGCTGGCCGCGTAAGGTGCGGAACAAGACGGGAAGCTGTTCGACTACAGCTTCGTCGCTCAGTACGTCATCGGGAATCTTGCCCCGCTCCGCAGCCGCGAGATCAAAAAATGTGTACCAATCGTCACTGCCCTTCTTAATCTTCAAGGCTGTGGCATATTGTTCAAGTTTGTCTCGTGACTCGGGCGGCCCCATCAGTCCGCGTTCCAGCCGACTAATGTTTCCCGGATCCAGTTTGTTTTCTAAACAGAACTCTCTGAGGGAGAGTCCGTGTTTGGCCCGAATGGCCCGATAGAACTCCCCAAATGTGGGCATTGAAATTATCCTCCGTTGTATTTAATATACAACATAGATAGTATTTTGCAATGGGCAGGCTGATGATGGGATGAGGAAGGAATTAACCAAGCGCCGGGTGCGTGTCGAGCACACCCGGCGCTTTTTGCTTTCCCGTTTTAGGACGGGAGAAAAGGAGCAACGGCTATGAACAATACGTCATAGAAGCGGGCACTGTTCAAGGGCGGTTGGGCCATTTTGCGCCCACCCAAAAACATCATTCGTACTGAACAGTCTCGCGTGATACAGGAAAATGAACAATCTAATTATATCGTACGACCTCGACAAACCCGGGCAGGACTACAAAACGATCGAAGATGCGATTCGGTCATTAGGCACCTACGGAAAGTTTCAAATGTCCGTCTGGTGGGTCCATGTCAATTATACTGAAGTCCAAGTTCGAGATTTTCTGATGACCAAAATTGACCGGAATGATCGACTACTGGTGGTGAACGCTACCCGTGGCGGGGCCGCATGGTTCAACCCCATCGCGAAGAACACTTTCATCACTGAGCATTGGAACGACAGCGTTACGGCCTGATCCGGCAGAGCCTACCGTGTCGGCTGGTTTTCTGTTCTGGGGCCAGCCGAACGGATACTCTTCTATATGAATTAGGATACGCAAACGCCGCGCTGCAAAATTGAGCAGTCGCATCCGCCAGCAATCTCCATAGCTCGTTAATTCATAATTCCGGCCTGTCACGTTGCGCATAAAACTAATCGTCCCCCGCGGGCGTGACGGCGCAAGTTGAACCATCGCGGGCGTTCTGAGAAGCTTTGCCCTCATCGCTTTCAATACATGTTTTAACAGGGTGGGATCTTCCCGGATGCTCAAACCCTCAGCGGCGCTGATCGTATTGGGCCTATGTGCTAACCTTCATTTTAGTGGATCGAGCACCGGTTCCTCGTCAGGCGGGACGGTTGTGAGTACGCAGGGACACAGAATACGAAGGCTTTTTCGGCGGATTCGAGACATTAACTCAAGTGTCGCGCCGTCTGAGCCGTCCACCCTGCTCCGTTCCCGCGCGGAATTCCAGGCATTGGCGGCAGAGAATCTTGGGGAGGGATACGACCCTGCGAAAGTAGCTGAGGTCAGCGTTATTCAAGGTCAGATGCGCGAAAAGCAAGTCGATCTAGTTGCGCGCCTTCAGAGCGGGCTGTTGACTTCAGAAGCTTACGCAGACGCTTTCCGCGCGCTTCTGTCTGCAACTGCTTCCCGTTGCGAGGCCATCTTGGGGCCGCGCGATTTTGCACAGTTATTTGGCATTCCAGCAAGCGCCGCCGTTGACCTCGCTCAGCATCGTCCCGCCTCACATTAAGTAAGTTGCCGCCGTTCTGCGCGCTCCCATCATCGTTGCGGGTCGTTCGCGAACGACCGCTACCAGGAAAACTGAATACGTGACGCGGAAAAGAATCCAGCCGAGCCGGTTGACGCGGCAAGTTGAACCGGCGCGGGCATTCTGAGAAGCTTTGCCGTCATCTCTTTTCGATGCATTTTTTGACAGAGTGGGATCTTCCCGGATGTGCAAAACCACAGCGGCGCTGATTGTAGCGCTAGCCATCGCGGCGGTTGCCGGCGTCGCCGATGCCGACCAGATCAGGATCGGCGTCGGCAGCCTGGGACCGATCTCTCCGCAGGCGATGTACGAAATCGAGCAGTTGGTCGCCGCCCAACCCAACATTCATGAAAGCCCCATCGTGCCGCCAGGCGATGTCGATGCGTGCGTGAAACGCTTCGTCGCCGGCGATACCGACGATCATCTCGACGGTGTGATGGTGGTGAGCCTGCCGACCGACAAGTTCCTCGCCACGAACGATCAGAACGAAGCGACTTTCACCGGCAGCTATGAAATCTGGCTGCTGAATCTGTTGACCCTCGCCGAGGACCGGCATGCGTTTACCTTCGAAGATCGCGAGCCGGTGGTCGGCGGCGTCACCGCGATTCTCACCATCCCCGCGCAGTTCCTGAGCCAGGCGGCGGGCGGTGGGAAGCTGATTTCGAGCAACGTCTACCAGGCCTACCAGTCGGTGCAAAATCGGGTCGAGGCGAAACTGGTGGCGGCGACCAGGCTCTATCTGGCGAGCTCGCCGCTGAGCCAGATCGGCCCCATCAATCCGCTCGAAACCGCGCAGGCCTTGATCGATCGCGGCGACGGCGAGACCGCGATGGCGGTGTTCAAGGCGGCCGGCGTCAACGACCCGCGCATGAAGCAGTTGATGGCGGCGGCGGAAGGAAAACTGAAGCAGGCCGAATCCGCCAGGTGGCTCGGCAGGACGCTCGGCGCGATGGCGGGTGACAATCCCGAGCAGGCGGGCGTCATGCTCGCCTCGTATGAAAAAAGTTCGGCGGCGCAACCCGCGCGCGTCGATGCGATCCGGCGCGTGCTCGCCAGCTATCCGCATGAGGAGGCGAGTTCCCCTTATGCCTCGTTGATAACCAGCGACATTCCCGGGCTGGATCATTCGGCCTTCGTCGCGATGCTCACGCAGCTGTTCAGCGATGAAACCGGCTCGGCGCCCGACGACGTGATCGTCAGCGCGGCGCAGGTGAGCCTCCAGGACAAGGACGCGCCGAAGGGACTGAAGACGCATCTGGACGCCTATGCGCGCGCGCTCGGCCGCAGCGCATGGGCGATGAGCATCAAGTGCGGATGCGCCGCGACCGCCGTGCTGCAATCGGAAACCGCCGGCACGGCGCTGCTCAAGGCGCGCTTCGAACCCTCTTTCAAGCAGCCCGAAGTCGGGCTACCCTAGAGCGTTAAACCCGAGAAGATTTTTCAACCGGAAGAGAAAAGCATCATGCAGCACTGCGCGATTTGCAAAAAGCATCAGTCGGTCGGCAACAACGTCAGCCATGCGAACAACAAGACCAAGCGCCGATGGCATCCGAATCTGAAAGAGGTTCGCGCGTCGGTCGGCGGCAGCGTCAAGCGGATGATGGTCTGCACGCGCTGCCTGCGTAGCGGCAAAATACAAAAGGTCGCGTAGCGCGCGTACCTGATTCGCAAGAATCATTCGGGTGAGCCGGGAGGGATGAAGGAATCGATGGGGAATGCCGCTAGCCGCGTTCTTCGCGCCGCAATCGCAGTGGCACTTATCTTTTTTGCAGCGCGCATCGAGGCCGCGATGGTGAGCGGTGTCTACACCAGCCCCGGCGGCAAACCGCTCGCCGATCGTCAACTGCACTTTGAAAATCGCATCAGCGGAGACATGTACCTCATCCGCACCGGCGACGACGGTTCCTTTTCGAGCGACCTCCCGCCGGGAACTTACGATCTGCGCGCCGAACGTGGACTGGTGGTGAGGCCGGGAATTCGGGTCGACGGCCCCGACCTCAACGTGGGACGCGTCAGCGAGGGCGCGCCGTTTGACGTGCGGCGTCCATTCGAGCGCGAGGGGATCGGTCCGACGCTGCTGGATAGCGCAGCGCCCGCAACGGCGCACCTGGAGAAGCCGCGCAGCGAGGCGAGCCCCTCCAGCGCGCCCTCGCCGGCGCAAGCCGCCGCATCCCAAGCTGCTCCCGCTAGCCAGGGGCGATAAGCGCGAAGCCAACGAAATCGACAACTTCGTGCTCTTGCTTTTCGTCAGAAAACTCTACAAAATGTAGACAGTCGTCCCGCCGGTGATTGTTTCGGTGGAGTCTGAATCGCTCCGGTTGCGGCGCAGAGTCCCGGAAACAGTTCCCGAGGAACGTGAGCCAACGCAAGGAGGTTCATTTTCGTGGAACTGGAAGAACTAAGACAAAGACTATTGCTCCGCTCCAGATCGAGCGACATTCCGCCGATCGCGCATCCGGTGCAAATCCCGGAAGTTGCATTCAGCCAGGCCGCAAGCAAGCTCAAATGGGAAACCGCCCTAACGCCCGCCGAAATCGCGGCGCGGCTGAGAATCAATGGTGCGAAGGCGGAAACTTCAAGCGCCAACCCCGCGAACGGGAACGCGAGCCGGGCGGAAAACGCGCCCGCCGCGGCGTCAACTTCGGGCAACGAGGCGACCACTCAACCATCGACTGACATCGCATCGAGCGGGAGCACGAGCCCGGTAACCGAGCCGATCGCGCTTCTTGCGGACACTGTTGACCTGTTGTGCGAGCCGACCGCGGCTTTGCGCGAACACTTCGCGCAGTTGGACAAGCTGCTGGAGCCTATTGATACGGCTACCCAGTCCACCGAAGAGGCGCTCAAGCGCATCGCGGGACTCTTCGAGCATCTGTCGAGGATCGCCAACAATGTCCAGTCGGTGAAAGCCTTCGCGGAGCAGGTGAAAACGCTCTCGGCCAGCTTCGAGCCCATGAGGGGAATGAATGCGCAACTGGATTTGGTGATGCAGGCTCTCTACGCCAATGTGAAGGCGGTCGCGGCTGCACTGGCGCCGGTCAAGACCTTCCAGGGCAAGGTTCGCCGGCTGTTGACCGCGCTGGATTCCATCGACAAGCTGGAAGGGCAAATTTCCGGGCTTGCGGACGCATTCCGCCCCGCATCGGAGAAGCCCGCGCAGCCGCAGAGCGTGCCGACAAAACCGGCGCAGGTCGCTCAGGCGGCATAAGTTCGTTTTTGCGGAACCTCCCACGACATCTCGGCCGGCGACGCGCGGCGATCGCGTCGTTGGCCGAGGTCTCGTGTTCTCAGTTTGATTGATATTCCCGCCGCAACCATTCCCTCACATCAGACCAAAGCCGTTTTGCGCGGACGGCATCTTATATAAGGAAAACCGCGCGGCCAGTTCGCCCGTTGCGCTAATGTGTGGGGACGAAGAACGAACTGCGCGAGTGTTTTGGTCGAAGCAAGCGCGCGCAGCGACTGCCGCTCAAAACAGCCACTCCATCTTCTTGAGATCGGCGGTGCGGATGGTGACTTTGCCATCGGTCTCGTTGCTCGGCACGGCGATTGGCACGCACGAGGCCTTACCAGCGAGGATGTGATTGATGGCATAGCGATTCCCGCATTGCCGGCAAATCAGGTAGCCGTCGGAATACGCAAAACCTTTGTGGTAGGCGTAGCACTGCGAGCAGGCATCCATGATCGAACGGACCTTGCCGTCGGTCCCGCGCGCCAGCACGAAGCGCAGGTTTTTCCCCGCGTCGTCGCGATAGCAGAAGGTCTTGGCGGCGCCCTTGTCGAGCACGCGGCCGGAAATCACCAGCGCGTCCTTACCGTTGAACCGAAGTGCACCCCGGCTTCGCCATCGAGACGGTCATCGCGAGTCCAGCCGCGCCTACCGCGGCTATCGCAAGCAAGCTTCTGACGCGCACCTTCACGCGAGAAACTTTTTCACGGGCATCAAGTTAGATCAATACATCGCATTCCGCCAGCAGGTCGCGAGGTATCACCTACTCAGCAAACTCGACGAGGCGGGCACGCGGCTGCCGCGATGTGAAGTCATTTGCGGGTAAAGGAAGTCGAGCTTGTCGCGCAACTGGTCGAAGTTGACGAACGGCTTTTCCAGGTATGCGATCGCGCCCTGCGAAATGTAGTTCACTGCGGTCAGGGCCTTGGAGCTGGAGCTGATGACGATGACGCTGGTGTCGGGCTTCTCCGCGCGGATGATTTTGAACAACCCCTCGGTATTAAGATCGTCGAATTGCGGCATGACGAGGTCCAGGGTGACGATTTGCGGGTCCAATTCCCGAAACAGTTTGAGTCCCTGATTCGGATTCTCAGCCTCGCCCACGATGGTACAGCCCAAGGTCTCCAGGCGCGCGCGCAACATCCTGCGGGTCGGCATGGAATCTTCTACGATTAATGTTTTGATGCCGGTTTGAGTCTCCATTGATCCCCCTCTAATCCTTCCCTTCGATACAAAGTGACGTGCACGATTGTTGTTTTGTTTCGGCGGGACTCATGACGCCTGCGCGATTGCATCCGGCTTCTTGCCGAAGACCTCGTGAGCGCGCGGCTGCTCCGAATGTAGCTTCGCGAGACCGTCGCTGACTCCCTCCCGCGATGCGCTCGCAATCGCGGCTTCGATTTCTTTACAGATCGCCGCCATCGGGTTGGCGCCCACCATCGCGGCGCTGCCTTTGAGCGAGTGAACGTAGTCCTTCAGTTTCTTGAAATCGGAATCCGCGAACGCGGCATCGATGCCGGCCATCAGATGGTCCATTTCGTCGAGAAAAAGCTGTGCGACCTCGGCGAACAGCTCAGGATCGCCCAACTCAGCCGCCACGTCATAAGGCTTAGACCCCGATGCTTCGTCCGCTCCGCCCTTCAGTAGCGACTCGATCAGGTTGAGCAAGACTGATTTAGATACCGGCTTGGTGACATGGAAGTCGCAGCCTGCGTCGAGGCTGCGTTGCATGTCACCGCTCATAGCTGCCGCGGTCAGCGCGATGATCGGAGTGCGCGCCGCCTTGTTCTCGCGCTCCCATTTGCGAATGGCGGCAGTAGCTTCGTACCCATCGACCACCGGCATGTACATGTCCATCAGCACGATGTCGTATTTGCGCGAGGTGAATTTTTTGACTGCCAGCGCGCCGTTTTCGGCCTCGTCGATTTCGGATTGCGTGCCCTTGAAGAAGGCCCTCACCAGCATCCGGTTGCCGGGATTGTCTTCGGCGAGAAGAATTCGCGCCGCTCTGGTCAGGTTCGGGCTCGCATGGTTGGTCTCCTGTGCAACTTTGGGGCGGTCGACGTGGCCTGCGAGCGCCCCCTGCAAAGTGCGGAAAAGCTCGGAACGCTTCGGCGGTTTCACTATGTAGTGACTCAAGCCGGCTTCCTTCATGCGATCGAAGCGGGCATGCAGCTCGTCGGAGTTCAGCATCAGGATCGCGGGCGTCGGATCGTTGCGCTCGCGGAGCGCCTTGACCAGCTCGACGCCGCCGACATTGTGCATCTTGCTATCGACCATCAGGAGGGAAAATCGGTTGCCGGAGTCCGACGCGGTCTCGATAACGGCAATCGCTTCCGATGCGGACGAACAGGTCTCGACCATCCCACCGACGGACCTGATCATCTTCGCCAGAACCGCGAGACTCGCGGCGTTGTCGTCGACAATCAGGACATGGGCACCGTTGAGGTCCGGGCGCTTAACGACGCTTTCGCGCGACTCCATCGGGAGCTTAAAAGGGACCATCGCGCCGAAGCTGCTACCCTTGAGAATCTCACTCTGGACCGTCAGCTTGCCGCCCAGCAGTTCGAGCAGGCGATTTACGATCGTCAGGCCCAGCCCGCTGCCCTCGAGCCGTCGCGAGGCCGCCGAATCGAGTTGCGTGAAGACCTGGAAGACCGCTTCGATCTTTTCCTCAGGGATGCCGATGCCGGTGTCTGTGACAGTGAAGACGATCTCCACTCGATCGTCTTCCATCGAAACCGTCTCGACGGACAGCGAGACTTCACCGAATTCGGTGAACTTCACCGCGTTGCCGAGCAGGTTGACGACGATTTGGCGCAGCCGCATCGGATCGCCGATGACGAACGGGGGAACTTCGGGATCGACCCACACCGTCAGTTCGAGATTTTTCTCATGCGCGCGTAGCGCGAGGCTTTCGGCCACCGCTTCACTCAATTCGGCGACATCAAATTCCTCTTCCAGTGTGGACAGCCGGCCGCTCTCGATTTTTGCAAGGTCGAGGATGTTGTTGATCAGTTCGAGCAGGCTCTTGCCGTTGGCGAACATTGTGTTGACGTAGCGCCGCTGCTCGTTGGTGAGCGGGGTCTCGCCCAGCACCTCCGCCAGTCCCACGATCGCGTTCATCGGGGTGCGGATCTCATGCGACATGCTGGCGAGAAATCCGGACTTCGCTTCCGAGGCTTCCAGCGCCGCCATCCGCGCTTCATCGATTGCACGCCGGTAGTGGTCGTTGATCATGACCGAGGCCTGCGCCAAACCGATCGCGATAAGCCCCGTCAGCCAATGTACTTCGAAGGTATCGTCAGGAACCCGGATGGTCTGGATGATCATCATCGACAGCGCGACGCCGTTGAGTGACAACTGCCATCGTGATTCCCACGGCAACAACGCCGCGGCGCCGGTCACCATCAGCACGACCGACAGGTAGAAGGGCTCGTTGCGCCCGGATATCACGCTTAGCAGGGTGGTCGAGAACAGAATCGCCGTCACCGCCCATAACGTCAGCACGCGCCAGTGGCGACGTCCCATCGGGGTGAGCGCCAGGAAAAATCCGATCACCCCGGTCGCGATGTTGGCCAGATGCAGCGGGAGCGTCGCGACGTTGACGCTCGGCGGCAGATTCATGTCGAGAAAGAGATAGGCCGTCTGGAACAGGACGATCAGGACCGAGCCGGCGCGCAGAGCCGTCACCATCAGCTCCGGCGACACGGCCAAATCGGCTGAAATGCCAATCGATCCGGCGCCATCCTCAGACGCCACAGCGTGATCGGGACCCTGGAGTGGTTTCTCCGCCGACGCGGTCATCATCGATGTCAGGCTTGCAACAAAAGACCTGTTCCCCCTGTGCAGATAGCAGGATCGGTTCCTACCCACGGGTAGGAGAATCAGTCATTTTGGCGAAGAAGTGCCTAGAGGATGCAACCGGCGGGCGCATCACGTAGCGATGCTGCAACCGTCGGTGCTATGAGAACGGACGGAAATACGACCGGAATATTCAGCGAGAGGCGGACCGCTTTGAACGATTACCAGCGCAGACGCGCGCGCCGGAGCTGATTCAGGATGAAGAGGACGTCGCGCTCGCAGGTCACCTCGCCCATCATGCCGGCGTTAGACAGGGACTCCCGCTCCTCGTCCGTGACGCGATAGTTCTCGACCCACGCCTTGTCGGCGAACAGCCGCTCGATGAGGCTCGACCGCGCGCAGGGATCCATTTCCCCATCGCGCCTCCGCCGCGGGCGGTTAGATTCGGAAGGTATGTGTTTCATGCTTTCGTTGACAAAGGTCAAACGTTGTCATAACGGCGCCAATCGCGCCTGCCGTATGACTTTATAACCTACACGAAGTTAGAAAGCAATACACGACGTACTAAAATTCTACAAATCTCCTCGTGCGAGGTTGTGACGAATTTCGACTTCACAGGAAGCGGAGGACGGCGAGTGGGTGAGCGCACTGGCCGTCTCGTAAATCTCGACCCGCCAATGCTATTATCCATGCCTCACGGCGAACTCTGTTCGTCGCTTATTCCGAGGATTTTACCAATGATGGAACGAGTTGAACTTACCCGCGAATGCGAAGGCGTCCAGGTTCCTGCCGGAACCAAGACCATGCTCGAAAAAGGCCTCGAGGTTTTCATCACCCAGTCGCTCGGCGGGACCTACACCGTTCAAGTGCCCGCCTATGCGGGGCTGTTCCGCATCTCCGGCAAGGATGCCGACGCGCTGGGCAAGACGCCCGAGCAGGCCACCGAAGCCGCGGCTGCCGGCGATACTGAATCAATGGTGTGGGAACAGCTCAAGACCTGCTACGACCCCGAGATTCCGGTGAACATCGTCGACCTCGGATTGGTCTATGGGATGGAAGTCGCGCCGCTTCCCGACGGCAGCAAACGCGTCGATGTGAAGATGACGCTGACCGCGCAAGGATGTGGTATGGGCGCGTCGATCGCGATGGACGCCAAGCAGAAGCTCTCCGAGATTCCGGGGGTGTCAGAGGCCAACGTCGATCTCGTATGGGATCCACCCTGGAACCCGCAGATGATTTCTCCCGAGGGCAAGGAACGCCTCGGTCTCGACTAGCAGTCTAGTTTGATTTGAGGCGCGGATCGTCCTCGGAGACGCATCGCGCCTGACACAGAATGCAGGACGCCTCGGTGTTGCGCAGACCACGCCTTCCAGTCGTGTCGCGTTGAGCTTGGGCAGCCATCCCTCGTTTGAGCAGGCGATCCTTTGCGGCCTCGCAGCCTTCGTTGCGGGGAAACGTGCGCCTGATGGTCCGTTGGCTGAGTGGCGCACTTTTGTTCGCCTCGCGAGGAGTGTTGGGTATGACGGGCGGCACCATCAGATACCAGGCCATGAGCGATAGAGCGGCGGCGTGGCAGAGCTTCATCTTCCCCTCGGGCGGATAAGTTTACTGGACGACGAACAGGCGCCATTCGTCAGGAAGGCCCTTCAGAGTGTGCGCGCCGCGATCGCCGAACTTGAGCCCGGAGCCCGCGACCAGGTCCTTGACCGTACTGGAGACCAGTACCTCGTCCGGGTCGGCGAGGCCGGCAACGCGGCTACCGATATGCACTGCGATGCCTGCGACGTCATCATCTACCAACTCGCACTCTCCCGTGTGCAATCCGATGCGAACCTGAAGTCCTAACGCGCGGACGCGTTCACGGATCGAACATGCGCACCGGACCGCCCGGGCCGGCCCGTCGAAGGTGGCGAGCATGCCGTCACCTGCTGTGTTCACCTCGCGGCCGCGAAATGCGGCCAGCTCCTTGCGCATCAGCGCGTACCAATCGTCAAGCAAATGTCGCCATCGCGAATCGCCCAGCTCGGATGCGCGCTGGGTCGAGCCTACAATGTCGGTGAACATCACGGTGGCCAGCACCCGATCGGGCTCGTGCACATGGCGTTCGCCGGTGAGAAACTCCTCGATGAGATCGGCAATGACATCCTGGGTATCAACGTCGATGATGGTATGGTCGGTGCCAGGCATCTCGACCAACTTCGCATCGGGAATGTTTTGGGCGAAATAACGGCCGCATTCGAACGGGACTAGCGAGTCGCCCACGCGGTGAAGAACGAGCGTAGGCACTCGGATGGCCGGCACCACATGTCGAACGTCCAGTGCATAGTTGGTCCGCATCAACGCGACGATGGAACCGGGGCTCGCAGTGGCGCGCTCAAACCGACCGATCTCCTCGCAGATAGCTTTGTTACCCCACACGCTGGGGGCATTGCGCTGCATCAGAATGCCCTCGCCCCAACGGGCTTCCCAGCTCAACAGCATTTCCTCCCATACGTCAGGAGGTTCCGACCATGGCGGGTCTTTGATCGATGGGAAGGTGCCATACAGCACGAGCGAGGAGGTCCGCTCCGGGTAAGTCGCGGAGAACATCAGTGCGGCAGGACCACCTTCGGACCAACCATAGATGGTCGGGCGCTGGCAACCAGCGGCATCCATCACGGCCCGGATGTCGGTGATTCGTTCCTCGAGGGTATTCTCGGGTGCTGCGAAGACCCGATCAGAAAGCCCTTGGCCGCGCTTATCGAAAACGATGACTCGAGCGAAGGCGGTCAGCCGTTGGATTAAGCGCTTGCCGGTTGCCCTTTCCCAGCTCAGTTCCGCATGCGACAGCGTCCCTGGGACCAGCACGATGTCGCGGGGACCATCACCGAAGACGCGATACGCGATGTGAACATCGCCGCTTTTCGCGTACTTCACCGGAGCTTCCATTCTTGCCCTCCGCAGGCCGAGTCGTATCGCCGCTAGAGAAGCGGTGATGAGATGACTATCACTGCGCGCCGGCTAACCCAACGCGCGCGGTTTTGTGGGTTCGATGCCGAGCGAGGTAGCAACGAAGCAGGGGGTGCGCTGGAGAGCGGTCCATATATGACCCACTACTATGGGGCGGTCCCGAGTGATGTTGCGCGCAGTTCGGATAACCGGCCTCGATGGTCGCGGGTGCGTCAATAGCGGCCTCCGCGCGGTTTCGTTAAGATGATTGCGGCATCGGTCGTAATTTTTCCGCCTTTTGGAATTTGCATATGCTGGCGCGAACTGACCAGGAAAAAATCTCTCGCGATGAGGATTTCCCGGCGTGGGTCCTCGATCAAGCCAAGGCTCTTCGGCTCCATAAACCCCGCGCGATCGATTGGGAAGCGCTCGCGGACCAACTGGACGACATGTACTCACAGGTGAAGGTCGACCTGGGGAGCGATCTGCGGGTCATCCTGCAGCATTTGCTTAAGCTTCAATTTCAACCCGGCGACAACGAATGGAGGCGCCGGGCGCGCGGATGGAAAGTCTCAGCGACGGAGCATCGCAACCGCGTATGTTCAATCCTCGAGGACTCGCGAAGCCTGCGGAAAAAACTGCCTGAGGCGTTAGCTCGCGCCTATTCCGGCGCACGCAAAGAAGCCGCTCTCCAGATGGATTTGGAGGAGCGCGCACTTCCCGCCAAGTGCCCGTGGACTACGGAACAGGTAATTGATCTCGATTTCTTTCCGGAGCGTGCGATCTCTACGAACGGCCATGGGCGCTAGGCGACGTTGACAGGGCCACCGCCGACCGATAATTAAATGGGTTCCGATTCAATCATGTTTGCAATCATCAAGACTGGCGGAAAACAGTACCGCGTTGCCGCGGGCGACCAAATCACCGTCGAACGCCTCATCGGCGATGTCGGCAGCCAAATCTTGCTCACCGATGTTCTCGCGATCGGCGGCGAGAGCCCCGTCGTCGGGCGGCCACTGGTGCCGGGCGCCGCAGTGAATGCGAAAATCGTGCAGCAGCCGCGCGGCACCAAGGTGATCGTATTCAAGAAGAAGCGGCGCAAGAACTATCGTCGCAAGCGCGGTCATCGTCAGGAATTGACGGTACTGAAGATCGAAGAGATTTCGGCGGGAGCATAACTCCCGTTACCTTTGCGCGGCCACTTCAGGCCGCCTTTCTGAGGAGAACTACCCCGTGGCGCATAAAAAAGGACAGGGTTCAACGCGCAACGGCCGCGACAGTCCCGGACAACATCGCGGCATCAAAATTTACGCCGGCCAGACCGTCAAAGCGGGCAACATCCTGGTGCGCCAATGCGGCACCAAGGTGCATCCGGGCCGCAACGTCGGGATGGGCCGCGACTATACGCTTTACGCCCGCGCCGATGGCGTGGTTAAGTACGAAACGTTCCGCAACGTGAAGCGGCGCGTGAGTATCGAACCGAGCGCGGAGACCGCATCCGAGGGGGCGAGCGCGTAAAGAGGCGCCTCGCATCAGGGTCAAGATGAGCCCCGCGGATTTCTCCGTGGGGCTTTTCATTTTTCCCACAGACTGAAATCTGTGCCACAAAATTCGCCGCGCGAGGCGGCCGAAAGCTACAAGAGGAGCAAATTATGAAACTCGGACTGATTGTCGGCTATTCGGGCGCCCAGATGGGACTGCCGATGGAGTTGATCCTCGAAGCGGAGAAGTGTGGCTTTGATTCCGTTTGGACAGGCGAGGCTTACGGCTCCGACGTCATCACTCCGCTGGCGTGGATCAGCGCGCTGACCAAGAAAATAAAACTCGGCGCCGGTATCATGCAGATGCCCGGCCGCAGTCCCGCGATGACGGCGATGACCGCGATGACGCTCGATGGACTCTCCGGCGGGCGCTTCATCCTCGGCATCGGACCCTCGGGACCACAGGTGGCCGAAGGATGGCACGGGATGCCATATGGCAAACCGCTGCAGCGCACCCGCGAGTATGTCGAGATCGTGAAGATGATCCTCGCGCGCGAAAAACCCGTCGAGCTGCACGGCAAGGAGTTCGACGTCCCCTACACTGGTCCCGGCTCGACCGGGCTGGGCAAGCCGCTCAAGAGCATTCTCCACGGGCGCAAGGACATGAATATCTACAGCGCATCGATCAGTCCCAAAGGCATCGAGCTGGCGGCGGAAATTACCGATGGCGTGCTGCCGATCTGGATGAGTCCCGAGAAGTACAACGTCATCGGAGATGCGGTGAAAGCGGGCCTCGCGAAGGGCCACAAGACCGCCGATCAGTTCGACGTCGCGCCGTTCGTCACCTGCGTGATGGGCCCCGATGTCGACAAGTGCCGCATGCCGGTGAAGGCGAACATGGCGCTTTACATCGGTGGGATGGGCGCGCGGAGCAGGAACTTCTACAACGATTATGCCACTCGCCTCGGCTATCCTGCGGAAGCGAAGGAGATCCAGGATCTCTTCCTCGGCGGCAAGAAAAACGAAGCGATGGCGGCGATTCCAGACAAGCTGGTCGATGAGGTCGCGCTGGTCGGGCCGAAGGAGCGAATCCTCGAGCGCCTGAAGGCGTGGAAGGCGTCGCCGGTAAAGACAATGCTTATCGGCACGAGCTCCATCGATACAGTGCGCGTGCTGGCCGAGGCCTGCGCCTAGCAGCTCGCGTGGCGCTTTGGTCGGTTCTCGCGGGAGCGGCGCCTCGATACCTAGCACTGCGGCGCTCGCAGTATTGGGATGAGGAAACGCTGAGACGTTATCAGCGCGAGGCGCTGAGCAAGACGCTCGCGGCAGCGGCGAAGATTCCGTTTTACACGGAGCGATTCGGCGCCGCGCCGCGCGCGGAGGACTTCGGCAAGCTGCCGCGGCTTCGGCGTCTGGATATTCGCGCGCTCAATGAATCGGTGCGCACGCTCCATCGAGACGCGGGGACGCGATTCACCTGCTACAGTTCGTCGGGATCGACCGGTACGCCGGCGGAGTTTCTCTTCGACCGCGCGCATCAAATCGGCCGCTATGCGGCGCGGGCGCGCTACCTGTTCGAGAATGGATGGAATCCCGCGCGCCGCAACGTATGGCTCATCCATCATGGGCCGCATCTGGGGCGCGACGACGAGCAACTGGTTCACAGCCGCGCGGTTTTGCGGACGCGCTTTCTGGAGGCCTCCACCGATTTCGATAAACTTGCCGATCGCATTTGCGAGATAGATCCGTCGCACATTTTTTCGTATCCCGAGTTCCTCGAGGAGATCATCAAGGAACTGGAGCGCAGCGGACGCAAGCTTCCATCGCTAAAGAAGGTCTTCACCGGTTCGGAAGTCCTCGACGATCCGGTCCGACAGCATGTCCGGCACGTGCTGGGGGTGGAGATTGCGGACAGCTACGGCACGACCGAGGGCTTCATCGCGTGGCAATGCCCTGCCGGTAGGTATCACGTCAATGCGGAGCACGTGATGGTTGAAATCGTTGACGATGTTGATCGGCAGGTCACCGCAGGCGAGATGGGGCGCGTGGTGGTAACCTCCTTGGAGAACCACGTCATGCCGCTGGTACGTTACGAAATCGGCGATTATGCCATCGCATCTGGGCGCCGATGCGGTTGTGGGCGCATGCTGCCGACGATCGAACGTGTGATAGGAAGAGGCATCAACCTTTTCCGGTTGAGCGGCGAGCGGCTGCGATCGCCATGGGACATGGTCGAGGTGGTACGCCGCTATCGGGAGTTCAGGCAGTTTCAGATCGTGCAGGAAGACCTGGATCGCTATACCATCAACTTCGCCGCCGATAGCCCGATCGCTGCTGAGATCCAGCAAGAGATTCGCGACGGCTTCGCTCGGATTCTCTGCGTCGATGCCACGGTCAGCTTCGAGCGAGTCGCCGAGGTCCCACGAACTCCGGGCGGTAAATACATGATCGCGCTTTCCAAGATGGCGTGACTATTGCGCGCTGACGCGAGCGCACTCAGCGAATGATCTTTTCGACAAAGCTGGCGCGATGAGTATCGAGGTGCTCGACGCGGTCAAGCTTGCGGGGCTGCCTTCTCTCGACGGGCCTGCCGGTCCCGCCACTCGCTTTCTCACGTCGATGGTCAAAAATGGAGCGGCATCGTACATCGACAACGCAAACGTCCGGATGGAAGCGTTGATGATCGACGGCAAGCTTCTACCGCTTGTCATCAGCGAGAGAATCGAGGGCAACTCGAACGTCTGTTCCGCCTATGCCCACTACATCGAATACGCGTTCCACGAGCTTGCCGGACGCTATCGCAGGGTTCCTGCCGGCCTCCTCAAAGCGCCGAGGTCGTTGCTGGGCGCCTTGCTCCGGAGCGGATCAATCGACCGCATCGTCTTCGTCAACAATTGGCTGCTGACCACAAATCCGCGCCATGGGCTTTCCTCCGCGCAGATCGCAGCACTGACTTCATACTTGACGCGACGCTATCCCGAGTCCGCGATCGTGTTCCGCTCGATTAATCCACTTACAGACCGCCCGGGCCTCGATGCATTGCGGGCCAACGGCTACCGACTCATCCCCAGCCGGAGGGTTTTTATTCTCGATACTCGCGATGAGCGCTATCTCGGACACCGCGACATTAAGAGAGATCTCGGCAAGCTGAGGAAGACCTGTTATTCGATCGTCAACATTCCCGAAGCCATCGCATCCCACGTCAAGCGAATGGCGGTACTCTATCGCGATCTCTATCTCGGCAAGTACTCTCCGCTGAATCCTCAGTACAACGCGGACTACTTCACGCTGACTCTCAAAGAGGGGTTCTTGAGTTATCGCGCGTTCGTGGAAGACGGCCGACTCGATGCGTTCGTCAGCTACTTCGTCGAGGACGAATTGATGACGTCCTCGCTGCTCGCGCACGACCGGAATCGTCCTCGAAAGTTAGCGCTTTACCGTCTGACCTTCGCGCTTTTGATCGAAGAAGCTGCGAAGCGGAAGGTGCTGCTGAATATGAGTGCGGGGGCCGGTGATTTCAAACTGTTTCGCGGCGCCCAGTTGGTACAAGAATGCGACGCCGTTTACGATCGTCACCTGCGTGTAGCTCGGCGCCTGCCGTGGGTCACCGTTAACCTCATGACGCAATTAGGCCGGCTTCTGCCATGATTACGGCTGCGCGTCGAATCCCGTAAGATAACACTCCTCGAACATGCGTTTCATCGATGAGGCACGTGTATTCGTGCACGCCGGCAAAGGTGGTGACGGCGCGATCGCCTTCCTGCGGGAGAAATATCGTCCGATGGGCGGTCCTGCCGGCGGAGATGGCGGCCTCGGCGGCAGCGTCATTTTCGAAGTCAACGAGGGGATGTCAACGCTGCTCGATTTCAAATATCAGCCGCGACTCATCGCGCGCGACGGCGAATCCGGCCGCGGCAAACAACAATATGGCAAGGCGGCCACCGACCTCGTGGTCCGCGTGCCGCCCGGCACCGTCGTGATCGATGATGAGAGCGGCGAGGTTCTCGCGGATATGGTGCTGCCCGGCGAACGCAAGGTAATCGCGCAAGGCGGCGAAGGCGGCAAGGGCAATATCCACTTCGCGACCTCGACGCGACGATCACCTCGCATCGCGACGCCTGGAACCGCGGGCGAGCAGCGCTGGGTGCGTCTCGAACTTCGCCTCGTCGCGGAGGTCGGCCTGGTGGGTCTCCCCAACGCGGGAAAATCCACGCTGCTGCGAGCGCTCACGGCGGCGCGTCCGAAAGTCGCGCCCTACCCTTTCACGACGATCACGCCGAATCTCGGGCGCGTGATGATTTCTGACGAAGAAGCCTTTTCGATTGCCGATATTCCCGGGCTCATCGAGGGCGCGCATCTCGGCCAGGGCCTCGGCATCCGATTCTTGCGCCACGTCAGCCGCACCAGCGTATTGGTATACGTACTCGATGCGAGCGGCACGCCGGCCGAAGATTTTCGCGTCGTGCGCGGCGAGCTGAAGGCATTCGATCCGGAACTTCCCGATCGCCCGTCGATCGTCGCGCTCAACAAGATGGACCTCGTGGCGAAGGCTGATGCCAAGGCAATCGTCCGCGAAGTCGAGGCCGCGACGCATCTGAAGGTGATCTCGATTTCCGCGGAAAAGCACGCGGGGCTGGAGCCGTTGGTCGCCGCGATCGCGGCGCAGCTTCGCCATATTGAAACGCAAAAAACCCAAGCCGCGTGTCCCAGCTAGATTACAAACAGGCGATCCTCAAGGGCGCGCGACGCATCGTCGTCAAAGTCGGAAGCGCCGTCTTGTCCGACGGCGCCGGCCTCGACACCGGCGTCATCAACCGGCTCGCTGCCGAAGTCAACGAAGCGGCGCGTGGCGGCCGCGAGATAATCCTGGTGACCTCGGGCGCGATCGCAGCCGGGCGCGCAAAGCTCGGCAGACTATCCGGCGCAACCATGGCGGCACGGCAAGCCGCCGCGGCCACCGGACAGATTGAGTTGATGGGCTCGTGGGCGGCAGCCTTTTCCGAATGCGATCGTACGGTCGCACAGATTCTCCTTACCCACGAAGATGTCTCCGATCGCAAGCGGCGTCAGAACGCGATGCAGACGATGACCACGCTGCTCGCGTCGGGCGTGATCCCGATCATCAACGAAAACGACACGGTGGCCGTCGAAGAGATTCGCTTCGGCGACAACGACATGCTGTCTTCGCTGGTCGCCTCGATGGTGCAGGCGCAGATGCTGGTGATCCTCAGTGACGTCCCCGGCGTGCTGACCGGCGATCCGCGCAAGCGTCCGGACGCGCATCTGATTCCGCTGATCACGAATCCCGAAGCGGAGATGAAGGGGCTGGTCGTCGAGAGCGCTGGGCCGCTGGGAAGTGGAGGAATGGCTTCCAAGTTAAAGGCCGCACAGCAGGCGGCGCGCGCGGGAATCGCGGTAATTATCGCGCCTGGCCGTGAGCCGGGCACAATCGCGGCGGCGCTCGATCCTTCGCGCGAAATCGGCACGCTGATCACGCCCGCGGACACGCGCCTTAAAAGCCGCAAGCATTGGATTGCATTCGCGCTCAAGCCCTCGGGGGCGCTCAGCGTCAACAAGGGCGCGGCGGAAGCGCTGCGCAAGAAAGGCCGCTCCCTGCTACCCTCGGGAATACGCGAGGTGCGGGGTGAATTTGCGGGCGGCGATTGCGTAAGCCTGATCGATCCCGACGGCGTCGAGTTCGGTCGCGGTTTGGTAAACTATGCGGCGCCCGATGTCGCGAAGCTCAAGGGCCGGCGCACCACCGAGATTTCCACCCTGCTAGGGTATAAGGTTGCCGATGAAATCATTCATCGCGATAATTTCGTTTTGCTCGACGAGATTGGCTGATTCAAAAATCCGATGACACTCGAAGCACAAATCCTTTCCCAACTGAAAAAAGCGCGCGAAGCGTCGCGCTCGCTGGCGCTGTGCTCCACCGATCGCAAGAACGCCATGCTGCTGTCGCTCGCGAAGGCTCTCAGAGCCAATGCTGGTGCGATCCTCGAAGCGAATCGCAAAGATCTCGAAGTCGCGAAGAACTCCGGACGAATGGGCGCGTTTCTGGAGCGCCTGACTCTAAACGATGCGCGCATCGCCGCGATGGCCAAGAGCGTCGAGGAGGTTGCCGCCGCGCTGCCGGACCCGGTTGGCGAAGTGATCGAAAGCTGGAGCAGACCCAACGGTCTACAAATTCAAAAGGTACGTGTCCCGCTCGGCGTGATTGCGATCATCTACGAATCGCGCCCCAATGTGACGATCGATGCGGGGGTTCTGACTTTCAAGAGCGGCAACGCGGTGGTCCTGCGCGGCGGAAAGGAAGCGCTCGCGACCAACACCATGCTGGCGAACATGCTCGTGCAATCGCTTAAGGACGCGGGCATCGATCCCGCGGCGGTGCAGTTCATCGACACTACTGATCGCGATGCGATCCAAATCCTCAAGCGGCATCCCGAAGCGATCGATCTAATCATCCCGCGAGGAGGTGGGGCGCTGAAGGAAGCGCTCGCGGGATCCGCGGTTACCCTGCTGCCGCATTTCGACGGCCTCTGCCATACCTACGTAGATCGCGCGGCCGATCTTAAGATGGCCGAGGAGATCTGCTTCAACGCCAAGGTGAGCAGGCCTTCGGTATGCAATGCGATGGAAAATCTGCTCGTCCATCGCGAGGTCGCCGGGAAATTTCTCCCCGCGATGGCGAAGCGTTTCATCGCGGCAAGTGTGGAACTCCGCGGCGACGAAGCGACCTGCAACATTATCCCAAACATCAAGCGCGCCACGGACGAAGATTGGGACACCGAGTACCTCGAGCTGATTCTTTCGGTGAAAATCGTCGATTCCATCGACGAGGCGATCGCATTTATCGGAGCCCATGGTTCGGACCTCGCCGATGCCATTGTTACGCAAGACAAGGACGCCGCGGCGCGCTTTGAACGCGAGGTCGATTCGGCTACCGTCTACGTCAACGCGTCAACGCGCTTTACTGATGGTTTTGAATTCGGCTTTGGCGCCGAAACTGGAATTTCCACCAATCGCCTCCATGCGCGGGGTCCGATGGGTTTACGTGAGCTGACGACTTACAAATACCTGGTTCGCGGCGAAGGCCAAGTCCGCACCTGAGCCGGGGCCGCGACGTTACATCGATCTGACGGAGCGTTAATTGCGTGTAGGACTCTTCGGCGGCAGCTTCAATCCGATCCACTTCGGGCATCTGCGCGCGGCGGAGGAAGTTCGCGAGATGCTCAAGCTGGATCTCGTATACTTCGTGCCCGCCTCGTCACCGCCGCACAAACCTGAAGGCGAACTGGCGCCCGCCGAGCATCGCCTCCAGATGGTGCGCCTCGCGACCAAGGGCAATCGGCATTTCATGGTGTCGGACGCGGAGGTCCGCCGCGCTGGGCGTTCATACACCATCGACACGGCGAAGCATTTCGCGACCACGCTGCGGCATCAGGCGCAAATTTTCATCCTGATGGGATCCGATCAGTTCCTCGAACTGGAAACCTGGAAGGATTGCGACGAGCTGGTGAAGTTGTGCAGTATCGCGGTGCATACGCGGCTGCGCGACGGCGACGCGGCGGCGCGAGTGTCGCTTGCCGCGCTGAATCGCTTTGGTTATATTCGGGAGCAAGATCATTACGTGAATCCAGGCGGACAGACGCTCTCCTTTGTTCAAACCACGTTCTTTCCAATTTCAGCGACCCAGATCCGCCAGAAAATCCAGAACAACGAATCGATCAATTATTTACTGCCCGGCGACGTGGTCGATTACATTCGCCGCCACGCGCTCTATTGATGCTGTCGCTGCCTGGAATTTTGTTTGAGCTGTTCAACTCCGCGAAATCGCAAATTCCATCGAGCTGTATAAGGTGACGTCACTCGACAAGGCACTCGCCGTCGCGCAGGCGGCGCTGGAGAAAAAGGCCTACGATTTGGTGGTGCTCGAGGTCGAGCATCTCAATTCGATTGCCGACTACTTCGTGATCGCAACCGGACGCTCCGACGTCCAGGTGCAGTCGATCGCGCGCGGCATCGAGGAGCGGATGTATCACGACGGGCAGCACGCGCTGTCGGTCGAGGGCTTGCCGCATGCGCATTGGGTCGTGCTCGATTACGACGACGTCGTGATCCACGTCTTCTATGAGCCCGCGCGCGAGTTCTACCGGCTCGAGAGCGTATGGAGCGACGGGCACGAAGTCGCGCTTCCGGAGCCATTCCGCACGCAAGCTCGCGATCTTCGCCTGCACGCGCACGGCTGAAACCCTCACCCGCTCGCCGGCGTGCTTCGCACGCCAGCTCACGACCTCTCCCAGTTTGTGGCTTCGTAAACTCAGCCGCGGGAGAGGAAAAGGGCGCCCATCGAGAGCGCCCTTCCTCGCATCGCGGTTTCGATTCCCTACTTCTTCCCTTTCACAATTCCTATCAGCGTCACCGTGGCGCTGGCGGGCGTGCTCGGCGGAGTAACATCGATCTCGATGCTTCCGGGTGTGGTGCCGGTCTGCGTCGGCGTAAAGGTTATCGTTAACGTTTTAGTCTTACCCGGCGCAATTCCGTTACCGCCACCACCGCCTCCGCCGGTTTTCCCGAAGATCGAACTCGGCATCGGCCCCGGTGAAGTTCCGTTCAGAAGACCCTTGCCGACATTCTTCAGAACCAGGGGCGCCTGCCCTTCTATACCAATGCCCTTGCTCGTGATGGTCAACGTTTTCGGTACCGAGAGCTGGCCCGGCAATCCAGTCCCGGTCAGGTGAATGACAATCGGTCCTTTGGTCGGATCGTTGCTCGTGATGGTTATCGTCGCCGTGTCCAAGGTTGCATCCGGGATGAAAGTGAGCATGTAGGGCAGCGACTTCCCATGGGCGATATCAAAGGAGCCCGACGAGCTGAGCTTGAACCCATTTCCCTGGTTATTCTCCAGCGAGATGTTTCCTATGAGGTCGCCGCTCTTCCCAATGTTCTTGATGACGAATTTGGCCGTCGAACTGGCGCCGATGATTCCGATGCCGACTGGTTTCACCGTCAAGGTTGACGGCGCCGAGATCCTCGCGCCTGTCGGCGTCGAAGTCGCGGAAGGCGTCGCCGTCGGCGTCCGAGTGGGGGTCGCCGTCGAGGTCGGCGTCCCACCGGGGGTGCCGGTCGCGGTGGCCGTCGCTCCTGGCGGTGGCCCGATCTGTGAAACAAAGCCATTCGAGAATCCATCGTAGCCGGTACCTAAAGGCGTCGGTCCGGCGATCGGGAAATCGGAGCCGTAGGTCGTACCCGCCACATAGATATTCGAGCCGGTGGGATCGACCGCAATACCGCCGGGCGTATCCCAGCTCGATGACGCGAGGTAGGTCGAGAAGGTCAACTGGGTGCCGGTGGAGTTCAACTCTGCGACCACCGGATGAAATTCCAACAACTCACCCGCCTGCTGATTCTTGAGTGCACGAATGGATCCCGGCTGGTTTATCAGCGTCGTCTGGTCGAATGCGCCATTGTAGCCAGTCGTGTTCTGGTTAACGTACGCCTGCTGGAGGCTGGTCACTCCCGCCCAAATCGTTGAAGGAGTTGTGCTATTCCCGTGATCGATTGCTCCCACGGTCGCGCCCGAAAGGTTCAGGTTCGGTGCGATGAAGGTGTTGAAGCCGTCGGTGGTTTCGAAGATGCCCTCGAAGTAGCTCCCGGCGTAGTCGACCGGCGGAGTCGAGTTGCTATCCGTGTTCATCGATGCGATTGCAGGCGAAGTCAGCTTCGTGGCGATCCAATGGCCTGGAAAACTGGTGAGCACGTCGGTGCTGACGTAAACGCCGCGGCTGGTTCCGGCCAACACGGTGGTGGACGCTCCGCTCTTGCTGGCGGTCGTCGAGGTGACCGTCGCAGTGGTAGGAATACCGGTGCTCACTTGCGAAAAATTTGCACCGCCGTCGATGCTGCTCCACTCCCCATCGCCGACGGTGCCCGCGATCACGTCGCGCGAGGTCAACGGGCCCGAACCGTTGTCGATGTCATTGACGGCGGTTATGTGCTTTCCGATCAGGCCGCTAGCCGAAAAGGTGCTGCCCATGTCCGATGAGATGTAGAGGCCGCTGGGAGTTCCGGCAAAGAGAGTCGGATTCGGCGTCGTGTCTTTATCAAATTGAAGCGCGGTTACCGGACCGGCAGGAAGGCTGGTTGCCGACGCCTTGGAGAATGTCAGTCCGTCGCTGCTTACGTACAATCCGGTAGTGCTGCCGACAAATACAGTACTCGAGCTACCGCCGAAGGTCTGAATCGCCAGCGGCGACCCGTTGGTCGATGGCCAAGTCGGCTGGTCCGGAGTGCCGTTGCCCGTGGGCCCGAACGCAAGGAGCGCGCCGTGCGGCCCCGGCGCTGTCTGGATTTGATTGTGCAGCGGGAAATTCTGCGAAGTAGTTAACCCGATCACGAATACGTCGCCGGAGTTGTTGACCGCGATGCCATTGGCGCTGGCGAAGGTCAAAAAATCGGTCGTGCCAAGGTAAGTTGAGAAGACCGAACTGGTTCCATCTCCCGAAAGCTCGGTGACGAACTCCGCCGCCTCGCTGCTCAACGAGCGCTGCAGCGCTCCCACAGTGGTCGGAAAGTCCTTCGAGAAAGTGATGCCATGGACATACGCATTGCACGGCGCGCCACAGTTGGGCTGGAGCGCTACGCCGGTTGCGCGATCGAAATCGCTTCCACCGAATAGCCGCGCGTATGAGATCGTACCGCCAGCAATGAGTTTCGCAGCAAAGGCATCCGTCGATGCGGTAAGCGAACCCGTCGTTTTGGGAAATCCGCTTGAATCGGTACCGCCCGCGACGAACGCGTCTCCGGCCGAATCAACCGCGATGCCGGACCCGAACGCGATGCCGCTGCCCGCGCCGCTCTGTCCCGCATCGCCGCCCAGCAACTTGGTATATACCACCGGGTTAGTTCCATCGGGCTTCAACTCAGTAACGAAGGCATCCTGCGTACCGACCAAGCCCGATGCGCCGGTGAAGTTGGATGACCGGGTTCGTCCCGCCACGTAGGCGTTGCAGTTGCTCGAGCATCCCTGCTTCAGCGCAATGGAAACCGAATCGTCTTCTCCGCTGCCGCCTATATAGGTCGCCCAAGTCGCGGCGCCGCTCGTATCGAATTTCGCGACGAAGCCGTCGCCATCGCCTCCGGGTGCGGTAGTGGTTCCTACGGTTGCGGGGAAGTCGGTCGAGAAAGTCTGACCGGTGATGTAGGCATTGCCGTCGCCATCAACCGCCACGCTCGAGGCTTCATCGAATTTGGTTCCACCGATCAGGGTAGCGTACAAAATCGTGCTGCCGTCGGCGCTCAACTCGGAGATGAAGGCATCGCCCGCGCCCGAGTAAGTGGAGCCACTGGTGGCGGGAAAGGGCGCGCATCCGCTGGGGCATTCGTCGTAGGCCCATCCCGCAATGTAGACGTTGCCCGATGTATCGATGGCGGTGCCCTGGATTTGCGTCACCGTACCGCCGAAATAGGTCGAGAACAGCAGCACCGGATCGATCGTCAGCGAACGCGAATGATCATAATCGCCGAGCGCGATCGTGATGCGCGCGTTGGCGATTTTGAAATCGGCGCTGATCTCGTGGCGCGCGCCGTCAATCTCCTGATACGCGACCGGACGTTTCAAGGTGAGGTTGCCATGCGCGGTCTTGAGCAGCGCGCTTCCATCGGAGGCAACCTCGGCGCCGGCGACTCCATCGAAGCCGAGTGCGATGCGGCGCGCATCGGCGCCGGGCTTCAGATTGAAATCGAATTCGAATTTGCCACCGTCACCATGGTAAGCGAGATCGATTCCGGGATAGACGGCGTCATATTTGACGCGTTGATTAAGTCGGTACGCCGCGATACCATTTGGCGGGATTGTTACCGCGGTAATAGTTCACCACTCCGGGTAGCCGATCCTTCGCTTCCGTGTGGCCGGCAACGGACGCGCCTTCCAGATTCATCCTGATTGGCAGCCAAGAAGCAGGCGCGGCTGGCGCCGCGACCAACAGCGTCGCACCGCGTTTATCCAGCAGTGCTTCGAAGCCATGCCCCCGCGAGAGGAAGTCAACCTTGGCATCGGCTTGCCCGCGATTCGGCTCGAAAGAGAGCGGCATCCGCCCGTAGTTCTCCATCACCCGGGAGCGCGCCGTGAGCGACGTCCCCGACTTAGGTGAGGTGGTCGGCGATCGATGAACCGCCATTGCGATAACGGCGAAAAAAAAGACCGCAGCTAGTGCGGCCACGCGTGAAGTGCTGATGCGAAACGAACCCTGCCTGCGGTGCATCGTTGCCCCCTTCCCCTTGCGAGGAAATTAATCCCCACCCAAATCGGAACGTCCAACACAACTATACCGAACAGTGAGCTTGGTAATAGTGGTGCGAGCTAATTGCGCCGCGCGAGGTGTAGAGGAGTTCGTAGCTATGAAGAGGAGTCCGAACGCTCTAGTTGGAGCAGATGTAAATAGCGGCGGTCGCACCAAGCACCGTGACATGCAGGATGCGCGAGGGGCGAAGATGCGCTTTGGTCCAGAGTTCGCTCATCAAGCGCGTTTCGGCGCTGAGCAGGATCATCGTGCCGCCCGGCTTCAGCACGCGGCGAAACTCCGCAATCAGTCGCGGATAGAGCCGCCGATTGTCGCCATGAGATCCGTGCTTCATGCCCCACGGGAGATTGCTGACGATTTTGTCGACGCTCGCATCTTCGAGCGGCAGCGCCGTCGCATCCCATAGCTTAAGCTCGATGGGCTTGTAGCGCGGGCCGATATTCTCGCGCGCCGCCTCGAGCGTATCGGGATCGCTGTCGCCGCCGAGCAGCATCGCGTAGCGGCCACAATGTGCGCGCTCGATCAGCACAGTGCCGGTTCCACACAGTGGATCGAGGAAGACATCATCGGGCGAGGGATTCGACACCAGCGCCAGCGCTGCGGCAACCGACGGACGCAGCGAACCTGGGCGATGCGAGATCTTATAGGCGCGAAATCGCATCGTATCGTCGCTCAAGCGCAGCGTGAAAATCAATTCGTCGCGCAGCATCGTGGCCCAGAACTCGACCTCGGCGTTGTCCTCATCGAGGCGCCACGCATGGTCGCCATGCTCGAGGATGCCAGTCTCGACCGCGCGCTTAAAATCGACGCGGCGAAACTCATGCTCGCCGGAAAGCCTCGCCACCACCTTGAAGCGAAGTTTCTTGCCGGCGCGCGCGCCCTTGACGATGGCGACGCGGGCATTGAGCGCGTCATCGAGATGGGTGCATCCGCGGATCGCGGCGCGGACCTTATCGAGCGAGGTCGCATCGTCGCCGAGGCCGCGCCGATACGCGACTATCGCGAAGAGATCCTCAGCGCATCGCAAAGCGCCCAGCGGCGCGGGGCGCGGCGCTTCGAATATCAGCATCCCGGCGCGTTCGGGCACGGTGCGGGTCCCGAGTTTCTTCGCTTGCGGAATTTTGGAGGCGATTTCGCTCCATGCGATCGATTCGAATCCCGGTTGGGTCTGCACGATGTAGACGCCGGGGCCAGCGCGCAATGGCGCCTGGGTCGGGCGCGCAGAATTTTGTGAGGAAGCCTTCTCAAGGGGTTTCCTCTCGCGATACGCGGAAGGTCTCGGGAATTCTTGCGGATGCGCGCGGCGGGGGACCGCGCCTCTTTCGCGCGGCTGGCGCATATCTTTCGTAGTTCTTGGCTACTTCTTGCCGCGCCCGGCGTATTCGTGGGTCTCGGTATTGATCGTGATCACGTCGCCTTCGTTGACGAAATGCGGGACCTGCACAACTAGCCCGGTTTCCATCGTCGCCGGTTTCAGCGTGTTGGTTACCGCCGCATTCTTCATTCCCGGATCGGTGCGCTCGACCTTTAGGTCAACGGTCTTGGGCGGCGTGACGTTAAGCGGCGTGGTCTCGTAAAACTCGACCTGCACTTCCATGTTGGGGGTGAGGAAGCCCACTACGTCTTCGATCAAATCGCGCGGGATCGTGATCTGCTCGTAGTTCTCGGTGTTCATGAAGTGATAGTCGTCGCCGTCCTGGTAGAGGAACTGCATCATCACCTGGCTAAGTATGATGCGCTCGACACGATCTTCCGAGCGGAAACGGTTTTCGGTCTGCGATCCGGTTTTGATGTTGCGCAGCTTGGTCTGCACCATCCCGCGCCAGTTGCCGGGCGTGATGTGGGTAATCGTCATTACGCGCCAGAGATCGTTGTTGTACTCGAGCACCATTCCGGGACGCAGTTGTGTCGCTTGGATCAGCATACGGTCTTAAATTTAAGCATTGTCGGCGATTTCGATTGAAGTGAACTTCCAATGTTACCGGCGCTCGTCGGATGGAGCAACCGTGTCGGCGCTCTCTGTTAGCTCACGAACGGATTCCGAACGGTCAAATCCTCAAACACCTGCCCGTTCTGCAAGTCTTCGCTGTAAAGAACCTCCGCACCGCCCCGAAGAGCCGCTTGTATGATCAAACTGTCCCAGAGCGACAACCGATATCGGTGACTGACTGCGACCGCTTCGAGAACGAGGATCAAATCCGGCTCAACCAAATCGAGACGGCCGAACTCGCGAACGACGCCTTCGGCCTCTGCTTGAAGGAGCGGCGGGACGAGTTTGCGAGTAACTGCGACGTAGAATTCCTGCAGAACTTGAATGCTTATGACTGCGTCGCCGTGGGCGGCACATTGCGAAAGTAACCGCTGGGCGACTGCAGCTTTCTGTGGCGCGCGTTTGTCAAACACATAGACCAGAACATTGGTGTCGAAAAAGGACCGCATCAGCCACGACGATCATATAGTTCGTCGCGCGTCCAGCGCTTACCGACATGTCCGGACTTCGTTTTTTTCGCAACCGCGATGATGTTCTGTACCGCTGATATCTGCTCGTTTCGAGTATCTACGTAAGACTCAAGAAACTCGCGCAGCAGCTTATTCACGGTTGAACCTTCACGCATCGCGCGAAGTCTCGCCTTGCGCAACGTTTCCCCGTCTACGGCTATCGTCAGATTCGCCATGCCCGTGCTCCACGGGATCAGTGTAGCACGGGATCTGTGGAATCTAGAAGATCTTCGACCACCAGGGCCGCGACGGCGGAGGATAACCGTTGTTCGGATACCCATTTGGATAGCCACCATTCGGATATCCGTAGGGAGGCGCCCCGTATCCGGGCGGCGTTCCGTAGGGACTCGCCGGATACCCATATGGATTGCGCGCATAAGGATTCACCGGGTAGCTGTACACACCGATGGGCGGATTAGATCCGAAGACCGTGCCACTCGCGGCGCTCAAATCGATCGAAGATTCGACGTAGTTGCTGCCGACGCCATAGGCGCGAATGGTCGCGTCTTTTCCGAGCATCATGAAAGAGACGTTGAACGATGTATCGCTGCCGGCCGTGACCGCGATCGGCTTGACCAGCCGTCCGTCGATATAGATTCCCGCGCGATGAACGTTGTTGCCAGCGATTTGACCGATGACCTGATAGCTGCCTGGCTCCGAAATCGATTGCTGCACGCTGAGAATGTTGATTTGCACATCGGTGAGGGGCGCCAGCGAATCGCCGGCCCGGAGATGGCGGCGCGAGGGCGACTTGCTCGGAATCTCCGCGGTGTTGTTGGGATCTCGCGAGGCGAGTTCCGTTGGTGGCGCATCGCTCGCGGCTGCGCCGGCGCCGAGCTCGATCGTCTTCTCATGCCCACCGGACTCGACCACCGGCGGCGAATTGCCCGCGATATGCACTTCGGCGGCTCGGCCGCTGACATCGGCGACGCGAATCGTTTCGCTAGGCGAGACCTGTTCCAGCTTGAAATCGAGCAGCACGCGCTGTGCGCCGGTGACGGGCGCCAGATCGATTTTCTGAATCATCGCGTCGCCGTCGTAAATGCCGGCGGATTTGAGGTCGGTGCCTTGCAGGTATCCCTTAATGTGGAGTCCGGTATCGTCGGTGACGCGGCTGATGATCTCGACCCGCGGGGCGGAGCCGTCGGGAACGGTCGCCGCCGCCTCGCTCGCGGGAGGCCTCACCACATCGGAGGGCGATTCCGCACGGGAAGCCGTCGCGACCGACCCACTCGCCCCGGGTACACGACTCTGAATCGATGCAAGCTCAGCCTTGAGCGGCGCCCATTTCGACGAATCGATCGCGCCAGGATTCTTGAGCAGCGCATCGTCAACCGCGCGACGATCCGCGACCAGCGCCGTCATCGCGGCGCCCGCACCCTCGCGATCGCCCTTCGCGAGCGCGGTCGAAAGCGTCTGCGCATCGCCCGCGAAGCTCGCCATCGCGCCCATCACATCGCCGGCACCGACCTTGGTATTGTCACTGCTGAGCGCGTTGAGAATCGCGAACGCGGCATCGCTGACATGTTGCGCGTCCGCGTGGATGTCATCGCCCCGCGCGGTCTTCGGCACCAGTATCGATATCGCGATCACGAGGGCGAATCCTGTCCCGCTCGCGTGTCGTGCCCAGCGCTTCAGGAAGGCTGCCATCAGATAGGGAATCATACGCCAAATGGCTCGCACTTAAAAACTGCTGTTTAGAAGCGCTTAGCTATCATTGCTCAAATCTAGAAGCGCACGATTCGGATCGCCTTGTAGCGCGGTTCGAGCGTTGCTAGTAGACTCGCTTCTGCTAAATTTGATTTTGCCTTCAGAGCGCGCGAGTCGGCTG
The DNA here is from genome assembly GCA_963815835.1 of uncultured delta proteobacterium. Classification (GTDB taxonomy): domain Bacteria; phylum Desulfobacterota; class Binatia; order Binatales; family Binataceae; genus DATGKG01. The sequence goes on from CAWFIF010000004.1 coordinate 669,284, forward strand.
CGTGTCGGCTCGCCAGTTTAAGTTTAAGGTGAGTTTCACGCAGACCGACACCAATTCGATTGCGGCCACGTCGCTCGACGCCGAGTATGGCGCACTGACGGAGGGGGTTGGCTTCCACATACTCGATGATCGCATGATCGTGCGCGTCACCGGCGACGATCGCGTTTCGTTTTTCCATGGGATGTGCAGTGCCGACGTGAAGGGTGCGCATCCCGGCGATGTCGTGCCCGCGCTCTTTCTCACCGAGCATGCGCATGTGATCGGCGACTTCCTAATATGGTTCGAGGAAGGTGCGCTGACGTTGGAAACCGAGTTGTTGGCGTGGCCGCAAGAGAAGGAACATCTGGAAAAATTGCTGGTCGCCGACGACGTCGAGCTGGAGGAACTCCGTCCGCTCAGCATCCTGCACATCGAGGGACCTCGCGCTGCCGATGCGCTTTCGGCTGCAGAGATCAGTGGTGCGCACGCGCTGAAGCCGTGGCACTGCTCCAAATCCGTCGATGCGATCCTCGGGCGGGTGCCGAGATTCGGCGGCGATGCTTTCTCTCTGCTCGGCGATCGCGTGGTGCTGAGCGAAATCGCGGATCGCCTAACGCGCGGCGGCGCCTGCGCGGTCAGCGAAGCGGCACTCGAGGTGCTCCGAGTCGAACATGGCATTGCGAAGGTCGGCGTCGATGCGTCCGAAAGAACCATCGCGCTCGAAGCACGCCTCGAGCGCTCGATCTCCTTCAACAAGGGATGCTATCTCGGACAGGAAACGATCGAGCGGGCGACGTCTCGCGGGGGGCTCAAGAAGAAAATGTTTGGGCTCCGCTTCGAGCATCCGGCCGCGGCGGGAAGTACGCTTTTTCTTGACGGCAAGGAGGTCGGTCGCGTAAGCAGTGCGGTGCTGTCACCGCGACGCGGCGCAATTGGGCTGACGATCCTGCATCACAGCGCGTGGACGCCGGGCCGTGCGCTCATCGCGCGCGGGGCGAGCGGAGACATCAAGGCGATTGTGAGCGAACTTCCGTTCGACAAATAGTTCGCAATAAGTGATTAAATTCTGGACTTGCAGTCCTGACCCAACATTACCGGAGGAGCAATGGCCAATCAGCTTGGAAAACGTTATCAGTGCGAGAAGTGCGGCACCGAGGTGCTCTGCAACAAGGCGGGTACCGGCGAGATCGAGTGCTGCGACAACCAGATGAAGATCAAGGAGGCTAAGCCGCTTCCCTCTTCAGATTGATCGCAATGTGACATGGAATGCCGTCATCATCTGAGACGGCGATGGATCCGGGTGGGGTTGAGGATCCGAGAAGTAGATGGCGCTTGATAAAGCCGACCTGGTTCTTCACGAGGGAGTGGTCTTCGGGCATCCGGAAAGCGACTCGGTCGCGATTCTCGACGGTTCGATCCTCGCGCACGGCAAATTCGCCGCGTTGAAATCGATGGTCGGTCCCCGTACCCATCTGCTCAAGATGGCGGGGCGAACCGTCATACCGGGCTTCATTGACTCACATCTGCATTTCATGGAAGCGGCGGCCGCCGCAACCGGTCTCTCGGTCTGGAAGTACCGCACCCTCAATGAACTGCTCGCCGAACTTCGCGTCGCCGCCGGCAAGAGCCCGCCCGGCAACTGGCTGCGCGCGTTTGGATGCGACGAGGCATTGATTCGCGATGGCCGCGGCCCAACACGCGAGGAACTCGATCAGGCGGTGCCGAAGAATCCACTGCGGCTTCGGCATTCGACGCTGCACGGCTCATGGCTCAATTCGCGCGCGCTGAATGCGCTCGGAATCGAGAGTCCGAACTTCAAGAGTCCCGCGGGCTCGGTGATCGTAAGAGATGCCACTGGGCGTGCGACCGGATTGGTAGTCGGGATGGAAGAGTGGATCACCTCCAAACTTCCACTCGTCACCGCCGCCGAGACCGAAGCACGCGCGCGCATCTTCAGCCGCCAACTCGCGGCGTCAGGCGTCACTGCATTCACCGACGCGAGCCCGCGCAACGATGCGGCGCAGGTGGAATTGTTCGGCAAACTGGTCGCCTTGCGCTCGATATGCCAACGCGTCGGCCTGATGATCGGAGGCGAGCATCTGGATGCGATTCCTGCGGCCTCCGCCGCTGCTCGTGCCGGCGGCATTGCCATCGCGGGAGCGAAGTTCATTCCGCGCGGCGCCTATGAGACCAATGCGCTCGCGCGCGAGGTACGCTACGCGGCGTCGGTAGGCCTCGATTGCGCGTTTCACGCAACCGAGGTCGATGAGCTCGATGCTGCGCTCAACGCCATCGAAACTACACTCAGGGCACTCGGTCCCGATCAAACTGAACGGGTTTCGTTTCGTATCGAGCATGGCGGCCTGATCCCGCCCAACTATCTGAGTCCGATTCGCATCGCGAAGGCATGGGTCGTCACTAATCCCGGCTTTATCTACTACCGCGGCGCCAAATATGCCGGGGATCCAGGATTGGTTCCGTATCTCTATCGTCTCAGGAGCCTGCGCGACGAGGGGATCCGCCTCGCCGCAGGAAGCGACGCGCCGGTGACGCCAGCGAAACCGCTGGTAGCGATCTCCGCCGCGATGACGCGCACCTCGTTCGAGGGTTACGTTCTGAGCGCTAACGAGAAGCTCGACATACATCAGGCCTTCACCCTGTTCACCGCGTCGGCCGCGCGGCTGGCGGGTTTGCACGCTGGAGCGATCGAGCCGGGTCGGTTGGCCGATATGGTCGTCCTTGGCAAGGATCCGCTGAGTGCAACGCCAGCCGATCTGACGAACATTCCGGTGGACATCACGCTGGTGGGCGGGCGTATAGTCTATGAGCGTGGCCGCCCGGCGGTTGCGCAGAGCGACAGCGCCGACCTGCATTCGGGGCAATAATTCAAGGCACAGTCGGCAACTCAAGATGACCGACGAAACTCCATCAGCGTCGCCACGCGGCGGCGGCCCGGCTGCGGTCCTCCTTGAAAAGCGCGGAGCCGTCGCCTGGGTCACACTCAATCGCCCCGACCAGCTCAACGCCTACAACATGGCGATGCGCGACGACCTGTTCGAGGTCTTGAGCGCGATTCACGACGATTCCGAAGTCCGCGCGATGGTGCTGACCGGCGCCGGCAAGGCATTTTCGACCGGCGGCGACTTAAGTGAATTCGGCAGCGCACCCTCCCCCACTATCGCGCGATGGGTCCGATTTCGCCGCGACGTATGGGGCCGGATGCGCGCCCTGCCGATTCCCACCCTCGCGGTGCTCCATGGCTTCACTGTGGGTGGCGGATTTGAAATGGCGCTCTTGTGCGACATCGCGATCGCCGCCGACGATACGCGCATCAGCCTGCCCGAAACCGGCGTCGGCATGATTCCGGGTGTGGCCGGCACTCAGACCGCGCCGCGACGGTTGGGTTTCGGCCGCGCGATGGACCTTTGTATAACAGGACGTTGGATTGACGCGCGCGAGGCGTTACTTGTAGGTTTGGTCGCCGAAGTCGTGCCCGCGCTGGACTTGGCGCGCCGCGCGCTGGAACTTGCACTTGCGCTGGCGCGGCTTCCTCGCGAACAAGCCGCGTTGCTTAAACTTGCAGTATGGGACGGAATCGAGTTGCCGATTCGGGACGCGATCGCGCTCGAACGGCGTTTGGCTGCAAGATATAAGATGATTTCGGCGCCAGAGAAGAAGTCCGCCGCGACCTCGTCGAAGCGCGCGAAACAAGTCGCTCGGTAGCAGCCGCACCCAGGAGGACAGCGGTCAGTGAATACAGTTAACTTCGTCACGATTCCGGCTTCGATCGTGCCCGATCAGGAAATCGTGGTCTTCGGCGATCGTCGCCTCACCTACGCGCAACTGGGCGAGATGGTCGCGCGCTATACCGGCGTCTTCAAGCAGCTTGGGCTGGGTCCCAAAGATGTCGTCGCGGCACTCGATACCAACTCGGAACGCTATATCGCCAGCTACTATGCGGCTGCGAAGGCAGGTCTGACTTTCCTACCGCTCAACTATCGCGCCAAGGATCCCGAGCTCGAATACATGATCAATACCGCCGGGGCGAAAGTGCTACTGGTTGGCGACCGCTATCTGGAACTGGTTGGACGCATTCGGCAAAGGATCAATGTCAACGAAGTCGTCGCACTCGGGAGCGGCGACGGCAACCTGTACCGGCTGTCGGAACTGGCGCGCCGGACCGATCCCGACGAAACCGAAGCGGAAGTCGAAGAGGAAGACGTTTCGGTCCTGATGTACACCAGCGGCACCACCTCGCTGCCGAAAGGCGTGATGCTGCGCTTCCGCGATTTCGTCGCGTACGTCACTGCGAACGTCGAGATGGCCGATGGAACCGATCGGGGCGTGGCACTGGTGTGCGTGCCGTTTTACCACATCGCCGGGACCACCGCGATGATGACCAACATCTGGACCGGACGCAAAGTTATTGTGATGCCGCAGTTCGACGCCAAGAACTGGCTCAAGTTGGTGGCGCAGGAAAAGGTCACCCATGCGTTCGTCGTTCCCACTATGATGAAACAACTCCTCGACGAACCGGGATTCAAGGACGCCGATTTCTCGAATCTGACCAACCTCGCATACGGCGGCGCGCCGATGCCGATCCAAGTGATTCGCCGCGCGATCGAGGCGTTCCCCAATCAGGTCGGCTTCGTCAACGCCTACGGCCAGACCGAGACCACCTCATCGCTCACCGTGCTCGGGCCCGACGATCATCGAATCGAGGGAACCGCTGAACAGAAGGAACTGAAACTGAAGCGCCTCAACTCGATCGGCAAGCCGCTGCCCGACGTGGAAATCAAAGTCCGTGACGACGACGGCAAGTTTCAAGGCGCCGGCGTGGTCGGCGAGATTTGCATCCGCACCCCGCGCATCATGAAGGGCTACGCCGGACGCGAGGACGACTCAGCGCTCCCCGACGGATGGCGCGCGACGGGAGACCTGGGATGGGTCGACGAGGAAGGCTACGTATTCTTCGCCGGGCGCAAGGACGACATGATCATCCGCGGCGGTGAAAACATCGCGCCCGCGGAAATCGAAACCGTGCTGATGAGTCATTCCGCGATTGATGAGGTCGCGGTCATCGGCGTGCCGTCGGTCGAATGGGGCCAGGTCGTGAAGGCATTCGTAGTCAAACGCTTCGGCGAAAATGTCGGCGACAAAGAGCTGGTCAACTTCTGCCGCAAGCGCCTCTCGAGCTTCAAATGCCCCGAAACGATCGAGTTTATCGACGCGCTGCCAAAAAATCCGCTCGGGAAAATCCTGCGGAAAGAATTGCGCGCGATGCTCTAGCCTTGGGCGATGGAGACGGCGTGAAAAAATCCCGCGGTGGCGCCGTGGCGGCATCTACAAAATCTGGAAGTGTCAAGGTAGCGAACGCGGGCGGGTGCCTTACCGCCACCCTGATGTATCCGTCGAACCGCAATCGCGTCAGCGCCGCGATGGCTACCGACTTAATGGAACTTTTCGAACGCGTCGAGGACGAAGGTGACATCGCGATCCTCGCGATCACCGGTGTCCGCGACATCTTTTGCGGCGGCTTCGAAGCGGACGTAAATCCAAACCTGGTCGAATCGCTCGCGGTGCTCTCCAAGCCTACCATAGCTATCGTCAATGGCGACGCGACCGACGAAGGGATGGAACTTGCAATGGCGGCAGACATCCGCATCGCGTTGACCGACGCGCGGTTTGCATTGACGCAGCCCTCGCGCGGCGAGATGCCTCGATTCGGCGGCACGCAGCGGCTGCCAAGGCTCGCAGGCATTGGCAATGCGATGCGGATGCTGGTCGCGGGCGCGAAGATCGATGGCCAGGAGGCGCTGCGCATCGGGCTGGTGACGTATCTGGCGAAAAATCGCAAGGAACTCGGCGCGCGCGCGGGCGAGGTCGCGCAAGCGGTACTGACGCGCGGGCCGGTGGCGGTCAGAATGGTGAAAGACGCGGTCCGTAAGGGATACGATATGACGTTAGATCAGGGCATCAGGCTTGAAGAGGATCTGTATGCCCTGCTACAAACCACCGCCGACCGCGCGGAAGGCGTCAAGGCATTTTTGGACAAGCGCAAGCCGCTTTTTCGTGGGGCGTGAGTAAATTTATCGCGTAGAAATCGCGAGACTGAAATATCGAAGACAGGAGACCAGCGGGGCCGATGGCTAACCAGTTAGGCAAAGTTTACATCTGTAGCAAATGCAGTTCGCAAGTGATTGTGACCAAAGGCGGCACCGGCACCTTGAAGTGCTGCGGCGCTCCGATGGAACAGAAGAAGTGACCACACGACATCGCCGTGTGGTCACTATTCTTAACTCTGTCATCCTGAAGCAAGCGCAACGCCGCCGCTGAAGGATCTCGTGGTTGCAAGCGCCACTCTGGTCGATGTTTTCGGTCCGCGGGGTAACGGAGAAGGCTCGGCTATGGATGCCAATACTTTCGTCGCCGAGTTGATTCGCGAGAATGAGCAGCTCCTCGCGCGTCTGGCGCCATCTGCGACTCTCGCGGCCGAGGTCAGCGGCGACCTCACGCCGGTCAAGCTGCTTCGCGTCGCGCTGAAAAATGAACTCGAGGCCAGCGAGATCGCGGCGATGTGGCTTCCATCGGCCGGAAGTGTCGCGCTGAAGCTCGCGCTCGCGCGTCAGGCCGGCGACGAGGCGAAGCACTACGTTCGTATCGAGGAGCGATTGTGTGAGCTCGGCGATGACCTCGCGGGATTCAATCCGCTTGCGGCCGGCTACAGTCCAATCTTTCAATACCTCAAGGGCCTCGAGACCGACATCGAGCGCGTCGCAGCCGGACAATTCACGCGCGAAGCCATTGCGATGGTAAAGAATCGCCAGTTCATCGAATTATGCGAGCGAGCCGACGACGATAAAACCGCGCGGCTCTATCGCGAGGTGATCGAACCCGATGAGCGCTTTCATCATGAGATGGGCGTGAAGTTTCTGCGCGAACTCGCGATTGATACGGATTCCCAGGCGCTGGCGCGCGCCGCGAGGTTGCACACAATCGAGCTCGCCGAGGAACTGCAGAACCTCGCCTATACGCGCGCGAAGATCCATCACGCGCCCGGCTGCTGATTTCCAACGAGGAGCCTCAAATGCTCGGCACCATCATTCTTGGACTGATCGCAGGATGGATCGCGGGCCTGGCGCTGCGTGGCTCGGGCTTCGGCGTCATCGCTGACATCATCATCGGGCTAGTGGGTGCGGTGATCGGCCGCTGGATCTTCGGCTTCATCGGCGCGAGCCCGCACGGGCGAATCGGATACCTCGCGATGTCAGTACTCGGCGCGATCGTCCTGGTCGCCCTCGTTCACGCCGTAGAAGCCGCCCGCTAGCTCCATCGTCTGATCGTTCTTCGATAGTAAGTTCATGAGCGCGTTCGTGCGCGCGCGCAACCCGCGTGAGGAGTAACGCCGGCGCTGAACATCCCGCATTCGGCGTAAAGCGTAACTTCACCCTAATATATCTCCACTGACGCTCTTGCCAGCACGATATCGTAAGTGCAGTATCATCCGAAAATGAGAATGCGTGATCAGATCAGTTGTTGCGTCGGATTCAGGAAGGCGTTTAATGCTCGCTAATTCCAATAGGATTTGACGAAGCGTTTCAACCGCGGATTCGAATTGAACATGGAACGTCCTAATCTGTTCCAGTATGCTCGAAAAGAGTTGTCGCAGGATGCGTTTCTTTGTTGGCTGCTGGATTGGGCAAACGCAGAATGCGCGACTATTGATCCGAGCCTCCACCGCGCAGGTCTTGCCTTCCTGAACGCTCTGTTAGCAAAGCACGGTCGCGCTCCGCAGGTCGCGCCTAAGGTCACGGTGAAGACACAGGTGAAAGCCGTCGATATCGTTGCGGAGATAAACGATGATGTTGTCCTTTCGATTGAAGACAAAGTCGATGCAGTTGAAAGCGGAAATCAACTACAACGCTATAGTATAGCCCTCACCCAGGAATACCCCGAACGAATAGTCCTGCCAGTGTTTCTTAAAACGGGTGATCAGTCTGACTATCGGGAAGTTGAAAAGTCACACTACAAGCCTTTTCTCCGGGAGGATTTGTTGACCACGCTCCGCGCGACCGCCCAGGGTGTGGGCTGCGCGATATTCCTCGATTTTCTTGAGCATCTCGAGGAAAAAGAGAGGTGGATACAGTCGTATCTGACGTCACCCGTATCGGAGTGGACGCAAATGTGGGACCCTTGGATCGGGTTTTATCAAGAATTGCAGCGCCATCTCGATCTTGAGTGGCGCTACGTCGCTAACCCGAGCGGGGGTTTCTACGGCGGTTGGTGGAACATCCTTCCGTGGAAGGGATGCGAGGTTTATCTTCAGATTGAGCAGGGTCCTCTGACTTTCAGAATAAACACCGGCGACAAAGATGAGAAACAGCGGCTTGTTCTGCGAGATCGTTGGGCGCGAGCTATTATGGCGGCTGCTGAACATTCGCGCACGCTGGTGGTTCGCAGACCCAAACGGATGGGAGCCGGGGCGACTATGAGCGTTGCCTGCGTCGATCCGCCGGACTGGATCGCACAGACGCACGAGGGGCTTCTCGACAAAGAGGCTACACTAAAGAATCTCGGTGCTGCTGAAAGAACAATGCGTCGGGCTCTAAAAGAGCCCTGAACAAAACAAAATAACGACTTCAGCAAAGGCAAGCGCGGCGCGGTCGTGCCTCTTGGTTCAGGCAAAACCAGAATTACCATCCGTATCGATGACGACATCCTTGAATGGTTTCGAACCCAAGTTCATCGCGCAGGCGGAGGCAACTATCAGACGCTGATCAACGGCGCGCTCCGCCGCTTCATCGAACAGGGCTCCATCGAGCAAACCCTTCGTCGCGTCCTTCGTGAGGAACTCCGAACCAAAGCGAAGTCGGTGTCGATCAGAGCGTCTACACCGCGGTGAAGCCGGCGCGGCTATACAAGACACGAGCGGCGCCGAGACGGGCGCGCATCGCCGCGAGGAGTGGCTCCTCGGCGCCCGGGCGAAACCATCCCTCATAGCCGAGCCGATCGTATAGCTCGCCGATACCGAGTGCGCGCGAGCGCCGGCCTCCGGAGCCGTCGCCGGCGAAGTAGCTATCGACGATCACGCGATCGGCGGCCTCCTCTGCCAATGCTGCGAAACGCTCGGGATCATTCGGCATCATCGGCGATATCGCGAGCTGCACCGGGATTCCTTCGCGACGCATCATGCGCGCAGTCTTCAGCCGCCGCTCCACTGAGGGCGAGGTGGGCGTCAGCACGCGGCGGACGGCATCGTCATCGGTTTCCAGCGTGATGGAAACAATCACGCGATCGCCGAGCCGCTTCAACAAATCGAGATCGCGCTCTACCATCGGGCTGCGGGTTTGCAGCAGCACGCGGCGAACCGGATATTCGACGAATGCCTCGAGCGCTCCGCGCGAGAGACGAAGCCTCCGCTCGATGCCTTGATACGGGTCGGTCGCGCTCGACATGAACACCGTCGCCGAATCGAGGCGGCCGGAATTGCGCATCACGGCCAGCTCGGCGAGCAGGCGCTCCTTCAAATTGATCTTCGCGATGACCCAGCCTCCCCACGGTGCGCCCTCGCCCCTCATCGCGATCGGCAGCGCACGCACATAGCAGAATGGGCATCCGCCGCTGTCGCCGAATGCGCATCCGATGTAGGGATTCAGCGAATATGCGAATCCCTTGAGGAATCCGCCGGTGGGATTGAGCGCGCGCGAGCTCTTCTCAATTTTGTAGATGCGCGACGACATCGTTTCGTGGTGCGCGCCTGCACCTCACTTCTAGTCGCCATGCGGAGCGCATGTTCAACTCACCGCCTCTTCCAGTATGCGCCTTGCTGACGAAGGTCAGCAGGCACGGGAGAGGCGAAATCACGCGCACGATCTTCCTAGGAGGCCGGGGAATAGAACGCCAGGGTGCCAGCGTGACCCGAGCGAGGCTGCGTGCCATCGACGGGCTCGATCCAGAGCTGCGGCTCGGGCGTCGGCCCACCGCCTTTGTCCGGTACGGCCCGCAATCTTACGCCCGCGAACACGAACTCGCTGGAGTCGGGCGCCCATATCGAGTGCGATAGCGCGAGCTGATCGAAGTAGTGATACGACACCGACTCGTCCTGCGTGGCGAGGAACATATCGAGCTTGCGCGTTTTGCTGCTTTTCAGGTCAACCAGTTGCCATTGATAGAAGGGGCGATCGGGTGGCACTGCGATGTATGCGAGGTACTTACCATCCGGCGAATAGAAATACGCTGCGACGTCCTCGCCGGTCAGGCGTTTCGATTCCGCATCGCTGATATCGACGACCCGGATGCCATGCAAAACCGAATCGGCGCCGATGACTGCGCTTGAATACGCGATATGCTGGGAGTCGGGCGCCCACACGAAGCTGCTCTCGCCAATCGGCAGACTCGCCATCGACTTCGGATTGCTCCCGTCGGCATCGGCCACCACCAGGTACGATTCCGCATTGTTGTTCGCGATGTACGCGAGATGCTTTCCGTCCGGCGACCAACACGGCGTCTTGAACGGCAGGCGTCCGCGCGACATGGTGCGCAACGCCTCCTGGCTGGTCGGCGAAATGCTCATCAGCGTAACATGCTCGGAGCGCGTTTGGCGGCCGTTGTTGGTATGCACTACCAGACGGTCGGCGGTGCGATTCCAGTCGTAATAAATCGGAGCGCCGCTGAGCACCATCCGCACCGGCGCCTTCTCCTTGACCTCGGCCAGAATCAGGCTGAGCCCGTCGGGTTCGCCGAGCAGGAAGGAAACGCTTTTGCCGTCCGGGGTCCAGAAGACGTAGTTGACGCGTTCGTTGCGGCTCGCAAAAATCGGTATCGAGAAATGTTTCGCGAAGTCGAAAACCGAAATGCCGAACTGGTTCCCGTCGGCGCCATGGCCCATCCAGGAGTAGGCGAGCTTGCTGCCGTCGGGCGAGAAGGTCGGCCATCCGTATCTCATCGGCGGCATCCGCGGCGCCGGCTCCTCTTCTGGGGGCGGCATGCCGGGAACATCGAACTGGGCGTTCATCAACACGCGCCGAATTCCCGAGGGCGCGCGCACCTGCAATCCCTTCACCGGGCAGGTGATGCATTCGCTCTTCGCGCAATCGCCGCTGCATACGTAGAGTTGGTCGTCGGTGCCGAGCATCACGATTCGTGCGCCGACCTTGCCGGCGGCGAATGCGAATGGAGTGAACATCGCAGGCACGACCGCCAGCGCTATCAACACGAAAAGTGTGTGCGTCCTGAAAATAGAAATGCGAAATTGCCAACTCATCGCGATAAGGATTGCGCCCCATCAATACCCAACGCAAGTGCGGCGCGACCCGGGGAGAAAGATCAGCGTCGCCGCAGCGTTGACAGATAGGCCCTTAAGCGGAAAAGTGTAGGTATGTGGCGAGCGATTATTTGTCTAAGTGCCGCCCTGATCCTTGGCGTTCCGAACCTGGCCGCTGCGCAGGTTATCGATGACGATCGGCAGAATCCGAACGAGTATACCGATGAGGATTCTCAGCCGCTGCGCATGGTTGCCTACTTCGTCGCGCCGGTCGGGTTTCTCCTCGAATGGGGCGTCGCGAGGCCTCTTCATTATCTGGCGACTGATACCTTCCTGGCGCCAGCCATGAGTGCCGAAACGCGCGTGCCTCCGTTCCAGCCGCCCGCGAGCGCGAACATTCCGCTCGACGATGTCGGCGACGAGCCGCCGCGGCCTTCGCATTTCTCCGACGACGTGCGAGCGCGAAGTACCGAGGAGACGCGGGCACCTTCGACCGGAGTGGGTGCGCCGACCGGGGCGGGCGCGGCGCCGAGAGTAGGCACCGAGGGCCAGCCGATACTTCACTGATTACTATTACTGTGTGCTACAGAGTACTACACACTACTCGGATTGATGCCTCGGGACGTGACGCTGTAGAATTTTTCTAATCCAGTTGCGTCTAATAATCACTGTAAGCTAATAGAGTTCAGCCCATGGAGGGCGCTTGGTAGATGGCTGCTGCACCGAAGGGAAAGGCTCCGACAGATCCTGAAGAATTGAAGCGCTGGCGCCTCGATGAACAGGCCAAGGAGCGCGCCAAACGCGATCGCGAAAAGGCCGAGATCGGCTCGCTATGGAGCCGGCGCGACTTCCTCGGACGTCTCGGATGGGGTGGTTTCGCGGCGTTCTCCGCCATCGGATTGCTCGCGGCGGTCCGCAGCGCATTCCCGCGCGTGCTGTTTCTTCCCCCGTCGAAATTCAAGGCCGGCTTCCCCGATGACTATGTCGTCGGCGAGGTGAGCGAAAAGTTCAAGCAGGATTTCCGCACCTGGATCATCCGCACCAAGCAGGGCTTCTATGCCATCTTCGCCAAATGTACGCATCTTGGGTGCACGCCGCGATGGCTCAAGGCGGAACAGAAGTTCAAGTGCCCGTGTCATGGCTCGGGCTACTACATCAGCGGGCTCAATTTCGAAGGACCGGCGCCGCGTCCGATGGATCGCTTCAAGATGACGGTGGGTGACGACGGCCAGTTGGTGGTCGACAAGTCCGTGGTCTACGAAATGGCGCCCGGCGTCGATCCCAACGACCAGCATCCCGAGAGCATTCTGAAGATCGCCTAAAGCGGATGAGCGGCGCGCGATGCGCGCCGCTGTCGAGGATTCCGGATAGCCGCCCCGAGGACCCCGGAAGTTGGCCCACCGGTCGCAGAGAGAAGAGCGACCGGCGGGCCAACCTTCGCCCCCGCGCCGCCGCGCGAGGACGCGCGTCGGCACCCCCGCAGGACGGCACGCCCGTCGCAAAGCCAAAGAGCGACGGCCGCGCCGTCCCGCGCACCCCCACCGCCCATCTCCACCGCTTCCCCCACGACCACACCATCCCCGCCCAACAGACCCCGCCCTCCCCCAGCCACCCGCCTCGACCGCGACATCGTGGATCATTTTCGCGATCTGGCACGCAAGGCGCATCGCGGCAACTATCAGACGCTGATCAACGATGCGCTCCGGGAGCATCTGAGGAAGCCTGGCCTGGCGGAGCAGATGGGCGCGGAGGTGCGTTCAGTGTTGCGGGAGGAATTGTCCCCTCTCTCGTCTGGCGACAGTTGGTGGACGGCGCGCGCCGCGTAGCACGGACTCCGGTGCCCCGTCGGCGTGGAATGCCGCGGACGGGTGAGAGCAGGAGGGGCGTCCTCGCCGGGCGGTGGTGCAGCACCACGATTCTCACACCACGACCATGCATCTCATGTCATCCCGAGCGAGGCTGCCGGGTCGGGGGACCTCCGCGCAGCGATTTGCTGGGCGGTGAGAACTACTAGGCCCGCGAAAAATCTTCGGCTTCCGGACAAACCAGGTAGAAACACTCTTCTGAGAATTTGATCGCTGGAGGCTTGAGGTCTTGCGGAAGATGACTCATGCGGGCCCATCCATCAACATGTTTCTGCAGGGGGCTTTGAGGTACTCGTTGTCGGAACTGAACCGAGTATAGCGCGCCGCGCTGTCAAACAGGCTCGACAACGACCTGAGCAGAGCCGTGTATTCCTCCTGCTCCTTTAGTCGGGTCAGCACGCTCTCGTACCATTGACCTAAAACATTTTCTGTGTTGACTAAAAGGACGTTCGGCAGTCTATAGGAATTGTCAAGCATGATTGCAACCACCGAATCGTTCCGAAGCGGGCAGAAAAAAGTAAGATCTTGAAACGAAAACGGGGTGAAGCTGCGATAGTCGCGCTCTTTCCAGACGATGCCAAAGTAATTCTCGTCCAGCCATCGGCATGACTCGACGAAACGATTCACGAAAGTGTCTCTAATGAAAAGGTCGGCCCAACTGCGAACGTCTGACGAGAGGATCGCAATGGGGTCATCATCGAACGCTCGCGGCAGAGGGTCCTTGCTTCTAACGCGAGTGAACTGCAGACCTCTCCCTCGCTTCCGAAAGCAGCAGGAGTCAGGCTCTCGCCAATGAAAAATCTGGACTACTTCATCACGATCGCAGAGCTGCTCGTAGGCGATGACGGTCCTCTTGTTGCGTTCGAGCGCTGGGATCGTGCCCGGGATTCCTGACCAATATTCCAAATCAACAGGGAAGCAATCGACGAGCCTATTACGGTAGATCCAAGAGTTTTCTCCGGTACAAAGGGGTGACTCCTGAAGGTGCCGAGACAAGATCTCGGCCCAACGCTGCTTAAGTTCTGGGGGTGCACGGTGGAAACGGTCTGTTTGGATAACGCTGCGCGATAGGTCGGGAATCATTTCCGCCCCTCGATAGTCTATGCGCTGAATCCCTTGTTCACGAATTGTGTGCAGCTCCTCTTGCTGCGAGCTGATGCCGTGCAAGCACTGGATGCTATTGGGGAGCTCTCGGTACTCGGCGTGCGGGTAGCCGCGTTGATACTCGCGGCGATACCAACCTCGTTGCGTCCAGTCCTCGGCACCGTTCCGATCGCGAGTTGCAAACACATAGATCGCGCCTTCAATCCCTTTCGTAGCGACTGGAAAATGCCGTAGCACAAGTTTTCTGCCATCCGCACTTGCGTCGGACAGCTCGAAATCGAAGTCTCCCGGTCGTTCCGCTCTGACTACAGTGGATTTACCGGAATCAATTACGGTGATAGGGAACTCGACCATTTTGCATTTGCTTTGAACGATTGCTGTAAGCCTGCCTGCCGGAATCTGCACGTCGGGATTTAACCTAACTTCGACCCGCGTGCCGCGTTGGGTGCGCGAACCTTCCTCAACGATTATGTAGTTCCTTGGCCCTCTCAGTTGTAAACGAAGGGCTCTGCCGCTTTCCGTTCTTGATTCAACAACGACGTCATCGGACAGGGCAAAGACCGACAAGAAGCCAATTCCAAAACGGCTTGTCGGTACAAATGAGTATCGGCTTCGGAATTCCTCTGTAGTGTAGAAGGACCGCCCCACTTGTAGGAGATGTTCTCTGATCACTGGCTCGTCCATGCCGATGCCGCAGTCTTCAACGACAACCGCCTGCCGGGTCTCTTTCTCTCCGGTGAACGGGTTTTCTGACAGGGCCGTCGTCAGAGAGACTTTCAGCGGATAGTTATTCCGGATGTCTTCGGGGGCGGCCGAAGGAGTCGAGGGTAGCTTGCCGGCCTTGTAGTCGTCATACATCTGGCAGCGCATCGCGTCCAAAGAATTCTGGATAAGTTCGATGACGAACCTTTCCCGATGGCCGTAAACGTCTGAGATCAGTCGCTTGAACACCGACGCCTCGTCAAACGTGAAACGCCAGTCCCGCACCAGGTACGTTGCGCCGGGCGCGCGCTCAATCGTTGGTTCGGCGTCCATTGAGGCGAGCGGGGGTCTCCAAACTTTAGCCTTGTCGCTCTGGGCGAGCAGGTGTGGCGCGGCCCGCACTTCATCTACGATCCATTGGCACCAATCTCTCAGCACGCGATGCTCTTCTGCGGTCTGGCAAAGCGCGCGGATTTCGATCTTCTCGGGCGACACATAGCGCTGCGTGATCCGTTTGTACTGGGACCAGTGCGCTTTGCTTTCCGCCGGCAAAGGATTGGCGACATTTAGAAGGATCGGGCAGGCGCGGCTGCTCTCCAAATCAAGTAGGTCGCCAACCCGCAGCAGAATTGCTAGGAGTCGAACATTCGCGTTTTCGCCTCTGATTTGCCGGGCTATCGGAAACCTGTTTCGATCGTCCAACCTTTTCCTGTCGAAGCCATGCGCGACACAGACGTCTGAAATAGTCTGACGCAATGAGTCGTCGCCCATCGAAAAGCCACCTAGCGGAATCTCGTGCATTGCGATGATGTCGCCCGCACGCTCGTGGTGGATTCTCCGAACGTACTCGGCGATCAAGTACCTGGTGCGCAGATCAGCTATGAAATTGCGGACCGATTCGTCAGCAGGTGTTTTCCCGTTTCTAAATTCCTCTATCTGCTTCCA
Organism: uncultured delta proteobacterium; assembly: GCA_963815835.1. GTDB lineage: Bacteria > Desulfobacterota > Binatia > Binatales > Binataceae > DATGKG01. The sequence continues at coordinate 685,142 of CAWFIF010000004.1, forward strand.
ACGTGCAGCGGCGTCTCCCTGCAGAAATTCCCGCCAACCCGGTTCGGACAGAATCTCAATTTTTTCCGAGTTCCCGACAACCATGCCGGAATCGTGCAAGTACGCGGCGGCGATCAAAACGTACGCTTCGATATGCGTTAGCCGTAAGCTCGGGCGAGTCGGATTGCCGTCGTGGAAAAGGAGATGCGAGAGTTGGCTGATGATCTGCGCGCTATGACGGATTGTGTGGCTCGGATAGTGAGGAAAAGCTTCGGGGACGTATTCCAGCCACTTCTGGACCTGTTCGTCTAGCTCCTCGATCTTGCCTGAGTAAATCTTGCTTCTTTTCCGCAACCACTGGATGAGCGCGGTTTTCGCCAACACTTCGTTCATGCCCTTGTTCGCCTCTCGAAAGTCGATTTTAGGACGCAATCATAGTGTTTACTACGCCCAGTTGGTCCTTCACCGATTTCGCTTGGGGCGCAGGCAAATCGCTTCGCGGAGGTCCTTCACTGCGGTAGCCTCCGTCAGGATGACGCGGGGGAGGAGACGGATTCTCATCTGCATCGGTGCGATGCTATTCTAACGGCGCGGTCGGAAATCGGCCGCGCTTATTTTTGCCCAATTCCAGGAGTGCAGCATCATGCCGCAAATCAAGGCCGGATCGATCAACATCAACTACGACACCTATGGCGACGGCGAGCCGCTGTTGCTTATCATGGGATTCGGCATGCCGGGCATGGCGTGGCTGCCCTCGCTCTCGATGCTCCCGGGCTTCCAGTGCATCTACTTCGACAATCGCGGCACCGGCATGACCGACAAGCCTGAAGGCGTCTACACCGTCGAACAGATGGCTGAGGACGCCAGCAATCTGCTCAATGCGCTGAACATCCCCAAGGCGAAAGTTTTCGGGGTCTCGATGGGCGGGATGATCGCGCAGGAACTAACGCTGCGTCATCCGGAGCAGGTCGTGAAGGTGGTGCTCGGATGCACTACGCCGGGCGGACCCGAGGCGAAAATGGCATCGCAGGAAGTCGCGATGAAGCTGGTCGAGGGCACCAAGATGATGGCCTCGGACCCCGAGCAGGGCCTCGACATCATTATGCCGCTGCTGTACCCGGAGGAGTTCATCAAAGAGCATCCGGAGATCAAGCAGATGATGATGGCGGCGATGAAGATGATACCGCCGACGCCGCCCGATTCGATCGATCGCACGATCGCGGGCGTGATGACCTTCAACGCCCTCGATCGGCTCGGCCAGATAAAGTGTCCGGTGCTGATCGTGCATGGTGACAAAGATGTGCTCGTCCCGCCGGAGAATGCGCATCTGATCAAGGCCCGCATCCCGCAGGCCGAGATGTTCATGATTCCTAACGCGGGCCATGCGTTTCAGGCGGCGGACCTGGTCGGGATTCATCAGCGGATCGTGCAGTTCCTGAAGGCCTAAACCCGCAAAGACGGAGGGGACCTCGATGGCTGGTATCGATCATCTCATGATTAACGCGAACCGCTACGAGGCATCGGTGAAGTTCTATTCGTGGCTGATGCCGAAGATCGGCTATCCGGAAAAGCACGTGTACGATGGCGAGGATCCGGTGACTGGATTTACTGGGCCGGGTGGAAGCCTGTGGCTTTCGAACTCCGCCGCCAATCTGCGCAGCGACAACTTCCACAAGCGGCGCGTGGGCCTGCGCGAGATCGCGTTTCGGGCCGACAGCCGCGCGCAAGTTAACGCGGTCGCGAAAGAGATCGAGGCCAACGGCGGCAAGATCCTCGACGCGCCGCAGGAGTATCCGCAATACGCGGCGGGATACTATTCGGTATTCTTCACCGATCCTGACGGGCTCAAGCTGGAAGTCGTCACCTACTCCGAATGACAAGCTGACGTGTATTGCGCGAAAGAGCGAGCTGTAATGGCAGCTCTCATTGGGGGCGGGGCACGCAATCGGCGGATGCATGACAAACGCCATCGCGAGCGCAAACATCGGAGCTATCCCGCCAGGCCGTGTCACCATGATAGTTGTGACCATCGTTAGAACGTGAGCCGCCTGATACCGAGGAAGCAATGCACAATTTCACTCCCCTCGCCGCTCTGATCGGCGGGATTCTCATCGGACTGAGCGCATCGGCGATACTGCTGCTGGAGGGCAAGATCGCCGGCGTCAGCGGCATCTGCGCCGGCGTCCTCAACCCCGCGAGGGGCGACACCGCATGGAAGGTGTGGTTCGTCGCGGGACTCCTCGCGGGAGGAATCCTGCTGCGGATTTTTCTCCCCTCGGCTTTCGACTTCGGCATCATCCGCCCATACGGCATGCTGACCATTGCCGGCCTGCTCGTGGGCTTCGGCACGCGGCTCGGCAATGGATGCACCAGCGGCCATGGCGTATGCGGCATCAGCCGGCTGTCGCCGCGCTCGATGGTGGCGACCGCAACCTTCATCGCGAGCGGCGCGCTGGTCGTATATCTCGTCAACCACGTCCTCGGAGCCTCGCTATGAAGGCAACCTTGGTCTCCTTTCTGTCCGGGATCGTCTTCGCGATTGGTCTCGGAATTTCCGGCATGACGCGGCCATCCAAGGTCATCGGCTTTCTGGATTTCGCCGGCGCATGGGACCTGAGCCTCGCCTTCGTGATGCTCGGCGCGATAAGCGTCTTCTTCGTGGCGTACCGATTGAGTCGCCGAATGCCCACGCCGCTGCTGGCCGCGCACTTCTCGATTCCCAAGCGGACCGATCTCGATGCGCAACTGATCGAAGGCGCCGCGATTTTCGGCGCGGGATGGGGGTTGGGTGGATTCTGCCCCGGTCCCGCGATCACTTCGCTCGCATCCGGAGCGTTACCAGTCGTGGTATTCGTTGCATCGATGGCGGCAGGAATGTATCTGCACGCGATGGTGCAAAGCCTAGGCAGCTCGCGCGCGGCAGAACTCGTCGTCGCATCCGCGGATTCCTGAAGATGACGGCGCCTGCGGAGGAAATCTCCGCAGGCGCCGTCATCACGAGGAGGAACAGGAGACTTTACGACGCGAGCGCTTCCAGCGAGCCCACCGATTCCGGAATTCCCGTGGCCGGCAGCTTGCGCAGACCCGGCGCGCGCTCGAATGGCGATACCAGGTCGAGTTCCTTGCCCATCTCGCGCACCGCGGGCAACACCTCATTGGCGATCAGCCGCATGCTGGTGGTGCGATCCTTGGCGGAGATCGGGCCGTCGTTCTGCCAGAAACCGAAAACGCCCGGCCGCAGCACTTCGAGCACTTTGCGAATCTTCGGCAGCACCGATTTCGGCGTCCCGCAGATCACCTGCAACGATTTCTCGACTTTGGGAAACGCGTCGAAAATCTGCTGGCGTAGCGCCGCCGTATCGACTCGGGTCTCGCCCTTTTGCCATGCGCCGGCGCGAACCTCGACCTGCGAAGCCGCGATGTCGTCGTTCCTGGTCGGCGCCGAGAACGCGCCGCCGAAAGCCTGATCCTGCGTCGATGGATCCGAGAACTGCTTCGCGATGCGCCGCGTGGCTTCCTTCGAGTTGTAGCCCGGCGGGAACATCCACTGCGGCTGGCCGAACAGCGAGTAACCGATACCCGCGCCGCCGAACATGTCGAACTTCGCGATCTCGTGCGCTTTCTCGTCGGTCTCGGCGACATATACTTTTTGTAGATATCCGAAATTCTCCGGCCCGACCTGATATCCTTCTTTGGCCGCCGCGTCGCGATAGATGTTCCACAGCTCGACCGTCGGCTCCAGGAAGGTCGCCAGCGCCACGTACGGATACCGATGCTGCGCGCACCAGATCACGGTCTCGGGGCTCAGCAGTCCGGGGATCCAAATCGGGGGATGCGGCTTCTGCAGCGGCAGCGCCCACGGATCCACGAAGCGATAGTGGAAATGCTTGCCCTCGTAGCGCCACGGACCGGGCTGCGTCCATGCCTTGACGACGAGGTCGTGCGCCTCGTTGAAGTACTCGCGGTTGTAGCCGGGATTGGCGTTGGTCGCGAACTGCTCGCTGCCCGCGCCGCGCACCCATCCGGTGACCAGGCGCCCTCGCGAGATCATGTCGATCATCGCCAGCTCCTCGGCCAGCCGCAGCGGATTTCCCACCACCGGGAGCGGATTGCCAAGCAGTACGATCTTCACCTTTTCAGTAATGCGCGCGAGGATCGCCGCCTCGACATTCATCACCGAGCCCATGCAGAACGCGGTGTCATGATGCTCGTTTAGCATCACGCCGTCGAAGCCGAGCCGCTCTGCGAGCACCTTTTCGTCGAGATACTCGTTCAGGAGCTCCGAACCGCGCCGGGAATCATAGAGCCGGTTGGGAAGCCCGAAGTATCCATTCTTGATGATCTCGTCATTGGGCGCGTCCCGATATGGACGCTCGGTGAAATACATTATGTGCATAGTTGCCTCCCTTTTGGGGTGCTAAAGCTGGCTGCCTTCCTTCACCTTCTCTCCCTCTGGGAGAGACAAGAGTGAGGGTTCATCCGAGGAATCCCTGAACCTCAGCGACAAATTGTGTGCTCTTTTCTACTTCAGGTCGATGACCGCAATTGTCGAAAATCTTCAGCGTCGAGCCCTTGATCGATTGATGATATGCGTGCGCCGCCGCGAGCGGCACGATGCGATCTTCGCGGCCCCAAATTAGCGTGGTCGGGAGACCCGCCGCCACGCCGAGCAGATGTGGCAGGCTCGGATTGAACAGGAACGGCTGCCATGCGATGCGAGCGGTCTGCGCGCGCGCATCTTCCCACAGCTCGAAGGCCTCAGGTCCCTGGCCGCCGTAGAGCTGCGCGATCTCGGGAACCTCGGCGGGATTGTGCATGGTGGCGGCGAAATGCTGCGGCGCCATCACCTGGAAAAAATCCATGATGTAGCCCTCGCCCTCGGGCGGACGGATTCCTTCGGGCGCGACCAGTACCATCTTGCGGAACTGCGACGGATTGTTGGCCGCCATCTCGGCCGCGATCCATCCCCCGAGCGAAAACCCGATGACGTCGATCGGGGCGAGCTTCTGTTCCTTCAGATAGCGCGCATAGAAGCCCGCCATGTCGCGAATGTTCATGATCCATTCCGCGCGCTCGGTGGCGCCGAAGCCCGGATGAAGCGGAATCAGCAGCGTGCGATTTTTCGCCAGCGCGGAGTTCCATCCGAGCCATCCGGGGAAGCTCAGCTCGTCGTGCAGTATGAGGATCGGATTGCCGGTCCCGCCTCTGACGACTCTCAGGTTGGTGCCGTCGATCTTTACGATCTCCTCGTGCCATTCGCGAGAACTATCCGCCATAACTCGCCTTTCTCCCTGCCCTCAAGCGGGTAACACAAGGCGCGGCAAAATTACAAACCGATCGGTATGGTCTTGGCGGGCGCTAGCCGATGCGTTCGTCCTGTGTCCGGCAGGTGCGAGTAGAAAGGCGATCTGTCAAGCTTCGGCACGGTGACGCGGTAACCTATCGATCATGGACAAGCTTGAGCGAATCGGCCATCTTTGTCTTGAGGCGATCGTAAAGGCGCGCGAGCTGAGCAAGCATCAGCTCGACCCAGATCTGAAACTACAGGTCGCGGCGATCATGAAAACAGTCAGAGGAACAGAAAAAAAGATTCAAAGTCTGACGGATGCCGCCCACAAGAACGGCATTCTTGAAAAGGCGGCGACCGAACAGGCTCTGGATCGCATCCTTAAATCCCTAGGGAAGGTCTGCACAGGTCGGTGTTGTTGAGCGATTGGCTGAAGTGGTCATAACAATCGGGTTCAGAGAGCGGCGAGCGAGTGATAGTTGGTCGGGCGATGATCGCCATAGAGACTGCCCGCTGCCCGAGGATTCCTCACAGCACGCAGCTGGCCCCTACTGGGAGCAAATGTCTGCGAACCTGGTAGAGGTTGGCCAGCGCAAACATGGTCTGCGCTCGCGCCAGGTTCTTGGCCAGACCGCGGTATCTCACTTTGGCGAAGCCCCACAGTTGCTTGACCACCCGAAAGGCGTGTTCGCCGCGCGCCCGGGTCCGCGAGCGCGCCCGGTTGATCATCCGCCAGCGCTCGCTCAAGGGCCGTTGGGAGGTAGGGCGCCGGTTGATCCGGTAGCGCACTCCCCACGTTTCGAGGAACTCTCGATCGTCTTCCTTCCAGTACGCTTGATCGCCGAACAGCTCCCGCTCCTGCCCATGCAGCAGCTCCGGCAGCTGGGTGATGTCGGCTACGTTGGCGGCGGTCGCTCGCACGGTATGGACGATACCGCGCTTATCCGCTCCGATGTGCAGCTTCATGCCGAAGTGCCAGTTTTTGCCCTTGCGGGTCTGCTTCATCTCGGGGTCGCGGGTCGCACTGGCGTTCTTGGTCGAACTCGGCGCCGCGATGATGGTCGCGTCCACGATAGTTCCTGCGCGCAGCAACAGCCGCCGTTCTTCCAACAGCCCGGTGATCGAATCGAAGATCGCTTGGGTCAGCCCATGCTGCTCCAGCAGGTGGCGAAAGCGCAAAATCGTGCTCTCATCCGGCACCACCTCGTCGCCCAGCTCGACCCGTGCAAAGCGCCGCATCGACTCGCTGTCGTAGATCGAGTCTTCGGCCTGCGGGTCCGACAGGTTGAACCACTGCTGCAGGAAGTAAATCCGCAGCATCTTCTCCAAGCCCAGTGGCTGGCGACCTTGTCCGGCTTTGGGGTAGTGCGGTTCGATCAGCCTGACCAGCCTCGGCCATGGAATCACCGCATCCATCTCGGCCAGAAACCGCTCGCGCCGAGTGACTTTGCCCTTTCCGTTCCACGCCATCGATGCGAACGTCCGCTGATTCCCCATCCCCACACCTCCGCATCCGCCGATCCAACTAACGGTTTATACCAGAACCGGAACACTTGTGCAGAGATTCCCTAGAGGACGCGAATCGCGAACTAGATCAGCTACTGGCCAACGTTCGTCGCTAGCCGAAGCTTTTGTCCGCCCTTATTGCACCGTAATCGGAATTCGAACGTCGAACTCGGAATTGATCGCGATGCCGTCCTTCATCGCGGGGAAAAATTTCCACTCGCGCAGCGTGTTAAGCAGAATCTGATTAAGGCGCGGATTCGGCGTCGGCTGCTCGAGCGTCACCTCAACCGCGCCATCTGGCCCGACCTTGAAATGCGCGATAGCGACGGCCTGGAAGACGTTCTCGCGCAGCTCGTCGGGAATGGTCGGCGTCGGCGCATAGATGGCGCGCGCGCCCGAGGCATCATTGCCGATACCCGCGCCGCTGCCGACGCCAGTGCCGCCGGGGATGCCAACCGCAGCCTCCTTCCCCGAGGGCCCGGAAGTCGTCGGCACGCTGGGCCCGGTTCCGACCTCGCTCGTCTCACTTGGACTGATTACCGGCGGCGCTTCGACTTTGGGATGATGCGTCGCCACCCTCTTCGGATGCGACTTTTCGACCGGCTTCGGCTTTACCAGCGCCGCTGCGGGCCCGCCTTGCAGGCCCGCAGGTTTCGGTGGCACCACCTCGACGAGATAAGCCTCAATGGCGTTGTGCTCGGGCGGGTGCGGCAGCGAGGGTTTGATAAACCTCGAGCCGAGCAACATCGCCATGATCGATACGACGGCCAAAGGCCCGGTCAGGGCAAACCGCTGCCACGGCTGCGACCGATAAATCATCTCCTCCTCGACGATGGGTCCAATCCACTGATTCATGACGTCATGGACCCGCCGGTGCTGGAGGCTTGCTGAACGGCAGTTCCCATTTGATACCCCCGTAAAACGCGCGGCGTGGTCCGTACTGGTTGGCAAAGACCCCGACCCCGGTCCCGTTGCGGATCAGATAGGTATGGTCAGCCAGGTTCTCTACCGCGGCACGCAATTCAATCGCTCCTTTTTCAGCCAGTTCGATGCGTTTGATGATGCCGGCGTTAAGCTGGATGTAGAACGGAAGATTGCCGGTGTTCGCGAACCCAGAGCGGAGTCCGCTCCCGTAGATCCCATCAAAAGTAAGCGTAAATCCATTCCATCGATAGGCCGCGCCCGCCGATGAGGTGAAGGTCTGGTCGTGATCGAGGAAGATATAGTGGCTGCTGATGTATTTGAGTTCGTCGGGGCCGAAGTTGAACTGACCGGACTCGACCTGGGTGCCTTGCGCGACTGAGTAGGCGAAGTTCGCGTAGGTATACAGATTCTCATGCGTGTAGGAGCTGGTGAACTCAGTGCCCCATACGCGACCCTTCGCGTAGTTGAAGGTTTCGAAGATTAGCGCCGGACCGAACTGTCCCTCATCGATCAGATCAGCCGCCTTTTTGTAGTATGCGTCGACACCGACATTGAGGCCGGGAATCACCTGTTGGATTACGCCCGCGTCGAACAGATGATCGCGTTCGACGGTCGGGGTCCCATTCCCATTCGAAGCCGGCGCGCCGGTGGTATTTTTGAACTTATCGATAGTGCTGACCGATACCAGTTCGGTCGGGGGCGGCGTCAACTGACGCGAGTACGCCGCATGCAGCGTTGTTCCCTTAATCGGCGTGTACTCGAGACCGACGCGCGGGCTCGCCTGATCGGCGCGCACGAGACCATCGTAGAGGTCGAAGCGCGCACCGACGTTGATCGTTAGCTGCTGGAAGGGTTTCCATTCGTCCTGCAGATATACGCTATAGATCCAGGTTTGCAGCGCGATGTTGTCCACGATCGAGGTCGGAGCGCCACCTCCGGGAGGGACGGGGAAGGTCGCCTCATGATTGTCGATCTCCGCGCGCTCGGAATCGAAGTAGCCGCCCCAACGAATGGTGTGGCCCTGGATCCCGTGGTACGCGGTATCCAGTTGAAAGCCGTTGCTCCAATCGCTGCGGAATACCTTTGATGCGGCACCGTTGTAAATCAGATCGCCTTCGTAATCGGGATAAAATGAGACTGCTGAATAGCGGCTGAATGGCGCGATCTGGTAGTCGATATCCGGACCCACGGTGCCTTGCAGAGCCAGGACTCCGAAGTAGTTTTGCTCCAGCTGGCCTTCGTGGATATCAGCTGACGGGTAGATCGGAGTTCCGATCAGCTGGAAGACCTGCGGCTGATTGGGATTCGCGGCAATCTGGAAGTGATTCACCGCAGTGCCGGTTATCAGGCTTAGCCGCGTGGTTGGATTCAGGAAATAGGAAAAGTATCCGAATCCTGACCCCTGATTGGAGGTGTCGTGAATTGCGGTCGGACCCGAGGTCGGCGGCTCGACGCCGCGATCGGTATGCAGATATTCGCCGGTCGTGAACCAACTGAAGTCGCCTTTGGACCCTCCGTATTCGAAGCTTGGATTCTCCGTCCCGCGCTGACCTCCATAGAAATCCACGTCGGCAAGGTTATCCAGCAATCCATCTTTGGTCTTGATGTCGATGACGCCCGCAGTACGAAGGCCGAACTCCGCGGGAAGCGCACCAGTCAGCAAGCTGATGCTATTGGCAAACCGCGGACTTAACACTTGCCCGAATCCAGTAATTCCTTCGGGGAGCTGGACTCCATTGATGCGATACTGAAGATTGGCATGATCACCGCGCACGTGAATCTGTCCAAATGAATCCTGGGCCACACCAGGCGCCTGTAGCAGCACCTGGTTAAGTGGGGTGTTGTTTCCTTGCGGCAGTTCGTGGATAGCCTGCTGGCTAAAGGTATATACGCTGCCGCCGGTTTGCGGTGACAAAGCATTGCGCGCCTGATTGAGACGTTGCGCGACGACTGCGACGCTCAATTCCTTCGCTTGTAGCGCGAGCTGAACCGGCTTCGCACCGCTCTTCGTCACCGTGACGATCGCGGTTGCCGGCTTGAAATCCTTTTTGTTGGCCACCACAGCGTAGACTCCGGGCGCTATGCCCTTGAAAGTGAAATGCCCCTGGCTATCGCTGTTGGTTTTGGCCTCGGTTTTCCCTTGTGCATCCTGAAGCGTCACGGCCGCGGCCGGTATCGGCCTGCCGAGCGCATCGTTAACTGTTCCGGTCACATCCTGGGTCGCCACCTTCGGCGTCTCTGCTGCGCGAGCGGCGCAAAAAACTCCGCCCATCAACATCACGCCAAGCCCAACTGCCAAGACGAAGTAGCTTCGCATGCGAACTTCTCCTGCTGGATCTGCCCATCGCGCTCAATATATAGGCGCGCTCAAGTGCGCGTTTCCGAGTCGCTCTCGGACGCGCGAAGTTTGGTTCAGGTTTTCGTGAAAGTTCGGACTAGACCGACGCGGGAGGCGCCCTGCCAAAGCAGCTCAGAACAAGGGCTGATTGCGGCCCCGAAACGACAGCGCAAAGAACCGGACTTACGGGCGTCGTCGGCGCCAACAGCGCTGGTGGAACAGCAAGGGCGGCGGGCGCATGCAACTGCGCCGCGCAAATCGCGCATGCGCTATCGCCGATACTCCCCGCGGCACCGGAGATCTCCTGATTGCGTGCGACGCGATGGAAGTGAGCTGCCGCAATCGTCTGCCCTAGCAGCAGAATGATCGCCGCGATAGTTGCGACTCTGCGCGTCATCTGCATATGGCGGCCGGAATTCATTTAGGTAAAAGACGGATTGGCGGTCCGACGCTTCAAACTGCCCTGTTCGGCGACGAGGGTCAAGCGGTGGTCACTCGCCCAAGGCGCGGCGAATCGAGCGATGGAAATGCTCCAGCGCGAGCTCGTAACGTCCGTATACCACTTCGGGCAGGGCGCCCGATTCGAAGTTGCGCTGAATCTGCTCGCCGATCGCGAAGTCCTGCTCGACCACGCCGATCAGCAAGTCCATCACCTTTTTCCATCTCGGATTTTCCGCCTCCGCGGGCGGCGCGAGCACGCTTATCTCGGTGATCGATTCGTTGACGCTGCCGGGCGCCGGAAACACGCGATAGGTCTCGACGTGGTCGCTCTGCATCACACAAATGGTGTTCGGGAAGAGATTCATCAGGATGGTCGCGTGCGGAATCAGGTCCCATTTCGATTCCGGCAGGTCGCGCATCTTCTCGATTGAATTACGAATCCCCACCAGCCGATGGCTCAGGTTGAAGCCGTCATACAGCGCGAGGTTTTTCACGAACATCGGCGCGATGTTGCTTTTGTGCAGCACCTTGATGTGATAGGCCTCCCAGAACGTGTCGCTCACCAGCTTCCAGTTCATGTTGCGCCGCACGACGCGCTGATCGGCGAGCGCGAAATCGTCGATGCCATATGACGCGAGGTCCTCGGCGAGGCCGCCGAGATGTTTCTCGACGTTGATGTGGCCGCCCTCGCGCGGCGTCATCCACACCAGCCCGAATTTCTCCTCGACCGGAAAACTCACGAGGCCGCGACTCTCGCGATCCAGCGTCGCGAAGCCGGCCTCCTCGGGAATCGCGCGCAGCTTGCCATCGGTATCGTAGCTCCACGCATGATAGGGGCAACTGAATCGCGTCGCGCCCGAGCCGCATCCTTCGACGAGGCGCGACCCGCGATGGCGACAGATGTTCGCGAACGCGCGAAGCTGCCCTTGAGTGTTTCTCGTCACCAAAATCGGCGTCGGCCCGAGACTATCGGTGAAGTAGTCACCCGGTTTCTTGACGCGGCAACTGAAACCCGCGACGAGGGGATATTCGCGGAACAGGATTTCGCGCTCGCGCCTCGCGCGCTCCTCCGAGGTGTATGCATTCGGGTCATTGCGCGTGAAGGCCTCGGTCATCGGCGGCGCGCCGCGATCGATCGATTCCAGCGCCTCGCGAATCAGTCTAACTTGAGTTTCATGAGTCATTTGGTTTTGTGGCACAGGCTTTAGCCTGTGTGCCTGCGATCAGCAAGTAAGACACAGGCTGAAGCCTGTGCCACCCGCCTAGTCCACGGCGCGCGCCATAACGTATAATCTATCCAACCTATGGCAGAGAATTCGACGCAAGCGCGCGAGAAAATGGTGGCCGAGCAGCTCCAAGCCCGCGGCATCAAGGACGCGCGCGTGCTGGAGGCGATGCGCACCGTGCCCCGCGATCGCTTCATCCCCGCCGAGCTGCGCGACCATGCCTACGACGACGGCCCGCTTCCGATCGGCGCCGACCAGACCATCTCGCAACCGTACATGGTCGCCCTCACGTGCGAGGTCGCGCAGCTCAGCGGCGTCGAGCGCGTGCTCGAAGTCGGCACCGGCAGCGGATACGAGGCCGCGGTGCTGTCGAAGCTCGCCGCGCAGGTAATTACCATCGAAAGCATCCCACATCTATATGACCGCGCGCGCGTCATTTTGCAGAGCATCGGCGCGAGCAATGTCTCGGTGAGGTTGGGCGATGGCTCCTTCGGATGCGCCGAGGAAGCGCCCTTCGACGCGATCATCGTCAGCGCGGCGATGCCCGGCGTCCCCATGACTCTGCTGACGCAACTCAAACCCGATGGCAGGTTGATCGCGCCGATCGGCGAGGAAGAGTTGCAGACGCTGGTGCGTATCGCCCGCATCAATGGCCATTGGCAGGAAGAATATTTCGGCGAATGCCGTTACGTGAAGATGACCGGCAAACACGGCTTCACCGATTGAACGGTCATTACAAGTACGTTCCTGGTTAAGTAGCGCCGCTCGGGAATTTCACGAACGACCCGCGATTCCCGAGGGCGGGTGGACGGTTGGCGGACAAAACGATCCGGTGTGCTGGGGTGGTGGTGCTGCTGGGCCTGGTGCTCGGAGGAATGCTTATTGCCGCGGGATGCTCGAGTTCGAAGTCCGCTCATTACACCAGCCGCACTCAGGGAACCTACACCGTGCGGCGTGGCGACACCCTTCATCACATCGCGCAACGATACGGCGTCAGCGTAGCCAGCCTGATGAGCGCCAACGGCATCAGCAATGCGCGCGATTTACAGGTCGGCCAGGTGCTGACGATTCCCGGCTACACTTCTTATTCCGCGATCGACAACTACGGCGCCGATTATTCCTCGGAGCGTCCGACCCGCATCTTCGCGTGGCCGGTTGACCATGGCGAGATCTCCTCGGGATTCGGCATTCGCAACGGCACGATGCACGATGGCGTCGATATCGCTGCGCCCATCGGAACCGCAGTGCGCGCCGCTGAAAGCGGAACCGTGATCTACGCGGGACGTCTGCGCGGCTATGGCAACGTGATCATCGTGCGCCACGACGATCACTACGTCACGGTCTATGGGCACAACTCGGCGAACCTGGTGCGCGAGGGCGATTCGGTGGCGCGCGGGCAGGTCATCGCGAATATCGGCGATAGCGGCCGCACCACCGGCGCCAATCTCCATTTCGAGGTGCGCCGCGACAACACCGCGCGCAATCCGCTGGCCTATCTGCCGCGCCCCGACCAAACCGCCGGAATCTCCTTTGCTCGGAATACGGGCTCTTAACAGATCCTGAAGATTGGCTGCATTCCTTTATCATCTCTCCCTCGAAAGTTGTCCGCTTTCCTCTCTCCCTCTCCGGAACGGAGAGGGTGGCGCTACTGCGCCCGGTGAGGTCGTGGGAGAGACAAGAGTGAGGGGAGCAGGTCGTTGAAATAGCTATTTCAATGACCTGCTAGTATCTTTCTGGCTCGCGCTTTTCTGATCGCATCGGGGAGATTGCCGCAATGAATGCTGATGAGCTCAAAAAACTTATCCGCGATGTTCCTGATTTCCCGAAACCGGGAATCATGTTCCGCGATATCACGCCGCTGATCGGCAACGCGCGCGGGCTCGCCTCGATTGTCGATCAGATGGCCGAGGCTTTTCTCGGCAAGGTCGACGCGGTGCTGGGCATCGAGTCGCGCGGATTCATCTTCGGCGCGCCGGTCGCATACCGCCTCGGCGTGGGCCTCGCGATCGCGCGCAAGCCCGGCAAGCTTCCCTACAACTTTGTCGAGGAATCATACGAGTTGGAGTACGGCCATGCCGAGTTGCAGATGCATGAGGACGGCGTGGTGCGCGATGCGCGCGTGCTGATCGTCGACGATCTTCTCGCGACCGGAGGAACCGCGCATGCCGCGCTGCGCCTGGTCCGGAAAATCGGCGGCGAAGTCATTGGATGCGGCTTCCTCGTCGAGCTCAACGCGCTCAAGGGCCGCGAGCGGCTCGCGCCGGTGCCGATTACCTCGCTCATCCAATATGATTGATTAATGTTGTGGCGCGGGCTTTAGCCTGTGTTTGTGGCACAGGCTTCAGCCTGTGTATGCGATGTACCGTTTTTGGGCGCTTTCCATCGTGAACTCCGACCATCATAGTCACAGCCACCGCCGACAAATGGTCGCGGCCGACAAGCGGCGGCTGAAGATGGTGCTGGTCGCGGTGGCAGTGTACTGCGCGGCGGAATTCGTCGGCGGATATTTCACCAACAGCCTCGCGCTGATGACCGACGCGGTTCATATGCTAACGGACATCGCGGCGCTCAGCCTGGGACTGCTGACGCTATGGATCTCGACGCGGCCGGCGACTGCGGGAAAAACCTTCGGCTATCTTCGCGCGGAAATTCTCGGCGCGTTCCTCAACGGGATTTTTCTATGGCTGCTGGTCGCGTTCATCTGGATCGAAGCGGCGCGCCGATTGCGCGCTCCGCAGACTGTTTCGGCTCTGCCGGTGATGGGAATCGCGCTGGTCGGCCTGATGGTAAATATCTTCTCCGCATGGATGACCTACGATGCCGGCGGCGAGGGCGGCCGGACCGGAATGGCGGTGCGCGCGGTTTTCATCCACGCGATTTCCGATCTCATCGGCGTCGCCGGTGTCTTCATTTCGGGCGCGCTGATTTATTTCACCGGATGGTCGGCGGCCGATTCGATCGTCACCTTCGTCATCGGCGCACTGGTGCTCTATGGCTCCTGGGGGCTGATCAAGGAAGGCATCGACATTTTGATGGAGTCCGTTCCTTCCGACATCGACCTCGATCAGCTGCGCGAGGATCTACTCGCTGTCGAAGGAACCTCCGAGGTCCACGATCTTCACGTATGGTGCCTGACCTCGCGCGAGTTCGCGCTCGCGGCGCATGCGGTGGTCGCGCCCGACGCGGATCAGGATCGCGTGCTCTCCGATATGCATCAGATGCTCGAGGTAAAATTCAACATTCGTCATATGACGGTGCAACTCGAGCGCGACAGCCGGCGCCATCGCGAACCCGAGCACTTCTGAGTTCGACAGTCTGTCTGTGGTTTGACGAAATCTGCTTCATAAACGCAGCAAAAGCGAAACAATTTTTAACTTTCGTCGCGTTTGTAAAAAAACGTCTTTCGACTCTCGGCCACTGCCCATACAATTATTTGCAGAGATGACGACTGAAGAATTCATTCGCGAGTTCGAACACACCGGCGACGCGGGCATCGAGGTCGAGGCGCCCTCGCGCGCCGATCTGTTCGCCTGCGCCGCGATTGGCGTCGCGCGCATCATGGTCGCACCCGACGGCATCGAGCCGCGAGAAACCCACACCATCACGGTGTTCGGTGACAGTGACGAAGACCTGATGCACGACGCGCTCTCCGATGCGCTCAGTCTTTTCCTCTGCGACGGCTTCATCTGGCGCGACGCGACGGTCGAGGAGCGGCCGGCCATGATCGTGCTGAACCTCACTGGCGAGCAATTCGATTCGCGCCGCCATCTGATGCTCACCGAGCTGAAGGCCGTCACTTACCATCAACTCAATGTCGAGCGCGGCGACGGCGGATGGAAGGCCCGTATCGTTTTCGACGTCTGAGCGATATTTCTCCCCGCACGTTCTCTGGTTGCCACGAAACTGAATTCATCGCAGGCACACTTGCCGCCCCTCGTTTTCGAATTTAGAGTCGGCCCTCATGGCGACCTTGAGCGGTTGTTCCATCCCCGCGCTTTCCGGATCCAGTCTAACACCCTCGCAGGCGGGGCAGCGGCTGGATCACACCTATGTCGTCAGCGATGACGCATATGGACCATGGGGCTGTTTCGGAAGAAGCTCCGGAGGACGGCCAGTTTCATCCGGCCAAGGAAACTCTGCTTGCGCGGATTGTCTTTCCAAGCCAAGCAACCTCCTTGCGACGCCGCCGATTTACGCGGGCCTCCGATATGGAGTCACAGGAGTTTGCCATCAGGCCGCGAACCGGATTCTCAGGCCCGCCGGTATTTCTGTTGCCGGGGTATACGGATATGGAGCTTCGTTGTTTCTTTACGGACAGTACGGAAGGGGCGGATGGCCAGAGTGGAACCAGTGTGTTAACTTGGTTAGCGGAAGCGCGGCTTCACCCTCCCGAGGAGTTCCGAATGTGGCTTCTCTGAGTAAGAGCGCACAACTCTCCAAGCGCATTGAACAGATCTACGCTGCCCATCCCGAAGCCCTCAACCCGACTGAGGAAGAGGATTTGGAGATCGGCAAGCGGGAGATGCTGGCTTTGTTCGGCACCCAGTTGGGCGACGATTATGACTGTAAGAAGGTCAATCAGGTTGCCGATCTTCATCGGCGGCTCCAGGAAGCCAGGCTTTATCTCGGACGAGAGCTAGAGAGCGGGCGGATCTCCAAAGAACACTTTCTTAAGGTCTTCAACGAATTGATGACCCTCACGTTTGAAAGATGCCGGGAAATCCTCGGCAAGAAGGATTTTGAACGCCTGTTTGGCGGCCCGGTTGATAGGATCAGGAATCTGATCGAGCCTTCGATTTTTCTCGGACTCTCCAGCAGGTAGTGTCGCTTTCGGTTTCACGCGGCCTCGCCTACTCGAACGCCTGCGGTGGCGCCACATGAGCGGACGCGAGGGGCCGAGGAATGGCCGTGAGCCATCGTGCTGAAACTCACCGGTGAACAATTCGATCGCCGCCGCCATCTGATGCTCACCGAGCTGAAGGCCGTCACTTACCATCAACTCAATGTCGAGCGCGCCGACAGCGTATGGAAGGCCCGTATCGTTTTCGACATCTGAGTGATATTTCTCGCTTCACGCTTTCTCATTCCGCACAATCTGAATTCGCGCCATGCAGCTCATCAAGCTGAATGATTATCTTTGGGAGATTCCCAAAACCGGCGGCATGCGCGTGCCCGGCCGCATCTATTCCGACCGCCACATGATCGAGGAGCTGCGCGATGACCCGGCCCTCACGCAGATGCAGAACGTCGCGCATCTTCCCGGCATCGTTGGATATTCGCTCGCGATGCCCGACATCCACTGGGGCTATGGTTTCCCCATCGGCGGCGTCGCGGCCATCGATGCCGAGGAAGGCGTCGTGTCGCCCGGCGGCGTCGGTTACGACATCAACTGCGGCGTGCGTTTGATTCGCACCAGGCTGCGTTATGACGATGTCATCGGGCGCGCCGAGCAACTCGCGGATTCCATCTACAATGCTATTCCGGCGGGCGTCGGTTCCGAGGGCGCTATCCCCGCACTCACGCCAGCGGAGCTGAAGCGCGTCGCCGCGGACGGCCTCGAATGGGCGAAGCGCGAAGGCTACGCATCGCAAGCCGACATCGATCATACCGAGGAGCGCGGCAAGCTGCAGATGGCCGATCCCGACGCCATCACCGATCAGGCATACGCGCGCGGGCGCAAACAACTCGGCACGCTCGGATCAGGAAATCATTTTCTCGAAGTCGGGCGCGTCGATGAGATTTACCGCCCCGATGACGCCGCGGCGCTGGGCCTCGAAATCGGGCAAGTCACCGTCATCATCCATTCGGGATCGCGAGGCCTCGGTCATCAGACCTGCGACGATCACCTGCGCGTCATGGGTCCCGCGGCGGCGCGCTATGGAATCCATCTTCCCGATCGTCAACTCGCGTCGGTGCCGATCAATTCGCCCGAGGGACGCAGCTATCTCGCCGCGATGGCGGCTGCGGCGAATTTCGCATGGTGCAATCGCCAAATCATGATGCATCTGGCGGAGCGCGCGTTCCTCGACACGCTCGCGCTCAGCGAACGCGACCTCGGCTTTTCGCTGGTGTACGACGTATGCCACAACATCGCGAAGTTCGAGGATCACATCGTCGATGGAAAACCGCGCCGCGTCCTGGTCCATCGCAAGGGCGCGACGCGCGCGTTTCCCGCCGGCCATCCTTCGCTGCCGCCGACGGTGCGCGCAATCGGACAGCCGATTCTGATTCCCGGCGACATGGGCCGATACTCATTCGTCGCGATCGGACAGCCTCGCGCGATGACCGAGACTTTCGGCTCGACCTGTCACGGTGCGGGCCGCCTGATGAGCCGCGCGCAGGCAAAAAAGGATTCGCGCGGACGCGATCTCATTGCGGAGCTGCGGCAGGCGGGCGTGACGATTCGTTTCACCGGCCGCGGCACGGTCGCGGAGGAGATGCCCGCGGCATACAAGGACGTGGCCGACGTCGTTCAGGTGATGGACGCGGCGGGCGTGAGCAAAAAGGTCGCGCGCCTCAAACCCTTCCTGGTGGTGAAGGGGTAACGCATCTCGACGATTCGCGACGCCTGCTTCTGATGTAGGAGTTCGCGAGCCGCCCGCTAAGAATCCCGATCGGCCGCTTCATCTCCGCTCGATATTTATGGTCTTGTCTCAGCATCGAGGGACGAAGTACAAGAGGCCATCCAAATGGCTACCCGCTCGTCGCCCGCAAAAGCCGGGTTGATAACTCGGCGTCAGTTCCTCGGCCGCGCGGCCCGATTCACGGTCGGCGCCGGGCTAGGCCTCGGTCTGCTCTCCAACACCGGATGCGGTTCCAGCTCCTCTGCGGAGACTCCTCCCCCTTGGGGCGCCTTGGCGCGCAAGCTGTCGGGTCCGCTCCTGCGCCCCGGCGACGCAGGCTTCTCGACTATCGCCCAGCCCCAGAATCTCCGCTACGCGAAGGTTTTGCCGGGCGGCATCGCGCGATGCCAAAGCGCCGAGGATGTCGCGCAATCCATCGCGTGGAGCCGCCGCTACGGCGTCCCCCTCGTTGCGCGATCGGGCGGACACTCGTACGCGGGCTACTCGACCACTATCGGGCTGATGATCGATCTCTCGCTGATGAACCAAATCGAGTTCAACAGCTCTAACGGCGTTGTCACGATGGGCGGCGGAACGCGCAACGGCGACATCTACAACGCGCTGCAACCGCTCAATGTCGCGATCACTCACGGCCGCTGTCCGACAGTTGGCGCCGCCGGATTCGTGCTCGGTGGCGGGATTGGATTCAACATGCGCGCGCAGGGCATCGGATCCGATCAGATGGTCGCAAGCGAAATCGTAACCGCGAACGGCGATATCCTAACCCTCAACGACAACTCTAACAGCGATCTGTTCTGGGCCTGCCGCGGCGGTGGCGGCGGCAACTTCGGCATCAACACTTCTTTCAGCATGCAAACTTTCCCGGTCACCGACCTGACGGTTTTCAAACTCACCTGGACTTCGAATACCGAGGATGTCTATATCGCGCTGCTCGCCGCGCTCGCCGCAGGCCCACCGGGGCTGGGAACCAGACTCGCGGTCAATGCGGTTACAGCGGAGCAATTTGCGGCGGGGCAGGATGTCACTATCGCGCTACTCGGCCAGTTGGTGGGCAGCGCCGCGGACCTCGCCGGCATCCTCGCGCCGGTCTACCAGGTGTCGCAACCGTCAACATCGGATATCGAGGAACTGAGCTACTGGAGCGCGCAGACCGGATTCCTCGCCGAGCCGGGTCCTCCCGGTTACTACCAGGAACGTTCGCGGTTCTTCACCAATCCGATCAGCTCCGGCGCCATCACCAATATATTCAAGTTCTCGCGGCAATGGCCGGGAACCTCGGGCGGAGGGCACTTCGTTTTGTTTCAGACCGGCGACCAGGTCAATGCGATAGCTCCCGATGCGACCGCTTTCGTCCATCGCAGCAGCGACTGGCTGGCGACTCTCAATCTGGGCTGGAAAGCCACCGACACCGCCGCGACGGTCCATCGCAATCGCGCGTGGCAGGACGAATTTTTCGATGCGATGCTGCCGTTTGCTCTTCCCGAGAGCTATCAGAACTTTGTCGATCCTTCGCTGGTCGATTGGCAGGAAGCATACTACGGGAGCAACCTCGAACGATTGCGCCAGGTCAAGGCGCAGGTCGATCCGCATCGCGTATTCCGCTTTCACCAGGGCATCCCACCCGCATGATGCGAGCCTCAAACCCTCCTCGGGCTTGCGTGCGACTCGAATTGAAACCCTAGTGCATGCGCCTGAAGCGCTCCCAGACCTCGCCCAGCGGCCGCCGAAGTCCGCGGCACAATATTATCGGCCCGTTTTCGAAAGGCATCACATAAGGGCCGCCGAAGCGCCCCGCAACTTCACTCGTTTGGCACGCGCGCTCCCAGACCTGCGGGTTGCCGTTGACCTCGATGATGACGCTGCCGTCGTAGCCGTGCGTTCCCCAGAAGAAGTATTGGAGCTGGCCACATAACGCGGGCGGCAAGCCGTCGCTGCGTCCATAGACATCTATCGCGGCCGCCTCGCCGTAGTTCGATGCGATAATCGCGGCGTGCGCGCGTTCGTCGGGCGAGAGTGAGCGGTAAACCGCGGCGACCTGCTGCTCCATCTGACGCCATCCGAGTTCGTCGGAAAACACCTGGGTGAGTGGAGCACCGACAGCCTCGCGCTCGTTGGGCGATGGTCTCAGGTGAGAGGCCGCCAGAAAGCGCGCCAGCGTCGGAGGATCCAGGATAGGCAACACCACCGGCAGCACCACCGCGGACATGGCAATCGCGCCGGTGAACCATAGGGTGCGCAACCATCGCGGGATTGCCGCGCAGGCGACGGCCCCGACCGCGAACATCGTCGGATACGCCGGCGCGAGATAGTAGTCCTTGCCGTGGCTGCCGATGATGATCGCGGTGGTCGCGATGAACGCGATCGACAGGAAGCGCGCGTTGCGAAGTCTGGCGTCTACAAAAGGCGCGACCACGCCGGCGATCCACAACGGCGCCAGCAAAAAATTCATCGCGAGGATTTGTTTGATCTCGAAACGCAGCGGCGTTCCGGTGAAATTTCGCTTTTCAGTCGCGTAGTGAATCGATTGCAGGAAGGGCCATCCGTGGACGGCTTGCCAGATCAGGCTCGGAGCGGCGATTACGATTGCAGCCAGGATTCCGAACCATAGCTGGCGAGTTGAGAGCAGGCGTCGCGCCGAAGTCAGTACGATTCCGAGCGCGATTCCGACAAGCCAGGTTGCGATTCCATACTTGGCCTCCATCGAAATCCCCGCGACGATTCCCGCCCATATCGCGGCATTGATTTCGCCTCGAATCACCGCACGCGCCAAAAGATACGCGCACAAGGTCCATCCGAGCGGTTCGAAGCTGGCAGTGCCGAGCGTCGAGGCAATCCCAATCAGCATCGGCGCGATTGCGGCGGCGACCCCCGCCATCCATGCCGCAGTTCTGTCCCCTCCGATCACGCGGGCAAAATCCGCCGTCAAAGGCACGAGCGCGAGCGCCGCCGCTATCGCCGGAATCCGCAGCAGCCACGTGTTGTTGCCGAAGAGCTGGGTTGCGGCCGCGATCAACGGCACCAGCGGAGGAAGGTCCGCGTACCCGAAAGCCGGATGCCGGCCGCATACGACAAAATACAGTTCGTTGCGAAAAGTGTCGTAGCGCGCCGCGATCGGCAGATAGATCAGCGCGAGGATTAGAACCGTGATCCACACGACCGGGTCGCGCCGGTACGTTTCCCGCACATATCTGAGGTTAACCATTGAACCTGTAACCAACGAGCCGCTCTCGCACGGGCGGCATACAAGCATATCGCCGACGTGGTAGAAATGATCGCTGCGGCGGACATTGACGCCGCTTCGTTTTGAGTCGCTTGGCAGAATTCCCGAAAACTTCAGCCGAAGAAATCGAAAAATTCGACGCGGTGCAGCCCGAGGTCGCCGAGGCCGAGGCGCGCCTCGCGAATGAACTCGAAGAGACGTGGACCGCGCCGCCGTTTCAGCCGATTCGCGCCGTCCTCGCGCTGGTTTTCATCGCCGGTGGTTTCGGCCTCTACGAATACGTGCTGCTCTCGTTCTGGTCGTCCCCTTCGATGGGCATTCACGACCGCATCCCTTATCCCGCTTACTACGGGATCGCCGCCGCGATGCTGCTCTGCCTCATCGGCGTGCGCCTCGCGCTCGGCGTATGGTCGCCGCATGCGAAACTCGCGCTCGGGCTTCTCGCGTTCTTCGCATGCGCCGTGGTGGGCATCGGAGGCGGCCGCTTCGTCAGCTACACGCTCCACGGCACGCGCAATCCGCCGTTCACGCTGAATCTGAAGGTCGGCGATCGTTTTCCCAACTATGCGCTGCCCGATCAGACGGGCGCGACTCATCGGGGACCCGAATCCGGCTTGAATGGCACGCTAGTAGTCGTCTATCGCGGCGATTTCGATCCATTCGCGCGCTACGCACTGGCCGAGCTGACCGCGCATCAAGCGGAATTGGTCGCGCACGGACTGAAGACGGTCGCGATCAGCGCCGATCCCGTCGATCGCTCGAAGATGCTGGCGGGCTTCCTTCGCACCGATATCCCACTGCTGAGCGATGATAAGGAAACGTTGCTGAAGCCGCTCGGAGTGATCCAGCATCATCGCGATGGCGAGCCTGACAATGCGATTCCGGCATTCTTCATCCTCGATCGCAACGGCGTAGTGCGATGGATTTTCACCTCGCCCTACTATCGCGAGATGCCGTCGATGGAGAGAATTGAGGCTGCGGCCGCCTCACTCAAACTCGAGTGACTCGATCATCGAGCGAGGGGTCGCATCCGCTATTGAAATGCCGGCCTCACCGCGCAACTCCTTTGCATAGGCGAGATGTAACAATCGGGCAGAAAGGGGGAACTGATCTAAGCGGTCGAGGGCCGAACTCGACAATTCTCATAGTTCTTCGTCTGGCGTCCCAATGCTTAATGCTATAACCGATACCTCGTGGACTATCCCGTCCATCAAAAAGCAATCTACCGGAATGCTCGGGTTTGGTGAGCAACCGAATCGTCAACAGCACGGCTCAGGAGCGAAGCCACAGGCGCGCGGAGTTAATGACGCGGGTCCAGGATGGCGATCGCGACTCTTGCCGCATTTTGCTCGACGACATCGGTCCCATGATCGCGAGTTTCTTGCGCCGCAGGATTGCCGATCGCGACGAGCTGGAGGACGTGTATCAGGAAACTCTGATGGCCTTCTTTCAAGCGCGCCACACCTATCAACCGTCGCGCCCGCTGGAGCCATGGCTATTCGCGATAGCGCGAAATACCGCCGCGGATCATGCGCGCCGTTACTGGACGCGTGCGAGTCTGGAACAACTGACCGATGAAATTCCGGAAGCGGCCGCTGCCGAAGAATCTCATTCGGATCCGGACCTCGAGGCCGCAATGGCGCGCCTGCCCGATCAACAACGTGAAGCATTCGCCATGCTGAAACTTGAAGGCCTATCGATCGCGCAGGCCGCGGGTCGCGCGGGCGTTAGTGTGGGAGCGCTCAGAGTTAGAGCACATCGTGCATACAAGGCTTTGCGAAAGATGATCGGTGAGTGACCCCAGGGTCCAGGGATATGGCACAGACGAGTCAGAGCGCAAACTTTGAGCGCTTTCATCGGGAGCTGGTGGATCGAATGGTCCTCCAGCTCACGCCCGTCCGTCGTCTGTGGCCGCCGGCGGCGCGGATGGCTTGCTGGATACTGCTCGAGTCCGGCGTGTTGCTCGTGTTGATTTATCATTTCCATCGGCCTGACATCGCACAGCGGCTACATGACCCGTGGTATGTTCTGGGCTTGGCGAGCTTTGCGGGAGCCGGATCGCTCGCGGCGTCGTTCGCATTGCGCCTGGCAGTCCCAGGTCGAGAAAGCAGCACCCTGGAAATCCTCCTGCTGCCGGCATTTGTATTAGCTGGGTCGCTGCTCCTGCTTCATGATCCAGCTGATTCGCAAGTGCCGCTGGCCAAGTTTATCAGCAGCGGCCTCGTCTGCGTAAAATGGATGAGTATTTATGCCGCGGTTCCGTGGATAGCGCTGTTATGGGCCGCAAGGCGCGGCGCTCCGACGTCTCGGCGCGCCGAAGGAGCGCTAGTTGGAGCGGCCGCCTTTATGCTCACCTTCGCTCTGATGCGGATCGATTGCCCGAGTGACGAGCCGTTACACCTTCTCACGTGGCATTTGTTGCCCGCGTTGATCGGCATCGCGCTTTCAGCGGGACTCGGGACCTTACTGCTGCGGCGGCGTCGTATGGGTTAAGATGGTCGGCTCGGGATGGTTGCGGTCGTAGGTGGCATCAGCCAAACGATCCGGATGTTCCGGCGCCGACATGCTGGGCGCCCGCACCGTTAGAAATTGAACTCCATCTTTCGGGAAGAAGATGTCGAGCGTCCAATCCAGCGCGACCCTGAGTTTTTTCTCGAGGCGCGGCAGTTTGGACAAATAAATAGTGCGCCACAGCCACCATGCTATGAAGCCCGAGAAGTTGAATCCGAAGATGCGCGCCACTCCGGCCCGTTTTCCGATCGCAGCAAGCTGACCGATGGTCTTGAAGTTGAACGGTCGCTTCTTCCCGCCTCGAATGCTCGCCGCGATATTATCGGCGACGACTTTCCCTTGCCGAAGCGCATGCTGCGCGGTAGGGGGGCAGAAGCCGCCGCACTTTCTATCCGGCACCATCGCGCAATCGCCCAGCGCCCATACGCCCGGCCAGCCCGGCACTTCGAGATTCTCATTCACGCAGATGCGGCCGCCGGTCTTCTCGCAAGCAAGTGATGCGATTAACGGATTGGGCGAACTACCGGCGGTCCATACCAACGTATCCGCCAGGATGCTTGAACCATCGCTGAGCTGAATCTGCGGACCCGATACTGACAGCACTTTGGTATTAGTGCGGATTTCAACCCCGCGCTCGCCCAGCTTGCGTTGCGCATAGGCGCCGAGCTTGTCGCCCAGTTCGGGCAGAATCACCGGTCCAGGATGGACCAGGACGAGCCGCAACATTTCCTCCCTCAGGTTCGGATAGGATTTCAGCGCCTCGCGCAGAAAGTCATTCACCGCCGCTATCGTCTCGACGCCGGCAAAGCCGCCGCCTGCCACCACCATCGTCAAAATACTCTCGCGCTTGTCAGCACAACATTCGAAATCAGCCTCCTCCAGAAGTTCGATCAAACGGTTGCGCAGATGGATGGCATCGCCGAGCGTCTTCATCGTGAGCGCGCGCTCGCTCAGCCCCGGTAAGTTGAAAAAGTTAGTGATCGAGCCGAGCGCCAGCACCAGATGGTCATATTCGATCTCGTGGTAATGTCGCGAGCCGGCGCCATGAAACGCGATCACCTTGCGCGCGGCAAGATCGATTCGCTCGACTTCGCCGTCGAAGAAGCGCCCGCGCTTCAGCATCTTTCGGATCGGGTTGACGATATGGGTAATGTCAACGTCGCCTGCTGCAACTTCGTGCAGCATCGGTGTGAAGAGAAAGAAATTCTCCCGATTGATGACGGTGATTTCGACGCCCGGATGGCGTGCGATCGTTTTTTCAAGTCGCGCCGCGGCGTACAGTCCCGCGAAGCCGCTACCTAGTACGACTACTCGTGTTTTTGCGTTCATGGCTGGTTCGGGCTCCTGCGAAAAGTCATTGCGAGATTGGGGCGCGAGTAAATTCGGTTAATGGCTTATCGTGTAGGCTAACTCGGTTCGGGTTCAAACCGGGCGGAACACTTGCCACCTCCGCGCTGGAGTTGCTTAACGGCCGTCGAAAAGCCGAGCGGATCACGAAGTCCACACTCAACCAGCCCGCGCCGGAAATCATCAGCCATAGATACACTAGCGCGTATAGCGGTTCGTCGAGTTCCACGAAGTCATTGAGTCCGGCCACCGTTTTCATTTTCACGCTGATGACCGCAACCGCCATGTTGATCATCATCGCGACCGAGACGAAGCGGGTCGCTAACCCCACAATCGTCAGCGCGCCGCCGACGCATTCGGTATAGGCGGAAAGCGCGGCGTTGAACGCCGGATAGGGGATGCCCCACTCGATGAAGCGCATCGTGAAGGTGTCGAGGGAATGTACCTTGGCCCATCCGGTCTCGAAGAAAAAATATCCGACGAAAAGCCGGGTAAGCAGCGCGGCGAGCCAATCATACGACGAGAGACGTTGCAGCATCTTTTCCGCCGTGGAGGTCAACCATTTCAGATTGCTCATGTTAAGCGGTCTCCTTTCCCGCCGAACGGAAGTACTCGCGCGCCATCGAAAAGTTACACCTTCCGGCGCGCGGCCTTTGTCACGGACCGCGCGTGTAACTTTCCGACCCGCCGCGCGAATAGCTGTTGTCGGCCGTCATTCGGTCCGCAGCTGCGCTTCGGTAGCTCGGGCAATCGTCGGCTTAAAACTGAAATTCCGCGCTGCGGAAATGGAGAAAACCAATGAACAAGTCAACCAAAGGAGCATTGTTAGCCTCGGCGGTCGCCACGCTTTTTCTCGCGACCGCGGCGATGGCGCAGGAGGGCGCCCCATCTCCGTCGGCCGGAACCTCGGCCGGAGCGACGAAGTGCGTGGGCGCGAACGCGTGCAAGGGTCAGAGTGCCTGCAAGAGCGCGCAGAATGATTGCAAAGGCCAAAATGCGTGCAAGGGCAAGGGCTTCGTCAAGATGTCGAGTCCGGAGGAGTGCACCAGCAAGGGCGGACATCCACAATCGTAGTTGGGTTGAGCCAAGGTGCGCCGCTCGGACTTTCAGGTTGAAGGCCGGGCGGCGCCGCGCCGCTATTCAACGCGCGGATAGCACTTGTAGTAACGATCGTGTCGCAGTGCCGGGTGAATCCGCACGCATCAGCCGGATTCGCTAAGCAAGGGACTGAAGACCGTCGCAATTAGCGCCGACCCTATTGATCGCTCGAAGATGCTCGCGGGATTCCTGCGCACCGACATCCCGCTGCTGAGCGACGAGAAGGAAACGCTGCTGCGACCGCTCAGGCTGATACAGCATCATCGCGATTGCGAGCCTGACAATGCGATCCCAGCGTTCTTCATCCTCGATCGCGACGGCGTGGTGCGATGGATTTTCACCTCGCCCTACTACCGCGAGATGCCATCGATGGAGAGCATTCTGTCCGCTGCGGCGCCTCTTCAGCGCAACTGACCACAGATTCTCTGCCGCAACGCTCGTAGCGGTCCCCTCTCTCGCTTTTTGCTGCGAGAGAGGGTCCTCGGCGCGTCTGTCGCTCTGGGTCTTGCGACGGACGTGACGAGGGGGTGAGAGCCCGAGGGCGTCCTCGCCCGAGGGTGGTGGCGCGCCGCCAATCTTCTTTCGCGCCGCACGCACGTCCTTCTCTGTCATCCCGAGCGAGGCTGCCGAGTCGAGGGACCTCCGCGCAGCGATTCGCTGAGTTCTCTCGCTGCTCAGAACGTCGTCCGAACAGCCGAATCAAGTCTACGATGCAGATAGGAGACGAGCGATAGTAGGTCCAAAGCGTCTTGCTCGGTAACTCGCCAAACAATTTTAGGCGCATGTCCCGTCGGATTTCTGAAGGTGCCAAACATTCCGCGAAGAAGGTTTGCGAAGCCTTTGTGTTCCGATTGCTCGCTCTCCGTTCGCAACGAATTGATGGCCAGCAGCGGACGCGCGATCGGAAAGATTGGATCGACAAGTTCGGCGCCATCTGCGGTCAACCCCGTTTTGTCACGTAGCTTTTGCGCCACGCTTTTGCTCGCCTCCAGTACAGCATGAAAGTAATTCGGGGGGGTCGCTTCAAGTAGTTCCGCGCGGCAGAAGACGAGCGCATCCGGGTGAACGCCTCTACGTTGTAGTTCGCTCCGTAGTCGATGCGCCATGCGCTCGGCTTCGGTCAGAGTCTGTGCCGCTGACACTGCGTGAAGCTTTCCATCTTCTCCAAGTTGCAATGCGCTAAAACTCAGTACTTCGTTCAGTTGGCGACATACCTCCGTGAAATTAGCTCCTTGTTCTGTGAAGCGAACCGGTTCCATTGCGGCTTGTATGAACGCCGCCACATTGTTTCCACAACGGTCCTCTTCCTGCCTCGCGCTAAGCGCCAAGAAGGCACGCTCCCATCGCGGTGTTCCTCCTCGCTCAGAGATGCTGCATTGGCCTAGCAAGGCTGACAGTTCTCGGTGACTGAATGCTCCAGTAAGAACCTCGCAGATTCTTCTTAGATGGTTTTCTCCAAACCTCGGTACAGCCATTTTCTGTGTCCCTCTTCGCCAAGTGCCCACGCTTTCCGCATAAGCGAAAGCGCCGAATTCCGCCGCGATGGTCAGGCTTATGGTGTTCGGAAGTGTAACTGGAGCACGACATTCGGTGAAGAAGATTCGCCGGAGCATCGCTTCGCGGAGGTCCCTCGACTCGGCAGCCTCGCTCGGGATGACAGAAAAGGAGAGCGGACGATGGAAGAAGGAAGACGAAGTGACCTCGACGGAATCTACGGCAATGCCGTATGATTCGATTTTGGCCGACATCGTTCAGGCACATCGAAGAGGAGTCAGGCGGCATGTGCCCCCACCCTATGGGCGCCTGGGGGGGCGGCGGTGCTTGATGCGGTCGGGATCGAGTCCCAGACGCTTCACCTCGGCGCGTGCGCGGCGATAGTCGGCGGCGTCGATGGCGTTGTTCAGCAGGAATTCCGCGCGCCGCTCGGGAGTATAGATTTCGACCGGAACCACCTTCGCCGGACGAATCAGGATGCCATTTTCGCGCTCTTCGGCGACGATGAACGATCCCTCTTCGATGCCGAGGCGGCGGCGCAGCTTGGCAGGCAACACCACGGTCCCGCGTCGTCCCACCTTGCCCGCCAGCGACTCCATCAATTGCCAGAATAGCGGAATGTCAGAATCTCAGACAACTAATTTGACTGCCCGTTCCCGATCAACAGCGCATTGCGCGCATCGAGGTTCTTCGGCTGCGCCTCGCTTGCCTCAGAATGACAAGCGACGGGTCAACGCGACCGATTCGTCAGGAATGGAATGCGCTTCGCGCGATCAGGATTCGACGGGTCGTTCGCGAAGGGGAGTATACCGCAGTTGACTAACACTCTTGGATTTGCTAATGTTCCCATTATGAGCGAACCTCGATTCGTATCTCAATTGACGTTGGCCGGATTTGACCGGCTCTTTCCCAATGAGGAAGCGTGCTGCACGTATCTGTATGGTCGCCGCTGGCCCAATGGCCCGCACTGCCCGCGCTGTAACAACGACCACGTCTACGAGAGCAAGGCGCGCCCATGGCACTGGCAGTGTATGAAGTGCGGACCCAAGCCGCGTTCGCCTTATCGCTTCTCGCTCAAGACCGGAACGATCTTCGAGGAAACCAAAAAACCGTTGCTGCAATGGTTCAAGGTGCTGCATGTGATGCTCACTTCCAAGAAAGGAATTAGCGCGCTGCAAATCCACCGGATGCTCGGATACGGCTCGTACAAAACCTCTTGGTACATGTGCATGAGACTCCGCGCTTCGCTGCACGATCCTGATTTTCAACAATTGATGGGCATCGTCGAAGTGGACGAAACCTTTGTCGGCGGCAAGGAAAAGAACAAGCATCTCGGAAAGCGCAATCCGCACAATACGGTGGGTAAGGGAAAGAACATCGTCATCGGCGCGATCTCGCGCAGGGCAGCGTTGTTTGTCAAATGATCGAGAAAGCGGATCGCGAAACCATGATGGGGTTTGTCCGCAAGGCCGTAGATCGAAAGGTTGAATTGGTTGTCACCGACGAACACCACGGTTACGACACGCTGGTCGATAGCGGACGCGCCCATGAGGTTATCAAACATGGCGAGAACGAATACGTTCGCGGCATCGTGCATACCAATTCCATCGAATCTTTCTGGTCGCTGTTCAAGCGCGGAGTCATGGGCAGCTACCATAGCGTCAGCAAGAAGTATCTGCCGCTGTACCTCGCGGAATTTCAGTTCCGGTTTAACAACCGCAAAGAGGCCGACATTTTCGGCAAGGCGATAGCAGGATGCTGAGGGGCAAGTACTGGCGAATCTCTCGGCTATCTGAGAGCGACGCCAGCGAGCCAGTTCAATTGAAATTCGTCTGGTCATCGCCACCATCGCAGAACAAAAACGACTAGCTGAATGATGAACACCGCCGACGCTATCGCCAGAAGAAAGCGACGTTGGGAATTGGCGGAACTAGGGCTAGAAATTGCGTCTCTCATCGGCGGCGCGCTGGTAATTTGGGGACTCTGGGCGGAAGGATTGCCCGCGTTCGGTAGCAAACTGGTACTTGCTGGTGTCGTGATTGAGGTGGCGTTTGGCTGGTGCGTTCTTGTCGCTTCGCGCAAATTGCAAGCCATTTTGGAAACTGAAATTGCGCAGCTCCAGCGCGACGCAGCAGCGTCTGCGGAAAAGCAAGCCGAAGCAGAACTAAAGTTAGAACAGTTACGCAAAGACACTGCTCGTCGAAGCGTCCTTGGATCGAAAGAATTCAGGAAGGCATTAGCGGAAGTACCGAAAGCCGAAATTTTGCAAGTCTCATTTCCGCGTGATGATGGTGAAGCATTCAGCTTCGCATTTGAGATAGCCACTGTCCTGCACGAACTAGGCTGGTCGGTCGGCAATGTTACTGCGATCACGCCTCGCCAAGGCTTCCCCTTTGATAGAGTGTCAACCGCCATGAGTGTCGGGGGCGGACCGACAGGAGTAACAATCGTAACGCGAATGCGATATGGCGATGAGCCGTCCGATCCGACGGTAGAGGCACTGAGGAACGCTCTCGTTATGCCGTCTTCTCCGGTTTCAATTGCCATGGATTCGAACCTGACAGGCTCGGCGCTGCGCCTCGTAGTTGGCGCACGGAGATAATTGCGATGAGTCAGTACGCGCAGAAAATCCTTCACTTCTACTGCTACACCTGCAAAGCCTACGAACTGAAAACGAGTCCACATTATCGGGCGCAGAAGCAGCGGTTCGCGCGCCGACGCCGTAAAGAGAGGGACGCCAAAGAAGAACAGCAGGGCCATCAGGAAGCCTAATACAGCTGACCCTGCTTGGGTTTTCCGGCCTGTCGAGAAAACAATAGGAGAATACTCGCTGTTAGTCAACTGCGGTATACTCCCCTTCGCGAACGACCCCTACCCGGAAGGATCGCGGGATTCGGCGCGATGGGACCTGAGGTGGGTGGGACACCATCGAAGAAGAATCGCTGCGCGTAGATCCTTCGCGCCGAAGCGTCGCTCAGGATGACAAAAAAAGAAGCGCCTCAGGATTCAGAGATGATCGGAGATCGCCTGCAGCAGCGCGCGGGTCGCATCGCCCGGTGAGGCCGCGCCGAATACCGAACCGATCACCGCGACGCCAGCCATCCTGGTATCGCTCAGCTCAGCGATCCTGTCCGCCGTGATGCCGCCGAGCGCATAAACCGGAATGTCACTCGCCTCGCAGGCCGCGCGCAATGCCTCGACGCCGGTGGCGGGGCCATACGCCCTTTTGGAAATAGGATCGTAGACCGGCCCGAACACCACAAAATCGGCGCCCGCGCGGTTCGCAGCTTCCACTTCGGCAATCGTATGCGTGGAGCATCCGATGAGTTTCGACTTTCCGAGAAGGCCGCGTGCATCGTGGACCGAAAACGAATGGGCCGGAAGATGGACGCCGTCGGCATCGCATGCGAGGGCCACATCGATGCGATCATTGATGAGGAGCAACGCGCCATGCGCGGTGCAGATTTTTCGCAACTCGCGCGCGAGTGCGAGTTGCTCGCGTCCCGTGAGATCCTTCTCGCGAAGCTGCACGGCAACAAAGCGCCGGTACATCCGCGCCGCCGCCAGCGCCTCCTCGCAGACGGCGACAAGCGCCTCTCGGCACGCCGCCGCGATGCCCCCCTTCGCGAGCTTCCGATCAGTGATGAGGTACAGCGAGAACGGTGGGCGCGCGACGCTCAATCGTCGCTACCCGATGAGTCCGGTGATCGGGCTCGACGCGGTGGCGTAGAGTTTCCGCTCGATACGCCCCGCGAGGAACGCGAGACGGCCCGCCTCGATGCCGAGCTTCATCGCACGCGCCATCGCGATCGGATCCTTCGCGCCCGCGATCGCCGTGTTCATCAGCACGCCGTCGCATCCAAGTTCCATCGCCACCGCCGCATCGGACGCGGTTCCGACGCCCGCATCGACAATCACCGGTACCTTCGACTGCTCGATGATAATCTTGATGTTGTAGGGATTGCGAATGCCGAGCCCCGATCCGATCGGTGCGGCGAGCGGCATCACCGCGGCGCATCCGATTTCCTCGAGCCGTTTGCATGAGACCGGGTCGTCGGTGATGTAGGGCAACACGGTGAAGCCTTCCTTGACGAGAATCCTGGCGGCCTCGATGGTCGCGGGCACGTCGGGAAAGAGCGTCTTTTGGTCGCCGATGATTTCCAGCTTCACCATCTCGCCGACGCCGACCTCGCGCGCGAGGAGGCAGGTGCGAATCGCCTCGTCGGCGGTGTAACATCCCGCGGTGTTGGGCAGAATCTGCCAGCGCTTGGGATCGATGAAATCGAGCAGATTCTCCTTCTTGCGATCGGTGATATTGACGCGGCGCACCGCGACCGTGACGATCTCGGCGCCGCTCTCCTCGATCGCGAGGCGGGTCTCATTGAAATCCTTGTACTTGCCGGTGCCGACAATGAGCCGCGACTTGAACGAGCGGTTGCCAATATTGAAGGGAGTGTCTTGCATGGTATTTCTATTGTGGCACAGGCTTCAGCCTGTGGTTGAAGGCCAACCTTCGCTATTTATCCGCCTCCGACGAAGTTAATCAATTCGAGCTCGTCGCCGTCGCGCAGCGAAATTTTGGCGTAATCGGCCTTGGGCACAACCTCGCGATTGAGCTCGACGGCGATACGGGCGGGCTTCATCTTGAGGACCTCGATGAGGGTGGTCAGGCGCGCATCGCCGTCGATGACATAAGGGTCGCCATTAAGCTGGATGGTGATATTTGGCAATTGTGAAACTGTATCAACTATACGAGGGCATTGAGAAAGCCGCTTCCTGGCGCCGGGAAGCGGCTTGGGACGGAGCAGCGATCGCTCCACCATCCACGCTTTTCCTACGCCGGCATCACCCGGATCAGGTTCGAGGGGTCTCTCGCCGTGGCGAGATCTCAGTGCCTCGCGGCACACCCCCAGCCTGATCAATCTATATCGCGGGACTTGAGGCACTGTCAAAAAACGTTTCGCACCGATCTCTGGTATCCACGCTCGCCTATCAATGCTGTCCACAGGACTGTATGAGTATAGTTGATTGACTGCTTCGACTTCGAATAGTTATGTGAATCGCTCGCCCGCGCTCACTTAAGGAACCGCCTCACGATGACCGCTCGCTCGCAACGGCCGACCGTTATTGAAATCGATTTGGCCGCGCTGCGCCGCAACTATCATGCGCTGCGCGAAGCCGCCGGAAGCGCCGACATGATGGTGGTCGTGAAGGCGGATGCCTATGGTCATGGCGCGGTTCCAATCGCGCGGACGCTCGCCGCCGAAGGATGCGGCCACTTCGGCGTCGCGACGATTTCCGAGGCCGGCGAACTGCGCGACGCGGGCATTCGCACTCGCGTCTATTTGCTTGGCGGATTTTTTCCTGAGCAGGCGCGCGAGATCCTCGCACTCGATGTGACGCCGTTCATCTTCGATGTCTCGATCGTTGCGCCGCTCAATGCTGCGGCCCTCGAACTCGGCCGTCAAAATGTCGCGGTTCATTTGAAAATCGATACCGGTGCTACGCGCCTCGGCGTGATGCCTTCGGAACTCGCGCGCGCCATCGAGGAGTTGCGGGCCGCCACGGCGCTGAAGCTCGAAGGCGCATGCACGCTGTTCGCGAACGCCGGCGATCCGACGAGCGTCGTCACTGATTCGCAACTGCGCGTCTTCAAGGACGCCCTCGCGACGCTCGCCACCGCGGGCATGCGCCCCGAGGTGGTGCATGCGGCCAATTCCGCGGCGTTGGTGCTGCGTCCCGATTCGCATTTCAACCTGGTACGGCCCGGCCTTGCGACCTATGGGCTGCCGCCAGTGCTCGCGGTGCGGGAAAAAGTCAACCTGACGCCGGTCATGACGTTCAAAACCCGCTTGATGCAGACGAAGCGAGTCCCCGCTGGTACGGGCGTCGGCTATGGCCATACCTTCGTTACTCAACGCGAGACGGTGATCGGCATTCTGCCCGTGGGCTACGCCGATGGATATCGGCGTGGTCTTCAGAATGGTTGCGAGGTGCTGATTGGCGGGCGTCGCGCGCCGGTGGTCGCCGCAGTCTCGATGGACCTGACCGAGATCGATCTCACCGATTTGCCCGGCGTCAAGGTGGGTGACGAAGTGATATTGTGGGGGCGTAGCGGCGACGACACCGTCAGCGTCAACGATGTCGCGCGCATCGCGCAAACAATTTCATACGAGATGCTTTGCACCGTTGGGCGCCGCGTTTCGCGGGTTTACCGCGGCTAGCAAATGAAGCCGGCGAGAAGAAAATGGCAACCGACAAGGTCGTAATCAAACGGGCGCTGCTGGGGGTTTCCGACAAAACCGGGCTGGTCGATTTCGCGCGCGCGCTCGAGCGGCGCGGCGTCGAGATTCTCTCCACCGGCGGCACCAAGGCCGCGCTCGAAAAGGGCGGCGTCCGCGTCAAGTCGGTCGAGGATTTCACCGGCTCGCCCGAGATGCTCGACGGCCGGGTCAAGACTCTCCACCCTAAGATTCACGGCGGGATTCTTGCGCGCCGTTCCGAGCCTTCGCATCAACAGCAGATGCGCCAACACGGCATCGAGCCAATCGACCTGGTAGTGGTGAACTTTTATCCGTTCGAGCAGACCGTCGGGAAGCCGAACGTCAGCCTCGAAGAAGCGATCGAAAATATCGATATCGGCGGCCCGACAATGGTGCGCGCGGCGGCCAAAAATCATGACGATGTGGCCGTCATCGTTGATCCTTCCGACTACGCCGCGATCGCGCAGGAACTCGAAGCGACCGGCGGCGCGACTACCGCTGAAACTCGATGGCGCCTGGCGCGCAAGGCCTTCGCGCGTGTGACGGCCTACGATTGCGCGATTTCGAATTACCTCGGCACTCATACCGGCGCCCAAACCGATACCAATGACGGACCACTAGGCGAGACTTTCAGCCTCTCGATGGAGCGCGAGCAGGGATTGCGCTACGGCGAAAACCCTCATCAGACCGGTGCGCTCTATGGCAACTTTCTGAAAATCGCCGAGCAGCTCCACGGCAAGGAACTGTCCTACAATAACGTCATCGATATCAGCTCGGCGATAAATCTGATCATCGAGTTTCAAAATGAGCCGCGCGCGGTGGTGGCCATCCTCAAGCACAACACGCCCTGCGGCGTCGGCGTCGCCGATACGATGAAGGCCGCATGGGACAAGGCGTTCGCGACCGATCCCGACTCTCCCTTCGGCGGAATAATTATCGCGAATCGTCCGTGGGACCTCGAGTTTGCCCGCGCGGCTGATGAGCTTTTCACCGAAGTGCTCATCGGTCCCGACTATCAGCCCGGCGTGCTCGAATTCCTGCGCAAGAAAAAGAATCGCCGCGTGATGCGCTTTCATCCCGACGCGGTCCATCGCGAGGAGTTCGATCTGAAACGCGTGCTCGGCGGTTTGCTGGTGCAGACGCCCGACCTCGCGATCGAAAATCCTCGCGAGGCCAAAGTCGTCACCCGGCGCGCGCCGAGCGAATCGGAACTGTGCGCGATGGAGTTCGGCATCAAGGTCTGCAAGCACATCAAGTCGAACGCGATCACGTTCGTTACCGAGGATCGCACGCTCGCGGTCGGCGGCGGCGCGACCTCGCGCATCGATCCGGTTTACGCGGCGCGCGAAAAGGCGGAACGACTTAAAGTATCACTTCAAGGTTCGGTGCTGGTTTCCGAGGCTCTGTTCCCGTTCCCCGACGGCCCGACTCTCGCCGCGGAGGCGGGTGCGACGGCGATTGCGCAGCCGGGCGGCGCGGTGCGTGACAACGAGGTCATCGCGGCGGCCGACAAATATGGCCTTGCGATGGTCTTCACCGGCGTACGCCACTTCCGCCACTAGGACATTCCGTCACAAGGCTGGTCGGTTCTGGTCGAAGTGGGCGTACCTCGGCGTCCCGCTAGACTAGCCGCCCGCGCCGAGCTCGGCGACGCGGCGCCGGTCGTCCGCCTCGACGCCGGTCATCGGGGCGGGCCGCACCCGCGGGCCGAAGCGGCGGACCAGGTCGTCCAGCGCGCGCCCGTTGCGGCCGGTAGCCACGACCTTCGCCGCGCCTATCGCCAGCGCCACGACGACGCCGGCGCTGCCGAAGCCGCCGGTGGCGCCGTGGACCTTTCTTGAGCAACAAAATCGAGGTCATCGGCGCCATCGCTCGGAAGGGTAACGTAGTCTGCCAGATGATCGAGGATGCGGGCTTCGATACGCACGAAAAATTCATTCGGCAAGTCGTCTCGCGTAACGTCTCGCTGGTCGCCACGGACGAAGCGCATCATTATCGCCATCTCGATCAGCAAGGATACCCGCATGACAGCGTGACGCACTCGCGCGAAGAGTATGTGCGCGGTCGCGTTCACACGCAATCGATTGAATCGTTCTGGTCGCTCCTGAAACGGGGCATCATCGGCAATTACCACAAGGTGTCGAAAAAGTATTTGCCCTTGTACCTCAATGAGTTTACATTCCGATTCAACAACCGGAAGAATCCCGATATCTTCGATAAGATCATAGCAGGATGCTGAGTACGCCTCGCTGGCGGCGGCCTCAGCCACTACCCGCCAGCAAGCCACGGCAGCTAGCATTGCCGTTTGGGGAGCGGGGATGGCGCGGAAGAAACGAAAGGCAAGAACCATCGCCTCAACTCGAATTACCGATGAAGAGTTGATCCGACGACTGGAGAAACACGCGCCTGAAGTGCTGACTGCGCGTGTGTCCGAAGCGGCATTCGATTCAGTAGTGGAAGGCATTCTTAAAGAGCCGCCATTCTTAGGGGAAAACCCGCATTTCTATTGCCGCCCATGCGGCGGGTATCATCGAAAGACCCATCCGCATCACGCGGAGATGAAGGCCCGTAAGCGGAAGAATGCAAAGTGATTCTCTCTGGTGGTGCTTAATGAGCGATGAAAGGCAACGCGAGGAGCGAGCCACCGATCACGCCGAGCCAACTGAAAAGAAGCAGGATTCCGGCTCCGACCGCATGAGGCTCGTCGTAGAATTGGGAAAGACTCCACCAAATTCCCCAGCAACTAAGAGCGAACAGACACGTGGCGAACGATATTTTTATCTTGGGACTCAAGCCGCATTGGTAGTCATCACGGGCATCGGTATCGCCGTTGCGCTCTATAGTCTGAGCGACCTTAATCAGAACGTCGCCGAAACTCACAAGCAAGCGATTGCCGCTGCGACACAAGCCGCTATTGCACAACAGGAATTCGAACTGTCCGAACGTCCTTGGGTCTCCGTTGAGCCCGCTCAAATCAGTGATCTCACTTTTGACGGCAATGGAGCGCACTTTTCTGTAGTCTTCGTAATTAAAAACAT
Organism: uncultured delta proteobacterium; assembly: GCA_963815835.1. Lineage (GTDB taxonomy): Bacteria > Desulfobacterota > Binatia > Binatales > Binataceae > DATGKG01. The sequence continues at coordinate 722,398 of CAWFIF010000004.1, forward strand.
TGGGCACTCGCCAGCCGCGCATTCCCGTCTTGAGGCGCAACTGATCATCCCCGAAGCTGCTAACTTCGTGAGGGAACCGCTTCAACACCAGAAAGAACTGTGTGATAAGTTGCGCAGTTCGAAAGATGGGCTGGAATTCAACACATCTACTTTGTTTCCCGATATAACTAGGCCTATCAAAGCTGACCTGTCCGTAAATGCTATTGAACTTCAAAAAGGAGTAGATGATCTTCAGAAAGAACAGAACGTGAAAACCCGGCCGTTCTTGATGAATCTTCTTGTCGTCGGCTGCGTTGACTACCAATTTGAATTTCAAAAAGGGAATCACCAGACCGGTTTCATTTATTCGCTGAGACGGATCGATCCGACAACCAATGTTGGATTCGTGATCTACCCGCAGGACGGTACCTTGACGAAGAACGTCATCCGATTTGAGCCTTGGCCCTTCGGTGCCGCCTTTTACGCCGATTAGAATCGCTAGTGTGATGGCCAGTGGCCAAGCGATTACCCCCCTTTGAGTTCCGAGCCTGTCACGTCGTAACACATAATTAGACGCGACTTCCCGCTCGGTGTCCAAACGCCGGATAATCCCCTAGTATTTGGAAAGAAAGAAAAGCGAAGTGTTAATCTGCATCGCCGGCATTGTTTCGTAGGGCCTCAACTGCATGACTATCCTCCGCTGTCTTGCAAATGAGATGTATCTGGAACTTCCAGGATGAGAACATGAAAAAGTCGGGCGCGAGCCAAGGCCAGTCGGCATCGGAGCTCATCTCGAAAAGAATCGCCGAACTCGGGGACTGGCGCGGGGAAACCCTCAGCAGAATGCGCAAGCTCATCAAGCAAGCAGACCCGGACGTCGTCGAGGAGTGGAAGTGGATGGGCACTCCGGTTTGGTCGCACCACGGCATCATCTGCACTGGCGAATCCTACAAGAATGTCGTGAAGCTTACCTTCGCCAAGGGCGCGTCTCTGAAGGATCCGGCCCGTCTCTTCAACTCGAGTCTCGACGGAAATGTACGCCGCGCGATCGACATCCATGAAGGAGAAGAAGTTGAGGAGTCCGCCTTCAAGGCGCTCGTTCGCCAAGCGGTCGCCCTCAACAGTTCCGGCAAGTCGAAACTTTCCAAGAAAGCGAAGTCATAAGGGATTGCGCCCCCGAACAGGTCCGACCTCGGGGTGGCCAGGCTGAAGATGGCCTCGACAGTCGCAAGGAGCGAATAGTGGGAATACTAGTTAGACTGTAGCGATGAAAGTTCTCGTCATCGGAAAGGGTGCGCGTGAGCATGCGCTGTGCTGGCGGCTTCATCAGAGCCAGTCGGTGTGGGGGCTCTCGAGCGCGCCCGGAAATCTGGGAATCGATCAGCTCGCCAAGCCGGTGAACATAGCGACGAGTGACTTCGCCGCACTCGTCGCATTCGCAAAGGAAAACAAAATCGATCTCACCATCGTCGGTCCCGAAGATCCGATGGCGGCCGGCATAGTTGATGAATTTGAAAAAGCGGGGCTCAAAATCTTCGGTCCGACGAAGGCGGCTGCGCAACTCGAGAGCAGCAAGGCTTTCGCGAAGTCGGTCATGCGCGAGGCCGGCGTCCCAACCGCCGATTTCCAGGTTTTCGACGATTCCGAGGCGGCGCGCGCGTATGCGAGGAGTCGCGGCGGCAAAGTCGTCGTGAAGGCCGATGGCCTCGCGCTCGGCAAGGGCGTCGTCGTATGCCGCGACCTCGAAAGCGCGAACGCCGCGATCGCCGATGCGATTGAGTCGCGCAAGTTCGGCGCAGCGGGCGCGCGCGTCGTAATCGAAGAAGTGCTGCACGGCGAAGAGCTGTCGTTCTTCGCGCTCTGTAACGGCGACGACGCGATTGCGCTCGGCCTCTGTCAGGATCACAAGGCCATCTTCGACGGCGACAAGGGTCCCAACACCGGGGGAATGGGAGCGTATTCGCCGGTGCCGCAATTTCCCGAGGCGCTGGAAGAGCGATTGCTCAACGAAGTTGTGCGGCCGGTGCTGCGCGTCATGAAGTCGAAGGGCATGCCGTTTCGCGGCGTGCTGTTTGTCGGGTTGATGGTCGAGGGTGATCGCATCAATGTGATCGAGTTCAACGTCCGCTTCGGCGATCCCGAATGCCAGGCGCTGATGATGCGCTTCGATGGCGATCTCGCGGAGACGCTACTCGCCTGCGCCGAGGGAAACCTGGCCAAAGCGGCGGTGCGGCTTTCGCCGAAGAGCGCAGTCACGGTGGTGCTCGCGTCCGGCGGCTATCCTGGTGACTATCGCAAAGGAATTCCGATCTTCGGCCTCGAAAAGATCGAAGGCAGCGCGCCATCGGACCTCAAAGTAAAATGGGCGATGGAGAAAACACGCGTGAAAGTTTTTCACGCGGGCACCGCGATGAGGGACGGGCAGCTCGTCACCGATGGCGGTCGCGTGCTCGCCGTCACCGCGATTTCCGACACATTGCCGAAGGCGGTTGCCGCGGCCTATCAGGCGGCGGATATGATCGAGTTCGAAGGCAAGCAGCTGCGCCGCGATATCGCGGGTAAGGCGCTCGCCTACCTTGCGGGAAATCGTTGAAGCATTCGTGTCCGCGAAAGCAGTTGAAATCGCCGGGCTCCATGATGCGATCGCCGCGCTGAAAGCAGGCGAGCTGGTCGTCTATCCGACCGAAACTTTTTATGGGATCGCCGCCGATCCTTTTTCGCCTTCGGCGCTGGAAAAACTGTTCGCGATCAAAGGCCGCGATCCGCAAAAGCCGGTCGCGCTGATCGCGGCCGATTCGCCGATGGCATTCGGGATCGCGCGCGAGGTTCCAAATGTCGCGCGACGCCTCGCAATGGCGTTCTGGCCGGGACCGCTCACGATCGTGTTGCCGGCGCGAGACGGTTTTCCTCCGCAACTGGTCGGACCCGATGGAGGCGTCGGCATCCGCGTGTCGCCGCATCCGATTGCGCGCGCATTGAGCGAGGGAATCGGGCGGCCGATCACCGCTACCAGCGCCAATCGAGCCGGCGAAGAGCCCGCGACGACCCTGCAGGCGGCGCGGGAATCACTAGGAGATAAAGTTAAAGTGTTTCTTGAAGGTGGAACTTTACGCGCGTCCGCACCGAGCACGGTCATCATCTGCGACGCGGGTGGCTTTCGAATCATTCGCGCGGGTGCGATCGGCGAACGCGAAATGGCGGCTGCGCTTTCGGTAGGTACCCTCGAATGACCAATCTATCGAAACGCGTCGAGCCTTTCCGCGCCCTGCTCTACAATCGGGAGCGCATTAGCAACCTGTCTAACGTCGTCGCGCCGCCGTACGATCTGATCGGCGTCGATCGACAGAACGAACTCTACAATCGTAGCCCCTACAACATCGTACGACTCGAACTCGGGCGCGAGGCCGACCGCTATACCACCTCAGCCGCGACGCTCGCCAAATGGCGCGCCGATGACATTCTGCGCGTGGCGCCGCGCCCCGCGATCTATCTATATACGCAACTGTTCGAGGTCGGCGGCCGTAGGCTCAGGCGCGATGGATTTGTGGCGCGCGTCCGCCTTGAGAATTTCAGCCACGGCCGCATCCTTCCGCATGAGAAGACTTTCCCCGCCGCGAAGGCGGACCGGCTCAAACTGCTGACCGCGCTCAACACCAACGTCAGTTCGATTTTTGGTCTGTATTCCGGAAAGTACGCGGAACTAGACGTGCTCATCGCGAATGCCGCGACGCGCGCGCCGCTCGCAGAGGTGGTCGACGATCTCGGGATCGAGAATCAGCTGCGCGCAATCGAAACGCCCGAGGAAATCGCGATGGTGCAGAACGCGTTGGAATCGTCGCTGATTCTGATTGCCGACGGACACCATCGCTATGAAACCGCGCTTAACTTTCGCGAGATTCGCCGTGTCGTCGAGGGGGACACCGGCGCACTCCACGCCTACGACTACACGATGATGACGCTGGTCGGATGCGACAGCCCGGGCCTGGTGATTCTCCCGACGCATCGGGTGGTGAAGCATCTGGATGCGAACGCGCTCGCGTCATTCGAAAGTCTTGCGCGCAAGGTCTTCGAGGTCGAAGAATTCGAGGATCGCGATCGCATGCGCTCGGAACTCGCGCGTCGCGGCCGCGGAGCGCTCGGCGTCGCGCTGCGAGGAGCACAGAAGATGTGGCTGCTGCGGCTTCGTGATCGGCACGCACTCGAAACCGCGCTGCCGCAAGCGCCCGAAGTGGTTCGCGAGCTCGACGTCTCGATTCTGCACGCGATGGTGTTCGACCGAATTTTCGGCGTTAAGTCCGCGGCCATCAAAGCGGGCGGCAACCTCGAATACACCATCGATGCGGATGGCGCGCTGGAAGCTGTGTCCTCGGGGCGAGCCGACGGCGCTTTCCTGATGAATCCGCCATCGATCGAAGACGTTCAGCGCGTGAGCGATTCGGGCGCGACGATGCCGGAAAAATCCACCTACTTCTATCCAAAACTGATCACCGGTCTCTTCATGAATCCGCTCGATGACTGACTTGCGCGCATGACCCATCATCACGATCTCACGCTGGTGCTGGTCCGCCATGGCGAGACCGAGGGCGAGTCGAGCATCCGCTATCACGGCCGCAACGACGTCGCGCTCTCAGCGCTGGGCCGCGCGCAGATGATCGCGGCGCGTCGCGAGATCGAATTGCGCTTCGGCGACACCAGGTTCGAGCACGTCTTCGCGACGCCGCTCAGCCGTGCGATGGAGGGCGCGAGGCTCATCGTCGGCGACGATTCGAACATCATCACCGTCGAGGAGTTTATCGAGGTCCATTTCGGCCTGTTCGAAGGTCTCACCAGGGAAGAAATCCAGCAGCGTCATCCGATCGAGTTCGAGAAATGGCGCGCCGACCCGCTCGCACCGTCATACACCTATCCCGAGGGCGAGAGCCGCGCGGGCTTTGCCGAGCGCGTTGAGCGTGGCCTCGCGACGACGCTGAAACTCCTCGAGGCGACCAGGCGCGCGGAGTCCGAGCGCGCGCTGATCGTCGCGCATCGTGGCGTGATTCGCACCATCGTTCATGCGCTCACGGGCGCTGAGCCGGAGGTCGATCTGGGATCGATTCAGATCCTCGCGCACGACGCCAAATGGCATCCGCTGGTGCTCGACTTCACCGCGCATCTCCAGCGAGAATGAGCGCCAAGAGGACGCCACATGAAATACACACGCATCTATGCCGACGCGAAGGGCGAAACGCATCTTCAGGATGTGGAGCCCGAGATGAAGCCCACCGATCACGCCTCGACAATGTCCGAGCTGATCGCGGCCAAGGGTGTCATCTTTCGCGAGACTGACAGCGAGGAATATTTCATCGATTGGCACAATGCGCCGCGACGCCAGTTCGTCGTCAACCTCAGCGGCGAAGTGGAAATCACCGTCAGCGATGGCGAGAAGCGCCGCTTCGGGCCGGGCTCCATCCTGCTCGCCGAAGATGTTACCGGCAAAGGGCACATCTCGCGCGGACTCGGGAAGTCAGAGCGCCGGACGTTGTTCGTCCCGCTCGCCGACAAATAGCGTGGTGCGCCCAGCACCCTCACCCGCTAGTCGATATGCTCCCGCATATCGGCTAGCGGCCTCTCCCAGCAATCGCCTGGCGGCTTTGCCGCAGGCTCGGGAGAGGAACTATTTTGGTTTCACCCCCGAGAGCACCGCGAAGATCAGGTTGCGGTAAGAACACGCGACATCGATGAAGCCGGCCTCGCGCATCCAAACGAGTTGCTGGCCGACGGTCGCGGGTAGGTCCTGTTTCATACGCTCCAGCGCGGCTTCGAGGTCGCGGTCGGCGATCTTCAATTCACGTGCGCGACTCACCCACCTCTCGCGCGCATGCCGATCGCTGGCCGCGGTGTCGCCCGCGACCTGATCCGCATTGATGAATGCGCCGCCCGGCGTCAGATACTTGAATACATCACCGAACAGATGACGCTTGCCACTGTCAGGCAGGTGATGGATCGCGAGCGCCGAGACCACGGCATCATAGGACTTCGCTTGCGCCGTCGCGGCGAAATCAGCGGTTACGAATCGCACCCGCTTGCCGAGCGGCTTCAGGCGTGCGCGCGCAATCGTCAGCATCTCGGGCGTTACGTCGAACAACGTCAGGCGCGATTTCGGGAAGGCCTCGGCGATCATTCCCGAGAGGATGCCGGTGCCGGCGCCGAGGTCGAGGACCTCGAAGCGATCGTCCGGTTTAAACGGCATCAGTTCGAGCGCGGTGCGATAGAAATCGTCGAAGCAGGGAACCAGTTTGCGGCGCGCGCGATCGTAGCTGTCGGCGCCGGCTGCGAAGGCTTTGCGAACCGCTTGGGCCATGGCGTCAGCCTAGCGAGTTGACCCTCGTTGGGCGAGAAGGGCGGAGATCACATGCAAGGGCCAATAGATTCGACCGGATTGGTCGGATTGCCCTGCCAATCCAGGTAGCTGAGATAGTAGAGCGAAACGTTGGTGTAGCCGGCCTCGATCAGTGACAACGCCGCGAGCGAGGACTTCGCGCCGTCCTGGCAATAGACGATGATGCGATCGTGATGGTGCAGCTCGAAGGCGAGGAATATCGAGTAGAGTTTCGACGGAGTATCGAGAAAAAACAGATCCGGATTGGTGGACTGCGGGGTGAGGAGATTTTCGACCGGGAGGTTCCTCGCGCCCGGAATGTGCCCGCCGCGTTTGATTCCGGGAAGCAGCAGGCATCCGTCGAACTCAGCCGGAGTGCGAACATCGACCAGCGTCACTGCAGGATCGCCGAGCACAGACAAGACATACTGCTGATCGACCAGATGAATGGGACTGTCCTGCACTCGAGCGGCGAACGTTGCGGGTGTGACGGGCCCGGGCGTGGTGACGATCAACTTGCCGCTCGCGATCAGCGGCTGTAACGCATTGAAACCGCCATCGAGCAGGAACGCGCGGCGCACTCCGAAATAATCGAGCAGAAACCGCACGCGCGAGGCGAACTTGAGCTCGCCATCGTCGTACACGATCACTGTGCTTTGCGTCGTGATGCCCAAGGCGCCAAACAACTGCGCCCATCCCGCGAGATCCGAAAACGCCCCGGGCATCTGTCCGAAGTCGGTGATCATGTCGACATCGACCGGGATGGCATTGTTGACGAAACCGGGGTTGGCGATCTCGAGGGTTGATTGGGCTGACAAAAGAACTACGCCGGAGCGCCTGAGCATCCCGGGCAGGTTGCTCGGTTCGATCAGAAATCGGCGCGAGAGGCCGGTCGAACTGGAGGTGCTGCTGTCCGATGATCCGGAACCGCATCCCGAGACGATAAGCATCAGCGGCAGCATCAGCAGTACCGAACGAATTCGTATCTTCATGATGTTCGAGAAGCCCCCAAAGATAGTTGCGCACCGGTCATGCCACATCGAGACGATCGCCGCAATGGCGAAGCAGGTACTCACACCCTCTGCAGCACCCCCAACCAGCGGCGATCGCATTCCTCGAGCGGCGTTACGAAGGATAGGTCGGTGTACACAGCGACCATCTCGAACATCCGCGAGGCTTTCGCCGCCAGCTCCAGCAGCGGCGGCACCGTGTAGCGAATCGGGATCACGTCGCGCGTCGTGACGACTTGACCCAGCCCATCGCGAAACTGGATACGACACTCCAGCTCGAAAATCGACTGAATCGCCGAATACCATGGGAACGGACGATCGTAGGTGGCCACATCGACGCTCGCGTCGGAGGTGCGTACTTGGCGTCGTTGCCATCGCTTGCGCTCGCGCACCGCGCGGATGCGCTCCATCTTGTCGATATCGATGCAGTAGAGTCCACCACGTCGTAGCAGGCGTCCGACCGAATGCAGATGTGAGAGGAGATCATCGTTGCTGACCAGGACCGGGAAAGTCTCCGACATGAAAAACGCCACATCGAAGCGCCGCTCCGGAATCGAGAATTTGTTGATCTCGCGCCGATAGAAACGCACTCCCAAATTATCGCGCGATCCTTTCTTGCCCGCCGCGATCATAGTCGGCGATCGATCGATTCCGATGACGCGCATCCCCTCGCGCGCGAGGATTTGTCCGTGCGGCGAATCGCCCGACGCGATATCGAGCACGCGCCGAACCGGCTTTTTCAGATGACGCTGCCATACCGCTTTCAGGAATGCGGTTTCCTCCTCGATCTCGCCCGGCTTCTCCATATGCACGCGGCGAAAAATCGAGGGATATTCATAAACGCTCGGCTCCATGGGCAAAGCAGCTTAGCTGTGGGAGTGCGCGATCGGAAATTGGGGTTGAGAATTCCGCTGCCTCGGCATGATAATGCCCGCTCATTGAACGAACGTTTAATGATTGAGGATCCACATCATGGGAAAGCCGCTTGAAGGTCTGAAGGTCATCGAAATCGGCCAGGAAATCCAGGGACCATTCGCGGGATTGTTTCTTGCCGACCTCGGCGCCGACGTCATCAAGATCGAGAACAAGGAGACCGGAGACCTCAGCCGCTGGATGCTCGCGCAGTTGATCGGCGGACCCGACGTCAAAAACGCGCTGGTCTCGCACTACTTCATCGCGATGAATCGCGGCAAGCGCAGCATCACGGTGGACCTCAAGAAGCCCGACGGCATCGAGATCGTGCGCCGCCTAGCAAAGATATGCGACATCCTGCTGACGAACTATCGCCCCGGCGTGCTGGATCGGCTCGGCCTCGGATTCGAGGACCTCAAGAAGCTCAATCCGAAAATCATTTTCGGGCAGGGAAGTTCATGGGGACCGAAAGGGCCGTGGAAGATGCGGCCGAGCCGCGACACGTTGGCGCAGGCCGCGAGCGGCATCATGGCGAAGGGCGGATTTGCGAGCGACCCGCCCTTGCCGGCGCCGATTTTCGTCGCCGACCATTCGGGCGCGCTCAGCCTCGCGGCGGGAATCCTGGCGGCTGTCGTCGCGCGCGATCGCACGGGCGAGGCGCAGCGCGTCGATGCCTCGATCTACGGCACGATGATCGCGATGCAGGGTATGGAGATAGATTACACCTCGATCACGGATCAGGAGCCGGAGCGCGCCGGTCGTGGGCATCAGTTTCTGCACGGCGTATGGGGCGCGTTTCCCACCAAAGACGGCCACATCTGCATCGCGGGCGTCGACGACAAACGCTGGCCGGCGTTCTGCAAAATCATGGGCATCGAGCATCTGCAGAACGATCCGGAATACGGCGACAACGTCACACGTAATTTTCATGGCGACAAGATCCAGAGCGTGCTCGACGCGATCTTCCCGAAGAAGACCAGCAGGGAGTGGCTCGCCGAGCTCAACGACGCCGACATCCTCGCGACCGAGGTGGTCGATTATCACAACATGCTGAAGAGCGAGCAGGCGCGCATCAATGGATATCTCCTCGAACTTGATCATCCGGTGGCGGGAAAAGTTCTCATCAGCGGCTCGCCGGTGACGCTCAATGGCGAGGTTCCTTCGCAGGCGCCGATGCCGCCCGAGCACGGCCAGCATACTGAGGAGATCCTGCTCGAGGCTGGCTACTCATGGGAGGACATAGGACGGCTTCGCGAAACCGGCGCGGTTTGATCCGCAGGCCTGATCTCGGCGGCATGGCTTCGACGTTTTGTTCGCTCTAGAATGCGAACCTCTTACTAGTTGAGAGGTTTTAGCATGGCATCCGGAACGGACATCGCGGAAATCAAGGCGCGCGAGATTCTCGATTCGCGCGGGAACCCTACTATCGAAGTTGATGTGCGCCTCGCGTCGGGTGTGATGGGCCGTGCGGCGGTGCCTTCGGGAGCCTCCACCGGCGTGCATGAGGCCCTCGAACTGCGCGACGGCGACCCTAAACGCTATGGCGGCAAGGGCGTCCTTAAGGCCGTCGGCAACGTCAACACGAAAATTGCGGCTGCCCTCCGCGGCTTCGATGCGACGCGGCAGGCCGACCTCGATGCGCGGCTCATCGAGTTGGATGGAAGCGAAAATAAGGCGAACCTCGGCGCGAATGCGATGCTCGGCGTCTCCCTCGCGACGGCTCACGCGGCGGCCGCATCGAAGAACCTCCCGCTTTATCGATATCTGAATCCCGACGCGCACATCATGCCGGTGCCGATGATGAACGTGCTCAACGGCGGCAGTCACGCGGACTCCAGCGTCGATATGCAGGAGTTCATGATCGTGCCGGTCGGCGCGCCCTCGATGAGCGACGCCATTCGCATGGGCGCCGAGGTTTTCCACGCCCTCGCCGCAGTGCTGAAGAAGCGCGGGCAATCGACCAACGTCGGCGATGAGGGCGGCTTCGCACCCAATCTCAAAAGCAACGAGGAGCCGATAGAGGTAATCCTCGAAGCGATTTCCAAGGCGGGATATAAGCCGGGCGCCGACGTCGCGATCGCACTCGACCCCGCCTCCAGCGAATTTTTCGACGATGGAAAATACGTCTTCGCGCGCTCGGACAAGAAGGCGCGTACCTCGGCCGAGATGGTGAAGTTCTACGCCGATTGGGTTTCGCGCTATCCGATCGTGTCGATCGAGGACGGCCTCGCCGAGGACGACTGGCCCGGCTGGCAGATCCTGACCAAGGAGCTTGGGTCAAAGGTGCAACTGGTCGGCGACGATATCTTCGTCACCAACACCATTCGAATCGAGCGCGGAATCAAGGAGGGCGTCGCCAATTCGGTCCTCATCAAGGTGAATCAGATCGGCACGCTCACCGAGACGCTCGGCGCGATCGAGATGGCGCGCAAGGCCGGCTACACCTCGGTCATCTCGCATCGCTCGGGTGAGACCGAGGACACCACGATCGCCGACCTCGCGGTCGCCACCGGTGTGGGCCAAATCAAGACCGGCTCGATGAGCCGCAGCGAGCGCATCGCCAAGTACAACCGTCTGCTGCGAATCGCGGAAGAGCTCGGCAGTCGCGCGGTCTATCCCGGCGCATCACTGTACCAGCGCAGCGCGGCGGTGAAGTGACGATGAGCAGACCTCCGGTTGCGGCTCTGATCATCTTCGACGGATGGGGCATTCGCGCGGCGCGCGAGGCGAATGCGATCGCGACGGCGAAAACGCCGACGATGGATCGCCTCTACAAAACGCAGGCGCATTCCGAGGTCGAGGCGTCGGGCGAAGCGGTCGGGCTACCGCCCGGCATCATGGGCAACTCCGAGGTCGGCCATCTGACCATCGGCGCCGGCCGCGTGATTTATCAGGACGTGATGCGCATCACCAAGGCGATCGAGAAAAGCGATTTCTCCAGCAACCCTGCGCTGCTGAACGCGATTCGCAACTCCGCCGGTCACACGTTGCATATCTGGGGGCTGCTCTCCGACGGTAGCGTGCATAGTCACATCGATCATTTGATGGCGCTGCTCGAGGTCGCCGCGAAAAATGACGCTGGAGAAATCGCCGTGCATGCGGTCCTCGATGGACGCGACAAACCGCCGCGCTCAGCGTTGCCCTTCATTGAAAGAGTCGAAGCGAAGCTGAAGGAACTCGGGCGCGGCCGCATCGCGACCGTCAGCGGACGCTACTATGCGATGGATCGCGACAAGCGATGGGAACGCGTCGAGCGCGCCTGGCGCAACATCGTCGAGGGCGATGCGCCCGTGGTCGCATCCGCGCGCGAGGCGGTCGAGAAATCATACGCGGCCGACAAGAGCGATGAATTCGTCGAGCCTGTATCGGTAGGCCTGCCGAGCAGGGTCAACGATGGCGACCAGATCATCTGTTACAACTTCCGCGCCGATCGCGCGCGCGAGTTGACCGGCGCGCTGGCGCTCGAATCATTCAGCGGCTTCACTCGCACGCGCTTTCCGAAGGTCGGCTACGTTTGCATGACCGAGTATGATCGCAGCTTCAATCTTCCGACCGCATTCGGCCCCGAGGATCTAAAGAACACGCTCGCCGAAGTTTTCGCGCGCGAGAAGATCCGCAACATCCGCATCGCCGAGACCGAGAAGTACGCGCACGTGACCTACTTCCTCAACGGCGGCGCTGAAAAGCCGTTCCCTTTCGAGGAGCGCGTGCTGATTCCCTCGGCGAAGGTAGCGACCTACGACCTCGATCCGACGATGCGCGCGAAAGAGATCGCCGAGCGCGCCGCAAAGGAAGCCGCGTCCGGCAACGTCGATCTCATCGTCATCAACTTCGCGAATCCCGACATGGTCGGTCACACGGGCGTGATGGATGCGACGGTGAAGGCAGTCGAAGCGACCGACGTGGCACTCGGTATCGTGATCGATGCGCTCGAGAAGCGCGGCGGCATCGCCCTCATCACGTCGGATCACGGCAACGCCGAGTTCATGGCTGATCCGGCGACCGGACAGGCGCACACCGCGCACACCACTTATCCGGTGCCGCTGATCATCTTCGATCCTTCTTATAAAGGGCGCCTCGCGAATGGCGCGCTTTATGATGTGGCGCCGACCTTCCTCGCGATGTTGGGGATTGCGAAGCCTCCCGAAATGACCGGCCACGACTTGCGCATCACGACTCCGTGACCATGACTTGTAGCACAGGCTTCAGCCTGTGTGCTGCGCCGCAGTTGCATCCTGGTAGGGGTCGTTCGGGAAAGGTTCGAGCAGCGTTACAATCCCCTGTGCGTATTTCGTTTTGCTCACAAGTTTTTCCACGGCGATCCAGGACCAATATCGATCCAAATGAGATGAGGATTGCTGTTTGGCGGCAAGCGATGGCTTATCGAAACCTTAAAGCTTGATGAATCGAAAAAGTGGGCGGCGTTCTCTCCCCAAGAATAGTCCGCTGCCCAATGGATGATTATTCCTGGGTTGCCGTTTGGTTGTACTTCCGCAGACTGAGGTTCATCGACATTGGGCGGACCTATTGGGTTTTCCGCGATATCACACTTTGCACCGTATTGAAGAATCCAATTCAGAGTTCCTCTGAGGTTCTCGTTCTCCGGAGGCGCCGTGACTTTTACGACACAAGGCTTGGGCAATTCTTCAAACGTTTGGACAATTTCGACAGCCATGATCGGCCCAAAGGGTCCACCCCACGGACTCGGAGCCAGGTTACGCCAGTCTTTAACAGATGGGTTGGTCGATGCCGCAACCTGTGCGCTTGGCGCGGTTTGTGGTGGTTGCGGCGACTGTGGAGATGTCGGTGGCGAGCCAGAGACCAGTTCTCCCGTGCCGAAGTTGTTTAGGTAGCCAATTACCTGTCCTGACTTAGGTGAAATGCGACCGGAACTATCAAGTATAGCGGTTCCAATGAACCCAATGAGGATCACTACCATCCACCAACGGAAATCTGATGCGGTTCTGACGAATGTGGCGGATATTCGGCGCGGAAATGTCGATTTTACGTAGGGCCAGGTCGGTCCTAAAATCGCAAAAATAGAGCCTGCGATGGCGAAAGCGATCATGCGCATCGTTATCGGTTCGCCACGATAAAAAGCTTCACCCGCCGGCAATCCAAAGAAGAGCGCAAATAGTTCGCAAAAACCGAGAACCGCTTTGTCGTTCGTCGGTGGCTGAAGAGCGTCAGGCTGCGGTTTGGAGTTCGCAAAACCCAGAAGAAGTTTGAATCGTCTCTGCGCTTCCTCCGACAACTTTGGGTCATTGGGGTTGGTTGTGAACCAATGGTTCTCTGCGTGTGCTCGCGCCATATCGCGATCTAACGGCTGACCACATTCGGGGCAGAGGCTCCGCCGCATCGCTTCATCGGGTGAGATGTTCTTCCCGTCAACGATAGGCATCGCAGAGAAGAATACCGCTATTATTGGCTATCCGTTAATACTGGTGACATCGCCATCGGGAACGATCCGCAACGATGGTGCAAGCGCAAAGATTTTCCACAATCGCAACATCGTTGCGGGCGGTTCGCGAACCGCCCCTACCAGGAAATATCTCGGATAGGGTGACGCTTTCACGGCGTCTTTGAGGACACAGGCTAAAGCCCGTGCCACTCAATCCAGGATATGCCCGGCTTCTTCGGGTTTTGTAGCACAGACTTTAGTCTGTGGTCTTTTTCTTCAGATTGTAGGAACACAGGCTAAAGCCTGTGCTACGCAGAAATTTAGTCGTGGAGCACTATTTCGAGAGCAGCGAGCGGATGAGCGGGAGGTGTTGCCGCCCGAGGTAGACCTCGCCCTTAACAAGATAGCTCGGCACCTCGAAGACGCCGGCTTCGCGCAGCTCCGATTGAATGCGCGCGAGTTCGGCGCGTCCTTCTCCTTTCACGAACGCCTCGAATCCAGAAACTGACGCGCCGACCTCCGTGAGCAAGGCCGCAATCGCGCGCTCATCTTCAAGGTTGAGCGCCTCGCGCCAGTAGCGCTCGAAGACGCGCGCCACGTAGTCGCGCGCGACCGATGGTCCTTGCCGCTTTGCCCATAGCAGGCCGATTGCAGCGCACGTGGAATCCGTTTGCCGATGGAGTCCGCGAAGCTCGATGCCACGATCCGCCGCATAGCGGACAACATCGCGCTCCAGGTAATCCGCTCGAATCCGACGATGACGCGAGCCGCGATCGTTGCCGGCGGACGGCGCCTCCTCCGTGCTCTGGCGGATGACCATCGGTTGCCAGTCGATATCGATCCCGAGTTCATCCGCGAGCGCGCAGGTCGGGGCAATCGCCAGGTATGCCTGCGGACTCTTGAAATCGATCGTGACCGGCAGCGTCGATTTTTCGCGCACGCGTTCTGCGGATACTTCCGGATAGGCAATGTCGGGCGGCGCACCATGGCGGCCGGTCAGCATCCACCGAATGCGCGGAAGATGTTCGCGACCGAAAAATTTCTCGCCTTTGATTATGTAGGTCGGCACGCCGAAAATTCCCGCATCGAATGCCGCAGTCTGGATATTGTCGTGAAGCGCACGACCCTCGCCGGTCGCATAGTCGCGGAAGCCCGCAGTGCGCGCGCCCGCTTCCTCGAGGACGCGCTCGATGACTGCAACATCTTCGATGTCGAGTTCGCGCTTCCAGAAGCGCTCGTACACGACGGCGGTGTACGCACGAAACACCGCGCGGCCCTGGTCCTTCGCCCACAGCATACCGATACCGGCCAGGGACGAATCCCAGATCTTTTCGGTTCCCCTCACAATGATCCCGCGCAACGACCCGTAACGTCTCACGTCACGATACGCGTACTTCACTCGCAGCCACTGGCCCGGTGCGCGGTTTTCCTCGACGACTTTGCCTTCTTTGTTGAGCCGCGCGGAACCGAGATAGCTCGGAATGTCGAGGGTGAATGGCCGCCAATCGATCTCGATGCAGAGTTCATCCTGCATCGCATAGGTCGGCGCGATGGCGAGATCTGCATACGGACTTTTGTAGTCGATGTAGACGATGAGCGGCGCGGAAGACGCGAGCGGATCGAAGGGAGCGGACGACATGATGCGATGCTAGTTGGCGCAGCCTCGCGAAGTCCATCGCTGCTCCTGGCCTTTTTCTGTGTAGCACAGACTTCAGTCTGTGTCTTTTTTCTTCGGAATGTAGGAACACAGGCTGAAGCCTGTGCTACAAGAACCCGACTACCAGCGAATTACCTGCTCGTAGACCTTCGGCAACTGCAGCGGCAGCGACGCGATGTCCTCGATCACGAGGTAGCGCGAAGACTGGCACATCTGGCGCAAGTAGTCGTGACCCGTCTTGTCCACCGTGATGCAGAACGGAATCACGCCCGCCAGCTCCAGTTCCTTCAGCGCGACCATCGTGTCCTGAATCCCGTATGCGTTGGAGCGGCGGTCGTGACCGTAATCGAAGTCCTGCGGGAATCCGTCGCTCAGCAGAATCATGTGCTTGGAGCGCTGCGATACGTCCTTGAACTTTTCGCGCACGTGGCGAATCGCCGCGCCCATCCGGGTAGAGCGCTTGGGCTCGATCGATCCGATGCGGCACCTGACTTCGTCGGACATTTCCTGCTCGAATTCCTTGATGACATAGAACTCGACGTTGTCGCGCCCATGGCCCGAGAAACCCATGATGGCGTAGGAGTCGCCGATCTCTTCGAGCGCCTGCGCCATAATGATGAGCGCTTCCTTGTTCACGTCGATGATGCGGCGCGGACGCTGGCTCTGTTGCGGACGGCGCTGCCAGGCTTTCATCCAGTCGTCGTCGGTGTCGTCGGCGTCGCTGAACTTGCGCGGCTCGCGATGAATCGGCTCGTCGGTCGAGGCCGACATATCTAGCAGGAACAGTGTCGCGACGTCGCGCGATTCCTTCTTGCGCGCGCTGTAGACGCGGACGTCGGGAACCTCGCCCATGATGCGCGCGACGCGCATCTCGATGGTGCGATCGATGTCGATTTCGTCGCCGTCCTCCAGGCCGCGTACCAGCCTAAACGACGCGGGCCGGATTCGCTGGAAGTGCCGGCGCACCACCGGCAGCATCTCGGAGTAGCGCTGCAGCGTGTTGTGGTAGAAGTCGCCGTCGTCGCCCGAGACCTCGACCTCGCGCAGGCGGCACCAGTTGCGCCGATAATCCGCCAGCACGTAATCCCATTCGTCGTACGCGAAGTATGAATCCTGCTTCGTGCGGCTCATCACCAGCCGGCCGTGCCCGGACATCGAACCGATCTCACCAAGCTGCTCGCGCATCTGCTCCAGCTCCTCGGCCTGCTTGCCGGTGAGCTGAGTTAGATACATGCCCTCGCCCTCGGCCTCGCCGCTGGATTGCGAGGGGTTGATTTGCGCGCCCTGCTCCAGCAGCTTCTTCAATTCCTCGGGCGACAGCGCCTTGCTCTTGCCGCCCTTGGGAGACTTTCCCGAGACTTGAAGATTGACATTCTCGTCGGGCTCGCCGCCTTCCGAATCGGCGTCGCCCATCTGATCGCCTTCACCCGAATCGGCGCCGGATCCTTTGACCGCGCTGATGAGGTCGTTGCGCACCTGATCGGCGCCCTCGAGCGGATTGCCTTCGCCGGCCTCGCGCGCCGCCTTGATCAGATCCTGGATCCAGGTGTAGAGCGCGCCGGCCTGGCGCGTGCTGTCGAGCACGTTGGCGCCCGCGTCACGCAGCGGCTCGAAGTACATCGAGGCCTGCGCGGCAAATCCTGCGGTCGCATATTCATCGGGCGATATGAGCCCCAGTGACGCGCGCACGAGGAGGGTGCTGAGCGAGAGCGGATTGAGCCTGTTCACCAGCGCGACGTTGAGGTTCTCGACTCGCGGCGCGAGGCCGCGATAGCGCCGGCACAATTCCGCGTCGATGCGCGCCGACTCGCACAGCCGCATCAGCGCGCCGCCGAGGCCCGGGTCTTCGAATGAAGCAACGTAGCAATCGATCGCCTCGGCGCCCTTCTCGCCGCGCTCATCGAAGCCGGGGATGTCCGACAGGTTCAGATCGAAGGTGCCGAATTCGTGGCGGCTCGCGAGATGCGCCGCGACCGCGAAAAAATAGTCGTGGGTTTGTTTCGCGTCATCGAGGGAATCGATGCGCTCGGGGAGATAGATCATCTCCCCCGCCATCAGCGGATAGTGAAATGGAAGCATCACCGACGAGTTGGTGAGCGAGTTGACGCGGAATTCGAGCGGAAACAGCATCCGCATGAACTTCGTCACCACGCCCTTGATCTCGTGAAGTGAAAGAGCCGGTTGAGAAATGCTGTCTGCCATTGGATGTTATTGATTGTTGCAAAGACCGATACCCTCGCGCAATTTGCCGGTGGCCGAGTTTTTCGCTGCCAGATGCGGCCCGCCGGCGCAATTCGGCGCGATTTGATTGATTCCTTGACATCACCGAGTGGGCGGGACTTAATCGATAGCACGCCATGCTTCACTACCTTCGCATCAAATTCGCGCCCGCACTGGCTTGTTCGCTCGCAATCGCGGTTTCGATCGCGCTCGCGAGCGCAGCCCGCGCGGGTATCTCCGACAACGTCAAGGTCGAGACGCTGCCCAACGGGCTCAAGGTGCTCGCCCTCGAAAATCACAAAGCGCCGGTCGCGACGTTTCACATCTTCTATAAGGTGGGCTCGCGCAACGAGCAGGTCGGCAAGACCGGTCTGGCCCATCTGCTCGAGCACCTGATGTTCCGCGGCACCAAGAAATACAAACCCGAAGAGATCGATCAGATTATCGAGCAGAACGGCGGCGACCTGAACGCGATGACCTCGGAGGACTACACCGAGTACTTCGAGAACATCAACCGCGACCATCTCGACGTGCCGATCAACCTGGAAGCGGATCGGATGGCGAATTTCGAGCCCAAGGGCTTCGACTCCGAAAAGGCGGTGGTGATGGAAGAGCGCCGGATGCGCACCGACGACAGTCCCGCCGACGCGCTCGACGAACTTTCTCGCGCGCAGGCCTACATCGAGCATCCGTATCACTGGCCAACCATAGGATGGATGCACGACGTCGAAGGGCTGACGCTCGACGATGCGCTCGCGTTCCACGCGGTCTACTATTCGCCGCAAAACGCGCTCGTCGTGACGGTCGGCGACTTCGATGCCGACAAGGTCATGAAGCAGATCAGCGAACAGTTCGGTTCGATCAAGAATGGCCCCAAGCCGCCGCCGTTCGATCAGATCGAACCGCCGCAGGAGGGCGAGCGGCGCGTGATATTGCGCCATGCGGCGAATCTTCCCTCCTTCGAGGAATCGTTTCATGTGCCGAATCTGAAAAATCCCAACGCCTACCCGCTCGAGGTTCTGTCGGAAATTCTCGCCGATGGAAAAAGCTCGCGGCTCTATAAAGACCTCGTAATCGAGAAGCGGATGGTGGTCTCGACCAGCGCGGGCTCCGACATGCTTTCATTCGATCCGCCGCTGTTCACCTTTTCGGCGCAGATGCGTCCCGGCGTGAAAAGCGAAGACGTACTCACCGAAGTCGATCGCCAGATCAAAGAATTGCGCGACAAGCCGGTGAGCGCCGACGAATTGCAGAAGGCCAAAAACCTCGAACAGGCGGAATTCGTGTACGGTCAAGACTCGATTTTCAACGAGGCAATGCAGCTCGGCATCTATGAGATGCTCGGCGACTACAAGATGATCGATCAATATCTGCCGTCGATAGACAAAGTCACTGCCGCCGATGTTCAGCGCGTCGCGCAAAAATACCTGGTCAAAGACAATCGCACGGTGGCGATTCTCGAACCGACCGGACTGCTGCCGAAGCAGGCGGGCGGCGGCCCCAGCGGGGGAACGGTGCACCGCTCGATGAGCTTCAACGAAGGCGGTGTGCGATGAACTCTCGAATTAGGATCTCGCTGACAGGGGCGCTCCTCGCGTTGAGTTTTTTCGCAACTCGCGCCGATGCTCTCGACATGAAGCGGATGACGCTCTCCAACGGCGCTGTGCTGCTGGTCTCCGAGCAGCATCTGCTGCCGATGGTGACGGCCGGGATCGCATTCGATGCGGGTTCGCGCCGTGATCCGAAAGGCAAGGAGGGGCTGGCGGAACTCACGGCCAACAGCCTCACGCAGGGCACCAAGGACCTCACTGCGACGGAATTCAACCAAAAGGTTGATTTCATGGGCAGCGAAATTTCAGTCGGTGCGGGACGGGACTCCGCGGAAGCGAACTTCACCTCGCTCAAAAAGTATGAAGATCAGACCTTGAGTTTGCTCGCGCAGGTGCTCACCAACCCCGGACTTCGCCCAGCCGACATCGAACGCAAGCGGGCTGAGATGGTCGCGGCCATCACCGCGCAAGAAGAGTCGCCGCACTATGTCGCGGAAGTAACCTTTGGCAAGACCCTGTTTGGTCCCGACAATCCATATGGGCACCCATCAGAGGGCTTCAAGGACACCGCGGCGAAACTCACGCCGGAAGATGTCACGAAGTTCTACCACGACTTCTATAAGATGGGCGGCGCGGTCATCGCAGTCGCCGGCGATGTAACGGCCGATGAAATCAAAGCAAAACTTGAGAAGGAGTTCGCATCGTTGCAAGGCACAGTGCCCGCGCAACCGGCGCCGCCGGCGCCGACCGTCGCGCCGGGATTACATCCGGTTCTGATAAATCAGAACGTCGCTCAAGCGACCGCGGTGCTCGGCTTCGGCGGGGTCGAACGCTCCAATCCCGATTACTACAAACTCCAGGTGATGAATCACATCCTCGGCGGCGGCGGACTAACCTCGCGCCTGATGAGGGAAGTGCGCACCAAGAAGGGTCTGGTCTACGGTGTCGGTTCCGGGTTTGACGCGGGAAAATTTCCCGGCGCGTTCCGCGCAATCCTGCAAACCAAGAACAAGAGCGCCAACGAAGCCATCGCCGAGACTCTTCATCAGATTCGCCTGATGCAGGAAGCACCCGTCACCGACGACGAGCTGAGCTCGACCAAGAAATATCTCGTCGGCAGCTTCCCGCTGAAGTATGACACCTTGGGAAAGATCGACAGCTTCATGCTTCAGGTCGAGTTGTATGGACTCGGCCTCGATTATCCGGAGCACTATCCGAAACTGATCGATGACGTAACCAAGGACGACGTCCTGGCGGGCGCGAAGAAGTATCTGCATCCCGATGCGGCGATCCTCGTGGTCGTCGCCAACCAGCAGGAAGCGGCGATCAAGGTCAACAGCCTCTTGCCGCATTGACGGAAGGCCGCGCCGGCGATATCCCTCGCACTGGAGAGCAAACCCGATGAGCATCGCGAAACAACCGTGGAAAATCCAAGGCGAGTATTTCGAATCCTGCAACTGCGAAGTGGTGTGTCCGTGCCTGCTGAACTTCCAGGCCCGCCCGACCGAGGGGCATTGCGACGTCGTTCTGGCGTTCCGCATCGACAAGGGAAACTTCGGCGCCACTGATATTTCGGGACTGAATGCCGCGCAAGCGCTCACCACGCCGGGACAGATGGCGCAAGGCGGCGGCGCGCTCGCGGTTTATGTCGATAGCAGAGCCTCGTCGGAACAGCGCGCCGCGCTGGAAGCGATTTTCACCGGCGCGGCAGGCGGGCCACCCTCGTTGATGATGCCGATGATTTCGAAGCAGTTGGCTCCCAAAGCGGTCGAGATCAATTTCACGATGCATGGCCTGGAGCGCAAGCTGGTTATTCCCGGAATCACCGAGGTCACCGTCAAAGGCATCGCGGGACGCGGCGGCAAAGACGTGGTGTGGTTCGAGAACGTTGGGCATCCGTA
Source organism: uncultured delta proteobacterium (assembly GCA_963815835.1). Taxonomy (GTDB): domain Bacteria; phylum Desulfobacterota; class Binatia; order Binatales; family Binataceae; genus DATGKG01. The sequence goes on from CAWFIF010000004.1 coordinate 743,386, forward strand.
TTCGAGCCGACTCGCCGCCGCGAAGGGCGCCGACAGCAACTTCAAAGATCAGTCGTTCGATTTCCGCAATTCCGGCCGCAACGGACATTTCTCGGGTATCGATTGGACAAGTAGCTGATGCGTCGTGGCCTCCGCGCCTGAGAGCCTCGCCCTCGCCGTTCCGCCGATACGCGATCGTGTCGTGTTGTGGGGTGGCATCACCGCCATCACCGCGCTCGCGTGGATCTATCTCATCATCATGCCGATGGGCGCGGAGTCGAGGCTCGTCGACGCGATTCTCATGTTTCTGATGTGGGCCGTGATGATGGTTGCGATGATGTTGCCGTCTGCCGCGCCGATGCTGTCAACTTATGCGCGCATTGCGTCGGCGCGGGAAGCCTCGCGCGCATATCACGTCTGGATGTTCGCGGCCGGCTACTTCGTGGTGTGGACTGCATTCAGCCTCGCCGCGACCGTGCTCCAGAATGCACTGCAAAGCGCCGCGATCATTTCCAACAGTTTGCGAACCACGTCACTCGCCGGAGGCATCATCCTCGCAGCCGCGGGAATCTACCAACTGACACCGCTGAAGAACGTCTGCCTCAAGCGATGCCGCACGCCAATCGGATTTTTCATGACCAACTGGCGCGATGGCGCGAGTGGCGCCTTCGCGATGGGCCTCGAGCACGGCGCGTTCTGCACCGGATGCTGTTGGATGCTGATGGCGTTGCTGTTCGTCGCGGGAGTGATGAACCTCGCGTGGGTGGCCGCGATTAGCGTGCTGGTGCTGGTCGAGAAAGTGGCGCCGTTCGGACGCGCGATCGCGCTCGCGTCCGGCGTCGCGATGATCGCGGCCGGCCTCGTCCTCACGATTCGCTGACGATGGAGCCCAAGCGCATCTTCACGATCGGACACTCGACACATCCGATCGAAGATTTCCTCGCGCTCCTCTCGCAGCACGAAATCATCACGCTCGCCGATGTGAGATCGTATCCATCCTCGCGACGGTGGCCCCATTTCAACCAGGATGAATTGAAGCGCGCGGTCGAACGCGCCGGCATCGAGTATCGATGGTTCAAGTCGCTCGGCGGACGCCGTCATTCGAAGGATGCGGAATCACCACACACGGCGTGGCAGATTCCTGCGTTCCGATCGTATGCCGACTACGCCGACAGCGACGACTTCCGCCACGGCCTCGACGAACTCATCGCACTCGCCGAGCACGACCGCACCGCGTACATGTGTTCCGAGGGTCTCTGGTGGCGATGCCATCGCAGGATCATTTCGGATCATCTCGTCGTGCGAGGCTTGACCGTGATGCACATCATGCCCACGGGAAAACTCACCGAGCATGCGCTCCCCGACTTCGCTCGCGTCGAGAATGATCGACTGATCTACGACATCACCTCTGCTGGTTCCTGTTCCCGTACGGAAAGGGGCTAGGAATAAGGTCTTTCGGTCTACGCTGCGGCGCGATGTCCCAGCACCTCACGCAGGAAGTGCCCGGTATGCGAATTTGCACTCTGCGCGATTTGCTCCGGCGTGCCCTTCGCCACCACGTTGCCGCCGCGATCGCCGCCCTCAGGACCGAGATCGATGATGTAGTCGGCCGTCTTAATCACTTCGAGGTTGTGCTCGATGATGATGATCGTGTTGCCCGTGTCGGCGAGGCGCCCCAGCACCGCGAGCAGTTTCTTGATGTCGTCAAAGTGAAGCCCCGTCGTAGGCTCGTCGAGGATGTAGAGCGTGCGTCCCGTCGCGCGGCGCGCGAGCTCCTTCGCCAGTTTGATGCGCTGCGCCTCGCCGCCCGACAGCGTCGTCGCCGACTGCCCGAGGTGGATGTAATCGAGGCCGACGTCGCGCAGCGTTTCGAGCTTCTGGCGAATCGGCGGCACCGAGCCCATGAACTCGATCGCGTCGAGCACCGTCATGTTGAGCACTTCGGAAATGCTCTTGCCCTTGTACTGAATCTCCAGCGTGTCGCGGTTGTAGCGCTTGCCGCCGCAAACCTCGCAGGTCACGTACACGTCGGGCAGGAAGTGCATCTCGATACGAATGATTCCGTCGCCCTCGCACGCCTCGCATCTCCCTCCCTTCACATTGAATGAGAATCGCCCGGGCCCATAGCCGCGCATACGCGCTTCAGGAAGTTGCGCAAACATCTCGCGGATATGGGTGAACAGACCGGTGTAAGTAGCGGGATTGGAGCGCGGGGTGCGTCCGATCGGGCTCTGATCGACATGGATCACTTTGTCGAGATTTTCTACACCCTCGATGGTCTTGAACGCGCCGGCGCGCTCGCGGCTGCGATTGAGCTTTTGCGAGAGCGCTTTGTAGAGCGTGTCTAGCACCAGCGTCGACTTGCCCGATCCCGAGACTCCCGTCACGCAGGTCACGACACCGAGCGGAATCTGCACGGTCAGGTCGCGCAAATTGTTTTCGCGCGCGCCCTTGATCGTCAGCCACCGGCTGCTGATCTGACGCCGCCGCGACGGCACCGGGATCTCCATCTCGCCCGAAAGATATTTGCCGGTCAGCGAGTTGGGATTCGCCATCACCGCGGTGGGCGTTCCCTCCGCGACGATTTCGCCGCCGTGAATCCCGGCGCCCGGCCCCATGTCGATAAGGTAGTCAGCTTCGAGCATCGTGTCGCGATCGTGCTCGACCACCAGCACCGTATTGCCGAGGTCGCGCAGCCGCTTGAGCGTGTTGAGGAGCCGCTGATTGTCGCGCTGATGGAGTCCGATCGACGGCTCGTCGAGGATGTACAGCACTCCTACCAGGCTCGAACCGATTTGTGTCGCGAGCCGGATGCGCTGCCCCTCGCCGCCCGACAGCGTGCCCGCGGTGCGCTCCAGCGTGAGGTAGTCGAGACCGACGTCGGCGAGGAACCTGAGGCGCTCGTTCACTTCCTTGAGGATCAGTCGCGCAATTTCCTTTTCCTGCGCGGTCAGCTTGGGCTCCGCGAAGAATGCGAGCGCCTGCTTGATCGACATCGCGGTGACTTCGGAAATCGACTTGTTGTTGAAGCGAACGAACAGACTTTCTTTTTTGAGCCGCGCGCCGCCGCATGAGGGACACGGCCGCATATTCATGAACGCGCCGAGCCATTCGCGCACCGACTCCGATTCGGTTTCCTTGTACCGCTTGTCGAGCCATTGCAGCACGCCCTCGAATGGACGCGCGTAGCCGTGGCGATGCCCATGGCGCTCGTACGCGAACTCGATTTCCTCGTCGCCCGAGCCATACAGGATCGCCTTGCGGACCTTGGGCGGAATCGTTTTCCATTGCTGATCGAGGCTGAAGCCATAGTGCGCCGCGAGCGCTTCGAGGATCGGCAGGATGTAGTTCATCGTCGCCCACGGCGCGATCGCGCCATCGGAGATGCTGAGCTCGTCGTTTTGGATCACGAGTTCCGGATCGAAGTACATGATCGATCCGATGCCCGAGCATTCCGCGCACGCACCGTGCGGGCTGTTGAAGGAAAACATGCGCGGTGTGATTTCGGGATATGAAATTCCACATTCGACGCACGCGAAACGCTGGCTGAAATAAATCCCCTGCTCTTTCGCGCCGTCCAGCCGCTCGATTTTAAGCAGGTCCTGCCCGTACTTGAACGCGACTTCGAGCGAATCGGCGAGCCGCTTCTCGATGCCGCCGCGGATCGCGAGCCGGTCCACCATCACTTCGATGGTGTGGCGTTGATTCTTGTTGAGCGCGGGCTCTTCGCCGAGCTCGTATAGTTTGCCGTCGATCTTCGCGCGCACGAATCCCGCGCGCCGCATATCGGCCAGCTCCTTGCGATACTCACCCTTGCGATCGCGCACGATTGGCGCGAGGACGTGAATCCTCGTGCCTTCGGGAAACTTCATGATCTGATCGACGATTTGCTGCACGCTCTGCTGGGTGATTTCGCGCCCGCAATTGTAACAAAACGCGTGACCGACGCGCGCAAACAGCAGCCGCAAGTAGTCGTAAATCTCGGTAATGGTGCCGACCGTCGAGCGTGGATTGCGCGAGGACGTCTTCTGCTCGATCGAAATCGCCGGCGAGAGTCCCTCGATCGAATCGACGTCCGGCTTTTCCATCTGTTCGAGGAACTGGCGCGCGTACGCCGAGAGCGACTCGACGTAGCGGCGCTGCCCCTCGGCATAGATGGTATCGAAGGCGAGCGAGGATTTCCCCGACCCCGACAGCCCGGTGATCACGACCAGGCGGTCGCGCGGGATCTCGAGGTTGATGTTCTTGAGGTTGTGCTCGCGCGCGCCCCGGATTATCAGCTTGTCCGCCATCGCTCTACGCAGCTCGCTTACCCGCCGCGTCGCGAGCCTTGACCGCGCGCGATGCGTATTCGATCGCGGAGATCATGCTCGAAGGATTCGCGACGCCGCGCCCCGCAATGTCGAACGCGGTGCCGTGGTCGGGCGAAGTCCGGATGAAGGGCAGTCCGATCGTCACGTTCACGGCGCGATCAAACTCCAACGTCTTGAGCGCGATCAAGCCCTGATCGTGATACATAGTCACAGCCGCGTCGAAGCCGAAGTGATCGTCGTGCCGAACAAAAGCGGTGTCGGGCGCGAGCGGCCCATACGCATCGATGCCGCGTTTGCGTGCGCGCCGGATCGCCGGTGCGATGATGCGAATCTCCTCGTCGCCGAAGATACCGTTTTCGCCGGCGTGCGGATTGAAGCCGAGCACGCCGATTCGCGGACTGATCGCGCCTTCATTCTCGCGCAGATGCCGATTGAGAATCACGATGGTGTCGAACACATTTTTCTGATTGAGCAGGCGCGGCACCTTCGCAAGGCCCACATGCACCGTCACCAGCGCGAGGCGCAGTTCGCTTCCCGCGAACATCATCCTCCAGTTTCGCGTGCGCCCGATTTTTGCCATCAGCTCGCTGTGGCCGGGAAAATCATGTCCGGCGCGATCCCACCATTGCTTGCTGATCGGCGCGGTGACGAGCGCGTCCACTTCGCCGTCACGCACCATCCGCGCGCCCGCTTCGACGTATCGAAAAGATGCATCGCCACCTTCGAGGCTCGGCTTGCCCGGCCGCCGCGCTTGCACCGAAAGCCTGGTCAACGGCAGGACCGCCAATCCATTTGAAGGGAGCGTCTCGCCCGGATGCCATTCGACCAGCGTCGGCGAATCATCGATCCGCTGCGCGACCTCGCGTATCGCGTCGAGGTCGCCGATCATGATGAACTCTGGCCCATCGCCGCGCCTGGCAAATGACGCAACGGACTTGAGTGTAATTTCGGGACCGATGCCCGCGGGATCGCCCATGGTGATTGCGAGGAGCGGGGTTTTGCGCTTGCGCGCCATCTAGTAAAGCGTCTCCACGTCGTGCTGCTTGACCAGTTCGGTCTCGACCCAGCTCTGCAGGCGCGCGCGAGTCTGCTCATCGACGAGGTGATTGCGAATGTCCTCTTTCACCGCCGCCAGCGGCCTCAACCCAGCAACCGCATGCTGTTCGACCTTGATGATGTGGAATCCATTCTTGCTGCGAACGACGTCGGAGATTTGTCCGGGCTGCAGATTTTTGATCGCCGCAAGAATCTCATCCATGATGTCGTCGGGCGCGAAGATACCGAGTTCACCGCCTTGCGACTTGGTGTCGTCATCGGAATAACGCTTCGCGAGTCCGGCGAAGTCCTCGCCCGCAACAGCTTTCTTGTGCGCCTCTTCGGCTTTGGCTTTGGCGGCGGCCACCTCGGCCGGCGTCGCATTCGGTGCGACGGCGATCAGGATTTGCGCGAGTTTATATTTCTCCTGCTTGACGGTGAACTCGTCATGATGCGCGTCGTAAAAGGCCTGGATCTCCTCGGGCGGAATCGTGACGTGCTGGCGCAGTTCCTCGTTGAGCATCATCGCCTTCGCAAGTTCCACCTTGGCCTGCTTGCGGAAATCGTCCCAGCTCACCCCGTTTTGCATCAACGATTGTTTGAGCTGTTGATCGCTGATGTTTCGATCCTGCTCGACCTCAACGATGTACTTGTCAATTTGGGTCTCATCGATCTTATCGTCGTATTTCGCTACTTCCTGGGCCAGAAGCTTCTGCGCGATTATCCCCTTGAGGCCGTCCTTAAAGTCTGGGTCCGCAGTCGGATCGCCCGGGGGCAGCGTTCTCCCCGCGCTCTCCGCGAACGCCCTGACGTCGTGCATGGTGATCGGCTCGCCGTCGACACTGGCGACAATCTTGTCGATTTCTTCCGCGCGCACCGCACCAGGCGGGACGATCGCCGCTAACGACACTGCGATGGCGGATGCGATCCACGCATTCGCACGAAGGAAAGAAGCAATGTTGCGCATCAATAATTCGCTTCGAAATGTACCACGCACGGCCTTGGCGGCCGTGCTTTAGTTGGCCAGCTGTCCAGCGGCGCGCTCCGGCCAGCTTTCCAAATTCTCACACGTCCGAATCGCCTGCAAGACGGCATCGACTTGCGCGAAGGTCTTCTCATATTCCCCTTCTCCCACCGGCTCAATCTGCACGATGAGCTGGAAGGACGGGGTCAGCCGCATCCGCTTGCGATTGGCTTCGACCAGCTTCGTGAGCTTCGGCGCGTCCACCGGCGCATCCGGATGGAAACGGATTTCGAGCTGATTGGCCTTGGTAATCGCACTCAGGATCAGCATCGCGCGCATCTGGCGGCGGATGTTCATCGCGAGGATCAGGTTCTCGACCAGCCTCGGCACCGGACCGCATCGATCACGCATCTCGTCGCGCAAGTCGTCGAGGTCCTGCTCCGATTCGGCGCGTGCCAACCGCCGATAAAGGATGAGGCGCTCGTTTTCATCCGGCACATAGTGGTCGGGAATGTAGGCCGGGATGCCGAGACGCAGCTCAGGCTCGAAATCGGGCCGCACCGGCTCGCCGCGCAGCTCCGCAATCGCCTGCTCCATCATCTCGGTGTAAAGCTCGAAGCCGACCGCGGCGATCTCGCCGTGCTGCTCGCGGCCGAGCAAATTTCCCGCGCCGCGATGCTCGAGGTCGGCCATCGCAAGTTTGAACCCTCCTCCACCCGATTCGGTGTCAACCAGTTCCTGCAACGCTTCAATGCGGCGCTTGGCGTCGCGCGTGATGATGTGCTCGCCCGGAATCAGCAGGTACGCATAGGCCTTCTGGCGCGAGCGCCCGACGCGTCCGCGAAGCTGGTAGAGCTGAGCGAGGCCGAAATGATCGGCGCGATTGATGACCATCGTGTTGGCGTTGGGAATATCCAGCCCCGATTCGATGATCGCGGTGCAGACCAGCAGATTGATCTTGTTCTCGATGAAGTCGCGCATCACGTTTTCGAGCTGATGCTCGTTCATCTGGCCGTGGCCAATGCCGATGCGCGCCTCCGGAATCAGCGACCGCAGGTGCCCCGCGATGTAGCCGATGTTCTCGACGCGGTTGTGCACGAAGAACACCTGGCCGCCGCGATTGAGCTCGCGCAGAATGACCTCGCGCACCAGGCCGTCGTCGAAATGGGCGACGAAGGTGCGGATCGCCTGCCGATCGGGCGGCGGGGTCTGGATCACCGAGAGGTCGCGAATCCCCAGCATCGCCATGTGCAGCGTGCGCGGAATCGGCGTCGCGGTCAGCGTCAGCACGTCGACCAGCTTGCGCATCTTCTTCATCTTTTCTTTGTCGGCGACGCCGAAACGATGCTCTTCGTCGATGATGAGCAGACCGAGCTTGGCGAATTGCACGTCCTTGGAGAGCAGGCGATGAGTCCCGATGACGATGTCGACCTTGCCGCGCGCGACATCATCGATGACTGCCTTGTTTTCCCTGGGCGAGCGGAAGCGCGACACCATCTCGATGCGCACCGGATAATCCTTGAAGCGGTTGCGGAAGCTGTTCCAGTGCTGCTCGGCGAGAATAGTGGTCGGCACCAGGAGCGCGACCTGGCGCCCGTCCATCACGGCCAGGAACGCGGCGCGCATCGCAACCTCGGTCTTGCCGAAACCGGCGTCGCCGCAGATCAGGCGATCCATCGGCTTGGGCCGGCACATATCGCGGATGACGTCGTCGATTGCGGCCTGCTGGTCGGGCGTCTCCTCGAATTCGAAGCGCTCGGCGAATTCCTCGTAGTCGCGCCCCGGATGCGGAAACCCGTGGCCCTCCATCACTTCGCGCGCGGCGTAGATATCGAGCAACTCGCTCGCCATCGCGAGCACCTGCGCCTTGGTGCGCCGCTTGACCTTCTCCCATGCGCCGCTGCCGAGCTTGTCGAGTTTGGGCTGCTGGTTGTCGGCGCCGCCGATGTAGCGCTGAACGAGATTGATGCGCTCGACCGGCACATACATCGTGTCGTTGGCGGCATACTCGAGGTTTAAAAAGTCGCCCTCGGTGTCGGCAACCTTCATGTGCTTGAGACCGCGATACTGCGCGATTCCGTGATCGATATGCACGACGTGGTCGCCGGGCCGCAGCTCTTCGAGATTGAGCAGCGCGGCGCCCCTGGCGCGCGGCTTGACCCGGCGATGGGCGCGCGGCTCGCCGAAAATCTCCTCCTCGGAGTAGACATAGAGCCCGTCGGATTCGAGCACGACGCCGGACGAAATCTCACCCTCGATAATCGCGGGCCGAAAATCCGCGCGCTCGATCAATTCGGGAAAAGACTTGCAGTCGGTGTTGATCTCGATGTCATAAGCTTCGAGATGACGCCGCAGCCGCGCCGCCTGATTTTGTCCCTCGACCACCATCACAGCGTGGGACTGCGAATGCTGCACCGCCTTGAGTTCGGCGGCGAGCGGCTCGAACGAGATCGCGTGACGCTGGCCGGTCAACTGCACCGAGCTGAGCTTGAGTGCGGGCGCCGAGGCGACCTCGATGGGCGGCGCCCATCCTTCGCGCGGCGCCATCGCGGTGACCAGCGAACCGATCTCGACGGCGGTCATCTGCGAGACTTGACGCTCCATCTCCTCGGCAGTGAGATAGAGCGAACCGGGCTGCGGAAAAAAAGTGGGCTTGGCTTGCGCGGCGGAAGCCTCGGCATTGATGAGATCGGTGCGGCGATAGGCCTCGGCGACGATGCGCCCGGGGTCCATCAGCCATGCGACGGTGTTGTTGGGGACATAGGCGAAAATCGAATCGAGCGGATGACGATAGACATAGGGCATCAGCAACTCGGCGCCCGGAAAGAGCAGACCGGTCTCGAGGGTCTCGGCGAGTTCGGCGGCCTCCTTGCGAATCATGCCGATCTCGGCGGCGCGCAGAGCGACCTCGTCGGCGACCGCCTTGGACTTCAGGGCGGAGGGCGCGACATAACGCGTCCTGATGATGGTGGCCTCGGCGATTTCGCCTAATGATCGCTGAGTGGCAGCCTCGAAGTGGCGAATCGAGGTGACGATGTCGTCCTCGAGCTCGAAGCGGACGGGATGCTGATAGAGGGGCGAGAAGACATCGACGATTCCTCCGCGCACACTAAAGTCGCCAGGTTCTTCGCATTGCGGAACGCGCTGGTAGCCCATCGTCGACAGCGTATCGATGAGGATTTCGAGGTCGAGGCTCTCGGCGCCAGCAATCCTGATGATCGAAGCGTCGAATTCCTCACGGGGAATGGTGCGCATCATCAGCGCTTCGGCCGAGGTGACGACTATCGGCGCGGTAAGGCGGCGCATAGCGTAAAGCGCCGCGAGCTGCGAGGCTTGCACGTCGGGCGGCGGCGAGATGGCGGCGAATGGCTTCAGCTCCCATCCACGCAGCAGGTGGACGCGACGCGAAGCGACGTCAGCCTCGACGGACTCGCCAAGGAAGAACGCGAGTTCATGCGCCAGCGCCTCTGCCTCCGAAGTCAGCGAAGTGACCGCGATTATCGGGCGAGCCACGCGCAACGCGGCCTCGCGCAGCATCAGGGCATTGGCGGCGCCTCGCAGCCCCATCACCGGGAAGCGGCGATGATGGTCAGACTTCAGGCGAGCTTCCAGCTCGCTCGCGGCTTCTTTCAGACTTCGTTCCAACTATGTTTGCTCAGTCGATTTTCTGAAAACGAACGCAACAACGCCTGCCGGTCGCGCGAAAAAGTCTCGCACGCCAGCAAGCCTGATGTTGCAGTATAGCAGAGTTTCGAGTCGGAGAAGTCTGCGGGCCCAGCGCGTCTAGCGCGGCAAGGCGGGTTGCGCCGATGCGGCGGTCGCATCGGCGCATGAATCGGCGGTGCCGGGCTGCCATTTCCCGACGTTGATCGCGATCTTCATAGTCTTGTGATCGCCGCCCGGCAGCGGCCGCACCACCGTGAGATACATCGTGTCGCCCGGGCGCGCCTTCGCCATCGCATCGTCGAAGTCCGCCTGGCTCCTCACCCGCTGATCGTCAACCGCGACGATCAAGTCGCCGCGATCGCCCTCGGCGGCTTTTTCGATGAAATGGTTGGTCAGCAATTGCAGTGGCCCGAGAAGCGCGCTCGCAGTTTCCGCAGCGGCGAGAACGCCCGCTCTGTCTCCCGTGGCCTTGAGGCCGGCCCGTTCGGCGGGGCTGTTTCTGTCGATGCTGGTCACCTCGAGGCCGTGCTCTTCGGCACCCTTGAAGCAGTAGTTGGTATACTTGACCTGAATCCCCAGGCAGCTCGTGCCGTTGCCCAGGTGCCCACCGCGATTCTGCTCGCCCGGTCTGAACTCGCGATTGACCGATGCCGTGTCATCACCCGGGCGGAACTCGCGATTGCTGGGAATCTCGTCGCTAGTCCCGGCGGGCGGCCGGATTCCAGTCTGAGGGGAAATTTCCAGCGTCGCGTCGTCGCCACCCTGATGCGCCATTCCCGGGTTCGACGAAGGCGCGCCACCGGGTTGCGAGGCGATACCAGGTGGTGAACTTCCGGCGCTGCCCTGCGTCCCAAGGTCGGGATTGTTCTGCGCCGACGCGCCGGATGCCGTGGCAAGAAACAGCATCGCGCCATACACAGCAGCCCGTTTTAATGTAATTCGAAGAAGCACGCGAACTCTGCGATCATAGGCGCAAGTGCGAGCTTGCTCAAGGCAGACTTTCTCGCTTGATGCCAGGCGAGCGGCGTGCGAAATTTCCGACCGTGGCTTCCTTCAAGATCGTCTCCACCGTCGCGCTCTCCGAACCGAATCGCGATCTATTACGCGCCGCCGCTCCCGGCGCAGAGATCGTCGATCGCGCCTGCCGCACCCCCGATGATGCGCGCGAGCTGCTCGCCGACGGATGTGACGTGATGCTCACCTTCATCATGCCGAACGACCTGATGCAGCGCGCGCCGCATCTGAAATGGGTGCAGCTTTTGAGCGCGGGCGCCGACCACGCGATGGGTGCGCTAAATTCGCCGAACATTCCGATGACCACCGCGAGCGGAATCCATGCGACGCCGATCGCCGAATACACCATCGCCTCGATGCTCGCGTATGCGCATAAATTTCATCTAATGGTTCGCGCCCAGCTTCGGCATGAATGGCTTCGCTCGGGGTTTCCCGGCACTGTCGAAGAGCTGAGGGGCAAGACGCTCGGCATCATCGGCTATGGATCAATCGGGCGTGAAACGGCGCGGCTCGCCAAGGCGCTCGGGATGCGTGTCCTCGCGCTCAAGCGCGATCCCGCTGCGCACCCCGATCCGGGGTGGTGCCCGGCTGGGCTTGGAGATCCTGAGGGCCTCATTCCCGAGAAGTTCTTCGGCCCCGAACAGCGCGCGGAAATCCTGCACGAGTCCGACTACATCACCGTCACGCTGCCGCTCACCGAGCACACGCGGAAATTCATCGGTTCGCGCGAAATTTCGGCGATGCGGCCCAGCGCGTACATCGTGAATATCGGCCGCGGTGAAGTGATCGATGAGAAAGCGCTCATCGACGCGTTGAAAGCGGGGAAAATCGGCGGCGCGGGACTCGACGTCTTCGAGAAAGAACCGCTGCCGAAGGAAAGCCCGATCTGGGACATCGAGAGCGTTATCCTGACGCCGCATATGTCGGGCGCCAATCGCGGCTACATGGACAAAGCGTGTGCGCTGTTTGCGGACAACCTCCGCCGCTTCAGTGCTGGGCAGCCGCTGCTCAACGTGGTCGACCGCCAGCTCGGCTACTGATTGGCCAGCGCGGCGAGGAAGCGATCCTTCAAATTTTCGAATGGGCCGTTGGACATGAAGAGCGCGATGTCGCCGGGGCGCGCGTCGTGCAGCATCGATGCGAGGATGTTGTCGTTCGAATCGCAGGCGACCGCCATCGGCCCGCGCTCGGTTATCGCATCGGCAAGCTCGGTGGTATCGAGGCGCTCATCTTGCGGAATCGGATCGTTATCCTTGAAAAAAACCGGCGCGAGATAGACGCGCGAGGCGCGATCGAATGCGGTCGCGAAGCCTTCCTGGAAAACATTGCGACGTGCGGTATTTGAGCGCGGCTCGAATGCGGCGAGTATGCGGTGGCCGGTAAAACGTTCCGCGACGGCTTCGAGAGTGACGCGAATAGCGGTCGGATGATGCGCGAAGTCATCGACCACCGTGATTCCTCCGGCCTCGCCGATTACCTCCTGGCGGCGCATCACTCCGGTGAATGACTTCAAGCCGCGCGCGATTTCGTTTGGGGATACTCCACATTCGCTCAGTAGGACGAAGGCTCCCAGAGCATTCGCGACGTTCATCCGGCCGCCGATCGGCAGATGAATCCTGTCGACGACGTAACGCCCACCGCGCATGATCGAAAAGTGCGCTCCGTCGCGAGCCATGCGGATGTCGACGGCGCGACAATCTCCCGCTTTGAGTCCGAAGGTGAGCTTCCGCGCCCGCGCCTCTTCGCTGACGTTCAGCGCCTCAGGAAAATCCGCGCACACGGCGAGGATGCGGCTTTCGTCCATCTGATCGACCAGCGCGCGAAACGAAGACTTCACGTGATCGAGGTCGCGATAGATGTCGGCGTGATCGAATTCGACGGCGGTAATAATCGCAGCGTTGGCGCGGTAGTGAAGGAACTTGGGACCTTTGTCGAAAAAGGCGGTGTCGTATTCGTCGCCCTCGATGACGAAATCGCCGCCGTTGCCGAGGCGATAGTTCGAACCGAAATCTTTCGCGACTCCGCCAACCATCATCGAGGGATCGCGTCCAGCCGCGTCGAGCACGTGCGCGATCATCGAAGTCGAGGTGGTCTTGCCATGCGTTCCCGCCACCATCAGCACCCGCTTGTGCTGAAGGAAGAAATGCCACAGCGCCTCGGGCATCGAGAGGTACGGGATCGAGGACTTCAGCAGCACCTCAGCTTCCGGATTGTTGCGCGTGATGACATTGCCGACGACGACCAAATCCGGCGCCGGCTCCAGGTTTTGCGCGCCGAAGCCGGTTTCGACTTCGACTTGCGATCGTTTAAGGAGCGTCGCAGTGGGCTCGTAGAGCTCGCGGTCGGAACCGCTGACGCGATATCCGCGTGAGGCGAGCATTCCCGCAAGCGCCGCCATCGCGGTACCGCCCACGCCGATCAGATGCATGTGCTTCGGGGATATGGGAACGCGCGCGAGTCGATCCGAGCTATCCGAATCAGGCACCGTCGACGGCCTCCATTATCAGGTCGTGAATCTTCGGGCGGAACTCGCGAATGGCCTGGTTATCGCGCGTCGGGTGCACGCGGTTGGTGAGGATGGAAACCGCTATCTCGCGCTCGGGATCGATCCAAATCGAAGTTCCGGTGAAGCCGAGATGCCCAACCGCGATCGGCGGAAAATGATGCCCTGAGCTCGAATGATTGGGCGACGGTGTGTCCCATCCGAGCGCCCAGGTCGAGCCGGGCACAGCACCATCGCGTGTCCAGAATTCGCGCACGATCTTTTCGGGCACCAAAGTCGAGCGGCCCTTGTAGCATGCGATCAACTCCGCGCCGATACGGTCGACCTCGCGCACCGGCGCGAAGAGGCCCGCATGCCCCGCAACGCCGCCCATGGCGAACGCATTCTCGTCGTCAACCTCGCCGATCAGCAGTCGTTTGCGCGACGGGCAATTTTCGGTCGCGGCGAACATCTCCTGTACCGGCTCCAACTTGCGCGTGCGCGCCAATGATATGTCGATGAACCCAGTCGCCCTCAGGCCCAGCTCGCGATAAATCCGCTCATGGCAAAATCGGTGCAGTGAGACTCCAGCTGCCTGCTCAACCGCTTCGCCAAGGACGATGAAATTCAGATCCGAGTAGATGGCCTTGGTCCCGACCGGCGCCTCGGGCTTCTCACGATGGATTTCCTCATAGATCCATTGCTTGGCGCCCGGACTCGACATGAAGTTAACTTTGCCGCCGCGCTCGATGTCGCCGATGAGTTTGTAAAACGGCCGCCACGCCGTCAGGCCCGAGCAATGCGCGAGCAGATGGCGAAAGGTGACGCGGTCTTTCCCGTGCACGCCGAAGTTCGGGAAAAAACGCGTCACACGGTCGTCGAGGCGCAGCTTGGCCTCGCGCGCGAGCATCATCACCGCGATGGTGGTAGCGAGGACTTTGGTCAACGATGAGAGGTCGAAGACGGTCTCGATCTTCATCTCGCGCGGTTGAGGCACCAGCGTCCTGAAACCAAAGGCACCCTCAAAAACGACGTCGCTGCCTTTACGCACGACGGCAGTAGCTCCCGGAAAGACGCGGCGCTCGACGGCGTCGTTGAACGCCCGCTCTACCTCACGCCATCCCAAGCCTGGAACCTCCGTATGATGATTCGTGAGAAAAGATATTAGCGCGGAAGACGATCGCACGTCAGGGGAGCGAACTGAATTTCAGCATACGCCAGATTCCAGAATGGTCAGTCGCCGCGAGGCGAACTCGATTCGCGCGCGCACTCCAAACGGCAGTGCGAGATTGTTGGTGAAGTGACCCGCATCGATTCCGAACAGCACCGGGATTTCGAGCCCGCGGGTCTGCTCCGCGACGAAGCGCAGAATCATGCGCGCCTCGTTCTCCTCGCCGCCGTAGGGACGGATGGCGCCGAACACGATGCCCGCGCAACGACTGAGCGCACCCGACTGCCTGAGTTGCACCAGCATTCGATCGATTCGATATGCGCGCTCGCCGACTTCCTCGAGGAACAAAATCTTGCCGTCGAAATTCGGAGCATAAGGCGTCGCGAGCATCGCGGTTACTATCGAAAGGCATCCTCCCATCAGCTCGCCCTCCGCCGAGCCCGGATGGATGACGTGCTGCGCTTCCATCTCGAAGCCATCGATCTCGCCGACGAGGAGTCTTCGCAGATGCTCGAATGAACGGCGGTTGCGCTCCTCAATGGCGTGATCGATGGCGAGCATGGGGCCGTGGAATGCAACCATCCGCGCGCGCTCGACAATCGGATTGAGCAGAAAAGTAAGATCGGAAAACCCGATGAAGGGCTTGGGAGTAAGCGCCATCGCCTCGAAATCCAGCAGCGGGAGAATGCGGCCGGAGCCGTACCCTCCGCGCGCGACGAAAATGGCGCGGATATCAGGATCGGCGAAGAATGCCTGCAGCTCCTCGGCACGCTGACGATCGGCACCTGCCAGAATGTCATCGCGATCGAGCACGCGCCTGGAGACGCGCGCGCGAAAGCCAATCGAGCGGAGGAGTTCGAGGCCGCGATCCAGCGCCTGTTGCTCGACCGCGGCGGCCGCCGACACCACACCGACGGTGTCCCCGGCCTTGAGTGCGAGCGGCTTCGCAGCCGGTCCTTTTATCTGATCCTGAGAGAGTGCCATCTAGACCGTCATGCCTTGCTTTATCAACACGCGGGAGGCTTCGCGATACGTGAGCGGCGACAACTTGCCGCGATTCCTGGTGATGAAATCGCGCACACGCTCAGGCGCAGTATACGCATACTGGCGCAGTGCCCATCCGATCGCCTTGCGGATGAAGAAGTCCTTCTCCGCCGCCTGCGCCAGTGAGTAGCGGAACAGCCGCACGTGATCGGTCCTATCCTTGTGCTTGAGTTGCGAGATGATCGCGGCGCGCCGGATCCACATGTCGGCGTCGTCGATCCATTGATCCATCAGCGGCGCGATTTCCTTTCGATTGTGAAGCAGTACCGTGCCGACCAGATGGGCCGCGACCTCATCGACAAAGTCCCACCACGCACCTTCTTCGATGAGTCGCCGATAAAGCGGCATCGAATCGGGGACGATGAAATCGCGCCAGGTTCGCGCGACGTCGAGCGCAAAATATTTCTCCTCGCGATGAGGCAGCGCCCACAGGCCCAGTACCGCGCGCTCGTAATCCTTGCGATTGGAGACCTCGAAGCGCTTTTTGAGTTCGCGATAGATTAGCTCTCGAGCGGGTTTCGGCACGCCATAGAACGGCATCGTGGTCTTCATGTAGGCCGCCATCTCGACGGCCTTGCGAGGGTGGGCGCGATCATTGAGCTCGCGCTGAACGAATGCAACAAGCTCTCCGACCTGATCCGATGGCTTGGCTTTTGCGCGAGCGATCACGCGTGCGCCTGGGCTACATCGTGCGGCCGACCGCTTCGGCCACCAACTTCACCGCTGCTACCGTTTCGGCAAAATGATCGGGGCGCAATTGTTGAGGACCATCGGAGAGCGCGACGGCGGGATTCGGATGCACCTCGATGAGCAGGCCGTCGGCGCCCGCAGCAATCGCTGCCAGCGCCATCGGTTTCACCAGTGTCCACAAACCGGTGCCATGACTCGGATCGACGATGACCGGCAGATGCGTCATCTGCTTGAGCAGCGGCACCGCGTTGAGGTCGAGCGTGTTGCGCGTCGCAGTCTCGAAGGTTCGGATGCCACGCTCGCACAGCACCACGTTGGGATTGCCCTCTGAGAGGATGTACTCGGCCGCCATCAGGAACTCCTCGATGCGCGTTGACATCCCGCGCTTGAGCAGGATCGGCTTGCTGGTGCGCCCGAGTTTTCGCAGCAACGAGAAATTCT
Organism: uncultured delta proteobacterium; assembly: GCA_963815835.1. Taxonomy (GTDB): domain Bacteria; phylum Desulfobacterota; class Binatia; order Binatales; family Binataceae; genus DATGKG01. The sequence continues at coordinate 760,185 of CAWFIF010000004.1, forward strand.
GCGCGTTGCGGGCGCCGACTTGCAGCATGTCGGCATGCGCGACGAACAGGTCGATGTCCTGCGCTTCCATGATCTCACTCACAATCGGAAGCCCGACCCGCTTGCCCGCACGCTCGAGGAGGTTGAGGCCCTCGGACTCCATCCCCTGGAATGCGTAGGGCGAGGTGCGTGGCTTGAATGCGCCGCCGCGCAGTAGGTTGGCGCCGCCGCGCTTGACCGCATCGGCGGAGGCCTCGACCTGCTCGGCGCTTTCGACCGCGCATGGACCGGCCATAATGGCAATTTTCCTGCCGCCGATTTTCACGCCGCCGACATCGATGATGGAACCCTCGGGACGGACTTCGCGCGCCGCCAGCTTGTAGGACTTCAGTACCGGCATCACCTGCTCGACGCCGGCAAAGGCCACCAAATGCGCGAGCGAGTGCTGCTCGCCGCGCTCCTCGCCGACGCAGGCGACGACGGTGCGTTCGACGCCGCGAATGATGTGCCCGCGGTAATCCAGTTCCTCGACTGCGGTGACGACGGCCTGGATGTCCGCCTCGGTGGCGTGCGCCTTCATTACGACAATCACTTCAAAAACCCCCTGTCCGCGAGAATTCGCATAGCACGACCGTCCCGCGGCGGATTACATCAGGATGGAACGGGCAAGCAAAGTCTAGTATTTAGTATGGTCTATAACGAGCCGCGGGCGAATGCCGAAACCTTGGGAACACCTTGGGCGCGCCACCCGGCGAATGAGAATCCAGTTGTCCGCGAGACCTCGAAAGCCACTTAAATTTGTCCATACTTCGGACGTTCATCTCGAAACCGACACGTTCGGGAGCACCGATGCCGGCGTGCGCCTGCGCGATAAGGTACGCAAGGCCTTCTCGAATGTAGTCGATGTCGCCAACAATCGCGACGCCGACCTACTCCTCATCGTCGGCGATCTGTTCGACTCCAGCCGCGTGAGCGAAGAGGGCCTCGCGTTCGCCTTCGGCACCATCGCCCGCGCGAAGATGCCGGTGGTGATGATTCCGGGCAATCACGATGCGCACGACGAGCGCTCGATCTATGCCGGCCTCTCGCCGTCAGTATTCCCGCGGAACCTGCATCTGATCCTCGAACCTGAAGGGCGCGTGCTGGATTTCCCCGACCTCGAAGCTCGCCTCTGGGGCCGCGCGATGGTCGAGCATACGCCGGAGTATCGGCCGCTGGCGGGCGTGCCGGATCCGCATCCGGAGCTATGGAATATCGCGCTGGCGCACGGCTTCTTCACCGATGACGTCGAGAATATGCGCTCGTCGCCGATCACGCCGGATGAAATCGAACGCAGCGGATATCACTACATCGCGCTCGGGCACGTTCACATTTTCAACGATGTCTCGCAGGGATCGACGCGTGCGCTCTATTGCGGGACGCCCGCGCCACTTTATGCGAGCGATAGTGCGGGATGGGTCGCGGTGGTCGAATGCATTCCCGGCCAGCCGCTTGCGATCGACAAAGCTATCGTGAAACCCGACTAGCCTTCATCGCCGCCGTGGTCGACATCATGGTCGCAAACGCTCCGGCCATCAGCTGCGGATGAGCCATGGATAAAGTGCGCCACCAGGTCGCGAACTCGAACGGCGCCACGAAACATTCCAAGGCGCCCTCGCGCTGAAACATCTGAGCTTCATACGGTGACAGCTCTGGGGCGATCATCAGCACCGAGGTCTCAGGTGCCTCGTACTTGATCAAGCGCACCAGGCCGAGCGGATTGGATTGCCCCGCATAGTCAAGATCCGTTCCCAGCGTTACGATCTCCGGCCGCACTGTTCTGAAGAGCAGTAGCGCCTGCGCGGCGGTCTCCGCCTCGGCGACGATATCGCATCCGATACATTCGAGATGGCGGCGGATTGCATCGCGAACCGCCGACGAGCCGTCAGTAACTAGCACACGAACTGCCATGGTGCCCTCAGCCTCCTGAGTCTTTCTGACCGGCATTTCTGAATGGGATTTCCGGATGATTCAGGGGAGCTAATCACAAATAGGTAGCAAGGGCGAGGCCAGTAGCGATGACGTGGATCGCAACTTTGTACCTCAAGTAATGAGGCTTAGGCTTTTTATCGCACATCGTTGCTTTGAGAATCGATGCTGTTCCGAGGCCTCCACTGGTTAACCCAATTTCGCTCGGCTCTGTCTCCGATCGGTCCATCCATATGTTGCACGGTCGCGACTAGCGACCGCGCGCTACGCCGCATCAGTTCCAAAAAGGAAACGGCGGAGTCTCTTCGACTCCGCCGCCTCATCATAAACCATAAGTTAACGGATTGTGCGATTTCGCTACAATCGCGTCGTCCTAAACCTGACTACATCATGCCGCCGCCCGGCATCGGAGGCGCCTGGTTGCCTTTCTCTTCCGGCTTCTCGGCCACCATGCATTCGGTGGTCAGCAGCAACGCCGCAACCGAAGCGGCGTTCTGGAGTGCGGTGCGAACGACCTTGGTCGGATCGATGATTCCGGCCTTCATCAGATCCTCGAACTCCTCGGCAGCAGCATTGAAGCCGAACGCGCCCTTGTTGTTGCGGATCTTGTCGACGACGACCGAGCCTTCCCAGCCCGCATTCGACGCGATCCACCATGCCGGTCCTTCGACCGCCTTGCGAATGATGCCGATACCGACCTTCTCGTGCTCGCTGGCGCGGAGGTTGTCCAACGCCGCGCTGGCGCGCAGCAATGCCACGCCACCGCCGGGGACGACGCCCTCTTCTACCGCCGCGCGAGTCGCATGCAATGCGTCCTCGACGCGAGCCTTCTTCTCTTTCATCTCGACCTCGGTCGCCGCACCAACCCGAATCACGGCGACGCCGCCGACCAGCTTGGCCAGGCGCTCCTGCAACTTCTCGCGATCGTAGTCCGAAGTGGTCTCTTCGATCTGCGCGCGGATCTGCTTGATGCGCCCTTCGATATCGGCGCGCTTTCCGGCGCCGTCGATGATGGTGGTGTTGTCCTTATCGACGATGATCCGCTTCGCGCGGCCGAGCTGGTTAAGCTGCACGCTCTCGAGCTTCACACCGAGTTCTTCGGCGATCAGGCTCCCGCCGGTCAGGATCGCGATGTCTTCGAGCATCGCCTTGCGACGATCGCCGAAGCCCGGCGCCTTGACCGCGCAGCATGCCAGCGTGCCGCGAATCTTGTTGACGACGAGAGTCGCGAGCGCCTCGCCCTCGATATCCTCGGCGATGATCAAAAGCGGCTTGCCCGACTTGGCTATCGCCTCGAGGATCGGAAGCAGATCCTTCATCGAGGAGATTTTCTTTTCCTGGATGAGGATGTACGCATCTTCGAGGCGCGCTTCCATCCGCTCTGGATCGGTCACGAAATAGGGCGAGAGGTAGCCGCGGTCGAACTGCATACCCTCGACCACTTCGAGCTGGGTCTCCAGCCCGCGCGCTTCTTCCACCGTGATGACGCCTTCTTTGCCGACTTTCTCCATCGCCTCGGCAATGATGTCGCCGATGGTGGAGTCGTTGTTGGCCGAGATGGTGCCGACCTGCGCGATTTCCTTGCGGTCCTTGGTCGGCTTGGACATGGTCTTCAGCTCGTTGCTGATAGTTTCCACCGCGCGATCGATCCCGCGCTTGAGCGACATCGGATCGTGTCCGGCGGCGACCATCTTGATACCTTCGGTGTAGATGGCGCGAGCGAGCACCGTCGCGGTGGTGGTGCCGTCGCCAGCTACGTCGGAGGTCTTGGACGCGACTTCCTTGACCATCTGCGCGCCCATGTTTTCGAATTTGTCTTCGAGCTCGATTTCCTTGGCGACGGTGACGCCGTCCTTGGTCACGGTCGGCGCGCCGAAGCTCTTGTCGAGCACAACGTTACGGCCCTTGGGCCCCAGCGTCACGGTCACGGCATCGGCCAGGACATTGACGCCCCTCAGAATTTTCTCTCGCGCGTCTTGCGCGAATCTTACAACTTTTGCGGCCATAGCTGCATTTCTCCTAGATTCTTCTTGTGCCCCGAAACCTTTTGGGGGCTTGGGGTATTACTCGATGATGCCGAGGATGTCGTCTTCCCGAAGCACGATCAGGTCGTCGCCTTCCAGCTTGATTTCGCTGCCCGAATACTTGCCGAAGAGGATTTTGTCCCCGGCCTTAACCTCGGGCGTGATGAGCTTGCCGTCATCGGCCACCTTCCCCTTGCCTACAGCCACGACTTTGCCTTCTTGAGGCTTCTCTTTGGCGGTATCCGGGATGATGATCCCTCCCTTGGTTTTCTCTTCCTCTTTGATCCTCTTAACCAGAATGCGGTCGCCTAATGGTCTAAGCTTCATGATGCTTAGCATCCTCCTTCGTACGATTTAGCGGTCGATATGAGCGCTAGGTAAAATTGCCCGGCAAGAAGCTAATCACCGGAGCCGGTTTGTCAATTGGCACTCGACCGGTTCGAGTGCTAGTGCTCGCAGTCTACCCCTATCTGGCACGAAATCAAGGGAAATCCGATGACCATCTCATGAAAGTATCGGAACAGCCCGATTTCCCTTCATCGCGGGGCCCGGGTGCAATATAAGGAAACAAGTCTGTCCAAGGAGACTGATCGTCAGATGCCGGACCCCTATCGCCGCGAGGAGGATGGCGCGCATCCCCCATATGCGCACGACGCCTACATGAGCACCATCAAGCGCGTGCCGCGCCAACCCCTCATTCGCGTCGAATATACGCTGTCGGAAATCACCGGCCCGCGCTTCGGGCGCGAGATCATCCGACCAGGCGATACCGACCTGACCCACTTCAACGGTGGCGAAGCGATTGGCGAGCGCATCATCGTCAGCGGGCGCGTCCTCGATGAGGACGATCGGCCCATCCCCGACACCCTCATCGAGATTTGGCAAGCCAACGCGGCCGGCCGCTATGCGCATCCGGAGGATCGCCATGAGGCGCCGCTCGATCCCCATTTCTCCGGCAACGGCCGTGTGATGACCGATGGCAACGGCGTTTATCGCTTTACGACCATCAAGCCTGGCGCGTATCCATGGCGCAATCATCACAACGCATGGCGCCCCAATCACATCCACTTCAGCCTGTTCGGTCCCAGCTTCGCGACGCGGCTCATCACGCAGATGTATTTTCCGGGCGACCCGCTGCTCGCGATCGATCCGATCTTCAATAGCGTCCCCGATGCGAACGCCCGGCAGAGGCTGGTCGCGAGATTCGATATCGCGACCACCGTGCCGGAGCATGCGCTCGGCTACCAGTTCGATATGGTCCTGCGGGGCCGCGACGCCACACCCGCGACGCCCGAGGAGCATGCGCGATGAGGCCGGGCCAGACTCCCTCACAGACCGTGGGGCCATTCTTCAGGCCGTCGCTCATCGAGGCGGGAACGGAAAATCTCGTGCGCGAGGAGACACGAGGGGATCGCGTCGCTATCGAGGGGCGCGTCATCGACGGCGACGGCGCGCCGGTCACCGATGCGATGCTGGAGATCTGGCAGGCGAATGCCGAGGGGCGCTACGACCATCCCGACGACGATCAGGAGAAGCTCCTCGATCCGGCGTTCCATGGTTATGGGCGCGCCGCCACCGATGCGCGCGGGGCGTTCAGCTTTCACACCATCAAGCCAGGGCCGGTGCCAGGCGTCGATGGTGCGCTGCAGGCGCCGCACATCAATGTTTCGATTTTCGCGCGCGGTCTGCTCAGGCGCCTCGTCACGCGGATCTACTTTCCCGATGAGCCACTCAACGCGACCGACGCTGTGCTGAATGCCGCGCCGCGCGAGCGTCGCATAACGATGGTTGCCGCGTGGACCGATTCCACGCGCCGCGCACTGCGTTTCGACGTGATTCTGCAAGGCGCAAACGAGACCGTTTTCTTCGACATCTGATTCTTCTGAATTCTTGGGAGTACCGCGATGGCTTCGACCGCCTTCGACTCAGTGATTCTGGGAAACCTCTTCGGCACCGAGACGATGCGGCGCGTTTTCCTCGATCAAACCCGCGTCGCGATTTATCTCGATATCGAAGCGGCGCTGGCCCACGTCGAGGCGCGGCTCGGCATCATTCCCACCGCGGCAGCCGACGAGATTTCCGCGCAGGCGAAAATTGAGCACATCGATTTGGAACTGCTTCGGCGCCGCACCGAAGTCGTCTGCTCACCGGTGATCCCGGTCGTCGAACAACTGGTCGCGCGATGTGACGGCGACCTCGGCCAATATGTGCATTGGGGCGCGACCACGCAAGACCTCACCGATACCGCGACGGTAATCCAACTCCGTGCTGCTCTCTCAATCGTCGATGACGATCTTCGCATGCTCTCCGGCTCCTTCGCCGAATTGGCGCGGCGTTATCGCAACACTCCGATGGCAGGCCGCAGCATGCTGCAGCATGCGGTCCCGATCACGTTCGGGCTCAAGGCCGCCGAGGTGCTCGCCGCGATCGAGCGTCATCGCGTGCGGCTGAATGAGTTGCGGCCTCGCGCGCTGGTCGGCGAATTCGGCGGCGCGGTCGGCACCCTCGCATCGCTCGGCGCGCGTGGCCTCGAAGTGCAACGCGAGCTGATGAAGGAACTGCAACTGGGAGAACCGAAAATCGTATGGCATACGCATCGCGACTCAATCGCAGAGATCGGCGCCTTCCTTGCGATGATGACCGGCACGCTCGCCAAGTTCGCGACCGACATCAAGCTGATGATGCAAACCGAGATCGGTGAAGCATCGGAGCCCGCGGAGGCGGGGCGCGGATCGAGCAGCACAATGCCGCAGAAGCGCAATCCGGTGGCATGCAATTTCATGTTCGCGTGCGCCTCGATCGTGCGTCAGAATGCCGCCGCATTGATGGAAGCGATGGTGCAGGATCATGAGCGCGCGAGCGGGCCTTGGTTGGTTGAATGGGTCGCGCTGCCGGAAATCTTTCTGGCCGCCTCGGGCGCTCTTTATCACGCGCGCAATCTGACGGCCGGACTGTATATCGATGAAAAGCGGATGCGCGCAAACCTCGACGCAACCGGCGGCCTGATTGCATCCGAGGCAGTGATGATGGCGCTCGCACCCCGCATCGGCCGCGACCACGCGCACGAGCTGGTTTCCGAGATTTCCCGCCGCGCAATCGAGCAAAAGAAACCCTTCGTCGATTTGCTTGCCGAAAACCCGGAGGTCTCGAAGCACCTCGATCGCGCGAACCTCGAAAAGCTGGTCAACCCGGCCAACTACCTCGGCCTTTCGCGCGAGATGGTCGATCGGGTCCTCCACGATTTCGAAAAGGGTCTTCCATGACTCTCAGAGCGGATGTGCTAACATCTTGTTGTAGCCGAGCCGGAAAGTGTGACATATTCGCCGCGTGGAAACTCAGCGCAAGACCATAGGCGAGATGATTGGGGAAGCTCTTCGGGAGATCGCGGTTCTGGTATTCGCTTTCGCTCCCTTGGATCGATGGGTTGAACGTCGCCCATATACTCTGAGCGACACTTGGAAGACCATCGGATTCGGAGCTATTCTTTTTATATCTGGAGTGGTTGTCGAGCGAGTGCGCCCTTAATGGAAGACTGGCTGAATCGTCCCGCTCCTTTTCTATTTGGGCCATTAGTGTTCGGTATTTCTTTGGCCATCGCAGGACTGTTTTTCGCACTTCGTGAGAGAGCCCAGGACCGGAAGCGCAAAGAAGAAGAGGCCCGCCGGAATCAGGCGAAGACCGTCTGAGCCGACAACTCTAGATCGCTCCTACTCGAACTCCACCGCGCGGCCGATTTGCGAGGAGACAGCTTCCGCGAGACGCGAATACAGTTCGTGGCCGTCCTTGTCGTCAACCCAGGTATCGCGCGCCGAATCGTAGTTGTAGTGATAGCCATGCGCGCCGGCCGCGAGCCACACCTGTTTGGTCGCCGATTGCCGGCTCAGGATGAACTTCGCGCCGTCGGGAAATTCCATCGTCACGGAGCCGTCAGCGGTGGCGTAGTCAACCTCATCGGGATCGAAATCCTCCAGCCACTTCGCGACGCGACCGAGGCACGCATCCGACTTCGCAACGAATTCCCTGTCGTCCATGGCGCCGATTCTAACAGATCGATCGCACTCACGATGCCGCCAAGCGCCACAAGCCGGCGCTATCCTCTAGACAGTCCAGTGCCTTACAACTGGAGCCGGTTGATGCCGTCGAAGGCGGCGTTCTTGTAACATTCCGCCAGCGTGGGATAGTTGAAAACCGTGTTGACGAAGTAGTCAACTTTGCCATTGAGCGAAAGCACGGCCTGGCCGATGTGTATCAGCTCGACCGCGCCCTCGCCGATGACGTGGACGCCGAGCAGTTCGCGGGTGTTGCGCTCGAAGAGCAATTTCAGCATCCCGGTGGTGTCGCCCACGATTTGTCCGCGCGCGATCTCGCGATACTGCGCCTTACCAATCTCGTAGGGCACTCCCTGGTCGGTTAGTTCTTCCTCGTTCTGCCCGACAAAGGAAATTTCGGGAATCGTATAGATGCCGTACGGAAACAGCTCGGGCGCATGCTTGGCTTCGATCCCGAACGCATGACACGAGGCGATCCGGCCCTGCTCTCGCGAGGTCAACGCGAGGCTGGGAAATCCGATGACATCGCCGGCGGCGTAAATGTTGGCGGCCTCGGACTGGTAGACGTCGTTGACCTTGATGCGTCCTCGATCATCCGTGGTTACGCCGGCCGCCTCGAGATGAAGCTGCGAGGTGGCGCCCGAGCGGCCGGTGCTGCGCAAAACCTTGTCGGCGACAATCTGCTTGCCGCTGACCAGATTGATCTTCACCCGCGGATGAGCGCCATCGTCGATTAACTCGACACGATCAACTTCCTCGCCCAATCGCATCGTGACGCGCCGCTCGCGCAAATGGTACGTCAACGCCTCGATGATTTCGGCGTCAACAAAGGGCAATAGCCGCGGACGCTTCTCGATAACCGTTACCTTGACCCCCAGCGCGGCAAAGATGCTCGCATACTCACAGCCGATGACGCCGGCGCCGATAACCGCCAGCGAGCCGGGCAGCTCCTTGAGCTGCAGAATGTCATCGCTGGAAAAAACGCAGTTCCCATCCAGCGCCATCCGCGGATCTCGCGCCGCCTCGGTGCCGACCGCGATTACGACCTTGTCGGTGGTAATGATTCGCTCACCCGAGCGTTCCTGGAACAGCAATCGCAAGGTGTGCGCATCCACGAAAGATGCTTCCGCATGTTCGAGGTCAACCCCGTTGCGCAGCAGTTGATGGCGCGTAACGTCAACCTCATGGCGCACCACCGGCTCCACGCGAAAGAGCAAATCCGCCAGCGTGATCTTTTCCTTCACCTTGTAAGATTCGCCATATAAGGAATGCTCGCGATAGCCGGACAGATAGAGCACCGCCTCCCGCATGGTCTTGCTCGGGATGGTGCCGATGTTCATGCATACGCCGCCCACGATCGCTTTGCGCTCGACCACGACCGCCCGTTTGCGCAGCTTGGCGGCCTGAATCGCGGCTGAATGCCCGGCCGGTCCGGAACCGATAACGACCAGATCGTACTCGAATTGCGCCACCGAAAACCTCCATTGCCGATGCCGATAGCCCCTCGCGTCGAGCTTTAGCATGGAATTGTGACGGGAATGTTTCGGAATCTTACTCTTAACGCGCGACCTTAAGTCAAATCGTCACTTTAACGTCATACTCCCGCAACATTGATTCGCTTTAATCCGCGCTTGATGCGCGGCGACCGCGTGTCAGAAAGGTTTCGCCCACCAGGGAGGGCTCGATGAAGATTGCCACGGGGGTTTCGTTATCCATTGCGCTGTTGCTTTGCGCTTCGCTCGGCGCGTGGTCGCTCGATCGCGAGGGCGTCGCGTTGGCGGCCGATAACATCACATTGCAAGGGACTGGCGCGACCTTTCCGGCGCCGCTCTATCAAAAGTGGTTCGCCGAATACAACAAGTTGCATCCTGAAGTACAGATCAACTATCAGGCGCTCGGCAGCGGCGCCGGCGTCAAGCAATTCCAGCAAGGCTTGGTGAACTTCGGCGCCAGCGACTCCGCGATGACCGACGAAGAAATGAAAAAGGTCAAAGATGGCGTCGTGCTGCTGCCGATGACGGCGGGCAGTATCGTGCTCTCCTACAATCTGCCGGGCGTGAGTGAGTTGAAACTCTCGCGCGCGGCTTACACCGGCATCTTCCTCGGCAAGATCAAGCAGTGGGATGATCCGGTTATCGCCAAGGCCAACCCCGGCGTGAAATTCCCTAGCACCCCGATCACCGTCGTCACCCGCTCCGACGGAAGCGGCACAACGTACGTGTTCACCACTCATCTTTCGGCGATTAGTCCCGAATGGAAGGCCGGTCCTGGTGCGGGCAAGTCGGTGAATTTTCCGGTCGGTGTCGCCGGCAAGGGTAATCCCGGCGTGACCGCGCTAATCAAGCAGACGCCCGGCGCGATAGGCTATGTCGAATATGGATATGCGAAGCAGACCGCAATGCCGATGGCGGTGCTCGAGAATCACGACGGAAAGTTCGTGAAGGCCGACCTCGAAAGTGGCAAAAATGCGCTGGCGACCATGACATTGCCGCCAGACCTGCGCGCATGGATTCCCGACCCCGCGGGCGCCGAAGCTTATCCGATCGTCACTTATACTTGGCTGCTTTGCTACAAAAAGTATGACGACCCCAAGGTCGCTCAAGCCATCAAATCGGTGGTGCAGTACGGCCTGACCGACGGGCAGAAGGATAGCATCGAGCTCGGATACATCCCGCTGCCGCCCAACGTGGTGACGGTGGTGACAAAGGCCCTCGACCAGATTTCATGAGCGCAATCGGACCGGGAATGGCCGAAGAACTACCTGCTGCCAGCGGCTCCGTCAGCGAGATGACGGTAGCGCCGGCGGATGAGATATCGAGGCCGCCCTCGACCTTCGACATTATCAGCGATCGTGCGTTTAGGCGCTCGACGCTGATCATCGCATGGTTCACGGTCGCGCTGGTGTTCTGGCTGGTCGGCTCGATCGGCAAGCAGGCGATACCCGCGGTCCGCGCCTATGGGCTCAGCTTCCTCACCGGCAGCACCTGGGATGCAAACAAAGAGGTCTTCGGCGTCCTGCCGGCCATCACCGGAACAATGTACAGCTCGGTGCTCGGCCTCATCATTGGCACGATGTTCGGGCTCGCGATCGCGATTTTTCTGAGCGAGGGTTTTCTCTCCTCGGGACTCGAGGCGGTCCTCAAAGCCGTCAAGCTCGATGAAACGCGGCCCTGGAGTTCGCTGCCCGATCGGCTCGAAGATTTGCTGAAAGTCACCGTGGAATTGCTCGCTGCGATTCCGAGCGTGGTGTACGGGCTATGGGGAATCTTCGTTGTTATCCCGATGGTTCGCCCAATCGCCGATTGGCTGCACGGGCATCTGGGATGGATTCCATTCTTCGGGACCCCGCTGAGCGGCCCGGGCCTGATGCCAGCGTCGATAGTACTCGCGATCATGGTGCTGCCGACGATTTCCGCGATTTCGCGCGACGCGCTGGTAGCGGTGCCGCCGAAAATGCGCGAGGCCGCATTCGGGATGGGCGCGACGCGATGGGAGGCGATCCTCGCCATCTTCATTCCCACTGCGGCGACCGGAATTTTCGGCGCGGTGATTCTCGGATTCGGGCGCGCGCTGGGCGAGACGATGGCGCTCGCGATGCTGGCGGGCAACGCCAACGTCATCAGTTGGTCGCTGTTCTCGCCGGCCAACACCCTGGCCGCGTTGCTCGCCAATCACTTCCCCGAAGCCGATGCCATCGAGGTTGGCGCGCTGATGTATGCCGCGCTGGTGCTGCTCGCGATCACCCTGGTGGTCAATGTCGTCGGAACGCTGATCCTGCAGCGCGCTGACGAGAGCCTCAAAGGACTTCGCTAAAAGGACTTGGCTGATGGCTGAGCCAATCGACAAACCTGCGATCGCGGCCACCGATACTCTCGACCCGCAGACTTTGAGAGATCTCGAGTGGTCGCTACGCAAGCCGCGTTCCCTCTTCAGCTATGCGATGAGCATGCTGACCGGAGCGGCGACGATCGCGGCGCTGTTGCCACTCTTCTCGGTGCTCTTTCTGCTGGTGAAGAGAGGTGTCGCGGGACTGACGCTAACCGCATTCACCACTCTGCCTCCGGCCGCGATGAGCACGGGAGGCGGCTTCGGTAACGCGCTGGTCGGAACCCTGGTGATTGTCGCGATCGCGACCTTCCTCAGTGTGCCGGTGGGACTCTTCGCCGCGATCTACATCACCGAGTTCGCGCCTGATTCGCAAACTGCCAAGGCGGTGCGCTTCGCCGCCAAAGTGCTGACCGGACTTCCGTCGATTCTCGCCGGCGTATTCGCATTCGCGACCGTGGTGGTCGTGACGGGTGGATTCTCGGCGCCCGCCGGCGGCGTCGCCCTCGCGCTGCTGATGGTGCCTACCATCCTGTTGACCGCCGAGGAAGCCATCAAACGGGTGCCTCCCAGGATGCGTGAAGCAGCGGTCGGGATGGGCGCGACACCGACCCAGGTGGTCGGCCGGGTGGTGGTTCCGACGGCCTTGCCGGGCATCGTCACCGGTGTCATGCTGGCTGTCGCCCGCGCCGCGGGCGAAACGGCGCCGCTGCTATTCACCGCACTTTTCAGCGACTTTTGGATCAGCCGAACCACGCCGAACTTCCTTCCCAAAACCGTGGGGGACCTGATGAAGCCGACCGCGTCGCTCGCGGTGATGATCTACAACTTCTCGGGATCGCCGTTCGAGAATCAGATTGCGATGGCGTGGTCGGCCGCCCTCGCGCTGGTGACGATCGTTCTATTGACCAATATTGCGGGGCAAGCCCTGGCCAAACGTACTTCCAATATCAAATGAGGAAATTCTAATGTCCGCAGTACAACAACCACAGCAAACCGACGGCGCCGTCGAACATCAACTTCCCGATGACACGCTGATCGATTGCGAGATCGAGGACCTCCACTACGGCAAGTTCAAGGCCGTCCGCGACATCGCGCTGAAGATTAAGAAAGGCACCATCACCGCATTCATCGGACCCTCGGGATGCGGCAAGAGCACGGCGCTGCGATGCCTCAACCGGATGAACGACCTGGTGCGCGGCTTCCATTTCCGCGGGCACGTGATCTTTCGCGGCCAGGACATCTACAAAGCGAGCGTCGATCCGGTCTCTGTGCGCCGCCACATCGGGATGGTTTTTCAGCAGCCCAATCCGTTTGCGATGACTATCTTTCGCAACGTCGCGTTCGGCCTGCGGCTCAATCGCTACAAAGGTTCGGTAACCGAGAAAGTCGAACAGGCGCTAAATCAGGCCGCGCTGTGGGATGAGGTCAAGGACAAACTTCACACGAGCGCTCTCGCGCTTTCGGGCGGGCAGCAGCAGCGGCTATGTATCGCGCGCGCGATCGCGACCGAACCTGCGGTGCTGCTGATGGACGAGCCGTGCTCGGCGCTCGATCCTGTGGCGACCCATAAAATCGAGGAACTGATGAAAGAGCTGAAGAAGAAGTACACGATTGCCATCGTGACGCATAATCTTCAGCAGGCGAAGCGCGTCGCCGACATGACCGCGTTTCTCTACGTCGATACTTCGGGCGGTGGACGAACCGGATATCAGGTCGAGTACGGGCCGACGGAGGCGCTCTTTGAGAATCCCAAAGAGAAGCATACCAAGGAATATCTGAGCGGCGCGTTCAGTTGATCGAGGTGCACCGGCGTAAGCCTGTCCCACACAGCTACTTCATGATGCCCTTCTTGCGCAGTTCCTCTTCGCGATAGCGGCGGAACAGGATGTTCCATTCGTCGCTGCCCTCGACGATGTTGCGTTTCTGCGAGGTGATCTTGCGCCGCACCGCCTGATCGATCTCGTCGCCTTTCTCATTCCACTGCGCGATCAATTCGCGGGCCTGACGCAGCGCGAGAGGGAAGTTGGCAATTTCGGCGAGGCCCTCGTCACGGATTTGCGCAAGCGATTCGCGCGCGAGATAGAGAATTCTTTCTTCGGACAACTTCATGAAAATGGTCCTGCTTCGATGATGCTCGAAGCCTAGAGCACGAAGCCTTTCTTTTCGGCCAGTTTCTGGCGGGTCAGTTGGCGCAGGCGGGTCACATCCATGCCGGGATTTTTGCGTGCAAGGTCTTCCGCCGTGCGATCGGCTTCGGCGTCGATCTGCGCCTCGGTTTCGAAGTTCCCGGACAGGAACTCGACCACCAGCGCGACGATATCTTTCGCATCGACCTTGGGTTTGATGACGCCCTTCGCGATCAGCCCACTTACCAGGAAGGCGGCCAGCGAATCGATTTGTACTTCTCGAAGCATGAAAAACCTACCGATTGGGACCCTTGGGTTTCTGTTTCTCTTCCAGTTCTTTGCAGTACGGGTCGGTCTTATCTTTGAGGGCGAGGTAGAACTGCTTGATATGCCCTATGTTGGCACCGAAGTCGCCGCGGAAAAAGCCCAGCAGTGAGCCCGACGCGGGCTCACCGACTCTCGATTGCGAGCATATCTCGATATCGCTCTTGGGGGTAACCGCGATCCTCACGTCATCCTCCATTCCCAACAGCCGCGTGGTGTAAACGCAATTCAGCACACCGCTGCGCTGATCGATGTTGATCAGCTTCCATCCTTTGAGTTCCACGATGGTCTGCTGAACCATCTCGAGCAGCTTCGCACGCGGAATAGCCATCGGCGTGTCGCCCTCGCAGATGTAGTTGCGCGTCATCAGCTCGTCGTAGAGGTTCGCCTCGATCTCTTCCGGAGAGGGAGTTGGCGTGGCCGTCGGCTGCGCGGTGCCTTGGGCGGTAGGCTGCCCGGCGGCCTGCGCCACGACCTCCTGCTTTTTCTTCAGCTTCGCACGAGCCTCCTCTTCCTTGGCCTTTTGCTCGGGGGCTTTCTTGTCGAGCGCGCATGGCGCGTCGCCGAACCCCTTCTCGCTGGTCGCGGCCGAATCTTCAGTGAGAAACCTGATGAGACGCTGCTTCGTTCCGGGACGATCGAAGATGGTCTCGTTGTTCATCAGAATCGCGGTACCGGCCACGGCGAGGAAAATCACCGCGATGAGAAATGAGAATCGGATCAGCCCCGCGAGCATGCTCCGAAAGAATGGAAAGAAAATGATCAGCGCGAGGAAGACGACTACGATTATCAGAAGGGTTGCGAGGGCCATGATCTACTTGAACTGAACTGAGGATTTAGCAGACCCGACGCGGATAAAAAACCGCACTTGGTCACCGGGGGCATGACGGTGGTTTGAAAAGATTGTATGAGCGGCGGACTTGGGGGAATGGCGGCTGGCACTCCACGACCGCCCATAGCGATTGTGCATTCGAGGTCCTTCGCCAAGCCTCACGACACTGCGCGGCGAGCTCCTTCGCGCAACGCTCAGGACAATTGCTCGGCGATGCTGAGCAATTGAATTTGAGAATGATTCTCATTTACAACGAGCCCTCATTCTGCTAGATTCTTCTCATCAGCCGGAGATTTCCTAGCGAATCGCCGGGTACGGAGGCTTCAACTAAGTGTACGTCTGTCTCTGCAACGGCTTAACAGATCGCCAGGTTCGCTCGGTGTGCCAGCAAGAGCGATGCGGCGTATCGGACATTTACAAGGCGCTCGGATGCGCCCCGAAATGTGGGAAATGCATCCCGTTGATGACGGAATTATCCCGCATCGAAGCAACTGCCGCGGCACCCGCTGAAGCTGCGGCGTAAGCCTGTCCCCAGCGCCTCGCGGAAGATACGACTCAAACGGTCTATCCAATCTGCCTTGAGAATGGCGGTCCGGTTGTGAGAAGGTCGGATGCGCCACCAGCTTAATCGTACGCCATCATAACTCAGGGCCTGCTCGGGCAGCTTTACCGAACGCAGAAAGGACGCGCGCAAGAACTATGAAAGGTGATCCGGGAGTCATCCAACGTCTCAACACGGTGCTGAAGAACGAGCTGACCGCGATCAATCAGTACTTCCTGCATGCGCGGATGTTGGGGAACTGGGGCGTGACGAAGCTGGAAAGTTTCGAGCGCCATGAATCGACCGACGAGATGAAGCATGCTGACTCGCTGATCAAGCGGATATTGTTTTTGGAAGGACTGCCCAATTTGCAGGACCTCGGCAAGCTTCTGATCGGCGAGAACGTCAAGGAGATGCTCGAAAGCGACCTCAAACTGGAGCAACTCGGCCTGGTCGATCTGCGCGATGCGATCGCATACTGCGAGGGAGTCCGGGACTTCGTTTCGCGCACGCTTCTGGCCGAGATCATGAAGTCAGAAGAGGAGCATATCGACTTTATCGAGACGCAGCTCGGGCTCATCCCGAAAATTGGGCTGGAGAACTACATCCAGTTGCAATCCGGCAGCGCCGAGAGTTCTGAATGAATGACGCGGCCGCATAGCATGGTCTTCACGTAGAGTTCACTTCCTCGGCCCTTCTTGCCCGTTTCAGGTTCTGCTAACTTGCCGCGATGCCTTGGTCTCGACCAACTGCTCGCAAGTGGATTCCCGCTGCGCGCTGGTTGTTTACGCTGATCGCAATCATTTGTACCCCTTGTTCCGCAGTTCAAATAACCGCTGGCTTCCCCGACGTTCCCCCGCCTCCACCCCCCAAACCGGATGCGCCAAGGATCGGCCTGGCGCGCGTCACCGATGCGCGCGAGAACCACATAGCTGGGTGGGTTAGCAACGCCAACGCCAACGTCTTGGTAGGATCGGAACTGAACGATTACATCGAGCGCACGTTCAAAACCAAATTGGTGGCGGATGGGTTCGCACCAGTGGATGCGCTTAGTCCTGCTAGTTCCTCGAATCCGGCTGAGACTAAGACCATCGTGGTGACGGTCCAGTCGGTCAGCATCACTAACCTGAACGAGCTGTTCTCTCCCCCCACGGCATCGATCAACATGGCGGTCCAGGTCTATGCGCCTCGGAACCCTCAGGTCGTGTTTGCACAAAGTTATAGCGGCGCTCATAGCGAACGGCTGGGATTCGGCGGAACAGGAATGAGGTGCGGTGAGATCACCGCCGCCGCAACTAATGAAGCGATTGACGCAGCTTTCGCCGATCCGGGTTTTAAGAAGGCGTTGCGATGAATCTCGTTAGCCGCTTCGCCGGCTTGGCGCTGCTGATGGTCGTGGCTGGCTGCGCCACCGTGATACACGGGAGGAAGCAAGAGATCGATTTTTCCAGCGATCCTCCGGGTGCCACGGTTTTGGTTGACGGCGTCAATGTGGGCAGCACCCCGACCAGCGCGATGTTGGCGCGTTTCGATTCACATTCGGTTCGAATCGAAAAGCAAGGATACGTGCCATACGAGGCGAACCTGGGATCCACGTCCGAGGATCGGTGGGACGCCGAGGTGGCACCGGCGGCAATCTTTCCGCCGCTCCTAGTTCTACCCGTCGCGGACTATTGGTTGGGAGGAACATCTCAGATTGTCCCCGGAAAGGTTTCCGCGCATCTCCTTTCGGCGCCCGCCAACGCGATTCCCGCTAACGCGACGGCCCAGCCATCCTCTGCCAACGTCGCTTCAACGTCAGATGCGAACCAGGCCTCATCGTCCACAAAGGATTCGGGCGCCGCAACCGCCAAGCCCCAGTGACCGTTCTGGACAACTACGCCGCGCGACGAAGTCTCGCAGCATCTTGCCGTCGCGCATTCGCGACCGCACAACAAAGGGCGCGGCCTGCGATGCAGGCCGCGCCCTGATGCTGCCACAATGTAGCGAAATCCTACGCCGGGGCGGCGGCGAAGCCGTCCGACTCGCCGCGCAGGATCGCGCCGAAGCGCCGCCCGCCGAGGTAATGCCGAAAAGCCTCGTCATCGGTGATAGCCGCGCGACGCACGTCGCGCCGGCGAATCTGCCAGATGCCGCCCACCATCGGATGGCGTCCCTGCCGATGGCTGAAGAAGTAGTAGCAGAACTGGCGCAGCGTCGAGCGGCGCGATTCAGCATTGAGGTTGCGCCCGCCGCATACCGTGAAGATCTCGTGCAGCGCCTTGCCGAAGCTGTAGAAACCGGTGAACGCGTCGCGATAGGCCTGCATCCACTGGCGCGTGTCGAGCCGCGGATGACGCAGCGTCACGTGCTGCGAATCGAGTTGGTTGAAGTCCCAATCGATGATGTCGCCTTCCTTCGCATAGCGGACCTGGTCCTCGGTTCCCGGCAGCGGCGTCATGATGAAGAACGATACGATATCGAAGCCGATCTTTTTCAGCGTCTGCGCCGCCACGCGGCCACAATCGGGGCCGTCGAACGGGAAGCCGAGCATGTAGCCCGCATGTACCGAAACGCCAACCTTGTGCCAGTTCTCGACCACGCGCCGATACTTGTTGATGACGCGGGCGCGCGACTCCTCGATCTTCATCTTGTGCTGGCGATCGTCGGTGTTTTGATACTTGGTCGCGAAGTTCAAGTTGTCCGGATTGAGCGATTCGATTCCGACGAACGCCTGGTAGCATCCCGCGGCCGCCGCCAGCTCGGTGAAGCGCTTGGCGCGGCGATGCTTCGCGGTCTCGGTCTCTCCTTCCGCGATGTTCGCGTAGCATGATGCGTCAACGTCAACCTGCATCATGAAGGAGAGCTTGGGAAATTCATTCTTCTTCACTTCGACCAGTCCGGTGAGAATCTCTTCCCATCGCGGCGAGCGGAAAAAATCGTCATCGACCAGGAACAGCGATTCGATGCCGTGGTAGCGGCACGCGTCGCGTACCCATTCGACCACCGCGTTGGGCTCGCGCGAGCGCATCGTGCGACCCATCACGTTCTTCACGCTGCAGTAAGAGCAGGTGAAGGGGCATCCGCGCGAGGTGTCGAGCGGCGTCATGCTGGGATTGAAGAAGCGCGTCAGGTAGCGGTCGTCGATCATCGGAAGCTGCGACTCGGTGATAATCGGGACGGTGATGTCCTCTTGCCCGGTCTTGGCGCGGATTCCCTCGGTCACCGAATAATGCGGCTTCAGCTCGCCCTTGAGGAAATCGTCGACGATGAAGCCCCACAGATTTTCGGCTTCGCCTACGATGGTGGTCACACCGACCGAGTTGAGGAACTTGCACGAGTCGGGATATCCACTGACATGGAAGCCGCCCATCATCGTGGTCATGCCCTCGGCGACGAACTGGAGCGCGAGGTCGCGGCCACGCGGATACTGATTCGATTGTACGCCGGCGAGGCCGATCAGGAGCTCGACGCCATCCTCATGGGCCTTTTCCTTGATTGCGCGGATAGTGTCGGGGCTGATGACGCCGTCGCAGATCTCGTCCCAGATGATGGTCTCGAGATGGACGTTGCGCACGCCGGAGAATTGGCGGTTGATTTGGTCATTGAGCGCCGCCAGCACGTTGAGCGTGTTGTTGGGCTGGACGCCATAACGGAAGACGGAGACGTAGCCCTCATCGTCGTACTTCGAGGGCTTGATGAAGTAGACGCGAACCACCCGAACCGTCTCGGGATTGAGCGAACCGTTGCGCATCGCGGCCGCGCTGGCGGTGAGCTGCAGGATGTTGGAAGGCCGGTCGCCCCCATACCGATGCCGCCCAAGGAGCAGGTACAGCACTGTAGCGGCGAACGCCAGGAAGGCGACTATGCACGCAAGTAAGACCATCAAGGTTTCCTCAAGTTATCTGCAAGAACCACAATCGGGTTTTATGGATGTTCTCAAATTATCGACCAGAAAGATAGCGATCTAACCGACCGGTCAGAGTTAACTATTCTCAGACCTGCGATGTCAACCATTCTCCATCGGTGTCGGCCCGGAAACAATCGCTTACCGACACATAGTAATGAAACCTTCATGACGCTTCGATGACCCCTAAATCGGCGCGGGATGCCCTAGTGATACATCTCCACGAGGTTGATGAGGCCGAGGGCGCGGTAGCGCTCGATGAGGTAGCCCTTGATCTCCTGGACGCTCCCCATCTGCAGGACCTCGCGCGCAACCTGGCGGGCGGTCTGATAGTCGACCTCGCGCAGCGCCTTGCGCACGACCGGGATGAATAGCGGGCTCAGGCTCAACTCATCGAAGCCGATGCCGACCAGCAGCAGCGTCGCGAGCGGGTCGGACGCCATCTCGCCGCAGATGCCGACCTCCTTGTCCGCGGCGCGGGCGACATTGACGACCTCGGAGATGGCCGAGATGACCGCGGGATGAAACGCCTCGTACAGATGCGCGACCTTTGGATTGTTGCGATCGGCGGCGAGCAGATACTGGATCAAGTCGTTGGTGCCGATGGAAAAGAAATCGACCATCGGCGCCAGGCGCGGCGCCAGCCATACCGCCGATGGCACTTCCACCATGATGCCGACCGGCACGTCGGGATTGTGATCGAGGCCCTCGTTGTAGAGTTCGGCCTGCGACTCGGCGAGCAGCTCCTTGGCGCGGCGCAGCTCCTCGAGGCTCGAGATCATCGGGAACATGATGCGCACGTTGAAGCGGGTGGCGGCGCGCAGGATGGCACGCAACTGAACCTTGAACAAGCCCGACATTTCGAGCGAGATGCGAATCGAGCGCCATCCGAGGAAGGGATTGTCCTCGCGCGGCACCCGCATGTAAGGCGGATACTTGTCGGCGCCGATGTCGAGAGTGCGAATCGTCACCGGACGCTGGCCGAACGCCTGCAGCATCCGGTTGTAGAGCGCGATCTGCTGATCCTCGTCGGGGAAATCCTCGTAGGTGAGGAACGAGAACTCCGAACGCAGCAGCCCGATTCCCTCGGCGCCGTACTGCAGCGCGAGCGGGACATCGTTGTAGAGCGCGATGTTGGCATACAGGCGCACGCGATGGCCGTCGCGGGTCGCGGCGGGTTGGTCAGCATCCTCCATCAGCTCGCGCTTGAAATTTTCGTAACGCTTGGTCAGCGCGGTGTAGTCTTTTTCGACGTCGGGACTCGGGTTGACGTAGACAATGCCGGAGTTTCCGTCGAGCACCAGCGTGTCACCCTCGACGACCGATTCCATCAGATGCTCGACGCCCACCACGGTGGGAATTTCGAACGAGCGCGCAAGAATCGCGGCATGCGAGGTCACACCGCCCGATTGCAACGCAATGCCGATCAGGTTCTCGTGCGAGACCAGCGTGAGCTGCGAGAGCGTCAGCTCTTCGGCCACGATGATGGTCGGCTTACCGAACGGCCCCTTGCCGCCTTCCTGCCGCAGATGGCGCAGCACGCGATGGCCGACGTCGCGGAAGTCGGTCACGCGCTCGCGCAAATAGCCGTCAGCAACGTTGAGCATCTGTGCTGACAGCTCATCGATGACGCGGAACAGCGCGCTCTCGGCTGCGTAGCCCTGCTCGACGGTCTGGCGGACACGGCCGACGAATTCCTCGTCCTCGAGAATCATTCGATGGCCGTCGAAAATTTTCAGATCGGAGTCGGCCATCAGCGGCGCCATGCGGGCCTTCAGCGCGCCGAGCTCGGTCAGCGCTCGCGCTAGTGCCTCTTCGAGACGCTTCTGCTCGGTCTTCAAGTCGCGGGAGCGGGCGTTGCGATCGATAGTGCTCATGAAGGTGCCGACCACGTGCGCGACACCGATCGCGAACCCGGGCGCGGCCGGCAATCCGACCAGCCGCGGGCGGCGAATCTTGACCGGCGCGGCGACGCGAGTCTTGCCGCCAACCTTCTCGTAATCCTTGAGCTGGCGGTTGGCCTCGATCATCCGGCGCCGATATTCCTCGCGCTCCTTTTCCTTGGTGGCGAGTGTTTCGCGCAGCCGGAAGTGGGAAAGGATCTGCGCGACCTGGTTGGCGGCGGTCTTGAGCAGGCGTGCCTCACTTTTGGTGAACTTGCGCCGCGTGAGGGTCTGCACCACCAGCACGCCGATCGGCTTATTGCGTCCATCCTGAACCGGCACGCCGAGAAACGTGTGATAGCGCTCCTCGCCGGTCTCCGGGAAATATTTGTAGCGCGGATGACTGATCGCGTCGGTGACACCCACCGCCTCACCCTTTTCGATAACCATCCCGACCAGACCTTCATTTTGGCGCATCGAGACTTTGCCGACCGAGTCGCGATCGAGTCCGATGGTGGCGCGCAGGACCAGCCGTTCGCGCTGCGGATCGAAGAGGTAGAGCGAGCAGACCTCGACCTCCATCCCTTCGGCAATCGCGGCGACGATTTTATCGAGAGTTTCGCGCAGGTCGGCGGCGGCCTCGCCACTGATCGCAGAGATATTTTCGATCAGAGCGAATTGGTCGCGATTGGCACCCATGATTGGTTTTTATCTTGTGTTGAAAAGTCGCGGGTGAAGTTTATCGCATGCGCGCGCGCTCAAACAACCGACGCGCCCACTGTCCGGTGATTGATCCTGGTTAGGGCGCGAACGCCCCCTACTACCCACACAGGCTAAAGCCTGTGCCACAAGAGATTCTACTGCGAGAATTCGACGGTCGCGGTGCCGGTCACCAGGCGCTCCGCTTCCTCGTTCTCGATCCAGATGTCTATCTCGCACTGCTTCGTCTCGGGATAGGTATTGGTAATGAAGCCCTGCAGCGTCAGCGTGCGATCCGGTTGCACCGGCACTCGATAGGTCGTGCCGAGGCGCACCATCCGCGCGGGATTGTCCGCGATCCAGTCGGTGACCAGTTTGGTGAGCAGCGAGAGGCTCATGTTGCCCGGCAGGATCATCCCGGGGAGGCCTTCCTTCTTCGCGCCCTCGTCATCGGTGAAACGCGCCGCATCGAGATGATTCGAGCGCGCATACATCCGCGTCTGATCCTTGCTGATGAAGATTTCTTCCGGGCCGATTGCACTCCCGATTTGAACGTCTGCAAATTTCATGGTTCGAATTTCAGCTTAGTTCGCTCTCCAGCCCTCTCTCTTGTCTCTCCCAGCAGGGAGAGAAGGTGAAGGAAGGCATGGTTTGAATTTCAGTATTCTCTCTTTCCAGCCCTCACTCTTGTCTCTCCCAGTAGGGAGAGAAGGTGAAGGAAGGCAGCCAGTTTTCGGATCCTTTAGGGCCGATTCATAAACCGATGATCGATGTGCGCGACGACCTCGCCCTTCTGATTGCGCAAGGTCGAACGTATCACCACGAACACCATCGTGCCGCTGCGGCCGGTCTTGTCGTAAATCTCCTTCACCGCCGAGCTGAGTGTGATCTCATCGCCGGGGCGAATCGGCGCGACGAACTCGACATCCTTGCCCGCGTCGAAACCCCGGCGTCCAAAGCGCGGCACGTGCTCGAAGAAATGCCGCCCGTTGCGAAACGTGGTTGCAAACGACGGCGGAGCTATGACGCCGCCGTACGGTCCCTTCTTCGCACCCTCGTCATCGGTGAAGAGCGGATTGGTTTCGCCGATCGCCTCGCAGAACTTCGCGATCCTGTCGCGCGATACGGGTACCGGCTCGGTGGTCTCGAAAGTCTTGTTGATGATTGCGGGATCGAAATCTACCACGATGATCAGCTCGCTTGGGCCGGTATCGCATGCGGCACCGGTTTGCGCTTGGGGCGGAAATCGACCGCCTCGTAATTTCCGGTTTTCAACTCGCGCACCAGGTCGTCGATCGTTTTGATATCAGCCTCGAAGCGCGTGGCGCAAAGCCCGATGAGGCTGACCAGATGACTGTCGGATCCGCCGGTCGCCTTGTAATTGTGCTTCTCGATCAGATCAGCGGCGCGCTCGTTCTCGCCCTTGCGCGATCCGCCGTTGAGAAGTTCAACGGCTATGACATTCTCGAGCACCGGCTTCTTCAGGTAATGCTCGTACAACCCGATATTGGGCCGTCCGGGATGACACGGCACTGCGATGCCGCCCATCGCGGCGACCTCATCGACGAGTTCCTGCGCCGGGATGCGGATGTTGGTGAAGTCGAAGCGGCGCGCCATCTCGTCGGTGACGCCGAAGACAAGCACATGGCCGTAGTCGGTTTCGACCTCGGCCGCCTTGAGCACCATGACGCCGAACTTGTCTTCGAGCGCGCGATAGTCGGCGCTCGCGTTCCATTGGCGATGCTCGGTGAGAACGACTCCGTCGACCGGCACTTTCGCGCGCCGCAGGTTGATCCAGTTGAGGTAGGCCTCTACCGGTGCGCGGCTGTCTTCGGAGGCTTCACTATGCGCATGCAAATCAAGGACAGTGGCCACGAATCATTTTCCTTACCTCGCCGGGCGAAACTTCGCGAGGGTCACCTCGGGCGTGACGTCCTCGTATACGACCTCGACGGGCATCCCTATTTTAACCTGATCGGGTGGGCAATCGACAATGTTGGTGAGCATCTTGAGACCCTCATCCAACTCGACATAGGCCATCACATAGGGCAGCGATTCGCGAAATCCCGCCGCCTGATTCTGATTGGTCACGGTGAAGGTGTAGACCTTCCCGCGTCCCGCGCACTTCACCCATTCGGTTTTCGGCGACATGCAGTTGGTGCATAGCGCGCGCGGATAGTAGCGCGTAAAGCCGCAGTCGCGGCACTTCTGGATATAGAGTTCGTGGCGCTTGAGCGCTTCCCACCACGGACGATTTTCCTCATCGAGATGCGGGAGCGGCTTGGAATATTTCTTCGGCTGTTTTTCGTCGGCCATATCGGTGATGCTTCCTTCCTTATTCCCTCTCCAGCATGGAGAGGGTGGCGCTCCGCGCCGGGTGAGGTCGATGCTCCCGCATTATTGATTCGTCAGAATGAGCGTCGCGCCGGAGTGACGGGTGCCCAGCGCGCCGCCGGTGCCATGCGCGAGCGCGATCTTGCAGTCCTTGACCTGGCGCGGACCGCATTCGCCGCGAAGCTGCTTGGTCGCTTCAATGACGAGGAAGATTCCACGCATCCCTGGATGATTCGACGAGAGCCCGCCGCCATCAGTGTTGATTGGAAAATCGCCATCGAAGCGCAGCCGCCCGCCCGACACGAATGCGCCGCCCTCGCCACGCTTGCAGAAGCCGAGGTTTTCGAGCTGTGAGACCACCGTGATGGTGAATGAGTCGTAGATCATCGCCATGTCGATATCGGAATGCTTCACACCTGCGCGCTCGAAGGCGAGCTTGCCGGTTTGCGCCGCGGCGTTCTCGAGATAATCGCGATGTCCCGCGCCGCCATGGCGCGTGGTCTCCGCGGCGCCGAGAATATATACGGGCTTCTTTTTCAGATCGCGCGCGCGCTCGGCCGAGGTGATCACCAACGCGCCGCCGCCGTCGGAGATGATGCAGCAATCGAGCAAATGCAGCGGCGAGGAAATCACGCGCGACGCAAGTACATCTTCGACGGTGATGAGGTCGCGATACTTTGCCGCGGGATTCATCGACGCATGCAGGCGCATCGTCACGGCAACCTCGGCGAGCTGCTCCGGCGTGGTGCCGTAGTCGTGCATGTGACGCTGCGCGATCATCGCGTATGCGCCGACCGTGGTGACGCCGAAGGGAGTGTCGTACTGCTCGCATGGCTCGCCGCCCCCGCCTCCGCCGCCAGTGCCGATGGCGAAGCGCGAGGACGAAATCTGCGATCCGTACAGCACCACCGCGACCTCGCATAGTCCGGCCGCGATCGCGGCGGCGGCGTGCGCGGTATGCGCGACGAAGGAGCAGCCTCCGATCGAAGTCGAATCGACGAAGTTGGGCGTCAGGTTCAGGTAGTCGCACAGCCCGATGATTCCCATCCCGCTCATGCCGATTCCGGCAGTGCAGATCCCGTTGACGTCCTTGACGGTGAGGCCGGCGTCGTCGAGTGCGCCGCGCATACTCTCGGCTATGATCTGATACACGGTCTTGTCGGGTGCGAAGCGCGTCGGATGCTCATACGCGCCGACCACCGCAGCTTTTCGGCTCATGTTCATAGCGAGTTCCTACTTCAGTCCGGCGAGGAAGTTGTCGAAGGCGGCGTTGACCTCGGCGGGACGCTCCCATGGAAGTGCATGGCCGCCGTCGGCGATCACTTCGATCTTCGCGCCCTTGATCTTCGAGCCGATACCCTCAGCATCGGCGGACGTGGTGATCGCGTCGTCGGCGCCGGCGAGGATCATCGTCGGTTTGGAAATCTTTTCCAGCTCGCCGCGCAGATCGGTCTGATCGCATGCGACAATATCGGTGTAGCGTACGCGCGGATCGGTCTTGATCTGTTCCATCCAGCCTTCGCGCACGAGGTCGAAGTTTTCCTTGATGGTGCGCGGCGAGTACGCATCGGTGACGAATGCCTGCGGCGCGCGGCCCATCATCACGTCGCGCAACGCCGAGATTCGATCTTTGGGAATGTTGAAGCGGGCCGCAGTCGCCACCAGCATCAGCCCGTCGACGCGCGAGGGATGCGCGAGCGCAGTCTGCATCGCGATCGCACCGCCCATCGAATGACCAGCGATGACGACGGACTTGATTTGCAACGCATCGAGGAACGCGGCGAGGAAATCCGCATATTCGCGAATGGACCCCATCCCATCGACGCCGGACGATCGTCCGTGCCCCGGAAGATCGACCGCGATCGGACTGTGCGCATTCGCCAAATGCGCGATCTGTTTGTGCCAGCTATGGCCATTGCCGCCGGCGCCATGAATCATGACGACCTTACGGCCCTTGGAAAAATCCGGGACGACATCGGGCAACGTGGTCTTTCCCGCGTAGTGCATATAGACCGCGTGCCCGTTGATATGGATGTACTTGGTCGGCATCGCCGCAAAGCCTCTCTCGACTGCTTTTGAAGGATTGCTATTAGGTTCGCGCCCGCGTTGTCAAACGCGTCTAGGGGTGAGGGATGATTGAAACGATCGTGATCTTGCTGCCGCAGCTGTAGCACCACGAAAATCTCTTCGCCATTCGGACCTTTGAGGCTTTGGAATTTGTGCGTATGCAGACCTGGATGGCGAGGATTCACCCGAAGCTGGGCCAGCGCTTTGCGGACAGCCTTCAGCCGCTTTGCCTGCGCGGGATTCGCGACCAAGCGTTCAAGCTGCGACCTCGCTTCGGCCAAAAACTCCAGCTCGAACGAGGCCATTACCTTTAGTCAATTTCGTCGTCCAGGTATTCGATGAATGAGCCGAGATTGTAGCGCTTGCCACCAGTCAACTGCTTGAGTCCCCGCCGCACGCTCGCGAGAGTTTTGGGGTTCTTGTAGAGCCACGCTTCCTCAGGAGGAATGACTTGGGGTGTCAGCAGGATCTGACCTGCGTCATTCATAAAGACTTCGAATCGCAGGTCGCCGTTTTTTCCCGCACCGGACTTCTTGACAAGGGTCCCGTTCAGCGCGGCGAGCGCTTTCGCGAGCGAGACGCGCTTTCTCGCATCGAGCGCCACGTCGCCAACTCGCTCAAACTTGTTGCTGCGAACTGTAGTTCTCTTTGCTGTCATGCGAAGACTGCGGTTCAGTACCCGCTGCGTTCAGCATAGCAGACGCCCAAAAGTTCAACAATGTGACAACCGGTTTTAGCGAGGTTTATGCCCGATGAGGATGCGCTCGCGGATGTCGAAGCTGCGCGCGGAAAGCCGCGGCGCCATCTCATCGAGGACTCGTGTCGCGATGCGGCGCTGTTTGTCGTCCATGAAGGGCGACCATCGCAGATCGATCCATCCGACGATGCCGGCCCAGGTGACCGCAAAGCGCGCGTCGCGAGTTTCGACGAGAAGGCCCGCGCGGCTCATCGCCTCGCGATGCGGCTCCTCGCCTTCCATCGCCGCGATCCGGCGCGTCCCGGCAAAGGCGGCGCCTGCGAGCTGATTCCATTGCTCCTCGCTCACCAGATCGCGCAGCGCCGTCCTGATCCCAGCCGCGCCGACAGTAACGATGATGGCGCCGCCGGGTGTGAGGCATCGCGCGAGGTCGCGCATCGTCGCGTCCTTGTCGGATACGAACTGAAAAACGTGGCTGGCGAAGATGAGGTCGAGGGCGCCGTCGCGCAATGGAACCGCGGTCGCGTCGGCGCGAAGCAGCGGCGTGCCCGCGCCGTTGCGCAGCCGCGCTTCGGCGATCATCTCGGCGGACAGATCGGCGCCGATGGCCATCGCATCGGGCGCGGACCTTCTGAATTCATAGAGGTAGCGGCCGTTACCGCATCCGAGGTCGAGGACGCGCCGCGCCTTCGCGATCTCATCCGCGATCGCCTCGACCACCGCGGCGCGCCGGCGGATGTAGTATTCGCCGTCGCCGTAGTTTTGCGCGAGAAGCCCGAAATATTGCGCGACGTTGGAGCGCACGCGCCGCGCGAGCAATGGATCATCGTCGGCCAAGTTTCATTTTCCCGAACTGAACTTAACCTGCCTTGCAGACTGGGAGAAGGGCGACCGTAGCGACGACGGTTGCTTACTTCGCGGCTTTCTTGCGTCCGCGGCGCGGCTGATCGAGGCCCGCGATCGCCTCGGCCAGTCCCTGGCTGTGCTCCCATTCTTCGATCGCGGCCCGGCTGAATCTCCATGTGCTACCGACGCGGAAGCCGGGAATCAGGCCGCGTCTCAGCAGGCGATAGATGGTGGTGGGATGGACCCGCAGGTGCTCGGACAACTCAATGACGGTAAATATTTGCTCATCAGGAGGCATAGTTTCATCTTTCTATCCCCCCCGGGCAAAAAGCTTATGTGATGGTGTGTGTATCGGTTAATTCCATGGTTTTCGTTGCTGCCGGCTATGTCAAGTAACCCACGCGAACTGTTTTCGTCCTCGCTTGCGCGCTTCACACTCGAACATGCATTTGAGCTATCGTGAGGGCGCAAATTAGTCCGATAAGCGCTGCGAAAGTCTTCTGTCGCACGAGAGTCGCATTTCAAGGAGCGAAAAATATGGCGTACGAAGCGCTGGAAATTCGTCGCGAACAGTCAATTTTATGGCTGACCCTCAATCGCCCGCACAACCTCAACGCGCTGAGTGCGAAGATGGTCGACGAGCTCGAGGAGGTTCTGGCCACGCTGCGCAACGATCATGAGACCCGTGTCGTCATCCTGCGTGGCGCGGGGCGTGCGTTCTGCGCCGGCCTCGATCTCAAGGAACAAAATCGCGGCGGACCCGAGGCCCTGGGCCACACCACCACTGATGTGTACGAATCGCAGCGCCGGATGAGCGATCTGGTGGTGACGATTCGCCGCGCGCCGCAGCCGTTCATCGCGGCGATAAAAGGACCCGCGGCCGGCGGAGGCTTCGCCCTCGCGCTCGCATGCGATTGCCGTATCGCGGGCGAGTCGGCGCGCATGAACGCGGCCTTCATCCGCATCGGGCTGACGGCGTGCGATATGGGGGTCAGCTATATGCTGCCGCGCGCGGTCGGCAGCTCGGTCGCCTATGAGTTGCTGCTGACGGGCCGCTTCATCAACGGCCAGCGCGCGCTCGCCACCGGACTCGTTTCGGAGCTGGTGCCCGACTCCGAGGTGGACGCCGCCGCGGCCAAGCTCGCGCACGACATGATCGAGACCTCGCCGTTGGGACTGCGTCTGACCAAGGAATGCCTGTCGGCGAGTATCGATGCGCCCTCGCTGGAGGCCGCGCTGGCGATGGAGGATCGCAACCAGGTGCTATGCGTTCGCGCGGGCTACATCGATGAGGGTGCGCGCGCCTTCGTCGAGAAGCGCAAACCCAGGTTCGCCGCACGCGCTTAGCAATCCGAGAACTGGCTCCTTTCCTTCACCTTCTCTCCCTACTGGGAGAGAAGGTGAAGGCTGGAGAGCGAAATCGCTCCCGCATTTTCCCGATCAGGGAGGGTTGCTTCAGCGGCTCAGATGATCGGAGAGCCGGGGTCGAGCCCGAACAGCACACGGCCCACCACCTCGAAGCGCGCGGTGTTCATCAGCACGTGTTGCGAGGCGGTATGCGCGTCGCGCCAGCATCGCTCGATCGGACACGAGGTCTGTGCCGAGCTCATCCCGGCGGCATCGGCGACCAGATCGACCGCCTGCACTGCGAGCTTCGCCGCGGTCACCACGGCCAGCCGCACCTGCGCGCGGTCCTGCACGGTGAAGCTCTCGCCGGCCTCGCCCTTGCGCCATACTGCGTCGTTGCACTGATAGAAGTAGGCGCGCGCCGCGTTCAGCAATCCTTCCGCCTGCGCGAACTGGGTCTGCGCGATGGGCCGCTCGCGAAGCAGCGCCCGCGTGGCGACCGGCACCTTGGCCTGCGCGATTTCGTTCAGCGCGTCGAGCGCATGCCGCGCGGTGCCGAGCACCACCGATACCAGCGCACCCGCCATTTGCAGCTGCAATGGAATATTGGCGAAGGGGCCCCGCTGCCAGGTCGGTTGAGCGTTGAGCCAATCGAAGGTGAACTCATTGGGAACGAAAACGTCTTCAAAGACACAATCGTTGCTGCCGGTGCCGCGCATCCCGGCGGTCGACCAGGTGTCGAGGATCTTCGCATGCTTGATTGGAAAAAATCCGGCGCGAAGGGTCGGGACTCCGTCGACGAACTGCGGCGCGCCGTCGCGCAGGACCATTGCCGCCGCCATCAGGTAGCTCGCGTGGCCCGAGCCGCTCGCGTTGGTGGCCTTCCCACTGAAGCGCCATCCGCCTTCGGCCGGGGTCGCCTGGCTGGTCATCGGATTCAGCGAACCGGCGCTGACGCCGCGCGGATCTCCGTAGATCTTCTCGAAGGCCTCGCGCGAAATGTAATGCCCGAATATCGGACCGCCGGCACAGATCGCGAGGTTCCATCCTGCCGAGGCGTCGACGCGCGAGACTTCCTCAAACAGCCGCAGCGTATCGGGAATGGTCAGCTCGCCGCCGCCCATTTTGCGCGGGAGCAGAATCCGAAACATCCCGGTCTCGTGAAAAGCCTCGGCCACCTCGCGCGGCATCTGGGCCTCGCGCTCGGCGCGATCGGCGTGCTCGCGGATTACCGGCGCGAGCTTCCGCACCTTGTCGAAGTAAGGTAGGGCGCGTTCGCTCAATTCGTTCATCATCCACCTCGCGTTCCAAGTCTTGAGGCCCGAACTCCCGATGTCAACGCAGCAGGTCTAACGCACCATCGGCATCGTCAGGAAAAAAGCAAACGGGGCTCCAATCAATGAGCCCCGTTTCAGAGTTGTCAGTTTGTAGGATTATATAACTATCAGATTGCCTCGCTGACCGCGTCCTCGCGCATCGAGGGCGTCGGCCTCCGGTTAACCGGGATCCAATGGCGGGCCCCCTCGCCGAGGAAGACCTGGCGCGGCCTGGTGATCTTCTGTTCCGGGTCACGCACCATCTCGGCCCACTGCGCGAGCCATCCCGAGGTCCGTGCGATCGCAAACAGCACCGGGAACATCGTCATCGGGAAACCCATCGCCTGGTAGATGATCCCCGAATAGAAGTCAACATTCGGATAGAGCTTGCGCTTGATGAAGTAGTCGTCTTCCAGCGCGATACGCTCCAACTCGATCGCGACGTCGATCAGCGGGTTGCGTCCGGTCACCTCGAAGACCTCGTAGGCGAGCTTCTTCAGAATCTTGGCGCGCGGGTCGTAGTTCTTGTAGACGCGATGGCCGAAGCCCTGCAGCAGCGTGTCGCCCGCCTTGACCGCCTTGATCATGGCGGGAATTTTTTCCTTCGATCCGATCTCCAACAGCATCCGGATCGCCGCTTCATTCGCGCCGCCGTGCAGCGGGCCATACAGCGCCGCGATCCCGGCCGCCATGCATGAGTACGGATCGGGATTGGAACTGCCGACCGCGCGCACCGCATTCGCGGAGCAGTTCTGCTCGTGATCGGCATGCAGGATGAAGAGCACATCAAGCGCGTGCTCCAGCACCCGGTTGGGCTTGTACTGCAACTCAGTCATCCTGAACAGCATCGAGAGGAAGTTGCCGGTGTAGCTCAGCTCGTTGTCGGGATAGATGTAGGGCAGGCCGCGGGTGTGCCGATACGCCCACGCCGCCAGCGTCGGCATCTTGCCGATCAGCCGGCGGGTCTGCAGCCGGCGCGACTCGAGATCGAAAATTTCTTTGGCGTCGGGATAGAAGGTTGAACATCGCGCCGACGGTCCCGAGCAGCATCCCCATCGGATGCGCGTCGTGCCGGAAGCCCTCCATGAAGCGCTTGATGTTCTCATGCACCATGGTGTGGATCTTGATGTTCTGCTCCCAGGTCTCGAAGTGCTTCCGGTCAGGCAGCTCGCCCTTGACGATCAGGTATGCGACTTCGAGGAAGTTGGATTTTTCCGCCAGCTCCTCGATCGGGTATCCGCGGTAATGCAGGATGCCCTTGTCGCCGTCGATAAAAGTGACGCGGCTTTTGCAGGTTGCGGTATTCACCAAAGCGGGGTCGTACGACATCATGCCGAAGTCATCCGGCCCGTTTTTGATTTCGCGCAGCGCGGCGGCGCGAATCACGTTACCTTCCTCGATCGGAATTTCGTAGCTCTTGCCGGTCCGGTTGTCGGTTACGCTAAGCGTGTCTTTAGCCATCGATAATCTCCCTCAAAGTCCCCTAGTACCTGATATGCGTCAACATATATCGCGTTCGGTTCAACATGTATACGGTTGTGGATTATACACGGCATTGCATCTTGTAGGAATCAAAATCGAGCTTTTTTTACCCCCCGCTCGCATCGTCTTCCCGCGCATGGCAGTCTCTTGCGGTTGCATTTGCGGCCACATCATCGCGGGCCGCCTGGTAAATGAAGTTTTGATGATGCTTGGTGCCGTAAAAACTTATGGTCGATAAAATCCTCGGCGCGCTCTCCGCCTTCATCGTCGCGACTATCGCGGCGCTCGGGTACTCCGGCGTCATCCTGATGATGGCGATCGAAAGCGCATGCATTCCGCTGCCTTCCGAAGTCATCATGCCGTTCGCCGGCTATCTCGTTTCGACCGGCCGCTTCAATCTCCAGCTGGTCGCAATCGCGGGCGCGGTCGGATGCCTGCTCGGCTCGTACGTCGCGTACTACGTCGGCGCGAGCGGCGGGCGATGGTTCCTTTTGCGTTACGGACGCTGGGTGCTTATCGCGCCGCATGAGATTGAAATCGCGGATCGCTTCTTCGATCGATGGGGCGCGCCTGCCGTGTTCTTCAGCCGCATGCTTCCCGTGGTGCGTACTTTCATCGCATTTCCGGCGGGAGTGGCGAGGATGCGGCTGCTGCCGTTCACCATCTATACGCTCGCCGGTTCGTATCCCTGGTGCCTCGCGCTCGCGTATATCGGGATGGAACTCGGAGAGCATTGGAACACTCTCGGTCCGTACTTCCATCGCTTCGACACGATTGTCGCTGCGCTGCTCGTGATTGGCGCGGGCTTGGTGCTCTACAACCGGATTCGCGGCATCAGCGCCACGCCGGTACCGAAGTAGTCGCGCGACACGCCGGCCCCGAGATAAGATTGATCGCATGGCTAACGACCCGAAAGATACCTCGGCTCCGGTGGATGAGACTGAACTCGTCGAAGTCTTCGCCGGCATCGATGCCACCCAGATGCGGATGGCGCGCGACCTGCTCGAAGGTTCCGGCATCCCGTGCTTCGTCTTCGACCGCGAGAATTCGCGGATGTTCGGCGGCAGCCCCGCCTTCCCGATTCGCCTGATGGTGCATCGCGACGTCGCCGACGACGCGATCGCGCGCCTTAAGGAACTCGGCTTCCCGGAATAGGCACCTATCGACGCGGCGCGCGCGCGATCGTGCGGCGGCGCGCGTCTTCGAATCGACTCCGAACGGACAAATCCCCGCGATGGCGCTCTCCCGCGCCCCACATGATCTAACCACAATGTAGGACTATCCGTCTGCTGGACTAGTCCTGCGAGGGCGGGCGCCTGGGGGTGAGGCTCTCGCTCAGCTTCACCACGCTCTCGGCGGTCTCCATCAGGCGCTGATGTTTCTCCATTGCCTTGGGATCTTCAGGCATATTTGGCTTCGTTTGGTAATTTTTCGATTTCCACGCTCCCCGCTGCCCGGGCCGCGTCGCGGTGGCCTCCGCTTGCCGCCGCTCACGCTGCGCTTGCTCATACTTCAGCTCTTCGGCATGCGTATGGAGCGCCACCTCGGTCGGCACTCGAAGTCCTTCCGGTCCGCGATTGCGCTTGATGCTCTTCGCGTCAACCACCACCGCGCGATCTTCATACCTCGGCGTCACCTTCGCGGTTTCGCCGCCGGCGGCGCGCCGCGCCTGCTGCATCGCCTTCAGTTGCGCGAGCGCGTTACGGAGGCTGCGCGTGATCGAGCCCTCGTAGCGCACCAGCCGCATCGTGTCGCGCTCGCTCGGCAGGTCGAGGCCCAGCCCCGCCTGCTCGAGGACGTCGTCCGCTTCCACGATTTCGGACTCGAGCACGTACAGCGGCGCCATCCCGTGCAGACGCTGGTTCATCTCGCGATAGGTGCGGTCGTCGCGGGAACGGAACGACGCGCGATTCTCGAACATCAGCAAGCGGCGCTGGCGCCATACGCACGCCGCGATCTGCTGTACCAGGACCTGTTCGAAGGCGCCGACCGGCGCGAAATCGTGCGCGAATCCGTCAACCAGTTGCTCGAACGCCCGGCGCGCCTCGCGTCCTTCGACGGTGGTGAGCACTGCCTGCGACGCGAGGACGCCATGTTTCAGCGCATTGAGGCGCGACCAGGATTTGCCTTGCGCGGTTTTGGGTCCGGTCGATTTGCGCGCGTTGCGCCGATTCGCTTCGGCCTTGCGTTCGGAGGTGGCTTTGGAGGGGATCGTAGCAGAATTGTCACTCATAGCGGTGCGAAACTCCTGGGCGGGACTCATTGACACAATGTCAGATGCGCGGATGCGCATCCGGGCGGGGATCTCAAGGATTTTCCAATTTCAGCCGCGAGTAAAGGGGGGGCTGGACGACGCGATGAAAAGCCCTGGCACTCGCACCCGTCGCTAGTCAGCCGATGAATGGATTTCGAATCGTCAGACGCTGGAACTTCTGCCCATGATGCAAATCTTCCGTCCACAACGTCGTGCAGTCCGCGCGCAGTGCCGCGGCGACTATCAGCGCGTCATAGATCGACATCCGGTAACGCTCGGCGAGTTCCAATGCTTGCTCATGGGTGGTGACGTCGAGTGGCGTGACCTCGCAACTCTGACGCACCGTCGCAAGAAGTTCTCGAATCTCGCTAATCTTCATGCCGAATTTTCGGACCGAAACCGCGGTGAACTCGTTGAGCACCTGGACGCTGATGGTGCCGCCGCGCTCCAGCAGTTGCGCGGCACGATTCGCCTTCGCCGCGTCTCCTGAAAGCAGATACAGAACGACGTTGGTGTCGAAGGCGTCAGCCACGAGCGTTCGCATCCCAACGATCGAACTTGAAATCGGCGGGCATGCGTCCGCGATATTTAAGTAACCGCGCGATCAGTTCTTTTCGCCTTGGGGCCTTGGCGATTTTGAATTCCCGTTCGTCCTCGATGTGTATTTCGACTGAATCGCCTTCTTTAAGCCGAAGGGCTTCGACGACAGATTGCGGCAATCGCACTGCAAGACTGTTTCCCCATTTGGCAACTCGCATCGTTTCCTCCTGATATACACAAGAAAGATGTATATCCTAGGAGCACCCGCCAAACCGCGCAATGGCCTTGTATCCCGCCTGTACCGAGGAGGTCTCTTCTACTATTTTATCGCTCGTGCGCAGGACCATTCCGCGCAACATCGCCGAGGAGATCGAAGCATAATGCCGTATGCCGAAGGCCGCATCTTCAACGACGCCGACAGTCATGTGATGGAAACCCACGACTGGATGACGCGCTATGCCGATCCCGGCATCCGCGAGCGCCTCGCGCCGCTGGACCTCACCTCGGGCGGCGTCGCGTACCAGGTCGAGCAGGCCATCACCGCCGCCGAGAATCGCAAGACCAATCGCGAGGCCGTCGCCGAGGCGGAAGCCAATCTGATGCTATATAAAGGATGGAAGGCGCTCGGCGCGTTCGATCCCGCGGAGCGCACCCATGCGCTGGACCTGCTCGGCTTCAATCAGCAGCTGGTCTTCACGACTTTCGCGCTCTCGCATTTCTGGGG
This sequence comes from uncultured delta proteobacterium, assembly GCA_963815835.1. Classification (GTDB taxonomy): domain Bacteria; phylum Desulfobacterota; class Binatia; order Binatales; family Binataceae; genus DATGKG01. Next base: position 795,931 of record CAWFIF010000004.1, read on the forward strand.
AATCTTCAAACGCGGCGAAGACGATCCGAAGGTCGTCTATGGCGGCGCGCGTGCGCACAATCGCGCGATCGCGGAGTTCTGCGCGCGCGACCGGCGTCTGATGGCGGTCGGGTTCGTGCCGCTTGATAACGCCGAACTCGCCGCGCGCGAGATCGACGAGGCGATCGGGCTCGGATGCGCCGCGATTCATATCCCCTCGATCCCGCCGGAGAAAATTTCGCCGACCCATCCGAAGTACGACGGCATATGGGCGCGGCTTCAGGATGCCGACGTTCCCTTCATGCTTCATGTCGGCGGCGGCGGGATGCCGTTCCCGAAAGCGTTTTTCAAGAATGATCGCCCGGTGACCGATTTCCTCGGCGGCGGCGAAAATTTCCATTCCAAGGATTTCATGGTCGCGCACTATGGGCCGGAGACGTTCCTCTCGGCGATGGTGCTCGACGGAATTTTTGAAAAATTTCCGCGGCTGCGCGGCGGGTGTATCGAGCAGGGTGCGATGTGGATCGTGCCGTGGCTCAAGCGCCTCGACATCTCGCAGGAAACTTTCGTGCGCACCGAGCCCGCGCTGCGCCTGCCGATGAAGGCGTCCGACTACGTGCGCCGTCAGCTCAAGTTCACGCCGTATCCGCATGAGCCGGTAGGATGGATCATCGAGCAGGCCGGTCCCGAGTTGTGCCTGTTCTCGTCGGACTACCCGCATATCGAAGGCGGGCGCAATCCGCTCAAGCGATTCGAAAATTCGACGGTCGGCCTCGATGAGGACGCGAAGCATCGTTTCTATACCAGCAACTTCGTCGAGATGATGGGCTCGCGCGCAGCGTAACCGGCGACATAGCGATGGCTCGCGAGTGGTGGCAGGACGCGGTCTTCTACCAGATCTATCCGCGCAGTTTTGCGGATACGAATGGCGACGGAATCGGCGACCTTGACGGCATCACCGCGCACCTCGACTATCTGAATGATGGGCTGACTGATAGAAGCGGCGCGTCACTCGGCATCGACGCGATCTGGCTGAGCCCCATCAACCCGTCGCCGCTTAAGGACTGGGGTTACGACGTCAGCGACTACTGCAATGTGCATCCTGACCTCGGCACGCTCGCGAGCTTCGACCGACTGATTGCCGAGGCGCATCGCCGCAACATCCGCATCGTGCTCGACCTGGTGCCGAATCATACATCAAACCAGCATCTATGGTTCCTCGAGTCGCGGTCCTCGCGCACCAATCCGAAGCGCGATTGGTACCTCTGGCGGCGCGGGCGAAATGGTGGCCCTCCGAACAACTGGAAGAGCACCTTCGGCGGCTCGTCGTGGGAGTTCGATGCGGCGAGCGGCGAGTGGTATCTGCATTCGTTCTTGACCGAGCAACCCGACCTCAACTTCCGCAATTCGGAAGTGGTCGAAGCTATGCACAACGTGATTCGCTTCTGGCTCGATCGCGGCGCCGATGGATTTCGCGTCAACGTGATCGCGCAGATGATCAAGGACGCGCAGTTTCGCGACAATCCCGAAGTTCCAAACGATCGGCAGCTCACGCAACTCGAACGGCTCGCATATGAACAGCGGTACAGCTCCGATCAGCCTGAGGTGCATGACATCATTCGAGGGTATCGTCGCGTGCTCGACAGTTACGGAGATCGCATGATGGTTGGCGAGGTGTGGCCGCGCGATCAGCGCTCGCTCGCCGACTACCTCCGTCCTGACGAATTGCAGCAGGCATTCAACTTCCGCTTTTTGTTCTCGCCCTGGAAGGCTAGCGCGTTCCGCTCGCGCATCGAGGAAGTCGAGTCGCTCCTCGGCGCCGAGGCGTGGCCGACCTACACGCTTTCGAATCACGATTTTCCCCGTCACATCACGCGCTACGGCGCCTCGAATGCCGAGGCTCGCGCACGGATGGCCGCCGTTCTGCTGCTCACGATGCGCGGCACGCCGTTCATCTATTACGGTGAGGAGCTCGGGATGCCGAACGTCGAGATTCCCGCCGCTCGCACACGCGATCCGATGGGACGCGACGGATGCCGCACGCCGATGCAATGGAACGCCGGACGCAGCGGCGGCTTCACGACCGCATCGGAGGCGTGGCTCCCGCTCGGCGACTGCGACGCGATCAATGTCGAGAAGCAGCTTGGCGACGCATTCTCGATGCTGTCGCTATATCGGCGCATGATTCATTTGCGCAAGACGAGCCGCGCGCTCTCCGAAGGAACATACCGCACCGAAGCGAACGCACCCGAGGACTGCCTCGTCTTCCATCGCGAGGCCGCGAGTCAGCATGTGATGGTGGCGCTGAATTTCGCGGACGCGCCGCGCCGCATCGAAATCCCTCGCGCCTCGGTTTTGCTGAGTACCGATCGCACTCGACATGAAGGCGCCGTCACCGGACGCGTCGAACTTCACTCCAACGAAGGCGTTGTTCTCCAAAACGAGAAAACTTTCTCAATGCACTAACAGTCCGTCCCACAACTCCATGCCATCCAGGCGCCGAAAATCACGATCAAACGAAGCGATGTGCGGAACACTCAACTCTCGTGCTACCGCGACTACGAGCGCGTCGTGCGCGGACAGATCGTAGTTCGCGACCAGACGGGAAGCTGCCAACATCAACGGTTTTGTTATCGCGATCTCCTGACAGGCGAAGGCACTTAAAAAATCAGCAAGGAGCTTATCCGCCACACTAAATGCCTCAATCCGATCATCCCCAATGCTCGGGCGCGTCCGGCGAAAAACGCCTTTACGGAAGAGGCGACGCCAACACTGAGGGGCTTCTATGAACAGAAGCGATGAATAGAGGAGAAGCGAGTTATGCCGGCGCAGTCGCTGAGCAAATTGTTGCCCGGCTTCATGTTGAACCTCGCCGGTGTCGATGACCGCATCAAATACAAAACTCGAATCGAGGACAATAGCATCGGGAAGAGGGTCCTCGAAAAAAGAGTGCCTGCGCGCCGGCAAATCAGTCGTCGCAGCCCTTCGCAGCGCGAATGATCCGCTGCAACTCACCTTTGCGCAATTTTCTTGCCAACTTTATCGTAGGCAGAGGACCGAAATTGGTTTGCGGGTGAAAGATCGCTTCGCCCTTTTTTTCCATTTCCCGAAGCCGCTCTTTTACACGATCCAGTGACTGCATCCTCACGACCGGTTTCTTGCGCTCCTTTCTCGCCGCGCTCCGCTTCATGACACGATTACAACACACTCTCCGGCTTTGAGCGAATCCGCCCGGTGGCCGCTCTGCGGCATTGCGCGAAGTGGGAGGCCTCCCCTACATTTCGAGTATGCACAAGCCGCGTTTTTTCGATTGTCTCGCAATGGCAAATGACCTCGATGATGAATCGGCCTTCAGTTCGTTCACCAACGGCATACGGCGGCCGTTTCAACCCGATTACGTGGAACCGAAGTGGCCGCGCGATCGCGTCGTCGATATCAAGCACATCAAGTTGCAGGTCGCGCTCGACTTCAAAGCGCGCCGAATCGCCGGCACTGCCACGCATACCCTTGCCGCTATTCTCAACGGTCTGACGCAGCTCGAATTCGATGCTGCGGAGATGGCCGTCGGCGCGGTGCGCGTCGGCGGCGAACCGCATTCGTTCGATCATAGCGACGAAAAATTGCGCATACGCCTTGAGCGCGCGCTTAAAGCCGGTGACGAAGTCGAGGTGGCGATTGATTATTCCGCGCGGCCACGGCGCGGGCTGTACTTCATCGGACCCGACGCCGGCTATCCCGACAAGCCGCTCGAAGCGTGGACGCAGGGCGAGGACGAGGACTCGCGTTACTGGTTTCCATGCTACGACTATCCGAACGATCGCGTGACCAGCGAGGTCATCGCGACAGTGCCCGAGACTTTCACCGCGGTCTCCAATGGCGAGCTGCTGTCGAGCAACGTCACTCGAGCCGATCATACGCGCACCTTTCACTGGCGCCACGACGTTCCGCATTCGTCGTATCTGATTAGCCTCGCGGCAGGCGAGTTCGTCGAGCTTCGCGACAACGCGGGCACTACGCCCGTCACCTACTACGTGCGCGCGGGCCGCGAGGACGACGCGCGCCGCGCATTCGGCAACACGCCGCGCATGATCCAGTTCTTTGAGAAGGCAATCGGCGTCCCCTACCCTTACGCGAAGTATGCGCAGGTCGCGGTCGCCGATTTCATTTTCGGCGGGATGGAAAATACTTCCGCGACTACGCAAACAGCGGACACGCTGCACGATGCGCGCGCGCATCTCGATTTCACCAGCGATCCGCTCGTCGCTCATGAGCTGGCGCATCAATGGTGGGGCGATCTGCTGACCTGCCGCGACTGGTCGCATGCATGGCTCAACGAGGGCTTCGCGACCTACTTCGAGGCGCTGTGGTGCGAGGAGGACAAGGGCGCCGACGAGTTCGCATGGAACCTGCGTCAGGATCGGATGGCGATCATCGATGAGGACTCGCGCTCATATCGGCGTCCCATCGTCACCAACAAGTATCGCGCGCCGATCGAGCTGTTCGATCGTCATCTGTATGAGAAGGGCAGTATGGTGCTGCACATGCTGCGGCGTACAGTCGGCGATGAGTTGTTTTTCAAATCGCTCAATCTTTATTGCACGCGCCATCGTGGTCACAATGTAATTACGCAGGATCTCCAGCGCGCCTTCGAAGATGCGACCGGCCGCAACCTGGATTTCTTTTTCGATCAGTGGGTCTACAAGGAAGGGCATCCGGAGCTGGAGATTTCGAGCAGTCACGACGACAAGCAGAAGCTCGCCAGCGTCACCATCAAGCAGACCCACAAGACTTCGGATACGACACCGGTGTTCCGCTTCCCGGTCACGATCGCGCTGATGGATGCGGACGGAAACGAAGTGCGCCATCAGGTGGAGATAAAGGAGAAGGACAACATTTTTCACCTGCCCGCCGAATCGGCTCCCAAAGCGGTCCGCGTCGATCCCGGCTTCGATGTACTCAAGACCTTCAAGCACAAGCGCGGGCGCGAGGCGCTGGAGAAAGTCCTCAAGCATGCGCCCGAGGCGATCGGTCGCGCCGAGGCGGCGCGCGAGTTGGGCAAGGAAGGAAGTCCGCAGGCGGTCGCCGCACTGCGCGAGGCCTTACTCAATGACAAATTCTGGGGCGTGCAGGCCGATGCCGCCGCCGCGCTCGGCACCGTGAGGACGTCCGACGCGCGCGACGCGCTCATCGAAGGCCTCGCGCTCGAACATCCCAAGGCGCGCCGCGCCGCCGATCGCGCGCTGGGCGAATTCCGTGGCGATACCGATGCGGCCGCGGCTCTTGCGCGTGTACTGGAGAAAGGCGATCCCAGCTACTTCGTCGAGTCGGAGGCCGCATACGCGCTGGGCCGCACTCGCGACGCGAGTGCGTTTGCGCATCTTCAAAACGCGCTGCAGAAGGATTCTTACCTCGAGACGATCCGCGCCAACGCCCTTGGCGGAATGGCTGAATTGCGCGACGAGCGCGGTATCGAGGTGGCGCATCAATGGTGCGCGTACGGCGGCCGCCGCGCGCTCGAGTCGCGGCGATTGGCGCGCTCGCCAGGTTCGCGAAGCTCAAGGAGAGCCATCGCGACGCAATCGTGGACTTCCTTACTCCGCTGGTCGACGATCCGGAGTTCATGGTGCGGATGCGCGTCCCCGGCGCCTTCGAGGAAATCGGCGACGCCGGCGCGGTCGAGTCGCTGCGCAGACTGCTCGATCGCGATCTCGATGGCCGCATCCATCGCCGCACGCAGCAGGCGATCGACTCGATTCTAGCGGGACGCAATCGCATCGAGGAAGGAAATCGGCTGCGCAGTGAGATGGACAAGCTGCGCGAGGACAATCGCAAGCTCAAGGAGCGCCTCGACAAGCTGGAGGCTGCCAACAAGCCCCAAATCTGAGCACGGCTTCCGCTATGACACCGGCGCCGAAAATGCGCCGCGTTAATTGCACCAACGAAAGGACGCCTCGCTATGCTTCAAAACCAACTCAAGAAATTTCGCGACTTCGCAGTCAGGGGAAACGTGGTGGACATGGCCGTGGGAATCGTGATCGGCGCCGCATTCGGAAGAATCGCGACCTCGATGGTCAACGATCTCATCATGCCGCCGATCGGATTGTTGCTCGGCAAGGTCGACTTCAACAGCCTTTTCGTCAGTCTGGACGGAAAAACCTACGCCTCGCTGGATGCCGCCAAGAAAGCGGGCGCCGCGACCTTCAACTACGGCGCGTTCATCAACACGGTACTGGACTTCGTGATCGTCGCGTTCGCGATGTTCCTTATCGTGCAGTGGTATCAGACGATGGTGGAGCGACTCCAAGAACCGGCGCCGGTCGAGGCACCCAAGACCAAGCTTTGTCCATATTGCCTGTCGGAGATTCCGATTGGCGCGACGCGCTGCGCTCATTGCACGTCACAACTCGACCAACCCAAGGCGGCCTGATTTCACCGGTAACGCTCGCCCCTTGCTCTCCCACGCCGAAAAATGCGAGGGAGGGAGCAGGGAGACGCCAATGGCCAAAAATATTGCCGCGTGTCTGACCTTTGACTTCGACGCGATCTCGTTGTGGCTCGGCGGATTTCGTGCGAGTTCGCTAAGCGCGGTCTCGCGTGGCGAGTTCGGCCGCGTCGGCGCGGTGCGGCTGCTCACGATGCTGCGCGAATGGAAAATTCCCTCGACCTGGTTCGTGCCGGGTCACAGCGCCGAAACCTTTCCGGAGATCGCGCGGCAGATCGCGGCCGAGGGTCACGAGATCGGCAACCATGGCTACTTCCATTCGCGTCCCAAGAGCCCGGAGGACGAAGAGCGCATCCTGATTCGCGGTAACGAGGCCTTGATGCGCGTGACCGGCAAGCGTCCCATCGGCTTTCGCTCGCCCGGCGCGGGGCTCAGCTTCAACATGGTGAATCTGCTGCTCAAACACGGATTCCTCTACGACTCGAGTCTGATGAGCGATGATTTCACGCCGCACTACATGCGGGTCGGCGACAAGGCGCATGACGACGCGCCCTACCAGTTCGGCGAGCCGGTCGATGTAGTCGAAATTCCGTTCACCTGGGGCCTCGACGATTTTCCCGCCTTCGAATACGTGTCCAGCCGCGGCGGTATCCAGCAAGGATTGTCATCGCCGGCGGCGGTTTATGAGATCTGGAGGGGCGATTTCGACTATCTACACGATCGCGTCGGCGAGGGCGTCTACACGCTGACGATGCATCCCCAGGTGATCGGACGCGGCCATCGGTTGCTGATGCTGGATAGGTTGGTCCAGCATCTCCGCAGCCGCTCGGGCGTGACCTTCGTCACCATGTCGGAGGTGGCGAGCGAATTCCGCCGCGCGCATCCGCTCCAGGGATAACTAATTGTAGGAATGGACAGCCAGCAGTAGTTTGCGCACCAGAGCGAGCAGCAGTTCGATGTCGATCGGCTTGTGCACGATCTCGGCGCCAGCGAGGTCGCCGGGCGACTGAAACGCGGTGATCACTACTACCGGCACCGTCGCGAACCTCGCGTCCCGGCTTTGTTCGCGGCGAAACTGCCATCCGTTCATCACCGGCATCTGGAGGTCGAGAATGATCAGATCGGGCAACGGTTCGTTGCGCAGATATTCGAGCGCGTCTTTACCGTTGGCGGACAGAGCCACTTGATAGCCTTCCAAATGGAAGATGTCACCCAATGCGTCGCGCGCTGCGTCATCGTCCTCGACGATGAGCAATTTGGCAGTGTCGACTATTATTTGTTCGAACACCATCTTGCGGCCTTCAGGAGATGCAGGCGGAAGGCGCGGCCCCCATTGGGTTAGGGCGTGTGAATTCACGCTGCCGTGCACCGTTGGACCAGGATTCGAACCTTAGCGCACGATAACTAAGTTATCTCAGAAGTAACTCTAGATAACAACCCGGGCGAAAAAAAACTCGCGCCTATCAAATATCAGACGCAATACGACCTGGGACTATTCGTTCAGGCTGCGAAGAACATAGCCACCGAGGTCGGCGGAGTATTCGCCCTGCAACGTGTCGGCGGTATCGCGTTCCTTCGGCGGCTCGATTTTGCTCCCTCGGTACACGAAGGCACGCGCGCTCTTTTGCCGCGAGATCATCCGCACCCCGACGATTTTGTGATTTTCCCTGAACGAGAACGACATCGATATCGCGTCGAGCGCGATCTCCTGGCCCATCGCGTAGCCGCGCGGATCGGCGAAGTTCAGGCGCGGCGGGTCTTCATGAACATAAATCTTGCGCGTGCCCTCCGCCCCGGCCGGCATACCATCCTCATCCGACTTCGTGATCACCGTGAACCGGCCTACGTAGGTAAAGGTGTCGGCGGGAATCGCCTCACCTCCCTCCAGATGTGGCATCGGCCATCCGTGCAGCTCGCCGATGACCCTGCCGCTGGTCCGGCCGGGCTCGAAAGTCAGAAGCGCAATCGGATCACTGACGTGGAACATCTCCTTTTGAACCGCTTCCGGGATCGTCGGCGGCGGATAGACAAAGCCGCCGCATCCGGTGCTTAGCGCCAGCGCGGCGACGATGATAGGCAAAATGGCGAGTTGTGGACGGAGGTGTAATCGGAGGAGGTGTCGACGCATCAGGAGTTCACGCCTCTGGATTGTCAGTACGCGGCCTCGAGAATCCGGTTCAGATCATCGAGGGTAACTTCGCGATCGACTGTATGGGATCGGTTCACCTCATGCAGCACCGTCTGTGCTATTCGCGACAGCTCCGAGCGGGGCACCTCGACATCGCGCAGGCGGCTGGGGACTTCGAATTGGCGGATGAACTGGGCGACGCGATCGGCGCATTCATACGCGCTCAGACGGGGATTTTTCTCATCGAAACGGATCCCGAATCCTTCCGCGATGGGGCCGAAACGCTCGGGCGAAATCTCCGCCATGAAGCGCATCGCATGCGGCAACGCGATGCACGAGGTAAAGCCATGCGGCACGTCCCACGCCGGTCCGATCTGATGCCCCAGGGCGTGCGAGATACCGAAGCGGGTGTTGAGCGCGCCGAAGATCGACATCCACGCGGCAATCTGGCAGTGCCCGCGATGATACAGCTCATCCTCGCCGGTGGTTTGCAGCGAAGGTTTCAGATGCTCGTTGAGCAGCTTGATTGCGCGCGCCGACATTGTATCGCTGATCGGGTTATGCCGATTCGAGTATGCGCCTTCGACCGCATGATCGAGGGCGCGCATCCCGGTGCCGGCCCATAGCCACGCCGGGGTCTCGAGCGTCAGCTCCGGATCGAGGATCACCGCGCTCGCCTGCAGGCGCGGCTCACCGACGCCGCCTTTCTCGCGCGTCTCCTCATGCGTCATGCCCGCGAACGGCGTGAACTCGCCGGCGGAGAGCGTGGTGGGAATCGCGATCTCGGGAAAATCCGCGCTGGGATTCGCCGGCGCCGGTGTCGCATAGAGGTCGAGGCCGCCTGGAAGCTTGCCGCCCAGCAGCACGTTCGCGGCACCCTTCGCGGTATCGTTAGGAGTGCCGCCGCCGAAGCTTACGAACGAATCGGCCTTGAGGCGGCGCGCCTCGGCCACCAGCGCCTCGACGGTCCGGGACGGCACGTGCTGCGAGGTCTCGGCGAACACGCCCGCGAGAGCAGAACCGGCGGCCTCCTTCACCTTGTCGAGCAGCTTTGACTTGCCGAGAGTCTTGCCGGTGACGATGACGGCGCGCCTGGCATTGCGCTTGGAGAGCTCGCGCCAGAGCATCGCGACCTTACCCGGCCCATAGTGGACGGTTTCGAGTCTGGTGAAATTGAACTCACCGATGATTGGACGCATCGCCGTCTCCTTGTCTCGTCCGGTTTTCCGTGAAGTACGAGCGCGTCAAGCATGTTACATTCGAGAAAATTTTTCGACCCCCGGCTACCGCGACGATCGCAATCGGTATCAGGGCATCTGCTACAGTTGGTATCTCTTGGCTACACTCGGATAGTGCACGATGTTAGATTCGACAGCGTGTGGCGTAATCTTTCGCGGACGGGAACCGCGCTGATCGCAACGGCGCTCGCGCTGAGCGCCGGCGGATGCTGGGCTTATGCGCTCCAGTACGCGCCTGCCGCGCTCGAAACCGGCGTCAGTCTCGCGTCCGCCGCCGTCGGAGCATCGCGGCAAACCACCAGCGAGACCCCCGGGGTTATCGAGCTGCGCAAGGACGCGACCGGCGCTCCCGAGTATCGCGAGCTGCGCATCGACTTCACTCCCACCGACGCGCGATGGACGCCAGTGGTCGAGTACGATACTGCGGCTGACGGATGGCGTCCCGCAGTGCATTTTCTCGAGATGAACTTCTCACCGCCGCTGCCCGCTGTTATTTCGGAGAATCACATCACCTATCTGGCTTACGCACCCGTCTACACCAAGTCTCCCGATGACGAGGAACAACTCAAGGAATTCGATCGCAGCTTTGGCGACCCAGTGGGAACCTTCAACTGGAACGGTCACGTCTATCAATACTCGCTGCCGCAGGCGTTGCCTCCGCTACGAATGGACTAGCCCCGAGCCTGGCCACACGCGACTACTGAGAGGCGGCCATGATTGTGAAGATTGGACGAGGATTTGCCACAATCGGGCCGCTGGGAATAAGAAGGCAAATGTTGGCGAGATAAAACGGAAAATCCTGGATAAATTATGAAAACCACCGAGGAATTGGTGCGTGAACTTGCTGACCGCGAAGCCATCCGCGATCTTCCCATCCGCTACTGCGACTGCCTACGCCGAAATGATCTGGAGGGCCTCGTAAATCTCTTTACCGAAGATGGCGCTTTCGCTGTCAAAGACCCCGAGAATGAAGTCGTCACGCGGGGCCGCATGGAACTTAAGAAAATGTACGAAAATCTGGTCAGCGAGACGCGCCCCCAGCCTTACATCCATACCCACGTCATCGAATTGCGAAGCGAGAGCAGCGCGACCGGCCGATGCTACGTCGAGCTGCGCAGCGCGAAGATCGAGATGGAGTGGCTCGGCTCGGGCTACTACGAGGACGAGTACAAAAAAGTAGGCGAGGAATGGAAATTCGCCTCTCGCCGCCTCATCGAAATCGGCATGGCCACACCGTTAAGAAGCTTCATGGTGAGTTAGACAACCCGTCGAGGAACACTCTCGTGATGAGATGAAGAGGAGGTTTCCTCCTCAGCCGGCAAAAAAGTAAATCTTACAATTCGTTTAGCGATTCGCTTCAGCGAAAGCCGAATACACCAGCGTACGAAGTTCGCGGCGAATCGCGTAGGTCGTCGAGGGCATCAGCTGCGTCATGAAAATCGTGATCAGCTCCTCTTTCGGATCGATCCAGAAATACGTCGATGCCGCGCCGCCCCAGGAATAATCGCCGATGCTGCCCGGGAGCATCGTCTTCGCGGTATCGAGCGTGATCGCAAAGCCGAGACCGAAGCCCACGCCATTGTAGGTCACTTCGCTGAAGAGCGACCGCGACAGCGCGGGTAGGTCCTTGCCGTCGGGCAGGTGATTGAGCGTCATCAAGGCGATCGTCTTGGGGCTAAGAATCTGGACGCCGTCGAGAGTGCCGCCATTGAGCAGCATCTTGCAGAAGCGCAAATAGTCCGAGGCCGACGAGACCGCGCCTCCACCGCCGGAGACCAGCGACGGCGGCTGTAGATAGGGACTCTTCGCGGGATCGTCGAACAACATCATCGGATTCTTCGGCGTGACGGCATAGCAGGCGGCGAAGCGCGAATCCTTGCCGGCGCGCACGTGAAAATCCGTGTCGTTCATTCCGAGCGGTTCGAAAATGTGGGCGCGCAAAAACTGATCGAACGGCTTTCCGGAAATCTTGCCGACCAGATATCCGAGCACATCGGTCGAGACCGAGTAATTCCACGCCGTGCCGGGTGAGAACTCGAGCGGAAGCCCCGCGAGCTTTGCGATCATGTCATCCAGCGTCGCGCCCGCAAGTCGCTCGCCAATTTGCAGCTTGCGATATCCCGCATCGACGTTGGTCGTCTGCTGAAATCCGTAGGTGAGACCCGAAGTATGGCGGAGCAGATCGATCATCAGCATCGGACGCTCGGGCCGCGTGGTCCGATAGGTCTCCATGAAGCCGCCCTGATACACGCCCAGGTCTTTCCACTCGGGAATCACCTGATGGACCGGCTCGTCGAGCGCGACCAGCCCCTGTTCGACCAGCATCATGAAGGCCACGCTGGTGAGCGGCTTGGTCATCGAGTAGAGGCGAAAGATGGTGTCCTCGCGCACCGGCTTCTTGCGTTCGATGTCGGCCATTCCGAGCGCGCTGAAATGCGCGACCTCGCCACGGCGCGCGATCACGATCAGTGCGCCGGGAATTTTGCCGGTATCGATGTAACGGCTTTGGATGAAGCGATCGAGCGTTTCGAGTCGAGCGGATGAAAGACCGGGGGCATTAGCTTTGGGCATCGCGCAAAACCTCTTTCGGTTTAATAGCGATGCAACAGGAGCGCGCACAAGCGCGAAGATTTGCAGCTAGATGTGGAAGTCCGCATTGGATGCGGCGGGATCAGCGGAAGCCGCGATAGCCGCGATGGGCTGAGTTCCATTCCCCTCGATTTGATCGATTGCCGCGGCCTTGCTGCCGGCTTCCATCGCGCGGGCGATCGCGTCGAGCAGCGTCAACTTCTTGACCGGCTTGCTGACATGCATGTCGCATCCGGCTTCCTTGGCGCGGCGGACATCTTCCTCCAGGGCCGAGGCGGTCAGCGCGATGATCGGGGTGCGCGCGCTGCCCCTCTCGAGTTCCCACTTTCGGATTGCGCGCACGGCGCTGTAACCGTCCAGAACCGGCATTTGGATGTCCATCAAGACCAGGTCGTAGCTTCCATCGACGAAGCGTTCCACCGCGATCTGTCCGTTCTCGACTTCAGTAAGGACGTAGGGAGTCTTTTTGGTGTAGGCGCGAATCAGCAGGCGGTTATCTGGCGAATCGTCCGCGAGCAAAATCTTCAGGGGACGGTCAGCAATTGTTGCCGGCGCGGCAACTGAGGCCGGCGCCTCGCGCGGAGGCTGCGGGAGCATGCGCCCGGGCGCAGACTTCGCCAGCGCTTCCGCAATTACCCGATACAACTCCTGGCGCTTGATGGGCTTGGTGATGTAGTGGCGGACGCCGTGCTCTCTCATCCGGCGCAGCTTGGCCGGAAGTCCGTTGGAGTTCGTAAGCATGACCACCGCCGCGTTCGGCTCGATGGTGCGGATCTGACGTAGCGCAGCGTAACCGTCGCTCGATTGCATCTCGCCATCGACCACGAGCAGTCCGAACTGCGTCGCCGGGCGATTAGCGGCTGTGAGCAGGGCGAGCGCTTCCGCTTCCGAAGCGGTCTCCGTAACTTCGGCCCCGTGGGCTCGCAGCCGCTCCGCCACGACGGTCCGCGCAGTCGCATGATCAATGACGATCAAAGTTCGAACTCCTCGCAGCCCCGGCTCGGTGGGTGGTAGAGCCGGCGCACTCGAGGCTTCGGGAACCCGCAGGTCAACCGTAAAAAAGAAGGTGCTGCCCTTGCCCAACTCGCTCTCAGCCCACACGCGGCCTCCCATCAGGGCGACCAGCCGCTGGACGATCGCGAGGCCCAGACCGCTGCCGCCAAACTTGCGCGTGGTCGAGGTGTCGGCCTGGGTGAAAATCGAGAAAATGTTCTCGATCTTGTCGGGTGCTATGCCAATCCCCGTGTCATGCACTTCAAATCGCAGATTTCCTGGCACCTCGCGGTCGAGGTTGCATCCCACCTCAACGACCACCTCGCCTTGTTTGGTGAACTTGATCGCGTTGCCGATCAGATTGTTCAGGATTTGGCGCAGGCGATGCGGGTCGCCGGTCAACGTCGAGGGTAGATCGGGCGCGAATCGCACCGCCAGCTCGACTGCTTTTTCATGCGCACGCACCGCCAGCGTGTCGGCCGCCCGCTCGGTTAGCTCGATGAGATCGAACTCGACCGTTTCGAGACTGAGCCGTCCGCTTTCGACCTTGGCCAGATCGAGGATGCTGTTGATCAGTTCCAGCAACGCGTTGCCGTTGCTCAAGATGGTATCGAGATAGCGGCGCTGCTCCGAGTTCAGATTGCTTTCGCCCATCAGATCCGCCATCCCGAGGATCGCGTTCATCGGGGTGCGGATCTCATGCGACATGATGGAGAGGAACTCCGACTTGGCGCGCGAGGCAGCCAGCGCCGCCTCACGCGCCTTGACCAGGTCGCTGATGTCACGGGCGGCAGAGAGCGCACACGGGCGCCCATCGATCTCGACTATCGAGGCGGAAACCAGCGCGGGGAAAATACGCCGCCCCTCGCGGCTGCTCACGTCCATTTCGAAATTTCGGACCTCACGGCCCCGCATCAGCATCGCGAAGAATTCTCCCTGCCGGACCGGATCGCCCCGCGGAACCAGATCATCGAGGCGTTTGCCGAGCATCTCCTCCCGCGAGTACCCAATCGTCCTGGTCAACTCTTTGTTGACTTCGATTATGGTTTGGTCGGTGAGGTCGAACAGCGCCACGTTGTCGAGACTGTTATCGAAGATCGCGCGCAGCAGCGCTTCGCTCTTGCGGAGCTTCTCTTCCGCCTCCTTGATCATAGTGATGTCGCGTGCGACGGAGAGTGAATGGGGGCGCCCATCGATCATGAATATCGCAGCGGAAAGCAGCACCGGAAAGGTACGTCCAGACCGGGTGGCGAAGGTGATCTCAAAGTTGCGTAGCTCGCGGCCCTGCATCAACGACAGCACCAACTCCTCCTGACGAACTGGATCGGCGGCCGGCACCAGATCGTCGAAGGTTTTGCCGATCATCTCTTCCCGTGAATAACCGACTACGCGGGTCAACTCGGCGTTGACCTCGACCAGAGTTTGGGTGCTCAAGTCGAGCAGCGAGATACTGTCGAGGCTGTTATCAAAGATCGCGCGCAACATCGCCTCGCTCTGGCGCAGTTTCTGTTCGGCGGCTTTGATTTCCGTAATATCGCGGCTGACTCCCAGACAGCACAGCTTGCCGCCGATCTCCGCGAGCACCCCCGAGGTGAGGCAGGTAACGATGCTGCCGTCCTTGAGGCGAGCGTCGGCCTGCATGTTGCGGACCTCGCCTTTTTCGTTCAGGCCGTTAGCGAATTGCCGCTGCTGCTGCTGATCTACCCACAGACCCACGTCATCCGCGGTCTTGCCGATAATTTCCTCGCGGGTGTAGCCGGTGGCACGAAGAAATTCCGGGTTCACGTCGATGTATTCGGTGGAGACGGCATCGATGATGCTCATGGAATCGAGACTGGCGTCGAATATCTTGCGGAAGGTCTCCTCGCTACGGCGCACCTTCTCTTGCGCCTCATTGAGGTCGGTGATGTCGCGCGTGGTGGCGATGCAGCACTGCTTGCCCCATAGCTCGCATCGCACCGCTGAAATTAGACATGGGACGTCAGTCCCGTCCTTCATGCGAAAGGTGACCCGTTGGTTTCTGACCTCGCCGCTCAAGATTAGGTGTTTGACGAAATGCTTCCACTCCTTCGGGTTGGGCCACCGTCCCAACTTGTAGAAGCTCGACCCGATGATTTCCTCGCGCGGGAGGCCATGGGCGCGGCAGAATGATTCGTTGACATCGAGGTAACTGCCGGTGGTTAGGTCGATGATCGACATCCAATCGACGCCGGCATCGAAAATCTTGCGCTGGGTGGCCTCGCTGTCGCGGATTTTTTGCTCCGCCGCTTTGATGGTCGAGACGTCGCGCGCGGTTGAGATGCAGCACAATTTGCCCCAGAGCTCGCACTGCACCGCGGAAAGCAGATATGGGACGAGAGTCCCGTCCTTGGTGCGATGGGTGACGCGTTGGTTTCTGATCTCGCCCGTCATGACCAGGCTTTCGGTGAAATGCGTCCACTCCCGCTCGTCGGGCCACAGTCCCAAATTGAAGAAGTTCGAGCCGATGACTTCATCGCGCCGGAAGCCCGTCTCGCGGCAGAATGATTCGTTGACGTCGAGGTAATTGCCGGTGGCCATCTCGACGATCGACATGCAATCGAGGCCGGCATCGAAAATCCGGCGCTGAGTGGCCTCGCTGTCGCGGATTTTTTGCTCCGCCGCTTTCATCATCGAGATGTCGCGCGCCACCCAGATATAACAGTCCTCGCCCGCGAGCTTGACCGCCACTGCGGACACCAGAACCGGAACTACCTGACCACTGCGGATCCGCGTCAACATTTCGAGGTCGTCGATATATCCGCGTTCGGTGAGACTCTTTAGAAGAGCCACGCGTTGCTCGGGTACCGCCCACATTCCCAGTTCCAGCGAGGTACGACCGATCAGTTCCTCGCGGGTGAAGCCTGAGAGGCGAAGGAACTGGCTATTGAGGTCCGAAACCCTGCTATCCGAAACCTTAGTCACCATCATCGCGTCGCGGCTGGCTTCGAAGATCAGACGGAATTTCTCTTCACTCTCACGCAGTTTCTCCTGCGATTTGCGGAGCTCGGTAACGTCACGGGTCAGTGTCATCACATAGGTTCTGCCTCGGATGACGACGATCACCGAAGAGAGCAGGCATGGAACAATTCGCCCGTCCTTGGTGCGAATATTGGCCTCCATGTTGGTGACGCGTCCGTCGGTCACGATGCGCCGCATGAACTCTTCTTCAACCTTGGGATCGGGCCAAACGTTGAGATCATCGGTGGTCCCGCCGATCAGCTCGTCGCGCCGAAAGCCGGAGAGGTGTATGAATTGTTCATTGACGTCGAAGATGCGCCGAGTCTCACGATCGATCAGCGAGATGCAGTCGGTATTGGCGTCGAAGATCTGGCGCAGCGCGCCTTCGCTTTCCTTGATGGTTTGGTTCGACTTCTCGTGTGCTGTGACGAAGCTATCGCGCGCGTAGCAGGTGAACAAGGACACTATCATGGCCGTGAGCAGAGCCGCCGCCTCGTAGGGTCGGTTGCCGTCAACTGCCGGCAACCAGAGGCTCTGGATCGACCATGCCGCCAGGCACATCAGATCGAAGTAAACCTGAACTCGCGTCGGCCATGGCAGCATCGAACCGGTGCCGGCCATCAACAATATCGACGAAACGAAGAGCAGCATCGGATCCCGGGAAGTGATGCCGAGCACGGTTTTGCTGGCAATCAGCGCGGTCAGTAGAAAACACACCACTGGCAGCCAGTTTCTGCTGAACCATCGGGTGAAGCTGAGGGACAAGCACGTGAAGCTCAGGAAAAAATTAACCAATGCGCAGCCCAACGCCCATGACCAGCGAGCACCGTTCTTCGGGTAAAATTCGACGATATTGACTATCGAGATGAGCAGTATGGGCAGGGTGCCAAGCTGGACCATCCGCGCGACCCACGCTGCGCGCATCATCGAGGCGCGGGAATCTGTCGCGTCGGGGGTGTCCCTTAAACTGGCCGTCAGGTATTCAATCACGGCTGTTAACCAGCGCCGCCTTCTTATGTGGCAGTATCCCGTATATCGCCGACCACAAGTCGCGAATCGGGACCGCCGCTCCTATGAGCAGCAATTCGAATGCCTTCGGTTTGTGTCCCGAATTGGGTAGCCCTGCGCGGCAAAGATGGATTCGCGGTGCGCATCGAACGGGCGCATCGCTCCAAATGTCATTTTGCGACAGTGCGACAGGGCCTATTTGCATAAAATAATCAAGGTCCCCGCCGCCGGGGTCTGTCGTAATGATGACCGCGAAACCAGCACTTCCCTAATGTTCGCGAAACGAAAACCGGCTAGAATCGTAGTATCAATCGGGGCACGTGGTATAAGCCCCCTTACCCAAGGAGGTAAGTGGATGAAGCTGAAAATTCTTATTGGTTATGTGGTGGCCGCGGTGCTGGGTGCGATGTTCGCGCTGCCCGCTTTGGCGCAAAGCCCGGAAGCGGAGGCGGAGTTGCAACGTTGGATTGCCCACGATCCCCGGCTGCAGGAGGATCCGGGACTGATGAACAATCCCACCTATCTGCGCAACCATCCCAACTTTGCCACCTGGCTCAGGGCGCATCCCGGCGCCCACCAACAGGTGGAGCGGATGGGTGCCTACGATAACGACCGTAGGTGGCACGACACCAATTGGTGGCATCAAAACCACCCCGACTGGGTGTCTCAAAATCACCCCGAATGGAACAACAACCATCCGGAGTGGGGCTATGGCCATCCCGGTGGGCCCGGCCCAGGCGCCTATGACGAACACCACAATTGGCACGACAGCAACTGGTGGAACGCCAACCGAGCCGACTGGGTCAAGCAAAATCATCCAGAATGGGCCGCGCACCGTGAAGAGCGCGTCGAGCATCGCCAAGCGGCGGTGCACGAGTATGTGGAACATCACGATCACCATGACCATGATCATCACTAATCCGACGGCCTGATAAGGTTGACGAAGCGGCCGGGCGTTAAGAAGCGTCCGGCCGCTTTTGCCAGACTGTCGCCCATCATTCGGTACTCATCGGCACCCCGCATGCCAAATCCTTACCATCTCGTCGCAGTTCTCATCTTTCTCTCGTCCTCGATGATTGTTGGCCCGGCTCGTGCGCAGAGTGCGAGCGAGGAGCGCAAGACGCAGGAAGCACAGCAGGCCATCGAAGGAAAAAATCCTTTGCTGCCAAAGCGCACTCAGGTCGAGTTTTCCGGAAGCGGCAGCGCCACTTTCACGCCGCGCAACTACGACGGATCGATGCCGGGACCTACGCCGGAGCCGAACTGCACGCCCACCGTCACGCAGGTGGGCTTCAATGTGCAATGCCTGAGCGACCCGGATACGAAATCGACTTCGACCTGTCGCGGCTCGATGAGTTTTTATGCCTTCAACACGACCCGCAACGTCGTCGGGGAGATCACGGCGACAGGCGGCGACGCCTACTTGATGAAGCTGCACTCGCCCGACGACGACATCCAGGGCTGCGAACTGAGCGGCCTTGCTCCTGTTTCGAGCAGCCTCGGCAATGTGATCACGATGTCCGGATGCGGTCTGAATATCGCCGGATGCGCGGGCGAGGCGGTCGGTTCGGGCGCGAATCATGCGCTTACCACCAGCGGGTCGGTAATTTTGACCCCATCTGACTGAATACACTCACAAAGTTTTCGAACGGATTTCGCGCGAGTGTTTGAATGTCGTTTTTTTGATGTTCGTCTAATTGTTGGCTCCGCCCGGCTTAGCGGGCCGCCCGAGATGATTTGCAACAGATCTGCACTGAGGTCCACTTCTTTACTTCTTGTTCTCATTGGAGATTTTTCGGATGGCATCACTCGACGAAATTAGAAAGCGTTTCGCAAAAATGAACCCGACCGACGACGCCGCAAGTAGTGGCTCGCCCAGCTCGCCACCGGCCGCATCCGCCGGACTTGGCGGTGCGGCGCTCAGGATTTTCGATCCGCTGAAAAAGTTCGAGGTCCAGGTCTCTGAGATTACCAGGATTGCCGAGCCGCTCGAGCGCGTGCTCAATCAGACCGCGCGAACTCTCGATGAGATCAAAGTCTTCGCCATCGAGATGGAGCGTTTGTCGAAGGCCTACGAGGGTATCCGCACTTTTCAGGCCGCCTTGAACGCCGAGGCGGCGCTTGAGCTGCGCCAGCAGTTCGACGGTATCGAGAAGACTTTCTATGAGAACCTTTCCACCGCTTCCGCGCTGCTGGATCCTGCGCGCGAGTTCCAGGCGCGGATTGCGGAGCTGGCGAAAATCTTCGACGGCTTGAGGCCCCTGCAGGATAAGTTCCAGGCGCTGGCGAAAAACTTCAAGCCGCAGCCGCTCCAGGCGCCCGGGGGCACTATCGTGCTGGATCAGCCTGCAACGCCAAGCGCTACGGTAAGTATCGGGGCGCCGAACGCCGCGGCCAGCACCCACGGGCGCTAGCCGCTCACACCGTTCGCGTTTGGAGGAAATCGCGCCGGCGCGTTAATCTCCCGACCTGAATCTCGCGGAGGGTCGGCAATGAAGCGCAGCACGAGAAAAATCCTCACCACTCATACCGGCAGTCTACCGCGCCCGGCGGGCTTGCTGTCGCTGCTGAGCGCCAAGGAGGCGGGCACCCTCGCCAATCGTGCGGACTTCGAGGCGGCGGTACGCGATGCGGTGGCGGAGACTGTTCGCAAACAGGTCGAGGCCGGCGTCGCCGTCATCAACGACGGCGAGATGAGCAAGGTCGGCTATTCGACTTATGTGAAGGACCGGCTCAGCGGCTTCGAGGGTCAATCGACGCCGCTTACCGGGATGCTCGCCGACATCAAGGATTTTCCCGAGTATGGCGCGCGACTCTTTTCGCAGAGCCCGGCCGCTGCGCTCAAGATGCCTGCTTGCAACGGACCGATTCAATATCGTGACACGCGCGATCTGGAATTGGACATCGCGAATCTGGAGGCCGCGACCGCGGGCGTCAAAGCTGAAGAGGTCTTCATGAGCGCGGCGTCGCCGGGTGTCATCTCGGTGTTCCTCGCGAACAATCATTATCCGACGCGCGAGGCTTATCTTGGAGCGTTAGCCGATGCGATGAAGACGGAGTACGAGGCAATTCATCGCGCAGGGTTCCTGCTCCAGGTCGATTGCCCCGACCTCGCGATGAACCGGCACATCCAGTTCGCTGACCTCAAGACCTCCGAATTCCGCAAGCAGGCTACGATGCAGATTCAGGCGCTGAATCATGCGCTCGCCAACATTCCTGCCGACGCGGTGCGGCTGCATCTATGCTGGGGGAACTACGAGGGACCGCATCATCGTGACATCGCGATGAAAGACATCGTCGATATCGTGCTGAAGGCCAAGCCGGCCGGGATTTCGTTCGAGGCATCCAATCCGCGCCATGAGCATGAGTGGAAAATCTGGAAGGACATCCAGCTGCCCGCCGGCAAGGTCTTGATTCCCGGTGTTCTCGATTCATCAACTAACTTCATCGAGCATCCGGAGCTGGTGGCGGAACGCATTGTGCGGTTCGCAAATGCGGTCGGACGCGAGAATGTAATTGCCGGAACCGATTGCGGCTTCTCGACCTTCGCTGGCTTCACCGTGGTCAACCCGAAGATCACATGGGCAAAGTTGAAAGCGATGGCTGAAGGGGCGCGGATCGCCTCACGCGAACTATGGAAGAAAATCGCTCGCCCGGCAGTCACGCAAAAGAGCGCGCCGCGTCGCATCGCGAAACCCGCCAAATCGAGGGCGGGCCGAAAGCGATGAGCGTCCCTGACATATGTCGGTTTTCGAATTGCGCGACAATTTGCTAGGCTTCTTGAATACCGACCGTTTGGTCGAGGGAGATTTGCCGGATGGGAGTCGCAACGTTTGACCTCATACCAACCACTTTCGATACGCTGTGGCAGCGCTCATACACCGTCGATGCGCCTGACTTGCGCGGCCTCTATGAGAAGGCGAAGCGCGACCAATGGAACGCCTCGCGCGATATCAATTGGGAAACGCCGCTCGACCTCGACAAGGGCATCTTCGCCGATGAGCTGATCGACGGCTATGGCAGCGACGCGCTCGCCCATCTCGATGCCAAAACCCTCGCCCGCCTCAATGTAGAGTTTTCATGCTGGCGGATCTCGCAGCTCCTCCATGGCGAGGAAGGCGCGATGCTCGCGTGCAGCCAGTTGGTTGACATGGTGCCCGGCAACGACGCGAAATTTTTCCAGTCGACGCAGGTCGTCGATGAGGCGCGGCACACCGAGGTGCTCAGCCGTTATCTGCTCGACAAATGCGAGGGCAAGATCTATCCGGTCACGCCCAATTTGCAAAAGCTTTTCGATTTCATCCTCGGCCAGGGGAAATGGTTCATCAAGACCGTCGGCCTGCAACTGATCGCCGAGACTTTCGCGGTCGCGCTGTTCCGGCTGCTGGGCGAGACGGCGAAAGATCCGATCCTGAGCCAGATTTGCAAGCGCATCCTGGCCGATGAATCGCGCCACATGGGATTTTCGATCCTGAGCCTGCCCGATGAAATCCGTTCGTTGAGCCCCAGCGACCTGCGCGAGGTCGAGGACTTCACTCGCGACGCGATCAACCTGGTGCTCGGCGGGCAGTTCCCGCAGGAAGCGTACGAGAGCATCGGGATGAATGCGGCGGAAATCCAGAAGGTCAAGAAGGTCCGCAAGGAAGCGGCGGTGGCGGGCAACGATCAGACCATGTTCCGCAAGCTGTTCAAGCGCGAGATGCACACCACCGTCGTGACCAACATCAAGAAGGTTGGGTTGCTGAACGAGCGCACCTCCGGTTTCTTGCGCGATATCGGCATCGATCCGACGCTGGGCCAAACCGCAGCAGCGTAGTCGTTCCCAAATCCTCCTCTCTCGCGGCTTCGTTTTAACGAAGCCGCAAGCTGGGAGAGGACGATTTGCGGCACGCGAAGCGTGCTGCAAAATTGAAGGAGCTGACAGTCCTCATTCGATCACAGACCGACATTATGACCGACATTATAGTGATGGTCCGAGCGCGGGTTCAGCCTGATAGGCTTGATGGGAAGAGGTGGAACTCCTCTTAATGCCGCCTGTCTCTGGTGTCTCCTGATGTTCTTGGGTCTATCGGCCCTTCGGTCTCTTCACGTACTGCTCAAAAGGCAGAGGAGCAAGGAGGTATCTGTGAGTAAGACGAAGACAGGAAAGACAGAAATGTTAAAACGGCCCGCAATTCTCTCAGCAACAGGCGATGCTTTAGCATCAACCATGTGGAGCACCGGGACGGGAGCATTGTCACTAACCCTATCAAGCTGAATCCGCGCTAACCGGTGCACTGCGACTTCTGACTCGTGTCAGAGCCCTCGGCCGAGTCTACTTATTCGAGAACAGCTTCAGTTGTCCTCCGTCGTCGTACCGCTTTAGCTGATCCTGCGCTACCGGAGAGAGAAGGTACCCATCGTCTTGAGGAACTATGATATTCCTTCTCACCAAGCCTTCGACTACGCCTTCGGTGATGTCGATTGGTCGCTGCGCGAACTTTGATAGTCGATCGACGGTGGCCTTGCCTCGAGTTCGAAGCACTCTTAGGACAATCAATTCGGTAAGATTCAACGTCAGAGTGCCGGCAAAGTCTCTAATAAAACTTGCGAAGGCCCGGTCAGGAGTGGTTCTGATTATGGCGCTAAAACAGTCGTGCTCCGCGTTCAAGGAAGGAAAGTCGAATCCGTTGACGATGCAACTGTTGTAGACTTTGTTTATTCCATTTCCGGCCTTGTCACAGTACCCGAATTGTCGCACGGCATCAGCCAGCAGCGGGTTGCGATATATCGAAGGTGAATAGAGCAGCGCTTCTGCTGTAAGGCTTCCAAGCAGGCCGCCGGGGTTCTGTATTTCGATCTGATCCGGACGAATCTGAATGTGTATGGGCCCTGATGTTGTATACGATCGATGAAGGAAGGCATTCATCAGGAGTTCCCGCAGAGCGTCGTCAGGAAAATCGGGACTAGTCGAGGAAATGTGCTGGCGAATGCGTCTCATCGCCCAGTCGAAGCCCGCAACCAAATTTAGATGCTTCGATTCGTTTAGGGACTTGCCCACTGCGGCCTCTGCGACCAATACAATCTCGGCGGCAGGAAGTTCAGTGCGAAGAGCCTTCGCTGTTCCGAAAAGTACTAGAGCCGCTACAGACGGAATGTACGTAGGCTCTCCTCGTTCACCAGTGTGGGTGCCGAGGTGCAGCAACTCTGTCTCGACCAAATGGTCGATAGGCTGAAGCCCCATTTTGATCGGGTATTGGATTTCCCGGCGAGCTACCGCTTCTTCAATCGCATGCCAGTCAAGTTGCGATTGATCCAGATGCTCGAGAGGCAATTTAGTAAAATCACCCTCGGGGTGCTCAATTTTGCACTCCTTGTCGGCTCTTACATAACAAACGCCCCCGCTCGTTCGATGACGCCCGGGATGCGAGGTCTTCGGCACCTCGATGACGATGACATCGCCGGAGCCGGGACAAGCAAGATCTGTCACCAGATCACCCGCTTTGGCGACATTGCATTGAACTGGGGGCTTTGTGAACTGCTGGATCCGCGCCTTGACCCATTGCACGGTGACCGGACCGAAAGAGCAGCGCTCAAAGGCGGCCCGACCGACCGCTTTATCGTTTATTCCAAGGATGAGTAAACCACCCTCAGAGTTTGCCAGGCACACAACGTCTTGTTCGACTTTTCTAATGAGTTCGCGCTCGTCCTTGCCCCAGCCTTTGAATTCCAGAGTTTGGGACTCCAGTTCCGCGGCAGGGATCACCATCAGAGAGGTGAAAATTTCCTGGACGCGCGAGCGTGTTATCGCGGGGTTTGTTGGCAAAACGAGGGAATTGGAGGCCCAGTTTTGTTGCCTGCTAGTCACTCGCAGTCGGATCTAGCCCAATTCCGATATCCTCCAAAACGATTGGAGCGATCCGGTTGAAGTGGATCGTGCTCCTTCTGAGGCTTTTCGTTCCGGATAGATTAGCTCCCAAAGAGTAGAATAACTAGCCCTGATGTCTCGTGTCTATTAGCGAGCAAACTTGGCTCAACCACTTGGTGGAGCGGCAAATCGCTGCGCGGAGGTCCCTCGACTCGGCAGCCTCGCTCGAGATGACAGAAAAAAAACGAACCTCGCGGAGAGACCGCCGAAGAGCCTCCCCGCAGTCGTCGGTCTCAAGCGCTCGCCTTCATCTTCTCCAATTCCTCCCGCAATGCCGACCGCACCTCCGCGCCCACCTGCTCGGCAAGTCCAGGCTTGCGCAGATGCTCTCTGAGCGCATCGTTGATCAGCGTTTGATAGTTCCCTCGATGCGCCTTGCGAACCAGATCGCGAAAATGATCCACGATATCGCGATCGAGGCGGATCGTGATGCGCACTTTCTCCGCCGGCATCGGAATAACCGGCCCGCGTTTGCCTTTCCGCAGGTCATATTCGCGTTTCATATTCGTTTGTCCTCGTACTGCGCCCGTTCGGCCCTCCGAGCAGTGTACAACGTACGCCTCGGAGCAATTCCACCGCAAGAAACGGGGTCGTCGGACGCCTCGCAAACCTCGCGCTAGCTGAGGACAGTAGGAGCTACGGATGGGGCGGGGAGGCGCTACGAATGCGTCGGTGCGCACAAGACGCGCCCGCCTTCATCTTCTCCAACTCCTCGGTTTGCGAAATACTATCGCTCCCAACTAATAGACCAGATCGAGGTGCACGCAAATGAATCTCACAAAAACCGGAGCATTCGTTTTTCTCGACGGAATGAATGGGGCCGAAAGCGGTGAGTTTGCGCGCAGCGTTGAGCGCCTCGGCTACAGCACGCTATGGATCACCGAGGGCGCCGGTCGCGAAACCTTCACCCATGCTTCCTATCTTCTCCGCAGCACCGATCAGCTGATCGTTGCCTCCGGGATAGCAAACGTCTTCATGCGCGAGGCCTCGACCACGATGCGGGCGGCTAGGACCCTCGCGGAACTGTTTCCCGATCGATACATCCTCGGACTCGGTGTGAGCGGCGAGGCTGCCAACATTCACCGCGGCATTGCCTGGTCCAAGCCTTATCCGTTCATGCGCGACTATCTGAAGAAAATGAAATCGACCGCCTACGCCGCGCCCTCGCCTCAAGCCGATCCGCCCATCGTGCTGGCCGCCATCCTGCCGAAGATGCTGGAGCTGGCCGCGACCGAAACTCAGGGTACGCATACCTATTTTGTCACGCCGGAGCACACCGCCTGGGCGCGCTCTCGATTGGGCCCCGACAAGTGGATTTGTGCCGAGCAAGCCGTGATGCTGGAGAGCGACGCGCGCAACGCGCGCCAGGCGGCGCGCAACTACATGGGCTTTTATCTGCGCCTGCCAAACTCAGCCTACAAGCGCAACCTGCTTACGCTCGGCTTCTCGGAACAGGATTTTGAAGATCCGTTCAGCGATCGACTCGTCAACGCGGTGGTGGCGTGGGGCTCTGAGACGGCAATACGTGAGCGGATACAGGCGCATTACAAAGCGGGAGCGACGCACGTCTGCATGCTTCCTCTCCGATCCGACGGTGTATTTCTCCCCGATATGAGAGCACTTGAGGCGCTCGCGCCGAAGTGACAGCGCGCGACGCCCAGGCAGTTTGACGCGCCTACTCCTGGCGCCGTGAACGCGGATGGCGAGCTAAAGTGGAAATTCCGGCGGCGGTGCGGGGGGTGCGTTGCGCGCGCCCTCGCGCGCACACGGGGCGGCGGCCGGGCGGGATGGCGCGACGGTCGCTCTGTTCCTCTTTGCGACCGGAGTGCCATCCTGCCCGGCATATGAATCCTCGATGCGCTCGCGACGCTGTCGCGCGCCTCCATTCAAGCAGCCATTCAAAACCGAAGCAGCCATTCAAAAGCATCCGCGAACCATTTGCGCGGGGCGCGATTTGTATGCTCTTTTCATCGGCACTGTGTTGAAAGGAGACATCTCGATGGCAACGGCGCCCGGCGTCACGTACACCCAAAATGCGAATGATTGGCGCGCGCAGCTCGGCTCGCGCCTCGTCGAGCCCGACGAAGCAGTCAGCCACATCAAGTCGGGCGATCGCATCGTTATCTCCATCGCGCAGGCCACGCCGCTGACGGTGTGCACGGCGCTCTCGGGCCGGCTGATGGAAATCGAAAACGTCGTCCTCAGTCATGGCGCGGCGGCCTTCAGTTGGGATCTGCCGGGGCTCGGCGAGCGCTTCCGCCTCGAGTCGATGTACTGTTCGCCTTACGATCGCTCGGTGTATGCGGCCGGGCGCGCGGAGTTCACGCCGATTTCGTACTATCGCGAGGGCACGCTTCCTCCGGGACTGGAAAATTTCAACGTCGCCATCATCAAGGTCAGCCCGCCCGATGAAAACGGATTCGTCAATTTCGGCGACATCCAGATCATGCAGAAGATGCTGGCGCGCAGCGCGGATCTGGTGATCGCGGAAATCGAGCCGAAACTTATTTGGGTCGGCGGCGACAACCAGCTGCACATCTCGGAGATCGATTACTGCGTCGAGCGCGCGATCGATTTTCCCGAGGCGATTCTTCCGCCGCCCAATGAAGATGAGAAGCGCGCGATTGCGACGGTGTGCGCGACCGTCGCGAAGGAATTCATCCACGACCGCGATACCATCCAGATCGGCGTCGGCTCCATGTCGGGGATGCTGATGTACCACCTCGGCAATCATCGCGACCTCGGGATGCAGACCGAGATCATCCCGTGGGGCACCACGCCGCTGGTGCGCGACGGAGTGGTGACGGGCAAGTACAAGAAAATTTTCCCCGAGCTGGTGGTTGGCTCAGCCTTCGCCGTCCTTACGCCTCAGGCGGAGTTGGACCTCGCGAATGGGGACCCGCGCTATCAGCTATACGATTTCAACTTCACCGACGACATCCGGCTGATTGCGAAAGAGGAAGGGCTGATATCGATCAACAACGCGTTGCACGTCAACCTGACCGGCCAAGCCAACGCCGAATCGATCGGACCGATGATGTATACGGGGACGGGCGGTCAAACAGCATTTGTAATCGGCGCATCGATGGGCGGTGGAACCACGATAATCGTGACTCCGTCAACCTCTATAGTGCATGGTCAACGTGTATCGCGTATCCTGCCCGGCCTTCCGCCCGGAAGCGTCATCACGTCGCCGCGGACTTTCGTGCACAACGTCGTGACGGAGTACGGCATCGCGAGGCTGAAGGGAAAATCGATTCACGACCGCATCAACGAACTCATCGCGGTCGCGCATCCCGACTTCCGCAACGAGTTGCGCAGTGAAGCGAAGCGTATGTATGGATGATCGGCGACGGAACTGACTTACTCCGGGCGAGGCGCATACACCCCCGCGAACCCCGGCGGACGCCATCCCTTATTCGCGCATGGGACGCATACACTCCAATTCCGCGCGATGCCGTCCTCGCGTCCCCGCAGGCTCACCATCGATTCCGTCGAGGCCGGCTTGTTGCACGCGGCGCAGGTCGCGACCAGATTCTTGTTTTCTTTGGCTTTTTCGCTGGGCATGCGCGATATGAGGTAGCTGGTACCGACGCCGTCCGCAATATGCTCACGCGATGGCGAACACCCCCGATGCGTTCCCGCCCAGCAGCTTGCGCTGACGCTCCGCGCTGAGCCCCACGATGCTTCCCCGAATCAGCTTCGCGGCTTCCAACGTCGAGTCGATATGCGGGAAGTCGGAGCCCCATAGCACCCGCTCCTCGCCCATCAGGTCCATCACCGCGCCGATCGTGCGCTCCTCGGGCTCGGCGACGACCCACAGGTTGCGCCGAAAGTAGTCGCTCGGCTTCAGCCTGGTCGGATGCGTCCAGCCCAGATGCTCATACTTCTCATCGAGGCGATCCATCATGTATGGCGCCCATCCGCATCCCGCCTCGACGCACAAAACCTTCAGGCGCGGGAAGCGATCGAACAGCCCATCCGCGACCATCGTCATCGCCGCCGGCACCACTTGCGCGAAGCCGCCCAGCGCGAAGCCCCACACCGCGCGAAACTCGCCGACCTGGTAAAAATCGCCGAGGATTCCCGGTCGCCGGTTGAAGCGCACGATGACGTGGAGGCACACCGGAATGCCCGCGTCCTCACACTCATGCCAAATCGGATCGAAGTCGCTATGCGAGAAGCGCTTCCCGTTGATGTTCTCAGGTGCGAGGAAGATGCCTTTGAAACCGAGCTTGAGGCATCGCCGCAACTCGGCCAGCGCCGCCTCGGGATCCTGCAGCGCGAGATGCGCGATGGGAATGATGCGGCGGCGATTGTACGAGGCGAAATCGTTGATCCAGTTGTTGTAGGCGCGCGCGTACGCCGATGCGAGGCCGTTGTCCGCCACGTCCCACAAAATCCCGACGGTGGGAAACAACACGCCCGCGTCAACGCCCCACGCATCGAGCATCCGGATGCGCTCCTCCGGCAGATAACTCGCAGGCGGACATCCCTCCATGTAGGAGACCATCCCGGGAACGAAGAGCTTTTGCCGCTGGACGTTGGCGCCGCCGAGTCCTCCAAGCATCCCGCGCAGCATCGGTTGATTGTCGATCATCAACACTTCGAGGCCGTCGGCGGGGTCGCGGATGATTTTGATCGCACGATCACGATATTGTGGTTCGAGGTAGCGTTCCCACAAATCGGGCGGCTCCATCACATGCGAATCGCAATCGACCACGAGGTTCGATGCATTCATCTGTCAGCAGTCAACTCCCAAAGGCGATGTCTAACAATCGTTAGCTTACAATATTAAGTCAATCGATGCATGGGTAAGTAAGGCGTTCCGCCACTTCTCCCCCCGCGCACCAGATTGCTAAAGCCGCCGAGGGGTCTGCCCATTGCAGACGTTCTCCGGGCGCGGTTCGCCGTCTTGATGCTGTCGCATGGTTTCGAGTCCGCTTTCAATTGAGCAGCGCACAAGGCAACATCTCCATCGACTTGGACAGACTAGCTCGGGCGAAAAACTGGAACCCGAGCAGGAAGGGCTAATTGCACATGAATAGGAATGTCCTCAGTAGAATGTTGCCTCTTTTGAGCACCGCAGGTTTGGTGGCGATGCTACTCGTCGCTGGATGCTCGGCAACCGTCGAAAGCACCCCTCAGGCGGCGAAAGCCGTCCAGTCCGGTGAGGGGTTGCCCCCCGCGGTAACTGGATTTCTTGGCCCCGACGCATCAAAGCTCCAGCCGGGTCCCGAGGGTGGCGCCGCGCTGGTCTACATCAATCCCAACGCGCAGTGGAGCAAGTACACCAAAATTCATCTTTTGCCGGTCGAATTCTGGGCTGGCAGCGACACTACAGTATCACCCGCGGATCAGCAGACCTTGTCCACTTATTGTTTTAACGCACTCCAGGCGGAACTTAAGAAGAACTATACGCTCGTCAACGGACCGGGCCCGGATGTGCTGAATCTTCGGGTCGCCCTGATGGACGCAACTACAGCAACCCCTGGCCTTCGAAGCGCGTCGGTGGTGATTCCGCAATTGAAGATCATCAACATGGCGCAGTCGATGGCGACTGGTAGTTACGCATTCGTTGGATCCGCCGAGGCTGAGATGGCGGCGACCGACTCTACAACCGGTGAGTTGCTGGCGGCGGCAGTGGATAAGCGCGCAGGCGGAGGCGGCATCCAGGGTGCGACGTCTTTCAAGTGGGGGGATTCGCAGAACGCGATGGACTATTGGGCGCAGAAGATATCGAGTCGTCTGTTACAACTGCAGGGCCGAACAGCGAAAAGTTGAGGGTGCCAACGTACCTCGAGCCCGACAATTGGGATACGGCGAAGCGGCCGGAGTTCCCTATCAGCGCTTCATCCGCCAGGCGCTGGAGGACGCGGTACGGCGGAAATGTGTGTAATACGAAAACCGCGGGTTCAAGGGAATTGACACGGTGAACTGATAGCATCATGTTCAGCGATTGGTACTTTCCGATCCATGGCGGACTACTACGCACTGACCCGTGAACCGATACCGAAGCGTCTGCACGGCAGCGATCCTGACTGTGCCGTACGGACGCTCTCGGATGGCGAAAGAGTTGCCATCGAGAACTACTTTTTCGCTCAGAATGTCAATAAAACCCTCGCCGTCGGCGCAACGGCTCTTGTCGTATCTCACTCTTTGGCACCCAAGGCAACGTTGGAAGAAGTCGCTATTCTTGCCGAGGCCGCATTGGGTATTTTGGCGATATCAGGATTCCAGCCTGTTGCAATTGTTGCGACATTCAACTCCCTCAGCTGTACCGGTGCGGTCCAGCGACCTGATTTCAGCTCAACAACAGCAGCAACATTTCCGAGTAAACTTCAAGGAGTCGCTGCGATCGCTTGGCTGCGCCGTTTTTTTAATGCGAGAAACAAAGCAAAAGACAGCATGCACATCACGGCGGACCGGTTTGTGAGATATTGTAAGACGATAACCTCACCCGACTCGCTGCTGGATCTGTGCATCTGCCTAGAATCGCTACTTGATAGCCAAACTGAGATATCGTTTCGATTTGGGACGTGTCTCACCAAAGTAACGGGTGGTGCGGGAGGTGAGGCGGAAAAAGTCGCTGATTTGCTTTCAGGTCTTTACGATCTTCGCTCGAAAGTCGTTCATGGGGCAGACGCGACAAAGCAACACAAAAAGCTCGACCCGCATGTTCCCAAGTTGCGTCAAGTTGCGCGGGAGATCCTAACCACTTACATCCTCTATATGAGTGACCATACGCGAGAGGAATGGAAACAACATCTCAAGAGCTCGGTATTTACATAGTGGGGTGCCGGTGAATTCCAAGATCAAGCCTAAGTCCAATTTACCACGGTTCGCTGTGCTGGTGGGGAAGTGCCTGGGTCACAAGGCGTATCGAGGGTTCGCTTCACTTGCTGAGATCGCAGAACTGTCGAGGGCGGACATCTTTGATCAGGATAAGAATCGGTCAGGAACACAGCGCAACCTAAGCTTTCAACACGCCCGCAAAGCATATCAGTACGTTGCCGACAAGGAGAAAGCATTCTACCCAGAGATGATCCTCAATGTGCGGGACAAATCTTATGTAGAATTTTCTCCGATCACGACGCAGGACCAAGTAGAATTCGGCACTCTCGAGTTTGTAAGAGATCCACGCCAGTCAAACGAAATCGTGGTCTCGCGGCTCGATGGAAATCACCGGCTCTGGTTTGCCGACGGCCACGAGAAAGGCATGGATCCCGTGAGCAGGCCCGTATCCTTTTGCATTCTCACGCTCGAAGACTTGAACGCGGAGTTAGAACTGTTCCGCGATATTAACGACAACCAGATGGGCATGAACACTAGCCACTTGCAGAATATCACTGCGAGGCTTTTGGGAGACAAAGCCTTAAAGGTACAAAACCCTGCACTATATATCGTCCAAAGGTTAACAAAGGACAAGCAGAGCCCATTGTACGGTCTGGTTCACGAAGGGGGCAAAGTCCGGAAGGACGCGACGCTAGCTGGACTCACCATTGCAAACCTTACGAGCGCGGTGAAGGACATGCTCGGCCGATCTGCCAAGCTCGCGCAGTTTCCCGACGCAGATGCTCAATACAAAGTGATCAAGAACTATTGGGCCGCATTGAAGAAGTGGTTACCCAGGGCTTGGAAGCACCCGCGGGATTACATCATCTTCAAGGGTGTGGGGTTGTATGCCGTTTCTTACGTCGGAATTGAGATAATCGACCGTTCTTTGCTGAAAGGAAAATACAGTAGTAATGACATGTTGGAGTACCTGAAGCAGTTGCCTTCGGAACAGCTTCTGAGCAAGAAAGCTTTACCCTACGCCGGTCGCGGTGGCGGGCGTAAACTTGCCAATGATCTCATCGCGGACCTCGAAGAGGAAGGGATCAGTCTTGCAAAACTTCAGAAATTGATTTTGAGCGAGGGCTAGACCTATCCGGGCCTCTCTGAGGTTTTGCTTGACTTCACTACCGCTAGCGGATGGCTCGACGCCTCGAACTGACGAGTTCTTCCTCCTCGTCTTCGCTGATTCGTTCGGTGGTTTTCTCCAAGAGCAACGCCGCAAGCTGCATCGGCTCGAGACTGGCGCCGCCGGGCTCGCGAACCCTAACCGCGATCTCTTCGAGCCGTTTCAGGGTTCGCGGTGCAAGCGGAACCAGCCGCCGCTCAGTCCAACTCGGATCCGTTGCCCGACCGCCGCCCGATGCAATCGCAAGTAAGATCGCAATCGAAAACCATGTCACCGAGATTCAGTGGTTTGATTCCAGCCTGACTTTTCTAACAATTGTTAGGCGAACGTGGTTGTTCACGCTCCAGGACGGAGCTAACACGTCTCATTCATCTCGGTCGGTCCTCCTATATATTGAGATTGAATATCAACCTCAATATTTGTAGAATATAATAGTTGTGGTGAACCGAAAGAAAAATAGCGTGCCCAATTGGCCCTCGAGCGGACAAACGACGAGAGCGAAGGAGGTACGCATTTATGTTCTTTCGGTTCTGGTTTTTCCGGTTTGTGGAGTTAGTTATTCTGATCCTGAGAGTATGCGAGATTATTGCCGAACTGATACGTAGCAGGTTGTACCCTTAAAGTTCCGATTCTCAAATAGACCCATCTCCTTTGCCGGAACGGCCATCGCCTTCCGGCGTTTTTTTATCCGAGCATCACCTTCTCGTCGAATTCACTGCACGTCCTTCGTTCGGCGGCTCTTGAAGAAGTCGCGCAGCAGCGCGGCGCACTCATCCTCCATCAGGCCGCCGATCACTTCGATACGATGATTGAGCCGCCCGTCGCGCCCGATGTCATACACCGAGCCGAGCGCGCCGGCTTTCTCATCGCGCGCGCCATACTTGATCGCAGCGATCCGCGCATGCACGGCGGCGCCGACGCACATCACGCACGGCTCCAGCGTCACATAAAGGATCGCGCCCGGAAGCCGGTATGCCCCGACGGTGCGCGCGGCTTCCCGAATCGCGAGGATCTCGGCATGCGCGGTGGGATCCTTGCTCGCGATCGGCTGGTTGTGCCCGCGCCCGATGATTTTCCCCTCGAGCACGACGACTGCACCGACCGGCACCTCGTCCTTGGAGCCGCCGCGCGACGCTTCGGCGATAGCTTCCCGCATGAAGGCGGCATCTTCGGCGCTCGGCCTTGGTCGGCTCATGCCGTTGTAATAGCACGTTGACTTATGCGATCGCGCGTTTCAGGATCGCCTCGACAGGTAGTCCGGGATTTGAACTAACAGACCTGCGATCGGAGGCCTCTTGAATATGAAGAAGCTGCTCATGACAGCGCTCTTCCTGACATTCGCATCGGCGGCACTGGCAGGGGCCCGCGTCGAGATCAAGCCCAATCCGGAGGCGCAGGAAGCGGCGCGCCAGGCGGCTTACGACAGGCAGCTCAACGATCATCCCAAGACCGAGGCGATCAGCAACCCGGCGTTGAAGATCAAGATCACCACCGACCGCATCATACGATCGTGCTGCCGCCCGCCGGATCTGGTCGTCGCAGGGCGCGTAACCAACGCGTCGGCCAAGCCGATCAACTACGTCCACATCCTGTTCGCCTTCGAGGACGAGGACGGCAAGGTGCTTCACGCCGAGAGCACCTACAACCATCAGGCCGAGAGCATGTCCGACGACGAGGAAATGCAGGAAATCCTCAAAGAGAAGCCGCATTTCACGCCGCTCAAACCCGGCGATAGCGACACCTTTGCGATGCAGGTGCCGTTGCCGCTGCTGCCGAAGTTTGCCAAGGTCGAGATGTTCTCGAACGACACGCAGCCCTGACATCACTGAAGTCTGTGCTAGATTCAACCGACCATGCCGGAGCTCGCCGAGATCGATCCGATTGAACTGAAGCGCCGCATTGGCAAGGGCGATGAGCCGCTCATCCTCGATGTGCGCGAGCCGTGGGAAATCACGGCCGCTTCGATTTCCGGCACGGTGAACATCCCGATGGGCGATATTCCATCGCGGCTGGCCGAACTCGATCCCGATCGCGAAACCATCGTAATGTGCCATCATGGAGTCCGCAGTGCGCAGGTCGCGATGTACCTCGCGCGCAGTGGCTTCGAGCACGTACTCAACCTCGCCGGCGGCATCGATGCGTGGTCCGAGATCGATCCGTCGGTTCCTCGCTACTGAGAGTGAAAGGACACCATGTCTTATCTCGCCGCAGCAATTCAGATGAGCGCCGGTTCCGACAAGGCCGCCAACCTCGAGCGCGCGGAGCGGTTGGTTCGCGATGCCGCTGCGCATGGCGCGGCACTTATCGCGTTGCCTGAGACCTTCAACTGGCGCGGCAAGCGCGGTGCGGAAGCAGCCGCCGCGGAAACCCTCGAGGGCGAATCCATCGCGCTGATGGCGCGGTTGGCGCGCGAACTGAAGGTGCATATCGTCGCCGGATCGATCACGGAACACGTCGCCGGCCAGGAGAAAACCTACAATACCTCGGTGATGCTTGGGCCCGACGGCGCGCGGATGGGCGTCTATCGCAAAATTCATTTGTTCGATATCGATCTGCCCGGACGCGTGACGGTGAAGGAATCCGCCTCGCGGCTTGGCGGCTCCGACGTGGTATGCGTCGCGGCTTCGATCGGGGCGATCGGACTGAGCATCTGCTACGATATGCGCTTCCCCGAATTGTATCGCCGCCTCGCATTCGAGGGTGCGAAAATTCTCATCGTGCCAAGCTGTTTCACTTTTCCTACCGGCGAGGCGCATTGGGAGTCGCTGCTGCGAGCCCGCGCGATCGAGAATCAGGCCTACGTCATCGCGCCGGCGCAGTTCGGCCCCAACGTGCACGGATTTTCTGACTACGGTAATTCGATGATCATCGATCCATGGGGGCGCGTCCTGGGGCGCGCATCGGATCAGGAAGGGGTGGTGACGGCGCCAATCGATCTTCATTACCTCGACCGCGTCCGCAACGAACTGCCGGCGCTGACGCACGCGAAATTGAAAGCCTGAGCGAGGCATGCCGATGAGAACATTCAGCGGTGTTCGTAGGATGAGTTTGGCTGCAACTGCGGGGGCGTTGGGATGTCTGGTTGCGGTCAGCGTCGCGTCGTCGCACGACATGGCCGTAATGGATGGAATGGGCGGCTCTGACGCGGGCGCCATGAACCATACGACGGCGCCCGGCGGGATGGGCGGTCACATGCGCATGATGGAAAACCATATGCGGATGACCGACCTGCGCCCCTCGACGCCGCAGGACGAGGCACGCGCGCGCGACATCCTCAAAACGCTGCGCAGCTCAATTGCGCGGTATCGCGACTATCGCGTCGCTCTCGCGAAAGGGATGCGCATCTTCCTGCCCGGCATCCCGCAGGACGTCTATCATTTCACCGATTACGCGCAGGCCGGCAATGAATACCAGGGGCGTTTCGATATCTCACATCCAGGCTCGCTGCTTTATACGAGGGATTCCGCTGGCAACTACACACTGGTGGGCGCGATGTATAGTGCTCCACCCGAGGCCACGCTCGAGGACCTCGACGTCATCGTTCCGCTGAGCGTCGCGAGATGGCATGTGCATACGAACATCTGCCTGCCCAAGGATCTGACCATCGAAGACATCTTGCGCAACGACGTAGGTGCCGCTCGCACCGACGAACCCGGCATGCTGCCGGTATCCGCAGGTCCGAATGCGGTCGAGCTGAATCATCGCTACGGCTTCCTGGCCGACGGACGCTTCGGCTTCGAGGGAAAAATCTCCGACGCGAGGCAGTGCACCGCCGCGGGCGGCCATCTGGTCGAGCAGGCATTCGGATGGATGGTGCACGTCTATCCTTTTTCAGGCGACGATTTGAAAGTCGCCTACGGCATGGACGTGCCAAAGCCCGCCGCGATCTCGAGGAGCGCTTCGCGGTAGCCGACCAGCGCAAGACCGCGACTGCCAGTAGACGACTCAGCATCGCGTGACCTAATGTCCCGGTCTGTATAGAATCCGGTTTCCTCAACCGCGGAATTAAGGAAACAAAAGCTATGGCTGACGGCCCTCTCGCTGGTGTTCGCGTCCTCGATCTCACACAGGTCGTGTCCGGACCGTTCTGCACGCAACTGCTCGGTGATTTGGGCGCCGACGTCATCAAGATCGAAGCGCCCGAGGGCGACTCGATGCGGCGCACCGGGAGGCCCGAACGAGCGGGCTTCACGGCGGCATTCATCAACTTCAATCGCAACAAGCGCAGCGTCGTCATCGACGTGAAGAAAGAGCACGGACGCGATCTCGTGCGCCGGCTCGCGACGCGCGCGGATGCACTCGTCGAGAACAATCGTCCCGGCGTCGCAGAACGGCTCGGCATCGGCTACGCCGACATTCGCCGCGCCAATCCGAAAATCGTCTACTGCTCGATTTGCGGTTTCGCTCCCAAGGGCAGAATGGCAAATCATCCCGCCTACGATCCCGTTATTCAGGGATACTCGGGGATGGCGAATGTGCAGGGCGGAAAATCCGGCCAACCGACCGCGGTCAAGATGGCGCTCGCAGACAAGGTCAGTGGAATGACGGCGGCGCTGAGTATTGTAAGCGCGCTTCATGCGGCCCGCGTGCGCGGCGTCGGCCAGTACATCCGCGTGCCGATGATGGAAGCGATGATGAGCTTCGCCGCCAACGACACCATCTACGGTTACACACTTCTTCCCGAAGAGGATTTCAAAGGCCAGGCGCCCAGGAGCACCACGCTCGATCCATTCAAGACCAAAGACGGATGGCTGACGATCGCGCCTTTCACCGATGCGCAGTACGAGCGGATGTGCGCCGCGCTGGGGCATCCGGAATGGTGGACGGGCGTGGCGGATCGCACCGAGAGACTGCGCGGCATCATGCGCGGTTGCGCGAAGTTGTTCCCCGAGAAAACGACCGCCGAATGGCTGCCGATTCTCGAAGAAGCCGACATACCCTCAGGACCGGTGCACAATTACGACACGCTCTTCAATGACGATGAGATCGTCGCTAACGACAGCTTCACGATTTATGAGCATCCAGTGGCCGGCAAGATTCGCACCGTGACGCCGGGACCGCGCTTCAGCGAGACGCCAGCGAAGCTTTTCCGGTTGCCGCCGAAGCTGGGTGAGCATACCGAGGAAGTGCTGCGCGAGGCGGGCATCGATCGAACGCAAATCGAAGAGCTGCGTGCGGGCAACGTGATCAAATGACCTTGGTCATTCAGTCTCTCGTCACTTGGAGCAGTCCTGCGGCGCGAGCCCAGCGGAATTTCGCGCCCAGTACGGCGACCGGCTTCTCCGTCGTGTACGGATACGCGGGTATCCCGTGATCGAAAAGATACTCGCACGCGCTCTCGACCTCGACATCGCCAACCAACGACGCCACCACCGGCTTGTTGATGCCGCGCCGCCGTGCATCCTCGGTAACTTCGCTGGCGAGCTTCGCGAACACCATCGGCGGCGTGATGATGGTGTGCCAGTAGCCAAGTATCAGCGCGTGGATACGCGGGTCCTCGAGGCCGAGCTTGATCGTATTCTGATAAGTCTGCGGCGGCTCTCCACCGGTAATGTCGACCGGATTTCCCGCCGCCCCAAACGGCGGAATGAACTTGCGAAAGGCCGCGTCGAGGTCCGGCGGCATCGTCATTAGCGTGAGGCCGTTGTCGACGCACGCATCGGATAGCAAAACGCCCGAACCTCCGGCGCCGGTGATGATGAGCACGTTCTCGCCCTTGGGCGCGGGAAGGATCGGCAGGCATCGCGCGAACTCGAGCATGTCGTTGAGGCTCATCGCGCGCACCACACCGGATTGACGCAGGACATCGTCGTAGATGCGATCGTTGCCGGCCAGCGCCGCGGTATGCGATTTC
Organism: uncultured delta proteobacterium; assembly: GCA_963815835.1. Lineage (GTDB taxonomy): Bacteria > Desulfobacterota > Binatia > Binatales > Binataceae > DATGKG01. The sequence continues at coordinate 834,011 of CAWFIF010000004.1, forward strand.
GCCGCGCGCGCGCCCATCGCGGTGCGGCCGGCCTTCAGCACGATCACCGGCTTCTTTTTCGAAACGCGCAGCGCCACTTCGGCGAACGAGCGACCGTCCTTGAGATCCTCAACATGCATCGCGACGACCTGCGTGTTGGGGTCCTGCTCGAAAAACGTCAGCAAATCGTCCTCGTCGATATCGGATTTGTTGCCCAGCCCGACGATCGCCGAGACGCCCATCTTCGCTGAGCGGCTGAATCCGATAATGGCCATCCCGACACCGCCACTCTGCGACGACAGCGCAGCCTGACCCTTAACGTCATACGGCGTACAAAACGTCGCGCACAGGTTCTTGTGCGTGTAGTAGAAGCCATAGATGTTCGGACCCATCAGGCGCACGTTGTACTCGCGCGCTACAGCGACGATTTGTTCCTGCAATTCGACGTTGCCCGTCTCCGCGAAGCCCGAGGGAATCAGCACCGCGCCGGGAATTTTCTTCTCACCACATTCCTTCAGCGCACCCGCCACCAGCGGCGCCGGAATCGCGAACACCGCGACGTCGATGGAACCCTCGATGTCCTTGACACTCTTGTAGGCCTTGCGCCCCAGCACTTCCGGCACTTTGGGGTGGATCGGATAGATCGCACCCTGGTAACCGCCGTTGATGAGATTCTTCATCACCGAGTTGCCGATCTTGCCGTCCTCAGGCGATGCTCCGATCACAGCCACAGCGTCCGGCTTCATGATGCGATTCATCGCGCGCAGGATTTCGTCCTGCGAAGGGCGATAGCGCTCCCGATGCGGCGCGAAATCTACGATGATTCGAACGTCGGCGGCAGTCGCACCGTCCGGCGTCGCGAAAACCGGATTAAGATCAAGTTCATGAATCTCGGGAAAATCAGTGACCATTTGCGAAACCGCAACAATGATGCGCGCCAGCGCCGCGCGATCGACCGCCGCACCGCCGCGCACTCCACGCAGGATTTCGGCCGCCGCGATTCCATCGAGCATGGAGAGCGCGTCGGCCTCCGTCGCGGGAGCGAGCCGAAAGGTAACGTCCTTGAGCACCTCGACCAGCACGCCGCCGAGCCCGAAAGCAACGACTTTGCCGAAGCTGGGATCGGTAAGCGCACCGACGATCACCTCATGGCCACCGGCGAGCATCTGCTGGATGAGCACGCCACTGACGTTGGCGCCGGAATTATGTTTCTTCGCGTTGCGCAGAATCGTTTCGTAAGCCTGCTCGGCTTCGGCGGCGGTCTTCACCCCGACTATCACGGCCCCCGCATCGGTCTTGTGCAGGATGTCCGGCGAAACGATCTTAATCACGACTGGAAACCCGATTTCCGTGGCGATGCGTGCCGCCTCTGTGGCGGAAGTTGCCATCGCCTCCTTCGGCTGCGGGATTCCATATGACGAGCAGAGCGTTTTGGATTCGGCGGGAGTCAATGAGGTGCGACCCTCGGCTTTGACCTTATCCAGAACTCCGCGCACCGACGCCCGATCGTAACTCATTTACTCCTCCGCGATCTCGATCCATTTCGCGCAATCATTGAGCAGTACGATTTTCGCCGATGCGCTGTCAATTCGGCGACCGCGCAAATGAGTAGCGCGAGCCGGAGAGGCTCGCGCTACTTAATGTAGGAATTCGGACTCGGCAGCTAGTCGCGCGGAATGCCGGCCGCTTCGTGGCTATTCCACTTCGAACCAGCCACCGGCGTAACAAAGTTTCCGGGACTGCTTACGATCTCCTGACGCGCGTCCGGATACTTCTCCAGAAACGCCTGCAGCGCGGGATGTTTGGCGACGTAACCGGCATTCCCGACCACCTCAGGATTGCGCGCGATATCGGTCGCGACCTTCGGATCGGACTGCTTGACGTTTCCGAAGTCGCGCAACATCTGCACGTTGATGTCGTTGGCGGTGGCGGCCGGTTGAAACTCAAGTTCCGTAGTGACGCTTTCTTTCGGTTGCGCGGCTCCGGTGATCACTTTCTTCTCGACGACAGTCTTTTCGGTGACCGTAGTCGATTGCTGCGCGCTCGCGGATTGAACGAATACTGCGAGCGTGAATGCGGCGGCCATCGCTGCGATGACGAACGGGGAAGTTGCAGATTTCATGAGGTGCCTCCGGATCAGGTTTCCCCCCGAATTTGGAATTGATCACTCGAACATGCCAGGTTCTCGATAGAACAGAATTTCCAGTCCTCGATAAATATAGTGTACACCCGAAAGCGCGGTGCAGCTCGCTGTCGCATAGAGGAGATAGTTGAAATAATCCGGCGCGCCGTCGTTTAAACGCGCCAATGCGGCTACGACGCACGCTAGTTGAAAGAACGTACTTCCTTTACCGATATAGCTCGGACGCACCGGAATGCGTTCCCCGGTTAGGAACACCACCAGGAAATATCCGAAGACGATGATCACGTCGCGGATGATAACGATGCCGAATAGCCAGGGCGGAAAATCGCCGTCCATCGTGAGCACCACGAACGCGCTGACCAGCATCAGCTTGTCCGCGAATGGATCGAGGAACGAGCCGAGTTCGGTCTTGGCGTCGAACCATCGCGCGACGGTACCGTCGAGGCTGTCCGTCAGCGCCGCGAATCCGAACACCCATAGCGCCGCGCGATAGTGCCGGTAGCCGAGCAGCCCGAGAAACAACGGTATCGAAAACAGCCGCAATAACGTTAGCGAGTTGGGAAGGTTGAGCAGATCGCGCAGCGGGACCCGGACGAAAGTGGGCGCAGGGGTAACCTTCTTTTGCGAATGCACGTTCAAAGGGGTCGCCATGATACCGATTCTCGCCGGTTGCTCCTTACGTCAGCGCCGCCTTGCGCAATCTACCGGCCACCGCGGCGCTCACCAACGCTCGCATCGCCACGCGGCCATCCTCATACTCCTCGCTTAGCACCTGGCCGTCGCGCCGTGCCATCGCCACGAGGTCGCCGCGGCTGGCTTCCAGCGTGACCATAACCTCTTCGCGCGAGGTCGCAAAGAATCCCGCCACCGCAGCCAACAGCTCATCGAGTCCGTCTCCCGTGCGCGCGGAGATCGCGACCGCGTCGTGATCGACCTGCGGGCGCATCCCGTCGTGCATCAGATCGATCTTGTTCATCACCATGATTCGCGGCGTCGCGCCCGCACCGATTTCCTCGAGCACACCGTCAACGATTTTCATGCGATCGGATGCCAGCGGAGAGCTCGCATCTACAACATGTAGCAAAAGGCTCGCGGTGCGAACCTCCTCGAGGGTCGCCTTGAACGCCTCGATCAGCATGTGCGGCAGGCGATGGATGAAGCCGACCGTGTCGACCAGCATCACGTTCATCTTGTTGGACAGACGCAGGCGGCGAATGGTGGGGTCGAGCGTCGAAAACGGGCGATCGGCGGCTTCGACCTCGGCCTCGGTAAGCGCGTTCATCAAAGTGGATTTCCCGGAATTCGTATAGCCGACGAGCGCGACCGTAGGATAGGGCACCTCGAGGCGGCGCTGGCGCTGAATCGCGCGGGTGCGCTCGACCTCGTGAAGGCGCGCTTTTAAACGAGTGAGCTTCTCACGAATCTTGCGGCGATCGACTTCGAGCTGGGTTTCGCCAGGGCCGCGCGTGCCCACCATCCCCCCGCCCGCGCCACCGCCGGCCGAGCCGCCGGTCATACGCGACAGATGCGACCATTGGCGCGTCAGCCGCGGCGCGAGATAACTGAGCTGCGCGATCTCGACTTGCAGCTTGCCTTCCAGAGTACGTGCGCGCTGCGCGAAAATATCGAGGATCAGTTGGCTGCGATCGATGACGCGAAGATTGAGCTCCTTTTCAAGGTTGCGCGCCTGCGCGGCGCTCAGCGCATCATCGAAGATCGCGAGCGTCGCACCAGTCCGATGCGCGATTTCCTTGACCTCGGCGGTCTTGCCCTTGCCGATAAAGGTACGAGGGTCGGCAGACTTGAGCCTTTGCGTGACGGTGTCGACGACTTCGGCGCCGGCGGCCTCGGCGAGGGCCTTGAGCTCGGCGAGCGATTCCTCGGCAGGAATTTCGTCGCGCGAACCGAGTTCGATTCCGACCAGGATCGCGCGTTCGATCCGTTTGAGCGATTGACTATTGGTGGGGCGCAGATGAACACCTCAGCCTTCCATTGGGGCTAGCCATCACCGTATCAAAAACGCGCCGACGGCTCGACGGCGAGGATAACCGCTAGCGCAGCTCCACGGAGCCGGGCGAGAGCACCTGCTCGATCGCGGCGACGAAGGCCTCGGTCGGTGTCACCCTGAAACGATCGCTAAGCAGAAGGACCGCTTCGCGACCGCCTTCTACATCGAGATAAAGGTACGTCGCTGATTTGCCGGGAAATCGGGAAATCGTGTCGCGCAACTGATCGAGGCCGCCATTGACGAGCCGGCTCTTCGGCGCGCGGATCCTCACTTCTCGAATCGAGGCGAGCAACGCAGCATCGAGAGTCTTCAGCTCATCAAGAATGATCTGCGCGCGCTCCTCGTCAACATCGAGCTTGCCGCGCACCATCACCGGCTCATCGCCCGTGATGATTGATTCATACTTTTGGTAGGACTCGGGCCACGCGATGACTTCGACCGCGCCGCTGCGATCTTCGAGCGCGAAGGTGGCGTAGCGCTTGCCCGACTTGTTGTTCTTCAGCTTCACGGCGTGAACGACGCCGGCAAGTTGCACCATGCTGCCGTCGGGTGCGCCGGCGAGATCATCGGTAGTGACTTTGCTCACGCGGGCAAGCTCGCGCTCGTACTTGTCGAGCGGATGCGCGGTGATGTAGAAGCCGAGCGTCTCCTTTTCGAGCTTGAGTTTTTCCTTCGCGTCCCATTCCTTGACCGCCTCGCGCCGCGGCGGAGGCGGCAACTTCGCGGCGGATGCTCCGAAGAGGCCGATTTGATTTTTGACCGCGTCGCTTTGCTCGCGCTGCGCGATCTTGAGCGAGTCCTCGATTTGCGCGAACAGCGTGGCGCGGCTGTCGCCGGTGAAATCGAACGCGCCGCATTTGACCAGCGCTTCGAGCACGCGACGGTTGATGAACTGCCCGTCGATGCGCGTGCAAAAGTCCATCAGGCTTTCGTAGGGCCCCTTCTCCTCGCGATTCGCGATGATCGCCTCGGAGGTCTTCACGCCGACTCCGCGAATTCCCGCCAAGCCGAAACGAATCGACTCGCCCGCGACGGTGAACTTGACGCCGCTCTGATTCACGTCGGGCGGCAGCACGCCGATCTTCATTTCGCGCAGCGCCGCGATATTCTTGTAGGTCTTCGACTGATCGTCCATGTCGAGCGTGAGCAGCGCCGCCATGAACTCGCGCGGATAATGCGCGCGCAGGTACGCCGTGCGATAGGTGGTAAGCGCGTAGGCCGCGCCGTGCGCGCGCGGGAATCCATATGCCGCGAAGGTTTCGATCTTGGAAAAAATCGTCGAGGCCAAATCTTTCGAGAGGCCGTTCTTGACCGCGCCATTGATGAAGCCCTCGCGCTCCTTCTCCATCGCGGCCTTGTTCTTCTTGCCCATCGCGGCGCGCAAAATGTCCGCTTGCTGGAGCGAATATCCGGCGAGGGCCTGCGCCGCGCGCATCACGTGCTCCTGGTACACGATGACGCCGTAGGTGTCCTTCAGCACCGGCTCCAGGAGCGGATGATCGTACTCGACCTTTTCGCGGCCGTGTTTGCGATCGACGAAATGCTGCACCATCGTCTTGCCGTCCTCGATCGCGTCGAGTGGTCCTGGACGAAAGAGCGACACCGCCGAGATGACGTCCTCGAAGCATGAGGGCTTGAGATCGGTAAGGAAGCGGCGCATCCCCGAGCTCTCCATCTGAAACACGCCGACCGTGTCGCCACGCGCGAGCAAGCGATACGCGTCCGGATCATCGAGACTTAGGCGATTGAGGTCAGGAGGCTCCTGGCCGCTGGCCTTGATGATATCGAGTGTGTTGGCGATCAGCGTCAGATTTTTGAGCGCGAGGAAATCGAACTTGATGAGCCCGATCTCATCGACGCCCTTCATCGAGTACTGCGTGATTGCGAGGCCGCCCTCTTCGCGCTCCTTGTCGACGTAGAGTGGGACCGTTTCGTCGAGCGGCACATCGGAAATCACGATACCAGCGGCATGCTTGGAGGTGTGGCGCAGTAATCCTTCGAGCTTGAACGCGTTGGCGAACAGCTCAGGATGCGTCTTGCGCTCTTCCTGGAGGCGCGGTTCCATTTCGAGCGCCTCGGTGAGCGGAAAATCGCGGCCCTGCTTGGGCGCGGGATAAAGCTTCACGATTTTGTCGGTCTCACCGAATGAGAGACCGAGTACGCGGCCGACGTCGCGAATCGCCTGCTTTCCCTTGATGGTTCCGAACGTGATGATTTGGGCAACCCGCTCTTCGCCATACTTCTGGCGGACGTATTCGACGACTTCATCGCGCCGCTCGAAGCAAAAATCGGAATCGATATCCGGCATCGATTTGCGCCCTGGGTTCAACCATCGCTCGAACAGCAATCGATGCTCGATGGGGTCGAGTTCGGTGATGCCGAGCGAGTAACTGACCAGCGAGCCGACCACCGAGCCGCGGCCGGGTCCGACCGGAATCCCCTTGTCGCGTGCGTACCCGATGTAGTCCTGCACGATCAGCATGTAGCCCGCGAAGCCCATGTCGCAGATGACCGGCAGCTCCTCGTTGAGCCGCGCGTAATACGGCGCGGTATCGAAGTCGGCGCTGCGACGGTCGCGAATTTCTGCGAGGCGTTTTTCGAGGCCCTCGCGCGCGCGCCGCGTCATTTCGGCTTCGTAGTCCATCTTCTGTTCCGACTCGCCGACCGATTTGTAGACCGGGAAGTGGAACTTGCCGAACTCGAACTCGAAGTCGACCCGGCGCGCGATCTCCATCGTGTTGCGATACGGCTCGGAATCGGCGCCGAACGCGGCCGCCATCTCGTCCGGCGTCTTTACGTACAGTTCGTCGGTATCGAACTTCCATCGCGTCTCGTCGGCCATGGTCTTGCCGGTCTGGATGCAGAGCAGAACTTCATGTGCACGCGCATCGTCGCGATGCAGATAGTGACAATCGTTGGTCGCGACGGTCGGAAGCCCGAGCTTCTTGCCGATGTCGATTAACGCCTGGTTGTAGGGACCGTGCAGCTTGTTGTCTTGCAACTCGAGGTAATAGCGGTCCTTGAAAGTGCTCGCGTACCACTGGGCCGCTTCGCACGCCTTGTCGAATCTGTTGGCGCGCAAAAAGCGCGCGATCTCGCCCGACAGGCAGCCCGACAAGACAATCAGACCCTCGTTGCATTCGGCGAGGATCTCCTTGTCGATGCGCGGCTTGTAGTAGAGGCCTTCCTTGTATGCGGCGCTGAGCAGCCGGCACAGGTTGCGATATCCGATCTGGTTCTGCGCGAGCAGGATGAGGTGGAAATTGCCGCCGTTCTCGAAGTCGTCGCTCTTGGCGATTTGCGTGCGATCGGTGCGCTTGCCCGGCGCGAGGTAGGCCTCGCATCCGATGATCGGCTTGATGCCCTTCTCTTTCGCTTTTTTGAAGAACTCGACCGCGCCAAACATGTTGCCGTGATCGGTAATCGCGATCGCGTCCATGCCCGAGGCTTTAGCGTGATCGAGCAACGGACCGACCTTGTTGGCGCCGTCGAGAAGACTGAATTGCGTATGTACGTGAAGATGCGCGAAACTCATGGCGGACTACCACCTCCAACCACAACCACCGAGAATCCCCGGACACAGACTAAAGTCTGTGCTACAGACCCACTTCCACCGAACCCTCTAACCATGCAATGTGGCACGGAGTTGGTCCTCTGCCACATTGCAAATTCACGCGCTACTTCTTCTTCTCTTCCTTCTTCGCAGCCGCGGCCGGAGCGGCAGCTTCCTTGCCGGCTTCGGCAGCCGGCGCGGCGGCAGCAGCACCCTCCGCAGGAGCGGCACCCTCGGCGCCCGCGACTTCCGCCGCAACGACCGGAGTCGGAGCGGCTTCGACGGTCGGTGGAAGAACGCCCACGACCGGATAGTCGGTATCGAAGATCGGCTTCACATTGCCGGGGAACTTCATCGCCGAGACGTGAATGACGTCATGAATACCCAGTGCGCTTACATCGACCTCGAAGAATTCCGGAATCTCCAGTGGGAGACATTCCACTTCGACCTCGCGCGCCAGCGGCGCCAGGATGCCGCCTTCGGCGACGCCCGCAGGCTTGCCGACGAAGTGCAGCGGCACGCTGACACGGATCGCGCGGTTAAGATCGACCTCATAAAGGTCCGCATGAAGAATCTCGCGCGAAACCGGCGCGCGCTGGATGTCCTTCACCAGCACGTGCTTGCCGTCGAGCTCGGATGCCGACGACTTGAGCCGCATGATGCGTTGGCTGGCGGCGTGCGCGACGCGGTTCTTCAAGTCAATCGCGTTAACCGACACCGCGATCGGCGTGGTCTTTGGTCCATACAGCACGCCCGGCACGCGGCCCTCGCGGCGCACCTGATGGCGCGCGCCTTTGGGCCGGGTCGGCCGTTTCTCGCAGAGTAGTTCTCCGGTTTCCATTGCTTCCTCACACGGCCCGCTAATTGAACAGCGAGCTCACAGATTCTTCATTGTGAATTCGGCGGATCGCCTCGGCTATAAGCTGTCCGACCGAGATAACCTTGATACGCGGCAGTTCCGCCTGCGCCTTGGGCTTGAGCGGAATCGTGTTTGTGGTGATCAATTCCTTAATCGTCGAATGATTGAGCCGATCGCACGCCGGATCCGAAAGTATCGGATGGGTCGCACATGCGAAAACTTCGCTCGCTCCCGCACTGACAACCACCTTGGCGGCCTCGGTAATCGTTCCTGCGGTATCAATCATATCATCAACTAAAATCGCGACTGAGTCCTTCACCTCACCGACCAGCCGCATCTCGGCTACTTCGCTCGCGCGACGGCGGCGCTTGTCGATGATCGCGAGGTCGGCATTAAGGCGACGGGCGAAAGCTCTCGCGCGCTCGACGCCACCCGCATCAGGCGAGACGACGACGATCTTCTGGCCATCGACACGCTTGCGCAGGTACTGAATCAGCACTGGCATCGCGTAAAGATTGTCGACCGGGATGTTGAAGAAGCCCTGGATCTGTCCCGCATGCAAATCGACGGTGAGCACCCGCGAGGCGCCAGCGGTGGTGATGAGGTCGGCAACCATCTTCGCACTGATCGGAACGCGCGGCGCGACCTTGCGATCCTGCCGCGAGTATCCGAAGTACGGGATCACGGCGGTGACGCGCTTGGCCGACGCGCGACGGAGCGCGTCCATCAGCAGCAACAGCTCCATCAAGTTGTCGTTGGGAGGGCTGCAGGTGGATTGGATAACGAAGCAGTCGCCGCCACGCACATTCTCCTTGACTTCGACCATCACTTCGCCGTCGGGAAAATGTCCAACTTCTGCATCGCACAGGCGAACCTCGAGATGCTCGCTTATTTCGCGCGCGAGCGCCGGGTTGGAATTGCCCGTGAAAATCTCGAGTTCGTCTTTAGCGCGTTCCGACATCTGCTCCGTTTCCTGTTTCGCTCACTAGTTCATATTCCGTTCACAGGCATTTTCCGATGGCTGGGCGGGAAGGATTCGAACCTTCGAATGCCAGGTCCAAAGCCTGGTGCCTTACCAGCTTGGCGACCGCCCAGCGAAGCGACCTGCCGGGCTCCATGGTAAACCCGAATCGAGCCTGCGCCGCTCAATCTACTCAATATCAGCGCCGAACGGGAGACTTGGGCCCGTCCGGCGCATCATTTGATCCACAATATTTGGCGCGCGCTCTGGATAAACGGCGCCCGGACCGCGCTTCCGACCTCGTGGCGAGAAGCTTACCGGAATATTCCAGGGGATTAGTCGGCGCTGCGCGGATAAGCGATGTTATGGGCAGCGTTTTTCGCTGTCAATCCTGAGCGAAAGTTTGTGCCTCCGGAGATTTAACCACGAAAACGCGCGCTTCGGGCGCGCGGAAGCGAAACGAGGTCGCACCCTGCTCAGCAGCTTCCGCATCGGAGAAGAGACCAAAAACCGCGCCGCCACTGCCACTCATCGAGGAGGCTATCGCGCCGCATTTTTGAAGTAGTACTTTAAGTCCCGCGATCTGTGGATAGAGTTGTATGGCGGGAGCTTCGAGGTCGTTCACCAGATGCCTCGCGCTGATCTCGCCGCGAAGTATCATATCGATCTCGCTCGCCGACGCCGGGCCGCTCCAATCCTCGCGCTTGAGGGCCTTGAAAACGGCCGCGGTCGGCACCTCGACGGGCGGAACCGCGATGAGGAGATGCATCGTAGGGAATTTGTCGAGCGCCTCGATGTGTTCTCCGATTCCGGTCACGCGCGAGGGACGCGGGTTCAAAAAAAATGGCACATCCGCACCGAGCCCCACCGCGACCTTGCGCAGGCGCTCGGGAGCGTCGCTCGATTCATGGCGCATCGGCGACATCATCGCGGCCAGCATCCGCAGCACTGTGCCGGCATCGCTGGAGCCGCCACCGAGGCCGGCGCCGGCGGGAATCGTTTTCTTTAGGTCGATCATCACATGCGCGGAAATTCCGAACTCGTCCATGAATGCGCGCGCAGCTCGTGCGGCGAGGTTCATTTGGGGATCGCCGAGCGACGCGATGTTGCATCGTATAGTGACGCTCGAGGTTGGAGCGGGGCGAACATCGATCGTGATTCGATCGCTGATTGAGACCGGAACGAAAATCGAGTCGAGTTCGTGGTAGCCGTCGGCGCGACGACCGGTAACTCGAAGGAACAGATTAATTTTCGCGAAGGCGCGCTCCGCCAGCAGCTTTACCATCGCTGGAGCGTCATCCCTGCGGTTCCCGGATGCGAAGCGGAACGTCGTCGGAGAGACGACGGATCGAGCGACGCGTGTCACGCTGAATCACGTTGATGAAACCGATCAGCGTCACGATCAACCCGACTATCACCATCGCCTGGCCGGTCAGAAACGTCACGTGGTAAAAGTCCATGCGCGCGGTGGCGTAGGAGACGCGCGCCTCTTCCTCGGTGAAGGGCTTGAGCACGGCGCCGGCGGAATCGACCTCGTCGAAGCTGCGATAGTCGCTGCTCGGCGAGGTGTGCGCCGCTTGCGCAATCATCAGGCTCGCGCCACGCGCCTTGTTCAGTCCGACCAGCCAGTTGCCCGCGCCGAGAAGCACCAGCATCAGACCGGCCATGACGCGCCAATCTCGATAGACATCGGGCAGCTTCACTATGCTTCAAGGATAAGGCGGCGTCGCCGGGAAAACAACGCGGCCCAAGGGCCACCCCTCCCGGATAATACCGTCGCGAGCTTCCGCGTTGCGCGCGCAAAACCGGTACGGGTATCATGATGGTTCGGATCAGAATGAAGCATCAGGGTGAAGGGCAAGATAAAGCGGACGTGAGCCCGCGGCTGGAGAAGCTGCTGGAGCGTTTCGACCGCGGCGACAAAGTCGCGCTCGCTCGGCTCATCACGCTGATTGAAAATCACGCGCCCGAACGCAACGCCGTCATCGAGCGCATCTATTCGAAGACCGGCCACGCGCACATTGTCGGGATCACCGGGCCTCCGGGCGCGGGCAAGTCGACGCTCGTCAACGTGATGATCGCGAAGTATCGTGCGCTCGGAAAGCAGGTCGCGGTGCTCGCGATCGACCCGTCGAGTCCGTTCTCGGGTGGCGCGGTCCTCGGCGATCGCGTGCGCATGACCGATCATTATAGGGACTCCGGCGTCTACATCCGCAGCATCTCATCGCGCGGAAGTCATGGCGGACTCAGCCGCGCGGCGCGCGAAATCACAAAGCTCCTCGATGCGTTCGGCCACGACATCATCATTATCGAGACGGTGGGCGTCGGGCAGACCGAACTCGGCATCATGGATCTGGCGGATACGACGGTGGTTGTAACAGTGCCCGAGGGCGGCGACGCGGTGCAGGTGATGAAAGCGGGGCTGAACGAGATCGCCGATGTTTTCGTCGTCAACAAGGCGGACCGCGACGGCGCGGATCGAATCAAGGCCGAATTGGAGCTCAATGTTCACCTGCGGCCCGCAGGCGGATGGCGTCCGCCGGTTCTGATGACGCAGGCGGCAGCCGACAAAGGCGTCGATCGACTGGTGGAGTCAATCGCGAAGCACGGCGAGTATCTCGCCGCCAATCAGGATCCGGCGCGCGAGGCCGAGCGCCGCACGCATGAGCTGATAGAAGTGCTCAGCGGCGAACTCGAAGATCGCGCGGCGCGAGCGCTCAAGGACGGCCGCAAGGACGGATTGCTGTCGGGCGTGCGCGCGGGGCAGCTCAATCCCTATGGCGCGGCGCGCAAGATTCTCGAGGATCCGGACAAGCTGGTCGAGCTGCTCGCGATCGGCAAGAACGAGAACCCTCAATAGGATGTTTCGCGACAAGCAAAAGCATAGCGGGCGGCTGTTCGCGATCGGCGACATCCACGGATGCCCGGACGAACTTGCGGCGATAGTCAAGACGATCGCGCCGCGCGAAGACGACACGGTCGTGTTCGTCGGAGACTATGTGGATCGCGGCCCGTCCGCGCGCGACGCGGTTGAGGTCGTCCTCGATTTGCAGAAGGGGCCCGCCGAGGTCATCACGCTCAAGGGCAATCATGAGGACATGATGCTGTCGTACCTCGGGTTCGGCGGACACTACGGCGAGTCTTTCCTCTTCAATGGGGGCGCGGCGACGTTTGACAGCTACGGCATCGGCGAGGCCGAACTCGACAACGCGATCCAACACATCCCCGACGAGCATCTGAAATTCTATCGAGGCCTCTCGCTCAGCTATTTGCGGCCGCCGTATTTCTTCGTGCACGCGGGAATTCTTCCGGCGCGCCAGCTCGAAGAGCAGGATCCCGAGGACCTGCTGTGGATTCGCCAGGAGTTCATCTTCAATGCGCACGAGGCCGGCGCGATCGTCGTCTTCGGCCACACGCCGATGCGCGGCGTGATGATCGATCTTCCTTACAAGCTGGGCATCGACACCGGGCTGGTGTATGGCGGAAAACTAACCTGCCTGGAATTCAACGAGGGCGTGATCTACCAATGTGAGCGCGGCAGCAAGCGCGTGAAGGCGCGCCAGACCCCGCTGCGCTGAGGCACGCGCATCCCCCTTTCTCCGGCGCGAGACGCCCGCTATTCTGATGCGTTCGTGGCGACGTAGCTCAGTTGGTTAGAGCATGCGGCTCATATCCGCAGTGTCGTAGGTTCGAGTCCTACCGTCGCCATCACTTCAGCCGGGCTGCTCATCTTTCTTCAGCATCGCAAGCAAATCCTGATAGTGCTTCGGCATCGTGACGGTGCCGCGCATCGCGACCGGAATCGGATAGCGCACCCCGCCCTTCTGCGTACCCTCGAGGCCCTCAAGCATCTCATCGGCGCGAGCCCACGGCATCGTGAAAACCATCTCGGTGTCCTGCGCCATCCCGAATACGCGATCGCCGTTGCATGGCAGCACGACCTTGGGCTCGCCGGTCATAATGGTCTGAATGACGATTTCGGCGCAGTCGAGGCGGCCGCCGGTGGTGCTCTCGATTCTGCCGCCGCGCTTGAACAGCGCCGCGTTGACCATTCGCATCACTTGAGCGCTGTTGCCATACACCGCGATGACGTCGGGCTCGAAGGTCGCGCGCGCGATGGGCGCGATGCATACATAGTCGTAGGTGCCGGGCGCGAATTTCCAGGTTTCAGCCTCGAGCCTGGTCGCGGCCGGTTCGTCCTCGCAATACATTCCGACTGCGGCGAAGCCTTTCAGATATGCGTCATTGGGTTTGCGAAAGCCGAATGCGATCGCCGAGAGCGGGCAAATCACGTCGTCCTTGCCGACCGCGATCGCCCATCCGTAACGGCGCGCGACGCCGATCGATTGGCATACGATCCAGTTCTCGTGGAAGTTGCGGCTCGGGACCTTGACGCCGTCGGGAATCGCCTCGCCATGACGGATCATTCGCACCGCGAGCGGAAAAGTATCCGGTCTCACGTAGCGTGCGATCGCATCATCAAGCTTTTTCAGCTTAGCACCGGTTTGTTCGTCCATACGCTGATACTAGCTCCGAACCGCGTCGAATGTCGCGCGGCGGATGGCTGCTTCAAACGCGCGGAGTGTCGTCCGACAGCAGATCGCGGGCGCGAATCCATAGATATAACAGCATCAGAACGGCCACGGTCCCGATCAAACCCGAGACGCGAATGTTGCGGCCCTGCGAGAGGTCGCCCATGTACGTCATCATGAAGATCAGATTGCTGACCACGACCTCGAGCATATAGACGAGCGCGAGCACCAGCCCCCATTTTCTTTCAGCCGCGAGTCCGAGCGCCAAAGTGGAAAGCGCCATCGCCTGCGCCACCAGCACCACCCTCGCGGGGTAGCCGTCGAAATTTATTCCGAGGATGACCGCTTGAAGCGGCATCGGCGAATAGTAGGTCACATCGTGGATCACGATTCGTGCGATCAGCGCTGACGCCCATAGCGCCGCAAACAATGCGAAGATTTTCAGATCGCGAGGCCAGCGCGCGCGTTTGGTGTTTGCCGTGTCCGCCATGTTGGCGAGGCATTTCTATCAGACCGCGGAGAGCGTTCAAGCGCGGGGCGCTTGCCGATGCAATCCGGGTCGATGATAATTCGCGCAATGAACGGAGTACATGACATGGGCGGCATGGACGGTTTCGGTCCGATCCCTATCGAAAAAAACGAACCAGTCTTTCACACTGATTGGGAAAAGCGGATGTACGCGATCGCGATGAGCATGATGGGGCGCCACTTCGACAACGTCAACGAGTTTCGTCATGCCCTCGAGCGAATTCCCGCGCCGGTCTATCTCGATTCGAGTTACTACGAGCGATGGCTCGACGCGATGATGACGCTGCTGGTTGAGAAGAAGAAAGTCACTCGCGAGGAACTCGTATCGCGCGGTGCTGAACCGATCGCGCCTGCCCAACCGGCAAATCATTGCAAGGGTGACTCGCCTGAAGTCAGGCGGCGCAGAGCGCGCTTTCGAGAAGGCGATCGGGTGGTCGCGCGCAACCTCAATCCCGCCGGCCACACCCGCCTCCCACGCTATGTGCGCGGAAAGCGCGGCGTGATTCATCGCGACTGGGGCGTGTATGTTTTCGCCGACAGCAATGCGCATCATGCGGGCCAGCGCGCGCAACACGTCTATTCAGTCACCTTCGAGGCGCGTGAGTTGTGGGGAAACGCCGCGCCGCGCAAAGACACGCTGCGCATCGATTTGTGGGAAGACTATTTGGAAGCGGATTCCTCGAAGACAAAGGCAGCGAAGAAGAAGTCCAGCTCCGTCACCCGGTCGAAATCAGGAAAGAAACGATGAGCGGAAATCACGTCACGATCCCGACTGGCGCGGCGCTCCGGGTCAAGGCACTCGAAACGATCCTCGAAGAAAAAGGCCTCATCAATTCGGCAGCGCTCGACTCGGTCGTCGATATGTACGAGACGAAGGTCGGCCCTCGCAACGGCGCCCGCGTCGTCGCCAAGGCGTGGACCGATCCGGCGTTTCGAAAGCGTCTGCTCGAAAACGCTACGGCCGCAGTCGCGGAACTCGGCTACGGCGGTCCCGAAGGCGGCCACTTGGTGGCGGTCGAGAATACACCGAAGGTGCACAACCTCGTCGTGTGCACATTGTGCTCGTGCTATCCGTGGCCGGTCCTGGGGCTGCCGCCGGTATGGTACAAAAGCTTCGCCTATCGCTCGCGTGCGGTGCGCGACCCGCGCGGAGTGCTCAAGGAGTTCGGCGTCGAAATCCCAGAGAAGGTGGAAGTCCGGGTGTGGGATAGCAGCGCCGAGCAACGTTACATCGTGATTCCGCAGCGTCCTGCGGGCACCGAACGCATGAGCGAGGAGCAACTCGCGGAGCTTGTCACGCGAGATTCGATGGTCGGGGTCGCGCTGGTGAAGACGCGCACATGAAGCCCGTAAGCCTCGAAGAATTGTTTGTGGGTACGCCGCTCGAAAAGGTAGTGACCTTCAGCGCGCCGTGGGAAGCGCGCGCATTCGCGATGGCGGTGCGCCTCAGCGAGTCGGGCATCTGCACCAGGGATGAATTTCGACATCATCTGATTGCCGAGATCGGGAAGGCTGACAAGGTGCGCGCTCACGGATGGGTCGAGGACGGCGACGGCTACTACACCTATTTCCTGCGCGCGCTGGAGAATCTGCTACGAGAGAAAAACATCGTTGATGCTTCCGCGCTAGAGATGAAGATGCGCGAGATCAGCGAAGCCGGCCAGGACGATCACGAGCATTAGGCCGAAGCTCCGAAACCCTCCGCCGATAGGGGAGGGAAGAACGGAGAAAGCGACTACGCGTTCTTGCCCTGCTTGCCCTCGACCCATTGGAACATGAGGGTCTGGTAGTACTGGAGGTTCGCTCCGAGCAGGAAGACTTTCGGTATGCCCTCGATACGCGCGTAAACTGCCGTATGCGTAGGGTTCTCGCTGCCGAAAAAGATGTTTATCGGCTGTTTTTTTGATGCGGCCTCGAGAATCAGCTCGCCCTTGGGTTTGTCGAGCCCGAATTCCGCCAGGTCGTTGGGATTGGTCGAAACCACTTCAACCGTCTTAGCGCCCTCGAGCAAGTCCGCCAATGCCTTCATGAGGTCCTGCGGGACGAACTTGCCGTCCGGCTCGACCAGCTTGTAGCTGCGTCCATCTGCCATCCTGGTGTAATGGACCTTCTCATCGCCGCGCGTCACCGTAATCCCATCGATCCCGCCCGGAAGGTCGAGCAGGCTTTCCTGCGCCGTCTGGAGATCTTTGAGCCTCAGCTCGGGGCGATCGACGAAGTAGTAGTAGGGCAGCAGGATCGCGATCAGGACGGTGAAGAAAATTGCCTTGAAGGGGCTCAAACGAAGAACCTCCTGCGCGCGAACACCACCGCGGCGATCATAAACAGTATCAGGGGCTGTAAGAATGCGCCGAGGTACTTCAGATGTTGCGCGTTCTGGTCACTGACGAAGAATCCGGCAGCAGAGCCAGCATTGAGCCGTTCGCGGCTTGCGATAAGGATTTCATCGTTCGCCATCTCGTTCATCACGCTCACCGCCAGGTCGCGATTACCCAGCATCTCGATGAACTGATTGGAGGGGAACGCCGTGCTGCCGAATCCCACCACGCGCGCCATGTTCTGCACCGGGACGTGAGTATTGCCATTGACCGCGAAGTCGATTTCGCTTCCGACCGTTATCGGGCCTTTCACATCGCGACCGGACTGGAAATCGGTGATACCGGTAGTGACCGCTTTAGTATCTCCAGATGCCCAGCTCTCGTGTGATGAGCGCAGGAAGTCGCTGCTGCGATCGAATACCAGCCCGTCGGGCGCCTTGTCGCCCGGCTTGCCGGTGATCTCGATGCCGCGCGCCATCGATAGCACCGCGGGCGCGGTCATCGCGCGCGTCATCGGATTGTCCTTGGAATAAAGCGGGATCTGGGTGGTCAGTATTTCGCCGCCGACAGGCGGTAGGCCGGATCGACCACCACCTGGTCTATGAAATCCATGTAGTAAGTCTTGAGGAACTTCACCAGGCTCGGCGAGCCGTACGGATCGATGAAGGCGATGAAGTGTCCACCCTTGGCGATATACTTCGCGAGCGAAGCCAGTTCCTCGGGAAGAAAATCTTTGCGTGGTCCGAGCGTGACAACGATCGTCGCATCGTCGGGAACCCCGCCGGCGAAGAGAGAAACGTTGTCGATCTGATAATTGTTCTGCTCGAGCTGTCCGCGCCATTGCGAGTAGCCCAAAGTGCGATCGGTATCGAACAGATCACGCTCGCCGTGGCCGACCGTGAAGTAGATGTGCTTGTTGGCGACGTGGGAAATCTGCAGCAGCGCCGGAATGAGGAGCTCCGATCGGGAGTTGTCGAAGTCGCGGCGGCGCCCCTCTGATTCGACGATAACTTCACCGTAAGTCGATACGCCGTATTGCCGCGCCAACCCGGGCGCCTTGTTCACATCGATCACCTGGTAGCTGACCAGCGGCGTGTAGGCCGACACCTGGAAGAGCAGGTCTGCAAGCTCAAGGTACGAGGCATCCTCGGTGCGCACGAAAGCCATCACCTTGACCGGCTGCTTGAGGCCGTCGAGCACGCGCTTGTCGAAGTCGGACAGCGAGTATTTTTTGTTGGGCGTCAGATCCCATCGGATGTTGTGATCGAAGATAATCAGGTTCGCGATGCCGAACAGGGCCGCCAGTGCGACCGCCGTATAGATGACAATGAGCCAGTTGAGCCAGAGACCGTGCCTGCGCGGCGCCGCGTTTACCTCCGTCCGGTCCACTTGCGTGCCTCCATCGAGCGCATCGTCAGGAACAGGAAGAAGGTGGTGAAAAAGATGAAATAGGTTAACGCGTACAACTCAATAACGCCTTTCGCAAAACCATTGAACTGGTCGAACAGCGACAGCATTCGCAGCACGTCGAGGGTGCCGGATTCGAATGCCGCCTCGTTCCAGTTGAGAATCCATAAGGAGAACAACAGCACGATGGTGGCGATTCCCGCGATCACCTGGCTCTCACAGAGCGAGGAAATGAACAGCCCGCACGCGATGAATGAGCATCCGAGCAGCACCAGCCCGAGATAACCGGCGAACAGCGGGAACAGCGGGTACGCGTGAATCGAGTAAATGTAAATCGGGTATAGCAACGTCAGCGCGAGCATCAATAGAAAGATGACGGCCGAAGCGAAGAACTTACCGCCGAGAATTTCGCTGTCGCGCAACGGATAGGTATAGAGCAGCTCGACGGTGCCGAGTTTTCGCTCCTCGGCAAACTGCCGCATCGTGATGAACGGAATCGTCAACAGAAGGCCGAGGCGGATATCAGTCAGCAGCATCTGCCAGTAATTCTGAATGATATCGTGGGAGAACGAGATGGTGGTGAAGAATTTCAAGTCGGTGTACGCGTACCATCCCGAGAGCATCAGAAAGATTCCCGAGATGATGTATACCAGCGGAAACGCGAAGTATGAGCGCAGCTCCTTGCGCATCACCGCAAACATTCGGCGGAAAGAAAAGCCGGTGCGTGCTGCGCCCAATCCGGCGCTCTCTTCGCGCGCGGCCGCGGCCCCCAGCGTTACTGCAGTATCTGCCATCGATTACCTCAAAGCTCGCACTGGAATTCAGCCGCCACTACTGTCGCGCGCTCGCACGCTCCTCGCTGGTAACGATTCGCATGAAGAGATCTTCCAGGCTTAGCGCGAGCGGCTTGATCTCGAGCAGGCCCCATCCATGCTGCACCACCGCGGCCGCCATCGCGCCGCGAATCTGATCGCCTTGCCCACTGGAGAATGCGACAAAGCTGCACACGCCGTTCTGCGGGACATCGCCGACGCGCTCTTCGATTCTCTGTACACCCGCCACTCCGCTCAGCACCAGCTGCACCGATTCCTTGGGCCCCGCGACGGTGATGATGCTCTGTTCGCTGCCCTGCAGTTTCGCGGTGAGCTTTTCAGGCGTGTCCTGCGCCACGATCCTCCCCTTGTCGATGATCACGACACGCCGGCACGTCATCGTGACCTCGGGCAGGATGTGAGTGGAGAGCAAAACGGTGGAGCGGCCCGCGAGCGACCGAATCAGATCGCGAATCTCGACAACCTGGCGCGGATCGAGCCCAACCGTAGGCTCGTCGAGAATCAAAACTTCGGGATCGGCGAGGATTGCCTGCGCGATCCCGACCCGCTGGCGATATCCCTTCGACAACTTGCCGATCAGTTTCTTGCGCACCTCGGCGAGTCCGCAGATCTTGATCGCATATTCCATTCGATCGCGAGTGGTCCTGGAATCCAGCCCGCGCACGCGTGCGGCGAACTCCAGCAGTGCCGATACGCTCAGATCGGGGTAGAGCACCATGTTCTCCGGCAGGTATCCGACCCGGCGGCGGGTTTCGAGCGAATGCTCCGCTACATCGAGGCCGCCGATCAGCGCGCGTCCCGAGGTGGGCGGAAAAAATCCCGTCAGGATGCGCATCATCGTGGTTTTTCCCGAGCCGTTCGGCCCGAGTAACCCAATGATTTCGCCTTTTTCTACCTTGAACGAGACGTGGTCAACGGCGAGGGTCGGCCCGAAATACTTGGTAAGGTCTTGGACCTCTATCATCAGATTGTTTTGGTTATCCCCGTCCCCCGTAACCTTGACATTCTATGAACCGCCAACCTTAACTGTCAATTCGATTTCTAAGCGGTTGGAGCAGGGCTATTGTGATCCCATGGGACGCGTAATCGCGGCGGTTATCATCGTAACCACAGTTGCTGGCGGAATTCTGTACTGGAATTGGTACACCCAGAGTGAAGAATACAAGAAGGACCAGCAGCATATCGCGCAGCTTCAGCAGCAAAGCGACACGCTGAAGCAGCAGACCGAGGCCTTGAAGGCGGAAAATGAACGGCTGAAGTCTGAACTGGAGAAGGTACAAGCAGAACAAGCTAACCTGGCCGCGCAAAACGACGCCCTGAACAAAGCCATCGCAACCTACAAATCGACTGGCAAGATGCCCGAGACGAAAATGCCGTATCCTCCTAAATGAGTCCTCATTATTAGGACGCTCAAGTTTTCGATTCCTTGCGATTCAGCTCCGGCAGCACATAGCGCTGCCATTCCGCGAGATGCGCCAGGGTGCGCAGGTCGGGCATCCGATCGATATAAACCTCGCCCTTCAGATGATCCGTCTCGTGCTGGATGACGCGCGCGTGAAAATCCTCTGCGACGAAATCCAGCGTCTCCGCATTGCGGCCGAGCGCCTTCAGGTGAAGTTTCTTGAAGCGCGGCACCATCCCGCGCATATCAGGAATGCTAAGGCATCCTTCAAATTCGTCGATTTTCTCGGTTCCGAGAACCGTGACAACGGGATTGATCAGATACGTTAGCGGCACCGAAGGCATATCGGGATAGTGCGGATGCTGTTGGACTTCGAGTACGGCGACCTGCAGCGGCAGGTGCACCTGCGGCCCTGCGAGTCCGACGCCCATGTACTCGTGCATTGTCTCGACCATATCGTCGAGGAGCTTCTGAAAATCGTGCGTCTTGATCTTATCGACCGCTACGGGTTGGGCTTGAGTTCTGATGACGGGATGACCGAGGCGCGCGACTTTCAGAATCATGAATCCATCTCGCTTTCGATGTGCGATTTGCGCGGATTGTAGCGACTTACCCCGGATGCCGAAACGATGCGCGCGAATGTCATAAATATGCCAATCAGGCACTTGAGCATCGCGCGATAGAATTCGGCGCTCATCCACTTCGTCCAAATCACATGGCGTGAAAGCGGCCGCTCGATTTATTGCGAGGCGGCCTTTTTCGCTTCATCAAAACGACCGAAACCAAGGAGTGCCACATGAACGAAGATCGTTTGAAGGGCAAATGGAATCAGATCAAGGGCGAACTGAAGAAGAAGTGGGGCAAGCTCACCGATGACGATTTGATGTACGGCGAGGGCCACGTCAACAAGATGATCGGCCGCATCCAGGAACGTACCGGCGAGAAGAAAGAGGAGATTCAGAAGTTCTTCAACCGGTACCTGGAAGACAAGGAAGATAGTGCCGGCATGAGGCACTAAGCCTCACGCGCCTTGGCGACGTTCCTATTCGCGAACGACGCGCCGGGTTGATGAATCCGCACCGGCGGTCTGCCGCATCGAATGATCGGCGGACCGCCCTTTTTTTGGCATTCGAACCTGTGCTGACTCCGCCGCGCGCGATAGGCTCTGAGCGCGGAGGGAATTTCGATGAGCGATCTCGTTTGCGAAAAACAAAATCACGTCGCGGTGATCAAGCTGAATCGGCCGGACCGGATGAACGCCATTAGCACCGAGATGCTGACCGCGCTCGGAAACAGCCTCGAGGAACTCGACAAGGATTCGCAAGTCCGCGCGATCATCCTGACCGGTGAGGGACGCGGCTTTTGCAGCGGCCTCGATTTGAAGGACACCGCGGCGGGACGCGGGCTCGGCGGCTCGCTCTCCGGCGGTGGCGCATCGCACATCAGCACGCTCGAGATTCCGACTGTCACGCTTCATCGCATCGACGTTCCGGTGATTTGCGCGATCAACGGTCCGGCCGCCGGCTACGGCTTTGACCTCGCACTCGGATGCGATATGCGGCTAATCAGCGATCGCGCCAAACTCGCCCCCGCATTCGCCAAGCGCGGAATTGTGCCGGAGAGCGGCGGCACCTGGTATCTACCGCGCCTCATCGGATGGGCGCGCGCATGCGAGATCGGTTTCATCGCGGAGGAGATCTCACCCGAACGCGCGCTCGAGTTGGGCCTCGTAAACAAGGTCGTTGCGCACGAAAATCTGATGACCGAAGCGCACGCGTGGGCGGAGAAAATCGCGGCCAACGCGCCGCTCGCAATCCGTGCGATGAAGCGCCTGTTCCGTCATGGTCTCAGCGAGGATTTCGAATCGCATACGCATCATGTGCTGATGCAGTTGATGATGCTGTTCAGGTCGCAGGACGTCGCCGAGGGCATCAAGTCTTTCATCGAAAAGCGCGAGGCCAAATTCACCGGCCGTTAGGCCGTTAGCTGCCTAAAAAAGAGGCAGGCGCACCTCAGCTCGCGCCCATCTGACTATCGGTCCGTTCTCAGCTACGATGCCGATGCCGTGGCGCCCAGAGTCCATCAGTTCTATGCGATCGCGTTCGTGGAAAATCTTTCCCTGCGCGCGCTCGCGCCAAGTTTTCCCACCGCGCGCGTCTCGCCGCACGAACTCTATATCCCGGTGGATGATGACGGCGGGCTTTACATCTACCCGTTCGGCGCCGTGGTGATGCACGATGTCCCACCTGAACGGCGCGAAACCGAACTTGCGAAACTTCACAAAGCGCGACCCGGCCTGACCCCGCAGGTGATCCGCGAAGACTACTCGGTGCTCGAGGATCCTTCGTTCGCCACCGGCATCCAGGATGGCACCCTGCACGTCGATCGCTTCACGGTGGGGCGCGCGGCGATCGTCGCTCTCACGATGGCCCAAAGCGCCGCGATGGAATATTACGAGCGCATCGTCGAGGCGCTCTTCGACCGCACCAACGTGCTGGTCGAGCGGCTCGAGAAAAAGGGCACCGTGCCTTACAGCACCCGCCCGCTGCATCGCTTCATCGGCGAGGCGATCACGACCCGCACCGAGGTGCTTTCGATTCTGCATCTGCTCGACAAGCCGGACGCTACGTGGGACGACCCGGCGATGGATCGCATCTACGATGATCTCCGCGCGGAGTTCGATTTGGTCGATCGCTACGCGGCGCTGGAATCGAAGTTGCGCAGCATCCAGGAGGCACTCGAACTGGTGCTCGATGTGGCGCGCGATCGACGGCTGGTGACCCTCGAAATCGTAGTCGCGGTGCTGATCCTGATCGAGCTGATTTTCGCCGCCGCGCCGTTCGTCAAATAATCGCGCAACCAGGCATGACACCCGAAAATGCACAACTCCTGGGACGGCTGGCGGTCGCGCTCGCACTCGGATTGCTGATCGGATTGGAGCGCGGATGGGAGTATCGCCAGTTACCCGAAGGCGGCCGCATCGCGGGCATCCGCACCTTCGGCTTGATTGCGCTGCTCGGCGCCATCGCGGTCCAGCTCGGCGGCCCTAACCACGAACTGTTTCTCTCCGCCGCGATCCTCGCGGTCGCGATGCTGATGGGCATCGGATATTGGCGCGACACCGAAGGCTCCAAAGACGTCAGTATCACCACTCCGATCGCCGCGTTGGTCGCCTTCGGCCTCGGCGCGATGGTGGGTCTCGGGTACCTTGCGATCGCGGCGGCCGCGGCGGTCGTGATAACGACGATTCTCGGCTTCCGCATCGAGTTGCACAGTCTGGTCGCGCACATCGAGCGCGAGGAACTCACCGCGACGTTGCGCCTGTTGCTGATAACGGTAGTAGTGCTTCCAATCCTGCCGCATCGCGCAATCGGCCCATGGAATGCGTTCAATCCGTACCAGATCTGGTGGATGGTGGTGCTGATCGCCGCCCTTTCGTACGTCGGCTACTTCGCCAACAAATTCCTCGGCGATCGGCGCGGCATGCTGGTCACCGGCCTGTTCGGCGGGATGACATCTTCGACCGCGGTAACCGTGACGCTCTCACCAATCGCACGAGTTGGCGAAGAAGAGCGCGAGGTGATAGCGGCCGCAATCCTGGCCGCCTCGGCAATTATGTTTCCGCGCCTGCTCATCATCGCTGCGGTGCTGACGCCGGAGCTGGCGCTTAATGTCGCGCCGGCGTTTACCGTGGCAACCCTCATTACCATCGCGGCGGCCGGATGGTTCGCCTGGAGATCGCGCGACACCGAGCTCGATGAAAAAGCTCACGACCTGCAGACTCGCAATCCGCTCGACTTATGGTTCGCGCTCAAGTTCGGCTTGCTGCTCACCGTCATGATGGTCGCGAGCAGGGCGGTAGAAAGCATGCTTGGAAATTCCGGGCTCTTCACCTTCGCCGCCATTTCCGGACTCGCCGATGCCGCCCCGATCACGCTGTCGGTTTCATCGATGATGGAGCAGGGTCAGGTGAACCTGGGTGCGGCTGCGATCGCACTTCTGGTTGCCGCCGCGGTCAACACCCTGGTGAAACCCGCGCTTATGACGTTCATCGCGGGACTGCGGGCGGCGATGTACGTGTGGATTCCTCTGATAGTGGCACTGGCCGGCGGTGCGGCCGTCGCCTGGATTTGGCGCTAACCTACGAATCTACGCACCAACGCCGTTGCATACGCGCGCGAGGTTGATGCTTCGACGGCGCGGACGCTTTTGCGTCGCCAGTCGAGCGCGCACGCCAGCACGAAAAGGCTGAAGATCCCCAACACATTGACCGCGATCGGAGTCATGTTGGTTGCATCACTCTCGGACAGCGCCACGTATCCCGCACAGCTTAGCACCACACCCACACCATAAACCGGCAGCGAGTTTCGTCCGCAGGCGAGGAACAGGCTCGCGGCGCGAGTGGAAAAGAACTTCGCCTGCTTCGGCACAAAAAACGCGAATAGATAGAGTAACGCGACGACATTCGCGACCCGCAGCGGCGACAGGAAGGTTTTCTCAGCCGGCCACAAGTAGAGGTTGAAAAGCGCTCTGCTCTCTTCGCTGCCGCTCCACGGCGCCGCCGCAAACAGCGCGAAGATGGTGAAGCCGGCCGCCAGCGTGAACCATGCCCACTGATAGCGGTCGCCGTCGCTCCCGGTTTCGAAGCCGACCTTGCTGAAATGTCCGACCGCGATTCCGATCGTGTATAGAAACTGCCACGCGAACGGATTGAAGTTCCATCCGAGCCCATCGTGACCGGCGCTCAGATTGAATCCGGTCATCCGCACGATCGAGTAGATCAGTCCCGAGATGATCATCGCGAGCCACGGGTCGCGTTTGACGACGTAGATGATCACCGGCGCCGCGGCCAGCAGTATCAGGTAGAGCGGCAGGATATCGAGGTACTTTGGCAAGTAGGAGAGCGTCAGCGCGGCCGGCACGTAGTGGCGCGGATCGGCGAACAGCAGCTTCACTTGCAGGAAGTCAACGTAATCGACACGCGCGAAGTATGCGGAAGCGAGGCGCACGAAAATCGCCGCACTAAAGAACAGCATCAGGTGCGCGCCGTAGATCTTGCCAAGCCGCTGCCCGACCGCCACACAGCATCCGTTGAAACCGGATTTGTCGAGTTTCGACCCGTAGGCGAGATAGGAGGAGATTCCCGAGATCAGTACGAATACCTCCGCAGCGTCGCAGAAGGCCCATTTGCGCAAGGTCCAGAGCGAGGCCGGATTGCCCGGTACGTGATCGATGAAGATGAGGATAAGCGCCAGCCCACGGCAGAAGTCGAGTCGATAGTCGCGCTCGTTTTCCTTCTTCATCTTAATTTTCCCTCGACTCCGCTGCGCTCCTACTAAAGGTGTCCGCTTTCCTCGGTCCCTCTCCTTATTTAAAGGAGAGGGTGGCGCTACTGCGCCGGGTGAGGTCGGGGCGGCTGCGCCGCGGCGCTTCGCGCCCCCTTCGGGCCTCATCGCCAAGAGCCGCCGAATAAATACGCCTCGAGAGACTTATCGTTACTGCTGGGAGCATCCGTTCTGGCTCTGCGATTGCCCCGATGTCTCGCGCTCCAGTTTTAAATCGACCGTCATGGTCTGTTTGCTTCCGAAACTTCTATACACGCCGCGCAGCGGTGTCACGTCGGAATAATCGCGACCGATCGCGACCTTGATATGGCGCGTGTCGGTGCGGCATCCGTGCGTCGGATCGAAACCCGCCCATCCTTGCCCCGGCAATTGCGCTTCGATCCAGGCGTGACTCGCCTGCGATTCGATCGGCGTCTGTCGCGATGAGCCGGGTGGCGGCGCGAGATATCCTGATACATAACGCGCGGGCACTCCTGCAAGCCTCAGGATGGCAATCGTGAGATGCGCGAAGTCCTGACACACGCCCGCGCCGATGGTGAGGATCTCGTCCACCGTCGAGTGCACGCCCGTCTTACCTGGTTCGTAGCTGAACTGATCGCGCACGAACGCAACTATCCGCTCGACGTACGCGCCAACATCGTCAGTCCGGCCCGGCCGGGCGATCCAGAAAAATCTCTTCATCCGATCGCTGAACGGCACGTAGGGGCTGGCGCCGAGAAAATCGTATTCTGTTTGCACTCTCGCGCTGTCGTCCCGCAGGAACTCTTCGAACGATATCGACGGCGCGGACGGCCTCGGCTCCTCGGCCGTGCAGTCCATCAGCGAGCGCGAGACGATCATCAGAACGTCGTGCTGCGGATAGATCGAAAACGAGTGGACGCGGTTGCCGTAGAAGTCGTCGAACTCGAACATCGAGGCCGGCGGTTCGACTTCGAGCGCAAACTCGAGGCGCTTCTGCGCGGCGCTGTCGATCGGCCGCATCCGGACTTCATTGTGAGACTGGTAGGCGGGAGCGTCGTAGGAAAAGCGCGTGGTATGAGAAATCCGCAGCAGCATCAGCCAGTCTTCAACATACTAATCCGTTACTCGGCCTTCAAATATTGATCGTAGATTTGGGTGGAAATTGCGTCGCATGATTCCTGGATGTGGAGCAGGAACTCATGCAGCCCCTGTTCGATAGCCTCCTCCGCTTTCTCCACCCGCAGTTCGTCGAGCAACTCGCCGACGCCCTTCGGAATCATGCGCGGCGCCTCTCCTTTGCTGGCGATGCGGCGCAGCGAAACTTCAAGCGACTCGATCGAGTAGCGCGCGGAGCGCGGAAAAGTCGGATCGAATAGCAGAATATCGATCACGTTGTCGAGCTTGATAGCGTTGCCGAAGCGCTTGCGATAGGCTTCCAGAGCCGACGCGCTGCGCAGCACCCCCGCCCATTGCAAAAGATCCGCCGCCCCGCCGATGTCCTCCAGCCGCGGCATCAGGAAGTGATACTTCACATCGAGCATCCGCGTGACTTCCTCGGCGCGCTCCAGCATGATTCCCAACCGCATGAAATCGTAGGAGAGATCGCGCGGCAGCGTGCTCTGCCGAATGCCCGAGATGCGATAGAAGCAATCGCGCAAATCCGAGAAGAACGAATAGACCCCGGGGTTGACGAATAGTTCGGGCGTCCAGTTCTGCGCCGAGAGGTAGAGCGTGTTCACGTCGAGCCAGAATTCCGAGGACACGTAATGACGAAGCGCGCGCAGGTTGTCGCGCGCGACGTTGATGCAGCTGCGAATCGAGTTGGGATTTTCGAGATCGAGCGTGAAGAAATCCAGCACCGAACTCTCGTCGGCGATCGAATGGCGTTCGGTGAACTGCTCGATCTCGCCGAAGATCGCCAGCAGCGGCTCCCATGGCGCGCTATCGCGTGGCGGCGTTTCGATCAGCAGATGATAGTTGACGTCAACCAGGCGCGCGCGCCATTCGGCCCGCTCCAGGTTGCGCGCCGCCCAGAAAAGATTGTCGGCGATTCGGCGCAGCATGCCTACGCCCCCAGCACCCAGGTGTCCTTGCTGCCACCGCCTTGCGAGGAGTTGACGACCAGCGAGCCCTCGCGCAGCGCAACGCGCGTCAGTCCCCCGGGCAGCACGCGCGGTTTCGCGCCCAGCAGCACGAACGGCCGGAGGTCAACATGGCGCGGCTGCAGATGCGGCACTCCCGCCGCATCGATGATCATCGTGGGATGCACCGAGAGGCTGATGACCGGCTGCGCGATAAAGTTCTCCGGGTTGGCGAGCACTCTCGCGCGCGTGTCTTCGAGCAGTTTTTCACTCGCATGCGGGCCGATCACGACTCCGTATCCACCCGATTCGCCGACCGGCTTGACGACATAACGATCGATATTGCGCAGCACGGTTTCGCGCTGATCGGGATCCCTCATCAGATACGTCTCGACGATCGGCAGAATCGCCGTCTCACCCAAATAGTAACGAATCATGGCCGGCGAGTAGGCGTAGATCGACTTGTCATCCGCGATTCCGGTGCCGATTCCATTTGCAATCGCGGCATTGCCGGCGCGCAGCACCGCGGTCAGCCCGGGCACCCCGAGCATCGAGTCGGGACGGAACACCAGCGGGTCGAGGAAATCGTCGTCAACGCGCCGATAGAGCACATCGATCTGACTCAGCCCGTGTACCGTTTTCATGTAGAGCTTGTGATCCATGCAGACCAGGTCCTGGCCCTCGACCAACTCGATGCCCATCTGCTGCGAGAGGAACACGTGCTCGAAGAACGCGGAATTGAAAGGACCAGGCGTAAGCAGCGCGATGGTCGGATGCGAGTTGCCATGCGGCGCCATCTCGCACAGCGACTGCAGGAGGTCGGCGGGATAGCGCTCGACGCTGCGCACAGCGCTGGCGCGAATCAGATCGGGCATCAGGCGCGTCATCACGACGCGATTCTCGATGACGTAGGAGACGCCTGAGGGTGTGCGGAGGTTATCCTCGAGCACCATGAAGCGTCCGTCGGCGCCGCGCACGATGTCGATGCCGCCCACGGTGACGAAATTACCCAGCGGCGGCTTGATACCGACCGCGGCGCGCCGGAATTGTGGACATCCCAACACCAGGTCGCGCGGGATGACGCCATCGTTCATGATCGCGCCCTCGCCGTATACGTCGCCGACGAATGCGTTGAGCGCGCGCAGACGCTGAATCAGTCCCGCCTCGAGCTCGGCCCAGGTCTCCGCATCAATCACGCGCGGAATCGGATCGAAGGGAAAGATTCGTTCGACGCCGCGCTGCTCGCCATAAACGTTGAAGGTGACGCCCATGCGCCGGAACATGATCTCGGCGCGCGCGCAAAGCTCGGCGAGCCGCACCGGCGGCATCGAGAGAAGTGCGCGGGTAATGTTGGTGCAGACCGAACGAGGCGACTTCGCGAGCTCGAGCATCTCGTCGAATAGCCCCTCATGGCGTGGATATGCTGACCAAACGGGCACCGAGGTGCCTGTTTCCGCGACGCTTGCGCTCACCATTTTCGTGTCCTGGCCCCGTCAATTCGAGATGCGCGAGGCTTCACGAGGCGCGCCCGCGAAACTCGCGATTGACAGAGCAATCGCGGTGCCTGCTGTTCCCAAGAGCGAGCCGACCTTGAAACCGCGCCGCGCCGGTACCGTCCTATAGGGTAGGAGGTACGGCCATGAAACTAATGCTTACTGCTGTAGCTGGGATGTTTTCCCTTTTCATGCTGATTTCGCCGGGCCACGCGAACGCTGATGTGATAAATTGGCAACCCGCTGGCATCCAGCAGGTCGGATTTTTCGGCGGTCGTCCGCTTGCCTGTCACAATCGCCACTTCCGCCGCCATCACTACTATCTATGCCGGTAGCAAATGCTTGTGTAGCACAGGCTTCAGCCTGTGTTTCTGCATTCAGGTGTAGGGACACAGGCTAAAGCCTGTGCTACATGCAGCGATTACTCGACGGGTTTATTCTCCCTCCACGGGCGCGCTTCCTCGAACTGCGCGGCGAGCGAGATGATGCCCGCATCGTCGTTCTGGCGGCCGACGATTTGAAGCCCAATCGGCAATCTCGCTTTGGAAAATCCATTCGGTAATGAGAACGCCGGCTGGCCGGTCGCGTTGAATGGAAACGTGAACACCAGCCATTCGAGAAGTTCCCGCAGTCCGTCTCCGGTGTTCGAAGGCAAAGTGCCGAGGCGCACCGCGGGGCGCGTCAGGGTCGGCGTGATCAGCGCGTCGTAGGGCGCCAGCGTCTGCATGATCTCGCGCGAGATGTTGTGCATCTGCGCGATCGCATTGATGTAGTCGGCGGCCTTAACGCTTTTGCCCTGCTCCCATGAGGCGCGCACCACCGGATCCATCAGCCTCGACATTCTCAACCGGCACAGAGGCGATGCCGGCCGTGGTGATCACGCGAGCCACGCCGATCAGTAGAGCTGCTGGATCGAGCTTCACCTCCTCGACCGTATGCCCCATCTCCTGGAAAGCCTTTAGCGCCGATTCGGTCGCGGCCTTCACCTCGGGATCGACTTTGCCCTCCGCACTTTCCAGGATTGCCGCGAGGCGCAACTTCTTCGGACGCTTGCTGACGGCGGCGCT
This sequence comes from uncultured delta proteobacterium, assembly GCA_963815835.1. Lineage (GTDB taxonomy): Bacteria > Desulfobacterota > Binatia > Binatales > Binataceae > DATGKG01. Next base: position 864,481 of record CAWFIF010000004.1, read on the forward strand.
GAACGGCTCGCTCGGCACCGGCGCCGAGTAAGGATCGCCGATGACAGGGCCGGCTAACACATCGAGGAACATCGCGATGTCGCGCACCGATCGCGCGATGGGTCCGCTGGTCGCAAATCCTGCCCATGCTTCGCCCGATATCGGCGAAAAGGAAACGCGGCCGCGCGAGGGCTTCAGCCCCACGGTTCCGCAGCAACTCGAGGGGATGCGAATCGAGCCGCCGCCGTCGCTCCCTTCCGCGAGCGGTCCGAGTCCCGACGCCGCAGCGCATGCCGCGCCGCCGCTCGATCCGCCCGCCGTGTGCTCGAGGTTCCACGGATTGCGCGCGGGAGGGCATAAGCCGCCCTCGGTAGTGGGACGTCCACCGAATTCCGGCGTCGCGGTCTTGCCGAGCAGGATTCCACCCGCGTTGCGCATGCGAATGGTGGTCTCGGCGTCCACCGGCGGCAGGTAGTTTTCGTAGTTCCTCGACCCCATTGTGGTTTTGATGTCTTTGGTCCACGTGAGATCTTTCAACGAATAGGGAATGCCATAGAGCGGCATTCTGGCGATTTCGGCCGCGCCGGCCTTCTCCAGGCGGGCCGCTTCGGCGAGCGCGCGCTCCGGCGTCGGGCTCATGTAGGCGCCAAGTTTCGGATTCAGCTTCTCGATGCGGCGATTGAAAAATTCCGCGACTTCGCTCAGCTTCACTTCTTTTTTTGCGATCAGGTCGCGCAGTTGCCATGCTTCGATGTATGGATTCAGCACTGGTGTTCACCTCAACATCGATTGCCGTAGCTCACTTTCGAAAGAATCGCCAGCCTGCCGTTCTCCAACCCGCGCGGGATAAAAATACTCGATGAACTCGGCTTCGATGCGCATCACTATTCTGTGGATTCACGCGGTCGGCGGCGTCGCATGGGTTGGCGCGGCGACGGTGTTCGTGATCGCCGCCGGCGCCATCGGCCTCGAGGATGAGGAAGGCCTCGCGATGGTGCGGCGCATCGCGCCGGCGATCAATCGTGTCGGGCTCGCCGCGCTGCTGTTCATCATCGTCAGCGGCGCGGTCAGCCTATACATCGCGGGTCTGATGCGAGGTTTCGCGTTCTCCACCACTTTCATTGAGCTGCTGTTCACGAAGATCGCCATCCTGCTCGCGATGTTGGGCGTGCTGACCGCATCATGGCGCGCGGAGCCGCGGCTCGCGTCATCCGATCCAGCGCAGGCGCATAGCGCGGGCCGCCGGCTGATAATTCTCAACCTCGCGGTGATGGGCCTCGGCGCCACCGCGCTGTTGCTGGGCCTGTGGTTACTCGGATCCTAGTGGCCTTGTCGCAACATGCGCCGGTGCGAAATGATTCCGCAGGGTGGAGGCGCCGGAAAAAATCGCAATCGGTTCTTTCACCATCGCCTTTCTGACTGACGGGCTATGGTGGAACGACGGCGGATGCATGCTGGGCGTGGTGCCGCGCGAACTCTGGAAGCGCGAGCATCCGCCCGATGAGCGAAATCGCATCCGCCTCAACCTCACCTGCCCGCTCATCATCAAGGGGCGCGACGCGATTCTGGTCGACACCGGGATCGGCAATCGGCTCTCGTCGGTCGAGCGTAAGATTTTCGACCATGGCGAAGGATGGCTGCCCGATAATCTCCACGCGCTCGGGATGGAACCCGGCGACATCACGCATGTGATCCTGTCGCATCTGCATTTCGATCACTGCGGCGGGCTGATCCGCAAAAGCGAATCCGGCAATGTCGTCGCCGCGTTTCCCAAGGCGAAGCTGATCGTGCAGAAAGGCGAATTGGAGACCGCGCGCGATTCGCACAACGAGCGATTGCGCGCCGCCTATCGCCATATGCATGAAATCCTGGCGCCGACGCAGGCCTCGATCGAGGCGGTCGAGGGCGACACCGAGGTCATCCCCGGTGTGACCGCATCTGTCACCGGCGGCCATACGTACGATCATCAGGTCGCGATCGTGCGCGACGGCGGCGCGGCGTTCGTGCACCTCGCGGATATCGTTCCAACGCGTTCACATATGCGCGGGCCGTGGAATCAGGCGTACGATCTCGACGCGCTGCGGACGATGGAACAGAAGTCGCATTACCTGCATCGCGCGGCCGAGGAAAAGTGGTGGGTATCGTTCGCGCATGACGATCATGTGTTTGCGGCGAAGGTGGTGAACGATCGGGGCAAACTGGTGCTCGGCGACAGCCTCGCGGTAAAGGGAGAATTCGGAGCGCGATAGATGAAAGAGGCTCTGATAAGCCTGAATGCGCAAGAAGGCGTGCCCGTCCAATGATCGAGCATCATGGCGAAGGGCAATGTCTAGACGAGAAAAAGTTAGCTAGCTTGTTGCTACGCGGATTGTCCGTTATACTGACGCTCGGAATGCGTGTTGAAAATAGCACAACGCTTCCGAGGCCAAGGATCTTCCCCCTTAGCAGCATCAACTTCCTTTCCCCAATGCCCGTAACTTTTTTGGTTTAGGAGTCAGCGGATGGCGGATACCAACTTCGAAGAAGTCATCAAGAAAGATCGCGCGGCGCGCGAGTTGACGCGCTGGAAAGGCACCCTGCTCGAATATCTCGAGCTGGTCAAAAAAGATCCCACCATGACCAAGCTCTCCCACGCGCGCATCTACGACATGATCATGTCGGTCGGCGTGCGCAATGTGCAGGACAGCGATGACCCGCGCTCCAAGCGGCTGCACAAGGACGAGCCGGTGAAGGTGTTCAACTTCTTCGCCGACGAATTCTTCGGAATCGAAAAAACGGTCTCGCAGATAGTCCGCTTTTTCCATTCCGCCTCGCTCAAGGGCGAGGAGAGCCGCCAGGTGCTCTACCTGATGGGTCCGGTCGGTTCCGGTAAGAGCTCGCTGGTCGAGCGTGTGCAGCGCGGGCTGGAGCAGGCGCTCCCCGTGTATGCCATCGAAGGATGCCCGATGAACGAAGAGCCGCTGCATCTCATCCCGCGCCATCTGCGGCGCGAGTTCGAGAAGATGCTCGGCGTTCACATCGAGGGCGATCTGTGCCCGGTATGCCGCTATCGCTTGCGCCAGGAGTTCGGCCAGCGCTACGAAGAGTTCCCGGTCGTCACCCGCAGCTTCTCCAAGCGCAATCGGGTCGGCGTCGGCGTGGTGCCGCCGGTCGATCCCAACAACCAGGACACCTCGGTCCTGATTGGCTCGGAAGACATCTCGAAGCTCGATCAGTATTCCGAAGGCGACCCACGCGTGCTGGAACTTAATGGCGCGCTCAATGTCGGCAATCGCGGCATGGTCGAGTTCATCGAAGTCTTCAAGAACGAGACCGAGTACCTCCATGCGATGATCACGGCGACACAGGAAAAAGTGATTCCCGCGCCGGGACGTCACGGCATGGTGTATGTCGACACCACCATCATCGCGCATTCCAACGAAGCCGAATGGCAGAAGTTCAAGGCCGATCACACCAACGAGGCGATCCTCGATCGTATCGTGGTGGTGAAGGTGCCGTACAACCTGCGGCTGTCCGAGGAAGTGAAGATCTATCAGAAGATCATTCGCAACTCGGATTTCCGCGCGCACGTCGCGCCGCATACGCTCGAACTCGCCTCGATGTTCGCGATCCTGTCGCGCCTCGAACCGACCTCGAAGTGCGATCTGATGACCAAGCTGCGGCTTTACAACGGCGAGGAAGTCGTCGAGAAGGGCCGCACCAAGAAGATCGACGTGACCGAGTTGAAGGACGACACCAAACGCGAGGGTATGTCGGGAATTTCGACGCGCTTCATCATGAAGGCGCTGGACAACGCGCTGTCTGACAACGTCATCGGCAACTGCATCAATCCGATCAACGTGCGCGAATCGCTCATCGGCATGACCAAAGAAGCCGACATGCCCGACGATCAGCGCAAGCAGTATCTCGAATTCCTGCAGGACACGCTGCACAAGGAGTATCTCGATCTGCTCGAAAAGGAGATCACGCGCGCGTTCGTCTACTCCTATCAGGAGCAGGCCGAAGCGCTGTTCCAGAATTACCTCGACCATGCCGAGGCCTACGTCAACAAGACCAAGGTCCGCGATCGCAACACCAAAGAGGAGCTGCCGCCCGACGAGGGTTTCCTCAAGTCGATCGAGGAGCAGATTGCGATCATCGGATCGGCGGCCGACGGTTTCCGCCAGGAAGTCATCGCGTATCTATGGGCGACCTCGCGCCGCGGCGAGAAGGTCAGCTATAAGAGTTACGAGCCGCTGAAGGAAGCGATCGAAAAGAAGCTGATGACCTCGGTCCGCGACATCTCGCGCATCATCACCAAGGCGCGCACTCGCGACGAGGAGCAGAGCACCAAGTACAGCGCGATGGTGCAGAATCTGTTGGAGAATGGCTACTGCGAGTCGTGTGTGGATGTGGTGTTGAAGTACGCGGCGAACAATCTCTGGAAGGACTGAGGGGCGGCATAATGGGCGCATCGAGCGCGGCCGGGTATCGGCGGAGGCCGAGCCTCCGGCCGCGCTTTTCTTTGTATGTTCTTTCTGAGGTAGCACAGACTTTAGTCTGTGTCTGTGAACGACGAATTTGACTAAACGAAGCCAAATCATCGTGGAATTTGCTGAAGTTTCTATTTTGTGATGATGGGGCATTTTGGCATCGCAGACCTAACCCCCGGCCCCTTCTCTTAAAGCTGAAGGGGAGCCGGACACAAAAGGCAGGTCGTGCTAGCTAATAGTCGAGAGTGAAAAAACAAAGCCAAATAATCCGCAGCTCCAGAGGCTTTTTCTCTTCCAAGTTGGCGCTGGAGAGCTCGTTCCCACCAGTTCCACCGTCGCTGAGATGGAAGGTGGTAGGTTCCGCGTCGCAGGAGAGTCGTCATACCGCGGATCTGACGAAACAAAGCCAAATTACGCCCGTCTATAGAGGCTTTTTTTCTTCCGGCCTGCCGCCCGAGCGCACTCATCCGCTTTCCAAGCCTCCATCCGGAAGGGACGGTCAAAAGCCCTTGGGCGGTTTCAGTTGGGAAATCCTGAAGTGAAAAAACAAACCCACTTAATGCCCGATTTCCAAGGCTTTTTCTTCTCTGGCCCCTCTTCCCTACAGAATTGTCCGCCTTTCCTTTCGTCCCTCTCCATCTTATGGAGAGGGTGCGGCGTCCTCGCCGGGGTGAGGCAAGGGAAGGGGCTGGGGGTTAGGTCTGCGCGACAGCACATCGCTTCGCGTAGATCCTTCGCTGCTCTCAGGATGACAGACAAAGAGACGAACCGCGTATAATCCCTTGAGGGTGATCTAAATGGCGACCTCTGATTCAATCTTTCGCGAATACAAACCCGCAGAAGCCGAACGCTCCGACCGCTCGGCCGGCGACCGCCTGCGCCATCGCCAGAAAGTCCGCGAATCGATTCGCGAGAATATCGCCGACATCATCGCCGAGGAATCTATCATCGGCAAGAACAAGGACCGCGTCATCAAGGTCCCGCTGCGCGGCATCAAGGAGTATCGCTTTGTGTTCGGCGAAAATGCGCCGGGCGCGGGCACTGGCGACGGCAACGCGCAGCCGGGCCAGGTGGTCGGCAAGGCCGGCCAACAGCAGGGTCAGGGCGACGGCCAGGGCGGCGACAAGCCGGGGGTCGATTACTACGAGACCGATGTCACCCTCGAGGAGCTCATCGACATCATGTTCGAGGACCTCGAGTTGCCCAACCTCGAGCGCAAGGCGCTGCGCGAGGTGCTCTCGGATCAGTCGAGCAAGCGCAAAGGTTATCGCCATGTCGGCATCCGCGTGCGGCTCGACAAGCGCCGCAGCGCCAAGCAGCGCGTGATGCGAATGCTCGCGACGCAGCGAGGCACGCAACCGAACGCGCCGGAAGATCTCGCATCTGAAGATCTCGGGCTCGAAAACCTCGCAGAGGACGCAACCGAGAATGTCGAGGACCTCGAGGAGACCGCCGAGCAGATCAATGGCGGCGTGGCTTCGGGGCTGCAGACCACCCGGGTGCGCAAGCGCTTCCCGTTCCATCAGCGCGACCTGCGCTACAAGCATATCGAGACCGACACGCGCGAGGAGTCCAACGCCGTCGTCATCTGCATCATGGATACCTCGGGCTCGATGGACACGATGAAGAAGTACCTCGCGCGCAGCTTCTTCTTCCTGCTCTACCAGTTCATCTCGACGCGCTATCGCAATGTCGAAATTGTTTTCATCGGGCACCATACCGAAGCCAGCGAAGTTACCGAGGAAGAATTTTTTCACAAGGGCGAATCGGGCGGGACCTTCATTTCATCCGGCTATCAGAAGGCGCTGGAAATTGTCGCGGCGCGGTATCATCCGTCGTTGTGGAATGTGTACGCGTTCCATTGTTCGGACGGCGACAACTTCGAATCCGACAACCCGGCGGCGCTGAAAGCGGCCGAGGAGTTGTCCGAGATCAGCAACCTGTTCGGCTACGGCGAGATCAAGCCGCTCGGCTCGCGCTACTACGAATCCTCGATGCTGAACGTGTTCCGCCGCATCCAGAATCCTAACTTCCACACCGTATTGATCGAGCGCAAGGAAGACATCTGGCCTTCCTTCAAGGCGTTCCTCGCCAAGGAGCGCGAGGGGCAGGATTGAGTCATGGCCAATTACGAATTCAGCGAACTGATTGAATGGGATCAAAAGATCCGCGACAAGGCCGACGAGTTCGGCCTCAATTGCTATCCACAGGAATTCGAGCTCTGCGACCATTACGGGATGATGGGCTACATGTCGTACAACGGCATGCCCTCGCACTACCCACACTGGTCGTTCGGAAAATCCTACGAGAAGTTAAAGACGCTCTACGATCACGGCGTCACCGGGCTGGCCTACGAGCTGGTCATCAACTCGAATCCGGCGATCGCGTACCTGATGCGCGACAACACGCTGCTGCTGCAAATCCTCACCATGGCGCACGTGTACGGGCACAACGATTTTTTCAAAAATAACTTCACCTTCAGATCGACCCGCGCGGAACTGACCATCGAGCTGTTCAAGGCGCATGCGATGCGGGTGCGGCGCTACGTGGAAGATCCGTCGATCGGCTACGAGAAGGTCGAACGCATCCTGGATGCCGCGCACGCGCTGCAATACAACTGCCGGCGCAACCTCGCGATTCGCAAGGTCGGCGCTAAGGAGCAGGTCGAGCGCGCGATCGAGGCCTCGCAGCCGCGCTTCGATCCGTTCCAGAAAATCCATGTGCGCGAGAGCTTCAAGGAAGCGGAGGTTCACAAGGTCCCCATCGAGCCCGACGAGGACGTGCTGCTCTTCATCCGCGATCACAATCCGTATCTCGCGGAATGGGAAAAGGATCTGCTCACCATCGTGGATGAGGAAGCGAAGTACTTCATCCCCAATATGGAAACCAAGATCATGAACGAAGGATGGGCCAGCTACTGGCACCATCGGATTTTGGAGTCACTGCGCATCGAGCAGGGGCTGCATATCGAGTTCATGATCCGGCACAACCAGGTCGTGACTCCACATCCGGGGCAAATCAATCCGTATTACCTGGGGCTCAAGATTTGGGAAGACATCCATCGACGCTGGGAAAATCCGACCAGGGAAGAAATCAAGCGCGACGGCCCGCCCAATAAGTCCGGCGACGCAAAAATCTTCGAGGTGCGCGAGACCGAGCGCGATTCATCGTTCCTGCGCCGCTATCTCACCGAAGAGCTGATGCGCGAGATGGACATGTTCGAGTATGAGCAGCGGGGCGACGAATACGTCATCAGCAAGGTTTCCGACGACGAGGGATGGCGCACCGTCAAGGAGACCATCATCAAGAATGTCGGGGCCACTTCGATTCCGGTGATCAAGGTCGAGGACGCGGACTTCGGGCAGAATCGCACGCTGTATATGAAGCATTCGCATGACGGCCGCGACCTGCAACTCGAGTACGCGGAAAAGACCATGGCGTATCTGCAGAAGCTATGGGGCCGCGAAGTGGTGCTGGAAACGACCCTCGATGGCAAGCGCTCGCTGCTGTGCAGCAACGACCGCGGCTTCTCGGTGCGGACGCTCAAATGACGCTGCTCTGGTGTACGAATTGTACATAATGTACAATTTGTACAATGAAACAGAACCACCGCAAGAATGGCGCGTCACTCAGGAAGAACGGCAACTCTCCTCGGAAGCAAATCGTAGAACCACCGCGCCGGCTCGGCGACGAAGATATATCGATAGCCGACCTGCGCGCGCGCCTCGGCGACCTCGTCAGCCGCGTATCCTACAAGCACGATCGCGTCGTCATCACGAAGCACGGCAAACCGGTAGCCGCGCTGATCTCAGCCAGCGACATGGAAAAATTCCAGGAACTCGAAGACTGGAACGACGTTCAAGCCATCAAAGCTGGGTTGAGGGACGCCAAGAAGAACGGGACGATCCCTCTCGAAACCGTGCTCCGCGAATTCGGCCTAAAGCAAGGCCGCGATGACTTACAGCGTCGAGCTCACTAGCAGCGCGCGGCGCGACTTGGCGGCTCTGGAATCTGATGTCGCTCAACGAATTGGAGCAGCATTGGAGGCTCTGCGCACCAATCCTCGCCCGACCGGATCTATTAAACTCGCAGACGAAAAGGGCGCGTACCGAGTACGCGTCGGAACCCACCGGATCAAGTATCACGTCAACGACGCGATTCGTCGTGTCCTTGTGACCAAGATTCAGCATCGCCGCGAGGTCTACCGCTGAAGCGCTGTTCTCTTCGATGGCTGCGCAGAGCACAATGATCGGTCTATGGAATCATCCACTGAAACATCTGGCTCGCTTCCCCAGTTCGTCGAGCTGATGGCGCTCGTCTACCACGAGGGTCGCAATGTCAGCCGCATCTTCCATCTCCACGCCGCTTCGACCAAAACCTTCGGCAAGCTCGCCGACCTGCCGCCCGACAATAGTAGGGCGTGGGAGATGCTGATCCCCTCGCAGCAGCGCGCGACCGAGACCAGTTCGGCGAAAGACGCGGAGGCACTGTTCCGCGAAGACTTCGGATGCTCGCTCGTCGATATCGGCAAGATGTTCGAGCACACCGCATGGAAGCGCTTTCCGCAGTATGGCGGCGCGCGATGGGCCGCGATCGCGAAGGCCGTGACTGATCTTCGTGACGCCATCGACGCGAAAAATGACGCCGCGACCTCGAAGCTTCTCGCGGAGATTCCCCCGATGCGGCACAACACCGGCACCGTCGAGCACAAGCTCTCGCGCCTCAAGGCCCGCCCCAAATGATGCGGTTGGCGAACCATGAACCGGTCGCAGTACAATCGACACGTGCGCAAACCCACGAGGCATAAATCGGCAAGCGTCCACAGTTATACGGTTCTGTTCGAGCCGGCTGAAGAAGGGGGCTACGTGGTCACCTGCCCCGCACTCCCGGGGCTCGTCACCGAGGGCGACACTTTGAGGGAGGCGCGCGCAATGGCGAAGGATGCGATCGCCCTGTATCTGGAAAGCCTTCGGGACGACGGCCTTCCGATTCCCACCGACAAGCCGCTTCGTCGAAAGCCAATCAAAGAGAAACTCAAGGTTGCCGTGAAGGCAGCGTGAAAGGATCGATTCCTGCTCTGCGGCCTCGGCATACAGTATGCGCCCAAACCGACTCGCCGCTCGTTGATTTACTTTCGGGCGTCGGATACGTTCACCCTTGGTAACGACGACGCGGACTGGGTCGTGGCTAAAGGAGGCGTGGCTGATGGACTGGCCGAAGTGCCAGAAGTGCAATAACGGAAACCTGATTCCTCTTTCGGATTACGGACAGGAAGGCGCTTCCGTGTTGTTCAAAGCTTGGGTCTGCACCAACCCCGAATGTGGTTTCAGTCTGCGGGTTGACAAGGGTGAAGTGACCTACGGCAGACGCATCGAAACCAAACACTAAACTTTTGCGCATATGATGAACGAGGGCGGTTCGACGAGCCGCCCTTTCTTTTTTCTCCCCGACGCTTCAGCGCCTCATCCGTCTGAGGCGACCTGAAGTTCTCGAAACAGGAACGCCAACACATCGGCGTTCAGGTCGATGGTCGCGTCAACCGTCAACTCCGGCATGTGGCCCGCCTCGGCATGGTAATCAAGTATGACGGGGTTGCCCGAGGCGGTCGCGAACTGGAGCGCCGCCGTCATCTTGCGCGCGTGAAACGGATCGCATCGCGTGTCGCCGGCGCCGGTGACGAACAACACCGCCGGATACCTCACCTTCTCGCGCACGTTGTGGTACGGCGAGTACGCGAGCAGACAGCGGAACTGAGCGGGATCCTCCACCGTTCCGTATTCGTAAATCCCTAGCCGACCCGCCGCGCTTAGCTCGAGCCGAATCATGTCGAGCACCGGGTGATGACAGATGACCGCGCGCATCAGATCGGGGCGCTGCGTCAGTGTCGCACATACCAGCAGTCCGCCGTTGCTGCCGCCTGAAATCGCGAGCCTAGAGGGATTGGTGTATCGATTCGCGATCAGCCACTCGGCCGCCGCGATAAAATCATCGAACACGTTTTGCTTCTTCTCGCGCCGCCCGGCCTGATGCCACTTCTCACCGAACTCGCCGCCACCGCGAACGTTGGCAACCGCAAGCACGCCACCGGCCTCCACCCAGGTGAACACCATCGGCCCATAGCTGGGCGGGAAAGTGAGGTTGAATCCGCCGTAGCCGATGAGCAGCACCGGCCGCGCACCATCGCACGCGAGTCCGCGCCGATGAAACAGATACATCGGAACCCGGGTCCCATCTTTGGATGAGTACCAGACCTGGTGCATCTCGAATCGATCGAGATTGGTCGGCGCGGGACTTCGCCACCATACCTCGCGCGCCCCGGTGGCAAGGTCGTAACGAAAAGTAGCCGGAGGATAATCATACGAAGTGTAGGAATAAAATATCTCGCTGCTATCCCACCGTCCGGAAAATCCAGTCGCGGTTCCGATCCCAGGCAGTTCCAGATCGCGCACCGGCGTCCCGTCCGAATCGAAGACACGCAACCGCGAATGGACATTCTCGAGGTAGTTGACGATGAGCTTCCCGCCCACCGCCTCGAAAGATTCGATCCGATCCGGCCCTTCCGCGATGATTTGGCGCCATGCGTCGCGCGACGGGTTCGCGAACTCGACGCGCAGCACGCGGCGATTCGCCGCGTTGAGGTTGGTCAGGATCATGAGCGCGTCGCCGGCGTCGCTCGCCCAGAACTTCGCCTCGATGTCATCGGCCACCGTCACCAACGCATCACGATCCAGCGCTATGAAATGGAATGACATTCGATCGGCGGTGTTGCCTTGCAGCACATGAATGATGAGGTAGCGGCCGTCACTTGAAACGTGCGCCGTCACCCAGCGGTCGCGCCCAAGGCCGCTGCCGAAGATCTCGCGATCGTCGGCAGCCTCGGTCCCGAGGCGGTGAAACCGCAGGCGGGGCCCTTCATCGAGACGTATCGCGTAGTAGAAACCAGTCCCGTCCGGATGCCATGCGAACCCAGCATAGAGCGCTCGCGCAAGAATGCCGGGCAGATCGCGCCTAATCGCGATGTCGAGGATGCGAACCTCGATCTCGTCCTCGCCGCCACGGCGCACGCCGTACGCTAACAGCGCACCATCGCGCGTCACCTCGAGAAGCTCCACACCGAGCATGCGGTCGCCGCTCATCGCGTTGGGATCGACCAGCACCTCGTCGTCGCCGTGCAGGCCGAAGCGGCGGCAAATTGAGTAGCGCTATTCGTCAGCGCGGCGGCGCGCAAAGAAGTAGTAGCCGTTGCGTTCGGTGGGCGTGCCGATCGCGCCGCGGCGCATCAGCTCTACGAGCCGGACGCGGAAGCGCTCGCGGGCGGGCGTGTTCAGAAACGGCGCGGCGTATTTCTGCTGCGCTGCGATCCACGCGCGCGTCTCGGCACTCGCGCCGTCTTCGAGCCATCGATAAGGATCCGCTACCTCTACACCGTGGATGGTCTCGTGGACATCGTCACGCCGGGTCGATGGCGCGTCGCGAGGTGGTGTGGATAGTTTCCTGTCATCGCTCATGGCGCGACCGCAAGCTTGCCGTGGTTCGCTGCATCCTCCGAGTTGTCACAAATTGTGACACTCGCTTGTCAGCTCGGCGTCAGAGCGCACCGCGGCTGCGATTTATCGGACAGACTAGCGGCATGATCGTTGCGTCTCTACAGCGGATCATGAATGTCGACGAACGCTCGCTGGCCGCCTATCAAAATCAGGTCGAGGCAATGCGCAAAAGCCCCTATCTCGACTTCCCCGCGCATGTGCATCTCGAGACCAACGCGCTATGCAACGCGGCCTGCAATTTCTGCCCGTACCCAACCCTGGAGCGCAAGGGCACCAAGATGCCTGATCAGCTGATCGCCAAGATCATCGAGGACCTGCGCGACATTCCGCAGGACCTGTCCTTTCAGCTGTCACCATTCAAAGTCAATGAGCCGTTTCTCGATACGCGGCTTTTCAGCATCCTCGCGCAGATCAACCAGCGACTGCCTAACGCATCGCTGACTCTCACCACCAACGCCTCGGCGATTACGGAGAAGCAACTGGCGCGGCTCGGCGGAGTCCGCAACCTCGCCTACCTGTGGATTTCGATGAACGACCATCGGGAGGCCGAATACGAAGCGACGATGCAGTTGCCGTATCGGCGCACCATCGAGCGGATGCGAATGATCCACGCGGCGCGCGCCACAAACCGTCTGCGATTGCGCATCGTGTTGTCGCGGGTAGGCGACGGAAGCGCGGCCGATCTCGAATTCGTGCGATGGGTGAGAAGCGAATTCCCGCTCTTCGAAGCGAGCGTCTTTCAGCGCGGCAACTGGCTCAGTCAGGTTGACACACCTACATCGCCGGCGCCGCGCGTCGGATGCGTTCGATGGTTCGATCTGTCGATTACGGCCACCGGCATCGTCGCGCACTGCTGCATGGACGGGGCGGCCAAGTATCCGATCGGCGACGTGAGCCGCCAGCACGTCCTGGAGATCTACAACGCACCGGCCTATCGGCGGCTGCGCGAGCACACGGCGCGCCGACAGGACACCGAGCCGTGCAATCGATGCTCGTTCTTTTGATGCCTGCTAGTTCGCCGTGTCCGCATACTCGAAATGATTCTTGATCGACTCCTTGGCTAGCGGCTTCCCGTCCACTTCGACGTATGGATAGATAAGGTAGTTGAGCGGCTCGCCCTGCTGGCGCGGCGTCATCTCGAGGTCGCGGCCCATCGTGAACGCGACCCGCGCGGCGTCGAGATGGCCGAAGTAGTATGCGTGCCGCGCCGGATTCTTCCACGCCTCTGAGGCATCGACTGCAACCCATTCGCCGCCCGCATAGAACTCCGCCCAGCAGTGATATCCGGGAATCTCGCCTGACTTCGCTTTGCCGATCGGAAATCCGATCGTGAAGCGCGCCGGAATCCCGCGCGAGCGCGCCAGCGCGATGAATAGCGAGTGGAAGTCCGTGCAGTTGCCGCGCCTCACGTCGCATGCGTAGAGCGCGTCGCCGCGACCCCATCCCTTGCCGGTCTTGTCGTACGACATCACGCCGACCACGTACTCATAGACAATCTGAGCCTGCTGCCACGGCGAGGCGGTTTCGTCGCCGAGTTTGTTGCTTACTTGCGCGATGCGGCCGTCGAGCGGCACCAGCTTGTCGGGACCAAGGAACTCGGCGAACTTGCTGCCGGTCGGCTCGGGAATGTTCCGCCGCGCGCGCTCGAGGTTGACGGTCTCCTCCATGCGCTTCACGTTGAAGCTGACCGTCACGGGAATCGAAGCGGGCAGCGGCCCCGAGCCATCGAGATGAAGTACACGATTGCCGTTGTGGTTCTGATCGATGATCTCATGATGCACAGGCGTGTCAACCTCGAGGCCAGTGACATGCTGGAACCGATCCTCGCGCGAGAGCGGAACCCACGCTTCGAAATGGCTGGCTCCGGATGGAATCGCGATCTCCGAATGATAGGTGAAACGAAAATCGCGCTGCCGATCGGGCGGTGTGGCATCGCTCGCCGGAGCCGCCGCGGCCACGCTTGTGATGACCGCGAGCATGGCGAAACTACTGACGGCAATCATGACGCGCCGAAGTTCGTGCATTATCATTGTCGTCGCTCTCTCCGAGTTCGTGGTTTTCCGCTAACTTCGACCATAATGCTTATGGTGAACAGGGTCGCAATCGCAAGATGATGAAATTTATCCTCGCAGCCGCTGCACGCTTGATTTGCACGACCCTGATGGTTTCCACTTCCGCCTTCGCGGTGTCGGCTGTGACGCTGACCGAAGCGCAAAACGGCAAGACTGTCGTAGTTGACCAGGGCGCATCGCTGATCATCTCGCTCGAATCAAATCCGGGCACCGGCTATAAATGGCAAATCGGCAAGAACGACAACGCGATTCTGAAGTTCGTCGATCAGTCCGCGCTTCCTCCGAAGACGCCGATGCCGGGAGCGCCGGGCCGCCAGATGTTCAAGTTCAAGGCGATCGCATCGGGCAACGACGCCTTCGAGCTGGAATACGTGCGGCCGTGGGAGAAAGGCGTCGCGCCGGCGAAGCGTTTCGGCGTCATCGTGACCGTGAAATGACCTTCTCACGGCGGCGCGAAAAATCTGCTAGTGATCATTTCATAGGAGCCGGCCAATGCAAAGAATGATTCCCGTCAACAAACTCGCGCGTCCCGAGGACCACATCCTGCTTCCCTTCGGGAGCATCCGTCGCGCCCGCGTCGATCAAGGCCTCGCGCCCGGCAACGCGACTCCGTTCGAGGCGGACTTCCTCAAGTCGCGCCTGCATGGCATCTGCGCGGGCGAGTTCCAGGCGATGGAGGCCGCGGGCCGCACCATCTATGACTTCCCCGAGGCGCCGTGGGAATTCACCCTCGACATGGCGCGTCAGGTTTGGGACGAGTCGCGTCACGCCGAAATCTACATGAAGCTGCTCGAGTACGCGGGCTCGTTCTATGGCGAATTTCCCGAGGGCGAGGTGTTGTGGTCATGCACCCAGGCCGAGGATCCCGCCGCGCGTGTCGCCGGCATCAATCGCGGGCTGGAGGGCCTCGCGTGCGACGTCTTCGAGCAACTCATCCGATGGGCGCAGAAGATGGGCGACGAAGTCATCGAGCGATCGATCGACTACGTGTTGGCCGATGAGATCACGCATGTCCGGATGGGATCGAAATGGATGCGCAAGCTGACCGAGGGCGACCCCGAGCGCCTCAAGAAGGCGCAGGCATTCCAGGACAGCATTGATGAGTTGTTCTCCTTCGGCACGCGCACCTCAATCGACAAGGTCGCGATAATCAAACAGAAGGTTGGCGACCGCGAAATCGAGATCGAAGGAGCGACGACGATTGCGCGTGAGGCGCGCCTGCTGGCGGGCTTCACGGAAGAAGAGATCGATCGCCTCGAAAAAGGCTTCGGCAAAGGCGGCGCGTATTAACCGGCAGGTTCACTTCAGACGCTGCATTGGGTCACCGCATCGCATCCAGAAAGGCTGTCGCGGTTAGGATCCGGATGCCGCGGAAGGAACCCAATTCCAGAATGTGGGAATCGCCCGTGACGATGATTTCCGCATCGGCGGCAATTGCGCATTCGAGAATCCGATTGTCGGCGTCGTCCTTTTTGATGGCTGTGATCGTCCCGCGCAGTTCGACGATTCTCGTGAACTGATTGATATCGACCACGAGTGTGCGGATTCTTTCGGGGGACCATGCGAACTTCGCTCTGAGAATCTTGCGGAACTCATTAAGGATTGGCGCGCACAGGAACAATTCGGCGCGGCGCGCTCGCGCGAGATCTAAAACCTGATTTGGAATTCCGCCGAAGTTGTACGCAGAAATGTAGATGTTAGTGTCTGCGACGATTCGTCGCACTTCAACGTCCGGACCGATATTCGTGAATCACTCGCTCGACATCACTCTCTTTCAAACCCAGTTTCCGGGCCTGCCCCTGGCCGTACTTCAAAAGCTCCTGATGCCTGCTGTCGGCAATGTAACGACGCACGGCTTCGCGCAGGAGTTCGTTGCGAGTGCGCCCTTCGCGCTGCGCAACTCGGTCCGCTTCGCGCAGCAGACTGGGCGGAAGCGACAGCGCAGCCTGTTTTGCGGCCTTCATAGTCCCCATTAGAGCACGCGATCCGCCAACTCGCCACCAGACGATATTACGGTCTTCGTCAAATGACTCGAGGACGGTTCATTACATGAGTTGGCGCTCTCGGTGCGAAGGAGCGGAATCACATCGTCTGGTCGCATGATCGCGAACCGGGCGCGGGTCAGTTGACGGGCGATATCGAGCAATCTCCGATGAGACCATTCTCCACCGCCCGCATCGATCAGGGTAATTCCGCTCGAGTCGATCTTAACGCCGGCACCGTTGTAGACATCACCTCGGGCGCTTAGGACAAGGGTGCCGTCCGCGTTGCCGATCGGGAATACAAGCAGCGCCCTCTCCGCCTTTCCGAGATTACAATCAGTAACGAAAAGTCTACGCCCTGACTTAGACCAGTCATGTAGCCCGTTTTCGAACGCCCGAGTCCACTTCGGATCCGGGAAAATCTGGCCCTGAGCTCGGCCACCGCAGGGCAAGCCGATGACTAAAAGAAGCACGAACCGGAAAGCGTTTCGGTGTGCTGATTGCGGCATCCTCAAAGCCTAGACGACGTTGATCACAAAAAAGGGTGGAGCATCGATGCTCCACCCTCGAGAT
>CAWFIF010000005.1:0-83570 GCA_963815835.1 uncultured delta proteobacterium
CGAATAGCAAGCGACGAAGAAGGCCACGCCTAGTTCCGTCTCTACGCGATTAGCGAGTAGATCAATAATTTCCACGTGGACGTCGGAGACGTCTAGGTCGCGGGCAACGCCGAGTTCGACTTTCTTCGTCTGTAGGTAGGCGAACGCACGCTGGACAGATTCCTGGTGACGCCATCGACGCCACCCGCGAGCCGCAGTTTGCCGTCCCGCTAGAGACCGAGATCTCGATGCGGTACAGGCCAACCGTCCCGTCGGAGGTGACCCCGGCGCTGTACACGGTCCCTGGTGACAACGGATCTAGTGAGATCAGGTCCCGTCCACCTTGCTCAGGCACGCCTACGAAGTGCTCTTCGCCGCTTTCCTGGAGCGTGTAGCTGAACGATGTGTGGTAATACTCAAAGGAACCCATCTTTTTCAGCTGCTCTTTTCGACCCGCCGCCTGCCCTTCAAGCGCGAATTCTAGGATCTCTTCCAGTCTCATCCTTGGTCACCTCGCCGTGCGGGAAACAGAATCTTCGCCAAGCCGGAGACTGTCTTGCGCACCGCCTTGCGGTCGCGCGCGTTGAGGTGTGAGCCCGAGCGAGAAGTGCCGGTCGACCAGTCTCCGTGTAGTTATGCTTCCGCATTTCCCGCAGAGCCTCGGCGAGATAGTCGACGACGAACCCATAGTGGTTGGTGAAGAGCTCGTTGCGCATCTTGGGGATCTCCCAGCCGAGGGAGATAGTAATGAATGCGGTCGATGAAGGCCATGTCATCCCGGATGACGCTGAGGCATCGGTGAGAAGAGGTGGCCGATCTGCACCATCACGTCAACAGGTTGGTTTGTGTTGCCGAACATGGCGATGCTTGCGTCGCCGGACATCTGCCTCCTGCCCGCGCTGGAAGATGCCTGACTCGCAGTAGGTCTTCATCATCGTAACGACCTCTTTAGGCATCTTTTGCAGGTCGGCTACCTCGTCAAAACCGACGACATCCCAGATCTGCACCATGCCTTTCTGTCTTGCCGGACAGGTGCCCGAAGAGATTGGCGTACCGTCGTGCCCCCGGTGAGTAGCGCCGAGTACGGGTGAGACCTCCTGAACTACGTAACTCTTTCCAGTCCCTCGCGGACCTAGTTCCACTCACGAGATTATAGTTTCGCTCGGCAAAACGGGATCAGCCTTATCAGGAAAAGGAATTTCAGCCGACGGGACATCTCGCCGGGCTCGTAACCCGCACTACGGATTATCAAGATCAAGCCATTCATCGGTGGTGAACTCGCCGCGCGTCTTCCGATATTCCTCAAGATTGAAGGTGGCAATCTGGATCGGCGTCAGCCGATCGATCCAGAACGGGTTCTTGCCCCGTGACTCTTCGTCGTACTCAAATCTCATATCGACCTGAGCCCAGATACCGCCCATTAGCGAGACGCTCGTACTCGCTGATGTAGTGCTCGGGAATATGGACGTTTTTGTGTCCCGAAGTTGGTGACGTCAGCCCAGTAGTCGGAGTCGACGAGGCGGACTTTGACCTTGTTGATGAACGTGTGGCGGCCGCTGGTCCTTCACGATCGCTTTGCGCCTTCATCGACTCGTCGGCACGGATATAGTTGTTCAAGAGGGTGTCGTTGACGACCTGTAGCCCCATCTGGATGGTCAGCTCGTCGGAAGATGCACAGTACTTGCCGAGCAGGAATTCCAGTACCAAGACCGGTACGTTCGCGCCGACCTTCACCTTCCGGACTAGGTTCTTGCGAACCACCTTGCCCGCGAAGAGGCGGTTGACCTTCTCGTCCAGCATGTCGCGAGGAACAGGCGGCGCACTCATCGCACACCGAGCCGCACCGGGATTTTGCTCTTTGACCGGTATAGTTCCGCGTCCGTTTCCGGATCCGCAGCACGACGATCTGGAGTGAGTCGGCCGTGTCGTCAGTGAGCTGGAAGCCGACGGTAGCAGACTGGCCGGGTTCGGCAGCCGAACTTCCCCATGAGCCCGAGTCGAAACTCAGCTCCGGCCACCATACCCACCGCGCCGACCTGGTTGCCGCCTGACATGAGCATGGCGTGTACGGCCCTTGCTGTCATTCCCAGCATCATCTGCCCGCTCCCCAACGACAGGGTGACAGTGAAAATCCGGTTCGTAATAGTCTCCGGGGCTTCCGTCACGGTGACGCTAGCGCTAATGTCCGACTCACCCTTGCTGGCCGCGGACCTGATCGTGATGACGGGGATGACCATCTCTTGCAGGGTCGGACCGCCGTGATGGTAGGCGAGGTCCCCGCCCGCTCTGAACACCCCCGACCCGGCTGGGAAGACTAGTTCGAGGTCTGAGTCGTATCCAAGGGCCGACGCCGCGACTCGGACGCACCCCGGAGGTGCTCTGACTCGCCGCGGCCGATCCAGCTGCTTCGGTGCAACTCAACCGTGTAGCCGCCGGGTGGGTCGTACGCATCGACTCGTCCCGGTCGGTGGCGAAGAAAAGATGGCCGTGGTCCGCGGTGACGACGGCGTAGGCCACTCCGGCAGCCGCCAACTTGCGGATCGCCCGGGCGATGTTGTCGATGACCGTGTCCATTACCTGTCTGGCGTGAAAGGTGAACCCCGCCTCGCCGATCTTGTCGATCACTTGTGAGCGGACCACGACCACCTGCGCGTCGGTTAAGCTTCTTCGCCAATTTTGACGATGACAGACTGAGCAGCTCAGCAAGCGAGAGATCGACCGAGGTCGGCGTGCTGGCTTTCATGTGTTTCTGCCGCGCGGTCAGATCCGGAAGAAAGGTTTCTTCGATCCTGGCGCCGAGTCTGTTGTCTTCCTCTACGACGGAGAAGCTGGCTGATGCGCCCGGTTGCAGTGCAGCCATCCCGATGGCCGTGATGCTAGGCAGCGCCGCGACGCCAGGCCGTACCGAGACCTCCGAACTCTCCGGCAGCCTGCGGGCCAACTCGACGCCCATCTCGTACCTCATCGCGTCTACCAGGAAATAGGCCATCGGTTTCGGTTGTGCCGCGACAACGTCCCCATACACGTCAGTCTGGTGTAGGGCATCAGGGATGGCCCAGTCAGACGAACCCAGAGCTTCGACGAAGCTCACCGCCATAAGGTGGCAGGTGTCCTCGTACGCCTGCCGCACCAGACTCAGCAATCGTTCATCTGGGTCGTCGTCCAAGGTGGCCACCCAGGCCTCCAGACGCCGTTGAGCCTGGTCCAGGCGGTACCACTCGCATGGGGCGTCCGTATAACGGTTGAGCCACGTGCGCACGTCACCGTTTGTCCTGCCCAACTCAGTGCGCACCCGTACCGATTCGCGGCCTAGCTCGGCCATCAGGCGGGCCGCTTCCCACTGGGCCTTACGCCCGACCTCCAACTCTAGCCAGAAGCTGTGTTCGCGCTGGGTGACGATGGCGAGGGCATCTTCATACCGCGCTTCCCCGATCAGGTCGGCGCAGTGGCGCAGCAACTCACGCTCTTCGAAGCGGAATGTGTCAATCGAACCGAACGCGCTCGCGGGTACCTTCGTCTCGCGTAGGCGCAGCTCGTCCTCGACCCGGTCCGCCAGTGCCGGATAGGCCGAAGAGAAGTCGCGCCGTAGCCGCGCAGCCAGCTCCCGCACGGCTGAGGTGAACTGGGGGGAGGACGGCATCGGAACCCCTTCGAGCGCCTCGGTGGCGGCGACCACGCCAGATCCAGCCGGAACTCGTTGGCCAGGAGGTAGCGCGCAGTGATCGCCCGCAGCTTCGGCAGGGAGGCGTCGCCGGGTCTCGCCCCAGACCCAGCCTTGCCCTGATCAGCGAGATGAGTTCAGTCGTGGCGGCCTTGGCGCTGATAGTGATGTCATGGGATTCGTCCGCCAGCCAAGCACCCAGCATCGCGTCGCTGTCCCGGGCATTTTGCAAGATGGTCCTCAGGATCGACGGTGGCTGCGGCCGTTGCCTGCGGTGATCCGCGCCAGATCCTCGTACGCCAGCTTCCGGCCCGCCTGGCAACATCTGATCGACGACGCCAAGCGTGTACGTCTTCAGCAGGAGGTTCCTGGCGAGCTGTACCAGCACCGGGTTCCACCGAATACCCGCTTCCTCCAGCTCCATGAGCACCAAGTTGCCGGCGTCACGGACACAGCCAGGCAGGTAGAGGACGACAGCATCGGGCGTGTCGCCGCTCGCGTACGGCTCGGCCTCGGTCCGTACCTCGAATATCGACCCGGCATACTCGAGGACCCGAGCGGCGACCTCGCCAACAGACACCAGCACGGGCTCAGGGCTAGTCCGCGGACCACCCCGAACCTCATTTATGAACGGCGCGAACTCGCCTCGCTGGTCGTACCAGACGACGATCTTTCGGGCATTGAGTCTGTCGCCAAGAAGCTTCGCGCGAGCAGGATTATGCGCGCTTTATCCGCCGTGAACTGGAACTGCGCCGCGAACTTTCCTATCCGCCATTCGCGAAGCTCGCGATGGTGCGTATCGAGGGCGAGGATCCCGAGGTGGTGTCGCGCATCGCATCGGCGGCCGCGCACGCACTCTCCCGCGCTGCCGACGCTTATCGGAGGACCGCGTCGCCCGACATCATCCGCGTGCTCGGTCCCGCGCCCGCGCCCATCGAGCGGATCAAGAAACGCTATCGATGGCAGGTGATGGTGAAGTCGGAAAATCTCACCGCGCTGCGCACCGCGCTCTCCGCGATGCAGGCGACCCTTGCGCCGCGCGCCCGCCAAAGCAATGTTTATCTCGGCATCGATGTCGACCCCGTTCGCATGCTCTGAGAAAATCAGCTTGTGAGTGACCAACAGAAAAACTCGATGGACAATACTGCCCAGTTGCCCAAGCCGAACAGCGTTCTCGATCTCAAAATGGACGACGGCGCGATCCTGCGCATCCGCCGCCATGGGAATCCCGCCGGCCCGCGCTTGATGCTCAGCCACGGCAATGGCCTCGCGGTGGACGCATACTTTCCATTCTGGAATCTGCTGCGCGATCGCTACGATCTGATCCTGTTCGACGTGCGCAATCACGGCGAGAATCCTTTGCATGGCGAATCGGGCCACGACATGACGCATTTTGTCGTCAACCTGGAGCGGACGCTTGGCGGGATTGAGCGCGAATTTGGAAACAAGCCGATTGCAGGCGTTTTCCATTCGCTGTCGGGACTGATCGCGATTCGCCATGCGCTGGAGCATCAGGGCAGGTGGCGCGCAATCGTGCTGTTCGATCCGCCGATCTATCCGCGCGAGGGCCATCCGCTGCGCAACGTTCAGCAGCTCGACAAAGACTCGCTCGCCGCGCGCGCCCGCCGTCGCACCGAGCGCTACAAGAGCCCGCATGATTTCGCGAAACAGTTGGCCTCGAATCGGGGCTTCACGCGATGGCGCCCGCAGGCCTATGAGATAATGGCGCGCGCGACCCTGCGCCAGGAGCCCTCGAGCGGCGACTGGATCCTCGCGTGTCCGCGCGAACTGGAGGCTCGCGTGTTCGAGGAGAATCGCGATCCCTCGTTGTGGATGAAGCTCGGCGAGGTGAAGGCTCCGGTGAAGCTGATAGGCGCCGATCCGCATATTGAAGGCGCGGGCGCCCCGGCGCTCATCAGCAAGGCGATCGCCGAGGAGATGCCGGTCGAGTACGAGGCGATTCCCAACACCTCGCATTTTTTGCAAATCGAGCAGCCCGAAGAATGCGTGCGCGCGATGGAGACTTTCCTCGCCAAGCACGGCATGGCCGCGTGAATCGTTCTCGGGGCTGCCGAGTACCGCGCTTCGCGCGCAAGGCTTTTTAGGATTTTTCTCCTTTGATAGACTGAATGTTGGGCCAGCTCGACGAGCGAGCCCTTCCATACAAATGGCGCTGCTTAGAATCCTTAAATATCCGGAACCCTCGCTGAAGGAGCCCGCGCAAGAGGTGGCGAACATCGACGGCAAGCTTGCGAGCTTCATCGACAGCATGACGCAGACGATGTACGCGGCGCCGGGCGTGGGTCTCGCGGCGCCGCAGGTCGGCTCGTCGCAGCGCATCATCGTGCTCGACACCGATCATGACAATCCGGGCAAGCGCTTGCTCAAGCTGATCAATCCCGAGATTGTTGAGGCCGAGGGCTCGATCATCTGGGAAGAAGGATGTCTGTCGATCGTCAACTTCACCGCCGACGTGAAACGCGCGGCCAAGGTGCTGGTGCGTGCGTGGACACCCGACCAGAAGCAAATTGAAATCGAGGCGGATGATTTGCTGGCGGTTGCACTCCAGCATGAGATCGATCACCTGGAGGGCAAACTTTTCATCGATCGCATCAGCCGCCTCAAGCGCGAGATGTACAAACGCAAAGTCAAGAAAATGATCAAAGACGGCAGCTACGAAAAGGCGAGGCCGCCCTCGGTCCAGATCTGAACGCGTCGCATCCTCTGAAAATTGTCTTCATGGGCACACCAGAGCTGGCGGCCCACATCCTTGAGCGATTGGTCGCCGCGACCGGCGAGAATTTCCCAGCCGCAGGCGAAAATTTCAAAGTCGTCGGCGTGGTGACGCGGCCGGATCAGCCACGCGGGCGTGGTCAGAAGGCGCAGCCCTCCGAAGTCGCAGTGGTCGCAGCACATTATGGAATCCCGACGCTGAAGCCGACCAAAATTCGCACCGCGGAATTTCTCGCGGAGTTGAAAGCATTCGAGCCGGATCTGCTGGTGGTCGCGGCATACGGCCGCATCCTGCCGAATGAGGTGCTCGATGCGCCTCGCATCATGCCGATCAATGTGCATGCGTCGCTGCTGCCGCGTCATCGCGGTGCGGCGCCAACTGAGGGCGCGATTCTCGCGGGCGATCGCGAGACCGGCGTCACCATCATGCGGGTCAGCGAGCAGATGGACGCGGGCGCGATGCTGCACGTGCGTCGAATTGCGATTGCCGAGGACGAAACCACCGGCTCCCTCAAGCACAAGCTCGCGAACCTCGGCGCGGAGGCGTTGCTGGAAGCGCTCGCAAAACTTCAGCGCGGCGAACTTACCGAGACGCCGCAGGATGAGAGCCTCGCCACGTACACCAAAATCATTACGAAGGCCGACGCGTTGATCGACTGGCGTTTGCCGGCCCGACAAATCGAGCGGATGACCCGCGCACACGATCCGTGGCCGGTCGCGCGAACCATATTCGCCGGAAGCGATTTGATGATCTATCGCGCGCGCGTTGTCCCATCAGACAACGATGCGGAAGCCGGTACCATCGTCAGCATCGGCGCGAACCCCATCGTGAAATGCGGCGAGGGCGCGCTCGAGTTGCTCGAGGTGCAGGCGCCGGGTCGCAAACGCATGCGTGCGGGCGACTGGGCGCGCGGGCGGCGCCTGGCAATCGGCGATAAACTGGGCGCGTGATTTGGCGACCGCAAAAAAGGAATCGTCAGGAATAGCGGCGCGCAAGGCGGCGCTGGAGATTCTCTTTCGCGTCAATCACAAGGGCGCCTACGCCGACGCACTCCTCGGCAGCCGCCTGCCCGAGTTCGAGCCCAACGACCGCCGCCTCATCACGCTGATGGTGCTCGGCACGCTCGCATGGCGCGGGCGACTGGATTTCGAAATCGAGCGGCTGGCCTCGCGACCGCTTGCGAGGATCGACGCCGCGGTCCTCGAGATTATCCGCCTCGGACTTTTTCAGATCCGTCATCTCGATCGCGTCCCGAAGCATGCCGCCGTCAACACCGCCGTGACGATCGCGAATTCCGAGCGGCGCACTCGCGACGCCTCGGGCTTCGTCAATGCGGTGTTGCGCAAGGCCACACGGCAGGGCGCGCCGAGTTTCGAGATTGCGAATGACGATGTGGGGTCGCTCGCCCTTCAGTATTCACATCCTCGATGGATGGCCGAGCGGTTCATCGCAACCTTCAGCCGTGCCGATGCTGAATCGCTGCTGGCCGCCGACAACGAGGCCGCGCCGACCGCGATTCGTCTCAACCTGTCGCGCGGAACCCGCGAGGAGATTCTCGCGCGCATCAAGAACGATGGCCTCGAGGTTGTCGCCGAGGGCAGATTTCCTGAAACGCTGATTCTCAAGGGCTCACCTCATCTCGACTCGGAAAGTTTTCGCGAGGGCCTCTTTCATGTGCAGTC
Organism: uncultured delta proteobacterium; assembly: GCA_963815835.1. Classification (GTDB taxonomy): domain Bacteria; phylum Desulfobacterota; class Binatia; order Binatales; family Binataceae; genus DATGKG01. Next base: position 8,057 of record CAWFIF010000005.1, read on the forward strand.
CGAGGCTTCGCAAATCATCGCGAGGATGCTCGCACCCGCACCCGGAGCCGTCGTCGTCGATTGTTCCGCCGCTCCCGGCGGCAAGGCGACGCATCTCGCGGAACTCGTAGGCGAGCGAGGCAAGGTCATCGCGCTCGACCTGAACCTCGCCGGACTTCGAAACACGCGAGGGGTGGCGGAACGTCTCGGTCACACGAATCTTTTCTTCGCGCGCACCGATGTCGCCAAAGCGGTTCCGCTGCGGCCCGCGAGTTTTGACTACGTCCTGCTCGATGCGCCATGCACGGGGACTGGCACGCTCCGGCAGCATCCGGAGATTCGATGGCGTCTGAAGCCCGGCGATCCTTCGCGCATGGCGGTGCTGCAACTCGCGATGCTTCGCAACGCCGCCGCGCTCCTGCTTCCGGGCGGCGCGATCGTGTACTCGGTGTGCAGCCTGATGCCGGAAGAAGGGTACGGCGTCGTTGCTCAGTTCCTCGAAGAAAATCCGCAATACGAAATAAACAGGCATCTTCCAGCGCATCAGCACATCGCAGACCTCCTGCGCGAGGATGGCACAATGCGGACTCGTCCCGACCATTCGGGCCTCGATGGATTTTTCGCCGCGCGGATTTTGCGCCGATAACTTTGCGAGCGGGTCGCCGAGAGGTTATCTTTCCAGCATGCAGCCGCGCGACCAAATCGCTCCATCGTTACTCTCCGCTGACTTCACGCGCCTGGGCGAGGAGATTGCGGCGGTCGAACGCGCGGGCGCCGACCTTCTCCATTTCGACGTGATGGACGGCCACTTTGTGCCGAACATCTCGATGGGCGTGCCAATCCTGCAGGCGGTTCGCAAGGTCACCAAGCTGCCGCTCGATGCACATCTGATGATCAGCGAGCCGGAAAAGTACGTCGAGGTGTTCATCAAGTCCGGCGCCAACTCGGTCTCGGTTCACTCCGAAGTTTGTCCGGACATTCCCAAAATCGCGAAGCGAATTCGCGAGCTCGGTGCGCGTGCTTCGATCGGGGTCAATCCCGAAACATCCATCGATCGAGTGATTGCGGCCGCCGAGCACCTCGACATGATCCTCATCATGAGCGTGCATCCGGGATTTGGCGGGCAGGAGTTCATTCCGGCGTCGCTGCAGAAGCTGCGCGAGGTTCGCCGCGAGCTCAAGCGGCGCGGCCTTTCGATCGATGTCGAGATCGATGGCGGCGTGAAGTCCGACAATATCGCCGACGTGAAAGCCGCGGGCGCCAACGTCTTCGTATCAGGATCGGGAATTTTCGGCGAAAAAGATTACCGGAAGATCATCGCTGAGATGCGCGATCTGATTGCGCACGCGCAAGCCTCGAATCGGTAGCTTCGATCCCTCTTCACTTAGTGCATCACCGGGAACGCGCGCATCGGGAACGGGCCCGGCACTTTCGTGGGCGAGGGTGTTGCGGTCCTGGTTGGAGTCGGGGTGCGCGTCGGGGTAGGGAACCCTCTACCGCTTCCCGATAGGCTGACTGTGTTCGGTCCCGCCGCGTTGTCAAGGATCGTGATCTTGCCTCCGATTCCGCCGTTGCGATCGGCCATGAAGCTCACGCTGAAGGTGCATTGCGCACTTGGTTGCAGCGTAGTCGGGCAATTGTTGGTGAGCTGGAAGACGTCCTGGTTGCTGGATGAGATCACGCTAATCGTCATCTTCACCGCGTTCTTGTTGGTTAGCGTCACGGACTTGCTCGGCGATGGCGTTGCGCCCAGCATCGCGACGGGAAAACTCAGCGACCTCGGACTGATGCCGAGGGTGCCCGACTTACCACGCCCGACCAGGGTGACGCTCTGAACGCCATTGTCATTGCTCGCGTTGCTGGTAATCAGCAGCACGGCATTTCTGGTTCGCAAGCCATTGGGCTGGAAAAGTATTGGAATCTTGCACGGGACCCCCGGCTCGATCACCGTGCAGTTGTTGGCTTGAACGATGAACTGCGGCGGCGGAGCGGTCGAATCCGAGACCATCAGCGGCTGCTCGATCGTCACTGGTTGCGGCTGATTTTTCGCCACACTCAGCGTGATGTATTTCGGGGTGTTGCTTAGCACGCCGTCGGGCGGCAGCACCACCTGAGCACCGAAGTTCAGAACGGCGGGGCTGACGGTAAGATTGCTGGCGACAGCAGTTACCGTGCTGGTGGGCGACGGTTGCGCTCGCGGTGCCGGCGGTCCCATTAGGCTCACCATCATCAGGATGACGTAGCCGACCAGGGTCGCGAGCTTGAGCAAGCTCCGCGAGGTAGCGCCTGTTATGATTCGCGACACAGGCGCCTACTGCTGGCGGCAAACTCCGATTCGGACGCTGTTGGTGTTTTTGGTGGAGGAAGTATTTTTGTCCTTGCTTAGGATGAATTGCAGCTCAGTGCCCCCGGCGTCGGTGACGAATGATAGCTCGCTGTTATCGGTGAAGGTGATCGTCGCCGGTTGGCCATTCAAGCCATTGGCGCACGGTGTAGAACTCGATAGTACGGAGATCGACGAACCGGAAGGGGGGATTCCGATTGGCCCGACCGTGCCATTCACATTCTGAACTCCCGTCATCGTCACCATTCCCGATCCCGATGGGTCGAACACTATGTAGCCGAGGTACACGTCGGGCTGTCCCGGTGAACCTACGGTTTTCGGGGTCAAGAACGACATGGTCTCGGCGGCACTGAACGCGCACTTGAAGTTTGCGGGGGGACACATCGTGGTGATCGTGGTCGCCTGCGCGAACGCCATCCCCGACCATCCGAGCGCGAACAGACCAATGAGCGCCGCGACAAATCTCTTCATCGACAATTTCACTTCTCCCCAATAGCCCTTGGATTCGACCTTGCACCGCTCGCGATGTCAAGAGCATGGTCGAAATCGCGCGACTCTTCGCGGGCGATCGCATATGATTGAAACGAAGGAAGTACGCGTTCGCGCGCGAGTTCGCACAAGACTTCGATGGATGCTATAAGTTCTGGTCGGTTCACATCCGGCCAATTGGCCCGCAGTTCGGGGTGTAGCTCAGCCTGGCCAGAGCACTGCGTTCGGGACGCAGGAGTCGCTGGTTCAAATCCAGTCACCCCGACCATTTCCCTTCCTGGCGTGGACGGACAATGACCGTCGCGCTGCTGATCGCCGCCGCCTACCTCATTGGATCGATTCCGTTCGGCATCATCGTCGGCAGGATGCGCGGCTTCGATCCGCGCGCGGTCGGCTCCGGCAACATCGGGATGACCAATGTCGCGAGGGCTGGCGGCTCAAGCGCGGCCGCTATCACTTTCGTGGGCGACATCCTCAAGGGCGCTATCCCGGTTGGGGTTGCGCGCATGATGGGATTCCCTCCCGCGATTCTTGCATGGGTCGGGCTCGGCGCGTTCCTGGGATCGATCTTCTCGGTGTTCCTGGGATTCGGCGGAGGCAAGGGAGTCTCGGCTTCGCTCGGCGTATGGGTGGTACTCGCGCCGCTCGCGCTGCTGTTTGCTCTGGCGGCATTCGGGATCACCTTCGCGACTACCCGCATCATGTCGCTGGCCTCAATCGTCGCCGCCATCGTGCTGGTGCCTGCGGTGGCGGCGCTCTCGATGCCGCGGCCCTACGTGCTGCTCGCCATCGTGATGTCGGCGCTGGTGTTGGTAAGGCATCGGGAGAATATTCGCCGCTTGATCGCGGGCGGGGAGAAGCGGTTCGAGGTCGGCAAAAAGGCGAAAGCCGGGTGAGCCTTATCCTTGGGGCTTGCGTCAGATCGGGTATATAAGGGAAAGGTAGAAAGGGGCCGCTGTTGAAGCCCCGACGTTCCTGGGGAGAGGGCCGAGGAAACCAAATGAAAAAGGTCGAAGCGATTATCAAACCTTTCAAGCTCGATGAGGTGAAAGAGGCGCTCTCCAGCATCGGCGTGCAGGGCCTCACCGTCAGCGAGGTCAAAGGCTTCGGCCGCCAGAAGGGCCACACCGAACTTTATCGCGGCGCGGAATACGTGGTGGACTTCCTACCCAAGGTGAAACTGGAGATCATCGTCGCGGACGAGCTTTGTCCGCAGGTGGTCGAAACCATCGAGCGGGCGGCGCGCACCGGCAGAATCGGCGACGGCAAGATCTTCGTGATGGCGATGGAAGAAGTGGTGCGCATCCGGACCGGCGAGCGCGGCGCCAGCGCGCTGTAGCGAAGTTCGGATCCGATCTCTCCCAAAAAAAGCGGCGAAGGCCCGAGGGCTCCGCCGCTTGTGCATTGACAGCGGCTGCTATAGCTCCGCTTTGAAGGCGCGCGACCTCACGCCGCGGCCGAAGTCGTATTTGCGCCCCTCCTTGAACTCCTTCAGGATGCGCCGCGCCACCACCATCCGATGCACCTCGTCGGGACCATCGTAAATCCTCGCGAAGCGCGCATGCCGATACATCTTCGCCAGCGGCGTATCTTCCGTGACTCCGAGCGCGCCATGCACCTGAATCGCGCGATCGATGACATCATGCAGCACGCGCGCGCCCCAGAACTTGATCAGTGAAATCTCGACGCGCGCCTCATCGCCGGCATCGATCTTAGCCGCGGCGCTGAGCGTGAGTTGACGCGCCGCCTGAATCTCCGCCGCAGAATCGGCAATCCAGTTCTGAACGGTCTGCTTCTCAGCGAGCGTGCTGCCGAAAGCGCGCCGCGAAAGCGCCCGCTCGCACATCAGCTCGAAGGCGCGCTGCGCCTGCCCGAGCCATCGCATGCAATGGTAGATGCGGCCGGGGCCGAGCCGCTTCTGCGCGATCTTGAAGGCTTGCCCGCGCGGGCCGAGCAGGTTGGTCAGCGGCACGCGGCAATCCTCATAGCGAATCTCGCAATGCCCACCGACAGTCTCGCCCATCACCGGCACCGGCCGAATGTTATTGAAGCCCTTGGTATCGGTGGGAACGATGATCATGCTGAACTTCTCGTAAGGCGGCGCGTCGGGCTCGGTCACGCACATCACGGTGGCGAAGCCCGCGATATGGGCGTTGCTGGTGAACCACTTGTGCCCGTTGATGACCCATTCGTCGCCGTCCTGCACGGCGCGAGTTTGCAGCCCCGTCGGATCGGCGCCCGAGACCTCCGGCTCGGTCATCGAGAAGCATGGATAGACGTCGCCATTGACCAGCGGCTCGAGCCAGCGCTTCTTCTGCTCGTTGTTGCCGTACAGGTAGAGCATCGTCGCGTCCTGCGCCGAATGGGTTCCCAGCCCCGCAATCGCGAACTCGCTGCGCCCGACGATCTCGTTGACGAAGACGTAATGCATGAAGGGCAATCCGCCGCCGCCGATTTCCTTGGGCAGGCCGAGTGCCCACAGTCCGCGCTTCTTGGCCTCGCCCTGGATCGACTTCATCGTCTTGCCCGAGGAGTCGTCGTAGCGATCGAGAATTTTTTCGTTGGGATAGATGAACTCCGTCAGGAAATCGCCAACCCTCTTGCGCAGGTCCTGGACTTCCGGGGTGGATTCCAATTCGAGCACGTTCATTGCGAACCTCCATGGCCCGCATGCCGAACGGGCGCATAAAGATGTCATTAGCGCGTCGCCATCGCTGCCGACAAGCGAACACTTTTGGACGGCTAGTGCCTCTCGCCCTTGACGACGACAAGCGCTCGGTAGTCAGATGACACGCGGGAGCCTGGGGCACATCGAATGCGGTATTCGTCGCTGCGAAACACGCACGTTGTCGATCTGACACATCACATCGCCGGTCCATATGCGACACGTCTGCTTGCGGAGGTCGGCGCCAACGTCATCAAGGTCGAGCCGCCATGGGGCGAGGGCGCGCGCAAGGCGGGACCTCATCGACCGGGACATTCAAATGGTGATCGCGGCGGTCGATTCGCCTTTCTCAATACCAACAAGTACGGCGTGACGCTCAACCTCAAGCATCCGCGAGGCGTCGAGTTGCTGATGCGGATGCTCGAGGGCGCCGACCTGCTGATCGAGAACTTCGCGCGCGAGACATTGCCGCGCCTCGGTCTCGCTCCCGCAGGGTTGCTGAAGCGATTTCCCAAGCTGTCGATCATCTCGATATCGAACTTTGGTGCCGATGGTCCCGATCGCGATGCTGCGCTGAACGATCTCGTGCTGTTCGCGCGCGGTGGATGGACATATCCCGTTGGAGAGCCCGCTCGCGAGCCGCTGACCCCGCCCGGCTCCCTCGCGCAATACATCGGCGGGTTGTTCGGCGCGATCGCGGCGATGCAAGCGATGCTCGCGCGCGACCTCACCCTCGGGCATGGCCAGCATGTCGATGTCGCGCTGCTCGAGGCGGCGGCATTGACGATGATCTACGAACCGGTCGGCTTCCAGTACACCGGCGTCGTGCGCGAACGCGCGGGCAAGCGCTTCGCGATCGGTCCGTTCATGATCGTGACACTGAAATGCCGCGACGGATACGCGGGTCTGCACTGCGTCACCGACAAGCAGTTCGAGAGCCTGTGCGAGCTGATGGGGCGTCGCGAGCTGGCGACCGATTCGCGCTTCAAAACGGCGCTGCAGCGGATGGTTAACAACGACGCGTTGCTCGCAATCGTTGAGGAATTCTTCCTTCAGCACGATCGCAAGTACCTTCATCGCGAGGGGCAGGCACGCGCGATTCCTTTGGTCGGCATTCCCAGCGTCGCCGAGCTGCTCGAATGGGAGCAGCTCGCGTTGCGCAACTATTTCGAAACTATCGATGACCCAGTGCTGGGGCGCATTCGAATTCCCGGCGCGCCGTTGCGCTTGTCGTCGCATCGGCCGGAGCCCTCGCGACCGGCGCCGCGGTTGGGCGAACACAATCGGGAAATCTTTTGCGGCAGACTTGGTTTGAATGATCGCGATCTCGCGGATTTGAGAGCGGCGGGCACTGTATGAAGACAATCGTCGAAGGAAAACTGAGAGCCATCGACCTCTCGATGGGATGGGCGGGGCCGCTGCTCGGCGAGTTGCTGGCTGAGATGGGCGTCGAGGTGATCAAGATCGAGGACACGCTCCATTTCGATTGGTGGCGCGGCTCGCTCTCGATGGGTCCGCCGGAGATGCAGGTCATTGAACGCTCCGCGGTGTTCAATACCGCGAATCGGGGCAAGCTCGGCGCGACCCTCGATCTCGCAAATCCGCGCGCGGTTGAGATCGTGAAGCGCCTCGTCGCGACCGCCGACGTCCTGATCGAGAACTACAGCCCCGGCGTGATGGAGCGGCTGGGACTCGCGTGGGAGACGCTCGCGCCGCTCAATCCGCGTCTTGTGATGATCTCGATGCCGTCGTTCGGCTCGGAAGGTCCCGAAAAGCACGCGCGTGGCTATGGCAACACCATCGAGGCTGTCTCGGGCGTGACCGGTCTGGTGGGATATCACGATGGAGGACAACCCTACACTTTGAGCAATGCGCTCGGCGATCCCTCAGCAGGCCTCAACGGGCTCTTCGCCGTGTTGGTGGCGCTGCGCGAGCGCGAGGGCACTAGCCGCGGGCAACATATCGAGCTGGCGCAGGTCGAGACAGTCGTGCCGTTCGTCGGTGAAGCGATCGTCGAATACCAACTCACCGGCCAGGTGCCGAAGCCGCGCGGCAATCGTCATCCGACGCACGCGCCGCACGGAATCTATCGCGCAGGTTCCGGCTACGTCGCGCTCGCCGCCGAGTCCGACGAGCAATGGCATCAGCTCGCGAATGCGCTCGGTCTCGAGGCTCTCGCACGCGATCCTCGTTTCGCGACCGAGGCGGATCGCAAACGCAATGAAGACGCGCTCGACGCGGAACTTTCGGCCGCGCTGAAGGAACTTGGTGCTGATGAGAGCGCACGCAAGCTGATCGATGCGGGCCTGATCGCAGGGCAGGTGCATTCGGCGGCCGACATCCTCGGCGATGCGCAACTATCGGCGCGAGGATTTTTCGTGCCGATCGAGCGCGCAGTCATCGGCACACATCTCTATCCGGGTCTGGCGGAACATTTTTCTGAAACGCCGCTGGTGCCGGATCGCCCCGCGCCGCTGCTGGGCGAGCACAATCGCAAAGTCTTCGGCGAGATCCTCGGAATGTCCGACGCCGAGATTGAAGCCCTCGAGCGCGACCGGATCATCGGCACGGCGCCGCGCGCCCGGACACCAAAGGCCGCGTGAGGTGCAGCAGACCTAACCCCTAACCCCTTCCCTTTCTTTAGGGGAAGGGGCTGGGGGTTAGGTCTGCATGGCAGAGGACAATGCTCAGTGCATCTGCACTTTCGCTGCGGTCAGGAGCGCGGCTTCGTGCGCAGCCTCGGCATCGAGCTTTGCCATAAAGCGATTGTGCAACGGACTCAATGACGTGCCGAGACTCACGACCGCATACATGAATTGCGCGAGGATGCGGAACGGCGCCGGCACCAGCTCGACCGCATCTTTGAACTCGCGCAGCTCCGCGTCGTCCCATCCGAGAATCGCGCTGATGAACATGTAGATCGGCAGCGAGCCGAGCAGCGTGATCATCACCACCAGCCAGGTATTCGCCGTATGCCCCGGGCCATGCCACAACGATGCCGCGAGCGCGCGCAGGATGTAGTAGTTGCCGAGCGCCGCCAGCGTGGGATTCACAAAGGTCTGCCATACGCTGAAGACCGGCGCGATGATGTAGCGCGCCATCACCGGCCATATGAACAGCGCCTTAATCGCCGCCGACGCGGTGAACGCCCAGAACAGGCCGTGGAAGCCCCACCATTTGATGAAGAACCAAGTCATCCCGATGCGCGCCGCGTTTTCGATGATCGCGGCCACGGTGAATGTTCCGGAACGTCCGGTTGCCTGAAAAACCTGATCGGGTTCGCGCACAAAAAAATCGAACAAACGGAACGTGTGGATTAGAACCAGCACTCCGACCGCGCGGCCGAACTGCGGAGGCAGCATGCCCTCGATCAGCGGCCCGCAGAACACCATGTATGCGCCGCCGAGCATCGTCGTCACCATCAGGCCCCATCGCAGTCCCTGATCGATGTAGCGCTGCGTCAGCTTGATCATGTTTTGCGAGTAGCTTTCCGATATCGACGGCATCAGCGAGAGGAAGATCGACACGCCGGTTTCGAGATAAGCGAAGGTCAGTCCATAAACGAGGATCCAAATTTCGTTGAGCTCGAGAAAGTTCGGCAGCAGCGCGCCCATGATCACCGGCACAGTTCCCCAGGTGAAAAACGGCATCACGGTTCCGGCTGTGAGCTTCAGCCCGTACACGATCGATTTCTTGATCGTGTCGCGATTGAAGTGCGCGAGCATGATGGTGAGCAGGCGCATGCCCATCATCTCGTAGAAGACGCAACTGATCAGGCCGAGGAGGAGATGGCCGACGATGAAGCCGCAGGTGAAGCCCATCACCACGCCCATCCCCTCGCCGAACACCGGATGCAGCAGGCCCCAATGGCGGCCGAGGATCGCCCCTGTCATCTGCAGTACCGGAGTCATCCCGAAGAACAGCACGACCTCGAGTTGGACGTAGTCGAAGCGTTGCTGCGCGCGAAACAGGGCCGAGAACGTGGTGTAAAAGGGCGGAAACCATGCCAGTGCATTCAGGACGACGAACCAACTCAAATACGCGAACGCGGTGCCGGGCAATCCGATTGCGCCGAGCATACCCAACGCGGCCAGTGCGATGATTCCCAGCAACAGATGAAACCAGATGAAGAACTGCATGTAGGTGATCGCGCGTGCAGGCTCTTTGACGCGGTACTCGGCGTAGTACTTGATCATCGCCTGGCTGGTGCCCAGATCCAGCAGCGGTAAGAGGAACAGCATCACTTGGCCGACCGCCTGACCGGCACCGCGCGCTTCGAGAAAAGGATTGATGAAGTTGCGATCGATCCAGAACGTGACGAGGAAATTGAACGGGATCAGCACTACCAGGTTGAGCAGATAGTTGTAGATGTAGCCGGAAAGCGGGCGATGGAAGCCAACCACCTCCCATCGCGGATCGCCATGCGCTGCAACGACTTGAGGGACCTCTTGTGGCATCGCGGCGGCGCCCAGCGACTGCGGCTTTGGTTCCAGCGCTCCCGCCACTACTCCCGGACGATAGAAGTGCTCGATCTCCTCGGGATGCCGCTTGCTGTAGCGTCGCGCCCAGATAACGCCAATCACGATCGCGATGAACATGGTTCCGAAGATGCCCGTCAGGAGCGCCACCGCGATCGGCCCCGGAACTGGCGCTGCGATCCAACGGCCGTAACGCACCGGCGCGACGCCGGCGGACTCGCGCGTCATCGCATAGAGAATCCAGTTGAAAAAGAAGAAGCGCTGGAAGTCGTAGTTCTGCGCGCCCTGCGCTCCTTGCAGCATGCGGAGGAAGCTGTGCTCGCGCTCGACCAGGTCACCCTCTTTGATCCAGACATTGAGTATGTAGATGTTGCCCTTGCCGAGCCGCGTGCGCATCAGAATCGGCGTCGCAGGGTGAATCGGATCCGCGCTCGTGGTTGCTACCAGCACCGTTGCTTCAGGTGAAACTTTGAGCAAGCTGCGCTCGTGGATTCTCACCGCCGATTTCCAACTCACATTGGTGCCGATGGGATCATTGGCCGGCCCGACGTAGGTGATAATGGCGGCGAGTTTTTCCGCGGCCATCGCGTGTTCCGGGCCAGGCGGCGCATCGACCACGCCGGTCTGCTCGACGGCGCCATCAGTCAGCGTCTTGAGCGAAGCTGCATCGACATCGCCGCCTAGAATCAGCACGAGTCCCATGCCCTCGCTGATCTGGGCTTTCAGGGCGTCCAGTTCGGGACCTGGCGGCGGAAGTCGATCCTGATAGACGGCGGCTTGCGCACCGGAGAGAGTGTCCACAACGAGAGTGGAGGGATCGAGTTGGAGACGATGCAGAATCAGCGATTCGCGTCCCTGGTAATAAAGAGAGAAGGGGGTTTCCGCGTCGGCTGCGAATCCCGATCCCGCGATGCCGAATACGAAAAGCAGCGGCACCGAGGCGATGAGGCGAAGGCGTACGGCGCCGCGGTGGAATAGGGATATCGACATCGAACCTCACGCGCACGATACGATATGCCGATGCATCCGCCAAGGAAGTTTCTGAGCGACCGTTCGAACGCTAAAATTGCCGCAACCTTGGGCGCGCTCCGCGCTATCGAAAGAGCAGGGCATCAGATTCATTGAGTTCGAAAAAGCAACGCCGACGCTCGCAAGGTAAGCCCGATCGCCGAGAGCCCGCGCCCGCGAAGTACTCTCCGCCGCGGCGCCTCTGGTCGCTCGCGACGCTGTCGGACACCCCGCTCGCGGCGATCGCGCTCACGCTGCTGGTCTACCTCCGATGCGTTGCGAACGAACTGGTATACGACGACCACGAGATGATCGTGCTCAACCGCTATATCGGCGATTGGGCGATGGTGTGGCGATCCTTCATCAACGATTCGTGGTGGTTTCGTAATCCCCTCAACCTTCCGCAGAGTGCCTATTACCGGCCGCTCCAGGATGTGTGGCTGGCCGCGAACTATCATCTGTTCGGCTACGCGCCGCCGGGATGGCATCTGGCGATCGTCGCGGTTCATCTGATCGCGGTGTCGTTGGTGTTCAAGATCGCGCGCGAGATCACCGACTCGCGATGGACTCCCATCATCGCCGCGATGCTGTTCGGCGTGCTGCCGATTCACGCGCAGGCGGTGGTATGGCCTACCGCGATTCCATTGCCGATGAGCGCGGTGTTCGAACTCGCGGCATTCCTGTTCTTCATTCGGCGCGAACGTGACAGGCGTGCATCGAACATTCTCGCGCCGCTGTTGTACGCGATGGCGTTGCTCAGCCACGAATCGGCGGCAGTGTTTCCGGTGATAGTTGTCGCATACGTCGTTCTTCTCGCGCCCGGTTCCGCCTCCGGCGAAAGCACAGGCGCAGTGGCTGTGTCATGGCGTAAGCGCTTCGTGCGCGCCGCCCTTGAGACAGCTCCATTCTTCATCGAGCTGGCGGTCTATCTTGCGATTAGGCTCTGGGTGCTCGGATTCATCAGCCGCCTCAACATCACCAACTCGATGACCCGCACGCAGGAATGGCTGACGATGCCGAGCGTGCTGGGAACCTACGCGTTGCTGCTGGTGGCGCCGTGGCGCGCCGGCCCGGCGCATCCGGTGGAGCTCATTTCGTCAGCGGCGTCGCGCGAGTTCTACCTGCCGCTGCTCGCGTTGATCGGCCTGGTCGGCTCGGCCGTGGTTGCGTTGTGGAACGACCGCCGCCGGATCTTCTATCTGTTTTGCGCGATATGGATCGCCGTCAGCGTGGTGCCTGAAATGAACCTGCGCGCATTCAGCCCGATCGCACTGATCGAGGATCGCTACCTCTATATGGCGTCGGTGGCGTGGTGCATCGCGATAGCCGAGCTGACGGTTTCATTTGTCTCCAGTGTCGAGCCGTCGGGCCGGCTGCTCGCCGCGGCGACCGCGATCATCACCATGGTATGCGCGGGAATTCTGTTCCACGTTGAAAGCTTCTGGCACGACGAGGTCGCCCTATTCTCGACCTGCGTGGAAATGGCGCCGCGTTCCCATCTGTGCCACAACCGCCTTGGGCTGGCGCTCAAACAACGCGGTGATACGAAAGATGCGGAGCGGGAATTCGTGATCGCTCAAGGGATTGAGCCCAACGACGGCGTAGATCTTTACAATCTGGGGTTACTACACGTGCAGATGGGCCGCACCGGCGAAGCGCTCGGTGAGCTGAAACGTGCGCTCACGATGCTGCCCGACGCGCCGCCGATCGCCTACATCGACTACGCCAAACTTGCGGACTCCCTAGGCAAGACCGATGAGCGCGACGACGCTCTGCGTCACGCCGAGAAACTTCCCGGCGGCCCTGAGGCAACCGACATCGGGCGCGCCCAGTTGATGATCATGCACAACGACTTTGCGGGCGCCGAGAACTTCCTGCGTGCCAGGATCGCACGAGATCCTGACGTACCCGATGAGTGGACACTGCTCGGCGTGGCCCTCATCCGCCAAGGCCGCAATGAGGAGGGGCTCGCGGCGTATCGGCATTCGCTCCGGCTCAAGCCCGACCCGGAGCTGCAAAGGATCGTCTCGCAAGCGCGTGGCGGCGAGGTCGGTCGCGCGGACCAGCGATAGTCCGTAGAATCGGGCCGAATCTCAGTTCCTTTAGGTGTCCTCGCGCTCAGTGTCCACTCTTAGTTAATCTTTTAGAGACGCTCAGCTAACTAAATTTAGCTTCTTCACACTTATTGTCAAGAGCTTGACATTATAGTAACTATCAATTGCCTCCTTGGGCGATTTGACGGTTACTTCGCTTGAAGCGGGTCCGAGCCTGCTTGACATTGCAGGAGGGGAAGAATGTCTGGCAGCGTTCGGACCCGTGCTCCTTCAATTGGGTTCGTTTTGAACACCTGGCTCAGGAAAAAATCCCCGGTCCTCGCGGAGGACCGGGGATCTTCGTTTCGACATCGTTTGTCCTGCCAATCGAGATCCTTCGCGCAGCGCTCAGGATACAGCTCGACGATGTCGAGTTTATTTGTCGGGCTGCGGCGTCACGCGCAGATACGGGCGCAGTTCCTTCCATCCTTTGGGGAATTTCTTCTTCATTTCCTCAGGATCCTGCAGCGAGGGCGCGATAATGACATCCTGGCCCTGCTTCCAGTCGGCCGGTGTCGCGACACTGTGAGAGTCTGTCAACTGTAGTGAATCGATCACGCGCAGAATTTCCTGGAAGTTGCGTCCGGTGCTCGCGGGATAGGTGATCACGAGGCGCACCTTCTTGTTGGGATCGATGATGAAGACCGAGCGCACGGTCAGCGTGTCGTTCCACTCCGGATGAATCATGTCGTAGAGTTTCGATACCTTTTTGTCAGCATCGCCGAGGATCGGGAAATTCATCTTCACGCCTTGCGTGTCCTCGATGTCGGCGATCCACTTCTTGTGCGACTCGACCGGGTCGACGCTGACGCCGATCGCCTTGATGTGGCGCTTTTCGAATTCCGGCTTCAGCTTCGAGACGACGCCCAATTCGGTGGTGCACACCGGTGTGAAATCCTTGGGATGCGAGAACAGGATGACCCAGTCCTTTCCAATCCAGTCGTGAAAATGGATCGGTCCTTGGGTTGATTCCTGGGTGAAGTCGGGTGCGACGGCTCCGATATGAACTGCCATGGTTTCCTTACCTCGGTGTATAGTTTTAGTGCTCTTTCCGGACCTAATGCATAACGAGTTGCCGAGCTACTCGCGAACTCCGCCAGATGGCGCAAAAGATGATAAAGCAGACCTGCTAAGTTATGTATTTTCTATTCCCGCTACTCCGATGAATCAAGACTGAACCTCGCTGGAATCCTCAGCTTTCATCGCTTTACTTTGGAGAAATCCGGCTTCCGTTTCTCCATGAATGCGGTTACATACTCTTTGTGCTCCGCGCTGACGTAGCATTTCTCCAGCGCGAACATCTCGAATTGCATCGCAGTCTCAAGCGTCCCGTCGAGCGCCTGATGAAGCGCATGCCTGGTGAAGGCCAGGGAAGTTGGCGAGCACTGCAGCATCTCGCCCGCCAGCTCGCGCGCCTTCTCCATAACCTGCCCGGGCGGCGTGACCTGGCTGACGAGTCCCATCTGGAGGCACTCGGCGGCCGTGTATTGCTTGCCGGTCAGCATCATCTCCGATGCGCGCGCGAGACCGATCATGCGGGGCAACAGATAGGTTGACCCGAGTTCCGCCATTACGCCGACCCGCCCGAAGATGACGCCCATCTTCGCATTCTCCGATGCGATGCGCACATCGAACAATATCGGAATCGTCATTCCGACGCCGAGCGCATAGCCATTGATCGCCGCGATGGTCGGCTTGGATAGATTGCGCATGATAGTCGGCAACGGCGGCAGCGCACCGCCGCGACGGCCGGAAAATTCGCCGCGCCCGCCGCCCTCGCGAGCGTTGACATCCTTCGCGAAACCGCCGATGTCTGCGCCGGCGCAAAACGCGCGATCACCGGCGCCCGTCATTATGATGACGCGCACGTCGGGATCGGCATCGGCCTGCAGCATCGTCTCGGCGATTTCATTGCCCATCGTCGGCGTGTAGGAGTTCATCTTCGCCGGCCGATTGAGCGTGATGGTCGCGATCTGATCGGCTACCTCGTAGAGAATAGTTTCGTATGCCAAGGTCGGGGTCTCCTCTAGGCGTTTTGTTCTTCTAAAATCGAGGCGAAGGCTGAGGCCGTTATAACCGGCGGACGCGCATTGGACAAATTCAACAAATCTGAATCGCCCGAAACCAGATAGTCCACGCTCGCTGCTCGACTGAGCGCTACCAGATAGTCGTCTTTCCGATCAGGCGTCAAACCGGGCTGCGCGGGTGGGTCCGCAATGAGACTCGCGAGGGCTCGAACTCTCGCGACGTAAACCCGCGCTGCCTCATTTGAAATATATCTCCGAAAGCGCGGACGCAGTAAGACTTGCTCCAACTCATCGAGTAATTTCGGCGACACGACTAGTTGAATTTTGCGCTGCAACAAGGCCGCTAATAGCGCGGCGGGCGCACCCTTGCCGGATATAACGGCGGAGATAAGAACGTTCGGATCAATCACGGCCGAGAGCACCTACCGATCTGCGCGGTAATCTGCCAACTCACTTCGCGCTAGTTCCATTGCGGCATCCTCGCTCAGGTCGCTTTCGCGCCAGACCTTCCGCAAATCTTCGAGGAATCGGCTGCGAAAATCAGCGTCAACCAGGGTTTTGAGGATTTGTCCTTCGGCACGCAAATCACTCGCATGGATAACGACCATCGCCTGAAAACTCGAGAGGTCGGTCAGGGCTTTGCGTAAGCGATACGAACCGTGCGCTATATGTGAGCCGAAATACCAAGCGCCTGCGTTAAGCAGAAGCGGAGACGTTTCCGCGGCGTTCGCAAGGTCGAGACAGACGAGGGCCGGTGGCCGATTGTTAGACCGGTCAAGCAATTCCGCGATCCGTTTAACCCAGCGATCGACTGGTTGCAAATGGAGGTCAAAAACTGATTTCCGGGGAAGGATACCTTCGCTTTCGATCGCGACGTCGCGGAGGAAAAGCGGTATCACTTTCGGACCCGCACCGCGGATGTCCCTAAGCCGGTCGAACGCCTCGCTCACCCTCGCGGCCCGAAGCTCGGTCAGAGTCATGTTGTAGATATTCCCGCCGTACTCACGGAGGCTCGCGCATACTTCGATGACGTTCTTGCGAGTATCGGTAGTGCTTGGCCGCAATGGGTTGAGATTCAGATTGGTTCCTTTACCGGTCCTGGCGTCAAAACCTCCGAGTTCGCAGAATTTCCGCCACAGAGATTTCGCCGCCTCACGCACCTGCGCTTCGTCGGTCCACGCGATCTCTCGCGGCAGTACGCTTTTGATCGCGAGTCGCGCCAGGACGCTGTAATCGGCCGATGTGCCCAGGTGCTCAAACGCGCGGTCAAGAAAGTACCCCAGACCGTCGCGCCAATCTTCGGCTCGATTGGGAGACAGCTCGGCCCCCCGACGCTTGAGATACATCTCCGCATAGGCGAGTCCCAGTCGCGAGAGTTCTCGAACGATCCCGACGGTTGTCTCGGAATATCTATTCGGGAGGGAAATCGGCTTCATTTCATATCGCGCGGTTATGTCGAGTGTGCTGACCTCTAGGCGCGCTTCTTCTTCTTGGTTTTGCGCGCGACGCGGATCCGTTCCTTGAGGACTTCCTTGCGCCGCTTGCGGCGGCGCCGCAGTTCTCGTTCTCTTTCACTTGCCATCGATATTTCGTCCCATCCTGTATTGCGATTAGCGAGAAATCGAATCCTACTCTCGCACATCAAAAAGCGGGAGAGATAGCGCGGTGGGTTTGTTTCTGCATTCCGGCATATCGCGTCGTGCCACTTGAGGTCCTTCGCGTAGCGCTCGGGACACTGCTCGACGATGTCTCGCGGCGGTTCGTTTCCGCGGTTCGGCGTCGTCCTCGAGCGCGAAGTGCGGGCACTTGGGAGTAGCTGTAGTAAAGAATCCTTGAAAATAAAGGATTATTTGGCTTCGTTTCGTCATTTTCGCTATTCGTGCAGGCTCGTCCGCTCCTCCGGGACTGTAACTCCTTGGTGGGTTTGTTTCTGCGTTCGAAGGTCGTCCCCGCCGAGGTCCTTCGCGCAGCGCTCATCGGCGGAATGCCACTTGAGGTCCTTCGCGCAGCGCTCAGGACACTGCTCGACGTTGTCTCGCAGTGGCTTTGTTTTTCCATTCTCCGTCGAATGCTGACTCGGCGCGGTGGCCCGCGACGGCGTGACGGGCCGCACCCATAAAATCCCGCTCGGAGACCATCGCCTTTTTAGAAAAGCCCCGATTTTGCTCGATGATTTGGCTTCGTTTGGTAGTTTCTCGCTCCGTACTCTTCAACCTCCCGCAGGTCGCGCCGTCACGGAAACCGACGGTCAGCCGATGATAGCATAGAGTGAGAATCATTCGGGCCCCCGCCGAATGAGTCTCGCATGGTTCCCAATGATCTTTCAGCGCAAAGCCATCAACGTGCCCGCTGGATGCATCCGCGCCATCGGAGTAATAGACGCGCAATGCTGGCCAACTCGGCCGATCCTATCCTGGCGATTGTCGCGATTGGGATGGGGGTCGCCTTCGTCGCGGCCGATCCCAAATCGCCGACTAGCCGCGCCCTCGCCGTCGCACTCGGCTTCCTCGGAGTGGGGGCACTGTTCAACGTCGCCCGCGACTCCGCGATGCTGCCGGCTTCAGAACTGACCTGGTCGCGAGCTTACTCGATCGACGATACGCTCATAACAGTCAGCTTGATCGAATGGGTTCTGCGAGTCGCGCGTACCGAGCTGCAGGATGCGTCGAGAGTTGAGCGGCGCTTCCGAATTTCGCAGTTTCTGGCGATTTTGTATGGAGTGCTGGGCGTGACCCTGCCGAAGCTGCGAAACGATGTGTTCATGTCGGCGCATGTGCTCGATAGGCTGTCAACGCCCGCATATTACCTGTTCGCAGTGCCGCTGTTTCTGTCGGTCGGGATTGCCATTGTTACTGTCGGCCAGGTCTTGAACTCGCGTCGCGACAGTCTCGAACGCGTCAGGCTCAACGCGATGGGTCTGGCCACGCCTTTTTTGATGACTGGTTTTTTCGCGCCGCGATGGAGTCCCGTGGGCACCGCTATCGGTGAGATGATCTTCCTGATCGGCGCGGTCCGCTATCACGTCATGCAGGGGCAGCGCGCGCAATTCATCGGGCGTTTTCTGTCGCCCGAGGTTGGCCGCCTGGTGCGCGAACGCGGCCTCGCCGCGGCGACGCAGCAAAACCGCGTCGAGCTGTCCGTCGTCGCCTGCGATCTGCGAGGCTTCACCTCTTTCTCCGATGCATCCGCTCCCGAGGAAGTGATGCAACTGACGCGCGACTATTACGCGGCGGTAAGCGATGTCGTCACGGAGTTCGGCGGCACCATCGAGTCGTTCGCCGGCGATGGGATTGTATCGCTGATCGGCGCGCCGTTGTTCTATGAAGACCATGCGCATCGCGCGGTCGGGATGGCACTCAAGATAATCGACCGGGTGACCGCGATGCTCGCATCATGGCGAAAATCGGGTCAGCCGCTTGGGATCGGAGTAGGGATTTCCAGTGGATACGTCACGGTCGGTGTGCTCGGAGGCGAGGCGCGGCTCGAATATGTCGCGGTCGGCCCGGCGGTCAATCTGGCGGCGCGACTTTGCAATCGTGCGGAGTCGGGGCAGGCGCTGACCGATCAACGAACCGTGGCAATCCTCGATCATGACGGCGATGGCGCGCGCGCTTATCGTTTCGAGCGACTCGAATCCGCCGAGCTGAAAGGTTTCGCGCGGCAGGTGACCATTTTCGCCATCAGCGCCGACACCAACGCGGGATCCGAGAAACCTTCCATATCCCGCAGTTGATTCAACCAATGGTCACACTGGTATCATATAGTGGAGTCATTTGACGCGGCTCCATTCGATGAAATCCAAGCATTTCCTCGTTCCCAAACGCTTTCGGCTCGCCGCCGTGAAGCATCATCCTGAGGTCGAGTATGCCGAGTACGATCGGCGCCTCCGATCGATGCAACGCGTGCTACAGCAGGTGCAGCAGGCTTACCTCGGAACGCCCGAGCGCGCGATGATCGTGCTCGAAGGATGGGACACCGCGGGCAAGGGCGGTATCGTGCGGAGATTGGGATGGGCGCTCGATCCGCGCAGCTTCCGGGTTCATCCGATCGCGGCGCCGACCTCACAACAAAAGGTCCAGCACTATCTTCAGCGGTTCTGGGAACGTCTCCCCGAGCATGGCCAGATCGTCGTGTTCGATCGCTCATGGTACGGGCGGGTGCTGGTCGAGCGAGTGGAGAAGCTGGCCTCGCCGCGTCAATGGAGGCGGGCCTATCGCGAGATCAACGAATTCGAGAAAGCGGTTAAGGCCGATGGTATCCGGCTGGTGAAAATCTTTCTGCACATCACGCCGGATGAGCAGATCCGCCGCTTCAGGGATCGGCTGACGAACCCGCTCAAGCGATGGAAACTCTCATACGAGGACTTTCGCAATCGTTCCCGATGGGACGATTACGTCGAAGCGATCGAACAGATGATGGCGGAGACCTCGACTCCGATCGCTCCCTGGTATGTGGTGCCGGCGAACAACAAGAAGTACGCGCGCCTGGCCGCGCTCAAGATCCTCATCGCTCAGCTGGGGCGCGGGGTGCCGCTGGAGCCCCGCCCAATCGACCCCGCGGTTGCGAAGGAGGCGAGCCGCCTGTTCGACGTCCCGCCCCACGAGCTCAAGTAGGATCGGCTACGCAATCGGCAGACTTGCGCGCTTAGTCCGCGATCTCATCGACCTTGGGATAGACGTGAAGTTGCCGCATCATCGCGGTTTTCTTTACCTGGTGGTCCTGCATCCGGCGCAGGATGTCATCCAGCGTGCGAACCGCTTCCACAACGTGAGGGCCCTTGTTGAGCATCACGCATTCGGCGCGCTCGCCCATCGCGGCATCGGTGACTTCGGCGCGCGAGGGATATCCGGTCTTGGCGAGGCTCTCCAGAACTTGGGTCGCCCAGATGACCGGCATGTGCGCGGCTTCGCAAAACCAGAGCAGCTCTTCCTGCACCTCGGCGAGCCGCTCGTAGCCGCATTCCACCGCCAGATCGCCGCGCGCGATCATGATGCCGCAAGATTGGTGGCGCATCACCGCCAACATCAGGTCAGGCAGTTTTTCGAATGCCTGCCGAGTCTCAATCTTCAGAATTACCCCGAGCCCACCGCCGCCGAGCCGATCCATTTCCTGATGCAATCGCAGGACGTCTTCGGCGCGGCGCACGAACGACATCCCAACTGCGTCGGCATGCCGGACAACGAATGCCAGATCCTCCAGATCCTTTGCGGTCAGCGCCGGAAGATTGATTGCGGTGTCCGGCAGATTGATCCCCTTGTCGGCGCCCAGCTTGCTACCCGCCTCGGCCGCATGAGTTATCTCGACTTCCAGATGGTCGTTCGTCACGCTCCTGATGCATCCGCCGATTTTCCCATCATCCAACCAGACTCTCTCACCGGCGCGCACGGTGGGAAAAACCTCGGGCAGCGTACATGAAATGTGGGCGCCCGCGATCAGCCTTCCCTTGTCGTCATAGGTGGCATTCGCGCCAAGGACCGGATCTTTCGTTAGCATCAAGGTGTCGCCACGTTTGAGGGTCAGCCGTTGCTCGACGCCTGGTAGGTCGCCGACGACCGCATCGACGTATCCTACTGACCGATCATTGCGGCGGAGGTGCAGTTCGGTGCCGGGGATCACATAGGAGGTGTTTCTGGATTCAGTCCAGAATCCAGCGCCGGATTTTTCCGTCACCTTTAATCTTCGCGAGGCGCTCCGTGCGTCGGTGAACTCGACTTCATCTCCCAGCTTGAGCTTCGCGAGCCAGGCGCGCGGAACGGGTAGCACCGCGTCCGCCTGCGACTGCGAAGATTCGAGGTCATCCTTAGGAAAGAGGCCGACTCGCGCAGGCGAGGTTACCTGGCCGAGCAAGTTTCGTTTGGGCCGGAACTTAATTACGCCTGGGCCGGGTTCCATCGCGCCGGTGCGCAGTTTCGGCCCCGCGAGGTCCATCACGACACGGCACTTGCGGCCCGTCTCGCGTTCGGCTTTGCGCAGATTGGTGGCCATGCGCTCCCATTGCTCGGGCGAATCGTGCGCGCAGTTGATGCGCATGCAGTCCATCCCGGCCGCGACCAGGTCGCGCACTAAGCCGTAGTCGTTCGCGGCCTCGGTCGGCACCGTCACCATGATGCGCACGTTGCGCGGCGACGAGCTTTTTCCGAACAACGCCGCCGTATGCGCGTCGAGCAACTCTTTGCCCTCCGCGAAACTTACCGCTGCATGCTCAGCAGGCGGCGTCACGGCTTGCGGGGCGAGCTGATACAACAGGTTGAGCACGCTGTCGATGCTCGCCATCACGTGCCCCTCGCTCCTGCCAAGCGACGAGAGTCCAAGTGTCGCAAGCTTTTGCTGAAGGCTTCGGACGTCGTGGCGGCGCAGCGCGACGTAGTGAAGGAGGTTCCTCGCGCTGCGATCGTAGATGGGCTGCTCGAGGCTCAGCTCGTGGCTGAAGTGATGCTCCAGGCGCACCATGTCGGAGCGGATGGCGGTCAACTCGTCAATCAATTGACCGAGAAGCGAGAAGTCCCATTTGTCATGTTGCGAAATCACGTGCAGCCCCGCCGCTGATTCATTGGAGTTTGAGGCTGTTAAAAGCGCCGCCAGCCCAACATCGACACATAAGCATGATGCGAACGCGATGATGTGGCCAGCGAATTCGGCTCTCGATCAGCGATTTAATCTGTTTGCAATCTCTCCTCCGATGGGCTCGCGATTCTAGGCGGCCTCCGCACGCGGCTCCTTATGGGCAAGACGCTCCTCGCGCGACTGATGACGGAGCAGGGAAAACAGCCTTATGCGGGTCTCGAGTTCTCGAAATGTCCGCCGAAAAGCCAGCGCCTCGCGAGCCGCATTGCCCACTTCCGATAACGGATCGGTGATCCCCCAATGCGCAACGAAAGGACTGCCCGGCAATCGAGGCAGTGGCTCGTCGCACAGGTTGATGACGAAATCCATCTCGGGCGCAGACGCCGCGGAAAAGTCTGACACGCCGCGAATCCTTAGAGTTTCCACTGGCAGCCCATGTGTGGTGAGCATTTCGACGGTACGCGGATGAATCTTCGCCGCCGGTTGCAGCCCGCAGCTGAATGCACGAAACCGGTTGCCGGAGAATCGATTCAACAATGCTTGCGCGATGATGCTGCGGATCGAATTGTCCTTGCATACGAATAGAACGTTGATTGTGCCATCGCTCATGGTCGTTCGGTCCCTCCACTCAAGGTGGTTATCAACGCCGCTCCTCTTGATGAGCAAGCGCCCTGCCACGCATTTTGAGTAGAGAAAATGAGCAATTCAGAGGAGGCCGACCGATGGCTGTTGCGATCCGTTAGGAGCGATTCGCGCCAGCGCTGGCACGTTAGGTTACAACGGCGGCGGGCGTGTTATTAGGTGCGGCGGCGCAGGCGGCGATCGCACCTTATCGATGGAGAATACGTGCGGCAGGTCTCACCGGCGATGGAATCGATCTAGCTGCTGCCGAGGGTCGAGCGCACCAGCGTGCGCATAAAATGATCGAGCTTCTCGGGTGCGCGGCGCGTAAATTTCATCTGCGCCAGCATGTGCGCCGAGCCGACAATGAGGCGCGCGTCGTCTTCCGCTTCTTCATCGGACATGCCGCGCTCGCGTTGCCATCTGCGGATCGTATTCGCGATGATGCCGACGATGTTTTCCTGGAACTCCAGGTAGTGCGGCCAGATCTCCTCGCGGATCGCGGTGCTCCAATCGAGCCAGACGCGCGCGTGATCGGGATGCGTGTCCACCGAGTCCGCGAATGCCTTCGCATGTGCGAGCACGATGTCCGGCGCCGGCCCGCGCGAGGCGTGAATCTGCACCGTCATGTCGGTTAGAAATCGCGCGACCTCGTCGAGCACAGCCTTCACCAGCGCCTCGCGCGTTGGGAAATAGAAGAACACCGTCGGCACCGATACTCCCGCTTCCTTGGCGATTTCCGAATGTCGCGCGCCGCCGAGTCCGCGCCGCGCGAACACACGCATCGCGCATTCGAGCAGTTGCGGCCGCCGCTCCGATGGATCGAGGCGGCGGGCTCGGAGGTGTGAGGATGCGGATTTGCGAGGCATTATGACATCGACCCTAACGACTGTACGATTTCGCGCAATAGGCGGTATTGACACTTCTATCAATAATTTATAGAAGCTTACCTATCCAGTTTGGGGAGGCTTTCTAATGTCACAAACGGTCCGCGTCGATTCTCTGCGCCCTCTGCCCGCGTCAGCTTCGATGAATGAGGAAGCAGTTGCGCGTTACGAGACCGAGTTCAAACAGCACGCTACTCAGTGGCAGGAGATCCTCGAACGCAACGCCGAGCGGATGAAGAAAGGCTCCTACTCCCTGCACTGGATGGACACCGACAAAGCCGCATGGGGCCGGCGCGCGAAGCCGTCCTCGCGAGGGCTGACCTACACCGACATCAACCACGTGGCCGGCTACGGTACGATTCCCGAGAAGGCGACCTGGCTGAATTTCGCGCCGCGCGGTTCGGTGCGCGATGAGTACGCTTCCGAGATGCCGATCGTCGATGACTATACGCTGGTCGATCGCGACGAATCGTGGGCCGAGAACGTCGTCACCCTGTACGAGGAAGCGAAGGCGCGCCAATGGAACGCGACGCGCGACATTCTATGGAGCGAACTCGAGCGGCTGCCCGACGATCTTGAAAAGGCGACCTGCCAGCTGGCCACATTTTTGACCGAAGTCGAATTCGTCGCGGCCGATTTTCCCGCCAAATGGCTGTACAAGATTCCGCAGGACTTCCTCGAGGTGAAGAGCTTCATCGTCACGCAGATGATGGACGAGGCGCGCCATCAGGAGGTCTTCCGCAAGCGCGCAATCGCGGGCGGCGGATTACTTCACGCGTCGCCGGGCTTCGAATGGGCGCTGAAGGCGATCTACGATGCGCCGACCCACACAATGGGCACCTTCCTGCTCAACTTGCTCGGCGAAGGCCTGGTGCTGTCGATTTTCCGCTCGGGCGAGATGATCGCGAAGACGCACGTCGATAAGGAAATCTTCCGCCGCTGCCTGCAGGACGAGGCGCGTCACGTTTCCTATGGCGTGCTGGAGCTGAAGAACTATCTCGATCACGCGCCCGATCGCGAGAAGGCGCTCGAGGAGATGCATCGGTTTGCCGACGTCGGCGAGCAGGTCATCCTCACCTCGTTCAGTGAGGCGGCGCTCGCCGAACCGGTCGCGATCCTGCTCGGCGGCGGGCTGAACAAGATCGATCAAGGGATGGAAGGTCAGGGCCAACTCTGGAAGATGTCGATCGAAGAATATCTGCAGCGATGCGATCGCGCGGGCTTCCCTCGCCGCGAGCGATGCACGCTTCCACCCGAAATGCAGTGGGCGTGCGGCTGATGGAGCACGCTGAAGTGGCCGCGCCGGACGCGATCGCGTTCCCCTCGGTCGAGTGGTTCGAGCGCCTGGCGCAACTGATGAAGGCGAACCGCGCGCGCCACGAGCATCTCGGTTACGTGGATTGCGTCGCGGTGTTTACAGTGCTCGACGGTGGACTGCGCCACAAACCGTGGAGCGTGCAAATCACGTTCGAGGAATTCGAGGCGACGGAAGTGCGCGAGGCGACCATTGCCGACCTCGCGCGCGCCGACTTCACGCTCGATGCTACGCTGGCGACCTGGCGCGAGATGATCGAGAGCATCGCGCGCGGACATGGCCGCCCCGACCTCACGCATACGCTGAACTACCTGAGTCACACCGGAACGCCGATTCGCGTGTGGTCGGATGATCCGCTGCGCAAGGACATGTTCTTCCGCTTTAACCAGAGCTTGCAGGAATTCATCAACGCGTCGGGAACCTTCCGCACGATTTTTCCTGACTGAAGGATCGCGGGCCCGATAAATTCAGATGGCGCACAAGGCTGGACATTACTACATCGACGAAAGCTGCATCGGATGCGGCGCGTGCGATCATGCGTGTCCCGGCAAAGTCGATGCGATCTATCGCGTCGAAGATGATTTTCTTGGCCGCTTCGCGATCGTGCTCGAGGAGTGCATCGATTGCGATTTCTGCGTGCCGCTCTGCCCCGTCGATTGCATCCACGACGCGCGCAAACAAGGCATCGTCGAGGGCAGCGGCGGCTACATGCGGATCAAGGAGCTGCAGGCTTCGGCGCCGCGCCCGCGCGTAGGAAGGCCGCTACGCATGAGCGACTAGCGCAATTTCGATGACGCAATTCCCGCGAGTACTACTAATTCTCGAAACGGTCGCGCCTCGAACAAGGATCCGCCTTCTAAATCCCGGCGTAATTTGGCGGCGGCGGTTTTGAGTTCGCGATAAAGCTGCTCAAGTTGTCCGAAGCTGGGAGGATTGCGCGTTCTGACTAGCGCATTTGCGAGCGCTCGCAGAACTCCCTCTGGCGTAGCCCCATGAATGTACGGATCGGTTCCGTCCAGATCGCTGAGAGATTTACTGAGACGATGGGGAACGGACTCGAAAACAAACCACTGATGGGAACCGCGCAGATTTTTCTGTCGCGCGACCGCAAGACCGAGCTCAAATGGCATGTTGAATCGCGGCGCTGCCGGAAGACTGCTGCGGTCGATCTCGACCCTTGAAAGATCATGGAAAGAGTATCGGCATCTCTTGATCAGGCTGATGATTCGATCAAGTCGTCGCTCGCTACCTGGAATCTCGATGGTGGCGTGCGGAATAAGTCCGAAGCCGCATAGTCCTGCTATAAACGCGAGATACAAGCGTTCATAGCGGTGATCATACGGGATATTGAGGAACGCGGTCCTGTCTTTCGAAGCGGGTCGGCGACGATCAGATGGCCGGCGCGCGCCATTCGATCGGGTGTTAGCTGTCATGCGCCGCAGCCGAGGGCAATCGGCACCTTGGCTCTCAGCGCCTCGAAGTTCTTCGCGTAATCCGCCGTCTTGCCGTCGGGCGGGTCCGTTTGCGTTTGATCCCTCCCGGCGCAATCAATTTGCGAAGCTCTCGCACCCTCGCTTCGGTGACCCCTAACTCTTCGGCTATTGTTTCAACCGAGGGATAAGGTGTCGAGATTTTCGCGCGCGGAGTCACAGACGAAGCCTACTCTGTGGAGCGGGTAGCGTCAAAATTTTATTTTGCCCAGCCCTTCTCATACGGAGCGGACATCCGGCCGATCGCTCGCAGGTGCTGGAACTTCCACTGTCCGTTGACTTTCACGTAGTCCTCTTCATAGCGCGCCGCCAACCACACCGCATTGTTGCGCTTGCGAAATGTGAATGGACCGAGGAAGTACCACTGCCCCTTCGCGCGATCGCCGTTGACCTCGATGATCGGATTCATCACGTTGTGCTGCGAGAAGCTGATGCGATCGCGGAAGCCTTCGAACAATTTCCGAATCGCCGCGTGCCCCTTGTGCTGCCCGATGTCGGTGCCTTCCCAAATGCCGTCCTCGGCGAACAGCGTGGTGATTTGATCGGGATTGTGATCGTCGTCGCAGATGGCGCAGTAGCGCGCCTTGAGCTTCTTGATCGCCTCGATGTCCTCGAGAATCGTGATGCGCTTGGCGAGTTCGGCAATATCCATAGCTGCGAGCCTCCGCGGGAGATGTAGTCAGCTTTAGATTGACGCCATCTTGCCGTCAACTTTTGGCGTCAACTTTCGCATCCGCATCGAAGATGCTATTGCGCGATGGACAGTAGCGCCCGAATCGCGTTCAGGAGGTGAGCGATGGCGACCTGGGCTGAATTCGAAATCGCGGCGCCGGAAATCGCGGCGGCCGGGAAGAAACTGCTTTACCAATTCGGCGTCGGCCTGGCATATCTCGCGACTTTGCGAAAGGATGGCGCTCCACGTCTACATCCGATTTGTCCTACGGTCGTGGAGGGCCGTCTGTATGCGCTGATCGGGCCGACGCCCAAGCGCGCCGACCTGCGTCGCGATGGCCGTTACGCGCTGCATACATTTCCGTGCCCCGATGTCGACGATGAATTCCTGGTGATGGGACGCGCGGAATTTATCGCCGACCGCGGCATCGAGGATGCGGTGCGCAAGGATTTGGTCGGAAGAGGCATGACCAGCACGGCTGACGAGGTCCCCTTCGAATTTGGAATCGAGCGCGTGATGCATGCGAAGTACCCCGGAGGTCACGGCACGTGGCCGCCGAAATATTCCGTATGGAAGGCGCGTTGAAGCGAGGCATCAGATGAAAGCGTTATTCACCGTTCCCGGGCCGAGCGGCGGCATCTTCGAGTTTCGCGAAATTCCGACGCCGGCTCCCGGCGCGGGCGAGGTTCTAATTGAGGTGCACGCATCGGGGACCAACCGCGGCGAGCTTCTAGCGCGTCCGCTCCTCCGATCCGACAATCCCGCCTTGCGCCCAATGCCCTCCGGCGGCGAATTCGCGGGTGAGATCGCATCGCTCGGCGAAGGGGTAAGGGGATGGAGCGTGGGCGATCGCGTGATGGGCCGCGCAATCGGCTCATACGCGGAATTCACGGTCGCGAATCAGCGCGCACTGATGCGGATTCCAGACGGCATGGCGTGGGCCGAGGCCGCCTCGATTCCGAATGTCTTCGTCACGGCGCATGACGCGATTGTGACCAACGCGCAGACCAGACGCGGCGAGTCGATGATGATCACCGCGGGTTCCTCGGGTGTGGGCACGGCAGCGATTCAGATTGCGTGCCATCTCGGCGCAAGCCCGGTGATCGCGACCTCGCGATCACCATCGAAGAGCGCGGCGCTGCACGAACTCGGTGCGAACGAGGTCATCGATCCGGGCAAGCCTGGATGGGTTGACGCAGTGATGGAGGCAACCGCAAAACGTGGCATCGACGTGATCATCGACAATGTCGGCGGTCCGATGCTCGCCGACAACATCCGGGCCCTCGCCATCAAAGGACGGCTGGTCAGCGTCGGCCGCAACGCCGGACAGGTCGGCGACTGCAACCTGGATGAGGTGGCGCGCAAGCGGGTGAGCATCATCGGCGTAACGTTTCGCACCCGCTCGCTCGAGGAGTCACTGATATGCGGTGAGCGCTTCGCCGCCGATCTGCTCGACGCATTCAGCAGTGGCGCGCTCAAGCCGGTGCTCGATCGAACTTTCCCATTCGAGCGCATCGCCGATGCGCACGCCTACATGCTGAGTGACGCGCAGATCGGCAAAATTGTCGTGACGATGAACGTATAAAGAAACCAATTCCGATGATGGAGGACATCACGTGACGGAGAGAAAGCAGCGAGTGCAGTTTCGTGACTTCTCGACCCTGAGCGCCGAAGACCGTGAAAGGGGCGAGCGCAGTCAGGTCAACGGCAAGGTCATGAACATTTTCCGAGTCTTGATGAATCATCCGAAGCTGGTGCGCGCTTGGGGGCGTTTCGGTGCCTACATTTTGTCGGATCGGCAAACGCTGTCGCCTCGCGATCGCGAGCTGGCAATCCTGCGCATCGGATGGCTCAACCAGTCGCCCTACGAATTCGAGCAGCACGTACGCATCTCGAAGGGAATCGGACTCACCGACGACGAGATCGATCGCGTCATCAAAGGACCAAAGGCGGGATGGAATCCGCATGACGCGGCGATCCTCCAGGCGGCCGACGACCTGTTCGAGAATTCGCTGGTGTCGGATGAGACGTGGAAGACGCTGTCGTCGCGCTACAGCACCGAGCAGATGATGGACCTGGTTTTCACTATCGGGCAATACAACCTGGTCTCGTGGGCCCTCAACAGCTTCGGCGTGCCGCTCGACGATTTTCTGCCCGGCGCGAAGAAAGCCTAGCGCGAGATTGGCGTTCCCTCGCGCATCGAGGGAACGCCAATAGATTTCTAGTAATTCGTGGTGGTTGAGCGGCGAGTGGTGCCGCCGTCGGTCGTAGTGGTGGTCGTGGTCTCACTGGTAGTCGTCGGCGGTACCGTCACGACTTGTGGTGCGGGAGTGGTGGTCTCCTCCTTTTTGTAGGTAAAGCAACTCGCCAGGAATTGAAGCGAGATGGCTGCCATGGCGAGAGTGATCAGACGTTTCTTGTTTCGCATAATTTCCTTCCTTGTGGTTAGGGTGTTGGGCGTGGGTAGGTGTCGGAAATACGACAAAAGTGTCGATGCCGAGCCGTCGGGCTCTTCTCTAACTTCATGTAGACGGAATCGGCGCCTGAATTCTTCAGCGCGAAGGCAAATCAGTCAGCCGATGCAGTTTGAATCGCTCATACCTTCACTACGGCAACGCGAAAGCGACTAGCGAATCGCTGCGCTTCGAATCGAACTCGGCGTGACCACCGGCCGCGATCACGACATATTGCTTGCCACCGAGCTGATACGTCATCGGCGTCGCATTTCCCGCCGCGGGCTCGTGCAAGCCGAGCGAAAGGTCGCCTCATCACTTCCTCCCGTGGGACGGTGCCGAAAAGAATTAGCGTGCGGAAGACGTTTCAGTCGAGCGGAACTTCGCGCGAGACTTTGGCGCCCGGGTCGAGATGGATTCCATTGAGCGTCGAGTAGGGACGCCCCTTGCCGGAATGATTCTCGACGAAGATGTCGTAATTGCCAGGTTCGAGTGTGATGCGATGCTCAGGTGCCGGATCGCTGACCGCCACCTGGCTCTGCGTGCCGGCGCGATAGACGATGACGCGGGAGGTCTTATCCATCGCGAGTTTCGAAAGCATCGGTTGAATCGTCAGCTCGGCGTGCTGCACCTCATCGAGTGTCAGAGCGTTGCGTCGGCCGGGAATCAGTGCCACCGCATGCCAATCGTAGCCCTGCGGCGGCGCGTCAACTCTTACGTTGACCATCGAGGGCGCGAACAGTAGCTTCTCGCCGGAAAGAAACGTCGCGAGACGAGTGTGTGGCGCGTCGGTCTGATTCACGGTGACGCTGAAGCCGGGATCGTGGCCGTCCTTGTCCTTGACCGAAACGCTAAGCACAGCCGCGTCCTGAATCAGCACCGTGTGGGTGCGGCCTGCCTCGATCGCGATGTCGTCCTTGGTGATCGTGCCGCCAATCAGGGGAAGCCTCAGCTTATAGGTTCCTGGTGGAAGCGCGACGCTCGCACCGGGCGTGACCTTCGCGACGATCTTACCGTCGGGCGCAATAACCTCCGCCTGGTTTTTAGCGCCCGCGCCGAGATCGCCCATCACGTCGAGCTTGAGGTCGCCGGTAGCGCCCGCCGCGATTGTGCAAATCCAGATGGCGACGACAATTGTCCGAATCGGGAAAAATCGGCGCATAAGTCAGCCGCTATCATACATATCGGCGGTTGATGCGCGTAGGAGGAGCGCGCTACAAGCCTCATCAGAGCAGGAGTTGACGATGGCGAAAATCATCTTCGAGCAGAACATCGAAATCCCAATGCGCGATGGATGCGTGCTGCGCGGCGATTTGTTCCGGCCCGATACGCCCGAGAAGCTGCCGGTCATAATCAATCGGACGCCCTACAACAAGGCGCTACCGATGGTGTTCGCGCTCACGATGGATTCGATTCGCGCGGCAAGCGCCGGCTACAACGTACTGATCCAGGATTGCCGCGGAAGATTCGCCTCCGACGGGGTGTTCAACTGCTTCACCGACGAGGCGCGCGACGGCTACGACACTGTCGAGTGGGCGGCGCGCCAACCGTGGTCCAACGGCAACATCGGAATGTATGGCGCATCGTACATGGGCGCCACACAATGGCTCGCGGCGACGCAGGCGCCGCCTCATTTGAAGTGCATCTCGCCGCTTATCACGGCGAGTGACTATCACGACGGATGGACTTATCAGGGCGGCGCGTTCTCGCTGTTCTTCAACGTGAGTTGGACGATGGGTGCTCTGGCGCCCGCCCGGCTGCTTCGAGAGCGCGATCAGAACGGATCCGATAGTGCGCTGCTAAGCGAGCTCGGCACAACGATTGGATCGATCGATCGGATGCGGGAGAAAATGGAATTTCTCCCGCTGCGCGAGTTCCCTATGTTCCGCAAGGGCGCGCCGTACTTTTTCGACTGGCTGGCACACCCGCGCTACGACGAATACTGGAAGGCGCTCAACATCGAAGAGCATCACAACAAAATCACCGTGCCTGCGCTCAACATCGGCGGATGGTACGACATCTTCCAGGGCGGCACGATTCGCAACTTCATCGGTATGCGCGAGAGCGGCAACAACGACGTCGCGCGGCGCGGACAACGCCTGGTGCTCGGGCCCTGGCATCATGCAGTCCCGCTCGCGAACCTGGTCGGCAGCGTCGATTTCGGCATGGCGTCGAATCCGATTTCCATCGATCTCGACGGGATACAGCTCCGATGGTTCGACCATTGGCTGAAGGGCGCGCGCAACGGCTTCGATGCGGAGGCGCCGGTGCGCGTCTTCACGATGGGCATCAATCAGTGGCGCGACGAAAAAGACTGGCCGCTGCCGGGCACCGATTTTCGCCGCTTCTATCTCCACAGCCGTGGCCGTGCAAACAGCATCTTGGATGATGGCGCACTTTCGACAGAGCATCCCGGCGAAGAACCGGCGGACGTATATCTCTACAATCCGCTCGATCCCGCCCCGACCATCGGCGGCGCGCTATGTTGCTATCCAGGCGCGCTGCAAGGCGGCGCATGGGATCAGCGAGAAGCAGAGGCGCGCGCCGACGTTCTCATCTACTCGACCGCGCCGCTCGAGGAAGACCTCGAGGTCACCGGCCCGGTGCGGCTGGTGCTCTACGCATCGTCCTCGGCGTCCGACACCGACTTCACCGCGAAGCTGGTGGATGTGAATCCGTGCGGTTTTGCGCGCAATCTCACAGAGGGAATCATTCGCGCGCGCTTCCGCGAATCATTTTCGGACCAGAAGATGCTCACGCCTGGCGAGGTCACCGAGTTCACCATCGACATGTGGTCAACCTCGAACATGTTCCAGGCTGGGCATCGCATCCGGCTCGAAATCAGTTCCAGCAACTTCCCGCGCTTCGATCGTAATCCGAACACCGGCCACGAACTGTTCGCTGATGCGGAGACGCGGCCCGCGATTCAAACGGTGATGCACAAGCGCGGCCTCGCTTCGCATCTTGTGCTGCCAGTCATTCCTGCAAGGCGGTGAAAGGGGACGGCCATGTCATCACCGAGCACCCGCGTTCTGGCGTGGCAAGCCGCATGGGAGAGCCGCAATCCCGACAAAGTCGCCGCGCTCTATGCGAGGGACGCAACTCACGCCAGCGCGGTCGTCACTCAACTCTATCCGGAGGCGAAAGCTTCGGTGCTTAAGGGGCGCGATCAGATTCGCGAGTACGCTCGTCGCGGCGTCGAGAGGTTCACCACGCTCCGCTTCGAGATTCTTTCGGTGGTTGAATCCGACAGAGGCGCTGCTGTCGAATATCTTCGACATTCCAACATCGATACAGATAAACCCGCGCATGTGCTGGAACTGATCGAGTGGGAGCGCGAGCGGATCAAATCGGTCCGCGTGTTCCACTTCTAGATAAATGGGCGACATCGCTTTTGCTGCCAGAACCAGTTGGTGAAGATTCATACTTGTCACCGATCCCGACTGTTCGTATCCTCTTCATATGAGACGCGCAACTATTACCTTGGATCGGGAAATAGAACAGGCACTCGATGCATATGTGAGCGATCAGGAAGCCGCGCCTGCGCTAACGGCCGTGGTTCAAGCGGCGTTGCGGTCATTTCTGGCTGAGCGAGGTTATCTGCCGGCGCGCCGGACTCTGAAAATAACTCCTGCGCGCCGGGGCAGTGGCAAACGAGATATCAGTGAGGCTCACGATAAGTATTTGGCCCGCCGATGAGGCTTGCCGTGCTGGCCGACACGGGTCCCCTGTATGCCGCCATCGATCGATCGGACCAACATCATCGTCGCGCGCAAGCAGAGCTCAGGAAATTGTCCGAAGCAGGACTCGACGTCATGATAGCATACCCCACGCTGTTCGAGACCTACTCGCTCATCCTCTACAGACTTGGGGTGCGGACTTCATTCAGTTGGCTTAGAGAAATCCAAACGGGTTCGACGCTCGTGGCACCGACCGTCGAAGACTATCATGCGGCGGGAGAGAAGCTCCTAAAATACTCGGACCAGGCGATCACGCTGTACGACGCACTCGTGTCGGTTCTCGCGACCCGCGCGAAAATACCGGTGTGGACCTACGATCATCACTTTGACGTAATGCGGTCACGAGTGTGGCGTTAGTTACACCATGAAACTGTCGACGCGGCTGTTCGGGAAATCCTACAGGTTCAAATCCGTCAAGGAGGTGCTCGCGCGTGCGAACGAGGCGCGCTCGGGTGACGAACTCGCGGAAATCGCCGCACAATCGGAGCAGGAACGCATCGCCGCCAAGATGGTGCTCGCCGACCTCATGCTGCGAGACCTGCGCGAAAATCCGGTGGTGGCGTATGAACGCGATGAGGTGACGCGCGTCATCGATGATGCGCTCGATCGCGACGCCTACGGGGAAATCTCGAACAAGACGGTCGGCGAATTTCGCGAGTGGCTGCTCAACGACGAAATTACTGAGGAGCAGATCGCGCGCGCCGGCCGCGGCTGCACCGGCGAGATTGCCGCGGCGGTTGCGAAGCTGTCATCCAACCTTGATTTGATAACCATCGGGGCCAAGGTTCGCGTCGTAACCAAGGCGCGC
Organism: uncultured delta proteobacterium; assembly: GCA_963815835.1. GTDB lineage: Bacteria > Desulfobacterota > Binatia > Binatales > Binataceae > DATGKG01. Next base: position 41,691 of record CAWFIF010000005.1, read on the forward strand.
ACGACGATCGGCCTGCGCGGACGCCTTTCGACCCGGCTTCAACCGAATCATCCGCGCGACGATCCAGACGCGATCGCCGCTTCGATCTACGAAGGCCTCGCGTATGGTAGCGGCGACGCGCTGATCGGCATCAATCCTTGCATCGATGAACCGGCCAACCTCAAGCGGCTGCTCGATCTCACCGCCGAGATTATCGATCGGACTGGAGCGCCGACGCAGAACTGCCTCCTCGGTCACGTCACGACTCAAATGCGCGCGCTCGAAATCGGCGCGCCGGTGGATATTCTTTTCCAAAGCCTCGCCGGCACCGAGAAAGCGTGCGGCGGTTTCGGAATCAACGTCGCGATGCTCGATGAGGGCTATCGCGCGATTCGCGAGCGCGGCTCGCTCAACGCGCCCAATCTGATGTACTTCGAGACTGGTCAGGGTTCGGAACTTTCCGCGGACGCGCACGAGGGCGCCGATCAAGTGACGCTCGAGGCGCGATGCTACGGCCTCGCGCGCCGCTACTCGCCGTTCCTCGTCAACACCGTGGTCGGCTTCATCGGCCCCGAATATCTCTTCGACGCGAAGCAGATAACCCGCGCCGGCCTCGAGGACCACATGATGGGCAAGCTGCTTGGCGTGCCGATCGGCGCCGACGCGTGCTACACCAATCATGCGCGCGCGGATCAGAACGATTGCGAAAATCTCGCGCTGCTGCTCACCGCCGCAGGATGTAACTACTTCATGGCGGTGCCGATGGGCGACGACGTGATGTTGTCGTATCAGTCCACCAGCTACCACGATGCAGCCGCATTGCGCGCGGTGTTGAATCTCCGTCCGGCGCCGGAGTTCGAGCGCTGGTGCGAGGAACGCGGAATTCTGCGCGACGGTAAACTCACGCCCCGCGCGGGCGATCCTTCGCTCGTCAACGGCGCGAAATGAGCACCCGCGAATCAGGTGGCGTGGTGACGCCCGCGCGGCTCGATGTGGGACGAGCAGGCGCGCGATATAGGACCGCCTCGCTGCTAAAGTTCCGCGCCGACCACGCGCGCGCCGTCGATGCGGTGATGACGGAGGTCAGCGCCGAGTGGCCGCGCAAGAATGGACTCGTCGAGTTCCATAGCGAGGCCGTCACGCGCGATGAGTATCTACATCGGCCCGAGCGCGGCCGCCGATTGCGCGCCGATGAAATCGCGAAGCTCAGGGCGCTCAATGGGACATCGCGAAAGCAGGAAGCGTCGAAACCCTCGGTGCTGATGTTTGTCGGCGATGGTCTGTCCTCGGCAGCTGTGGAAGCCAACGCGGGACCATTGTTCCGCGCGCTGACCAAAGCGCTGCACGAGAAATATCGTCTACTGAAACCGGTCTTCATCAGGAATGCGCGAGTCAGAATCGAGGATCATCTGGGCGAGATTCTTAGGCCCGATGTGATTTGCATGATCGTCGGCGAGCGGCCCGGACTGGCGACCGCCGAGAGCCTCAGCGCGTATGTCATCTATCGTCCGCGGCTGAGTTCGCTGGAGCCGGATCGCACGGTCATCTCGAATATTCATCGCGGCGGGATTCCGATTGCTGAGGCGTCGAAAAAGATCGCGGCGCTCATCGACGACGCGATCCTTCATCGCGCGACGGGCGCCAGGCTCGCTGCGTTGGTCGCGCCGCCAGATTAGCGGCGTTTGCGGCGATTCTATTCGGCGACTAGGCTGGATGCACATCTCAACGCCAGGTCTTAGATGTCCGATCACGAAGCAGTAATAGAAGCGAACCGAAAGTTTTATCGCGCGTTCGAAAGTCTCGATATCGAGAACATGGAGAAGGTCTGGCTCAAGGATCGCCAGATTGTCTGCATCCATCCCGGCTGGCGCAAACTGTCAGGATGGGGTCCTGTGATGCAGAGCTGGGAGCGCATTTTCGAAGGCGTCTTCGAAATGAGTTTCGAAATCGGCGATGTTGACGTCATCATGACCGGCGATCTCGCCGTGCTGGTGGTTGAGGAAAACCTCACCCAGCGCGGCTACGACGGCACCATGAAGACCCAGGTGCTCACTACCAACGTGTTCGAGCGCGTCGGCAACGAATGGTTCATGGTGATGCATCACGGCTCGCCGGTGATGGAGCCGCCCGGATCGGAGCCGCAACTCCAGTAGGAATACCTCGATGCTGAAGCGAGTTGACCGAGTACAAATCGCGGTGCGCGACAACGCGTCTGCGGAGCGCGTGGTCGCCGAAGTCTTCGGCGGCGAACTCCTGCGCCGCGACGACCTTTCCATTCTGCGCGCGAAACGATCGACGATGCAGGCCGGAAGCAGCCTCATCGAATTGCTCGAGCCCGACGGCGCGGGGCCTGTCGCCGACTTCCTCGCGAAGTACGACGGCGGACTCTACGGCGCCGGCTTCTCGGTCGATGATCTCGATGCCGCGGCGCGACATCTTGATACGAACGGCGTACGCTTCGAGCTCGCGGCGGGTCAGCTCTATCTGGATCCTAAGGCCATGTTCGGGATCAATGCGATGCTTAGCAAGCATCATGAGCGCAATCCGGTTGGCGCGATAAAGTGGATCTATGAGATCACGAATCTCGTGGCCGACTGGCGTGCCGCATCGGAGCGATACGCGAAGATTTTCAACCTCGACGCGTCAAAGTTCAGCCCGATCACCAGTCCGGAGTTCGGTTACACCGGCACGCTGACGCTGTTCAATCCGCCCGAGCGCCTCGATCGCATCGAGATCTCGCAAATCACTGATTACGAAAAAGCGATGGGCCGTTTCCATCGCAAGCGCGGCGACTCGCTGTACATGTTTTTTGTCGAGACCGATGACGTCGACGCACTCGCTAAGCGCCTCGAGGCGCGCGGATCGAAATTCGCGCCGCGCCCGCGGGACAAAGCCGGGATGCCCGAACTGTTCATCCATCCGACCGCGTTCAACGGCGTGCTGGTCGGCGTCAGCCGCACCGAGCACGCGTGGACGTGGTCGGGCGATCCCGAACGCGCGCGACGCGCCGCCGTTGCGCGGGCATCGGCATAAGGTCAGCGTTTCAACGCGTCGACGACCTTGGTGCCCGCCAACGGATCGAGGTCGGTGCGCGTCGTCTCAGTCAGTCGCGCCATCATCATGTAGAACCCGATCGCGAAGATTATCTCAACGATTTCGCGCGCCGACAGCGACCGCATCAACTCTCGCACGACGCTTTCGTCGGCCTTGACGCGATTGACGACCTGCTCGGTAACCTCAACGCCAGCCGTTCCAGCGGCGTGAGACTCGGCGAATCGATCGCCTGACGTTTGATAACATCGACCTGCTCCTGCGTGACGCCCACCGAAATCGCGATCGGCACGTGCTGAATCCATTCGTACTCGCCGCCTTCGAGGTGGGCGACTTGCAGGATGACGAGTTCGCGCAGCTTGGCATCGAGCTTCTGGCGGCCGAGAATCGCGCCTCCGAGTCGCGTCACCGGCACGAAACAGGTTTCGGCATTGGCCATCATCTTGAAGATGTTGAGCAGCACGGGTGCTTGCGCGAGCGCGTTGCGTGCTTCTTCGGGCAACGTTGATTGATCGGGATACGGCACCAGGCTCATTGGGACCTCCACTCGCGCGCCGGTTGGCGACAATCGCGTTTGGCGTGCACTTGGGTGTAGAAGAATTTCGCGAGAGTGTAAATCATTTGCCCGGTTTGGGCGCGGGAACGCGGAAAATCGAACGGGAGAGAATTTCAATGAGCACTCGGCTCAAGGACAAAATTGCGATCGTGACCGGAGCGGGAACCTCGGGCGTGGGGATGGGCAATGGCAAAGCCGCGGCGCTGTTGTTTGCGCGCGAGGGCGCCGAAGTTGTCGCTGTCGATCTTGACCTCGATGCCGCGCAGCAGACGGTCGATGCAATCGAAGCTGATGGCGGTAACGGAATGGCAATCGCCGCGGATGTGAGCAAGCGCGACGACGTCCGTGCGATCGTCGACGACACTATCAAGAGCTTCGGTCATATCGACGTGATCCATAACAATGTTGGTATCGAGATCGCCGGCGATCCCATCACCACCACCGAGGAGGATTGGGATCGCGTTCACGCTGTCAATCTCAAAAGTGTTTTCATGATGTGCAAGTACGCGATTCCGCACATGCAGGCCTACGGGCGTGGGGGCGCGATCATCAATGTGTCGTCGGTGGCCAGCATCCGTTGGAGTCCGGTGCCGTATTTTTCCTATCACACTTCGAAAGCCGCGCTGAATCACATGACCCGGGTGCTCGCGCGCCAATACGCGCCCGACCAGATCCGCTGCAACGTCATTCTGCTCGGCATGATGGATACGCCGCACATTCGCACCTATTATCGCGACAAGCCCGCCGACGAGGTTGAGAAAATCATGCGCCAGCGCGACGCCCATTGTCCGATGGGCAAGCAGGGCAGCGCATGGGACGCCGCCAACGCCGCGCTGTTTCTCGCCTCCGATGAGGCGAGCTACATCACTGGCGCCGAATTGATCGTTGATGGAGGCCTGACGCTATAAAGATGATGTCGATAGGAACCGCGCGGGCGACAGGATGGAAGCATCGAATCGATCGGTAGCACCTCGCGCGATCAGGTCCGCGGCGATCTGCCCGATCGCGGGACTGCTCTCGATTCCGAATCCAGCCTGGCCCGCGAGCCAGAAAAATCCTCCGATGCGAGGATCCTCGCCAACCACCGGGACCGCATCAGGCGAGAAAGTTCGTAGTCCCGCCCATTTTCGTTTCAGGCTGGTCGGCACGATCGCGGGCGCGAGCGAGCGGAGACGCTCAATGGCCGATGCGATCACCTCATCCTCCGGCTGCGCATCGTAGGGAGCTACAGGGTCCTGATCCATCGGGCTTAGCAACAGCCCGCCCGACTCCGGCGCGAAGTAGATCTGATCCGCTTCGCTGATGACGAACGGCCATCCGCTCACCGAAACGTTTGGCGGAGGCGCGAAGGTGACAATTGTGCGACGCCGCGGTTCCAGCGGAATCTCGGCCGCATTCGCGAGGCGCGCGATCTGGCCAGCCCATGCACCGGCCGCGTCGATGACCCATCGCGCGGTGAGCGTCCCCGCGTCGGTTACCACGCCGCGGCAGCGGCCGCTCTCGACCACCAGCTCGCGCACTTCGCTGGCGGTGCGAACGATAGCGCCACGGCTTCTCGCATGACGCAGGTAGCTGGTTAGAAGCTCATGCACGTCGATGCGGCCATCTGCGGTGAGCACGATCGCGCGCTCCGGCTCCTGGAGCGCGAGCACGGGCACGCGAGCGATTGCCTGCGCGGAGCTTAGGGTCTCGAATGCGACGCGATCGCGGCGCAGTCCATCGACCGCGGCTTCGAAATGCGGAAGATTTCCGCGCCGAAAGAGCAGCATTACCGGGCATGGATTCAAGACTGGGTTGTCACAGAATCCGGATGGGGGATTGCGCAGGAACTTCCCGCCCATCGCCTTGAGGCGCTGCACGGTCGGGATCGAGTCGAACTCGACCAGGCTCGCCGCGCTGCGTCCGGTCGAGTGATAGCCGTGCTGGCTCTCGCGCTCGAGCAGCGCGATATCCGTGACACCGCGCTCGGTGAGGAAATACGCAAGCGATGCGCCGGCGATCCCTCCGCCGATGATGACGACCTCGAATTCGCTGCGTTCCGGCATCGACCCTCCCGACTACTTCCGGTCAGCCGAATTGTACTAGCATCGGGGCGCGAGATGATAACCTGCGCGGCGTCAGAAACTTGGGCGGCAACCTTCAATTGGAGAATCGAAGAATGAATCTCAATCTGACCGGAAAATCAGTGCTGGTTACAGGCGCGAGCAAGGGCATCGGTCGCGCGATCGCGGCCGCCTTCGCCGCCGAGGGGGCGCAGGTCGCTATGACCGCACGAGGCGCCGATGAACTGAATCGCGCGGCGGAGGAAATCCGCAAAGCAGGCGGAAAGACGCTCGCGATCGCCGGCGACGTCACCAAGGCTGACGACCTCAAGCGGATGGTCGATGAAACCGTCGCGCGTTTTGGCACTATTGAGGTGCTGGTCAACAACGCCGGCGGCGCCAAGGGCTTCAATGCGTTCGAGCAATCGAGCGATCAGGAATGGCTCGACACTTTCGACCTCAACCTGTTTTCGGTGGTGCGTCTGACGCGCGCGGTGCTGCCGCTGATGCGCAAACAGAAATGGGGCCGCATCATCAATATATCGAGCGAGTCGGGAACGCAGCCGGACGCGCAGATGGCGCCCTATAACGCCTCGAAGGCCGCGCTCAATAGCCTCACCAAGAGCCTGTCGAAAGCGGTCGCGCTCGATGGGATTCTGGTCAACACAGTCTCTCCGGCGTTCATCGAGACGCCGCTGATCATGAACGCGATGGAGACGCAGGCTAAAGCGCGCGGCATCACAGCGGATGAAGCGCTGAAGGGATTCATGACGACGTTTCGCCCGCACATCGAGTTGAAGCGCCCGGGGCGTCCCGAGGAAGTTGCGGCGGCGGTGGTGTTCCTCGCATCGGATCAGGCGTCGTTCATCACGGGGAGTAACATCCGCGTCAACGGCGGCTCGGTGGCGAGCGTGTGAAGGCCTCTAAGCCATTTCGAGAGGCCCGAGTTTGATGCGATCAGCGCGGACACGCGCGAGGTTCGCGAGTTGTCGGAATGGCTTGCAGTGTCGCCAACGGGCGCAATCTAATCAATAGTGCGAACCAAGCTGTTCGATGAGCTAAAACTAGATTCGCTGTGGAAACTTGTTCCTTAACACCTCGACAAACTTTCCAGCTATCGTCTTGAACCCGCCCGGATAAGGATGCAGTTCATTGGCCCAGTCCTGAGGTTTCAGGAGATTTTGCGTATCGGCCAGAACAAAGTTGTTTGGGAGCTGCTGTTGCAGTCCGCTCACGGTGGCTTTGAATTTGGTAAGGGCTTCCTTCAGGATCTGGGTGCCTTGCATCATGTCAGTCCAGCCGCAGTAGTCTAGCGATGGTTTGAGCCATGGCCCTACACAGGCAGGATGTGCTCCGTTGGGGATCGGAAAGTCATAGCAATGCCCGATGATCGGGACGCCCGGCGCATATCGATCCCGAAACGCAAACAAGTCACGATACGAGGCTTCGACGATTCCCAGCGCAGTGCCGAAGCGCTCCGGATTGAGTCCCGCCGCGCCTGGGGTGGCGTAGTTCAGAAAAATACAGAACTGATCTCCCGCGATATCGTTGCCGCCGCCTGAAAACAGAATCGCATCGGGTCTTCCGGACTCCATCCAATTCGCCGGATCCTGTAGCGCATCGATCATTCGTTGCTGCTTTGGCCACGACATTTCATCGGTGCTCGCATCGCCGTGATGCGAAAGATTCAAAATTATGGGGTTGATGTCGCCGAGGCTGCGCAACTGGGCAATAACATCCGTATCGGCGAGCGAGACCCCATTGCCGTCCAGCGGATAGTCGAACCATGAGTCGCCATGGGCGAGCATCACGAGCGGTACCGTCGGCGCGGCGCCCGCGTTGGCGAGACTCATTCTCGCTCCCTTCAGCCTCGCGATCCTGCTCTGATGGACCCTGGTCCTTTCAGCGATGTCCTGATTGATCGAATCGTTCAGCTGCTGACTTGCCGCGACACTTTGCCTCATGGTGATTCCCCCACCGGTTAAGAGAGCAAGGTTAAAAGCGCTCGCAAGGTTCCAGGACTTCCGTTTGGATCCTCAATAGAGGCCGAGCACCTGCAACTGGACCAGAGCATTACGGTCATCGGTGAAAATGTGAGTGACGCCGATGCCGAGTGCATCAGGACTTTGATCCAGTGAAGTCACTCCATAAAAGATCTGCTCGTCTTTGCCCTGTGCGAGCACGTTGGTCACGATCTGCAGGATGGTGGTACCGATCGACATCGCGGTGCCCGCAATCGGGTTCACTCCTGTCAGCAGGGTAGTGAGCGCTGAAGTCGCCGCCTGTCCTTGTTGGCTTTGAAGCGCCTGATTGATTGCGCCCGCTACATCGCGTTGATGCTGTAAGCTGCGCATCAACACCACGTGAACATCGAGAAATGATGGCACCGCGCTGAGGTTTCGCGAGACATCGAAACCCGGCGCGGCAATCGGGAGATCGTCGCCGTCGAAGATTCCATTGAAAATCCCCGGCGAAGCCAGTTGTGCCGGCTGAGTTCCCTTGTCGCTCGCGACCAGCACAATCGGATATACGTCCGCGGCCTCGTCCCGACCGAACAAGCCTTGATTGTGGTTGTTGAGGATTTGCATCCTGCTTACCCTGACGATCACTCCGGTGAGTCCCGTGAGCAGCGATGGACCCGCCATCGCGAGACGTGGCGTCACCGCTCTGGTCGGGCGGTAAACCACATCGGGGATCAGTCGCGTCGTTTGCTCCGGCGTTACAGCCGCGCCCAACCGCTTGTAACGCTCCGCTCGTCGCGCGACTCCACTCGCGGCCTTGGCGTCAAGTCGCTCCTGTGCCTTCGGATCCGGAGCCCAGGTTTGGTTGCTCTGTTTGGCGGGGTCGTAGAAACCTAGATAGCCGCCAGGATTGGTCTTGAATGGGGCCAACTTGGCGTTTCCAAGGAAATCGTTCCGTTCCCCCGAGGCGATACCGCCCGCAAAATATGCCGGCAGAACAAAGTTGGAAACGTTGACCTGATCGATTTGGTAGGTGTCGGCCTGTACCGCATCACACATCTCATACCAGTGGAATACGATCCGACCGTTTTCCTTCGGATCAGGATGTGGTCCAGCGGCGAATTGATTCGCGTTCGCATCGCCGATCAACTCGAGGGCCTCGTGGGACAAAGTCACGCTCCACGGCTCCTTGAGTTTCGCCGCGAGGTCCATGAAGACAAATCCGTAAGGAATGCCTCGATTGTTGGCCTGATGATAACCGAGGGCGCCCGGGACGTCGGTTTGACCCCACAGATAGATGATCGCATCGCCCCGGAGCTCTGCGGCACTCTGCGGCGCGGGGGTGTCGCCGACGCGGCCCTCCAACCTGAGCCGGGCTCCCATGAACCAGTACGGCTCGAAGTCCTGGCTGATTTGTCGATTAATCGCGCGTAGCGTCTGCTGCACCTCAGCATCTGAGACTTTCGAGAAATTGACAATCGAGATGATCATGCAAGTACTCTCCCCCACGGGCCGCCCCCCTTGTCGAGCTGTCCGGTTAGTGCCAACAGCCTGTTCAGGATTGACGGCACACAGTATGCCGATCGCTTTCCAGATCACAAGCGATCAATAATTAGCTGCGTGTTACATTCAGATTGAAGCTGAAACTCGCGACATGGTCTGTGAATCGACACCGTGGTGAGGTCGAACATCTGCGGCAAACAATATGGAGAAGAACCGGATGAGACGCGCGGAAACGAAGAGGCGCTCTATCGATGGAGCGCCTCTTCTACATTGTTTAAACAAATCGATCGCTACTTCTTCTCCCGCATTGCCTCGATGAGAATCTTCGCCAGCTCGGGGCGCGTATACTCGGGAGGCGGCGCCTGGCCTGCGCGAAGTAACTCGCGCACCTTCGTGCCCGATAGCAGCAAGCGATCCTCGTCGGCGTGGGGGCAGGTCTTGAACGACGCCATCGACTCGCACTTCCTGCAAAAGAAAGTGTTCTCGAAGTTCAGCGTGGTGATGCCGATTTCCCCCGGCTTGAAGTTGTCGAAAATCTTCTGCGCGTCGTAGGTGCCGTAGTAAGTGCCGACGCCCGCGTGATCGCGCCCGACGATGAAGTGTGTGCATCCGTAGTTGCGCCGGATGATCGCGTGCAGGATCGCTTCCTTGGGTCCGCCGTAGCGCATGTGTGCGGGCATCACGGACAGCATCACGCGGTTCTTCGGATAGTAGAGATCGATGAGCACCTTGTAGGTTTCCATCCGGACGGCGGCGGGCACGTCGTCGCCCTTAGTCTCGCCCACCAGCGGATGCAGCAGCAGGCCGTCGCAAATTTCCAGCGCGGCCTTCTGGATGTACTCGTGCGCGCGATGCGTGGGATTGCGGGTCTGGAACGCGACGATTTTTTTCCATCCGCGTTCGCGAAACGCGGCGCGCGTCTCGCGCGGCTCGAGGCGATACTCCATGAAGGTGCGGCCGGGAATTTCCTCGAACAGCGTCACCCGCCCGCCGAGGCAATAGGGCGGCGTCGAGGTGACGTTCTTCGCACCCGGATGCGCATCTTCGGAAGTTCCGAACACCGCTTTCGCTTCGGTCTCGCGATCTACCTTGTAAATTTCGGCGAGCTTCATCACGGCGAGGCGCAGCGCCGTTCTCATTCGTGAGCGCGATGTCGCTGCCGGGCTTGAGCGAGCGCGCGGTTGCCTCGTCGACGCCGAGCGTGATGGGAATCGACCACGGTGCGCCCGAAGCGAGGCGCATATTATCGCGGCTGCTCTTGTAATCGGCCTCGCCCATGAAGCCGGTCAGCGGAGTGAACGCGCCCGAGGCGAGCATTTCGAGGTCGGCGGTTTCGCGCGCGCCGAGTTTCACGCTCGCGAGTTTTTCCGCATGCGACTTGAGCGCGGCGCGCTCCGAGGCCGGCGCCTTGAGGTCGTTGAGCTCGCCGCCGCCATGCGCGGTGATCGCATCGTTCGCCACCGAACTCATTGTGCCCTCCCGGAGGGATTGATGAAGCCCACTTCCTCGAGGCGCCGAATCAGCTTCCGGTAACTTTCCTCGACCGTTTCGCTGCCGCTGTCGAGCACCAGATCGGGATTAATCGGCGGTTCGTAAGGATCGGAAATTCCGGTGAAATTCTTGATCTCACCCGCCAGCGCTTTTTTATAGAGGCCTTTCACATCCCGCTCACTAAGCTTCTCGATGGCGCAGTGCATGTACACTTCGAAGAAGCGCTCGTGCTGTGCGCGCAACTCATCGCGTATATCGCGATAAGGCGAGATGGCGGCCGAGATCGCGACCACGCCGTTGCGCGAGAGCAGCTTGGCGACATAGCCGATGCGGCGGATGTTGGTGTCGCGGTCTTCCTTGGAGAAGCCGAGGCCCTTGGACAGATGAGTGCGGATTTCGTCACCGTCGAGAACCTCGACGCGGTGTCCGCGTGCGCGCAGTTCCTCGGCGACGAGATTTGCGAGCGTCGATTTGCCGGCGCCCGACATTCCAGTGAACCACAGGGTAAAGCCCTTGCTCATGTGAGGTAAATCATACTCCCGGGATAATAGATTACTTGTCGAGCCTTGTAAGTTACTTAATTTGGGAAAATGAGACAAGACATCAGCATTAGCGATGCTTCGGCGAAGTACTGGCCGACATCTGGGACAGGCTAGCGCAGCTGGTTCTTATGAAAGGCGAGATAGAGCGCGGTTCCTATCGAGCCGGTCAATGATACGAACAAATAGAACACGATAAAGCGCACGCTAGGTGGATCCAGCTTATGCAATGACCAGAAGAGAACCATATTGGTGGGGACATAGAAGGCATAGAAGATGGAAATCGGGATAACCCACGCCTTCAAGTTCCATAGCCCATACGCGTAAAGAAGGAGGAACAAACCAAACAAGGGCCCGAGGATCAGATTTGCGAACGGCCGCGTGAACTTGTGGCCGAGGATCACGAGGCCTCCGACGGCGGGATTGTTGGCGTGTTGAATCACTTTGGTGAAATCGGAAATCGCGAGGATGACGAACAGGACCGCCATCACGGTGAGGAAGATGCCTCGTTGCCCAGCGTCACTTTGCGAAGCTTCAACAGCGCTCATCCGTAACCTCCCCGTTATTTTCCCGGTCGCCCACGCCGTGAGAGTATAGCACGGACGCGTCGCGCAAAATCTCCGCCGCGCGAGGCTATGCTTTCAACCTAACATCTGTTAGGATGCCTCGGTCAATCAAACCCGTGAGGTCGGCATCATGGCCGGAGCAGCAGTACCCCAGGCGTCGAACGATTTTTACTTCAATCCGATCGATCCATCGTTTCGTGACAATCCCTATCCCCATTATCCGGCGCTGCTTTCCGGCTCGCCGCGCAAGTTCAATATCTTCATTCCGACGACGTTGGTTGCGCGCTATGACGATTGCCTGGCCGTCCTGCGCGACCCCGAGCACTTCTCGAGCCGGCCTCCGGCGATGCTGCAACAGCTGCGTGCCGAGTTCGGTCCATTCGCGGGCGCGACCACGATGCTCGATTCCGATCCTCCCGTGCACACGCGCCTGCGCCGCCTGGTAAGCCGCGCGTTCACGCCGCGACGCATCAAGGACATCGAGCCGCGCATCCGCGCGATCGCCGATGAGTTGCTCGATCGCATCGCGCCCGAGGGCAGTTTCGACCTGATGGATGAATTCGCGGGGCCGCTGCCTGTAATCGTCATCGCGGAGATGCTCGGCGTGCCGCCCGAGGAGCATACCCAGTTCAAAACCTGGTCCAACCAGATCATCGAGGGTGGACGCGGCGCCTTTCGCGGCGTGGCTCCCGGCGAGCAAGTGAAAACCACCTCGCAGGAGTTGCGCGCATACCTGACGGCGCAGATCGAGCGGCGGCGGAACGAACCCGGCGAGGATCTCATTACCGCGCTGGTGCAGGCACATGATGAAGGAGGCGCGCTCGCCGCGGATGAGTTGCTCGCGTTCGTGGTGCTGTTGCTGCTGGCCGGCAACGAGACCACGACCAATCTCATCGGCAACGGGACGCTCGCGCTGATGCGCCATCCTGATCAGCTCCAGCGCCTGCGAGGCGATCTCTCGCTGATGCCGTCGGCAATCGATGAGATGCTGCGCTTCGACAGCCCGGTGCAATCGACGGTGCGAACCTGCGCTATCGCTACGAATGTTGGCGGTACCGATGTTGCCATTGGCGAGTTGCTATTCGTGATCCTCGCGGCGGCGAATCATGATCCGCAGCGGTTCCCGAACCCCGACGCATTCGACGTGGCGCGAACGCCGAACGATCACCTCGCGTTTGGCGAGGGGATTCACTTCTGCCTCGGCGCGAACCTGGCGCGGCTCGAAGGTGCGATCGCGATCTCCTCGATGCTGGAACGCTTCCCGATGCTTCGGCTCGCCAATCCAGATGCGTCGTTGCAATATCGCGGCTCGTATCTCCTGCGCGGCTTGAAGACGCTCCCGATGGCGATCGCCTGATTCGTATCCCGATTGACCGCTGATGTTCGCGGTGATACGTACAGCGCATCCCTTCAAAGGAGGCGCATTCAATGGAAATTGTCATTCAGAAACATCCGCAGCGGAATGCGCCTGCCGTCCCTTAGCCAACTAATCCCGAAATTGTAGCTCTAAGAGGCCGCGAGCTTTTCCGCCCGCGGCCTCTTCATTTTGTACGCCAGCGCGACGCGCTGACGTGAAGCTCAACCCATCAACCGTGGAGGAGAACACCCATGGAAGCCGTTTTTATGCATCCAGTGGCAAACCGGGATCGAAAACAACGCACCAGGATCAGACCGGAGACCAGAATTGAAAAATTATTATCCAGAGTTGAGTTTGGATAGTTTTCTGAACGACGGACATTTGAGCGAAATCCTGCACGTCATCGAAGGTGGCAAGGAGGGCATCGTCTATTGCTGCCGCGGCGGACCGTTGGCGGGCACCGATCTGGTGGCGGCCAAAGTCTACCATCCGCTTCATCGGCGGACATTTCGCAACGACGCTACGTACCAGGACGATCGGTTGCGTGGCCCCGCGGTGCGGCGCGAGCGCCTTGCGATGTCGAAGAAAACCAAATACGGACGCAGCGTTCAGTATGGCAGTTGGCTGGGAGCGGAATTCGAAACGCTCACCATGCTGCATCGCGCGGGCGCTGATGTTCCCTCGCCGATTGCGCTCGGTGAGGGCGTAGTGCTGATGGAATACATCGGCGATGAGAACCACGCGGCGCCGCGACTCGCGCAGACCGAACTCGCGCACCAAGAGGCGCGTCCGCTGTTCGAGCGCATCCTGCGCAATGTGGCTTTGTGGCTCGACCTCGATCGCATCCACGGCGACCTCTCGCCCTACAACATCCTGTACTGGAACGGCGCGATCACTATTATCGATTTTCCGCAGGCGATCGATTCGCGCTTCAATCCGAATGCGCGCGAATTGCTGCAGCGCGATCTCGCGAACGTATGCCGCTACTTCGAGCGCTACGGGATTCGCAGCGATCCGGATCGCATCGCGGCGCGCATGTGGAGTGCGTATCGCCACGGCGCGGCGCTTACATAGCCTTTGAGTGAGGCCCGAAGGGGGCGCGCAGCGCCACGGCGCAGCCGTACCCGAGGCGGAGCGAAGCGGAGTCGAGGGAGTATTTAATGTGGGGTGCGTATCGCCACGGCGTCGCGCTTACATAGCTTGCGCAATGTGCTACGGGTTACGAGGCGGCGGTGAGGTGAGGGGTTGGGGTCAATTAGAGCCCAGCGTGACATCGAGATAGACGCGGGGGCGGCGCTTTCCAAAGTGAGGAAGCGCCTGCTCCCGTTCCTCTTCGCGCTCTACATCGTCGCCTACCTCGATCGCATCAACGTTGGATTCGCGGCGCTGCAAATGAACCGCGAAATCGGGCTGAGCCAGGCCGCGTTCGGGTTCGGCGCGGGAATTTTCTTCCTCGGCTATTTCATCTTCGAGATTCCCAGCAACTTGATTTTGCGGCGGGTCGGCGCGCGGCGCTGGATCGCAAGGATCATGGTTTCATGGGGCGTGACCGCATCGGCCATGATGTTCGTGCGCGGCGCCTCGAGCTTCCACGCGCTTCGTTTCATCCTCGGCCTCGCCGAGGCGGGATTCTTTCCCGGCATCATCTACTACCTCACGTTCTGGTTCCCTCAGCGTGAGCGCGCCCGCGCGATCGCCTGGTTCATGACCGCGACCGCATTGGCGGGAGTAATCGCGGGGCCGCTTTCCGGCGTGTTGCTGACGTTACATGGGCTGGGCGGACTTTCGGGATGGCAGTGGATGTTCCTGCTCGAGGGAATCCCCGCGATCGTGATGGGAATCGCGGTGTGGCGCTATCTGCCGGACCATCCGGGCGAGGCGCCGTGGCTGACGGCTGCTGAGCGGGACGCGCTCATCGCGATTCTCGATGAGGATTCCGGTTCACGAAAGCTCGCACATGCGGATCTCGCGCGCGCGATGTTGAGCGGGCGAGTATGGATGCTCACGCTTTTCTATTTCCTCTTCGCATTCGGACTTTATGGAATCAGTTTCTGGCTTCCGCAAATTCTCAAAGGCTTCGGCACGATGAGTGTCGTCGCGGTCGGATTTGCTTCAGCGATTCCTTTCGCAGCCGCCGGAGTGGCGATGGTGCTGGTTGGAAGATCCTCCGATCGGATGGGTGAGCGCCGGGTCCATCTGGCGCTGTGCGCGCTCGCGGGTGCGGTAGGATTTTTCGCCGCCGCGTTTGCGCGAAATTCCATCCTCGAACTCGCATGCATCACGATTGCCGCGGCGGGAACGTCCTCGTGCGTGGGTCCGTTCTGGGCGATCCCGGCCGGTATCCTGACCGAGGCCGCGGCGGCGGGCGGAATCGCGCTGATCAACTCGGTGGGAAATCTCGGCGGATTCGCGGGTCCTTATGTCGCGGGCTTTATCGTCGAGCGTACGCACGACTTCGCCGCGGCGTTGATCACGATGGGACTGGCGCTCGCAATCGCAACCGCAGTCGCGCTGGCTGCTGAGGGCAAACGTCGAGTTGCTTGACTCAATTGACGGCGCGGCTTACTTTGATAACTCTACATTACGTTTTGATTTCTTTTTAAAATGTAGAGTGCTCATATACCGATAAGGCTCCGGGGGACCCGCACCACGACGCTACCGAGCAGCATCGACGGAACTGGACAACATGACTCCTTCAAGATCGATCAGACGATCGCGCTTCGGCATCCTTCCCGGTTGCGACTACCGGAGGATCGAGCAAATTGAGGTGGATGCCGAGGGCGGCGGGCGAAGCAAATATTCGCCGCGCCCCCGCCGCGGCGAGATTGTCGCGCAAATTCTGCTTGATCGCGATACCAAAGAACTCGACGCCAAGCGCGGCCGCGGCACGATAGTCGGAATCCGCATCGCCGACAAAGGCTGAATCCTTCGCGCGCACATCGCATAGCTCGAGTGCCCTGGAAATCATTTCCGGCGAGGGCTTGAGCGCCAACAGACTGTCGCGACCAACGATCACGTCGATCAGACGGCTCAAATGATGGACGGCGAACCATCGCCGGATCGTGCGCGATGAATTCGAGGTCACGATCGCGAGCGTCGCGCCATTCTCTTTGAGTCGTTTCAGCAAGTCGATTGCGCCCTCGAGAGGGGCGGCGCGATCGACGCCCGCCATTTCATACTTTTCGATCATCTTTGAAGCGCGGCCGAGTATGGCGCGCACTCGTCTCGCGCTGAAACCGCTCGACCGATCGCCGATGAGTTCGAGCAGCCGCGAGCGAGTAGCGTTGTAGAGTGGAAGATTTCCGCGCGGAAACTTCTCGAAGAGATCTTCCGGCACGCCGAGTTCGCGCAGCATCGGCTCGAGTTCGCGCCGGCCGCCGGCCCAATCCACTTCGGGTTCGAGGCGCGCGATGGTGTTATCGAAATCGAAAATCCAGAGCTCCTTGCTGACGATCGGGCGGGGCTTAGCGCCGCCCGATGTACGCTTTTTCGCGTCGGACCTTGCAGCCGGCATCAGCGCTCACGCATGCGAGCAGGCGCACCTGGCTTTGGAACTCTGAAGCGGCTCGGCGATCGTCTGAGGTCCATCGAACCTGAGCAGCGAGGCCGCGGAGTTGGTGTCATACGCGGCGAGGATTTTCAGCACCTCGGTCGTCGCCAGCATCGCGATGACTCCGGCGCGTTCGCTGCGCTCGCCGAATGAATCGAGAAGTCCGCCCGATGCGCATCGGATGCACGGAGGCGGCGACGGCAGCACCGCGATTTTTCCCGGCGCATCAAGCCTCGCAACCACGGCGGCGCCGGCGCTGGGCGCCTCGGCGGCTGCGAATTGCACCACCTCGGCGCTCCCGAGGAGCGCGAAAACCAGGTCGGGCACTTGCGCGAGGCTGCCGTAGCTCACCGTCGAGTCGGGATTGAGATCGCGCATCTTGTCGCACAGCGATCGCAGACTCGCGTCGTCACTTCCTGGGACGCACAGATCGATATCGCCCACGCCCGCGCCGACGAGGTACGCGAGCGGCTCCTCGAGGTCCTCGCGCGATGAGATTACAACTATACGCGAGCTGAGCAGGCGCTCCTGCGCATGACCGCCCATTTGGGGGATGATTATCTGGCGGCTGTAGCGGGCGATTTGGTCATTGGTAAGAGGCATTTCAGTCTAAGATTCCTCAGTGGAGAAGGTCCATTCAAAAATTAGGACCGAACGCAACCCAGAACAGGCCGGTTTATAAGGCCTAGACAGCAGCGTGTTTACTGGAGCAGTCTCTTCCACAGTTCTTTGCGGGCTTGGTCAACATTTGTAACTTGACGATCGATCTCCGCCTGATCCAGCCAACTGACGGTTGGATTGTCATCTCGAATCATCGCTATCTGGGGCACCCCGCCTACATATGCGTCCACCTTCTCGCTTACCCAGGAGATAACGAACGCTACCCTCTTAGCGTTTTCTTCAACTGAAGCCTCTTCATCGTGAAGAAACTTTGCGAGCGTCGTAGCGTATGGGCCGCCTGATCCGGTGCACGTAAATGTAACCGCTTCTCCGTATCCCTCCGGATAAATGTAGTAAAGCCTCGCTGGGCCGCTACTTAGGTTCTCCAGTCCCGCCATGACCAAGCCGACAGTTTGGTTTTCCTTCAGTCGTTCCGAGTAGCGCTTGTGAAGTTCTGAAATAATGTCTTCGGCGAGAAGCCGCGCTTCGTAGAGAGCACTGAAGCCCTTCTTGGACAGAGCCGCTTGCTCAAAAAGGTGAAGGAAGTCGTCTGCGACCCCTGTTAACCCTTCCGTCGCGTATGTAACATCTTGCAGGGTTTTGATCTTGTCACTAAATTGCGGTTCGCCGCCGCGCATAATTTTGCGGTCGGCTCCGAGGACAATGCCGTCCTTGGCCCGCATTCCTACCAGGAGTGTCACTCCGGATTTCCTTTTCCAGCGTCTGCAATCTTCAAAAGCACCAGGCGTTTGCGCTCTGCTTCTCGCTCCACCCGTCTACGTCGGAGCACTCCCAAGAGGGTGTGCTCATAGCGTCCTTCCACCAAGTTTGCCTCCTTCAGCGTTTCGAGCAGAGGGCTTTCTCTATTATTCTTCGCAACCATTTTTGGCCCTCGATGAAGTTTCATTCGACACTAACTAGTCTATCAAAAGTTCCTTCTCGATGCTTGCGGAGTACGTGACCCTCAGTCGGCCAAAGAATGCGGGACAAGAAATTGCGTCTCACTCGATGACGTTTTTTTCGATCGGCTCGACCGTGACGCCGGTCTGCCGTAGCCATTCGATCGCCCGTTCGATCTGATCCGTCGAGCCTTCGAACTCGACCGCGACCAATCCCATATCCTCGGATACGCTGGCGCCGCGAATGTTGAAGATGAGATCGAACTTCTTCACCAGCTGGTAAAGAATCGGCTCCTTTATCAGGGTCCGCGGATAGCTCAAATAGTAGCGCTCGTGGATACGATCCATCATTGTACGTCTTTCGCGATCATTTTTTTCAGGCGTTCTCGCCATTGTTCCTGCCGCCATTCCTGCCATCCGATCCACAAATTGGTGGATAAGTATTTGTCGCCGAAGTCGGGGAAGATCGTGACGATAGTTCCCTCGCGCAGGGTGCGCGCCAGCTTCATCGACGCGAGCAGCGCGGCGCCCGACGATTGCCCGACCACCATCCCCTCGATTTGGCCGAGCATGTAGACCATCTCGTAGGCGTCCTCGGTCGCGATCGGGATTTTCGAATCGAGTTCATTCTCGTGATAGATGCCCGGAACGATCGACGACGCCATGTGCTTGAGTCCCTCGAGGCCGTGCATCGGATCGTCAGGCTCGACCGCGATCACCTTGATGTCGCGATTTTTCGATTTCAGAAATCTGCCGGTGCCCATCACGGTACCGCCGGTCCCGATCGCCGCGAGGAAATGCGTCACGCTTCCTTCGGTCTGACGCCAGATCTCCGGCCCGGTGGTTTCGAAATGCGCCAGCGAGTTGGCTTCGTTGTTGTATTGATCGGGCTTGAAATAGCGCTGCGGATTCTCGGCGTAAATTTTCCGGCACAGGCGGATCGCGCCGTCCGACAGTTCCATCGGATCGGACAGGATAATCTTCGCGCCGAATGCCTCGATGATCCGCTTGCGCTCGCGGCTGACATTCGCCGCCATCACCAGCTCGACCGGATATCCCAGCGCGGCGCCGACCATCGCGAGCGCGATGCCGGTGTTGCCTGAAGTGGAATCGAGGATCACTTTCCCCGGCGTCAGAGCGCCGCTCTCGATGCCGCGCAGGATCATGCTGCGGGCCGCGCGATCTTTCACCGAGCCGCCCGGATTGAAACCCTCCAGCTTCGCGAAGCTGCGGACCGCGGGCGCAATGATGCCCTCGGTGAGCTTCGTGATCTCCAGCAGCGGCGTGTTCCCGATCAAATCGAGAACATTCGGCGCGCGCTGGAGCGGAACGAACTCCGGCTCAGTTTCCGCCCGCGATTGCGGGGACGATTGAGATCTCGTCGCCATCCTTTACCTTCGAGTTGAGCTGGTCGAGGAAGCGGACATCGTCGCCATTGAGATAGATGTTGACGAAGCGGCGAATCTCGCCCTTGTCGTCGAGCAGGCGCTCGCGCAAGCCGGGATGGCGCGTTTCGAGATTCTCGATGATCGCGCGCAACGACGCGCCTTCGGCCGGAACCTCGTCCTTGCCGCCGGTGAAACGCCTCAGTGGAGTGGGAACTCGAACGCTAATTGCCATGCGTGGCAGTGACCTCCTGATCCTCGGTTGATGCTAACGTTGCGGTGACGATACTCTCAAGCGGCGCCCGCGATTTCGCGTTTTCCATTCTCCAGACGCTCGAACAATGAATCGAACTCTTTGAGCTTCGCCTCGATGATGACGGGTTGCTCGATCGCGTTCGCGACCGCCTCGAGAGTTTTGTATCCGTTACCGGTGATCGAAACCACCACAGTCTCGTCGCGCCTGATGCGGCCCTGCTCGATGAGCTTCTTCGTCACCGCGAGCGTCGTGCCGCCGGCCGGCTCCGCGAAAATGCCCTCGGTGCGCGCGAGCAGTTTGATCGCGTCGATGATTTCCGGATCGCTCGCCACGTCGCCCCATCCCCCGGACTCGCGAACCGCCTTGAGGACGTAAAATCCGTCCGCCGGATTTCCAATCGCGATCGACTTCGCGATGGTGTTCGGCTTGACCGGCTCGATCAGGTCGGTGTGCTTGTGCAGCGCATGGATAACCGGCGCCGAGCCCTCCGCTTGCGCGGAGTGAATTTTGAAATTCGCATCCTTGATGAGTCCGACCTCCTTGAATTCCTTAAACGCCTTCGCAACCTTCGGGAGGATGGTGCCGCCGGCGGTCGGCACCACGATATGATCCGGCACCTTCCATCCCAACTGCTCCGCCACTTCGAAGCCGAACGTCTTCGCGCCCTCGGTGTAGTAGGGGCGCAGGTTGATGTTGACGAAGGCCCATCCGTACTTGTCGGCGATCTCGCTGCAGAGCCGATTCACGTCGTCGTAGTTGCCGCGAATCGTGATGACCTGCGCGCCATAGATCGTCGAGCCGACGATTTTTCCCGACTCCACTCCTTCGGGCATGAAGATGTAGCACTTGAGGTGCGCGCGGGCCGCGTGCGCCGCCACCGCCGTCGCGAGATTCCCTGTTGATGCGCATGAAACGGTGGTGAAGCCGAACTCGCGCGCCTTGGTGATCGCGACCGCAACGACCCGGTCCTTATATGACAGCGTCGGATGATTGACCGTGTCATCCTTGATGTAGAGATTCTTTACTCCGAGTTCCGCGCCGAGACGTTTGGTACGCACCAGCGGGGTGAAACCGGAGAACGCCCCCGCCTCGGGCTCGCTATCGACGGGCAGCAGTTCGCGATAGCGCCAGAGGTTGTGCGGACGCGATTCGATCAGTTTGCGCGAGATGGCGGCGCGGATGCGCGCGTAATCGTAAGTCACCTCGAGCGGACCGAAGCACGTTTCGCATACGTGCAGCGGGCTGATCGGATACTCCTGGCCGCATTCGCGGCATTTCAGATTAGTGATGTAGCTCATCGCGTTCCTTCTTAGTGGCGCGGCTGCGCCTCAACATTTCCCGCTGTGGCGCGCTCGAATGCACCGCAGATGCATCGCGGCCGCGGATTCACCCTGGTGAAGCGGACGCGCGCGGGTTCCGCTCCGTCGTAGGTGAGAATTCCTCCCGACAGCTCGGCCTCGCGTCCCGACACGGTCGCGAGCGCCTCGTGGGCCTGAAAATTTCCAATCGCGCCCGCGACCGGCCCGAGGATGCCGGCTTCACGGCAACTCGCGACCTCCGCGGCATCCGGCGCTTCCTCGAACAGACATCGGATACACGCGGTATGTCCGGGAATCACCGTCATGGCCTGGCCGGTCATACCCAACACGCCGCCGTAGACAAATGGCGTCGAGCTCGCGATCGCAATGTCATTGATGAGAAACTTGGCTGCTGGACTATCGGTTCCATCGATCACGAAATCGAAGCTCTCGACGATCTCGCGAGCATTGTCGGCATCGAGGGCGACCGGGAACTGCTCGATCTCCAACCTGGCATCGATATCGTGCAAGTGGCGCGCGGCGGCCTCGACCTTGAGATGGCCGATATCGGAGCCGGTGTAGATCACCTGGCGATGGAGATTGGTCACCTCCACCGGATCGGGATCAACCAGCCCGAGGCAGGTGATGGCTCGCGCTCGTGCGATCGCGAGGGCAGCGGGAACTCCGAGTCCGCCTACGCCGACGATGAGGATGGCTTTGTTTTTGCGCATTGCTCTCGCTGATCCCGATGAGAGCGACGAGGAGGGAAAACAAAAACCCTCGGTCCTGCGATAAGGACGAGGGTTAGTCAACTCTCGCCTTATCTTCCAGGGAACATATTCCCCGCAGGAGTTAGCACCTGCGCCCTCGCGGGGCCGGTTGCTGCGGCATCGTCGGGCCTGTCCCTCCGCCGCTCTCGATAAGGCAAATCAGCACCATCAGGGATACACAGCGGCACGGACGGTGTCAAACGGGCGCATCCGATTAGTCAGTCGGCGCTGTCAAAGGGTTCAAAAGGTCGAAATATTTATTCTATGACGAAAAGAAGCTGAATAAAGTCAATATAGATGTAATAAACATACGCTTCTTAGCAGACTGGAGTGGGTTTGTTTTTGCGATTTCGAACCACCGATTCCCGATGTTATAGATTTCGCCGAATTGCACGCGATGCTTAGAAAAACTCCTCGCGTTTGCTCATTTATTTGGCTTCGTTTGGTAAAAAAGGCGAATCGGAGTTCTCTCCCAAGTCACGTGACGCGGTGGCTTCGTTTATGTATTCCGAGGTCCTTCGAGTGGCTTTGTTTTGCGGGTTTGGTGCTCGAGTGCGCACTTTCAAGGTCCTTCGCGAAGCGCTCAGGATACCGCTCGACGATGTCTCGCAGTGGCTTCGTTTCGTCAAAATTCGATCTTCCATTAACTGATCAGCAACTCCGCAATCTGGATCCCATTGAGCGCCGCGCCCTTGCGTAGCTGATCGCCCACCACCCACAAATTGATGCCGTTGGCGACGCTGATGTCCTCGCGGATGCGCCCGACGAAGCAATCATCCTGGCCCTCGACAATCAGTGGCATCGGATATTTGTTCTGTGCGGGATCATCATAGACGCGCAGCCCCGGGAATCGATCGAAGGCCTCGCGCGCCTGCGCCGCGGTCACCTTGCGCTCGGTTTCCGCATTGACGGAGATCGAATGCGTGGTGAAAACCGGGACACGCACCGTGGTTGCCGAGATCGGGAGACCCGGCGCATCGAGGATTTTGCGCGTCTCATGCACCAGCTTCATCTCCTCGCCCGTGTATCCGCCCTCGCCGATGTCGCCGGCAGGAAGCAGGTTGAACGCGATCTGATGCTGAAAAAACTTCGCCGTAGGCTTCTCGCCCCTGCTCCATGCCATGGTTTGCGCGCGCAGCTCCTCGATGCCGCCGACGCCCGCGCCGGAGACCGCCTGGAAGCTGGTGGCGACGACGCGCCGCAGCTTGCCCGCATCATGCAGCGGCTTGAGCGGCATCACAGTGACGATCGTCGTGCAGTTGGGGCATGCGACGATCCCCTGATGCTTGCGCGCCGCGGCGCCGTTAATCTCCGGCACCACCAGCGGCACCGTCGGATCCATTCTGAAGGCGCTCGACTTATCGATCACGACCGCGCCCGCCTTGACCGCGGCCGGCGCGAACTCCTTCGATTGCGCTCCGCCTGCCGAGAAGAACGCGATGTCGATGCCCTTGAACGATTCGGCGCTGACCGCATCGACGCGGAGCGACTCGCCCTTGAAGCTGAGCTTCTTGCCGATCGATCGCGCCGATGCAAGCAGGCGAATATCGCGCACCGGGAAGTTGCGTTCTTCCAGAATTTTGAGGGTGGTCTGGCCCACCGCGCCGGTGGCGCCAACTACAGCGACTCGTTGCCCATTGGCCATGGGGATATCTTATCGGCGATCGCGGCTTGAAAAAATGGCTTGAGACTATGGTCCTCCGCGACCAACCGCGATTCCGGAGGAGTTACTAAGCCCGGTGTAAGGACCGCCAATAGTGCCGATTGGTGCCGCATCGCCATTACTGCCCGCGCTAAAAACCTCGACAGGTGCGCCGCTAACAAAAGCGAAAGTCTCGAAGCAGGCGAACCTGGAGATCACATCGTAGCCACGAAGTACGTTGTTCAACAGGTGGACATTTTCGTTGGCGTCAACTGCTATTGCTCCCGGCAAACCCATTCGGGTATGCGGACCTTCAATCGTTGCGAGAGGCTTGGCGTCGCCTTCACTACCGGAGGCATAGACGGAGACGCTTCCTTGGGTACCTGGAATGCAACCACAGTTTCCGCAAATGGGCGGGCCGAGATTCGCCACGAATATGTTGCCGCGATTGCTTACCGCGATGGCCGACGGGTAGGCCAGATTGGTATCGGGCCCGCTGATGACTGCGCTCGGTTTGGCGTTTCCGCTACTGCGCGCAGGATAAATGTCGATGCTGCCGGGACCGGTCTCGTGACACTGCCGAGAATTGCAGGTAATGACCCCCTGATTGGCGACATAGAGCGCGCCTCCGGGGCTCACTGCGATCGCGTTTGGGGCGTTGTTTCCGATCGTGTCGATGCAAATCGTTTTCGTCGGCGTAGCATCCCCTACATCGCCCGCACCATATACCGTTACCGTGTCGTTGCTGTTTAGCACGAAGATGTTGTCCTTCGCATCGAGTCCGATGCTGAATGGAGAATTGAGGCCGGTGTTTTCGCCGGTGATGGTCGCTATCGGTGGACCGGTCGCATAGCTGCCCGCCGCATAGATGCCGACGCTGTTTTCAAATTGATTCGTGACGTAGATCTTTCCGCCGGCATCAACTGCGATTGCCGAGGAGTTGTTGATTCCGGTGGAACTGCTCGTGATCGTATTGCTTGGCGCGACGTCGCCGATGCTTCCGGCTGAGTACCCCGTTACGCTTCCGGTGCCGGCAGGTCCGCCTGAGCTGTTCGATACGTAGAGATTTCCATTCGGATCCAGCGCGATTGCATTTTCTGAAGTGAGTCCGGTGTCCGGCCCATCGATGGCTGTGGCGGGGGCAACATCGCCGGTGCTTCCCGCCGGATAAACATTGATGGCGCTGAAATCGCTAATTCCACTCGGGGTAAAACCCGTGGTGTAGATGTTTCGCTCGGAATCGACCGCGATGCCCTGCGGATAGCCGATATTCGTGTGGCTGCCGGCGATTAGCGCTACCGGAGGCGCATCACCATTGCTGCCGGCTGAAAACACCTCGATGCTCGCCGGATAGGTTACTTTCCGGTTCACAAATCCTATTGTGTTCCCAACATAGATGTCGCCGTCTGAATCCAGTGCGATGCCGACCGGATTGGTCAGTCCGGTGGCGCGACCCTTAATCATAACAGCGGGCGCTACGTTCCCATTGCTGCCCGCGGAATAAATGGTAATGACGCCAGGACTGTAATCCTTGACCGGCCGCGTAGGACCGCCTCTTTGGTTCGCGACATAGACGTCGCCGGCCGCGTCAACCGCCATCGCAACCGGATCGCGGAGCTGCGTTTTGGAACCTCTTATAACGGCAACCGGGGGTTCATTTAGAATCGCGGCGCCGTTTGCCAAGGGCGGATAGACTGTGATGGCAGTGGTTCCGGTGTTGAGCGCATAAATTTTTCCGCTCGCATCCAATGCGATCGCGGCAGGATTCGCCAGCAGGGTAAGCGACCCACCGATTACCGCGAGCGGCGGCACGTTCCCCTCGGCATCCGCCGCGTAGATGGTGACCGTATTGGTCGGAGTATTGGTGACGTAGATTCGGCCGGACGCATCGCGCGCGATTCCGCCGGGGGAAATCATGTCGGTTGTCAACGCGAGGGGCGTAACGTCACCTTTGCCACCGACCGGATAAGCGGTCACGTAGTTGGAATTACCAACGAAGATCGCGGTCTTCGGGCCGGTTCGGGCGGCCGCGCTGCGCAGCATCACGATGGCTCCGCAGGCGCACAGCGCCAGCACCAGCCGTGCGATCAGTCCTCCGCGACGAAACATCCGGTCAACCCCCACGCATCATCTGCGCACAGCAGGAGTATCGCAACCAGTTTTTACAAATCAACTAGATTTTCTGCATCAACCAGTCGGAGACCAACTCGGTCATTTCCGTGCGGGCTTCAATCATAAGATGACCAGCGCCTGGGTATAGCTTCATTGTCTTGGGCTCGCCGGCGCGCTCGTACAACATCTCCGAGCATTGATGCGACAGGATGGTGTCCGCCGTTCCATGAATCAGCAACAGCGGCCTCGGCGCGAGTTCGCCAACCGTATGCGCTCCCGCGAGCTGGCTTGAAATCGCGATTACGGTGGTGACGTTCGGGCTCAAAGTGCCCGCGTTGATCGCGACCGCGCCGCCGAAGGAATGCCCGATGATGGCCGTGCGCTGATAGCCGGTGCCCTTGAGAAACGCGAGCGCCGCCATCGTGTCGAGGACGCATTCGCCGAAGTCGTTGGGCGCGCGATAGTTGATGCGCGCGATGCTGATGCCCTTTTTCGGCAGATTCAGTCCGAGCTTCGCATAGAGCATCGAGGGACCGTCGTAGCCGCCGATCGCGCCGCTGATGCATAACGCCGCGCGCCCCGGCTCCGCCGCACTATGAATGATCATCGGGATGGGCCCGCGCGTGGTTTGAATCTGCAACCATCGCGCGCCCGCCACCTCGGGGCCGGGCTCGATTCCAGTGATGCGCAGGTTGATGCCTTCGTCGCTCATCTTTTGTCGATCGAGACTTGAGGTTCAGGGGCGTCGTCGCCGAGCATCCGCATCCCGTAGCGAATCAGCGCGATAAACTTTTCGGCGCGGTCCAGCAGATCCGTCTGCTCGTACGCGGACGCATCGACGATCTCGACCGCGGTGGCATGGAGATTCTGCTTGAGGATGTCCACCGCGCGCTGCAAGGCCTCGCGATCGCGTGCGTGGCTTCTCGCGATATCGCGCCGCAGCGCAATCTCGCGGATGTAGATCAATTCGCCCATCGCAACTTTGAGGGCTCAGCTTATCGCAGCCGGATTAGAGTTCAACCCGAACCGCCGGCGCGTCGGCGGGCGCGAGAAGCCGCGTTCTGCGGCTCCGAGGGCGGGCCGCCGGCGGAACATCATCTCGCCGCCGACGGCCACCGCCGCAAGCTATTCGCGCTTGTTGGCTAATAGAGAAGGATTCAACTCGCGGGACACACTTCGGGTATCTGCACCGAGGCTTTGATGAATTTCTCCAAATCCACTCCTGACGGAATGAAGGCCATCCCGCCCGGATTCCCCATGTTGTTCAGGATCGGCGTAACCACGCCGGTCGTCAGGTCGGTCTGGCCGACGAATGCGGCGGAGGGAAGCGTCGCGGTCGCCGGCACAAATACCTGGACGGCGGAATAGGCCGCAGCCGCAAAATATGGCGCCGTGATCGCATAAACGGTGTTGGTGCCCTTATCGGCGACCAGAATTTCACCGGCGCTTTGGGTGGTGAACACGGTATCGTCAAGCTGCGTTTCAGCGGGGCCTGGTCCAGCCTCGGAGCTCAGCGGAACCACGAAGTTTTTTTGGCACGACAACCCGGGATATTGAACGATGATCAACTCGCCGTCACCCTGCGAGGTCATCACCAATTCGCCGAGCGGATCGACGATCATCGAATCGGGATCCGTAAGGTTGAGGGTATCCGGTTCACCCGTAAGCACATTGGTCACGCCGGTAGCATTGCCATTGAGGATTCCGGTCAGCTCGGGCGTTTTGCCCTTCAGCTTGAGCGACACGATCGCGGGCGCGGCATCCGGCATGAGGGTCGGTGCCGAGGCACTAAGATAAATCGAGCCATTGTTGAAATCGATATCATCGTAGCCGCCGCCATGGGGCCCGGTGCCGAGAGTATAGGTCGTCTGGTCACCGTTCTTCAGATTGATGATTATCAAGGTCGCGTTGCCGTCTTCATTCTGCAGCGCCCACAGATTATTTTCGCGAGGGTTGTAGCGAAGACCGTCGTTATGCCCGACGATGGGGAAATTCTTCACCATTTTTCCCTTCATGTCGTACTCGATGACGTTGCTCATCGCGCCGCCCGAGCCGTCCGGCGCACCGCCGTTGCCGTATCCGATGAATACATTGGTCGCGCTGAAGGTCACTGAATCGGGCGCGAATATGGTGTCCGTGCCGGTCGCGAAAGTCGTCATCGTATAAGGTGCGACTGGGACCGGCTGGGCTGCGCTGTTCGACGGCAAAATCGATTTTGGTCCGCGATGAGAACTGCGATCCGGTCTATCCCTGGAATTTCGTCCGGGTAAATACGATTTATGGAGTCATCCACGCTGCGAAAGGTTATACCGCCTGGTCGGACAAGCATCCTTCGTACTCGTCGGTGGGCGGTCCCTCGACCGGTACCACGGACACTAATGTCGATGATTACTATTCACCGGAAATAAACTCCGATTCCGCGAACTTTGCGACCGAGGCGCCGACGCAGCTGCTCCTCCCCGCTTGCAGCGCGAGCGGGAAGCCGGCCCTGCCGGACCAACTCGCCGTTACCGCAGGCGATGACTACACGGGGAGCTTCCAGAACATCCAGTGTTATGACGGCCTCAAGGTGATGGCCATCATCAATGAGATCAAAGGCATGAATCACGACGGTACCGCCAAGACCAAGGTGCCTGAGATATTCGGCATGAACTTCCAGGCCGTCAGCATCGGCGAGAAGCTGATCTACCAGCGTGGCGCAGTCGCGACCGGATACAGCGAGTCCGGCGGCTATGTCGATTCGGTCGGGACGCCCAGCGCCTCGCTATTCCAGGAAATCATGTACATCGATACCGAGATTGGCGCGATGGTTAGCGAACTGACGAAGCAGAAGCTGATAGATTCGACGCTGATCATCATCACCGCCAAGCACGGACAGTCACCGGTCGATTCCAGCCGCTATGTCAAGGACGGGTCCGACAGTCCCGCGACTCTCTTGCACACTTTGTTACCGCCTTCGGAGGACCCGACCACCAGTAATATCGGACCGACCGAGGATGACGTCTCTCTGCTCTGGCTTGCGAATTCAAGCCCAAGCAACGTGACCAGCGCCGTCGCGATGCTCGAGTCCATGTCTCCCCCTCCCCCAGGCAACAACATCGCCGGCATCGGCGAGATTTTCTCGGGTCCCGGGATTAACCTCTTCTACAATGCGGGCGATTCGCGCGCTCCGGATATCCTGATTACTCCTAATATCGGCGTGACCTATTCCAACAGTAAAAAGAAGCTCGCGGAGCACGGCGGCTTCTCGCATGACGACACCAACGTGATCCTGCTGGTGTCGAACCCGGACTTTACGAACTCGACGGTACCGATCCCGGTTGAGACCGCTCAGGTGGCTCCCACGATTCTGGAGGCTTTGAAACTCAATCCCGACAAGCTTCAGGCGGTGCAACAGGAGGGTACGGCCGTTCTGCCCGGACTCAACCTCTAAATTTACGGTTAGCCTTTGATCGCAGGCGAAGAAGCGGGCGGTCCATACGCGCCCGCTTCGCATCTCCCGGCATGTGATCTTCACCACCGACCACGGCGAGTTGCAGGGCGACCTCGGACTTATCTACAGGGCCCCTATCATATCGACGCGCTGATGCGGGTGCCGCTGATTTGGCGACCTGCGCCGTCGACGAAAATCCACCCCGCGGAAATCTCCGAACCCGTCGGCCATCTCGACCTCGTGCCGACGTTTTGTGAGATCGCCGGCGTGCCGATTCCAGATTGGGTGCAAGGTCGTGCGTTGCCGCGCGCGACGGGTAGGTCTGCACCTCGCTGTTATACGACCTTGCGGAAGGCCATGGCCGGTGAGATGCGGAGCGCCTCGACAATCGGGACCAGGCCACTGATCAGGCTGACCGCGGCGGCCACCAATATCGCGTTGAGTGCCTGCTCATGCGTGACCCACAGCGCGCCGTTGCCTCCCAGAGCTGCGCCCAAAGTTACCCCGTCGCGAAACTTCCACAGCGCGATGCCGGCGCCGATGAGTCCACCTACCGCTCCAATCAAGCCGCACTCGCCGAACAGCAGAATCGAGATGGCGCCGCGGCTGAAGCCGAGCGAGCGCATCACCGCCACTTCGCTGATTCGCTCGCGCACCATCATGGCCGTGGAGTTGGCGGCGATCAGCAACACCGTCAGTACCACCACCGCGCACAGCGCGAATACGATACCGCGGATGTTGCCGAGCGCGGAGAGACCCGACGCGAGCGCGTCGCTCTCGGTCATCGTGCGCGTCTCGTAGTCGGAGTTGCTGAAGTGCTCGTCGATTCCTTTCGCGAGCGGCTGCAAATCAGCGGCGCTGTCGGCACGCACGATGATATTCCATGCGATATCTTCGTCAGGCTGTCCGTTCGCCTTGCGCATCTCCATCAGGTAGTCGCGCCGGAAGGTGAACGTGTTCGGATAGTGCTTGTTCTCGATAGTGCCGATGATGTTGAAATCCATCTGCATATGGCCCGCGTCGGTGCCCTTGAGCGTGATGTGATCGCCGACCTTCCATCCCATCCGCTTCATCAGCACGCTGCCGACGCGCGCCGCGCGGCGATCCTTCGCCGCGATGAGCTGGCTCTCGCGAGATAACTCGTAGTCGGGAAAAACGTCGCCGATTTCCGGTCCCGCGCCGAATGCGAGAATCGGCTCGCTGACATTGCGCCAGGTCGCGAACCATCCGGTGAGACCGACGCAGGCGGCGACGCCCGGCATCTTGTCGATGTCATCGCAATAGCGCGCGGGCAAATCCTCCCATGGCGCAGTCTTATTGACGACGAAGAGACGCAGCGTGCCCGACGCATCCTTCACGATGCGATCCATCGAGGCCGGCACCGACACCAGCACCGTATAGATGAACGCGGCCAGCGCGATGGTGAGCATCGTCAGGAGGGTGCGGCGGAGGTTGCGCCGCATGTTGCGTTCGATGAGCTTCAACCAATTGAACATGACTACCTCATACGGCGCGCAGCGAATTGATCACCGCGGTGCGCGAGGCGCGCCACGCCGGCAAGAGTCCGCCGAGCCCGCCAATCAACATCCCCGCGATAAGTCCCGAGACGAACGCGCCGGTCGTGAGTTGGAATCGGAAGATGAACGAGCCCACGTTCATCAGTTGGCTATGCAGTCCGGTCGCATACGTCGCGAGGATGCCCAGCGCCTCGCCCAGCACCGCGCCCGCGATTCCGAGCAGCACGCTCTCCATCACGAAGCTGGTCAGCACGTTGAAGCGGGTGAAGCCGAGCACGCGCAGCACGCCGATTTCGCTGGTGCGCCGCGCGACCGCCGAGTACATCGTGTTCATCGCGCCGAAGATCGATCCGATCGCGAGCACCATCGCGACTGCGAGACCGAGCGCGCGGATCTGCTCGATAAAGCCGGTCTGCTGCGCGTAGAACTTGCTCTCCGGCAGCGTATCGAGCTTCACCCGCGCGTCGGTGGTCAGCGAGCTGATGAAGTCCTCCTCCATGCCGGGACGCAGGACCACGTGCAGCACCGAGAAGCCGCTCGCCATGTGGATGTCCTGCGTGAGGACGTCGAGGTCGGTCAGCACTTCGGATTCGCGCGCGCTGTCATCGTCGGAGTAGATGCCGACGATCTTGAAAGTGTGGCGCCCAAATTTGAAATCGCTGCCGACGGTGAGATACGGGAAGCGCGCGGCGAGCTTTCGCCCGACGTCCATCTCTGCCGCGCCATGCGCGAACCATCGCCCGCTCTCGATATGCATCTTGCTGTGGACCTTCGTCGCAATCGGATAGACGCCGCGCAACACCGTGCCGAATCCGACGCCGCCCTGATTCGCCGCCGGATTGAATCCGGTGATGACTTCGGGCGACACCAGCGCCTGGCCATCGGAGGTGGTGGCGACCTGCGTGCGGCTCTTGATGATCTCGTACTGGTCGCGCGTGATATAGCTCCCTCCCTCGCTGGTGGTGCCGCGGCTGAGCACGATGAAGTTGTCGCTGACTGCGGAGCGCATCACGGTGGCGCGCAATCCGGCAACGAATCCGGACAGGATGAACAGGATCATCACGACCAGCGCGACGACCACGGCGGTCATGATGCTGGTGGCGCGCCGCACCATCAAGCTTCGCAAGTTGTAACGAATCGGAATCACGTCGGGACTCCACGCAAAGTCAAAGAAACCGTCGCCGATGTTGAAGCGCAGGATTCTACAATTCGCGCAGGCGCGATTCCATGCCATCGTCGCCAGTGTGTATAAAAAGACTATTGACATTTCTCGCAGTATGCATTCTACGCGCCCGGGCTCTCTTATCGATATCAAGTCCCTCAATTTTAGAGGTCTAACCCCGACTGTCCCGCCGCAGGCGTCACCATCGCACTCCGCTTCAAATTCGGGCCGATCGTGTGTTGCGTCTCCGCCCGTTTCCTTTGCGGGGCCATGAAAATCCCCTTGGACTTAAGATCGAGCTCGAACTACGCTTGTAAACTCTTTGTTGACGAAGGGAGTCCGAATCAGGATTCAAAATGGAAAGTCCGGTGAGATGGCTTGGGTTTTCTCGCTCCGCAATAATCTTTCTCTTATCCGGGCTTTTATGCGGGTGCGGTGGCGGCTCCAGTCCTGTTCAGCCGCCCTCGGGCCTGGCCTACACTACCGGCACGCCCGTCTATACCGTGGGGACGACGATCCCGGCGAACAGCCCCACCAGCACCGGCGGAGCGGTGACCGCGTACAGTGCGAGCCCGCAACTTCCGGCGGGCCTGAGCTTGGACGACCACACCGGTATCATCAGCGGAACTCCCTCGGCCGTGACGCCCACGGCCAGCTACACGGTAACGGCTTCCAACGCGAGCGGCCGTACCACGGCGACCCTGACCATCACGGTAAATGCCGGGACCGCGGGCGTCCAGTTCATCCCCAACATGAACCAATGGATTACGCCACTGGCGGCTCAAGGTTCCTCGTTCCAGCCGCTGACCACTCCCTGGTTGGTGAATGGTAATCCATGGGCGGCCGGTCAGGCGGTCTCGAGCGTGGTGAGTACCGATGGAAATACCCTGTTTGTTCTGACCAGCGGGTTCAACCGGATTTATTACGCGGATAGCGCCCAAGGCTACGCCTTCGGGCCCGCGCCGCCGGTGATAGATCTCGCACCCGGCATGTCGCTGGCGGACGGGGGGCTGCCGGCGGCAAACTCGCCGTCGAGTGAGTACGTGTTCATCTACGATATCTCGGCGGGCACGCCGGTTTATAAGCAAAATGTAATGATCCCCAATGCCTACCACGGGATTGCCTATGACCCGAAGCAAGCTGCTTTTTATGTATCCAGCTGCGCGGGAGATTTTCCCTTCGACAGCAAAGGTCTGCCCGCCAACCCTCCCACCGACCCCTACCAATATGACAATGTCCACATCTTTACTCTGAGCACTCTGAGCGGACCAACAACCTGGGCGCAGGCCTGGGCGCCGACGGTGCCGCCGACGCTGCTGCCCGGAGCGGAGCTTTCCATCGGCCATACAGGAGGCGTCGGGCTTCCGCTGCCTCCCTCCATCTATTCCGCAGGAACCCCGCTAAACAGCCTGGTTTTCGTGCAGCCGTGCGCCGCCGGCCTGGCGATTTCCAATGACGGCGACACGATGGTGGTGGCGAATTACTACAACGATTCGGTCACGGTGTTCAGCGGAGGCCTCGGTAACTGGACGCCGCTCAGCAGCCTTAACGTCATGGGATATCAACCGGGGGAACTCGACCTGCGCCCCGGCAAGGCCGCTAGCTCGCCGCAGACGGGCAAGCCGGGCGGCGAATACCCGTTTGGGGTGGTTATCGCGCAACCGACGCCATTGCCACCCGGCAGCATGACGACCACCTGGGCGTATGTCTCAAGCCTTCGCGACCGCGAGATCGACGTAGTGAATCTGGATGGGGAGACACCGGCGGTAAAATTCCGGATCGCAGTGAAAGGCCAACCGAACAAGATGACGCTTAACGGGGCCCAGACGCGCCTGTATGTCGCCGAAGATGAGTCGGATACGGTTGACGTAATCGACACTAATCCGAACGACGGCAGCAGGATGTGGACACGTCCTCGAAACCATCCCGGTCATCGCTCCCCCGTCACTAGTGTCTTCCACTTCCTCGCTGGCGCAGTTTACAGGCGCCAACACCAACAGCGTGACGCTCACTCCGGACGGGACGCAACTCTATGTTACCAACGGCAATCTCAACAGCATCGCCGTGGTACCGCTCAATGGAACCGATCATAACGACCAGGTAAGCGGTCTCATTCCCACCGGCTGGTACCCCAATTCGGTGAGCTTCAGCAGCGACGGCAAATGGGCATACGTGGTTAATGGCAAATCGCCGACTGGCGCGAATCCTGTTTGGTGCTACAACAACGGCCCGTCCTGGTACCCAAGTTGCCAGACGATGAATGACTACAATCCGCAGATAACCCGGGCCGGCTTGCTGAGCTTCCCCACCGCCACCCTCGCGGCGCAACTTCCCACGCTGACGACGCAGGTAGCCGCCAACAACCGTTTCTCCACCATCGAGAACCCCAGCGACGCTGCGGTGATGTCGGCCGTACGTCACGGCATCCAGCACGTTATCTTTATCCTCAAGGAGAACCGGACTTACGACCAGGTTCTGGGCGACCTGGATATCGGCGATGGCGATCCTGCTTTGGTTCAGTGGGGAAATAGCATCACGCCAAATCTGCACAAGCTGGCGACCACTTTCGTCACCCTCGACAACATCATGGCCACCGCCGAAGTCAGCAATGATGGCTGGCCGTGGACCACTTCGGCTCGCGCCCCGGACATAGTCGAACACCAGTACCCGGTGGCATACGCGGGACGCGCCTTCAGCCTGGATACCGAGGGGGTGAATCGCAGTGTGAACGTTGCGATACCGACGGTCGCCGCGCGGATGGCCTCCGATCCCCTTTTCCCGAACGATCCGGATCTTTTTCCGGGCCAGACCGACGCGGATGCCCCGGACGGACCGCACGATGAGGTGAACACCGGCTATCTGTGGGACAACGCGCTGCGGGCGGGTCTCACGGTCCGTGACTATGGCTTCTTTGTGGATACCACTTGCTATAACGACGTCAGCTTAACCTGCTCCACTCCGTTGGCGCACTTTCCAGCCTCGACCGTTCCGGTGCCAACCATCGTGGCCCCTCCCGCGAGCGCGTCCCTTACCCCATATACCGATCAGTACTTCCGCGGTTTCGATAACAACTTCGCGGATTATTACCGCTTCATGGAGTGGGAGCGGGAGTTCAATGCCAACTACGCCAAAGGTGGACTCCCTTCCTTGAGCCTCGTTCGCTTCATGCACGATCACACCGGAGACTTCGGTACCGCGATTGACCTCGTGAATACTCCGGAAACGCAGCAAGCCGATAACGACTATGCGGTTGGCTTGCTGGTGCAAAAGATCGCCAACAGCATCTACCGGAACAACACTCTGATCTTTGTCATCGAAGACGACGCGCAGGATGGCGCCGACCACGTCGATTCGCATCGCACCGTAGCGTTCGTGGCCGGCGCCTACGTGAAGCAACACACGCTGGTCCACACCCAGTACAACACCCTCGACTTCCTGCGCACGATGGAAGAGGTGCTGGGCCTCGGGCAAATGAACCTCAACGACGCGCTCGCCAAGCCGATGGCGGACATCTTCTACAAGACCCCGCACAAGTGGAACTTCGTCGCCACACCCTCGGCATATCTCTACGGCACCATGCTGCCTTTGCCTCAGAAGCCGAAAGGCCTGGTCGTGCCCAAGTCGACGCACGACGCGAAGTATTGGGCCCGGGTCACGAACGGGATGGACTTCTCGGACGCAGATCGCATCGATTCCGCAGTCTACAACCGTATTCTCTGGAAAGGGATGATGGGCAACAAGCCTTACCCCGCCGGGCCGACGCGACTGGACCTACGCCGCCACCGCAAGGAGCTCCTCGCGAGTTATCGGAGGTCTCCGAACCAAAAACCGGCGCCGAAACCGAAGGCGAACACGGACTGAATACATGAAAACAAATACGCAAAGAGACCTGGTAGCATCGTTCACGCTGCTGATGGCGGCTTTTGTATTATCAGTGTGTCTGCCTGGGCAGGCGTACTGCGACCCTGACCCATCGCAGTCTCAGGATTGGACCGTGGATGGGTTCGACTATTTTGGTCAGGGGAAATTGACCCCAATGGTCCTGGAGACCTACACCGCCAAAGGTCATCGGGCTCAGGACGGCATGGTAGCGAGCGACAAGCTGGAACGCACGTCGTTCCGGGTGTTCTACGGCCTGACCAACTGGGCCAATCTCTTTTTGCAATTCAACGCGGCGAAGCCGGATGGGCAGTCCTATCAGCCGGAAGGCTTTGAGGGTGGTTTTCATTTCGATTTCTACGAAGGCCACAACTGGAAACTCGGATTGGCGTGGGAGAACGAATGGCAGCGCGCCCCTAAATATGTTGACGCCGCCCTCGTCATGGACTTCCATCCGCTCATCGAATACGACGCGCCGCTGGAGGGCGAGAAATACCTCAGCTTCTTGATCAATCCGATCCTCGAGAAGGATTTCATCGGCGCTGGATGCTGGGAAGGCGGCTACACCGGCCAAGTCTTCTACCATTGGTCAAAGGATTTCTCCGCTGGAGTTGAGGCTTACGGCGATGTCGGAAAGTTCAAGGACATGGGGCCCATGCACGAGGAGGGCGCCTATATCATGCCGGTGTTGAACTATAAGTGGTTCTCATTCGGCCCCGGCATCGGACTGACAGCCGGATCGGATCGGCTGGTATTTAAGCTCAACGCGGCCGTGCCGATAGATACAGGCATTCGTGATGTAAGGCAGTAGTTCTGAGACAGTCGTGGCTGCTTTTTGCCCCATGCCCCAGGGCAACCGCACGTCGTCAATCGTCGCGCGCGATCCTGCGACCAGCGAGCTGGTGCCGCCGTCGAGTCGCATTGGTACTCAGTGCAGGTCTCATATTCCTTCAACAATAAAGAAGAGTATTGGCGGAGGGGGGAGAGAGTCGAACTCTCCGGCGAGCGTAATGCCCGCCAAGCCGGTTTTGAAGACCGGTCACGGCACCGGCCGTGTTCCTCCTCCGCCCTTATTTATCGCGTACTTACGGCATTAGGCTCAACCATAGGAGGGTGTTGAGTGGCCACTGAGTGCCCACTTTTTTCGAATTAAGTAACTACATGGCCAAGCTCGCGATTTTGGCTGGTTACCTCCATTGGCTGTCGGCTGCGCGTCGCACACCGATTTCGTCGCGCTGAATGATGTTGCAGCAATCAATTTTTTTGGCAATCGTCGTTCGGTTTAGATCGTCCTATCGAGCGGATGTTTGGCGGGAGCGTTCGTTCTTCTTGGGAGGCACTTTCAACATTATTCCTAGATAAGCGATCAACAACGTGGAAATTTCGGCCGACAGTTTCTCGGCCTCCTGGAGACTCGCGGCGACAAGGTCAGGAGCTACGGCGTCGCAAAGGAGAACGACAAGACGAGACGCCCGGAGCAGAGTTCTCGAATCTACGCGGGCTCCTGCCGCGCGCAAGAATGTGGCTATCATTCGAGCGAACTGATCGTTCATCTCCGCGTTTAACCGCCTGAGCTCCGGATCGCTCTGTAGCGCTTGCAGTATTGCCGTAGCCGCCGGCTCTGCCCGATAGCCAGAGGTGAGCTTGCCGATCAACCTGCGGATCGATTGTTTCCACGATGTCGCCTTTGCGGCAGCGAGCATTTTCGCGAGTTCCTGGCGCAGCGGTTGCACATTCTGCTCTGCCAGTCGCATCACAATGGCCGCTTTATTCGGAAAGTAATGATAGAGGAGGCCTGGCGGCAGCTTGGCGGCCGCCGCAATCTGACGCGTGTTCAAAGCATCGAAGCCGGATTGGGCGAGCAACCCGCCGGTCACTGCGACAATTGTGGCGACCCGTTCTCGGGAGCGCGCCTGCTTGGGAGTGGCGCGCGACGCCGGCGATATTGTGCGGTTCTTCCTCAGAGTCTTCGTCATGGATTTTACAAGCTATCCCTAAACTTGACGGATGTTCAATATCGCGCTTGTCACCGACAACTCGCTTTGATATAAACTCGACTACTGTTCAACTTCCGGGAATGCTCGCGTTACCGCCGCCCGAGGTTGGAGACTCTTCTGTCGAGATATTCATCATGAAACCAATCGAACGAATCATAGTTCTGGGCGGTGCCGGACACATGGGCCGGGTGGCGGTGAAAACTGCGGCATCACTTGATGGCGTACGCGAAGTTATCATCGGCGATCGCGATCTCGCGGCTGCGGAAACGGTCGCCGTGGAGACGACCTCGTCGGCCAAGGCGAGGATTCACGCCGAACGAATCGACATTAACGACAGTGTGGCGCTCCGCCGAATGCTGAGCGAAGCGGGCGCGGTGCTCAACACCACCGGGCCATTCCAAAAGTTCGGAGTTCCTGTCCTGCGTGCGGCGGTCGAGACGCGCACGCACTATCTGGACATCTGCGACGACTGGGAACCGACGCTTGAGATGATGCGCGAGCATCAGAACGCAGCCGACGCCGGTGTTGTCGCTGTAATTGGCATGGGAGCGAGCCCAGGCATGTCGAACCTGCTCGCCAAGGTGGCTGCGCGCGAACTCGACGAAGTCACCGACCTATACACTGCGTGGCCGTTGGACGTACCAATCGCCGGCGTTTCGATTAGCGAAGACAAAGCGTTATTGGTGGATCAGAACGGAAAGCCGAGCGCGGCAGTACGTCATTTGATGCAGCAAATATCCGGGGCAATTCGCGTCGTGGAAGACGGACGACTCGTCGATCGACCCCCCCTTGACGCGGTGGAGATTGATTATCCCGGTCGCGGTCGCGGTGTCGCCTATACCGTAGGCCATCCCGAGCCGCTGACGATGTGCGGAACGCTGGGCGTTCGTGGACGCAGCGCGTGCTTGATGATCCTTACGACCCAAGCGCTTTCCCTGCTGAAGGATCTCAATGCCGCATTGGATCAGAAGAGCCTGACAAACGAGCAGGCAGCAGCGATCATGATTGCCCCCGGCGCGCTCCGGACCCTCAAAGCGGTAGTGAAATCGGTGAGTCTCAAAGGCCATGGTGATCTGCCTGCTTTCTTCGCGTTCGCAGCCGGGACCAAGAACGGGAAGGCGGCGCGTGTCGGTGTATCGGTGAGCACGGTTCCAAAGGGAATGGCGAACTCGACCGGCGTGCCGCTGGCGCTCGGGTTACGGCAAATGCTGGAAGGACGCATCGCGACACCTGGCGTCTTCGCGCCCGAGGCGGTAATAGAGCCTGACGACTTCTTCGATCAGTTGGCACCGTACTGCGATCCGCCGATGGCGCGGTCAAGCGAAATTCTTCACGTAACGATCGATCGTGGGCGAGAGACGCCGGTCAAACTTTCGAGCACCACCCACGATATTTGTGCCTGAGGAAAACTCGGGCTAGCTTCAAAACCGCGCGCTGTTCAGTGCGCCTTACCCTTTAGGAGTGTCTGACGATGGCGAGTCCACAGTTGCAGCAGGTGATCGACGCAATAAAAGCCCTGTCCAGTAAGGCCTCGAGCATCGCGGAGATGCGCTCGCTCAACGAAAAGATGGCGCGGCCGGGAGAACCCGATGTCAAAAGCGAGCCGCTGCTTGCTAACGGAGTAAAGGCGGAATGGATCAGCGCGCCCGGCGCCGCCACGGATCGTGTCGTGCTCTACCTACATGGCGGCGGCTATGTAATGGGCTCCTTGAATACTCATCGTGACCTGATGGGCCGGATCTCACGCGCAGCCCAAGCCCGCGTGCTCGGACTGGACTATCGCCTCGCACCCGAGCATCCGTTTCCGGCCGCGGTGGACGACTCCGTCGCGGGCTACCGGTTCCTGCTCGAACAGGGGATACCTCCAGCACGCATAGCAATAGCGGGAGATTCGGCAGGCGGCGCATTGACGCTCGCGATCCTGATCGCGGGGCGCGACGCCGGACTCGCGATGCCTGCGGCGGCGGTGTGCCTTTCGCCCATGATCGATTTGGAATTCACGGGCGAGTCGATGAAGACACGAAAGGACGTCGATCCGATTTTCTCGCCCGACGGCATCGGAATGCTGGGGAAAGCTTTCCTGGCCGGCACGAATCCGCGCACCCCGCTGGCCTCTCCGCTTTACTCCGATCCTAAAGGATTCCCACCGCTGCTGATCCAGGTTGGCGATCACGAAGTTCTGCTCGACGACTCGACCCGCTTCGCGCAACGCGCGCGCGCAGCCGGCGTGCAAGTCAAACTCGAAGTCTGGCCGGAAATGATTCATCGCTTTCAGTCGTACGCCGGCGTCCTGCCCGAGGCACAGCAAGCGATCGAGGGCATCGGCAAGTTCATCCGAGAGCAGATTCCGTAGCCGAGAGGATCTCACGGATCTGTGGCACCCCCACTACAGCGCGAGCGCTTTGGAGGCAAGGGAAATGAATTCAGAAGAGAGCGCCAAACCCAACATCGTTTTGGTGCTGATGGATAATCTTGGGTGGGGCGAACTTGGCGTTTATGGAGGCGGCATCATACGCGGCGCTCCGACGCCACGCCTGGATAGACTGGCCGCCGAAGGATTCCGCGCGCTCAATTTCAACGTCGAGGCCCAATGCACACCCAGCCGCGCGGCCCTGATGACAGGCCGATATGCGGTGCGCACCGGCAACGGCACAGTACCCTTATTCGCCGAGAATTACGGTCTGACCCGATGGGAATTCACTCTCTCAGAAATGCTCTCCCAGACCGGCTACGCGACTGCGATATTCGGAAAATGGCATCTCGGCGACACACCGGGGCGCTTTCCGACCGACCGGGGGTTCGATGAATGGTACGGGATACCGAATTCATCAGACGAGTCGTTCTGGCCGCAGAGTTCGCGCTTCCGCGCGGACTCGAGTCCTCTAGCGAAATTTGAATGCGTGATGGAAGCACGTAAAGGAGAAACACCCCGAAACGTAAAGGTCTATGATCTGAATGAGCGTCGAATGATCGACCGAGAGCTGACGGAGCGTGCCATCAACTTCATGCAGCGCAATGTCACCGCCCACAGTCCCTTCTTCGCCTACGTTCCATATACACAACTTCATTTTCCGACCCTTCCCGAGGCTGCGTTCCAAGGCAAAACCGGAAACGGCGATTTCGCTGACGTGCTTGTACAGATGGACGACTACGCGGGTCGCCTGCTCGACGCCATCGACCAGATGGGGGTGCGCGACAACACCATTTTCATCTTCACCTCAGACAATGGTCCCGAAATGTTCGAACCATACTACGGCTTTAGCGGGCCATGGCGGGGCACCTATTTCACGGCGATGGAGGGTTCATTGCGAGTACCGTTGCTCATGCGCTGGCCAGGCCGCATTCCGCCGGGGACCATCAGCAACGAGATCATTCATGAAATGGATCTCTTTCCCACACTCGCCCGAATCGTCGGCGGCAAGGTGAAAGATGACCGTATCATTGACGGAGTCGACCAACTCGATTTTCTCACCGGAAAACAGCAACGCTCGAATAGAGACTCGGTCATCATATACGTCGGCAACGACCTATTTGGGGTCAAATGGCGCGACTGGAAAATGATGATGAAGAGCTTTTCGAAGGGCTTTGGCGAACCGGTGAGTAGTTACAGCACT
The DNA here is from genome assembly GCA_963815835.1 of uncultured delta proteobacterium. Taxonomy (GTDB): domain Bacteria; phylum Desulfobacterota; class Binatia; order Binatales; family Binataceae; genus DATGKG01. Next base: position 82,910 of record CAWFIF010000005.1, read on the forward strand.
CCTTTGTTCTTCGATCTCTTGATCGACCCCAAGGAAGAACATCCAACCGATCCCCGCGTGGTTGAAGACTTGTGGGCGCGCTTCCCAATCACCAAGTCGCTGGCTGAACATCTCGCGTCTTTGAAGAAGGAGCCACCTATTCCTCCGGGCACGCCAGACCCTTACGTTCCGCCAAACTCTGCGCGTTGATGCGATTTTTACATCGCGTGGAGCGGTTCTTCCCGGTTAGCAGCGAAGCTGATTGCCAGCTTGAACCACAGAGTATTTCCGTCGAGCCGATTCGATACACCGATTTCCGGCAGCCACTTGAATTCGGCGGCCACATCCAAGCCGCCAATGCCGTAGGCATAGGAGACTGCCGGGCCGATGCCCGCTGTCATGCCCTCGAAGCTACCGAGCTTCGCACCACCGCCACTGTCGCCGGTGATTTGCTGATAGAAAAATCCGTTCGCGCCGGCGCCGACGAATCCGCCGAACAGCGGTAGATGCTGGGCTATTGTGCCATCGAGATAAAACTGATCGCCGGTCTGGTAGTTGGTCGTGCCGTTTTCGGTGTTGAAATCAAACCCGGTGAATGCGGTCAGCTCGACGCCGTACTTGTTGCTAAGATAGCTGGCCGCCGCGCCCGGCTCGAAGGTCCAATAGTTCTTGCCGATGTTGG
>CAWFIF010000006.1:0-1054563 GCA_963815835.1 uncultured delta proteobacterium
CGAGAGCACCGTTTGTGAAGTTCCCGGTAGGTGCATAGATACCGAAGGTACCTTGCCACTTCAGATCGCCTCTCTCCCAGCCGAACATCAAAGGCAGAAGTTGGATGTCGCCAAAACCGTTGTCTGTACCTTGTACCTCCCGACCAAAAGTGCGTCCTCGCCTGGTCGTGAGGAGTAGGTCTGCCTTTACATCCATCCATTGGTAGGGCACCACCAACGCTGCTCCGTATTGGCCGCCCAATAGTGTCCACGGAGCTTGGTAAAGGAAAATCGAAGTATCGGCATATGCGGTGCCTTTGACGTTGGCCGCAACCTGCCCTCCGAGCTCCAGGTCGCGAGATGCACCGGTAGACCCATGGTAATAGGTGAACGCGTTTAGGTACGCAAAAGTCGATGTTCCGCGGTCGGGCAGCATATCAATAAATGATGAGGTCGCTCCCGGCTGATAGTGACCGCTACCCGCTTCTTCAGCGCCGGCAAATCCGCAGAACGTCCCGACCGTCATGATGATTAGCATGCCCGTAAAGCAGAATGTCATTTTCTGTCCATACCAGGCCACCAAAAACATTGATGTCAGACACTCCACCGAAAATTTGGGTTTAGCCTTAACTTTAACTGAACAAGATGGGCATCGGATTAGCGGCCGCAATTGGCGACCCGCGCCGCAATGCGAAACGTCTCCCATCGAACTTATGTAGGCAACGGGAACCGTGAATTTAACCGAACTGCTGAGTGGTCACCAGGTGAGCACCGTTTGCAACTACGTCCAAAATCGGCCTGAAGAGGGCGCCGCTCAAGATGTCGCTGGCGAGCCGGTCAGCCGCATCGCTCTCGGTATGCTTGAAGAAGTGGCTATATACCTGAAGTGTGATGGCTGGATTGGCATGCCCCAATCGATGCTGCACTTCGGTAACCGGAGCACCGGCGGTGATCATCGCGGATGCGCAACTATGGCGGAGAGTGTGAAAGGTCACCCGGCGGAGGCGCGCTCGCAGAAGCGTCGGGTAGAACGCGACGCGCAAAAGCCAATCCCGACAAATCGGTTTGCCGTCGAGCATCGGGAAGATCAAGTTCTCCTCAGAATTCGGGGATTGTAGTTTCCATCGCTTCAAATCGGTCACAAGAAGAGCCGGTATCGAAATGGCGCGCCGGCCCGCCGCTGTTTTGGGTGGATAATAGCGCGGGCGAGTTACCTCACCCTTAAGCCGAGCCCAACTGAGGCTGCGCCTGATGACCATCTTGCCGGCTCCGACTTTGGGCAACTCGAGGTCGGTCCAGCGTAGGCCTAGCAGTTCGCCTTGGCGGGCGCCCGTCAGGTAGGCGGTTTCAAATAGCGTTCGCTCAAGTCCGGCGTTGGCAACCCGTAAGAGAAGCTGGATCTCTCGCGGGTCCAGTACATCATCGGGATTGACGGTGTCGTCATCGTTGTCGGCTGAGTATTCACCGGCCTTGAGTTCTTTGGCCACCGGCGCCGCACGATCCACGCTATCAACCGGATTCCTGGAGCTAACCCCGCGCTTGCCCCCCAGTTTGAACACCGCACCGATAATCCTCAGGATCGCATTGATGGTCCGCCGTGCGTATCCACGATCGCGGAGGTCGTTCCGCAGCTTCTCGATCGACGCGACCGTGATGCGATCGAGTTTGTGCCTGCCGAAGATGGGCAGAATATGCTTGTCGAGACGGGTGCGAAGATCCGATACATGCGACGGACGGCGGTCTGTTTTGCTCTGAAACCAATCTTCGGCGATCTCCGAGAAGGTCGGGATCTTGGCGGGCTCGACGTATTCACCGCGTGATGCTTTCTGCGTCGTCTCGGAGAGGAAACGTTCTGCGTCCTTGCGAGTCTTGAAGCGAACCCGTTGACGAGAACCGTGCATGCCGAGAGGTCGATAGTCTAGCTCCCAAAGGCACTCGCAGTTTTTACCGGAACAACTCGCTACGTGAAATTTTTCGATGCTGGCCATATAGAGTTGCCGGTGGACACGACTAGCGTGGTGTCGCTAGCGACGCCACTCGCCGAGGTGGGCGAAATTCCAAAGTATTCACTGGTCTCGACACCGCTTTTGAGCGAGCGCCTGTTCCACCTCGCTAACTCTGAAGCGGATGTATTTTCCAAGCCTGACACTTGGTATTCGGCCTAAGCGCTCTTCGTTGCGCACCCAGGACTCCGGAAGGTTCAGATGTGCCGCCAACTCGCAGGCCGTCACCAGGTCCTCGGTTGCGCCGTTCGCCTGGTGCGCCTTGTCAATATCGCCCTGAGTCTCGGCCAGCAATCGCGCGGCGAGGTACAGCAGCAGACCCGGAATCTGATCCAGCGCGATACGCCCCGCCCATTCGAGCAAAGCAGGATCGTTCGGTCGAAATGCGTTTCCTTCTCCCACCGCCGCCACCGTCACAACCTCAGCCGGTCTCTTCTTCGGCATCGAGCAATTCTTCGAATAGAGTTCGCTGCCGGGGATTTTTGACTTTCACCCGGCTGCGCGAGCTCGGGGACATCCCGAACTCCTGGCCGAACGCGCGCATCTGCTCCAGCGCGCGATCGCGGATGGCGAGGTAGGGCGACGCCATCGGATATCCGCTCGGCGACTTAAACACCTTTCCGTATTGCGCGAGTTGCTCCTCGGCCTCCGCCCACGTCGCGTAAGCAGTGCAGTAACCAGCAAGGAAAGCACGATCGAGTTGTGAGATTAGACCAAGCGCAAGGAGCTGTTTGGCCATTCTCTTCCACTCCGCGCGCGCGATCTTGTTGAGATACTTCGGGCAGGACGGAATCTCGGTCGGAGGATCGGGCTCGGTACTGCTTAGCTTGCGCTTACCGGGATTGCCGCGCAGCACTTTGAGATTGGTCGGCGTCGGTGGAGGCCCCGGAGCTTTCATTGGGCCGCGCCTCCTTCCGCGGAAGTTGAGACAGAATCGCTCGAAAGGAGTTCGGGTTTAAGCCCAAGTGACGATAGCCTCTCCAGAATCACCGCCACGTAACCGGGGTAGAGCTCGACTCCATAACCAACGCGACCGAGTTGGTGGGCTGCCAGCAGCGTCGAGCCACTTCCCGAAAATGGATCGTACACAAGCTCGCCGGGACGGCTGCTGTTCGCGATCATGCGCGCGATGAGCTCGACCGGCTTGGTGGTTGGATGGAGATCCGAGACGTGTGGCTTGTTGACCTCGAACACCGAATCCTGGGTGCGGTCTTCGCTGAAGTAGTGGGGGCCGTTCTCGATCCAACCGTAAAGGATAGGCTCGTGGCGCATGTGATAATCACCGCGACCGATGACGAATTGCTGTTTGATCCACACCAGCGACCAGCGACAGATAAATCCGGAGGCGTTCATTGCGCTGATGAAGTAGGGCAGCAACGGTCCGCCCGGAACGGTCGCATAGATGCTGGCGCCGGGCTCGGCGAACGGGATGCAGGCCGCTAGCGCCTCGGTGAACAGAGCGCCGGTGTCCTCAGGTGTCAGCGCGTCGTTCTCAATCGGGCGCTGGACGCGCGAGCCGCGGTCGGTAGCGTTGAGCGCCTCGTTCTTTGACGAATAATCGACTCCATACGGCGGGTCGGTCCACACCAGGCGGATTTTCGGCACTGGTTCAGGTTGGTTTTAATCGCCATCGTTGCGTTGATCGCATGGAATGAATTCCCAAGGAGTTTCAGGGGGCAATCGCAGATCGCGAAAACCCCAATAGCAAAAGTCCGTAGAGTGAGGCCGATCGAAGCTGACGTATTCGAGGCGTCCCCAGATATATATTCTCCTGTTCAGAGTTTTGTTCGGTTCCGCAGTCACGCTATTGAGAATGGCTTGATTAAAGTCGCCCTCGACATAAATCGGCTGGTTGTAAGGGACTTGTGGATACAAAATCGTTGGCTGCGTGAAAGTGCCGGATTTCAATCCATCGCCCGGAGGAAATGGCGGCCCGTCCTTAAACTCACTAATGGCCCAGAAACGAAGTTGCTCGGCGGGGGTATGCCCGGAGTTTACGAAAGGGAGCATGATTCCGAAATGCCCGCTAACGTTGGCGTTATACCTTGCTTTCGATATGTCTGGGAAAACGTATGCTCGCTCGCTGTAATACAGCGCCTCTCTTGCTATGTACCCCTGATACCAAACTGCCGACAAAGCCAGAGCGGAAATCAGGATGGCCATGCGGTCTTCATTCATAAACTTCATTGGTCTGCTCTGATTGTTCTGGTTCTTGCCGCTTGCCTCAGTGTCACCGGCATCGTTCGGTTTTACAGCGTTCCCCTATTCTCGATAGGCATGATCGTGGCACTTTTTCTGATCGCGATTTCGTCTCTTCTTGCTCAGTGGGCCATGGATCGCTTGTAGATTTGACAGAACCACGGCGAGAAGCGTACTTCTTAGAATATGCAGAAGCGCTCTCGCATGCCCCGCGATACTAATCTATTGGCACACAAGGTTCTACAGATCGCCATCGGCGAGGATGTAGAGCCGGAGAAACCGCCAGATGGCAAGAACCCCGCCGCTGTAGCGCTGGGTAAGCTCGGCGGCAAAATTGGCGGCAAGGCCAGATGGCAAGGCATATCGAAAAAAAAGCGCAGCGAAATCACCCGGAAGGCAGCGATTTCGCGGTGGAAAAACCCCACAGGGAAAGCTTGACTTATATGTGATCTAAGAGAACAAATCAGAATAGGGCTTTTTGACTAAAAGCCTGACTAGGTTTGGCTGGAGCCTAGTTTGGTGTTCGCGCGTGGGAGAGGAAGAGTCGGAGGAGACGCGGGGCACTGGACTGGGCCTTTTGTTTTGGCGGTTGGTTAGACGTTGTGACGGGGAGAGGCTGATGTAGCGGGAGAGGAAACCTAAAACGACAACGAGCGGCTGGCACCGCTCGCTGACTTCGTTCCGACAATTTTGGCTATGAACCAAATCCACCATAGGTGGCGTCGCATCTGTTTATTTATCGCGCGAGCGCCACCAAATCAAGTCCCGATTCGAAAGCGGAATCGGGGAGAGGCGTTCAGCGCGCCTCTACCCCGACCCGCATGCCCTTGGCCGCTTCTGTCCCGTCGTAGCTCAAATGGACAGAGCAAGCCATTCGAACGGCCTGGTTGGGAGTTCGAGTCTCCCCGACGGGATAGTGGCGGTCAAGTTTTTTTAGGGCTTCCGAGCGTTCCAATTTGAACGCGCTGGGGATAACCATGCGCTCACTATTGACATTACAAGACCGCTCTCGTATATTGTTCAATATGAACATGCTGAGCATTGAACAGCGCGCCCAGATTGTTTCCTTGCTTGTCGAAGGGAACGGCATCAACGCGATCACGCGCATTACTAGCGTCGCGAAAAACACCGTGCTCAAACTGCTACGCGATCTGGGCGAGGCGTGCGAGGCGTACCACGATGAGCACGTTCACGGCGTCACGGCCAAGCGCATTCAGTGCGATGAGATTTGGAGTTTTTGCTACGCGAAGAAAAAGAACGTGCCCGCTCAATATCAGGGCCAGTTTGGTTTCGGCGATGTGTGGACGTGGACTGCCATCGATGCCGATTCAAAGCTGATCGTCTCGTGGCACATCGGACGGCGCGGCGCTCAGGATGCGCTGGCATTCATGCAGGACGTGGCCGGACGCCTCGCCAATCGCGTGCAGCTAACCACGGACGGGCATCACGTCTATCTGGGCGCGGTCGATGAGGCTTTCCACCGCGACGTTGATTATGCGCAGCTAGTGAAGATTTACGGCGAGGACGTGCAGGAGACTCAAGAGCATCGCTACAGCCCCGCCAAATGCCTAGGAACGCGCCGCGATGCCCTTCGCGGGCGTCCTGACCCTGACCACATCAGCACGTCATTTGTGGAGAAGCACAACCAGACGATGCGGCAGAACATGCGCCGCTATACGCGCCTGACGGCAGGGCATTCCAAGAAGCTCGACAATCATCGATTCGCGACCGCACTTCACTTCATGCACTACAATTACGCGCGAATCTGCCAAACGATTCGTTGCACGCCAGCGATGGAAGCGGGTATCTCAGATCATGTGTGGAGCATCGAAGAATTAGTCAGGCTTTCAAACTGAACCAGTGCCGGATTTTCCGCTCGCTGCCGGCCCACAAACGCCGTACCACAGCCGGCAGCCGGCAATCTCCGCAGATAAGCCTATGTGGACCGATTTGCCAGCCTTGGCCGGCCTCTGTGCCCCATTTGGCTTGTAGCTCCGCGGCCTTGTCAACTTGCGGTTCAGGATCTTGGAGCTTGCCGCCAAGAGGACGGCCCGAGAGGCTCTCAAGCAGTTCACGAATGTCGCCACTGTCGGTCTGAAAAAACTCGGTCAGATTGCGCAGCGCGTCTTTGTCCATCTCGGCCATGCCGGCGAGCGGGTCCAACGTCGCGAGAATTTTGGCCGCTTCGGCTTCATCTACGTCGAGAATCAGCACCGGAACAAGCTGATCTGGTGTGGTTTCCGCGCGTAAATGTCCATCGATAAGGATCAAACCTTCAGCGGTTTCGCGGACCAGGAGCGCGTCGGCATAGCCAACTTCGCGGAGCACGCCGCGCAGGACCGCCGCCTGTTTCGCCGGATGTTTCCGCCAGTTTTTCGGATTCGGAAGTAATTCGCTGGCCTTTACTCGGCGCAGCTCTTTGATCCGATCGCGAATCTCAAACGGTGATTCAGCTTTCTTTTTCGCTCCCATACCCCTCCCCCCCTACAACCTGCGGCGGCACGCGCGTGACCGGGCGACGGTCTACGTTTTTGTTAATCGTAGAGATTTGACCTACCCCCCGCCGTGCGAATTGATCGCTTTTTGCGGCTTGCACGAGGCTCTGCAGTCAAGAGCCCGGCTCCTCTCGGTACTTGCACGCGCCATCGGGCAAGTGAGCGCATCCGCGATGGCTGCATCCGCGATGGCGAGGTTCGACGCCCTCACGTCCTGGCGCGCGTCCAAATCCGCCGGTCTTCCTGATCCAACCTTTGAACGCCGCGCGGTAGTTTGAGTAGTTCTTTCCATGAGCGCTGCAATAGTCACGGAACGCTTCGAACTCTCTGTCCGGATCGCAACCCATTTTCCGAGCAAAGTCCCTTAACCTCTCATCCAGCGCGAACTCTCCTGGACTCGAAGCAGCCGTCGTGCGAGGGGCGCACGCGGTCTCCTCTCCCTCTCTGGTCGGATCAGGTTTTGGATCGGGATCAGGACTAGGAGCATTGCGCGAAGCATCCTGACTCGATGCTCCCGGCATAGTCACCCCATCGGCACCCCGACCTCTTGGAATCACTCTGCTGGAATGTTTGTTGGCCCACCGAGCGGATGCGGCTTTACTGGCATGCGCTTTTCTCTCGTCAGCATGCGCGAGCCAAGGCTGATGGTCTTTCCAATCGTGGATTCGCGACTTCCTGACCCCACCGTCGAGCAGACGTAATTCCCGCAGCGTCTTCACAAGGACGCCACGATCACCACCCCAACGCGCCAGTTCCTCGATATCGTCGTCATCAAATCCTTTTAGGTCTCCGGCAGACGGCCGATTGCTCGCCATCCAGGCCCAGAGTCGGGTCAGGCATCGGAACGCTTCGGGACCTGCGAGCTTAACTAGCCTCACGATCTTCGGATGGTCCGGGCATCCCGTTTCGAACCGTAGATCAGCCAACTAAGCCTCCGAAGGCGAGTATACGGGCGCTCGTCGACGCGCTCCGCGATTGTTCGGACGCTGGGACAAGCTTCTGTGCCATCATCCCGGCAGACGTTCCGGTCGAACCGGCAGTAGGAGGGTCTGCACACGAGAAATATTTTTTGGAGAAGAGTCGGGCTCGACGGGTTGGCTATTTAATGCCCGGTAACCCGCATCGTTCTGGTCTGAGTGGGCTTGCATCCTACAAGCCGGTATAGGCCTGCAGAAGTGGCGGAGTCACCGGGTGCAGCACTACTTTGCACCCGCTTTGATTAGCTAAGTAGTTGAAATAGCAGGGTAAATACTAGTCGCGAATATATCTGCGAAGCTCAGCTAAATCGTTTTTACTGATCTCGCCAGACCCGTAGCTAACTCGGAATTCCGGCAATTCTATATTCGTAGGAACGGTCCACATCCGTTCCTCATCCAGTGTTGGCTGGAGGGAACCGCGGCTCCTATGTTCCTGCCCGCGGCGCCTAAATGCTTCGGCGACGGCAAGGAATTCGGTCATAGTTCGTCGGCTCACTTCGCCTGACTTGAAATCACGGGCGAACTCCGCACTCATCTGCTCGAAAGCAGCATAAAAATGGCAGACCGGACTGAACAGGGCCCATGCATTTTTCATCGAACGCTTCGAGAGAGGCACGTCGATCTTGGCGGAACCGTCCCGCGCTATCGCTCTCTTTCGCAACTTCGAAATTACCAGGTGCCGCGCCTTACCTAACGTCGCGCTCTTTGGGGCGCAATCTGCAAGATAGACCAGCATCACCAGCATCTGGCCTGCCGGCAAACCTTTGCTGAAGTTCGCCAGTGATTGCTCGGCCAAGCTCTTACGCGTGGTGAGGTGGGGAGGAAGTGACCTGAAGATAATTTGATCGAACACCTCGAGCGACATGCCGGATTCGCTGAAGCGCAACATTTGCGTGGCCCATTTTTCCCGGGCAGCCTTTTCGAGTGGAGGTTTTTTTCTTATTGCCTCCAACAGCTGTGCGACCAAATCGTTACGTTTCGTAGCATCGAATGGGAACGTCATCGTCGCGATGAGCTCCTGAAAATCGACCATCTGTGCAATTCGGCCGTTGTACAATAGTCCGACGCTGGGCATTGTGAACGGCAGAGAAACTACTTCCGTGAAAGACAACCTTCAAGTGTGCGCGAGTGGTCACTCCACAGGGCAACGCCGATAGAAAGAGCACGCAACTAGCACTTCGGCAACCGCTTCCTATGAGTGCGCACCTGGAGAATCGTGGGAAATAGGCTGCACGCCACCTAGCCGAGCCTGCCGCGCCTCTCCGACTCACTCCGTGTTGAGGCAAAGAAGCCATGAACCCCAAATAAACTCGAACGGTTTTGGTGTCCAAAAGAATGACCGAGTTGAACTGTATCGGGGCATCCGCGAAGACGGCAACCGTCGAACTGACGTTGATCAAAGAGTTCCGACTAAGCAATGCTGCGTACGTGTCTCTCGAAAGCGCGCTGAGAAACCGAACGTGATCTCGTGGCTCAACCTGATTAACCAAGTCCTCGTCGATCGCGTTGTAATCTTCGTGCTCGGCCTGATCGCGGGTGCTTTCGCGCTATACTGGCGAGAGCGTCTTTGGTTCAGGATTGAAGCATTCGAAAGGTTTCGTCGAGAGCTGAGCGAGCGCGACCAATTCGTCAAGATCAAGCGGCACGTTCAGGCATGGGCCAATCGTCACGAGCAGGCCGGATACAACGAGCCCTCTCCGCCCTCGCACGACGACTTCCAAGCATATCTGGATGTGCTTGAGCAAATCGCGATCTACAAAAAGCGGAGGTTGATGCACTACCAGCTGCTCGACGACATCCTCGGTGACGACCTAGGGAAGGTCTGCACAGGTCGGTGTTGTTGAGCGATTGGCTGAAGTGGTCATAACAATCGGGTTCAGAGAGCGGCGAGCGAGTGATAGTTGGTCGGGCGATGATCGCCATAGAGACTGCCCGCTGCCCGAGGATTCCTCACAGCACGCAGCTGGCCCCTACTGGGAGCAAATGTCTGCGAACCTGGTAGAGGTTGGCCAGCGCAAACATGGTCTGCGCTCGCGCCAGGTTCTTGGCCAGACCGCGGTATCTCACTTTGGCGAAGCCCCACAGTTGCTTGACCACCCGAAAGGCGTGTTCGCCGCGCGCCCGGGTCCGCGAGCGCGCCCGGTTGATCATCCGCCAGCGCTCGCTCAAGGGCCGTTGGGAGGTAGGGCGCCGGTTGATCCGGTAGCGCACTCCCCACGTTTCGAGGAACTCTCGATCGTCTTCCTTCCAGTACGCTTGATCGCCGAACAGCTCCCGCTCCTGCCCATGCAGCAGCTCCGGCAGCTGGGTGATGTCGGCTACGTTGGCGGCGGTCGCTCGCACGGTATGGACGATACCGCGCTTATCCGCTCCGATGTGCAGCTTCATGCCGAAGTGCCAGTTTTTGCCCTTGCGGGTCTGCTTCATCTCGGGGTCGCGGGTCGCACTGGCGTTCTTGGTCGAACTCGGCGCCGCGATGATGGTCGCGTCCACGATAGTTCCTGCGCGCAGCAACAGCCGCCGTTCTTCCAACAGCCCGGTGATCGAATCGAAGATCGCTTGGGTCAGCCCATGCTGCTCCAGCAGGTGGCGAAAGCGCAAAATCGTGCTCTCATCCGGCACCACCTCGTCGCCCAGCTCGACCCGTGCAAAGCGCCGCATCGACTCGCTGTCGTAGATCGAGTCTTCGGCCTGCGGGTCCGACAGGTTGAACCACTGCTGCAGGAAGTAAATCCGCAGCATCTTCTCCAAGCCCAGTGGCTGGCGACCTTGTCCGGCTTTGGGGTAGTGCGGTTCGATCAGCCTGACCAGCCTCGGCCATGGAATCACCGCATCCATCTCGGCCAGAAACCGCTCGCGCCGAGTGACTTTGCCCTTTCCGTTCCACGCCATCGATGCGAACGTCCGCTGATTCCCCATCCCCACACCTCCGCATCCGCCGATCCAACTAGGTTTATACCAGAACCGGAACACTTGTGCAGAGATTCCCTAATGGATTGCTACGACTACTGCGTCGCACACGGCACGTTCGAGATCTACAACGAGATGGACCCGTCGGCAGACTACTACGGTAGTTTCGCTCGCTTAGCGCAACGTCTCGAGCGTCGCGAACATCGTCGGCAGCGAATCCATCGATTGCTCGTGCGATTGACGATTCGAAGGAACAGGACGGCTTCGAGAAAATCGCAATAGAGCGTTCGTGAAGTGAATTCCCACCCCACATCTCTCATTGCGAGGTTCCCGAGGTGGGTTCCCCTCGCGAGTAGTGACTCGCTCGACGAGGTTTGATCGATAGCTTCCGATACGCAATGCTTCCAAAAGCGACAGATCGCTGCGGTCTCGAAAGATGCCACGAGCGCACAACGATCAAGTGGGCTACGCCGACCTGTACCGCAGGGACGGTCGGTTGAATCGGAGCGTCTGGGAAGACGGCGCGCCCATTGGCGTGTGAGGTTTGATCATCGGGCGCTGAATTGAACGATGCTTTCCGCGAGGGAAACGTGCTTGCCAATCAGTCTAGAGACCGCTGCTGATTTGTCTGAATATCTGGCTCGCATAAGGGGAGTTCGTCGGCGCTGGAAAAAGAAAACCAGCACTTGGTCGAACGAGACCGTTACCAGGAAAGGCGAGGAAGAACCTCTTTGGTTTCGGGGGCAACCGACGGATGCAACCCTGTCGCCGCGGCTCTATCGAAAAGAATATAGGGACGCGGATGAGGCCGAAATCCGCCTTCAGTTTCAGAGCCGAGCCATCCAGTTGATGCAGGGGCGAGTGCCAGATCCCGAACGAAAATGGGACTGGTATTTTCTAATGCAACACTATGGTGCGCCGACTCGCCTGCTGGACTGGACCGACAACCCCCTCGTAGCTCTTTTCTTTGCGGTCGCCGATGAAAGGAATCAGGGAGACGCGAGTGTTTGGGTTCTCGATCCGTATTGGCTCAATCACCGACTTTTCAAAGGAGTGGATGGTCCTCTGCTTCCCGACTGGCAGGAGGCGCAAGTCTATTTGAAGTCGCTCGAAAGAGCCTTCATGAGCGCGGCGCACGTAAGAATTCAAAGGCCCGCCGCCCTCGATCCTCCTCACGTTGATCGTCGATTGGCGGTTCAAGCGAGCCACTTCGTAATTTTCGGAAAATCAAAAGACCTCGCGAAGATCGACCTGGCCAAACCTCCAAGGATCTTCGATTGGCAAGAGTCGATATCCCTCGGGATCGGATCGAGGCATCAAGGGGGAGCTGGAGGACTGTGGAATCACTCATTCGTTCATTTTCCCGGATCTTGAAGCACTCGGCCGCGAGCTTAGCTCCTTTTGGAAGCGGCGCTAGGACGCGCCGACTGACACAGAGGCCAATGTTAGAAAACTGCCCCTGCATGCGTGACGGCGTTACAACCGGTTATTGAAACCGGCTGCGCAAAAAGACCATAGGGGAATCTGCACTTTTCGGGCCGAGTGACCCGCGGGTGACCACTCCATGGCAGAGAGCGCGGTGCCCGCGAGATCTCCGATGGAGGCAGAGTCAGGCGACGCGGTATACCTTGTACTCGACCCGGCCAGGGCCGACGCGTCCCTCAGCAACGAAGATGCTCTGATTGAGCCACGCATAACGAGGGTCGCCGGTTTCGAACCGAGGCGTGGTGCGGAAATACTGGTCCCCGTAATCAGTGCTCGCACCTTTCGCGAGCGCGGCGGCCACCTTCTCGTTCATCTGGAGCAGTCCTATGTAATGCATATACAGAGACGCGCCGTCGTAGGTCAGGAACTGGGCGCGCACGTCGAGGCGTGCGTATCCATCGGGTCCGATCAGCAACCAGTCACCGCCACCGGCGAGAACCTTACCTTTCAGGCGTTTGCCTTCGAACGTTCCGCCCGTGACTTCAAAAAAGTTCCGTGCTCCGAACGGCCCTGCACCGATTTCCACCGGCGGTTTGAGCGTCGCGACGTAAGTGAATTCGTGTTCCAGATCCATCATTGGCGCTCCCTAGTCGCCGCGTCAGAGTTGAGCGGCTGCCTGCCGAATAGCATTCAGGATAAAGACGAAGTGTCCCGGATGCGCGACGATTTCAAGCATCGCGACCTGTTTCAGAATTTTGAGTTCGCCTTTGGTGATCGCGTGACGCCTGAGCAACGCCTGATTTGAGACGAAACGTTCCCAGGCACCATCGCCTTTTTTAGTCGAGGGTCGTGCGCTATCGATTATCTGCTTGGCTTCCGGGTGCGCGAGCACGAGCAGTTCTTTGGCATCGAGTCCCAGCGTCTCGCTCAGCCGATTGATCAGCGAAATCGACGGTCTGCGGTGCCCGTTCTCAATGTATGCGACGTGGCTCGCCTTGATGCCCACAGCTGCGGCGAGGTCGCGCTGTGTCATTCTCGCCCCGTCGCGGGCCTCTTTGACGACTGAACCGAGCGTTCTTTTTGTCATCGTTGAACTCTCCCTCATTTTCCAAGGTTCGGTGTTATCGATGCCGGGGCCGTTCAACAGCTACTTCGGGATCGTCTATGACGCAGCGACGCCAGCGCGCTTCGCCACTGATTCGATCGCGTCAACGATCCTGGAATAGAGCGCGGCTGGCAGGTCATGGCCCATGCCCGGAATTTCGATCATTTCTGCTCCCTCGATATTTGCCGCCGTATCGCGACCGCCTTCGATCGGCACGAGCGGATCATCCGCGCCATGAATGACAACCGTAGGCGCCTTGATCCGTTTGAGCGCCGCCCGGCGATCGCCGTTGGCCAGTGCCGCAGCCGCCTGCCGGGAAAAGCCAGCCGGATAGTTCGATCGCTTTAGATCCTCGGCAGCGCGCCGGCGTATTTCCTTTTCATCAGTAGGATAGCCGGGGCTGCCGATCGTCTTGGATGCCTTCACGGCAGCCTCGATGGTCGCCTCGACATCGCCTGCCGGTGGGCGGTTCAGTAGCACCGCCATCGCTTCGGGCTTTGCCAGCGGAAGCGCGCTGTTTCCAGTCGAGGACATGATTGAGGTGAACGATAGCGTTTTCCCCGGATGGTTCGCGGCGACAAGTTGCCCGATCGCCCCGCCCAGCGACGCGCCCACGATATGAGCCTTGTCGATCCGAAGCGCGTCAAGCAGTCGCACAGCATCGTTCGCCATATCCTCCAGCGTGTACGCCGTGCTTGCCTTCTTCCCCTGCGCCATCTCGGTCGTCATCTTGAGGAGATCGGCCGGTCCCGCGCTGTCGAACTTTTGCGACAACCCCACGTCGCGATTGTCGTAGCGAATAACCCGATATTCTCGCGATGTAAGCATTGCGATAAATTCCAATGGCCAGCGCGTCAGCTGCGCGCCCAGTCCCATAATCAGAAGGATGGGCGCGCCGGTTTTCGGGCCAAATTCTTCGTACTCGATATCAATCCCGTTTGCGTGGATACGAGCCATCTCGCTCTCCCTTGCTTTTCATTCGCGGTTCCTTGACGCGTCTCGACTAAACGGAAATTGCCAGTTTGAATCCTGATTCAGATTCTACCAACGCCAAGCGGTCTGCAATGCGACGTTCGGACAAACCAGTTTTCTGGCTCATAGAGTGGCTCTCGAACAGACGGTCGGATCGCCGTTGCCGAAATGACGCTAGCTCCGCCCGCGCCTTCGGCCGGGAACAGTCGCAAGATTTTCTCAAAAATTCCATCGCGACCGTCAATTTGAGCAGGAGCAAAGTCCCCGCATCTATCGATTTCGGCGAGCATCGCACGCGCCTCATCGCGCTTGCCTTGCTTTGCAAGTAGTTGGTCGTGGCGCGTTGCCGAACGTTTATGTCAAACTACGTCTTAGTCTTCAGCTTGGACCTGTTAGCTTCGATGAACGCTTTTAGGCGATCGGCATTCGAGAGAAGTTTAGTCCACTGTTCCACATAGAGCGTCACCGGAAATCGACCGAGACCGTATACTGATACGGCGCCCTTTTCTGACACTTTGAAGCTGATGCTGCCACCCTTGGCTAGTTGGCCCTCCAATTCCGCGATCCGCGCGGCCATTTGCTCCGGAGTCAGGTCGCTTTTGGTTTCGTCGGCCATTCACAATTCCTCACATTCGGTCAGTGACTACGGACAGCTCAGACTCGATGTTATCCTCGTTCGTGGACGCCTCGCCAATGGGACGTAACAAGATTGCCGCCTATTGGAGCGCTTCCCCCGAAGGCATCGAGCTGTTCTCTACGCCACGGGCCGGGCCGCTGCTTCAAATGGCAAAAACAGGATCGCCGCGCCGCGATGATGGTCGGACTCGGCCGGTACGCGCTCTCCAAGGCGGTCGAATACGCGTGCACACGCAGAGTCTTCAACGTTCCCACAGGAGCGTATCAGGGGCTGGCGCATCCGGTGGCGATTGCGAAGACGGAAACCCCGTTCGCATCCTTGCATCGGCTCCACTGGCGCGCAGCGACGGCGAAACTACACCGTAGATTGTTCGCGACGATGCAGGGATGCCTGCGGTCAGTTTGAGATTCAGGCGCAATTTGTTATTCACAGGTGTCGCCACCAATCAAACCCGATGGCCGCTCTCTTGCCGAGTGCGAAAAGGAGTTAACCATGGCTGGCTGACTCGACCGGAATTGGAAAAGTGCTGCGCGACGTAACGCAAGCATATCTTGATGGCCTCTCGAAGATCAGTGGCACGATTGGTGATCTCTCCAAGCGTCGGATACCCGAAGGCGAACGGCGGATGGAGCAGTGGATCGGGTTAGCCCGCGCAGCCAAGGATGGCTACGTAGCGGCAATCGATCAGGGCTTCGCCATTTGGGAGCGGCGGATTCGCCAGATGATGGCTCCCTCGCAGTCATCCTCCTCCGAAAAGGAGGCGACCAGCGACAGCAATGCTCCAACCAGCCCAATCGAAGAATGGATGGAGCAATGGCGTGATGCGAATGAGGCATTCATGAAATCGATTCGCGAGAGCGGACTAGGCGAGGAGGCCGTCAAACAGACCAAGGAATTGCGCAAGACGTTTGAGGATGGCCTCAAAAACTTGCAGAAGCTATGGCAGCCTTCGGGCAAAAGCGACCGAAAATGAGGCCGGCAGACCGGGCGCCAAAGCTAGTCGCGGCGGGTCAGGCACACGACGTGAGGAAACAGCTGATTCAGACCGCATTTCGCTATCCCCGCGGTGGAGCGTTGGCGAACACCGTTGCCCATTACGGTCCGTGATGCTCGACAACCGTGTAGAAGGCGTTCCGCCCGGAGTGATCGAAGTTCAAGTTCGGGGTGGCAATCCTCATCAGCGTTGACTTGATCGCGTGGGCAGTCTTCCAGATGAAGCCGTTGGGTAAGTTGATCTGAACGTCGTTTTCGTTGCCTGACACAGGATCGAAGTGCGGCGAGAGCCCGACTTCTAGGACTCCAGGAACCGCAAACCGGCTGCGCTTGCCATCGACTTTCAGATCGATCGATACAACTTCGGGGTCGAGCTTGTAGCGCATCGTTGTGGCGAAGACCGCAAAACTTCCACTGCCTGCGGCCCGTCCGTATGCAATATCCGTGATCGCTTGGCGCTGTGGCTCAGTAGCCCGATCTGTGATGTAAACACGCAGCGTGCCGTCGCCCTGGTGAATCGCTCGCGGCCATGAAGCCGCATAGATAAAATCCAAACCATTCAACGACACATTGCCAAAATACCCTTTCCGAACATGGTAACCGACCAAGGCTTCGCAACGACCGGTGCTTGGAATCCCGCTGAAGTTGCAGGGGCAGCCGAAGTCGCAATTGCAGCTTTCCATGTAATCGCACTCGATTGACCAGCGCGGCGTGCTCACGGGTTTGGCACCTCCTATCGATTCCTTCGCCGAAGATTTGATCGGATGCGGCCCCTTGCGCAATGCTGTCGAGGTGCCCAATCCGCCGCCGCACACGAAAGCGCGTTTCTTCGAACCGATGCTCTGCCTCGCGGTACCCAGATTGCCCGAGGGCCCGGAGTGACAGTTGGAGCTCAAGCTCGACGGCTACCGCGGCATAGGAATCAAGAGCAGTGGCCGGGCGCGTCTCGCCTCGCGCAATGGGAAGAATTTCTGCGAACGATCCCCAACCATCACCCGCGCACTTCACCACCTTCCAGACGAATCGGTTATCGATGGCGAGATTGTTGCCGTGAATGGAGACGGGTTGCCGTCGTTCAATCTTTTGCAGAACTTCGCCAGCGCCGAGCACACGATCCTGTTCTATGCCTTTGACCTTCTCATTCTCGCCGGCACAGATCTGCGATCGCGGCCGCTTGAGCAGCGCCGCGCGCTGCTGCGCGAATTGATACCAACGCTTGGGGACCCGGTGCGTCACTCCGAAACCTTCGACGTCCGTGCCGCAGAACTGCTTGCCACGGTAAGGCAGCACGGCCTCGAGGGCATCGTCGCGAAGCGGCGCAATAGTACGTATCGTGCGGGCGATCGCTCGGGAGACTGGGTGAAGTTGCGCACCAATAAAGGGCAGGAACTCGTCATCGGCGGATATGTGCCGAGCTCAAACACCTTCGATTCGATGTTGGTCGGATACTATCAAGGCCGCGATCTCAGACACGCGGCGCGGATTCGGAGCGGGTTCGTTCCGGCCCTGAGGCAGACGGTATTCGCTCAGTTCCGCGGTCTGGAGGTCAAGAAATGCCCTTTCGTGAATCTCCCCGAGCGCGGCAAAGGACGCTGGGGCGAAGGACTCACTGCAGACGACATGGAGCATTGCCGGTGGCTGAAGCCTCGCCTCGCTGCCTCGATTGAGTTTCTGGAGTGGACACCAGAGAATCGGCTTCGGCACCCGAAATTCGTCGCACTGCGCGATGATCGGGAAGCGAAGCAAGTCGTCCGCGAAGATTGATTAGGGGGCACGCTTCATGTGCGGACGATTCGGCTTAACGCGGGAGGCATCAGGCGAACTCGCATATCTTCTCGGGGTCGACGAAGCTGATCTGAGCTTTCATCGCCCACGATACAACATCGCACCGACACAAGAGCACTTCGTTCTGATTTCGAAGTATCAGCGGCGCAAGGTCCTGCCCGCGCGTTGGGGATTGGTAAACCACGGCGCAAAAGACAACTCGCGCGCTGCGCAGTGCATAAACGCGATGGCCGAGACCGTCGAATCGAAGCCCTCGTTTCGCGAAGCGTTCCGCCAGCGTCGCTGCATCGTGCCGGCGGACGGGTTCTACGAGTGGGCCGGTGCCAAACAAGCGCGGACGCCAGTTTGGTTTCACCCTGAGAACGGCGGACTGCTTTTCTTCGCGGGACTATACGAGGAATGGTGCCCGCAAGCGGGGCAATCCGTAACCACCTTCACGATTTTAACGTGCGATCCGAATGCAGTGACGCGGCCGATTCACAACCGAATGCCTGTAATCCTGCCGGACGCGAAAGCGGAGGAGGATTGGATCAATCCGCGAGAACAGAATCCGCTATCGCTGAAGCGATTGCTGATTCCCGCGCCCGGCAACCTATTGCGGGTACGGCCGGCATCGAGCTTGGTCAACAACCCCCGACGGCCCCGAATTGCTGATATCGACAGCAACCGGCGAGACTCTCGATTTATTTCCAAAGATGAAAAATAGCTTTTAGCTAACATTGTCAATCTCATTGGTCTATTCGTAAATCGTATTTGGATGAAGGTACGAGACGTTCAAGCCGGCAAACGGCCTGCGGTTCCGAGGCTCGTGGGAGAAGCGAGAGTTCGTTACCTTGCTACGCAATACGATCGTGTGGGGCGTCGCTCCTCAGACCTCTAGCTCGTGTAATCGAAGATAACGTGCTCCTTGGTTAGGAAGCATCGCGAGCGCGAGAGTTCGACGAAGCGGCGTTCGTCCTCGATTAGCTTCCTATACGCTTCAGCCCCTCGTGGTGTAGCGGAACCGGCGGTCAGGTCTTCCATCGATTTCCACCATACCTCGGTGATTCCATCCAGCGGTGTGGCGAAGCCGCGGCTCTGCACTACGACTGCGTTGAATTCCGGTGCAATAGTGTGGCTCTGGATATACTTCGCGGCGCGCATATCTTTCGCGAAGCTGGTTACCAGCGGCCCATGATCGCTGAGCCAGGTCTTATGGCATTCTGCGAGCGACAACGAATCGCGCTTGCTGAGCAGATAGGTGACTTTGATCCCATCGGGGCCGAGCTTGGCGCCGCCGGTGTAGTCGAAGATCGTATGCTCCTCGGTCAGAAACACTTGCGAGCGCGCGATGTCGGCGAACTTAGCCTCGTCTTCCGCCAGGTCATGGGTTGCCGCGGCGCAGCGCCGGGTCATCGCCACCGCGCTCGAAGTCGGCGGGCGAGTCCCACCAGACCTCGGTGAGCCGGCCACCGGGTCCAGCATTCCGCGCGGTTCCTGAAATTCGCGGTTGAGAGGAGTATCGATCAGGTGGCTCTGGATGTACTTCCGCGCGTGGATCGCGTTGGCGTGACCGCGCACTCGCGGCCCGTGCGAGTTGAGCCAATAGTCGTAAAACCTATCGGCAGGCACATCCTCGCGCCGCGCCACTACGTATACCAGCTTAATCATGGCTGTCTATTCCTTTCCCCGTCGCTCCGAGTCGCGTTCGCGGTCGTAGCAATGTTCCAGCGCGAAAGTCTCGCTCCGGGAGCCCGTTACTTTGTAAATGCTCTTGATGGTCGCACTCCACGGCGGGGTGCTTCGGCTTCAATCCAGAGCGCAAGCCCGAAGACCCCGCCGAGGAGCACGTCTCGTTCACAACCTCGGATGGCGTGTTGTTGACCCTCGTCAAATTTGAGCGGCTGCCTGCCGGATCGAATTCAGGATGAAGATGAAATGCCCCGGATGGGCGACCTGCTCGAGCATCGAAACCTGTTTCAGAATCCTGAGTTCGCCCGGCGTGATCGCGTGACGTCTGAGCAAAGCCTGGTTTGATACGAATCGCGTCCATGCCCCGTCGCTTCTTTTGGCCGAAGGTTGCGCGCCATCGATTATCTGCTTGGCCTCCAGGTGCGCCAGCACGAGCAGTTCTTTGGCGTCGAGTCCCAGCGTCCCGCTCAGCCGATTGATCAGCGAAATCGACGCCTGCGGTGGCCGTTCTCAATGTATGCGACGTGGCTCGGCTTGACGCCGATCGCTGCCGCTAGGCGTCAGCTGGAACACCGTCCCCAGTCCGAAAGCTCCGCCTCCAAAAAGTACTGCCGTAGAGATTGCCGTGGGAGTCCGTGATGAGCCCGGCCACGGGTTCAGCGCCGTCGGTGCCGTTAAAGTTCCAGAGGATTGACTCGGTCCAATTTTCCCCATTGGTTGAGGTGCTCACGCCCCGAATCAACGGATCTTTCGGTCAACGCATGGGGCTCAACCGTGATGGCCCAAGTGGTCACTGGTCAGCTTGCTCAGCAGCGCTCTCGCGTCTTTCAAATCCGGGGTGTTGAAACCCTCCGTGAACCATCCGTAGATTGCGGTCAGTATAGTTTGCGCCTCACCCTCGCCTTCGGTGCCTCGTGCAAGTCGTGCGAGGCTGGTGGCTGCTCGCAACTCCCAGGAACGCGCACACTGTTTGCGGGCAATATCGATCGCGGAGCGGAAGCAACGCTCGGCCTGCGCGGTATCTGATGGGTTGCGAGCGAGCAGCAGTTCGCCTTTTAGTCGATGCAATTCGGCCTCATAGTAATGCTGGCCGGTTCTCACGGTGAAGCGAAATGACTCGTCGATGGTTTTGAGCGCTTCATCGAACCGTCCCATTCGGCTGAGCGCGATAGCGATGAACGAGAGGCACCGGTCGGACATGTACTCGCAGCCGCTGGATTTCAGTTCAGCCATCTGTTGACGTATGCGCGCGATGCCACACTCCAAATCCCCGGCCATCGTGGCGGCCCAGGCGAGGTAGATTTCACTTAACGCCGTGCCGCTTGCATAGCCCCAGTCCCTCGATAGTTGCAGCCTTGCCTCGGCCCGCGCTTTCATCGGCTCAGGTTCGCGGCGAAGTTCGTGAATATAGCTGGCGAACCCGTGGATGTCGGCGAGCATCGTCTTGACCCCGGAATTCGCGATCGCGGTCGCGATATTCAATCGTTCGATTGCGCGATCCGGATAGCCGAGGAACCACAGGTTCCATCCGGATACCATGCGGTTGTTCTGCCGGGTGCCCAGTCGCCGGATGGTATGGAGCTGGCGATCGATTTTATCCGGCGGCATATCTGATGCCGGGTTCTGAATCGATTCGAGGCTCACCCACGCCCGCTCTAAACCTTGATGGGCAAGCTCGAAATCACCCGAGTACATCCTGGCCCAGGCGAGCGAGGTCTCCGCCTCCGCGATATGCGCGGCAGTCCCATTCTGCTCGGCCTGCGTAACCAGCTCGGCGGCAATATAGCGAGCCCTTTTGGTGTCGGGACGGAGATGCTGAACCCAGAACGCGCTATAGAGCGCCCACCAGGTTCTCTCCCAGTTGATCCCGGGCCTTCTACACAGCACCATCGCGCGGTTGATCGACTCTTCTATTTCCGTCGATGCGAGCCCCTTGCTGTCTCCCAGGGGTCCGTGGGCGGTGTAGCGAAGGTCGATTTCCAGCTTTGTCCGCCGGTCGTCATCCGGCAGCTCCGGCAATAGTTCAAGCGCGGCGTGGAACAGTGCGATCGTTTCCACGTTGGAGCCGAGGTCCCCAAGCTGCTGCATTGCGCTGATGTAGTATTCGACCGCCTTGCGGGGATTTCCGCCGCGGGCGTAGTAATGCGCGAGCTGGGCGGCACGCTCATCGCGGCTCGCGGCGGATGTCGGTTTGTAGGATGGGGAAGTCATCCGCTCGATTGCGTTAGCTACTTTCAGGTTCAGCCGCTGGCGCCGTATCGCCGACAAACCGCCGAGCACTGCCTGACGAATGAGTTCGTGGGAAAAGGTAAACCGCGCACGTGAACTCGTCGCGACCGATACCAGCAAGCCTGCATTCTCCGCTTCTTCCAGGCATTCCAGAATTGAGTCGTCGTTGACATCGGATAGAAGCTGCAGGACTTCGAAGCTGAAGACTCTTCCGATCACCGATGCGGCTGCGACTATGTTCCGGGTGAGTGCGCTTACCCGCGCGATACGTCGCGCAACCATGAGCCTAACGCTGCGGGGTGCATCAAGCTCGCCGATCTGGAGTCTGGAACGGAATTGTCCGGCGGAATCGTAGAGTCGGTCTTCATCTTCTAAATGATGAAACAGCTCTTCGACGAGGAATGGATTGCCTTCCGTCTCGGCAAATATCTCCGCGACGACGCTTTCGGGCGGCGGCTTTCCGCTCAGGCTGCCCAGCATGGTCGCGACGCCCTGGCGAGGCAGGCATTGGAGCGTCACTTCGGTCGCGAGCCGGCCGCGCACGAGAGCCTCGAGCGTCCTTGCCAGGCCCGGTGTGATGTTCGTCTCCGCGTCACGATAAGTGCAGATGACCATCAGTCGCAGATCCGAGATTCGCCGCGCGATGTGGTCTAGCAGGGACAAGGTCGAATCGTCGGCCCAGTGCAGATCCTCGAGGATCATCACTGCCGGGCGCGTGGAAGCGACGCGGGTCGCAAAGTCGAAGAAACTGTTGAACAGATGGCGTCGCGCTTGAGCGGGTGGCAAAGCTAGCGGGCGCGGGAGTTCCGGTACGATTTTTTTGAGCTTGGGAAGTAAACGGGCAAGTTCCGGGCCTTCGGCTCCCAACGCCGCACGCAAACGATCCGGACGCTCGCCGCGTTCGACGAAGTTTTCCAGGATTTCGACGAAAGGAAGATACGCGACGGCTTCTTCGTGTTCGGAGCAGTGCCCGACCATCAGCTCCATTCCCCTGGCTTCGGCCAGGGTCGCCACCTCGTTGGCCAGCCGTGTCTTGCCGACGCCTGGTTCACCGCAAATCAGAAACAGCCGCCCGCTCCGTGCCGCTGCGTCATCCAGTGCATGAGTTAATGAGGCCAGCTCGGCTGCGCGTCCTACCATCACGGAAGATCGCGGTCCCTCGGGTCGTTGCGAAATGCCGGGCTTCCCCAGACGGATTTCCGCAACGAATCGATAGCCCCTGGCGGGCACCGTCGCGAGGAATCGCGGCGCATGAGGATTGTCCGACAACGCCCTGCGGAGCTTTCGCACCGCGGTGTTGATACTGGTCTCCTCGTTGACGAAAACCCCCTTGCCCCATACGCGCTCCAGAATCTCCTTGCGCGTAACCAACTGTCCGTGGCGTTCCACCAACAAGGAGAGAAGTTCGAGCGGAACCCGCTGCAGCGGAACTAACGCATCGCCGCGGCGGAGCTCGCCAGCGGAGCGGTTCAACACAAAATCGTCGAACTGGACGAGATCGTCGAGCATTTTGATGACTTTTGCGGATTCTACTTCTCTGTCCAGCGAACGTACAGGCGCGCCGCTGCGACTGGATCGGCAAAGTTCAGACCGAGTTCAGGCAGAGTTCAGACGGAAATCGTTGGCGCCCAAGTTCGATTGCCGTACGATCTGCGCGGGCCGCTTAAACATTGAGAAGGACCAGACTCAGGGAGGTCGCGCATCATGGGCACAACCAAGCTGATCACAATGTACGGATCGCCCTGGTCGGAGCGTGTCCGATGGGCGTTCGCATTCAAAAAATTGCCCTATGAGAAGCAGAACTACGAGGCCGGCGTTGACGAAGCTGCGGTGAAGAAATTGACCGGCCAGGCGATGGTGCCGGTGTTGATCATCGACGATAAGGTGATTCCGGATTCGAGCGCGATTTTGGACTGGCTTGAAGAAACGCGACCGGAGCCGGCGCTGCTGCCCAAATCCGCAAAAGAGCGCGCGACGGCGACGCTATGGGAAGAAGTCGCGCTTAACGCGCTGGGGCCTCATGGCCGCGTTATGATCACCGGGCGCCTGCTCCGCATCGATGACCCCGAAGCACAAAAGAGCGGAAAGTACTTCGCGGAAAAGTATGGATACTCACCATTCGAGGAAGAGCAGAGCAGGCTCACGGTCACGAGGATCCTGACGAGCCTTAAGGAGACCCTGAGCGGGCGCGAATACCTGGTCGGTGATACATTCACACGCGCCGACATAACCACTGCGGCAATGTTAATGCTTTTCAAGGCGGCTCCGCAGGAGTTTTTCTTCTTTACGCCGGAACTGCGGTTCGTCTACCTCGACAAGCTCGGCGAAGATCCAACGTTCGCCGAGGTATTCGCCTGGCGCGACTGCATGTACAAGAACCATCGCGGCGAGGTGGTCAAGCCGTAGCGAGCGCGGACCTGGCAGATGCAGATTCGCTGCCCCAAATGTAGCTCCGAAAATCCGGCCGGCACCAGATTCTGCGGCGAGTGTGGAAGCCCATTCGCCGCCAAGTGTCCGAAGTGCGGTGCGGAGTATGCGGCTCCCGCGAAGTTCTGCCGCGATTGCGGCTTCAATCTCGATGCGAAAGGTAGAAACCCTGCTGCCACCAAGCCTGCCCCCGGCGAGGCCACTCCCGACCGGGAGTTGCCCGACTTGTCCGCCGATGAAGGCGAGCGGAAGACCGTGACCGCGCTCTTCGCGGATATTAAGGGATCGATGGAGATGATCGAGAACCTCGATCCCGAAGAGGCGCGCGCGATCGTCGATCCGGCACTCAAGCTGATGATCGATGCGGTCCGCCGTTACGGAGGGTACGTTGCGCAATCGACGGGCGACGGAATCTTCGCGGTATTCGGCGCACCAATTACGCTCGAGGATCATCCGCTGCACGCGCTGTATGCCGCTTTGCGCATGCAGGAGGAACTCCGGAGTTACTCAAACCGGCTGCGTGAGCATGGAGAAGCACCCGTCTCGATCCGAATTGGGGTCAATGTTGGCGAAGTGGTGGTACGAACGATCAAGACCGGTGAGACAGACACCGAGTATTCGCCGATAGGTCACTCGATAAGCCTGGCTTCGCGATTACAGGCGCTGGCGCCACCGGGATCGATCGCGATCAGCGGCGCGGTGCGCCGGTTGGTCGAGGGCTACTTCACCATCAATGGCTTGGGCCTCGCGCGCATCAAGGGGGTCAGCGAACCGGTCGAGGTGTACGAAGTAACCGGGCTGGGACCGCTGCGCAATCGTCTGCAGCGCTCAGCCGGGCGCGGCTACACCAAATTTGTGGGACGGCAGAATGAAATACAAGCGATGAAACGCGCCGCCGAACAGGCGAAAACGCGGCGCGGCCAGATCGTCGCGGCAGTTGCCGAGGCGGGCGTCGGCAAGTCACGCCTTCTGTTCGAGTTCAAGGCGGTATCGCAATCGGGCTGGATGGTGCTCGAAGCATTCTCGGTCTCACACGGGCAGGCATCGGCATTCTTGCCGATGATCGAGTTGCTGTACTCGTACTTTGAGATTTCGTCCGAAGACGATGCGCGCAAGCGGCGCGAGAAGATCAACGGCAAGGTTCTCACGCTCGATCGTTCACTGGAAGATACGCTGCAGTACCTGTACGGGCTGCTTGGCATCGCTGATGACGACAATCAGATCGCCGAGATCAACGCGCAGACGCGAAAACATCGCGCACTCGACGCGGTCAAACGGATCCTTTTGCGCGAAAGCCTGAACCAGCCGCTCATCGTCGTATTCGAAGACCTGCACTGGATCGATAATGAGTCGCAGGCATTTCTGAACTTGCTCGCCGACTCGATAGGCACCGCGCGGATCCTGCTGCTGGTCAACTATCGGCCCGAGTACCGCCACGAGTGGGGGAACAAAACCTACTACACCCAGTTGCGGCTCGACCCGCTGGGCAAAGAGAGCGCAGATGAGATGCTGACCGCGCTGCTCGGAGACCAGCCGGAATTAGAGGCGCTCAGGCGGATCATCATAATGAAGACCGAAGGCAACCCCTTCTTCATGGAAGAGACCGTGCAGGTACTCCTGGACGAAGGAGCGCTGGTGCGCAACGGTAACATCCGACTCACCAAGCCGCTGCGAGAGCTAAAGATTCCGCCCACAGTTCAGGCAATCTTGGCCGCGCGCATCGACCGTTTACCACCGGATCAGAAAGATTTGCTGCAGACACTCGCTGTCATCGGAATGGAGTTCAAGCTCCGCCTGGTGCGTAAAGTATGGGAGCCGCCAGCCATCTCGACGATTGCGAGCGCGAAACGCGAAGGAACAACTACGGCGCTGACACTGTTGCGCGAGGAAACGGATTTGGAAGCATCTGACCTGGATTCGATGCTGTCCGAGCTCCAGCTAGCTGAGTTCATCTACGAGCAGCCGGCGGTAGGAGATATCGAGTACACGTTTAAGCATGCGCTTACCCATGACGTGGCTTACAATTCGGTTCTCAACGAACGCCGGCGGCTGTTGCATGAACGAATCGGCGCCGGCTTGGAATTGGTCTATCGCGAGAACCTGAACGATCATCTCGCCGCGCTGACCCACCATTACGCCCGCAGCGGCAATCCGGGAAAAGCGGTCGAATATTGTCTGCTTGCCATCCAGCAGACCGAAGCGCGCGGCTCGTGCATCGAGGCAGTCGCGCTTTTTGAAACCGGACTTGATCTGCTGCAGAAGCTTCCCGACGACGACTCGCGCGCCGACCGGGAGTTGGACCTACGCAACCTGGCCTATAACGCCCTCGGAGATACGAAGGGACTCGCTTCACCCGAGGTCGAACGCTCTACCGAGCGTGCACTAGCCCTTTGTCAACGCCCCGGGATCAACTGGGAAAAAAGCTGGTGGGCGCTTTTCGGCATTTTCTTCGTGCAGCAGATGCGTCCCAACGTGCGTAGAGCGGGAGCGATCGCTTCCGAGTTGATGGCGCGCGCCGAGGAACGCGGCGCCGACGGACTTCTCGCGGAAGCCGGCAACTGGCTGGCCTATACCAAAATGGTCGCGGGGGATTTCGAAGCCGCCGCCGATGCTTTCGATCGAACATGGACAGTTCTGGAATCGATAACCAGACCGGCAACGGGTCTCACGCACAAGCGGGTAGCACAGATTTCCCAGGCGCGGGCAGCGGTTCAGCTTTTCTACACATTAGAAAACAATCGCATCATCTCAGGTTGGAACCTGTGGTTTCTCGGTCACCCCGATCGCGCGCTGGAGCGAATGAATAGCGCGACCGCAACAGATAATCATAGTTCAAAGAGCTTGATCGGCGACTTGCACGGTTTCGCAACGTACATTTGCGAGCTTCGGCGCGAAACCCGGCAAATGCGCGCCAGAGCGGAGGCCAGACTCGCAATAGCGACCGCTTCGGGTTTGTTCACCGGCCGGGCGCTCAGCGAGATCTATCTTGGATGGGCCGATGTGCTCGACGGCGACCTAGAGGGTGGCATCGCAAAGATGAGAGCCTCCATGTCGCAGCTTAAGACTGGCGGCTCCGAATATATAACCGATCGTGGTCTTACGTTTGTCGCGACAGCTCTGGGGCGCGCCGGGCGGTTCGAAGAGGCGCTCGCCACGCTCGAGGAGGCATTCCTTTTCATCGAGCGAACCGGCCAACGGTACTATCACGCGGAGTTGCATCGCCTGAAGGGTGAACTGTTGCTGGGCCGCGACATGGCGAATGCGGCTGCAGCCGAGCAGTCATTTAGCACGGCGCTCGATATATCGCGTAAGCAACGAGCCAGGTCATGGGAGTTACGCGCAAGCAACAGCCTCGCGCGGCTGCTGCGAGACTCAAATCGCCGCGACGAGGCGCGCTCGCTGCTCGGCGAAATCTACGAGTCGTTCACTGAGGGTTTCGATACCGCGGACTTGAAGGATGCCAGGACGCTCCTTCAGGAACTAAACGCCTAGACGCGACGCCGGCCGGCGCAAGCTCAAGAGCGCCCGAGACGTGAAAAAACCAGGCTCAAAATCTAAACGAACCGTAGCCTCTAGCGACGTTACGGAAAGCCGGCGTAGCGTTTCACATGCGGAGCGCATCCTAAAGTTCTGGTTGACGCCCGATCATGGCGATCCTGTCCACATTTGGTCACGATGGTTTGTTGCCGACCCGGATTTCGACAGGCTTTGTGAAACTCTCTTCCTGAGCAGCTATCGGGACGCGGCGTGTGGGCGTCTTGACAGTTGGAAGAAAACGCCGCGAACTTGTCTCGCACTGGTGCTGTTGCTGGACCAGTTTCCGCGCAACATGTTCCGCGGCACGGCGAGAGCGTTTGCGACCGACGCGAAAGCGCGTGAGGTCAGCCGCCACGCTATCGCATCCGGATTCGATCGCGAATTGGGGAAGATCATGCGGATGTTTGTGTATTTGCCCTTCGAACACAGTGAAGATCTGAATGATCAAATGGAATCGGTGCGCCTGGCCTCCGCTCTCGCGGACGAGTACGGCAAGTCCCCGGAAGGTACGGCAATCCGGAGGTCCGCCGACTTGCATCTTGAGACAATTCTGCGCTTCGGTAGGTTTCCCGGCCGAAACGAGGCCCTCGGACGGCAATCGACGAAGGAAGAGATCGAATTCCTCAAACAGGTGAATCCACCATCCTGAAATACGACCCCAAGGATCCCCTCTGAAGCGGGGCGGAAGGCAATATGCGCTTGGTCCACTCTTGGTTCGGGAACAAAAGCGCCTCGCGAAGCCCTTGGCGCACAATGGTTTCAGGCGGCGCGTGTCAGAATTGTGCCAGTTCTCTCAAGGAATTTGCAGATGTTCAACTCTAGATAGCGCGGCTCATCGTCGATTCGGCCCCGAGGAGTCGGCGACCGGCGTCGCGGTCGTCTCGATCGCCGCCTTCCCGCTTGCGTTCCCGTTCTTGCATGCCGCGACCCGCGCCCGTGCGCGCTCCCAGATCTCGCGGACGGTCTTAAACTCCTCGGGCGTCATCGCGCGCAAAGCTAGAGCTGGGCCTGGTGAGCCTCCTCGTTCCGGGTGGCGTTGACGTCCTCAACTTCTACTCGGTCCTTGAGCAGCCCCAGATACTTGCCGAGCTTCTGGAGCTCCGGAGACTTGTCGCGGAACCGAATCTTCTTGACCAAGCCCTTTACCAATTTGCCCTCGCCTGGGACAACGCCGAATAGCTCGTCGATGTTGACCCCCACCAGCGCGCGCCGCGTCGCCGGAGCATTCTTGCCGGCTCGGCGTGCTTATAGAGCCTCCACCCGCGCGGGCGTGCTCTTGTGCCAGGGCGTGCCTGCGACCCAGTCCCGATCCTCGCTGCGCGTAAGCTCGTTGGGACCGACGCCGGCAGTAACTGTCTGGCCGTCGATTCTGGTAAAGTCGAGACCGAGTCCGTTCGGCAAGGAAACGTGGCCGCGCTGCATGCGGTCAGAGACATTCACCAATACCTCGACGCTGCCGCGCCGGGTGGTGAGCCTCGCGCGTTTTCCATCCGCAACACCGATGTGCTCGGCGTCCTGAGGGTTGATGCTTAGCGCCCCGCCGGCATCCTTCTTTCGCCACTCGGGGTTGCGGATGATCGTGTTGGCGGTAAAGGAGCGACGTTCACCGGCAGAGAGCATGAACGGAAACTCAGAGGTAGCGAGAGACGGATTCGCAGCGGAAAGCGAATCGAGCTCCTCAAACAATTCGGGAACCGCCAACTGCACCTTATGATTCGGCGTGCGTAATCGCGGGAGGCACTCGTCCCAACTGTTGACCGCGAATACTACGCCGCTCTTCGCAGCCAAGATCGCATCGAACAACGCGTCTGCGGCCTCGCCCGGCTCGCCCGTGAAGCCGGCTCTGGCCAGAGAAGCTGGGTGGGTTTGGGCGAGGGCTTGGCACAGCAGCCACACGGCGGCGGACTCGGCCAATCCCTCCGGCAGCAGGTCGCCCATCGCTCGAAAGAGCAGAGCTGGCGCGAGCGCGATCACGCGAGGATCGCTCATTGCGAGTTCGGTGAACTTCTGCCTGAAAGACTTGCGGCCTTCCTTCCAAGCGGCGCGCAACGCGGCAACCGGTTCAGCGGGCAATTCGCTGAGGGCTTCGAGAAGCCGACAGTGCAGTTCAGCTTCGGAGAACAGGCCCGGCAACGGCGGCATCAGAGGTTTGTGAACATGAAAGTAGTTCTTTGGGAATTCGAAGTTGAAGAACGAGGCCTCGGCTTTCTCGTACTGGCTCGCGACCGGAAGCACATAATGCGCGAGGCGAGCCGTCTCGCTCAAGGCCACATCGATCACTACCAGCAGGTCGAGGGACGCGAGCGCCTCGCGCATGCGCACGCTGTTAGCCAGCGAGTGGGCGGGGTTGCTGGCCTCAACCAGCATCGCGCGAAATCGCTCGGGATGATCGGACAGGATCTCGTCCGGAATAACGTTGCAGGGCGTGAGGCCTCCGATCAGGCGCGAACCCGTCACGGGAGTAGCTTTCTTGGCTCCCGCGTCCTGCTGGTGGCCAGGCGATATCGCCTCGGTTCCGGCGCCGCCCTCATGTCCGACCGTAAACGGCGCCATCATCGTCGGGATGTACGTGGATCCTTTCTTCCCGAAATTGCCAGTCAGCAGCATCAGCAGCTTGTGAAGATAGGACACGAGCGTGGAGTGCCGGTTCATCTGCACGCCGAGATCCTCGAAAGAGGCCACACTCGCGGCCGACGCGATCCGCCTAGCCGCCTTGCGCACCAGTTCCTCGGGCACGCCACAAGCATCGCAGTATTTCGCTATCGGCAGTTCGGCAAAGTGGGGCAGTACTTCGCCAAGTCCATTCGCATGCAGAGCCAGCCACTCGCCGGCAACGAGTTTTTCCTGCACCAGCACACCGAGCATCGCGGCCAGCAGCCACGCGTCTGTGCCAGGTTTTACCTGGAGGTGGATATCGGCAAGTTCGGCGGTCTCGGTGCGGCGCGGATCCACCACGATGAGGCAGCGGGCAGGGTCTTTGGCGATCTCTTTCAGCGTAACCCGCGCTTGCGGGATGCTGTGGGACATCCATGGGTTCTTGCCAAGAAAAAAGGCGACCTCGCAGTTGTGGAAGTCAGCCCGCGTATAGAACCCAACCATCTTTGTCGCGACCCAGAACTCCCCTGTCTTCTCTTGGGCGACTGCGTTCGAGCGATGGATCGAGCCGAGGGCCGCGCGTGTTGCGCTGCTGTATATAGCCGGGAAGTGGTTAGCCTGGCCTCCGCCACCGAAGTAGAAGATTTTATCACCGCCGCAGTGCTCGCGCACTTCCGCGAAACGCGCGGCCACCTCCTTAATCGCAGTATCCCAGTCGATCTCTTCGAAGCTCCCGTCACTGCGCCGACGTAGCGGCTTCGTCAGCCGATGGGGGCCGTTCTGATAGAAATCGACCCGATGGGCTTTCTCGCAGGCATAGCCCTTTGATGCGGGATGCGCGTCGTCGCCACGCACCTTCACCAAGTGGCGGCCATCTTTGCCGCCGAGTTGGACTTCGATGCCGCAGTTGCACTCGCACAGAATGCACGCTGTGGACTTCCAGTCCGAGGTGGCGACACCGGAAACGGGGAGATTGGCTGACATTACGACCTCCATGAACCTGAACGTTTTGGAACTAGCCGCCGATCTGATACATCGAACGCTCGCGGGTCGAACGGCCGTTGAGTAGATGATGGCCGATCGGTTTCAACTCGACCGCCCGCAGGAGAATTCGCGCCACTTCGTCGAGACCATCTCCCCGCGCCGAACGCAGCGCGCGACGTACGTCAAGTTCGTCGTCATTGAGCAGGCAAAGATGAAACTTTCCGTCGGCGGTAAGCCGCATCCGGTCGCAGGTACCGCAATACGGTTCGCTCACCGGGCTGATAAAGCCCACCACGCCGCGCCCAGTTGTTAATCTGAAGTTGCGCGCTTCGTCGGACGAAACCGTGGCTTCAAGCTCGAACAGTGGTCCCAGCGCAGCCTCTATCCTCCGCCGCGTTTCGATGTTCGAGACATAGCGCTTCATCGAGAGCGTTGCGCATTCGCCGCCGCCAAGCGGCATCAGCTCGATAAACCGAACGTGCCAGTCGCGTGCGACTGTCAGCCGCGCAAGTTCGACCACGTCCGTCTCGTTGTATCCAGCCGTGACGACGGCGTTTATTTTTATCGGTGTTAGCCCTGCTGCCTCGCAGGCTTCGATGCCTTGCCAGATCTGGGCAAAGCTTCCCCCGCGCATCTGGCGCTCGACAGTGAGCGGGTTGAGGCTATCGAGATGGACGTTGACCCGGCTGAGGGCCGCGGCTTTGAGCGAGCCCGCCAGTTCACGCATCAGTATCGCGTTGGTGGTCAACGCAAGTTCGCCCACGCCGGGAACCCTTGCGATTCGCTCGACGATTTCGAGCAGGTCGAGCCGGAGCGTCGGTTCGCCACCGGTCAGGCGGAACTTTCTGAATCCCACTCTCACCGCCGCCTGCACGACTGCCTCGATTTCACTGGGGGTAAGCAATTCGTTCCTCGGCTGGAGCCGAATTCCATTCAGCGGCATGCAGTAAACGCAGCGCAAATTGCAGCGGTCGATCACCGAGATGCGCAGGTAATCGATTTGGCGGTTGAAAGAGTCGCGCGGCGTTGGGTCTGCTTCCGAAGCATGGCTTCCATTCTGGAAGCTTTATATCACTTCTATTTTGGAACTTACTCCGAGTCAAGAGTGAACGCCGGTCACAACCGGAGGAACCAACCGGATTACGCAGGCAGCCGCATCTGCTTGCGAAGACTTTTGTCGAACATCCGCTCGGGGACAAAACGACGAAGGACGCTCACCTGGCGGGCAACCTTGCCGCACGTGTATCGCCGGCGTGGCGATACGGCGGTCGCAGCCTCGATTAGGTTCTCGACAACAACCTCGGGACTGTCGGCAGTCTTCATCGCATCGTGAATAAGTGCATTTGCCCCTGCTCGTGCCGAGGCGTAGGCCTCCAGTGTCCGATCAGGAAACGCCATGTTCTGTTCGAAGGAAGTGCGAGTGTACGCCGGCTCGAGCAAGCAAACTCGAATGCCGAAGCTCCGCACCTCGTGATCGAGGGACTCCGAATAGCCTTCGAGGGCGTGCTTCGTAGACGAGTATAGGGCCGAGAAAGGGGCAGGTATCAGGCCAAGGACCGAGCTTATATTGATGATCCTCCCGGCTTTCTGATCTCGCATGGCCGGCAGGACGGCATTGGTCGCGCGGATCACTCCGAAAAGATTCACATCAAACAGCCCTTGGGCTTGCTCGATCGAAGACTCTTCAGCTCCGCCGAGCAGGCCGATCCCGGCATTGTTGACCAGAACGTCGATCCTGCCTGTCGTGTCGAGCACTCTTACGACGGCGTTCTTCACCGAGGCGTCGTCCGTCACATCGCAGGTGATCATCGCGATCCCTTCACTGACGTTTGCGACGGTCCGCCGGGTGGTGCCGAATACGCGGAATCCGGCCTGATGCAGCGCGTTTGCCGAAGCCTGCCCGATTCCCGTAGAAGCCCCGGTCACAATCGCCACTTTATTGCCCTGCTGCATGAGAAAATCCCCGTGGATGCTAATTGGAATAGAGCGTCACTTCTATTTTGGATTCAGGGGCGAAGGTCTGCTCGCCGTCGCAAGCACCAGTCACCATCTCTCGACCCATGGTCGTAGTACGACCTCGAACGCCCAAGTCGAGCGACGCTGGCGATGCAGCTGCAGATAGGTTTCCGCGATGCGGTCCGGGTCGGCCATGTTGTCGTCGACACTTGTTCCCGCCAGTCGATGCGCGCGGGTACCGTCTTCCTGCGTCCAGCCAATCGCGGCGTCGATCGGCACATTTGTTACGTGGATACCCTGCGGCATCAGTTCCCTTGCCATGCTCTGTGCGAGTCCAGACTTGGCCTGGCACGCCATCGCAAAGGCCCCGCTCAACGGGAAGCCTTTGAGGGCTGCGCTTGCGTTGGTGAAGATGATCGTTCCCTTTGCGCCGTTGGCGTTGGGTTTGTTTTCGCGCATGAGTCGAGCCGCGTGCTGACCCACCAAAAACGCGCTGAACGCGGAGTTCCGAACTGTGGCGAGCGCCATGGCCGGATCAGCGTCGATAATGCTTTTGCGAAAGATGCCTTCAACCCGGCCGTCAATGTTGTGCACGACAAGAGTAGGAGTCCCAAGGTCTCGAACGACATTCTGGAAAAGCAGATCCACAGCCGCTGCGTCGCTTGCATCGCATGCATATCGGCGCACGCCGTGCGTTTTCTCAAGATTCAGCAGGACCGGTTTATCCGCATTCCTCGCGGCGATTCCGACAAGCATGCCGTCTTTCGCGAACAGTCTGGCGCAGCTCGAACTGATTCCGGGGCCACCTCCAACGATGAGTGCAACGTCTTGTTCGGAAGGTTGAGCGTCGCGTTGGTCGGATTGAGTCATGTTCCGTGCTCCTATGCGTCTTCAAGGAGATAAGTCAGAGGCACGTTCGATCAGAGTTATTCAGTGATTCCACCATGGGCGATCGGAGAATGCCCGCAGGTCGATCTCGAAGGTCCACGTGGATCGGTGTTGTCGCGCGAGGTGCAGGTAGGTCTCCGCTATCTGCGTGGGAAGCATGAGTCCATCATGTTCGTTACCTCGGGTTTCTCTCAGCTGTTGGAACCTTTCCGGCCCCAGCATTTTCCCCAAAGTGTCGGGCGCATCCACGGCGCCGTCGATCACGATATGTACGACGTGGATTCCTTTCGATGCGAACTCTGCATTGAGTGTCTGGCAGAGCATTCGTCGCCCGCCCATCGCGGCCGCATGGGAATGTTGACCGGCGTTCCCACGCATCGCCGCTGTCGCCGAGGTCACTAGGATTGTTCCTTTGCCGCGTGCTTCCATCACCGGGCAAACGGCCGACGCGAGACGAAACAGACCAAACGTCCCCAGGCGCCAGCCTGTTTCAAAAGCCTTGAGCGATGTGTCTTTCAATGCCCTATCGCCAATCTGGGCGCCCAAGTTGTAAACCACGATTTCAATGGGACCAATGTCGGCTTCGATGGCGGCAACCCGCTCTTCGATGGAGTTTGCCTCGATCGCGTTGAGGAGAAATCCGGTTGCGGAACCTCCGTCGTTTTTGATCGCGTCCACCATTCTATTCAATCCGTTCAAGTCGCTGCGCCGACACAGACAAGCGTGATAGCCCTCTTGCGCAAAGCGTCGAGCGACATTTCCACCGATACCCGCACCGGCGCCTATAACCAAACAAACAGGTTTCATGTTCGATCTCTCCTCCAATCAAGCGCAGTGCTCGATTGACTCGTGTTTAGGCAGGTGGACATCAAGATAACTAGCGGCCCTGGAAGATCACCTTGTTGCGAAATAGGCGAGGGCCATGTTCGATCAAGCCATCAACACCCGCGCGCATGTCAGCAGTCTCAAATAGCGCAGGGGCGATCTCGCTGACCAGGGCGTCGGCGGCACGGATGCCTCCCTCCAGATATGATCGCACGATCTTCTTGCCGGCCGCGTAGGCGAGCGTTGCGCCACTGGCGAGGCGCTCAGCAAAGGCTCGCGTCTCCGTCTCAAGCCTTTCGTCAGGAACAACTCTGTTCACGATGTTCCATCGCTCGAACGTCGCGGCGTCGTATTGATCGGCGCTGTATATGATTTCGCGTGCGCGATTCGGGCCGGCCCGTTCGGCTAGTCGTTGAACGCCGCCGAGCAGCGTGGTCGTTCCAATCGACGCCTCGACCTGCCCGAAGCGGGCCGAAGAAGCCGCCCATATGAGATCGCATGCAAGTGCGAGTTCCAGTCCCGCCGCCATGCAAGCCCCCTGCACGGCAGCAATGGTTGGAAACGGCAATTCTTCGAGATCGGCGATCGTTCGCAGATGGCTAGTGAAGCGCTCGCGCGCTTCCTCGGCCGTCTTATTCTTGAAGATCGCGACATCAGCGCCGCCGGAAAAGTTTTTGCCATCGGCACGGACGAGTAGAGCCCTGAGCGGATGCTGCCGGGCCTGGCTCACAGCCGCTCGGAGATCTTCGATTAATTCCTGGTCGAACAGATTTAGCGGTGGATTTGCCAAAGTGAGCAAGCCGAGAGCATCCGACGTTTCGAAACGCACCTCACTCATCATTTTTTCTCCACTCATTGCGTTCTGGGAATCGCGTCACTTCTATTTTGGAACCCGCTCTTGACTTACTTCTATTTTGGAACCTAGTATCTGTCAAGAGCCGTAGGATGCGACGGACCCAAGGCAAGAGGAGCAGAAGCATCGCGATGATCCGAAAGTTCATGTTCGAGGCTGAAATCTACGAGTCGCTTAATTGCCTTCCGATGGCGGCACGCAGAAAGCTGGATGCAATCGGAATCGGACTCCATCTGGCGCAATGGGAGCGGCTCGGGCGCGGCGAGAGGTTGATGATCTGTCACGCTCCCACGGATTCAGAGGAGGAACAGAGAGCGTTGAGAACCTTCATCGAAGAAGTCGCGCTGGCGCGTACTGGCTCTCCGGCCAAGATCCTCCCCGACGATACGCGCCGGTCCGCCAATCCGCCCGATCGCCCGCCGCAGGTGCTGGCCCAGCATGCACGCGTGGCCGGTGTCGAACTCGACGACAAGGCATGGGCGGCACTCGACGACGACCAGCGTTACGCCCGGATTAAACTCGGCGATTTGGAAAGACCGAGTCATAACCTGGAGCTCGCGCTTCAGGAATTCTTCGAAAGCGGCTCGCAGACAGAGGCATCATGACTCGGAGCTGCTGATTGGCAGTCACACTGCGCCGGCTCTCGCGGCGCCCATCACCAAGCAAGGAGCAGCAACTATGGCGGACGTGGATTTCTTCTTCGATTTTATCAGTCCCTACACTTATCTCGCCCGGACGCAACTTGATGGTATCGCCGCCCGCACCAGCGCGCGATTCAAGGTGTGGCCGATGCATCTCCTCAATCTGATGAAGATCGTGGGCAATACTCCCACAACCGTGGTCTGCAGCAACAAGCGGAAGTACGCCGGGCACGACATCGGAAGATGGTGCACTCGGTATCAAGTTCCCTTGAAGCTTAATCCGCATCTTATGAAGGGCGATCACAGCCTGACATTGAGGGGTGCGCTGGTCGCTGCGGAAATGAATCTGGAAGACCGATACAATAGCGCGATGTTTTCCGCTTTCTGGACTGATACGGTGAACATTAACGACCGGGGTGAACTCGTTCGGCACCTCGAAGCCGCTGGCCTTGATGGGAGCGCGATCCTGAAGACGGCCGAGGAAACCGAATACGCAAAACGCCTGGAAGCCAACACTCAGCTCGCCGCCGAGCGCGGTGTCTTCGGTTCACCGACCTTTATCGTCGGCGATGACGTTTTCTTTGGGAACGATCGGCTCGACTTCCTCGAAGAAAGGCTCAATAAGAGCCTGTCCTAGAAGCGTATTCGAAGGCAACTAATTCGAGGAATGTTCGGAGGATTCGTTCATCATGAGTGAAAACACTCCAGTGCTCCTGGTTACAGGGGTCGGTCCCGGCACCGGCGCCGCTATCTCGCGGCGATTCTCACTGGGCGGATACCGGGTGGCAATGTTGGCGCGCACGCGCGAACGCCTTGATGCACTTCAGGGTGAGATTCCGAACGCCAAGGGCTACCGGTGCGATGTCACCGATGAGACTCAGCTCGATTCCGTGATCGAGGCCGTGCGGCGAGATCTAGGCGCGCCGAAAGTGTTGGTCCACAACGCTGTCGGTGGTGCATTCGGCAATTTTCTGGAGATTGATCCCAAAGCCCTCGCTCTTAATTTTCAAGTCAATACGATGGCGCTGTTGTATCTGGCGCGGCGGCTGGCGCCGGCGATGGTCGAGGCCGGGGAAGGGGCCATCGTTGTAACCGGCAACACTTCAGCGCTGCGTGGAAAACCTCGCTTCGCGGGATTCGCTCCTACCAAAGCGGCGCAGAGGATACTTGCCGAATCCATCGCCCGAGAACTGGGACCGAAGGGCGTCCATGTCGCCTACGTTGTGATCGACGCGGTCATAGACCTGGAATGGACCCGGGCGATGGCTTCCAAGCCTCCGGGAGACCCATTCTTCATCCAGCCGTCCGCGATCGCCGACGAGATCTGGCACGTCGTTCATCAGGACCGTTCTGCGTGGTATTTCAACGTCGAAGTCAGGCCGTTTCGGGAAACCTGGTGAAAGACATATGAGTCAATTGACGATTTTCTCCTACCTGCCCAATCCCAGAATCTGGAAGGCAACCATTGTCGCAAGACTGTGCGGCGTGGATATCGATTTGCGAGGTGCCGCGCCCAAAGAGCTTCCGTCGTGGTTGTGGGATTTTGATGCGCGTCCGCTCTCAGCTGACGACAAAAGCGAGGCAAGCGAGGTGCGCGGCCACGCCGGCTTCCAAGGCAAATTGCGCAAGACCTCCGCTTTTCTCGAGGCGCATCCGTTCGGGACAGTGCCGGCCGCCTTCAGTCCCGATGGCAAGGTCGGAATCTTCGAATCCAACAGCATCATGCGCGCGGTGGCCAGGCTCGGTGATGTTAAGCTCGGGCTGTATGGGAAGGATCCGTACGAAACGTCACGGATCGACAGCTTTCTCGACGCAAGTCTCGTGTTCGCGCGAGATTCACAAATCTATCTGCTCGCGCTGGGCAGCGGATCCTTGTCCGAGGAGATTTACCATCGAACCCGCGAAGCATTCGCGGTATACATGGCCGGGATCAACTCCGCACTCTCGGCAGGTCGAGGTTTCATTGTAGGCGACCGCCTGACCCTGGCCGACGTGTGCTTCGTTGCTGAGCTGGGCCTGTTCCATAACGAGAAGCCGCGCGCCCGAGATCTGAAGAAGCGAGGACTAGAGCCGATTCTGAGTGGGAACGTCAACAAGCAGTTTCCGGATGCGATGGCTCACTTCGCGGAACTGTCGAAACATCCGGCATTCGCTCCCGATATGGATCCGTACATGCAAAAGATCGAACGGGCGACAGCGTGAGGACCGATGGCTCGTGGCGAACGACCGGCCGCGGAATATTTCTTCGGCGGCAAATCCCTTACGCTGTAGGAGATGCGCCCCCCAATTTCGCAGATTGTCAGATCTCGACGAAAGGAAACCATCATGAGCGAAAAAGAAGAGTTCGAAAAGCTCCCGGAAGCAATGCCGAAGTGGATCAAGGACCACGTGGAGCTCTATCTGTCCGAGCCCGAGAAGGCGCACCTGTGGGACTCGACCATTGGCGGCGGACCCGGCCCGCTGCCGACGCTGCTCCTGATCGCGCGCGGCGCGAAGAGCGGTAAGCTCCGTCCGCTGCCGCTCCTGTACCAGGAGATGGATGGTAAGTACGTCGTCATCGGCTCGAAGGGCGGCGCGCCGACGCATCCGGGATGGTACATGAATCTGAAGGCGAATCCGGAGTGCGAGATCCGAGTGGGCGCGAAGCGCATGCGCGCCCGCGCACGGACGGCGAGCGGCGACGAACGAACGCGCGGCTCGCACAAGATGGCGGCGATGTATCCGCCCTACGACGACTACCAGAAGCGAGCTGGTTCGCGGCAGATCCCGGTGGTGGTTCTCGAACCGATTGGCCCGGCATGAACGCGAGGCTCATCGAAGCGGCTCGACTATGGTGGTCTATTAACTTCTAATTTGGAATCTAGTGTTGTATCAGAGGATGTGCGAAAATCTTACGTAGATGCGCTGGCAACAAATCGACACGATGACATGCTCGCTCGCGCGAACCCTCTCTGTGGTCGGCGACCGGTGGACCATGTTGATCCTCCGCGATGTATTCCTCGGCATCCGCAGGTTTGACGCGATTCAGCGGGATTTACAGCTCACATCGCATCGCCTCTCGGACCGGCTGCGTAAGCTGGTACGCGACGGAATTCTTCGCCGCGTCGCGTACGAAGAGCATCCCCGTCGATTCGAGTATCGGCTCACGGAGAAAGGATTTGACCTCTATCCATCGATCGCGACGATGACGGAGTGGGGCGATCGTTGGATGGCTGGACGCGCGGGCGTCCCGGTGGAACTAGTCCACCAGCCCTGTGGCCACAAAATTAACCCGAAACTCGTCTGTCCAAGGTGTAACTTGAAGATAGATGCCCGCGACATGAGCGCCCGGCCGGGCCCAGCCCTGAAGGGTCGCGGCTTGCCCGGACAGGCTACTCAGGCT
Organism: uncultured delta proteobacterium; assembly: GCA_963815835.1. GTDB lineage: Bacteria > Desulfobacterota > Binatia > Binatales > Binataceae > DATGKG01. The sequence continues at coordinate 39,469 of CAWFIF010000006.1, forward strand.
CAGCGCCGGAAAACCGTTCGCATCACCGAAAGGACCGCTTGATCACACCATAGTTCGACGCCCGGCGCGTGCGAACCCGCGATGGGTCGATTAACCATTGAGTTTACTCTCATCTTAGACGGCACGACCAGCTCGGGATCCGATATTCAGCCTGAGCGACGGCGTTACGTGTCCCAGCGATGATGTCTCATCCATCTCCGCAATGAAAAAGGCGTATCAGCTACTCTTAGGTCAGGGACTCATACGCATCTCGCTTCCAATGCCGCCGCCTGACATCCTGGAGTTCAACGTTACCTCGGTAAACAAACCTTACAAACTCCAACACCGATCCGACTTTTGGTCTGACCAGTCCTACTACTGGAATGGTATCGGTCTACCGGCGTCCACTCCCCTGCTACCAATCTCAAATTCGATAGCACCCTGATGTGGGATGGACGCGAGCCGAGCCTCGATAGTCAAGCGATCGATGCGACCATCATTCATGCTCAAGGCGGCGAGCCTCCCGATGCCGCCGAATTGAAGCAGATCGTCGATTTTGAAAATGGAATTTTTACCGCTCAGTCGCGGGCCAACGGTGCCAACGATCTCACCTCCAATGGTGTGACGGGTGGTTCGGCCGCGCTTTCGATGCAAGCGTTTTTCACCGGAATCAAACGATCCATTCGGAGGCAATCCGATGGGGGCGCGATTTGACCCAAACATCATTAGTCTCTTCGAGGCATGGACAACTCCGGGAAAAGGCGGTTCGAAAGCGGCGCGGGAATCGATCGCGCGAGGAGAGCGGATCTTCAATAACCACGACGTTCACCATCGCGGGAGTTCAAGGCCTCAATGACGTGGTAGGTCACGCATCAATCATCGGCACCTGTGGCATCTCTCATGACACGCCCAATGTGGCAATCGATCGGTTAACGGCGCATTGACCATCGGCACATCGGATCTGTCGCGTGTAAACCCGGCGCTCTCGTTGCCGGCCTTTACCATCCGATGCGATGCAGGTCCCCTCGCCGGGCAAACTTTCTTCACTTTCGATCCGGGGCGGGCGTCTGAGCCAGCGACCATCGCGATTCGCCCGCCTCGAATCGACTAGGTGCCATCGAACAGGATGGTATCAAAGTAGCGGAGAAGGGCGGATTCGAACCAACGAAACCCTTGAGAATTTGAAAGCAAAAGACCTCGCGACTGCCCACTGAGTGCCCACTCTGAGCTGCTACAGCATGATCTTACATGACCTCAAAACCGAAAAACCCGCCAATTTTGTACCTCACATGACCTTACATGACCCAGCATGATGTACTGCGCCCGTTTTGAAGACCGGTCGCGGCACCGGCCGCGTTCCTCCTCCGCCCTTATTTATCGCGTACTTACGGCGATCAACTCAACCGCATGAGGCGGTTGAGTGCCCACTGAGTGGCCACTTTTTTCGGATTCCGCCAGGACGCCTCCAAGTCACGTCGCGCGACTGCCACGCAGCCCCTGAAACTAAGGCCGTTAGGCTGCGGAATCGCACAATAACCTTCGGGTAGAAGAGAAGGGGCACCCGCACTTCCTCCCCCTCGGTATGAGTTCTCCAAGAACTGGATGTTGATGGCCTAGAGATTGCCGATCAGCCACCGCCTCGCGATTATGTTTTGGTTCCCGTCGGTCTGAGGTGTTAGCATCCTCCAAATGATCACCAAGATTCGATGCGACAAGGCGGGCTGTTCTCACGAGGTGCCCGCTCGATTCCTATTTGAGGCCGAGCCGCTTGGGGCTGATCCTAGCCGCATATACGAGGGTAGCTGCCCCGATCACGGCCTGTTCCAATATGCAGAGGCCATTCCTCGCCAGGCCGGGGTCGTTATTCTCCCGTCGGGATCTATCGGTTCGGTCAATTGTCCAACGGCGGGGTGTGCGCGTAAGATACGCCTGTCTTTTGTGACGAGATCGAAAGAAATTGGAGTGGGTGCCCACCCTGTTACGATCTATCAAGGCGAATGCCCTGAGCACGGAAGGTTTCGCGCACATCAATCTTAGAACAGCGCGCGGCGTGCAATGACCCTAAGTGAGTAGCTATCTTGCTCGGGGCGATCTGCGGATACAAAATGTCCTATGGCCGATTCTTCGAGCGGACAGTACGACCTCTACACGTTCGTCGCTGAAGACGCACTCAAGGATGATAAGCCATTTCCGCTGCGGTGCAATTGCGGCGGTGTGGTCACGATCCTCCCTCCCTTCGAGGAAGAGTTTGTCGTATGTCCGAACTGCGAATCTTCCATCAAGATACTCGTGATCGAGGGCGATCCGGGCTTCATTGTCGGAAGGAACAGCGATGGCGAGGTGACGCTGTTGCCGGTACAGGGTTCCGAAAAGGCACGATGCATGTCGCCGGAAGAACGCGATCGGGCTCTTCGACAAGCAAGCCAATCATTCCGTGACAAGTAGCTACCGAATTATTGGCTCGAAGGCTGTCTTGCTGGATTCGCATGGCCAAGAGATCGATTTAGAGAAGCTCGTTACCGAGTGTCGCAAGGATGAGCGGCGGGTGCTCGCTGACGACGAAATCGGTCTGGTGCTCTTCGTGGGTGATCTCGATGTGTACACGCTCTCAGCACTCGCAGATCCGAATACCGGCCTGCCGTCATCCAATCCGAGCGGTCGCTGGCTGAAGAAAGTATCGCAGATTACGCAGCCGAGATTTGCTGCGCCATCGGTCCGTCATCAGATCGGTTCCGTAGTGGCGTCTTACTCTGCGGACTCGGCTTTTGTGGTTATCGAGAACGGGCGCATCCGCAAGGTTCGCGGGGAGGACCTGACCAAGGGAATGGTCCTAGCGACCGGCGAAAAGGTGTTCTGGTGAAATTCCGCAACGATCTGGAAAAAGCGGTATACGAAATCGCGAAGAACGTGTGCGCCAAGGCCGATGTCGAACACAATCGCGTGATCGAGATAGAAACGGCTGACTCGCCCGAGGTCGCATCGTTCTCGGGACCACCGAAGAAAGAGATCGACGTAATCACCGCGATTTTCTCAGAACGGGTGCAGATGCTGATCAGTTGCAAGAAGCACAAGGCACGAGCTCAGCCCGTGGACGTGCAAGAATGGGCAGCCGTAGTGCAGACCATGAACCGCTATTCCGGCGGAACAGAATTCGTCGGTCTGATCGTGTCGCCATCCGGCTTCACCGCAGGCTGCGAGCCGTGGGCGACTTCGCACAATCTCGGTCTGATTCCGCCGCTCAAGGGTAAGGACTTCAGTTTTACCGAAGCGAGCGCCGTCCAGATGTCTCGACGAGTGCTTGGCGCGTTCGCAAAACGAATGGCCTTTAGTCGAGCTGGACTATTCACGCCGCCCGGATTCTATGATTTCGTTTTTGGCCTAACAGTGGATTTTGAGGGTCGAGACGAGGAGGCCGCAGGGAGACGCGGAGGTCGTTATTCTCTGCTGGAGACTGGCTGGATGTCTTCGTTCGGCGAACTGGTATCCACGGCAAAGGGAGCGCAGATAAAAGACGTAATCGCGACGAGCGAATGCCTCGGGCTCGAATTATCAGATGGACTGCTATTCTTGTATTTCGGTGATCGGATTGTCTTCGGTAGCGGCGCCGGATTCGAGCCGCCAGGGCACCCGATCGAGCCTCAATGCAGGAAGAACCTTGACGATGCGACCTACTCGTTTTCAGAGTTGCGTCGGCTTGTCACCGGCCAGAAGATCGTGAGCGCGGGAGATTTCGGAACCCACTTCGAGTTTGGGCTCGGCAACGACGTGAATCTCGGATTTTACCCCAATTTTTTGCACGTCCTCAGAACATTGAATCCTCCTGAGGAGCATTTGCTTTGAATGTGGGGCAAAAGGTCGCAGCTCGCATGAACGATTGCATCCGCTATCTAATGCACTCTGATCCCGATTTGCCGACTGATTGACCGCCGGCGAGGTTCCGGCGCGTTTAGCGATCGGTCAAGTTTAGGATGTTGTGAACAGCCTTTTGAGCACTGATTTCAAGCTCTCATCCGACCAGTCGAGACCGCCTGCGCAGTCCCAAACTATTCGACCGCCTCCATCGACAATGAATGTCGCAGGTATTCCGCTAACCCCATACGAGGAACTGACTCGATTGCTGGAATCCGAAAGAACCGGAATATCGTACCCCTTGCTTTTGAGGAACGGTGAAATCGTTCTCCATCCTTGCTGATCTACTGATGGTAACAAGCTCGAAATCGCGTCGGCCTTTGAATTCGCGATAGAGCGATTCGAGCGAAGCCATTTCGCCTCGGCAGGCTCCACACCACGTAGCCCAAAAATTCAAGAACACAACCTTGCCGCGGTATTTCGACAGATTGACGAGATTTCCGCTTGAGTCGGGCAGGCTGAAATCGCCTGCGATCTCTCCTACGTGTTGGCCGCTGTTCGGGACAAGCCTCGCAAGCGAAACAGCGGCGGCCAGATTGTCCGGCGCAGAGGGCTCGTCGGGCGAACTCGCAGCATCATGCGTAACGGCAGGGGCAATCGGTTTCGAAACTAGGTCCGTAGACTTTGCCGCAGATGCGGGCGCGGCACTGGAAGCATTTCTAACGGCGGAGGTAGCGCCGGGATTCGCTTGAATCGGCGGCAGAGGTACGGCCTTCGCGATCAAGAGCTTGTTCTGTTCGTGATAAACCTCATACGCCAAGTATTGGGCTATACCAAATCCGACCACGAAAGCGAAAAGTACTAACTCCGCCGCAGTTCTAAGACTGCCAAGGGTTGGAATGTGTCGGCGCGACCTAGAGTTGGTTCCTGAAACCGGCGCAGGATTGAGAACAAAGAACCCGCGACCTCCGAACCGTATTTCGTCACCGGGTCCAAATGTGACAGGCCCTGTTATACGGACACCATTTAGAAAGGTTCCGTTCGTGGAATTGAGGTCAGCAAGCTCCAGCCCGCCGCGCTTTGACCGAATTACTGCGTGACGCCGCGAGACGCTGCTGTCGCGAACCACGAAATCGTTGCTTTCATCGCTTCCGACGCTCGTCTGACGCTCGCGAATCACAAACTGCTGGGGTTCGGACCCCTTAGTAGTCGTGGCCAGCAGACGAGCTCTGGGAACTTTCTTCGCCACGAGTAGGATCAAATGCCTCGTACGTTTAGGGCCGGCCCTAGCAGTGTTCGTGCCGTTTCTTTCAACGTGTTCGCGCAGCGTGCACTGTTCTTTCTTCCGATGGTTGCTTGACCGCCTGTCAAAACGTGGCACGAGAGCAACGAATCGTGTCCGCGTGGTCGCTGGTAGCGCATCTCGGGTCACGTTCGCAGCCAGTAACCCTTTGTGGCCTCGCACCGTGCGCGGCCTCTCGCCAACAACAAAGAGTGGACCAACCGCACCGGTCGTCTCATCTGTCGCGGATTTCGATGCCCAACGCTTGTAACCGGCGCCGAAGATGACGGTCCTGGGATGCCGAAGATATCGCGGCAGCGATTCCTCGAATCTGGCCCGATTCGAGCGTTTTCGTTACGCCGGCCACGGGCTCATCGGATCGAGGGGATTCCTATTCCGACGCTATTCATCTCGCACTCACTGAGGCCAGCTCGACTGCGCAGGAGGTCCGTTGAGTGTCCACCGAGTGACCATTGGCTTCGGATTTCATCAAACGCCCTCTCAAAAACGAGCCATTCAAGACATCGTCGGCGAGCCGGTCAGCCGCGTCGCTTTCAATATGTTTGAAGAAATGGGAGTAGACTTGAAGTGTGATCGCGGGATTGGCGTGTCCCAGTCGATGCTGTACCTCAGTGACCGGCGCGCCAGCCGCGATCATCGCGGACGCGCAGCTGTGGCGAAGGGTGTGAAAGGTCACCCGACGGAGGCGAGCTCGCACTAGGGTCGGGTAGAAGGCCACCCGTAAGAGCCAATCCCTGCACATCGGCTTGCCGTCGAACATCGGGAAGACCAAGTCCTCGTCAGAATTCGGGGATTGTAGTTTCCATCGCTTCAAATCGGTCACAAGAAGAGCCGGTATCGAAATGGTGCGTCGTCCGGCCGCTGTTTTGGGAGGGTAGTAGCGCGGTCGAGTTTCCTCGCCCTTGAGCCGCGCCCAACTTAGGCTGCGCCGGATCACCATCTTACCGGCTCCGACTTTGGGCAACTCGAGGTCGGTCCAGCGTAGGCCTAGCAGTTCGCCTTGGCGGGCGCCCGTCAGGTAGGCGGTTTCAAATAGCGTTCGCTCAAGTCCGGCGTTGGCAACCCGTAAGAGAAGCTGGATCTCTCGCGGGTCCAGTACATCATCGGGATTGACGGTGTCGTCATCGTTGTCGGCTGAGTATTCACCGGCCTTGAGTTCTTTGGCCACCGGCGCCGCACGATCCACGCTATCAACCGGATTCCTGGAGCTAACCCCGCGCTTGCCCCCCAGTTTGAACACCGCACCGATAATCCTCAGGATCGCATTGATGGTCCGCCGTGCGTATCCACGATCGCGGAGGTCGTTCCGCAGCTTCTCGATCGACGCGACCGTGATGCGATCGAGTTTGTGCCGGCCGAAGATGGGCAGAATATGCTTGTCGAGACGGGTGCGAAGATCCGATACATGCGACGGACGGCGGTCTGTTTTGCTCTGAAACCAATCTTCGGCGATCTCCGAGAAGGTCGGGATCTTGGCGGGCTCGACGTATTCACCGCGTGATGCTTTCTGCGTCGTCTCGGAGAGGAAACGTTCTGCGTCCTTGCGAGTCTTGAAGCGAACCCGTTGACGAGAACCGTGCATGCCGAGAGGTCGATAGTCTAGCTCCCAAAGGCACTCGCAGTTTTTACCGGAACAACTCGCTACGTGAAATTTTTCGATGCTGGCCATATAGAGTTGCCGGTGGACACGACTAGCGTGGTGTCGCTAGCGACGCCACTCGCCGAGGTGGGCGAAATTCCAAAGTATTCACTGGTCTCGACACCGCTTTTGAGCGAGCGCCTGTTCCACCTCGCTAACTCTGAAGCGGATGTATTTTCCAAGCCTGACACTTGGTATTCGGCCTAAGCGCTCTTCGTTGCGCACCCAGGACTCCGGAAGGTTCAGATGTGCCGCCAACTCGCCAGCCATCACCAGGTTCTCGGCGGCGCCGTTCGCTTGGTTCGTCTTGTCAACCTCGGGCTGAGTCTCGGCCAGCAATCGCGCAGCAAGGTAAAGCAGCAGACCCGGAATCTGATCCAGCGCGATGCGGCCCGCCCACTCGAGCACCGCAGGCTCGTTTAGTTTTACGTTTCCTTCCGCCACCGCCGCCAACCTCGACCACCTTTCAGCCGGTCTCTTCCTCGCTATCGAGGAAATCTTCGAACAGACTTCGCTGCTTGGGATTTTTGACCTTGACCCGGCTTCGCGAGCTCGGGGTCATGCCGAATTCCGTCAGGAACGCGCGCATCTGGTCCAGCGCAGTGTGAAGAATCGCCAAGTACGGCGACGGCATCGGGTAACCACTGGGAGATTTGAAAATCAGGCCGTATTGCTGGATCTGTTTTGCAGACTCCGCCCAGCGCCCGTATGCATCGCAGTAGCCGCCGAGAGCGGCGTGATCCAGTTTCGAAATTATCCCCAGCGCGAAAAGCTCCTTGGTGACTTGGCGCCACTCTTTCTTGGCGACCTTGTCCAGGTGACTGGGGCAGGGCGGTATGGCCGGCTCCGGGTCGGGCTCGGTCGTGTTGAGTTTGCGCTTGCCGGGGTTTCCCCGCAGCAGCTTCAGATTAGTTGGCGTCGGCGGTGGTCCTGGCGTCTTCATCCGCAGCACCCTCCTCCTCAATCACTTCGGCCGACTGGCCGGTGAGTTTCTCCCAGCGTGAGATCGCGACGTTGACGAAGCGCGGTTCCAATTCGATCGCGTAGCAGCGGCGGCCGAGTTGCTCCGCAGCTATCAGTTGCGATCCGCTGCCGCTGAACGGCTCGTAGCAGAGGTCATTAGGACTGGTGTGCAGCCGCATCGGGATCGCGAACAACCGATTCGGCTTCGAAGTCGGATGCTCGTTGGTTTCGATCTCCGCGCTCGGAACCTCCCAGACCGTGGACGGATAGCCGCCTTCCTGCTTCCGCTCGACCGCGGGCTTCCGGCCTTTGATCCACCCGAACATGCACGGCTCGTGCGCCCACATGTATACGGAGTAGGTCAGCACTGGCCGGCTCTTCACCCAGATGATCTGCTGGTGCATGAAGGCGCCGACCTCGTTCCAGACCGCCTCGAGCATCGCTTGCCGTGCGCTCGCGTGCCAGCAGTACCAGGCGGCGGCGGGAACGATCGCGCGTTCGATCGCGGCCATGATGAATCGGAGGTAGAACTCGCGGCCAATTTCGGAATTGCTCTCGATATCCGCTGAGGGTGCTGCTTCACGGTATTGGCCCGACCAGTCCTTGTTGCGATTGGCCTTGCCGCGATTTGCCCTGGTCGCCGGATGCGACCCACCCGTGTAGCCGACCGCGTATGGGGGGTCGGTCTGGAACAGCATCGCGCGTTCTTCGCCCATCAGGCGGGCGACGTCCTGTGGGCGCGTAGAATCGCCACACAGCAGCCGATGCTTACCGAGTTGCCACAGCTGGCCTAAACGCGCCACCGGGGTAACGGGAAGCGCGGGAATCGCGTCCTGCTGGGCCTCACGGGCGATCCCGGCCGTTCCATCCAGCAACTCGCGCAACTCAGCGCTGTCGGTCTGAACCAGCCCCGCCAGATCCTTGAGCGCGAGCTTGTCGGTCTCGGCCATCGCTGCGAGCGGATCGAGCGTCGCCAGTAACTTGTTGGCCTCGGCTTCGTCAACGTCGAGCACCAACACAGGCACCAACTGGTCGGGCGTCGTTTCGGCGCGGAGGTGGCCGTCGACCAGCATCAGACGGCCGTCGGGCAACTCGCGCGCGAGAAGCGCGTCCGCGTATCCAACCTCCTCGAGCACGCTCCGCAGCGCCGCCGCCTGGCGTGCCGGATGCCGGCGCCAGTTGCGCGGATTCGGCACCAACTCACGGGCGGCTATGCGGCGCAGCTCTACGATCCGATCGCGAAAGCTATTGCTTGAAGTTTCCATCATCCCCCTCTCCTCAGACCCCCCTACCCCCTAACTTGCGGAAGCGCGTGCGTGCCCGGGCTACGGTCTACGCCTCCGAGGTCTGTAGAGATTCGACCCGCCCTACCCCGATGTGTCTATGAGCGACACGCGCCTTACTAGTCGTCATGATGCTCGCCCCGGTCGGCGCCGACATCGCCGCGTTCCTCGCGACCACCTTCTCCTGATGCTGCCTCGCGTTCGCGCCGCGACTCCATCCCATATGTCTCGAGGCGCTCGATCGCGCCGGTGTTGTATGCGGGGTGAGTCACGGTCGATGGATCGGCGCTTTCCCAGCTACGCTCCTCCCAATGCTTTGCGTTTCCGAAGAAAGTCTTAAACTCCATGACCCACCGCGTACCCGCGTCATCGCTCCCGCTTATGTAGTCTCTGTAGCTCCGCACGCCATCAAGCATTTTCTCCTCGAGTTCCTCGTCGATAAACTGCGCGTCCTCAGCCCAGTCGTCCTGCTCCCGCTGAATCGTGTTTCGCCAGGCGAGCAAACCTGCGTTGCGTGAATTGATTCCCTCCGCACGGGGCGGAAAAATTCGCCACGCTTCCTCAAATATCTGGCTTGCTGGCGTACCCTTCCTTTTGCGATCGGAATTCGCGCGCGTGCGTGCGCTCGTTGGTGCGTCCGTGTTAGTTCGTTCAGTATTACTGAGTCTTGTATAATATAGATACACATGCTAGCCTACGGGTATGGGTAACCCAGCGGGTGTGCGGCGGGACTTCGGCGCGCTGGAGCGCCGCCGGATGGAAGCAGCGGAACTGCTTAGGCGGGGCGTGAGTCAGAGTGAGGTGGCGCGCCGCCTGGGCGTGCATCGACAATCGGTGATTCGCTGGACGCGGCAGCTTGCGCAGTCTGGGCGGAAGGGTTTGAAAAAGGCCGGACGCGCGGGACGCAAACCTAGACTTGGTGGCGCTCAGCTCAAGCAGATCGAACACGCGCTCAAGCGCGGACCCGAGGCGCTCGGATACGCCACGGGGTTGTGGACCACGAGCCGGGTGCGCGAGCTGATCGAGGACCAATGCGGGGTGCGCTATCACGAAGCTCACGTCTGGCGCCTCCTGCGCCAGCTCGGCTGGAGCTGCCAGCGGCCGAGTGGGCGGGCGCTCGAACGCGACGAAGAAGCCATCCGGTATTGGAAGCGAGTGGGGTGGCCGCGGATTAAAAAAAAGCGCTCCGCGAGCGGCGCACCATCGTCTTTATCGACGAGAGCGGACTGAGCGAGCGGCCCCATCGGGTGCGCACCTGGGCCCCGCGCGGACAGACTCCGGTGCTGCAATATCATTTCAACTGGAAGGTGCTCTCGGCGGTGGCCGGCATCACTTGGTGGAACTTCTATTTCCGCCTTTACCGCAGAACCATTCGCGCCCCTGAGGTAGAGAACTTCCTGGGGCATCTGCTGCGCCACCTGCCGGGCAAACTGTTGTTGGTCTGGGATCGTTCGCAAACCCATCGCGGCCGGGTGGTGAGAGAGTTTGTCGCCCGCCAGCGAGGCCGGATCGAGCTTGAGTACCTGCTCGCCTACGCGCCAGAACTTAATCCGGTGGAGTACATCTGGGGCTATTGGAAACATCACGAATTGCCTAACTTCTGTCCGCGTGACTTCAGCCAGCTCAGTTATCAGGCCCGGCGCACCTTGCGCAGGATGCGCCGGCGACCCACCTTGGTGATGGCTTTCTGGGAACAAGCGGACTTGTTCCCACTGTAACTATATTATACAGCTCTCAATAGTATTAGTTCCTTCAGGAATTGTTGAGTCAGTACTTAGTACGCGTGGTTCGGCCGCAGATGGTTCAGCCATCGACGGCTTAGCCGTCAACGGCCCAACCGTTAACGGCTTTTCGGGCGAGCCGACTGATGAACGATCGCCAGTTTTATCGTCTTGGTGCACCGGCTCTTCGTAGACCACCGAATCCCACCCGAACCGACCGTCGTCGCGCCGGACCTTGATCCGAACCAAGTAACCGACATTGGAAAGCTCGCTAAACATGCGCGTGACCTTGTCGCGGCCAGCTAAGCCGCATCTTATGATCGCCTCGAGGTTTACCTTCCAGTCGTCCGGCTTGCTCAAAAGCCATGCTAATAGCCCCCGCGCCTCCCACGATAAACGCTCGTCGTTGAGTGGCACGTTCGAGATGATTGCGTAGCGGCTACGTTTCCTGACGCGAACAATCAAGAGCCGCCCTCATCGCAGTCGCCATTGGGTATCAAACGTCAGTCCCCTTGTGGCCTTCGCACCAGGGTCATTCGCGTTTTTAAGGCCATTGTGCGAGTAAAGCACCTATCTCGAGGAAACAAGGGCTCGATTGGGTAGGTAGCGATTGTAGAACCGCCTGCCCCGTCCGGCATTAAATGGGCTCGCGCCATACGCGAACAAAAATAGGCGCGCAGTAAAGGCAGTTCACCGGGTGCAGCACCACTTTGCACCCGCTCTGATTAGCTAAGTAGTTGAAATAGCGAGGTAAATACTATTCGCGAATATATCTGCGAAGCTCAGCTAAATCGTTTTTACTGATCTCGGCAGGTCCGTAGCCAACCCGGTATTCCTGCAATTTTATGTTCGAAGGGACGGTCCACATCCGCTCTTCATCCAGTGTTGGCTGGAGGGAGCCGCGGCTTTTATGTTCCTGCCCGCGGCGTCTAAATGCTTCGGCGACGGCAAAGAATTCGTTCATAGTTCGTCGGCTCACTTCGCCTGACTTGAAATCATGGGCGAACTCCGCACTCATCTGCTCGAAAGCAGCATAAAAATGGCAGACCGGACTGAACAGGGCCCATGCACTTTTCATCGAACGCTTCGAGAGAGGCGCGTCGATCTTGGCAGAACCATCTCGCGCTATCGCTCTCTTTTGCAACTTCGACATTACCAAGTGCCGCGCCTTACCTAACGTCGCGCTCTTCGGGGCGCAATCTGCAAGATAGACCAGCATCACCAGCATCTGGCCTGCCAGCAAACCTTTGCTGAAGTTTGCCAATGATTCTTGCGCCAAGCTCTTATGCGTGGTGAGGTGGGGAGGAAGTGACCTGAAGATAATTTGATCGAATACCTCGAGCGACATGCCGGATTCGCTGAAGCGCAACATTTGGGCGACCCATTTTTCTCGCGCAGCCTTTTCGAGTGGAAAGTTTTTTCTGATTGCCTCCAACAGCTGTGCGACCAAATCGTTACGCTTCTTAGCATCGAATGGGAACGTCATCGTCGCAATGAGTTCCTGAAAATCGACCATCTCTGCAATTCGGCCGTTGTACAATAGTCCGACGCTGGGCATTGTGAACCGGCAGAACCTACCTGACAGAAATAGTACCTTCAACTATGCGTGAGCGATCTGTCCACAGGATAACGCCGATAGAACGATCGGCGACTATTACGCCTAGCGCGGCGTCTCGAGTATCACGAAACATCGTTGACAACGAATCCAATGGAGTGCTCATACGATTGGCGATTCGATCGAAACCACGATGTCCGAGAAACCGCAACTGACGCGTACGAAGTGAATTCTCGATTTGCGTTGTTTATTTCGAGGCTGCCAAGGGCGGTTCCATTCTCGCGAGGAGGATTCACTCTACGAGGTTTGATCGAAGGCTTCCGATAGGCAATGCTTCCAAACGCGACCGATCATCACAATCGTGAGAAAAGATGCCACGAGCACATAACGATCATAACGTGTACATTCTCGGCGCCGGATTCGCCCAGGAAGCCGGGCTACCGCTCATTGAAAACTTCATGATCCGCATGCGGGACGCGGCTGTTTGGCTCGAAGAACAGAGCGGGAGAGAGCGCGAGGTAAGAGCGATCGAGAACGTACTCGACTTTCGGTTGAAGGCCGCGGGGGCCGCTTACCGCGTTCCCTTGGATGTTGAAAATGTCGAAGACCTTTTCAGCCTGGCCTCAGCCGGTGCTCGCGAGACGTTGGCCTCGGACATGGCGCTAGCCATCGGCGCCACGCTCGATTTCGCGCAAAACGACCATGCGCAAACGATGTCGACTAGATCCAAGGAATACACATTTTATCAAGTCGGCGTGGCGGACTCCTCGAAATGGACCAAACCCGCGAATGGGGAACCTCCAACGCAGCGCATCGCAGATCTTTCAAAAGGCGGCCAAATCAAAGGCGACTGGTATAGCTGCCCACGCTATGAGTTCTATGCGGGCGTCATGGGAGGATACTTTAACCGCTCACGCCGCGATCGAAGCGATACTATCATCACCTTCAACTACGATCTCACGGTCGAGGCGGCTTTGCGCGCCCTCGGAGTGGAGTTCAGCTACGGATTGAGAAAACCCAGTCAAGCAAGCCTGGGACTGGGTGGCGTCGGCCTTGGCGTGCTACCTGACGATATAGCTCCGATGAGCGCGCCGCGAGTCCTAAAGCTTCATGGATCGGTCAATTGGGCAATGGTCGGCGAAAGCGCTCCAAAGCTCACATTTTGCGGGAGCTATCGAAATGTTCGAGAGCAAGACCTTGTCCCGGCTCTGGCGCCTCCGACCTGGCGCAAGGGGTTCGACGGGCAATTGGGTGATGTCTGGGAGGCCGCGGTGAGATCGCTCGAGACCGCGACCCGCGTAATCATCCTAGGTTACTCCATTCCTCAGACAGACCTCCATTTCAAATATCTGTTAGGAGCTGGCCTCCAGGAAAATATATCGCTTCGGAAGGTCTTCTTCGTAAACCCAGGCCTGGCGCGAGAGGACGAGGCCGATCAGCTAAAAGACCGACTCTTCAGTGTGTTGGGTGAGCAACATTTCAAGAGAGGCCTCATTGAACTCGTCCCTCTGCGGACTAGCGATTTCTTCGTTGGACCGAAGGGGGTGGTGGGCCTCTCAGTGCACAGGGAGTCAATCGGGCGACCATTGCCCGTCCCTTCGACGACCACGGGGGAGTATACATGCATGATTTGGTAGCAGCGAAAATCGTCGGTGAAATGGGCTGCGCCGACCTGGATCGGAGGGATGGGTTAGCTGGGTCGGAGCGTCCTAGAAGACGGGGCGCCTATTCGCTTGAGAGGGTTGATCATCAGGCGCTGCTCGCAGAACGCTTTCCACTAGGGAAGCGCTCGCCAATCAGTCGTCATCCTTCTCGCGCTTGATCGAAGAATCCTACCAGTCGGGGCGAAAAGGAGATGCTCCGGCGGCTCGGGTTGTCGGGCGGATTCAATGGTTTAACCCTGGTCGAGGACAGGACCAGCATAAGTTGCGGCTACGACTTTCTCTGCACTGATGGCAAAGACGAGTGGAGGTCGAGGTGAAGACCTCTGCCGATAGCTTAGAGTCAATCCGGCTCGTCTCAGGTAGGCTGTTGATAAGACTTGACTCGTAGGCGCTATTCGGGGCCTTGTTCGCGTCCGCTGCGAAGACCCCGGAAGAGGCGGGTCGTCAGCCTCCTAGCAAAGCGCTACGATGAGAGCGGGGTAGGTGAAGAATAATATGGCGCAAGCAACCACACGGCCTAACGTGCCCGTTTTCGTGAGTTCTACCTTCACGGATATGCAGGTGTATCGGCGCAAGATCCAAGATGCGTTGACGCAGTTGGAGGCAGTTGTTCGCGGGATGGAGCAATTCGGCTCGAAGCCCGGCACTCCGGTCGAGGAGTGCCTGAACGTCGTGCAATCATGTCAACTGTATGTCGGAGTTTTTGGAATGCGCTACGGGAGTGTGCCTGATGGACATGATAAATCGATGACTCATGTTGAGTATGATGAAGCGCAGAGATTGGGATTACCGTCGCTGATCTACATTCTTAACGAGAACCATCCAATTCCTCCGAAAGATGTCGAGACCGGCCCCGGTGCCGAGAAGCTACAGGAGTTGAAAGAACAACTTAAGAAGCGCCACACAGTTAGCTTTTTTACAACGCCAGAAGACCTTCAAGCCCGTATCATGCACGATGTGCCGTCTCAGCTCGGGAAGATGGGAGTAGAGGTCACTGACGGATTAGCGAAGGCGGAGGAAATTGGCGACCGAGACGTGCTCAAGAAATTTGAGATTTTGCC
Organism: uncultured delta proteobacterium; assembly: GCA_963815835.1. Taxonomy (GTDB): domain Bacteria; phylum Desulfobacterota; class Binatia; order Binatales; family Binataceae; genus DATGKG01. The sequence continues at coordinate 54,486 of CAWFIF010000006.1, forward strand.
AAAGCTTTTCAGCGGACGGCAAATCATAATCGAATTCTCGATGAGCAATCTTCGGTCTGCTTTTCCCGAAGACTGCGTGGCGCTTCATTTGGAACAGGGCGCGACCGTAGCCAGCCAGGTGACCATTGATTCAGGTCAGACCTTCTATATCTACGGGGAAAGGGACATAGCTATTGCGCTCAACTCTCTGCCGAAAGGCTCAACTGTGAGGGCGATAGCCAACACGGCCTTTGGAACTTGCACACAAGTCCAATGGACCGATGAGGGCCCTATACCAGAGACCCGTGCCGAGACGGGATTGGTCATCACGCAAATGTTGAGCACGGAACCGCCGAAGGCTTAGACGTCGTTCGCGGTTGCGTCGCGTGCTCGTGAATCTAAACATCGTGGGCGCTGGACACCGGCGTGTTGGCAGGCAAGGTAGCGGTTGCGGCCGCCTGCCGGTTGAGAAACCTCGGGGCTTCGAAACCCTGACTCTCCGAAGGACAAAGTGGCTGCTTGGACTTAGGTTTTGGCCGCCGGTTGGGAACTCGCCGACCGGCACCCGTGCTTGGAATATACGAAAGCAAGCCACAAGAAGCGGTTATTGAAACCGGCTCGACAGAAAAAGCATAGCGAAATAGCCTTCTTTTCGGGCCGAGTTCCGCCGGATGACCACTCCATGTAGAAGAGAGCGGTGTCCGCGAGATCGTAAGTCGTGGTATCGGGTGGCGAACTCCTCTACAAGAAGCCAAGGCGCGAGGTTGTGGCTCATCGGGTATCGAGGAGCGCAGCGGATGATGACTCCACTGCGCGCTGAGTAACCCAGACGGACCAAAGACTATTCTCTGACTTTGAGCGAACTTGGGCCGATCCTAGGCGCGAAGCAACGTCACCGCTCGGGCCCCGAGGCGGAACGAGGCGACTCCGGCGAGTCGTTCCTGGTCCGCTATGAGCATCCTCGCGCTCGTACGCTCCGAGTCGGCGGATTCGGAGAGCCATTCTTTCGTGCGAACATCGACCGATGAGTTTGGTTTGCTCAGAGTTTCTATAGGAGACTCCGTCGGCGTCTCGAATCGAAACTTACAGCCCCTTAATCGGAATTTTTGAACCGTCGTGATCGACGACAGCTCCCCTTGTCTGGACATAGAGGTTGCCAGCCCGATCGACCGCCGCGCCTTCCGGGCCGCATGGTGTGGCGGCGCCGGGGTTTGCGGCTCCGTCTCGCGCGGGTGGCCTACGAGCGGGCCCGAGACCTGATGGCGGCCGCAATGATCGCGCGGCGGTGCTTCGAAATCGGCGCCCGGTCCGTTTCTAGGGCCCGGAGGACTCTGTGACCTTGGCCGAACCAGTGAACGTGACACTACTGAAGGCGGCGAAGGCGCCACCGAGCGATCCGTCGCCGGCGCCAGCGAACGAGAGCGAGTCGGTTACTGTCTGAGTCCCTTTTTTGTTGATAGCCGTAGCCGAGTATTTCTCCGTGGTTAAACCGCTGGCGTTCAGCGTGTCCCCCTGGCCGTCGTCGAAATTGATCGTGGTGAGATAGGTGCCGGTATAACTTGCGGCGCCGGTATTGTTGTTTATCTGGCCTTGCCAGACGCCGTCGCTATTCGGATCGAGGGAGATCGTAAGAAAGCCGTCGGCCGTGAGGTCTTCCTCCACGGTGGTGCCGCTTTTGTCAACCACGATTACATCGAAGGTGTTGGGATCAAATGCGAGTTGCGAGCCGGCCGGGAAGGTCGGTCCGCCAGCGGCCGTGACAAGAGACTGAATTTCGGCACTGGTGATTTTTGTCGTTGAAGCGGAAAGCTTGTCGAACTGGGCTGCCGCCGTTATCGGGCCCCTGAACCGTTGCGGTCCCTTTGGCGGTGAACGCCACCTGAATTATCGCGGCGAGCGGAGCCGGTTGCGCGTGAATGCTGCCGGTTGCAATAGCAAGCAACCCGAGCGCGACTAGCCCCGAGAACACCCGGTTTCCTCGAACTTCCATTTTCCCCTCCCGAGATTTACCAAAATGCTTTCCCAAACCCTGCACCGTCGCTCCGCCTCGAAGCCTAAGTCAAGGACTCGTGGGATTCATTTATTCGTTTGCGGGCGACTCCTTCCTCCGCGTGTGGCGTGCACACATTCAGGTCAGCCATCGGGCGCCCGATGTGGTCGACCGGCCTGATGTTGGTGGTCGCGCGTCCCCCGTTGCGGCAGTATCTGGAAGGCGCGTCGAAGTAGATTTTCCCGACTTGGGCCGCGACGACGGTTGGCTGAATGCTCGAAGATAGCGCCCATGCAGGCAAACCCTACTTCCGCTTCTGCGAAGGATTCGCCGGGAGGAACCGAGCCGGCTCATCGACTGTCGAATTGGTCACGCAGAACAATTAATTCCATCGGGCGTGCCGCTAGCGCTTCTTCGGGTGCGGCGTGCCGATGTACGGGAACTCCTTGAGAATGTCGGTATGCGGCTTGAGGCCGGTCGGCGGACATTGACCTTTCGTCAGGAAAGCGATGCGGTAGTCGATCACGTCGTCAGTGAAGACGCGGCCGTTGGGATATTTCGCCGGCTTCGCCGGATCGAAACTTAGCACGTCGGGCAGTGTGCGTTCCTTGTCGATCGCGGCGATCGCCTCCTCGCGCGAGTAATTTCCCGTATGGCCCATCAGATGCACGAACTGATCGAGCCAGCGCTTGCGATCATTCACCGGCTCGCTGGCGTTGTATTCCAACTTGGTGTCGTCGGTGTTGAAGAAGCTGCTGACACTCGGGTGGCCTGCGCGATCAACGTGGAGTAGCTTGCCGACCTGCCGCACGCTGCATCGTCCCCAGATGTGTACTTCGGGCTTTGGAGCTAGTTCGCTGGTCGGCAGTTCGACCACTGTCGAGAAGACGTTCGCTTCGGTATTGGAATCCACCCCGGTCCACGGTGACTTGCCGCCCAGGTGAGGTTCGGTGAAGTTCCGTTTGCCCCTGATGTCGAACAGATTCTTGATTCCGTCGAAATCGAAAAAGAAAGCGTCGCTGCGACTGCCAGCGAAGAAGGTGTAGTCGCCCGCCTTGACGATGCTAGGCTTGGGGCCGAACGAAACCTCTGCATCGGCGACTATCTTCTTCCCGACAGCTTCGACCGAGCGTGACTCCGCGCCTTTGGCGAGAAATACGTTGAAGGTTTGCTTGCCGTTTTGCGGCTTCGAAAACACGTAGCTGAATGCGATATCTGTTAGCAAATCACCGTCGTTGTCGACGTTGAGGCGATAGATGGCGTCGGAATGGAGTGCGTCGGCATTTGGATTGGCATTGAGGATGATGACGGTCCTTGCCGGGTCGGTGGGCGACTGGAACGCGTAGAGATCGCATAGGTCGAGTCTTTGGTCCCCGAGAGGGGGGCCGAGGCTTAGGCCGGTAAAGTGATTTGACATTTCTTCTCTCCTTTGAGATCGAGAGGCGAATTGTTGTTCGGCTGGATTGTACAAACCGTAGACCACCCATTGCGCGATGGTCAAGATATTTCTGTGAACGCTCGTTTCTTCGAACCGATGCTCTGCCTCGCGGTCCCCAAATTGCCCGAGGGCCCGGAGTGGCAATTCGAACTTAAGCTCGACGGCTACCGCGGGATCGGGTTCAAGAGCAACGGCAGCGCGCATCTCGCCTCGCATAACGGAATGAATTTCAGCGAAACGATTCTCGACCATCATACGCGCCCTCGGTCGCCTTCCGGACGAAACGGTTATCGACGGTGAGATCGTTGCTATGGATGAGGACGGGTTGCCGTCGTTCAACCTTCTGCAGACTTCGGCGGCGCCGAGCACACGATCCTCTTCTATGCTTTTGACCTGCTCATTCTTGCCGACACCGATTTACGATCACGGCCGCTGGAACATCGCCGCGCGTTGCTCCGCGAGTTGATTCCGACGCTCGGGGATCCGATTCGTCATTCAGAAACTTTCGACGTGCCGGCCGCAGAACTCTTCGCGACCGTTCGCCCGCACGGCCTCGAGGGAATCGTCGCGAAGCGCCGCAACAGTACCTACCGTCCCGGGCGATCGATCTGGCGACTGGGTGAAGTTACGCACGAACCAGGGACAAGAGTTCGTGATCGGCGGATACATGCCGAGCTCAAGCACCTTCGATTCGATTCTGGTCGGCTACTACGAAGGACGCGATCTCACGTACGCTGCGAGGATTCGCAACCGATTCGTTCCAGCGTTGCGACAGCGGGTATTCGCTCAGTTCCGCGGCTTGGAGCTCGCGAAGTGTCCGTTCGTGAATCTCCCCGAGAGTCGCAAGGGGCGCTGGGGAGAAGGCCTCACTGCGGAAGACATGGAGCACTGCCGGTGGGTCAAACCTCGCCTGGTCGCATCGATAGAGTTCCTCGAATGGACGTCCGAGAATCGGCTTCGGCATCCCAAGTTCGTGGCGTTACGCGACGATCGGGAACCTCAGCAAATCGTCCGTGAAGCTTGACAGCAATTTTAGAACGCCATAAAGCGGTGGTCGCCCAAGCTGTCTGACGGTAGCAGTCATTCGAAAAACGCTCTCATCCCGGGGTGCCCAAAATGAGCCCTCTTAACGTGCTCTTTCTTTGTGGCGAAAATTCCGCTCGCAGCATCATGGCTGAAGCTTTACTCGAACGTTTCGGGAGAAATGAATTTAGGGCCTTCAGCGCGGGCATGCGGGACCGCGGTGAGGTCCATCCGTATGCAGTCCAAACTCTTCAAGACAATGGGCTGCCGGTATCGAATTTGAAGGCGAAGACGAGCTCGGAATTTCTTACGGCGAATTCTGTCCCAGTCAACTTCCTGATTACCCTCTGCGGAAAGCCGGACGATGGCGTCCTTCGTATGTTTCCAGGCAATTCGCAATGGGCATTCTGGAACATAAGTGACCCTCAGGAAGAACACGGGGGCGAACAATTGCAGCACTATGCCTTTCGCAGAACTTTCCGCGAACTTGAGAACCGAATCCGACTTTTTGTTCTCGTGAATACTCCCCGACGAACCCGATCAGCACAGGCCGCATAGAACGAGGACCCGCGCGCGATTCGGAATCCGTTTCTTGGGGCGGTGCGCCGCTGCTGAGATTTCACCGGCTCACAGGACCTATACAACCTAGGCCTCCAATCCGAAGGAAACAGGGGCCAGCGGGAAACCCGCAGCCCCTGAATACGAGGTTGTCCAGCGTCTAGGTGGATCGCCTTGCGCCTTCGACCTCAAGGGCAGCCAGACTATGGCGCTGGGATTACGTCCAGGGACGAACAACTTCGGACACCGAAAAAAGAAAACGGCGACACCCGGTGCTGCACTCAGATGCAGTCCACCAAGAGCGGGAGAAGTCTCCTACTGCTCGGCCGGAGAGACTCGGGACCAAAAATCGTTGAATTCGATACTGTCGAACATTGCGGACGCCTTGGTGACCTTGCCGTCGTGCATTTCAAAGAGCCAAAAATAGGTGTTGGCATAGGGTTTGCCGTCGCGCGCCGTTCCCCTCGCGTCAAAGAAGATCACCACAAGGTCTCCGTCGGCGCATAGCCCACGTATGGTAGGCGTAAGGCCCACGCTCATGCGTGCATTGAAAGGCCTGATCACCTCGCGCATGAAGGTTTCGCGGCCCTCATAAGTCTTCGACGCGACCGAGCCGCCCTCGATGGTCCAGCTTGCATCGTCGGCCAGCAACTCAAAAGGGCTGCCATTGCCCTGCGCCCATGCTTCAAAACGGTCGCGGACCAGCGACTTGTTCCGCGCCTCGACAGAGGTTGCGACGTTTCCCATACCGGTCTCTCCATATTAGCGGCGAATGGCCAGTTGCTCTACGAGCCAAGGCTCGTCATGCAGGAGATCAATTGAAAGATTTTGTCCAGCACGGTCTAAAAATTAAAGCACGAGCGGCTTCGGTAGACCAACGAGTTTTCGGACAGACATCGCTGCGTCACAAATCGCTAAGCCAGGTCGCATCCCAAGCGAGAGCGAAGCCCCCCGACGCCCTTTCTCGATGGGGACTTCGGTCGGGGCCCCCCATGAGGTGCATAGTTCCACGTCGGACGATCTTCGTGAGATCGAAAACGCCGCCTCAAAAATTACTGTGCAAGGAGCTCGCTACCGCGAATACCTAGAACAAATGACCCAATCGCTGAGCGGGACATGACAAATCAGAGAGATTCCCCGCGCAATCTGTGAGGAATCAATCCGGATCATTGCGAAAATGTGGACGCAGATTATCTCTTTGAATCGAATGGACGCTTCTATGACTGTCACCAATTCCGCTAGGGTGTTCAGCGTAACTGGGACATGTCAGAACTAGCCGCATGGGACAGCTTTTTCGTGATCGTCGGCTCGGCTGCGGGCGCTCTAATCGGATTGCAGTTCGTCGTCATGACGCTCATTGCTGCGCGTCATCTCCGAGTGGCAGAGGCTGGTGCCGTATTTGCAACGCCAACGATCGTTCATTTCAGTAGCGCATTGCTTTTGTCCGCACTTCTACGCGCTCCATGGGCGACAATCATCCTGCCTGCAGCCCTTTGGGGCCTCATCGGTTTTGGCGGAGTCGCCTACGGTTTGCTCGTAGCTCGGCGCATGCGAGCAGAAGCTGTATATGCACCAGAGTTCGAGGATTGGTTGTTTCACGTTCTCCTGCCTTTGGCGGCGCACGCGATATTCGCGGTATCGGCACTCGCGGCTCTCTATCACTCACGCGAGGCTCTGTTTGGCGTTGGGCTGCAACGTTACTGTTGCTGTTCATTGGAATTCACAATGCCTGGGACAACATCGTCTACCATGTATTTGCCGGACAAGAGTAATAGAAACTTTCCGCGTCGCTCAGAATATGAGATTTGGGTTCAGGTTGATGCAGCCCGAGCGCGAGTTACCTTGTGTAGATGAAGCCCCACGCGAGAAACGCCAAGGGCCGGATTCTCCACATAAAATCAATCCTGCGGTGACCCACGCTTTCCGGACCTGCGCGCCATGCAACTGCGTGAACGCATCGACGGCCTTGGCCAAATTTCTGCCGTTCTGTTCGGACGGTCAAAGTAAGGTCCAAGTGTCGAAATTGCCGTTGATTCGTCGAAGCAATTCGGCGCGCCGCGAACGGCCAATCCCACTGCATCGGTCGAAGCCCCCCGAGCGAAGTCAGTGAAGGAATATAGGACACGTGTATTAAATCTCGGACATTGTCCTATTGAGTGCTGCATAAGATAGTGACAAGGAGTCCGGTCTGTGTTAACATACAGGCATGGGTAATCCAGCAGGTGTGCGGCGAGACTTCGAGGCCTTGAAACGGCGACGGATGGAGGCAGCGCGATTGCTCCGACAGGGGCTCGGCCAGTCGGAGGTGGCGCGCGCGGTGGGGGTACATCGGCAGTCGGTCAGCCGCTGGGCGCGCGAGCTTGGCGAGTCTGGAGTTGACCCGGTTTCGTGGAGTGTGTTTGGCAGGAAGGCAAGGAGGAGAGCTAATGCCAAAAACCCATCCACCATACCCGGCCGAGTATCGCCGGCGGATGGTCGAACAGGTGCGCGCGGGGCGGTCGCTGAAGGAGTTGGCGCGTGAGTTCGAACCGTCGGTCGAGAGCATTCGGCAGTGGGTCAGACAGGCGCAACTCGACATCGGCGAGCGCAGCGACGGACTGACCAGTAGTGAGCGGGAAGAACTGACGCGGCTTAGGCGCGAGAACCGGGTCCTGCGCGAAGAGCGCGAGATTTTGTCAAAAGCCGCGGCCTGGTTCGCCACGGAGACCGGCTCAGTGCCGTCACGGCGTTCCAATTCGTGAGTGCGAATCAGGCCATGCACGGGGTTGCCACGATGTGCCGGGTGTGGGGAGTCTCCACCAGCGGTTACTACGCGTGGCGTACACGGGCGCGCTCGGAGCGAGCACGCGCCGATGCGGAACTGAGTCTGCGGATCCAGGCGATTCATCAACGTTCGCGCGCCACCTACGGCGCGCCGCGCATTCACGCCGAGTTGGCCGACCAGGGGATCCGGGTCGGTTGCAAGCGGGTCGCGCGGCTGATGGAGGTGGCCGGCATCTATGGGGTGAGCCGCCGCAAGTGGATCACGACCACCACGCGGGATCGCGCCATGCGACCCGCGCCAGATCTGGTCGAACGCAACTTCAGCGCGCCAGCCCCGAACGAGTTGTGGGTGGCCGACCTCACCTACATTCCCACTTGGACGGGCTTTCTATATCTGGCCGTGGTGCTCGACGTGTTCAGCCGCAGAGTAGTCGGGTGGGCGATGGAAACTCATCTGCGCACCGAGCTGGTGTTAGCCGCGCTCAATATGGCGCTCGGTCAGCGCCGGCCCGCGGACGTGATTCATCACTCCGACCAGGGAACGCAATACACTTCGATCGCGTTCGGGACGCGCTGCCAGCAGGCCGGGGTGCGACCCTCGATGGGTTCGGTCGGCGATTGTTTCGACAACGCGATGGCGGAGAGCTTTTTCGCCACCCTGGAATGCGAGCTGCTCGAGCGCCGCAGTTTCAAAACTCAGATTGAGGCGCGCATGGCGGTCTTTGACTTCATCGAGGGTTGGTACAATCCCCATCGTCGCCACTCCGCGCTCGGCTACCAGTCACCGATCAATTACGAACGCTGCTATGCAGATGATGCCAATCAAAGCTTGCGGTGCGCGGCCGCGATGCGCACCACTGGGCCGCCGAAAAACGTGGCGGCCGGCGCGCTGCACAGCGTCGCGGCCGCAGATCCAAAACCTTTAAGCTTTCCAGCCCCACCCTCAGATCGAGTGCAGGGTGGGGCCGAAAAGCTGGACTCAGACCAACACTAATGCGAAAAGTCGGAGGCTGCTAAAAACAGAAACCAAGCCCAAAACTATCCACCGAAACGGGGTAGCTCCAGTCCGGGGTGCGCGGCTTGCGCAAGGCTGGACGCACCGGTCGTCCGACAAAGCTCAGCCCGGCCCAGTTGCGAGACCTCGATCGCGCGCTCAGGCGCGGGCCCGAGGCGTTCGGATATGCCAGCGGGCTTTGGACCGCAACCCGGGGTACGTGATCTCATCGAGGAGCGGCCGGGGTGCGATACCACGAGGACCACGTCTGGCGCATTCTGCGCAAGCTGGGCTGGACCTGCCAGCGCCCAAGCGGGCGGGCATTGGAGCGCGACGAGGCGAAGATCCGGCACTGGAAGAAATACCGCTGGCTGCGGATTAAAAAAAAGCCCTCGGCGAGAGGCGCACCATCGTCTTCGTCGACGAAAGTGGATTGAGCGAACGACCGCATCGAGTGCGGACCTGGGCCCCGCGCGGGCAGACCCCGGTGCTGCACTATCACTTCAATTGGAAGGTGCTGTCGGTCGCCGCCGGAGTCACTTGGTGGAACTTTTACTTCCGCCTCTATCCCACCAGCATGCGCGCGCCTCAGGTGGTGGACTTCCTCGGGCCACCTGTTGCGTCACCTGCCGGGCAAGCTGTTGGTGGTCTGGGACGGGCTGCCCGCGCATCGGGCGCGACTGGTCAGTGAATTCGTCCGCACGCAGCGCGGTCGGCTCGCGATCGAGTGGTTGCCGGGCTACGCCCCGGAACTCAATCCGGTGGAATATATCTGGGGTTACTGGAAGCATCACGAGCTGCCCAACTTCTGTCCGCGCGATTTCACCCAGCTCAGCCATCACGCCCGCCGCGCCCTGGCGCGCATGCGCCGCCGGCCCACCCTTGTAATGGCCTTCTGGGAGCAAGCAGAGCTGTTCCCTTTGTAACTATCTTATGCAGGACTCAATAGATCAGGCTGCGCGAAGTGCGAAACCGTTGGAACATAAACCCTGCGTGCACTGCCACGGTCTGATTTTTCGCTCGGGCGATTGCGGGGAGCTTGCGGACATGCTGAGCGGGAGCGCTCTGCGCCGTGGCGATCTCGGCGATCCGTAGAAAAACTGCGAGTAATTTACCTCGGCAAGTCGAAATGGCGGCCGAGATCTGCTGGCACATGATCAGGCGTGGCAAATTAGGAGGCTCTGTTATGACTCCCGAGGAGCAACTCATCCAGCGTTATTTCGACGCATTCAATCACCACGACATCGCGGGCGTGATGACATGCTTTCATGACAGCCCGCGCATCGTCGATCCAGAGGGCAAGGTCTTCGAGGGGCGCGCAGAAGTTCGGCGCAACTACGAAACCGCGTTCGCGTTCATGCCTGACTGCCGCTGCGACTTGCGCAGCTTTACGGGCAACTCGGGAAGGCGGTGGCCGAGTCATTCTTTCACGGGACCCGGCCTCGGTTTGGCAAGGTCATAGAAGGGGAGCGAGCAAGCCGATTGCCGATAACAGCACGTCGCGCGGGAGGCGAAGCAACCGCCGGGTCGAAATTCTCGTCTACCAAGAGAAGATCGCTACGGGGAGCTGAGCAGGACTCAATGCCTCGCTGCTAGTTGTGGATGCCGGTCCTGACCGCCATTCATTACAACTCTTGGGTGCGCCTACTATCAGCGCCTGGCGCTGCTGGCAAACGTCCCAATGCAACTTACGACGCTGACTGTAATTTTTACAATTTCGCCGATTCGGTTGATGGCGCCACTCAGCCTAATATTGCGAAAAACTCTGGTATTGAATCTGCGTTTGTCCCACCGGCTGGTCGCTCGTGGAGAACGATTGCTTCTGATTGGCCTCGTAACGAATGATGGGCTGGGGCTGCAAATGATAGGGCAGTAATCGAGATGTTGCCCGGTCGGTTTGGCGACGGCGTCGCGAGCATTGCCGTGCCGCTCGTGATCTTAATCTTGGCTGTGGAGACAACTGCGATGGTCGGATGTTCATCGCGGGACTCATCGCACTACCCACCAAACCGGCCTGTTAGCAGTTACTCATGGCATCCCTCGTCAGAACGGATCGAAGTTGCTTCCTGGTATGGAGCGGGCTTCGCGGGGCATTCCACCAGCAACGGTGAAACCTTCAACCCCAACGCCTTGACCGCCGCCTCGACGACGCTGCGGCTCGGTTCACGCGTGCAGGTGACGAATCCCGACAACGGCCGCTCAGTCGTGGTGCGCATCAATGATCGCGGTCCTTTTGTCAGGGGCCGCAGTCTTGATTTGTCGCGTCGCGCTGCGCAGCAAATTGGGCTCACCGGGAAGGGAGTCGGCCGGGTCCGGGTTGCGACCGCCGCAGCGCCTTCATACGGCGGCGCCGGCAGCGCGCCGGCGTCGGTTCACCATGGTGCGTTCATCTATGCATCGAACACAACGCGTTCCACTTACGTTCGGCGCACGGCCTACCTTGCGCGGAACCACCGTTCGCGGAAGACCGCGATGGTGTCAAATCCAGTGGGCGCCTGGTTGATCGGCGCCATTCGGCGATGAGGATCTGTTTTCGTTCGATTCAACCTGTCAAGCCTCGAGTGCGGCTAGTTGCTCAGCAGGACTGCCCGTTCCCCGCGCCCGGCAGCAAGGAAAAGTCACCGACCTCATGCTTGCATGAGAGGTAATTGCCGTCGATCTCAAGTACCGTCGTCCCAACGAGCGGCATTTCCGCGCGCATCTTGATTGCGCACGGATGCCGCTGACCTGAATTGGTTGACATTATCTTCACAGTCGCCGTGAGTGTTCCGACCGGCGGTACGGCGTTGACCCACCTCACGCTTCCCCTAAGGGTGCCTGATTCGACCAGATCGAAATTGTTGCAATTCTTGAATTCGGCTTTCCACACCCCGGCTATTGTATTCTTGTGCTGCACCAAGGTGAGCGTCACGATGCCGGGAGCCGCAATAACATTGTCGTACGCGTTGCCCGACCACGTCCCCGCCATCTGTGGCACCGGAAGCGCTATCTTCGAGGAATCTTCGTCTTGAGCGAGGGTTGCTCGCGCCATCAAAAGAATTAGAACAATCACCGTTTGAACGAGGTATCTGAAGTTTTTCAAGGCTCTTCTCCTTCGATCGAAACCAGATCCTTCACTGCAGCAAGCGTTCCCCGCATCGTCGTCTACGAGGCAGGATTTCTGGCGCTTTCATCCAGGGATTTGGACGCGGTATATCGTCATTGAATTCAACGCAGAAGCGGTTAGTCGTTTTTCCGCCCGGATTGCGAATTCGATCGACAAAGAATGGCTTCTTAGCCGATACACTACCAAAGCGCGGCGATCAGTCAGTTCGCCGAGTAAGTAACAGGTAAAGTGGGCCGCGCTTTACGTTCAGACTTTCTACTCCGCTGGATTGTAAAACTTACAATATCACCGAATTTGCGGCGCCGGTTCGCGAGGTGAAATCAGCGGTGCTCCCGCCGAGCGTGCCTCGCATACGCGGTTCGGCGAGGTGCTGGAGGCCTTGCATCCTCAGGATGATGCGTTTGTCGAGAAAATAGCACGCCACTTCTACGAGGCTGCGTTGCTCGGTTGTGCCGATAAGGCGGTCGAGTATTGCTCACGCGCTGCCGCGCAGGCTGCCGCGGCTGCCGCGTGGACGACGCTTTGCGCTTCTACCGGATGGCGCTGGCAGCGCTTGAGCTCCAGGGCTCGAATCCGGACGCAATCCGGGATCTGGAGGCAAAACTGCACGAAGTAAGCACCCATCGAACTCCGGGACGCCGCCAAAGTCGGCGAGTGTATGCAAGAGCGCCTGGGAAAGCGAGGTCGCAGCTGCGAGTGCGGACAGAACCGGAGAACGAGAGAATTCATCGAAGCCCGCCTCAAGCGCGCTAGTCGAGGTTTCGCAGGAAGGCCAAGCGTCCGCTTCTTGCCCAGCGACGCAACTATGGCTCGAAAGCGATGCCGTTAAATGCCCAGGGGACTGGACTTTCGGGCCGCGTTCAGACGATTCGGTCAGGATCTTGCGGACCGATTCGCGCGCGGCCTTCGTGATCTCTGATAATTCCTCGGTTTAGTCTGTGCGGTCCGAAGTGACCGGCGCAATCCGCAACATTGGACAATTACTCAGCCAGTTTCTCTCTGTTGCTGAAATGATTTGGTCCGTGTTGCTGGCAGTTAGTTAGTTAGATATCAGGCGGATGGTCGCTGCATTTGGCCGGCAGAACGGGTGAATGCGAAGGCAGATTCCTCAACTTGTCGCACTCGTAGGCGGGTTTTGGTCAGTGAGGGTACGTATCCTGAGAACCGGGCAAGGCGCGTAGCGCAAGATTTTTTCAGCGGTACCGCCGATCAGCAGATCAAGTAGGGTAGATTATCCACGCATAGATATGACTACGAGATCAACACTGAGTTTGCTAGCCAGCTGCCCGATCACTTCGACGCCTACTCGACCGCGGTTTCAGGCGCGGCTGAAAAGGTCAGCCCCAGCGTCGTGCATGTCGAGGTCGCGCACGCGAAAGCATTGGAAGGACCCAGAGGAGGTTCGGGTTCCGGGTTCGTCTTTACGCCCGATGGGTTCGTTCTGACCAACAGCCATGTCGTCAGCCGGGCCTCGTCGGTGCATGTGACTCTGCTTGACGGCAGGAGGTTTGCCGCCGATCTAGTCGGTGATGATGCCGATTCCGACCTCGCCGTGCTACGGATTGGCGCGCCAGACCTGACGGCGGCCGAGTTAGGAGATTCCGCGGCGCTGAAGGTCGGCCAAGTCGCGATCGCTATCGGGAGCCCTTACGGCTTTCAGTACAGCGTGACCGCCGGGGTGATCAGCGCAATGGGGCGGTCGCTGCGGGCGGCGTCAGGCAGGATGATCGACAACGCCATCCAGACCGATGCGGCGCTCAATCCGGGCAATTCCGGCGGGCCGCTGGTGAACTCGCGAGGCCAGGTGATCGGCGTCAACACGGAGGTGATTTTACCGGCCCAAGGAATATGCTTTGCGACCGCGGTGAACACCGCGAAGTTCGTGGCGGCGCGCCTGATGCGTGACGGACGCATCATTCGCGCACGCCTCGGAATCGCGGGCATGAACGTGCCGATTCAGCGCAAGGTGGTGCGCTTCCATCGCCTGATCGTTGAGAGCGGCGTGATGGTCTCCTCGGTGGAGGCCGGGAGCGCCGCAGATAAAGCGGGCATCCGCCCCAATGACATAGTGATCACGTTCGGAGAGCATCCGGTGACGAGCATCGACGTGCTGCACAAGCTGCTCAGCGACGAGCATGCCGACGTGAAAACACCGGTCACGATTTTGCGCGGCGCAGAAAAGCTGGTGATCGAGGTGACACCCGAGTACCCGCGCTGAGACCGCCACGGATGGTTCGAGCGGCGAGGGAGGGGGACGCGCGCCGGGCTGGAATCCTAAGCGGGTTTCCTGTTTTACTGTTCCGGTCGGCATCCTAATCCGGGGGGAACCGATGAGGGAACCAACAACTTTGAAGCCGAAGCCCCCGCATTCCCGGCGTGGTGACGACCAGCGAACTTCCGCTCCCGAGGCGCGGGAAACCCCCCGCGCGCTCAAGCGGCGTCAGATGCCCAGCGATCTGCTTGCCAGGGCTGGGCAAGAACTATCCACGTCGCTCGACTATCAGGCGACGCTGAAAAAGGTCACCGGGCTCATCGTTCCGGTTCTCGCCGACGACTGCCTCATCTTCCTGAGAAGAGAAAATGGCGATCCGCACTTGGTCGCGCGCGCTCATACGGATGAAGAGCGGGGCAATCTCATTTGTGATTTCCTGAACCGACTCACACCGCGCGAGCATCCGAAGATGCCGCTGTTTGAGGTTTTGACGACCGGAATACCGCGGCTGATCCAGGATCCCGAAATGGACCGGTCGCGCGAGCCTGCGCCCAACGAAGAGATCCTCCGGCTGGTGCTCAAGCTCGGGTTCCGATCGCGAATCATCGTGCCGCTTAAGGCGCGCGGCGAGATCATCGGCGCGATGAATTGGTTCAACGTTGACGCCGAGCGGCGTTACACCGAGGATGACCTGAAAATCGCGGAACAAGTCGCGCTTCACGCCGCGTACGCGATCGACAATGCTCGCCTGTACGAAGCTGAAAGGTTGGCCAATCAGCGGTTCAATGATCTTCTAAACGGCCTGCAGGCGTCGGTCTGGGAGGGACGCGGCGTACCGATTGAGGAGGTCACCTATGTCAATCAATCGGCGGAAGGGCTATTCGGATACCCTGCCGAAGAGCTCAAGGATCCGAATGCATCGCGCCGGATCATTCTTGAAGAAGACCACGATCGGGCGATGGGTCAGTACTCTGTCGGAATTAGGAGTGGCAGTGATTTCGATGTTGAGTTCCGCGCTCGACGCGCCGATGGCCGAATCATCTGGATAAGGGATGCCGCCAGAGTGAGCACTGCCCCGGATGGGCGGCCTATGATTCGCGCGGTCGCCATCGACATAACCAAACACAAGCAGGCCGAAGAGCGGCTGCGGATTCTGGCCGAGGCAGGCAGGACGCTGGACACCTCGCTGGACTACGAAACGACGCTGGCCAACGTCACCAGCATCATCGTTCCCGCGCTTGCCGACGATTGCATAATTTTCCTCGAATCTGATCTCGGGAAACTCGCGATGGTGACCAGCGCACATAGCGACCCCGCGCGCGCCGAAATCGCCCGGGAGTTCTTCCGCCACTACCCCCGTATCGAGAAACCCGAGCAGCCGCTGCACGCGATTCACCGCACCGGTCAGTCGGTCCTTATCCCGGATGAGATGAGTGATATCGACGCGCCGATCGCGCTAAGCCGCACACAGTATGAAGCATCGATCGGGACGAAGCTAAGTGCGGGAATGGCCGTGCCGCTCAAATCGCGCGGGCAGATTCTCGGCGTGATGGTGTGGGCCTGCGTCGAGTCGGGCCGGCGCTACGGGCAAGACGATTTGAAGCTCGCCGAGGAAATCGCTAATCGCGCCGCCATCGCGGTCAACAATGCGCGGCTCTTCAAGGCTGCGCAGGACGGCGTCGCGGCGCGCGATCGCTTCCTCGCGATGCTTGGGCATGAGCTGCGCAATCCGCTGAACTCGATCAGCATCGTTGCCAAAATGCTGGAGCGCGAAAGCCTCAGCGACGAACGGCTCACCAAGCTTCGCACGCTTATCGGCCGCGAGACCCGCCAACTTTCCACCCTGGTCGATGATCTGCTCGATGTCTCGCGCGTGCTGGCCGGCAAGATGAGCCTCGCGCTTCAGTCTGTCGATCTCACATCGTTGGTGCACGAAAGCGAGCAATCTTTCGAGGATATGGCTCGCCAGCGGGAGTTGAAGCTGGCGGTCTCGATTCCCGATGAACCGCTAACGATCATAGGCGATCCAGTCAGGATGCATCAGGTGATCGCCAACCTGGTGACCAACGCGATCAAATTCACCGAGCCCGCCGGACGCGTCGAGGTGACGCTACGCGGCGACGCGGACTCCGCGCTGCTCAGCGTTCGCGATACCGGCATCGGGATCGCGGCCGAGATGCTGGACCGGATCTTCGAGCCATTCGCGCAAGCAGCGTTGCTCCCGCCGCATGGGCTGGGTCTGGGGCTATCGGTCGTGAAGCAAGTGGCCGAACTTCACGGCGGCAAAGTTACAGTATCCAGCGAGGGAGTGGGGAAGGGCGCGGAATTCACGGTCCGGCTTCCGCGCGCGGCGACGCATTGATGTGATGGCGGACGACGCCGACCAAAATCGAGATCTACTGCGGGGCCGGAATCGGCCCTAGCGGCGCGGTGCCGACTGAGAACGGATTGTTGCGTTGGGTCGCCCAGTTCTCGATGGGCCCAATCGTGGCGTGCGTTTCTGACGCGGGACCTTGCACCTGGATATCGCCACCGCCTGGGATCGGAATCGCAAACGTGCTCCCGTCGTCTTGCAAGATCGCGGTGGGATCGGGAATCTGCTCGGGCGCCGAAGCTGCATCGGGCGCGACGTATTCCCCGGGCATCGGAACCGTGACGTCCTGCGCGAAGGCCAAGGACGCCCCCATCAACAATGCGATGAGTACTGGAGCCGTTGGCAGGAGGAGTAGGGATCTCATCGAACGATTAGTCTCGGATTTTTAAGGCCGATCACTCTTCGCCGAACTTGTCATTGAAGAGCGCCTCGACCGCCTTCAGCGCCTGCTCTGCGTCGGCGCCTTCGGCCTTGACTCTGAGCTTGGTACCGATGCCTGCACCGAGGGTCATCAGGCCGATGACACTACGCGCGCTCGCGCGATCCTTGCCGCGGGTCAGCGTGATGACCGAGGAGAATTTGCCCGCCGTCTTCACCAGCATTGTCGCAGCCCTCAAGTGGAGGCCCAGCTTGTTTTTGATCTCGACAGTCCCCTCCGCCACACTCACAATTCTAATCCTGACACCGCGCCGACTCTATCAAGAGGCCCCGGGGCGCGGAGGCGAAGGCCGTCCCTCGGCATCATCGCCAGTGTCGGCCAATTCCGCCATCAGGAGTTCGCGCAACCGCGCCTCAGTGGGCGCGTCGCGAGTGGTGCCTTCCCGGCTTCGCCATGCGCGCAACGGAATCACCGCCTTGGCCATGTCGCGATGACCCCCGCCGCTGCCGGCCTCTCCGGCCAAACCCTTCGCCACTTCGCCGGCGGGCTGGCGTGTGTTGCCATGATTGCGCAGCGCGATGACGAGGTTGGGGCCGAGCTTGCCCGCTACCGCAACCCATTGCACGCCCTCGAATTGCAGGCAAAAGTCAGCCATCTGGACGATCAGATCGTCGCGTGCGACTCTGCCCAGATTGAGCACCACCATCCCATCGTTGATTTCGAGGCGCCGCATCGCACGCGCAAGAATCTTCGCGAATTGCAGCGGCAACTCGGGGCGTTCAAATTGCCGCAGCAGACTGTAATTGGCGATCGGATACAAATGAGTAAACGCCAGCACGTCGTCGTCGGTTACGCGCCGCGACAACATCACGGTGTCGGTCCGGATTCCATAAAGCAGCGCGGTGCCCAGCCGTTCGCTAATGTGCTCCCCGGCGCTGATCATGTACTCCGTCATGATGGTCGAAGTGGAGCCGTACTTGGGACGCAAATCCTGAAACGCGGAATTGTGCGGTCCGTAACCCGGATGATGATCGATCACGATGTCGGCGGTTTTGATCTTTTCGCCGAAGTAGGGCGGCTGCACATCGAGCATCGCGATCTTGTCGAACTCGCCGAGCGCCTCGGGCGTGGCCGGCTGAATTTCGATTTCGAGCAGATGCACCATGGTGCGGTTCTCCGGCCGCGTCACCGGAGCGAAAGTGAAAATGGGCGTGGTCTGCTTGTTGCGGCCGAGTAGCGCGCGCAACGCCATCGCACTCGCCATCGCGTCAGGGTCAGGATCGTCCTGCAAGACAATCGCGATACGATCGGTCTCGGCGACCATCGCGCGAAGTTCCTTGATCTTTTGTCTGGTGAATTCCTTATCCATCTAACGACTGAAGCCTGCCCGGCGGCGTGCATCGATACGAAGTGAACGGCCGCCTTTTAATCCAGCGTTGCAGCGCGGAACAGGCGAGCGCGAAACGGCGAGAGGGTCCCGGAACGGACCTCGAGGGCCGGGTTGGGAGCAATTCGAGATAAGTAAATCGCCACGGCCTTAATGACAACAATCTATAGGACGACGCCCCGTAAGACAAAACTCACCGCCTCGGCGCGATCGCTCATCCACCTCGATACGAACAATGATATACAATAATTCGCTCTATGCCTCAGGATGATTCTCATTCCGACCCGCCGCGCACGTGCGTCATCTGTCGCCGGCCCGCCGCCGAGTGGATTTTGAAGCTGACGGTGGAAGACGCCGGCGGCTATCGGCACGAGGGCCTGGTGTGCCCGAACTGCGGCGTGAAGCTCCGGCTCTCATCGGAAAAAATTCGCGACCTGCAAATCGATCCGTGGGTCCATGACGCGGTCGCGCTGGTCTTGCGCGGCAGACAACCGGAAGAGGAGTAGCTCGCACGATGGCGCCCGAATCGAAGACGCAGTCGGACCTTTATTTGTGGCCCTACGAGGAAGCCAAAAAGGTCGCCGATCGGGTGTCGCACTATGAGCCGGGCCGCCCCGCGATCTTCCAGAGCGGATTCGGTCCCTCGGGGATGCCGCATCTCGGCACCATGGCGGAGATCCTGCGGCCCTCATATGTGCGCAAGGCCTTCGAGCAGCTCAAGCGTTCCGGCGTCATCCCGGCTGATCGGCCCAGCCGCCTGATTGTTTTCATCGACGACATGGACGGCCTTCGTAAGGTTCCCGAGAACATCCCTAATCGCGAGGCCGCCGGCTTTCATCTCGGCGAGCCGGTCTCGCGCATCCCGGATCCCTTCGGTGATTGCCATTCATCTTTTTCAGAGCACATGGTGAGCTTGCTTGGAAAATTCCTCGCGCCAGTGGAAATCGAGTACGAGCTGATCAAGTCCACCGAGATGTATGGGAGCGGGGCATTCGATGAGGCGTTGAAGCTGATCCTCGCGCGCCATCAGCAAATCATCGAGATCATCGCGCCGACCCTGCGCGAAGAGAATCGCGCGGGATGGTCGCCCATCATGCCGGTCTGTCCGCAATGCGGCCAGGTCAACTCGACGCTCGTCACCGCCTACCATCCCAATCGCGCCACGGTGGAATTTTCCTGCGAGCGCAAGTTCGGTGGCGCTCATCCGTGCGGCTTTAAGGGTGAGCAATCGGTGCTGGGCGGCAAGGCTAAGGTGGGATGGAAGGTCGATTGGGCGCTCCGGTGGTATGCGCTCAAGGTCGACTACGAACTCTACGGCAAGGACCTGATCGATTCGGCGCGGCTGTCCGGGCAAATCCTTAAGGTGCTCGGCGGCAAGCCTCCAATTGGATTTCCCTTCGAGATGTTCCTCGACGAGGAGGGTCACAAGGTTTCCAAATCGGTCGGCCGCGGCGTCACCGTCGATCAATGGACGCGCTATGCGCCGATCGAGGTGCTCAAGTATTTCCTTCTGCTCAATCCGCGCCGCGCGCGCAAGCTGTTCCTCGAAGCGATTCCGACGTACGTCGATGATTACCTCGATGCGTTGCGCGCCTACGCCGCCGTCTCCGAGGAGGATCGCGTCAACCACCCGATCGATCTGGTGATTCAGAGCACGACGCCGCGCCGCTTCGACTCGGAGCTGAGCTTCGGCATGATCATGAACCTGGTCTCGGCGCTGGGTACGTCCGATCGCGAGCTCATTTGGAACTACTTGACCGGCTACGATCCAAAGATCGCGAGCAATCCCGAAACTGAGAGGATGGGCAAGTTGCTGATGGAATGTGCGCTGAACTTCTATGCCGACTTCATCGAACCGAACAAGCAGCGCTATTTGCCGCAGGGTGCTGAGCGCGATCAGTTACGCGCGCTGATCGAGTTTCTGGCCTCGAACATGGGCGCCTCGGCGGAGGAAATCGAGAAGAAGATCTACGATCTGGGTCGCGAGAACTACGACAAGCCCGGGAAGATTTTTCTGCTGTTGTATCGCGTACTGCTCGGCCAGGAACGCGGCCCGCGTCTCGGCGCATTCATCCGGCTTGCGACCCCGGAGCGGATGGTTGAAATCCTGAGCGGCTCACTGGAAAGCTGAAGCCTGCTACACGAATTCCGCGAAAACTGAGTCGGCGAGTTCGAGACCACGATCGGTCAGACGAATGCGGCCCGCAAGATTCTCCAGCAAGCCGCCCTCGAACAGAACCGCCGTGCGCGAACCGAAAATGTCGTCGAAGCCGGCACCGAATCGCAAGTTGAAATCCGCGAGCGCAAACCCTTCGCGTAAACGCAGATTTAGAAACACGAACTCGGCCATCGAGGTGCGAGGTTCGACAGTCTCGCTTCCTGTTTCCGCGATTCCCGTTTCCGTCGCGAGCGCGATGTAGCGCGCCGGGTTGCGCTCGTTCCACCATCGCCGGCCGCCTCCGCCGTCGCGCGCGAAGTTATGCGCACCCGCGCCGAGACCGAGGTAGGTTTCGTTGTGCCAGTACGTCAGGTTGTGGCGGCATTCGCGGCCCGGCCGCGCGTAATTGGAAATCTCATACATCGCGTATCCGCGACGCGGGAGCTCCTCGCGCACCGCCGCGTACATCTCGGCCTGCGCGTCGCATTCGAGCGGGCGAATTTTCCCGTGCCTCATCTCGGTGAAAAAAACAGTGCCTTCCTCGAAAGTCAGGTTGTAGGCGGAGATGTGATCGGGCTCGAGCGCCGCCGCTTCCGCGATATCGCGCGACACGTGCGAGCGCGTCTGGCCGGGGACCGCAAAAATGAGGTCGAGGTTCAACCGTTCGAAACCCGCATGATGCGCCATCCGCGCGGCCTCGCGCGTCTCGTCCGCATTGTGAATGCGCCCGAGGAATTTCAGCGTCGCATTATTGAAGGACTGCGCCCCGAAACTCATCCGATTCACACCAGTCGCTCGAAAGCCGCGAAGCTTTTCCTGATCGACGGTGCCTGGATTCGCTTCCAGCGTGATTTCGGCGTCGCGCTCGATACCGAACGCTTTCGACGCGGCCTCCAATGTCTTTCCGATTGACGAAGGCTGAAACAGCGATGGAGTTCCGCCGCCAAAAAAAATCGTCGATAGGGAGCTGCCCTTGAATGGCGCCTGCTGCGCGCGATGATTCATCTCCGCGATCAGCGCGCGAGTGTAATCATCCTCCGGCCACGCGCTCGCCGCATGCGAATTGAAATCACAATACGGGCATTTCGCCTGGCAGTAGGGAATATGGAGGTAGAGCGAAAAACCCACCTAGCCATTTTATCTACATTCAGGTCCGATGGCTGCACCTACAAGCTCGATGGTGAGGCCGCTATACTCAAGCGATCTCTTTTGGAGCCGCTGTCGTAGCTACTCATCCCGAAAAACGCTCGCTTGATACTGCAGACGTTGCGGCCGTGCACGATGCCGCCGTAGACGTGCGCGCCGCTGAAGCTGCTGCGAAGCCCGCCGCCGTCGGAGGCGCGGGCCTCGTCGCATCGGGAATTCTCCTCTCACGAATCGCGGGGGTGATTCGCGAGAGCGTCTTCGCGCACTACCTCGGCAACTCGGGTGCCGCCGACGCGTTCAAGGCTGGCTTCAGGATTTCCAACATTCTGCAAAACCTGCTGGGCGAGGGAGTGCTGTCGGCGTCGTTCATACCCGTATACAGCCGGCTGCTCGGCGAGGGTGAAGAGGAAATGGCTGACCTGCTCGCATGGGGCGTCGGCGCGATCCTCGCGCTGATCGGGAGCGTGCTAGTGGTGGTGGGAATATCGGCGGCGCCCTACCTCATCACCGTTATCGCGCCGGGGTTCGAAGGACAGCGGCGCGAACTCACGATCGCGGTTGTGCGCGTGCTGTTTCCGTGCACCGGGCTACTCGTGATGTCGGCGTGGTGCCTCGGGGTGCTGAACAGCCATCACAGATTTTTCATGTCGTACGCGGCGCCCGTTGCATTCAATATCGCGATCATCGCGACGTTGTTCCTTTATGGGCCGCGGCGTTCGCAGGACGCTCTCGCGATCGATCTTGCGTGGGGCGCGGTCGTCGGTGCAGGGCTTCAGATCGTCGCGCAATTGCCGCAGACGCTGGCATTGCTCAGAAGGCTCCGCATCGATTTCGCGAAAGTAGCGGCGTCCCTGAAAGCGGTGTTCAAGAACCTTATTCCGGTCGTCATGTCCCGCGGGGTCGGCCAGATCAGCGGATACATTGACAACCTTCTCGCGAGTCTGTTGCCGATCGGCGCGGTTGCGGCGCTGAACTACGGGCAGGTTTTTTACATGCTGCCCGTGAGCCTGTTCGGACTCTCGGTCGCGGCGGCGGAATTGCCCTCGATGTCACGCGCGGCGGCGCTCGCGGACAACGTCGAGGTCACACTGCGACGCCGGCTCAACTCAGGGCTGCGGCAGATAGCGTTTCTGGTCGTCCCTTCGGCGGCGGCATTTTTCGCGATCGGCGATGTGATCGTCGCGCTGGTTTTCCAATCGGGCCATTTCACCCATCACGATGCGGTTTATGTGTGGGCAGTGCTGGCCGGCTCGGGAGTCGGGATGCTTGCGAGCACGATGGGTCGGCTCTACAACTCGGCGTTCTACGCGCTGTGGGATACAAGGACGCCGCTGAAATTCGCACTGGTGCGAGTCACACTCTCGTTTATCCTCGGATACCTTTTCGCGATTCCCCTGCCAAAATTGCTCGGAATCGATCAACGATGGGGCGTCGCGGGACTGACGGCATCGGCAGGAATCGCCGCGTGGGTCGAATTCACGCTGCTGCGCCGCAAGCTCAATCAGCGTGTCGGATGGACCGGACTCGATCGGACATTTCTCGCGCAACTTTGGGGCATGGCGTTTCTCGCGGCAGCGATCGCATTCGCGATCAAGTTCTCAACCACTCACGCGGGGCCACGCCTGCAGGCGCTGATGGTGGTTCCCACGTTCGGTGCCATCTACCTCGGCCTTGCGTGCATGCTGGACCTGCCGGAGTTTCGCGGATTCGTCGGGATGGTCAGGCGCCGTTTCGGTGTGCGCGCATCTTCTTGATCGTCGTCGAGGTGCTCTTGCCCACCAGGAGCGGCGCCAGCGCGACGCTTCCGCCATAAGACTCGACAAACTTCTGCCCGTTGACGGTCTGCCCGCGATAGTCCTCGCCCTTGACCAGCACGTCAGGCCGCACGACTCGCACGATTTTCTCCGCGCGCGCGTCGTCGAAGATGACGACGTAGTTGACCGGCTCCATCGCGGCGAGAATGCGCGCGCGTTCCGAGGCCGGATGGATCGGGCGATCCTCGCCCTTGAGCTCGCGCACGCTGCGATCGCTGTTGAGTCCGACCACCAGCGTATCCCCTTGCGAACGCGCGAAGTTGAGAAGCTGCAAATGTCCTGCGTGAAACAGATCGAAGCATCCGTTGGTGAAAACGATCGTCTTGCCCGCTCGGCGATCGCGCGCGAGCGCCGAGCGGATTTCCTCATGCGACAGGATCTTGCGTTCTGAGTGTTCGTTTTCGGGCGTCATCGCACGCGAGAGATCTTCGCGCGAGATCACGTCCGTGCCGAGCCGCGTCACTTCGAGGCTCGCCGCGAGATTGGCCAGCCGCGCCGCGGACGCGAAGCCGAGGCCGCCGATCACAAACAGCCCGAACGTGCTCAGGACCACATCGCCCGCTCCCGTCACGTCGTAAACCTCTCGCGGCGCAGTGGGAATGTAAGTGGGCGCGGCTGCGCGCTCGACCAGGTACATCCCCTCGCGATCGAGCGTGATGAGGCACGCCTCCAATCCGAGCTTCTTGGTCAGCAGCTCGCCCGCTTCGCGCCACGCATCGCGGTCCGCCATCTTGATGCCGGTGGCGGTTTCGCTCTCGAAGCGATTCGGAGTGATCCCGGTAACGCCGTGATAGATTGAAAAATCATCGGTCACGCGCGGATCGACAATCACCGGGATTTTTCTTTTTCGTGCGCCATCGATGATCGCTCGCAGCAGATTCGGCGTCAGCAGCCCTTTGTTGATGTCGGAGATCAGTACGCCATGAACGCGCGGCAGCTCGCGCCTTATCCTCGCGATCAGTTCGCGCTCGTCTGCGGGAGCGAGCGGCAGGTTGTCTTCCTCATCGACGCGGAGGAGTTGCTGGGTTGCCCGATTGGCGCTCTGCACCGAACCGAGCAGGCGCGCTTTGACCGTGGTGGGCCGACCAGGGTCGGTGAGCAGGGCACGCATGCTGATTCCCAAACCGCCAAAGATTTCGCGCAAGAGCTGGCCGTCCCGATCGCCGCCCACGACGCCGGCCGCACTAACCTCGGCGCCGAGCGCCCGAAGATTCGCCATCACGAAACCGGCGTTGCCGGGCTTCTCCTCGCGACGCGTCACGCGCAGGACCGGTATCGGCGCTTCCGGCGAGATGCGCGATACGTCGCCGTGGAGATAGCGATCGAGGATCACCTCGCCGACCACTAGCACGCGCACCGGCCCGAGCTCGGGCATCGCAAGATTGCCCGGATGCAGACCATGCTCCGCGCGAGGCGAATGGTTGAGGTTGATGGGCCGCTTCTTCGCCATGACCCAGCGATAATAGGCGATCGAACGTCCGGCGGGGAATCGAAGCGAGTTAGCGGATCGCGAAGCCGCCGTTAACGTAAACAATCGCGCCGGTCACGAAATTGGACGCATCCGACGCGAGGAAGACCGCGCTTCCCGCCAGCTCCTCGGGCTCGCCAAATCTCCCGGCCGGTGTGCGCGTGATGATCTCGTCATAGAACGGCGTGCCCTTGATGCCAATTGTCATGTCGGTCCAGATCCATCCGGGAACGATCGCGTTGACCTGGATGTTGGCGTGAGCCAGTTCGATCGCCATCGATTTCGTGAGCTGTACCACGCCACCCTTGGCCGCCGAGTATGATGGCACCGCGCCGGAGCCGAAGCGCGAGTACTCGCTTGCGACGTTGATGATCTTTCCGCGCTTGCGCTTCACCATCGATTGCGCCGCGATTTGCGAGAGCAGGAATACCGAATTGAGGTTGGTCTCGATTACGCGATCCCACGATTCGGCCTCCAGCTTCAGCGTTCCGCGCTGAATCGAGATACCCGCATTGTTGACCAGGACCTCGATGGGGCCGAGCTTGCTCTCGACCTCATCCATCGCGGGGCGCAAGGAGGCGCGCTTCGTGACATCGAGCGGGACGGCGATCACTGGAACGTTGTGCTGATTGATCTCCTGGACGACGGCGCGACTCTTTTCCTCGTTGCGCGCGAGGATCGCGATCGATGCGCCCGCCTGCGCAAGCCCCAGCGCGATGCCGCGGCCGATTCCGCCATTGCCACCAGTCACCGCCGCGACCTTGCCTTGCAGGTCGAACATTTTCGGACTCGCCATGTTTTCTCCGTCTGCTTTACGGAAACGTTGCGGTTCGACGCCTCATCATGAGCCGCTTTTGGATGGACATCGAACGCGGCGCGCCCTTATATTGGCGTGTCACACTCGGCCAAGTCGAGTCTCCGTGTATCGCGAAGCCAATTCATGCGAGGGGATCCATAACGATGGGACTTAAGACTCCTGAACAGTACAAAAGCTCGCTGCGCGACGGGCGCACGGTTTACTATCGCGGCGAGAAGGTGCCCGATGTCACTGCGCATGCGGTGATCGGGCTCGCGGTGAAGCACGCGGCGCTCGATTACCAGATGGCCGAGGACCCGAAGTATCGCGACCTCGCGGTGGTGAAAGATGGCGGCAGCGAATACAGCCGCTACTACCACATCCCTCGCAACGCCGACGATCTCCGCAAGCGCAGCGATTTGATCGCGGCGGCAACGCGCGAGGGCGAAACGCTGGTCGTGCTTATCAAGGAGATCGGCACCGACGCTCTCTACGCGCTCACGATGATGGCTGAGCGGATGGCGAAGGCAGGCCAGCTTGAGTATCGCGAGCGCGTCAGCAAGTTTTATCGGCATTGCCGCGACAACGATCTCGCGGTGTGCGTTGCGCAGACCGACGTGAAGGGCGATCGCTCGCTCGGGCCCACGCAGCAGGATCATCCCGACTACTATGTGCGCATCGTCGAGGAACGTCCCGACGGAATCGTGGTGAGCGGCGCGAAGGTGCACACGTCGGTCTCGACCAACAGCCACGAGATTATCGTGCTGCCGACGCGCGCGATGAGGGCGGAAGACAAGGCCTACGCGGTCGCGTTCGCGGTGCCGGTCAATACGCAAGGCGTGAAACTGATCGCGAGCCCGCACGGAGGCCATAAGAACAACGAGTTCGAGCATCCCATCACAGCGCGCCACAAGATGATGGAGACGCTGACGGTGTTCGATAACGTCTTCGTGCCGAAGGAGCGCGTGTTTCTGCAAGGCGAGATTGATTTCGCGGGATTGCTCGCGCTGACCTTCGTGCGCTTCCATCGCTTCACTGCGGTGTCGTACAAGCTGCCGTTGCTCGAGATGCTGGCGGGCGCGGGATTCGCGGCCGCCGAGGCCAATGGAATCTCGCGCGCGGCGCACGTGCGCGACAAGCTCACCCATCTGGCGGCGTATCACACCACGGTGCGAGGGCTAATCGAGCACGCCGCCGCGACCTGCACCATCGAAGAAGGCGTCGCGGTGCCGAATACGCTGATCACTAACGTCGCGAAGTATCACTTTGCGCACAACTACCATCAGGCGGTGCAGATCGTGCAGGACCTCGCGGGTGGTCTGTTGGTGACAGCGCCGGGGTACGAGGATCTCACGAGCGAGGCCACCCGCGACTACGTGCTCAAGTACATGGGCGGCGCAAAGGGTTTCGACGCCGAGAAACGGTTGCGGTTGCTCAATCTGATCAGCGATCTGACGTCATCGGACTACGGCGGCTACCAGGAAGTCCTCGCGGTGCATGCCGAGGGCGGCTTCGAAGCGGAAAAATTGCAGGCCTACCGCGAGTATGATTTCAAAACCGTCTCCGCGTATGCGAAGAAGGTCGCGGGAGTCTAGTCAGGAAGAGCGCGTTTCGCTTCACGAAGGAGGGCGGCAATCTCACTGCGATTGTTGACCGGCAATCGCACGAAGTCGGCGCCTTTTTTCAGGTCCGCAAAAAATCCGGCCGGGTCCTCATGAAAATGGAGGAAGGCCTTCGATCCGCGATAAAACGTGCCGCGATTCTTTTCTTTCAGCCCGTCAATCGATGAAGCTGCGCGAGCACCGGTTCCAATGCGTCGAGGGCGTCCGGTCCCGCATGCTTCATCGCCGATTAATCTTTCCCTGCCGGATAGATCCGGAAGCCGGGGAATTCACGATGTTGAAAAGAACGATAGAACTGGTCCGACCCTTCGCTTGAAACCAGGTCGATGCGCTGTGCGCCGCAACGTGCGACTGCCTCTTCGATCATCCGGCGCGCGATTCCTCGCCTGCGATGCGATTGTAGCACCGCGATGTTAGAGAGGTGCGCCTGAATCTCGCCATCGCTCTGAACATACGCGAAGCCGACGACCAGTTCGCGATCGAGCGCCACAACCGCGGTGACGCCCGGCGCGGTGAGCACGCGCCAGGTCCGCTCGGGGTCGGTGTGGAACGAAGTCCAGCCTTCGATGCGGCAAATCTCGATGATTCCGTCCAGATGCGATCTGGAGACTGATGAATATGAAATCGAGTTTCCGCTCATCTCGCAGTCGTCACCCCGCTGCAGCGCTCGCGGGTTCGGCGGCATGAAGCAGGACGCCATCGGAATAAAGTTTCGCGATTTGATCCGATGAAAGTCCGAGCATCTCACTCAATACCGCTTCGTTATCGGCGCCGAGCCGCGATGCCTTGAGATCGGTCCTGTCGGGCCATGCGGAAAATTTCACCGGCATGCCCGGGATCTCCAATTCGCCGAGCGCGGGATGCTTCACCTGGCGGACCGTCTTGCGCCCGCGCATGTGCGGATGCGCCATCGATTCGGCGAGCTTGTACACCGGTGCGCATGGCACGCGGACCTTGTCGAGTTCCGCAACCGCGGAGTCGCGGTCGGGAAACGTCGCGAGCCACGTCTCGATCAGCTCCTTAAGCGCGGCGTTGTTCTTCACGCGATCGCGATTGGTTAGAAAGCGCGGATCGCTGGCAAGCTCCGGCTTACCCATCGCGCGCCACAGACGCCCGATCTCATGCTGCTGGATGACGATGAAGACGTAACCATCCTTGGCCTGGAAGACGCCGCAGGGCGCGCCCGTCGGATGCATCGCGCCGGTGCGCTTTGGTACCCACTTGCCTTGGCGCATCGAGATGATCGGCACGCTTAGTTCATGCATGTGAAAGTAAGTGTCGAGCAGCGAGGCGTCGAGGTATTGACCCTCGCCGGTGCGCTCGCGATGGAGCAGCGCGAAGCCAACCGCCATCGCCGCTGAGACGCCGGTCGAGATGTCGCCGATCGCCATCGGCGTCGTTACCGGAGTGCGCTCGGCTTCGCCGATTTGATCGGTGACTCCCGCAAGCGCTTGACCGAGATAATCGTAACCGGGCTTGCTGCTCAGCGGACCGGTCTGACCCGCCACCGAGACCGACACCATGATGAGGCGCGGATTGATTTTCCTGAGCGCCTCGTAGCCGAAGCCCATCGCGCCGATAATGCCGGGCGCAAAATTTTCCACCACTATGTCGATCTTAGGAATCAGCTTGAGGACGAGTTCTTTCGCCTCGGGTTTTTGGAAATCGAGTGCGAGGCTGCGCTTGGAATGATTGTGCTGGAAGTAGTACGAGCTCATCCCGTCGCGCACGATCCCGAGCAGGCGCACATGGTCGCCTTGTTTCGAGCGCTCGACCTTGATCACGTCGGCGCCCATCTCGCCGAGGATGCGCGTGCAGGTTGGACCGGCGACGAAATGAGTGAAGTCGAGCACCCGATAGCCTTCCAGCATGCGCGGGGTTTTTTCCATAAGCCGCAAGCCCTCCGATTCGGTCCCGATCGCGAGACCACAAACATCCTAGAACCGAACCGCAGGGCTGTCCAAGCTTTGCGTGGAGTTTTACATACCGAGTGGATTGCCGCCGAAAATCGTCGGATGCAGCCACACGATCGCAACCGTCACTAGGATGCCGATCACAATCGCCTTCCATGGCGTGTCGGCTGCGCTCCAATGCTGACGGCCTTGAATGAGCGCGAGGCCGGGGAAGAACGAAGTTGAGTCGACCAGGCTTTTGTATGGGGCGCCGAGTTGTGCTTCCTTGCGCGCATCCTGATGCATTCCGCCGATGATCGAGAGCGCAGGGAAGCTTCCGAAGAAAATCACGTCGCCGACAAATCCATTCATCAGGATATGCGCGATGCCGAAGGTGCTGAAGGCGATGAAGCTCGGATGGCGGCTGATTTTGAGTACGCCGCGCGCATCGCTCGCGCGTTTATCTTCGCCTTGTGCCGCCATTGAGGCGGGATTCGGCGTGATGAAGCTCGCGATGAAAATGATTAACGCGAACAGCATCAGCAGCCACACCAGGAATCTCACCGCGGGAACATCGCGCAGGTTCCATAGCATCACGCCCGAATGTTTGTGATGCGCGAACACGAGGACCAGCGGGACGAAAGTCGCAAACGCAACGAGCGAGTAGATTCCCGGATAGGCGCGCTCGCCGACCACCGCGATCAGCCGGGGCCGCACCGCGCGCGAGGAGATCACCAGATGCGATCCGAGGAAGAGCAGCGCCCATAGCGCAATCGCGAAAACTGGATCCATCGTATGTCCTCAGCGTTTCAGCGAATCATGCAAAAGACCACGCCTCGGCGATGATACGCCGATTTCACGAATACAACAGCGCGGGGTTATACATAGCGACGATGACGGGACGCGCAAAGTTGCCGGCGATTCCGCTTGCGTTCGAGGACGCAATGCGGCGCCATGATCGCGAGATCATGCGCTTCCTTGTTCGCATGACCCGCGATCGCGAGGACGCCCTCGATCTCTTCCAGGAGACCTTCCTGCGCGCCTACCGCGCATATCCGGGCCTCGACTCGGAAGCGGGACTGCGTCCGTGGCTGTTCAAAATCGCCGCGAACCTATGCCGCAATCGCGCGCGCGATCGTGCCAGGCACGCGCGTGTTATCGCTCCCGATGCCGACGCGGAAGTTCTGGATGCGGTTTCGCCGCATCATTCGAATTACGCAAATCACGCCGAGACCGACGGCGCGCTGGACCTGCGGCGCGCGATCGCGGGCCTGCCCGGCAAACAAGGGCAGGCCTTTGTGATGCGAAAGATCGTGGGGCTCGACTATTCGGAAATCAGCACCGCGTTGGGGTGTTCCGAGGAGAGCGCGCGCGCCGGCGTGTATCAGGCGCTTCGAAAGTTGAAGGAATTGAGGTGATCCGATGAGCTCCGAACGTGACACCCATCAGTTGCTGCTTGAGCTCGATCGCGTGGCCGACGACGACCACGATCTCGACGCGATCCTCGCGGAGGGGCGGCGGCGTTTTGACAAGGTGCTCTCGCGCGAGCGACGGCCGATTGCGCGCGTGGGCGTGATCGACTCGCCGATGGGCCGCCTGTTCATCGCGGATGGACCGCGCGGAATCCTCGCGATTCATTTCATGGATGGAAAGGGTCCCGATCCGCTCGAGATGATGCGCGGGAAGTTCGACGTCGTCGAAGATCAAGCCGCCGCGGATCGAATCGGAGACGAGATTGGCCGCTTCGTCGCCGGCGATCGTACGGCGCTCAAGCATGAGATCGATCTCTCGCTGGTGGAGAGCGACTTCAAGCGCCGCGCGCTGACGAAGCTGCGCAAGGTGCCGCTCGGTTCGGTGGTCACGTATCAGGGACTGGCGGCGGCGGTCGGCGCACCCGACGGACAGCGCGCAATCGGTAACGCGATGGGGTCGAATCCCGTGCCGATCTACGTTCCGTGTCATCGCGTAATCAAGTCCGATCTGTCGATCGGAAACTACGGCGGCGGCGTCGATCGCAAGTTGAAGCTGCTGCGCGCGGAAGGCTTCGCGGTAGGCAAGGACCTGCGGGTGCCGGCGCGCGCCGTCATGGGTCATCAGCGGACCCACATCTTTTGCCGGCCGGAATGTTCGGCGGCGAAGCGAGCGGATATCGGCCGGATGTTCATCTTTGCCGATCCCGAACGGGCGCGGAGTGCGGGGCTGCGCGCGTGCAAAATCTGCCATCCTGCATAGCCGAGATTCGCCGCAAGAAAAAAGGGACGCTGGCCGGATCGATCAGCGTCCCTTCGCATCAGCGCGGATTTCGACCTGACTATTCGGTTTCCTGATTCTGCTGCAGTTGCTGGATCTGCCGGCGCTGCTGCTCGAGTTGTTGCTGCTGCGATTGCACCTGCTGTTGGGTCTGCTGATTGGCGTTCTCGTTGTTCTGCATCGAATTGCCGACCGCATAACCGGTGACGCCGCCAAGGCCGCCACCAATCAACGCGCCCGCGGCCGGATGGCCAACCGCGGCCCCGACCAAAGCTCCACCTACCGCGCCGATGCCGGCGCCGCCCAGGGTGCCCTCTTCGCGAGTGCTCATCGGCTGTCCGCTGCAACTTGCCAGCGCAATCGACCCTGCGAACATAAGTGCCGGGATAATTGCCGCGCGCTTGGTCATGAGTTTCTCTCCCGCAGAAGAAGCGGTGTTATTCCGTCTCCTGCTGATTTTGCATCTGTTGGATTTGCTGGCGCTGCTGCTCGATCTGTTGCTGTTGTGATTGAAGCTGCTGTTGGGTCTGCTGGTTCGCGGTCTCCTGATTCTGCATCGAATTGCCCACCGCGTAGCCGGTCACGCCGCCGAGCGCGCCGCCAATTGCCGCGCCCGCACCCGGTGCTCCCACTGCCGCGCCGATGATCGCACCGGCTCCGGCGCCTATCGCCGCGCCGCCGAGGGTTCCCTTTTCGCGCGTTGAGAGCGGCTGTCCGCTGCATCCCGCGCCGAGGACCACGGCTAGTAACGCCAAGGCGAGAACTGCTACTCGCCTATTTCTCATAGCCATCGCTCACGATGGACTAGTCTATTCGGTTTCATTCTGCTGCTGAAGCTGTTGGATCTGCCTGCGTTGCTGCTCGATCTGCTGCTGTTGCGATTGAATTTGCTGCTGGGTCTGTTGATTGGCGGTTTCCTGGTTCTGCATCTCGTTGCCGACTACGTAGCCGGTTACGCCGCCCAGCGCGCCACCGATCGCCGCCCCCGCTCCCGGTGCTCCAACCGCAGCACCTATGATCGCGCCAGTAGCGGCTCCGATGCCGGCGCCGCCAAGGGTCCCTTTCTCACGGGTCGAGAGCGGTTGCCCCGAGCATCCCGAGACGATGAAGAGTGCCACCAACGCTAGTGCAGTCGTCAGGATGGAGTTGCGCCGCATGAGTCTCTCCTTTGCTATACGTATTGTCGTCCGTTCGGATTCAGTTGAACCTGACCATCATTTGGGCGCGGCATGCGAAAAACCAGTCAGCACAAGCCATGCCTCGCCGAGCTTCATCTTATGGGAGCGTACGCCTCCCTAAGCGCCGCCGAAAATGAGTTTCCCGACTTCACGGTTTGTAATCAACACCAAAAGGGTTGCAAATGCCAAATTCCCTCTAAGATCGAGGTTATCTCCGAGCTAATCCCGAATCTCACGGCATCAGCGCGAAAGCCCTCGTTGGCCCGCCCGTGCCCTTTCCCAGCTTCATCGGGATGCAGAAGATGGTCGCGCCTTTTGGCGGCAATTTGTCCGCATTGGCGATGTTTTCGAAACCGGGCTTGTTGCTGCCGAGCCAAATCTGATGGACCTTGAAATCTTTGGACGCGCCCCGGTCCATGCTCGCGGTATCGATTGCGATGGCCACCGGGTTGCGATTCTTGACCAGCCATTCGGCGGCTTCGGGCGAGTATCCGGGGAAGTGGAGATCGGCGACATCGCCCGGCTTATCGGTGCCGAGGTAGCGTTTTTTGTCGGGCCAGAACTTGCCCCATCCTGAGCGGGCCACGACGATCGCACCGTCGGGAATCCGGCCATACTTCTCCTCATACGCCTTGATGTCCTCGACATTGAGCATCGTGTCAGGATCCGTCGCCGCTCGCGCCGAAAAATCGATTACGGCGGCAGGACCGATACAGTTCGCGAGCGGGACCTGGTCGGCATAGATGCCGTTTTTGTTGAAATGAATCGGCGCGTCCATGTGGGTGCCGCCATGCTCGGGTGCGGCGAACTTGCCCGACGAGTAGAAGTATCCGGCGTCCGTGGTGCCGAACTTTTCGAATTCGTGCTGGAGCGGCTTCTCGGTCGGCCAGTAGATGGTGTCGCTGTCGAAACTGTAGGTGAGATCGATGACCTTCGATGTATCGAAGGCGCCGACCAGGTGCGCGTCAGCCATTGCGCTCACAATCAATATCATCCCCGCCGCGAGTAGTGTCTTCATCTTCATACTCACAAAGCTCCGAAGGATTAGGAACACAGGCTGAAGCCTGTGCTACAAAACAATAAAAGAAATCATGGCATCCAGTTTTCAAATCGATTCAACAATAGCCCACGCGCTCGAAGCGGGGCATACGCTGCCGGCGCGATGGTACGCGGATGAAGCGGTGTTCCAGGAAGAGAAGCGGCGCATCTTTCATCGCTCGTGGCAATACGTCGGGCACACCGGACAGGCCGCGAAACCGGGTGATTTCATTACGACGCGCCTGGGCGACATTCCGGTCGTCATCGCGCGCGACGATGCGGGCAGTCTGCGCGCCTTTGCCAACGTATGCCGTCATCGCGGGAGCGAGGTGGTCCTCGAATGTGCGGGGAATCGCAAAACGCTGCAGTGCCACTATCACGGCTGGACCTACAACCTCGACGGAACGTTGCGCAACGCGCCGCGCGCCAATGAACAGGCATCGTTCGCGAAGGAAGAGCTATCGCTGATTCCATTCGCCGTCGAGACCTGGGGTCCGATGATTTTCGTCAAGCCGGATCGGGCTCCGGGATCGCTTCACGAAATCATCGGCGATCTCCCTTCGCTCTTCGAGCGCGCCGGCGTCGATCTCGCGCGACTGCGGATGTATCGGCAAGACGTGTACGAGATCGCGGCGAACTGGAAGATCATTATCGAGAATTTCAACGAATGCTATCACTGCCCGATCGCCCATCCGGCGTTTTCCGAAGTTATCGACACCGAGAAATACAGCGCCGACGTCAGCCATGAATACTACTCGACCTACCATGGGCCGCTCTTGCGCTCGCGTGAGAGCGCAGTGAACTACGCGACCTTGTGGCCGACCGCGATGATCGCGCTTTCCTCTCAGCCGATGGCGATGCAGGTGCTATGCGTCTATCCCATCCAGGCGGGGTATACGCGCGAGACTATCGACTATTATTTCGCCGACGACGCGAGCGACGATCAGATTCGCGAGTACCAGGAACTCAGCGATCTCGTGCAGCGCGAGGACGTGGTGCTCTGCGAGTCGGTGCAGCGCGGGTTGGCATCCGGCGCGATCGAGAACGGCACGCTGATGATCTCGCGCGAACGCGGCATCCAGCACTTCCAGCGCCTGGTGTATCGATTCTTGAGCGCGCCCGATTGATGGACCGCGTTTTTTTGTCGATATGAGTCGCCGACACAAACCCCTGCGGTGGCGCAGCTTCAACAATCGTCCGGAGAGATATGGGGACATCCAGCCAGGAACAGCACTATCCCGTGCGTCAAGGCGTACCCGTGGCCGCGGCCGGGACAGAAGGGAATTGAATTTACCACGCCGGTCCCGCCGGACTCCGGGAGCAGCACTCCCATCGAAGCGCGCTGGTATCCGCACACTCCGGGCGTTCGAATTCGCAGCGGTTACGTTGCTATACCGGCCACCGTCACTAAGATAGTGTTGTAAGTATCGATATATGCTGACTCGAACCGCGCTCAAGAATCCCAGTAATGTCGAGTGGATTCCGCAGGCTATAGTCAAAAAGCCGGTGTCCTATTTCGAGAAGCGTCTAGGCCTGAAGTTTACCGAGGATTCCGACAACCTCGATTACTTCCAGGGCACTCGCCCCGCGCAGGTCGGCCGTCACTGTTACGTGCTGAGGCACTATCGCGGATTCCCGGCCAACTCGACCGGGATATACCTGCCAAATGACGTGACGGATATCAGAGAGATAACCAAAACGATTCAGGCCATCGCCGAAAAGTTACACCTTCCGTCGTCCGCAATCTCGTGGCAGCGCGGCATGTCCACGTAGCGGATCGCAGTTTAGGGTCGCGCGTGATTGAGAATGGCACGCTGATGTTATCGCGCGAACGCGGCATCCAGCACTTCCAGCGCCTGGTGTATCGATTCTTGAGTGAGAAGGAATAGCCGCCGCTTCGACCCAATTGTGGCGGCGGGCATCGAGGGAACTTGCTCGCCGCGAGGATCGCATCCGCCGCTCATCAGGAGCAATCGCTACTTCTGCTTTTCGATGGCCTCGACCTGCGGAGCGTTTATTTGCGCTGCCAGAAGCGCTTGCAACACGGGCGTGTTCAGCGGCGCCTCTTCCTCTTGATCCTGCGCCTGCGGCGCCGGCTGCACCTGGCTGCTGGCTTGCGCCACCGGCGCGGGTGGATTGGTCCGTGCGCACCGGGTTTGAATCTGGATCAGATAGAGCGCCGATTGCTCATAGATACGTTGGTTACGTTTGAAATTATCCAGCTTATCTTCATCGTTGGCGATGCGTTTCGTCGGATTGACCGCGGCGACGCCACCGAGCAGGCTCCCTGCCGCCTGAGCATCGTTCAGCGCGTCGGCCGTGCAAAGCTCGGCCACGGCCTCGACCAGCCCATCGTCGGACTTGGTTAAGGCGACGGCATTTAGCCTTTGCTGCTGGCCGATGAGGGCTTTCTCGGTTACCTGCAGCTCTGCCGGGTCTTTTGCCGCAGTTGGGCTCTGGATCAAGACGTTGGAGGCCACCCCAAGAACGGTAGCGACGGCGCCCATTTGGGCTCGAATTTTATCCTGCGTACCGAGGTCGCTGGTGAGTCTGGAGACCTGCTCCTGTTGGGCCGTGTCGCGCTGGGTCACCTGAACCTGTTGTTGTTGAACCTCGGGCGCACAAGCGCAGGGCAGGAATAACGCGAGAACCAAACAAATGGCTCGCTTACGCGGCGCATGCTTCATCGACGCAACTCGCGATTGGCTTTTCCATCGCACGCCGAAGGTTTAACTGATTGTGTCGCGTCAGCCAAGAAGTCTCCTTACCAACCGATAGTTGCCGCCGGCATCGAGGGTACTTGCTGGCCGCGAGGATCGCATCCTCCGCGCAACAAGCTGCGATCGCGATTGAGCTCGACCGCCAGCACGTGGCCCTCCGACCACGGCGGCCGAACCTCGATGATGTGGCCGCGCGCGGCGAGTTGCGCGCGCACCTTTTCATCGATGCGCTCCTCGATTCGCAGCACCCCGGCCGTGTGCCATGCGGGTAGAACGTCGAGGGGAAGTGCGCGGTGGAAAACTTCGGCGCCTCGATCGCCTGCTGCAAGATCATCCCGAAATCGATCGCGTTGAGGAAAAATTGCAGCGTCCACTGATCCTGCTGGTCGCCGCCCGGCGTGCCGAAGGTGAGGTACGGCTCGCCGCCGCGCATCGCGAGCGAGGGCGACAGCGTGGTGCGCGGACGCTTCCGCGGTTTGAGCGCGTTGGGATGCTGCTCGTCGAGGAAAAACGTTTGCATCCGCGAGCCGAGCGGAAAGCCAAGCGCTTCGATCACCGGTGAGCTGGGAATCCATCCGCCGCTTGCCGTGACCGCGATCATGTTGCCCGCGCGATCGCATGCGGTGACATGGATGGTGCCGCTGCCCCATGCTCGCGTTTCCACGCCGCTCTCGCGCAGCGGGCGCATCGCGATCGGATCGCCGGGGCGCTGCTCCATCGAGGCTCGATGCGCGTCGATGAGCGAGCGGCGGATGTCGCCATACTCCTTCGACACCAGCCCCTTGATTGGCACGTCAACGAATTCCGGGTCGGCGTAGTAGGCCTCGCGATCGGCGAATGCGAGCTTCGCGCTCTCGATGACGGTGTGGATGTATTCCGCCGAGTTGTGGCCCATCGCGGCGAGGTCGAAGCCTTCGAGGATTTTGAGCTGCTGCAAAAACACCGGCCCCTGCGACCACGGACCACATTTGTAAACGGTGGTGTCGCGATAATCCGCGCTGACCGGCGTCTCGATGCGCGTCTTGAATGCGGCGAGATCCGAGGCCTGCAGCAATCCACCATTCGCATCCGAGTGCGCGACGATATCGAGCGCGATGTCGCCGCGATAGAAACGATCCGATACCGCGCGCAACGCCGCTTCGCGTCCGCGATTTTTCGCCGCCGCTTCCGCATCGAGCAGCCGTGTGAAAAATTTTGCGAGCGACGGATTCTTTATGATCGCGCCGACCGCGGGGACCTCGCCGTCTGGCAGGTAGACGCGCCCCGTCGATGGCCATTCGGTCAGAAATCTTTTTGCGAATACGCGCAGCGATGCGCCCGCGCCCGCATTCTGCGGATCCACATCTTTTGGAGTCTCGCCCGCGAGGCCCACGTGCATCGGGAAACCTTCCTGCGCGAGTGCGAGCGCCGGCTCGAGGACATCCACGAGCGACATCGTGCCGAATTCGGCGAGCGCGGTTACCAACGCGTCGGAGGCGGCCGGAACTCCCGCGGCGAGCAGGCCAGAATGAGGAACCAGCTTTAGCCCCAGCGAGCGGTAGTGATCGATCGTCGCGCGCGCGGGCGCAATCATGTTGCCGTTGATGGCGATTACGCGGCGAGCAAGTGCCGAGTAGATGAGCATCGGCGCCTCGCCCCCGATGGTGTGCATGTGCGGGTTTACGACGCCCTCGACCAGCACGGCGGCGACGGCGGCGTCGATAGCGTTGCCGCCGCGCGCGAAGATTCGGGCGCCGGCGGAAGCCGAGAGATAGTGCTCGGTCGAGATCATCACCTCGCGTCCCATGACCATCGGATAGACTGTCTGCATTTGCGAATACCCTATGCGAAATGCGTCATTATCGGGAATCGTGGACTATCCCGAGATTTAGCAAAACTGTCACAAAATCACACGAAAAATGCATCTGGACGGCGCACTGCGCTAAACAAATACCGTTTTGTTATTGCAATAGTCTTTTCTATGTAGTGAAATAATGTGCGTTTTGGTGTTACGCAGACGTTATGCGGCTTCCGGGGAACGAATCAAAGAGACCGGAAATACGTCTCATTTATTAGGCGCGTTGCTTGCTAAGTGTAGCGCTTGAGGACGCGCTAACGAGGCCAGCCTCGGATTGGCCGTATGAGGTTGAAAAAAATGATGAGCCCAAGTGAAATAGGAGAGGTGGCGGGGCGGCATTGCCGATTGCTCAGACCGGTGCGCGACCACGAAGGGCGCACGAGATTTGGTGAACAGCCCACGATTTTGCGTCAGATTCGCAATCTGGACCGGTCGATGTACCTGGTTCAATTCGCCGATGGCGCCACGACATTCCTGTTCCCGGACGAAGTAGCGGTCGAGTAGCACCCGCCCAGCAAGTTCGGACGACCTGAACCGCGAGGGGGAGTTCAGGCCGGAATCCCCAAACATAACTACCCTGCAAAACGCCGCTGATGACGCGTCGAGGGTGAAGCTGTGCGCGCAGCCCGATTCATGCGGCATCCCGTGCCGACAAGTGCTCTATCTAGATTCGGTGGCTGCGCATCATTCCCCGTATGCGCGTCATGGTTCTCGCAAGAGGAGCGAGAAGCACGCCGCGCCCGGCCCGCTTAGTGACGGTCGTTATTGTTAAGCGACTTGCCACGCAGGGGCACCGTCCAATCCCACACGTAGCGCTGACGTACCGCCTCGGCCTCAAGATGGCCCATGATGCCCTCGCCGCATCCGGCGCAGAACATGTACATTGCGTTGTTCGGTGCGACAGTGGCGCCGAGCGCTCGTTCACCTGGAGGATCGGATGCGAAGCCCTGCCCGCAGGCGCTGCATCCTTCGGACACGACCTCGGCGCGATTGACGATCAGATATCGCAGCGCTGAACCGTTGCTATCTTCCATGGCTAAGCTCCTGCCGTATTGAATTTTCCAAAACATTGCGCGGTAATCCGTCAGCACTCGAGAGTGACGCGTTATCAGGGACAGTGCCGCGGCAATCCATCGAAGCTTATAAACCCGGAACACTGCCCTAAAGCCCGGCAGCGGGCGCGAAGTCCGGCCCTGAGCGCCTGGCTCGAAGCGATTTTCCGCCGGTTGCGCAAGACCGGTTTCAACCGCTTGCGCGGGGCGGCTTCCCACCGGCTTCGGGAGATCCGCGTAATAGATGCTGTTGGTTAGGGTGGCGCCGCATTTCGTGCAGAAGCGCCGCGCCATCGGCAAATGGCGCCGCACCGCAGCGCCAGCAAGAATCGGTTTTGGATATGCGCGAGTACGACATCCTCCACGGGCCCAGGATCCCGGTTTCTCAAGCATCGATCAGACAAGCGGTGAGACAATCAAATGGCGCATGGTCGAATCTTTTGCCTCAGGGAAACCATTGCGGCATATCCCTCATGCAGGGATATCCGCCGCAGTTTCCCGTGTATTCGACGAAACCGGCAGGGAAACTATTCTTCGAGAAACCGGAGTTGGACGGACCTCGGATCTCGGCACCCGCACGCTCGACATCCTGCACTTGGCCGCCGCGATGGTGCTGGGGGCGGACAGCTTCCAGACGTTTGACGATCGTCAGAAAAAGCTGGCGAAGTTCGCCGGATTGGTTTGCCGCTAGCGGAGCGAGTGCTTTTTCTTCTGGTGGTCCCTTTTCCGTTTATGAACGGCGCTTGGTCGCGAAGGATCTTCGCGTAGCGACTCGGTCGCCAGGAGTTCCCGAGCGGCCCCGTGCACAGCGAAGAGTCTGCGCGAAACGAGTTTCTGCCGACCGAGACTGCTCCGCCCTTGTCATTCATAAGCATGAACGCCGCCCCTTCCGAATCGCCCTGATCACTTTTCGGCTTATATTTGCGGAACGAGGGCGAACAACGGTGCTGACCGATAGCGCTTGCCGGTTTACCGATTGTAGCGGAGCGCCACCGCGACGATCTCGTGCCGCAGGGGTCGTACGCCCACGAACAGGCGCGCCCCTGGAACGACAACTGGCCGCAGATATAGCTCAGAGTTTATCGACGAATTCATCGACCGTTAGGCCAGCATCACGAATCAATCGCCGCAGGGTGCCTTTAGCCACTTCCTTGTGCAGCGGGACGGTCAATACTCGAACGACGCCGGGCTTGAACAGCATAACGTGATCGCCTTTTTGACGATCATACCTCCATCCGGCGCGTTCAAAGGCGCGAATCGCTTCCGCCCCCGAGCAGACGGGCAGGCGGCTCATTCAGCGTTATTTTGAATTTCGATCTCGAACAGCTTTCCAGGAATTCCGATCCCGTGCGCAGCGCGAGTCTCAAGGCTGCCCTCAATCGCTTCGCGGATGTTCTTGAGCGCCTCTTTCAGCGTGCGTCCCTGCGACACGCAGCCCGGAAGGGCAGGGCATTCGGCGATGTACCATCCGTCCTCGCGCTCAATGATGACCGGAAACTTCTGAACCTTCTTCTTCAAGCTCCGTGCTCCTCTTCTATCTATAGCATGAGGGCGAACAACTGTCGCGAAAGCACCTTACTCGCCGAATTGTTTCTTCACCGCTGCGAAGGCGGCGTCGGTCACCTCGAGGGTGCGCTTGATGTCATCCTCAGTATGCGCCGCCGACAGGAACCAGTTGTGGCGCGGATGCAGATAAACGCCATGCTTGGCCGCCTCGCCGCAGAAGAGCTTGTTGCGCGAGTGTTTATCGTGATCCGCCTTGAAGCTCATGTAGGGCAGCGCGGGCGGCCCCGACCATGTCACCTCGATACCGTGGCTGTGTGCCTGCGCAAGGATCCCGTCGCGCAGCATCTCGCCCAATGTGCGCATCTTGTCGATGCCACTCGTCGTCTCCAATTCATCCAGCGTCGCGAGGCTGGCCGCCATCGGCACTGCGCTCGTAAAATACGATCCGGTGAAGAAAACTTCCGCGGCCGGTTTCTTGAGGCTGTCGATGCCCATGCACGCCGAGAGCGGGTAGCCGTTGGCGATCGCTTTGCAGTAGGTCGATAGGTCCGGGCGCACGCCGAAGATCTCGCCCGAGCCGCCCATATGAAGCCGGAAGCCGGCGCGCACGTCATCAAGGATGAAGACCATGCCGTTGTCGTCGCACACCTTTCTGACGCCGCTTAAGAATCCTTCGACCGGTAGCTCCGAATCGTGACCGGCGTCGTGGCGGAACGGCGAGATGATGAGCCCCGCCATCTTGCCACGATTCTCATCGATGACGCGCTTCAGGCTCGCGAGGTCGTTGTAGCGGAAGTACACAATGTTGGCGCGATCCTCGGGCGTTACGCCATTAAGAACCGGCGTCACCCACGCATGCGCACCATGATAGGCGCCCTCGGCCATCGCGATTTTCGGCCGCCCCGTCGCATGACGCGCGACCTCGGTCGCCCAGGTGCATACGTCGGAGCCGTTCTTCGCGAATGCCGCCCAATCGGCGAAGGGTGTGATCGACACGAGGCGCTCAGCGAGCTCGACCCATCGGGCCGTGGGCGCATTGAAGCAGTTGCCTTCGGCGGCTTGCTTGCGCACCGCCTCCTCGACGCGCTGATTCAGATGTCCCACCACGATGGGACCGTAGGAGCACATGTAGTCGATGTATTCGTTGCCATCGACGTCCCAGATGTGCGCCCCCTTGCCGTGCGCGAAGAACGACGGATACGAGCCCGGCGTGAGCAGCAGCGGTGTCTGATGCCCATAGATGCCGCCAGGGATGACTTTCTTCGCGCGTTCGAACAGGGCTTCACTGCGGGTGAATTGATACGGCTTCACGATGAGATCCTCGCGTGCGCAGCGGCGCCGAACGAATCACGAGAATCCTACGCTGGCGCGCGCCGTGAAGTGAAGCGCGTCGTGTCGGCGAAGCTGCGCGTGAAGAAGGATGAGCCCGAAAATAAAGGCGCCGAGGCGGCGCGTTAGCGCACGGTCCTCGGCATCCTTGTTAATGCGATGTTAGTGCCGGACGGTCAGGTAGAGCGCCTTGGCGGCGGAGCCAGGAATCAAACCAACGCGCGCGATTTCCTCCCGGAAGATGGCGCGCGAAAGCGGCTTGCATAAAACCGCGGAGGCTCCAAGCTGGTAGCATTCCGCGATGTCGCGGTCATAGCCTGAGCTGGTAATGACGAACAGCGGCACGTGCTCACAAGCTGAGCTACCTCGGACCGCCGAGAGCACCGAGAAGCCCCCATTGTTCGGCAGGCGCAGATCGACCATGAAGAGATCGGGACGATCTTCCGCGGTGAAATGTCCGATCAGCTCGACCGCTTCGTCGGCGTTTTGCGCATGAATGAGCTCGATAAATTCGCCAAGCACCTGCCGCGCCACGGTCAGTGCCACGAAGGCATGATCCGGATTATCCTCGACCAGTAGAATCCGAACCCCAACCGGGTCGCCAGGAGCCTCAATCTTTCTGGTTCTTTGGATTTCTTCTTTCATGCTCCCCCGAGCCTTCTAACACTAGACGATCCCAGCATGAGAAGAATTCGCCCCCGACCCCCCGAGAACTCATGCATCGGCCTGGAAATCACACCTGGCACACCCAGAATGATTCAATTGCCGTGCCATTTAGGCGGGGTTATATTCCGACCAGCCCGGCTGAAGACGTCAAGCATTGCGTCAGCCACACTAGGCTTACGGTAACGAATCCGGAACGTCGCTATTGCATGCATTTACCCAGATTTAAATGGAACTATTTCCGATTTTTCGGCTCCTCAACCGTCGAGGGTTCCGAGTAATACCGCCCAGAACGTAGCGTCAACGAGACAATCCGGGGGGCCGGGATGTGCCATGATGAAACAGGTTGTTTACCCCAGATGTTTCAGCCACCGTCGCAAAAAAGAACGTCAATTGAGCGAAGGGAGATTGCGTATTGGCTTTCCTCGATCGCCTGTTCCAGTCAAAACTGCTTAACCATCCCAGCATCCGACGTTACACCGGGCTCATAAATGAGGACCTGACCGCCACTTATTCCCGCGATATCCAGAAGTGGCTGCTGATCGCTCCCATCATCGGGGTCATCACTGGGCTGTTTATCACCGGGATCGCGACGCTGATCCTCAACACGATTTGGGTGCGAGTGCTGCCCTACTATCTGCTACATCACTGGGCGATCGTGGTTGGATTGCTGATCGGGTTCCTGCTCACCGGGATCATCATGCAATACTGCACGCCCGATCCCAATGAGCATTCGACCGAAGAGATCATTCGCTCCTATCACGAGCATCAGGGCGACATCGACGTGCGTTCGTTCTGGTGGAAAATCCTCGCCGCGGTGACGACGGTCGGATCCGGCGGCAGTGCCGCGCTGGAAGGGCCAAGCATTTACGGCGGCGGCGCGATCGGGTCATGGCTATGGACCAAGCTGCGCAGATTCGGACTGGAGCCGCGCGATCGCCGCATCATGCTCATCAGCGGCGCGGCGGCCGGGATGGCCGCCGTGTTTCGCGCACCGCTGACCGGACTCGTGTTCGCACTTGAGATGCCGTACAAAGACGACCTCGCGCACGAGGCGTTGCTGCCGTCGCTGATCGCGTCGGTGATCTCATACGCGACGCTGGTGGCGTTCGTCGGCTCGCAACCGCTGTTCGGCTTCGCCGGCAGCATCAGTTTCAGCGAAGCGGACCTGCTGTGGTCGGCGCTGCTCGGCGCGATCATCGGCCTGATCGCGATTG
Source organism: uncultured delta proteobacterium (assembly GCA_963815835.1). GTDB lineage: Bacteria > Desulfobacterota > Binatia > Binatales > Binataceae > DATGKG01. The sequence continues at coordinate 98,375 of CAWFIF010000006.1, forward strand.
TTTACGACATCACTTTTCGCAGAGTCAGGCGCTTCTTCGTCACCCTGCACATTCCGCATGTCGCGAAGCTCGTGATCGGCGGACTCGGCACCGCGCTATGCGGACTCATCTTCGTCAACCTCTATGACAACTCACTGATTCCGATCGGCCCCAACTACGAGGCGGTGCGCGAGATCCTCGCGAAACCGCATCCGTCGCATATGCTGATCGTGTTCTCGATTTTCAAACTCGCCGCGACCATCTGTTCGCTTGGGTCGGGCGGCGTGAGCGCGATGTTCGTCCCGCTGCTGCTGGCCGGGGGATGCATCGGGAACGCATTCGGGCAGTCGGTGGTGCATACCAAGGCGGTGGACTTGTACGCCGCGGTCGGGATGGCGGCCTTCATCTCCGGAGGTTACAAGACGCCGCTCACCGCGGTGGTGTTCGTCGCGGAGACCACCGGTGGCCACTCATATCTGATCCCGAGCCTGATTGGCGCCGCGGTCGCGTATGCAGTCTCCGGCGAGGCCTCGGTCTCGGGCGATCAGCATCTGCATGAGATGGTGAAGATCGCGGAACTCAGCGGCGCGACGGTGCGCGACGTGATGCAAACCCACGTGGTAGGAGTGCAGGCCGACACCACGGTGAGAGATTTCCGCGCGAGCATCGCGGCGCACCATCATCACACCATCTATCCGGTTTACGATCGCGACAAAGTCGTGGGCACAATCGAGACCGGCGTGCTGCCGAGGACAGATCCGGCGCAATGGGATGCGGTGAAGGTTGGCGACCTGGCGCGGCACGAGACCAGCCGCGTGCCGTCAAATTGCGACCTTGCGGAAGCGCTGCGGTTGCTGGTGCGCGAGGGTGGCGATCAGATGCTGCTGGTCACCGACGATAACGATCGATTGGTCGGAATTGTGACGAAGACCGACATCCTGCGCAGCCTCCAAAATGGCGGCCGCCACGTTCCGAGGGCGACTCACGCCGCGCTATGAGCAGGCGCATCGAAAGCATCGAGGCTACCGGCGAGTCACTCACAACCCGCTTCGCCATAGCAGTGCGGCCGCAATCGCAAAGGCTAGCGTGATTAGAGCTCCGGTTATGAGACCATTGCCGCGGTTCGCCACTTCGAGTCGTTGCCGTCCCGATGGCAAATCGACGGCGAGCAAACCGTCGTGTGAGTGAATGTTGCCGGCACCATGCGCGATTTTCCAGCCGGGGTCGTAGTTCTGGTTGATGACGAGAGTAGTCGGCGCTTGAGTCTCCACTTCGTAGGTCAATGCATTCGGGGTCCACTGTAACAACTGAACGGCGCCAGGCCCGAGTAAATGTTGTTCGCCCTCGTATCCTGGCTGGTTGTAGCCGATCACCGGGGTCGGAAGTTCCCGGTATTCGTAGCATCTCAAGATTCCCAGGTTGGCTTGATTGAAGCGCAACATGTGCGAGGTGTATTCCCCGTCAGCGGGATTCTCAAATTGTTTAAAAGTGGCAGATGCCGGTACTGGTTCCTCGGGACTGGTTCCGATGTTGGCGAGATTGTTGGGGCCGACCCACAGCGCATCTAGCGCGCCTGCCGCCAGCAGCAACGCGGCGAACACGCTCGTCCATGGCGGCCACCATCGGTCGAGAAAGTCCACGCCGTACGCCCCCAGGACTGCGGCGCATAGGATGAAGGGCACCAGCATCCTGATTGCCGCGCGTTCCGACGAGAAGATGGGCAATCGATGCAGCAGCGTCCAAGGCGCATACGGCGCGAAATTTCCCAGCGCGAGCAAAATCATGATCGCCCCGGCCACTATCCACGGCCACGTTTGACGCAACCGGGTTACAGCTCCAATGACAAGGAACCCGAAAAAAATAGGGCCCAGATATGCGCCCGCGTCGAAAAAGCCCCAGTCGCCGACAGCGTCGCGATGGCAATCCTGGTTGCGATCAAAAAGTGCGGTCAAAATGTCATGGACGACAACGTGTTCGCGCGTGTAAATAGGCCGTGGATATTGCGACATAAGCGCATAGGTCGGCAACAGCTTCACCGCCGCGAATCCCGCGGCAAATATCACCACAGTGCCCACGACTATGAAGGGCCATCGATCGCGCCGCACTATCGCTGGAGGGACCAACACGGTCCCGAGAAGCAGAACGGCGAAACTCACCTGATAAGGAGCGCCCTCGAGAAATATCAATGCTAGAAAGAGCCCTGCAATCGATGCCAATCCGAGTCGCTGCTGATTGATCGCTCGCAGCGCAAAGGCGAGCACCCACGGCCAGTACGCCGCCGACATGAAGTGATGATGTCCGGCGGTGGAGTGCAGATAGAACCATGAACTGGCGGGAAAGATCGTTGCGCAGGTGATCGCGGCCAGCGTAGAAAGTCCCAGCACGCGCGCCAACACGTATCCACCGGCCCACGCAATCGCTAGATGGAAAGGAATCTCAAGATACAGTCCAGGCACCGGACCGAACCCAAGGTGTAGCAAAAACGCGGGTGTAATGATGCTCGCTTCTGGATCGCCCAGCATCGGGATTCCGCCGCAAAGGTATGGATTCCAGACCGGAAATTGGTGAAATCCGGTTACTGTCTTCCATGGCACCCACGCGAGTACCCGGATCAAATCCCAATCCAGGTACACCCCCGAACTGTTGAGGTTTGGCAGAATCGGATAACTGAACAAAAATCCGAATGCGATCGAACCCGCGGCAACCAACACCACTTCATACCAGCCGCGAATTAGCGCCGTTTTGGAAGCCCGATCCGGACGATGACAGTCCGTGGCCTTGGTGTCATTGATCGACAAGATTGAGGCGCAGTGATTACAAATCGATCCGACTAAGTCAATCGCACGAGGTTGCCAAAGCTACCCGTTTCCTGGCCTGCTGGAAATCAGATGGCGCGGGGTCTCATCGCCCCGGCCCGCAGACTATACCGCGAGATTCCGATTCGGCTCCGGCGTGGGAGCGTTTCCGTCGCGCTGGGAATACGCGGCTCGATTGATCGCCAGGCCGCGGTCGTTGCAACCGAATTTCCCGAGTTCGTAAGGGTGCGAGTCGGCGAAATAATCGATGAGCGCGCCCTGGTGCTCGATCAAGACCTGTTTGAAAGAGATGCCGGCTCGTTCCATTTCAAGCACGATGTCGAGCGCGCGCCACTGCGGCGGAATGATGATGATCGAGCCCGGATGATCTTTGAGCCAGTCACGAGAGCGTATTTCCTGTCCGGTTCCCGGCACGAACGTGCCGACCTTGGCGGCGTCAGAGTCGACCACAATCGGAAATCTCACCCGGTCGAGGCCATAGCGGTTGATGAACGCGGCGGATTTCCCGGTGCCGCCCCAGATCGCTACCCGCGCGCCTGACACCGCCAGTTGCGCGAGCTGAGCAAAAATCCGCTGAAGCCCGGCGTTGGCCGCATGAAGAAATTCGCGCGCTTCATCGGCGATCTTCAGCCGCCGCTGTTGCCCGCCGAGCGTCACGTATCCGTAGATGACCTCGCCGCCGTAGCCATGGCGCACGAGATTTATGGTGGCGCCGCATCGCGAAAGCATTTTGCGGAACGACTGGGTGCTGAACTGGGAGTTGTGCTCGTAATAGAAGTCGACCGTCCGTCCGGTGGCGAGCGCGCGATCCACGCACGGTACTTCGAAGTATGCGAGCTGTTCGCGGCCCAGACGCGCGGCCGCAAAAGCGATGCGCTGCAGGAACGCGAGCGGGCTGTTCAGATGCTCCAGCACGTGGCGGCTGACCACGAGATCGGGCGCGAGCTCCGCCAGATGCTCCTCGGGCTCGAACAGCGCGGCGCGTAGCTCCAGGTCGCCCTCGCTGCGCGTGGCGCCATGCGGATCGAAGCCGATGAAAACGGCCGCCGGGGCGCGCCGCCGCCAGCGCCGCGAGCAGGCTCCCATCGCCATGGCCAATCTCAACTATCACAGGCTGTGGCGGAAGCTGATGCAGCATCCGGCTCATTGTATCTTTGAGAAATTCCGACCACAGCGCGCCGCTGTTGAACATCAGATTAGGTTTGTCGCTGTAAGGCACCTGCGCATAGTCGAAGGCCGGATTGTATACGTGTCCGCATTCCACGCAGCGCACGAAATCCACTGGCAGGCGCGGCATCGAGCGCGCCGCCTCGTGGCTGGCAGGCCATGCGAGGGTCGCCAGCGGCTGCGCTCCGCCGTTGAAGAAAGGCGCCGCGATCTGAAATCCGCAGGCCGGACAAACTGACTGACAAATATCGTCGCGTCCGATGCGCTGGTTCATGATTGCCCCCATTGCGTGATGCGATCCCCGCGCCGATGCGCCTCGTGCGCCGCGCTGAGAAAATCCTCCAGTTCCGCGACCGCGCGCGCGTCTTCATACAGCGCCGGCGAGCGCGCCGCGATTTCATTTTTCACGCGTTCGCGCCAGACGCTGTCGTTGGCCAGGCGCAAGGCAATCTCGACATAAGAGTCGAGGCTATCGGCCACCAGTTCGCTGAAGCCCATTTGTCGGTAGCAGCCCTCGGTCACACGTCCGCGCATGAACGATCCCGGCCACGTCACGATCGGCAAGCCCATCGCGAATGCTTCGTAACTGGTGTTGCCGCCACCGAAAAACGGCGGATCGAGGATCACATCGGCCATCATCAGAAGGCGAAAGAATTGTTTTTGCGGGATGCGCGGAACGAAAATGACGCGCCCGGCGACATCGGGAAATCGCTTGGCGATGCGGGCACCGAGAAGCCGATCCCAATGCCGATGGATTCCGGAGAGAAGTATCAGGCGGGCTTTCGGATCGCGCCTGAGCAGCGTGGCGAGCACCAGATCGAAGTCGGGATGTAGCTTGAACAAACTCTGCGGACACACATAGAGCTTGACATCGTCGGGAAATCCCATTTCCGCGCGGGTGAACGGAGTCGCGGCGTGGTTCGGCCGCCAATAGTAGGTCGGGAGCCGGTCGAGCAAAATCAGCCGCTCCGAGTAGTGCGTCTGCGCATCGCGCGGCTCGATGCTCCTGGCCGAAATGAAATAGTCGATGGCGGGAATCCCGGTCGTTACCGGATGCCCCCAGCTCACGCACTGGACCGGTGCGAGCCGCGCGAAGGCCAGAAAATAGGTGAGCGGCGTCATCCCGATATCGGGGTAAAAAAGAATATCGAGGCGTTCATCCGCGATGAGATCGCGCGCCCGATACAGATCGTAGGGTATTTCCACATTCCGATCGGCGTCGCGCCCGATCGCATCGCCAAGGGCGTCGGCGTCTTGCGGCGGCCGCACTACGACGATCTCGAAGCGTTCGCGCGAGAGCTTCTGGATAATGCCCTGGTAGAACTTTCCTATTGTGTGCTCGTAAAGACTGGTCGAGACAAACCCGATACGCAGGCGGCCATCTGACGGAGTGGCCGGCGCTGAACAATGCGGAGCGGTCCAACCGAGCTTGGGGCAGGCACTCAAGTAGAACTTCGCGGTCAGTGACTGCAGCTCAATGTCATTAACATCCTGATACGCGAAATAGAAATTCGTCATCCCGACTTCGCGTTGCGGATCCTCGAGCTGCACACCCCGCTCGAGCAGGTTGTTGAGCGATGCCATCACTTCGGCGCGGCGCGCGATGGCGCTCTCGCGTGACTCGAGGATCACTTCCTGCGTGAGCGCCAACTTCACTTTTTGAGGGACGTTATCTCGATCGGCTCGCAGCGCTTTTCGGTAGACATCGATCGCTTGGGAAAACTTCCCCTGGATCCGCAGCACATCGGCGAGATTGCTAAGCACCTGCCGATGACTGGGACTGAGCTCCATTGCGCGTAGGAGGCAGGTCTCGGAATCGGCGAACTTTGCCTGCGCCATGAATGCCGCGCCGAGATTGGACCAGGCCTCCGCGAAGTCGGGCTTCAGCGCCAACGCCCGCGCATACTCGACCTTGGCTTCTTCGAACCTGCCGAGGCGATGAAGCACGGCTCCGAGGTTGCAATAGGGTTGGGCCTGCTTGGGATCGCTATTGATTGCGTTTCGATACTGATGGCTGGCTTCTTCGAGCCGCCCTAACGCTTCGAATACGCCGCCGAGATTGTTTTGCGCTTCGCCAAAGTTGGGACGCAATGTGATGGCGCGCATGAGGCATGATTCGGCTTCGGCGAGGCGGCTGAGCTTCCACAGCGTGAGACCCAGATTCGACCATGCCTGCGCGTCGTTTGGTGCAAGCGTGACCGCTTGCCGGTACGCGCGCTCCGCGGCAGTTAGTCTGCCTTGGACGAGATGCTTGTTTCCCTGATTGTAATGATGCGACGCGAGCGCGATCTGAGGCGCGACTTTGGTTACGGTAAAGGCCCCGATCTCGGATACGAGCGGAGGGCTTTTGGACTTTCGCGATCGCGCGGACTGCTCCCGATGCTTCATGTTCGTCGAACGAGACGAGCAATTTCCGAGCCCGCGAGGTGTCGAAGAGCTGGGACGCGTCCACCTCGCCGAGGGCGTCGCGTCGGGGTCAAAATGTCGAGGAAATGCGTGGCATTCTCGGCTGATCGTTGAATCCAGCCAGGTCGCGCGCGTCCCTAACGGCTAGCCATCAAGATGTTCGCGGGAAAACGGGGCGCAGAGCGACATCGATGTGTATGAATTTGTTACACATTCAGGGCAGAAGGCAGTTCGCGGGTCGTCGGCTGTATCCCTACAAATTGTTTCTGGGGATGTCGCCGCTGTAGTCGTCGATATTCTGGAACGCGTAGGGCAGAAACTTCGCCGCCGAAACTGTTCCGATGGCTTTCGCTTCCGCGTAGATGTCGCCCTCGCCGTAGGTCGCGCCCTTCAGCTCGACGATTTCGATCTCGGGCAGCGGATCGTGCGGTGTCGCCTTTAACGTCACCTTCCCGTTGCCGCGCTTCATCACCTTGAACTCGTTGCGGAAATGCGCGTGCACGATGATCGGATCGAACTCCAGGCCGTTGCCGTTGGCCGCGTGCATGAATTTGAAATGGAAGCGGTCGCTCAAGGTAGGCCCGTGACAGGCACATTTTCGGTGCAGCGCCCTTCGATCTGGATGTAGGGAATCCCGAAGCGCTCGACCGTGCCGCGGACCACGTCGCGTCGCTCTTGACTTGCACGCGGCCCTGCTTCTTGGGTTCGCCGAACAGCTCGCGCCCGAAAATGATGGCGACATCGGTGGACATCGGCATCGCGAGGCAGTGATTGGCCTCGATACCGTCGTAGCGCGCGAGCACGTCCACGACACCGTCGGCAAATTCACCCACACAATTCGAGGTGCCGAAGGTGCATACGCCGACGGTGACGAGCGGCTGGCTGCGCGGCTCGAGCGGAGGCGGCAGGACCTCGCGCACGATTTCCGGCCGCGTAAGGAAGCTGAAGCTCATCATCTTGCCTTGCGGGAAGGCAGGCGCGGCGAGGCGCTCCTGGATCTTACGAATCTGCTCCGGGGTTTTGACCCATCCTTTGGCTATCATGACGAACCTCCTTGGGCGGCCGACGCTTGCGCGTTGTCGACGGAGAGAATCCCTTCGAGCAAAATCAGGGTTCCAATCGCGACCAGGCTCTCAAACATCAGATGCCTCTAACGATGATTCTGGTTCGAGGAAAAACGCTAGTCTTCGTTGACACTCTCGCCGAGCTTTCGGTAGAGCGTCTTGCGGTCGATCTTCAAAATCGCGGCCGCTTCAGTCTTGTTGCCGCCCACCGAATCGAGAATCATCCGCGCGTATTGCTGCTCGATTCGTTCGAGGCTGAGCTTTCGTGCGACCGCATCTTCGAGCATGTTGGCGGTCGGCGCTGCCATCCCGGTCATGCTCGCCGGTAAATCGGCCACGGTTAATCGCCCGTTGCGCGACAGGATGACACCGCTCTGGATGGCGCTTTGCAACTCGCGGATATTACCGGGCCAGCAGTAGTTCATGAAAAAATCCATCGCATCGGGGTCGATGGTGGGTATCGCTTTGCCGGCCTCGGCGCAGGCGCGAACGAGGAAAGGCTTGATGAGCAGCGGAATGTCATCGCGCCGTTCGCGCAAGGGCGGGACAGTCAGGGTAAAGGTCGCGAGACGGTAGAAGAGATCGGGGCGAAACTTGCCATCGGCGATCGCTTTTTCCAGCTTCGAGTTGGTCGCGGCGACGATTCGCACATCAACCGGCGTCTCTTCGGTCGCGCCGAGCGGGCGCACCTTCTTGTCCTCGATGACGCGCAGCAGCTTGGCTTGCAGTGACAATGGCATCTCGCCGATCTCATCGAGGAATAGGGTGCCGCCGCGCGCCGCCTGAAACAGCCCGAGCTTGCTCTGACGCGCGTCCGTGAATGCTCCTCGCGAGTAGCCGAACAACTCGCTCTCGATTAGGTTGTCGGGAATCGCTGCGCAGTTGATGGGCACGAAGGGCGCATCACGGCGGCGGCTTTCGAAATGCAGCGCCCTCGCGAGCAGGTCCTTGCCGGTTCCACTTTCTCCGGTGATGACGACCGTCGCATTGGCATCGACGAACTGCTCGAGCTTCCGGAGCACCGCCTTCATTTGCGGATCGGCCGCGATGATGTTTTCGATCCCGTAACTGCGCGCGAGGTCTCCGCGCAGGCGCCGTATCATCCATTCACCATCGGGATCTGCCTCGACGTGGAATTCGAGCGGCTCAACCGCCGTCGCCGATTTCACCTTTTCAGGTGACAGCTTGAGGCGCTCGGGAAACCCCGACAGCGCATACCAGAGCCTGCCGTCCTTGGTGAACACGGCGGCCTCGGTTCCATCCGGCCTGATCCGTTCGAGTACGTCATGCACTTGATCCCATTCGTTGGAACGGATGTCGTCGTCGAGCGCGGCGCCGAGGCTGCGTGCGGTGGCGCGCGACTCACGCGCCAGATCGTGGACGAAGCTTTGTGTCGAGCGGTGGACGCTCCAATACATGTACGCGCCCATTACGGGAAGCAGCACCATTAGCAGCGCGACGATGAAGCGGGTTCCGACTTTCATGATCGGTCCTGGGACCTAGCCATTAATGATGGCCCAGCCCTGTTCAGGGGTCCACAAACCACCGATTCACTTGCGTCCTTCCCTTTCCGCCCGGGCTTAAAAGACCCGCGCCCCATCGCAGAGCATGCCGGGGAGTGAATCGCCGGGGGGTAGACGACGCCCGAAAGCGCTGTTGGGGCGCGGGTGCTGAAGGTGAAGGGAGCAAGCCGAATGCCATCGGGAGAACACGCGAAAGCATTGATGCAATAAGTTCGGCGTGGGGCAAAAATCCGCAGCCTGGGGCCTCAAGTGGCGCGATTCACCATTCTGCCGCGGATCCCGATCGCCTTGGCGGACCAATCGTGCGGGTCAACAAACGATGCGGCGCAGGCGCTCGATTGCTCGAGCCCTGCGCCGCAAATGCGAAGCGAAAGAGATGGTTAGCGGTGTGACGCCCGGACCAAAGAGTCCGGATCGAAGAAGCTGCGATCGACCGCGCCCATGTTGATGTACCAGCACTCCTTCTCGGGCACATCATATCCCGGATGATAACAGACCGTAGAGAGACCCGACTGAATGTCGGTTCGACGACGAACCGCTCTGGAACAGGCGCTTGAACGGATAGATCGCGACCTTCGCGTCAGGTACCACCCGATCTTCGTACTTGAGCCATGAAGTATAGTTTATGAACAACTGGCCTCTTTGATCGTACTGGTCCTGATACATCCCGAAATCAGCCTCGGAGTCGATATAGAGAACATGCTTCGAGTACAGGTCGCCTGGCAGGCGGTCGTGCCGCGCCACTCCTTCGAGGATGTAGATATGGCGCATCTCCCACCGCGAGGGGCAGTGGCTCGCGCCGCCGTCGGTCTTGCAGGTTGGAGGCGGTTCCTGCGGATCATTGATGCACCCCAGCATCTGGCGTTCGCCGAGATACTTCCAGTTATAGTTCTCGTTCTTGCCGGCGAAGCATTCGAAGTCGTCGGGGTTGTAGGATTCGGGACCTGCGTCCTGGTCGGTACTCATCAACGATTCATTCAGGCGGCGCAGACGATGCGCGCTAGGCAGGTATGTCCACGCATCGTCGGCCTTTTTGGGACTCGCATAGCGATAGCGAATGAAGCCCGCGCCAGCCCCATCCTCGGGCGAGATCTGCGGATACAAACCCGTCATCGAATAGCGGCCCGATACCAGAAAGTCGGGATCGACCGGCATCGGATCGACTTCCGTGCGGCCGACCTCGTTATAACCGGCATAATGTCCGACGGAATAGTACCAGAGCACTTTGTAGGGCTTGTTGAGTCCGCCGTATACGCTCTCACAGTCGAAGAACCGGAGGTCGTAGTCGTCGGTGGACACCGGGCGGAAAAAGTAGTTCCAGGTTATCTTGGTGCCGATGTCTGGATCATTCGGGTCCAGCAACGGGAAGGGTTGCCCCGCGACATAGCCGATCAGCGAGCGGTGGTCGGACGTGAGTCTGACCTGGGCAGAATATTTTTCGGTTGCCTCCTTGTATGGCGGCGGCCAGTCAATTCGTTCGGTAGGCACGATTTTCATCGTCATACCGTGCTGGACGCGCCAATAAACTCCGGGCGACACCACGTCTTTTACCTTGCTTGCATTTTCCGGCGTAATGAAATCGCCGGGTTTGACGTCCGCCGCCGACGGTCCACTGAAGAACATTAGACCGGCCCCGATTACCAAAACAGTTACCAGGGGCCTCCAGACACAAGATCTTACAAAACTGAGCATCCGAACCTCCTGCATATGCAAATTAGTCTTTCTTTCTCCCCAAACGCGAACAATTAATGCTAGCTATTAGTACCGCCTTGCAGGAGTGTCAACTTATCTAAATTGTGCTCGTTAAACGGGCAAGTCGGTTTCTGAACGCTCGTTCAGGGAAGCATGCCCGGGCCGATACTCTATCGATGGGCAACAAACAGCGGTTTTGCCAGCGCGAAACGTTGCCAAATGCGTAGCAGACCAGCCCTAGCGGCACATGAGCGCGATGCGCCAATGTTGAAAGCTCGTGCGCCTGATGGACGCAATCGAGCTGGTCAATCAGACCAGCGGCGCAGGCACCCGATTACCCGGGGCCTGCGCCGCAAATTCGAAACGCGACGAACTCTTAGCGATGCGACGCCCTCACCATCGCATCCGGATCGAAGAAACTTCGCTCCACCGCACCCATGTTGATGTACCAGCACTCCTTCTCCGGCACATCATATCCAGGATGATACGCGACCGTCGCCAGACCGGACTGTATGTCGCATGAAGAGGAGCCGATCTGGAAAATCCGTTTGAACGGATAGATGGCGACTCGCGAGGCCGGGGTCACGCGGTCGGCATACTTCAAGTACGACGTGTAATTGATGAAAAGCTGGCCTCGTTTGTCGTACTGGTCCTGGTACATGCCGAAGTCCGCTTCCGAATCGATGTACAGGATGTGTTTGGAATACAGATCTCCGGGCAGGCGCTCGTGACGCGCGATCCCTTCCATAATAAACATATGACGCATCTCCCACTGCGTCGGGCAGATGCTGCCTCCACCGTCGGTCGGGCAACGCGGCGGCGGCACCTGTGGGTCATTGATGCATCCGAGCATCTGGCGTTCGCCCAGGTACTTCCAGTTGTAATTCTCATTCTTACCCGCGAAGCACTCGAAATCGTCCGGATTGTAGGATTCGGGGCCGGCATCCTGATCGTCACTCATCAGCGATTCGTTGAGGCGGCGCAGGCGGCGCGCTCCCGGCAGGAGGACCCAGGCATCGTCGGACTTATTCGGGTTCGCATAGCGATAGCGAATGAAGCCCGCGCCGGCGCCGTCCTGCGGAGCGAGCTGCGGGTACAAGCCGGTCATCGCATAGCGACCTGAGACCAGGAAGTCGGGATCGACCGGCATCGGTTCGACCTCGGTGCGGCCCACTTCGTTGTATCCGGCGTAATGCCCGGTCTGATAGTACCAGAGCGATTTGTACGGCCTGTTCAGCCCGGCGTACACGCTCTCGGCATCGAAGAAGCGAAGATCGTAGTCATCGGTCGAGATCGGCCGGAAGTAGTAATTCCATATGATCTTCTGGGCGATTTGGGGATCGTTGGTGTCGAGCAAGGGAAACGGCTGTCCGGCCACATAGCCGACCAGCGACCGACGATCATCCGAAAGCCGAACCTGCGAAGAATACTTCTCAGTCGCCTCTTTGTATGGTGATGGCCAATCGATCCGCTCGGTGGGGACGATTTTAAATGTCATCCCGTGTTGGACTCTCCAATACACACCTGGCGAGACCAGGTCCTTGACCTTGTCGGCGTTCTGCCAGTTGATGAAATCACCCGGCTTGACGTCCGCCCCGGCCGGTCCACTGAACAACATCAAACCTGCCCCGATTGTGAGAGCGATCGCCAGGGGCCTCCAAACACAAAATCTTTCGAACTTGTGCATCCCGATTCCTCCTGCGAATCAAATAAATTATTCTGTCCCCAAGAATAAGCCTGCGTGATGCCAGCTATTAGTATTCCAGAGCGAAAGTGTCAACACGGCTTAAGCGCGCCGGGAGATCCAAAACTGAATGTTCGTTCAGCACTGCCCTTCGTTAATTCATCGAAGAACGCGATGCCGAATTCCGTTTTCCCGCGCCGCCAGGATGTTCTATACGGATGCCATGCCTGAAACTCAGCAACGGTTTTCTGTCATCAGCGACAAGAGCCTGGTCGATCTCCGCAAACTGATCGGCGTGCCGATCGAGGACTCGCTCGAGCCATGGTGCTACGAGGCCTCGCGCGACAACATCCGCCATTGGGCGCACGGCATCGGCGACGACAATCCGATTTGGTGCGATCCGAACTACGCCGCGAAGACCGAATTCGGCCGGGTGCAGGCGCCGCCCTCGTTCATCTTTCCCCTTAACCGATCATTCAGCGGATACGTCGGAGGACTCGCCGGCGTGCACGCGATGTTCGCGGGAATCGACGTGACATGGCATCGCCCGATGATGCTCGGTGACGCTTTCACGACCAAGGTGTGGCTGAAGGATCTGGTCGAGCATCAGACGCGCTTCGCCGGCCGCTCGATCCAACAGATATATCGATGCGAGTTCTACAATCAGAATCGCGAGCTCGTCGCCGAGGGCGATAGCTGGTGCTTCCGCACCGAACGCGATACTGCGCGCGAGCGCGGCACCAAGTACGAGGCGGTCAAGAAGCGTGCACCGGTGAAGTATACGCGCGAGGACCTCGCGAAAATTTTCTCGCACTACGAGGCCGAGGAAGTCCGCGGCGCGACCCCGCGGTATATAGAGGATGTTCGCGTCGGCGACAAATTACAGACCATGGTGAAGGGGCCGATGACGGTCACCGGCTTCATCGCATTCGCGCAAGGATGGGGCGGGCTATACATCCGCGCCAACAAGCTCGCGTGGAAGCAGTTGCAGAAGCATCCCGGGTTGGGGATTCCCAACAAGTTCGGCATTCCCGATGTTCCCGAGCGTGTGCATTGGGAGGACGACCTCGCGACGCTGGTCGGAACTCCCGCCGCCTACGACTACGGTCCCGAGCGATGCTCCTGGATGTCGCATCATCTTACAAATTGGATGGGTGACAGCGGCTTTCTGCGCAGGCTCGAGGTGAAGATTCGCCGCCACAATCCGGTCGGCGACACGCTCTACATCAATGGCGAGGTGACGCGCACGTTTGCGGAGGCTGGCGCGCACTATGCGGAGGTCTCGCAGCGCGCGACCAACCAGGATAGCGAGCTTTCGGTGCTCGCAACCGGCATCATTCGTTTGCCAACTCGGGCCGGAAAGTAGCATTTGTGAAGATGCAACCGCGTTGTTGCGAAAGGGAGCAACATGATAATGAAGGCCGCCGTATTTCATGGTCCCAATCAGCCCCTGACGATCGAACAGGTCGATATCGATGATCCGCAGGATCACGAGGTCCTCCTGCGTACCGCCGCGACCGGCGTGTGTCACAGCGATTTGCATTTCGTCGAGGGGCTGTATCCATATGCTGCCCCCGCGATTCTCGGTCACGAGGCCGCCGGCGTCGTCGAGAAGGTCGGCAAGTCCGTCACGTACCTGAAAGCGGGCGACCACGTCATCTCGTGCCCGTCGGTGTTCTGCGGCTATTGCGAGGAGTGCATGTCGGGGCATCCCAATCGATGCTCGAATCGGCAAGCGACGCAGCGGCCCAAGGACGGCAAGCCGCGCCTCTCGCAGAATGGCAAACCGGTGCGCCAGTTCAGCGATCTTTCGACCTACGCGGAAAAGATGCTGGTGCACGAAAACGCGCTGGTGAAGATCATCGACGAGATGCCGCTCGATCGTGCCGCGCTGATCGGATGCGGTGTCACCACCGGCGTCGGCGCGGTGCTCAATACGGCGAAGATCGAGCCGGGATGCACCGTCGCTGTGTTCGGATGCGGCGGCGTCGGCATCTCCGCGATTCAGGGCGCGAAGATCGGCGGCGCCCGCAAAATCATCGCGGTCGATCAATTCGAGAACAAACTTGCGATGGCGAAACGTTTCGGCGCGACCGACACCATCGACGCCTCGCACACCGACGCGGTCAAGGAAATCCGCACCATGACCAACGGCGGCGTCGATTACGCGTTCGAGGCGGTCGGACTGAAGAAACTGGCCGAGCAATGTTTCGATGCGACCAAGGCGGGCGGCACGGCCGTCATCATCGGCATGATCCCGGTCGGGCAGAAGGTGGAAATCGACGGCCCGCGGCTGCTCACCGAGCGCACGTTGAAGGGATCGAACATGGGCAGCAATCGGTTCCGCATCGATATGCCGCGCTACATCGATTTCTACCTGCAGGGCCGTCTCAACCTTGACGATATGGTCAGCAAGCGCGCGAAACTCGAAAACATCAACGACGCATTCGCCGCGATGAAGCGCGGCGAAGTCGCCCGCACGGTTATAATGTTCGACTGACGCACGTACCACTGACTCAGTTTTGCATGTAGCACAGACTTTAGTCTGTGTTCTGGAGCTGGAAAGATGGAATACAGAAAATTCGGACAAACCGGAGTCGACATTTCCGCGATCGGTTTCGGATGCTGGGAGATTGGCGGCGGCTACGGCAGCATCGAGGAAACCGATTTCATTAAGGCGATAAATCGCGCGCTCGACGCGGGCATCAACAGCTTCGATACCGCGGAGGCTTACGGTTTTGGCGCGTCGGAGAAATCGCTCGCCAAGGCGCTCGGCTCGCGCCGCAAGGAAGCGGTCATCACCACGAAGTTTGGCGTCGGATATCCGGACACGCCGAACTATCGCGATAGCACTCGCAAGCGCGTGATGGAGTCGATCGAAAAGAGCCTCAAGAATCTCGATACCGATTACGTCAACGTCTACCTCATCCATTGGCCTGATCGGAATGTGCCGTTCCAAGAGCCGATGCGCGCGCTCGATGACCTCGTGAAGCAGGGCAAGGTCAGGGCAGTAGGTCTCTCGAACTTCAAGCTGGAAGAGATCAAAGCGTGCGAGAAGGTGCGGCCCGTCGATGTCGTTCAATATTGCTGGAATATGTTCGATCGGCGCATGCAGAAGGAGATTTTCCCGTACTGCCGCGAGAACAACATAGGTGTCATGGCTTATGGCTCGCTCGCCTACGGGATGCTGACCGGTACGCTGGGCGAGGAGAAAGCTTTCGAGAAGGGCGACTGGCGCTCGCGCCGCGGACAGCTGGGTAACATCAACCTCGCGCAGCATCTGTTCGGTCCCGATCACTTCCTTAAGAATCTCCGCGCGGTCGAGGAGCTGAAGGGAGTCGCAAAGCGCTATGGGAAGAGTCTGCCGCAGCTTGCGCTGCGCTGGACGCTATCGAATCCTGCCATCAGCACGGCTCTCGTCGGATGCCGCAATCCGGGCGAGGTTGACGACAACCTCGGCGCTCTGGGATGGTCGATTTCGGACGCCGATATGAAAGAGATCGACGCCATCTTCGCTCGCAACGGCGCCATCACGATGCCGGAGACGTGGCTAGAGAGCTAGTAAGTCGGTCTCAAGAATGAAATTGGTCTAGTGGATGATCACGGAGGCGCGAGATGCTCACACAGAAATTTGCACCGATGAGCAAAGATTTCCCGACCTTCGACTGCGACGCTCATGTCACCGAACCGCCCTGGCTATGGGAGCGCGCGAAGGACTATCTGACTAAGGATGAGTTCGAGGCGCTTAGAAATAGCATCTGGTTCGACGAGGAAAGCAAGCAGCTCATCGTCAACGGCTTTGCGAACACCGGACTCGGGTCGCAGAAAATCGGTGGGACCGCCGGTATGGTCAATGTCCTCTCGCTCGCCGGTCCAGGTCTCAAGCACAACATCCAGCGCGCCCTCAATGTGCGCAACCTCGATCCCAAGACCGCGCTCACCAAGGAGCAGGCCGCCTACATCGATCATCCAGGCTCCTATCAGCCGAAGCCGCGGCTGGCCGACATGGATGTTCAGGGTATCGACCAGGTGATGATCATCCCTACCGACATCGATACCTATCCGTGGATTACGAATGCCATGGGCGCGCGAGCGATGTGCAAGGCCTACAACGACTGGGCCCACGAGTATTGTCAGGAGGATCCGGAGCGACTCTACTTCGCGGCTCTCCTGCCGATGCAGGATCCTGTTTTCGCGACCGACGAGCTATACCGCGTCGCGGGAAAGGGATGCCGCGTAGGACTTGTGCGTCCTATCGACGCGATGGGCAACTATCCGATTCAGCCCAAGTACTCGCGCGTGTGGCATGCGATGGAAGAGACCGGCGTCGTTTACGGCATGCATCCGTTCCCGGCGCTGGGACTGCTCAAACCTCCCGGCTATAGCGAACAGTACTCGGGTGCCGAGCTTATCGGACTTAGCGGCAGCTCCGCAGGCCTGCCGCATTCGTTCTTGATCAATGTGCAGGACTTCCAGGCCGAGGCCTCGCTCTGGGTAACCATGTCACTGCTATCCGGTTTCTTCGACCGCTATCCGAAAATCAAGGCTGCGGTGTTCGAGGCGTCATCGACGTGGCTGAGCTTCGTCCTTGACGAATGCGACAAGACCTACAAGCTCTATCGTAACGACCGCAAAATGCCGAAGCTCAGTCAGCTTCCTAGTGAGACTTTCTTCCAACATTGCGTCACCGGTTTCGAAGGTGACGAAGCTCCGCCGTCGCGCTTCCCTGAGTTCTACGAAAACATCCTTGCGTGGTCGTCGGACGTCTATCATCACGATGGTGACGATGCGTGGCGAGCGCTCGAAACGATGCGCAAGTGCGAGTTGCCCGAGAACTATCAGACCAAATTCCTCGGTGAGAACGCTCGCAACTTGTACAACATCAAGCCACCCCGCAAGTACATCCGCGAGCGCGTGACCGAGATCGAACGGCCCGAATGGTGGCCGACCGAGGAGGAAGTCAGGGAGTCGCTGAAGCCCGAGGCCGCACTATTGCGCCGCTAACTAGATATTCGCAACCGGAAGATAGTCATCATGAACAAGAAGCAATTCGCTGTGCTGGACAGCGATTCGCACGTGGTCGAGACTCCCGAGCTATGGGAGAAATACCTCGAACCTGAATACCGAACTCTCGGCAAGCACGCGTTGTGGCGCGAGGAAGGCAAGTTCGGCTGCTACTTGAAGGTCAATGGCAAGGTCTTTCGCGACACTATGAACTCCAACATCCCGCGCCACGCGATCTGGAAGCCTGGCATGACGTGGGACAAGGTCGGTGAGCTGGATCCTGACACTCGGCATCCTATGAATGCCGGCGCTTCCAATCCGCAGGCGCGACTGAAGGACATGGACGCGATGGGCGTCAACCAGACTTTCATGTATCCCACCTGGTTCGCCGAAGGATTCCATCTCGTAGAAGATCCCGACGTGGCTTATGCGCTCGCGCGCGCCTACAACAACTGGCTCGCGGATTTCTGCAAGACTGCTCCTGATAGACTCTTCGCAGCATCGATGGTTCCAACCCAGAACATGGACTACGCGATTGAGGAGTTACGGCGGACAGCAAAGATGCCTTGCTTCCGCGGCGCGTTCATTCGCCCGATGTTTATCGAGGGTCACTACTTCACTCATCCTTACTATGATCCCCTGTGGGCTGAGTTGGAGAGCCTCGGTACCACTCTGGCCGTACATCCTACGGCAGGCCTATGGAACCCCGAATGGACCTCGCACGGTCCTTTTACCGAGAAGGTGAAAGGCCGGGTCAATCAACATTCCGGGATCATGAATGCCGGCGGAGGTCCTTTCGCCGGAGGTGGCGCTACGTCAACCTTCACATTCTTCTCCGCATCGCCGCCACTAGGGCATCCGATCTCCCAGGTTCTGTCCTACTGGCTCGACAACCACATGTTCGTAGCTGCGACCTTGATTGGTTTCACCGTAATGCAGCGCTATCCGAACATGAAGGTGGTGGTTGCGCACGGCAAAGCTTCGTGGATGGAAGAGGTTCTTGAGAAGATGGAGGCCTCGACCCGCACGATTCCGCTTCTTCATTACTATCCAGTGCGCACCGATACCGAGGAGATGTGGAAAGAAGGTAAGGTGATGCTCGGCTTTGATGCCGAAGAGCGTCTCATCCTGAAGCTGCCGGAGGATTTCGCGGAAAAGGTGGTTTGGGGCTCGCGCTATCCACATCAGGATACGACCAGCGCATGGGATGCGATCGAGAAGATGAGCGAGGCGAATGTGGCTGAATCAACTATGGCGCGCATGCTCGGTAGCAACGCATCTGAGCAACTCGGCATCAAGCTCGTCCAGAAGGTGGGCGCCTAAATGCGAGTCGGCTTTATAGGTCTTGGCAACATGGGCGGCCCGATGGCGCTCAACATGATCAAGGCGGGTCACACACTGACGGTATACGACGTGCGACGCGAAGCCGCCGAGCCGCATCTGGCAGCAGGCGCTCAATGGGCCGAGTCTCCCGCCGCGGTAGCCGCGCAAAGTGAAGTAGTAGTAACCTCGCTTCCGGGACCGAAGGACGTCGAATCGGTGGCGACGGGCGAGGGCGGCATCCTTAGTAAGCTTGCTCGCGGCGCCGTCTATGCCGACCTCTCCACCAATTCGCCGAGCGTCATTCGTCAGCTGCACGCGACATTCAAGGCCAAGGGGATCGATATGCTCGATGCGCCCGTGAGTGGAGGAATCCCTGGCGCACGCAACGCCACGCTCGCAGTGATGGTCGGCGGAAGCAAGGAAGCCTTCGAAAGGATCAAGCCTGTCCTCGATGCGATCGGTGACAAGGTGTCGTACATCGGCGAAAGCGGCGCGGGCGCGGTCGCCAAGCTGGTGCATAACATGATCGCGATCTGCTCGACGCAGCTTCTCGCCGAGGCTTTCACCATGGGTGTTAAGGCTGGGGTATCGCCCGAGGCCTTATTGAAGGTCGTTCAGGATGGTGCCTATGGGCAAGGAATGTTGCTCAACGGCACCATGCCGAAGATGGTGTTTCGCGGCAATTTCGATCGAGTAACCTTTGCGCTCAAGTTGGCGCGCAAAGACCTGGGCCTTGCCACTGAGGTAGGTCGCGAGCTGAATGTGCCGATGCCGATCGCCAGCCTCGTCGAGCAGGACTTTCTGTCAGCTCTCGCCAACGGACTGGGTGAGAAGGATTCGACCGCCGCAGTCACGATCCAGGAAGACCGCGCGCACGTAAAGGTTCGCTCTTCTCCGAAGTAACTAGGCCGCCGCGCGAGCGTCTCCATCGTTCGTAGGAGTGGGCTCCGGCGCGCGAGTTTCGGTAGACGGCTTGATCCCAGCTTCTGTCCTTAGCTCCTCGAAGACCTCATCGACGTAAGCCTTCATGAGATCCACGTCCGGCATCAAGGTAGGCTCGCTCATCATCCCGAAGTATAGCTTTTGGTTATAGCTGCCGATCGCGACCGCATAGCCGGCATTCGCGGCGAGTGGAACCAGTCCAACCATGTCGAGGCACTGATGACCCGCAAGATACAGCGGCACCATCACGCCCGGGACATTGGTCGCCAGGAAGCTCATCCCGAAACCAGGAAGCGTGAAACGCGGATTGACCGGCAACTCGGGTAGCGGGTTGGAGAGCGCGACGGCGCCGTCGAGTGCGTTCATCGCGAGTTGCCCGCCGTACGATGCGAGGCTGGGCGGCATCAGTTCCGCGCCTTCCATCATCAGCTCGAGTCCCTGCGGCGCGCCAGACTTCTTGATGCGCTCGGTTTCCTCGTTGATGGCTTTCAGCCGCGCGGCCGGTGGCATCGGCTCGGCGGGAACTTCGGGGAACATTATCGAGACGCGATTGCCAAGCGCCCCGCTTTCCTCGCTCTTGCGCACGTTCACCGGACATCCGATGCGAAAATACTGGCCCTTCAACTCATAGCCGTGATGCTCGAGATACCGCGCGGCGCCTTCGGTGAGGAGCGTCAGGACGACATCGTTGACGGTTCCGCCGAGAGAGTTGCGAATCGCGCGAATCTCGGGGAACGAGAACGATGACCACGCGAGCGCGCGGCGGCTGGTGACGAGGCGTCGCGTCCACGGCGCCGGGGCGATGGGCCGCAGCATACGCGCAAACGACAGGCTGGCCTCAGTCAGGAGCCTTGCGCGATTCATGAACTCCCCCGGCTTCAGGAATGTCTCGGATAGTCGGCGATAAAAGTTGAGCTGCGTCTGAGCACCATCGAAAGTGGCGTCGAACAACCGCTCGATTGCGTTCGGCAGCGGCTTCGGAACCCACTCCTCCTTGGGAGGCTCGGGCGGCGCAGCATCGCGCTTGAGGTCCATCATCACGTTGAGGAGTTCCACGCCCGACACGCCGTCCACCAGGCAATGATGAACCCGCGACACCACCGCCGTGCGATTGCCGCTGAGCCCTTCGAACGAATGCATGTCCCAAAGCGGACGCGAGCGGTCGGGTCCGCGCTCATTGATTTCCATCACCGCGCGCACGAGGTCCTCATCGGTGGAACCTTCCGGCAGGACGTGACGCATCACATGATTTTCAATTTTGAAATCGGGGTCGTCTTCCCATGTCGCATGGTTGAGGCGAAACGGAACCTCGGCGAGCTTCTGACGATAACGCGGCAGCAGATGAAGCCGTCCTTCGACGTGACGCACGAGGTCGTCGAATGGGATGTGACCCTCGAAGAAGAGGATCGATCCGATATGGGTCGGGCCGTTGCGCGATTCCGCATATAAGAAGGATGCATCCTGCGCGGTGAGGCGGCGTGAAAGTTTTCCGGCTGACGAATCAGTGGCGCTCATTTGCGTATCCTCTCCAATGGGCTCTCCAGGGAAACTCGGGAACGCGTGAGGGTCAAGCGGCGCATTCGATCCGCTGTCAACCGTCTGTCACGTCTCCGCTTTGATCTGCAACTTAAGCTAATGACAGGAATAATAGAAGATTAATCAATCTTATGAACGTCGCCCACGCGACGAAATTCATGCCCGTCGGGAGTGGATCGTGCCCATTGGTCACCTTAGCGACCATCGCGCGCGGCGGTTGCAAAGCGTTCGATTTTGGTGTGAGGCTGAGGCACAATTCGCGATCGAAAGAATCGTGTGCATGTGCTCGCAAGCCGCGAGCCGAGAGGAGATGCGCGATGCCATCACAGTTGAATCTTGAAGAGCTGGTCCAGGACAGCCGCGTCCATCGCAAGATTTATCTCGAGCAGGAGATCTTCGAGCTCGAGATGGAGCGGATCTTCGAACGCAACTGGGTGTTCCTCGGACACGAGAGCGAGGTGGCCGAGCCCGGCGACTACAAGACGGTGCCGATCGGAACCCAGCCGGCTATCATGACGCGCGACGAGGACGGCGATATCCACGTCCTGATGAATCGCTGCATGCATCGCGGGTCGAGCATCTGCCAGGAGCAGCGCGGCAACTCCAGCTCGTTCCGATGCTGGTATCACGGATGGACTTACAATAATAAGGGCGACCTCATCGGCGTGCCCTATGCCAACGGCTACGGAAGCAGCTTCGACAGGCGCAAGTTCGGCCTGATGAAAGCGGCACGGGTCGAGAAGTATCGCGGCCTGGTGTTCGCGAGTCTCAGCCCGGATGTGGAAAATCTCGCGGACTATCTAGCAGGCGCAAAATACTACATCGACCTTTTTATGGATCTGTCGCCCGAGGGCGCAGTCGAGGCGCGCTCGGGAATTCATAAGTATGGCTACGACGGCAATTGGAAGTTCCAGATGGAAAACGGCGTGGACGGCTATCATCCGAATTTCGTCCATCAGGCGTTTTTCGAAATTCAGGGCAAGAAGCTCGGCCGCAAAGTGATGCAACTGTTTACCGAGAACTCCGACTTCGAGAGCAAAGACCTCGGCAACGGCCACGCGATCCTCGATATGGCGCCCAAGCGCGCCGCGGGAACCCGGCCGGTCCCGAACATCCTGCGGGGCGCGACTTCGCAGGCGGCCAGCGATGCATACATGGCGAGCCTCATCCGGCGCTTCGGTCAGGAACGGACAGCCGAGATTCTCGCCGCCTCGAATGTCAACCTCGCGGTCTTCCCGAATCTGCTGATCATCGGCATCCAGTTCCGCATCACGATACCGGTAAGCGCGAAGCGTACCGATGTGCATCTGCTGCCGACGACCCTCAAAGGCGTGCCGGACGAAATCAACGTCGCGCGGCTGCGTGCTCATGAAGCCTTCTATGGTTCCGCCGGCGGCGGCGCGCCCGACGACGTCGAGATGTTCAATCGCTGCACCGATGGTCTCCGCGTGAAAGGCGCCGAATGGCTCGAACTCTCGCGCGGGATCGAACGCGAGCAGGTTGGCGGCGACGGAATCACGATCGGGCACATCACCGATGAAGTTCCGCAGCGTGCTTTCTATAGGAGATGGAAAGTGGCGATGTGCGGCGCCGCGCAGGCGCAGCAAATCAAACCGCTGCGCGCGGCAAGGACTTCCTGATCCTCGACGGTACTTCAACATGGCAAGGCTGAGCCGCTCCGAAGCGGAAGACATCCTCTACAGCGAGGCGCGTCTCCTCGATGAACGCCGTCACAACGAATGGCTGGGAATGCTGACTGCGGACGCAATCTATTGGATGCCGTGTAACGGCGACGGCGTTGATCCAAATCGCGAGGTCACGCTGGTCTACGATAACTTTGCGAGGTTGCGCGATCGCATCGACCGGCTCGCCTCGGGCGTCGCGCACGCGCAGAGCCCGCCCTCGAAGACGAAGCGGCTGGTCTCCAATGTGCAGGTGGAAGCGGCGGGAGAAAACGCCGCGACGGTTCTCTCCGCTTTCATCTTGTACGAGCTGCGGCGCGGCAAGGAGCGCGTCTTTGCCGGGCGCTACGAGCATCGCATGCGCTTCGAAGACGAACGCTGGAAGATCGCCGCCAAGAAGGCCGTGCTGGTTAACAACGATGAGGTAATCGACAACCTGACCTTCATCGTTTAGCGGTTGCACTTTTCTGTTTGGGTTGAAGCGCGTTCATTTTCGCTGCTTGGCAGTTCTCGATCGAGCGTCCTCGAAATCGAAACGGCCTTTCCCGAGGTATCTGACGTATTTGAAATTCCACTCGTCCACAAGAATTGCGGCGCCGTTGCGCGCGAAGAGTTGGCACGCGGGATAGTCGGGGGCCAACAACGTGCTTGGTTTCAGGGCTTGCAGTTCGACCGCGTAGAATGTCACCGCCCAATGTTCCAGCGCGGTATTCCGAATCGAGGCGACACTGAAGCGCGAAACACATCCGCGATCCGAGTTCATCAGATCGGTCGCCAGGCGCCGGCTCATCATTCCCCACTGAAGACTCTGAATCGAAAGGACTAGGAGGAAGATCGCGCCGATTAGGGGCACAGCGTAGAGCCGGAGGTTCTGCAACTGCGGCTCGGGCAGTCTTCGCAGCCATAGTTCCTCGACCGCGGCGCCCGACATGAACAGCATTGAAATCGGCGCCACCCAGTATCGATAGTCGTTGCAGTTGGCCCAGTTAGCCGGATGGATTGCCCACACCATCAGTGCGAGGCCCGCGATAATCAGCGGCAGGGTCAGAAAGATGTGCGCGCGCTGCCGCGTGCCCAGAAGACTACCCAGCGCGGCGACCGAGGTGAGAGCTATCGCCACGATGGGCCATCCGAGCAGTGAGTCATTGAACGACATGACGATGGTCTGGACACCAAGCGCTTGGCTTTCGTATGGGTCGAGCCGCGCCAGCGTTCTTGCAAGCAGCAGCGCGCCGAGAGCCAGCCCGAATCCCAGCGACGCCTTGCGCGATTCCGGCCGCACGATCGCGGATGCCATTGCGACGAACACGATGAACGCCAGCACGACAGCGGCGTACGGATGCGAGCAAGCAGCCGCGATCGAGGTCATCGCTACCGCCAGCATAACCGTTGCCGGTGCGCCGATGAGCACCATCAGCAGCGCCGGCCAGAGCAACGTAACCGCCATGATCGCTTCGCTCTGAAACGAAAACTGTCCTGGCAGTCCTGCGATGCATATCGACATGGCGGGCCAGATGAAAAGCGAAGGACGCCGCGACTTGCATACAAGCCATGACACCGTCAAGCCTAAAACCGGGATCGCGGCATAGGCGACCGAAAAGATCGCACGCAGCACGCCGAGGTTGTCGGTGAAGTGCGTAGCGACCAGCAGCGGAAGTTCCAGCGGAATGTTTATGAGTCTACCGTGGTCAGCGGCGAATTGATGCGTGTCGAGCACACGGAAAAGAAAGAAGGCCCCATCGTAAGACAGTGGCGCATTTACGAACACCGCGATTCCTAGCGCGAACAGGACGAGAGTGAACAAGGTCGCTACCGCGCGGTCAAACGGCTCGGCCGGCCAGATGCTTTTCACCATGCTCTCCTGGTCCCCATCGAAATCTCCGGCAACGATTCCGGATAAACTCGGGCGGACGGCAAACTCTGTTCGCTGATCAAAACATGGTGGTAAGGAGGAGTCCCGCGCCGCTGAGCCCCACTAGCATCGAGAGAAACCAAACCAGGCGAAACCGCGCGAGGGCAGCTATCGCCCCAAGTGCGATGGCGACCTGGAACAGCGCGACGCTATCGGCAAATCGGTGGTGCCGATGCAACAGGCGATCGGCCTCGAGAGACTTCTCATCACGCTCGCGTTCCTTATCGCGCGCAACGCGCTCTATTTCTGCCTGTTCGCGAGAGTAGCGCTGGCGTTCCTCGGAAAAGGAACTCGGGGGCTGTTTGCCTTGAGCCACCCATGATGACTCAGACGCTTGCTGGATCGCCGACTTGATTCCTTTTGCCTGATAGGCGGTCCACTGATCGGATGCTTCAGCCTGCAGGCGCGTTGCTTCGGTCTTCAATACCAGCGCTTCGTTGACAGTACCGCCTGCGCGCAGAGCCGCGACCGCTGCCAAGGCTGCGAACAACGCGGTCGTAAGAGCGATCGCCTTGAGCAACGAGCCACCTTCGCGCTCAAGTTGCTCTTTGATCTGTTCGTCGATCCGTTCGGTTTCGATCTCGGCTTCCTCAGGCACGCGCGCTCCTCTTCACATTCGCCTCACACGGAGATCAAGAGATTTCGGAATCGGCTTCGACGATCTGGCGCAATAGCGTAACGCACAGACCCAGTTCGTCTATGATGAATCCGCTCGGCCCGCGCATCTGAAAAATTTTGATCAGCTCGGAGTAGTACCAGAGTTGCTCTTCCTTCTCGGCGCTGAAACGTTGTCTATCGCCGAAGCGTTTGCAGTCAGCCAGGATGCCGCCACTCTGGAAGGTTGCTTGACCAATGGCTCATAGCTCGACGATGTCCGCCTTGGTGCTTTCGATGAATGCCAGCACCTCGCCGCGTTCCTGCTTCGGAACCTGAAACGCATCAAGAGTCGCATTCAGATGACCCAGGAATGCTTGCCAGTCGGCTTCGTTAATCCGCATGCCCTGGTGCGAGAGCTTCATGGCACGGCCGGTGTAGTAGGTGGGGCCGCCCGCGCAATTACTCAAGTAATCGATCAGTAGCTGCTTCTCACGAGCGACGCCGTCAACGCCGCGATGCGCCCAAAAGCGCCCCAGTAATTTGTCAGCCTCGAGGCGCGGCAATAGGTTGTTCACCACCGCCGTGATCGCGTCATAGCCGCCAAGTCGCTCGTACAAGGTTTTCGGACTGCTACTCATCGGAACTCCTCCCTCCTTGAATCTTCCGCGAAAGAGATCGAGGTCGACCTTGGCCTCTCGCGATCGTAATATCTATAAGGCTTGGTTGCGAGGCTTGCGATTCGGAACAGTCGCGATATTGTTGGCCAACGGCACGCGGCTCAGCCGCCTCATACGGACCGCGCCATGGAGGTCACTTCATGTCGGGAAAGCTCAGTTCCAAAGAGATTCGAAAACGAATCGGTCATCCCGTCATCGACGCCGACGGCCACTGGCTGGAGTTCGGTCCGTCGATCAGCGACTACTTGAAAGACGTAGCCGGAGCAGACGCGGTCAATTCGTTTCGGCGCCGCGGCGGCTACGTGGCGAAATCCCTGACCATGACTCCTGATGAGCGGGCGCAAACGCGCCGTGCGCAGGAGGCGTTTTGGGGCGTGCCCGCAAAAAACACCCTCGACCGCGCCACCGCGATGCTTCCGCGCCTCCTCTATGACCGGCTCAACGAGTTCGGCTTCGACTTCACTGTCCTCTATCCGACCGCCGGCCTCGCCGTCGGTTACATTCCGGAAGATGAGATCCGCTGCGCGAGCTGCCGCGCCTTCAACATGTATATCGCGCACCAATTCGGCGAGTTCAGCGATCGCATGACGCCCGCCGCCGCGATTCCTATGCACACTCCCCAGGAAGCGATCGACGAATTGGAGTACGTCGTCAAGGAACTTGGCCTCAAGGTCGTAGTGATGACCAGCATGGTACCGCGGCCGATTCCGGCGGTCGAACAAGGTTCGGGCGAGTTGCGCCGCTTCGCAACCTGGCCCGACGTCTTCGGCATCGATAGTCTGTACAACTATGACCCGGTGTGGTCGAAATGCGTCGAGCTGGGAGTGATGCCGACCTTCCACGCCGGCACGCGCGGCTCGGGCTTTCGCACCTCGCCGACGAACTTTGTGTATAACCACATCGGACATTTCGCGGTTGCGGGCGAAGCGGTTGCCAAGGGGCTGTTCCTGGGCGGCGTTACGCGCCGCTTCCCGGCGCTGAAGTTTGCGTTCCTCGAGGGCAGCGTCGGATGGGCCTGCAGTCTCTACTCGGATCTGATCGGTCACTGGAAAAAGCGTAATCGCCGCGCGCTCGAAGAAGTCAATCCTGCCAACCTCGATCGCAAGCTGATGCACGAGCTGTTCGAACGCTTCGGCGGAAAGCAGCTCGCTGACCGTCTAGAGACCAGCTCGATCTTCGATGGACTCGGCGCGACCGGCACGGGGAACATCAAGGACCTCGACGATTTTTCCGCGTGCGGCATCGGGAGCCCAGAGGATATCCGCGAACTATTCACCCGCAATTTCTACTTCGGTTGCGAGGCTGACGATCCCATCAACGCATGGGCGTTCAATTCGCGCGTAAATCCTTATAAGGCGCGCATCAAGACGCTGCTCGGCTCGGACATCGGCCACTTCGATGTGGTCAACATGAACGAAGTGCTCGAGGAAGCCTACGAGCTGGTCGAGGATCGACTTATCACTGAGGAAGACTTTCGCGAATTTGTGTTCATTAATCCATTGCGCTTCTGGGGCGAGGGCAGACCCGATTTCTTCAAGGGCACAGTTGTGGAGAGCGAAGCGGCCGAAGCGCTTCGCGATGCGAACCAGCGTTGACCAACTGGAAACGTACGTTCGCGTCGTATGCTGATCGGCGAGTCCTACTGATTCTTCCGCTCGGCATCGCGAGCGGCCTTCCGCTACTGCTGACCTTCTCGACGCTCTCCGCCTGGCTAGCTACGGCAGGGGTGAGCCGCTCGGCGATCGGCGCGTTCGCCCTGGTCGGCACGCCTTACGCTTTCAAGTTCCTCTGGTCACCACTCATAGACCGGCTGCCACCGCCGCTGCCGCTGGGGAGGCGGCGCGGATGGGGCATAACCATCCAGCTAGGACTATTAGCAGCGATTCTTGGCTTGGGCTCCTGCGATCCTAAGCGCGACCTCCACCTGATTGGAATGCTGGCGGTGTTGGTCGCGTTTCTATCGGCTAGCCAGGACATCGTAATCGACGCGTATCGCGTAGAGCTCCTTGGACAGGAGCAACAGGGTCCCGGCGCAGGAATGATCCAGACCGGGTACCGTATCGGCATGCTAATAGCGGGTGCCGGCGCGCTGATAATTGCGTCGCACGCAGGATGGTTCGCCGCCTATGCCACGATGGCGGCGCTAATCGGCGTGGGGATGCTGATATTCCTGTTCGCCCCGGAGCCAGCTGCACGAGTGGAGATCGTGACGTCCAAACCAGGCAGCAGGTGCGATGCGTTTCGGCAATGGCTAGCAACTGCGGTGACCGGCCCGTTCGCTGACTTCATGCGCCGCCCGCTGTGGGTCGTAATCCTCATCTTCATCCTCGGCTACAAGCTAGGCGAGGCGATGGCGGGTGTGATGGCGATGCCGCTCTATGTGTCGCTTGGCTTCTCACTCGAACAGATCGCCGCCGTCTCGAAGCTGGTCGGTTTCTTCGCGACCGTCGTAGGAGCGCTGGTCGGTGGAGTGATCACTGCCCGGCTCGGAGTTCTACGAGCACTGGTCGTATGCGGCGTACTGCAATCGGCTGGCAATCTGTTCTATGTGTTACAAGCGGTCGGGGGCCATCGACTCGATTACCTCGCACTTTGCGTTGCCGCGGAAAACCTTACCGGTGCGATGGCGGGTGCGGCGCTGGTCGCCTATCTCTCGGACCTATGCTCTCCCGATTTCACCGCCACTCAGTACGCCTTGCTGTCTTC
Organism: uncultured delta proteobacterium; assembly: GCA_963815835.1. Taxonomy (GTDB): domain Bacteria; phylum Desulfobacterota; class Binatia; order Binatales; family Binataceae; genus DATGKG01. The sequence goes on from CAWFIF010000006.1 coordinate 127,085, forward strand.
GCTCGCCGCAGTCGGGCGCACAATGGTTGCGTCATCTGGCGGCGTACTAGCCGACAAGTTCGGGTGGGTGCGATTCTTCTTACTGACTACGGTAGTGACCATACCAGCTCTCTTGCTGCTTGTCTGGATAGCCAGGCGCGGCACCATGCTGTCTAAGAGCAATTCAGCGCTGCCCGCTTCGGCAAATGGATGAGATCTTGAACTGAAGACTAACCGATGGGTGGGAGTATTCCTTTGCTTTGCGCGGCGATCGCCACCATTATTTTCCCGTCGACGATTTTCACCGGATAGGTAGCAACTCGGAGTCCCTCAATGCGAGTGGAATGACCGGTCGTGACATCGTATCGAAAGCCGTGTGCGCGGCAAGTCACGATCTTGCCTTGCAGCTTTCCAGATCCCAGAGACGCACCGGCGTGTGCGCATGCATCGCTCGCAGCGTAGACGTCTCCGTCCACGTTGAAGAGGGCCACGTCCTTACCAGCGATGCGCACGACCATGCTTCTCCCAACCGGGAGCCGACGCAGAGCTATGGTCTCGAGAAAATCTTCCATCGAGATTGAGTATCCGCCACGCGTCTTCTCGATGAAAGCATCTGGGCGCGGAGCCGATGAGCGATATCAGCTCCGCGCCAAATCCGATCGTTAGAAGGTCACTTTCAGTACTCCAGCGCTATCCGCCGTCGAGCCGTTGCCAGTCGCAACGGTTACCGCGCCCGCTGCGACACTTACCATGTACGTGCCTCCGGAGGTTAGCCTCGTGACAAGCACGGTGTGGACGCCTGATGGCGCGGGCAATGTCGTTCCAGCGAACGCGGTGGTTGCGCTCTGCGGAAAGTACACGGCCACATTGGAAAATGCCGCGCCATCGAATGCGGTGCAGAAAGTAAATCCGCAACATCTTCTCCAGCCCCAGCGGCTGGCGACCGTTGCCTGCCTTTGGATAGTGCGGTTCGATCAGCCCGACCAGCCGCGGCCACGGAATCACCGCATCCATCTCGGCCAGGAACCGCTCACGCCGAGTGACTTTGCCCTTGCCATTCCATGCCATCGATGCGAACGTCAGCTGATTTCCCATCACCTCACCTCCGCATCCGCCGATCCACTGACTCCTTTGTACCTGAATCGATCAATCCGTGCAGAGCTTCCTTGATGGCTTAGCTACTCGACTACGAAGGTTCGATTCCCTCCTCTCCGCCAAGGAGTCTGCGATTTTCACAGGTTCTCCGGTCCCACTTCGCCCGATTCCTGAAAACCGCCACCAAAAAAGGACGCCCCTGCTCGATAGCCTCAGCGACAACGCATACGGGATTTATTTGATCCACCACTTCATCGTCGCCTGGTTGCAATAGCTCGTTCTGTCCGTGCCAATATCAGCCTTTGCGTGGGGCGTGATGTTGCGGTCGCGCTGCTCCTGATTAAGCGTGGTTATCGCCGCATTAGTTTTCGCGCTCGGATTACATCCTCATAGCTGGCTCGCGCAGCAACCGCCGCTCGCCGCGGTTTCGGCTTTGACGATTTCGGAGATGTGGCACCCTGAGAGCTCCGAGCAGGCGGGACCGAGCAGGTCGCGGTCGTTGCATTCGTCAGTGCAGAGGTCGCGTCGCAGGTGTATCTTCCGGACTGTTAGCGCCGAGAGCATCCGCAAACGCTTCCGTATAAAGAATCCGCGTGCATCCGGAACCGAAGAGCAAAATCGAACGTACAGCCCAAGGTTGCGCTTCGCTCCTGAGCATCTCGTCCAAGATGTGCAGTTTCGACGACAGTCTGCCCAAGTGCGGCAGCAGCTTGCTCGCGTTGCGCATCATCTGTCGCAAAAGGGGGCTACCTTCGCTGCACAAAGTCGTCGAGTATCTTGTATGTGTGGCGCCTCCGTCGAGGAGCATACTGCCGTCGGCGCCGATTGCCGACGGGAAGTTGCCGCTGCAAAAGTCGACGGCGAACGTCCACTTCTGCACCGCTGCGGTGCCGTTGAAGGTTAGCGCGTAGACAGTGTTATTGGTCGGTGCGCTGTAGATCGTGCCGTCGGCGGCGATCGCCGGCGAGAGGGTCACGTGATTGGCAGGTGCAAACGCTCCACTTTTCCGTGATACTGCCCCGCCTGCCGTCGGTCAGCGCATAAAGGTTGCCGTCATTGGAGTCGTCGCGCCACGGCGAGTAAAATTCGCTGGGCTCGGCGCCCTCGCCGCGCTCGAGGATCTCGCCGCGCTCGATGATGAAAAACAGGCGGCTGTGCAGAAGCTCGTGAATCAAGGCGTCGGCCAGCCAATACGGCTCCCGCACCGCGCTCAGGATGAATGCCCCGGGCAAATCGGAAAAGCTGACGTTGGGAAAACTGCCCTCGGTCGGCGAGTTGAACGCGATGAGCCTCATCAGATCGGTGAAGTGCGCGAATGCGGTCGGCTGTGTTCGAAAGCGAATTGTTTGGGCACGAGAAGGGCGCGTTCACCGGCGCCATCGCGCAAAAAATTGGACGTTTCGAGATCGCGAATGGCGGCACGCTGTTCCTCGATGAGGTCGGCGAGATACCGCTGGACCTGCAACCTAAGCTCCTCCGTGTCCTGCAAGAGCAGGAGTTCGAGCGAATCGGGAGCACGAATAACGATCAAGGTGGATGTGCGCCTGATCGCCGCAACGAATCGGGATCTTCTCCGCATGGTTGAGGAGCACCGCTTTCGGGACGATCTCTATTACCGGCTGAACGTCTTTCCAATCCACGTCCCCGCGCTGCGCGAGCGGCCGGAAGACATTCCCTCGCTTGTGCGGTACTTCGTACAGCGCCTCGCCCGCCCGATGAATCGGCAAATCGAGGTGATCCCGACCGAAACACTCGATGCGATGTGTAGATATAGCTGGCCCGGCAACGTGCGTGAGCTCGCCAACCTGGTTGAGCGTGCGATGATCCTCTCACGAGGACGGACCCTCGAAGTGCCGATCGAGGAGCTGAAACCCCGTCAAAACCAGCCAGCGTCAATACACGAGAACGTCGCCGGTGAGACGCTCCACGGCGTCGAACGCGCGCACATCCTGCGCGCTCTGGAAGACGCGAATTGGGTACTTGGCGGACCGAATGGTGCCGCCGCGCGCTTGGGTATGAAGCGCACAACGCGGCAATACCGCATGCAGCTACTCGGGATCACGCGCACTCGCTGAGGCCCGCTGGTTTTCGGCACCTACCCGACTCAACGTACCGGTTTCGGTCACCACTAAGCGGGCGCTCAGATTTTGCTCGAAGGTCCCGGCGCCGGTGCAAAACTGACCCAAGTCTGGAGTGAACCCCAAAAACTGGACAGCTGAAATCCGCCGGATTGGACCGGGCAAAAGCAGTTATCGGAGGATAGCCCAATGGCGAATGGTGACAAATAGGAAAGTGTACGAACGGTTACATTTCAACTCCCAAGGGAGCGAACGGTTACATTCGGCAAAGTAAGCGATCGGTTACTTTGCAAATACAGGCCTGTACAAAGCGTCGGACAAGACCGGGCGCTCAGTCTCTCTGGAAGCGCGCCGCCGCCATTGTTGATCTGTCCACGCCTAGAATGGTTTGCGGGCGCGCACGAATGCGCTCATGAACTTCCCGTCCACCTTCTCGGCGATCGCTTCCGCCTCGGAGTTTCCTGCCAGGAGACTCTTCGCGTCCGCTAACGTGTATATGCGGGCAGATTCGACATCCACCTGCTCGAATCCCGCTCTGGTTAATTTGGAGCGATATTCCCGTTCCTCCAGCGCCCCGGAAACGCATAAGGCCCACAAGTCAGCACGACGTCGTAACTCCCCCGGCATCTCGCCGCGCACGACGATATCAGAAACCGCGAGACGTCCGCCGGGCTTCAGTACACGAAATGCTTCTTCGAGAACCCTGTCCTTGTCAGCCGAGATATTGATTACGCAGTTTGAGATGATCACATCCACGGAGTTGTGGGGTAGCGGTATGCTCTCAATGTCGCCCTTCAGGAACTCGACGTTTTGCACGCCCGCTTTGCGCTGGTTCTCGCGCGCCAGCGCCAGCATCTCGTCAGTCATGTCAACTCCATAGGCCTTGCCCGTGGGACCGACTCGGCGTGCCGACAGCAGCACATCGATTCCCCCGCCCGATCCGAGATCGAGCACGATCTCTCCCGGCTTTAGCTCAGCGAGGGCGGTCGGATTGCCGCACCCGAGCGATGCCGCAACGGCATCCGCGGGAAGCACCGAGGTTTCGCTGTTCGCGTACAGATTCGAGGTGATCGCATCGTAATTGAGTTGTGCACCGCCGCAGCATCCGGACGCAGGACTCTTTTCCATGACGCGGCGAGCTTCGCGTGCGTAGTTCGCGCGCACGCGTTCTTTGATCGATGACTCGTTTTCCATTTTTCCTTCCTCCTATCGGCTGGTGGCGCCACGAACGATGCGCGGCGGCGCCGGTCCTTCTTCAGCACAGCACCCGCCTCCGCCATTGCTGGACGCTTTCGCTCCGAGCGGGACGAGCCGCGTGTGCATGTCGGCACAACAGTCCTCGGTCAGGAAGCGGATCAGGTTCGCGGTTTCGCGCCAGTTCACCGCGTAGTAAATAAAATGCCCTGAGCGCTGTGCGGTGCAGAGTCCCGAGCGCGTCAATGTGTCGAGGTGATGGGACAGCGTTGAGCCCGGCATTTTGAGCGCGCGTTTTACCTCGTCTACACACTTGCCCTTAAGGCCCGCGCGGACCAGCAGGCGGAAAATTCGCAGCCGATCCTGCTGTCCGAGAGCAGCGAACTGGTCAACCCGCTTAAACATTACGATATTTCTAGTATCATCAAAATATGAGTCGATGCAAGCCACCCTCGCGCGCAACTTCAGGCGCTGGCGGTCGCCGCCAAGTCCGCGGGCACGCGGAGCATCTCAACGACGAAGAAATGCTGGCGCGAGTAATCGAGATGGCCGAACTACGGAACAAAACGATCTCATCAATTCGGTGTCGAATGGAATCGCGATGTGCTGGAAATTTTCGACCGCCTCAATTCACGCGGTATCCGCGTTCGATGGCTCATTGTGCGAATACGGCGCGAGTCGATATCGGTATCATTGGGCGGCGGCGATCGCGAATGCGAAATTTCCGCGATCAGAAACCCTGAGCCCGGGTCTGAACCAGGTTTTCAAAATGGAGATTCCAGTTGACACCACTCCGAGAGCGTCCAAGACTCACTGGCTTAGAAGATAGCTCGCGCTCAGAGGAGATACCCATGCCGACCGACGACGTCGTAGCCATCGAGCAGCTGCTGTACCGTTATTGCTTCGCGGTGGACAAAGGCACGGCCGACGATGTTGCGGCCCTGTTCCACGAGAGCGCGGTCCTGATGCCGACATACTCGGGCGATCCGCCCGCCAAAGGCCGCGCTGCGATCCACCAATGGTATGCAAATTACCATCGGCAGTTACACGCGACCGTCGAGCATCTGCGCCACTGCGTGAGCAATCCCGTTATCGAGGTGTCGGGCAACGAAGCGACCGCGCAATGCTATTTGACCGCTGACTCAGTTACCAAGGCAACCCGCAAGCCCTCCTGGGTAGCCGGATATTACCGCGACAAGCTGGTGAAAGAGGGGGGCCGCTGGTTATTCATGGAACGTCAAATCCACGTCCACTACATGAGCGAGAGCGATCCGCTGCCGAAACCGCCCGGAACCTGAGCGCGAGGTTGAAGCGCGGTATCGGCCCAAGTTCATAACCAGAATCGGTTACGTTTCTGCTCCTCAACGACGATTAAAGATCACCGACGCGATGCGGCTTTTCGGGGTCTTCCCTCTGAACTCTCTTGGAGAGCACCGCGATCTGATCTATCTGAGTCTCCTCGTTCCGAATGACTGAATCGGGAAGAGGAGCGTAGTGCAACTTGGCGCAGTACCTTTGTCCATCGCGCAGCATCCAGTGGAGAAAGTCTCTTATCGCCTCGGCTTTCGCGCCGTCCTGCTGCTGATAGACGAGAAAATAAGTGTACGAGGAAATCGGATAGGCGCCTTCGCCGGGCGCATCGGTAATGGAACCTCGAAAATCCGCTCCCAAATTGTTCATGCTGTTATTCGCGGCAACCGTGATGCTCTTGAGGTCCGGGTCGATCCATTTGTTCGCTGCATTCTGGACCTGCGCGAATGGTAGTTTCGCATCAATCGAATAGGTTTCTTCCAGATAGGCGATTGCTCCCGGAGCGTGAGCAAGCAGGTCAGCTAGACGCTGATTCCCGCTGGCTTCTGCGCCGACCGGCCATTTTACCGACGTTCCTCTTCCGATCTCTCTCGCCCAATCGGGGCTGATCTTGGATAGATAGTCGGTGAAGATGTAAGTCGTCCCACTTCCATCCGATCGATGACAAGGAAGGATGTCACTGCTCGGCAACTTGAGCACCGGATTCAGGCCGGCGATCAGCGGATCGTTCCATTTCGTGATTTTCCCTCGAAAAATATCCGCGATCACCGGTCCCGTCAGTCTGAGCCGAGCTGGTGGAACAATTTCCGACAGGTTGTAGGCGACAACATCCGCGCCCACCGCGGCGGGAAAATGCAAAACTTTGCCGGGCGCCTTCGCGAGCTGTTCATCCGTCAGTGGAGCGTCGCTTCCCGCGAAATCGGTCATACCTTGCATGAACTGACCAATGCCTCCGCCCGATCCAATCGGCTGGTAGTTGATCTGAATGTCGCGGACAGTTTTCTCATAAACTCGCGACCACACGGATTCGATCGGAAACATGAAAGTCGAGCCGCTCGCAGTCAACAGGAGGGTGGCGGAAGCGCTCGCAGCCCAAAAGAGGATGGCTCCCAAAAAAGTTGAGCCGACAGTTCGGTAGTGTCTCTTCATCGACTTCATATGGATCCTTGCCGGCGGTCCGGGCTTGCTCTTAAAGTTCCTACCATAATTCCATACATCTGGAACTATAGAGAAGTCAAACGGGATTGCATCACGGTTTACTATTCTATATCTATGGAACCGTGAAAAAGCTGAAGGCCGTTGCCGCGCTGGGTGCTCTCGCTCAAGAGAGCAGACTGGACATATTCCGGATACTGATCGCCGAGGGCCCCGAAGGCGTTGCGGCCGGCGAGATTGGGGAGCGGCTTAATTTGCCCTCCCCGACGTTGTCGTTTCACCTCAACCAACTAAAATCCGCTGGGCTGGTGGGCTCACGCCGGGAGAGCCGGTCCATCATCTACAGCGCCAATTTTGCCGCCATGAGGGGATTGATGAGCTACCTGACAGAACAGTGTTGTGGCGGACGTCCCGAGTTGTGCGCCCCGATCCTTCTCTCTCCGCCGCAGTGCGCACCAGGATCTTGCGGCCGGGATGCCCGCGAGCCCGCGGCTGCGCCGTCCCGTAGGAAGAGACCCGCAAACAGAGTCCGCGCACTCAAAAAATCGTCGGTCGCCGGGTAGGGAGGTTTCCTGCTCCGCACAATCGGGCAAGCAACCTGCAAAGAGATCAAGCTTATCGGGCGGCCAAATAGGGAGGAGCGAGCATGCTGGTTCGCGTTGGAATCAACGGATTTGGACGCATGGGCCGACTCGCGCTGCGCGCCGCTCTTGAGCTTGGCCAATTCAATATCGTGCATGTTAACGAGACCGAGGGCGGAGTCTCGACGGCAGCTCATCTGTTGGAATTCGATAGCGTCCACGGACGATGGCGCGCGCCCATCGCGACCGATGGAGATTCACTGTCCGTATACGGTCGCCGAATTGGGTTCACAAATTTTCAGCTTCCCGCCCAAGCGCCCTGGAAGAAGACACGAGTGGACATAGTCCTCGAGTGCTCCGGGAAATTCCGCACGCCTGAGGCTCTGCAACCGTATTTCGATCTCGGCGTGCGCAAGGTCATTGTCGCGGCGCCGGTCAAGAGCGGCGCGCTCAACATCGTAATGGGGGTCAACGACCACCTCTACAAACCGAAACGCCATCACCTGATTACCGCCGCGTCTTGCACTACCAACTGTCTCGCTCCGGTCGTGAAAGTGGTCCACGAACAACTCGGTATTTTGCATGGCGTAATCACAACCGTGCACGATGTGACGAATACGCAGACGATCGTCGATCGGGCGCACAGCGATCTCCGCCGCGCGCGCTCCGCGTTGCTGTCGCTGATTCCAACGACGACCGGTTCAGCCACTGCGATCGGGCTGATTTATCCCGAGCTCGAAGGAAAACTGAACGGCCTCGCGATTCGGGTGCCGCTGCTCAATGCGTCGCTCACGGATTGCGTCTTCGAGGTTGCTCGTCCAACTACTTCGGAAGAGGTCAACCGCTTTTTTCGCGAAGCCGCCGAGGGTCCACTTCGCGGCATTCTGGGTTTCGAGGAGCGTCCGCTGGTTTCCGCCGACTTCCTCAACGATCCAAGGTCGGCCATCGTCGACGGGCCCTCGACCATGGTGGTGGATGGCACACAAGTCAAAATTCTCGCGTGGTATGACAATGAGTGGGGCTATGTGAATCGGATGGTCGAACTTACGGCCAAGGTAGCCACCAGCCTTGCAGACGAACAGCCCGCCGCGAACCGGGACCGGCAATGAACAAAAGCGTGCGCGACTATGCGTTGGTGACCGGCGCCTATTGGGGCTTCACCCTCACTGATGGCGCGCTCAGGATGCTGGTCCTGCTGCATTTCGATCGCCTCGGCTACACTGCGGTCGAGATCGCTTTCCTTTTTCTGTTCTACGAATTCTTCGGCATTGTCACCAATCTGTTAGGCGGATGGATCGCGGCACGCTCCGGGCTGAAGGTCACCCTTTATGGCGGCCTTCTACTTCAAATTGGCTCTCTGATCATGTTGGCTTTGTTGCAGCCCGGATGGTCTCGCGTCGCGTCGGTAACCTACGTCATGGCGGCACAGGCGCTCTCGGGAATAGCCAAAGATCTGACCAAGATGAGCGCCAAGACCGCGATCAAGGTAGTCGTCCCCGATGGCGAGGACAGCACGCTCTTCAAGTGGGTTTCCAGGCTGACCGGGTCGAAGAACGCGCTCAAGGGCGCCGGCTTCTTTATGGGCAGCGTCCTGCTTACCGTCCTTGGGTTCGTCGGTTCGTTGGCGGCGATGGCGATTGGACTCTTCATCGTATTGCTCGGGACCGTGGTCGCGCTTCCAAGCGGAATGGGAAAGGCGAAGGCGAAAGTAAAATTCACCAAACTGTTTTCCAAGAGCCCGGCGGTGAACTGGCTTTCGGCCGCGCGACTCTTTCTGTTCAGTGCGCGAGACGTATGGTTCGTAGTCGGGCTGCCGGTCTTTCTGGCGTCCACGCTTGGATGGTCATTCTGGCAGGTCGGTGCCTTCTCAGCCGCATGGTTCATCGGCTATGGAATGGTGCAAGCGATGGTGCCCGAGATCCTGCGCAAATCGGGCGCTCAGGAAGGCGTCACAGGTGACACCGCCCGTCTTTGGGCCTTTATTCTCGTCGCGATTCCGCTCGGACTCGCCGCCGCACTTCGTCTTCAAGTCAACCCAGGACCCGCGCTGATGATCGGGCTGGCCATTTTCATGATCGTATTTGCGATCAACTCCGCGGTCCATTCGTATCTAATTCTGGCTTACTCCGAGGACGACGAGGTCGCGGTCAATGTAGGCTTCTACTACATGGCGAACGCCGGAGGCCGGCTTCTCGGCACTCTTCTGTCTGGTGTGATTTTCGAATTCTATGGATTTACCGGTTGCCTGCTCGCCTCCGGTGCTCTCGTGTTGGCGGCGGCTCTGCTCTCGATCAGCTTGCCGCACGGGCGCGAGATACCGCTCTCGGTGAAGCTCAAGGAAGCCGAATCGTGAAAGCCAACTCTACGAGGGCGCTTTAGACTACTCGAATTTTCCTTCGCCGTTTTCATCCAGTGGCGGGCGGATTACGACGCGCATACCAAAAGGCGATCGATTTATACCAACGTATAATAGATTTCACGATCGCCGCGGCGCTACTTCTTGCCCCCATCATGAAGAAGAACGTCGAGCAAACCCGCAAGGGCGGTACTAAGGAACTCGTCACAATGTCGAACAACGCCCGCAACACCCTATGGCTCCTGATCTGGTTGTTCTTCATCGCATCTTCGCTGCCGCCGCTGATACGCCAGAAGGCGCTCGAGGCTGCCAGACAACTCGCGCGTGATCGTAATGGCCCATCGCCAGGAGACCATGCGGCTGCTGGGTTTTCCGATCGTCCGCTACCTCGACATCAATGACGCCGAGGAGATTCTGCGCGCGATCCGCTTGACAGATCCGGACGTGCCTATCGATATCGTGCCACACACGCCGGGTGGCCTGGTGCTGGCAGCGCTGCAGATCGCGCGCGCCCTGCGAGAGCATCGCGGCAAGGTCACGGCGTTCGTGCCCCACTATGCGATGTCCGGCGGTACGCTGATTTGCCTTGCTGCCAATGAAATCGTCATGTCGCCCCATGCCGTTGTCGGACCTGTCGATCCGCAGCTCGGCCAGAATCCGGCCGCCTCGTTGCTTAAGGTCGTCGAGCAGAGGCCGATCTCCGAAATCGACGATCAGACCTTGATCCTTGCGGATGTGGGACGCAAGGCTATCGCGCAGGTTAAGAAGGCGGTGCGAGAGTTACTCGAATGTCGAGTACCTGCCGACAAGGCTGACGCACTGGCCGCCCAGCTCTCCGAGGGCACTTGGACTCATGACTACCCGATCTCGGCGACGGAGGCGAAGGATTTCGGCCTAAACGTCAGCACCAATATTCCTGCCGCGATTCTCGATCTGCTCTCCCTATATCCACAGCCAACCCGCGAGTCGGGTGGAAGTGGCGTGGAGTACCTACCGATACCGCGGCGACAAGAGGCGACTCCGCACACTTAGTCTGACGGAGCTGATCGGTGCGCGAACAACTGCGGTGTGGTTGAGAGGCCTTACAAATGTTCTTCGCGCCATTTCTTTTCGTCTACGTCCTCATCTGCGTGGCCTTTCTGGCGGGACTGTCCGTCCACATACAGATCGAGCTGATCAGTTACACATTTCACGTCCTCGGCCTGTCGCGGAGGGTCGCGCTTTTCGTCTTGCTCGTAAGCCTGATCGGCAGCTATGTAAATATCCCTCTCTACACCGTAGACTCGGGGCCGCCCCCGGCGATCGCAACGGCGAACAATTTTGGAGTTATCTATGAAATTCCATTCGAATATGCCACCCCGAGGACAACCACGGTTGCGAAAAATGTAGGTGGTGCGGTTGTCCTCCTTCTTATCGCGGCGTATGCTCTTTTGTTAGCGCCCGCGGCCCTGCTGCCGTCGGTACTCGGCACCGCAATCGTGGCGATGGTGACTCATCACTTCGCGTTTCAGCTACCAGGTATTGATATTGCGCTCCCCATGCTCGTCCCGCCGCTTGTTGCTGCTCTGGTCGCACTATTCCTGGGCTGGCTTATGCGGGTACCGCGCGGCATTCATGTGATCGCATACGTAAGTGGTGTTCTCGGTACACTTATCGGCGCTGATCTGACCAACCTGCACCGGAAAAAGGGCAAGTGGTACCAGAACATCCTCGCTAGCCTCGAAGCTGACCTGGAGTTCGCAGGAAAGAAGATCCACGTGAAGGCGGTACCCGTAAAAGATCCGAAGACCATCGCCGCGGTCAGCCGCGCCTATCAAGAGAAATATCGCAGCAGCCCATACGCGAAGGATATGTTGCGAGCTGAAGTGCTGCCTGGCACGCTGAGACTCGAACCTGCGTGAGCAAGGTTTGAAGCTAACCACACGGGCGCGCTCACAGATCATAGGAGGGCTTGTATGCTTTCGATGTTGTCCAAGTATTGGTGGGTCTTCATTCTCAGGGGGGTGCTGGCTATTGTCTTCGGAGCCACCGCCTTCGCATTTCCCGCGATTACGCTCGCCGCACTAATCATCGTTTTCGGCGCTTACGCCTTTGTCGATGGTTGCGGAGTCGGTTCGTTAAGCGATCGTTCATGGAACTGACACTAAGTCGCATTTCTGAATGATGTATCTTGCCACCGCGTTCGTCTAAGATCATCAGGGCTCGACCCCAATCCAATTGGGAGAAATTGTTTCTGGCAGCGATAGCCGCGCTCGACGAATTGTCATCGCATGAAACCCGCCGCCGCCAGGCTGCGGCGGTGATAGGACTCGCGCTCGCCGCGGTTATCGTCAGGCTAGCGCCGCTTCTGCGCTCCGATCTCAGCTTCGCCTTCATCCATGAGGATTCGTTCTGGTTCATCCAGACCGCCGAGGGCATGCGCCGCGGCTGCGGCTTCGCGCGATGGATCAATTCCGCCTGCGCTCCCGCCGAGATCATGCGCACTCCGGGCTATGGGCTGATGTTGGCGCTGATCCCCGATGCGCGCGTCACGATGGTAGTGCAGGACCTGATGGCGGGCGTCATCTGTATTTTCGTCGCGTGGGCGATGTGGCGATGCTGGGGTATCGGCGCCGCGCTAATCGCCGAATTTTTCATCGCGTTCGATCTGCCCTCGATCGTGTTCGCCGACCACATCATGGCCGAGCAGTTCTTCCAGTTCATGCTGGTCCTGGCGATGGCGCCGCCACTGCTGATCGTCGCGGGCGTGTTCAGGGACTCGAAGGTGCTCGCAGTCACAATCTTCAGCGCCGCGATGGCGGGCGGCGCGATCCTGGTCCGTCCGATAGGAATCCTGATCCCGTTCCTGACGCCGATTCCCTTCCTGTTCGCGGCTGTCCCGCGCCGCACCCGGATAGCGACGGTGCTGATCGCATTCGCGATCCCGATGCTGACGATCGTCGGATGGTCGGCGCGCAACTACGCGGTCCGCGGCTACTTCGGACTTTCCTGGGGAGCATCCATCAACCTCTACTTCTTCCGTGCGGCACAAGTGGTCGCGCGCGAGAAGGGAGCCGGGTTGCTGCCGACCCAGGATGAGATGGGCCGCCGGCTCGGGGTTGGCATGGATCGCATCTATGACGCCGACATCCAATCACCTGCGCTCGCGTGGCGGATGGACGCGCTCGCCAAGGAAGTCCTGCTCGCCCATCCGGTGGAAGCCCTCGCGATGACACTCGAGAACGGCGCTTATATCGCGCTGTTCCCGATGCGAACGCAACTCGCCTACCTGGTCGGGACCAGCGGCGGCTCCGAGGGTTGGGGCCTGAGTGCCGGTGCGCCGAGCGCCTCCCGCTTCAGGACCGAGCTCGGCAAGGTGCTGCGCTCGCCGATGCTAAGCGCGCTCATCGCGTTCCAGATGCTGATGATAATCGCAATGTGGGGCGGCGTGATTTGGGCGCTGCTGCGATGCCTCCACGCCCCAGCCGACTACCGTGTGTGGACGGTATACCTGACATTGGTCTCGATAGTATTGCTGGTGACCGGCGCCGGCGGTGAGGCGGATGTGAGGTTTCGCATACCGGTGGTTCCACTGCTGGCGATCGTCGCCGCGCTGGGCTACTTCCCCGCGCTCAGCCGGCGAGTTGTAAGATTTACCGGTTGAATTGGTAATTCTTACAGTGTAGAGGCCTGAAAAGTGATCACACCGCGATTAGATTCCATTGAGTTCGTTCAAACACCATCACCAGCTTGGCAAGCGGGTTGCTTTCACTTTACCTCGTGGCGGCGTACCCAAGTGGCTAAGGGGTAGGCCCGCAAAGCCTCCTATCAGTGGTTCGAGTCCACTCGCCGCCTCCAACTCAAACCACCCGTCTCTCCGAGACGACTTCCCACGCTCCGCCAACTGACGGCGTAAAAACGCGACCGTGCGAGCGCTTCAATGATGGACGCGAACCGTCTCACGAAGCGCGGCGAGCGCGTAACCGCTCGGCGTGGTGGTCTCATCGTCCGGATTCCAGTTCTTCAATTCGACTTCCCAGTGCTCCAAATGCTTACGTCCGGAACGATCAAGCTCGGCCATATATTTGCCCCGATACGACCAGTCCACTGCAGCGAGTCCAATAAGTCTGCTCATGTTTACTTCCCACCTTGCATGCAACGATGCAGTAGATACGAACCTTGGAAAGGGTGCTCGACCGGGCGCCCCTTCCGGAAGTCGATTAGGCTCCGAATTTAAAAATGGCGATGCTGTCCGGGTGTGCCTGTTCGAGAACCGCGTGAATGGTGTCTTTGGTGTCAGCATCGGAAACCGCAAAATCCACCGTCAATCTGGACGGCTCGCGATTTTCGCCACTGACGACCGGTTTCAATGAATTCCGGTTTTCGGAAAGGTCAAACCCGAAGATCCCCAGCTTTTCGGCGCATTGGTAAAATCGCTTTAGCTCGGAGCGCTTCACAACCGCTTCGATTCTCTTCATGACTTGCTACTGAAAGCAGGAACTATGCCCTCAGAAAAGTCAATAAATGATTGGGTTTTCTATGTGTCGAAGAGTTGGGAACTTTCTCTCTGCACGGATTCGTATTTCATTTTGAAGAGGTGCGCGAAAAACGGTCATGCCGGATATGGTGTCGGCTGCCCAAAAGAAGAGTGCTCAAGATTCACTGGAACAAAGCCATCAAGCTCAAAACCGCGAAACAGAGAAGCAGCAACAGAGCCCCGGTGCCAAGGCCGATCCTCGCCCACTCGCGGCTGGTGATTCCCAGTCGGCTCGCGGCGACGATATTGGGGATATTGCCAGTGACAAGCGCCCCTCCGCTGACCAGCAACCCGAGGAACGCCGCGCGCTGCTGATTCCTGCTCAGGGAGGGTCCTATCTCCACGGCCGCCAGCGTCGAATTGTTGACAACTGCGGAAATGGTGTTCATCCAAAACAGCAATCCGTTGGGAAGGCGATGGATGTAGGCGTCAACCAGCGGCCTGAGCCCATCTGAAAGCGCGACCAGTCCCGCAATGAAAACGTACACTTTGCCGGGGCGAATCAGCAGGACCAGCTTCCACGAATCCTTCTCCGCGGTGGCATCCAGCGGCTTGTTGGATGAGAACCGCAAAAACAAGGTGGGGACCGCGGCGAGCGCGATTCCGACCACAATGAAGGGGCCGAGCAGGCGCGCCAGGTACCAGAAGTCGGCGTGCAGAGAGCGGAGGACGACTGCGATACCGGGCATCCCCAAAGGCGTCAGGCCCGCACCGAAGCCAATCGCGAAGCATCCAAATACCGTTGCGGCAATTTCGGACCATCGGTCATAACGAAGCAGGGAAATTGCTTCCACGAACACCAGCGCGGCTACCACGGGAGTTATGAACGCAGCAAGAAGGCCAAGCGTGATGGCCAGGCAGAAACAGAAAATCCGCGGGTCCACCAATCGGATCACCCGACGAAGCAGTTGATCGAAATAGTCCCTAAGGAGACGAAAGGCGGCGCCAAAAACCAGAACTGCCAGCGTGAACGGCAGAGGCTCACTCAAGGCTGCCCGGACGAGGGCCGCGTTGCATTGTCCCATGATGCAGGCGGTCAGTACTCCCACCAGCAGGAAAAAGAGCTCGACGTTCCGTTCGATCGCTTCGACGAAAACGGGTCCGAGCAGAACCAAAACGATGACTATTGTCGCGAGAGCCAATCTCACTATCTTGGTGACCCGGCCAGTATCATGAAAGAGGGGTCGACACTCCGTCGTTTATAGTGGGGAGTGTCGAAGTTCACCTATCAGGACCGCGAGTCCATCGAGCAGTGCGCCGGCGTCGCGTTTCATTCGTTCATCCGGTAGAAACCAAACTATGAAGATCCTGCAGCCCGCCGCGCTCGCCCTCATGGGCTGGCCTCTGCTGACCCCGCCTTACGTCAGGAACGGAAGGTTCGATTCGAATGCGCCGCTTTCCAGTTGGACGGAAGCGGCTGAGTTTGGCTCGCAAGCGGAATGCGAAGACTACGGCCACCATGTCAGGCCGAAGGAAGATCTCACCAGGAACGGGCAGAAAGGCGTTATCAATGAGGCGGCAGAGGCCAAACTACGGCTGCGCGGGCAATGCGTCTCGGCGGACGACCCGAGACTTCAAAAGAATTAGGCACGAGCAGAACGGCTCCGCGGGCCTGCGGTTAAGCTTCCTGAAAGGCAGGCAGTTGGACGATGAACCGGCTGCCGCTTCCATTGTTGCTCTCGATTGAGATGCGCCCGCCGTGCGCCTCGACAATGTCTTTAACGATCGAGAGCCCGAGCCCGGCTGAACCCGGCTCGTATCCCGGCGTGCTATATTGCGCGAAGCGCTCGAAAACGTGATCGCGAATCTGCGGCGGGATCCCGGGACCGGTATCGGCGACTTCAAGGCGAACGAGCTGGTTTTCTCCCTCGCATGCGGCGACCGCGATCTTGCCACCCTCGGGTGTATAGCGCAGCGCATTCCCGACCAGGTTCGATATGACCCATGAGAGCTTGACCCAGTCCGCACTAACCACTGGGAGACCCTCGACACGCGTCTCCAGATTAATGTGCTTTTCCTGCGCCTGGATCGCGAACCGCTTGGTCGTTTCCGCGATTAGTTTTGCCAGTTCGATTCTCTCGCGCTCAGTCGGGATCGAGGGAATATTGCCGCGCGCCAGATTCATCAGGTTGTCGGCCAGCTGGTTCATGCGCGAGGTCTCTTCGACCGTCATCTCCACCAGCTCCCGCTGCAAGGGGGTCAGCGATGCCTTCTGACGATCCAGGGTTTGCGTAGTAATCACCATCGAGGTAAGCGGCGTGCGCAGCTCGTGTGATAGCGTCGCAAACAGGTTGGTGCGGGCACGGTCCTGGTCGCGCAAGTAGGTCACGTCTTGCAGGATGACCAGGGTTCCGATCGGATTGTCTTCCTGCATCAATTCTATGGGCTTGAGCACGTAAGAATGCGTGCGGCCACGAATATGAAGCTCGACCTCGACCCGGCGTCCGTTCGTTTCCGCAGCAAGGTCTTTAAGCGCATCGCGCACCCGAACATAGTGCGGATGGTTGCTGCCCAAATCATCGAACCTCTTGCCCAAGGCATCATTGCGCTCGATCCCGATGATGATCGACGCGACTTCATTGATGTGTGCGACGATTCCCGCGGAGTCGATCAGAATTAGACCATCTTCGAGGCTTTCAATGATCGCCTCGGTCTTACGCTTTTCGAAGACCAGCCACTCGACGTTCATCTGGTCGTAGTACTCGAGGCGCTCCGCCATCAGGTTGAATTCACGAGCGACCGTGTTCAGCTCGGCGAGCTCTTGCGGGCCCAGCCGCACTTGCGTCTTACCCTCGCCGACTCCGTGCAGACGCTGCGCGAGTTCACTAAGCGGCCGCGCAATCGCCGCTGCCAGCGTCAACGAAAGAAAGCCCCCGAGAACCGTCGCGATCATCAAACCGGCCCCGAATGTCACTGTCAGTCGTAAGCTGAGCCTCTGCGCGAGCGCGTCGTCGCGATACATCGCATTCTGATTCATTTCGACGAGGTCGGTCAGATGATTCTGTATATATTCGAACTGAGCATCATGACGACTGCCCGGTGGAGAGGTCGCGAGTTTCGTGAAGAGGCGCTGCGCATGGTTGTGGAGATCGTGCGCGAGTTCGGATTCACCGACCTCGGTGAGCGAATGGTCTTCCACATCCATCCAGTACATGAATTCGTCGCGGGCGCCCGCAAGCAACGGATGCGCATCGCCCTGCAGCTCTGCCAGTTGAAGGCGATGAAGCGCCATCTGCATGTGGCGCCCGGCAAGGATACTTATGTAGTTGTTCTGCAATACCGCGCGGACCGCTCCACCCAGCTCCGCGATCCGTGGCACCTCGTAGACGCCGAGCAGAAGGACCATGCCCAGCACCAGCAGGGTAGCATTGCGGAATCGACTGCGCAGGGACGGAGTCGTAGGTCCTCGTGCGGGCTCAGTTTCCGGTGCGGCGGCGATCAACAGAGGAAACGCACTGGGACTGTTTGAATAGTTCGACATTCGCACGCGAATCCGAAGGATCCTCACTAAGCCGCTTTTGATATTGTTTTATGGTGCCGGTGCGGTAGCGCTGGCAATCGGCGAGTGAGTCAAAATCGACGGCCTCATACCATTTGGAGAGCGGTGCTTTAGCATCGAATTTGTGCGGCCCTACGTAAGGCGGAGTCAGCAAGTACCAGACAAGCATTCCGATTGCCAAGCCATGACGACCACTCATAGTCCTAGGCGAACCCATCCCCACGGTCATCGAGCATACCACGCGCCTAAGAACCACGACATTGTCCGGTGACGCCGCCGTCGGATGATCGCGGCTTCGTCGATTTCTGAAAGTCCAACACCCTTCAAGATGAAATGTTATCCCTATTTTGCCTAGAAGGGCCGGGCAGAACGCTGATTTCGGCGGCGAGAGATGGCTCGGTAACACTTCACAATGAATGGTGGTTATTTCGATGTGAAAGGCGCCGGTACGCATTGTAACGAGAAACTGAGCGCCGGCAAGGGTTTCAGCCTCGGCATGCTTGATGCTCCCACCCGCGCAGTCGGCCCCGCCTCGGATGGTCGCGGGCGTGTGCCGCATAGTGTGGGAGGAAAATGTGAAGAGTGCAACGGTTTGACCGCGTACGACGTGTATCCGAACACTATTCAACTCGATCAGCTCACTTTCTATATCCAACGGCTGGCGGACGAGGTGCAAACCGATCATTTCGACTGGGGTTTCCGCATCGCGAACCTCTTCGGACAGGATTACAAGTACACATTTACTCACGACTACTTGAGCGACCAGTACATCACGGCCCACAACAAATACGGCTACGACCCGGTTATGGTCTACACCGATCTTTATTTCCCATGGGTCGCACAAGGAATGAACGTCAGGATCGGTCGGTATATTTCCATCCCCGATATCGAGGCCCAGCTTGCACCTGACAACCTGATGGCCAGCCACTCCCTCATTTACTCGCCCGATCCGTACACCCAGACCGGCATCGTCGATACGATAAGATGGAACAACAACTGGACGACTCAGATTGAGTTTTCGGGCGGAAACGACGTTGCTTCTTGGGACACTAGGAACGTCAAGCCAACGCCCGCATTTTGCGTTCAATGGACCTCCAATAGCGGGAACGACATCACGGTCTTTTACTCACGATCGTATTTGGCATTGCGATTGCCCAATATCGCGGGACTAAAGTGATTTCTGGGCGACGACAACTGACCGCACGTTGGTTACTTCGCACGCACCTCGCGATGCGTCATGTGACCGGCGTTGTCGTAGTATTCCACGATGCTGATGGCGCCGCTTTGGTTTGGGTCGCGCTCGATGATCGCGAGAGTGCCGTCGGGGCGAAACGTCTTGACGGTTTCCGGTCAACCATCGTAGTCGTCGTCGCGAACCTCGCGCACCAAGACGCCATGCAAGTATTGTTGAACAAGGTCGACCCTCCCGTCGGAGTTGCGGTCGCTTTGGATCTCGACGATCTGGTTCCCTTTGACGGTCTTGATCAGATCCGGTTTCCCATCGCCGTTGGTATCGATCGAGATCTGGTATTCGTCTTCGCTGATGCGCGCCACCCACTGATCGGGCCGGCCATCGAGTCCGCGGTGAGTAACAACACCGTAAGAGTCGCGATTGCAGGAGAGCAAGGTGAGCGCTAGCGTGACAACCAGAGCGGCTCTGCGCATGATTTCTTATACACGGCGGCGGACGACTCGACAACTTTGCTGTCTGCTTCTGACAGTGGTGCTTTTTTCCATTCCATTGAACGGAATGACTGCGCCGCGAGCCTCGAGTCTCGTTCCGCTCAGAACGACCCTGGTGCCGTTCGACACGAGTATTCAGTCGCCTAACCCAACGGTGGTTCAGTTCACCGTTGCGGCGCCATCAGGTAAGCGTATCACCCTGGCTTCGAATACGAACTCGTTCCCTAAGCTACACAATCGCGGCTTCATTCCTTCCCGAGCGCTCGATGGACACGGTCATTCAGGTGCTGTCGCCGTGGCGAACGTCCGATCACCGCCTGCGGTCTGAATGGCGGTTCACGACGGCGCGGTTGCTGCTTCGAAGCGACCGCGCGTGACGCAGCCAAACGACCACGTCTCCTCTCACCTCCCAGCGGCAGTTTGAAATGTCATGTCGAGGGAGAGGGAAGGTGATAGCCCGGCCCGAGAGCATAAACTCCACGGCCGGCGACAGGCCTTGAGGGCCTCAATGCAGTTCGGAAATAAATTGCGGATAAAGTGGACAATAATACTGGCGGCTGTGGCGGTCTCACTCAGCACCGCTTTACCCGTCCGCGCTGAGACCGGGCTTAATGCGAATCAACTGGTGGAAATCGCCATCGAGTCGAATCCCCAGATTCACTCGATGCATGCACAGTGGGAGGCCGCAAGGCATCAGGTTCTGCAAAACTACGCGCCGGCGGACCCGATCTTTACCTATGCCAACGTCGATGCCTCCCACGGCTTGTTGAATCACGCCGCTACCCATTCGCATTCGCTCACCGAGAACTTCCAGTTCCCGGGCAAAGCCGTGCTGCAAGCCGAGCAGGCGAAAAGGACCGCGACCATCGCGCGCTTCGCTTATGAAGCGGCGATTCGCGACCTGCGCGCGGCAGTTGAAGCCGGCTACTACCAGGTGCTTCTCGACGAGGCGCTGATCGATATCAGCGGTGAGAACATCGAGAACCTTCATCAGGTTTTGAAGGTTACCCAGATTGCGTATTCAACCGGGCAGTCTTCGCAAACGGATTTCATTACCGCGGAAGTCAATCTGGCTCAGGCTCAACTCCAACTACGTCAGTACCGGGTTAGCAAAGCCAATGACGAGACCAGCCTCAACCAGTTGCTCTATCGGGATCCTGACAATCCACTCAAGCTCGATCGCACCATGCGGCTCGATCGGCTGACTCTCCAGCTCCAGACCGCGGTAGATATGGCGTTCCACGCGCGCCAGGAAATCCTCGAGGCCGCGCTGACCGAGCGCAACCAGAACACGGCGCTGGAGCTGGCCAGGTTCGAGTACATACCCGACTATCAGGTCGGCTACAGCTACGATCAATTTCTGCAAAGCGGCGCCCAGCCCTTGAATAATGTCACACACGGCAGCACGCTTTCGTTTGGATTTAATGTACCGCTGTTTTTCTGGATCCATCAAAGCGAGGACGTAAAGGCGGCGCAGTATGCGCTGGAGGCGGCGCGCTCCAATCTGAAGTTGATTCGCAGTCAGACTGCCGCCGCCGTCACACAAGTATATCGGTCGGCTCAATTCGCGTTTGAGTCGGCGCAGCTCTACAAGGAATCACTGATTCCGCTGGCGAATCAGGACTTTCGGGTCGCGCTGATCGCTTACCAATCGCGCAGAATCGATTTTCTAACCCTGTTGACGGCATTGCAGGCCAGCTACGCGACCCGCGCCGCCTATCTTCAGAACGCTAATCAGTTTCTCGCGGGACAAGTGGCATTGGAGCAGGCGATTGGAGCGCCTTTACTAAAATGAAGCGCACTAAGTCTATAGTCTTAGGGGCGGCCTTGCTGGTGGCGTTTGCGACTTCGGGATGCCAGGGCGCACCGCATGCCGCCAGTGCGGACGTCAGAGTCGTAACCCAGAACTTTCCGCAACTGATCCAGAAGAACGGCCAGGAATATCTCTCGCTCAAGGCGAGCGATGTCCCCGGGATCAGCTATGCACAGGTACAGGAAGTAGCGTTGCCCGGAATTCTCGAAACTACCGGACAGGTCAATTTTGTTGACGATCGTGTGTCCACCATCTCCTCGCGCGTGCAGGGTCGCATTGAAAACATGCGGGTAGCGACCTGGGACAACGTGCACAAGGGGGAGCTTGTGCTGGAATTATACAGTCCCGATTTCATGCTGGGCGAGGCGGAATATTTGCAGGCTCAGACGACCGCCAGAATGAGCGTGAAATCCTCGATACCGGGATCGATCGATCTCGCGCAATCGATGCTCCTCGCGGCGAGACGCAAGCTCGAGCTACTGGGCATGTCCGACGCTGACATCGATGCCATCAAGACTACTGCGCCTACGATTTGGATGCGCGCGCCGGTAAGCGGAACGGTGGTGCAGAACAAGGCGGTGATTGGTTCCGCGGTCAATCCGGGCGACGTTCTCTATCAGCTTGGAACGCTCGACCGGGTTTGGCTTAACGCGGATATCTATGAGGTCGATCTTGCGCGAGTGAAGGTCGGGCAGCACCTGGAAGCGACAACTACGGCTTTTCCGGATCAAATCTTCAAGGGCGAAATCGCGCGGGTAAGTCCCAATATCGATCCCAACGCTCATACCGCGCAGATCAGGTGCGAAATAAAAAATCCAGACCTTAAGCTGAAACCGCAGATGCTGGCGCGGGTGAAGATAATCACCAATCCCGGCTCCGCGCTGGTGGTTCCGCAGCAGGCGCTGGTTTTCGATGGCGATTCGTACTGTGCTTTCGTCGAAGTGGCGCCCGGGTCAGTCGAACGGCGCCAGGTCGAAATCGGTTCCTGGAACGAGCACGGCTACGCCCGCATCCTGTCAGGAATCAAGGCGGGGGAGCGAGTGATCGTGAAGCAAGCAATTCAGGTCAATGCGTTGTGGCATGAGGCGCACGGCGAAAGTTCCTAAAGGAGTTTTCTTATTTCCTTTCCCCTCTCCAGAAGGGACAGGGTGGCGCTACTGCGCCGGGTGAGGTTTCGGGAGAGACAAGAATGAGGGCGCGAGTGTCGAACCCTTTCAGGAGTAATCGATGATCCGCGTTTTGATGGACCTCGCGCTGGGGGAACGCGCGATAGTTCTCGGCCTCGCGCTTTTGCTGGTGCTCGCCGGCGTTTATTCATTCCACGAACTCGACATCGAGGCTTACCCGGACCCCGTCCAGCCGCGCGTCGAAATCATTACCCAGCCGATCGGCCTTAGTGCCGAAGAGGTGGAAAAACTAGCCACCATTCCCCTCGAAGTTGGGCTGGCCGGTATGCGCAATCTGCAGGCCATCCGCTCGATATCTATTTTCGGGCTGTCAGACGTGAAGTGCTACTTCTCGTGGGACAGCGACTACTACTGGGATCGCGTCGAGACTATCAACCGGCTGGGGTTTGTAAACTTACCCAACGGCATCACCCCATCCATTTCGCCGGATAATCCGATCGGCGAAATCTACCGCTACATCATCCGCGGTCCGGACGACAATTTGATCGAGGAGAAGGAGCTCGAGGACTGGGTCCTGGAGAAACAGCTCAAGACGGTTTCCGGCGTAGAAGATGTCGCCGGTTTCGGTGGGCTGACCAAACAGTATCACGTTGACGTCAACGCCGAGAAACTCAGTCACTATCAAATTTCGCTGACGACCCTGACCAACGCGATAGCCAACGGAAACATAAACGTTGGCGGCAACTACCTTGATGTAGGTGATCAGGCCTTTAATGTTCGCGGCATCGGATTTATCCACACGCTCGATGATATCGGCGACATCACGCTGAACACCGCCAACTCGACGCCAATTCGAGTCCGCGATCTCGCGACCGTCAGTGTAGGGTATGCACCTCGCCTGGGTATCGTAGGAATGGACCGTCAGGACGAGGTGGTACAGGGGATCGTCCTTATGCGTAAGTATGGAGACACCCTGAGGACCCTCAAAGGCGTTGAAGCGAAGGTCAACGAAATCAACACCTCGGGGATGCTGCCCAAGGGCTATAAAGTAACTCCCTACTACGACCGGACCGGACTGGTTGATACCACGCTGCACACGGTGTTCGAGAACCTGGCGCTCGGAATGTTCCTGGTCTTCCTGGTCCTGATCTTTTTCCTGGGTAATCTCCGAACTGCGATTATCGCGGCAATCAATATACCGCTGGCAATGGCCGGCGCGTTCGTGCTGCTCTATCTGTTCGGGATACCCGCCAATCTGCTTTCGCTGGGAGCGGTAGACTTCGGCATCATCATCGATTCCACCGTCATCGTCATCGAAAACATTTATCGACACCTGACCAGGAATGAGATGGCGAGCGAGGATAAGATTCGTACCATCCGCCGCGCGTCGGTTGAAGTCGGCGGTCCGATGCTTTACTCGACGCTGATCTTCGTAGTCGCTTTCCTGCCGTTGTTCACCATGAAAGGCGTTGAGGGTGTCATCTTTTCACCGATGTCCCACACCTACGCATTCGCACTGACAACCGCAATCATTCTTGCAGCGACGGTGACGCCGGTCCTCAGCTCTTTTCTTCTGAAGAAAGGCATGAAGGAGACTCACAATCCGGTATGGCAGGCATTTCATCATGGCTATCACAAGCTCTTCGTAAGAATTTTGCGATGGCCACGTCTGACGCTGGCAATCATTTTGGTAGTACTAGCCGCCGGGCTTTCCTTCTTTCCTTACCTCGGCGGTGAATTCCTCCCCAAGCTTGAAGAAGGTAATATCTGGGCTCGTGCCACCATGCCGCTCAGCTCGTCACTGGCCCATGGTAGTGAGGTAACCCGGGGAGTCCGCCGCGTGTTTATGACTTTCCCCGAGGTTTCACAGATAGTCTCCCAACTGGGCCGGCCCGACGACGGCACCGATGCCACCGGGTTTTTCAACGCCGAATTCTTTGTAAATCTGAAACCGGAGGCGGAGTGGCCGAAAGGTCTGACCAAGAAGGCTCTCATCGGACAAATCGATGAGAAGCTCAAGACACAATTTCCAGGAGTGAGCTTCGGATACTCACAAAACATCGAAGACAATATCGACGAGGCAATGTCAGGGGTTAAGGGCGCCAACGTGGTCAAGGTCTATGGTCCGGACCTGGCCGCCGACGAACGAATTGCCAATGAAGTCAACGAAGTGATGGGAGGCATCCCTGGAATGGTCAACACCGCCGTTTATCGCTCGATGGGACAACCCAATCTTCTCATTACGCCGGACCGAAAGGCCTGTGCCCGCTATGGGTTGAATGTCGGAGACGTTGCCAACATCGTGCAAGCTGCGATCGGCGGGCAGGCTATCACTCAAGTGCTTGAGGGTGACCGCCGCTTCGACCTTACGGTCAGATGGCAGCCCAAGTATCGCCAGAGCCTGGATGCGATAAAACAGATCCGGGTCGCAATGCCCGCGGGTGGCTACGTTCCATTGTCCCAGGTCGCCAGCATCAAGACCGGCGAGGGAGCTTCCTTCATCTATCACGAAGGGCTTCGACGCTACGTTCCAATGCGCTTTGGAGTGCGCGGCCGCGACCTTCAAACCACCATCGAGGACGCGAAACGCGCGGTCGCGAAGCAAATCAAGTTGCCCGAAGGCGCCTATCTCGACTGGGTCGGCGAGTATAGTGAGCTTCAGGAATCCAATCGCCGCCTCGAGATCGCAATACCGGTAGCGGTGCTGATCGTGATGGGAATTCTTTACGCGGCCACGCTCTCCATCATCAACACATTCATCTTGATGGCGCAGATTCCACTCGCGTGTCTCGGCGGCGTCCTGGCGCTGGTGATAACCGGCACCCCAATGAGTGTGTCCGCGGCGGTAGGTTTTATCTCCATCTTCGCAATCGCGATCATGGATGGAATCCTGCTGAATTTTTATATTTTTCAGCTTTGGGAAGAAGGTTATACGGTGGTCGATTCCATCGTCATGGGCGCCGACCGGCGATTCCGAGCCCTGATGATGACCGCGTTGGTCGATGGCCTGGGCCTGTTGCCGGCGGCGTTATCTACCCGCATCGGCGCGCAGACTCAGCGCCCGTTGGCGATCGTGGTCATCGGCGGTGCGATATCGATTGCCTTGCTCACCCGAGTATTTCAGCCGACACTGGTCTATCTGCTTCACAAGCAATTGGGTTTGAGCGATGAGGGTGAGCGCCTCGAAGCACCACCGTTTGAGCACGCATAGCGCGCGGATTCGCGCGGACATTTGCGGTCTGTCGATGGAAGCGAATGTGGCTCACGACCGGATGCTGAGCAACGCGGCGCAAATCCGCGCTAACCTGCAGCAAACCGATTTCGGCCTGACGACCTCCGCCGATTTGATCGCGTCTCCTTCCGGGTAGGGGTCGTTCGCGAACGACCCGTCGAATCCTGATCGCGCGAAGCGCATCCAATCCGCGATGCCGCGACCGCACGGACGATCGTGACGTCGAATCAAGAAATCGCGATTCATGCGGTTTGATGGATATGTTTAAGGACCCAAGCCGTCAAAGATTCAACGGGCGGTTCGCGAAGGGATTAGGTGGCAGTTGACTCCAGCTCCAAATTCTAGCTTTCAAGAGTACGCCGCCCGTGTCAACGTTCAAGAGGCAGACGGGCAGAGGTGGACCTAATGCTCGGTCTTTGGTTCCTTCTTTCGGAATAAGCTTAGATTTGCTTCCTGAGGTCGTAAGGAGTCCCGCGACTTCGACATGCGGAATCCCGGCCGCATGCGCGATCGCTATGACTCCTTCGTCCTGCGAATATATCCGCTGGACACCACAGACTTTCGCGATTGCTACAATCTGACGATCATATTTGACCTTGGGCCAAGGGTCCGTCGATCCGCCTCGCTTCCCTCTTCCGGACTGCACAGCCGACCGCATCATCATAGCAGCCTCAATGGCCGCACGCGCATCAAAAGGCTCTAACCGAAAGGCTTTCGAGGTCCGGATTATTTCGAAGTATTTAGATGCCGCATTCTCGGCGCGGACAAGAATCTCACTAAACACTGGCGTTGGAATGATGACTTGTGTTCGCGAGACGCTGAGTTCCTCAATTAGATATTGGACTCGCTGTTTGGCGTCTGGAATTACTTTTTTGTTACGGTCCAAAACCGTGCCCGGATTTGGCGAGAGCGCCAGCAACAGAGTCGCGGTATCAAATGCAACTTTCAAGGTCAGTCGTCTTTATCGTCCTCGCCGCCGTTGCGGAGCTTAGCTGCTTCGGCTAGTGGGTCATCGAGATCATTCCATTCGTTTCCTGGCACAGCGCGAAGCTTCGCAAGAGTGGAACTGACGGTATCATCAACCAGGGGATGAAAATCGCGAATAGTGAAACTTTCCAAATGCCATTCGCCCTCGGCACTTCGAAGCCAGCGACCCTGACCATACACTCGAAGTGGGGTTTCGAAGATGTGCTTTGCAAGTTCTCGCGCTACCGCTCTAGGGAAGGTCTGCACAGGTCGGTGTTGTTGAGCGATTGGCTGAAGTGGTCATAACAATCGGGTTCAGAGAGCGGCGAGCGAGTGATAGTTGGTCGGGCGATGATCGCCATAGAGACTGCCCGCTGCCCGAGGATTCCTCACAGCACGCAGCTGGCCCCTACTGGGAGCAAATGTCTGCGAACCTGGTAGAGGTTGGCCAGCGCAAACATGGTCTGCGCTCGCGCCAGGTTCTTGGCCAGACCGCGGTATCTCACTTTGGCGAAGCCCCACAGTTGCTTGACCACCCGAAAGGCGTGTTCGCCGCGCGCCCGGGTCCGCGAGCGCGCCCGGTTGATCATCCGCCAGCGCTCGCTCAAGGGCCGTTGGGAGGTAGGGCGCCGGTTGATCCGGTAGCGCACTCCCCACGTTTCGAGGAACTCTCGATCGTCTTCCTTCCAGTACGCTTGATCGCCGAACAGCTCCCGCTCCTGCCCATGCAGCAGCTCCGGCAGCTGGGTGATGTCGGCTACGTTGGCGGCGGTCGCTCGCACGGTATGGACGATACCGCGCTTATCCGCTCCGATGTGCAGCTTCATGCCGAAGTGCCAGTTTTTGCCCTTGCGGGTCTGCTTCATCTCGGGGTCGCGGGTCGCACTGGCGTTCTTGGTCGAACTCGGCGCCGCGATGATGGTCGCGTCCACGATAGTTCCTGCGCGCAGCAACAGCCGCCGTTCTTCCAACAGCCCGGTGATCGAATCGAAGATCGCTTGGGTCAGCCCATGCTGCTCCAGCAGGTGGCGAAAGCGCAAAATCGTGCTCTCATCCGGCACCACCTCGTCGCCCAGCTCGACCCGTGCAAAGCGCCGCATCGACTCGCTGTCGTAGATCGAGTCTTCGGCCTGCGGGTCCGACAGGTTGAACCACTGCTGCAGGAAGTAAATCCGCAGCATCTTCTCCAAGCCCAGTGGCTGGCGACCTTGTCCGGCTTTGGGGTAGTGCGGTTCGATCAGCCTGACCAGCCTCGGCCATGGAATCACCGCATCCATCTCGGCCAGAAACCGCTCGCGCCGAGTGACTTTGCCCTTTCCGTTCCACGCCATCGATGCGAACGTCCGCTGATTCCCCATCCCCACACCTCCGCATCCGCCGATCCAACTAACGGTTTATACCAGAACCGGAACACTTGTGCAGAGATTCCCTAGACGCCAAACACTGGAAACTTCCTTCGTCGGATTCGAGATGTACGGGAACAGGATCGTTGACTCCACCTAGGCGCACCACTACGCCATCAAGGCTTCCTTCTTGATTGAAAGGTCCAAAGACTTGCGCGGTAGTTTCTTGCCTGCCGTTCACGAAGCGAACTATTTCTGCTCCCGCTTCAAACATAAAAACCGCGCCGGTCTTATCTTCATGCAGCTTTTCCGCAAGCTGTTTTGCTGCGCGGATCGCCTCCTGAGGCCCTGTCGGTTGTATCCCGTTGTGGTGCGTTGCGTCTCTTACTCGCTGTTCAATCTTCGGCGCTGCTTCAGCATCCGTCTCAATTATTGTCTCAATGCTGCCAGTCCTGATTTCCGCAAGATGGACATGCCTTTGTTCGCCTAAGAGCACGGCAAGATCGCTGAGATACTCCGACAAACGCTTCATCGATACAGTTTCGAGCGTTAGATCATCAATCTTGAATCTGAATCGGTACTGGTCCATCTATTTCGAGCCTCGGTTATATTGCAAAGCTCTCGTACCCAGTTAGCCAGCCTGTCACGATTTATGGCAGCGTAGCGAAACTTTCACGAAAATCAACATTCACCTAACAGCCTGCGCCAACCGGCCCCTAGCCGGAATCAGAATCGCTGGCCCCTAAACTTCAGCATGGCCCACAAACTCCAGCGGCTCATGGCGCACCTCGCTGAGGTGCGCTAATACTTCGCGGCAGAGCAGGCGATTGATCTCCATCCGGCGGCGGCTGAGCAGATTCAAGCACAATTGTCTATTGCAGCAAAATCGACACCTGCAACGATGGAACAAGCGAGGAAACTCCTTGACGCATGAGAGGAAAGCGGCTCCGAAAGGAAACGATTGGCCGATCGAGATTCGTCTGGCGCCTCAATCCGCCGACTTCTCCTATCTGCGACCCCCCTCGAATCCGCCCGGACTAGCCGATCCCCCTCCTGAATGAAAAACGAGCCAGGTTGCGGAAGCGACGGTCGAGGTCACCAACACCCTTGGCATTCACATCCGGCCGGCCGCGATGATATCGAAGGCGGCGATCAGTTTTCGCTCAAAGAATCGCCATCATCCAGGGAAAGGAGGAAGTGAACGCGCGCAGCATCGTCGCGCTGACGATGCTCGGGGCGGGTGTCGGCACGCGGCTGACCATCCGGGCGGAGGGACCCGACGCGGAGTCGGCAGTGAAGGCCATCGCGGCGCTATTTGAGGGCAAATTTGGGGAGGAATAGTGAAGCGATCGGCGCCACCCCGGGCGTACGATTGGAGACACCTCGGGAGTCCATCAAATTGATTTATCCGGGCATTTCAAACCGATGAGTTTTCCGGGTGTCAAGGCGAAAAACATCAACAAAATCGAGGGGTTTTAGGCGGCACGCCTTCTGCTGTATAGGGCTTCAGACACGGCGCAACGGGAAGCATCGCCGAGTCGGCCTAAAAGGCAGGAGGTTTTTTCATAAAATGAGCAGACTGTCAACTATAGTCATACTGACCGCCGCCGCCACCTTCGCCCTCGCCACCGCATCATTTTCTGGAGCGGTTCCGAACAATGGCGGAGGTTCTTCGCAAGGGAATGATGCGGCCACTATTACGCAGCTTCAGGTCGCAGCCAAACAGGCACTGGCGGATGGAAGAAACGGAAACAAAAACAATGCCGAATTCCTGCGGAAGAACTACGAAATCAATCTTCTGATTGATCGACTGCAGAGCGGGCAGCAGGTTGATCCATCCGAGATCGACAAGGCTCTGGAGCCCGTGCATACGTGGTAACAGTGCTCCGACAATGATCGAAGCGCGATGTCTGCGAGGAGCTGGAAAGTGTTAAGCGCAACCGAACTGGGAGCCTTGGCATTGCGCTCCTGAAGCTCCTCGCAGTGTCGCAGTTGGTTCTGAGCCTGAATCAGCCCGCCGATGGCAGCAGCGCGGTCGCCCCGAGCGAGTGATTGTTTGGCCTTCAAGACGATCGCGTTGTACTGATCGCCACAGGTTGTATCTGAGAAGAGGGATCTTTCAGACGCGTGAGTGATCGGCCGATGCAGGAAAGCGATTGATCCAACCACAATTGCGAAAGCCAGCGACAGCGTGATTGTCTTTGTCATGCTCGGGGTAACCAGCAAGGGCCGTGCCCGTAAAACCAGTGCATTTTGAGAGAGTATTGCTCCGATTGTGGACGACCATTGAGCAGTTGGCGACGCATCAAGCAATTTCGTCCGCAAGCGCGCCCAAAGCTTTTCGAAATGAGTTGTTAGCCGTTCGCCATTTTGCGCCCCTCCTGGTCAGCAATCAAGAGGCTTTTTGGAAGCTAAAGCGCTGACGCTGAGTAATATGCGGAGGCCGACTAGATTCCGTCATCTTTCAATTCACTCTGAAATATGCGCTTCGCTTCAAATTGAAAGGCGAGGCCATAGGAATCAACAAAACATTCGCGTTTTCGCTGTGATTGCGCTCGGCATGTTTGATGCCTCCGTGCCCAGTCGCAGCGTCGGTGATCGTGTGTTCCTAACAACCAGAAGTGTTTCGACCAACCCGCGATACCAGTCAACACAAGGCCGATCCGAGCAGGCCTGGTAGGCATCTAGATGGCTAAGCTTCTGATCGTAGACGACGAAAAAAATATCCGTCAGAGCCTTACCCACTTCTTGAGCGGTGCGGACACGAGGTTTCTGCTGCCGAGAGCAGCCGCGAAGCTCTCGAACTCCTTGCCGATGGACAAGAATTCGACCTGGTTTTGAGCGATTGGCGGATGGCCGAGATGAACGGCCTGGAACTGCTCAGGGGCGATTAAGGAAAAATATCCAGACCTCGTCGTGGTTCTAATGACGGCCTACGGTACCATCGACAATGCGGTCGCCGCGATGAAGGCCGGCGCGTATGATTACCTCACCAAACCCTTCTCAGTAGACCAGATTCAACACGTCGTAGAGCGCGCTCTGGAAGTGAGAGAACTGCGCTCGCAAAACCAGGCGCTGCTCCGGGTAATCGAGGGAGTTCCGCTGGTAGAATCACGCAGCCCTTTGTTCCGTACCTTGATTGAGACTGCGCACCAGGCGGCTTCCAGTGATGCGATTATACTGCTGACCGGTGAAAGCGGCACTGGGAAGAACGTGCTCGCGCGCCAGATCCATGAATGGAGCCCCCGGCGCAAGTTTCCGTTCGTCACCGTCAATTGCACCACTCTTTCGGAAAATCTGCTCGAGAGTGAGTTGTTTGGCCACGTGAAGGGATCGTTCACGGGCGCGATCAAAGACAAGCCCGGACGTTTAGAAGCGGCGAACGGCGGAACCGTATTTCTGGACGAAATCGCGGAGCTTCCGCTCAGCCTTCAAACCAAGTTCCTGCGCTTTCTCCAGGACGAACTGTTCGAACGGGTCGGCGGCGACCGCACGATTAAGGTCGATACCCGTATCATCGCGGCGACCAATCGCGATCTTACCCACGAAGTAGCGTCGGGACAGTTCCGCAGCGATCTTTATTACCGTTTAAATGTTATCAGCTTGCGTGTGCCAGCGCTTCGCGAGCACATGGAGGACCTAATGCCGCTGGCGGAGAAGCTCTTGGCGGAAGCCGCCGCGCGCAACAGACGAGCTGGACTCGAATTGTCGGAGGAGGCCAAGAGAGCGCTAACAGCATATACCTGGCCGGGAAACATCCGGGAACTACGCAACGTAATCGAGCGCGCGGCAGTGCTCAGCCGGGGGAACTTGATCAACAAGGAGGACTTGCCTGACGCAATCTTTGGGCCGGTCGCAGGGAAGCAGAGCGACCTCCCATCGGGCGCCACTCTGGAGCAGATCGAAGAGGAACATATCAGGCGCGTACTCGCCCAAACACCTACGTTGGAAGATGCCGCTGACGCGCTTGGTATCGGAATCGCCACCCTTTGGCGCAAAAGGAAGCGATACCACATCGAATAGGATCAAGTCTGCAGTAATCGAGATTCCCGTTCAGACCACCGATAAGGCCGGATAAAGAAACCTGTCGTTTTTGGAGGAGCTGAGGGCTCGACCTGTAGCGACAGAATCTCGATCCGAGTTAGTCTAGAGGTCGTGAAGTTCATTCTGACCGCATGTTCAGGTGGCTACCTTCTAACGTCATGACTTGATTATCGAGCACGAACTGGAATATGGCCGACGAAACAATGCGCCCTGAAGAGGCAGGCTCCCTAAGGCGAATGGCGCGATCCAGCTGGTTTCTGATCATTCTGACGCTGGCTATTGCGGCGCCGGTGATATGGCTTTCTGGGTTCCGTTCGGCCGCGGAAGCTCCGGTTGCATGTGATGCGCAGTACAACGCATTGGTCAAGCAAGCTAAAACGGAACTAATCAATGGTGATCGGACCGCCGCCTTAAACTCGCTGATAGCAGCCAGGGCCAAGCTGCGTGATTGTGAAACGCCAACTGCAAAAGATGTTGCGCCCATCTGGCAGAACTAGAACTTTGCAAGAGCGTCGAGACCCTACCATTCGAATGAAGTAGCGAGACGGGCATAACTTTTCCACTTCAATCCCGTTTTGGAATAGATTCGACCCAGGTACGGAGCAGATTGCTTTGCTAGGCGATCCATCCTACGCCGCCTTCGCTAGTAGCTTGCTTCCCGATGCGACAGGCATTTCTGCGACCGCTACGCCTTGCTTCGTCCGCGGCAGCAGCCGGGCGGAATTGAGGATGAAGGCCAACTCAGATGTAACATGAATGAATGCCGCGAGCGTCGGACTTAGCAGTCCTGCGGAAGCGAGCGCGATCCCTGTCAGATCGACTCCGATCGTGCCGACGAAATTCCACCAGATGATTCGACGAGTCCATCGCGCGATTGCCAGCGTCTCGGCGAACTTCACCAGGTCGTTGCCAAGTAGTACGATGTCCGCGCTCTCGCGGGCGACGTCAGTGCCCGAGCCCATCGCAACACCAACACTAGCTTCCGCCAACGCCGGAGCATCATTGATGCCGTCCCCGACCATAGCTACAATTCGGCCCGCGGCCACAAGGCTTTTGATGCGCGCGAGTTTCAGCTCCGGTAACAGCTCGGCTTCAAAGTCACTAATTCCGAGATCGCGGGCCACTAGCTCGGCGACAGGCCTGGCATCTCCGGTCAGCAGAACGCTCCGGATGCCCATCCGATTCAACGCCTCGATCGCACCCCGCGCCTCCGGCCGTACGGTGTCCGCGATTGCGATCGTGCCGAACAGGCGTCCATCGCGAGCGACGAAAACCTCCGAGCCGCTATCAGCGTTGGCCTCATGATTGCGCGGCACTTCTATCGCGTGATGAGCCAGGAGCGCGCGACTACCGACCAGGATCGTTTCGCCACCGACTATAGCCGTGATGCCGCGACCGGGCGCATAGTCAAAACGCTCAGGCTCGTGGAGCGGACGGTTCCTCTCCAATGCGAGGCTGACGATCGCTTTGCCCAGCGGATGCTCAGATCGCAGTTCTGCGCATGCAGCGGCATCCAGGACTTCGACTTCCGATACGCCGGTTTCCGGAACGACCGCCCGCACTTCGGTGCGACCGAAAGTGAGCGTACCGGTCTTGTCGAGGACGACCGTATCAACCTTCCCGAGAGTCTCTAGATAAAGGCCACCTTTGATGACGGCGCCAAGCCGCGCGGAGCGACCGATGCCTCCCAGGATTGCCAAGGGTGTGCCTGCCGCAATGCCACACGCGCCCGCGACGATGATTACGGAAATCGTTGAACGCGCGTCTCGCGTGACGATGAACGTGATTGCCGCGGCAGCGAGTGCAAAATACACGAGGTATCCAGCGAGGCGATCGGCCAACTGCTGCACCGGAGCGCGCGAACGCTCGGCATGCTCAACGGCCTCAATGATCCTGCCGTAGCTCGTGTCGCGTCCGATCCGCTCCACCCGGATCTCAAGCGCCCCCGATTGATTAATCGTTCCGGCGTACACAACCGAGTTCGGTAGCTTCTCAACCGGCCTCGACTCACCGGTAATCCGGGCCTGGTCAACAAATGAGTGGCCGCTGGTCACGGTGCCGTCGATTGGCACCAGCCCGCCGGGGTTAACCAGCACGGAATCGCCGACTCGTAGCTCGTCGATGGACACTTCGCGCGCGCCGCCGACGCTCCGAACCGTGACCGAGCGAGGCAAGAACTCCATTAAATCCCGGATGGCTCGCCGGCCGCGAGAAACCGTCATTCGTTCCAGCACTTCGGCTACCAGGACGAACAATGTGATGATGAGAGCAGTAAAGAACTGGGAGATGCCGGCCGCCGCCACGATCGCAATGCTCATGGACAATTCCATCGTCATCCGTCGGGCGACCGCGTTCTCCGCGGCTTCCTTGAAGATCGGCCACCCGCCGATCAGCACGCCCAGTACCCCGATCAGGCTGACCTTCGGGAAAGGTTCCCATGCGTGGAACCACACCGCCGCCGCAGCGAGTGCGACGAAGATGATCCGCATTGCCTCGACCCAGCTGAAGACGTGGCCGCTTTCGTCGTCGCCGGACGCCGGAGCCGTCGTCTCACCTCGCGCCTGATCGACTAAGCTCGCACCTTCCATGGGTTCACGCTGGTCCATATCAGGGCTCTGCGCTACTTCAGGTATGCCTGAACGACGTCAATCAGCTCCTCCGCGCCCCGCGCTCTGGCGGAGTCGCGTTCGCGGGCGGGGTCAACGACATGCATGCGGATATGGTCTTCGATGACCTCAGCCATCAGGCTGTTCATCGCGCCGCGTGCGGCGACGATCAGATGAAGCACGTCAACGCAGCTCTTCTCATTTTCCAGCGCCCGCTCAACCGCCTCGATCTGCCCGCGGACACGCCGCACCCGGTTGAGCAGCTTCGCCTTCTCTCTGATCGTATGAGCCATATGGTCCTACTCTCCAAATACACTAGGGGGTATAGTATAGTGGTTGGTTGAGCGATTTGTCGAGCCGCGCTCGGCAACGTAATCTTGGCTTCAAAACGTCCGTCCACATTTTGCGGAATGGAGCTAAGAGCACCCGGTCTAGCGAGACGCGATAAATAGACCGCGACGGGAAAATTGCGATAGGCATGGAGCGTAAACGATCGGCCACGCAGGCGCGTCCAATGCGCTGCGCGCTGACGGACGCTTTTGCTATTGACGGTGTTGATCAGCCGACTCGCTCGAACATGAGGTATGCGTGGATCGGCGACTACGACGAGCATCACCAGTGGCATGACGTGAACTGGTGGGCGCACAAGAATCCTGCCTGGGCGCGGGAACACATCATCGTGACTGGAATCCGGCGTTGCTTGAGGCGGCCGATCGCACTCACATCCATCAGCAGAACGAACTCGAGCAGCGACATGCGCAACGGATCGATGAATTCGAGCGCGTTAACACCGAGCGCGAGCAACAGGCTGCGCAGCGCGATGTTTGACAGTAGTTGACACAATGCTTTCGCAGCGTTTTCCGGATGAAGTACCGACACTAAATAGCCGTTCCCATCGATTATTTCGGGCATCGCGCCGACATCCGTAGCGACGATAGGCAATCCCATTGCCATCGCTTCGATAAGCGCGTTGACGAAGTTATACAGCAAGTGGCCCATGTCGATCTGACCCTATGGCGGGGCTACAGCAGCAGGGTCGCGGCGAAGCTCAAAGCGGTGTCTCAGAGAGAGGAGCAAGAAGCCCAGACGCTCATGCACTCTAACCTACCCCTCGGAATCAGTCTCGCTCAATTCAAGCTGCAATATCCGCAGTGTCGCGCCGCCCAGGTGCCTGCTGAAAACAACGACTTCGGACCCCTGGTCGGATATGATCCGCCGTTGCTCGACCTCTTACCAAACTATCAGGGTAAGTATCCTGCGGTCGGAAGATGGGGCGGCGGGCGGACAGCTATTTTGGAATTCGGCGACCTTTATCGCATCGATTGCGGGAGCTCTCGCGGAGGTTTCTCGCGATGCTTCTGACTTACGATCCGGTCGTATAACTCGTGAACCGCGCACATCGGTTGTAGGTAGCGCCTCAAGGAAAATAAGTGGCGGGCAGATCGTAAATTCTGGCTCCGCCGAAATCGATCTCGACCACCTTGTTGATCAGATTTGCAAGCTGCCCCTGCTTAATCCATTCGAGCACCTGTCCGAACAACTCTCGCTGCACCTTCGAAGTGACGTTCGGAACGACGATCACCAAGCCCGGATGAAGTTCGGTGGCAGCCATCAAGCGTCGGAAATCACGGGCGTTGTTAGTGACAATAATCAGATCCTCCGCAATCGCGAAGCGACTCAGCTGCTCATCGCTTGCGCCCGACTTTCCTCGATGACTAATGATGCGCTTCGTACCCCCGCGTCGTAAGCGACTTGAAGAAGCGAGGTGTGGAGGCATTCGTCGATCAGGAACCTCAAGCCCGGCGCGCCTCGGTGGCGTGCCACGGATGACGCGGAGGACGGCCGCGGCGCGGATACGCAGCCGCGTAAATCCTCGCAAGCTCGAGTTGTTCCCGTTTGAGGGCAGGATAGCCTTCAAGGAGACCCGCTTCGGTATCTCCTTGATCCAGCATCGGGCTATCTCATACACGCCGATTCTGGTGCCTTTGACAACCAGAAGTCCGCCACGGATTTCCGGATCCGACACGACCATGCGCTTGGCCTGCTGGAGTTTCGAGAGCCGCGCGCGAACTGCTCGGAGGGCGACCTTGAGTTGAAAGACGCATCCTCCGATCACCAGGTCGGTGCCCGATAGCAGGGATTCGCCGATTTCTTTGCGTAGCTGCCGCTTCGCCGGCGCAGTTAGCTGGATCAGTCCCGAGTCGAGGTGGCCAATGGTATACAGGAAGACCAGATCATCGACACCTAAAGCGCGACCGTTGCGGCTGCGCGCCGCGCGAAGTGGACCTTGGTCGATAGCCTTCTGAACGAAGCGCACCGGCAGGTCTACGATTGCCGCCGCCTCGGTCGGGGTGAATTCTTTCATCAAATTAATCCCTCGTAAGGGATTAATTATACATCGGGCAGGCAGATCCAGAGAATCGCTGCGCGGAGGTCCCTTGCATCTTAGCCAGTGATTGTGCAAATCGAGATAAGCGGTGCGGCAGGCCGCAGGTCCCCGGGTCCAAGCAGGCGGTAGTCGAGCAAAGACCGCGGCGCCGCGTCAAGCGCGCGCCCAGAGCCCGAACCGTCGCAGGGACCGCCAAGCAGCGAGTCCGGATCACGCAAGGAGGGGCGCAAGGCGCGCACCGAACCGGGAGGTGCGCAATGGCTGAAACAGTGCTGGTTGGTATTGATGTCAGCAAGCGGGAACTGGTGGTGGCGCTGCGCCCGAGCGGTGAGAGCTTTCAGTTGCCCAACGCTCGGCGCGGGATCAAGCGGCGGGTCGAGCAACTCCGCAAGCCGGCGCCGGAGTTGGGGGTGATCGAAGCCACCGGCGGGATGCCGCGCGCGGTGGTGGCCGCGTTATGGGCGGCGGAGATCAGGGTGATCGAGCCAGCCTGGATCCGCAACTTTGCGCGCGGCGCCAGCCGCTTAGCCAAGACCGAGAAGATCGACGCGCGGATGCTGGCGCTGTTTGCGGAACGGGAACGTCCGCAGGCCAAACCCCCGGCCGATGCAGAAACCCGCATCTTGCGGAAACTGGTGATGCGCCGCGAACAGTTGCTCGAGATGCTGGGAGCGGAGAACAACCGCCTGGCCACCGCTACCGGCCGCATCCTGCGCGAGGAGATCAAGAAGCATATGGCCTATCTGCGCGGGCGCAGCACACACCCCTCCCATCTCGATAGCTACTTTGTACACGGGCTTGGGTAGCCATTCGAAACCGCCGTAGCGCTTGGGTACGAACCATCTGAAGAAGCCTGCCATTTGCTGGCGCAGATGGATCCTCGCGCGCAGGACGCGGTCTGGGGCGCGGATCCCAAGGCGCTCGTCTCATCGTCATTTGCGCCGGTTGGTACAGTTCGCACAGTCAAAGGTGGGTTTGAGCTCGATGGCCACTGGCCGTTCTCATCGGGTGTCGATCACTGCACCTGGGCGATAGTTGCCAGTCGGACTGATGGACAGCCCGGGCGTGAGTCGTTCTTTCTTGTCTCGAAAAAGCAGTACACCCTCAATGACCATTGGCATATCGCGGGTATGAGGGCCACCGGTAGCGAGGAGATCATTCTCGACCATGCTTTCGTCCCGGACTATCATGCGATCTCCTTCCAGGAGGTTAACTGGGGTGATGCTCCGGGCCGCGCAGTGAATGACGTTCCTCTTTACTGGTGGCCTGCACCCCAATGCCCATCAGGTGAGAAGTAGAGTCGTTTGATGTAATTGCCCCAGCTGAGGTGCTTGAGCAAGGGGGCGGAGCGCGGAGCCCCAAACTTGCTCAAGCGATCCGCCCCCTTGCTGCTTTACGAACTCGATGGGTGTGAGCGCTCCCAGGCTCGAATGTGGCCTTAAGTGATTGTAGTCGTCACGCCACTCGTCGATGATCGCGCGCTTCCGCGAGACTTAGGAATGCGTGCTCATTCAAACACTCATCGCGTAGTTTGCTGTTGAAGCTCTCGATGAAGGCATTCTGGACCTGTTTGCCGGGCTGGATGTAGTGCCACTGGACCCGGTCGATGACCGCGACACTGGTAAGTTCGGTCCCGTTATCGCTGACAATGGTCTTTGGGGTAGCGCGCTCCAGCGTCAGACGGTCGAGCTCGCGCACACCCGCACGCCACTCAGGGAAGTATCGACCACCGTGGCCAAGCACTCGCCGCTGAAGTCGTCAACCACGCACAGGATGCGAAAACGCCGGCCATCGCTCAAGGTGTCCGAAACGAAGTCGAGTGACCAGCGCTGGTTAATCGTGTGCTGCAACTCCATCGGCGCACGGGTGCCCACGGCCCGCTTGCGACCGCCACGCCGGCGCACCATCAGCTTCTCCTCGCGGTACAGCCGATAGAGCTTCTTCCGATTCATCCGTCGGCCTTCGCGCGCCAGCAGCGAGCCCAAGCGCCGATAGCCGAAACGCCTGCGCGGTGCGGCGAGTTCACGCAGACGCTGACGCAGCCTCGAATCATCCGGTCGCTGGTAACTCAAACTCGAGCGGTTGAGTCCCACCAGCCTGCATGCGCGAACCCGGCTCATCTGATACTGCTCGACCAGTCGCATGGCCGCGATCCGCCGCGCCGCAGGCTTCAGACGTTTTTTCCGAGTAGGTCCTTGAGCGCGGCGTTATCCAGCATGGCCTCGGCCAGCAGCTTCTTCAGGCGCCAATTCTCATCTTCCAGGCCCTTGAGCCGCTTTGCTTCCGACAGCTCCAACCCTCCGTACTGGCTTTCCACTTAATGGGATGGACGGCTCCCCCTCACTGAACGGCAAAATGGCGCACAACACGATCAAGAGGGAGGTCACTCATGAAAGTTCAGGTACTCGGCATCGACTTAGCGAAGAATGTGTTTCAGCTACACGGTGTCAACCGAAAGGGACGTACGGTAATGGTACGTCGGGTGCGCCGTGAGCAGCTGCTCAAGGTCATTGGGGAACTGGATCCGTGCCTCATCGGCATCGAAGCTTCGACCGGCGCGTTTTATTGGCAAAGGCAATTCGAGAAGCTTGGTCACACGGTCAGGATCATGGCCCCACAGTACGTGAAGCCCTTCGTGCGTCGGCAAAAGAACGATACCAACGACGCTGAGGCAATCTGCACTGCTGTACAGCAGCGGAATATGCGGTTCGTGCCAAAGAAGACCCTCGAACAGCAAGACATCCAGGCGCTCCACCGAGCGCGTCAGCGGTCAGTCAATCACCGTACCGCGTTGATCAGCCAGATGCGCGGACTTTTGCTCGACCGCGGGATAGCTATCGCGGTGTCGGCCACCCGGGCCCGTCAGCTGATTCCGAAAATCCTGGCTGCAACCAACGATGAGGTGACGGTTCTAGTGAAAGAGATCGTCTCAAGCCTGTACGCCTTCATGCTGCAAATCGATGAACGCATCAGGGTCTTCGATCGGAAGATCGATGCAATCTTCAAGTCTAGCGAAGTCTGTCAGAGAATTGCGAAGATCAGAGGGATCGGGCCAAAGACGGCGACCGCGATGGTCGCAGCGATCGGTGATGGGTCCGATTTTAAGAATGGCAGACACTTGGCGGCGTGGCTCGGGCTCGTGCCGCGGCAGCATTCAAGCGGCGATCGCCGGGTGATGATGGGTATCAGCAAGCGCGGAAGTCAACACCTAAGAACGTTGCTCGTACATGGAGCACGAGCCGTTGTCCGCACCGCAGTCAGAAAAACCGACTCGAGAAGTCTATGGGTCAACGAGCTTCGCCAGCGGCGCGGTTACAATCGCGCGACGGTCGCGGTCGCAAACAAGAACGCACGGGTAATCTGGGCCGTGCTGACGAGTGGCGAGCCGTATCGCTCCGCTGCGTGAGGGTTGAGCGAGGTTGCTTGAAGGATCGGAAAATGGGTTGACGGATCGAGCCGGCACACTCAAACCCTGACTTCTATAATGGCCCTCGAGGCCGACCACTTGTCGAGGAGAGTGTGAGCGGATGTCCCATTTGGGCGCACCTTTATCGGGTGACGCCGTATAGATGTTTGCAATCGATCATCGCCAGACCAGGCCCGACCTTCTTGCCATGCGGGAGCCGTCCATAGATGTAGAAGGTTGCGCTTGAGATCCGGTGGCGGCGGCATCCTTCCGCGGTCTTCGCTCCCGCCTCGCTTTCGCGCAGTCCTCCGATGATCTGCTCTTCGCTGAACCGGCTGCCCTTCATGCGTCGGTCTCCTTTGCGTGACGGACTCTACCTCAAATCTGCTGGGCGCGAGCGGGGCAGGTCACTGGGTACCCTTCCTGCCGCTGTTCACCTGGGTAGTTTGCATCCATGCGCTGGGACCCGCGATCTCGGTGCGTGATGAATACATCAAGGCCACGCAGCGAAGGATCGGCGCCTACTCGGGCGACAAGTTGCGCCAGCGCCGACTATCGATGGCGCGATTGGCCGAAGCCACTGCCGAGATAGACACTGCGCAACTTCTCTTCAGCCGCGACTTCGATGCGATGGAAGCTGCAGCGAGTCAACGCCGTCGCCTGGAAATGGGAGACTTCTTTCGCGCCAGATTCGACGCGGTTTATGCTGTAGAGCTTTCGTCTCATGCTATCGACAGGCTATGGCGCGCGAGCGGAGCGCATGCGCTGTTTGACAACAGTTCGATTCAGCGAAACCTCCGCGATGTCCATGCGATGAGCCAGCACGGCGCTGACTTCGATAGCGCTTTGTCTCACTGCGGACGATTCTTACTCGATCCGGAGGCGCGTCTGCGTGGTTTGTTCGCACGCGGCTCTGACACCACCAAGTAGGTCGTGAGTCTTACCCTATGTCCTACTGGCTGGAGCTGCTCGATTGCGAAACGCGCATAGTTAAGGGCCGTTATCGCACTCGTACCGTGCAGGCCGGCGATGGTTACCCATTCGTGTTGTTGCATGGGATGGGTGGGCACCTTGAGAACGTATGTTCACAACATCTCGGCCTACGCGAAG
This sequence comes from uncultured delta proteobacterium, assembly GCA_963815835.1. GTDB lineage: Bacteria > Desulfobacterota > Binatia > Binatales > Binataceae > DATGKG01. Next base: position 168,568 of record CAWFIF010000006.1, read on the forward strand.
CACTTTCGTACCATCGCGATGGACTTCCCATGGCACAGCCGTTCGCAGACCGACGGCTTCGACGAAGAGGTGCTGCCACCCTTGGTCGACCAAGTGCGCGATGTCATCGATACGTTGTAGTCCTCGATTTTTTATCTTCCGGATACCTGCGTGAGCCGAGCGTCGATTTAGTTGCGAAGCGCCTTCCCGCATCTCGATATTCCAATCCTTCGTGATGCTTCTTTTCGATACACGCAGGCGCGTTTGGGCTGATTCTGCGCGGCTTGCCCGGCGGCGTTGAGGTGGGTTATGGTTTCATCGACGCGAGCTAGGCCCGCCATCAAGGAGACATCCATATGCGTGAAGTAGCGGTTATCGGCGCCGGCATGGTGAAGTTCGGAAAATATCTCGGCACCAGCATGAAAGTTATCGCGCGCGACGCGGTAAACGCCGCGCTTTCGAGCGCGGGAGTGGACCAGAATCAGATTCAGGCAGCGGTCGTCGGCAACGCGATGGAGGGACTCATCACGGGCCAGGAATGCGTCCGCGGGCAAGTCGTTCTGCGCGATATGGGCGTGGGCGGCATTCCGATCATCAATTGCGAAAATGCCTGTGCCAGCTCCGCGACCGCGTTCCATCTCGCCTGGCTCTATGTGGCCTCGGGCATGTACGACATCGTGCTCGCGCTCGGGATGGAGAAGCTCTATCACGCAGACAAAAAGAAATCGTTCGCCGCGATCGGCTCGGCGGTCGATGTTGAATTAATGCAGCAGATGATCGCCGACATGAACGCGCAGCAGGAGCAGCTCCGCAAGGAGCGCGAAGCGCGCGGCGAAGCGCCCAAGAAGACCGAGGGCGCTGGCGAATCACGCTCGATGTTCATGGACTTCTACGCAGCGGGCGCGCGCGCGCACATGAAGCGCTACGGTACCACCAAGGAGCAGTTCGCGCGCATCGCGGTGAAGAACCATCGCAACGGCAGCCTCAATCCGCACGCGCAATATCAGGAAGTTTATACGCTCGAGGACATCCTGAATTCCCCGACGGTAGCCGAGCCGCTCACGCGGCTGATGTGTTCGCCGATCGGCGACGGCGCCGCGGCCACCATCCTGTGCGCATCGTCCCTGGCGAATCGTTACACGAGCAAGCCGGTGAAGGTTCTCGCTTCGGTGCTGTCGTCGGGTACCGATCACACCGCCGATGAGCCAGGAGTTGTGCCGCGCGTCGCGAAGCTGGCCTTCGAGAAGGCGGGCGTCGGCCCCGAGGATCTCAGTGTCATCGAATTGCATGACGCGTCGGCGCCAGCTGAGTTGATGACCTACGAGGAACTGGGGCTGTGCAAACCCGGCGAGGGCGGGAAGTTGATCGACGAGGGCACCACTGAAATCACCGGGCGGATTCCGGTCAACTGCTCAGGCGGACTGCTCGCGAAGGGTCATCCGGTGGGTGCGACGGGCGTCGCGCAAATCTGTGAGATTTTCTGGCAGCTTCGCGGCGAGGCCGGCAAGCGTCAGGTCGCGAATCCAAAGGTCGGGCTGACCGAGAATGGCGGTGGCATGGTGCGAAACGAAGCGGCGGCAATGTCGATCCACGTTTTCGGGATTTAAGCGAGACGTGCCCGAGTCGCGATCAAGCGGGCCTCGACCAATGCGCGGGAACAATGAGCCTCTGACATGAAGCTCGTTGTTCCCGCTGTTTTTCAGCGCGACTTTCTCGATAACGCCGCAGCGTTTCCAATCGATCATTTATACGGCGCGATGGGCGGGGACGTTGGTTTGCGCGCGCAACAATGGCTGCCGCAACCGAAGGCCGACGAGCTGGCGGACTACGTCGAATCGGCGCGCGAAAAAGCCATCGCATTTTTCTACTGTCTGAATGTCGCGTGCCTGGGTAATCGCGAGTTCACCGCCGACGGGCAACGATGGCTGGTCGAGCGCCTCGGATGGCTCGACGACCTCGGCGTCGAAGGCGTCGTGCTGTCGAATCCGTATCTGATCGCGTTCGCGCACAAGCGCTTTCCGCGCCTGCGCCTCGCGGTCTCGACGGCGGCGGCGATCGATAGCGTCGACAAGGCGCAATTCTTCGAGGGCCAGGGCGCGAGCGTTCTCTACCTGCCCGAGTTCATCAACCGCGATTTTCCGTTGCTCGCGCAAATCCGAAAACGCACTCGCGCGGAAATCGTTCTGCTCGCGAACGTCGGATGCCTGCTGCACTGCCCGATCCGCCAATATCACATCAACCTCGTTTCGCATTCGGGTGAGAGCCTCGAGCTGGGCACGTACGTCGACTATCCGCTGATGTGGTGCTCGCGGGAGAAGGCGCGCGACGCGGGTCAGATGCTGAAGGCGCCGTGGATTCGGCCCGAGGACCTCGGCGCGTACGAGGAGATCGGCATCACACAGTTCAAGCTCGCGGGGCGCGAGATGGATCGGCCGTGGGTCGAGCGCGTCAGCCGCGCGTACGCAGACCGTCGTTATGACGGCGACCTCAATGATCTCATTCTCGGGTTCGATCATTTGGAGCCATACGGCAAACTCCCGGTGCGAATTCCCAATCGCACGCTCGACGGCTTCGTGGAATTTTTTAAGAAAAAACACGACTGCCGAATCGGATGCCGCGATTGCCGCTATTGCGACGACTTCGCCGCCTCGGTCAGCATCGTCGAGGACAAGGGGCGCGATGATTTTGTAAATCGCGTAGGTCGCGCGATCGAGCGCTTTGAGAGCGGCGCCTTCCGCACCGCGAGCGGCAAGTAGCCGGTTTTACGCGGTGCGCAGGCGATCGTCGCGGATTAGGAAGTAGAACCCCGTCGGATCGATCTGGGCGATCAGACTCGAGCGCAGCCATCCTTCAATCATCTTTCCGCCTGCGGGCGCCAGCGCAGACTTGACGCCGAGCTCGGCGGAATCGACGACCTCCCATCCGATGTTCAAGGGTTGCCCATCGGTGGGATTGAGCGGGCGAAGATCGACACTCGGGAACGGGATTCCAGCCGCGTCATTCAAATACCACCCAGGGTGACTTCCGACGATGGGCCCCAAGTCGCTGCGGCCAAGGAGCGTCAACACGTCGGCACGAAGTCGCCGGCCGATGCGCAATCGGCGCGAGGTGCTGAACGGTCTCTCGATGGCAACGACGAGACCCGCACTGATCCGGCCCGTAAGAGCCATGATTTCATCCTGGAGCAGCATGCCGGCGCGATCCCATCCGCATACGACGTAGTTGAGGCTGGTGGGTAGCTCCGGAAGTTCGCCCTCCCATCCGGCCCAAACTGTCGCGCCCCGGCTCATCGCGCCGAGCAGCATCGCGACGGTCCACCAGTTGGTCGGCGGTTCGAGGAGCAGGACCGAGATGTCCTCGCCTAGAAGGTAGAACGCGCCCACAGAAATTCCGGTCGCGACCAGCGTGCGATGATTGTGCAGAGTCTCGCCGCGCCCGTCCGGCCTCGCCATCGCAAGTATCGGAGTGCGGAAGTCGGGGCGGCCGCTGCGCTCCTTCCCCGTCTCGGAGATGATCGCATCCAAGCTCGCCGTCGGAGCGCCTCCCTCGGGAAGATTTTCACCGACGATGAGATCCGGAGCGAAGGCGTCGAGGACTTCTTTCGGTGGCGCGCCGGAATGCGCGAAGGTGAGCATATCGGCCTCGAAAGCACCGAACATCGCGATCAGCAGCTCGCCAGGATCGTTCAGCGCGAGTGCGACGCGAGCACCGCGCTCGAGGCGGCCTCGCAACGCCCTACCGAAAGCGCGCGCCTTCTCGGTGAGGTCGCCGTAGGTGAGTGTACCGCCAGCGCTCCTGAGTGCCACTCGCTCCGGCGCATTCGCCGCGATCGCGTAGATCGTCGTGTCACCGACGGTCTTCAACGGGATGTGCGCATACCGCGGCGTATCCTCGGGCCAGTATGCGGAGAGAAGTCCAAGCGCGCCCTTGCTCATACAGCAGACGCAGCCTCCCGCTCAGAAAGTATCGGAGGTACCCCTTTAAAGCGAAGCGGAAGATCTCGCACCGCGCTGATCTCCACTGGTACCTCAAAACGTCGGGACATTTTCGATTTCGCCGCGTCCAGGAGACCTGTGGACGAGCCGTCAGGCTCAACCAGAAGTAGTCGAAGTGTACCGTCGGCAAGGCCCTCTTTGCTGATCACAAATGCGGTTCCTCGCAGTTCGGGCACATCCGATTCCAGTGCGAGCTGAACATCGTACGGAAGCAACGTATGAGGACCAACCTCGAAGCAATCATCCCACCGCCCGAGCAATTTGATGCGCGGTGATGGTAAACCACATGGGCACGGCGAGCTATCCAGGATGCCGACATCGCCGCCATCATAGCGCAGATAGAGCGAGCCGGCCGGAATGACGCTCGAATGCACGACCGAGCCGCGCTCTCCATCGGGCGTCGGGCGGCGGGTCTTGCGATCGATTACCTCCGCGTAGCAGGTGTCCGGCACCAGATGAAGCCCCTGCGCATGGACGCAATCCACCGCGAGGAGGTTTTCGCTCGAACCGGCGAGTTCGGTCACGCGTTTAACCTTGGTGAGTTCCTGCAGATGCGAGCGCATTCCCGGTGTTATTGGCGCGCCTGTCACCACCAGCGTATCGACACCCGCGAAAAGTTGCTCGCCGCTCAGACCCTGACGCCGCGCCGTGGCGAGAATGGAAAATACCATCGGCAGGAACATCGTGAGGAAGCGCGGGCGGAACGCCAATATCGCGTCGACGATGCGATCGGCGAATCGCGGAAGGAACGTTCCGGAAACTACGACACAGGGGTTTCCGAAGTGCATCGCGATCGAGGGCTGGATCGAGGCGTAGGCGTGCCATGCCGGCGCCGACATTATTAGCGGCGTTCCCGGACGCAGGCCCGCCCACCAATGTGCGCGACTCGAGGAATACCCTTGCAGCTTGCGCCATCGCCGCGTGTGCATGACGAAGGTCGTGCCCGACGTGCCGGAGCTCAGGCTCACCGTCATCGGCGAACGCGGACCTGCGGTGTAGGACTTGAAATCTCCGCGGTTGCGCGCGACCGCGAGAAGGTCTTCCTTGTTGCATATCGGAACTGCGCCAAGATCATCGAGCGTGCGGAAGTGTGCAGGATCGAAACCGGCAGCAGTGAAGCGTTCGCGATAGAACGGTAACTCCTCGAAGGCGAGTCGAAGCACGCGCTTGAGTTTTCTCACCCACCATCGCTCAAGCGCTTCGGGTGAAAGGCGATCGAGATCGTCGAACGGTTCTGGAGGAGGGGACCTCAACATTCTAACCGCTGCGCGCGAGGATCCAGCGCGCAGCCACCTCGCATTAGCGCGGCCGTTCCGATGTCGAAACGGACCGCAGGGCATGCATTGGCGAAGCGGGCCGTGATCGCGATGTGACCGGCCGCGAGACTCTCCGCGCTATACACACTGTCTAGATGAAACGCGCGACAGACGGGGCATTCGCCGGCGATGAGGAAGGCCGCATCGGAACGCAAAATGCGCCAAACCGGAACACCGAGGCGCTCCGATAACTGTTCGGCTTCGGCCCGCGATATGGCGCCGTCAACTTCGCTGATCGCGACCCATCGTACACGATCGGCGAGGCTCACACCGGCGGCTTCCAAAGCCATCGATAGTGGTACAGCTAGATCGCGGCGTATGATCAGCATTGATGGTTTGAGTGTTTCGACGATGGCCACCATCCGGCCCGCCATCGCCGCAACCCCGTCGTTGCAAATCGAGGTCAGTCCCAAACGGTCCGCGGCACCGCGGCGCAAGTAACCCACGTAGCCGCTCGATGCGAGCAGCACGAGAGGACTGGAACCATATTCGAAGAAAGCGATGGTCTCGCCGGGCGACGTGCCCCATCGCTTCCACATCCGCTCGATTACGCCGGCCCATCGATCGAGTTCAGGCGGTTCGAAGGCGATCCAGATCGCCGGGTCTTCCGTCGCTTCCAGCTGAAGAGCAAATTTTGGAACGATGCCGTTGCGAACGCGGCCAGCGAAAGGATCGGAGGAATTGCCGGCCGCGAAATCCTCGAGGTCCGCGAGTCCCCACGGCCGAGGCTGGCCGTCGCCGGCCATGCGCTCACGATAAAACGGATATGCACTCAGATCTTGCGCCCGCGCCATTTGCGAATCACGTACTCGCCATGATTCCGCCGAAGGCGGCCAGGAGCGCGAGCGTCAGGTTAATGTAGGCGAGGCGATCCTGCCATGCGGAAACCTTTGCCTGCGCGGCGCGCCGCTCTTCTAGGTCCCGCAAGCCGGCGGAGTAGGGAAGTTTTTTGGCGAGGATGGTTCCGTACCAGAAGCCGGACAAGCTGCCGGTGCACAGCAGCATCAGCCAACAAAACGCCATCAGCGCGGTCCATGCGAGCCGTGGATCGCGAATGAAGTCCGTCGAAAAGAGAAAAGGAATTTCACCAAAGATCCACGCGCGGGCGAAGCCGGTGATTCCGAGTAGGAAGATCGCGGAACCGCCGAGCCACATCAGTCCGGCGCCGATTTTCTGCCCTACCACGGCCGAATGCGCGGGCGGGATGCGCCGCAGCGCCGGCATCAGAATCCCGGTGTTGAAGATGATGGACCCAACCAGAACGATCGCGGCATAGATATGGACCGCCCGCAGGATCCGGAACAGCAGCGCAATCGGCATGCTCAGTCATGCCATATTTTGGAGCGGTTGCGGATGCGATCGTTCACATATCCTTCCTTATAGTAGTTGTCGTAGTACTCCACATCGATGTTGTGAACCACCGCGCCGAAGTGGGCCTGCATCGGATTGTAGGTCACGGGCCATTGGCCAAAGTTCTTCACGCAATACTCGATGTAGGAAATACAAGCTTCCTGCACCCACTCGGGAGGCCGCGTCCGCGGATGCGCGATGACCTTCTCCGTTGTGTCTTTGTTCCACGGAGACCCCACTTTGCGGAGATAGTTGTTCTCGCCGCGATGTAGTACGCCGCCCTCGCCGTATTTCTCGTTGTACCAGGCCTTCACGAGTTGCTCGGCGCTCTTGTATCGAGGTGATGGTACGTAGGTCGCCTCTTTAACCCCCTCGATGCCGAAAATCTTCGTCTGTCCCGTCGAGATCGGCGCCTTGGGGTTTGGCGCCTCGACGTGGAATCCCAACCCGCGCGTGATTTCCGGCATCGCGCCCATCAGCACGTCCGGGTTAAAGCCGCAAAACACCCACGCTCCGAGGCCCATCGCCTCCGTCGCGAGCCGCATGTTCTGCACCATCGCGCCGGTAGGAAATTGCTCCACCTGGAAGATGAGCTGTTCCTCGCCCGCGATGGAGGTCGGCAGCTCCAGCATCCCTTCGCGGATCCATTTTTCCAGCCCCGCCGGACGCCCGCCGTTCCACTCATCGACCATGTAGTACTTCCAAAAATCCATGAAGTTGATGAGCGCCGAGTTGAGCCATCCCGCGTCGGTCAGCGGCAGGAACCAGGTCGAGCCGGGCATATTGATGTTGAACTGGTACGGCCCCATCAGCACCGCGTTAGGAGCGCCGGGCGCGGCGCAGCGCGAAGTCAACGTCCGGGCGCTCATCGAGAATTTGCACCAGCCCGTCTTCGTACCATCGAATGACCTTGTCGTAGTCGGCCTCCGATTTGATTTCGATCGGACCCGAGCGCTCACGGCTCGGCTTATAGATGTAAGCGCCGGTGTCATTGATGACGAGCAGGTCGGTCGCGTGCGAATTTCCCGGCGCGGGCGCCGTCCGTCCCGCGATCCAGGTCAGCTCATGGAAGCCGCCGTCAACCGAAATATCCCACGCCACCAATCCGTTGGGGCCGCATGCCGACCAGCAAATCAACGCCTCCTCGAGCTTGGTGAGCGGAAGCGGCTCTTTTTTGGAGATGAACTTCGCCGGGCCTTCTTCCTGCTTGAGCATGCGGCCGGTGACCGGATGCTTCATCTGGGTGCCCGAGTCGATTCGATATCCGCGGCCGACACGGCGGCTCCGGATGGTGGTGAGCAATTTGAAAAAGGTGTCCGATTGCTCGAACGCCCACTTCAGCCGGTCTTTGTCATTCATGATGTCTCTCCCGAACTTCCCCGATGCGCCGGCGCCATCCGTCGCAAATTCGATGTGGTCACTCGCGATCTAGCAGTACGGATACATTTTGAACAGGGCTGGCATTATGCGCGCGCTCATTCGGATGCGCTCCCGCCGATGGCGGTCGCGCGTCGAGGATTCGTAGAGCGGGCAGGTTGTCACGCCCGTCGCAAAGCCAAAAGAGCCTCCGCCAAGCGTTTCCTTCCGAGCGGCGACCAACTAATTATCGAGGTAAGCGCTTTTCACCATGGCGCGACGCAAAATGAAACCAGGACATCCGTTGAAAAACACCAGCGCCTACTTCACGCCCGGGTTCTTCCAGTTCTTCCGTGAACTTGAGTCGAACAATCGCCGCGAATGGTTCCAAGCCAACAAGTCGCGTTTCGAAACCGAGGTGCGCGATCCGATGATTCGCTTCATCGGCGATTTCGCGCCGCATCTTCGCGCGATCAGCCGCCACTACTATGCGGACCCGCGCCCGGTCGGCGGCTCGATGTTTCGTATCTACCGCGACATCCGCTTCTCGAAGGACAAGAGCCCTTACAAGACCCATGCCGGTTTGTTCTTCCATCACCTGGCCGGCCGGGAAAAAGGAATCGCCACGCCCGGATTCTACCTCCACCTTTCACCGAGCGAGGTTTTCGTGGGGGCAGGCTTGTGGCATCCCGAAGGTGAGGCCCTGGCGAAAATAAGAGACGCGATTGTGACGCATCCGGATCGATGGAAGCGCGCAACCTCTCAGCGGGAATTCCGCGCTACCTGCCGCCTCTCTGGCGACAAGCTGCAAAGACCACCGAAAGGTTACGACCCCGAGCATCCTCTCATCGAGGATCTCAAGCGCAAGGATTTCGTCACCGTTACCGATTTGAGTGAGAAGCAAGCTTGCTCCGCGGGTTTCATGGACGCGTTCGTTTCATCGTCCAATGCCGCTGCGCCCTTTATGCGATTCCTGACCGAATCCCTCGGTCTCCCGTGGTGATCGATGAATGTTGATCAAGCGGCGAAACGATACTTCCCGTCCGCCAACTCGATCCATCTCCCGCGATCGGTGACCTGGCCGCCGACGTCGATTTGCGTGCGTAAAATCGTCAGCTCCTCATCCGTCGGCACTTCGAGAATCTCCAGCTTGGGCGCCATCGCCGGCTTGAAACTCATCTCGGCCAGCACCTGCTCGACCGTTACAAATGGCGCGATGCCTTGCAGCATGAGCTGGCAATCGGCGCCGTAGCCATACATTGCCCATGGGGTGTACACACGCCACGGTCCGGTGCCGGGCGGAAGTCCGTGGCGCTCGCGCGAGCCCGGACCGTCGAGGAAGCCCGGCGATGAAATGAAATCGACTCGATCGACAAACTTGCGCTTCTGTTGATCGGTCACCAGGATGGTCCGCCACGCCAACGCCGCGATGCTGTCGGCGCCGCCCGGACCGCCGAAGCGCCGTCCTTCGCCGCCTTCATATTTGCCGATCACGGTCGAATTGACGTTCCCATAGCGATCGACCTGCAGCGTCGCGAGGATGCCGTAGTCAACGTAGCCGAGCTGCGCGAGGTCGGCCGCGTAATTCATCGTGCCCCATTGCAGCGCACGATAATTCGCGCGCGAGCTGATCATCGTCATCAGCGGATCGAACGGCACCTGCGCCTCGGGACCGACCACGCCGTCTTCAGTGAGATACTGCAAGTTGGGCGCGCTGATTCGCTTGGCGAGCAGCACCGAACTCAGCGGCTCGCCGCCGCCACCGACCCAGTAGATATATTTGTCTTCTACCAGACGGGAAATCTGACAAGTCACGAATTCGCGTTCATTGAAACTGGTTGCTGGAGTGCTCACGAGTTGTAGCCCTCCCTGATGGTTTCGCGCCGGCGAATCTCGGCGAGTTTTTCCGCACCCACAACTTTCGCCAGATACTCGTCGTGCGATGCGACCGAGTAAACATGCTTTTGCAGGTAGTCTTTGAAGTCGCCGCGATACATCGCGCCCATCGCCTCGACCACGCCCGCAGGATCCGACGCATAATATCCCTGCACCGTTCCCGGATACGCGCCGAATGGTGCGTGCACGACCGCGTCGACCGCGAAATGCGCGATCGAGGTGCGCCCGGGATCGCGCCGGAATTCGGCCGTGTTGACGATCTCCTCGGCGGACACGATCACGCGTTTCGATGCGAGCGCGCATTCCGTATGCGCGATGCCGGTGCCGAAGACGCGCGCGTTACCGAACTCATCCGCCTGATGCACATGGATAATCGATACATCGGGATTGAGCGCCGGCATCAGCAGAACCGGTTTGCCGGTGAAAGGATCCTCGACGATCTTGCACCCCGAATGCTGAAAGCCGTCAGTGCCGCCGAAGCTGCGCGCGGGCAGGAACGGCACGCCCATCGCGCCCGCCTTCAACCGCAGCGTCATCAGCGCGTTGGAGTATTCGTAGATGGTGACCCTTTTTTCTTTCACGGCGCGAGCGATCCACGGCCCGAAGCCGATGAAGCCGATATCGATGCGATCGGCGCATCCGGATTCGACGAGCAGCGCGCATGCGACATAGGTGAACTTGCCGCAAAGCCAGAGCTTCTTTTTGCGCTGGCGGATGATTTCGCGAATCAGCGAAGACGGTCCGCGCTGAAAATAATTGCAGTCGTAGGCGAGGTAGTCGCCGTCGCGCACGAAGCGCTCGACCGCTTCCTTGTGGGTCATCAGCTTGGAGACCATCTGATGCGGTTTGTTGTCCCGCACCGCAGCCCGATAGCCGTCCGGGTCAACCTTCAGATAGTCGGCTTTGCCTTCTTCTAAAATGCGCATGGCGTTAAATCTGAATCCCCGATTGCAACAGGATGCCGTTGTGGATCAGGAAACTTCGGATAGTGTTGCCGCGCTTCGGCCGCTCGCGCGCGTCGGCGCCCGCCGCCTGAAAATCGGTGATCCGCTCCGCCATCGAGCGCCGCCCCTTGATGCTGATCTTCGTTTCCTTGCCCTCTTTTTTGAGCAGGCACGCGGAGACGATCTCGTCGGGATCGAGTTCGAGGGAGGCGCAGAACTCTTTGAGAAATGCGAGCCGCGACGGATCGTCGTGTGGATCAATTCCCGATTGATCGCGCAGCCCGGCAAACCAGGTCTTGACCGAATTGTACTCTTCGAGCGGTTTGTTGATTGACGCCATCGTATTTTGAACGCTGTGCCGTGCCTTACTCGGGAAGCCCAAACATGCGCGCCAACGCCTTGATCTCCTCTTTACGCCATGGCAGTGGCGCCGGCGCCTGGATCATCTTCGCGGCCTTCATTTGCTCTGTAACCTTGGGATCGGCCTTGAACGGCTTTCCGTATTGGCCCTCGAAGAAAATTTCTTCGATTGGCGGACGCGGACGCTGACCACCGGCCTCCCACGATTCCGCGGGATAACCGACTAGCAGCACCCACAGCGGAAGCCATTCGGGCGGCGCCTTGAGGATCTTGTTCATGTGTTCGTGCTGGAAAGCCGAGAGGCAAACACCGAGACCCTCATCGACCGCGGCCAGCATCGCCTGACAAATCGCGATGCCCGCATCGGATGCGGCCGCTGCCGCCACCGATGGTTGAGTGGAGCCTTCCGACAGCGGTTTGAGAATGTTCGGCCATACAAATTCGTCAACGAACTTGTGACTCCATCCGTGGGTGGCGTTGAGCGCGCCGACATCGACCAGCTTCTTGAGCCGGGCCTGCGCACCCTTGTAGGCGCCCATATCGGCGAACGTATAGATGTGCACCGGCGCCAGTTCGATGTTGAGTCCGGAGACCGGGGTCTTGATCGCCTCGAGGGTCGCGCGAGGAATATCGTCGCGGATCACGACGATCGCTTTCAGAAAGGTTGCGTTGACGGCGCACGAGGAGAGCCGCGCCGCCTCCAGCATGATCTGGATTTTCTCGCGTTCGACCTGACGCCACGACTGGAAGTAACGAATTGTACGGCGCCGACCAACTACCTCTTTATATTCCATCGACTATTCCTCCGGCTCAAAGATGTGTTGCGATGGCCGAGCGAGCCCCACCCGCACGACCATTGCGCGTGGATTAACACATCGGCCCGCTCTTGTCATACAAGATATCTGACCGTGGCGCAGGCTTTAGCCTGTGTCTGACCAAAGACCAACGCAACACAGGCTGAAGCCTGTGCCACAGGGAAAGGGAGAAGCCAGGATGAAACAGCTCATCGATTTGAAAGGAAGACGCGCGCTGGTCACAGGAGGCGGGCGCGGAATCGGGCGCTCGATGGCTCTCGCCCTCGCCGACGCCGGCGCCGATGTCGCGGTGGCCTCGCGCTCGCTCGCCGAGTTGGAAACCGTCGCGAAGGAAATCAAAGATCGAGGCACACGCGGCGTCGCGGTCGTTATCGATGTGATGAGCCGTGAGCAGATAACCGCGGGCGTCAACGAAGCGGCGCGCAAACTCGGCGGGCTCGACATTCTGATCAACAATGCTGGCGGCGTGATCACCACGAACCCGGCGTTTCTCAATCCGATCGATCACGATCCGGCCACCTTCGAGGACAATCTCTTTCTGAACCTCACCCAGGCCTTCTACGTCACGCACGCCGCGCTGCCCTACATGATCAAACAGAAATGGGGGCGCATCATCAGCATCGGCTCCGGCTATGCGAAAAATGGCGGCGGTCCGCTCGCCTATTCTGCCGCGAAGCACGGCCTCATCGGCATGACGCGCTCGCTCGCCTACGCCGCCGCTCCTTATGGCGTCAACGTCAACGTGCTGTGCCCCGGATGGACCAACACCAAGCTGGTCGATTGGAACATGCTCGGCGCGATGATGGGTGTGAGTGCCGCCGACGCGAAACGATTTGCCGAGGGCCAGAACATCCAGAGGCGCATCGTCGAGCCCGACGAACTCGGCGCGATGGCGGCGATGCTCTCGTCGGACGCCGCAGGCGCCGTGACCGGCCAGGTCATCAGCGTCAACGGCGGATTTATGGTCTAGGTTAGGGAAGGCGCTATCGACCTATGCTGCCTCCGGGTGCGCTTCAACTTCAACCGTGACCGGCGCAGGTCCTAGTTGCTTCTTGGCCGCGAGCGCAAGCTCCTCGAATGCCTGGCCGACGTAGAACTTCATCGTCTCGAGGTCGGGCATCAGGTCCGGCGCGGCCATCATTCCGAAATAGAAATTCTGATCGAACGTCGTGATCACGACGCCATAGCCGACATTGCCACCCAGCGGAATCATCCCGATGTAGTCGCGCAGATGATGACCGGCGAGATAGACCGTGCCCCGCGGGCCGGCAACGTTGGTCGCGATGAAGTTGATAGTCGCGGTGCGCGGCGCCAGCATGCGCGCGATCATCGGCGCGCGAGTGGCGAGGGTCGCGACCGAACCGGTCGCGCGGCTTGCGAGACTCGAGGCAAGCCCCATCGCGGCGGGCGGAATCAGATCAGCGCCGCTCATCATGAGATCGGCCGCCTGCGCCTCATTCGAGGACTTGATGCGCCGCGTCTCTTCGGAAACGGATTTCAGGCGCGCGACCGGATTCATCGGCGTAGCGTCCAGTTCGGGAATCATCATCGAGACGCGATTGCCGAGCGTCCCCATTTCGTCCTGGCTGCGCACGCTAACCGGGCATCCGATGCGCAAACGCGAGCGGCGCGTATCGCGCTTATGCTGATGCAGGTAGCGGGCGGCGCCTTCGCCGAGAGCCGCCAGCGCGACGTCGTTCACCGTGCCGCCGAATGCCTTGCGAATCGAGTGCACGTCTTCGAGCGGAAAACGCAGCGACGCCATCGCGCGAGACTTCGTGACGATACCTTCGTTCCAGGGCGCAAGGACGGTTGGCCTCAGCAGCGGACCGAGCGCGTCGGTGATCGCAGCGGATGGCGACGGTGTCTTTGCGCGCCCGTTCGCGGGACTCATGATGCGGCGCACCGCACGGAGCTGCGTTGAACGCGAGATCGTAAGCAGCATCGACGAGGCGCTCCGCGGCATTGGGGAGCGGCTTCGGTTCGTCAAGCTTTATGGGCGTGGGCGCAACCGCATCGCGGCGCGGCTCCAGCATCACATTCAGGGTTTCAACCCATGACACTCCATCGACGATGCAATGATGAATCTTCCACAGCACCGCCGAGCGGTCTCCCTCGAGCCCGGTGAAGAGATGCATCTCCCATAGCGGGCGGTTGCGATCCATCAGCGGCTCGAAGATGCGAAGCGCCGCGGCATGCAGCGCGGCCTCGTTACTGCCCTCGGGCAGTTGATGATGAAAAAGATGGTTGGTGATCTCGAAATCAGGATCATCTTCGAGCGCCGGATGCGCGAGGTTGAACGGCGCAAACACCAGGCGCTGCCGGAAGCGCGGAAGCAACGGCAATCGGCGCTCCATGTAATCGCGCAGCTTCGCGAAATCGATCGAGCCTTCGAAGGTCGCGAGCCCGGAAAAATGGAGCGGAGCGCTTTCCGATTCGCCATACAGGAACGTGGCATCCTGCGTGGTCAGTCGATGGGAGAGTTTTGCGGGTTGCATAAAGACCTCGATATCAGTCGTGCTCCGCTAGCCAGCGCGCGACTTCAGGCCACAGTTTCTGATGGGACTGTGCGCTAACGGCAGCGCCGATGTGTCCGGTGGGGAAAGTCAGATTGCGCCGGTCCGGCGAACTCACGAAATCGATCAGCGGAAGGCTGGCCTTCGGATGGACCACATCATCGAGTTCCGCCACCACGTTCAACAGCGGACACGCGATGCTCTTCACATCGACATGGCGGCCGCCGACCATCATCTCGTTGCGATAGAGTTTGTTCTCGCGACCGAGGCTGGTGACCTCGCGGAAAATTTGACCCGCGAGCGGCACATCGCTGCTCATCCAGCGCTCGAACAGTTCGAACATCTCGCCGTAACCTGGGCGCGCGGAGTTCCGATATAGCCCGACATACTTGTCGAGCATGTGATGAATTGGCGCGATCGCCTGGAACCCCGAATTAATCATCCAGGCCGGTACGTTGCCGTAGATCGCGGTCACCATTTCCGCCGCCTGGGAGCTCATTGAATCCATCATCTGCGTCATCGGCAGGTCCCTGACGCTCATGTCGAAAGGAATTGTGAAAGTGATGAGATTCTTCACCTCGCGCGGATGAAGCGCGGTGTACATCAGCGTGAGCAGCGCACCGAAGCAGTAGCCCAGCACGCTGATCTCATCGGCGCCGTAGTGAATCTTCACCGCGCGAGCCGCGTTCGCGACGTCGCGATTGACGTAGGCATCGAATCCGCGCCAGTCATCTCTTGCGGCGGGAGGAATCCAGTCAATCATGTAAACATCGAAACCCTGGTTGATAAGAGCCTCGATAACGCTGCGCCCGGGCTGCAGGTCGAGGATGAAGGGGCGCTTGATCAGCGCATAGACCAACAGCAGCGGCGTGTGATGCTGTATGACTCCGCGAGCCGCATAATGCCGGAGCCTCACCTTCCCACCCTCATAGATGATCGTGGAAGGCGTGGTGGGCGGCGGGTCATTCTCGGGAGCGCCAAACCCGTCGCGGACCGACTCGAGCGTGCGAATCGCGCCATTGGCCAGATATCCCGTCAGTTCGCTAATGAGAGACATGGCGATCCACCTCCGCGGCGAGTGCTTCGATCGTCGGCGACAGGCGGACGCGGGACATCTCTCCAACTCTGTCGGCGCGTGGCGGCATCTCGTCGAATCTCGGTTCACTTGGCCGCAATTGCTCGCGCAGCGACTCGACCTGGTCAGTCAAGCGGCGCATTTCCGATGCGGTCGGGAGCCCCACCACCGGCCATAGCGCAGCAAAGAATGCTCCCGAGGCCGCATCCGCGAGCCGCTGCACCTTCAGCGAAGTGTCGAGCACGCGAGAAGACACCCGCCCGACCCTGCGGCTGGTGTAAAGACGATTTGTGAGTTCGGTGGTAATCGCGACACCCGCGTCGTAGGCCTTCCACCTCGCCTTGCGTAGTTCGTCACTGAAGGTCCGATCGAAAAGGCGTCCCATCGCCAGCAGCGGCAAGTCAATCAGGGTAGCTTCGGCGAGATTGGTGACGGCGTCGGCCAGTTGCGAATTCTTCTGTGCCATCCCGGCACCTCCTGTCCGGAGCGAATCGTTCGCCCTCGGATCTAACGAGGTTCGGAGGGAGCACAGCCGACGAGGTGGCAGAGGAGTTGGTGGGCGCTGCGTTTAGCATCCACAGGATGCTCAGTCACCCCCGAACGTTGGTCACGATTGGAGCAACGAAGGTGCCAATGGCTATGTGGGGTTAACGCGTAGTCTTGTGATCAACGGTGTAGCGGAAGGGTTCAGGGCCTCATGACGTGGCGCGAACCGTGGCAGCGTCAAGAAGTCTAATCCCTTGGAGAAGCGACTCTGATAGGAGTCAACACCTCGAGTCGTGATTAGCGTGATGAGCGAGTCGAGCGAGATCGCTTTCCAGGTAGGCATCGCGAGCAGCGTTATAGTTGCTCCGGCTGCATCGGCAATTCCAGGATTGTCCTGTCCGTATGCCGACTCCAGGTACTGGATCAGTTGGGTTAGCCATGCGGACGCATTGCTGCGTCCGCACATCGCTGGTCGCGGTCGCGAGGGAGCGATTAGTTTTCGATCTGCAGGAGCTTGCGCGCGACTTCCGCCGAGCGCTTCACGAACTTGCTGCCGAGGTCGTGCTGCGCCTCGAAAATCGGCGCGAGCGCGGTTAACTTGGCCCATTCGGTCGCACTGGCCTGATAGTCGAGGATGCCATTGGCGACCTTCTCATTGGTATCGATGTACCATGCGGCTACCTTCTTGAGGCCGTCCGTGCTGAACAACTGGCTGCCAATACCGGCTAGTCTGTCAGTTGCTTTCTCTGCTCGTTCCTTGGCTTTTTCCATTTCGAACCTCCCATAAGTACGCTTCGCGGACCAGTGCGCGTTCTATGCGGCGACACCCGGCTGAGGAGAGTCGTTGACGCTCGGAGCCGCGGCGCGCGCGGGTTTAGGTGTCTCCACAGGACGTGGAGTTGTCTCTGCTACCGCCGGCACGCTTTGGGCGGCGGCCCGCTTGAGTTCCTCGAAGACCTCTTCCACCAGCGACTTCATGCGCTCCGGATCGGGCATCAGATTGGGCTCAGCCATCATGGTGAAATAAAGATTCTGGTTATAGCTGATGATCGGCACGCCGAATCCGAGATTGCCGCCTAACGGAAGCAGGCCGATGTAGTCGGCCATCCGATGGCCGGCGAGATAGAGCGGCACCTGTGGGCCGGGAACATTGGTGGCGATGAAGTTCATTCCCTGTGACCGCGCCGCGCGCCGGCCCTGTGATGGGAAGATTCGCTGCATCGAAACTGCGGCGTCCATGGCCGAGGTCGCAATTCCGGCGAGCATCGCCGTAAATGCCGGCGAGACCGTACCGCCATTGCTCATCAATGCTTCGAGCGTCTGCGGCTCCGCGGCTTCCTTGATTCGCTGGGTCTCCGCGGCGACCACTTTCAGCCGCGCCACCGGATCCATCGGTTCCGCGGGTAGCTCGGGGAACATCATCGACACCCGATTTCCCAGCGACCCGCTTTCTTCCTCGCGTCTCACGTTGACTGGGCATCCGATTCGGAACGGCGCGCCGGGCTTGACCCCATGATAGCGCAGGTAGCGGGCGGCGCCCTCGCTCAGCATCGTCAGCACGATATCGTTGATGGTGCCGCCGAAGGCGGCGCGAATCGCCCGGATATCCGTAAACGACGTGCGCAGCCAGGCGAGCGCGCGCTCCTGGCTTACCAGGCCGGCGCTCCAGGGGGTCGCCGCGATCGGTCGTGTCAGTCGTGTCATCTGTCCGGCTGCCTTGACCAGCGTGGCGGCGGTCGATTGGAGCTCCTTGACCGACGAGCGAAAGTCCACTCGACTCAGGCGGCGCATCGAGTCGAGCTGCTCCTGCGCGCGGTCGAACACCGCATCGGCCAACTGTTGCAGTGGTCCCGGAAGCGGTTTTGGCGCCCATGGCGCAGCATTCGATTCGGTCGCCGGTGGATCGGGCCGGAAATCCATGACTACGTTCAACAGCGCCATTCCGGACACGCCATCAACCAGGCAATGATGGACCGACCACAGCAGCAGGGAGCGATTCTCGAAGCCGTTGAACAGGTGCGTCTCCCACAGAGGCCGGCTGCGATCCAGGGGTTTTTGGAAGACCGCCAGGGCCTGCTCGATTAGCTGCGCTTCGGAAGTCTCCGCCGGCAGTTGATGAAACTTGACCTGATTCTCGATCTTGAAATCAGGATCATCTTCGAACGTCGCGTGATTAAGATTGAACGGTACCGGGATCAGGCGTTGACGGTAGCGCGGAACCAGCGGCAGCCTGCTCTCGAAATGCCGAATCAACTCCGGATACGTGATCTCGTCCTCAAAGAACGAAAGCGCGCCGACATGCAACGGTCCGTTGCGCGACTCGCCATAGATGAACGTCGCGTCCTGATCGGTAAGTCGATGGTTTAGATTTTCAATTACGATGGTCTTTTCAGCCATTGCTCTCACCTCCAAGCGGTTGCATAGCGTCGGTGAGATGGTCACGGCGCCAGCCAGTCGCGATTGGCTCTATGCCATCGCAACACTTCACATCCGAAACCAATCGTTGGTCCTCGGACCTAGCGCGGTTCGGAGCAAGCCGACGCCGTTACCCAAACGACGCGGGTAGCGCCGTGTTGTACATCGAGGGATGCCCTAGTCACCCTCGAATGTTGTCATGATCAGCAGCAACGACGGTGCCAGTTGCTCTGTAGAGTTAACGCATAGTCTTGCGATCAACTCTGTAGCGGAAGGTTTCAGCAGCGGCTGACGTGGCGCGAACCGTGGCAGTAGATGCCAGCGTCCGCGCCCCCGTAGGAGATCTCATTCGAGACGATCGATCACCTTGCCAAAGCCAAGGGTCATCTCGCTCAGGGTATAGCTGGCCTGGATCACACGCTTGACTGGCAGCCGATTCCACGGATCGAGCCGCGAACTTTCGGCGAAAGCGATCGAGCCGACACCGGTCCACGCCTCATGCACTTTGACCTCGGTGTGCGTCTCGATGATATCGGCACATACCGGCTTCCCGTTCTCTTCCGCCGAAGGAATCAACCGCATGCTTACGGCTGGCGGCCCGGACGAATGCCCGTTAGGTGCGGGACGTTCCGGACGAACGATCGCGCTTGCGAGGCGGACGCCGGCCGGACGCTCGAGCGTCCCATAAACCATGTCACGCTCGCTCTTGAATTCGATCTGCGCGAGCTTCTTCGGAAAGCCCCAGATTTCGCGCCCCGCGAGCATCGGCGGTTCGGTCGTCACGGCGATGTGCATGATGTAGGTCATCGGGCGGCCCTTGTGCTCGACCAGCAGCGAAAGAATCGCCTCGTTGTAGGGACCGAAAGTCGTCCACGGATATTCGTAGAATGACAGCACCGCGGTGGCAGGTTCTGCCAGCGCGAGCGGCGCCGGCAGCGCGTCGAGCGCGGCGTCGGCGTCGGTCTCGAAGGCAACCGCAATCGAGCGAGTGCCGCGATAATAGAAAGGTGGGCTCTGATACGCGGCGGCATCCGCCGGCATCGAGTAGCCTGCGTTCTTCAGATTGAGACGTCCGTGTTTTTTGGCCATCGTGCGATCCTCCTCGGCGGAGATTTCTCTTCGTCGTTCGTAACGCTGCTATAGCGCCTCGCTGGACTGAAGACCAGCATCGGTGCACTTTGTCTCACATGACTCGCACGATGATGGCCTCGCAAAAGAATATGAAAGCGCACGATCCAGTCGCGCAATTCACTCGATGGTTTCAGCAGGAGGTTGCAGCCGGCACTGAACTTCCCGAAGCGATGGCGCTGGCGACATCCGGCCGCGACGCCGTCCCCAGCGTCCGTTTCGTCCTGCTCAAACAAGCTGATGAACAAGGCTTTTGCTTCTATACCGACATTCGCAGTCCCAAGGGCCAACAGCTTGTAGAAAATCCCTACGCGGCGATGGTGTTCTATTGGCCCCGCAAGGGACGCCAAGTCAGGATCGATGGTCCGGTCGAACGAATGACCGCGCGCGAAGCCGATGACTATTGGGTTACGCGGCCGTTCGCGAGCCGGCTATCGGGAAGCATCTCGCATCAGAGCTATCCGATCGCGAGCCGCGAGGAACTCGTCGCGCGAGTCGCCGAGCTCAGGCGGGAATTGAAAGGCAAGCAACCTCCGCGACCGAATTACTGGCTCGGGTTTCGTATGATTCCGAAACGGATCGAATTCTGGGTGCGCGCACCTCATCGACTGCATCGGCGCGACTTGTTCGTGCGCAGCGCCGACCGATGGCGCAAGACATTGCTGCAGCCCTGAGCTGTTGCGGAACGCACCATCGCTGCATCGGAACAATCCAATTTCCGATGGTGGCCATCGGAAGAGCCAAGCAGAAAAGGTAGGACTTCGTTCAGCTTTCTATCACGACCGCACAAGGAACCGAACTTGCTGCCGCCTCCGTGAGCCGTTTTTCGGCCCGTGGAGGATGAGGCATGCCCTACAACTTTCCCGCGCTGTACTTCGAGGCTACTCGAAAGTGCAACCTCAACTGCCCCCTGTGCATGACCGGCAGCAACGATGGGCACAATGTCAGAGCGAAGCGCCGCAACGAACTCAACTTCGATGAGATTCGCGAATTGGTGTTGCTCCCGGCCAAGCGTCTCGGCGTGCTGGCGATCGGGTGGAGCGGCGGTGAGTTCCTGTTGCGCAAGGACGCGATGGACCTTCTGCGCCTCACGACTGAAATGGGCTATCAATGTAAGGTATGCAGCAACGGCGAAATCCTTGATCGCAGCAAGCTGCAGGAGATCAAGGAAGCTACCAACGGCAAGGTAACGATATCGGTGGGACTCAACGCGGTTGACGATCGCAATGAGTGGAGCCGTGACGTCAAACCCGATCGCACATTGGAAGTGCTGGCGCTGTGCGACGAACTCAAGATCGATCGCCACGTCATCGTCACCATTTCGAAGGATAATACCGAGAGCTTCGCCGATACGATCAAATATCTCACCGATCGGAGGATTTCCTACAACCGCTCGCCCTATGTCGCCCGCGGCTCGGGTTGCGATTTGTTCAAGGACCTCGCCTTCGATCGCGACGACCTCGAGAATCACTTCCATCCCGAGTTGCGCGGCCACGTCAATGGTTACGTCAGCTATACACCATTCTTTCTCTCGCCGGAGTTGCACGCCGAGGTTTCCGGCGGCGTCGCGAACGGCACGGTGCCGCAGAATCCGCCGATTGGCTGCTGGGCCGGGACCTGGTTGGCGCTCAACGCGGAGGGCGACGTCTCGGTCTGCCCGGTGCTGCTCGACGTGCTCAAAGGCGGTAACGTGCGCGAACGTCCGCTCGATGAACTGGTTGCTTCGAGCAAGTTGTTCGCTGACGTGCTCGACCGCAGCAAACTCACTGGCAAGTGCGGCGATTGCCGCTATCAGTACACCTGCGGCGGATGCCGTGCGATGGCGTACTACCACAACGGCGACTACATGGCCGAAGATCCCACCTGCTTCTTCGATCCCGAGGACCGCACCACGGTCAGCCCCCACGAGGAAGAGACCAACCGCCTGTTCAAGAAGTACCTGATCGTGGCGCGCTACGTTGGCCTCTACAACCGGCCCGTCCGTTGACCTTTCAGCATTCGTCGATGAGCGATGGCTGGCTCGAAAGGTGGCATGAGTGGGCCTTTCCGATACATTACCGACCGTTCGGTAGGTTTCTTTAGTCTCCGTGCCCCCAATTTCGCCCTCGAGATCAAGGCATGGGAAATGCGTCCAGTCATCCAAACCCGTGCACGGAGAGAGGTGGCCATGGATACTTATCGCGAGCTCTGTCTAAACGTTCCCAAGGAATATGAGGCGCTGCGATCGAGCGCCCATCGCTTCGCCAAAGAAGTGATGCGACCCGCTGCGATCGCCCTCGATCGGATGGCCGATCCCAAGGAAACCATCGCGCCCGGATCGCCGCTTAGGCAAGTGCTCAAGCAAGCCTACCAACTGGGCTTTCATGTCGCAGGTATTCCGGTTGCGATGGGCGGTCTCGGATTGGATCCGCTGGCAAGTCACATTCTGCACGAAGAGCTGGCGTGGGGATCCGTCGATCTCGCGCTCGCCATCGGATGCGCAGGGTTTCCAGCATCCGTCGCCGCGCAAAGTGGCAATCCCGAACTCTACGAAACCTTCGTGAAGCCCTACGTCGAAGATCGCGAGGCTGAGTTCATCGGATGCTGGGCCATCACCGAGCCGAACCACGGGTCCGATCATGTCATGGTAGGCACGCCCGAGTTTCACAACCCGCAAGTGATGGGCGAGGTAGTCGCACGCGCGCACGGCGATTCTTATGTCATCAGTGGACAGAAATCGTCGTGGGTCTCCAATGGCACTATCGCGACTCACGCCGCACTCTACCTGAGAATCGAGCAGCCGGGTGTCAAGGGAATGGCGGGCGGAGGGGTGGCCGTCGTTCCGCTCGACCTGCCGGGAGTCTCGAAAGGCAAGCCGCTCAACAAGCTCGGCCAGCGCGCCCTCAATCAAGGTGAGATTTTCTTCGATAACGTGCGTATCCCGCGCCATTATATGGTGATCGGTGCCGGCGGCTACGAGCAGCAGACCACCGCCACCCTGACCGGGGCCAATGGCGGGATGTCAACCGCCTTCACTGGTCTCGCTCGCGCCGCGTACGAAGCCGCGCTGGAGTACTCGAGGGAAAGGATCCAGGGCGGCAAGCCTATCTGCGAGCACCAGCTGGTCCAGAAGCATCTGTTCGAAATGTTTACCAAGGTGGAAGCCTGCAGGGCGCTCTCTCGCGCGGTGACCGTGTACAACAGCACCTCCTCGGCGCCGTCGCTTCAGCATGCGATCGCGGCGAAGACTTTCTGCACCCAGGCTTCATTCGAGGTATGCAGTGACGCGCTCCAGATCTTCGGCGGCAACGGTCTCAGCAAGGAGTATCCGATCGAGAAGCTTTTCCGCGACGCGCGCGCATCGCTGATCGAGGATGGAACCAATGACGTCCTGAGCCTGGCCGGCGCGCGGCACATTCTCGCGCAAGCCAACGGCCACGCGCACGCTTAGAGCGGAAGGAATCCCATCGATGGCCCGTACCCAAGGAGCGATTGAACAACTCATCAGGCAGCGCGTGAAGCAGCATCCGCGTAACACTTGGCTCAAGTTTCGCGACGCGGAATTTTCCTGGGAGGAAGTGCTGCGCAACATCCTGCGCGCCGCCAACGGATTGCTCGACTTGGGCATACGGCCCGGCGACCGCGTCGCGATCATGATGGGCAATCGCCCCGAGTTCCTCTGGATCCATCATGCGATAGGTTTCATCGGCGCGGTGAGCGTGCCGGTCAACACTTCGCAGCGCGGCGTGACATTGCATCACGTGCTGGCGGATTCGGATTCCTCGGCAGTGATCTTTGAAGAGTCGCTGCGCGATTCTGTAATGGCGGTGAAGAGCACCGTCAAAAGCGTGAGAGTTACCGTGGTCGCCGATGGCATCGAAGGCAACGGCGTCGATTCGACCCTCGAGTGGCTGATGAATCATTCCGATCGCGAGCCCGAGATCGATGTGGCCGGCGGCGCAGGCGGTGGCAGCATGATGTACACCTCGGGCACCACCGGTCCTCCCAAAGGTGTGGTCGCGAGCGGCGGTGACAGCAGCGCGCTAATGGCCGTGCTATCAGCAATGAAGGTTAAACCGGGCGAGACGATGTACACGGCGCTGCCGCTGTTTCATGGCAATGCGCTGATGATCACTGGGTTCGGATCGATGCTCCTGGACGCGAAATTCGCTCTAGCTGAACGCTTCAGCGCGTCGCGTTTCTGGGACGAATGCCGCAAGTACGACGCTGTCGAGTTCAACACGCTCGGCGGAATGATCCCGATTCTGCTCAAGCAGCCGCCGCGCGACGACGATCGAAATCACAAGGTCAGGATAGTTTTTTCCGCGGCGTGTCCGCGCTCGGTGTGGAAGGAATTCGAGGATCGCTTCGGCATCAAGATCGTTGAAGGATACGGGATGGTTGATTCGCCCGGATTTCTCTTGAACGACGTCGGCAAGGTGGGCTCGATGGGCAAGCCAGTCGGTGAGGTCGAGTTCCGTGTCGTCGACGATGGTGACAATCCGCTGGGACCCGGCAGAGTCGGAGAGCTGGTCTTCCGTCATCCGAAGGGACAACTGAGTCACTATCACAACCTTCCCGATGCTACGGCCGATGCGTACCGCGGCGGATGGTTCCATTCGGGCGACCTCGCGAAGACCGATGAGGACGGCTTCTACTATTTCTGCGGACGCAAGAAAGCTTCTATCCGTCAACGCGGAGAGAACATCTCCGCCTGGGAAATCGAGACCGTCGTCAACGAGCATCCTGCCGTGCTGGAATCGGCCGCCTACGCGGTGCCATCCGAACTTGGCGAGGACGAGGTCAAGATCGCGGTGGTGCTGAAGCCGGGCGCGAAACTTCTTCCCGAGGATCTTATCGAGTTCTGTCGCGATCGGATGGCCTACTATGCGGTGCCTCGCTACATCGAGTACATCGACGAACTTCCGAAGACCGGCACCCAGCGCATCCAATACGCGGCGCTGAAGGCGCGCGGCGTGGCGGGTGCATGGGATCGTGAGCAGGCCGGCATCAAGGTCGAACGCGCGAAAAAGTCCGCATCGATATCGACGCAATAATCTCAGGAGAAAGAAATGGAATATCAGGAACTAATCGGTACGCGACGTTCGATACGCTTCTTCGATCCCAAGCGACAGGTCGAAATCGAGAAGATTCAGAAAATCCTCGAGGCCTGCCTGGTCGCTTCATGCGCCGTCAACGCGCATTGGCTGCGCGCGATCGTGGTCAAGCGCGACGACCTGCCCAAAGCCGAACTCGAGAAGCTGAAGAACCCGGTCCAGGCCCTCGTCATCGAACTCGCCCCGGTGCATATCTACTTCTATGCGGATCTCGGAGTGGTAAATCGGGTGAAGGGAGAGCGGCTTAAACAGTTGGTCAACGCCAACATCGTGGCTGCGACCCACGGCTGGAGCCGCAAGTTCGTCGATGACTTCGTGTATCCACAGCTCCTGAAGCCAATGACCGAATCGCCGCACTATCCCACGATGGCGGCTTTCGATTGCGGTGTGGCGGCATGTCAGGGTCTGCTGATGGCGTTTGAACTTGGCCTCGGCGCGTGCCTGACTGCTTTCGTCGCGCCTGTCATCGGCGCGATCACCAAGCCGCCTGCGGATTGGTTCCCGCTCTACCAGCTCAACATCGGCTACTCGCTGGAGTCGCGCGAAGCGGGTGGGCAACGTCCGCGGCCTCCATTCGAGGAACAATACTTTCTTGGCGAATACGGGACTCCGTTCCCGCGCAATCCGAAAGTCGTCGAGGAATTGAAGCAATCGAAAGTGCTGCAAGCGCCAGCGCCGTTGCCGGCCCGTAAAGAGGAACTGCACCGGCTCGCGCAGCTGCTTAACCTTCCCGAATAGCGATCGAGTTTGAGTGAGGCGCCGGGCTGTCATCGACGATATGGCAGTTCGGTGCCGTTTTGCCTCCTGAAACGCGCACGCCTACTATCAATATGCACTTGGGGTCGAAAGCGTTGAACCGTACTTCGCCACCTTGAAGAGCCCTGTAGTTCTCCTGAAACTGCTGTTTGTAGAGAAGGGTTTGGTTCACGGCTCCGCCAAGGTCACTGCTTAAGCTAAACACGCTCCCATAATTTGGGGCATCGTGACGGTGTGTCGCGCGGGAGTGCGAAGCAGCACCGGCGCCGCCATTCTAACCGGACTCGGCTTCGATCATGTCAGCAACCTCAAAGGCGGGATGCTCGAATGGAACGAGGCGGGCGTGCCCGTCGAGCGCTGAAAGCTATCCAGGCTTACGGTGCGTTGCTGGCGAATTTCTCGATCTTTCACCGTGACACCGATGCCATCAGATGCCTTCGGCTTGGAATAAATCGGTTGTCAGATAGCGCTCGCCGGCGTCGCAGAACACCACTATTATCACCTTGCCCTTGCCGAGGCGCTTCGCGATCTGGGATGCCGCGCAGCAGTTCGCACCCGAGGAAATCCTAGCGCTGCCATAGGATCTGGTTCGCTTCGAGTGGTACGTGGACGTCGCGAAATGCTGGCACGATTCGCGGCGTATAGTCGCCGGCCGGACGGCTCGCCGGAACTTGCCCGGTGTAGATGTAACCGCTGATCGACCCGGCCAGCGCTTCCTCGCGCGTCATCGGTTGAATCGTGGGGGGCTCGCCGTTGCGGGGTTGCGCGTACAACTCGACACGCACCGCGTCGTGTTCCAACTCGTCGAGATAGACCTGCACGCGGAAGTTATGGAAGTCGCCGACGGTCTCGCAGTGGGTCTGGCCGAAGTTGAGCTTCGCCCAATGTTCCGCGAGCGCTTCGTGCCACGCAGCCATCCGCTGCGGCATCGCACTGTGAGACGCCTCGCGTTGGCGGTATCCGGTTGCGGCCGGCAGATAGTATTTCTCGGTGTATTCGCGAACGGCGCGGTTGGCCGAAAACTGCGGCGTCAAGCGTGCCATGCTTTCCCGCATCATCGCGATCCATTTGCGCGGCAGTCCAGCATCATCACGATCGTAAAAGCGCGGGATCACCTCGTGCTCCAGGAGGTCGTACAACTGCTGGGCCTCGGCCGCGTCCCAGCCGGGATCATGATCATGCTCCTTGCCGTCGCCAAGCGCCCATCCGACTTCGGGCTGGTAGGCTTCGGCCCACCATCCATCGAGTTCCGAGAGGTTGAGGCCTCCGTTCGCCAGGACCTTCATCCCGCTGGTGCCGCAAGCCTCCCATGGACGGAGCGGAGTGTTGATCCAGACATCGACACCCTGAACCAGGCGCGCCGCCAACAGCATATCGTAGTCGATCATGAAGACCGCATGCTGGCGAATGTCCTGACGGCGAACGAAACGGATCCATTCCCGGATCATATCCTTGCCGGCCTGATCCGCAGGATGCGCCTTGCCTGCGAGCACGAACTGAACCGGATGCTGTTGATTGGTGAGGATCTTTGCCAGGCGCTCGGGATCGTGCAACAACAGATTGGGCCGTTTGTAGGTAGCGAAGCGCCGCGCAAAGCCGAGCGTCAGCGCATTGGGATCAAACATCGATCTGGCGCGCTCGATGTCCTCGTGCGCTGCCCCATAGGCGGCCATTTGGCGCTGGGTTCGAAGGCGCACGAAACGCACCAGTTCCTGGCAGCTGTTCGTTCGCAAGTTCCACAACACCTCGTCAGGAAGGGTTCGGATGCGGTCGCTGACGCCCTCCGTGGTGCCGCGCCAGCGATCTTTTCCAGCAGCCTGGGACCACAGTCCCTCGGAAAGCTCGGAGTCCCAGCTCGCCGTGTGGACGCCGTTGGTCACGCTCCCGATGGGAATTTCTTCGAGCGGCCATCGCGGAAACAGCGGCTGGAAGATGGACCTGCTTACCTCGCCATGAAGCTTGCTGACGCCATTGATGGCGCCGGCGCCGCGCACCGCCAGATACGCCATGTTGAACGGTTCGTTGGGATCGTCGGGATTGGCGCGGCCCAGCGCCATGAGATCTTCGAAGCTGATGCTCAAGCGTTCGGTCGCGTACCAGTTCAGGTAAAGATGCATGAGGGTAGGCGAAAATCGGTCGAACCCCGCCGCCACCGGCGTATGCGTTGTGAACAAGTTGCCGGCGCGAGTGGCCGCGAGCGCTACTTCAAAGGGCTTGTTGTTTTCATTCATGAACGAGCGCGCTCGCTCGAGCACCGCGAACGCAGCATGGCCCTCATTCAGATGGCATACTTCGAGGTTCTGTCCCAGTTGCTTGAGGAGACGCCATCCGGCGATTCCCAGCACCAGTTCCTGCTGCAGCCGCAATTCGGGACCGCCGCCGTAAAGCTCGCTGGTGACGGTGCGATGGATCGGCAAATTGCCGGGGTCATTGCTATCGAGCAGATAAAGTTTGAGGCGGCCGACTTTGGCCTCCCACACGCGAAGCCGCAGCTTGTAATCCGGGAAGTCAAGTTCCACTCGCAGCAATTCGCCTTCGCTATCGCGCAGCGGCGTTATCGGCAGCCACGAGAAGGGATTGATGGGGTACAGATCGCGCTGATTGCCTTCGTGGTCAATTGCCTGGCGAAAAAAACCCTGCTGATAGAGCAACCCTACCCCAACGATCGGCACCCCCAGATCGCTGCCAGCCTTGAGTTGGTCCCCCGCCACGTTGCCCAAGCCGCCAGAGTAGATAGGGAGCGCCTCACTCAGGCCGAACTCCATGCTGAAATACGCCACCCCGCTGAGTGCCGAGCCGGAATGAGTTTTCTGGAACCAGGTCGGGGCGTGCGCGAGCTCTCGCCTGCCAAGGACCAGCTGTTCGACACGCCGCCGCAGGTCCTGGTCGTTAGCCATTGCGTTGAGCGTTTTCTCGGACGCGTGGTGCAGCATCAACCACGGGTTGCGCGTGATGAGCCATACCTCCGGATCAATCTGACGCCAAATATCGTCGCTGTGGCGGTTCCAGACTCTGCCCAGATCCAGCACCAACTCGCGTAAGAGGTTGATCATCGGTTCCGAATGAATGGACGATGCTTCAACTTTCGACATTTTAACGCTCTCCGTTATACGCCTGAGTTTCCGACCGTAACACCATCAAATCAGGAAAGTGTTAACCGAAGACGCCAAACTGAAGAACGCGAGGTGAACCAATGGCAGCGTCGAGGATAGCGATTCTATTGACATTGGCGATCGAGGTTCTGGAGACCATGATCACAATCTCGCAATCGCCCCGAAATGACTTGCGGCTTGCCGCTTTGAGTCGGGTACGGGAAGATTCGCGGCAATCGAAAAAAGGAGCAACCTCACATGGCTGAGCACAAAGGCGCCGAGCATCACCTTAAAGCTGCCGAACACCATGAGCACGCCGCGAGGCATCATAAGGAAGCCGCCAAACATCACGAGGCTGGCGATCACGAAAAGGCCGGTCATCACGCTCATGTCGCACATGGGCACCATACCCACGCCACTTTTCATGCCGAGGAAGCCGCTAAGTACCACGCCGACCAACACGGCAAGAACTAGTCGCCGATCCAGCCTCTCACGACCGTGGTGGGCCCCAACCGCGCTAGCCAGCCACGGTCGTCCTACATGTAGGATTCTTCGCGGTCAGATGCCTTCGGCCTGGAACAAGTCCGTTGTCAGATATCGCTCGCCGGTGTCGCAGAACACCACTACCACCACCTTGCCCTTGCCGAGGCGCTTTGCGATCTGGGACGCGGCGCAGCAGTTCGCGCCCGAGGAAATTCCCACCAGCAAGCCTTCCTCGCGCGCGAGGCGGCGCGTGAACATTGTCGCATCCTCGTCGCTGACCGGAAGGATTTCGTCATACACGCGCGTGTCGAGCGTCTTCGGAATGAAGCCCGCGCCGATGCCCTGGATCTTGTGGAATCCCGGCTCGCCGCCCGACAGCACGGGAGAATTCTTCGGCTCAACCGCGACGATGAGCACGCGATTCTTCAGATTCTCATGTAGATAGCGGCCGACGCCCGTGATGGTGCCGCCGGTGCCGACGCCCGAAATGAACGCGTCGATTTGCGGCAACTGCTCGACCAGTTCGGGACCGGTCGTATGGAAATGTATGTCCGGATTGGCCTGGTTGTTGAACTGCTGCGGCATGAAGTAGTTCGGGTTCTCGCGCACCAGCTCCTCGGCCTTCGCGATCGCGCCGTGCATGCCGCGGGTGTCGGGCGTGAGCACCAGCTTGGCCCCGTAGGCGACCAGCAGCGAGCGCCGCTCCTCGCTCATCGTGTCGGGCATCGTGAGGATGAGCTTGTACCCCTTCACCGCGCATACCAGCGCCAGCCCGATGCCGGTGTTGCCCGAGGTCGGCTCGACGATGGTGTCGCCCGGCTTGATACGCCCCGACTTCTCGGCAGCCTCGACCATCGCGAGGCAAATACGATCCTTGACGCTTCCGCCGGGGTTGTAGTTTTCGAGCTTGGCCCAGATTTCGGCGTCATTTGGACCAGGGATGCGGTTGAGGCGAACGACGGGCGTATGCCCGATGAGTTCCAGCGGCGATCGCGCAACACTTTGCGGCATGGGGGGATTTTAGGGTAATCGCGCGCGATTGGCGAATGTTTCGGAGCGGCGCGAATTCAAGGCCCTTCTGAATCCTCCCGCGAAAGCCACGCACTTCGTTGCCCCACCGGCACGGACTGCCGTGACAATTCACGCGCGAGGAACTGCACTACCGGATCGGTGGCGTTCCATAGGTTGGAAAAACAACGCTCGGCGATCTTGCCGGCATTCGGCGGCGGCGACGGATCGCTCAGCATTCGTGAAACCAGTCGCACCGCCTCCGAGGGCGAGCGCGCCAACAGGCTTCCGCGTCTCATCAGGTCCATTCGATCCAGGCTTTCTTGCATCATGTCGGGGCTGGAGGGTATGACGAGTACGACCGGCTTGTGCATGGCCATGAAGATAAACGCGCGACTCGAGTAGTCGGTCACCAGCACGTCGGCGTAGCGCAACGCCGCCAAATCCTCCTCTTCCTCGTCGATGTGCACTCTGGGATCGCGCGCCAGATCGCCTAGCACAGCGCGCCATCGGTTGCCGCCCGCCATCGCCGGGTAGAAGGAGATAGCGTGAAACTTGAGCACCAGGTCGGCATCGAGTGGCTTAAGCGCTTCGACCATGTCTCGCACGTAACCGATGCTGGCCGCCGTGCGAAGCGCGAAATGATGCGGCGCGAAAAGGACTATCGGTTTCCCGGGGGCGAGCCTTGGTCGCGCATCGTATTGTTCGCGCTTAAGCGGTAAGTTGGCGAGTGCGTCGATAAACGGAAATCCTAGTGGACGCGCGCGCATCGCAAGCGCACCTGCGGTCGGGTGTTGCGACAACACATCGAAGTCGTATTCACCGGCGAGGAGGAGGTGATCGAAGTCGGCAAAACTTTTGCGCAGCGGATGCCGCTTGAACCAGCGCGGGGCGAGCGCCGGCCCATGCGGCATCAGGACGGTCCTGGTGCGCCGCACCGGAAAGCGTGCAAACACATCCCCGCACACCAGCATGTCGAAGCGGGCCCACATGCTTTGCCAGAAAGAGAAGACGTCATGGTCCTCAATCGCGAGATCGTCGCGCACATAGCGTCTGAGTTCGCGAGTCGCCGAGAGCGGCACGTGCGGATGCCGCAGGATCAGGAATACGATTCGCACATCACTGGAACTCTCGCGCAGCCGCGCGATGACAGGCGCATAGCATCGCGCCAGATGCGCAGAGTACGACTGAAAAGCGATCGTCTTGCGCCCGGGTCGTTCGAGCAGCGGTTTGAAGTTCAAGAGACCTAACGTGCGCAGCACCAGATCGGCGCCGGCGCGCGCAAGCACGCAGGCTCGCTCGCGGGCCAAGTGGATCGCCGGCATCTGGTGCGGCGCGACCCCCGAGCGTCCGCGCCGACCGGTCGCGAGGCCTTGCCTGGGTTTTTTCCTAAACGTTAGGCTCGAACCTAGATTCATCGATGGCGTTATATCAGAATGCGTTGACTCATTTCTCCGCCAGGTCGAAACATTCCGCGCAATCGATGAACGATACCAATCCTCCCCGCGTAAGCATCATCATTCCGGCCTTCAACGCTGAGAGCACCATATCGCAATGCCTCGATTCGGTCTTCAAGCAGGCGGGACCTGAGTTCGAAGTGATCGTGATAGACGATTGTTCCGGCGACTCAACCCGCCAGAACGCTTCGAAGTATGCTGTCCGGCTCCTCACGATGGCGAAGAATGGCGGCCCCGGCGTGGCGCGAAACTACGGAGTCCGCGCAGCGCGCGGAGAGTTACTATTCTTTACCGACGCTGATGTCACTCTGTGCGATGGCGCGCTCGCCCGGGCCGTCGCAGATATGGAGGAACCGGGGATAGATGCGGTGATCGGATCGTATGATGACGATCCGTGGGTGCGAACCACTGTCAGCCAGTTCAAGAACCTGGCACATCACTATTTCCATCAGCACTCGGGACCCCGTG
Source organism: uncultured delta proteobacterium (assembly GCA_963815835.1). Taxonomy (GTDB): domain Bacteria; phylum Desulfobacterota; class Binatia; order Binatales; family Binataceae; genus DATGKG01. Next base: position 200,559 of record CAWFIF010000006.1, read on the forward strand.
CAACAACCTTTTGGGGCGCCTGCGGACTTGTCAGACGCGAGTTGTTTTTGTCTGTGGGCGGCTTCGACGAAACCTACCGTGGAGTAATGGACGTTGAGTTCGGGTATCGGCTGGTCTCTCGAGGAGCGACCATCAAGCTCGACCCCGAACTGCAGGTCAAGCACCTGAAGCATTGGACGCTGCCTCTGCTTCTCAGAACCGACATTCGATTGCGCGCCCTTCCCTGGACCAGGTTGCTGATCGAATACGGCTATCTACCCAAAGGCCTGAACTTTGGCAGCGATCAACGCGCGGGTGCGCTTCTGGGGATAGGTCTAGTCGTGTTCGGTGTGATGGCTTTGTTCCGGCCGCTTGCAGCAGTCCTCTTCCTCGCCTGCGTGGCGCTGGCGGCATTCGTGAATCGAGGACTGTTTCAGCTCTTCTATCGAAGAGGAGGCGTGAGGCTGCTGGTCGGCGGATTTCTGCTTCAGAATTTGTACTATCTGTACTCGGTTGGGGCACTGATCGCCGGTGTTACACTTTCGGCAGTCAAGAAGATGTTCAAAGGCGCGCGCGATGCCTTTTAGCGATAATGGCTGATGACGTCGAGGAAGAGGCGCACATCAAGCGGCTTCAGAAAGATTGCGTCCGCTTCCATCGTGCTCGCCTCAGCCGACGGACGCGCCGTGGTCACGATGACAGGTATACCCGCCAGTGCTGAATCTTTCTTCTGCTCAGCGCGAAACTGCCACCCGTCCATCTTGGGCATGGTTAGATCGAGGATGATCAGGCACGGTGGTTGAGCGTGTCGAAGGTATTCCAAGGCTTCGACGCCGTCGGGGGCAGTTGCAGCCACAAACCCGTCCAGCGCCACCAGTTCGGCTAAGGAGTCCCGAGTCACTTCGTCGTCGTCAACAATCAACACAACATCATTATCAGGGGGTATAGTCATGGGGCCTGGTTGGCAGGTCGTTAGCCAATCCGCTGGCGTGCAAGGGCCGCATCTTTACCGGCATCGTTGACGCGATAAGGCGATCGCTTCGAGCACAACTGACGACAGCGCTAAAAAGACCAGGGGTAGCTCCTGCCAAAAAAGTTTCATCGGTAAATCCAGCCGCGCCGCCCTTTAGGATCCAACTTTGGGGGGGGTGCCACCGGGCCTTACGGGGGGATTAAGGACCCGGTGACAGTCCATGAAGTGTGGACGAGTGAGAAACAAAGCAATCGTCGTGCCTCTTTCAAAGTATGATTCAAATTAATTCATTTTAGATATAACGTGCCTTATTTACTTCACAGCCCCGCACCGTCGCGCGACTGTCGCGCGACTGTCGCGTAAAGGTCGTGACGTGCCCTGGTGCTGACAGAAGTCCTTATCACCTTACCTGGCGGTGTTTTGCGCGTTCCAGCCAGGAAGCGAAATACCCGAGATACCAGTGATCGTAACGACTGAATTTTAACTCGTCGCAGCGAAGAAGTCTCAAACGCGGCATCCTAGGCTTTTAAACACCGGAGAGCTGCGAATTGGTAGGCGCGACACGAATAGTTTCCAACTGCTAACTATCTTAGGCAACCGCGATTGATCACGTGATCCTCTCTTTTTTGGGACCCACTCTAACTTGTAACAGTATTTGAAGATCAAGCTTTCATTGAGTTCGTGGCAATTCGACTCCTACAAGCTAAGACCTACTATCGCGTCAGCAACAATCTCGATCCTATTGCATAGGTTCCAGGAACGCTGTCATCATATTGATGCTTATCGATCCCTGTTAGGAAGTGCGCGGTCGCGCACACGCCATTCAAGTTTCGAATCCACGCTCCACTTTTTTCGTCAACACGGTGAATCATGAAAACCTTCAAGCACGCCGACGAGCCCCTCCCGGCAGTAAGGTACAAAATAGTGGATGGCATGAAATTCCTTCTGATCGCCGGGCTCCTTGCATCTTCGCTCGTGTCGGCAGTGGGATGCTCAGCCTTGGATCCTCGCAGAATGTGCGAGAAAGAGTTGGCTGATACGCGTGCCAAGCTCGAGCAGACTTCTCAGCTTGCAAACAAATTATCGGCGCAACTGAAAGCGCAACAGGCCGAGCTTCTCGATCTGAAGCAGCACAATGCTGAAGATGTCCGGCGCGAAAAAGAACAAGCCTTGGCGCAGATCGAGATCAAGCGGCAGGAGCTCGAGCAGGAACGCTTCGAACTCAACCGAATCAGGCAGTTGGAACAAGCTGACCTCGAGCGATAGGAAAAGCGACAAAACGATTTCTGTTTCCGCGCGTTGGCCGCCCGTTTGGCGATCGACGCAGCATCAACAAACGCACGGAGGTGTACTCATGGATACGCGACTCAGAACAGTCTCACTGGTTCTTCTGACCGCAGCTTTTTCCGTCTTTACGGTCGGTTGCGGATCCCCGGAACTCACGCCGCGTGAGTCGATGACTTTGGCCGGAGGAGTAATCGGCGCCGGTACTGGCGCGCTAATTGGCTCAGCAACCGGCCCCGGCGCTGCGATCGGCGCTGGAATCGGCGGCGGAATCGGGCTCGTCGGCGGTGCTGCGGTAGGCGATCAGATCGAGATAATCGAGGCCAGGAATGACCAGACTCAATCGCTCCTGCAGTCACAGGAGAGAGATGTCGAAGCGCAACGTCGCGAGCTGGATCAATTGAAGATACAGCAGGAGAGAGACGAGCTCCAGAATCAGAGCCAATCCCGGATCAGATGACGTAGGGTCTGAGACCTAACCGCTGAATTGCCGAGACAAGGGAGTCTCACGCGCATAGTGCTCGTGAGACTCCCACATTGAAGGCTGGAAATCCGCTGACGCTTCAGGTTCGTTCGATCGTAGCGAAGGTCAGAAAAGAGGACCCCCATGACGAGCATCAACGAACAGGCGCGATATCGTTTTCTTGTTCCAGTGATTCTCATCCTGCTAGCGGATGCAGCAGGATGTAGCAACCTGCAAAGCACCCCTCCGGACGGCAAGATTTCGGTGCAGGCGGTCTCCTGGGAGCGCGTTAAGAAACTGGCTGAGCCGGACGCCGGATTGATTGGGCATAAAGTGACGATTCTGAATCCTCAAGATCGAACCGTCATAGCTTCGGCAACTACAGATAGGTCCGGCCTAACCGAGTTCGAGGTACCGCAGGGAACGTATACATTGATCGGCGCGAGTGATGAGCCACAGAGCGTGCAAGTCCAGCCCGGACAAACAGTAAAGTTCAAGCTGGTAGTGCACTAAACCGCCATCGCGACACGCCGCGAATCTCAGAACTGGTAATCGGATAGGGTCGCGGCTATTACTTGGTGTCGAACTCGAAGGTCATCTCGGTCGGCGCCTGGCCGTGAGCCGAGTCGAGCTTGTCGAGGTAGAGCCGGATGACTTCGTCGCTGGGCCGTTCGGAGTGCAGCTTGATAAGCTCTTCGAGCGCCGCGCGCGCGTCGCCCATCCGGATCGATTCGAGCGCCGCCTTGTGACGCTGGTAGAAGGCCGGGTCGACGCCATCACCGGCATGGCCCACCACTTCGGCAATCGGTACTGCCTGGGTCTTGCCCTTGACCTTGACCAGGCCGATCTCCCGCGCGACATAATCCCCGCCCGCTTCGCGCAGACATTTCAGACTGACCAGCAGATGCACCTTGAACTGGCGCGTCAAGCCCTCCAGACGCGATGCAAGGTTGACCGTATCGCCGATAACCGAATAGTCGAACCGGTTCCGGCCGCCGAAGTTGCCGACGATCGCTTCGCCGGTCGCGATCCCGACCCCGATGTCGAGATCGGCGAAGCGCGGATCGGTCGCCTGGAGCGTGCGGAGTTCGGACAACATCGCAAGCGCCGAATCGATCGCGGCCTGTGCGTGGTTCGGGACGTCAACCGGCGCGCCCCAAAACGCCATGATCCCGTCCCCGCGGATCTTATCCACCACCCCGCCGCTCTCCAGGATACGGTCGGTCATCTTGGTCATGTAGTCATTCAAGAGCGCGACCAGCGCCGCCGGGTCGGTGCGCTCGGATAGCCCCGTGTAGTTCACGATATCGGCGAACAAGATGCTCAAGTTTCTGCGATCGCCGCCGAGCTTGAGCGCCTGCGGATTATTCACCACTGAGGCGATTACGTCGGGATGCAGGTAGAACTCGAAGGCGCGGCGGAGCCGGCGCTTCTCGAGACCCTCAGTGACATATCGGTAGGTAGCGAGTGCCGTATAGACCACGATCACTGTTGCCAGCGGAAATGCGACGCCGACAAGCACGCGATCCCGCCACAGCAAATGCTGCGCCCAGCCCAGGTAGATTGCGCCGACCGACAGCGCCGCTGCTGCGGCCAAAGCTGGTGAGAGCGAGGAGACGACGACTGCCACCAGAAGTCCGAGCACCAGCCCGGCAAACAGCTCGGAGCCGCGCGAGAAACGGCGGCGCACAAAATCGCCGCGCATCACGTTGTCGATAGCATTGGCGGTGATTTCAACGCCGGGAAAGTCCGCGCCCACTGGGGTAACGAAGCGATCGCCCAGGCCGCGCCCGGTAAGCCCGACCAGAATGATCTTTCCTGCGAGATCGCGGGCTGGAATCTTGTGGTCGATGATGTCGGAGATCGAATAATGCGGAAAGGTGCCCTCCGGCCCGCGGAAGTAGATCAGCATCTGTCCGTGCCGACTTACCGGAATGGCGATATCGCCGAGTCTGACTCCGGCAACGCCGGATTCATTCAATGCGACCGAGAGAGTCGCGCCGCCGCTGGCCGCTCGCAGTATCGCAAGGGAGAGCGGGATGCAGTAGCGGTCGTGAAACTTCACCACCGCCAGCATCGAGCGGTCGATTTCATCGTCGTCCGCTTCGATATTCACGAAGGCAGAACCATTCGCAGCGTCAGCTAGCTCACCAATCGGAGGGCTATAGGATTTCGCCTCGAACAGCGCCGGCGAAGCATCGGGCGTGGTGTGCGCCGCGTCGAATGCCATCGGCGGAGGGGAGCGCATCTCACTGATGTATCCGGCGGATGGCGCGAGGCTCTGCTGCTGCCCTCCGAGGAGATGCTCAAACGAATAGCTGAGGTAGGTTCTTCCCTGCGCCTTGATCGCGTCGGAGAATAATGCGTCGTTGGTTCTGCCCGCGACCGATGCAATGAGGGTGTCGCTTACTCCAGCCTGTCGCAGTTGGTCCGCGAACGCCCTGCGCTCTGAGTCGGCGCCGTCGGGTTCGCTGAACAGGAGATCGTAGCCGACTACCGCGGCCCCGTCATCCGCAAGCGCTCGCTCGAGGCGAGCCAGGATATTGCGCGGCCACGGCCAATGGCCCAGCGCTGCGATGCTTCTATCGTCCACTTCGGCGATCACCACCGCGCCGATAGGTTTCGGGCTGGGCCGCGAGTACATCCTGATGTCGGAGGCCTTCAATTCGGCGAGATCAATCACTCGCGGATGGCTCAACTCCACATAGAACATTGCGGCGATTACGAAGAGCCCGACTACCAGCGTTCGCCATGAGAACCGCAATGAGCTTCGCGCGCGCTTCGGCATAACCGTTGGTCGAGTTTAGCGTGAAGGCGATCGAGGAGGCACCCTAATGCGCAATATAATCCAGTCAATCAGGGCAATCGCCGACGCCTTGCGCGCTACGCTTCAGGGGACTGGCCGCCAAAAGTCGGTTGCGACGTTACTCGAGGAAGTCGAAGGCCTTGTACATGGTAATCTCGCCATACTGCCGCGCAGTTCCGTAGCCTGCCTGAACGCTAAGGCCGATCTGCCATGGGCGGTAATAGAAGCCGAAATCGGGACCACCCTGACCACTCGCGTTGCCAACGATGCCGCCGTTGTACATCGCACCACCCGCGCCGGCCGTCATCATGTAGTTCTTCCTCGAGAGCACGAGCGCCTGCACGTCGATCTCAGTGCTCGTTACGCGGTTCTCGTAGTTGTGGATTGAGCTGAAGGAAAAATTCACCGGATGCAAACTGTGCAGGAATAGCCAGCTCGAAAAGTCTCCTTCTATAACGTCGGCATTGCTGTCGGCGAAGTCTTTCCCGCCTGAAATATACAAACGCGTGCCCGGATAAAGCATGAAGTCCAACCCGCCCTGGGCGCGTCCGAAGTTGAATCGTGACGAATGACTTCCATTGGGTGAAAGCGGGGAGCCAAAGTTGCTTCCGATCCACAATTCGTAGCCGGTCACTCTACCGAACACGCCGACGTAGCGGGTTATGCTTTGTTCGAGCTGGAAGCCCTGCTGCACGACACCGTACTGATCACTTATGTAGGCGCCGCTGAAAACCATCGCATCGAGGCGCCCCGGGTTCTGCAGTTCGAAAAAGCCCGGATAGAGCTGGGCAGGACTGAACTGCGCAAGTCCGTCAGAGGCGGTCACCAGGACCGCAACTGTCATACAGATAGCCGCAGCCAGCAAAGGCGGACGCTTCGGGTTGGATGTCGATAAGTTCACTAGTGATTTCTCGTTGCTGTCATCATACTAAGTGTTAGGCGGCGGTATAATTGGCGGGGGCGGCGGAGGAGAAACGACTCCTGGAGGAGGAGGCGGCGGCGGTGGCGCTCCCCCTGCCGGGCCCGGGGGCACGGCGCCGCCAGGCGGCGGCAAACCGCGCGCTACCGAGGGGCCAGGGCCGAGTACCACCACGGTCGAATCGAGCGAAACGGCGCCCGTCATCCCCAGCGGTGCCGGCGGGGTCGGCGCCTGGTCACATGGTACCGTCACTTCATAACCCGCAGGCACCTCGACCGTGCCGGCAGCAGGATTGCCCCGATTGGTCACGGCGACGACGCCGTCATCCACCGAGACATCAGTGAACCGGGTGCAATCGCCAAAGGTCGGCCTGGTGATGCCCTCGGTATAGGCGGTGTCATATACGGTGCCCCGGGCTGCGGCCACGGCGTTAGGCGTGTTCACTTCGAAACTGGGCACGCCGGCAGAGGTATTAACGAAGGAGCGCATCACGCCCGAGAACAGGCTTAGTGAGGTCGTTGTGCGGCCGCCGGGCGGCGCGAGCAGATAGCGGTCGATTACGACACTGCTAAGCGGGCCAATTTCAAGCTGGCTCTGGTCGGTCAGCGTCACGATGGCGTGCCCTGGGTTGCCGGTGCCGATGTGGTCGGCGACTTCTACCGCCATGCCCATCGTCGCGTTGCTTTTGCTCGAGCCGCGTTGAAGCTCCACGCTCCCACCAACCGAAGTCATTCTTCCAGCTGGTGATCCCGGTGCTTGAGCAAGGGACCAGGTTTTCGCGGCAAGGACGATTGCAGCGACAATGAGAGCGCGGAAAACGATATGTCCCGGCTCTCTTGCAGCGGCCTTAGTTAAGCGCACTCTGCGGGCCTCCGTGATTCCCGTTCCGGAAAATACACGATGCAATCTATTTCTGCTGTCGGGTCACATCGCCTATGAGTACGAGACTCTGGATCGGATTTGCGTTGGCGCCCGACTCCGCGCATATAACGAGATCCATGAAATCCGAAGTGCTGTTAGACAGCACAATTCTAGCCACTCCCGGATTAATAATTCTCGACGTGAAATCCAACGTTCCTGAGGAAGTAGGGCTGCCGGGGGTGCCCGGGGTGGAAAGCTTCACTGTTACGGTCGCTATGCCATCGGCATTGACCGAATACGTTGATCCATCTTCTATGACGGCGCTGCAAGTCTGTTGGAAAGTAGAAGGAGAAGAGGGAAATGTCATCTCGAGCGAGGAGGTAAAAGTCAGGTTCCCCGTTATTGCTGCACCCGCGCCGTTGACGCCGTTGAAAGTGACCAGCCCAAGCACCGTAATCTCTGCTGATGACCCAACTCGGCCTGCGATCAGGCCGGCGGCCTCGAGAATGTAATTTCCCCGAAGAGTTCGGTTTGAGAAACCGGATGCTCCCCAAGCCAGCGCGTCAGGGCGTACTACAGCTGCCAGGACTGCCACCATCGCCAAGAGCCTTTTGACCATGGTCTCCTCCTTCGCGCTCCTCGTCCACGCCGCTTGTCGTGAAGGCCGGACGCACTCCCAGAGCGTGGTCAACTCGACGGAACTGTAGCTTCGGGCCCCGCTGATGTCCATCTCGCTGGTCGGAAGTCCACATCACAATGTCGTGGTCCGCGGCCGGTTTTCGTCATTACGGTGCGGCCGTAGGTGCGGCGCGAAGCCCGTCGGCATCGGTGGAGCTCTCGCCGAGGTGCGTGGCAATATACCGCAAGACTTGATTCCAACCGCTGGAGCCGATGCTTCCCCATTTGCTCGCGGTCCGCACGATCACCACTTTGGTTTTAGGACAGACGTAGATGTACTGGCCCCAAAGCCCTTGGGCTTCGAAAATATAGTCGTCGGCGCCGAAGGCTCGCCCCCACCAGAAATATTTGTAGTAACCGCCGTCGTCACGAAAATCGGGATAAGTCTCCCATGGGCGGTTGTCGTTAGGATCCCTGGTGGTCGATTCGGTCACCCACCCTGCGGAGATGATTTGCTTGCCGTTCCAATTGCCGTGGTTCAGGAACAGCTGACCGAACTTCGCAAAGTCGATCGCACGGGCATTCAGCAACACGTACATTAGCTCCAGGCCATCCTCGTCGCTATCGATGCTCCAGGTCGCGGGATACTCCATCCCGAGCGGCTTCCAGATTTTCTCCTCCAGGTATTCGCTGGGAGTCTGGTGTGTGACTCGTTTCAGGATCAGACCTAGCAGCTCTGTGTTGTAGTCATTGTAGTGAAAGCTTTGTCCTGGAGGCTCGACAATCGTCAGGTCTGAAAGCATTAGCGTTGTAAGATCGGGATAAAAGTAGGCAACCGGCTCCTCGTCCCACGGAAGGTCATGGAGCCGGTATCGGATTCCGGATCCCATAGTCAGCAGATTCTTGATCGTAATCGAATCGAAGCCGGGCTGTTCCTTTAGTTCGGGCAGATAGTTGGTGATGGGATCGTCGACGCTCTTGATGAAGCCGTCCTGGATCGCAGTCCCGACCAGCGCGGAGGTGAATGATTTGGCTAGCGAACGCGAGACGCAAACTGAATCGCGCTGGTAGCCGTTGAAGTAGTCTTCGTAGAGAAGCTGATCGTCGCGGATGACGATGAACGCGTGAGTGCCGGTCGAAGGCAAGAGCTCCTCGAGCGCGGCGCTTTTGAGCGCGTCATTTTCGTAGTACTTCACCGTTGCGGGCAGCAAACCCGGAGGGCCCGCCGTGAAATGGAAGGCTGGAGGCGCAGTGTCGATGGTGTGGTAAGGGAACAGCTTCCAATCGTCGGATTTGGAGAACTCGCCGGGAATTCCCCAAAAGAAATAGCGATAGAGGTATCGAGAATCGGTCCACGGAGGTGCGGCGATGACGCGCGAGGCGGACATCAGACAAGCTGCGATGGTGAATGCGAGGACGAGTTTCCATCGTATTCTCATGGGGCTGTCCCCCTTCAAAGTTATGCCGCGAAACAATCGCACGGATCAGCCGCGCACTCCAGAGGCACCGCTCATCGACGTCGGGCGGAGAGGTCTCAGTGTCGAAGGCACCCGATCGTTAATCGGGGAGGTCGAATCGCTCTCTATCCGCCAATTAGTCATCCGATGCAGCTCGCAATCCCAAACTTTAGGCGCGGCTGATCCAATGAGCACTGTGATCGGAGCCAACAATTCAAAATGAGATCACGGTCAAGTCAAAGTGAAACGAATCGCGCATAACCTGATTCCTGATTTTCTGCAAAGGCATCTCTAAATATCTCTAAGTCACGCTGAATTCTTCATAGGAACACTGGCTGCATAGACTCTTCTCGAATCTTGCGCTTGGCGAGTGTTTTGCCTTTGGTTCGCGGACTTATCGCACAAAAAAGGAAGGTTGACGTGGGAAGAGCGCTAGGAAGACTCTTGTTCGCAAGCTTGGTCCTCATTCTGATTTCAGGATGCGCAACGCATCCACCACAGCCAGGGCAGGAGAGCTCTTGGAAGGCGGGCACCATACTAAGCGGCATGGCTGGAGGAGCCGCGGTGGCTTTGGTGGCATGGCGTTGACCGAGAGACTGGCGCCGCAGTTGGGGCCGGCTTCGGCGGTGCCGCATTCGGCGCGCTCGCAGGCGGTCTAACGCAATACTATTTGCTCGGTTGCCCTCCCGCTCCGCCTCCGCAGCCTTCGGTCGCGCAGCCTGCTCCACCACCTCCGCTGCCTCCCGCGCCACCTCCGCCCAAACTCAAAGAGAAAATTGTTCTTCGCGGAGTTCATTTCGACTTCAACAAGGCGAACATTCGCCCCGGCGATGCCGCTATTCTTGACGAAGCGGCCGAGATCCTTAAGTCGCACCCCTCGCTCACCGTCAACGTGAACGGTTACTGCGATGCGATCGGATCGGTCGAGTACAACCTGAAGCTGTCACAGCGGCGTGCCGAAGCGGTCGCGCGCTATCTCGAAAAGCATGGGGTTCCGGACAGCCATCTGATTCCGCATGGCTACGGGAAGACTGACTTCGTGGCGAGCAACGATACGCCGGAAGGACGCGCGCAAAACCGCCGCGTCGAGTTGGTACCGCTGGAGTAAGGTCGTCATCAATCTGGCGTCAGCCATACATCGCCGCCAGAGCAAATGGTCGCGCCGAGCGAGGAGTAGAGACGTACTTCAGTTGCGGATTTCTTCCGCAATCGTGTTCAGCACATCATCGAGACGTGAAAGGGGCGGGACCAAGGAGCACCTGCCCCGTGACCTCAAGCGAGCAAATTGAGAGCATTGAGCGGGTCGTTCGTCTGAGAAGTCGCCGCGCTGCTGTTGGTGCTGGTGCTGTTGGTACTAGCACTGCTGGTGCTCGGAGTGGTGAAGATGCTGTCAGGAGCAGCGTCGGTGCTCAAGCTGCTTTGGACCTCGGCGCCACCACCACCGCCATGATGGTGATGATGACCCTCGACACCACCGAACTGTTGAACCGCGGCCTGCTGGAGATTCGAAAAAGCTTGCTGAGCCGCTGACAAATTACCTGACTGAAGGGCCTGCCCCAAGGCCGTGAAGTCAGCCGACAATGGATTGCTGGATTGCGCACTCGAGGAGTTTTGCAGCGACGAGGCCAACGAGCTATAGGCCTGCTGCGCCGCTGTCAGATTACCGGACTGCAATGCCGTAGCCAGTTGCTGAAAGAGGTTGAAATTGCTTCGCGAATTACTGGTTTGTGAAGAATTTGAAACCGAACTGAGTGACGCTATCGTAGAGATGCCCGATATTGATGACATACCAACTCCGTTTTGTTCTGCCGGGCGTGTTGCCCTAGCAAGCTCTTGGCACGTCAGCGGTCGCGTTCGATTATTGGGACCTGGTACGAACCCCGCTCGCGCCGAGCGCGGAAGGATCGCGAGTGCTAGATCGAAGATGAGGAGCAGCAACCTTCGGCCTCTTGAATCAGGTAGGAGAGCTATCGTCATCGCAGACCTGAACGCCATCGCAAAGGCGCCAAGTGTACTACTGCCAACACAGGTGTCTCGCCATTAAGTATATTATCGTGAAGTTGATGCTAAGGTGCGAGGTCACTATTTGATGTAGCCCTCCGCTGTCACGGCTAGGTATAGCACCCTTCGACCGCGTAATTTGGAAAGCTACTATATTCTGCGCCTCCTGATAGCGCCCGCGATCTTCGTCGAACCCGGAAGAAACCCGCGGATCCCGCCGCCACCAACTCTGTCATGGGCAGCATTCCCATGCCGGATTACGTGCTGGACGCGGTGCGCAGCGCCAATTGTGTCAAATACGCGGTGCCGCTCTATTCGAGTGGGGCGCTACTTAAGTTGCGTGACGGCACTTATCAGTCGGTCACGGTCATCGGGCTCGATGATGCCAGTCTAGTTGGAAGGCCGAAACTCATCGAAGGGCACATCGAGACATCTTCGCGGAGAACGGCTTCATCGCGCGATGGTCGTTGAGTTCGAATTCCGTCCCCAGCTTCGGGTTTTGAAGCTTGTAAAACTCCTCGTCCTTTACCGGCGTGATCGTCAGCATTGCCACCGTGCCCGTGAGACTCCAGAGATCGCGGTTGTCTATCTTCACCGAACCGGAGTTGGGTCGAAGGATTCCGGAAATCATGCTCAACAGAGTCGTCTTGCCGCTTCCCGATGGTCTCCCTATGTAAAGCATTTCGCCCCAGTAAGCCTCGAAACTCAGTTCCTTCACCGCGTAGGTTCTGGTGTCACCCTGTCCGAACCATTTGGTGATCTTGTCAGCCACGATTGCCGCCCCGGCCATCTCAACCCCTGAAGATATCGAACGGTTCGATTTTCAGTACCCGGCGTATCTCCGCGTAGCTCGAAATACTCGCGATTATCCAGAACGAGGAGGAAAGCCAGGCCGAGGTTGGTGTAAGTGACGCGGGAGGAGTATTCCGGGAGTCTTAGCTTCGCGGACAACGACATTGCCGACTTTCGGCTCAACACCATCGGCTTCGTGTTCCAGGACTATCACCTGTTCCCGCGCCCGACGACTGCCGAGAACGTAGCCATCCCCTTGGTTCTTCAAAGGCGAAGCTGGGATGAAGCCCTGCGCGCCGCCGCCCGATACCTGGAGGTCGCGGGTTTGGCTGACAAGGCGCAACTCCCGCCGGGCAAGCTTAGTGGCGGAGAGCAGCAACGCGTGGCAATAGCGCGCGCCATCGTTCATGAGCCTGAGATTCTGGTCTTCGACGAGCCCACCGCCTCGCTGGACGGAGAGACCGGGCGCAGGATCGTGTCCTTCGTTAAAACGCAAATCCTTACTGCGAAGCGCTGCATTGTCATCATCACACACGACGCCAGAATCTTCGAGTACAGCAACAGGATCATGGAGATGGAGGACGGGCGGATAGCCGGCTTCAGGCAGGGCCAAACTGTATGAAAAGACCTAGAATAGAGCTGGTGCTCGCTTTTCTAGGACTGACAGCAGGCCTGACTGGCGCGTACATTTACGGGCTGCATGCCGCGCCGCAGGCGCCGGCGTTTAATCCGGCGGCAAACCCGTACGCCAAGGGCATCTACGCGGAAGGCATCGTTGAGAGCTATCAGAACAACGGCGAGGACATAAATATCTTTCCGAATATATCCGGCACGATCATCGACGTTCCGGTCCACGAGGGTCAATGGGTTCGTAAGGGAACCGTGCTGATACGTTTTGACGACTCGGTCCAAAAGGCGACCGTCGAAGCTTCGAAGGCTCAGGTAGCGTACGCGCGTGCGCAACTCAAGAATGTGCAGGATGAACTCGCCAAGGACGAAGCCTCGTATCGGCTCGATCCTAAATCAATAAGCAAGTACACCCTTGATGACGCAATAAATGCGGCCAAGGTGGCCGCCGGCAACCTCAACGTCAACGTGAAGAACTATCTGTCCGCCAAGGCCCTGCTTGCCTGGTATACCATCAGGGCGCCGACCGACGGAAGGGTTCTGGCGATTCAGGCGGCCGTTGGCGGCTATGTAACTGCTGCCCAGGGCACCTACGATACGTATACCCAGGGCTTCGACCCCATCATGGTGATCGGGCCATCGGAAGAATACGTCGATGTGCGTTGTTATATCGACGAAATACTGATTCACAGGCTCAAGCTGGGACCTCAGATGCAGGCACAGATGTTCATTCGCGGAACCAACCTCAGCATCCCGCTCGAATACATGAGGGTGCAGCCTTATGTGTCGCCAAAAATTGAACTGTCGGATGAGCGACTCGAACGAGTCGATGTTCGTGTATTACCGGTGATATTTCGCTTCAAAAGGTCAAAGGATCTGCCGGTTTATCCCGGCCAGTTAGTGGATGTTTACGTTGCTGAAAAATAGCCGCGCGAGAGCCTGCCGCCGTGCGTACCATTACCTGCTAAGGACGCTCTGCGTCTTTCTTCCATGTTATCTTGCTGCGTGTGCCGTGGGACCGGACTTTGTGCGCCCAAAAGGACCGGCCAATCTACACTATAGCTATGAGGGGGAGCCGAGCGGAACGATTGCTGCGGAGGGCGTGGCGCAGCGTTTCGAACCAGGAGCGAAGATTGCCGCGGACTGGTGGCGGTTATTTAACTGCTCGAAGCTGAACGCGGTGGTCAACCAATCCATCGCTAACAATCCGACGCTGCAAGCCGCGCAGGCAAGCTTGCGACAAAGCGAGGATAACCTTCGTGCCGGCTATGGCATCTTCTACCCTCAACTCGGCGCCAGCTTTCAACCTACGCGCCAGCAATTCTCGGCGGCTCGATTCGGCGAAAACACCGGTCCCAGCATCTTTAATCTTTATACTTTCTCGACGACGGTTAGTTACGTTCTCGATGTGTTCGGAGGCGAGCGGCGCACCGTAGAAGGCCTGGGCGCGCAGGTCAACGTGCAGTATTACAACGCTAAAGGTTCCTACCTCGCATTGTCGGGCAATGTTGTCAACGCGGTTGTAGCGGAGGCAGCGTATAGCGCTGAGATCGAGGCGACGCAGGAGATCATTGGGTTTCTCGAGGAGCAGACCAACCTCACGGCCGCGCAGGCGCAGGCGGGTGTCGTTCCCTACGCGAATTTACTCAGCATCCAAACTCAGTTGGCCACCACGGAGGCAACACTGCCGCCTCTTCGCCAGCAACTGGCCCACACCAGGCACTTGCTCGCGACGTTAGCCGGTCAGGCGCCAGCGGATTCGGCGCCGCCGCGAGTCACGCTTGTCGAACTCACTCTTCCGAATGACCTCCCGGTGAGCCTGCCGTCCGATTTGGTCCGTCAACGTCCCGATATCCTGGTGGCCGAGGCCCAGCTCCACAGCGCCAGCGCTCAGATCGAGTGGCAACCGCAGCGCTATTTCCGAGCTTTACACTGGACGGCAACTACGGTTGGAACAGCACCTCGCTTTCCCGCCTATTTGGAAATGACACAGCCTTCTGGACCATGGGAGCATCCGTGGCTACTCCGCTGATCCAGGGACCCACGCTGTGGTTTCAACGAAAGGCAGCAATCGATGCCTATCATCAGGCTTTGGCAAACTATCGGCAGACCGTTCTAGCGGCTCTTGCCCAGGTTGCGGATGCGCTGGACGCATTGCAGCATGACGCCCAAACTCTCCGCGCGCAATCGCGGGCGCTGAACGCAGCAGCTGAAGAGTTGCATTTGATCCAGGCAAATTATCAGGCCGGCACCGTCAATTATCTCCAGGTCTTGATCGCCGACTATCAGTACCAGCAGGCGCGATTGGGTTACATCCAGGCTATTGGGCAGCGGCTTCAGGATTCCGCCGCACCGTTCGTAGCTCTCGGCGGAGGCTGGTGGAACAGCCCGACCGATCATCCTAGGTCGCATCTGGAGTGACAGCGATTCCGATTCGTTGCGCCACCAATGCCCCTCAGCAACGATGGCTGGATGACATCGAGGAAAAGGGGCCGTGCTCATCGGTCTGAATGGATATGGGCGGCGATGCCCGGAATCACTGTCGCCGGCATAACGTGCCCACACGCTTCTCTTCGCAAGCCTCGCGATCCTGTACGGGTTCCAATCGATCCTGTTCGCGATCCTGTTCAAGACGTTTGCCATAAACGAAGGATTGATGCCACCCGATCCGCGCCTGGATCGTTTTTTCGAGATCATGAATCTGGAGAGAGGGCTAGTCTCAAGCATCCTTGCGATCCTATTCGGAATCGTTTTGCTACGGGGGCCTGTTGAGCAGTGGAGGGCGGCCGGCTTCGGGCACCCGGAGTATACACACACCATGCGATGGGTCGTACCGGGTGTAACACTCGCGGCGGTTGGCTTCCAGACTTTGCTATCGGGCTTCTTTGCGAGCATTCTCGGGATGCCCAAGGGGAACTAGCAAATGCCGGAGGTATCAGCACCTCGGGCAAGAACAAGATCTGACTCCGGCGCGCGCATGCGTGATAGTTGATCCCCGTCCAGTAACGAACGATGCGAAATTTTCAAGGGTTCCACCGAAGGGCGCCCGGATGATTGAGAATGCTTGCACAACCGCCGTGGGCTGCCTGGCGGCGAACTAGCCCGCGCTGATTCTCACATCCGCACTTTCCTCTAATCCTTCCGCCGAGGCGCTCGGTGCTCCATATTGCAAACCGTCGCGGTCGAAAACTAAGCGTAGGCGTTCGCTGACCGTTGATTCGATCAATCGAGCCTGACGTTTTATACGACAAGCGCATCGAGCAGCGACTTAACTCACCGATCGAGCGTAGTGCGCTTGTAGCTCGATGTCGCACTCTTATGTTTGCAATGGTTTGCAAGATGATGATCGGCTATGGACTCAAGACTTGGATTGGTCGATAATGTGACACACTGTTAATATTACACCACAGAATGGTGAGATAGGTCCGGGCGAGGCTAGTACCCGCGCTTGATCCATCGTCAAGATCGCGTCGAGCCAGATTTGGTTCGAAAGACATTGGCGCCTTGAGCCAGACGTGAAGTTCGGAAACCGCGAGGGCGGTTTCGGAGGGGCAACTAAATGAGTGGTAACGCGGCCAGGGCTTCGGGAGTCCCAATTTCGATTTTAGTCCTCACAGTCGCCTTAACGATGGGCGCGGTCGTTTCCGCTTCGCCCCAGGACGTCGAAACTCAAGCTAAAATACCTTTCAGCCAGATGCGGGTGGCGCCGGCGAGCCTCAGCTTCAAACCGGTAACCGTCGGCGCGACTGGCGAATCCAGGAGCTTTTCGGTCAAAGACATCGGCACTGCGACGCTTAACGTTACCGTCGCAAACCCAGCCACCTCCGACTTCACGATCACCCAAGGCGGAGGCCAAACGACCCTTCAGCCAAAGGGGTCACCTCTGGTGGTCACCGTGCTGTTTGCTCCCAGCGCCGTAGGAACCCTGCGCGACTTGATTTCTGTCACTAGTGATGCGACCAAAGGCAAATCGGCGACTTCCGTGAAATTGGTTGGTGTAGCGAAGCCAACTCCGACTGCGACGCCAACACGAACGCCCACTCCGACCCCGACACCTTTCGGCCAGATGCAGATCACGCCGGCCAGTCTCGGCTTTAAACAAGTAGTCTTCGGTGGGAAAGGCGCAAGCGACTCCAGAAGCTTTTCGATCAAAGACATCGGCACAGGGGTGCTTAATGTGACCGTTGCAAACCCGGCCACCTCCGACTTCACGGTCACCCAAGGCGGAGGCCAAACGACTCTTCAGCCAAAAGGCTCACCTTTGTTGGTCACCGTGCTCTTTGCTCCCCGAGCCGCGGGAACCTTCCGCGATTCGATTTCCATCACTAGCGACGCAACCAAAGGCAAGGCTGACGCTACAGTGGCATTGAGTGGCGTAGCGAAGGGAAGTCCGCCGACGCCCACATCAACCCCATCCGCAACGCCAACGCTCACTTCGACGCCGACGCCAGGTCCAACGGCGACTGCAACCTCAACTTCGACTAGTACCGCGACAGCCACCTCGACACCAACCGCGACTATGATGGCAACCGCGACCGTCACAGCAACCGAAACCGCCACTGCCACGGCAACCTCGACACCAACCGCGACCCCGACTGCAACCTCAACAGCCACCAATACTGCGACGGCTACGGCAACCCCGACAGCAACCGAGGCCGCAACTGCGACGACGACCGCCACAGCAACTGAGACCGCGACCCCGACTGCAACCTCAACCGCAACTACCACCCAGACCGCAACAGCCACCGCGACAGAGACCGCCACTGCCACTACGACGGCTACCGCAACCGAAACCGCGACTCCGACTGCAACCTCAACAGCCACCAATACTGCGACGGCTACGGCAACCCCGACAGCAACTGAGACTGCGACCGCGACCGAAACCCCGACCGCGACGGCAACGGAAACGGCAACTACGACGGCTACCGCAACCGAAACCGCGACTCCGACTGCAACCTCAACAGCCACCAATACTGCGACGGCTACGGCAACCCCGACAGCAACTGAAACTGCGACCGCGACAGAAACCCCGACCGCGACGGCAACGGAAACGGCAACTACGACGGCTACCGCAACCGAGGCCGCAACTGCGATCGCAACCAATACCGCGACCGTCACCAATACCGCGACGCCAACCCCCACACCAACTGCCGGAGCCTCTTTTACCGGTAACGTAACCGCAGATGGAACGGCAGTCTCAGGCGCTGCCGTTACCTTCTATGCCGTTGGCGACAGTGGCTATGGATCGGCAGCGACATCGTTGAGCACGGCATCAACGGACTCCGACGGGAACTATACAGTTCTCTATAGCTGCCCTTCGAACACTGTTGAAACCTATGCTGTCGCACTCGGCGGAGACGCCGGGAACGGAACCAATTCGGCGATCGGACTGATCGCTCCCATCGGACCCTGCGGCGATATCACATCCACAACGACTGTCGCTGTCAACGAATTTACCACGGCGGCAGCGGAGGTAGCTCTGGCGCAATTCATCGACTCGACCGGGCAAATGATTGGGACGTCGTCGACGAACAGCAGCGGCCTCAGTCTCGGATATACCAACTACTACAACCTCGCCCAGGTCAATTCGGGCGGAGACTTTTCGGTCAGCGGCGCACCTTCGAGCTTCCTACCCACCCCTGACCAGTGCGCGTCCGAATCGCCGCCTCCAAACTGCGACGGGTTGGAGCGTCTCAACACCTTGTCCAACATCATCGCGGCCTGCGCGAGCAGCTCGGGGCCGGGCTCCAGTCCGTGCGCCGCTCTTTTCACAAACACCCCTACTTCGTCGTCCGCCACAACCCTGGGCGCGCTGCACGCGATAGCGACAAATCCAACCACTAATGTAAGCCCGATCTTCGATATTCAAGCGATGGTTTCGCCCTTGCCGTATCAGCCTGCCCTGGTGTCCGCGCCCGAGGGGTTCGAAATCGGTCTGATGTTGGCGCTGACGAGCGATCAATTGAGCGAAAACACCGCGCTCGCTATGGATTCGCTTGGAAATCTATTCGTGATCAACATCAACACCGTGGCCCAATCGAGATCGGTTAACGAAATCACCGCCGCGAGTGGATATTCGAGCGTAGCGAGCTTTGATCCGCGCATAACACTTGCCGATGGTGCTTCGATTGCCATCGATACGTCGAACAATCTCTTCATCTCGAGCCGCGATTCCAACGCGGTCAGCGAGTTAACTGCGGGGAGCAGCTACTCGGGTGGCAGCACCTTCAGTCCGGGGGAAACGGCGACATTAGATCATCCGCAGTCCATTGCCCTGGACACGGGCGGAAACGTTTTTGTCGCCAACAACCCCATTGGCGACGTTAGCGGCAGCGTGACCGAACTGATCGCTTCAGGCGACTATAGCACTGGGTTCAACTTTACTCCCACCGATGCCCATCTGACTTGCCCGGCTTCTCTCACGTTGGATTTCTTAGCCGATATATTCGTCGCGAACTGCGACAACACGGTAAGCGAACTGTTTGTCGGCGGCGGCAGCTACACTTCAGGGTCGAGTTTCTCTATGACCGCGCTTGGCGGCCAGAGCGTAACACCGGCGGAGTCTTCGATTGGACTTGATGCAGGATCCAATGTGTTCGTTTTAATCGGGGGCGGTAGTAGCGGTGGCGTAAGCGAACTGATGGCATCCGCCTATAGTTCCAGCCAATTGTTCTTCCCGCTAAGTGCCGCAATTCAAGAACCTACGGCCATGGTGCTGGATTCAGCAGGCAACGTGTTTGCGGCCAATTTGACTACCGCCGGTTCGAGCGTCAGCGAACTCACAGTGGCGAGCGCGTACACAACGGGTTTGACCTTCTCGCCTGCCGGCGCAAATCTCTGCAGCCCCAACGCCCTTGCGGTCAACGCGGCCGGGAATACTTTTGCGGCAAACACGTGTTCAGCAATTGGAGGAGTTGCGCCCGCAGTGAGCGAACTATTGGGGCTAGCCGCACCGGTGCTGACGCCAGTGCAAGCCTGCCTCAAGCTAGGAAAGAATATATGTCTGCCGTGAAAAGACTGCCCGCACAATAGGGTACCGGAGATTCCGGGCGGACCGTATCCGTCCATGGGGTCCAGGCGCCTGCCCGCTCGGCGGCCTTCTCAGAATTGGCAGCCCGGTGGTATGCGCCGCGTTCTGGCATCCGTGGTAATCCACGCTGCAGTGCCGAACTGCCGCTCGTCGCCACGCATGATGCTGAAACGGTCGATCAATGACCATTGATTCCTCGCCGGAGGCAAAAGGCCCGAGCATCGATGCTCGGGCCTTTGTTCGCTTCCGAGATCCTTCGCAGATATCCTTGGCCTCGGCCGATGGCCTCGGGCTCAGGAGGCAACCGGTGGCGAGGGCTCGAATCCGTCATTAAGAGACAGCGCTGCCAAAGAGGACGCTCTGAACCGCCTCCACCTAGGCGTCCCTTTTTCCTCTGGAGAGGAGTATGAGCGAATAGAGAAAAACCCTCAAAGGAGCCTGCCTAATGACAGCAAAAGACATCACCTTGGACCTTATCATCCGGTATGGATTCCAAATCCTTGGTGCGATAATCATTCTGATAGTCGGCGTTCTCCTGGCCCGCTGGATCGGGAACCTTACCAATCGAGGCCTCGAAGCTCGGGTCAAGGAGCCGCCGACGCGCTTGCTGATAGTCAGAGCAACCCGAATTCTCGTACTTGTACTCACGCTGTTAGTGGCGATCGATAAGCTTGGTTTCCAGATCGCGCCGCTGGTGGCAGCAATTGGCGTCGCTGGCGTGGGCGTCGGTTTTGCCTTTCATGGCGTACTCGCAAACATCATCGCCGGACTGTCGATCGTTTTTACCAAGCCTTATCGAGTTGGGGAGTATATCGAGCTGCTCGGCGTTCAGGGGCAGGTGCTCACGATCGAGCTTTTCTCGACCACCCTGATGCAGCTCGATCAGTCCCGCGTCGTCATTCCGAATCACAAAATCGTCGGCGAGATTCTCCATAACTACGGCACCACCCGCCAGCTTCAGCTAAAGGTTGGGGTGGCATACGGTGCGAATCTGAGCGAAGTGCTTGGTGTCGCCAAACAGGTTGTTGCGTCAGACCCGCGCGTCTTAAGGGAACCGGCAGCCTTGATAGGAATCAGCGAGCTTGCCGATTCGTCGGTTACGCTTTCTATTCAGCCCTGGGTAGTTACCGCGGATATGATCACCGCAAGAGCGGAGCTGTATCAGGCCCTCGTCGAGCGGTTCCGGGCAAGCAAGATCGAGATCCCCTTTCCTGTGAGAGAAGTCCACCTGCTCGGGGCTTCATAAGATGTGCTGCGGCATCATATGCATAGCTGGTAGGGATCGCGGGCGAGGAGCAATCTTCAGCCATGGCATCGAATCGTTTGCCAATGGTAAGTTGGCGATTCTGGTCAGGGTCAGGCGGCCTGACCGGGAGCAGCCGTTTAAGGTGCCGACCAACATCGAAGGAGTTCCGTTGCGCATTCTCGGCTCCAATATGCAACCGGCCCGCCATCCAGGCGGGCCGGTTTTCGCGTATCTGTGTTTTTATATGATGTGCCGATCAATCACCCGAATGAGCGTGCCCTCCCTCTGCCGCGGCTTGCAGCGCCTCGGTAGTGAACCAGCTTCGGTCTATCGCGCCCATATTGATGAACCATGAATCGGCCGAAGGCGCGTGCGGGGACGGATGATAACACACAGTTGAAAAACCACTCTGAACGTTAAGCGTGGATGAACCCACCTGGAACAGCCGCTTGAAAGGATAGATCGCGATCCTCGCATCGGGCTGGGCACGGTCCGCGTAATAGGTCCACGACACATAATTGTTGAACAACTGGCCGGAACGATCGTAGGTGTCGCCCGCCATCACGAAGTCGGCTTCGGAGTCAATATAGAGTACCTCGTGTTCGTACAGCGAGTTGAAATGTCCGGGGCGGGGGCGCGCCTGGACCATATAGGTGTGACGAACCTGCCATGGATCCGGACAATGGCTCGCGCCACCGTCGGTCGGGCACTGCACGTCCGGCGAATGGCCGACATTGATCGCGGAGAGCATGCTCTTTTCGCCCAGGAACTTGAAATCATAGAACTCGTTCTTGCCGCTGAACCCCTCATAGTGGTTCGGATCGTAGGCTTGCGGCCCGGTCGCGCTATCCATGATCGCATAGTTGATTCGCCGCACTCGGCGCGCACCCGGCGTGTATGACCACATATCGTCGTCGCGCTGTGCGTTCGCGTACCGATAGCGGATGAAACCGGCGCCTCGATCGCTTTGTGGCGCGAGCACGGGATAGAGCAGGGCCAGGAAATAGCGGCCAGTGACCTTGAAATCAGGATCGATCGGAACCGGATCGACTTCGGTCCTGCCGACCAGGTTGTATCCGGCGTAATGGCCGACCTCATAATCGTTTATTTCACGATAAGCCTTGTTCTTGCCCCAATAAGCGCTGGGACAATCGAACCATCGCAGATCGTAGTCGTCGCTGGAGATCGGACGAAACGCGACGTTCCACATGATTTTCTCGGCCGCGTGAGTATCATTCGAATCGAGGATCGGGAATGGCTCGCCGGCTACGAAGCCCACCAGACTGCGACCGTCGGGCGAGAGCCTGACCTGCGCGGAGTATTTCTCGGTCGCTTCCTTGTACGGCGGCGGCCAATCGATGCGCTCGGTCGGCACTATCTTGAGCGACATCCCGTGCAGGATGCGGGCATATTCGCCAGGACTCACCAGATCCTTAACCTTGGTTGCATTGTCGGGGGTGATAAAATCGCCCGGTTTGACCTGCGCATGACCTGGTACACTTGAAAATACAAGCATCCCGAGCACCAAGGCCGCGGCGGTCGCGATTGTTGAAAGCGACAATCCTGTGGACCTTCGCATACGTTCCTAGCCTCCTAAAAGAGATGGCGGCTCAACAGCGAGTCCATACTTTTTGAGTCAAAAGCCCACTGCGAGTCGAATTTAAGGTATCACCAATGCAGTTTCCATACCGATCATCTAATTAGCCGGTTGGTGACTTGTCTGTGTGGTAAAAGCCTCGATCAATCTGCTTGATCGTGACCCTTGCATAAGTCCAAACGGCCGCTCTTCGCTATTTTTATGATGTCGAGATGTTGGCGCGTTTCGCGCCACTCAAGCATCAAGGTGGCTCCTTTTTTCCAGCGCGTTAGCGCGGTGTCATTGACCGCTCGGGAAAAGACGAAGGAGGGCAACGTCGCCGAAGATCGGTACGACTAATGCGTAGATGATCCCGGCTCACTCGCATGAACAGGAGGCCTGACCTATGAATACCTTGGTCGCACTCGGCACTATCGCTGCAATCGGCATCACATACGGCCTGTTACCCGTCGGGCTGAGCGTCTTTGCGGATTTCAGAAAGCCCAGGGAGGTGATCTGCCCTGAAAACGGCGAACCCGCCCACGTCGCGGTAGACGCCACTTATGCTGCTATGACCTCGGCGGTTGGGATGAACAGACGCCGCCTGGACAGATGTTCTCGGTGGCCCGAACGCGGTGCCTGCAACCGAAGTTGCCTGAGCCAATTGGCGCGCTAGCGATGTTTCCCACGCATCAGATGTAGCGGAGTGCACCAGGTGCGCCGCAGAATGGAAACTCTCAGTCGAGCTTTCTGATAGCGGGATAGTACTTTTCGATCATCCTTCCGGCCATCAGGCCGCCCTCGTATTCCGGTATGATCACCTCATCAGCGCCGGAGGTTCGGATCGCCTGCGCGTAGCGCTGCTGGCCGGCCCGGGTTATGATCTTTACGTTCGGATTAAGCGACCTTGCCGTCACGGTGATGTAGAGGTTGTCGGCGTCGTTATCGATGACGATGCAGATTCCGTGCGCGTGGGCGATGCCCGCCATATTCAAGACATCATGCCGTTTGGCGTCGCCCTGGATGACAAACAGTCCTTCCTTCAGGAGCTCTCGGCAGATCCCTTCGTTTGTCTCAATGAGCACGAAGGGAATCTTAAGTCGATTGAGCTGATCGACCACGGTGCGGCCGACCTGACCATATCCACATACGATGAAGTGATCGCGGAGTCCGGCGATGCTGGCTTCGTTGATCATTAATTTCCAGGCCTCCCTTCCGTGTTGGCTAAAAATCGTCACCAGAACCCGCTCGGCAATCCAGATCTGAAAGGCAAAGACGGCGATGTAAACGAGCAAGGAGAAAAATTTTGTCGCGTTTCGTACCGTGCGGTAGTCTATCGAGTAAGGATGAATGATCCAGAAGAGCGCATCTTGCCAGGCCAGCCCCTCGAGTCTCCCATAAACCAACACGCACAATACGCTAAAGATCGCAAGTAGAGCCACCGGCAGCCACAGCCGCCGCAGGAAGACAACAAGGATACTGGTGAACGGTTTTCGAATAGAATCCCCCTGGTCATCGACCGCAACGAGCGAACCGGGAAATAGCGTACTTGGTATCGAGCCGAAAACTAGCCGATCTCCGCCCGCTGTTTCAATCTGTGCCAGCCCGTGGCCCGTAGGTCGTCTGTCTCTGGTGGCCCGAGAGAGGGTTCGACTGCGAGGCGGTCTGACGGTGAGTGAGGCGAGTTTCCCCACATCAGGCGTTCATGTGGTGACTGGAGGTTCTGATATCCGAAACGGCCGGATCATTTCCTTTTCGGCGTTTTCAGTCCATTGATTATCAAATCGACGTGCGTACGCGCATATGCATCGAAGTCGATCGGATGCTGTTTCGCCAGGAAAAGGTTCCAAATGACCGCGACTAAGACGGGTCCGAACACCACTTGCGGAAAATCGGTCGCGCGCGTTCGCCTGAACTCGCCGCGCGCAACTCCGCGTTCGATCACGCGCTTCAGGAGAGTCATCCCATGGCTGATGATCTCGCGGTAGTAAAAGTCGACCAGTTCAGGGAACTGGGGACCTTCCGCGATGAGCAACCGCATAATCTGACCGGCGCGCGGGTTCTTCACGAGCTTGGGATAAACGGCGCGAAGATGAGCACGAAGTAGCTCCTCCGCCGAACCGTCAAAATTCGCGCCGAGCGCTTCAATTTCTCCCAGGGCCGGCGCCAATGAGCTACGGGCCGCCGCTTTGAACAAATCTTCTTTGTCCTTGAAGTAGAAGTAGATCGTCCCCTTCGTCACTCCCGCTCGCTCGGCGACGTCTTCCAGGCGAGTGGCCGCGAATCCGCGCCGGGCGAACTCCTGCAACGCCGCCTCGATAATCTCGCCGGGCCGCTGCTCTTTGCGGCGCCGACGAACTGAAGCGGAGGGTTGAGGCACGCGGGCAAGAGCGCGATCGCTTGACACAATTCCCATCTTATTATTGACTGACTAGTAAGTCAATAAATAGAGTGTCCCTCCCGCGATGAATGTTCAGACCAGTCCCGCTACAAACGCTGCCGATGCCGCTACAAACGCTGCCGATGCCGCATCGTCGCGTTTCAAAAGACTCGCCGTGTTTGCCGGTGCCGCGCTTCTGCTTGCCGGGGCAGCCGGGCTCTTGTATTGGCACGCCGTCACGCTGGGCGCGGTCCCCGATGCGTTGCTCGTTTCTGGAAATGTCGAGGCTCATCAGAGCCTGGTGAGCTTCAAGGATGTGACCTCGCGCATCGTCGAGTTGCCATTCGATGAAGGGCAATGGGTGGAACAAGGCACACTGCTCGCGCGCTTGGATGATTCGAACTACAAGCAGCAGGTCGCGGTTGACGAAGCCGCGGTCGAAGTTCAGCAGGAGCAGCTTGCCTCGGCGCGCGAGAGCCTCGCGGCGGCAGAGCATACCGTGGTCAATGATCAAGCTGACTTCAGCCAGAAGAGTATCGACGATCAGCGCTTTCAGGAACTCTGGAAGCAGGGCGCGACGTCGGCACAGAGTCGCGATCTGGCCGACACCGCGATGAAACAATCGCAGGCGGCACGCCAGCGCGACCAGGCGCTGGAACGAGTTGCACGCCAGAATATCGCAACCGCGGAAGCGAACATTCGAAACGCACAGGAAACGCTCCGGCTCGCAAAGATAATGCTCGGTTATACGATCCTGCGCGCCCCATTTTCAGGCGTCATCCTGGTCCGACAAACCGAACTCGGCGAGGTGATGCAACCCGGGACACCGGTCATCACGCTGGCCGATCTCGATCACGTTTGGTTGCGCGCATACGTGAGCGAAACCGACTTGGGAAAAATTCGCTGGGGCCAGTCGGCGACCGTCACCACCGATACTTATCCGGGGAAGAGTTATCCGGGCCGGATTTCATTCATTTCCTCGAGTGCCGAATTCACCCCCAAAAGCGTCGAGACTCACCAGGAACGCGTGACACTGGTCTATCGAATCAAGATCGACGTGGAGAACCCGACGCACGCGCTCAAGCCTGGAATGCCGGCGGACGCCTTGATTCAACTCGGTCAATCGAACGCACCAGGCGCTTCCGATGGACAGCCGATCATCCGATATTGAAGTCCGCGACCTGACCAAAAGCTTCGGCGATCTGCTCGCAGTCGATCACTTGAGCTTTTCCGTCTATCGCGGCGAGATCTTCGGGCTGGTCGGCCCTGACGGCGCCGGCAAAACCACCACGATGCGGATGCTAAGCGGCATCCTGTCGCCCGAGAGCGGCGCGATAACCGTCGCGGGGTGCGATGTCATAGCGGATCCCGAGGCCGTCAAAAGCAGAATCAGCTACATGCCACAGCGGTTCGGGCTATATGAAGACCTCACTGTAGACGAGAACATCCGCTTTTATGCCGACTTGTTCGGAGTAACGCGAAGGGTGCGCGAAGAGCGCGCCGCGCCATTATTGACGGCATGCGGCATGATCCAATTCCGGACTCGTCTCGCGGGCAATCTGTCCGGCGGGATGAAGCAGAAGCTGGGGCTCGTATGCGCGCTGATTCATACTCCGCGCGTGCTGCTGCTCGATGAGCCCACCAACGGCGTGGATCCGGTTTCGCGGCGGGAATTCTGGGGGATGCTTTATTCACTGCTCGGGCAAGGCGTCACGATTCTTAACTCAACCGCCTATCTCGACGAGGCCGAGCGATGCCATCGCTTGGCGCTGCTGCACAACGGGCGGCTCCTATTTTGCGATGAGCCCGAGAATCTGAAGGCGCGCCTGCCTGGGGCCGTGCTTTCTATCGTTACGCACGAGGGTCGCCGGTTGCGCGGTGAACTCCGTCATGCGCCCGGCGTCACCGGCACGGTCCTGGTAGGCGACGCGATCCATATCTTTGTCGATGACGGTGCGCGCCGACTCCAGGAGATTCGCTCGCGGCTAGATTCGGACCATATCGACTACGCCGAGATTGCCGAGGTGCCGCCTACGATCGAAGACGTGTTCGTAAGCGCGACAGCTGAACCGGAGATGGTCTAAATGGAGAACTCGGTGCTCGTGCGCGATCTGGTCAAGCGCTTCGGCTCGTTCACGGCGATCGATCACCTGAGTTTCGAAACGCATCCCGGCGAGGTGTTCGGATTCCTCGGCCCCAATGGTTCCGGGAAATCCACCACCATTCGCATTCTCTGCGGGTTGCTCCATCCAACCTCGGGCCACGCCGAAGTTGCCGGGCTCGACGTTGTTAGCTCCTCGGAACAAATTCGCCGCCGCATCGGCTACATGTCGCAAAAGTTCTCGCTCTACAACGATCTCACGGTGGTCGAGAATCTGCATTTCTATGGGGGCTTATACAATGTAGTTGGCGACGAGCTGGACGATAGAATCCGCTGGGCGCTCGGGATGGCGGGACTCAGTGGGCGCGAAAACAGTCTTACCGGCACGCTCTCCGGCGGATGGAAGCAGCGGCTCGCGCTTGGATGCGCCGTGTTGCATCGGCCGTCGATTATTTTTCTGGACGAGCCGACTTCGGGTGTTGACCCGGTCTCGCGCCGGCGGTTCTGGGAACTAATTCAGGAGCTGAGCGCCGAGGGTGTCACGGTTTTCGTTACGACCCACTACATGGACGAGGCGGAATACTGCAATCGGCTTGCGCTGATCTTTCGCGGCCGGCTGGTCGCGCTCGGGACTCCCACCGAGCTCAAGCTCAACTCGGTCAAGGGCGAGATTTTGATGATAGAGGCGAGCCCTCTCGGCCAGGCGCTCGAGGTCGTGAAAACAGCCGCCGGGGTGCGCGATGCGGCGGTGTTCGGCAACGCGCTCCACCTGGTTGTCGCCGATGCGGACGCAACGATGACTGCGGTGCGAACTGCGATGGATTCCCGCGGCATTCACATCAAACGGATGGGACGCATCCGTCCCAGCCTAGAAGACGCTTTCGTCGCGCTAACCAGCGGTGAGCGCGAGAACGGCGCCGTCGCGGCGTGACGGCCGGATAAAACCATCATGAAGCTGAACCGGCTGCTCGCGATCACGCGCAAGGAGATCATTCAAATTCGCCGCGATCCGCGAAGTCTGCTGATCGTGTTCCTGATGCCCGCGATGCTGATGGCGCTGATGGGCTACGGAATAAGTCTCGATCAGAAGAACGTTCCCGTGTGTGTCTTCGATCGCGAAGGCAGCCAGGAAAGCCAGGATTTGCTCAAGCGTTTTCAGGCCTCGGCTTATTTCAACGTCGTGATGGTCAACAGCGACTACCCGCGTCTGGTTCGAGCGATCGACGAAGGCAGCTGGCAGTCTCGGGCTCGTGGTACCTAACGATTTCTCCGAACAGCTGCACAAGGGTGGCACGGTTGACGTGCAAGGGATCGTTGACGCGACCGACGACAACACGGCCAACTTGATTTTTGGCTACGCCGACGCGGTCGTCGCCGGCTATTCGAACGACGTGCAGCTTCAGTATCTCCGCAGCAATGGCCTCAATGCGATAAATGCTCCCGTTTCGGTCGAGTCGCGCGCCTGGTTTAACGAAGACCTCGACAGCAGCAACTTCATCGTGCCCGGGGTGGTAGTGCTGGTAATGGCCGTCATCGGTACCTTTCTGACCGCGCTGACCGTGGCGCGGGAATGGGAGCGCGGCACGATGGAGCAGCTCGTCTCGACCCCGGTCACGCCACTCGAAGTCACGATCGGGAAGCTGATTCCATATTTCGCGCTGGGCTTCGCCGATACC
Source organism: uncultured delta proteobacterium (assembly GCA_963815835.1). Classification (GTDB taxonomy): domain Bacteria; phylum Desulfobacterota; class Binatia; order Binatales; family Binataceae; genus DATGKG01. Next base: position 229,348 of record CAWFIF010000006.1, read on the forward strand.
GCCTTTTGTGAAGCGATAGCGGTGCTATGGTTCCAGGTGCCTTTCCGCGGCGCGATGGTGATGATGTTTTTCGCGTCGGCGCTCTTTCTCACGGTGGTCCTATTGCTGGGTTATTGGATTTCCTCGGCGACTAGATCGCAGTTGGCTGCAAGTCAATTCTCGCTGGTACTCACTTTTTTGCCGGCTTTTCTCCTTTCCGGGTTTGCGTTTCCGATCGACCAGATGCCGATCGCGGTGCAGGCGATCACCTACCTGACCCCCGCTCGCTATTACCTCACGCTGGTCAAGGCGATTTTCCTGAAGGGAATTGGTCTGGCGCCGCTGCTACCGCAAGTGTTTGCGCTGTCGCTATTCGCGGCGATCGTCGGATGGATGGCGCTGCGCTCGTTTCGCAAGGTTCTCCAGTGAGGATGCAGATGCTGAATCGATTGCGCCAGATGCTGCGAAAGGAATTCATTCAGCTCCTTCGAGATCCGCACGCGCGATTTAGTCTGCTGGTGCCGACGATTCTGCAGGTCCTCATCTATGGCTATGCCGCTACTTTCGAACTCCATCACATTCGCATGGCGGTGCTCGACCTGGACCATTCTTACGAAAGCCGCGATCTTTTGAGCCGGTTTGAGTCCAATGGTCATTTCGAACTCACGGCGACTCTGAGCAATCGGCATCAAATCACCGATTTGATCGATCGCGGCAAAACGACGCTTGCGATCCAGATTCTGCCGGGCTTTTCCGAGCTGGTCGGCAAGGGCCAAACCGCGCCGGTGCAAGTTATTCTCGATGGTAGTGACTCGAATACCGCGCTGATTGCGCTCGGCTATATTAATGAAATCGCCAATGGCTACGCGCAGGACTACGCCCGATCGAATCTGATGCGGACCGCGCCCGCGATTGCCGTTCACCTGCCGGACGTCGAGCTTGCGCGCCGCCCCTGGTACAACCCCAATCTGGAAAGTCAGTGGTTTTTCGTGCCGGGGACGATTGGGAGCATCCTGTTGACTTCGTGTCTGACGCTGGCGGCCTTCGCAATCGTGCGCGAACGCGAAGTCGGGACTCTGGAGCAGGTGATGGTCAGTCCGATTTCGCGGCTGGAATTCATTTTAGGGAAAACCATCCCGTTTTTCCTGATCGCGATGACGCAGATGGTCTTGATCATGTTGATCGGTAGACTGTGGTTCCAAGTGCCCTTTCGCGGGAGCTATGTGCTGCTTGGAATCGGCACCAGCGTTTTTCTGCTCAGCATTCTTGGTGTGGCGCTGCTGATTTCCACTATATCCAGCACGCAGCAGCAGGCGATGATAGCTTCGTTTTTCTTCGTCATGCCCGCCATCACGTTGTCGGGCTTTTCGTTTCCGATCAGCGCGATGCCGCGCGCGATGCAGTGGTTCACGTATCTGGACCCGTTGCGATTTTATCTTGTCATCATCAGGAGCAGCTTTCTAAAGGGCGGCGATTGGGGAGTGATGTGGTCGCAAATCTTTGCCCTGGTAGTAGTCGCGACGGTGTTGCTTGCCATCAGCGTCCAGAGATTTCACAAGTCGCTGGATTAGCCGGCATCGAAGCAGCCGCGCGGAAACCAGACGCAACACCAACACACCAAGAAGAACGAGACCCTTGGATCAAAGAGTCGCGGCAGTCCGCTGATTGTGGCGAATGGATTACAGGTCAGGATGGGACGGGCGCGCCAGCGCCCCGGAGGAGTGATTCGTCGCAAATTTCCATGCGGCGTAACATCTTATTTGGTTCTTTGCGGAACACTTCGTAAGCTCTTTAGTTTCCATCTCCGCGCCACATGGCCGTAGACTAATCCTGTTGAATTTCACGAGCAGGAGCGGCCGAAACCGGATAGCGCTCGGTGTGCTAGGCGATTCCAAACTCGAAGTCGGCGTCTTCGACTCCGCGGGCAAGGCGAAAGTCGGCATCGAGGTGCCGATGAAGGACACCGGCCAGGTTCGTACGCTGCTGCTCGACAAGCACAACACGCCGCCGAGCGCGAACACTCGGTCGAAGAGCTAGCGGTCCCCCCGTCACCGGGCCCTCCACACACCCCATCCTCCCGGGGCCCGGTGATATTTCCTAAGACACTCCCCCGATTCTGGCGCGGGCTATAAAAGATAGATTCGTGGACGGCATCTCATGATCGCGGCCGGCATCGCGGAGACATGCGCGAAGGATCGGCGGCTTTGGTTATCCGCATAACCAACCGGACCGATCTGTCGTAGCTTTCGCTACCGCGCTTACCGTACTCTGGCGACAGGCACCGCCTCATCGTGATCGAATCTTCGATCACGTTCTCCTGCTCAGCCACCTTCCGCTAAGCCGAACTAACACTAGGAGTTTTGATCGTCATGAACAACCGACTGAAAACCGCCGCACTGTCTTTTGGCGTAGCCGTACTGTTCGGAAGCGTAGTCATTGGATGCGCTGGTACCGACACCGTCGAAAAAAGCTCGGAAAGTAATCACAGTGAGACCGTCACCGCCGCTCCAGCGCCCGCAGTCGTGATGGCTCAGCCGGTCCCGGTAATGGTCGCGCCGGCCGCCGTAGTCGTCGCGCCGCCGACGACCACCGAGCATTCGTCGTCAAATTCAGCCTCCAGCGAGAGTTCGCCGAGTGGAAGCTCGACTTCGGAGAAGTCATCGAGCAGCAAGAGCACTACCAACTAGGAAACACTGCGATCCTCAGAGTAGAGCAGCTCCATCCGAGTCAGCCGCGGGATGGAGCTGCTCTGGATCGATATCAGAAATCGGGTCGGCACTCGATCTAGTCCGACGATGGCCCTTCCGCTCGCTTCGACCAGTCTTCGCTAGACCGACCTAACAGTTCCAGAAAGCAGAGCTGGGCGAGGTCCTTATGAAAAAGCTTTTGGCAATAGTGTCGGCGGCCATCATGGCCGGGTCGCTCGCGTTCCCGCTGTCCAGTATGGCGCAAGACGAAACGCGGCTCGAAAGACAAACAGCCAATAACAAACGTGACAGCGTCGACCGCGATACCAGGGAACAAAAGAACGACGCGAGTGACACCGCCGCTCGCAACGATCGAAACTTCAAAAACCAGATCGAGGACGAGAACGATCGCAATCGCAGGAATGAGCAGAACGATCAAAACGATAAGGACGACCGAGCGGTCAGAAAGGCCAAAAATGATCGCGACGATATGAATCACTGAGGAGCGGCGCAGGACAAAACGCCAAGACACCAAGTTAAGAAAAGGTGTCCTCAACTAGTCGTGGACCGTACGAGCCTCCCGATCTTGATCCGCGACGCGGCGATTAATCCTCGTCTTTAGTTCCTTACATAACCTAATGCGCTTCGGTCGCGGCACCTACGCATGTATCTCGACCGAGAAAGGAGCAGAATACTAACCAGAAAAGGTGCTCGGTCATCGATAGGAACATGTCGATGTATCTCGAGCCGGAACTTTAGCTGTCGACCGCCTCTATCGAGAGAAATCTAAACAGGAGCCTGAATGATGAAACTCACAAGTAATTCCGCGGTGGCCATTGCTGTTGGTATCGCCATGGTGTGGCTGGTCGGATGCGCGCCGACTACTCATGTCACAGAAACTACGACGACCAGGGAATACGACACGACGAATCCGCCGGTTATGGCCCCCGTTACGAGTGCAAATACGACCACGACGACTCAGTATGACAACGGCACCGTGCAGCGTACCTATACTCAGCCTGCTCCGGATGCGGATCAGAGCACGGTCACGACGACCCAGTTTAACAACGGCACGGTGCAGCGGACGTATACGCAGCCCGCTCCTTACGTGGCTCCCGATCAGAGCACAACCACGGTAACGACTGATGCAAATGACGGAACCGTACAGAAGAAGACCACCACCACGACGTATACCAGTCCTTGAGTGTGTCGCGGCCGCAGTTCGTCACGCCAGTGATCCGCCTGCGACATTAGAACGAGCTGTGACCTAGACTCGAAGACCAGGACCGGGCGACGATCACTTCTTCTGAGACGTTTCGGCGACGCGCGCTATCGCTACGGCGATGAGGGTGGGGTGGTGCGGCGGCGGGCGATCTCATACAGAGCGACGGCGGTGGCGACCGACACATTGAGCGATGCTACTTTGCCGCGCATCGGAATGTCAACCAGATAATCCGTCGTCTTCTTGACGATCTCGCGCACGCCCTTGCCCTCCGAGCCAATCACGATCGCAAGCTTGCTGGTCACATCGAGATCGTAGATCGAGACATTGCCGCCCGGCGCCAGCGCGGCGATCCAGTAGCCCGCCTGTTTCAGATCGTCGAGCAGACGCGCGACGTTACCGCATCGCGCGATTTTCAGATGAATCCACGCGCCCGCTGAGGATTTGATCGCGGCGGACGTTATACCGACGGTATGATCCTTCGCGATCACGATGTTGTTCACGCCGGCGCCTTCCGCCGAGCGCAAGATCGCGCCGAGATTGCGCGGATCGGTGACGCCATCGACGATCAGGATGGGGTCGGGCTTGGCCTCGAGCATGTCCTCGAGCTCGGTGTACTGATATTCGCGGACGACCGCCGCGATCCCCTGATGACGCGCGTCGCGCCCGCAGTTGCGCGAAATCTCGGCCTCATCGGCAAAGGCGACCTGCCCGCCCGCGATGCGCACGCGATCCATTTCCTCTTCGAAGCGGTTCCCGTCGCCGGTGCGGACGTAGAGCGTGCGGACGGCGCCGGGCGCGGCCGCGATGAGTTCCCTCACCGGCTCGACGCCGAACACCAGATCGGTGCGCGCAGCTTCGTGACGCTCGGGATGGTGCGCCGGATGCGGATTGCGATCGGCCTCGCGAGTGTGCGGCGGCGCGCCATGGGCCTCGTCGCGCCGATGGGGTCCGCGGCGGTCGTCGCGAAACCTCGCGCGTCCTCTGTCACCGCGATTTTTCATTGCGCAGAAAATGTTATCAGAAAAAGAATCGCAACAAAGGCTGGGGGAAAAGACATTCACCACCAAGGCACGAAGACACGAAGATCGGAGCAGAAAGAAGAATCACCACAGAGACACGAGGGCACAGAGAGGAAATACGGATCGGCCGTTTTACGGCCGGGAGGATGTTTTTTCGTTCCGGATTAAATCCAGACCTCGTGTCTCCGTGCCTTTGTGGCGAATCTCCCCTCCGTCTTCTATCTTGGTGCTGGGGCGATGATTCCGTAAACATAAAATTTTCGAAGTCAAAATCCGCGCGATCTTATACAGCGCCACCGCCGTGGCGACCGACACGGTGTATGATCCGAAACAGGGTGGCCGGTGGGCGGCATGAGGTGAGTTGTCAGTACTTGGGAACCGCAATATGCTCCGCAAAACGGTGAGGGCATCACACGCGCATCTCGTGTCGCTTGTGCTCCTGGGTTTAATCGCAGGATGCGCTTCGTTTCGGCTCAATACAGATTCGGAGGTTGCATCCCCGGCGAGCGTCAGCCACGCATGGAGCCCGCCGCCGTCTGGGAATCTCTCGACGCCGAGCGCGGACCAAATCAACATCCACGAGCAGGCGGCGCGCCAGGCTCTAGGTGATCATGCGCACGACCTGCCGGAACTGGTGGACCTTGCGCTCAGGACAAATCCTAAAACGCGCGCCGAGTGGTATGCGGCGCAGGCGGCCGACGCCCAGCTCGGTCAATCCCGGGCCGACAACTATCCGAAAATCGCCGCCGATGCCGTCGGCGGCTATTTCAAGCTGCCGATTCAGTTCCCCGGACAAACGCTGGTCGTCCGTAACGAGGCATTCTTACCGGAAATCAAGGTCAGCTATGACCTTCTCGATTTCGGCCGCAGCCGCGCCGCGGAACGCGGGGCGCGCGAGCAGCTCATCGCCGCGAACTTCGTCTTCAATCGCGCCATCCAGGACGTTGTCTTCAACGTCGAAAAATCCTATTACGTCCTGTCCGCTGCCACCGCGAGTGTGGCGGCCGCGGAAGCCAATCTCAAGCTCGCGCGTACGAGCCTCGGCGCCATCGAGGAACGCCACCGAATGGGTCTTGCGACCAAACGTCAAATCCTTCTTGCCAGGCAAGTCGAGGCGCAGGCCGTTTACGATCTTGAGAACGCGAAGTCCATGGTCCACGATGCCGGGTCGAGCCTGTGCGAGGCGATCGGTGTCGCCTCGAACGTGCCGATTACTGTCCAGGGCATCGAACGGCAGAGCATTCCGGCCAATCTGAGTGATGATGTCGAAACACTCATAAACGATGCGGTCAAAAAGAGACCCGATATAGCCGCACAGATTGCTGCGGTCCGCGCGGGCAACGCCGCCATCGACCGGGCCGAATCGGAGTTCTACCCTGAAGTTGGTGTTAGCGGAAATTATGGGCAAGTAATCTGGAGCTATACGGTAAATGACGGCCACACGCAGAATCTGAACCAACCATTCTATGGGGCGCTGCTCACGCTGCGATGGAATCTGTTCACCGGATTTGACCGCTATTACGCTGTGCGCAAAGCGACAGCGCAACGCAATAAAGCCCGCGCAGAACTCAAGTCGCTGGAGCTCGAAGTGACCGCCGCGGTGTGGAAGGCTTACTACGACTTCTTCTCCGCGCGGAAGAAGTACGACGCGGCGGAAGCGCTCGTCGCGGCCTCGGAGGAATCGTATAACGCCAACCTCGAGAGCCATCAGCATGGCCTCGCGGTAATCACCGACCTGATTGGCGCGGAACGCGATCTGATGGCGGCGCGGTATACCCTGGTGCAGAACAAGGCCGAGCTTCTGGTTGCGTCATCCGCCCTGGTCCATGCCGTGGGCGCTGAGTCGGCATCGCAAGCAGTATCACATTGAAATTCGCAACAAGAGAACACGCGTTTGCTTTGCCAAGCCGTAACCTCGAGCCGAGGCCCCCAAGCGCGAGTTAACGATTGCATCTCAGTCGCTCGATCTGCGGCATTTCTGCGTTCTTCATATCCGGCTGCGAGCCTATCATTAGCGTAGCCGGCGCCGAGTTTCCGGTGTGGATTCTGTGTCTTGTCGTGGGGATTCTAATGTCGCTTTCTTTGAAGCCGGTTTTTGTCGCAACCGGGATCGACGAGTGGATGATCCCGAGACCACTGGTTTATTTGAGCCTTGCGTTAACCATCGCCTTTGTGTGCTGGCTGCTGGTTTGGAGATGATCCCAAAGGGAGCTTCAGATGCCGCAGCCGGCTAAGTCTACATCCACATCACGGCCATGGGTGCGCATCCTCGGGCGAACGTTGAGTGGGACTTTTGTCCTTGCCGCGCTGGTGCTCGGATGGTTCGTCTACAGACTGTACTTCGCCAATCCCCGCACCGACGACGCGTACGTTCACGCCAATACCGCCGCGCTGGCGGCTCACGTCAGCGGTCAAATAGTTAAGCTGCCGGTCAGGGATAACAAGCACGTAAACCAAGGCGACCTTCTATTCGTCGTCGATCCGCGTCCTTATACACTCGCGCTGGACACGGCGAGGACGAAACTGAACCTGACGAAAATTGAAATCAAAACGCTCCAGGATGCGATCGATGCAGCCGCGGCCCAACTGGCCGAGCGCAAGGTGGTGGCGGCCAACGCCAAGCAGTACCTCGATCGAATCGTTCCGCTGCGCGAGCACGATTTCGTCACTGACAACGAGGTAGTCGAGGCGCGTAACACGCTCAAAGAGGCGGAAGCGGCCGTGGGAAGTGCGAGTTCAGAACTCCGCAAAGCGCAAGATGCTTTGGGAATGCTCGGCGACGTCAATCAGCACATACGGGCCGCGCAGGAAGCCGTCGAGGACGCGCAGCTCAACTCCGACTACTGCATGGTGCGCGCGCCGTTCGACGGTTATGTCACCAATCTCAACATCTCGGAGGGACAATACGCCAACATCGGCCAGCCGGTCCTGACGCTCGTAGACGATCGCAACTGGTACGTGCTCGCATATTTCCGCGAGGATTTACTTGACCGCATACGGCCCGGAATGCATGCCGACATATCGCTGCTGAGTTACCCCGGAAGGCGCTTCCAGGGTGACGTGGAAGGCATCGGATGGGGACTCTTTCGCGAAAACGGGGCGACTGTCGGCGGCCTGCCGAACGTCGAAGAGACTCTGAACTGGGTGCGTCTGAACCAGCGATTTCCGGTTCGAATCGTACTGAAACGCGGTGACACAGCCCATCCGTTCCGTATGGGACAGACCGCGATCGTCACCATCCGCGGCGAATAGCGCTGTGTGGCCGGCCGAATTCTTCGCCAGAGAGCTGGCGCCCAGCCACCGGAGGTTCGTGGAGGCCGCGCGCAATGCTACCAAGGCGACCCTCACCACCGGCCTTGCGGCTATCATGCAGATAGCTGGACCCTTCGGGCCCTTGTTCGCATTCAGAATCGGCCAACCCGGGATTTCACTCGGATTGTTCGAGGGTGCCCTGGTCATAGTCTGCGCGGCAGCTATGCAGGCCGCGATCGTGCCGATAACCGGTAAGCTACTCGATTACCCTGGCCTCATATTGGCGTTTCTCTTCGCGGTATTCGCGACGGTAGGCTATCTCTTATCAAAGAATCCCAAGCTGTTTCTGATACTTGCCCTCGTGGCCGTTGGAACCATTACCACCGTGTATGTAGGTATTTTCAGGCCCGGCTCGATTGGATGGGGCTCCGCCTACACCTTTGACGGAATCCTGGTGGCGACGGTTGTGATGGTAGTCATCGACACCTTGATCTGGCCCTCGCCTCCGGAACAACGACTACTTGAATCCATCGCGGGAGACTTCGAACGCATCCGTGGTCGCCTGGAACTGGTGGGCCACCGGTATCTTGATCCGGTCCCCGCTCCCCTGCCCGCCGCGCAGCTTCCATCGATTCTGTCGCGCAACCTGCCGCTCATGAAGTCGGTCGAGGAACAGATGAAACCTACGCCGCAGCATCTCGCTGCCTTACTCGACGCTGTCATGGTCGCCGAACATGCCTACCTGGAAGTGGAACGTCTGGCAGTGTTGGCCGATGAATCGGTATCGAATGAAATCAGACAAAATCATAGCGAGGACATCCAACTCGCTCTAAGTGCTCTCGATAGTGCGTTTGAAGAGAAGACCGAGCATGCTCTGGCAGGTCTCGATGGTACACCAGGTTCGTTGGAATGGATCCCAAACCTACGTGTCTCAATCGCGCGTTTGAATGAAGGGAGCACCCAAGCCGCGCCTGCCAGTGATGAATTCACGAACTTTCTGGGATTCATCGGCGGCACTTGAAGAGATCGGTAGCTTGCTGGAGCCGCGAGACCGAACTCCAATTTCGACCTATGCCAAATCCATCGACTCCGAAACCGATTCTGAGCCTCGTCCCCTGTTCGATCCGGCGGCCTTCCGATTCAGTGTAAAGCTCGGGGCAGCGGTGACACTGGGGCTGCTGGTTGGACTGACCACCCAACGCGCCGATATACAAACCATCCTTTGGAGCATCATAGTCGCGGGTCAACCAAACCAATACGGCGCGGTAGTGCGGAAGACTCTTCTTCGGCTTGCAGGATGCGTCTTGGGTGGCCTCGCAGCACTCGCGGCGATGATCATTGTGTCGCAGAACTTCGACGCGTTGCCCGCGTACCTCGTCGCGATATTTGTGGTGACGATGCTCTCGACGTATGTAGCCCAAAGCGACGAATGGCTGGGCTACGCGGGGATCCAGGCCGGCATCACGTTCTTGATCTGTTATGTCGGGCTTGGACCGACAAGCAATGTGTACAGTCCGCTCTGGCGTTTCTGGGGCATCGTGCTCGGCGTTCTGACGACAGGCTTCGTCTTTCTAACCTTGTGGCCGGAATACGCCGGCGACAAAGTCATCGACGCGCTCGACAGGTTGATCGCAACAATACTGGAGTTTACAAAAGAGGTCGCGGAAAGGAGGATCACCGACGAGCGGATCGCTGCTGCTGAGCGGCGCATGAGCGCTAACCTGCTCGCGGTCCTGAACTTCGCCGACCAGGCCCGGCTTGAGGGGCGACGCGGTACGGCCAACTCAGCCGCTGCCATCGAGTCGGCGTCGACGCTGATCCGTATCGCCTATCGTTTCGAGCTTATCGCCCGCAGGCGAATAGCTGGCTCAGAAGCGCTCACTCTCCAAGAAGTATTGGCGCGCCAAGAGTCTTTCGAGGCGGCGTATTGCACCGCGCTTGAAATCCAACTGGCGAAACTTCGGCAGAGCATTTCACCCGAGCGTATAGCCTTATCTACCGCGGCTTCAACAATAGATTTGGCTTCCATGGCCGGCGATCTTGACACGGTTGAAAGTGCGGACTCGCCACCGGAAGCCCAGATCCGCCTTGCCACGGAACTGGAAACCTACCGCCGCCTTCCAATCCTCCTTCAGAACCTCGACACATCGCTTTCGAGAATAGCTACTTCATAACCCGACGAAATGATTCCATCGAATCAGATATCTTTGTTAAGTCCTCTCCTCGTCGGAATAGCGACCATTCTCTGCACCATCATCATTCATGCGCTCATTTTGGGAGTGATCATCAGGGCAGTCCGCCGCGATCTGCAGGAGGGCCGGGTCGGTGTGGGGTTCTGGAGAGATTCGATCTTTGTAACGAACGCAACGCTGCTGGCGTCAAAGGGGGGATTCACCACAAAGGCACAGGGCACGAAGGTTGGAGCAGGAACGAAATTCTTGCGGTTGTGAGGCGCGCTGAACCTCAACAATTCGGGGCGCTTCACTTTCGGTCCGTTGTGCGAGGCGTCACTTCAAAGCTTGAGGATCTATGCCCAGCTTCTTCAAAAGTTCAAGGCCCTTGTTGATCGCGTATCCATTTTCGCATTTTGCTGCAATCTCAATTACTCTCCGCAGCAATTCGAGCGCTTCAGACTCCTCTCCAGCGTCCACCTTCAGTTCAGCGATTTCGACTAAGACATTCGACAGACCAAGTAGTTCATCAATCGGCTCATAGATTTTTTCAGCCGCAGCATAGTGAATCATGGCCTGGTCCGCGTGGCCTTCTTTTTTTTGCAAGTCGCCCCTGGCCTGAAGGGTATTGGCGAGACCAAGCGATTCGTCGATGGTGCGGTAGAGCTGCTCGGCCTCCTGGTAGTGCTCCTCGGCCTCATCGAGCCGAGCGCAGCGGACTGCCAGATCGCCGCGCGCCCTGAGCGTGTTGGCCAGCCCCAGCGAGGCGTCGATGGTGCGGTAGAGCTGCTCGGCCTCCTGGTAGTGCTCCTCGGCCTCATCGAGCTGAGCGCAGCGGACTGCCAGATCGCCGCGCGCCCTGAGCGTGTTGGCCAGCCCCAGCGAGGCGTCGATGGTGCGGTAGAGCTGCTCGGCCTCCTGGTAGTGCTCCTCGGCCTCATCGAGCTGGCCGCGGCGGACTGCCAGATCGCCGCGCGCCTTGAGCGTGTTGGCCAGACCCAGCGAGTCGTCGATGGTGCGAAAGAGCTGCTCGGCCTCCTGGTACTGCTCCTCGGCCTGATCGAGTTGGCCGCGGCGGACTGCCAGATCGCCGCGCGCCTTGAGCGTGTTGGCCAAGCCGAGCGATTCGTCGATGGTGCGAAAGAGCTGCTCGGCCTTCTGGTAGTGCTCCTCGGCCTCATCGAGTTGGCCGCGGCGGACTGCCAGATCGCCGCGCGCCTTGAGCGTGTTGGCCAAGCCGAGCGAGGCGTCGATGGTGCGAAAGAGCTGCTCGGCCTCCTGGTAGTGCTCCTCGGCCTCATCGAGCCGAGCGCGGCGGACTGCCAGATCGCCGCGCGCCCTGAGCGTGTTGGCCAGACCCAGCGAGGCGTCGATGGTGCGGTAGAGCTGCTCGGCCTCCTGGTAGTGCTCCTCGGCCTCATCGAGTTGGCCGCGGCGGACTGCCAGATCGCCGCGCGCCTTGAGCGTGTTGGCCAGACCCAGCGAGTCGTCGATGGTGCGAAAGAGCTGCTCGGCCTCCTGGTACTGCTCCTCGGCCTGATCGAGTTGGCCGCGGCGGACTGCCAGATCGCCGCGCGCCTTGAGCGTGTTGGCCAAGCCGAGCGATTCGTCGATGGTGCGAAAGAGCTGCTCGGCCTCCTGGTAGTGCTCCTCGGCCTCATCGAGTTGGCCGCGGCGGACTGCCAGATCGCCGCGCGCCTTGAGCGTGTTGGCCAAGCCGAGCGAGGCGTCGATGGTGCGAAAGAGCTGCTCGGCCTCCTGGTAGTGCTCCTCGGCCTCATCGAGCCGAGCGCGGCGGACTGCCAGATCGCCGCGCGCCCTGAGCGTGTTGGCCAGCCCCAGCGAGTCGTCGATGGTGCGAAAGAGATCCTCGGCCTCCTGGTAGTGCTCCTCGGCCTCATCGAGCCGAGCGCGGCGGACTGCCAGATCGCCGCGCGCCCTGAGCGTGTTGGCCAGCCCCAGCGAGTCGTCGATGGTGCGAAAGAGATCCTCGGCCTCCTGGTAGTGCTCCTCGGCCTCATCGAGCTGAGCGCGGCGGACTGCCAGATCGCCGCGCGCCTTGAGCGTGTTGGCCAGACCCAGCGAGGCGTCGATGGTGCGGTAGAGCCGTTGCGCCTCCTGATAATGGCCCTCAGCCTGGTCGAGCTGGTTGCGGCGAAGAGCGACCAGCCCCGAAACAAACTTTATTCGGGCCAATCCTGCGGGATCTTTCAACCAATACTGGTCAAGTGAAATTACTTTTCCGAGGCGCTCCGCCGACACCAATCTGTTGGTAGCGAGATACAGATCAATTAGGTCGGCCGCTATCGATAGCGATGGCGTCAAGAGTCCCAATTCCGGTGATTCAACTTCGCGGCAGAGGTTGATTGCCTCCCGAAGGTTAGGTTCTTCTCGAGCCAGTAGCCTGGCGGTGCGCCCTGCGCCAAGTACGGTCCATCGGCTTCTCAGCACCGCAGCGAGTGTCGCGAACATAGGAACGGCACGAGCGACGACTATTTTGCGCACTTCATCATCGAGGTAGCGCGCAGCCAAGCGCCGCACCGGCGCGAGCAGGTAATAACGGTCGTCCTCCGGGTCACGCTCGATAAGTGAATAGCTTCTTAGCCGCGCCAGGCTTTCCGCCCATCGATCGAGCTTCAATTCGCCAAGTAGCTGTCTCGGAAGCCCCGCTGGGAACAACGACAAGATACCGAAGAGTTGTAGCGCACTTTCGGCTCGATCGTCGATGAGCCGCTTGACAGATAAGCCTATAGAAACGACAAGGCTGCGCATCCGGGTGCGTTCTACGGGATCCAGAATCGTGGGATCTTCAAATACTGCCAGCCCTTGCTCTTTGATTCGGCCGAGTAGCCCGGCAATCGTAAGATCACGAAGTTGCGGCGCAACGATGGTAATCGCCAGCGGATAGCCATGAAGTTCGTCGAGCAACTGACGCAAGGCGTCGCTAAGCACCAATGCTCCCGTCCTTGAATCGCGGGTGACCTCGGCTAGGACTTGGTCCGATCGAGGAGCGCGGTGCGCCAAGAGCTCGAGGGCGTCCCGATCGTCGAGTCGTCCGACGTCAACCGGAGTCTCGCCCTGTTCGAGACCGCCGAGCAATTCTCTGGTCGTAGCGATGATTCGGAGCCGATCCGTGTTCTTCAGCAGCTGATTCAGGAAATCGCGCGCTGACTGGCGGGCTTCTGCGCTGCTCAGCGCACTTTCGAAATTGTCGAGTATCAGGAGAGCATCTTTGTCGCGCATTAGCCGGGCGAGCTGGGCGATATTCTCTAGTGGGTCCTTGTCGAGAAGAGCGGGAATCCCGGAGAGCAGTATCTCGATTCGTTGGATGTCGCTTAGACCGATCCAGAGGATTCCATCGCGAAAGCGACGATGTCGGCTGAACCATCTTGCAGCGGCGGCGGCCAATGAGCTTTTCCCGATCCCGCCGGTGCCGATCACTGAAACGAATCTGTGGTCTCGTAGTTTGGAGATAAGGGACGCAAGGTCCAAGGCACGGCCGAAGAATGCCCCAGTTTGCGGCACGCCGAACACCGGACTTTGGGCTTTGGCGATGAGATGAAGAGACTGTCCTTCGGTGGTCGGTCCGAAGAACTTGATCTGTTCAGGATCGGCATCAACGCCGTGATGAAGAACAAACTTGTCGGCCTCGTTAGGAAAAGCAGCCCGTACGCCAGCCTTCGCCGCCTCGAAAGTTCGTCTGATGCTGCGGCCTTGGGTCAACCCGAGATAAAACGCGCGAGCGAATTGGCGCGCGGCTTCGTCGCGGATAGCGGTTTCACGAAGTATTCCCACGACGAATGGAATTCCAGCCTCAACGACGAGCTTGCACGGCTCTTCTGACTCGCAAGCCGAAAGAAAGGCTAGCTTCAGACTGCCCTCGTTGTAGCTGGCAAGGATTCCGGCAAGGTCTTCCCTTCGGAGGAATTGCGCTCGACCCTCCTGGTCTTCCAGCAACAGGCCGTCGTCATTTCCATGTCCGGAGAAGTGAAGAATGGTGACGGAAGGTACCAGTGACTTCTGAAGTTGGTCCAGGCCCCCCACTTCGAAGTCGAAGTCTACCGCAGCTTCTTCGAGCCAAGAGACGAGATCGCTGCGCTCCTGTTCCAAATCCAGTTGAACTACCGCGGTTCCGTCTTGATAGACCAACGGTTGTGAGAGCAAGGCAAGGATGCGAGGCCGGACACCTGTTGTCATTCCTAGAGTGATCCTTTGATCAGTAGTCCAAGAGTCCGTAGATTCCCCCGCTCTGCTGGACAGTCTGTTCAGCCGTCGATTCCGGCGTTCAGAGCCTTCGAGGCAGCTCAAGACGAGAGCGTCCCTCCGTCGTGAGATTTATCTGAGGACCCCCATCGAACTTTCATTGACGATAGTGAGTCGGCCGGTTAACAGCAAATGGCATCGAGGCTGCGCCCTTGTGCAAGCGGGTTTCGTCTGGCGGTCGCCATCGTACAGTGCTCGGCGGGGGGGCGCAGGATGGCGCGATCGTCGCTCTTTTCTTTGCGACGAGCGGGACAGCCTGCGCGGGGGTGGGGTGAGGCGGGATGGCGCGACGGTCGCTCTTTCTCTCTGCGACCGGAGTGCCATCCTGCCCTCTCCGGAATCCTCGATGCGCTGCGCGTCATTTATCATTTCCCTTGTGCCTCCGTGCCTCGGTGGTGAATCTTCTCCCCTCCTTCCGTCTTGGTGCCTTCATCGTGAATGCATAAACTTGAATCTTCGATGCCGAAAATCATCATCCCCGGAATCACCATCCTCGATCGCTACGTGGCGCGCGAAGTGCTCGCGCCATTCGGCATGGGCGTGGCGCTGCTGACGTTCGCATTGGTGACGGGCAAGCTGCTGAAGCTGACCGACATGGTGGTCAATCATGGGGTCTCGATCGGCGAGGTGATCGGGCTGGTGGCCTTCATCATGCCGGCGTTCCTGGAACTGACCTTCCCGATGGCGGTGCTGCTGGGCGTGCTGCTCGGGTTTGGCAGGATGTCGGGGGACCGGGAGATGATCGCGGCGCGCGCGTGCGGGGTGAGTCTGTATCGCCTCGCGGTGCCGGTGATGATGGTGGCATTGGTGGTGTACCTGGTTTCGAGCTGGTTCGCGTTTTCGATTCGGCCATGGGCCAATATCAGCCTTGAGCAACGGCTGTTCTACCTGACGCGGACGCGGGTCTCGGCGGTGTTGAGGGAAAAGGTGTTCAACAGCGGGTTCCAGGGGCTGGTGGTCTACGTTGACAGGGTGTCGGAAGGGGGAGACGGGCTGGAAGGAGTGATGATCTCGGATGCGCGGACGCCGGATCAGCAAAACACCATTATAGCGCAGCGGGGGGCATTGTTGCCGGATGTGAAACATAATCAACTAACGTTGCGGTTATTTGATGGATCGATCTTCGGCGTCGATCCGAACACTGATGCGTCGCACGTCACCAGCTTCAACACGTATGACTTGGGGATTCAGCCGAATGAGACTTTCGGGTTGACCTGGCTCTCACCCGATGAGATGTCCTATGCGACGCTGCTGGCTGCGATTCGGGACGGACGCGCCTCCGGAAAGCGCAATTACGAGGCCGAGACTGAACTCGCGCGCAAATACACGATTCCGATTGCGACGCTGCTGTTCGCATTGCTGGGAATTTCGCTGGGCCTTAAACCGGCGCGCGGGGGGCAGTCGGAACGCTTCGGCGTAAGCGTCGCGTTGTTCTTCTTCTACTATTCGCTGATGCGCGTGGGGCAAACTCTCGGCGAACGCGGGGTGTTGAATGCCTTCGTGGCGATGGCCATTCCGGACCTCGTCTTCATTGCGCTCGCGATCTGGCTTTTCATCCGCGCCGCCAACGATCGCGGCAATGAGGGACGTGGCCCTGGAGACTTCGTGTGGGATCTGATTGAGCGCTTCGAACGTTCGCGGAGTGCGGCCTGATGATACGGCCGCGCCTATCTCCCACCATCGATCGTTTCCTGGCCGGAACTTTCTTTGGCCCCTTCATGGTCTGCCTTGCCGCATTCACCGCAGCGTATCTGCTCGGCGACATCTTCGATCGGTTCGACACCCTGGTGCATCACGGCGGCCTCGGCGTGCTCGGCCTGGAATACTTCGCGCTCAAGGTTCCACTGATCGTGACCCAACTGCTTCCGATCGCATGCCTCGCTGGAGTGCTGCTTGGCTTCGCGCTCCTCAACCGCACCGGCGAGGTACTCGCCTGCCAGCAACTCGGCATCAGTCGAATCGAGATGATGATTCCGGTCCTTGCGGTAAGTTTGCTGGTGGCCGGTTTTCAATTTGTCTTGAGCGAAACGGTCGTGCCCGCTGCAACCCGCGAGGCGAAATATCTATACGAGGTCGAATTGAGAGGGCGCCAGCTCGCGGGCGTATTCGCGAACCGGCATATCTGGGTTCGAGTGCGCGACGGCTTTCTCTCCGCCGATAGTTACAATCGCAAGCGAAGCGAACTGGCGGATATCACGCTCTACCGAATCGCGCCCGACTACAGGGTCACCAACATCTTTCACGCTGACAGTGCAAAATGGAACGGGCGTGGATGGGTTCCGCAGGGGGTGACCCGCTACCGGCTGTCGGCCGGCGTCGTATCGTCATCGGAGCCACCCGGATTCGTCATCAACATCACGCCCGCTGATTTGGGCTTGCTGCGGCTGGAGCCAGAGGAGTTCAGCATCTGGGAGCTCAACCGCTACATCCACGATTTGAAGAAGAAGGGGCTTGATCCAGGCGGTTATCTGGTCGATCGAGACCTCAAATATGCTATGCCGCTGTCGTGCTTGATCATGGTTGCGCTGGGGATCGCGCTCAGCCTCGATCCGCTGCCGCGTCATCTGAGTCTCGGGCGCAGCTTCGGACTCGCGATCATCATCGGGTTCGGCTACTGGCTCGCGGCAGGGCTGACCTCGTCGCTGGGACATTCGGGCTTTATGCCCGCATGGTTCGCGGCATGGTCGCCTGACATTCTGTTTGCGATGCTCGCCAGCGGCGTCTTCCTGTTCGGCGAAGAACGCTGACCACCAACGGTCAGCAGGCGCGCTTTGACCGAGCAGGTTGACTGAGCGTGGCCGCCTCGCTTCAATGCTAGCTTTCCCGCGGAGCAGCGATGATCCCCATCCGCTACAATCTGCGCAGTGTGCTCGAACGGCGCGCGACCTCGCTCATGACAATCCTCGGTGTTGGTATGGTTGCGATGATCTTCGTCATTCTGTTCGGCTTCATCGGGGGACTACAGAGTACCCTGCTCAACGCGGGTGGCGAGCAGAATTGGATTCTCCTCAATCGTGGCGCGCCGCAGGAGAACGCCAGCGTCATTCAACGTGGCCAATTCGATATTCTACGCGTGCGTCCGGAACTCGCGACCGATAGCGAGGGCGCACCGCTTATATCGCCGGAAATCCTCATCGGCGTTAACGTCAGTCGCGACAAGCATTTCAAGCAGTTCGTCACGCTGCGCGGTGTGATGCCGATCGCATATCAGGTGCATCGCAACATGCGCCTGGTCAGCGGTCATTGGCCGATGCGGGGCAACAACGAATGGGTCATCGGCCAGAAGGTCGCGGCGAAGTATCCGTACCTGGCTCCGGGCGCGCAGTTTCACTACGACCGCCTCGATTGGAAAATCGTGGGGGTCTTCTCGGATAACGACAGCGCGCGCGAATCCGAGATCTGGACCGACAACGAAGATCTCCGCGTCGAGAAGCATTGGCAGTTGAATGCGAATTCGCTGCATGTGGTACTAAAACCCGGAACTGGCGAAGCATTCACACAGGCGTTTAAACAGGATGGCCGCCTGACCGATGACCCGGTTACCGAATCGGACTACTATGCGGCGCAATCGAACATCGCAGGCCAGCTGCAATCGCTCGGAATGGTCGTGGCGCTCGCGCTCGCCATCGGTGCGACTTTCGGCGGGATGAATACGATGTATACGGCGGTAGCGCGGCGCGAGCGCGAGATCGGCGTGCTGCGAGTGCTGGGATTCTCGCGCGCCAACATCCTCAGCAGTTTCGTCGTCGAAAGCGCCATCCTTGGCATCGGCGGTGGCATCGCCGGCGTCATACTGTCCTTCCTCGTCGCCTGGATGACCGGACTCAACAGCCGGCTGATGAGCGTCGGCACGCTGTTTTTCTCATACCGCCCCAGCGTGGCGGCGATTTCCGCGGGATTGATCGCGGCCATGGTTATCGGCGTGGTCGGCGGATTGCTGCCTGCTTGGCGCGCGGCGCGAATCGGCATCATCGAATCGATTCGGGAGGCGTGATGATCGGCAAGTTGCTTACCATCGCGATGCGTAACATGGGCCGTCAGCGGCGCCGGACCATTTTCACCGCCCTGACGTTCGCGGTTGCGGTTTTCATTTATACGGTGCTGGTGGCGGTGCCGCTGACAATGGATCGCATCGCTGAGAATGCGTCCAAGGGGTTGCGGTTGGTCGTGACGGAGCGCAACAACGGGCGGTTGCCTGCAAAGTATTGCAACTCGATCACGAAGCTGCCGCACGTGCTGGGATGCGCGCCGGAGATTGTTTGGACTGGGATTTATCGCGACCCGCGCAACGTCATCGCCACCTTCGGAGTGACCTCGGATCTCAATTCGGTCGGCTCCAGCAGCGACTATCAAATCCCGCCTGAGGTCCTCCATGACTTCTGGTCGGATCGACGCGCTGTCGTGGTCGGCGCCGAGCTGATGCACGAGCAGGGATGGAAGCTGCGCGAGCCGATAACGCTTCGCGATCCGCAAAATCCCAAGCTCACACTGACCTTCATTCCGATTGTCGAACTGCCGACCGAATACCTCTCGCGCGTGTTCTGGTTCAATCGCGCAATGCTGGATGACGCGGTCAAGAATCTTTACGGCATCGATATTCAGAATCGCGCGGCATTTCTCGTCGTGCGGGTTGACCACGCCGAAAACATGGGACTGGTCGCTAACGAGATAGATGAGAACTTTCGCAACTCGGAGGCTGAGACCGAGACCAATACAGAGTCCGACTCGGTCGCCGGCGTGATCACCACCATCGGCGATGTGAAGACGATCATATACAGCCTCTGCCTCGTCATCCTGCTGACGGTGCTGCTGATCGCCGCAAACTCGATGGCGATGATGGTGCGCGATCGCACCAGCGAGGTCGCGGTCATGCGCGCACTCGGATTCCAACAGACGCACATCGCGACGCTGCTGCTGAGCGAAGCCGCCTTTATCGGGCTCGTCGGCGCCTCGCTGGGTGCGGCAGCCGCGCTCTGGAAATTCGGCCACGGCATGTCGCTCGGCGCGGTGACCGGAATGCTTGGTTACATGGAGGTGCGGCCGGACACCGCTCTCGCCGCAGTGGCGGTCGCTCCGATCGTGAGTATCGCCGCGGCGGCGCTGCCGGTGCTGCATGCGATGCGCATCGCACCCGCGACGGCCTTCCGCAAAGTCATCTGATCGAGAATCTTCATCGGCGTGCCCCCGTCGCGTAGCATCGAAGGCGTGAGCACGTTCGACATAGCGATGCTGCAAGGCATCGAGCCATGGCATCTGCTCGGACTGGAGGCGCACCTCCTCGAGATGATCGGGGCGGGGGAAACGCGGCCGCTTCTACTACTATGTACTACAGAGTGCTACGGACTACTTCTCGGACGCTACCATCTGTATGAGGGACCGACCGAGCGAGCCGGCTTATCGACGTGGCGTCGGCTAACCGGAGGACGCCTCGTCGGCTCCGGCCAGGGATGGCTCAACCTCGCGCTGATTTTGCCCTTCCGCGATGCGCTGCTTCCCGATCACGATATCAAGCTGAAGCCCGACCAGGTGATGAATCGCTATGTGCGCGGTCTTCTTGCAGGGCTGCGCGACCTCGGCCTCGATTGCTTCTATCCCGGCCGCGATGCGATCACGCTCGAGGGGCGCGAAATCGCGATGTGCACTTTCGAGACCGACGCGTCCGGCGCGATGCTGTTCGAGGCGGTGCTCGCGGTGAATCGCGGGATGGAGGAAGTCGTCCACGACCTCGAGCACTTCGATCCCGCTGGTCAGCTCCCGTGCGCGATGTATGGCCCCGACAATGCGACCAAGCTGGTGCGCGCACTCGATCGCGATGTCACTTTCGCCGAGGTCGCGACCGCGATCGCGCGCGGCTACTCAAACCTCCTCGGCGGAAGCGATCGCCGCGAGCTGACGGCACTTGAAAATGCGCACGCGGAACGCCGCGGCGCATCGATGGAGCAGCGCGGATGGCTCCAGCTATCTGCGCAAGGCGCCCGCACCAGCCGTGTCGCATCACAACTCGGGACAATCGAAGCGCGGGTGAAAACCTCCGCCGATGGCGCGGTCGAAAAGATCGGTCTGTTTGGCGATCTCATCGCAAACTCGCCGGGCATTGCAGCGTTCCAATCAGAGATGATCGGGCGGCGCCTCGACCTCGCTTCCGTTTCAGCCGCCGTGATGAAAGTCTTTGGCCATGGCGACAACTTCATCCTCGGAATCGGCGAGCTTTCAAACCTCGTGAAACTCATCACACGCGCGCAATGAGTCAGGACGCCCTCGCAATCGCTCTGAACGATGCCGACATGGAAGTGCGGCTCGCCGCGATTCGCGAGGTCGCCGAGAATCCGCAGATCATGCTGGCCGAGCCGGCACTCGACGCACTGATTCAATGCCTGGGAGCGAACCGCAAAGTCATTCAGCGGCACGCTGCGGAAGCGCTAGCCGCTTCGGCGTTGCATGATGCGCGCATCGTCGAGAAATTGCGCGCGATGCTTTCGCACCACGACCCGCGCGCGCGATGGGGCGCGGCGTATGCGCTCGGCCTCGTCAATCTGGATGACGCGCTCGATCCGCGCGCAATGCCGAGCCTCGTCGAGGCGCTGTCGAGCAGCGACGGCGACGTGCGATGGGCAGCGGCGGAACTGATGGTGCGCCTCGGCAGAAAAAATTGCGACGCGGTGAGCAGTCAGCTCATCGCGTTGGCGAGGGACGGCAACCTAAACGCGCGCAAGATGGCGCTGTACTGTCTGCGCGATATCGGCGGCCCGCGCGAGGAACTTCTCGCGGTCGCGGAAAGTTGTTGCGGCGATCATCAGAGCCTTCTGAAAATGGCGGCGTTGTCGTTGATCGCGCGCCTGGAGGACTCGGGGGATCGCGCTGCAGCGTTGGCGATTCGCCTGCTCGAAGGCGATCCTGACGCAGGAGTGCGTCGATGCGCCGCGGTCGCGCTCGGTCATATCGGCAATCGCTCACCTCGCGTGACCGAAGCGCTCACGCGTGCGGCGAATGCCGAAGGTGACATCTATATGAAGCGCGCGGCGGAGGGCGCGCTCACTCGCCTCGGCGCCGGCGCATGATCGATAGACCAAAAGAAACCGATCGACTCGACGAGCCGGCCGTGCGCGATTTCATCGCGTCCGCAAGAATCGGTCATCTGGCAACGGTGAGCGGCGCGGGAGAGCCGCACAACATTCCCTTGTGCTTCTGGTTCGACGGCTCACGATTTTATTTTGTGATAGATGAAAAGCCGAAGCGAAAAAGCGGGACGGAGATCAAGCGAATGAAGAACATCGCCGAGAACCCGCGCGTCGCGCTCGTGATCGATCATTACGATGAAGACTGGAACCGCCTCGCCTACGTTCTCATTCATGGCGATGCGCGAATCGTCGAAGACGACGCGGAGTATGCGCTCGCGATTCAGCATCTGCGTCACAAATATGCCCAGTACCATGCGATGCTGCTGACGCAGGAAAGAAACCCCGCGATCAGAATCGAGCCTCAGCGCGTGCACGTATGGGGCGCGCGATTCAAAGCCGGAGCCTCGCGATGAGCCGCATCGCCGATATTCAGGCCGCGCTCGCCGAGTCCTCGCTCGACGGATGGCTGTTCTACGATTTCCGCCTCAGCGATCCGATCGCGTACCGCGTCCTCGAATTGCCCGAGCAAGGGATAGCGACGCGGCGATGGTTCTGCTTCATCCCGCGCTCCGGCGAACCACGCAAGCTGGTGTCCGCGGTCGAAGCGCATCGGCTCGATGCGATCGCGGGGCCGGCCGTCGTCTATCGATCCGCCTTCGATATGCGTAGCGGGCTCGCACGAATCCTAAGCGGGGCTCGGCGCGTCGCGATGGCCTACTCGCCGAATTGCGCGATTCCCTACGTCTCGCGCGTTGACGCCGGCACTATCGAGCTGATCCGCTCACTCGGCGTCGAGGTGATTTCCGCCGCCGATCTGATTCAGCGATTCGAGGCGACGCTGACGCCGGAACAACTGAAGAGTCACCATCGCGCGGCGGTTAAGCTGCGCAACATCGTGGATGAAACTTTCGCCGAAGTCGCGCGACGCATCCGCAATCGAACCGACGCGTGCGAGCACCACCTCCAGCAATTCGTCATGGAGCGATTCGCCGCGAATGGTTTGATAACTGCGTCACCGCCGATTGTGGCAACCAACGCCCATAGCGCGGACCCGCATTATGGGCCGTCCGAGCAGCATCCGACGCCGATAAGCCGTGGCGATTTTGTCCTGCTCGATCTATGGGCGAAGGAACCCGGGGAACAATCGATATACGCGGATTTCACCTGGGTCGCGTTCGTGGGAGACAAGGCGCCGGAAGAGCACGCGAGGATTTTTTCGATCGTCGCGAGTGCGCGCGATGCCGCCGTCGAGCTGATCCGGCAGCGCGTTGCGCGCAAGGAGGCAGTGAGTGGGCGCGACGCCGATCGCGCCGCGCGCGAGGTCATCGAGGCCGCCGGATTCGGCGAACGATTTCTCCATCGCACCGGTCATTCGATCGGCCGCGAGGTCCATGGCGCCGGCGCCAATCTCGATTCGCTGGAAACCGACGACCATCGGATACTGATCGAGAACACCTGCTTCTCGGTCGAGCCGGGGATCTATCTGAAAGGCCGCTTCGGCGTCCGCCTCGAACTCGACATGACCATCGAAAACGGCCGCGCCAAAATCAGCGCCGACGCCGTCCAGCGCGAGATCATTCCAATTCTCGCCGATTCTCGCGCCCACCCCTCTCGAGCATAGAAACCGTAACCGCATGATTCGCACGATTCTGTTTGATCTCGACGGCACGCTGGCCGACACCGAACCG
The DNA here is from genome assembly GCA_963815835.1 of uncultured delta proteobacterium. Taxonomy (GTDB): domain Bacteria; phylum Desulfobacterota; class Binatia; order Binatales; family Binataceae; genus DATGKG01. Next base: position 252,750 of record CAWFIF010000006.1, read on the forward strand.
CTCCACTATGTCGCTTTCGCCGAGGTTCTGCGGCCCGAGGGCGTCGAACTTTCGCGCGAGGAATATTTCTCGCGCCTGATCGGATACAACGATCACGACTGCTTCGACGTCGTCCTCAAAGAAAACGGCAAGGACGCAAGCGCGGCGCACATCGAGGCGCTGATGGCGCGCAAGGCCGCGAGCTACCAGGAGATGATTCGCAATCGCGACGTGATGTATCCCGGCGCGGCCGATTTCGTACGCGAGTGCGCGGCGCGGTTTCCATTGATGATCGTCACGGGCACCCTGCGCGCCGAGGCCGAGATGATTTTACGCCGCGCCGGTCTGCGCGATTTGTTTGTCGATATTGTCGCGGCCGAAGATGTGGAGCGCGGCAAGCCCGAGCCGGACGGATTCATCGCGGCGTTAGGCCGCTTGGGTTTTCTGCTGCGACAGCGCCCCGCGATAGGACCCGCCGAGTCGCTCGTCATCGAGGATACCGCCGCCGGCATCGAGGCTGCGCGGCGCGCCGCGATGCGCGTCCTCGCGCTGAAGCATACCGTGCCCGAGTCGGACCTGGCCGGCGCGGACATTATTCGCGAATCGTTTCGCGATATCGACCTCGACGACATCCTGCGTCGCCTAACTTAGTTAGCAGGCATGTCAGCGCGCATTCTGATCATCTTCCCCGGCGCACTCGGCGACCTCATCTGCCTCGTCCCGACGAGTGCGGCGATCGCGCGACGTCATCGGCGCGCCGAGCTCGAGCTGATGGCGCGCGCTGAGCTGGGCGAGTTCGCGGTCGGCCGGCTTGGCATCACCCGCGCGCATTCAATCGACCGGCGCGAGGTCGCGCTGCTGTTCCGTGAATCAGCGGATGATGATGGCGAGCAGGCGCGCCGATTTTTTTGCGTCTTCGAACGAATCTACTGCTTCTTCAGCGCCGATGACCCCCGCTTTCGACGCGCTCTGATCGAGGCGTCGGCGCCGGGCGCAACGACGTTCCATCCGTTTCGTCCGGAAGCCACGGACCACGTCGCCGCCGCCTATATAAAAGATGTGACCGGCGAGGCTCAGTTCGAAGAAGTCGCCATCAACTTCTTGCCGAGCGATCTCGAAGGAGCATCCCGCGCGATTTCCGGAATTGCCGAGCCGAAAAAGTTCGTCGCGATTTTTCCCGGCAGCGGGAGTCCGGCGAAGAACTGGCCGATCGAAAAATTCTCCGCGCTTGCGGATCGATTGAACGAGAAAACGCGGGCGGTGTTCATCTTCGGTCCCGCGGAGGATTCCATCGAGGAGGTTCTTCGTGCGGCCGGGCACATCATCATCAAAGATCAGCCCCTCGGCACCGTCGCAGCGATCGCGCGATTGGCGTCGACGTTCGTCGGTAACGACTCAGGCGTCTCGCACCTTGCGGCGGCGACCGGAACTCCTGGCGTCGTGCTATTTGGCCCGAGCGATCCGATGCGATGGCGTCCGCTCGGCCGCGTAACCGTGCTCCATCGCTCCCCCATCGATTCCATCGAGGTTGCCGATGTCCTCGCTTCTATCAACGCGCTTGGCCAACGTGTCCAGGCGCCGTAGGGTCATGAAATCCGCCCAAAAAAATGGTTACGTTGACTGTGAAAAATCGGTGGCGTAGCCTCAATCTCGTCACCTAAAAAAAGCGTTGATGAGCCTGGTTTTTCCTACCGCTCACCGCGCGAATGAACTTCCAAATGACAAGTATTTTCAAGACTACAATCCTGTTAGGCGCGCTGACCGGCCTGCTGATGGTTATCGGCGGCCTGGTCGGCGGACGTCATGGCGTACAAATCGCGTTAATCTTTGCCATAGCGATGAACTTTTTCAGCTACTGGTTCTCCGACAAGATGGTGCTTGCGGCGTACGGCGCGAAACCGATCGATGCCTCCTCGGCGCCTGAGGTTTTCTCGATCGTGCAGGAACTCGCGCAACAGGCCCACATCCCGATGCCGCGGCTGTATCTCATCGACAGCGACACTCCCAACGCTTTCGCGACGGGCCGCAATCCGAATCATGCGGCGGTGGCGGTCACGCGCGGCATCACGCGGATCTGCACGCGCGATGAACTCAAGGGCGTGCTCGCGCATGAATTGTCGCATGTCATCAATCGCGACATTCTGACCAGCTCGATCGCGGCGACCCTCGCGGGCGCGGTGATGATGTTGGGAACGTTTGCGCGGTGGGGCGCGATTTTCGGGCTCGGCAGCCGGGACGAGGATGAGCGCGGCGGCATCATCGGCCTCGTTGTTGCGGGCATCCTCGCGCCGATCGCCGCATCGTTGATACAGCTTGCGATTTCGCGCACGCGTGAGTACCAGGCCGATGCCAGCGGCGCGCGCCTCTCGCATAATCCTCTTTACCTCGCCAATGCCCTGCGCAAGCTGGAGGCTGCCAACGAACGGATGCCGCTCGATGCCGGTCCCGCCACCGCGCATCTTTTTATCGTAAACCCGCTCAGCGCGGAGGGAATGTCGCGGCTCTTCTCAACTCATCCGCCAATTGAAGAAAGAATCCGCCGGCTCGAACAGATGGCTGCGGGAAGGACCTGATCAATCCAATGGCCGAAGAAGAAGAAAAGGAACGAGGATTCAAGGTCGCGGACCGCCGCCGTTTCTCCGCCGAGGGCGAAGCGAAGCCCGAGGTCGAGGACCGGCCGGCGCCGGAACCCCCAAAGCCGAGCGAAAAACCCGCGCAAGCGCAACATTCGCACGGGGAGCCTCACGCCCACGGCGGCCCGAGCGAGGGTGCGCAGGCCGAGGCTTCCAAAGCGTATCAGAAGGCGGCGTCATCGCAGCCCGGCGCTCAGGACCTGGGGCCACAGGATCTCAGCTTCGCGAGCTTCGTGGTGGGACTTTCGACGGAGGCCCTCGCGCTGATGGGCGAGATGCCGCATCCGGCCACCGGCGAGCGGATGCATGATTTGGTTGGCGCGCAGCAGCTTATCGACATAATCGGGATTCTTCAGGACAAGACGCGTGGCAACCTGAGCCATGACGAGGACACGCTGATCGACGCCATTCTCTTTGACCTTCGGATGAAATACGTTGAAAAAGCGCGCCAGACGCCCCATTGATGGCCGCGTGCGCCGAATCTAAATGCGTTCCAGTTTGTATCGATTTTTTATTCTCATCGCTGCGATCGTTTCTCTGCCCCTTGCAGGTGCGGATGCGGCTGACTCAGCACACTTCTGGACGGAGCTTTCCGATAGCGGTCACGTAGCCAAGGTCCAGAGTCTGCCGGACTTCGTCGACCTTGCGGCCAAGCTGTCGCCGGCCGTCGTCAATATCTCGAGTGAAGAGCCTGACGAGCCTGGGGTAAACCCCGAGGAAGAAGAGCCCGAGCCCTCGCCTCATGGTAAGAACCCGCACAACCCGTTCGAAGAATATTCGCCGCACGCGAAGAGCCTCGGCTCCGGTTTCATCGTGAGCAAGGACGGTTTCGTGGTGACCAACGATCACGTGGTCACCGACGCGGAACGCATCGCGGTTTCCACCCAGGATGGCTACCAGTACAAGGCGAAGCTGGTCGGACGCGACGAGAAAAGCGACATCGCGCTGCTCAAGATCGAGCCGAAGCATGATCTTCCGGTTGCGCCGCTCGGGAATTCCGATGACGTCCGGGTCGGCCAATGGGTGATGGCGATCGGCAATCCATTCGGATTCGATCATTCGGTCACGGTCGGCGTGGTCAGCGCCAAGGGCCGCTTCATCCCCGGCAACTACGACGAGTTCATCCAGACCGACGCATCGATCAATCCCGGCAATTCCGGCGGACCTCTCATCTCGGTCCACGGCGAGGTGGTGGGAGTTAACTCCGCGATCTACACGCGCACCGGCTCCAACATGGGAATCGGTTTCGCGATCCCGGTGAATATCGTCAAGGAAGAACTCTCCCAGTTACGAGCCTCGGGAAAAGTGGTGCGCGGATGGCTGGGAGTCTACATCCAGAAGATGACTCCCGAGATCGCCGAATCGCTCGGCCTGCCAACACCGACCGGCGCCCTGGTTGCGGAGGTTCTGAAGGGCGGTCCGGCCAAGTCGGCGGGCATCCAGCGTGGCGACGTAATCACCGCCTTCGATGGCACGCCGATAGTTGATTCGCGCGAGCTTCCACTGATCGTCGGGCGCACCCCCATCGGCCATGTCGCAACGCTAAAGCTGATACGCCAGGGCAAGCCCCAGGAGTTGAAGATCGCGATCACGCAGTCGCACGAGGAGGAACTGGCCTCGGCGCAGCCGCTCGGGAAGCCCAGCCGCGGGACCGCATCGCCGTTCGGGCTATACGTCAAGGATCTGAGTCCCGACCTTGCCAGGGAGCTCGGTCTCGACCAATCCAGCGGGGTGGTCATTTCATCGGTGCAGCCCGGAAGCCGTGCCGATGAAGCCGGGCTGCGCGCACGCGACGTCATCCTCGAGGTGAATCGCGCAACGGTGAAGGACGTCAGTTCGTATCAGCAAGCGATGAATGCGGGTGGCAAAGGCAAGATCGTACTGATTCTCGTGAAGCGCGGTGATAGCACGATTTATTTCGCGCTAAAGCCGGAGGCATAAGAGCTGATACCATCGCGCCCGCGCCGCATCCTGCTCGCGGACGGTGCGACTCCTGACCTATTCGATGTCGCTTAGAACCATTTTCAAGGTCGCGCTGATCGGCGCACTTGCCGTGATAGTATTCACCGCGGTCCCGGCGCTGTACTTCTTCCTGACTTACTATCATTCGCTCGAAGATGAAGTAGTCACTCGCTTCTCGCAGAAGCGCTGGAACATACCTTCTCGAATATATTCCGATTCTACTGTCGTATACCCGGGACAGACGCTCAAAGATTTGGGGTTCTTCGAGCGGCTCGCGCGGCTCAATTACCATCGCGTAGAAAATGGCAAGGTGACTGAGCGCGGTGAGTATAGTTACGATCCCAAGCTCGGAAAGCTGGTTATCTTCCTGCACAACTTCGCTTATCCGTACCGGAACTTCCCCGGCGAGATCGTGCAGATCAATCTCTCGCGCAACGAAGTGATTCAGGGAATGAGGGATCCCGACACCCGCAAGCCGGTGTACTCGATGGAGCTGGAGCCGGAGCTCTTGACCGGCATTTTCGAGGGTGACTGGCAGCAACGGCGCCTGGTTCCGCTGAGTCAGATACCGCCCGCGTTCATCGACGCCATTCTCGCGGCCGAGGATCACCGTTTCTATGACCATCATGGCTTCGACCTGGTTCGCACCGCCAAGGCGGGATGGATTGACCTCACCTCACGTCACGTCCGCCAGGGCGGCTCAACGCTGACGCAGCAGTTGATGAAGAATTTCTTCCTAACCCGCGAGCGCTCCTTCAGACGAAAAATTAAAGAATTGATCATGGCGTATATCGCCGAGAGCAAATACTCAAAAGACGAGATTCTCGAAAACTACATTAACGATATCTACCTGGGCCAGCGCGGTCAGGAAGGCATATACGGTATCTGGGAAGCCTCCGAATACTACTTCTCCAAGGAACCGCGCGATCTGAGCATTGGCGAGATGGCCAGTATCGCGGGAATGATCAGCTCGCCCAATCGCCTCAACCCGATGCGCCATCCCGACCTCGCGAGAGTGCGCCGCAACGAAGTCCTCTCTGCGATGCTGCAGGATGGCTACATCAGCCAGGCCGCATACGAAACGGCGCGCGCCGAGCCTTTGCATCCGCGCGAAACCTTCACCGAGACCAACGACGCTCCGTACTTCGTCGATTTCGTTAAGAAGGAGCTCGCGGATCGCTACCCATCGTCGGTTCTCACGCAGGAAGGACTTCGCATCTTCACCACGCTCGATGTGCACGCGGAGAAGCTCGCCGAGAGCGCGATCGACGCAAACCTCGCGGATCTGGAAGCGAAACATCCCAAGCTCAGACGCCGCGAGGAAACCGAACGGTTGGAGGAATGCCTGGTTTCTCTGGAACCTGGCAGCGGCAAGATTCGCGCGATGGTCGGCGGACGTAACTACCAGCGCTCCCAGTTCAATCGCGTCACCCAGTCGAAACGCCAGCCTGGCTCAGCTTTCAAAGTTGTCACCTATGCGGCCGCCTTCGATGAAACTCTCAGCGGTGGTCCGGAAAAATTTCTTCCAACCAGCTACATCGACGATACTCAGTTCACTTGGAACTACGCCGACAACATGAGCTGGACGCCGAATAACTACAAAGATCACTACTTCGGTCACGTCCCGCTGGAAAAAGCGCTCGAGGAATCGCTCAATGCCGCCGCCGCCCGCATCGCCTATACCATCGGACTCGATCGCGTGGTCGCGATGGGCAAGAAGCTGGGCTTTGGCGATCTGCCGATGTATCCGTCGATCGTGCTCGGCGGTATCGAGGTCTCGCCCCTGCAACTCGCCGAAGCGTATTCCATCATTGCCAGCGACGGCATGGATGTTCATCCGTACGCCGTGACCGCCGTTGTCGATCAGAACGGCAAGGTTATGGAGGGCCACGAGCTGCAGGCCGAACAGCGGATTTCTCCGCAACTCGCTTACATCATGCAGTTCATGCTCGAGCAGGTCATCAATCATGGCACTGGCGCGGGCGCGCGCACGATCTACGGCTTCCGGCGTCCCGCCGCCGGCAAGACCGGCACCACCAATGATGAGAAAGATGCCTGGTTCGCCGGCTTCACGCCTAATCTGCTTACGGTGGTGTGGACCGGCTTCGATCAGAAAGAAGTGCTCGGGCTCACCGGTGCGCAGGCTTCGCTCCCTGCGTGGACGAATTTCATGAAGGCCGCAACCGCATCGCGGCCGGCGCTCGGTTTTGTGATGCCTTCCGGCCTCGTCCAGGAGATCGTCGATCCGATGACGGGCTACAAAGCCACTCCATTCTGTCCGGTGAAGATTGAGGGAGTCTTTCCGCAGGAAAGTGCGCCCACTCAGCTCTGTCCATTTCACAATGGTCCGCTGCAGGCGAGCGCGACGACTGATCACATGGTTCCCACCGCCTCCGAACCTGAGGTAAATGATTCGGAAGACCCGAACGACTGATGCTTAGTGTGCCTACATCGCGCCGCGCCCGCCGCGCATTTTCGAACGTGCGGATGCGGTTGGTGGTGGCACTCTGCGCGCTCGCAACCATCTGGAGCGCCGCGCTCAGGTGCGAGTCGCATGCGGCATTGGCGGAAGATCCAATCCAGATCGCGCGCTTCACCGAAGAAAATCTTCCCGCAGAGGACATGCCGAGTGCCGTCGCGACTCCCGAAGCGGGCCCGACGGCGGAATGGGTGGTGGCTCCAGCATCCTCGCCCACGGTCGCTGCGTCCCCCGTGCCTGCGGCGATAGCACCGCCCGCGGCGGCTCCGGCTGAGAATTCACCTTTGCCGGCCGATACCACTGCCGCGCAACTGGAGCCGACTCCAATCCCAAGCCCCGCCGATGTCGCGCCACTCGAAGTCGGCTCGGTGGCGCCACAAGCTCAAATCAGCGATTCGTCCTTGGAAGGTTTGATTCAGAGCGTGAGCGGCACCCAACCAGCCCTTGCGGCGTCGCTTCGTGTAACCGATCAGGCGCGCGATCAGATCCTGAATCATCAAGAGGGCGACGCGATCCAGACCCTTCAGCGCGCGATCTCGATCGATGGGTCCAATCCATACGCCTACTTTTATCTGGGCCGCGCGTACCTCGCGAAAAAGAACTACGACCAGGCGATCACTTTTCTTAACCGCGCCGAAAACAGCTTCGGCGCCAATCCGCAATGGCTCGGCGAGACGCTTGCATTCGAGGGTTTGGTCAACGAGCAATCCGGCCAGACTGCTCTCGCGATAGCCTGCTATCAAAAGGCGCTGGTAGCGATGCCCGGCAACCTCATGGCACGTGTGGGCATTACGCGGCTCGGCAGCGAGCAAGTGACACCGTCAGTGCAGCCGGCTTCCGCACCGGCGGGAACTGCCGACACCTCCACCGACGGAGGCGCGATTCCCCCGCCGCCCGATTCACCTCCGCCCCCGTCGGCGGGCTCCTCGGCACCCGCACCATCCAACTCGTCCACCGTGCCATCTGACGACTTATAATTCGACGATGCTGATCCTCGGAATCGAAAGTTCATGCGATGATGCTGCGGCTGCCGTTTTCGAAACGGAGCGCGCGGGTTTCGGACAAGTCCGCTCCAGCGCCGTCGCTAATCAAGATGACATCCACAGGATCTACGGCGGCATCGTTCCCGAACTCGCGTCGCGCAACCATGTCGTAACGATGATGCCGATTATCGAACGCGCGATGGCTGAGGCGGGCTGCAATCTCGGCGATATCGGCGGGATCGCAGTCACCCGCGGACCCGGACTGGTCGGCTCCTTATTGGTCGGCCTGATGTGCGCGAAGGGGCTCGCGCAGGCGACCGGGATTCCGTTTGTCGGCGTCAATCATATCGAGGGCCATCTGCTCGCGCCGCTGCTCGAGCACACGATCGCGATGCCGTATCTCGCTTTGGTCGTTTCGGGCGGCCACACCGCGCTCTTTGTGGTTGAGGATTTCGGACGCTATCGTCGCCTCGGGAGCACGCGCGACGACGCCGCTGGCGAGGCTTTCGACAAAGTTGCGAAGCTGATGGGACTCGGCTATCCCGGAGGAAAAATCATCGACGACATCTCCAGGCGCGGTCATCGCAAAGCCGTGAGAATTCCACGCGCGCGGGTGAAAGGCTCGGCGATGGATTTCAGCTTCAGCGGGGTCAAAACTGCCGTCGCGAGCTTCCTGAAAAGCGAGGCGGGCGCCGCAACCTCCGGCGAGGATCTCGCGGCCAGCTTCCAGGAAGCGGTCGTCGACATGCTGATTCGGCCGACGATCGCGGCCGCGCATGCGACCGGCGCCGACACCGTCGCCCTCACGGGCGGTGTCGCCGCCAATTCGCGCCTGCGTGAACGGCTCGCGCAGGCTCTGGAAGCCGAGAACCGGCGCGTCGTCGCGCCGGCACTCCGATACTGCACGGACAACGCCGCGATGATCGCGATGGCGGGAAGCTATCGCCTCCTGCGCGGCGAATGCGATCGTCTCGACCTCGATGCCGAGGCGAACCTGTCGCTCTGAACCGTGCGCCGCGCGAGAAATCGAACCGCCGAACATTCGACGGAGTCTCCCGATTCATCGCGCGCCCGAACGATCCTCTCGGCCGCGGGCGTGACGCCGAGCAAATCGAGGGGTCAGAACTTCCTCACCCAGGGAGCGATCGCGGATCGCATTGTCGCCGCCGCCGATCTCAACCCATCAGATGATGTGGTCGAGATCGGCCCGGGGCTTGGCATCCTGACGGAGCGCATCCTGCAGCGTGATGTTCGCAGCCTGACCGTGGTGGAGCTTGACCATACGCTCGCCGAGCGCCTTCGCGAAACCTACGCGCCGGATAGCAGGGTTACCATCATCGAATCGGACTTCGTGAAAATCGATTTCCGCTCACTAGCGAAAACTTCTGTCAAGGTGATTGGCAACCTGCCCTTCAACGCTGCTGCCGCAATTTTCCGTATGCTCTGCGACCATCACGATCTGGTTGTGATGATCGTGGCGATGTTCCAGCGCGAGGTCGGCGAACGAATTCGCGCTACGCCAGGCGGGTCCGAATATTCGGCGCTATCGGTATACGCCGCGCTCTATTTCGATATCGATCTGCACTTTCGCGTCGCCGCCGGCAGCTTCCATCCGAAGCCGAAAGTCGACGCGGAGGTGCTTCGATTTCGCCCTCGAAAGGATCTGCTTTTCAATCGCTGATGAGGAGGCCCGCGTGCTCGAGACGGTGCGCGCATCGTTCTCCGCACCCCGCAAGATGATTCGCAACTCGCTCGCCGGAGGACTGGGCATTTCGTCGGGAGATGCGGCCGCCGCGCTCGCTCGCGCGCAGATCGATTCGACGGCGCGGGCGGAGTCGCTTTCGCCATCGGACTTCGTTAAGCTGGCGCGCGCACTACGCCAAAATGCCCGAGCTTCCGGAAGTTGAATCGCTGCGCCGCATTCTCACCCGCTCCGCGGTGGGGCGAACCATCGTCGGCGCTCGAATTGGTAAGCTGCCGCTGCGCCGGCGCGTGGTTCCAGACTTCGGCGCGCTGATTGCCGGCCGCACCATCGAGCGCATCTCGCGCCGCGCTAAGTACCTGATGATCGAGCTGAGCGGCGATTCGATTATTCTCGCCCATCTCGGTATGAGCGGCAGCATCACGCATCGCCACGGCGGCTTCGATGCGCGCGAGTTCGACGTCAAGCATGACCACCTCGAGTTCGCGCTCGATGACGCCACGCGGCTGGTCTACAACGATCCGCGCCGTTTCGGCATGGTGCGGCTGATTAGTCGCGACGACCTCGCGGTGATCGCCGAGCTCAAGGGCATCGGTCCGGAGCCGCTCAGCGCGGATTTCAACGCCGATTACCTCGCGGCGCAGGCGCGCGGAAAAAAGGTCGCCATCAAAAACCTCATCATGGATCAAAGAATCGTCGCTGGTGTAGGAAATATCTACGCTTCGGAGATCCTGTTTCATGCGGGCGTGCGTCCCACGCGCCGAGCTGGGCGCGTCAAGCGCGCGGAGATTGATCTCATCGTCGAGTTCACGCCCAAGGTTCTGCGCGCCGCAATCGGCAGCGGCGGCACCACCTTTCGCAGCTATCGCGATTCGCGCGGCCGCCCTGGCGCGTTCTCCAAACGCCTGATGGTTTATGGGCGCGAGGACGAGCCCTGCTATGTGTGCGGGACGCCGATTCGAAACGTGGTAGTCGGCCAGCGCGCGAGTTTCTACTGCCCGAAGTGCCAACGCTGAATGCGCCGGAGGAGCGAGGTGAGGACAACTCTCGGAGCCAAAGCTATTTTTCGGATCCTTGTCGTACTCGCGTTGATACTTTCGCGGTCAGCTCTCGCATCAGGTGCAGATCCCACAGCGGGTAGCGGCGCCTCCCCACAAATCGATTGGAACAAGTTCGACGCCGAAGCGCTCGCATATTTTCAATCGTATCTGCGCTTCGACACCAGCAATCCGCCGGACGACACCAGCGCCGCGATCGCTTTTCTGAAACAGATCCTCGACAAGGAAGGTATCGAGACGCAGGTCTTCGTGGGCAAGCCAAGGATGGCGAACCTCGTCGCGCGATTGCCAGGTCCTGCGGGCGTGAAACCGCTGCTTCTGATGTCGCATGCCGATGTGGTGCCCGTCGTCGCGAAGGACTGGAGCCATCCTCCATTCAGCGGCGATCTCGCGGATGGATTCGTGTGGGGCCGCGGTGCCATCGACAACAAGGCGCACGGCATCATGGCGCTGATGACGATGCTCGCGCTGAAGCGCAACGACACCAAACTCAAGCGCGGCGTCGAGATGATGGTGAACTGCGACGAAGAAGCGGGCGGCGCTAACGGCGCGAACTGGATGGCGATGTATCATTGGGACGCGTTCGATCCCGCGTTTGCGTTCAACGAAGGCGGCGACGGTACGCCGAACTGGCTCGGCAGCCGCGGCGTGACGTTTCGCATCGCCGTCTCAGAGAAGCGCGTGATGTGGCTGCGTCTGACCGCACATGGGAAGGCCGGCCACGGCTCGATGCCGAATGCCAACAATCCCAATCTCATCCTCATCGACGCGCTCGCACGGCTGCTCGCAGAGCCACCGCCGTTCCGCCTGACGCCGGTATTCGACGAGGCGATGCGCAGGCTCGCTCCAAGGATGGATTCGCCCGCATCGTTCGAACTCTCGCATCTCTCGTGGCCCTATATGATGGAGATCGCGGCGCGCGGACCGCTTTCGCTCTACACGATCCAGGCGTTGATGCATGACACAGTCACTCCGACGATGCTCACCTCAGGAATGAAGGTGAACGTCATACCCTCGATCGCCGAAGCCGGGATCGATTGCCGCCTGCTTCCCGACACTGACGCAGACGCGTTCCTCAAGCACCTGCACGACGTGCTCGGCCCGAAGATCGGCATCGATTTCATCCAGCGCCCCGACCCGTCGCCGACCTCGCCGACCAGCGGCGAGGCGTGGAATGCGATGAAGCAGGTTGTCGCGGACGATTTTGTCGATACGATCATCGCGCCCAACATGACCTCGGGCGGCACCGATTCGAGGTTCCTGCGCGTCAAAGGCGTACCTGCGTACGGGTTCGTTCCGATTATTTTGCCTGAGCCCGAAGCGGTGCGCATTCATGGCGTCGATGAGCGTCTCTCGATCGACAATCTCAATCGCGGCATCCGCGCGACCTACGATCTGACGATGAAGCTGTGTGCCGCCCCGCAGTAGACTGGCTGGGCCCGATGGAACCACCTCAGTCCGCATCGTAAACTTCTCACTATGAAGGAACTCAAACTTCATACTGACTCCCGCATCACGCTGGTCGATATCACCGAGCAGGTGAACGGCGCGGTCGCCGAATCGGGTGTGAAAAGCGGCCTCTGTAACCTCTTCGTTCCGCACACCACGGCTGCAATCATCGTTTCGGAGAATTGGGATCCCGATGTAACCACCGACATGATCACGCAACTCGAGAAGATTGTTCCGCGCGCGGGCGGCTACCGTCATGATGAGGGAAATTCGCAAGCGCACATTTTGTCGGTGATGCTCAGCACCTCGATCAACATCCCGGTGCACAGCGGCAAGCTTGCGCTGGGACGCTGGCAAGGTGTGATGTTCGCTGAGTTCGACGGCCCTCGCGATCGTTCGCTGATGGTGACGGTGGTAAAGGCGTAGCCGATGACGTTGGACATTCCGGATTGGCTCGGCGCGCTGATCGCGTTTCTGTTCGGTGCGAGCGTTGGCAGCTTCGTGAACGTGGTCGCGTATCGATTGCCGCGCGAAATTTCGATCGTAACGCCGCGCTCGTTTTGCCCCGAATGCAACCGCCCGATTCCATGGTGGGCAAATATTCCGATCCTCGCGTACCTGGGGTTGCGCGGGCGATGCCTGATGTGCGGCGCGCCGATCGCGTTCCGTCATTTTATGGCGGAGCTGTCCCTTGCGGTCACCGCCGCCTACCTCTACCTGAGCTTCCCGTTGCCGGACGCGTTCGCACGCTTCGTGTTTTGCGCCGCGCTCTTCATCGTCGCCTTGATCGACTACGACTGGCGATTGATTCCGAACATCATAACTTTTCCGGGCATTCCCCTGGGACTGCTGGCCGCGACCTTCATGATTCCGGAAGTTGGGCTCGAGCGATCGCTAATCGGCATCGCAGTGGGATGGGGATTTCTGTTCCTCACCGGCGAGGTTTATTTCTGGCTGCGCAGTCGCGAGGGCGTCGGAATGGGTGACGTGTGGCTGCTCGGAATGGTGGGTGCGTTCATGGGATGGCCGGGCGCGGTCTTCACGCTGTTCGTCGGTTCGATTTTGGGATCGGTGGGAGGACTGGTCTCCGCTCTGTCCGGCGGAGCTCCCGTGGCGCCGGTGGCGGAAAACGCGGCCGGCGCCGGCGAAACCGAAACCTCGGTTCTGCGCACCGAGGTTCCGTTTGGTCCGTTCCTCGCGCTGGCCGCCGGAGTCTTCGCACTCTTTCAACCGCAGATCAGGCGCTGGTATCTTGGTCATTGATGGGGCTCGGATTATTCATCACGCTGGAAGGCGTCGAGGGTTCCGGAAAAACCACCCAAGCCGCGACGCTGGCCGCGACGCTCCGCAAGGAAGGCCGCACCGTTAGTGTTACTCATGAGCCGGGCGGCACGCGCGCCGGCGAGGCGATTCGGAAGATTTTCCTCGATCCGGAGGTCTCGCTGGATGTCGCATCCGAGTTGTTGCTGGTTCTTGCCGATCGCGCGCAGCACGTTCGCGAGAAACTACGCCCCGGCGTCGAGGCCGGCGAGATAGTCATCTCGGATCGCTACTCCGATTCGACCGTCGCCTATCAGGGTTACGGACGTGGCTTCGATCTCCCGCTGCTGCGTCAACTAAATCAGCTCGCGACTGCCGGCATGATTCCCGACCTCACCATCGTGCTTGATTGCCCGGCCGAGGTCGGGCTCGCGCGCACCCGCGAACGCGTCAAAGGCCAAGCCCATCGATTCGATCGCTTCGAGAGTGAGATGCTGGATTTTCATCGCCGCGTGCGCGACGGCTTCCTGGCGATCGCGAAGGCCGAACCTGATCGCATCAGGATTGTCGATTCGCAGCAACCTTATGAACATGCCGCTGCCGAAATTCTTTCCGCCGCCAATGAGTTGATTAGAGCCCAATGCCCCTGAACGCACTGCGAGGCCATCGCGAGATTTACCATCGCGTTCTGCGCGAGCTGGAAATTCGCCCTTCGCATGCGTACCTCTTTTCCGGACCGCGCGGCGTCGGCAAATCGCTGGTGGCGCAGGGGCTCGTACACAGTCTCGTATGTGAGCGGTCGCCCGGCGAGAATTTCTGCTGCACGCCCGATCGATGCCCGATTCGCGCCGGCATCGGCACCACGGAATCGACGCGGGTGCGCGAAAAGGGCGGCGCGAAAACCTGCGAATGCTGTCCCGCGTGCGTGCAGACCGCACTCGGCGTTCATCCTGACGTCGCGCATGTCGAGAAGGCCGAGAATCGCACCGATGTGCTGATCGAGCAGGTCCGCGAGATGATGGCGCAGCTCGCTCTGAAGCCGTCGCGCGCACCGATGCGCCTCGCGATCCTCGATGACGCCGAAACGCTCAACGTCCCCGGTCAGAATGCGCTATTGAAGACTCTCGAGGAGCCGCCGGGCCACGCGATCATTTTCGTGATCACGTCCAGCGAGCGCGCGCTGCTCGATACAGTGCGTTCGCGGCTTCGTCCGGTGCGCTTTCCCCCGCTCACCCCGGCTGACATCGAGGAGATCGTGGTCGCGCGTGGCAACATCGACAAAAAACGCGCTCACGCGGTCGCGCGCCTCGCGCGAGGCAGTGCGGCGCGTGGGCTCGCGCTCATCGATGGCGATGAGCCTCCGCTAAAGGATCTCCTGGAGGCACTTAGCCGCGCGAAGCGATTGGACTTCGCCGGCGCGAATGTCTTGGCGCAGGAACATTTCGGTAATCGCGAGCAGGCCGCCGACAATTTCGAGTTGATGGCGCGGCTGCTGGAAGAAATACTATGTCTGAAGTTGATAGACCACGTTTTCGCCACCGCTTCGCCTGATGATGCCGCCCTTATGAAACAGGTTGCCGCTTCATATACTGTCGAGGGGCTGGTTACCTGCATGGAGGCGGCGGTCAGAGCGCAGGCTGCCGTCGAAGCGATGGCGAATTGCAGGCTTCAGGCCGAGCAACTCTGGATGACGGTGGGGCAGGCAGCGCGAGGCGAATAACTTCGAGGCAAGCACTTGGCGATCGAAACAGACCCATTTCAAACGCGCGACGACCTTCCCCGCATCGTCGCTATCAGCCTTCAGCAGACCGGGCACCTCTTCAACTATCTCGCGGGTGATGTGGCGATGCGCCGCGGCGATCGCGTGCTGGTCGATAGCGACGGCGGCGTGCGCGTCGGCACCGTCGAGTTGGAGCCGCACGAGCCGGCCCACACGCTGGATTTGTCGGTTCTCAAGCCCGTCATCCGGCTGGTCGGTCCCGACGACCTTCGCACCGATGGAGAAAACCTCGACCGCGAAGCCCGCGCGCGACGGCTCTGCATCGAGCGCATCCATGAGCGCGGGATGGCGATGAAGCTGGTCAACGTCGATTACGCATTCGACGGGCGCAAGGCGGTCTTCTATTTCATCGCCGAGAATCGCATCGACTTTCGCGACCTCGTCCGCGATCTCGCCAACACGCTGCGGGTGCGCGTCGAGATGAAGCAGATTGGCGCACGCGACGAGACCAAGGTGACCGGTGGCCTCGGTCCGTGCGGGCGCGAGTTGTGCTGCTCGTCGTGGCTGCGCGATTTCGAGGCGGTCACGGTCAAGATGGCGCGTGAGCAGGGGCTGGCTCTCAATCCCTCGCGCCTCGCTGGGATGTGCGGTCGCCTGAAATGCTGCCTGCGCTACGAGTACGCGACTTATGTCGAACTGAAAAAGGGACTTCCCGCGCTCGGCAAGCGCGTGCAATCCGTGAAGGGCGACGGCAAAGTAATCAGGCAAAATATTTTCACGCAGACCGTGTTGATTCAGCGCGAAGAAGACGGCGGCGTGGTCGAGGCGACACGCGAGGACCTGGTGTCGAACCGGCCGCCCGAGCAATCGCGGCCAAACTAGTTTCGCATCTCAGGAACAATGTCGGACCGAGTCCACATCACGACGGCGATCTTTTATAGCAACGGACCGCCGCACGTCGGACACGCTTCGGAAGCGTTCGCCGCCGATGTGTTCGCGCGTCACTATCGGCGAAAACTCGGCAAGCAGAACGTCACCTTCGTTACCGGCACCGATGAGCATGGCGACAAGAATTATCGGGCCGCGCTGGAAGCCGGACTCAAGCCGAAGGAATTCGTCGATCGGATCGCGGCGGTTTTCAAGCAAGGATTCGATCTCCTCAACATCAGCTACGATTACTTCGTGCGTACCACCGACGCGATGCACAAGAAGTTCGTGCAATCGATGCTGCAACGCGCGTACGACAAAGGCGAAATCTACTACAAGGATTATCAGGGCCTTTACTGCGTCGGCTGCGAGCGCTTCTATACCGAGAAAGAATTACTGCCCGGAAATATCTGCCCCTCGCACAACACGCCGACCGAGCTGATCAACGAAGGGAATTATTTCCTGCGGCTGGAAAAATATCGCGAGCGGATTCTCGATCACCTAAGGACTCATCCCGATTTCATCCGCCCCGATCGCTACCGCAACGAAGCGATCAATATGCTGAGCGAGCCGCTCGAAGACCTCTGCATCTCGCGGCCCAAGGCGCGGCTGGATTGGGGCATCGAGCTACCATTCGACGACAAGTATGTAACCTACGTATGGTACGACGCGTTCTGGGCCTACGTCAGCGAGCTTCCGCAAACCGACGGCGCATCGCTGAGCGAGATCCTGCCTGTTACCGAGCACTTCATCGGCAAGGACATCCTCAAGACGCACGCGACCTACTGGCCCGCGATGCTGATGGTCGCAGGCCTGCCGCTCTATCGGCATCTCAACGTACACGGCTGGATGAATTTCGGCGGCTCGCGGATGTCAAAAAGCTCGGGCAACATTCCCGACCCGATGGAGTACGAAAAGAAGTACGGCACTGACGTGCTGCGCTATTTCGAGATGCGCGAGATCGTCTACGGCCTCGATGTCGACTTCAGCGACGAGCGGCTGATTGAGCGCTATAACTCCGACCTCGCAAACAACCTCGGCAACCTGGCCAGCCGGGTGCTGCGGATGGCGCAGAGCTACTGCGGCGGTGAGGTGAAAGTCGCGCCCGGCGTACGCGACGAGATCGACGGCGAAGTCGTGCACGCGTTTGAGGAAGTGCCCGACACGCTTGGCGCGCAAATCGAGGCGCTCCAGTTCAACCGCGCGCTTGACGCGATCCAGGTGGCGCTCGATGTCGCCAACAAGTACATCGTCATCACCGAGCCGTTCAAAATGGCGAAGGACCCCGCTGCGATGCCGCGGGTCGAGCAGATCCTCTCCAACCTCCTCGAAGCGTTGCGCGTCGCCGCCGACTTGCTCGAACCCTTTCTGCCGACGATGGCCACGAAGCTGGTGGATTTGCTGAACGTCGATGAGGCAACTTTGCGCGCGCCGTATGGCGAGGGCCTCAAGCCGGGGCATCGCGTGAAGCCGCCCATTCCGCTGTTCCCGCGCATCGACAAGCCCAAGAGCTAGTCATTTCGCCGTTTGCGTTGTGTATCCAAGTTTCGTGAGCGCGTGAATCGCGGCCTCGGTGCCGAAACTCGCGCGCGGCGCGCCGAAGCCGACGCTCACCGCCTGCTTGACCGGAAAATTCCGTCCCCCGATTTCCACGAAGTAGACGCGGATCGCTTCGGGTTGCGCGGTGGCGAGCCGCGCCTCGAATAATTTTCGATCGATCGGATAGAGAACCCCGCCCAGCCGAATTTCCGACGATTCAGAGGACGATTCGTACAACCGCGCCGCATCCGAATGCCCTCGGCTCGCCAGCTCATAGGTGCCGAAAATCATCGCGACCATCATGATAATCGCCGCGATAGTCTCCGGCCGGCGGAAGAATCTGCTCGCATGTGCAACGTGCGCGGTGGCATCTTCGGCGGCATCGGCGAGGCGGTCGAGCGGTCCTGCGGCCTTGTCGATGGCCGCCATCAGATGCGCGGTGATATCCATCAGGTTCACCGCCACCCACTCGGGCGTAAGCTTGCGCGGGGGCGGCCCATCGGGACCGGCGAGAGCTTCTTCGTCGATTGACGAATCCTCGTCGTCACGCCGCGGCCGCTTTGGGGGGCCAACACTATGAAGCCGATTTGACAGTGCGCTCTCTCCGTCGAGATACAATTTGTAACCCAACGGTCGCGCTTCGCCAACGTGTTGTCAACTCATCATGTGCCGCCGGATACGGTTGGCTTTCCGCTGAGTCCGATCAGGAGAATTACGCATACAATCAGCATCACGGTCGCCAGCGTCGCCAGGCCGACGCCGACGACGATTTCCGCTAGCGGGGTTGCGGTAAATCCGGCGCCGGCCTGTGGCGTGAGCGCTTTGGTCCCCAAAATCGCGCCGAGCAGCGTAAAAAACCAATTCGCGTAAGTCCCACAGAGTGCCAGCCAGAACGTTGCGTTCGCTGCGCGAGGGGAAAGCTGCAACTTGGGCCACGGGCAACCGAGCGCGAGCAGAAGGATCTCGTTTAGCAGCCCCTCTAGATGCGCCGACAGTCCCATCCGATGGTTGCTGATGATCGGAATCGCGAGCCCCGTAGTGAGACCTAACAGAATAGAAAGACGCCATGCCACAGCAACCGGCGCGCTTCATCCTGCATTTGCACGCGATAGCCACCTCCCGCTTCGGTGCGTATCCTTACACCGTGCGCGCGCCGAAACGAAACTAGCCGCGCGCAATCGCATGAACCCGATCACCGATACGCACTGTCATTTGGCCGACCCGAAGCTGTACGCCGACCTCCACGGCATCCTCAATCGCGCGAGAGATGCGGGTATCGGCGCGATAGTATCGGTAGGCGCTATTTCCTCCATCGAAACGGATCGGCGCACGATTGAAATCGCGGAGCGTCATCCTCATATATATGCGGCGATCGGAGTCCATCCGCACGATGCGAAGGATTGCGACACCGATCGAATCGGCGCACTTCGCGAGCTAGCCCGGTCGAAAAAAGTCATCGCCATCGGAGAAAGCGGCCTGGATTTTCATTACATGCATTCGCCCGCCGAGGCGCAGGAGACCTCACTGCGACGCCATCTCGAGCTCGCCTCCGAAGTTGACTTGCCCGTCGTGATCCATTGCCGAAACGCGGAGGAGCGCCTGGCAGCGATCGTGCGCGAGGTGGGCATGCCGCCGCGCGGAGGCGTGATTCACTGCTTCACCGGCAACCGCGACGCGGCGCGGGAATTCGTCGCGCTCGGATTTCACATCTCATTTTCGGGGATCGTTACGTTTCGAAACGCGCGCGAGATTCAACAGGCTGCGCCGACGGTGCCGGATGATCGCGTGATGGTCGAGACCGACGCGCCATACCTCGCGCCCGAGCCATATCGCGGGAAGCGCAACGAGCCTGCCTATGTGCGCCGGACACTCGAGATGCTCGCGACGTTGCGCGGCGTCGAGGCGGATCGCCTCGCGAGGATTACCTCGGAAAATGCCCGGCGGCTATTTCGCCTCGCGTAGTCGGAGAAGAGCCAGACAAAACCACAGAGGCACAGAGTCACAGAGTTAAGATCCGGAGCAGATGCGGCCCGCAACGGGCCTGTTAGAAGTTCTGTCAGGGCCGCTGCGGCCCGCATCCGATTCTGGGTCCTTATCCGAACTCTGTGTCTCCGTGCCTCTGTGGTTTGCCTGGATTCTTTCCTACCCGCCGGTGGCGAGGCAGTCGGGGCAGATGCCGTAAAGTTCCATCTTGTGGCGGGTCAGCATCACCTTGAGCTCTCGCGCAACGGTCTCCTGCAAGCGCTCGAGGCCTTCATTTTCGAACTCGATGATCTTGCCGCATCGCTCGCAGATGAAGTGGTCATGATGCTTGTCGCTGACCACCTCGTAGCGCGCCTGACCGTCGTCGAAGTGGCGCTCCGTCACCAGCTCGCATTCCTTGAGCAGCCGCAGGGTCCGGTAAATTGTCGCGTAACCGACGTGGGGATTGATCTTCTTTACTTCGGCGTACAGGCGTTCGGCGCTGATATGCTGGCCGAGGCCGAAAAACACCCGCGCGATATCGTCGCGCTGGCCGGTAGATTTGAGCCCGCGGTCCTTGAGCCGCGAGTGGAAAAGCTCCATCTGCCGATCGGCATCGACGCGCGTCTTGCGATCGACGACGGTGCGATTGGGCGTCTGGATCTCTTCGGTTCGCGGCATGGGGGTCATCCGGTAGTGCCGGTTCCGAGCTGCAGGATTCGGCGAGCGGCGGGTGAAAGATAGACCGCTTCGAGGTCGCGGCCTTTCAATGCTTCCGCGACGATCTCGAGTTGCTCATGAGGCGGCTGATCCCGATCGATAATCACCATGTCGTTGTCACGCAGCCGGCATACTCCGCCGCGCGCGCGATATCCCACCTCGCGCATTATGCGCTCGCGTCGCACCTTGAGCCCGATCCGCTCGGCCGCTTCGATCAGTTCATCGAGGACGCGCTCGGTGCGCGAATTGGTTTGCTCACCCATTCCACTTAACCTCTCTCTCCCGCCCCTGCCCTCTTGAGCCTCGCCCCGCCGCCATGATATCGCGAACAGTCACACGGGGCAGCCGATGATAAAGAAAATCCTGGTCGGCATCGATACCTCCGAACATTCCCGTAACGCGCAGGCGTATGCGTTCTACATCGCCCGCAAGCTCGACGCGGCCCTGATCGGCCTCCACGTGGTCGACATCGTTTCGATCGAAGGTTCGTTCTTCCATGATATCTCAGGATCACTCGGACTTGAACCGTATTTGGATTTCTCGTCCAAGATGCGCGAAGTGCTGACCCAGCGGGGAAAGACGGTGCTCGACGCGTTCGCGGAGGCCGCCAAGCGCGAGGGCGTTCCGGTCGAAACCATGCTGGATATGGGAATCGTCGCGAATCAGATCTGCGAACGCGCCAAATCGGCCGACCTGGTGATGATCGGGCATCGCGGCGTGAACGAGCGCTTTTCGACCGGGCTGCTCGGCTCGACGGCGGAAAGCGTGGCCCGTAAATGCCCGCGTCCGTTGTTCATTTCACCTGAGAAATTCCGCGAAATGAAGCGGCCGGTGCTCGCATATGACGGCAGCGAACGCGCTTCGCGCGCGATGCGCGCGGCGGCGGATTTTTCGGCCGGCTTCGGAGTCCCACTGGTCGTGATCACGGTGGCGCGCGATCCGAAACTCGGCGAGCGAGCCCTCGAGGAAGCGCGCAAGTACTTCGAGCATTTCACACCGAGGGTGGAATTCCACCTGCTTTCTGGTCACGCCAACGAGGAGATCATCAAGTTCATCAAGGAGCATGATACGGACTGCCTGTTCATCGGCGCCTATGGGCACAGCCGGATCATCGAGATGGTGCTTGGGTCGACCACCGAATACGTGCTGCGCAACTCGAGCTGTCCGGTGTTCATGTCGCGTTGAAGAGAAGAATGAGGCAAAACCGCAGAGGCACAGAGAACAGAATTCGGACAATCAGATGCGCGCCGCAGCGGCGCTCTTAGGAATAGTGAGCTTCAAACAGGCGCGTTGCGGGCCGCATCCGAACTCTGTGCCTCGGCGCCTCTGTGGTTTTGCCTGGATCAGTTGCCGGGATTTTCCTCGCGCTGGCGCATGTAACGCAAAAAGATGAGGCGCATCGTGTCTTTCGGCTGAATCCCGATGAGCGGAAATTCCCCCAGGATGAAAGTCGGATAACCGAGAGCCGATTGCCCATCGGCCTCGCGCTTGTTTTCGGAAATACGCGGCGCCATCCGCTCGCTTTGCAGGTCGGCTAGAAAGCGCTCGCGATCCATTCCCGCGCGATGCGCGATATCGGCCAGAACCTCGCGACTGGAAATGTCGAGACCCTCGTCGAATGCGCCGCGAAAGACCGCCGCATGATACGCGGGGAAAACTTTCGCCTCGCGCGCGAGTTCGGCGCCCATCAGCGCGGCGTCGGAATTGATCCAGTTCTTCGGCGGCGCGACGCGGATGCCGGTTTCCTCGGCGACCATTATCACTTTCTGATATTCGCGCGGACCGAGTTCGCGGCCGGCGCGCGCCTTGAAATCGCGGATTGAGATCGGCACGCCCTTCCATAGCGCCTCGAAGCCGAGCTCGCTTTCGAGCTCGCTCACGATTCGCCACGCGATGTAGCACAGCGTCGAGGCGTAATCGAAATAGATCGGTATGATCACTCGTTCCATAGATCGATTATCCGGAAATATTGGCGCGACTGCCGATGGAGCGCAATTGACCCACCAGACTTGCGTTCGCGCGTTGCGGCCACGCAGCTTTGCAAGCATCTTGAATGGATGGATTCCAATCGGCGGCAAGTCCTGAAACTGGGCGTGGTGGATCTCGGCGTCGAGCACGCCTCGCTTCCCAACGGCGTCGAGATCGACCTCGCAGTCATTCGCCACCCCGGCGCTGCCGCGATTGTCGCACTCGACGAGAAAGGCGATATCGCAATGCTGCATCAATATCGTCACGCGATCGGCGGCTATCTTTGGGAGATTCCGGCCGGATGCCGCAATGCCGGCGAGACGCCGCTCCAGTGCGCGCATCGCGAGCTCGCCGAAGAAGCGGGACTATCCGCGCGGCGATGGACTCACCTCGGAACGATCGTCACTATCCCAAGTTTCTGCGATGAGCGCATCGATCTGTACCTTGCGCGCGACCTCGACCTCGCGACCGGCACACTCGATGTCGATGAGGTGATTCGAGTCGAGAAGCGCTCCTTCGACGATGCGATGCGGATGGTGCACACCGGCGAGATCGTGGATGCGAAGACGATCGCGGCGCTGTATCGCGCGCGAGATCTGCTGGAATCGTAGGATAAGAACCAGACAAAACACCAAGACACCAAGGTAGAAAAAGCGGTGCTCTGACGGTAGGCGCAGGATCAAGGGGTTGTGGCGGCATCCAGCAGCAGATGCGGGCCGCAGCGGCCCTCTTCGAACACCAAGGGAAAGATCAAGAAGATAGGGAGGAGGACCGGCGATGCTTCCATCAAGATTGACAGCGAGATAATCAGCTAACACAAAATGCAAACCTCGAGGGCGATAAGCAGTGAACTTGACGAAATCGCGCGGTCGGTCGTCGGTTGCGCGTTCACTGTTCACCAGGAGTTGGGACCGGGACTGTTGGAATCTGTGTACGAAGCTTGTTTCTGCGAAGAGTTGAGTTCTCGGTCCATCCCGTTTCAAAAACAGGTCGGGCTGCCGATCAAGTACAAGACTCTGCGCCTTGAAAGCGGTTTGCGACTCGACCTGCTAGTGAAAAATTCCATCATCGTGGAACTAAAATCAGTTCGACAAATCGAGCCTATTTTCAAAGCTCAGCTATTGTCCTACCTGCGCTTATCGGGCTTGCGGCTCGGCTTTCTGATCAACTTCAATGTCGCG
Organism: uncultured delta proteobacterium; assembly: GCA_963815835.1. Lineage (GTDB taxonomy): Bacteria > Desulfobacterota > Binatia > Binatales > Binataceae > DATGKG01. Next base: position 276,272 of record CAWFIF010000006.1, read on the forward strand.
TTAATCAGAGACGGAATTTTCCGCATAGCTTCCTAACGTCTATGTCTTCTTGATCTTCCCTTGGTGTTCGGGGAGGGCCGCTGCGGCCCGCATCTGCTTCTGGATTCCGCCACGATTCCTTGATCCCACGCCTACCGACGGCACACCACTCGTCCTACCTTGGTGTCTTGGTGTTTTGTCTGGTTCCTCTCTTCTCTCCCAAATGAAGAGGCCGCGCCCATCGGACACGGCCTCCTACTTCCATTTCTACGCTTTCGCTACGCGGCGACTTTCGTCGTTCCCTGCATCGCCGGCAATTCGGGATTGCAGATATACCGGACCTTCGGCAGCGTGATGTCCGCGGTCGTGAAGCATGCCATTATCGGATTCATCACGTTAAGGCTCGCCGCGGTCGCACCAAACGCCTCAGGATCAAGCGCCACGACGCGAGGTCGCCCGCGTTCCGCCTTGGCGAAAACATATTCCGGGTTAACCTGCACCAGCACCAGCTGGTCATCCTGCTTATTGCTCGCGAGGTGCATGCTCGCGATGTACTGGATGTCGTTGCCGCCAATCGAATCGCGATCCTGCTCCTCGATTTCGTAAACGGTTTTGCCGCCCAGCTTGACGCGGCCGACGATGCGATCGTGGCTGACGCGCAAGGTCACGTCTCCCTTGGCGACAGGAAAACCCCATCGCGAGGCGAGCGCTTTCGCCGCGTCGTCATTGTCGATGTAGCTGCGCAGCACGAAACCGCGCGGACGAACTCCAGTGCGGCCTGCGATGCGAACCTCGGCGATCGTGAACGGACCCCATTCGCTATTCGGAGCATGCAGGACGTTGAAGATCGCGTATTGCGGAATCGCGGGATGCATCGTCGCGGGCAGCAGCGCGGTCGCGGGGTCGTCGTCGATCTCCATGTGCAGCTCGAGAATCTGCGTGCCCTTCAGGGTCATCGGCTCGGTCTTGTAGCCGTCGATGGTCGAGACCGACTTCGCAAACTTCGCCAAATCGAGAGTTCCAAAACGCGGAGGCATCAACGACCTCCCGCGGCAGCCGTGGCCGTTTCGCCGCTCTTCTGGAAGTGCGGCATAACTTCTTTCGCGAACAGACGCAGGCTGTTCAGCACTTGCTCCTGCGGAACCGTCTCGAGCGCGTTGAGCAGGAAGTTGATCTGATCGGCGCCGGTCGATTCCCAGGTCTTGATCGCCTTGATGATGCGCGCGGGATTGCCGATCGCGATTCCCTCGGGCGCGCCCGATTCGTCGCCGGGGCCAGAGGCTTCCTGGCGCAGCGAGGGCAACAATCCGAGCGACGGATACGACTTGGTCGGATAGGCCTCGCGCGCGGCGAGCAGTTGCGCGGCGAGATAGTTGAAAGTGCCGGTCAGGCGGCGGCCCACCTTCACGCCTTCCGCATCATCATTGTGGCAGAAGAGGAAGTTGACGGTCGCAACCTTCTCGTTGACGAATTTTCCTACCGGCTCGCACTGGCGGATGATCTTGCGATAGTTGTTGACCTTCTGCTCCTGTTCCTTGAAGCCGCCGAAGGTCAGTCCCAGCGATCCCATCCCGCGCTCAGCCGCATCGATCTCGGTGCCCGGGCTGGTCACCGCGACCCACAGCGGAGGATGCGGCTTCTGATACGGCTTGGGAACGATGGTGCGCTGCGGCATCGACCACGAGCGTCCCTGGTAGTGGTAGCGCTCCTGCGTCCACATCTGCGGGAGGCATCGCACGAACTCGTCCCAGGTCTTCTTGGTCTCGTCGGGATTGGCGCGAAATCCACCCAGCTCGGTCCAGGTCGCCGAGCGCCCAGTGCCGACTTCGAGCCGGCCGCCAGACAGGATGTCGAGCACCGCGGTGCGTTCCGCGATTTTGATCGGATGGTTGAACTCCGGAACGCATACGATGATTCCGTGTCCAACGCGAATCCGCTTGGTGATCATCGCGCACGCCGTCAGGAACAACTCCGGCGCCGGGCAATGAGAGTATTCCTCGAGGAAGTGATGCTCGACGGCAAAGACGGATTCGAAGCCCAGCTCGTCGGCAAGTTTCACTTGTTCGAGGCATCGATCGTAGACGGTTTTTTCGGTTTCGCGGGTCCAAGGACGAGGAACCGAGATCTCGTAGAAGAGTCCGAATTTCATTTTAGGGTACCCTCCGCATACCGATCGTTTAGCAATGTCCGCCGAAGAATGAAAGTGAACGCGCGACTACACCGCGACGCGTTAGCGGGCAACGAAAAGATACGTCCTCGCGTGATTCATAATTGGAGTCGAAGTCGTTACCATAACCAAGACCCTGTCGAAGGACCAAGTTAACGACACGTTTGCAGCCGCGCTTCGACGGATAGGAGCTGCAATTGGAGAATCAATCGAAAGTTGTTATAAGCAGCGAGCTATCTCTATGAATCTCTTAGCAACACCGTGACGACCTGTACGTCGCAGTAGATAAATAAGTCTGGCTTGAAACAACACCCCGCACTGGAATACTCCTACTTGGATGCAACATAGTGGACGCTGTCGCCATCTGAATCCTCCCCGTCGTCTGCTGGGAGACACCTAATGAATGCTGACAGCATTAAACGCTCGCAGTACTACCGCGCCGCGATGGATTACCTGGAAATCGCCGAGCAAAAGCGCGACTGGAAGCTATTCGACGATATCCCGTGGGAGAAAATCGACCCCTCCAAGAACTCCGACCAGAAGACGACCTGCATCGAAACCTTCTGCGCCGAGGAGATGTACCTGCCCGACTACAGCTCGCATGGAGCGCGGATGACACGCGACCTCTACGGCGCGTCCTGCTTCCAGGCGCGCTGGAGTTTCGAGGAATCCCGTCACGGGCTGGTGTTTCGTGAATATCTGACTCGCTCGGGATTACGTTCCGAAGACGAGGTCGAGTCTCTGGAAAAGATGGTTTTCTCGCGTAGCTGGCTCCCTCCGTTCCCGACCGTGCGGCAGATGTCCTGCTATGGCGCGATCCAGGAAGGCGCCACATACATCGCGTACAAAGCGCAGAAGGAAAAAGCCGAAGTTGAAGGCGACCCGGTGCTGAAGGCCATTTTCACCAACGTCGCCGGCGATGAGGCCGCGCACGCGGGTTTCTATCGCAAGGTCGTAGAAATCGAGCTGGGCGCCGATCGGGAGGCCACTATCTGCGACTTCGCGCACGTGCTGGCAAACTTCAAGATGCCCGGCGATGGACTCATCCCGCATTACCACGAACGGCTGAAGTTCGGCGGCGGCGGAATCTCGGCGCGCCAGTTCATGGAATGCGTGGTGCTGACAACCTTGCGCAGCCTCGGTATCACGCGCGCGGAGCTCAAGTCGGGACAGGCACGCAACGAGCTGATCCCATCGAATGGTAGCGCGGAAACAGCCGCGTTCGCGTCAGCAAAGTAGTCATTCCGTATGGAGGCTGCCGCCGGCCCGCTCGCTGCCGAGCATCACGATGATCGCGCCGAGCAGAAATACGGTGACCGCGACGAGTCCGAGCGCGTTCGCAAAGCCCCACCGCTCTGCTATCAGTGCCTCGAAGAATGCGGCATTGGCGGCCATCAGCACGCCGACGTGATAGGCCATCCCTGAGAAGAGTCCGCGCACCTCAGGTGGCGACAGCTCGCTCAGATGCGCCGGTATTACGCCCCACGCGCCCTGCACCATGAATTGCATCATGAAGGCGCCGAACGTGAGCAGCGCGATCGAGCGCGCGCCGATCCATAGCGGGATGATGAAGATGGCGATGATCAACGCGGTCGCTATCGTGCGCCGCCTTCCCCACTTGTCCGAGACGTAGCCAAAGAACAGGCCTCCCATCACTGCGCCGATATTATAGATGATCGCGATCTCAGCGACGTGATGGGGTCCGAGGCCGCGCTGTTTCTCAAGGAAGGTCGGATACATGTCCTGGGTGCCATGCGATACGAAACTCATCACGGTGAGGAACACGCTGAGGTAGGCGAACATCGGAAGATTCTTTTTCAGCGCGCGGACAATCGCCGCGCGATCAGGTCGCGTGCGCTGCCACGCCTCGGACTCCGGGACCTTGGCGCGGATGTAGAGCGTCAGCAGCGCGGGCGCACCGCCGATGAAGAACATCGCGCGCCATCCGAAAAGGGGATAAATGAAAAAATACGCGGCCGCCGCGAGCAGGTATCCAACCGCGTAGCCCTCCTGGAGCAGGCCGGAGAAGAATCCCCGCCACTTCGGCGCGACCGCTTCCATCGCCAGCGACGCGCCGACGCCCCATTCGCCGCCCATCCCGATTCCGTAGAGCGCGCGCAGAAACAGGAACGTGCCGTAGGTCGGCGCCAGCCCGCTCAGCACCTCGACCACGGAATAGAGTAGTACGTCGATCATCAGCGGCGTGCGGCGGCCGTAGCGATCCGCGAGCCATCCGAACAGCGCGGCGCCCACCGGACGCATCGCGAGCGTCATCGTGATCGCGAATGCGATATCAGCCACCGAGCGATGGAACTCCGCGCCGATTTTCGGGAGTACGAACACCAGTACGAAGAAATCGAAAGCATCAAGGGTCCATCCGAGGAAGCTGGCGAACAGCGTATGGCCCGCCTCGCTCGCCGTCATCGCGCGGATTGGCTCGGCAGGCATCGCGGAAATATTCACAGTGGCCATTGGGCGTGTGTTTTATTCGAAGCTGTCCATCGATTCCACGCCGGCGCGCCGGGGTTCGTTGTTCGCTCGCACGCTACGTCCTTGAGATGAACCAGTGCATGCGCGATAAAATCTGTTAGGCGACGCCGGGGGAGCACTTCATGTTCAACGGAATCAAGGTCATCGATGCCGATGGGCACGTGATGGAGCCCAACGAGCTCTACGACCAGTACCTCGATAGCAAATTCAAGCCCGACCTCGAGGAGCTGAAGAAAATCGCCGCGACGCGCCCCTCGAAATGGTTCTTCGGATATTTTCATCAGCTCAACACCGGCCGCCCGCTCGGCTTCGCGCAAATCGACAAGCCGCTGGTGCGCAGCGGCCGCCGCTCCGAGGGAGAGCAACCTAACCCGCGCGGCGGATTCGATCCACATGCGCGCATCAAGGATATGGATCGCGAGGGCATCGATGTCGCGGTCTTGTTCGCCACTGTGGTGTCGAGTTTCTGCGCGCTCAAGACCGTGGACTTCGAACTTGCGATGATTCGCGCATACCATCGATGGCTCGCCGATTACTGCTCTGCGTATCCGAATCGACTCAGCGGCGTCGCCGTGGTTCCGATGCGCGCACCTGATCTGGCCGCCAGCGAAATTCATCGCGTCGCGAAGGAGCCGTGGTGCGTCGGCATCTATCTGTCGGGACATATGGAAGACAAGCTTATCGACCATCCCGATTTCCGTCCGATTTGGGAGGCCTGTCAGGACGAGGACCTGCCCGCGTGTTTTCACGGCGGCACCGCCCGGCCGCCCTACGGATGCGGCACGTTCGAGTTCGGCAACAATCTTTTCATCCAGCATTCGGCGACCAATCCGTTCGAGGTGATGCGCGCGATCGCATCGATCGTCGGGGGCGGCGTGCTCGATATGTTTCCGCGCCTGCGCGTGGCGATGCTGGAGGCGGGCGTCGGATGGCTTCCGTTCTGGATGGAGCGTCTCGACGAGCACTACGAGCTGATGCCCGAGTACGTGCCGTTTCTGCATCGCAAGCCGTCGGAGGTGATTCGCTCGGAGAATTTCTTCATCTCATGCGATCCCGACGAGGCGACGTTGCCGTATGTCGCCCAAGTGGTGGGAAGCGATCACATTTTGTATGCCTCGGACTATCCGCACTTTGACGGACGGTTTCCCAACACCGTAAAGTTCACCGCGGATCGCGCGGAGTTCAGCGCGGCTGATCAGCGTCGCATCCTGCATGAGAATCCGATACGGCTGTATACACGATTGAAGTAGTTCCACCTCTGTTCCTCCTCTTTTTTCTGCTCCTCCTCCGCACTGTTCCTCCCCCATACGGATTGGGGGAGGTGGCCCGGCGCGATTTTCGCTTTGGCTGCGAGCGAAAAACGTGCCGGGTCGGAGAGGGTCCTTAGCTCTGGATTCTGTCTTTGCTGGTCATCTTCCATCAACAATTGGATTCTGAGATACAACTTGTCGTCATGCGCACACCATACCAATTGCGCGACGATGTCCGCCGCCTCCGTCGTGAACAAACTCCCGCCGAAGGTCTCCTCTGGCAGAATCTCCGCGCGAAGCGTCTCAATGGCGCGAAGTTCCGCCGTCAGCATCCCATCGGCAATCAGATCGTAGATTTCTGCTGTCTAAAGCATCGATTGGTCATCGAAATAGATGGTGGCCAGCACGCGGACGAAGTGGAGAAGGACGCCGCACGAACCGCGCGACTCGAAGCTCACGGATTCAAGGTAATCAGGTTCTGGAATGACGACGTATTGAACAATCTCGAAGGAGTGTTGACCAGCATCGCCGACGCGTTGCGCGAGCACGCGAGCGAGCTGAGCGATGTGCTGGCAGAAGAAGCAGAATCCCAGAGCTGATGACCCGCTCCGACCCGTCACAGTTCATGCTCGCAGCCATCGCATGAACTGCGCCGGGTCACCTCGCCCAATCATATGGGCGAGGCACAGCAAAGACGAGCGAGGAACAGAACTACGCGTGCCAGCGCTAGTGCGTCTTCTCCTTCTCCGATAGCAGCCCTGCTGCTTCGAGGGCCTTCTTCTTGGCGCCATCCAAATCATAGTGACGGCGCGTCACGATGCGCTGCGCATAGAGTCCGCCACCCGCCTGCACGTTCGTTACCGCGCGCCATCCACCGAACGCATCCGCGGTGAGATCGCGGATCGCATGGAAGAGCCTCAGCCGGTACTCGCCGTCCACTTCCTTGCCGGTGCTCATGTACTTGCGCAGCAGGGCGCCGGTCGCCTCACTCTCGAGGTCCGATACCGAAGGCGCAGTGAGAATCGAGCCGCCGCCGATATCGTGCAGGTGCCGCACCATCAGGCTGTAGTTCGCCGCGCCATGATACTTGCCCGCGTTGGTATAGAGCTCGTTGGGGAACGCGCTGCCATCGGCGGTTATTTCACAGTTGGCGATCGCAGCCTCGAGTGCCGAGCGTACCAGCGTCGCATGGATGATCATCTCGGAAATTTTTTCGCGCACATGCGATTCGCGCGCGAGGCCGTTGGCTTCGGCGATAAGTTGCGCGAATCCCACCAGTTGATCTGCCGTCTCCGCCAGGTCCGAGAGCCCGCCGAGCCGTTCCCAGAGCCCGAGCGAATGCGCGAAGACCGCGGCGTGCTCGACCTCGCCATCGAGGAACACGCGCTCGCGCGGCACCACGACGTCGTCGAAAATGACGAAGCCTTCCGGCATGTGATTCTTCGAAGAGAACGGAAAGTCACGCGTGTCGGCATGCCGCGGCGCATAGGTCGTGTTGACGATTTTCACGCCCGGCGAGTTGACCGGCACCATGCACGCGACCGCGTAGGCTTCTTCGCCCGCGTGCATCGCCTTGGTCGGAATCACCATCAGGTCGTGGCCGAGCGCGGCCGCCGTGATGTGCAACTTGGCGCCGCGGATCACGATGTCGTCGCCGCGCCGATCGACGATGCGCGTGTAGGCGTCGGGATCGTCCTGCTTCGCGGGCGGCAGGCTGCGATTGCCCTTCGCGTCTGTTATGCATTCTGTGATGCGAATGTCGTTGCGCTGGGCCTGCTCGACGTAGCGCTGAATCCGGTCGTGATATTTCGGAAGCTTGGCGCCGATACGCGCGCCGGCGGTCGTCAGCGTCATGACGGATTGATAGGTTACCAGCGAGAGGATGTCGGCGCCGTGCTGCTGCTTGATGCGCGCGCGCAGTTCCTCGGCGGAATGAGGAATCGACATCAGCGGGTTGAGCGCGCCGGCCTCGGGTGAGTACCAGCGATCGTAGCCGCGCGCAATCTGGTCGACCGACTGCCCGAGAATCGGATGACGGGGGATATCGTCGATGCGTTCGCCTTCGAAAAATATCGCGCGGCCGTCATAAAGCGACTTCTTGTATTGTGAGCCCGTCAGCATCTCGCCTTCACCTCGTCGATCCTGGGTTGGTCTTGAACGATCGTTTAATTACATATCGTTCGAGACAACACAAAATCAAAATCGATGCGGTTATTGCAACCGCATCGGAAGGCGGTGACTCAGCTTAAGAATGCCGCGCGGGCAAATTCAGTGTGCGAAGAAAAGGAACCGGCGGGCTCGAATGACGGGGGAGCAAGCTCTCGTGGCGAGAACAGCACCCCCACCCGCATGGCATGCGTTGCGCAAATCAAGGCAGCGCAACGGATGCCACGCGGCCTCCCCCGCGGGAAAAACGCGGGTGAGGAAACCCTAGGCGGCGTCTTTGGCGCGGCGCTTGCCGATCTCTTCCGCGCGCTTGAGCTCCTCGCGCTGGGGACCGTCGAGCGCTTCCTCCGCTTCTTTCACCTTCTCGTCAACGCGGCCATTCGCGCCGAACTTCGTGGCGTGGTCGTCATACGCGCGAGTGGCGTTGCGTCCCGCCGCTTCACCCGAAAAAGCTTCCGGCGCGGCCGCTTCGCTGCCTAGCACTTCGCGCTCGGCCTGCAGCCAATGTTCTTCAGAATTGCCCTCGCGGCCGTTGCCTTCCCAAATCTGATACGCGCGTTCGCGGATGCGTTCGATTAGATCGCTAGCCATAACAAACTCCCGTCTTGAAGATGTCGTAGAAGTGCATGTACTGGCTAAGTGACGACTAGCATCCGATTTTCTTCGCGCGCCGATGCAAGATTTCCGACAACTCGCGCTATTTTCGAAACGCCGGAATCACTTCCTCCGCGAATGCCTGCACCTCATCCTCCACAATCATCGGCCACACCCCCATAAAAATGAAATGCGTGACACCCGCTTTGATGTAGACCTCGATTTTGTCGATGCACTCTTGCTTGCTGCCGATGATGATCCGATCGCGCGCTTTTTCCGGCGTCGTTTGAGCCATCATCGCGACCAGCCCAGTCAGCATCTCGTCGCGCTGCTTGGGCGGATTATAGGCCATCGCGAGCATCACGGTTTTCTCGACTTTGTCGGAGTCGCGACCGACCGTGTCTGCATGACGCTCGATGATGCCTATGAGCCGCTTCATCTCGGGCGCATCGGCGTTGGTCATGTTCCACATATCGGCGTGCTTCGCGACCAGCTTGAGCAGCACCCGCTCGCCATGGCCGCCGATCATCAGCGGGAGATTTTTCTGAATCGGTTTCGGATTACAGACAGCATCGACGACATTGTAATGCTTGCCCTTTAGCGTCGTTTTGTCCTGCGTGAACATGCCCTTGATGATTTGGCATGACTCGTCGAGGGCCTGCAGACGCTCCGGAACAGTCTTGAAATCGAAGCCGAGACTCTTATGCTCGAGCTCGAACCATCCGGCGCCGAGCCCGAGGTTGAGCCGTCCGGCACTGATCTGATCGAGGGTCGCCGCCATTTTCGCGGTCAAACAAGGATTGCGATAGGTGTTGCCGTTGACCAGTGCGCCGATGCGGGCACGCTTCGTCACCTGGCTGAGCGCGCCGAGCAGCGTCCAGCTCTCCATACATGGTCCGGTCGGGTCGGGCACGAAGATGGGATAGAAATGGTCGAAGGCCCACAGCGAGTCGTAGCCCCATGCGTCAACCTTCTGCCAAAAGTCGCGCATCCGCTCCCATGTAACATCCTGCTGTCCAGTTTGAATTCCGAAACGAATCGGATGCGTCGGCATCGTGGTTCTCCTTGTAATGATCGTTTAGTGCATGCCGCCGAAGACCTGCCGGAGAAGCGGAGTCACCTGCGCGGCCGGGTTGGTGCGGATTTTCTGCTCCTCCTGCCCGACCATATAAAAGAGTCCGTCGAGGCTCTTGCTGACCACGTAGCTGTTGATGTCCAGGTTCGGTGCCGCCCCATGCCCGCCGAGCATGCTGCCGAAGCTGCCCATCGCACCGGTCTGATACTTCCCTATCAGATCGTCGTACTGTTTCGTCACCGAGTTCTGTTCCATCGCTTGCTTGACGATCGGCGCAAAGGCGGTGGTCAGCTCGGGCGTGGTCTTGCGCTGGAAATAGTCGGTCGCCGAATGCCCGCCCTTCGAGACGATTTGCTGCGCATCGCTGAAGCTCATGGTCTGGATCGCATTGACGAAGATGGGCTGGGCCTTGGGCGCCGCGGCCTCGGCCGCGTTGTTCATGCTCAGCACGAACTGATCGATTTGCGGACCGTAGCCCATCCCCCGCAGAGCGGTTGCAACCATCTGGAGCTTTTGCGGCAGAAGTATCTTGACGGCAGGATTGGAGAAATAGCCGCCCGGTTTTCCCAGCACACTGACCGCGTCGGCGGTCCCGGTCGTGAGCGCCTCCTTAAGGCCCGCGGCGGCGTCTTGCGCGCGCGCCGGTTGTGCCCCGAAGGCAGCGATCGAAAGCACCATCAGGCAGCATGCGAGGCAGCGATTCATGTGCGACCTCATGCAGAACATGGCTGGCTGACTGTTGCGCAAATCGCAGGCCGCCGCCAGCGGCAATCTTAAACGGGGGTAGCCATTAGAAGGCATCGTGGTACGATGCCGATTCGGCGGCTTCACAAATGAGCAACCGGAAAGGAGGTCCTTCCTGTGGCTGGAGACATCAAACAAGGAAATTCGAAACCCGCGCCGCTGCCGCCGGGCACCGCCGCGCCCGACTTCAAGCTCCACACCACGCCGGATCAAATCGTCGCACTCAGCGAGTTTCGGGGCGCCCCGGTGATTCTCGCGTTCTATCCGGCTGACTGGAGCCCGGTCTGTGGAGACCAAATGGCGCTCTACAACGAAGTGCTGCCGGAATTCCGCCGCTTCAATGCCAACCTGATTGGAATATCGGTCGATGGCGCTTGGTGCCATATGGCCTATGCGAAAACCAACAAATTGCATTTTCCGCTCATGTCCGACTTCGAACCTAAAGGTCAGGTCGCTCGTACCTATGGCGTCTATCGTGAGGCCGAGGGAGTTTGCGAGCGCGCGCTCTTCGTGCTCGATGCTGCCGGGGTCATTCGATGGAGCTACGTCTCGCCAATCGGAGTTAACCCCGGCGCGGATGGTATCCTCGCCGCTCTCGAAGCGCTTCCTTCAAAATAGGAGTAGGCGATGTTAACCCCACCAGTAAGCGCGCGTGATCACTTTCAGGGATCCGCGGATGCCGCAATCGTACTAGTCGAGTATGGCGACTATGAATGCCCCTACTGCGGCGCGGCTTACCCGGTCGTAAAAGAACTCCAGCACCGGATGAAGAATAAGCTCGCTCTCGTGTTTCGCAACTTCCCCCTCGCCAATGCGCATCCGCATGCCGAGTTTGCGGCCGAAGCGGCGGAGGCCGCCGCCGCGCAAGGCAAGTTCTGGGAAATGCATGACATGCTGTATGAAAACCAGGAGGCGCTCGATCCCGAAAACCTGGTCGAGTATGCGACGGCGCTGGGCCTCGATATTCCGCGCTTCACGCGCGAGATGAACGAGCACGTATACGCCTCGCGCGTGAAGGAAGACTTTCGCAGTGGCGTTCGCAGCGGCGTCAACGGCACGCCGACGTTCTTCATCAACGGCGAGCGCTACAATGGCCCGTACGATGTGCGCTCGATGCTGGCGGCGATCCGGGAGGCGGAAGCTTGATATGCTTGCAGACGCGATCCCCGAGATATGCTAGGATTTGCGGTGCGGCGCCCTTCGGGGTGCCGTCGGCGTTTTGAAGGTCGATCCGCAAAACATGAAAACGCAAAAACAAACCCACTTTCTCCACGGAATTACAGCGTTTTTCTGTTCCTCCCCGTTTATCGGGGGAGGTGGCCGGCGCGATTTTCGCCATGGCTGCGGGCGAAAATCGCGCCGGGAGGAGAGGGTCATCAGCTCTGGATTCTGCTGCTTCGACTAACAAAAACCGCAAAAACAAACCCACTGCGAGGACAGGGCTCAGATCGCATAACCATTCGGAAATAAAAGGAGTTATGAAAGTCCTGACCGATGGGTTAGGGCAAAAACACACTGCCCCTGACGGTTGATGAGACTCCGGCATCCGCATCTGCCGGCAAGGTTCTATCTGGAGCGGTTGACTGTCGTTCGATGCGGTCTTTATAGTTGCCCTATACGGTCGGTTGAGTTTCACGCATCCAGTCGCCGCTCGCGCATAAGGTCGCAGAATGAAAAGACGCGAAGATATGACCCTGATGGAGCGGGCTTACGTGCCTGAAGTTCTGCGGGGCCTTGCAGTCACCAATTTCCACTTCATGCGCAACCTCGCGATCAACATCGCGCATTCGTTCGGGCTCGCGAAGGACCGGCGCGCCAACGAGACGAGCCAGTATCCCGAGCAGCGCAAGACTTATCCCGACCACTTCCGCGGGAGCCATCGCCTCACGTTACGCGAGGATGGCGCCGTGCGATGTACCGCCTGCTATCTGTGCGCGACCGCATGCCCTGCGCAGTGCATCTATATCGAGGCCGGCGAGTCGCCCGATCCGCATGTCGAGAAGTATCCGCTGCGCTATGAGATAGACACGCTGCGATGCATCTACTGCGGGCTGTGCGTCGAGGCCTGCCCGTGCGACGCCATCAGGATGGACACCTACGTGCATCCGCGCATCTGGGGTTTCGATCGCAAGGACTTCGTCGAGACCAAGGAGCAGCTGATGCATCGCTCGACGGTGCTCGCCGAGAAGGGCCGCGACGGCAATATGGACGAGATGCAGGAGTGGTACAAGCAGCAGGATGCTGCCGTCTACAATCCTCAGCGTCCCGAGCTGAAGCGGTATACTGACCGCGGCCGTCCGCTGGAGGCTGAGAAGCGTCCCGCGCCGGAGCCGGAAGAGTTGACCGCGATTGACCGCCACCAGCCTGCGCCGGGCGGCAAGTAAGCGCGCATGACGCGGGTTACGATTGCGCTGACGCTGATTGGGCTCGGCATTCTGTTCGTCGCGTATGCGAAGGGCGTGCGGGTGATTCACGGCGGCGACGTTCTCAGCCACATGTACTGGGCGACTGGCGCGCTGTTCACGGTAGCGCTGGCAAACTTTATTGCGATCGCGCATCTGGCGCGCGCCGAGAAGATGATTCAGCAGCTTCGTGCGCTATGCGAGAAAAACGGCATCGCGTATGGCGAGGATTGAGGACGTAGTCTTGCTCGCAAGAGACCCGAAGGGGGCGCGAAGCGCCGCGGCGCAGCCGCTCCCGAGGCGGAGCGCAGCGGAGTCGAGGGAAAGTTAAATGATTCAGCAGCTTCGAGCGCTATGCGACAAGAATGGCATCGCATACGGTGAAGATTGAGCCAGCGTTTTCTGTTTCTCATCCGCAGTCGCACGATCTAAAGTGTATACTGGTTAGCCAGTCCGGGCGCATTGTTCAGCACTGGAGAGAACTTCATGACGCAAATAGAAGCGGCCCGTAAGGGTATTGTCACTCAACAGATGATCGAGGTCGCGGAAGACGAGGGCCTCGCTCCCGAGCTGATCCGCGAGCGCGTCTCGACCGGCGAGATCGTCATCCCGCGCAACATCCATCATGAGTTCCGCGCGATCGGCGTCGGCAAGGGACTGCGCACCAAGGTCAATTCGAATATCGGCGCGTCCAACTTCCATCAGTTCCTGGAAGAGGAAATCGAGAAGCTCTACACCTCGGTCCGCTTCGGCGCCGACTCGGTGATGGATCTCTCGACCGGCACCGACCTCGACAAGATTCGCGTCGAGCTGGTCTCGCGATGCTCGGTGATGATCGGCACCGTGCCGATTTACCAGGTCGGCTCCGAAGGGTCGATCATGGAACTCGGCGCCGAACACTTCCTCGATGTCATCGAGCGTCAGGCCAGGCAGGGCGTGGACTTCATGACACTCCACTGCGGAGTGACGCGCGAGACCGTGAAGCGGCTGCGGGGTCATCAGCGTATCGAGGGTATCGTGTCGCGCGGCGGCGCGCTGCTGGCGGCGTGGATCGAGCGCACCGGCAACGAGAATCCGCTGTTCGAGCATTTCGACGAGGTTTGCGAAATCTGCCGCGCACATGACGTCACGATCTCGATGGGCGACGGGCTCCGGCCGGGCGCCACCGGCGATGCGACCGATCGCGGCCAGATCGGCGAGCTGCTGGTGATGGGCGAGCTTACTGAGCGCGCGCGACGAAACGGCGTTCAGGTGATGATCGAGGGCCCCGGGCACGTGCCGCTGGATCAAATCGAAGCCAACGTGAAGCTCGAGAAGCGCGTGTGCGCTGGCGCTCCGTTCTATGTGCTCGGGCCGCTGACTTGCGACGTCGCGCCCGGCTACGACCACATCACCGGCGCGATCGGCGGCGCGATTGCCGCGGCGAACGGCACCGACTTCCTCTGTTATGTCACGCCGGCCGAGCATCTGCGGCTGCCGGATATAGATGATGTACGCGACGGCGTCATCGCCACCCGCATCGCGGCGCATTCGGGCGATTTGGTGAAGGGCGTGCGCGGCGCGAAGGTGTGGAACGACCAGATGTCGCGCTATCGCAAAGCGCTCAACTGGGAAGGCATGTACGCGATGGCGATGGATCCGGACAAGGCGCGCCGTTACAAGGAAGAGAGCGAGGCCTCGGGCTCCAACGTCTGCTCGATGTGCGGTTCACTCTGCTCCATCAACATCGACAACGCCGCCATCAAGTTCGTGAAGAAGCGGGATACTCAGCCGGTGGAAATGCACGCCGCCGGAAGATGATTGCTTTGTGGCACAGGCTTTAGCCTGTGCCCGACGCGAGAGGGAATATGGCAAAGACCTCGAAGAACATAATCGACGAAGCGCGCAAGGAAATTCCGCAACTCGATATCGACGCGGCGCGCAAGTTGATGGACCAGCCCGGCACTGTCGTCATCGATGTGCGTGAGAGCGACGAATGGCGCCAAGGTCATCTGCCCAATGCGATCGCGATTCCGCGCGGATTCCTCGAGTTGCGCGTCGAAGAGAAAGTTCCCGACCACAATGCGCCGGTGATCCTCCAATGCGCATCGGGCACGCGCTCGCTGCTGGCGGCGCGCGCGCTCAAGGAACTCGGCTACACCAACGTCTACAACCTGGTAGGCGGATTTAACTCATGGAAGGATCGCGGGCTGCCATGGGTCGCGGATCGCCAGTTCACCCAGGATGAGATCACGCGCTACTCGCGCCATTTCGTGATTCCCGAGGTCGGCGAGAAAGGTCAGGCAAAACTTCTTGATTCGAAAGTCCTACTTTTAGGCGCGGGCGCGCTCGGCTCGTCGTCATCGCTGTATCTTGCGGCGGCGGGCGTCGGCACTCTTGGTCTGGTCGACTTCGATGTGGTCGATCTTTCGAACCTGCAGCGCCAGATCATTCATACGACGGAACGGGTCGGAATCCGCAAGACCGAATCGGCGGAAACCGCGATTCATTCACTCAATCCAGCGATCAAGGTGAACCGACACGAGGTCCGGCTCTCGTCGGAAAACGTGATGGACATCATCAAGGATTACGACGTCATCGTGAACTGCGGCGACAACTTCCCGACGCGCTATCTCATCAACGACGCGTGCGTGTTCGCGAAGAAGCCGCTGGTCGATGGCGCCATCTTCCGCTTCGAAGGCCAGGCGACCGTCTATCATACGGCGAAAGGCGGCCCATGCTATCGATGCCTCTATCCCGAGCCCGCACCGCCTGACATGGCGCCCTCGTGCGCGGAGGCCGGCGTGCTCGGCGCGCTGCCGGGCGTGATCGGATCGATTGAAGCGCTCGAGGCAATCAAGCTTCTGCTCAATGCGGGCGAGCCACTGATCGGCCGGATGGTGTACTTCGATACGCTTTCGGCGCGCGACTACGTGCGGACGCTGAAGATTCGCAAGGACCCGAACTGCCCGGTCTGCAGCGAGCATCCGACGCAGACCACGCTCATCGATTACGAGGCGTTCTGCGGACTCGCTCCCGCGAGCACCTCAACTGACGATGGCGCGGTGCAACACGCGGGTGCGAACGGCCACGCCAGCGCTCAGCCAGCGGGGCGTTAATTTCTCTCCTCAACCCGAAATTGTGATGAATCCTAAACGAGCGGGCGTCTCAAAAAGGCGCTCGCTCTTCTTTCAACTTCCGCACACATCTAGATAATTAACCTGAATGGCGCTCGGACCTTTTTACGTGGCGGATAAATTGAGATCGGGGAAAGGCATTCGCGGAACCGCGCTGCTGATGCGACACGGCGAGACCGCATGGAACCGCGTCGGGCGGGTCATGGGGCATAACCCTATCGAGCTCGATGAGGACGGTCGCGCTCAAGTCCAGAAGGCGGTACCCTCGGCGCGCGCGATCAAGCCGGATCTCATCATCAGCAGCCCGCTGCCGCGTGCGAAGCAGTCCGCGGAGATCATCGCCAACGGCATCGGCGGCATAACCGTCACGGAGGATCCTGATCTGGAGGAAGTGCACTATGGCCGATGGGAAGGGATGGTGTTCGAGGACCTCATCGACGACCCCGAGTATGTGCGATATCGCGAGCATCCGCTGACGTGGCCGACTCCGGGTGGCGAGACCATCGCACAGGTGCAGGAGCGTGGAGTGCGCGCGGTGCGGCGCGCGATCGAGGCCAATCCCGAGCAGCGCATCCTGTTCGTCTCGCATGGTGACATCATTCGCACTGTGCTCTGCCACATGGTTGGATCGGAACTTCAGCACTTCCGCCGCATCCGCGTCAACAATGCGACCTTCTCAGCGATACAGATTGTAGGCGATTTCGCCGAAGTGAAGTTCATGAATCTGCTGCCCGATCCCGAGCGCGCCTTCGTCCCACCCTTTAAGATCCCGCCGAGGAAACCCAAGTCCACCTAACTCTTCTCTTCCTCGCCCGCGTTTTTGAGGCGGTCGATTTTGGCGATGGCCATGATCGCGGTCCTCTCGCGCACCTTCTTCTACCTTGACATCAGATGAAAACGCGGGAGAGAACGCCCGAGAGAGCGCGAACTTTTCTGGAAGATTTGCTGACTTTAAACTAGATCAGCGGCAGCCGCAGGCGCCGCCGCAGCATCCGCCGCGAGGCGCGCTGAGCGCAGCGTCGAGGCCGTTACCGCTGATCGCTTGCGCGGCCGCCGATGCGCCATTGCCATTCGAACGCGCCGCGAAAGTCAACATCTCGCGGCTCAACTGGTGGCCGTTGCAATGCGGGCATTCGGCGTCGTCAAGATGGCCGGGACGTACCAAGGCCTCGAAGGATAGCTCGCAGTTAACGCATCGATATTCGTAAATCGGCATTTCTCGCGTCCTCTATTCGTCGGTCTCTATCGGCTGGGCGTACTCGACCAACACGCCGCGCGTCGCCTTGGGATGCAGGAAGCAAATCATCCCCGCCAACCCCTTGCGCGGCTTCTGATCGATTAGCGGGATGCCCTTCGCGCGCGCGGCTTCGAGGTCGGCGTCGACGCCATCGCTCTCGAAGCATACGTGATGCAGTCCGCCGCCGCGGCGCGCGAGGAATTTTCCGACTCCGCCGTCCGGATTGATCGGTTCGAGCAGCTCGATCTCGCTCCCTCCGGCGCTGAGCAATGCCGCTTTGACGCCTTGATCGGCGATGGTGGCGCTCTTGATGAACTCAAGTCCCAGCGTATCGCGCCAGAACTTGAGTCCCTCTTCGAGATTGGGCACCACTACCCCCACGTGATGAATCCGCTTCAGCATTCGCGGCTAGCCCTTGCGATTGAGGCAGAGCTTGGTCTGGAGCGCGTTCCATTTCATCTCCATTTCCTTGGAGCCCAGGCCGGGATGCTCGGCACGAGTCTGCGCGAGCTTGTTGCATGCTTCCTGGACGTTGCCCTGCTCGGAGTAAATCTCCGCGATATTGTACTTGGCCTCGTACCACTGGTTATCCGATTCCGCCGCAGTGCTCTCGACGGTGGTCCACAGCGTAACCGCATCCTTCAGGTCTTTCTTGGACTGCGCGATACGCGCGAGACCCGCGTTGGCATCGGGCGATGCGGGGTCGGCTTTCACGACCTGATTGAAAATCGTCTCGGCCTTGGGCTCCTGGCCGGTCGCCATGTAGGCGCGGGCGAGAATCGAGAGCGTGCCGGTCAGATTCTTGGGCTGCATTTTCCCCGCCGCAACCATGTCCTCGAAGAAGGCGTATGCGAGCTCGGTAAGCTTGGCATTCTGCTCGAAGCCCTTCTGATCGCCGGCCGCTTGCTTGGCCTCCGCCTGTTTCCAGAAATCGATCCCAAGCGTCTTGATCAGATCGGAGTTCTGCGTGTTGCCTTTGTTGCGTTCGAGGAAGGCGCTCAGATCGCGCTGGAGGTCGTCGTAACGGCCGAGTGTGTTGAGCGCCTGCATGCGCCACAGGAAGACATCCTGGGACTTCTCGTTCATTCCCGGGTACTGGGGCTCAAAGTTGGTCAGCAAGGAAGCGATATCTTCGGCATCCTGCTTGTTCTCGTTGGGACTCTGAAGCAAACCGGCGAGCATGTACTTGGCCCGGCCGGTCGTGTCGTGGACGTATTTCTTCTGGGTCTGAGTGGGCGCGGAGCGTTCGGCTTCGGGAGCGTCCTTGAGAGTCGCGCGCAGCAGCGAGATCGCAGTGTTGCGCAGATCGCCCGGATTCTCGGTCGCAGCTTTCTTGTCCTTGGTATCCTTGCTGCTGGCGGCAACCAACGCGACGTATTCGCATTCCGCGGCGTTGAACTTTGCGGCGAAACCGTATTCGCCGCCGTTCACGTCCTGGTAAATCTTGGCTGCGCCGACGTAGTCCTTCTGTTGCTGCAAGCGCTCGCCCATACGGAAGCGTATTTCGTTGGAATATTCGCCATGCGGATACTTCTTGAGGTAGTCGTCCGCAGCCGAGCTCCAAGCGCTCTCGGCCTGCGTGTTCTTCATCCCGCTTTGCTCCCAAACTGCACGCGGGGACTTGTAACGCATGTAGCTGGCCCACTGGGCATCGGGATTGTTGGACGATTTGGCCATATCGTTGAGGATCGATTCGAACTGGCCCATGTTGTGCTCGTTGAAATAGATGTCGGCGGCAAACTTGTAGTCCTTGGGATACTTCCCGCTATGCGCCGCCTCCAGATAGTACTTCGCCGCTCCCGCCTGATCCTTTTTGGAAAGGAGCACGTTGGCGAGCAGATGCTCCTGGAAGGGATCGCCGGAGCTGCCCAGTTCCTCGACCGGGTTGTGGCTATACTTCGCGATACCGGTGATTGCGATTGCCCATCCGTCCTTGTCGCTTTCCTTACTGCGCGCGAGGTCGACGATCTCCTTCAGAAATTCGGTCTTTTTGGCGGGATTGGCATACATCGCGGCGAAGGTGGTCTGGAGCTTGAACATCTCGGCGCCGCCAGTGTTACCCAAGCCACCACTGTACTTCTGGGCTTCATTGGCATTACCCATCGCGGCGTAAGTGGTAGCGAGGCCCTGCTGCGCGGCCTTGTACTGCTGGGTTCCGGAACCCTCGCTCATGATCTGTTTAAAGTCTTCGATTGCTTTCTGGTACTCGGGCTTGTCGTACTTTCCGAGCTCGCGTTCGCAATAGGCGCGGCCCAGCACGTTCTCACGCACCAGATTGGGATCAGGCATCGCGAGGCTGCTCTGGGTAAAATCGTCGATCGCCTGATTGAGCAGCTTCTTGGCGCGGTCTGGCTGTTCGGTATAAACGGTTGAAGCGCCCTGGAATCTCAGCCATGCCAGCGGATATGCCGCGGCGAGCGCGACTTGCTCGGGCACCGTGTAGTCGCACTGGCCGCCATTATCGATCTGCTCGATGCAGTCGTCCTTCTTTTTCGAATAGGTCTCATGCATGCGCGCCAGCATCGATTCGAGGCGATCGAAGGCGGGCTGCAGCGCGGCCTTATTGGCCTTGGGGCTGGAGGACAATTGCGCGAAAGTCTTTTCCGCATTGTCGAGCTTTTCGACCAGCGATTGGGCCTGCGAATCGCTGCTCAACGCGCCGCTCATTTGCGCTTCGAGCGCACTAAGTTCGCTGTTGATATCCTGCGCGAGGGCCGCCCCACTCCCCAGCGCAAGAAAAGCCCCAATAACAGTTGTCGCCATCAGTCGGCGAAGCGTGATGGATGAAGTCATGATCTCTAAATCCCCTAAGCTCTCGTGCGGGACACAAAATTCGGCTAATAGCGCCTCGGCCCGTACCTTTTATTTAAGTAAACCTCAGTAGTCGCATAACCTCAATCATTTGGGCAAGCGAAGAAACGCGCGCGACTCCGCCCTCAAAGGCGGGTGCCCCGGTGGTTCCCGTATCTATTAGGATCGGGCGAAGGCCGGCGTCTTGCGCGCCGCGAACGTCCATATGCTCGGAGTCGCCGACGTGCGCGGCCTCGGCAGCCGCCACATCCAGGGCCGAGAGCGCGGCGGCGAAAATCTGCCGCGCAGGCTTCGCGTAGCCGGCCTCCGACGAGATCGTGACGCTATCGAAAAACGGCCTCAGATCGAGGCCGTCGAGGATGCGATACAGGCGATGGTCGAAGTTCGAGATTATGCCGAGCTTGAGGTCCGTGTCTTTTAGACGTTGCAGGACCGAACGGGCTTCGGGCAGCGGCACCCAGTTGGCGGGATCTCCAAAATAGGCGAACAGTTCGTCGAAGAAAGCATCGAAACTGTCGAACTCGCCGAGCCCCTCGAAGCTCCTGCGAACCAGTCCATACCACCATTCGCGCTCGAGGCGCTGAATCTCATCGGCAGGTCGTCCCGGCCCGAATGCAAGCCCCGGCGTCGAGGCGAATGCGCGACGAAAACCGGCGCTGACGACGGCATCGTCGGCCGTCAACCCGTGCCGCCTCGCGATGCGCGCGTATGAATGACCGACCGGCTCGCGGGCCTCGAACAGCGTGCCCGCCGCGTCGAAGAAGAGTGCCTTCAGCATGACGCCCTCAGCCGGGAATCAGATAGTATCCCATACCTGGATGAGGGTGCCGAAGGCAGACCGGGGCGAGATGTAAAATTCGCTCTCGCCGCGCCAGTTCTTGTTCTCGTCGACGATGCGGACGCCATCGGCCCTGAGCTTCCGAAGGGTCTGGTCGAACTCCTTCAGATTAATCGTCAGGTGATGGAGACCTTCGCCATACTTCTCGATGAAGTTGCCGACGAAATCGGTTTTGCCGCCAGTGCCAGGGCTTTGGATGAACTCGAGCTTGAATCCCGCGATGTTGAGGTGGCCAAGAAGAAAGCCCTCGGACGCGCGATGCGGTTCGCGGTCGAGGGTCGCAGGAAAATAGCGCAGGAAAAAATCGTAGGCCTTGCGGATATCCTTGACCGCGAGCGACACGTGGTCGAAACGGGCGAGGCCATCGGGTGTCGGCGGTAGTTTCGGCTCGTCAAAGTTCGGGACCTGCCAGAACTGGATCAACGTGCCGAAGGCGGAGCGCGGTGAGATGAAAGCAGTGGCAGAGCCGTCGGGAAAGGTCTGCTCGTTGACGATACGGATGCCGTCGCGCTTCATCGCGTCGGTCAGCGGCTTCAGATGGTCAACCTCGATTGAGAGATGGTGCATCCCTTCGCCACGCTTGTCGATGAACCTGCCGACGAAGGTTTTCTGGCCGGGGAGATCCTCGATCATCTCGATCGCGAAGCCGCCGAGCCAAAGATCCTGCCAGTAGAAGCTCCCGCTGACCTGGTCGTCGCGGCGCTTCTCGCTGCGGAAATGAACCGGGAAATAGCGTTGGAAAAACTGGTAAGCGCGATCGATTGAACGCACGGCGATCGACACGTGGTCGAAGCGCATCCGCACCCCTTCAATCATGTGGAATTGTTACTCCTCTCCCTCGCGATGAAGCATCGACAAAATCATCTTTCGATAAGCATGTCGATAGGATGCTAATGGCGCGCCATTGGATTGAAGCGCCTCAGCAACGTGAAGATGTTCCGGATGATGAGCGGCCAGCCGTTGCGAATCTTCCCCGCGTAGATCTGCATCGACTGGCCCGCGCGCGAGAGTTGAGGGACGTCAAAGAAATTCGAGCCTCGCGTCTATGCTTCTATGGTTGACAGAGACCGTTATGTAGCCGCCGCCCTTGAATGGCCCTGCATTTATGACGATCGTCTTGCCGATGCTGTCCACTGCTGCCGATTCGTGGATGTGCCCCGAGATGCACACCTCGGGCTGATGCTCCTCGATGAACCTACGCGCGGCCGAGGAGCCCACCGCTTTCCCGCTCACGATACGATCGCATTTGGTTTCCAACGGTGGCGTATGACACACCATGATGAGCGGACGCACGTCATGCACCGCCGCGTATCCCTCCGCGAGCGCCGCATAAATCTCCTCTTCGGTGGACTCGCTCGGGGTTTTGAAGGGCGTGATGTTCGAGCCGCCGCATCCGAAGATACCCACCCCGTCGATGACCATCCCCTTGCCATGCAGCGCGATACCCTCGCGCTCCAGGTATGGAAAAGTCTCCGGCTGGTCGAGGTTGCCCGGCACCGCGAGCACGTTTTTGCAGCACCTGCGGACCTCGTCGAGCACCTTGCGAGCGTCCTCGACCCCACCGAAATTCGTCAGGTCGCCCGCGATGATGGCGAGGTCGGTATCGCGCCAGACCTCGGTCATCCGCGCCAGGTTGCGTGTCGCCATGTGCACATCGCCGATGGAAACGATTTTCATGCGAATTTGATGATTGTCGTTTCAGGTTAGCCTTTCCAGTAGCGCCGGAGAATGGGAATCTCTCTCAAAGTGAAGCCCTACGATCAATTCGCGTTCGTGCTGGTCCGGCCGAAGCAGGCCGGCAATATCGGCTCCGCCGCGCGCGCGCTGAAAAACATGGGCTTCGGCGACCTTCGCTTGGTCGCCCCCGAAGCCTCGACCAAATCCAACGCCGCGCATGCGATGGCGGTGCATGCCAACGACGTCCTCGCGCATGCGAAAATTTTCCCCGCGCTCGGCGAAGCGGTCGAAGACTGCCACCTGACCGTGGGCACCACCTGCCGGGGCGGGCCGTATCGCGAAGCGGTGCTTCCTCTTCGCGAATGCTCAATCGAACTCGCCGAAGCTTCCGCCGCTAATCGCATCGCGATGATCTTCGGGGCCGAGGACACCGGCCTGACCAATCGCGAGCTCAAGTTCTGCCAGAAGCTCATCACGATTCCGACCTCAGCTGAGTATGCGCCGATCAATCTCGCGCAGGCGGTGATCCTATGCGCCTATGAACTTCGTATGGCACTCGGGATGACGCTCGCTTCCGAGTCGCTCGCATCGGCAGAGCCTCAGCAACTCGCGAGCGCAACCGCCGTTGACGCCGCGATGGAGCGCATGAAGGAGGCGCTCCTCGCGATCGGATTTCTCCCCGAGGAAAATCCCGAGCACATCATGTTTACGCTTCGAGGAATTTTCGGGCGCAGCGGTCTGACGCCGCGCGAACTCGAAATCATCAACGGAATTGCGAAGCACACCAAATGGGCCGCCGAGGACGGCCACGAGACATTGCGCGCGAAGCGCGCCGCCGGCAAGAAGCTGCGCTAGCAATTTCCTTCTATGACCGGCCCGCCTCCGCACGTCCATCCCGACAACAGGTCGAGCCTCCCCCTATGCGACTTGCCATTTTTGGCCTAGACTCGGTTCGTGCCCAGAGCGGTGAAATCGTTCGTAGACGGCTCTGAAAATGTCTTTGCGGATATAGGAATCCGTGACCCCGAAGAATCGCGGTTGCGCGCGGATTTGGCACTGCAGATTGTTAGGCTTATCCGCAAGCGAAGGCTACGTCAGACTGATGTAGCCGAGATATTGGGCGTGGATCAGGCCAAGGTCTCCAAACTGGTCCGCGGCCGGATCTCCGGCTTCACCAGCGATCGGTTGCTTCGATTTCTGAGAGCGCTGGGATGCAGAGTCCGAATAGAAGTCCGAGAACCGCGGAGTATGCGCCGCCGCGTCCGCGGCAAGGTGGAGGTTGTGGCAGTTTAGTCTTGGCGCCAAAGAAAGCCGAGGAGATAGGGCAGGAGAACCCGAACCCACTTGTCGGGGGCACCCTTCTGACGCCACGCGAACTGGAATCATTAACGGGATTGCGAAAGCACACCAAATGGGCCGCCGAGGGCGGTCATGAGACGTTGCGCGCGAAGCCCGCCGCCGGCAAAAAATTGCGATAGCCCAGAGCCTTCCACTACGTCCGGAGTCCCGCTACTTAGGGATTACGAATCCGTAACCCTCGTTCTCCGTCAGCCAAGCGCTCTCGCCGAACTCCTGCAGGGTCTGGTTGCGATGCGCTTGCGCCGGCTTGACGCCAAGCTCCGCGACTCGCCGTCTGTTCGGAAACCGTCTGGCGTAATCCCCGCAGGTCGGCTACTTGCCCCGACGCAGTCGGGTTCGCCGCTCCGGTGGTAACGGCGATGTCATAGAAGAGATAGCGTGTGTAACGCCTGTAGTAACCGCAAACAGTCGGCGAACGTGGGACTATAGGCGCCGCGGCCGTGGAGACGTGCATGCCTGTTAAGACGCTTGCTCAATCGGGATTCATCAGCAAAGTCAATCCGTTCAAACAGACGATCCACGAACGCTTTGAGCGAGAGCCAGAGGGCTTGATTCAAAAACAAGTTCTGATCAGCTAACTTTCGCGCGAAGAAACGGTCGCGCGTACGCTTATTGTGGAACCGTGACTCCAATGATTTTGTCGCACCGAAGCCGTCCAACACGGGCAGGAGGTCATTAACGCAGCTCAGATAGTCGTAATCCTCCAGTCTTGCGCAAGCCGTAGTGACCTCTTCTCGCCACGGCTCCATTTCAGCTTGGGAGAGGAGGTCCTCCTTCAGGGACACGTAAGCCGCGGCGCCGTCAGCTTCGTAGAACGCTGCAAAGGCGGCATCAGCTGTTTCAGCGCTCGTACTGCATTCGAGGAGACGGATGGTATCTTGGGGGCTGGCGTCCAAGGGGATCGTCCAACCCAGCGAGCCGAGTTGCTCGGCCTTGTTTTGCACCGTCGCTTTGAAGTGCTCCATGAAACGCGCCAGTTCGACGCTGTGGGGCGCGACGTCGAAAAACGTCCGTGGAAGTGCAAGCATTCCTTCTAGGGCGCTCAAAGCAGGGCGGAATGAAAGATAAGCGTGCGGTTGGAGACAACCGATCGTTGCCAGGCGCGAGGCCAGCGAATCGCACGATGCTAGAGCAAGCACCTCCGGTGCGAGTTGACCGATGGTATAGAGACCTTCCGCGATCTCTGCCACTTGACGAAAGCCCGCGTACTGGGCCTCGAAAAAATTCCAGGTTTCTGTAAATTCCAACTCTCCCGCCTTCTTCACGACCCCATCCCTCACTTGTGACATTCGTGCGCAGAAGGCTCTAATCTAGCAAAGCAAAATGAACTACTGGAAGGTCTACTGCGTTGAAGAACGGCATCCCGGGCTCTGGCGACGATGCTTCCGCGCGCAATGCGCTCCAATCGGCTGGCCGCCCGGTGCCGGCTATCATTTGGAAGGGCGCACCAAGGCCTGGGGCAAAACAAGGCGAGTACAAAATGCCCTACGGAAGATATCAGCGGGGGACCAAGTTGTTGTCCAGTTACCCGGTAGTCGGATTGCTAGGATTGGAACCGTCGTCGCCGTCAATGTTGCGGATAAAGACTGGAATCCGCTCGTTCCTAGCACGCGTGAGTGGCCTAACGGAGAGCAGGGACGTCGTATCGAAGTTCGTTGGGACATGGAGCTCGGCCCGGATGATCCCGATATGGTCGTTGAACTACCTGAAGAGGCGCGCTTAGGCGGCGGTGCTCGCGGGACAATCAGCGAAATGAGCCGAGAGCGCTTCCAGAAAATACGCGCGGCCATGCGCGAAGAAGCGAATTGGATCGGTCTCACGAACCGCATCGGTCATGAGACTGTTCTGTCCGACTATCTCGTCACCGTTCCACACCACTTGGAGGACGGTTTGGAGCCCTATCCGGATTCCAAAGTTCGGGAAAAAGTCTTTGCGGATCGTTCGCGGTTGGATGTTCTGTTGCAAGATAGCCGAGGGATGCCAGTAGTCGTGGAATGCAAGAGAGCCTCGCTGAGCCCTCAAGACGTCCGGCAACTCGTCGCATATATGCGCCTCGCTAGAAGAGAAATCGGTCGAAAAGTTCGCGGAATGCTGCTACATGGCGGCGCGAGAAAGTTGACGCTGCGGGTCAAGCGCGAACTCTCCCGCGCCCGGCAGAAGGGCTTTCCAATCGAAGTACAACAATATGAGTTGAGCGTCAGGTTCGCGCCGAGCAGATGAGGGTCTTGCCGACCGTCAAACAGAGCCGATGTCAGAGTTCATGCCACCGCTAATCATTGGTCGCGAAGAGGACGCGCGGCTGCACGAGCTTCGCGCTGCCTCCGGTGGAATGCCCGCGCCTTCATCTTGTTGCCGCAGACGCGCATATCGCACCAACGGGGCCTGTGAGTTTTTGCTCGTCTCGTAGAAGAGGAGCCCGCAAGCAGGATTGTCGCATCGCCTGACGAACGATGGCGTGCCGTGGCAAAGCAAGCTCGCCGTGGATTCCGCAACCGGCGCAATCAGTTGAGCATCACCTGGAGGGGTCTTCGTGCGGTCGGCGATTGCCGCACCGAGGCGCAGAAAATCCTTCACGTTCAAGGTCTAGAGTGTTTGCGCTCTCGCTTTGAGCGTGCAATGACCGAGGATAGCGTCATCGATGGCGCCGCCGACGATACCCAACGCCGCGCCGCCTCCCGCCCGGATTCTAAGCGTCCCGCTGCGATCGCGTGTTGCGCACCAGCCGATTGGCTTCTTCGAGCGAAAGCGGCTTGCTCCCGCGAAAGACCCATACACCACGTTCTTTCTGTAAGTGCGTGCTCGCATGCAGCGGTCGCAGCGTGACGCGATCACCTTCTGATTCCAGCGCGATGCTGTCCCCCGGTTCGAGCCGCAGCTCGTCACGGATCTGCTTGGGAATGACGATCCGGCCGGCCTTGTCGATTGTCACAGTGGCATTCACGAATGCCATCTTAGCTTGGAGATCTACATTGTCGAATGTCGATCGTAGCTGCCGTCCCGAGCGGCGTTCGCTTTCGAACGATAACAACCGGCGCCGTCGCCTCCTCGATCACGGGGCGCACCTTCCGGACTTGTTTGGGACCGGTTGCGCTGGCGGCGCTTTCGATGCGACTACATAGAGAATCGGGAGGCATCGAATATGGGTAAGCTGGATGGTCGCGTGGCGGTAATCACCGGGGGCTCGGGCGGTATCGGCCGCGCCGCCGCGAAACGGTTCGTCGATGAGGGAGCAAACGTGCTGTTGGTCGATCTCGAAGAGCGCGCCTTGCGCAGCGCGGTCGATGCGATCGGCGGGAATCACGCCGGCTTCGTATGCGCCGATGTGACCGGCGATGATGACACACAGCGGTACGTCAAGACCGCGGTCGAACGCTATGGCCGGATCGATATCTACCTTGCCAATGCGGGCATCGAGGGCAACATCAAGCCAATCACCGAATATCCGATCGAGGTTTTCGATCGCGTAATCGCAGTCAACGTCCGCGGCGTATGGCTCGGCCTCAAACACGTGATTCCCGTGATGGCGAAGGGCGGCGGCGGCAGCATTGTAATTACCTCGTCGACTTCCGGCATCCATGGCTATGCCGGCGTGTCAGCATACGTGACCAGCAAGCACGCCGTGATCGGGATGATGCGCACGGCGGCGCTCGAATGCGCGCCACTCAAAATCCGGGTCAACACAGTCAATCCCGCGCCGATTGAAACGCGCATGATGCGCTCGCTCGAAGAGCAGTTCGTGCCGGGCCATCCGGGGCAGGCCAAGGAACAAATGCAGGCCACCATCCCACTCGGACGTTACGGACAACCGGAAGAGGTGGCGGACGTAATGCTGTTCCTCGCCTCCGATCAAAGCAGCTTCTGCACCGGCGGCATTTATATGGTGGACGGCGGGGTCTCCGCGACCTGACGACGGGCCAAGGCGCGTCAAGCCGCGCTCATCGGGCCGAGGGCCTACTTCGGGACCACGAATCCATAGCGCTGCATGATCTCGATCGACTCCGGCTGTTTGAGGAAGGCAACGAACTTCTTCGCGAGGTTCTTTTTCTTCGAGGCCTTCAGAAGCACCGCCGCCTGTTCGATCGCGGGATAATCGTCGGCAGGTACTTCAAAGTATTTGCCCTTGTCTTTCAGCGTCGGGGCAAGCGCCAGCGAGAGCGCGATGATTCCGATATCGGCATTGCCCGACTGCACGAACTGCGCGGTCTGAGAAATGTTTTCGCCCAGCACGATTTTGTCTTTTATCCGATCGTAGATTTCCGCACGCCGAAGCGCCGCCATCGCGGCGCGTCCGTAGGGAGCATGCTCCGGATTGGCGATGGCAATCTTGCGGATTGCCGGATCGGTCAGCACTCCCAGGCCCGTGTTCACGTCGAGCTTCGAGCCGGCCGGAACCCATAGCACGATTTTGCCGATGGCGTATTCGTAAAGCGTTCCCGGTTCCGTCAACCCGGCCGTTTCGAGCTTCCGCGCGTAGCTGATGTCGGCGGAAAAGAACAGGTCGTATGGGGCGCCATTTTGAATCTGGGAAAAGAAGTTGCCCGATGACCCGAACGATAGCTTCACGATGTCGCCGGTCTGCGCCTGGAACTTCGCCGCGACATCCTTGAATGCGAAAGTCAGGTCGGCGGCGGCCGCCACGGTGATCTCATCCGCCGCGCTCGCTGGTGCCGAGGGGCTTAGGCTGAGCATCAGCATCAGCGCTGCGATGGCCGTCCAGAACCTCGGAATTGGGTTGGTATGAAATTGCTTCACAAGCGGCCCCTCGTCTCGATGGGTTTTTTAATTCTTCGAGAGCTTGGGATATATGCCATGATACTTGCCGCTTCGCCAGTAAAATGGCATAACCCCGGACTATGAAATTCGCTCGAAACTGCTCGAAGCTCATGATCGTGATGATTACGGGCTGCGCCATCCTGCTCGGCATCGCCTCTGTTGGGAGCGCGGACTTAATCAACACTGAGCCCCCCGGCCCGTACAGCATCCTCGCTCCGGGATATTTTCCCGCGACGTGGTTTAACATGGCATCGCGCACGCAGGCCGAGCAGCCGCATTGGATGACGCCGCTGGTCACGGTCACTCCGCGTCTCGAGCAGGAATTACGCTACGACCAGTCTTTCCAGTCGATGCAGCATGGCGAGTTGCTGACCAACTATGGTTCGGGAAAGGGCCTGGAACTCATCCCATGGGAGGCCGTCGAGGTGATTCTCGGCATCCCGAATTACGAATCGCACGAAGCGCCGGGGAAGGCGGGCGCGAAAGCCCGCGGCTCGGACGACTTCGGCGATTGGACCGCGCTGATCAAGTACCGGATCCTGTCCGCGAACGAGGAGCAGGGCAACTATATCTTGACCGCGTTCATGGGATTCACCGCCCCCACCGGCACCGCGGGCAACAGCATGGGACATGCGATCTTCACTCCGACCATCGCGGGTGGCAAAGGATGGGGCGACTTTGACATTCAGAGCACCGCCAGCGTTGCACTACCTAACGGCGGCTCGGATCGGCTCGGCGAACCGGTGGCATGGAACACCGCGTTCCAGTATCACCTGCTCGACGTTTTCTGGCCCGAGGTCGAGGTGAATTACACCTGGTATCCCGACGGCGAGCATACCGGCAAGAACCAGGTCTACATCACGCCGGGTCTGATCCTTGGTCGCTTCCCGATCTGGGAGCGAGTCAAGCTGAACGTTGGCGGGGGCTTCCAGGAGGCCGTGACCAAGTACAACAGCTATCACAACGCCTGGATCATCACCGGTCGGCTTACATTCTAGAGAGTCGTCGGTTTCCTCAACTTGCGGTCTCCGCGGCAGGTGGATCCCACGGATGATGGATCGGGAAAACTCATCCACACCAACCAGTGAATCAGCCACCGGGGTCTTCGCGATTTTGCCGCCATTGCATCCCAACGCGTCGTAGCGTTGCTGATCGGTGGTGATGAAGAGAATCTTGCGCCACATAATCCCCTAAAGTGGCGAAGCTTTGGCGAAGCGGCTGTGAATCATTGGACTATTTGGCTTCGTTTGGTAATTTCGACGCGGAACGTCGCACCTTCCGATGGCATCCGCCAAGCTCTCCTGGCAGGACGGATTATCTTACCCTGCGAAGACTAAGCTGAGAACCGGCTAACTCCATGATAAGGATTCAAACACTCACCGTCGCTGTCGCCTTGTCCGTAGCGCTCAATGTCTTCCCCTCGACGCCCGCGAATCCGGCGGATCAAACCGCCGTTCGCACCGGAAAGGACGCGTTCGGCGACTGGACGACTGATGCCCCCGGCGTGCGCAGGAAGATCACCGTCGCGGATTTGCCGCCGCCATTCGCCACCGAGTCGGCCGGCAATCATCCTCGAATCATCGCGCCGCCCGAGGGTGCGATGCCAAAGGTCCCCTCGGGTTTCAAGGTCAACCAGTTCGCATCAGGCCTCGAGGATCCGCGCCTGCTGCGCGTCGCACCCAACGGCGACATCTTCATCGCCGAGAGTCATGCGAATCGAATCCGCGTCATCCGCGCCCCCGATGGCGCAAGCAAGCCCGAGCGCTCCGAGATTTTCGCCTCCGGTCTCGATCTGCCGTTCGGGATCGCATTTTGGCCTCCGGGCCCGAACCCGAAGTTCGTTTATGTCGGCAACACCGGCTCCGTCGTTCGATTTCCTTATCAGGCCGGGGATTTGCGCGCCCGCGGCTCCGCTGAAATCGTCGTTCCGAATATCCCCTCGGGCGGTCATTTGACGGGCGGCGGTCATTGGACGCGCGACGTGGTTTTTTCGCGCGATGGTTCGAAGATGTTCGTCTCGGTCGGGTCGCGCTCGAACGATGCCGAGCATTTGACACGTCTGCTGCGATCTGAAGAGCGGCGCGCCGACGTGCTCGAATTCGACCCCGACGGAAGCGGCTTTCGCATCTTCGCCACCGGTCTGCGAAATTGTGTCGGGATGGCGATAAATCCTACCACCGGTGATCTATGGTGCTCGACCAACGAGCGCGACGGGATGGGCGATGATCTCCCGCCCGACTACATCACGCATGTCCAGGACGGGGGCTTCTACGGATGGCCCTGGTACTACATCGGAAACCACGAGGACCCGCATCATAAGGGCCAGCGGCCCGACCTCGCGGACAAAGTCATCGTTCCCGACGTTCTGGTGCAGGCGCATTCCGCGTCGCTCGAAATGACCTTTTACGATGGTAAACAATTTCCCGATGATTACCGCGGCGACGCCTTTGCCGCCGAGCATGGCTCATGGAATCGCGCCCGCCGCACCGGCTACAAAGTCATCCGCGTGATCATGCACGGCGGCAAGCCGACCGGTGAGTACGAAGACTTCATGACCGGCTTCGTGACTGCCGATGGAGATGTATGGGGCCGGCCGGTCGGCGTCGCAGTCGCGCATGATGGCGCGCTGCTGGTGACCGAGGACGGCAACGGAACTGTGTGGCGCATCTCCTATGCGGGAGTGAAGTGACTCGCGCACCACGAATTACTCAAATGACAGATCGACGCGGGTGGTTTTGCCCTTGTCGCTGATGCCCTCGGGGGTAAGTTTCGAGGGGACCAGGAACAGCTTGCCGGGATCGACCTTCTCGCTCATGAATTTGCGGACCGCCGCGGCGCGCGCGTCGGCGAGATGTTGCAAGTCTTTGTCGGTCACCTGGATGTTGGCGAGCAGGAGCTTTTTCATTTCGTCGGGCGGCAGCGATTTGTCGAGCCCGACAAAATTGGTGGGCTTGGCAAACTTCGCCGCTTTGTAAACGCGTGTCAGGTACTTCGTGCTCTCGGCCGGCGTCAACTCGACCTTGTCGAGGTCAGCGTTGCCGCCCTCGTGCTTAATCTTTTCGGTCTTCATGCGATCGAGCAGCATCGCCTCGCGCAGACCGTCGCGATCGAGTGCGGGATCGATTCGCCCCTCGATGCTGAGTCGCAATGAGGGCCGCTGCTGCAGCGCGCTGGCCAGCGTCTCCAGAGACTTTTGCGCCTCCGGCGTCAGCGTCGCCCTCCCGGGTGCGAACTCGACATAGGCAAGCTGCTCGCTGCCATGGAATCCCGGAATTGCGGATGCGAGCAGATTGAACGGCGCGGTCGCGGCCTTGAGGATGATGGTTTTCAGCGCGCCGATCACTACGTCCCAGACGCTGAATTGCGGATTGTTAAGCGACCCCGACACCGGAATATTCAGATCGATTCTCCCGTTGGAATCTTTCAGCAGTGCGATCGCAAGGCGCAGCGGAATCTTGCTGGTCTTGGCGCCCGGGAGCGGGTCTCCGAACGTCAACTGATCAAGCAGAATGTGATTCTCGGCGGTCAGCTGGTCATCCTTCAAAATGTAGTGGACATTCACCGTGAGCGTGCCTTTCACAATCGGGTAACCGGCGTAGGTACTCGAATAGGGAGTCAGCCCCGTGAGTTCGACGCCGTCCGCCTTCGCGGTGATATCGAGCGAAGCCTTGGGCGCGAGCGGGTTTAGCGATCCGGTGATATCAAGCGGCGAGCTGCCATTGACCTTGCCGTCAACCAGCACCTCGGCGGGCTCGGTCGTGCCGCTGCCGAACTTTCCGATGTTCCCCGTGATGTCGGTGAGGTCGGCCGAGTAGTTGGGCTGAATGAAACTATCCGAATAATTGACGTGACCGTGCTGCAGAGTAGTCTTACCGACCTCGATGTCGGCATTCGGTCCCGGCGCACTGGGCACGGGCGCGCTGGTGACAGCTCCTCTGGTTACTGGCTCGCTTGGAGCGGGCGCGGTGGGCGCGGGCGCCGCACCGGGCGGCTGCTGGGTGCGAGTCAGCGAGGTCGGCGGCGCCTTCTCTGTCGCGAGCACATCCTTCAGGTTCATGGTGCCGTCCTTACGCAAGATAACGCGCGCATAGAAATCGTCGAGCGCGATCGCGCCGATATGCGCGTACGGCGCGCCCGCACCGGACTTCACATTGATGCGGGTCACGCTCAGCGTTTTCCATTGGACGAACGGATCACCCGTCACCTTGTCAAGCACCATCACATTGCCGAGCGCCACGTCGCCCTTGTAGCTGACGTGGAAATCCTTGTGCGAGTTGTCGAGGCCTAGCCCGCCCTTCAGCGTGAGCGCCGCGCTCGTGATCGTCGCGTTGAGCTTGCTGGCCACATATGGATTCAGCGGCGCCAGATTGAGATGATCGGTGCTGACGCGAAGGTCAGCTTTGAGCGGAATCGGCGCGGCCGTGCCGGTAACCTTGAAGCTGCCCTTCTTGTTGAGGGTGCCGGCGATATCAAGCGTCATCGGTTTCGAGAGATCGTCCGATACGTTTTTCAGATGGATATTGAGCGGCGCAACACTCAAGTCGGCGGGACGCGGCGTGCTGTCGTCATGGACACGGGCCGCGGTATTTTCCAGCGCGATCGATGCGACCTTATATGTCCATGATTTCTCCGGCGGTCCCTTGGCAGATTTTGCCGGTTTGGAAGCTTTGGCCACGCGGGCGGCGCGCGCAGCGCGGCGTTCCTGAGGCGTGGGTGGAGGGGCGCTTCGGATGAGCGAGGCTAGACTCAATTCGCCCCGCTTCCCGCGCCTGACGAACAGGTTGATTCCGTCGGAGTGCACCTCGTTGACGATTGCTTGATGCGAGGCCAGGTCAACTTGACCGATGGCGATGGCCAAGGTTTTCCATTGAATCGGAGTTTCGCGCTTTGGATCATCGACCTTGAAATTCTCAATCGATATGTTCGCGGGCTCGATGTGGATATTGAACGGACCGTTGGCAAAATGAGTGAGCAGATTCGCATGCACCGAGAGTTTTCCACTCGCGACATTGCCCGCGAAGGTCGGCTGCGCGAATCCTTGCAGTCCCGGCAAATCGATTTGGTCGATTGAGAGATCGGTGGTGGCCTGCGATTGCGCAAGGTCAACCGCGCCTTTGGCCGCGATGCTGCCGCCGCTTCCGAGTTTCGCGCTAACGTCGAACGGCGCCGGCGTCTGACCGGTAGTGCGAAACTTCTGCACGCCGACATGAATGTCGTCGAGTGACAAACTATTCGGCGTCGCGTTGCGATTGTCGGTTAGCTTGACCGCGCTGTTCGCCATCGCGAACGATGCCAGCGATACATCCATCTGACTCTTTTGCGCCGGAGCCGCGGCACTTTGCGTCAGCGGCGCGGCTGGGGCTGCAGCGCTCGGGGCGGCGGCAGGCGCAGGTTCGCTCCCGATCACAGAAGTGAAATTGGTGGTGCCATCGTGATTCAGCGTAGCGTGCGCGACGAGTCCATCGATCCAGATCTTTTGCAGCGCGATGACATTTTCGAGCGGCTCGACATCCGTGAGCTTCACCTCCGCGTGACCCAGCTCGATAAGGGGAGCATTGACGCCATCGTGTACGGCCAGCCGATCGAGCGCGACCGCGCCGCTCACCGCGATCCGCGGCCGCGGGCTCGATGCAGTCGCATTGACAAAGTGCACCTGCAGGTCGGCTGAAAGCGTGCCCTGAGGAATCTTGATCGCGATCCGCTTCGGCGCGTATCCGAGGTAGCGCTGCAGGTCGAGCTTATGCAGCCGCAAATCCACCACTGACTCGGGCGGATTCGCGAATGGCTTGGCCCGGCCCGCGATGCGCAACGGACTGCCGTCGATCACCATCTGCAGCAGCGGCTGTACGTAGATGTCAACATCGGCGGGCAGGTTCGCGATGAACGGCACACCGAGCTGGATGTGCTCGATCCGATGCTGCTGAGAAAGCACCTGATCCTCGAATCGAATCTCGCCGTCGGTCAGCCGGATGTTCGACACCGCAAAGCGCTGCGGCTTGCCGGCGGGTTTTTCTTTCGGCGGAGGAGGCGGCGGATTCGGCGACTCGAGCAGATCGGAAAAGTTGAAGCGCTGCTCCGCCTCGCGCACGACGTGAATCGAGGGTTTGGTGATCGAGACCTCCTTGATCACGGGGGCGAGCCGGAAAAGCGAGGTCCATCCAACCCTGACACGGATATGGCCGACGTCTACAAAAGGCTGCGAATTATCGGGCTCGGCAATATGCAACTGATCGATATCGAGCCTCAGCGTGTAGAGGTTGAAGCCGATTCGCCCGACGCTGACCGGCCGCTTTAACTGTTTGGCGACTTGTCCGACAAGAAGATTGTGCAGAACCATCGGCACGGCAAAGTACGAGACGACACCGAGCAGCAGAATCGTGGCAAGCACCCACGTCCCGATTCTGCGCGCGCGCCGCGAGCGGGCGAACTCCAGGGCGCGGCGCCCGTAAGCGCTCGCGCGCTCCATGCCGATCTTAAGCAGATCGCTCATCGACTTCCCGCGATGAACCTCCTCTTGGACGATACCCTACGACTTGCGCGGCAAGCCATAAACGTCGCGGATACTTTCGCCGGCGTTGAAACGCGCCTGGATGCGCCGCATCGCCTGTTTCGCCTCCGGGGTCGTCGCGACCGTCTGGAACAGACGCTGCTCGTTGGCGAGAGCATCGGTCAGATTCATGTCGTCGTTGTCGACGAGAATCCGCTTCAGCGTGGCGAGCGCCTTCGCCGGGCGATCCGCAAGCATGCTCGCCCATTGCAATGAGACCTCGACCGCCTTGCCGGTCGCCACGACTTCGTTCACGCCACCGAGTTCGTACGTGCGCCGCGCGGTCATCGGGCGCCCGAGCATCACCATCTCGGCAGTTGCGGTGCGTCCGATGATTCGCGCTAGCCGGCTGGTTCCGCCGATGCCGGTCGTCAGCGCGATCTGGATTTCCGGCTGAGAGAAAAGCGCCTGCGCCTCCGCGATGCGCAGGTCGCAGGCCCATCCGAGCTCGGCGCCACCGCCCGAGCAATCGCCCGACACCGCCGCGATAGTGACCACGTGCGTCTTGCCGATTTCGTAGAGCGCTTCGAACCATGCCGAGCCGTCGCCGGTGGTCGGCTTTTCCTCGACCGCATCTGCAAGGTCTTGCAGCCACGCGTGCTCAAACCAATGACCCGGCACGCCCGAGGCGAGCACGGTAACGCGCGCGCCACCCTCGCGGGCTTCTTTCATCGCGCCAACTAGTTGTCCGATCGCCAGCCATGAGCCGTGATTGTTGATCGCGGGATTGCTCATCGTGACCAGCGCGACGCCTTCACGCGGACGTTCGAGTTTGACGTGATCCGCCATCGCAAAGCCTCCGTGACAGAGTCGCGGGAACTCTACACCGGCCTCGGCGCTCTTGCGATGGTTAGACGAATGCGCGAAACGAGCGGCGTACCGTTCCGCAACCTGAACTTGTCTCTACTTACGCGAGTCGGGAATCTTCAGAGAAGTGATAAAAGATTTCATCCGCGCGATCGCCTCGGCCATGTTTTGCTCGTAGGTCCGGCCCGACCGCGTGCGAGGCTGGAACGAATGGTCGCCGTCCTCGATCCACACGATGCGAATTTTCGGCGAGAGCTTGTACTTCGCGACTTCCTCAGGAAGCCCGAATGAATCGCGAGTGCCTTGAAGGATCAGCGCGGGAGTTTGCAGTTTCTCCAGATGCGCGGTGCGAAGGCGTGTCGGCGCGCCGGGCGGATGAAACGGATAGCCGAGGCAGATGAGGCCGGCCGCAGCGACTTCGTCGGCGACCATGCTCGCGATGCGGCCACCCATCGATTTGCCACCGATGACTATGCGTCCGGGTGTGCCGAGTTTTGCGATCACGTCGCGCCAGGTTTGCATCAGCACCGGTTCGCGATCAGGCGCGCGGTTCTTGCCGCCGGTGCGCCGCGCCGCCATGTATGGGAACTCGAACCTCACGACGCGCACGTCCTTGCTCGCCACGGCTTCGGCAATCGTATTCATGAAAGGATGGTCCATCGGCGCGCCCGCCCCATGCGCGAGCGCCAACGTGACGCGCGCGTCCCTGGCGCCGTTCATAATCATTGAGCTCTTATCTGGACCGGCGGAATCCGTACTCATCGCGTGTGAGTAACCACGATTGCTGCATCCTGTCTAATGCAGTGGCACAGGCTTTAGCCTGTGTCCTCCAAGGCCGGGAATCGTTCAGGTAAGGAACGGTCGCGGGGATCGGGGGTTTCCCTTGGCAGCCAGCGCATTCGCACCGGCGATGGTCTTGGGAACCGTCAATTTGAGCATCGAGGATGGAGCCTTGCGCATTCGTGCGGTGAACCAGAATGTCGCGCCGTTTCCGGGTGTGCTGCTCACTTCGATTTCCCCGCCCATTCGTTCCACAATCTGCGCCGCGATGGCGAGGCCCAGGCCGGTGCCGCCGTACTTTCGCGTGCTGGAGCCATCAGCCTGAGAGAACGGCGCGAAGAGTTTTCTTTTTTCGACATCCTTGCCGATGCCGATTCCCGTATCGGCGATCGTGAAGCGGAGGTAAGCCTCCAGCGGCGTCTCCGATTCGCAAGTTATCGCAACTGATACCTCACCATGTTCGGTGAACTTGATCGCATTCCCGATCAGGTTCACCAGGACCTGGCTCAACCGTGCTGGATCTCCGGCCAATAGCAGTGGGCGGACGGTCTCGTTGCGGACCTTGAGCTCGAGGCCTTTTTCATGAGCCTGCTCCATAAAGTCACCGACCATCGCATCCAACGTCTCGGTGAGGTCAAACGCGACTTCCCTCAGCCGGAGTTCTCCGCCGGCGAGCCGCGAATAATTGAGGATATCGTCAATGAGCGTCAGCATCGCACGCGAACCGGTCAGCGCGGTCTGCGCGAGTTCGGTCTGTTCGTCGTCGAGCGACGTGTCGATGAGAAGCTCAATCGCTGGAATTATCGCGTTCATCGGGGTGCGCATCTCATGACTGATGACGGCGAGGAACTCCGACTTAAGTTTCGCGGCTTGCAGAGCGTCATCGCGCGTTTTCACCAATTCTTCGCGGAAACGCGCGCGCTCGATCGCATAGAACAGCGACCTGCTCAGCAATCCGCCGTCCAACAGACCCTTGACGAGGTAGTCCTGCGCGCCGGCTTTCACCGCGTCACGCGAGATCGCTTCGTTGTCAACGCCGGTCAACACGACGATCGGCGTCCGGGGTGCGGCGGTGTGAACTCGGGCGATAGTTTCCGCACCTGCGCAGTCCGGAAGCGTGAGATCGAGCAGCACCGCGACAAAGCTTTCCTGGCCGAGGAGCGCGACGCCGTCGGACAAAGTCTCGCGGCAGCTAAGTTGCCATCGCGCAAACCGCGTATCCGACAATGCTTCCTCGACCAGCCGACTGTCGCCCGGGTTGTCTTCGATCAACAGAACATGGAGCGCTTCATCGGGCATTTGGGTCCGGCCTCGAGGGAAGCTTTACGACCGACAACCAGAAATCCTCGATGCTTCTGACCACCTTGACGAACTGCTCGAGATCGACCGGCTTCACGATGTAGCAATTGGCATACAAATCGTAGCTTTTAAGTACATCTGCCTCCGCGCTCGAGGTGGTCAGAATCACGACCGGGATTCGTCGCAGGAAAGGATCCGTCTTCATCTCACCAAGAACCTCGCGGCCATCCTTTCCAGGGAGATTAAGGTCGAGCAGAACCATGTCAGGGCGCATGGCGTCCCGGTATTTTCCCTGCCGCCGCAGGTATTGGAGCGCAGACACTCCATCGTCCACCACCGAGAGATGGTTCATGAACTTGCCGTCCTTGAGCACTTCCTGCGTGAGGCGCACGTCTCCCGGATTGTCTTCGACCAGCAGAATCTCAATCGGCCGCATGATGCTCCACTGGGCACTCGCGTTGTTCGCCGCGGTCGGGGAGCGTGAAACGGAACGTCGCGCCCTTACCTTCTTCCGATTCCACGCTGATTTCGCCGCCGTGATGAACGACGATCTTGCGGCACACAGTCAACCCGATTCCGGTGCCGGGATATTTTCCGCGTCCGTGCAGGCGACGGAAGATCTCGAAAATCTTCTCTTGGTATTCCGGGGCGATTCCGATCCCATTGTCGCCGACGGAAAATTCCCAGGCGCAGCCCGAGCGCCTGGCCGATACATGAATGAGCGGCGGCTGATCGCCGTGAAACTTCAGCGCATTTCCAATGAGGTTCTGAAACAGCTCCGCGATCTGCGATTCGATGCCTCGTACGACCGGCATCTCACCTCGTGTCACCGTAGCGCCGGTTTCCCGAATCGCGAATTGCAGATTGGCCAGCGCGTGATCGAGCGCCACTCCCGACTTAATCGTCGTAAAATCATCGCTGCGACCGGCTCGCGAGTATTTGAGAAGGTCGGCAATCATGGTCTTCATGCGGTTCGCGCCGTCGGCCGCGTAGG
Organism: uncultured delta proteobacterium; assembly: GCA_963815835.1. GTDB lineage: Bacteria > Desulfobacterota > Binatia > Binatales > Binataceae > DATGKG01. The sequence continues at coordinate 315,377 of CAWFIF010000006.1, forward strand.
CGATGAATTCGTCGGCATCGGAATCGAGTTTGCCCTTGTATCGTTGCGCGAGGAGTTGCACGTAGCTTGCCACCATTCGCAGTGGCTCCTGCAAGTCGTGCGAGGCTACATACGCGAACCGCTCCAGTTCGGCGTTGGACTTGGCGAGTTCGTCGCGCCATCGAGCGAGCTCGCGCTCGGTCCTTTTGCGTTCGCCGATGTCATGCGCGATCGAGGAAGCACCGAGCAGTTCGCCTCTCGAATTTCTAATCGGCGAGATCCTGACCTCGACTTCGATACGCTCGCCTTTTTTGGTCAGGCGCTCAGTCTCGACGCGTTGAGTTTCTTCGAAGCTCCGCAGGCGAACCATTATGTTTTCGAGTTCGCTTGTGCGCAGCTCCGGAGGAACGATGAAGCTGATGTGACGCCCGATGGCTTCTTCGGCGGTGTAGCCGTAGAGTTCCTCGGCGGCGGGATTCCAGCTGGTGATGGTTCCGTTTTTGGTCTTGCTGATAATGGCGTCGTGCGAAGATCGGACGATGGCTGCCAGCAATGCCTGTTGCGCCTCTGTGCGCTTCAGATTTTCGTCCGGTTCATGGAATTTCTCTTCGACGGCGCCGTCGTTGCGGGGAAGTCTTGCCACCATAAACGTGGCACATCACGCAATCACCATGCCGACGAATTAAGTTTGCGATACGCCTCTTGAGATGAAAGCTGCCTTCCCGAGCGCTGTCCAACGCGACCGCTGAGGGGTCGTTCTCCGACGAGAATGTCAAAAGTATGGCGCTACAGCTCAGCCTATCGCGGGCTTACTCTTCGTAATCCGCAATCAGCATGGTCAGTAAGTGAATGGCCTCGATCTCGGCGGTGATCATCCCATTCGCATCCGTCGAGCACCTGAGCGATCGACCGTCGGGGACCGATACGAGACTTTTGATTTTGCCGCCGCCGGGAGCCCGAATCGAAAACTTCGCAGGCACTGGAATGGTGGGAAGTTCTGCCTGGAAGTTGAGAAAGCTGATCATCAGGCGATTGCGCTCCGATTGATCGAAGACCGACATCCACACCGCTGGATGCGTCTCGGCTGCGAACGAGGCTTGCCCACCAAGCAGCAATTGGACCGCCGCGATGAACAGCCTCGATTCGGCGTCACCGATGATCGCCTCGATGTCGGCCGGCGAGTAGATTGCGCGACCGGCGCCGAATTGGTTGCTCACCATCATCGGAAGGCCGAGATCTTCCCAAGGTGGCGATGAATGGATACTCGCCCATCGATGGTCGTTCACCGAGCCGCGCGACGGATACCCGTATGGAACGGTGAGCGTCGCCAGTTTCGTTGCGTTGGTGACGGCGCGCAGGCGCGGGACGCCGCACAACGGTATCGGCGGACGAATCAGATCGTTGGTCGTCCTGAAGCTGACGAACTTCTGCGGCGCGATCGCTTGCGCGACCCAATCTGCCGAGGGTTTCAGGTAGATGAAGATGCCCTGCTCGTCTCCTTCGTAGCTGGTGCCGAAAACATCGGCGAGCATGAAGTCGTCGTGCAGTGTGCCGTTGGTTTCGACCAGCGAGGTGTAGCGGCTGGCGTAGAGGCGTCCGCCGCGCCGCACGTACTCGCGAAACGCTCGCGTCTCGTCGGCATCCATCCGCAGCACGTTTGGAAGGATCACGACCTTGAAACGATCGAGATCGTCGATTTGCCGGCGCGTGATGACGCCAAATGGAAGATGCGCGCCGACGAGTGCGCGGCACGCGCCTCGGACCGCATCGAGATGCGGATATTTGTTCTTCGATGCGATGAAATTGATGACCGGACCATTCTCCGCGAAATCCATTTGCGAGTGCCCGGAAAAATACACCGCGACATCTTCGATGGGGTCACCGCCGAGGTACTGCTCGTAGGGCTCGGTACTCGCGAACACCCGACCCACGCGATCGTACACATCGTTATTCACGGTGCCGTCCGAATTGATCGCATCGATGAAGAGAAATCCCGACGACATCGCGGTCGCCGCGGCGGCCTGCACGCGCATCTGCTCTTCGCTCTTGACCCGGACGTGATCGGCGAGGTTCACGCACAAGCTGGTCATAAATTCGGCCGGCCGCGTTTCGGAAAGATGAAGCAGCATCTTCGAGACGACCAACTGCTCGATTCGATCGCCGTAGAGATCGCCGGCGACGAAAGTGTCATGCCTCGCAGCAGCGATGGGCTGCCCGAGAACCCAATTGGCGAGCGCCGGCGCGAAGTTGTGCGTAACCGCGATCCCGGGTGAGACGGACTCAACCTTCGCCATCAGGTCGCGGGTGAATTCGTCGATCCATCGCTCGCGCGCGGTTTGAAATTCGCACCACTCGGGCGAAGTCCAACTGACAGTGCCGGGAGTTTCTTTTCCCGATTCGTCGCGATAGCGCGCGCGGCAATGCTCGCATCCGCAAATCAGCGGCCAGAAAATCATGTCGAGAAAAATCGCGTCGAAGCGGTAGCTCGAAAGCAAATCCTCGAGCTGCGCCATTTCGTACGCGCGATATTCGGGATGATTCGGGCAGCAGGTTCCGTAGCGGATGACGTCGCGCAGGTCGGCGCCGCTGACCAGGCGCTGCCGCCATTCGGGATGCGTCTCGACCGCCCAATTGTCGAACACGATGCTGTAATACGCGCACGGCGCGATATCGCGCGCTCGCAGTTCCTTAACGAGATCGCCGACCACGTCGCGGCCGCGAATCCCCTCGTGCATCTTGCCGTGCCTGGTCGGCCAGTAGCAGAGCCCGACGTGCGACTTGCAGTAGAGCATCACGGAGGTGAGATGCGCGCGCTCGAACAGCGCAGCCATCGCGGCAGGGTCGTATTTCGAAAGGAAGGCGGGATCCCAATCTGGGATGTGCATATCGACCAGCATGCGCCGATAGCCCTGCTGATATTTCGAGATCATCGCATGTCGCCCTCCAGGCCGCCGGCCTACCAAATCGTGAACATCGAGACGACCATCGCGGCGCCGATGATTGCGAGCACGACGGCCACTGCAATCGCCGCGTAGGAGGGTCGCGCGATGCTCTCGGCGCCACGCTTCAGATCATTGACGAATTGCACGTGGTGGACTGCCGAAGCGATATTGATGACTACGCCGATCAATATGAGTGCGGTTCCGGTGCCGGTCGAGAAAGCCGACGATCGGAAGTGGAGTTCGGGACGTATGGCCGACAGCTCGCGAAGAAAGAGGCCAAATCTCGCCACCACGAACCCGAATCCCATCAGCGCAAGGCCGGTGCGGATCCAGGCGAGGAAGGTTCGCTCCGCGGCCAGGTAGGTGCGCGGGTCGTTGGTTGATTCCTGCGCCATTTTCACGCGGCTCGTTCGCGATGCTCCAGTAGGAACGCCAGCACCGCCTCGTTGAACGCCTCGGGCTGTTCGATGTTGCTCAAGTGCCCGGCACCCTTGATGATCGTGAGGCGCGCGCCGGGAATCCTCGACGCCATCGCGCGGGACAGCGCGGGCGGCGTCAGTGCGTCCTCGTCGCCAACCACGATGTGGGTCGGGACCCGGATGTTCTCCAGCTCCAGCTTCCTCGCGTAGTTGGTGGTCGCCTCGATGGTCTTTATGTACGAGTCTTTGTGCAGCGCGGACATGCTTGCGACCAGCCGCTCGAATGATCCAGGCTTCGCGGATTTTCCGATCAGTGTCTTCGCGACGACGGGCGCGATGTCGCGCGGTTCCTTTCCACTCAGCAGCGGCTCCTGCCGAATCCGAATAAATTCGCGGCGCGCTTCCGCGCTGAGGCCGGTCATCCCCGGCATCGAATCGCAAATGGTAAGCGTCGCGACGCGGTCGTTATGGGTCGCATGAAAATCGAATGCGATCAGACCTCCCATAGAGAGTCCGACGAGATGCGCGCGCGCCACGGTGAAGTGATCCAGCACACGAATCAGATCGCGGCTGAAGTCGCCGAAGTCGAGTGGTCCGTCGTAGTCGTCGCTTGCGCCGTATCCTCGCGCGTCCCACGCAGCCGCGTGAAATTTCTCGGCAAACACCCGAAGCTGATCGTGCCAATTGGTGCGATTGCCGCCGATCCCGTGCATGAACAGCACCAGCTGTCCGCAACCGAGATGATCGAGCGCGATTCGCGGTGCGCCGGCGACAGATTCGGTTTTCCATGTTGCCATCCGATCGACTCCTTCAATGCGTGCGCCTACGTCCGATCGATGCGAGCTTGCGGCATCGTGCCTTGTTGACGGTGATTCTCGCCAGGCAAGATCCGGTGAAGCTCTCGACCGACCTGGTCAGCATCCCCATCGCAAACATCAGGTTGCTGGCGGCAGATCCTTCGAAGACGTTAAGGTTGAGTTCGCCATGCTCCAGCGCGCCCCGGGTCGCGCGCTCGAATCCGAGCACCTGAAAGCAGCATTGCATCAGCGTCTCCGGAATCACCGGATTTATCTTGCCGGGATAAAATGACGAGCCCTCCATGACCGCCGGCAGCGAAATCTCGCCAAAGCCGCCCTCGGGTCCCGAGGACAGCAGCCGCAAATCATTGGCGACTTTGATCAGAACCTCGGCGAGAAGGCCGAGCTGCGCCGCGACCGCGCCGAGGTCGTCGCAATTCTGCGCGGCGTCGAAGAGATTCTCACGCAACGTCAACTTGAGTTTCAGGATTCGTTTCAAATGGCCGAGGACGGCGCGCCGATACGCCGGCGGCGCGCCGCTTCCATCGCCAATCACGGTCCCGCCCAGATTAACTTTGTGCAGCATCGATACCGCGCGATCGAGTTCACCCGTCCGGCGCGCGATCGCGGCCGTATAGCCGCCGAACAACTCCCCGAGTGAGGTAACGCTCGCGTCTTGCAGGCAGGTTCTCGCCAGGGTGCGAACTTCACGAAACTCGCCGGCTTTGGACCGCATGGCGCGGATGCAGTCGCCCAGCATACGATGCAGGTTGTCCCATTCTTCGATGATCGCGATACGCATCGCGGTGTGACAGACGTCGGCGGTCGATTGCGAGGCATTGACGTGGAGCTTCGGATCGATGGGACGATAAGTACCGCGCGCGCCGCCGAGCGATTCGTTGGCGACGTTCGCAATCACCTCGTTGACGTTCATGTTCACGGCAATGCCGCCGCCTCCGCCGAGAACGTCAGCCGGAAAGTCGTCGGAATGTTTCAACTGCAGGATGTCATCGCATGCCGCTTCGATGGCAGTCGCGACGGCGGGAGTGATGACGCCCGCATCGCGATTCGCGCGCGCCGCCGCTTTCTTCACTTTAACCAGCGCCCGCAGGTAGTAGATGTGCACGCCAAGGATACGGTTGGAGAATCCCAGATATAAACGCGCGCGCGCCGTCCCGATTCCGTAAGAGGCATTTTCCAGAACTCTGAATGTGCCGATCGAATCGCGCTCGACGCGATATTTGGGTTCTTTCGGCAGCGAAGAAACCGGGCGGCTACGCTTCACGGCCATAGCGGGCCCGTTGCAACAGCTTGCTGCTCCGCGTTCCCGGTTTGGTATCGTATGCCAATAGCGCGACCAGGCGCGTGGTTCGGCCGTGAATGGGCGTGACGCGATGAATTGAGTTGCGCCCCTCGAACAGCAGCAGCGTACCCGGCGTCATCGGAACTCGCACCACTTCGTCCTCCGCACCCTTCAGCAAGCGCTGCACGCGAGGATAGTTCTCATCGCTCGCGCTCCGGATCAGCGGAACATAGTCGAAGTCGCCACCCTTATCGGCGGCGCGCAATGCGATCGAGGTCACGAAGTCGGTCTGATCGAAATGCCAATGGAGCCGCTCGCCGTCGCGCATCACCGCGAGGTTCAAGGCGCCGAACGGATCGGCGTAACGATAGAGCCGGTCCTTGTTCAGCGCCGCACAAATGAAATCCATCAACGGCTCCCATTCGTATAGACGCCGCATCGCGGAGTCCGGCGGGAATTGATCGTAGGCGACGACGCCAACGGACGTCTGATCGAAAATTCTTCGCGGATGATCTTCAGGAAGAGTGCGATCCGGAATTTCCAGGTATGGCGTCCCGGTCGATTCGCTGTGGTACGCGAGCGCGGACAACTCATCGCCCTCGCGCGTGAGCAGCTCGACGGCCGCCGGCGTGAGGAATCCGGGCAACTCGCACGCGCCCGAGCGATCGAGTTGTTCGCGGCAATGACGCGTCAAGGCGCGCGCCGCATCGCTCTTGAGATCGATAATCGGATAGCGTCGTAGATCGATCAGATCCGCAGGCGAGAATGCCGCTCCATTTCCCATCAGCTACGGCTCTCCGTGTTGCTGTTGGGCGGAACGTCGGTGTAGCCGAGCGACGCGTGCATGCCGTAGCCGACCAGGCGCCGCAGCGCTTTGGGGAACGTGCGCGCGACCTCCAGCGGCGTGTCGATGTATTGATTCTCCTCCTGCCGCAGCCATCCCAGCGAGTAGGAAAGGAAGACGCCGTAGCGCCATTCGTCCGCGGTGCGATTCGCGCCCGCGCCGTGCAGCGTGCCGCCCATCCACATCAGGACCGAGCCCGCGGGCATTTCCGCCGCGACGACTTCGTCATCGCGCGCGATACGTCCCTCCGGCCATCGATGGCTCCCGGGCACGAGATGCGTGCCGCCATTCGCCTCGGCGAAGTCGCTGATCGCCCACATGCTGGCCAGCACCATGTTCGGGCGCGGCACCTTGAAAAATTGGAAGCCATCCTCCTCGCGATGGAGCACCTGCACCGTCGCGCCCGGCCCGACCACCAGACCCGCGGTCGCGTGAACCTGATAGGCGGCGCAGTTCGACTTCAGGATCGCATCGCACGCCGCAAGCATCAGCGGATGCATCACGAACGATCGAAAAGTTTCCGATTTCGCGACTAGTGCGGTGATGCGCTTGGTGTTGCTTGGATAGAAGCTGCCGTTTCCGCCGGAGGCCTCGTAGACTCTGTTGAGCCGGTCACCCGCGTCCGAGGTTTCCAGGTGCGGCGCCAAGTCGCGCTTGAGCGCCTCGCGCGTCGCGACGTTAGTCACCTCGCGAACGACGGCGCATCCCGCGTGCTCGAGGCATGCCACGACATCTTTCGACGGCGCGTTCGCCGACAGCACAGGAATCGAAGCCATCAAGAGTCTCCGCTGGGTCGAGGAAAACTTGATCGGCTCTTATCATCCGCTTTCGATGGCCGTCAAATCGACTCGCCGCTCAGAGGAGAATCGATTAGTTTGTGGGATATCGATCGGCCGGAGGTACCGCTTTTGCCCCATCGAATCGTTACGCTGCTGCCGAGTGCAACCGAGATCGTTTGCGCGCTGGGTTTCGAAAATGAGCTAGTCGGGCGTTCCCACGAATGCGATTTTCCGCCCTCGGTGAAGCGGCTGCCGGCACTGACGGAACCCAAGTTCAATCCCGAGGGCAGCAGCGCCGAGATCGACGCGCGCGTGAAGACCATCGTGCGCGATGCGCTGTCGGTGTATCGCGTCGATGCCACAAAACTTCGCGAGCTGCGTCCCGATGTAATCGTGACGCAATCGCAATGCGAGGTATGTGCGGTCAATCAGGCCGACGTCGATGCCGCAGTCGCCGAATGGACCGGCGTTCGTCCCAAGGTGGTATCGCTCAAGCCGTACTCGCTCGCCGATGTCTTCGCCGATATGCAACGCGTCGCGGCGGCTCTCGGCATACCTGAGCGAGGCGATAAGCTGGTGCACGACCTGCAAATGCGAATCGCCGAGATCCGCGAGATCGCGAGCAAGCTGAAAAACAAACCCACTGTCGCCTGTGTCGAATGGATCGAGCCGATGATGGCGGCCGGGAACTGGATGCCGCAACTGGTCGAGGTGGCGGGCGCTAGGAATCTGTTCGGCAAGGCCGGAGAGCATTCACCGTGGATGAAGTTCGAGGAGTTGGTCGCCGCCGATCCCGAGGTGGTCATGATAGCGCCGTGCGGTTTCGGCATCCCGCGTGCGTCTGAAGAGCTGCACCTGCTGCAAAAGCAAAGTGGATGGAATCAACTTCGTGCGGTGCGGGACGGCAGAGTCTTCCTCGCCGACGGCAATCAATACTTCAATCGGCCGGGACCGCGCATCGTCGAATCGCTGGAAATTCTCGCCGAGCTGATTCATCCGAACACTTTCCGCTTCGGTCACGAAGGTGAGGGCTGGCGCAAAGTCGGATGACTACTTGTCGGATGGCGTCAGATACTGAAGTCCCCGGCGCAGCGGCGTCAGCTGAATCCCAAATTCCGCGACCAGCGGTTTGATGTCGGTCGCGTTGTCGGCGGTCACAAAGGTTACCGCATCGCGCGAAAGCAGCCGAGTCGGAAGTTTCTCCAGCAACGATGCACCCGCGCGCATCAGGCCCTCGGGAATGTGCAAAATAGGACGCTGGCGCCCGGTCACATCCATCAGGATTCGAATCATCTCATCAAATGTCATCAGGTCTGGTCCGCCGACCTCGAAAGTGCCATTGCGGCCCTTCCCAGTGATCGCCATCGCAACGCATGCCGCGAGATCATCCACCAGCACAGGCTGAACCTTCTGACGACCCGTTCCTGGAACGCCGAACGCGGGCGAGAACCGCAGCAGCTTCGCGAACCCGTTCATCACCTTATCCTCGGGACCGTAAACCAGCGAAGGACGAAAGATAGTGTAGGCGAGGCCAGATTCCCGAATCGCGCGTTCGGCGCGTCCCTTGGCGCGAAATCCCGGATGCGTCGCATTCTCATCCTCTGCGGCGCCGCTGATGTAAACGAACTGCTCGATGCCAACCTTTTTCGCGGCATCGAGCAGCGCGACGGTGCCGCCGTAGTCGATGCGCTCGAAGGTCAGTCCCTTCTTGGGATTCTCAACCGGATAGCCTTCGAACTGGACGGTGCTTACCACGGCCTGCGCTCCCTGAAGAGCGTTCGGCAATGTGGACGGCTCGGTGACCTCGGCGCGAACCCATTCGAGGTTGGGAAGATTGAGGCGTTGGCGTGCGCGCTCCGGTGAACGGCTCATCGCGCGCACGCGTGTGTCGGGCATCCCGGCGAGTCGCCGCGCAATCGCGCGCCCGATAAATCCGGAGCCGCCGGCGATCGCGACAATTTTCTCAGGCATAAAAATGAAACCTCAGCGGACTGAAGATGCTCGTACGATGCTCAGGCGCGTTGCCAGAGGGGCGAAAAAGATGCGCGCGGCAAGAACATTCCGCGGCCGGCGCGCGCGGCCGACGTGCGAGCGCTGACGATCGGCTCTCCGCGCGAGATCGTCACGCGCGGCCACCCAGTGACCTCGAATCCTTCGAACGGATCGTAGTCGGCGCGCGAATGCATCTCGCTCGCGTGCACGACGACTTTCGCGTTGGGATCGAACACGACCAGGTCGGCGTCTGCACCTTCGACGATGGCACCCTTACGAGGATACAGTCCAAAAATCCTGGCAGGATTCGTCGCCACCAACTCCACCATTCGCTCGAGCGAAATTCGCCGCTTCACGACGCCCTCGGAATAGAGCATCGGAACCAGCGTTTCGAGGTTCGACATGCCGGGCGGAATCCGCGTGAAGCGATCGGGCGTAGTCTTGCGCTCGAGCGGCCAACTGCAATGGTCGGTCGCGACCACATCGACGGTGCCGTCCGCGAGCGCCTCCCAAATCGCCTCGACGTCCGCGCGATCGCGCAGAGGAGGATAGCCGACGTACTTCTCGCCCTGCGGCTCGAGAAATTTTTCCTGCGTGAGGTAAAGATAGATCGGCCGGGTCTCAGCGAGCACCGCGCGCCCCGAACCGTTGCGGCGCGCGCGGCGAATCTCATCGATTGCGGCTTTGCTCGACAGATGTACGAAGCACGCGGGCGCACCGGTGAGTTCAGTCATCTTGAGGCCGCGCAACACCGCGGCTGCCTCGGAGAGCGGGGGCCGGCTCGAAGCGAAGTGCGCGACGCTGCGATTTCCCGCGCTGAGCAGACGCTCGGTGCAGTAGCCGATCAGATGCTCATCTTCCGCATGAATGGTGAGCAGCGCGCCCGATTCGGCCGCCATTTTGAACGCGTGCAAAAAATCGCGGGCGCGCTCCTCGAAACCGCGCATCATGAAAATCTTGAAGCTCGTCACACCGCGCTCGACGACTTTCGGAATCTCTGCGATCGTCGCGGCTGTCGGATCCAGGATCGCGACATGGAATCCGTAGTCGATGATTGCGCGACCGCGCGCCTTGTCGTCCCACCTCGAAATCGCCTCGCTCAGCGATCCTCGGGGTGCCTGAAATGCATAATCGACGATTGTCGTTACACCGCCTGCCGCGGCCGCGATGGTTCCTGATTCGAAGTCATCGGCAGTGGTCGCACCGAACATTTCGGCGTCGAGGTGCGTGTGCGGGTCGACGGCCCCAGGCAGTAGGAGCGTCCCGCGAGCATCGAGGCTGTGGGCGGCTCGTTCCAGCTTGCCTGGCGCGGACACGCTGGCAATCTTGCCGTCCTTGACGCCGACATCCGCCAACTTTGTTTCGTCGGGAGTGACTGCGGTTGCGCCGGTGATGGCAAGGTCAAGCATCGAGGGCGCCGGTCTCAACCGCGCGCGCGAACTTTCTTCGGACGAACCCGCCGGATGCGACGCCGTCGCGGCGGCTGTACAACCGGTTCAGGGACGCTGCTCTTGCGAAGCTCGCTCTTCGGGAGCGCGAGCGGCGTCAGGCTGAAGCGCGAGATCTCAGGACGGCAGTTGATACGGATGCGCAACCAAAAGGTACCGAGGCCGCGGTTCGTATAGATGTAGAAATCTTCGTAGAGGTTCAACCCCGCGTAGAACTGCTTCCCAATTCGAAGAATCGATCGCAGCGGCGACCCATAAAATGGAATCCGGACGACGCCGCCGTGCGTGTGTCCCGACAGCATCACGCCGGGCCCGAGGTGACGCGTGTAAAGCGCGGTATCGGGATTATGCGCGAGGACGATCGTCGATCCGTCCGGCGCGACGTCCTTGAACGCGCGCGAGGGCTCCGCGCGTCGCGCCCATAGGTCATCGATACCGACGATGACGAGTTGCTCGCCTTTCAGCTTCAGCGGCCGGCTGGCGTTGGCGAGCAGATCGACGCCCGCGGCATTGAGGGCGCCCGCGATGGTATCGAACGACGACCAGTGATCGTGATTTCCCGCAACCGCGAACACGCCGACTTTGGGATTGAGCCGCGCCAGCGCATGGCGGAACGCGCCGACATAGCGCCGCATCGTGTCAGGCCCGGAAAAATAATCGCCGGTCAGAAAAACGAACTCGGGCTTCTCGCGATTGATCGCGTCAACTGCGAGCTCTAGTCGCTCGACATCCTCATCCATGTCGAGGTGAAAATCGCTGATTTGGCAGGCGACAACACCCTGCAGCGCGGCCGGCAACGCTCGCACCGGAAGCGCGATGTTGGTCACCTCGATCTCATCGATGGTCCGGCGCCACATTCGATGAATTGGACGGAGCGCCAGCGGAGGTTTTCCCTTGCGCGCGCGTGGTTTCAGATGTGCTGACTGATTAATGGCAATCCTCATGCGAAGGCCGAACTACTATTACCTACTACTAGAGAGTACTACCCACCACTCTAGAACACGTGTAGCAGTGCGCGGAAGGTGGGTAGTTCGATGATTCGAGGGTCCGCAGAATCGAGTTCCTCGTCCTCGAGCTCCCAAGTCTGCCGATGCGGAATGTAGATGGCTGCCCGCAGACCCGCGCGCAACGCCGGATTGATGTCCGAGCGCGGACTGTTGCCGATCATGAACGTGCGCTCGCGATCGAGGCCGACTTCGTCGAACGAGGCGTCGGTAGGAATCGGGGTCCTTCTCGCGCGGAGTCTCAACCCGGCTGAAATGCGCCGCCAGGCCGGAGCGCTCGAGCTTGCGGATCTGCTCGTCGCGCTGCCCCTTGGTGAAAAGGATCAGCCTATGGCGCCCTGCCAGTTCGGGCACGGTTTCCTCGACGCCGGGCAGCAGCTCGCAATCACGCTCGATGAGCTGGGTGCCGATTCTCTCCACTTCGCGGCGCAGTGGCTCGTGATGCAGCTCGGGCGCAAGCTGCGCAACCGCTCGGTCGAGCGCGATCACATAAGGACGGCGGCCGTAGCCGTGCGTCTGGATCAGTTCGAGCTCGGCCTCGCGCACCGCGGCTTTGACGGAATCGCGATGGGCATCGAGACCGAGTGCCGCGATCGCCCCGACGAACTCCTCGAACGCTTCCAGGAAGTGGATGTTGGAATCCCACAGGGTGTCGTCGGCATCGAAAACGAGATTCAGCGGCGCTTCGTCGCGCCAAGCGGTTGGAACAGACATCGCAGAAAGATCGTAACCACGACTGCGGACGGAGTAAATCAGCCTCGATGCGCAACCGGTAGAACCACCAACGCGCCGCTCGTCGGATTGCGGCCTACGTAGACTTCAGTGTCGTAGACTGCGCGCAGATTTTGTTCGGTGAGGACCGCTTCTGGAGCGCCGCACGCTATCGCTGCACCATATTTCATGAGGAGCACGCGGTCGGCATAGAGCGCGGCGGCGTTCAGATCGTGGAGCGTCGCGACGACCGCCATTCCGCGTTCGATGCATAGCGCACGGAAGCGGGAAAAAATATCCGCGACATGCTTCAGGTCGAGGAACGCGGTTGGCTCATCGAGCAGCGCAATCCTCGCCTCCTGGGCGAGCGCCCGCGCGAGGAAGACGCGTTTGCGTTCGCCGCCCGAAAGCTCATGGATGGGCCGGCGCGCGAGCGCGAGCAGATCGAAGTGCTCGAGCGCCGAATGCGCGATCTCCAGATCGCGCCGCGTCTCGAAGTGGAATGCGCCCAGATGGGGCGCACGTCCCATCAGCACGACCTCGAGCACCGAGAACTGAAACGCAATGGAATTTTCCTGCGCGACCGTCGCGACCAGCGTCGCCAGCGAGCGGCGATCGTACGAGTCCAGCGGACGTCCGAACAACTCGACATTCCCTCGCGCGCGGGGAAGCGTGCCGCCGATCACTTTCAGCAGCGTCGATTTGCCGGCGCCATTGGGACCGACGATTGCGAGCATCTCGCCGGCGCGAAGGTCCATCGAGACTCCGTGCAGGACCTCGACGGCACCATATCCCGCAACGACGCCATCGACCTTGAGCACCAGTTCGTTTTTGACGGCGTCAGTCACAGCGGCCTTCAGTCATAGCGAAAACGGCCTTCGGTCATAGGGAGAACGGCCTTCGGCCCTCGCGGCGCAGCATATAGATGAAGAATGGGCCGCCGCACAGTGCCGTGATCGCGCCGACGGGAATCTCAGACGGTGCGATCGCGGTCCGCGCGACCAGGTCGGCAATCACCATAAAAGCCGCGCCGCCAATCAGAGAGGCGGGCAGCAGCAAGCGATGATCGGCGCCCAGCGCAAGACGCAGCATATGCGGCACAATCAGCCCGACGAACGAAATGATCCCGCTCACCGAAACCGCCGCGCCAATCATGACCGAGGTCGCAAAGAAGATGACGCGGCGAAGCCTGTCTACCTCGACACCCATCTCGGCCGCGGCTTCGTCGCCGAGGCTGAGCAGGTTCAGGTCGCGCGCGCGGAATATCAGCACCACGAATCCGATCGCGGCCAGCACCGCGACGATTTCCACCTCGCGGTAGCTGGGCGCCTCGAGATTGCCCATCAGCCAGAACAGGATGCTGTGCGCGTAGTAAAAATTGACGATGCTGTTGACCAGCATGATCGCGGCGCCCCAGAACGCGTTGAAGATTACCCCGATCAGAAGCAGCGTGAATGGTTCGAGGCGTCCATCGATCAGCGCGAGGCGGTATACCGCGAGCGTCGCGACCAATGCCGAGCCGAACGCGACGATCGGAACGATCGCGTCAGAGATCGGACTCGTCGAGAGCAGTATCAGAGCGATAATCGCGCCGAGCGCCGCGCCGCCGGAGATTCCCAGGATGCCTCCCTCGGCAAGCGGATTGCGCACCAGCGCCTGCAGCGCCACGCCGGCCGAAGCGAGCACGGCCCCAACGACAGCACCCATCAGCACGCGGGGAAGCCGCACGCCAAAAAAAATCGCATGGTCGGCGCTCGTAGCATCGGTGATCGCGCGAATCAGGTTGACCGGCGCGCTGCCGAACGAGGCCGCGACAATCAGCGACACGATCAGCGCGGCGGTCAGAATCAGCAGCCACAAAATCATGCGACCGCGAGTGAGGTACGCTCCCGCAAACGCGTCGAGGTTGACCGCCGCGTTCATCGCGGGGTTTTCCAGGCTTCCGGATGAATCAGCTTTGCGAGCATTTCGAGCGTCGTTCCCACCCGCGGTCCGGGATGCAGCGTCGGGTCCTCGGGATATCCAACCACGCGGCGATTCCGGACTGCCGGGATAGTTGGATAAGCGTCCCAGAATTGGGTGGGCGACTCGGGGTCGCTCCCCATCTGACCGTCGATGATGATCTCGGGCCGCATCGCGACGATGAATTCCATGCTGAGTTGCGGCCACTGCTGCGCCGCCGCATCGGCAATATTTTCCGCGCCCGCGATTTTGAACAAGTCATCGAGGAATGTTCCCGGTCCCACCGCGACGATCGGCTGATGTCCGACCAGCATGAGTGCGCGCCGCGCTGGAAACGGATGTACGCGCGTGCGCACGTCATTCACGTTCGCCTCGATGCCTGCGATGATCGCGTCGGCCTGCTGCGATTTGCCCACCCGCTTTCCGATCAACTTGATGCTCTGCTCGATTTGCGGGAGAGAGTCATCCTCAATCATCAGGGTCTCGTAGCCCATCGCGCGCATCGCGAGAATCTCGCGCTGATTCGACGAAATGCCGCGCCCTATCACAATCGTCGGACGCAGCGCCGCTATTGCTTCCAGATTCGGAGTAAGGAACGACCCGACCTTCGGAAGCTTCCTCACCTCGGGCGGATAGTCATCATATGATGATACGCCGACGACCTCATCGCCTACGCCAAGTGCGAAGAGCGTCTCCGTAACGGAAGGCACCAACGACACGATACGCTCGGCGCAACTTGCAACTCGCGGCGTTGCCATCGCGATCATGGCGAGAAGCAGGACGCTTGTATGTTTGAGGATCGTGCGAGGCACCTCGCGAAGCTATCTCATCCGACCCGCGACCTTAAGCACGCCAAGTCATCGCGCGACCGAGGTGGCAGAAGCAGACCTGATTTGCCCTCGCCCAGTCTGTTGAAAGTTAAGCCTAGAGAAATCGAAAAAGGCCAAGAACCGGAGCGAAAATCGCACGCTAACGTGAATTTTTCGAATCTGCTAATATTGTTTTTGCGATGCCAGATTTGATTCTCAATCCGAAGCTGGTAGCGGAACGCGGCGAAGAAATCTATCGGCGTAAGTTCAAGGTCGATTTCGAAGATCGGTATAAAGGCCAGTTTGTCGTAGTCAACGTGAACAGCGAGCAAGCCTATCTCGGACAAACTCCGGAACAAGCGTACACAAACGCACGCCAAGCCGCACAACGCGGAGTTTTTCATCTAATGAAGGTGGGCGAGGCAGGCGCATACCGCGTGAGCCACAGCGCTGATGGCGACCTGGACTGGCTTTCTAAGTAAATCTGGACCGTCCCTTAAGGTTTTTCTCTCAGGTATCATCAATGCCGAGACCGAATTCGATGCCCTAATCGACACCGGATTTACCGGTTTCCTCTCGATGCCCTTGGTCGCTGCCTTCCCTCTCGGCCTTACGCTTTTTGGAACCACGAACTTAATCCTCGCGGATGGATCGACCTCGTCTCGGCTCACGGCTTATGGAAAAGTGCGGGTTGATAAAGAAGAGCAGTACGGAGTAATCGTCCTTGAAACTGGCTCTAACGAGGTCCTCGTCGGGATGGAGTTTCTCAAAGTCTTCAAAAAACGCCTAATCATCTCGCAAGCTTCCGGCATGATAACGCTTGAAGATGATGTCTAACGGTTCACGACCGAATCCAGGACGGGCACCTCGCGCGATCCGAGCAGATCCCCACGCTTCACTTGACCGTTACGGTTTCCCGTATCGCATCGGAGGGCAAGCCTCGAATCGTGTCTTCGCGACGATCTTCAAGCACCAGTTTGATAGCCTCGGCGAGGCTCTCGATAGCCTCTCGCTTAGTCCGCCCCTGGCCGTTGGCGCCGGGAATTTCCGCGCAGTAAGCGATATACCAATCGCCGTCACGTTCGATGATCGCAGTAAACTCGCTTGCCATGGGCAGATACTCCCCCGAGAGTGGCTCCTGCGCAAAGCGTATCAAGAGCCGCGAGGCTGTCGTTCTCTGGCATGAGTCGGCCGCTCCAGGTCGCTACCATTTAAGTTTCGCTTCGGACTTCGCTTCGCTACGCCTCAGCGGCTTCGCGCTCGCGACCTTACCTCGCCGACCTCACCCGGCGCGGAGCGCCACCCTCTCCCTTCTGTAGAGGGACGAATGAAGGGGGACACCTTCATTAGGGCGAGGGAATTAGGAAGTGGTTTGCATAGATCGGTTGCGACCGTTAGTTTTCCCGCAGGGAGCGCTTATTCGTGTTGAACATCGCGGTTCTGATCAAACAGATTCCTTTAATCGAGGACGCCAATTTCGACCCCGCAACCAAGACCATCAAACGCGATGGCCCCAACGTTATCAGCGCTTTCGATCTGCGCGCGGTGTCGCTCGCGATGGATTTGAAAAGTCGCCATGGCGCCGAGACCACGGTGATCACGCTGGGGCCGCCGCAGGCGCGCCAGTCGCTGGAAGAGGCGCTCGCGATGGGAATGGATCGCGCGGTTCACATCACCGATCGCGCATTCGCGGGGTCCGACACGCTGGCCACCGCGCGCGCCCTTGCCGCAGCGCTGCGGCGTTCGAAATTCGATCTGATCCTGCTCGGCAAATATTCGCTCGACGCGGAAACCGGCCAGGTCGGCCCCGAGGTCGCGGAACTGCTTGGCGTCGCGCAGGTTACCGGCGTGCGCAAATTGGAAATCGACGACCGCATCATCAGGGCCGAGCGCGAGAGCGACGAGGGCTTCGACGAGATCGAGGCCGCGATGCCGGCGCTGCTGACGTGTGCGGAACGCGTCGCGCAACCGATCAAGGTCAAGCCTGACGCGGCTGAGCAGGCGAAGTGGAAAACTATCGAAACAGTTTCGCTGAAGCATCTCGGCGCAAATGCCGAGGATTTCGGGTTGCAAGGATCGCCGACCTGGGTCGCGGAGATTCGCGCGGTCGAGACTCCGGCCACCACATGCAAATTCATCGATGCGTCGGACCCCGAGCGCGCCGCGGCTGACGTGATCGCGGAGTTGGACAAGGCCGGGGCGCTGAAACCGCGGGCGGGAAAGCGCCGCTCCGTATCGGCATCGATCAGAACGCCGCGGCGCGGACGCGATGTGTGGGTTGCGGTCGAAACCAACCTCGAGGGATTCGTCACGCGCGGAAGCCTCGAGCTGCTATCGCGCGCCGATCAACTAGCGACGCATCTTGGCGGCGCGGTCGTGGCGACAGGATTCGGCGCATCGATTCACAAGCATGCGGGCGTGCTGGCAAGATACGGCGCCGACCGCGTCCTCATCCTCGAATCGCCCTTACTCGAGACCTACACGCCCGAGGCCGCGGCAGAGGCGATGGCTTCAATCGTCAAGGAACGAGAGCCGTGGGGACTCTTCCTCTCCGCCAGCGAGCGCGGACGCGACTGGGGTCCGCGACTCGCAGCACGCCTCGGACTCGGCTTGACGGGAGACGCGATTGGGCTGGAGATCGACGAACAAAATCGCCTGGTCGCGCTCAAACCAGCGTTCGGTGGAAACATCGTCGCGCCGATCTTCTCAAAGACGCTGCCGCAGATGGCGACGGTGCGTTCCGGCGTCCTTGAACTCGCCGACCCCCATGAAACCCGCGCTGCTGAGGTCGAGGTAGTGCGGCCGCACCTTTCGAAGCCGCTGAGCCGTCTCGTCAAGGAGCATTCGCTGCTGGATACGACGATCGAGCCTCTCGAAGGCGCGGAGATCATCGTGGGCGTCGGCACCGGAGTCGGCGGACCCGAGGGCGTCGCGGTGCTGAAAGACTTCGCGCGGATTTTGCGCGCCGGAATGTGCGCGACGCGACGCGTCACAGACGCGGGATGGATGCCGCGTCAGCTTCAGGTAGGACTGACAGGTAAGGCGATCGATCCGCGGTTATATTTCGCGGTGGGTGTGCGCGGCGCGGTCAATCACACGATCGGAATCAAGCGCGCGCAGACGGTAGTCGCGATCAACAACGATCCCGAGGCGCAGATTTTCGAGCGCGCCGATATCGGCCTGGTTTCGGAGTGGGACAAGATCGTTCCCGCCTTGCGCGACGCGCTCCGAAACCGCCTCGCCTGATTTGCTGCGCGGCTCCGACTACCTCCGAATTTCGTACAAAGCGGAGAACATATCGTCGATTGGTAGCCGGCGGAATTGCGAGAATCCCGCCTCCGCCACCAGCTCGCGCGCTTTCGGCTCGCCCATGCACGCGCCGATGCCGGCCCCGCCGTGCGCGAGCGATACCGTCATGCAATAGAGCGTACTGACCGAGTACATCATCTTGCCGGTCGGCCCGATGTTCTCCTCGAGATTGGGCGACACGTTGACCTCGAGCATCAGGTAGGTCCCGTCCTTCTTCATCGCGCGGCGAATCGATTTGAGCAGCGCGACCGGATCGACCGAGTCATGCACCACGTCGAAGGTCGAAATGAAATCGAACTGATTCTCAGGCAGGCTCGTCGCATTGCGAGCTTCGAAGCTGATGCGGTCCGCCACTCCGGCCGCCTTCGCATTGGCCCGAGCGCGATCGATCGACCCAGGATGCACGTCGAAGCCGAAGATCTTCGCCTTGGGAAACGCGGTCGCGAGCGCGACCACCGCGCGGCCGCTGCCACATCCGACATCGGCGGCGCTGCCACCGGCGCTCAGAACGTCGATGACCTGCGGCATCGTCGGCAGCCATTTCTTGATGAGCTGATTGCGATACATACCGGCCGACGCGCGCTCCATCGCTTCCCACGTCTCGGGAGGGTACTCGCTCTGCGCCACTCCGCCGCCCCTGCGAAACGCGTCGGCGATCCTCGGCGCCATCGTGACGTTGGGAATCACCATCTCCATGAAGCCGCCCATGAAAAACGGCGACTCCTCGCGCGCGACCACCAGCGCATGCTCAGGCGGCAGCATGTATTTCTTCGATGCGGGATCGTAGTTGACATATCCCGCCGAGGTCACCGCACCGAGCCATTCGCGGATGTAGCGCTCGTTGAGTCCGGTGCGATCCGCGAGTTCCTGGCTGGTCACCCATCCCGCATCGGCGAGCGCCTTGAAGATGCCGAGCCGGTCGCCGAGGTAATTCATCGCACCGAGCATCGCGGCGCCGATATCGTTGTTGACCTGGAACAAAAACTTGCGCGCTTTGTCCCAATCGAGTTGCGGCCTGGATGATTTTTCCTTCTCTTCTGCCACGGCAATGCCTCCTTTAGATTTCCTCGGACTACGCTTCGCTCCGCCCTCGGAGCGCCTGCGGCGCGGCTGCGCCCACTTCGTGTCTCGATTCGGCGGCCACGCGCTTGGTAAGCCTCGCGAGTATCGCGCAACTCGCTTCGCGTGGTCTACTTCTCGGGATTCGAAAAAAAATCCTGCTGCGATGCGTCGCCCGTTTCCGCATCGGTCTTTTCGAGTTCCGAGGCGGCGAACAATCCGGGCTTGCCGGCAAAGACGCTAAATTTCTCGAACAGGTCGGTGAGCTTCGCTTGGTAGTATTCGATGTTCTCGTCGGGACGGCGCGGGTCGTACTCGCCGACCAACTTTGCCGCGGTCGCGACCTTCACCTTGGTGCCGCGGCCGCTGACGTAATATGAAACCTGGTCGCCCGCTACATACGTACGCGATGATTTCAGCGCCAACTCATATGCCGCCGCGGCGTTGCGGCGCTTGCCGCCAACCTTCTCGCGATAGTTGTCGAGCGAGTCCTGGAGCGTCTCGGTCTTCATCAGCGCGTCGATGCCGATTTCATGTGTCGCGATCTTCGCGAGGTAACCGGCGAACAGATTCTGCAGCTCGGCGTGCCGATCGGTCATCAGGAGCAGGAACATGTCCTCCATGAAGCGGCGCTGGAAACGCTCTAGGCCGCGGGACTTCAGCCCCGAGCCGCGAATCGTCATCTCGCCCGCGGCGTCGAGCAGGACGTAGTTCTTCATTTTGTAGGAAAACATTGCCGCGTACCTGCCGTCGATCTCAAGCTTGATGCCGGCGGGCATGGTCGTCGCGATTTCCGCCAGCATCGCGTCGGCCTGCGCGTCGCTGTCGGAGTTGCCGGGCAGCACGAAGTAGATGCCGTCGGTGTCAACCTCGATCATTTTCGCGCCGCGCTTTTCCAGCTCGTCGATGGCGGACTGAATCAGCTCGCGCCCGCGCCGCGTGACCGCGCTGGCCTGATCGAAATCGCTGAAATGCCCCATCGAAAAGCCGAGGTATCCGTAAAACGAGTTGATCAGGATTTTGAAAGTCTGCTGCAGCGCCTCGATGTTGCGCCGCGCACTGCCGCTTAGTTCGCGCGCGAGCGCCTTCGCCTTGATGCGAAAGCTGCGCAGGTCGCTGAGCATCTTGAGGAACACTCCGAGCGCATCGGAGGCGGGCGCGTGGCCGAATTCGAGCATCAGCGATGGATACAAAGACGTGACGTCGCAATGAAAAACGTTGCGCGCGACGCCGCATCGCCGCATCTCGGTGTAGCCGCCCGCGAATGCCTTCGGCTCACTACCCGCGGGAATCGAATGACGCTCTGCGAGGTAGGCGCGCATCATCAGGGCGTCGATCTTGGTCGCATTCCCACGCAGGATCGCGTTCTGATACGAGTACGGAAAAATCTGCGCCTGCACGAAGTAGCTGGCGGAGAGTGCTTCCGCGATATCGCGGGTCTCGCGCACTTCTTCGAGCGCGGATTGAAACAGCGCCTTGGGATCGTGGTCGAAGTAATGGCTGGCGCGCGTCGCATCGAGGTAGACGCGGCCCTCGCGCGTGACGCCCAGATGCTTCGCGAGGTCGCGCAACTCAAAGCTTTCGAGCTCGCGGCTGCCGATATCGTAGTGCTGCGCGAGAATCCAGGTGTCGACGAGGTTGCGTCCGTAGGCGTCGAACTTGCGGTACGCGATGGTGCGCTCGGCAATTTGCAGGCGCGCGGGGCGCGCGTACATCACGCTGGTGTCGCGTCCCAGCGCGAGCTTGACGCCGAGCCGTCGCGCGCGATGCTCCAGGTATTCGAGATTCGCGCGGAAAAGATTGTGCCCCTCGATAACATCGGGATCGCGCTCGCCGATGACACGCACGAGTTCGGCCAACATCGCGCGCTCATCTATTGCGTCGCCGCGAATCACATGCTCGAAGCCGGTGTTGTCGGCGATCGCGATAGCGACGATGCGATCGCCCTCGCGCGCCGCTGAGGGGAACTCAAAACCGGGCGAGATGTAAGTTTCGATATGGAGTTGCAGGCGGCGCAACTGCCCGAACTCCATCCCGATGAAATGCGTCATGCCAGTCAGCATCAGGTATTGCTCGACCGGATCGGACAGCAAAAGGTATGGCGCCTCGGGCGAGCCGGAAGTCTTGCCAGTGACGTTCTTGAGATGACGCTTCAGCGCCTCCAGCGCTTCGGTGGAGGCGAGCGTGACGAGGTGGCGAAATCGAAAATTACCCTTCAGCTCAGTCACCTGATGAGGCGCGCGAAAGCCGCGCAGCACCTCGCGATCATCGACGATCGCGAAAAGCTGAATCGGGCGCCGTTCGCGAACGATGCGCTCGCCCTCGCGCTTGAAGATCTCGACCTCGGTGCGCGAGGCAATTTCGACCGCGACGATTCCGGGTTCAGCCGGATCACCGAACAGCAGCCGATTGCCATAGAACTGCGCCGATATTTCCTGCCATCCGCTCATGTGAGATGTGGGTTCGCCTAGTTTGGCCGCCGAGTAATCCGGTCCCGCAAGACGGCGACTATCATGTCGATGTCGTCATCATCAGGCCAGAAAAAACGGATACCCTTCGGGTTGATTTGAAATTCCTGCTCAAGCTGAAGCACTACATCATGAATAGCCGCTGGCCGAATCGACTGACCCGAGGGAGTCCTGACTAAGAAAACGAATTCTCCGACACGCGTGATTTCAAACGGCATCGTTTCTAGACCCTCGGGGAAACATTATTAACAAAGTGCGGTTCACGCCAAAGCCGCGAATGCAGTAGACTCGCACCTCTAGCGGATGGGACACGATGAATAAGAAGGAAGCTCCAGGGGCGTGGCTCGTCGTTGGCGTGCTGTTCGTCTCCTGGTTTTTGGTTTGGGGCGGAGGACTCAACACCGGCGCGGTGTTCTTTCCGCCGGTGTTGAAGCATTTCGGATGGAGTCGCGCGACGCTTTCGGGCGCTTTCGCGGTCGGCGCGCTTTCGGCCGGTATCGGCGGTCCGGTGGTCGGATGGCTGCTCGATCGCATCGACGCACGCAAGGTGATGGCGGTCGGCGTTGCGCTGACCGCGGGCGCTTACATCGCGCTGAGCCGCACCACCAACTTGCCCCAGTTCGTCATCTGCAACCTCTTCATCGGCTTTGGACTGGTCTCATGCACCGCAATCCCATGCTCACTGGTACTCGCCAACTGGTTCAACGAACGCCGTGGGCTCGCGATGGGAATCGCGCTGGCGGGCGCATCAATCGGCGGCGCGGTGATGACGCCGATTGTCAACTATGCGATCGCCGCGCGCGGATGGCGTTTCGGATATCTTCTCATCGCAATTCCGATGGCGGCAATCACGATTCCGCTGTTGCTTGCATTCGTCCGTACGCAGCCGCCCGCTGAGGCTCAACCTGAGCGGCCCGCGTCGGAGCCCCCACCGGCACCGGTCGAGCTTCCCGGCCTCGAGGTGAGCGAAGCCCTCAAGACGCGCTCGATGTGGCTCATCGCGCTGGTGCAATTCCTGTTCGCCTCCTTGTTCGCGGGACTCGGGCAACATTTCATCGCGTATCTGATCGATGTCGGATACAGCGCGAGCGTGGCGGCGCAGGTGCTCAGTATGGCGTTCGTGTTCACCACGATCGGCAGCCTGCTTTCGGGCCCCATGGCGGACAAGGTCAACGCGCGGCTCTCGATCGCGGCAACCTGGGCCGTCACCGCGATAGCGATGCTCGCGCTACTCAGCGCGTCGCACTTCCCGGCACTGATGCTGTATGCGGTTTTGGTCGGAGTCGTCGGTGGGGCATTCGGCGTGTTGCTCCCGCTGCTGATGTTGGAGTCGCTCGGAATCAGGCGCTTCGGCTCGCTGATGGGAATCGCGGGGCTGATCGGCACCCTCGGCTATGCGGCTGGTCCGATCGTCACGGGATGGATTCACGACCGCACCACCAGCTACGTCCCTGCGCTATGGATGTTCGTTGGAGTGTCGATCCTCTGCGTCGTGGCATGCCTCGCGTGCCGCCCGCTGCAGAGTGTGCTGGATGAGCGCGCGGCGCGCGAAGCCGCCTGAACGGCCACCCTTGGTGCATCATGCCCTCTTTGCGGTTCGGGCGTGGCGCTGGAGGACATCATCGAGCGATGAGATTGGATGCGCCTGGCGCGGTCTTCTGCTAGGCTGAATGAGCGGCGCCTTCGGGCGCCGTCGGTGTTTCAGGGCTTCAATCGAGATCGAAAAAGCGCAAAAACAAACCCACTAAATGCCCGGCAATCCAGCGTATTCGCTATTTATTCGCCCTCATTCCAGCGCGTGCGAGGCGGGGAGGTTGCGGCGGTCGCGCTGCAGGAACATGAACGTCGGCACCATCAGCAACATCAGCAGCGCCAGCATCCGGTAGATGTCGTTGAACGAGAGCATCATCGCCTGCCGCTGCACCATCCCATACACCATCATCAGCCCCTCGCGATGCCCACTCGCCATCTGCTGCGCGAGGCTCATCCCCCCCGGCATCCTCATGCGCGACAGCGTGAACGCCGATACATGCTCGGCTAGATAGCTTTGGTTCACCTGCTCGCGGCGAATGAGCAGCGTCGTCAGATATGAAGTTCCGATCGCGGCGCCGAGATTACGCGTGACCGAGTAGAGACTCGCCGCGCGCTGCATCTTCTGGCGATGCATCGAGGAAAGCGCCGCCGCCGAGAGCCCCGGGAACACCAGCCCGGTTCCTAAGCCTTGCAATACGGTGGGCCACACGATGCGGAAGGTGTCGGATTGCAGATTCAGTCCGGACATCTCCCACATCGCGAACGCCACCAACGTGAAGCCGATCGCGATAAGGATACGGGTGTCGAAACCGCGCCGCGCCAGCGAGCCAAGAACGATCATGGCAAACATGGTGCCGAGGCCGCGCGGCGCCATCACCACGCCTGCCTTCGATGCGGTGTAGCCGAGCAGTTCCTGGAGGAAGATCGGATTCAGAATTCCGGTGCCATAGAGCGTGAAGGTGAGGAAGATAACCAGCGTGACCGGCAAGGTAAACCTGCTATCGGCCAGGATTGACAAATCGACGACCGGGTCATCGACGCGGAGTTCATTGAAAATCAGCAGGCCGAGTGCCGACAGCGCGAGGAGCGTGCTGTAACAGACCCATGGCGCCTGAAACCAGTCGGAGCGCTCGCCGCGCTCGATCACGATTTCGCCCACGCCTAGCGCGACGAACAAGCACAGGATGCCGACCCAATCGATGCGTCCACCCTTCCTAAGCACGCGCATGTACGGTGGATCCTCGAGGAAGCGGTAGGCCATGAAGATGCCTAACGAACCGATTGGCACGTTGATGTAGAAATTCCAGCGCCAACTCCATGCGTCGGTGATGTATCCGCCGATCGTCGGGCCCATGATGGGCGCGACCATCATACCGATTCCCCATACCGCCATCGCCATCATCTGCTCGCGCGGCGGAAAGGTCTCCATCAAGACCGCTTGCGAGATCGGCATCATCGCGGCGCCAGCCGCTCCCTGCAACAAGCGGAAGAACACGATCTGGTTGAGTGATTGCGCGACCCCACAGAGCGCGGATGCCGCCACGAACATCGTGACGGAGGCCATGAAATAGCGCTTGCGTCCGAAGCGCTCGGCGATCCATCCCGTCATCGGAATCATGATGCCGGCGGCGACCAGGTAGCTGGTGACGACCCATGCGATCTCGTCGACGCTCGCGGAAAAGCTCCCCTGCATATGCGGCAGCGAGACGTTAACGATCGAGCTGTCGAGGACCTCGAGGATGGTGCCGAGCATCACCGAGAAGGCGATGATCCATTTGCGCGCGGAGGAATACTCGTACAGTTCCGCCGAAGGATGGGCGGCTTCGAGTGCAGATTTTGGAGTGGCAGCCATGCGGCTGAGTTAGAAGTTAATCGATCGATGACCGATGGGCAAAACAATCCGCTAGCCTCGAACCTACGATCCGGTCAGCGACTTCGATCGTGAACTCTCGTCACAGCGGTCTGGCTCTGCCAATTGTTTGAGGATGAACGGTAGTGATCTAAGATCACTAGCGGATGAACTAGCAGCTAAAGTTCGCGACATTCACTGAGATGCGGAATCTCGACGATATCTTGCAGCGCGCGAAACAACTGAAGCGGTCGGAGCTGTTCCGACTGGTCGATCAGCTCGAGGAGTATTTGTCCTCGTCCAATGGCGGATTGACTGCTCTGAATTGCCGCAGAACGCGGACTCGGAAAAGACGGTCGCTACCAGCAAAAAGGATCCATCGCGCGTTCGCAAACGTTCCCGCAAGGTGTACGAGCGAGTCTCGCGAAGCCGGCAGCCACTATATTCCGGATTGTTATCTCTATCCGGTATCGCGCGCTCCTCACACTCCGACGTTTCCGGCAACAAGTACAAACACCTCGCCGATATCTACGCCACGGAACCCATTCGGTGAGGCGCGTTTTCGTAGATACCAGCGGGTTTTTTTCGCTCGTCGCTGGGACGATCCAATCGTGAACTGCTAGACTTGAACTCACCGATGGAGGGATGAAAAGGAGTTCAGTCGGATGCCCAACCTCGAAGACTTAGAAATCGGCGCGATTAACGAGCAGATCATCGATTCACTCGTCGGGCGGAAAGAAAATCAGCGCCTCGAATTTAAGGAAACGATCGACGCCGTTCCAAGTTATGTGGTCGTAAAGGATCTCGATGCCATGACGAACGGGGGTGGCGGCTATCTCATTGTGGGGGCGATAGAAGATTTGAAAGTTAAGCAATGTTCAGGCTTTCGGTCGATCGCCGCGCCGCAGAGCGTTTGTAATCGAATCAAAGATCTAGCGTTGCAATACCTTCGGCCGCCATTGAGCTTAGCGCCCGAGGTTCGCAAATCGTCAACCGGCGACGCGGTTGTTGTGACGAAGATTCCGGAGTCGGGCAAGCCGCGCGCGATCGAATACGACGGACGAACCGAATTGTGGAAGCGTTACGGAACGGACACGCGCCAAATGTCGTACGCCGAGATTGAGAAGGCGCTCGGGTCGGCGGACCAGGCCCAGGAGGCAATGCTCGAAGCGCAGCGTAGGCTCGCCGCTGATCCCACCCGCTGGAATGAAATTAGCGACCGGCGGTTGTTATGGGAGGTTCTTGACGCGGCTTTTAGAAATCGTATCGGTGAGAAACGGTATCTCCGCCTAACGATGACGCCCAATGAACTCAAGGAGAATCTCGTTGACGTCGGAGACCAAAACCTGCGCATGTTTCTCTGGCATCCGATCAACGCTGGCCAGCGAGAGCATGGCTGGAACGTTCGAGTGGGTCCTTGGGGAGCGCAATTGATTTCGGATTCGTTTGGGGTCAGATCGTCGCCCCTCGAAAAGAACGGATTGAGGCTGCCATTTATCAGCTTGTCTCGGTCGGGCCATCTTGAGTTCTGGGCACCTGTCGAAGCTCAGACGTTTCTCCCGCCGATCTATTGGAATTCCGAAATGCCTCGCGGATTTGTGCTCTGGCCCACGGCTGTTTGCGAATACCCCGTCAGCTTCCTGCGATTTGCCAAGGAGTTGTACCGAAAGGTTTCCATCTTCGGCGAATTCACGTGGCGAATGGAGTATAGGAATTTACGCGGTTGTGTCCTGTACCCGTTTATTCCTGGCCAGGGCGTTACGCTCGAGCCACCACGCGCGTATACACGCCCCCATTTCGAACCGCGCGAGGCGGGGCTGAGCGGTGACTGGGAGCCCGATAGATGCGCCTTCGAAATGATACGGAAATTCTACGAAGCGTTTGGTTTATCGGCAAATCATATCCCGCTATTCGCGGACGGTCGGTTTGAGCCGGAGAGATGGCAATGCTGATCCCCCAAGGGGGCTAGTCCAGCTGCCGCCTGATCATGACGAGCGCGAGGAGGCCGAATTTTACAATCACGCATCTTGGGCGCCGCTCATGAGCCATGACCAGAACCCAGCAGCGCTTGATATGGTACATATGGACGAATCCTGATCTTATCGACAACTGTCCTGTCGTTGTTGGCCATGCGTCGCAGAGTCTCCTCGTAAGCAGCGGCCGGGCTCACTAACGCCACCTGAATCTTCCCATCTTCCTGCACCGTTGCGATTTGTCCAAGGCCGACTGTGACCTCGAAGCCAGTGTCGTCAAGCCATGAAAATGACACCGCCATACCAACGGAAAAGAGTGCCGATGGAGCAACCAGACATATGATACCGGAGAGTTGATCGCCCTCCGTCCGCCTAACTCTGATAATCGTCGGCAGGAGAGGTCTCGCCGCTTGCCGTGTTCGATACGTTGCTTCGGCAAGCGTGCAAATAAGCAACAATCCAACGGACCCGATGCCCGCGCCGACATACAGTGGAATCCTTAAGTCGCCTGGGACTCCGGCGAATTTGAGAAAGCCCAGCACAAATCCGCAGACGGCCAGTACGGGTAGCGCCACCTTCAAGAAGCTCTCCCAAATCGTCCTGACTAGGCTTGGCGTCGTCACTTCTCCTACAGCGCTTCTTCAAGCATGCCCTGGCCGGTTAGAGTCGGGATCCACGTCTTCTTTGTTCGAGCGGCGCGATGAAGGTGGCCCACTCTTCCGGCGATCCGTGAAGCGCTCAGCGAGGACCATGCGTGCCTCCTCCATCACGTCGCGGACGATCTTGCCGGCCGGCTCGATCGAATCGATCAGCCCCGCACTCTGCCCACATGCGAGCCCGCCCTCTTCGACCTTGCCCTCGTAGCGCGCTATCTCGGCCAGCGGGAAACCGTAGTTCATCGACTGAATCGGAAACGGCTTGATCTCCGCCTCGCGTCCGACCCATGACTCGGTGAATTTGTTGCGCACGAGGCGGCATGGCTTGCCGGAGTGGCATCGCGTGATGGTCGTGCCTTCCTCATCGATCTCGACGATTTTGTTCTTGTAGTTCGAATGCGCATAAGCCTCGACCGATGCGACGAAGCGGCTGCCCATCCAGATACCCTCGGCGCCGAGCGCGATCGACGCGACCAAGCCGCGCCCATCGGCGATCCCGCCCGCGGCGAGCACCGGCACACGGACCGCATCGACAACCTCGGGAACCAGCGCCATGGTGCCGACGCGGCCGGTATGCCCTCCAGCCTCGTGGCCCTGCGCGATGATGACGTTGACGCCCGAGGCTTCGAGCCGGCGCGCCTGCTTGACGTTGCCGCACAGCGACATCACGACGACGCCGTTTTTGTGCGCCTGCGCGATGATGCCGGCGGGATTGCCCAGCCCCGAAACGATCACCGGGATGTTCTCCTCGAAGGTGATGTCGATGAGCCGCTGGACATTAGAGCTGTAGCGGACGACCGTCGAGTCGGCCTTATCGGCTTTGATTTCGGCAAAAAGAATATCGACGCCAAAGGGCCGGTCGGTGAGATCGCGGCATCGCTGGATTTGCTCCTTTAATTCGTGCGAGCTCATGGTGCCGGATCCGATGCATCCTAGTCCGCCGGCGTTCGAAACCGCGGCTGCCAGTTCAGCATGCGCGACAAAACCCATCCCGGCTTGGAAGATTGGATATTTGATTCCAAGGCGTTCACAGATAGGCGTTTTGAGAGCCAACTCGAAGTTCATAAGACCACCTCATGGACCATCCGGCGACGTATTAACGGGACGCTCGATCAACGGCATGTGGCAATTTCAATGTCAAGTTGGCGACACGGAATTAATCGATCGTTCAATTATTGCTCCATTTCCACCGGCGCGCTAAACAGGTTAACTGTTCGTAGCAAGTTTTGGCCGAAGTCCGATAACAGCGCACGGTGTCCCAGATGGGGAAGGACCCTGCGCCTAATCCATCGTAGCTGCTGCTTAATTGGTTGGTGGGGAAGAGCGGGGCGAGGTGCTAAGCGGGCTGATGGGCTGATGGAACGAGTTATAGCGCATGGCGCGAATAGGTTGCGGCGCTTCTTCGATAACCGGCCCAGGTGCCGACGACGCTACGTATCAGCAGGTTTCTGCGGTACACGCCGCGCCGAGTTTTCATGGTCAAGACTCGGCGCGTTTTTTTTATAGTTCCCTTGAGTATTCTAGCGGGGTAGGACCCCGGATTCGCGACACACACGCATCTGACCGGCGGCTGGCGGGAGCACGGCTCGGCATCGATCTCCGCGGGGGGCGGGGGAACGACGCCGGCGATGGGCTCCTCTTCGTTCAGACCTATGGAGGATAGCACTTGCGAAACGGCCCCTTGGTTCACAGAAACGCCCAAGTCTCACGCGCGATTCAGGGTGCGCCCTCCCCGTTGGAACGTCTCGCCGCCCTGAGCGCGTTAGCCGATAGGCGACCGACCCGCGCACCGACCGCGGGGCCGGTTTGGGAATCATCGCGGCTCTACCTCGGTAGCCGCCTGCCGATTAACCTGCGGCAGTTCCTGGCTGAGCAGCTCGGACCTTCGATACGGGTCGAAAACGATAGCATCGTCGCCCTGAAACCGCGCTCGGGCGGGGCATTGATGCGAGACTTGGCCCGCGCCATTCGCCGCTTCTCGGCTGAGCGCGCGCGTCAGGTATGGTCCGAATGCGCCATCGGCATCGCGAGGCTGCAAACCGAGTTCTTCCGCGCGCCGGCCGCCGAGCGATGTCCGGTGATCCTGTGTCTCCGATGCGCCTGTATCGGGGCGGGTCCGCTGGATGAACACGGTGGGCGCAATTGCCTGCCGGTGAATCTGGACTCCGCCATTAAGGATTTCGCCGCCGCTCGATGCTCTGAACGACCCAACGCCGCACCCGACCCGATTTTACAAGCGATAGAAAATTTCCGAATGGCTCGCGATGCCGCCAAGCTGCCGCATCAGGATCTCGACTGCTTCGTATCCAATGGGCAACTCGTCTTCACTTGGCGGCCGCTGCCCGATGGCCCGGTTCCCTGACTGGCCCGCCCCTGATTGAGGGGCAACGACATCCTTCATCAGATACAACGGGACATCGCCGCTTGAGCGGTCGTTAGCGGATTTCCGAAAGGGAAAAGCGGGAAGAAACTACATCGCGGAGGCGCGACGGCGACGCTGCTCTTTGCGACGGCGGCGTTGAGCCTCGGAGCGCTTGCGCTTGCGGCGGACGCTGGGCTTCTCGTAGAAAGCCCGCTTCTTCATTTCCTTGAACACGCCCTCTTTCGCAAGCTTGCGCTTGAGCACGCGCATCGCTTGATCGAGCGAACCGTCTACACGAATCTCCATAGGCCTCCGAAGCAGGTGGTTTAGCCTATCGAGATTAAGGCCGGTCCATCGTGTAGTCAACCGCGCCAATGCGGTGGAGGATCTCTATCGAATGCCGTAAACGATAGGCAACCTCTTTCGGGGAGCGAAAAACATGGACCTCGGACTCAAGGGCAAAGTTGCGATGATCACCGGCGCCAGCAAAGGACTGGGACGCGCGATGGCGAAGGCATTCGGCGAAGAGGGCGTCAAACTCAGCATCTGCGCGCGCGGCGAGGCACAACTCAAAGACGCCGCCGCCGAATTTCAGAAGCTCGGCTTCGAAGTCCTCGCGACGCCCGCTGACGTGACCAAGTCCGCCGACATGACGAAATGGATGAACGAAACCGTGAGCCGCTTCGGGGGCGTCGATATCCTGGTGAACAATGCCGGCGGTGCGAGGCCCGGCGCGCTCGGCGAGTTGTCCGAGGAGGCATGGCGCGAATCGTTCGAGCTCAACTTCTTCTCGGCGGTGCGGCTCGCGCGGATGGCCGCCGACAAGATGCAAGCGCGCGGCGGCGTCATCATCAACATCAGCTCGATTTACGGCCGCGAGTCGGGCGGGCCGCTGACCTACAACTCTTCGAAGGCGGCGATGATCTCATTCACCAAAATGCTCGCGCGTGAGATGGCGGCGAAGAACGTGCGCATCAACTCGATCGCGCCGGGATCGATTCAGTATCCGGGCGGAAGCTGGGAGCGCCGCTTCAAGGAGAACCCCTCCTTCGAGAAAGATTTCATTTCGCATGAGACGCCAGCCGGCCGCCTCGGACGTCCCGAAGAGGTCGCCTACGCCGTCGTGATGATGGCGTCGCCGCGCGCGAGCTGGATCAACGGCGCAATCCTCCCCGTCGATGGAGCGCAAGGCCGCTCACTGATTTAGCTCGCCCGCGCCTCATCCGAACGAACCCGCGGTCGCATTGACGACGCGCGCGCTTTCACCATAAGCAGCCCGCGTAGAGGAGGTCGTTGTAACGATCACCGGCAAACTAGTGAGGAAGTTGGCTTGTGAGGTAACCGAGGCCGTCATCGAAGCTGAACAAAATCTTGCACCCCAGGTCCGCGAGCTTTGTCTCGATTTCGGGTTCGGCGAATTCCTCCGAATTTCTGTTCAGGAAGCAGCTGGGGCCCCCTTCGATGGGCGCGCGCCGATGAGCACGGACGCAAGGACAATCGAGTCGAAATATTGAGTGAGGGTTTCTGTACGGCGGAGAGCAGCGGCGGTTTGCAGAACCTCGGCATCGAGTGGGATGAGGGTTGCCGTTCGTAAGACTTTTTCGACTCGGGAATGAAACTGCGCTTCTTCTGTGTGGACACTCCTGGACAGAAGGGACTCAACTTCCTCCAGCGCAGCGGTGTGGCTCTGATAGAGGGCGGAGCGGGAAAGCTGACTACGTTCGGCTTGAAAATTCTTCACCAAATTCTTTCTCGATCGTCCTTTCCGACCAACGCGTGGTACGACTCCGCAACGCAGAAAGCGGGGAGTAGCAGCGAGTGATATCCTGCGACACATAGTTCGAGTCTCGCTTCGCAACTGCCGTGTTGTTCCTGTGCGAGGGTCAATTCGAGGACAAAGTTCGACTCAACATAGACCTTCATCGTTCGTTCTCGAAGGCCAGCTTACCTCCTCGAAGCGCCTCTCTCAGACCGGACTTCGATAACAAATCGCCAACGACGCCACTGCCTTGGTCGGCCTCCGAACTCAATATCCGCACAAGCCACGAAGCGACTTTGGTTTCGAACTCTGCCGGCCCTATTTGTTCCTCGGGTTTGAAAAGAGGCTTGGTTATAGCGCGCGGATCGATGTCGTAATCGGGCTCGAGTTCGTCGGCTCCGTTGCCGGTATCTTTCCAGAGGTAGAAATGATCCGGCGTCGCGACCAGAAAAAATCGTGCCTTCGGCAACAAGCCGTGCGCGACAAGGTTTCGGCGCAACTTGGCCGCCCAGTCCTTTGAGGTGCCGGTTTTGTTCTTGACCTCCACGAGGAGGACCGGCTCGCCGAACTCGCTCAAAATTGCAATGTCAGACGCATGGTAATAGCCCTCTCTGGCAGCGAGGGTGATAGATGAAGCTTAACGCAAACCGGAATTGCTGGGAAATCGGTCACCCGAGATTTACTTCGAGGCTTTCGATGCTGAGGCCGGTACGGTCGAAGATTATCACCATCATCAGCTGATCGGTTTTCAACGTCAGCGCATATGAGCCCGGGGCGCGCAACGTCGTCGAGACTTGCTCGATGGCGTGGCCCTTCACCTTCTCGAGTGCCGCGTTGATAGCGCCGATAGAATCCGCGATCGCTTTGCCATTTGGCAATTTCTGGAATAGCGCGACCATCGATTGCTGCACGCCTGCGCCGAAGCGTTTGGCGTTGCCGGTGATGATCGAACTTTCGATCATCACGCTCAGATAGGAGCTCAGGTGATTGGGAATGTCGAGGCCGTCCTCGATGCCCTTCTTGAGACGCTCGTAAGGTGCGCGTGCATCGGGCGAGAGCGGTGCGGCGAGCATGTTTTTGATCTCGCCGAGCAGCGCCTCGCGCTGGATCGAGTCGAGCTTGATGCCGTCAGCGCTCGACCTCTCAGATGCCATACCCGTTATTGTTCTTGCCGTCGCCGAGAAGCGCCGCGAGTTCATGCTCGAAGCCGCCGGTCTCGATCGCGCAATGCATGCCGCATTCCTTCGGCGCGCCGGTCTCCCACCACCATCGGCCCGAGCGCGGGTCCGCGCCTTCGACGACGGGGCGCGTGCAGGGCGCGCATCCGATCGACTGATAGCCCTTGTCGTAGAGCTCGTTGTAGGGCACGTCGTTGACCTTGATGTAGTCCCAGACTTCTTCTTCGGTCCAATCGGCGAGCGGCGCGAGCTTCACGATGCCGCCGTGATCGTGATCGATCTCGACCTTGCGGATGTTCGAACGCGTCGCCCATTGATCGCGACGCAGACCGGTCACCCACGCGCTGAAGTTCATCAGCGCCTTGCGCAGCGGCAGCACCTTGCGCACCTGGCAGCAAAGCAGGCGGAGGTTGACGTCGCGATAGAACAAGTTGTTGCCGTGCTTGGTCACCATCTGCTGGATGATGTTGTTGTCGGGCAGGAAAATCTCGACCTTGATGCCATAGCGATCGCGAATCTTGTCGATGAGGTTGTACGTCTCCTGCGGCTGGCGGCCGGTATCGATCGTGAACACGCGGATGTTGTGATCGATCTTGTGCGCCATGTCGATCAGCAGGCAACCCTCGGCCTGAAAACTCGAGCAGATGCCGAGCTCGTTGCCGAAGCGATCGATCGACCACGCGAGGACTTCCTGCGGCTCCTTGTCGTCGAGTTCGACGGCGATTTCACCCGCTTCGAGCTCGTCCATCACGTGGATCAACTTGGGGGCCTCGATTTCCTGATGAGTCAACATGCTGTTCTCGCTGAGGTGTTTCCTCTGACGTTTTAGGCCGCGGCCTGGGCGGACCCGCCGCCCTGCGCGATAGATATCAAATCCGCGTCCAGGGTGCGGACGCAAAATTTCGTGAAAGTTTCCTCGCCCTCGCGCTTCTCAAGATAACCCGCGAAAAGCCGCGCGACGTAGTCCTCAACATTCGCCGACGGGATGCGGCGCAGAATCGGCTTGCCAATCGCCGCGTCCCTACCGAGCCCGCCGCGCAAGATGATGTCGAAAGATTCGAGCGGCTCGCCATTGGGTCCGCGTGAGGTGGTGCCCTGCAGCCCGATGTCGCCGGTCCAATGCTGCGCGCACGCATGCGGACATCCGTCGAGATTCAGCTTCAGCCCGGCCACCTTATCGCCGAAGTCATTTACCAGCCGCTCGATGATAGTCGCGAGCTTGGTCTTGGTCGGCGTGACCGCGTAGTTGCAATGCGGATCGCCGATGCATCCGATCGATGACGCATAGAGCCCGTTCGCATCGAGCGGGAATCCAACCTTGCCGATTTCCGTGACGACGCGGTCGAGGCGATGCTTGGGAATTCCAGTGAGGATGAAATTCTGCCGACGCGTCAGGCGGATGTCGCCGCCGTAGCTCACGACCACCGCGGCGATCTCGCGCATCTGACGCCCCGTCATGGTGCCGAGGTAGACCGGGAATCCGACCGAGTAGAAGCCCGGTTGCTTCTGCTCATGGATTCCCATGTGATCGCTTTCCTCATCGGGCAAAGGGGTTTCCGCAAGGTCTTCGAGCGCGAAGCCGAGTCTCGCTTCCACCATCTTGCGGAATTCCTCCGGCCCGTAGTCATCGATCATGAACTTGAGGCGCGCCTTGACGCGCGAGATGCGATACTCGGTGGTCAACTGCCACGTATCGATGACCGCGCGCAGCACCGGGATCGCCTGCTCACGCGTGATAAATACGCCGAGATGACGCGCGAGCCTCGGCGTCGAGGATTGCCCGCCGCCGACGCGCACCGCAAAGCCCTCGCGGCCGTCCTTTATCATCCCGATCAGCGCGATGCAGTTAATCTCGGGCGCGTTGCAATGATACTTGCACGCCGCGATGGTGATTTTGTGCTTGCGAGGCAGGTCCGAGTATTCGCGATTACCATAGAAAAAGTTGGCGGTCTCGCGGATGAGGCCGGTCACATCGAACAGCTCGTCGTGGTCAACGCCCGCGACCGGGCATCCGGTGATGTTGCGCACAACGTCGCCGCATCCGCCCATCGTAGTGAGGCCCGATGATTTCAGCTTCTCGAAAATGTCGGGGAATTTGTCGAGCGTGATGTAATGGAGCTGGATGTTCTGGCGCGTCGTCAGCTCGCCCTGGTCGCGTCCGTACTCCTCGGAGATCTCGCCGATGGTTCGCAGACCTTCGGCGCTGAGGATGCCGCTCGGGATTTTGATCCGCATCATGAAGGTGCCGACCTTCGGCTTGTCGTGATACATCCCGAACCACTGCAACCGTACGATGTCTTCCTCGGGAAGCTTTTCGTACGAGGTGGTCGCTAGCCGATTCCATTGCCCCCACAGCTCCGTCGGGAACAGGTCGGCCTTGAGGCGCTCGACAGAGTTGCGCTTCAGCACCAGTTCGCGCGATGGTGGCTCACGTTTCGGCACAATCAGTACTCCAAGAGCATAAAAGATAACTTCGGTGAGCAACTTAGTCAATTAAATAGATGACTGATTGAGTCTGCTATTCCCACCACCGCGCCATCATGATACTAATTGCTTGAAGACTCTATGAAATTTGGCGTCGGCGTTGACTATTCTCTCAAGGCTCTGCTGGCTCTGGCGGAGCGCTATCCGTCGCCCGAGCCACTACGCGTCGAGGAAATCGCGGAGGGCCAAGGCATCCCGGAGAATTACCTTCGTCAACTTCTTATCGAGCTTAAGCGCGGCGGACTGGTTGCAAGTCAGAAGGGGCCCAGTGGCGGATACATGCTGGCGCGGCATCCGGCGCGGATCACGATGGCGGATGTCGTCGAAATTATCGAGGGCGATTACAACCCCGTCGATTGCCTCGACGAGGGCGGCAACTCGCCATGTCCTCGCGATCAGCCCTGCCCGATGCGCGACGTATGGCGCGAGGTGCGAGACTCGGTCACCGCAGTGTTGCAACGCACCACGTTGCAGATGCTTTCGGAACGCCGCCGTACTGCGCTGACCTTCAGCATCTAGAGTCGCTGGTGCGGCAACGGTTAGCCGCGCTTCTTTGTCGCTTTTTTTACTAAAGCGCTTTTCATTTGAACAATCGTTCCGATCGGAGAATATTCGCTTAATAGCGGAAACGAGGCTGGGGGCGGCAGGCGGCTCTCTCAACTCTCTAATAACATTAGTGCATTACCGTCTGCCGGGGCGCTCATACCGCCGGGGGTCCGATGGAGTCCGAATCGACGGCTCGTGAGATCGAAGCAGCGCAATACGCGCAACGCCCTTCATTTCTGCATTCCCTGTTCGAACTGCGCTTCCCGATGGAAGCCGCGCTGTTCTGGATTCACGGCATTCATCATCCGTGGCCTCATGTCGCCAAGCACGGTAACCGCAAATCCGTTATGCTGATTCCCGGCTTCATGGCCGGTGACATGAGCCTCGCACCGTTAGCCGGTATATGCAGATGGCTGGGGCACAAGACCTTCTTCACCGGCATCCGCTCGAACTCGAACTGTCCTCGTGAAACACTGATGCATCTGGAGCACCACCTCGAGCGCATCCACGCGGATGAAGGCCGTGTCGCAATCATCGGGCAGAGCCTTGGCGGCGTGTATGCTCGCGAACTGGCGGCGCGACGTCCCGAACTGGTCGAGCGCATCATCACGCTCGGATCGCCGGTTCAATTGTCCGACGATTCCGCCAGTCCGCTCATAATGGCAATGGCGCTTCAAGTCGCGAAGCTTCGCAAGCTGGAAGACGGATGTCTCACGCGATCGTGCCCATGCGGCATGAAGATAGCGGACCGGATTCCCGAAGAAGTCCCTACCACAGTCGTCTACTCGAAGACCGATGGTGTCGTGCATTGGAATAGTTGCCTCGATCGGTCAGGTGCAAAGAACGTCGAGAACGTTGAGGTGATGGCGAGTCACTGCGGTATGGGCGTCAACACCGATGTTCTTCGCCTGGTCGCCGAGCGCCTCGCGAGCCCGCCGCGCCCAACATCACCACGCTCTCTGCCCGTGGTCGGTCAGACGCGCCGCCGGGAAGCGACTCCGCAGATGGCGTGAGCGCGTCGGTGCGCTACGCGCGGCCGTAGACCGGAATCACCGCGCCTGCTGTGACGCGATTGTCCTCGGAGCACAGAAAGCCCACCGTGCGCGCGATATCCTCCGGCTTCACCCAGTTCTCATGCTTCGCCTTCGGCATCGCGGCGCGATTCGCCTCGGTGTCGATGGTACTCGGCGCGATCGCATTGACGATGATGTTGTCGGGCAGCACTTCCTCGGCTAGCGATGCGGTAAAGGTCGCGATGGCGCCCTTCGCGATCGCATATGCGGCGAAATCTCCCGCGCCCTGTAACCCGCTCCGCGAGCTGACCGACACGATGCGCCCGTAGCCATTTTTCTTCAAAGCGGGAATCGCCGCGCGGCAGCATAGAAACGTCGGCTTCAGATTGAGATCGAACATCGCCTGCCACTCGGCGAGCGAGGTCTCGGCGATCGATTTGCCGCCCCAAAATCCGCCTACGAGATTCACCAGAATATCGAGTTTGCCGAATTTGCTCATCACGTCGTTCACAAAGGCGGCGACCTGCGATTCATCGCCGACATCGGCGCGCTTCAGGAAAACGTTCGCATCGGAAAAGCGATCGCCCAGACGCTTTTTGAGGAGCGGAACTTCCGGTTCGACAACCCATGGAATCGCGACGCGCGCGCCCGATTCGAGAAAGTATTCTGAGACGGCGCGTCCCAGCGCACCGGTTCCTCCGCTGATGATCGCGACGCGATTCTCCAGAAGTTTCATGGCCGCCGTCCTCCTTAATATTCCTCGGACTACACTTCGCTCCGCCCGCGGAGCCGCTGCGCGGCGGCTTGGACCGCTTCGCGCTTCTGTTCGAGGAGTCTGCCAGACTGCGCCAATCCTAGATCGCTTACACCATTTCGACCAGCGCGATGTTAGGTCCCTTTCCTGATCGGGATAAATCAGCGTTTCGGATCCGTCTTTACATTAAGTAGGCATCGCGTTACTTACTGCTCGACTCAGCGACTGTGACTCGCGGTCATGACGGCGGTCACGGCGAACAACAGCTTTCTCAAAGAGTGGGGCTCGCAAGAGAAACCACGTTGGACAATCGCAACAGCTTGGGCCTGGCTGGACCGGCCCTGATCCTCATGCTGCTCGCGGCGCTAGGGCTCGGGCCGGCGCTGCGGCGTTCGCCCGCGCCCGCAAGTGCGCCGTCGCCCGCAGGGCCGGTGGTGTCTTTCTCACATCCGAAGGTTAATGCCGCGGCTGCGGAGGCAAACGAGCCTAATAGCGGCTATGAACATGGGGCGGGACAACTGCTCGAAAAATTCTTTGCCACTTTCGTCAACGATATTGAGAATTCGAAAGCCTGGGCGACGCATAAGAGACCGGATCGACTCGGCGACACTTCCTCCACTGACACGCGCGGGCAATACTCGATCCGCTTTCTGATTGCGACGCTACCGCAGCCTACTTCACCTCCGCTTCGCTATCTTTTCGATTCAGAGCTTCATGCATTGGAAGCGGCGGCGGGAACCGCAAACTACTATCTCGACAGTTTCGACCTTCCATGGCTTGCTGAAGGAAACGATCTTTCGGGTTCTGCTCAAGTCGGCGCCGATCCGTCCGTGGCTCCTGGCGCCGACGAGGCGGATCGATGGAAACGCGACAGCGGGGTCATACTATTCCGGCAGGAGCATCAACTGCTCGTGGTCTTTGTGATTGCTGAAACTCCTACGCGCGGCATCAATCAGGTTGCGCTGCGGGATGCGCTTGACCAAATCGCATGGTTGAAGGGTTGGGAAGATTCTGCGCAACGTCAACCGTCGCCTTATCTCGAAGCCGCGGTCAAGCGCCTCAAGCACGAGCACGATACCCTGGGAGATCCAGCGAACGAGGTACGAATCGTAGGGCCGGCGTTTTCCGGCTCCGCGTCGTCTTTGCGCAACGTACTGGAAGACTGGCGACGCTCCCCCATAGTGCGGTTGAACGCCCCAAAAGACCTGATAATTCGCATCGTCTCCGGTACCGCGACAGCAATTCCGCCGGGCGCGCTATCCGTGAGTAGTGACAAAGACAGCAATTTCCCCACCGTTGTATTCAAAACCGTCCAAATCCCAGACTCCGTTCTCTGGAGCAGAATTGTGGTGGACGCTCTCAAGCTCGGGGACGGGCCGAGAGAAACGTCCGCGACGAAGTCGGCAGACGGAGATGGGGCTCCCGAGATCGCGGTGCTGGAAGAAAATACTGACTATGGAAGGGCGGCCAACGACGAGGAGAAGCGCGGCATTCTCAAGATGACGTTTCCGCTTCACATCTCGGAGTTAAGATCCGCGCACCAAGGGGCTCAAGGTCCAGGCGTATCCGCGCCCGACCTCGGCCGTCAAAATCTGGCCCTCCCCGATGAAGCCAGTCAGCAGCGGCGCGATGTTATCCCGCCGGTCTCACCGCGCGCGGCTATTTACGACGAACTGTTAATGGACAACCTGCTTACGACGATTCGGCGGGAGCGTATTCGCTACGTAGGAATAGTGGCGACCGACGTCGAGGATCTCGTCTATCTAGCCCAGCAAATTCGCGCTTACTGTCCGGACACGGTTGTCTTCACCACATCGGCTGACATCCGCTTTCTTCATAGCGAGGTTAATAGCGATCTGCGCGGAATGCTGGTCATCGGCACTTATCCACTCTTCAACCAGCTGCAAAATTGGACCTTTCCATTCGAAGGTGAATCCGAGCGGAAAATATTTTCCAGTGATTTGGCTCACGGCGTATACAACGCCACAGTCGCACTGCTTGGTAGACATAAATCGATGCTGGACTATGGAGCACCGTTCGTCACCTCACCTCCATCTCCGGTAGTTCAAATCGGCGTCGTCGGACGCGACGACATATGGCCTCTTGGGTACGAGGTTCGCGATCTCAGTTCAGGCGAGGTTTTAGAAATCAACCATGACCTTCCGCCTCAAGAATCGATGCATCCCGATCTGATGGATGGACTTTATCCACCCGCTTTCGTGGGATTATTTTTTATCCTGAACGTCGGCATTTTGTTGTGCGCGTTTGCGTTGTTTCCGAAAGAAACTCCGTTGTTCGGGCTTGAAGACAACTGGTGGCTCAAGGCTTTTCTCAAGGGCCAAGACTCTCGATTCAGAAGCGCCCGCAATCTGTGCGCGATGAGTCTTATGGCGGGAATGCTGATCGCCGAAATCATCGGATTGGGCTTCATGCTGACTCCCCTCAGTGTCGGCCAAGGCCTGGTTGGATCTGTCCCGCGGATTAGCTGGTACTTTTGGCTGGTGCTGATTTTTGAAATCTTCACCGGCGCATTGGTGTTGATGGGTTGGCTCTCATCTATTTCTGGAATGCTCTTTGAGACCGAAGGAGTATGGCTTCGCGCTTTGTATGCCACGATCGGTCTCGCTCCGGTGGTGCTCGCGGTTGGCTTCATGCGGCACCTTTGGTTAGGTACCTCGCCGGAATTGGCGCTCTTCGCCTTTCTTCGCGCGACGCATCTTCAAAGCGGCGTATCGCCTGTGATGGCGTTGATATTCCTGGGTATCGCCGGCACCGCGCTGGTCGCCTGCCATTGGTGCCGGATCGCGATGCTGGAAGACCGTCCGTTGCCAGAGGCGATTCTGCCTGCCGTTCCGGAAGACGAAACCGCTTCCTTCCGGGGGGTACGCAGGCTGGAGAAGCAAGTAACGGATTTTCTCCAAGGATCACTCAAACCGGTTCCGGCGGCGTGGCTTCTGATACTGATTCTGATTGCCGCCTTCCTATACTTCGGTCTCGCTAAGGTTGCCGGCGCTTCTTCGATCAACGGCCGCCATTTCGACATTCTGTTTATTCTTCTTGGGTTCGGGATTTACTGCATGTTCTCGTTGCTCCTGCTGCGATTCGTGGCGGTGTGGCTCGCACTGCGGCGCTTGCTCCGTCAACTGTACTTTCATCCCTCCCGCTATTCCTACAAGAACCTC
The DNA here is from genome assembly GCA_963815835.1 of uncultured delta proteobacterium. GTDB lineage: Bacteria > Desulfobacterota > Binatia > Binatales > Binataceae > DATGKG01. Next base: position 356,491 of record CAWFIF010000006.1, read on the forward strand.
CAACTCGCAACGCAGCCGAGCCATCTGAATCAACAGAAGATCCGGCTTTTCGAGCCGCGTCCCGGTCTGACCGGAATCGAGTACGCCTTGGGGTGTGTAAGAGCAATGATCCGGATCGCGCGTGAGGCCAGCGACAAGCGGCCCCACCCCAATTTGGTGGTCAATATCCGCAAGCGCCAGGATCTGGTGAACAGCCTCAATGAAGCCGAGATTCGATTGGATGCACTGCTGAAACAGACCGAGTGGGCGGCGAGTGTCAGTGCGCGGACCGCTCTGAACGCAACCATGGGGAAACTCTCGGGCATCGTGACCTCACAGTTCGAGCCGGTTTGGCGTAAAAACTCGCCCGATCCTCGGTTTCACGTGACGCTGAGATCTGAAGACGATAAGATCACCGCAGATCGTATGCTGGTTGAACAGGCCGAGCTGTTCGTAGCAGTGCGGGTAGTGGATTTCGTACGCCACGTACTTCCCCATCTCATCAACCTGGTAGGCTTCGCGATGCCGGCCGTGCTCGCCATGATGCTCGCAGTGAGCGTCTATCCGTTTCCCGCTCACGACACGCTGCTATGGGTGGGTTGGACGGTGCTACTGGCAACGGTCTTCATCAGCCTCTATGTCTTCATCGGAATCAATCGCAATCCCATACTTAGTATGATCACCGGCACTGACCCGGGCCAATTCAACTGGGACAGCACCTTCACGATGCATTTATTGTTCTTCGCCGTGATTCCAGTGCTCACGCTGCTCGGCGCGCAATATCCGCATGCGCTGGCCGGAATGTTATCGTGGATTGGATCCGTGTTCGGAGGTAGCAGCAGCGGCTAGTAATAACCGAGCGCGGCCCTATCCCCGCAAACGAAAAGCGCCGGACCATCGATGGCCCGGCGCTCCATAATTGACGTGTTTGGATCGCGCGTTCGAGATCCTTCGCGCGGCGCTCAGGATGAAATAATCGCGCTGCGATTATTTCAAGTTCTGATTCACGAAGTCCCAGTTCACCACGTTCCAGAACGCCTCAATGTATTTCGCGCGCTCGTTGCGATAGTCGATGTAGTAGGCGTGCTCCCATACGTCACAGGTGAGCAGCGGATGATCGCCGTACTTGATCGGCGTGTCCGCATCATGCATCGCGGCGATTTTCAGCACGCCTTCCTTGTCCCGAAACAGCCACGCCCATCCCGATCCGAAATGGCCCGCCGCCACCTCGCTGAATTTCTTCTTGAACGATGCGAAATCACCGAATGATTTTTTGATCGCTTCTGCAATCGGTCCCTTCGCATCGCCGCCCGCCTGGGGCGCCATGCATTTCCAATAGAAGCTGTGATTGAAATGCTGTTCCGCCTGGTTGAAAAGCGTGCCCGATGAATTCCTGATGATCTCTTCAAGCGATTCCTTCTCGTGCGGGGTGCCCTTGATCAGCTCGTTGAGCTTATTGACGTAGGCCGCGTGATGCTTGTCGTGATGGTACGTCAGCGTCTCCTTGGAAATGTAGGGCGCTAAAGCGTCGTAGGCGTAAGGCAGATTGGGAAGTTCAAAAGCCATAACAACCATCCTTTCGCGAGGTGAGCGATCGACGCGGCAAATGCTTCGCGCGTCGGCCAGAACATTAGAGGATTGACGGAACCCGCTGCGGAAAATTCAGAGCGGGTGGTTTGCGTGCTCCATAAACCATCCTAACATCGCGAGATGCAGCCGCAAGCCATAACGATGCGATGGTTGCAAATGTACTTATGCTGTGAAAAAAGACACGCAAACGAACGGCATTAGTGAAGCCACGCACACCGGAGGGAGAAACTATGGATGCGTTCTTGATGCTGCTTAGGTGGTTGCACTTCCTGTTCGGGATCACCTGGATCGGATTGCTCTACTATTTCAACCTGGTGCAGACGCCGTTCTTCGCCGAGACGGAAGCGCCGGTGCGAAGCGGTGCGATTCAGAAACTGGTGCCGCGCGCGCTGTGGTGGTTTCGATGGGGCGCGATGGGAACCGTGATCTTCGGAATCATCTATCTGCTCATCTGGTGGCAGAGCCGGCTCGATATGGCGTTCACCGCGTGGACGGTCGCGATCCTCACCGGCGGCGCGCTCGGCATCATCATGTGGGCCAACGTATGGTTCGTGATCTGGCCCAATCAGAAAATCATCATCGCCAATGCGATCGCGACCGCGGGCGGCGCGGCGGCCAATCCGCAAGCCGCGCCCGCAGGACGCCGCGCAGGCCTCGCCTCGCGCACCAATACGCTGTTCTCGATCCCGATGCTGTTCTTCATGGGCGCGGCGAGCCACATGCCGCTCGTCGGTGAAGTCACCTCGGGCGGAATCGTGACCTGGATCATCATCGATGGGGTGATCATCGCGGCGATCGAAATCAACGCCCTGGTCGGTACGCAAGGGACCACCAAGAAGCCGCTCGACTCCATTCCCGGCGTTATCCTGGCCGGATTCGTCGCGTGGCTGATCCTCCTGATCGGAATCAAAATCGCGATGCCGTAGAAATCACATGATCGGATTATCAAGCGGACGCGTAGCGATACGCGTCCGCTTTTTCATGGTGATTATGACGTCCGCGCAGTGCGAATCTCAGGGCGTCATCTCGAGGTCACCGTCGCCCATCGTCAGATACCACCGCTGGAGCGCGCGGAACTGCGCCAGGTCGGTTCGCTTGGCTCGCACGTAACGCACGAAGCGGATCGGCTTGCGTTGTGGAACGATGAAGAAGCCTCGGCGGAACAGGACACTGCGCACCGAAGGATCGGTCGCGTAGCAAGTAACGGCACCGACTCCGGCCGCGCGGAAGTCGTCAAGCGCTGCTTCGATAAGAGACGAGAGCGCCTCCGGCGTACTCTGCGGGGCGAGGAAATCGACCAGGAAGCCCCATCGCATGCCGAAGAACGTGAGCGTGCGAGCGACCAGAAATCCATCCAGCTCCGCGCCACGCTCGATCCCGAACAAGCTGTAGGTGGCATCGGGACGCTGACAATAACGCCAATTCAGGTATCGATGATCACGGACAATCATGGCGCGGTCAGCGCGCCTCGCTCGCTCCCATAGCCGGTCTGCGCGATCATCGAAGGAGTTGAGCCTGGCTACCGTGCCGCTTGAGCGATGCAACGGCGAGGAAACGCTTCGGACGACCGTGGTGGCTGCTGTCCCCAACCAGGCGAGCGCGCGACTATGCGTGAAGCGATCGATTAGTGGTCCCGCATCCAGGACTCGCAGGAACGGTCTGAGCGGGTCGCTCGGCCGATTCTGTCGCAGGGCAACGTAACCCGGAAGCCTGGTCCAACCGAATTGGACCGGCGCAAAGTTTGGCCGCGAGGATTTTACCTTGAGCCATAGATTCTGATTGCGGTAATCCGGATGGACTACCCAGATGCCGCGACCTTCGCCGGGGCATTCAATCCCGCCCATCCACATCGGCAGCCCGAAAGCTGCCGACAGTCCTACTATCTTGCCGCCGATCCGCATGAAGCTTACATCGGGACCTTCGGGGGGAGTGAAAGGATTTGCTTCCAGCTTCCAATGCCATTGGGTGACTATCCGCGCGCTGTCCGCGGCAGGAAAAACCTCACGGATGAAGTCGAACACCTCCTCGCGATCGCTCGCCTGATAGTCGTGAAGTACCGGAGCCTCGTCCATCGCGCATCTTCCTCTATGACTGAGACTCTATGGCGATGATGCGCTCGCAGGTTCCGGCTGCTTCGCGGCTTGCAGGAATGCGGTGATATTGCCGATCTCGGGCGCGAGCGTCGGGATCGCGCGCATCGCATGCGTCTTGCGCTTCGGCGTGTAGCCCGGTGGATACGACAGATGCAGCACGCGCGCCTCGACCAGTTCGCGAGACGATCCCGCGATGGGCGGCCCCTGGCTTCCCGGCAGATTCGGATCCGCGTTGTGGCAGACCACGCAGTTGGTCATGTAGATGACGCGGCCACGTTGCACGGGCGTGACCTTCTTTGGCTGACATGAGGCCGAAGCGAATACGGCACAGACTGTCAGCACTGTCGCTGCCAATGGGAGCCTCAATTCGCCGCCGCGCCGCCCTCGATGGAATTTCGCATCGCGCGCAGGCTACCAAAGCCATCACGCGAGCGAAACCGCTTGGCGCGCGGGTGTACGCGTCATCCGTCGCCTACTCGGTGTGCGTGTCGCCCGATGCGCGATGCAACTCGGCCCACGCCGCAATCTGGCGGTCGGCCTCTTCCGGCTTGAGCGAACCCTCGCGCACTGCGTTGAGAATCTTCATCATCGCGGCGTCGCGAGTTCCTTCGGCGCCGGGCACAGGCGCATCTCCCGATGGGGCACTGGACGCGCGCGACTCACCTGCGCTGTCATCGCGCGGTCGCGATCGATCGCGCCGTCGCTCGCGAGCTTCGTCCACCGCGCGCTCGACCGCGTCGGTGATCTTCCGTCCCAGCCGCGAGAGTTTATCGCTCACCTCATGCGGAACCTTGTCGTCCAAATCCGCCAGCGCACGTTCGACCTCGCGCAGCGCATCGCCAACCGAGCGGGTAACGTCATGCGCGATGGTGCCGGTGAACTTTCCACTCTCCGCCACGATACGGCCCGCGGCGCCAAGGATCTCACCGACGAATTCAGGAATGTCCTCGCGCAGGTCTTCGGCAAAATTTTCAAATGGCGCGGAGAAGCGGCGCCCGAAGCGGAATTCGCTGGAGCGGCGCCGCCCGTCGTAGTCGCGCGATTGCGCATCGTCTGCGAACAGGATGATGTCCGCGTCGGTCGCCTCGAGGCTGACATCGAGCCGACCCGCACCGATGGTCCCTTCGACGTGATCGCGCCCGGTGCGCGTGAAGCTGCTCTCGGGAACGCCGTAGAGCCTCACTCTTCCATAGCGCGCGCTCGCGGTGAATTTGGCGGATGTATCCGCCGAAATCTCGACGCTGATTCTTCCGCGGCTAGCGATCTTCCAGGTTCCCTCGCTCGGCAGCGGTCCGAGCAGATCGACTGCTCCCCCGATTCTCGGCAGTGCGACCGCGCCGCGAACGCCCCGCAGTCCAACATGGCCGCCGATCTGTTCCGCCGACACGCTTCCAGCAATGTCATCGCAGCTAAGCCGTCCGCCAACTTTTCCCAGCACAACGTCGCCCGCGACCTCGACCGCCTTCACCTTGCTCCCAACGTTGTCGGCGTTGAGTGACGCGACGCCTTGCACTTCGAGCTTGCCTGTCACGCGATGGGCATTGACGGGGCCCGCGACCGACACGCGGAGACGCCCGCGCACCTCCTCGAAACTGGCCTCGCCCTCGATAGTTCCGCAATCGGCGTTACCCGCGACGCAACGAAATTTGATCGAACGCGCCCCCTCGACGCGCAGGTTACCGTTGACCTGCTCGCCTTCGAGCGCATGCGCATCATCGAGGCTGAAATTGCCGGCGACTTCGCCACGAATGGCGATCGAGCCGACGCGGCGTGCGCGCAGATTGCCGCGCACCCGGCCCAGCGAGAGCGGAGCGCTGATGTCCTCGACGTCGAGGTTGCCCGCGCATTCGAGGATCTCGAGCGCGACACCGGGCGCGAGCTCGATCGTCGCGTTGCTAGGTATGAGAATCTCCGCACGATTCTCGACGCGGCGGATTTGCGGCTCGCTGTCGCATTGCAGGATCGTGTCGCCCGAGGTGACGCCGCGGATGCGAAGGTTGCCGCCCGCGCGCGCTACGCGGAGCGCCTCGACATCGTTAAGCCTGATGTTATCCATTTTCGGGTTCCTCCCGTTCGGATTTTTCCTTGTTGCGAGTGGGTTGCTTGCCGCCGGCATTCAGCGCGCGCATCGCTTCTTCGGGGGTGATTTTCCCGGCGCTCAATCGCTCGAGTAGCGCGCGACGGCTGCGGGTGTTGGAGTCCTCGCCGCGCGCATCGTCACTTCGAACGCGCTCCTGGCGATCATCCGCGTCCGGCGACGACACGAGGTTGAAGCCAATCGCTTCGAGCACCTCATCGAGGCGTGCGCGGACGGTGGGATAGGAGACGCCGAGCTCACGTTCGACCTCACGGATGATGCCGCGGTTTTTCAGGAAGACCTCGACGAAATCGAGTTGTGCGCGATTGAGCCTCAGCAGTGCGGGGATACTGAAATCGCCTTCTAGAGTGATGTCACAGGAATGACAATGGAGCTTGCTGACAGCGAGGTCGCCGTTACATGAGGGGCATTTGAGAACCAGGGGTCGCATCGTTTGAGATTTATATCATTAATCCAAATATTAATTATGTCAAGATATGAATTGAATACTGACATAATGGGAGAAGGCATCCTAAAGACTTTGTTTTTCTCGTTCAGGGCCTCTAAAGTTGGCTTTTCAACTGTAGTTAAAATTAGAAAATGCCCTTATTTATTTGATTATTTGGCTTCGTTTCGTAATTTTCTCTCTGCGGAATAGCCGTTTTCCTCAAATCTGGATTACCTTGCAGGGGCTTTACCTCACTATTTAACTTTTTCAACGAACGAATAAGGATGAACTATATCAGCCAAGGCTTTTGACTACGGTGGCGCGCCGTGTCGCTCGAAAAGACCGCCTCTACTGAACGAGGAGTCAGCGCTCGGAACCTGAAAAGAAAAGGAGGTGAGCCGTCTGGCAGCGGCTCACCTCGGGTCTGGGGAGAGAGGGGGGAAGAAGCAGATTTAAAGATCAGAGCAAGGAGCTATTCAGTCTCGCTCTCCTGTTGGAGGCATTGGATCTTTGCGCGCTAGCTGGACAACTGCCGCCGCACCTGAATCTGAGACTGCACATCTCGAATCGTGATTTCATTGTTTCGCACGCCATCGTTGGAAACGCCGGCGTCGGGTGCTCATATCGGGGGGGGATGCCGATGATCGCACCCGAGCCGGCGTTCAAACTCCGCCGAAGGAGTCCCCTTTTCCCGAGTCGATAAGGCTTTGCGGAACAAGCCGCCAAGAAGAAGATCTTCTCGGGTTCGCGGGGGAATTTTTTGCGATCTCCTTCCTCATGATTCGTTTCTGATGTTGCACGGTTTCAATACACTTCCCGTGCCGGAGGAGAAGTCGAGGAATTTCGGGGAGTTTTGAGATTTAGGCAGAGTCTGGGATTTTGTAAATTTACCTTTTTACATGCTTCAAATGTAAATTTTACAAAAATCCCGCACGCAAAGTGCATTCGTGCCTATTAAAGTTTAACGATGCGGATGCGGATGTTGCTGGGTCAGGCAGTGCACAGCACCGAGGCCCCAAACTAAATCAACTGAGGGTATGCCGACTACGCGCCGGCTAGGAAAAAGGCGCCGAAGCGTTCGCATCGCGATGGCGTCGGCTTCGCAATCGAAGGTCGGCATGACCACCCCGCCGTTGGCGATATAGAAGTTCGCATATGAGGCTGGCAGGCGGGTGTCGTCGTAGACCACCGGCGTCGGCATCGGCAGGGTCTCGATGCGGAACGGGCGGCGATGCTCATCGCGCATCGCATGCAGGCGCTTCAGGTTGTCCTGCAGCACACGGTAGTTGACCTCGGACGGATCGTCCTCGACCACGGTGACGATAGTATGCGGCGTGACGAAGCGCGCGAGGTCGTCGATGTGGCCATCGGTGTCGTCGCCCGCCAGGCCGTCACCGAGCCATAGCACGTGCGTCACCCCGAGATACGTCATCAGATACTCTTCGATAGCGGCCTGACCGAGATGCGGGTTGCGATTCTTGTTCAGCAGGCACGACTCGGTAGTGAGCAGCAAGCCCTCGCCATTAACGTCGATGGAGCCGCCCTCGAGCACGATGCCGGGCTCGATGACCTCAAAGCCGTAGCGCGCGCCGAGCTTTCGCGGGATCGCATCGTCGAGATCGTAGGCGCCATACTTTTCGCCCCACGAATTGAAAATCCAATCGAGCGCGATTTGCTCGGGACCATTGGTACCGGAAATTCGATTGACGAAAATCGGCCCGTGGTCGCGAATCCATGAATCATTGGTCGGCTCGACGATCAGCTCGACGCGATTCATCAAGTCGGCGCTGCTCACCGCGGTTCGAATCAGCGCGCGGACCGGCTCGATCTCATCGGCGCTCTTGACCAGCACGCGAATCGGCTCGAACTCGGCGATCGCGGCCGCCATCTTCGCATAGGCAGGCTGAACCGGCGCGAACTTGCCCGGCCAGGTATCGAGGTTGTGCGGCCACACCAGGTAGGTCGCGAGATGCGGCTCCCATTCGGCCGGCATCCGGTAATTGCGCAGGTGCGCATGGTGAGAGGGATTAATCGCCACGGCTCATCGACACGAATCTAGCTACGAAATCTGCGCGTGAGATCCTGGTACGCGTCGATACGGCGATCGCGCAGGAACGGCCAGTTGCGCCGCGTGCGCTCGATCTTGCCGAGGTCGCATTCGACGATGAGCGTCTCTTCGGATTTCGCATCGGCCTGCGCGATGATCTGGCCGAAGGGATCGGCGACGAACGAGTTGCCCCAAAACTCGAGATCATCCTCGATACCGACGCGATTGGTGACCGCGACGAACACGCCGTTGGCGATCGCATGACTGCGCTGAATCGTGATCCACGCGTCAAGCATCTTCTTGCGATCCTCGGGCGTCTCGCCGTGCCACCATCCGATCGCGGTCGGATAGAAGAGCACCTGCGCGCCGGCCATCGCGGTCAGCCGCGCGGCCTCGGGAAACCATTGATCCCAACATACCAGCGCACCCATCTTTCCCTTCGCGGTTTGATGCGCGACGAAATCGAGGTCGCCGGGCGTGAAATAATACTTTTCGTAGTAGCGCGGATCGTCCGGGATGTGCATCTTGCGATACTTGCCCGCGATTTTCCCGTCCGCATCGATGACGACCGCGGTGTTGTGATAGATGCCCTCGGTGCGCTTCTCGAAGAGCGACGCGACGATGACGACTTTGCGCGCTGCGGCGACCTTGCATAGCTCCTCGCTGGTGGGACCGGGAATCGGCTCGGCCAGATCGAAGCGGCTGTTGTCCTCGACTTGGCAGAAGTACTGCGAGCGAAAGAGTTCCTGTAGGCATACGGTATCGGCGCCACGCCGCGCTGCCTCTTCGATGCGCGCGATCGCCTTCTGCAAATTTTGCTTCGGCTCCGGCGCGCAACTCATCTGGATGAGCCCGATCGTCAACCGATCTTTCGATGCATTCGCCATTTTCTAATTTTTTTATCAGCGCCGCTTTGGTGGCGCTATGGAATCACCAAAATTTCATGAGGAGGCCAAGAGCTCGATGTCCTGCGGTCCGCTCATCGTGACCTCGAGATCCTTCACCAGGCCGTTGGCCAGCGAGTAAACCCAGCCGTGGACGCTAAGCTCCTGGCCGCGTGCCCACGCCTCGCGCAGGATGATGTCAGACGCCACATTCCTGACCTGCCGAATGACATTGAGCTCGCACAGACGTTCAAGCCGCGCGCGCTCGTCCACAATCGCTTCAAGCTCGCGACGATGATCATGGAAAACCTCGCGGATGGGATGCAGCCAGTGATCGACGAGGCCGCGCCGTTTCCCATCCACCGCCGCGCTCACTCCGCCGCATCCGTAGTGCCCGACCACAATAATGTGGCGCACCTTCAAAGTATCGACCGCGTATTGCAACACCGACAGATAGTTCGCATCCTGCGGAGGCGCGAGGTTGGCAACATTCCGATGCACGAATAGCTCGCCGGGCGCGAGGTCAACGATCTCATTGGCAGGCACACGGCTATCGGAGCATCCGATCCAGAGATACTCCGGCGCCTGCTGCCGCTCGAGCCGCCTGAAAAAATCTGCATCAGCAGAGACCATCCGCTGCGCCCAAGCGCGGTTGTTTGCTTTGAGGTGATCCAACATCAACGAATCATAATGGCAATTGTTGCGATGAAGATGGAACCTCGCCTACGGTCAAATTGTCGAACTTCCTTCGCATCGTGCGGTTGCAACCGCGCGGCTGTGATAATCTAATAATCCGGCACTCGAAAATGAGTCGCGCGCGAGGTCAGGCCCGCCGCTGATAGCCGGGTCCTGCGCAAGGGAGCACCGCGAACCCCGCCAGGTCCGGAAGGAAGCAACGGTACCGGCCAACTTTCTGTGCCGCAGGGGTGCCTGGCTATCATTCGACGGGCATGATCTCTCGCGCGACTTCCTGTACTAAGTGGATTCAATGGCCGACGCCGCATCATCACATCTGGTGCTCGCTCGCAAATGGCGCCCTGAGCGCTTCGGCGAGCTGGTCGGCCAGGAGCATGTCACCCGCACCCTGACCGAGGCGCTCAAGCGCGGGCGCATCGCGCACGCGTTCCTGTTCACCGGCATTCGCGGCGTCGGCAAGACCACTGCGGCGCGCATCCTCGCGCGATGCCTCAATTGTCAAAACGGCCCGACGCCCGAGCCCTGCGGCGAGTGCCCCGCCTGCATCGAGATCCGCGCCGGCCGCGCGCTCGACGTTTCTGAAATCGACGGCGCGACTTATCGCAAGATTGACGACGCCCGCGCGATCATCGAGAACCTCAGCTACCGGCCCGCGCGCGATCGCTTCAAGATTTACATTATCGACGAGGCGCATCAGCTCACCGACCAGGCTTTCAATGCGCTGCTGAAGACGCTCGAAGAGCCGCCGCCGCATGTCAAGTTCATCCTCGCAACCACCGAGCCGCAGAAGATGCCCGAGACGATCCTGTCGCGGCTGCAGCGTTACGATTTTCGGCGCATCGCGCTGCAGGTCATATTTGCGAGGCTGAAGGATTTGGCCTCGCGCGAGGGCGTCAACGTCGAGGAATCCGCACTGCTGCTCCTCGCGCGCGAAGCCGGCGGCAGCATGCGCGACGCTGAGCGGATGCTGGAGACCTCGATCGCCTGCGCCTCGAGCGATGTGGTTACCGAGGCGGAAGTTGCCTCGACGTTGGGTGTCGCGAGCCGCACGGTGGTGTACGCGCTGTGCGATGCGATCCTCAGCAAGGATGCTGCGAGCGCGCTGCGTAAGGTGCGTGAGCTTCATTCGCGCGGCGCGAACCTCGAGTCGCTCGGACGCGATCTCCTGGAGGCCCTGCGCAATATCGCCGTCGCGAAGCTTCCTTCCAATGATTCGATGAGCCCGCTTGTCGATTTGCCCGATCACGAGGCTGCCGAACTCACGCGGCTGGCGGAGCGCGCGAGCAATCGCGACGTGATGCGGCTGTTTCGCCTGATGGCGGAGGCGCAGGAGGAATTGCTGCGCTCGCCATATCCCGACCTGCTGATGGAGATGGCCGTCATCCGCATGGCCGCGCTCGCGCCGGTGATGGACGCCGATGAATTGCTGCGGGCGATTGGAAACGGCGGCGGTGCAGGACCCGCTTCGTCATCGGGTTCAGGTGGAGGCGCGACATCGGCGGGTGGATCGTCAGGATCGGTCGGCACACGACGCATGAAAGTCGAGGGTGAGGTCAACGCGACCGCGCCCGTTCGCGCGCCAGCGCCGCCCCCATCATCATCCAGGTCAACAGGGCCGTTGGGAGCGGGAATCGCGCAAGCGTCGATGAAACCGGACTTGCCCGAGCTGCGCGATTTCATCCGCACGCGGCGCGCGGCGCTCGCAGGTTTCATGGAGCAGGGCGCGGCACTCGCGGTGAGGGACGACGTCCTCACCGTTGACGCGCGCAACGACATCTATATCCGCTACCTTAGCGACAATCGGGCGACGATCGCGGAACTGGCGAGCGAGTTTTTCGCGCGTGCGATCAAAGTCGAAGTGTCATCGAACGGGACCGTGGTCAGCACCGCGACGGGGAAGGCATCAGCCTCAACTCCATCATCCAATGGGGCTGCCCAGACATCCGCACCGGAAATTTCCAGAAACGAGAAACCTCCACCACCCGAGATCGAGCCGAAGCTGACACTTGTCCGCGATGTGTCGAGCGCCGCGACGACACCGGTTGCCGCCGTAGACGCACCCAAATCGCGCGCCGGCGGCCCCGAGGATCGCCAGGCGGTGCTGCAGGATCCGGAGATGCGGCGCATCTTCGACGAACTCGAGGCGCGGCTTGTCGAGGTACGCGTAACGCCAGATACTGAGCCGGTTACCGAGAAGGACGCCGACGCGCCCCGGAAGGACTAGGGTTCAGCGTCGAGGAGTGAAAGGTCGTGGCAGAGTTTAACATCAGCGAACTCTTTCAGCAGGCGCAGCAACTGCAGGAAAAACTCAAAAGCGTGCAGGAAGAGGCGGCGCGCAAAACCGTCGAGGCGGAGTCCGGCGGCGGGATGGTAAAAGTCATTGCCGACGGCTCGCTGCGCATCCGGCGCATCACGATCGAGCCCTCGCTGATTGCCGCGAACGATAAACCGATGCTCGAAGATCTGATCGTAGTCGCGGTCAACGACGCACTCGCGCGCGCTCAGCAACTCATGCAGGAAGCGATGGGCAAACTCGGCCCTATGGGCGGCCTGAAAATTCCGGGATTCGGAGGAGATTAGGCGCCCTCCAGGTACATGTCTGATCCGATCAAGCGACAGGACGGATTGCCGCCCGCGATGACGCGGCTGGTCAAGGAACTTTCCCGGCTGCCCGGCATCGGGGAGAAAACCGCCTCGCGTCTCGCCTTCAACTTGCTCAATCGCCCTCGCGACGAAGTGATCGCGCTCGCCGAAGCGCTTCTCGAAATGAAGGAGCGCGTCGGATTGTGTTCAGAATGCTACGGCTTGTCGGACAGCCCGCGATGCCACATCTGCGAGAGCGAAGCGCGCGAGCACGACGTGGTATGCGTGGTCGAAGGGCCCGCCGATCTGATGGCAATCGAGCGCGCCCGCAGTTTCAACGGCGTCTTCCACGTGCTGCACGGAGCGCTCGCGCCGCTCGACGGCATCGGTCCGGACGATTTGAAGATGAAGGAACTGCTCGCGCGTATCGGCGACCCGCCGCGCATCCGCGAACTGATCATCGCCACCAATGCGACGGTGGAAGGCGAGGCCACCGCGCTCTACATAGCCAGGATGCTGAAACCGCTTGGCGTCAAGACCACCCGCCTCGCGCGCGGACTTCCGGCCGGCGGCGATTTGGAATACAGCGACGCCGCGACGCTCGCCTCCGCGCTGACCGGCCGCCGCGAACTTTAGCGCGCCGAGTTCATTTTCCTTCCCTAAAGATTACTGGCGGTGGTGGCGGATGCTTGGTGGAGCGGATGGCGTCGGCGAGCTGCGCGCTTAGGTCGCCGAGCGCTCGGCTCAAGGTCACGGCCGGAGTCTCCCCCGAGCGCGCCTGCTCGGTGAAATTCGATTCGCCCGAGTTCAGAACATCGCCGGTGTTCGGATCCTTGATCTCCCAGCGTCCCACAGCCTGCGCCGCGCCGTTCGAATCGGTATCGAAACGCGTGATCTCGAGCGTGATCTGATAGTCGAGTTTCGCGGGCCGGTACCATGGGAATGTGATCACGTGCGCCCCGAGCAGCATCGTGAGATTTTGGCTGAGCACGCTGACAAAGTTCCTGTCGAGCGGCTCGGCCCATCGATCGATTTCTGAGAAATCCACTTTGTTGGGTGAGCTGCGGGTGACGATCTCCGCGCGCGCAAGATAGGCGGGAAATTTCACCGGCCCGAGTCCGATTTCAAGTTCCCTCGTTCCTCCGGCGGCGCTGTAGGTTATTGGAATCCCACGCGCCGACGCGTCCATCGGCGTCAGGACGTAGAACTGCGACGGATCCCTGGTGGGCTGAAGAATGGTTCCGATCGAGCAGGCTGCCATGAACAAGATGGCGACGCATGCTGACGCGACGCGAAGCCTTCTCATCGGTGCACTCCCGGCACGAAGCGGCCTCGCACCAGTACGCTGGGATTGCGCTCCAGCATGTCCGCGAGTTGATGGACTGCATTGGCCGCGGACGAGAGATCCTGCAGCGTCTGGTTAATCTGGTAGCTCAACGGCGATTCCGGTTCGACCGCGTGCTGCACTCCCGCGAGCGTGATTTGCATCTGCTTCAAAGCCTCTCCCGCCGCTTTCGAACTCTTTGTCAGGCTATCGCCGAGCGGTCCGACCTCGCTATCGACTTTGTCGGCGACCATGCGAATGCTCAGCGCCGCTTCGGACAAGTTTTTCGCCGCCATGCCGAGTTGGTCCACGCTGTTCTTGAGATCCGCCGAATTGACAAAGTTGTTCACGCCCTGGGCGGTTTGGCTCAGCGATTTGAAAACGGTCGGGATATCGACTTTCCCCAACTCCTCGACAACCTTGGTCAATGTTTCCTGCGCCTGCTCCAACGCGGTTGGCAACACGGGAATCTCCTGAATGCCTTGGTAGCGTTCCTGCTGGACCGTATTCATCGAGAACTTGGCTTCGGTGCCGGGATGCATATCGAGGTCGACATAGAGGACTCCGGTGACGAAGCTCTGCATATGCAGTTCGGCGCGCAGCCCCAGCGCGATCGCGTGCCGCATGACCGCGGGATCGCTGAGGTCGTCCTGCGCTCCACGACTCTCGATTTTCCTGGAGTCGATATCGATCACGACCGGGATCTTTACGTTAGGCAACGCACTCTTGCTCTGCTGGTCGATCCCGCTGAGGCTCAGCAGAATCGCATCGACGGTGCCGATATCGACCCCGCGGAATTTCACCGGCGCGCCGATCCGCAGCCCGTTCACGTCGCGATCGAAGTACAGTACGTAGCTGGTCTTGCCGGTGAAAAATTGGCCTGAGCCCAGTGCCACGATGGCCATGATAGCGAGACCGATCGCGCCCAACACAAATGCGCCCACCAGGGTGGGGCTGAATCGTTTACCCATTGGACCTCACCGATGAGGACGCCGCTTTTTCTGACGGGTCCTGATTTGCTTTTTCTGCGGCCGCGTCGCTACTTTGCGATTCGCCGCGGCTCAGGAAGCGATGTACGACCGGATTGTCGCAATGCTCGAGAAGCTCCTTTGGATTCCCCTGCGCGCTGACCGTCTGGCTTCCGGGATCGAGAAAGATGCTGTTGTCTGCGATCGCAAAGATGCTCGCCAGCTCGTGACTGACGACCACAACGGTCGCGCCGAGGCTGGCGCGCAACTCCAGAATGAGATCATCGAGCAGCCGCGAACTGATTGGATCGAGGCCCGCGGACGGCTCGTCGAAAAACAGCACATCGGGATCGAGTGCGATCGCACGGGCAATGCCGGCGCGTTTCTGCATCCCGCCGCTGATCTGACTCGGATAATAATTCTCGAAGCCCTTCAGCCCGACCAGCGAGAGCTTGAGCGATGCAATCTCCTCGATTTGGTCGCGTGCGAGGTCGGTAAACTCCTCGAGTGGGAGCGCGATATTTTCCGCCAGCGTCATCGAAGACCATAGCGCGCCGCCCTGATAGAGCACGCCGAAGTGGCGCACCATCCGGCGCCGCGCGAGCGGGTCGGCCTTGGTGAAATTGAAATCGCCGTACCAGACCTCGCCCCTGGCCGGCTCATTGAGCCCGATCAGATGGCGCAGCAGCGTGCTCTTGCCGCATCCGCTGGGTCCCATGATCACGAACACTTCGCCGCGATTGACGGTGAAATTCAGATCGCGCATCACCACGTAATCGCCATACGCCATGGTGAGATCTTTCACCACGATATGCGCGTCATCATGCGCCGGATTGGCGAGCGCGTCGGCGGGGTGTTTTCGATGATGAAAGGGCAAGGTATTTTCTCACGCTCAGATGTTGAGGACGCGGAATATCACCGCAAAGATTCCGCAGGCCACCACGATATAAACGATGCCGGTGACGACCGCCGCCGTGGCGGCATCGCCAACCGCCGATGAGCTATTGCCGCATTGCATACCACGCAGGCATCCGGCGACCGCGACAATCACGCCGTAGACCGTAGCCTTGACGACTCCACCCGCCACACCGATCAGGGTGACGGCGTGCATCGTCTCCTGAAGAAACGCTTTCAGGGTGATCCCGAGCATTCCCGCACCGACCGCCGCGCCGCCAAGGATCCCGACGAAATCGGAATAGAGGCATAACAGCGGCATCATCAGAAACAGCGCGATGACGCGTGGCAGCACCAGGAACTCGATCGGCGAGACGCCCATCGTCGTAAGCGCGTCGATTTCCTGGGTCACCTTCATCGTGCCGATCTGGGCCGCGTAGGCGGCGCCGGTGCGCCCGGCCATGATGATCGCGGTCATCATCGCGCCCATGTCGCGCACCATTCCAATCCCGACCGCATCCGCGACAAAAATCGCGGCGCCGAACTGCTCGAGCTGCACCGCGCCCAAAAACGCCAGGATGGTCCCAACCAGGAAACTGATCAGCGAAACGATCCCGAATGCTTTCGGACCGCAATCCTGAATCGCCAGCGCCAGGTCGACGCCCCGAAAGCGCGCCTTGCCGCGCACGAATCTGCCGAGCGCGATCGCGACCTCGCCGAAGAACGCGAGGAAGTCCGCAAAGCCTCCGATGAATCCCAGAAACTCACGCCCGATTTGCGTAACGAAGCCAGCCTCGGGCGTCTGCGCGCGAGCACCTTCGTTTTCGGGAACTGTCTCCGAGAGCTTGAGCAGCGCTTTCAAACCCTCGGGCAGCCCGCCGCGGTCCTCTTCGATCTTGAGCTGCTTACAGCGCTGGCTGATTTTGTCGGCCACCGCGAGCAGGCTGGAGTCCCATCCGGCCAGCGCTCCCGAGTCGTACATCACCTTGCGCGTTCGCACCGATTCCAGTTCCCGGATGACCGGTGCGACTGGCGGAAGATCGCGGGTCAGCCGCCATTCGCCGCCGAGGTGAATTACCAACCCGGATACGCTTCGCTCGACCGAAAGCTTCGGGGGTTCGCGAACAAGATCAGCTTTGGTTTGTATCGCTTCGGGCATGCGACGGGCGCGTGAGGCCCATCAGACAAGCTACTGGCAGCTTGCAGGGCGAGCAACGACTCCAGCGCGGGCCGATTCGCCAGGATGACGAGGTTTCGGCTTTATGCTCTTCGCTGGAACTCCGGCCATTTATGGCCAGACGCGATGAGCAACTTCGGCGACCAGTCGCAGCTTCTTTTCCTGCGCTGCCTCGCCGATCGGGTTGCCGCGCACGCCGGAATTGAACCCGCACTGCGTCGATAGCGCCATTTGCTCGCGCGGGAAATATTGCGACGCATCCTCGATTCGCTGGATGAGACTTTCGGACGACTCCATTTGCGGGTTTTTGGTTGATACCAATCCAAGCACTACCGTCTTTTGTTTCGGAATGTCGGCGAGCGGCGCGAAAGAACCCGAGCGTGAGTCGTCATACTCCAGCAGGTAGATCTCGAACCCGGCGGCGCGGGTGACGATTTCCTTCAGTATGGCATCGTAACCGCCCTCGGCGAGCCAGCGGCCATCATTGTTGCCGCGGCAGGTATGCAGTCCGAATGTCACGCCCGGCGCCTCCGCGACCGCATTGATCATGTTGACGCCTTCGCTAAGCAATCGCTTCGAGGAGATGCCGTTCTTTTCGTAGAGCGCGGCCTGCGCTGCCGGATCGACCAACACGGCCAGCTCGGGCGCATCGATCTGGATGTATTCGCACCCGATCGCGGCTAGATCGCGCACCTCCTCGCGCAGAATGTCGACTGTGTCGGCGAACAGCTTGAATGGATCGCGATACGCGTTCGACGATTGCTCCGGGGACCAGAACATGTTGAGCATCAAGGGGCTGGGCAGCGTGACCTTCAGCGGCCTGGTCGCTCGTCCGCGCGCGTATGCAAACTCCTCGGTCACCAACGAACGGCGTCGGCGCACCTTGCCGGTTACCGCCAGTCCCATTTTGAACTCGACCAGTTTTCCACCCTCGTGCCAGGTCCGATTTACCGGCATCGGCTCGAGGCCGGAAATCACGTCGCTAAGCGGACCGATGAAGCTGATGCGCCTCATCTCCCCGTCGGTAACGACGTCCAGCCCTGCGGCTTCCTGGAGAGCGATCGCATCGTCAACCGCGCGATCCTCGACCTTCTTGAACTGTGCCAGCGTTATCTCTTTGGATCGCAGCGAGCGCCGAGCGTCCCACAGATAAGACGGGCGCAGCAGCGATCCGATTGCCTCGGCGCGATGGATGGTTTTCATTTGCTACCTCCAACGAGTCAGGTGCGACCCGCCGATTTGCGCTCATCCAGGACTTTCCTCGCGATGCGAAAGGACGCGACGCCGGCCGGCATCCCGCAGTAAACCGCGATTTGAAGCAGCGTCTCCTTCAGCTCATCGAGCGTGCATCCGTTTTTCAATGCGCCACGGAAATGCAGTTCGAATTCCTCAGGGCGATTCAGCGCGGCAAGCATTCCCAAATTGAGAAGGCTACGCTGCTTCTTCGACAGCCCGGGACGCGCCCAGATGGCGCCCCATGCGTTCTCCGTCACCATCTGTTGGAATTCGCGATTGAACTCATCCACGCCGGCGAGCGCGCGATCCACGTATTCATCGCCCATCACCTCGCGGCGAATCTTCATGCCTTTCTCATAAAGTTCCGAGGCCATGGGTATCTCCTGGTCCGGTATGAATGAACCTCTCCACTCCGTGCAGCTATAGCACTATCAGACCAGCGCTTCCGTGGTCATACCAGATGGCCGCACAAATGAAAGGCAGTATGTCTGAGTTAACACATGCGCGGGAGAAAAGAAGCTTCACGTTCTTTCGCAACGATTCGAGAAATTTGTGGATCGTCATCTACGACGAACTTTTGCAGAAAATCGAAATGTTGATTCGGCTATTGGAAGGATAGTCGAACGGCATCAAAGCCAGCCGCTGTGACGCCATCGCGCGCGTGCTCGCCCTTTGAACGCGAGGCGTCCCTACGTCATATGTAGCTTTCAGCGCTCGACCGGCAGGCCCGCCTCGTTCCATTCAAGCATCCCGCCTTTGAGGTTGCTCACATGATCGAAGCCGAGCCCGGTTAGAATCGCGGCGCCCGTGCTGCTTCGCACTCCTGCGCGACACACTGTCACGATGTCGCGATGCTTGATGTCTTCCAGTTCACCCGCTCGCTGCGGCAACATCTTGAGCGGGATGAGGATGCTTCCGCGAATGTGGCCGAGTTCGCCCCGGTACTCGTCCTCTTCCCGCACATCGACCATCGACGGCGGGTTCCCACCCTCGAGGCGAGCCTGCAATTCGGAGGCACTCATCGTGCGGACGCTTCCAAGCTGATTGAGGTCCGGAAACTTCAGCGAGTCATCGTCAATCGCGGATTGATTTGCCTGCAAGGCCTCCTGAATCTTATCGGGAAGCGGCAGGCCGAGGTTATTCATGATGCGGATGTATTCGTCGCGTGAACGGCCGGCGACTCTGGGATTGGAAGTCTTTTCCTTTTCGATCGTCGAGTGATGATTCCCGCGATAGTCGTGCGCCGGGAAAACCAGCGTGTCGTTCGGAAGCGCGAACAGCACACCGGTGACCGCGTCGTATTGTTGGCCGGGATCGCCACCCGCAAAGTCCGCGCGCCCGGTCCCGCCGATGAGCAGCGTGTCGCCGGTCAGCACGCGTCCATCGGTGTAGATGCTGATTCCATCGGGCGTGTGCCCAGGCGTGTACAGGATCTTGAGTCGCAGCTCCCCGACCTCGACGATGTCACCCTGCGAAACATGGATATCGACGTTGGGCGCCGGCGCATGCCGTTCCATCACGACTTTCGCGTCGGTCAGGGTAGCAAGGTCCCAGATGCCGCTGCGATGGTCGGCATGGGTGTGGGTATCGATCACATAGTCGATTTTCAGGCCATGGTAGGCGGCGACCGCGATATAGCGGCCGGTGTTTTCCTTGAGCGGATCGACCACCGCGGCGCGCCGCGTGCGCTCGCATCCGAGCATGTAGGTTTTGCACTTTCCGCGGTTGAGTTCCCGAAAGAACATGGCGGTCTCCTTGTTGCGGCCGCGCCCCGCCCGCGAAACAAGAGGCATGCGGCGTTTGACCCAAGACTAATATGTATATATAACTATGTACTCATGAAAGCAAGAATTCGCACCGCGCTGAAATCTCCGCGCGTTATGACCCTGGAAGCGCTGGAGATGGTGGCGGCGCGCTTCCGGGCCATGGGCGAAGCGCTGCGGCTGCGCATCCTGCAGCAGCTCGAAAGTGGCGAACGGAGTGTTTCGGCGCTGGCGCTGAGCGTAGCATCGACGCAGCCCAACGTCAGCAAGCATCTGAAGGTTTTGCAGGATGCCGGACTGGTCAAGCGCCGGCAGCAAGGAACCAGCGCCTACTACTCGATCGCCGATCCGATGGTGTTCGAGCTCTGCGACATGATCTGCTCAAGATTGCGCGACCGGCTCGAAGCGCAGGTGGGAGCGCTCAACGCGCGGGTGCGCGCGTGACCGCCGCGATACAGACCTCAGCGGCTTCAAAACCAGGCGAGGATCCAGCCCAGGCGACGCCGTTTGGATGGCGTGACGAGTTCACCCGCGCGAATCCATCGAGCGTCGCCGCCCGTATCGTGTTTCCACTCGCCGCGTTCGCGACGCTGCTGCCCTTCGTCTCCCCCGGCATCGCCTTGATGCTCGGAATCTGTGTGGCCCTCACCCTGGGCAATGCCTATATCTTCACTACCGCGCGCCTGATCACTCCTTTGCTGCAGATCTCAGTGATAGGCCTCGGCGCCGGTATGAACCTGGTTGAAGTGGGCCACGCCGGAGTTCATGGCTTCTTCTACACCGTCATCGGCATCACACTTACGATGACTCTAGGTCTGGCTCTGGGCCGATTGATTCGGACCGAGCGCGATACCTCGCTGCTGGTAACTGTCGGTACGGCGATCTGCGGAGGAAGTGCTATCGCCGCGATCGCTCCCGCGATCCGCGCGAAAAGTCATGAGGTTTCGGTGGCGTTGGCGACGGTGTTTTTCCTCAACGCGGTCGCCTTGTTCATTTTTCCCTGGATTGGACATCACTTCACCCTAAGCCAGACCCAGTTTGGCGTATGGAGCGCGCTCGCCATTCACGATACGAGTTCGGTGGTTGGCGCGGCGATGCAATACGGGGCACGCGCGCTTGAGATCGCCACCACCATCAAACTGACCCGCGCGCTGTGGATCGTGCCGATGACCCTCGGCGTCGGAATGGTTTGGAATCGCGGCAACCCCGATGCGCCCGCGGGAAAGGCCAGGCGGCCGTGGTTCATCCTGGGATTTCTCGCCGCGGCGGCATTGGTGACATGGGTCCCGGCGCTGAAACCCGCCGGCCATATGGTATTCGTCGGCGCGCAACGCTCACTGGTGGTCACCCTGTTTCTAATCGGCGCCGGACTCAGCCGGGGCGCCCTTCAGGCGGTTGGCCGGCGACCGCTGATCCAGGGCTTCCTGCTGTGGGTGCTGATGGGCAGCGGAACCCTTGCGGCAATCCTGTTGGGTTGGATCGCTTAGTGAAAGGAAGACGCAAAACAACTAGAGCTATAGGTCTAAGAATTTATGATGAAACCATTGCCACATACCTATACCGCGCAACTCTCGGACGGCCCGGAAGGCTATGCTTTAGTCTCGGTAGCTGGAATACCTGAACTTCGGACCGCGCCACCGGCGGATTTCGGCGGGCCCGGCGACGCATGGAGTCCCGAGCATCTGCTGATGGCCGCGGTCGAGACCTGCTTTCTGTTTACCCTTCGCTCCGTCGCGCGAGCATCAAAGCTGGAGTTCGTATCCCTGGAGCTTTCAGGGGAAGGCACCCTCGACCGCAAAGATGGCGCTATGCGTTTTACGGAAATCGTTCTTCACCCACGCCTCACACTTCCGTCGATGGGCGACCGGGACAAGGCGATGCGCGTGCTCGAAAAAAGTGAAAAGGCCTGTTTGATCTCGGCGTCGCTCTCCACACCGATCCGCCTCGAGCCGGAAATAGTGTCCGCCCGATCGTGAAAGCGCCGCCGCAGCGAGAGCCGACGCTCCCCGAGCGCTTGAGATATTACTGCGTCGAGATCGCACCTGTAGCGCTGGTCAAATCCACGACGTCGTTCGCGCTGTCGTGGAGATGGCCGCTGAATGCGTTTGCGTCCGATACGTTTGCGAGAAGCAGCAGGGTTCCGAGGATACCGGCGGCAAGGACCGGTCGAGTCATTGGTTCTTTCCTCCTGTCAGGTTGACTATGGGATCCGAAGGGCGAACTTTAACGTTCGCGAACATTAAAGGAATAAGAAAATCCGACCCACATCGCAAGCTTGGAAGGAAGAGTGCGTGATCGGTGGTGGATAGTGGCCAGGCGCGAATCGCTTCGCTACCTGACCACCGACTCATTCCAGGCCGAAGGAATCTGACGAGACTCTCCCGCGACCTTCGAAGGCGGAAGGCATCTCTCCTATGACGCTAGGTCACGGCGTTCCGCATAGCGTCCCATTGATGTCGCATTGAGGCTTGATGCCGTCGGCGCGCTGCTGCTTGTTCAGGTTAAAGATCGCCGCATTGGTTTTCGCGCTCGGGTTACATCCGCATAGCTGGCTCGCGCAGCAACTGCAGCTCGCCGCGGTTTCGGCTTTGACGATTTCTGAGATGTCGCATCCTGACAACCCCGAACATGCGGGTCCTAGCAAGTCCCTATCGGTGCATTCGTCGGTGCAGAGCGTCGCGTCGCAGGTGTAGCCCGCCTGGGTTCCACCTGAGCCCTTACAGCTGTCGTACTCCTGGCAGACCGTTGCGCAATCGACGTCGCTGCCGGGTGGAAGCATGGTAACTCCCGGCACATACAGCGGGCAGCCGACTCCTCCGGGCGCGTCCGGCAGACATGCTGGAGGACTGGGAACCGCCGCCGGAATCGCAATAGGATCAACCGCGGCGCGCTCAGCCCCGGATGGGGTGGGCGTGGCGGTTGGAGTCGCAGGAGGCTGATAAGCCGCCGACCATACGAGGTCGCTGCCCAGCGTGCATGCCTGCTCGTTCTGTCCGACCTGATAAGGACCATCGTAGACCGGGCATGAGCACTTGACGATTCCGGACTGAGCAGTCTTGGAACACGGCGCAGTCATGCATCCGGCGTAGGGCGCCTGTCCACAATTGGTGATGCCTAGTCCATTGGTGGGCACGCAATCGAAGCTGAAGGTGGAGTATACCTTACTCCCCGGCATCAAGGTTCCCTGGTTGACCTGCTGGCATACCGGGGCCGAGTTAATCATCCCGCATAGGCTGCCATCCATCCCGCATTTGGAAATCGTATCTTCGTACACCTTATGATTCAGGATGGCGTTGATATCGACGAAGTACACTCCATACGGAATGTCGTAGCACTGGCAGTTGGCGTATTTGCCATCCGGCGTCAGCGTGCACGATAGGTCCTGGGGTCCGGAGCTCGGTCCGGAGTAGTAACAGAGCGCATAGGGACCGCCGCGGCAGGGAACGAAATTGCTCGCCGCCAGGGTGATATCGGCGTACGCGGGACCATAGCTGGTGGTCCAGTTCTCCGGATTGCTCCAGAATGAATGTGAATTAGGGACGAAGTGAACGAACCCCGATGATCCCCCTCCGCTGCTGCCGTTGCAGCCCGCTACGAGCAACAGCAGGCCTAAGCCCAGGAGACAAAGTGCCGACTTAAGCCTGCGAACGACGCCAGTTTCGAACCCACATCCGCTGCTTCCCACCAACGCTCCCTCCCTGGCGAAGATGCTGCCTCATTCAAAATGAAGCAATATCCGCCCAATGCGTTAGTTGATACGAGTTTAATCAGGGAGTCCAGCGTGCTGGCGAAAGAAATTGGAGTGAAGACTTTCACCACAAAGGCACAAAGACACGAAGGTCAGAGATTCGGAATCGTTCTTTACAGTTTCTCCGGCGCGGGTTCGCCCGGGCCGCGCGGCTGTCATGGAGATGCCTCCATGTGACTATCGGTTGATAGAAGCACCGATCGCGTGTAGTCTCCTGCCGGATGCCCGAGACCATCCAGCTCTATCGAATCCTGCTGGCCGCCCCTTCCGACGTAACGGAAGAGCGTGACGTGGTCGCAGGTCTTATCGACGAATGGAACGTCCTGCATGGCGATGCAGCCGACACGCGAGTGGAGCTGATGAACTGGCGAACTCACTCGCATCCGGAAGCCGGCCGACGGCCGCAGGCATCGATCAATCGCCAGTTTGCCGATCGCGCGGACATTGTGCTGGCGATCTTCTGGCGGCGGCTGGGAAGTCCAACCGGAAAGGCGGCCTCCGGAACCGTAGAGGAAATCGAGCGTGCTCGCAGACGCGGCAAAAAGGTGGTGGTATACTTCTGCCAGCGCCTCGCACCAGAAGGTGAACCGCTTAATCCACGCGAACAGACGAGGATTGAGCGATTCAGGCGAGAATTGGGAAGAACAGCCCTGTATGCGACTTTCGATAGTTTGCGGGAGTTCGAAGCCATAGTGAGAAAGGACCTGGCGCTGGTGATGCACGACATCCTCGCGGGCGCTGGCAGAAAATGATGAAACCCACCAATATTCAACGCAAGGCGGCCCGGAGCGGGACCAGCGCTGCCCCGATTGCGAGCCGTGACCATAGTGGCGTGCATACTGCCGCCACCATCAAGCGAAGTCGACGCGCACGGAGATCGAATCGGGACCTCGCGTACCCGGCTGGATCGATTGGAAGAGACATCGCACTGCGCGATTACGTCCATTATCTGGTCGAGCACTATCTCCGTAACCGCCAGCTTGAGTGGGCGTCTGGCAACGGCCCTGCTCGAATCAGCTATGCCGCCATCTTCGTGGATATCGAGCGAGAGTTTCAGGCCCCGACCTACTTCATTCCCAAGGAGCGCTTCGGCGATCTGGTGAAGTATTTGCAGCGGCGCCTCGAACGGACGGCGTTGGGAAAGAGCAACCGCGCGCGAGGGATCTCCAACTACATGAGTCCCGAGGAATTCGCCGCCGCGCAATCGGCGCAGTAGGACCCGCTATCGTCCGAGGGCGAGGCTGGCAGCTTCTTCGCCGCGCGGGGCTACGGCCGCTCGCCGTCCTGTACTGCTGACTCTGTGTCTCCGTGCCTCTGTGGTGCGCTCTGCGCGCGGTTCGGTCCCGCATCCTGCGATGCTGTTCGCAGTCCTGCACTGCATGGATTGCTTCTTCATAAGTTATACCTTATAATGCGCCAATGGCGGATTGGACCGTCAACGAGCATAGGACGGCAGGAGGAAAATCGTACTTCGCCGAGTTCGTTGCCGGTCTTACAGATCGCACCGACATCAAGGACGCGGCAGTTCTGACCGGCGCGCTCCGGGTTTTGGGCAACCAGATGCGTGAGCCACGGTCGAAATCAGTTGGCGGCGGACTGTTCGAATTGAGGGGAACCACGGTACGCATATACTACGGGTTCTTGCCCGGTCGTCGGGCCGTGTTGGTAGGTGGCTACGTCAAGAAACGAACCGATACGCCCGCGGAGGTGCTCCGGCTTATGCGCGCGAGGTTAAAGGAGGCGCTCGATGAGTACGAAAAATCCAGGGCTGGCGCTGCTGGAAAAAAAGGTTGATAAACTCGGTCTTCGGCGCGAGGTCGAAGACCAGCTCGCCCGGATCCTGATCGAGCACAAGATTGCAACGCTGCGAAAGCGTCGCGGGCTGAGCCAAGCCGCCTTGGCCAAACGATCGGGCGTCAGCCAACCGATGATTGCGCAGATCGAGTCCGGCAAGCTCAACAACTTGACTTTGCGTACTCTGGCCCGAACCGCCGCCGCCCTCGATGCGAATCTGAGGATCGACCTGGTGCCACGCTCAGCATCGAGGAAGCGCGCTTCGGCTACGAGCAGGAGTCGCGAGAATCTCCATTTGCAGAAGGCCTCCGCTTCATAGGGAGGAGAGGCAGCGATCAAGACATTCACCACAAAGGCACAGAGACACGAAGGTCAGAAATTCGGCGGAGTCGTCCTTTGCAGCTTTCCCGCCGCGCGGGGCTCCGGCGCTCGCCGTCTTGTAATCCTGACCGTGTCTCCGTGCCTCTGTGGTTAGTCTCCGAGGGCGCGGCTGACCGCCTCGGGCTCGCGCTCGATCACCCTTCGCAGATCCTAAAACTGGCTGCGTTGCTTCAACGTCTCTCCCTCTACCGGAAGAGGCAAGAGTGATGCGGCAGGATGCGCGCGGTTCGGTCGGGCATCGTCTGCGGAGGCTCGAATTAACTATAAAAACCAGTATGCTCGTTAAAGGATGTGCATCTATTGTCTCGCTTAAGAACCACAATGAGTAAGAAGACGTGCCACGGAGGATAGAACTCGCGAAGGCTCTGGGGGGAGCATTCGTGTTCTCATGTCTGTTGGTCGGCATGGTCTCAATCGCTGCTGCGCAAAACGCGGTGGCTCTAAAAGGCAACCATCCGCCGCAGGCCGCCAGCCTGGTCGGAGCAGCGCACGCGGACAGCGCGATGCAACTCAATCTGACGATCATGCTCGGATTAAGAAACGTTGCCGCGCTGGACCAACTGGTGGCCGATCAACAGAATCCGGCGTCTGCGCGATACCATAAGTGGCTCACGCCCGCGCAGTTCACGCGCCGCTTCGGTCCGACCCACGCGCAACTCCGCAGCGTCGAAAAATGGCTCACCAGCGAGGGCTTCCATGTGACCTCCTCGGATCAGGCGACCCGCACCATTCATTGCAGCGCCTCGGTGGCACAAGTGGAGCACACCTTCTCCACCAGCATTGTCCAGCGCGGGACGTCGTTCGCGAATACTGCCGACCCGGTAATCCCGGCGAAATTCGCGCAGCTGATCGTCAACATCGATGGCCTCGACAACATTCACGCCTCGATGCCCGCAGGATTGAAACGGGAGGGTCTGCCGACGGGGGCCGCTTTTGATCTCTCGTCAACGCTGATCCAGTTGGCGAGTGTTGCCGCACCTGGAACCGCGGCAGTTTCTCCGGATGCGGTGGAGGGGGGATCGGAGGCCTTCGGTCCCGCCGACATACAGACATTCTACGATGAGGCGCCGCTGCTGGCCGGCGGCAACAACGGAACCACCGGCAGCGATTGTATAGCGCTCGACGAAGACTCGGATTTCCTCGGGAGTGCGGTCACGCTGTTCGACTCCACCTTCAATCTTCAGGCGGCGAATCTCACGACTGTTTATCCGGACGGCTCCTCTCCCGGCGTTAATAAAGACGAGACCGAGACTATGATTGACATCGACTGGGCCCATTCGGTCGCGCCGGCGACGCCGATTCGGGTCTACGTCGGCACTAGTCTTTTCGACTCGATCCAGCAAAGCGTCACCGATAACGCCTGCGGCGCTATCAGCATCAGCTTCATCTATTGCGGCGAGAGCGCCAGCTTTTTCCAAGGACTCGACGCGCTCTTCCTGCAGGCCGCGTCGCAAGGCCAATCAGTCTTCGTCAGTTCGGGCGATTGGGGTGCGGCTGGACTCGCATTCAACTCGACCACCAGCAGTTGCGTAGCTTCCACCACTCCGATCGTCAGTGAGATGGCGGCGAGTCCCAACGTCACGGGAGTGGGTGGAACAACGTTCACTCCGCAGTACAATGGGTCCGACAACGATATCAGCGTGGTCGGCGTCGCGCCGGGAGGAATCGAATCGGCATGGAATCAAAGCGGCGGCGGCGCGAGCGCGGTGTTTCCCAAGCCGTCCTGGCAGACCGGTCCGGGCGTTCCGAGCAATAACACGCGCTACGTTCCGGATGTCGCATTGATCTCAGCGGCCCCCTGGGTGTTCATCGGCGCCGATGTCGATGGCTCCCCCGAGATTCAATGCTGCTGGGGCGGCACCAGCCTTTCGGCTCCGCTGTGGGCCGGATATTCGCGAGTGCTCGCCAATGCGCGGAATGCCACGCGTCTGGGCAATCTTGACCCGCCCATCTACAGCCTGGCCAATAGCGCTGTCGCCGCCAACGGGTTCAATGGGCTCGAAGATGTGACCACCGGCAACAACAGCTACAACGGGGTGACGGGATTCAACGCCGGGCCCGGTTATGACGAGATTACCGGGTGGGGCACGGTGGACATGAGTGCTTTCGCGAGCGCCTTCGCCAGTGTGCCTACGGCGATCGCGACGGTGACTCAAACCGTAACTCCGACCGCGACTCCGACGGCCACCCCGACCGCGACTGCAACCGCGACTCGAACTGCGACTCCGACGGCCACCCCGACCGCAACCGCGACTCGAACGGCGACGCCAACGGCGACTCCGACCGCAACTTCGACTGCGAACTGCGACTCCAACGGCGACTCCGACGGTCACCCCGACCGCAACCGCGACTCGAACCGCGACGCCAACGGCGACTCCGACCGCAACTTCGACTCGAACTGCGACGCCGACGGCCACCCCGACGGCCACCTCGACCGCAACCGCGACTCGAACGGCGACGCCAACGGCGACTCCGACGGTCACCTCGACCGCAACCGCGACTCGAACGGCGACTCCGACGGTCACCCCGACCGCAACCGCGACTCGAACGGCGACGCCGACGCGTCGACCCCGACCGCAACTTCGACTCGAACTGCGACTCCAACGGCGACTCCGACGGCGACTCCGACGGCCACCCCGACCGCAACCGCGACTCGAACCGCGACGCCAACGGCGACTCCGACCGCAACCGCGACTCGAACTGCCACGCCAACCGCGACTCCGACCGCAACTTCGACTCGAACTGCGACGCCAACCGCGACTCCGACGGTCACCCCGACCGCAACCGCGACTCGACGGCGACGCCGACCGCGACTCCGACTGCCACGCCGACGGCCACCGCAACGGCGACTCGAACCGCGACGCCGACTGCGACGCCGACGGTCACTGCGACGCCAACCGCGACGGCGACGCAAACTGCGACTGTGACCGCGACTCCGACTGCGACGCCAACCGCGACGGCGACGCCAACCGCAACTTCAACCGCGACTACGACCGCCACCCCGACTGCGACGGCAACCGCGACTCGAACTGCCACGCCGACGGCGACTTCGACTGCCACGCCGACGGTCACCGCAACGGCGACTCGAACCGCGACGCCGACCGCAACTTCGACTGCCACGCCGACGGCCACCGCGACGCAAACTGCGACTGTGACCGCGACTCCGACTGCGACGCAAACCGCGACGGCGACGCCAACCGCAACTTCAACCGCGACTACGACCGCCACCCCGACTGCGACGGCAACCGCGACTCGAACTGCCACGCCGACGGCGACTTCGACTGCCACGCCGACGGTCACTGCGACGCCAACCGCAACCGCGACTCGAACCGCGACGCCAACCGCGACTCCGACGGCCACCCCGACCGCAACCGCGACTCGAACTGCCACGCCGACGGCGACTTCGACTGCCACCCCGACCGCGACTCAAACCGCGACTGCAACCGCGACTCCGACTGCGACGCCAACCGCAACTGCCACCGCAACTTCGACTGCCACGCCGACGGTCACTGCGACGGCGACTCCGACTGCGACGCAAACCGCGACGGCGACGCCAACCGCAACTTCAACCGCGACTACGACTGCTACCCCGACTGCGACGGCAACCGCGACTCGAACTGCCACGCCGACGGCGACTTCGATTGCCACCCCGACCGCGACTCAAACCGCGACTGTAACCGCGACTCGAACCGCGACGCCGACCGCAACTTCGACTGCCACGCCGACGGCCACCGCGACGCAAACTGCGACTGTGACCGCGACTCCGACTGCGACGCAAACCGCGACTACGACTGCTACGCCGACGGCGACTTCGACTGCCACCCCGACCGCGACGCAAACCGCGACTGCAACCGCGACTCGAACGGCGACGCAAACCGCAACTTCGACGGCGACGCCGACTGCCACGCCGACCGCAACCGCGACTCGAACGGCGACGCCGACCGCAACTTCAACCGCGACTACGACTGCTACCCCTACTGCAACTGCAACCGCGACTCCGACTGCCACGGCGACCGCGATGGCCACGCCGACTGCGACAGCAACTGCGACGGCGACGGCAACCCTAACACCCACGGCGACTCCAACGGCGACGCCAATCACGACCCTGAGCGCCGCGCCTGTGACCTTGAACTTCGGCAACGTCGATGCCAGCGCAACCAGCACGGCGAAGAAAGTGACACTTACTAACAAGGGCAATGCCGCGGCGCGGATCTCAATGGTGACTGCGACCGCGCCGTTCATGATTGACGGCGGCGCGAATACCTGCTCCGGCCAAACCATCGCGCCCAAAAAGACCTGCGTATTCGACGTCGAGTTCGCACCGACGACGCCCAAGAACGTAAGCGGCGGCTCAATCAACGTGAGCTACAACGGTACGAGTCCGAACGTCGCTCTGGCGGGCAATGGTATCGCGCTGACGCTGACCGCGCCGTCTCGGGAGACCTTCTCTTCCGTCGCGCCAGGCGCTACTGGTAAGCCGAAGACGATCAAAATCTCGAATCCGGGAAGCGTTAGCGTCAACCTCGGTACCACCAGCATCAGCGGTGCCGATCCCGGCGCATTCAAGATTTCGGCCAAGACCTGCGCGGGCACGCTGGCCCGAAAACCCGGCAGCTGCACGATCACGATGGAATTCGCGCCCGGTAGCGGCGCGACCAGCGTGCAGTCGGCGACGGTTGGGTTCAGCTATACATACGGCGCGAATGGTGGCAGCGTATCGATTCCGATCTCGGGTACCGTGAAGTAGATCGCATCCCGGCGAGTCGTACTGGCCGCTGAAATCCTGGAGGTTTCGCGGGGTAAAGGCGCTCGCCCTGAAACATCCTGACCTGTGTCGCCGTGCCTCTGTGGTGCACTCTGCGCGCGGTTCGGTCCGGCGTCCTGCGATGCTGTTCCCAGTCCTGCACCGCATCGATGGCGAATCCGAAGCGCCGCGAGAACTGCGCTTGTGAGTATCCCAGCCGCTTCCGCAACGCCTTGACGTCAACATCGTCAGGGACGTGTGCAACGAAGCCCTCGCGAACCTCGCCCCTCGCATAGGCTCGCGCCTGTTTGCGGATTCGATCAGTCTGCTCCCCACTTTAGACATGCTGTCTGACACGGATCGAGATGGTCTTCCTTACACTGAGTTCAAGCAGCGAGTAGGACGGCATCGCATTCGTGTTCGAATAACCACTGGTCATCATGCCGCGATCCTGCGCTTGTCAAGCCCAGTCGTCCCGCCAATTCGTCCTTCAACTGTCCAATTACTGGCGGCAAAGACTGGTTGGAGAGCTGAGTGTGGATGTGAACTGCTTCGGGACGGCGATCCAGCCCGAGTAGCGAGTGTAGCACTAGGACATTGCTGATTGCTCGCGAGGAGGCCTGTTGAGCTTCCGTGAGCGCATCCTTATAGTCGCGGCGCCGCAATCTTACGATTGCCAGCGCACTTCGGAAGTATCTTCGCTGCTCATAATACGGCACACGCCTCACGGCCTCTTCAAATAGCTGGCTGGCTTCCTTGGTTTGTCCAATACGTAGGAGAACCATCCCTCGTATGTGATGAGCGATCCATTCATCAACTGTATTTGGCGAACCACTGGGCAGAAGCTGGAGCGCCTCGTTGTAGCGCTTTTGAACTACCAGCACAGACGCTTTTCCGTGTCGCGCAGCCAAGAATCCCGGCCATCGCGAAATAATCTTGTCATAAACTTCCGTGGCTTCATCCAAGCGGGACAGCACTCGCAGAAGAACGGCCCGGCCTGTCATCGCTAAGAGATCGAACGGAAACTTTGCGGTCGCTTCATCGGCAGCCGCCAGCGCTTCCTTAAATCGCCCCATTAGCTTAAGTACGCTCACTCGACCATTGGCCAAGTGCGAGTCATAGGGGAAACGCTCGATTGCAGCGTTGTATTCTTCAAGCGCACGATCGTATTCGCCAATGTCTTTCAGCACTTCCGCGTAGCCAGAATACGGAACAGAAATGAACGGAAAATCTTTGCGCGTCTCTTCGTAGGCCTTGAGTGCTTCCTCGTGATTACCTTGCAGGTGTAATACCTCCGCCAGCCCGCATCGTGGGACAGACTCGTCGGGAAACTTCTCTATTGCTGTCTTGTACTGAGCTATCGCATCGTCGATCCGTCCCATCTGTAGCATTGCCTGCGCCCTGCCCGACAACGCCACGACATCCGCCCCGAGCAGGTCTATACATGTCGTATAGACCCCGATCGCTTCGGCAGGACGGCCGAGTTGAACGAGTACTGCTGCTTTTCCGCAGTGCAGGGAGCGCTGATCGAAGAAGCGCCTTACGGCATCTTCGTATACAGCCAGAGCTTTCTCTAGCTGCCACATATCGCGCAAAATCTCAGCTTCGTGATGCCACAAGACAAAAGCTTCGTCGTCTTCGGCATACTCGCTCTTCGCCTTTGCCACCGCCCACAGCGCCTCTTCGTATTGTGTGCGGGCGGCTAATATCCGAATGTGACCGGTGTCGGCAATGAGCCGTTCTCCTAAGTTCTTTGCGATGTTGAACTCACTCTGCGCAGCGTCGAGTCTTCCATAATAAAGATATGCGTCTGCTTTCTGAATGTGAGTCCAGCGATCCTCCGGGGCAATTTGAGTAGCTCGCTCGTTCCATTCGAGGGATAGCGAATGTAGTCCGCGTGACTTAGCGAGTTGAGCGAGCCGACAGAGAGATTTGGCAGCGCGTTTATGGTCGTTGCGCGCGACCTGCATACTGACCAGCTCGGTTGCATAGTCACGCGCTTTTCCCTCCTCGCCCTTTCGAAGCAGTTGCTCGATCGCATCTTGCTGGTGCATTACATTCGCGAACTGCTCGTAGGAGCTGCCTCCATCGGAAGTTATTGGCTCATTCATTTCGTCCACGTAGTCGTCGCGCCAGTGCTTGACTTCCATTCGTCGCGTCGGGGTTACGCCAATGGCACTAGCCCAAGCGGCGACTACCGCGCGGTAGTTTCTTTGTTTGGCAAGCAGCCGATAGGCGTTTAACATCGCTTCGTTTTCTTTCGCCAGTTCTTTAGCCCGGGCAAGCTCCGCGAACACTTTGGCGGACAACGCGGCTTCCCTAAATCGGGACTTTTCGCCGTCGTCGCCAAACAGCGAAAGGGGCAGCGCGTCCCAGGCCTCGGCCACTTCTGTGATTCTAGGCTGCAATTTACCAAGTTCGGTAATCATTCTTGAGGCTGGGCCGTTCGCTGCACACAATTCTAAGGGACGTACTAGATCTGAATCAGGCGGAAGTGGTGCGTTGCTGAGTCTCTGTAACAAGGGGTCAATTAACTCTTGTGAGAGCAGGCTTTCGAGAGAATCAACCGATTCGGTTACATCATGTTCGGTTTCTCGAGGGTCTACAGCCATCAAAAGCAGTCGCACCGCACGGTCCAACGACCATTCGATCGCAAGCGACCGGCGAATTTTGTCTATCGAGGGCTCCTCAAGGATGAGTACGTCGCTTGCGCCCAAGAGGAGTTGATTCACAGCCCAGATTGCAAATCCATTCTCTTCGACATCGCTGTCAACGCGAAAGATCGACACTGAATCACCGCGGACGCAGACTGCGACTGCTGCCTCGCCAGATACGAGAGCAAACATCAAATCACCTCGAGAGTCGCGCCAACTTCGTGAAGGCGGCGTTCGACACGTTTCAGCAACACCCTATCCGCGACGGATTTCGGAATGGGGCCAATCACGCGTTCGATCGCCAGTCGGGGAATTCCCCCGAAGATATGTACCTCGATGAAGTCTGCATTCTCAGGTGGCGAGGCTTGCGTTATCAGTATGCCGGCGAATTGGTCAGGCGTGGTGGAGGCGTTTAGCAGAGGTTGGAGCTTCGCCTTCGCAAGGATATGACGTTGCGACCAACTCGCTCTATAACCCGGGGGCGGGAGCTGCCCGGCTATCACTCTGTGTCTCTGGTTGAACAAGAACGGATTTTCCTCGAAAACGCTAGCCCTTAGTGCGGTTGCCTCTTCCTTGAGCACAATCGAGTACTCGCCAAAACTGGTGACGCCCCTTCCGTCGAGCGACAAGGCAGCAAAAGAGATTTGATCATAGAAATTCGGCAGGATGGTGGATTCGGCAGCAGCGCGTCCTTGGTCCCAAGCATTATTCTCCGGCATTCTCGAGCCGGACGCTACCTGCTGGTGAAACGACACCAAGGCTACATTGTCCGACATCACGATGGTGTCAAGTACCCCGAAGGAACGCGCGATAACGGCCTTCGAGCCGAGAACAGCAAGACCAAATTTGTTCAGTATGTCGAGGCAATTCCTCGCCTCGGCAGAGACTTCAGCTGCTCGCAGTCTAGCATGGAGAGCTTCAGTCTCAGTCTTAAGTTCTGCCGCTCGCACGTTCGGGCAGCCATTGTCCCTTCCGCAGACAGGGCAGTGGCGCAGATGCGCCGGAACCACCGCATCGCATTTGCAGACGTGCTCGACGCGACCGGCGGGGGACGCTTTTGCCTTCGCTGGAGCCATATCGACGAAGGCAGCATAAGCGAGAGCGCAACTCACAGTCCAGCCTGAAAGTACGGGCGTGCTTCAGGAAGTCGGAGGCGAAATCGCCCTTGAGACATTCGCCAAAGACCCGCGATTGCCCTAAAATCGCTGCATATTATAGATGACCCAATCACTCACATCGAAACTGGAAGCCTTGCGGGGGATTTTTGCGCCGATGACCAGCGTTATCGTCGCATTCTCCGGCGGCGTCGATTCCACCTTCGTCCTCAAAGTCGCCCATGACACGATCGGCGACCGCGTGCTCGCCCTCACCACCACCTCGCCCACCATGCCCGATCAGGACCGGCAATCGGCACTCGAAATGGCGGCGCTGATTGGCGCGCGTCATGTGGTGATCGAATCCAACGAGCTCGAAGTCGAGGGCTACGCGCAAAACCCGCTCAATCGATGCTACCTGTGCAAGAGCAACCTGTTCACGGTGTGCGAGGCGAAGGCGCGCGAGCTGGGGATTGCGGAGATTGTCAACGGCGTCAACCTCGACGACCTGCACGACTACCGGCCCGGAATCCAGGCGGCCGAGCAGCGCCGCGTGCGCCATCCGCTGGTCGAGGCCGCGATGAGCAAGGCGGAGATTCGCGCGGCCTCGCGCGCGATGGGGCTGCCGACCTGGGACCGGCCCGCGTCGCCATGCCTGTCGTCGCGGTTCCCGTACGGCACCGAAATCACGCTCGAGGGCCTACAAAAAGTAGAGGCCGGCGAGACGCTCCTGCACGCGATGGGGTTTCGGGTGGCGCGGGTGCGCTATCATGGCGAGGTCGCGCGGCTGGAAGTGGAGAGCTCGGAGATGGGGCGGCTGCTGGAGGCCTCGACGCGGGAGATCATCGATCGCGAGTTCAAGAAGATCGGGTTTCGCTTCGTGGCGGTGGATTTGAAGGGATTCCGCTCGGGCTCGCTGAACGAAGGCATCATCAACAAAACGACCTAGCGGCCTCGAAGAAAACGGCCTAAGGCCTCGCGCAAAACCGCCCAGCAGCGCCGCTTCCCGAACTCCTCGGCTCATTTCGTCATCACCTGTTCGCCGCTATCTATCAACAAGCAGTTGTTACGCACGGAACCAATCCGCACAAAATCAGCTTGCCATAATTTGCGTAGCGTATTATCAGAATGTGGAACAAAAGTGCTTAGTTGTTGAGAGGTGAGTCATACGGGCTTGGAAGGGGGAGAATCTCCCGAGGAAAGGAACCTCGGGATGGCGGACGCATAGGCGGGGAAAATCGGGGGAATTGTACAATCGTAAAACATTATCAACTACAGTAGTAGACAAGCATCATAGAATGAGGTATAAAAATTACCAGGAAGGCGATGCCGTCAGAGGAGATCCTCCTCGTCAGCATCCACCATGCTCTGCGATACCGCGCATGCGCTGTGCGATGACCCGTCCCATCCGGCCTGCGAATGGTGGCGCGACCATCGGAACGATTTGGCTCCCGAGTCGCGCCTGCGACGGTTATACAATCTATGATGAAACTCCCTCGCGTGTACGCGGCCCTAACCATCTTCTCTCTATGCTGCCTCGCTGCCGCGCCACTTCACGCGCAACAAAATCTACCGCCCGCCGGCGCCTACCAGCCGATTCCCGATTTTACCGGCAACAACGCCGGCCTGGCATTTCGAGGCGCGATTAACGACCGCCTCTCCGGAGTTCAGCCGATCTCGCCGAGGATCACCGATCAAACTTTTTCGAGTCTGCCCGCGGAGAAAGATGGCTTGCTCGTGTTCTGTAAGGATTGCCAGCAGACTATTCCGTGCGCGCAAGGCGGCACCGGCGCATGGGCGTTTGGCCAGAATGGCGTGTGGACCTGCACCGCCCCTAACGCAGCCGGCAACGTGCTCTTCCAGGGCGAGTCTGGAGCGTTGCTCAATGACCTCGCAGCGAGCCTCAACGGAACCTTCAACTTGAAGAGCACTCCTTACAATGCGCGCCCCGACGCGCAAATCACCTCGGACGGCGCGATGACTTCGGGATCGCCCACATTGACCAGCGCTTCCGGGCCCTTCAAGGTTTCGGACCTCGGCAAGGCGATCATCGTCGGTGGCGCGGGCGCTTCAGGTGGCGTGTTGCAAAGCACGATTTCGGCCTTCATTTCCCCGTCCCAGGTCTCGCTCGCGACATCAGCGAGCACGACCACCTCGAGCGCCGGCGTGCTATGGGGCACCGATAACCGCGCCGCGATCCAATCCGCGATCGCGGGCAGCAGCAGCGAAACTATCTCATGGGCCGCACCCGGGAGTTACATGGTGACCTGCCCAGGAAGCGGCAACCCCGCCATCAATCTCTATACCTTCGGAGCGACGCTGATGGGCGCGAGCGGTCTCGGCGGCACCGATGTAGGTCAAATGCCTGGGGTTCAGATCCTCGGCTCCGGATGCCCTATCGTGCAAATCAGCGCCAACGGCGTCGGGCTCGAGGGCGTGCTGATTCGCGACCCGATCGGAAGCGCCTCCACCGTCGGCCTGCAAATCGGACCGGTGAATAACCCGACTCCGTTTTCGACTTTCACCATCGCGGAGAATTCGATCGTCTGCCAGAAATCCAACGGCACCAAGTGCTACGTAGGTACCGGCGTGAGTACCCATTTCGCTCTGCGCGGGATGTTCTCCGACAACACCGTCGAGGACTGGGGCACCGGTATCAGCCTCGGTTCGGGAAACAGCCCCGGCCACACCGAGTCGAATGCGATCGTTTTCATCGCCAACAAGATTCGCGAAAACGTCACTGGACTTCTGGTTCCCTCGGGCGCGTCGCCCGACGTTTTCTCCTACGGCAACACCTTTGAGGGCAACCTCTATGGCGCCGATCTCGAAGGCAACGCGATCTTCAAGGACTTCGGCAGCCATTTCGAAAACGGCAACGCCAACATTCCGGTCACCGCTCCTTCGGTGTGTAGCGGCGCCACTCCCGCGCCGGTTGAAATCGTCAACTGCGCTTCCAGTGTCGAGACTCTCACGACCGGCTTCTACGGTCTGATCGGCGGCAACCCCGTCACGTCGTATTACGGAACCAGCAATTCCTCTTCGAAGCTCGAGGGTGGTCCGATCGGCGGCGTCATCAGCGGCGCAGGGCAGTTGGTGCTCCAGGATATTACCGCCGGCCCCTCGAGCACGGCTCCGATCGGGAGCAATGTCGGCATCGTTGTGTTGGAAAGCGGAACCCAAACCACCATGCTGCAGGGCGGCAGCGTCTACCAGTTCAGGGGTTTTCCCTATCTTGATTTCACTGGCCAGGATGCGCGCTTCAAGACCGTTATCGCGGCGCTTAACGGCAACGATCCGAACAATGGCACGCTATGCTTCGGGCTTAACTGCGCGCACTACCTGGCCGAGCAGGGCGCCAGTCAAATCACCGCGAGCGACCCGCTATTTGCGAATTTTGCTCCGCAGTACGCGGGCGAGGTGAACGTCGAAGGGAAGTGTCTCGGATGCGCGTCAGCCGCCGAGGTCACTGCGACCCAGTTACAGGCCCAAACCTCGGTCCTACAGGGAGGCGGTTGGAAGCATCAGAATGTTTCTACCGGATCGGTAGCATCGAGCGGCGCCGCGGATGTGACCCTGACGTGGACCGCGGCGTTCGTCGACGCCAGCTACGATCCGATGTGTACGGTGATTGGGTCGCAGGCCTCCAACAGCGATTTGCGCCTGCATCATATCGAGTCGGTAAGTTCGACCGCGTTGGTGGCGCGGGTCGTTAACGACGACAGCTCCAGCGCACATTCCGGAACCCTGGTCTGCACCGCGATGCATCAGTAGGTTTTCCATTCCTGCAACGCATCGTCCAATTGTGACGACGCCGTTCGAAGGTCGCTTCACTATCATCGCTTGCGATGCCCGATAGCGGCGAACAGAGATTTCGCGCGCGCGTGACCTCGCGCATCAGCCCCGTCTCCCCGGCGGCGCCGGATGCGGCGGCGCGGCTGCTCGCCGAACCGGGTTACGGCGATGACCTGCGCGATTACCTCGCGCCACTGCTGCTCCACGGGAAGCTGCTTGCGATGGTTACCGTTCTTGGGACGCTCGCAGCATTCGCTTTCAGCAAGTACCAACTGACTCGATGGTACCAAGCGATCGCGATCATCAAACCGATGACGCCGCAACAGACGGCGGGCCACTTGCAGGGACTGTTCGGGGGCGCCAACCTCGGGACGCTGAGCGACTTGGTTGGCGGTCAATACAACTCCGACGCCGCCCAGGAATACATCACCATTCTCACCAGCTTCAGCTTCGTCACTGCGATGGTCGAGCAGCATCATCTCGACGCCGAACTTCTTCCGCCCGGCACGTCGTATTCCAGTTCCGACGCGCGCCAATGGGCCATGTACCGAATCATGCTGGGGCGATTGCGATGCGACTACTCGGTCAAGAACAGCAGCATCACGCTGAGTTTCCAGGATCCCAGCCGCGAACGTTCGCGCCGCATCCTCGGCTACGAGATCGGCGATTTGCGCGAGATGTTACGCTCGCGCGAGGTTCACAATGCATCGGAGGCGGTCCGCCTCCCTCAACGATCAGATCGTAAGAACTTCCGATAGCTTACTGAAGCAGGAAATTAACAATTTGATCGCGGCGCAGATTCAGCGTGAGAAGCTCGCCGAAATCGAGGCCGATTTCGCCTTCACCGTGCTGCAGCCGCCGGTCTCGCCGGATTTGCCGGTCTGGCCGCGAGTCATGGTCAATGCGCTCGGCGCCGGTTCCATCGCGCTGGCGCTGTCATCGATTTACATTCTGTTGATCGACGCCTGGCAAGAGTTACGTCATCGCAAATCGTTTCCAGCCTAGCCCGTTCCCAGGTCATCAATTTTCTGAAAATTCAAATGACAGGCGTCGCGACCGCTCGCGAGCAGCCGACTCGCTCGCTTCCGTTCTCGCGCCATACGCTTTCTGCTCAGCCCGCCGCGTATGTCGCAGAGGACGACCGGCTCAGATGGGTACTGCTGGTCTGCGCTGCCGGTCTCTATTTTCCTTTTGTATTCGCGGGACCCGGTTCCGATCCCGATTCACTTCGAGAGCTTCGCTCCGGCGCGACGCTGCTCTTGCAGCATCGATATGTTCCCTCTCGTCCGCCTGGCTATTTTCCCTACGAAGCGTTGTGTGGAGTTCTTTATGCGCTCGGCGGCACCGTCGCTACCAACTTCGCGACCGTGGCGATGTCGCTCGGGCTGCTCGATTCCTTCTTGCGCGTTTGCGAACACTTCGGGGTGCCCCATCGATATCTGCTCGCGGCCACGATGGCGATTCATCCGGTCTATTGGGCCAGTTCTACCAGCACCATCGATTTCATCTGGGCGCTGGGATGCTTCTTTCTCGGCTTCCGCCTGTTGCTGAACTATCGATACTTGGGTGCCGCGGCGATGCTCGGCCTCTCGGTCGGAATTCGGCTCTCGTCAGTGTTTTTGGCGGGTCCGCTCCTCTTGTGGGAACTCATCGAGCGACCATGCGACGCGAGGCTCCAGGAGGCCGCCGCGCTCGCAGCCGCAATCGGCGCGACCCTTTACATTCCGCAATTTGTTGCGTCAGGAAACTCGTTCGGATTCCTCACTTATTATTTGGGTGCCTGGACCCTGACCGACCACGTCGGGCGCTTCATCTATAAGAATGTCTATTTCTGGGGACTGCCGGCGACGATTTTCCTCCTTGCCGTTGCGCCGATGGTGATCCGTGAGCTGCTCGG
The DNA here is from genome assembly GCA_963815835.1 of uncultured delta proteobacterium. Classification (GTDB taxonomy): domain Bacteria; phylum Desulfobacterota; class Binatia; order Binatales; family Binataceae; genus DATGKG01. The sequence goes on from CAWFIF010000006.1 coordinate 396,354, forward strand.
ATGTGATCGCAGGTTCTCGAGAATCATCGCCTTGTCGGTATCGATCGCGATCGTCTTCGAAGCGCTGTTTCTGAAAATTCCCGTGCAGCGCGCCTATCTTCTTCCGATGCTCCCGTTCGCACTAATTGTTCTCGGGATCGCGCTCCGTGGCCACAGGCCGATGTTGCTTGCTATGACGATCCTGGTTTTCTCCTACAACCTCGTAAGCCTGAATCTCGCCCGCCCGGATATTCCGGATCACGCGACGCGTGCAATCGTCGGTCCCTTCATCGAACCTGGCTACCTGCTCAAAGACGTCGCTGTGCGCCTCGACATGGCGCGCGGCCAAATCCCGCGTTCGAGTCCGTAACAACAAATGCCTGGAAGCGACGCTCTCGAACCCACTTTAGAAATTGGTGTGCATGATGTGGTGAGTCTGTACAGCGGCGGACTGATCGCCAATCTCGCGTGGAATCTCACTGGCGAGTCGCTGCCGGTCCTTGCCGCAGTTGTCGCGATTCCGATACTCGTGCATCGGCTCGGTGCCGATCGCTTCGGCGTGCTGACTTTGTCGTGGATGATTGCGGGATACTTCGGCCTGTTCGATTTCGGGCTCGGCCGCGCGCTGACCAAGGCAATGGCCCAGGAGTTGAGCATTGGACGCGGCGCCGGAGCGGCTGCGCTCCTGGGGACCTCGCTGGCGATGATGCTCGTGCTTGGCGCCACTGCCGGCTTCACGCTCGCGATGCTGGCCCCATGGCTGACGCGCAGCGCACTCAAGATTCCGCTCGCGCTACAGCGCGAAACGCTGAGGGGCTTCTACTTCATCGCGATCGGATTGCCGATCCTGGTCAGCACTTCCGCATTGCGCGCGGCGTTGACCGCCGCCAACAGGTTCGATCTGCTCAACCTCATCCGCACTCCGGGCGGGATCATGTCGTTCGCCGCGCCGGTGCTGATGTTGCCCTTCACCCACAGCCTCGAGTGGCTGATCGCAGCGCTGATATTGAATCGCTCGGTGTCGGGGGCGATTTATTTTGCGGCAGTTTTCCGCGCGCTTCCCAATTTGAGATCCCATCTGCGCATCGATTTGGACTGCGCGCGCCCGCTGCTGAGCTTCGGCGCATGGATCACCGTATCCAACGTGATCACTCCAATCATGGTCTATCTCGATCGCTTCCTCATCGGTGTGCTGCTGTCGATGTCGGCGCTGACCGCGTATTCGGTGCCGATGGAAATTGTCAGCAAGAGCTTCATTCTGCCGGCGGCGGTTTCGGGCGTGATGTTTCCCGCCTTCGCGCGATCGTTCGCCACTACACCGGGAGCGCTAACAGCTTTGTTCGCGCGTTCGCTGAAATTGCTCGCGCTCATTCTCTGCCCGCTGTGCGCTGCCGTCGTCGTCTTCGCTCCACAAATCATGACGCTCTGGATGGGTCGCCACTTCTCCGCACAGAGTCCCGCCATCCTACAAATTTTGGCGGTCGGTGCATTCGTTACCGGCCTCTCGTGGATAGCGCTGGCGCTGCTGCACGGTGCGCATCGTCCCGACCTCCCCGCGAAAATCCACCTGGCCGATTTTCCCATCTATGTGCTGGTGCTGTGTGTCTGTGTTCGCCGATTCGGGCTGGCTGGAGCGGCATTCGCATGGGTTGGGCGGTTGCTCGCCGAGAACCTGGTGATCTTCACTATGGCATCACAGTTCGTAACTGCGTCGCGTCGCGAAATCGTCGGTGCCTGCGCGTCATTGATCCTGGCGATCGCGGTGATTGCGGCGGGCGCATTCGTTCCGCAGCGGACCAAAGTAATCTTTCTTTGCGGCCTCGTCGCCGCAATCGGCATTGCGGCGTGGCGCTTTCTGCTCGATGCAAGAGAGCGCTCGCAAATCATCGGCTTCCTTCCATTAATGTTGCGACCGGCCTTCGGAAAGGCTGTGGACTAACCGATGGCGAGTTTTTCCTCAATCGCGGGCAGCTTTTCCGACGACTTGATTCGTGGGACCGCCCAGCCCGACTGCGTCGTTTGTGGCGCGTCAGGCATCGCGCTCTATGAGGACTTGACTGATAGGTTTTTTGGAGTGCCCGGGCGCTGGAATTTCTCGCGATGCTCCAGGCCGCAATGCGGAACGCTGTGGCTCAATCCGATGCCGCTCGAGGGTGACATCTGGAAGGCATACCGGAATTACTACACGCATTATGATGGTGACGGCGCGAAGAACACGACATCTTCGCGCGGCGTTACCCGAGCGATGCTGCAAGCGATCAAACGCGCGTACATCGCCTCGCGGCTGCGCTACACCGTTCGCGAAATCAATTGGCGCGAGCGCATGCTTGGCATGCTCGCATATCTCGATCCCACACGCCGCGCCGACACCGATTTTCCGCTGAAGTACCTGCCCTGTGAAACCCGCAGACGGATGCTCGATCTCGGATGTGGAAGTGGTGAGTTGCTTCGAACAATGCTCTCACTTGGGTGGCAGACCGAGGGGGTTGACGTCGATCCCGCGGCGGTCGAAACGGCCCGCCGCAAGGGTTTCAAGGTAAGAAGCGGCTCGCTGCACGAACAGAGATTTCCGGACGCCAGCTTCGAGGCGGTCGTGATGAGCCACGTCATCGAACACGCCCACCAGCCATTCGAGTTGCTCAAAGAGGTGCGCCGAATCCTCAGGCGCGGACGCCACCTCGTGATCGCCACACCCAACGCCTGGAGCCTCGGCCATCGGCTGCTCGCGTCGCGATGGCCGTTTCTCGATCCGCCGCGTCATCTGCAACTCTTCACGCCGCGCGCGCTTAAGTCGCTCGTGCTCACGGCCGGCTTCGAGGATGTGCGCGTGTGCACCGAGATTCGCACTGCGGCGGCGATGCTGCCTCGTATCGAGGGGAGTCGCATCGCTGGGCGTCTCTTCGAGTATGGCGAAAACCTCGTGCTGCATTTGGATCGCGATGCGGGCGAAGAGATCGCGCTGGTCGCCGTGTGATGAGTACGGAGTGGTCATCCGCCGCAGCGCGCGTTCCACGGGGGCTCAAATCGGAGTTGAGACGCGTTGCGCCGCCCAGATGGTGGTTACTCTTGCGCGAGGTCCGATCGAACGCGCGTCTCATCAGATATCGCGCGGTTGGACGGCCTACGAATCCGGGCGAGACCACCAAGGCGCGGGCTCGGCGCTTACGCGAAGGTTTCTTCGAGAGGTACTGCGTCGGTCGCGGCCTCGACATCGGCTACGGCGGCGATCTACTCAGCGCCAACTGCGTCGGTTGGGACCTCGAACATGGCGATGCACAGTTGCTTGAGGGGCTTGAAGACGAATCGTTGGACTTCGTCTACTCGTCGCACACCCTCGAGCACGTCGCCGATGCGTCCGAGGCGTTGCGCCACTGGTATCGTGTCGTCAAACCCGGCGGCCACCTGATGCTGTTCGTTCCCGACCGCGACCTGTATGAGAAAAAACTCGCGTTGCCGTCGCGATGGAACCCCGACCACAAGCGCTTCTTTCTCCTCGATCGCGACGAGCCTTCCGACACTGTCGGCCTGCTGCCATTGATCGGCCGAGTCATTCCCGATGCGAACATCGTCTCGGCGCAGCGATGCTCCGACGGCCACACTATCGGCGATCCGGTCGTCCATAGCGACGGCGAGTATTCGATCGAGGTTATTGTGCGCAAACCGCGGTCGTGACTTATGCGCATCGTCAAGAACATCGCGCATTCCCTCTTCAACTCGGTCGGGCTCGAGGTGACGCGCCTCGGCAAGGGACCCTCGAGGTGTGCCACCATCCAGCCGTGGATCGAGAGCGATGCACTTCGAGCGGTCATGGAACGCCCCCGGCGTCATTCGCTGGTCTCACCCGACCGCATGTTCATGCTCCTGCAATGGCTCGACTTCGCGCTCGCCGCTCCGGGCGAGGTCGCGGAGTTCGGTGTATGGCGCGGTGGAACTGCGCTGCTGCTGCGCGATCACCTCTTATCACAGGGGCCGGATCGAACCTTACATCTGTTCGATTCGTTCGCGGGCCTGCCGGAAGCGAATCCGGCGAAGGACAATCATCATCGCAAGGGTGATCTTGCTGATACCTCCGAGGTTGCCGTGCGTCATCTGTTCAAAGGCTCGGCCGGCGTCGTCATCCATCCTGGAAGGTTCGAAGAAACTATCGCCGCGGTTCAAGACGAGCGGTTCTGCTTCGCGCACATCGACGCCGATCTATATAGTTCGGTCTTCCTCGCAACCGACTTTACTTTCCCGCGCCTGAACCCGGGCGGCGTGATCGTGTACGACGATTATGGATTTCGCACCTGCGCAGGAGCTAGGGCCGCGGTTGACGAATATTTCGCCAAGGCCGCCGCGAGGCCTGTTTACCTGACCACGGGACAATGCGTGGCGATAAAACCTCCGCTTCCGACTAGTGGCTAGCGCTTTGGGCATCGCGCGAAATAGTGATCGCGGATTCGATTCGTGGTTCGAGCGCGAGTTGATCTGTCCGCGGGACAAGAGCGATCTGCGCCGCGACGGCGAGCATCTGGTTTGTCCGCACTTCCATAACTACCCAATTGTCGATGGCATTCCCGTCATGCTCATCGACGACGTACCTCAGACCTTGCCCGATCTAACCCAACGGTCGCTTGCCGCGGCCGCTTCGAGGATCGCCGATACAGCACCGCGCGGCAGCACCAACGGCGCCGTTGATTCATTCGTGCAAGAAATCATCGTTGGGACCAACGGCAACCTCTATGGGCGCATCGCGGGGAGACTTCCGCGCTATCCGATACCCGAAATACGGCTGCCTCCCGCGCGCGAGGAAGCGCGCGATCTCCTCGATCTCGGGTGCAATTGGGGGCGCTGGTCGATCGCGGCCGCGGGTCGAGGATATCGGCCGGTGGGAATGGATCCGGGCCTCGAATCGATTCTTCCGGCTCGGCGAATTGCAAGGCAACTCGGCGTCGAGGCGCGATTCATCGTCGGCGACGGGCGGTACATTCCGTTTCGCGACGGTCGATTCGATGTCGTTTACTCCTACGGCGTGCTGCAGCATTTTTCGCTTACCGACGCAAAGCTCGCGATCGCGGAAGCAGCCAGGGTCGCCGCCCCGAGCGGCACGGTGCTCATCCAGATGGCTGCCAGATACGGATTGCTCTCGATTTTTCAGCAGGCGCGCCGAGGTTTTCGGGACGCGCGCGGCTTCGAGGTGCGGTATTGGAAACCCTCTGACATCGAAGCGGCGTTCCGCAGCCTGATCGGTCCGACAATTCTCTCAGCCGACGGTTACCTCACACTCAATCCGCAACCTAGCGACCTGGATCTTCTGCCGTTTCATTCCCGTCAGATCGTCCGGGTGTCGGAAGCAATACGAGCACTGAGTCGTCGCATTCCAGCACTACTTGAGATCGCCGACAGCATCTTCGCGACTTCAGTAAAGAATGCGGCGGCAGCTGAGGTCGAGTCGCGCAAATCTGCCTGAACCCGAAACTACCATGAAACGATCCAGAGTCACTGTGCGGGCGTTGGTCTACTGCGCTGCGATCATCAGATGTTTCGGCAATGCATGTATCGCCACATTGCGGATGGCATTGTGGCCAAGCCGACGCCCTGCTCGCGCCGCGCGTGTATGCGTGTATCGAATCGGCGCGATCGGTGACATCGTATGCGCGACCCCGGCACTCTTAGCAATCCGTCGCGCCTATCCCGCCGCGCATCTGACGTTGCTCACCACGCCAGGAAATTACAGTCGCTCCCGCCACGCTGAGGAACTTCTGGGCGGTGTAGGGTGGATCAATGAGATCATCACTTACGATCTCGATGAAGCCAGAACTATCAAGGATCGACTCGCGTTCGGGGCCAGGCTGCGAGCACGCAAGTTCGACGCGTGGTTCGATCTGACTCTCGATCGTGCGAAGTTCACCCGGATGATTCGTGACATGCTCATGGTGTGGCTGCTCGGAGCACGATGGGCCTCTGGCTGGCGCCTTGAGCACATCGGCTTCGCCGCGAAGGCCGAAGCGGAAGTGAAGGAATTTCCCGATGAGGTCGAAAGGCTCGCCGGCGTGCTGCGCTCCTGCGGTATCGAAGGAGATGCGACGAGCTTTCCACCACTCGCGGGCGAGCTTCAAGAGGCTTCAACCAGGCGCTTTCTTCGGGATCTCGAAGCGGATGGGCGATCTATTGTCGCGCTCGCGCCGGGGGCGCGCAGGTCGTGCAACTTATGGCCGACCGATCGATTTGCCGCAGTGTGTGCTCACCTCGCAGCGGGTGGCGCCGCGGTTTTCTTGATCGGAGGTACCAACGACTACTTGATATGTGAACAGATTAGTGTCCGTTCTGGAAGCCCGCTGACAAATCTGGCCGGAAAATTGTCACTCGGCGAGTCGTGCGCGCTGCTACGCCGATGCGACCTATTGATATGCGTTCAACTCAGGCCCGCAGCACCTGGCTGCCGCGGTGGGGACCCGATGCGTCGCTCTCTTTTCGCAGCGAAATCAGCGCCGCCGGTGGTATCCCCACGGCAGCCAGCATCGGGTGCTCGAGGGCTCCGTGGAATGTCACACCTGCCTGCTCGACGTCTGTCCCTACGACAATCGCTGTATGAAGCAGATCACCGTCGAACAGGTGCTCGCTGCGGCGCACGCCAGCTTGCAGACCAAGTGCAGGCCGCGCGTAGAGCATCTTAATTCTGAACCGCGAATAGCGTTCCGGTAAAAACACGCATGCCATCGGTATCGGTCATTATCGCGGTCTTCAACCGCGCGACGACGCTGCAGAGATGTCTGGATAGCGTCTTTGAGCAGACCCCTCAGTCTTTGCAAATAATCATCTGCGACGGTGGTTCAACTGACGGCTCGCGTGAAATCCTTGAGGCGAATTGCGCGCGGCTGAGCTACTGGCATTCGCAACCCGATCGTGGCGTGCCTCATGCGTGGAACATGGCGCTCACGCGCGCGACCGGCGAATGGGTCTGCTTCCTGGGCGCGGACGATCGATTTGCGCAGCGCAGCACGGTCGCGACACTGCTCGACGCCGTGTCCGATCCGAGCATCAACTACGTCTCTGGAAAGGCGATCCTAGTCGATGACAACGGACGAACCCTCCGCAGCGTCGGGGCACCATGGGACTGGGAGCGAATGAAACGCTACCAGCACATCGCGCATCCCGGCTCGTTGCACCGCCGCGATCTTTTCGTTCGCTTCGGGAATTTCGATGAGGCTTACCCGATCGCATTCGACTACGACTTCCTGCTGCGCGTCGGCCGCGACATCAGGGCGGCGTTCGTAGCCGAACCGGTGACTCTCATGGGAATTTCCGGTCAGAGCGTTGCGCAAGCGTGGCGCGCGTTTCGCGAAAACCGGCGCATTCATGCCTCCCATCCCGAGATCGGCATCACCGCCGCCGCTATCAACCACGCGGTTGCGGCCGCGAAGCAGGTTGCTCGTACCGCCACTAGGCGCGTTTAGTCGAGGTACATCGAAGAATCGGCATGGCGGTATTGCTCGCCGTCTTATTTGTCACGCTGCCGCTCGACGCGTTCGGCCAGGTCGTGGCGGGAAGCCTCATCACTCCCGCGGACGTGGTTGGGACCGCGATCGCGATGCTGACAGTCGAGCGGCTCGCGACTCGCCGCTACCACGTGCATCCGAACCTCGACAAATCGATCTTCGCGTTCGTGATTTTCCTTTTCGTGGGAACGCTTTCGGTGATCTTTTCAAACGACTCGGCGCAGATTTTCAGCAAAGGATTCGTACAGGTAAGCGGCGTGTCGATCATGCTTCTTGCCTGTATCGCGACCGCGAATGAGGTCGCACGGCGGCCGGTGCTTTTCGCCGGTTATATCCGCCTATCCGTGATCGTGCTCGCGCTGGTCTCGCTGGTCGGCGTTGCGCAGTTCATCCTTGCCAACGCGTTCGGTCATCCCGGAATGATCGAGTTCAGTTTTCTGAACCGATGGGCGGGCGGCAATGTCTGGTACAACGTCGGCAGTCTGGATGGAATGGTCCGAGCGAATTCGATCTTGCAAGAGCCCTCGGCGCTTGGGATGGTGCTCGGCACCGGCGCCGGTGTTGCGCTGATTCGGCTCGGCCTGCGCGGCGGAGTGCATCGGGACGCCGTGCAACGGATCATTCCCGCTTGGACCGCGATTTCGATCCTCGGCGGATTCGTAGTGACGGTTTCGCTGATCGATTTTTTCCTGTTACTGAACGTTGGCGCGTCCCTATGGTTGGTTTCTCGAAAGATCAGCGCGAGCGCCGTCGCCACTTTGTCAGTCGCGATAGTCCTCACAGGCGGTGCCGCCTACGCGGCGATTGCTTCCACACTACCCGACGTTAGCGAGAAACTCGGCGCGATGGGATCGATCACCTCCGATGACATTCGGGTGAAGCGCGCGGAGGATCTCTCAGCAATTGCCCTCGCGGTCAACCTGGCTGTGATGCGCGCGAATCTCTCGCGCGATCCGTTGCTCGGGGCCGGCCTCGGCGCACACCCCGTTACTTACGATCGGGAGAATCCCGGGCTCGGCCGTCTGCCAGCCGACATCGTGACCGTCGGCATGAATAAGGAAGACGCGGCGAGTTTATTGATCAGGTTGCTCTCGGAATCCGGAATCCTGGGAACGGTCGTATTCATCACAGGATGGATTCTCGCGGTCACGCGGTCGCGCCGCTTCATCCTCGCAAGCATGAGCGCGGGGATGGAACCCAACGCATTTTTGACCCTCGCGATTGGCGTTACAGCCTCGATGGTTGGCGTTGGGTTCGCGTGCATGGCCAGAGCGCCCCAATATTACGCGCCTTGGTTCTGGCTGCCGATGGCGCTCACAGTCAGCGTACCGGAACTGGTCGCTCGAGTTGAGCGTGAAGCTCATCGATAAGGAAATTCGTTCGCGTGGGCGCAAACCGGTGGTGCTGACCACCGTTCCCTTCTACGTCCCCGGCTTCAAGGGGGGAGGGAAGCTGGTTACGGTGCGCAACCTGGTCGCCACACTGAGCAGCCAATTCCAATTCAAGGTGCTGACGGCTGACCACGACATGGGCGATACGCAGTCCTATGAGGGAATACCGCCTAATCAATGGGTTGCCAATCGCAATTGCGAGATTTTTTACGCGGACTCGCGTCCGGGTTCTCTGCAATCGATTCGCGAACAGCTACGGCAAACTGACTATGACCTCCTGTATTTGAATACAGTTTTCTCGCGACCGTTCGGGATCGTTCCGCTGCTTCTACGCAGACTCGGTCTGATTGTACGCAGACCGATAGTTATTGCGCCACGCGGCGAACTCGCTCCAGGCGCACTCGCGGTCAAGTCTCGACGCAAGAAAACTTTCCTCGCGGCGGCGCGCGGTCTCGGATTGTTCAACGGAGCGATGTGGCAAGCCTCGGGCGACGAGGAGGCGGGCGACATACGTAATATATTCGGGGCTGGCACCCGTATAGCGATCGCCCCGGATCTGCTCAGTGCCGAATATCAAAGCTGGCGATCATCTCAGTACCGCAAGCGTCCCGGGCATTTGGACATTGTATTTCTCTCGCGCATCACTCCAGTGAAGAATCTCCATCTGGCGATCGAAACACTGCGCGGCCTCGACGGCAGTATTACCTTTCGGATCGTCGGTCCGATCGACGATTCGCAATATTGGGCGCGATGCCGCAAGTTGATAGCCACTCTAGGATCAAAAATACGGATTGACTACTCAGGTCCAATAGCCACCTCGGAGGTGGGTAATTGTCTCGGACGGCACGGACTGTTCTTCCTTCCAACCGCCACCGAGAATTTCGGCTTCGTGATACTCGAAGCGTTGCTGGCGGGATGCCCGGTTCTGATCAGTGACCGAACGCGATGGCGCGACCTGCCGAAAAAAGGAATCGGATGGGATGTGCCTCTTTCGCTGCCGGATTTGATGCGCGCGACTCTCCGGCATTGCATTGCGATGGACGCACAGTCGCATCGTTCCATATCCAATCGCGCCCGCGAGTTCGCCCTCGACTATCTGGCGCACGACGACTCGGCCGCCCGGAACGCCGCGATGTTTCATTCGGTGCTCGGCGAGCATCGTACGGCTCGAGCGAGCGTCTGAATGCAGAAAGTCTGGATATCGAAGGTCCATGGCGCGCTCGAGCGCGAGATCGAGAGCGCCTTAGAGTGGCTCGACTGGCGCTCGGTGGTCGCTTCGAATGCGCGGGTTTCTATCAAGCCGAATCTCACTTACCCGATTCACAAAGCCGGAGTTACGACAAGTCCAGCGGTTCTCGAAGCACTGATTCGCTTGCTCAGCTCCCGCACTCGCTATATCAATGTCGTCGAGTCCGACGGCGGCTCGTATTCCTGGCCGGCGGAAGAGGCATTCAGAGGACATGGTATTCCTGACATCTGTCGCCGCTATGGAGCTCGCGCGGTAAATCTGACGAGCTATCCGCGCGAGAAAGTCGAGACCGAGATAGCCGGGCGTCTCGTCCAGGTCGAACTTTCGAAACTTCTTACGCGCGAGACCGACGTGTTCATTACGATGCCCGTGCCGAAACTTCACATGATGACCGGCGTGAGCCTGGGCTTCAAAAATCAGTGGGGATGCCTGCCGGACGTGAAGCGGCTGCGCGATCATTCGGATTTTCCGCACAAGGTTCTCGCGATCAACAAGATCCTCAGGCCTCGATTGGCGATTTTCGACGGGACCCATTTCCTCAACCGAAGCGGACCGCTCGAGGGCGATCCGATTTGTATGGGCCTGCTGATCGCGTCACACGATGCTGGCGCGAGCTCGTTGGTGTGCTGCGAACTTATGGGGATCGAGCCCAGATCAGCGCCGCACCTGCGTCTCGCAATCGCCGAGGGGATGATGCCGCCTACGATTGACGGTGTAACCACTAATGTCCCGATCGACGCTTTCAAGGGCCCGGTTTTCCGGCTGCAACGAAGCTGGCTTCAATGGTTTACCCTAGGAATCTTTCATAGTCGCCTCGTCACGATCGCCCTGTACGATTCGCCATTAGCCAGACCTGCGCACGAACTACTTTATCTCTTTCGGGGACGACCCGCCGACTTCAGCCCGAAGTGGTAACATATCGGACTGTCGTCCGCTCGAAGTTAGTATCTACTAGTTAGTCACAATCGTGGATGGAATCGTCGGGATAAATGCGTACCACGGCGACGCCAGCGCGGCATTTATGGCTGATGGCCGCCTGGTTGCCGCCGCCGAAGAAGAACGCTTCAACCGCGTCAAGCACTGCGCGGGTTTTCCCACCGAAGCGTTGAGCTATGTGGTTAAAGCCTCGGGAGCGCCACCTCGCGAGGTCAGGACGTTGGCTGTCGCGCGCGATCCATGGGCGCGTTTTTTCCGGAAGGCATGGCTCGGTCTCAGGATGCCTGCGAATGCCGCGAGCCGACTGAAAGCGCAAGGCACCTTTGCGACCATCGAGGAGACTGTTGCCGATGCGCTCGGAAATGATCGCAATCCGATCGATGTGTATCGGGTCGAGCATCACAAGGCGCATCTGGCGAGTTCGTTTTTCGTCTCACCGTTCGACGAAGCGGCGCTCTTCTCGGTCGATGGCCTCGGAGACTTTGCAAGCACGATGTGGGGCGTTGGGCGCGGGAATCGAATCAACACCCTTGGCGCAGTTGCCTTTCCGCATTCGCTGGGCCTGGCTTACACGGCGCTCACTCAGTATCTCGGTTTTCCCAAATATGGCGATGAGTACAAGGTTATGGGGCTCGCGTCCTACGGCGAGCCGGAATTTCTCGATCTCATGCGAGAAATGGTGGTCGCGCCGCCCCGGGATCGAATGGAGTTCGAACTCTCACACGACTACTTCACTCATCATCGAAGCGGGGTGAAGACGGCATGGGAATCGGGCGAGCCGACGGTTGGCCGCTTGTTCTCGGAACGCCTGGTCGAACGATTGGGCGCCGTCCGCGCACCGGATGAGCCGCTCGCTCGCCGTCATCATAACGTCGCGTCCTCGATGCAGGCCCGCCTCGACGAAGTCGTCCTCGACCGTCTGCGCACTCTTCAGCGGATCACAAAATTGCGCAAACTATGTCTCGCGGGTGGAGTAGCATTCAACTGCGTGACTAATGGAAAGATAATCAACCAGACCGGATTTGATGAAGTATACATTCAATCCGCAGCCGGAGACGCGGGACTGGCTATTGGCGCGGCGATGTATGTCTGGCATCAAGTACTCGGGCATCCGCGCTCGTTTGTTATGGAGCATTCCTATTGGGGCCCGGGTTTTAGCGAAAGCGAGATTCGGGAGGCAATTCGTGAACGCGCCGCCGAACTCGAACATGCCGGTTGTCGCGTTTGCAACCTTGCAAACGAGGACGCTCTCCGCCGCTTGACGGCCGCGGAGATCGCTAGAGGCAGGGTGGTCGGTTGGTTCCAGGGGCGGATGGAGTGGGGGCCGCGCGCGCTCGGCAATCGCAGCATCCTTTGCGATCCGCGCCGCGCAGACATGCGTGACATACTCAACCTCAAGATCAAGCGCCGCGAGCCGTTTCGACCGTTCGCGCCCTCGATTCTCGAGGAAGCGGCCGGCGATTACTTCCGGCAGTCGCAGCCGTCACCCTTCATGCTGATGGCGCACGACGTGCGACCCGAGAAACGCTGTCAGATTCCCGCAACCACGCACGTCGACGGCACCGGCAGATTGCAGACCGTCAACGAGCAACAGAACCCGAGCTTCTACAAGCTCATTCGCGAATTCGGCCGACAGACTCGCATCCCCGCCCTGCTCAATACCTCGTTCAACGAAAACGAACCGATCGTGTGCCGTCCGCAAGAAGCACTCGACTGTTTTCTCAGGACCAAAATGGATCTCCTGGTGTTGGGGAATTTCGTAATTCGGCGCGACGCCCAGGCGCAATCGTTTCCCAATCCCTGAACACTTTTCGATTCCCGCGCATCTTTGATCGCGTCCATGCATTATCTCGATTCAAGCGAGGACCTTTCCATGCCCACAATGTTGGTGACCGGCTCGTCGGGGCTAATCGGTTCGGAGGTGGTCAGTTATTTTTCCGAGCTCGGTTGGTTGGTGCATGGCGCCGACAACAATATGCGCGCGGATTTTTTCGGGCCGGAGGGCGATACGACCTGGAATCGCCGCCGCCTCGAGGCGGCTTGCCCCAAATTCATTCATCACAATGTTGACATTCGCAATCGCGCTATGTGCGCGGATTTGCTCGCCGCGCTCACGCCCGATGTGGTGGTACATGCGGCGGCTCAGCCGAGTCACGATCTCGCGGCGCGGCGCCCGCTCGACGATTTCGACATCAACGCGCGAGGTACTCTCAACCTGCTCGAGGCTTACCGACAGACTCACCGTAACGATGGCATTTTTGTGCACATGAGCACCAACAAGGTGTACGGCGATGCGCCCAACACTATCGCGCTGCGCGAACTGACGACACGCTGGGACTATGCAGACGAGCGTTTCGCCAATGGCATTCCGGAAACCATGCCAATCGATCAAAGCACGCATTCGCTGTTTGGCGCCTCGAAGCTATCCGCCGACGCTTACGTTCAGGAGTATGGACGTTCCCATAGGATGTACACTATGTGTTTGCGCGGCGGATGCCTCACCGGTCCTAACCATTGCGGGGTTGAGCAGCACGGATTCCTGAGCTACCTGGTGCGCTGCAATCTGGAGCGTAGGACCTATCGGATTTTCGGATACAAGGGAAAACAGGTTCGCGACAACATCCATTCGCTCGATGTAGTCCGGGCGATTCAAGCGTTTATCGAAAACCCCCGGCGCGGCGCCGTCTACAACATCGGAGGCGGTCGCGCGAATAGTTGCTCAATACTCGAAGCAATCGAGATGATTGAGCAGGCAAGTGGGATCGAATCGGAATGTGAATACGTTGACCAGAACAGAGTGGGCGATCACATTTGCTACATCTCCGATCTCACTCGAATTACCAAGGAGCTAAGCGGCTGGAGCGTCTCGCTATCGCTTCCGCAAATAATCGAACAGCTGGTGAATAGTTGGCGGCTACGACTGAGTAGCCACTTGAATACCTAGGCAAAGGAGCGATATGTCGAAAATACTGTTCGTGAATCGATCCTTCTGGCCGGACACCGATGTGACAGGAGTGCTGCTCAGTGAGCTTGCGGAGGATCTCGCAATCGATCACGAAGTCACCGTAGTCTGCGGTCCCGCCAATACTTCGGCGTTCCAGATTTGGCCGCTGCTGCGCCGTGAATGCCATGGCGCGGTGAAAATCGTGCGTACGTTCGGAGCGAGGCTTTCGAAGAGGAACATCGCGCTGCGATTCGCGAATCTTGGCATCTACTTCGCGCTGGCATCTATCGCCGCAGTTCGCGAGCGTGCCGATGTCATCATTATGGAGACCGATCCGCCGCTGCTCGGATTGCTGGGTGCGATTGTCAAACGACTGGGGAGATGCCGCTTCATTTACTACTGTCAGGATGTCTATCCCGATATCGCGGTGGCCACCGGTGGGTTGAAAAACCGGCCGCTGCTCGCCTTTCTTCGATGGGGCAATAAATTCGCCTATCGCAATGCCGATGCAATCGTCGTACTAGCCGCGGATATGGCGGGACGCCTACAACGCAAAGGAGTGCCAGAGGATCGAATTATCGTCATTCCGAACTGGATCGATTGCCGCAAAGTGAAGCCGCAAACCCGCTCTGAGGGTACAAAGGTCCGCGATCCACTGGACTTCGTGGTGATGTATGCCGGCAACTTCGGCTGGTCGCAAAATCTCGAATCAGTTTTGGAGACTGCTCGACTGATGCGCGACGCTCACCGCGTTAAGTTCGTGCTGGTGGGCGACGGGTGTAGGAAGCGTTCATTGGAGCGCAAGGCTAGCCTGTTGGGTTTGCACAATGTCGAATTCATCGATCATCATTCGCCGAGCGCGATGAGTGGGGTGCTTGCGGAAGGCCATCTGCACTTGGTTCCGCTTACCGCCGGCGCCGCTGGATGTCTGGTGCCGAGCAAGGTGTACGGGATTCTCGCTGCGGGAAAGCCGTATGTTGCGATGATGGAGAGTGATGCCGAGGTTGCGCGCCTGGCTGCTGAGTTCGAGGTCGGATTTGTGGTGCCGCCTGGAGACGCCGACGCGCTCGCGAGGACAATTTCAGCCGGCATGCAGAATCCCAAGCTCCTGGAGGAGATGGGCCATCGCGCGCGAGTGCTCGCCGAGCAAGTGTACGATCGTCAACTCGTTACGCAACGCTTCGCAGAATTTCTGGAAACGATGCTTTCCGCCGCATCCGCTGCCCGCCGAAACGACGCGACGGACGCGATGCCCGCGCTGGAAATCGAGAGGGTCGCGACGATGCAGGCCAAGTGAGCTGCAAGCATGAGTCTCGCGGCGGCGCAGGGCTGGATTTCGTCCAGCCCTTTTTCGTGATCCAGTATCCCAAGGGGGCTGTGTGTTACCGTATTATGAATCTGCGGCGGGATAATCTCGCAAAACGGTTCCGCATCCTCTATGTATGAACGTCGTGGACGGCGAATCGCTGCGGATGGGGCGGCAGGACACGAACGAATTTTGAGGTAATTAGATGGGGCCAACAGGAAAAGCGATTTTTCTCACCAAGGGGGTCGGCAAACATCGTGAGAAGCTGACTTCGTTCGAACTGGCGCTCCGCGACGCGCGCATCGCGGAATTCAACCTGGTGCGCGTTAGTTCAATTTTTCCACCGAACTGCAAGGTGATCTCGATTCAGGACGGCCTCAAGACGATCAGCCCCGGTCAGATCGTCTTCGCCGTGATGTACGACAATGCCACCAACGAGCCGCACCGCCTGGTGGCCGCATCGGTCGGCCTCGCCATTCCGGCCGACAAGAATTCCTACGGCTATTTGTCGGAGCACAAGAGCTTCGGTCAGACCGATCAGAAGGCCGGCGACTACGCCGAAGATCTTGCCGCCACGATGTTGGCCACCTCGCTCGGGGTCGACTTCGATCCCAACGTCAGCTACGACGAACGCAAGGACATCTGGAAGCTGTCTGACAAGATCGTTCAGACCCGCAACATCACTCAGTCCGCAATCGGCGACCGCGACGGCCTCTGGACCACCGTTGTAGCTGCCGCCGTCTTCTGCGACTTGCCATCGAACGGTAGGTAGGCCGGCCCGGTTATTTTTTCTTGCCGTCGGCCTCGTCGAACACTTCGCGCGCGATGCGTAAGCCGTTCACGCCGACCGGCCATCCGCCATAGTGCGCGAGGTGGATCATGATTTCGTTGATCTTCTCGCGGCTGATGCCGGCGTTGAGTGCACCCCGCAGATGCGTTTTCAGTTCGCGCTCGCGGGCGAGCACCGTCAGCGCGGCGACGGTGATCATCGAACGCTCGCGCAATTCGAGCCCGGGCCGGTTCCAGATATCGCCGAACAAATTCTCGACCGTGATGTTCAGGAAGTCCTCCTGCATCATGCCCGGCTGTGGTTCGGCGCCGAACAATTCTTTCATTTTGGCGGCGCCCTTTTGATAACGCTCTGATTTGGCCATTGGCTGATCTCCTGAGAGTGGCGATTGAGTCTCGTCCCCGGCCCCTTGGGCTGTGCGTTCTTTGATAAATCCTGAGGTGGCCATTGTGCCACAGCGTCACCTTTCTGCAATTCCGAAGCATGCCGAAAAACCGCTAAATTCCTGTCTTCTCGGGTCAAAGTCACCAGTCGAGCACCTGACGGCGGCATCGTCTCTGGTCCGCTTCGGGCGGAGAAAAATGCCCGATTTTGTCGCGAGTCTGCGTCGGATCGACTTGGATCGCGCTGGCGTGTCCAGCGCGCCCAATGCCGTCGAGCTACCCGCCAAGTCTACGGTTGCCGCGAGAGTGATGGTGATCGATGACGGCCAAGACATCGTTTCTGTGTTCATGGCCACGTCGGTGTGGCTTCCTGACGCCAAGCCCGATGGCATCGATCGCAATTTGCCGCTCCTCGCCGCGGCCGGCCTCGCGCTCGTCGGAATCGCACGCAACGAGTATCAGCGCCGGCAATTCGAATCACGATCGTTTTCGCCGACGGAACGCCACAAACCTGATTCATCACCGCATTCGAGGGATGCCGCACTGGGAAGCGACGCGCGTCGCGTTGTGTTGCGCCGCTGCACGGCTCAGAGGTAGCTCTATCGGCGTGATCAGAATTGGTGAATGCGTCTGATTCGCGGCGGCGCTCGTTTGTCTCGGCGCCGTTTCCGCCAAGCCGCTGATGTTCCTTTGGCATCTTCCCTCCCTATCCAGCGCGTGGCGTTGATAAGTGCGACGCCGGCTATGCCCACTTTCGTCCGGGCTCGATTACGGTGAAGAAGGGCGATTCGATTTATCGCGGGCAGTGATTGGCAAGCTTGGCAACAGCGGCAACTCGACCGAACCGCATCTTCACCTCCAGATATGCGACGGGCCATCGTTCCTGGCATGCAACGGAGTTCCGATGCAGTTCAAAGATATGATGGTGACGAGGTACCGGATTGAGAGGGAAGGCGAGAAGCCGATTCGGCTGACGATCGATGGCGCGGCTCGCACCATCGCGGATCAGGAACCGATGGAAGACGAGCTCGTGACCTTTCCTGGAAAGTAGGCGTGGCGGCACCGGCTGGAAAATCACGTTTCGGATCATTCGCAATTGCGATATTAGAATGATTGTCGATCGCAACTAGCCGAGGTGGAAAATGATCGAGAAGATTCCGTTTGGAAAAACCGGTCATCAGAGCACACGCGTGATTTTCGGCGCCGCCGCCTTGGGCGGGATGAAACAGGACAAGGCCGATCAGGTACTCGAGCTTTTGCTCGATTTCGGCATCAACCACATCGATACTGCTGCGGCCTATGGTGATTCGGAATTGCGCATCGGTCCATGGATGCGCGAACATCGCAAGCGCTTCTTTCTTGCTACCAAGACAGGAGATCGCACCTACGAAGGCGCCCGCGAGAGTCTTAATCGCTCGCTCGAGCGGTTGCGCGTGGATCAGGTTGATCTGATCCAGCTTCACAACCTGGTCGACGAGAAAGAATGGCAAACCGCGCTCGGTCCGCGCGGCGCGCTGGAAGCGCTGGTCGAGGCGCGCGCGAAGGGGCTGGTGCGCTTCATCGGAGTGACTGGTCACGGTACGCAGGTCGCCGCGATGCATCGCCGAAGTCTCGAGCGGTTCGCCTTCGATGCAGTGCTGTTTCCGTACAACTTCACGATGCTGGGAATTCCGCAGTACAGCTCTGACGTGGAGGCGCTGATCAAACTGTGCAATGAGCGAGGCGTCGCGACGCAGACCATCAAGTCGGTCGCGCGCCGGCGATGGCAAAATGACAACGAGCGCAAGTTCAGCTGGTACGAGCCGCTACGCGATCGCGACGCGATCCGACGGGCTGCGCATTTCGTGCTGAGCCGGTCGGGGTTGTTCCTCAACAGCTCGAGCGACGCAACCATCATGCGGACCATTCTGGAGGCGGCGAGCGAAACGGCAACTGAGCCGGCGCGTGCCGAGATGGAAGCGGACATCGCACATTACGCGATGGAGCCACTGTTCGTTCCGGGTGTCTCGGATACGATCTAGAAAACTCGGGCGCGCTTTATCGCTGGCGGATCCGGCGCGCCTATATAAGAATCGACGTCATGACATCCAAGGTTGCCCTGCTTCTCGGGCTGATCATTTCTATGCTTGCCCTCCAGCCTCAATCTGGATTGGCGCAGGATGATGCTGCGAGCGCACTGATGAATGCCGTTGATTCGACGAGCCGGAGTGCCCAGGAGCGGGCTCGCGATCAGTATCGGCATCCGCTCGAGACGCTGACGTTTTTCGGGATCAAACCCGACATGACGGTGGTCGAGATTTGGCCGGGAGGCGGATGGTACACGGACATTCTCGCGCCCTATCTGCGTGATCATGGCAAGCTCTACGCGGCGATCTCATCGGGAGAGAACGCATCCGAATACAAGACGAAGTTGGCTGACGACCCTGCGCGCTTCGGCAGGGTCGTTGTTACTCAGTTGGATCCTCCGGATAAGATGGAGATCGCGCCGGCTGGTTCCGCCGACATGGTGGTGACGTTTCGCAACGTCCACAACTGGATGCGTGGTGGAAGTGGCGAAGCGGTTTTCAAGGCGATGTATGCGGCGCTCAAGCCCGGCGGCATCCTCGGCGTCGAGGAGCATCGTGGCGATCCCTCCAAGCCGCAGGATCCCAAGGCCGCATCCGGCTACGTGCGCGAGGATTACGTGATCACACTGGCCGAGGAGGCCGGGTTTATACTCGCCGGAAAGTCCGACATCAACGCCAATCCCAGGGACGCCAAGGACTATGCGAAGGGTGTGTGGACGCTGCCGCCGACCTTGCGTCTTGGGGATACCGACAAGGCCAAGTATCTTGCGATCGGCGAGAGCGACCGGATGACGCTGAAATTCATCAAGCCGATCAAAACCGCCCGCCCCTGAGCTTCTCGCGTTCGGATCCCGCTTTCCCATCATCTTTCGATAAGTGGCGCGATCGGATGCAACCATCCGGTGCGGTTCGCGTCACGCGGCCAAATTTTTGGCCCATTCGATCTCATCGCGAAGCTGGCTTTTCACGAACGCGCTGGCTTATAAAGCCTTTTGTAGTCCTAACTGTACTGCTTCATAGCGAGGCACATGCCTTGCTCAGTGGCACCACGAATATTTGCGTGACGATCGAAAATGTTCCGAATAACGAGGGGACAAAGAAGATGACGATGCTTGGCAAGTTATTGGGGCGAATCTTCGTTCTCGTGGCGCTGATTCTTTTTGCACCTCTTCCATCATGGAGCGCCGACACCGACGGCCCCTCCAGTCTCCGCGAAATCAAAAAAGAGCTCAGGGAGCTCGCTGCGGATCGCGAGCGCGCCCTCGAGAAAATGCAGCGGCTGGAGAAGCGGGTCGAGCAACTAGAGTCTGAGAACGCGCAAATCAAAGCCACCAACGCGCAGATCAAAACCGAGACCGTCCAGACCACCGAGCAGGTCAAGACGCTCTCGCAAGCCGTCGAGCAAGGTCCGGGTCCTGAGGGGATGGCGAGGGCTTTCCAAGGATATCTCGGGACGCACACCTTCACGCTTACCGGTGCGGCAGGATTCGATTACATTGCCGATCAGCAGAGCGGCGCCTTGGACGGTTTCAGCCATCAGACCCAGAACTCCTTCTTCTTCGATTTCGAGCCGATGCTGCTCTATCGCCCGACTGACTGGATCCTCTTCGAGGGCGTGCTGAGCGCCGGATTCGGCAACTCGGGAACTGGTACTGACTTGTCGAGCGCGCTGTTCTACCTCTTCCCGAGCGACGACATAACAATAATCGGGGGGCTTTTCGACATACCGTTTGGCGACTGGTACGAAGATCAGAGCCCGATGTGGGTGAACCGATTCGTCACCGCGCCACTGCCTTATGCGGTTGAGCCGGTGGTTCCGGGCGGCGAACTTGGCTTGCAGGTCCGTAATGGGTTGCAATGGGGCTCGGTCGGTCAGGACTTCGACTACACGGTGTACGTTGGGCAAGGCCCCGGTTACAGCGCTCACGTTCCAGGCTCGACGTCAGCTGCACCGATCGCGATCGCGTCGAAAGAGACCAACGGCAAGTCATTCGGCGGACGCTTTCGGGTTTATCCCCTGCCACTCGATGCGAACCTCGGAAGGCTCGAGCTTGGCGTCTCGACCTACGACGGCAAATGGCTCAATGGCAAATGGCTGACCTCATGGGGTGTCAACTTCGCCTACCTGTTGGGAAGTCTGCAGGCGCGCGGCGAATGGGTCCAGTCCTATCGCCAGATGCCCGCCCCATACTCGCAGGACAATCGCCAGGGTTGGTACGTTCAGGCGGGTTACTTCCTTAACCAGGTAAATTGCCCATGGCTTCCCGACCAGGTAAATAACTACATCCATAAATTGGAGCCGCTCGTCCGGTATTCCGGTGTCAACCAGCACTTCGTCAACACTGACGACATTACCGGCGCGACCGGATTCGGAGCGGGCGGCATCCAGCTCGGGCTAGTTCCCGATTTCGGCTTGAGCGCCTCGCCCGCCTTGTTCGCACCGCATTCGCGCGAAGTCGCCCTGGGCCTCGACTACTGGTTTGCGCCATCGATCGTCTGGCAGAACGAGTTCGATATCGAATTGCCGCGTGCCGGTGGAACCTTCATCAACGGCGCTGGTGTGACCAGTCCGGTTGGGTCCGTACCAAATGATCACGCCTTCCTCAGCCAATTCACGGTCGGATTCTAAGGGGTGACGGCGATGAAAAAAATATTAATCGCACTAATCCTGGTCGGAGCGGTTTTTGGCTCAATCGCAAATCCGTGCCGCGCCGAAGAGTCCAAGGCCGAGAAGCGTCAGATGATGCGCGAAGGCGCCGAGTTGTGGCCGATCTACTGCAATCAATGTCACAACGCGCGTCCTGGTTCGGAATTCGCTCCCTATCAATGGGACCAGATCATGATGCATATGCGGGCGCTGCCTAATCTGCCGGCGCAGAATGCGCGCGCGATTCTCGAATACTTGAAGTCTGGCCGCGACTAAAAAACTCAGCTACGAGTGAGTGTTGATACGAGTCAGCATTGAAGGGAGATACAGATGCGAATTGTGAAGGCGATTCTGAGCGGCATGCTGGCGGGAGCGGCGTTAATCGCGATCGTTCCCGCCTCGTACGCCGATATGGCGGAGGCTCAGAGTAACTACACGACGTTCTGCGCGAAGTGCCATGGCGCTACCGGCAAAGGCGACGGAAGCGGCGCCGCCACTCTGGCAACCAAGCCGCGCGATTTCGCCGATTGCGCCCGGATGGCCAAGGAATCCGATGACATGCTGTTCAAAACCATCAAGCAGGGCGGCAAGGCCAACGGCTTCAGCGCCGACATGCAAGCGTGGAACAACGCCTTCGAGGACCCCGAAATAAAGGACCTGGTCGCTTACGTCCGAACCTTCTGCAAGAAGTAACTTCGCCGCGGGAGAGGATTCGGATGGCGACGATGGTTGACGCGAAGCCGCGCGACCTGTGGTGGTTTCGCAAGAACGTTCCGTGCCTTGATGCGTGCCCGGTCAAGACCGACGCGGGCCGCTATGTGCAGCTAATCGCTGAGGGCCGCTTCACCGACGCCTATAGTATCGCGCGCGACGCCAATCCGATCGCTTCGATTTGTGGACGCGCATGCGGAGCGCCATGCGAAGACGCATGCCGTCGCGGCAAAATCGATGCGCCGGTCACCATCCGCGCCCTCAAACGATTTGTCACCGAGCAGTTCGGCCCCGAATCGCTTTCGGCCGCCACCATCGAGCAGGTCCTGACCGGCTCGAGGGGTGGAGGCAGCGTCACCCCGCTGCATGCTGATCGGCTCGCGCGCCATAAAGACCGCGGCGCCGGCCAACCGCGCGTCGCCGTGATCGGCGCCGGTCCGGCGGGACTCGCCTGCGCGCACGACCTCGCGTTGAGGGGCTATCGGGTGACGGTGTTCGAAGCGATGCCACACCCCGGCGGGATGATGCGCTACGGGATTCCCGCGTATCGGCTCGCGCGCGAAGTCATCGATCGGCAGGCCGCCGAAATCGAATCGATGGGCGTCGAGTTCCGCTATAGCACGCCGCTGACCGCGACCTTTGGGGTGCGCGAACTGCTTGCCGATGGCTTCGGTGCGATATTCGTGGCGGTTGGCGCTTCGCGCGGACGCAGCGTCCCGATCGAAAATGCCGATGCCGACGGCGTCATCAAGGCGATCGATTATCTCCTCAACATCAACCGCGGCTATCGTGTCCCGCTGGGAAAAAAAGTGGTCGTGGTGGGCGGCGGTCTCGTCGCAATCGACGCGGCGCGCACCGCGGTGCGTGCGATGGTGCCCGGGCTCTCGATCTCGCCGGAGGATGAGGAGGCTGTCGAAGCCGGCACCATGCGGGTCGCGCTCGACGTTGCGCGAGAAGCGGTGCGGCGCGGCGCGCTCGAAGTCAACGTCGTCAGCCTCGAATCGGAACGCGAGATGCCTGCGATGAAGTCGGAGCAGGGCCGCGAGGAGCTCGAAGTCGCGCGCGAGGAGAGCGTCAGCTTCCTCGCCTCATGGGGGCCAAAACGAGTCATCGTGCGTGACGGCAGAGCGGCAGGAATCGAGCTGGTGCGCTGCACTCGCGTGTTCGACGATGCGGGGCGCTTCAAGCCCGAGTTCGATGAGTCTCAGCGCCGGACGCTGGAGGCCGACACCATCATCCTCGCGATTGGGCAGGCGCCGGATCTTTCATTCCTCAAACCGGAAGATGGCGTCGAAACGACGCCTGCAGGCTCGCTCAAGATCGATCCGGTGACGCTTGCGACCAACATTCCCGGCGTGTTCAGCGGCGGCGATGCGGCGTTCCCGCCCTCGCTGCTCATCACCTGCGCCCAACAAGGCAAGCTCGCCGCGCAATCGATCGACGCCTACCTCCACCGCGAAACCATCGCGCCGCGCGAGATGCAGGTCACCGTCGAGGAGCTTCCGACTGACACCTATGAGATGACGCCGCGTTACGAGCAGATCGATCGATTCATTCCGATTGTGCCGCTGCAGCGCCGCAGCGGAATCACTGAAGTCGAGCCGGCCTTCTCGCCCGAGGAGGCGCGGGAGCAGGCGAGCAGATGCCTCTACTGTCACGTGCATCCGATTTACAACGGGTCGAGATGCATCCTGTGTAATCGATGCGTCAACATCTGCCCCGAACATTGCCTGCACTTCACGCCGGCCGATCGAATCGCCGACCAGGTGCCGATAAATCCGATCATTGCAGAGGACGGCGTCGCGAGCGTCTTCCTCTATGACGAAGCGAAGTGTATCCGATGCGGCCTGTGCGCGATCCGATGCCCTACATCCGCGATTACGATGGAACGATTCCAATTCCAGGAGGGCGAGGCGAGGTGAGTGAGCCGCGTCATTTGAAGAAGCCGGCCATCGCGGACTTGGGACGGCGCCGCTTACTGCGTTTGCTCGGTAAAGGCTCGGTGGTGGCGGCGTTCATCGCGCAGCTCGGTGCGGCGGGGCGCGCGTTTTATCCGAACGTGCTCTACGAACCGCCCACTCGCTTCAAACTCAAGCGCCCCGACGAATATCCGCCGGGATTCACCTTCGACGCGGCGCATCGTCTCTTCGTGGCGCGCGACAATGATGACTTCCACGTGATTTCCGCAATCTGCACTCATCTCGGATGCACTGTGCAGTTGCGCGGCGCGGAATTCGATTGCCCGTGTCATGGCAGCCGCTTCACTCTCGACGGTCAGGTGATCGGCGGACCCGCGCCGCGGCCGCTCCGATGGCTTGACTCCGAACTTTCGCCGGACGGCTACCTCGAAGTTGACAGCGCAGTTGACGTAAAGCCAGGCTTCCGGTTGAAGGCGTTGATAGGGAAGAGCTAGATGCGCGACCGACTGGCGAAATTGTGGCGAGCGATCGCATGGTCGTGGTCGCCGGAAAGCGAACGCGAATCGTCGGAAGCGATCGTTCGCAATATGTGGCTGCACTGGTTCCCGGCTAAAATCACGCGCGCCGCGATGAGCTGGAACTACTCGATGTGGCTCGGGACCGCGTCGGCGTCGCTGTTCCTCATCCTGACAATCACCGGCGTGATGTTGATGTTTTTCTACGTGCCGTTGACGGAGCGCGCATATGGAAGCATCAAGGATCTCGAATTCGCCGTGAGTTTCGGGCGCATCCTGCGCAATCAGCATCGGTGGGCGGCGGAGGGCATGGTCGCGGTGGTCTTCCTGCATATGGCGCGGGTGTTTTTTACCGGCGCATATCGCGGCACTCGCGCCGCCAACTGGATTGCTGGCGTGGTTCTTCTGCTCTCGACACTGCTGCTGTCGTTCACCGGATATTTGCTGCCTTGGGATCAACTCGCATTCTGGGCGGTGACCGTCGGCACCAATATCGCGAAAGAGGCCCCGGTGGTCGGCGGGACCATCAGCTTTCTCCTGCTTGGCGGAAATCAAATCGATCAGCAAACGCTGCTACGCTTTTACGTCCTGCACGTGTTCTTTCTACCGGCGCTGCTGTGGATTCTCTTCGCCTACCACATGTGGCGGGTGCGCAAGGATGGAGGACTTGCGGCGGTCGAACCGATGCGCGCCGAGCGCACGCTGCGTCCCAAAGAGACGCCGGCGACCAAAAGCTATTCGATGTTCGGCCTGACGCCCGGAACCTCGGTGCAGGTGATGAGTTCAACCGACCTCGAGGAGCGGGACCTGGTGACATCGTCGCCCAACCTCACGCGCCGCATGATGCTGGTCTTCCTCGCGGTCCTCAATGCGACTTTATTCGCGGCGATCCTGTTCAATGCGCCGCTCGAAGAGGCCGCCAACCCCGCGGTTACGCCCAACCCGGCCAAGGCGCCCTGGTACTTCGTGTGGCTCCAGGAACTGGTCGCGTTGACCACCGTCCACATTGGTCCTTTCATCATAAGCGGAGGATTTCTTGGCGGCATCCTGCTGCCGGGCTTTCTGCTGATTGTGCTCGCGGTGTGGCCATGGCTGGATCGCTCGCCGAAGAATGCTGAGGGCCGCTGGTTTCCGAAGACTCGCCGTAATCAGAATGCCGTTTTCGCTGCGGCGATGGTTGCAATCGTCATCTTGATTATCATCGGCGTCTATCTGCGCGGGCCGTATTGGAAGATTTACCTGCCCGGCACACCACGTCCTCAAATGCCGAAGGTGTTCTGAGGCGCAATGGAACGGCGGGAAAAGTCCTACGAGGCGACGGACTACGGATGGCTGGTGGCCATGTCATTCGTGTTCCTCGCGCTGGTCGCGTTCGCATTGTGGCGCGAGGCCTTTCCATCATGGCGTCCTATCCAGAGAAATTTTCGCAACGCGCTTCAAAAATATGCCGGAGTCCAGAAGGCCGACGCCTTTCAGAGCGGCATCAAGCAAATCTGGATTCCGAAAATCAACGTCGTCGATCGATGCGTCACCTGTCATCTCGGTTACGATTGGGGAAGTGTGCTGCCTGCGACACTCGGCGAGCCCCTGATGCCGCATCCGAATCTCCCCTACATGGACAAGCATCCGTTCCAGCAATTCGGATGCACGCCCTGTCATGGCGGGCAGGGATGGGCGACCACCGCGGATGCGGCGCATGGCGACAAGGGCTGGAACGATCCGATGCTCTCGACGAGCCTTGCGAAGCGCTACGAACTGACGCGCGGCGAACTCATGCAGATGCGATGCAACTACTGCCATCGCCACGACCTCGCCACGCCGGGCATGGATCAGATCAACACAGCGAAGAAATTGTTCAAGAAGAAAAAGTGCATCGGATGCCACACCGTGGAGGGACGCGGGGGCTCAGATGCGCCTGATCTTACCTACTTCGGAGATAAGGATCCGGAGCTGGTCGATTTCAGCCACGTGACCGGCACACGGACGCTGTTCAATTGGAAGTATGAGCATCTGATGGACCCCGACAAAATCTCGCCGAATACCAAGATGCCGTTCTTCAACTTCCAGCCCGAGCAAGCCCGCGATTTGACGCTGCTGCTGCTGAGCTGGCGCCACGAGATTTTCCCACCCGAGTACATTCCCGCCCCGCTCGAAGATGTTGGGGCTCCCGCGCCGTCGCCGGCAGCCGCGCCTTCGGCGGCCGCCGCGCCTTCACCGAGCACGAAGTAGATTCCCATCCGCTTGCGGCGATGGCGAAGCTCTGAGTAGTTTTGCGCATCCGGCCTCGAGGAGTGACTCTATGAAGGACCTGTTGCCGCGCGCGGAGAAAATCGGCGCCTCGCTCAAACAACGAAAAGAGACCATCGCGATCGCGGAGTCTTCCGCCGGAGGACTAATCGCCGCATCGCTGCTGAGTGTGCCGGGAGCATCGGCGTACTTCCTCGGGGGCGCGGTCGTATACACTCGCAAATCGATGCAGGAGCTGGTGGGCCTGACCGAGGAATCCTTCAAAGGAATGCGCGGGCTGACCGAGGCGACCGCGCTCATCCTCGCGCGCGGTGCGCGCGAACGCTTGTCATCGACGTGGGGAATTGCGGAAATTGGCGCGGCCGGCCCAACGGGAAGCCGCTACGGCGACGCCGCGGGGACCACCTGCATTGCAGTAGTGGGGCCTGCCGAGCGCGCGGCCGTTATTCGAACAGGAAATACCGATCGGGTAGCGAACATGCGCGCCTTCGCGGATGGTGCGCTTCGATTGCTGGAGGAGAGCCTCAAGTGAACTATCGATGATGCGGATGTGTCGTGGTGAGGCCTAACGCGGCGCGCAGTTTGGGCTTCAGCAGTTGAACGAGAGTGGACTCCCAGCAGATGTAGTTGTCGGGAATGTCGAGCACGACCACTTTCTCGGCGTGCGAATCGCCGAAGCGCTCGACGATGATTCGTCGATGCGCATCCTCCATGACGCAGATGACATCCGCTTCCTCGACCAATTCCTGATTGACCGGATTCTTTGACCAGGGCTCCGTCCCGGCCGAGGTCACCCACATCGGCGCGCACATTTCGGCAATCAACATCGCCGCCGTGGGACTGCGATCTTTGTTCCCCGTGCAGACCATCAGGACTTTCTTCATATCGATCGAACATCTTAGCAGAAGCAGCAAAGTATGAGGCAAAGGCGGCGCTTTAACGATCGCCTCGAAGTGGACTATCTAGAATCAATCGTTGGGAGGTCCGCCTATGCCATACGCGCAGTCATCGGGAGCAAAACTCTACTTCGAGGAAACCGGAACCGGCCATCCGATTATTTTCGTGCATGAGTTCGGCGCTGACCATCGCGAATGGGAAACCCAGGTGCGATGGTTCTCGCGTCAGTATCGATGCATCACCTTCAACGCGCGCGGCTATCCTCCATCCGATGTTCCGGAGGACGATGCTTCGTATGGGCAGGATCACGCGACCGATGACATCGCCGCGGTGCTGAAGCTTCTCGCGATCGCGAAAGCGCACGTCGTCGGGCTGAGCATGGGAGCCTTCGCGACGCTGCATTTCGGGCTGCGATATCCTCAGATGGCGACATCGTTGGTCGTCGCGGGATGCGGCTCGGGTGCGCCGAAATCGGAACGCGAAGTTTTCAAGAAGCAATGCGATGCGACCGCCGAGCGCTTTCTCAAGGAGGGCTCTGCACCGCTCGCGCGAGCGCTGGGGCTCGGACCGACGCGCGTGCAGCTTCAGAACAAGGATCCGCGCGGATGGGAAGAGTTCGTGCAACATCTTAGTGAGCATTCCGCGAAGGGCTCGGCGCTCACGTTGCGCAACTATCAGGCGTTGCGCCCATCGCTCTACGATTTGGAGGATCAACTTGCCAAGTTAATGGTGCCGCTCCTGCTTGTTTGCGGCGACGAAGACGAACCGTGTCTCGATGCCAATGTTTTCCTGAAGCGAACGATTCCGAGCGCGGGATTGTGGATGGTTCCGCGCACCGGGCATGCGGTGAACCTGGAGGAGCCGGACGCGTTCAATCGCGCGGTCCAGGAATTCTTCGGCGCGGTCGAGCGCGGCAAGTGGACGCTGCGCGACCCTCGCACGCTCGCCGGCGGCGCGTTGATCGGATCGCGAACGCGCGGCTGACGCCGCTCAGGAGGGCCTCTACCGCGATTTGATTTCGCGCAACACCGGCGCGATGTATTCGCGGAAGTGCGCCGGATCCTCGCTCATCGGAAAATGTCCGAGCCCCTTCATCGTTGTATACTTCGCGCCCTTGATGCGCTTGGCGAGCTCTTCCGACATTTCAGGCGTGCTCGCCCAGTCGTACTCGCCGGTAAGCAGATAGAGCGGCGTGCGCGTCGCATCGATTTTCTCCGCCGTCTGCGTCAGGTCATGGTCGATTGAGTAGTAGTAGAGGTCGCCCTTGAACACCGGCGGCGCGCCCTGGCTGTAGCACCACGCGGTCTCGCGCCGATATCTCTCGGGACTGGTCGGCGACATCAGGCCGTACATCGCGCTCGCCTTGTATTCGTTGCTGACGCGCGGGTGCGACCATTGATCGTCGAAGCCGCCGGGCGTGAAGATCGCCGCTTCGAGGCCGATGATCGCGCGAAATTTGTCGGCATGATGCATCGCGAGGTCGGTCGCGAGATGGCCGCCGATCGAACTGCCCATGTAGACCGGCCGTTCGAGGGCGAGTTCGCGTGCGAGCGTTACGACGAACTTCAGCAGAAAATCCTTGGTGAGTTTGTACTCGTTGCGCCACCATTCGACGCCGGTCGGCGGCACCGATTTGGCGTGGTAGGGCAAGTCGTACGCGATCATGCGGAAGTCGCGCTGCAACTCGGCGTCCTCGATCAGATGCCGCCACTGCCGGCCGTCCGCGCCCGCGGTGTGTTGCAGCAGCATCGGAATTCCGCGCCCCGCTTCCTCGAAATAGACGCGATATTCGACGCCCTCGATGCTTATATAGATGTAGCGGCCGATTGCGGTATCGAAACGTGGCATTTTGAAATCCTCGCTCAAGCGGCCTTGCGCATCAGTTCGAATAATCTGCACGTCGCGCGATAGTAGGGATTGAAACCGAGCAGGTTGCCTTCGACCTTGAAACCGTGGCGCGTCATCGCTGCCATCAAATCCTGATAAAAGGGCTTCGGCACCGGTTTCAGAAGCTCGCTCCAATCGCTCTCCGGCGCGGAGATCTTCACGTCGTACTGGCCCGATTCGCTTTTGGAAAACTCGTTGATGCGACCGTCGCGCATGCGCATCAGGTAGGCGTCGGGGCCAACCTCGAATCTCACGTCCGCGTTCCACAACCTTGCGGCTAACTTGAATTCGCCATCTGAGTTCGCAGCCGAGATGATGGTGTTCGTATCGAATAGTGGCATCGCGTGATCCTCAGGCGGCTAGGGTGAGACGCATCAGCTCGCTTGCCGAGGAGATTTTCTCGGCGCCCAGCGCAGCCTCCGCGCTTGCTTCCGCGCCTCTGCGGCCGAGAAGCGGCGATGCGAGCGCCATGAACTTGCGCAACAGATTGTCGCGCTGAAGCGCCAAATCCGCCGCCGGTTTGCCCGAATCGGATTCCGCCTGAAAATCGTGACCGTTGGATTTCACAACAACTGTCGCGCGTGTCTGCGGGGTCTTTCCGGCCGCGACAATCTTTACCCGATCGCGCAACGACACGACGCCCGGCGCGGTAACCTTCGCGTCGCTAAAAGTCGCGAGGTCGCTGGTGTCCTCGCCCAGCAGCGCCATCGCAGTGGTCGCGCGCAAGCTGAACTTTCCTTCGAGGCCCGTCTTCGGCTCCTGGATGTTGCAGACACTGAGCAATGACGGATGCACTCGCACCTCGACCTCATGGATCGTTTTCGGATCGAAGTGGTGTTCGCTCCGAATGAGCTGTGCTGCGTTGATCGGCGCATGCGTCAGGTAGCATGAGGCATGATACTTGAAGAGGGTGTCGCGAATCAAAAATTTTCCCGCGAATCGATCGAGAACCTCTGGGCTCGGCGTTGCACCCGCATGCGTCGCGAAAAATCCCTGCTCGGTTTCGAAGATGGCAGTATTCGAGGTATAGCCGCCGCGCGCTGCAAGCGCGCTGAAAAGCCCATTCGACGCGGCACGTCCCGCATGCAGAGGTTTCGCCATCGTGCCGAATCCGGACTTGAGGCCCGCCGCTTGCGTTCCCGCCAATCCGAGCGCGCGAAGCCATCCGTCCTCGTCGAGTTTGAGCATGTGCGCGCATGCGGCCGCCGCGCCGAAAGTCCCGAGCGTGCCGGTGGAGTGAAAACCAATCGTGTAATGTTGCGCGCCGATCAAAGCCCCCAATCGGCATTCCGCCTCGATGCCGACCACGATCGCTTCAAGAACATCGCGCCCGCTCGCCCCTGTGGTTTCAGCGAGCGCGAGTATCGCGGGAATCACGGGGACCGACGGATGACCGCCCATCGCCATGTGCGTATCGTCGAAATCGAGCGCGTGTCCTGCGGCGCCGTTGACGAGCGCGGCCGTCAACCGCGAGGCGCGCTCTTTGCGCCCGATCAGGCTTGCTTCCGACGAGCGCTCGCCTGTGACGATCTCGTTGATGAGGATGCCAGTAAGCGGCTCGTGCGAGCCCGCGATCGCGACGCCAAAGAAATCCAGCAAGCAGTGGCGCGCGACCTCGCGCGCGTCCTCGGGAGTCTCGTCCCATCGGATGCCGCGAACTGCGCGCACCAGAGCGCGTGTAGCGGCGAATTTGTCAGATGCTTCTGATGTGCTCATAGGGCTAAACTCCATCGAATCGCCATCGTGGGGCGTTTGCCTGCCGTGGTGTCCCGATCCGCAACATAGACGAATCGGTAAAACCTTTGCTAGGAGCTTGAGTCATGGCGGATCAACCTGATTTCAGTCAATTCAAGTTGATGCTCAAAGGCCACTCCTTCGAGGACTTCAAGGAGGGGCAGGTCTTTGAGCATCATTGGGGACGCACCATCAATGCGGGCGACAATTCGCTCTTCACCACGGCGACCCTCGCGCATTGCCCGCTCTACTTCAATGCCGAATATGCGCGCGCGCATGGCTATCAAGACGTGGTAGTGAATCCGCTGTTGGTCGCGTGCACGGTGGTTGGCATTTCGGTCGAGGACCTGAGCGAAGCCGGCGGTCCGTTTCTCGGCATCAACGATATGGAGTTTGTACGGCCTGTCTATCCCGGCGACACGCTGACCGCGCGCAGCACCGTGGTATCGACCCGCGAGTCGGCCAGCCGCGGCAATTTCGGAATCGTCACCTGGCGCACCGAGGCGCGCAACCAGCGCGACGAAGTTGTCATCACGTATCAACGCACCAACCTGGTCGCGAAGAAAAGAGGAGCACCCCTGTGAGCTACATGACCGATGAGCGTCGCATGATTCAGCAATCGGCGCGCGATTTTGCGATGAATGAGGTGCTGCCGATCGCTAACAAGCTCGATCCGGAGCAGGGCGATATCCCGATGGATCTGCGCGACAAGCTGGCGCAGATGGGCTACTTCGGCATCGTAATACCGGAGGAGTACGGCGGGCTGGGGATGGGCGCGTTCGAGTACGCGCTGATTACCGAGGAACTCGCGCGCGCATGGATGAGCGTCGCGAGCATTATCGCGCGCGGCAACGGACTGGGCGGCGGATTCACCGCGGAGCAGCGCAGAGAGTATCTGCCGAAGATGGCGCGCGGTGAATTCCTCGGCGCGGCGGCGCTGTCGGAGCCCGACGCGGGATCCGACCTCGCGAACGTTTCGTGCAAGGCGACCCGCGACGGCGACGCGTGGGTGATCAATGGCACCAAGACCTGGTGCACGTTTGCCGATGGCGCCGATTTCATCTCGGTCCTCGCGCGGACGAAACAACCTTCCGACCCGCATCGGCGTCACGAGGGCATTAGTCAATTTCTGGTGCTCAAGGAGCGTGGAAAATTTCCGGACGGACTCACTGGGTCGCCGATTCGCAAAATCGGCTACTTCGGATGGAAGACGTGGGAGCTGCATTTCGACAATTTGCGGCTGCCCGGCGACGCGATGCTCGGCCGCGAGCGCGAAGGTGGCGGCGAGGGCCGGGCGTTTCAGGCGACGGTCAGTGGGCTCGAAACAGCGCGCGTTCATACCGCCGCGCGCGCAATCGGCCTCGCACGGGGAGGCTTGGAAGACTCGATTGTGTACGCGCAGCGTCGTGTTCAGTTCGGGCATCCGATCGGAGATTTTCAGGCGATTCGATTCAAAATTGCGGAAATGGCCACCGAGATCGAAGCCGCAAGGCAACTGACGTACTTTGTCGCTGATGAAATAGATTCGCACCGCCGCTGCGACAAGGAAGCCTCGATGGCGAAACTATTCGCCTCGGAGATGGCGGAGCGCGTTACCAGCCAGGCGCTCCAAATCCACGGCGGCTACGGCTACACCAAGGATTTCCCGCTCGAGCGCTACTGGCGCGACGCGCGGCTGACGAAAATTTTCGAAGGAACGTCCGAAATCCAGATGCGGATCATCTCAGACCGCTTGCTGCCGAGGCCCAAGTCATGAGCATCGCCGTCTCAAAACTTACTGGCACGAAAAACTACTTCGAGGACTTCGAGGTCGGCGCGAAGTTGCGTCATGCGCGTGGCACGACTATCGGCGAAATCGAAAATCAGATGCTCACCAAGCTGGTGCTCAACACCGCCGATGGCCACTACAACGAACATCGCATGCGCGGCACCAACTTCGGGCAGCGCCTCGTGTTCGGCCTCGTCACCGGCTCGGTATGCATCGGGCTTGCGACGCAGGACACCGCCGAGAACGCGCTCGCCGAGTTGAGTATGACCGGCATCCGGTTCACCTCTCCGGTTTTTCACGGCGACACGCTTTACGCCTATACCGAGGTGCTCGAGAAGCGCGACGCCGATCGCGCCGATGCCGGCATCGTGCGCTTCAAGCATTGGGGAACCAAGCAGGACGGCACGATCGTATTCGAAGGCGAGCGCACGGTGCTGATCAAGCGTCGCAGTCATTGGGGTAATAGATGATGGCGGCGCGCACGGGCCCGCTCTCCGACGTTCGCGTGATTGATCTCACGCAGGCACTCGCGGGCCCGTTCTGCACGATGCTGCTCGCCGATCTGGGCGCCGACGTCATCAAGATCGAACCGCCGGGCGGGGACATGAGCCGCACCATGGGACCTCCGCCCCCCGATCGAAAAGGATGCGACTACGGCGGCTACTTTGCGAGCATCAATCGCAACAAGCGCAGCGTCGTGCTCGACATCAAGACTGACGCTGGTCGCGAGGCGCTTTTCAAATTGGTCAAGACCGCGGATGCGGTGGTCGAGAACGCAAAGACCGGCGTGATGGACCGTATGGGCATCGGCTACGAGGTGTTGCGCGAGCACAATCCCAGGCTCGTGTATGCGGCCATTCGAGGGTTCGGTGATCCTCGCACGGGACGCAGTCCATACGCAGACTGGCCGGCGTTCGATGTCGTCGCGCAGAGCATGGGCGGTGTAGTCGCGGTGACTGGACCGGTCGGCAGCAAGGGTTCCAAAGTTGGTGCTGCCGTCGGCGACATTTATCCGGGAACGCTGGCCGCACTTGGTGTCGTTTCCGCGGTTCACGCCGCGCGCCGAACCGGCGTCGGTCAATTTGTTGACATCGCGATGTACGATGCGGTCCTGGCGCTGTGTGAGTCCATCGTTTACAGCTACTCGCGCGCCGGCGTGGTGCGCGAGCCTGCCGGCAACGGCACTCCGGTTCTATGCCCCTTCGACATTTTCTCGACTCGCGACGGTGCCGTTGCGATTGCCGCTCCCGGCGATAATCACTGGGCCATCTTGTGCGATGCTATGGGCCATCCCGAACTCACCAACGACGATCGATGCCGTAGCAATCCGCGGCGCGTCGCCAACTCCGCATTCGTGCGCGCTGTGGTTTCCGATTGGACGGGTTCGCACACGACGCACGAAGTCGTCGCCAAACTAGGTGGAAAAGTGCCGGTTGGTCCGGTTAACACCGCGAAGGACATCTTCGATGATCCTCATCCCAAGGCCCGCAACATGCTGGTCGAGGTCGAACAGCCCGGAAACAACCCGCCGCTCGTCATTGCGGGATGTCCAATCAAGATGACAGGTACGCCGCCGGGCGTTTACGCGAGGCCGCCGCTTCTCGGCGAGCACACCGACGAAGTTTTCGCCGAGGCCGGTATTACCAATATTTCAAAGGAGTGATTCATGGCCCTTCGATTAAGACGTTCAGAGCTGTCGGTCCCGGCCTCCAACATCAAGATGATGGAAAAAGCGATCGCGAGCGAGGCTGATTTGGTTTTTCTCGATCTCGAAGATGCGGTCGCGCCCGCGCAAAAAGAGGCGTCGCGCAAAAACGCGATCGAGGCTCTTCGCATCGGCAACTGGGGAAAGAAAGTGCGCGCGGTTCGCGTTAACGGCGCCGATACGCATTGGGCGCACGACGACGTGATCGAAGTGGTCGAGGGAGCAGGTGAGTTTCTCGACGTCATCATCGTGCCGAAACCGAAAGCGCCGCGCGACATTTGGTTCTTCGACACGCTGCTGACGCAACTCGAAACGAAACTTCAGCTCAAGAAAAAGATCGGTCTGGAGGCGCTGATCGAGGAGAGCGCGGCGCTCGCGAGCGTCGAGGCAATCGCGGCGTGTTGCCCGCGCCTTGAAGCACTGATCCTCGGTTTCGGCGATCTCTCGGCGAGCCAGGGAATGCGCTTCGGCGTCGCGTCCGATCCCGCGAATCGATATCCGGGCGACATCTGGCATCACGCGCGCGGCCGCATGATCACGGCATGCCGCGCCAGCGGCATCGACGCGATCGATGGGCCCTTCGGCAACTTCAAGGACCCGGAAGGTTATCGGCGCGAGGCGACCTGGGCCGCGACCATGGGCGCGGTCGGCAAGTGGGCGATTCATCCGAGTCAAATCGAGCTCGCCAATGATGTGTTCGCGCCGACGCCGCATGAAATCGAAAACGCACGCAAGATGTCCGAGGCTTATCAGGCTGCAACTCGCGAAGGTGCGGGCGCGGCGGGTGCCGGTGGGATGCTGGTCAACGCGGTCGCAGTCCGCATCTTCGAAGGCGTGCTGGAGCGCGCGCGATTGACCGGCCGCGCGTGAAGTCTCGCGCCAGTGGAGTGTGATGTCCTAATCGTCGGCGCGGGCAATGCCGCGATGTGCGCGGCACTTGCCGCGCGCGAGAACGGCGCCGACGTGATCGTGCTGGAGCGCGCGCCGATTCAGGAGCGCGGGGGCAACTCGACGTTCACAGCCGGTGCAATTCGAGTCGCATACAACACGCTCGACGATCTGCTCGAACTGCTTCCCGATCTTTCCGAAGAAGAGAAAAGCAACACCGATTTCGGAACCTACACCGAAGATCAGTTCTTCGAGGACATGGGTCGTGTTACCCAATATCGGACCGACCCGGACATGGTCGAACTGCTGGTGCGCCGCAGTCACGCGACGCTCAAGTGGATGCGCGGCAAGGGGATCCGCTTCGTTCCGATATACGGGCGTCAGGCGTTCAAGGTCGAAGGCAAGTTCAAATTCTGGGGCGGGCTGACGATTGAGGCGTGGGGTGGCGGTCCGGGTCTCATCGAGGCGCTGCATACGATCGCGCAGCGCGAAGGTGCGAAGCTCATCTACAACGCTCGCGCCCTTTCACTTCTGAGCGACGACAGCGGCATTCATGGCGCGAAGGTTCGTATCGACGGTCGCACCCGCGAGATTCGCGCGAAGTCGGTGATTCTCGCGAGCGGCGGCTTCGAGGCGAATGCGGAATGGCGCACGCGCTATCTCGGAGCGAATTGGGATCTCGCGAAAGTGCGCGGCACACGCTTCAACACCGGCGACGGTATTCGGATGGCGCTCGAAGCGGGCGCGATGCCATACGGCAACTGGTCGGGCTGTCATGCGGTGGGATGGGATCGCAACGCGCCCGAGTTCGGCGACCTCGCGGTCGGCGATGGTTTCCAGAAGCACAGCTATCCGTTCGGCATCATGCTCAATGCGAAGGGGCAGCGCTTTGTCGACGAGGGCGCGGACTTTCGCAATTACACCTACGCGAAGTACGGGCGCGTAATTCTAGAGCAGCCCGGGCAATTCGCGTGGCAGATTTTCGACGACAAGGTGAAGCATCTGCTACGCGACGAGTACCGCATCAAGCAGGTGACGAAGGTCGTCGCGAATTCGCTCGAGGAGTTGGTGAGCAAGCTCGAGGATGTGGATGCGGCCGCCGCGCTGGCGGAGATCCGGCGCTATAACGATGCGGTGAATACGGCCATGCCGTTCAACCCGAACATCAAGGACGGGCGCAACACGAAGGGCCTCGCGATTCCGAAGAGCAACTGGGCCAACACCATCGACACGCCGCCGTTTCTGGCGTTTGCGGTGACGACCGGGATCACTTTCACCTTCGGCGGCCTGCGCATCACCCGCGACGCGCAAGTCATCGACGCCGATGGCAAACCGATTCCCGGCCTTTATGCCGCCGGGGAACTCGTCGGCGGTCTATTCTACTTCAATTACCCCGGCGGCACCGGACTGATGTCGGGCGCGGTGTTCGGCAAGATCGCCGGCGCCTCCGCCGCGAGTGCGGCCAAAGCGCCGTGATCATTTCGTAACTACACCAGCTTGATGCGCATGCCGCATACCATCACGGTGTCGTCGCTGATGCGGCGGCCTTGCTTCTCGGCGGCGTCGAGCGCGTGCTTCTTATCCGCCGCCGCGAGATCCAATCCGCTCAGTCCTTCGCCGCGACCGTCGCTTTCCTTGACGAATCGAATCGTGGCGTTGTCGACCGCGATGCTCGGCTCAGGAAGATTCTTGAGAGGCAGGTTCAGAATCTCGGCCCACCGTTTCGCGAGCGGCTCGGGGTCCGGCGACTGAATCTCGACCGCGTTGATCGCGCGCACCACGTCGGTGCGCACCGCGGGCTTCCAGTTCTTCCCGGCCGGCTCCCATGGCCCATCGGGCGCTTCACCGCCCGGCTGATGATCGATTTCAAGAAAAGTTCCGCCGGTGTCGCGTGGATGAAGCTGCATGTTGTGGAAGTGCGCGGTGTCGTGATCGATGACCTTGCGGATGCCGAGTTTTGCGACGCGCTCCTTCACCGGCGCGTGATCCTCGGCCTGCATGATGCACATGTATCCGCCGTCGCCCTTGCGCCGCTGCAGATAGCGTCCGCCCGCGGTATCTTCCTGGATCGGCGAAACCACTTCGATGAACTGATTGCCGACGGGGAACAGCGCGTTCTCGAGGCCGAACACTTTCACGCCTGGGTCGCGAAAACATACTTCGAGCCCGAGCACATTTTTCATATCCTCGACGATAGGTGCCAGCTTGTTCGCGACGAGCGCGATTTGACGTACACGAAGCCACATATCGATCCTCTCCTTAGCGCCCGATGAAACGGGGCTTGCGTTTTTCGACCTTCGCGGTGAACGCCTCGCGAGTGTCATGAGTGCTGAACATCGGCAGATGATGAGCAGATTCCAGTTCGATATAACTGGCGAAGTCCATCCGCTCGGCCTCGACGAAATGCGCCTTCATAGTGCGCAGCGCGATCGGCGCCGCTTCCGCGATGCGCTGCACGATCGCGCCCACGTCCTCGCGAAAACGTTCGTCGGGGAAAACTCGCGACACGAGACCGATGCGCAATGCTTCCTGCGCATCGAACTTGTCGGGCATGAAATACAGCTCGCGCGCTTTGGCGGCGCCGACGATTCGCGGCAATGACCACGGGCCGCCCATATCGCCCGCCACCCCGACATCGAGGAACGCGGTGTT
Source organism: uncultured delta proteobacterium (assembly GCA_963815835.1). Lineage (GTDB taxonomy): Bacteria > Desulfobacterota > Binatia > Binatales > Binataceae > DATGKG01. The sequence continues at coordinate 434,446 of CAWFIF010000006.1, forward strand.
GAAGCGGGCAGAGGGCGCCGCATAACGCAAATCGCACGCGCATGCCCATCCGAGTCCTGCGCCTGCGCAAGCGCCATTGATCGCCGCGATGGTGACCGCGGGCATCGTGTGCAGCAGCACCGGCACGCGAAAATCATCGGTGTTGGAAGGCTCATCGTCGCTGTCAGACGCGACCATTTGCAGATCGGCGCCGGGGCAGAAGGTTTTGCCGGCGCCGGTCAGCACCAGCACCCGCACCTCGCGATCGTCGGAAGCCGCGGTCAACGCCTCGCGCGCCTCGCGCAACATTTTCTTGGTCATGCCGTTGAGGCGGTCGGGCCGATTGATCGTCAGCGTGGCGACCGGACCCGACTTTTCGTAGAGAATCGTCTCATATTGTTTGCTCATATTTTTTCTCCTTTCCAGGGCTGGAAGCGCGGCGGACGCCGCTCCACAAATGACGCGACGCCCTCGGCCGCATCAGGATGAGCCAGAGCCTCGTTCGTGACTTTGTGCGAATGCCGGATCGCCGCTTCCATGCCCAGCGATAGATGACCATAGACCTGCGCCTTGATCACCGCCAGTGAACGCGGGGACACGTTGGCGGCGAGATCGCGAATATATGCGCAAGCCTCGTCGACCACGCGATCGTTCGGCACGACGCGATCGACGAAGCCGATTCGCAACGCCTCGGCAGCATCGAAGCGTCGCGAGCTCCACAGCAAATCGAGCGCGCGGCTGATGCCGAGAAGCCGCGGCAAAAGGTAGCTGGTGCCGTGCTCCGCGATCAGCCCGCGCTTGGAAAAGGCAGTGGTGAAGCTCGCGCCCTCGGCCGCAATTCGCAGATCACACATCATCGCGAGTACGAAGCCGCCTCCGGCCGCGACGCCATTCACCGCCGCGATCACCGGCTTGGGGATTCTCAGCAGGTAGCTGAACAGCGCAGGCAAATCGTCCGTCGGAGGCGTCGAACTCTCGATGTCGCTATGCGCCGTGCCCGACGCCGAACGCGCGAGGTCGGCGGCATCGAGGCCTGCGCTGAATGCGCGCCCGGTGCCGGTTATGATGACGCCGACCGCTTTCTCATCCGCCGCGGCACGATCGACGGCCTTGCGAATGTCCGCGACCATCCGAAAGGTAAACGCATTCATCCGCTCGGGGCGATTGAGCCGCACGATCGCGACCGAGTCTCCCGCTTCGAGTACAACGTTCGACTGATCAGGATTCACGTCAGCACCTCTGAACCTTTGCCTAGCGGGGTGGCGAGGAGATAGCAAACCCGATTTCCGGGAGCGTGGGCTGGTTGCGACGGCCCAGTCGGCTATTGCATTAACCATTATAGTTCAATAGTTATCGAAATGTGAAAACATTAACCGCAGTACTCGCAACCGCCTGCTGCGCGAAAGCATCGTAGCGTGGCGATCGCCGATGGATCCGAAAATCTTGCGCGTCCTGTTCCTATGCACCGGCAATTCGGCGCGTAGCATCATGGCGGAATGCGCACTCAATCGATGGGGCCGCGAGCGCTTTCGCGCTTTCAGCGCCGGCAGTCATCCCAGGGGCGAGATTCATCCGATGACCCTGGAGCTGCTGGCGAGCCTCGACTACGACACCTCCGGGCTGCGGAGCAAAAGCTGGGACGAGTTCGCGGAGTCCGGAAGCCCAGAGTTCGATTTCATCATCACGGTATGCGACAACGCGGCCGGCGAGGTCTGCCCAATCTGGCCCGGACGGCCGCTCATCGCGCATTGGGGCGTCGCCGATCCGGTCGCATTCGTCGGCTCCGAGGACGCCACCCGGAGATTCTTTTCCAGAACCTACCGAGAATTGGAAAATCGCATCAAACTATTGACGAGCTTGCCGATCGAAACGCTGGACCATTTGGGTCTGGAAAGGCGATTGAAAGAGATCGGCAAAGCTGTTCCTCCAGACGAGCAGAAGCCTTGATTTCTGTTTGAACCGCATGCGGCCGGAGGCGCACGACGAAAACCAACATGAGCGCAACCATGACTATGCCGGGGGTTCCGATCACGCGAAGGCTGTCGTTTCTCGATCGCTACCTGACGCTGTGGATTTTCCTCGCGATGACGGTTGGCGTCTCAATCGGTAACACCTTTCCCGGAGTGAAGACCGCGTTCGATCGGCTTAGCATCGGAACGACCTCGGTTCCGATCGCGATTGGTCTGATCCTGATGATGTACCCGCCGCTCGCCAAAGTTAATTACGACGAGTTGGGCGACGTGTTCCGCAACTGGAAGATTCTCGGACTGTCGCTCGTGCAGAACTGGGTCATCGGCCCGATCCTGATGTTTGCCCTCGCGATCCTCTTTTTGCGTGATCGGCCCGAATACATGGTCGGGCTGATCATGATCGGCCTCGCGCGATGCATCGCGATGGTGATTGTGTGGAACGATCTCGCGGAGGGCGACGCGGACTATTGCGCGGGACTGGTCGCATTCAACTCGATCTTCCAGGTGCTGTTCTACTCGGTCTATGCCTTTGTCTTCATAACCATTGTGCCGCGATGGTTCGGTCTTTCCGGAACCGTAGTTCACGTCACCATCGGCGACATCGCCGAAAGCGTCGGCATCTATCTCGGCGTTCCGTTCGTGGCGGGATTCCTTACCTGGAGGATACTTACAACACGCAAGGGTAAGACCTGGTATAGCGAACATTTCGTCCCGATGATCAGTCCGCTCACCTTGATCTTCCTGTTGTTCACAATCGTCGTGATGTTTTCGATCAAAGGAGCGGCGATCCTGCAACTCCCGCTGGATGTAATGCGGATCGCGGTGCCCTTGCTGCTCTACTTCGCAATCATGTTCGGGGTTTCCTTCATCTTGAGTCAGAAGGCGGGGGCGAGCTATCCGCAGACGGCGACGCTGTCCTTCACCGCGGCGTCCAACAATTTCGAACTAGCCATCGCGGTGGCAGTGGCAACCTTCGGCATCGATAGCGGCGCGGCGTTTGCCGCGGTGATAGGACCCCTCATCGAAGTACCAGTGATGATCGGCCTGGTCGATGTAGCCCTATGGGCGCGGCGAAGTTACTTCCCTGAGTCAACGGCTAGGATTGCCGCAGTGGATTGCTGCAAGGTAGTCGACGGGTGAGGAAAGCGGACGCGCGAGGAGGGTATCCTCGCGCGCCTTTCGGTGGAGTCAGATTTAGCTACACCCCGGGTTCCACGAACTTGGGTTTCTTCTTGAGAACCGCGCCGGTGTTCGGGTCCAGATACAGAACGTGTTTATTGACCTCACCTTTCGACTGGCTGAAGTCGAACATGTTCTCGATGGTGCCGGCGTATTGTTCATAAGAACCGGCATCGCCGCTGGTAGCTTTAATGATGGGACCGGACAACCCCCCCCAGTTCTTCTCGATGAATGCGATCGCTGAGCTTTGGTCGGTCACTGTGTGATCGACGAAATTGGTCCTCGCCCATGGCGAGACGATCAAGAACGGAAGCCGAGGTCCATAACCACAACGCCCCTGGGCCTGCAGACCGACGGACGAGCTGCCGCACGAATCGGGGCCGGTCAACGCATCGGAATCTCCGGTCTGGCCCTCACTGGTCAAGCCCGTAGCTTGCGAGTGAATGATGATTGGGCCCATTTGATGATCGTACCAACCGTCGGAGTCGTCCCATAGAATCAGCACCGCGGTGCTGTCCCAGAACTTGCTCTGTTCGAGGTCGTTGATTGTGTTGACCACGAAGTTCTGCTCGTCCAGCGGCGACGAGTAGCCCGCGTGACCATCTTCATAACCCGGCGCCTTGAGAAACACGACATTGGGCAGGCTGCCGCCCTGGAGCGCGGTGAAGAAGTCGTGACTATCGTATTGATGATTCGCACCTGTCGTAGTACCGACCGGATCGGGGCCGCCGATCGTTTTCCCGGGGGTAGGTGGTAAGTGCTTGGGATTCGCCGTGCTCGCGAAGAACTGGAACGGCTCGTGATGCGGAATGTAATCGACCTTGGGCCCAAAATGACCGGTCACCGTCGTATGCGTGCGACCGCAACCGGTTGTCGTGTTCGGATTCTTTATTGAGAGGTTGAAACCGCCCTCGAACCATCCCCAGGTCAGCCCGGCAGCATTGAGCAGGTCACCGATGCTCTTGCCGTCCAGATGCGCGCTGTCGCGGGTCGTGCATGCGTCGCCGGTCGGTTGCGCATCGTTGGTAAGCGCACCGTCGGTTACGTCGATGCCTGCCGACGCGGCAGTATCTTGCACCGCCATGCCGGTGTAGCCGGAGACGAGATTAACGGCTCCTGGCGCCGAAGGCCCAAAGGTGGTGCCGAAGGAATTGTCGTTCATCGCAAATTCCTGGGCATAGTTCCACACCGCGGTGGTCGTGTTGCCGTCGTAATACCCCATCACGAGATCGTGGGGGTGCCCGATACTGCCATCGTACCCACCAACCGTTGTGCAAGAACCCACGTTGGTGAACTTGGGAAACATGTCCATCAGGCCCATATCGAAGGCTTCCTGTTCGGCCTGATAGTCGTGGTCCTGGTCGCAAGTGGAAGCAGCCGAAGCGGCGAGGCGGAAGGGATTGCCGAAACTCGAATTGAAATTTGGATTCTCGGTGAGCAGCGCTGGCGTGAGACCGTTGACCGAGGGCGTTCCTGGCTTGGCGGTAAACGGTGTGCCGTCAGATGAGCTGGTAGGGTTCGCTACCGGGTAGGTCGCGAAATAGTGATCGAATGATACGTTTTCCTGGAAAATCACCACAACGTGCTGGATGGGCGTTATGGGCGTCGACGCCGCTAGCGCGCCTCCCCCGACCATCGCGGTGACCGCCAGCGCCCCGCTCAAATGCGCGAGCAGTTTGCGAAATTGCATTAGGCTCCTCCTCGATTTGAAAATCGAATCGATGGAGTATCGGCGCTCAAGATGAATTCCGGATTAACGACGGAGGGCGCGCTCGAAAATTCCCGGTGACTCGTCTGCGAACCACCGGTTACCAAAACGTTGCTTTCCATATCAGACTGCCCAAATGACTGTTGGCGAGTGAGCGGGAAAGCGCTGGTAGAAAACGGAGGGGCCGAGCATCGCGCTCGGCCCCTCTTCGCGAAGTTATCGCGAGGCCCATCTGCCGGGCCTCGCGAATGTTCATTATGGAGCCATCTGATATGCGCCGATCGAGTATCCGCCGCTGCGGGTAGCGCCGGTGTAATCGGAAGTCACGGAGGGAATCGTCGCCCCCGCATGCCCGATGGTCGAGGTCGCGGTGCATCCGTTCTGACCCGCGACACAAAGGTGATAGTTGGCGCCCACGCCGGTCGAATCGCCATAGTTCACGAACAATGGATCGACCGCCAGGAACGGCGGAGTTGCGCCGCCTCCCCACCACGCACCGCCCGAGGGCGCGCCGGCGCGATTGTAGAAGACATTGTCGAGGAAGGTTTCGCCGCCCGAGTACGCGATGAACCCGTCGCCGCCGACGATGTCGTAGAAGATATTGTTCTCGATGTTGTCATTGCGCGCGCCACTGCCACTGACAACGATCGGCTCCTGGACTATGTGGTCGAACGTGTTGTTGTAGAAATTGAGTTGCCCGATGACCTGCCCACCATCCTGGGTCGCATTCAACCCCCGCAGCATGTCCTGAAAGACGTTGTTCTGGAAGGTAATGTTGCTGACCGGGCCGTCGAGCGCTTCGATCGACCCTACCTCGTCCTGTGTTCCAAGGCTCCCGTTGCTGGGCCATACGCACCAGTTGCGATCGATCAGGATGTTACTGGTACTTTCGCCCGATTCGCCCCAGGTCTGGAAGCAGTCGGTATGCGGATTCGGATTGGGCAGGGCGAAGTTGTCGAAATCGAATTCGATATCGTGCGCATAGTTGGAGCGGATGATGTGATTGGTGCCGAAGAACCGGATCGCGTCCGCATCAGCCGAGCTGCCGCCATCATTGGTGCATACCGCGTAGATCCCACCCAGCACTGAAGGATGCTGATAGGTACCCCATATCTCGTTGCCTTGTACAAGATTGCCGGTGCCGTCGATCAATATGCCCGCCATCGACGCGTGGACCACCTTGTTGTTCAAGGCTTGTACGTTGCTGGCCGTCGGCTCCATGTAGATGCCTTCATGGCAGACGTCGTGGATGTAGTTGTTCTCGACAATCACTCCGGCGCTATCGTGGATGTGTAGGCCAGTGCCGGCCGGAGTGTTGTTGTTCTGGAAGGTGATCTCAAATCCCTTCACCGTGACATTGTTTGCGCCGATGTCGAATCCCTGGACAACGGGAGTCGAAGCCGCATTCGGCTCAGCCTGGATCGTGATTCCGGCGGTGGTGATGGTGACGTGCTCGGCGTAGCTGCCTTGCGCGACGATCGCGGTATCACCCGAATGCATTGTGCCGGCGGCATGCTGAATGGTGCGCCATGCGTTAACCGGCGACATGCCGTTGTTGCCGTCGCTTCCGGTGGTCGATACGAAGAAGCTCGCCGTGTTGACGGGAGTGGGCGATGGCGTAGGTGTAATGGTTGGCATCGCGGTAGGCGCGACAGTTGGCACCGAAGTCGGCGCGACAGTCGGGACAGCGGTACGTGCGACAGTTGGTACAGCCGTGGGTGCGACAGTTGGTACAGCCGTGGGTGCGACAGTCGGTGCCGCCGTGGGCGCGACAGTCGGGACGGCGGTCGGTGCGACAGTCGGAGTCGGCGCGACCTTCGGGACGCTGGTCGGCGCAACGGTAGGTACCGCGGTCGGCGTCGTTGTGACGGTGCTGGTTGGCTGCATCACGACATTGGCGACCGTGACGCTAAGGCTGTCTGCGCCTATTTTGCCGCTGCTGCCATAGGAGATGACCGAGAGGGTGTGGGCGCCATTGGCGACCTGATTGGTATTCCAGGTGAAAGAAAAGGGTGGGGAGGATGCGATCCAACCCCCGTCAAGGTAGAAGTTCTCCCATTCCACACCGGTCGGATCGTTTGCGGAAATAGTGATTGTGCCTGAAACCTGAGACCCGGATATTGGCGAACTGAGCTTCAGCGCCGCCGGTGCCGGGTTCGCGACCGAAACCGTAATCGAGGGTCTGCCCACCACGGTTCTGTACCCCGCGTAAGCGGTGGCCGAAATCGTATGAGTACCGTTAGCGACTTTGGTCGAGTCCCACGTGATCGTGAATGGCGGAGCGCTCGCGTAGTAGCTGCCGTCGATGTAGAAGTTCGACCACTCCACCCCTGGGGCAGCTAACGAGATTGCTACCTGGCCGGAAACTATAGCCCCATTGGCCGGCTGCATGATTGTGACGAATGCGTTGCCCTCGCTGGCGAAGGTCGGAGCGACACAGATCAGGCAGGCGAAAAAAATCGAAAAGGCTGCAGAACGCAAAGGAGTACCCCCCAATTTGACCCCGTGCCAAAACGCAACACGGCGACGGGCTATGGAATTAGCAGCAAATTGCACGCCAGCAGGAGGGTTGTTGCAAAAACTCCCTGGAGTTTAGTTTACCTACAGATTGTTGACACTTTACCGGCGATTGTGGCGAAGCGTCAGACAATCAAACCAGAGATGCGAACAAGTAGAAGTGCGAACTGGCAACTTGCTTGGCCGTCGATATAGCAAGCGTGCACAGTGCGAGGCAAAACTTTTTTTTAAAGCGGACCACAAAATTTCTTTTAAAGGTCACGTAACGCCATGGCAGAATTTGTACACGACGTGCTGTGTCGCGTTCTTCATGGCGCTCGTGGGCGGACTCTTACGTATTTTGTCAGCCGGACACAGATCAAAATCCAATTGCGTTCGATCCGCGAGAGTTATCTCGATTGCAACCTTGCGCGATGCCCTTACCAAGGGAACCGCGCGAAGTGTCCCAGTCTGACGTTTCAACTCTTTGAACTTGCCGCGTTGAAAGCGATGGTCGTAGTCGGGATTTCCGAAGGCCGGCACCTCTTTGCCGCGACGAGATCGACATTCTCGCGCCGGCCTCGCAAACCTGCGCGGGACTACTTCAGAGCGTCGATGAGCCCGTAAGCCTCTCGATATCGACCGCGTCTCAATACGCGACGCCATCGGCATCTTCATGACGATGGATGCTGGGGGACCATCGACGAGGGCTTCAAGAAAGGATGGGGCTCAGTCTGGTCTACCAGATCACTTCGACATCGTATTGTCTGATCTGCGCGTCCCCGGTTATCAAGGGAAGCTTTTCAACTTGCGCCTGAGCGACGAGTATCTGATCAAATGGGTCACGATGATGCGCGGGAAGACGATAGAATCTCGTCAAGTGCGCGAACTGCAAGTCGAGGATCGCGATTTCGTTCAGACGAAGTTGGGTCTCGAGGACCTTCGTCACGTCTCCCGAGAGCGGCGAACGGCCCGTTCGAGCCTTGAGCATGATTTCCCAGGCACTGACTACGCTCAAGTAAACGCTGTTGCCTGGATCTCGAATAAAGTCACGGGCGCGCGGTGCGAGTTTAGGATCGTCACCTATCCACCACAGAAATGCGTGGGTATCGAGCAGTGCTCTCAATCCCCTTCGCCCTCGAAATATTTCTGGATTTCGGGCGGGAGGGGATCGTCGAAGTTATCCGGGATAGTCACGAGCCCTTTGGCAGTTCCCGGCACGCGCTCCTTTCGCGCGGGCTTGATCGGCGACAGGCGCGCGACCGGCTGACCGGCCCGGGCGATAACGACTTCCTCACCGCGAGCGACTCTTCTGAGAAGCTTGGAGAAGTGGGTCTTGGCCTCGTGAATATTGACCGTTTTTGGCGCTACCATGGTTGAAATCTTAGACTTAGTCTATAACTTAGTCCAGCAGCGGCGAAGCTGAGGCGTCTGATCCAGAGTCTATCAACTTTTGACCAACCCGAATGTTGCCGATAGACCCTCAATGATTACCTTAATATGCGAGGTCATGGACATCCAATGGATCCCAGCCGCTATACCGACAAACTTCAGGAGGCGCTCGGGCGCGCCCAATCGAAAGCGCTCAGCGCTCATCATCAGGCCGTCGATGTCGAGCATCTGGTGTCTGCCCTGCTCGAGGACGACCAGGGCCTCGCCGCTTCGATATTGAAGCTCTCCGGCGCCGATGTGGCCGCCGTTCGTCGCAAGATCGACGATGAGCTCAAGAAGCTGCCCCAAGTCACCGGCGGCGGCGCCAACGCCGGTCAGGTCTACATGACCCAGCGCCTCGGCCGCGTGATGGCGGCCGCAGAGCAGGAAGCCGGCAAGCTTCAGGACGAATATGTCTCCATCGAGCACGTCATCATGGCGGCGCTCGATGAGCCCGGCGCGGTTTCCAAAATCCTGCGCGAGGCCGGCCTCACTCGCGACAAGCTGATGGGCGTGCTGAAAAAAGTCCGCGGCAATCAGCGCGTGACCTCCTCCAACCCCGAGGCCACTTATCAATCGCTGGAAAAGTACGGGCGCGATCTCACCAAGCTGGCGGCCCAGGGCAAGATCGATCCCGTCATCGGACGCGACGAGGAAATCCGCCGCGTCATCCAGGTGCTGTCGCGGCGGACCAAGAACAACCCCGTGCTGATTGGCGAGCCTGGCGTCGGCAAGACCGCGATCGTTGAGGGCCTCGCGCAGCGCATCGTGAGCGGCGACGTGCCCGACGGTCTCAAGAATCGCCGGCTGATCGCGCTCGACATGGGCGCGCTGATCGCCGGCGCGAAGTTCCGTGGCGAGTTCGAGGAGCGGCTGAAGGCTGTGTTGAAGGAAGTTCAACAGGCCGAGGGCGAGGTCATCCTCTTTATAGACGAGTTGCACACGGTCGTCGGCGCGGGTGCGGCTGAGGGAGCGATGGATGCCTCCAATCTCCTCAAGCCGATGCTGGCGCGCGGCGAGCTGCATTGCATCGGCGCGACCACGCTGAACGAATATCGAAAGTACATCGAAAAGGATGCGGCGCTCGAACGCCGCTTCCAGCCGGTGCTGGTCAAGGAGCCGAGCGTCGAAGACACCATTTCGATCCTGCGCGGGCTCAAGGAACGCTACGAAGTTCATCATGGGGTCCGTATCAAGGATTCCGCGCTGGTGACCGCGGCGATGCTGTCCTCGCGCTACATCACCGATCGATTTTTACCCGACAAGGCGATCGATCTGGTCGATGAGGCCGCGGCCAAGCTGCGCACCGAAAAAGAGTCGATGCCGGTCGAGCTCGACGAGGTCAATCGGCGCGTGATGCAACTCGAAATCGAGCGCGAGGCGCTCAAGCGCGAGACCGATCCGGCTTCTCGCGACCGTCTGCAGAAGCTCGAGAAGGAGCTCGCCGAGGCCAACCAGAAGCGCGAGCAGCTTCGCGCGCAATGGGAAGCCGAGAAGGGCGCGCTCGAGAAGCTCTCGAAGATCAAGGCTGACATCGAGCAGACCAAGCTCGAGATCGAGCAGGCCAAGCGCGTATCCGATCTGGCCAAGGCTGCGGAACTTCAATACGGCAAACTTATGGGCCTCGAGAAGCAGCTCGGCGAGGAAGAGAAGCGGCTGTCCGAGAAGGGCACCGGCCAGCGCCTCATCAAGGAAGAGGTGGACGAGGACGATATCGCCGAAATCGTCGCGCGATGGACCGGGATTCCGGTTTCGCGCCTGATGGAAGGCGAGGTGCAGAAGCTCTCGCATCTCGAGGAGCATCTGCACAAGCGCGTCATCGGCCAGGACGAGGCGGTCTCGGCAGTCGCCGATGCGGTGATACGCGCACGCGCGGGCCTTAAGGATCCCAATCGTCCGATCGGATCATTCATATTCCTGGGTCCGACCGGCGTAGGCAAAACCGAGCTGGCGCGCGCGCTCGCCGAGTATCTCTTCGATAGCGAGAACGCGATGGTGCGCATCGACATGTCGGAGTACATGGAGAAGCACACCGTCTCGCGGCTGATTGGCGCGCCTCCCGGCTACGTCGGCTACGATGAGGGCGGTCAGCTCACCGAAGCGGTCCGGCGCCGTCCCTACTCGGTGATCCTGTTCGATGAAATCGAGAAGGCGCATCACGATGTCTTCAATGTGCTGCTGCAGTTGCTCGACGACGGGCGGCTCACCGATGGCCAGGGCCGCACGGTGGACTTCAAGAACACCGTCGTCATCATGACCTCGAATATCGCGAGCCAGCTCATCCTCGAATTCAAGGGCAAGGATTACGAGAAGATGAAGACGCAGGCGCTCGAGACGCTGCGCCAGCATTTCCGCCCCGAGTTCTTAAACCGCGTCGATGAGATCGTGGTGTTCCATCCGCTCACGAAGGCGGAGCTGCGCAAGATCGTCGATATCCAAATCGAGCATCTGCGCAAGCGCCTCGAGGATCGCAAGATCGATCTCGAGCTGACCGACGCGGCGCGCGATTTCTTTGCCGAGAACGGATACGACCCGTCATATGGCGCGCGACCGCTGCGCCGAATGATCCAGCGCGAGCTGGAAACCGCGCTGGGCCGCAAGCTGATAGCGGGTGAGGTCCGTGACGGCCAGAAGGTCGTGGTTGATGCGGGTCCGCACGGCCTCGAGTTCAAGCCGCAACCGCTCAAGAAGGCGGCATAATAGACTGCACTTCGATAGGCATGGCCACCGTTCGGCATCGCCGGACGGTGGCTTTTTTGCGGCTTTTGATCTTACCTTCCGGCATTGCGAGAGCTAGCTTTATATCGATGAGGACCCTCTACGCCGCCGCACTCCTCGCGCTCGCCTCATTCACATTCGCGCCCGCCGCATGGTCGTTCCCATGGGACATCGACATGTATCGCGGAGCGACGGTGCGGCCGCTCACCGTCGCGCCACGCAATATGCCTGACGGCACGATTCCGGCCAGCGGTGGTGAGTTACCAATGACGCGCGACGAGATGGCCGCCCGCGAGCGCAATCCGCTTGCGGCTACGTTGCAGAATCTCGAGGCAGGCAAGAACCTTTTCACTACCAACTGCGCGCCCTGTCATGGCGACACCGGCCGCGGCGATGGCCCGGTGGTCCATCTGCTCAAGACCAAGCCGAAGAACCTCGCCACCGGCGACAGCAAGGACCTTCCCGACGGTTATATCTATGGCGCCATCCGCGACGGCGGTGTCGCGATGCCCTCGTATGCGGATGCGATGTCCGCGCACGAGCGATGGCAGGTGGTGGTGTACGTCCGTTCGCTGCAGCGTGCCGCCGTCGCCGGCAAGTAGGCGCCACTTTTCAAATCCCTTCCCATCAAAGTTTTGTTCATTTTGAAATAACAAGTTACCGTCAACGGCGGCACGCGGCGACCGTTATTTTAAGCGTGGTCGGAGCGCGGCGAATTTTACCGGATTCGATCGCGAGCGGAATTTTACCTTGAGGTGTCGCCATCGCGGCGCACATGATGTATAGGGGCGGGGCTATGTGATTTTTCTTCGATTTGGAAGGGACTGTGGTTTAATCGAAGAGTGCTGGATTTCGTCACGCTGTCGGGCGCTTTGCAACGCAGTTACCCTGCGAACGTAAATCATCTGCGGGCCGCCAGGCTGTTCATCGCGGGGCGCGTGGCGTTAGAACAGGCGATCGGGGCGCCCTTGCCACCATGAAAATCAAACTCATAACCGCGCTCGCGATGTCCGTATTCCTCGCGATATGCATCGCGGGATGCGAGGGCGGATCGACCAACGGCGCGGCTTCCGAGCAGACCCAAGCGGCTCCGCAATTGGTGCAGGACGACGGGCACGAATATCTGCTGCTCAAGCAGAGCGATTTGCCGGGAATGACTTTCGCGGAGGTCAAAGACGTTCCATTGCCCAGCATCCTGGAGACCACCGGACAACTCACCTTCGACGACAAGAAGGTCTCCACCATAGTTTCGCGGGTGCAGGGCAGAATCGAGGACATTCGGGCCTCGCTGTGGGATACCGTGGTGCGGGGCGAGCCGATCGCAAAGCTCTACAGCCCCGACTTCATGACGGCCGAGGCGGAGTATCTGCAGGCGCTGACGACCGCGAAGGTGAGCGCCGGCAGCACCATCGACGGCAGTGCGGATCTGGCGGCCTCGATGGCGAACGCGGCGAAGCGCAAGCTGCTCCTGCTCGGGATGGAAGAGGCTGACATCCTCGCGCTAAAAGCGCCGTCGCCGACCATCTGGATGCGCGCGCCCATCAGCGGCATCGTGGTGCAGAACAAGGCGGTGCGCGGCACCGCGATCAATCCCGGCGACGTTCTATACCAGCTCGGAACGCTCGATCCGATCTGGATCACCGCCGATCTCTACGAAGTCGATCTCGCGCGCGTGCACGTCGGCCAGCAACTCGAGGCGGTCACGACTGCGTTTCCCGAGGAGGTCTTCAAGGGCGCCATCGCGCGCGTCAGCCCCAACGTCGATCCGACCACGCATACGCTCCAGATTCGATGTGCGGTGGCCAATCCGGGTTTGAAGCTTAAGCCGCAGATGCTCGCGCGAATCAAGATCGTCACCAGCGCCGGAGAAGCGCTGGTAGTTCCGCAAGACGCGCTCATCTTCGAGACCGACTCGTATTTCGCCTATGTCGATGTCGGCAATGGGCGGCTGGATCGGCGCAAGGTCACGATCGCTTCATGGAGTGAGCGAGGTTCCGCACGGGTGCTCGCGGGCCTGACGGCTGGGGATCGAGTGGCGATCGGCGAAACGCTTCAGGTCAACGCGCTGTGGCATCAGGCGCACGGCGAAGGCATCTAGCGTGTAGGCAATGATCAGATCACTGATGGCGCTGGCTCTGCGCGAACGCGTGGTGGTTATCGGCCTCGCGCTGTTGCTGCTGCTGGCCGGCGCCTGGTCATTTTCGCAACTTGATGTCGAGGCCTATCCCGACCCGGTTCAGCCGCTGGTGGAGGTTCTCACGCTTCCCAATGGGCTGAGCGCCGAAGAAGTCGAAAAGCTGGTGACGGTGCCCACCGAGTTCGGCCTCGCCGGCATGCGCGACCTGCAGCGGATGGATTCCATCTCGCTATTCGGGCTATCGGATATCCGCTGCTACTTCGATTGGGACAGTGACTACTACTGGGATCGGGTCGAGACCATCAATCGGCTCGGCTCGATCAGTTTGCCGCAGGGAGTCACGCCCGGCATTTCGCCGGAGAATCCGATTGGGGAGATCTATCGCTACACGGTGCAGGGTCCCGACCACGATTTGATCAGGGAAAAGGAAATCGAGGACTGGGTCCTGGAAAAACACCTCAAGACGGTTGACGGCGTGATCGACGTGGCGGGATTCGGCGGGTTGACTAAGGAATACCACGTTGACGTCGATCCGCAGAAACTCGCCTACTACGCAATTCCGCTTTCGACCCTGATTAGCTCGATCGGGAACGCCAACAACAGCGCGGGCGGCAACTACCTGAGCGTCGGCGAGCAGGCTTTCAATGTTCGCGGCATCGGCTTCATGCATTCGCTCGACGACATCCGCAATGTCGTGCTCCAGACCACCAACGCAACGCCGATTCATGTCTCAAACGTGGCCAACGTTAACATCGGGTACGCGCCGCGCCTCGGCGCGGTCGGGATGAATAATCAGGACGAGGTGGTGACCGGAATCGTCCTGATGCGCAAGTACGGCGACACGCTCAAGACGCTCAAGGGGGTCGAGGCGAAGGTCAACGACCTGAACCATTCGGGCATCCTGCCGGCGGGATACAAGGTGGTTCCCTACTACGATCGCACGACGCTGGTAGATAGCACGCTGCATACGGTGCTCGAGAACCTGACCGTCGGAATGGCCCTGGTATTCCTGGTTCTGATCTTCTTCCTTGGCAATCTGCGCGCAGCGCTGATTGCGGCGATCAACATCCCGCTCGCGCTATGCGGCGCGTTTACCTTGATGCATTTCCAGGGCACGCCCGCCAACCTGATCTCGCTGGGCGCGATCGACTTCGGGATCATCATCGATACGACGGTCATCGTGATGGAGAATATCCATCGCGGGCTGACGGCCGGCGACGCCCAGCATGCGCCGATCCACCTGAAGATCCTGCATGCCGCGCAGGAAGTCGGCGGCCCGATGTTCTTCTCCACCATCATCTTCGTGATCGCATTCCTGCCGCTGTTCACGATGCGCGGGGTCGAGGGCGCGATCTTCTCGCCGATGTCGCACACCTACGCGTTCGCGCTCGGCACCGCGATCCTGCTCGCGGTTACCTTGTCGCCGGTGCTGAGCACCTACTTCTTCGCGCATGGGATGTACGAACTTCGCAATCCGGTGTGGAACGCGATCAGCGCCTTCTATCATCGGGTCTTCGTGCTGGTGCTCAGACTGCCGCGCATCACCGTCACCGCGATTGTCATCCTTCTGGTTGCTGTGTTCAGCCTGTTCCCGCTGCTGGGCGGGCAGTTTCTGCCCAAGCTGGAGGAGGGCAATATCTGGGCGCATGCGACGCTGCCGATGGATGTCTCGTTCGAGCAGGCCGCGAAAACCGGCAACCGGATCCGGCAGGTCTTCATGTCGTTTCCGCAAGTGTCCAACGTCGTCTCGCAGACCGGCAGGCCGGACGACGGGACCGAGACCACCGGCTTCTTCAACATCGAGTTCTCGGTCGATCTGACGCCGGAATCGAAATGGCCTGCGGGACTGACCAAGGACGAACTGGTCAAGAGCATCGATGCGAAGCTTCAGCGCCGGTTCCCCGGCATTGGCTTCTACTATTCGCAGAACATCGAAGACAACGTGAACGAGGCACTCTCCGGTGTGAAGGGGAGCAACTCGGTGAAAGTGTTCGGTCCGGATCTCGCCATCGACGAACGCATCGCCAACGAGGTCAACGGCGCGATGGAAAAGGTCCCGGGCATCGTCGATACCGATGTGTACCGGTCGCTCGGCCAGCCCAATCTGCTCATCCGACCCGATCGGGGCGCGTGCGCGCGCTACGGTTTAAACGTCGGTGACGTTACCGCGGTGGTGCAGGCGGCGATCGGCGGGCAAGCCGTGACCCAGGTCCTCGAGGGCGATCGGCGCTTCGACCTGGTGGTGCGATGGCTCCCGCAATACCGGCAGAGTCTCGACGCGATCCGGAACATTCGCGTAAGCGTTCCGGCCGGGGGCAGATTCCGCTCGCGCAAGTCGCGGACATCCGGACTGCCGATGGCGCCTCGCTCATCTATCGCGAAGATTTCGAGCGTTACGTGCCGGTGAGGTTTGCGACTCGCGGCCGCGATCTGCAGAGCGCGGTCATGGACGCCAAGCGGACGGTCGCTCGCAACGTGAAACTGCCCGAGGGCGTGCATCTGGAATGGGCCGGCGAATACGGCGAACTTCAAGCGGCCAATCGGCGCTTGATGATCGTGGTGCCGTTCGCGTTGCTGCTGATCGCGGGAGTTCTTTACGGCGCTACGACCTCGCTGGTCGACACCTTCGTTATCATGGCGCAGATCCCGGTCGCATGCCTGGGCGGAATCCTCGGGCTCATCATCACCAGAACGCCGTTCAGCGTGTCAGCGGCGGTCGGCTTCATCTCGATTTTCGGTATCGCCGTGATGGACGGTATCCTGCTCAGCTTCTACATCCGCGAACTGTGGGAAGAAGGGCATCCGTTTGCCGAGGCAATCATCATGGGATCCGACCGCCGACTGCGGGCCACCATGATGACCGACCTGGTCGACGCGCTGGGGCTGTTGCCGGCCGCGCTCTCGACCCGCATCGGTGCGCAGACCCAGCGTCCGCTGGCGATCGTCGTTATCGGGGGCGCGCTGGCAATCATGGTGCTGACTCGCGTGCTGCAACCCGCGCTGATCTACCTATGTCATCGCGGGCTGCGGCTGGCCGACCAGCAAAATCCGCCGACAGCGCCAGGTGGACCGAACCCGCCGATGCTGCCAACGCCGCCGGGCGGAGGTATGTCGCCGGCGAATCCCTTTTCGACATAGTGTCGGAGACTTATTTGCATTAGGAAGCATTGTGTCAACCATGGTAAACGAAAACGCTGGAGGGTCGGCATCATGGACTTCACCACCTTGGCCTCAGGTTTCGGGCTGCTCGAGGCGCCACGCGTCGATGAGCAGGATCGTCTCTACTTCAGCGACGTCCCCAATGGCGGCGTCTATCGCCTAAATCCCAACGGCAAGGTCGATACCGTCGTGCCCAAGCGCAAGGGCGTCGGCGGGATGATGTTCAACGAGAGCGGCGGTATCGTCATGACCGGCCGGGGTTTGATCCTCTTCGACGAGAAAACCGGCCAAAGCCGCGGTCTGTTCACGGAATGGGAGGGCAAGCCGCTCAGCTTCAATGATCTCACCACCAACGACAACGGCAGCGTCTACACCGGGCAGATAAACTTCGATCCCCTGACGAGCAACAAGCCGATTCCCGGCAGCCTGTTTCGCGTCGATCCACCGGGGCGCGCGACCAAGCTATGGGATGGTATCGAGGTGACCAATGGGCTCGGCTTGAGTCCCGATCGCAAGCATCTTTACCATTGCGACTCGCCCACTGGCGCCGTGTGGGTCTATGACGTCACCTCCGATGGAGGTGTCACGGATCGGCGCGTGTTCGCGAAGATGCCGCAGGGATGGCCCGATGGTATGGCTGTAGATGTCGAGGGCGGCCTCTGGGTAGCGGCCGTCCGGGCTGGCGAGGTAGTGCATTTCGGCAAAGACGCGACGGTAAAGAAGCGCATCAAGGTGCCGTTGACGATGGTGACGAGTCTGGTCTTCGGAGGCCGCGACATGCAGGACCTCTACATCGTCACGGCGGACAATACTGAGGATGCAGACAAGAAAGGAACCGTGTTCAAGACCCGCGCCGATGTGCCGGGTCTGCGCGTGCCGAAAGCCAAGTTCTGAGCAAAGTTCTTAATAGGATCGCAGGGCCGAAAATCAAGACGGCGACGAGTCCCCCCGGGCTCGTCGCCAATCTATATCCCCCTGCGGTCACTTCCCCTTTTCCCCTTGACCCGTTGCGTGAGCTCCCGCCAGGACTCGCGCAGCGGCTTTGCTTGGCCAACCTTCGGCCAAGCGTTTCGCATAGAGAGCTAAAATCATGCCGCAGCGAAGATCGAGGATCTTCCTCGCTTGAATAACGCGACCTGTATCTTCGAGGTGGTTCCCACTGCATCAAATTAGTTCCGATTGGAACAATTTGGATACAGTGGGCAGAGATACTCAGGAAGCCAAGTTGGCGTTCTTGACCGCGAGCGATTCGCTCGCTGGCTTCTCTTCCTGCGACGCGGCGAGCGTCGTACTCGCGGCAATCGTAAGGACGAAAGCGGCCACGCGCATAGCGGCCGCGATCCGATCACTGGGCAGCCGCTCGCTGAACGCCAGCATCCCTCCCGCAATCGGCACCAGGTTCGACAGCGCCGAGGAAAGCGGCATCGTGATGATGCCCCGCGCCTGATGGAACGAGTTTTGGAGCATGACCATGCCGATCAGGTTCGCCGCCACCATCGCATAGACCCATGGATTGGCGACCACGCGCATCGCAATATCGGCACTACCAGCTTCGAACACATCAGTCATCGCTTTTGTATAGAGTCCTGCCAACCCGAATGCGATTCCCGAACCGATCGCTTGCGCTGTCCCGCCTTGCGCGAGACGCGGCCGCGTGAATGATGCCGCTGCGACGATCGCCAGCACCATCGAGAGTGCGACTACCACGCGATCGTTCAGCGCACCTTGCGCGGCGCCCGCTGACAGCGACAGCGAGAGCAAGATCATTCCGACAACGATCGCAACGATGCCGGCCCATTCAGCCGGCCGCGCCCGTTCGCCCAGGACGACTACCGAGAAGATCACGAATAGCGCGATGCCGCCCTGCATCATCACCGCGACCATTGAAACCGGTGCCTGCGACACAGCGGTCACGTACATGACCCATCCGGCCATTTGCACGCCCATACCGCCCGCCCACATCGGATCGCGCAGCCAGGCCAGCACCCCGCTGATGACTCGGGAGCCGCGCGCATCAGGCAGCGCCGCAGCGCGGCTCTTCATCATCAGTAGTCCGAGCGCCATCAGCGTGCTCGCGAGGACTGCAAGCACCAGGTAGATGAGCATTGGGGTAACTCTAGGAGAGTGAGAACGTCAGGCGAGTTCGCGCATCACGCCGCCAGCCATCAATTGAAACCTGCGGCCGCCCCATTTCACGGTTTTGCCGGTGAGACTGGCGAAGTAGATTCCCGTCATCACAAGATCTTTGAATGGGATAAGCAGCACGTCGGAGAGCGCCTGCGGACGCTTGAGGACCTTGCCGATCATGACGGTCGCCATCAGCATGCGCAGCCCGAGAATCATCGCGAGCGCATACAACGAATGAAGTGAGAACCGGGTTGCGACTATGTACATCAGCGCCCAGAACGGGCCGTGGATGAAAATCGTCGCGAGGCTTAAAGGCCTGACGTGGCGATAGGTACGCGCCCATCTCAGTTGATGGTGCCAGAAATCCGAGAAGTCGTGATCCTCGCACGCCACCGTCACGATCGAGCTGGAGAGCTCGATTTTGTAGCCGGCCTCCGAGACCTCGGAGCCTAGATGGAAATCATCTGCCAGGAGGTCCTTGAGCGCGCGGAAGCCGCCGATCGCTTCCAGCGCCTCACGCTTCACCGCGATGGTCGCGCCGAGCGCGTAATGCATCGGCTCGAGCGCCTCGGCGAGAATCACCTGCGGCGCGAAATCGGTGTTGATGAAGAGCGCCTCCATCCTTGAGGCGAAACTGTCATACGCCTGCCCGCGATAGATGCACGTGACGAGGCCGGTCTTTTCATTCGCCGTCAGTTCAGAGACCACGCGCTTGAGATGATCGGGCTCGACGGAGATGTCGGCGTCGCTCAGCACGAAGATATCCGTCTTGTCTGATGCGCGCTCGGTCATTCGAATCAGCTTCGCGATCTTGCGATTGGAGCACCCGGGCTCGTCGCCGACGGTGACGGTGATGTTGGCAAACTGGTAGGGAGCCCGTAACGAAACCGGAATATCGACGGCGCGATCCTCGTAACTCGCGACGCCGAAGATGTATTCGACGCGCGAGTACGCGATCTCGAGGAAGCTTATAATGTTTTCACGCAAATGCTCGCTTACACCGCGCAGCGGTTTCAATATCGCGACCCGCGGCGGGATCTTCGGCAGCGGTTCGGGAGCGGAATTGGCGCGATGCGCAAAAAGCAGCCCGGCGACGATCGCCGCCAGGTAGTAGACCGTCGATGCGAGAATTCCTAATGTCGAGATGAAGACGAGCAGTTTCATCATTGCGCCGCGAGTATCACTTCGCCCTTCCCCTAGGCTGACGCCTGCACCGTCGGATTGTCGCGAAGCTGTTGGCGCCGCTGACGCATCGTTGAGAGGAACTGCGCGCCCTCCTTGAGCAGGCGCTTGGTTTCCTCCGCCGAGGTCGCCATCTTTCGGATCGACTTGAAGATGTACTTCGGACGGAAGTAGAAACTGCGGTAAAACTTCTCGACCGCGCTGTAAATCTCATCGTTGGTGAGGCCCGGATACGCCACCGTGCACTTTTGATAGCCGTCCTGATCGAGCAGCGGGTTGACCGCCAGGAAGCCATTCCTCTCGACGTAGTCGTATAGCTCGGTGCCGGGATATGGCGACGCGAGCGACACCTGGATGGTTTCGCAATCCATCTCGCGCGCGAACTTCATCGACTCCTGGATGGTGTCCTTCGTTTCACCCGGGAGTCCCAGGATGAAGGTGCCGTGGATGAGGATTCCGATCTCATGGCAATCGCGAGTGAAGCGGCGCGCGCGCTCCAGCCCGACACCCTTCTTGATGTTCTTCAGAATTTGCGCGTTGCCGGTTTCGTATCCGACCACGAACAGGCGCAGGCCCCCGTCCTTCATGATCTTCAGCGTCTCGTAATCGACATTGGCGCGCGAGTTGGTCGACCACGTGATGCCGAGCGGCTTGAGCAACTGCGCGATCTTGCGCGCGCGCGCGCGGGTCCGCGGTAAACGTATCGTCGTCGAAGAAAAGTTCCTTCATTTTCGGGAACTTCGCCTTCATCTGCGAGACTTCCTGGTAGACGCTCTCGGGACTGCGTGTGCGATAGCTATGTCCCTGCGTTACTTGCGGCCACAGGCAAAACGTGCATTTTGCGGGGCAACCGCGGCCTGTATACAGCGAGACGTATGGATACTGACAGTACGGGCTGTTGTATTTCAGGTAATCGAGATTCTTTTCGTAGACTTCGGTGACGAACGGCAGCGCGTCCAACTCCTCGCCGGTCAGAATCGGACGATCCGGGTTGTGATGAATCGATCCGTTGCGCCGGTAGCTGATACCGCCGATTTTCTCCCAATCCGTCCCCCGTGCGACTTCGACCATCGAATGATCGAATTCCTTGCGCCCGGCGATATCGATGGCGGGGGAAATCTTGAGTACCTCTTCGGGGCGCGCGGTCGGATGACCTCCGACGAACGCGATGATGCAATCGGGATTCGCGGCCTTGATGGATTCGGCGGTCCGGGCATCCATCCGCAGCGATGGCGTCGAAGTGTGTATCACCACGAGATCGTAATTCTTTGCCTCGTCAACGGTTTGCTGAACGGTGTAGTTATGCGGCGGGGCATCGAGTAGCCTCGCGCCGGGAATCATGCCGGCGGGATAGGCAAGCCAAGTCGGGTACCAAAATGACCAGACCTCGCGCGTCGCCTGGTATCGAGAGCCCGCGCCTCCATCGAAATCCTCGTAGGAAGGCGGATTGAGGAACATGGTCTTCATGAAGTCCATATCTATCAGCTATTCTCCGGTGTCCCAGATGGGCCTGTCCGATTGGTTAGGCCACAATATACAAACCACTTGCCCCAACCGCAACATTAACAAGTCTCTGATTTGAAGGTTCTTTGCTTTAGCTGATTTGATAAGCGAGGCCTGGTAGCTCGCAGGCGGAAAAGCTGGCACGCGATTTTATTCGATAGAGCGCTAATGGATGCATTATACCGCATTCGTTAGCTGAGTATCGACCTGAGAGTGAGGTTTCGGAACCTTGGTGGTGACGAAAGCGATTGCGCCAAAAAGGCCGCCTACCATCGTGGCAGCGAAAAAAAGCAAACCCAAGGCAATCGCGTGGTCGCGGCTCACGCCCGCCATCCCGAAGAGAAACAGGTAGGCGGTTTCCCGCAGTCCCAAGCCGTTGAGGGTGAGCGGGAGACTGGCGAGTACTCCGGATATCGGGACTATCAGCAGAAACATCGAGAGCGGCAGATGCAACCCCAACCCTAGCGCGAGGACATATTGGCACACCACGAGTGAGGCCTGAAGAATCATCGACACAACAATCGCGGGCAGCACTGCCGCAGGCTTGTGAAGATATGGGGTTATGATTCCGATCGCGCGACGGATCGGTCGCGGCGTCAAATGAATCAGTCGCGCAATCAGTGGCGAGGCGAGGTACCCAGCGAAGGTGACCATAGCAATCGTGACGATGGGTCTGGTCACGTTTGGCGTCAGTGTTCCATGATTCATCGTCAGCGCAATCAACGCGGCGAACCAGAACAGCGCCAGCAAACCGTAGCCGCGATCGGCCAGCGCCGTCGCGATCGCCTCGCCCATCCTGCCGTGACGGCGTCCGAGATAGAAGGCGCGGGCCGCGTCGCCTCCAACCAGGCCGGGCACGAACAGGTTGGTAAAAACGCCGACGAAGTAGTAGCGCATGAACTCCGCAAACGGCCCGCGCAGGTTCAGCACGGCCGCGAGAAGTTGCCATCGCCAGGCCGACATCACCTGACCCGCCAGATAGATCGCGACAGTCGCGGTGAAGTATAGCGGGCTCTCGCGCGCCAGAGTGCGCAGCGCGGGACGTGCGTCGTAATGCCAGAGCAGGAACCCTACGATCGCGATGCCCAACCCGATTCGCATCGCGAACGCGCGATACGGGTGCGTGGGTCGCGCCGGAGTTTCGGGGGCGTGACGCGATGGCGCCTCATTCGCTTGCAAGTTGCTCTCCATGATTCACAATCGCGCGCTTGGTGTGCTCAACCGCGATCACCGTGAAGTTGCCAAGCCGATCTTTCAAGCGCGCCAAGTCGTCGGCGTCGAGGACGAGCACGCTGTCTCCGGGCTGATCCCACAGACGTAACAGGTCGTCGTCGGAGGTGAAGAAATAATCTTTCGCATCGCCCGCGCGTTCGGCGCCGAATCTCAGCTCGCTCAGTGGTCCAACGATGATCACGCGGCGGCGCGTATAGAACGGCAATCCCTGCGCATAGCGATGGTAGCAAACGATTTTCGCGCTCGGCGCGCGTTCCGCGACCGCCCTGCTCAGGCTCGCGTATGAGCGCAACGGTTCTGCGGCGAGTCTCGCCCAGGTTCCCATGCATAGCGCCCCGGCCAGCGTGATCACGATTAGAGACAGGCCCGCGCCTGTCAGCCGCGCGGAAAACGCGACAGTCGTCATCGCACCCCCAAAGAGCAGGATCGCGCCGATCGCGAACAGCTCTGGCTGCAACAGCATCGGATAGGGAGTGCGAAACGAGGCGGCCTCGATCGCGGCGATGATGACTCCCGCGCCCAAGAGCCCCAGCAGCGGACCCGATTCCATCAGGATTCGCGAATCCGGCGAACGTAGTGCATGCGGCTCATCGGGCCATGCACACGAAATGATTCCGTCGGAGAGCAGGACGGCGAGCGGAGGAAGCGCCGGAATGATGTAAGGGATCAGCTTGCCGCTCGAAGCCGAAAAGATGCCGATGATCACCAGCGATGCGATCACGCAATAACGCCGCGCCGGATTTGCCGGCATCCTACGCCAGGTCAGGAATGGTACGAGCAAGGACCACGGCAGCAGTCCGCCTATTACCACGGGGACGTAAAAGTAAAACGGTTCGCCGTGACTAAACGACGAATCGAAGATCCTACGGATGTGCTCGCCGACAAAATAGAAATCGAGAAAACCCGGTTCCCGAATGCTGATCGCGACGAACCATGGCGCGAGGATCGCCAGCGCCAGCACCGCGCCCGCGATCGCATGAAAGCGGCGAATCGAACCCCGTAGCGTGCCCACCCACCATAGGAAAAACAGCATCGTCAATGCCGGCAAGGCAATTCCGACCGGGCCCTTGGTCAGCGTCGCGAGCGCCATCGCTACGTAAGCGATCCAGCACCAGCTACCGCCTTCCTGGCAATGGAGAAAGAGCGCGAAGATGGCGATCGTCGTCAGCGCCGAGAGCAGCATGTCGGTCGTCAGCACTTGCGCCATCACAGCATACAGCGGCGCGGTCGCGAGGATCGCCGCAGCCATCACCGCGCGCCGGCGTCCCATCACTCGATCGGCGAAGAAGAACGTCGCAACTACACCGAGCAGTGCCGACATCGCGGGTACCACGCGCGCCGCGAATTCATTGATCCCGAAGATGCGAAACGACAGCGCGGTGAGCCAGTACAGAAGCGGAGGCTTCTCGACGTACGCCACGTAGTTGAGATGCGGCACGATGAAGTCGCGCAGCGCAAGCATCTCACGCGCGATCTCGCCATACCGCGCCTCATCGGGCTCCCAGAATCCGTACGCGCCGAGATGAAAGAAAAAGATCAGACCGGCAAGGACGAAAACAACGGGCACCGCGAGCGTTTCGGCGCTAAGCCATCGGGCCGTCGCCTCGATCTTCGCGCGATGCTCGTTCTGCGCTGCACCCGTTGCCTCCTCAGCCACCAAACAACTCTACAGGCGAGTGATAACGGGATAAATCGACCGGGACCAGTTTCAGTAGCCGGAGGCGCCGCCGCCTTTGCGAGGATCGAAAGCACCGTGAAGGTTGCCCGGCGCGATGGTTATCGCATTCACCGCGCCCAACGCGGGAATGATCCGCAGGCGATAGCGCATCTGTTCGAGCGCGTCGCGAGTCGTTTGCGGCATCTTCTCTTCGATTAGAACGACGTCGGGCGTTGCCTGTTCATGCAGCCGCGGATTGGCGACCGCCTCTTCCGCGTTGCTATGAAAATCCAGCACGCTGAGGGCGACCTGCAGCACTCCGGTTGTGATTGTCGGGCCGCCTGAACCTCCCATCGTCAGCACCGGCTTGTCCTGCTTGACCACAATGATAGGAGTCATGCTGGAGAGCGGCCGCTTTCCAGGCGCAATCGAATTCGCATCAGCGCCCACGAGCTTGTAGGCATTCGGAACGCCGGGGGAAACCGAGAAGTCATCCATCTCGTCGTTGAGGATGATACCCAGTTTCGGGACCGTCATCTTCGCGCCGAAAACGGTGTTGATGGTGGTCGTGAGGGCGACGACATTACCCGCCTCATCGACCACGCACAGATTCGAGGTGCCGTGGTCGCGCGCCTCGGCCGCCATCGCTGCGGGACTCTTCTGATGTAGCGCGCGCTCACGCGCCTCGTTGATATGCGTCGGCGACAGCAATATGTCGAGCGGCACATGTACGTAGACGGGGTCAGCGTACAGCGAACGATCGACGAATCCCTGGCGCATCACTTCGATCAGGCGCGCCAGATACGGCGGTGAATTGAGGCCGAGCCCGGGCAGATGCCCCGGCTCGAGCATCCCAAGCATTTCGAGCACGACACCGCCCGACGACGGCGGCGGCATCGCATACACCACCATACCGTGATAGGCGCGATGCAGTGGGTCGCGCCAAACTGGCTGATAATCCGTCAAGTCGTCGTCCGTTATGATGCCGCCGTGCTGCTGGAGATACGAGACGAGTTCCTTGGCGATCGACCCCTCATAGAACTTCGCGACTGGCGTGTTGCCAAGGCGCTCCATCGTGTCAGCTAGTTTCTTTTCGTAGATCTTTTCGCCGGCCGCGGGCGCAGAACCGTCTTCCTTGAGGAAAACCTCCTTTAGGCCCGGGTCCATCGCTAGCATCGAGCCATTGGATTTGATCTCGCCTGCGAGATGCTCGCTGATGGGAAAGCCATCGCGTGCGAGTTTGATCGCGGACGCGGCCACCTGCTCAAACTTCATGGTGCCGAAGCGTTTGAGCGCCGCGTCGATTCCCGCGACCTCACCAGGCACGGCGACTGCTAGAGGTCCAACCTTTGCGAGCTCCTCGTTCGGACGCCCATCGCGATAGTACATATCGGCGAAGGCAGCGTGCGGTGCGGTCTCGCGATAATCGAGCGCGTAAAATTTTCCTTCTTTGGCGATATAGATGAGCATGAAGCCGCCGCCGCCGATTCCGCACGACGCGGGATTGGTGACGCCGACCGCCAGTGCGGTTGCCGTAGCCGCGTCGACCGCGTTTCCACCTTGCTTGAGAATCGCAAGACCCACTTCGGAAGCCAACTCACTCTCCGAGACCACCATCGCCTTGCTTGCTTGTTCAGCGCGCGCGGGAATCGCGGCGATGACCAGAAAAATCACGACAAATAGCCTTTGGAGCAGTGTCGAGGGCGCAGGTTTGTTACGCGAACGTACCCGGCTGCCGTCCATGGAAGTTTCGGCCACGGTCAGTACCTAACAGCCGCAGCAAGAATTGGAAAGCATAATCCACCACGCGATCTTTCCGTTTGGCATCATCATCCAGTGATGCTTTGATCGGACTCCTTGATCGCAAATCAAACTCGAACTATCGGCGACGCGCCGGAGGCCAACGATGGATTTCACAGACATCATTTACGAGAAGGCAGATCGAACCGCGACCGTGACCATGAACCGGCCCGATAAGATGAACGCATGGACGCCGAAAATGGGCGCCGAGATGCGCCAGGCGATGCTGGATGCGGACCGCGATGACAACGTCGGCGCGATCATTCTGACCGGCGCGGGAAGGGCTTATTGCGCGGGCGCGGATATGAGCGGGCTGAGTGAAATTTCGCAAGGACGCGCGTCGGCAGGGGCAGCAGTTGCGGCTCCCGATGATGATCTCGCCAAAGACGCGCGTCCCGATTACCGGACGCCCTATTCATGGATGCTGTCACTGAGGAAGCCTGTAATTGGTGCGATCAATGGCGCATGCGTCGGGCTCGGCTTTACCTATAGCCTCTACCAGGACATTCGCATCGCATCGGACAAGGCGCGAATGGGTCTCATCTTCACGCAGCGCGGGCTGGCAATTGAGCACGGCTCTAGTTGGATGCTGCCGCGCATCATCGGAGTCACGCGCGCGGTGGAGCTTGCGGTCACGGGGCGGCTGGTTGACGCGCAGGAGGCGCTCGCGATCGGACTGGTCAATCGAGTGGTGTCGCACGACAAGCTTATGGAGACAGCGCGCGAGGTTGCGAGTCACATCGCCAGCAAATGCTCTCCGCTCGGCGTATCGCAGGCGAAGAAAATGATCTGGGGTCATCTGTTCACCGATCTGGCCACGGCAATCAAAGAAGACGATGCCTCAATGCAGATAATGACCAAGTCGGAGGATTTCGCGGAAGGCGTGAAAGCGTTTATCGAGAAGCGCTCCCCGCGCTTCAAGGGCAGGTAGAGCCGTCGCCCGAATAAATGGGGCGCCCCTTTAGGTCATGGCGAAAATCGGACCTTTGCCGGTATTGCTGATACAGAAGGATTTGGCGCGGAGGCTTCTCGGCTTTGGACACAGTCGGAGAGCTACTTAGCTGCGACTGGAGGGAGATCGGCATCAGGCTTGCCGGCTACACCGCATTCCGCGCCCGAAATCTCGTGTGGCGCACCGGAAGCACTGAAACTCTCGCGAAAGGACTGACGCCCGGCGACATCGCCGCGCAGGCGATCCTGAGCATCATAAGCGGTGAGCGAACCTGGGATCCGGACCGAGGCCCTCTGCTGCCATTTCTGAAGCGGGTGGTTGACAGCCTGCTGAACCATCTTGCGGAGTCCAACGACAACCGGCGGGTGGAACGGCTGTCCCTCGAAGATGCGGATATTCTGCCGCAGGAAGTGACCGAGTACCGGCGACTTAGCAATGACCCGACCCGCCGATAATTTCGACGACGAGCCCGATCAAGCCAGAGGTTCAATTGGAACCGGATGATGCCGCCGATCAAAAGCTCCAGCAGCTATTCGCGGCCGTTGAGGGAAAACCGGAGTTGGTTGAGGTGTTGAACGCCATCATCGAATTCGACGAAATGAGGCCTCGTCAGGTTGCGATTCGCATCGGGAAGCCGGTGAGCCACGTTAACAACTGCCTCAAGAGACTGAGACGCTTGGCGCTAAAGATATCCGCCACAACTGGCACAACTGGCCCTGGCGCGGTTTCAAGCGGAGCGCCGATATGAAGAAGAACCGAAAAGACAGCGCTCGCCAAACCTTGGGCAGGATCGCCCAATTGTTTGATGAAGTTGTGCCCGAAGAGCTGGCCGAAGCGGAGGAGGAACTGCGAGCGTTGGGACTCGATCCGTCTGCGATCGGAGAGAAGCTCGAACAACTCGCTTTGAAGTCGATCAGAGGACGTATGCTTAGAGAACATTCGGACGCGGTCCGAGCTCGAGTCCGCGCGCAGATCGGAATCAATCCGGCAAACAAGCTCAACTGAAAGATCGCGCCCAGCACCTCATTCTCACGCCCTGCGGCGCCGATCTGCGCATGGGGACGCGTAAATCATCTGCGCGAAGCCAGGCGCTGATGAGCCGCGCTAATTCGCCAGCGGCAGGATGCGTTCAGATCGGCTGGCGAGCACCTTTGCCAAAAGTACTGGGTGAAAAAGAAAATGGAAGATCTGAGTAACGCGCGGAAGCGATATGCGGCGCTGATTCGCCAAGCTGCCCAACTGCGCTCCGAGCGATTGGTGCGCGCGCTGAGCGAAGTTCCGCGCGAAGACTATCTGGGTCCGGGACCGTGGAAAACGATGCGCTTCGTCTTCCCGCTCAAGTACGAGGACACGCCTGACGCAAATCCGGTGCACGTCTACGATGACGTCCTGGTGGCGCTGGACCCCGAGCGGATGCTCAATAACGGACTGCCTAGCGGACTCGCGCGATGGATCGACGCGATGTACCTGCGGGAGGAGGAGCATGTCGTCCATGCCGGATGCGGAACCGGATACTACAGCGCGATCATCGCGCATGTCGTCGGAGTTGGTGGCCACGTCACAGCGATCGAATTCGATGCTGATTTGGCGGCGCGCGCTCGCGCCAACTTGCGGCATTTTTCCCATATCGAGGTGATCACCGGCGACGCGACAAGCTACGATCCCGGTCCTGCCGATGCGATTCTCGTAAACGCCGGCGCGACTCATCCGTGTCCGTTATGGCTCGACAGCCTGAAGCCATCAGGTCGCCTGGTTTTTCCGATGGTCCGCTGGCCAGCCGGAGCCAAATTTGGAGTTGCGAGCGCGGGATGGGGAGTGATGCTTCGCGTTCAAAGGTTGCAATCAGGCCACAGCGCGCAGTGGATGGGGGGCAGCGGTTTTTTCCCCTGTTTCGGCGCCATCGATAGCGAGGCTGATCGGCGACTAGGCGATGCGCTCACGCAAAACGGACTGACCGAGGTGCGCTCGTTGCGCCGCGAGATTCACGATCCCGATCCGTCATGCCTGTTGCACGGCGAGGGATATTGCTTCTCCGCGATCGAGCGTAGATGATCGACTATCCCTCTCGGCGCACAGCACCGCTGAGCTTATCCCGGTCGGTCAATTAGACGAACGACTGATCCAGCGCCACCCACAACGCGAACAGAAAACCCGCGACCGTCGGCAACACCACCAACGAGCCGCCCTCGTGGATCGATTCCGGAACCATCGCGTGCGCAACCAGCGCCAGCACTGCGCCTCCCGCGATTGCCTGACTGAAAATCGCCACGTGAGATCCCGAACCGACGAATACCTTACCTGCTACCGCCGCCACGATCCCCGCCACCAGGACCGCAGACCATAAGGCAAAAATCGCCAGCGGGCGGTAGCCGGCCTTCCTGAGCATCGAAGCACTTGCCGCTGCCTCGGGAATTCCACCGACGAACATTCCCATCATGAGAGTGATCGACAGGGTTTGCAGGCCGGCGAACTTCGCACCGATCACCAAACATCCGGGGATGGTATCCAGGATGTTTCCGAGCACGATGGCCAGGCCCGTTCCCGCTCCATGGCCGGCCTCGGCCAGGAGTTTTTCCGCCTCACTCCGGCTCAGATGATCAAGAGTGCTGGCGGCGACCTTGGCCCATCGCGAAGGATTGGCGCCGCCGGAACTGAGATTCCTGAGCGCCCGGTCATGGCTGAGCCGTCGCGCCGCGGTTGCCAACTGATGATCGTTAGCGACGAGAGTATCAAAATCTTCCTTGCCGATTTCCAGCAGGTCCGTTTGGGCGATCGATTGAATCGTCGCAGTACGCGGCTCGCCGCTGAGAAGGGCCATCTCGCCGAACGCCTGTCCTTCGCCCAACTCGGCCAGCTTTTCGCCCGATTTCTCAACAATGGCGTGTCCATTGACATGCTCGGCGGCCGTGCCCGACAACACATCGACCTTGCCGCGCGCAACGATGTAGAGCGCATCGGCAGGATCGCCCGCGCGGAATAGAATCTCGCCATCGTCGAGATGGCGGGTGCGGACGCATGGCAGGATCTGCTCGACCTCATCGGCCGGCAGATGACGCAGCAGATCGCAACAGTTGAATCGTTTCCTTCGCATCCTGCTGCTTGCGTCCCAGCGCATACTCGCGAAATCGGGTTGGATTGCGTATCGCCGCCCCTTTCTGGTCGAGAAATAACGAGGTGAAATAGTAGGCAATGGAACCTAGCGCGAAGCCGCTGGCAATGAACGCCCATACCGCATCGGGGGCGAAGCCTTGCCGATGCAGCTCTTGGGCGCCTTCGAACCCCAATTCTATTGCGAGCGCACTTATGAGAGCGCCGGCGGCAAAGGCGAGAACGCAAGCCAGCATGCGCTTGGAAAGCCGGACATACAGACCCAGGGCGGCGCCGAAGACTGACGACGACGTCGTCAAGAGTCCTAGCAGCGAGACGATAACGATCTCGCGCCAGCCGGTCATCGTGAATTCATTTTGGGTTGGATGGCCTCCAACCGGTCACGCAGCAGAAACCATGCCCGTGAAAAGCGCAAATTAGATGGAGATGGCTTTACGAGTTGGCCCCGCTTACATTTCAAACCGGAATCATCGGCCACTTCATTTTGCAATGCAGCAAGCACTAGACTAGGAACGTTTTGGTCACTATCGAAGTCCGTCGCAGATGGTTGTCGCGATCGAGGAGTCGCGCTAAATGACGCTTCCGTTTGAAGGAGTTCGGGTTGCCGATTTCGGATGGATTTTTGCGATCCCGCATGCGACCGCATGGCTCGGGGCGCTCGGCGCCGAAGTGATTCGCGTCGAATCGAGCGTCGCGCCCGACCTGGTGCGCTTTCTGAGCGGCACCGACGGCACGGTCGGCATCAATCGCAGCGGGATTTTCAATTCGATCAATTTCTCGCGGAAAAGCGTGTCGCTCAATCTGATGAATCCACAGGCGCGCGAGATCGCTCATCGCCTGGTCAAGGTCAGCGACATCGCGACGGAAAACTATACTCTCGGCAACATGAAAAAGTTCGGGCTCGACTATGAAGCTCTGCGTGCGATAAAGCCCGACATCATCATGTTGTCCGGGACGCCGCTCGGGCAGACCGGGCCGTATGCGAACACGGTGGGATTCGGACCGACCACGCAGGCGTTTGCTGGCATGTGTCACCTCACAGGATACCTGGGCGATTTTCCGTGCGGTATCGGCGGGACATGGCCGGATTTCGCGGTCGGCACCGCGATGGTGTTTTTCATTCTCGCCGCGCTACATCATCGCGATCAGACCGGCGAGGGCCAGTACCTCGATCTCTCGATGGCCGAGACGGTGACCGCGATGCTTCCGGAAGCGATGATGGATTACTTCCTGAACTGGCGCGACAACGGGCCGATCGGGAATCGCGATCCCGCGATGGCGCCTCATGGCGTGTTTCCCGTCAAGGGCGACGATCAATGGATCGCAATCGCGATCGCGAGCGACGAGGAATTCGCCGCGCTGTGCGAGGCGCTCAAAGTTCCCGCGCTCGCGAAGGAACCGCGCTATGCGAGGCTGGCCTCACGGCTCGCCAATATCGACGACCTCGAGCGCGAGGTCGCGTCGCGCACGCGCGAGTTCGATCGCGATGCGTTGGTGCGCATCCTTCGCGAGCGCAACCTCGCCGCCGGGCCGGTCTACGGCCCGATGGATCTGATGGAAGATCCTGCGCTGCGCGAATCGGGGATGCTGGTCGAACTCGATCATCCTGAGAGCGGCAAGCGCATCGTGCCGGGATTGCCGGTCACCTTCAGCGCGATGCAGCCCGACTATCGGCCGGCGCCTGCGATCGGCGCGGATTCGGAGCAGGTGCTCGGCGATCTGCTCGGATATTCGCGCGACGAAATCGCGCGACTTCGCGACGAGAAAGTAATAATTTAGAAAGCCACAATCTGAGGTGCTATGACAGACGCGCAAGCGATTCCTCAAAGTGGCGGCGCGCGCCCGGGCGCATTTGCGATCTGGCGCCAGGCGGTTCGCGCCCCTTCTCTCAGCGCGGCGGCGGTCCCGGTGCTGCTCGGTACGGCGGTGGCTGCGCGCGACGGGTATTTCCACGGATGGCGCATGTTGATCGCGCTAATCGGCGCGGTCGCGATTCAGGCAGGCACCAATCTCATCAACGACTACTATGACTTCCGCAGCGGCGCCGATTCGCACGCGTCGCTCGGTCCCAGCATGGTGATTCAGCGCGGGCTGCTGACACCCGAACAGGTCTGGCGCGGCGGCATCGTCGCATTTGCGATTGGCGCGGTCCTCGGCCTGGTCTTAGTGTATCTCTGCGGATGGCCGATTCTCGCGATCGGAATTCCCAGCATCGCGGCCGGATACTTCTACACCGCGGCGCCGGTATCGCTCGCGTACATCGGGTTCGGCGAGCTCACGGTGTTCCTCTTCATGGGCCCCGCGATCGTGCTTGGCGCGTATTACGTGATGGCGCTGACGTTCTCATGGAGCGCGCTGTGGGCCTCGGTCGCGCTGGGATTCCTGGTCGCCGGTATCCTGCACGCCAATAACATTCGCGATATCGAGACCGATCATCTTCATGGCAAGCACACGCTCGCAACGATGTTCGGCCGCAGCGGCGCGATCCGGGAACTGATCGCGCTCGACGTGCTGGCCTACGCGACCACGCTCATCGCCCTTCTTGCGCGCACGCTGCCATGGACGGCGCTGCTGGTGCTGATCACGATTCCTCGTGCGCGCGATCAACTCCGAATCGTGCGGCGCGAGACCGACGCGAAAAAGCTGAACCTCGCGTTGCTGCGCTCGGTGCAACTGCATATGGAGTTCGGCATCCTGATGATCATCGCGTTTGTGGCCGCCGCGATTTTCAGATGGTAGATGCGCTGCATGCGGCCGGCGCGGGCGAGGACATTCGCGATCGCATCGCCGAGATCGAACGCGAGGTCGATGAGAAGCGCTACCATCCGGGGCTCTGGGAGCGGTTACTGAAAGATGCGCGGATGCTGCCGCGCGAAGCACGCGAGGCCCTGAAGGCGGATATCTCGCGCGTCAGCCGCAAGCTCCATCGGCGCGACAGGAGAACGACGCTTTCGCTCACAATCGGAATGGCGGCCGAATGCGCGGTGGCGCTGCTCGGCGGCATCCTGATTATTTTCGCGATCCACAATCATTCGAATCTGCTCGCGATCATCGCGGCCGCAATCTGGACGACGACGTTTCAGCCGCTGGTGAAAATCGCGGTCGGCTACCTGCTCGGCGTCGAGTACGAGTACGCGTATCTGTACGGCATCGAGCCGCGTTTCAAGATGCGCTTCGGCGACTACCTCGCGGCGCCGCGATGGGCGCGTATCGTGCTGCATCTGTCGGGGACCATCGGATCGCCGCTGGGCGCGTGGCTCGTGCTGGTGTGCCTTCCCAGCGACCTCAGAGTCGCGATCGATGTGTGCTGGGCGATTTTCTGGATCGTGGTTGCGGTGAATGTCGCATCGTTCATCTCGGCGATTGCGGGTTTAAAGAAGCTCGGCCCGATCAAGGCGGCCTACACCAGCGGCGGCTCGGCGGCGCTGGAACTGCGTGAAGCGTTAGAGATGTGATTCAGGAGGACGACGGGAAAAGAAGATGCTCGAAGCGCGGGGGTGAAGTCTCGAACTCGCGGCATAAATTCTCGTAGGCCCTCAAGTCATCCACGGTGCGGAAAAATCCGGTGTGCACATAGCCGAAGACCGGCAGCCGATTCGCCACCATCGGCCCGAGCAGGCCGGTGAACAGCGCCCACGGCGCCGACTTCGGTATCAATGCGAATATCGCGGGCTCCATGACAATGATGCCCGGGTACATGAACCAATTGAGCGACGACGGATCGGTGTCGCCAAGTTCCGTCGGATAGTCCTCGTAGGTGAGCGGATTGCGCGACTTGATCAGGCGCATCCTGCAAATCCTCGCGTCGTGGTCGACCTCGATGTGCTCATACTCGCGTCCATCGTTCGGTTTGAACAGCCCGATGGTCGCGATGGCGCTACGATCGCGATGGAATGCGATCATCGCGGCGAGATCCAAATCGAGGATGCTGTCGCTGTTGGCGAGAACGAAAGTTTCGTCACCGAAATATCCGCGCAGCGCGTTGAGTGGACCGCCGGTGCCCGCCAGCGTGGACTCGGGAGAATAGGTGATCTCGATTCCGAGCGACTTGCCGTCGTGCAGTCCGCGCTGAATTTCGCCGGCCAGATGATGAACGTTGATCGCGACCTGAATGATGCCCGCGCGCTTGAGCATCGCGAGCGGATAATGAATCAGCGGCCGGCCGCCGACCTCGAGCATCGGCTTGGGAGTTTTCTCGGTGAGCGGGCGGACCCTCTCTCCCAAGCCCGCCGCGAGCACCAGCGCCTTCATCAGTGAAGCCTCCGCCGCCGCATCACGCGCCCAGCGTCCGCCGCAGATGCGGGAAGTCAGGCGCGAGCCGCGCCAGCATCCGGCGCGCCTGCGAAACCGCATGCGGAGTGTACGCGGCGTAGTCGCGTCTGCCCTCGCGTTCGAGCGACACGAACAGGCCGATGCATTTGAGCGCGTGCTGCAGAACGCACATCGAGTAGCTTTTGAGGAAGTCGTCGTGGCTCATCGCCGCGACTTCGCGCCTGATCAATCCGGTGAAGTAGAAGTCGAGCAGCCGCTGCTCGAGCGCAGACGAAATCAAATCGCCGGTGTCGCGAGTGGTGAGCAGCACCGCGAGGTCCTGCGCGGCCGGCGCCATCAGCGCATCCTGAAAATCGATGATGCGGATGGCGGGCGATTCGATCGCGCCTTGCAAAAAAAGATTGTTGCCGTGGAAATCGCGATGCGAAAAGACGCGCGGGAGCGCGCCAAGTTCGTGTGCGAGGCTCGCGAGATCAGCTTCGAGTGCGCGCGCATCGGCACTGGGCGCGACCGCGGCGAGGCCGAACTCGACGAAGCGGCCCATCTCCCACGCGAACAGCCGCTCGTCATATGCGACCCGAAACGCGAGGCATTTGCGCTTGGCGTCAGCGGTGCCGTCGATGTGAAACCTCATCAGTTCGCGCACGGCCTCGCGGTAGAGGTCGCCTGCCTTTGCCGGATTCGAGCGCGCGGCCGCGAATAGCGAGAGCGAGCCGACGTCCTCGACCATCAGCATGCGATCGCGCGTAGACCATTGGTAGAGGGCGGGAACCGGCGCGCCAAGCGTGGTGAGAAATCGATGAAGGTTTATCCACGGCGGCTCCGGAAGCCGCTCGGGATACATTTTCAGCGCGCACGCGTAGAGCGGGAGATCCTCGGGACCAAGGTCGATGACGATCGCAGTCGAGGGAGCGTGAGAGGGACCGTCGATCGCGACGCGCCAGAAGCGCCGCGTCGAGACATCGCCGCTGAGCGCGTCGAGCGCGGCGAGCCTGGCGCCCGCCCATTTCACCTCGATCGCCTGATGCGTCCATTGCGCGACGTGCGGTTCCACTGACTTCATTCGCATCCGATTATATGGATGCTGGATCTGCGTCGCTATGCGATGCACACACGGTTCGCGCCATAAGCAACCGGCCCACCATGCGGGGCAGGCCGGATTGGAGACGTTGCGTTGAACCTCGGAGTCGCCCGATATTGCGTGACCGCCTTCGGCTGCGCGCGCCATTTGCTCGGGTGTGAACCAGTCG
Organism: uncultured delta proteobacterium; assembly: GCA_963815835.1. Classification (GTDB taxonomy): domain Bacteria; phylum Desulfobacterota; class Binatia; order Binatales; family Binataceae; genus DATGKG01. The sequence goes on from CAWFIF010000006.1 coordinate 470,307, forward strand.
CGATCGTTCGTTTGCGATCGGGCCGTCCGTTGGAAATAGGCGGCTCATCGGGTAAGGATATTCTGATCGCATGCGCTTGCAGGTGATGATTATGGTGACCTGGTTTCCGATCCTGGTGACATTGGTAGTGGCCGGCATCGTGGTCGGCGTGATGGTGAACATCAATGCGTTGATCGGTCCCAAGCGTGTAACCGCCGTCAAGATGGAATCGTTCGAATGCGGCAATCCTCCCACCGGCAGCGCATGGGGCCGCTTTTCGGTGCGGTTTTATCTGACCGCACTGCTGTTCCTGGTCTTCGATGTTGAAGTGATCTTCCTCTACCCATGGGCGGTCGAGTTGCGGCGGCTGGGGATGTTCGGATTCATCGAGGCGTTCATCTTCATCGCGATTCTCTTCGTCGGCCTGATTTACGCATGGGAGCGCGGCGCGCTCGATTGGGACTAAGCCTCAATGCTCATTGACCAGCTCAAGGAAAAATTCGGTGCCGGCGTACTCCAGAGCCATAGCGCGCTGGGCGAAGACACCATCGTCATCGATCGCGAGATGGCGCCCGAGATCTTCCGCACGCTACACGATGACGGCGATTTCGCCTTCGAGTTTCTGATCGATGTGACGGCAGTGGATTGGCTCGAGCGCCGTCCGCGTTTCGATGTCGTCTATCAACTGAAATCGCTGAGCCGAAATCTCCGTCTGCGCGTGAAGATTCGGGTGGATGCCGGCGATGACGCGTGGGTACCGAGTGCATATCCGGTTTGGAAGTCGGCCGACTGGTTAGAGCGCGAATGCTTCGACATGTTCGGCATCCAGTTCAGGGGACATCCCGATCTGCGGCGCATCCTGCTGTATGACACGTTCGTCGGCCATCCGCTGCGCAAGGATTATCCATTCCAGAAGCGGCAACCGATCGTTCCCGAAACGGATCCGATCACGAAGCCGCTGCGACCTACGAAGTAAGAGAATCATCATGGCGCTGCCTGCACGCTGGTCACAAAAAATCGAGGCCTCGGATCCCGCCGATGAGATCATGGAACTCCAGATGGGGCCGTCGCATCCTGCCGCGCACGGCACTATCAAGTTCAACCTCAAGCTCGACGGCGAGCGGGTCGCGGATTGCGACGTCGAGGTCGGCTATCTCCATCGCGCGTTCGAAAAGATGTGCGAGCAGGGGACCTGGACGCAATGCTTCCCCTACACTGACCGGCTCAACTATGCCTCCCCATGCATCAACAATGTTGGGTTCGCGCTCGCAGTCGAGAAGCTCCTCGGCATCGAGGCGCCGGAGCGCGCGAAGTATCTGCGGGTGATCATGAGCGAGGTCTCGCGCATCACCGACCATCTAACGTGCCTGGGGATGGCGGCCAGTGAGGTCGGCGCGGTCACGGTCGCTTTTCTTATGATCGAAGGGCGCGAGATGCTCTATGATCTGATCGAGGCGGTCACCGGCGCGCGTCTGACCGTAACCTGGTGCCGCGTCGGCGGCGTCGCGCATGACCTGCCGGATGGTTTCAAAGAGCGCGTGGGCATCGCGTTGAAGCACATCGATGGTTTGCTGACGGACTGCGACAAGCTGCTCTCGCGCAATCGCGTTTTCATCGATCGGATGTCGGGCGTCGGCGTTCTCCCGGAGAAGGACGCAATTTCCTATGGATTGACGGGGCCGCTGCTGCGCGCCACCGGCGTTGCCTATGATGTCCGGAAAGCCAATCCATACCTGGTCTACGATCGTTTTAACTTCGATATCATCACTGGTGAGCGTGGCGACAACTACGATCGCTTCAACGTCCGCTTCCAGGAGATGGCCGAATCGCAGAAGATCATCGCGCAAGCGATAGGGGACCTTCCCGACGGCCCGATAATGGTGGGAGACCCGAAGATCGCGCTTCCGCCCAAGGAACGCGTCTACAACTCCATTGAGGGGCTGATGAATCATTTCAAGCTCATCATGGAAGGGATCAAGGTTCCCGCCGGCGAGACCTACAGCGCCGTCGAAGGCGCCAACGGCGAGCTAGGCTTCTACGTGGTTAGCGACGGCAGCGGCCGGCCCTACCGCGTGCGAGTGCGGCCGCCGTGCTTCCTTGCGATGGGTGCGCTCAACAAGATGCTCATCGGCCACATGATCGCGGACATCATCACCACGTTCGGGATGATCAACATGATCGGTGGCGAGTGCGATCGCTAAGTCGCGCGGCGTCGCAGCTCAATTCAAGACGCTGGTATTCAAGCTCGGACGTCTCGCTCGGGCTAGCGCGGACAGGATTTCCGAACGTTTCACCGGCTTGGTCAAGACCGCATCGCAGCCGGCCTCCAGCGCCATGCGCTGATGGTCAATCGAGGCGTGTGCGGTCACCGCTATGATGGGAATGGTGCGGAATCGCGCCTGGCTGCGAAGGAACCGGGTTAGCTGAAGACCGTCCTCTCCGCTTTTGAGGGAAATGTCCATCAAGACCCCTTCAATTGCCGAATCTTCCGCCATAATGTTTCGAACCGCGTCGCCGCTCGCCGCCACTTGTAGGTCGAATACCCTGTGAAGCAGGGTGCGCATCATCGCTTGGGTGTCGAGATCGTCTTCGACGAGAAGTAACCTCGGAAGACCCGGTTGGCCGTCGGCCGTCGCATGGCCAGTCTTTCCGTTCCTGGACTCGTGCTTGGTTGAAAAATGAATCGTAAAGGCCGCTCCCGCGCCCTTCTCACTCTTCACGCTAATGCGTGCCTGATTGGCATCGAGAAAGCGCTTGGTGAGCGCGAGACCCAAGCCGCTGCCTTCAAACCTTCGACTGAAGCCCGAATCTTCCTGAACGAACGGCTGAAACAGTTTGGGCAGGAATTTCGGATCGATGCCCACGCCCGTGTCGTGAACCTCGAGGCAGAGTTCGGCTTGATGTCGAAACTGCCGGAGTTCAACATAACCGCGGTCGGTGAATTTGATCGCATTGCCGATCAGATTTCGCACGGCCGCCGAAACGCAATATTCGTCGGCCACGACGCAAGCCCCCGGGGCTTCGTCCACAAACCTGATATCAACGTTCTTCCGATTCGCGAGGGCGCGAAAATCGTTGACCTGGCGCGCGACCAGATCCGATAGATACAAAAGCTCGGGCTGGCACTCGAACTGACCGGCTTCGATCTTGGAATAGTCGAAGATGCCGTTGATGGTCTGACTCAGGCGCCTGCCTGCCCTCGAGGCGGCCTCCAGATACTCTTGCTGCGTGTGGTCGCCGATCTCGGCCAGATGATCTCCGATGACGTCAACATAGCCGAGGATGACGTTGAGGGGAGTCCGGATCTCATGGCTCATATTGGCCAGGAAAGCGCTCTTGAGCCGCGACGACTCCAGTGCGGCGTCGCGCGCGTTGGCCAACTGGGCTTCGTACCTCTCCTGTTCGGTGATGTCGCGCTCCTGGAGGATAAGTCTGTCCGGTTGTCCTGGCAGTACCTTGCCGGTCGCTTCGTAGCTGCGCATTTCGCCGGCCTTGTTTTGCAGCCTGAAGCGGATGTTCAAGGTCGAGCTGCGGTTCGAAAATGCATCTTCTACCGAACGAATGATCTGCGCCAGGTCATCGGGATTGACATAGGAGAACGCGTTGGTGCCGATGAGTTCCTCGACGGGATATCCGGTGTGCCTTTCGATCGAAGGGCTGGCGAACAGGACGGTTCCATCGCGACCGACCATCAGGATAATGTCCGCGGCGTTTTCGACCAGAATGCGAAACTGTTCCTTCTCGCGTTCGAGGTTCTGTTCTGCCAGCAGGCGCGCCGTGATGTCGGTGCTGACCGCAATGCCACCCTGGACCTTGCCATCGCTGTCACGAACCGGCTCACCCCACATGTCGAACCAACGGCCCCTCAGCTCGACGGTGGTGCTCACCGTCTCGCCCCGAAGTATGCCGTTGAGCGCATCGGTGATTTCACGAGAGCGGGCGAGCAACTTGAACATCGACTTGCCGATTCCGTCGTTGCCGTTAGCTGGAACGGCATCGCCCTCCGCCATGGTCAAGATTCCGTTAGCGTCGAACTCATTAACCACCACCGGTGCGTGACTGATGATGTCGCGCAGGCGCCGTTCAACATTGCGCAGCCGTTCCTCGTCAAGCTTACGTTGGGTTACATCGCGCCAATTGAAGACTATCTGCTTCGGTTCGTCTTCAGATTCGGGCAAGATCGTCGTGGTACCCTCGATGAAGATCCAGTTGCTGGAGCGATGGCGAACGCGAAAGGTGAAGGGCCGGCTGTGCGCCGAACTCCTGAGCGCCTCAATCGCGGCGGCCACGATGCCGAGATCCTCGGGATGGACAAAATCACGGTAGTTTTTGCGGACGAGTTGCTCCGGCGGGAAGCCGAGCAGCCGCTCGACCGATGGAGCCGCAAAAGTAATCCGGCCATCCTGGCCGAATACCGTCAGACCATCGGAAGCGTGTTCGATATAGGAACGGAACCGGCGCTCGCTGCGACGGAGCTCCTCGTGCGCGCGCACGCTCTCGGTTACGTCCGTGATGAAGGAGATGACGCAAGGCTCTTCCTCAAATGACCCAAGCACGGCCGAGAAGTTGCCGACCCTGAGTGTGCCGTCCTTGCTTCGGTATTTGATGGTGCGGTGTTTGACCGCCCCGGTCGCGCTGAGCTCCTCGGCAATACTGAAGTAGTCCGACGCATCCTCCCAAAGCCCCAACTCGAGGGAGGAGCGCCCGATTACCTCCTCGCGCGTATAGCCGGTCCGATCCAGGAAGGCTGCGTTGACCTCGATCAGCTTTCGGTCGCGGGAGCTGATAGTGACGGGCTCGTTGCAGTGTTGAAGTATCTGCTTCATTCTTGGGCGGCGCCGGTGACAACGTCGCCGACTTGTTGTCAGCAAGAAGGGTGCCGTTCGTATGACACGAAAAGCAGCAATAGTTATCTACGAGACAAGGGTTGATAGTTAAAAACAGTGGCTAAGCTGCAACAACTTCCATCGAGCGCACATTTGCCCACTTCGAGTTGATATTGACCTGGCGATCGCCTTCCAACCAGAAGTTGAGACTCTATCAACTAAGGTTAACGTCAGTGGGCTTCACATCGAGAAGGCGTAACTGCCGGCGCGTTCCGATGATGCGAAAATCGGCGCGATAGCGAATGTCATCTGAGGATGCGCCTATCATGATCTCCATCTCGCCTGGCTCGACCGCGAATTTCATATCGCGTCCGTGGAATGCCGCCTGACTCATGTCGAGGGTGAATGTCACACGGCGCTTCTCGCCCACGCGCAACGGTATTCGCGCGAACCCCTTAAGCTCCTTGACCGGCCGCGTCACGCTGCCTGCCTTGTCCCGCAGATAGAGTTGCACAACTTCGTCGCCGTCGCGCGGACCATCGTTGGTAATGCTCATCGAGATACGAAGTTGGCCGTCAGGCGCGACCTCGGTCGCGTCGAGCGCGCCCTCGGAATAGGTGAAGGTCGAGTAACTTAACCCGTGCCCGAATGGGAACAGTGGCTTGCAACTCATGTCGGCGTAGTCGCCCCAGAATTGGCTGCGCTGCCCGGAGGGCTTATGCGCGTAGTAGAGCGGCATCTGGCCCTGGTTGCGAGGCAGCGAGACCGGCAGGCGCCCGGCCGGATTGATACGGCCCGTGAGCACCTCGGCGATCGCGGTGCCGCCTTCTTCGCCCGGCGGGAACGTGAGGATCGCAGCGTCGGCTTTTTTGATCGCATCGGCGAGCGCGAGCGGGCGCCCGTCGAGGACGACGAGCACAATCGGTTTTCCAGCGGCCGCCACTGTCGCGACGAGTTCTTCCTGGACGCCGGGAAGCCGTAGCGTCGCGCGATCGCTCGCCTCGCCACTCGAACATCCTCTGATGAGTCCCGACTTGCCGCCCACGCACAGCACGACGACCTCGGCCCATCGCGCGGTTGCGACTGCATCGCCGAAGCCCGAGCGATCATCATCAAAAGCATTGCAGCCGTATGCGCTTCTGATCTCGACATGCGCTCCGAGTTGGGTGCGAAGTCCCTCCAGCGGCGTCACCATGTTCGGGAAGCGATCACCGAGATCGAGCTCGCGTCGCCGCGCTGCGATTGATTCGCCCAGGTCGCCGGAAGTGGCCCCGGCTTCGATCAACGGTGCGGCGCTGCCTTCGAGCGTGTGATCGCCGGCAGCACTTTGCACGGGTCGCTAGGGCATTGGCCCGAAGAGAAGCTCATGATGACTCGGGTAATGATAGTCGCCTTGCAGCAGCCGCTTCGAATCGGCGGTCGGCCCAATGACGGCGATTCGTTTCAGATCATCATGCAACGGCAAGAGTTGCCGATCGTTCTTCAGCATTACGATGGAGGCGCGCGCGATGTCGCACGCCAGCACGCGGTCTTCGGGACTATCGAAAATGGCCGCAGCCCCGCTGGCATCGACATACGGATGCTCGAAAAGTCCGAGTTCGAATTTGGCGCGCAGCACCCGGCGCACCGCGCGATCGACCAATTCGATCGACACCTCGCCCGCGTCGATCGCCTCGCGCAGCGGCGCGCCGAACACGTCGAGTTGGGGAAGTTCCACATCGATACCGGCGGTGAGGCCGAGCTTCGCGGCCTCGCGCGGGTTGGCCGCGATGTTGTGATAGTTGTGCAGCGAAGCCAGCGTAAAGTAATCCGACACCACGGTGCCGGTGAAGCCGAGTTCGCCGCGTAAGATGTCGTTGAGGAGCTGGGTCGAGGCGCCGCATGGAATGCCGTCGATCTCCTGGTATGCGTTCATGACCGAGCGCAGGTTCGCTTTGGCAATCATCGCGGCGTAGGGCGGGATGAACGTGTCGAGCAGCTCGCGATGCGGAATATGCGCTGGCGCCCAGTTGAGTCCACCCTCGGAGAAGCTGTAGCCCGCGAAGTGTTTGCCGGTGCAAATCACCCCTCTCGTGAGGTCATCGCCCTGCACGCCTCTTACATACGCAACCCCCATTCGCGAAACGAGGTAGGTATCCTCGCCGAAAGTCTCCTCGCATCGACCCCATCGCGCATCGCGCGCGACGTCAACCACGGGCGCCAGCGTCTGCCGCGCTCCTACTGCGAGCATCTGGCGGCGGATGACAGCGCCCATCTTTTCGGCCAGCTCGGGCTCGAAGGTCGAGGCGAGCGCGAGCGGCATCGGAAAGCATGAGGCGTCCTGCGCGAGAAAGCCGGCGCAACTCTCCTCGTGAAAGATCGCGGGGATGCTGAGCCGTGTCTCCTCGATGAGGATTCCCTGGATCGCGTTCATCGTACGCGCGGACTGCTCCGGCGGCATCAATGCGGCGTGGCGCGAGATGTGTCCGATGCCGTGCTTCAGCATCTCTCTCGCGCGGTCATGGTCGATTCCGTCCGCGGCGAGCATCGGGCGGCTCCACAAGCCTCCCAGCTGCGCGATTTTCTCGTCCAGTGTCATCCGCGTGAGCAGATCCTCAATGCGTGCATCGATCGGCAGTGAGGAATCCTTGTAAGGAACCGAACTCACTTGATGATGCCCCGGGAGCGGAGCGAGGCGATGGTCGCGGAGTCATAGTCGAGAAACTCGCGCAACACCTCCTCGCCATACTCGCCGTGCAGCGGCGCAGCGCGCTCGATCCGCCCCGGCGTCGCGGAGAACTTCATCAGCATCCCGGTCTGCCACACCTTGCCCCATTGCGAATGGCTCAACTCGGCGAGCAGTTCGTTTGCCGCGATTTGGGGATCGGAAAAGAGATCGCGGAAATGATTCACCGGGGTCGCAGGAATTTTCGCGCTTGCCAGCCGTGCGAGTGCATCAGCACGGTCGAGCTTCTGAAATTCCTCGGCTAGCGTCGAAGCGAGTTTGCCGTCCTCGGGCTCGCGAATGGCGCCTTCATAGTCGAGGCCTGCTATCGAAGTGAAAGGCTGCCCGAGCGCGCCCCATTGCGCAGGCGAATCGAGCGCGAGATACAGCCATTCGCCGTCGCGACATTGATACGCGCGCGATAGTGCCGATGAGCCTCGCCGCTCGGGCGCGCCATTCTCCATGCCCGGACGCCCATCGTAGAAAATGAACTCGCCGGCCTGAAACGCCATCGACGCTTGCAGTAGCGTGGTCGAGCAGAATTGTCCGAGGCCGCTTTTCTGACGCGCGCGCAAGGCCAGAATGCACCCGAACGCCGAAAGCATAGCAGCGCCATAATCGCAAATCGCGCAGGTGAGATAGACCGGATGGTGATGCGGTCCGCCCTGCGCGGCCATCACGCCCGAGCGCGCCTGCAGCAGCGGATCGAATCCCGGCTGGTTGTGGTCGGGGCCGCTATTGCCAAAAGCGTTGACCGACATATAGATGAGGCGGGGATTTGCTTTCGCGAGCGTGTCGTAGTCAAGCCCGAAGCGCCTCATGCGGCCGGGGCGGAGGTTTTCCACCAGTACGTCGGCCTCCTCCGCGAGGCGATAAACGATGTCGAGCCCCTCGCGGCTATTGAGATCGATCGCGAGGCCGCGCTTTCCTTGATTCCATCCGAGAAAACCGAACCCGAAGCTGCGAAACGCATCGCCCTCGAGATTCTCGATCTTGATCACATTGGCGCCGAGCTGCGCGAGGATCATTGGACCGTACGACCCCGCGATGTAGCTGGCGAAATCGAGCACCGTGACGCCATCGAGCGGACCCTTCACCAGGCGGCTTTCGTTGGTTGCGGCGATGGGATGAGGCGCATTGTGGAAAGTCTCGTGTCGACGGGCATGAGGCGCAGCCGGAGCAGGCCCGATGATCTCACCCGGTGCCGCAGTTAGTGTGACCGGCACGCCGAGCTGCACGGTATCGCCGAGAATCGGATCGCGAATTTCCTGGCGCATCCCGATGGCGCTGGTTTGCGGATACGCAATGAATTCCTGGCGCGTCATGACCGGGGCACATGGCACGTCGGCCTCGCGCAGAATCTTGAGCCACTCGTCGCGCGGTTTCGTGCAGATCACCGGTTCGAGGATGTCCTTAAGAGTCTGCCAGTGTTCGGCGGGAATTCCCCACGGCGCGTTTTCGAAGCGCGGATCGGAGACCAGTTCCGGGAGATCCAGCGCGAGTACGAATTTTCCCCAGAATGTTGCATTGCCGCATGCGACGAACAGGTACTTGTGATCGGAAGCCTCGAACAGCCGGTAGCATGGGATCGGTCCGAGCGGGTCCTGCGGCCCATGATAGAGCTCCGTCATCTTTTCATGCTTCAGCACGCCGCCCGTCTGTAGCGATAACGCGCCCGCGAGTAGCGAGACCTCGATCTCCTGACCTTCGCCCGTATGCTCACGCGCGATGAGCCCAGCCACTGCTGCGCTCGCGCCCATCACACCGGCCGAATAGCTGGCCGCCGGAAAGACCAGCGGAACCGGATTGCCGCTGCGCGCCCATTGGCTGCCGGCGATGCCGGCCCGGGCGGCAACGAGGTCGTCGCTCGCATCGAACTCGGCGTCGGGACCGCGACTTCCGAATGACGGGACGCTCAGCACCAGCGCATGCGGATTCGTTTTTCGAATCGATGCGTAGTCCAGTCCCTGAGCCATCAACCGCGCGGGCGTCGAGCCGGTGATGACGATGTCGGCGCTCTTCACCAGCGCCGCTATCGACCACTTTCCATCGGTGGAGGCGGTATCGAGGGAGACTGATCGCTTCGAGCGATTGAGGACATGGAAGTGCGGGGTACCGCGCGTGGGCGCACCACCGGGCGGCTCGACCATGATGGTATCGGCGCCTTGCTCGGCCAGCAGCATCGCGGCATAAGCTGCTCCGAGGTTGGAGTGAAACTCTAGAACATTGATTCCTGAAAGTGCTTTCGCCATTCGATTGGATATTCTTCCTGTCCATGCCTTGACTTCAAGGCGCCGCAACGCTTCGTTAACGCTTCCGTAATCTACTTTCCTTAAGGTAGGCAAGCGACGCGCCAGCATCGTAGTGGGGAAGTGTGCGCGTCGTGCAACCTGAACCTAGGTGAGGAAACCGAATGCGAAAAAGAAAAGCTCTTCTACTCCTTTTTACCGCGGTGATGCTGCTTGCGGGATGGCGCGCGGGATGGTGCGATCTGCTGATTAACGGTGCGGGCGCTACCTTTCCCTATCCGCTTTATTCGAAGCTGTTTGATGTCTATTCGAAAGAACATCCGGGGATTCACTTTAACTATCAGTCGATTGGATCGGGCGGCGGAATCCGCATGATCACTCAGAAGACGGTCGATTTCGGCGCCAGCGACGCTCCGATGAACGACGAACAGTTGAAGGCCGCCTCCGGTCTACTCCATTTTCCTACCGTGATGGGAGCCGACGTAATTGCGTACAACCTTCCCGGAGTTGATACGCTCAAATTCACCGGATCATTGGTGGCGGATATCTTTCTCGGCAAAGTCACTAAATGGAACGACCCGGCGATTGCCAAGATTAATCCTGGCGCTTCGCTTCCGGATCAGGATATCACCGTCTGCCACCGTTCCGACGGCAGCGGGACGACCTACATCTTCGTAGACTACCTTTCGAAAGTCAGCCCGCAGTGGGCGAAGGACGTAGGCAAGTCCACCTCGGTGAAATGGCCGACGGGTCTGGGTGGTAAGGGGAACGAGGGCGTTACGGCGCTGATTCAACAGACGCCCGGGTCAATCGGCTATATCGAGCTGATCTACGCCGCCAATAACCACATTCCGTTCGCTGAGATCCAGAACCACGACGGCAAGTTCGTAACCGCGAGCCTGGCGAGCGTAACTGCGGCGGGCAACTCTGCGGTACGTTTGGCCGATCGTCTGCGGCTGGCGTTACACGCTCCTGCCGAGTTCCGGCTTTCGATCACCGACGCACCCGGCGCCGATTCGTATCCGATATCTTCGTTCACCTATCTGTTGGTGTATCGGCAGCAAACCGACAAAGCCAAGGGGGAACAGATCATCGACTTTCTGAAGTGGATGTTGCACGACGGTCAGCAATATGCGCCGGCACTTCAATACGCGCCGCTTCCGGACTCTGTCGTCGCGCTTGAAGACAAGCAGATCAGGGAGATTCGCCTGCCGAAATAGTGTCATGCGCCGGGTCTGGAAGACTCCGAGGCCAACAGTCTATATGATTTGCAGGGAATGAAACCCGCGCGCCATTGCGGGCGTCATTCCCTACAATGAGGCGAAACGCGCAAATCCTGATCGCCGTCCTTTGCATGACGTGCGTTGTCGGCATCGCTGCCGCGCAACCCGGCAGTGTCGATACAGCGACGAGCGCCAAACTCACCAAATATCTCCATACGCATCGCCTGCCGATGGTGGGTGCACAGATTTCGAACACTCCTTCCGGCCGCCAGCTCATGCTGTACGGCTTCGTGGCCACCGATTTCGGCAAAGATGACGCGGTGACGAAATCGAAGAGCTATCTTCATGATTCGACGATCGCCGTCGTCAACAACATCCGCATCAATCCGCAACTGAAGCATTTGAAGCGTCCCCCACCTTCGGATGGGGGCGCGCCCGGCGAGATGGATTCGGGCGCAATGCCTTCTCCAAGAGCCGACTGGGAGAACACTTTCGACGAAACCCTGCGCTCGGGCGGTGCGTCGCCCTCTAACGATCCCGCGCTGAAGATGCCAGCCCCTGGCGGACCGGCGCCGGCCCCTCCCGGCGGGACGTGGTAGGCACGTCCCGATAAGCGCAGCCCCATTCCCTCGTGGTACAATTCCGCTCGCCGTGGTCAACAAGATAATTGTTTTGCGGGAGGGACCGCGCAGCGATCCCAACGATGAGCGCAATTTCCGGATCAAATATGCCGAGGTTCTGAATCCAGCGCAGTTCGAGGCGGTGACGCATCGCGAGGGTCCTTTGCTGGTCGTCGCCGGCGCCGGCTCGGGCAAAACGCGCACGCTGATTTATCGCGTGGCGAGGCTGATCGAGAGCGGCGTCCCGCCGGGTGCGATTTTACTACTGACCTTCACCCGTCGCGCCTCGCAGGAGATGCTGCGTCGCGCCGAGCAACTGGTCGGCGATCGAACCCGCGCGGTGGCGGGTGGAACTTTTCATTCGTTCGCGAATACCGTGCTGCGCAAATGGGGCGAGCCGCTCGGGCTGAAGCCCAACTTTACCATCCTCGATCGTGCCGACATGGAAGATGTGATCAACCTGTTGCGCAGCAGGATGGGATTCGGATCGCGCGAGCGGCGCTTTCCGAAAAAGGGCACGCTCGCCGAGGCCATCAGCATGGCGCGCAACAAGCGGCGCAAGCTGGAGGATGAAATTCAGCTCGACTTCCCGCATCTGATCGAGCATTCGGGCGAGATTCTCCAGCTCGCCCAAAAGTACGAGGCCTACAAGCGCGAGCGCGGCCTGCTCGATTACGATGACTTGCTCGACAAGCTGGTCGAACTGCTCCAGCAATACGCGAACGTGCGCAAGCGCCTTTCAGACACATATCGCTACATCATGATCGATGAGTATCAGGACACCAACGAGGTGCAGGCCGAAATCGTGCGGCTGCTCGCGGTGAATCATCAGAACGTGATGGCGGTGGGCGACGATGCGCAATCGATCTATTCGTTTCGCGGCGCCAACTTCCGCAACATTCTGGATTTCCCGAAGATTTTCCCGAACGCGCGCATCGTCAAACTCGAGGAGAATTATCGCTCGATTCAGGGCATCCTCGATGTCGCCAATGAAGTGATTTCACGCGCCGTCGAGAAGTACACCAAGGTGTTGTTCACCAAACGCAAGGGCGAGGTACGCCCGATGCTGGTGCGCGCCGCCGACGAGCATATGCAATCGCGATTCGTGGCGCAGCGCATCCTGGAGTTGCGCGAGGAAGGTGTCGAGCTGAACGAGATCGCGGTTCTGTTTCGCTCCAGCTTCCACTCCTTCGATCTCGAACTGGAACTGCAGCGGCGCGATATCCCGTTCATCAAGCGCGGCGGCTTCAAATTTATCGAGACCGCGCACGTCAAGGATGTCCTCGCGCATCTGCGCGTGGTAGCAAATCCTACTGATGCGGTTTCATGGTTGCGCGCGCTGACGCTGGTCAAAGGCGTGGGAAATCGAACCGCGGAGCGGCTCATCGAGGTGCTGATCAACGCGCCCGAGCCGGAAAAGGCGCTGATCGCGTCCAGTGCGGTCTCGATTGCGCGAGGCGACGGTCCCGACGGCTTTCGCCGCCTCGCGGAACTGCTCGCCGCGATGCGTGGCGACACGAAGCGACCGGCCGAGCAGGTCGCAGCCACGATCGCCTACTATATGCCGCTGATGCGCGACGCTTATCCTGACGACTATCCAAAGCGCGAGCGCGACCTCGAACATTTTCAGAACATCACTGAGCGCTATCGCAGTTTGCAGTCGATGCTGTCCGACATGGCGCTGGAGCCGCCCAACGATTCGCTCGGCGGCATGCTCGCGAGCGACACCGAGGACGAGTTGCTGACGCTCAGCACGATTCATTCGGCGAAGGGGCTGGAGTGGAAGGTGGTGTTTCTGATTTGGGCGGCGGATGGCCGCTTCCCCGGTCCCCAGAGCATGGACCCCGAGGACCTTGAGGAGGAACGCCGCCTGATGTATGTCGCGACGACGCGCGCCAAGGACGAGCTCTATCTGTCCTATCCGATCTATATGTTCGATCGCGCGATGGGTTACACGATGGGTCGTGTGTCGCGATTTCTAGAGGATGTCGCGCCTGAGATTCTGCCGACCGCGATGCTCCAGGAGAGCGAGGACAATCCCGCCTAGCGATGCGTCGCGCGCGTCTCATCATAGTTGCGTGGATCGCCGCGATCGCGCTGATGTCGGCGTTGGCGGCCTGCGATTCCACTCCGCAGGTCGCGATCGTTTCCGCTGACAATTCCAAACGCGCCGTGGTCAAGGTCGAGATTGCCGACACGCCCGGCGCGCGCGAGCTCGGGTTGATGTATCGCAATCATCTCGATGAGAACGCGGGAATGCTGTTCGTTTTTCCGACCCCAAGCGCTGTGCAGTTCTGGATGAAGAATACAGTGCTTCCGCTCGACATGCTTTTCGCGGATTCCAGCGGCAAGGTGGTCGGGATCGTCGCGAATGCGCAACCTTATTCAGAGGCATTGCTCGGTGGCTTCAGCGGCACCCTCTACGTGCTTGAAGTGAACGCCGGCTATGCTGCCAAGCATCATGTCGGGATCGGCGACCGGCTGGAGTTCCAGGGCTTCAGTCCCCATACCACTCGTTGAATTGGCGGGCCTCGCGTGGCTTTAACCTCTGACTCGGTTACGATATCTATGTGCGTGGCGCGCATCGGAGCGCTTGACTTAGGCGGGCCGGCGCGACCCCTTCAGCCCGAAAATTTGGAGCATGGGTCTTAAAGAAAACATCGACCGGATGCAGGAAATGTCGCGCCTCGCCGAAATTGGCGGCGGCGTGGAACGCCTCGAGAAACAACGCAAAGCCGGGCGTATGACGGCGCGCGAACGGATCGAGTTCCTGCTCGATCGTGGTTCGTTCATCGAGCTCGACAAGTTCAAGACGCATCGCATCACCGACTTCGAGATGGCGAGCAGGAAAATTCCCGGTGACGGCGTGGTGACCGGCTTCGGCACCGTTGACGGGCGCCAGGTGTGCGTCTTCTCGCACGACTTCACAGTTTTCGGCGGCAGCCTGTCGGGCGCCTTCGCGGAAAAAGTTTGTAAGGTGATGGACCTCGCGATGAAGGTCGGATGCCCGTTCATCGGACTCAATGACGGCAGCGGCGCGCGCATCCAGGAAGGCGTCGTATCGCTCGCCGGTTATGCGGACATCTTCCTGCGCAACGTGATGGCGTCGGGCGTGATTCCGCAGATCTCTGCCGTGATGGGTCCGTGTGCGGGAGGCGCGGTTTATTCGCCCGCGATGACCGACTTCATCATCATGGTGCGCGAAAGTTCGTACATGTTCATCACCGGCCCCGATGTCATCCGGGCGACCACGCACGAGGAAGTCTCGATGCAGGAGCTGGGCGGCGCGGATACGCATTCGCAGCGTTCCGGGGTATGTCATCTCGAAGCCGACGATGACCAGGGCGCGCTGATGATGATTCGGGAAATGCTCTCCTACATGCCCTCGAACAACGCCGAGGATCCGCCGTTTCGCGCCAGCAAGGACGATCCCGAGCGGCGCGACGCCGAACTCGACACGATGGTGCCGGAGAATCCCACCAAGCCGTACGACATGGGCGATCTCATTCGGCGCGTCGTCGATGAGGGACATTTTTTCGAAATTCAAAAAGACTGGGCCAACAATATACTGATCGGCTTCGCGCGGCTCGGCGGCTACGCCGTCGGCGTCGTTGCGAATCAGCCTGCCAACCTCGCCGGATGCCTCGACATCGATGCGTCGGTGAAGGGCGCGCGCTTCGTGCGCTTCTGCGATTGCTTCAATATCCCGCTCGTTACCTTCGTCGATGTGCCGGGATTTCTTCCGGGCACGCAGCAAGAGTTCCAGGGCATCATTCGTCATGGCGCGAAGTTGCTGTATGCGTTTTGCGAAGCGACGGTGCCGAAGGTCACTGTCATCACGCGCAAGGCCTATGGCGGCGCCTACGACGTTATGTCCTCGAAGCACATTCGGGGCGACTTCAATTTTGCCTATCCGAGCGCAGAGATCGCGGTGATGGGTCCGGAGCAGGCGATCAATATTCTCTATCGAAACGAGATGACGGTGGCCGAACGCGCCGGCCTGACCGAGGACTATCGGAAGACTTTCGCGAATCCATTCAAGGCCGCGGAGTTGGGCTATGTCGATGAGGTGATCATGCCGCGCGAGACGCGGCCGCGCGTCATCGCGGCTCTGAAAGCGCTCGAAAATAAAGTGGATAAGAACCCGCCCAAGAAGCATGGCAACATTCCACTCTGACCTAGGCGAGTGAAGTGAGCTGCGGAAGATCGTGGGCGCTTCCGAGCGCCGCGCGTAGCGCACCTGAGGTGGAGCGATAGCGGAGTCGAAGGTTAATCGAGGTGTTTAAACGAATTCTTATCGCCAACCGCGGAGAGATCGCGGTCCGCGTCATTCGCGCGTGCCGTGAACTCGGCATCGAGTCGGTCGCGGTTTATTCCGAGGCCGATCGCGCCGCGCTCCATGTACGCGAGGCTGACTACGCGGTGCTGGTCGGTCCCGCTCCCGCGTCGCAAAGTTATCTTCAAACGGAAAAGATTCTCGCGGCGGCGAAACAAACCGGCGCTGATGCGATTCATCCGGGCTACGGCTTCTTCTCCGAGAACGCGGGCTTCGCGCGCGCGGTCGAGAAAGCGGGGATGGTTTTCATCGGGCCGCCGCCGGACGCGATCGTGAAAATGGGCGACAAGGTCGAAGCGCGCAAGGTGATGATCGCGGCGGGTGTGCCCGTCGTACCTGGCTCGCCGGATACGCTGGAAACCGAGGAGCAGGTTCGCGAGATAGCGAGCAAGATCGGTTATCCGATCATGGTGAAAGCGGCCGCCGGCGGTGGCGGCAAAGGTCTGCGGCTGGTCGAGGACGACAAGAACCTCGCCGCGATCGTTCGCACCGTCGCGAGCGAAGCCAAATCGTCATTCGGCGATGGCCGGTTCTATGTCGAGAAGTTCGTGCGCAAGCCGCGCCATATCGAGGTGCAGGTTTTCGCCGACAAGGCCGGCAACACGGTTCACGTTTTCGAGCGCGAATGTTCGATTCAACGACGCCATCAGAAGGTCGTTGAGGAGTCGCCGTCGCCGTTTGTCACTTCCGAGATGCGCACGAAGATGGGCGAGGTCGCGGTGCGCGCGGCTAAGGCGGTGAACTACGTGGGCGCGGGTACTATCGAGTTCCTCGCCGACGCCGACCGAAACTTTTACTTCCTCGAGATGAACACGCGCATTCAGGTCGAGCATCCCGTCACCGAGCTGGTCACCGGGCTGGACCTGGTTCGCTTGCAGATCGAGGTCGCAGCCGGCGCGAAGTTACCGTTTAAGCAATCCGAGCTGAAGCAGAACGGGTGGGCGGTCGAGTGCCGCATCTATGCCGAGGATCCTGCGGCCGGGTTCGTTCCCGCGCCTGGGAAAATCGAGACACTGAAGTTTCCCGAAGGTCCCGGCGTCCGCAATGACGCGGGCATTTACGCCGGCGCCGAGGTCACGATGTTTTACGATCCGATGATCTCGAAGCTCGCGGTATGGGGCTCCAGCAGGATGCAGGCGATCGAGCGGATGCGTCGCGCGCTAGCGGAGTTCCAGATCGCCGGCGAGCTGACGACCAACCTCGATTTTCATCGCTGGATAATGAATCAGCCACGATTTCTCGCCGGCGATTTCGACACCAATTTCATCAACCAGGAATGGCATCCGGAAGCCACCGCCGCTGTGGAAGATCCGGAGCGCCTCGCGGCGATCGTGCTGGCCGCGCACGCCGCTCAGACCAGTCAGAATCACGCCAACGGTCAGCCCGCGTCGGCGCAGCAAGGCGCGCGCGTCTCGCCATGGAAGACGCGTGGCCGTCTCGATGTGCTGAGGTAACGATCGGTGGCAACCTACTATCACGCAACTATCGATGGCCAGGAGCACAAGCTCGCGATTGAGGAGCTTGCGAATGCCGGAGCTTTCGAAATCAATCTCGGTGGCAAGAAGATCAACGCCGATCTGAGGCAGGCCGGCCCGACCTCATTTTCGATCATCGTCGGCGCGCGTTCTTTCGACCTCGACGTCATCCGCCAGGGCGACGAGTTCGTGGTTTCGTCGCGCTCGGGCGTGACTCGCCTGACGCTCGAAGATGCGCGGCGGCGCCTGATGCATTCCCGCGGAGCGCGGGAGATGAGCGGCAACGCTCAGATGCGTGCGATGATGCCGGGCCGGGTGCTCTCGGTGTCGGTGCAGGTTGGCGATCAGGTCGAGGCGCAGCAGGGCGTGCTGGTTATCGAAGCGATGAAAATGGAGAACGAGCTAAAGTCTCCCAAGGCGGGCAAAGTCGTCGAAGTGAAAGTTGTCGCGGGTCAGGCGGTAGAAAAAGGCGAATTACTAATCGTTATCGAGTAAGATTCTGCCGAGGACTTCGCACGATGTCCCAGCAAAATAATCGCGACCTCGAGACTGCGCGCACGAATTGGGAAGAGCACAAACTCAACCCATCGCTCAAGCGCGGCAAGGAACGGCGCGAGAAATTCGAAACCAGTTCCGGAATCGAAATCAAACGCGCCTACGATCCGTCCGATCTAGCGGACTTCGATTACGTTCGCGATCTCGGTTTTCCCGGCGAGTATCCATTCACGCGCGGTGTGCAGCCGACCATGTATCGCGGGCGGTACTGGACGATGCGCCAGTACGCGGGATTCGGCACCGCCGAGGAATCCAACAAGCGCTATCGTTACCTCTTCGAGCAGGGGCAGACCGGGCTTTCGGTCGCATTCGATTTGCCCACGCAGATGGGGCGTGACGCCGACCATCCGCTCGCCAAGGGTGAAGTGGGGCGCGTCGGGGTGTCGATCGGATCGCTGGCCGACATGGAAACCCTGCTCGACAGTCTACCGTTAGACAAAATTTCCACCTCGATGACGATCAACGCGACCGCATCGATACTGCTCGCGCTCTATCTGGTCGCCGCGGAGAAGCGCGGCGTCGGATGGGACAAGGTTAACGGCACCATCCAGAACGACATCCTGAAGGAATACGTTGCGCGCGGAACCTATATCTATCCGCCGCGCGGCTCGATGCGCATTATCACCGACATTTTTGCGTTCGCCTCCAAGGAAGTTCCCAACTGGAACACGATTTCGATTTCCGGCTACCACATCCGCGAGGCCGGCTCGACTGCCGCGCAGGAACTCGCGTTCACCATCGCGGACGGGATCGCATACGTGGAAGCCGCGGTTAAGGCGGGCCTCGCGATCGATTCGTTCGCCAGCCGCCTGTCTTTCTTCTTCAACGTGCACAACAATTTCTTCGAAGAAGTCGCGAAGTTTCGCGCCGCGCGAAGATTGTGGGCGCGCATCATGAAAGATCGGTTCGATGCGAAGGACGAGCGCTCGATGATGATGCGTTTCCATGCGCAGACCGCCGGCTCGACGCTCACCGCGCAGCAGGTTGACAACAACGTCGTGCGGGTGACGCTGCAGGCGCTCGCGGCGGTGCTCGGCGGCGCGCAATCGTTGCATACCAACAGCAAGGATGAGGCGCTCGCGTTGCCGACCGAGTCATCGGTGCTGCTCGCGCTGCGCACTCAACAACTGATCGCGCATGAGTCGGGCGTCGCGGACACGGTTAACCCGTTGGCGGGTTCGTACTACCTCGAAACGATGACGCACGAGCTCGAGGCGAAGGCGCAGGAGTATCTGTCGAAAATCGATGACTTCGGCGGCGCGGTTGCCGCGATCGAGCGCGGATACATGCAGCGCGAGATTCAAAACGCGGCGTTCCTCTATCAGCGCGAGATCGAGACCAAGGATCGCATCATCGTCGGCGTCAACCAGTTCACTCAGGGGGGCGGCCCTCCGGGAGATATCCTCAAGGTGAATCCGGACCTCGAGCAAAAGCAGCGAGGCCAAGTTGGCGAAAGTTCGCGCGGAGCGAAACGCCGCCGCCGCGAATGCCGCGCTCGCGAAAGTCGAGGCCTCGGCGTGCGATGGCTCGAACCTGATGCCCACCATCATCGACGCGGTGCGCTCATGGTGCACGCTGGGCGAGATCTCCGATGCGATGCGCCGGGTATTTGGCGAATATCAGCCGGTAAACGTGGTGTAGCGAGCGCGCCTCGTAGCGCAGGCGCCTCGATTCCTATAGAAATTTCCCATTCGATTTGCACGCGACGGAGTGAACTAAAGAACGATGGGGCCGCGTCCGAAAGGGGTTTTTCTAACCAAGGGTGTAGGGCGACATCGCGAGAAACTCAGTTCCTTCGAGCTGTCGCTGCGCTCGGCAGGGATCGCCGAATATAACCTGGTGCGGGTCAAATCGATTTTTCCGCCCAACTGCAAATTGATTTCGCAGCAGGAGGGCCTCAAGTATCTCTCCCCCGGCCAGATCGTGTTCGCGGTGATGAGCGACAACGCCACCAACGAGCCGCATCGATTGGTGGCGGCGTCGGTCGGCGTCGCGATACCCGCCAATGCCGCGACTTACGGTTACCTCTCGGAGCATCACAGCTTCGGCGAGACCGATCAGAAAGCCGGCGACTACGCCGAAGACCTTGCGGCGATGATGCTCGGAACCATCCTCGGCGTCGATTTCGATCCCAATACCAGTTACGACGAGCGCAAGGATATCTGGCGGATGTCGGACAAAATCGTGACGACTCGCAACGTCACGCAGTCGGCCGTCGGCGATCGCGACGGGCTCTGGACCTCGGTGGTTGCCGCGGCGGTGTTCGTCGACTTCGACAACGGCAAGTAGGAATTGAGTCACGGTTTCGAGCGGACTAGGCTGAAGCCATGGCTACCGAAATTCTCTACTGCGCTGCTTGAGGCTACAAACCGCGCGCGGCCAGTTTGGCCGACTCATTGAAATCCCAGTTTGGCGAGGACGTGGTGATCACGCCTGGCAAGAGCGGTCAATTCGACGTCCTGATTCAGGGCGAATTGATCTTCTCGAAGTCGCAGACCGGGCGCTTCCCCATCGACGGTGAAGTCGAGGAGCGCTTCGCCGCACTCAAAGGTGGAAAGGAACTGCCGCCGCTCGAAGCCGCGAAGCCGGGCGTCGTCGGGAAAATTCTCGGCAAGCTGCGCGGCTAGCGATGCATGTCGAGCCCGCACCGCGCTAGCGATGCATATCCAGGATGTCCTTGAACCCGCTCTTCTGATGCGGTCCAAGGATTATCATCTCGAGGATTCCCATCCCCTCGCGGGAGCTGAATTTCGCGCGGCATACAGCCTGAATGTGCTGATACATCGGGTCGGCCTCGTTCACGTCGGACAGCTTGAACGACTCGTAGGTTGAGACATCGTCGCCGACCCAATAGCCATGTCCCCATTTCGGATGCCCATATCCGATGCCGTGCATATAGAAGTTGTAAAGCGTCTCGAGCTGCACGCGATTCTCGCTCGCGCCCTTCAGGATGATCTCCGCGCGCTTCGCGTGGCGCGTGTTGGGGAGATAGTCGATGTTCCAGTCCACCGCTTTGGCGATCTCAGGAGGTACTGAGGGGTCGGTCTTCGCGATCGCGCCGAACTCGTGCCATCGCGAGCCGTCGGGATTTTCATTGACGTCGAAATGAGTGCAGACATCTTCGAAGTTGGTGGGCGACCATAGCCAGAAAAATTGGAAGGGCGTCCGGTCAGGCATGCCCGGCGCTTGAGGTCCCACCGGACGCACGCCCCATGAACGATCGCGTGAGCCCCATACACGCGACGGTGCCGCATCGTAGGTCTTGCCGCCCAGCGTAAGCTTGCCCGCCCAGCCGCCATGCTGGGTGAAGCGCGTGAGGTCCATCATCAGGCGGCCGTTTTCGGGATTGCGGCGCGTGAAGCGCGGCTCCTCGATCGCGTGCGCGCGGGCCTGGAATTCCAGGTCAGCCCTGATGTCCGCATGATCGACGCGCAGGCGAACCGATCGCATCGGCTGGCCGATCTCAACCGATATCGGACCCACTTTGGTGTCGAGGCGATCGGCGCCGAGCGCGCGCGACGCGCGCACACAATGCTGGACGCCACCGACGATCACGCTGAATGCGGCATCGATGATCCCGACGTTTGGATAGATTCCCATCGCGGCGGCGAAGTAGGGCTCGCCTTCGCGGAAGTATCCGTTGAAGAAAAAGCGATCGTAGAAATTCCGATCGCTGGTGAAAACCTGCTGCACCGGCTCCGGCGTCTGATGAATCGGATAATCGTCACCCTTGGTGATCATCAAAATTCTCCCTGTCCTCGTTCAGAGTCCGCTATCTCAGAAAAGAATCGCGTCGGCAACCACGATGCGATTAACGTTCCTCACGAAGCGATTAACTTCGGTGGCGAGTCACTCGCTGATTAGCAGCTTGCCGAGGTCTGCGGGTTCGGTGCGAATCGCAAAGTAGAAGGGACCGAACTTCGCGTAGCCGGCGCTCGCTTCGTCGAAGCGCATCTCGTAAACCAGCTTTTTGAACACCAGCGCGTCGTCGGCGAAAAGATCGACGCCCCATTCCCAATCGTCGAAGCCGATCGAGCCCGAAATGATCTGCGTCACCTGGCCGGCGTAGCGGCGGCCGACCATCCCATGCTCGCGCATCAGGTCGCGCCGGCGCTCGATATCGAGGCGGTACCAGTTGTCGGCGCCCTCGCGCTTCTTGTCCATCGGGTAGAAGCATAAGTAGCGGCGCGGCGGAATTTTCGGATACAGGCGCGTCGAGACCTTTTCACGCTGGCGCGCGAGCTCAGCTTCGACGGCAGCATCCCATTCCTTCGAATGGGGCTCGATATTCTTCGCGACGAGATCCTTGTACAGCGCGACTGACGCTTCGTAGATCCCGAGCTCGATCGCGGAGAGATACGACGTGGTAGGTTCGAGATAGTCCGCCAGCTCCAGATTGGCGATCGCTTTCTCAGCCTCGTTCAGTTCCTCGAAGCTACGGCGAAAGTGCACCAGCATCAGATCGCCCTTGTGCCCGAGCTGCGAGAACAATCCGCTTTCGCCGTCCTCGCGCCGTTGCATTTGACCGAAGAGTGATGCCGCTTCGGCGACGACGTTATTCTGCGCGTCGATGTCGAGCGCGCGCCAGTTCGCGCGCCGGATGCGGAACATCTGGTGCAAAATCGCGTAGCCCTCGAGCGCCAGCGGCGCGGCAGGTATTTCATACGCGGGTTTCTGGTCGTCAGGCTTATCGTGTTTCATCGCTTTCGGATCCCGGAAATTCTTCAAATCCCGATTATGTGCCGCAATGCCCGCATATCGATACTAGCGCTCACGGTCGCCGCGAGCCGAGCGTATTCCGCATTTCGATCCGCGATCGCGCTGGCGCCACTCAGCGCTGGGAGACCCCGGCGCCGCCGCAGCTCACCGAGCAAGGCGCTTCTGATCGATGCATTCTCAAAGATTCCGTGAAGCATCGTACCCACCACATTGCCCGTGCTCGATACTGCGCCGTCATGTTGCAGAGCTTGATCGCCGTTGCGCGAGACTATCGTGAACGCAGGTTGCGCCGAATCAGTTGGCGTGACTATCCCCATATGGATTTCGTAGCCGGTGATTTCGGGCGCGATTCCGTTGACGGCGAACCAGCGCGCGATGGGGCGCGCGACCACACGTGCGGTAGTTTTCTCTTTTTCGAAACGAGTACGCAGAGGAAGCAGTCCGAGTCCACGCGCGACCGGCTCGCGCGACTCGATGGCGTGCGGGTCCTCGATCGTTTGTCACAGCATCTGGCATCCGCCGCAGATTCCAAGAACGAGGCCGCCACGATCAGCGGACGTGACGATAGCGCCGGCGAATCCTTCGCGCCGCATCCATGCGAGATCGGACATGGTGCTCTTGGTCCCCGGAATTATCATCAGATCGGCGCCATCGAGATCGCCGACGTTGTCGATGAATCGGAGGTGGACGCCGGGCTCGTGCTCCAGCGCGAGAAAGTCATCGTAGTTGGAAATGAAGGGCAGCTTTACTACCGCGAGATACAGCTCCGACCCAGATTGCGGGCGCGGCGTGCGCGATTGCAGGGCCACGGAATCCTCATCGGCAATTCTGAGGCTGCGCATCCACGGAATGACCCCGAGAACCGGAATCCCGAATCGTTGGTGGAGGAATTCCAGACCGTCTTTCAGCAGCGCGACCTCGCCACGGAATTTATTGATCAGAAACCCCGCCACCCGATTGCGCTCCTCGGGCTCGAGTAATTCCATTGTGCCGACCAACTGCGCGAATACGCCGCCCTTATCGATATCACCGACCAGGATCACCGGCGCATCAGCGGCCTTTGCCACGTGCATGTTTACAATATCCGAGCGGCGCAGGTTGATTTCCGCGGGACTGCCGGCGCCCTCGATAACTACGACGTCGTTACGCGCGCGCAAAGTTTCGATGCAGTTGCGAATCGTCCCGTGCAGCGACGGCATCATGGCGCAGTATTCACTCCAATGCATGCTGCCGATTGGCTTTCCGAGCAACACCACCTGCGAGCGCATCTCCGGTTCAGGTTTGAGAAGAATCGGATTCATTTCGATGATGGGCTCGACTCCCGCGGCCTCCGCCTGCACCGCTTGCGCGCGCCCGATCTCGCCACCGTCGGGCGTGACGTACGAGTTGAGCGCCATGTTTTGCGATTTGAACGGCGCGACCGAAAGTCCTTCGTCGCGAAGGATTCGGCACAGCGCGGCGACGATCAGGCTCTTGCCCACGGAGGACGCGGTGCCCTGGATCATAATGGTCTTCGCGCGTTTCATTCTAGAACCGGCGCGCGCGAACGTTTGCGCACGCGCGCACCAATGCTTCAGCGATCGACGGATTCGAGGCCCAGTGCGCATGAACGTAAGATGCAACCAGATTCGCACGCATGTAACCCTCTTCAAATTCCGCGCCCCATTTGGGACGGACCGTATATAGATGAGGCAGGTCCTCGGCGCCATTGTTGTCGAGAGTCGAGTAACGAAACTGATGCCCGCGAAAGCGCGTGCCGGCCGGACCGAGAATCGAAGGCGCGCGCGTTTCGACTTCCACGTAGCCGAGTGCCTGCAAGCGCGGCGACATCACGGCGACGCCGGGAATCAAGCCGGCCATCGGCCAGGTTGTGCCGTCGAGCGTGCGGATTGCTTCGGCGAGATACATCAGGCCGCCGCATTCCGCGTAAATCGGACCGGAGGATTCTGCGAAGTGGCGCACCGAATCGATCATGCGACGGTTGTTCGACAACTCGCGCGCGAGCACTTCGGGATAGCCGCCGCCGAAATACAAACCATCGACCTCGGGAAGCCTCTCATCGCGGCTGGGGGAGAACTTCACGATTTCGGCGCCGGATTCCTCGAGGCGACGCAGATTGTCTTCATAGTAAAAATGAAACGCGTCGTCCCACGCGAGTCCAATTCGGCACGACCGATGCCCATTGTGACGCGAGCTGCGGTCGCCATCGATTTTCAATTCTGGCGCGGCGCGTGCGATGGAGATGATCGCGTCGAGGTCGAGCCACTCCGACGCAAGCCGACCCCACGCATCGAAAAGGCGCTGCGGTACCGCGTCTTCATCGGCGCTGCGAAGACCGAGGTGGCGCTCCGGGAACGCCAGCTCCGCGTCTGCGGGAAGACCGCCGACGACGCGCACTTCCGTCAACGCCATCCGCAGCATATCGAGATGCCCGCGGCTGCCGACGCGATTGCAGATGACGCCGGCCACATTCAGCGCGCGATCGAAGTGCGCATAGCCGGCCGCCATCGCGGCGATACTGCGCGCCATCCCCGATGCGTCGGTCACCAACAGCACCGGCGCGCTCAGCCACTTCGCGATTTCGGCCGTCGAGCCCTCGTCGCCGGTTGGAGTGGCCGAGTCGAACAGACCCATCATCCCTTCTATGATCGCGAGGTCGAAACCTCGCGAGGCGCGCATGAACGTCGCGAGCACCGCATCGCGTCCCATCATCCATCCGTCGAGATTGTGCGAGGTCACACCGGCCGCGCGCCGATGATAAGTCGGGTCGAGGTAGTCGGGGCCGCATTTGAAAGCCGCGACCCTGAGCCCACGCGATCGCAGCGCGGCGATGAGGCCGACAGTTGCTGTCGTCTTGCCGACGCCGCTGCCGGTCGCGGCGACGACTACGCGCGGGATGTTGAACGAGCTGCGCACTGCCGCGGATTCTACTACGCCATCCGCGCCAATCGCACTATGAGGAAGTCAGCCGTGAACGCGCAGGAGGACCTCATTCACGAGGCGGTGACGGTTCGGATTCCGCCATCGCGCCCTTACTGAATTTTGAGCCGAGCCTTTTGCGTGAGCGCCGGATCGAGGTTTCCCGCGCGCCCGCCGATGAGTGTCGCTTGGTAGGGGCCTGCATTTCGCGTGCGAAGAAACTCCGCGACTGGTCCGTTCGGCCCGCGTGGCGAAACGATATCCAGCTGATGGCTCCCGATTTGGAAGCGCGTTCCGGTGGCGTCGAGCTCGCGATGCTCGATCGCCGATCCCTCACTTCCAGTGATGATGCGATACCATCCCGCGACCTTAGCCGCATCGGCCACCGCGACAACGAGGTTCGCGAGGCCGCTAACTCCGTTGCGATGCGATCGGTCGCGTGGCACCCGCTCGTCACGCGGTGTTTCATCCTTAATGAGAAACGGAACGCTTCCGTTAAACGGCGCATTCGGAATCGAGAGCACCCAGCTCAGCCGATAGCCGTCGGGACGATCGCGCGTCATGCCGTTCGGATCGGTGATGTTGATGCCGGCGCGGCGAAACGTCGCGACATCCGCGGCGAGGTCATCAGTCTGCGCGCAAAAATCCACGATGCCGCCGCTCTTGCTCATCGCCTCGTACCAGGGGTGCCCGGCGACCGGCGCGCGGAACGCGATCAGCTCGACGTACGAGCCGTCGGCGAATGCGATCAGCGCGTTGTGAGTTCCGATGTTGTGCTTGCCGCCGCGGACCACGGCAAAGCCGAGCTCGCTGAAACTTTTGATGGCGGCCTCGAGTTCCGGCACAACTACTACGAAGTGATCGATTCCCTTCAGCATGGCGATTCCTTTTTTGTGCGAAGGTGCTGGCTGCCGAGAAGCCTCAGATAACAGGGCCGCGCGCCATCGACAAGCGCCGCCGCAGTAGTGATCAAATTCGATCGGAGCATTTAGGCTGGAGTTATCTCATCATCGCTATCCCAATTGGGAACCCTTGCGGAATTCGATAGACTCTCGTGGAATCCGATGCAGCCGGCAGTTCCAGAGGAAAACCGCGTCGCGCGCGGCGTAACGTGGACGATTGTCGGCGTGAATGTCCTGCTGTTGCTGATCTCGCTGCCCGATTATCGCGTGAGCATCGACTCCGGCTATCACATCTCGCTCGCGCGATGGTACGCGGCGCATGGCGCCGCGTGGTGGGACCATATTAATTTTGGTCCCGGCGGACGGCCTAACCTCCAGGGGCCGGCGTTGCACATCGCGATTGCGATCGTCGGCCGACTCCTCGGCGGCAGCGCGGATTCCTTCATCCTCGCCAACGCGATTCTCGCAATCGCGCAATGGGCGGCCGCGATCCTGACCGCGTGGTATTTCGCGCGCCGGCTCGGCGGCGATTTGGCCGCGATGTTCGCGGTCGCGTTGCTTGCGGGCAGCGTGGGCGTGGCGCTTTCATTCTACATTGGGATCCCCTCCGGCTGGCTGTTCATCGCGATTCCATGGACAATCCACTTTTTCCTCGAAGATCGGCTGATGCTCGCGACTCTGATCGCATCCGCGTCGTGCTACGTCCATCTGGGCGGTTTCGTAACGGCGCCGGTTGGGATTGCGATCGCCGCCGCGATGGAACGCCGATGGCGGCCACTGGCGCTTGTCGCCGCAGGCACCGCGCTTGTGACTTCGCCATACTGGATTCATTTTCTCGCCAACTTGTCATGGTATCGCGGACGCCATGGCCACGAGGCGCTGCACCTCGACCCTCTGATCGACATTCTGGCGTTGGCGGGCTTGATTTGGTTGTTGCGGCGTCCGCGCGAGCACAAGTTTCTGCTGGCGTGGGCGGCCGCCCCGGTTGTATGGCTGATTCAGGATCCAAACCGCTTTGTCCTACAATCGATGCTGGCCGGATCGGTGATCGCCGGATTATTCCTCGCCGAAGTGGCGCGCTCGATTCGCGCCAAACCCGCGCGAGTCGCTTTCGCGTCGGCTCTCGTATTGATAGCGACAGTTTTTCCGCTTGAAATTCCGAGCCTGGCCGCGGAGGTCGCGTGGGATGTCGGGCTTCATTTTCCGCTCCTTGAGGATTGGAATAAGGCGCGCAGCCTGGCGCAGATTGTCTCCGAGAACCATCTCAACGGCCGGCTGCTGAGCGTTTACGAGACCTCG
This sequence comes from uncultured delta proteobacterium, assembly GCA_963815835.1. Lineage (GTDB taxonomy): Bacteria > Desulfobacterota > Binatia > Binatales > Binataceae > DATGKG01. Next base: position 498,113 of record CAWFIF010000006.1, read on the forward strand.
TTCGGACCCGCGATCGCCGTATTTACACCGGTCGTCCTCTACCGAGGGCATTGGGTGGAAGTTCAGCCGCGCCACGATCCCGCCGACGATCTATCGGCGGCTATTCCGGTGTACGTGGTTCCTCTGGCGCCGGACGATCCGGTGTTGCTCGCGATGCGCGATTCGCAATTGATACGCATCTACGGTGGAACCTCGAATTGTGCGGTGATCGATCTGGCAAAGCCGGCAGATCCTCGCGCGATCGGCCCCCTCGTCAAGACGATTATGGCTGACAATGCGCAGTGGCTCGCCGATCACGCGATTAATAACAAGATGCCGCCGGGCGCGATCTCCTTCGATGTGCTCAAGGCGCGTCAGCGAACGATGGATCAGCAGCGCTTTCATGCCGCGCGAATGGAACTGGCGTGCCTGATTTATTCCTACGCGATCGAAGCACAAGCTCCGGACGTGGCTCATGGGTTGCGCAATGCGGCGCGCGGATTCGGCTCAATCGCGAGTTTCATTAGCGATGGAGATCCGATGGGCTATGTGGGCGATGGACAGTTTGAGCAATGGCGGCGCGATATGTCCGTGTTTGCGGCGGCGACCCGCGGCGCCGGAGATGCTCCGTTCGCGTCGCCCGCAGTTCAGTCCATCACAGAGAAGATGTTCGCTGGGTTCTTCGGCACCGCTGCGTAGAATTTTTCGGTCGAAGGCAGCGTGCGGTTCGAGGGGAAACCCCGTAGACGGGATCCTCACATCCTGCCGGTTGTGCGCTCCAGCTGACTTGGAATCGATCTGCCCTCTCCCATCTGGAGAGGGTCCAGAAAATGCGACCGCAGCAACATCGACTGCAATCCAATACGGCGAGCGGTAAAATTTCCAACACTATGCGAGCGGCACTGATCAGCTCATTTCTGGTCGTCTCGATTGTCTCCATCTTCGGATGTGCATCTTCGTCCAAGAAGGCGGAAGGCGCGCAAGCGCAGGCGACGCAAAAGGCCGTTCTCGACCAGCGCGCCGAATTCAAAAAACGATGTGGCGATCCTGCCCATTTTCCCATCAGCGAAGCGTGCGTCCGTCTCGCCGGCGATCGTGGCCCCTCGCTTCGCCACGAGAGCGATCTCACTGTCGCGGTATGGCGCGCATGTTCGCTGACTCCCAGCTCCGCCGAGACTATCCGCCAGGAACTCGCCGCCAAGGGTGGCGCAAAGACCGCGGTCGGGCAGAAGATGATCGGCGAAATGGAGCGCACCGAGCAGCATTCCGACAGCCCCTGCGTCGTCGCGGACCTGCGCGATCTCGATTGCGTAGCGGGAAATTCCGAAGCGTGCGAGAACGCGCGCAATGCCGATCCCGCGTGTACCGCATGGCTCAACGACGGCGACACGCAGTTGCGTCTGCATTGCATCGACCGGGCAGTTCACTATCCCGCCTGCATGGCCAAACAGCCGGCCGAGGGCGCCGCGGACTACTTTTCCGACAGCCAGGCGCAGGCCGAAGATTGCCGCCGCATCGAGAGAGCCTGCCTGCACACCTTCGACGAGTGCGCCAACGCCAAGGATGCGCTGGAGTCCTTCCTCAAATCGCAAAAATCTGAGCCCCGAAGGCCGGCTCAATGAGCGACAATTCGCCGCCCCCATCTCAATCGCTATTGAAGCGACCGCAGTTCCGCATGCGCGGTCGGGAAATCAATCGGATCGAGGCCGTCAGCGATGTGGTATTCGGCTTTGCGCTCACCTTGCTGGTCGTCTCGCTGCAGGTTCCCCGCCTCTGAATCTGACGAAGGCGATATGAATGCGGATTGCCCGGCGCTTGCATCCTTGCGTAATACCAATTATTAACTTCAGTTAAGTATTAACAATGTTGCCGCGGGAGCTGACGATGGAAAATCCTCAGAGCTGGGACCCGGATCGATATGCACGCAACGCGCGTTTCGTCTCCGACCTCGGGATGCCGGTGCTCGAGTTGCTCGCCGCGCAACCGGGCGAGCGCATCCTCGACCTCGGATGCGGCGACGGCGCGCTGACCGCGAAGCTGGTGGCGACGGGATGCGAGGTGATCGGGGTCGACGCGAGCGAGCCGCAGATTCGCGGTGCGCGCGCGCTGGGCCTCGACGCGCGCGTGATGGATGGCGAGCAGCTCACCTTCAGCAATGAGTTCGACGCGGTTTTCAGCAACGCCGCGCTGCATTGGATGCGCCGTCCCGACGAGGTCATTGCGGGAGTGCGGCGCGCGCTCCGGTCGCACAGCCGTTTCGTCGCCGAAATGGGCGGCCATCGATGCGTCGAGAAAATTCGCACCGCGCTGGTTGACGCGCTCAATCGACGTGGCATTAATGGCGAGGGCGCGGTGCCGTGGTATTTCCCGACCGTCGAGGATTATTCGGAGCTCCTCATCAAGGGCGGGTTCATCGTGAAATACATCGCGCTGATTCCGCGCCCGACGCCGCTTCCCGGCGATGTAACCGGATGGCTGGAAACTTTCGCGGAAAATTTCATCTCGAAACTGGCGCTCACCGATCGGCCGGCGTTCATCGAAGAAGTGCGCGAGGTCCTGCGGCCCCAGCTATGCGACAGCAGCGGCAAATGGACGGCCGACTACACGCGGCTGCGTTTTGCGGCGCATCGCGCGGACTGAGATGATGGTGCCGGAGCGTCGCGGGAATAAAAATGGATCCGAAAGGCAAAGTGGCGGTCATCACCGGCGGCGCACGCATCGGGCAGGTCGTCGCGGACGCGCTCGCGAAGCGCGGATGCGCGTTGGCGATCGTTTACCGCGCCTCACGCGAGGCAGCGGAAAAGACCGTGGCCTCCGCGAAGGCCGCGGGTGTGAATGCGATCGCGCTTCAGGCGGACGCGCGGCGGGCGGATGAAATCGAAGCCGCGGTGGTGGAGACGGTCAAGCAATTGGGTCGCCTCGACATCCTCATCAACATGGCCTCGACCTACATTAAGACGCCAAATCCTACCGCGGCTGATTGGACGGATGCGATCGATTCGAATGCGAAGAGCACGTTTCTGTTTGCGACGCATGCCGCGCGCGTCATGAAGGGCGCCGGCGCGGGGCGCATCATCAACATCAGCGACTGGCTGCCGATCAGCGGGCGGCCTCGCTACAAAGGGTATGTGCCGTACTACACTTCGAAGGCGGCGGTGGCGGCGCTGACCGAGAGCCTCGCACTGGAGCTGGCGCCGGAGATCCTGGTCAATGCGATCGCGCCGGGGCCGATCCTGGCGCCTCCCGACATCACGTCGGAAGAGACTACGCGCGTCATCGAGGCGACGCCGCTGCGGCGATGGGGTGGGGGCGAAGAAATCGCGAAAACCGCGCTGTTTCTCATCGAGACAGAGTTCGTGACCGGGGAATGCATCCGCGTCAACGGCGGCCGCCATCTTTACTAGACACTACCCGAGCGCGCCTGAGCGGACGATCTCGTCGATCTGTTCTTCCCTATATCCGAGAAGCTTTTCGAGTACGTATTCATTGTCCTGGCCGAGCGTCGGCGCCGCGCGACGCACCTGCGCCGGAGTGCGCGAGAGTTTCGCGCGCGCGCCCTCGACGATCGTCTTCCCATAAACCGGATGCGGGAACTCCACGAAATGACGGCGATGCGCGATTTGCGAATCGGTGTAGTATTCGGCGCTATTCTGCACCGCATGTGCGGCGAGCGATCGCGCTTGCGCCATCCGCTCGACTTCTCGCGGCTCCAGCTCGCGACTCCAATTCGAAATGACCTCATCCAATGCGGAAGCGTTCTTGCGGCGGTCCGTCATGTTCCAAAAACGTGGATCGCGCGCAAGATCGGGACGCTTCATTATTTCGCATAGCGCGCGGAAATCGTCGTCGGTTTTGCACACGATCGCCACCCATCGATCCTCGCCTTTCGCGGGATAGATGCCATGCGGTGCGAACTCGGGGTCGCTGTTGCCCGCGCGAATTTGGGTGCGACCATTGGCGGTGTAGTCGAGCAGCGCGGGAGCCAGAAAATGCAGCGACGCTTCCGCTTGTGATTGATCGATGTACTGTCCCTTGCCGGTGCGGCGCCGATATTCGAGCGCGGCAAGAATCGCGATCGCGGTAAAACGCGGCGAAATATAATCGGTATACGCGCCGAACGGTCCCGCCGGCGCACGATCGGACCATCCGGTCAGATTGTGAAAACCGGAAATTGCCGCCGCTAGATTTCCGAAACCGGCGAAACTCGCAAGCGGACCGGTCTGTCCCATCAGGCAGGTGCTGAGCATAATGATGTCGGGTTTGATCTTGCGAATCGCCGGATAGTCGAGTCCCCACGCGCGCATCGCCTTGGGAGAGAACGACTCGGTGACCACATCGGCCCATCTGACGAGATCGAGAATGACTTCGCGCGAGCGCGCATTCCCGAGATCGAGCGTGATGCCGAACTTCCCTGCGTTGCAGTTGCTGAACAGCGCCGAGGCGTCGGGTCCGATTTGATTGTTGTGATACGGCTGCAGCGTGCGCGCGGTATCGACACGGGTTGGCGATTCGACGCGCACGATCACGGCGCCATAGTCGGCCAGCATCCGGGTTCCGGCCGGCCCGGCCATCACCCACATGAAATCAAGGATCTTGACGTCTTCGAGCGGTAGCCGCGCCATCAGATGATTCCTCGCTCTTGAAGTTCAGAAAATTCTTTCTGCGACATTCGCAACTCGCCGCGGTAAATTTCGCGGTTATGTTCGCCGATCAGTGGCGGACGGCGACGATATCGAATCGGCGACTCGCTGAATTTCGCGAACGGCCCCGGATAACGAAATGAGCGTCCGAGTTCCGGGTGCTCGACCTCTTGAAAGTATTCGCGTGCGCGCAGTTGCGGGCTCTCGACTACCTCTTCGATTGTCGATACCGGCGCGAACAGAAAGCCTTTCTCGATCGCGAGGCGCAGTAGTTCCGCCTTGGTGTGGCTCGCAGTGAACAAGGACAGGATTCCGCGCACGCGATCGTACTCGGACATTGGCTCCTGGCCGCTGACGAGCAATACGGCATATCCGATCCAGTCCTTGTCGCGCGTAGCCTCATCGCACCACCCTTGCTCGCACAGGTAGCGCATCAGCTTGACCGTGAAGACGCCGAGCGCCGTGCCGAACAGGAAGGTGCACGAGATCCATCCGTCCTTCGCAGGAAACAGAAGCTGCGCGGTCAACGGTCCCGATTTCACGCCGCCGGCGACGCGGCGAAACTGGTCGGCGTCGAGCGGCGCCGCGAGGACGCCGGATTGTGTGGCGAGCGCGAGTGATTGTTGCGCCGATATGTCGACGTGCTGGCCGAGTCCGGAGAAGCATCGCTCATGATGCGCAACCAGCGCGCCGACCGCTCCGTCCGCGCTTGCATGCAGATAACCTTGCGGCACGCTGACCCGCACCGGAGGGCGATCGTCATCGCCGGTCAGCACCAGCGGACCGCCCGCGGCGAGGATTACCAAATCGCTGTCCGCATAGCTCGCCTTGGGGCCGTCCTGCCCGAACGGCGTGATCGATACGCCGATGAGCGCGGGATTTTTTGCGGCCAAATCCTCGTACCCGAGACCGAGCGATGCGAGATGCCCGGGACTGTCGGACTCGATCAGAAAATGCGCATCGTTCGCCAGCCGAAGAAGAACGTCGCGGCCCTCGCCGCGCGTGACATCGAGCGTGATGCTCCGTTTGTTACGATTATACGACCACCAGTAGAGGGACCGATTCGGATCGGGTTGATCCTGAAAAAACGGGCCGATCTTCCGCGCCGCTGAGCCTCCCGGCGGCTCAACTTTGATCACATCGGCGCCAAGATCACCGAGGATTTGCCCGCATAAGAGGCCGCGCTCGTTGGTCAGATCGAGTACCCGATAAGGCGAAAGCATCGAAACTCCTGTGACTTCAGCTGCACGTCCAGACGTCGGTCATGGTTGCATAGCATTGATGGCGTCGAATCGGCCAATCGCGCGGGGCGAAAATTTGTCAGCGCGCCGCGCGAAAGCGCACCGAATCAGAGGCTTACTTTTGTGCTGGATCTTGTTTGAGACTCGCTGAATGATAGACAGTGGGCGAGACGACGATCGCTAACGTCGCGCGGATAGTGGCGTGCTGGCTCGCAAAATTAGTCTGTGCGATGATCGCTCTTGCACTTATGTCGAATGAAGCATCACCGCCGACGTGGAAACACACCGCCAAATTCGTCGCGTTGCCTCTCCTTGGCTTCGTGCTCATGGCAGTTAATGATCTGTTCCCCTTTGTGCGTTTGAACAATGATCTCGCAAACTTCGTGGTTGGTACCTTAAGCTTACTTCTCCCGTTTGTGGCTGCGACTTTTGCGTTGATTATTCCACGGCGCTGGCTGACCTCTGTCATACTTCTCGTCTTGCTGTTGCCACTGCTCTTTTTGTCGGCATTCTTTTTGCTCGTCGATGGGTTTCTGATTCGTGATGCCTTCCGAATGGGAGGAGACCCGGCCTTCAAGCGTGTTGCGAACGTGCCGATGGACGGCTACTCGGTGGGCTTATTTGTCAACGATTGCGGCGCGCCATGTGGAATCGGGATCGATCTTTTTCAGGAGAGGAGCATCATTCGCGGAATTCTACTCGTTCGGGCGCTCCTCGGATTCGATGATGCCGACTCGGCGAGCTATAAGGTGATCGGCGACGATACGCTTCAAGTTGACGTACCGGCATTCGTGGACTCTGATCCACGAGGCATGTCGATACCAGCGCAATCAAGAGTCTATCATCTGAAGCGATTCCTGTATTTCTGATTGCTAGCGCACCGAAACCGCCCAATGCTTTGCGCGTGCCGCTGAAACTGTCGCGTCAACCTCAGCGCTGATTGATAGCGTGAGCGAGACGGCGAGCGCTAATGGCCCGCAGAGAAAGGCGGTCTGGCTACGAATGGCACCAGCATGGCGGTCTTGTGTGCGTAAGCATCATAGGCGTTTTCGCCCAGTTCCGCGCGCAAGAAGCTGTGGCACACAGAGATCAGTAAGGACGCGCTGCTTTGCCGATGATTTCGCGCGCGACCAGCGTCTTCATGATCTGCGCGGTGCCGTCGCCGATTTCGAGCCCGATCACGTCGCGCATGCGCTGCTGATGCGGCAGGTCGAGCGAGAATCCTAGATGGCCATGCAGCAGCAAACATTGATGGAGCACCTGCGCCGCGAGCTCAGGCGCCCACCACTTCGCTCCCGCCGAGATCCATCCGTGCGGCTCGCCGCGATCCTTCCGCCACAGCGCTTCGTAACAGAGCAGGCGCGCGGCGCGAAGTTGCACCGCAGCCTCGGCGAGCGGAAACGACACGCCTTCAAACCGCGCGAGACTCCCTCCGAATGCGTGGCGCTCCGCAACGTATGCGCAGGTTTCATCGACACTCTGCTGCGCGGCTCCGATGCACATCAGCCCGATCATAGAGCGGCTGAAGTCGAAGCCCTGCATGACCTGAATGAAGCCGGCCCCCTCGGCGCCGATACGCGAATCGGCCGGCACGCGCACCGAATCGAAGAACAAACTGCCGCGTCCGACCGCGCGCGAGCCGAGATCGCGAAAGCGCGTGCGACTAACCCCCGGCGAATTCAAATCGACATAGAATGCACTGACGCCGCGTGCGCCCTGTTCGAGGGTGCCCGTGCGCGCCATCACCAGCGCGGTGGCAGCGGAACTCGCAAACGAGATCGAGGTCTTCTCGCCATTGAGGATGTATGTGTCGCCGTCGCGCCGCGCCTGCATCTTTATATGCGCCGCATCGGAGCCGCCGCCCGGTTCGGTCACCCCGAGCGCGGTAATGAAGTCGCCGCGGCAAATCGGCGGAAGGAAAGCCGCGTGCTGGCGTTCATCGCCGTTGCGAGCGACGATTGCTCCGATCAATGCCGCGATCAGCAGAACATACGAAGCATTGAAATCGCCGCGCGCTAGTTCCTCGTGCGCGATACCGAGCGATACGTAATCGAGGCCGGAGCCGCCGAAGTGCGGATCGACCATCGGTGCAAGGACGCCGAGATCGCCGAGTTTCCTTACCAGCTCGGAAGGCAGGTCGGCGTCGCGATCGCGGCTCATATAATGCGGTTCCAGTTCGCGCTTCGAAAAATCGCGCAGCACTGATTGCAGCAGCTGTTGTTCCGAGGTCAGCCCAAAATCCATCGCTATACCTAGTTGGCGGGTGAAGACGATCCGGAAGCGGCGGGGAGGTCCTTCAGACTCGCGCCCAGCGGCGTCGGCATCTGTTCCTCCATCTGCTCCGCAGTGCTTGGCCCTTCGCCGGATTGGTTTTCGTAATGATTCATCATCATCTGTTGAACATCTTTCTTGGTCAACTCGTCAGGCTGGAATCCCTCACCGCGCGCGAACTTCATGCGGTCCTCAGGACTCATGTTGAGCCATACCTGACTGGCCTGCATCGAATTCCCGCGCATCAGCGCCTCGGTGTATTCCTGCTGCGGCGATTTCTTGTGGAAGAGGAAACATCCTGAGGCCGCCGACAGAACGAGCGTGAGCAACAGTATGGATGATCGCGTCGTCATGGGCATCATGCGCGCTTCAATACAGCACCACGCTGCGAATCGACTTGCCCTCATGCATCAGGGTGAAAGCATCGTTGATTTTTTCCAGCGGCATCGTATGGGTGATCAGATCGTCGATGTTGATTTTCTTGTCCATGTACCATTCGACGATTTTCGGCACATCGCGGCGGCTTTTCGCGCCCCCGAACGCCGTTCCCTTCCAGGTGCGCCCGGTCACCAGCTGAAATGGGCGCGTCGAAATTTCCTGGCCCGCGCCCGCGACGCCGATGATCACCGAGGTACCCCATCCGCGTTGACAGCACTCCAGCGCCTGCCGCATCAGAGCGACGTTGCCGACGCACTCGAAGGAGAAATCCGCGCCGCCGCGTGTGAGATTCACGATATAAGGAACCAGGTCACCTTCGACTTCCTTCGGGTTGACGAAATCCGTCATCCCGAATTTCTCCGCGATCGCGCGCCGTGCCGGATTAACATCGACGCCGACGATCATGCTTGCTCCGGCCAGCCGCGCACCCTGGATCACGTTGAGCCCGATGCCGCCCAGGCCAAACACCACCACGCGATCGCCGGGCTGGACCCTCGCGGTGTTGATGACGGCGCCGATGCCGGTCGTCACCCCGCATCCGATGTAGCAGACCTTGTCGAAGGGCGCGTCCTCGCGAATCTTTGCGAGTGCGATTTCCGGCACCACGGTGTAATTCGCGAAGGTCGAGGTGCCCATGTAATGGTGAATCTTCGTCGAGCCGCGTGAGAAGCGGCCGGTGCCATCGGGCATCACGCCGCGCCCCTGCGTCTCGCGAATCGCAGTGCACAGATTAGTCTTGCCCGACAGGCAACTCGGACAGTTGCGGCATTCGGGAATGTAGAGCGGGATGACGTGGTCGCCTTTTTTCAGCGACGTCACACCCGGCCCGGTCTCGACGACGATGCCTGCGCCCTCATGTCCGAGGATCGCGGGAAACAATCCTTCGGGGTCAGCGCCCGACAGCGTGAACGCGTCGGTGTGGCATACGCCGGTCGCCTTGATTTCGACCAGCGCCTCGCCCGCGTGAGGTCCTTCGAGATCGACCGTGGTCACTTCAAGCGGCTCGCCCGCTTTGTTTGCGATCGCGGCTCTGACTTTCACGCGATGCCCGGTCTCCTCAGTAGAATCGCGCCAGTTGAAATCGCGGGCTCGCCGTCTTGCGTCAGCACATCGAAGTGGACGAGGTCCGCGCCGTCGAATGGCTCGCGCGATAGCGTTCGCACAGTGATATCCGACGGCATCAGCACCATTGCATTGAATCGTCCCGCGATGCGCGCGACACGCGACGGATCGCCACCGGCCTCCGAATGAACGATGCGCGACACCGCCAACGCCAGCGTCGCGGTTCCATGCAGAATCAGCGCGGGAAGGCCGGCGTCGCGCGCGACCTTGATATCGGTGTGAATCGGATTCCAGATCTGCGCGCATTCGGTGTAGGTGTGCGCGAGGCCTCCCGCGACGTGCACCTTCACTTCCGCGCGAGGTCGCTTTGGAGCCTCGCTCGCAGGAGGCAGTTCGGATTTCGCGGTCAGCGGCTTGTCGTCACCGCTCACCTCGACGCCGCGATAGATGCTGCCGTACATCGAGGTGCAGACCGGCGCTCCCGATTCGTCGGTCGTTTCGAGTCGCGTCACCTGATACGCGCCGGGCCTGCGACGTTCGACGGCAACGATGGTTGCGAGGGTAGTTAGCTTCTCGGGCGGTCGAATGGGCCGATGAATCGTCACCTCGTGGGTCGCATGCACGCCACGCCGGAACTCATCGAGTCGCATCCCCATGCTCTGGAGCCTTTGTCCCAGGGCCACCACGACCGGCCATTCTATGCATACCGAGAACATTGGATGCGCGAGGAACTGCAGCGGCGCGCGCGTGTCCATGTAGCACGACATCAGATCGTCGAGCGCGGCAGCATACGCCATCGACCACCGTGGATCGACTTCGGCGATGCGCGGCTCGGACAAGGTTCCCACAAATGACGATGGCAGCGGCATGCCCTAGTTCTACGCGCTCGAGTTTTCCTCGTCCACCGCATGCGCGGCCATACCGCCGTGACATACGATCGGGAATCGCCTAACCTCGAAAGTGAAAGTTGCGCCGGAGAGCATCAGATGTTCGAAGATGAAACCGTCGATGTGGCATGCCCCAAGTGCGGGCATTTGAATTCGATCCTTGTGCACGAATTCGAAGAGCACGCCGAGACTCATTTCGTGTGCGTCGGGTGCAAGGTCGGCGTGCGCATCGAGGCCAAGGAATTTCGCCAACGGCTCAATCAGGTCCGCGACGAGCTCGCGGAGCTCGAGCGCGACGCCGCGCGCGAAGCGAAGAAGGGCAAGCGTCCGAGGAAGGGGGACTTCTCGATCTAGGGATTGGCGTTGACGAAGTCGATCACCGCGCGATCGAACTGCTCCGGATACTCCGCCATGAACAAATGACCGCCTGGCAACTCCTTGAGCGTCGAACCGGGAATGCGGTCGGCAATCAGCTTTGAATTCTGCGGCGCCACGAGGCGATCCTCGCGGCCGGTAATCACCATCGTCGGAACACGAATCTCACCGAGGCGCCCGCTCGCGTCGAATGCGGCGATCGCGGCAATCTCGCGCGCGAAGGCGAACGGAGGAATCATATACTGGGCGCGAATGCGATTGTGTTTCTCGACCACCTCGGGACGGCGCTTGATAGTGTCGTCGCAGAATACCGCCTGTAGCTGTTGCTTCTGCTGCTTCGGGTTTGACAAATACTTAACGTCGGTTAATAATCTGCATCGTGAAAGTAGCTGCAAGGCCGCGCGTGCCGGCTTCTATCGCAGGAGGAGCGGGCGCTCCGACCGCCAAGACGCGTCGGATCCATCAGGCGATCGAACAACTGGCGATGCTGGTGGATGTCTTCGAGCGCCGGCGCGATACGCTCGCGGCCGAAGCCGGCGTCACGGTCGAGCAGTGGCGCGTGATGGAGGAAATTGGCTCGCGCCGCTTCATGCCCTCGATGTTTGCGCGACGAAGGGAAAGTTCCGCCGCGGCAGTTTCGCGAGTTCTGCGCCAATTGCTTGACGCGGGTCTGGTCTCGGTCGCTATCTCGCAGAGCGACGGGCGCAATCGCGAGTACCGGCTGACGTCGGCCGGCGAGGGTGTGCTGGCGGATTTGAAACGCAGCCGCGAGGCCGCGATCGAGTCGGTGTGGATGACGCAGAACGCGTCGGAAATCGAATCGTTTACGGAGTTCGCCCGAAAACTGGTTCGTGCGATTGAGGATTACTCACGGCGTGAGAACTACCAGGTTGATGCGATGGAACATTCTGTAGGGGAGTAACAATGGCGGCGCTAACTCTGTTCGAAAAGATTTGGAAGGAACATTCCGTGATGGAGAAGGCCGGGCAGCCGGCGCTCCTCTATATCGACCTCCATCTGATTCACGAGGTCACGTCGCCCCAGGCCTTCGAGGCGATGCGCGTGGCGGGCCGCAAGGTTCGCGCGCCCGGCCGCACCTTCGCGACGCTCGACCACAACATTCCGACGATTGGCCGCGACCGTCCGATCGCCGATCGGGACTCGGCACTGCAAGTCGAAATGATGAAAAAGAATTGCCGCGAGTTCGGCATTCCACTCTTCGATCTTGCGTCGCCCGACCAGGGAATTGTGCATGTCATCGGACCCGAGTTGGGCCTAACCCAACCGGGCATGACGATCGTATGCGGCGACAGCCACACCGCGACTCATGGGGCGTTCGGCGCGCTCGCGTTCGGAATCGGCACCAGCGAAGTGGAGCACGTGCTGGCGACCCAATGCCTGTGGCAGGTGAAGCCGAGGACATTTTCGATTGGCATCGATGGCAAGCTGCTGCCGGGCGTGTCGGCGAAGGACATGATCCTCGCGATCATCGGCAGGATCGGCACCGATGGCGCCACCGGATGCGTGGTCGAGTATCGCGGCAGCGCGGTCGAGGCGCTTTCGATTGAAGAGCGGATGACCGTTTGCAACATGTCGATCGAAGCCGGCGCGCGCGCCGGGATGGTTGCGGCGGATCAGAAGACTATCGACTATCTGCGTGGCCGCAAGTATGCGCCAAAAGGTGCGGAATTCGAGACGGCCGCCGCGAAGTGGCTGGAATTCACGAGCGACGATGGCGCGAAGTTCGATCGCGCTTTACGCATGGACGCCGGCGAGATCGCGCCGCAAGTGACGTGGGGCACCAATCCGGGGATGGTCGTCGAGGTCACGGGAAAAGTTCCGGATCCCGCCGCCTTGAAAGATGAAAACTCGCGCAAGTCGGCCGAGGCGGCGCTCGAATATATGGCGCTCAAGCCGGGCACGAAGATCGAGGACATCAAGATCGATCGCGTGTTCATCGGATCATGCACCAACTCGCGCGTCAGCGATTTGGCCAACGCCGCCAAGGTCATCAAAGGGCGCAAGGTCGCCAAGAGTGTGCACGCGATGGTGGTGCCGGGTTCGCAGCACGTCAAGCTCGAGGCCGAAAAACTCGGCCTCGACAAGATTTTCACCGACGCCGGATTTGAGTGGCGCGAATCAGGATGCAGCATGTGCCTCGGCATGAATCCCGACATCCTGAAGCCGGGCGAGCGATGCGCGAGCACCTCGAATCGCAACTTCGAAGGACGTCAGGGTAAGGGCGGACGCACTCATCTGGTTGGCCCTGAGATGGCTGCGGCGGCGGCAATCGCCGGGCACTTCGTCGATATTCGACACTGGGCGAAGCAGTAGGACAAATTTCACACGGAGAGCAACGGACATGAAGCCGTTTACAAATTTTACCGGACTGGTGGCGCCGCTCGATCGATCCAATGTCGATACCGACCAGATCATCCCAAAACAGTTCCTCAAGGCCGTGGTGCGAAGCGGGCTGGGCCGGGGACTCTTTTTCGATTGGCGCTTCACCGCGGACGGCAAGGATAATCCCGCATTCGTGCTCAATCAGCCGCGGTACAAGGGCGCCGAGATTCTGGTCGCGCGCGCCAATTTCGGCTCCGGCAGCTCGCGCGAGCATGCGGTGTGGGCGCTCCAGGACTATGGGTTCCGCGCCGTCATCGCGCCGTCATTCGCCGATATCTTCTTCAACAATTGCGGCAAGAATGGGCTGCTGACGCTCATCCTCAAGCCCGAGGAGGTCGACGCGATTTTCCAGGCCGTCGCGAAGCATTCCGGATACAAGTTGGCGGTGGATCTCGCTGGGCAGAAAGTCTCGGACGGCGCAGGATGGTCGGCGCATTTCGATATCGCGCCCCATTCCAAGCGCGTGCTGCTCGAAGGCCTTGACGATGTTGCGCTTACGCTGGAGCATGCCGGGACTATCGCCACCTACGAGCAGGAGCATCCGGTCCCGTATCGGTAAGTCGATCCGAATCGCCACCGCAACAACTCGGGTCTAACCCCTTCGCTCGCATCCGGCGGAACCACCCAACTCGTCGAGCAGCGCCTTGGCATCTTTGAGGTCGGCGGTGTCGAAGCCCTCAGTGAACCAGTTGTAGATGTCGGCGAGTATCACCCGCTCGATTCTCAAAATTTGCCCTTCGCCTTTGGCGCATGATAGGAGGGCTCTGGAAAGGCGAATAGAGGGGTTCGCGAAAAGCTTCACGCACTCACCGGCATACTAATTTCAGGTGGACATTTTAAATCGTATTGAGCGAAGTCGCCGAATGAGCGCGGTGCGCGCGAGAGGTAATCGCTCCACCGAATGGAAAGTTCGCTCGGCCCTTGTTCGGAACGGGATACGCGGGTGGAAGCTCCATCCTAAAAGCATACCAGGGGTGCCCGACTTTTTCTTTCCGGGACCCGGTGTGGCGATTTTTGTAGACGGCTGCTTCTGGCACCAGTGCCCGACATGCCGCCGTCCGTTGCCTAAGACCAATCGGCTGTACTGGAAAAAGAAGTTGGAGAGGAACCGTTTGCGCTCACTGGAGGTTTCTCGCGAGCTGCAGCAAGACGGGATTCGAGTCATACGAGTCTGGGAACATGAGCTCCGCACCCAAAAGTATATTGAGTTCCTCCAGAAAATTCTGCCGATACTCGTTTCCGACTGTAGACTATAGGCTGTAGACCCAAAGCCTCGCGATCACCTATGGCACCATTCGTTGGTGGTAGCTACTCGACAAGCGAGCCTCGAACAAGCCTTTGGGCGGACTCTGCGCGAGATCCGAGAACAGCGTGGAATCAGTCAGGAAGGACTCGCTGATCTAAGCGACCTGCACCGCACGTACATCAGCCAAATCGAGAGGGGCCTGAAATCGCCTTCTCTAGGAGCGATGCGCCGTTTGTCAGCGGCTCTAGACCTTCCGTTACACGAACTTGTTCGCCGGGCCTCTGAGATGTTCGAGGCTTCCTCGAAAAAGCTCAGGGGACGAACACTCAAGTGAGCACGATTGCGGAGTTGTTCGGAATTAAGGTGGCTACAGCAGCCGGCGCGATTCCAGAAGGTTGGCAGAGACGCAGCTGCCCATTCACGGCTCGCACGTGCGATGTGACAGCGAACAGAAGTGACCGCGCTTTTCTCGATTTGAATCAACAATGTGTCAGTAGCGAAGATCGCAGGGCGATTCTAAAGGACTACGGCAAAGACCCTATACCGTCTGGCGTCTGTTCATTGCTTACTAAGCGCCACAACGAGACGATTCAGCGGCCGTGGATCGTTTGCCCGAAAAGGATGCTAGATCTGCGAGGTCCCAACCCGACCCTCTCAGACGAGCTTCGGAGATTGATCTCCATTCGACCGGGAACGTGGGTTCGGTGCTGGTGGGAGGTAAAGTTCCGCCATCGCGATCCAAACTCCTCAGACTTCTTCGAGTTTACGTTTGATTATCTCCTGGTCCCGTTTGAGCGAGACTCAAATGGGACCGACCGCCTTGTTGGGCCGCCGTACATTATTGAGGTAATGACGTCCAGTACTCGTGGCGGCGGACTCACGGAGCATACCGTCAACATGCTTAGACGGAGACCTCAACGTCCGTTACGCGGCGTCGTCGATTCGCCCTACACTCCTAACTATTGCCAAGTTTTTGAGAGAATGCTTGGACAGTTCTTTGCGAAATCTGAGATTGCTGAGGCTTGGGCAGGGCGAGCAATATGGCTGATCCAGGACGTTCTTCTCGACTACATCAAACAAACGACGGCGTTCTCTCCGCGCAGTTTTGAAAACGTCGAGGAAGGCAACGTTTTCATGCTCGTATATCGGATGGTGGATCAAGGCGATAAGTACGTGCTGTCGTTTGATCACCTGCTTAGAGGCTATTCCCGTCCTAAAGACACTGAACAGCCGAACTTCACTGGAATGCTGGGACTGGGTTTTGCACCGCCGGTGGAGGAGCTTTACGCAACGCTGCAGTCCGGTTTCGCTCGTAGGAATCGTCGAACCACTAATTGGGTGGACCTGCGCTGGTGATCCGATTCAGAACCGACGCGCCGCGGAGTACGTTTCAGCGCGATTAGGAAGGAGTATCTTCTTCTCCAGCCAAATCTAAATCCAATTGGCTTACGACTGGCTCTTCAGAACTCCACGCGTCGGTTTCCATCCGACGAAGTACGGCGTCGGTCGCCTGTGTCCTAACCTCTGCGCGAGCGGCTGGGGTGAGATAGCGATAGGTCAACCGGTCTAGATAGAAAACCACCTCTTGGGCGATGCGCTGTGCAAGGAGGGGCGGGACCGCACTCCCAACCAGAGCCGATAACTCGCGAATACCGCTGGCGTGAAAACGAAAGGAATCCGGGAAAGTCTGGAGGCGGGCGGCCTCTCGCATCGTGATTGCGCGGTCTTCGTCAGGATGCGTGAACATTCCGGAACCGACATGATAGACGAATTTAGTTATCGTCCGAGCTGGCTCCCCCCAGTTCAGGCGAGCATAGCTATAGTGGTAATGGGTGCGAGGCCTCAGTTCATCTGGGAGCGAATCCGCTCGCGCCCCTGAACGGAGTGCCCGAGCGCGGAGCAGTCCATTTTTTCCAAGGCTTCGCCGAATGTGATTAAATGGAACGGCCCCGGTCGGGTCTCGCAGAAAACCGCGCAGGGTCGATCGTGCCGCGTTTGGATACTTAAAGTGATCGTGGTCAAAGTCGTCAGAATCGAAAGGGGACGGTAAATCACCGATTGCTTCCCGCACCGTGGTCCAGTACCCGGCATCTCCGGGAAGCCAGTCTTCTCGATCATTGAAAGTGGAATGACTCAGCGGAAACGGACGGTGAGTGGGGCTCGGCAACTCTAAGCTTATTCCGGTCCGATCGTAATCCTCTTTGCGCTGGGCGAGAAAGAATGCCCGACGCCGCATCTGAGGAACCCCATAGTTCGCCGCATTCAGGACGCGCACGGTTGCGCGGTATCCTGCGTCGGACAGTACCCCGAGGATCTCTTCTCGAGTTTTTCCGCCTTGATGTCGAATTAGATCGGGAACGTTTTCGATCAAGATGGCCGCGGGCCGCAAGGCTGCTGCTATTTCCACAAAGCTTCTGAACAAATAGTTCCGCTCGTCTTCAATAAACTTTCCGATGCGCACGGCCTTGCCCTGCAGTGACTTCCCTCCGGAGCCAAGGGAGCGATTCTGACTAAAACCCTCGCAGGGTGGACCGCCTACCAAACAGGTGAGCTGTCTCTCAGCGCTTGGCAGAGCCGTTCGAACAAGTTTTTCGATCTTCGCCGCCGAGATTTTCCTAATGTCCTCACCGATGCAGATCGGGGACGTTCCCCGATTCTCATGATTTTTCTGGAATGTTTCGATGGCTTCGGGTTTGATGTCGCAGCCTAACGTTATATTGAACCGGTTGGTTAGCGAGAACCCCAGCGAAAGCCCGCCGCATCCGCAAAAGAGATCGATCAATTGATATCGCGAACCCAGCTCCAAGAGTCACCTGTCCGGCGTGTCCGCACTAAGTTGGCAAAAATCATCCCGCTTGGCTGAATACTATAGTATGAGTTGTCCAGAAATTCAAACAGTACTTCTGTTTGTCCAAATACCAGAGCGTTCTGCTTGGGGGAACTAAACGCGGTCCGATTTTAAGACTTCTGCCGCGTCTCTTGGCATCGGAATCTGCCGCAAGAGAAATTTTCATCAGTATGCTTTAGCGAAAAAGGCGCGCTCGGGCGCGGGCTCGCCGCACACGATGCATTTTCCGGTCGCGACGTTCTGATTCAGCGGGATCGCGCGGCAGGTCGCCTTGGTCTCTTCGCGGATTTTGGTTTCGCATGCGGGATTGCCGCACCAGTACACCTGCGCCAGCCCGCCGCCGCCTTCGCCCTCCATCTGCTCGGCGAATGCCACGTAGTTATCGAACTCGCGTGTATTCGCGTTGCGATTGCCGAGCGCCTGGTTGAACAGCGATTGCTGAATTTCCGCGAGCAGCGACGTAACGCGTGATGGAACCTCGGCGAGGAAGGCCTTCTGCTTCGCTTCGGGACCGAGGCGGTCGCGGCGCGCGAGCACCACTTCGCCGGCGGCCACATCGCGAGGTCCGATCTCGATTCGAATCGGAACGCCGCGCATCTCCCAATCGTTGAATTTGAAGCCCGGAGTGAGGCCCTCGCGCGTGTCAATCTTTACGCGCACGTCGCCTCTTTCGAGCTCGTCACGAATGTCGCGCGCGACGGCGAGAACCTTCTCAGCTTCCTCAGGCTTGCGCGAGATCGGCACGATAATGACCTGGGTGGGCGCGACCGCGGGGGGAAGCCGTAACCCTTGGTCGTCGCCATGCACCATGATGATGGCGCCGAGCAATCGCGTGGATACCCCCCAACTCGTCTGCCACGTGTATTTAAGTTGATTGTCTGCGTCGAGAAACCGAATCTCGAATGCTTTCGCGAAGTTTTCGCCTAAAAAGTGCGAGGTCCCACATTGCAGCGCCCGCCCATCCGCCATCAGTCCCTCGATGGTGTAGGTCTCTTCGGCCCCGGGAAACCGCTCCGCCGCGCTCTTCCTGCCGACGATCAGCGGGATCGCGAGGAACTCCTCGACAAACTGTCGATAGACTTCCAGCATCGTCAGCGTCTCCCGCTCGGCTTCCTCGCGCGTCGCGTGCGCCGTATGCCCTTCCTGCCACAGGAACTCCAGCGTCCGCAGGAACAGCCGCGTGCGCATCTCCCATCGCACCACGTTGCACCATTGATTCACCATCATCGGCAAGTCGCGATGCGAATGAATCCACTGCGCGAACATATGGTTGATGATGGTCTCGCTGGTCGGCCGCACGATCAGCGGCTCCTCGAGCAGCTTGCCGCCGCCATGCGTGACGACCGCGACCTCGGGCGCGAAGCCTTCGACGTGCTTCGCCTCTTTCTGGAGGAAGCTTTGCGGGATGAGGAGCGGAAAGTACGCGTTGCGCGCGCCGGTCTTCTTGATGCGACGGTCGAGCTCGTCGCGCAGCAGCTCCCAAATGCCGAAGCCATCAGGACGGAAGACCATGCTTCCGCGCACCGGAGAATAATCCGCCAGCTCGGCGCGCAGGATGACGTCGTTGTACCATCCCGCGAAATCCTGGCTGCGCGGGGTAACTTTCTTTTCGTTTTGCTTTTCTGCGGCCATCAGCGTGCGCGACCCATGCGTATCGTCAGGGGGTTCAGTCTGCGGATATTATCGACTGGAATCAACGTGCAGGCCACAGGAGATACATAGATGAAACGCATCGCTGACCGTATGGCATTATCGATCATCATCGTGGTGTTTTCGGTGATGCTCGCGATACCTTGCCTCGCCGACAACAACACTCGTGTGATCGAGGTCAACGGGACTGGAGAGGCGCGCTCGACGCCGGACATCGCCTACCTGAACCTCCAGGTCGAGACGCATGCGGGGACGGCGGAGGAGTGCGCGAGCAAAAACGCGGCGCTGGCGCAGAAGGTCGTCCAGGAACTGAAGAACAAGCTGGCGGGCAAGGGCACCGTCATCACCGGCGACTACTCGCTCAATCCAGAGTACGGCGAGAACAACTTACCGCGGCAGAAACCCGTTATAACGGGCTATACCGCGCAGAACACCATCACGGTTGAAACGACGGAGCTGTCGCTACTCGGGTCGCTCATCGATGGCGCTATTTCATCCGGCGCAAATCGCATCAACTATCTGAACTTCGGCCTTCGCGACGACACCAAAGCCCGTTCCGATGCGATCGCCGCCGCCTCGAAGGACGCGCAGGCGCAAGCGCAGGCACTCGCCGCATCGCTGAACGTGAAACTGAAACGCGTCGTGAAGGCGACCACGATTCCCGAGCGCGCGCCCATCATGCCGATGGCGCGGATGGGCAATGTCGCTTTCGCGGCTGGCGCGAATGCGCCGACGCCGGTGGAGGCCTCGCAGATCACTGTCTCGGCCACCGTTTCGCTGACCTACGAGATTGAGTAGCCCGCCGCATCATGAAAGAGATCGGGCCGGGTCGGGAAGCTCTGAGGAGTCTTTCTCAGGACGCGATTGCAAAGCTGGCCGAGCGAGTGGAGGCGGCGCAGCTCGGCGCACATACCATTGCCAAGCTCACCGACGAATTTCCCGCGATGACGATCGAGGACGGCTATGTCGTTCAGGACGAGCTTCGCCGCCGGATGCTCGCGCGCGGCGGCCAGCTCGCCGGCTTCAAGGCCGGGCTCACCTCGAAGGCGAAGATGCGCCAGATGGGGGTGGACGTCCCGAGCGTTGGTTTCCTCGCGAGTCACACGCGCCGACCCGACGGGGCCAGGATTGAGGTTGCCGGGCTCATCCACCCGCGGGTCGAGGCGGAAATCGCGTTCGTCATGAAGGACACGCTGCGAGGGCCAGGATGCGATCGCGAGCGGGTGATCGTGGCGACCGATTTCGTCCTGCCCGCCGTCGAAGTCATCGATTCGCGCTTCGAGAAATTTCGCTTCGACCTCCCGAGCGTCATCGCCGACAACACCTCGGCGGCCCTCTATGTTACCGGCGAATGGGTGAGCGACCCGCGCAAACTCGACCTGGAAGCACTCGGCGTAGTTCTCGAAAAAAACGGTGAGATCGTCGCGCTGGGCGCCTCAGCGGCGGTGCTAGGTCATCCCGCGGAGGCGGTCGCGATGATCGTCAATCATCTTGCGGCTCGTGGCGAAGCACTCGAGGTCGGAAGCTTCGTGATGAGCGGCGGTATCACCGAAGCGATCGCTGTGGCCGCCAGCGACAGCATCACCGCGCGCGTCCAGGAGCTTGGCGCGGTATCGGTGAGATTCGGGTAGTTTGGCAAGAGGGATCACCGTCTCCGTTACCGTTTCGCTCACTTACAAGATTGAATAGCGTGTGCGGAGGGTTTGCCCTCGGGCGACACTATGTTAAATTCATATTAAGAGTCGCGTCCCCCCCGAGGGAGCCATGGTTTTCATTCGTATTGCAAAGCCGGTTTCCTTTTTCTCGCATCTTGTCGCTGTGTCCGTGCGGTTGGGCGCTTGTCTGCTGGCGGTCGCGATGCTGCTTTCGTTTCCGGCCTTACGATCGCACAGCTTCATGACTCATTTTCGCTCTCCCGAGGTGCGTCGCTCGGTGGTGCGGCACAACCCCGTTTCGCCGATGCATGGCAAGCGAAACTCCAGCTTGCACGCAGCGAAATAGAGCCCGTCCTGGCGATTCGAGCCCAACCGCGACCTCCCGAGCATAGTCGTGAAGCGGAAGTACCCGCACGAGCTTCTATCGTTGAAACGCTTCACCGCCTGAAGCTCGGGCCACATCGCGACGCTGACTCGGAGCCGCATCTCTAGCCGCCATTGGGATCGTTCACGATGCTACCGCGTACAGGCGGCGGCATTGATCTCAAATCATACATACTAGAGAGGTCCAAGGTCATGGTTTCGAAACATCTTTATCCCCCAAGTCGTTCACTATCGGTGCTTATAGCTCTAACCGCGTGTGTCATGCTTTCCGCATGCGGACTGAACGCGATGAGAACCAGTCAGCAGTCGACTGAGACGAGTTCGAGTCTAACTTCGCAAACACCAACTCAACTAGTTGCTCGATTGCAACAGGCGAAAGCGCTGGATGAGGACGGCCTTAAAGACCCCACCATCAGCGTGGAAAGGAGAGGAGACTTTCTTGAACACGAGGCGAAAGCCGATAGCCTTATTCGCGACTTGCAGCACGGAATTTCTGTCCCGCAGGACGAGCTGAACTATGCTCTGGAGGTGCCGCCCCGGCATATCCAGCCCGAACAAAAGGCGGAGCTGATTCAGCAACTCAAGAATGCGATTCGTGAGGATGAACGGCGCGAACAAGGCGTAGTAGCCTTTAGTTCGAACGTCTTCTATGAAGATCCCGACGCGCCTTCACAATTCGGCGGTCAAGAGCAATTGGCACTGAAGGAGATGCAAAATCTCGAGGCGGGCAATCATGTCAGTTGGGACGAACTCCAACAGGCGCTGTATGTACCGCCGAATCCGCTATGAAGTAGCGTGATCATCGCCGCGGCGCGCCGTGGTCGCGCTGGAAGACAGCCAGATCGACGAAGCGCAGCTTGCAAAGTGATGTGAGCAGGTTCATAAACGATCCCGCACGACGGAGCCTATCGATGTGATGGGCTCCGTCCGTTTTGATGACGACGATGTATAACGCGCTGACCGCGATGTTCCTCTGCCTGCTGTTGGCAGTGACGGGATGCAACGTTTTCCTGCCCAGTCAGTTCCAGTCCAATCGAACGGGCGAAACGGCTGCCGAAGTTTCCCCTGCTTCCAGAGCCGAGTTCCAGGCCGCGTGGGTTGGAAAAGAGGCCAGCGACGTCCAGAAGAAGTTTGGGCCCCCCTCGCAGATGGAAACGCTCGAGGACACCGGGGGCAAGCGTTACTACTACCGCGAGTCCGGACAGCCGCACTACGTTTTTGAATTTAACCCCCACAACAAAGTGATCAGCGCCGCCATCGGTAATTAGGCCGCTCAAGGCGCGGTCCCTTGTCTGCCAGCAGCGTTGGATTGACACTGCCGCTTCCAGGTGGCTGTAGATAGCTATAGCACATCCGTCATGATCCGGGCGGATCATGTCCCGAAATCCTCGCCTTTCTGACACTCCACAAAGGACTTCGTTTTCAACTGCAGGTGATGTGCGCCTAACACGCCTGTAACACAGTTGTGCCACCGTCGCGCGCCGAGTGGGGGATGTGTGTGCACAGCGAGCCGGGAAACGGCGGGGTTTTTCGCGCGGATTTTCTGACCGCGCGGGCGCAGCGGTTTTCGTTGCCATCCGCGTTGGACGGGCTCCTCTTATGAACAGAATCGAAGGGAGGCCACTCATTCGCTTGGTGCGAGGGGCGAGGTGATCGATTGTCGGCGCTGAGGCGAACTCTCTCGACCTAATGGTTCGAGTGAGCGAGTCGTGGCGTCGATAGGGTCTGAAAAATCTCGAAACGGAAGGATACAGCAAATGAGAAGAATGAAACGATCTTGTTCATGGCGGCTGACGCTTGCGTCGGCGGTCATGATCGCGTCCGTGGCAGGTTGCGACACAATCCAATCCACCATGGCACCGGCGGGGACACCGAGCCAGACGGTGGGTACCGCACAAGTACCACGGGTCGAGGACTGCACTGTCTTCAATATCTCAACACCCACCCGGTACGCGTGCAACGGCAAGGTCTACACCTCCTACCAGCTCGCCAAGGCGCGGCTGGCGGAAGAGAAGAAGTACGCGTCGGGCAAATAGCGCGAACATCCAGATACAGGGAGGAGATTCGATGAAGGTTGGGAGATGGAAATCCAGCTTGGCCGCCGCGATGGCGACCACGATGCTAGCGACGATGACTGCCTATCCGCTGACCGCGATGGCGCAATCGGCTAAAGGCATCATGATGTACGAGGACACCAAAACCGGTGCGTTTTACAGCAAGCCGGGCAAGAATCGAATCGCCGTCGGGAGGCTCATTCTTGGCACCGAGGAGGCTGCTCCGCCGACTGCGGCCGCGGTCAAGGAGCAGGTTGATGCTGCCGTCAAGAAGCACGACGACGAACTGCGCGCCGAGTTCATGCAGAATCAGACCACGCTGCTGCAGAAGAATAACGAGCTTTCCAAGCAGGTGGCCGAGATCAAACCTGCCTGGACTGACTACATGGACAACTTCAAGAACAAGTTCCGGCTCGGCACGCTGATCTATGCGGACTATCGTTTTTATTCACATACCACCTACCAGCCGCAGGAGATGGTCGAGGTCAACAATCCGGGTATCGGCAACAACGCGTATAACACCTTCGATATCGCGCGCGCATACCTGAACTTCTTCTTTTTCCCAACCGAGGACTGGACCGCTCGCGTAACGCCAAATGTCTACCGTCAGACCATCGCTGCTTCGGCAGCGACTAACGGTCCCAACGCCACGATCCCGACGGTCGCGGACGGCAACATGACCTTTCGGCTCAAGTATGCGTATCTCCAGTACAGCAAGCTCTTTGACAGACTCGGCGTCGATGCGATGAAGGGCGACACCGTGACCTTCGGACAGGCGCCGAACCCATTGGTTGACTGGGAAGAGCAGATGTTTCAATACCGCTTTGTGACTCTGACTCCCTGGAACTATCTGAGCTTGTCGTCATCTCAACAGGGGCTCTCAGTCCAGGGCCCGATTAAATTCAACGAGTTGCAATACGTGGACTACGATGCGGGCGTTTACAATAATTCTAGTTTCCACGCATTCGAGAATACCAACACCAAACAGGGGATGGCGCGCGTATCCGTCTATCCGTTTGGCGCCAGGTGGAGATTTGAGGGGCTGGGCATAACCGGATTCTACAACTATGGCTATGGCAATACGACTGCGGACACTTTCACCTCAGGGAACCCAGCGCCAGGCTCGCCGTCTTTCAACGCACCCAAAGCGCATATAACCCGATGGTCCGGACTCATCCACTACAACACCAACTGGTGGGGCTTGGCCTTCGAGTACGACCAGGGCCACAATGCCTTCACTTCGGGTAACTTGTTCTCGGCGGTAGCGCCCGCGGGCCGATGGGCTGCGCAAGGCACGCTCGCGACGGCCCTGTTAAACAACGGCAGAGCGGTCGAACAGGGCTATGACATCTTCGGTCATCTGCACATACCGCAGACGCCGTTCACGCTGTTCGGTTTGTTTGAATGGTTCCAGCCTAATACGCACGTGGACGTGAATCCGTTCGATTTCCAGCGCTGGGTCGCGGGCGTCAGCTATCAGTACAACGAATTCCTGCGCTTCGCGATAGATTCGCAGAACATGCTCTACTATCACGACAACTTCGCGTTCTCCCATTCGTACGCGAACACCTTCTCAAAGGGGGCTTTCTCCCCGACGGGATCGGTAGCAAATTCGGTATTCCGCGATGGTCATTCGATCTGGCTGAACGCCGAGTTCAACTTCTAATTTGCATTCCTGCGGCGCGGGCGGAGTAATCCGTCCGCGCCGCCACTTCTCAGACTCATCCGGTCGAACCTTCGTGGAGCTGGAAGCGATTGAAGTCTTTTCCTGAAAATCGCTATCGAGTGCTCGTAGTGGAAAAGGACGCCAAGGTTCGCGAATTGGTCCGCTACAACTTGTATCAAGAAGGTATCGACGTAGAGGTTGCGGACCACGGGCGCGGAGCGCTGGAGAAGCTCGGTATACGCAGTCCCGATCTGATTGTCCTCGATACTCTGCTGCCCGACCTTTCGGGTCTCGAGCTGTGCCAGAAGATCCGCACCCGTGCGCACACCGCGGCGCTACCCATCCTGATGCTCAGCTCGAATTCTACGGAGGCGGACAAGGTGCTCGGCCTTAACATGGGCGCCGACGATTACGTCACCAAACCCTTCGGCTCGCTCGAGCTGACCGCACGCATCAAGGCGCTGCTGCGCAGGACTTCGGGACCCCATCACTTTGAATCCGGAAACCGGCTGCAAGAGATCTTCCATCGAGGAAGGCTGCGCGTGGACTTCGATGCCTACAAGGTCTTCGCAGACGGTAAAGAATGTGACCTGAGACTCCGCGAGTTCCACCTGCTGTCGTTTTTCGTGCGCAACCCGATGCGGGTTTACAATCGCGAGGAACTGCTCAGACTGGTGTGGGGCCGCGACGTCGATATCGAGGCACGCACGGTTGACGTCCACATCCGGCGGTTGCGCGCCCAGATCGAAGCTGACGACGCCAATCCGCGCATCATCGTGACCGTGCGCGGCGCTGGATATCGTTTCGAACCCGACGGTTTGGACAATCGGAATAACGCGCCTTGAGCGCAGGCGCGAAGATGATTAACCTAGTAGCAGAACCGATGGGGACACGCCTTTCATCCAGCCTCAAGTCGCTGAGCGCATTTCTGCGGGTTGCGGCGTGTATCGCGAGCGTCGCGATGCTGCTCTCGTTTCCAGCCACCGCGGTGCATAATTTCGGGGCTCATTTTCGCACGCCGGAAGTGCGCCGAGCCACGGAGCGTCATACCTCCGTCGCGCATAGCGATAACGACCCTCACGAGTGCGTCGCGCAGAGCGGCTTGCTCCCGACGTTTTTCACCCCCACCGCAACTGTCAGCAAGATAGTTCCACGGGACAATTTCGAGCCGCCTTCTGAAGTCGGACTCTTTCGCCTGCTGAACCGGCTGAAGCTCAATTCTTCCGATTCGGGCGGACAAGACCCACTGCTCCGGGCCTAGGTAACGTCACTGGTTTGCTCGCTGGGGTGGACGCCGTCGTCCGCCGCGCGGGCTGATCCGAAAACGTGCCGGAGAACATCCGGCCTCACTGTACGGGGCCTCATCAATGAGTAGGGTTATCCTTTTCCAGAATCTAATAGCCGATCCATTGCGAGCCGGTCGAAGGCGCCGAGTTCAACATCCAGGCCGAGCGCGCGGCCAAAGTCGCCAAGACCTCAGCTCGGCGAATCGGTGCACCGGTCGGACATCAGGCGGGCGTTGAAGGCGTCCGCTGATCGTCTCTGATGGTTGAATGGGCTCAATGGCGCGCTCAATTAGTTGACGCGCGCCGCTCTCACATCTAGTCGAGATCGACTTTTAGCCGAGGTCGCACGTGCCAAGTTTCTCGTTACGCAATCCGTACACGATCGTTGTCGGAGCGCTAATCATCGCGATTTTAGGAATCACCGCATTCACCCGGATGCCGGTGGATGTATTTCCCAGCCTGAAGATGCCAGCGGTGGTCGTCGCCACCTTTTATCCCGGGATGCCGCCGCTCGACATGGAACGCGACATCACTACTCGCTATGAGCGATTCTTCACCCTCGGCAGCGGCATCGACCACATGGAGTCGCGCTCGCTTCCGGGGGTCAGCATCATCCGAGTGTACTTTCATCCGGATGTCGATGTAGACGCGGCCGCCTCGCAACTCGGGACTCTGGCGATGGCTGATTTGGGAGTATTGCCTCCCGGAACCTTGCCCCCACTGGTTTTGAAGTTCGACGCCTCATCGCTGCCCGTCGTGCTGGTAACCATGGAGGGCAAGGGCTTCAGTGAAGTCAACCTGCAGGATCAAGCGCGCTACAACGTGCGCAATCAGATTGCGACGGTACAGGGAGCCTCGATTCCGATGCCGTTCGGCGGCAAGTTCCGTCAGATCATGGCATACGCCGATCGTAAGGCACTCGAGGCGCGCGGGCTGACCCTGCACGACGTCGTCAATGCGCTCAACCAGTCCAACCTCATCCTTCCAGCCGGCGATGCGAAAATCGGCAGCACCGACTACTTCATCTATTCCAACAGCATGGTCTCCAACGTCGACGAGCTGAACTCGGTGCCGGTCAAGGTCGGAAAGGGGCAGGTACCGGTGCTGATGGAGGATGTCGCGGATGTGAGGGACGCGGCGGCGATCCAGTACAACAAGGTCGTAATAAACGGCCAGCCGTCAGTCTATATCCCGGTGCTGAAACAGACCGGCGCGAACACCATCGCAGTGGTCGAGGGCGTCAACAAACTACTGCCGCATGTCACGGGTATGCCTGCGGGGATGAAGCTTAAGACGATCTTCGATCAGTCGGGCTATATCGTCGATGCGGTGCATTCGCTCGAGCACGAAGCGGTTTCCGGATCAATCCTGGCGTCATTGATGATCCTGATTTTCCTGGGCAGCTTCCGTTCGACGTTTGCGATCTTCCTCTCGATACCGCTCTCGATCCTGGCCGGCGCCTTCGGTCTCTTCATCGACGGCGCGACGATCAACATCATGACGCTGGGTGGTTTCGCACTCGCCATCGGACGTCTCGTTGACGACTCCGTAGTCGTGCTTGAAAACATCAATCGGCACCTGGCGGAGGGCAGTCCACCGGAGGTTGCCGCGCGCGAGGGCGCTGAAGAGGTTGCGCTGCCGGTTTTGGCATCGACGCTGACCACTATCATCGTGTTCTTTCCGGTCATGTTCCTGTTCGGAGTTGCAAAGTATCTCTTCAGCGCACTTGCTCTCGCGGTCGTGCTGTCGATGATCGCCTCGTATGTCGTAGCGATGTCGATAATCCCGATCTACTGCGCGCGCTTTCTCACTGCCGAAGAAGCCAGCAAGTTGGAAGCGGCAATGGAGGGGGCCGAAGAAACTCAGGAGGGCGGTTTTTTTGCCACTTTCAATCGATACTACGAACGATTTGGCAAGTGGTACGAACGCCAGCTCGAGCGCGCACTCAATCACAAACTGATCGTAATCGGAGCCCTGACCGCGGCTTTCATCGGAAGTTTGGCGGTCTTTCCATTGCTGGGAACGCAGCTCTTTCCGACCACCGACGCAGGAAAGTTCACGATCAATATCAGGGCGCCGCTGGGTTCTCGCCTCGAGGTAACTGAGAACCTGAGCCACCAGGTCGAGAAAGTAATTCGCGAGGTCGTTTCACCACACGACCTGGACATGGTAGTCGCCAACCTGGGTCTTGCTCCGAGTATCTCAGCGATTTATTCGAATAACTCCGGCGAAGACACCGGCCAGATCCTGGTTAGTCTTAAACCGGGTCATGAGCGGTCCAGCTTCTTTTACATGGACCAATTACGCGGCGCGCTGAAGCAGGAAGTCCCCGATGTCCGGGCATTTTTCCAGTCGGGCAGCATCATCGACGCGGTCCTGAATTTTGGCTCGGCAGCGCCGATCGACGTGCAACTTAGCGGCCCCGATTACAAAAGGTTATTCTCTGCCGCGGGCCAGGTGCGCAACGCGATGCGGACACTACCCGATGTCGCAGATGCGTTTATACCCGAAGTATCCGGCTACCCAACCCTCGACATCAAAGTGGATAGAACTCGCGCCGGGCGCCTTGGACTTACCCAGAAAGATGTCGTTACTAACGTCATTACTGCGCTCTCCTCGAATCAGATGATCGCGCCGTCAATCTGGATCGATCGTAAGACCGGCAATGACTACTTTCTGACCGCTCAGTACCGCGAAAGCGATATCGACTCGTACGAGACGCTGCTCGATATTCCGGTGCTGTCGCGCGACACCGACAAGGGGCATTCCGATGCAGTGCTATTGCGTAACATCGCCTCGATCGTGCATGAGAGCCATCCCGCGGAGGCCGATCACTACGACATTCAGCGCGTGGTGGACGTGCTGGTCGATCCCGCGACCAGTGATTTAGGTGGTACCCAAACGGCGATCCAGAATGCCTTAAAAGACGTCCATTTACCGAGCGAAGTCCAGGTGGATTTTCGCGGCTCGGTCGCGGCGATGCAGAAGTCATTTTCCAGCTTCGGCTTCGGGCTCTCGATGGCTGTGGTGCTGCTCTATTTGGTAATGGTGGCGCAGTTCAAATCGTTTCTCGATCCGGTGATCATCATGTTCGCGGTTCCGATGGGCCTCATCGGGGTCATCTGGACGCTCCTGCTCACCGGCACCACGCTCAACATTGAATCTTTCATGGGAATTATCGTGATGGTCGGAATCGTGGTGTCGAACTCGATTCTACTGGTCGATTTTGCCAACCAACGGTTTCGCGGAGGCCAGGAGCTGCGCCGCGCTGTCATCGAATCCGCGCGGATCCGGATGCGGCCCATCCTGATGACCGCACTCGCCACCGTGGCGGGATTGCTTCCGATCGCTTTGAAAATTGGCGAAGGGTCAGAGGCCTCCGCGCCGCTGGCGCGTGCCGCGGTGGGTGGTCTTGCGGTTTCGACGGTGCTGACGCTCATCCTGGTTCCTGCAATCTACGAACTGTTGTACTCGAAGCGGAGGGAAAATCCTTGAAGCGCATTACCTCGCTCTACCTCGTAAGTGTGTTGGCTGCGCTCCTCCCCGGATGCGGGCAGTCGCCAATACAGCAGACACAAGGTGGTCCTCCTAATATCTCCGTCATCAAGCCGCTGCGCCAGGAAGCCGATCGATCGATCACTCTGCCAGGCGATGCGGTCGGGTTTTACGAATGCGCTCTGCATTCGAAGGTCACCGGCTACTTGCAGAGTATCCCGGTCAACAAGGGTGACTGGGTCAAGCAAGGGCAAGTGCTGGCGACTATCGAGGTTCCGGAACTGAGAGAGAACCTGGAACGCGCCAAAGCCAACTTCACGATCCAGAAACTGACTTATCAGCGACTCAAACACGTTCGCGAACAAGATCCGAAAGTTGTCGCGGAGCAGGACGTTGACATCGCGTTCAGCAAGATGGCCCAGGCTCAAGCCGACCTCGGTGTGCTCAATGCCATGGTGGCCTATACCCAAATTATCGCGCCGTTTGCCGGCGTGATCACCGGTCGCTTTGCCGATCCGGGAGCGCTAATCAGAGCCGGAGGCGGCGATTTCGGCGTCTCGGGAAATGGAGCTTCCATCAGCTCGGGCGCGACCGAAGGCGCGGGAGGTCATCTGATGGGTGGCGGTCCCGTGTTGACGATGGCGGAAATCGACAAGATTCGCATCTATGTTTACGTCCCAGAGGAGGAAGCCGGTCTGATTCGGGTCGGCACTCGTGCCCTGGTGACCGCGCACGGTGTTGAAGGTCCTCCAATCCAGGCCAGCGTAGATCGATATGCGAACTCCCTCGATCTAGCCACCCGCACCATGCTGACCGAAATCGATCTGGATAATACGCAACGTCGGGTTTATCCCCGCATGTACACGACTGTGACGCTGGACCTGGTGCGCCATCCTGACGCGATCCAACTGCCGGCCGCGGCCGTCGAGGGCGTGGGCGGAAAAGACGGATTCGTTTTCATCGTTCATGACGACTCGTTGATCAAGAGGCCTGTGTCGCTCGGTATAACCGATGGACGATATGTGGAGATTACTTCCGGATTGAACGGCAACGAATCAGTCGTCGCCACCATCAGCCCAGCTCTGAACCAAGGCGAACGGATCAACCCCATTCACACCACGATGGCCCAGTCGTCAACGAATCCTCCAGAAATTGCGAGCGGCCAATGATACGTCTCTTAACCGCAGCTTCTCTGACATTGATGCTGACGTTCCCGGCTGGCGCAATTGGGGCGGAAGTGCCGATCCGGCAGGGACAAGAGCTCACCCTGGAACAGGCGGTGCACATCGCGCTGACCCTGCATCCGCGAATCCTTGCTTCGGCATCCGAACTTGGTGCTGCGCACGAAGGGGTTGGCATCGCCGAGTCCCAGCTTCTCCCACAGACCTATGGCGTGGGCGAGTATCTGCGTGGCACCGATAACGGAATCGGGGATACCGCGTATATCGGCGGCTATGAATTCCCCCGCTTGCCGGGCACTCAGCATGAGCGTTCTGCGGATGCGGGCCAAAGCTTTAGTACACATGATAATTACCTGACCGGCCTATCGATCCGCCAATATCTGTTTGACTTCGGCCGCGTGCGCGGTCTGATTCATGAGCGGCAGTACGAGACCGAAGCCGCCAAAGCCCGCTACGATCTCGAGCGCCTGAATCTGATCCTCGAGGTGTGCCAGCGTTATTTCGACGTGCTTGCGACCAGGGCACGCATCAAGGTGTACGAAAAGTCGGTAGAACAGCGCCAGGAGCACCTGCACGAAGCGCGGCTGATGGCCCAGGCTGAATTGAAGCCCCAAATCGATGTCTATACGACTAAGGCTCAGCTCTCGCGCGCGCAACTGGATCTTATACGCGCGCGCAATGCCGGAGCCGACGCCAAAGTGGCCCTCGATAATGCGATGGGGCTCAGCGAGAACGCGCTCGAGTATCATATGGCCGATCAGCTGACATGGGATCCGATCAACACCACGTTGCCGCAGTTACTCAGTGATGCCTTGGTGTTGCGTCCGGATTTGCAGATGATGGCTCACCAGGCGCAGGCTGCCGGGGCGCGGGTCAAGATCTACCGAAGCGACTATTTTCCAACCGTGCAGGGAGCCGGCGCGTACGAAACGATGGGCACCGGCCTTCCCGCATCAAACAACTTCGACGTCGGTATCGTTGTGAGCTGGCCGATCTTCAACGGTTTCCAGACCGAACATCAGGTGGCCCAAGCCAAATACGACCAGGATGCCATCAAGCATCAAATTGAAGATCTCCGCCAACAGATTGTGCTCGAGGTCACACGATCTTTCCTCGACTGGCAGGCAGCGGTAGCCGCCATCGGCAAAGCACAGTCGGTGCTCGATGCTTCGCAAGAAGAATTGCATCTCGCGGAGCATCGTTACAAAGCGGGGCTGGGCAACGTCGTCGAGTTGGAGGATGCGCAGACGCGCTTTACCCTCGACTCAGCAAACTATGTCGATGCGCTCTACGGCTACGCTGTCACAAAAGCTGTGGTTCAGCACGCAACCGCGCGATCGCTCTCGGCCTTCGCCAACAGCGTACAGGGACTTAGTGGCTTGGCAGTCGGCACCAGATGACTATAAAAGCGCCGGCCCGGTCAGAATGAGCGGACAGTCGGGAGAAACGCTCTCCCGCGATCTGTTCGCGGATTCATATCCACCCCACGGAACGATGGTATCCTGACAGCCGTCGGCCGCGCCGCGTTCAAAGCGGCGGAGCAAAAGGAGACCGCCCATGAGCGTCGAGTTCATCGGGATGATTGGCACACAACCCGCATCGGAGATTCATCCGCCACGTGGACCGGCGATCGACATCGATTACGTGCGCCGCTTCGCGCTGGCCCATGAACAGTCGGACTTCGACCGAATACTCATAGGCTATTTCTCGAACGGCGCGGACGGCTTTATCGTCGCATCGTATGCAGCGTTTGTGACGCAGAAGCTAGGCCTGATGCTGGCGCATCGGCCGGGCTTCGTCGCACCCACCCTGGCCGCGCGAAAGCTGGCGACGCTGGATCATTTCAGCGGCGGGCGGCTCGCGGTTCACATCATCTCCGGTGGTGACGACGCCGACCAAAACAAGGATGGCGATTTCCTGGCGCATGATGAACGCTATGCGCGCACCGACGAGTATGTCGAGATCCTTCGCCGCATATGGGCGGCTGACAAGCCCATCGATCACAAAGGCAAGTACTACACCTTCACGCGCTCGTTCTCGGACGTAAAGCCGCTGCAGAAGCCGCATCTTCCGATCTATTTCGGCGGCTCCTCTGATGCCGCGATCGCAATCGCCGGAAAATACGCCGACGTTTACGCGCTGTGGGGTGAGCCCCTCGCCGAGGCTGCCAAGACGATCGTGCGGGTCCGCGCCTCGGCGGCGCGGCACGGACGAGCGGTGAGATTCAGCCTGTCGACGCGACCCATTCTGGCAGCCACCGAAGATGCGGCGTGGGCGCGCGCGAAGACAATTATCGACCGGATCCGTGAAATTCGCGGCCGCGCGATGCTCGGCGCACCAGGCAAAGCCCCTCAGGCGGTCGGTTCGCAGCGATTGCTGGCTGCGGCTGCGGAGGGGGAAGTGCTGGACAAGAGGCTCTGGACGGCGGTCGCAGCTGCGACCGGTGCACGCGGCAACACCACCGCGCTGGTCGGGACTCCGGAGCAGGTTGCCGAATCCATGCTGGCCTACTACGACCTTGGTGTTACGACTTTCCTCATTCGCGGTTTCGATCCGCTCGAAGATGCTATCGACTATGGCCGCGATCTGATTCCTCTTGTGCGCCGCGAGATCGCTAATCGCGAAAGACGCGCGAGTGTCGCGGTACGCGGCGCGCAAGAACTTCAACGTCGGCCTGTTTGATCATCGTCTCCATGCCCATCGAGGATAACCACCTGGGGCGAATTTGAAGCATTGTCCTGGACCACCAGTTTCCCTTGGCGCGGCCCGCCGGCCGATGGAGTGAACTGGATCGCTATCGCACAGAGCCGGCCTACCGCGAGTGTAGATCCGCAAGTCGTGTCGCGCGAGTCGATGGAAAAATCGCCGCTGCCCTGAATGGAGATGCTGCTGATGGCTGCGGTCCCATTGTTCCACCATGGATTGAACAAAAACGCCGTTCTGGTTTGGCCGTGCTGCCTGATTTCGCAGTCGCCGAAATCGAGTTCTGGAGGGCTGAGGTAAATTGGGCCAACCTTACCGATAGGCGTCGGCGTAGCGGTCGGAGTGGCAGTAGCTCTCTGGGTTGCGGTAGCGGTCGCGGTCGAGGTCGCTATTGCGGTCGCGGTAGGAGTCGGGGTCGGAGTAGGCGAAGTCAAGACGTTGAATCCGATCGACGCGTTGGACCCGACATACGTGGTGGTACCCGCGAAGCTTGCGGTAAGTGTACTCATGCCAGCGCTACTCGGCGTGACACTGCATGAAGCGATACCATTAGAGTTGGTCATTGCCTGACAAGTACTGCTTCCGAGTGCAAACCGCACTGTCTGATTCGCGACGGCGACCGGAGGATGTTGCGACACGTCGCTCAACGATGCGATCACAGTGACCATTTGCCCCACCGTTGCACTTCGTGGGCTCGGGTTGAGGGTCAGGAAGGTCGTATCCTGTCCCGGTACCCCATGTTACCGACGCAAGATTCGAGGTGACCGAAGAACCATTGATCGTTGTGGTCGCTGCGACGGTATCGGAACCCTCCCGACTGCCGGTGTAGGTGAACGACGCCTGACCTTGGGCGTTGGTCTTAACCAGTCTGATCTGCGGATTGACGCCGAACACCTGGAACAGGATCGGAGTATTCGAAGGCGAACTCACGTTGGAAAGAGTGGCGTTGAAGGTTTGCGTCGTTCCTTGCAGCGGATTGGGCGTCACGCTCGAGGGGCTCAAGCTCATCGAGACCAGAGGGCTGCTCGAAGCGAAACCACAGGACCCATCCGCGTTAGTGATCCGCAGGATGCGATCGCTTTGCGTCATGTACGCGCATCCATCCGGACCGGTGACGCCATACAGTCCTTGCGAACCGCCGGTGATAACGTCTGTGGGTTGTTGTGGAGCAGGAGGAGGGGCCACGGGCAGTGGTAACTCGGCCATATCGTTGTTGATGTCACTAATCAGGAGAAACGGCGGCATACTGATATTCAGCGGATTGAGCGCAGGCAACACCGCGGTCGGGCTTTCGAAACTGTTGGTGATGTAGTCAAGCGTTCCGGGACTTGCACTGTTGGTACCGCTGATACTCACGATAAATTGGCCGACGTTCTGCAAGGCCGATTCGGTATACAGAGTGCCGTCGGGCGCGAACACTACATTCGAAGCTTCTCCCGGCGAGGCGTAAACCGATGTGGTTGGTGAGATGGACTGGGGATTGATGATTCGAACGATGTTGTTCGACCCAGTCGGCGGTACACAGGGCTGGGAGACGAATAAATCTCCGCTGATCGGATCAGTTGCCAATCCAGTCGCGCATGAGAGTCCAGTGACAACCTCGCGGATGATCGATCCGTCGGTAGGACTTATTTCGACCACGTCGCCCAATACGGGTCCTCCGCCGTTGCCGAACTGCCGCGCCATATACAGATGTTGTCCGTCCTTGCTGAAGGCGAGCCCGGAGAGCTGATCGGTGCTCGCATACGGCGTGGTGGTAATTAGGGTCGCCGGACCCGCGGTTCCTCCCGAAGGACCGAACTTGTAGACATTGCCTTCAAAATACGTGGCTACATACATGTTACCGTTCGGATCGAAGGCCATGCCGGTAGGACCGAAGCACAGATTTTGATACTGAATCGTCTCGAATCCTGTCGCCCACTGGCCGATCGCGAAAGGCTGACCCGCCACCACGCTGGCCATGCCAAGGCTGCATGTCGGAGGAGTGCCGCCGCTAAAATCAACCGGGGCCGAACCGGGCACCGGCAGGTTTCCATCGCTAACATCGGTGGCCGTGTAGGTGACAGTCTCAGCAATCTTGTCGGTGACGGTGAACTGAATCTTACCCGTGCTGTCAGTCACCCCTGAGGCTGGTCCGCTGATATTCGAATGCCCGCCCCCTTGGGAGAGGATGACCTGCTTGCCCGGCGAAGGGTTACTCGACGCATCTTCTAGAGTGACGGTGACGGTCGAGAAAGCCAGGCCATCGGCGCTCACACTATTTGGGCTAGCGCCTATCGAAGCTGCCGTCGCGGGCGGCGTAACGAAATTGATGTTGAATGTGTTTGCGGGAGTGAGCACCAGGCTGTCCGTAACATCAGTGGCTTTGAAGTTAACGATTTCCGGAATGCTATCGGTGACCGTGAATAGGACCGCACCATTGTCTCCCGAGGAAACCCCGCTGGCCGGCGTAATCGCGGCGCTAGTCCCCGGCGCGGTGAGGCTTACAGTCTTGCCTCCCACCGCATCACCGTTACCGTCGAGCAGTCTAACTACGACATAACCTTTTGTGGCTCCGTCGGCGGAGAGACCCGTGGGGACCTGCACGCTTGACGAATTCAGCAGGGTGTAGGTCGGAACTTGGGAAATGGTCGCGCTTACCGGACCCACGATGTGGCCGTCCAGTAGCAGATGCAATGCGCTAAGATTTGGCGATCCCAGTCCCATATGGGCGAAGTCACTGCCATGTGAGGCCGGGTTGTGAAAAGCCGGTGTTGCGGCGAGGGGATAAATCAAAGGATTGAGAAAGCCGAGATTACTCTGATGCGCCTGATTCATGAGCGCGGCAAATCCCGCCCAGGCTGGCGCACTGCCGCTGGTTCCACCGTAGATCTTTCCGCTGGGGCATCCTCCGTCGCTGGCTTGGCAGATCTGCACTCCGTATTTGGGGTCGGCGTTGCTCACCACGTCGGGTACCGATCGATTCGCCGTGCCACTGATCGCGGTTTGATAGCTTTTGGCGGCGAAGAATTTGCTGACGCCGAAACCGCCCTGTCCGGTCGGCGGAATCGCGCTGGTACCGTTCCACCATGTCTCGGTTGCGTAGGCATAGCTGTTGCCGGGACTCTCGCTAAGTGATGATCCCCCAACCGCAGTGGCATTAGGCGAGTCTGCCGGAACCGCAACGGTGTTCGAACTACCGTCAAGGCAATTGCTGCCGCTGTCGCCGGTGGCATTGAAGACCGTGATCCCGGCCATCGCCGCAGTCTGGAGAATCGAATCGATACTTTGAACGTCGGCGAGGGTAGTCTGGTCTTCGCAGTAGGCCCAACTGTTACTGATGATGGTCGATCCCCCATTAATCGCCGCATTGAACAGCGCCTGGAAGCTGGTACCTGCTCCACTGAATGGGGCATCATAGACCACAACTTTCGCACCTGGCGCGATCACCATGACCTCGTCGATATCGAGCAATACTTCGTCCTGGTTGGAGCCTGCCGGCGCGCCACCATTGACGTGGACCTCGCTCAAATTGTTGAGATTCGTTGACGGGAGGCCGGTTATATTAAGAAAATCGGCCACGTCGCTCATTTGGAAGGTATCGAACTCGATCAATCCAACGTTTTGGCCGGTGCCGTCATCCGCGATCCATGCGGGAGGTGGAGGATCGAAAGGATTAGGTGTTCCGTACTTCCCCTTTGTCTTCTCACCACCCCAGCAATCGATGAAGGCCTGAAAAGTTGCGTCGCCGTCACTGTAGTCAAGTGTCCCGAATTCTTTTCCGACGTGGGCTGCGAGCTTGATCGCGCAAATGTAGAAGGTAATGGCGTTCGATATCGCTTCTGTCGTTTCTCTTGGCCGGGCGAGATTCGTCAGGCCGGCGATCGACTCGACCCGAGGCGCGAGTTGCGCGGGTAAGGCTGGATCGCCTTGGTTGGCGTAAAAGCTGCGGTTGCCGATTCGATAGTCGCCGATGCTCACCTGGAAGGCGCGCGCCGCGTCAGCGCGGGTTCCGCGCACGGTTAGCGTCAGCCGATTGGCGGAACCCTCCATCAGTTTGAAGCCATTCGTGCGCAGGTATGCGAGCATCGCGTCGTAGGTTCGCTCCGATGGGCCGAACCGACGCGCAATTTCGCGCTGTTTCAGGTAGTGACGAAAGTTCTTCGAATGCGGATCGTAAATCTCTTTCAGATATCGATCGAATCCTGCCTGATCGTCACGCTTGAGCACGATAGTAATCGTGATCGGATCAGAGTCATGGAGCAGATGCCCTTGCGCATCCAGCGGCTGATTGACTTCGGCCGCATGCGCGAGTGCCGATAGCACATGGCCCGGAATACGCACCATCGCGGGTGTCTTGGTAGGTTGTTGCGGACCGCCGGACGCGTTTGCGGAGGCCGCCATCGATAGAACCATCGCCAACGCCAAGGACAGTAGTCGAACGCGCGTATACATCCGTTCCCCCGGAATGCCGCCGAGATTTAGCGGGCGAGGCCGCCAACTGGTCGTCAATTCAGCGCGTTTGGAGACTTGGTCGCAATGGAAAAATGTGCCAATCGCTGGCACAAATGCTTAGCGGCAAATTCGAGCGGAATTTTCGTGATGAAACGGAGTGTCTATGTTACCCAACGGCCCGAACGCTCGTCCTCGTTGATGTAAGCGCACGTGTAGCCGGTGCGGATGGAGGTGGCGAGATGGCGCGCCAGCTCGGGATGGGTCAGCCTAATTTTTGTGATGACATCCTTGATCCGCTTGGTCACCATCAGCCGCGCACGCTCACGGGCGAGGTCGTCGTTTACTTCGAGGTTGCTCTCAGCGCGTCCATTGCTCATCGACAGTTGATGGTTTCGTTTGCCGAGGTGTCGATGGTTTGCGCGATGTGCGCCGGCGACCAACTCTTGTGCCGAAAACTCCATCTCGGGATTTGCGACCAGTCGGCTGATGTAGTGCATTCCCATCGTGTCGCGCAGCCGGAAAACCGAGCCCTCGAACGATACCGTCCAAAAGTCCCCTTCCTTGCGGAAAAGGTTCGATCCAAGGCTGAGTTGCGGGCTGGCCGACGTCGGGCGATTGGATAGCGCGACGAAACGGAATATTTCGGCCTGCACGCGATCGGTCAATAGCGGCGGCGCCTCGAGGCTATCAAAAATCGCAAAGCCCAAATTGAATTTCTCGACTGACTCGCGATGATGGCCGGAAGCGAGGAGCACCCGCGACCAGTAGGCTAACACCGACGCTTCTTCCCATGGCGCATGGTAGCGGCGGAAAATTTCTATCGCGGCGGAAAATCCCTCGGCGACCTTGTCGGGTAGCTTGATCGGCCTGGTCCGTTCGGATGGAATTGCCCACAGCTGCTCGGTCCCCTTAACCTTGGCGATACATTCGGCCGCCGCGATTATCGATGATGTATAGGCGACCGCGCCCCGATGGCCACGCCAATCTTGGCCGTCATCGACGATTTCGCGGCACCGCGGCAGATGCTTGAGGGCCTGAGTGAGGCGCCCGAGGTCGGCATTGAAAATCGCGAGTTCGATGCGGATGAAGAGCTCGCGATTCACATCCGGCCAGGCGACCGACGCCGCCAGCCCTTCATTCAGATACGCTTCCGCTTCGATACGCTGATTACCGCAACGCGCAAAACGTCCTAACAACGACGCGCAATTGCCCACCCCCTCAAGCCGCCCCGCCGCTCGCTCCGCCTCGAGCTCCATTCGCCGCAACACCACCGCGCGCTCCCAATCGCCCTCATGAAACGCAAGCAGGAAGTGGTTCGAGGCGCCCCCCTCGAATTCACTCATCAGCTCGCGCGCGCCCTTGACATCGCCCTGGCTCATCCGCGCCGAGGCCAGCAGATGAATCAGCCCAAAGCGATGGTTCGCGACCAGCCGCGAGCGCGACCGATTCAGTTCGCGCACGCACCATTGCTCCGCCTTCGCATAGTCGTAAAGCGTGGCGCAGCAGCCCCCGCCCATCCCCGCCACGAGGGCGCCCGCGATTGGATCATCGAGCTGGTCCGCGCCTTGCCATGCCTGCTCGAACATCGCGAGGGCATCGGCGATCCGGCCTTGCGCGTATAGACCTTTGCCGTGAAATGCGGCGGCCTGACTCCAATGCGATCCGTCGGCGACGGCCATGATGCGCCGGGACGCTTGCAGCATCTCGTCGGCGCGCATCGTGCCAGATGCCAGCCGAGCCAGCTCGCCCTCGACATCAAATAAATTCGTGCTCACCGACTGCGGCATCGAAGAACTCACGTGCCTCGCATTGCGATGTGTCGCACTCCGCGATCGTGGTTGCGAAGTTGGCCGTCCGGTCCTTCTGTTCGTCCCATCAAAACGAATCTGAACAAATATCAATATAAAACCGTTTGACATCGAACAGCCAGTGTTGGACTGCTCTCCCTTGTGGAGGGTGCGCACACGGAGGGACGACCTGCGTGAAACGAAACACCGCCTTGGTGATATCTGGTCAGCCACTGAGCATGGATGCAGATTCGATTTCAATTTGTCGGAGCTGGTGCAGCGTGTAAGGAGCGGATGTTCAACCCTAGTACCTTCTGGTAAAGAATCTCGATCGGACCGGGCTATTCGGTTCCCCGGCCGACCCCAAGCTCGAAGTCGGGCTGATCTATAAACTGTGATCGTCAACTATCGATGCAAAACGAAGCCACTTGGTTAACGGCCCTATGATGCCCGTTTTTACTCAGATCGGGCTTGGAGTGCCGGCCGAGTTCGAAGGCCTGCTCGCTTTTTTCGCCTTGCTGGTCGCATTCGCTGTGCGCCGCCGGAAACGAGTGCTGAGCCCGCTCGGTTTCGTCCTGGTTTCCCTGGGACTGATCACCGACGCGTTGGTTCGATCGATGCCGCGCGGCGAGTGGACCAGATGGGGACATGCACTCGCCCTAACCCTGATCTTTTGGGCGGCCGTTCAAATTCTTGTCGAGGGTACTCAGAAGACCTTGATTCGTGGCCGTGCCCATTTTTCAACCGCCACCGTGGATTTCCTGAGAGCGATCTTGTATCTGACCGTTCCGATACTGATCCTGCGCCTCGAATTGCGCCTGGATTTCCGAATGCTAGGGGTACTCTCGACAGTTCCAGCGGGCGGCGCCTTGGTCGGATGGTTGTTGCGTAGTCAGTTCCTCAGGACGCTGGTGCTGCAATCTCAAAAACCGGCCAAGCCCGGGGACTGGGTGAGATTCGACGACAAGATCGGACGCATCCAATGGACCGGTTGGCGCGCTACCCGCATCCTCACCCCTGGCAACGAAAGCTTGCACATCCCCAACAGCGTACTCAACCAGCGGCCGTTGGTGAATTTCTCGGCGGCCGAAAAAATTGAGGACCATGTGCAGATCGAACTGGGATCTTATCAGCCGCCGTGGAAGGTCGAGGAAATCGTGCTGGGACTCCTGCGCGACACCAGCGAAATCCTCTCCGATCCGCCGCCATCGATCGAACTTTCGGGATTCCGGGGCGACGACGTGCAATATCGGATTCGCTACTGGCTGTCCGACTATGCCGAACAAGAGCGCGTTCGCTCCCGGCTTCTCCGCAGCCTTTGGTACGCGGCCCGCCGCAACGCGCTGAAGATTTCGACTGACCACTATCATGATCAAATGTCAGCGGAAGAGGCTCACCGTAACGAGCGCATGCTCGGTGAACTGCGCCGCTCCTATCTGCTCAACAGTCTCAGCGAAGAAGAATTGGCGTTGCTAATGCCTTACACGAGGATAGTCGAATTCGGTACGAATGATGTTGTAATTCACGACGGAGAGGTTGGCACCACTTTTTACATACTGCTGCACGGCCTGGTCGAGGTGCTAGAGCGCGATGCCGCCGGGCAACTGCGTGTGGTCCGGCATACTGACGAGCGGTCAGTCAACAACTTTTTTGGTGAGATCGCTCTGCTGACTGGCGAGCCTCGCACGACTACTATCCGGGCGCTGACCGATCTCGAAGTACTGGAAGTCAATCGCGACGGCTTCACTACCTTGTTCAAAGCGAAACCCGAAGCCGCCAACACCATCGCCGAGGTCGCGGCCAAGCGGATGGAGGAAACTCGCCTGCGCTCATCGCAACCCTCGGAGCAGCCGATCCTCAGAACCCGCAGCTGGCTGCTCGCGGCAATGCGTCAATTGTTCGATCTACATTAATTCAGACTGGCCTTACGCGGTGCCATGGTGAAGGAAGTAGGTTCGAGTATCTCGCCGAACAGATGCCTGGCAGTGACAGTTTGCGACGTCGGGAGAACGCGATCGCGGCTTTCGCTTGTATGGTCGGAGGCCTGATTCTCGCGCGGGCGGTTAACGATAACGATTTGTCCGATCGGATTTTGAAAATTGCCACGCGTGGATCGATCGATCTGACTTCCAGCCGGCGAGGCAAACGTGCAGGGCTGCTGACCGTTCTGAAGCGCAGCCATCGAGAGGAGGACTACCCTTGCAAATGAGAAATGCCACGGCCGCGGTGAGAGGTGCTGGAGACTAAATCGGGGCCGCGATCGCGAGAAAATTCGCGAGTGAGGGCTTCACCGTATTCGCGGGTCGCCGCAACGGAGATAAACTCTCGACGCTGGTAGCCGACGTCGAGGCGCAGTGCGGGAGAATCAGCGGACGATCGCTTGATGCGCGAAAGGAAGATGAGATCAATGCCTTTTTGCAAGATGCCGAGAACCAAGCGCCTCTCGAAGTCTTCATCTTCAACGTTGGTGCGAATGTCAATTTCCCGCTGTCCGACACAACCGAGCGCGTCTTTCGAAAGGTGTGGGAGATGGCGTGCTTATGGTGGCTTTCTAACTGGGCGCGAAGCGGCGCGCCTTATGACGCCGCGTGAGCGCGGCTGCATCTTCTTCACCGACACAACCGCCAGTCCGCGGGGAGGCGTGGCTATGCCGCTTTCGCAAGTGCGAAATTTGGTCTGCGTGCTGTCGCGCAAAGTGCGGCCCGAGAGCTAGGTCCGAAGAATATTCACGTCGCACATCTGGTCATCGACTCAGGCGTTGACACCGCATGGGTGCGCGATCGCATCAAGGAGCACGAGGGTAAGGCCGCGCTCGAGCTGATAAGCGGTTCCGACGCACTAGCATCTAGCTGGACGCCCCACCGACGGCGCTGTCAACATAAGGATCGTGGCACAAAAACTGTGATGAGTCTTGTGTTAAAGGGCGCGATCCTACGGCTTCTATAGGGCTGTATGCGGGCTGAATTGCTATAGGCGAACCAATGTGCGCAAATAACGCTCGCGACGAGCTGTCACAGCGCAGACCATGAGTGAAGGACTCGCGGTCTACACTCATACGTGCGGCAATCTCGCTAACCAAGGCCTCCCAACTACGAACCGGTACTACTAGCAGGGTGTTGAGGAAAGGGGTTGATTGCTCAGTTTCATATTGGTTAGGTGGCGCGAGGCCGGGATTACAGACTTACCCGCGACCCACTTTGATCCGCCGCGCGGCGTGGAACACTGGTGTGGGTTGTTGATTCATGCCGGGGCCCCAGTGAGCTTGGCGATCCTCAGGAGGTTGTAACAGGCGGCGACCAGCTAGGCGTGCATCTGCACCCGCTGGCGACCGCGATAGCGCGTGCGACGCAGCCCCCGATGCTCTTCATCCAGCCGAAGGTCTCTTCGACCCGCTTGCGGATCCATTGGCTGACCGCGTAACCCGGATGGCGTACGGTGCGCGCAGAGCCACCCGGTCGCGCCAGGTTCTGCGCCACGTGGGGCGTGACCTTGAGCGCGCGGCAGGACGCGACGAAGTCGCGAGTATCATAGCCCTTGTCGCCGCCAGCGTGATCCGTTGGCTACCGGGCAAGCATTCGCCGACCATTGCGATCGCCGCGCGCCGTTAGGCACTCCGTCAGCCGGCTCAACCTGAAAGTCGATCAAGATGGCGTTGCGATTCTCCATCAGCGTGGGCCGAGTAACAAAGCTTGGCCTCCTTGCCCGCGCCCTTCCTGGCCGGCAGGGACTCGGGGTCGGTGGTCAACTGGTGGGTCTGAGTGGTGCGGCGCTGGCCATGGAAGTTGACACTCGGATTGCTGGGGTCATCCGGTGGCTCGCTCGGACCCGCATCCTTGCGTTTGAAGCTCTTGAGCGAGGCCCACGCCTCGATCAGAGTGCCATCCACGATGAAGTGCTCGTCGCTGGTCAGCTTAAGCTCGCGTGCCTCCGAGACCACGGTGCGGAAACATTCGCCCGCCACGTCATGCTTGAGCAACCGCATCCGATTGCGGCTGAAGGTGGAATGGTCGAAGGCGGGCTCGTCCCAGTTGAGGTCCAGGAACCAGCGAAACAACAAGTTATAGTCCAACTGCTCGCAAAACATCCGCTCGCCGCGCACCGCGTACAGCGCCATCAGCAGCGAGGCCTTCAACAACCGCTCTGGGGGGATCGAGGGACAACCCACCTCGCTGTACCTCCGCGCAAACAGCGGCGAGAGTTCTTCAAGTGCGACCTCGGCCAGCGCTTTGATCAGTCGCATCGGATGGTTGGCTGGCACTCGCTGCTCCGGGTTGACCAAGGTCAGCATCATGCTCTGTGGCCGATCGTGTCGGCGCGTCTTCCTCTTCCTTCCCTGCCGCAACTCAGATCGCTTCGTTTCACTGTACAGATGCAAAACGATCGGTCGATCCCATCGAAGAGGAATTTTTCTCAACACCCTGCTAGTGTCCTGAGTTAGAAATGCGTTTACAAAATCTTGCGACCGATTCGAGGATTTGATCGGCGGTTTTGGTCCAGATGAAGGGTTTGGGATTGCGGTTATGGTGGTCGAGGTAAGCGCGGATGGCATCCTGCAGTTCGCGGGTGCTGCGGTGGACGCCACGGCGTAGTTGCTTTTCGGTAAGCAGCGCGAACCAGCGCTCGACCAGGTTGAGCCATGAACCGCCGGTGGGTGTGAAGTGCAGGTGGAAGCGGGGATGGCGCAACAGCCAGCGCTTAATGGGCGCGGTCTTGTGGGTGCGGTAGTGGTCGAGAATCAGGTGCAATGCCAGCTCGCGGGGCACCGCCGCGTCAATGGTTTCAAGAAAGCTTTTAAATTCGGCGGTGCGATGGCGCCGGTGGAACTCGCCGATTACGGTCGAGCGCGGCGAACAGATTGATGGTACCGTGACGCAGGTAATCCGCGCTGCGGCGCTCGGCTTGGCCGGGACGCATCGGCAACCGCGGCTGGCTGCGATCAAGCGCCTGAAGCTGGGCTTTCTCATCTACGCACAACAGCAGCGCCCGGTCGGGCGGATTGAGGTACCAACCCGCGAGCTCGCGGACTTGTTCCACCAACAGCGGGG
The DNA here is from genome assembly GCA_963815835.1 of uncultured delta proteobacterium. GTDB lineage: Bacteria > Desulfobacterota > Binatia > Binatales > Binataceae > DATGKG01. Next base: position 542,843 of record CAWFIF010000006.1, read on the forward strand.
CTGTGGAGAGCTTGAAGCTCTCGACCCGATGCGGCTGCAGGGCAAACGCCCGCCAGATGCGGCTGACCATGGTCTGACTCAAACCACTCTTGCGGGCCATCGCGCGAGTGCTCCAGTGCGTGGCATCGGCCGGGGTGCGCTCCAGGGTCATGCGCACTACCCGCTCGATCTGTGCATCACTGACTTGGCGCGGCGCACCGGGGCGCGGTTCGTCGAGCAAACCGTCACGCCGCTGCTCCAGAAAGCGCCGGCGCCATTTACCAACGGTTTGGTGCGTAATCCCCAGCTTACCAGCAACCACGATGTTAGACCGGCCGGCGGCGCATTCCAGCACGACGCGCGAGCGCAGGGCCAGGGCCTGCGCGGTCTTGGGCCGCCGCGCCCATTGCTGCAACCGTTCCCGCTCTTCAGCCGTCACGCTCAAAGGTGCTATCGGTCTCCCGGTCCTCATCCGCGTCCTTCCTCCTATCCGACAGACGGCGAGGGACCACAACTTATTCAACTAACTTCTAACTCAGGACACTAGTGTGATGTCCCATTAATAACCTTACAGAGATGTATCGGTCTGTTAGAATCGCCAGCGAGGTGGCGAGGATGGGCAGACCGAACAAGGGGTTGCTGATTGGCGAAGCTGACCGGCTGCAACTGCACGCGTTGGTACGCTCGCGCAGCATGCCGCATTGGCTGGTGCGGCGTGCGCGGATCGTATTGCTGTCGGGGGAGAGCCAGTCCAACCGGGAAGTGGCGCGGCGCTGCGGGGTCAGCGCCCCGGCGGTTAGCCACTGGCGCCGACGCTATCAGGAGCGCGGACTTGCTGGTCTGCACGACCAATTGCGGGCGGGGCGCCCGCGCACGCACGACGATGAGAAGGTGGCGGAATTGATTAACCTGGTGGTACCGCGCAAGCCCGACCACGCCACCCAGTGGAGGGTGCGCTCGGCCGCCGCCGTCACCCGCATTCCCAAGAGCACGGTGGGCCGTTATTTCGCGCGGTTCGGTTTGCAGCCGCATCGCAGCAAGAGCTTCACGCTCTCCACCGCCCCGTTCTTCGTGGAGAAGGTGCGCGCCATGGTGGGGCTGTCCCTTAATCCGCCCGCCAAGGCGCTGGCGCTGTGCGTGGACGAGAAGAGCCAGGTCCAGGCGCTGGAACGTACTCAACCGGTGTTGCCGATGGGGTTGGGCTATGTCGAAGGAGTAACTCACGATTACTACCGCCACGGCACTACCACCCTGTTCGCTGCACCATCGCCACCAGGAATTTCGCGCGTTTCTTAATCACCTAGACCGCAGCGTCCCGGCCGGGCTCGACCTCCACCTGGTGGCGGACAACTACGCCACCCACAAGCATCCCAAGCTTAAGGCGTGGCTGGCGCGGCGGCCGCGCTACCACCTCCATTACGCATCGACCTATGCCAGTTGGCTCAATCAGGTGGAGCGCTGGTTCGGCCTGATCACCCAGCAGGCAATTCGGCGTGGCTCGTTCCGCATCGCCGCGTTGGTGCAGAAAATCGACGCCTACGTCGCCAGTTACAATCTGCATCATCGTCCCTTCGCGTGGACCGCCACCGCCGACTCCATCTTCGCAAAGCTTCAACGCCTTTGTAAGGTTATTAATGGGACATCACACTAGGTGTGCCCTGCCCAATCCGTCGAGTCGATACCGATTGTTCGAACGCAGTCTGTTTCAACGCTCGGGGAATTCCGGTCATACGGTCATCAAAGATTCGGCCTATCTATGTATGCGCCTCGACTCGATCGTCGTATGCAAAAGAACTCTCTCTAGATATATCCTGTAATTAGCGATAAAACCCCGAAAGCTCCCTTTGTGAGGATAGGTCTGCGCTATGCGATGCTCGGTCTGCGCACAAGAAAATCCGGACGGTGCGAAGTTCTGTCTCGAATGCGGCGCCACGATGAACTCACGCTGTCCGCGGTGCAACGTCGCAATTCCACACAAAGCGAAATTCTGTCTCGAATGCGGTACAGCGCTCGCCCAGGGCCTTGCTTCCACTGCGTCGCGACGCTTGTCTCATCCGCCTGCGATTGATCGGGCCGTAGACGAGCGGTCGCTCGAAGGTGAGCGCAAGACGATTACGGTGCTGTTCGCGGATATCAAGGGTTCGATGAGTCATATCGAGGATCTTGACCCTGAGGCCGCGAGCGCGATCGTCGATCCGGCGCTCGCGATTATGACCGAAGCCGTCAATCGCTATGAGGGTCACGTGGCGCAATCGACCGGCGATGGGGTGTTCGCGTTGTTCGGCGCGCCGATCGCGCATGAAGACCATCCGCAGCGTGCGATCTATGCGGCGATGCGGATGCAGGAGGAGCTGCGCCGCTATTCCGACCGCCTGCGCGTTGAGGGCAAAGCGCCGCTCGAGATTCGCATTGGGATCAATACCGGCGAAGTTGCGATGCGGCATGTGGGCAAGGACCAATCGCATACTGAATATCTGCCTGCCGGTCACGCAGTCGGCCTCGCGGCGCGACTGCAGAGCATAGCGCCGACCGGTTCGATCGCGTTAAGTGAACATACGCGTCAACTGGTTGCGGGCTACTTTGAGCTTAAGCCGTTGGGCGCGACGGTCATCAAGGGCCTCTCCGAACCGGTCAATGTTCATGAAGTGCTTGGCCTCGGACCGCTACGCACCCGGTTGCAGCGTTCCGCATCGCGCGGGCTTCCCCGGTTCGTTGGGCGCGATGCCGAACTCGCGCAGATGATGCGCGCGCTTGATCTCGCCAAATCCGGGCGCGGCCAGATCGTCGCAGCCATGGCCGAGCCGGGAGTAGGGAAATCGCGATTGTTTTTCGAGTTCAAGGCCGTTGCGCAATCGGGATGCATGATGCTGGAAGCGTTCTCGATCTCGCATGGCAAAGCGACCGCCTATCTGCCCGTTATCGATCTGCTTCATGGCTACTTCAAAATCTCGGCCACCGACGATCGCCAATCCCGCCGCGAAAAAGTGACTGGCCGCCTGCTGGCGCTCGACCGTTCACGCGAGGACACGCTGCCCTATCTGTTCGGGTTGCTCGGGCTCGTCGAAGGTGAGGATCCTCTGGCGGGGATGGATGCACAGATAAGGAAGCGGCGCACCCTCGACGCGATCAAACGGGTTCTGCTGCGCGAATCGCTCGATCAACCGTTGATCGTCATTTTCGAGGATCTCCACTGGATCGATAGCGAGACCCAAGCGTTGCTGAACCTGCTCGCGGAATCCATCGCAACTGCGAAAATCCTGCTGCTCGTCAGCTATCGTCCCGACTACCGTCACGAATGGGGCAGCAAGACCTACTACACCCAACTTCGGCTCGATCCGCTGGGCAAAGAGAGCGCCCATGAGATGCTTTCCGCGATGCTCGGCGACGGCGTCGAACTCGCCCCGCTCAAGCGCCTGATCATCGAGAAGACCGAGGGCAATCCATTTTTCATGGAAGAGACGGTACAGGTGATGTTCGATGAGGGCGCGCTCACTCACAACGGTAAAGTAAAGCTCACCAGGTCGCTGAGCCAGTTGAAGATTCCACCTACCGTGCAGGCAATCCTGGCTTCGCGCATCGATCGTCTGCCGCCCGACGAGAAAGATCTGCTGCAGACGCTCGCGGTACTCGGCAAGGAATTCCCATTTGCCCTCGCCAAGAGTGTGGTTCCGAAGTCGGAAGAAGAACTGAACCGGATGCTCTTCGATCTCCAGTTAGGTGAATTCATCTACGAGCAGCCCGCATCCGTTGACGTTGAGTACATCTTCAAGCACGCGCTGACTCAAGAGGTCGCATACAACTCCGTCCTCAGCGAGCGCCGCAAGATTCTTCATGAACGGATCGGTACAGCAATCGAAGCACTGTTCAAGGATTCGCTCGGCGATCATCTAAGCCAACTCGCTCACCATTACCGGCACACCTCGAACACCAAAAAGGCTGTCGAGTACCTGGCTATGGCGGCCAAGCGTGAGCTGACGAAAAGCGCCTACCAAGGAGCACTGGACCATCTGCAAAGCGCCGTGGACCTGCTCGCGAACTCACCGCAGTCAGAGGAACGCTCGCGCCAGGAATTGGATCTTCGAATCGATCACGGACTGGCGCTGCTGGCGGTTAGTGGGTGGCATGTGCCCGAAGTCGGAACTACCTATAGGCGTGCACGTGAGTTGTGCCAGGAACTGGCTCTGGCCGGAGACCCTCGCTTGTTCTCGGTCGTTTTCGGGCTCTGGATGCACCATCTGACACGCGGCGAACATCGCGATGCGCGTTACTTCGCGGAGGAGAGCCGGGAGCTTGCAAGTCAGCTGGGTGACGCCAACTTGACGCTTCACGCTTTGTGGGCGTTAGGGTGTAGCCAGCACTTTATGGGCGAAATGGCCACCGCTCACGATACCCATGACGGAGCGATCCGGAAACGAAATTCTGAATGTCACACAGGCTTGTTTGCGCTCGGTCAGGATCCTCTGATGAGCTGCTTGTACTTTGATGCAGTCACGCTATGGATTCTTGGAGGTCTCGCGCAATCCCGCGAGCGCGAACAGGAAGCGGAGACGTTGGCGCACAAGCTGGCACATCCTTTCACGCTGGGCTGGTTTCTCACGAATGATGCCATGTTCTGTCTACTTCGCCGTGACTATTCAGGCGCGGATGCGCGGATCGCCGAGGCGATCCCCGTCTGCGAGGATTACGGGTTCGCGCATAGGGTGAAGGTTGTACGTGGCCTGCAGGCGATGAGCCTTGTCGGCCAGGGCAAGATACGCGTGCCGCTCTCAGCCGTAATGCGTTCGGAACAAGCTTTGTCGCCTGTTGGACACGATCTATTTCTACCTTGGGCGCGAGGTACCCTGGCTGAGGCTCTTGTCCGTGAGGGTAATCCATCTGCGGCGCTCGCTGTGCTCGATGAGACGTTCGAACTGGTTGATCGCATTGGGGAGAGGTTTTTCGAGGCAGAACTGCATCGGATCAAGGGTGAAGCACTTTTGATGGAAAGCGAAAAAGAACCCGATGAAGCAGGAAGCCGACAGGCACGAGCGGAACGAAGTTTTCGAGACGCGATCACGATCGCTGATAGTCAAAAGGCACAGATATTCAAATTACGCGCCGCAACGAGTCTGAGCCGGCTGTACATTAAGAACGGTCAGCAAGACTCAGCCAGAGAAACTCTTCGCGAAGCTTACAATTCGTTTACCGAAGGGTTTGAAAACGCCGATCTCGTAGAAGCACGAAATCTGCTGCTCACGCTCGGTTGATGCTCTCGCCGTTTACATCCGGACCTATCTCATCATGAACGCAGGCGGAGCCATTCAGCCGTGAAAGCAGTAGTGATCGGCGCGACCGGACACATCGGCAACGCTGTGGTTCGTGCGCTTCTCAACCGAGGAATCGAAGTCACCGCGACCAGCCGCAGACACGAGCCTGCATTTAATTTAGCCGGCTTGCCGGTGCATTTCGCACCCGGAGACAGCGCGGTCCCTGGTCAGTTCGACGCGTGGATAGCCGGCCAGGACATTGTGGTAGACGCGGCGGCGCCCTATCCGCTGAGCCTCTTGCGAGGCGTTCTCAACCGTGGCTCTGACTCTGTCTCGGATGCAGTACGGCGCACTCGCGATCTTCTCGAAGCAGTTTTCAAGCATCGAGCGCGTTTGGCCTCGATAGGGTCCTTTGCAACGATCGCGTCTCCGCGGAAAGGCCTCGATGCTTTGCCATACGAGATGATGCGTCTTGCGCACCCGTACTTCGCGGTGAAGGAAGCGATCGAAGTCGAAACTATCTCCGCTGCGCGGAGCGGGGTTAAGGCGGTGTTGCTGAATCCAACCATGTGCATCGGTCCGTGGGACTTGCGCGAACGCGAATTCTGCATAATTCCGCGCCTGCTTCAGGGTGAGGTGCCTGCAATGACCAACCACATTCTCAATTTGATCGATGTGCGCGACGTTGCGGAGGCCGTGATCGTCGGGCTCGAAAATGAAAAGTACGGTGACCCGATACCGCTGACCGGACACAACATCTCGGTGCAGATGTTATTCTCGTGGATTTGCGAGATCGGTAATGTCCGGCCACCGCGTACTTTCATCCCGGCGAGTCTCGCCGTCGCGGGGAGCTACTGGGCGGAGCTTGCACTCGGCATGTTGGGACAGGGTACGCCATTGCCATCGGTGTTTCTGATGCTGGCGAGCGCTTTCAATTGTCCGGCACCGGATCGGCGACAGCTTGAATTGAGGGTCGGCCCTCGCCCTCTGTACCAGACTATCCTCGACGCGATTGGGTGGTATCGGCAGATCGGCTACTGCTAGGACTCGCCATCAATAGCTGTCAACACCGAAGTGAAGGTACATCGCACAGCAGAGCAAAAATACATCAGTTTGAAGGTCGATGGCCTTGGTGGGTTGGTTTCTGGCAGGGGGAGCGCGAGGGGGATTACCCTGGGATTACCCCCTCGCTGCTGCAAAGAACTAACTTCGTGAAAAGAGCTGAGTCTTAGCCGGATTCTGGCGGCTGATCATCACTGATGCGGCGCTTGCTGTGTTTGCGCCTGAAGCTGTCGCCGTTCATCTCGAGGATGTGCACGTGGTGGGTGAGACGATCCAGCAGCGCGCCAGTTAAGCGTTCTGATGCGAACACGCTGGTCCACTCGTCGAAGGGCAGATTGCTGGTGACGATGATGGAGCCCCGTTCGTAGCGCTGACTGAAGATCTCGAACAGCAACTCGGCGCCGGTCGGCGAAAGCGGGACGTATCCGAGTTCATCCACGATTAACAGCTTGTAACCAGCGAGTTGTCGTGGCAGGCGCAGCAGACGCTTTTCATCGTGGGCTTCGTGGAGCTGGTTGACCAGCGCGGCGGCAGTGGTAAAGCCGACTGCAAGGCCCTTCTGACATGCGGCCAGACCTAGCCCGATCGCCACCTGAGTTTTGCCGGTGCCACTGTTGCCAACCGCGATGATGTTCTCGCGGCGGCCGACGTACTCCGAGCGAGCCAGTTCCAGCACCAGCGACTTGTTGAGCGAGGGGATCGCGGTGAACTCGAAGCGGTCGAGGCTTTTGACCGCCGGGAACCTGGCTTCCTTGATCCGCCGCTCGACGGTTCGGCGTTCGCGTTCGATCATCTCCAGCTCGGTCAGACGCAGCAGGTAGCGAGGATAATCGACCTCCTCGCCAGCGCACTGGCGCGCCAGCTTGTCGTACTCGCGCAAGAAGGTCGGCAAGCGGAGGGTTTTCAAGTAGTGGGTGAGCAGAACCTGCGGCGTATCGCTCATGACGCTGCTCCCGCCATCAGGCTCAAGTAGCTCTTGGCGAGGGTGGTCGCCACCGTCGCCTGCGGCAGGTACGGGTAAACCTCAAGGTTCAGCCGCGGCGGGCGCCGTTCGATGCGGCACAGCACCAGGTGTTTGACCGCATCGAAGCCGATCACACCGCGCGTGATCGCTTCTCTGACCCCGGCCCAGCACATCGTCGAGGCGGAACACCTCCAGCAAGCGTAGGACCTGGACGAACTCACGCTTGCCGGGCTTGCCCATGCGAGCCTCGAGCAGCCGGCGCAGGGTTGCGAACTCCTCGGGGAGTTGCCATCCGACCAGTGGCGCGGCCTGGTCGAGCGCGCCGATCTTGCGTTCCAGCAGGGCCAGGTAATGCAACGGGTTGAACACGAAGTCCTCGTGCGCGTATGAACGCGCGTGCCGGGCGATCTCCTCGCCGGCGCAGGCGATCACGACTTCGTGGACATAACCGCGGACCAGGACCTCGCGATGTCCGTATGCGGTCGGCACCGAATAGTCGTTGCCGCGATAGCGCACCAGCGACAACGAGCTGACCCGCGCAGGCTTCTTTTCGCAGGCCTCACAGGGAGCAGGTGGTAACCGCAGTAAGGCTTCACGGTCCCGCACCAACCGCTCACCGATGGTCTCGTCATGACCACGGAGCCGATCATTCAGGCGCCGGCGGCAGCACTCTAGTAAGTACGCATTGAGCTCGGCGAAGCTGGCCGCGCGCGGGATGGGAACCATGAAGTTGCGCCGTGCGTATCCGACTAGCCCCTCGACCTTGCCTTCATCGTTGCCTTTGCCCGGCCGCCCGAAGCGGTCGGCGAACAGATAGTGGGACTGCAGTTCACTGAAGATTCGAGTGCGCCGGCGGGTGCCATCCCCGAGTATGCGCGCCACCGCCAACTTGAGGTTGTCGTACAGGATCGATCGCGGCACTCCGCCGAAGAACTCGAAGCTGACCGTGTGCCCTTCGCAAAACGCTTCGCTGCTCTCCGCCGGGTAGGCCTGCACCAAACATGCATCGCTGTGCGGCAGATCCATCGCGAAGAAGTGGATCTTGCACTCCTCGCCTGCGATCACCGCGAGCGCTTCGCCGAAGTCGACTTGCGCGTGTCCTGGATCGTGGCGCAGTGGCACAAACATCTCGCGCAGCCGCTGGCGGTGCTCGTGCACGTAGCCCCTTACGATCGAGACCCCACCGTCGTACCCATGCTCATCGCGCAGCCGCTCGAAAATCCGTTTCGCCGTGTGCTGCTGCTTGGCCGGCTGACCCTTATCCTCCTCCAGGATCCGGTCGATGATCCCGACAAACGGGTCCAGCTTTGGTCGCGCCGGCGGCCGGCTCCGTCGATAACCTGGCGGCACAGAGAACGCCAGCATTTTCGCCACCGTCCGCGGGTCGATCCCAAAGCGCCGTGCTGCTTCCCGCTGACTGATTCCCTCTACGTAAACCGCTCGTCGTACCTGCGCGTATAGTTCCACCCGCTTCATCCCTCCGCCCACCTTTGCCGCTCCTCGGCAAATGGGCTATTGCTGCCGGATTTTTACTCCGGTGCAACCGTTTATCCGGCTGCTCAGTGAGGGATTTTCGCTCTGGCGCTCTCACCCTCCGAGGTCATTTTCCTGCTGTCTACAAGTTAGCCGCGATCATCTTCTAATTGTTCCTGATCCCAATCGACTCCATTGCTTTGCGCAAGCTGTGGTTTGAGGAAGCCGCCGATTCGCTTTAGGCCTGCTCGAGGACCCAGGTCACTATCTCCTCAAGGAAGCGCTTGTCACGCGAGTCAGGTAGGTCGCCGGAGAACCTCGAAAACTCATAGAGCGCTGCTCCCGCCAGTCCATGCGCTATCTCGCGGGCGTACTCGACACACCCGTACTTGTCCATCAACTGGCGAACCCAGATGATGTCGCAGTTACGGCGTTGTTCCCGTGGTAGCGACATCAGCTTGGACAACTGGCTGCGTTCGTCAACACTCGCTTCGCGGAAGAGCCGAATCAACATCAGCGTGCGCTTACCTTCCCAGATGTCGCCGTTGAGTTCTTTGCCGTAGGGCCGGTCTGCGACTAAGTTGCCCAAATCATCTTGAATCTGAAAAGTCGCGCCGAGCAGAAAACCGAACATGCCGAAGTCATCAAGATTGACTGTGTCGCGGCTGCCGATCAGAGCGCCGATTCGAATCGGATGGATTGTCGCCAGCCAGCAAGTCTTCTTCAGCACCATTTCCAGATAGTCTTCTTCGTTGAGAGCCGAGGCGTTGTCTCTCCGCCATCCCAGCTCGAGGGCTTGCCCCTCGGCACATTCAAGTGCCATCCGTTCGGTCTCCTCGATAATGCGAAGCGTTAGATGATCGCCGATCAATTCGCGGTTTTCGATTAACGGCCTTAAGCTCGTCAACGTAAGCATGTCGCCCGCATTCAGCGCGAGTGGAATGCCATGGAGAACGTGCAATGCGGGCCGTCCGCGCCGCTCTTCGCTCTCATCCTGAATGTCGTCATGTATGAGCAGCGCATTGTGCAACAACTCGATTGACACTGCAGTGAGCAATGCGTCTTCGTGCCGAGCACCAAACGCGTGGGCTGTGGCGATGCAAAGACTGGGACGCATCATCTTACCGCCGCGTTCCGGATAGTCGGCGATTAGGTCGTAGAGATATCGGCGTGGCTCGCCCGCCGGGAGATAGGAGCGTAGCGCTGCCCGGGTAAGCTCCCCATATTCGCGCAGCGTGTCCGGAACTAGCGTAGACGTCATCGCGGTTGATGTTTGCGGGTCTGTGATTTCTCCATGATCAACCGAGATAGAGGAACAGCGTTCCGCGCTCCTGGTTACTATCGTCGAAAATTTGTGCTCGATAGACAGCGGCGGCGGCTGTCGCCGGCACCTCGATCCGCAAGACCGGCCTGTTGTCGGGCGACGGTTGAGTCATTCCTCCTTCATTCGCTCCCGCGCCCGCCGTTGCGGTTGGCGGCGACGGACGGAGGAACCTGGCGACCCCGCTGAGGGTTGGGTAATTCGGGTTCTCCGGGATCAAAACCAAGTCGTCCGTCTTCAACCTTGCCAGATCAGTGTAGGGGTAAAGTTCGACTACCACATCGCACTGCCTGGTCGTGCTGAAGACTGTGGGTATCGATGTGCACACATAGGTGGTAGGCGGTCTAGCGGGCGAGGGTCGAGCCTCCTTGTGGGCGCCCCATTCGTCCCCGCCGTTTCTGTAACCACGAGCTACGCGATTCAGGATCTCGATCAAGAGCGACGCCATTTCGCCGTAGTTGTCCAACAGGCCCTGCAACCCGTCAACCATCCCGGGTCGATATGCGGAACCGCGGTTGGAGCCGGCGCCAGTGCCTTGGCCCCGCTGCATATGGCGCTCGAAGGTACGATAAGCGCTATCGACTCCCGGGGCGCGATACCTTGCCGCGAATTCGGCGTGCGGTGCGGCCCCCGGCGGCGCAGACGGCCCCGTTTGCCCGCCTGCATTCATCGAACTATAGGGTCGATACAAATTCGAAAAATAACGCGTCGGTCCAGTGCGGAAAGGATCAGTCCTGCGATAGCGCGGGGGATCACTCATTTTTTTCACCAATGGTTCACCGCTGTCGTTGCGGCACTTTACCTTTTGTTGCGTTTGTCACGGGTGATCGTAGGCCACGATATCCTCCAAGCGCGGGAGTGACGAAATTGCGTGAGCCGCCAATCTGCCAGATATAACAGCCGCTTCGACACACCCGACGTCGAATCCACAGCTCGTCCAATCGCCAGCGATCGTCAAGTTATCATAAGTGTTGTCGAGAGGAGAGATTCTGTAACGAGTAGTTCCTGGCAACGATAAGACATAGCGTTCTGATGGTTCCACGTTTGCGACCCAGTGCTGTGTGTCAAACTGCAATTCATCGGTGCGCGCCGAATCGACGGCGCTGCTTTTCTCATTGGGATCCATCAGCAGTTCCCATCGAAAATCTCCTGTACTCCGGACAGCGTCTGGCCAAAGCTGATGAATTTCGGAGTTAAGGAACCGAATGGCATTTATTCGCACGTCTGCACGTCGCGACGCGGTATAGTCACTGCTTCCATAATCTTCCCGCGCATCAGGCTCGGTCAGCACACTGACAAAGTATGCGATTGCCCGTGGGTCGGCCGACCAGCTTTCCTCCTTTATCAGGTGGCTCATATCGGCCCAGGTATCAAACGGTTGAGCAAAACCCGCCAGGCATACGGGTGGATATTCCCATCCCAGCGCTTGCATGTCTTCGCGCATCCAGATCTGAAATGCTTGCGTAGCCACGGTTTTCACGTGAGCTATCATGTCGCGCCATCGTTGATCGCGTCCGAGAATGTCCTTACAAGTGTAGGGGACGGCGCCGAGGCCGATTCCGAGAACCACAACATCGAAATCGTCGCCCACTCGAATTATCTCAGAGGCGGCCTTTCTACGTTCCCAGTTTGATTCGAAGTCCCGCTTCTCGCGTTCCAGGACTTCGCCGTCGAGCAACTGGGAATAGTCTGGCTTCGACGGCCAGCAGGGAAGGCCCCGAATTTCAGTCAGAGGTTGATATTCCACGCCTTGCTTGATTCGCGCTTGTAGGTCGAACTCCAATGCTTCGACGTAGGGCCGGTCGCCCGCGAGTTGCTTGTCGGCGTCTGCCAGCTTCACATTCGTGAGTTTGTGAAAGAACCGAAATGACACTCCACGTTTTTTTAGTACTTCGTATAACGGAGCGAAGACGATGTCTCCCATGCCCGCGCGCATCTTCCAGAACACAGCCCCGCGCGACGAGAAGAGCATCCGGAGTGTTCCACGGAGACCCACGCCTGCCGCATGCCGGGGGCGACGATAGTCTCCGTCTTCATATGCGAAAGCAAGATCGTACGCGCCACGCATAAGAGCCGAATTGAGCGATCGTTCGGAGGCGCCATTCAGCCTCAACCATTCGCGGATGTCGTAGTCGTTGATCGCATCAAAACCCCGTGGATCGGTGACTAGCCCGAAACGCAACACGCCCAGCATTGTAGTAAAAGCCAGATCGATTACCACCCAGAGCCAGTTCAACTCAGGATCGTCACCTACGATGAGTTCAAGTTGGCGACGCGAGCTGGCGGCCGCGGTTTCCACCAGCTTCGCTATCAAGCTGTCGGGGTACAGTGGAAAGGATCGAAATACAATCTCCAGCAATCCAGCAGCTTCCGCCAGGCCTGCTACCGTTGCTGTAAGTCCGTACTTGAGCAACCGCGTAAGACCTTTGAGGATTTCATCTGCAGGCTGATCAGGCGGTGCTCCGGTCTCTCCGCTTTTGCCGGTCCAGGCTGCTTTTCCTGCGGAGTGACGCTGTCCCTCACTGCTCCGACGGCTTTGAATGGTCAACAAAAGCGTGCGCACAAGGCTCGCCGTTCGAATCAGGTAGGAACTGATCGTGAAGGAGTTGTTATCCGTCAACGGGTCGCCCGGGAGGCCGTCACCCGGAGGAAAATACGACATAAAGCTGAGCCAGGAATCTCGAGAGGTCTGCTCTGTTACTGCAAGGAACGGCGCCGGTGAAAATGCGTCACGCCAGTCTGCGATCCGATGCTTTTGGGGATCTCTATTTAGCTCTTTGTAGCAGTCGCGCATCATCCGGAACGCATTCTCGTACGAACCCATCCAAATGTGCAGTCCGTGTTCCTCGATGCGATCCGAAGCTCCTCGCCCTGAGGCACCTTTCCCTCCCAGCCGCCAGCCCATCTGGTACACGGTTATCTCATATTTTCCGCGATGCTCGGCGCTACTCAGCTCGAACGCAGCAGCGATAGCGGCGCATCCACCCCCTACGATCGCCACTTTTGTTGGTCCGGTTGCAGGCAAACGTTTCCCACCTCTCTCCGCGTCGTCAGACTCCCATCATTAATACTACGATTTACTCCAAACGCAACTTGATCAGTCAGTGAAATAGAACGTCCTCGCGGCGGTTACCACGCAGGACCCCAGGCGCCGCTCGTTCATTTCGCGAAGGAAGTGGTCAGCCAGGGGTTTCGCCTCCATTTCCCCTCGATCATCGTCGTCAGATTTCCCTTACTATTCTCTGTCATCGTACCACCGAAGTAGAAAGGTTTTACTGGTTCGAAACACATGTAGTCACCATCATTACTCAGCGTCCCGTTTTCAAGTCCCAAAAGTTCGACTATTGGCAGGCCGGGATGATTGTAAATGTGCAGTCGTGCGTCCGATAGTCTTCCCCATTGATCGACACTAATGTCATGCTTCGTGAAAACTCCAACCAGAGACTTGTAGTCCGCTTCGTTGATCAATTTGGCGTCTCGCACTTGCTTCATGGAAATGTACCAGAGCCCTTTCCTAAAGGTTGAAAGTCCAGTCGCCGTGAGAGCTTCTTCCAAGCCTTTGGAGTCTTCAACCGTAGCTGTCGGGATGCCTTGGGAGTCGATTCTGATAGCACTTAGCTGTTGTGCCGGTTTGTTTTCGTTAAACTCGGGAATCAGGAACGTTCGGATGTTGAGTAGCCCCTGGGTCAGGCTCGGTTTGCTGAATGTGTTCGGGGGCGCTTCGCCGCTTTGATGAGCCCTTTTGTCGCTGGTCGGAGGGCACAGCATCCACGTGCTATCCGGACTCTGCAGGATCGACTTATACACCATCCGGCCATAGACCTCCCATTCCGTGATGTAATTCCAGTACTCGCCTGCAAAACTGAGGAAAGGCACCGCTGCCGGATCGCCGTTTCCTTCCGCAGGGTCTGCTAACTTGTCGGTGAGTTCTCCGGGCACTACGAACCTTACCATCCGATCGCCGTTGAACGTTCCCTTGACGTTTCCTTTGTCGTCCAGGAGATCCATCGATCTGAAGTTCATGATGAAAACACATACATAGGAGGTCCCGTCTTTGTCCGGGTTCTGCAATACCTTGAATCCAAAATCCGGGTTTGTGAGGTAATCGGCCATCGTTGCCTGTAGTTTCTTGGTGTCAGCTAGAAGCGGAAAAACCCTGATCGTGGCATCGGTGTACCGGAACAAACCATCGAGTTCCAGTCCGGATCCACTCCCTTTTGAGCAGTAGTCAATGCTCGAATCGCGGTTTGCTGCGTTAGCCGGCTGACCTGCCTCAGCGGCGCGGCGCTTCATCTCGGCTAGTATGTCTGCTTGTGTGGCCGGCTTATCGATGGTTTGGGCGCCAGCCGAGTCAGGCGCCGCCGGCTGGTTGCTGGTAGACGATGCCTCTGGTTCGCGGACCGGCGATCTACTGCTCCACTCCGTCGGCCGTCCTTCGCCATCCAGAGAGCGCCAGATAGCGCGCCAGTATTGATAGTCGATCGCTCCGTAGGTGAGGTCGATCTTGGACCAGAACGGCATGACGGGTCGTAATATATCCGCCGGCTGACCGTCGAGAGTGGTCTGCTCCGACGACTCGATACCAAGGTCGCCAATGATCGGCTGAATCTGACCGCGCAGCAGATGGATTTCGATACCACCGGTGGGATCTCCCGATAATGCGTCGAATAGCAGCCCGCCGTCGGCCATACGATTGATCGTCATGCGTGACCGGACAACTGCCTGAAAGCAGGCTTCCTTGGGAACTTCGGCATCGCGAAACTGTTTGAGAGTAATCATGCCTGCTGAACCGAGACTGCCATCCGCCTGCCCTGAGTCAGATCGGCTCGGTGCCCGGCCACCGAAGAGAGTTCGCATGACGCTACCGGTATAGTTGAACAGACGCGGTATCAAATCCTGCAACGACAGAATGTCTCGACCCAGATAGCCAGACCCGAGCGAACCGATCGTATCGAGCATGCCAAATGCGGCCGAGACCGACCCGGCGATTGCTCGTGGAATGCCCATCAAAGCACTCTCTACTCCTGATCGGCCCGAGAGAAATGGCCTCTCTTGATAGATTTCGAGAAACCGTTCGGGCTTGGGTTGGATCTCCGGGTTCGCCTGGCTAGCGTTCAAATGTTCCGGAGGAAGGCTGATGCTGACGATGCAATGCGGTGCATTTGGCTCGAGGTTTGGGTCCACACTATTGATGAGAATTCCGGCCTTGGTCCACCCATAGACTTGCCGCCCCCCCTGCATAGATAGGGGGTTATCAACGTAAACGAATGGATAGGCCAAGCCCCAATCCTGGAAAACCGGACGTCCATGCTCATCCACTATGTAGCTCCGGACAGGCACCGCAAAACCGAGTTCGTGCTGTGAAAACCATCCAAAATTGCTGGTAGACATTTTCCCGTAGTTGCAGACAATCATCATGACCCACGGGGCTGCAGGCGTGAAAAACGGGCGTCCTTTGACCTTTCTTGGGTCTTCACCCAGGTTGAGATATTCGGCGCAAAAGGCTTCCAGTTGTTGCATGCGAGCTCGCAGCGGATACACTTGCATAACCACGTCCGTGAACTGCATGTCCGCAACATCCGGGATTTTCTGGATCTCGCTTATCGCCTGGTTAACGTCAACAGAGTCTCGTTGGTCATTGCTCATGGCGTGCTCCTTCCCACCGTATTTGGGCGGGCGTTAACGACGTACGTTAAACGATTTCTCTCGATCGCCCACCCAGGCGCCTGCGCGAGAAAGCCCTCCCGCGAATCTGGCTGGTCAGTCCGTATCGGAGCAAGGATGGCAGGCCGCTAATCCCACGGCCCCAAGCGCCCGCGAGATTCCAGCGGTTTGATACTGATGCGCCTGAGCTCCAGATCTTCTGTAGTGAACTATCGACCCGATAGCGGCACGAATGGGACACGCAGTTCGCTTGATCAAGATTCGGACGAATCACGTCGTCGATGTGAAACTCCCGGGGGTTCGTAACCTTGTTGCGTACTTCGATTGGAAGTTGGCATTGCGCCTTCCCGCTTTCGAGCGGTTTGCAGCCCGCGCCTGCATGGCGGTTTCATGCTGTCCAAAGAATTTGACCATTAGCGAGTTGCACGAGGTCGGCCTCAATTCGAAATGCACCATGTACGGTTTGCGTGTAGATTCCCAGCTGAGTCGAAACCGGGTGCGTGTCCAGTTGACTAATCGTGACGTCGTAGTCGCAAAGGATCGGCGCGAAAGCGTCCCATATGGGCTTAAGTGTAACAGAGAAGTCCGTCTGCAGGATCTGTTGGAAACAAGCGTTGATAGGGTTCGCGGCATCCATAAACTGCTTCAGGAAAATCTGGGACGCTCCCCCGTTACTCGCCCATTGAGTGAACAGTGCGAAGAAATCGGCGCTCAAGTTCGCTACCGCCCAACCGATGTTGAGTGGGTTTGGTAGCCCTCTTTTTACTGAAATGATGGTGCGCGGTGTCATGACCAGATCGGTAGCGTTCCCGCCGAATGCGCTAACGCTGAGGAATTGAGGTTCTGAAAGCGCCGCAACATCTACATTGCCGGAACACTTCGCGAACCCGAACACCTCACGTCCGTTAGTCAGTGATTCCGGGTTGTTTACAAACTCAAACGGGGTGAACCAGACGGGCGTATTCACTCCCCCAATAGTCATTTCGACCGGCACCTGAATCGCTACCTGATTTTCCTGTACGCCCAGGCTTGATAGGGCGCTGTTGCCAACCCATCCCATGGTGCCGAAGGTCAGCAAGACGAAACTGTCCAGCGGCGTACAAGTGACGACGCCATTCGAAGGCGTTGTGAAGACAGCATCGCACAACTCTTGCAGTTTCGTGAGATCCGCTGCGAGAAAGAAGCCGAACAGCAATGCATCCTTGCATTCCACAGGCGGTCCCACGACAACCGGCCCATATGGCACAAAATTATTCATAGTTGAAGCCTCCCCTTAGGGAACAGACCATCGATATATTGACTAATCCGTGAACTGCCGGAGCGCAACCCTGATGTTCCAATAACCTCAAAGACAAGCGTTCGCCCTATAGGTCGTCACTTTCGCCAGCATCAGGTGCGCCTCCTAAGCGTACCTTGCGGCGTTTCGGTTTGCAGACTACGGGTGAAATCCAGAGATGCGGAAGAACTCCCTGATCGTCGAGATCGTTGGTCGCAATTGGCTCGCTCGTAACCGAATGGCCGCACGACCTGAACGGAACCATAAGCATCGGTCAATTGCGACTCGCGGGCACGATACGCTGCTGCGTCAGCGCGGGGTTCGTGTTTACCCTGGCCGCGGTCCCTGGAATCGCCAAACCTCCTCAATTCCGGCAAACTGCACCGGTACCGGCGAGTGAGATCGAACTTGCAGTTCTCGGCTGTGCGGTGCTGGTGGCGTTGGGCGTCATCCTTGGGTTGGTATGGAATCGCTTGAATGCAAGGCAAACGAGCTCGGCGACCGGAGAGCCGAGGTAGTTGAAGCGCCGCACGTCTACGAGCAGCGACTGGGCTGACTTTTCCACGGCTCTGCTGGGACTAGTTTGTCGCTGAGCGGCAAACGCAGCCACTTCGTGGGCCACAATTTCCGCTCCATTAACGCGACGGCCGGTTCCAAATTTCCCCGGTGGCGAGCGAAGTGGAAGTATTACGCTTCGGAAAAAAACTGTGTTGACTCTCGTGGTTCGCTAATATATGCGGCTTGACTTTTTTATTACCAATCGCTTATAAGCGCATTATCGCTCAGCGTAAACGGCGAGTTTGTACAACAGTTCAAACGGATTGGATATGTTCGACACTGACCGCCAGCCCCTCACGGAACGGTTCGAAGCAAACTCTGCGGCAAGTGGGCGATCTCTATGCTAGGGTGGCTGCCCGCGGACGTTTCCACCTTCGGTCCGAACATCGACTCGATGCTCAAGCTGATCTTTTACGTGGTCGGCACAGCATTCATCTTGACCGAGGGTATCCTTTTGGCGTTCGTCATCTTGTACCGTCACCGAAAGGGCGGGCGCGCATCCTTTATACGCGGCGAGTCGATCCGCGAGCTCGCATGGGTACTGATCCCGGTAGTCATCGTCGCCTTCCTTGATTTTGCGATCGACGTTCGGGCGAAGCCGATCTGGGATCTAGTCAAGGAACAAAGTCCTCCTGCGGGGCTGACCGTAAAGTTGGAGGCGCTCCAGTTCGGATGGGAGTTCACGTATCCGGGCCCCGATGGCCAGTTCGGCACAGCCGACGACCTGCTTCAAACAACCACTTTGACGGTTCCCGCGGGTCAGGTTGTCCGCGTGATCATGGGATCCAAAGACGTGATCCACAGCTTCTACGTTCCGCAGTTGCGGCTTAGGCAGGATGCCGTTCCCGGCCGCGAGATCCCCATATGGTTCGAGGCAACCCAGCCGGGCGACTATGAAATCGGTTGCTCCCAGCTTTGCGGGATCCTGCACTTCGCGATGAAAGGTATCCTGCGCGTTCTGACTCCCGAGGATTATCAGAAATGGGTTGACCAGCATTGGCCCAAGTCCGCCCAGTCCGGCGCTGAAAGACCTAAGAGCGCATCAAGTGCGCGAATGTCGGCAAGCGGAATCGAGGGATAGACATGGCCGAGACCAAGCCAGAGGCGGCACACCACGGCGAGGCTCACGCCGAGCCGACGGGTTTTTGGTGGAAATACATATTTTCAGTCGACCATAAGGTGATCGGCAAACAGTACCTGTTTCTGGGCTTGTTCATGGGTACGGTGGGGGTAATGCTGTCGTATGTCTTCCGGTGGCAGCTTGCCTGGCCGGGTAGCGCAGTACCCGGTTGGGGAAAGGTCACGGCACCCCAATATTACGAACTCGTCACGATGCACGGCACCATCATGGTGTTCTTCGTCGCGATGCCGATTCTGCTGGGGGCGTTCGGCAATTTTGTGGTCCCACTCATGGTCGGAGCGCGCGACATGGCCTTCCCGCGGCTTAACATGACTTCGTTCTGGACCGTCTTCGTCGCCTCGGTGATCCTGATGATTTCGTTTTTCGTGCCGAATGGGGCATCACGCGCGGGCTGGACGAACTATGTTCCATTATCCGACGTGCCGCGCTTCACGGGCGGAGTCTACTGGGGTGGCAACCTGTGGCTGATCGCCGTAGCAACGGACTTTGCTTCTGTTCTGATGGGCGGCATCAACATTCTCACCACGGCGATCGCGATGCGCGCGCCTGGACTGACGATGTGGCGACTCCCACTGTTGGTGTGGCAGGAGATGGTGGCCAGTGTGCTGTTCATGCTTAGCGTGGGGCCACTAATCGCTGGAGTCGTGATGTTGCTACTCGATCGCATGGTAGGCACGGCCTTCTTCCTGCCGGAAAAGGGCGCCGACCCGCTGCTGTGGCAGCATCTGTTCTGGTTCTTCGGGCATCCCGAGGTGTATGTCGTCGCGGTGCCCGGATTGGGGATCATTCAGGAAATCCTTCCCGTATTCGGTCGTAAACCGATTTTCGGATATCGTACCCTGGTGTGGTCGGCGATCGCGGCCGGCATCCTCAGCTTCACGGTGTGGGCCCACCATATGTTCTTGAGCGGGATGAACCCGTCGTTGGCGTCTCCTTTCAGCGTGACCACTATCGCGATCTCCATTCCCTTTGCAGTGATGCTGTTTTGCATGATCGCCACCCTGTGGCGCGCTCAGATCACATTTGCAACCTCGATGCTGTTTGCCCTCGGCGCTCTGGCAAATTTCATCCTGGGCGGGGTAACGGGAATTCCTCTCGGATCTGACGCCACCGATATCTACCTGCACGACACTTACTTTGTAATCGCGCATTTCCACAACACCCTGGTGCCGACGGTTTTCATCGCGGGATTCGCCGGGATCTACTACTGGTATCCTAAGATGTTCGGCCGGATGTTTAATGAGACCTGGGGCAAGGTGCACTTCTTCTTCACCTGGATCGGCTTTAACATGGTGTTCATCCCACTCTTTCTTATCGGCATTGGTGGCGGACAGCGCCGCATATTCATGGCTACTGCCTACCACTACTACAAGCCCCTTCAGCCGTTGCACGTGATTGCCACCATCGGCCTGCTGATCTTGATGACTGGCCAGATCCCGTTCGTTATCAATTTCTTTGGCAGCATGTTCTGGGGCAAACGCGCTGAAGCTAACCCATGGCATGCCAACACTCTTGAATGGGCCACCAGCTCCCCGCCGCCACATGAGAATTTCGAAGTGATTCCTACCGTGGTGCGAGGGCCATATGACTACAGCGTCCCCGGTATGGAACGGGATTGGGCTCCTCAAGCCGCCGAGCCGGGAGCCGCAGCCGCGCACGCTTGAGATGCAATGCAATCTCATAACAGTGGCTTGTCCACCGATTGCCACGCGAGCATGAGGTCATGACAGAGTCGGTTGCAGAAGTAGGCGTTGCACATGCTGCCCACGAGGCAGCCGAGCTATCCACCAGTTACGAGATTGGCAAGCTTGGCATGTGGATTTTCCTCGCTGGCGAAACGATGTTGTTTGGCGGCTTGATGGGAGTTTTCACGCTGCTGGCATTCTCGCGAGGTGGATGGGGTTCGGACGGCACGCACGTCAATTGGCGGCTCGCAGGCGTCAACACTATCATTCTGTTCACGAGCAGCATGACGGCCGCGCTCGCGCAAGGTGCTGCTCGAGCAGGCGATCTAGTCCGGGTCAAACGCTTTCTGAGCGCCAGCGGTCTTTTGGGCATGCTGTTTCTGGTGGTCAAGGCCTTTGAATATGCGGGTGATGTCGCAGAAGGATTCACTCCTCTCGCTGGGCTTTTCTGGAACTTCTACTATCTGATGACGGGGCTACACGTCTTGCACCTATTTGCGGGAGTTGTGGTCTTCTTCGGGATGCTCTTATGGGTGAAGCCTCAAAATGCGGGTAGCTGGCTGGAGCGCAAGCTTAGATACGCGTGCCTATACTGGTACTTTGTGGAGGTAGTCTGGGTCTTTCTGTATGCCTTTGTGTATTTGTCTCCCAGCGTCCAATAAGACGGAAACCTTCTGATGGAAAATACTTTCAGCGCGTCAGATTCGATAAGGACCTGGGTCTTGCTGGTCGTCCTTTTCCTGGTCGGCGTATCGGCTGTCGCATTTGGCCTTCCACGCGAGCTGGCATTCGTACTGATTTTTGCCGCCGCGATCGCAGAGGCTTATGTCATCGGCCGCTACTACATGAGGTTGCGTTCCGAAGACGTGCTGATCTGGTCTCTGGTATTGCTTCCGGTGGTGACGGTAGTGGTTCTCGCGTTTGTGCTCGTCCCCGATATAGTTCGGCGGGGTCACTAAGGAGCAGTTATTTGGCTGCAGCAGTTCCCCTTCGGCCTTCCCCTGATCCCGAGCACCGCACCTCTTTCAGCGGCGGTGGAGGCTCTGGTCAGGTCCAGCAGCCGAAGGGCCCACCCACCACCTTAGGAGTGCTGATATTCATAGGTTCCGAGGTAATGATGTTCGCGGGCTTCATCAGCGCGTTTATGGTCTCACGCGCTGCGGCATCGTTCTGGCCACCTCCGAACCAGCCGCGGCTTCCAATCGCGATCACAGGACTCAACACCATATTGCTGCTGCTGAGCGGAGTGACGATGTGGAAGGTGGTGGGGAGTCTGCGGCGGCACGAGCGGAAAAGTGCTCTTCACTGGATGGTCGTAACAAGCACCCTTGGCGCCACTTTTCTCGCCATTCAGGGCAGCGAGTGGGCCCGCCTCATCCACTTTGGCCTTACTATGACCTCCAGCTTATACGGTGGGATGTTCTATCTCATTGTGGGCGCTCACGCTCTTCATCTCGCAGCGGCATTGGCGGTGCTCTCGTTTGTGACCGCGCGGCTTTGGCGAGGGGCATATGAATCGGATTTCCGTACGATAATTGCCTGCTCCGCTTATTGGTCATTCGTAGTGATTTTGTGGCCCATACTTTATGCGCTGGTCTATCTATCTTAGTTCGCTTTGCTTGGCGATAGTCGCAGGCCTGTGGCTTGCGCCTGCGGCTTACGCATGCCCGCTGTGTTTTGCCTCGGCGGGAGCGGGAGTTTTGCGCGCTTATCTGGTGAGCGCCTTTTTCATGCTAGCCCTCGCCTGGGGAGTGATCGGAGCAATAGTGCTATACGCGTTCCGTGTCTATCCCGACAGATCGGAACAAATAGATACGAGCAGGTACCTGGACGCGGCGCGCTCGATTAAGAGTCCGACTGCACCTTTCGAATGACAAACAGCAATAGCAAGAAGAGAGCCTGGATACACTGGAGGGAAATGTAAGGATTATGAAAAAGTTGCAGCTGATCGGCGGGGGATTGCTCGTCGCCGGCACCCTGACGCTGGGTTTCGCGATGCCGGCGTTTGCCGCGCAAACCATAGAGATAAAGATGTTCGACACCCCGGCGAAATACATGCCCGACCCGGAAAAGATCAAAGTCGGCGATACCGTAAAGTGGGAGAACAAGGGCGAAACTATTCATACCGCGACCACCGATCCGTCCCAGGCGCCCGACCCCAGTTGGGTATCCATACCGAAGGGTGCGGAGACAT
The DNA here is from genome assembly GCA_963815835.1 of uncultured delta proteobacterium. Taxonomy (GTDB): domain Bacteria; phylum Desulfobacterota; class Binatia; order Binatales; family Binataceae; genus DATGKG01. The sequence goes on from CAWFIF010000006.1 coordinate 565,406, forward strand.
TCGACTCCGGTTACATGAACCCGGGGGAGGACTTCAGCTACACCTTCAAGGTTCCCGGGGTTTACCATTACTTCTGCGCGACGCACGTAAAGGAAGGGATGAGAGGCGAAATCGACGTTGCACCATAGTTACACTTCGAGCAGTTGATTGGGCCAGAGTGTGAGTGCGCCCACTTTGACCAGAACTGTGGGATCAAGAGTTTCTTGCTGGAGGAGACGCAGATGGGCCGCGCGAATCATCTACTGGTAGTCACACTTGTGCTTCTGATTGCCCTTACGGTGGTGCCGCTTAAGGGTTTCGGAGCGGACGACTCTTCAACCTCCGACCCGCCGAAAAAAGCAAAGTCTTCGACGCCGACATATACGCGGCTGCTGGACGAGCTGGCACGGGAGCGCGCGCGGGTGGACGAGCTGGAAAAGGAGGTCAAAGCGCTCGAAACCTCAAACACACAGCTTCAGCAAACGACTGCCGGCCTTCAGACTACGACTGAGCAATTCGCCAAGACCGAGAAACAGGTCACAGATATCCAGAAAACCATATATTCCCAACTCGGGCCCTTCGGTTTTGGCGATCGCATAAATTCGTTCCTCGGCCAGCATACCTTCACGATGGTCGGTGGAGTTTCCGCAGGTTACTACTTCGACCGCAAGTCGGCCATGAGCCAGCCGGCCCTCGACTTCGAAGTTAACCCGATGATTCGAATCAACGACTGGATCCAGTTCTATGCCAGTCTCGGCGCGACCGTCGAGCCCGGCGACGGAATCTCCTCTCTGGGCCCGAGCCTCGCGAATCTTCAAATCTTCCCGTTGGGCCAGGAAGAGCCGTTGGAACTGGTGGCGGGACTGTTCGATATTCCGTTCGGAGATTGGTACGAGAACCAGAGTCCCAACTGGGTCAATCCGTTCGTAACAGCTCCGTTGCTCTACGGCGCGGAAGCCGTCGCGCCACCGAGCTCGCTTGGATTGCAGGCCCGAGGTGGAATTCAGTGGGGGCAGACCGGTCAAGACGTCGACTACACCGTCTGGGCAGACTCCGGGCCGAGTTTCGAATCCGCACCAGGAGTTTCGAGCATTCCAGCACCCATTATTGGCGAAGCGCTTAATCCCCTGACCGGCACCAATCTCGCCACTAACGGCAGAGCCTTCGGTGGACGTTTCAGATTGTTCCCATTGCCTCTCGATCAGGAGATTGGACGGCTGGAGTTGATGGCTTCGACTTACGACGGTAAGTGGATGAACGGGTTTTGGTATAATTCCTGGGACGTCGGTTACGCCTATCGCGTGGGGCCATTCCGGACGCGAGGTGAATGGGCCCAGACCTACCGTCAAATGCCCGGTCCGGGTGAGATCGGTCATATTCCCGGCTTCCCAGTCGCGCCGTCCTATCCAGGTTGCTGCGGGCACGAGAACCGGCAAGGCTGGTATGTCATGGCTGGTTATTTCCTTTATGGAATCCCGCATCCGTACCTGGGCGATTGGTTGGAACCGAGATTCAACAAGACCGAGTTCCTGGTGCGCTACTCCGGCGTAAATCAGCGCGCCATTCTCGCCAACGACATATCAACCATACCGGTCTTTGGTTTCAACGGTTCGCCATCGGTTTTCAGTCCGCATGCGCGCGAGGTTGCACTAGCAGTGGACTACTGGATAGCGCCGAACATCGTTTGGCAAAACGAGGTTGATTTCGAGCTCCCGCAGCGAGGTGGGACGCTCTACAATTTCCCGGGAGGCGCATTTCCACCGACTGCAAGCGCCATCAACGCTACGACCAATGACGTGGCCGTCGAGACTCAACTCGCAATCGGATTTTGACCGGCGGAGACCAAACGACTATGAAATCACTACTTTGTAAACTCGCGATGATTTCAGTTGTACTGCTGGCCGCTGTCGCAGGTGCACACGCTGCCACCGCCACAGGCCCTACTGAACAACAGCAAAAGCGACATCTTGAGTTGTTCCACAAAGGACAGGCGTTGTGGCCAGTTTATTGCAACCACTGTCACAACGCTCGAAATCCCGCCGAGTTCGCACCTTATCAATGGGATCAAATCATCATGCATATGCGAACCATGGAAAACCTGCCGCCCGAAGACGAAGATGCAATCCTGGAGTATTTGAAGACCGCGCGTTGATGGCGTGTTCCAATGGCGTCGTCGGGCTGCGACGAAATCGCAGCCCCAGGCGGGGCGCCGTGGCCCACAGATATCATCGCGGCGGGCGCGGCTCGACGACCGGGAACCCCGGCGGGAACGTATCGAGCATATGCAGCAACTCGACGAGTTTTTCGCGCTTGCCAGTGATGGCAATCTGCCCGGACTGCAACGCTGCCGGAAAGGTGGTTTTCTGCAACGAGATCTCGTCCAAGGTCGCGCGGGTCAAGGTCAGCGTCGCGTCGGCATTATTCGCCTGCGTATCAGCCTCGCAGGTTAGCGCGCTGTTCTCGAGGTTCAGCACGTAGTCCTGCTTGGTGTCGGTGAAGCGCCAGTTGAGCACGATGGTCTTGCCGGCAGCTTTGTCGGCGCTCAGCCGCACCGCCATGAAGTCGAAGTACATCTCAAGAGGAAGCGAGCGGATAATGTCCGGCGCCGCGCCGGTGCCACCCGGAAGAGTGGGCACGCCGTTGCGCAGCTCAAATGCGCTCTGGAGACAGGCGTTTCGCGCGGTCGCCGATTCTGCCTGGTAGCCCAACTGCTCGAGCGCGTCGGCGGCAAGCTCGCGCGCGTCGCGATTGGCAGGATCGGCGAACACGAGTTGCGAAGCCACTTGCGCCACCCATCGGTACTCGGCGCGAGCGTAGTCCTCGCGTGCCTTCTTAAGCACCGCTTCGGCGCCGCCCATGTACTCGACGCTCTTTTTCGCAGCCTCAACCGGCGGAAGAGCATCGAGGTTCGCGGGGTTGCCGTCGTAGTAGCCCAGGTAGCGCTGGTAAATCGCCCTGATGTTGTGTTTGAGGCTGCCATAGAAGGAATGCGTCAACCATTCTTGATTGAGACTCTCCGGCAGCTTGACCATTTCGGCGATCTCGGCGCCGACGTAGCCATGATTCATCAGGCGCACCGTCTGATCGTGCACGAACTTGTAAGCGTCGCGCTGCTTGCGCAAAAAAGCGCGCACGCGATCGCCGCTCCATACGGGCCAGTTATGTTGCGCGATCAAGATGTCGCTGGATGCGCCGTAACGATGGAGCGCGCCGCCGATGTACTTCGACCATGCGAGCGAGTCGCGCACCAGCGCACCGCGCATCGGCAACAGGTTGTGGAAATTCTGGGTGGCGATTTCGGTCATGTTGAGGACGCGGAACTGCGGATAGTACATGATCAGTTCAGCCGGCGCCTCGGCATCAGGCGTCAGCTCGAAGATGATATCGACGCCGTCAATCCGATGCGTCTCGATCGGCTTCTCGATCAGGTTGGTGGGCGGTATCAGCGTGACCGTGCCGAGCGAGACGCTTTTGCCCAGCCCGACATCGACCTGGCCGCGCTCTCCGCGCGGTAGCATCGCGCCGAACTGAAACAGGGCGCGGCGGAGCATCGCGTTGCCGGCGATCACGTTTTCGCCCGCTGCCGCCGCCATGAAGCCCGCCGGCGCCCAGATCGTCACCTTCCCGGCCGCCACGTCGTTGGCGCTGACCACTCCCCGCACGCCACCGAAGTGATCGACGTGGCTATGAGAATAGATCACCGCGACCACCGGCCTCTTCGGCCGATGCTTCAGATACAGTTCCATCGCCGCTGTGGCGACCTCGGTCGAGATCAGCGGGTCGATCACGATAAGGCCGCTGTCGCCCTCGATGATCGTCATGTTGGATACATCGAACCCGCGGAGCTGGTAGACGCGATCGGTCACCTGGTACAGGCCGTTGGCCATGTTCACGCGAGCATGGCGCCACAGACCCGGATGGACGGTGTCGGGGGCCTTCTCGCTGGCGAGGAACTCATAGCCTTTGAGCGTCCACACCAGACGGCCGTCGGAGCGTGTTATCAGCTTGTCGCCGAGCGCTTCGATAAAGCCGCGCCGCGCGTCTTCGAACGAGCGCTGATCTGCGAGCGGCGTCTGCGCCAACGCTGCGCGATTAGCCTCGCGCGTAGCTTCGGTTGCATCCTTCATGCGCGAGACTTAGGTCGGCGCCTCCTCGCTGTCAAGCGGCTTTGCGCGGCGCTAACCACCAGCGTCGAGCCAGCGCGCCGGTGATTGTTTCGCGTGTGTTACGCGCGTGAAGGCAGGGAACATAGACTTAACTGGTGGATAAGTGGAATAACATCGATGATGATCTCTCAAGCCAATATCACACCGGAAACGGCGATGGGCGCGAACCTCATCGATGGCGGAGCGACGTTCCGTGCGTGGGCGCCGCGTGCAACTGCGGTCTATGTCAACGGCACTTTCAGCGGCGTCGCGAGGACCGGACAGACCGACGATCTGCTCATGGCCCGCGACGCCGAAGGCTACTGGACTGGCTTCATTGCGGGCGCGAGCTACGGCGACATCTATCATTTCTATGTTGTGGGCCAAGGCTCGAGCGGCTACAAGCGTGACCCCTATGCGCGAGAGATGGCGCGCGATGCCGCGTTTCCAACATGCAGTTGCCTGATTCGATCCGGCTCGGCTTATCCGTGGCACGACTCCGCGTTTGTCACACCGGACTTCTCCAACATGATTGTCTATCAGCTTCACGTCGGCACCTATGCACCATCCGCCCCGGGCGCGGCGTCTAACTTTCTCGACGTGATCGGCAAGATCGAATACCTCGTCGCGCTCGGGATTAACGTGTTGCAGCCGCTTCCAATCGACGAAATCGAGAATACTCCGTCGATGGGATACAACGGCGCCGATTACTTCTCGCCTGACACACCCTACGGCGCAACCGACCAGACGGCGCTCACCGGCTACCTCGCGACGATCAATCGCCTCCTCGCGGCGAAGAATTGCAATCCGCTTAGGATCAACGATATCGCCTCGGGACCGGCTCAGCTCAAGGCGATGGTCAACCTATGCCATCTCTATGGCATCGCGGTGGTCTTCGACGTGGTCTATAACCATGCCGGCGGATTCGTGGGCGACGATCAGAGCCTCTACTTCTGGGACCGTGCTAACAACGGCGACAACAACCAGAGTCTCTACTTCACCAACATGGGTTTGGCGGGAGGATTATCGTTCGCCCTATGGAACAACGACGTCCGGCAGTTCATCCTCAACAGCGCGCTCTTACCAGAACGAATTCCATGTCGACGGCTTCCGCTACGACGAAATCAGCGCGCTGCTCGCGCTCAACGGTGATTCGGGATGGAGCTTCTGTCACGACATGACCGGCACCGTCCGCTACGCGCGTCCGCGTGGCATCCAGAATGCCGAGCACTGGCCGGTCGATCCCATCATTGTAACTCCGACCGATGCGGGCGGCGCCGGCTTCGATGTCCTCCAGCATGATGGCTTGCGCCTGGCGTTGCGCGGCGCGATCGGCCAGGCCTCCGCAGGTGCGACTGCCTCCGTCGATCTTGATTCGGTGGCGCAAAATCTTTATCCGCAGGGATTCTCGCACGGATGGCAGGCGGTCACATGCGTTGAAAATCACGATGTCGTGTATTCCGGCCGGGATCCGCGAATCCCGCGCCTGGCCGACGGCTCCAACGCTCGCTCATGGTACGCGCGCAGCCGCTCGCGCATGGCGGCCGGTCTCCTGATGACGGCTCCAGGAATTCCGCAGCTCTTCATGGGCCAGGAGTTTCTGGAAGACAAGCAGTGGAATTGCGATCCTACGGGCTCGACGCTGATTTGGTGGGATGGTCTGAATTCCGGCGACAAGTCAATGACCGATTTTCTTCGCTTCACCCAGGACCTCATCCATCTAAGGTGGCGGCAACCGGCGTTGCGTAGCGACAACGTGGCGGTGTTTCACGTACACGATCAGAACCGCGTGATCGCATTCCATCGATGGCTGGAAGGAGCCGGGCGCGACGTCATCGTGGTGGCGAGCCTCAATGAATCCACCTGGTATGGCTACCAGATCGGATTTCCCGCAGGTGGGCAGTGGTTGGAAGTCTTTAACAGCGATGTCTACGACAACTGGGTTAACCCGATCGTCGCGGGTAACGGTGGAGCGATTGTAGCGTCGGGCGGCCCGATGCACGGCTTCAGCGCATCGAGCGCTATCGTGATTCCTGCCAACGGCTTCGTGGTGTTTGCACGCGACCCCGGCGATTGAACCGAAAGATATAGTTGGCTCCGTGTAGAGGCTCCAGTCCTTGGGCCTACGTCTGCCTTGCACCCTAGGTGAAAGCGGTTTTGATTTCTGCTACTTAGATAAGCAGACAAGGCCAAGGGCCACATAGGAGGCCAACATTGAACCTCGATAAAATCGTTGCGGACCTGAAGAGCGAACGGGATCGAATCGCAAGGGCCATCAGCGCCCTGCTCGACGGAGCTGGATTAACCGCGCGCCCGGAGCGCAAAGCCATGGTGCCTAAGCGCTCCGGAGGCATCACTCCGGCTGGTAGACGGCGGCTAGCTGCGGCGATGAAAGCGCGCTGGGCGGCACGCAGGGCACAATTGGCAGGCGCTTCGAGCAAAGCAGGCGCCAAGGTCGGAGCCGCTCCTAAGAAGCGCGGCGGTCTGACCGCTGCCGGCAGGAAGCGGCTGTCCGAAGCTATGAAGCGGCGCTGGGCAGAAAGAAAGAAGGCGGCAGCGAAAAGCTGAATCCAGCGACCGACCTTGTGGCTTTGGCGCGCGGCAATCGAGATCATTCGCCGCGTTGCCAAGACCAGGGGTTACGCGATGCTGCCCGAGTCGAGGCATTAGAGCCGAGCCGGAGGAGGCTTTCCTTTCCGCCGGCTCTCTTGCACCGACTCACACCACCCGCTGAAATCTTCGCGAGTTGCAGTCCACTCTCGTCTTCTCGGCGTTAAGAACCCTGACTCGAACACCAGAAGTGCTCAGAGAGATCGGTGCGCCTGGAAATAGAAGTTTCGTGACCGGGCGCCTCATCATCATCGTAGTCGTTTCTCTCGATCGGCTGAGCATTGAGTAAGCGGGCGCGCGATCTAATCTGCGATTGCTGCTAGCTCTGTCAAAGTGTTCACAATGTGCTTTCTTACGTCTCCTGCGGCCGCGTTCGCCGTCTCGTGCGTGCGATGCCGCGGGCTGTCAGAGACTGGGCGGAACGCGCTAAGTTCTTCCGCAGTGGACCTTGGAGGAATCCGGAGATGACGACGCGAGCAGGATTCATCAATGAGCCGCAGCGGCAGACGCCAGTGAAGGCGGAAACCGAAGTGCTCGTCATCGGCGGCGGGACCGCGGGAGTATCGGCAGCGGTTGCCGCGGCGCGCAATGGCGCCGAGGTGATCCTCGTCGAGCGGCTCGGATACCTCGGCGGACTCGCGACCGGCGGTCTCATCGCGCTGCTGCTCACTCTCGACGATGGCCGCGGCCGCCAGGTGGTCGGCGGGCTTTGCCAGGAGATCACCGATCGACTGCACAAGCGCGGCGCCGCGCATTTTCCTTCCCGGAGCGAGTGGGGCAGTGCCGATGAAAAGCTGATCGCGCACAACCAGCAGTGGGGGTTGGTGTGGGGCCACGGGCCGCATCGGGTGCGCTACTCGGTCGCCTACGATGCCGAGGAATTCAAGTTCGCGCTCAATACGATGGCCGAGGAAGCGAATGCGCGCGTGCTGTTTCATTGTTATGCGTGCGACGCGATCGTCGATGGCGATCGCATCACTGGCGTTACGTTCCAGAGCAAGGCCGGACGCTTCGCGATTCTCGCCAGGACCGTCATCGACGCGAGCGGCGACGGTGACATCTTCACTTCAGCCGGCGCGCCCTATGAAAAGGAAGCGGTCCTGCCGTGGCTATGGTTCACGATGGGTGGCGTCGAAAATGCCGAGGCCGCGATCGAGAAAGGCCGATGGTTCTTCCGCACAATTGGCGACGGGCGCGTGCTGCTGCCATGGGGCGCGACCGAACGGGTGGCGCGCAAAATCGATGCGACCGATCCCGACGATCTGAGTTATGCGGAGCTGGCCTGCCGCAGGCGCGTGATGGAGCAGGTGGACAGCATGCGCGCCGAGATTCCGGGCTTCGCGCGCGCACACATTTGCCATATCGCGGACCAACTAGGTGTTACGGAAAGCCGCCGTCTGGTCGGCCGCCATGTGCTGGGGCGCGACGAGGTCAACCAGCCTTGCGATGACGTAATCGCGATCACCGGCAACTGGACCAAGTACGAATCGCTTTACTACATCCCATATCGTTCACTGCTCGCCGCGCAATTTGCGAATCTGCTCGTCGCGGGCAGATGCATCTCGGTCAACCATCGCGTGCATCACGCGACCAAGGAGATCCCGCCGTGTATGGCGACCGGCGAGGCGGCGGGTGTCGCCGCGGCATTGTCGGTGCGAGCGGGAATCGAACCGGTGGCGCTGGAGGTGAAGCTCCTTCAGAATCGCCTCGAGAATCAGGGCGCAATCCTGCGGCTCCCCTGAGACGACGCGTGGGTCGAGTTCCATGAACCTGGTTTCGGGACAACAGCGCATCAAGGCGGGCCGCGCCCTTCGACAGAGCGTGCCTCGTAAGAGTCACGCAGGCTGGACGCCGCCGTCTGACCGGCCTGATCCAATCAAGCTCTTGATTGATTCGGACCAAGGACGCATCCCGGAGCTACTTCCAATTCGATACGGCCGCATGAAGAAGACGCCGTTTACCTTTTTGCGCGGCGCCGCGGCGATAATGGCATGCGATCTGGCGCGCACGCCGACGACCAAGGTTCGCGTGCAAGCTGGCGGCGACTGTCACATCATGAATTTCGGCGCCTTCGCGACACCCGAGCGCAACCTGATCTTCGACATCAACGACTTCGATGAAACGCTACCGGCCCCTTTCGAATGGGATTTGAAGCGATTGGCAACGAGTATCGAAGTCGCAGGGCGCGCTGCCGGCTCCAAATCCAAAGCCTGCGAGAAAGCGACCCGATCCGCGCTTAGAACTTACCGCGAACACATGAACGAATACGCGCAGATGGCCGCGATTGAAGTGTGGTATCAGCGCATCGATTTCGGACCGCTCATCGAGCACCTTCCCCAGCCTCATGCCCACGCACGCGGCAAAAAAGCCATCGAGAAGGCGCGCCGAAAAAGTTTGCCGCTCCACATCCTGCCGACCGTCGCGAAAGGAGGCACGAACCGAATCAAGGACGACCCACCGCTGATATTTCATCAGGTTGAACAGCGAAAGCCGGCCTATTTCCAGAGGATGGAGGCAGGCCTTAAGCGATATCGCGAGTCTCTCGCGCCACCTTTTCGCGTACTGTTCGATCGCTACCAACTGCGAGATGTCGCACTCAAGGTGGTAGGAGTTGGAAGTGTAGGAACTTACTGCGAGGCGGCGCTTTTCACCGATGATCTCGAAGAGCCGCTGTTTCTCCAGCTCAAGGAGGCCCGCGCCTCAGTATTGGAGCCTTACGCAGGAAAGAGTGAGTTCGCCTATCACGGCGAGCGCGTCGTGGTCGGCCAACGCTTGATGCAGGCCGCCAGTGATATCTTCCTCGGATGGACGGTCGAGCCGGAGAGCGGGCGTCATTTCTACGTTCGCCAACTGCGCGATCTGAAGGTCCCAATGCCAATCGACACCAGCGATCCTACCGACCTGGCCTACTTTGCCGAGGCGTGCGGATGGGCTCTCTCGCGAGCTCATGCGCGTTCAGGCGATCCTGCGATGATCGCCGGCTATCTGGGATCGAGCGACTCCTTCGATGATGCGATCGTGAAGTTTGCCGCTGACTATGCGGATCAGACGGAGCGCGATTACCAGGCCCTACTGAAGGCGATCAAGCTAGGGCGCATCAAAGCTGAAGACGCATGAGATGTTGACCGTCCGACTACAAACGCGCGGCCCTTTCCGGCGTGACGCGTACTTCAACCGCGATGATTTGCTGAGCGCCGCCCAGCGCCACACTCTGCCATCTTCCCGCGCCTCTACCAAAACGAGTTGCGCGCCCGGCGGATAATTCAGAGGGACGCCAATATCGAGCACGATGCCGATGGAGCCGCCGTCGCGCTTCCAGGCCGCGCCGTGACGATGCCAGACCGTCTTGGTTTCTTTGTCTTTGCCGTTTCCGGAAGTGTCCGCTAGCGGGAACATGACCCGGAAATCCGGCTTTTTGCCCGTCGCCATTCGATCGCCTCCTTGTTTCGAGTACCTGCTCTCACTGTAGAAGAGATCGGCATTTTGGCAACTCTGGGTTGGTTTTGAGAGACGCGTGACTGATCGAGGTTCGGCTCTTGGCGGTAGGGGTCGTGTTCGCTCCTTGCGCCCCGCGCGCCAGACTCGTGCAACCTCGCTGGCGCTTGCACTCGATCAACACACGCGGGAGCGCAGGATCGTCGGGGCGCGAAAGAACAATCTGGCGCGTGCCGCGCGGTACCCTGTGAGACAAGCAGTTTCCAGCATTTCTCTCTTCCACAAGCCCATGGGAATAGTTTTCAAACGATGAATTTCGATGCTTGGCTTCTCGCCGATTTTGTGGTAGCGCTTGGAACAGTTTGGGGGGACCGGGATGAATCAATCCTGGCAAAATTCGTGTGACCAAACTCACAAGGTTGTGTCCGTTTCTCCTATCGCTCGCCATCCTATTTGGTTCGGCTCCCGCCATAGCGCATGCTGATAGTGCAGCGCTGCTGCGCCTGTTGAACACGCACCGGCACGTTGCCAAGAGGAGTGCATTCCCGGTGGGGACTGCCAATGCAATGATCGCCGGTCGGCAGGCTGACGCGAACCCGTATGTCGCGGTTGCACTCGCCTCGCCATCTGCGTTCACTGCGGCGACGACTGGTGGCTATGCCGTCAGGGAGTCGTGGCGAGTTACGATCAATCTTGGCCCGGGAGATCTGAAGACTTACACCGGAATCGAGAAAGGCAACATCGACATAGATGAGAATGGCAATTACACACTTATCAACCACACGGGGTTTAATCTCGCGGGCAGTGGTCAGACATCGATTCCAAACTCGTGGAAGCCACCGCCGCTTAACCTTGACCGGACGCTTGATTTTGGGGACGGTGCGTGGTTTGTTTATGGCGAAATACCGTTCGCTGCAATACTACAGGCCGCCAATCTCAAAACTTACGCCCTGATCGAGCTGAGCTTTTTTGCGATTAAGATTCCTCTCCCCGAAACGTATGGTTTTGGTCTCGGGCAGCCGTATGTATCGGTCCCCTTCTATACCACAGGGATCTCCTGGGACAATTTATCCGGTGCCGGCAGCTATGTCGATGCTAATGAAGGAGACTATCCTGATTACATCAACGAAGTTGATGCCTCATCTACCGCAAGTGTTGACGGCGGATCTTCACCGCCAATGCCAATGCCAACGCCAACGCCGACGCCTATGCCACAGACCGTATTTTTGCTGCATGGGATAGGCCAAGGATCTAGTGATATGGCTGGGCTCGCCGGTAGCCTGCAAGATCCTGTAAATGGGATTGATCTTTCGCGATTTCAAGTAGATGCAGGTTTTGACTTCAGCGATTGCGCCAAGAAAGCGAACTGTGCGAAAACCTGTACAATCGAGGAGGGTGCGACTCGTCTGGCCACCTATATCAAGAGCAAAAATCCTTCCGGCGATATAGTACTCGTGGGTTACAGCATGGGAGGATTAATCGCTCGCCAGATGATTCTGAAAAACTATACGAATGTCTTGTCTAAGGACCGGAAGGTGTCGGCGCTAATAACTCTCGGCACGCCGAATCTCGGCTATCCGTTCCAGTTCGTTGACCAAGGGGTGCAGTGTGGATCTCTCGAAACGGAGATGGCAGGAGATTTACGTTCGTATCCTATGGAAGGTAAGACCAATAAAAAATACTTTCCTAAGACATTTAAGGACCAACAAGGGAACTCGATCGCTGCGTTATCTACGTTCTTGTACAACCTCAATCGGAGTTGGCCTTCCGCAAAGTTCCTTCCCGGTACTTGGACAGCGATCGCCGGTACCTTTTGTGAGAATCCGTACCGTCCTTCAAGTTCGCCATCCGTAGGCTGCACAGATGTCAATCCTGAAAACGACGGTTTCGTCTGTGAGCAAAGCGCCATTTACAGTACTGTGGACGAAGGCATCCTATCTCCATTGCCTGGAGGTCCGGAGCCGTATGCTGATTCTGCTTACGCTCACCTCGATAGTTTCCACACCCCACTCGGCCTCACCCTATTCGGCTGCACTATCACCACGGACCAATCGGCCCTTTATAATCCTCCGGACACCGCCGACAGTGGTGTACTACAGGAGATCGTAGGAGTCATAGACAATATCACAAACAATGCGGCGCCGTGAATGGCCGTCGGAGCGTTCTGAGCCGTGATGTGAATTTCCCGACTATCTTCGTTGGCCTTTCGTCTCGGAGCAATCTCTTGGCTAACTAAATATCCACATCGCCACGTCCAAGAACTGGTACTTCTGGAACCTACCGGAACTTCAAACATTTCACGTGATTAGATATCCATTCGAGCGAAATCGAAGCGAATTTAGAAAGCCTTAGGAGTGTTCTCAAAAACCAGTTTAACTCCTGAAGGTAAGCGGAATTTTCTCGGAGACGCGCATGGTAGTTACCTCCCCTAATCCAGCTAATCTATCGCGTCTGCTAAGCCGTCGTGATTTGGTTTTACGTATCGCCGTATGTGGCGATCCGAGCGATGTCCTGACGCTTCCTTCGCGTAGTGGACACCCTTTTCTTCTGCGAGCTTTCGAAGAAAGGTATGGCGCAAGATATGGGGCGATACTTTAATCTTCTCGGCGTCCGGCCGATGCGTGTTTGCTTGTTCGGCAACTCGCTGCAACGCTTTGAAGAATTGCATCCGCGACAAGCGCGCCTCGGCCCGGGTAATGAAGATGGGCGTGTGCACTCCCCCACTCCGGTCGGCAAGCCATTCCTCCAGAACGCTGCGAGCGTCCGCTTTGACCGGAACGAAGTCGCGAATTCTTCCTCCCTTTGAAATAACTTTTGAAAACCCGCGCCCGGTGTATTGCGCACAATTCAGGTTCAAGAGTTCGGAAACGCGAAGTCCCGATCCCAAGAGGACCGCAATCGCGGCATGGTCGCGCAATCCCTGGTCGGTTCCGCGTCCTGGCCGAACGCGAAGCGTCTGCGCAGCGACGAGCAATCGAATCTCATCAGCGCGCGAAAGGCCTTTCCATTTCGGCTCCGGTTCTCGCGGTGGCCGGATGCCATCAGTCGGACAGCCGAGCGGACATGCCTGCACCTTGAAATGAATCCAGCGCGCAAAGTGCCGTACGCTGGCGTATGTTCGAGCGAGCGTCGCTTCCGCCACGCCGCCGCGTGCGGTCTGCCGCAAAAATTCGCGAATGACTGACGCGTACCACTCCTCCGGACGGTCGTGGCCATAGAGCTTTGCTTTTAAATCACCAGACACGTACGGATGAGCTATCCTGTGTCGCTCGCTGAGTCTTCCGGCGTGACGCGCACTTCAACCGCGATGACTTGCTCGGCGCCGCCGAGCGCGACTCCCTTAAGCGGAGGAACATCGGAATAGTCGCGGCCCCATCCGAGGGTGACGTGGCCGGCGCCGGGGATCACGTCGTTGGTCGGGTCGATGTCGAGCCATCCGAAGCCGGGACAATAGATCGACAGCCATGCGTGCGAAGCGTGCGCGCCGATGCCATTGTCGTCGGTGCGGAGATATCCGCTGACATAGCGTGCGGGTAGTCCGAGGGAGCGGAGGCACGCGATCATCACGTGCGCAAAGTCCTGGCATACACCTTCACGCGAGTGGAAAGCTTCCGCCACCGGAGTTGTGACGGTGGTAGCATGGCGATCGTATTTGAAGTCGGCGGCGATCCGATGGCACAGGTCGAGCGCGCATTCGAGCAGCGGGCGCTGTTCCGGGAACGATGAGTTTGCATACTTGGCGAACTCCGCGGCCGGAGCCACGCGCGGCGACTCGAAAACGAACTGATAGGCATCAAAGGTCTCATCGCTGTCGTGATGACGCACCGCTTCGCGCACTTGTTCCCACGGCGGCGTCAGCGCGGGATGGATCGCTTCTCCATTGCGGGTTTCGACCAGGCTTTGCGCGATGACGCGGAGGACTTCGTGCGGTTCCTCAATTGTGAAGGTCGTGACCGCATTGCCGAAGAAATCCTTGCGCTCGAACGAAGAGCGCGGCACCGGCTCCACTATAAGACTGTGGTCGATCAGAATCTGGCCTCGCTCGCCGCGCGGAGTGAGGCGCGCCTCGGTATGACAGATGGAAACGGCCTCGCCGTATGAATAGGTAGTGCTATGAGTGACGCACAGAATCATTGTCGCGGTTGCATCCCTATCACCCTGCCGACAACTGCCGCGAGGCAATTGTGTGCTCGAAATAGTCCCGGGCGAGAGCTTCTGAAAGCGCTCGAAGCCCGGCAGACAGGCCGCCCACGAGACTCTCGAAGCTGTCCCAATCGCCGTTGTCGTCGGGGCGAATCAGTTCGCGGGCGTCGGCGAGCTGCACCGCGCTAAGCAACCTGACGGCGATGCGCCACTTGGCGCTCCGGTGCCCGTTGGCCGAGCCATCGGGCAGCCGCTCAACATGCTCGCGCAAGCGGGCGAGCTGAAACGCCGCGGACCGCGGGTTGGCTTCGTCGAGCAGCAGCAGATCGAGCACCAGGTCCGCCTGCATCGAGGTGAGATATCGCGAACGATAGGTGAGCGAGCTGTCGGCGATCTCGAGCAAGGTCTGCAATTCGCCGCCCCCGTCGTGATTGCGAGGATTCAGCCCGCGGCGCAGCATCTCGACCATCTGGAGCGCACGTTCCAGCCGCCGGCCGATATCGAGAAAGCGCCATCCATCGCCCCGCGTCATGCTTTCCATCACCAGACCGCTAAACGCCGATAGCGTCATGATGGCGTCATCGAGCAGACTGAGCGCACGCCCCATCCGCAGCGGCTCGACCGGCGGCGGGGAGGCGAATTGCTTGTCGAAGCGGTTGAGGATGCGCCATGCGTCGGCGGAGAAGCGGTCGCGCAACAGCCAAGCGACACGGCGCAGTTGATTGAGGGTCCAGCCGAGGGAGCTTTTTTCCTCGGAATCATAGATAACCGCGAGCATCTCGCGCTCTAGTGACGCATCGTCGGAAAGACTACCGTCGTACTCTATCAACTTCAGTGGTAGATGGCCGAGCGCCGCCATAACCCGTACTCCAGCCTCGAGACCGGCTGCGTTGGCCGGGTCAGATTCCTGATACAACCGCGTCAGGATCGCGCGGGCGACGCGCACCGCCGATTCGACGCGTTCGGCATAGCGCCCGAGCCAGAACAAATTGTCGGCCACTCGGCTGGGCAGATCAAAGGTTGCGCGGCTCACCTCGAGCGACGTCGAGGCGCCCGTCAGTAACGTGGTCTGGGGTACCGGACCGCTCGATAGCACCCAAGTGTCCTTGCTCCCGCCTCCATACTGCATCGAGGCGACCAGGCTATCGAGCGAAGAAGTAATTCGCGTCAGCCCGCCCGGCATGACCACATAAGAGCCCTCCGATGCCATGACATAGACGCGAAGCACCATGTGCCGGGGCGCGAGACCTCCGCCCTCCTGCCAAACCGGAACCAGTGAGAGCGAGACCTGCTCCTGAGCCACATAGTCGGCGGGCGCCTGGCGAATGTCTTCGCGCAATCGTTCGCGCGCGGCCGCGGACAGTTTCGCTCCGAAAATGGGAAGGCGGCGTGCGCTCTGGAAGGTCGGCTTGATCACGAGACGCGCGAGGTTTTCGAGGACGTGGGCCAGCGGCTCGTCCTCGCCACACCACCACGTAGCCACCGTCGGCATCTTCAATTCTTCGCCGAGCAGATGCTTACAAAGACTCGGCAGAAACGCTGCCGTTGCAGGGGACTCAAGCAGACCGGAGCCGAGCGCGTTGACGATCGTGACGTTGCCCGCACGCACCGCCTGCACCAGGCCTGGCACGCCAAGCACCGAATCTTCGCGCAACTCGAGAGGGTCGCAGAAGCTGTCGTCCTGGCGGCGCATGATGAGATCGACCGGCAGCAATCCGCCGAGCGTTTTGAGGAAGACAGAGTTATCTCGCACCGTCAGATCGCCGCCTTCAACCAGCGTGTAACCCAGATAACGCGCGAGAAATGCGTGCTCGAAGTAGGTCTCGTTGTACGGCCCCGGGGTCAGTAGCACGATGCGCGGATTGTCATGATGATGCGGAACCAGGCCGCGTAGCGCCTTGCGATAAGATTGGAAGAAGTCGGCGAGCCTGCGCACGTGGGTGGAACGAAAGACATCTGGGAGCACGCGCTGCGATACGAGACGATTTTCGAGCGCGTAGCCGGCGCCGGAGGGAGTCTGAGTTCGGTCGGCGATTACCCACCATTGCCCATCGGGCGAGCGCGCGAGATCTGCCGAGTAGTTGTGAAGATAGATATCGCCCGGTACCGGGACATTGCAGCATGAGCGCAGAAATCCCGGATGGCGGAAGATCAACTCCGGAGGAAACAAGTCTTTGTGGAGCAAACGCTGCGGTCCGTAAAAGTCCGCTAGCAGCGCGTTGAGCAAAGTCGCGCGTTGGCGCATCGCTGCTTCGATCGCCACCCATTCCTTCTCCTCAATTACGAGCGGAAGTGGATCGAGCGGCCACGGGCGGTCGGTGCTGCGCGGATCCCCGTAGACATTGTAGGTAACGCCATTGTCATGGAGCAGGCGGCGTCCTTCCTGCCATCGGCTGGCGAGGCCTTCGGGCCCCATCGCGGCGATGGAATCCATCAGAGGTTGCCAATGCGCGCGGATTTGCCCTTCCGACGTGAGCAGCTCGTCGTAGAAAGCCGGATTGGCTTGATATCGCGATGCG
Source organism: uncultured delta proteobacterium (assembly GCA_963815835.1). Classification (GTDB taxonomy): domain Bacteria; phylum Desulfobacterota; class Binatia; order Binatales; family Binataceae; genus DATGKG01. Next base: position 582,237 of record CAWFIF010000006.1, read on the forward strand.
GACGCGAATTTTTCACGCGCTGCGCTGCCGGCCTGACCCATCGGGTCATCCCCCACTCGCCGCGACGCGTGGATCCACTGGCGCCACGTCCCAGTCAAATTCGTAAGCAGCTAGCGACATACAATGGCGGCGGGAAAAGTTCTAGTAACCGTCTCCACCCAGTAATGATGCCGGTCGGCGCAGATCGAGTGTAGTTGGAAACTGCGGATTGGGTTCATTCGCGGGCATCACCATCGGGCCGGGCGTATGGCCGAATGCCACGAATCGGGCCGCGCGACGCGCCTCGGCCTCGTTCGCGTTGACCGGAAAGGTTTCGTAGCTGCGTCCGCCTGGATGCGAGACATGATAGGTGCATCCGCCGATCGACCGTCCAGTCCAAGTGTCGAAGAGGTCGAACACCAATGGTGTATGGACGGGGATCGTTGGATGAAGGCACGATGGAGGCTGCCATGCGCGATAGCGTACGCCCCCAACCCATTCACCGCGAGCGCCGGTCGATCTCAGCGGAACCCGCCGCCGGTTGCACGCGATCAGATAGCGATCGCTGGTCATGCCGTTGACCTTGACCTGCAACCTCTCGACCGAGGAGTCGACAAATCTGGCGGTGGCGCCGCCCGCGGGCTCCTCGCCCAGCACGTACCATGGCTCCAGAGCCTGGCGCAGCTCGATATCGATCCCGGCGTAGTTCACCCGGCCATACACGGGGTAGCGAAACTCGAAATGAGACGCGAACCATTCGTGTTCGAACGGATATCCCGCGCGCCGCAAATCATCCAGCACGTCGCGAAAGTCAGCCGACACGAAATACGGGAGCATGAAGCGATCGTGAAGCTGCGTGCCCCATTCGATCGGCGCGCGCAGGTAAGGCTCGCGCCAGAACCACGCGACCAATGCGCGCACCAACAATTGTTGCGTGAGGCTCATCCGCGCGTGCGGCGGCATCTCGAAGCCTCTCATCTCGAGCAGGCCGAGGCGGCCGGTCGCGGTATCGGGCGAGTAGAGTTTGTCGATACAGAATTCCGCGCGATGTGTATTCCCGGTCAGGTTGACCAGGATGTGACGAAAGATTCGATCCACCAGCCAGGGCGGGCAATACGCGCCGCCCGGATGGGGTATCTGGCTGAACGCTATCTCCAGCTCGTAGAGATTATCGATGCGGCCTTCGTCGATGCGCGGCGCCTGGCTGGTCGGCCCGATGAACATTCCCGAAAAGAGATACGAGAGCGCGGGATGGTTGAGCCAATATCCAAGCATACTGCGCAGGAGATCGGGGCGGCGCAGAAATGGACTATCGGCCGGCGTCGCTCCCCCGATCGCGAAATGATTGCCGCCGCCGGTCCCTGTATGGCGCCCATCGAGCATAAATTTCTCGGTGCCAAGGCGGGACTGTCGCGCGTCCTCGTACAGTGCCGTCGTCAGGTTAACCAGCTCGTTCCAATTGTGTGCTGGATGGATATTTACCTCGATGACGCCGGGATCGGGCGTGACCGAGATCTTGTTGATTCGATAATCCGGCGGCGGCGTGTAACCCTCGATGACGACCGGCATAGCGAGGTGCGCTGCGGTGTCCTCGATCGCGGCGAGCAAATCGATGTAGTCCTCGGTGCTCGACAGCGGCGGCATGAAAACGTGCAAGCGCCCGCCGCGCGGTTCCACGCAGAGTGCGGTGCGAACGATCCATGGCGCCGATTCGCCGAGCGCAGGTTTCTTGTCGCGCACGTCGCCGAGGCGTCGCGATTGGAGTTTCGGTTCAGCTGGTGAGATGTGTTGAGGCTCTGGCAGCGGCGGCAACTGACCGGTCGGATCGACGGGAAAAAACTGCGGCGCCTCCGATGCCGCTACCCACGGCAGGCTGGACAACGGCAGTCGCAGGCCCAAGGCCGAGTCGCCGGGGACCAGAAAGATGTGCTGCCCTCGCAGCATCCAAAGTCCGGTCTGCCACTGAGGGCCGTCCTTGCCAATAGCGCGCTGGAGTGGCAGCACGTAGCCGGTTGGCGTCTTGAGTCCGCGCTCGAAGACCTGCCGGATGCGCTCGCGCTCGCCAGGGTCTTCGAGGCGATTGTCGATAGGATCGACGTTGATCGGCAATTGCCGTTCGCGCTGGAGGTAGTGGAGCGGATCCTCGAACGCCGCGTTGACGTATCCGGAATCGATGCCGAGCCGCGTCGCAAGCGTTTCCGAGAAGCGCTGAGCTTCGACCGGACCATATGCGGAGCTGGCGTTGTCGCGCGCGAAAAGTCCCTCGTCGCGCCACATCGGCACGCCGTCCTTGCGCCAGTAGCAACTCAACGCCCAGCGCGGGAGGGGCTCGCCCGGATACCATTTTCCTTGTCCATGGTGGAGTAGGCCGCCAGGTGCGAAGCGCTCAAAAAGGCTCCACAGCAGCAGCCCGCTGAGCTTGCGCTTCTGCTTGCCGAGCGCTGCGATGTTCCATTCCAAGCCCTCCATGTCGTCGATCGATACGAAAGTCGGTTCGCCACCCATCGTGAGCCGGATGTCGCCGGCGCTGATGTCGCGATCGATTTGGAAACCAAGCGATTCGATCTGGTGCCACTGCTCGTCGGTATACGGCAGCGTCACGCGGGGATCTTCGTGAATCCGCGTGATCGACATCTCGTGATGAAACTCAACCTTGCACGGTCCGACCAGGCCGGTAACCGGCGCGGCTGAGGATGCCTCGGGTGCAGTGGCTAGCGGAATGTGGCCCTCGCCGGCGAACAATCCCGAAGTTGGATCCAGCCCGATCCATCCCGCTCCCGGCAGATAGACTTCGGCCCATGCGTGCAAATCGGTGAAGTCCTGCGATGGCCCCACCGGACCCTCCAGCGGTTTCACATCGGGTTTGAGCTGAATCAGATAGCCGGAGACGAAGCGCGCGGCGAGGCCGATATTGCGGAGAATTTCGACCAGTAACCATGCAGTGTCGCGGCACGATCCCTTCTTGAGAGTCAGGGTCTCCTCGGAAGACTGGATGCCAGGCTCGAGGCGGATGACATATGCGATCGCGTGCTGAAGTTGCTGATTCAGAGCGACCAGAAAATCCACGCAGCGCTTGGCCGTGAGATCGATGTCCTTCAGGTAGGCACGTAGCTTCGGTCCGGGAGGTTCTACGCTGAGAAACGGCGTGAGCTCCCTGCGAAGGTCATCGGCATAATGAAAGGGCCAATACTCGTGTTCCAAAAAGAAGTCGAACGGGTTGATGACCGATATTTCCGCAATCAGGTTGACTTCGACAGAGAAATGATGAACCGGTTGCGGAAATACGATCCGCGCGAGGTAGTTGCTCTGAGGATCCTGCTGCCAATTGATGAAATGATCGCGCGGTTCAATCTTGAGCGAATACGCTGTGATTGGGGTTCGGCAATGGGGCGCGGGCCGGAGCCGCACGACCTGCGGCGAGAGCTCGACCATGCGATCGTATTGGTAGTCAGTCTTGTGATGCAGCGCGACTCGAATCGCCATCAGGTCGCTCGAATGCCGGTTTTAGAGTCAATGTGAAAAAGTCTCACGTTCCCTTCCGATCCCGAAGTGGGTTGCGGCGCATAGGCTGACACCAATATAGACAGGGGCTGAAAATTGTCGCCAACCAAGCCCCGGGGCCTGATTCGTACCCCCGCAAAGCTCCTGCACTTGAATCTTGGGTCCGAGGCCATCGTCTCATTCATCACGCGCCTCAGGCGAGTTGGGGTCCCAAAAGAACAACCGCTGCAAGTTGCGGGCTATCGAGAAGTTCGAAGACCTCCTATGCTTTCGTCAGAACCTGATGTATCAACTGACCCTCGTGCATTCAAAAGATTTCGTTGCGCCCCGGAAACCAGTGTCATGCGCCGATTGAGAATTCAGCACTCGACCGTATATCGCTACGCGAGGCCTGTCACTTTTGGTGATCATCGAATGATGCTGCGACCCTTGGGGAGCCACGACATGCGGCTGGTGGCCACGCGGCTCGCAATCGCTCCGCAGCCGTCGGCCGTGCGATGGTTGCATAATGTGTTCGGAAACTCTGTCGCGGTTGCCTCTTTCAACGCTTCCGCTTCCGAGCTTCGCTTTCAGAGCGAAGTCGATCTCGACCATTACGAGACCAGCGAGCCGGATTATCCGATCGAACCCTATGCCGAGACCTATCCGTTCCACTATTCCGCGGACGAAATTCCCGATCTGACCAGGTTAATTGAACGGCAGTATCCTGACCCGGAGCATCAGGTGGATCTGTGGGCCCGACGCTTCGTACAGACCAACGGACAAACCAACACGCTCGCGATGCTCACTGCGATGACTCAATCGATCAAGGGAGAGGGTTTCCAATACTCGCCGCGCATCCAGGAAGGATGTCTGATGCCGAATCAGACGCTGCAAATGAGAAGCGGTACCTGCCGCGACTTCGCTTTGCTGATGATGGAGGCAGTCCGCTCGCTGGGACTCGCTGCGCGCTTCGTGAGCGGATACCTGTACTCTCCGGTGGCTGACAACGGCGGAAACATCGGCGGCGGCAGCACCCACGCATGGGTGCAAGTCTACCTCCCTGGCTCGGGTTGGATGGAATTCGATCCGACCAATGGCATCGTGGGCAACCGCGATCTGATTCGAGTCGCAGTCGTGCGCGATCCGACTCAGGCGATTCCGATCGCTGGCAATTGGACCGGTGCCCGAGGGGACTTCCTTGGGCTGACAGTCGATGTGCGTGTCACCTCGCGCCCTCCAGCCTCAGCATTCTAGGTTACGGCCGGTTATTGGAGGACTGTTCGATTCCGCCGCGCGAAGCCGACTAGCGCCAAGTCCGGGGGATCGCTGCCGAGCGGCGCCGGCGGGATATATCATCGCGGCAGCCTTTTCGGCAGGCGCGCGATCGGCCCCAACCGAGATAGAGGTCCCAAGAACAATCGATCGAGAAATGCTGCATCACTCCAAGTCGAGTTCGCCGTGCGACCTGCTTAAATTCGCTCCGAGGATGGCACCATGAATTCGGAAATCGAATTGCGCGATCATGTGTTCGTCGGCCCGTTGCGCCGATCCGTGAATAACGCTCGCCATGTCCCGGGAGCATCCATGATGACGCGCGCGCGACCCGGCTCGGTTTCCGTGGTGGCACCGTGGCCGGATCGATCCACCTCGAACTGTTTCCGCCGCTTCTTCTGAAAGCCTTCGGCAAGCGATGGTTTGAGCGCGGCACTATCTCGATGTACTTCCTGAACGCGACTACCGATCGCGAGGCAGTCCGCGCGTTCCTGAAAGAGCCACCACTCGTTGCGACCGACGCGCAGGTCGAGATCTGGATCGAGCGCGATGACGGCATGCGCGTCGCGGAAGGCACCGCGTCCGTCGGAAGCCCCGAAGAGCCAACCGCATTGCTACGCGGTCCGCTCGACAGATTCGATCCGGGTCAGTTACGGATCCTCGGCGGGCTTAAAGTCGGCGACCGCCTCGAGGAATGCGACGCCTTCCTGACGAAGGATGCGATGACCGAACGGATGAACGTCATCACCGAACCCCTCGAATGGTACACGAAGCCCTCGCCGTGGGGCGGTGCTATCGCCACTCCGGCGACTATGGTGCAGCTTCTCTACTCGCAATCGATCGCGACTCTGCGCAGCAAACGTTGGCTAGGCAGTGGGCCTATTCGGCGCTATCGAGCTGCGCAATGTCAACGCCTCGGTGCTGGTCGAACATCCATACCGCGTGAGCGGGAGCATCGTGGCGCTCGGCCAGAGCCCCAAGACCGAATACATGTGGTTCGAGACCACGCTGAACGAAGCGGCCGGTAAGCGCATCGCCGAGATGCGGATGCTGCTGCGCTTCATGAAAGCGTCGTCGCCACTGTACAAGGACGCGATCGCGAGCTGATCCGTCGCGGGTCGGCACAAACGGATATTCGATCATGTCGGCTGACACCGAGAAATTGAAACGCACCGCGACGTCTCATTCGCTCCCTTTCGCGCTACGGAAGCTCGGCCATGTCGTGATTCGCGTATCCGATTTGCAGCGCGCGTTAGATTTCTGCACGTCCGTGCTCGGTCTGAGGATTTCCGACGTTTATCCCGAGGAGATGATGCCGGGTGGAATGGTGTTTCTGCGCTTCAACGTTGACCATCACGGAATCGCCTTAGTCGGTGGGTAGGCAAGAGCGCGCCTCCGGCCGCGAGCTTCATCACTTCGCGTTCGAGGTCGCCACGCTCGATGAGGGTTTTCGCGTTCGCAATCATTTGCGCGCGCTGGGAGTGCCGATGGTATTCGAGGGCCGTCGCCGCGCGGGTGTTCAAATCGCTGTCGAGTTCACCGATCCCGACGGCCACAATCTGGAAGTTTATTGGGGTATCGACCAAGTCGGAAGCGATGAGCGCGTACGGCCGCCAGAGGAAAGGAGAGGCGCCGCGACGCTCGAAGACGCGGTGGCAAATCCCGTACGCGGGCAGGTTCCGGTGCTCGCCGACCCTTCATTGCTAAAGCGGCACTCGTAGCCTCAGGAGGGAAGCCATGGCACAGAAGCGCGATCGACTACGCATCGCCGTGATTGGTCTCGGAGAGGCCGGCGCGACCTTCGCGAAAGGGTTTTTCGTTTCCGGACTGTTCGACGTCGTCGGCTACGACGCGCTCATCGAGAATCCTTCGACTGCGGAGGGGATCAGAGCACGCGCTGAATCGTTCGGGATCGCTGCGTGCGCATCGCTGGAGCAGGCTGGCCGCGATGCGGATATTATACTGTCCGCCGTGACGGCATCCGCCGCGCGCAAGGTTGCTGAAACGGCGGCGACGTTTCTAAAGCCTGGCCAGTTCTATTTCGATATCAACTCCATTTCGCCTAGCGCCAAGCGCCGAAACGCCGTCGCAATTGAGCGATCCGGTGCCGCGTATGTCGAGGGCGCGGTGATGGGTCCGGTGGGACCGGTGGGCATCAAAGTCGAGATTCTGCTCGCGGGCGCGTGCGCCGCGGAGCTCGCGGCGATGCTCACTCCAGCTGGGATGAACCTCAAGGTCGTCGCGACCGCGATCGGCAAGGCGTCGGCGATCAAGATGTGCCGCAGCATCGTGTTCAAAGGTATCGAGGCTCTGGTCGTAGAATGCTTCCTGACCGCGCGCCGCTACGGAATAGAGGATACGATCATCCAATCGCTCAACAGCAGCTTTCCGGGAACTGATTGGGAGAGGCGCGACTCGTATATGATGAGCCGCGCGCTTCAGCACGGACGCCGCCGAGCGGCCGAGCTGCGAGAGGTTGCGACGACGATACAGGAAGCGGGGTTCATCGCACGAATGGCGCCGGCCGCTGCCGAGGTTCAGGAGTGGTAGCCGTGGTCAGCCCGCGCACCTTGGGCACGAACTGGCTGGTTTCGCGTGCACCTCGTCCGCGGACATCGCGCGCATCGCCGTCAAATTGCTTCCGAGCATCCGGGCCCGCGGTTTCCGCTTCCTCGAGATTGGCGAGCGGACGCAACGAGCCGGGGCTTTCGAGGATTGTCTGCTGGAACACACCTTTGCCGAGCGGTGAAGTCATCAGGAGCGAAATCGATGCGCCCCCGGCGGAAACACCCATCGCGGTAACGCGATTCGGATCGCCGACGAACGCCGCGATGTTATCGCGAACCCATCGCAGCGCCGCGATCTGATCCATCAATCCATAGTTGCCGGATGCCCCGCGTTCCGATTCCGCACTGAGCGCGGCATGCGCGAGGAAGCCGAACAGCCCCACGCGGTAATTGATCGTGACAACGACCACGCCTTTCCGCGCCAAATTCTCACCGTCGCACATCGGGTCGGCGCCTGAGTAGGCGACGAAACTTCCGCCTGGAATCCAGAGCATAACCGGCAGCTTCTCGCGGTCACGTGACGCTGGAGTCCAGATGTTGAGCGTGAGACAGTCTTCGCTCATCGGACGAGTGCGCAGCGGACTCATTGGCAACGGTGGTTGGATCGGATCGGGACCGAACTCGACCGCGCGTCGGACGCCCGGCCACGGCGCGACCGGATGCGGCGGGCGCCACCGCAAATCGCCAATCGGCGGAGCCGCAAACGGGATCCCTTTGAAGATCGAAACCTCGCCGTGCAAGCCGCTAATCCGGCCCGATTCGGTCTCGACGATTTCTGTCATCGCCCGCTATTTCGCCGCGGCCGTGATGGTATCGGTGCTGGCGTGCACCTTCGGCGCGTGAATGTTCCCGTCCAAATCGACCGAGGTGCGCGGCTGCGTGTTGTAGGCCTCGAGGAAATTTTTTTCCTCGTCGATCAGGAAATCGCCGGAGTGAACGCCGAGATATATCTCGGGATTGTCTACGCCCGGCGGAACGATGCCGCGTTCCTGGAGATCGAGCGCTGCCTGGATCAGTCGCCGCCGCGTCTGGATTACCATCATGTCGCTATGCCCCAGATGCTCGTGGCCGTGATCGACGATGTCGCCCATGCTTTCGGTAATCGCCTGATCCTGCACGTGGATACCATCGATGCCAGTAAAGCTGCGGGTGCGTTGCACTTCGCGGTCGATCCTGTAGTCGTTGGTTTGGTTCTGAGTCAGGCGCCATCGCCCATACCAGTCGGTGGTGTTGGGAAGAAATTCCATTCCCATCGTGAATCCCGCTGGCACTTCGCCGTTGCGGAGCTCACGCGGCCGCGGGGCGTTTCCCTTCCACGACAGATGAACGAACATTGTGTGCGTATCGTCCATCGGCACCCATGCTCGCACAATTAGATGCTTATCGAAGTCGCCTTCCGGCGGCATCGTCCAGAATGGGAACGCAAACGGCGCGAAGCGCCAGTAGATACGTCCGTCGGCGATTCGGCGCGCGCCATACATCGTGCCCCATTCGGTTTTCGCGACTTCGAGCGACGGTGCGCGATTGACCAGTGCGTAACGCGCCATGTTGCCGTCGGGAATGTCTTCCGCGTTGATCGTACCCGCGTGAAGAAAGCTGAAATGGGAGGTATCGATATCGCCTTCGAGCGCCTGAAGCCAGTTGCATTCGCGCTGGCACAGGAACGTCATCATCTCTCTGGGCGGCAGCAGCGCGGGTTCGAGCGCCGGCAGCGCGGGCGGTTGCGCGCGCGGCCCCATATAGACCCAGATCAAACCGTTGCGCTCGGCGCCCTCGTAGGTTTTCGCCTTGACCTTTTCCCTGTAGTCGTACTGCGGCGGAACATTCGGCATCTCGAGGCAATTACCGTCGATGTCGAATTTCCATCCGTGATAGACGCATCGCAATCCGCCTTCCTCGTTGCGCCCGTAGAACAAGGAAGCGCATCGATGAGGGCAGCGATGATCCATCACGCCGATCTTGCCTGCGCTGTCGCGAAACGCGATCAACTTCTCGCCGAGCAGCATCAGACGCAAGGGAGCACCGCCTGCGATCAACTCGCGCGACGACGCAGCGGGCAGCCAATACTGGCGCATCAATTCGCCCATCGGAGTGCCGGGTCCCACTCGGTAAGGATTTCGCTTTCCGTTGCAGATGCCATCGCGGACGACCTCTCTTGAAAGCGGGATGTGCTTGTCGGGTATTACAACCGTGTTGACAACCCGTCAACCGAATCTAGCGTGAGCCCCGATGATGGAAAAGCAGAAAGCCCGCGTGGGTCAACGACCGGAGGGATGGTGGGCCGACAGTCCCAACAGCGGCGAGAGCGAGGTCCAACGCCCGATCGCCGTGTTGGGCTTTCGCGGTCTTTCAGGCATAGGCTATGTCGGCGCTTCGGGCGCTTCGGCTTTACGCGCCCTTGAGGACGGCAGTTGCCTTGTCGAGCCGGTCGCTATAGGCGATGAGCGCGTCCGCCGTGAGCTTGGCGTATCGGTTGGCGTCGCCCCAGCGCTGGTCCTCGATAGCTTCGCGTACCCCGGGCAGCGTTTTGGCGCCGTAGCCAGTGAAGCGACCCGGCGCGTAGATGAGATTCTTGTACCAGGTGCGCCCGGGCAGGCCGACATCGGGCGCGAGAGTCTGGTCGAGGTCGAGCATCAGGGCCTGCAAGTGAGCGAGCCGAGGGCCGGAGAGGCCAGAAGCGTTTTTCGCCAGCGCGTCGTCGTAAGCCTTAGCGCTGTGCTTCAGACGATCCACCGCATCTTCGAGTGCCGCGAACTCCACATGCGGGACGCGGTCCAGCGCCGTAGGCAGACCGCTCGATTTGGTGGGGTCGGCCGCGAGCTGGAATGCCCGATCACGCAGCAGCTTCGCTTGCGTCTCAGCTTCCTCCCTTTTGTCATCCGCTAGCTTCTTCACTTGATCGAGGTAGTCTGAGACCGCCTCGGCGAAACTACTAGCTCTCTGAACAGGAACATCGGCCTCGCCCACGCGCAGCACCAGCCGCCCGACTGTCTTGGCGAGCAACATGTCATAGACGAAGCCTGGATCGGCGAAGCGAGTGTGATGCTCGAAGGTGTCGTAGCGAGAATGATAGACGCCGCGGATTTCACCTTCGCCGCCGAATCCCACATCCAGCACGGGCACACCCAAGTGATCAAGAAAGCTTGAAAAGTCAGAGCCCGATCCCAGTGGCTCGATTGGAAAATCCTTGTCCATATCAGCCGCTACCTTCGCCGCAGCCTTGGCACGAGGGTTAGTATCGGGCGCTAGCGCATCGATGCGCATTTTCGCGCGCAGCCGCTGGCCGATGGAAACGCCTGTCTCAGGATCGATCACGTCGGCGGCGACTTCGTTCACCAGATGCTGGAAATCCAGGCTCCCCCCCGCGCTCAGGAAGCCACGTGCGTTCGCGTCGGAGTTGATGTAGATGAGCGCCTTCTTCTTGAGTTCACCCGCATGTGTTTCTGCCCATTCGGTCGAGCCCATGAGCATCGGCTCCTCGCCGTCCCAACTAGCGTAGACGAGGGTGCGCTTGGGCCGCCAGCCTTCCTTCGCGAGTCCGCCGATAGCCTTTGCCTCGGCAAGCAGGGCGACCTGACCGGATAGCGGGTCGCTGGCACCGAATACCCAACCGTCATGGTGATTGCCGCGCGCGACCCACTGGTCGGGGTAAGTTGAGCCCTTGATTTTCGCGATGACGTCGTAGATCGGCTTGAGGCTCCAATCGGACTTGACTGCCAGATGGGCGACCGCCTCGCTGGGTCCGACGTGATAGGTGATCGGCAGCGTGCCGCGCCAAGCCGGCGGGACTACTCGGCCTCCTAGCGACTCGAGGAGTACCTGTGCGTCCGCATAGGAGATGGGTAGCACCGGAATCCTCAGAATCGTCGGCGCCTCGGATATTTTCAGGCGCCTGGCGTCCTTGGTCGCACCCACCCCCGGTGTCAGCGGATCGCCGGGGTAGAGCTGCATGTCGAGGACTGAGCCGCGTTGGATCCCGCGGCGAGGGCGCATCGGTCCGGAAGGATAGGTCTCTTCGACGGAATAGCCGTCGTCCGCCGGCTCGGAATAGATGATGCAACCTATCGCGCCGTGATCCTGCGCGAGCTTCGGCTTCAATCCGCGCCATCCGGCGCCGTAGCGGGCGATGACGATCTTGTCCTTGACATTAATGCCCAGGCGCTCGAGGGTCTTGTAGTCGTCCTGCATCCCATAGTTGACGTATACGAGGCTGGCACGGACGTCGCCATCGCCCTGGTAATCGACATAGGCGGGAAGCGCGAGATCAGTTGCGGTTGCGCTGGAATCGCCAGGAATCGGCGGCTCTTGCAGAGTGGCCTTGAACGGTTTGGGGCCGCCTAGCTCCAAGCTCTCACTGATGGGGGTTGGATAGAGCACCCAGAAGGTCTCTATCTGGGCATCCCAGCCCCAATCTTTGAACCAGGCAAGGATTTGGTCGGCGTTGGCCTTGTCGTGTGGCGAGCCAACATGGTTTGGCTGGGCGGCGAGCAGCTTCATCCAGTCACGCAAATCGTTCGCCTGAATGAGAGCGTCGAAGTTGCGCTCGAGCGTGGCCTCATCCGAAGGTGCCGCCACAGGCGCTCCGACGGCGACGCTCAGAGAAAGAACGCAAGCAGCCGCGCAGGCGATGCGTGGCGCGATTCTACCTGCAAGTCTGCGTACTTTTCCGCTGCTCATTGTGCGTTTGACCGTAGTCGATCGCGGAGGCAAAAGCGTGACTTCCTACAAACCGGACTCAGGGCCGAAGTTCAATAGCTTTTCCTCAGGACCTCATAAAGATAGGCAAAGTCGGCTCGACCCTTCCCCGCACTTATCGCCTTTTTAAAGAGATCTTGCTGGGCGCGGGCGATACCGGCGTCGCTCCCTTTGTCTTTCGACCATTCAAGCAACTCTTTGGGAGCTGCGCTCCAAGCTTCGATTGTCGCCTCGTCACCGACATAATCCTTCTTCTGAAGTTTTGCGGAAATCTGCCCGAGAATCCCATCAAGGGTTGGCAGCAAACCTTTGACGGCTTGGGTGAATACGTCTGCTGGCAGGCCTTCGGCTTCGCATACGGTGTAACCCTGAAGGATACCGAACATCGTGCCCAATGCAACGGTGAGACCGGCGATATCGAGTGCCGACGTGTGCCCGACTTCAACCCCAACAAATACAGGATTTCCTCCGAGGGCTAGCAAGACTGGTTTCACACGTTCGAATACGGCTTCTGCGCCTGAATAGAAGACCGTGGACTCGGGCGTACCGATTCCGCTTGGATAGTCCATGATCGCGCCATCAAGGCGCGGTCTTTGCGGAAGTGCGGTTCCAAAAGGCTGTAGGAAATCCTGCTTTGAAGAGTGCCGTCGCGAGGGCAGAGCCCATGCGACCTGTTTCGATAACGTTGACCTCGAGGTTATTTTTCACCGACATGAATCGCTCCATCTCTAAGTTGATCTTGCTCGTTAGGTAGTACAGTTGTCCGAAGCATGATTCGGCGCTTCGCGCCGTCAATTGTTCAAGCCCACTTTTTTTAGCAGCTCGATGAACCGCGGCTCGGAACGAAGCGGCTCGAAAATCCTGTCAACCTTGAGCATGGTCAACCACTGCGAGCGGACCCCGTAGGCCTTATCCAATCCTTCCAACGCCTGCGGTTTGTCGTCCAGACCGAGGTAGACTATCGCAGTGCAAAACGGCGACACGAACCGGAGCGACGACATCTGATTCAGTTCTGCGATTATCGCCTGCGCCCTGCCACGGTTGCCCGCCGCCGCGTATGCATACCCAAGAAAGCCGGTGACGAAGGGCGGAGAATCCATCGCCTTCGCTTTCTCCAGTTCCGCGCTAGCTTCGCTGAATCTACCTGCCTCGACGTCAGTCCACCCGAGACCCCATTGAGCGAAAAAGAAGCTCGGATCCAATTCCAACGCCTTGCGGTATTGCAAGTTCAGTAGGGCCGCGAGAGATGCGAATCAGATCGCCGCGCGACAATTGAGTGCTATCAAGCGGCTCTTGAACGGCGTGAACAACTTTCCACTTGTAATACCTTGCTCGTTAGACTAATGGTCACGGACGATCAGGATTCTGACTCTGCCCGCAGGGCCGAAGGCCTGAAAGCCGACCGATTCCGGAGGGGGACCGTTGTGAGTCATACATACTCGCGGCCAATGGCCACGTGGCTGGCAATTGTTTTCCTGGCGCTGATTGCCGCAGTGGCGCTCGCCGCCCAGGCGCACTCCGCGGCTCAACGGATATCGTATTTGAGCTTCCCCGACGAGGTATTCGGGATGGTAGGTGCGACCAGCCCGCCGAAACATCTGGCAGTTTCGATCGCGCAATCGAGGGGGTCGCAATCCCTGATTAGCGACATCTCGATAACCGGTCCCAATTCATCGGACTTCACAATAGAGCCGCCTGGAAATTGCGCTGCGGCTGGCTCGACGCGGGGCCGCTGTGGGATCGAGGTGACTTTTACCCCAACCGCGCTCGGAACCCGCACGGCGGCGCTGGCCGTCATCGATACCTCTGGCAACACCGTCGAGACTGTCGAGCTGAAAGGACGCGGCATAAAGGGCGGCCTCACATGGGCTCCGCGCGAGATCTCCTTCGGCAGGGTGCGGGTTGGCACGACGAGCGCGCCGATACCAGTAACGGTTACAAACAAGAACTCCGTCGCGCTGAAAATCAGCCGCGTCGCGGCTATCGGCGGCTTCATCGTCGCGGGAAACTGCGTTGGTGAGTTGGCTGGCTACGGCTCGTGCCAGATTACCGTTGCGTTCTCGCCACTGTCCGCAAAAAAAGCGGCTGGAACACCAATCAGCGCGATGCTCGAGATTGAGGACGATGCCGCGGGCAGTCCACACAGGGTTAGACTTTTGGGCGTTGCGTATGGCGTGGAACCTCAGGCACCTACGCCGACCGCGACTGCGACTCCCGATCCGCCAGCATTGGCAGCCAGCGAGATTTACGCCGCCAACTCAGCCTGCGGCTCCGTGACCGGCTATGCCACCAGTAGTGACGGCAATGTCACGCCGATCATTTCTGAGTCTCCACTTTGTAGTCCCGCCGGTGTTGCAGTTGACTCCAAGGGGAATGTCTACGTAACCAACAACGGTTTTAGCAGCGCGCATCGCGATTCGAGCGTCATGATCTATCCCGCTGGAAGTACAACGCCGAGCAGTGCTATCCAAGGCCCTGCCACGGGGCTGGACGATCCTCAGGCGATCGCCACCGATAGCAACGGAAACATTTACGTTGCTAACGAAGACACAAAAGGCATCCAGAACAACACAATAACGGTCTATTCCGTGGGCAGCACCGGCAACGTCGCACCGATTCAAACTATCGGGGGTTCCAACACGGGATTGAGCAGTCCCTCAGGCATCGCGGTCAGCGGCGGCAAGATCTATGTCGCGAACGGCTCCGACAATACTGTGACGATCTATCCGGCCAGCAGTACCGGCAATGTCGCACCGAGCGCCACCATCGAGGGCTACGACACCGGTCTGGCCACTCCCTCGGGCGTCGCGGTCGATGGCAACGGCAATATCTATGTATCGAACGAGGGAGAAGGAAGGCAGGGATGCGCCTCATGTCCATCAGTGCCAAGTAGCGTGACAGTCTATCTAGCCGGAAGCAGCGGCGATGCGATACCCACTCACACGCTCACGCTCCAAAATTTGGGCATTCCTTCAGCCGTCGCGGTGGACGGAACCGGGAATCTTTACGTCAGTGACTCCTTCCATAATGAGGTATTCGTTTTCAACGCCGGAAGCCTATCATTGAATCGTTCGATCATCGGAGGTGCTACCGACCTCCACAACCCTTCGAGTCTCGCGGTTGATAGGAACGGCAAGATCTATGTCGTCAACAAAGGCTCCGTAAATGGGGACGTCGATACCGTGACGGCCTATGCAGCGGGGGGCGGAGGCGCCGTCGCACCGTCCCTCATCATCGGGCCGAGCGCTGTGAGCAACTTTACCAGCCCTTCGGCTATCGCGGTGGATCTTTTCGGAACTATCTATGTCGCTGACAACGCGGACGAAACAGTGACGGCTTATTCGCCCACCGCCAACCTCAACATCGCCACTCCAATCGCGACCATCTATAATCCTTTTAATGCTATCGGCAACTTTCTCGGTAATGATATCTCAGGCGTCGCGGTCGACACTGCCGGCAACGTCTACTTGAGCTTTAGCGACAGCAACACGTTGGGAGTGTTTTCGGGGCCAAACAGCGGGGGTGTTGCTCAAATCGCGACCATCCAAGGTTCCGGTACCGGCCTGAGCTTCCCCGCCGGCATCGCCCTAGACAGCAATGGGAACATCTACGTTACCAACGACGGCGGCAGCAATCTCGCCAACTTCGAAACGGTCACGGTCTATCCGGTTGGAAGCAGCGGCGACGTGCCACCCACAGCCACAATCGCGGGCTCCAATACGGGGCTGGCCTATCCCGCCGGTATCGCGGTGGATAACAGTAGGAAAATCTACGTCGCGAACAAAGCGACCGACGCGGTAACGGTGTATTCGCCGGGCAGCAATGGCAACGTCACGCCGATCGCTACTATCAGTGGAGCGAGCACCGGCCTGGACTCACCGGCGGGCATTACGCTAGACAGCAGCGCTAACATCTATGTCGCGAATGAAGGCGGGTTCGAGGGCGCCAACTCCAGCGTGACGGTCTATCCACCGAACAGCACCGGCAATGCCACGCCAAGCTTCACCATCAGCGGACCGGCCACGCAGCTTGGGCGGCCGCTGGGTGTGGCAATACAGGTGCCTCAGTAAATAGGGGGAAGTTCCGATGGCCTATATCATTCGCGAAATCGAAGAGTTGACTCTGCGGCGCCGCGTCAGCCGATTCGTGCTTGGTAAGACGGAGAGAGTTGCCCGCGAGATGCGGAAGAGGAGTTTTGTCGTAATGAGAAGATTCGTTGCCTCAATCGCGCTGGTGGCGGCAATCGGACTGATGTCAGCCCATGCCAGCGCACAAACGGTCAGCGGCCTGAACCAGCAGCAGGCTGCGCTGTATTTGGCCTGCACCGGGGTCGCGACCGGGGGCAATCTCTCGCCGCAGATCACACCCAATGCTTTAGCAGCCGAGATCCTTGTCAACCAACAGCTCGTAAATCAGGCGCAGTCGTTGCCGGCGCTTCAAGGACTAAGCTTCATCCAGCTCTCGCAGGTCATGTCCAACTCATTGAAGACCTATGCCAAACAGCAACTCGGATGTACGAAGAAGTGCACGGCAGCGGCGCTGAATCTTTTCTTGACTCAGAATCCTGGCTCGTGCCTATCCATCGCGTCGGGCTTCACACCATGAAGTCGGTTCGATCGCTGGCCGAAGTTGCGACTGCTTCGTGTCAGAGCATCAACTCCAGGACTCGGCTTTAGTGATCGTCCGGGGGGACAACGGAACCGTGCGCTGGTCAATGATGGTGGCAGTATGCCTGCTGACAACACTTTGCAGCCAAGGCTTGCACACACTCGAGTCCGAGGCGCAATCAACTCCCAAGGTCTATGTAACCAACACTAACAGCAACACAGTGCTTGAATTTCCGGCTGGTACGAACGGCAATCCCACACCGAGCGTGAGTGTTGTGGGTCCAGCGACTGGTCTCCTTTCTCCGAGCGCGATTGCGGTTGATGCGTCCGGCAACATATACGTCGCGAATTTCGCAGCTGGTCCGGCCGGCAGCGGCAGCGTTACCAGCTACAGCCCTGCCAGTGCGAACAACGCTTCGCCATTTGCAACCTTGATGGGGGCCCATACTTCGTTGGCCGGGCCCCAGGGAATCGCAGTTGAACACGAAGGGCAACATCTACGTCGCAAATCTTTCAAATAGTGTCGCTATATATTCGCCATCCAGTAATGGAGACATGGTACCGCTTGCCACTCCAATCTCCGGTCCCGACACGATGCTGGCAGCACCATCCGGAATCACACTTGACGCAAAAGGACAAATCTATGTGACCAACCTCATTGGGGGCGCGTCTGCGGCAGGCAGCGTAACCGTTTACGCACCGTTAAGCGCGGGTGATGCGGTACCGACCACGACCATCATGGGACCGGATACTGGGCTCTCCGGCCCCGATGCGATCTCGCTTGATTCGGCGGGGAACATCTATGTGGCTAATCTGGTTGGAGGTAGCTCGAACACGGGAAGCATTACAGTCTATTCCAGCGGTAGCAGTGGTGATGCAAAACCCATGGCGACGATCTCGGGCCCCGACACGCGCCTGCTCGGTCCTCAAGGCGTCGTAGTCGATCCAAGCGGAAATATCTATGTCGCGAATACCGGCAATAGCATTCTGGAGTACTCTCCCATGAGCAGCGGAAACAGTTCGCCATTCGCCGTAGTTACCGGCGCGAATACCGAATTGAACGTGCCGCGAGGTATCGCGCTTCAGCCACAACCGACCGCCACACCAACCGCGACTACTGTTCGGACAGCAACTCCGACCGCGACCCTGACCCCGACCGTCATCGCGACGATGACGGCGACACCGACGGCGACGCCGACCGGGATCGCGTGCGGGGGCGCGGCGATTGGTGGGATTGAGGCACTGAGCGCACCCGCCGCGAAAGGCGTCAAGCTGCCGAAGATCGCGCCGGTCAAGTTCGGCAACGTGCCGCTAGGTACGTCCACCGCGACTCCGGTAGCTTTCAAAAACATTAACACCGCATCGCTGAATATCGGCAGCGTTAGCCTAAGCGGAAGCGATTTCTCATTGCCTAATCCCAAGGTCTGTGTGGGTCCGCTGGCAGCAACTGCCAGTTGCTCGATCCAGGTCAAGTACACCCCTGGTCGCGGCGCTGCGAGCAAGGGTTCGTTGACTATCGGTACTTCGGTGGGCAAGGTGACGGTGGCGCTATCGGGAACTGGAACCGTGCCGAAGGTTTTGTCCCCCAGCCCCGCCACGCCGTTGCCATTTTCACCTCTCAGCCTGCGCGGTGCGGGGTTAGCGCCTAACGAACCGGTGCTGGTGACCTTTACAATTAAACCGCCTAAGGCCAAAAAGTCAACCTTGTATGTTGTGCCCGGCCAGACCACCAGCGATGGAACATCGGTCACCGTAGTGGTGCCGCCGATTTTCGATCCCTCCAGTGCCATGACACTGGAGGGTCCGGCGACCGTAACCGCGCAGGAGTTGGTGAACAAGCAGCAGATGCCGACCTCCAAAGCCGCGAAGCTGACTATCGGGGCGCTACCGAACTACCAGGTGCCGCCCGGAACGGTGACGAGCGCCTTCGTGGCGGCGGAGCAGACCTTTGCGGCGAGCTTGGGGACGCAGGTCGGTCTCAAGTCACTGTCTTCGATGTCAACCACGCTGATGCAAGAGGCGACCTCGCTGACGGCGCTGCAAAATCAGATAATTCTGGGTTCGAAACCCGGCGCCATCAACACAGTGAGTATCACCGTCGACGAGACCGATCTGATGATGGCCGACCAACAGGTCTTGCAGATGCTGACGTCCATCGCGAATCTCCCGGGTTCACCCTCGGTTGCAGGTGCGAAAAGTAAGGGTGCCACGGCAGGAACCGGATGTCTGTCCGCGGAGGCTTCCAAGGCGCTGGCGGAGGTGAACAATCCCACTGCGTTCAACCCCACTGCCTTCAACGCCGACATAGTTCAGTTCTTCACCGACTCGACAACCTCAACCGCGTGCAACTCCCCTGATCCAGCAATTGCCACTGCGGGAGTTGTCAATGGCGCGAGTGGAGTCGCACTGGCGTTCACTTCGCAGGCGAGCAATCCGGCGCTGGCGCAGTTGATACCGGCGGAAGCCTTGGTGTTGGCCGACCTGGGTCCGGCGGCGCAACTGATCGCGGTCGGGGTAACACTCGCGCAGATCACCCCGCAGGCGATCCAAGCGGTGCAAACCTCGGTGATGACGTTCAACACCGCGGCGAGCAGTCAAGTCGCGACGGTGGCCAACAACAGCACGGGTGCGCTGAACAATACATACAGCGACACCCAGAACACGGCGAATTCGTTCAATCAGACGGTGCCGCCACCCTTCAATGGATCCTATACGGGAAGCTTTATGGGTACGCAGTCCTACAGCACCGGTTCGTGCCCGATCGAAGGTTCGCTGGTATTCGCGATCAACACACCGTCCATCACGGTAACGCTGCCGAGTGCGGGCACTGGCACGCTCAATACCGATGGCAGCGGCGGTTTCTTGGTCACCGGCATCGCGGTTGCGGGTTCGACTTGCTCCTTTGGCGGGAGCTTCACCCAGGGCGCCTCGGGCGCGTCACCGTCTGCCAGCGGCACCTGGTCGTGCTCGCCGAGCGGTTCCAGCTCCGGCTTTATCTCCGCGAGCGGCACCTGGACCGCAGGGCAATAGAACGATCCGCGCACGAGGTTACATCGGCGATCGGCGCAGGCCGCGCCAAGGAGGAGTCATGGCGCTTGCAGGTGGATGCTCGTGCAGAGCTATCCGATACAAGTTGACTAATAGCCCATTGATCGTTCATGCGTGTCATTGCCGCGATTGCCAGCGCATCACCGGCGGCCCCTTCGTCATCAACATCTGGATCGAGAGTAAGTTCGTGGAAAGCGTCGGCGCCGAGCCGAAGTCCTACGTACTCAAGGGCGGCAGCGGCAAACGTCACGAGGTGTTCTTCTGCGACAAGTGTGGGACCTACGTATGGAGCCGCTATACCATGGTGCCGAGCGATTGCTCGTTCGTTCGAGCAGGCACGCTGGACAATCCCGCAGCGGTCTCCCCTGATGTCCACATCTTCACGCGCAGCAAGCTGCCATGGCTCCAACTCCCAAAGGATGCGCTAGCGTTCAAGTCGGGCTACAAGATCGACAAGGTCTGGCCGGCTGAGAGCAAGGAGCGGATGCGTCGCAACGCGGCAGGGCTGACCTGAGCGCCAGCGCACGCGCGGTTATCAGCCTCGAGCTTACGGCGAGCGGGGACTTACCTGTTTCGCACCGCGAGGAAAGCCCCTAGCCGCGGCCGATGAGTGGCATCTTGGTCGCCATGATGGTCATGAACTGCACGTTGGCATCGAGCGGGAGCGTCGCCATATAGACAACGGCGCGTGCGACGTGATGCACATCGAAGGTTGGCTCGGGCATTACCGAGCCATTGGCTTGCGGGACACCGCGACCCATTCTACTAGTCATTTCGGTGGCGGCGTTACCGATATCGATTTGGCCGCACGCGATATCGTACTTGCGGCCATCGAGCGAGGTCACCTTGGTTAGGCCCGTGAGCGCGTGTTTGGTAGCGGTGTACGCGGCAGAATTCGGCCGCGGGCTGTGGGCCGAGACAGACCCATTATTGATGATGCGGCCGCCGCGAGGCTCCTGGCTCTTCATGATTTTGAAAGCTTCTTGCGTGCATAGGAACGCGCCGGTCAAATTGGTGTCAACCACCGCTTTCCATTTCTCGTAAGGAAGATCTTCCAACAGCACAGGTGGGCCGCCGAAGCCAGCGTTGTTGAAGAGCAAGTCGAGCCGCCCGAATTTGTCTTTGGTCTTCGCGAAAAGATTTTGCGCCGCGGCTGGATCAGCGACATCGGTAGGGACAACGAGCGTCGGCGAGCCCGATGCCTTTCCTTCCGCGGCTGTCGCCTCGAGTGGCTCGACGCGTCGCCCTGCAAGCACAACAGCGAAGCCCTCCTTCAGCAATTCCAGCGCTGCGTGTTTGCCGATTCCGGTTCCAGCACCCGTAATGATCGCGACCTTCATCTGACAATCTCCTGAGATGCGTAAAGCAACCTCATGACGTTGCTTCCAGATGTAGGACTTTCACTCTTCGAGGTCTACGCGTGAAAAGTTCATCAGTGCGGTCCGCTGCTGCCGGGAGGGATGCAAAGCGATTCCAGCCCTGCGAAAGATTGGGCCGACAAGGTTTACTTCAAGGCCGACTCGCTCGATGCACTCGCGAATCGAATCGGCGTCGATGCGGTGGGCCTGGTGGAAGCCGTCTGCAAAATGAATTCCTATGCGGCCAGCGGCGTCAACAGCGATTTCGGCAAGGGTACCAACAGCTTCGACCGCTCCTAGGGCGACGTCAACTTGAAGCCGAATCCGTGTCTCGCGCCGATTGCGAAGTCGCCGTTCTATGCACTCCGGATCGACGCCGGCAATATCGCCACCAAAGGCGGTTTGCTCACCGATGAGTTGCGCGTGTGCTCGGCGACGACGGCCAGCCCATCGCGGGGCTGTACGCGACCGGAAACACGTCGGCGGCCCCGATGGGGCCGAGCTATCCCGGCGCGGGTTCGACTATCAATCCGGCGATGACGTTCGGCTTCATCGCGGCGCATCATCTCGCGGGAATCTGACCGGAAGTTCGCCGGCCTATATTGCGGCGAAAAGTCGCGTGGAAGATCAGCCAGGCGCTTCGACGCCGCGGGTCGATTCCATCGAGTCATCTCTTGTTCGATTTAGGCTGATTCTTCCGCTCCCGGCAACTTCACGGCATCGTCTCTTTTGGAGGATAGCTGACAACGCGACGAAATCAGTGCTTCGGCGGCGGGGGCGGGCATTTCGTGTTCGATGGCTCCGCGTGTGGAATCGCGGTGAGATACGCATACACCGCACCGAGATCGTCGTCGGTCATGTCACGAAACTCCGGCCACGGCATCACCTTCTGGATGTCATTGGGATCCGGTTTCTTGCCATCTTCCATCATATGAACCTTTCCGGTGCGGATGCTCTGGATGAAGTCCGCGAGTGTCAAACCGCCCGGGTGTCCTTTGCCGTCCGGCGTGATGTCAGGTGACCTAGTCTGACCGAAGCATTTTCCGCCTGCCAGATAGTTCTTGATGTTGAGCTTCTCGACCTCGCCTTTGAAAGGATCGCCGCCCGGTTCGAAGGTCGGCATCGTATGGCAGCTCACACATCCGCCGACCGCATTGACGATGTAGCCTCCGCGGCCGACATTCGCGCGGTCCTTAACCTCGTATTTGAGTTTCACCGGTGCGATCTTGAACCCATGCTCGACCTCTGCCTCATCGGCGGCCAACGCGGTTGAAGATGCAAACGCGACTAGCAGTGAGAGCGCGACAATCGATGCCTTCATGAACCCTCCGAAATTTTAGTTTCGAGCCCTACGACGACTTCTGTATCACATGTCAGCCTGGAGCGATCAGCGCGGCAAAACCCGCAGTGGACTTGCCGCAGTACCGAGCGCGCCTCAGATCCGATAGACGGCTTCGTCAGACAGCGAAAGCTTAAAGCGCGCGCGCCAGCCAGCTGCCATAAGTCGGATTTCCTGCGTCGATGTGCGCTCCTCACACATGTGCCGCGGCGGAACCAATCTGACGCCGCCGCTGAGCGGAATCCATGGGAGCGTCGTAACCGCGTAATCATAGCGAGCTTCGCACACGAAATCGATTTCCCTTCGCCCGAAGCGACCATATGGAAAAGCGAAGCCACTGATTGGTATCCGCAACATATCCTCGAGCGCAGTTTGATTTCGCGAATCTCCGACCTTGAATTGTGTGCGTCGAGCAGATCCAGCGTGGGATGCGTCAGGCTGTGGGAGCTGATTTCCCATCCAGCAGCGATGAGATCGCTCCAAAATGCCGGCGCAGCTCCTCCAACCCGCACCATCACGAACGCGCTGGCCCTGATGCCGAATTCCGCGAGGAGTGGCAGCGCGTGCGTTTCGACCGTCGGATCGCCATCGTCGAAGGTGAGCACCAGCGCATCCTCGTTCGGCTTCCTCAGCAACTCTTCGACGGTACAAAATCTGTAGGGTAGTTTAACTACATCGCGGAGCCACTCAATAGACACATCGACGCCGCACTTCAGCGGTCCACTCGCGACCACTCGATGGCATCCCAGCACCAGCGATCGAGCCGCACTCATTTGATGTCCGATGAGGGTCAAGATCGAAGTATGGTGGACGCACCTGGACTCGAACCAGGGACCTCTTGCATGTGAGGCAAGCGCTCTAACCGGGCTGAGCTATGCGTCCACCGGGAAACGGATTATCGCGCCGAGCGCCGCGCGCCGCAAGTGCGTCGCGGAAATCTGACGATCGGTCGTGCGTCGGAGATTTGCGGAGTGCCTTGATCATGGAATCCCGCCGCGATACAGCCTCAGTGGCGAAATCTCGCGAGGTTCAGAGCAGTTGGCGGGGCAGTCGAATAGATGCGTTACGGATTCGTTATCGACCAGGACCGATGCATCGGGTGCCATGCGTGCACCGTCGCGTGCAAGGAAGAGCATAGCGTCCCGATTGGAGTCTTCCGCACCTGGGTGAAGTACATGGAGAAGGGCGCGTTTCCCGACACCTCGCGCCACTTCGGCGTGCTCAGATGCAACCATTGCGACAACGCCCCTTGCATCGAGATCTGTCCGACCACCGCGCTATTCCGCCGCGACAATGGAATCGTCGACTTTGATGCGGACCGGTGCATAGGATGTAAGTCGTGCATGCAGGCGTGCCCGTACGATGCGCTTTACATCGATCCAGATTCGCACACTGCGGCGAAATGCAATTTCTGCGCGCATCGCGTCGAACTGAACCTCGAACCGTCGTGCGTAATCGTATGCCCGACCCAGGCCATCATCGCGGGCGACCTCGATGACACCTCGAGCAGGGTCAGCAAAATCATCGCGACGCAAAAGACCGTTTCGCGGAAACCTCACAAGGGCACCGAGCCGAAGCTGTTTTATGTCGGCATCGACGGCGACCTGCTCTCGCCGGCCAGGTTGTTGCAGCAGCCTTCGTATTTCTGGGCGGAAAAACAGCCCGGCGAAACTGACTATGATGATGCGCATCGATATAACGCGCTCGCGAGCGCGGGCGGCGTCTCGAAAGCATCGCAGGCGCGCGAAGTCTACGATGTGGCGCATCCCGCGCCGTGGGGATGGCGTATCGCCGCGTATCTGTGGACCAAATCGATCGCGACGGGGCTGCTCCTGGTCGCAGCATTTCTGCTCGGATTCGGCCACGACCCCAGGGACCCGGCGCTCTCAACCATCCCATCCGCCGCCGCGATGGTGTTCGTCGCGCTTACCGCATTTCTCCTCGTGATCGATCTGAAACGGCCGATGCGTTTCTTCTATATCATTACCAAACCCAACTTCGGGTCGTGGGTAGTAATAGGAACATACATTTTGATGCTATATGGCGGGCTCGCGCTGGCATGGTTTCTATACTCATTAAGTACATCGTCGATTCCTTCGACAATCGTATTTCTGAGTGCGTCCGCAGCGGTCGCATGCGCCTGCTACTCCGCTTTCCTGTTCGCGCAGGCAAAGGGCCGCGACTTCTGGCAGAGCCCATTGCTGTTCTGGCATTTGCTGGTGCAGTCCGTAATCGCGGGCGCGGCTTCGCTCCGGTTGATCGCGTCATCCACCGGAGCCACGGGCACTCTGATTCCCACTCTCGACAAGATAACTGCACTATCGCTGCTACTAATGTTGATGATGATGACTATTGAAGTGACTATTCCCCCAATCGGCGAGGATGTGCGCAATGCAACCGACTTGCTAATTCGCGGAAAACTTAGATTTCATTTCATCATTGGAGCGGTTGCCATCGGTACCGTGATTCCGGCGCTAATACTATCCATCGCGTTGAGCCCGCCTTTCGAAGAGCCGGCACGAATCGCAGCGTGCATACTCGCATTGGCGGGGCTTCTTATTTTCGAAGACTTGTGGGTGCGAGCCGGCCAGGCGCCGCCGCTCAGTTGAGGCGCGTGAACAGCAAGTTGGAAGACGCCTCGAAACCGCTGAATCCCGCGGCGCAGGACCTCGAACCTCCTGCCAAAAGGCTCGCGAGTTTTCCGCCGTCTGACAAGTGGGATGACTGGATCGAATACGATCCCGCGCATTGGCCGCGCAAAGTAGAGAATCACTACAACATCGTGCCGACCATTTGCTTCAACTGCGAGGCGGGATGCGGCCTGCTAGCGTACGTCGACAAGGAGAACTTCAAGATCCGCAAGTTCGAGGGGAATCCCGTGCATCCCGGAAGTCGCGGAAGAAATTGCGCGAAGGGTCCGGCGACGCTGAATCAAGTGACGGATTCCGAGCGCATCTTGTATCCGCTCAAGCGGGTCGGAAAACGCGGCGGCGGCGACTGGATGCGCATTACGTGGGACGAGGTCCTCGACGATCTCGCCAGTCGCATTCGCAAGGCCATCGTGGAAGATCGCCGCAACGAGATTGTCTATCACGTCGGCCGTCCCGGTCATGAGTTGATCTACAATCAGCGCGTTCTCCATTCATGGGGAATCGACGGACACAATAGTCACACCAATGTATGTTCTGCCGGTGCGCGCGCCGGCTATGCGTTCTGGCATGGCGCCGATCGTCCTTCGCCCGATCTTGCGAATGCGCGCTTCATTCTGCTGCTGAGCTCGCACCTCGAGGCCGGCCACTACTTCAATCCGCATGCGCAGCGAATCATCGACGGAAAAGCGCGCGGCGCGAAGGTATGCGTGATCGATACGCGGCTTTCGAACACGGCGGCCAAGGCCGACTACTGGCTATCGACGTGGCCCGGCAGTGAAGCGGCGGTCATCCTCGCGATGTGCCACGTCATAATCGAGGAGAATCTCTTTGATCGCGAATTCGTCGAAAAGTGGGTCAACTGGGAGGAGTTCCTTCGCGAAGAGCACTCGGAGAAACCGCAGAACTTCGTCAGCTTCATCGAGGTGCTGAAGCAGACCTACGCGCAATTCACGCCAGAATTTGCCGCGAAGGAATCAGGCGCCTCGGCAGAAGCGATCATGGAGATCGCGCGCGAGATCGGCCGCGCCGGGTCGGCACTCGCGACGCATGTGTGGCGCAATGCGGCGGCGGGCAACCTCGGTGGATGGCAGGTCGCGCGCGCACTCGAACTGCTCGTCGTCCTGATGGGCGCGGTCGGCGCGCCGGGTGGCACTTCGCCGAACTCGTCCAACAAATTCATCCCCGCGCCTCCGATGATGCCGCCGCCGTCGAAAGTCTGGAACGAGATGATGTGGCCGCGCAAGTATCCGCTCGCATTTTTCGAGATGAGTTTTCTGCTGCCGCATTTCCTGAAAGAAGGACGCGGCAAGCTCGCGATGTACTTCACGCGCGTCTACAACCCGCTTTGGACCAATCCGGACGGCATGACGTGGATGGAGACGCTCATCGACGAGAACAAGATCGAGCGTCACCCCTGCCTCACTCCGACCTGGAGCGAGACGGCACTGTTCGCCGACTACGTCTTGCCGATGGGCCATGCGTCGGAACGTCACGACCTCATGAGCCAGGAGACGCAGGCTGCTCGCTGGATCGGATTTCGTCAGCCGGTGCTGCGGGTTGCGATGGAAAAGCAGGGGAAGAAGTTCAACACCACCTGGGAGGCACATCGTGCGGCAGGCCTCGGCGAAGTGTGGGAAGAAGATGAATTCTGGATCGAGCTATCGTGGCGAATCGATCCCGACGGCGCACTGGGTATTCGAAAGTATTTCGAATCGCCTTACCGAAATGGAGATAAACTGACTATTGAGGAATACTATCGCTGGATATTCGAAAATAGTGTGCCGGGTCTTCCCGAAGCTGCGCGCAAGGAAGGACTGACGCCGCTTGAGTATATGCGGAAGTATGGTGCGTACCTGGTCGAGAACGAGGTTTATCGCACCCATGAGAAGCGCGTCCCAGCCGTCGTGCTCAACGCGGCCCGAATTCAATGGACTCACTAACGTCGTATCGCAAAAGGGCGCTCCGGTCGGCGTAGATATTTCCGGCGAGGTGTACGAGGGCTTTCCAACTCCTTCGCGCAAGCTGGAGTTCTATTCCAGGACGCTGAAGGATTGGAAGTGGCCGGAGCACGCGCTTCCAGGATACATTCGCAGCCACGTCCATCGGGCCAATCTGGATTTCGATAATGGAGACATGCTTCTCCTGCCGACATTTCGATTGCCTACTCTAATTCATACTCGATCTGGTAATGCCAAGTGGCTATACGAAATATCCAATACGAATCCTATTTGGATTCATCCCAAAGATGCGCAACGGCTCGGAGTAGCTACTGGCGACTTGCTCAAAATAGTTACCGAGATTGGCTATTTCGTAGACAAGATTTGGGTCACCGAAGGTATTCGTCCCGGGGTTGTTGCCTGCTCGCATCATCTCGGAAGATGGCGCTTGCACGAAAAAGTTGGCGGCGAAAAATGGGCCAGCGCGCTGGTCGATCTCACTCAGCCCAAACCGGGTCAGTGGATGATGCGCCAGGTGCATGGAATCCGTCCATTCAAGAGCGCTGATCCTGATTCGGAGCGGGTCTGGTGGAAGGATGGCGGTGTGCATCAGAATCTGACCTTCCCGGTGCAGCCTGATCCAATCAGCGGCCAGCATTGCTGGCATCAGAAGGTACGCGTCGAGAAACCGGCCCCTGATGATCGCTACGGCGACGTCTTCGTCGATACCAACAAGTCGCACGAGGTGTACCGGCGCTGGCTCGAGATGACGCGGCCCGCACCCGGGCCCGACAATCTGCGGCGTCCCTTGTGGCTTATTCGCGTATATCGTCCCGCGCCCGAGGCCTTCTATTTGACGCCGCGCGATTGACTATACGATCCTGCCTGACGACCGCGAGCGCGGGTCAGGAGGAATCGCGATGGGACGACTCAAGCAGGTGAGCAAGGCCGAAGCCTCTCCGGAGATCCAGGAACTCTACAAACAGTTTTTCGGCGATCGCGATCCGGTCGCGCAACCCGGCACCGCCACCGGAACTCCCGGCGACTACTGGACCACATTCGCGCTGGTGCCGGATCTGCTTTTCCAGGCGCGCAACAGCCTGATGGCGTTGATGCAGCCGGGGCGCACGCTGCCCCCGAATTTGCGCGAGCTCGCGATCATTCGCACCGGAGTCGTCGGCAATTCGAGGTTCGAGTACTCGCAGCATCTGAAAGTCGCGCGAATGGTCCAAGTTCCCGAGGACAAGCTGAATGCGATTAAAGGATGGTCAACCAGCGATAAGTTTACTCCCGCGGAGCGCGCCGTGATGGCGGCGACCGACGAACTGGTCGGCCGCAATCTGGTCGAGGATGAGACTTTCGGAGAGCTGAAGAAGCATCTCTCGGATCCGCAGATCTTGGAACTGTTCTATGTGATCGGACTGTGGCGGATGCACGGAATGATCGTGCGCGCGCTGCATCTCGAATTCGACAACGATACGACTGCGCGCATGAAAGAGGTTCCCGCACCGCCTGCCACGTAGGCTGAAGATTTACTTGTCGGAGTTCAGCAGGCGGATGACTTCGGCGCGGCCCCATTCGATTTCCGCGCGATGCCGATTGCCCATGCTGCGGAGGAATTCGTGAATCGGGCCCTCTTCGGGAGCGAGCGCGAGGGCTTCTTCGACTTTGCGCGCGACCCATTCCTGACCATGCGACAACAGGCTGAGGCGTTCGCGAATTGTGCCTAGCGCGGCGACCTTGGCCGCGAATGGTCCGACCGCGCTCGAGGGAGTTCCTCCGCCTGCGCGAATGAGCGCCTCGAGGCCCTCGACATTGCGTCGCTCCTCGTCGCGCTCGCCGAGGAGAAATCGCCGCAACTCTTCCTGCTCGACTTCGGGAGCGAGATGTTCCAGTGCAGCGACGCCGGCCCGCTCCGATTCGAGCAGCAGATTAAGCATCTGTTCGAGCGCCTTGTCCACGCGCCGAATCTAGCCAGCCCCCGAGGCAGGGGCAAGGCCGGCATCTGTCGTGGCACAGGCTTCAGCCTGTGCCTCTGCTCCGATCATCGTTAAGACACAGGCTAAAGCCTGTGCCACAAGGAGTTGGAAGCGGTCAGTCAACGGCTTGGCGCGAGGCTTCCGCTTCGTACGCCGGCTCGACCAGCTTGAGCTTGGGACGTTTGCGCAACACCGAGCGCGACCACCACGTCTCGAGGTCGTCGAAGAGCGAATAGGCGACTGGCGTGATGAGCAGCGTGATGACGAGGCATAGCGTCTGTCCGCCGATGACCACGATCGCGATGCCTCGCTGCTCGCCGGAACCGGCGCCGCGTCCGAACGCAACCGGAATCATCCCCGCAACGAGTGCCGCCGTGGTCATCAGGATCGGGCGCAGCCGCTCGCGATTCGCCTGCAGGATCGCCTTGCGGCGTTCCATACCGTGATTGCGCAGGTTGATGGTCTGATCGACCTGCAGGATCGAATTCTTTTTGACGATTCCGAACAGCAGCAGAATGCCGAGGATCGAGAACAACGACATCTGCTGATGGAAGAACATCAGCGAGAGCAGCGCAAACGGCACCGCCAGCGGCAACGACAGCATGATCGTAATTGGATGCGTGAAGCTTTCGAACTGCGCCGCCAGCACCATATACATGAAGATGATCGAGAGCCCGAACGCGATCACGAAGCCGCCGATCATTTCGTCGAACATCTTGCTCTGGCCGCCAAATGCGGTGGTGTAGCCGGGCGGGATGTCGATCTTCTTCGAAAGGTCGGTGACGGTCTTGATGATCTTGTTCATCTGGCTGCCGGGCGCGAGGTTGAACACCAACGCGATCTGGCGCTGACGCGATTGCCGATCGATCTCGACCGGTCCGGTGCCGCTGACTAACGCCGCGACGTTATCGAGCCGAACTTGTCCGACGTTGGTGGACGGCAGTGTGAGACTCGATACTACCGCGGGGTCGTTGCGATCTTTTTCGTCGAGCTGAAGGCGCACGTCGTAAGTGTCCTGACCTTCGCGGAAACGTGTGACGATGTCACCCTGCACCATCGTGCGCATCGTCGCCGCGATGTCCGATACCGACACGCCAAGGTCGGCCGCCTTCTGCCGATCGATGTGCACCTGAAGTTCCGGCAATCCGGCTTCGTAGGTCGAATCGATGTCGAGGACGCCCGGGATATTCTTCACCTGCGCGCGTAGCTGCGAAATGATCTGCTGAAGCTTCTCGAGGTCCGGACCGCGCACGTCATATTCGACGTCGACCTCGCGAAAGCCGCCCTGCTCCCACGGCTTGATATCGTCGACACTGACGCGCATTGCGGGAAAACCCGAGATAAGCCCGCGCGCATCGGCCATCACCTGCTGTTGTGAGCGCCGGCGCTCATTGAGTGGCGCGAGCTTCGCGACGATCTGCGCGACGGTCACGTTGTCGGCACCGGTGGTATCTCCGACCGTCGTGAACATGTGACGAACCTCGGGAATGGCGCGGACGCGTGCTTCCATCTCGCGCACGATCGAGTCGGTATGCTCGAGCGAATAGCCCGGCGGCGTGCGCAAGTTGATCGCGAATTCGCTGGAGTCCTCCGGCGGCATAAAGTTGGCGCCGACGATTTTGGCGAGCACCGGGATCGACAGTACCAGCACTGCCGCGATCGAGACGATCACCCATCGATGGTCGAGCGACCAGTTGAGCGCGCGCTCGTAAAGGCGCTCGATGGCGCTGAAGAACCATGAATCGCGCGAGGTGCGCTCCGCCTTGGTATGTTTCAGGAAGCGGGAGCACAGCATCGGGGTCAGCGTGAACGCGACCAGCAGCGACACCATGATCGAGAACGCCATCGTCAGCCCGAAGGTGTTGAGGAAGCGGCCGGTGACACTGTGAATGAATGCGACCGGAACGAAGATGACCACCAGCGAGAGCGTCGTGGCGCTGACCGCGAGCCCCACTTCGGCGGTCGCGGCTTTCGCCGCCACCATCGGGCTCATCCCCTTCTCTTCGATGAACCGGAAAATGTTTTCCAGCACGACGATCGCATCATCTATGACGATTCCGACCGCGAGCGTCAGCGCGAGCAGCGAGAGCGTGTTGAGCGTAAAGCCCATCCACAAAAGCAGCGTGTAGGTCGAGACGATCGAGACCGGAATCGCGACCGCCGCAATCAGGGTCGAACGCAGCGAGCCGAGAAAAAAGAACACCACGATGGCGGCACAGATTCCGCCGAGAATCAGATGCTGCTGGACGGTGTGCACCGACTCGCGGATGTACTGCGAGGAGTCGCGCGAAGCGATTACGTTCACACCCGGCGGAAGCGCTTCCTGGATCTTATGCAGCCGATCGAAGATGTGATCGACCACCTCGATGGTGTTGGTGCCGGATTGCTTGCGGATAACCAGCGAGACCGCGTTCTTGCCGTCCCATCGCGAGAGCGAGCGCGCTTCCTTGATACCGTCCTCAACCGCGCCGACGTCGCCAATCGTGACCGGCTTGCCCTGCTGCTCGCTGACGATGATCTTGCTGAAGTCGGCCACTTCGGTGATACGTCCGAGCGTCCGCAGCACCTGCTCGGAGAGGCCCTGTTTCATCCGGCCGCCGGGATACTCGACGTTCTGACGCGCGAGCGCGGCGGAGACCTGCTGAACCGAAAGACCCGTCGCACGTAGCCGGTCCGCGTCGACCAGAATGTGGATCTCGCGCTCGCGGCCGCCGACGATATCGACCGAGCCGACTCCATCGACTGATTCCAGCGGTTCCTTGATCATGCGCCGGGCGATCTCGGTCAGCTCCTTCATCGATTGATAGCCGGTGACGGTGAAGGTCACGATGGGCAGCGCATCCATGTCCCATTTGGCGACCAGCGGCGGCTTGGTTCCGTCGGGAAGCTGATCGAGTACGGTGGAGATCTTGTCGCGGATGTCCTGCACGCCGACATTGATGTCGCGATCGAGTTTGAACTCGACGATGATGCGCGACACGCCTTCCAGCGTGATCGAGCGCAACACATCGATACCGGTGACGGTGTTGATTACTTCTTCAAGCGGCTTGGTGACGCGCGCTTCGGTTTCCTCCGGCGCCGCGCCGGGCAAATAGGTCTGCACCATCACCATCGGCATGTCGACTTTCGGATAGAGATCGACTCCGAGGCGTTCGTACGAAAACCATCCGAGCACCACCAGCACGCCTACAAACATGGTGGCGAAGACGGGGCGTCGGACGCATAGGTCGGCAAGAATCACGACTGCTCCTTCGCAACTACCGGGGTCCCATCGGCGAGGCGATCGACGTCGCTGATGACCACTTTCTCGCCCTGCTTGAGACCGCTGATGATTTCGATTTGGTCGCCTTCCGCTGATCCGGTGGTGATTTCGCGCGAGCGCACTGCGCCATCCTTGAAGATGAAGACCCGCGCGACGCCCGCATAGCGAAGCACCGCCGAGTTGGGGATGAACAGCGCGCGATCATGCCCGAGATTCATCGTCACATGCGCGAAGTATCCCGGCTTCAACGCGCCATCGGCATTCGGGACTTCCGCCTCAATCAGCAGCGTACGGCTGTTCTCATCCAGCGCGGGGGCGATCCTGCTCACGGTTCCATGGAATGTCTCGTCAGGACGCGCATCGACGGTGAGGTCAACTTGCAGCCCGACCTTGGCCATTGGCACAAAGCGCTCGGGAATCGGCGCGCGCAACTTGATGGGATCGGTCGCAATCAGTTCGTAGAGCGGCATCCCCTCGCCCACGTGCTCGCCGAGCGAGACGGTCCGCTTCTGAACCGAGCCGGCAAATGGCGCGCGAATGAAGGTATCGTTGAGCTTCTTGCGCGCGATGCCGAGTTGCTTCTCGGCCGCATCCGCATCGGCCTGCGCGACCCGCATGTCGGCAGACGACAAGTCATACT
Source organism: uncultured delta proteobacterium (assembly GCA_963815835.1). GTDB lineage: Bacteria > Desulfobacterota > Binatia > Binatales > Binataceae > DATGKG01. The sequence goes on from CAWFIF010000006.1 coordinate 615,054, forward strand.
GCTGCGCCGCAACCAGATGCTCGCGGTTGAGTTCCTTCATCCGCTGGAAATTCGCTTGCGCATTCGCCAACCGAGCCTGGACCTGCTCGAGCTGAGCCTGCGCGGAATCCACCCGAAGCTGATATTCGCGTGGATCAATTCGTGCGAGCACCTGGCCCGCCGTAACCTGGTCACCCATGTCGGCGAACACCTGCGCCAATGCGCCAGCGACCTCGGCGGCGAGAATCGCTTTTTCCTTGGGGAACAACGCGCCTTGAGTCTGAGCGGTACGGATCAGGTCCTGCTGATGAACCGTCGCGACCCCGACGACCAGCTGCGAATCACTCGGAGAATTCGAGGCCTTGGCTGGCGATGGTCCGCTGCATGCGCTCGCGAGGAGACCCGTCGCGACGGCAATCGCAATGATGATGCGATACTTCATTTGCCGTTCCTCTCGGGGTGCAGTCCACGAACGCCATAGAGAAAAAGATCGAGCACCGCTTCGGCGTCGGCCTCGGGCGGCGTGTCCGTCAGCGACAGCAGGCGCCTGCGCAACGGTGCCGTCATCATTTCAGCCAGCGTCAATGCCGCGAGTTGTGGATCCGTCGCTCGAATCGCGCCTTGATCGGCCGCGGAGCGCAGCACGTCGGCGATATAGTCGACCCACTCGAGGTAGACCTTACGCAGTTCATCACCGCGATGATCGCCGGGCTCATAGCTGACGAAACGCGAATCGAGGATGAGCGCCTTGAAGAAGTCTTCATGAGACTTCATGATTTTGAACATGCTTCGGATAAGGCTGGCGAGCCGCTCGATCGGCAGGCGAGTCGCATCGTCGCCGCGGGCGAGTTCAAGGGTCATGTCGCGGATGCCTTCGACCACGGCCGAATTCAGCAGCTCGTCCTTGCCCTTCGGGAAATAGAGATAGATGGTGCCCTTGGCGATGCGGGCCTCGTCGGCCACGCGATCGATGGTGGTACCCTCGAAGCCGAAGCGCCCGATGGTGCGCCGGGCAGCCTCGAGGATCTCACCGACACGGTAGTTTTTTAGTACTTCTTCTTTTGTCACGACTGTTTGTTCAGTCAACTGAACGTATATTCAGTCTGACACTTCACCACAATCGAGGCAAGGGGGTCGAAGTCGCCCTTGGAGTGCCATCTGGAGCGTGTTAGAGGATGTCATGAGCCGCGAAAATTTCTCATTCAACAGCCCCGAAGGTCCCGGAAACGACCCCATCGAAGTCTTCTGTTATCGATGGCCAGCTACTGGCGAGGCAGTCGGCGTCGCGCAGATATCTCATGGGATGGGCGAGCATTCGCTTCGTTATGCGGACCTCGCGGGGTTCCTCAATCGGGCAGGCTTTCATGTCTACGCCAACGATCATCGCGGGCATGGACGTACCGCCAACTCGAAGGAGACCCTCGGCGATTTTGGTGTTGGGGGATGGAACGCCCTCGTCGAGGATATGGCGAGGCTCACGCGGTTGGCTCGCGAGCCCGAGGGCGCCCTGCCGGTCGTCCTGCTCGGCCATAGCATGGGCTCATTCGCGGCGCAGGCGTATCTGCTCGATCACAGCGACCTCATCGCGGCGGCGGTTCTTTCTGGATCGGCAGCGGTTCAACAAGCTGCAGATGAACTCCTCCGGCGATGCGGACCTAACCGCGCTCAATCGCGAGTTCGAGCCGGCACGCACTCCATTCGACTGGCTCAGCCGCGACGCCGCGCAGGTTAACAAGTATATCGCTGACCCGCTATGCGGTTTCGGCGTCGTCGCGCGATCGATGGCGACGCTGGCGGCGGCCTCGCAGCGTATCGTCGATCCCGCGCAGCTCGCGCGCATCCACAAAGACCTCCCGATCTGGATCATGGCGGGGGACAAGGCCCCGGTGAATCACAACCTCGAATGGCTGCGGCCGGTGGCGGAGCGATACCGCGCGGCAGGCCTCAAGGATGTCACGGAGAAGTACTACCGCGACGGCCGCCATGAGATGTTCAACGAGATCAACCGCGCCGAGGTCTACCGCGATCTCCTTACCTGGATTCGGGCCGCGGTCCGAGTGTAGCCGCTATCTCACGAAGTATCCCGAGACGCGCCACGCACCCTCCGTGTCGCGCATCGGGGTTACGGTCTCGACCGCATCCTTCTTATTCTCGAATGAAGTGTCGTACTCAATCACCACGTACTCGCCAGGCGGAGCGCCCGGCAGGTTGGTCTTGAACTGCGCGGACTTGAACTTCCTTGAAACTGCGGCGCCCAGCGGTTCCCGTGTGGCGCGTAACTTTGCTTCCCATTTGTCCGGAGAGACGTGATTCCTGAAGACGGTGGGGGCTTGCTCCCAAGTCTCTTTATATTTTCCATCATCGACCAACTTCAGCCATGCATCGGCGGCCTTGGTAGCATTCGCCTCCGCGATCGAATGGTCGGCCTGGGCGGTCCCAACGGCTCCGCCGCAGATTGCCACCAGCACCAGAATCGAAACAATAGTCCTCACAATCAAGCTTAACCTCCATCCGCGTCATACCATGCGCGCTGTAGAATACGCGATGAGAAATGAGGACCAAAGCATTTGATCGCCCGCCGATCATTTGTATAGTGTACATGTACAAACGACAATGAGCGGAAGAAGCGTCATCCGAATCGACCTGTCTTCGTCCGTACCGGCCTACCGGCAGATCGCCGACGCGATTCGCGCCCTGCTGGTGAATCGCGAGTTGAAGCCAGGCCGGCAGCTTCCCACCGTGCGGAAGCTCGCGATCGATCTGGCGGTCCATCACAACACCGTTGCTGAAGCTTACCGTCTCCTGGCCGATGAAGGCTGGCTGGACCTGAAGCGAGGCCGCGGGGCCTTGGTGGTCGAACGGGCCAGGCCGAACGCGAGCGCCAAAGAACGCGGCGCACTGAGGCAACGCCTGCGTGGACTGATCGCCGAGATGCGCACCGCGGGCGTCCCGCTCGACGCTATCCGGGCGGAGTTCGATTCCATCGCGCAGCGGCTCGCGACCGGGCAGGAGAAGTAACGATGGATTCGACGATGCTGAGTTTTTGGACGGCGATGGTGCTTCTCATCGGGGCACTCGAATATGCGATGCCGCAGCTTACGCGGCGCGACATTTTCTTCTCGGTAACAGTGGCGCCGGAGTTTCGCGAAACACCGCAAGCTCGTCGGATCCTCGCGAGCTATCAACGTGCCATCATCATTGTTACGGTGATCGCGCTTGTTTTGGTCGTTGTCGCAGTGCGAAGAAGTGCGGAACTCCTGGGTGCGGGCTTGCTGATGTTACAACTGCTCGCGGCGCTTGGAGTTTTCGTCATCGCGCATCGGCAAACGATTGCGTACCGAAGCGCAGCATCGACGGCGCGCGAGACATCGCTTGAGCCGCAACCACGCATAGCCGGTCTCGGTCTGCTTCTGCTCGGACCTTACCTGATGCTCGCATGCGCGGCGTTGCTGATGCGCGCCCATTGGAATGAGATCCCCGATCCGATGCCGGTGCATTGGGATCTGGCCGGAAATCCCAACGGATGGATGCCGAAGACGCCGCTTATTTTCTGGGCGCTCATCGGCAGCGATTTCGCCGCCTGCGCGATCTTCACATTCGCAATCGTGGCCATGTTGTATTTCTCGCGCCAGGTGAACGTCATCGGCGCGAAGGCACGCGAGGAACGCCGCTTTCGATGGATCGGTATCGCGGTCATACTCGCGGGCAGCTACCTACCCGCACCGTTGGCATTCCTTCCGCTCAATCCTCACGCAGGGTTGGCTTTTGGAGGCGTCACATTTTTTCTCGTGATCATGACGGTGGGAGCGCTTGAATTGGTGCGTCGCGGCCAAGGCGGAGTGCGCCTCGCGCCGGCCAACGGTGAGCAGGTGATATCAGATCGGACCCCCGACCAATGCTGGAAGTGGGGAATCTTCTATTACAATCCCGACGATCCCGCGCTGATGGTGGAGAAGCGCTTCGGCATCGGGTGGACGCTCAACTTTGCGCATCGCGGTGCGTGGATTTTCATGGGATTGGTCTTCGCTTCGCTGGTCTTCTCGCTCGGCATGCCGTTGGTCGCACGGTATCGATGATGGGCGGCGGGCATTCATCGTGAAGCGGATCCTGATCACGGCCATCGGAGTGACAGCGATCTTATGCATTGCAATGACGACCATCGCGCGTGCGGATATCGCCGATCAGCGAGCCATCGATCTTCTCACCGCGCTGCAAGCCGGCAAATTCAGCGACGCTGAAACGCATTTCGATGCAACTGCGAAAGCCGCAATTCCCCCCGAGAAACTCGAATCGGTCTGGAAGCAGCTCACCAGCGAACTCGGCGCGCTAAAGTCATTCGAAATCACCGGACGCAGCTCGATGGGCGGCGCCGACGTGCGTATCGCCGATCTGCGATTCGAGCATGCCAGCGGCTGGACCGCGCAGGTCGCGGTCAATTCATCGGGACGAATTTCGGGACTCTGGTTCGCGCCTGCGAAGGCAGAAAAGCCGTCAGCCGACGCGCAGAAGCTTGCCGATGATCAGGTGAATCGGATGCTCGAGGCGATACGCGACGCGAAGTTCGATGCCGCAGAGGAGCATTTCGACGCGGCCATGAAATCCGCCTTCCCACCCCACGCACTCGAGGAGGCCTGGAAGCAGCGGGCGGCTTCGCTCGGTGCGCTCAAGACCTGGCGTATCGTGGGTCGTAGCGATGTAGGGGGTGGGATACTGCTGCGAATCATCAACCTCGATTTCGCCTCCGCGCCGAAAGCCTTCGCGCTGAAGATAGGCATCGATCCGTCTGGCGATATCGGTGGATTCTACTTTGTCGAACCCGTCGCGGAACCGGTTTCATCAGCGGTGCCGTACATTCGGCCCGCATCGTTTACTTCGCGGGAAGTGAAAGTTGGCAAAGGCGAGAGTGCGCTGGGCGGAACCTTGACGGTGCCGGTCGGAGCCGGCCCGTTTCCCGCCGCGGTGCTCGTTCATGGGTCCGGCCCCCACAATCGCGACGAAACCATTCTCGCGAATCGTCCGTTCAAGGATATCGCAGAGGGTCTCAGCTCCGACGGGATCGTCGTGATGCGATATGACAAGCGCACCTGGGCGCATCCCGGTTCCTTGAAGACGGTCAACGTCGACGCTGAGGTAATCGATGACGCGGTCGCCGCGATCGCGCTGCTCCGAAGCCAGCCCGAGGTGAATCGCAACAAGGTATTAGTGATCGGGCACAGTTTGGGCGCAGGACTCGCGCCGGAGATTGCCGCGCGCGCGCATGCCGATGGCGTCGTGATGCTCGCGCCGCCGGGGCTGCCGCTGCCGCAAACGATCGTGCGCCAGTATCGCTACCTGCAAATGCCGGCTTCGACGATCGCCGAGACCGACAAAACCGCGCATCTCATCATGACCAGGTCGCTGCCACCCGGCGACTTCTTTCACGGCGCGCCCGCTTCGTACTACTACGATCTCGATTCACGCGACGAAGTAGGATTCGCGCGGAAACTCGACAAGCCGATTCTAATCCTGCGCGGAGACCGCGACTTCCAGGTCATTGATGATGATATCGCGGTCTGGAGAACCGGCCTCAAGGGCCGTCCGTATGTCAGCATCGAAAGGCTCCCGCGCCTCAATCACCTTTTCATTGCCGGTGATGGAAAACCGGGATCCGACGAATACTCGATTCCGAACTATGTTGCGCCTGATGTGATCGAGCGCATCGCCAGATTCGTCAAAAGCTGATGTTCAGGAACGAGCGGCGTCGAGGCGCGGCGCGAGGAGTTCCGAGAGGCGCTCGGCGGGAACCTTTCGCAAATCGGGCGTCATGAAGCCGCTGGCCGCCGGATGACCGCCGCCGCCGAATTGCTCAGCTAGCTTCGACAGATCGACATCGCTATCGGGACTGCGACGGAGGCTCACGCCCTGGCTGCGAAGATCGAACAGCGCGATCACGGTGCGCGTCGTGTTCTCATAAAGATGGGCCGCGACCTCGCTGCTGTAACCGAAGCAGCACGCGGTGCGGAGTGTGACGCCGTTGCCCAACGCGCGCACGACGAGCGTAGAGTCGGCCAGCTCCATGCTGCGGCGCATCGCATCCTGCCCCGCGCGCAAGGCCTCACGCAAGCGGCGCGACATTTTGGGCTCGTGCAGCTTGACGATCTCGCGGTAAGAGGCGATACCGCCCAGCGTCTGCACCGCAAGCGCCCAGTCCGGCGACTCGGCAATCTTATGAATCCAGCGATCATGGTCGTCGGCGATCTCGGCGAAGCGGCGGAACGCTTCGAAGTCGCGCCGCTTCTCCGCGGATGACAGTTCCTCCTCGCGACGCTTCAGATAGTCGAAGGTCAGGCGCGCGGCGGAATATTTTTCCGACAGCACCTTACCGGCAAAAGGCACCTTGAACTCGGGCGCGTCGGCGCGCGAGACTGCGGTGCGATGGTGATCGATCCAGAAGATGCGCCGCGCCCGCCTCGGAGAGTTCCTTCAGATGTGCGGCGGTTTGCGGCTGGTTCCATGAGAGATCGGTTATCCAAATTTCATCGGCGCCCGATTTGTCGCGGACCTTCAGGTTCTGGATCGCGCGGTCGCTTTCGTTGTTGCCGGGCAGGCTCGCGAGTACGCGATTGCCCTCGAAGAACCTGGCGATAGCCGCGGCCGCCATCACGCCGTCGAGGCATGAGGGTCCGTGGCTGATAATCTGGATGGTGCGCGGTTTGGCCATGAGGCATCGATTGTAACGGAAGCGGCACGCGACATCACTCCACGGGCGAATGGTTCCGCGATACGCGCGCAGGCGGCGAATCTGCTCAGCGCGTCGAGGTTCGCCCTCGCGATGGTGTGGCTGTTCGCTTTCGAGGCCGGCTACACGAGCGCGGCGGTGCTCGGAAGCATCGCGATCGCAGGCGCGATATCCGATCTCCTCGATGGACGCGTCGCGCGGCGGATGGGAATCGTGGGCGGCGTCGGGCGATGGCTCGACAGCATCGCTGACATCGTATTCGTGCTGACGGCGTTGACTTGCGAAGCGTGGGCGGGCGCGATTCCCTTGTACATCCCGATGCTGATCGCGCTTTCGTTTTCGCAGTATGCAATCGATTCGATGCTGCTCAGCGGCGCGCCGATCAAGAGTCGGCTCGGCCACTTCGGCGGCATCATCAACTTCGCGCTCGTGATCGTGCTCGGCATCGCGCCACCGCCGGCGTTTCCCGGAATTATCCTGCGCGAGTTATGTCCGTTGCTCGCGGTCTTCTATATAGCCGCGATCGGCGAGCGCATGATTGGATACTGGGGCTACTTCCGCCGCGGCTAATGCCGGTGTTGCGGATTCACGACGACTTCGAGCTTGATGCCGTCGGGGTCAGTGAAGAACACCGAGTAGTATCCCGGCCAGTACGCATATTCGCTCGGAGGATCGAGGATCTTGCCACCGTGCGCTTCGATTTCCCGCGCAACCTCGTCGACTTCCTCGCGAGTGTCAGCAGCGAAAGCGAGCTCGCGCAGCGCGTCGCGCTCCTTGTCGAATCGATTGGTGGAAGCGTCTGCGGCGACATTGAGCCAGATGTTCGTCGTACGTCCGATCCATCCCGTTACGTTCGGATCGTCTGGCAGCGGAGCGCGCAACGTGAAGCCGACCTTTGGCAGCAGCCAGGAATAAAACGCATACGCTTTCTCGCGCTCGATACAGTTGATGAGCACATGATCGATTACGCCCCGCACACGCCGATTCCTAATGCTTGCCGTAATCGAGCGGGACGCCTTTGCGCTGCGCGATGATATAGGCCTCGAGCGCACGCATGCGCGGATCGTTGGGATCCATCGTCTTGCCCTTGACCGGATTCTCGATGCACCACTCGATCATGTCGCGCAGCAACGCCACCCGTTGCAACTGGACTTGGTATTTCGGATAGGTCTCGGGATGCGTATTGGAGGCGTCGGGGTGACACATGTCGCAACTGACGCCGATGGTGCCGCCAAGCAGGTTCGCGTTGTGGAAAACTTCCTTGCCTTCGTTGACGAAGCGCTCGGTATTGGCCTGCCAGACCTTGAAGTCGCGTTCGTTGAAGCTCGCGTAGGTGTCGCCCTGCTGAACCGGCAGTTGCTTGTGGCCCGCACCCCGAAGAGTAGGGTTGCCGCTCTCCGCCGTCGATGGTGTATACGCCGCAGCCGGCTGCTCGGCAGCAGGCGCGGCCGGCGCCGGCGAAGCTTCCGGCGCGGTGCTTGGCGCGGGAGATGCGTTGCTCTGGTCGGACGATTCGCCGCCGGCCTCCTGAGCCATCTCCCAATGCTGATCGGGATGCTTGCGCGCCCACTCCGCCATCAATGATTGCGTCACCGCGAGCGCCTGCTGGTGCGTCATCGCCTGGCCGGGCTTGAGCCCCTTCACTTCCATCTTGGTGACGCCGTCGCACAACTCGACCACGACGCCGCCGTTAGAGGCCTCGCCAGTCTGATGCGTGGGCAACTGCTGCGCGAGCGCTTGCGCACCGGCGCGAATGCCGCCGAGGTAGACCAAGCCGCCTAAGCTGGAGGTTGCGATCAGCGCCGTCAAGATTTTCGTATGAGGCTTCATCAATAGCTCGCGAACTGCGGCGCCGGAGGCTTGTTCACTTGCCCGTGCGACGTTAGATAGGTCGCCTTTACGGTCACCGGATTACGATCCCAAAGGTTGTATATTTTATCGGCCAGACCATCGGAGCGAACATTGACCTGGCCATCGCCCAAGCCGTCGAACTGATCGAACGGATCAGCCCGATTCATCTGCACGGTCAGCGGCGGCAGCCCCTGCGGCGCGTAAGGCCACGGCCAAGCCGTCGAAAGCATCCCGTAGAAGCTGATGTTGTGAATCTGGTTGAACAGCATCTGATGGGTATGCCCGTGGATGACCGTGGTATGAGCGTAAGGTCGCAGGATCTCCTGCACCTCGTCGGCATCATCAGTCCAGAAATTCCAGTTGCGGTAATACTTGTAGAGCGGCGAATGCGAGAAGATCAGCAGCGGCGTCGAGGCGTCGACTTTCGCCAGATCGTTTTTCAGCCACGCGCGTTCCTCGGCGCCGACTTCGAAGCGCGATTGCGTGCCGTTATCAAGGCCCGCGACGGTTTGCATCCGCTGCTCGGGTGTCATTTTGAGCGGCGTCCAGAAATCCTTTTCATGCACGCTCATCAGCGTGATGACGTGGACGCCCTTCCAATCGAATGAGTAGTTCGGCGGGCCGAAGAATTCCTGCCAAGTATCGCCCATGTCGAAGAACCAGTCATGCTCCCCGACCATCATCTTAACCGGTGCCTTCAGCTCATTGAGGATCTGCTTGCCCAGTTCGAGTTCGTTGCGGCGGCCGAGCTGAGCGAGGTCGCCACCGAACAGCACGAAGTCAGGCTGCGGGTCGAGAGCGTTCACATCCTCGACGGCTTTGACCGCCGCGCGCACGAAGCGCTGGTTCAGTTTGCGCTCATACAGATGAGTGTCCGAAATGTATGCGAAGGTGAACGGGCGCTTGCCCTCGGCGCCCTGGGTCGCAGTGGTCTTGTCGGGTGCGGCATCGGCAAGCGTGATGAGCTGGAACGAATGCGGCGGCATCAGGCCCTTGGCGGCCACCGCGCCCATCGTGGCACCGAGCACTTTGAGGAAGCTGCGGCGATCGAGTCCGCGCAGTCCGCGCAGGACCTTGTCGCGCTCCTCCATGTATTTCGTTTCAACGCTCTTGTGCCGGACAGCCATCGCGCGAACCTCGTTTCGGGTCCCTCTCTTCAGGGCGGTGATTCAGGTTTCACTCCACGCTTTGAGCGCCACTCAAAAGCCGCCCAGCAGCGCGGGATCTTCTTTCATTTCATCCTGACCAGGTCCGATATCGCCGAAAGGACCGGACAGGTTCGGATCGGTGCGGCCCTTGAGTCCCATCGCAGCGTCGACGTCGCGCTGTGGACGATCGGTCTTCGAGCGCGCGAGCTGCGCCGCATACTCATGCTCAGCCGCATCCGCATATCGCGGGCTGGTGAGCGATTTGAGGAACGCGACAAGATCATCGATCTCCTGCTCTGACAGGCCGAGCGGAACGATGCCGCCGTCGAGATACGGATTCTGCACGCCGCCCTTGTTGTAATGATCGATGGTATCCCACAAGGTCGCCTGCGAGCCGTCGTGAAAATACGGCTCGGTGACGAGCAGGTTACGCAGGCTCATGGTGCGAAACGCGCCGATATCGTGCGGCTGCTTGGTGACGAGGAAGCGGCCCAGTTCGCTCATGTCGGTCTGAATCGCGAGCTGATCGATCTGCTCGGCGCCGCCACCCTGTTCGATGATCTTCAGCCCTTTGCGCGCGAGCCCCACGAAGTCCTTGTTGTGCGCCGACACGCCGATGTTGTGAAAGCGGTTGTCGCTGAACATCGGCTGCACCGGGTTGACTCCATGACATGACATGCAGCGCCCCTTGCCATTGAAGATCGACCATCCGCGCTTCTGCGGTTCATCGAGCGCTTTGCTGTCGCCCTCCATGAACTTGTCGAAGGGCGAATCGAACGCGACCTGCGTGCGCTCAAACGATGCGATCGCTTTGGCCATGTCGTTGTAGTTCGGCGGATGCCCAAAGACTTCCATGAACGCCTTCTGATATTCGGGCGCGGCCTTGAGCTTGTCGACCACGGTCTTCTCATCGGGCATGCCCATTTCGATCGGATTCAGAATCGGGCGCTTGGCTTGCTCCTCGAGCGTCGGTTCGCGTCCATCCCAGAACTGCAGGATGTTGAAGGTCGCGTTGATGATGGTCGGCGCATTGCGCTTGCCGAACTGATTATGAATCCCCATCGAGGTCGGAAGCTGATCGGTGAAACCTTTTTCGGGATCGTGGCAGGTCTCGCAACTCTCCTTGTCATCCGCGGACAGCCGGCGGTCGAAAAACAACGCGCGCCCGAGTGCGATCTTCGCGGGCGGACGCTCGAGGTTGTCGGGCGGCAATACCCATCGGTACAGGTCGTGCGGGAAACCCGCCTGATTGGCGGGCTCGGGGTCGGCCATCCTGCCGCCGTCATTGATGCCCAGAGTGGCGGCGGCGTTTTCGGGCGATGGCTGCGCATGCGCCAGCATCGGTGCCGCGAGCGCTACAGATGCCAGGAACAGGATCCGGGCCACGTATTTCGGACGCATCTTCGCCCCCGAAGCAGGGTAAGAGGGTAGCCTTAAGCGGCTACATCAAGCTGCCAACATGCGGCACTGGATGGGGCTCTGTCAACCTCAAGCCTTATGAACCGCAAGTGAAAAGAGGGCCGGGGTGAGGGCTTCGCCACCCTGATATCCCCGGCCACCCACGAACGATTCCTGCGCGAGGCCTCGATCGTGAGCGGCCAGGGTCATGAGGCGTCGATGGCCCTCAATCCGGCCCTCTTAAGATGTTAACCCGGGGAAAACTATGCTGCAGTCCCCGATGCTGCGGACTACTTGCCAAAGCGGCTCAGCAAGTCGTTCATGTCGTTGGCGTGTTCCTCTTCCTTTTCCAGCAGGCTTTCCATTAGACGGCGCGAGGTCGGATCTTTATCACCCAGCCATCGAACTATTTCGGTATAGGTGTCGATCGCGATGCGCTCGGCAACCAGGTCTTCCTTAATCATCGCGGCGAGATCGTCACTGGTCTCGTACTGCGAATGACTGCGTGTCGCGAGGCCTTCCGGGTTGAGGTTCGGTTCGCCGTTGAGCTGGGTGATGCGCTCGCAGAGCCGGTCGGCGTGTCCCTGTTCGTCATTCGCATGTTGCAGGAACTCCGCCTTGACGCCCTCCGAATTGATTCCCTGCGCCGCGAAGTAATGGGCCTTGTAGCGCAGCACGCAGACCAGTTCGGTCGCGAGCGCTTCGTTGAGCACCTTGCAGACCTGCTCGGCGTCGGCCTGATAGCCCGGCGTCACGGCGCCTTTCTCAAGCTGCTTCCTGGCGCGCTCACGGATTTTCTTGATGTCGGAGACGAAAGGATCCATTGGACGTTACCTCGATTAGTTGAGGAGATGTGTACGTTGCAGGACGTTTGCTGCGACCTCGTTATTCTAACCGATTGCCGATCGAACCTAACATAACCACGATCTTTTGATGCTCCGCAACTATTCTTGATTCCGCTCATCGTGAATACGCCCGCGCGCCGTGCTAGTTTCTGGCAGACGCGCGACGGCTTCGGAACCGCGCGCCACAAATAGCGATTGGAACCGCATATACTCGAACGCGCCGAGCATCCCATCTCGCGTCGCGACATCGACGCCGACGTGCTGAAGGTGCTCTATCGGCTGATCAAGGCCGGTCAGCTCGCCTACCTGGTTGGAGGCAGCGTGCGCGATCTGATGCTCGGCCGGCGTCCCAAGGATTTCGACGTCGCCACCGATGCGCATCCGCAGCAGGTGCGCGACCTGTTCCGCAACTCGCGCCTCATCGGGCGGCGCTTCCGTCTCGTACACGTCTTCTTCGGGCCCAAGAACATCGAGGTCGCGACCTTCCGCAAGCAAGCCGAGGGCGTCACCATCGATGACCCGCTGATCCGTCATGACAACACCTTCGGCACGCCCGAGGAGGACGCGTTCCGGCGCGACTTCACCATCAACTCGCTCTTCTATGATCCGCAGACCTTTCGCGTGATCGATTATGCGGGTGGCGTCGCCGACCTGCGCGCGCGCCTCATACGCACCATCGGCGATCCCGAGCTGCGCATGCGCGAAGACCCGGTGCGCATGCTGCGCGCGGTGCGCTTCGCCGCGAAGCTCGGTTTCGAGATCGAGCCGGCGACTCTCGCCGCGATGGAGCAGCATCGATGCGATTTGCAGAAGGCCTCGATACCGCGGCTGGTCGAGGAGACCTACCGCACCATCGGACAAACCGGCGCGGCCCGCGCGCTGGTTCTGATGGAGGAACTCGGGCTGCTCGAGCAACTGATGCCTTGGCTGTCGGCCCATCTGAAGGCCGAGGCGCGACCGCTCAAGGACGCGCGCACAACGCGCAACCTCGCGGCGCTCGGCGAGACCATCTCCACTGGCATCTCCGCGCCGCACGAGGTCGTGCTCGCCGCGATGTTCCTCGACATGCAGACCGCCGGGAATCCGAGCCAGTACGTCCCGCCGCATCTGAGCGCGATTCGAAACGGCAGCCATTTCGATTTGGTCGGCGAACTTCGCAAGCGCGGCTTCGCGCGTGTCGATACCGATTTCATGCGGCTCATCATCGAGGCGTTCCCGCATCTGATGCGGCCCTCGCGCCGAACGCGCAAGCTGATGCGCCGCCCCTACTTCGAGAATGCGCGCCGCCTGTTTGAGATCGTCGCGGGAACCTACGGTGCCGACGCCTCGATGCTCGCGCGATTCCTCGCCGACCCGCAGGCGTACCTCGAGGAACGCTCCAACGTTCCCGCAAGCGATGCTTCCCGTCCGCCTCGACGTCGCGGACGTCGAGGTCGCCGTCGTCGCCCTTGGGAGCGCCGCGCGCATCCCGGGAATGTTGGAACATCGGAAGGCGCATCATCTAATGGAACGGAGTCCGGAGGGCAGCATAGGGCACCGGAGCCCGCGCCTCATCGCGAACCACCGAAGTCGGAATAGCCACTCCGAGCATCTAATAGCCTATTATAGCCTGAAACAAGACTATTATGATGAACTAAGCTCGAAATCGCGCTCGCGGTGGGTTTGTTTTTGCATTTTCGGCACTCGGCGTCGTGCTATTCGAGGCCCTTCGCCGGCCTCAGGGCCACTTCACGGCGATGCCGAGTAATGGGTTTGTTTTTGCGATTAGACGCTCAATTGACGCGACTCCCGTACCGCATTTCAGAGACCGCCTGAAATAAACTCCTTCATTCCCCTCGATGATTTGGCTTCGTTTGGTAAAAACGGTGAACTCCGGGTGGGAATCTGGCGTTTCATCGATGCTGCGATGGTGGGTTTGTTTCTGCATTCTGGGCACTCGGCATCTTGGCATCCGAGGTCCTTCGCGAAGCGCTCGGGACACCGCTCGACGTGGTCTCGCGGTGGGTTTGTTTCTGCATTTCGGCATCGGCACTGAATAACACGTTGTCTCGAATGGCTGACCTGCCGCCATCATCGAGCTTCATTATTTACCTGACCGACGTCGCTTGGAAGTAGGTCGCAACTCCTGGTTGGGGTCTTCGGGAACGACCCCTGCGGCGACGCCGCGACCGCGAACGTTCTCTCTTGCGCCAACATCGCTGCGGGCGGTTGGACACGCGAACCGCCCCTACGAGGAGACCGGGTGCTCGCGCTTCATCGATGAGGTTCTCTGCCGCTTTGATCAGCAGACTGGCGGGGCCTGCGCGAGGAGGTCGGCCGCCCTTTAGAGCGGCCGACCCTGCGAAGAGCGCTGGCGTTACATCGCGGCCTTCTGCGCCTCGGCAATGAGGCTGTTGGCCTCCTTGATCAGCTCTTTCGCGTCGGACGCGTTGATCGGCTGACCGCCGAATTCAGCATCATCGAGCATCGTTCTCATCTGGGTTGCGAGTGAATTACGGTGAACGATCCAGCCTTCAATCTGGTTTTCCGAATCCAGATAAGTCAGGTCGTTGGGCGTGTTGCTGCTCAGCGCCACGGTCGAAACAGTCAGCGACGCCATCCCAAGCGCCCCGAACGGCGCGTTGATTTGTTTGTAAGCCTGGCCGAGCTGCGCCAGTAGGGCACTGTTGCTCTTCAACGACTTGGGCAGCTTTTTCGAGTTGAGCAGCTCAGTGATGACCCTGCCGTCGTGCACGTAGTCGTCCTTCAACCCGACCAGTTCGATGATGGTCGGGCGTACGTCGGTGTGATCGGAGAAGAAGCTGTTGGTCTTGCCCTTGGCCGATCCGGGTCCGAGGATTCCGAGGTTGGCGACTCCCGGCCCGACGATGCCGATAAACGTCCTCGCGATTTCGGGCTGGATATCGCCGTGGTTCCAGGCGAAGCCCGGTCCCTGCGTCGGAGTGGTCGAACCGATCGTTTCAAAGAAGAAGTTTGGATTGCCGAAGAAGGTAAAGGTCGGGGTACGGTCGGCGTCGGCGGTGACCATGTGGAGCATTCGCTCTTCGACCTCATCCGCCATTCCCCCGGCTTCGCTGCCTGTGCCTAATAGAGATTCCGAAAGATTGGTATACGGATTGACGGCGCTAAGGCCCGCCATCGTGCGCTCAAGCTGCCTCACAGCAGGATCCGCCGGACCAGGCTCCCCCGCCACGTAGACGGTTGGCGCGTCGTCGAAGTGGATATCGAAGGGGGTCGAAACACCGGCGTTGCTGACCAGTTGCGCGAGGTTGATGTCGAGTTCGCCGACCCCACTTATTCCGCCGTTTGAGCCGGGGTAGGTGCATGCTGTCGTCACGCCATCGCAGTTGGAAGGCGAAGGTGCCCCGCCGACGAAATGATCGCCCTCGTCGGGCGTGATGACAAACAAGGTATTGGCCGGGGTGATGCCGTCGCTGGTAAGTCGGCTGAAAAATTCACCGAAGGCCTTGTTGTAGGCTGCGGCCTGCGCGACGAATCCCGCTTGTCCCGGACCAAAGGTGCCACCGGCCTCGTTATCGTGGAGATCGGCAATATAGGCGAAGACGACCGGGATCCCTTTTTCCAACATCGTCGCGATCGCACCCAGAGTTTGAGTGGCGGTCGGACTGAAGCCGGGAAATCCGGGGTTCCCCTTCGAGTCGGCGAGGGTATTGCCATCCAAATCTTTCAGCGAGGCACCAAACGCCTGATTGATAAACTTGCCGCCGAACAGTGCCTGGTAGTTGTTATAGCCACCGGGCTCATCCGGCAGCAGATCGGCGACCGCTCCATTGGCTTGGGTGCAGAGCGCACTTCCCAACGCGCAATGGATTGACTCGCCGATGTAGTTGGTGGTCTGCAGCGGATCGTTGGCTTCATTGGAGCCCGCCCCAAACACTTTCACCACGTCGAATGGGGTCCGCTCGAGGACGATGTTGGCGGTCGAGAACGCGCCCACATCGCATCCCGCCTTGGTAAACGGAGCCCACGGTGCGGGCATGTTCTGCCCGGTCTCCGTCAACATCGCATAGAGCGAATCATCGGTTCCGGGAGTGATATCCGAGACCAGGTCGGTCCAGTAGAAGAACGACGACGGGAAATATACTCCCTTAGGAGTGGCCGTAGTTTGCGGGCCGAACACGCCGAAGCTATTCGCCACCGCGATTCCGTCGCGATCGGAGTAGACGCCGGTTTGCGTCGTCAGAATGTCGTTGGCGGTATGCGAAATCAGGACCGCATGATCGCCCGTATCCAGCGTTCCGTTCTTCTCGATGAAGTTGAGCAGATTCGGCATCTGCTCCATATCCGACGGCACATTGGGATTGTCGCGGGTAAAGTGGACGTTATCGAACTCGATGTAGACCACGTGCTTGATCGGTCCCGAAGCCAGTTGGCACGCCGCCCGCGCGGATGTGACAGCCGCGCTAAACGACAGCGTCACCGCAGTCAGCGATGCCATTAAAAATGCCTTGAATCGAACTCCGCTCATGTGTCCCTCCCACTGGACGCTGCGCGCCCTAATGACGTTAAAGCGTGAATCGAGAACTTTTACCCTCGCCACGTCACGGCCGTGTGACGAGTGGCTCACGCGGAGATGAAGAAGTCTTTAACCAAGATTGCGCCACCGTGTCGGGCGTGTATCGCGCGCGGAATTCCTGCTAGTGGCGTGATGCTGGAGTTAGCAACATGCTGTGGACAAAGCTTTTGCCGTTGTGCTTGATGCTGGTTCTATTCTCGGCGGATGAGATCGGATGGTGCAACGATCAAACCCAACCGGGCGCCGGCAATGCGACGGCCGTCGCAATCGCGAGCAAATCGCCGATGGTGAATTCGGCATTCGCGTTCCTGAAAGCGCAGGCGGGAAAAATCGGCGACGCTCACGCGCGCATCGCCACGCTCGACGCGATCGCGAACCGCGATACCTGCATCGCGCATCGCGTCGGCCTCGATGCGACTGCGAAGCCCGCCATCGTGCGTCAACTCCTCGAGGTTGGCCTCCTTGACCAAGCTGACGGCACTTTTCCCGGCGGCCTCGTCGCCGGGGTATTTCCTCCCGTACTCGACGACGGCTCGAAGTGCCCACATCTCCCGCAGCCCTTCAGCGCCGCGCCCGGCAGCTCATTCGGAAGCCATCATTCGTATCCGGGCGGCCTAGCGATTCACGAAGCCTTCAACGAAACCACCGCGCTAAGCCTCGCGCGGGATTACCGCATATTCTATGGACATCGTGACAAGGCTGGGCTTCCAACCATCGACGCCAAGTTCGACGCGACGCATTCTGACATTTCAATCGATGAGGATGTGATCATCGCGGCGCCGATCTGGCACGACTGGGCGAAGACCATTGTTTTTCAATGGAACAGCGACGGCACCGAATTTCAGGAGCTGACGATCGGAGGTAATGGCGCGACCGACAACTATGGCGGCGCGGGCAATTCCAAAACCGGCGCGCATCATATCCTCGGGCTGGCGGAAGCGATGGCGCGCGCGATGCCGCCGCGTTTCGTAATCGCGGAAGCATGCGCTCATTCGGCCCCGGTGCTCGGTGCGGAATACAAGGTGGTGAACTGGATTCGCGCGGCCGCGATCATCGCGCGTGTCGATCCGGTCGCTCGCGGTTATCTACGGATCGATACCGACAAGAAGCTTCGTCTCGCCGCGCTTCGTCATACCGGCGACATCCCCGGCGACGAGAAATCAGCCGACATGATCGTCGAGGACACGATCCACAATCTCTCGGATGCGAATTTCAACCTCGCGCTTCCCGCTATCGCAAAGGTGAATTCGGGCTTGCGCGCGCTCGCGCCGAAGTTCGGCTACTCGCCCGATGATGCCGCGACCTACAACAATTCGTTTCGGAATCCGGTGATGAGCGACCTGACCGCCGAACGCCTATTCATAGTGATGACTAACGACGGAATGCCCGGCCTCGAGCGCGAGGTGCGCAAGCTGGTGAGCGCCGGACTTCTATATCCCGTACTTTATCCTGAGGCTGTCGGCAAAAAGAAATATTAGCTCCTGGTTGTCGCGCGCCCGCGCGCAGCCTCTCGGTAGGCGAGGATGACTACGCTTCGTTATCGCGCGGGAGGGCGCGATTGGCGCGGCGCGCGAAGCCTCGCGCCTTGCGACGCCTGCGCTTCACCGCTTCCTTCAACTGCTGATCGACGAAACCGATCAGGTACTCCTGACAGTTCGCCTCGCTCTCCGTATGGCGAACGTAGGTTCCATCGGATTGCATATCCCAGGCGCATTCGTTGGGCGCGAGCTGGCAATCCAGCACCGCGCGAAGCTCCTTGCGCAGCGCGGGATCCTCGACCGGAGTGACAGCTTCGACCCGGCTCTCGAGGTTGCGCTTCATCAGGTCGGCTGACCCGATGAAGTACTCCTCGGCGCCGCCGTTGCGGAAATAATAGATGCGCCCGTGCTCGAGGAAGCGTCCCACGATGCTCACCACGCGCACGGTTTCCGAAAACCCGGGAAGACCAGGGCGCAACCGGCACGTGTCGCGAACGATGAGGTCAACTTTCACCCCCGCCATCGAGGCGCGATAGAGCGCCCGCGTCACGTCAACGTCTTCGAGCGCATTGCACTTGAGCTGGATGAGACCCGGTGACGACGGTGAGTGGAGTTTGATCTCGCGATCGATTTTCGCGATCAGCGCCTGCTTCAGGAAATTCGGCGCCGGCAGAATCTTCTTATATACGCGGCCGGGCGCGTAGCCGGTGGTCAGGTAGTTGAAAAGCTGCGTCAGGTCCTGCCCGATGACTTCGTCGCAGGTGAGCAGGCCGTAGTCGGCATAGAGACGCGCGGTCCCGGGATGATAGTTGCCGGTGCCGATGTGCGCGTAGCGCCGCAAGCCGTTGTAATCCTGGCGCACCACCAGGATCACCTTGCTATGCGTCTTGAGCCCGACCACGCCATACGTCACGTGGATGCCGAAGTCTTCGAGCTGCTCGGCGAACTGGATATTTGCCGCCTCATCGAAGCGCGCCTTCAGCTCGACCACCACCGCGACTTGCTTGCCGTTGCGCGCCGCATCGCACAGGTAGCCGATGATCTCGGCATCGCTGGAGGTGCGGTACAGCGTCATCTTGATCGCGCGAACCTTGGGGTCCTCGCTCGCCTCGCGCAGGAAACGCGCGACCGAAGTCGAGAACGATTCGTAGGGATGCATCAGCAGGATCGACCCGGCCTCGCGAATCGAATGGAAGACGTTGCGATGCGCGGGCAAGCGCGGATGATCGACCGGATGATGTGGCGGATCGTGCAGCGAGGGATCATCGATGGACGCCAACTCCATCAGGTCGCGCATCTGCATCATGCCGTCGGTCTCGAACACGTCCTCGCGCTCGTCGAGGCCGAGTTCGGCGGCGAGCATCCCGCGATGGGCCGCGTCCATGCCCTTGGCGACTTCCATCCGCACGATCGGCGAGAAACGGCGGTCGCGCAACTCCGACTCGATCAGCGCGAGCAGGTCGTCGGCTTCTTCCTCGTCGCGCTCGGTGTTGGCGTTGCGAGTGACGCGGAAAAATTCGCATGAGGTCACTTCCATGCCCGGGAAGAGCAGGTCGAGGTTGTCGTCCATCACGTCTTCCAGCGGGACGAAGCGATTCTCGTTGCCGACTCGCATGAAGCGCGAAATGCCCTGCCCAATAGGAACTTTGATCCGCGCCATCACCGATTCGATATCGCCCGGATAGCGCACCGTGACGAGCAGATTCAGCGACAGATTCGAGACGAACGGGAACGGATGCGCCGGGTCGAGCGCCTGCGGCGTGACCAGCGGAAAAACATTCTTGATGTAGTAGTCGCGCAAATCCTTCTGCTGCTCGGGCTTCAGGCTCTGATAGGAATCGATCACGATGTTGCACGCCGAGAGTTCCTCGACCAGCTCGGGAAGGAGCTCACGCTGGCGCGCCTCGATCTCGCGCAACCGCTCGTAGCATTCGGCGATCTGCTGCTGCGGCGTGCGCCCATCGGGCGTGAGCTCATGCACGCCGGCGACCACCTGATGCTTCAAGCCGCCGATGCGCTTCATGAAGAATTCGTCGATAGTTGCGCACCCGATCGCGAGGAACTTCACGCGCTCGAGCAGCGGATTGGTATCGTCTTCGGCCTCTGCGAGGACCCGCTCATTGAAGGCAAGCCAGGTTAATTCGCGATTGAGATAGAGCTCCGCAGAATTGAGCGCATCGTAGGCGGAGTGCGCCGGCGCCGAAACGACAACCGAGCCGTGTCCGTCGCCATCGAGCGCGACGCCGTTGCCGTGGGCTGCGTTCGCAATAGGCTGCGGCGCGGCGGACGGTGAAGGTGATGATGAAGCAGTAGCCGCTTCTTTGCGCGGCGCCATGCTCATCGACGAAGATGCGGCTAAACTCGGATCGCCAGTCCCAGCTCGGTCAGCCATAAAAGCGGATAGCCTCTGTGACGGTCGGTTCCTATTATCCGTAAGGTCGCTGATTTCGCAAATTGTATCATCATTAAGTTTATCGCGTCTCTAAGTTATAGTCATCTAGAGTCATCTATAACATCGTATTATTGCTCTATTGATGCATACATTTGCAGGAGCTTCGCGCTCGCAATGAGTTTGGCGACGCGCCTCATAGAGGTCTAGAGTGCTCATGCAATTCGCGGAGGAACGTCGATGAGTAAGCCGAGGCAGTATTGGCAAGTGGTGATGGCGGCGCCGGGTGACGCTCTCGCGCGCGCAGTGCGCGAGGCCGAAGATGCGGGCCTCGAGGGCATCTGGGCGCCGCAACTTCATAGCCCGCCGTTCGTGACGCTCGCTGCTGCGGCGATGGTGACAAAGCGCATCCTGCTCGGCACCGGCATCGCGCTCGCATTCACTCGTAGCCCCGTGGAAACGGCGCTCAACGCGCTCGACCTCGACACCATCAGCGGCGGGCGCACAGTGTTGGGCCTCGGCACCAGCATCCGCACCTTTAATGAAGACGTGCATGGCGTGGTTTATGGCAAGCCGGTCGCCCATCTGCGCGAGGTGGTGCAGATGGTGCGCGCAATCACGACCGAGGGGCATACCGGGAAGCTGGGGAAGATCGAGGGCAAGTATCACAAGGTCGACCTGAGCGCGCTGCGCACGGGCAAACCGGTGCGCGAACGGATTCCGATATGGCTTCCACCGCTGTTCGAGCCGACGGTTCGCCTTGCGGGCGAAGTCGCCGACGGACTCACTGGACATCCGGTGTGGTCGGTCCAATGGATCACCAATGAGGTCAGCCGGACCCTCAACGAGGCGCTCACCAAGGCAGGCAGAAAGCGCTCGGATTTTAAAGTCAACTTGTGGATCTACACAGCGATCAACAAGGACCGCCGGCGCGCCATCGATGATGCGCGCGGCACCATCGCGTTCTACTCGCAGATCGCGCAGTACGAGAAATACTTCGCCGCGCATGGCTTCGGCGATCAGGCACGCGCGGTGCGGGAGGCCGCCCAGCGCAAGGATTTCGTCGCGATGCGCAAGGCAGTACCCGACGAGATGGTGAATACGTTCGCGATCGCGGGTACGCCTGAGGAGGGTCGCGAACGTATCGAGGAATTCTGGAAGGTGGCGGATTCCATCACGCTGACGCCTCCGAATGCGATGATCGACGGCGCCACGCATAGAGGGTATCAGCAGGCAATCGCCGACACGTTCTATGGGAAGTAGTCGTTGACCCCGGAACTTTAGAGAAGAATCAATTGCCGAGTACTGCCGATTGGAATTGACCAAACCTCGGGCAGCGTTTTTTCAGGATCTCCAGATCGATCTCCTCAACGATTCGGCGTGCAGTTTCTGGAGTGTAAAGGGTGTTTCGGGAAAAGAGGTTTGCCAATGCCTTTTTTGGATTGCGCACTTTTTCGGGGCTTCGGAAGTCCTTCTTGGTTCCAACGACCTTTTCCAGCGCGTTCGGATCAGCTATCAACCACGCCTCGAGCATTTCCACAATGACGAGAGGTATAACCGGAAATCGGTACTTTCCGGCTATTCGGTTGTTAAGTGCGCGGAGAACCTGTTCGGGTGCCCGACCTTCCGCATCTGAAACGACTAAGACTCGCTCAAGGCGGTACGATCGGCTGAGCTCGTCAACTATTCCTTGAAACCTGCCGGAAACTTGTCCCCTGCATTGCCGAGCTACTACCGTTAGCCCCCGGCGACATCGTTTCACGAGGGCGGGAATCGCGACTTTGTCATAGTCGCCCTCGACGATCACCGCGATCGTCGGCATCAGGAGCCGTTCAACGCACCTGAGTACCAAAGATCGCCGAGGCTGACTTCCTTGCGCGCCAAGAGTCGTTTGAGGTGCTTTTTGCTCGATGCGCGAGTGAAAACCGTTGCGCCCTCGACTTTTTCGGTCACGATCAAGTCTTCGAGCGTCAGTTTGTTGACCAGCAAAGGTGAATGCGTGGTTAAGATGATTTGCGGGGCGCCGATTTTTATTTGTCTCTGATTGAGAAGCTCGACCAGTATTTCGAGCAGCCGTGGGTGAAGATAGTTCTCCGGCTCTTCGAGGCACATCAACACCGGACTCAATTCCGCCGGCGCCAGGATCAACGAGACCAACGCCAGAAAGGCCAACTCGCCATCAGACATGCGAGCTATGCCAATTGGTTTGTCGAAGCGGGCCTCGCTTGTGCCCACTGAAATCTTGTTGGATTCGCCCAAAACCAAAATTCCCTGGGGCGAAGGTTGCTTCTGCTGCTGGACAGGTTGAAACAATATCTCCGCGAGGCCAGGTAAAACATCGCGCAAGGCCTGCTTGATGGTTTGAAACTCCGGGTAAGTCTGCAGGGTCAATATCCAGGCTGAAAGATTCTCGCCATGCTCAGAAAGGCGACTCTCCAGCGCTGGCCGGTTACCCTCCCGCATGAGTGCGGGAACAAGGCTATAGAAGTTCCAGTTGCCTACAAATCTGCAAAGTTCGTAACACGCAGAAGACCTTTGCCGCCCCATAGCCTCCAATGCAAGTCCCAACGTGTGTTTGGATCCCTGCCTGGTAGATTTTCCAGCCATTTCCACGATCAATTCGCTTCCGGCGTTCTCGAGGACGGTTTCCCATTTGCCTTTGCGTTGTACTAGTAGTCTCTCCTCTTCAACCTCCGCATACCCGTACTCGCTGAGCCGCAGAGAAAAAATGTAGCGCTGCTCATTTGATCCGTCGCGCTGCCCAGCACCGAGGTCAGCACTGATCTCGAACTGAACGGGGCCTCGGGGGTTCCCTTTCCAAACCACTTCTCCAAATCCGCCACGCTTTTCGAAAGCAGTTTGAAGAGAAGTAACTTCGGGGCGCGCCGTGAGGCTGAGAGACTCTCGGAGAAATTTGAGACACTCGATCAGGTTGCTCTTGCCGGACATATTCGCGCCCACGAATACGTTTCTCGGGCGAAGATCGAGGTCGACATCCTTAAGGCTCAGGAAGTTCCGGACCTTGATGCGAGTAATCATTTCGTTCTCCGCGGAGCGGAATTGTAACACGCTTTCGCGGGAGAGCGAGCTTCGCTACGGCCCCGATGACGCTTTCGCGCCGGGGGGCTTGGTCACCTCGATCTTCACCGGTGCGACGCCTTGCTTCTTCGTAAGGCCGATGTCTTTCGCCGCATCCTTCGACAGATCGATTTTCCGCCCCGGTACCATCGGCCCGCGATCCGTCACCTTGACCACAGTCGACTTACCCGTCTTCAGGTTGGTCACTTTTGCCTTCGAGCCGAGCGGGATCGCCTTGGACGCCGCGGTGTGATCATGATGATCGAAGGTCTCGCCATTCGCGGTGGTCTTGCCGTCGAAGCCATCGCTACCGCCGTAGAACGAGGCCTTGCCGGTGATGACCTTCTTTTTCGGCGTCGCGCCAGCGGCATCAGTCGAGGTTGTGGATTGCGCGAACGCGGGACCGCTCGCGACCAAGCTCAGCGCCATCAGGCTCAGGGAGACCGCCGCGAAAAATCCCGCCGCGCGGCCGCGTCTAACATGATGAAGTATTGAAGTCATATATGATGATACGCCGAACCGATTCACCGATCGCAACATCGGTTCGGGGCGCGAATGATGCCTTTTGCGGAGAAACGGTGTCGGGTGCGAGGCGAGGATCAGTGGATGCGGCGGCGCGCGTTGACGCTTATCAGCAAGCCCATCGCCGTCATCATCGTGAGCACCGAGGAGCCGCCATAGCTGACCAGCGGCAGCGGGATGCCGACCACGGGCAGCATTCCGGTCGTCATCGCGATGTTGATGGCGACTTGCCAGAACACGATCCCGGTCAGACCGAGCGCGAGCAACGCGCCGAATCGATCGCGGGCATGCCGCGCGATCCACGTGCCGCGCGCGATGAGACTCGCATACAGCGCGAGCAGCAGGATCGAGCCGACGATGCCGAATTCCTCGGCGAACACCGCGAAGATGAAATCGGTGGTTTCTTCGGGTAGGAAGTTCAGGCGCGCCTGCGTCCCTTTCATGAAGCCCTTGCCCCAGGTGCCGCCGGCGCCGATCGCGATCTCCGACTGGATGATGTGATAGCCGGAACCGAGCGGGTCGGCTTTCGGATCGATGAAGCTCACCAGCCGCTGGCGCTGATACGGCTTCAGGTAGTGCCAACTCACCGGCGCGGCGAGCATCGCGGCGAGCCCCAGCACCACCATCGTGCGCCAGTTCAGTCCGCTTACGAACATCAACGTCACGCTGATAAGGATCAGCACCAGCGCGGTGCCGAGGTCGGGTTGCTTGAGCACCAGCGCGGCGGGGATGCCGAGCATGACGCCCGGAATGATCATCTGCCGCAGACGCCATCCGCCGCCCGGCGGCTCCTCGCGCAAGTAGCGCACCATCACCAGCACGATTGCGAGCTTCGCCAGTTCCGAGGGCTCGAGGTGAAAGAATCCCAGGTTGATCCAGCGCCGCGAGCCGCCGGTCGAATGCCCGATGACCGAAACCGCGACGAGCAGCCCCAGCGACGCCACGTAGAGCGGATACGCATAGGTCATCATCGCGCGATAGTCGAAGAATAGCGCGCCTACCATGATGAGCGTGCCGATCAAAATCCACAGGAGTTGCCGCGTCACCAGGCCGTTAAGGGCGTGATGACTGCTCGCATACGAGGCGCTCATCACGCTGAGCACGCCGATGCCGGCGAGCGCAAGGACACTCAGAAACAGCGTCCAGTCGAAACGGCTTAGCATCCTGCGGGTAACGGCAACCGTCGGCATCAGTTGTCTCGTTCGGCGACGTCGGGATCCGGCACCGCGTTGGTCAGGTCGGGGCTGGTCGCGGGATTCGGCGGATACAGTTCGAAATAGCGCTTCATCACGTCATGGATGACCGGCGCGGCAGCGCTTCCGCCATGGCCGCCGTGCTCGATGATGCATGCGATCGCGATCTGCGGATGGTCCTTGGGCGCGAACGCGATGAACCATCCATTGTCGCGATACTTGTAGGGAATCTTGTCCTCATCCGTGCCCGACTCAAGATTCGCGGATTGGTTGCCGACCACCTGCGCGGTGCCGGACTTGCCGCATACCTCGATGCCTTCGAGCTGCGCCTTATGCCCGGTGCCGCCGGGGCCATTGACGACGTCGGACATCGCGTTGCGAATTTCGGTGATGATCTCCGGGTCGAACGCGATGCGGTCCTCGATGATTGGGTCGTAAGTCTTGGCCGGAGTGCCATCGAGGCCCTCCACTTCCTTCACAAACTGCGGCCGATAGCGGATGCCTCCGTTGGCAACGATCGCGGCGACCTGCGCCATCTGCAGCGGCGTCGTTGTGACATAGCCTTGCCCGATCGCGACCGAGAGCGTCTCCGCCGGATACCATCGCTCATGGAACCGCTTCTGCTTCCATGCGCTCGATGGCATCGTGCCGCCCTTCTCGTTATCCAGCGCGATGCCGCTGCGCTCGCCCAACCCGAGCAGATGCGCCCAATGCGAAAGCTTGTCAATGCCGACCTTCTCGCCAACGTTGTAGAAGAACACGTCGCATGAAGACACGATCGCGCGATGAAGCTGGATCGCGCCGTGCCCATGCTTGCGCCAGCAATGATAGGTGCGTCCGCCGAACCACAATCCGCCGTTGCAATTGTAGGTGGTCTCGGGCGTGAGAGTTTTCTCCTCCATGCCCGCGATCGAATCGACGATCTTGAAGGTCGAGCCCGGCGGATAGGCTCCCTGGATGACGCGATTTTGCAGCGGATGGCCCGGGTCGTTCATCAGCTTGCGCCAGTCCGCGGCCTTGACGCCGCCGCCGAAGATGTCGGGATCGAACGAGGGGTTGCTGACCATCGCCAGGATGTCGCCGTTGTTGGGGTCGAGCGCGACCATCGCGCCCATTTTTCCGGCCATCGCCTGCTCAGCCGCCTGCTGCACGTCGAGGTCGAGCGTCAGCACGATGCTCTGGCCCGGATGGTCCGGGATTTCCTTCAGCACTCGCAGCCTGCGCCCGACCGAATCGACCTCGACCTCCTGGCCGCCGGCCTCGCCGCGCAGGAACGGTTCCCATCCGCGCTCCAGGCCGAACTTCCCGATCTCGTCGCCCATCTTGTAGCTGGCTTTCAGCAGGTCGTTGCGATCGACTTCGCCGACATAGCCGAGCAGATGAGCCGCGAGCGAGCCGTATAGGTAATGTCGCGCGGGCGTGATTTCCAGACTGACGCCGGGCAGTTCGAGCTGATGAGTTTCCAGCGCGACGACCTGCGGCCATTCGAGGCGCTCCTCGACCGTCACCGGTTCATACTCGGGGCGGTCGTTCTCGTCGGCGGTGTCAAGCTTCTCCTTGATGCCGGTCTGGCCGAGCAGCGTCTCCAGACTCTTTACGGTTTGCGGCAGGTTGTCTGAGTCTTCAGGGACAATGACCGCATTGAATGAGGGATGCGTATCGACCAGCGGGCGATGGCGGCGGTCGAAGACCAGGCCGCGCGGCGCGGTGACGCGTCGAATCCGGATGCGATTGCGGTCGGCGAGTTCGGTGAACTCGGAATTCCTGATGACCTGCAGGTAGTAGAGGCGGCCGGCAACCGCAGCCAGCGCAACCATCATCACGGCGGAAATGACGATGATGCGAAGGTCCAGTTTTGGAACTGGCCGAGTGTTCTTTTGGCGGCGAGGATACGCCACTGGAGCAGTCCTAAACCTCTTCTAATCAGAGACTATCGGGAGAAAGTCATTGGCGCAATTACGATACGGGAAAACTCACCCGCTCCCATCTCATCTGACGCCGCGGCGCGCGGTCAGTTTCTGCTTCAAATGAAGGGCTACACTGGAAGGCGCGTTGGGACGACGTCGTAGGTGCGGCCGTTGAGCTGACGGCCGGCTTTGCTTTTGTGGACGCCACCCCATTGCTTGAAAAAGAATGGAACGCCGGCGGCTTCACATTGCTGAAGTATCGAGAGCACCCACTCTTCTTTCATCGGCCTCGCGCGGTGGCCACTTTCGCCGCCAACGATCACCCAGTCGATTTTCCTCAAATCGATGCGACCGAGGTCTTCTAGGAGCGGCTCGATTGAGAGAAAACGAACACTCGCAGGCGTGTGCTGCAGACTTCTTGAGGCGCGGCAAACCATACTCGCGATCTTCCACGCTGACGCCAAACCATACGTGGCGAAGAGCAGCCATCCACTTCAGCTCACTTGTCAGCAGCTCGCGCATGCGATCGTGACGCTTGGTTAGTATCTGATAGGTGTGCCAGCGGGCGTCCTGCATCACGCGCCCGACTTTCGCGATGTACTCGGCTGGGATCTCCTCGTGAAAGAGATCGCTCATGGAGTTGACGAAGATTCGCTTGGGCATCCGCCATTTCAGCGGGACCTCCAACTTCTCGGGAACCAGGCGGAGATCAAACCCTTGCTCGAACGGATGTCCCGGCACGCCGCGAAATCTTTCAGCAAAAGTTTCCGCGTAGCAGTGCTTGCATCCGGGGCTGATCTTGGTGCAGCCCCGCACCGGATTCCAGGTCGCGTCGGTCCATTCTATGGCGCTGTGTTCACTCATCGACTCACAAACTTGCACTAACCGCACAGGCGAATATAAAGCGAAACTAGATCTGCGTCAATAAAGATCGAATTCAATTTAATATCGCACTCTCCGTGGGCTGAATACACGTTGGACATTGCTTGAATTGGCTTGAACCGAAGACTCGGGTGATTGGGGTTTTGAGAAAATGGACGGGACGCGCCGGGCTTCGGCTACTTCTTCTTGGTCGGTTGAGGCTGGATGCAGTTCGAGGTCGGCTGGTAGTGGGAAACTCGCATCCGATAGGTCTCACACTTGAGCTTGCTTGGGAACGGTCCCCGCCTGGAAATGATACCGCCGGTGTTCAGAGCCACGAAGTACCAGACCGCCATCGCGAGGACGCTCTTTCTCATGACTATTCGCGGTCGGGGCGGTCGCGCAGGCCTACCATGCGCATCGAGCCCGCCATCAATGAGAAGACGATCGGGTGCCACGGTCGTCGCAGGCGGCTATTCGACGCGTTCGTCGCGTATGCCCGCTTGCTTAAGAACGACGTTGGCGAGGTCGCGAGATTTGATGTTCGAATCGACTGGAAATTTGTGATTGTTGATGGGACTGTACCAAATCTCGTGGTCACCTTTTCCAGGCCGGTCGTATCGGCAACCGTGCCGCATTAAAATTTGTTTGGCCTGACGTGTATAGCTCGCCATCTATACGGCGACAGGCAACCGCAGGTGATCTTCCTGATGATAGCGAATCACGATTTCGAGGGGCTGGGTCGGATCTATTTCGACGTGATTGAGCTCGATCATTTCCGGAATCAATACGGCGAGCTTGGCTCTTAATTTCCCCTGGTCTTCCGCCTCCGCAGCGATGCCGGGAATGTCGTCACTGTCGGCGACCCAAACTTTTGCCGCATCATCCCATGTCGCCTGAACCACGTAGACTTGAGTTGCCATAGCATCTACCCCAATCCAGTCTAGCATGGCCATGAGCCCCATGCGATGCGACTTCCGTTCGCAAGCTACTCGCGGTCGGGGCGGTCGCGCAGGCCTACCATGCGCATCGTGCCGGACATCAATGAAAAAATCATCGGGGCGACGATCGCCGAGATCAGCGCCTGAAGCGCCAGCGTCGGCATCGCATCGTTGATCACGGCGTCGGCGCCACGGCCTGACGTGATCACAATCGCGCCGAAGCCTGCGAGCATCACCGCGAAGAATACTACCGTCGCTCCCACCATCGCGTTGGTCACCATCAGGCGGCTGGAAATTTCATAGGTCAGCAGAAACACGCCCGTCATCAGGAAGGCGTTCATTCCAAGCGTCGTGCCCGACATCGCATCGGTCGCGTATCCGATCGCGAAAGCGACCAGCGCGGGAAGCGCACCATGATGACGCAGGCCGAGGTCCACCGTCAGGATGATGATCAGATTCGGAATCAGCGCGCGAAACGGAAACCAGAGCGGAACCGCGGTCTGAATCAGCAGTGCGATATAGGTTGCGATCGCGAACAGGATAACCATTCGTACCAACTCGCTAGCCTTTGGTCCCCGGGTGACTGCTGTCCGGTTGCTCGGGCATTTGGGTCACCACCAGCACCTGCTCGAGGCCGCGGAAATCCACCGCCGGCGTAATCGTCACGTTAAGGAACATTCCGGGACCCTCGCCGCTCACACTCTTGATGGTGCCGATCAGCAATCCGCGCGGAAAAATACCATCCAGTCCCGACGTCACGATGACATCGCCCGGGTGCACGTCCTGCGAGCGCTCCACGTACTTCATCGTGAGGCCGTCGTCGACCACGCCGGCGACGATGCCGCGGGCGCGGGTGCGTTGATCGAATGAATCGAGCGCGGAGTTGTGATCGTCGATGATCAGCACGCGCGCGGCATGCGGACTGACCGCTATCACTCTGCCCACCACACCTTGAAAGGAAAGCACCGCCATCCCGGGACGCAGTCCGCTCGAGGCGCCCTGGCTGATCACGAGCGTGCGCGCGAGACCGTTCGCATCACTGCCGATGACATTCGCGGCGATCGAATTGCCGCCGAGCACATCCCGGAGATCCAGCAGCTCGGCGAGGTGGCGATTTTCGGTTTCGAGTTCGACCAGCCGGCTCTGACTGGTCTTCAACTCGGCGAGCTCGGCTTTGAGGCGATCGTTATCGCGACGGACGTTGACTAAATCGAAATAGTTTCGGACCAGGCCTATGCTGCCATGCGCAACGCTATCGATCGCGTCCTGGGCCGGGCTGAGCATCGTCAGCATCACCCACGCGGGACGCGACGCGATATCCCCCGGCTTCACCCCGCTGGAAATGAGATGAAGCGACAGAATCATCAGCACCCCGCTGGTAAGACCAACGCGGTAGCGCCACAGAAGGGTACCTTTCACGTATAGCGCCTTGACCCGAGAGCATCCGGCGCGCGCATCTGTTTAGTCAACGGTCACGTCGCGCAGCAACGATAGCTCATCGAGAACCTTCCCCGCACCCATCACCACCGCAGTCAGCGGATCATCGGCAAGCGTTACAGGCAGACCGGTTTCTTCACGCAAAAGGACGTCGAGGTTGCGCAGCAGCGCGCCGCCGCCCGCCAGCACGATTCCTTTGTCGACGATGTCGGAGGCGAGTTCGGGAGGGGTTCGCTCCAGCGCGATACGCACCGACTCGACCACCTGGCGCACCGGCTCCATCAGCGCCTCGCGAATTTCCTCGTCGGTAATTTCGATAATCTTGGGAGTTCCGGCGACCAGATCGCGGCCTTTAATCTCCATAGTCTGAATTTCGTTGCCCGGATAGGCGGACCCAATGGTTATCTTGATCAACTCGGCCGTGCGCTCGCCGATTAGGAGATTATATTTACGTTTGATATGCTGAATGATTGCTTCGTCCATTTTGTCGCCGGCTACGCGAACGGATCGCGAAAACACCACACCGGCGAGCGAGATGACGGCGACCTCGGTGGTGCCGCCGCCGATGTCGACGATCATGTTGCCGACCGGCTCGGTGATGGGGAGTCCGGCGCCGATCGCGGCCGCCATCGGCTCCTCGATCAGGTAGACCTCGCGGGCACCGGCGGATTCGGCGGATTCGCGGACGGCGCGCTTCTCGACCGCAGTAATACCGAACGGGACGCATATGACGATACGGGGACGCGGGCGAACCAGGGTCTTGCCGCTATGAATCTTCTGGATGAAATAGCTGAGCATGTTCTCGGTAATCTCGAAGTCAGCGATGACGCCGTCTTTAAGTGGGCGTATGGCAACTATCGAGCCGGGAGTGCGGCCCAGCATCTTTTTGGCATCGGCCCCGATAGCGAGGACGCGGCGCGAGCCTCGGGAATCCTTCTGAACGGCGACTACCGACGGCTCGTTACAAACGATGCCCTCGCCCTTGACATAGATGAGGGTGTTGGCGGTGCCGAGATCGATAGCGAGATCGTTGGAAAACCATCCGAAAATAGCGTTCAGGACCACATTGGCACCCTTTGCCTGGCATTTTCAGGCGTGGAGGACATCAACCTCAAAAACGGCGGTGCGCGAAAACCATGAAGGAGAACCCCAGGCGTCAAGCAAAGACGCGCCCCACCCCAATTATCCGTAGGACAGGTTACAGAGTACCATGGATGTAGGCAAGTAAATGGCCTATTTGGCGTTGAAAATAACCTCAAGTATGATTGGTGCCGCATGTTAGATCGGATGCGTAGCTGGGGTCGCTCGACCACCGTCAAGGTGCTGTTCGGGTTCCTGATGATAGCGTTTGCCTTTTGGGGCGTCGGCACTGGACTGGCGATGCGGGTGCGCCCAGTCGCCACCGTCAATGGCGACCGCATTCTCGCCACTGATATAGACCACGAGAGCGAGCAGCTTAAGCGTACGCTGACCCAGATCTATGGGGCTAACGCTCAACAGGTCTTGCGCAATCTCAATCTCCGGCAGGAAGCGCTAAACCAGATCATCGAGCAGCGTCTCATCGCGGATGAGGCGCGCCACCTTGGGATTCGCGTCAGTGACGAATCACTCGCCAGCAGCATCGCCGCCGATCCCAAGTTCCAGGAGGGAGGCAGCTTCGACCCGAAGCGCTACGAGGAAATCCTGCAGGACAACGACCTATTGCCGAGTGACTATGAAAACTCGGTGCGCAGCTCGCTGATGCAGGATGCACTGCGGCAGATGGTCGATCAAGGAGTGCAGGCGGGCGACGCCGACGCGCGGCAAGCGTATGACTTGCGCAACGAAAAGGTGAAGCTCGCCTATGTCCAGATTCCTTACCATGACTTCACCGCGAAAATTTCTCCCACGCCAAAACAGGTCGAGGACTACTACAACTCGCATAAGGACGAGTTCCGCGAGCCCGAACGCGTCAAGGTCGCATACATTCACTACGATCCTGCGATCCTCGCCGCAAAAGTTTCTCCCTCGGATAAGGATATCGAAGATTACTACAAGAGCAATCTTAAGAAGCTCTACACGCATGCCGAAGAGGTTCATGCCCGCCACGTCCTGATCGACGTTCCATCGGGCGCGACGCCGGAGCAGAAGGCGAAGGCCAAGGCCAAAGCCGAGGACATTCTGAAGCAGCTTCAGAAGGGCGCTGACTTCGCGAAACTCGCCAAGGAAAATTCGCAGGATCCTTCAACTCGCCTCGAGGGAGGCGACCTTGGCACCTTCGGACGCAATCAGATGATCAAACCATTCGAGGATGCGGTCTTCTCGATGAAGCCCGGTGAGTTGCGATTGGTGGAAACCAGGTTCGGTTTTCATGTCGTAAAGCTCGACTCCTCGAGCCCCCCGCATGTCGACAAGATGGCGGATGTGCGCGCGAAGATCATCGAAGCGCTGCGCGCGGAGACCGGTGGGCGGATGGCGCGTCAGGCGCTCGATGAAGACGTCTCGGCCGCCACGAGTGGCGCGAACTTGCCCGAGCTTGCGAAGAAGCGCGGCCTCGAGTTGGTGGAGACGCCGACGGTTTCGCGTGTTGATGCGGCCGGCGTGGTACACGATCAAAAGCTGATCGACGCGGCCTTCAAACTCGATGTGGGCCAGGTTCGCGCGGTTCCGGGCGGCACCGATTCGGCGCCCTATTTGGTGAAGCTGGTCGCGCGCGAGCCCGAACACGTGCCGCCGCTCAAGGATATCGAGGCTAAGGTTCGTGACGGCTACATCCGCACAAACGCGGAGACACAAGCGCGCGTGAAAGCTCAGAATCTTCTTAAACAGATCAAGTCCGCTGACGACTTCGACAAGGTCGCACAAGCGAATATCCTGATGATTCATCGAACCGATTCATTCCAGCGTTCTGGTGAGTCGGTACCGGAGATCGGATCCTTTCCCGAGGTGACGGACGCCGCGGGCACTGTGGCGAAGATTCCCGGCGTCATCGATCGGGTGATGCAGAACAAGGGCGACGCCTACATCTTCGAGGTGACTGAGCGCACCCCACCATCCAATGAGGATTGGAAGAGCGCGGAGGCCGACTTTACCTCGGAGTTTGTCCAGCAGCGCCGTGCCGAGGCGTGGACGCGCTTCATCGAGGCGCTGAAATCGCGCGCGAAGATCACGGTCGATGCGACCCAGTTCGCGCAAGGTGGGCCGTCCTCGGCGCCACTCGACGATTAACTATGAGTCCTCCGGACGAGCCTCCATCGCGACCTAACGTCGATACCTCCGAGTTCTTCTTCGAAGGCGGGGGTCTGAGCGCGCTGCTCGTCCACGGCCTTACCGGCACACCCTACGAGATGCGCTATCTCGGCGAACGTCTGGCCGCCGAGGGAATTCGAGTGCGCGGGGTGCGGCTCGCCGGTCATGCCTCGGCGCCCGAGGATCTCGGGCAGGTGACGCATGAGAACTGGTACGAAAGTGTCGTGCGTGGATTCGAGGAGCTACGCGGCTACGGCGATCCCAACATCGTGATCGGATTGTCGTGCGGCGCGGTGCTCGCCACGCGACTCGCGGAGGATCAGCCCGAAGCGGTGTCAGGACTGGTGATGCTGGCGCCGGCGTTTTTCCTACCATGGCGGCAGATGCTAATGCTCAAGGCCATCAGTTTGCTTGGTACGATCACGAAGAGTCTCTATCTGCACAACGATCGCGGTTCCGATATCCACGATCAAAGCGCCGCTCTCATTCATCCGACCTGCAAGCTGATGCCGCTGAGCGCGCCGATCGAGCTGCTGAAGCTCTCGGCGATCGTGCGTGCCAGGCTCGATCGAATCAAGCAGCCCGCGCTGATCATGCACAGCCTCAACGATCACACCTGCCCCGCACAAAAGAATGTCGACCACGTGATGCACCATCTCGGCAGCGCGCAGAAGCGCGCGGTGATGCTCGATCAGAGCTTCCATGTGATCACGGTCAACAGTGACAAGGATCGCGTCGTGTCGGAGGTGCTTGGCTTCGCCAATCAGTTCCGCGCGCCGCATCGGCGCACCGCGCTCGGCTAGCAACGCGATGGCTCAGCTGCCCTCGCGGGCGGCGTCGTAATACTCTTCCATCAGGTACTTCACGTCGGGACGATTCAGCACCTCGATGAAGCAAATCTCGTTGGCGGCGTTGAGGTCAACGATCAGCATCCCTTCCATCGCAGGCAGCTCGACGTGATTGTGAACCTTTACCTCGCTCGCGGTCGCGAAGCTCGAACAGTTCTCATCGCCACAATCGCAAACTGACTCGATGCGCAATTTGGGAAGCTGTTCGACCAACGGATCGGCGCCGGCTTCGCGCAGCAGGGCCGCCATTTCGTCGAGCAAATCAGGAAGAACCTCGCTCACCATCGGTGCCGCCATAGTTTTCTCAGCCTAGTTGCGGCTGCGCTCCGCGTCAAAGCATCGTGCTACACGCCGCGGGTATCGGGCGGCCAGATGTGCTTATGCATCTGGAGCTGGAAGCGCACCGGTAAGCGATCTTCGAGGATCCATCCGGCGAGCTGCGCGCGATCAAGCCGCTCGAATGCGCAGCTCATCAGGACCGCGTTGACGCGCGAGGCGAGATTGTGTTCGCGAATCGCGTCGCGTGCCCATTCGTAGTCCTCGCGATTGCTGAGCACGAACTTCACCTCGTCGCGCGAGGTCAGATGCTCAAGGTTGCTCCACAGATTGCGCGACACCTCACCGCTCCCGGGGCACTTTAGATCCATGATCTTGATGACGCGTGGGTTGAGCCTCGATACATCCGACGCGCCCGAGGTTTCGATCATCACGGTGCGGCCTTGCGCCAGGAGCGACGCGATTAGCTGATGCACCCCATCCTGCAGCAGCGGCTCACCGCCGGTGATCTCAACCAGGTTACATCCGTAGCTATCGATCTGCGCGAGGATTTCGGGGACCGTCATCTTGCGACCCTCGTAGAACGCGTATTCGGTGTCGCAGTAGTTGCAGCGCAGGTTACATCCAGTCAGCCGCACGAATGCGCACGGCCGCCCCGCATGCGTCGACTCCCCCTGGATGCTGAAGAAGATCTCGTTGATGACCAGTCGCGTCTGGTCCCGTTCAACCGCTGACATACTAATGATGATGGGCGCGAAGATGATCTGGTTGGTTGAGACTCGCGAGCGCGGCCACGCGCGTCTCCTCCATCACAGTTTTCAGCGCGACGTTCTGCGCGGTCGCGACTCGCCGGCAATCCTCATACTCGGGCGTCGCGGTGATGGCGCCGTCACCTTCGGAAAATTTCACTTTGATGCGACCCCATCGCGTTTCGACCTCGCGAATCTCGCGACGAAGCTTCAGGCGGGCAACCGCATGAAACCGCAAACCGATAGTCGAGGTTTCTGAGAACAGCACCTTCGCCAGCGCATCGCGCCGGGCAGGCTCAGCGAGCACAGTAATCGTGATCGCGGGGCGTCCCTTCTTCATGATGATCGGGGTGAGCGTCACGTCGCGCGCGCCCGCGGTGAACAGACGCTCCATCACATGGTCATAGATTTGCGGATTGAGGTCATCGATATTCGCCGAAATTTCGATCAGCTCATCGGTATCCAATGCGTCCCGTTCGCGGCCGAGCATGATGCGCAGCACGTTGGGCCGATCGTCGTACTCACGCGTGCCGGCCCCGTAGCCGATTTTCTCGATTTCGAAATTGAGCGGCAGCGGCGCTGATCGTCCAAGCGCGCGAAGGACCGCGGCGCCGGTGGGAGTTACCATCTCAGCCGGGCCATCGCCCATTCGCACCGTGAATCCCGCGAGGAGTTCCGCGGTCGCTGGCGCGGGCACCGGAATGATCCCATGCTGCGAGCGCGCGAAGCCGGTTCCCATCGGCAGCGGCGATACCAGCAGCTCACCGACGCCCAACTCCTCGAGTGCCCACGCGGTTCCGGCCACGTCCATGATCGAATCGACCGCACCAACCTCGTGGAAATGCACTTGCTCGGGCGTCGTGTGATGCACCTTAGCCTCGGCGTCGGCGAGAACCTCGAAAATGGAGCGTGCGCGACGTTTCGCCGCGGCGCCGATCGATGACGCCTCGATCATTGCGAGGATTTGCGAAAGGTGGCGCTCCGGTTGCGGCTCCATCACCTCGACGTCGAACTTGACCGCCGCGATTCCACTCACGCTCTTGCGCCGGCACGAAAGCCTCGATCCTTTCAGCGGAAGCGACTCGAGCGCGCGCTGGAGATTTGCGAAATCGACGCCGGCGTCGAGCAGCGCACCCACCAGCATATCGCCGGACAGGCCTGAGAAAGCGTCGAGGTAGGCGGTCTTCATGGGTTTATCTTTACATACTAGCGAGGCCGAAGTACGATCCAATACTTGGTTTTCTGCCGTAGCGGCAGTAATGAGACAACGAGATTTAAAAGTCTTTCGCCGGCTGCTCGAGGAGCGCAAGCGCGACATCCTTTCGGAGGCCGAGCGGGCAGTCGGAACGATGAACCATCCGACCGAGGAAACCCTCGCCGATCCGACCGACCGAGCCTCGCTCGAATCCGATCGGATCTTTCTGCTGCGGATGAAGGATCGCGAGCGCAAGCTGCTCGGCAAAATCGATGAGGCGTTCGCGCGGCTTCATGATGGCAGCTATGGGCGATGCGAGGAATGCGGCGGCGAAATCGGCGTCGAGCGGCTCAAGGCGCGTCCTGTCACCACGCTCTGCATCCAATGCAAGTCGGAGCAGGAAGAACGCGAGAAGCAGGCCTGAGCGCGACCGCAAATCATCAAATCAGGAACCAGCAATACCGGATATCAAATGAAGGTGCGTAAGGCTGTAGTTGTAGCCGCCGGGCTGGGCACGCGCATGCTGCCGGCCTCCAAGGTGATTCCCAAAGAAATCCTGCCGGTTGTAGACACCCCCGCGATCCAAATCATCGTCGAGGAAGCGATCGCCTCGGGCATCGAGGAAATCATCGTCGTCATCACGCCCGGCCGCACCCTGGTGCTCGATCACTTCAAACCGGCCGAGGACCTCGAGCGATATCTTGAGGCCAAGGGCAAGCATGACCTGCTTCGGATGTTGCGTAAGACCAACGACCCCGCGAAGCTAACCGCCGCGCATCAGGCGCAGCCGCTCGGGCTCGGTCACGCGGTGCTGCAGGCGCATGAAGCGGTGGGCAACGAGCCGTTCGCGGTGTTCCTCGCCGACGACATCATCGATTCGGAAAAGCCATGCTTGCGGCAACTGCTCGATGCCGCCGAGCCCCATGATGCGCCGGTTGTCGCGTTGCTCAAGGTTCCGCATAGCGAGGTTTCGAAATATGGAATCGTCGAGGCGAAGCCGGCTGGCGGCCGGCTGTATGAATTAACCGGGATGATGGAAAAACCCGCGCCCGAAAAAGCACCCAGCGACTTCGCGATCATTGGGCGTTACGTCCTCACGCCTGACATTTTCGACCTTATCAGAGAGGGCAAGCCGGGCGCAGGCGGCGAAATCCAGCTCACCGATGCGTTGCTCGCGCTGGCGAAGCGGCGCAAGATCTATGGCTATGAGTTCGAGGGCACGCGCTATGATCTCGGCGACCGGGTCGGCTACATCACGGCGCAAATCGGGTTCGGCTTGAAACGCCCCGAGGTCGCTGATAGGTTGCGGGCCTACCTCGAAACGGTGGCCTCGCGCAAAGTTTAGCCTCGGTGGGGCAGTAGCTCAGCTGGGAGAGCACAACGTTCGCAACGTTGGGGTCGAGGGTTCAAATCCCTTCTGCTCCACCATCCAGTCTCTCGATTTACGGACATCGCGGAGAATCGCGCAAAATCCCCGCGTATGCGGGGGATTTGCGATCAGCCATGGACCCAGAGAATGTCTCCGGCGGCGCTAATCGCCATAATCCGGCAAAACCTATCCCGGCGCGATTCTGCTAGGTCCATCTGCACGCCGGGCGGGATGGGGAGAATTTGCCTAGCCGGTGTGGCCGCGCACGCAATCTTCCTGACTATCGCCACCAAGGACGGCAGATCCCACTTCCAATCCGGCAGCGACAGAGCAATGAGTGCTGAGGACGGCCGGTGGCACCGAAGCCCCGGCCCGAGAAGGAGATTCGCTTGAACACGAATACCAAAGCCGCGGCCGGAGCAGTCGGCGGCGAAAGCGGCAGGATGATCGCTGATCTCCCACGGTCGCGTCAGGCCGATGAATCGGCAGGGCCCGCAAAAAAAGAGGCCCTCGCTACCAAGCCGAAGGCTGCGCCACCCTCGAAAACCAGAAAGGCCGCACGACGGCCACGGCGGTCATCGCGGTCCGTGTCCAAGGCGGAGAAGTTGGTCTGCAGATATTGCGGCAGCGACGATCTCGCGCCGTCCTTCAAGAAGAGACGCGACGCCCGATGCCGCGCGTGTTTCAAGAAGCTCTACGGTTCGGCCGCGCGGGGCCAGAGGGCCAAGCGCACTCGGAAGACGAAGACAGCGAAGTAGTTTTCATGGCGCGCAACAATTTGCGAGATGACGGCTTACTAACTAAGGTCGGTTGAACCGTGGAACCGTTCTTTAGCGGCGTCGCGCTCGGACTTCTCATCCTGATTCCGCTTGTCTTTCTGATGTTCGCCGCCCAGCTGCTCATTCTGGCGGGAGCGTTTGTTTATGGATTCGTGGCCGCCGCGCATGCCTCTTGGGTCCGAAGCCGCAATTCTGCAACGGCCGAGGGCTCAGTGGCAGCGCAAGTCACTAGCGTGGCGGCTGAAGCGTGGCTCGCCAGAGCCCGGCAGCGCCGCCGCGCGCGCAATGAACGGCAACTCGTCTGGATGGATCGCCATTGGGCAACCGCCTGGTACGCTCGTTTCTATCGCCGCATTTTCCACTACCCCCCTCGCTCGACAGTCGAAAGTAAGTTGTGAATCAGCGGATGCCGAGCGCCTGTTCCTGCGCGCTCCGGAGCAAAGGGATATCGACCCGGCGGGTGAGGCCTATCACGGTGAAGTAAGGCCCCGAAGATCGCGGCCTGCGGAATCACGCTGATTTCTCCATTTGTGAAACAACGTCAACTATAGAGCAACATAAGAGCAACATGCGTACATCAGGGTGCATCGGCGCGCCATCGATGCGCAGCTTGCGCCGATTGAAGTCCGCTTGCTCCACCTCAAGCACCAGCTCCTCCCCACGAAGATTTCCCAGCGTGGCGAATGCCACTATGCCTATAGTTGATGTAGTTGCGATTCCGAGAATAACCCCATTGCCATCGAGCAGTTTTACCGACGCCCCCTCGATAGCCTGTTTCGCCAATGGGACGCGCGGAATGAAGGCCCAACTGTCGTAGTAACGACTGTTGACCTCTTCCCGAATAATGGCGAAGTCACACTTCGACGAATTGAAAGCATTGACTTCCGCATCAAACTGAAGCGCGGTGCCGATGTGGTGTCCGAGAATTTGAACACTTGGTGTTCAAAAATTCGAACACCTCTTGGCCTTTGTTAGAGACAAGGAGCGGCCATAACGTTTGTTTACCTCACGGAGTTAACTTACGGAAGCTTCGCCAAGGTGGCACCGCACTTGCGCCAGAAAGCAGACCAGACAGCAGAAAGGAGGTTGT
This sequence comes from uncultured delta proteobacterium, assembly GCA_963815835.1. Taxonomy (GTDB): domain Bacteria; phylum Desulfobacterota; class Binatia; order Binatales; family Binataceae; genus DATGKG01. Next base: position 654,870 of record CAWFIF010000006.1, read on the forward strand.
ACGCGGTTGGCTCGGCTAGCATGACTACGGCGCTGCTCTACGGCTATGGGCTCGGAGCGATGATGATCGGGCAAGAGAATATGCCCTGACCGCGGGCGAAGGGGCGGGAATAGCAATGTTGGTTGACGTTGGGGTTAAGGCAGGCTTTGGCCGCCTGCGCCCAAGCTTGGTACGTGGCCGCACCGGTCTACTCGCTCGCGTTACTGGACGGCTTCGGCCGGATGGGGAACAATGCTCATTGGTTTTCTGACGTGGCAGGTGCAGCGCTGCTGGGTGCAGGCACTGCAGGCACCACTGAGCCGTTCAATTACCTACACAAGCAGCACAACCAAGAACCCAGTCGCTGGCGAATCTTTCCAATTTCCGGACCGCCTGGCCAACTAAGCCAAACCCGGGTCTCGTATGCCGCCGGGACGAGTGTCAGTTATTCTTGGTAAGCTGGGGCTAGGATCCAGCACAGGCTTGCCAGTGGTGTGCTTGAATGGAGCTCGAAGGGGTTTCAATAAGGAAATCTCGGCCAGGGAGGTTTATGTGGAACGGATTACGAGCATCGAACGACCGGGAACTGGTTTGGAATAGTGACCACTAACACCGAACATGAGCGCGTCATCCGCCGTTGGCCGTTCAGTGTACTACAGAAGGCAATCGGCCAAGACGATTCCGATCTCATCGCAGCTGACTTTGAGTCTTTTCGCCGTCAGGAGCTCTTATTTGCAGTCCTCAACCAAGTCCTGATTGGTGCGCTATTGGCCCTACAAGCGTTCTCGCGATTCGTTCGTGGCAGGCCAGCCGCCTCGGTGATCGTGGTCCTTGCCGTTGGCTTCATGGTCCAGGCAGTGCATGTGACGTGGCTTCGTTATCGAAGGATCGCGCCAGTGTCCGCTCCGACCCGAAGGATTTTCACCTTCTGGTCCCTCGGCTTCAACTCAGGGCTCGCGCTGCTACTCACCTTTCTTACGATCCGGGGCGACACTGCGTACTACGCTCTGATGTTGCTCCCAGTGCTGGAGGCCGCGTTCAGGCTTGGTTTTGGTGGCATGATCGCGGTAGTGATGCTGGCGAATTTCATCAGTTTTCTGGGCGCATATGGCCTGAAATTCGGCGAGTACATCGAAGCCGGAGCCATGTCGGTCATCTATACCGTAATGGGAATGCTCGTTTGGCTGCTGGTGAACAATCTTCGCGAGCACGAGGAAAAGTTCGCGCGCAATCTCGAAGAGCTTGAACGCACTCGCTATCAACTTCTCTCCGAGGAAAAACTCGCGGCAGTTGGTCGGCTATCGAGGGCACTTGCGCATGAAATCCGCAATCCGGTCGCTATGATTTCCAGTTCGCTCGCGACTGCCATGCGCAGAGGTCAGGACGAGTCAGAACGGTCCGAAATGTTCGCCATTGCTGCAAAGGAAGCGGCTCGTCTCGAGCGGCTGACCACCGACTTTCTGGTCTATGCACGTCCGCGCGCACCGCAAGTTGCACGTGCGGATCTGTCGGGCATGCTCAATTACACCGCTACGGTCGCCCGCGCTCACGCCGCAAACAAAGGTGTTGCGATCGACGTCGCGGCGCAGAGGGATCTGGAAGCTGACCTCGATCCGTCGCAGATTCAGCAGGCGCTTTTGAATCTACTGATAAATGCCGTTGACGCATGCGGACGTGGAGACGCGGTCTGCCTGAAGGCCGAGAAGAACGGCAGCGAGAATGCAATCCGTATTGATGTAACCGATTCTGCCGGCCCTATCCCTGAAGAGAGCGTCAATCGAATTTTCGAACCGCTGTTTACCACCAAGCAAGGCGGGAACGGTCTCGGACTCGCGATCGCGCGCAATATCGTCCGAGCTCATGGGGGCGAAATCACGCTCCGAAGCAACGAGCCGGGCCGGGTGTGTTTTTCGATCGAACTTCCGACCAGCTCCCGCAACCAGGGAATGGATAATGGGCAAAATACTGATAGTCGATGACGAGCCACATCTGCGCAGGATCCTGGTTTCCAATCTCAAGCAGGCGCGCCACGAGATCGTTGAGGCAAGTGGCGTTGGCGAAGCCCGGCGCGCACTTGGCGAGCATGAGTTTGATGCGCTGATTACCGACCAGAAAATGGGTGATGGCGAAGGGTTGGACGTGCTCGCCGCCGCTCGCGACACCGATGCTGCTTTATCGGTCGTATTCCTTACCGCATTCGCCACCATAGAACTCGCGGTCGAAAGCATGCGGTGCGGAGCTTTCGATTTCATTACCAAGCCGTTCGTACCTGAAGTAGTGCTGGCGTCCGCAGTTCGCGCAATCGAACACACGCGGCTATTGCGTGAAAATGGAAGACTTCGCGACGCTGTAGAGCGCCTTGAGGGTTCGTCAGAGATTAAGGGACAAAGCGAGGCGATTGGCGCGCTTCGTGACAAGATCGCTCGGGTAGCTCCAACCGACGCAACCGTTCTCATCTCGGGCGAAACCGGCACCGGCAAGGAACTCGTTGCCCGAGCGATTCATCGCAGCAGCCAGCGCGCTTCGAAACCGCTCATCGCGGTGAACTGTGCGGCTTTCACGGAGACCTTGCTTGAAAGCGAGTTATTCGGGCATGAGCGCGGCGCATTTACCGGTGCCGACCGCGCCCGTGAGGGTCTCTTCGAGGCTGCCCACGAAGGCACCCTATTTCTCGACGAGGTCGCGGAGATGTCGATGGCGGCGCAGGCGAAGTTACTGCGTGTACTTACCGATGGCCTGGTAACGCGTGTCGGATCGACCAAACCGCGCCAGGTCGATGTTCGGCTGGTTGTCGCAACCCATCGTGATTTGGAACAGCGCATGCGTGATGGTCTGTTCCGGGACGACCTCTACTATCGGCTCGCTGTTGTACCGGTGACGGTCGCTCCGCTGCGCGAGCGTAGGGAAGACATCCCCATTCTTTGTGACCTCTTTCTGGCGCAAGCGGCGGGCGATCTCAATGTGCCGATCCGGAGAATCAGCGCCGACGCCATGGGCGTCCTGTTCAACTACGACTTCCCCGGCAATGTCCGCGAGCTCAGGAACCTCGTCGAGCGCGCTTGCATTCTTTCGACCAGCGACGAAATCAGCGCCGAGAACTTTCCCGTGGCGGACCGAAACCACGCCGTTGGAGCCGCCCCTGCCAGCTCGACGGCGTTCACTCCTGACGAGCTCGCGGAAATGATGCCCCAGACGGTGGACCTGCGCGCATTCCTGACGGCGCTTGAAAAGGCGGTGATTCAACGAGCGCTCAGGGCGAGTAACGGAGCCCAGGCGGAAGCTGCAAGGAGGCTCGGCCTCTCACGAAGCGACGTCTCCTACAAAGTGGGAAAGCACAACATCAGAAGCGTTACGAGCTAGGTGGCAAGGGTAGTCAGTGTAGGGCCTTAATCACCTTTAAAAACCAGACTCCCTATTTTCGAAGAGAATTCTTGGTAGTAATGAGCAGTAATAGCACGCAATTTCCTTCACTGCGGTCGATCGGCCGCGCTCTGCCGCAAAACTATTATCCGCAGGAAGTGATTTCCGCTGCGCTTTGGAACGAATGGGGCGGCGGCGATGATAGCCGCGCTCGCTTCGAGCGGCTCCATCGCGCGGTCGGTGTTCGCGGACGTCATCTAGCGCTCCCGATGGATGATTACCGTGCCCTCGATTCGTTCTCGAAGATGAATGACAAGTGGGTCGAACGCGCAACCGATCTCGGTCAAGAAGCTATCGAATCCGCGCTCTGCCAAGCCGGTCTCGCACCGACCGATATCGACCACATCTTCTTCACGACAGTTACCGGGATCGCATCTCCCAGCATCGACGCCAAGCTGATCAACCGCATGTCGATGCGATCAGATACAAAGCGGACCCCCATCTTCGGGCTCGGGTGCGTCGGCGGAGCAGCGGGCTTGGCACGAGCCGCCGACTATCTCCGCGCGTTCCCGACGCACACCGCCATGCTGGTTTCGGTGGAATTATGTTCGCTGACGTTGCAGCTTCAGGACAAATCGGTGGCGAACGTTATCGCCTCCGGACTATTCGCTGATGGCGCTGCCGCGGCACTGCTGACGGGCGGAGCGCGATTCGACACTTCCTCGAGCCCGCGAATCGTCACATCGCGATCGGTGTTTTTTCCTGACACCGAAGAGATGATGGCTTGGCGTTTGGCCGATAGCGGTTTCCAAATCGTGCTCTCGGCTGGGGTTCCAGACTTGGTGCGCAACAATTTGGGGCACGCGGTGGATTCGTTTCTAGACGACCAAGGCCTGTCCCGCAACGACATCAACCACTGGATCGCGCATACCGGCGGTCCCAAGGTGTTGCGGGCGATGGAGGCCGCACTCGAAGTACCGAAATGCGCCCTCGCCCGATCGTGGAAATCGCTCGCGGCGCTGGGAAATCTTTCCTCCGCTTCGGTGCTGTTTGTTGCAGCCGATCTAATTGACTCAAAAACCACGCGCGAGGGCGACTACGGAATCCTGCTCTCGATGGGACCCGGATTTTGCGGCGAATTGCTCCTGCTGCAATGGTGACGCGCAATGGCTAGCAGCATCGCGGCGAAGTATGCGACGGCTCCGGCGCCGATTCTCTGGGATCTTGTGGTGGTGGGCGGAGGTCCGGCTGGATTGGCGGTCGCGATCGTTGCGGCCGAACAGGGGCTTTCCGTTATCGTTGTCGAGCGGCGAGATTTTCCTTCGGACAAGGCTTGTGGCGAGGGAGTACTACCACCGGGAGTGAAGGCTCTCGAGCGTCTCGGTATCCGCGATCGCTTCGATCTTACGACCTCGTGTCCGTTCAGTGGAATTCGCTTTATCCAGGAGGATGGCTCTTACGCCGAGTCGCCGATGCCGTCCATTGGGATGGGAATCCGACGCACCGTGCTGGTTGAGATGCTCGCGCGACGAGCTGAGGAGTTAGGAGCAGTGCTACGCGATCGATGCATGGTGAGCGCGGTAGATGCCAGGGCTGATTGCGCGATCGTCCATACCGCCGACGGAACGATCTCTGCCAGAGTGGTGGTCGCCGCGGACGGGCTTCATTCTTCGCTGCGCAAGGCCTCGGGTCTGGAAGCATCCGCGGGCGTGCGACGCCGTTTCGCGCTGCGCCAGCATTATGAAGTGCGGCCATGGACCGACTTCGTCGAGGTGTACGTGGATTCGAAAGGCGAAGCAGTCGTCACGCCTGTTTCAGACCGATGCGTAGCCGTCAATTTCGTTTGGGAAGACGGCGCCATCGAGCGGCCGTCTATTCCAACTCTCGCAAGCCGCTTTCCGGCGCTCAGGGCGCGACTCGACAGTGCACCATCAATATCGTCGGTCAAAGGCGCGGGGCCGATGGCGCAACGCGCCAAGCGCCGCAACAGTGAGCGCATGGTGCTGGTCGGGGATGCGGCAGGTTTCGTCGATTCCATCTCCGGCGACGGACTTTCGATCGCATTCAATTCAGCGCTCATACTCGGCAAGCACCTCGGAAGGATACTTGCGCGTGGGGCAACCGCGAAAAGCATGCAGCAATATGAAAGCGAAGCGCGCCGGCTTTACCGAGGTTATTGGTTTGTCACTAACGGACTATTGACGATCGCGCGTCATCCCCGGGCGCGGCGAATGATAATCAATTCGCTGATGAGGCATCCGGAAGTTTTCCGCACGATGATGGGCGGCGCGATGCGTATGATGTTGTCGGCGGTCTGAGAACAACCGTGATTACCTCAGTGCGCCGGCTGCGCCGCCCATTTCAGCAAAGCCTGTTTTTGATCCTCGCTTATGCGCGCCGAATGGTCGAGTGCGGTGTAATCTCCGGGCGGCATCGATCCCGAGTTAACCGACTTCTCGATGCTCTCCAGCTCGGCCGCCCGCTTCTCGGCATCATAGTTTTGCCAGTCGGAAAAATTCAGAACGCCGCGAGCGGAACTAGCGGCGAGATAAGTCGGCGAAATGGCGGCGTACCAGGGCGCACTTCCCGCACTCGAATGGCACTGAAAGCACGATCTCTCGAGAATCGCATTGACCTCCGGATCCGAGCTAACGGCGGCGGCAGGAGACGCCGAGGGAGAGATTGTCTGCTGCGAACTGGAGCATCCAGCCAGCAGCAGAGCCAGCGCGATGGGTGATGCTATCGCGGATGAAGTCCTCATGATGGTGCCCGTTCTATTGGATCGGGCTGATTTGCGCCAGACGCGTAGGTGAATGGAGATTATGTTGGAAGCACGCACTGCAAACGCTCGCCAGTCGTCATACGAAAAATACGTCAACCCTCAATGGGTGAGATTGCTCGATGTGCTCGGTATGAACGTTCACTACGCTACCTGCCTCGGTTCCGAGCTATTTACTGCAAATGGCGAGCGTATTCTCGATTTCAATTCCGGCTATTGCGTCCACAACATTGGCCACAATCATCCCGGCGTGATCCGCGCGCTCAAGGGCGAACTGGATCTCAATGGCCCCGCGATGTTGCAGGGACATGTGCCCGAGCTCGCCGGAGAACTGGCAAGCCGCCTGTGTCTACGAGCAGGCGGACAAGTATCCAAGGTGTTCTTCTGCAGCTCCGGCAGCGAAGGCGTCGAAGCCGCAATCAAGTTCGCGCGAGCACATACCGGCCGGCCCGGAATCCTCTATGCGAGCGGAGGTTTCCACGGACTGACCTGCGGCGCGCTTTCACTCATGGACAATCCATTCTGGACGGCGGAGTTCGGACCGCTGCTGCCCGATACGCATGCGGTTACCTTCGGCGACCTCGACCAACTGGCGCGGCATCTCGCGTGCAAGCGCTTTGCGGCCTTTGTGGTTGAGCCGATCCAGGCCGAAGCCGGTGTCGTTATGCCGCCTGACAACTATCTGGAGGACGCGCAGCGGCTGTGCCGGAAGTACCGGACCTTGTTCGTGCTCGATGAGGTGCAGACCGGGATGTTTCGCACCGGTCCGTTTCTTGCCGCACATCACTTTGGCGTTGAACCGGACATGGTGATCCTTGCGAAGGCATTGAGTGGCGGCCTGGTTCCATCGGGCGCAGTCCTGATGTCCGACGCCGTTTACAACTCGGTATACACCTCGTTCAAGCGCTCGATCATTCACACCTCAACCTACAGCGAAAACAGCCTTTCTATGCGCGCCGGACTGGCCACGCTGGACGTCCTCGAAGATGGCAATCTGGGAGCGCGCGCCGCCGAGTTGGGTGCGCGCTTGCGCGAGCAACTCAAACAGCGGTTGTCCGAGTACCCAATGATCAAGGACGTTCGCGGCCTCGGAATGATGTCAGCGGTTGAGTTTCAGCCGCCGAAGAAGCTTCGCTTCAGGATCCTGTTCGAGACCTTCTCGCGAATCCATCCGGCGATGTTCGGTCAAGTGCTGGTGATGCGTCTCTTCAAGGATCACGGCATCTACAGCCAGATCTGCGGGAACAATTTCATGGTGCTGAAGGTCGCTCCCGCGCTCACCATCATGGAGGCGCAAGTCGATGAGTTTGTGGACGCGATGGAGGCGGTCGTCAAGTTGATGCACACCTCGACGAGCTTCTGGACCGAAGCAATTGGAATGGCGCGGCGCGTGATCAACGTCATTTGAGGAAACTCCGAAGCCTTTGTCGAAGTCCCGATCTTGGCTGCCCGTTCATCGAATCGCAATCGCGGTCGCTGTGGCTATTGCGCTGGCGATCGGATGTCCAGTTGGGTTCGCGTCCTTCGCCGAATCGAGCATCGGTGTTCTTGATTTGGATCCGGCCAAGACGCTGGTGGAGTTCAAGGTTGGCGGTTCACTCCACCCCACACGTGGCAAATTTAAAATCAAAAGCGGCACCATCAAGGCTGACTCGGTCACCGGCAACGCTGAGGGCGAAATTGTCGTTAACGCGACTAGCGGAGACAGTGGCGACTCGCTGCGCGACAATCGGATGAAGAACGTCATACTCGAAGCGGAGAAGTACCCTTTTATATCTTTCAATCCGCGGCACGTTGACGGCCACCTCAATGCGCAGGGCAACTTCCGGGCGAAACTGGAAGGCGTGCTGACGCTGCACGGCACTCGGCACGACGTTGTCATCGAGACCAAAGGAAAGTTGAATGGTAAAGAACTCATCGCTACCGGTCACCTTTTGATTCCCTACGTAGAATGGGGTCTCAAGGACCCAAGCGTGCTATTTCTAAGTGTCTCCAAGGAGGTTGACATCGACATAGCCACCGCAGGCCACGTCAGATGGGTTTTCAAGGAAGCCGCATCCGTGCCTCAACGCTAGTCTTTGAGCGATACTGATGGCCTTTTTCGAAATTCCTTGAACTCCGGAAGAGGGTTTTCCGAGGAGCGCAACAGAGCAAACGTCCTGCAATCGATCCGCGCTCGAAGAAGCATAAAGTGGCTGCAAGTGTCTCGAGCTTCTGTCCAAGAATTTGAACCCTTCGTCCAAAAATTCGAACATGTTTTGGCGGAGGTAGAAATAGAGAGCGACAATAACGACTTTTTGCCTTTCAGAGTTGGCCTGCGAACGCTTCGTACGGTGGCACCGCATTTGCGCAAACGGTCGATACGGTGTACCACTCTCTCGATTCTGAAGCAGCGCGGGACAATCGCAGTGGACGAGCGCGCTTCACCAGTTGGACTTCAGTAGCGCAGGGATCGGTGCGAATACGTTTCAAGTAGCCTTTGATACCGGCGGCACCGTCCAGTACGACGGCTTTTCCCATACTACTGCAGCCTCTCAATTCAAAGCCTCGCCGTTCCAGAGTTTTCCTTGAAAGGTTGCCATCGTACCAATCAGGATGGCCTCATCATCAATTTTTGCGGTGCGCCACAAACCGAGCCTGCGCGATCTTTCCAGCGCGCGCCAGTTCACCGAGGAAATGGAAACCGTCGGTGAGCGTCTGGAGCAGGTCATTGCGGAACCCGATGGTCCGCAAGACATCATAGGTAAGCTGCATCTCAATCATGTTGAGATATAAGTTGACATACATCGGAAACCGTCCCGTATCTTCAGCGACGCTCACGTCGCAGCCGCTCGCCGAGAGCAGATTGACGTAGCCGGGAATGTCCTCGACATTGCCGAACGTCATCATCCCCAGGAACCGCTGGGCCTCTGTGTCAGTCAGTCCCGCCCCCTCAACCCAATCAGTGAAAGCGATCACTCCTCCAGGACGAACAATCCGCGCCGCCTCCGCAATCAATCGCGGTTTATCGGTGACATAGCACCACGCGTCTTCGCTCCATACAAAATCACCGCTGTCCGAGGGCAAGCCGCTCTGACAGGCATCGGCGAGCACGAACCGGACTCGATCGTCCATACCTTCCTCGTGGGTTAGCCGCCGCCCGCGCTCGACCACGGCCTCGGTTGCATCGACACCGACCATGGAGGCGACATTGCGAGACCGCACCAGATAGCGCATCCCCGCGCCGTTGCAACAGCAAAGGTCGATCCCGCGGAGCCCGGCGCCGATTCCGGCACGATCCGCCAGATCGATCGACGCCTTCATTCCTCCGATGTGAATCTGCTGTCCAAAAATGAGCTGCAAGAAGTCGCCCTGCACGCTGCCGTAGAGCGAGGTGACTTCTGCCAGTCCGACGCCAGTTAAAGACTTCACGTTTTTTTCCTTCGTCAATGCGGGCGCTGCGTACGAATACCTTCGCGCACCTGCGCATCACCATCTTTAAAAGTGAAGTTCGTCAGCCACAGACGTAACAGGTGCCGCTTCCTCTCCGGTTCTTGCCAATCCTCGTACTCAGTGCGCGCATGCAGGATCACTGCATTCTTGAGGAACTGCATGTCACCGGGCTCGAAGTTCATATCCAAGCAAAAGGCCGGATCATTGGCGATCGAGTCGATCAGCGCGAGCAATTCTACCTGCGCGGGAGTGAGTCGCGGGACTTCAGCAAAGCGCTGAGCATTGCGGATGTACCAGCCAATATAAAGAGTTCCGAGTCGCCCGTTCTCATACCTGCAAATCGGGAAAGTGAAATAAAGCGGTTCTCCCGGTCCAGCGTCGGCTTCGCGATCCCAATAGAAGCCCTGGAAGAGCAGAGACACCAAATCGGGCCGCCGGCGCATCACTTCGTTGAAGACCGAAACCGAGCTCGCGATCCGGCTTAATCCTCCAACTTTCGCCTTCTTGAGGCACAGCAGACCGATTATGTCTGCGCCGTCGGTGTGAAAGTCGAGTTTAACCCGCGTTCGATATAGCCGGATTCCTGGCTGCTTTGGATCGGCTCCGTCGTCCCGCACGTGACCTAGAATCTCGCCCTTGCGATTCTGAGGAACCGGACACCCCGTATGAAGGCCGATGAGCCAGTAGGCGAACGCGGCGTCTTGTTCCGAGTAATCGTCCGCTGGGAATCCTCTGACCAGAATGAAACCCCGACCGTCGTCGAGTTCACGCATCCATATTCCGATCGCGGGACCGAGCACCGGCAGCGGATACTGGGATGCCGTAATCTCTGTCAGTGCCTTCCCGGCGCGCCGATGCGCTCGAATCGACGCGTCCAGTTCCGCTTTCTCCGCATCGGAAAGTTCGTAGATCCAGTCGGTTCGCTTGGCCTGCTCGGCCCCGAACCATGCGGCGGGACTGCTAATCGGCGAATCTGGAATGTTCGCGGCCATCGAAACTCTCGGCTAGCTTAACGCCGGCTTGCGGGCGCGGACGAAAGCGCTCATGAAATTGCCGTCAACCTTCTCGGCGATCGCTGCCGCCTCGGGGTTTCCTGCGAGAAGACTTTTCGCGTCGGCTGACGTGTAGATGCGAGTAGGTTCGACATCGACCTGCTCGAATCCCGCTTTGATCAATTTGGAGCGGTATTCTCGTTCCTCCAGCGCCCCGGAAACGCACAACGCCCAGAGGTCGGCCCGACGTCGTATCTCGGCCGGCATCTCGCCGCGTACGACGATGTCCGAAACAGCAAGACGTCCACCAGGCCTCAGGACACGAAATGCTTCTTCGAGAACCCTGTCCTTGTCAGCAGAGATATTGATCACGCAATTCGAAATGATCACGTCTACGCTGTTGTCCGGCAGGGGTATCTTCTCGATTTCGCCCTTCAGGAATTCGACATTTTCGACGCCCGCTTTTCGCTGATTCTCCCGCGCAAGGGCGAGCATCTCGTCGGTCATATCGAGCCCGTATGCTTTGCCCGTGGGCCCAACCCGGCGCGCTGAAAGTAGCACGTCGATCCCTCCACCGGATCCCAGATCGAGCACGGTTTCACCCGGCTTGAGTTCTGCCAGCGCGGTGGGATTGCCGCATCCGAGCGACGCAGCAACCGCCTCGGCAGGTAGCGTGCAAGTCTCACTGTCCGCGTAGAGGTTGGAGGTAATCGCATCGTAGTTAGGTTGTGCACTTCCACAGCAGCTCACCTTAGAGCTACCTTCGGTGACGCGGCGCGCTTCGCGCGCGTAGTTTTCGCGCACCCGTTCCTTGATCGAGGGCTCGTTTTCCATTTCTTGCTTCTCCTTATGCTCTCGCTACCTCGCGCACCATTCGCGGGGTTGCCGGTTCTTCTTTAGTACAGCAGCCGCCTCGACCACTTCCGGACGCTTTCGCTTCGGGTGGGGCGAGCCGGGTGTGCATGTCGGCGCAACAATCCTCGGTCAAGAAGCGAATCAGGTTCGACGTTTCGCGCCAGTTCACAGCGTAGTAGATGAAACGCCCGGACCGCTGCGCCGTGCACAATCCCGAGCGCGTCAACGCGTCGAGATGATGGGAAAGTGTCGAGCCCGGCATTTTGAGCGCGCGTTTTATCTCATCGACACACTTGCCCTGCAAGCCGGCGCGGACCAGAAGGCGGAATATTTTCAGGCGATCTTCTTGACCGAGTGCGGAGAATTGTTCGACGCGCTTGTTCATTGCTACATTTCTAGTATCATCGAAACCTCAGGCACGCAAGAGATGAACGCCTGAAACAATTCCCGGTTTGGAAGAACGCCGCTACGGCAGGGTGATTCGCTGCAGTTGGGCTTCCGCATTTTCAATAACCCAGCCAGGAAGCGGTGCGTAGTTAAGTTGGCGAGCGTAGGTTTGCCCGTCTCGCAGCACCCACTGCAGAAAATTCTTTAGTGCCTGTCCCTTCGCTCGGTCGTTTTGCACGGCGTAAACCAGAAAATAGGTATAGGAAGAAATCGGGTAGACGTCGGGACCCGGTGCATTGGTTATGGAGGTTCGGAAGTCGCCCTGAAATTTGCTCATGTTGTAGTAGGCGGCCTTGGTAATACTTTCAAAATCTGGATCGATCCATTTTCCGGCCGCGTTCTGAACTTGTGCGAACGGACGCTTTGCCTGAACCGCGTATGTGAGTTCCATATAACCGATCGCGTCTGGAGTATGCGACAGAAAATCGGTCACTCCCTGATTCCCAGGGGCGGCCGATCCCACGGGCCATTTTACCGTAGTGCCTTTGCCGATCTCTGTTCTCCACTCGGGGCTGACCTTGCATAGATAGTCAACAAAAATATACGTTGTCCCGCTTCCGTCTGACCTATACACCGGTAGAATCTCTTTGTCCGGTAATTTAAGCTCACGGTTGAGATCGACGATGGCCGGATCATTCCACTTAGTAATTTTTCCGCGAAAAATATCAGCTATCAGCGGGCCCGTTAGTCGAAGTCGAGCTGATGGAGCAATCTCCGGCAGGTTGTATGCGACAACGTCGGCGCCCAGAGCCGCGGGAAAGTGCAATACGTTTCCGCTCGCACTCGCCAGTTGTTTGTCTGTCAAGGGGGCGTCGCTCCCCGCGAAATCTGTCAATCGCTGAAGCAACTGACCGATGCCGGCGCCCGAGCCATTTGGTTGATAGTTAATCCGCAGACCGGGATCGACCTTCGCATAGATGTTCGCCCATTTCGATTCGATCGGAAATATGAACGTGGAGCCGCTGCCGTTTAACAAGACGTCCGCTGAAGCGACTTCTCCCAAGAGCAAGATCGCTCCGACAAAAGTTGAAACCGCGGCTTGTTTGTAGATCGGTAGCAGTTTCATTTTGCGCTCCTTCCGCGTTCTCTTTCTCTGTACCCATCATCCTTGCATAGAGGCCGAATGAGCCTTCAAAGACCCATTGACTCAGAAAGTTGCCTAACCACTTGCAACTCGGCGGCCGCGCGCAGCTGCACGCGGCGGGAATTAGGCTCGCGCTATCGCGCGGGCTTCATTCCCTGCAAACCATTCACACCGGTTTGCCCAGAGTCTTGGAGACCGTGCAAATGCGCTATTTCGGCAGGCGAATCTCCCTGATTTGCTTGTCCTCCAGCGCGACGACGGGGGCCGGGAGCGGAGCATACTGCAGTGGGGGCCCGTATTGCTGACCGTCGTGCAACATCCACTTCAGAAAGTCGATGATCTGTTGCCCCTTGGCTTTGTCGGTTTGCTGCCGATACACGAGCAGATAGGTGAACGAAGATATTGGATAGGAAGCGCCGCCTGGGGCGTCGGTGATCGAAACCCGGAACTCAGCCGGCAGGTTTACTTCCAGTCGTAGGCGATTGGCCAGGCGCGCAGCCGCGTCTCCCGCCGCAGTTACGCCGTTGAGGCTCGCGGTGACAAAGTTGCCCTCGTGATTCTGGATATCAGCGAACGGAATGTGGTTATTGGCGGCGTAAATCAGCTCGATGTAACCGATCGACCCCGGCGTTTGTTGGATCAGCGCGGTGACGCCCTCGTTCCCCTTGCCACCGAGACCCGTCGGCCACTTCACCGAGGTGGACTTGCCGACGTCTTTCGCCCATTGCGGGCTGACCTTCGAAAGGTAGTCCACAAAGATGTAGGTCGTCCCGCTGCCGTCAGAGCGATGACAGACCGTGATGTCTTGATCGGGCAATTCGACGCCGGGATTGACTTTTGCGATCGCCGGATCATTCCATTTGGTGACTTTGCCGAGAAAAATATCCGCCACCAATGGTCCGGTGAATTTGAGGGTCTTAACCCCAGGAAGGTTGTACGCGACTACGTCAGCTCCCATCACGGTAGGAAAATGGAGTAAACCTGGGGCGGCCTTCAACTGTTCGTCGGTCATCGGAGCGTCGCTGGCGCCGAAATCGACGGTCTTCTGCGTGATCATCCGGATTCCACCGCCCGATCCAATCGACTGATAGTTAAAGTGAATCCCCGGATGCTCCTTCGAATAGACATCAAACAGCTTCGAATAAAGCGGATAGGGAAAGGTCGCGCCGGCACCGTTGATCAGCAGATCGCACCATCCGGCGCGCCATCCCGCGAGCAGCATCGCAGCAGTAAAGAGGAGTAGAAGAGCTTTTCTTTTTCCCATTTCGGTTTCCCCACACAGAGATTTGGTTTAAGACACGTTTCGACACCCTGAAGTCAAGCCATCGAGTGGACGAATATCCAATCGAATGGCGAAAGCACTTTCATGAATTAATATCCTCAGTGCTACCGAGTCCTACCGTCGAGGAGGCAGATCGTTTGCGCTCGCTCGGAAAAACGGGAAGCCGCAGATTGATTCCGCTCTTTGACATCGAAGCGATCAGAGGTGGACACATCGAGCGACACATTTCTTCAATCGTTGGTAGATTGTATTTCAGGATTTCAGCCATCTCAGCACCGCTCAAACTATCGCAGGAAAACGAAAACTGGCGAATCCTGAGACGTTCTAGTTTCAGTTTCTGGAGCGGTTCAAAGCGCCTGCTCTTGTAGGCAGAGATCAGGATCCATTCATTTCGGACAATATGATCGAGCCATATGTCATCAGGCACAGGATCGAGGAACTCACTGCGAGGGAAAAGGTCGAGATGGCGCTTGTATTCTAAACCCGCGGCATCAAAAATGCGCAGAACTAGGCGGGAGTTGCAGATATTTTCTTCCAGATAGAAAAGCATCTCAAGCTAATCGAGGATTTCGCGCTCGCTCTCCCATCTGATAGCTTCTTCTGTTTGTTCGACTGTCAACCCGTACTCCCTCGATAGGCATCGAATGGATTCCCTGGCCCTGAATCTAGCTCCAACGACCGCGGTTGAGATTCCGGTCCCCTCGATGACAGATCGGCCAAAAGCTACTGTGGGGGTGATCGAGATAAGTTTGGGCTCATCAGCCCGTTCTTTTGCGACGAATGGAAAGAGTTTCGGAATCCCGTTTCTATATTCAATCCTGTTCAGATAGAGCTCGACGATCCTCTGGAGTTCATTTTTTCCGACTGGATCGAAGACCTTACCCGAGTTTGCAGTCGTCCAAAAAGTATTGATGCCCCGCGTTCTGAACTCCTCCGTCAGAAAAGGATGCCTAGATCCTGACATCGATCTTACCGCTATAAGTGCGCTCATCACCCTGGGCAGCTTCAAGCTGTAGGTACTGAGGAACGCTTTCAAGACGTGGCATTCCAACAGGTTCGCGAACGACATTGAAGATGACCGTAAGGGCAGAGGAATGAGCGGCCCCGTGACGCTTCGACCATGGGTCCAATAGTAAAGGAAACTGTGCTTTATTCGGAGATATCGTGAAGCCGTGGAGAGACTATACGCCGGCACCTCGATAGCGCAGTTCTTCCCAATAGTCGTGGGCAGCGACCCGTGTGTTACATCCCGGATTATTTCGAAGCTCGCCACCATGTGAACACCGTCTGACGGTTACCCGGTTCAGTCTGAGGAAAGAGAGTTTTCGTCCTCTTCGTGACGAATCACCAAAGGCTCCGTTTGATGCGGCGCCAGGCGCCGGCTGTCAGAAATAGGATGACTGCAAAACCAAATAAAATTAAGTCTCAACCTTGAGGCCAGAGAATTCACTGTTCACTCTCCCGCTGCTAACGAGCAACTTCTGATATCACTCTGTCGAATCCTTCGGATATTTGGTCAATCATTTCCTTGCACATCACCGTATTGCGCGGCTCAAATTAGCCGAATCGGCCGGTAATATAGTCCTCAGTCTCTTTGTTGGTCGGATGCTCAAAAATGTTTGTCGTCCGATCGAATTCGACCAATTTCCCCAGCAGAAAATACCCAGTAAAGTCAGACACCCTTGCGGCTTGCTGCATGTTGTGGGTCACGATCAGAATGGAACAGGTAGGTTTGAGGTCCATCAGAAGGCGTTCGATTTTCGCGGTTGAGATCGGATCTAGCGCTGAACAGGGCTCGTCGAGCAGAAGGACCTCCGGATCAACTGCGAGCGCGCGAGCGATGCATAGACGTTGTTGTTGACCTCCTGAGAGAGAATAAGCCGAGTCGTGCAACTTGTCCTTGACTTCTTCCCAGAGTGACGCTCTCCTAAGGCTGCGCTCGACCGCGTCGCTCAATTCTTTTTTCTTGAGTTGTTGACCGACCCTTAAACCGTAAGCCACGTTTTCGAAGATAGATTTGGGAAACGGATTGGTTTTCTGAAACACCATTCCGACCCGGCGCCTCAGCGCAGAAACAGCCATCCCGAAGATATCTTCATCGTCGAGCCTGGCTTCTCCTTCAACATGCGTATGCCTCTGTAGCTCGTACATCCGGTTGAGGGTTCGGAGGAAGGTCGATTTGCCGCATCCCGAAGGACCGATCAGCGCAGTTATATGGTTTCGCTTTACTTCGATGCTGACGTCGTGCAAAGCCTTCGATTTGCCATAATAAAAATTCAAGCCGCGGACACTGATCTTCGAATTTCCGTCAGTTTGGGGAACCCCGTTCGACAAAGCGGTTGTCGTCGGTTCCATCGTACTCGTCTTAGACTCTGGGTCATAAGCCATATAAGACCATGTCAAGCGAACTATCTCGGGATGAATTGACCTCGAGCCAGAATCGTTCGCGCAACGACGTTTACGACAAGGACAGAAGTGACTAGAACGAATCCGGCTGCCCAAGCTTGTCGGTGCCAATCCTCATAGGGACCGATTGCATAAGTGAAAATCATGACGGGTAGTGAGGCAGTCGGAGAGCTCCATCCGGGGCTCCAAAATCGATTTCCGAAGCTGGTAAACAGCAGTGGCGCGGTCTCCCCGGCTACTCTTGCAACGTCGAGCATGATTCCCGTCACAATTCCCCTCATTGCTGCGGGTATAACTACCGTAAACACGCCTCTCGATTTACTAGCACCGAGTGCCACTGCCGCTTCGCGAAGATCGTGGGGAACCGCGCGCAGGAACTCCTCCGTGCTACGCACCGCTATGGGGATCATCATCGCGCCCAGCGCAAGGCCACCCGCCGCAGTCGAGAAGTGACCCGTCGGGACGACAACTACAGAATAAGCAAAAATTCCTATGACAATTGACGGTACGCCATTAAGCAGATCGGTTGTGTAACGAACGATCAGAGGAAAAGTGGTGCCGCCAAACTCCGCTAGATAGACCCCGGCCAAAAATCCGAGAGGGATTCCTACAAACGAAGCGAAGAGCAATAATTTGCCGCTGCCTACGATAGCGTTTGCCATGCCCCCTGAAAGCTCTCCCACCGGAGCGGGAAGCCTCGTGAAGAAATTCCAGGTCAGATTCGCACCACCTTCCCAAAGAAGGTATCCAAGAATAAAGAATAGAATCCCTACCGACGCGAGGGCGCAGAGTCCGGTCAGCGTGAACATTATCCAGTTAGTCAGATTGCGCCGCATAACTATTCAGTCGATAGCGTTGGCTTTGCGACGCTCCATACCAGCAACCGTGCAACGCCGTTGATGACAAACGTCATGACGTAAAGCACCAGGCCAAGTTCAACTAAAGCACTCACGTAGATGTCAGTGGTAGCTTCGGTGAACTCGTTGGCGATGATAGCCGCTATCGAATAGCCCGGAGCCAGCAGGGACGCTTTGATTTGCGGGTTATTCCCGATCACCATCGTAACTGCCATCGTCTCCCCCAACGCCCTCGCAAGCGCTAAAAACACCGAACCTACGATACCTTTGCCAGCGTATGGGACTACCACGTTCCAGGTAGTTTCCCACTGCGTCGCACCTACCGCGGCTGAGGCTTCGCGTTGAGAGACAGGCACGGCCAAAAGAACTTCTCTAGAAATGGATATTATGAATGGGACTACCATTATTGAGAGCACTATACCCGCCGATAGCATGCTAACTCCGAAAAACGGGCCCTGAAACGGTGGAAGAAAGCCCAAAACGTCCTTAATCGTGGGAACTACGTGGCGTAACAATGGAACGAGGACAAAAATACCTAGCAAGCCAAAAATAACGCTTGGAACGGCAGCGAGCAGTTCGATGAAGAAAGTCAGTGCGTCGGATATTCTCCGCGGCGCTAGCTCAGCGAGAAAAATCGCCGCTCCGACACCTGTTGGCACTGAGATGAGGAGAGCTAATGCAGACGTTACGACCGTCCCGTAGATGAATGGTAGCGCGCCGAAATCGCCGACAACCGGATCCCAGTTGCTCGTGGCCAAAAAACTCCAGCCAAATTGATGGCGCGACAGACGGGAATCGACCCATAGAACGTAAAAAAGCGATGCAGTAATGGCAATGATCCCCAACGCACAGCCTAAGGTTACGAAATAAGCGGGCCGGTCGCTCGGTTCCGTTCGTCGGGAACCGGGAAGAAGCCTAGCCCGATCCCGTGATCGGGCTATCCCACGGATAACAGCTGCGGCACCCATTTTACCGAAGCTTGTTAAAAGTCGCCTGCTCTTTCGTGTTGCTTCCGCTGCATCCGAGTGGTGCTCTCCGCTGGTGAATTACCTTCAAATGTCGCTCCTAGTGCGCAACGATCCGCTCAAGCTGAGCTTCCTCATTTTCAATCACTGACTCTGGAAGGGGCGCATAGTTGAGTTCTCGCGCGTAGGTCTGTCCGTCTCTCAGTACCCACTGCAGGAACTGTTTTAATGCCTTACCTTTCTTGCGGTCCGTTTGTTTCGCGTAAACTAAAAAATAAGTGTACGACGAAATTGGATAGACGCCCTCCCCCGGTGCGTTGGTTATAGAGTTTCGGAAGTCGCCCTGGAACTTACTCATGCAGTTGTCGGCGGCTAGTGTAATGCTCTTTAGGTCCGGATCGATCCATTGCCCCGCCGCATTCGGGACTTGCGCAAAGGCAAGCTTTGCTTGAACGGCGTACGTGAGTTCTAGATAAGAGATAGCACCCGGAGTATGCGACAACATATGGGTGACGCCCTGATTTCCGGGAGCGCTGGTGCCCACCGGCCATTTAACGGTGGTTCCACGGCCGATTTCTTTCTCCCAGTCTGGGCTCACTTTGCTTAGATAATCTACAAAAATGAAAGTCGTGCCGCTTCCGTCCGATCGGTAAATGGTGAGAATGTCTTTAGCCGGCAATTTGAGTTCGGGGTTGAGATTCGCAATCTTCTCATCATTCCATTTCGAGATTTTCCCGCTAAATATGTCAGCTATCACCGCGCCTGTGAGCTTGAGCCTTGACGGTGCGATTTCCGGTAGATTGTAAGCGACAACGTCGGCGCCCAGAGCCGCTGGAAAGTGCAACACGTTTCCGGGCGCGTCATCCAATTGTTTGTCGGTGAGTGGCGCATCGCTCCCGGCGAAATCGGTCAACCCTTGGAGCAACTGACCTATACCCGCGCCAGATCCGTTCGGTTGATAGTTGATCCGCAGGTTGGGATCTACTTTCGCATAGATATTGGCCCATTTCGATTCAATGGGAAATATGAAGGTGGACCCGCTCGCGGTCAGCTCGACCGCTGCTAGAGCCGTGCGCGAGAACAAAACGAGGAGTCCCAGAGTCAGAAGAACCAGACAACCACACTTTGTTCGACACATAACCAATGCCCTTTACGTTTGAGACACCCATGCGGGTTCTCGAATGCCGCTCTCAACGCAGGTGGCCCATTCGACCAAACCCATTCATACCCACACTCTGGGCGGGGCGGCATCGCTTTCGTGTCTTTCCGCGCCCTGCGTAGCTATGCCGCTAATTCGAGCTTGCCAATCTCAGTCGCCCAGCGCTCCAGTGCAAAGCGTTCCAGTCTCTCGACTGGCAGACTGGTAAATATTTTGATTCGCTGTTCAAGCGCAGCGTAGGTTTCGAGGAATACTTTGCGCGTGGCCGAGTTCGAACCCTGGAAGGCCAGCGGATCCTTGACACCCCAGTGAGCCTTTAGCGGCTGTCCCGGCCAGGACGGACATGGCTCCGCCGCCGCGCGGTCGCATAAGGTAAAAACGAAATCCAGCGCCGCGCCGTGAGGCTCTGCGAACTCATCCCAGCGTTTGCTGCGTAGTCCCCTGGTTTCGTATTTCAATTCATTCAGCAACCGGAGCGTGGCGGGATGCACGTTCTCCGCCGGCTCGCTTCCTGCGCTAAACGCCTGAAACCTCCCGTCGCCCCATCGCTTCATCGCACATTCGGCCATGATGCTGCGCGCGGAGTTGTGGGTGCACAAAAATAGGATCTTCATTGACCGCCCGGACGACTTCGCATCGGCGCTCGGATCGCGCATTACTGGCTTCACCCGACCGCGGCAATTCTCGACCAGGTATTCGACCACATTGTCGATCGTGCGGACCCTCGCATCGTAAAAGACCGTCCTGCTCTGTCGGCGCGAGACAACGAGTCCGGAATGCTTCAGGTGGCTTAAATGAAAGGAAAGAGTGGGGAATGGCAGTTTCAGGCGCTCGCCAATTTCGCCCGCGGGCATTCCTTCGGGACCGCGCTGGACCAACATCCGAAAAATGTCGAGCCTTGTTTCCTGAGCCAACGCCCCCAGCGCCGCAATTAAATCTGCTTTAGTCATCTGTCTTCCCAGGGCGCTCGCCACCTCGCTCTGCTCAGTTGCGACTCGCGTACCCTTCAGCACGTTGTCGTACCGGGCTGATGTTACAGAAATGTTAGAGAACGGTGACCGTTCTATGATTCCAATTATCTGGAATATTTGTGATTCCAGAAATCTGGAACAATCAGTCCGATGCTTTTGCCCAGAAGCTGCACATCGGAGCTCAGTCGGTTCAGCTGCGACGCGTCAACGACTTGCGTCATATTACGAGGCTTCCATATTTCTCGAAGTGTGAATAAGATCAAACGGGATTGAAATGGCTTCGACGAATCTATATCGGTGAAATCGTGACAAAGGCAAAGGCGGTCGCTGCATTAGGTGCTCTCGCTCAGGAGAGCCGATCGGATATTTTTCGGCTGTTAGTTGCTCGCGGTCCGGAAGGCGTGCCAGCGGGCGAGATTGGCGACCGCCTCAAATTGCCTTCTCCGACGCTGTCCTTTCACCTGAACCAGCTCCGATTCGCCGGCCTTATTGGCTCACGCCGGGAGAGTCGATCCATCATCTACAGCGCCAATTTTGCCGCCATGAGGGGATTGATGAGCTACCTGACAGAGCAGTGTTGTGGCGGACGTCCCGAGTTGTGCGCCCCGATCCTTCTCTCTCCGCCGCAACCTGCGAGCCAATCTTGTGGCACGGGTGATTGCCAACCCGCAGCCATCCCTCGCGGGAAGAGACCGGCAACCAGAACCGGCGCATTCAAAAAATCGGCGGTCACGGAATAGAGAGTTTTCTTGTTGAGCGGAATCGGCCGGGAGACCTGGAAAGAGATCCCGGTTTGCCGCTGACCAGATGAGGAGCGAACATGCTAGTGCGCGTTGGAATCAACGGATTTGGACGCATGGGCCGGCTGGCATTGCGCGCCGCTCTTGAGCTCGGCCAGTTCAATATCGTTCACGTCAACGAAACCGAGGGCGGGGTCGCGACTGCAGCTCACCTCCTGGAATTCGACAGCGTACATGGGCGATGGCGCGCGCCCATCAGCACCGATGGAGATTCATTATCCGTATACGGTCGCCGAATTGGCTTCACAAATTTTCAGCTTCCCGCCCAAGCGCCCTGGAAGAAGACACGAGTGGACATAGTCCTCGAGTGCTCCGGGAAATTCCGCACGCCTGAGGCTCTGCAACCGTATTTCGATCTCGGCGTGCGCAAGGTCATTGTCGCGGCGCCGGTCAAGAGCGGCGCGCTCAACATCGTAATGGGCGTCAACGACCACCTCTACAAACCGAAACGCCATCACCTGATTACCGCCGCGTCTTGCACTACCAACTGTCTCGCTCCGGTCGTGAAAGTGGTCCACCAAGAACTCGGTATTTTGCATGGCGTAATCACAACCGTGCACGATGTGACGAATACGCAGACGATCGTCGATCGGGCGCACAGCGATCTCCGCCGCGCGCGCTCCGCGTTGCTGTCGCTGATTCCAACGACGACCGGTTCAGCCACTGCGATCGGGCTGATTTATCCCGAGCTCGAAGGAAAACTGAACGGCCTCGCGATTCGGGTGCCGCTGCTCAATGCGTCGCTCACGGATTGCGTCTTCGAGGTTGCTCGTCCAACTACTTCGGAAGAGGTCAACCGCTTTTTTCGCGAAGCCGCCGAGGGTCCACTTCGCGGCATTCTGGGTTTCGAGGAGCGTCCGCTGGTTTCCGCCGACTTCCTCAACGATCCAAGGTCGGCCATCGTCGACGGGCCCTCGACCATGGTGGTGGATGGCACACAAGTCAAAATTCTCGCGTGGTATGACAATGAGTGGGGCTATGTGAATCGGATGGTCGAACTTACGGCCAAGGTAGCCACCAGCCTTGCAGACGAACAGCCCGCCGCGAACCGGGACCGGCAATGAACAAAAGCGTGCGCGACTATGCGTTGGTGACCGGCGCCTATTGGGGCTTCACCCTCACTGATGGCGCGCTCAGGATGCTGGTCCTGCTGCATTTCGATCGCCTCGGCTACACTGCGGTCGAGATCGCTTTCCTTTTTCTGTTCTACGAATTCTTCGGCATTGTCACCAATCTGTTAGGCGGATGGATCGCGGCACGCTCCGGGCTGAAGGTCACCCTTTATGGCGGCCTTCTACTTCAAATTGGCTCTCTGATCATGTTGGCTTTGTTGCAGCCCGGATGGTCTCGCGTCGCGTCGGTAACCTACGTCATGGCGGCACAGGCGCTCTCGGGAATAGCCAAAGATCTGACCAAGATGAGCGCCAAGACCGCGATCAAGGTAGTCGTCCCCGATGGCGAGGACAGCACGCTCTTCAAGTGGGTTTCCAGGCTGACCGGGTCGAAGAACGCGCTCAAGGGCGCCGGCTTCTTTATGGGCAGCGTCCTGCTTACCGTCCTTGGGTTCGTCGGTTCGTTGGCGGCGATGGCGATTGGACTCTTCATCGTATTGCTCGGGACCGTGGTCGCGCTTCCAAGCGGAATGGGAAAGGCGAAGGCGAAAGTAAAATTCACCAAACTGTTTTCCAAGAGCCCGGCGGTGAACTGGCTTTCGGCCGCGCGACTCTTTCTGTTCAGTGCGCGAGACGTATGGTTCGTAGTCGGGCTGCCGGTCTTTCTGGCGTCCACGCTTGGATGGTCATTCTGGCAGGTCGGTGCCTTCTCAGCCGCATGGTTCATCGGCTATGGAATGGTGCAAGCGATGGTGCCCGAGATCCTGCGCAAATCGGGCGCTCAGGAAGGCGTCACAGGTGACACCGCCCGTCTTTGGGCCTTTATTCTCGTCGCGATTCCGCTCGGACTCGCCGCCGCACTTCGTCTTCAGGTCAACCCAGGACCCGCGCTGATGATCGGGCTGGCCATTTTCATGATCGTATTTGCGATCAATTCCGCGGTGCATTCGTACCTAATTCTGGCTTACTCCGAGGACGATGAGGTCGCGGTTAATGTGGGCTTCTACTACATGGCGAACGCCGGAGGCCGGCTTCTCGGCACGCTTCTGTCTGGTGTGATTTTCGAGTTCTATGGATTTACCGGTTGCCTGCTGGCCTCGGGAGCTCTCGTGTTGGCGGCGGCTCTGCTGTCGATCAGCTTGCCGCACGGGCGCGAGATACCCCTCTCGGTGAAGCTCAAGGAAGCCGAATCGTGAAAGCCGAATTCCGCGTTCTCTTTCTTTGCACCCACAACTCGGCGCGCAGCATTATGGCCGAGTGCGCAATCAATCGTTTGGGAAAGGGTAAGTTCATTGGGTTGAGCGCGGGAAGCGATCCTCTACGCCAGATAAATCCGTTCGCGCTCGAGCTGCTCAAGGAAATGAGATACGAAACGGACGGGCTGCGCAGCAAAAGCTGGGACGAGTTCGCGAAACCCGACAGTCCTGAACTCGATTTCGTCTTCACTGTCTGCGACAAGGTAAAAGGTGAAGTCTGTCCGGTGTGGCCCGGACAGCCGATAACGGCCCACTGGGGCGAGCCCGACCCCGCGGCCTTCGTCGGGACCGACCAGCAAAAACGTCGATTCTTCTTCCGTATCTACACCGAACTGGAGAACCGGATAAAACTCTTCACCAGCCTCCCGGTAGAATCGCTCGATCGATTCGCCCTCGAACGGCGTGTGCGGGCAATCGGTGCCGTGAAACTCCCGGACCAATCCTAGCGAACGACCAACAAGACGAGGCAGATGGCCACTGCAATCCAGTCAAATCCGAGAATTCCGCGGCTGAGCGAGAGTTCAGTATTACGCCGGCTGTCGCTTTTAGACCGCTATCTTACCGTATGGATCTTTCTTTCGATGGTCGCCGGGGTCGCGATCGGTTACCTCTGGCCAGGCGTCAAAGCGGTCTTCGATCGGCTCAGCATCGGAACCACGTCACTCCCCATTGCAGCCGGGCTCATTCTGATGATGTACCCGCCGCTCGCGAAGGTGAACTACGATGAGCTCGGAGATGTATTCCGCGATTGGAAGATCCTGGGACTTTCGCTCGTACAGAATTGGATTATCGGCCCGGTCCTGATGTTCGGTCTTGCCGTACTCTTTTTGCGCGATCGCCCGGAGTACATGGTGGGATTGATCATGATCGGCCTTGCGCGTTGCATCGCGATGGTGATCGTTTGGAATTCATTAGCGGACGGTGACACCGATTACTGCGCGGGCCTGGTGGCGTTCAATTCCATTTTCCAGGTGGTTTTCTTCTCGGCGTACGCCTTCGTCTTTGTGACGGTACTTCCGAAGTGGATCGGTCTGGGCGGCGCCATCGTCCACGTCACGATCGGGGAGATCGCCGAAAGCGTCGCGATCTACTTAGGAATTCCCTTCGTGGCCGGATTTCTGACCTGGTTAGTGCTCACCCGCCTCAAGGGAAAAGATTGGTATCGACGCCGGTTCATTCCCAAAATCAGCCCACTGACCCTTACCTTTTTGTTGTTCACGATCGTCGTCATGTTTTCGATCAAGGGTGCGGCAATCGTGCAGCACCCGTTTGATGTTGTGCGCATCGCAGTGCCTCTGTTGCTCTACTTCACGATCATGTTTTCGCTTTCGTTTGTTCTGAGCGTGAAGGCCGGAGCCAACTATCCTCAGACTGCGACGCTTTCATTCACAGCCGCCTCGAACAATTTCGAGCTCGCCATCGCGGTCGCGGTTGCAACTTTCGGAATCGACAGCGGCGCTGCATTCGCCGCGGTAATCGGGCCTTTGATCGAAGTACCGGCAATGATCGGTCTCGTCACCGTCGCGCTACGGGGACGGCATATATATTTCCCTCAGTCGCCAACGATTGCGGGAGGATCGAGGTGACTGACGCGACTTTCTCATGATCGGAAGCAGCCACGGGTGAACTCGCGTTTGGCTCGCATCCCAAAGAGAGCCAGCGGCTAGGTAAGGGGCAGTCACCCGAACGATGTCCGCCCACCTCGTCCGAGACACGTTCACGGTAAGCTCGCCTGGAATTTGGTTCGAAAATAAGTCAACGCTGTCGGGCAACACTGGGACACTGAATGCCGGCCTGCCTCGGGATGACATCACCTCTGAGGCGCGCTAATAAGGGGTGCCTTGTTTCGCGATGGACGAGCACGGGCCCGAGCGGACCATCCGGATCTATCGCGAAGACCGCATCCAGACCGAACGCGCCGACCGACTGCTGCTGCATCTGTTCCAGCATCAGATTCACCATCGCGGCCAGGCCCACGCGATGCTCGGCGGTACTGGCATCGCGCCGCCGCAGCTAGATGAGTTCTTCTCCGTTGGCGAGGCGCCGTTGCGCGCGGCCGAGTTCAAGGAACTCGGATGGTCCGAGGATGAGATTTGGCGGGAGTGAATTCGTTTGGAGTAGTATCGAAGTTGGGTTAGCTTGAAGGCGTCGAACGAGCATTCCGATTCGATGAAGCTTGCGGTATTACTCCCCGTTCTTACGATCGTCGTTGCCGGCGCGCTCGCGGTTAACTATTATTGGCTTAGTCCCCACCGAAAAATTCGCAACGCGCGCGACTGGCTGGAGACGGTGAGACTCTAAAGGATTAGCTTTGCTCGGCTCGAGAAATTGGGTCTGGTGAAGGTTCCGCGAGTCTCGGAAAACCGCGGCTTTATCTTCGCAAGCTTGAGTCCCGCCGGGATTACGCTCGAAGAACATCTCCGCAGAGCGAAAGACCAATCCGCGTGATGCGAAACCCACATCGTGATGCGAAACCCACATCGCCTTTGATTCGCCCGAAAACCATCGAGCACGACGGGATGTAAATGGGGCAACGGGGACCGAGCTATTTCGCTACAGAGAGAAAGTCGCAGAATTCCAGTCGCAACTGCCGCTTACGGAGCGCCTCTGGTCCCCTTTGACGGAGATTTGTCCACAGAATTGCCAGACAATCCGGGAATCAGCGTGAAGAATCTCTGACATCGGGGACTGGCTGGCGGAGCGAACTGGATTTGAACTCCCAGCCCCTTTTGTCGTCTGTCAGGCGACAGCCAATTGTTCCGTTTAGCGTCCCTGAGCTGAAAGGCCGACGCATAGTATCGCCGAGAGGGGTAACGCGGCTCGGGGAAGAAAGTGACGCGCATCGCTGACCGGGGACCGGTCTGTGATGCTTCATCCAGTGACAACCGCAAGCGTCTCCGCCCTCGGTCCTCGCAGCGCACGCGCTGAAGCTTAGGAGCTAAATTCTCCAGACATTTCGCTAGGTTAGCCGCGCTGTCGTCGACTGGATTGGTGGCGCGAATTGAGCGCACATGGGACCGGAGGAGGTCTCCATGATGCGCGCAAATTGGCGGGATCAAACCAGAATGCGACGCTGCGTTGGCGGTTCGAAAGATTTAGCGCAGGAGGTTGAGAACCTTTCCGTGCTCGACGCGGCGGCCCTGAGACAAAGATGGGCGAAACTGTTCGGCGCGGAACCGTCGTCGCGCATCGGGCGTACCCTGATGATTCAGGCGATCGCCTATCGGCTTCAGGAAAGAGCGCTGGGCGGCCTTAAGTCATCGACCCAGCGGATTCTCGACCGGGTCTGGGATGGCCGCGCCGAGGTCGCTGTGAAGCGTACTGCGAAACGGCGGGCTGGCGCCGGGACGGTGTTCGTCCGCCAGTGGCGAGGCGTCAGTCACGGTGCTCGACCATGACGTCGTCTACCGGGGCCGGCGCTACAAGTCGCTATCTGAAGTCGCCCGCGCGATTACCGGCAGCCACTGGTCGGGACCTCTGTTTTTCGGCTTAAAGGGCCGGACGAAGGAGGCAGCCGATGGCTGACACCCCGATCAGGCGCTGCGCAGCCTATACGCGTAAGTCGTCCGAAGAAGGACTGGCACAAGACTTCAACTCGCTGCACGCGCAGCGCGAGGCGTGTGAGGCGTTCGTTAAAAGCCAGGCGGGCGAGGGCTGGCGGCTGATCAAGACCGCCTACGACGACGGCGGTTTTTCGGGTGGCACGATGGAACGGCCCGCGCTGCAGCGGATGCTGGAGGATATCCGCCAGGGTCTCACCGACGTGGTGGTGGTCTATAAGGTTGACCGGCTGACCCGCTCGCTTGCCGACTTCGCCCGTATCGTCGAGCTGTTCGACGCCCATGGGGTGTCGTTCGTCGCAGTCACCCAGCAGTTCAACACCACGACCTCGATGGGGAGGCTGACGCTCAACGTGCTGCTCTCGTTCGCGCAGTTCGAGCGCGAAGTCATCGGCGAGCGTATCCGTGACAAGGTCGCCGCCTCCAAGCGCAAGGGGATCTGGATGGGAGGCACGCTCCCGATGGGATATGACATGCGCGAGCGCAAGCTGGTCGTCAACCGCGACGAAGCCCGGATGGTAAGGCAAATCTTCGAGCTCTACCTCGGACTGGGCAGCGTCCGGCGTCTCAAGCAGGACCTCGACCGCCGGGGAATTGTTCCCGGGGTTAGGGTATCAAGGTCTGGCAAGCGCCGAGGCGGAAAGTCATTCTCGCGCGGAGCGCTCTACCATCTGCTCTCCAACCCCGTCTACATCGGCGAGATCCGCCACAAGCAGCAGTGTCATCCCGGACGGCACGAACCGATCGCGAGTCGCGACTTGTGGGAACAAGTCCAAGCGCGACTGCGTAACCACCCGGCCCGCCGGGGTGAAGGCGGCAAGACCGGGGCGCCGAGAAGTCCGCTGGCGGGCAAGCTGTTCGATGAAACCGGCGAACCTCTATATGTGCAGGGGGCAGCCAAGGGCCAGCGCCGCTACCGCTACTACGTCTCGCGAAGACTGGTCCGAGGCGGATCGGAGGATGCAGAGCATGGGTGGCGAGTATCGGCCTCCGAACTTGAGCATTCGGTCTCTTCCGCAGCCCAAACGATGCTCGCCGACCGCGGTGCACTCGCGCAGGCGTCTGAGGAGTCCGGTATCGACGCGAATCGTCTACCGTCGGTCCTGAAGTCCGCTCAAGGATCTATCGAACGCCTGCGCGCCGGGAGCGAAGCCGCAACGGTACTGGCTGAACTGACCGAGCGGGTGGATCTCAGCCGCGACGGGATCCGGGTCTCGCTCAAGCTGCCGGTCTCAGATGGCGAAGAACGTGACCGTATGCGGTCGAGTCACATCGCTTTCGCCAAGTTCGTTCCGATGCAGATGAAGAAGCGCGGGGTCGAGTTGCGGATGGTGCTTGAGGGCGCCTCCGCTCCCAGCCGGATTGACCTGCCGCTGCTCAGGGCGGTCGCCCGCGAAAGTGGTCGAACGACCTGGTCTCGGGGCGGGCGCATTCGATTGACGAGTTGGCGAAGAGGGAACGGTTCGATGGCCGATCCGTGCGGCGGCTGATTCGGCTTGGATTTCTATCGCCGCGAATTGTCGAGGCGATCGCAGAGGGCCGCCAGCCGCCGGACCTCACCGTGATAGGTCTCACTCGCCGGGTCGATCTCCCTCTCGTTTGGAGCGCGCAGGAACAGGCGCTGGGCCTCTGTTAGTTCACCACGAAGGATTGCGTGCACGGCTGACCAGGGCCAACAGCTTGTCTTTGTCTCCGCTAACAGCGCGGGCCGGACCCCGTCGAGGAGCCCGGCCCCAATGCGATTGGTTGCGCGCGATGAAACTACTTCGCGGCCCTAGTCTTCCTAGTGCGCGTGGTCCGCTTGGCCCGCGCGGCCGAACCGTAGCGCTTCTTGAAGCAGGCGCGGCATCGGGCATCGCGTCTCTTCTTGAAGGACGGCGCGAGATCATCGCTGCCGCAATATCTGCAGACCAACTTCTCTGTCTTGGACGCTGGCCGCGATGACCGAAGTGGTCGCCGTCCGGCCTTTCTTGTTTTCGAGGGCGGCACAGTCTTCGGCTTTGCAGCGACGGCCTTTTTCTTTGCCGGCGCTGCCGATTCATCGGGCGGAATCGAGTTTGCGGAACCAGCGACCACCCTGCCGCTATCGTTGACGGGTGCCGCCGCAGGTTTGGTATCGGTGTTCACGTGAAGCCTCCTTCTCGGGCCGGGGTTTCGGCCCCCGGCCGTCGTCAGCACTCATTGCTCTGTCGCGGCGGTAAGGGAAGCGGGGTGTGCATCTCGCACATCGCCTTGGCATCGGAGAAAGCGCGGACGCGGCAAACGATCCATCTCGAAGAGTTGGACAGTTCTTAGCTGGAGGGGATCTAGCCACTCCCTGCTTACCACCTGCGGAGATACCGCGCTATACTTCCGGGTGCGCATGCATCCCAGCGACGATTGCGCGGAGCGCGGTAATCATCGTCATCGTCATCGCCCAATGGATCACGGACCACGCGCTGGTCTGAACCGGGCGGATTGCGAGCGGAGTAGTACTCCATTCTTTGCGGCGGCTTGCACAGCGCCAGCATCAGCGCCTCGGCGCGGTCAGGCGATGGGACTCCTCGCGCACGCGCTTGCTGTTTCGACTCGATCTTCATCCGCCCCTGGGAATCGATCTCGTAGAGCTGCCCGATCGTCGCTTCGTCGGTCAGCCCCTCGATCTGGCCGCGCTCGAACGCGTCGGCGAGTTCCTGGTAGAAGCGCGCCTTTTGATTCACAAAGCGCCGCGCGGGATCGTTCTCGCGCAGTTGCGGCTTGCTCTCGCATGGGAGCCCGACATTGATGAGTTCGACCGGGAAGCGGCGGTCGCGCAGATGGAGGCCGAAGTTGTGGCCCACGCCAATCGCATCGACTCGCACGATGGAGAGGCGAGGACGAAACTCATTTAGGAAACTCACAACCTGCCCGCGCGTGTCTTCTGCGCGCCAAGCCGCCATCCGGATGATCTTGCGTTGGTCGTGCTTGCACTCGCACACGTACACCACGGTTTCAGCTTCGCCGCCCCCGACATCCACTCCCGCGACCAAGGGACCAGAGCGGCTATCGACGAGCGGGTTTTGCAATGCGCGCTGCTTGGCGCGTTCTAACCAGGCCATCTTGATGAGCGCGTTTTGCGCCTGCTCCGGGAACTGCGCCATCACCCGCGACAGCCAGTTCGGCGAACTGCTCTCGCTCCCGTGCCACCAGGACTGGTACTGATCGTAAACCCAGCGCCTGGTAACCAGATGCGGAAAGGGATTGTCGTCTAGCGGTCCGCCCTCGGCCGGGTCAAGCTGCAGGAGTTGCTCCAGCGTGAGGCCCTTGAGGTTGGGCGAGTCGAACGCGCCGATGGTGAAGCAATTCCACAGCCCGCGCTCCTTGGTGAATGCGTCGTAGAAGGCGCCCGCGGGGACGGTCGGATTTCCGGCCATCACAATGTGCACGACGCCTCCCGCCATGGTTCCTGCCACTGCGTCCCAAATGCCCGCCTCAATTCCCGGCGCCTCGTCGGCGATAATCAGCACGTACTTGCCGTGATAGCCCTGAAAGTTTTCGGTTTGATTGGTCGAGAACCCAATCGCGAAGTTATTATCATCCCGAAACTTGAACTCGGTCGTCTTCAGTTTCGGATAGGGAACTCGGGCGCGATCGACGGCGCGGTGAATCTCCGACCATAGTTGCGTTCGTACCTGTCGCTGAGTCGGCCAAGTCGTCAAGACGATGCCTTCGGGATAACGTGCGAGCCACCACAGCGCCGCAACCGCGAGGGTGAAAGTCTTTCCGACTCCGTGGCAGGCTTTGACGGCGGTTCTGCGGCGAGTTTGGATCGAGCGTAGGATCTCGACCTCCGTTTTCCAAAGGTCCACACCTAGAATATGGGTCGCGAAAAGGACCGGATCGCGTACGACCCTCTTAACAAATTCCTTCTGACTGGCCGAAAGTAGCTCGTTATCTGTTTTCATCGTCGATTGGTCCTACCGCCTCGAGCAACTGCACCAGGGTTAATGGCGCGCCGTCCCTGCCCGTCAGTTCATGTCGTTGTGGCGCTGAATAGCCATTGATTTGCGCGACATGGCGCAGCACTTTCACGCCGGCCTCGATCGCGCGAGGATTTCCCTTTCGGATGCCGGGCTGGAGGTTCAGGAACATCTCTTCGCAGCGGGCGGAGTCCAATTTCCGGAACTCCTCGGTTGCCATCGATGGCTCCCGCGCGATCGCCTTCCTGAACGCCTTATGACAAGCCTGTCGCGAGATCTGAAAATCGGCCGGAAACGTTACCCCGGCCGGAATAGGAGAGATCGGCTGCGCCTGGCCGCGACCGATCCGGGTGATCTGATCAGCGATCGCATCGAACGACAGGCCGATGCGTTTCAAATGAATCGTTTCGGACTCGACCCAACGAGCACGAAGTCCGGTTTCCGAGGCAATCACCGGCCGCCGTGCACCCCGCCACCTCCCGTCCGGTTGACGCTTCATGATTCAAAAACCAACTCCGGTTTGAGCCCTAGAGCGGCCATGCGCTCCAACGCGACCGCGACGAATGGAGGCGACTTTTCTATCGCGTAGCAGCGCCGGCGCATTTGCTGTGCGGCGACGATTTGGGACCCGCTGCCTGAGAACGGCTCGTAGCAAAGGTCGCCAGGCTCCGTGTGCATTTCCATCGGCAAGGTGAAGAGTTTGCAGGGCTTACAGGTGGGATGGGCATCGGTCTCGACTTCGGAACTGGGCACTTCCCACACCGTCGTCGGAAATTCTCCATCGTTCTGCCCGAAATGCGCCCTCAGGGTTTTTGGCTTCGCTCCCCGAACCCAGCCAAATAGGCACGGCTCGTGCCGCCACAGGTACGTCGAGTACGTAGACTGGGCGTGTCTTCACCCAGATGATTTGCTGGTGAACGATCGCGTTGAATTTGTTCCAGGCACGCTCCACCATGGAGTGGCGGCGGCTCGCGTACCAGCAATACCAGGCGGCGTTCGCAGCGATCGCATGCTGGATGGCCATATCAATGAATCCGCAGTAAAGGTCGAGTCCCGCTTCTTCGGAGTTTTTCACGTCGGCGATCTGCGCTTCGACATACGTCCCCGACCAATCCTTGTCGCGGTTCGAAGCGCTCTTGTTCCCCCAGCTTTGCGGGTGCGAGCCTCCCGTGTAGCCGACCGCGTATGGCGGATCGGTTGCGAATAAAAGCGCCCGCTCCCCTGCCATCAGCCTCATAACGTCCGAGGCTTCAGTCGAATCGCCGCAGAGCAATCTATGCTCACCAATCCGCCAGAGTTGGCCGACTTCCGTGCCCCCACTTTCTTTGCAACTCTCCGGCCTTGTCGACCTGGGCGGGTGGCTCGGCGAGATCGTCAGGATGAAGCCGTGCCCATAAAGTTTCGCCAGCGGTACGGCGGATCAGGTCACGGACCGCGTCGTCGTCGGTGCGCACTGTTTCAAGCAGGGCAGCAATCCGGGACGAGTCTGATTCAGCCAACGCAGATAGAGGATCAAGTGTAAGCAGCAATTTGTCGGCTTCCTCTTCGGTGAGATCCAAGACTAGGACGGGCACTTCCGCCTCGGGGGTAGTCTCCGCCCGCAAGTGGCCGTCAATCAGTATCAGACGCCCGTCTGATAGTTGTCGCACCAGCAGTGCGTCGGCGTAACCGATTTCCGCGAGCAATCCTCTCAGGGCGTCCGCTTGTGCCTTGGGGTGTCTCCGCCAATTTTTAGGGTTTGGAAGGAGATCGGCCGCTCGAACCCGGCGCAGCTCCTTAACCCGATCTCTGATCGCGACTGAAGCAATGTTCCGTTCGCTCAACATCCCTCGCCTCCACGTCCTCAGTGTGGAAGCAACTCGAAGCGGAATAAAAATGACAAAACGCGGATCAATTGCAGGGTTTTGTCACCCTATTCGCGAGGCCGGCGAGAGCGGCGGAAGCAGGACAAGGCGGGGCTCCAGTTGCCCTGGTAGCGCACAGGCCTGCGACAGCCGTACGCCCGGCCTCGAAGTGCAGAACTGGCGTGTTCCGGGAGAAGCTGAACTCTAACTCAGAAATCCATCGTAGGATTCCAGGAGCGACCGCGCGAACTGGCATTCCTGGACCAGCGCGGTCGCGCGCGTTTTAGAGAACCCATGCTGAATCAAAAACCAAAGCAGAAACGCGAGTTCGTCAGGATGCCGGCGTCGCCTATGAAGACGGGTCAAGAACCGGAACCACACCGACCGGTCCCTCGGATGCGCGGCCGGCACTGGCGGCTCGCCAGCAGTATTGCTGAAGCAGATCAGTTGCCTCCGCACCCAGTACCTCAGCTGCGAGTAACTGGTCGCTGGAGAGCTCACTTCGCAAGCCGAGGCTGCATGCGGCAGGATGCACGCCGGTCAGGTAAAATTGCGAAAGCACGGTGTTGTAGTCAGAAATCGAGAGTTTCGCTCCGCTCGGGTGCGATGTTGACCACGGCGAGAACGTTTCGGAGGTGGGTTAGCACGATCGCGTGGCGCTGATCGTCGTGCTTCTGAACAAAGACGAGAACCGCATCCTGCGGCAGATACCGTTGCATTTTGTCCTCGTGCTCTCGGGAGTGGCGGTATCGGGCGCCCGCTTCGGCTTCGATACGGCAGGCGAGCAGGCCGAGCGCCGGCCGCTCGCAAATAACGCGTAACTCGCGATGAACCTTCATATCGCCACCTCCACCGCCCTGGTCCTTTCACCGCGTGAAAGGACGCGCCGGATGTCACTGCATCAACTTCATCGAAGTCAAAGTTCTGCGGCGCTTCGGCTCTCTTTCGCCTTTTCTCGGGGACCGAACGTCAACTGCGTCTCTTCCGCCTTGTCGCGCTTGCGCATTCGCACATAGCTCTCCAGGGAAAGCACACGTCCGGTGGCGAGAAAGAACAGCTCGCTCAAGAGCTCGTCGATCTCCGCTTGCGTAAATTCCCTGTATTTTCCGCCTATTAGGGCGCCATGAGTGAAGAAGATGCCCGTATTTCGACGAAAGCTTCGGCCAAGAGTATCGCGCGGCCGGTCTTTACCTCCCAGTGAGGCGAGAATGGTCAGGTCGCTTTGCAACTTATCGAGTCCCGCCGGAAGGCCTTCCGGTAGCCAGCTAGGTTCTCGCAGGCACCACTTGAGACGGGCCAGAAGCGAAAGTGCCCGCTTCGCCTGCGGTCCTCTTAGGGCTTTTCTGGTCGCAGCGCATCGCCACAGCCAGCAGGCGCGTTCAAGCCGCTCCAGTCGGCCGGGCTGGTACTTTTCGATGGGGGTGAGCAGAACGTACGCGCGGGTGTTCTGGAATTTTTCGTGAAAAACTGCTCTCGCCCCTTGTAGCTCCACCTGCATGCTCGAAGCACCGTCCGAACGCACAACGCCCCCATTTACCTGTGTCCGGTCCATAGCCACCGCGTCGTTTCCCATCAGCGGCAGATTCTAATCCATGCTTGCCTGACAGTCATCTTAGGGGGTGCAGAGCGCAAAAGGCAGTGCGCAAGTGGTGTCTGGAAAAGCACCGACGGCGGCGGGGTCCGATCGGAGTCCATTGTGTAGCTGGGAACGAGAATGAGCGACAGGCTTGAATGTCCGCCAGGCTTTTTTCAGACTCGAGTCGCAGATGCACGGACAGTTGAATTGCTTGGCAAGAGCCTTGATTTCATTGTCGCTGCCATCTGTTTCGCGCATCACATGAATGGCTTTGTTCAAGCTTGCGCCTAGCGAAGCGTGCTGATTGGTCGAACCGATTAGCAGGGTCAACCTACCTGTATATAAAACTCCGCACCAACGCCGCATGCAGTCCTGTTTGAGCGCCTGCTCGGAGGGTGAGTCTTTCAACGCAAGCGCTGCACCAATTGCACCGCCAAATGGAAACAAATAGTTGTCGAATATCCATCTCCTCGCCCATCCATAAGGATCGTCGATTTTGCTGAGAAGTTGGCCGCGCGAGGCAGGGGCGGCTTCGGAAATCTTCTTTTGTAGCTCCTCCTTCCCGAGTTGGGCGACACATCCGGACCACCATTCGGAAAAGTTGGTTCGAAAGATAATCTCGTTCGCTCTGCACCGTTCAGCATCATCGGGAAAGAGCACGTGGGACAATAAATGTCCGGCCGCCAGACGACGACTGATGAGTTGATTTGACGTGATCTTTGGCGCTTCTTCCGCTTCCTCCACCACTCCGCCCCTCTAACGATAGAAGTCAATTGCACCACTATACCACGTTGCGGGGAGCGGCGGCGATTTCTACAAACGCATCACTTGCCCTGAACTGCTGTGGGGTGCGGCTACCACCGAATTTCTTGTTCGCTGCCCACACAAGCGTTAGTTCTTACAATGGAAAAGAGGACAAACTGAATTCACAGAACCTCAGTCGCACCGATAAATAGAACACCGTTCGAACGTTATTCAGTGGCGACGACCCATGTGCGTCAACCGCCTCTTGTCAACCGCCGTATGGGTGTCAACCGGTTGACAGGTTGACAGAGAGAGTACGCATGGGACTGCGTCATCCACATCGCAGTCTCTGGATTTCAGGAATCCTCGGAGAATCGTCCCAAAAGGGTGCGTCTACGGCGGTTCCGCGCCGTTCTAGGGACCAGAGAACGCGGCGAATCCCGCGTCCCGCCACGAAAGGCGCGCCGGTCTCCGGGCCGCCATTTAGCTGGTCCCAGCTGACGACTTTTCGGCGAAGCTGGGCTCAAATCGAATCGTGTGTGTGGCGAATTGCTGATTTTGGCAGAACGGGATGACGGAGTGGAGACTTGCTAATGGTCGCGAGCGGGTTAAAGTCCCGCTCCGGATGAAGCTGCTGTTCTCATTGCTCGGCCACTTGCTGGTGACCCTCGCGCGGCTCGCCAGTCCCGGCGGTGTTCGCTCGGTGGTGGCGGAATCGCTCGCCGTCAAGCATCAACTGCTCATCATGAAGCGTTCGCAGCGTCGGGCCCCCAATCTGACCTCGTGGGACCGGCTGCTGCTCGGATTCTACACGCTTTTGGTATCACCGAAGCGCGTGCGTAAAATGCCCGTGATAACCAAGCCTTCGACGCTGATGCGCTTTCACCAGGCTTTGGTGAAGCGCAAATATCATCTTCTATACAGCTCCCGACGACTCCGTCGCCCTGGGCCCAAAGGTCCCTCCAGAGAGCTGATTGCAGCGGTCGTCGAGATGAAAAGGCGCAACCCGCGCATGGGCTGCCGTAAGATTGCCGAGCAAATCTCGAGCGCATTCGGCCTCGAGATCAACAAGGATGTCGTCCGGCGCATACTAATTCGGTACTACCGACCTGCACCAGGCGGCGCTGGGCCTTCTTGGCTCTCCGTCATCGGGCAGGCCCAGGACAGCCTTTGGAGCGTCAACCTGTTCCGCTGTCAGTCAA
This sequence comes from uncultured delta proteobacterium, assembly GCA_963815835.1. Taxonomy (GTDB): domain Bacteria; phylum Desulfobacterota; class Binatia; order Binatales; family Binataceae; genus DATGKG01. Next base: position 691,470 of record CAWFIF010000006.1, read on the forward strand.
TTCTGCTCTAGAGCTACTGGGTCATCGTGGTGATGGACGTCTTCACTCGCCGGATCATCGGCTTCGGCGTCGCCGCCGCCAATCTCGACGGACCCGGCGTGTGCCGGATGTTCAACCGCGCGATCACGCGACAGAGCATGCCCAAACATCTCTCCTCGGATCACGATCCGCTGTTTCGTTTTCAGCGCTGGCGAGCGAACCTTCGGATCCTTGAGGTTGATGAGATCAAGACCATTCCCAACACACCCCGTTCGCATGCTTTCGTCGAGCGATTGATCGGGACCATCCGGCGCTAATATCTCGATCAGACTCTGTTTTGGAACCAAGGCGATCTGGAACGGAAGCTCGATAGCTACAAAGTTTACTACAACCGACATCGCTGCCACACCGGACTGGCCGGAATCACGCCGGCTCAGCGCAGTGGCGCTCCTGCGCATCCTATCGCAAGCCTTGACTCATATCGCTGGCGACCACACTGCAACGGCCTCTTTGAGACCCCGGCCGCCGCTTTGAATGGTATTTCGCCACACACAGGTCTCGCCAGTGCCTGGACGGACGATGTTGACGACGATGCCACGGTCGCACAGCGCGTCAAGGCGCGGCTTGAGCGTTTCGGCAGGGACACCGACGCGCGCTGCGATCGCGTCAAGTCCGGAGGCCCCGAGCGGCAGGCGCGCCGCGAGGTCTGCTTCCTCTGGGGTCAGCAGGATCTCCAGGATGTCTTTCCATCCGGCCCACGCGCGCGGGTCGCGCGGCTCCGGGAGAGCCGCTTCGGTCGCCTCCAGCCGGCGCACGAAAGCGCGGTATTCATTCTTGATGTGCCCAAGGTGTCCCATTGAAGCCTCCGGAAGTGCGCCGGGTTTCGCGCCGACTTTTGCGGTGCGGCCGACGGCGAGTCGAATCAGCACATTAACCGTGCAGTTTCTATACCGATCGTTTAATTGACCAACTGCCAGCTTGTTGCTGATCGCAAAAAAAGCTGCGCCCCGCTTGCCTGATCGGGACTCTCACATATAAGTGGAAAAGACCGCTCTTCGCTGTTTTCTTCAAGTCGAAATGATGCCCCCTTTCGACACAATCAAGCGTCAAGTGATTCCTTTTTTCCCGCGTTTGCACGGACTCATTGGCGGGTAGGAAGGGTCGGGATTACGGCTGGCCTGCTCCGCGGCCGGCATCACCGTGCGCAACAAGCTGCCCACGTTCTTGGAAGCCATTGAGGTTGCTCGAGGCTTGCGCAGCCCCTTCGCCTCGATCTGACGGATGCCACAGCTGACGGCGCTGCTCCGGAGCAATTCGTTTCTTGATAAACCGCTTACGTGGGGCCCTGCTTTACGACTATCGCTATACCAGCCGTGAAGAAAAAAACGCTACGCTTAACTGATGACGCCGGGGCGACGACCTCAGGATGGTCCGCCGGCTACTGAACGGAACAGCGAACAAAGAGGACAACGGGGAAAAAAACACGAGCAGGGGGGAACATACGGCGGTGAATCGTAAGACTGACTTTTCGCCGCTTTCGGAGTTTTCAATCGGTACAGGCTGCCTGATAAGGAAGGCTAACCCCCCTGCACAGATGCACAATCCGTCGGGAAAGCGACCACGGCATGGATGATGCTTGATCTAATCCCTTCGGAGTTTCACGCTCGAGGGACGATCTTATGAACTTCGCTCAATTCGATATCGCCGAACGTGCGGCTTTTTACCTCGGCAAAGGATTCCATTGAAGCCAGACCGTCTTGCACGTCGTGCAGGATCTCCTGGGGGAAGAAGACGAGGCTGCGGTCCGCATGATGGGTGGGTTCGGCGGCGGGATCGGAGGTATGGGCTCGGTGTGCGGCGCCATCATCGGCGGCGTAGCGGCTCTTAGTCGCAAGCGCGGGAAAGGCACTGTCGAGGGCAAGGAAGACCCCAGACTCTTTCCACTCTGCGCAGAGCTCTACCACCGCTTCGCCACCGAAATCGAGACCAGCCATTTGTGCCGCGACATCACGGGTACGGATTTCACCAAGCCCCAGGAAGTAAAGGCTTATAGGAACTCGCCTGAGAAGATCACCAGATGTATCAGGCTGGTGGGCAAGACAGCGGCGCTCGTCGGCAACATGCTCTCACGGGAGGACGCCAACAGCCCTAGGTGAAATCGTCCAGACGGCGGAGCCATGGGGAATATAGTGGATAAACCATTGGAGCTCGAGGAACACGACCGCAGAGGCGGCGCTGCACAAGGACGCGCCCGAACTTCCGCCGGGCTCAATCTGTTGCGGCGCCGCCATTGTTGGGCGGATCTGCATCATCAATACGTTCGGGTTTTGAGTTCTGACGAAGCACAGCTCCTTTTTGATTGACTTCGACGTATGACAGGGTCGCATGGGGTGTTTTTTATGCCTGGTCTTGGTGAACCCCGTCGCACCGGACGGAATTGGAACTGCGGATTTTTCTCAGCTTAGATCAGCAATGGATGCGACCGGCCCGGAAAGGAGTGTAACTCATGGAATATATCACCACCGATTACTCTCCGTGCCTGAGTTACCTACGGCAGAAAAACAATGCCGATCCGCGGGTCAAGGCGCTGTCGCCGGGATTGCGGGCGGCGGAAATACTTCGCCGGATCCTCATGGCACTGCCGATCGGGACGATCACCGGAGAAAGTCTCGCCGGAGATTACGGATTAATGTTTGCCGATGCCGAATTTAGGGAGCGCGTTGACATACAAGATCAGCCGAAGCCAGAGTTGATGCTCGTTCATGCGGTATCGCAGCAGAACCACTGCCTGGCCTCCTTCACGCCCGCTCACACGACCGTATGTTACGACGCCCTAGTCAAGCAGGGATTGAACGGGATCATCAGCGAATTGGAGGCCCGCCCGGCCGGCGCGGATCAGACCGGAGACGAATATCTCGACGCGGAAATCCGGGCGCTGCGGGCGATCTGCGACTGGGGTTCGCGTTATGCCGAACTCGGGTTCGATGCGTGCCGCCGTGTTCCGGCCCAACCGCCGCGCAGTCTTCTTGAGGCGCTCCAGGCCGTGTGGTTGGTCCATACCGCGGTCGGAATCGCCGAAAAATGTGACGCATCGCTCTCGCTGGGACGAATTGATCAGTACCTATATCCATTTTATCGCGCCGACCTCGATCGCGGCGTTCCCGAGGAGCACCTTGCCGCCGCAGTAACCGATTTCTTCCTCAAGCTCAACCGTTACGGTGATGCGTCCGGCGCGCTCAACCTCGGCGGCGTCGATGCACAAGGACACGACCTCTTTAACGATCTGACCCGATTGTTCATCCAGGTCGCCGCAAAATTGCAGATGGTGGCCCCGATTCTGGCGGCGCATATCCACCCTGGCCTCCGTCGCGAAGACTTTGACCTGCTCACCGCCCCGGAGTTGTTCCGTATCGGGCAGCCGTCGTTCTACGGTGAATTCTCCTGCCGAAAGGCCTTGCTGCAACGCGGCGTGCCGGCAACCGACGTCCATCGCTGGGCGGCCAATAGTTGCATGGGGTTGATGATGCCCGGCGAAGAATTCAGCGACATGTGGGGTATCATCTTTACCTTTCTGCTGCCGCTGGAACTCGCGCTCAACCACGGACGCCCATTGAAAGGGGACCTGTCGTTCCGACTGCAAACGGTCTGTCCTGAGCAATACGACAACGTCGCCGCGATCCTGAACACCACGATTGCGTATGCCGACGAATTGTTGGCCGTGCTGATCAAACGCCACGGGCAGATTAACGCCGAGGAAGGGGCAAACAATCCCGATCCTTTAGTATCCGCCCTGCTGTGCGGCGGTACCGCGGGACGCGATCGCATCCTCGGCGGTCCCCGTTACCATACGATAAACGTGGATGCCTTCGCCCTGGTCAACGCTGCCGACGCCCTGACTGCGATCGATCATGTGGTGTTTCAGAGACAGAGGCATACGCTGCCGGAACTGGTCGAAGCCGCACGCAACAACTTCGAAGGTCAGGAGGCCTTGCGTCTGGAGTTGCTGGCCTGTCCCAAGTACGGCAACGGCAATGCCGCGGCCGACCATACTGTCAAAGAACTCGCCGCGCGATTTGCCGCGATCGTTCGCAAAAATAGCGACGGACGCATGACTTACATGCCCAGTTTCCATACTCTCAACTTCCATGTCGGCCTCGGGGCAGGCTGGGGCGCCGGACTTGACGGCCGCCGCGCCGGCGAGCCGTTTGCCAAGAACGTCGGCCCGATGCAGGGACGCAATCACAACGGCCTTACCGCCGTTCTTGCCTCCGCCGCAACGATCGAACAGGAGTTTTTCTACGGGGGTCAGGCGCTCGATCTGCACATCGACGCCGAACTGGTCAAAACGCCGGCCGATCGCGCCAAATTCCAGGCGGCACTTCAGACGTACTTCCAGTTGGGCGGACTGCAGATCCAGGTCAACGGCGTCAACGTCGACACCCTGAAAAAAGCCCTGGTCGAACCGGAAAAATACGCCGATTTGACGGTTCGCATCGGCGGCTACAGTAGTCGTTTCGTTGACTTGTCACCGGAGATCCAACGGGAAATGATCGAGCGCTTTCAAAACAACACGTAGCATGGATCTTATGCGAGTGGTTTCCCGATCAAGAAGCGATCCTGTGACAGGCATAGTGTTCGACATCAAGAAGTTCGCCATCCATGACGGTCCGGGCATTCGGACGACGGTATTTCTGAAGGGATGTCCGCTGCGTTGCCTCTGGTGCCACAATCCCGAGTCTCAAGAAAGGCGGCCAGAGGTGTCGTTCATGCCGGAAAAATGTATCGCTTGCGGGTGGTGTTTCAACCATTGCCCGAAGGGCGGCCACCGGTGGGAAAACGGACAACATATCCTTGACCGTTCGCAATGCATCCGCTGCGGCAGATGTGCCGAACAGTGTTACGCTGGCGCCAATTCCCTGATCGGCAAAAGGATGGGTGTCGCCGAAGTAATCGACGAAGTCCGCAAGGACGAGCCGTTTTACGCCACTTCGGATGGCGGCATGACCATTTCGGGCGGCGAACCGATGGTGCAGTTCGCGTTCACTCGCGCATTGCTTCAAGAGGCGAAGGCCTACAATTTACATCGTTGTCTCGACACCTGCGGTTTTGCTCTCATCAAGCGTTATTTCGAGTTGCTGCCGTTGGTCAACCTCTTCCTCTACGACCTCAAGGAGACCGATCCCGTCCGCCATGAGGAATATACCGGCGTCGCGCTGCGGCCGATTCTCGACACCCTCCGCGCGCTGGACAACGTCGGCGCGGCGATCAGCCTCCGCTGTCCGATCATTCCCGGCCTCAACGATCGCGATGAGCATCTCCGTGCTATCGCCGGCGTCGCCAATTCCTTGAAACACCTGGTGGAAATCAACCTGATGCCTTATCATCCGCTCGGCGAATCGAAGCTGAGACGCCTCGGTAAGAACAGCAGTCCTGATGGCCGGACGTTCGCCGACGAGCGAGCTATAGCGACCTGGATGCAAATGGTCCAGGACGGCACTAGCGTCCCGGTGTCGAGAGGATGACATTTGAGGATGAAAGCTGTCGTCCGCCGCCTGTCCCTCTTCAAAAGTTAATCCGCACGAATCCGGTGGTCGTGCTAACTCAATTTCCATTTGACCCAAGACTTGAACGATTCTGACGACCAGCGTCATTCGGGTGCGAACAAACGGAACCGCCGCGACCTAAACCGCACACGACCAGCCGTCGCTCCTCAAAACTTAGTCCACACGAATTCATTGGTGGTTGCGAACGCCCAAGGCTATCGCCGGGTTTGACACTCGGCCGCACCCGGAATATGGACGGATGCGATGCAGGTCGATCCGTTCACCAAGTTGTTCGCGCGATGGGGCAGCGAGGCGCACATCTTCTTTTATCGGCTCGCGGGAGGCAGCGGCCCCTTCGACCGCAACATCTGTATACTGAGCACCCGCGGGCGAAAGACCGGTCGGACGATCTCGCGTCCGCTGTGGTTCTATGAACGCGAAGGACCATCTGATCGCTTCCTTTGGCGGAAGCGATACTGCACCCGGATGGTACAAGAACCTGGCCGCGAATCCGGAGGTCGAAATCGAGGTAGGCCGCGCGCGCAAACCCGCCCGCGCACGAACGCTCAGCGACGAGGAGGCGGAAAAGATCTGGCCCGATATCCTCGCGCGCAATCCGCTCTACGCCACCTATCGAAAACGCACTTCCCGCAAGATCCCGATCGTCGAAGTCGTTCCGCCGTAGTCCACGCCGGAAGCGGCACCGCCATTCCTGGTGGGTTCGCTGCGGCCGGACCGAATTCGAAGTCCCGATGAGCCATGAGCCCACGAAACTCCGGGGGAGAAACTGCATCAATATCTGCGGGTGGCGGTTCTCTGCGCCGTCGGTTGACCTGTGCTTGCCGAAAACCTAAAACCCGAATCTACTGATGATGCTTGTAGGTGTGCTGCGTCCCTAAAGGTCCCGCGCTTGAGCGCGACAATTTTATGGCCGCCCCATTCGTCGTGTTGTCAACTTGTTCGAGGCGTGGGGTAGCGGCGTCTCCGGAGTTGCCGGGCTGTAATCGATCATGACCCAAGCGTCATAGACCGACTCAGTGGTGCCGTTGGCATTCTGGACCGCTCCAATCTCGGTGGTGCCATCGGTCAGATTCGCGTAGCTCGGAGCCCACACCCCGTCGTCGAAATATTTCAGCGACCCACTGACAGTAACTGCGGTGTCGGTATTCGCTCCTCCAACCCGGCGGCGAATCTTGAGCCCCACCGTCCCGTAGCCTTCTGCCAGAATCGCGGTCTTGCCCGCGTTGATGCTATCTCCCGCTCCCAGCGTCCCACTCCCGTATTTGGTCCCGTCCGCCGCCGTGTAGGTCAACGCAAAACTCGCCAGCACCATGCTCTGTGCCGCCAGTGCGTTGTTGTAACAATAACTCGCCGCGCGGTAGGTCGCGTGCGACCAGTCCTGCCAGGACGTGCTGCTCCCAACCTTGCTCCACCCATCGTAGCTCGGCGTTCCGGCCACCCCCTGGCGCGCAATAATATACCCCGCACCCGGATACTGATCCCCACGAATCACCACGTCATCGAGCCACGCGTAGCTGCTCTGTCCGCTTCCGCTGGCGCCCAACATTCCAACCAGCAAATGATCGATGTTGACGCTGCCGGTATTCAAACTCGCGCCCGTCGCTCGCACCACGCCGTCCACCCGCATCTCCAACACTCCGCTCCCAGACCCCACTACACACCTCAACTCCACCGAGTGCCACGCATTTGCGGTTGTCACATAGTCGGATCCTACTTGCGTCCCGGTCACTTCATTCCACAGCCGCAGCGCTACCGTCGGTCCTCCCGACGTCGCCAGGCGCACCGAGCCGATCGCCGCCGACCCAATAAACGAGAGCAGACTCGTGCTCGAAACCGAGGGATTGCTGGTGTTGGTGTACAGGTTGGCACGCACGTAGCCGGTGGCGAGGTTCAGCCCCGCCGGCGACCCCAAATAATCAAATTTGTCGTTTAGTGGCACCTTCAGCGACCAGCCCCCTTTGGTCACCTGGGTAGTGTCTAAAGTCAGATTCGAGATACCGGTGCTCAATGGCCATTCGCGCAAGTCGCCGGTCTCAAATCCGCTCATGAACTTCACCCCGCTCATTGCCGGAGTCGGTGTAGGACTCCCCGTCGCCGTCGCGGTCGCCGTCGCGGTTGGGACCCCGGTCGCTGTAGCGGTCGCGCTCGGTGTCGTCGTCCCCGTTGGGGTTGCGATCAATGTCGCCGCTGCGGTAGTTGCGGTGGCCGTCGGCGTCGCGCCCATGGTTGCCGTCGGGCTCGCCGTCACAGTCGCAGTTGCGGTTGATGTCGAGGTCGCCGTAGGAGTCGCGGTTGGAGCCGGCGTTGCGGTCGTGGTGGCGGTTGGGGTTGCCCCCGAATTGGATGCCGGTGTGTAGTCGATCATTACCCAGGCGTCGTAGACCAACTCGGTGGTGCCGTTGGCATTCTGGACCGCTCCGATCTCGGTGGTACCGGTAGTCAGGTTGGCGTAGCTCGGACCCCACACCCCATCGTCGAAATATTTCAGCGAACCATTGACGGTGATTGCGGTGTCGGTGTTCGCTCCTCCAACCCGGCGGCGAATCTTGAGCCCCACCGTCCCGTAGCCTTCTGCCAGAATCGCGGTCTTGCCCGCGTTGATGCTATCTCCCGCTCCCAGCGTCCCACTCCCGTATTTGGTCCCATCCGCCGCCGTGTAGGTCGAGGCAAAGCTCGCCAGCACCATAGTCTGCGCCGCCAGTGCGTTGTTGTAACAATAATCCGCCGCGTTGTAGGTCGCGTGCGACCAGTCCTGCCAGGACGTGCTGCTCCCAGCCTTGCTCCACCCATCGTAGCTCGGCGTTCCGGCCACCCCCTGGCGCGCAATAATATACCCCGCACCCGGATACTGATCCCCACGAATCACCACGTCATCCAGCCACGCGTAGCCGCTCTGCCCACTTCCGGTGGCGCCCAACATTCCAACCAGCAAATGATCGATGTTGATACTGCCGGTGTTCAAACTCGCGCCGGTCGCGCGCACCACGCCGTCCACCCGCATCTCCAACACTCCGCTCCCAGACCCCACTACACACCTCAACTCCACCGTGTGCCACGCATTTGCGGTTGTCACATAGTCGGATCCTACTTGCGTCCCGGTCACTTCATTCCACAGCCGCAGCGCTACCGTCGGTCCTCCCGACGTTGCCAGGCGCACCGAGCCGATCGCCGCCGATCCAATAAACGAGAGCAGACTCGTGCTCGAAACCGAGGGATTGCTGGTGTTGGTGTACAGGTTGGCACGCACGTAGCCGGTGGCCAGGTTCAGCCCCGCCGGCGACCCCAAATAATCAAATTTGTCGTTTAGTGGCACCTTCAGCGACCAGCCCCCTTTGGTCACCTGGGTAGTGTCTAAAGTCAGATTCGAGATACCGGTGCTCAATGGCCATTCGCGCAAGTCGCCGGTCTCAAATCCGCTCATGAACTTCACCCCCGGAGCCGGCGTCGGACTCGCCGTCGCCGTCGCGGTCGCCGTGGCGGTTGGGACCCCGGTCGCTGTCGCGGTCGCGCTCGGTGTCGCGATCGCCGACGGGGTCGCGATCAGTGTCGCCACTGCGGTAGTTGCGGTGGCCGTCGGGGTCGCGCCTATGGTTGCCGTCGGGGTGGCCGTCACAGTCGCAGTGGCGGTTGGTGTCGGAGTTGTCGTAGCAGTCGCAGTGCGAGTTGCCGTCGCGGTCGGCGTCACGACGGACACATTCAGGGGTTGGGACGCAATGCCGTTGGCTACGACGACGATGCTGCTCGAACCGCCTTCGATGCCGGCTGGCACATCGAAGTTCGTTGAGACCGGCGTGGCGCCGGTGGCCACTCCCATAGTGCTGTGCCCATGGGTGCGCGCGTAAAATATGTGACCGCTGGCGTTGTTGGTGACGCGCACCAGCGGATAATTCGTAGCGTTTTGCGATTCGTCACCAAAAGCTGTGCCCTGTGATAAGCCGTTGAATTGCGTACCGGTGATTGGATAGGTTGCGCCGCTATTGATCATCGTGGGGGCAGACGTGATCGTAGGAGCCCAGGATGAATTGTTTGAAGACGCGGGAGTGTAAATCTCCACCGTGCTCGAGCCATCCACAAACATGACTTGGCCGGTCGGCAGCAATAACAGGCTCGTGAAGTAAGTGGCATCGACGTTAGCGCGGGAAGGCGCCGGAACACTATTCAAGTTAAGGCCGTCGAACTCGAAATATTGCAGGCCAGATCCATAGGCTCCGGGGCTGGCGCCGAATAAGACGTGACCGTTGGGCAGCACGGCACCGGGTCCGTCTTCGATATCCAACCCTGACGGAACATCGGAACCGACCGTCCAGGAGTTGGTTGAAGGAGTGTAAATGGCGGTAGCACCGTTTGCGCCCACGGCGAATAAAGTTCCGTTCGGAAGAAGCAGATCAGGACCAATCTCGCCTGGGGGATAGTAGACGGGTCCACCGGGAACTTGGATGGGGGCGGAAGTGGTAGGTGTGTGAAGGTCGACGGGAGTGGGGCCGGCACTGACCCAAGCCGAGGTGGACGGAATGAATCGCTCCGCATTCGGAGCGCTCTCGACATCAAGAGTAAACACACTTCCATCGGGCAGCAGAACCCAGCCTTCTTCGGAGTTGGAGCCGTCTATCTTGCCTGTTTCGTTAACGGCGGTCCAAGTCAGCGTAGAAGGATCGAGAACCGCCATGTTTTGGTCGAGCTTGCTGCCGATGAGGAAGGTGCCGTTCGGGAGCACGACCGCGGGTGCATCGCCCACATATTCGATGTTCGGCGGGGTGGGAAGTAAGGTCCAGGTATTGGCGGTGGGATCATAGATGGCGCCCTTGTTAGTTAGTGCAAAGGGGCCTTCGTTGTACTCACCGCCAACGACAACGACGCGGCCGTCGGCGAGGACAGCGGAAGCATAGGCATCGGGCACATAGCCGCTGGGGAAACTGGCAATCTGCGACCAGGAGCCATTAACATAACTACCAAATAAGTCGGGCGTGAGTTTGTCCCAGGCGGCGCCTGATTGGCAGATCACCGTCCCGTCGGTTAAAAGCATGCAGAGGCTGGGTGCGAAGCTAGGTTGGTTTTCGAGAGCGCTCCAGGATTGGGCCTGCGCGGCAATGGGTGAGAATAAGATGCTCGAGAGTACGAGCGTGGCGAATCGTTCAAGCACGTTGGTTTTCCCGAAGGATAAAGTACGTTGACTAGCATGTACACGAGTCTGCTTCCGACTGCATCCCCCTTGTTATAGCCTCGGGCGAGCTTGATCCGCAGCGCCCATCTGCTGCGCTGATCGCTTTTGTGATCGGCGCTACGTAAAGCAGCGCGTGCTCCGTGAATCAGGATGGTACGCAAATAGCGATCTCCACGCTTGCTGATTCCGAGTAGCTGGCTGCGATTGCCGCTCGAGTACTGGCGCGGAACCAGCCCTAGCCATGCCGATAGTTCGCGCCCGCTCTTGAATTCACTCGCGTTGCCGACCGCCGCCACCACCGCGGTAGCAACCAGCGGACCCACCCCTTCGATCTTGGCGAGCCTCTTACAGCGCTCATCCTCCTTAAACACTCGCTCGATTCGGTCGTCGTAGGCACCGACCCGTTCGTCGAGGAAGCGCAGCCGCTCGGCCATTTCTTGCAAGGTTTCGCGAAACAGCCCACTCAGGCCGTGGCGTTGGGGATCGGCGAGAATCTCCAACAGCAACCGGCGCGCGCGTGCGATCCCCTGGGGCGCCACGATGCCGTGCTCAGCGAGCAGGCCCCGCGCCTGATTGACTAGTGCAGTCCGGCTCTTGAGCAGCTGCTCACGTACTCGGTGCAGCGCCTGAACCTCGTGCTGTGCTTCGCTCTTGATCGGCACGAAGCGCATCGAGGCCCTGGTTACCGCCTCGCAGATAGCCACGGCATCATGCGCGTCGTTCTTATCGCTTTTCCGGTACGGTTTGACAAACCGCGGACTCATAAGTCTTACTCGATGACCCAGCTGCTCGATCTTGCGCGCCCAGTAGTGTGCGCTGCTGCAGGCTTCCAGGCCCACTAAACACGGCGGCAGCTGGCTCAGGAATTCCAGCAGCCGGCTGCGAACTAGCCGCTTCTTAAATGCTACCCGACCCTCGCCGTCAACTCCGTGCAGACCGAAGACGTCTTTTGCCAGATCGATTCCGATTGTTGTAACCTTCATCACTGGACCCTCCTCCTACCTCGATTCGGATGGTCGAGTTTACCATCCTGGCCCTAAGAGGCCGTTTCAGGTTGTGAGCCTGGGTCCATCTCATCAGTACCGGTTCACCTTTATTTCGCTTTTACTGGCCGGCGAGTGGGCGGGTTTTCGGGCGGGATTTACCATCAGCTCAGCAGAGACGATGTTCGCATCGAGTTCGCCTAAAACATTGGCGATGTCTAAAGCGGTTTATGAAGGCGGTACGGCGTGAGCAACCTTCGCGGTTACCACTCATGGGCGGCCGACGACCGGGACGATTGGATTTTGGGGAAACCTAGGGTGGCGCCAAGAAGGGGTTCATGGTCGAGGTGCTCGGGCCGGAACTCGGCCTGTCTACAAACGGAACCCGGTGAGAGGACCAACGGGGCAGTTCCAACTGCGATTAAGACTGTCGCTTTGCGAAAAGCTTCTTGAACAACCGCTCCGACTCCCGGAGTCCTTCATCCGTCAGGACCACCGATTTGGCCTTGCCGACGGGATCCGATATGAAGCCCTGCTGATGGAGCCGGTTCATGGTGTCCCAATCAAACCCTTTCCACGCCCTGGTGCCGTCGTGCAGCGTCAATGGAGGAGTGCGAGGACGGTTTCATCAATTTTCTTGGTATCGATATCCATGCGCGCTCATTTGATCGAGAGGGATCGCCTGTCCTTGAGCATGTGCACATTTGGATCGGCACGGCCGACTAACGGCGGGTGATACCAGGGAAGCGCGCTAATAAACCAGGCTAGGAAGCCTTCCGTTTCTTCTGCGACGGATCGCATCGATGATCCCGTTTAGCGAATCTCCCACGATTCCGTAGATCCTTTTGACACCGGCTTCGACCAGCGTCTTAACCATCTGTTCTGCAACAGTAGCCATAGCTAATGCCTCTCAGTGGCCGTTGACGGCATCGGTCCACCGCGCCGGCCGGTAGTAATTCGCAGCTTCACGTCACGCGGTTCACTAGTGCAATGTGCGGGCCGCATCAAAAACTCTGGAATAACTTGAAGTCCGATAAAGAACTTTGCCCTGGTCTGGGAAATTGCTCGGATCCGGGCGGGAAATGCAGCGCTTGTTTTAGCAACTCTTTCCAGTCGATTGGTCCGAAACCGATCCAACGAGGCCGGGCCCTATTCGCTCTAACCGCAGGCGTGACCAGTTACTAGGTTCTAGTTCAACGATTGATCATCGAGTGGATTTCGGCGATATAGCCCCCAGGAAATTGCACCATGGCGGCATCCCGATCGTCGGCTCTGTAGGGAGCGACAAGGATCGATACGCCGGCTGCTCTAGCTTTGGAGAGGGTATCCGAGAGGTTAGCTACCTCGTATCCGGTTGTCTCTCGTCCATATGGATAAGGTAGATGGCCATCAGTGACGAGTGCAGTCATCTTTCCAAATTTCGATTGCATGCGGATTCGGCGATAAGTATCCGTTGGAAGCCCGATTTCGACGCCTGCGGCGTGCTTATCATCTGATACGATTTCTCCGTGAGAAAACTTCAGAAAGCTGGCACTGAAAACGTTCGCCCCATGTGCGGACACGTAAACACGATTTTCAGGGACCATCTGAAGACTCGCATAAGACGGCCAGACAGTATGCCAATAGAGCTGCGTGTTCACCCCGCCTGGCCATTGGATGACCGCATCTCGCCCGATCGGATCGTCGAAGGGACTGACTATAACATCCGCGCCCGCCGCGCGAGCCGTCCGAATAGCCGAGTCAAGGTCGGTCACGAGATAACCCGTCCGCTCTGAGCCAAATGGATATGGTATAGGAGTCTCGAAACCGAATACTGAGAAAGTTCCCACTGGCGTCAATACCAACTGGGACATCGTCATACTCGGAGTGGGAGTTACTGTGAAGACGCCTTTCTTTGAAGTCGTGCCCCCAAAAGTGGCGACGAGGCTAGCGACGGAGTGGTCGAAATCATTTGGTGCGACATATACATGCGCTGTGTCGTATTGAGGGCTCACGGCTACCTCTGAGCTAGCAGTAGGGGGTTGGGCATCCGCCTTTGTGTCAAAAAACGCTGACGGACCAACATTACAGATAACTAGAAGGATAGTGACTGCGGCTATGAAGGTTCTGGTTGTTCGCATCGGGCGTGCTGTGCCTACTAAAAATTCCGAACTTGTTGAAAAGTCTGGAGATTTTCGGCGGCGCGCCTTAGTGTCGCCGGATGCTCGTATTCTTCTCGGAACTCTTCTCGTGGCTCGCTTGCCGCTGCCACGGCCGTGCGGCTTTGGAGCTTGAGGTCATCGCGCTGCGCCACCAACTGGCAGTCTTGCGCCGCCAGAGTCCGAGCCGTCCGCGACTGTTCCCAGTGGATCGGCTCCTGTGGATCTGGCTCTACAGGGTATGGCCACGCAGCCTCGACTTAATGGTGCTGGTCAAGCCTGCGACGGTGGTTCGCTGGCACCGCCAAGGGTTTCGGCTGTATTGGCGCTGGCGCTCGCGGTCCGGACGCCCGTCAGTCAATCACGAGATTCGTGATTTGATCCGGCAGATGAGCAGCGCCAATCCGCTCTGGGGTGCGCCTCGGATCCACGGCGAGTTGCTCAAGCTCGGTATCGAGATCAGCCAAACTACGGTCGGCAAGTATATGGTGCGAGGAAGCAGGACGCCGTCGCCGACCTGGCGCAGCTTCCTGCGCAACCAAGCGAGCGGCATCGCCGCGATCGACATGTTCGTCGTGCCTTCGGCTACATTCCGACTGCTGTTTGTGGCTCTGATCCTGGTTCACGACCGCCGCAAGGTGGTCCACTTCAACGTCACCCGCAATCCGACCGCTGTGTGGCTCTCTCGTCAGTTGACGGAGGCCTTCCCGTGGGACACCTCTCCGCGCTATTTGCTGCGCGACCGTGACGCCTCGTACGGTGTCGAGTTCTGCAATCGGGTCCAGGCGATGGGAATCAAGGAAGTCGTCACCGCACCCCGATCACCGTGGCAGAACCCCTACGTAGAGCGGGTCATAGGCTCGCTTCGCCGCGAGTTTCTGGATCACGTTGTAATCTTCAACGAGCGGCATCTGCGCCGCGTCTTGCCTTCCTACCTCGACTACTACCATCGAACGCGCACCCATCTTTCGCTCGACAAGGATTGCCCCGACCCACGCCGGATTATGCCGCGCGGGATCGGAAAGATAGTCGTCCTCCCACAAGTCGGAGGGCTGCATCATCGCTACGAACGTCTCGCTGCCTGACTCCTCCCAGATTGCAGCTCACCATAAGGTTGCGCCGCCGCCTGCCTGCCGTCGTCGGAGGATTTACCTATCGAGGTCTTTTGATCTCGATAAGGGCCCGACCACTTGAAATTCAGACCGCAGCCTGCTTCACTTCTCGCGCCGATTCGCTAGCAATGCTCCCTCTGCCCAAATTGCCCTCCCGATAGAATTTTTGGCAGGCACACGGCGCAGGAACGGTTTGAATTGCTCGGCATATTCCGCTCCCTTGGCTTCCACATATGCCTTAATCAGAAGAAACAAATTCCCGCTCGCCAGGGTAGTCTGCGATCTACCGTAGGTCAGATGTCCAGCGTCGCCCCTGAGCAAAGTGACGTTCCCGTAGTCTCCGCGGACCATTCCGGTCTCGAAGATGTTGACGATCGCCTCGCTAGTGGCCTTCTGAAGATCGGTAGGCACCGCTAGGTCACTTCCTCATGTCCGTAATCTCGGCCGGCCAGGTCGCCATCTGCCCATCGGGATTTGTGAGGGTGAGGTTAGGAGGAGGTGGCTTCTTGGTGGCGATCTTATCAATCAGCGCCGGGTCTTTTATAGTTAGCCGCAGTTGAGAAGCGAAATTGTCGCCGCCTGCATCGGTATTCTGCGCTACGACTTCGAGAACATTGTCGGTGGGCTTGGCGTCCAGAGCCTTCACATAGGTAACCTGCAAATCGTCGAACCGGACGCCGCAACCTGTAGTGGCCAGGTTCTGGCCGAAGATGTCGAACGTAAGTTTATCTCTCCGACCGCTCGAGACCGATTGAGACATATCAGTTTCCCATTGCCCTTTTATCTTCATAACGATCGGGCCTGGACTGCGTGCCAGTTTACCGCCGAGATACCCAGCCGAACTAACACCCATCAGAGCAAGAAACCCCTGAGGGATTGAAGGCAGGCTCCGAAGTGAGCCTGGATCGGCAAGAAAGGTAAGCGCGAGGAATGCCAGAACGCCAACCAGGGTCCACACAACAAACTGCATTCTTTCTGGAACGACCACACCTCCGATGGTGAGGAGATCGGCCCATCCCGGCTGCACTCTGCCCGCCCCCTTGGAGCCGATGGATGAAGTGAGTCCGGCAGCAGCTACAGAAGTTCCCGCGCTGATTCCAAAGATGTAGGGAAGGTTTTCGGGGATATCGGCGAACTCGAAGGTTCCCTGAACCAAGCTGCGGACAAGAGTAAGGTACAAGTATCCGAGGACTACCGCGAAGGTCCAAAGATAGAACTGGAATTTCGACAAACTATAAGTGTTGGTCTGACTATCGAGCATCAAAGACGTAATTAGCCGATACGGACGTTTGTCGATTTTCTTTCCGGAACTCCGCGAAAGGATCACACCCAACCCTAATACAATCGCAACTGTTATGCCCCCAGCCAGTTCGCGTGGCCAGCCGCTGTCCACGCGAGATAAGACGGCAGTCTTGGCGGCCGAGACGGCCGAAGCCCCTGCATCATCTACAGTGATGCTAACCAGCCCTCCGTAGGTGTCGACGGGGATGCCCGACAGATGGATCTCGCGCCCGTTCTGTCCGACCGTTCCGACCATGCCGCACTTGTCGCAGGTGCTTGGTACGCCGCAGTCCCAAAACACGGGCACCTGGTCGCCGTTGAAAAGGATTCGGTTGTCCTCGCCGGCTAAACTGAAATTGTCTCCGCTCAGCAGTATCGACTCAGTCTGACCTCCCTTGCAGCCCTCAACTTTAGCTGAGGGATAAACCACTGGCGGCGTGATACCGAGCAAAGACGGTCCAGACCCGGTTTCGCGCATGATCCGCGCGCTGACAAAGGGCATCGCCGCCAACTGCGCATTGGAGAGATTCGCAGGGTTGTTCAGGCGGACTTCGTATTGCCCAACCGGAAGATCGAACGGAACGACGGCGCTGCAGAAGGCGTCGTCTTTGGCTTGGACGCAGGGAACATCCTTGCGCAGTGCCTTATCGCATCCTTTCGCATCGCTTCCAGGCAGGCAGGCCTCCATGAACACGGCAATGAGATTCTGCGTTTCCTGGGACTTGTTGGAAATATTTAGTTTGATAGTCGAGCCGCGCGTAACCTGAGGCGGCTCGACTGACGCCAATGATGAGTCGGAAAATGCTGTTGCGGGCCCGGCAAGCAATGCGAAGGCGGCAACGGCCGCTGACACGGTGAGTGCCAAGACCGACCGCCGCTCTCGAGAAACGGATTCCATCGTGTCCCGATACCCGTTCTTTCGGATTGCATCATGCTCACACGAGGTGAGCGATGATACCGCAACCAGAAGCTAATACAAAATCTCGCCTTGTGTGTCTACAGGTGGTGGACGCCCTCTGGATGAATTTAACTTATACGTAACGACCAGGTTCTGCTCACAGCTTGTGCTTAGCGATCACTGGCGCTATCAGGCAGATCATCAACAAGAATTCGTCGAGAGGAGAAAGGGAATGGACCAGGGCCTTGCTTCCTTATATCAGTACGCGACAAAGGTCATCACGAGAGCATCGATGTTCCTCAACGTGGCCCGCCCAGCGATCAAGGGATGGGCGGACCCAAGCGGGAACGTGTTATTGACAACGACCTCGAACAACCCCATCGGAGCTGAGCTGAAGAGCGAGTTGCAATCCGCCGCTACAGCTCCGTCGTTGATACAGCTTGCGTTTGGCAGTCCGCTACTGGATGTGCTGACGGCCGCGAATACTCCGAATAACGATGACTCCAATGCCATCAGCCAGATTGTTTTTCCGCTCGCTACGCTGCCCTTCAAACTCGTGCAGGATGTCGTTACCGGGAAGCCGCAAACGATTCTGGACGAAGTGACGAGCTTCCCGAAACAGGTAAAGGCAACACTGGCGGGTGCCACGCGGCAAATTCCCCTGTTCAATCTCCCGTTTGCGTTGATTAACCAGATCGACGTGGCGCTCTCGGTTCTTCCGACCTTGCAAATGTTCAAAAACGGACCCGCAGCTCTCCAGAACATCGACAACGCTTTCAAGGCCTACTGGTTCGGGGACGGATTCACTACTGTGGACGGCGATACTATCTCGCGGCCCCGCAATAAGCAGACGAGCACTGCGGACACCAATATCCTCCGAACGCTGCTTGGTCCGCAGTCGGGGGCGGATCAGGTTCGCAACGCAGTGCGCATAACTATCGAGGCGGGCGCAGACATCGAGTACGACCTGAAGAAACGAATCGATACGGCTGTCGGAATAGTGTTTCCTCAGGATCCTCCCGGCGGTGCCGGCCGCAAGAAACTGATCTCGTGGATGCAAGGCTTCGCTGAGAACGCCGAAGCGGCCACCACCTCAGCCGTAGAGACCCTCGTACTGGGAGGAGGACCGGTGCAGACCAACTCTCTGATCGCGGCCGCAGCCGGCACGGCAGCGGGAACGGCCGCCAAGAAGGCGGTTCAACACGTGTACTTAACAGAACTGGGTGCTTCCCTCTGAGCGCGTTACATCATGCAAGACGAACGGCGAGTCGGCATTTGCATCAAGGGCGGGGTCTCATTGGGCGCGTACGAAGCAGGCGTCCTCTCCGAAACCCTCGAATTGATTGCAAACAATAATTCCAAGGCAAACAGCATTAAATGGTACGTGGACACACTTGCAGGCGCGAGCGCCGGGTCCATGACTTCAGTTGCGACCGCTTGCACACTGCTCAACAGCAGCAGCAACTACCTCCGCGAAATGTGGGTCGAGAATGCTTCGCTTTTGGCGTTGACTCCGGATCCATCGGGCGTGAGCCCTGAGGACGGATACCAGAGCGGCAACAACCTCCTGGCGGCGTCGGCGCTGGATAAACTGGCGCAGGATTTCGACGTTCCCCCGCCGACGGCAAGCGAGAGCCAGAGGCATGGGGCGCACCGTCCTTTTCCCTCCGGCGTGCGGTTGGTCTTTACGCTTTCGAACATCAACGGAATTCCCAACGCAGTAGATACTCTCAACCGTACGCCGCTGACGTTTCGCGAGTACGCGGACCTGGTCACGTTCGACATCAACATAGACAACGCTGGAAAAGTGTACATGATCAGTCCAAGCACACGCGCGGTCGCTTTCAACCAGGGCAACGACAGCGCTTCCGCCTGGCAGGCGATGGTGCAGGCCGCGATAGCTTCGGGCTCTTTCCCGCTGGCCTTCTCGCCGCGTGGGCTGTACCGATTGCTGGCGGGGGGGAGCACATTCACGCCTGAGTACTACACCGATGGCGGACTGTTCGATAATGACCCGGTTGGAAAGCTGATCAACCTGGCTCACGAGACGGATTGGGCGCCTGAAAATGCAACCTACCGGGATAGTCAGCGGCGCTTCGTGATAGTGCATACCGAAGCCCCCGATCTCTCCGATCAGCAGATCAGCTACAGCACCTTCTACAAGACCTTGAGCATAAATCCGGTCGGGCTTCTCGAGAAAGTTGTTCCCGCTTTTGCAAACGAATCCATGCAGAGCGGCTTACGCGGAATCACGGAGGTGAACCGTCGCTTTGATCAACGGAAGATCGTGCTGAATACGTTCGCTAAAATAGCAGCGGTGTCGCCCGGGGGCCTGCCGGGAACACAGCAGCTGGAGCCGGCTATCTCGGCTCTGGCTAGCTTGCACAAGTTCAGCCCAGATCAGATCAACAAACTGCGCGGATTTATCATCGAGGATTTGAAGGACACGGACCCGCCCCTCTACGACTACGTGACAAGACTTCCGGATCCGGGACGCGGGGCGTTCCAGGATTTCGCCTTATTCTTCGACTTGTCCTTCGACGTTGCCGACAAAGTCAGCATCAAGCCAATCGTAATCGCACCCGCACAGGGGGCTTCGCTCGCGGGAGATCCGCTGTTTGGCTTTGCGGGCTTCTTCTCACAGAGACTGCGCGAGTTTGACTTTGCTCACGGGCAACACGATGCGTTCCAAGCATGGAAGGAGGTCAGCAACGGACCCGACCATGACTTCACGATTGAGGGCGCGGAAGAACCCACCTTCAGCGGCAATCCGGAGCCTGATGTGGATGCGTCAACTTCGACGAGCGAGTACGGCGCTGCTCTAGAGGTTTTCCGAAACCGATGCCGAGCTGTGGTCGGGAGTGCCATCAAGGAACTGAAAGGCGAAGCAACGCCGACGACTAAGCTCGCACTGAGCCTGGTTCAGGTGCTTGCGAACTTGGGAATCGGCTCGATCGGCTAGTCGGGCATCCGGATCGACGCGCTAGGCCGACGAACCAATAGTCGGCCAAGCGCGCTGCACAGGGCAGCCCTACCTTCCCGTGAATGATTCATCACTTTTGTTTTTTGAAGCGGCAGGCGGTTCTGAAGCGAGCGTGGCCGATGGAATCGTGTATTTTCCTCAGCCGCCTTGTTCACAGTTCAACTTTGGGAGCGTCGGTTTCGGCGATAACCCATCTGAAGCGGTTTCGAACGGTGATGGCAACGCACCGGGTGCGGTAACAGCAGGAACGCTAGGTTCTTTCAATCTCTCACTTTTGGGCTTCATTCCGCCGTTCAAACTGAAATGAGAAGTGCCTCGCTTTTGTCGTATTTCACTTAGCGCTTCTCTTCTTGGGTGCGGCTCACCCAGGAGAACACCTGATTGCCGAAGTGCTCGGCCGGCGAGAAGCGGTTGTTTAAGGCCAGTTGGTGTACGTCGACCTTCACCTTTCGAAGTCGCTAAAACTGGAATTTCGGTCAAACTCTCGGGTTTCTCGGGTTTTTCAATGGAGGCAACCTCGATCTTGGGTCACGGGAAGTAGACGACGCAGTTAAACCGTTAGCCGGGAGTCTGACCATAGAAATCCCCCGAATGCTGAAACGCACACCAAGCGAGAAGCGGTTCTTTACATCGCCTTTGTATCTTCTCGCCTAGCTTTCCCCCTCGAACCTGCTAAAAGCGGAACATCGGCTCAATCATGAAGCTTGGATGATCCCAAGCCGTCGGGGAGACCATGGCTGGGCCATGGATCTGCTTTTGAGAGGATGAAAATGGGCGAACCAAAAACTCATGAGGTGAACCCCGAGGGTACGAAGCTCTATCTCGATTATTTGGACAAAGAGATGAACATCATGGGCATTCTGAGCGCCTTCTGCACTGCCACTGTCGCTTTCGCGCTCAAAGAATTGCTGGCGGCGGACGCCGATAAGTCCCTCGCCAAAATCTGGGAAAACAGCAGATGTTTCGTCGTCATCGGATCGCTGTTGATATTTGGTGCCGCAGCTTGGTTTTATCGTCAACGGTCCGATCTCGCGTGGTACTATGGGCAGATCTCCCTTACTCAGGCGGCCCCGCAGGTGATTAGATTTAAGTTGTTCGAATGGCTTAGAGATGCGGACTCATGGAAAACCTGGATTCCTTATCGATGCGGATTCTTCTTTCTTTGGCCTGGCTTGGCAGCGTACATGGTAAGTGCCGTGAGCTACGACTGGAGCAAGTCTGTGCGCCCGATCGCTCTGGAAATATACGCCTTAATAGTTGCCGCTCTTCTTTTGGTGTGCTGGCGGAGTGCATGTATTCTTGCTGCCCGTCCCTACGACGAAGATCCCTTGACATTGGAGAGTTTCTTCTGCGGAAAAGACAAGAAGTAGGTAAATACACCTCCAGTAGTCAGACAGAGTAGCCTCAACCCTTCGACGCAGCCTTCCTTCTTTCTGCCCAACGCTTCTTCATCATCTGTGACAGGTCCTTCCTTCCAGCAGTGGTCATACCACCACAGCGCTTCTTAGCAGCCGGCTTGGCTACCGCGGATATCTTCTTCACAACGGCTGCTGATTTTGCCTTGCGCGCTGCCCAGTACGCCCTCATCGCCGCGGCTTGTCGCTTTCTACCGGCAGGAGTGATGCCTCTCCGGCGCTGAGGCGCGACAGCTTTGCGAACAGGCTGCTTGGTCGGTTCGGTCGAACCAGCTCCATCGAGCGGGGCATTGATGGCTTTGCCGATCCGGTCCTGTTCAGTCTTCAGCACTGCGATGATTTTGTCGAGGTCCAACGGTGATCTCCTCGAGCGCGATTCAAACTCGACAGTTTAAATAGCAGGAAATAAGATCGTGTTCACTAGCTCGAAGGAAACTTGGAGGACACCTGGCACTGAAAACATCTGATTCCTCAAATGCACAGCCGGTCAGAAGCCGTTCGTTAGGGCCATTGGATAAATCCTGCCGACATTAACCTTCCGAAGCCGTTTAAACCGAAATCTCAGGGAAACAGAAACAGCGCTTCGTAGTGGTTGGCTTTGGACCTCACATTTTCCGTTAGGGAACCTCTGCACAAGTCTCTCGATTGTTGTATAAACAATTAGTTGGATGGGCAGGGGTGGAGGTGTGGAGGTGGGCAATCAGCGGACGTTCGCCTCGATGGCGTGGAATGGGAAGGGCAAGGTCACTCGGCGCGAGCGGTTCCTGGCCGAGATGGATGCGGTGATTCCGTGGCCGCGGCTGATCCGGCTGATCGAACCGCACTACCCCAAAGCCGGACAAGGTCGCCAGCCGCTGGGGCTGGAGAAGATGCTGCGGACCTATTTCCCGCAGCAATGGTTCAATCTGTCGGACCCGCAGGCCGAAGATGCGATCTGCGACAGCGAGTCGATGCGGCGCTTCGCACGCGTCGAGCTGGGCGAGGAGGCGGTACCGGACGAGACCACGATTCTGCGCTTTCGCCATTTGCTGGAGCAGCATGGACTGACCCAAGCGATCTTCAATTCGATCACCGGGCTGCTGGAAGAACGGCGGCGGTGGCTGCGCTCGGGAACCATCGTGGACGCGACCATCATCGCGGCGCCGAGTTCGACCAAGAACGCCAGTGCGAGTCGCGACCCCGAGATGAAGCAGACCCACAAGGGCCGCAACTGGCACTTCGAGATGAAGCTGCACATCGGAGCGGATAAGCGCGGTATCGTGCATACGGTGAGAGCGACCGCTGCTAACGTAGCCGACATTACCCAGCTGCCCGATCTGCTGCACGGGCAGGCGCGCGAGCTGTTCGGCGATCAAGCGTACTGGAAGGAAGACGATCGAAAGTTTCTCGAGGCTTGCGGAGTGCGCTACCGGATCAACCGGCGCCCTACCGCGCAGCGGCCGTTGAGCGAGCGCTGGCGGATGATCAACCGGGCGCGCTCGCGGACCCGGGCGCGCGGCGAACACGCCTTTCGGGTGGTCAAGCAACTGTGGGGTTTCGCCAAAGTGAGATACCGCGGTCTGGCCAAGAACCTGGCGCGAGCGCAGACCATGTTTGCCCTGGCCAATCTCTACCAGCTCCGCCGTGAGCTGCTCCCAGCAGGGGCCAGGTGTGCCCTGTGAGAGAACTTCGGGCCGCTAGCAGTCTCGGTGGCGACCATCGCCGGACCACCTATCACTCGATCTCCCTTCTCTGAACCCAAGTGTCATGACCACTTCAGACAATCGCTCCCGCACAGCGACCTGTGCAGAGCTTCCCTAAAGGACCGCGGAGCGGAGCGCCGGCAGGCTTTGGTGTTCGCTTCAGGTGGTGATTGGCAAGAGGGTGCGCATCCTCACCAAGTTGTAGGCGGCCGCCACGAAGGTAAACGTCCAACCGACCCGGTCGGCACCCCGATGCCGGGTCTTGCGCAATCCGGCGACGGTCTTGAACCAGCCGAAGATCTCTTCCACCCGTTTGCGCTTGAGCTGACTGATGGCGTAGCCCGGTTGGCGAGTGGTGTGGCGGTCGATGGCGCTATGGGCCATTTGCGCCACGTGCGGCGTGACTCGATGCTCGCGCAATCCGCGCCCAATTCCTTCTGATCGTAACCCTTATCGGCGCCCAGCGTGACCCGCTGCTGGCCCGCGATCTCTGCCGCCATCGCGAGGGCCGCCTCAGGTTCTGCGGTGCCGCTGGCCTGAGTCAGCCGGGTATTGACCACCAAGCCGTGGCGATTGTCCATCTGCACGTGGCCGGCATAACAGAGCTTGGCCTCTTTGCCCGACCCTTTGCGGGCCAAGCGCGCCTGGGGATCGGTGGTCAACTGGTGAGTGGCGTTGGTACGTCGCTCCTCATGAAAGTCCACGCTCGGGTTGCCGGGATCATCGGGAGGGGTTTGCTGGTCGTCCCCTTTGCGCTTGAAACTCTTGTGTCCCGCCCAGGCCTCGATCAGCGTGCCGTTGACGGTAAAATGCTCGTTAGAGAGCAGGCCCTGGGTGCCCGCCTGATCGAGCACCGCGTTGAAAAACCCCTGCGCTACATCACCCACCAGCAACCGCTCGCGGTTCTTGGTGAAGACGGTCACGTCCCATACCGGGTCGTCGATGTTGAGTCCCACAAACCAGCGAAACAGGAAGTTGTAATCGAGCTGCTCCATCAAAAGCCGCTCGCTGCGTACCGTGTAAAGCACTTGCAAGAGAAGGGCACGCAGAAGCTTTTCCGGCGCGATCGACGGCCGCCCGCTGTTCGCGTAGACCGCGTCGAACCGCCACGACGACTCCTTAAGCGCGGCGTCCACCATGACCCGGATCGCTCGCTACGGATGATCCTTGGGTACTCGCCGCTCCGCGGATATGTAACTGAACATTCCGCTCTGCTGATGATCCACCCCACGCATCACCCCCACCTCCTCCTACAACCTCTTCCTACTCCACTATATCCGACCGAGTGGAAAACTCCTCATTTTTCCGCAGCCTGCTAGGCCGTTTCAAACCTCGCGCAGCATTTCGAATTTTAGGTCGTCACGGGCAGGATTTGATCCTATCGCCCCGATCCAAGCAATCCGTGCTCTAGGGAGTTCTGAAGGGATTTCCGTAACCATCGTTCTGAGTGTTCGCACCTAACATCGTTAGCTCTTTCCTAACGCCTCCCTAGAGAGGGGTAGTGCAAAACTCGGCGCGAATCGCGTCGTGTACTGTGCACTTCTCCAGGAAAGGAGAGTATGCTGACGATTCCAAACTTACCCACGGCTATACGACTGTCGCTCTGTGCCTTGTTTCTCGGAAGTCTCGTATGCGGCGCCTGCGCTCAAATCAAAGGTGTACACCTGTACAATGCCGCTGACGACAAAACTGCTGCCGAGGCATCGAAATCCTTTAAAGATGCCAACATTCCTCAAAGCGTAGCTGAAGAACGGCAGCGCGAAGCGATTTTCCTCTCTCGAGAACTCGCCGCTTCCGACCGGCTCACCGACGCTTCCCGCGATGCGGTTTTGCTCGCAGTGCTAGGCGGACCGCAAAAAGAGAAATCGTGCGACTATCTGAACGAAAAGATTAACTCGAGAATCGCGGATCTCGTCGGATCCGCGCAAGAACAACCGGATCTCAAGCAACCTCTGGATAGCGTAGAGGTCTCGGAGGAGTTGTATAATGGCCTACGATCTAAGAGTGATCCCCTGTATCAGATCCATCTTTGACATGCCAAGAGAGTAACCGACAGTCGATTGCTGGTCGCTGTTCGAGAACCAATTTCTCGAGCAGCGATGTCCGGCGGATGTTCTGCAGCTATAGCGCGTATTGCGTCATCTATCTCGACGTAGTCAAGCGGACGGAAAATTCCATCGATTCCAGGTCAGTTCTCGGAGCGATCGACGCTCAAATCAGCGAGCAGTTGAAAGCGCAGGCGGACGATGATCGCGGCCTCGATTCTGGAGATAAAAACTCGGCTTTCAGCAAATATAACGATGCGAAGAAGGCGCTAGAAAACGCCCAGAAGACTGGACAAGGTTGCGACGAGCCTGCCCAAGCATCCAGTTCGAGTTGCGTACAGAAGGCATCTGAAAAAGTCCGAGCGGCCCTACAGGCACTGGAAAAAAGTGGCACTGCTGGCGGATTAGAGGCCCATAAGGAGCAGCTCGCGGCGGTCGATGAGCTACTGCAATCAATCGCTGACGGTAAGAGCGCAGCTACCGCGGCCAATAGCCCGGACCAAAAGGTAGCGCTTTCAGTCGCTGCCTCGGTTCCCAGTCTCGAAAAACAGATTGGGGATTCCTTCAACCGTCCACAAGTCGGGGCACTGGTACTCGAGTCGGAACGTCTCCGCCTCGAATGTGAGGCCTTGCGTCGAGACCTGGGACGAAGAAACAGCCGTCTGGCCTTGCTACGCGACAAACGCGAAGCGGCCGTGAACGAGCTGAATTTGCTACGCCGATCGAAAAAGTTTCTGGCGTTAACTGACACCCAATGCAAATTGGGTTCGGAGGGCCTGCTGGCCGATTATCGAGCGTTCCCGAAGGAATACTGTCGCGAGGAAGTCGCGGCAGGTCTGTTGGCATACACCCAGAGCTGGAATGCAGGACAAAAACTTGAAGAGCGTGACGACTACAAGATAATCGACCTTTCTTACACCGAATCCCTAGATAATAGCGAGTTCGGGCTGCTGCAATGGCAGAATTTCATCCAGGTACCTCTAAACCAGACTTCAGCGTTTTATTCCTCAGGCATCAAACCCGAAGACATCGCCAAGTTTCTCGAGGCCGCCGGTCTGGCCGCAAGCGCAGTGGGTGTCAATCGTTAGGTAAAAATGATGATGAATCACACTACTTCATTTCAAGTCGTCGCCGTAGTCATCGGCCTAGGCATATCAGCTTGCGGGCTGAGTACACCCAGAGAAGGCGCAAAAATGTTGGCTGCGTATACTTCGAATATCAAAGACAAGCTTTCCGATTCGGCCCAGAAGCGGTCGGAGCTCAACGCGAACCGAGAGCGGAACGTTCAACTTCTCGAAAATGCCGCGAGCGCCGCGGAGGAAAACAATTCGACTGCTCTGGCTGCTTTCAAAATCGCGGCTCAACCGACAGCGAGTGTCAGCGACGCCACCCTCTTTGATGCGATTCGAAATCCTGTCGGGCAACTGCCCGCCGCCACTGGTGGCACAACCAGTCTTGCCGAATCTGTAAGTACGGCCGCGCCCCCCTTACCTGGCAAAACCGACGATGAAGCTCGAGCGGAGAGCCTGGCTACAACCGCCAAGGATCTCAGCCAATTGGCCGAAACACCTTCGATTGCGATCGATACCCAGTTCTATGTCCTCTATGGCCAAAGCGTGAAGCAGTCCATCGATGAATCCAAGAAAAAGGCAAATTCTAATACCAAAGCTAGCCTTGCTGCCGTTCAGCAAAAGAACGCAGAGGTTCAGCAACAAATTGGATCGACAGTCGGAGCACGTCGCGAAACTGCAAATGGCGCCATTCCGGCCGGAAATCAACAATAGAGGAGAGTACACATGTCAAAGACCAACAACGATGCAGCAGCCCCCGGGCAGAAGGCCAACTATCTTCAAGAAGCCTTGGCAACTTACGACGCCTTGG
Organism: uncultured delta proteobacterium; assembly: GCA_963815835.1. GTDB lineage: Bacteria > Desulfobacterota > Binatia > Binatales > Binataceae > DATGKG01. The sequence goes on from CAWFIF010000006.1 coordinate 718,592, forward strand.
GAAAAGCGATCAGCCTTTTGCAAGCGCGATCTTTCGGCTTCGCCGATTTGGCCGAAACCAACATCATCAATGCTGAGGTCCCGGAGCTTCAAGCTAAACAACGAAAGGTCCGAGCCGAAATGAACGCATTTCTATACCAGGGAACAGCCATCGAGCCTCCGACGGGCGCAGACTTCGCCAAGGTGAAGGCACTATCTCAGCAATTGGACTCTATGAAGGCCAACAGTGACCAGGCGACGGTTATCCTTCAGGCCGTCACGAGTATTCTCAACGCCTGGAGCCAAACGCACTAGATCTCGCCGAACGAACAGAAGACGTTTGGAAGCTGGATCGGACCGCAATCGAACTCATTCGGCTCGCGAAAGGAAAGGTTATGAACCGAAACTTCCTTTGGCATCTCTACGATGTCATATTCGACTGGTTTGACTCGGTCCTCCACACATTCGGCGCCGCTTTTGTCGCGTGGTTCTTAGTTGGCTCCGCAATCTGGGCACTACAACGGATCAAAGATGGCCTCCCAATATGGCCACTCACACATTATACCGCCCTGTGGATCGTTGCGCTGCTCTTTCCGATTACCAGCAGTGTGTACCTCATATTTGATCTACGTTTACGCCGAAATCAGATCCAGGACGCCGCGGAACGCGCCGAACTCCAGTTCGTCTACTTTCCCGGGAGCCCGCAGGCCGCAAGGCAGTTTAGGAGAATGCTGAGGCAGCGATTTCGCGAGTCGTGCCAGCCGTGGGAGCTAACCTCGTTTGCGCTGATTGCAGGAATGGTAACGTTGGTCGGCGGTTATTTGGTATACTGGAATGCTTTTAATGTTCCATCTGACAACGGCCCGACGACCGTGATCAGTCTCGAGCGACTGAACATCTTTGCGGCGTTTTCGGGCGCACTAGCGGGCGCTTGTATTTATTTGTTCAGGAAGTTTCGATCTTTCGACGTCTATCCTTCCACGTATCTTCAAGCTACTATCGGGTTCATCTCGGGAACGCTAGGCGCTACCTTCCTAAGCGGATTCTATACACCTGCAGTCGTACAGATAACATTCCTCGCGTTCGGCATTGGATTTCTCACCTCGACGAACGTGGGATTTCTCGGCAATTTGCTGCGAAAAAGGATGGCTCAGCTCACTGATACAAATCTCCCGCCTGACATCCAGGGGGACCTTGAGACGATCATTCAAAACACAGACGCGATCGAATCATTGCACAATATCTCCCTCTATTCGATTGCCGAGCTCGTCAAGGCCGAACCACTTATCATCTACCTAAATCTCCCCCAGTCGCTCGGTGTAATAAACGGCTGGATCGACGAAGCGCTCCTTTTGTACTACTTCGGATCAGACAATGTCTTGCTGATGGCAAAGGTAGGAATTCGACGATTTACGCAAGTTATTGAGCAAGCCGTTGATAGATGGCCTGGCACTGGATGCACTGTCGACGACATTGAGTGGAAAAAGACGCTACCCTTACTCGCTGGGTCACAAATTGAACAATTGGTTCTGTTGGAAGTAGCGTGTATAATCAGAGCGAAGGTACATAATCGACTGCTCGCTATTTTGAATGACAGGTACCGCGACACCTTCTTCTCACCGCAGAGTGACGCAGTGCCACGCGGTTCTCTTAGCGAGGCAGCGTAGGGGAACTCCAAATGCACGCCGCTAGTAGCTCCGGGTGTCCATCGGCTTGCTGACGAATCGGCTGTCGGTGTCAGCAGCAATCGAGTCACGTTCCTTCCCGGCCAATAACTGCGAGGATCGAGCCACGACACTATGGTGGTCGACTGCCCGGTCACCTGAGTCCTTTCCCTCTCGTTAGAGTTGACTGGCGTGGGTCGGGGTCTCCTCGATATCATCTCACCACCACGTTCAATCGCCGAGACTCCAATCCATACCTGACTCGTCGCCAATCGCGCGCCGCGACTGGAGACGAGGCTATTGCCGATCCAGCTGTAACGTTGGATGATCGCCCCTGGCAGATCTGCACGCCACGCTTGTTGACCTGGACGGAGCGTGCCACTGAGGACCTCGTCATGGTATTCTGTGGGCGCGGTCGGGTCATGCGTAGGGCAGTGCGTGCTTTTTGAATTTGCCTTTTACTTCAATCCCAAATTCTCAATCAACGAACAGCAGAGTCTTCCTTCTTGTTTACAACCAGTTGCTGTATTGATAGTTGTCGAGCGGATTCGAGGGCGGAGCCCGATCGGAAACGCCCTCAACGTTTAGGCTAGCCTCGAACTAACGAGGTTAAAGCCAAGTTCCGCTGGAGCAGGAGGTGCAAACGGTGCGAGGTGGCAACGGTCGCCGGCGACAATCCGCTTCGGATCGCGAGACGCCTTCAAAACCGTCCGAGATCATCCGTATTCCTCGCAGGGAAAGAAGGGGCCTATTGCCGGATCTTCCTGAGGTCCGCTTGCGTACAGCTGCAGATGTAACGACTCTCGTTGCCACGCAGAGCGTCAATTTCAGATCTACTCTCGACGCAGCGGACACAGCCTTCTCCAACCACGCGTATGCGGAAGCCTCAGAGCTGTGTCGCATGGCAATCGGAGCTTTACCCAACCGGACGGGAGCCGCTCTATTCAAAATCGAAGCACTACTGCGCCTCGGAGATTGTGAACGCGAATCCCACAACTATGACGCCATGCACGAAGCGTTTTTAGAAGCCGCCGATCTTGCTCGACTGCTTGGCCGAACTGATTTGCTAGTGCGAGCGGCCCTTGGGATCGGGAAGACGTGGTCCGGTTCCGGGCAGGGGGTGTCCGATTGTGCGCTGATTTCGTTAATGGAAGAAGCCCTCGGGACTTTAACGGACCGTGAAGACGCTCAACGCGCGGTGCTCCTCGCTCGATTGGCGGTCGATATATATTGGTCAGAAAGGCACGATGAGAGTATCGCAATTGGAAAGAGAGCGGTCGAGATGGCGCGGCGTCTTGGCGACCCGGCCGTGCTTGTTGACGTCCTCAGTTACTTTGTTTGGATGCTCTGGAACCCAGATAATCTGGAACAACGGCTAGCGGCTGCCAGCGAAATGCTCAGGATGGCGGAAGAGGTGCGCGATTGGACGGCAGCTCTTCGGGCTCGCGAGGCTCGGCTAAGTGCGATGCTCGAAATCGGCGAAATTCACGATCTCGATCGGGAACTACTCGCAATTGAAAACCTTGTTCGGGTTTCAGGCAAGAAACTGGGTCACATTGAACGATTCCGCACGATGCGAGCCTTGATGCGAGGCGAATTCGCTGATGCCGAACAATGGCTTGGTCTCGAGCTCAAAGTAGCGCGCGAACGTGGCGATACGACGCTTTTACAAACATATACTGGACAACTCGGCCAACTCATCGGAGAACGAGGTGACAATCAGAATTTCACCTCAATGATCACCGGATCTTCATCGGAGATGCCGCAGTTGCCGGTGGTACGGATGGCCGTCGCACTGAGCTATGCGCGCGGAGGCCGTCTCACTGAGGCACGCACCGAGCTGGAATACCTCGCGGCCGAAAATTGCGCAAAAGTCCCCGGTGATTGGAACTGGCTCGGTACCGTCGCACATCTCGGTGAAGTCTGTGTCCGTGTCGGTCATTTTGAACTCGCAGACATCTTCCATAGGCTGCTTGCTCCCTACGCCGGACGAAGTGTCACTCTCGGCTGAAGCGATGTCTACTACAACGCCGTTTCTCATTACTTGGGCATGCTGTCTGCCTTGCTGAAGGATTTTGATCGCGGAGAACGCGAGTTCGAGGCCGCACTGCGATTCAATCGTAGAATGGGCGCTGGCCCTGCATCGGTGCGAACGCAGTTTGAATACGCGCGGATGCTGGTTGCTCGAGCAGCACTGGACGGTCACGCCCTCGAACGTGAAAGGGAATTGCTAGCGGACGCTCGAAGTTCGGCTGTAGCATTTCAGATGAAGACGTTGCTTTCGGAAATTGCTGCCTTCGAACAAGCAATCGAAGCTCCGATTGATCGACAAAGATCACCCAACAATACGGCGCATCTTCGTTGCGAAGGCGACGTTTGGTATATCGAATGGCGCGGAAACTCCGCCCGCATCCGTACGATGAAAGGCTTTGCAGCGATCGCTGCCCTTCTCTCGTGCCCAAATCAGGATATCCATGTGACAGATCTCGCCGCCACAATGGACGGTCAAATGCAATCCTCCGCTCGGCAAAATCACGCGGATCTCACAAACGCCGGCCCTGTTCTTGACGTTCAGGCGAAGAAGGCCTACCGAGAGCGTATCGGAGAGCTGCGGGCGGAATTAGATGAAGCCGAATCTCTGAATGATGCAGCGCTCTTTGACCGGCTTTCCTCAGAGCTCGGCTTTCTCGAGCATCAGTTGGTGCAAGCGATCGGCCTTGGCGGCCGCGACAGGCCTGTAGGTTCATCTATAGAGCGGATTCGGGTCCGTGTTACGAACGCCATTCGTGCAGCGATTACTCGAATTGCGGAGAATCACGCAACCCTAGGACGGCATCTCGACGTTTCGATTCGGACTGGCACGCTTTGCTCCTATCGGCCCGACCCATCAGGCCCCCTATCGTGGCAACTCTGACAGATACCGGCAACTACGCCAGGCAGTGACCGTTCCCTCCGCGATGTTTTTGAAGCGGGTGGTGTCGGTCAACTGGTAGAAAAGCGCTGAGCATCAGTAATGCGGCGGGTTGCGCAGTTGGAGTATCAAGTTGTTGCTATGCGGCCTCCGGTTGTTCGCTGCTGGTGGCTAAGTCGTGCCAGCCGACAAGGCGGCGCAGAGTAACTTGGCCACTGCGCAGGAGGCCGAAAAGCAAGAGCAAAACCGCCTCCTCGCTGGGAAGCGAAGCCTGGGTCTTGGTCCGCCGCCGAAATTCCTCGTTGATTCGCTCCAGCGCGTTGGTGGTGCGCAGCGCCTTCCATTGCGAAATCGGAAAAGCGGTAAAGGTGAAGAGTTGGTCGCCGGCTTCCTCGAAGCTGGCGCTGACGGTCTTGCAACGCAGCTTCCACTTGCGGGCAAAAGCCACCCGCGCGTGCTCGACCGCCTCGCGACTCTCGGCATAGATCATGCGCCGATAGTCCTCTGCAAGTTCCTCGCGCAGATGGGCCGGGGCCTTGGCGAGCAGGTTCCACAGCTTATGGTTGGTACAACGTTGAATCGCGATCTGCGGCCATTGCACTCTAAGCGCCGCGGCCAGTCCTGGATTGCCATCGACCACCGCCAGCAGCGGCTTACCGAGATTGCGGGCGCCCAGCGAGCGCACCGCATCGAGCCAGGCGTCCGCGCTCTCAACCCCTGCCAGGCGCAGGTCCAGCACCACCCGGCGGCCATCGGCGCAAACCCCCAGCGTGACCAGCACCGGTACGCGCACGCGTTTTTTCCCGATCCTCATCCGCGGATACCAGCCGTCGAGAAACAGATAACGGATCTTCAGCTCACCGAGATCCCGCTGTGCCCACGCGGCGAAGTCCTCGCGCAAGCGCCCGACCAGACGCGATACGGCATCCTTTGACAACGGAGCACCGCGCAACAACGGGCCGAGCGCTCCCCGCAGCCGCCGCGTGTTAGTGCCACTGAGGTACACTCCGAGGATCGCCTCATCGACTCGCTCGCTGCGGCGCTGCTAGCGCGGAATGATTGCACTGCGCCACTCGCGGCGCCGACCATCTTCACCCTCCATCCGCGCGCGTGGCATTGCGATGGTGGTGGGGCCAAGACTGGTGGTCAGGGTTCGCGCGCGCTTGCCATGCCGATACCCGACTCGAACCGGACCGCTGCGCTGCGATGGTGCCGCACCCAGCGCGGCCACCAATTCCTCCTCGACGATGCTCTCGATGGTGCTACGGATCCGCTCGCGCAGCAGCTCCTCGAGCGCGCCTTTCCCTTGCCACCCACTACTGCTATCGCTTTGCATGGCGTCATCCTCCGGCACCCGCCTCCCAGCGGGTGTGAGTTGTGGCTCAACTCGCCGGATCTTGACGCCTTTTCACTTTTCCACCAACTGCGCGACACTACCGCTGAAGCGCCATAGACGATAGATCTTTCAATGACTCCTGGATCGGTCTTGTAGGCTGCTCCTCAGGGAAACCATCAATTGGATAGAAGCGAACGATTCGTTTGAATAGTCCCTCAACTACTGAGTCTTGTATAATATAGATACACATGCTAGCCTACGGGTATGGGTAACCCAGCGGGTGTGCGGCGGGACTTCGGCGCGCTGGAGCGCCGCCGGATGGAAGCAGCGGAACTGCTTAGGCGGGGCGTGAGTCAGAGTGAGGTGGCGCGCCGCCTGGGCGTGCATCGACAATCGGTGATTCGCTGGACGCGGCAGCTTGCGCAGTCTGGGCGGAAGGGTTTGAAAAAGGCCGGACGCGCGGGACGCAAACCTAGACTTGGTGGCGCTCAGCTCAAGCAGATCGAACACGCGCTCAAGCGCGGACCCGAGGCGCTCGGATACGCCACGGGGTTGTGGACCACGAGCCGGGTGCGCGAGCTGATCGAGGACCAATGCGGGGTGCGCTATCACGAAGCTCACGTCTGGCGCCTCCTGCGCCAGCTCGGCTGGAGCTGCCAGCGGCCGAGTGGGCGGGCGCTCGAACGCGACGAAGAAGCCATCCGGTATTGGAAGCGAGTGGGGTGGCCGCGGATTAAAAAAAAGCGCTCCGCGAGCGGCGCACCATCGTCTTTATCGACGAGAGCGGACTGAGCGAGCGGCCCCATCGGGTGCGCACCTGGGCCCCGCGCGGACAGACTCCGGTGCTGCAATATCATTTCAACTGGAAGGTGCTCTCGGCGGTGGCCGGCATCACTTGGTGGAACTTCTATTTCCGCCTTTACCGCAGAACCATTCGCGCCCCTGAGGTAGAGAACTTCCTGGGGCATCTGCTGCGCCACCTGCCGGGCAAACTGTTGTTGGTCTGGGATCGTTCGCAAACCCATCGCGGCCGGGTGGTGAGAGAGTTTGTCGCCCGCCAGCGAGGCCGGATCGAGCTTGAGTACCTGCCCGCCTACGCGCCAGAACTTAATCCGGTGGAGTACATCTGGGGCTATTGGAAACATCACGAATTGCCTAACTTCTGTCCGCGTGACTTCAGCCAGCTCAGTTATCAGGCCCGGCGCACCCTGCGCAGGATGCGCCGGCGACCCACCTTGGTGATGGCTTTCTGGGAACAAGCGGACTTGTTCCCACTGTAACTATATTATACAGCTCTCAATAATTCCATCCATTCGTTAGACAAATCTAATGAGTACAGCTCGTCATACTGTAGAACAGGAGCTACCGAAGATGGTGGATTCAATGCAATGGCCGCCACATGGTTGTTGTATGCAACTGTTTGCAGAAGTGCGGCGCACCACTCGTAATTAGCTGGAACTGGAGAAAGCCCAGGAGGAGGCGGCGGATTGGGTATATCGGACAATAAATGTAGTAGCCGAGGGGGTCTGCCACCGCCAATACCGTCGATTGCTTTTCTCAAAGCTAGACAATCCACACGGTAGTCTTTCATTTGATCGAGGAGATACTTTACTTTGAGCAGCTTTTGGTCCTGATCCATAGTCTCTCCGATGAATTTTCTGATGCGACCTGTCAACCGTCAGTGGGCGTTTCTATAGCTCATCGTAGGCTCGAATTGCAAATCGGAAAAACCCTGACGATCGTCAACAATCGAAGTAACTTGCATTTGACTTTGGGTCAGGTACCCGCCGTCTCCAGCTCTAAAACATAGATGATCTCCGGTAAGAGGTTGTAGGAGCGGGTTCTCTTGGCGCTCAGTCATCATTCCGTAGCGCAAAACGCATTGACGATTCAGAGGCTTGAAGTCGCCGCCGCGCTGCGCTTCCAAAAGGTTCCTCTTGGGGAATTTTCGAAGCCGCGATTGGCTTGTTCGATGAAATCGGGGGGGCATATTCGCGAACAGTGTCGATACCGAAAACCTAATCCAGGGTGACGGGCGGGTCGGGCCATGATAGTGGAACGCGGATGGTCGAGTTTCTGATCGAACTCCTGCTCGTCGCGCGATCGCGCCTGAGGTCACGGGCGAGACTCGAGGCTGAAAACCTGGTCCTGCGGCAGCAGGTGATCGTCCTGAGCCGCAAGTCCCGGTCGCGAGTGTGGCTGAGAAACATCGACCGACTGATCTTTGTCTGGCTCTACCGATTGTTCCCATCGATTTTGAATGCGATCACCGTGGTTAAGCCGGAGACCGTGATCCGCTGGCATCGTCGCGGCTTTCGCGCCTATTGGCACTGGAAATCGCGCCGCCGTGGTGGCCGCCCCAGAATCGACCGCGAGATTCGCGATCTCATCCGACGGATGAACAAGGAAAACCCATTGTGGGGAGCGCTGCGGATACACAGCGAGCTGCTGATGCTCGGGATCGAAGTCGCCCAATCAACAGTGGCGAGGTACATGACCAAGCGGCAGGGGCCACCCTCCCAAGGTTGGAAGACCTTCCTGCGCAATCACGCAGCTGTGATCGCGTCCATCGATCTGTTCGTGGTTCGCACGGTCTCCTTCAAGCTGCTCTATGGCCTGGTAATTCTTCGCCACGCTCGCAGGCGATTGGTGAGCATCAGCGTGACGAACAATCCGACCGCCGAGTGGATCGCGGGACAGGTGACGGATGCCCTTCCGTGGGACGAAGCGCCGCGTCATCTGATTCGCGACCGCGACGGGGCATTCGGTCCGGCATACTCTCGCCGCGTTCGCGCAATGGGGATTCGAGATCATCCTACGGCGCCACGCTCGCCGTGGCAGAACGGGCACGTTGAGCGACTTATCGGATCGATCCGTCGCGAATCACTCGACCATCTCGTGGTGTTCGGCGAAGCGCACTTGCGCGACGTGCTCAAGAATTATGCCTCGTATTACAACCAAGTCCGGCCTCATCTCTCATTGGATAAGGATGCACCAGATTTACGCCGGACGCACAAGATCGGTCGTATCGCAGCGATTCCAATCCTTGGCGGGCTGCATCACCAATATGTCCGAGTTTAGGTTTTGACTAAGCACAACGTAGTGATGGTAAGGATCGAGGCTTATTCGAGAATCCAGCAGGTTCTACATTCATTTGCTCAATCGCTATCGGTATCCTGCCCTGAAACCGGCCGGAATCGAAAAATTCCGCTTCCATGATCTCGGCAAACCTTCGCATCACGCGCCGCGATGAGCGGTGTCAACCTGTACACGCTGCAAGCGTTGATGCGGCACCGCAGTTCTCCAATGACCCAACGCTAGACACATCTGAGCGCCGCACATCAGCGTGAGGCGCTCAATCTGCTCGACCGCTGGAGCTCGCGCGCTGCAATCCAAGAGGCTTCCGGCGGTGGCGGTTTTAGTGGCGGTTGATTGCCGAAAAATGACGGGCTTCAACGGACTCGGACGCGGAAAAATCCGCGCAGGATCAGTATTGTCCTGGCGACGCGAATACCATGCGTCCTTCTCATAACCCGGAGGTCAAAGGTTCAAATCCTTCCCCCGCAACCACCAAAGCTCCAATTCTGCCGCAAAAGCGCTCTGTCGCAAACTGACACCGCTAGCGCCGCGCATAGAAACCACTTCGACACATCCACTACCCCGTCTCAGACCATCGCGACAGACTGAGTGTCTTTTACGTGACTCGCGGTCATCGATAGCTCTCCCACACGTGGCATCGAACTTGCCCTATCGCGGTAAGGCGATCGCTTCGCACGCGTTCAACGTGTGGGAATCGTAGCGATGTTGGGATCGAAGCGAATCGTCGCTGACCGTGATGAGATCTCGCAGTGAGTTCGAGTTTCGAATTGGCGTCGTCGCGTATGCGACTGTGATGCTATTCGTGCCGATCGCTTGCGAATCGGAATTCGTCGTGGGCAGCGATCGGCCCGGCATGGTGGATCAGCAATGAGCTCAGGCAACCCGTATGAATTGTGGGCGGGGTCCTTGGTCCCGGTTGCCGCCGGAGCGCAGGATCTGTTCCGCGTCAGCATCGACATGCTGCCCGATGCGGCGGTCATATTCGCGCGCGATGGTACGATCCTCGAGGTCAATTCCGCCGCGATATCACAGTTCGAGGCGGATACGCGCGGTGATTTGATCGGCCGGAATTTGTACTCGTTCGGGACGCCGGCTCCTGAGGCGACCACGGCCGCGATCGATCCGATCTTTGGTGGGCGCTCGGTTCGTTTCGAAATCGAAGTCGTGACCTTGAAGGGACGGCGGCGGATTCTCGACATTCTCGACGTTCCGCTGGTCTCGCCGGACGGTGAAGTTGAGCGCGTGCTCGGATTCGGACGCGATATCACGGACCAGCGCCACGCCGAAGGCGCGCGCGACTTCATGGCCTCGATTATCGAATTCTCCGACGACGCGATTATCACCGTCTCACCCGAGTTGCGGGTGCTGACCTGGAACAAGGGCGCGGAACGGCTATTGGGCTATACGGCGCAAGAGGCGATCGGCCAACCAGTGCTCGAACTCTATGTCCCCGCGCGCGACCACTCCCTTGCCCGATCGGTCCTGGAACAGGATCTCCGGCCCGACCAGCCGGCGGGGTTTGTGCGCAGGCTGGAGGTTCCGCTCCAACGGCGCGATCGCAGCCTGATCGACGTTTCGGTGGTCGAATCGAGAATCCTCGACGCGCAAGGCAAGGTAGTCGCGATCTCATCAATTGTGAGGGACATCTTAGAGAAGAAGCGATCGGAGCGAGAAAACGCGCTGCTGGCGGCGATGGTAGAGTCCTCCGACGATGCGATTACCGCGATTTCGACCGACTCGTTGATCATAAGTTGGAATAGAGGCGCCGAGCGCTTGCTCGGTTTCACCGCCGAGGAAGTGCTGGGACGGAATTTTCTCGATGTCTATGTGCATCCAGGCGATCGGCCATGGGTCGAGAACAACTTTCGCGAAGATATATCGGCGATGGAACGCGAACCATCCACCGCTCGCAGGATCGAAGCTCCCGTGATGCGAAAGGACGGGAGCAAAGTCGAGGTTTCGCTGGTGGCCTCGGGCATCTTCGACTCATCGGGTGAAACCATCGGGATGTCCGTGATCATGCGGGATCTCACTTACCTCAGACGCATCGAACACGAACAGGCTTTGTTGGCGGCGATCGTCAATGCCTCCGAAGACGCAATCATCAGCATTAACCTCGAGGGTGAAATTGTAAGCTGGAATCCGGGCGCGCAGCGGCTGTACGGCTATACTGCGGAGGAAATTGTTGGGAAGACTCTCGAGGTGTTCGTTCCCGCGGAGCACATCGCGCAAGTCAAGCGCAGCATACAGCAGGTAATTTCATCCGGCCATCCCATCAACTATGAGCAACGTCGGATCAAACGCGATGGTGAGTCATTCGATGCCTCGGTAATGGTTTTTCCGGTTCGCGATTCGTCGAGCGGCGCGATCACAAGAACGGCAGGAATTACCCGTGACATAACCTATCTCAAGGCCATCGAGGAGGAACTGCGCCAGGCCCAGCAATACACGCGCGGACTCATCGAGTCGTCGATCGACGCAATGGTGGTGGTCGATCGCGATCTGCGGATCACCGACCTCAACGAGCAGTTCGCCAAGCTGATTGAAGTGCCGAAGCGCTTCCTGGTCGGAAGCCGCTTTGGGAGCTATTTTGTCGATCCTGCCAAAGCCGCGGCCGCGGTCAACCGCACGCTCAACGAGGGATCCCTCACCGATTGCGACCTGGTGTTGCGAACCGCCGGCGGGCGCGAGGCGCAGGTCTCGTTCAACGCTTCTATTTTCTATATCGGCGGCAAAATATTCGGCATCGTTGGGGTCGCCCGCGACGTTACCGAGCAACGCGCCATCCAACGCAAGCTTGGCGAGGAGCGCGAATACAGCCGCATGTTGGTCGAATCGTCGCCTGAGGCGCTGTTGGTGACCGATCCCAATCAGCGGCTTTGCGACGTGAACGAGCGTGCGCTGGAACTTACCGGGTACTCGCGCCGGGAACTGATAGGAGGCGAAATAGCCTCCCTGTTCATCGACGCCGCTGGGGCGGCGGAGGCGGTTAACCGCGCGCTCGAAAAAGGCTTGGTCCGCGACGTCGAACTGTGCCTAACTACCCGCAGCGGGGGAGAAATACCGATTTCGCTGAGCGTATCCGCTTATCACGACAGTGACGGCAGCACGCGCGGAGCGCTGGTCGGAATGCGCGACATTTCGGAACACAAACTCTTCGAAAGGGAACGTTGCCTGCTGGCAGCGATCGTGGATTCGTCTTTCGACGCGATCTACAGCGTCGATAATAACCTGACCATTACGAGCTGGAATCGATCGGCGGAGCGGTTGTTCGCTTACAGCGCCGCTGAAGTCCTCGGCCGCAGTAATGCGATGCTGGTACCGCTGGATCGCCGAGCTGAGTTGACGCAACGCGCTGTCAGGGTGCGCGAGACCGGCCACGGCGAGTCGTTCGAAACCACCCGCATGGACAAGGATGGTAACCTGATCGACGTCGCCGTTACCGGGTCGCCCCTTCTGGATGGATCGGGAAAGCTCGTGGGCCTATCGATTACCGCTCACGACATCAGCGCGCGTAAGGGTGTAGAGGCGGAACTCACTCGTGCGCGCGACGCCGCCCTCGAAGCGGCGCGGCTCAAGTCCGAGTTTCTGGCCAACATGAGCCATGAGATCCGCACTCCAATGAATTCGATCATCGGGATGACGCGGCTGCTGCTTGACACGAGCCTGGGTCCCGAACAGGCCGAGTTGGCCCGCAACGTCAGCGAGAGTGGCGAGGCGTTGCTGACTCTAATCAACGAAATTCTGGACTTCTCGAAAATCGCCGCGGGTAAACTGGTGCTCGAAGAACTGGACTTCGAATTGTCGAAACTGGTGGAGGGCGCGGTCGAGGCGGTCGCGGAACCAGCGCGCCGCAAGAAACTTGAGCTGACGATCTCGATTGACCCCGAGGCCCCGCAGCATCTGCGCGGGGATCCAGGCCGTATTCGCCAAATCTTGCTCAACCTGCTTGGCAACGCCGTCAAGTTTACCGAGCACGGTGAAGTCAGCGTCCAGGTTAACAAGATTAGCGAAAATCCCGCCGAGACCATTCTGCGGTTCGAGGTGCGCGACACCGGCATCGGCATCCCGCGCGAAAAACAACACTTGCTCTTCCAGCCGTTTAGTCAGGTTGAGGTCTCCACCAGTCGCCGGTTCGGCGGCACCGGCCTGGGACTTTCCATCGCTCGTGGCTTGGTGGAAAAAATGCATGGCTCTATTGCCTTGAGCAGCACGCCCGGGGAAGGTTCCACCTTCTGGTTCACGGCAAGACTCGCCAGGCAGGTCGAGGTCAGCGGACCGGCTGCCGGGAAATTCGCTTCGCTGGCCGGTGTTAGAATCATAGTGGTGGACGACAACGCTAACAGCCGGGAGATCTTGCGCCGGCAAACCGTGGGCTGGGGAATGCAAGCGGAGATTGCGCCGTCCGCCACCGCCGCGTTGGATGCGATGCGAGTGGCCGCCCTCGATCGCCCTTTCGTGGTCGCGATTGTCGATGTGACGATGCCCGGGGTCGACGGGATTGAGCTTGCACGCATCATTAAGAGCGATCCCAAGCTTGCGAACACGGTAGTTATTTTTGCGTCTTCGGCCGGCCCCCGCAGTGAGTTCGGCGCCCGGCTGCACGGCCTCGATTTCGGCGCATGGCTGATGAAGCCGGTGTCGCAGTCAACCCTTTACGACACCTTGATCCGGCTTCTCACGCGCGGAGACGAGGTTGCACTAGGGTCTCAGAAATCGCACGGGGATACGGCGACAGAACCCTCATCGGTTGAAGCCGGCGCAGTCTCCCGGCTCAAAATCCTTGTTGCTGAAGACAACCCGGTCAATCAGAATCTGGCCCGACTACAACTCCAGAAGCTCGGGTTCGCGGCTGATTTTGCGCAAAACGGGATCGAAGCGCTCGAGGCCGCCCTCCGCTTCCCCTATGACGTGATCTTGATGGACTGCCAGATGCCGGAGATGGACGGATACGAGGCAACCCGCGAAATCCGCCGCCGGATGGGCTCCAATCGGCGCGTCACGATCATTGCTGTGACCGCGCACGCACTGCCGGGAGATAGAGAAAAATGCATCGCCGCGGGCATGGATGGCTATATCAGCAAGCCAGTCGATATTCATGAACTGGAAGCGTCACTCGCGCTGGTCAGCGCTTCGAAGTCAGAGGAGAATTTCCCGTCGGGCAGCACGAGCAAAACGGTTCAGCAGCCGTCATCCGATGAGATCGCTGCGGCGGCGAGGAAAGAAGCCGATCGATCGCCAGGTGGAGACGCCGAAAGTCCGCCAACCTCGGGTGAGAAAACCAGCCCTGGGGACACTTGCGCGGCTTGCGCTGAAACTATCGCACAGCCTCGCGAGGAGGGCGCCGCGCATGCGATGCCGGGTGAGCGGGACGGCTGCATTCGCGAGGCGATGAACAAGGGGGCTACCTTCGATTCGGAGTCTTTGCTAAAGCGGCTCATGGGAGACAGACAGCTTGCCAACATAATCATCGCAGCGTTCCTCGAAGATTTCCCTTCGCAGTTAAACCATCTGCGCCAGCGGCTCGCCGAGGCGGATACGCTTGGTGCTCGCATGCACGCGCATACCCTCAAGGGATCAGCGGCAACCATTTCGGCAGGCAGTCTGTCCTCGATTGGGGCGGAGATGGAACGGTTGGCGGAAGCAGGCGAGTTAGATCAGTTCGGCAAGCTTCTGCCCCGAGCGGTGGAAGAATTCGAGCGGCTCAAGAAGACACTCGAGCACGCCGGATGGCTATGAATTCAACCTATGAGCCCGAGGTGGCGCCTAATGAAAACACTTATCGTTGAAGACGATTTCACTAGCAGGCTTTTACTGCAGACCTTCCTTTCTCGCTACGGCGAATGCCACCTCGCCGTCAATGGCAAAGAAGCCGTCGAAGCATTTCGGATGGCCCTCGCCAACGGATCATCCTACGACCTGATCTGTATGGACATCCTGATGCCCGAGATGGACGGCACGGAGGCGGTTAAGCAAGTGCGGGGGCTGGAGGAAGCACGCGGGGTTCTCTCTACCTATGGCGTGAAGATCGTGATGACGACGGGGGTGAGTGACATGAAGGAAGTCATCCGATCGTTCGAGGGACTCTGTGACGCTTATCTTATCAAGCCTATCGACACTGCCGAGCTGCTTCGCCACCTGAAGTCCTTTCGGCTGGTTAATGACTTGGACTGCTGAGCTTGGCGTGACCGCCCCACATTTCCTCTTTAGAAAGGTTTTTGCGCGGTCCTGAGCTTTTGCCAGACAGCAAAGGACTCAGAAGTCCCCTTGTCCATTGAAGTTGCCGCAGTCGCTTTCCTGGCAGCACATCGAGACATTGGCAGAATCTGTCGCCTTATAGTGAAAACGATTCTCGAACCGGTTCCCGGGGGGAAGATACCGTGAGCGGAAGGTCGTGACCTGCCTCGCGAAAGTATACCAACTGACTGGAAGTGGATTTTTCGACGTGCGTGGTTCTGTTAGCGCTAGATTCACTGGCTGTTTGTAGCGCTGATAGCTCCCGGAGGAAACTCTGACAAAATGCGGGAATCATCGCAGCCGGGGTGCTTTCGGTTACCTCAGCCGTTCCCGTTGATCGATGCGAACGATCCGGATACCGGAGTCAAGATCATCTGGAACGTGATGTTCCGTCCGATGTGGACCGACGATTTCGACGCGCGCTATTTCGAATGCGTCGAGGTTTACGAGTCGCTAGGCCACCCCTACCAGGAAGTTGACTACCAGCTAATCGGACACCACGGGGCCTACAACTCAATAGGCCGCACCGAAGTGGATCCGATGCCGGCTGACCCGGACTACAAGATTTCCAAAACAGGACCGTCAGATGGCGCCGCTCGCCCTGAATCTGCTCGTCAGACTGGATCTTCGCGACTGAAGCGGAAGCCTGGAGCGGTTCTGCGCATTCGTTACAAAACTTCGCTCCCGGCTTGTTGCTCGCACTGCAGCGCGGACACTTCGCCGCCATCGGCGCAGCACACTCGCTACAAAACTTCGCTCCCGCAGGATTTTCGAACCCGCACTTCGTGCAGCGCACTCGGCTCTCCCCCGCCCGGAACGGGCACCGCGAGTATCGCGACAATCAACTCGATCTGGCAAGCGTGATCGAGGATCGCAGTCGCGCGTCCGTTACGAGCGGTAGATCTGGATTGTCCAGCGAGATTTTCCGCACCAGTATTTCGCGCTCGATCAGATGAAGTCCGTAGACCGAAGTGCCAACGCGGAAGCTTTGGACGCGAATTTCGTATGCCAACCGATAGCCTTCTCCGAATAGAATCCGAAACGTCGCCCGCCGAGGTATGGAGTGGAGCCGAGAATTAGACGTACCTGGTAACCAACGCAGCGCTCAGCATACGTTTCGGGAGGTGGCAAATGCTCGCGCTTAAACGTGAAGAGCGGTATATCGTCTATCAGGTTTCGAGTGACATGAATCTGACCGAGACTCGGCTCCGGAATCCTATCGATTCCATCCCAGCCAGGGCGTGGTGCTGTTTCACCGAGGTTGCATTCAAGCCCCTAACCACACAGAGCAGGGCGTGAGTAGCGCAATCATTTCATCCGCCATCACTCGTTTGCTGGCTTTTAGCAACCTTATTCGGTCACTGGCAGGTCTTCTGGAGCCGCCGCTATCCAACACGACATTCATTTCTTCACTGAGGAGGACCGACATGGCAAAGTTGGGCCGTTTAACGCCGATCCCTTTCCTGGTTTTTGGAGTGCTGATCCTTGCGTCAACTTCAACTTCCTGGGCGCAAACGCCCTCGCCGATTGCCGAACAGATTGCGAAGGCCTATGGCTTGGATTCGTACGGGCAAGTTGAAGCGATCCGCTATACGTTCAACATAAGGGGCGCCATATCGGTCAGTCGTTCATGGGTTTGGGAGCCCAAGGCCGGCCAAATCTCCTACGAGGGAGTAGATAAGGACGGCAAGCCGGTGAAAGTTACCTTTGTTCCATCCAAGCTCGCCGCCGATTCTCCCATCGTTAAGAACAAAATTGACTGGTTTTTCGTAAACGATAACTATTGGGCGTTCCTCCCTTTCCATCTTTACTGGGATTCCTCAGGCGCCAATGTGCAAGATATGGGCATGCAAAAACTGCCGCTGGGCAAGGGTTCGGCGAAGCTGGTGACGGTGAAATATCCGAACGGCGGCTACACGCCCGGAGATACCTGGGATCTGTACGTCGGGTCTGACAACCGAATCAAAGAAATGGTCTACCATCGGGGGTCCCCAAAAAGTCCGGTACCGGCACTCGTTACAGTGACTTGGGCGGGCTACAAGAAGGCTGGCCCTCTCCTCTTCTCGACGGAGCATCGCGGGACGGCGGACGGCAAGCCGCTGCATCTCTTCTTTTCGAATGTGGCCGTCAAGCTAGTAGGGTCGGACACGTGGATTAACGCGCAATAGGGAGCGGGCGCCCTCGGGTGTCGATGGCGAGTTGGTCCGGCGCACCGATTGATGCGATGCGTCAGCCGGCGAGGGGACTGGTCGTGCGACGCGCTCCCACCGATTGCGCCAACATCCACCCCGCTACGCATAGAACGGAGCCGTACTCAATTACCATTGTCGCCCAGACGGGAAGTGGCCAATAAACCGCGAGCGAGCTCACGGTCCATACCGCCAGCGGCAGAGCGCGTGGAGTGAACAGAAACGGAGTAACCCAAACCAAGTACCACGGAAAAATGGTCGGGGCGAAGAGCAGCGTCGTTGCCACAGGCCACGCCCAGGCCTCCGGTGAGTCAGGGTCCAAATGCCAACGCGCCCAGAGCGCGGCCGCAAAGCCGACAGCGACTGGAACGCCGACCAGGCCCTTCGTCGGAAAGACCCACTCGAGGGCCGAATAAACCGGTGCGTTGACGCGCCAACGAGCCAGGTAGCCTCCCAGCGAGCCGAGCGGCAGCTGGCCTTGGCCTAGAAATGGAATGTAGAGTGCGGCGAGGATTCCGACGCCTAGAGCTGCGTCACGAAGACGGATACGGCGCCAGAAGAGGGGCACTAAAATCACCGGCAGAAATTTGACCCCGATCGCGAGCGCGAACGCAACTGCCGCAACCGCACGCCTTCCGCGCGCCAGCGAGGCGGCGGCCAGAACAAGACATAGCGCACCTAAGAGATCGATATGTCCATTCCCGGCACCCTCCAGAGCGATTAGCGGATTCCATGCATAGGCGAGCACCCACCACGGGCTTCGATTGGACGCCGACAGCCACCACAGGAGAACCGCGACTAAGGCAGCATCACAGACAAAGGCTGCCGATTTCATCGCGCGTGCCGAGTCATCCACCATCGTGACTGCGCAAAAAAAAAGTTCTGCGGCGGCCGGGTACGGCGTCGGGAAATCAGGATGGTTCATCAGCAGAGTCTCGGCCGTGTGCAAATGCCGGACAGCGCTGTCGCTAGGCACAACTAGGTAAGGATCGTAGCCGAGCCGCTGGATTCTGCCATCCCACACATACCTATAGACATCGGTTGAAAGGGTGGGCGGGCTAAGCAGAAGGGGAACTCGCCATGTTGCTGCGAGCACAAGGCACAGAGCAAGTCCTCGATTGCTTCCCTCCGCAAACCGGCCAAGGAGCCATATGGTTCGAAGATACGCGAGCGCTGCCAACGCAGTGCATACGACGAATACGCGCGCGTGTGTTCTTGAATCGAAAAAAGAAATCCCGAGGATGCAACCTGCGATGACTAGTCCCCAGCCGAGGAACCTGGCCGGCGCTACACTCTCGTCCTTCAGCACCCGCCGAGCTCCGGTCGATGGGCGAGCCACGCGGCCGTCCGCGGGGCGCGGTGAGGAAATAAACGGAGCTCACGCGCCAGACGTGCCAGATCCTCAACCTCATCCACGTCATAACCCGTTTCGGTGAGGGCCACCTGGAGACCCAGGCCATGCGCATTTGCCATCAACGAATCAAGGGCGCTGCCAGTGCCCATCCCTTCCGTATCAAACAACTCGGCTTGCACAGTCTTACTACCTACGAGGTAGTAGCCGCCGTCGGTAGTCGGACCTACCACTACGTCAGCCCCGTCGAGGAGCTCGAAAGCCTTATCGAGCGTCTCCGGCGGCAGTTGAGGGCTATCGCCATCGATAGCAACCACACGCCGATATCCCCTGTCGATGAAGATGCGAAAGGCCGAGGCGAGGCCTGCGGCGAGGCCCTCGCCCTGTTGTCCGACGATTTCGATCGCCGGCAGCCAATCGGCGAGATCGGCGACATCCGAAGCCGGGCAGACAATGGCAACTACGTCGGTCGACACGGATCTAGCGAGATCCAGGGTATCTTCAATCATACATCTATAGAGGTCCACTACAGCGTCAGTAGGCAGGCTGGCGGCGAGTCGGGTTTTCACGTGGCCTGGGCGAGGAGCCTTAGCCATGATTATCAAGGCCCGTTCACCAAGTGAACGCGCCGCTTTCATAGGTTCCCCTCGCGCGTGGAGGTGGGGTCGAAGAGCTGATACTTCAATATGGCGCCGAGGATACCCCAAGCCGCGCCGATGCTGCCTCGAACGGTGCCGCTTATCTTCGATGAGCCGATCCTAGGATGATAGCTCACCGGCACTTCGGCGATTCGAAATCCCCTCCGCGCGCCCTTCACGATCATCTCGACCGGCCATCCGTAGGTGGATTCCCGTAGCCCCAGCGCAATCAGCGCTTGATAGCGTGCTGCTCGGAACGGACCGAGATCCGTGAGGCGGACTCCGCTGAGAAGAGCGATTAGGCGTGCTGCGACACGATTGCCGAACACGGCGTGCCACGGCATAGACCCCGCCATCCGCTCGCCAGCCAGCCGCGAGCCGATGACGATATCCGCAGCGCCGTTGCGCAGCGGCTCCAGCAGACGCGACATCTCCGCCGGCCGGTCGCTGTAGTCTCCGTCCAGGAACACGACCACCTCTGGAGCATTGACTGCGGCAAGGCCGGTGAGACAGGCGCGACCATAGCCCCGCCGCGGCTCATGCAGAACCTCGGCCCCGAATTGGCGTGCAATCTGTGGTGTTCCGTCGGTTGAGTCACTGTCGACGACAAGCACTTGTTGGACAATTCCGGCCGGGATATCCGCCAGGACCAAGCCGATGGACTGCGCTTCATTATACGTAGGAATGACTACCGAGACGCGCACAGGTTCAGACTGGAAGCTGCGGCCAGCGCCGCGCGAGTGCGACATCGACGGCTGCGCGCTTACCCGAAGGTCCGAGGGCTAGCGCCAGAGCTACGGCCATTGGAACCAGCAGTTCCCATATCCAGCCGATTCCCCACTCTGAGACCCACAGCCCGGTCAGAAATCCAAATGCCACGAGCGCGGCAAGCCGGGAGAAGAAGCCGAGGATAAGCGAGACTCCGAGGCTTGCTTCAAGAACCGCCTGCCCAGGACCGGCTATCGCGGCGTGGGCCGCCATAAGTCCCATCACCTGCTTCCAAACTGCCGGCGCATGACCATATTGAATGTAATAGCGGATCAATCCCGCATATCCTTGGGCGTTGTATAGTCCTTTGCCAAGGTTCTCGAAGAACGTCGACACGAATAATGCGCCGAGCGTAACCCTGAGTATCACGAGTGTGAGGGCCGCATCGAGGGCGAGAAGTTTGGAGTTGCTCAATCTTTGTGCTCCTTATGGTCTTGCGCACCGAACACTGTCGTGCAAGCGCTTCCAGCTTTCGGGAATTGTCGCAAGCTTCCGGCGTGGCTGGCAAACGAAGGCAGAGGCTTTCCCGCAACGAACGGACAAAACTCATCGGGCCGGTCTAGTCCTCCCCGCAGTAGCCGGCGGCTAGGGCAGCCGCCGCGGCACGACTCGACGAAGCGACAATTCGCGCAGAACTGCGGAACGTGATCCAGCTCGCGAAAACCCGGCGAGTCGACAATCGTTGCTCCCCATTTTTCAAGTTCGGCCAACCCAACATTCCGTTTCGGCCAATAGACGCAGGGCAGCACTTCGCCCTTCGGCGTGACACGGATGGTGCCCTTTCCGCAACCTCCCGATACAGCCTCGAATCCAAGAATCGCGCGCACGATGGGTTCATTGCAGACGGCTAGCGGACAGGATTCCAGCAGCTTCTGAAAGCCCGCCCAAAACTGCTCATAATCGAGTGAGAAGGCGTCCGTTTTAACCGGCTGATAGACATTTACCCGAAAATTTGTTCCGAGCCGGGCAGCAAGCGTCCCTATCTCGGGAAGCTTGTCATAGTTGGTCCGCATCATGACGGCTATGATCGTGACGGATACTCCGAGTCTCAGAGCCCGTGCTGTCTGATCGAGCACCAGCCGCCAGTTCCCTGGACCACGCCAGGAATCCTGTTCCCGCTCGGTGGCGAAGTCCAGAGAAAACTCGAGATCAGCGAACGAGCGCAGCTCATCGTCACTCAGGACCGCCGCCGTGTAGCCATTTGAAGTCAGCGCGACCGTGGTGCCGCGGTCGCGCAGATACCGAAGGATCGCGTGAAACTCCGGATGAAGTCCATTCTCACCGGTTCCAAGGTTCACCGATCGAACCGGCACATTTTCGCAAACGCGCCGAACGTCATCGAGCGACAGACGATCGATTCGACCTGTATCGCGATAGCAATGAGCACACACGAGATTGCACTCATTGGTGAGCCCAAGGCCGATCGAAAAACCATTGCCGCTAGATTTTTCCACCATCTCGGCTCTATCACTGACGGACACGACGATCCACCAACATTGCGGTGTTGGCACTGCGTCTTCGGTCCCCGATGACGGAAGATTGTCCCTGGAATTGCGGCAGAATTGGAGGTTCAGCGCCAGAAATTTCTGTCGGGTTAGACTCGGTGGCGGAGCAAGCAGACTCGGAATACAGGCGCCTTACTTATGGCCCTGATACGCTGATCGATTCATTTAATTCCCTGATGTCCGCGGAAATTTCCCTGCTCTTCAAAAATAATTCCCTGTTAGGAATTTTAGGGAATTTCGGGAGAAAGCATCCGCAGCTGCTGCGGTTTCTGACGGGTAAGACATCGAATCAGGCCCGAAATCGATGAACTTCCCTGTATTTTCCCTGTAGATCAGGGAATTCGATACAGAGACTGGTTCGTAGCAGACTGCACCATCCACACCGCAGTCTCTGGATTTCACGAATCCTCGGAGAATCGTTCGAAAAGGGCGCGGCTGCGCGGGTTTCCGCGCGGGTCAAGGGACCAGAGAACGTAGCGAATCCTGCATCCGGCCACGAATGCCGCGCCAGTCTCCGGGCCGCCATTTAGCTGGTCCCATCTGAGGCCACGACTTCTCCTTCAGGAGACCTTTGCATACCTGCGGTGATGGTATCATTAAAGAGGTGGTTGCTGAGGAAGCGGAGGAGGTGGCGATGAGTCATCGAAGTGTGGGGCAGTTGAGCTTGGCGGATCAATTGGTGAAGCGGCGACCCGGACAGAACGAAGCGCTGGCGCGGCTGGCCGCGATGATTAAGTGGCGACCGATCGAGCGGGTCCTGGCTGCGGTTTACAGCGCCAGCGAAGGGCGTCCGTCGTATCCGCCGCTGGTGATGTTCAAATGCTTGTTGCTGCAGCAGTGGTACGCGCTGTCGGATCCGCAATTGGAAGAAGTGCTGGCCGACCGCCTGAGCTTCCGTCAACTTCGGTTTTCAACAATACGCGGGATGGGTTCGCATTCGGCCGCCCCGTCAAAGGCGCCACATCCTGGTTTCAGCCCGCCTGAAATCCGCGCGTGAACAAGTCCGATGGTCGGGTTACCCCACCGTTACGCCACGGACTAAATCACATCGAGGAGTTCTTGGCGCATGCCGCGCTGCATCGACTGGATCGGACAGCGGAGTGATGTGATTGTTTTGCGCCCAACCAGACACGATCGTAGTGGACTAATCGACCCTGCGCCGCGCCATGGCTGCTGCCCGCAACAGGAGCACCTTCAGTCAGCAATTCACAAAGTATCACGAGCCTCAATATCTCCAAAAAGAGAGGATTAGTGGATGGCAGAATTGCGAGCGAGGCCTGAGGGAAGGAAGTCAGCCTATTCGTTGGGCCCGTCGGTGGTGGCCAGTCTCTCGGATACGCTGACACCCAAGGCTTCTCCGATGCGCCGGGGATGGAATCACGCGGAGTGGATTCAGCCTTGGAGCGACCATCTCACATGCATCGCTTTGTGTCAATGAAACTCATCACGCAGTTATACACAGATCGCGAAAGATACTTAGCTGCGGAGGTTCATTCATCGGGCGCGGACATTGCGGTGCGCGTTCAAATGCCGACCGAACTGGTGGTCAATCCGGCATAATATGTTGCGGTACCGCGCCTCCTAGAGGAAACAGTTTCGATGGCAAGGTCTTATTGCGTATCAGCGCTATGGCGAAACGGTACTCTAGAGGAGGGTGTTGAAAAATACAAACTGGCGCATTTCGCTACGTACTTACTGATCTCCAGTGATCTCAAGACTCTCCTATGCTTCGCTGTCGGAATCGACTTTTCCAAGTTCACCCTTTAATCAACACCCTGCTAGAGAGTCTATCTTTCATCCCATTCGGGCCAAATGACTCATCCGGTTGATCTCCAGTTGCGCGAACCACGATCCTCCATAACGATGGGAAAGATCCTGTAATAGTGGAAAGTCCGGCGGAGAAGGTAAGTGCTGAATTTCGAACCAGGAGATCGCTTGCGAGGCGCGGCGAATCTCATCGCAGAAGCGACCTTGGTGCGCGATTACGCGCAACGTCCGTACCTACTCGATCGCTATGGGCAGAACGGCAAGACCAGGTATCGGCAGGACATTTTATATGATGTGGCGGCGCTCTCGGCCGCAGTCGATGCGGGCGATGCGGGAATGTTCTTGCGCTATGTTGCGTGGCTGAAGATAGTCTTGGTCCGCCGTGGTATCGCCTCCGAAGACATCTCCGAAAGCTTGAGTTGCATGCGGTCAGTGCTGGTTGAAGATGCGGCCAACGATCAGTCTATCGCCGCATCCTACCTCACGACAGCGTTACAAAAGCTCGATTCGATGCCCGATGCGGTAGCGAGCTTTATAGGATCGAGCAAGGAAGACGATATCGCGCGTCGATGTCTGAAGGCATTGCTTTGCTTTGACGCCGCAGAAGCACGGAAGACCCTGGAAACCGCGATCGCAGCAGGAATGAGCTTGCCGGGGATCTACAACGGAGTGCTGCCACCGCTGATGCGCGAGGTCGGGCGCCTATGGCAGATGAACGAGATCAGCGTGGCGCACGAACACTATTGCAGCGCGGCCGTGCCAGCGATGCTTAGCGGCTTCTATGGGCGGATATTCGGCGCGACAGCAGCTTCCGGGCCTTCGATGCTGGTGGCATGCGTCGAGGGCGAGCATCATGAGCTCGGAGCGCGCGCCGTCGCGGACGTCTTCGCTCTGAACGGATGGCGCACCAACTTTCTGGGCGCGAACTTGCCGGCGCACGAACTAGTCAGACTGATGAAACAGCCGTGGTGCAAGCCGGACCTGATCGTGCTTTCCGCCACGATGTTGGCGCATATCGGGAAGCTGGCATCCACCATAGCGGCCATCCGCGCGGTTTCGAAAGTTCCCATTATGATCGGCGGCTACCTGTTCCATGAAAACCCCAACTTGGCCGCTGGCTTGGGCGCTGACGGATACGCTGACAACCCTGAGGCGGCTATGCCAACAGCAAACACCTTGGTAATGCGACGCACGTGAACCTATGAGCTCATTTGAACCCAGGGTAGTCGCGATCTCCCGCTTCAGTGTCTCGCCGACAGCCGCGCCCGATATCGAGGCGCGTTTCGCTACTCGCCCGCGGCTGGTCGATCGGCATGAAGGTTTTATGGGCTGCGAGGTTCTGAAGACCGGGAACGATCCTGTGACCTTCGTTCTGATCACGCGCTGGGAGAGCCGTGCAAAGCTTAAAGCCTATCTCCAGTCCGACGACTTCAGGTCGGTGCATGCGGGCTCTGACGAAGGGGGCGCGGACTTCAAGGTGTACGACCTGGTCGCGCAATGACTCGCCGTCATCCCAGCCGAGCCGCCGGTAGAGACGCGTTTCGGTGTCCGTTCAAGAACTCTCACCCATCCGGAGGTCGGTAGTCATTGTGTGCTGTTTTATCCACTGAGCGAGGAATAGCGTCAATTCGATGGTGATGGCAATCTCCCCGCGTTCGAACCGTTCCACAAACCTCCTTGCGGCCTCACGCAGCTCGTCGTGCTGTTTGACGTGGTCCTGCGTTTGCGGGTACCCGGCGGCCGCCATCAATTCTTCTTCATGGGCGAAGTGATACAAGGTGTACTGCGTCATTTGCGCGAGAAGGGTTGCCAGAATGTCCGATCCTTTTGCAACCAGCATCGCCTGGTGAAGGCCATTCACGAGGTCGAACCACATCTGATGCTCCCGGTCGATCGTCACGACGTGCACTGAGTACTGCGGGGTCCACTCCAGGATCTTTACCGGGGTGGTCAACATATTGAGAACCTACTTTCAGGACGTAACAATACGACAAATCCGAAATGCGACTGCTGCCGCGGGCCAACACCGGCCGGGGCCTCGGTCCTAAAAGAACTCCACGTTCTCTTCAAGTTGGTTGACCTTCTTAGGCGGCAATTTCGACTGCTCATCTCGCGTGGTTACTTGCGCCGGGCCGATCATCCGCTTGGTTAGGCTTTCATGAACATCGCGCTCGGCTTGCATGGTGTAATGACTGACCAGGTTAGCTAACCCACGATCGGACGTTTGGGCGCCATCGCGCGATAAACCGAATGGATTCGGTGCTGCGATCTTACCGAGCATCTCTTGTACGCGGCCGATAGCTTCAGCGAAGCGCACGCCCACGGAAAACCTCCGACGAGTCGCGGATAGGTCTTCGTGCAGGCGCTCTCCGCGTGCGATGACCTGGGCGATTTGAGCGAAACTGCGCTCGTTCGAATGTAGCTCCGCAATCGCTACACGCATTCCTTCCAAGTAGCCGCCCTGCCCGCTGCCCTCGCTTTCGGATGTAGGGTTGCCGTGCCCGGACAACTGGGAGGCTGCCTCGCCCATAGAACCGAGCCCTTCGATGAGGGACATGGAACGTTGACTGGATTCGAGTGCCAGTTGTTGCATGCCGGCGGCTAGCACGCCGAGCGCATTGCCCACCGCACCGGTCTGGATTGCCTGAATGCGAGCGTTCATACCCATACGCCGGATTTGTTTTTCGATTGCCTGAATCTCTTGAATCGACGTGCGCAGCTGCCCGATTTCCGCCGAGAGGTTGCTGCTGCTAGACCGAGTCGCAGCTTCCGCCTTGGCGCAAAGGCTGAGACTGGTCAGGATGGCACTGCATCCCTGCTCCAGCTGGAGGAAACAAGAGTCTTTGTCATCCGCGGAAAGGCCGCACAGGGTTCGGCCCTCATCGGCCATCGCCAGCACTTGGGTAATGATCTCGTCGAGGCTGTGCGTAATCGACGCGACCGCGGCGGCGAACTTCTCTGCGGCATCGGCAAGTTGCGACGATTGCAATTGCACGATGGCCGCAGTACTCGGGTCGAGGTCGTCTTCTCCCGCGTACTCGAAATAAAGACGCCGTAAAATGTGGACGACATGCTCAATCTGTTGCCGCGTGATATCGTGGAACTGAAGTGAGACCATCAGGTTTTTGAAGGCACTCGAGGCGGCGTCATACTCGGTCATTAGTCGAACCGCGGAATTGTGCGCGGTATTTTGCAGCTGGCGAAAGGTTGCGAAACTGGTCTGCACCTTGGAGACTACCGCAGGGAGTTCCTTCGCCAATCCTTCCTCCAGCCCGCCCACACTTTGCAGCGCGGTTTGGATTGAGGGAATCAGCAAGTTCGCGGTATTCAGGACTTTTTCGACCACTGTCGCCAGCGACTTTACATCGTCGGCCAAGTGAATGAAGTCAACGCCTGCACTACCAAGGCGTGTGGTCTCAATCCGAATTAACACCCCGAGCATACGAAAGGTCGAGACGGTTCCCTTCAAACCTGCGAGAGACCCCTTCAACCGGCCTGCCCCGCGGCATATACCGCTCAAGGTCTCTATGCTTTGTTGGGAATGCGCTACCATGTCTCTGGAGTGACCCAGGGCGGAGGTCAGAGCCTCCGAAGTGCGCAGCGTTCGCTCGCCGGAGATCAAGTTTGCAAAAACTGATACGTCGGATGAAATCAGACTTACCGCTTCGATGAACTCCCCAAGCTTTCCGCCGATGCTCAAAAAGTCCTGTTCGGTGTCGCGATTCAGGAGATCGAGGGCCGCGACTACCTGACCAAGAGTCTCTCTCCAGTCGCCGGAATGGGAATCGCTGCCTTGGGCATCAGGTTGCTTGTCTAACTGCATGCGGTTCGATCCGGGCTGCGGCACTTCAGCTCATTCAGGACCAGCATCACTCGTCCGCTTTGAATGATCGCGGCGCCCACGTCTTTGGCCACTACCAAGCCGCCGGCCCCCCCTTTTCGAGTTTGTGAACGAGCCATGTAATCGCTGACTACGACACGCGGCCGCGTGCGTCTCAGAATGGGACGAGTGTCCGCGAATGCGCGGCCCAAAGCGGAGCGCTGGGCGCTGCTCAAGGGCGCACCGGCTTTCACGGCCGCATTCAGCATTTTGAGCTGCTGCGACAAAGGCTCTTCCGGTTCCTCCTTCTTTTGCTATGGAGCCTCCGCCGCCCGCAGGGTGGTGAGGCCTCCCAGGATAGGCTGCAAGGACGGGGCCAGCAGGATCGCGGCAGTCTTGCATCCGTCGCGGTAACAGCGAAACCATATTGATAACTTTAGATTATAGTAGCCTGAGATGCCGCTGTTGACCTATTTCGGGAAGCTTAGCTAGGACAGTATCAATTCCGGTATTGTCTTTTGCGAGTAGTATTCGTGTGGCTCGGGCAATAATGTTCATGTCGCCAAGTCACAAGATGGAAGTAGGCAGGCTGCGACAACGCCTATTACCTGGAACTACTCGAGAACGAGGATTTGCTTCGTATACCTTATTTGCGTGATCGGAGAGGATTGCTGTCGAGCCCAGCTCATACACCTCATTCACAAATACAGTCTCCGAAGATATCTAGAGTCGTCGAGCAGGTTCCTTCATACTTATAGGCGGCTGGGGTCCGAAAGACGCAGCATCAAGCACGAGTTCGAATCCCCTCTCCGCCAGCGGTGACACAGCGCTGCCTGAATGCGGTAACCATGAGACGCGCGCCTGCGTCTATGAAACAACGTCACCTGTTCTAAAGAGAAGAGGTGACGGATTGTATCACCTTCCGCCGCGATCCGGATTCGAGTAGCGTGATTGATAGATGTCGAGTGAATAACCGGCATCTCTAGTGTATTCTGCGCGACACGATCCTATTCAAAAGGCCTTCATGAATCCCCTCGCCTGATCGATGGAACTGCGTGCCTGATCGTCTTGCAGCTCCACAAAGGTTTTTAGATGAAACAACCAACCTATAGCCAGGCCGCGCTTGCTTTGAGCCCGATGTCTCATGCCGGCCGCGAAGAAGCGTTTCTTCCTCTGGTTCGCGACTCCATGGATGCCATTGTGAGCGCCGACGGTGTTATCGAATACTGGAATCCGGCCTCGGGAATGCTCTATGGCTACACTGCCGCGGAAGCGATCGGAGAGCCGGCCACGCTCAACATTCGGCGATGAACTCCAGCAGAATGAAGAAATGAAGCTAAGGCTCGAACGCGACTAGCGCGTAATGTCGTAGCGTTGCATGGATACGATTAGTCTCTCGAAGCTCTTGCGATATTGTTCCGTACTGCTTCCCCAAGCCTCCGTCGAGGTATGCACTCGGGTTTTGACGTCGTGGAACGAGGAGAGGCTTTCGGCGAGATTGGAGATCACGGTGGGCAAACCTTCGTGCTCCTCCATGAATTTTCGATCGGCGCAATGAGCAGACGATATTCCAGCGCCCTCGGGTTTCCGCCGATTTTCAAAAAGGATTGTTCGGTGTCGTGATTCAGAAGATCGAGGTTGAGGTAGCGACCTGAAGCGTTTCGAGGCGGTCTTCTTTCACCCGCGAACTATTAAATCGATACGTCTGTTCGCACGGCTAACTGCATAGGGCTCGATCGAGGCTGTGACACTCCAACGCATTGAGGACCAGCACCACTCGTCCATCGCCCATGATCGCAGCGCCCTGGAATTCTTTACATTGCTCTAACTCACCGGCCAGGGGCTTAATCAAGACCTCGACTTCCGTCACAAACTTATCGACCACCAAGCCATACTTGACGGTACCTGCGGCGACGATAGCGACGGAAAGTTCTGGCGTAGGTGCCGGGGCGAGTCCCAGCACGGTGGCGAGATTGAAAACCGAGTAGGTGGCGCCGCGAATCTGCATCAGCGTGCGACCTTGATACTCATGCGCCTCTGAGGGTGGAATTTTCACCATGTCGAGCACGTTGCTGAGCGGCAGCACATACTCATTGGCGCCGGCTTCCAAGAGGATTCCTTTCGAAATCATGAGACTGGTGGGTAACTTGATGAGAAAGCTGGTGCCCTGGCCCGCCTGCGCGCGAATTTCGATACTGCCCTGGAGAGCGCGAACGTTGCTGCTAACTACGTCCATTCCGACCCCGCGGCCGGACACGTCGGTGACCTTCGCCGCGGTCGTCAGCCCGGGCTGAAATATCAACTGGTACGCGGCCTCTTCGGTCATCGCCGCGGCGCTTTGAGGTGTGAGCAAACCCTTTTCGATAGCTTTGCGCTTGAGCGCATCGGTATCGAGTCCGCCACCATCATCACTAACCTCAATCACCACGCCGCCTCCGTCGTGGAAGGCCCGCAGGATCAGCTGTCCGGTCGCGTCCTTGCCTTTGGCTTGACGGATTTCGGGTCGCTCGATGCCATGATCGACGGCGTTGCGGATTACATGCACCAGCGGATCACCGATCTGTTCGAGGATGGTTTTGTCCAGCTCGATATCCTCGCCCTCGATGACCAGTCGCACTTCTTTCCCGAGTGACCTTGCGAGGTCTCTGACCAGGCGCGGGAAGCGCTGGAACACCGTCTTAACCGGCAGCATCCGAATCGACATGACGCTGTTCTGGAGTTCATCGGCAATCCGCGAGATGTTGGCGCCGGCGTCCTTCAGGTCTTTTGCGACCGATGAGCTACCGGCACCGCTGTTGAGTCTCTGGACCAGTAATGGAAACGTCCCGCGTGCAACCAGCAATTCGCCAACCACTCGCATCAGACGATCGAGCTTCTCGCGATCGATCCGGATCGTCAACGGTGAGGCGGCGGCATCCGGACCTGCGCTCGGAGCGGTGGCGGACGCCGGCGCGGCGGGCATCACCTGCTTGCCGTTATCCGCATCTGGTGACATCTGTTCCAGCATGGAACAGGTATCCTTGAAAGCGCGTACCAACGCGGAGCGCGCATCGCTGCTCAAAGCTGCGCCGGCTTTTATTGCATCTTCGATGATTAGGAGTTGCTGCGCCAATGGCTCTGCGAGTTGCTTGTTTTTGCGGTATTGCGCGGCCGCCGAGAGAGTCGTGAGCCCGCGCCGATAAGTGGCAAGGAGGGGTGCAGCGGCCTCGTCGCCGGCCTCGAGGCGCCGCAGACAACCCCCGATCATCTCGACGCATTGCGAGCTGGTATTGAGAAATGCGGCTTCGCGCCCGTCCGGGTCGCGGGCTTTGGGTGCGTCCTCGAGGCTGATCCCCAAACCCGCGAGCAGTTCGGGCGAAGGAAGTCCTTCCGCATCGTTATGGGTGAGACTGCGCAGCAAGCTTCGGATCGCGTCACATGCCTCAAGCGCGGTTTGGATTATCTGGTCGGTTAGCGGACCTGCGTCCGGCCGCCGAAACGGATCAAGAAGCGACTCCAGACCGTGGCCCACGCCATGCAGCAGTTGCATGGGATGAGCAGGCGGGAGCGGCGTGTCCTGGACCTGAGCTAACAGCAGCCCGGCGTTGCCTTTGATGCTGTGGACGGCTCGAAACAGGGCATCAAGATTGTTGTGCGACGATCGATCGCGCTCCAGCGCGAGTGCCTCTTTTTCAATTCCTTGCAGATGCTCTTCGCACTCGAGCATGAACAATTCAAAGGCCTCGGGCGGCACGGCCCCGAGCAAAGCTACCGTCGCGTCGTGATCTTTTCGCAATCGGATCGTCAATTCGCACTCGTCTTCGACAAACACGAAGACTTCCCGGATGGCGGCCTCGTCGCGTTCGGTGATCAGCAGGATTTCCCACCAGAGATAACATTGCTCCGCCTCGATTGAGGCCAGCATCGGTACCTGGTCGGTGTGAGCGGTAATGTGTGCCTGTCCCAATTCGCGCAGATCGTCGAGCAGCGTCACCGGGTCGGCGCCGGAATAGAAGATTTCGCGGTTTGGCTTGAAGCTGATTTCAAATGCGCGGCGGACGTTTGCAGCCGGCTTGATCTGTTCGACGCGCTCCGCCGCCGGCTCCTCCGACGTCGGGAGCAGACGCGTGAAGGCCGCGGTTACTTCCAGCTCTCCCGGAATGCCTGCTCCTTCGGCCGTCTCTTCGATGATCGCACGCAAAACATCGCAAGCCTTAAGTCCGCAATCGATCAAGTCCGGGTTGACGGTCACTCGCCCGCCGCGGGCGAGGTCAAAAGCCTCTTCCATCTTGTGCGCGAAACGCGCGAGGTGGGTAAAACCCGCGGTTGCGCCGGATCCTTTGATGGTGTGAATCGCACGGAAGACTCGGTTGATCAGGTTTGAATCGAGGGGATGCTCCTCGAGCGCAAGCAGCGCCGAGTCGAGCTCGATCAGCAGATCCTGAGCTTCAGACCTGAACGCGACCCGCATCTGCTCCAAAACGTCGGTCGCCATGCCGGTTCGCCCGTCGCCGTGCATTTCAGCCCAGCCTCATCGGATCACTTTCTTTACCACCGCCAGCAACTGGTCGGGGTTGAAAGGTTTGACGATCCATGCGGTTGCGCCCGCCGCCTTGCCTTGCTGTTTCTTTTCCGCGGTTGATTCGGTGGTTAACAGCACGATGGGGACAAACTTGTATTGCGGCATCGCCCGGAGTTTGCGGGTGAATTCGAAGCCGTCCATCTTCGGCATGTTCACGTCGGTGAGAAACAGATGTAGCTCCTGACCCTTCAGTTTGGACAAGGCATCCAATCCGTCCACCGATTCAATCACCTGATAGCCTCCGCCCCGCAGCACCATGGCGACCATTTGACGGAGGCTGGCCGAATCATCGACCGCCATAATAGTTTTCACAGTCCTTCTCGCTCACCGGTTAATTCGCGCCGCAAACCACAGCGCTGGATTGCATTGACGAACACTTCCGAGGGGCTGGCGAAGGACAGTGCCGGCACTGTCCTTCGCAGAGAACAAAGTAACTGCAGGATACAGGTATCGATGTCTTCCAGGCTTTGCGTATCGATCGAGACCGGCAGGTGGTCTTCCATAGCTTCGGCCATCCGTGCCGCAAGCTCTTGCGCCTGGCCAATAGTTATCGCGCCCTCGAGCTTCAGAATCCGGGCGTCTTGATGCTTGATGATGTCGAATGGCACGCCACGCGCCTCGCTGGTTACTGAAGGATCATGCGAATGTTTTCCACCATATTTTCAGGCGCGCATGGTTTAACAATGTAGAGATTTGCTCCAACCTCGAAGCCTTTGGTTTTGTCTTTGCCCTCGCTCTCGGTAGATACGATGATGATTGGCAGCAAGCTGTACCTGGCGTCGTCGCGGATGCGGCGGATGAACTCGTAGCCGTCCATGTTGCTCATGTTGATGTCGGTGAGGACCAGATCGAAAGACTGGCTGTAGAGTTTTTCCAGCCCATCGCTGCCGTCAACCGCGGTAATCACGCTAAAATCTGCTTGCTCCAGAATGTAGGAGTGATAGCTACGGACGAATTCCGAGTCATCCACGACCAGGATCGTTTTCTTGGCGTCCACCGTCCTATTCCTTAATGTAAACCAGATGGTTCTCGAAGCGCTTCAGCTTGAAAGCGGTGGAGATCCGTCCCACCGATTCGGAGTGGCCCAAGAAAATGTAGCTGCCCCGATTGAGCGCATTGTAAAAGTGATCGACTACCGCCTTGCGCGATAGATCGTCGAAGTAAATCAAAACATTGCGGCAGAAGATGAAATCGAAGCCGCGCATTGCTCGCATCGCCATCCGATCGTTGAGATTGAGATGACGGAACTCGACCAGCGCGGCGGTTTTTTCCCGTACCAGCCAGTCCTCACCGTCCTCAATCAGATGCTTCTTGCGATACTCTTCCGGCACCTCGGCAACGGCCCGATCTCCATAGCGGCCTTCGTACGCGCGGTGGAGCACGTTTTCATCGATGTCGGTCGCGATGATCTGACATTTCCACGACAGCGCTTGCGGAAAGACTTCCTGAACGATCATCGCCAGGGTGTAGGGTTCCTCGCCCGAAGAGCAGCCCGCCGACCAGATCCGCAAGCTTCGTTCGCCGCGCGCCAGTTTGGCCGATAGCACTTCCGGCAGGCAGTGGTTGGCGAAGGCCTGCAACTGCTCGTACTCGCGAAACATGTAGGTTTCGTTAGTGGTGACCAGATTGGCCAGCTGCTGCATTTCGAGGCCCAGCGGATCGGCATAGCCGACCATGAACACGTAGTCCTCGGGCTCGGCGATGCGTAAGGCTGCCATCCGCTTCTCGACGCGCTTTTTCAGGAAGTAGATTTTCTTGTCGTCAAAATGCAGACCCAGCTTTTGATGGATGTGCTGGCTCAGCCGTTTGAACTGCTCGATGGAGATTTCTGCCATTGCGGTCACGGACTAGCTTCTTAGCGCCTGCAGGATGTCTTTATCGGTTTCCGTCAGCGCGCGCTCGGCAATCACTTCCTCCAATTCGGGGCGGTAGGTTTCCCGAAGGGATTCGATTGCTCCCAAACGCACCAGCCGCTCGGGACTCGTAAGGCACCCGATAAGGAACGAGTAGACGTCGTCACGAGAGGATACGAAGCCCAAAGCTCGCACCGCCTGGTAGCAGCATAGCGGAGCAGCCAGGTGGTCAATCACGATCCGCAAGACCGGTAGCACATCCTCATCGTGGGTTTTCCCAGGATGGCGCTGATGAATGGCTATCAGCGCAGCCAAAATCGGGGGGCGAAGCTGGGGGCCGCGCACGGCGAGTAGGCCGGCTATTTCGGCAAACTCCTGTTCCGTTCCGATCGCGCCGATGGCTTTCAGGCATGACACCAGAAAGAAGTCCGGCAACGTCGCAAGTTGGGGAAAGCGCTGGCGCAGGGTCGAAAGCGAGCTCGCGTCTCCGATCCCAACCAGGGCTTCCAGACAGGCCCCGATCAGCATCGGATGGGATCCAACCAGGAGCAGTTCTTCAATCCGTCCCTTGAAGCTTCGGGCATGGGCGCGCCCGAGGTTCTCGACCGCGGTGATGACGACGTTGGAGTCGGGGTCGGAAAGTGCAGCCTCGTAGATACCGTCGGTGCTCGCGGTGTGGGTTCCGCTTAAAACATCGAGGACTAGTTTGCGTAAGTCCTTATCGCCGTCGCGCATGACGGTGCTCAGCGAGGGAATCGCTGCGTCGCCTTTGCGGCGCAAAATATCCACCGCCTGATTGCGAATGTGCGGATCGTCGCTTTCGAGCAGTCTGATGCATCCCTCCACCGAGGCATCCGCATCAATCCGGGTCAGGGCCTGAAAGATGGCGTCGCGCACCGCTCGCGAAGGCTCCTGCTCGAGGCGCGCCAACAGCGGCGCCACCCCTTCGGCAGTATTCAAGTACCCGATGTCTTCGGCTGCATAGATGCGCTCGGTTTCATCCGCATCCTCGAGCTTCACGACGAATTCGCTCAAGTCGCTTACTGCCAAGTCGCTCATTGCATTGTCCTTTGCACCGCTTTGACGATCGCGCCTGCTACTTCGTAACTGGGCGCCACTACGCTTGCTCCGCCGCGTTCGTAGGCCTCGCGCGGCATTCCGAACACCACTGCGGTCTGTTCACTCTCGGCGATGGTGTAGCCGCCCGCTTGCCTGATCGCGACCATTTGGTCCGCGCCGTCGTCTCCGATGCCGGTCATCAAAACGCCGATCGTGTCCACGCCATATATACTCAAGACGGATGCCATCATGACGCCCACCGAAGGAATGAAGAGAGTTAGCGGTGTGGTGGGAGTGCGGATCACGACCTCGCCGGTCATCTTGCGATGCAGGCAGAGGTGGCGCCCGCCGGGCGCCACGTAACAAATGCTCGGCTCTATCGGCATGCCGGAGCGCGCTTCCACAACCTTGAGCGCGCAGTGATCATCCAACCGCTTGGCAAACGATGCGATGAAGGCCGGCGGCATATGTTGGACCAGAAAAATACTGGCGGGGACATCCGCTGGGATTTGGGGCAATACTTCCTGAAGTGTCGCCGGTCCGCCGGTGGAGATTCCGATCGCTACCGCCTTGGGACGGTTTACTTTCTCAAAAATGGCCCCGGAAAGCGGCTGAAAAGGCTTGCGGTGTCCACTGGCTTGGGTGCGGCGTCCGAGAACGCTGTGGGACGACGCGGCGGCTTTGAGTTTCGCCAGCAACTCCTCGGCAACGACGTCCATGTTGGCGGAAACCGTGCCATCGGGTTTGGCGACAAAGTCGAACGCGCCCAACTCGAGGCATTCGAAGGTGGTGGCCTTGCCCTGCTGAGTGAGCGACGAGACCATAACTACTGGACATATGTTCTCATGCAGGATGGTCTGCAACGCGGTTATCCCGTCCAGCTTGGGCATATTGATGTCCATCGAGATAACATCGGGTCGCAGTTCCCTGGCTTTCGAGATGACGTCCTCGCCGTCGCGAGCCACCCCAATCAAGTCGAAGTCAGCTGACGTCGCGATGATTTTTTTCAGGGTCTGACGCATCAACGCGGAATCATCCGCTACCAGCACGCGTATTGAGCTCATCGAATTGGTTGACGGGGCCGGACTAACCGGCCCCGATCCGAGGTTCTAGGCGGCAGCTTTGGTGGTCACTTCGGAAAGATGCGCCTGCTCCTGCCGGGAGAGAATCCGCTTCACATCGAGCAGCACGATCATGCGTTTGCCCGCATCGACCTTGCCGATTCCGGAAATGAATTGTTGTTGTGCGCCTCCCGACCCGATGGCCTCCGGCGGCGGAGCGATATCCTTGCGCGCGAGATTCAACACCTCACGGACGGAGTCGACCACCAGCCCGGTTTTGATGCCCCCAATGTCCACGATCATGACGCGGGTGCGATCGTCCGACGGCTTGACCGGCAGTTCGAACCGCTTGCGGGTATCCAGCACCGGAACCACTTCGCCGCGCAGGTTGGTGATACCCTCGATGAACTGGGCGGCCTTGGGGACTTTGGTGATCTTGGAGAGGCGGTCGATTTCCTGGATTTGCGAAATCGGAACGCCGTATTCCTCCTCGCCCAACATGAAGGTAACCAGCTGAACTTCGCTCAGTTCTTCGGCGCTATTGTTTGAGTTGTCTCTCTCGCCCGACTTCTTCCCTCCCACCGATTGCAGCGAAGAGTTCTGGACATCGCGAAGCTTTTGGTCCTTCATAAGATGAGCCACGTCCAGCAGCATGATGAGTCGCGCGCCGTCGTCCAGCTTGGCAACCCCGGAAAGTTCCATTCCGCCATTCGAGGCGATGCGCGGCGGCGGCTCCACCAGGTTCTTCGGTACGTTCAAGACCTCGTGAACGTGATCCACCACCAGGCCCAGTACAAAGCCGTCCGCGTCCACCACGATGATGCGCTGGTCTTCTTGGATGTTTTGGGCGATCATTTGCTCGAATTCGTGTAAGGCGGCGATGGTCTGCCGACTTCCGGCAAGGACCTCCTCGCACGCGGCGTGCGCGGCATCGTGGTCGCCGCGCTCTTCGGACTTGCTCCGAAGCTGAAGTTGCTTGATGACCTTTTCGTTAAGGCCGCGCGCCTTCGCCAACGTCTCCATCAGGAGCTGACTCGAACTGTTGGTTTCGGCCAGCCAGGTGCGCAGATGCTCGGTCACGGAAGCGTCCACCTTCGATTGCGAACCATCGGCAAAGACTTTCGCGACCTGATCAATCCAGCGCTCATACTCTTCACGCAGCACGCGGCAATTATCCGCGAGCTGATCGGCCAGTGACCGTTGCTGGAGCAGGCGGCGAAGGTCGATGACCGGCAGAATCTGACCTCGCACGGTCAGCACCCCGAGCACGTAGTCGGGAACGTCGGGAACCTGATTGGGGCTCTGCACGCGCAGGATCTCCCGCACGTGCTCGATGTGAAAGGCGAATTCTTCTTTGGCGATGCGAAAGGTGACAACCTTTTGCACTTCGGCGTCGGCGTTGGATTTGTCCAACCCGTTGTCACTGTCAATTTCCGCGCCCAAAGCCACGCCATTGGCCGAAGCCATCTTATGATTCATCGCAATATCGCAGACCTGACCCGCATTGAGGGCCATGACGATGCGCTGTCCATTGTCGAGTTTCACCACTCCTTCCAGGTAGTCCGAGGTAGTCCCTCGGATTGCGTCCGGCGGCGGTTCGATTTCGCTGCGCATCACGCGCGAAACCTGTTTTACGCGATCCACGCGCAAACCCGTCTTGACCCCGCCGATGTCGACCACCAAAACGCGCGTCCGGTCGGTCTCCTCGGCGCGCTCCACTCCGAAGCGGGTGCGCATGTCGATGACCGGAAGCACGACCCCACGCAAATTGGCGATGCCGTCCACGTAGGCGGGCATGCGCGGGACTTTCGCCATTTTCGGCAGCCGAATGATCTCCTGAACCGTCATGATGTCGAAGCCGAACTCCTCGTCCTTCAACAGAAAGGTGACCAGTTGGCTTTCGTCCTTGAGGCCGACGGAAGAATGTAGAGTGTCTTCTTGCATAACCAATATCCTCTATTTGAAAACGCTCTAGCGACTACCCGTTTTGCAATTCGTCGGCCTGTGAAGCGATATCCTCGATGGCTTCGGCGATCTCCTGCGAGGCCTTCAACCCCTGCTCGGAGGCGGTGGCGGCTCCGGCCGCAGCGCGCGAAGTTTCCTCGGCGGCGACGGCGATTTTCTCGCTCGCCTCGTGCGATAGTGCGAGCGCGGCGGATGCCTCAGCGCAGCGTTTCCCGATCTCCTGCATGTCGCTCACCATCACCTCGGACTCGCTGGCGATTCGATCGAAGCTCGCGGTCGAGACTTTGGCCCGTTCCACTTCGGCGCGCCCATTGTGCGCCGCCTGTTCGATGTCCGCGGCCACTTTGGCGATGTGGGTTTGCACGCCCTTGACCAGGTCTTTGATGCGGTCGGCGTTTTCGCTGCTTTCGTTGGCCAGGGACCGGATGTCTCCCGCCACCACTGAAAAGCCCCGCCCGTATTCTCCGGCGCGTGCCGCTTCGACGTTTCCATTGACGGCCAGCATCTTGGTCTGCACCGTCACCATCACGATGGCGTCGACGATCTTGTCGATCCGGCGCGTCCGTTCTTCCAGTTCCAGAGTGTTTTTGGCTGATTCGGCGGAGGCGTCGGCGCCCTGTGCGATGTTGACCAATAACCCGTCAAGGCTCGCCTTGTTGGTGGCCAGGAGTTTTTGGGTGTTGGCCGCTTTCTCCACGCTCGCTTCGGTAATCTCGGTTATGCTTTTGGCGGCGCCGCGCAATTGGGCACCCAGAGCATGAGAGTTTTGCGACATTTTGGCGCACACGCCGGCGGCCTTGTTGATCTCTTCGATCGCGGTGGTGATCTGCGCGGCGGAGGTCTTCAGTTCTTCCGCGTTGGTGGACAATTGCTCCGCGGTAGCGGCCAGTTCCTCAGCCGACTTCTGCGCATTGGTCGAGGTCTTGAGCGCCTCCGCCATCTCCGCCAGCGCACCCGCCGCTTCACTCATTTCCGAATACGCTTTGGACTGTTCCTGGGTCGATTTCTGGGCTTCGTGGGCAGCAGCGCTGGATTCTCCGGCCGCCGCGGCGATCTCCTCAGAGCCCTTCAGATAGGTCTTGGCGTTTGCCACTGCCTGGCGCGAGCTTTCCTGGATTTCGGCGCAACTGGCCTGGATCTCGGCGAACGCCGTGCCCAGCTTGGCCAAATCCTGGTTAATGACCTTGGCCTTTTCCACTTCCTCGCGGCCATTCTTGGCGGCAACTTCCGTCTCTCCGGCAACCACCTTCACTTGGGTCTGAATCTCGTTGACCACTTCCTGAATGCCGCGTGCGCTCTTCTCGCTGATTTCCGCGAGATTGCGCACCTCGTCGGCGACCACGGCGAATCCCTTGCCATGTTCCCCGGCGCGCGCCGCTTCGATGGCGGCGTTGAGGGCCAGAAGGTTGGTCTGATCGGCAATCCGAGTCACCGCATGGACGATCTTGCCGATCTCTTCGGACTGGCGTTCCAACTCGCCGACCATTTTCGCGGATTCCAGATTCGCAGCAGCAGATTCCTCGACTCGTTTGATGAGCATGAGGATTTCGGCAATGGTTGACTTGGAGAGCGATTGCAGCTCAACCACCCGTTGCAGGGAGGCTTCCGCGCTGTGATTGACGTTGCTCGAGGCTTTCTCAACCTCGGTAACCTTGGCCCGACACTCATCTGAGGCGGACGCCGCGTGGTCTGCGGATTCCCCGATGGAATGCATGGTCTTTTCCAGTTCCTCAACCGCGCTAGTAGCTTCGGTGATAGAGCTGGAAACCTGCTCGGTGGCGGTCAACAGTTTCTCCGCCACCGCTTGCGCCCGCGCCACGGTGCGCGCGCGCTGCTTCTCCTCGGCCAGCTTTTTGGCTGTCAGCCGAGTCTGACCGTGATCGTCTAGATGGCCGTTGGCTTCCGCGCCGTTCTTCGCACCCGGCGGCGAGCTTTTCTGCGGTCCGAGGCGGTTCAATGCGAGGCGATTGGACGACTCGAGCGTGCCATTTTTGGTCGTCTCTTCGTTATGTCGAATCATTCGTGTCTCCGCAAAGATCAGTTATAGCGTGGGGGAATCGGTCAGCCGCCGCATCCTCGAGCAGTCCACCGCCGACATGGACGGATCATTCTAAACGCCTTTTGATTGATCCAATACGTGCGCGCCATCTCACCATTCCATAGTGGCGTCAATAAGCAGTTGCCGTGCCATTTGAAATCAAGATTCGGCAGAACGAACCTTGAACGATTCTCTCCGATGGACGATTTCCACCGGCGTCTTTGGTACATGAGCGCCAGTCGTGATTAGCGCTAAATTCCTGTTCAGCGCCGCTCGCGTGCGGGCCGAGCACCTCGCTCTTTGAAAAACTCCGCTGGCGCAAGGGCGGAAATTTCAATCGTGCTCTCGCCCGAAGAGACACTTACGAAGCTACGGCTTGACGACGTTGCCAACCATTTCATGCCACTATGCCAACCGATCGTTTCCTTCCGCATGACCGAAGTTTCGGCCCGCAATCGCGCGCAGCTCACGGCGAGGCATTTGCTGGTGTGCGGGAATACGCCTGCATCATCCGCAGTGGTTGCAAACGAACGATATGCAGGACTTTCGCCGGTTCCGGCGATCAATTTCGAGAAGGAGCACGCATCCTCATCGGGAGTAATGCCTCAGGGACCGCGCTCGGTCAACCCCGAAAAGCGCACGCGCAACGGAGGCGCGACACCGGCGCAGTCTACCGAGATATCGAAGGGTCGCGACGCGAATGAGTGCTACTCGACCAACATGGTTACGCGGCCGCTATCGAGGTCGTAGCGACCGCCGATGACTTTGAGCTTGCCGAGTTCGATCGATTGTTTGAAGGGACTCATAGACTGCAGTTGACGGACCCCCACGATGACATGCTGATCGGCTGCTTCCCGGCACAGAGCTTCTTTTTCGCTAAGAGTGCCCGCATTCTCTTCAATGATCGCTTTCGCGTTCGATATAGCGGGGTAGATTAGCGACAGAAACTCGGGTGAGGTTGCGGGATACATATCGACCGCACCTTTCACCGCTCCGCAGTTTTGATGCCCAAGGACCACGATTGTCTCTACCCCGAGGTGGCCCACCGCGTATTCGAGGCTCTGCAAGCCCAGTTGGCCGACACTATTGCCGGCGACCCGCACTGCGAACAGGTCCCCCACGCCCTGATCGAAGAGCAGTTCCGGCGGCACCCGCGAGTCGGCACACGACAAGATGGCAACGAACGGCTTCTGTCCTTCGTTCGCGACCAATTTCCGGCGCGCAAAGTCGCTATGCGGATGTATCGACTTGCCCTCCGCCCATCGCGTGTTGCCTTCCTGCAGCGCTTTTAAAGCGTTAGCGGGCGAGCGCGGTGACGTCTCACGATGTAACAATGCTCCGGAGGTGGCTGGCGCGGGCTCGCTGGCCGCTGCTGATCGCGGGACGACGATGCCGCCAGATGGATTCCGATAGTCATTCCGCATGTGTTGCTCCATCTCGGTCTTATCGCTGACTTCGCCGGACGATATGTCCAAGCGGCTTAGGTGCTCGAGGTTCGTTCGTAGTTTTTAACAACATGGCTTTGAGGAGCAGTTGCCGTGCCGAGTGACACTACGAGTGAGCAGTACTAACTCCTCGGACTCCGATTGCTCAGCTGATTTACAATGGCGGGTCCTGATACATCAGATGTCGTTACCGAATCACGTCTAAATCCGTGCGCAGGCTCCGTCGTGGCGAGCTGACCTCATCACTTTCGACAACTGAGACATCCACGAACTTCCGCAATAGATTGTGGCGCCAACCAGTTTTGGGCACTACGCCAACAATTTGTCCTTCGGATGACTATTGCTAACGCGCGATCTTCCCGATCGTTACCGCACGCGGCATCCGACAAATCGGCCGGGAATGGACTTCGTATCGAGCCGGTTCTCCACGGCTCGCGTTGAAAATGGTGGCGGTTGCGCACGCGGCCTCCGCGACCGGCGTCGATCGCTGAAGAAGAGGCGGCGGACTGAGATTGTCTCCCACCATCGGCCCGGACGGTACCATCTACGCGGACTCAACTGACCGGAACCTATATGGTGATGCGGGACGGCACGTTTCGATGGAAGGCTCCGGTAGGAAGTCCGGCCGCCGTAAGCGACGGCGTAGAGTCCTGGCCCGCGATTAGCGCTGATCGAATGATTTTCGCAGGCTCCTCCCACGACGGCCACCTCGACCCCAGTAACGGGCGGCACGAGCAGATGGAAATTCGCGAAATCCTGCGTGGTGCGATAGCTTCTCACCAGCCATCGGCTCCGAAAAACGGTCTACTTTGATGTGGCAACCGGTATGCCATAGACGCCGCCATCGCGTCAGGACCTGCCCGCTAATATCGGGATAATCCCCGAAACGGGTCCACTGCCACCCATTCTCTTTGCGAGCAGACCGGACCGGGTCCGGTTTTTAGGGCTTGGGAGAGTCTTTTCGGGAACTTTTAGGTGCGTTCGTTTCGTCGCCAATTCGAACGGAGTCCCCGATTTCATCCGAGATTCTTGGTTTCCGCGGCTTGATGCTCCTAGACCTTTGCGCGGTTCAGTTCCGCGCGCCTCTACCGTTGGCCCTGATG
The DNA here is from genome assembly GCA_963815835.1 of uncultured delta proteobacterium. Taxonomy (GTDB): domain Bacteria; phylum Desulfobacterota; class Binatia; order Binatales; family Binataceae; genus DATGKG01. The sequence goes on from CAWFIF010000006.1 coordinate 760,940, forward strand.
TGCTCGTCAGGGTCCAGTCGCCGGCGAGGGGACTACGATCGGTTCGCCAGAAACGGCGGAGACATTTAGAATGCTACGCCAATAGGTGGGGTCTTCACGCTGGATCAGTCAAAACTCGATGTACGATTTTCCGCCAACGCTTGTACAGTTTGCCCCACGTGGGGCAAACTGTACCGAAACAGCCACTTTGGGAAACATTTCTAGCCGAAAAACCTAAGGTTTTCTCAGTTTTCTGTGGGGTTCAAATCCCTTCTGCTCCACCAAACCCAAGTTCAGGTCGCAGACTCACTTCATTCGGGAATGAACGAGGGGCTGCCGGTCTTCGCGGTCTGGCCGCCGTCGGCGACGAATGCCGCGCCGTTCACGAATGACGCGAGGTCCGAGGCGAGGAACATCACGACGTTAGCGATCTCCTCGGGACGGCCGAGGCGTCCGAGTGGGATCGTCTCCTCGAAGCGCTGTTTGAAACCCGGAATCTCAAGCGAGGGCGCCAGCGCCGGAGTATGAATCGCGCCGGGGCACACGCAGTTGCATCGAATGCCGTCGCGCGCGTATTCGACCGCAACCACCCGCGTCAAGTTGATGACGCCCGCCTTGGCCGCGTTGTATGCAACGATTCCTCGATCGGCGAACTGACCCGAGATCGATGCGGTATTCACGATTGCGCCGCCGCCATGTGCTCGCATCGAAGGAATCGCGCGCTTGATGCATCGAAAGACTGCCGTCAGACCCGTCTCCAGCATCTGGTTCCATACCGAATCGAGGACATCGCCAGTGCGGGCGACGACCGCCTGATTCGCGAAGGAAGGCGGCAGACCGAAGGCGTTGTTGTGAATGAAATCGAGCCGCCCGAACTCGCGTTCGGCACCCCCGATCATCTTGTCGATGTCATCCTGCTTCGTGATGTCAGCGGTGATCGCGATAGCTTTGCCGCCAGCCTTGCTGATCTCACTCGCCACGGATTCAGCGGCGTCGTGGATGATATCGACCACCGCGACTCTCGCGCCGCGCTGAGCAAATCCCATTGCCGTCGCGCGTCCGATGCCTGATCCCGCTCCGGTAACGATTCCAGCTTTACCGTCGAATTTCATTTTCACGCTCCTCAGCGGTGATGCCCATCAGTAGCGCGACTCGGCCAGCTATGAAACCGCGCCGCCCACGATTGCCGCGGCAGTCTGAAAGCGGGGTCGCATCCCGCCTTTCAGCGCTGGAATTACATTCGCTCTTTGAGCGATAATTCGGTTTCGTCGCCCCTACGCGGCATTTGCGCCTTCGCACGCCGCGGCACCAATCTGCGCTTCATTTCAATGGAGGAACTGCCATGTCCAACATTGAGAACTACGAAATTATTGTTCTCGGTAGCGGAGGGTCCGGTAAGTTTGTGGCCTGGACCCTGGCTAAGGAGGGTCATCGCACCGTGATGGTCGAACGCGGACCGCTCGGCGGCGCCTGCCCTAACGTCGCGTGCCTGCCGAGCAAGAACATGGTCTATTCCGGCAGGGTCATCTCACTCGCCAGGCGAGGCGCGGAATTCGGCCTCAAGATGGACTCCTTGAGCGTTGACATGAAGGCCGTTCAGCGACGCAAGCGCACGATGGTTGAAGGGCTCCATCAGATGCATGTCGATGCCACCAACGCGAGCGGCGCGGAACTAATCATGGGTAAAGGTCGGTTCGTCGGTCCACGCACCCTCGAGGTTGAACTCATTAGCGGAGGTGGAAAGCGAACCATCTCCGGCGACAAGGTTTTCCTCGATCTCGGCTCGCGCGCGGCGATGCCCGGCCTACCCGGACTGGCGGAAGCGAAACCTATGACCCATGTGGAGGCTCTCGAGCTCGAGCGATTGCCTGAACATCTGATTGTGCTGGGAGGCGGCTATGTGGGTCTCGAGCTGTCGCAGGCGATTCGGCGATTTGGCTCGCACGTGACGGTGGTCGAAGCCGGGCCCCAACTCGCTGGCCGCGAGGATGCTGACGTGGGGGCCGCTCTCCTCGAGTTGTTTGTTGACGAAGGTATCGAGGTTCTACTCGGGACCGAAGTGCGCCGGGTGGAGGGACGTTCGGGTGATCGAGTTCGCATCAACGTGAAGGACAAGCGAGGCGAACGCACTATCGAAGGGACCGACCTCCTCGTAGCGACTGGACGGAAGGCTAACAGCGACGGAATCGGTCTCGAGAAGACCGGCGTCGAGTTGGATGAGCACGGCTATATCAGGGTCAACGAGAGACTGGAGACCACGAGCGCCAACATCTGGGCGATGGGCGATTGCGCCGGGAGCCCACAATTTACGCACGTCGCCTTCGACGATTTCCGCGTCGTCTATGCCAACCTGAACGGAGGGAATCGAACCACGAGGAATCGCCTGATCCCGTTTTGCATGTTCACCGATCCGGAACTGGCGCGGGTGGGAAGAAACGAGGTCGAGGCGCGTCGCGACCGGATCGAATATCGCCTGGCGAAACTGGCGATGGCCGAGGTGCTCCGAACCCGGACGATCTCCGAACCGCGGGGCTTCATGAAGATGCTGATCGGCAAACGCAGTGACGAGATCATCGGATTCAGCGCGTTTGGATTCGAAGCGAGCGAACTGATGGTGGCCGTGCAAACCGCGATGGCGGGTCATTTGCCATACACAATATTGCGCGACGCGATTTTCACTCACCCTACGATGTCTGAGGGATTGAACGAACTACTCGCTAACGTCCCGGCCTAAGAAGCATAGGGGATCGGAGATGAACAAGTTAACCGGCAAAGTGGCAATCGTAACCGGCGCATCCAAGGGTATCGGAGAGGCAGTCGCCAAGGGATTGGCGGAAGCGGGTGCTTCGGTCGCCGTGAATTATTCAGCAGGCAAAGACGGAGCGGAGCGTACGGTCTCGGAGATAACCAAGAGTGGTGGCAAGGCGATAGCCATCCAGGCGGACGTTTCCCAAGCGTCAGATGTGAAACGCCTGTTCGCGGAAACCAAGAAAGCCTTTGGTGCGATCGACGTGCTGGTGAACAACGCGGGAGTGTTTCGCTTCGAGCCGTTCGAAGCCATCACGGAGGCGGAGTTCCATCGCGAATTCGATACCAATGTGCTGGGGACGATCCTGGCTACTCAGGAAGCACTAAAGTATTTTCCGCGCAGCGGCGGAAGTATCATCAACATCAGCTCGATCGCGAGTGAAAATCCTGTCCCTAACTCCTGTCTCTATTCCGCGACCAAGGGCGCGATCGATACGATTACTATGGCCCTGGCGAAGGAGTTGGGACCGCGGAACATCCGCGTCAATACGGTTGCTCCGGGCCAGACCGACACCGAGGGCAATCGCAGCATTGGTTTCGTCGGAAGCGAGGCTGGAAAAGCCGGGACGGCGGCGACTCCGCTGGGTGCTCGGTTTGGCCAGCCATCCGAAATTGCGCCGGTGGTGGTTTTTCTCGCGTCCGACGACGCCGGATGGCTAACCGGCGAGCGCATCAGCGCCTCCGGCGGCTTGCACTGAGCACATCGTCGCGCACGAGGATCCGTCCATTGCGGATCATTTGATCGAGTAGTATGGACCCGCGCCGGCTCAGCAACCTGCGCGGGTCTAGATACCGCCGGTTGCGACCACGCCTGGCATTCTAGGAGCCTTCCGCCGCGGCTTGCAGCCGTTCATCGGCGGTCATGAGTTCCAGATCGCCAATGCGCTGACGGGCTAGTACGAAAGTCGCCAAATGAAGTGCATCGACGGTTCGCAACTGTTTGTTCGGCGCGACTCTACGTGCGGCCTCGCAGACCGCCGGGGTGAGTTCCCACAGGTCGCATCGTGCCCACAGTGATTCGATCTCTCGTTCCGCATCGGCAAGCTTCGTCTCGCTGAGCTGACCAAGCTGGCGCAGACGATGGATCGCGCGGGACGCCTCCACGATGGAGAGTCGCGAAGTCAGCAAGACTTCCGCGGCTCGGATTTTGGTTTCGATGCCAAGGCTGGTGCCACCCTCAAGGATGGCGCGCAGCACCGCGGAGGTATCGAGATATAACGCCGACATCGTGCCTTTACCGATCGCTGCGTAGCTGGTTGAGAAGCTCGGATGCGGTCCCGCGTGCAAGGCCCATCCCCGCAACTTTCCAGGTCCATTTCCCCTTGGGTAGACCGGCGCGAGTTATATCGCCACGCTCAGCCAGTGAATCAAGCAGCTCGTCGATGCTGTCCTCATGGCGCGGCGCCCTGCGCGATGCCGGACGAAGCTCAGCCACCACTTCCTCACGATCGGTGATCAGGATGGTTTCGCCGGCGCGAACGTGGCGCAGGTATTCCGAGAGCCTCGCCCTTCAGTTGTTTGACCCCCACAGCTTTCATCAGGAATACGGTAGTTACCGGTGATCACTGGGGGCAACTGATGTGGCAATCAGCACCGGGATCCGATGCGCTGCGCTGGTAAAACCGACGCGCTTTGCGCGACAATCCGCTTTCGTCCCTACGAACCATCGCGACCATCGCGCCGAGGGAACAAATTCGCTCTCAATGGAGGATCAATCGTGAGCTGGGATTTTGAAACTGAACCGGAGTTCCAAAAGGAACTCGACTGGATCGATAAATTCGTACGCGAGGAAGTGGAGCCGCTGCAGTACGTGCTCGATTGCCATCCTTATGATGTCCGCAACGCGGCGCGCAACAAGCTGGTGCGTCCGCTCCAGGCCGAGGTCAAGAAGCGCAAGCTATGGGCATGTCATCTCGGTCCCGAGCTCGGCGGCCCCGGTTACGGCCAGGTCAAGCTCGGCCTGATGAATGAGATCCTCGGCGGTGTAACCTACGCGCCGATCGTTTTCGGCTGCCAGGCGCCCGATTCCGGCAATGCCGAAATCCTCGCACACTACGGCACGCCCGAGCAGAAGAAGCGCTACCTGCAGCCGCTGCTCGATAACGAAATAGTTTCGGCGTTTTCGATGACCGAGCCCCAGGGCGGCGCCGATCCCAAGGTCTTCAAGACCAAGGCCGAGCTGAAGGGTGACAACTGGGTCATCAACGGCGAGAAGTGGTTTTCCTCGAATGCGCATCTTGCATCGTTTCTAATCGTGATGGCGGTTACCGATCCCGAGGCGGCCGAATACAAGCGCATGTCGATGTTCATCGTGCCGATCGAAACGCCTGGCGTGAAAATTCTGAAGAATCTCAGCGTCGGCACTCATGAGCACGGCGGGAGTCACGGCTACGTCCGCTATTCAGATGTCGTGGTGCCGAAGGATCACATGCTCGGGCCTCGCGGAGGCGCGTTCGTCGTCGCGCAGACGCGGCTCGGCGGCGGGCGCATCCATCATGCGATGCGCACCATCGGCCAGGTGCGCCGCGCATTCGACATGATGTGCGAGCGCGCTCTCTCGCGCTTCACGCAGGGCACGCGTCTCGCCGACAAGCAGATGGTGCAGGAGAAAATCGCTGACTCATGGATGGAGATCGAGCAGTTCCGCCTCCTCGTGCTGCGCACCGCATGGAAGATCGATCGCTACAAGGACTACCTGAAAGTCCGCAAGGACATCGCGGCGGTCAAGGCGCTGATGCCGAAAGTCTTCCATGACGTGGCGGCGCGCGCACTGCACATTCACGGCTCGCTGGGCGCGACTGACGAGATGCCGTTCGTCGAGCAGGTCATCCAGAGCTTCCACATGGGACTTGCTGACGGTCCGACCGAGGTCCACAAGATCACCCTCGCGCGCCAGGTGTTGCGCGATTACAAGGCGACCGACGATCTGTTCCCCAGCCAGCACATTCCGAAGCTGCGCGAGGCGGCGATCAGGAAGTACGCCGATAAGATTGAGCAAGAAGTGAGAGCCCAAGCCTAGGTCGGAAATCAGAACGGAGTAGCGAGGAATGGCATACCAGACGATCCTGTACGATGTCGCGGACAACATCCTGACGGTCACGCTTAATCGTCCAGAGAAGCTTAACGCGTTCACCCGCGAGATGATGACCGAGATGATCGACGCCTTCGACCGGGCCGACGCGGATGACAACATCCGCGCGATCATCGTGACGGGATCGGGCCGCGGGTTTTGTGCGGGCGCCGATTTGTCTGCCGGCCGCAACACTTTCGATCGCACCGCGCAGCCGGGCGAAGCGCCGAGCCGCGCCACCGCCAAGCGCGAGGCCGATATCGATTGGAGCGACGAATCGATTCGCGATGGCGGCGGACTGCTGACCCTGCGCATCTTCAAATCGCTCAAACCGGTGATTGCCGCCGTCAACGGACCCGCCGTTGGCGTCGGCGTCACCATGCAACTCGCGATGGACGTGCGGCTGGCCTCGGAGAATGCGCGCTTCGGCTTCGTGTTCGCGCGTCGCGGCCTGGTGCCCGAGGCGTGCGCGACCTGGTTTCTGACGCGCGTGGTGGGAATCTCGCAGGCGCTCGAATGGACGCTGACCGGCCGCGTGTTCCCGGCGACTGAAGCGCTCGAGGGGCGCCTCATAAAGAAGATCTACAAACCCGAGGAGTTGATTCCCGCGGCCCGCGCGCTCGCACGCGAAATCGCAGACAACACCGCGCCGGTTTCGGTTGCGCTGACGCGGCAGATGCTATGGCAGATGCTGGGCGCGGATCATCCGATGGAGGCGCACAAGATCGACAGCCGCGCAATTCGTTCGCGCGGCGCCTCGGCGGATGCGAAGGAAGGCGTCACGTCGTTCTTAGAGAAGCGTCCGGCGAAATTCTCCAACAAGGTGTTCAACCGACATGCCATCATTTTTCCCATGGTGGCAGGACCGGAAATACAGCTAGCTCTCCGACCGGCGACAGCGCTCTGTATTTTCCCATTCGGTAGCGAAATCCGTCTTTTGAATGAAGTTGATTTGCGGCTTTGCCGTCCCTGATGATATAGCTTCGGTACGCCCGCATAGAAACTAAAAAAAGGGAAAGCGCACAGCGGAGAATATTAATGAACAGGAAAGCACTAATGGTCGCGATTCTGACGATAACGTTTGTCTCAGGGTCAGCATGGGCAGGGAATTTCGGAAATAACGCACCGCAGAGATGGGGAGCTACATCAGCACCGTCAAACGTGCAGCCGCAAGCTGCCAGCAAAAGCAAAGTAGTCGGCTATACTGCCTCGTTTAACCTGTCTCAGACGAGTGTCGTATCGGGCACGTGCCCCGACGGCTATGCGAACCAGTGCGCCTCGGGGACCTGCGAGTGCCACGAGTTCTCTGGCACTGGCAAAGGTTCAACTTTCGGAACGGCCTCGACCGTTTCTGCCGAGATCACCGTCGATCTGGACAATCAGCCCGGCGACCCAGACGGAACGTGCTTCCCTGCCTTTGGTGTACTCTCCCTTACTGGTTCCAAAGACAACGAGGTCGTCAACTTCGTTGGCGCTGCCTGCAACAACTTTGATCATTCAGCGACATTCACGGGCGGTTTCGAATTCGACCAGGCCTCGAGTGTCATATTCGATGCGCAAGGACCGACCGCGACGGGAAAGTTCGTTGGAACAAATGGCTTCCAATTCAAGCTAACGGGTAAAGCTTGCAAGGGAACCGCTGCTTGTTAGGCCTGCCAGGGCTAGCGCCGCGCGAGGCTTAGCGTCGTCTTATCGCGACTTGCGCCGCAGCCACGGCGTAGAGTTGAGGCGAGGGTATGTCGGTCTCCGCGACTTTGCCCCTATGGGCCTGATAACTTGCGGCGATCCAATACGAATCCGGGTCGGATACTTGATTGACGATCGGGACCACGTTGTCTGGAAATGTTGCGCCAGGCGCGGTAAACGCGAAATCGGTAGCAAAGAACACCAGGACCAGATCGCCGTCGTCGGTGGTTGTCAGCGCGGGAGCCTTCACCTGATCCTTTGGCCCGGTCATGCCGCTGCTGGAATCGATCGGATCGGTGGACCACACGTTGTCGAGCGTCAGGACCACGCCTTGAGCGTAAACTGGTTGAGTGAACTTCCACTCGGCAGGTCCATCGTTTGATCCCGCAAAATGATAGTAGAGCGATTGCCGGGTCGTTGGGCTGATGTCATCGCGGATCAATTGCCATCCCAACGGGGCGGTGATCGTGGGCGCCGAGCCGCTGAACGTGATCAGATCCGCGATCAGCAGTTGGCCCGACTGCGCGTCGGAAGAGGAGTTGAGCGTGATACTTGTCACTTCCTTCGGGATCGGAGTCGGTGTTGTGCCGGAGTCGTCCAAGGCCATCGGAGTTTGCGTGGCTGCGACGATCCGCGCGCCCTCGAGCGGAACCCGCTGAGTGTCCAGCGCCGGCGAAGTGCATCCGAGAAGAATGTCGTCCTCCGTCGCCATCGAAGATCGCGGAAAGATCGTTGTTGCGGCGAGGAGGACAACGAGCACAACCGCGATTCGCATGCGACTTGTTCGCGATTCGTGCAGCACAAATTTCCGAATCTTTGTAATCATACCCAACATCTACCCGAGGCTATGGTTGCTAAACGGGAGCCAATTCCCAGCCAAATCATAGCAAAGTACGGGCGGGCGCGCGACAAAAAAGATCGGCCCGCGATCGCGATGGAGGCAACAGGATCGACGGCCGCGCGATTTGATTCCGCGAAGATCTTCGCGTGCGGTTCTTTAGGCAGCCGGAGCGGATGGTTTCGAGCTCAGCGCCTCGCGCCGGATGCGTTCCTCGCGTTCCAGTCGAGCGTAGTGTAGACCGATCGGCCCAACCACTAGCGCAACCAAGAGCAACAGCAGCGGACTCAATGCGATGAGATATTTCTCCATCAGTTCACTTCCTGGCGGGCGCGTCTTCGCTCGATCGCTACGCCCCATATCCCTAAAACAGCGCCTACGATCAGGGTAGTCTGGAGAAGCGCGGCGGCAAAACTCTTCGGAGTCACTCAGCCGCGGATCCGTGATCTTATGCGCGGCAAGATCGACCTGTTCAGCATCGATACGCTGGTCGGCGTGCTCGCGCGAGCGGGGATGCGGGTCGAGGTTCGACTCGCGCGCGCCGGCCGCGCACAAGCCACTTAGGCCCCGGCAAGCGCGATTCGTTCGTGCGAGCCAGGGGTTACGAAGGAAGGCGTCACGTCGTTCCTGGAGAAGCGTCCGGCGAAGGTTCCCAATAAGGTGTCAACCGAGATGGCATCGTTGTTCCTAATGGTGGCGGGAGAGACACTTACCCACCGATGACAGTCGCGCTCCGCTCAGGTCGTTTGTCGCTTGCCACTGTTGGTTCAACTTCTTCGTCGTGACTAAAAAGCAGCGCGAATCTAGCGCGGAGTTACCTTCGATGTAGCTAACCACTCAAAGATGTCCTAGAGTTACCCCGCTGCAAGTACAAGAAGAAGGAGTTTCCACTAGCTGAGGGAAAATGAAATGGACGTCGAGACGTTTTTGACGGAGATCGAGAAGCTCACTGGTACCGAAATCAAGGAAGTGCGGGAAACAGAGGAACGTTGCTTGCGGAACCTACTCGGAAATGATGACCGCATCATCGACTGTTCTCAATTCAACGAGCTGCTCCTCTTGGTCAACAAGGACCGCGTTCGTTTGCCGTTCTTCTCCCACTTTTTCGGGAAGACTTGCCGACTAGCCGACGTTCCGAAAGGGATTCGACGATTTCAAGAGGCAGCCATGTTTCTATTCGGGAATTTCGTTCGGGCGTACCGAAGGCTTTCTCGAATAGACGATGAAGCGGCGTTGCGGCGGGAGCTCGGAGATGTAGCGGCGGATCGGGATCAGGAAATCCAGCGTCTTAAAGAGCGCCGACCCAAGCTGTTGGAAATTGAGTCGATTCACAAAGACGAGACAGTTCTTCTTGGATACCTATCGTCTGTTGAGATTGTGGGCGATCAAGAAGAATCTGCGCTCCTTCGAGATCTGTTGAACAAATCCCTCAAGGACGGAAAGGGATCCCTGCGTATCTTGAAAGCCTCGTTCTCCGGGCTTCCTGATGCTTCCCAGCGGGCAGAGAGTGAGCGCATTGTCGGAGCATTTGAGAGAGTCAGAGGGACAGATTCTGTCGCTAAATTCGGAAGCTTTCTAGACGAATCCTCTCAGGAAATCAGGACGCGCGTCGAGAGACTGAAAGCTGCTCAGGCGATTGGCGAGCGCAATCAGGACGTATATCTCACGTGGGATCATATGGACGTTTACTTCGCGACTTCAATGCGAAAGCCGTGGGAGTTCAGAGAACTGCATGACTTTATCCAGCAGACCATGAGCGCACCCGAGGTCGCTGAATTAAACCTGCGATACTTCGATCCAACACAAAGCTATACGAAAAACCGGATTAACAAAGGTCTTATTGAGTCGCTAATGCTCAAACGCGCCAAATGCACTGTTTACTCGGTGCAAGAGTCCGACACCCTCGGAAAGGACTCGGAACTTGCTGCGACGCTTGCACAAGGCAAGCCGGTAATCGCGTTCGTTCCACAGGTTGACGTCGGTACACGAGTGAACGAGTTGATGAAACAAGACAGAATCGAGGTATTGGAAAGATTATTGCACACGATCCAGATAGAAGGGGCTTTCCGTCGCAGTTTGGATGCTGAAGATTCGAAGTTGATTCAGGATTTTGAGAAGCTTGCAGAAGACGGTCGGATTTGGCGATCGATTCGCGATAAAAACGGGGCCGACGACCTTAACAGGCGTCTAAATCCCAAATTCAAACGAATTTGTGGTATTTTAGCGGAGGCGGAAGAAAGAATTTACGACAACCGCGCTCGAACTTTTAGGAACTTTCACCCATTAGCGCTGCAAGTTAATCTGGATACGGGCGTGGCTAACGGAGTTCTCGTGACCCGGACGCCTGGAGAGTGCATCGCTCTTCTGCGGAGGGTAGTCACTCGATCTATGGAATTTGAGGTTGCTGCGGACGACGAGCTTTGGTATCTTCGCGAACCCATCAGCAACTGTATTTTTCGTGTGGTGACGAAGGACCGCAAGCTCAGCAACTGCTTTTGGAACTTCTACAATGCGGCAGGGAGGTAGTGGTGATGACACAAAATCCCCGAAACGTGAAAGATGACGGATTCTGGGACGTTCTGAAACGAACGTCTTACGATTTAGATGAGCTGCGGAACGACTTTCGAAAGCGCTTGCAGGGTGGACAAGAACCTGCGGCCAAACGACCTCGGCCAACCGGCACTGCCAAAAGGAAGCCGGCTGAAGCCTGAAAATACTCCGACGTGATGGTCCGGTGCGGTACTAGACCGGTCCCCTCTGGATGCTCTCAACGGACCGAACAGTCTGAGGCCTTCTTCCGTTCGGTTGGATCGCATAGTCGGATACGGCGAAAGGAGTTTTCGCGCATCTGATCAGCGACCCGAGGCCCATCTGTTCTGGCGCGGCGCCTCCCATACTGACCCTCGCACCTTTGGCTTGTACCCCTCCTATGGCATCAAAGAAGTGAAAGACAGAATTCGCCCCGAGCGCGACTGCGGCGAGGTTAGCGTTTGCGGGGAGCGGGGCGCATAGGCTTCGCCGCGCAGCCGTCGAGGAAAAGAGATAGCACCGCATCTGCAGCGCTCTCGCGTGTCGCATACTCGCGGCAATAGCGATTGATGCCACGCAGCATCCCCAGCAGCGACTCGGCTACGATTCGAGTGTCGAGGCCCTCGCGAAGTGCTCCGCCTTTCATACCTTCGACCAGGATCGCGCTGATCATCTTCGAGAGCTCCTGGCGCTGCTTCAGATAGCTTCGCTCCAAGCTCGCCGGAATCGCGGTCGGATCGCGCACCAGCGCGAAGAATTGGCGGCGCGTCCAAAAGTACAACAGCGTATGCCGCACGACGGTCTCGATCTGATCGCGCGTCAACGTGCTGCCGCTCAGTGCGGCGCGGATTTCATTTTGAAGTTGCTTAAAGCCGTCGATGACGACGGTCGCGTACAGTGCTTCCTTCGATCCGAATTGGCGATAGACGCTGCCCTTACCGACGCCGGCGCGCGCCGCGACTTCATCGACCGAAACCCGCGCGAAGTCGTTCTTGGCGAACAGATCGCCGGCGTGGCGCAAGATGGTTTCGCGCAGGAACGGGATCGACGGGCGTCCCCGGGTTTTCTTCTGCGGTCTGGTCAAGCTTGCTGAGCGTTGCGAGGGCATTGGGTTTGGAAAATGGACTTGCGAGTCCGAAATTGCAAGAATCCGTTGTTCTCTGCGTAACGCTCTACGCTATCGGCGGAAGCTTTTGCGCTATCCGAGGACTGCCGCGGCTCCTATAATGACGTAGCTGGCAGCGCGGCGTTGCAGTCGGCAAAGCCGGAAATTCCCTTGAAACGGCGCAGGATTTTCAACGTCTAAAGGAATTATGGACCTGAACGTCCAAAAGGCGAAATGCCCCGCTAGCCGCTCGGTTCCTTCGTCCAAGTGAGCGAGCCTTTACCGCGCCCTCCCAGAGCGGCGTTTTGGAGAATGTGATTTGTTCGACGAGATGACCACCGGCGCTCCGGCCTCCGAGCAAACCAAGGTGAAATATTCCGCTGCCGAAGGCGCTTCGCGCGTTCGCACCGGTTTCGCGAGCCAATGGTGGACCTGGCTGGTGGGCGCACTGATCGTCCTAATCATCGGCTACGTCTGGCATGCACGACGGCAAGCGGCCGAGGCGACCGCGGCAGCAAAAGTGGCGAAACCGATGGTTCCGGTATCGGCAGTGCGCGCGCAACGTGGCGATCTGAATCTTTATCTGACCGCAATCGGCACAGTGACGCCGTTCAACACCACCACCATCAAGTCGCGGGTTGACGGCGCAATCGAAAACATCCTTTACAAGGAAGGACAGACGGTGAAGGAAGGCGATCTGCTCATCCAGATCGATCCGCGTCCTTACCAGGTTCAGCTAACGCAGGCGGAGGGCCAACTGGCCAAGGACGAAGCCGCGTACGAAGACGGCAAGATCACTTTCGAGCGCGATCAGGTTTTGTATTCGCAAGGCGTGCTCTCGCGCCAGCAACTCGACGATCAGCAGTCGGTGATGAATCAGGCGAAAGGAGCGGTCGAGAGCGATCGCGGCGCTATCGATAGCGCGAAACTGAATATCACCTACAGTAAGATTACGGCGCCGATTTCCGGGCGCATCGGACTCCGGCTGCTCGATCTGGGCAACATCGTGCACGCGACCGATACCACTGGGCTGGCGGTGATCACGCAGTTGCAGCCGATCGCGGTTATCTTCGCGATCCCGGAGGATGACATCCCGAAGGTGGTGAAGCGGATGCGGAGTGGACAGCCGCTGCCCGTGGAGGCATGGGATCGCGAGTTCACCAAGAAGCTTGCCACCGGCACGCTGCTGACATTCGACAATCAGATCGATCAAAACACCGGCACGGTTAAGCTCAAGGCCTCCTTCGACAATCCGGACTATGCGCTTTTCCCCAGTCAATTCGTCAACGCGCAACTGCTCATCGATACGGTTAAAAATACGGTGCTGGTGCCGACCGCAGCGGTGCAGAAAAGCCCGCAGGGAAATTTCGTCTACGTGGTGAAGCCCGACAACACGGTGACGCAGCGCGGAATTACGGTGAGCGCGACGCAAGGCGAGCTTTCCTCGATCGCGACCGGACTGACGCAGGGCGAGACGGTGGTGACCGATGGCGTCAACAAGCTGCAGCCGGGGGCCAAAGTTAATGTCCACATGGCGACGGCCTTCGCGTTGAGCGATAGCAAAGCCGCGCCATGAGTCTCTCGCGGCCGTTCATTCTTCGCCCCATCGCGACCACCTTGCTGATGGCGGCGATTCTGCTCGCAGGCCTGGTGGCGTTCAAACAGTTGCCTGTCTCCGCGCTGCCCGAGGTTGACTATCCCACGATTCAGGTGCTGACGTTTTATCCGGGCGCGAGTCCGGATGTGATGGCATCGTCGGTGACGGCGCCGCTGGAGCGGCAGTTCGGGCAGGTGCCGGGGCTCAACCAGATGACCTCGAACAGCTCGTTCGGAAGTTCGGTCATCACGCTTCAATTCGACCTGAACCTGAGCATCGACGTCGCGGAACAGGAGGTGCAGGAGGCGATCAATGCGGCGGCGACCTACCTGCCGACCGACCTGCCGAATCCTCCCGTGTACAGCAAGACCAACCCGGCCGATGCGCCGATCCTGACGCTGGGGCTGACCTCGACGGAGCTGCCGCTGGACCAAGTGGAGGATCTGGCGGATACGCGGCTGTCCGAGAAGATATCGCAGGTGTCGGGGGTCGGGCTGGTGAGTATCAGCGGGGGACAGAAGCCGTCGGTGCGCATCCAGGCGAATCCGACCCAACTGTCGGCATACGGGCTGACGCTGGAGGACCTGCGGACGGCCATCGCGGCCTCGAACGTAAATCAGGCGAAAGGGAACTTCGACGGGAAGCAGCAGGCATACACGGTCGGTGCGAACGATCAGTTGCTATCCGTGAAAGATTATCAACCATTGGTAATCGCGTATCGCAACGGCGCACCGGTGACATTGTCGGACGTCGCGAACGTGGTTGACGAGCCGGAAAACGTCAAGCAGGCGGCATGGATGAATTCGGTGCCGGCGGTGATTCTCAATGTACAGAGGCAGCCGGGCGCGAACATTATTACTGTAGTTGATAGAATCAAAAATCTACTCCCGAGGTTGCAGGCTTCACTCCCCGCGTCGGTCCATGTCGCGGTACTTACCGACCGTACCACGACGATTCGCGCCTCGGTCGCCGATGTCGAATTCGAGCTGATGCTGACCGTCGCCCTAGTGGTAATGGTCATTTTCCTGTTCTTGCGCAGTCTTTCTGCCACTATCATCCCCAGTATCGCCGTCCCGCTCTCGCTCATCGGCACCTTCGGTGTGATGTATCTACTGGGTTATAGCCTCAATAACCTCACCTTAATGGCATTGACCATCTCTACCGGCTTCGTCGTCGATGACGCCATCGTGATGATCGAGAACATCTCGCGCTTCATCGAGGAGGGCGAGCCGCCGCTTCAGGCCGCGCTCAAAGGCGCCGAACAGATAGGTTTCACCATCCTTTCGCTAACTATTTCGCTCATCGCGGTGCTCATCCCCCTGCTCTTCATGGGCGATATCGTGGGCCGCCTGTTCCGCGAATTCGCGGTCACCCTGGCGGTAACAATTCTCGTCTCGGCGGTCGTGTCGTTGACCCTGACTCCGATGATGTCGGCCAAGCTGCTGCGCCGCACCGAGGAGGGCGAGCAGACCGCTTTCTACAAGGCCTCCGAACGCGCCTTTCAGCGCTCGATCGATTTCTACGCCAGTACCTTGCGATGGGTCCTCAAGCATCAGCCCGCGACGCTGATGGTGGCGGTCGCGACGCTGGTGCTGACGATTTTTCTCTACTGGGTGGTGCCGAAGGGATTTTTCCCCGTGCAGGACACCGGCGTCATCCAGGGCGTTTCCGAGGCGCCGCAGAGCGTGTCGTTTCCCGCGATGGTGCAGCGTCAACAAGCGCTAGCGCACGTCATTCTGCAGGATCCCGCAGTTGAGAGCCTCTCGTCCTTCATCGGCGTCGATGGAACCAACACCACGCCGAACAGCGGTCGAATTCTCATCAATCTGAAACCGCTCGATGAGCGCGATGCGAGCGTTTCCCAGATCATCGATCGCCTGCAACCGAAGCTCGCGCAAGTCGAGGGGATCACGCTGTATCTCCAGCCGGTTCAGGATTTGACCGTCGAGGATCGCGTGAGCCGCACGCAGTATCAGTACAGCCTCGAGGATCCGAATCCCGCCGAGCTGAGTACCTGGACCGCGAAGCTGCTGGAGAAGCTGAAAACCCTGCCCGCGCTACGCGATGTCGCGACCGATCAGCAGGACAACGGACTGAGCGCGCATCTCGTGATCGATCGCGACACCGCCTCGCGCCTCGGCATCACGCCGGCGACCATCGACAACACGCTCTACGATGCGTTCGGGCAGCGCCAGATTTCGATCATGTTCACCCAGCTCAACCAGTATCACGTGGTGCTGGAAGTCGCGCCCGAGTTCCAGCGCGATCCGCGCGAGCTTGATGACATCTATCTGCGTTCGACTAGCGGCGGGCAGGTACCGCTGAGCGCCTTCACCCATTACGAGGCGGGCAGCACGCCGCTGATCGTGAACCATCAGGGGCAGTTTCCGACCGTAACAGTGTCCTTCAATCTTGCCCCCGGCTATTCGCTCGGCGATGCGGTCACCGCGATCGACGAGGCGCAAAAACAGATTGGCATGCCCGATAGCATCCAGACCGCGTTCCAGGGCACCGCCGCCGCCTTCCGCGCGTCACTCAGCAACGAGCCGCTGCTCATTCTCGCCGCGCTGGTCACGGTCTATATCGTGCTCGGCGTTTTGTATGAGAGCTACATCCATCCGATCACGATTCTCTCGACGCTACCGTCGGCCGGTGTCGGCGCGATCCTCGCGCTGCTCATCTGCCGCATCGACCTGAGCGTGATCGCGCTGATCGGAATCATTTTGCTGATCGGTATCGTCAAGAAAAACGCGATCATGATGATCGATTTCGCGCTCGACGCGCAGCGCAAGGGCGGCAAGAACGCCGAGGACGCGATCTACGAGGCGTGCCTGCTGCGCTTCCGACCGATCATGATGACCACCATGGCGGCGTTGCTCGGCGCGCTGCCGCTCGCGCTCGGAACCGGCACCGGCTCGGAGCTGCGCCGTCCGCTCGGTATCGCGATCGTCGGCGGGTTGCTTATCAGCCAGCTCCTGACGCTCTACACCACGCCGGTCATTTTTCTCTACTTCGATCGCCTCGCACCCGAGTCGGAAAAGGTGCGCGCGGAGGCCGCGGAGATGCAAACCCCGCGGGTGCAGGCGATATGAGCTTCTCCGAGACCTTCATTCGCAACTCGGTCGGCACGACGCTGCTTACGATTGCGATCGCGCTTGCGGGCGTGATCTCGTTTCGCTTGCTGCCGGTCGCGCCGCTGCCGCAGGTCGAGTTCCCGACCATCCAGGTGCAGGCGAGCCTTCCCGGCGCGAGCCCCGAGACGATGGCGTCGTCGGTCGCGACTCCGTTGGAACGATCGTTCGGGCGCATCGCCGGCCTGACCGACATGACCTCGACCAGTTTTCTCGGCTCGACCAGCATCGTTTTGCAGTTTGATCTGAATCGGAACATCGACGCGGCCGGGCGCGACGTTCAGGCCGCGATCAACGCGGCCAACAGCAATCTGCCGAGCAACCTGCCCGCCAAGCCGCTGTATCGCAAAGTGAATCCCGCGGATGCGCCGATCATGATCCTCGCGTTGACGTCGAACACCGAAACCACCGGCGAAATGTACGATGCGGCCTCATCGATTCTCGCGCAGAAGCTTTCGCAGATTGAAGGCGTCGGCCAGGTCACGGTCGGCGGTGGCGCGCTGCCCGGGGTGCGGGTCGAGCTGAATCCCACTCAGCTGAACGCCGCCGGCATCAGTCTCGAGGATGTCCGCACCGCGCTCGCCGCCGCCAATGCGAACCGTCCCAAGGGCGAGATCGCCGACGACACCAGGGCATGGTCGCTTTCGACCACCGATCAGCTTCTGAAGGCGGACCAATATCGTCCGCTGATCGTCGCATACCACAACGGCGCGGCTGTGGTTCTGTCCGACGTGGCGCAGGTGGTTGATTCAGTTGAGAACGTGCGCACGGCCGGAATGATCGATGCCAAGCCTGCCGTGCTGGTGATAATCTTTCGTCAGCCCGGCGCGAACATCATCGACACCGTCGACCGTGTCTATGCGGCGTTGCCGTCGCTGCATGCTTCGATTCCCGCCGCCATCAAGCTGACCGTCGGGATGGATCGGACCACGACCATCCGCGCCTCGGTACACGATGTGGAATTCACCATGCTGATCTCGATCTCGCTGGTCATCATGGTGGTGTTCCTGTTCCTGCGAAACGTACGCGCCACGCTGATTCCCGGCATCGTGGTGCCGATTTCGCTAATCGGAACCTTCGGCATCATGTACCTGTTCGGTTACAGCATCGACAATCTCTCGCTGATGGCGCTGACGATATCCACCGGCTTCGTGGTGGACGACGCGATCGTCGTGATCGAGAACATCTCGCGCTACCTCGAGGAGGGTTACACGCCATACCGGGCGGCCGTGCGCGGCACCCGCGAGATCGGATTCACCGTGATGTCGATCAGCATTTCGCTGATCGCGGTGTTTATCCCGATCCTGCTGATGGGCGGAATCGTCGGCCGGCTGTTCCGCGAATTCGCGGTCACCCTCGCCGCGGCGGTTGCGGTCTCGATGGTGGTGTCGCTGACCACCACGCCGATGATGTGCGCGAAGATGCTGCGCTCCCAGCATGATCGTCAGCACGGGCGCTTTTACCAGACCAGCGAAAACGTGTTCAACAGGATGCTCGCACTTTACGAACGGAGCCTGAAGTGGGTTTTGCGTCATCCGGCCCTGATACTCACCGTCGCGCTCGCCACGCTGGTCTTCAATATCTATTTGTTCAAGATCATCCCGAAAGGATTTTTTCCCGAACAGGATACCGGGCGGCTGATGGGCGCCGTGTTAGCCGACCAGGACACCTCGTTTCAGGCGATGCAGGATCGCCTGGTGCAGATCGTCAAGGTGATTGACAAGGATCCGGCCGTGGACAACGCGCTCGCATTCACCGGCGGCAACGGCGCGACCAACACCGCGAACTCGTTCATCGCGCTCAAGCCGCTGAGCGAGCGTAAAATCAGCGCGCAGGAAGTTATCGCGCGGATTCGCAAGCATGCCGCCAAAATCCCTGGCGTCAGCCTCTACATGCAGGCGGTGCAGGATCTTCGCATCGGCGGCAGGATGGCCAATGCCGAGTATCAGTACACCTTGCAGAGCGACGATCTGCCGCTATTGATGGAGTGGGCGCCGAAGCTGCTCCAGAAGATGCGCTCGATTCCGCAGTTGACCGACGTCAGCAGCGATCAGCAGAACAGCGGGCTGGCGGCGAATTTGGTAATCGATCGCGCCACCGCCGCGCGGCTGGGTATTACGCCGCAACTACTGGATAACACGTTGTACGATGCTTTCGGGCAGCGCCAGGTATCTACAATGTATACGCAGTTGAATCAGTATCACGTAGTGATGGAGGCGGCGCCGGAGTTTTGGCAAAACCCCGACGGTCTGAAACAGATATACGTCAACTCCAGTAACGGCGGTCAGGTTCCGCTCAGCGCGGTCACTCACTACGAAGCATCGACGACGCCGCTCACTGTCAATCATCAAGGACAATTCCCCGCGGTAACAATTTCCTTCAACCTGAAGGAGGGTGTCGCGCTCGGCGACGCGGTCAACATCATCAACGAGGCGGAGCGGGACATTCACATGCCGGCCGGCATTCGCGGCACCTTCCAGGGCACCGCGCAGGCGTTTCAATCGTCGCTCGCCAACGAGCCGATTCTGATTCTTGCGGCGTTGCTCACCGTGTACATCGTGCTCGGGATTCTCTACGAAAGTTACATCCATCCGATCACGATACTTTCAACGCTGCCGTCAGCCGGCGTAGGTGCGCTGCTGTTCCTGCTGCTCTTTCACTACGATCTCAGCATCATCGCGCTAATCGGGATCATTCTGCTGATCGGCATCGTCAAGAAGAACGCCATCATGATGATTGACTTCGCGCTCCAGGCGGAGCGTGTCGAGGGCAAATCATCCGAAGACGCGATTTACCAGGCGTGCATCCTGCGCTTCCGCCCGATCATGATGACCACGATGGCAGCGATGCTTGGCGGGTTACCGCTCGCGATTGGAACCGGCACCGGCTCGGAAATCCGCCGTCCGCTGGGAATCGCGATTGTCGGCGGCCTGGTGGTCAGTCAGATGCTGACGCTCTATACCACGCCGGTCATTTATCTCTATCTCGACAGCCTGAGCCTCTGGTGGGCACGCGTGCGCGGCCGCACCCCCGCGCGCGTCACGCTCTCCGAAAGCAAAGCCTGATGAGACTTCACTAATTTCCGCCGATGTAGTAACGTCACTACAATGTCGGAGGCAGCTATGCGAGTGGGCCTGCGCGAAGCAAATCAGAAGTTCTCCAGCCTCATCAAAGCTGTGCGCAGCGGCAAGGAAGTGATTCTTACCGACCGCGGCAGGCCTGTCGCCCGATTGACTCCCATGCAAGCGGAAAGCGAAGACGATGTCATCAAGCGTCTGGAGGACTCAGGATTCTTGATACCCGCGCGCAAACGAGGACCGATGCCACCATTCAAAGGCTTTCGAATTCGCGGAAAATCTATCGTTGAAACAATTCGAGAAATGCGCGACGAGGAGTGATGGTGCTTCCGTGGGCGTACTTCGACACGAGCGTTCTGGCAAAGCGCTATTTGAATGAGTCGGGATCTTTTCAGGCCAGAGTCCTGATGCGTAAGTATCGTTGCCTAACCTCCGTGTTAACGCCGCTCGAGGCCGTCTCGGCTTTGGCCCGAAGACGTGTGGCCGGCGAACTGAGCGATCGCGCGTTTGTTGTTACTGACTCGCGGCTAAGAACTGACCGCGAACGATGGGAACTGGTTGCCGTCAGCGGGCACTTGCTTCGCAGAGCTGAGCAGGTAGTTCGCGATCAAGGAACTAAAGCACTGGACGGAATTCACATCGCGAGCGCACTGTTGTTTCAGGCCGATTCGAGAATCCGCATTCCCTTCATCAGTGCCGACGAGCGACAACTGGATGCGGCGGCCGCGTGCGGTTTACTAGTCGAGCGAAGCGGTAGCGCTCGTTAGGGCTCACCAGCAAAATAGCGGCCGGTAGGACGCGGAGTAGATTTGGCGGCGAGTTGGAGGGAAAGCGAGATCATCCCGAATCTGTTCGTGGGCGATCTTCAGGATGCGCAGCGCTTCGACGGCATGATCATCAGCGTGCTGCCCGAGCTCATCGAGGGCGAGCCCGCGCACGCGATTCATATGCCGTTTCTCGCCAATGGCCTGGACACGCTGGAGCGCACTGCCGCGCTCATCGACGATGGCCTCGCGCGAGGGCTACGGGTGCTGGTGCATTGCGAGGAAGGATGCGAGCGCGCGCCGCTGGTGATCGCGTGGTTCCTCAAGACTCGGCGCGCGATGACGCTGGATGAGGCATACGCGCTGCTGAAAAGCCGGCGGCCCATCGTTGCGGATCGCCGGCGCTGGCTCGGCATCTACAATCGTTGATCGCGATGGCTAGCGCCGAGAGCCATCGAGGCCCCAGATCTCGTGCGCGTATTCCCGGACCGTGCGATCGCTCGAAAACCTGCCGATACGCGCCACGTTGAGGACTGACTTGCGGTTCCAGTCGCGCTCCTGCGTGTACAGCTTCGTAATCTCCGCCTGCGTGTCGACATACGATCCGAAATCGGCGAGCAGGAAGTATTTGTCGGACTCCAGCAGCACATCGCGAATCCATCGAAATAGTCCCGGCTCATTGGGACAGAAGCGATCGGAGCTTAACGCATCGAGCACCCGGCGCAGCCGTGGATCGCTATCGTAAAAATCGCGCGGACGATAGCTCCCCTTCATCGTGTGTTCCTCGATCTGCTCGGCGGTGAGTCCGAAGATGAAGATATTCTCGGCGCCCACCGCTTCGCGAATTTCAATATTCGCGCCGTCGAGCGTTCCGATCGTCAACGCGCCGTTCATCGCGAACTTCATGTTGCCGGTGCCCGACGCCTCGGTGCCGGCGGTGGATATCTGTTCGGAAACGTCGGCGGCGGGAATGATTTTCTCCGCCAGCGAGACGCGATAGTCGGGCAGAAACGCCACCTTGATCAGGCCACGAGTCCTGGCGTCGTTGTTGATCACGTCGCCAAGGCTGTTGATCAGCTTGATGATCATCTTAGCGACCCAATAGCCGGGCGCGGCCTTTCCCGCGATGATATAGACGCGCGGCACCGGCGGTTCGACACCATCCTCGACGATCGCGAGATACTGATGCACGATTCCCAGCGCCATCAGCAATTGACGCTTGTACTCGTGAATGCGCTTGGCCTGCACGTCGAAAATCGATGTGGGATCGACGTCGACATTCGCGATTCGATTGACGATCCGCGCGAGTCGTTCCTTGTTTTCGAGTTTGGTGGTCCTAAGCTTCGACTGGAAACCCTCGTCGTTGGCGAATTCCTCCACCCCGATGAGCCGATCGAGGTCGGTTACCCAGCTCTCGCCGATCGCCCAATCGAGCAGTTTTGCCAGACCGGGATTTGCCTGCAGCAGCCATCGCCGCTGTGTCACTCCGTTGGTCTTGTTGCTGAAGCGCTCGGGCCACAGATGATAGAACTCCGGCACCAGTCGCGTCTTCAGCAGCTCCGAATGAAGCTTGGAGACGCCGTTGATCGAATGACTGCCGACCACCGCGAGATGCGCCATTCGCACCTGGCGCTCGTTGCCTTCCTCGATAATCGACACGCGACGCAGCGCTTCGGGATCGTTGGTCCACACCGAGGCCGCGTGATCCATGAAGCGGCGGTTTATTTCGTAAATGATCTGCAGATGGCGCGGAACCACGCGTTCGAGCAGACCGGCGGGCCATCGTTCGAGCGCCTCCGGCATCAGCGTGTGATTGGTATACGCAACGGTAGCGCGAGTGATGTCCCACGCCTTGTCCCACGGCAGTTCATGTTCATCAACGAACAGGCGCATCAATTCCGCGATGGCCAATGCGGGATGCGTATCGTTGAGCTGGATGGCGACTTTATCCGGGAAATCGTCGAAGTCTTCGCCGCGCCGCAAGTAGCCGTGGACGATGTCCCGGATCGCGCATGCGACGAAAAAATATTCCTGCAACAAGCGCAGTTCGCGGCCGGCCGCGACCGCATCCGAAGGATAGAGCACCTTCGAGATGGTTTCGGACACCATCTTCTGCTCGACGGCTTTCATGTAGTCGCCGGCGTTGAAGATCTGCATGTCGAACTCATTCGACGCCGCGGCCGAGTAGAGGCGCACGAAATTCACCGTACGCCCGCCATAGCCTGCGATCGGCAAATCAGACGGAATGCCGGTCAGCACACGCCGGTCGACCCAGGTCTGCCGATATTCACCGCGGCGGTCGGGACGATATTCGATTCGCCCGTAGACCGGGATCTGGCATGACTCCTCGGGCCGCGCGACCAGCCACGGAGAAGTTTCGCGCTGCCAACTATCAGGCTGTTCGACCTGGTAGCCGTCGCGAATCTGCTGGCGAAAAATTCCGAACTCATAGTTGATGCCGTATGCGTATCCGGGCATGTCCATGGTCGCGAGCGAATCGAGAAAACACGCCGCCAGCCGGCCCAGGCCTCCATTGCCAAGCGCCGCGTCAGGCTCTTCGTCAAACAATGGAAACAGATCCATTCCATTCTCGGACAGGTATTCGCGGCAGAAGTCGAGGATGCCGAGGTTGAAGAGGTTGTTTTCCAGCGACCGGCCGATCAGAAATTCCAGCGACAAATAATAGAGTCTTTTGGCATCTTTGCGATCGAAGGCCGCGCGCGTTCCGAGCATCCTCTCGACCAGCATGTCACGTACCACCATCGCGGTGGCGCGATACCAATCATGCCTCGACAAATCGATCCGACGCTTTGCCAGCGTGAAACGAATGTGATGTTCGATCAGTCTTACGAACAGAAAGCGATTATGTTCGCTGGTTTCTGAAGCACCCATTCTCGCGCTAGTCGTTCCCCCGGACGCATCCAATCAATGTGCAGGGTAACGAAACGTGAAACAAGGGCGCAAAGATGCGCCATCGGCGAAGCAGTAACCAAGCCGCGATCATCCACTTGCGCGCCGACGCCGTAGGCACTTGCACGATGTTCGGGCGCTTCATGGTTTCGGGACATCTCAGGCCGAAAAGTCCAGTCAGCCGCGATTCGGCGATTCATATGAGTTCGCGCAGCACTGAATGCATGCCCGATACACCGTCGATGCGAGTCCCGCGAGCGAGGAGTTTTTCGCGCTCCAGTTTTCGCGTCGCACCGTCAACCAGCGCAGGATCGATCTGGAGAATCCGCGCTAGCGCGCGCTCGTTGCCGAAGCCAGCGATCTCGAAATAGCGCCGTATCACGAGGTATGCGGCCTCGCTCCTGGAAAGCGCGCGGCTTTCCTTCAGGGCATCGGGCCACCGATGCTCGAGCGTATCCCACACATAGGTGAACGGCTCATAGCGCTCCTCGACCTTCAGCGCGAGAAATTTTCCCTGCAGGTCCTTCATCGCGCGATCGAACTCACCGCGCCGCGACGGTTGCGAATATCCGCTCGCGAGCTTCAAGGCCATGGTTTCCGAGGCGCCTCGTTTCCTGAGCGCGTCCATCACCAGCTTGGCGCAATGGCTGAGGAGCCCACGCTGATAGAGCTTCGTGTACCCACCCGGCTCGATGCGCAAGCGAAGGAACGCTCCCATCATATCGCGCGCGATGAAACTCGGACGTCCCGCGATCACTTTTCCGTAGTAAACCAGCCGCTTCGCGGGCAGCGTGTCTTTGATGCCCCAGGTCATTCCGATCGCGTAGTCGTGCTGCAGATGTTCCGGGATCTTCGGCTCGCGCTCGCCCGCGATCGCCTCGCGCAGGCATGGCACGCCAAGTCCCGCGCTGAAGCCGGTGCAGAAACCGACCTCGTTGATGAACGCGAGCGCGCTCTTCTCCCCGGCGACGCGCCGTTGCGGAACTCTTCTGAAATGATGATCGCGGTGGCTCTCGAGCGTATCGAGATCGACCGCCGCGGACTCGGCTTTCGGGCGAACTTCTATTTTTGCAGCGCTCTTTCCACGCATCGCTCGAAGTTGCTCCGGTAGTCGTCCTTCACGCCCAGCCGCATGATGATTCCCTCCAGCCCGACAAGGGCACGCAGCATAAAGACGCTGTGGTCCGGCGATTTGTAGAGCTTGTTCTCCAGCGCGAGCTCGCCGACTTGCTGCGCCTTCTTGACCGTATCGTACGAGGCCGGATCGAATTCGCCCCTGGCGTACATCGGCTCGAACAGGATGTGCATCACTTTCAGCATCGGCTTGGGATCCTGTGCGCGATCGATGTAGCCAAGCTTGACCAGTCCCGCCGCGAGCGACTTGTCGTCTTCATCGACGATTGCTTTCGCGACCTGCAGATAGCCTTTTCGCACCGGCTCGGAAAAGTGCCGGACCGATCCAAAATCCAGCACCCCCAATTTCGGATGGTAAGTCACGAGATAATTGCCCGGATGAAAATCGGTATGCAGCGATCCGAACTCGAGGACCTGGCGCCACGCGAAGTCGGAACACTTGCGCGCGACCCATCGCCGCAAATCCTCTTCCACCACGGTGCCGAGCACGTCCATCAGCGGATAACCATCGATGAAGGTCATTGTCAGCACGCGCCGCGAGCTCAAGTCTTTCACGACCTCCGGAATAATGATGTCCGGATCGTCGGCGAAATAATTCCCGTACTCGGCCATGTTGCGCGCTTCCAGGTAGTAGTCCAGTTCTTCCTTGAGGCGCACTTCGAGCTCGCCGTAGATAGTGTTGACGTCGACCTTCTGGCGCATCACATCGCGCGCAATCGCGCCGAGCGTCTTGAGCAGGACTTTCAGATTCTTGAGATCCTGATCGACGGTGCGTGCGACGCCCGGATACTGAACTTTCACCGCGACGTCGCGGCCGTCCTTCAGTTTCGCGCGGTGCACCTGCCCCAGCGATGCGGCGGCGAACGCAGTCTGGTCGAAGTTGCGAAAGAGCTGCTCCGGCTTGCCGCCCAGCTCCTTGCGAATCTGCTCCGAGATCATCGGGAAGTTCATCGGTGGCACGCTCGATTGCGTCGCCTTGAGCACGTCGAGCGCCTCGCCAGGCAGCAAATCGTGACGCATCGAGAGCATCTGGATGAGCTTCAGAAACGCGCCGCGAAGCTGCGCCGAACCTTCGACGATTCGTTGCGCGTTCCTGATGTGAGTTTCGAGCAGCTCGCGTTCGCGCTCTCCGGCATTGAGAAACGGGCGCCGCAGCGAGGTCCACAGATAGCTGTACCCAACCTGTGACGCGAGCTCGCCCATTTTCATCGCACGCCGAGCGCGGCCTGTAGTAAGATCCCGTTTCACCATCAGCCGTTGTGCTTCAACCCCACGCGATTAATCAAGGTCGCGGCGAGCGCCGCGCCAAATCCATTGTCGATGTTCACCACCGTCACGCCGCTGGAACAGGTGTTCAACATTCCCAGCAATGCCGCGATGCCCCCGAAGGCCGTTCCATAGCCCACGCTGGTTGGCACCGCGACGACTGGTTTGTCGAGCAGGCCCGCGACCACCGAGGGCAGCGCGCCTTCCATTCCCGCCACGACGATTAGCACGCTCGCCGCTTTGATCGATTCGAGGTTAGCCGTAAGCCGATGGAGTCCCGCCACGCCGACATCGTAGAGCCGGGTCACTCGATTCCCGAACAGCTCGGCACAAATTGCGGCTTCCTCGGCAACCGGGATGTCCGAAGTCCCCGCGCTGATTACCATGATCGAGCCGTGGCCGAATGGTTTCGCCGGTTCCACGATCAGAGTCGCAATGCGCGGATCCGGAAAGTACTTGAGCCGCGGAATACGCCGCTTCAACGCGCGCGCCTTGTCGGCCGCAAGCCGTGTGATGATCAGGTTGGTACCGGTTTTTACAACGCGAGTGCCAATCGCCGCGATCTGGTCGATGGTTTTGCTTTCGCCGAAGACCACTTCGGGAACTCCGCGGCGCATCGTGCGATGCGAATCGAGCTTGGCAAATTCGAGATCCTCGAACGGTAGATTCTTGAGCGCATCGAACGCCGCATCGGCGCCCACTTTGCCCGACGCAACGGAGGCGAGAATTTCGCGGATTCTTTTTTCGGTCATTCGCGGCGCGTGTACTCGGAGCGGAGCGGTCGCGCAAGATGCAACATCACTTCACGCACCGCGCGCGCATCGCTGCGCAGCACCGTCACGGTGATGTCACCGGCCTTGAGCTGTTCGCCGGGCTTTGGAATGTGACCCAGCCGCTCGACCACAAGCCCACCCATGGTAGCATACTCGTCCGCCTCGGGGAGTTTTAAGCCGAAGCGTTCGTTGAGCTCGGTAACCGGCGCGCGCGCCATCACACGCAGCGTGCGGTTGTTGACAATTCGCGTCAGGCGCTCGGCCGCGTCGTATTCATCTTCGATGTCCCCAACGATCTCCTCGAGGAGGTCTTCGACCGTCAGAATTCCCGACGCGCCGCCGTATTCATCGACGATCACCGACAAATGCTCGCGAGTGCGCTGCAGTGCGAGCAGCACTTCGTCGAGCGGCATCGACTCGGGAAAATAGCTCACCGGCCGCATCACTTCACTGACCGGGGCGCCCAGGTCCGGAGCTTCGAGCAGATCGAAGACATGCACCACGCCGACCAGATCGGTGATACGGCGGCGGAACACCGGAATGCGGCTGTGACCTTCGCGGCGCACCAACTCGATTGCGGCGTCAAGACGCGTGTCCTCGGGCATCGCGACCACCTGCACCAGCGGCACCATCGCCTTGCGCGCCTCGGCATCGGCGAATCTGAAGATGCGGCTGATCATGCGGCGCTCGAGCGGAAGAATCGCATCGGTCTGCGGGGCGGACGCGCGAGGCGCGCGCCGCTCGAGCAGCAACTGAAGATCCTCGCGGCTCAAAAACACGCTCTCCACTTCGGACGGCACTCCGACGATGCGCCGGAGCAATCCGCTGAGCGCGGTTTCGGCGGCGAGCAACGGCCACAGAATCGTGGCGAGAATCGAAAGCGGACGCGCTGTTACACGCGCGAAATCCACCGAACGGCGCAACGCGAGCATTTTCGGAATCGCCTCTCCGGCGATCAGCGTCAGCGGCGCGAGAATGAACGGCGCCCACAGCGCATAGCGCGGGCGAATGCTGTGGAGAAAACTCGTCAGCAGCGCGGCCGCGATCACGGTCGCGAGATTGTTGGTGGTCAGCACCAACGCGAGCAGGCGATCGCGATTCTGTAAGACCTTTCCGAGCACGATCGCCAGCCGGCCGCCGCTTTCGGTTTCGGCTTGCATCTTGGCTTCGTCCGCCGAGACCAGCGCGATCTCACTCGCCGCAGAAAGCGCTTGCAGCATGATACATGCGATGACGGCAAGCGCGACGCCGATGGTGCTGATGATCATCGCCGCAGCCTCACCTGCTCGACGGTCGCGCCGCGCACGCGCTCCGCGATTGCCTCGAAGTCGCCGATCTTCACCGATTCGCCGGCGCGCGGGACGCGTCGCAGAGTACGCAGAATCAGGCTACTCAACGTGCGCGCTCCGCCCGCGTTCAAGAATCCATCGCCGAACTCTTCGCGCAGACGCTTGATGTCGATTCCTCCGGAGACCAGCCACTCGCCGTCGCCAACCCTGGTCAGCTCGGGACCTTCGAGATCGAATTCGTCGCGAATCTCGCCAAACAGTTCCTCGAGCACGTCTTCCAGCGTCACCAGGCCGAGCAGCTTGCCGAGCTCGTCGACCACCAGCGCCATCCACACGCGCTCGCGGCGGATCTCATCGAACAATTCTCCCAACGGCTTGCCGGGCGGAACAAAAACCGGTGGCCTGATGATGCGATCGATGCGCGGCGGAGTTGGTTCGAGGCGCCGGCTGACCAGGTCCTTGGCGTTCAGCACGCCGATGATATTTTCTGGACTGCCGCGATAAATCGGCACGCGCGAGAAATGACCGTGGATGACCTGCGCGAAAATGTCGTCGGGCGGCGTGTTGATATCCAGCATGAAAATGCGATCGCGGGGCGTCATGATGTCGCTCACGCGGCGCGCCGCGAATTCGAAGACGCGATTAATCATCGCGCGTTCGGATGGTTCGACCTCGCCGAGATTTTCGCCCAGCCGCAGGAGCGCCTTGAATTCAGATTCGGAAACCGGCTCGGGACGCGGCGCTTCCTCGTTGAGAACAAAGGGGCGCGTGATCGGACGAACGATTTGGACCAACTCCGCGAGTGGCCGCGCGGTGATGATTGCGATGCCGCCGGGAAAACCGAGGGCGAAAGTTTTCGGCGTGATATCGCAGAACAGCAGCACCAGCGTGAACATCACCGGCACCGCGACATAGCCGCCGAGCGGCCCGAGCCAGGTGAGAAAGAAAATTGTTCCGAGGCATTCGGCAAAAACGTTGGACGCCTCGTTCAATCCGATCGCGACGATGAGCGACTCCAGCGGCCGGCGCATCAGGCGATCCACGGCGTCTCGCACCGGCGCGGACAGTTGCTCGCGGGTGTGCTCCATGCGTGTGAGTGCGAACAGCGCGGTTTCCGACGCCGCGAGCAGCGCGCTCACCAGTAGCAGTCCCGCGACGGCGATGGGGAGAATCATCATCAAGAGGGGCCTCAAGCGCGCGCCCGCAACTGATCCCAGCCGCGAAGCCTCGGCGCGAGCGCGCCGTTGGTTCCTCGAATGAGGGTTTGGCGTCCTTGGATGATTCGTCCGATTCGTCGCACAGGCACCCCCAGAGCCCGCGTCAGCGCTTGTTCCGATAAACCGGGGCGGGCGCAAAATAGCAGTTCGTAATCTTCACCGCCGCCGAGCGCGAGCGTCAGGTCGTCGCCCATCGCCGCACGATATGAGGAGGAGACCGGGATCGCGGTCGCATCGATCTCGGCGCCGACGCGACTGCGTTTGAGAATGTGTCCGAGATCCTGCAAGAGGCCGTCGCTGATGTCGATGGCCGCCGGGGTGGGCTGAATCTTGGCGAGCGCGAGTCCCGCCTCGATACGTGGAGTGGGGTTCAGATGACGCTCGATGAGAAATCTTCGCGCCGTCCCGCGCACCTCGAGTTTGTGACCTAGAATCGCCAGACCCGCCGATGAGTCGCCGACAGTGCCGGTCACGAAAATGTCATCACCTGCGCGCGCGAGGTCGCGGCGCGTCACCCCGCGCGAGGTCTCGCCCAGCAGCGCCACCGTGATCGCCAGACGATCGGCGCGAGTGATGTTGCCGCCCACTACGTCGGTATGGTGCCGCATGGCGACCGTTCGGATTCCGGAATAGAGGCGATCGAAGAACCGTACATCCAGCCCCTCGCGAATCGCGAGATTGATTACGCATGCGGTTGGCCTCCCGCCCATCGCAGCGATATCACTCAGGTTGACCGAGAGCGACTTCGCGCCGAGCTTTTCCGGCGGTCCCCATTCGAGGCGAAAGTGCACGTCCTCGAGCATTGAGTCGATGGTGAAAAGCTGCGGCCGCGCCGACGGCGCGAGAATCGCGCAGTCGTCGCCCGGTCCGAGGATCGTTCGCCGCGTCGTGCGACGACCCTTCACCAGCCGTTCGATAAGTTCGAACTCGCCGGGCAACTTTGTTTTCGATCGCATCAAAAAATCAGGTGGTGCGAGGCTTGGAATCGATCCTTGCGGAGGGCACGTCCGCGACCAGCCTGATCCTGTCTCCAGTGGGCAAGGTCAGCTTAACTCGCCCGCCCGAGCTTTCAGCGAGAGCGCGCGCGACGTAAAGGCCGAGCATCGTTTTGAAGGGGCGGTTACCGTTGGCCTCGCTACGATTGAGCAAAGTCGCGAGTTCTTCATCGCTCGGCACGGGTCCGTCGTCCTCCACTTCGATCGTGATTCCGGTATTGGTTGGAAGGGTACGAAGCCGAACCTCTCCGGTCGAGACGCGCGAGATTGAATAGGCGAGCATATTGCGCGCGATGCGCTCCAGGTGGCGCGGATCGAAGTTTCCGCGCGGAACCTCGCCATAGTTCACGGTGAGTTTGAGTCCCTTGTGGACGGCCTGCGGCGCGCAGTTGGAGGCCGCGTCGGCCACGATACGGTTCGGATCTACCCGCGCGGGTGACGCGGAGATGTGGCCGCCGGCGATCTGATAGAGGTCGAGCACGTTGCTGACGGTGAGGTCCATCAACCATGCAGTGGTCCCGATTCGCGCCAGGATGGTCTTGCGATCGTCCTCCTCCAAGTCGTCATCATCGAGCAGATCGACAAAGCCGACGATGGCGGCGACCGGGCTACGAATGTCATGCGCCATCGTGGCGATTTGCGATTCACGAAACGCCGCTGCCTGCTTGAGTTGATCGACCTGCGCATCGATTCGTTGACGATATACTCCGATGAAAAATGAAATGCACTCGGCCAGTGCAACCGCGGCGAACAATCCCAACCATCGATGAATCGAATCGCCCGGAACCGGTATGAGAAGCTGTGCAAGCCCATACAGCGCGATGCACGAGAGACCCATCAGCGCCTGCCACCGCCATTCCCAATTTACAAATGCGGCAGTCGCGACCGGAAACAGCAGAATCGTGATGTATCTGGAATCGCCCTCCTGGGTCTCCGAGCTGATCATGATGAAGATGGAGATCAGCATGATGGAGAAAAGCAAGGTCCAGACTTTCCAGTGCTTGCGAAATCCGCGGGTGAAGCTGGCGGCCAGGAACGATAGTGTCGCGAGGACCGTGATCCAATGAAAAATCGCACCGAAGAAGGTGCCGCCCCGTCCCGACCGAAGGTCGTACGCCAGGTAGAGGATCAGGAACACGATTGCGATCGCGCTGCCGGCGCGCAGTACCTGGATTGAGGTCTCGTCGTCGCTCATCCGCGCGTCCGCGGCGGGTATCGAGGACAAAAATGCCGCGGTCAGTCCGTCTGCTATCCGCCGCCCCGCGCTTTTGCGTTCCGAAGTCATCCCCTCGCAAGGTTCGCCGAGCGCCACGACTAACTCAAGTCTCCCGCGCGGATGAATTCCAGCGCGCGCCGCATCGCATCGAGGGCGAATTCCACCTCGCCAGTCTGAATGTTGAGCGGCGGCGCGAGACGCACCACGTTTCCCGCATTCAACGTCCAATTTATTATCACGCCGTTGGCGATGGTTGCCGCAACGAATCGATGCGCGATCTCCGCGTCATGAAACTCGATTCCGAGGAGCAAGCCGATGCCGCGCACGGCCGCAATTTCCGGCGCGCGGAGAGCTCTCAGGCGCGTGAGCAATCTCGTTGCCAAGCTTCCGGGCACGCTCGGAAAGATTCTCGCTCACGATAACTTCCAGACTCGCGAGACCGGCGGCGCATGAGAGTGGATGACCGCCGAAAGTTGTGATGTGGCCGAGTGGCGGATCATGCGAGAACTCCGCAATCAGAGCGTCGCGTCCGCAGAGCGCACCCAGCGGAAGTCCGCCTCCCAGCGCTTTGGCGAGCACGATGATGTCCGGTGTCACGCCGAAATGTTCCACTGCGAAAAGCTTTCCAGTTCGCCCGAAACCAGTCAGCACCTCGTCGAAGATCAACAGCGCGCCGGTGCGGTCGCATCGCTTGCGCAAGACCTCCATGAACCGGGGGCCTGGAATTCGCACGCCGCCTTCGGCTTGGACCGGCTCGATCACGACGGCGGCGATTGTCGAATCGATAGCGTCGAGCGCCGCGACATCATCATAACGAAGATGGCGGACCGGGCCTGGCAACGGCTCGAACGGTTCGCGGAACGTCGGATTCCCCATCAGCGCGAGCGCCGCCATCGTGTCGCCATGATACGCACCGTCGAAGGCGACGAAAGCCGCACGCCGCGTATGCTTCCGCGCGAGTTTGAGCGCCGCCTCGATCGCCTCGGCGCCGCTGTTAGTGAAATAGACGCGTGACAAACCGCGCGGCAGCAGCTCGGTCAGACGCGCGGCCAACTTAACCTGTGACTCGATCACGTACTCGCCATACACCATAAGGTGCAGATGACGGCTGGCCTGCTCGCCAAGCGCCCGCATCGTCGCGGGATGCCCATGGCCGAGTGCGGAAACCCCGATCCCCGCGATGAAGTCGAGATAGCGGCGTCCGTCCGCGCAATACAGCCACGAACCTTCCGCGCGCGAAATCTCCAGCCCGATCGGCGAGTCGGAGGTCTGCGCGACATGATCAAGAAAGAGGTTCTTGAGATTACTCATCGTGCGCCGCGATGAAATCGAGAAACGTGCCGCCGCCATGCGGCCAGTTCAGCGGTGGCGATTGCATCTTTCCGGGATCACACACGTATGTCACACCCGCACCGCGAGAACATCGAGAAATCTCGCACGCAATGGCGCTGGTACCGCTAGCGCGAAAGCCTCGAGGCGTCCCGCCACTGGCGCGAGCCTCGATGCGAAGTCATCGCCATCGCGAATCGAAGATACCGTTACGGTTCGATAGCCGGGTGAAATCGTGAAACGCGCCGATGGATCGAAAACAACGGTCCATGCCATGCCGGCGCCTTCGAAAAGCTCGACGCGATGGGCTCCGATGCCGCGCCATCGGGCGCGCTCGCGCACCCGGCGAATCGCCGCTGCGCTTTGGAATAAGAGCTTCGCAGGCGGCAGCGTCCCGGCGAGCGAAGCCAGCGCGTCAGCCAGGCACCTTGCGAAATCGCTAGCCTGGGCGCCGTCAGCATCCTCGATGAATATGTGATGCGGTGAGAGGCATCCCTGCTGCTCGAAGAGCGTGACATCGCGGGCGAGCGCCGCGGCGAGTGTCGGGAGGTCGGCGGGCATGGCAAGCGAGACCAGTGCCCCACTGGTTCGGCTGCCGAATCCAAACAGCCTGGTCGCGTCGGTGAGATGCGCGAGGCTGGCGTCCTCGCCGAGCGCGACGATGAAGTCGCATTCCTCGTTCATCAGCCGCGTCAGATCTTCGCGCTCGCGGCCGAAGGTGGTTACTTCGAGCAGACTGCCGATGGTTGGATCAACTTCTCGCAGCGTTTGCGTGAATGCATGAAAGAAAATCGGCTCCCGATTCGAGGTTTTCACGATCGCCGCGGTACCCGAGATCAGCGGGACCACGAGTTCATGCAGCCCGGCGCCGGGAACATTGGCGGGCATGATGAATCCGCCGACCCAGGCGCGAGGAACGGCGGTTGAAGCGAAGGACGCCAGGGCATGGCGCGAAAAGGGCGCGAGAAGCGCATCGATGGATTCGTCGAGTAGTTGCGTTGACCAGCCCGAGGACGCGGCAATTTTTGCGATTGCCTCACGACGCCTGGAGAAGCTGCGTTCGCGCCATCGATCGCACGTCGATGCGAGTGCGTCAGCCGCGCGCGGCGCTCCGGGAAATCGCCCGAGGCTTTGCCTGAGCCGCGCGAGGGTTTCGCTTATCGCATTCGGTTGCGCGGAAGGTTCTATCTGCGCGGTCCCCATCACTACAGGCGCCGATTTTCTGCAGCGTCGAACTGCTCGATCGCGAGCGCGCATCCGCGCGGTTCTGCGGCGCCGGCACGCCCTAGCACGCGCACTCTGTCGCCGCCTTCGTTCACGATCCCGCAATCCTCGGTGAGAATCGCCGAGACCGAACCGACATTAGCCAGATCGAAAAATCGAAGCATACCGATCTCGCCCGGAGCAACCGCCTTGAGGCTAACCGGGTCAACCGCCGCCGCACGCATCCACGGCGGCGCGATTTTCACCCGCTGACCGGGTGCCGAGTCGTCATCCGAATTGAACGATGTCGCGTCGTAGAGCTGCGAGCACAGTTCGGTCATCCCATATTCATTGATGACCAAGTGCGGGGCGATATCGAGCATCTCTGCAGCGCGACCGCATACCGCGTCGGCTTCGAGTGGCATCACTTGTCCCTTCGCGCCTCCGGTGTCCATGATTCGCGATCCGCGTGCGAGCGCGATGCGAGTGTCGCAGCGTTCCAAATGCGCGAACAGCGCTCCCAGCGACGCGGTGGTTCCGAGGACGCACACCGGCGCGGCTTCGTGCTCTGCATCTTCAAGGAGATCGCAGGCCGCCGAGGTGTCAACGCCTTTGCGATTCGCGGCGCACGCGTACGGACCTTTGCCGAACTCCTCGATGCACCAGGTAATCATCTGCGACAGCGACGACTCGGGCATCCGATCCGCCGTCGGATGCATCGCGAGAATGCGCATCTTGCGGTCATCGGGGAACATCATCGTCTTTAGATGTGCGAGCGCCGACGCCCGATAGATCTCGGGGTGCGCGACGATATGCGCACCGCGCTCCGATCGTCCGCTTGTAGTTCCGCTGGTGAGAAAGATTTTTTCTCCAGCGGTGTGCTCGTCGCCCGCGAGTCGTGCGTACTTGAACGCGAACGTACTTACAGGAGGAATATCCTCTATCCGAGTGATCGAATTCTCGCGCACTCGCAAACGCCGGCAATATTCGCGATACGCGTCAACATTGGCAACCTGATAGCGAAAGACTTCGAGCGCGAGCTCCTCGAACTTCGCGGCATCCGGCGCGGCAATGAACGCAAGAACCTGATCGTAGATAGACATCAACTACGAACAATTCTGAAACCAGATTTTGAGACGCATCGTATAAGGACTAGAGATGATGGCATCGGGCCAGTGGCAGCTCAATCATCGGGTCGGGGTGAGGCATGTGCTGGATGTAGCCTGGGCAAGCTATGTGCGTTGAGATTCACCTAACGCGAGGTGTCGGTAGCGAAAAAATATATTGTTTGTAACGACTTTTGCAGTTCATGCGTATATCTGATAAACACGATGCACGGGTACGTGTGGGGAGCACTTCTTAACATGAAGAAATTTGTTGCCGGGGTGGTGGTGGGCTTCGTAGCGAGCTGTGCGGTCGCATTCGCATCCTCGAACGCGAATCATAACGGCTTGTTCTGGAACAAGCTTAATCGCGCCGCGAAGGATGGTTACGTCAACGGCTATGCCGATGCGATGCGGGTGAGCGTTTCGAAGCTCGACACTCTGACCACGGCGGGCGACCTTTTTCACTGGAAGGGATCGCGCAAGATTATTCGTGAGTTGGAGACGCAGCTTTCGATGTCGGAGCTTGCGCCCCAGGACGCGGTGAATCGTCTCGACACGTTGTACGACAATCAGAAGTATAGCGAGCTCGACCTCGGCACTGCGTTGCAGTTGTTGGCGCTGCGTCCGCAGGGCAATGGCGCGAAACACGCTTCCTCGAACAAGTAGCGCAAAACAGTATTCATCTTGAGGCGGTCTCAGAGCGAGGCCGCCTTTTTTTGGTCTAAAGAAAAACCCATCGCCGATCGGCGCTCGACGTGCAAGAGCAAAGCAGCTTGAATCCACGCGCCATTTGCTTAAGGCTTTAGCCGCGGAGCCCCAATCTGTGAACGCAAGGCCTCAATTGTTGGACCGGGTCGCGCGCGCGACGGTGGGCGTGCATTCGCAGGTCCCCGAGACGCACGTCTCCGCCGCGATCGGGCTGGGCACCGACAGGCGCGGCACCGGCACGCTGGTCAGCAGCGACGGACTTATACTGACCGTCCACTACATGCTGCTAGGCGCGCAGAGCGTGATCGTCACGCTGGTCAATGGCGATCAGCTTCCCGCGAAGGTCATCGCCAAGGACTATTCCACCGGGCTCGGCCTGCTGAAAATCGATGGCTCCAACTATCCGCGCGTCGAGGTTGTAAGCGCCGAAAAGTGCGTACCCGGTCAGGAAGTGTTCAGCGTAGCGAGCCTGGGCGGTGAGAAGCGATGCGCCGACTCGGGCATGATTACGTATACCGGGCCGTTCGATGCGCTGTGGGAATTCATGCTCGACCGATGCCTCTGCGTCACCGCCGGCTCGCTCAACATCGGTATGTCGGGCGGTCCGGTATGCAACTCGCGCGGCGAATTGATTGGCGTCTCGTATTTGAACTTCGCCGACATGGGGCGCGCGATTCTCGCCATCCCGGGCGAGTGCGTGCTGCAGACGCGCGACGAGTTGATTAAGTTCGGCAAGCGGGTCACCGCTCCCTCGAAGGCATGGATCGGCGTGCTCTCGTATACCTTGCGCGAGCACGTCGTAATCGCGGGTGTGATGCCGGGCGGTCCGGGCGAGAGGGCGGGATTGCAGCAGGGCGACCTCGTCATCACCGTCGATGGCAACGACATCAACGAGCGGCGCGCGCTCTACGAATCGCTGCGTAATCACGGCCCGGGGGACATGGTCAAATTCAAAGTGCTGCGCAACAACCGCGTATTGAATATCGAAATTCCCGCCGTGCGCGCCGAGGACTACTTCGCGTGAGTACGGAATCCCGCGCTCGCCTGCGCGAGTTGCTCGCCCAGAAGGACATGACAGTCGCGCCGTTCGTGTTCGACTGCCTGCAAGCGAGGCTCGCCGAACAGGCCGGGTTCGAGGCCGTTTACATGACCGGCTTCGGCACTTCCGCCGCGCGCGGATTTCCCGACCTCGGCCTGCTGACGATGACGGAGATGGTCGCGAACGTTCGCGCGATCGCGAACTCGGTGAAGATTCCCGTCATCTGCGATGCCGACACCGGCTACGGAAATCCGATGAACGTGTGGCGCACGGTCCGCGAATACGAGGATGCTGGCGCGGCGGCACTTCACATCGAGGACCAGGTTTTTCCGAAACGATGCGGCTTCCTCACGGGCAAGCAGGTCATCCCGATGCAGGAGATGATCCCGAAAGTGCGCGCCGCGTGCGACGCGCGCCGCGATCGCAACCTGGTGATTATCGCGCGCAGCGATGCGCTCGCGGTCAACGGATGGGAGGACGTCATTCGCCGATGCCGCGCTTATCGCGAGGCCGGCGCCGACATAGTCTTCGTCAACGGCATCCGCACCCGCGATGACCTCGGGCGCTACGCCAGGGAACTGACCGACCTGCCGGTGCTCTACAACGGCGCGATGCTGCCGGTGCCTGAGCTCGCAAAGCTCGGCTTTAAGGTTACCATCTGCCCCGCAACTCTCATGGTGGCATTCGAAGCGATGCGCTCTGCGCTCCGAGAACTGAAGTCAACCGGCGAGGTGAAAGGCGGGCGCCTGGGAGGCGGGATGTTCAACGACTTCGTCGAGCTGATGGGTGCCCCCGAAATGGACGCGCTCGGCAAGAAGTATAACGACTAGCTAGGCGAAAATTTAGCGAAGAGCCGCGCATTTCCTGCGTTTAGTGGCTTTGTTTTTGTGCTCTCTTGATTGCGAAGAACTGCCGCCGAGAAAATCACACGCTTTTGTCGGCCGAATATTTAGCGAAATGCCTTGTAATCATTGAGTTTAGTGGGTTTGTTTTTTCACATTTCATATTCTTGGGAAGGTGGCCATAAACGGCGACGGCGTCCCGAAAGACGCCGCACGCTCATGATAGCATATTTCAACCGTCCGCGAACTTAAGCTCAGCCTCTACACGTCCTTGAACTCGCGCTGCCTTGCGCGCGTCGATGGCTGCTTGAGCCGCCGCCAATCGCGCGACTGGAATCCGATATGGCGAACACGACACACAATCGAGGCCGAGGTCGTTGCAGATGCGGATGCTGGCCGGGTCGCCGCCATGCTCGCCGCAGATGTCGAGCTTGATCTTCTTGTTGGTCTTGCGTCTGCTTCGACCGTAATCTTCATCAGGCCGCCGACGCCCTCGCCGTCGAACTCCTGGAACGGGTCCCTCGAAGGGTGCCGCCGTCTACAATCCCAGGAGCGCGCGGAGTTTCGCCTCGACCTCAGCGAGCGCGTTGCCTGGGCACTTAGCGAGGAATCGAACCGTGCGGCTCCTCCAATCAATGGTCTTGATCTGATCGACCAGAACGACGCTCGCCCTCGGCAACCCCTTCGGAAGGGGCACTTCGAAAGGATAGCCTTTGATTTGCGTAGTAATCGGGCAAACTACACAAAGATCGGTCCGCGAATTGTACGACGCCTCGGATAAGACGAGCCCGGGACGAACACCGGATTGCTCGTGCCCGAGCGTCGGATCGAAGTCAACCTCGACGCAATCGCCGCGTGCGGGTACATATCTAGCCGTTGGGGTCTACCAGGCCTCTTTGCCCACCGGCTTGCCCCAATCGAGCAGCCCGTGGCGATTTTCGCGGGTAATCCGATCGACCAGTTCTTTCAGATCGTAGCGTCGCTTCCGGGCCGGCGAGACTACTAATGAGCCGGCTTTGACCTTGATTTCTACCGCGCTGCCTTCAGAAAGCCCGATGGAATCGGCATCCGCGGCCGGAATGCGTACCGCCAGGCTATTACCCCATTTTGAGATGGTCTGCATGGTCCTGACTTTAACAGGAAATCGAGGGTGAGTATATACATTGTATACACTCACCCGAAGCCCTTCCTACACGTCCTTGAATTCGCGCTTGCCTTTGCGCGCATCGATCGCTGCTTGAGCCGCCGCCAGGCGTGCGACCGGTATCCGATACGGTGAGCACGACACATAGTCGAGCCCGAGGTCGTTGCAGATGCGGATGCTCGCGGGATCGCCGCCATGCTCGCCGCAGATGCCGAGTTTGATCTTCTTGTTGGTCTTGCGTCCGCGCTCGACCGCGATCTTCATCAGGCCGCCGACGCCCTCGGCGTCGAGTTCCTGGAACGGGTCCTTCTTATAGATTCCGCGCACGATGTAGTCGTTGAGGAACTTCACCGAGTCGTCGCGCGACAGTCCATAGGCCATCTGCGTGAGGTCGTTGGTACCGAAGGAGAAGAACTCCGCGGTCTCGGCGATCTGGTCCGCGACGATGCACGCGCGCGGCACTTCGATCATCGTGCCGACGGTGAACGCGACCTTCTGGCCGGTCTCCTTGAACACCTCGGCGGCGACCTCGCGGATCTCTCCCGCGAGCACTTCGAATTCCTTCCGCGTGCCGATCAGCGGCAGCATGATCTCTGGAATCGCCTTCACACCTTTGGCGCGAAGCCGACACGCCGCCTCGAGGATCGCGCGCGCCTGCGCCTTGTAGATCTCGGGATAGCTGATGCCGAGGCGCGAGCCGCGATGGCCGAGCATCGGGTTGAACTCGAACAGGCTCTCGCGCACCTGCTTCAGGTGCTCGGGCGTCGTCCCAATCTTCTGCGCGAGTTCGCGGATCTCGTCGTCTTCCTTGGGCAGGAACTCATGCAACGGCGGGTCGAGCAGACGGATGGTGACCGGCAGCCCCTGCATCTCGCGCAGGATGCCGACGAAGTCGTCGCGCTGCATCGGCAGGATTTTCGCCAGCGCCTTCGCGCGCTCCTTGGCGTTCTGCGCCATGATCATTTCGCGCACCGCGTCGATGCGCTCCGGACCGAAGAACATATGCTCGGTGCGGCAGAGCCCGATTCCCTCGGCGCCGAAGTCGCGCGCGACCTTCGCATCGTGAGGTGTGTCGGCGTTGGCGCGAACTCCCAGCGTGCGCTCTTTGTCCGCCCATGACATGAACTTCGTAAAGAAGGTCAACATCTCGGGATCGACGGTCGGCACGCGTCCGAGGATGACCTCCCCCGCGGTGCCGTCGAGGGTGATGAATTCGCCGCGGCTGACGATGGTATCACCGGCCTTCATCTTGCCGGTGTTGTAATCGATTTCGAGCGACGAGCATCCCGCGACGCAGCACTTGCCCATCCCTCGCGCGACGACGGCGGCGTGACTCGTCATTCCGCCGCGCGCCGTGAGGATTCCCTGCGCGACTTGCATCCCATGAATGTCTTCGGGCGAGGTTTCAATACGCACCAGGATCACTTTGCGGCCGGCGTCCGCCACTGCGACCGCCTCGTCGGCGGAGAACACCACCTCGCCGAATACCGCGCCCGGCGAGGCCGGCAGTCCTCGCGCGATGACGGTTTTCTTGAACTTCGGGTCGAGGCGCGGATGCAGCAGTTGCTCGAGTTGCACAGGATCAACGCGCATCAGCGCGGTGCGCCTGTCGATGAGCTTCTCGTCGGCCATGTCGGCGGCGATTCGGACCGCGGCCTCGGCCGTGCGCTTGCCGGTGCGGGTCTGCAGCATGAACAGCTTTTGCCGCTCGATGGTAAATTCCATGTCCTGGCAGTCGCGGAAATGCTGTTCCAGTGCCTTCGAGATTTTGACCAGCTCGCCGTAAACTTTTGGAAAGGTTTCCTCGAGAGATAGCGACTTGTCGCGGCGCTCCTGCTCGGTCATACCCTCGCGCGCGGCCTCCGCAAGGCCGGCCGCCTTGCTGATTGGATGTGGCGTGCGGATACCCGCGACCACGTCCTCGCCCTGCGCATTCACGAGGAACTCGCCATAGATTCCCTTCTCGCCGTTGGAAGGATTGCGGGTGAACGCCACGCCGGTGGCGCAATCGTCGCCGAGGTTGCCGAACACCATCGACTGCACGGTGACGGCGGTACCCCAGTCGCCCGGGATATTGTTGATGCGCCGATAAGTGATCGCGCGCTCGTTGTTCCATGAGCCGAACACCGCGCCGATCGCCTCCCACAGTTGCTCCTCGGGATTCTGTGGGATGTCGCGGCCAACGCGTTTGCGAATCAACGCGCGAAACTCGCTGACCAGCTCCTTCAAATCCTCGGTCTTGAGATCGGTGTCCTGGGTGACGCCGCGCGCGCTTTTCTTACGGTCGAGCAGCTCCTCGAACGGGTCAGGATCGTTTTTGTTCTCGGGCTTCAGCTTGAGCACGACGTCGCCGTACATCTGGCAGAAGCGCCGATACGAATCCCACGCGAAGCGCTCATTGCCG
Organism: uncultured delta proteobacterium; assembly: GCA_963815835.1. Classification (GTDB taxonomy): domain Bacteria; phylum Desulfobacterota; class Binatia; order Binatales; family Binataceae; genus DATGKG01. The sequence goes on from CAWFIF010000006.1 coordinate 802,099, forward strand.
CTGTCCTCGACCAGGCCGTTGACCGTCTCATCCGTCAGCCCGAGGTTGAGCACGGTGTCCATCATGCCGGGCATCGATACGCGCGCGCCGGAGCGAACCGAGAAGAGCAGCGGATTTTTCACATCGCCGAATTTTCGCCCAAGCGCCTTCTCGACTCGCGCAATGCTCTTCTTGACGCCCTCGGCGAGGCCCTTGGGGTATTTGTTGCCGTGCTCGTAGAAATAGTTGCAGACCTGGGTCGAGATGGTGAAGCCGGGAGGGACCGGCAGCTTGAGCGATGCCATTTCGGCGAGGTTCGCACCTTTGCCGCCGAGCAGATTGCGCATCTCAGAGCGGCCTTCGGCGATCCCCGCGCCAAAAAAATAAATCTCAGGATGAACGCGTGCCATCGAGCATCTCCCATGTCCGCCGCTTTCGGCGGATGCTAATTTTCAGTCTAGAAACGGACGGCCAAAACTTCAGCGAGACCAGCCAATTCGCGAGGTTAACTCTTCCACCAGCCTGGCTGTCGCGATGCGGTCCTGGGTCATCGTGTCGCGATCGCGCAGCGTGACGGTGTCATCTTCCATCGTCTGATGATCGATCGTGATTCCAAACGGCGTTCCGATCTCGTCCTGTCGCCGATAACGTCGGCCTATCGATCCAGCCTGATCGTACGCCACCGTGAAGTGCTTCTTAAGCATCATCAAAACTTCATTCGCCTTCTCGGGCTGACCACCCTTGCGCAGCAGCGGATAGACGGCGGCCTTGATCGGCGCGATTCGAGGATCCAGCCGCAACACGATGCGCTCCTCGTTCTCGACCACGTCTTCGTCGTACGCATCGAGCATGAACACCAGCATCGCGCGATCGACGCCGAGCGCTGGCTCGATGACCCACGGACGATAGCGCGCCTTCGCTTCCTCATCGAAGTAGGTGAGGTCCTTGCCGCTCGCCGCCGCATGCTGGTCGAGGTCATAGCTGCCGCGCTTGGCGACGCCTTCCAACTCGCCCCATCCGAACGGGTAGCGATACTGGATGTCGGTGGTGCCGCGCGAATAATGCGACAACTCCTCCTTCGCGTGCTGATGGAGCCGCAGGTTGTCGCGCCTGGTCCCGAACTTCAGGAACCAGTTCAAGCGATGCTCGACCCAGTACTCGAACCACTTCGCCTCTTCCTCGGCGTCAGGTTTGATGAAGTATTCCATCTCCATCTGCTCGAATTCGCGGGTTCGAAAGATGAAATTCTCCGGCGTTATTTCGTTGCGGAATGATTTGCCCATCTGCGCGACGCCGAAAGGCAACTTGACTCGTTGTGTATCTACTATATTCGCGAAGTTAGCGAAAATGCCCTGCGCAGTTTCAGGGCGGAGATAAACCACGCTCGCGCTGTCCTCGACCGGGCCGAGGAACGTCTTGAGCATCATGTTGAACTGGCGCGCCTCGGTGAGCTCTCCGCCGCAATCGGGGCATTTGGTCGGATCGGGAATCTGGTCGGCGCGAAATCGATGCTGACATTTTTTGCAATCGACCAGCGGGTCGGTGAAATTCTTCAGATGTCCCGACGCTTCCCAGGTTTTGGGATGCTGCAAAATCGCGCTGTCGAGTCCGAGGACGTCCGTGCGCTCCTGCACCATGTAGCGCCACCATGCTTCCTTGACGTTGCGCTTGAGCTCGGCGCCGAGAGGACCGTAATCGTAAGTGGAACCGAGTCCGCCATAGATATCGCTGGTGGGGAACACGAACCCGCGCCGCTTGCACAGGTTGACGATTTTTTCCATCGTGACCGCGCGCTTCTCGACCGGGACATTTTGGGCGGCATCTGCTTTAGGTTCTGGTGCGGACAACAATTCCTCCTGAATGCGGCGCTCAGAGGCGCCTAGGCGAGTCGGATGATTTCTGCCGAAGCGATGCCGGCGATTATCTCTAGAATAGCAACTGTGCCGGGGACATTGACGAGGTTGCGCGGCAGCGTCGCGCTGCCCGGATTGACGATGAGCGTGTCGCCGAATCGCACGATGCCCTCGATGTGGCTATGGCCCTGCACGATCACGTCCATCGGCCCGCCGAAGTGACGATGCATCGCATTGAGGAACACCTGATGCGACGTTTCATCGGGGGTCGGGATCGCATGCACCAACCCGATACGCACGCCATCAATCTCGAGCTGATGCGCCTCGCGCACCCGCTCATCGATGTCGAGCTTGTGCTTGTGACCGTCCAGTCCCTCGTCGCCGTTGCCGAGCGCGGCGATGACCGGCGCGATCTTCGACAGCTCATCGAGGACGCGGTTCACGTAGACATCGCCGGCATGCATCACGAGATCGACGCCGCGAAAAACCTCGAACACCGCGGGCGGAAGATGCTCGCAAGCCTCGGGGATATGAGTGTCGGAAATGATCCCGATTCGCATAGTGATACCAGGGCCGATGTCCTCAAGCGCGAGCTTCAAAGCGTATCATGCGGAAAAATGGCTCGCAATTTACGGGATTTCCTCCCGCATGCTAAGACTGATGCGACCGCTGCATGGAACCAAATCGACGTCGCGGAGGAATCGTGGTGGTAAAAAATCGGCTTGCATTGGCCACTTCACTGGTTGGCATCTCTCTCTTCGTCGCCGGATGCCAGCATCGCCTGGTGGCAGCCCCGGGGGAAACCACGGTCGCGATTTATCCGGACCGTCAGACCTATGACAAGCTCGCTGAATTGAAGAAGTCGGGGCCATTCGGACAGCTCGCCAGTGGGTTAGGCAAGGGGGTCGAGACTAAAAACGTTGACGATAAAACACCAGTAAAGATCTTATCGAGCGACGACGAGGGCGACATGGTCGAAGTAAGCGACGGACCAGACAAGGGAGCCACCGGCTTCGTTCCGAAAAACAGCGTCAACTAACTTCATAAACCGCAAAGCATCGGACGATGGAAGGAGACGAGTAGTCATGGATGAAAATGCAAAGAAGAAGGCCCTTTTGATGATCCCCTACGGCCTCTATGTCCTCGGCGCCGCACATGGGGGCAAGAGCACCGTCGCCACCGTGAATTGGGTCACGCAGACCGCGTTCGCGCCGCCGCTGGTGGTGGTTGGGATCAAGAAGGATTCCAGCTCGCATGCGATCGTGAAGGATTCAGGAAAGTTTACGCTGTCGTTCCTTGAGACCGGGCAAAAGAAAATCGCGACCTCGTACTTCAAGCATGTCGAGCCGCAAAATGGGAAGTTCGGCGAGTTCGCGTATGAGACGGGCCAGAATGGATGCCCGATTATCAGCGATGCGCCCGCCTCGGTCGAATGTGACGTGGTCGGCTTCTATGAGCTGGGCGACCATAGCACCGTAGTCGGCAAGGTGACTGAGGGCCATCTGAAGCGCGACGCCAAAATCATGATGCTGTCGGAGACCGGCTTCAACTACGGCGGCTGATCGAAGCGCGACCGTCAACAGGGGCGGTGCGAACCGCCCCTTTGTCACGTTGACATGACCGCCGCCTCACTGGAGAATTGAACTACATGGCACGTATTACAGTTGAAGATTGCCTCCTAAACGTTCCGAACCGTTTTGAACTGGTGCTCGCGGCCGCGCGTCGTGCCAAACAACTTTTGAAGGGCGCGCCGCCGCTGGTCGAGTCCGACAACAAGGAAGTTGTGACGGCGTTGCGCGAAATCGCCGCCTTCAAAGTCAAGATCGAGTTCCCCGAAAAGGAATAATGCGGATACCGCCCGCCGCTGTTCCGAAGCGGCCGCGTTGCTGAAGGCCACTTCTCGTTCGCAGGTTGGCCAGGTGCCGGATTTTTGACGTGGCTCGTAAACCCCGGAAAGCTGCTCCTCCCAAACGCGCGCGAAAGGCGCCCAAGCCTGTCGTCGAGCCGGAGCTGATCGAAGAGCGCAAGCCCGCGACGAAGAAGTCGCGTCCACACGCGGTCGCTGAACCGCGCGAGGTTGAGATCCTGCCGGAAAACAGCGACGACTCCGCGCCCGCGGAGATCGTACTAAACCCCGAAGTCGGGGTCGCGCTCGAGGAAGGTCACGCCGAGCACGAAGACGGCGACGCGCTGCTGGAAGCCGCCGAGGAGGCGGAGGCCGCGGCGGAACGTCAGGCCGCGCTAGTCCCCTACGATCCCCTGAGCCGCTACCTCGCCGAGGTGCGCCGATTTCCTCTGCTAACTCGCGAAGAGGAAACCGTCATCGCCAAGCGCTATGCCGAATCTCACAGCCGCGAAGACGCCTATCGATTAGTCACCGCGAATCTGCGCCTGGTGGTGAAGATCGCAATGGAGTTCGCGCGCGCCTCCAAGAACCTGCTGGACCTGATCCAGGAAGGCAATGTCGGGTTGATGGAGGCAGTCAAGAATTTCGATCCTTATCGCGGCATACGATTTCCCTCCTATGCGGTGTGGTGGATCCGCGCCTATATCTACCGTTACCTCATCAACAATTGGCGCCTGGTGAAAATCGGCACCACCCAGGCGCAGCGCAAGCTGTTCTTCAACCTCAAGAAGGAGACCGATCGGCTCGAGGCTGAAGGCTTCACGCCACAGCCGAAGCTGATCGCGCAGCGCATGGGCGTCAAGGAGAGCGAAGTCCGCGAGATGCAGGAGCGGATGTCGCAGAACGAAGTTTCACTCGACCAACCGGTGCCCAATACCGAAGATACGCGGCTGCTGGATGTGCTCCCCGACCCGTCGAGCAATCCCGAGGAAGCGACCGCGGGCGCAGAGTTCCGCCAGTTCGCCAAGGAAAAGGTCGAAGAGTTCGCGAGCAAGCTCGAAGGTAAGGAACTCGAAATTTTCCGCGCCCGGCTGCTCTCCGAGGAGCCGATGACGCTGCAGGAGATCGGCGAGCAATTCGGCATCAGCCGCGAACGCGTGCGTCAGATCGAGAATCGCCTCAAGAAGCGCTTCAAGGATTTTCTCAAAGGGCAGGCGAGTGACATCGAGCAGGCCGGTCCTTGAATGGTGGATTGCTCTGCGACCGCGCCTTGCCGCGTCGCGATGGCGTTAGGATAATGCGTTGAGGTTATGCACGATCGCAGCGCCGCGTTGGTCGTTATCGGAAATGAAATCCTGTCCGGCAAGGTGCAGGACAGCAACGCCTATTTCACAGCGCGCGAGCTTCGCAGCCTCGGTGTCGAGCTGAAAAGAATCGCCGTGGTCCCGGATGAACTCGCCGCGATCGCCGAGGAAGTTGCGTACTGCTCCAGCCATTTCGATTTCGTTATCACGTCGGGCGGTGTGGGCCCAACTCACGACGATATCACGATGGAGGGCGTCGCGATCGCGTTCAAACGCAAGCTCATTCAGCATCCTGAGCTGGCGCGAATTATCCAGCAGCACGCGGGCGACCGCGCCAATGCGGCAACTCTCAGGATGGCCGAAGTTCCCGAGGGCGCGGTGCTGAATGATGCCGGTGACATCCGGTTTCCCACCGTGCAAGTCGAGAACGTCTACGTGCTGCCGGGAATTCCCCAACTCTTCGAGAGCAAGCTGACCGCGCTCAAGCCGCGGCTGCGCGCGGACCCTTATTTCATGCGAGCTATCTATACCAACAGCGTCGAGAGTTCGCTCGCGGAGCATCTGAATGCGACGCTGTCGGTGTATCCGCACCTGATGCTCGGATCGTATCCGAAGATTGGTCATCCGGAATATCGAGTAAAGCTGACGCTGGAGTCGAAAGACCGCGAATACCTGGAACGTGCCTTCCGTCATTTGCTGGAGCTGATTCCGGGCGACGCGGTGGTAAAAGTGGAATAGAATTGTATCAAGTGGAGGAGGACGACGATGATGAAGAAGGGTAATTCAAGATTGGTAGCCTGCGCACTCGCGCTAGTGATGATCCTGCCGGTAGGATCGCTCGCGAGTAGCGCGTTCGCGCAAACCAGCAACACCACTGCAGCGGCGCCTCAAGTGCCACAGCCCGATCAGGGCGGCGTGAACTGGGCGGGCGCAGGATACGGTGCCGGCTCGATTGTCACCAATGTGCTCTACATTCCGGCCAAGTTGCTGTACGCGTTGTTTGGTGGACTTGTCGGCGGCGGCGCATGGTGCTTGACCGGCGGCAACACTCAGACCGCGAATACGATTTGGCGCAGCTCGCTCGGCGGAGATTACGTCGTCACGCCTGACATGCTCGCGGGCAAAGAGCCGATTCATTTCAGCGGACCGACCGAAACTGCGCCGCTTCCGCCCGACAGCAGCACCGTGCAGCCTCTGACCTCGGCCCCTGCGAGCGCTCCGCCGCCCACATCCAGCGCGGCGCCCGCCGCGGGAGGCGCGCAACCGATGGACCGCGGTGCGGGCTCGGTGGGCCATACGAGCGGCCCCTCGACGCTGCCCGACACCAGCATCGAATAGCGGAGCCGGATCCATGAAGAAGGCAAAGTTCCTCTGGAAGTCAACCTGAACCACCTGCCGCAACGCAAGAAGTTTCTTGCGCAATGACCTGGGCGTCGAGCTGGACGAGCGCGACTATGCCAAAAATCCGCTGAGCGAAGCGGAACTCAAAGCCCTATTCGGCGAGGCTGGTCTCGATCCGCGCGATTTTCTCAATCCGAAGAGTCCCGCCTACAAGGAGATGGGGCTGCGCGACAAGAAGCTCACCGCATCCGAGACCATCAAGCTGATGGCGCGCGATCCGAACCTCATCAAGCGCCCGCTCGTGATTGCGGGAAAGACCGTCATCGTCGGATTCGATCGCGACCGCCTGCGCGCGGCACTCTCGTAGGACCATTCGAACTGTTCCGGTCCGGTTTCGCAATTGGCATCTCAACAGTTGCAATGTTAAAACCTCGATAACCCGAGGTATCGTCACATGGCATTTTCAGATGAGTTGTTTTTCGCGCCGGCCTCGCTGCTTCTTCAGATGCTCCGCTCCCGGCAGATTTCTTCCGCCGAAATGGTATCGGCATTCATCGAGCGTATCGAATCGCTCAATCCTAATGTCAAATCCGTCGTCACGCTGGTCGAGGAGCGTGCGGCCGAGGAATCCGATGAAGCCGACCGCCGGCTGTCGGGTCGCGAAGATGTTCGCCCGCTCGAAGGACTGCCCATCACGATCAAGGATTCGATCGAAACCAAGGGCGTCCGCTCGACCAACGGCATGAAGATCCTTGAGCATCATATCCCACAGGAAGACGCGCCGACGGTGGCGCGACTGCGCGCGGCGGGCGCGATCATCATCGCGAAAACCAACATTCCCGAAATGGCGATGGACTACGATTGCGACAATCCGCTGTTTGGCTCGACCAACAACCCGTGGCACACGGGGCGCGTGCCGGGCGGCTCCAGCGGCGGCGAGGCCGCTTCGCTCGCATCAGGCATGTGTGCGCTGGGACTTGGCTCGGACTACGGCGGCTCGATTCGGGTTCCAGCGCACTTTTGTGGAGTGGTCGGATTGAAGCCGACCTGGGGCACGATTCCGGCCTCCGGCCACCTACCACCTTCGCCCGCGTCGCCTCCGCCGATTGCGCATATGGCGACGATTGGTCCGATGGCGCGCTATGTCGACGACCTGACGCTCGAGTACAACCTCCTGCGCGGACCGCATCCGAGCACGCCTTATACAGTGCCATCATCGGAAGCGCGTCCAGATAAGGTGAAACTCAAAAAGATCGCCTGCGCATTCTTCACCGATGTCGAATCTGCTGTGCCAGTGGCGGCCGAAATCCGCGCCGCAGTCGAGCGCGCGGCCCGCTCCCTTAGCAAGATCGGAGTGCCGGTCGAGCAGAAGACGCCGCCGATCAAAGAAGCCTCGCGAATCTGGGTGGACTACGCGACGGCGGACGGAGGTGAGCTTCTGCGCGATATGCTTGCGGGCCGCGAGCATTTGTCGCGCGAGCGATTGCGTCGCGCGTTCATGACTCCGCAACCTTCGAAGTCGGCGGCGGAATTCTTCCGCACCGCGATCGAGCGCGACACCTTTCGCATCCAGCTTGCGCAGTTCATGGAGCGATACCCGATCGTCATCGGTCCGCCGTTCTGTATCGCTGCATTCGAGCACGGCGCGACGGAGGTTGATATCGACGGCAACAGCTTCAACCTGTTCGCGGCGAACTGGCCCGCGCTCTGGGTCAACTGCGCCGGACTGCCTGCGGCGGTGGTGCCGGCGGGGCAGGATCGCGACGGACTCCCGATCGGCGTGCAGATCGTTGGCCGCGCATTTGACGAGGAGACCGTGCTGGCGGTTGCAAAAGCGTTGGAACAGGAGTTGGGAGGCTTCAAGAAGCCTCCACTCCCGAGTTGAGACGGCTTGGCTTGAGCGCGAGGAGCGCCGGAAATCGCGCCCCCATCGTTCGCTAAGCTTGTCGAAGGGGAAGCCGTCGGACTACGGCGCGCTCTACCGGATAGTTGGCGATCTTCGGGTAGCCCGTCGCATTGGCTACATCGTCGATGAGCTTTGCCAGCCTGCGCGCCATCCGATCCAGGTGCTGCGCCGTGCGCGAAAAGGTTCCCGACAGCGACTGGTCGAACATTCGCTCGTCGGCGACCATCTCCATTTGGACCGCGCCCTCATTGATCGCGCCTTGCAAAGTGTCGAGGACTCCCGCGACGATCTTGCGGTCGAATTCGAAGCACTTCCGCTCGAGGTCGGCAGAAATTTTGGTTCCCCGGCTCGCGGCGACCGCACGCTCGGAACAACCAAGCCGCTGTCGAGAATTGCGATGGGCAGGACTACGCTGAGCCATCAGTCTTCTCTCCTTCCCTTCCCTAGGCGTTAACAAAAAAGGTTCTCCAATTCGCGAGAGTTGGGGGCCAGTAGGATGTCGCGAGTTGGTCACAATGCCTATCGGGCTGCTTTGATTAACCAAAGATAACTAATGTTATCCCTCGTTATCGTCTCCTCACTATGTTAGCGAAGTGTTCACGCTAGGTTACATCGTCATCAGCTCAGTCTGTTACCAGCAACTCCACACTAGGTCAATGGATTTCAGTGAGAGTGTTTCTTCAAATGGGCGAAGAGAACGACAGCCGACGAGGGACTGCGGGACGAACGCGAGCGGCGAAGTTAGTGCCCCTTTTTGATCATCCGAATGCCGGTCGATTTCATAAAGCGAGTCGGCAGTTCCGCACCAAGCATCGCAAAGATGAAGTCGTTTTCGATTTCCGCAGGTTGGGTCAGAACCACCGCGCTCGCTCCAGCCTGCCGGTCGGGACCGCCTCCCGCCAACGGCGCCAGGACCACTTTGCCGGGTTTGATCTCGGTCAGTTGGCTGGCGGGATAGATCGTAAGCAATCCCTTCTGCTGCAACGCGCTGATCTTCTCCGCGTTCTCCGGCGTGACCGGCGGACCCAATGTCGGCGTGCGGAATGAATAGCTGACCTGGTTATGCAAGTCGGGATTGGCGAGCGCCTGCGCAACCTCGGCGCCGGCATTGCCGCCGCCTACCACGAGCAGCTTTTTGTTCTTATATTCCTCGGGCTCGATGAGGTTGTAAGCGACGCGCTCCGGCGTTTCGTTGGCGAGTCCGAGATGACGCGGCGATCCGCGCACGCCGATTGCCAGCACGACGAAGCGCGTTTTGTAGGTACGGTCCGCAGTGGTCTTCACCTCGAATAAGTCGCCTGTGCGAGTAATCGCGGTCACTTCTTCGCGTTCGTTAGGTTGGACGCCGGTCTGCGCGAGAATCTTTTGCCAGGTCGCGATGAGCGATTCCTTCGACGTGTCGCCTTCCATGAAGAAGGAGCCGTATTCCGCAATATCGATCGAGGTTGCCTGTACGAACTTACCGCGCGGATACGCTTTTATAGTGCTGATCGCGGTCATCTTTTCGAGCGCCACATATTTCAGTCCCTTGTTGATCGCGGTGGCCGAGGCGCTGATACCGGCCGGCCCGCATCCGATGATCGCGACATCGTAAACGTCAGGCGCGGTCGGCGGCTTCTCGAATTTGAGCACGTTGGCGATGAACTCGATCGACTGGCGTCCCGAACGCATCGCAAGGTTGATCGATGCGGTCCCGGCCGTCTCGCCGACGATGTAAAGCCTCGGCACGGTGCTCTGATACGTATCGTCGAGCGCGGGGACTTCGGTAGTTCGCTGCGGCGCGACATTGCCGACCGTTCGCTGAATCCCGGTGAGACTCGGCAGGTAGCGCATCCAGGCGCCGAACATGGTGCCGGTCGCCACCAGCGCCAGCGCTCCCATCCACCACGGATTGACGACGATATGCCGCATCGCAACGCCGCGAATTTCCCCATTCGTGCGCGCAACTGTGGGCACGTACATCGCGAGCGTCAGACCTTGATGCATATGGGGGCGCGCATCAGGCGCGGGATTCGGGAAATCATGCGTCGACGCCGCTCCATAGATGTGGAGCGCGTGGCATCCGCTGCATGAGACAATCTTTTTCTCGGGCCGGGTGGTTGCTATCGGCGCCCCTCCCGCGATGTTGGGCGCTTCAGCGCTCGAGGATGCTACCGGGCTCGCGGCGTTCTCCTGCGCGAAGGCTAGGGACGCGCCGATCAGGCTGGCGTTTTGGACTTCGGGCTTCTGTTCTTGCTGATGCGCATGGCACTCGAAGCAGTTCAGCATCTTGGTCGCGTGCTTATCCGGCGAGCTCCCGATCTTGACGCTGTTCTCGATGTCGCTGTGGCAGAAGCCGCATTCGGATCTAAGGTGCCCTTCCGAATGCTCGAACACAGCATTGACGTGCTTCGTCGTGAGCGCGCTCCAACTCGCAAATATCACTGGCGATGCGCCGAGCGAGGCCTCCATCTGAAGGTACTTGTCCTGCGGATTGATGTGGCATTCCGCGCCGCTGCACCCGCTCCACTTCAACGCCATCTGGCCATGCGCGTTCGAGGCGGTGGGGGGCTCGACCTCATGGCACGATTTGCACGGCAACTCCTTCACCGATGGGCTAGCCTTCGTAAGCAACTCTAAATGCTTCTTATGTGAGTATGCTTGCTTAAAGAAATGCTTCGAGCCGCGCGCCAGTTCCATCGGCTTCTTATGCTTGCTGACCTCGGCAATCGACGGATGTTGATGGCATTCGACGCACGTGCGCCCAGCCGTCGCCTCGAAGTCGGGCACGCGCCCCCGATGGTCGGTGTGGCATGACAAGCACGCGACTTCGCCATGGAGTCCGGCGAGATGGATTCCCGGCATCAGGCCCGAGTCCTTGTCGGCGAGCTTGGTGCCCGCGTGCTTGTTCGAGGACATGTCGCCGTGGCAATCGAGGCATCCGGCGTTGGTCGCGCCATGCCAGGGTTCGTGGCATGCGGCGCATTGCGCCTCGAACTTTCGATGGCCATGCGAAACCGGTCCCGGCGAATAGCTGCGATGGAGCGAGAGCATCCATACCAGCGCCATCGCAGCCACCAGGCCGCCAGCCACCAGGTATCGACGCCGCCCGCTCATGTCCCCCCGTAGTAAAGGACCGAAAGCACGTGGAACGCCAAAAGCGCAAACGTCAAAACCGCTATGATGATGTGAAAACGCAGCCAGCTGATGCTGAGCCAGAGGTTGAAGTCATTTTGTTCGAGGTTGACCTTGCGCGTCGCGAGCTCTGCCATTTCCTTCCAGGAATTCGCCTCGACATCTTGATAGGGGTTGGCCGTACTTAGAACAAGATTTACCTCATTGCCGACATCACGCTGTGACAGCGTCGCCCTCAGCATCGACCACGACGAGCGATCTTCCAGCAGCACCGGTTTTATGCGCGCGAGGTAGTCCTTGGTGAACTCTTCCGTGTGGCCGAGTATTTTTTCCTCAGCTTCGACGTATACCGCATTTATTTTTGCGTTGACGTCCTGCGTCCGAACCTCATGTTCGGCGAATTGCGTCATGTAATGCGGCAATCGGTCCTGGATCAGCACGCCAAACAGGCCGCTTGCAAACAGCAACGCCACCGCAGTCGCGAGCGCCGCTTCGACCGGTCCCATCAGATGGCGCTGCATATGCCACCAAAACGGCAGCAGCGACAGCATCGCGATCACGACGTGAGCCGCGCGCCACGTCTCCAGGCGATCGAGGAACACGACAGTCCCAAAGACCGCCTTGGGGAAGACCTTGCGCGCGAGGTTAAGCATCCGCAATGAGAACCACAGGTTGCGTTTGCGAACGCTATAGAGTCCGACCGCCACGAACATGATCGCGGTAATGATGCCGCTTAAGTACACGCCGACACGCTGCTCGATTCCCGCAGTGAGCAGTCGCGCGACGACGACCAGCACGCCGCATCCGATCGCGATCGGCGCCATCTGCGGCAGTGTGCGCCCACGGCCAGCCGGACCGACCGGCATCGTTATCTTTTGAGCCGAGCTCGCGCCCATTGCTGCCCTAGTCGCTGCCGCCTTTCGCCTTGCGCAAGCGGGATCCGACCGATACCGCGCCGGTTTCCTCGAACAAGGTGGCGGGATCGATGCGGATTGCGGCGCCGGTCGGGCAGTTGTGGACGCATCCCATGAACGGCAAGCCATCGCACAGATCGCATTTGATTGGAAATGAGATCGGAATGTGCGCCTTCGCCGATTGTTCTTTCGCCTGTGCCTCCGAAACCGGCGCCGCCGTGCTTTGCTGCGCCGCGCGGTTGATGCCCAGGATGCGGCTGAAGATCCCCGGCTCGACCCGCGCGCGTTTGCCGGCGGTGTGGCTGGGAAAGACTCGCGACCGCAGCGAACCCGCGTCATGTGCTGCGAGCGGATACGGCCGATACACCTGCTTGTCGCTGATGAAGCGGGACTTCTTTGCCTGTGCCGCGTCGAATTTCGGCGTCTCGATCATCGCGATGTTGTCGTAGGGGCAGGCGATCGAGCAGTTCGCGCACCCGATGCACATATCGTATTGGAAATAGATTTCGCCCTCGGGCCGGCGTTTTACCGCGCCGGTCGGGCACGCGGTCATACACTTGGGATCGTCGCAATGGCGGCATGCCGCGGGCACCAGATACTTGCCGAGCTGGATGCCGGTGCGCACCAGCCTGCTCTCGCCATGGAGTGACTCGCAGGCCGTGACGCAGTTATCGCATTTCACGCAGCGATCCAGATCCATCACCAGCAGCGCGTCGGCCTGGATCATGCCGAGTTGTCCGCTGGTCTCCAGCAAGGCCGACATCTCGGGAGTGAGCTGTTCTTCCTCGCGATGGCGGCGCGCGATGGTGTCGCGAACGTTCTTTTCGACCGCGGGAAAATCTTTGCAAAGTTCCACGAAGTCGGCGTTGGGAATCCTGATCAGCTCGCACTTCCCCGCGGTCAGCACACTGGCAGTGCGCCTGCCGCCGCCGAGCGGAGCCATCTCTCCGAAATATTCGCCGGTGCGCAGGTAGGCGAGTACCCGCTTGGTACCATCCTCGCGCTCACGGACGATCTGCACGAATCCGTCGCGTACGATGTAAATGCTGTCGCCCTCTTCGCCCTGCTTGATGAGCGTGATGCCGCGCAAGTCGTAACGCTCGATGGTGCAATGCGGGATGAGGCCGTTGATGAAGGTGTCCGGCACATCCCGAAAGAGATCGATCGCATTCGCCATCGCGCGCACCGCCCGATCGCGATAGCGATCCATGATCAGGGTGCGCGCCTCGACATTCGTGTTGATGAACTTCAGCGCATAGTTGGGGATGTAGAGAATCTCGGTCCCGTCCGCGCCCGCGATGACGTCGGTGGAGCGCGGCAGACCTCCCAGCGCACCCAACTCTCCGTAAAAGGAGCCCGCCGGGAGACTGGCGACCTTCATATAGCCTCCGCCGGCGACCTTGTCCCATAAATCGGCGGAACCGGAGAGCACGAAACAGAGATCGAGTTCGTACTCGCCTTGTCTGCAAATCATCTGGCCGTGGCGAAAAGTCTTGAGCTGGATTCCTTCGCCACGTTCATAGGCTTGCAGGAAATGCTCTTTCTGCTCCTGGTTGAAATGCGGAAACGGCTCGATGTGCTCGAGGCGCTGCCATAGTTGCGGCGCGGCAATGCTCACCGATGGCTCGGTTTCACTCACGTCTGTAGGGCTCCGATGACTGCGGACTGGATTATGGCTTGGCGCGTATGAGAGTCAAACGTAAGGCGACAAAGGCACTGTCCGGTTTTCCGAAATCAGGACACGCCGCGTCCCGACAGGCCATCAAAACCTGACACTCCACAATTGAGACCAATTCTGCTACTTTGCTTAATGGCGATCAAATGGCGAAATAGTAGAACGTGGAGTAGGCGTTTGACCGACGATTCACCATCAGATTACATCCGTTGTGACCGATGGAAGAATACATTGATGATGCGGAGATCGCGCGTTTGATCTCTGTTGAGAAACCATTGCCTGACAATTGGGAAACGCGTCTCAGGACACGCCCGCGACCTGAATTATCTCACAAGCGCGCGAACCTGGTTATCGAAACTGCCGCAGGTGTGTTCACGATCATAATCCGAGAAAACATGATCAACGTCCGCGATTTTTCCGTGATCCTCGCGTTTACTCGGCGCAATGGTACCTTGTTTCGGTTGCGACGGTACAATGGCATGCACGGGGGCCATACCAATCATATCGAACGGCAAGACATCCACGGATGTCACATCCATGTGGCGACGGCACGATACCAAATAGCCGGTCATCGGGAAGATGCCTATGCAGTGGCCTCGAATGGATTTACCGACGTAACCAGTGCCCTACGCTTGATGTTTTCGGAGTGCGCTTTCAAAATGCCTGAGCCCAAGACCGGGAATCAGGACGATCCCCAACTGAAACTAATTTCTGAGAAATAGATGCCCCAGACCGATAATATCGAACGCGATTTTAAGCGGAAGGTATGCGACCAGCTATCGATCACATCCGAAGGGATCGACCGTTACGTCGTGAACATCCCGCTGACCTTCGAAGATGGAGACAAGCTCCCTGTCGTTTTGAAGAAGGAACCTGACGGTTGGATTCTGACGGACGAAGGTCATACCTTCATGCAACTTACGTATGATCTTGAGGAAAGCGACCTACAAGATGGAAACCGTAAGGAGATTATTGACCAGACTCTATTAGCGTCCAGACTAAGGAATCGCCAAGGGGAATTGATATTGCCGATCGAAGGCGAACGCTTCGGTGACTCGCTCTACAGTTTTATCCAAGCGCTAATCAAGATCGATGATGTTCGCTACCTCTCACGCGAGCGTGTCCGTTCAACCTTCGTCGAAGACTTCAAAAGGTTTGTGGACCGGGTGATACCGGAAAGCCGCCGTACTTATAAATGGCATGATGCCGTGAAAGACCCGAAGGGTCACTACGAGGCAGATTATCGACTTAACGGCACGGAAAAGCCGCTCTTTATCTTCGCTCTAGATTCCGATGTGAAGGTTCGTGATGCCACAATCACGTTGGCCGCGTTTGAGCGCTGGGGACTAAAATTTAGTAGCCTCGGTGTTTTTGAAGATCAGGAGTCGATAAACAGAAAGGTGCTGGCCCGTTTCTTGGATATATGTGGCAAGTCGTTCTCTGATCTCTCTGCAACGGAAGAGCGTTTCGAGAAGACCTATCCCGAATACATTTCGACGCCAGTGCGCACTTAAGACGTTCTCGCGGCTTCCCTAAGTCCTAGCGAGTGTAACCACGCGGACAATACCAATCCAATGCGGCAGCTTTTCGCGGCCTGCGTTAGCGTCTGCTTTTGTTCCGGGCTGACGCGCAACCGGATCACTTCATCTTTCCGTTCCGCTTTCGGCTTTCTCCGTTTCGAATTAGGACAGCACCCAAGCCCCAAGTCGAAAAGCCCATGCATCGGTCCGGAAGACATTCTATTGCGCGAAGGCTGCGCGACAAGCTTCCTTGACAACAGATGCGCGTGGGCTATTTTTGCCGAGTCGCTATTCGGCCCCAAGTGCCACGCGTCATCGAATCAGTGAACCCAAGTGAGTCGGCTGAACCTAACTACGTTGGCTGGAAGATGCGCGGTCGCGTTGGGCCTCGCCGCTGCGACATTTCTGCTCGCCGACATCGCAAGCGCGGCGCCGATTACGATGCTTCGCAGCGGGCAGCTAGCGGTCAGCGACGTTCAAACCATCATCGCGCAGGCGGTGACCCAGGCGAAG
This sequence comes from uncultured delta proteobacterium, assembly GCA_963815835.1. Lineage (GTDB taxonomy): Bacteria > Desulfobacterota > Binatia > Binatales > Binataceae > DATGKG01. Next base: position 818,064 of record CAWFIF010000006.1, read on the forward strand.
CACGACAATGTAGAGGTGGTGGTTGCGGTGACCGATCGCGAAGGCAACGTGCTCGGTGTATGGGATATGAATCCGAGCCCGCCCGACAGCGCGGACGATGTATTCGGAATTTTCTCGCCGCCAACGCAACAAGATGTGGCCATCCAGAAGGCGCGCAGCGCCGCGTTCTTGAGCAGCGATCAGAATGCCTTCTCGACGCGGACCGCGTTGCAGATTACCGGCAAGCATTTTCCACCCAATGTCAACAACTCATCGCCCGGTCCGCTGTTCGGCCTTCCGATGTCGTCGCTGCCGTGCGGGGACGTGGAGCAAAACGGCAGTGGACTGACCGGAGCATTCGGCGGAATTCCACTTTACGTGAAGGGCGCGATCGCGGGCGGCATCGGAATTGACGGCGCGCGCGACAAAAGCGGCAAGAATGAGAATGTGGGAGAGGACGAGGTCATCGCGCTCGCTGGTACCCGTCATGGCTATGGAGCTCCCGCTAGCATTACGGCGAACAACCTGCTGGTGAACGGGCTCCGTTTCGACTGGATCGGAAGCCGTCTTCCCAACGCGCTGCCGGTGATTCCGTTCGCGTCGTTGCCGGGGATGGAAGACCCGGCCTACATGATCATCGCCACACCGCCTTTGCCGCCGACCGTTACGCCGACAACGTTGGCTGGTGTTCCGGGGGAATGGCGCCTTCATCTCCCAATGGACAGCACGGTATCGAACCTGACCGCCGCGGATGTCATAAAGATCACGACCCAGGCGCTTGATGAGGAAAAGATCACGCGTGCGGCGATCCGGCTCCCGGTCGGCATCCCGGCGCGGATGCAGGTCGGCGTGACCGACATCGACGGTAATGTGCTGGGGCTGTTTCGCACCAACGATGCCACCATGTTTTCGATGGACATCGTGATCCAGAAAGGCCGCACGGTGACATCATTCAGCAATCCCAACGATCCTTCTCTGTTGGGCAAGCGGCTGCGCGACAACCTTCACATCAGTGAATCCGCTCCGCTCGCGGTGACCAGCCGCACCATCGAGTTCCTCGCGCAGCCGTTCTACCCACCCGGCATCAACGGTACTTCCCCAGGCCCTTTGTTTTGTTACAATTTTGAAGATCCGGCGCCATCTCCGCCGGCTACCAAACCCAACCAGTCGGCCGCCGCTGTGCTCCCTTACTGTCTGCAGCAACAGGTCTATTTCATGCATCCGACCCCAGGATGTTTTCCTAATACAAACGGCATCAATGGAGACGGCATCACGCTATTTCCCGGCAGTGCGCCGCTTTATAAAGATGGCGTCCTGGTCGGCGGTCTCGGCATCAGCGGCGATGGCGTCGATCAGGACGATTTCGTCGCCAACGCAGCGGCCGCGGGATACTTGCCCCCCGATTCAATTCGCGCGACCAAGATCCAGTTCCGCGGCGCGTATCTTCCGTTCTTCAAATTCCCGCGCCACCCCACACTCGACTAATTATTTGGCCCATGCTGGGTTCGCCTCAATCGCGGCACCGAGGATATAAAGCGACATGGCTTACGAAGCGAATGAAGACGGCGCTCAGGCGCGTATCGGTGATCCCTGCACGATGGTGATTTTCGGAGCGGGCGGCGATCTTACCAAGCGTAAGCTCCTTCCCGCGCTGTACAATCTCAAGGCGAACAACCTGCTCCCCAATGAGTTCGCGGTGATTGGGTTTTCGGTTAACAAATTCAACAGCCAGGAATTCCGCGATTCGCAAAGCAAGGACATCCACGAGTTCGCCACCACCAAGGTCGATGATGCGACCTGGGATTGGTTCAATGAGAGAATCGAATACGTGCAGGGCGACTTCGCCGATCCGGCCGCGTACAAGCGTCTGGCCGCGATGATCGACAAGGTCAACCAGCTGCATTCGACCAAGGGCAACTGTCTCTTCTACCTCGCCGTCGCGCCGCGATTCTTCTCGGTCGTCGTCAAGCAGCTCGGCGACGCGGGCCTGACCGCTGAGGACAATGGGCGATGGCGCCGGGTCATCATCGAGAAGCCGTTCGGCCGCGATCTCGAATCGGCGCATGCGCTCAACACCGAGATCAAGAAGACGCTGGACGAAAGCCAGATCTATCGCATCGATCATTACCTCGGTAAGGAGACCGTGCAGAACCTGCTCGCGTTCCGCTTCAGCAACGGTATCTTCGAGCCGATCTGGAACTCGCGCTACATCGATCATGTGCAGATAACCGCGGCCGAGACGGTGGGCGTCGAGGAGCGCGGCGGTTACTACGATGAATCAGGCGCGCTGCGCGACATGGTGCCGAACCACGTGATGCAGCTCATCACGATGGTCGCGATGGAGCCGCCCTACTCATTCGATGCGGACGCGATCCGCGACGAGAAGGCCAAGGTGCTGCACGCCATCTCGCCGATCAAGCCGGAGGAGGTTTTGCAGAACGCGGTGCGGGGTCAGTATGGCGCGGGCACCGAGAATGGCAGCCCGGTGCCTGCCTATCGCACCGAGCATCAGGTCAAGCCCGACTCGAATACCGAGACCTATGCGGCGATGAAGCTGTTCGTCAACAATTGGCGATGGGCGCGGGTGCCATTCTATGTCCGCACCGGCAAGCGAATGAAGCATCGTCTCACCGAAATCGCGATCCAGTTCAAGCGCGCGCCGTTCACTCTGTTTCGGCATACCGCGGTCGAAAACACGATGCCGAATCTGCTGGTCGTACACATCCAGCCTGATGAAGGGATCTCACTCGGCTTCAGCGCGAAGATTCCCGGCCCGACGATGCAGCTCGGCCAGGTCAACATGAGTTTCAAATACACGGATTACTTCGGCGCCGCGCCGAGCACCGGTTATGAGACGCTCATCCTCGATTGCATGATTGGCGACGCGACGCTGTTCCAGCGCGATGATATGGTCGAAGCGGGATGGCGCATCGTCACGCCGGTGCTGGATTTGTGGACGGCGCTGCCGGCGCGCGAGTTCCCGAATTATCCGGCGGGTTCATGGGGACCGAAAGAGGCGGACCATCTGCTCGAGCGCGACGGCCACCAATGGCGCTTTCACCACGAGAAGTAGCCGAGATGTAGCCAATGATCCTGGCTGGAGACATCGGCGGCACCCACGCGCGTCTGGCGCTGTTCGAATCGGAGCGCGGGACCCTCAAGGAGATTGTCGGCGAGACTTTTCCCAGCCGCCACTACAAGACGCTGGAGGACATCGTCGCGAAGTTCACCACCGCCCATCCACTAAAGGTCGAGGCGGCATGCTTCGGCATCGCGGGTCCGGTGCGCAACGGGCGATCGGAGACGCCCAACCTCGCATGGGTGGTCGATGCGAAACAGCTCGCCGAGGCGGCCGGCATCGCGAGCCTGCGCCTCATCAACGACCTCGAGGCGAACGCATTCGGCATCGCGATGCTGTCCCAAAAAGATTTCACCGTGCTGAATGCCGGCGCACCCGACGCATCGGGAAATCAGGCGGTGATTTCCGCGGGTACCGGGCTCGGCGAGGCGGGCCTTTACTGGGATGGTAAGTATCATCGCGCGTTCGCGAGCGAGGGTGGCCATTGCGACTTCGCGCCGCGCGACGAGGTCGAAGGTGAGTTGCTCCTGTGGCTGCGCAAGGAGTTCCCGCATGCGAGTTGGGAGCGGGTGCTCTCGGGTCCCGGGCTTTGCAACATCTATCGATTCTTGCGCGACAGTGGCCGCGGCGAGGAACCGAAATGGTTCGCCGAGGAGACCGCACATACTGATGCGGCGGCAGTTATATCGCGCGCAGCGCTCGAGAACAGATCCGAGCTGTGCATGAAAGCGCTCGATATGTTCGTATCCTTCTATGGCGCCGAGGCCGGGAACCTCGCGCTCAAGATCATGGCGCTCGGCGGCGTGTTTCTCGGCGGCGGCATCGCGCCGAAGATCGCGAGCAAGCTGAAGGAACCCGTGTTCGTGAAGTCCTTCGCCGGGAAGGGCCGGATGAGCACGCTGCTCGAAGGCATCCCGGTCAGCATCATTCTGAATGACCTGACCGCATTGATGGGAGCCGCGCGATGTGCCGCTCTCGACGTTGGCCTCGCTTGATCCGCCAATCCCCCACGCGAGCTTCGATTCCGCAGCTCGGGTAAACTCCGCTTTACGGCACCAGCGGAAGGGGGATAAGAGCCTGATATGGAGAAATCGGGGCGGGGCGATATCGAAGCGGGGCGCCTGGTTGAAGACGCCAGCCGCAAGAAGAACTGGAAGCGATGGGGTCCCTATCTCTCGGAGCGCCAATGGGGCACCGTGCGCGAAGATTACTCCGAGTGGGGCGATTGCTGGGATTACTTTCCGCACGATCATGCTCGCAGCCGCGCCTATCGATGGGGCGAGGATGGACTGCTCGGGATCACCGATCGCGAGGAGCGGCTCTGCTTTGCGCTCGCACTCTGGAACGGCCGCGATCCAATTCTCAAGGAGCGCCTCTTCGGGCTGACCAATCCAGAAGGAAATCACGGCGAGGATGTCAAGGAGTACTACTTCTACCTCGATTCAACCCCGACTCATTCCTACATGAAGGCGCTGTACAAGTACCCGCAGCGCGAATTTCCTTACGCGCGTTTGGTGGACGAGAATGGGCGCCGCGGCAAGGACCAACCCGAATACGAACTCATCGACACCGGCGTCTTCGATGATGATCGCTATTTCGACGTCATCGTCGAGTATGCCAAGGGCGCGCCCGACGACATCCTTGCGCGTATCACCATCGCGAATCGCGGGCCGGAGGCGGCGTCGATTCACGCGCTGCCGACGCTGTGGTTTCGCAATACCTGGTCATGGGGGCGCGATGGCGAGGGCTACTGGGATCGGCCGCGCATCGAGCGAACGGGGCAGACTTCACTGCACACCAGTCATTCGACGCTGTCCGAGATGAATCTGGTTGTCGCGGATGCGGGCTTCAAGGGTTTCCTTTTCACCGAGAACGAGACCAACGCGCATCGGTTGTGGAGCACGCCGAACGGTTCTCCATTCGTCAAAGATGCGTTCCACGATTACGTGATCGCCGGCAGCAAGGATGCGGTGAATCCGGCGGGCAAAGGCACCAAGGCGGCGGCGCATTATGTTTTCGAGATCCCGGCGGGAAAATCGATCACGCTGAAGATGCGCCTGTTCGCCGATGATCAGCGATCGCAGGATCCGCTAGGTGCGAAATTCGATGCGACGTTCGGCGATCGTATCGCCGAAGCAAATGACTTCTATGCCGCGCGTCTGCCCGAGACCCTCACCGATTCGGAAAAGCTGGTCGCGCGCCAAGCCTACGCCGGGCTGCTGTGGTCGAAGCAGTTCTACTACTATGTCGTTGAGCATTGGACAGAAGGCGATCCCGCGCAGCCGAAGCCGCCGCGCAGTCCCGAGCAATCGCGCAATCAGGACTGGCCGCATCTATATAGCCGCGACGTACTGTCGATGCCCGACAAGTGGGAGTATCCGTGGTTCGCCTCGTGGGATTTATCGTTCCAGATGATCCCGTTTTCGAAGGTCGATCCTTTCTTCGCCAAAGAGCAACTCGGGCTGTTGCTGCGCGAATGGTACATGCATCCCAACGGCCAGATGCCAGCGTACGAGTTCGCGTTCTCCGATGTGAATCCTCCCGTCCATGCGTGGGGAAGCTGGCGCAGCTACAAGCTGACCGGACCGCGCGGCCATCGCGACGTGGGATTTCTGGAGCGCACCTTCCAAAAGCTGCTGCTCAATTTCACCTGGTGGGTGAATCAGAAAGACGTCGGCGGGCGCCATGTCTTCTCCGGCGGATTCCTCGGACTCGACAACATCGGCGCCTTCGACCGATCGAAGCCGCTGCCGGGCGGCGGCCAGCTCGAACAGGCCGACGGCACGGCGTGGATGGCATTTTACTGCACCACGATGCTCGCGATGGCATTCGAGCTCGCGAAGACGAATCCCGCGTATGAAGATGTCGCCTCGAAATTTTTCGAGCATTTCGTGGCCATCGCCGACGCGATGAATCGCTTTGGCGGCACCGGGCTGTGGAACCAGGAAGACGGATTTTACTACGACCAGATTCTCATCCACGGGCAGCATATCCCGCTCAAGATTCGCTCGATGGTAGGAATCGTGCCGCTGTTCGCGGTGGAGGCGCTCGAGCAGGAAGACCTCGGGCGGCTACCCGGCTTCGTCAAGCGGATGAACTGGTTCCTGCAAAATCGGCGCGACCTCGCGAGCCAGGTGTCATATATGGAGTCGTGCGAAGGCGGAGCGCGCCGGTTGCTGGCGATCCCCTCGCGCAAGCGCCTCGAGCGGATGTTGCGCTACATCCTCGATGAGAACGAATTCCTCTCGCCGTTCGGAATCCGATCGATCTCCAGGATTCACGAGAAGCAACCATTCATCTTCAGATCGAATAGCGAGGAGTATCGCGTCGAGTACGTCCCCGGCGAATCGACCACCGCGCTGTTCGGCGGAAATTCCAACTGGCGCGGTCCGATATGGTTCCCGGTCAATTTCCTGATCATCGAGGCGCTCGAGCGCTACCACCATTATTTTGGCAAGGATTTCCTGATCGAATGTCCCACCGGCTCGGGCAAAATGATGGACCTCGAACAGGTCGCGCAGGAACTTTCGCGCCGCCTCGCGAGTATCTTCCTGCCGGACGCATCGGGACGCCGTCCAGTGCATGGCGGGGTCGATAAGTTTTCACTCGATCCATATTGGAAGGAGCTGGTCCCGTTCTACGAATACTTCCATGCCGATACAGGAAAGGGGCTGGGCGCGAGTCATCAGACCGGATGGACTTCGCTGATCGCGCCGTCGCTGGAAAGCGCGGCGAAAGCGCGGGTCGAGATGCTGGAAGAGGCCGCTGAGAGTAGCCGCAAGCCGCGATCGGCTGCCTGAAGCCGCGCATAAACGCGGCCGATAGACTACTTCCGAGAGCGAATTTTCGGGTTGTCTACCGCACCGCCCCGTCCGATGGCTATTTGGCGCAATTGTGTTCTGACTTGACTTAAGATGCTGGCAAAAGTTAGCGTGCCGTTTCGGCTGTAGTTGGCGCCAAGTACCGCCTAACCCACCCCTACACGCGTCCTACTTCGGGTTGGTGTCGGCTTGTGCAGAGCGCGACGCTCCGATGATTTTCTGATTCCGCGAGTAGCGGGGGGATAATGCGGCCAAAAGATCGCACCGAATCGAGACGCATCGAGAGTCGCTTCACTCTCGTTCGCGGAGTTGTGCTTGCCGCGTTCGCGCTGACCTCGTTGGCGATCCTCGCGACGTTCAATCATCACGTCGCGCCGAAAAAAACCTCCGTCGCGCGCAATTCAGCGCCGGCTTTATCAACGCCCAAAGTTCTGCCGCGTGATGCGGTCGCTTCGGCAAGAGCTGCGGCCCGATTCGCGAACCTTCCGATGGATTTCGAAGTCAATCGCGGTCAGGTGAACCAGCGCGCAAAGTACATCGCGCGCGGCCCGGGCTATTCGCTTTTCCTGACCCGCGACGAGGCGGTGCTATCGCTGGAAAGATCGAACCTGCAGCGCGTTCCCACCGAGGCGGTGTCGAAGCAGTCGGCCGAGCTGCGCGACCGCGTTCTTCGGATGAGGCTTGCGGGGAGCAATCGCGACGCGCGCATCGAAGGCGTCGAGGCGAATCCTGCGATCTCTAACTACTTCATCGGGAAAGATCCGTCCAAATGGCGTACCCGCATCCCGCATTTCAACAAGGTGCGCTATGGCGCCATTTATCGCGGGATCGATCTGGTCTACTACGGCACCAACCATCAGCTCGAATACGATTTCGTTGTCAAGCCCGAGGCCGATCCTTCCCGCATCCGCATGCATTTCACCGGCGCAGACAAGCTCGCGCTCGATGCGCACGGCAATGTGCTGATGCAGCTCGGCAGCGACCAACTCGTGCTCCGCAAGCCGCTCATCTACCAGGAAGTGAAAGGTAAGCGGCGCCCGATCGATGGCAGCTATCGCGTGATTGGGGGCGACACCGTCTCGATCGACGTCGCCGGCTATGATCGCAGCAAACCACTCGTCATCGATCCAGTGCTCGGACCCGCGCTGGGCTACGCCACCTTCCTCGGAGGCAGCGCGACCGACGGCGCAACCGCAATCGCGATCGACACGAGCCTCAATGCTTACCTGACCGGCGTCACCTGCTCGTCGGATTTTCCTACCACCGGTCAGGAATCCAGCAACCAGGGCTGTAACGCGTTCGTCACCAAGATCAATCCGTCGGGAACCTCTCCGCTGGTTTATTCGACGGTTCTCAGCACCGCGACCGCCTTCAGTATCGGCACCGGAATCGCAGTCGACGGCGATGGCTTCGCGTATGTGGTGGGAGCCGCCGGCCCGGGCTTCCCTACCACGTCCGGCGTCATCAAAGGCGCGCTGACGACCGAGAACAGCAATGCCTTCGTCGCGAAGTTGGGAACCTTTGGTGACTCCATCGTATACAGCACCTACCTCGGCGGCAGCACCCCTGCGGGCGCTTATCCCGTTCGGGACACCGGACTCGCGATCGCGCTGCTGCCCGGCTGCGTTTCCAATTGCAATGCCTATGTGGGTGGAAGCACCGACTCTTCGAACTTTCCCACGGCGCCGGTTCACGGCGCTCTTCAAAGCACCAACGGAGGAAGCACCGATCCTTTCGACGGCTTCGTCGCGGAGCTGGCTGAAGATGCGAGCAGCCTCGTCTATAGCACCTATCTCGGCGGCACGAGCGGAGACACCGTACTCGGCATCGCGGTTGACGGGGCAGGCAATGCCTACGTGACCGGCGGCACCAACGACTCTCAGCCGCCGAACACTTTCCCAATCAAGAACCCGGTTCAGAGCTTTGGCGGCACCGTCGATGCTTTCATCGCCAAGCTTAATCCTGCGGGCACGTCGCTGGTGTATTCGACCTACCTCGGCGGCGGTGGTTACGACGCGGGCACCGGGATCGCGGTGGATACTTCGGGCAATGCGTACGTGAGTGGGTTCACTTACTCAGGTGACTTTCCGGTCGCGAGTGGAGTTCAGAACACCTTCGGAAATCCCGGCGTCAACTTCGCGACTAAAAATGGATTCATCGCCAAACTCAATGCGGCCGGCAACGCGTTCAACTATGTCACTTACCTCGGCGGCATCAGCGCCGGGTTGCTGGGTGGGCCGGTCGTCAACCCTTCCGGCAATGCATACGTCACTGGCTACACCGACACGCCTGACTTTCCTGTCACCTCGAACAAACTGTTCGGCCCATCGGCAGCGGCGGGGAATTTTCTACGCAGTACCGATGGCGGCAGCACCTTCGCGACCACCTCGCTGCCTTCGACTGCGGTATCGCTGGCAACCGACTTCACCGCGACTCCGAATATCTTCTACGTCGGAACCATTGGCAACGGACTGCTCAGAAGCACCGATGCGGGCGCGACCTTCCAGAGCACTGGGATCGCGAGCGGATACGTCAATGGCGTCGTGATCGATTCCAGCGCGACGCCTCATGCGTTGTTCGCCGGCACGCTCGGAGGCTTGATGAAGAGCACCAACGGTGCGGCGACATTTGCGACCACCAGCCTCGGCACCAATCCGGCCCGTCCACTTGCCAGCGATCCGCGGACGGGAACGCTGATCGTGGCAACCGGCACCAACGGCATAGCGGTGTCAACTGACCATGGCGTGACTTTCACAGCGTCAACCATAGCTGCGAGCACCGAAGCATTTGCTGCCGGAATCAATTCGTTGAATCTTCCGGTAACCGTCTATGCGGGAACCAACAAGGGAATCTTTCGCAGTACCGACGGCGGCTTCTCATTTTCCGCCACGGCGGTTGGCTTCGATGCGATCTTTTCGATCTTCGTCGATCCTGACAGCAATAAGGTCTTCGCGTCCGGGCAGAACAATCAGATCCTGAGCAGCACCGATGGCTTCAACACCTACAGCTTCCCCCTCGGCCCCAATCTCGGTCCCGGGTATGGGTTCGTGCTCGACTCCACCCCCGTATTCGGCCCGCCGGGGCAACGTCTGTACCTCGCTACCGACGCAGGGCTGTTCCTCAGCACCGACGATGGCCTGACCTTCGCGAACAAGTTCAGCTTTACCGGATTCAACAGCTCGCCGTTCGTCGGGCCATTCGAGTTCAACAATCTGGGGCAGGACACTATCGTTACCTCGCCTGACGGCTTGCTGATCACGGAGAATCTGCAAAAGGACGCCGTCATCGCGCAGGTCAATCCGGCCGGAAACCAATTGTTGTTTTCGACGTATCTCGGCGGCAAGGCGGCCGACTTCGCCCAAGGCATCGCGCTGGCGCCGGATAACTCCGCTGTCTATGTGGACGGAACCACCGCTTCGAGCGATTTCCCGGCCGGCGCGAATTCCGAGCAGCCGACGCTGAAGGGTAGGGCGAACGCATTCGCAGCGCAGATCAAATTCCCCACTCCGACCTCGACCGCCACCCCAACGGCAACTGCCACGGCGACTCCAACGGCGACAGCGACTTCCACGGCTACGCCAACCGCGACCACCACTGCGACGTCAACTGCGACCCCAACGCCAACCGCCACCACGACCGCCACCGCGACGGCGACCCCAACTTCGACAGCCACTACTACGTCCACTGCGACCCCAACACCAACCGCCACCACGACCGCCACCGCGACCTCGACACCGACTTCGACGGCCACGGCTACGCCCACTGCCACCGCAACCACAACCGCCACGAGTACAGCCACAGCAACCCCGACTTCTACCACCACCGCTACTGCGACTCCCACGCCGACGCCAACCGCGACTTCTACCGCGACGACTACCGCCACTGCGACGCGTACCGCGACGGCCACCCCTACGCAGACTGCGACCGCAACTACGACCGCCACCAGGACCGCGACTCCAACCCCAACTGTTACCCCGACTACTACGCCGACCGCCACTCAAACCGCGACCGCAACCACTACGGCGACCCCGACTGCGACTCCCGTGTTCGGAGGTTCAGTTGCGGCTCCCACGCCGGTGAACATCATAGTAACGGCGGGCCAGATTGCTGATGCAGGAAGTTTCACTTACACCAGCCTGCAGAGCTTCACCGAGATGCTGCAGACCGTGACGGTCACGGTCAGCAATCCCACGATACTGAGCTCGCTCACACTGACCGCGACTTTTGGGGACAGCACTGCGTCGGCGACCGTGACGCCGCCTCTCAGCACTACAGTCTTCACCTTCAGCCCGCCGATTAGCGTCCCACCCAACGCAACGGTGAACTTCTCGCTCAGCGCAGTGGTCGCCGGCGGCCCAACAGCCACCCCAACGGCCACTACAGCCGGGATGATCGGGGCTTCGTTCAAGGGAATAAACTCCGGTGGCGGATTCTTTGGCGGAGGATTCACCGGCAGTCACGCGATTCAGACTATGGGACTCCTGCGCGATACGCTTCCGTTCAACGCATCGTCGGGAAGCGGCTGGTGGATGCTCGTGGGCGCGATAGTGCCGATGCTGTTGATGACGTTCGTTTTCCAGGGCCCGGTCCGGCAGCGCATCATCGCGGCAGGCTTCGGCATGTTCATCGCGACCTTGATGGTGACGGGCTGCGACCCATGTCCGAAGTGCACCACCACCAAGCTCATATCAACTCTCCAGACGCTGGACACCGTGGCCGTTACCGATCCGGTAGGTAATCAGCTCGCCGTCACGGGTATGATACCGGACACTTTGAGTCAGCTTTCGAAGTAGAGGGCGGAAGGTTCTCGTCCGTGAGGCGCCGCCGCTTGTTGAGGGCGCGCCAAAGCGCGTACGCTTCATAACAACGTAGTCTCATTCCTGGACTAAGAATGTGAGCGCACGATTTCAATGGGGCGAGCCGCCATGGCCGCGAGGATCGGAACTCCCTCCCGCCCCGAACCTTTCGCCATCCGGCAGTCCCGAGGTGGCGATCATCGGTGCCGGACTAACAGGCACGTCAACGGCCCTGCACCTCGCGCGGCGTGGAATCCGCGCCACAGTTTACGAAGCAGGATTAGTTGCCGACGGCGCCAGCGGACGCACCGGAGGCCTCGTGCTGGAGGGCACCGCCGCAGGCCCCCTCGACGAAGTGGACACTTGCGTCGCCGGACTGGAGCGTCTCATCGTTGACGAGCGCATCGCTTGCGACCTCGCCCTCCCCGGATGCTCGGAGATTCAGCATCGCAGCGCCGCGCCCGAGAAGATGCTGCCATGGACCGACGCCGGCCGCCGGTGTGCATCATGAAAAGTGTCGCCGGAGGCGTGGTTCAGCCGGCCGCCCTCACGATGGGCCTCGCGCGTGCCGCCGCACGCGCAGGCGCAATCATCCGGGAGCACGCACTCGTAACGAGGATTTCGTTCGAACCCGAATTGGCGCTCGAGGTCGGCGGCGAGCGCATCACGCCCGGCTATATCGTCATTGCCACCAATGCGTGGATCAACGCAACGCTCCCCGACACGCCACCGTTGAGCAGTTCGCTCACATTCGCGTGCGCGACCGAGCCCCTCGACACCTCCACGCTGGCCGCGATCGGTCTCGGCGAGGGCATCCCCTTTTACACCACTGACCTGCCGTACCTATGGGGCCGGACGATTGCGGATGGACGCGTGATTTTCGGTGCTGGCCTGGTGTTCGGCGAACCGTCCGATTTAGAAAACGCGGATGTGCGCGAGGGCGAGTCGGGCACGGTGCTCGATCGTTTGCAGCGTCGCGTCCGCGGTCTACATCCCGGGCTGACCGATGTGCAATTCTCCGCCGCATGGGGCGGCCCGATCGCATTCAGCGACGATGCGGTTCCTCTGCTCGGCGCGCATCCGCGACATCCTCGCGTGATGGTTTCCGGCGGATACGCCGGCCACGGCGTCGCGTTGAGTGTGCGCGCCGGCGAGTTACTCGCCCTGGCGATCGCCGAAAATCGTCCGCTCCCGAAGTGGGGATCGCTCACTCGATGAACTTTTCGAAGCGTGACGCGATGAAGGCGCGGCATACTTCACTCGAAGCCGGCCTTTGGGTTCTCGCGCTCATCACGCTTCTGGTTCTTCCGATTTGCGCCGAAGCTCAGTGGAGCGGGCGCGACGGATGGGTCGAAGAGCCCGCGACCAAATCGCTCAACGTCGAGGGTGATCCGGGTCATTCGTACCTGGATCCCGCTTCGGCTCATCGCGGCGACGACGGCATGGTCTACTTCAACGAAAGTTCCGGTGTCACGAAACCCGACGAAATCGGGCGCACCGGTTTCATGAAGGACGCCTACGACTGTGCGAAGAACCTCAAGTATATGTGCGTAGGCCAAGGCGATTGGCGCAATGATCGGAAGAGCGCCATCGACACCGCGAATGATCCCGCCTTGCCGGTTTACCGCAAGTACCTGTGCGGCGACGCCGCTGCGGATGCCTCGAGCGCGGATCCGACGACGAAGGCCCCCGATATTGCCCGTCACCCCTGGTGACGTTTGAGCCGCAAATCGCGAAACGTGGTCAGCACAATGGTGACCCGTTACTTCCCGATCCCGGAGAGCGTGACTTGTTGCTGACTGTTGGAGGCGTTGTCGGTGAAGGTCAGCACATCGGTCAGCGGGGTTTTGCTTGCGCTCTGAGGATTGAACTGCACTGCAACGCCACAACTCTTGCTGGCCAGGACGATCGCTCCCGACGTGCAGCTCGACTTCGCGATGCTGAAGTCGGTGCCGTTCATCAGGGTCGCATCGGCAGTTATCTGCGCGGCGATTTTGTTCCGCGTCGGATTGGTGAGCGTAATCGTCTGCGCCCGCGCGGGCGCAGTACCAACCTTGTGGCTCCCAAATAAAACTGTTTTGGGAAATGTTAGCGGACCGGGCGTGGGTGTGGGCTGCGCCTTGACCGCAGCGGCGAAAACGTCGAAATCGATTGTGCCCCATCCGGTCACTTGATCGTAGGCGGGACCCGCGTTGAAGCCGGTGACGTCATCGAGAGTGTTGTTGCCGATGGTGATGTCATGGAAGCCGTTCTCGGCGGCCTGCGCACCGAACTGTTGGTTGGCGAGCCGGTAGATTAGTGGATTCATCGGACCCGGCTGAGTGCCCAACATCTGGGAGAGTACGCGGGTGAAGCCGGCCCACATCGGAGCGGAGAGGCTGGTACCGCCGATGCAGCAGTCGATCCCGGCGCTTCCATTGAAGTCGTGGCCCCAGAAGAGTCCGGGCGATCCCGCGATTAGCGCAACGTCGGGGATGTCGCGTCTTTTGTCGGCGGGAACTCCGGGACCGGTCTGATAGGTGGGTTTGCTATATACCTGGCTCGCGCCTCCGCCGCTCGCGGCGCCGCCGTCGTTCCACACCTGTTCGTTGTTGGAATAACCAACATCGTTGAAGTCACTGTCGTAGTTGGGTACGAACTGCGTGCCGCCGACAGCGGTGATATTGGGATCGGCGGCCATCTCGCTGACACTGGGGCGATTGCCCGGCTGGCAATTGGACGTCGGGTATCCAGCCGCGCCATCATCGCCCGACGACACAAAGACCGATCTGCCAAGCGCCGCGGCCTTCTTCATCAGCCGGTCCACGGAGGGCGCGTATCCGGACGGCGGCCCGCAGAACGCGAAGCTGATGCTGATAACGTCGCAGCTATCGCTGACCGCACCGGAAATGTCGTCGAGAAGGTTTCCACCGAGGTGGAACCTTTGCGCCGCACCCGGTGCCACCGCGTGCGACCATTCGAGATCGACTTCCGCCTCGATTTCGCGGTCGTCATGGGTCGTGCCGGGGTTTTTTCCATGCAGCACCCGCGTCATGTTGAACCCGGCCTCGTTCGACATGAACTGGTTCTGGAATGCCGCGAGCGCATCGTCGAGAACATCCGAAATGCCGACGATCGCGACACATCCCCCGCTGCCGTCCTGGCCGTTCGCCACAGTCTCGTCGTAGAAGGTGCGGATGTCCTGAGGACCGAAAGCAATCCCGCGGTTCAACACCAGGGCTTGGGGCGCGTATGGGCCGGTCGATCGCGCCTGGGGCGCTTTACCGCCATCCGATGGAGACGGCGCGCGAGGCTTTATGGACGTCGGCCGCGGCGCCAGCGGTACCACACGGGTCATGTTATCCAGCCCGGCAATGTTGCCGATCACGCCCGCAAAGCGCGCGGGAATCGCGGGATCATCGACGTTCGCATAGATGCTTCCATCGCCGAAGCGTGCGATGCGCGTCTGAAAGCTGCGTTGCGCCCGCGCAACGGTGCCGGTGAACTTGATGGAACCGTCGGAAGTGGACTCGACCGTGAAGCTCTCGCCCTTCAGCCACTCGGCAACCGCATCGATGTCGGACTGGCGCGGACCGAAGCGCCGATTGTATTCGTCGGTCGCGAGCCATTTGTGATAGTTCGGCGACGCCGGATTTTGCTGCTCGGCGAGGAGCCGGTTGAGTTCCGCCTCGTTGCGAACGGCGAAGCGGATTTCCATCGACAAGGGCTGACTCGGTTCCGCATTACCGATCGAGACGAGAGTTTCGGCCTCGCGAGGATGGTTTCCCGCCAGTATCGCGGTGTCCGCGCCGTGCCCGGTCGCAAGCGTGATGCTGACCATGGCTAGCGCGGCAAGCAGGACTGTGATCGCATTCCTTCGCATCGACAAATGCCTCCCTTGATGCTCAGATAGCGAGTTGCTTACGGATGCTTTCGACGATCGATTCGGGCGTCGCCGCGACGTCAACCACGACGCCGGCGCGAGGTTCTTCGAGGGTTTCGAATTGGCTATCGAGGAGATTTTTGTTCATGAAGTGAAATTTGCGATCGGCAATTCTCGATCCGATCAGTTCGCGGTTCCCCTTCAGGTAGACGATCTTCACCTGCTCGGAGTCAACGGTAATCCGGTCCCGATACGACTGTTTCAGTGCCGAGCACGCGAGCACTACGTCGGTCTTTCGCGCCAGACTCTTCGCGATCAGGTCGCGGATACCCGCCAGCCACGGCGCGCGATCCGCGTCGGTCAGGGCAATCCCGCTCGCCATCTTTGCCTTATTTGCATCCGAATGGAGTTCGTCGGCGTCGTGGAACTCCCACCCCAGCCTATTGGCGAGTAGACGTCCGATAGTGGTCTTACCCGCGCCGGAAACTCCCATCAGCACGACGACCATGAGATCAGCGTACCACGTATCGCTCGGTCGAATCATGCAAGCGGCGAAGATGTCGATTTATATTCCGACAGTGAGTCGGCTAATCGCGCTGCGCACCCTGGATGATTGGGGGAGGCACGCCCCATACGTGGTACAGATTGGAGATCAAAACCGGTGCGCCGGCGATCGGAACCAGCACCAGGTCGCCGATTCCCATGCTAATCGGTTCTTCATTGACGCGCCCGAGCCCGACCTGCTTCGCCTCCAAGGGTTGGACGAAATTACAGTGTAAACCGCTGTAGTAGACGAGCGCCGGGAGTTCCGCCCCGGCGAAGTAGAGCTCTCCGGCTCCCAGTTCGAGTGCCGCGTCGTGCGCTTTGCTCGCGATCGATAGATTCGGAATACTTTTCGCGCGTTCGGTGGCGAGCGTTATGGATGTGATCCTGATGCGCTCGGGCACTTGCAGCATCAGGAGCAGCACCGCGAGGACACCCGCCGCCATCCGAAGGCTTCTCCACGAGGCGCAAGTTTCGAAAGCCCATCCGAGGATCGAGCCTGCAATCAGCGCGGCCGGAATCAGCGCCGGCAGGATGTACCATGGCAGTTTGGTTTGCACCGCGTAGGCGGCCGCAAAAGCCACTAGCAGCCAAATGATCCAGAGCCGCATCGCGGGATGAATCTTTCGCACCGCGCGCGGCAGTCCCTCGCGAACTTCAGCAATCCCCAGCACAGCGAGAGGAATCGCGATCGGCAGCAGCCAGTAAGTTTCCTTCAGGAACGTCACCAGGGTGAAGCCCGCAGGCTTTGTTTCATCTTCGAGATGGGTGACGACGCGGCGAATGGTTTCATGACCAATGAAGCTCTTCCAGAACAGCGGGTTGTAGGCCGCCTCGTACAGGTACCATGGGCTCGCAACCAGGATTGCGGATCCGGCGATGATCGCGCAGCCACCGACACCGAGACTGGAAAATTCCGAAATCATCGCAACCGCAAGCGCCACCACGATGAGCGGAATGAGGCCGGCGGCTCCCTTGCTCAGTATCGCGAAGCCGATCGCGGCGCCCGCGATTGGAAGCCAGTGGCGACCCCCTCGGCTGCGAAGCATCGCGTAAAGCGCCAAGGTGGAAAACATCACCAGCAGCGGGTCGGTCGCGCATTCGCGCCCGCCACGTGCGACGAAGAAGTAGAATCCGAGGGGAATGATCGCGGCGAAGGTTCCGGAAATTCTTCCTCCCACTGCACACCCGCTCGCATAAAGCAGCAGCATCGTCAGCAACGCGCAGATCATCGAAGGGAGCCGCGCCGCGAACTCGCTCTCACCGAATGCCTTGAATGAACCGGCGACGATCCAGAACAGCATCGGGGGCTTCTTCAGATAAGGGGCGCCGTTCCATGAAAACTCGAGGTAGTTTCGGTTGGCGATCGATTCACGGACGACCTGGACATAGGTCGCTTCGTCCCAATCGAGCAGCGGCGCGCGTGCGAGGCCGGGCGCGAACACCGCCACCCCGAGCATGACGATCAGGATGATTTCGATGCGCGCACGCAGGAGTCGGGCGATTCGGCAGGGCCGGGAATCTATGGAGGGCTCGATATTGGAAGCAACGGGCGGCGCGACTTCGGGTGCAGGAATGTGGATATCGCGCGGTTCCATCGAGACAGGATCAGTATCTCAGCCGGCAAAATTGCTTGCAAAGGCGAATGTTGAGTAGACGGACGCGAGGCTGTCGCGGTTACAAAGATCGGGCTCAGGTTTGTCCGATCTCGCCTTCCCGCGCGGCGGCAGTCCGAATGAACGATTCGATGACGCGGGCGGTGCGATCGATATCCAGCGGCTTGGCAGTGTAGTACTGCGCCGAATATCCGCGCGCACGCCTCTCGTCGGCTTCGGTATGCGCGCTGGCGATATAGATGAGTAGGGCTTGTGGGACGAACTTACGGATACGATCCAACAGCCAGCCGCGCGCCTCCTCATCCACGGCGCCGTCATCGACGATGACCAGACGCACTGAGGGGCGCGATAGCACCTCGCGACCGATAGCAGGATCTTCGCACAACTCGATTTTCCACGGGGCTTTGACGGTTTTCCTCACCAGCGCCGCGAGCTCCTTGTCGGCTGAGAACAGCACCAACGTTGGCGCCGGTATGTGCCGCGATTCGGTGGTCTGAGTGTCGGTTCCTCGGACGCCGCAGTCGCGATGGATCGCCGCCATCCTGTTTGGCGTTTCGCGCATCCTGTTGATCGGCCCTATGCCAGCGATTGATTGCAAACCCATCACAGCCCCCGCATTTCCACCTCGCACTGTCCGGCCATTTACGGATATTGGCAGGTCGTAACAAGCGATAGCATTGAAATGCACCCTTATGCCTGAGCTAAAACTGTGCCAGTCAACCGCCAGAAATTCCATCGCTTTTACATGCACATTTTCTCTGGGCTATATGAACGAGCTGTTCCCGCAGGACGCACCTCTGCACGCACCGTGTACCCCTTGGCGTCACCCGATGTGTAGGACTAGCGGCGCAGCGATCGCCTCCGATCGATGCAATGATTCGGCATGGCCTGGCATTCATGCTCCACCTTACGATGTCTAGGCCCACCGGTTTCAGACTATCGTGGGGCACCGCAATCGGCTTATGATCGCAAACGATACCGCGATGCCACCAGGCCAAGGAGCTTCCAAAATGTTCCCATATCAGCGGATTCTTTGTCCGATAGATTTCGATGAGAACTCGCTTGCCGCGCTCGCTGCCGCGGCTGACCTGGCCCGGCGCTCCGATGGAACCGTCTTCGTGTTGCATGTGGTCCCGATGATCGTGCAGCCGACCGCGATGCCGGTTTATGTCGATATCTACAAATCACAGGAAGAGACCGCGTGGGCCCGCCTCAAGGACATCGCGCGCAAGGATCTCGCGGGGGTCAAATATGAATTGCTGGTGCATATGGGCGAGCCGGCCGGCAGCATCATTCGCATGGAGAAGAAAGTGAATCCCGATCTGGTCGTGATGGCGACCCACGGACGCCGCGGTTTCTCGCGCTTCTTCCTCGGCAGCGTCGCTGAAGTGGTGTTGCGCGAGTTGACCTGTCCGGTCCTGACGATTCGGGCCAAGGCGGCCGATAAGAAAAACGTCGGCGCGTGGATGACGCACAATCCTGTGGCCGCGGGCCTCGAGGACAAACTCTCCGTCGTCGAGGCGAAAATGCGCGAGGGCGATTTCCGGACAGTCCCCGTCGTCACCGACGGCGTGGTAGTCGGCATCATCACCGATCGCGATTTGCGCAGACTCACCGGCATGCTCGATGCGACCCGGGTCAAAGATGCGATGGCTGAAAGCGTCATTACTGTGACCATCGATACCCCCATCAATGAGGCCGCGCGCTTGTTGCGTCAGCGCAAGATCGGGGGACTGCCGGTCGTCGAAGCCGGTAAACTTGTAGGTATGATCACGGTAACTGACGTGTTAGAAGCACTCACCGAAACCGAACCGGCACAATAACTGGCAAATTGACTGGGAGGATTACGGGCCGTGGGTCATCCGGAGCTTAATCCTCGCGTATATGCCGTCGATGAAGTCCTGCGCGACGGCAGCCCGATTCACATCCGCGCGATTACGCGCGACGACAAGGATTTGCTGTTCGAGCACTTCAGCGGGCTCAGCCAGAATTCGCGCTATACGCGATTCTTCGGCGCCAAGCGTACGCTCTCGCGCCAGGAGCTGGACCGCTACACCGAACTCGATTTCGACAACCAGGTCGGGCTCGCCGCGACGATGAGGGATGGCGACCGGGAGCGCTTCATCGGGGTTGGCCGCTACTTTCGCACGCCGGATCGCACGCGCGCCGAAGTCGCATTCGCGGTGCTCGATGAGTACCAGGGCCGCGGCATCGCCACGCTCTTGCTCGAACATCTGCGCCGCATCGCGAACGCCAGCGGTATCCTCGAATTCACCGCCGAGGTGATGGCGGCGAATCGTCATATGCTTGACGTGTTTCGCGACAGCGGTTTTCAACAGCAAAGCTCGAATCGCGGCGGCATCGTTCACGTTTCGTTGCGCACGGACGCGAAAGTCGGCAGCCCACCGTAACATGCTACGATAGACAGGCACTTCCCGGGCGGTATTCTTTTCGCGTGCCAACCGCTCGGATTCAAATGAAGGCGCTGGTTTTCAACTGCGGCAGTTCCTCGCTCAAGTTCGAATTGATCGAACTCGATGCGTCATTGCGCACTCACACCACCCTCGCATCCGGAGAAGTGGAAGAGATCGGCGAGCACGCGACCGCCAAATTCATCGGCCCCGAGGGAAAGGAAAGCAGCGGCGCGGCGCCCGCATCGAATCATAAGGATGCCGCCCTTCACGCGCTGACGTGGATCGAATCCATCGACTCCAAACCGATGGATGGTCTCGATATCGTGGCGCATCGCGTCGTCCACGGCGGCGGCGAGGTCGAGGAGCCGCGCATCGTCGATAAGTCCGTATACGCGGCATTGGAGCGCGCGACGCAATTTGCCCCGCTGCACAATCCGCTCGCGATTAGCGTGATGCGCGCCGTGCAGGAACGCCTCCCCAAAGTGCCCTCGGCGGTGGTGACCGACACCGCTTTTCATCGGGACCTTCCGCCCGCGGCGCGAACCTACGCGCTGCCGCATGATCTCGCGCAGCGCTATAGAATCCGGCGCTACGGTTTTCACGGCACCGGGCATGCCTGGATGATGGAGCGTTATGCCGAGATCACCGGCAAAAATCCGGGCGACCTCAACCTGATCACTTTTCACCTCGGCGCGGGATGCTCCGCGTGCGCGATTCGCAATGGCCGCTCGGCCGACACTTCGATGGGGCTGACGCCGCTGGAAGGCCTGGTGATGGCGACCCGCTCGGGCGACCTCGATCCCGCGATCGTGACATGGCTCGGCACTAACCCGAAAATCGCGCCGGCGGAGATTGATCGCATCCTCAATCACGACTCGGGGATGCTCGGGATTTCCGGGCTCTCGGATGATCTTCGCGAACTGGAGCAAGCTGCCGATGCCGGCAATGAGCGCGCCGCGCTCGCCATCGAGGTGTTCTGTCACCGCGCGCGCAAATATCTCGGCGCGTATCTGACAATTCCTGGCCAGCCCGAGGCGGTGATTTTCAGCGGCGGAATCGGCGCGCATTCTGAACGGGTGCGCGCGAAGATTTGCGCGGACCTCGCATGGCTCGGCCTCGAGCTCGATCGCGATCGCAATCGAGATGTGCGCGGTCGAGAGGCGCGCATCTCGACCGACGCTTCGCGCATCGCGATCCACGTCATCCCGATGAACGAGGAACTCTACATCGCCCGCGCCGCCCTCCGGCTGCTCTGAACCCTTTCGCTCAATTTCCTCCCCCAGCCACATTCTCGCGAATTGACCTTTCCCGCTCTCCCGATGGGAGAGGCCGGTTGCGAGTCCGCGAGCAATCAGGCGAGGGACCTTATTCAGCGCGCGTCCTCGCGCGCGATTGTGGAATTCTGCCTCTTCAATTTGTAGCACAGGCTTCAGCCTGTGTGCCTTTTGCGGTCCTCTTAAAGATCACAGGCTAAAGCCTGTGCCACACAGAGTAGTTTCTTCGTTTCCCACCTCGAATAGCCCTGCGCTATATGAACTCGGAAGTGGAGATTCCATGGAAGAGTTGTTCACCGTAAAGGACAAAGTTGCGGTCGCCGGAATCGGCGAATCCAAATACTACAAACGGGGGCAGGCGCCGGTTCCCGAATTCAAGCTCGCCGTCGAAGCCATCACCAAAGCCGCGGCGGACGCAGGAATCGCAGTCACCGATATCGACGGATTCGCCTCCTACAGCGACGATCGCAATTCCGCGGTGCGACTCGCGGCGGCGCTGGGACTGCCGCAACTGCGCTTCGCCAACATGATGTGGGGCGGCGGGGGCGGTGGAGGTTCCGGCGCGGTCGGCAATGCCGCCGCCGCGATCGTTGCGGGATACGCGAAGCACGTGTGCGTTTTTCGCGCGCTGGCGCAAGGTCAGTTCGGGCGCTTCGGCCAGGCGCCTCCGGTGAAGACCGTTTCGGGTCCGCCCGCATACACGTTGCCGTATGGCATGGCGGTGCCCGCGCATTGGGTCGCGCTGCGCACGCGGCGCTTCATGCACGATCACGGTATCAACCAGGATCCGCTGCGCGCGGTCGCGATGGCGGACTACTATCATGCGCAATTCAACCCGCGCGCCGTGATGTATGGGCATCCGCTCACGCGCGAGGAGTATGACAACTCGCGATGGATCGCGGAGCCGTTTCATCTCTATGACTGCTGCATGGAAAACGACGGCGCCGCCGCTGTCATTCTCACCAGCGCGGAGCGCGCGCGTGATTTGAAACAGAAGCCGGTCTACGTGATGGCGGCTGCTCAGGGTGCACCTTATCGCGGATGGGCGAGCGTCGAGAACGCGCCCGATTACGCCTCGTCGAACTTCAAGAGCCTTGCGCCGCGCCTGTACGAAATGGCGGGAATTGCGCCAAAGGATGTTGAACGTCGCGCAGGTGTATGAGCATTTCAGCGGCGCGGTGATGATCAGCCTCGTCGAGCACGGCTTTTGCACACCCGACGAGGTGATGGAGTATGTCACGTTCGAAAACATCACCGCGCCCAACGGCAAGCTTCCGATCAACACCAGCGGCGGCAACATCGCCGAGTGCTATATGCACGGGCTGGAGCTGGTGACCGAGGCGGTGCGCCAGTGCCGTGGAACTTCCACTTGCCAGAAGCCCAACGCGAAAATTTCTCTGGTGGTCTCAGGCCCGATGGTCGCGCCGGTCAGCGACCTGCTGCTGCATGGATGAAAATGACGCACGGCCTCGCGTCATCTGTGATCTGGAGACTGAGACCCGAAGGGGGCGCGCAGCGCCGCGGCGCAGCCGCTCCCCGCGAAGCCGCCGAGGCGGAGCTCAAGCGGAGCCCGAGGCGAACGTGAACGTCGAGCGAAGCGGAGTCGAGGGAAATTAAAATGGCGACGCAAGAATCGAAATCGAAATATTATTTGCCGGCTGGATTGCCCGGACCTGCAGCCGAGCGCAGCGGTATGGACAAAGGATTTTGGGACGCGGTCAAGGAGCACAAGCTGACCGTGCAGCGCTGCAACGCGTGCGGCGGATTTCAGTTCGGCCCCGAATGGATTTGCCATCGATGCCACAGCGACGACCTCGGATGGCATCGGGTGTCTGGGCGCGGACGCATCTACAGTTGGGTGCGCATCTGGAACCCCGTGCATCCCGCGCTCAAGGACGCATGCCCCTACATTGCGTTGGTGGTCGAGCTTCCCGACGCCGACAATGTCCGCATGGTCGGCAATCTGCTCGGCGATCCGCGGCAGCAACCCGCCTTCGATGCGGACGTCGAGGCAGTGTTCGAGGATCACGACGAAGGATACACGCTGGTGCAGTGGAAGTTGGTCTAATCGCGCCCGCGACGGAGCTATAGATGAGCCTGGTCAATTTCGATGTTGAAGAGAACCTCGCGATCGTCACCATCAATCGTCCCGAGGCGCGCAACGCGGTCGATCATCCGACGGCGCAGGAGCTCGCCGGCGCGTTTCGCCGCTTCGATGCCGACGAATCACTTAGCGTGGCGATCCTCACTGACACCGGTGGATTTTTCTGCGCGGGCGCCGATCTGAAAGCGGTCGCGACCGGAAAAGGAAATCGCGTGACCGCCGAGGGCGACGGGCCGCTCGGATGTACGCGGATGCTGCTCTCCAAGCCCGTAATCGCGGCGGTCGAAGGATATGCGGTCGCGGGCGGCCTGGAGCTCGCGCTGTGGTGCGACATGCGAGTCGCGGCGCGCGACGCGGTCTTCGGGGTTTTCTGTCGGCGTTTCGGCGTGCCGCTTGTCGATGGCGGCACGGTGCGCCTGCCGAGGCTCATCGGGATGAGCAACGCGATGGACATGATCCTCACCGGCCGCGGAGTCTCCGGCGACGAGGCGCTGCGGATGGGACTGGCGAATCGCATCGTCGATCGCGGAAAGGCGTTGGATGCGGCGAAAGAACTCGCGCGGCAGATCGCCGCGTTTCCGCAGCGCTGCATGCGCGGCGATCGGATGTCGGCCTACGAGGCGTGGACGATGCCGCTCAGCGATGCGCTCAGCAACGAATATCGCTATGGCATCGCCACCATCCAGTCGGGCGAAACACGCGAGGGCGCGGCGCGCTTCAGCGCGGGCATCGGACGCCATGGCAAGTTTTAGCCTCGGCGGCCCAACGCCCCCGCCGCTCAGTCCTTCGGCACGGGACCGGTCAACGACGCGCGCTGAGAGATTTCGATCCAGTTGCCGTCCGGATCGCGGATGAAGCAGATGCGTGCGACCTCGCCGAGCGTGACGGGTTTCGAACCTTCCCATACGCCATTCGCGATGAAGTGCTTGAACTCGGCATTGCAGTCGCGCACCTGAATGGTCATGTAGCGTATTCCGACCGCGCGCATGGATACGAGAACATCGGCGGCGCTGCGCGGATCCGCGCGATCGGCGCGGCGCGCTTTCGGATCGAGCTCGAAACTCAGCACCGTCTTGCCGATGCGATAACGCTTGGGCGCGAGCTTCTCGCCACCCAGCACCTCGCCATAGAAGCGATCGAAGTCGGCCTCGTTGGTGACGCCGAGATGAATCCCGATCTGATCGATACCGAAGTGGCCGCCCGGCACCAGTTGAATCTCGTTGCCGTCAGGATCGGTGAGCGCAAAAGGAATCGGCGTGCGTCGATCCGCGATGATCACTCGCGAGTAGCCGCCCGGCACGCGCTCCGGCAACGGATCGCGCGAATGATTGATCTTCAGCACCGAGCCAAGCAGCCCGTAGCGATACTGTCTGACGCCGCCACCGACCGGTAGCAGTTCCTCGTAGGGCAACTTGACGCGCTCGCTGTAAAAAGCGCGCATCTCATCGAGATGGTTGGTGAAGATGCCGACGTCGATACAATCTTTCGCGAGTTGCATACTTCGAGCTTATACACCCGTGCGCGACAACTAAGTATCCGCTGAGGCGTGCGCCATCAGGCGTCGCGTCATCGAGGCGCGCGGGCGGCGCAGTTCGCGCACAGTCCGCGAAAGATAACCTGCACCTCACGGACTGCGAACCCATTGCGCTCAGCCTCGGGAATCGACAGGCGGCGCTCCCCGCGAGGACGCACGTCCCACGTCGAGCCACATCGATCGCACACCAGATGCTGATGATGCTCGCCGGTGTTCGGATCGTAGCGTTTCGCGCCACTATCGATGATTATCTCGAGGATCTCGCCGAGATCGCGCAACTCATTGAGCGTGTTGTAGACGCTGGCGCGGCTGATTTCCGGGAGCCGAGCGGTGGCGCGCTCATAGATCTGGTCGGCGGTAAGATGAACATGCTCGCCCTGCAGCACTTCCGCGATCGCGCGGCGCTGCGCGGTGAGCCGCCATTGGCGGCGGCGCAGGCGCTGGAGCAGGGTCTCGGGCGAGTGATGCTCGCGGCGCCGTTCTTTCAACGTCTTTACGGGCATATGGTGGGTTGATTCTATCACGCGGCGAGTTGACTCCAACAGCCTCCAATTCTAGACTAAATCCTAGTTTAGACTTAATCTAAACTATATCGACTGCAAACCAGAGAGGTTCCAATGGATGATAAGAAGATTCTGACCACCGAAAGCGGAATGCCGGTGGTGGACAACCAGCATTCGCGGACCGCGGGTCCAGCCGGTCCGGTCCTGCTCGAGGATCATCACCTGATAGAGAAACTCGCGCATTTCGATCGCGAGCGAATCCCCGAACGCGTCGTGCACGCCAAAGGATGGGGCGCCTACGGCCATTTCGAAGTCACGCGCGATGTCACCAAATGGACCAAGGCCAAATTCCTCGCGCCCGTCGGCAAGCGCACCGAGGTTTTCATCCGATTCTCGACCGTAGCCGGCGAGCGAGGATACGCCGACACCGCGCGCGACCCGCGCGGCTTCGCGATCAAGTTTTACACCGAAGACGGCAACTATGACCTGGTCGGCAACAACACGCCGGTGTTTTTCATCCGCGATCCGCTCAAGTTTCCCGATTTTATTCACACCCAGAAGCGCGATCCGCGCACCAATCGCCAGGAGCCCGACAACGTATGGGACTTCTTCTCGCTCGGTCCCGAGCTGACGCATCAGTTCACCTGGCTGTTCGGCGATCGCGGCATCCCGGCCGACTTCCGCCATATGGATGGATTCGGATCGCACACGTTCCAATGGGTCAACGCGGCGGGCGAGGCGTTCTGGGTCAAGTACCATTTCAAGACCGACCAGGGGATCAAATGCCTGACGACCGAGGAGGCGACGCGGACCGCGGGCGCGGACCCCGACTTCCACGGGCGCGATCTCTATGCGGCGATCGAGCGCGGCGAGTATCCGTCGTGGACATTGAAGATGCAGATCATGCCGCTCGCTGACGCGCCCAAGTATCGGTTCAATCCGTTCGACCTGACCAAGGTATGGTCGCAGAAGGATTATCCGCTGATCGAGGTCGGCAAGCTCACGCTCAATCGCAATCCGGAGAATTACTTCGCCGAGGTCGAGCAGGCCGCGTTCAACCCGGCGCATTTCGTGCCCGGCATCGGCCCGTCGCCCGACAAGATGCTGCAAGGGCGGCTCTTCTCCTATGGCGATACGCATCGCTACCGCCTCGGCGCGAATCACACGCAGCTTCCGGTCAACTGCCCGCGTGCGACCAAGACCAGCAACTATCAGCGCGACGGCGCGATGCGATTTGACGGAAACGCTGGCGGCGCGAAGAACTACGAGCCCAATAGCTTCGGCGGTCCGGTGCAATCGAACCAGCCGACCTGGGCGCCGACCGCGATTCATGGCATGACCGGACAATTCGAATGGGAGCGTCATCGCGATGACAACGATTTCGTTCAGGCCGGCGACCTGTATCGGTTGATGAGCGAGGCGGAAAAACAGCGCCTGATCGCGAATATCGCGGCGACGCTGTCGCTGGTCAGCAAGGAGGACATCATCGAGCGCTCGTTGTCGCATTTCAGCAAGGCCGATCCTGACTACGGGCGGCGGCTCGCGAATGCGGTGCGCGAGCAAAAAGCGAAGCGCCGTTAGCACGGCGAACCCGTGCGGAAAGACAGTGTGGAGCGAACCGCTACACTCGCGGGGCTTCTATTAATGGCCCATCTGGGTTATTGCTTCGTAACACACCACATTACGAGAGGAACGCGATGGATTTTGAACTAAGCCCCCGGACCAAGGAGTACTACCCGAAAGTTGACGCCTTCATGCAGGAAAACGTCCTGCCCAATGAGCGCAAAATCGATCACGAAGCAGAGGCGTTGGGCGAGAAATTCAACGAGTCGCCCACCATGAACGAGATCCGCAAGAAGGCCAAGTCGCAGGGGTTATGGAACCTGTTCCTGCCCGATCCCAAGCATGGTCCAGGCTTTTCCAACTTCGAGTATGCGCCGCTATGCGAGCTGATGGGGCGCAGCTTCTACGGTGCGCGCGCTTTCAACTGCATGGCGCCCGATACCGGCAACATGGAAATCCTCGCGGAGTTCGGCACCGAGGACCAGAAGAAGAAGTGGCTCAACCCGTGCCTCGAGGGCACGATGCGGACCTGCTTCTCGATGACCGAGCCCGACACTCCAGGATCCGACCCGACGCAGCTCAAGACGCGCGCGGTACGCAACGGCGACTACTACGTCATCAACGGGCGCAAGTGGTTCACCTCGAATGCGATCGGCTCCTCATTCGCAATCGCGATGGTGGTCACCGATCCCGACGCGGAGCCGCATCGCCGCGCGAGTCAGATCATCGTGCCGCTCGACACGCCGGGAATGAAGATCGTTCGTCCCGTTCCTGTGATGGGTCATACCGGAGGCGGCGGCCATTGCGAGGTGCTTTACACCGAGTGCAAAGTTCCGGTGACCAATATACTCGGTGAGGAAGGCGGCGGTTTCGCCATCTCGCAGGCGCGCCTCGGCCCCGGACGCATCCATCATTGTATGAGGACCATCGGCATCGCGGAGCGCGCGGTCGAGTTGATGTGCAAGCGCGCCAACACGCGATGGACCCATGGCAGCTACCTTGCGGACAAGTCGAACATCCAGGAATGGATCGCCGACTCGCGCATCGAGATCGATTCGACGCGCCTGATGGTGCTCAACGCCGCGTGGAAGATGGATCATGAGGGAAAGCGCAACGCGCGCAATGAGATTGCCGAGATCAAGGTGATGGCGGCCAACATGGTGATGCGCGTCCTCGATCGCGCTATTCAGCTATACGGCGCGGCCGGCGTCAGCGATGATTTCCCGCTCGCGCGTTTCTGGCGCGACAGCCGCGCGCTGCGCATCGCGGACGGCCCCGACGAAGTGCATCGCATGGTCATCGCGCGCAGAGAACTAAGGAAATGGAAATGAGCCAGGATTCTTAAAACACAGACTGAAGTCTGTGCTACAGCACAAATAGGATCACGAAATGAAAGCGGCGGATCTCGATGAGGTCCGCCGCTTCTATTTTTCGGGTGTAGCACAGACTTTGGTCTGTGGCTCTCGAATCAGTTAATACCGATGCAGCCGCGCGAGGCGATCGGCGTGGAAGTTCGCGTCGCCGAACAGCTCGTTGCATACGCGCACGCGCTTCATGAACAGCCCGATGTCGAACTCGTCGGTCATCCCGATGCCCCCGTGCATCTGTACTGCCTCCTGCACCGCTTGCGTTGCGCTAGTGCCGGCGCGCGCTTTCGCGACCGAGACGATCGGACTCGCGTTATCGAATGATTCATCCAACGTTTGCAACGCCTTCAACGCCGCGGAGCGTGTCACTTCCAACTCGCAATAGAGATCCGCGGCGCGATGCTGCAGCGCCTGAAACTCGCCGATGAGTTTTCCAAACTGCTTGCGCTCGCGCAGGTACGTCACGGTTCTGTCGAAGGCCTCCTGACTCGCGCCGACCAATTCCGAGGCGAGCGCGGCGCGGCCAACGTTCAGCGTGCCCTCGAGCGCGCCCCATCCCGCGTCAACCTTCCCGAGAACCGCATCGGCGCCGACACTGACGTTATCGAAGGTGAGCCGCGCGGCATTATGGGTATCGACCATCGGCGTGCGCTCCGCCTTGATGCCCTTCGATTTCGCGTCGACGAGAAAAAGCGTCAGCCCTTTCGTATCGCCGGGCGCGCCCGAGGTTCGCGCGACTACAATAATGAGATCCGCGACGTGACCGTCGAGCACAAACGTCTTCACGCCCTTCAGCGCGAAACCGCCGCCGGAGCGAGTCGCGGTTAGCGCGGTTTTCTCGGGCCGATGCTTCGATGCCTCATCCATCGCCAGCGTCGCGATCAAATCGCCGCTCGCGATCTTTGGAAGATACGCGCTCTTCTGTTTGTCGTTGCCGGCGCGCGCGAGCGCACTCGCCGCGAGCACCGCGGTCGAGAGAAATGGCGACGGGGTCAGCGTGCGCCCCAGCTCCTCCATCACGACGCCCACTTCGACGTGGCCGAGTCCGAGCCCGCCGTGCTCCTGCGGAATCAGGATGCCGGACCATCCGAGGTCGACAAACTCCTTCCACAGCGGACGGGAGAATCCGATCGCATCTTTGCTGTCGCGAAGCTTGCGGAAATGCGCAACGGGTGCGTTCTTGCTCAAAAAGCCGCGCGCGTGATCGCGCAGCATGTTCTGTTCGTCATTGAGAACTAACGACATTAGAATTCCTATGCGCCGGGCAAACCGAGGATGCGCTTGGCGATGATGTTGAGCTGGACCTCGCTGGTCCCGCCTTCGATTGAGTTGGCTTTCGAGCGCAGCCATGCGCGCGCCGTGAAGCCGCCGCGCGATCGCTCACCCTCCCATTCCAGCGCATCCGAGCCGCCGGCCGACATCATGAGTTCCATCCGGCGCTTGTTGAGTTCGGTGCCGTAATACTTCAACAGCGAGGAGATCGCGGGATGCGCCTTGCCGGTCTTCGCCATGTCGCCGACGCGCTCCATCGTGAGTTTGAAGGCCAGCGCATCGATTTCATACGACGCGATCTGCCCGCGCAGCACGGTATCCGCGAGGACGCCGTTTTCGACTCCGACCGACTCGGCCGCGATCTGGCCGAGCGAGCGGCTATCTGAAGTGCGCCCCATCCCGCCGATCATGTCGCGCTCGTGAGTGAGCAGGTACTTCGCGATTTCCCATCCCTTGTTCATGGTGCCGACGAGATTTTCCTTCGGCACGATCACGTCGTCGAAAAATGTCTGGCAGAACGGCGATGCGCCGGAGATCAGCGTGATCGGCTTGGTCAACACGCCGGTGCTTTCCATGTCGAACAGGATGAAGCTGATACCCTCGTGCTTGGGAGCGTTCGGGTCGGTGCGCACCAGGCAGAAAATCCAGTCCGCCTTGTCCGCGTACGTCGTCCAGATCTTCGAACCGTTGACGATGAAGTTATCGCCCTGCAATTCCGCGCGCGTCTGTAGCGACGCGAGATCGGAGCCCGCGCCGGGCTCGGAATATCCCTGGCACCATCGGATTTCGCCGCGCGCGATTTTCGGCAGATGCTCGCGCTTTTGCGCCTCGTTGCCGTATTTGAGCAGCGCGGGACCGAGCATCCAGATGCCGAAGCTGTCGAGTGGCGAGAGGCATCCGAGCGCCGCCATTTCCTGGCGCAGGATTTTTGCCTCGTCATGCGAGAGTCCGCCGCCGCCATACTCACGTGGCCACTCCGGCACCGTCCAACCCTTCGCCGCCATGCGCTCGAGCCATAGCCGCTGCGCGTCCGACTTGAAGGTCCAATGCCTGCCGCCCCAGCAGGTATCTTCTTCGCCATGGCTCGGGCGGCGCATTTCGGGAGGGCAATTGGCCTCCAGCCAGGCGCGGGTTTCTCGTCGAAAAGTTTCGAGATCGCTCATCCTCTGCTATGCGCTCCTCTTATATTTAGCACTATCCAGTATAATTATTTTTAACATAAGAAAGGGGGTGTAGCTATAAGTATGGTGGGTGCAAACGATGGTCACCTCAGCTTTCGGCTTCGATTTGGCTTTCCCGCTCTGACTTGCTTCCCGCTTTCAATCTCGGAAGCCTCACCCACTCTTTCGAGAAGCACTTCAAGAAGTTCTCGTGAAGCGTACAGCCCGTTTTTTCGGAGTTCCGTGAACACGCGCGCCGCTGAATCGATTAACCCCATTTCCTTGGCGAGGCCGACGATTGCCACGGTTCCAGCGACAGCTATCGAAGCAGACCCGAGTTCCTTAACTACTTTCCTGCCCCTTCGATCGTCCATGATCAGCAGGCAAGAATTACCTTCATCGACAAGACTCAATGCAGCGAGAATCGTCAACGCTTCTCCGCCTCCTAATCGAGGTAAGCGCACTGAGGACGAGGTCCCCCTAATTTCGTGCAAAACGCCTAGGCGAAGTGCCTCCACGATCTCTTCTTCGCCTGGCGCATTGCGCCCAGGCAAGACTTCCGAACGAACCGCCGGAGTGATTGCGACCCTTCGGAACATTCGTTCGAGCCAGGCCAACCCATCTTGAATCTGAGCGAGGTGGATTAGCGGACCAGCGTCGGCTAGGACGACGCGGTCCATTTTCGTAAAACCTCAAGGTCGTGAACCGCGTCCTCGGCAGTTCCCGTTATGGCGGGTATGCCAAGCTGACCAAGATGTTTCACAAATTCTGCAATCGGCATCTTGACTGCTTTCGCAGCCTCTCCAAGAGATAAGTCGCCATCGACGAACAATGCGGTGACGACAGCAAGACGAACTTTTGGCTCGGTCAGAATGCTCTCACCTTCGAGGTGAAAGATGATTGCCTCCGGACGGTCATCGACTGTTACGACTACCGGCGTTTTTCGGGCTTTACGAAGAGTCCCAGTAGGGTTCCTCTTAAACTCTGCAATCTTTACAGAACGCATGTCAGATCTCGCGGCTACGAAATTATACGCAGTTTCGAATCGTCTAGACGAGCGCCGGGCAGGCTCATTTCCCTTTCCAATTCGGCGGCCGCTTTTCGGCGAACGCCAGCGCGCCTTCGCGAGCGTCATCGGTACCGACCAACCATCGATATTCCTCGCGCTCCAGCCTGAGGCCGTCGGTGAGCGGCAGGTCGAGGCCGCGTAACGCCGCCTTCTTGATACGTTGAACCGCCAATGGCGCGCTCTTGCAGATCTCGGTCGCGATGCTTTCGCATTTGCTCATCAGTTGGTTCATCGGGACCACGTGGTTGACCAGACCCAATCGCAAGGCTTCGTTCGCATCGATGCGATTGCCGGTATAGAGCATCTCCAATGCGCGGCCCAAGGGAATCAGCCGCGGCAGCCGCTGCGTTCCGCCTCCGCCCGGCAGCCATCCGAGACGAACCTCGCCGAGGCCGAATTGCGCGTGCTCCGCCGCAACCCGGATATCGCACGCGAGCGCCTGCTCCAAGCCGCCGCCGTTCGCATGACCGTTGATCGCGGCGATAATCGGCTTCTGCAGCTCGAGCATGATCGGGAATGGAGAGCTTGCGGGATCCGCGCCGCGCGCTTCGACGTAGTTCGACTTCACATCGCTGCCGGCGCAGAACGCGCGCTCGCCGGAACCGGTGAGGATTGCGACTCGCAGGTCGGGATCGTCGCGAAACTCAGTCCATATTTCGGCTAGCCGCGCGTAGGTTTCGAAGTCGCACGCGTTCAAGCGCTCGGGCCGGTTGATGGTGACATACGCGATGTGGTCTCTTTTTTCGAATAGTACTTTCATTGGCGGATTCCTCTCGCTGTCATGGTCCTACCCCGTCCGAGGATGCGCGACAACTGGAAGTTTGCTACCATCGCGACGCGGCGTCCTTTTTGGACGCCGCTGTCGTTAGGGGATAGAACTTTCAACATCTGAAATTACCAAACGAAGCCAAATAATGCTGGAAAATGAAGGTTTTCTATTTTTCATCGATGGCGATCGAACCCAATTGAGGGCGAAAACAAACCCACCTGCTCGAGATCGCCTGCGGCAAAAACAAACCCACCGCGAGCATCGCGAGCGGTGATCCTGAGCGTTGCGCGAAGACCTCAAATACACAAACGAACCCACCGCATCATGAGCTGAGTGAAAATCGCGAAAACAAAGCCATTACATGATCAGGAGAATGGAAGACGTAACGATGCGATAACATTACGCTTTCCGGCCAGAGTGAGTGGACGTGTCAGAGCAAAAAACGTCAACTATGTCGACTATCATTAAGATGAGATGAGGTTTTATGAACATACACAATCCGGCGCATCCCGGAGAGATCATCCGAAAGCTTTGTATCGAACCACTGGGCCTTACGGTCACGGAAGCGGCGAAAGCGCTGGGCGTAACGCGCAAGGCTCTGTCGGAGCTGATTAACTGTCGCGCCGGCGTCAGCGTCGAAATGGCGCTGCGGCTCGCGAAGGCATTCGACACATCGGCGGAAAGTTGGCTCGGCATGCAGCAACAATACGACCTCGCGCTGGCGCGAAAACGGGTTCGTCTGGGCGAGGTACGGCGCCTCAACGCTGCGTGATCGGAGCGATTACCGCTCTCCGATCATCTTTCAAATTTGGTGCAAGCGGGGCTTTTAGATCGCGCCCAAAGTAGGCTATCTAAGTAGCGAACCGAACCGCCTTAACAGCTTGATTTGGAGGGTTTTCTCCGTTGCACGAAATTAACTATGAAGTTCCAACCACCGTCGCGCAGGCGGTGACAATGCTGAAACGCCACGGCGAGAAAGCGCGCCCTTTGGTTGGAGGCACCGACCTCCTAATCCAGATGCGCGCGGGCGTACGGCGTCCCGAGTTCATCGTCGATCTGAAGCACATCAAAGAGCTGCGGCAGATTAAGTTCGATGCCAAGAAAGGCGTGCGCCTCGGCGCCGCCGTTCCGTGTATCGAGGTCTACGAGAGCGAGGTGATGCGCAAGCACTATCCCGGTCTGACCGAGGCCGCGCATCTGATCGGATCGCTGCAGATCCAGAACCGCGCATCGGTGGGCGGCAATCTTTGCAATGGCTCGCCGGCCGCTGACACGACGCCCGCATTGATCGCGCTCGGCGCTAAGGCCCGTATCGCGGGCGGGCGCACCGCGCGTGAAGTCCCGGTCGAGGATTTCGTGACCTCGCCCGGACGCACCGTGCTGAAGCCCGGCGAAATCCTGGTTGAGTTCGTGATTCCGGCGCCGAAGCCGCATTCGTCGGATTCGTATCTGCGCTTCATCCCGCGCAACGAGATGGATATCGCGGTGGTCGGAGTCGGCACCTCGATCACGCTCGCGGGCGATGTGGTAAAGGCCGCGAGAATCGCGCTCGGTGCGGTCGGTCCGACGCCGATCTTCGCCGCAAAGGCGAGTGAATCGCTGATCGGCAAGACGCTGGACAACGCCGCGATCGAGGGTGCCGCGCAGCTTGCGATCGAGGCCGCGACGCCGATTGACGACATGCGCGGAACGGCGGAGTTTCGTAAGCATGTGACCGGCGTGCTGACCCGCCGCACCATCCAAATCGCCGCCGAACGCGCGCGAAACAAAAAGTAGGATATTTATACCAATGGCTCAGAAGGCAAAGACCAACGGAAAAGTTAACGGCCACCACGCGAAAAAAATCCGCGTCGCGACCACCATCAATGGCGAGGCGGTCGAGTTCCTGTGTGAGCCGCGCCAGAGCCTGCTGGAGGTGCTGCGCGACGTGCTCGAACTGACCGGCAGCAAGGAAGGATGCCTCACCGGCGACTGCGGCGCATGCAGCGTCATCATCGACGGGCGCACGGTCTGCTCCTGCCTGATGTTCGGCGCGGAGGCTGAGGGCAAGAAGATCACGACCGTCGAGGGACTCGCGAACGGCGCCAAGCTGCATCCGCTGCAGCAGAAGTTCCTCGAAGATGCGAGCCTCCAGTGCGGAATCTGCACTCCGGGATTTTTGATATCGGCCAAGGCGCTCCTCGATCGCAATCCCAATCCCACCGAGGCCGAGATTCGATACGCGCTGGCGGGCAATTTGTGCCGATGCACGGGTTACGACAAAATCGTGCACGCGGTGCTCGATGCGGCCAAGGTGATGCAAGCGGGTGGGTGAAGCGCGGACCGTTTCGCTCTAGAATGAAAACCCAAAATCGAATTTAGGGCTTTCCCAAACAGGGAGATTGAGCATGGCAGAATCAAAGAACGGACACTTCAAGGTCATCGGAACTCGACCCATCCGTCACGACGGCATCGACAAGGTTACGGGACGTGCGAAGTACGGCGCCGACTATGCCTTTCCGGGCATGCTGTTCGGTAAAGTGCTGCGCAGCCCGCATGCTCACGCGATCATCAAGTCGATCAACTTCGACAAGGCGCTCAAGATGCCGGGCGTCAAGGCGATCGTCACCTCAGCGGATCTCCCCGAGGCCGAGGACAAGGTTGAGCAGGTGGGCGAAGCGGCGATGAATCCTCGCTACTTGTCGATGAACATCCTCGCGCATCAGAAGGCGCTGTACGACGGCCATGCCATCGCGGCGGTGGCGGCGACCAGCCCACACATCGCGGAAGAGGCGCTGCGCCTGATCGAAGTCGACTATGAAGTTCTGCCGCCGGTGATGACGGTCAACGACGCGATGAAGAAAAACGCGCCGATCCTGCTGCCGAGTCTGCGCAACAAGGAGGAAGGCGATAATCCAACTAATGTCGCGAGCCATCTGCAATTCAAGCGTGGCGATGTCGGCGCCGGCCTCAAAGCGGCGGACTTTGTCGTCGAGCGCGAGTTCCACACCGCGATGGTGCATCAGGGGTATATCGAGCCGCACAACGCAGTCGGCATCTACAACTCGGACGGCCAGGCGACGATTTACTGCTCGACGCAGGGCGCGTTTGATGTCCGCTCGATGAGCGCGCAGGTGCTCGGTGTGTCGGTCGGCAAGATCAAAGTCGTACCGGCCGAGATCGGCGGCGGCTTCGGCGGCAAGACCACCATCTATCTCGAGCCGCTCTCGCTGCTGCTGGCGAAGAAGACCGGCCATCCGGTGAAGCTGGTGATGAGCCGCAGCGAGGTGCTGCGCGCCAGCGGCCCGACCTCCGGTTCGAAAATCAAAATCAAAATGGGATGCACACGCGACGGGAAAATCACCGGCGCGGAAGTCTGGATGGCGTATGAAGCGGGCGCGTTCCCGGGCTCGCCGGTCGGCGCCGGCGCGATGTGCCTCCTCGCGCCATACAACATCGACAATTTCCAGATCGATGGCTACGACGTGGTCGTCAATCGGCCCAAGACCGCGGCGTATCGCGCGCCGGGCGCGACCAACGCGGCGATGGCGTCCGAAACGGTCATCGATGAGCTGGCCGAAAAGTGCGGAATGGATCCGATCGATTTCCGCATCGCGAACGCGAGCAAGGAAGGCACTCCTCAGATTGTAGGACCTCCCTACAAGCGGATCGGATTCATCGAGACGGTCGAGGCGATCAAGAACAGCCCTCACTATAAGAGCGAGCTGAAGGGCAAGAATCGGGGACGCGGCTTCGCGGCGGGATTCTGGTTCAATGCCGGCATGCAGTCGTCGGCGACCGTGAATATCCAGACCGACGGCACCGCGAGTGTCATAACCGGTTCGACCGATATCGGCGGTTCGCGCGCCGCGATGGCGATGATCACCGCCGAGGTGCTCGGCATGGATGTCACCGATGTGCGCCCGGTCGTCGCCGATACCGATTCCGTGGGCCATACCGATGTTACCGGCGGAAGCCGCGTGACCTTCGCGACTGGGATGGCGGTTTACAACGCCGCGCAGGACGCGGTGCGGCAGTTGAAAGAGCGTGCAGCGAAAACCTGGGAGAAGAAACCCGAGGACGTAAAGTTCGAAGACGGGAAGTTCAGCGCCGAGGGCGAAGGCATCAAGCCGGTGACGATCAAGGAGCTCGCCAAGCGCCTCGCGCGCACCGGCGGACCGATCACCGGACGTGCGCAGGTCAGCACCGGCGGTATCGGCGTAGGTCCCGCGTTCGCGGCCACCTGCGTCGACGTCGAAGTCGATCCCGATACCGGTAAAGTGCAAATCCTGCGATGCACAGTCGCGCAGGATGCCGGCAAGGCGATTCATCCGAGCTACGTCGAAGGCCAGATGCAGGGCGGTACGGCGCAGGGAATCGGATGGGCGCTGAACGAGGAATATTTCTACGATTCGAAGGGCACCCTGCGTAACACCGGACTCCTCGACTATCGGATGCCGACTTGTCTCGACCTGCCGATGATCGAGACCGCGATCGTCGAGATTCCCAACCCGATTCATCCGCTGGGAGTGCGCGGCGTCGGCGAAGTTTCGATCGTGCCGCCTCCGGCAGCGGTCGCCAATGCGATCTACCGCGCGACGGGTGTGCGGATGACGGAGCTGCCGATGTCGCCTCCGCGTCTGCTTAAGGCGATGCTGGAAAACCGCCGCACGCACGATTTGCAGGCCGCGGCGGCCGACTGAGTCAGTCTATCGGAAAGGGGGCCGATCCAGCGCGGCGCATGCCGTCGAGAGATCGGCCCCTTCGTTTTGTATGGCGACCGCGATAATTCCATCGCTCATGCGAAAGCTCACCGGAGGCCGCGATCGCGTTACAGTGTCCGGCAAGAACCTGCGCGAGGCGATCGCGGACCTGGACCGCCAGTTTCCCGGCATTGCCAATCAGCTGATCGAGGATGGCGACATCAAGCCATCGATCGCGGTTTCAATCGATGGCGAGGTCGGAACCAACGGCGTCCTCGATCTGATCCGCGACAACAGCGAAATTCATTTCATGCCGCAGATCAGCGGCGGCAATTGAAAACGTCAGGAAGTGGCTTCAGACGCGCTAATGTTGTCACATCACATGGGTTGACAAAGCGCAGCATAATCCGGCTTAACCAATCAAGCACCTATTCGCCGCATTGCAAATATTTCCGCCATTGCAAGCAGTTTAAAGTTAAGTACAATACGGGACGCTGGCCGGGGTTTGCCCCCCTTTTCCCGGTTGGCATTGGGCCGGGCGGAGCAATCTGCCCGGCCTGAGTTTTCTTGAGGCAAATCAGACGTGGATTTCGCGCGGTGAAGAAACCGCGACGGACGATCAGCGGCGGATAATCAGCACCGCGCAGCTGGCGTGCCTGATCACTTTTTCGGTGGTGCCTCCGACCAGGACCGAGTCCGCGGCAGTGCGGCCATGGCTCGACATCACGATCAGATCGATGCCCTGTTCGCGCGCGTAATCGCCAATCTTCATTGCCGGCGCTCCGACGATGGTCGCCGTAGTCACCTTCTTTGAATTTTCGAGATCATCCTTCTTGATGCGAGCGAGCTCTTCCTCGGCCTGCTCGATCATCGCCGCCTCGCGCGCGATCTCGCGTCCTCCCACCGGTATCGCCTCGATACCCAGCAAATGATGAGGGACCACTACGTGGAGCAGATACAGCTGATCGGCGTTAACGTCCTTCGCCAGCTCCCATGCGGACGCTAGCGCCTTCATCGAAGGTTCGGAAAAGTCGATCGGTGCGAGGATCTTCTTAAGGGTTTGAATCATCGCCTGCCTCCAGGAGTCACTTTCGATATCACGGCCTTCACGGCCTTAGCAAATGGGCCACTGCCTGTGCGAATATCCGTTTTCGCAAGTTAAGAGAAGTTACTCGGAACCTCCAAGATAGAGGCTTGATGCGATGAAAGCGACCATTTTCCATGGGCCCCGCGACGTCCGCCTCGAATCGGTTCCGGATCCCAAAATCAGCGCGCCCAACGAGGCCATCGTCAGACGCGCTCGCCTCATCAGGAAGGGCTGCCTCGATCCGACGCAGCTCGTCAGCCACGTCCTGCTGCTGAGAGACGCCGTACGACTACAAGATTTGAGTTTAGATCTTTTCGCGGCGAAAGGCTTCTAGCGCAACCTTGGCATTGGACGCGTCGAAGCCAAAACTTTTTCGGGCGAGTTCCTGTCCCAGCGTGGCTAGCCTGGCGGTGAGGCGTTCTTCTTCATCGTCAGCGAGGTCATCAAGATCGTGGCCTGTTTCGCGTTCGAGGGCCTTGCGTAGCCGGACTGCGAGTTTGCCGCGAAGGAGTCGCCGCTTCGGAATACTTGCTACCGATTAACCGTTCGAAATCACTCTTATCGAAGTGGTACTTAAGTCCGCGAAGGACGTCATGGATTGCCGACAAAGCATCGTCAATCGGAACGTTGGCAAGAAGTTTCAGCGTCTTGTCCATACTCGCTATCTCCGAAGAGAAATCACGTCGAAGGCCGCTCGCGGCAAGGCTTCTATAGTATACTCAAAAGACAGCGGGTGCGCACGTTGGGCAACAGGAACTTCTTTCGCCAAATGAGCGATCGGCTGATAGGGAATGACGTACAGCAAAGGTTTGAAATCGGCGATCTGGGTTAGCGATAAAATTGCGTTGATGTCAGCCGCCTGATTCTTGTCGATAACGCCGGCGGACAGCTTGAAGGCAACGCCTTTTAAGATTCCCAACTTGTTTCTCTCGATTGCGGCGCTGTGCAGATCTCCTCTTTGAACTTCCTCCCACAGATTGTGGAAGATGTCAGAAGGACTTGAGGTCGGGGGCAGAACGCCTCCTACATTCGCCGGCACGGCACGGGATTCCGAGTACGGGGCGCACCAAACATAATGGAGTCCGTCGTAGTAGCGCTGCGCGATGTTAAAGGCGAGACTTGTGTTTGTCGAGTAGAGCACCAGCGGCGCATTCATATCGAGAGCTTTCCCTTGCTTTACGCAAACCGCCTGTCGTCCAACGGACTTCTAAACGGTCCGTCGAGACTAGCAAGGACGCGCTCCTGATATCCAGCGGGCAGCCTGACTGGCGGGATCTATACCCTGACTGTCAGATAACGGATTGCGATGCCTATTCGAGGCGGCGGAGCACCATCACCGAGCGCGCTTCGACGCGTACCTTGCTCCCCGCTCGCATCGCGCGCGGACGCTCTTTCTCTTTTCGAATCGTATCGAACACTTTCTCGAAGCGCTTGCCCCATGGACCGTCGGGCAGCACGAAATCCATCGCCTCGTGATGCGCATTGAACAGCAGGTAGAAGCTATCGTCTTTGAACGGCGTGCCGCGATTGTCAACGCCTCCGATAGCGTCGCCGTTGAGATACACGCCGATCGATTTGGCGAATCCGCTGTTCCAGTCCTCGTCGGACATGTGCTCGCCGTCAGGCTTGAACCATCCGATGTCGCCGACCTCGTTGCCGTGAATCGGACGGCCCTGGAAAAATCGTCGGCGCCGAAAATTGCGATGCTGTTTGCGAAACTCGATCGCGGTGCGCGCGAACTCGAGCAGATCGTGATCCGCCCGGTCCCAGGGAAACCAGGAGATCTCGTTGTCCTGGCAGTAGGCGTTGTTGTTGCCGCGTTGGGTGCGGCCGATCTCGTCGCCCGCCAGCAGCATCGGAACGCCCTGCGAAAACATCAGCGTAGCGATGAAGTTGCGCTGCTGGCGCGCGCGCAGCGCGTTGATTTCAGGATCGTGAGTCGGTCCCTCGGCGCCGCAGTTCCATGAGCAATTGTGGCTGTCGCCGTCGCGATTGTCTTCCCCATTCGCCTCGTTGTGCTTCTCGTTGTAGGAAACCAGATCGTGAAGCGTGAAGCCGTCGTGCGCGGCGACGAAGTTGATGCTGGCGTAAGGACGCCGTCCGCTCCACGCATATAGATCGGAGCTTCCGGTCAGGCGCGCGGCGAATTCATTTAGCGTCTGATCCGTGCCGCGCCAGTAGTCGCGCACGCAATCGCGATATTTTCCGTTCCACTCCGACCACAGCGGCGGGAAGTTGCCGACCTGGTACCCGCCCTCGCCGACGTCCCATGGTTCTGCGATCAGCTTGACCCGCGAGATCACCGGGTCCTGCTGGATGATGTCGAAGAACGCGCTCAGGCGATCGACTTCATGAAGCTCGCGGGCCAGCGTCGCCGCAAGGTCGAAGCGGAAGCCGTTGACATGCATCTCCGTAATCCAGTAGCGCAGACTGTCCATGATCAATTGCAGCGTGCGCGGATGACGCATGTTCAGGCTGTTGCCGCATCCGGTGTAATCGACGTAGTAGCGGCGGTCCTCGGCGAGGCGATAGTAGGTGGCGTTGTCGATGCCGCGGAACGACAGCGTCGGGCCGAGGTGATTTCCCTCGGCAGTGTGGTTATAGACGACGTCGAGAATCACCTCGATGCGGGCGCGATGGAACTCCTTCACCATGCTCTTGAATTCGGACACCTGCTGGCAAAGCGTTCCACTCGAGGAGTAGCGAGCGTCGGGAGCGAAATAGCCGATCGAGTTGTAACCCCAGTAGTTGGTCAGCCCCTTTTCTACCAGATGCCGATCGGCGACGAAGTGATGCACCGGCATTAACTCGACTGCGGTGATGCCGAGTCGCTTCAGATGATCGATCACGGCGGGATGCACCAGGCCGGCGTATGTTCCGCGAATCTCCTCGGGGAGAGCGGGATGCAGCTTGGTCATCCCCTTGGTGTGGAGCTCGTAGATGATCGTGTCTTCCCATGGAATCGAGAGCCGCCGATCATCCTCCCAATCGAACCACGGTTCGATGACGACGCTCTTGGGCGCGAACGGCGCGCTGTCGCGTTCGTCCTTTTGCAAATCCTGCCGTTCGCTTCCGATGGTGTAGCCGAACAACGCATCGTTCCAATTGATCGTGCGATCGATCGCCTTGGAGTAGGGATCGAGCAGCAACTTGGCGGGATTGAATCGATGGCCGTTTGATGGATCGTAGGGGCCATGAACGCGGTATCCATAACGTTGACCGGGACGGATTCCGGGAAGATAGACATGCCAAACGAAGCCGGTCTGTTCGGGAAGCGTGATGCACGCTTGCTGTTGGTTTCCGTCGTCGCCGCCGAACAGGCAGAGCTCGACGCCGGTGGCATTTTCGGACGCGAGAGCGAAATTCACGCCGGCGCCGTCCCAGGTGGCGCCCAGCGGATACGGTTTTCCTGGAAGCATTGTCATGGCTTGGGTTGGACGATTCGCGACGCCCCCACATTCGCGTTAAGCGACGGGATTGTTGTTGGAGCTGAAAAACGAGCGCGATACGGACGCGTTTTGAACTTCGGTCCGAGTTCGAGAAGCCAATAGGCCCTCGTCCGGAGAGCGTGGTTAACGGCGATTGATCGCTATCAATTCGCGATAGATGCGCTCGTACTTTTCCGCCATCACGTTGACCGCGAAACGGCGCTCATATTCCTCGCGGCATGCTGCGCGCGAGATGCTGTCGACTTTCTTCACCGCCGCCACCAGGTCGTCGAATTCCGAGGCGATAAATCCAGTGACACCATCGCGCATGACTTCGGGAACCGAGCCGCACGGCCGCGCGATCACTGGCGTGCCGCACGCCATCGCTTCAATCATCACCAGGCCGAACGGCTCAGGCCAATCGATGGTGAACAGCAGCGCGAGCGCATTACCGAGAAACTCGCTCTTCTGCGTCTCATTGATCTCGCCAATATACTCCACGTTGGGCGCCTGGATCATCGGCTCGATGGTGGTCTTGAAGTACTCGCGATCGACCTCGTTGACTTTGGCCGCGATCTTCAGCGGAATGCCGGCTTTGCGCGCAACCTGAATCGCGATGTCGGGCCGCTTCTCCGGCGCAATTCGTCCCAGGAACGCGAGGTACTTGCCGCCGTTCGGATTGAAGTGGAGATGCTCGCGCGGCACTCCATGATGGACAGTAGCGACCCAGTTCACCGAGGGGAGCGGCGTGCGCTGCGCATCGCTGATGGAAATCACCGGACGGTCCTTGAATTGCTGAAAGATTGGAGCCAATTCGTCGAGGTCGAGCCGTCCATGCAAAGTGGTGATGCTTGGGGTTGCGACCAAGCGAGAAAACGCGAACGTCCAATAGTCGAGGTGGCAATGAATTATGTCGAAATCGTCGGCATGCTCGTAGACCTGACTGAGCATTGCCATGTGGTTACCCAATCCATTGGCCGCCACCTGCGCCAGGCCCGCGAGCCGCAGTGCTTTCGGATAACCGGCATGCAGCTTCGCCGATGTCACCGAGTCGCCCGATGCGAACAGGGTGACATAGTTGCCGCGACGAACCAGCTCTTCGGTCAGATATGAAACCACTCGTTCGGTGCCGCCATAAAGTTTCGGTGGCACGCTTTCGTAAAGCGGCGCGACCTGCGCGATTCGCAGCGGACGCGGACGTTCAGTGGTCGATGCTCGGGGACGTTCAATTTCAACCGTGGAAATCAGTTCAGACATGTGAAACACCTGAGGCTATGGCGCAACGGGCGGAAGCGTTGCCAAAATTGAAGGCCTCGCTGGATTAGGTTAGTCAGTCAGTCGCCGTTTGGATTTCGCAAGTACCGTTCCAGCCACGCAATTTTGGATTGCGATTTGTCTTTTGTGCTTTGACGGTCTACACACGCAAACATTCATCAGCAGAGGGATTTTCAATGCCGCAAAACGTCAGTGACGCCACGCAAAACGTCATCAAGGTGCGAATCGAAGGCGAAATCGCCTATATCGCGCTCAATCGGCCCGAAAAGCGAAATGCCATCAACAACGATGTCTTGCGCGCGATTCCTGAGGCGCTTGCGGAAGTCGATCGCCGCGAAGTTCGCGCGGTCATTATCTATGGCGAGGGCGCGGTGTTCTCGGCCGGCATTGACTTTACTTCGCTTGCGTCAGACACAGGTGCGCAAGGAGGCTCAGGTGGCGGCCCGGATCTGATTCGCTTCCGCCGCTTCGTTCACGCCTCGCAAGCGTCGCTGGACGCATTGGAAAGAATCGAGAAGCCGGTCATCGGCGCGCTGCATGGATACGTCGGTGGCCTCGGACTGGAACTCGCGCTCGCGTGCGATGCGAGAATCGCCGCGGCGGGCACCCGGATGGGGATGCCCGAAACCCGCATCGGTTTAGTGCCGGATGTCGGCGGCACCACGCGCCTGACGCGAACCGTCGGCTATGCGAAGGCCAAGGAACTGATCATGACGGCGCGCATGATCGATGCGGATGAAGCCGCGCGCATCGGGCTGGTCAATCGCGTGGTCGCGGAAG
The DNA here is from genome assembly GCA_963815835.1 of uncultured delta proteobacterium. Classification (GTDB taxonomy): domain Bacteria; phylum Desulfobacterota; class Binatia; order Binatales; family Binataceae; genus DATGKG01. The sequence continues at coordinate 862,041 of CAWFIF010000006.1, forward strand.
GCACGCAAATCGCGGCGGCCGAGGAACTCGCGCGCGAGATCGCACGCAATGCGCCGCTCGCGGTGGGCCTCGCCAAGCGCATCATCGATATCGGGCAGAGCGTCGACAAATCCACCTTCATGGATCTGGAGTCGCTCGCGCAGAGTTCGCTCTTTCAGACCGAGGATTTTCGCGAGGGCGCCGCCGCATTGGTGCAGCGCCGCGATCCGAAGTTCAAGGGGCGCTGAGCCGGATCACTGACAAGCCAATTTGAAGGCATTTCAATGCGAGCCGATCGGGCGCTACAACAGACCGCATGAAGTTGCGCCATGCTGCCGCGCTCGCGCTTGTTGCGGTACCGATAGGTGGATGGCTCGTCTTGTATTTCGGCCCAGTCGGGCCGTACGGAGCGGCGCTTATTCGATTGGCCGACTTGCCGAATCTATTGCTTGACGTGCTGTTTAATCAGTGGATGAACGCGGACAACAAATTATTTTGGGCAGTCGTGCTTTCCGTGTTTCCCATCATCGCATGGGGAACCATAGGCTTCCTCATCGCCCAGCGGAAGTAGGCCAGTTCCCAACTTTAGAGCATTTCAACGCATGCAGTTGATGTCCGGCATCACTCGTCGGTTACGACGCGAAGCGGAAATGGCCGGTTGGTATCGGCTCTATTTGACCGCGATTCTGTGGGCACCGACCTTATTGATATTGCTTCTAATCGGCGCAATTTGGCTGGCGCGAGGCATCGGAATTTATTAAGCGACCGATGCTTGTGTCCCGGAGATAGCCGAACACACGCGTTCAAAATTCTTCGGGTGGGGGTCGTTCGCGAACGACCCGCAGCGACGTCGCAATCGCGAGGCCTTTTCCGCACGCCATCATCGTTGCGGGCGGTTCGCGAACCGCCCCTACCACGAAACGGGTGCCGGGCATCGGGCGCCCGAGGCTTGCCAACTTCCGCCGGTGGATTGCTACTTTTAACGTCGCGACCAAAAGGCGAGCTTTCTGGTAGAGGTCGTTCGGGAACGACCCCTACCAGGAGAATCAGTGGCGGCATCGGCGAGACCACCGCGGCCGTGCACTGTAAGGCTAGAGCAGGCCCGCTCCAGCAGCATCAAGTGGGGGCGCTGAGCCGAATTTCGAAGGAAGCCTCGAAGCGCGCGCCGGGCGCCAGCTCGAGCATCCCGGCGTCGATGCCCTTCGCCGCGAGGTTAAACGCATTCGGGCCGCACGTGTAAGGCTCGAGCGCGACGACGTTGGGGGACGGCGGCGCATACACCACGAGGTTGCGGAAGATTGGCGCCGCGTGTAGTTCCAGCGCCATCTTGAGTTGCGGATCGATCAGCCGCGCCGCGCGCTCGCCGCGTTTCGGATCGAGCGTGTACGCGTCATCGTAGGTGTCGCTGCCAAGCGTCACCGGGCCGCGCACATCGAATCTTCCAGCCGGCGCCTCGAGCGCGCCGCTCGGCAACAGCCGCTCATCGAGCCGCCATTGACGATCTACGTCGCCTTGTACCTGCATCGCGGCGCGCGTGCCACGCGGATCCAGCGGCGCATGAAAATACGGATGCGCTCCGATCCCGAACGGCATCGGACCGTCGCCGACATTTTCGAGTGCGGCGTGAAATCTCAGTCCGTTGCCGACTTCGTAATCGAGATCGAGCACGAACGGGAACGGCCACAGTGCCGACAGGTCCGCATCGGTCCGCGAATCGAGACGTCCCGCGACGAAGTACGGCCCCCTCCGCGCGATTTTGAAGACGCGATTGTAAATGAGCCCATGAATCGCGCAGTTATGCGAGGGGTCGTTGATTGGCAGTTGGATGGCGCGGCCGCGATATGAGAATCGGCCGTTGGCGATTCTCCCGGGCCACGGAAACAGGATTGGGATGCCGGAGCGAAACGGATGGGCCTTCCATTCAGCCTCGGGATCTTGCGGTCCCGCAACTATATCAACTGAACTGACCCGATAGCCGCGGCATTGAAATCCCGCATCGGGAACGATAACAGCGCGCTCCGCTTGCGCTTCGATGGTTACAAATTCCACGAATGATTCCCCTCGTGTGTATATGAGAGCGTACCGCATCGCCACTAGGGAAGGTCTGCACAGGTCGGTGTTGTTGAGCGATTGGCTGAAGTGGTCATAACAATCGGGTTCAGAGAGCGGCGAGCGAGTGATAGTTGGTCGGGCGATGATCGCCATAGAGACTGCCCGCTGCCCGAGGATTCCTCACAGCACGCAGCTGGCCCCTACTGGGAGCAAATGTCTGCGAACCTGGTAGAGGTTGGCCAGCGCAAACATGGTCTGCGCTCGCGCCAGGTTCTTGGCCAGACCGCGGTATCTCACTTTGGCGAAGCCCCACAGTTGCTTGACCACCCGAAAGGCGTGTTCGCCGCGCGCCCGGGTCCGCGAGCGCGCCCGGTTGATCATCCGCCAGCGCTCGCTCAAGGGCCGTTGGGAGGTAGGGCGCCGGTTGATCCGGTAGCGCACTCCCCACGTTTCGAGGAACTCTCGATCGTCTTCCTTCCAGTACGCTTGATCGCCGAACAGCTCCCGCTCCTGCCCATGCAGCAGCTCCGGCAGCTGGGTGATGTCGGCTACGTTGGCGGCGGTCGCTCGCACGGTATGGACGATACCGCGCTTATCCGCTCCGATGTGCAGCTTCATGCCGAAGTGCCAGTTTTTGCCCTTGCGGGTCTGCTTCATCTCGGGGTCGCGGGTCGCACTGGCGTTCTTGGTCGAACTCGGCGCCGCGATGATGGTCGCGTCCACGATAGTTCCTGCGCGCAGCAACAGCCGCCGTTCTTCCAACAGCCCGGTGATCGAATCGAAGATCGCTTGGGTCAGCCCATGCTGCTCCAGCAGGTGGCGAAAGCGCAAAATCGTGCTCTCATCCGGCACCACCTCGTCGCCCAGCTCGACCCGTGCAAAGCGCCGCATCGACTCGCTGTCGTAGATCGAGTCTTCGGCCTGCGGGTCCGACAGGTTGAACCACTGCTGCAGGAAGTAAATCCGCAGCATCTTCTCCAAGCCCAGTGGCTGGCGACCTTGTCCGGCTTTGGGGTAGTGCGGTTCGATCAGCCTGACCAGCCTCGGCCATGGAATCACCGCATCCATCTCGGCCAGAAACCGCTCGCGCCGAGTGACTTTGCCCTTTCCGTTCCACGCCATCGATGCGAACGTCCGCTGATTCCCCATCCCCACACCTCCGCATCCGCCGATCCAACTAACGGTTTATACCAGAACCGGAACACTTGTGCAGAGATTCCCTAGCAGAGGCGAACATGCCGCAGCGTGAATGCGTTTGAGCAAGGGAAGTGCGGGACTCTGGAGAGGAGTCTATTTCTGCGGCGCTACTGATGAGCGCCGACCGAGGATTGATGCGTCCGGCACCGGGCGAATTTGTTCGCGCCCGGATACCGACCGCAGTCCGAATCGGAGCTAGCTAGCCGCGAGCACTCGCGCGGTTGTTGCTGCGCGCCTGCGCTTCGTTGACGCGGATCGGACGCCCTTTGATATCGCGTCCGTTCAACTTCTTGATAGCCGCGTCAGCGGCCTCGTCGGATGCCATTTCTACAAAACCGAAGCCGCGTGATCGGTTCGTCGCACGATCCATGATGACCTGCGAACTGTCGACCTTGCCCGCCTCTGAGAAAGCATCCTGCAGATCCTGATCCGTAACCGTCCAAGCTAGATTACCAACGTACAGTCGTCAACCCATTACCGTCTCCCGTCGCACAACGCAGACATTTGCCCCATGCGGACATACCGCATCGTCACGAGTAATTGCCCAAACCTATTAGAGGCAATCAAAGAAGAAGCGAGGCTGGCGGCGTGCATCTGTTAACTACGTTGCGCATTTTTATACCATCGCGCCATTTGCAAGCATAGTGGCTGTTAGCCTTCATTCGGTGGTTAGGAATGGTTACTTCACCGACTTCGAGGCGACGTCAATTTCGAACCATGATTAGATCCAGCTGCGACAATAAGATACAGATAAAGCAATAAAACCTACGAAAAGTGGCCTTGAACCGCTACCTTGAGGCTTTAACGATGGCCATCAGACCGAGGTAGCTAAGCCTTCCCTACTTCATTCTCTAATGGAGAAGCGAAAAGGAGTCATAGATGTGGCCGTGCAAACTCATCCCTCGATGAGGTAGCAAGCGGGGAGAAGCAGGTGAGCGGTTGTTTGCGATTGAAGCATTCTCGCTTGCCGAGTGAGCAGTTGGATATTGCCGAGTGAGTCGGCCAAACATCACATTGCCAAGATCGTCAATTCTGGCGGCGCGCCGACTATATAGTTCGCCGATCGTCAAATTGGCAATCAAAAGATAGTCAGTCGGACATTTCATACGACGCTGATAAAATTAGACTGTACAGGCTGTTACCAACTGGAATGTACTTTCGCGAAACCAACATTTCATAGTTTCGTCACACTCCTTTGATGGTAGACTTTTGATCGAGGAGTCCGAATCCAGATGCCACGCAAACGCAGTGCAAGCGCGAACAACGCTGTATCGGCCTTCCGCCAGGTTCAGCAGCAAGCTCGTTCGCTAATGGTCAACCTCCGCAAAGAGATTCGGAGCAAAGAGACAGAACTGCGCAGGCTCAAGGAAGAGGAATCGCGGCTCACTATGCTCATCGGGGGCCGGGCGTCGTCCGCGCCGGGACGGGTCGCGGTGCGCATCGCAACTCGCGGAGGCCGCGTCAACTGGCGCGCGGTAATCGAGCAGCTTCCGAAACAATTCAAGGCCGCCGACGTCCATCTGGTCAGAGGACTTAAGGGCAAGCGCTCTTCGGAAGTATTCGCGGCGATTACGCGCTGGATCCAGATGGGAGCGGCGCGGCGCAAGGCACGCGGAGTGTACGAGAGGATCTAGCGCCAGCGCCGCGATCGATCGGGTGCGAATGGATTCGGCAGTCGCTGAAAGCGTATATTCAGCGGCTGCCGAAATATTGTCGGCTCTTCAGATTCAGAGATTTCACCCGGAAAGAAAATCGTGGCAGTAAAAACTATCGAATGGCGCGACGACAGCGTGCGCATGATCGATCAGCGCCTGCTCCCGTCACGCGAAACGATTCGTGTCTACAAGGATTACCGGGGCGTCGGCGAGGCGATTCGCACGATGGTGATTCGCGGAGCGCCCGCGATCGGTGTCGCCGCCGCTATGGGCGTTGCGCTCGGCCTCCACGGCTATGCGGGTGCGCGCGCACAGGCCAGATTCAACGTGGTCGCGAAGGCGCTCAAGGCGACTCGTCCCACCGCCGTCAACCTCGCGTGGGCCGTCGATCGGATGGGCCGCGTGCTCGAGGCGAATCTGTCCCTCGACAAAGAGCGGCTGTTCCGCCGCATGCGCGCCGAAGCGATCGCAATCTACCAAGAGGATCTGGAAGCGAATCATGCGCTGGGGCGTTTCGGCGCCGAGTTGCTATCGCAATCCACCACGGTCCTGACGCATTGCAATGCGGGCGCGCTGGCGACCGCGGGATACGGCACCGCGCTGGGCGTCGTGCGCGCCGCGAAAGAGGCAGGAAAAAAAATCGCAGTCTTCGCCGACGAAACGCGTCCCTTCCTGCAGGGATCGCGGCTGACAGCGTGGGAACTACACAAAGACAAAATTCCGGTCACCGTGATCGCGGACAACATGGCGGCCACGGTGCTGCGCAGCGGCCGTATCGATTGCGTAATCGTGGGGACCGATCGCACGGCGGCCAATGGCGACGTCGCGAACAAAATCGGCACCTATCCGCTGGCCGTGATGGCGCGCCGCCACAATGTTCCGTTCTATGTCGCAGCGCCGCTCTCCTCCATCGATCTCAACTGCGCGAGCGGCGATCAGATTCCGATCGAGGAACGCTCCGGGCTCGAACTCACCGAATTCAAGGGCAAGCAGGTCGCGCCGAAAGGCGTGGCTACTTTCAATCCAGCTTTCGACGTGACGCCGCATGACCTGGTAACCGCGATCATTACCGAACGCGGCGTGGCGTTTCCGCCATACGCGGAAAGCCTGAAAAAGCTGAAGGAGCGTTCCTGACGAAACGCTCCCTCATTAGTCAGTCGATTACTACTCCTGAAGATGGTCGAGATACTCGGCGAGGCCGTACCCGACTTTGTCGCCCCATCGCCATTCAGTCATTCCTTCCGCGATTCGAGTGACTATTCCGGCGCGGCGATTGCGTAGTGGAATCATCGACAGAACTTTTCCGGTAATGACTATTGGCGCGCCGCCATCTTCCGTCGTGCAGGTCACCTTGAGGCGATCGTGAAGTTGCTGCTCGCCGGCAAACTCGGTTTCGATATCAACCTTGCTGATGTTCACAGTTGGCTGCCCCTTGCGCACCATGAAGCCACCCGGGTGCTCGCTGCCGTCGCGATTCACCGTAATCGACGCCATCCCGCCGATGCCCTCGTCAAAGTTCATCGTGAGCCATCGATAGTATTTGGGCGCCTGCCAGTAACGCGGTCCCCAGCTATGATCGCGCAGTCCGAAGCCGTCGAATTTGAAATCGTACGCGGTGCCCTCGATCTTGAGCGTACCAGCCGCATGCCCCAACTGCTCGAGATGCCCCTTGGCGAATTGCTGACTCGCGTCGCCCGACGGCTGGAGGCTTTCCCATCCGCGCTCGGTCTTCTCGCGCAGCTCACCACCCCATCCTGGCGCGGTGCCGTAATACGCGAGGCTCAGCTCGCACGCCGCGTAGGGATTGTTCTTGAACGCGACGGTCGGTTCCGCCATCTCGAGCGGATTTTTCAGCATGCAGAGCTTGCCCTGGTAGCTGACGCGATGATGCTCGAAGGGCTTGAGCACCTCGAACTTCAGTCCGCCGGCGTTATGCGCGTCGTTGTTGCTGATCTCGGGGCGCTTGAACATGAAGCCGACGCTGTTGTCGGGGAGGTAGACACAGACCGTCATTTCGGCGTTGCCTTCGTTGGGCCGATTGCCCATTCGAACGAAACCGCCGACCCGATTATTTCGATCGTAGAAATTGTAGTAGGCGCTCTCGTTGAAGTTCGACTCCCCGCTGTTGGCATGCATCAGGTCATCGGTTTCGAGGAGCACCACTTTGCGCTCGGGCATAATCAGATCTCCTGCGCGATCTTTTCAATTGATTCTCAACCTCTGACTTCTATCGCGCCCCGCGCCTGCGGTCCAATCGATTCAAGGCCCTCCGCCGTCCGCCAAAAACGACACGATGCTGTGCGATCCCTTCACAACCGATGGACGAATGTCATCAACGGTTTGACAGGTGCCTGTATACGAGAGCACAACCTACTTTCAGGTTTCATCACAAAGTGCTGGGGCATGGTCCCGTCAGCGGAGGGGTAATGGTTGCGTCGAGTCGCCAACGGCTATCGATCAGCAGAGGGCTTATGGTTTTCGCCATCGTCGGTGCGGCGGTAGCGCTGTCGCGAACGATGACGGGATGCGGCGGCGGAGGCTCGTCGTCGAGTGAGACCACAACGGCGTCTTCGTTCCCGCAGCCGCAGGTGCTGCGCTCCTCACACGGCGTCCTCTCGCTGACCCTGCGCGCGGAGGTCGCGACCAACGAGATTCTCGGACCCGCGGCGGCGCCGACGACGGTCGGAGGCGCGATATCCGCAGCATCAAAGACGACGGTAGTCGGGACCATTACGGGGCCAACCTATGACGGCAAGCTGACCGGTCCAACTCTGATCCTCGATCGCGGTGACACCCTGAAGATCAAACTGGTCAATGACCTTCCCCCAAATCCACCGGTCACGCGAACCGGGATGTACCCCCATGAGCCTTACACAACTAATTTTCACAGCCATGGTCTCGAGGTTTCGCCGCAAGGCAACTCGGACAATGTCCTTCGGGTGATGGAACCCGGAACCACCAATCAGGTTGAGATCCAGATTCCCTCGTACCATCACGCGGGGACTTTCTGGTTTCACCCGCACAATCACGGCTCGGTCACCTTCCAGATGATGGGAGGAATGGCTGGGATGCTGATCGTGCGCGGGGGCGCAGGCACGGTCAACGAAGTCCCGGAGGTCAAAGCCGCCAAGCAGATCGTAATGGATTTCCAGGTCCTACACACGACGAGCGCCAACCTGGTGGCATTCGTCAACCCAACCGCTACCCAACTGGGTTCGACTACTGTGAAAGCCGCCGATGGAGTCTGGAGCGCATATCTCACCAGCAATACCTATTTCACTACCAATGGGCAGATTAATCCGACCTTGCATATGCGGCCGGGTGAGGTGCAGCGCTGGCGGATGCTTAATGCGGGTTCGGGAGAGACTCTACTTGTCGCGCTGCAAAGTCATGAGCTCAATGTATTGATGAATGACGGCATCAACGTGCAGAAATTGCGGACGCTCGCGGCCGGCACTCCCTATGTCATGGGCGCCGGCCAGCGCGTCGATATGATGGTTCAGGCGAGTCAGACACCCGGGACCTACTTGCTGCAGTGTCTGAGCCCTACCACCAGCGCATCGGTTTCGCCGCAGGGAATCGCTCCCGCGCCTCGTAGCTCGCATATTAGCGGCGACTTCCCGATGCCGACCTACCCTATCACCCTCGCTACCATCGTGATCGATGGCAAACCCGAGAACATGGCGCTGCCCACGGAGGACCTGCCGTCGCCGACTGGACTTCCGACTATATCGCAGATGGTCACCGCGCCCCTGAATGCAGTTCGCCATATCGCTTTCGAATTGTGCGGCGAGAATGGGTTTATGACGCCGCCGAGCGCGCGGCTGCCATCGTGCGGATGGTATGCGAACAAGTACGACAGCAACTATTGGGGTGGTATTCCATTTAGCAGCCTGAACATGTTTCGCGACGCGGACGATACTGGAGTTCCCAGCAATCCGCCGAATCCGAATGAACCGCTGATAAACTTTCAGAAAGAAGGACTCTTCGATGATAACGTCCCGTTGTTCGACGACATGATCATGAACAACTACGAGCAATGGACGGTCGTGAATAAGTCATTCTCGGATCACGTGTTCCATATCCATCAGAATCCGTTCCTGGTGACCCAGATCAACGGTATCGCGCTGCCGGTCCCAGAGTGGCACGATTCGATCGTTGTCCCGGCGGCGACCTTCCCGGGCCCCATGGTCCCGATAACGAATCCCAACGTGACCTTTGGCTCGATCACTTTTCTTACGCACTTCGATCCAATCACGGTCGGCTCGTTTGTCACACATTGCCACGTACTGCAGCACGAGGACATCGGTATGATGCAGCGGGTGGATATCCTTCCCTCCTCTGCCGCAGCCACGCATCGTCAAAAGATGGCATCACTGGAGCGGCATCGGCATTCGGGAGGCAAGTGACCAAATTCTCGGTGCTGATGTACGCTGGAGCCGAGTAGCGCGACCGCAGCGAAAGACGGAAGAGAAGGGGAGCTAGCACTTCCTCGGCGCAAGACTGGTCTCGGATTAGCGCTTTCCGGGTTGGCGATCACGATCGGTGGCACGCCGGCTACTTTTGCACAGCTGCAACTTCGGCTGCCGACCTTGCAACAGCGCGTCGCTTGTTCGCTCGGTCGCGTCAAGATGTCTCGCAAAACCAGCGATTTTTCATGGACTTGCGTGGCATCTAATGTGCTCCATTTTGTTTCAACTGGCATCGCGGCCAGGCGATAAGAAAGTGATGTCAAGATTCGCATTCTTTTTCTCGTGGTTGCGGGATCGTTGCTGTGCCAAGCAGCGTGGGCAAATGCTCCCCATCGTGACGGGCGGGCTATTCGTCCTGATTGGATTCGTTGGGCTGGCTTTTGACTTAGGCATCGCTCGCAATACGAGGCGCCAGATGCAGAACGCCGCTGACGCTGCCGCAGTTGCTGCCGCGCAAGCGCTCGCCACTGGTGAAAGCTACGCCACGGCGGCGCAGCAAGCCGCCGCGCAGAACGGATTCACTTCAGGACAATCCACCCCGATGAGTTCCTATCCGGTCTCGATCACCAGTGCGATTCCGGTGGGCGGCAACTATTCTGGAAATGCTGACGCGATTCAGGTCACCATTAGCCAGTTGCAACAGACCTTTTTCCTGCGCGTGTTAGGTATCAACTCGATGGCGATTACAGCCAGCGCGGTTGGTCTCGCGCAATCAGGCAAGGCTTGTATCTATTCGCTTGATCCTTCAGACAGCGGCGCGATCTCGATGAACGGCAACATCACAGTGAACAGCGCCTGCGGAATGTTGGTGGATTCGAACAGCCAAAGCGGGATTAACGTCACCGGCAACATCACCGTCAGCGATACTTTCACCGGTGTGGTTGGTAATTACTCGTCCAGCGGCAACGTTACTTTCACACCAACACCAAACGCCGGTATTGCAGCCTTCGCCGATCCGCTCGCCGGCCTTGCTGCGCCGACCGTTCCGACCTGTACGCAAGCGGCTAACACCAAGACCGGCAGCTTTTCTGTGACCTCAGCCCAGACGATCAGTCCTAACGTGTATTCGAGCGGAGTTTCGGTTTCGGGGAACTTCGGAACGGTGACTTTCAGTGGCGGAACCTGGGGCAACGGCATCACCACCAGTGGAAACGGCAGCATCGTGCTGAACCCGGGGCAGTATCAGAACGGAGGCGGATCCGGCGATAGCCTGTCGATTAGCGGTAATACCACCGTGACGATGAACGCCGGCCAATATACATTTTGCGGGCCGGTCTATCTGGATGGAAACACCTCGCCCGCGACGTTCAGTCCGGGATTCTATTACGGCGGCATCTCGATCAATGGAAACCAGACTATAAGTTTCAATCCAGGGCTCTATATACTCGGCGGTGGTGGCCTGACGGTCAGTGGCAACACTTCCTCGATGAGTGGTACCGGCGTTACCTTCTACAACACGACAGGATTAGGCGGCTACAAAGCAATCACATTAAACGGCAACACCCAGGTGAACCTGAGCGCTCCGACCACTGGATCGTTGCAAGGAATCCTGTTCTTCCAGGACCGTTCGATTCCGACCAGCGCCGCCGGCAGTATCATCAACGGGAACTCCTCATCGACCTTCGACGGAGCTTTGTACTTTCCAACAACGAGTGTCACTTACAACGGAAATTCCAGCCTCAACGGCTACACCATTCTGGATGCCTACGACGTAATCTGGAACGGCAACAGCACGGTCGGAAATAACTACACGAGTCTCGCTAACGGCTCGCCGATAAAGAGCGGCCTGTTAGTTCAGTAGCTATCGAGATGGTTAGGAACGTGCTTGCTGCTGGACCTGAACAACAACTGCCTCGCACCGGATGGGCTCGCTTCGGGTGGATTCCAAGGCGGCAGGCTGGTCAAAGCGCGGTCGAATTCGGGGTGATGGCTCCAGCGGTACTGCTCTTGTTAGTGATTGGCGCGGACGTAGCACGAGCATTTTCCACCACGGCGATCCTGACCAACGCCGCACGGGCCGGCGCTCAATACGGCGGGCAGAACCGTTCAACCGCCGCTGACCTCAGCGGAATGAGAACGTATGCAACCAACGATGCCAACGGTCTTTCGGGGTTTAGCGCGACCGCAACGAACTTTTGTCTGTGCAATGGCAGTTCCGTATCATGCGGCACGGCCGCGGGATGCATCAGCGGTCTCCAGCTTTACGTGAAGGTTACTACCAGCGCTTCTTTCAGCACGCTGCTTCCGTATCCCGGAATTACCCGGACCCTTCAGTTGCATGGAAGCTCGACGATGCTGGTCCCGTAGAGAACCATGCAGCGACGCCACAAGATTGCAAAGCTCATAGACAGGATCTCATGGCGCTGGTGGTGCGGACAAAGCACCACCGAATTTGCAGTGGTCGCACTTGGCATACTGATATTCATCTTCGCGGTCATGCAGGGCGCCTCCGCCGTGAGCGCCTACAATTTCGTGACTTACTCAGCGCGCGACGCGGCACGGTATGCGATGGTCCGCGGCGCTAGTAGCCCGCAGCCTGTCGCTTCTACCGACGTCAGGAACTTCGTGCTGGCCGAGGCGCAGGGCATCAACACTCAGGCAGTTACGGTGACCACGACCTGGAATCCCAACAACAAACCGGGCAGTACGGTTAAAGTCACGGTAGCATATTCATTTGCTCCCATCGCTCGCATAGCTTCGACGATTACGCTGCCGCTAAGCAGCACATCGCAAATGGTGATTTCGCAATAGCCACTGATGTCGTGGGCGGTCCCGTAGCAGCTCGAGGGTGGGGAGAATGTGCATCGCGCCAAGTGCCGGAGACTCCTGTCGGAATCGGGACGGCGATTCTTCTATCTACGGGCGCTAGTCATCGGTCAAAAAGAATTAAGATCGTAAGTGGCCGGTCGTCAGCGCTGCCAGCGCCGCCGCATCTCCCGGCAGTTCCTGTCCGCGCCAAGCGATATTTAGATCAGGGCGCAGAAGCAGCGTGGAATACTCATAGACCTCGCGCACATGAGGCTCGTCGAGTCGCAGCACGCTAAGCGGCGCGCCCAGCGCGCGGAACGCCTTCTCCAAAGACGCCGTTTGGCAATCTCCCCTGAGATCGAGAAGCGTGTAATCGTCGCCGAGCACGTCCTGCATAGCACGCCCGTCTCGAAGCCACGTATGCGGGATGCGCACGCCCGGCCGGGTATGTGGCGTGTAGATGCAGGTGTCCCATTCGGGGAAATTGCCCGGCTCATCTGTGATAAGCGGTGAGCCGGCATAGGAATAGCCGAATTCGACGCCGCGCATGTCGTGCATGCGGCGATGGTTGATCTTTGCGGAAGCGGCGATCTCCACACGCAGCGCGGCGCCCTCAGGCGTATTGTCGCGAACCTGGGGCTTGATGAGCCGTCGCCAGATGGGCACGCCTGCCGCCGCCCATCCGGCGGCGTCGCGGTTGCGCAGGCCGACTGGCCGCCGCTCTTGCTCATAGCCATCGAGCAGGCCCGGCCCGCCCCACCCCTTGATCGTGCCGGTGAGTTTCCAGGACAGATCGAAGGCATCACCGACGCCGGTGTTCATGCCGAGGCCGCCGGTCGGGATGACGAGATGGATGGCGTCGCCGGCGAGAAATACGCGACGCTCGCGATAGCGCTCCGCGACCAACAGATGCTGTCGCCATTGAACCACATGGCGGATTTCGATCTCGCATGGAAACCGAATCAGATCGCGGATGACCGGCTCGAAATCCGTGTCGGGCGGCAGGCTGGTGTGCAGAGTGAATTCCGTGCGGCAGCCTTGAGCAATAATGGTCGAACTGTCCGGGTGCGCGAAGTTGTAGTGCCTGCCTTTGCCGATCGGAATTTTCTCGTAGAGATCCTTCGACCCAAAGATGACCTGGCAGACATCCTGGATGCCGCCCCGTCCTTCCAGCTTGATGCCGAGCTTCTTGCGTACAGTGCTCGCTCCGCCGTCGCAACCGACCAGATAAGCCCCACGCAGCGTCTCCTCGGAACCGTCGAGAAAACGCGCAACGACGCCGATGCCAGTATCGTCCTGGGTGAAATCGACGAGTTCACAGCCATAGCGCACCGTGACGTTCGGCGACGCTTCGGCGACTTCCTTAAGGAGCGGTTCGAGCTTGTTCTGGGAAACGAGCTGATAGGGTTCGAGCGGGAGGGATCCGTCTCGACACGTCGCGATTCGTTCGCGGCATTCGGCCACCGAAGGATAAGGCAGTACCGCGAGCGGCGGATCGCAGAGCCGAGTGACGATGAAGACGTCCATCGGAATCTCGGGCGGGTAGCCCAGCGCGCCTACGCGATCGACGATCCCGATGCGGCGATAGAATTCCATCGTGCGCGCATTGGACCGGTCCATCTTGGGCCAGGGCGCGGTAGTCGCGTTGCGTTCCATCAACAGACATCTGACGCCGCGCCGGCCGAGATCGATCGCCAAAGTCAGACCGACGGGACCGGCCCCTGCGACGATGACGTCGTAGCCCTCAGCGTGGTTGGGCTCGAATTCTTTTCTGCTCGCCATCTCGCCCTCGTTCCAGCCCTGGTCTTATCGCATGCTGGAAGCGAACAGTCAGTCGTGATGCTGGTCGGTGATCCTTTGGCTGCGTTCCGCTCACGATGGCATGCTACCCGAGGGAGCGGCGAATATGCATCGCTTCCCGATCTGCGGTCCATTGGCCGATCTGAATTGTAACTTTGGGATCGCAGCGCAATCGCGGTTTGGGCTTCGTCCTGCTCATCAGATTCTGTTGCGAAGCGCGTCACTGTTTCTTTCAGAAGCATTAGTAAGGAGATGCAGACAAAATTAAAAGGCCTAACGTACGCGCCTATTTCTCCGCTTAACTGCGGAACGCCTTATGCATGCCATTCGGGAGCATTCGCTGACAATTTTCCATACGGGGAGAGGTTCCGCATGAAGCTAAGTACACGTTTAGCAGTATTTTCACTAATCACGGCGCTGCTCGGGTTTGCTCAGGGCACCACGTATGCCCAAGTCAAGCCCGGCGATTTTATCACGCCGCAAAACGCCAGCAAGGTGAAGGACATCGTCTCGCCGGGCACCTATTACAAGGTGATGAAAGGCATGACGATGAAGATCATCCCTACGGGGCGCATCGATTGGCCTCCGCCGTACAAGGACGCTACCGAAAAGTATTCGGGGCAGGTCAGGCTCTCAGCTGACCACCGCGGAATCGTCGGCTATGTCGCCGGACTTCCGTTCCCGATGCTCGACCTGAACGACCCGGATGTCGCGACCAAGATCATGTGGAACAACGCGTTTCGCCCGATCTTCACCGATGACTACGACCTCCGCTTCTACGATTGCGAAAGCGTGTACGGCGAAGCCGGCAAGAAGCAGACCTCCCAGATTGAGAACTTCCAGATCGGCCACTATGCAGGATACAACCTGGTGGGACGCACCGAAGTCGAGCCGATGCCGTTTGATCCTGACTTCAAGGTGACCCATCGCTACTGGATGTTTGGGCTGTATCCGATTCTCGGGCCTGCGGAAATCAAGGGTACCGGCTTCGTGCGCTGGCGTTATTCTGATCCAAACAAGGGCGACGATGTGTGGTCGTACCTGCCGTCGGCGCGCCGCCTGCGCCGTCTCAATGAAACCAGCTTGAGCGACTCGACCGCTCCGGGCACCTCGGCTCACGCATGGGATCCGGACCACTACACCGGCTTTAACGCCAAAAACGAGGAGTACAACTTCAAGCTCCTCGGCGATAAGACCATGCTCATGGTCGCAGAGGCGCTTCATTCACCGGAAATCCGATGCGATACGGATAACGGCGCCAGCGCCTGTCCCGAGGGCTGGGAACTGCGCCATGATTATCTGATCGAGGCCACTCCGACCGCCGATCGCGCTTCGGGCGCCCGCGACGCGAAGACGATTGTGTACATCGACTCCGAATTGTGGTTCCCGCTCGACGCCAATACCTATGACCGGCGTGGCGAGCTGCGCATCAGCAACATCCACATGGTCGCCTATCGTGACCGTCCGGTGCCGGACGCCAAGGTAGCCATCTATCCGTTCAAGCGCCTGTTCGTGGTCGGCGCGGTGTCAACCGACGTCCAATCGGGTATGGCGACGATGTGCTATCTGCCCGGAATCGACACCCCTGAGCGTGAGTGCTGGTACATCAACATGGGTGCGGTGGATAAGGACTTTTTCTCACCGCAATCGATGGAGGCCGCGGCGGGCCGGTAGCAATTCGGTCCCGGCGCTGTTTGCCGAATAACGTTCGAAACCTCGGGTGCGGGCACGTCGCCGCACCCGAGTTTAGTATCGTGCCTGCTGCAAGCGCCGCATCATCATTCGGATGGCGTGGTCTTCGCCCGCATCTTGAGGTCGGCTTCGAGGTAGCGAGGATTTGCAATCTTCAGCTTGTCCTCGACGATCTGGCGCACAACCTTCATCACCTTATCGCGGAACTCTCCACTGTCAGCTTCGCCGGCGCGGATCTTCACGCTTAGCTCCTCGTTGAATTTGCGTGCCGCTGCGAGCACATCGCTCGTAGTATGAAGATGCGGCTTTTGCGCGCCCAGCAGCGTCGCGAGCGCGTCAACCTCGGCGCGCAACAGCGGTTCACCGATTTCGATTTCGCGCGCGACGATCCGCATTACGTTCGCCACCACGCGCGATTGAAACTGCTTCTGCCCCTGCGTGATCGGAACGATCTCGCGCTCGACGAAATCGGCAGCCGCTTGCAGCAGCTCGATGGAGGTTGGCCTGTCCTGCATGTTCAGCGAATGCGTCGCGTCAAGGGCGCGGCGCGTTCCTCCTATTCGATGAGATTGAGAAGCTCCAACTCGTTCTCGACCGTGCGGCGCCCGATACTCGCGAGCTCGACCGAGCTGACGAAGCCGTCAAGATGAGTGCGCGCCTGGCTGATGGTGATGATTCCCCATTTGAGGTTGCCGAACACTTCCCACCATCGCGCCGCCTCGGGATCGACGGAGATGCCGCTGGCTTTTTCGTACGCCGCCCAGAAATCTTCGCGCTGTCCGATACCGCCGACCGGATTCTCATCGGCGCCGAAGCGCCACGCGCGCGTGCACATCCAGCCGAGGTCTTCCATCGGGTCGCCGAGATGAGGAAGCTCCCAATCGAGAATCGAGCGGACCCCCTCGGGCCCGAAGATGACATTACCGATGCGATAGTCGCCATGCACCAGCACCTTGCGCGGCGATTTCGGCACGCGTTGGTAGAGCCATCGAAATGTCAGCTCGAAAGCGGGATACGGTTGCAGCGCGAGGATGCGGAAATTTTGCTCATAGCGCTGCACCTCGGTCAGCGCGGCACTGGGTCCGGGCTCAGCCAGGAAATCGAGTTTGTGCTTGACCGGATCGATGCGATGGATGCGCGCGAGAATTTGCGCGAGTTGCGTGGGCATTACCTTGCGCGCGTTGGCGTACTGCTCGTCGCGCAGCAGGCGGCGCGCGATGGTCTCGCCCTCGACGCGCTCCATGATGAAGAAGTCCGCGCCGAGTACTGCGGGATCATCGGATAGCCAGAAAACTTCGGGAACGGGAACGCCCTCCTCGAAGGCGGCGCGAAGGATCAGGAACTCGTGGCGTCGATTGCTCTCGATGCGCTGCGCGGCCGGGTCGCGCCGCAGGACCATCCCGCGCGTCTCCACACCGCGCGCGCTTTGCATCGTGCAGTCGAACGACCAAATCTCACGCGAGGCGCCTCCGGGCATTTTGTGGAGGTTCTCGATTTTCACATCGGTGAAATTGCCCTGCTCGCGGATGAAGGCGCGCAGGCGCTCATGCAGTTCAGCAACATCCATTCTGTCTTCCCTATCACGAACTTCGAAGGTTCAGGAACGGCGGCCGGCCAGCTGCGCGAGGCCATCGCCAAGCAGATTAAACGCGAGCACCGATAAGCCAATCGCGAGCCCGGGAGCGGTCGTCAGATGAGGCGCGACGAGGAGAAAGGCGCGGCCCGCATCGAGCATGTTGCCCCAGCTCGGCGTTGGCGACGTAACGCCGAGGCCCAGAAAGGAAAGCGAAGCTTCGGCGACAATGATTCCGCCGATACCGAAAGTTGCCTGCACGGCGACCGGGCCCGCGATTCCCGGCAGCAGATGACGCATCAAGATGCGTGAGGGCGTAGCACCCAGCGTGTTGGCCGCCTGGACATACTCACGCTCGCGAAGAGACAGGACCTCGCCGCGCACCAGGCGCGCATAGCCGGTCCATCCCATCGCGGTCAGCGCGATGACGAGGTCGGTCAGGCCGGGGCCGAGAATCGCGGCGAGGGCAATCGCAAGCAGGAAACCTGGGAACGCGAGTATGATGTCAACGAAGCGCATCACCAGTGAATCGACGCGTCCCCCTGCGAGTGCTGCCGATCCGCCGATAAGACTGCCGACGACGAGCGACAGCGTCACCACCGAAATCGATACGGCAAGCGAAAGACGCGCGCCATACAGCAGCCGCGCGAGCATGTCGCGTCCGAGCGCATCGCATCCCAGCGGATGACCTGGTGTTGGTCCTGCGAGCGCGAGGCGCAGATCGATCGCGAGTGGATCGCGCTGTGCGATCAACGGCCCGAAGATTCCGATCGCGATCAATATCGCGACCAGAGTGCCGCCCGTCCCGAGCGAGAGATTTCGGTGCAGCCGCATGGTCAGCGCGCCTCTCCACTCAGCCTGATTCGCGGGTCGATGAGGCCATAGACCATGTCGGTCGCCATGTTCACGACGACGTAGGTGAGGGCAAAGGTCAGCACGCATCCCTCGACCAGCGGGTAGTCGCGCGCGCTGATTGCCGTGATCATCAGCCGCCCAAGTCCCGGCCACGAGAAAATCACTTCCGTGATGATCGATCCGGTGAGCAGCCCGCCGAGTTGCAGACCGAGGAGCGTTACGACCGGCGTCAACGCGTTGCGAAGTCCGTGGCGCATCAGGGCGGCGTTCGCACTCAGCCCTTTGCCGATCGCGGTGCGCATGTAGTCCGATTCGCGAACCTGCACCAGGCTCTGCCGGAGCATCCTCGCGAGGATCGCTGCGAGCGCGGTGCCGAGCGTGATCGCGGGAAGTATCAGATGCGAAAGGCCGCCGCGTCCGGTCAGCGGGAGCCATCGCAACTTCAGCGAAAACAGGATCATCAGCAATGGCCCGAGATAAAGATGCGGAACCGAGATGCCGAGGACCGCGAATCCCATCGCGCTAAGGTCGGCAGGACCGCCAGGGTCGGCGCCCGCGACGAGGCCAAGTGGAAATGCGATCACGATCGCGACGATCAACCCCGCCAGCGCAAGCTCGAGTGTCGCGGGAAAGCGTTGCGCGATCAGGTGCGCGACCGGTTCATGCATCGAGATGGATTCGCTAAGGTCCCCCTTCGCGAGGCCGCCGAGGAACGCGACGTACTGCTCCCATAATGGGTGATCCAGTCCCAACTCATGACGCATTCCCTGGATGTCGGCCGGCGCCGCCATGTCGCCGAGCATCGCGACGACAGGATCGCCGGGGACCAGGTGAATCAGCGCGAAGGTGATGGTCGCGACGCCGAGCGCGACCGGAATCAGCGCGAGCAGGCGGCGACCCAGGTATGCGATCACTCCGAGGGCTCCGAACCAGCGGGCGTCGCGAGAGTTGGTGATGTCAGCGTCAGATCCGCGAGAGACAACAGGCTGCCGTTCGGATATGGCTCGAAGCCCGCAACCGTACGATTCATCACGACGACGTTGTCCTGCCACCACAACGACACGTATGGGAGATCATCCGCGGCAAGTTTCTGCACCTGCGCGTAAATCTTCTTGCGTGCCGCCTCATCGATGGTAGCGTCGCCGGCCTCCACCAGGCGGTCCATTTCGGGATTCGAGTAACGGCCGCGATTGAGCCCGCGCGGCGGCGTCATCTGCGAATCGAAGACCATGTAGTAATGATGCGGGTCCCTGATTCCGATCCACGGCATCGCGGCGATATCGAAGTTGCCCCGCTGCATGTCGTCGTAGAAGGTCGCCCACTCATTGCTGCGAATTCGCACTTCGATTCCCACGCGCCGCAGCATCGCCTGGAGAATCTCGCCCATACGCGCGCCCTCCGGCGCACATTTGTATACGAGGGCGAGCTTGCGCATCCCATTGCGATCGGCCTTGAAGCCGGCGTCGTCGAGCAACATGCGCGCGCGCTCAGGATCGTAGTGATAGGTAGTCACTTCCCGGTCGTAAGCCCAATTTTCCGGTGTCAGCATTCCGCTGGCGATGCGAGCGGTGCCGCGCAAATAGGCGCGGATTATCTCGTCGCGATCGATCGCGTATGCGATCGATCGCCGCACACGCAGATCTCTCAAAGCGGGATCGCGGAAGTTGAACGTCAGATACCAGTAGGTCGTGCCTGCCGACGTGAGGACATCGAGGCCATCTTGCTTGCGCAGATATGGAAGCAGATCGGGTTGGATGTCGTTGGGCGCGAGGTCGCAGAGGTGCTCGACCAATTCAAGCGCGCGCACGGTCGGATCGGGCACCACCTTAAAGACGATCCCTTGGATCGCATGCGTACCGGAAGTTTCGCGCGCCGCGCTGCGATCGAGAACGACTCGGTCATCGCGTTCGAAATCCAGCAGTTTGAAGGGACCGCTTCCCGGCGGCGCATTCAGCGCGTTCGAGTTTCGACCGGGAGTGCCGTCCGGCACGATGCCGAGCATCGCCATTTCGAGCGCCGGCGCATAAGGACCGCGCGTCGTCATCTTGATGGTGTAGTCGTCAATCGCCTCGACAGACTTGAGCTGTTCGAGTCCGCCGGCCTTGGGCGAGCGATTCCTGCGATCGATAACAAAATCGAAAGTGTATTTGACGTCGCGCGCGGTCAGTTCGCGCCCGTCACTGAAATGGATGCCGTGGCGGAGGTGAAAAACTATCTCGGTCGGCGAGATCCGCTCGACGCTCTCCGCCAGGTCGCCGGTGAAGCCGCCCTTCGAGTCGAGTCTCACCATCGGATCGAACATCAACTCGTCGATGCGTTCGGAAATCGCGTCAGTCGCGTAGCGTGGATCGAGCGCGGTCGGCGAGGTTTCAATATCTACCTGAATGAACCCGGGAGCCAGCCGCTGGCGCGAGCGCGAGCATCCAGGGAACACCGCAAGAGCCGCGCATAACAGTGCCTGAAGGAGCGCGGGCTTGGTTGCGGCACTTCGGTTCTTCGATACCATTTCGAAATCGCCACGATGATATCAGACGCGCGCCTGTTGCTGCTTTGTGGGAGTATCGCAATCGGCGCTATAGTCCGGCGCGATTCTCGTTGGAACACTCGATAACGTTTCGACCCATCAGGGTAAACAACTAGCGGCGGGATTTTTAATGAGACTTAAGGACAAGGTTGCGCTTATCTCGGGCTCGGGATCCGGAATCGGTGAGGCGACGGCGAAGCGGCTCGCGTCGGAAGGCGCCGCGGTGGTCGTGGTCGATCTCAATGAGGAAGGTGCGCGCCGCGTCGCTGATGAGATTTGCGGCGCGGGCGGCAAAGCCGAAGCATTGAAGGCAAACATCGGCAATCCGGCGGAGGTCGAGAACATGATCAAGTTCGCGATCGACAAGTTCGGCCACCTCGACATCCTGCACAACAATGCGATGCGCCTTTACACGGGGCGCGTCGGCGAGATGTCGCTCGACAATTGGCGCAAGAGCGTTGAGGTCGGTCTGACCGCATACTTCTATGCGACACGATGTGCGCTCGAGGTGATGGTGCCGCGGCGCAAGGGCGCGATCATCAATACGGGTTCGGTATCGGGACTCGCGGCGGACTACGGACTGGGCGCGTATAACGCGATCAAGGCGGGAGTCATCAACCTGACGCGTGCGACTGCGATCGAATACGCGCGCAAAGGCATTCGATGCAATGCGGTTTGCCCGGGCGCGATCATGACGCCGCCGATAATGAAAATGCGCCACGCGCTTCCCGATCTCGCCAAGACGACCGAGCAGGCGATTCCGATGGGACGCTACGGCGAACCGATCGAAATTGCGAATGTCGTATTGTTCCTCGCCTCCGACGAGGCATCGTATGTCAACGGCGCATGCATCATCGCCGACGGCGGGCTGACCGCGCATACCGGAATTCCGAGCGTTGCCGGAAGTGGGCCCGACTGGTAGCAACGATCATATGAATCGTCGCGACGCCCTGCGATTGCTATTCACGACCGCGGCTGCCGCCACGCTTTGGTCGCTGTCCAAAGCCACGGCGGGTCTGACGGAGAGCCACATGAGCAAGTCAACATCATCTGCGGCGAATGCCTCTCATCAGATGCCGGTGATCTTCCTCGCTCACGGCAGTCCGATGCTGCTCGACTCTGCAAGGTGGATCGCCGAACTCAAACAGTGGGCGGACTCGATGCCGTGGCCGCGCGCAGTCCTCATGATCTCGGCGCATTGGGATCAGCGACCGGTCGCTTTGGGAGCCACGCGCACCGTTTCACTCGTGTATGACTTCTACGGCTTTCCGGATCGTTACTACCGGGTTACGTATCCCGCCCCGGGTGCACCGGAACTTGCGGATCGCGTGCGCGAACTCCTTAAACGAGCGAAGACCGAATTCATGGACGAGCCGGAGCGCGGCCTCGATCACGGCGCATACGTGCCGATGAAGTGCATGTATCCGCAAGCCGACATGCCGACGCTGCAACTGTCGCTTCCCGGACTCGAACCGAAGACCGTGTATGCGCTAGGGCAGGCGCTCGCACCGCTGCGCGACGAGGGCATCCTGATCATCGGCAGCGGATTCCTGACCCACAACTTGCGTGCGATCAGCGACAGCACTCCCGCGTGGGCGTCGGAATTCGACGAATGGATCGCCGATGTGCTGATGCGAAGCGACATGGACGCGCTGCTCGACTATCGCGCACGCGCACCGGGCGTGCAGTACGCGCTACCGACGCATGAGCACTTCGTTCCGGTGATCCTCGCGAAGGGAGCGGTCGCGGACAAACGGCTGCCGACGAGTTTTCCAATCACTGGATTCGTCGGTGGATCGCTGACGCGCCGCTCGGTTCAGTTCGGATAGTTTTCCACCTCACGCGTTCCGGATCGTCAATCCTCCGTCAACAGGAATCACCGCGCCGGTGAGATACGACGCCGCCGGAAGACACAGGCTGACCGTGATGTGCGCCACCTCTTCCGGGAAACCATAGCGCTTCAACGCGGTGCGACGCTTGCCGAAAATCGTCTTGTGCTCTTCCGGAATTGACTCGGTCAGCGCGGTGCGAATCGGACCCGGACAAATGCAATTGACGGTGATTCCCTCGGGACCCAAATCCACCGCAAGCCCGCGCGTAAGGCCGATAACTCCCGTCTTCGCCACCACGTAGGGAGTGTCGCCAGGGGTCGCGCCGAGACCCTCAGTCGATGCGATATTGACGATGCGCGCCGCATCCGACTTCCGCAGATAAGGAAGCGCCGCGCGCACGACCTGCTGTTGCGCTGTGAGCAATCCCGCGATGGCGCGATCCCAAATGCGATCGTATTCGGGGCCATCCACCGGATGAAATGCTCCGAAACCGGCATTGTTGACGACGATATCGAGCCGGCCGAAGCGAGCGGCAACCTCAGCCACCACGCGTTGGATGTCCGCATGATCCATGACATCGAGACGCCATCCGTGCGCATTGCCGCCCTCGGATTTGATTTCGTCTACCACGCGGGCGACTCCCGCTTCATTGATATCGGTAACCGCGACCAGCGCGCCTTCTTGTGCGAACACATGCGCGGTCGCGCGTCCCATCCCGCTTGCAGCGCCGGTAATGAGCGCAGCGCGTCCCTTCACCGAGCGATCCAGTTTCTTGATGGCATCCATCCTTGCTCTCCTTGCTCCGTCCCCGGCGATGACCGGGGAGCCCGACAATATCGTCGAATTGCTTTGCGGGGAAAGCCCGCTTCGATAGTCTGCTGAGCGAAACTTGGAGAAGGCTATGGAATTCCAACGCGCGAAACTCGATATCGATGGGAATCTCGGCATCCTCACCCTCAACCATCCTGAGGTGATGAATGCTGTCTCGACTGAGATGATCGGCGGCATCATGAGCGCGCTCGCCGAAGTCGAGAATCCGAAGAACGGTGTGCGATGTCTCATCCTGACGGGCGCGGGACGCGGCTTCTGCGCGGGCGCGAATTTGCAGCCGTCCGGCAGCTCGAGTGGATCGCGCGACGCGGGCTCGGTGCTGGAAACGCATTACCATCCGATGCTGCGCAAGCTGCGCGAGTTGCAGATGCCCTTCGTTACGGCAGTGAACGGCGCGGCGGCTGGGGTCGGGATGAGCCTCGCGCTGATGGGTGACCTCGTGATGTGCGCGCGTTCTTCATATTTCCTCCAGGCGTTTCGTCGCATCGGTCTGGTGCCCGACGGCGGCTCGACGTGGATTTTGCCGCGGCTCATCGGTCGTGCGCGTGCGATGGAGCTTTCGCTGATGGGCGAGAAACTGCCCGCCGAGAAGGCGCTCGAATGGGGCCTCATCTATCGCGTGGTTGACGATGCGCAATTGCTCGACAAGGCGAAGGAGCTGGCGCGCGACCTCGCAAGCGGCCCGACGGTCGCGCTCAGCCTGATTCGCAAGCTCTACTGGGACAGCAACGAGAACACCTACGAGCAGCAGCTCAACCTCGAGCGTCAGATGCAGCGCAAAGCCGGCAGCTCGGCGGATTTCAATGAAGGCGTGCGCGCGTTCCTCGAAAAGCGTCCCGCAAAATTCAAGGGCGAGTGAAGGCGGCAATGGCTCAATTGGACAACTGAGGGATTTCAAATTCCGTCACTTCTCGTGATCGCATCGTCTTTAACCTCGAAACCTCCGCCTACGATGCGCGCCTATGTCGGATTGATAGTGCGATTGGGGCCAACTTACGCGCGCCACCATCCTCTCTGGTACCTCTGAACTAAGAGTGAAGCCTTCCAATGGAATTTCGCACCTCTGAACAAAAGGATCTGAATAAGATACCCCGGCTGAGGCAAACGCGAAGTTGGGAAATGGTACATCGCAGTTCCGGAGCGCACCTATTGCCCTCCGAGCGCTTCAAACGTGATCTGCATAGTCGCGGTTGAAGACGGTGCGGCTTGGGGTTTGATGTCCGGCAGAGACCGAACCGGCCGTTGCGGAGCCTTGAAGATACCGTGGACCGACAAGGTGCTTGCAAAAGGACACCGCTTGGTGTAATTGCGAGCTTCAACGGGAAGCTGAAGTTAAATATCCGCCTTTTAGTTGTTGCGACCTTTGTCGGCGAACGAGCATCTCACTCGACATCTCCTCAGGCGAACAGCGATGTGGTCGAAATTCCGTCAGTTACCTTTCGTTATGCGCATAGGTGCCGGCGCCCTCGTGTTTGGCGCATTTGTATCCATGGCATCGTACGTCCTAGCGTTTCGAGGAGGTCACTTGTCACCCAATCCTGGAGATTGGGGCAATTTTGGAAGCTACCTCAGTGGCACTATAGGATCCTTGCTAAACCTAGGGAATCTCTGCACAAGTGTTCCGGTTCTGGTATAAACCGTTAGTTGGATCGGCGGATGCGGAGGTGTGGGGATGGGGAATCAGCGGACGTTCGCATCGATGGCGTGGAACGGAAAGGGCAAAGTCACTCGGCGCGAGCGGTTTCTGGCCGAGATGGATGCGGTGATTCCATGGCCGAGGCTGGTCAGGCTGATCGAACCGCACTACCCCAAAGCCGGACAAGGTCGCCAGCCACTGGGCTTGGAGAAGATGCTGCGGATTTACTTCCTGCAGCAGTGGTTCAACCTGTCGGACCCGCAGGCCGAAGACTCGATCTACGACAGCGAGTCGATGCGGCGCTTTGCACGGGTCGAGCTGGGCGACGAGGTGGTGCCGGATGAGAGCACGATTTTGCGCTTTCGCCACCTGCTGGAGCAGCATGGGCTGACCCAAGCGATCTTCGATTCGATCACCGGGCTGTTGGAAGAACGGCGGCTGTTGCTGCGCGCAGGAACTATCGTGGACGCGACCATCATCGCGGCGCCGAGTTCGACCAAGAACGCCAGTGCGACCCGCGACCCCGAGATGAAGCAGACCCGCAAGGGCAAAAACTGGCACTTCGGCATGAAGCTGCACATCGGAGCGGATAAGCGCGGTATCGTCCATACCGTGCGAGCGACCGCCGCCAACGTAGCCGACATCACCCAGCTGCCGGAGCTGCTGCATGGGCAGGAGCGGGAGCTGTTCGGCGATCAAGCGTACTGGAAGGAAGACGATCGAGAGTTCCTCGAAACGTGGGGAGTGCGCTACCGGATCAACCGGCGCCCTACCTCCCAACGGCCCTTGAGCGAGCGCTGGCGGATGATCAACCGGGCGCGCTCGCGGACCCGGGCGCGCGGCGAACACGCCTTTCGGGTGGTCAAGCAACTGTGGGGCTTCGCCAAAGTGAGATACCGCGGTCTGGCCAAGAACCTGGCGCGAGCGCAGACCATGTTTGCGCTGGCCAACCTCTACCAGGTTCGCAGACATTTGCTCCCAGTAGGGGCCAGCTGCGTGCTGTGAGGAATCCTCGGGCAGCGGGCAGTCTCTATGGCGATCATCGCCCGACCAACTATCACTCGCTCGCCGCTCTCTGAACCCGATTGTTATGACCACTTCAGCCAATCGCTCAACAACACCGACCTGTGCAGACCTTCCCTAGTGGCCCTAGGTGCTGTCTACCTTGCTTACCTCCATCAAGTTGAAGCCTCTCGAGACTTGGCTCTATCGAATGGCATTCAGACGCTTAGCGAGTCCATTCAATCTTGTCAGGCGGAACATAAGACACGGGGCACGATCAAGGGTCACAGATATTTTGAGGAATACGGTTAACAATTGTGGTCAAGTTATTGCGACTGCTCCAACAAGAATTTGGCTGAACCTTGGAAGATCGCGCGGGCAACCCTTCTGGAAGGTGATGAAGCGAATTGGACAAACATTCGCGGCCAAATAGAACGTCTTCTGCTAGCGATTGGTGATGACGCGTCGCTCTCGGACGATAGTCAGCGCAGCGAAGCGATCGCTAAACTCCAAACCCATCTGAGCTTTGGCATCGCATTGCTACTCGCGGTCAACTCCTATCTCAACGGAATGACGAAGGTGGGCGCTATGGCCAGGGAGTACGGTCTTTTCCGATCCGTTGACCCCCATGTCAGCGACTCGCTCGTGGGCGACGGGGTCTGCGAGAAGTCTGCATTCGAGCCGAAGCGCACGGGGGCGTAGTGCAACGGCCCAACCAAGGCATCAAGCCGACCGCCTGCGGCGGCTGACGCCGGGCGTCAGCCGGATAAGAGAGTCTTGCCTCAAGCCGGTTCTTCTTGATCGCTTCTTGGAGAAACGATGCGCGACTAAGCCAGTGTCGAGGCCGTCCTCGGACTTCACATTTTGCTGTGATCCCAGCTGGCGAATTTTTCGGGATGGAATCGAATCACGACGCGCTTGGTTGCCTGCGCCTCCAGCGCGCGATTCTGCTCGGGACTCACAGCGCTGGTGCCGCTCATTTTCGCGCCGACCAGCCGCAAAACGTCGTAGGTATAATTGGCGTCCTCGACGATCTCGGCGCCGGCCGCGAATCATCAGGCCGCGCAGCTTGTTGTAGGCGGTCCCTGACTCCCACATCATCGTCGCGCGCGGATCGCGGCGGATATTCACCGCCTTCTGCGACTTGCCGTAGGTCGTCATCACGATGTTGCCGTCCTTGACCGCGTACCACATCGCGATCAGATGCGGATGGCCGTCGCGGCCGTTGGTGGCGAGCGTCGCGGTGCGCCCCTCTTCGATGAAACGTCGCGATTCCTCGGGAGTTAGCTGTATCGATTTTCTGCGATCCATCGGTATTGAGGTGTCCTCCTTCCTTTTTCCCTCTCCTAAAAGGGGAGGGTGGCGCTACTGCGCCGGGTGAGGTCTGGGGAGCAGCGCGAAATCATCCGTTCGGCTTCTTCGCCCATCCTTCATCGTAAGGCGTGAGCATGCGGGTGAAGAACCTGAGTCGCTTGAACTTCCATTCGCCGCCGACTCGCACGTAGTCGTCCTCGTATCTGCCCGCGAGCCACATCGCGGTTTCGCTTTCGCCACTGCGGCGTGTCAGCGGTTGCAGCAGATACCATCGCCCGGTGGCAGTATCGCCGTCAACCTCGATGATCGGATTCATCGCGTTATGAATCGCGAATGAAAACGCCGATGGCGCCCTGCGAAAAAATTTGATGATGCCCGCGCGGCCGTCGCCTTTCCCGAGCGCGCCGCCATCCCATACGCCATCATCGGTGAACAGCGATGCGATACCCTCGGCGTCGTAGTTGTTGTCGCAGTGCGCGCAGTATCGCGCTTTGAGCTGTTTGATCTGCTCGATGTCTTCCAGCTTGCGAAGCCGCGCCGCCAATTCTTCCAGGGTTGCCATGCCAGGATCCGCTACTTCTTCAAACGGGCCACCGCTTTGATTTCCACCAGACCGCCGGGGAACGCGAGTTCAGTGATGCCGATGGCGGTCCACGCGGGATAGGGCGCGCTGACGTAGCGATCCTTTACCTTCGTGAAAGTGCGAATGTTGGCCTGCAATCCGACATGGAAGGTGGTGAGGTCGACGATATCGCCGAACGACGCGCCCGCCGCGGTCAGCACCGATTTGAGCGACTCGAAGGCCTGCGTGAATTGCATCTCGGGATCGCTCGGCGCCTTGCCATCAGGACCGATTCCGATCACGCCGGAACAGAAAAGCCGGTCTCCGTCTTTCACCGCCGGGGCGAAGTGAAAGTTGTCGTACATGGCCTTCATTTCGGATGGAATGACAACGCTGTTCTTGTCCATAAGAATCTCCGATTGAAAAGTGCGACTACAATCGCTCCTAAACGGCGAGGGCGTCAACTTGTCTGAACGCGCGACGGGATGGAAGCTAGGCGCATAACTCTCATCGCGAAGTTGCGGGAGAAGCTCATGCCCAAATCAGAAGCCAGGTGGCGCGACAAGGTGAGAATCTCGCAGGGCGACATCACGGATCGGGCTCTCGATGCGATCGTCAACGCCGCTAACAATGACCTGATCCTCGGCGCGGGCGTCGCGGGCGCGATCCGCAGCAAAGGTGGTCCCGAGATTCAAGAGGGATGCGACCGCATCGGGCGCATTCCATTGGGCGAGGCTGCCGTCACGACGGGCGGTAAGCTCAAGGCGAAGCTGGTCATCCACGCCGCCAGCATGCGGTTGGGCGGCCGGACCTCGGAGGCGAATCTGCGCGCCTCGACGCGCAACTCACTGCGGCGCGCATCGGAGCGCAAGGTCGAGAGCATCGGATTTCCCGCGATCGGCACCGGCATCGCAGGATTTCCATTGGATCGATGCGCGCGGGTGATGCTGGAGGAAGTGCGCGATCATCTCGCGAGCGAGACCTCGGTAAGGTTGGTGGAGTTCGTGCTCTTCGATCGCGCCGCCTTCGATACCTTTAAGAAAGTGTTCGAGGCGATGCCTTGAGATCATAGGCTGCGCTCAATGAGCAGCGCTGCTGGAGCCGCTACCGGCGCCGACGCGACGCAGCAATAAGAACGATGGAATCAGGAGCATCATCCAGACCGCCAGCCCCCGATAGATGTCGTTGAACGAAAGCATCGAGGCTTGCGCCTGGATCATTCCGTACACGCCCGCGAAGCCCTGATGATTCCCGCCCGTCAGTTGCGGCAGATACGCGAAGCCGTGCGCGCCCGCCATCCGCGGCGCCGCATTGCTCATCCGCCACGCGTCGAACACCGAGAAGTGCTCGACCAGGTAGGACTGATGGATCTGCTGATGACTGACCAGCGTGGTCGTCATGTAGGAAACGCCAATCGCGGCGCCTGTGTTGCGCATCATGTTGTACAGGCTCGCCGCATAGCCCATCCGCTCACGATGGACGACCGAGAGCGTCGTGGCAGACAGCGTCGGGAAGATGAATCCCATTCCAACGCCCATGACTATGCTCGCCCAGACGACCACCCGGGTGCTGACGTCGAGGTCCCACTTCGACATCGACCACAGCGCGGTCGCCATCAGGACGAAACCCACGCCAACCAGTGGACGCACGTCGATGCGAAAGCGCGCGAGTTGCCCGATGAGCAGCATCGAGCACATCGTGCCCAGCCCGCGCGGCGCCAGCACCAGGCCCGCCCGCCACGCGGTGTAGCCCATCAGCTCCTGGAGGAAGATGGGATTGAGCAGACCGGTGCCATAGAGCGAGAAGCTCATCGCGACGATCAGGCTGACCGAGAGGTCGAAGGCCGGGATCGCCATGATGCGTAGGTCGAGAATCGGCTCGGGAAAGCGCAGCTCATGGATTACGAGGATGAGTAGCGTCGCCGCGGAGGCGGCGGTGAAATACCATACCCATGCGGAGCTGAACCAGTCGGCGCGCTGCCCGCGATCGAGAACGATTTGCATCATGCCGAGGCCGAACACAAGGCATAGGATCCCGATGTAATCGACGCGTCCGCCTTTCGCGCGGCGCTGGCGCAGATACGCCGGGTCATGCACGAAGGTGTAGACCATCAACAATGCCGCCGCGCCGACCGGCAGATTGATGTAGAAATTCCAGCGCCAGTTCCAGTTGTCGGTGATCCATCCGCCCAGTGTCGGACCCATGATCGGCGCGACCATCAGCCCGACTCCCCACATCGCCATCGCGAGTTGCTGCTCGGCGGGCGGAAAGGTCTCCATCAGGATCGCTTGCGAGGACGGGATCATCGCGGCGCCCGCCGCGCCTTGGATCAGCCGGAAGATGACCATCTGATCGAGCGAGGTGGCCGCGCCGCACAGCCCCGACGCGGCGACGAACACCGCGACCGAGGTCATGAAGTAGCGCTTGCGTCCGAAGCGCGAGGAGATCCATCCCGTCATCGGGATCATGATGCCGTTGGCGACCAGGTAGCTGGTGACGACCCATGCGATCTCGTCGACGCTCGCGGAAAAGGAGCCCTGCATGTGTGGCAGCGCGACGTTGACGATCGAGGTGTCGAGGACCTCGAGCGTGGTGCCGAGCATCACGGCGACCGCGATCAGCCACTTTTGCGCCGATCCGGCCTCGAGGTGCTGGTCGCTTGATGTAGCCGCGGCGCCCATCCGTTCAAGAATAGTGCCCGAGGGCACCGCTAAGAAGGGCAATGCGAAGAAATTTTAATGAGATGTAACATAAGGGTAATGACTTGAGTCTTGGAGACGGTTACCTTCGATCTATGCGGCTTGCGGCTATCGACGTCGGAACCAACTCGGTGCACATGGTGATTGCCGACGTCAATCGCGACGGCAACATCGATGTCGTCGACCGCGTCAAGGAAACCGTCCGCCTTGGGAGGCGCGCCTTCGAAACCGGAACCCTCAGCAAGGAAGCGATGGACCTCGCGGTCCGCACGCTCAGCAACTTCCAAAAGCTCATCAAACTTCGCCACGTCAATCGGATGCGCGCGGTTGCGACCAGCGCGGTGCGCGAGACCAAGAACAGCGCGGAGTTCGTGGCCCGCATCCGGCGCGAAACCGGCATCAAGGTTGAAATCATTCCCGGCGCCGAGGAAGCGCGGCTCATCTTCATTGCCGCGCGTCATGCGATGGGGCTCGAAGGCGGACCGCATCTGCTGGTCGATATCGGCGGCGGCAGCATCGAGTTGGTGATGGTGCGCGACGGCGAGCCGATGTGGATGCGCAGCCTCAAGCTCGGAGTCTCTCGCCTCACCGAGCAATTCCTCACCGATGATCCGCCGAGCCCACGCCAGGTTCGCGATTTGGAAGCGCATCTTGCGGACGAGATGGGCGACCTGCTGAAAAGTGCGCGCCGCGAGGGCGTCGAACGTGCGATCGGAACTTCGGGCACCGTCAACACGCTCGTCGCGATGGCGCGTGCGGGACGAGGCGAGGAGTTGGGGCGGCTCGGCGGCGCAACCGCATCGGCCGATGAGATCGCGCAGATCCGCCGCCGCATCGTGGAATGCGACCTAGCCGATCGCCTCGAACTGCCGGGCATGGATGCCAAACGGGCCGACCTGATGCCGGCCTCCGCGATTCTCACCGATTACATCTTGCGCCATTCGGGAGCCCCGGAACTGGTCGCATGCACGTGGGCGCTGCGCGAGGGCTTGCTGCTCGAGCTGGCGGGCCTCGCCAGCCGTCGCGAAGCGATCGATGCGCGCAAGCATTCGGTCGCCGCGCTGGCGCAGAAATTCGAAGGGAACAACGAGCACGGCCAGACGGTCGCGAAACTTGCGGGCCAGCTCTTCGATGCTACCGCGGAGGCCCTCGAGTTGCCCGCACATTCGCGCGAGATTCTGGAGTATGCGGCGCTGCTGCACGACATCGGGCACAGCATCGATCACGATCGCCACAACCGTCATTCGTATTACCTGATCAAGAATGCCGACCTGTTCGGATTTACCCCGGACGAAATCGAGAGCATCGCGCAAGTCGCCCGCGGCCATCGCAAGCAAGGCGCGAAGGTTGATTCTCCCGAACTGTACGCGCTGCCTGAGGACAAGCGCCGCATGGTGCGTGCGCTGGCGGCAATCCTGCGCGTCGCGGACGGCCTCGATCGCACCCACTTCGGCGTGGTCAGGAATGTTCACGTCAGCTATGCGCCGGGCAAGCTCTACATTGACGTCGATTCCGGCTCTGAGCGCGCGGACCTTGAGCTGTGGACCTGTGAGAAGAGAGTCGATCTTCTTGCCAAGTTACTCGGCCGCCGCGTTGTGATGCGGCAGCGAATCGGCGGACGCCGGAAGCCGGCCGTCATCGACGCTTCCGCGGCAATCGCCAGAAGACAACGCGCTGTGTGACTTCCCATCTCCGCCATGCTTGTAGCATGATTGCGTCGCGGAGAATTTCTATCCTTGGCAGCGGCACAGTTCAGCGTCCCCCCGCACGATGCGGCCGGTTCAGCGGCGCGCAGCACGATAGCGCTTCACCTTCGTGCGCTGCTGGCTCAGATTCCCGCCGCCCAGCGAGGCGAGGCGGAGCCGATACATCAGGTGCGGGTTGCGGCGCGCCGTTTGCGCTCCGCAGTCCGTTTGTTCGCTCCGTACATTTCCTCGATCAGGCCCAAGGTGATGGACGAGCGGCTTAAGTGGCTGGGCAAGCAGGCGGGTGCGGTGCGCGATCTCGACGTCCTCGAACAGGTGCTGCACAAACGCGTCAAAAAGCTCGATCCGCAAATCGTCAAAGATCTGGATCCGCTGTTCGAGGAAATCCACCTGCGGCGTTCCAAGGCGGCTGCGGATCTCGCGCGGTCGCTGTCCTCGAACCGCTACAAATCGCTGGTGGCGCGGCTTTCAGCACCCATCGCCATCACGGCTCGCGGCGATGCGGCATTCGGCGCCATGGCGGGAGAATTATTCGCGCCGATGTTGAAGTCGGTAATGCGCGCGGGCGAAAAAATGCACGAGGAGCCGACTCCCGACGACCTCCATCGGCTGCGCAAGCGCGCGAAGGCTTCGCGCTACGCGCTCGAAATGATGCTCGCGATCGACAAGAAGCAGCTCGGGCCGATGCTCAAGGGACTGGAGGATTTGCAGGACCTGGTGGGCGGCTATCATGACGCGGTAGTTGCGGTGACCTGGATCAGGGATTTCGCCGGCTCACGCCAGCTTCCTGCTGCGGTCGCATTCGCGTGCGGCGCGCTCGCGGAGGCATTCCGCCGCAGCGAAAGCAAACTCAAGCGCCGCGGGATCAAGGAGTGGCATCGCTTTCTGAAAAGCGATCCCGATCGCATCGTGAAAAAGGCGCTCGACCAACATCCGAAAGGGGTTTCATCCGATGATGCTGTACATCATGCGCCACGGCCTCGCCGAAGAGCCCTCGCCTAAGGGCGACGACGCCGCGCGCAAACTGACTCCCAAGGGCGCCGACAAGATTCGCAAGGCCGCGGTCGGCATGCGCGCGACCGGCCTCGCCTTCAACATGATTCTCACCAGTCCGATTGCTCGCGCGGCCGAAACCGCCGAAATCGTCGCCAACGAACTCGGCGGCCCGAAGCCTCGCGCGGTCCCTGAGCTTTCCACCGGCGCATCTCCCGCCAATGCGCTGGAGGCATTGGCGAAGCAGCGCCTGCCCGAGAGCGTGATGGTGGTAGGTCACGAGCCGACGCTCTCGCGATTGGTGTCGCTGATGCTGACCGGCTCTTCCGAATCGGTGGGAATCAAACTCAAGCAGGGCGGTGTCATCGCGCTGGAATTTCCCGATCGCGTCGAACGCGGCTCCGCACAACTACGCTGGATGATGACCCAGCGCCAACTGCGGCAACTCGGGAAATAGTCGCGCCGGTAGTCACTTCGATATGCTGTAGAGCGCGAACGCGCCGCCGAGCTTTTCCTTAGGGGAAGTATCGACCAGGATGGCCTGCTCGCTCGGGGCAAGATTCACCGCCTCCCAACGCCCTGCAGCACGAGGAAGAAGATGAGCATTTGACCACTTACGAAAGCCATTGCGGAGATGACGCCCGAGTGTTGCGCTCGTTCCCGCAGCGGTAGGCTGCAACAGTCCCCATCAGGCTGGCGGAGTTGCTATTAGCCACCTGAAACTTTGGTTGCACTCCTGCAACAACAGAACGTCTCCAATTTGCTCGGTTGCGGCGAGACGTCGGCCAAAAGCCACTATTTGTTTGGCAACTAGAGTGGCATCCAACGTGCTGACCCATTCAGATGCTACATTATGTAGTTATATAATACTTCTGGTAAAAAAGTATGGGTCGAAAAAGTAGTGGGCAGACAGTAGTCATTATAGCGCTGATGTTGCCGGTTCTCCTGGGTGCTGTCGCGCTCGGTACCGACGTTGCCATCTTCTACTTCAACTGGGTTCAGTTGCAGAAAGCGGCCGACTCAGCGGCCTTGGCGGGCGCCAACTGGCTTCCCGACAATGCGTCTCAAGCGACGACAACTGCCAATCAGTTCGCGCAGAGCAATGGTGTCAAGGCCGGCGAGATCGTGTCCACCACCGTCGCGGCCGACAGTCTTTCGATTTCGATTACATTACAGCGTACGGTGCCCTACTATCTTGCCCGGGTCTTGGGACTCACCAATGGCATCGTCACTACATCGGCAACGGCGGCGCCACAGTTTCCGCCGAGCACTCTGAACGCCGGCACACCAGGGCAGGTTCCGCCTGGCGGAGACAATAATGGGGGCAACGGCGGCAGCTGTGCCTCTGTTGGCAGTTGCGGGTTGGTCCCGATCGGGCTCGATTCCAAGACTGTCTATACCGATGGCACCCAAATAACCCTTCAGCAGGGTCAGCTCGGCCCGGGTAACTGGGATTTGCTCGCACTTGGCGGCGTTGGTGGCAGTAATCTCAGAACCAACATCGCCAACGGCTATAACTCGATGGTCAGCGTTGGAGACTGGGTTACCACCGAACCAGGAAAAAAGGTCGGTCCGGTTGATCAGGGTTTTCAGGACCGGCTCAACACAGCTAGTAGCACCGACCCCAACGGTACATTCTCGTCGCACACTCTGAACGATCCGCGGGTCATGATCCTGCCAGTAGTGGACTGGCAAGACCCGAATGGGCGTTCGTCAGTGCAGGTAAAGGCCTTTGCCTCGGTATGGCTCGACAGTTACAGCAGCGGCCAGGTTACGGTGCACTTCATCAGTCAGGTGATAGCCAACAGCTTCGGAGATCCGAATGCTCCGTACTTCGGCTCGCGTGGCACCCCGATCCTGATCAAGTAGAGATGGCAATTTCTCTTCTGGATCAGCTGACGTATCGACGCCGCGATACGCGGGAGACGGTGAAACGATGGTGACTCGTAGCTTGCAGGCAGCGCCAGCGAGCCCATTCGATATTGGGGCATTCAACCACCAACGCGGTGGCACTGGCCGTGGACAGGCAGCGGTCGAACTCGCGCTTATCACTCCGATTGTGTTGTTCGTGATGCTGGTGGGGGTTCAGTATGCCATTATTGGGGTTGCAGCCATGGGGCTGGGACAGGCGGACTACCAAGGGGCGCGATATGCGGCGACTCACTCCAGCGCGTCTCAGGCAGCGGTTCAGAGTTACATGGTCTCGGTGGCGTCGCCGATCATAAGCGCAGGATCCGGCCAGTACCTAACCACCAGCTTGAGTCCGGCTCCGCCCTGCGTCTTCGGGAGCACCGTGACGGTCTCGGTCACATTCAACGCTGGTCATCTTTTAGCATTGCCCAATCCGTTCTTTGGCGTTCCGTTCCCAACCTCGCTAACCAATTCGGAAAGCGCATTCTGCGAGGGGTAGTAAAGGGAGAGAAGATGAAATCGTTGAGGTACTTCTCAGTTCTTCTGGTTCTCTTCGCCATGACCAGCGTTCCGCACGCGGTCGCTTCTAGCAACAAAACTGTGACCGTGACCAACAACACCTCGTATACCATGAGCGAGTTCTACGCCTCGGCCAGCGCTGACTCCGCTTGGGATACAAGTAACAACCTTCTCGCCGGGCAGACGGTTGCACCTGGGCAATCGACCACGATTACAATCGCGGACGGGGAAGACCATTGCCATTACGATCTGATGGCCGTCTTGTATGGCGCGGCCGAACACGCATACCAATACGGGGTCAACGCCTGTGAGGGCGGAACTTGGACCATTAGTCAGTAGCGTCCGCACGCCCGAATGGCCACGCGAGCCCGCCATCAACGCGCCGGCGGACCCGACCGTAGAAACTCGGGCGCGGGTCCAGCCGATTTCAGTGGCGCAGGATCGGGGAGGACCGTCAAATGGATGGTACTTGCGCTTTCGAGACTTGAACCCTTCGCGCCATAAAATAGCGATGAGTTGACGTCCTCTCGATCCGATGAATGACCAAATCATTTTGTATGATTTTCATGGCTCGCCGTGCGCGCGGCGCGTGCGAATCGTACTCCTCGAGAAGGGATTGCAATGGGAAACGCGGCTGGTCGATCTCACCAGGATGGAGCAGAAGAAACCCGAGTACCTGAAGCTTAATCCCAACGGCCTGGTGCCGACGCTCGTGCATGGTGACCGCGCGATCTACGAATCGAACGTCATCACCGAATATCTCGATGCGATGTTTCCCGAGCCGCGGCTTTATCCCGCCGATCCGTGGCTGTGCGCGCGCGCCAAAATGTGGCAGGCATTCGAACTCGCGATGGCGAAGGAATATCGGCCGCTGATGTACCTGCGCGTGATCGGACCGCTCGATCGCCGGAGGCCCAAGGACGAAGTGATGCGCGATGTGCGCCGCTCAACCGATGACCCGGCGCACATCGATTGGGTGAGCCGCGTCTATGACGGCACCGCGGTCAGCGAGGACGAAGCCGCGCTCCTGGCGGGTCAGCTCTACCATCGAATCGATCACATCGAGAGCGCGATCGAGGGCGACTTCCTGCTCGGCAACGATTTTACGATCGCGGATCTATCGGTCTATCCGCGCGTAGCGATGTATCCCCTGGTTGGGTTGCCGATCGATCCCGCGAAATATCCGCGCACCACATGTTGGATGTCAACGTTGTCGCAACGGCCGTCATTCGCATGCAGCGAGCGCGTCCGGCCTGATTGAGGCGTTCGATCAAAAGAGCGGGAGCCGCACGCCGGCGGTGACGAGCGCGCCGCTCGCGACGCCCATCAGCGCTTCGCCCGCGACCAACCCGGCGGCGAACAGGATTCCCGATCCACCTTCCTCGCGCGGACGGCCGATGCCGGCGAGGGATCCGAGCAAAATCGCGGCGCTCAGTCCGAATGGAAGATAAAGTCCGATCGCGACCGGCATGATCGGCGTGCGCCACGAGCTGCCGCGGCGTTCGAGCTGCCCATCGACGATCGCGAGAATCGCGGCGAGCGCGGCGCCGATCGAAATGGTGCCCCAGCGAAGGCCGCCGCTGAAAACGCCTTGCGTGACTTTCGCCATCAGGAAGGCCTGCGGCGCGGCAAGCGCGTTCGCCTTCGCCCCAGCGGTGCCTGCGATTCCGTACGCATTCAGCAGCAGGTTCAGCACCGGCGCAACCACGAATGCGGAGACGATCGCGCCAATGACGACGGCGATCTCGAGCGCGCGCGGCATCGCGCCGACGTGGTAGCCCGTCGCGAGATCGTGCATCGAGTCACCCGCCATCGCGGCGGCGGTGCAAACCACCGCGCCGGCCATAATCGCCAGGCGCGGACCGACGCCCGGCGAGACGCCGAGCAGCTTCAGCACCAGCGCCAGCGCGAGCAGAACGATCACGGTGACGCCGGAGACCGGATTGTTGGACGCGCCCACCAGGCCGGTCAGATATCCCGCAACCGCGGTCGCAAAAAATCCGACGATCGCGAGCACGACCGCCATCGCGAGGCTGAGCGCGATACTTCCCGTCAGCACCATGCAGAGCGCGAAGATCACCGGCAGTGCCAGCCCCGACGCGGTAACGATCGCAGTGGCTGAGAGATCCGTATCCTCGCGCGCAGTCGCCGCCGCGGAACGGCCCGCGCGCACGACGCGGATACCCTCGACCAGCGCATTCATGATGCGAGTACGCAACCGCCACAGCGTCACGATGCCGCCGGTGAGCATCGCGCCGACGCCGAGGTATCGCACCTCGTCGCTCCAGACCCGAGTCGCAGCCGCATAAGCGCCGATCGCGTGAAGCTCCGGGTGACTCGAAGAGGCGATCGGAACTGCGACGAACCACGCGATCGCGCCGCCGAGAAAGACCAGCGTCGCGATCCTGATGCCAACGATGTAGCCCACGCCCAGGAGCGCGGCCGAAATGTCGATTGAGCCCGCAATCGCCGCGCCGCCAATCCATCGCGCGCCGGAAAGCATGCCGGGAACGAAGCCCGCGATATCCTGCGAGGTTTTCAGCAACGCCGAGATGATGCCGCCGTACAAAAGCGGCGCGGCGTTGGCGGTTTTTGCTCCCGCGCGCAGCACCTCGGCGCATGCGACGCCCTCCGGAAAAGGCAGTTTTTCCTCCACGATGTAGGCGCGGCGCAGGAACACCACCAGCAGGCTGCCCATCGTGCCGCCCGCGAGGCATAGCGCCGTAACGTCGAGGTACGGCAGGTCGCCCTTCCATCCGAGAATCACCAGCGCGGGAAAGGTGAAGATGGCACCCGCCGCAACCGCCTCGCCCGCCGAGGCGACGGTCTGCACGACGTTGTTTTCGAGAATCGTCGAGCCGCCGAGGAGGCGGAGAATCGCCATCGAGACCACGGCGGCTGGGATGCTCGCCGAAACCGTCAAACCGGCATAAAGCCCGAGATAGGCATTCGCCGCGCCGAGGATCACCGCCAGAATAATCCCCAGAACTATTGCGCGCGGCGTCAGCTCACGCAGTCCATCAACCGTAGAAGTAGTGGGCGCGTCAGTCACGCCGGACGCCATCTCACGTCAGAGCATCGAAATGCAAGTGGCGCGGGGCGAAATGATCCTAGCGCTGGCGCAGATCCTTGAGGGGCCGCGTGTTGAGGACATCGCTTGGCTCGACCCATCCACGCCGCGCTTGATTGATGCCAAACTGAAGCAATCCGAAACCCTTGGTAGAGTGCGAGTCGCTGGAGATCACCAGCTTCACGCCCGCGTGCTTGGCCGCGATGCAATTGGTATCGGTGAGGTCGAGGCGCTCGGATTGCGAATTTACCTCGAGCGCGCATCCCTCACTCGCCGCCGCGCGCATCACCTCGTTGAAATCGAAGCTGCTTGGCTCCCGCTCGTCGATCAGCAGTCGGCCGGTCGGATGACCGATCACATCAACATGTGGATTGCGCATCGCGGTGACCAGCCGCCGCGTCATCTCGTCGGACGACTGCTTGAGCTTGTAGTGCACCGATGCAACGACCCAATCGAGCTCCGCGAGAACGTCGTCAGGAAGGTCGAGCGTGCCGTCTTCGAGGATGTCAACCTCGATGCCGCGCAGCAGTTTCACCTTGACGCGCGATTGAACATCTTCGATTTCGCGCCATTGCTTGCGCACGCGCTTGGGGTCGAGGCCATTGACCATGGCAAGGCGCTGCGAATGATCCGTGACCGCGAGATAATCGAGACCGGCCTCGTCCGCTGCCCGCGCCATCTCCTCTATCGATGCGCGCCCGTCGGTGTAGGTGGAATGCGAATGCAGGTCGCCGCGAAGATCCTCGCGCGTGATCAGATGCGGCAAGGTGTGATCCATCGCGGCTTTGATCTCGCCGCGATCCTCACGCAACTCCGGCGCGATCCATTCGAGACCCAACGCGCGATAGACCTCTTCCTCGGTTCGTCCCGCGACCGATTCATTGCCGCGAAAGAGTCCGTACTCGTTGAGCGACAACTCCATCCGCTGCGCGATGCGCCGGATGTGTACGCAGTGGTCTTTCGAGCCGGTGAAGTAAATCAGCGCGGCGCCGTAGCTCTCCGCGGGCAACACGCGCAGATCAACCTGCAGTCCCTCGTGCAGCACCACGGTGGTTTTGGTATCGCCGACGCCGACGGTCTGCGCGACGTGCGGATACTCGACCAGCCGCTTCATCACCTGCGCGGCGTCCGAAGAGATCGCGAGCAGGTCGAGATCGCCGACGCTCTCGCGCTTGCGGCGGAAACTTCCCGCGACTTCGATCTTCGCGACTGCCGCGCAACCGCGCAAATAATTGAGGAGCTTCTCAACCTCGATCGCCGCATCCGCATACAGCCATCGCTTGGTCGCCATTTCCGCTCGCCGCACGCGCGCCTGCCTGAGGCTTTCCTCCATCTTGGGGCCGAAGCCGCGAATGGTGCGAATCGCGCCCGACTCGAGTGCATTTTTCAAATCATCGAGGCTCTTGATACCGAGTTCATCATGAAGTTGCTTGACGCGCTTGGGGCCGAGCGCGGGCAGCTTCATGACGTCCATCATTCCGGGCGGGACTTTCTTGCGCAGCTGGTGATGGAGCGCCAACTCGCCGGTTTTGATCAGCGTATCGACCTTCGACGAGATGCTCTTGCCGATGTCGGGAACTTTCTCCATCTGCTGGATCGTGAGCTTCGAGAAATTCCCCGGATAGTCGAGGATTGCGCGCGCGGCGTTGCGATAGGCTCGCACGTGAAAAAAATTCTCGCCCGTCAGCTCCATCATGTCGGCGATTTCGGCGAGGTATTTTGCGATTTCCGCGTTCTGCATCGGAAAGGCGCCAGTCAAGCGATTCCTTTTTAATGATAGCACTCTGCGACGGCAAACATTGATCAGCGGCGTGACGCTGGACTCTTCCGCGCCAATGAGAGAAGGTTCACCGATCGCCAACACGTTTCCCGTTTGAGTTCACGGTCAATGGTACGCCGGTATCACAACAATGCCGCCGGAGAAGCATACTCACAGGTTGGAAAAGGCGGGTATTGGCAAAGGCACAGCAGTGCGACCCCGGACGAAAATCGATCGGCGAAGAAGTAACAATGACCATCACTTACTACTATCTCGATCATGCGTTGGATATAGACAACCTCGCGAAGCCAATCTGTGATGCCTTGAAGGGTTTCGTATATGATGACGATGATCAGATTGTCGAGTTAGTAGTCCGCAAACGACAGCTGACTGAGACAGTGACGATCGAGAAAATGAGTCAGGCGTTGGAGGAAGCATTCGACGCGGGTGAAGAATTCGTCCACGTCTTAGTGGAGATTCCTCGGTCCGAAGGAAGAGCCGATGACTAGTATCTTTGAGGAGAGAGAAGAGGAGGCAATACGGGCCATCGCCGCCCGGTATGAGGGCCGCGGGTACAAGGTTGTGGTGAGGCCGCCCCCGGATTTGCTCCCGCAGCCGCTGCGAGGAATACGACCCGACCTCCTGGCTAGTAATTCTAGAGAAAACGTTGTCATCGAAGTGAAATCGAAGGGCACTCTCGCCCGCACCACAGAGCCAAAACGGATTGCTCAAACCGTGGCATGCCTGCCCGGCTGGAGATTCGAACTGGTCATCACGAATCCTGAACTACTACATTCCGTGCCTGTGCACGGAGAGATGCTATCTCGGAGAGAAATCGATTCGCGTCTGGCCGAGGCGAAGGCGCTGCGGTCCAGCGGCCACTTGTCGGCGTCCTTTCTGATCGCCTGGAGCGCCGCGGAAGCGCTATTGCGCCGGGTCGCCTTTAAAAATGGATTGGACACTTCAGGATACAGCCCTGCGGCGCTTTACAAGGAGCTCTATTCAATCGGCGTTATCCCCAGAAAAGCGTACGAAGTCTTTGCGGTAGCAGTTCAAACGAGAAACACGCTGGTCCACGGGTTCAGAGTTTCTGAGACTGCGCTGAGAGCAAAAGTCGACAGCCTCATCGCCACCGTGGACACACTGCTACGGGAGCTGAATTCGGGTCGAGAGATTATTCCACGCGAATCAGGCCGGAGAGGCCGGCGAACATCAGCGGGGTGAGCACCCATCCCGCGAGGATGTGGAACCACAGGTACCATCGCAGCAGCTTACCGGCAGTCATCGCGCTCGCGGTGCCCCATTCCCCGGTGGCCGAATCCTCCACCACTCGCTCTCGAACATTAGGGTGCCATTGGTTTCCCAGATGGAGATCCACCACAGGCAGAAAATTCTCCAGCGAGTAGACGAACGCATTGAAATGCGGGTAGTGCACCGGCGGCTGGCCGCCGCGCGCGAATGCCTGGTATGCGTCGGGCTCGCTCGGCGTCATCACGCCCGCTCGATAGCCCCATCCGAACAGGATCGCGCCCAGGAGCACGAATCCGGTGATCCACCAAAGCGCGCGCAGCGGACGGTAGCCATAACCGATGGTCCCCTCGAGCAGCAGGTTCCACGCGCGCGCCGCGAGCGAGAGATGACCTGAGCGGCGCTGCGCGACGCGTTGCGCGATTAACACTTCGGTCTCGCCCTCGGTCCTCCCGCTCTCCTTGAGCGCCTTCGCGAGTTCCACGTAGGGCTGCGGACGATATCCGGGCGGCTGCAGCGCGAGCCATTGGAGCCGCTCCTCTGAATCGGCGGGACTGTCGTCGCCAAACTCGCTGTAGGTAAATCCGTCAAGATCGAGATTGCCGGGAGCGGGCCAGCTCGCGCGATCGTCGAACAAGGACTCGATACTGGCGTTCTGAAGATCCAGTCTCGTCCGCGGCGTATGCGTGATGTTAACCCAATAGAGCGGTCCCGCGACCGTCGCGCGCTGCGCGTCGAGCCCGGTTTCGCCATTGCCGACGAAGCGCGCGTGATTGAAGCTGAGCGAGCGCCCGATCCGCGCGAGGCGGAAATATAATATCCCGTCGGTGGTGAAGTTCTGCACAAAGCTGGCATCGCCGCCGATCAAGGATTCCTGCGCCGAGATGGTGTCGGTGACGCCGCTGCCGCTGAAGTCGGCGCCGCTGCAATCGAGATCGCCGCCGATACTCGCGCGGAAAATGCTCAGCGCGCCGTAATGTCCGAAGTGCATCGCGAGGTCGCCCTTGACGCGCGCGTAGTCGCCCATGATGGGGCCGGTCACGCTGCTGCGAAGCTCGATGCTTGCGATCGATGCGTTCGAGAAATCGATCCCGTCGGGAATCGCGCATCGAATCAGCGTGAGCGGCCGGACGACATCGGCATATGACAGATCGAGCTTGCCCACGATCTTCGCACCCGCGATTCCCGGGCCGCTGGGATGGAGGAACGGCGCCGCTTCGGGGTCTGCGACCAGCCACGCGAGGATCCCGGCGCGGATCGATCGTTCGGGACTCCATTTTTCAGTTTTCGCCGTATCGTTGGTCGGATCGTCGGGGTTGTCACTCGGACCGACCCACCGGACGTCGTGAGATGCGGCGCCCCGCACGAGGGTGCGCTCGGCGGCGCTCAGCTGACCGAATTCCTCGCGCGCGAGTTTCTCCAGAGCGTCGGCCTGGCGCGGCTCCTTGTGCGGGACCTGCGCGAGAACTCGCCCTGCAAATGCGATCGCGACGAGAGCGAGCGCGATGCCTCGAGTCATGCGGTTGAAAAGAATTGCGCGCATCGAGATGTCGCGCATTATCCGGCGATGGGGTAGGAAAGCAAATACCGATGCCTTTGACGCGATGGCGATCGCGATCGGCACCGCCTAAAATTCCGATCGTGATGAGAAGTCGGAAACATCTTCCGCGAACCATCAATCATGTCCGGCAGGTGCTGGTACTTGCGATCGTTTCGAGCGTGGCATTTTTAACGAGTGCGGCGGGAGCGGCGACCAACGCGGACGCTGCTTCCGCCGGTCCGATGGCGTCGGTGAAAAGCGTCGTCGATCAGGCGATCGCGGTTTTCAAGGATCAGGGGGTCGCGCCCGCCGATCGCGAGAAGAAGCTGCGCGCGATTGCCGAGAGTCACTTCGATTTCGAGAAGATGGCGCGCACCGCGGTCGGACTGCATTGGCGGGATTTCTCACCCGAGCAGCGCGGCGAGTTCGTCCCCCTCTTCACCAACTTTATCGAGGACGTCTACCTGTCCCGGATGGAACAGTACTCGGTGGAGAAGGTGCAGCAAACGGTCCAGTCCTCGAGCATCCAGTTCATCAAGGAGCGGATGGACGCGCCGGATCAGGCGGTCGTCTTCAGCTCGGTCACGCTCCAGGATCGCGCGAAGCCGGTTGACGTGAATTACCTGATGAAGCGCGACGGCGAGGAGTGGAAGATCTATGACATCACGATCGACGCCATCAGCGTGATCGCCAACTATCGCAACCAGTTCAATCGCGTGCTCAACGACGGCGGCTACGACAAGCTGGTCGGCATCATGCGCCGGAAGCAGCAGTCGCTCGGCGCGTCGATGGCGACGTCCAACCCCTGACCGCCTGTGCCTCCGCGCAGTAGGAAATCGCTACTCCTTGCCGCGGAGGGTTTCCAGC
Source organism: uncultured delta proteobacterium (assembly GCA_963815835.1). GTDB lineage: Bacteria > Desulfobacterota > Binatia > Binatales > Binataceae > DATGKG01. The sequence continues at coordinate 906,077 of CAWFIF010000006.1, forward strand.
TCGCGGAGCGCGCGCTCCAGGATCTCGCGAATCTTGTCGGCGTTCGATGCCGAACCACCCGCCATCGCGCTGAAGGCCGCCTTCATCACGCGCTCGGCCGGGCGCACGATTTCCTGCACCTCCGGATCGAACGCCGCGCGCCATTCGTTCCACATCCTCGCGCGACGCCAGATGCGATCGACCGCATCCTCTTCGAGGTGCAACTCGCGCTTGCCCTCCTCGGTGATTTTGAAAACGCGCTTGCCTTCCTGTGCCTCCGCGGCAATGAGGCCCTCGTCCTCCAGTTGCTGGAGCGTCGGGTAGATGGTGCCAGCGCTGGCGCGATAGATTCCACCCGAGCGCTGCGCGAGCAGCTTCATCAGTTCGTAGCCGTGACGAGGACCGTCGGCGAGCAGCGACAGAATCGCGAGGCGGACTTCGCCGGGTCCGAAGAAGCGGCTGCGCGGAGCCCATGAACCGAAACTTGGGCGGCATCCGCCACGAGCCCAATAAGCGTGTCTTCCGAACATAAGGCTTACCTCCAAATGCTCTGCGATATATCGTACGATATAGCACCCGCTATGTCTGAAGCAAGCTCGTAAGCAAGGACCTCATTAGCTGGTTGGCATCAGGCGCGGAGTTCTGCTAATCTCCATCACGGTCAAAGGAACCATCTCGGAACTCTCCATGATGCTCATCGACAAAGCCAAAAACCCGGCTAAGGCCCATGGAGACGTGTGCGCGATGTTCCATTGACGACTAGATAACCCAAAAAACACGCGATCACGAAAAGGCCATGGGTGCATCCGCATCCGTGGCTTTTTTTATTTCGCGCGAGGCAGCGCGATGGAGGAAATCATGCTGGTTGAAATCGATCGTCTGACGAAAGTCTTCGGCAAGTTCATCGCGGTGGACGACGTATCGTTCGAAGTGCGCCCCGGCGAGATCGTCGGATTGCTGGGACCAAACGGCGCGGGCAAGACGACCACCATCCACATGATCCTCGGACTGATCTCGCCGACTTCCGGCGAGGTGCGCATTTTCGGCCAGCGCTTCGAGGAGCATCGCCAGGAGATCCTCGAGCAGATGAACTTCACCTCGCCCTACGTCGCGTTCCCGGTTCGCCTCACGGTGTTCGAGAACCTGATGGTGTTTGCGAGGATGTATGACGTTCGCGATCCGCGCGCGAAGATCGCCGAGCTCGCGACGCTGTTCGGTATCGAGGAATTGCTGCGCAAGCCGGTCTCGCGATTGTCATCCGGCGAGACCACGCGCGTCGGCCTGTGCAAGGCCTTCATGAACGATCCGAAGCTGCTGCTGCTCGACGAGCCGACCGCGTATCTCGATCCGCAGATCGCCGCGCAGGTGAAAGAGATCCTGCTCGACATGCAGTGCAAGCGGGGCACCACGATTCTCTACACCTCGCACAACATGGCGGAGGTCGAGAAGATGTGCGGCCGGATCATCTTTCTCAGCCGCGGACGTGTGATCGCGAGCGGCAGTCCGATTGAAGTGACTCAAACGATCCTCAAGGAGGATCGCGACGAACCCGCGCTCGAGGAGGTTTTCCTCCACGTCGCGCGAAGGCAAGCGAATGAAGCCGCATAGAATAAAAGCTGTAATTTTGCGCCACGCCTACGAGTCGCGGCGTAATATGGATCGCATCACCGACATGGTCTACTGGCCGGTGCTCGACATCATCGTGTGGGGGTTCTTCACCATCTACCTCGGACGCGGCAATCATCTGCAGCCGGGTATGATCAGCTTCATGCTCGGGGCGGTCATCCTGTGGGGACTGTTCTTCGCGTTTCAGCGCGACATGGCGGTCGGATTCCTCGACGAGCTATGGTCGCGCAACCTGGTGAATCTGTTCTCGACGCCGCTCAGCGTGTCGGAGTACATGACCGGTCTCATCGCGGTGAACGTGGTGAAGGCGATGGTGGGAATGACCACGGCGGCGCTGATCGCGTGGGTGTTCTACGCGTTCGACATCTTTCCGAAGCTGCCGGCCTTCCTGCCCTTCATGCTCAACCTGGTCCTGTTCGCGCTGGCGCTCGGCATCATCATCACCGGGCTGATCTTCCGCTACACGACGAAGATCCAGGGCCTCGCGTGGAGCTTCGCGGGTCTGCTGATGCCGTTGTCGTGTGTGCTCTATCCGCTGAAGTCGCTGCCGAGCTATCTGCGGCCGATCGCATGGATACTGCCGACGACCCATTCGTTCGAGGGAATGCGGCAGGTGCTCGCTGGCGGCGGCTTCTCCGCTAGTCATTTTGGATGGGGCCTCGCGCTTAACGCGATGTACTTCATCTTCGCGATCGCGTTCTTCCGATGGATCTTCGAATCGGCGCGCTCGCGCGGCCTGTTGGTGAAGCTGGAATAAGGTCCAGAGCTGAGAATCGCTTCAGACTCGCCATATTAGCGGCTAATAAGATGCGGGCGCAGGGGCGACTTTAGCGGGCCTTAGGATGGTGACTTCCGCTTTTGCTTCTAACTCTTCGGCGGCGGCTATGCTTCCGCGCCACAGCGTTAGAGAATCATCGACTCCGAGTTTATCGTCGTAGCGATTTCCGCGTGGAACGGCGAACGTGAAGGTTGTCCCCGGCATTCTCGCCGAGGCACAATATCAAGACGATTCGATCCAAGCGAATGCGCTACCTAGGTGAGCCCAGTCCGGTTCTGCAATCTTTATCGGCATCTCGATAGGCGTGCCATCGACCAACTTTTCAATTTCGATTGAACCGTCGGCGAAGACTTCGATTTCCAGTTCTTTACGTCCATTTCGCCACTCGATTGCTATGCCTTGATCGAGCGTGGCGCCAAGTTCGACAGGGCTGAAGTCGGGAGGCACATGGCGAACTATGTGCATAGCGTGGCTGCGAGCGTTATAAGTGGGCTTTCGGACGTGCCAACTAGTGGGTGGTGTTTGGGGTAGGTTTGCAGCACTACGGCGAATCCAACTGATCGCGCTGTCCCGCCAAGAATTTCCAACAGTAGCCGGCATCAAGCACCTCAGTCCCTGTGCGTCGCGACCGGCGGCTACGTGTTTCGACCTCCTGCTCTGACGCGTTCGTCCTCTTTTGGGAAACCTGTTCCCATCGTCGTCTCCGCGTCAGGAAAACACCGTCCGCAGGCCAATTCTACCGGCCCGTCCATTTTAATACAATGTCTCATTTTGAATGGGTAGTGGGCGGCGGTTTTGAGTTCAAGGCATGAGCGCCGCTATCTCTTCGATGCTACATACGTTATCCGATACTCCTTACTGGCAAACTGCGCGTACTAACCCTTTCCTTTTCCGACTTTGAACGGATGCTTTTGACCTTGATATACGTCGCTTGCTCGCGCTCCATAGCCCAGATTTTTGGGCAGCTTTTGTCGAGCTTGAAGAACGATAGTTGGCAAGGACGGTCGATCAGCGGAGTAAGCTCGATGTCGAGTTCACCGCTATTCATGATTTCTAGAACGATAGGGCCATTCCATCCGGGCTGAACCCAAGGTGCCGTTTGATGCATGCTGAGGCCTACGCGGGCATATGTCGTGCGGCCCTCAACAAGTCCGATGAGATCTAAAGGTATAGTCACGATCTCGTGAGTCATCGCGAGAACGAACTGACGGGGTTTCAGAAGAAAAGAATTGAGATGAACAAACTCATTTTTCTCTTTAAGGGTATCCGTTTTCCAGAAGCCCAAACGTCCAAGTTGTTCTAGACCGCGCGACACTGAAACTTTGATGTTCGGGATCGGTTGAAGAATCGTAAAGCTGAATCCGAGACGGAGGTCTACTGAGGCTTCGCCCCACTGATCTTCCTCAAGCGGAGGATCGAAGACGATTCTCTTTTCCTTTACTGCCTTGCGAATAGCGGGCTGCGATAGAACCATTGAGGCTTGGGCCAGACGGCCTTGAAGCTACTGAACATGCTCCATATTTGAGTCGGCCCAATTTCGGGGTACAGACGTTACGCCCCGCGCGCTAGTGAAAAATGAGCCGGGAATTTGCACCTCTACCATGTCGCCATCGACCTTGACGATTTTACCGCGAACGTAAGAATTGCCACCTCGTGTTTCGATCAAAGATCGCTTCACGAATCCCGAGACAATGCCAGCGTCCGAACTTATCGTGATGGCAACCTCGTCCAAAGGTCCGGGGCGCGCCTCACATTTGATATTCACAATATCACCCTTTTTGAAAGTCATCGTAGCGGCTCCCACCTGCGTTTTCGCCTTACTTTCGCCTAGCATTGGCTAATTAACAGTTGCTGTGGATAATGACAACCTTTTAGTGAAACTTCGCGAGTTCCGCCAACGCTCCGTGACATCACGGCGACTTGCGATCCACAATGGGCTGTAGACCTATACAGGTTATCCACACATCATAGCGGATAATGAAGCCCCGATCTTAAAGCAAATTCGATTGGGGATGACGGCGTGTGGGTAACAGGAAATGAGGGTCTGCGGAATCATTCTTGTGGTGCTCGGAGTGCTGGTTTGTTTGGTCGCTATCGTTTTTGGATTTGTCGCAGCTATCGAAACGTCCGTAGAACGGGCTACGTAGAAGCTTTAAGTGGCATGGCAATGGGGATTGCTGCCATCGGGGTCATCAGCGCGGGCGCGGTCATTCTGCGAAATTCCCGTTCGAGTTGAAAACCGCCCACTACCTTTGGATGCGTGCGCGGCGGGGGGAATCGAACCCATACGAGGGCGGGCCTCACCGACTTCCAGAACCGGCCTGTCTACCATTCCAGCACGCCGAGCTTGATGCTATCGGAAGGCGCCAAGTTCGACGGCGATTGCAAGATGCCCCGCGAACGCATCGCGGCCTAACATCGAAAATAGCGGCCGGCTCGTCCGGCCGCGAAACTTTTCAGTACGATTCGATTTCGGTGTAGGCGACAATCCGGACGATCCGCCCCGCCTCGTCGATTTCTTACTCGTCGCTGGAGCGTTCTCCTCGCAGGGGTCGCCCGCGGACGACCCCTACCGGGACACTCGAACATCCCACGAGGGCGTGGCAGAATCACCGCGAGAACGAATCGGCGGATGAGGCGCGGATGGTGGATCAGAAAATAAGGGTCGGGGTGCTGTTCGGAGGGCGTTCCGGCGAGCATGAGATATCGCTGCGCTCCGCGCTGACGGTCATGTCCGCGATGGATCCCGCGCGCTACGAGATCGTTCCCATCGGCATCGATCACGAAGGCCGCTGGTTCCTCGAAAACAATGCGCTCAAGGTGCTCGCGCAGACCACGCCCGACCTGGGCGCGCTGAGCGCGGGCGACACTCCGGTCACCTTGCTGCCCCATAACGACAACCGCACCCTGGTTCCGACTCCCTCGAAGAGCGGCGGAGCGGCGCTTGCCGGACAAACCCTCGGCGGCCCGCTCGATGTGGTGTTTCCCGTGCTGCACGGCACCTTCGGCGAGGACGGCACGGTGCAGGGGCTGCTTGAACTCGCGGGCGTTGCGTATGTCGGCGCGGGCGTGCTCGGCTCCGCGGTCGGAATGGACAAGGACACGCAAAAGCGTGTGCTGCGCGATGCCGGCGTGCCGGTCGTGAAATATTTTCCGATCGTTCGAGGCGACTACGAGGAGCATCCGGCGCTCGCGAAGAAGTTCGCGCGCGCGTGCGGCTATCCGGTGTTCGTGAAACCGAATGCGCTCGGTTCATCCATCGGTATCAGCAAGGTCAAGCGGCCGGCCGACCTCGATGCCGCGCTACGAGACGCGTTCCAATACGATCGCAAGGCGCTCATCGAGCAGGCGTGCGAGGGACGCGAACTCGAATGCGCGGTGCTCGGCAACGATCGCCCCGAGGCCTCGACGGTGGGCGAGATCATCGTCACCCATGGGCATGAGTTCTACAGCTACGAATCGAAATACATCGACGAAAAGGGCTCGCAGATAAGGATTCCCGCACCGCTACCCAAAAAGGCTCTGAACACGATTCGCAAGATGGCGGTGGAAGCGTTCAAAGCGCTCTCGATCCGCGGAATGGCGCGCGTGGATTTCCTCGCGCGACGCGACCTCAAGAAGATTTTCGTCAACGAGGTGAACACGATTCCCGGCTTCACCTCCATCAGCATGTATCCGAAGCTGTGGGAGGCCTCGGGAATTCCGCTCCCGAAGTTGATCGATCGGTTGATCGAACTCGCGATCGAAGATCATCGCGAGCGCGCCGCGCTCAAGTTCAGCTTCCAGCCGAAGCGCAATCCTCAGGCGTGATGAACCGCCTGCTCATCGCGACGACGAATCCCGCCAAGCTGGCCGAGTACCGGATTTTGTTGCGTCAGATGGAAATCGACCTCGAGCCGGTGTCGCTCGCCGAGGCGGGTATCATCGACGTTCCGGAGGAAAGCGGCGAGACGTTCCGCGACAACGCACTCGCGAAGGCGCGCTTCTATTTCGAGCGCGGCGAGCTTCCAACTCTCGCCGATGACGGCGGCCTCGAGGTCGACGCGCTCGGCGGCGCGCCCGGCGTCAGGTCGCATCGATGGCTCGGCGGCGCGACGAGCACCGACCGCGCGCTCGCCGAAGAAGTGATTCGCCGCATGGAAGGCATCGAGAAGCCGCGCCGCACCGCAAGGATTCGGGCGGCCATCGCGCTCATCTACAAGAACGATGGCGTCGTGCGCGAGGTCGTCGCCGAGGATGCGATCGAGGGCCTGATTGCACCGCGCGCCTATCCGGAAATCCGTCCCGGGTTTCCGTATCGCGCCGTGCTGTGGCTTCCGGAGTTATCATGCTACCTGGGCGAACTCGGCGAAGATGAGGAAGCGCGTCTCAGCCAGCGCAAAAAGGCGTTGCAGCGGCTTCGCGGCGAGCTTGAAAGGGTGGCCTCGCGAGCTGCCGGCCCGCTATCCTAAGCCGCGGCGCGCGACTAGACTCGCAAGCTGGATCGAGGTGAAACGCAAAGGCAGGATTGTTGTTCTCCATCTCGCGATACGATTCCCGTTCGCGGGCGTCGTCTGGCAGTTGCTCCACCATTTGATCGGATTGCGCGCGCTCGGCCTCGAGGTCTACTACATCGAGGATCACGGCGCCTACGTCTACGACCCCATCGCGCAAACGCCTGTTTCCGATTCATCAAATAATATCACCTTGGTCGGCCGCATCCTTGACCGCTTCGGCTTCGCCGGACGCTGGGGCTTTCGCGATCCGATCACGCAGGACTATGCCGGTATGGCGAAGGACAAATGTCTCAAGCTGATCCGTGAGGCGGACGCCGTGATCAATTTATGCGGCGCGAGTGAGCCACGCGAAGAACACCTCGCCAGCCCGATGATGATTTATCTGGAAACCGATCCGGGCGTTTTCCAGGTCAATGTCGAACGGCGCGATCCGATCGCGATGGCGAATGCATCCGCGCATAAATTATTTTTCACCTATGCGGCGAATATCGGCCAGCCGGACTGTCGCGTGCCGACCGCGGGTCTCGCATGGCATCCGACGCGGCCTCCGGTGCTGCTCGACGAATGGCATCCGGGAGTAGGTCCCGCGAGCCCGCCCGCGTTCACCACGGTCGGAACCTGGCGCAACCAGGGTAATGATATCGAGGTGGGCGGCACGACTTACTATTGGTCGAAGCACGTAAACTTCGCGAGGGTACTCGACGTCGCGCGGCGCGCCGCTCAACCAATCGAGTTGGCTACCGATATCAAGTCGGGACCCGACTATGATCGCGCGGTCGCGGGAGGATTCACATTTCGTCCCGTCGTACCTATGTCTTTGGACATCGACGACTATCGCGAGTATATATCGTCGTCGCGCGGAGAGTTTACCGTATCGAAAGATTTGTATGTACGCACTCGCTCCGGGTGGTTCAGCGATCGGACTGTATGTTATCTCGCGGCGGGCCGGCCCGTGGTTACTCAGTTCACTGGTTTTGAAAAGTATATTCCGACTGGAATTGGTCTGCTCGGCTTCGACGATGCTGATAGCGCCGTCGATGCCATCCGCACAGTAAATTCCGACTATTTGCGCCATGCCAAAGCGGCGCGTGAAATAGCCGCCGGGTATTTCGATGCGCTCAAATTGCTCGACGAGATCGCCGAGAAGGCGGGTCTGTAGCCGATGCCGCTCGAGTCGCTGTTACCGCTAACACCGCTGCAATCGCTGCTTGGGTTCGACTATCTGCCGCATCGTTATCACGGCGCGATCGAGCTGCTGTTCGCGTTCGTATGTTTCGCAGCCGCCATCGCGCTGCGCCGCCGCCGGCGAATCGTTACGTCACCCACCTTCATGATGCTCGGATTGGGCGCGATGATCGATTTGATCGCCGGCTCGGTGGTCTCCAATCCCAAGTTCGCCGGCGCCTTTGGCGGCGCTGCCGTGTTGTTTTTCTTCTGGGGCGTGGTCCGTCTCCTGATGGACACCGTCGACTACACCACGCGCCGCGCTCGTCGCGACGTTTCAAACATCCTGCGCGATCTGATCAGTTTGAGTCTCTATGCCGCGGTACTGGTTGGTGTGCTGGCGGCGGACTTCCAGGTCAACGTCTACTCGCTAGTCGCCTCGGTCGGCGTACTCGGTGTGGTGATCGGCTTTGCGGTCCAGCAAACTCTGGGCGACATCTTCAGCGGCCTCGCGCTGCAGCTTCAGCGCCCCTTCGATCATGGTGACTGGGTTCGCAGCGGGCAGTTCTTTGGCCGGGTGCAAGGCGTCGGCGTCCGTTCGACGACCGTCATTACTCGCAACAACGAGCGCCTCGAGATTCCCAACTCAGCGATCGCCAAGGAAGTGCTGACCAACTATGGGAGTCCTCCGGTATGTGACGAAATCTCTATCGGAATTAGCTATGACGAGCCGCCCAACCGCGTGCGCGAAGTGATTCTCAAGGTGCTGACCGATGTGCAGCACGTGCTGATGGATCCGTCGCCCGAGGTGCTGGCGTGGGAGTACGGCGATTCGGCGATCAAGTATCGAATCAAGTACTGGATTTCCGATTACACTTTGCAGGAACAGATACGCAATTCGCTGGTCACCAGCCTCTGGTATGCGCTACGCCGCAACGCGATGGACATTCCGTTCCCGATCCAGACCATCGACGTGCGCAGTCCCAGGATTTCAGGGCGATCGCAGGAACAGTTCGAAAACGAAATCATCCGCGAACTGCGCCAGATCGATTTTCTTCGCAACATGTCCGAGCAGGAAGTCCGCCTGCTGGTGCCCAACGTGCAAGTGCATGAATTCGGCGCCGGCGAGACGCTTTTCACGCAGGGCGATACCGGCGACACGATGTACATCATCAGGCGCGGCAAGGTTGAAATTCTCGGGCGCACGGAAAACGGCGCGACCCGGCACATCGCGGTGCTGGGCCGCCCGCAGATTATCGGCGAGGCCGGAATGATGAGCGGCGAGCCGCGCAACGCCACCTGCAGGGCGCAAACCGACGTTGAGGTGCTGGAGCTAAATCGTGAGTCCTTCTCCGATCTGTTCAAACAGCATCCCGAGGCGATCGAGCAGATCAGCGAGGTCATCGCGAATCGAGCCTCGGAGAGAAAGGAACTCCTCAAAGACCCCGGTCAAAACGGCGTCACCGCGCGGCGCAACTGGTGGATCGCCAAGGTCCGCGAAATTTTTGATCTTGGTTGACAGCTTCGTTCCCAGTGCCGCGGCCGATAGCTTGCGCTCCGCGCCGAGTGGGGTCACGCCACCTTCACCAGCGCCCCCTCCAGTTCGCGCAGATCGCGTGCGGGCGCCAGCGCTGAAACCTCACGCGCATACTGAAAAATCGCGCTGTCTCCCGTGCCCCATCGCTCGCGCTCTTCGGGAATCAGCCAGATAACGGCGCGGCACAGTCGCGCCATCTCGCGCAGCAGGTCGGCGCGCGCGGGACGCCGATTGTTGCGGCCGTCACCCATAATCACCAGCACCGTTGCGCGATTGAACAGTTCGCCGCGCCGCTCCCATAGCTCGCCGAGCACTCGCCCGAAATCGGAACGCGCATAGAGATCCAGCGGCGGCGTCATGATGAGATGATTCTGCTCGAACTCGGCTTCCGCGATGCGATCGATGAAAACGAAACTTCGCACGCGGCGAAAACAGTTCGCCGCGCCGGCAATCAGCTCGAGCATCAGCGTCGAGGAGTAGCGCACCGAGCCCGAGATATCGGCGAGGATCACGAGGTCGATGTGACGCGGGCGGCGCACGCGGAAGCGCAGATCGGACAGCGCTCCCCCGCGCTGAATCGAGGCGCGGATGGTGCGCCGGAAGTCGAGACGGCCTCTTTTCGCCATCCGCAGGCGCCGGCCGAGCCGCACGCGAAAGCGTCGCGCGATCGGCGCGAGCGCATCGCGCGCCTCGTCGAATTCCAGATCGGAATACCGCTCGAACGGTGTGCGCTCGATTTTCCGCCGTCGCGCATCGTGCCCGCTGGCAAGCGCAGCCTCCTGTTCCTCGCCAGCCTCGGCTGATTCCTCGGTGGCAGCCTCGGCGCGATTTTCTTCTCCTTCGGAGTCTTCGCGCTCCACTTCTCCGCGATGCTCCTCCGACTCGTGCTCGGATTCAGTTTCCGACTCCTCGCGCGATTCGCTTTTCTCGCTGACGGCCGATGGCGACGGTTTCTTGTCCTTGCGAACTGAGCGAACGGATTCGCTCTCGACGCGGCCCGATCCCGGCGCGATGGACGACTCGGCTCCCGGTTTTCGCCATCCGTCGTCGGTCGGATTGCGTGCGCTTCCGAAAAACATCGCGAACAGATCATCGAAAATGTGGCGGTCGTCTTCGTCCTTGATAAGGCTGGCGGCGAGCGCCTCGCGCATCGGCGCCCGCTCGAGTCCCGCCGCCGCGATCGCATTCATCGCGTCGAGGGTTTCCGCGATCGATACGCGAACCCCCGCACCGCGAAGCTGGGTCACGAAGCGCAACAACTCGTCGCGAAGCGTGGTCATCGCGAACCGATGCTATCTTCCGCTGCGGCCGGAAAGCGCGCCGGCTTTGCTTTCAACTTTCGCGCGATCGTCTTCATGCTTGAGCAGCAGGCCAAGCGTCGATTTGATCGCATCGCTGCTCAGCTCCTTGATGCCCAGGCGCTGCAGCGCACGCGCCCAATCGAGGGTCTCCGCTATCGAAGGAGGCTTCTTGAGGCCCTGCTTACGCACCGCGCCCACGAATCGCGCCGCCTCCGCCGCGAGGCGCTCGCCGAGTCCCGGAACTTTCAGTTGCACGATGCGCCGCTCCTGTTCCGCGCCGGGAAAATCGATGAACAGATGCAAGCATCTCCGCCGCAGCGCCTCCGACAACTCCCGCACCCGATTGGACGTGAGCACGACAACCGGAATTTCGGCCGCGCGCAGCGTTCCCAACTCCGGCACCGTGACCTGGAAGTCCGAGAGCAGCTCGAGCAGGAAGGCTTCGAACTCCTCGTCGGCCTTGTCGATTTCATCGATTAGCAGCACCACTTTGCGCGCCGCCGAGATCGCTTTCAGCAGTGGCCGTTCGAGCAGATACTCGCGCGAGAACAGATGCTCCGAGATATCCTCCCATCGCATCCCCTGATGCTCGTCGGCCTGCAATCGCAGCAACTGCTTCTGATAATTCCATTCGTAAAGCGCGCGCGCCTCGTCGAGGCCCTCGTAGCACTGGAGGCGAATCAACTCGGTCCCGAGCATCTCCGCGATCACCTTCGCGACCTCGGTCTTGCCGGAGCCGGCGGGCCCTTCGATGAGCAGCGGCTTCTCCAGCGCGAGCGCGAGGAAAATCGCGGTCTCGACGCGCTCGTTAGTGATGTAGTTCGCGCCGCGCAAGCCCGCGCGCACAGCTTCCTGCGAAATATCCACTGCGATTGAGCATCGCGGGCGCATCGAGCCAAGTCAACGCGGGTCAGGTTTTCCGCGGAGTCGTCGGAGGCGTAGGAAATCGCGAGCGTAGCGGCGCGCTTTGTACGCACCGCGTATCACGTACCCCGGATGATACATAGGGTAGAGTATTGCGCCGTTGCGTTGGAGAACATTCGGGCGCGTCGGCTCGAATGGCGCATCGCGTCCGGCCAGCCGACGCCACGCCATCGCGCCGAGACATACAATGATGCGCGGCCGCACGATCGCGATTTCAGCATCGAGATGTCTTCGGCAGTTCTCGATCTCCGACGCTACAGGATCGCGGTTGCAACCTCGCTCATCGCGCGGATTGCATCGCACGAGGTTGGTGATGAACGCATCCTCGATGCCGGCGCGCGCAATCATCGTGCGCAACAGGATGCCCGAGCGATCGCCGGAAAATGGAATTCCCGTCAGGTCACCGCCGAAGCGTCCGGGCGCGATGCCGACGAACATCACGCTGGCAGGAACCGCGCCGTCGCCGGGCACCACTCTCGCGAGCGACACTTCACCAGCGCCGCGCAGTCGCAACACTCGCGCATCGAGGCCTGCAGCATCGCCAGCGCGGTTGCCATCATCCATCTCTCAGATGCGTTTGATTTTGGGAGCACGCCGCCGTTCGAGGAACAGCCGCGCACGATGCTTCATGCCCTCGCCCTCATCTTTGGGCATCGCGCGCAGCTCCTCGGTATAGACGTGCAACTCCGTCAGCAGCAAATCAATGTCGACGCCGTCGCGACTCGGCTTCAATTGATCGAGGGTGAGCATCGCCTGTGAGAACAGATTGATCGCGGCCTGGCGGCCGCCGCGTTCGAATCGAAGATGAAGTCCGGCCGCGATGCGATTGAGCGCGACGACGAATGTTTTGCCCGCGTCATCCGCCTCGGCGGCAGCGTGCTCGAAAAGTTCCGCGGCCGTGAAGTACTCGCCGCGATTAAACTCCTCGATCGCCGCTTCCAGATGAGAGTTCACGTCTTCTGCGGATGCGAATCCAGAGTTTCTACTTCTTCGACGACGCGGAACTCAGTCTCGGTGAGCGGCTTCGATTTGCGCGAGCCGTATTTTTCGTACATCTCGAAGATCGCCGACTTATGCGGGCGCACCTTGCCGAGCGGACACTTGGCCCATTCGTCGAGCGACTCGTCGCAGTAGCCCATCCGATTCTCGCCACATTTGGGCTGCAGGAAAACCGCGATCTCCGGCAGCACACGTTTGATCTCGGCGCGCATCAGCGCGACCATCCGGCGAATTTCCCATTGCGCGCGCACGCATAGCCGCAGGTCGCAGATGTGCAGCATCTCGGCGAAATTCACCATCACGTGGAAATTGGTCGGCGCCGCGTTGGGCAACACGAAGCGCGCATCCTCAGCCGGAATGCCCGCCTTCAACGCGCGTGCATACAATTCGGAGGTCTTGTCGAGCAGGCCCTCGAACTCCGCGCGCATCCCCGCGCGCTCCCATGACTCGGGCATCACGAACGCGAGCTTGTCCTGCTTGAATTTCACGTAGCGCTGGCTCTGTTGCTCGAAGCTGATACCGATGCGATGGCGCACGAACTGATGCGACAGCGAGCGCGAAACGTTGGCGATCGCGAACCAGAACACCACCTGCTCGAGCGGCGAGGCGTGGCCGGTCTTGAGCCGCTCGCCGATGAACTCGCGGATTTTGTCGCGGCTGATTTTTTCAGCCTCGATCTTTTCCCAGATCTCGATCGGGGTTTCCGAGGAATAGCAGGTGCGAAACGCCGCGTAGAGTTTCTCCAGCGGCGACTTCGCGAAGTCGATCAGCTTGACCTGAACTTTCGCTTCGTTACTCATGTCACCCCTCCACAACTACTCCCCGAGAGGAAAATATTATGTCACGAATGCGCCACACGCACGCCGGGCCGATTTGGTTTTCGAACAGCTGTGGATTCATAAATCGCGCACGCCTACATTGCGCACAATGTCCCTGATTCCAGGTCCGCTCTATCGAGGCTTGCTCAGGCCGATCCTGTTTAGCCTCGACGCCGAGACCGCGCATCATCTGACGCTCTCGATGCTCTCGATGATGCCGCCGCTTCCGGTCGCCGACGACCCGCCGGAGTTGCGATGCGCGCTGTGGGGGTTGGAGTTTTCCAATCCCATCGGGCTCGCCGCCGGCATGGACAAGGATGCGATCGCGATCGGCGCGTGGCAGTCGCTCGGCTTCGGCTTCGCGGAATTGGGAACCATCACGCCGCGGCCGCAGCCCGGCAATCCCAAGCCGCGTGTGTTCCGACTTCCCGAGCATCGCGCGCTGATTAATCGGCTGGGATTTCCCAGCGAGGGGATGGAGGCCGTTGCGCCGCGCATCGAGAAGGTTCGCCGAAGTGGCACGCGGATTCGCATCGCGCTCAACTTCGGCCCGAACAAGGACACTCCGGTCGAGAGGGTCGCCGCCGATTATGCCGGGCTGATGACGCGCCTGGCGCCGCTCGCCGATTTCATCGTCATCAACGTCAGCTCGCCGAACACGCCGGGGCTGCGCAATTGGCAATCGCCCGACAGGATGCGCGAGTTGTTCGCCGCGATGGAGCAAGTGTTAACCGGCGCGCGCCGTCCGCCGATTGTGCTAAAGGTTGCGCCGGATCTCGACGACGCCACGCTCGACGCTATATGCGATACCGCGATGGCGCTGCACCTCGACGGGATGGTGGTTTGCAACACCACTTTGAAGCGCGGCGAGGTCGGAGTGACCGCCGCGCAGGAGGGTGGGCTGAGCGGGCATCCGCTGCGTGAGCTCGCGCGCGATCGCATCGCGAGTGTGTATCGGCGCACGCAGGGCAAGCTTCCGATCATCGGCGTCGGCGGCATCATGAATGCTGACGATGCGCTCGGCCACATCAAGGCCGGCGCGAGTCTCGTCGAGGTTTATACCGGGCTGATTTATGAAGGTCCCGGGCTCATTGCGTCGATGAAAAAGGAGCTGGTGAACTTGCTCAGGCGCGAGGGATTTCGCTCTATTAGCGATGCGGTCGGAAGCGCCGCGAAGGTCTAGAACAATGGCATCCAAAGCGGATTTCCTCGTCGACGCGCGATGGTTCAATGAACATCGAAACGACGCCAACCTGGTCATCGTCGACACCCGCGCGGCGAAAGATTTCTGGGCGGGCCACCTCGCGCTCGCGCGTCATTTCGATCCGTTCCCATTCCATTACAGCGACAGCAGCGAGCGCGGCATTAACGAGTTCAAGGCACAACTCGCGTGGATTTTTTCGGCGCTCGGAATCACAACGCGTCGCGTCGTAGTGCTCTACGAGAACGATTCAGGGATGCGCGCGACGCGGGTGGCGTGGGCGCTCGAATGGATGGGCCATCGCAATGCGAAAATCCTCGACGGCGGACTGAAAGCGCTCGTATCCGAGAAACTCGTCACCGAGGTGACGCCGTTCGCGCCCGTCGAGTACGACGGTACTCCTATAGATGATGCGTCGGCGTCGCTCGACTACATCGTGAATCGGATCGCGAACCGCGCCGTGCAGATCTTCGATGTGCGCAGCGACGCGGAGTACTACAGCGAGCGCGTGCGCGCGAAGCATGGCGGCGCGATTCCCGGCGCCATCCACCTCGATTGGGCCGCGAGCCAGGATGAAGTCGGCGCGTTCAAATCGCCGGATGAGTTGCGCGCGCAATTCGAAAAGCTGGGGCTTAGCCGCGACGCTGAAGTGATTCCCTACTGCCAGGGCGGCTATCGCGCCGCGCACGCGTACTACGCGCTCAAGCTCGCCGGCTATCCGAAGGGGCGCAATTATTGGGGATCCTGGGGCGAATGGGGCAATCGCGACGACGTACCGATCGAGCATCATCGCCGCAAAAAGTAGCGACCAGCACATGCCGCCAATCATCGTCGTGACAGGATTCGCGCCGTTCGGCGGCGAGCGCATCAACCCGTCATGGGAGGTCGCGCGCGATCTCGACGGTGACATCATCGGCGGCCTGCAAGTCAAATCGGTGCGATTGCCGGTGAACTGCCTCGCGGCGGCGCGGCGCGTCGCGGCCGCATTCGTGCGCTACCGACCTCGTGCGATTCTCGGACTCGGCCAGGCGCGAGGACGACCGGCATTGTCGCTGGAACGAATCGCAATCAATCTTTATGAACAACGCAAAGCGGGCCAGCTCAACGCCAGGAACGATGGGCATCCGGTGATTCCCAACGGCCCGGATGCCTACTTCTCGCGGCTGCCGATGGGCGCGATTCTGAAGGCGCTCGAGCGGCGCAAGATTCCCGCGTCGATCTCGCTGAGCGCCGGCGCATACGGATGTAACGCCGCGATGTACGCGGCGCTGCACGCGACACGACGACGCCCGAACTTCCCGGCCGGCTTCATCCATCTGCCCTTCGATGCGGCTCAATCGGCGCGCGATCCTGCGGTGCCGAGTATGCCGGTCGCGCTGATGGAGGATGCGATCCGCGCGGCGATCGGCGTCATGGCGAGGGAAGTGCTGCCGCGGCAGATGCGGAAAGAATCGTAGAGGCGTCCGGTCCGCTACTTCATTGCGAGGAGTCCCGATTGGGACTACCGTTGAGAAGTGAAGCGAGGGATCGTTCTCTCCGAAGACGCGCTCCGACAATTTCGGCGACTTCGTGCAAGAGATCGCTCGCGTCTACGCGATGCAATGACCGCGATGCTCTCTGTAGATGACGCGGCGGTTCAGATGCGCAACAGATTTCGCTTACGCAGGGCATCGGATTTTGCAGACTTCGAACTACGGGTGGAAAACCTGCGCGTCTACTATCGAATCGCGGGAGACCAGGTGCGCGTGGTTCTCATCGGAAGAAAGCAAGGCAACCGGCTGGTCATAGACGGCAAAGGGTTTACGTTGTGAAAATTCAGAACATCAAAGAGGTTAAGGCGCGCTTCAATCGCATCGTCAGCAACCTTCCGCGTGAGGGGTCAACGATCATCACCAGAAACGGCAGGCCGTGCGCGGTGCTGATGCCGATTACCAAGGACACCGATCTCGAGGTCGTCGCACTTTCGCAAAACAAGCGCTTCTGGCGGTTGTATGACGCGGCGATTGCGCAGGCGAACAAGAAAGGCTGGATCCCGCTCGACGAGGCTTGAACACGTAGGAAGTGACACTCCGCGGCCGGCGGCGCAGCGCCGCCGGCCCTCACCCGCTGCGCAAACACGCGAAGCGTGTCGCGCAGCGATCTCTCCCAGTTTGCGACTACTGACCAGGTCAGCAGTCGCGGGAGAGGAGAGTCATTTGATCGCCACCGCGTTCGGGGGCGACGCGATGCCGCCTTCGAGGTTCATCGGCACCGACACCAGCATGAATTCGTAGCGCTTGTCGGCCGCGCAATCGGCCGCAAGCGGATCGAGGATGAACTGCTCGCCCAGCGGCAGCCCCAGCATCGAGAGCGTGCGATAGTGAATCGCGCCCTCGTCCTTGAAGCTCCACGGCCATGGCTCGACGGCGGGGCAATCGGTGCCGATCGCCGCGACGCGATTGTCCCATAGCCACCCGACCATCTCGCGTGACGGATCGATGCCGCAGGCCTTGAGCGCCTCCAGCGGCGCCATCGCGGTCTTCTCGGCCGGCGTTGCCTTCTCGTACGCCTGCATCCATCCTGTCCGCACCAGCAGGATCGATCCCGGCTTGAGCTGCCCGGCCTGCGCCTTCAGCGCGTCCTGCAAATCCTTGAGGCTGTATTTTTCGTCGGTGAGCGGATTGAGCGGACGGCCGGCCTCATTGCGATACTTGAACGCGTCGATCAGCACGCCGCGCCCGACCACCTTGTTGGCCCATTTGTGGATGCTGAGTTTGCCGCCCGGACCATCCTTGATCTGATCGTCCTTGACCCCGTTGTAATAGGCCTGATGCTTGATGTGGCCGACGTGGCCGAGGCCGTCCCACTGGCTGCCTTCCTGGGTGTTGTAGTTGTCGATCGAATCGTCGTGGCCGAGCAGCCCGTAGCTCGCGAAACTCAAAATGGTGTGCTTCGCGGGATTGCGATTGAACAGCGGCGGCGTCGCGTAGTTGATTTTGGTATCGAGGCGGAACACCTTGCCGTGGCGCACCAGCCCGGCAGCTTCGACAATAGCTTCGGGGGTGAGGAAGTTGAGGCATCCGAATTCGTCGTCATCGCCGAAAACACCCCACGAGGAATCTTCCGGCGCGCCTTTTTTCACCGGAAGCTCCGCGAAGCGGGGAATCTTGTTGAAATCCATTTTCGCCATTGGCCGATCCTCCAAGCGCATCAGATACGAACCGTCTCGCTCCGATAGCGCGGAATGTCAAGCGCCGGCGATATCCAGTAAGGTGATGCGATCGGGATTTTGAAATGAGCAAAATCGTCATCGATATACAGGGGCTCCGCGTCGCGCGCGAGGCGGTGATCCTCGAACGTATCGATTGGCGCGTCGAGGCGGGCCAGCATTGGGTGATCCTCGGCGCCAACGGCTCGGGCAAAACCTCGCTGCTGAGCACGATGACGGGATATCTCCCGCTCACCGCCGGCAGCATCAGCGTGCTGGGCGAGACCTACGGCAAAACTGACTGGCGCGATTTGCGCACCCGCATCGGCATCGTCAGCAGCGCGATTCAGCAACTGATGCCCGGCCATGAGACCGCCCTCGATGCGATCATCAGCGGCAAGCGCGCGATGATCGGGCTATGGGGCGACACGGCGGATGACGACCGCTCGCGCGCCCTCGAAATCATCCGGCAAATCGAAGCCGAGCCGATTGCGGATCGTCCATGGAGGTTTCTCTCGCAAGGCGAGCGTCAGCGCGTGCTGATCGGACGCGCGCTGATGGCAAAACCGGAGCTGCTCATCCTCGACGAGCCATGCGCTGGGCTGGATCCGGTCGCGCGCGAGCAGTTCCTGCAATTCCTCGAACGCCTCTCGCATGATGCGGGCGCGCCGAGCCTCGTGCTGGTGACGCATCATGTCGAGGAGATCATGCCCGGGTTCTCGCACGTGCTGATTTTGAAGGGCGGGCGCGTGCTCGCCTCGGGACCGAAGGATCGCGTAATGAGCGCCGACAAGCTCTCCGAAGCCTTCGGGGCGCCGCTGCGGCTTTCGCGATCGAGTGGACGCTACTCGCTGACAGTGACCGGCAACGCCTCGAAAGTGGTGTGAAACGCGAAGCTCGCCGCATAGGGAAGCGGGTGCAATGGCTCGCACGGCAGCAGCGTAAGATGATCGATCAGGTGCTATCGCTAGCCGGTCCTGCGGGTTTCTGGGAAACTGATTGCGCATGGAACAGAGCTCCGTTGAAGTTCTTGCTGAGCGATGTGGCGGGATTTGGCCGGCAATAAAAGCTGCTCGGGCAAATGCTCTGGAGCGCGTCGATCAGGTCGGAAAAGAACTTGCCAAACTAGAGGTTCCCGAAGCATCCGTTGTCGTAATGGGATCATTCGCTCGTGGTGAGGCAACGAGTGGCAGTGACTTCGACTGGATGCTCCTAGGGAAGGTCTGCACAGGTCGGTGTTGTTGAGCGATTGGCTGAAGTGGTCATAACAATCGGGTTCAGAGAGCGGCGAGCGAGTGATAGTTGGTCGGGCGATGATCGCCATAGAGACTGCCCGCTGCCCGAGGATTCCTCACAGCACGCAGCTGGCCCCTACTGGGAGCAAATGTCTGCGAACCTGGTAGAGGTTGGCCAGCGCAAACATGGTCTGCGCTCGCGCCAGGTTCTTGGCCAGACCGCGGTATCTCACTTTGGCGAAGCCCCACAGTTGCTTGACCACCCGAAAGGCGTGTTCGCCGCGCGCCCGGGTCCGCGAGCGCGCCCGGTTGATCATCCGCCAGCGCTCGCTCAAGGGCCGTTGGGAGGTAGGGCGCCGGTTGATCCGGTAGCGCACTCCCCACGTTTCGAGGAACTCTCGATCGTCTTCCTTCCAGTACGCTTGATCGCCGAACAGCTCCCGCTCCTGCCCATGCAGCAGCTCCGGCAGCTGGGTGATGTCGGCTACGTTGGCGGCGGTCGCTCGCACGGTATGGACGATACCGCGCTTATCCGCTCCGATGTGCAGCTTCATGCCGAAGTGCCAGTTTTTGCCCTTGCGGGTCTGCTTCATCTCGGGGTCGCGGGTCGCACTGGCGTTCTTGGTCGAACTCGGCGCCGCGATGATGGTCGCGTCCACGATAGTTCCTGCGCGCAGCAACAGCCGCCGTTCTTCCAACAGCCCGGTGATCGAATCGAAGATCGCTTGGGTCAGCCCATGCTGCTCCAGCAGGTGGCGAAAGCGCAAAATCGTGCTCTCATCCGGCACCACCTCGTCGCCCAGCTCGACCCGTGCAAAGCGCCGCATCGACTCGCTGTCGTAGATCGAGTCTTCGGCCTGCGGGTCCGACAGGTTGAACCACTGCTGCAGGAAGTAAATCCGCAGCATCTTCTCCAAGCCCAGTGGCTGGCGACCTTGTCCGGCTTTGGGGTAGTGCGGTTCGATCAGCCTGACCAGCCTCGGCCATGGAATCACCGCATCCATCTCGGCCAGAAACCGCTCGCGCCGAGTGACTTTGCCCTTTCCGTTCCACGCCATCGATGCGAACGTCCGCTGATTCCCCATCCCCACACCTCCGCATCCGCCGATCCAACTAACGGTTTATACCAGAACCGGAACACTTGTGCAGAGATTCCCTAAGGGAGGCGCCAGCAACTTGGCCAATTATTGTGCATCCAGAGCTAATGCCAACTCCATCGTTGTGGAGGACTTTGGGTCGAAAGGTTTGTCTGGAAAATATGGACAACCGGAAGAGTAATGGCCGCACCCTGAGGGAAATGCGGCAGCTATTCGAATGGCTGCCCGACGCGGAATTTTGCTTGGATCTAGGCCACGCTCGACAGATTGACCCAACCATGGCAACAGCGATGAGGATGGCCCAAGAGTTCTCTGGCCGGTTAAGACAATTGCACGTTAGCGAAATCGGACGGTCCGGGGAGCACCTACCACTAAGCGCCCTCGCAATCTACGCGTTTCAGCTCGTAGCTCGTTTCATTCCCAATAATTGTGCGGTGATCATCGAATCGGTGATCGAGCCAGGTGATATGGAGCGCGAAATTCGGAAGAGCGCTAGCTTATTCGATCCCGCGACAGTTCCGGAGCGTTCACTCGAAAAAGCGTTGGCGCTGACGGCATAGGCCCTAGAATCGTGCGCGATCGATAAGTCCCTCGAAATACATAAACGAACCCAAACTATGCAGGAAAGCGTTGGGTTTTTAGATTTGGAGGTTGGCTTTCATTCACGAGAATGCTGCGTGAGTTCCGCGAATCGAAAAGTGCAGAAACAAACCCATTCGCAGGACAGGAGAATAGATGGCGTAACTGCCTGATATTATTGAGCTTTCTCGACGCTTCAGGATGGACGACAAGGGCAAAACGAGCGCCTCGCCAGGCTGCGAATAACAGAGTGACGAATAAGATAACTCGATGTTATCTCAAAGCGTCAAACACGCTTCGGCGGCGAGGTGAAACAGACGCTCGCGGATCTCATGCTGCATCCAGTTGCGATGATCCCATTCGCCGCTGAGGTCATCGCCCGCGTATAGAATCTGGCCGAACTCGACGCCGCGAAACTTCGCCACTGCAAAGAACGCCGCCGCTTCCATCTCGACCGTCAAGCATCCCTCGCGCTTGCGCCGCTCAACCTTTGCGCGCGTCTCGCGATAGAGGCCGTCCGTCGTCCAGGTCTTGCCGAGCAGATAGTCGTGGCCATTCGATTTGAGCACCGACTTGATCGCCGCCAGCGCGCGAGGACTCGGCTCAACCTCGCGGCCGGCAGGAAGATAGTGGTACGAAGTGCCCTCATCGCGAACTGCTGAGGTCGGGACGACGAGGTGGCCGAGCACGACTTTGGGAACCAGGACGCCGGCGCCGCCGCATGCGATGAACTTGCGGCATCCGATTGCGATCAGCGATTCCAATACTGCGGCACCCATCGGTGCGCCGACGCGCGGATGCGCCACTACGATGCGGCGGTCGCCGAACTGCAATTCGTAAATCGGATGCTCGCCCTCTTCGCCGCGCGGGCGATGGACGACGCGCGCGCTGCGGCATACGTCGTCGATCACGTCCTGGAAGAAGCACAGCACGCAGTGCTCAGGGATCTCGCGCGGCCTATGGATGATGTGCGGCTCGATGACCGCCGAGCGCGACGGATCGTATTCGAGAATCGGGAAGCGCGCGCCATCGAGCGTACGGGCGCGAGGCTTCTTCGCAAGCGGAAGGCTCTTCGACGTCTCGCGAGTCCGCCGCTTCGCGCGCATTGGACGATCTAACTCTTAAACGATCGACAAGTCGATCTTATCGCTAGCGATCGGCGCCGGGCTGAGGCGGCGGCGTGGGCGGCGCCGGCGGCTTGGAAGTCGCAGGAGTCTTCTGCCGCATCGCGATCAGCATCTGGCGCAGCTTGGCGGGATTGACCGGCTTCTTGAAAATCGCGCCCTCGAGTCCTTTCAGCTTGCTGCGCTTGATGATGTGATCCTTGTCGTAATAATAGGCCGTCATCAGCACGACCGGGATTTGCGGCATCTCCTGCTTGACGTGCATGTAGAACTCGTAGCCGTCCATCTCCGGCATCACGACGTCAGAAATCACCGCATCGACCTTCATATTGCGTAGCACGCCGAGCGCGGCCGATGGACGCGTTGCGGTGTGCACGATGCATCGTTCGGCGCGCAACACATCGGCGAGCGAGGTGACGACCTCGACGTCGTCGTCGAGCACCAGCACCACCATCCCGGTTAGCGGCCAGCTCTGCTCGGATACGGGCGTGGCCTGCGAAGGCTCGCTGATGTGCTTCGGAAGCTGCACGGTCTCGCGCGGCGCAAGGTCGGCCATCCGCTTGCCGTTCATGTAGTCGCGGGTTTCGTAGATGCCCTTGCGGCTCATCTCGTCGAGGCGGCGGACGATCGCGTTGACGCGCCCGATGCCGGCACGGATCGCCTCAAGATGCTCATTCTCGGTAGCAAGCTCGGCATCCTTCATGTGGCCTTCGATGGCGCGAGCGAGCAGCTCGAGGTTGTTGGTGATGGACTCGAGCGGATTGTTGATCTCATGCGCGAGGCTGACCGCGATCTCGCCGGCGGTGGCGAGCTGTTCGCGCTGGCGCATCCTGCGGATATCGCGCGCGAAGCCGATCGAGCCGATCTCCTTGCCCTCGTCATCGTGAATGATGGAGCCGGAGATCATGACCGGAATCAGGTCGCCGTCCTTGTCGCGAAAGACGGTCTCGAAGTTGGAGACGCGGCCGCCGTCGCCCGATTCGCGCATCGCTTTCATGACCCGGCGCGCTTCTTCGATCGACGGGTAGATGTCGTCGGCCTTGCGTCCGATCATTTCCTGGCCGCCAAAGTGGAGGCTCTCTCGCGCGCCGTCGTTGTAATAAACAATCGTGCCGTCAGAATCGACGGCGACGATCATATCCGGCGAACTCTCGACGAGCCGCTGGATGTATTTTTGATCAAGGGAAAACATCGTCGTTGGGCTTGCGCCCGCTCCTGCAACGCCGCGTCAGCTCCCGGCCCGAGGGCGGAACTTCGGCAGCATTACCTGGTCATTGAGTTTCTCGAACGTCACCTCGACCGGCATCCCGCATTTGATGTCTGCGGGCTTCACCCCTACGAGGTTGGAGACGAACTTGACCCCCTCATCGAGTTTAACCACCACTACCGCATACGGAACCTCGGTCGCGAAACCGGGGTGGTAAATCTGATGCATTATATTAAAGCTATACACCTCTCCGCGACCGCTAACAGCCACCCATCCCGCGCGAGTCCCCAGGCATTTGGTACATGTCTCATGAGGCGGGAAGCGCAACTCGCCGCATCCCTCGCACTTCTGCACCATCAACTGCCCGCGCCGCGCCCCCTCGAAAAACTCCACCATGTCCGGGGTTATGCTCGGGATTGGCTTCGCGACAGGACCTGATTTGTTAACTTCTGGCATCTTGCGCTCGTGCAATTGGACATCTGCCACGCTGGCGATGATCATCGCCAGCAATCGGTTATTATACCCTATCAGGCGTTATTTAGGGATGAGACGCGACGACCAAGGATGAATGCGTCAACAGAATTCCCCCATTGCCCGAGACCAACCCAAGCTCATGTTTGGGCAACTGGCGCTTGCCGCCCTCGCCGCAGATCTGGATTACCGCTTCGGAGATGGGCGTCATCCCCCACATGTAAAATGAACTGAGCTGTCCTCCCCCTGTGTTGACCGGAATCGATCCGCCGGGCCCCGTTTTGCCGTCGGCGACAAATGGCCCACCCTCGCCCTTGTGGCAAAACCCATAGTCCTCGAGGGTGACCAGCACCGTGAAGGTATAACAATCATAAAGTTGAGCAAACTGGATGTCGGATAGCTTCACGTCCGCCATCTTGAAGGCGGTTTCCTTCGCGATCGGTGCGCCCGAGAGCAGGGTATCCATCGGATCGCCGCCTGGATGCCCCTGTCCCATGCCGAGGAGATACACCGGCGGCTTCTTGAGGCCCTTCGCACGCTCGGCCGAGGTCACGATCACCGCGCATCCGCCATTAGAGACCAGGCAGCAATCGTAAAGGTGAAATGGTTCCGCGACCCATCGCGAGGAGTGGTAGTCCTCCATCGTCATCGGTACGTCATGGAACTGCGCCTCGGGATTGCGGACGGCCCATTTGCGTTGTTCGACCGCGATGGCGCCGAGCTGGTCCTGCGTCGTTCCGTACAAATCCATGTGACGGCGCGCGACGAAGGCATAGTGGGCATTGACGCCGAACTGACCGTAGGCAGCATTAAGCCCGCGCGCGAATCCATAGGCGGCTGCCGAACCTCCGCCCCCACCACCCTTCGCATCCTTCGGAACGGGCGGCTTTAGAGGCGCATCGGCGAAAACGCAGGCGACGGTATTCGCCATACCAACCGCGATCGATTGCGCCGCATGCATGATCATCGCGCCCGCAGTCGCGCCGCCGAGGCCCATCGTGGCGCTCAGTCGGAGGTCGCGCAGACCCATCGCCTGCTGGAGCGAGAACGAAGCCATCGTATTGTCCGCCCAGGTAACTCCGGGATTGACCAACAGACCGTCGAGGTCCTGGCGCTTCAGGCCCGCATCGTCGAGGGCGAGCGAAATAGCCTCGATGGCGAACCCCATTGCGTTCGGATGGTCGTAGTTCTTGCCCATACGGGTCTGTCCCAATCCCGCGATGGCACACTTTGCGCGCAAGTCCATGGAATTCCCCTCTACGAGAAGCCGGGCGAAGGTTCCTCCGCCGAGCCGACCCTAGCCTAGGTCAAAGCTGGGTCGAAAATCCATGGCCACGCGAATCGAAGAAAGTGCCTGA
Organism: uncultured delta proteobacterium; assembly: GCA_963815835.1. Classification (GTDB taxonomy): domain Bacteria; phylum Desulfobacterota; class Binatia; order Binatales; family Binataceae; genus DATGKG01. The sequence goes on from CAWFIF010000006.1 coordinate 931,158, forward strand.
TCGGAACCGGCGACTGCCTACACGCCGCCGCCGTTCGCGGCCATCCGAATCGAATTGAGGACGAACAGGAAGTTGCGCGGATTGGAAACCGGCCCGAGGGAGTTAACCTGCCTAAGCACCTTAAGTTCGGCCGGCGTGACATTGTGCCGCCGCAGCAGCGCCTGATTGGACGAAAACTGGCGCCATCCGTCGGGTTTGCCCGCGCTGGTCTTACGCGTCTGTTCTTCGGTCAATTGCTTCGCGTCCGGATGGATAAGGAACAGCAGTTCCCGGCGATTAAGCCCGAGCGTATCTGCCAGACGGCGCAACAGCGCCAGCGACGGATTACGCTGTTCGCTCTCGATGTAAGCGATGTGGCTGGCCTTGACGCCAACCATCGCTGCAAGATCGCGCTGTGTCAGTTGCAGTGAGTTGCGGGCTTCCCTTATCAGTGTCCCGGGTCTCTTCTTGCTCATAATTGTTCTCGACGGTCTATGCGGCTCGGACGCTCCCTTATATCCTCACGCGCGCGTATCTAATCCGAGTCAAGTAAATTCTTCCTGCGCTCCTGCTTATGTAAGCTAAGAATACCATGTCAAAAAGCTATGAAAGAGTCAACTAGCCACTTAAACTCAGCTAATCATTATATAACATGTTGTAACAAAATTGAACAATGAGGATACCAGCCTTGGAGGACACAGCGCCGCCGAAGCTCTCAAGAATTGATGTCCAGACGGAATTCGCTATGGTCGGTTGCAGATAAATTCGAACAGCTATTCAGATTTGTGTAGACGGTCTAAGAGTACTTTTCCTCGCGCTTTTGGGGTGATCGCTATGACGCGCCCAATACAAGGATTCACTGCGACTGTGGCGCTCGGCTCGAAACGCACGTATGAGCGTGGAATACAATACGTCAGTCAGCTGGTTTAGAATGTCCGAGCGACAAACCGTTTTGAGGAAAATCTCCAATCGTCGCAGCTCTATCTTTCTCGCAGGGGTCTGCGGTGATGTTGCTTGGTCATCATCGGTGGCATTCGCTCATCCTGAGTATTGATTGATCCTTCGGCGACACCCGCATAGCTCGCGGTCAGATCTATATGTTGGGCTTGGCGCTACCGATGGCGTTCGGCCCCATCGCACAGGCCCAATGCCGCGAATTTGTTATGCTCAGCGGCGCCGGGTCTAGCCAAGTTCGCCGTGGAGTTGATGAATCCGCACTTCCTCGACCGCGACCTCGTCAGCCAGATGCTCACCGATCAGGTGCAAGGCCGCATCGGCAACGAGCCGGTGGCGTGGGGTCTCGGCATCGGGATCGACCACACCCCTAACGGTACCTGCTTCCGGCAATGGTGCGATAACATGGATTTCGAGAGCTATCTTCTGGGCTGCCCCGACGCGAGAATCGCGGTCGTGATCTTCACCAACAGCTCGCGCGGCCGTATTGTCGCGCGCGAAGTCATCGCCAAAGCCCTCGGAGATTGATGACCTCGGCCGAGTTTCACGAGGCTATCGGGAAGCGCCATCCCATCGAGGGCGCGGATCTTTCGCGCGCCGATTGGACCGATGCACAATGCTCCGATGCACGATTCATCGACTGCGTCGTCGAGGATGCGCAACTCAAGAGCGCGATTTTTGCGGGCGCGAATTTTCTGCGATGCCGCTTCATCCGATGCCATTTCGCACACGTCGATTTTCGCGGCACAAGGCTGGAAGATTGCGTCTTCACCGACAAGGCCGCAACGACGGGCTCGATCTTCGCCTTCAGCGAGTTGCGCGAGGCGCGCCTCATTCGATGCGACCTCTCGTTCTGCCATTTCGATCGCTGCAAGCTGTTCGCGATCGAGATGGACAAGTGCAATCTGCTCGGCGCACGCTTCAACCACGTGGACTTCAGTCATTCATATGGGCGCAAGGTGGTCCCGACCAAAGCTTCGATGCGTCGATGCAACTTCGACATCGCGAATCTCGCCTACACTCGTCTCGCCGAATGCGACCTGTCGGGCAGTTCCTTTCGCGAGGCCGACCTGACCGACGCTGACCTGACGGGCGCGAATTTTCGCGATTGCGATCTCGAGAAGTGCGAACTCTTGAAGGCCAAGCTCGCCGGCGCGGACCTCCGCCATGCAAAGATCGCGGGGCTCAACCTTCTATGCCTGGGCAGCGTCAAAGGACTCAGGGTCAGCCGGGACCAACAATGGCTCCTGCTCGCGGGTATGGGCATCGAGGTGCATCCTGATTAGCCGTGTTGCACGAGGTGGAAACTCAAACGTAGAATTGAGGTCTGGATACTCAGGAGAACTCCGAAATGGCCGAGCCGCTTACCTTCCAGGCGCTTGCGAGCAGTGACTACGTCCTGTCAAGCGCAGAAAACTACATCTTGTATGTTCTGCTCGAAGCGATTGCCCAGGGCGGAGGTGGCGGCGGCGGTGGTACGCGAATGCCGCTCAATCTCGGCGTCGTGATCGACCGCTCCGGCTCGATGTACGATGAGCGCCGGCTCGAGTTCGTGATCGATGCGGTCAAGTTTCTCGCCAACAATGTCGCGCCCGATGACCAGGTTGCGCTGGTCGCATTCGCCGATCGCGCCAAGGTTATTCTCGAACCTCATCAGATTCACGACAAAGGCGCCGTGCAGCGCGCGCTCGATGATATCGATCTGCTCGAAATCGGTGGCGGCACACAGATGGCGCTCGGGATGCAAGCCGCGATCGACGAGGTCAACAAGGGTCACGCACCCAATCGCCTCAATCGCGTGCTGGTGCTGACCGATGGCCAGACCTACCAGGAAACCGCATGCACGGAGCTCGCGACCAAGTATCGCGAGGCGATGTCGTTTTCCACCATGGGCGTCGGCGTCGAGTTCAACGAAAAGCTGCTACAGAAAATCGCGCAGGACTCCAACGGCAAGTATCACTTCATCGGCAACCCCTCCGAAATTCCCGGACTCTTCGAAGATGAGTTGCAGGGACTCCGTGCCGTCACCGTACGCAATGGCCGTATCGATGTGACTCTCTCGCAGGGCGTGCAGGTGCGTGAGGCGTTTCGCGCCAGCCCCGAGATTTACACTCTGGGCGCACCGCTGGTCGACGAGCGCAAGATCAGCTATCAGATCGGCGACCTCGAAGCCGGCGTGCCAGGCTCGGTGCTGCTCACCCTGGTGTTGCCGCCGCGCAAGCCTGGTCCGGTGCGAATCTCCTCGAACGTTTTCACTTATGAAGTTCCCGGCGTCGGCGAGCGCAACGCTTCGGTCGACATGACGGTCGAGTACACGCTCGATCGCACGCTGACCAGCAAGCGCAACGGCCGCGTGATGAACCTGGTCGACCAGGTCTCGATCGCGAAGCTGCAGGCCAAGGCCGAAGAGGAGCTCAAGGCCGGCAATATCGATCGCGCGACGCGGCTGCTCGGCAACGCGATGCAGGGTACCCAGCGCCTCGGCAATTCGAAGGCGACCCAAGCGCTCGCCGGATTGCTCGATCAGGTCAAGAAGACCCAGACCCTGCAGACTAAGGCCGCCAAGACCACGCTGCTGCAGGCGCAGGCGGTGGTGCGCAAGACCCAGATGCTTGATCCCGAAACGTTGAAGGAGTTTGGCAAGGACGAATAGTCCCGATACCAAAGTAGAGTAGTAACCGTCATTTTCTTGATGGGGTGATGTTAGAGTTAGGGGAACGAACAGCTTGAACCGGGACGAGAAGCCTTCGACCTCACAACGAGGGGCATAGGAAAACATGATCAAGTGCAGCGAATGCGGTTACGAAAACATGGACGGACTCGATTACTGCGACGGATGCGGCGCGAAGCTCGCCGCTGCCGCAGGCGCGCCTGCGGCGGCTGGTGGCGCAGCCCCGGCTGCACCGGCGCCTGAAGCCCCGGCGGCTGAAGCTCCGCCGGCCGAGGCTGCCGCAGCGCCTGCTGCCGAAGCTCCCGCGGCCGCAGCTCCTGCCGCCGAAGTTCCCAAATCCGACGCGCCCACAGGCGAGCTCAACAAGCCCGCCGCCGCGCCGCCTCCTCCTGCCGCCGAGCCCGCTGCGGCAGTCGCGGCCTTCAAGGCGAAGTTCACCGTCGTGCGCGGTGGCCGCAAGGGTCAGGAGTTCCCACTCGAAGAGGGCAACAATCTCATCGGGCGATGGGATCCCGAGACCGGCTCATTCCCCGAGGTCGACCTCGACGCTGACGATCCGGAAGCCAAGATCTCGCGCAAGCACGCGCTCTGCCGAATCGAAAATGGTAAAATTACGGTTGAAGATATCGGCAGCCTCAACGGCACCTATGTAAACCGTGGTCAGCGGCTGCAACCGGGAGCCCCGACAGATATCAAAAACGGCGACGAGATCATTATTGGCAAAACGTTTCTCAAGTTGGTCGTTGAGCCGTTGGCGTAACGGCGGCAACTTTCTGGCGAGGCGCGGCATCGGCCCGCGCCTCTTTTTTCGTGCCCCAAGGCGGGCTCGTAACACGAAATGAATCCCGGTGAGGCGCTCATCGCCGGCCACCTGCTGGACGGCCGCTATCGCATCCACAAGGTGCTCGGCGTCGGCGGCATGGGCCGCGTGTACATGGCCAATGATACCCGCCTCGCCAATCGCCCGGTCGCGTGCAAGGAGATGATCGTCGGCGATGGCATCGCGGAGAAAAAAGCCGTCGAGGATTTCGCGCGCGAGGCCCGCGTGCTTGCGCTACTCTCTCATCCCGGGATTCCCAGCCTGATCGATTATTTCGTCGAAAAGGGCCGTCATTATCTGGTGATGGAGTTCGTCGCCGGCGGCGATCTCCAAGCGATGCTCGACAAGCTCGGTCCAGGCGGAAAGCTTCCCGAGGGTCAGGTGCTGAAGTGGGCGCGCCAGATGCTCGACGTGCTGGACTTCCTGCATGGGCAGAAGCCGCCGATCGTTTATCGCGACCTCAAGCCGGGCAACATCATGATCGACAAGGACGGCCGCGCGATGTTGATCGACTTCGGAATCGCGCGTTTTCTTCCGCCGGGAGGACGCGGCACCCAGATCGGTTCGGTCGGCTATGCGCCCCCCGAGCAGTACATGGGCAAGACCGAGCCGCGCTCCGATCTCTATTCGCTCGCGGCCACGATGCATCATTTGTTGACCGGCCGCGATCCGCAGCTCGAGCCGCCGTTCAGCTTTCCGCAACTGCGCGATCTGAATCCCGCAATATCGAAGCAGACCGCCAATGTGGTGATGCGCGCGCTCGACAAGGATCTCGACAAACGGCCGCGCAACGCGCCTGAGATGCTGAATGCTCTTCCGCCGCCGGGTCCCGACGACGGCAACTTCGTATCGACTTCGTTGCAGCCGGCGCATCAGACCGCATCGGCGGCGCCGCCGATTGCAGTGATGAAGACGGTGGTTCTCTCGGAGCCGGCGCGGGTGCAGCCCGCAGCCCCGCGCATCGTCTCTTCCAAGCCGATTCCGCCGCTCTCCTCGACGATGAAGACCATCGTGCTCAACAATCCTATCGGGGACCCGCCGGCTGCGGCGCCACGGCAAACACCCTCTGGAACTTCGCGCAAGGCGGTCGAGTTGAAGGACAAGGCGATCGCGATGCTCGGGCGCGGCATCAAGGTTGGCTTGAAGGCGATCACACCGGTCGTCAACGAACACATCATCCGCGAGCGGATGGAACCGGCGCAAAGCCCCTCGTCGACCGCAAAGACGGCGGACCTCAGCAAACGGCGGGCTGTCACCCCCATTCGTCATGTTGCGGCGACGCCCTCGACGTCATCGAAGCCGGCGGTGAATACCAATGGCCGGGGGGCGCCTGCCACGCCTGCAAGGCCGACCGCGCATTTGATCGCGAAGGCGGAGAACCTGAAATTCAGCGTACTCGGCGATCGCGCGGTGATCGGACGCGTGCTCGATCCCAACACCGATGCGGCGATCGATATCGATTTGAATCCGCTGCGGCAGTCGTCGGATCGCGTGTCGCGCCGTCATGCGGAAATCGTGAAACGCGGCGACAGCTTCTTCGTACGCGATCTGGGCAGTCTCAATGGCACGTTCATCGTCGGGCGCGGGAGGCTGGGACGCGATCAACTCTACCAATTGAAAGACGGCGACCAGATGATGCTGGGCAATGCTATATTGGAATTTCGGAAGGCTTAGCGGGATGTTACCTCGATCGATCAGATTCGGTTCTTCGTGCGCCGTCCCTTCTCTCGCTCTTCTTTGCGAGAGAAGGTGGCCGGCGCGATTCTCGCGATGGCTGCGAGCGGAGAATCGTGACGGACGGATGAGAGCCGCGCTCGCCGCGAGCGCGTTGGTGGAGCACCACCAACTTTTCCGCGAGGGATCATTCTGCATGAGACAGGCATGCATCAGTGGCACTCCACCACCGTCGGGCGAAGACGCCCTCCGGCTCTCACCCGGCCGGCCTCGTTCATGCGCGCAGCCGTTGCATGAACGCCGCCGTCCCCCCTCTCTCGCAAAAAAGAGCGAGAGAGGGGACAGCTTCAAGGGGGAGCCATGATCACCTGCCCCGAATGCGGACTGCAGGCGCCCGACGATGCCAAGTTCTGCGACCGATGCGGCCAGGGGCTGACCGCCACCGCCGCTCCCGCGCGCGTGCTCTCAACCCGTCCCACTCCGCTCGCGCCCGGCACCGTCGTTCGGGGATATGAGATCATCGAGCTGGTAGCGCAGGATTCGGTGGAGAATCGGTATCGCGCGGTTCGTAAGGCCGATGGCCCCGCGTCCGATAAAAAGGAAGAGAAAGTCAGCCTCCGCGAGCGCATCGCGCCGGTAAGAGAGGAGCCAGAAGAAGAAGCGATCGAAGAAGCCAAGCCCGCATCGCCACCCGCACCTGCAGCGGTCGATCCTCAAGCCAAGACCGCCGAATTGAAACTTCCGCCGGGAACGTCGGCGAATGGCGATTCTGCCGCGGCACCATCGGCAGAAACACAGGCTGAAGCCTCTGCTACCAATGCCACAACCTCAGGATCGGGCGTCGATGCTGCTGGCGAAGTCGCGGCTGAAACCTCAGTCGAAGAAGCTTCCGACGCCGCACCAGTTTCAAGCGATGCTCCCACCGCGCCGCTGTCTCCGCCCGATCACGCCAACGGTGCGGTTGCCGAAAGCGCATCGGCGGAAAATCAAACGACGCCCGAGCAGGACTTCATCAAAGAGCTGCCTAACCATTTCGCTGACGACCTCGGCGATGTGTTCGGCCGCGTGCTCGCGCTCTCGATGACGCTGGCCCATCCGGCATTCGAGAAGGCAACCTCGGGCTTCGCCAATGACGGCCGCGTCTACCTCGTCTATCCAGAGAGCACGGCGACACCGCTCTCGCGTCGCCGCGGCGGTCTCAAGATGAGCGAGCCCGAGGCAATCGCGATTGCCGTCCAGGTGTGTCAGGCGGTTGGTTTCGTTCATCGCCGCGGCTTGCGTCTCAACGACATTTGTCCCGAGTCAGTTGCGATCGCCGCCGACGGCCGGGTCAAGATGACTGGTCTTAGTTACGTTTCCAACGACAATGAGCTGCAGTCCGATCCGATTTTCAATGACGGTTACACCGCACCGGAAATTTATCGCGGCAAGAAAATTGACAAGCGTGCTGACGTTTTTTCGGTCGGCGCGTTGCTCTATACGCTGCTCACCGGCGATCGCCTCCAGTCGGAAACCTGGCGCGAGGAAGCCGGACCGATCCGCTTTTATCCGCCGCACGTGGTCTCGCCCTCGATCGAACAGCTGGTTTTGCGCTCCGTCCAGTTCAATCCGGGCGATCGATGGCCCAATATCGACGCGCTGAAGGCCGAACTGCTCAAGCAGGGCGGCGAGTTTAAAATCCGCTCGGCCGCGCTGACCGATGTCGGGATGGTGCGCGAGCTGAACGAGGATTCGGTGCTGGCGGTGGAATTTTTTCGCGATTCGCAGGTCGAACCGTCACAAAACTATCTCTACGTCGTATGCGACGGGATGGGCGGCGCCGAGGCCGGTGAGACCGCCAGCGCAATTGCCGTAGCAGCTATCCGTGACTATGTTGAAGGCAGGTTCCGTCGCGGCGAAACGCATGCGCTCGGTGACTCCCTGACCGCCGCTCTCGAGGAGGCCAATCGCCTCATCATCGAGTACCAGAAGGAGCGGCCCGAGGCGCGCGGAATGGGCTCCACCGGCGTGTGTGCCGCGATCGTTCCTCCGGATGGTGCGGTGGCTTGGGTGGGAGACAGCCGTGCCTACATCCTCGAAGGCGGCTCTCTCCGCCAGCTCACGAAAGATCATTCGTTGGTGCAGCGATTGGTTGAGATCGGACAGATCACTGCCGAAGAGGCGCGTCATCACGAACACAAGAACGTGATCACGCGCTCGCTCGGGGCGCGTCAAAGCGGTGCGGCCGGCGCCGAGAAGGTGCCGATTAAACTGCGCCGCGGCGACAAGCTGCTGCTCTGCAGCGACGGGTTGATGGCGCATGTCGATGACGCCGCGATCGCCGAGATCATGAAACGCTACGACGATCCGTATCCAACCGCGCGCGAATTAATCGCCGCCGCCAATGCCGGCGGGGGCAGCGACAATATTTCCGTTATCGTAGTGTTTGCCAGCTAAGACTATGGCTGGAACAGGACCGCTCAATCCCGGCACGCTGCTCGCAAGTCGCTACCTGGTCGAGCGAATGATCGGCGGCGGCGGGATGGGAGTGGTGTATCTCGCGCGCGACCAGCGCCTCGCCAATCGTCCTTGCGCGATAAAGGAGATGGTCGATCACTTCCTCGATCAGCAGCAGCGGCTGGAGGCCAACGACTACTTCGCGCGCGAAGCCGACACGCTCGCGCAACTAAAGCATCAGGCGATTCCCGCCATCACCGATCGGTTCGACGCTCAGAACCGCCATTACCTGGTGATGGAGTATGTCGAGGGGCGCAACCTCGAGGAGGAACTGGCTTCGCGCAATGGCGAGCCGCTGCCCGAAGGACTCGTCGTCGATGTCGCGCGCCAGCTCTGCGACGTGCTCGCCTACCTGCATAACATGGTGCCTCCGATCGTGTACCGCGACATGAAGCCGTCCAACGTCATGCTCACCGCGAAGGGGCGCGTGGTGCTGGTCGACTTCGGTATCGCGCGGCTGTTCAAGGCGGCGCGCAAGGGCACCATGATCGGCACGCTCGGCTTCGCGCCGCCCGAGCAATACAAGGGCGACGTCGACCCACGCAGCGACATCTATTCACTCGCCGCCACGATGCATTACATGCTGACGGCGCGCGATCCGGAAAAATTTCCGCCCTTCAGTTTTCCGAAGCTGAAAGAGCTGCGGCCTCAGGTCTCCAACAATCTCGCCGCCGCGATCGATTCCGCGCTCTCCTACAACGTGGAAGGGCGGCCGCAGACCATCGAAGCGTTCCGCGACATGATGCTTTACGGCGCCGGCATCTCGGCCTCGGGCGAGGCGGTGAGCTCGCGGGCGGGGACGGCGGGACTGCCACCAGTCGATATTGGGGACATCGGCGAGTTGCCGATCGCGCCGCGGTCGCCGCGCAGTGCCGTCAGACGCGCGATCGGGCTAGTCACATTTTCCCTGGTGCTGGCGGGAATCGCATTTGGCGCGACCTACGTTTACTCCGATCCGATGCTGCAGATGCGCCTCGGCATCAAACCACTGATCGACTCGCTGCCCTGGAAGCATGAGGAGCTGGTGGCCGAGGCCCGGCAGCATCCGCTGGAGTTCCAACAAATGTCCCTCATGCTCTCGAGCCGCGAGGGCACACCAGTCTCTGAGCCGAAGGCCAGTTTCACCGACGCCGAGGTCACCAACCAGAAGTACCTGAAGTGGCAGGCCACGTTTAAGAACGACCTCGAGGGGCTGGAGGGCCGAACCGACAACATGGAGGCGCGCTTCTACGATGCGGGCGGCCGTCAGATCGCATCAAGCGACCAGAGTCTGTTCGTCGGACCTTCGCAGAAGACCGTCGACTTCAGCGGCGTCGCGCTGATGCCTGACCTGACCTCGCGCTCCCCGGGTGCATACAAGGTCGCGCTCTACCTCGACGACAAATATCTCGCCGCGCAGCAATTCACCGTAACGCAGGATCTCGCAAACAAAGCCAAAGCCGCCACCGAGGGCCTTACATCGCCACCGTCGGCGTCCTCGCCCTCACCCGAGGACGCGGCCAAGAAAGCTGAGGAAGAAGAACGGAAGTACGCTTATATCCAGGAAATGCGGCGCAAACCACTCGAGTTGATGCATATCGAATTCCTCAACAGCACCAAGACCGGCACGCCGTTATCGGGTCCAGCGGAAAGCTTCGACGTGTCGAAGGTGCTGTTCGTAGGGTGGCAGGTAAGCTTCAAAAATCGTCTCTACAAGCTGGATAGCAATCAATATCGCGTCGATGCGGCATATATCGCGCCGGATGGGCGCACATTAGGAAGCGTCAACGATTGGAAAAACGTCGGTCCCGCCGACCGAAGCGTCATGTTCAGTGGGCGGGTGGGCAACTCGGCCGGCGGGGCTTTTTTACCCGGGACATATACTGTCAACTTCTATCTTAATGGCCAGTACTTCGCCCAAAAACGCTTCGAGGTCCTGGCCGACACAGGAGGCTCTCCCTATGCGATGCCTCCGAGTGGCAGCTCGCCGTATAGTGGCGGCGGACTGATCCCGCCGAGCGTCGGCGGCGGTGCGATCTCCTCGGGGCCGGGGCTCAGCGGACCCACCATCGCGAAGGGCAACATCAGTGGTCTCGCCGGCGGCGGAAATTCCGATCTGGAACTGCGGCTGCGGCCTCAGCCCAATGGCTTCCTCCACGGGGAGCTGACGATTCATAAGTCGGGCTATGGGGCGACTCCGATCGAAGGATTCGTGCGCGGCAATCATCTGCAGTTCACGGTTCCATACGGCACCGACACCTACTATTTCGAAGGCGAGAGCCGCGGTTCGGATCTTTCCGGAACCTTCGAATCGGGACCCTCGGGTCAGCGCGGCACCTGGACCGCGCGTGCCTACTGAAAGTAGCACTGCGATACTTGATCGAATCCCACTTGAACCACGCGGCTGCACGCGCAATCCTCTCGATACCACATGGCCAGTAACGTCTCTCGCGAAAAGCTTCTCTTCTATGCCGCGGCGGGCGGTCTCGGCGGCCTCGCCGCATGGGGTACCGCCGAACCGTTCATGGGCATCCACTCCATCTATGGTCGCGATATCATTCTCGGCGCGCTCGTCGGCGCCTTCATCGCGGCCTTCCTCGCATCGATCGAAGCCTTAAGCGTCAGCCAGAATCGCCTGGCGCTACGAGGGATTCGCAGTGGCGGGATGATCGGCGCGATCGGCGGCGCGGTCGGCCTGATCGTTGCCGAACTTGCCTTCGATGTGATGCCCGGCTTTTTCGGCCGCATCCTCGGATGGGCCGTGCTCGGCATCGCGGTCGGCCTCGGCGTAGGATGGGCGACCCGCTCGAATGCGCGACGGCGCAATGGCGCACTCGGCGGCGTCGTCGGCGGTGCACTCGGCGGGCTGTTCTATCAAAGCCTCACCACCACCTTTCCGCAGGCGTTCGGCCGCGCCATCGCGATCATCATACTGGGCGCGCTAATCGGCTTCTTCATCGGACTCGTCAGCGAACTGCTCAAGCGCGGATGGCTGATGGTGGTGCGCAGCCAGAGCCGCAACGCGCGCGAGGGCCGCGAGTATCCGCTCGCCAAACCGGTCACGATCATCGGCCGCGCCGAGGAATGCGATGTCGGGCTGTTCGGCGACCAGAGCGTGCTCGGACATCATGCGATCATCCGGCTCGAGGGCAAGAACTACTCCATCACGCCAACCAGCGGCGGCTCGGTGATGGTGAATCGCCATCCGGTCGCCGGCAGACAAACACTTCGCAATGGTGATCGCATCGAGGTTGGCGGCACGCTATTTCTTTATCGCGAGCGCACGCAGGCAGCGCAGGGTTGAACAACGTGATGGCGACATCCCCATGACGTATTGAGGGGGGTATATGTTGAGACGAAACCCGCGATCGCGGCGAGGCTGGTTCGCATTTCTGGCGTTGGCGATCTCCGGATGTACTGCGGTCGGGCTCGGCGGCCCGAGCCAGCCTTCGGCGCCAACCTCGGTCGAAACCGTCGAGTACTATCCCTATCAGGTCAAGGGCTACCAGAATTCCTATCCTCATCGAACGATAGTGATTCTGTTGCCGACGGATTCGCGCGACCTTAATGGCCCCAACGCTGCCCCCAGCGATGGCCAACCCGCGATCGGCATCGTCACCGATCAGTCCGAGAACATCACTCAGAGACTATACAGTCAGCCGCTTTCTCCAATCGTTCAGGGCGCGATCGCGCGTTCCGCCGAGGAAGCGGGTCTTCATTCGAGCGCGGAAAATCAAAGCGTCTACACCGCTGACGTCAAGCGGGATGCGGATTATGTGCTCGTGACCCAAATCATCAAATGCTGGGTGAAGAAGCATCGCGGGCCCGATGGCCGCTTCGGCCCGACTTGGAGCACGGTGGCGGATTTCACGCTTGATGTGACGGTGTACAAACCCCCGTTCAAGGTTCCCTTCTGGCAAGGCTCCAGCAGCCAGTCGTACTTCGATCCGCCGATCGGCAGCTTCGGCCTTGGTCCCGATGATGAAGCCGGTATCTACGATGAGCCGGGGCAGGTGCTGTCGGTTGCGATGACGCGCGCGGTGGCGGGAATTTTCCAGCGCGAGGATTTCCGCACTCTGGTCGAGGGCGACCACATGACCGTGCGCTAGGTTTGTCCTCCGCAAAAATTATCGGCGTGACCTGAAACGGGCCAGATTGCGATCAATTTGAAGAGCGGAGACCAAAACAATAAGACATCGGTCGATGATGAAATCCTGCCTGCTTTGGTTGAACGTTTTGGCCGATTTGTTTCGCTTCTTGGTTTTCAGTTTACGATCCGAAAGCTCGCTCGCGGCAGAGAATCTGTTTCTGCGCAAACAGCTCGGGTTCTATCAGGAACGCAAAATCAGACCCCGCCGAACCTCCCCTCCAGCACGCTTGACGCTCCTATTGCTCAGCCGCTGGTTCAATTGGCGCAGCGCACTGACGGTGGTGACGCCGAGAACCTTCATCGGTTGGCACCGCGAAGGCTTCCAGTTCTTCTCGCGTAAGAAGTGTCAATCTGGCCGGCCGCGGATTCCGCCCGACCTCCTACGTCTGATCCGCAAGATGGCGCGCGAGAACCCATCCTGGGGCCAGGAGCGAATTGCCAACGAGTTACTGGTGAAACTCCGCCTGCGCGTGTCGCCGCGCACCATCCGGAAATATCTGCGCGAGTCGCCATCAGCGGGTAACCCTCGCCGCGATCAGCGTTGGTCAACCTTTTTCAAGAATCACGCGGAGGCCATCATCGCTGGTGACTTCTGCGTGGTAGCGAGCGTTACTTTTCGAATGCTTTATGTGTTGGTGGTCGTGGAACATGCTTCCCACCGCGTTATTCACCTCAACGTGACTGCCCATCCGAGCGCGGGCTGGACCTCCAACAGCTGCGCGAAGCGATTCCCTCAGACCACACGTACCGGTTTATCCTGCATGACCACGACGCGATCTTCTCCACCCGTCTCGATACCTCGGTAGCGCGCATGGGCTTTAAGGTCATAAAAACACCGGTGCGCAGCCCGCAGGCGAATTCGCTCTGGGACGGGGATCGGGAGCTTCTCGAAGCATGAAGCGATGACTAAGGCAGTTTCGCATCATGCGCGATCCGGGAATTCCTTTCTTTCCGCACATCACGATTAGCCCGGTTGTTATCTTCGGCTGATTTTAGGTCGCCTTGATGATGCCCGCTTGTCGATCTTGATTGTAATGGCTCAAATCTAACCGACGACTGGAGATGCCATTTTCGGCGCGGATCCAGGAATACCACTCATCGAGGCCATCGCCACGCGTTGCTGAAGTGCTGATGATTCGAAGCGCAGGATTCACCCGCCGGGCAAACTCGATGCAGCTCTCGACGGAAAAAGTAACGTGGGGCAGCAAGTCGACCTTGTTGAGGATCATCACATCGGCCGCGCGGAACATGTGAGGATATTTGACCGGCTTATCCTCGCCCTCGGTTACCGACATGATGACGACTTTCTTGCGCTCGCCGAGGTCGAAGAGCGCCGGGCACACCAGGTTTCCGACGTTTTCGATCAATAACAACGAGCGGGCGGGAGGTTGGAGCTTTTTGAGCGCATTAGCCACCATCTCGGAATCCAGATGGCAACCGCTACCGGTATTGATTTGAATCACGCGGCACCCGGTCGCTCCAATCCGTTCGGCATCGCGAGTGGTTTCCTGATCGCCTTCGATTACCGATAGCTGATACTCCCCGCCAAGCTCGCGGATAGTCCGCTCCAGTAGCGTCGTTTTGCCCGCGCCAGGCGAGCTCATAAGGTTCAAAGCGAAGATTTCGCGCCCCTCGAACCATCCGCGATTACGCTCGGCAAGGCGACTATTCTTCGCCAGCACGTCCTGCTCGAGGCGAATTATTCGCGAAACTGACTCTGAATGACGATCATCGTCGGCATGCTCATGCCGATGAGTCTGGCCATGATCATGGTCGTGAGGGTGAGGGTGACCATCATCATGGTTGTGATGATGGCCCGGCGTATCGGCGCTGCCCAGATCCGTGATTGTCGCGTGCGCTTCGTCAGAACATCCGCAGGTGGAACACATCGAGAGTACCTCCACTTCCTTGATTCTCAGTCTCTACAAGCAAACAATGTTTCCATTTCGATCCCGTGCCGCAGCCACCGCAACTTGCCCAAAACTGATGCCTCCATCGTTGGCGGGTACCCTCGAGTGCGTCAGTACGCGAAAGCCAGCTCGATCGAGCCCCTCAACCGTTCTTGCGAGCAGGAACTGGTTCTGGAACACGCCGCCACTTAGCGCCACGGTGCTCAGTCCGGTTCGAGCGCGGATGGCGTTGCATGTGTCAACGACGATCACGGCGAGCGTGTTTTGGAAGCGGGCAGCGATAGTCTCGACGGCGGTTCCTGAAAGCAGATCATCGGACAAAGCCCGCACCAGATCCGTGGCGCGAATGGTGAACGTTTCGCCTGCGCCGAGGCCGACTGCGTATGTCGATGTTTCCGAAGGACTCGCGATCTGCTCGAGTTCGATCGCCGCCTGTCCCTCGTAGTTGATCGCATCGCGGATCCCCAGAATCGACGCGACCGCGTCAAACAGACGCCCGACACTGGAGGTCAACGGTGAATTGATACCATTGCGGGCGAGACGGACTATCTGTGCCCAGTTTTGCCGATTGCGCGAGACGACGTCCAAAGCCGCCGGCAGGTCGTTTCCATACGCGGCGTCAAGATGCGCCGCTGCCATGCGCCACGGCTGCTTGATGGCGGCTGTTCCGCCGGGCATCGGCACCGGCTGCAAATGCCCCGCTCGTTCGAACTTCTCCAGATCGGCAACGAGGAATTCGCCTCCCCATATGGTTCCGTCGAGTCCGTAACCGAGACCGTCGAAAGCGACCCCGATCGCCGGTCCGTGCTGACCGTTGTCGGCCAAACAAGACGCGATGTGTGCATGATGATGCTGAACGCCGACGAGTTCGACCCGCGCCAGCTCGAGCGCGTACTTCGTCAACAAGTAATCCGGATGGAGATCATGCGCGACTATGCTCGGCTCGATATCAAACGCGCGCTGGAAATGTTCGATGCCGTTGGTGAATGACTGATAGGTTTCGAAATTTTCCAGATCGCCGATGTGATGCGACAGGAACGCGTGGCGTCCCTTCGCCAGGCAAAACGTATTCTTTAGTTCTGCGCCGCACGCGAGAATGGGTCGCGAGATCTCATCCGGCAGGGTGAGCGGCTCGGGAGCGAATCCCCGCGAGCGGCGAATCGATACTTCGCGCCCGCGCACCACTCGCATCACCGAATCGTCGGCGCGCACGTGGATAGGACGATCGTGAGTCAGATAGAAATCGGCAATCGCGGAGAGCCGCCGCAGCGCGTCGGTGTCTGCAAATGCGATCGGTTCATCCGAAATGTTGCCGCTGGTGAGTACCAACGGCGCGCCCAGCTCGCGGCACAGCAGATTATGCATGGGGGTGTACGGCAGCATCAGCCCGATGAAGTGACTCCCGGGCGCCGTCAACTGCGCGAGCTTGGCATCGGCGCGCCGCGCCAGCAGCACGATCGGTCTGCGCTGTCCGGTAAGAAGTCGCTGCTCGGCGGCGTCGATGGTGGCGAGTTCCTGCGCCGCATCCAGATCAGGCGCCATTACCGCGAAGGGTTTGTCCTCCCGATGCTTGCGAGCGCGCAGCGTGGCGACCGCGGATTCATCGCTCGCAAGGGCCGCCAGATGGTAACCGCCGAGCCCCTTCACCGCGATAATCCTCCCTTCTTTCAACAATGCTGCCGCACGACAGATCGGATCGCCCGGTTGCGGCATTGCGACGCGATCAAGCAATCGCAACTCCGGCCCACAAGCTGGACAGCAAACCGGCTGGGCGTGAAAACGACGATCGGCGGGATCGTGGTACTCGCGTTCGCAGTCGGGGCACATCGCGAATCCCGCCATGCTGGTGAGCGGGCGGTCATATGGGACTCCGCGGATGATGGTAAAGCGCGGTCCGCAGTTGGTGCAGTTGGTGAATGGATATCGATAACGTCGATTCCGCGGGTCGAAAACCTCGCGCAAACATTCGTCGCAAGTGCCAATATCGGGACAGATGAGAGCCTGACGTTCCCCGTCGGCCTGGCTATCGACGATCTCGAACCGCCCGTGCGATTTCGCAGGAACAGATTCGGCGACGATTTTTTCGATTACCGCCAACGAGGGCGCCTCGCGGCTCAGCGCGTCCACGAAGCGTTCGATACCGGCGCGACTTCCTTCGACCTCGATGACAACGCCGGTCGTATCGTTCGCCACGAAGCCCGCCAGATCCATCCGCATCGCGAGCGCCCACACGAAAGGCCGATAGCCTACACCTTGCACGATGCCTTCGACCCGGATGCGCCGCGCCTCGAGCGTTGCGGACTGGCCGGGGCGCGCTTCAATTGTCATGTCGTTGGCGTCGAGCATTTTGCCCAATCAATCTGACGACTTCGCGCCCGGCGGCGCCATATCGGCCAGCGGATAAATCTTGTAACGCGCGAAATTGAAGACCGGCGAACGCGCCAAGAGCATATCCAGTTCCTCGTTCGAGTCAACCTCGTAGATCCACGCGCCGCCATGCGATCCCGGAATGTGGTAGCGGGCGACTACTTTGCCCTGCTTTTCGAGCGGTTCCGCGTAGGCGGGCATTCCCATCACCGATTTCATGATGTCGCGCGACAGCAGGGAGATCTCGATCTGCCACAGCACCAGAAACTTCATCGCCTCCTCCCCCTTTCGCCAGTGGGAAGTATGTTGATGTTGACAGAGAATTGAGACGGTGCCCATTTGGTCTCAATAATCGAGACGCTGTTGCGAGAGAGAAAGGCTATTAATTGGCCTTTGGCATCATACGAGCGCCAACCCGTAACTTGGTTAATGGAGTTCCTGTCCTCTTCTATTTTCTCCATGTCCGCATATGTCTCCGAGCCGCCGCTGCTGCAATTGACTACAACTTTCTACGACATGGCAATCAGCTCATTTTTTGCGCGAGATGCCGCTCGCGAGCGTTTCTTTTTCTCGGCAATGGTCTACTTCATAGTCTTAAGCGCCGCCGCGTCTTTTGGAACAGCGACTTGCGCGCGCATGACCTTGTCGAAGTGTTCCATCGAATTATCGCGTGACACGGCTATTCCTCTTCCGATCCGTCGGAGCTTACCACCGGTGGCGGCGTGACCGTTTCTGGTATGAGTGGCAGTTGCATAGGCACACGCGGTGTCGTGATTTCCAAAAAGAGACTAGATGGATTGCTCTCTTCAAACGGCAATTTGCCGTTTAGATTCATCAACTGATCGTCGAATGTATCGAGAACAGGTATCTTCCAACGCAGCGCGGTGCAGACATGAATCGAGTCTTTCGGTGCCAGTCCTCTGTCCCAAACGAGTCGCTGCGCCTGGAGCGCCACAAAGCGGTCTACGTTGCGAAGGATGATGAACTCATTCTGAAAGAAGTTGGCGATCTTTTCTTCTTGATCGCGTTTCAGTTGCGGCTTGTCTTTTAGCTTGACTACTTCAGTCAGCGTTAACGCCGATGTGACAATCTCAAGTTCGCCTTCGGTCGCTGCCTTCAAAACCGAGCGACAGCCATCTTCCCTGTCAGGCTCCGGTAGCAGCCATGCCAGGAACACGGAGCTATCCCAATAGCGGCGCGGGAGACTCATTCCGTTTTGCTCAGAATGCCATGGATTTCATCGGCGGTAGGTAGCTCCGAACGATCTGGGAAGACAAACAGTTCATCAACTTCAATATGATTGGGCTGTCCATCCTTGCGGTAGTGAATCAATCCGCTTACGGCTACGCGTTTCCGAAATGCTCGGATCGCCTCGTCAAGTTGAGTTTCACTCACCCAGCACCGAACTAGTCGTTCAGTGAGCGGATCGACTATAGCGATGCTTGCACCTTGCGCGGCAGATAAGACCAGTAATCGACCTTCAACCGTTCCGTAATCTTTAACTTGAGTGCCGAGAAGTTCATTGATGTTCGCGACGGTTTTCGGGGTCAGTTTCGCCGTTTGGTTCGCCAGGCTGATTTGCGCGGTTTCGATTTGTCGAGTTTCTGGAATCGAGGCCAACTCTCTCGCGCGCCGTAGCGCCTCGTCGGTAAAAAACTTTGGTCGTTCGGCTCGACGGCTTACTAACGAAACGCCAGCGCGTACAGCGCGGGCTATTTGGGGAATCTTAACGGCTATCTCTTGGCGCTTTGCTTCTGGCGCGGCACTGAGGTGAATGCTTCCACCCTTCACCGACACGAGCCATTGTATGCGGTTGCCGCCGGCCATTTGACGGGAGACTTCATCGACCATCACGAAAAATGCTTCGACGGCGCGGCGAAACACGTCCGAAGTAATCTTCGGACCTCCCAAGTCCAAAGTTAATTTCGGCGTACCTTTTTTCGCGCGTGGCATTCTAGCAAGATGAAATCAATTTATCGAAGATTGCAGGATTGTTCCTCTCATTGAGGCGAAAAGTAAACTCGTTCAGGTAACATCAACATACCCCCTCTCGCCAGTCAACTTAATGGTCGAGTCCGCGGAAGCTGGGCGGCGCGACAATACGATTCCGACACACATGTTCCAGGCACTCCTCAACAAATGCGCGGCAGGACTTCGCCGAATGGCAGATCGAGAACCCGAGCGCCGCCGATCGGCGTACGCAGCAGCACCAAACCAGGGTGCTCGTCAGTTACGCGTCCGATTCTGGCAGCATTACCGCCCAGCGGATGCCGACGCATCGCCGCGAGCACCGCTTCGCTATCCCGGTCGGGAACAAAGGCAACCAGCTTGCCCTCGTTGGCGACCAGCAGTGGATCGAGGCCTAAGATTTCACAGGCGCCGCGCACCGTGTCGCGGATCGGAATCGATTTCTCGTCAACTTCGATTCCAAGCTTTTGCCGGGAAGCGATCTCAACCAGGGTAGCCGCCAGGCCGCCGCGGGTCGGATCGCGCATCGCGTGGATTTCACGGCTTGCCGTGAGCGCGCTCGCGACCAGTTCATGAAGAGGCGCAGTATCGCTTCGCAGCTCGCCTTCGAACTCGAGTCCTTCGCGAGTCAACATGATTGCCACGCCGTGATCGCCAATCGAACCTGATAGCAGGATCGCGTCGCCGGCGCGGACATTGCGCGACGAGAGGTTCACTCCGGGCGGGACCACGCCGATGCCGGACGTGTTGATGAACACCTTGTCGCCGTTGCCGCGACCCACCACCTTGGTGTCGCCGGTGACGACGACCACGCCGGCGCGCTCGGCTGCGCGTCGGGCAGATTCGACGATGCGGCGCAGGTCCGCGATCGGCAATCCCTCCTCGAGAATAAACGCGAGCGAGAGATAGCGCGGCTCGGCCCCGCCCATCGCGAGGTCGTTGACCGTGCCGTTGACGGCCAGCTCTCCGATGTCGCCGCCGGGAAAAAAGATCGGCGTGACTACGTAGGAGTCGGTGGTGAACGCCAGTCGTCCGCCGTGGACCGAAACGATCGCCTGGTCATCGAGCGCTTCCAGCGCAGGGTTGCGAAACGCCGGCACAATCATCTGCTCGATCAACCGCGAAGTAAGTTTTCCGCCGCTACCGTGACCGAGCAGGATTGCCTCGGTCTCCGTGAGCGGAAGTGGACATTCGCCGAAGGGTGCGCCGGCGCCGGCGCCCGCGCGATCGTCGCGGTCGATGCCTCGGCCATTAGATGACATCGTCTTCACCCCTCGCGACATGCGTATCCAGATAGCGTCCGTACTGATAGTAGGCTGCGCAGGCTCCCTCGGCGGAGACCATCGTAGCACCAAGGGGACGTTGCGGGGTGCAATCCTTGCCGAACGCCGCGCAGTCGCAGGGCTTCTTGAGACCGCGCAGGATGAGCCCGCTGATGCATAGCGATGACTCCTCGGTCGCGATGGCGTCCACGTCGAAGAGCCTCTCGGCGTCGTGCTCGCGGTACTCGTGACGAATCTTGTAGCCGGATCTGGGAATCGAACCGACGCCGCGCCACTTGCGGTCCGCGACCTCGAATACCTCGAAGACCAGATCCTTCGCGGGGCGATTGCCATCGCGAGTCACAGCCCGCGCGTACTGATTCTCGACAGTCGCATTGCCCGCCTCGAGCTGCCGCACCGTCATCAGGATCCCTTCGAGCAAATCGACCGGTTCGAAACCAGTGACGACGATCGGCACCTGATAGCGCTCGGCGAGCGACTCGTATTCGCGACAACCCATGATTGCGCAAACGTGGCCGGGCCCCAGAAACCCCTGCACCCGGTTGCCGGGCGCCTCCAGAATCGCCGCCATCGCCGGGGGTACCAGGACATGCGAGACCAGCATTGAAAAGTTTTTCACGCCTTCACGCCTGGCGTGAAAGATCGCCATCGCATTGGCGGGCGCGGTGGTTTCGAATCCGATGCCGAAGAAAACCACCTTGCGGCCGGGATTTTCCTGTGCGATCCGGACCGCATCGAGCGGCGAATAGACGACGCGCACATCGGCGCCGCGGCTCTTCAGGGTAAGGAGGTCACCGCGGCTGCCCGGGACGCGCAGCATGTCACCGAACGAGGCAAAGATCACGCCGAGGCGGCTCGCAATCGCGTGGGCTTTGTCGATCATCTCAAGCGAGGTCACGCAGACCGGACAGCCTGGACCGTGCACCAATTCGATCGCGTCGGGAATCATGCGGTCTATCCCGTAGCGCACGATCGAATGCGTCTGGCCGCCGCAGACTTCCATCAAGACCCACCGGCGTTTGGTAATCTCGGCGATCTTCTTCACCAGCCCGGCGGCGACCTCGCTGTTGCGGTACTCGTCGAGGTATTTCATCGCGGCTTCCCCGTAGCTTCACGGTCGGAAGTCAGCTCGGCGGTCTGCCCTAGATCCTCCAGAATTCGGTAGGCGCGCTCGGCTTCCTCGCGGTCGATTTTTGAAATCGCAAACCCGACGTGCACGACGACGTAGTCGCCCGCCGTCGCATCCGGAACGTACTGCAGGCAGACTTCGCGCGTGATGCCGGCGAAGCGCACCTTGCCCGAACGTAAACCCTTGTCCTCGCGGACTTCAACGATCTCGCCGGGAATGCCGAGGCACATAGAACAGTCCTCCGATGCCGAATCAGTTTCCGCGCCTGGCCACGGCCCGCCCTCGAATCTTCATTTCAGGAAATCTGGAGGCCTCTCGGTCGGCTCCTCGAGTTGATCGAGCTGCCGCAGCGCTTCCAAGGCCCGCTGCGCTTCCTCTTCATCCACCACGGTCAGGGCGAAGCCTACGTGAACCAGAACGTAGTCTCCGGCGCGAGCCTCGGGTGTGTAGTCCAGGCAAACTTCCCTGCGGATACCGCCGAAATCCACTTCGCCGCGGCGCAAGCCCAGGTTCTCTTCCACGAGGATGGTCACGATTTTTCCAGGCACAGTCAGACACATACCGCCTACCTCATCGCTTGAACCGATATACCATCCGTCAGACCCTCTCAGCTTCTGATTCGACTTCGATGTACTCCACCTGGAGCTCCTCTCCCGAAACGACTTCCAGCGGTAGTCCGCACTGCGGACATATCAGGCACACTTCCCGCACCGGCTCCGTCACCAACCCGCACACCACGCAGCGTACGACCATTGGCACGCTTTCAATCTCCAACCTGGCAGTTTCGGCCAACGTATCCCGGCGAGCGACTTCGAACGCGAACTCAAGAGCTTCGCGGACCACCGTGGTGAACTCTCCCAGTCGTATCTTGATTGTTTGAATGCATCGAGAGTTCTCCTCGCGGGCCTTCGCCTCGGCGATTTCGATGATGCTTTGCGCGATTGAAAGTTCGTGCATAGGGTAAGCGCGACTCCCTACGGATTCTCCCTGGCTGTCGATAGTCTTCCTTGTGATGCGACAAGTTCAGACTGATCACCCGACAACCACCAGAGATTTGGCCGGACTGGAGCATGCCGGCGGCGGCAATCGATGCCGCGCTCGATCAGCAAGCGAGCGATGTTATCCACCACAACCGAGGAGGAACTCAGCACCGAGGGACTGATACCCTCGCCGAGGCCGCACGACTCGGGAACGACACCGATGATGATAACTTCGGAGGGAGCGTTACCAGCTAACCTCAAGTGCGCGAGAGTTTCCCCAACTGCCGGATCGTGGTCGGTCAGACGAAGCGGGGCGTGGAGAGCCGCAACGTCGTCTTCGCAGTAGATGCACAACGTTCCCGGCTTCTCTTGCGCCTCAACGGCATCTGCGATTACGACCAGCTCGGCGCCGAACAAATACGGCGCGAGATCTAACCCAGGCGTGCCGAGGTCCAGAATTTCAACGTTCGAGCCGCATTCGTACTCGCAACGAAACATTTCGACGGCCAACGGGCCAAAGCCGTCATCGCCAAGAAGAACGTTCCCTATGCCGACCACGGAAATTCGCGAGTGTCTGCAGTCGGCGCTCGTGTTCATAAGACTTTCACCTGAGCTACTTCGCGGCCGCTTGCATCGAAGGTGTGACATGCGCACGCCATGCACGGATCGAAGGAATGCACGGTGCGGAGCACTTCCAGCGGCTTCGCCGGATCGGCTACCGGGTTTGATAGGAGCGAGCTTTCGTAGGGCCCGGGGACGCCCTTGTCGTCACGGGGGCTGGCGTTCCAGGTGGTCGGCACCACTGCCTGGTAGTTGGAGAAAGCCCCCTTGTCGATAACAACCCAATGCGAAAGCGTGCCACGGGGCGCTTCATGCAGCCCCACACCTTGAATCTGATGCTGCGGGAATTGGGGTGGATTGTAGGTGGTGTCGTCGCCGTTGAGAATGTTGGCGGTGAGCAACTGGCAGTGCTGGAGCGCCAGGTCGGAGAGCATTGCTGAGCGGATCGCACGGGCAAGGTAGCGCCCCATTGTCGATTGCAAATCCTCGGGCTTCACTTTCGAACCATTGACCGACGAAATTCTTTCAAGAGCGTTATCGGTCCATTTGCGTGTGAGCGGATGACCGGAGGCGTAGCCGACGAGAACATTCGCAAGAGGGCCGACCTGCATCGGAAGACCGTTGTAGCGTGGCGCTTTTACCCACGTGTACTTCCCGTCCTCCCGGAAGTCGGTGTAATAGGGTTCGGTCTTGCCTTTCCAGGGGGGCTGCGCGCCTTCTCCAAGGTACCACGCGCGCGTGACATCCTCGGCAACCGCCGCGCGGATGGCCTCGTCGCGCCAATTTTGAACCGGCCGCACGGAGCCGAGATTCCCATTCATGATAACACCACCGGGGAGATCGAATTGAGTGGCCTTTGCATCCACCGGAAGGTCAGGGACGGCAAGATAATTCGCCACGCCGCGTCCATAGCGGAACCACTCGGGGTAGGAGGCGGCGAGCAGGCAGGCATCTACGAAATAGGCCTGCTGCACGAAGGGAACCAGGTCCTGGAGCAGGGATTGCAACGTCGCGAGGCGGTCCATATTCATGGTCGCGAGGCTGTTCAGGTTAATCGCATTCATCACGCCGCCGACCGCGAGGTTCTGGATGTGCGGGGTTTTCCCCCCAAGAATCCCGACCACTTGGCAGGCTTTGCGTTGAAATTCCAGGGCCTGCAAATAGTGCGCAAACAGAATCAGGTTCATTTCCGGGCTGAGGCGCATCGCGGGATGGCCCCAGTAGCCATGGGAGAAAATCCCGAGCTGGCCGCTTCCAATCAGGCCTTTGACTTTGTTCTGAACCGCCTCCAGCTCGCGTCGGGAGTTTCCCGGCCAAGTGCTGAGGCCGTCTGCGATGGAGGCCGCGCGTACCGGGTCCGCCTTGGGAATGGTCGTGATGTCCACCCAATCGAGTGCGGACAAGTGATAGAAATGAACGATGTGGTCGTGCAGCGCGTGCGCGATCAGAATCAGGTTGCGAATGTACTGGGCGTTCGCGGGAATCTCGAGCTGGAGCGCATCTTCTACCGCGCGCACCGAGGCCATCGCGTGGACCGTGGTACAAACTCCGCAGAAGCGCTGGGCAAAAACCCAGCCTTCGCGGGGATCGCGCCCGAGCAGAATCGTCTCGATTCCGCGCCACATGGTGCAGCTCGCCCAGGCCTTCTGCACGGTGCCCCCGTCGATCTCGACATCGATGCGCAGGTGCCCTTCGATGCGAGTTATCGGGTCTATCGAGATGCGGGCCATAGTATTTGTCCTTCTTTTGTATCCGCCGCCTGGCGCCAGCGGACAGGCATGAAATTCAGGTCCTGGTTCTCGCCGGGCAGCACCGCGAAGTATTTGACAGCAATGGCGAAAGCCACGATCCCGAGCGAGATGTATCCGACGGACATGAGCACCTCAGGCAGGCTCGGGAAGTAACTCGCCTCGCGCGCGGGGGCAAACGCGATGGTGGTGGGGATGAAACGGTAGAACATCCCTCCAAGACAAGCCAACGTGGCCATGTTCAGCAGAGTTCGTGGTGTCTCCCGCACGGCCCGGAACCGGAGCGCGACGGCCGGGATGAGGATGAACGCCGTCTCGGTAAGAAAGAGGAGGCTCCACTTATCGAGGGCGAAGGCAGAATGGAGTTGTCCTCTCCAGAGGAGGTCCCCGAAGCGGACGGCGAGGAAAAGGAAGCACGCGCACGAGAGCAGGTTGCCCAACTCTCCCAACACCTCCAAGTCGAGGGCCCGCGAGTAGCGAAGACAGGTGATGAGGAGGAGGAAGGTCACGAAGCCAAGCCCGCACAAACCTGCGGCCAGGAGGTAGAGGAGCGGCAGGAATGGCGTCTGCCAGAGCGGGTGGACCTTGTCACCCGCGAGGAGCATCAGCCCACCCAAAGCGGACTGGTGCATCATCGGCAGGACGTAGGCCCCGATGATCACGAAAGGATAGATCCGGCGCACAATGGGGGCGCATAGAAGAAGAAACGCCTTGGTCGCATCCGTGCCCGTGTAGTAGAAGCGTTCCACAATCAAAGGAACGTTCTCGAAGAGCAGGAACACTGCGCAGTAAACTGGCATGCATATGCAAATCTCGAGCATCGCCGATTCGGCGTTCCAGCGCCATGGAAGGATGATATTCCAGAAGTTCCAGGGGCGCCCCACGTCGAAGCCGAGGGCCACGAGGCCAGTCGCGTAGAAGAGGAAACCCGACACCAAGGCGGTCCGCATGACGGCATGCAGCTTATGCCGGTTCAAGACCCAGGCGGCGATGCCCACCGCCAGGGGCCCCGAACCCAAGGCGGTGAGGGTCATTACGTTGAAGGTCTTCCAGATCCCCCAGGCATACACATCGTTCATGCCGGAAAAGGGACCGAGCGGGGAAAAGAGCCGTATCATGGCCAGGATCAGGCCAATCGTGGCCAGCGCCGCGAAAAAAAGCAGCGTGGGCGTAACCACCGGCTCGCGATACACGGGCACCCCACACTGCCAGTGGTTGATGAGGGTGCTGCCGGTTGTATCGTAGGTGCTCATAGATGGAGGAGACATCGTAGGTTGCCTCACAGATTCAGCAGGTCGGTTGGTTTCTCACGATCGTGTCTCTCCGCCTCATGGCGATTCCAGTTTCGCTTGATAGCGATGCCCAGAACCCCCGCGATGAGCATCGGCCCCGCAAGCCACTGGTAGATCACTGATGTGACCTTGGTGGCGTAGTGACCCAGCGAGGTCGAACCCAGCTTGGGGAGGCCAATCTTCTCGAATGCTACTTTGGAGAGGTAAAGCACCTGTGTTCCTCCCACCTCGTGTTCTCCGTACACCCGCTTCTCGAAATACTTATCCGGCGAGGCCGCGATGCGCTCCTTCGCTTTGGCTAGCAGGTCCACCCTCTTGCCGAAGATCACTGCTCCAGTGGGGCAGACCGCGGTGCAGCCGGGCTGCCGATTCTCCTTAAGGCGCTGGTCGAAGCAAAACTCGCACTTGACGATCTTGGGATTCCAGTGATCCCATTGGAACTTGGGCACGTCGAATGGGCATGCAACCTCGCAGTAACGGCAGCCGATGCACAGCGGACCGCTCCACGTAACGGCGCCCCACTCATCCTTCTTGAGGGCCCCGAACGGGCAGCCCGTCACGCAAGCTGGATCGAGGCAGTGCATGCACTGTCTTTTGACGTAGGCGAAGTCTGTCCCATGCGGCTCCTGGTAGAGCTTGATGATGTTCTTGGTCTGGGAGTTGAGATCCGTTGGCATGTCCCAGAGCCCTCCGGACAGCGCCGTGTCCGGCGTTAGGCCATTGGCCTCGTTGCACGCCACCATGCAGGCTTTGCAGCCGGTGCAGATCGTGTTGTCGTAGAGCATAGACACGGCGTCCGGTGGGGCCACGGGGTGCGCGGGGTGCTCCTCGGCGGCTACCGACGTGGCCAGCGCTCCAATGATGGTCCCGCCCAATCCCGCGATCCCCTTGAGGGCCTGGCGGCGACTGATCGTGGCGCTCATACGTGCTCCTTTTGGGAAGTAACCTGCACTTGACTTCCAGCCCGATCCCCTAAATCCGGCGTGCGAAGCGTGGAGGTTGGTTCAGGACCAGCGCCGGACCACATAAAGCGGAAGAGTTCGTCTGGCGTCGCCCCGGTGGTGCCCAGATAAACGTGAATAATCATAAAAAGAAAAATAAAAAAGCCGGTGTATGTGTGGGCTAGAGCCCACAAGGCTATGCCGGGGGCACCAGAGATTTCATTGGGCAATCGGTTGGGGAAGAGCAGCGCCCATCCCGTGACTATCAGTATTGGAAAGAGCAGGAACATCACCGCCAGATAGAACATTTTCTGCAGAGGGTTGAACTTGCGCTCCTCGCTATGCGGGTTGTGCGGGTAAGGATGAGGCGAACCCAGGAAAATGCCCCACAAATAGTAGCGCGCCTGCCGGACCAATCCCGGTGTGATGTCGTCGGCCGTGATCAAATAGTAACGAGCATTCCCGAACCGCAAATTTCCGTACAGGAACAGACCGTAGAACAGAGTCAGAAGTATCCCCGCCGTATTGTGAATCAGTACGTCGGTTCGGAACCCAACCGGCGGCGGGCCACCGGCGGAGAAATGCATACGGAATCCGGTAATAATCAACGTCACGAAGAGCAACGCATTGCTCCAATGCCAGCAACGGAGCCAAACAGGATATGGACCGAAGTCGCGCCTCATGACCTCCTCCTCCTGAAACCGGCGAATGCCCACCGGCCTAGCCCATGAGCCGCAACTCCAAGAAGCACTAGCCCAGCCAGCCCAAAAGCTCCCCAATCGAGCCATCTGTTCCGGTTAGCCCCGGTCAGATACGCGTTATTGAACAGAATTGCATTCACAAAACCATATTGGGCTCGTTCTTGCAGGGCGAGATGTGCATATAGCTTGGTAGCCAACATCGAGTTCTTTGCATGACATATAGTGCAATCCCTGACTGCTTCTGACTTCGGGAGAATGAGATGCACGCTCTGTTGTCCGGGGGCAGTGTGACATGCGACACACGCAGTGCGCTGAAGGTGCAACTCCGCATGGAAAAGCCACCGATGCTTTTCAGCAAGCTTCCCAAAGGCGAGGTCCTTGGCGGCTGGAGTGTCTCCAGCAGCATGACATGCCAGGCAGCTGTTGTTGGACACGAAAACGAATTCAGAAGCATCCGTTATGCGGCTCGCCGGGATGAAGTAATGTGGCGAGTGGCAATTCTCGCAGCGAAATGCCGGATCGACCGTTTTGACGTGGACACTCGCCTTCACTGCCTGCGCGATCGTGTTGAAGTTGAAGGGAGGGAAAGATTGCCCTTTGTGACAATCAATACAGTCGCGCATCTCGGCACGGGTGCTTGTGTGAGGAAACTGGTTGAACCCTTTCGTGTGGCAGACGGTGCAAGGAAAGGCGCCGTGCACGGAGCGCGCGTACCGCGCCGGATCGATGGTGACGTCGCTCGGCCGATGACACTGCATGCAGGGAGGCTCGCCCCCGCCGGTTTGAGCCAAACCAGTCGGGACCGACCATATCGCGCCGGCGAGGAAGAGCACGATCGCGCCAACGACCCTCAAGGTTTGTCCTTCGAGCCCGCCTCCGAACTGCCCGTCGTGTTTCCCCCACCGCCACTCGGGCTGGAACCGGGCACGCTCTGGTCGCCCTTCACCTTCGAGAACTTGCGGGAGGCGACGAAGCCAGCCCCCAGCAGCGCGCCGGCTGCCGCTCCAACGAGACCAGTTGCGAGCGGGCTGATGGTGCCCTGCGGGCTGCTTATCGGGGCGTAGGTTTCGGGAGGTGTCGCAGGGGTATGAATTTGCACGACCTTGAACATGGGCACACGGAACGCGATGCTTTTCTCGGTACATCCAACGCAAGGCGCGCCGATACCAATTGGCCACACGTCGGGAATCTCGTTGAAATGTCGCGTCGAGCACCCTGCGTGAGTGTCGGGTCCTTTGCAGCCCATTTCATACAAACACCAGCCTTCACGGTGGCCTTCGTCGCCGTACTGCTTTACAAAGCGGCCGGCATCGAAGTGTGCCCTTCGCGGGCATTGCTCGTGAATGTCGCGGTCATATGCGAACTTCGGGCGCCTCTCCGCATCGAGTTCCGGCAGCGTGCCGGACTCGGCAAATTGTAGGACTACCCCCAGCAGGTTGTAGGGATTGGGCGGGCATCCCGGGATGTTTACGATCCTCTTCTCGGGCATCAGATCAACAACGCCAACCGCACCCGTTGGATTCGGATCGGCCGACGGAATCCCTCCCCAAGAGGCGCAGGAACCGATGGCGATGATAGCCGCGGCCTTTCCCGCAACATCGGCTAGGACTTCCATGGCTGGCCGTCCGGCTATCTTCATGTAGACGCCCTTATCGCGGGTTGGGATCGAGCCCTCGACGACGCACACGTACTTACCGGAGTAAGTGTCCATGGCTTGCGCGAGCGCTTCTTCGGCCTGCGCGCCCGAACCTGCCATCAATGTCTCGTGGTATTCCAGCGAGATGATGTTCAGAATCAAATCGCTTAGGTCCGGGTGAGAAGTGCGGAGAAGCGTCTCGGTGCAACCTGTGCAGTCCTGAAAGGCAAGCCAGATCACGGGCGGACGAATAACCTTTCCGAGTCCTTCGGCGACATCCTCGGGCGTCTTTTTATCCGTGATCGCCAGGCCGAATGGTGCAGCAACCATCAGCGTGGAGCAGAACTTCAGGAAAGCGCGGCGGCTGATACCACAGCGCACGAGGCGCTCATCGATGGTCTCGAGAACGCTTGAGGAAGCAGCAGTGGAACCGAGCATGAGGTTACTTAAACCTTTCTGTTACGCGAGCATATCGGTGGTCTTCCTATTTGCCGGCCAGTTGCTTCATATAGGCCACGAGACCCTTGATCTGCGCGTCGCTCAGATCGCTGAAAGGTGGCATAGTTGGCGACTCCCCAACCGCTGGACCGCCTTCCTTGGTTGCCTTGGCGATCCAGTCGTCGGTCTTGCCTTTGAGGCTCTTGGCGAAATCCTTCGGCGGTGGAGTGAGCGCCACCGCAGCAGGCCCATCACCCTTACCACCCGCGCCATGGCAGGAAGAGCACTTGTCGTCATAGATCTGCTTGGCATCGTCTGCCAACGCACGTGCAGAAACCATGGCAGTCACCGCAACGCATGCCGCAACCAGCTTCACCGAATTCAGGAAAATCCTCTTCAGCATCGCCTACTCCTTTGTCCTCGCCCAACGCCGGTGCGGTTCTCAAACGCAAGCCAGATCGACGGGCGAACGAATGAGTTGTTCCGACGTCCCAAGCCAAATGGCCATCCGATCGGCACTCGCATTTGGATGGTGGGATCTAAAGTTGATTAATGACCATGTAGATGTATTTCGGAAAACAATCGAGAATTGCGGACTTCTGTGAAAAGAAGGGTTCATCAGACGCGATTCAATTTGCTTACCGCCCAGCAAGGTATGCTCCGATTCTCAGAAGGAAAGGTCATATGGCGAGCAGCGGAGCGACATCGTGACCCAGATGACTCGCGCTTGGGCATCACCACCGGGATGCCACTCACCCCGAACGGTTTGTCACGATCGCATGCAACTCAGGTGCCTGTGGCTTTGCGCGATTAAAGTGCAGTTTTGTAATCGCTGCTGTAGCGGAAGGTCTCAATACTTCCTGAGGTGGCGCGAACCGTGGCACGTTGCTCTCGGGCTTGGTCGCGAGCAGCGTTGGAATCGATCTCGCCTACGGCGCGTGAGTCACGCAGTGCGACCGGTATCCAAGTGCAATGAAGGGGCGGCTGAAGTGGATCCGGAGAAACCTCTGACAACGCAGACTCCTTGGCGGATGGTGCAGTCTGCGGCGAACCAGTCTCTGGGTGGCCGACCTGGAAGCCTAGCGATGTTCCCTACTTCCACCACGGTGGCAGTCCGCCGATCGTGGCGCGCCGCAGCCGGCTTTCCACTACCAGCCCTTCGCCGGACTGGTAGATGCGCCGGATAGGATCTGTGGACAGGATGGTGCCGAGCAAATTACCGTCCTGGCTAAACCAGCGCAGTCGCTTGCTCTCGAGCACGCCGAAGCCGTTATGCGCCATCACCAGCTCGCCGCCGTCGAGCAGGTCGATCAGGTCCTCCAGCGAACCATCGCGCAGCACGTAAAGTGCGCGATGGGTCAGGATGTAGAGAAATTCGCCGGTGTCGATGATGCGATGGGGTGGGACGCCTGCATTATAGACCTGTCGCGCTTCCCTGTCCGGGTCGATCATCACCACTCGTCCGCTGTAGCTGCCGAGATACGCTGCGTTGGAGTGGGCAGCAAAATCGGCGGTATAGATCCAGTCAGTGTCGAACCGTTCGCCAAACCCGAACGTGATTGTGACCCGAGCGCCGCGGTAGTTGAACTCGGTACCTTCATTGCCGCTGGAAGATGCTCCGCCCTGGATGGTGACGTTGTTAGCGAGCCTCAACGTATTCGCTGGGACCAGATGCAGTCCTTCGGGCGAAGAAGGCATTCGAACCGCTATCTTTGGTTCTTCAAATAACCAAATGGAACGCCCGCGGTGGCCTTTGCATCGCGCACAACATAGTGTGGGCTCGTTGGGATCGACAAATGAATCGCGTCCTGAATTGATTCAGCCCGAATAGCAGTCCTTCCTCGCCTTTGACGGCGTTCCGCTGGACCAACTTCAATCCGACCTGCAAGGCCTGCGGAGACCCGTATGTACATTCCCATTTCGCTTGGAGGACTCGTGTTGATCCTCGTAGTGGTCTGGTTAATCCGCGGTTAGTTAACCCACGGAGCCAATGGCAAAGCAACCGAAGTCATGGGGATTCGAGCCGAAGCCTCCAGCGCGATGTAATTCATCTGGAAAGAAAGGCCCAGCTCAAAGTTGGCCGTTTGTGCGTCCGCTCGCCTACCGGCTGGAAATCGCGTAGATCGTAAGAATTAGTTAATTCTTGTGTCGAGTGAACAATCCCCAACTGAATAGGGAGCCGGCGGCGAGCGCCGACAGACTTCGCGCGGTGCCCGCGATCGCGGGCGAGCTCGAGACGTTGCCGAGCAACCAAACGCTTTTTCAGACGAACGCCCGCCCGGCCGCGATTGTGGGGTCGTCGCGACATCGCGGACGTGTCGCTCGAGGCACGGATCGCGGCGGAACTGCACGCCAACGCCTACGATCCTAAGATGGACACCCGCTGTGGAGCGACGGGCGCGGCATACGGGAGTAAGATTAAGGCAGAATGACCTTAGGTGAAGGTCGTTCCCTTGAGGCGGCCGTGTGGACGATCGCATGGGGGGCCGAATCTTTTGTGAGGATGGACTAATGACGGTCGGCAATTGGCGACTCAAATCAGGCATTGCGCGTTCGGCCATCTGTCTTTGCTTTGTGTTTTCCTTGACTGCTTGCGCCAGCCAAGTGTCGCAAACCGCGCCCATCCCCCCGCAAGCCGTTCCGGAGCTGCCTTTCGTCGCAATTCCTGAACCTAGAGCGAAGCCATCGAAGACGGTCAAAACCTCTTATCAGGGGAACGACACTGCTGGTCAACCAACCTCGAGCGGGGAGCCGTATAATCCAAATGACCTTACGGCAGCGTCGCGCACTTTGCCGATTGGCTCGACCGTCAAAGTGACCAACCCTGAAACGGGCGGCTCAGTGAAGGTGCGCATCAATGATCGAGGGCCCTTCGTTCGCGGCCAAAGCCTTGATCTCTCGAAGCGAGCGGCTGAGAAGATTGGAATTGTTGACAAAGGGGTGGCTCGAGTGAAGGTTACGCCAGTTGCGAATGGACCCGAATCGCCTCGGATTGCGAAGCCGGCGTCACCTACGGACACGCCGCGAAGTTCAGATGCTCCTTAGCAGCCCGTGGTGTAAGTCGGGGACGATTCGATGGATCGCCACAATGGAGTGATTGCTGTAAACTGTTGGGTATGGCGATGGGATCCCCCGAGTGAGTGCCATGCGGAAATCGCGACCAGCCAGCGTCGGGTAGCGCCCAGGAACGCCGACAGCGCGGCCAGCAGAATCGCGGTGCGATCCTGCAGCCCGCGCGGCGTGCCGATGCCGAGCCGGTGGCGCATGACGAGCCCGAGATTGAAGGCCCCAGCATGAATCAGCAGGCGCTTGAGGATATTGGCGTGGCCGCGCAGATGGGTGCGGCGCATCCCACCGGTGTCGTAGAGATGCGCGAAGGAGCGTTCGATCCGCTCGCCCCGTTGACGCATCAGGCGCCTGCCGCGCGAGCCACGAATCCGGCGACGATTGGCATACACCGAGAGTCTGGGCCGCGGGCTCCTTGGACCAATCGCGGCGCCCACGGTCGGGCTCCGCGACGTAAGACCGGATGCCGACGGCCGCCAGCTCGATCAGGGTCTGATTGCTGTGATAGCCCTTGTCGACCAGCGCGCCGATCTCCAGGTCCACCTCTCGCTAATCAGATCTTGCGCAGGCTCTCGACGATATTGCCGCGCGCGGTCGAAAGCGCGGGTAAGATCGCGCAAACGATGCCCATCGTCGCTGCCACGCCGGTCCCGTAAACGATCAGCTGCGGCAGCATCGGTATGGTGTTGACGTTGAATGCCGGCAGTCCGAACTTCAGCACCAGGTAGGCGGTCACACATCCGATTAGTCCGCCCACCGTGCTAAGTATTACCGATTCGCCGAGCAGCATCGCGAGCAATGCGTTGGAGGTGAAGCCCATCGAACGTATCACGGCGACCTCGCGCCGGCGCTCGCGGATCGACATCGCCGCGGTATTGGCCGCGACCAACCCCATCGAAACGATCACAATCACTCCCAAAATCTCGGAAAGATTCAGGAAGGATCGATATGCGGCCAGGAACCGGCCGATGAAGGAAATTTCCGATTCGCTTTCCGTGGACGCAGTCGAGTTCTCGAACATTTCGTCGAGCGTCCCGATCACGATCGGAATCGACTCGGAACTGTCCACTTTGACCCAGAAGAAATCTATCCGATTCGGATGCCCCATCAGATCGTCGAGATAATCGAGGCGAAAAACGATCGCATCCTCGGGCGCGCTGCTGCCGGGGAGCACTCCCACGATATCAAGCGTGACCTGGATCGGCACAATCAGCCCCTTGATCACGACGCGATCGCCGAGCCGCCATCCATACCGGCGTGCGGTATGGCGGCCAATCAGACAGGCTGAGCGCGACTTGAGGAACTCGGTCAGAGTTGCGCGCGATACCTTCCATTCGGGCCACATATCGTCGATAGCGTCGGGATCGACCGCGACCGCGGGCAGTTGTTCCGCCGGATCGCGATAAACGCCGCCGAAGATATCCTCGCCACTGACCGCGAGCACATGGGGAGTCATCGCGATGCGCCGCCTGTAGTTCGCGGGCAACGAATAGAAGATACCCGCTTTGTTATGAGTGACTATCCGAAGCGACGAGGATTCCTGCGCGAGGATGCGCCGGACCACAGCCGGCGCGCTCATCAACGCGGAAAATACGAATAGCGAGGCCGCGATCGACGAAACGGTAAGTATCGCACGCCGGCGGTTTCGGAGCAGATTTTTAATCAGGAACGGTGCGTATTTCACGGTCTCACCCGGATGACACGGTGAGCAAATTGCGCGCCCCAAAAATTTCGGTATTTCCGAGCCTGCAGCGTCGAGTTTGAAGGAGTAACAGACGATGCCATGTAATAGCGCGGTTCAGCGCGGTTCGAAAGGCAGCATCGATGCGTGTAGCGATTCGCTACATCCTGGGTTTGGAATGGCCTAGCGATCAAGGTATCGCGGGCTTTCACGAAGGATAGCCATTACAAGCGGCATGCCGATGTAGAACACCGCGTAACGCGACGACCCAGGCCGCTCAGCTAGTTGCGCTTGGGCTGTCTTGAAATGATCGATCGCCCGCCGAATGTCCGTTGCGCCGGTCAACACGTTAAGCGCACCGTCGCGATTCGGCCGCTCAGGGATCGGCGTGATCGGCGACTTCGAGATCGCCGAGAACATGCTCCGTAGGAATCGAGCGCTGGCGCGACGACTCTAGGTGCGCTGGCGAAATAGTGTCGGCAGGTCGGACCCACTGGCGGGACCAATTCACGATGTCGGTTGGTTCGGGCTGCAGAAGATGGCCGGGTTCGCCGAGAAATTTTTCCCACTCCCCCACTAGGGGCTGGCGAATTGCGACCACCGTCGGCAGGCCCGAACTGACGGCCTCGGCCAGCTCAGCGCGCATCCCGTGCCCCTCCGCCTCCTGCTTGCCGAAGCGATTGACCATTAAACGTCGGGCCGTTGCGTAATAGCACTCCTGAGCTCGCAAGCAGCTCGATTCAGACCGTCGGGGTCCAAGGTGCAACCACTCGCTTCAGGTCCGCGCGACAAATCGAGCCTAATCCGCTCGCCGCTTGAAACATCCTCGACGTACATGCTGCGCTTTCCATTGGGGAATGGCTCCCCGAAGCGCTGCAACAGACCCGCGACGCGGACGCCCTCTTATGACGATTGACTCCCTTTCCCGTACACTGCCTCGCTGGCACGCCTGGACTTTTAAGGCGGCCTCACTTTCCGTTCTTCAAGATGCTACGTATCCCTTGCCGGGCACCCAACTTACGTCTACTGGGAACAATCATACAGAAGTATCGCCCTCGCGGAGGTTAAAGGATTGAGTACGAAATCGGATCAAAAAGTGGGACGGCCATGAATCTGCGTCCGATGCTTGAGAGACGCACCATGCTTTGTAGAGCCTCGCGAATTATCACTCGGGTAAGGTCATCCTGGTTTGAGATTGCGTCGGATAGTTCCATATTGATGGCGCGCGCACGCCACAGACAAGAGAAAGTTCGTATTCTTTTGTGTCGTTCGAGGAGAGTCTATTTTGATTCGCCATTTGATCGCCCATTTTGGTTCTCTAAAGAACCAAGCGCGCGGTCTTTGGTGACATTGCGTTTCCCTTCTAGACCGCTATTACGATAATAAAGGAACTTCGCTAAAGAGAAGTGGTCTTGAACATCGAAAGAGACCGCGAGCCGGTCTGAAGCTGATGAGTCGGCAAAAGCATTCCGGCGGATTACCAGCGGATTTTTTCCCGCCGACTCCGCCTTAACTGTTTCCGCTGGAGAGTCGCCCCGCGCTTCGCGCAGCTTGAGCATGAATATCCGATTGCTCTCCTAGGGACGCGCCCGTTGGACGTGTGGATCAATAAGATAAATCACGAACATGCGAGCGGCGCACTGAGGTCGCCACGCAGCTACAGATGAATCGAACAGCTGTCAGTCGAATTGACGAAGTTTCTACTCTCGTCGAGCTTCTTCGGGGGCGTGCGCTCCAGCATCCGGAGCAGCGAATCTTCACTTATCTGGTCAACGGAGAAATAGAAGGAGCGCATCTGACCTTCGCGGCTCTGGACCGGCAAGCACGGAGCATTGCTGCTCTGCTCCAAAGGTACAAAGCGGGCGGGGAGCGTGCCCTCCTGCTCTATCCGGCGGGCCTCGACTTCATCCCCGCTTTTTTTGGATGCTCATATGCTGGGGCTGTCGCCGTCCCTCTTCCCGCGCCGAATACGGCCCAACCGCAGCGAACTCTTCCCAGGCTTCGTGCCATTACCGACGACGCTCGACCGATGCTGGCGCTCACCACGTCATCTATTCTTTCCAGGCTTGAGGGTTTGTTCGCGCAAGCTCCGGAACTACAGGCAATGCGTTGGTTGGCAACCGACAAAGTTGCCGAGAATGCCGCGCAGGATTGGCGAGATCATGGGGCAACCAGCAATACCTTGGCTTTGCTCCAGTACACTTCGGGCTCCACTGCTGCGCCGAGAGGCGTAATGGTCAGTCATCGGAACCTTCTCGAGAACTCGGCCCACATCAACCAAGCCTTCGAGATTACGCCGGACACTGTCTCCGTGACATGGCTGCCGGTTTTTCATGATATGGGACTTACGAATGGAATTATCCAACCTCTGTATGCGGGAGGTCGGTGCGTCCTCATGCCCCCGCAGGCGTTTCTTCAGCGGCCGGTTCGATGGCTTCAGGCTATTTCGCACTACCAGGCAGGCATCAGCGGGGGCCCCAATTTCGCTTACGAATTGTGCGCTCGCAAGATTACTCCAGAGCAGCGTGAAGCACTCGACCTGAGCAACTGGAAGGTGGCGTACAACGGAGCCGAGCCGGTCCGGGCGGACACCCTGCAACGGTTTGCCGCGACTTTCGCGTCCTGTGGTTTCCGCCCGAACTCCTTCTATCCCTGTTACGGACTCGCCGAGGCCACCTTGATTGTTACCGGTGGGCTCGTGAAAGATGAGCCGATTGTATGCACGACCGATGTGGCAGCACTTGAACAAAACACCGTGGTGGAGACCTCCGAGCCGCAGTCGAACGCCCGCAAATTGATCGGATGTGGTCACGCGATGCCGCGCACAAAGATCGTTATCGTCCGTCCCGAATCGTCCATCGCCTGTGCACATGATGAGATCGGCGAAATCTGGGTGTCCGGCGCAAGCGTCACCCAGGGCTATTGGAACCGCGCGGAGGAGACAGCGCTCAGCTTCCACGCCTACCTCGCAGATACTGGTGAGGGGCCGTTTCTCCGCACCGGGGACTTGGGTTTCTTGCGAGACGGCGAGCTATTTGTCACCGGCCGGCTGAAGGATCTGATCATCATCGGTGGTCGCAATCTTTATCCCCATGACATTGAATTGAGCGTCGAACAGAGTCACGCGGCAGTACGGCCGGGTTGTTGTGTAGCGTTCTCGGTCGATGTCGCCGACGACGAACGGCTGATTGTCGCCGCCGAAGTGGAGCCCCGCTACCGAAAGATGGAACGATGCCGGCAGGGGCCGGAAGCGGGTTCCCCTCCAAAGACGAAGGGACAGACGCCGCTCGATACCGATGCGGTGGTCCGAGCAATTCGCCGAGCGGTTGCAGAAGAGCATGACGCGCGGGTGCATACTGTCGTGCTCCTCAGGGCGGGAAGCATTCCGAAGACTCCCAGCGGCAAGGTCCAACGCCGTGTTTGCGAGGCCAGATTTCGGAATGGGACCCTGGAACGCCGCGCGAAGAGTGAGTAATGGCGGGAAATCCAGATAATGCCGGTTTGGGGCATGACGCGGAGCGGAACGGACAGCGCGCGAAGGGGCAGTCCGAGCGCGGCCCGGAGGAGATCCAGGCATGGCTGGTATCCAGGCTCGCCGAGCTCCTGGACATCGAGGCATCCGAGATAGACGTTGGGGAGCCGTTCGCCAGCTACGGATTGGGATCTACGGAGCTGGTCAGTCTCTCAGGTGAACTCGCAGACTGGCTTGGACGAAAGCTTCCGGCTGAGCTGGCATATGAGTGTCCAACGGTTGATATTCTCGCCTGGCGCCTGGCAAACACATCTAGCCCGCCGCAGTCAGCCCTCGCGGTGAGCCAGGTTCGGGACCCAAGTGCCGAAGCTATAGCCATCATCGGGATCGGGTGCCGCTTTCCTGGCGCAAAGGATGCGCAAGCCTTCTGGAATCTACTTCGCAACGGGGTGGATGCAATCCGGGAGGTTCCCGCGGAACGCTTCAACCTGCGCGATTTCCTCGACCCCGATCCAGCGGCTCCAGGCAAAATGGTCACGCGCTGGGGTGGTTTTATCGAGCAGGTGGATCAGTTCGATGCGCATTTCTTTGGGATCTCGCCGCGAGAAGCCGCACGCATGGACCCCCAGCAGCGCCTGTTGCTGGAGGTGGCTTGGGAAGCGCTGGAAGATGCCGGCCAGGTGCGAGAGACACTAGCGGGCACGGCCACCGGGGTGTTTATCGGCATCTCGAACAACGACTACGGCCGGATTCAGTTTGAGGATCTGGATCGGATTGACGCTTACGCCGGCACGGGCAATGCGCTGAGTATCGCGGCAAACCGTATCTCCTACGTATTTGATTTCCGGGGACCGAGTATTGCCCTCGACACCGCCTGTTCATCATCACTCGTAGCGGTCCACCAAGCCTGCTGCAGCCTGAGAAGTGGAGAGTCCATTTTGGCATTGGCGGGGGGCGTGAACCTGATCCTGTCGCCGGCGATTACGATTAATTTCAGCAAGGCCGGCGCGATGGCGCCGGACGGACGCTGCAAAACTTTCGATGCGCGAGCCAATGGTTACGTTCGCAGCGAAGGCGCCGGGATTGTCATCCTTAAACCTCTGACCCAGGCCTTGGCCGACCGCGATCCTATTTACGCCGTCATTCGTGGCAGTGCGGTGAATCAGGATGGACGGAGCAATGGACTGATGGCGCCCAATCCTCGTGCCCAGGAAGCCGTCCTGCGTGAAGCCTATCGGCGAGCCGAGGTCTCGCCCGGCGACGTTCACTACGTCGAGGCGCATGGCACGGGCACCCTCTTGGGCGATCCGATCGAGGCGAAAGCCTTGGGTGCGGTGCTTGCTCTGGACCGTCCTCCCGAGCGCCCGTGTCTCCTTGGCTCGGTTAAGACCAACCTGGGTCATCTTGAGGCAGCGGCCGGTATCGCTGGATTAATCAAGGTGGCGCTGGCTCTCAAGCATCGCGAGATCCCGCCGAGCCTGAACTTCGAGCAACCCAACCCGCACATCCCTTTTGATCAGCTCGGGCTGCGAGTGCAGACGACTCTGGAGCCATGGCCTGCGGCGCCAGCTCCCGCATTAGCGGGCGTGAGTTCGTTCGGTTTTGGTGGGACCAATGCTCACGTGGTTTTGCAGGAGCCTCCCATAACCGACTTCTCGCGAACACCAAGTGCCGGGTACGCCAAGGGAAATCTCCCATCCGAAATCCCCAATACCACGTACTTGCTACCACTATCTGCACGTAGCCCCGAGGCTCTGCGATCTCTTGCTCGAGACTACCAGGATCTCCTGACACGCACGGAGTCCACGGCGGCCCTGCACGACATCTGTTATAGCGCCAGTGTGCGGCGTAGCCATCATGAGCATCGTTTGGCCGTGACGGGCAATTCAGCAGCGCACGTAGCTGAGGGACTTGAAGCTTTTCTGTGTGGAGAGGTTCGTCCCGGGTGGTCATCCGGCCACAAGCTTTCCGATCGCCGGAGAAAATTGGTCTTCGTGTTTCCCGGACAGGGTTCGCAATGGTTTGGTATGGGGCGGACGCTTTTGAAGCAGGAAGCGGTCTTTCGCGAAGCCGTGGAACACTGTGACCGCGCGATGCGCCCCTATGGAGACTGGTCGCTGCTTGCGGAACTCACGGCCACTGATCCGGCCCACTCCCGGTTGAACGAAGTCGATGTGCTGCAGCCGGCGCTGTTTGCGATTCAGGTGGCCCTTACGGCCCTGTGGCGTTCCTGGGGCGTCGAGCCGGACGCGGTGGTGGGCCACAGCATGGGTGAGGTAGCTGCCGCGCATGTCGCCGGCGCCTTGAGCCTCGAAGATGCGGCTCGGGTGATATGCAGCCGCAGCCGCATTGTGAAGCCGACGATTGGGCACGGAGCGATGGCCGCCGTGGAACTTTCCATCGCTGACGCTTGCCACGCCCTGGTTGGCTGCGAGGATCGGGTATCAATTGCCGTCAGCAATGGTCCCACGTCGACGGTTCTGTCAGGAGACCCCGGAGCGCTGGAAGCAATCGTGAGTCGATTGCAGCGCCAGGACATCTTCTGCCGAATGATCCAAGTTGATTTTGCCGCTCACAGTCCACAGATGGAACCGCTGCGCGCAGATTTGGAGCGCGCATTGGAAGGATTACAGCCCCAATCGGCATCCGTGCCGATTTACTCGACCGTAACCGGGCAGGTTAGCGACGGCGCGAGCTTCGACCTGCGCTACTGGACCCGGAACCTCAGAGAGCCGGTGCTCTTTTCCGATGCGGTGCATCGGTTGATCGAAGATGGGCATGACATCTTCCTGGAAATCAGTCCGCATCCCATTCTTCTCAGCAGTGTCCAGCAAGGATTTAGTCATTCAGGCCGGCAAGGCGCCGTGCTTCCTTCGATGCGGCGTGAGGAAGAAGAAAGCGCTGTGATGCTCGGATCACTGGGCGGGCTTTATGCCTTGGGGCGCGCAGTGGATTGGAGCCGCCTCTATCCGGCTGGCGGGCGGTGCGTTCGACTTCCATTCTATCCGTGGCAGCGAGAGCGTTGTTGGCTGGACGCGCCGGTGGCGGACAGCAACCCCAAACGAGAAAAGACGCCGAAGAGCGCGACCGGAAATCCCTTACTGGGCCGCCACTTTAACTCGGCCTATCCGGCGGAAACCCACTTCTGGGAAGTCACTTTGGATAAGAGTGCACTGCCTTACCTCGATGACCATCGCATCGAAGGCGCCGCGGTACTGCCGGCCTCGGTCTATGTGGAGATAGCGCTGGCTGCCGCGGCTGAGGTGTTCCCGTCGCGGTCCTTTGTTCTGAGAGATGTAGAATTTCGCAGGGCCCTTTTCGTGCCCGACGGCGGAACTCTGACCATTCAAGTAATCCTGTCTCTCCAGGCGGACGAAACATC
Organism: uncultured delta proteobacterium; assembly: GCA_963815835.1. Taxonomy (GTDB): domain Bacteria; phylum Desulfobacterota; class Binatia; order Binatales; family Binataceae; genus DATGKG01. The sequence continues at coordinate 972,436 of CAWFIF010000006.1, forward strand.
ATCCATTCACATCTACAGTTGCCCGAGCAGTGCAGAGCAATCTGAGCGTTCGTGGACCTTACATGCGACAGGAAAGGTTTGTCTTCAGCCGAATATTGGCCCATCGCTGGCTATCGAACGGGATTCGGTCGCTAAGGTCCAGGCTCGATGCTCAGAGCAGATCAACGGCCCAGAGTACTATCTGAGACTTCGCGAAAGCGGTATCGGCTATGGCCCCACCTTCCAAAGTATTACTCAGCTGTGGCGAAGCGACGGTGAAATGCTGGCTGAAGTGAAAGTCCCTGATGGGCCGTACGCGGAGTTTAACCAGCATCAATTCCCCCCCGCCATTCTGGATGCGTGCTTTCAGACCCTTGGCGCGGCGATAGCTGCGCAAGTGACAGAAACCGACCAACAGAGCACCTATATGCCGACCTATATAGATGAGATCCGGGTTCACGATCGACCCGGATCGCATCTATGGAGTCACGCCCAACTGCAAGTGGCGGATGCTGATGCCATCAAGGGAGACGTGCGGCTCCTTGACCAGGGTGGGCGGATAACCATCGAGATGCTGGGACTACGCTTCCAATCTTTGGCAGGCTCGGCTCGGGAAAATCCGGAGGACTGGCTCTACGAGTTCCAGTGGCTACCCAAGGAACATCGGAATGAACATTCAGATCTGGAAGCATCCGCCTCGGACAGTCGAGGCAACTGGCTAATCTTTGCCGATAGCAGCGGCGTCGGAGAGGAGCTAGGAGCACTGATCAAAGCACGAGGAGGCCAAAGCATCCTTGTCACTCGCGGCGAAGCATACGAACGCACTGACGGTGAGCATTTTCGCATCCGTGCCGAACGACCAGAAGACGTCCGACAGCTCCTCGACACGCTGCTAACACCCGGTCAGCCAACTTGCCGGGCGGTTATCCATCTCTGGAGTCTCGATTCTGCTCTTCCAGAAGAGACGACGGTGAGTTCTTTGGGGACGGCTCAGACTCTTGGCTGCGGCAGCATCCTACGGTTGGTCCAGGAGCTAGCTCGGGTCGAACGGCCGCACTTCCCTCGCCTATGGTTGACCACTCGGGGAGCCCAGCCTGCCGGAGAAGAGACCTTGCCACTGAGTACGGCGCAAGCGCCTCTCTGGGGATTGGGTCGCGTTGTCGCGCAGGAGCACCCGATGTTCTGGGGGGGACTGATGGACCTGGAACCCAGAACTTCGCCCGGAGATGCTGCTCGTCAGTTGTGGAATGAAATCTCTGTCCCAGACGGAGAGGATCAGATTGCGTTCCGTGAAGGGCGGCGCTACGTCGCCCGCTTGGTGCGCAAGCGCCGATCCGATTCTCTTGAAGCTCCGCTTAAATGGCGCACGGACGGCACCTACCTTATCACCGGCGGACTCGGAGACCTCGGCCTTTCCGTCGCCCGCTGGATGGTAGAGCAAGGGGCCCGTCGGTTGATCCTTATGGGACGCAGGCAGCTCCCTCCACGCTCCCAATGGAACTCAGCAGAGCCAGGGAGCCGAGTGGCCCATCAAATCGCCGCGATTCGGGAGATGGAAGCCCTCGGCGCGTCCGTGCATCTTGCCTCGGTCGATGTGGCGAATGAAAGGCAGTTAGGCGCTTTTCTAAATGAGTTTCGCGCCGAATGGTGGCCGCCGATCCGAGGAGTAGTGCACGCGGCGGGAGTGCTGCAGGACGGACTGCTGGTGCAACTCGATACCGAAGCGCTCAACTCGGTCTTGCGGCCCAAAATGATGGGTGCATGGCTGCTGCATCGCTTGCTTGAAGACGCCCCTCTCGACTTCTTTGTACTTTTTTCTTCGGCAGGTTCCGTGCTGGGCCAGCCTGGCCAGGGGAACTATGCTGCCGCGAACGCCTTCCTCGATGCTCTAGCCCATCACCGACGAGCGCAGGGACGGCCGGCCCTCAGCATCAATTGGGGAGCGTGGAGCGGATTGGGCTTCGCCGATACGCCTGGAGGACAGCGCCTTGCGGCGCGGCTCGCGCTTTTGGGAATCAAGAGCATCGCACCCGCAGCGGGACTGGAAGTGCTGGGACGACTGCTTCGGCAAGGCTCGACCCAGGTCGCGGTGGTGCCGGTTGACTGGGAACGCTATCGCCAGTTTTATCCGGCGGGCACTGAATCGCCACTGCTCTCGGAACTTGCAACTGAAGCCGACAACTCATTTCAAGCGGCTCGTCCGGGCGAGAAGAGAAGCGCTCTCCTTGCCGCAGAACCGGCGGAGCGTTGCCGGTTGCTGGAGTCATACCTGACTGAGCTGGTGACTCGTGTGCTCGGATTGTCCGCATCCAGGCTGGACATACATCAACCACTGAGCAATCTGGGACTGGACTCCTTGATGGCCGTCGAAGTCAAGAACCGCATCGCCGTTGACTTGGGCGTGAATGTCCCGATGGTGACATTTCTCTCGGGACCCAGCGTCGAACAGGCTGCCGCGCAACTGCTTCCGCTACTTACATCTGAAACTACGAGCTTAGGAGTACCTCTCGCCTCGGCAACTACACACCATTTGGACGAGCAGACCAATGGTGGCGCTGATGCGCATCTCCTGGAAAATCTTGATCAGCTTTCGGATGAGGAAGTGAATTCGTTGCTAGCTGACCTATTGGCTAAAGAGGAAGTTAGTGAATGAGCAGCACTTCCGATCGAATCGCCGATCTTTCACAGGTGGAAAAGCGTGCTCTGCTTGCCGACCTTCTTCGGAAAAAAGTGCGCCAGTCGGCGTCGTCTCATCCGCTCTCCTACAATCAGCAAGGGATATGGTTTCTTTACCAGCTCGCTCCCGAGAGTTCGGTCTACAATGTCAATTTCGCGGCACGTATAGGCTCTGACATAGACGTTCCGGCGATGAGGCGCGCGTTTCAGACGCTGGTCGATCGGCATCCTGCCCTACGCACGACTTTCCCCGTGCATTTCGGCAAACCGGTTCAACGCGTAAACCAGGCGCAGAAGGTCCACTTCAAGGAAGCGGACAGTTCCGCCTGGAGCCTCGAGGAACTAAATACCCGATTGCTGGAGGAGGCGTATCGTCCATTCGATCTGGAGCGAGGGCCGCTGCTGCGAGTAACCCTGTTCACTCGATCGGCACGGGAGCACATTCTTCTGCTGGTAGTGCATCACATCGTCATCGACTTTTGGTCGCTCGCGATACTTCTCGACGAACTCAGCGCGCTATATCCTGCTGAGAGCGCCGGCGTGAAAGCTCTTTTGCCTCCGCTTAATTTACAATACACCGACTATGTCCGTTGGCAGTTCGAAATGTTGGCAAGCCCGGAAGGCGATCGGCTGTGGGCATACTGGCGGGAGCAACTTGCGGGGCAGTTGCCGATACTTCAGCTCAGGACCGATCGGCCACGGCCCAGGATTCCGACTTATCGAGGTGCCTCGCACGATTTCACGATGGACGCGCGACTGAGCTCCGGTCTGAAAGCACTGGCCAAGGCTCATGGAGCGACGCTGTACATGGTGCTTCTGGCGGCTTTTCAGGTACTCCTTTCTTACCATACCAGCCAGGAAGACCTGCTGGTGGGATCTCCGATGGTTGGCAGAAGTCGGGCCGAGTTCGAAGGCATCGTCGGCCTCTTCACCAACCCCGTCGTCTTAAGAGCGAATCTCTCCGGAAACCCGACGTTCCGGGAATTTCTTGCGCAGGTTCGCCGCACCGTGCTGTCTGCTCTGGAGCATCAGGATTACCCCACCGTTCTATTAGTTGAGCGTTTGAGACCGCCACGCGATCTTAGCCACCCGCCGCTGTGTCAGGTGATGTTCGTGCTGGACAAAGCCCATCGGATCGCGCAGCAAGGCGGTTCCGGATTAGTGGCGGCCGAAACAGGGCTTCGCATGAATCCTGGCGGGCTTGTTCTGGAGTCAGTGCCGCTGGAACGGCGGGCCGCCACTCTCGACCTGGTGTTGTTGATAATCGAGACGGACGAATCGCTCGCCGCTTCGATGCGGTACAACACCGACCTGTTTGATGCAGCGACGATCGCTCGCATGTCGCAGCATTTCGGAATTCTTCTACGCCGCATAATTCAAGAGCCAACCTCAAATTTGGAGGTACTAAACCGCACCCTGGCCAACATGGATCGGCAAGAACGGGTCATCGCCCGAAAAGAGCAGAAGCAAATTAATTCTCAAAAGCTGAAAAACGTCAAACGCAAGACCGTCGTAGCGTCGCAAACTGAGTAGTGAAGGCCGGCGAAAGCAGAGTGCAAATGGACGTTATTGAAGGGGCTCGCCTCTCGCCTCAACAACGCCATCTGTGGTTATTGCAGCAGGCCGGCGATGAACTGCCGTATCGTGCGCAGTGCGCTGTCCTCATCGAGGGAAGCCTCGATCGGCAGGTTCTAAGGGCTGTCCTGCAAGACGTCTCCGATCGATACGAGATCCTGCGAACCATCTTTCGCTGCCCGCAAGGAGTGACGATTCCTCTTCAGGCGACGATCGAGAAAGGTGCGCCATCGATCAAGCAATTCGACTGGAGCAGGTGGAGTCCTTCACGCCAGGAGGCGGAAATCGAGAACCTGTTTCAGCAGGTTGGCCGGGTTCCCTTCGACCTTGCGAATGGGCCGCTTCTGCGCATCTACCTGTTAACCCTCGCAGCCGATCGACACATGCTGCTAGTCAACGCGCCGTCGCTATGTGCGGATGCGGAATCACTCAGGATTCTGGTGCGCGAGATTAGTTGCCGCTACTTGGCTTTCGGATGCCACCAGGAACCGTCAGACGATCTGCCTCAATATGCTGATCTCGCCGAGTGGGAAAATGACTTGTTGGAGTCGGAGGAAACGCGGGCAGGAAAAAAACCTTGGCACGAAGCGGAAGCCTTAGCTTTCCGAGCTCCGAAACTTCCCTTCGAAAAGCGACCTTCCGCAAGGATGGCATTCGAGCCCCGGCTCGTAGCATCGCCGATCGATTCCGAGCTGAGCGCAAAGATTAGAAACCTCGCAGCCAAGTGTGACGCTTCAGCCTCTGCGTTCTTCCTGGCTTGTTGGCAAATCTTGCTCTGGCGTCTCAGCGGCGAATCAGAGTTTGTGGTCGGCTTGGCGTGCGACGGGCGTACCTACGAAGAGTTGCAGGAAGCGCTGGGACTGTTCGCGAAGACTATGCCTGTTCACTGCCGGCTCGACGGGCAGCTTCTGTTCCGTGAAGTTCTGGAACGTACCGATGGATCAGCGCGTGAAGCGGTTGAATGGCAAGAGTATTTCAGCCTGGAACAACTTCCGCGGTTGAATGGAGAAATCGAGCCGGACCTTTTCTTTCCGGTTGCTTTTGAGTTCCAGGATGCCGACGCGAACTATGCTCAGGGCGATACGAAGTTTTCCATTCAAAAGCAATATAGCTGTTTTGACCGCTTCAGGTTGAAACTCTCCTGCGTTCAGCGAGGGGAACTGCTCGTCGCCGAGCTCCACTACGACTCCAGCCGGTTGCGCGCTGAAGATGTCGATCGCATAGCACAAGAGTTTACGACTCTACTCGAGAGCGTCTGCGCAAATCCGGAATCGCCGATTGCAGATCTGGATATCGTGAGCTCCAGTGAGCGCCGGCAGTTGCTGATCGAGTTCAACGATACGCGGACGGACTGCCCTGAAGGCAGGTGTATTCACGAAATTTTCGGGTCACGGGCTAAGACCGCGCCGGACGATGTCGCGGTCGTCTTTGAGAAGCGCAATTTGACCTACGCTCAGCTCGAAAGTCGCGCCAATCAACTCGCGCACCACCTGCAAGGTCTCGGCGTCGGACCGGAAGTTCCGGTCGCAATCTGTATGGACCGTTCGCTGGAGATGGTCGTCGGGATCCTTGGCATTCTTAAGGCCGGCGGAGCTTACGTGCCGCTGGATCCGGAGTACCCCCGCGAGCGCCTGGCCTACGTAATAGAAGATGTTCATGCGCCGGTGTTACTCACGCAGAAAAGTCTCCGGGAAAGGATGCCGGACCTTGCAAGCGCGGTAGTGTGCGTGGACTCGGAGTGGGAAACTATCGCGCGGCACGCCGAAAACGCCCCATCAATTAATACAACTGCCCGGAACCTCGCATACGTGATTTATACTTCGGGTTCGACCGGACATCCAAAGGGAGTAATGGTCGAGCACGGTGGACTAACTAACGCTATTAGCTGGATAGTGGAGACGCTTGGGCTCTCATCCAGCGATCGCAGTATGTTGAAGACTCCTATCACCTTCGATGCCGCTGGACGCGAATTGTTTCCGACTCTGATGGCGGGAGGAACCCTGATAATTGCGGAACCCGGTGGTCATCGTGATAGCCGATACCTGGCAGACACCATCCGCGGCGAGCGAGTTTCGATTCTCCACTGCGTACCATCGCTTCTCCGACTTCTGGTTGAAGAGCCCGCTTTTGATGAACGCCTCGCATTGCGGGCCGTGATGTGCGGTGGCGAGACCCTAGCGCCCGAGATTGTCACACGCTTTCAAAGCCGCTCCAAGGGCAAGCTGTACAACGTGTATGGACCAACTGAGACAATCATCGATTCTACCTATTGGCCATGCAAACGGCGCGATACTCTATCTGCAATTCCTATCGGCCGGCCTATACCGAACGCTAAAGTGTATGTTCTAGATGACCACCTTCGCCTTCTTCCGATCGGCTTCGCTGGTACCTTGTACATCGGCGGTGTGGGCCTGGCGCGAGGCTACATCGGGCGGCCCGACTTAACCGCTGAGAAGTTTATTCCAGATCCTTTTAGCGGAGCTCTGGGAGCGCGGATATACAAAACCGGAGACCTCGCGCGCTACCTGCCCGACGGGAACATCGAGTTCCTCGGCCGCAGCGACGACCAAGTCAAGATCCGCGGCTTTCGGATCGAACTTGGTGAAATCGCGGCAGCGTTGCGACAACATCCGGCCGTGCGCGATGCGGTCGTACTGGCTCAGAACGGGCATGGAGAGCAGCGGTTAGTGGCCTATTTGGCTGGCGACGGCGACACGCGACTCACCGCTAACGAGTTGCGCGGATTTTTGAAGGACAAGCTGCCCGAGCACATGATGCCTGCGGTCTTCGTGCTGCTGGACGCACTCCCCTTGACCGCGAATGGCAAGATAGACCGCCGGGCACTGCCGACGCCCGACGGGCAGCGACAAGAACTGGATGAAGAATTCCTAGCATCTCGCACGGCTACCGAAGAGCTACTCGCCGAAATCTGGGGCCGAGTCCTCGGTGTCGAACGAGTGGGCATCTACGACAACTTTTTTCATCTCGGTGGACACTCGCTGTTAGCTACTCAAGTCGTGTCCCGGATCCGCGAAACCTTCCAGGTGGAAATGCCGCTCCGCTGTATGTTTGAGGCGCCTACAGTTGCCGGCCTGGCTGAAACAATTGACATAAGCCGCGGGAAGGGACTACAGGCGCCACCCATTGTACCGATTCCTCGAGGTGGAGAAATGCCGCTCTCCTTTGCTCAACAGCGACTGTGGTTCATCGATCAGCTCGACCCAGGCAACTCGGTCTATAATTTTCCCGCCGCCGTTCGTCTCAAGGGGCCGCTCAACGTGGTGGCGCTGAAGCAGAGCCTCGACGAAATCGTGCGACGCCATGAAGCCTTGCGGACGACCTTTGCGATCGTGGACGGTCGACCAGTTCAGATTATCGCACTCTCCTTGACGTTGACGCTGCCGATAGTGGATTTGCGAGAGTTGCCTGAGACCGAGCGGGAGGCTGAAGTTCAGCGGCTAGCGACGAACGAGGCGCAGCGAACCTTCGACTTGGCCCATGGACCCCTCGTGCGGGCAACGGTGCTAAGGCTGGGCGAGAACGAGCACGTCGGCCTCCTTACGATGCACCACATTGTTTCCGATGGTTGGTCAACCGGAATCCTGATCCGGGAGATGGCCATACTCTACGAAGCCTTTTGTTCCGGAAGGCCCCCTTCTTTGCCGGAGTTGCCTATTCAGTATGTGGATTTTGCCCACTGGCAGCGGCAGTGGCTTGACGGTGACGTTCTGGAAAGCCAGCTTACCTATTGGAAACGGCAATTGGCCGGTGCGCCGCCCTTTCTGGATTTGCCAACCGATCATACCAGGCCGATTGTACAAACGTTTCGAGGCGCGCACCAATCCTTGCGGTTACCGAAGAACCTCAGCGCGGCATTGAAGGCACTAAGTCGGCAAGAGGGCGTAACCCTATTCATGACCTTGCTCGCAGCATTCAAGATTTTACTTCATTACTACACAAGTCAGGACGACATCGTCATAGGAACGCCAATCGCTAACCGTAACCGGCTTGAGACCGAAGGTCTGATCGGATTTTTCGTCAACGCGCTGGTCCTGCGGACCGACTTCTCAGGCGATCCCGATTTTCGGGAGCTCTTGCGTCGCGTGCGAGAAGTTTGTGTGGCCGCGTATGCACATCAGGACCTGCCCTTCGAAAGGCTGGTGGAGGAACTCCAGCCGGCGCGTGATTTGAGCCGTAATCCGCTTTTCCAGGTGATGTTCGTACTGCAGAATGGCCTGCCGGGAACATTGGAGCTGCCAGGCTTGACCCTCAGCCCGCTGGAGGTGGATAGCGGAACCACTCACTTCGATCTGACACTACATATTGCTGATACTGGGGATGAGCTAATCGCCTCGTTGGCTTACAACACGGATCTCTTCGAAACCGGAAGTATCGACCGTATGCTCCGACACTTCCAGATGTTGCTGGAGACCGTGTGCGCATCGCCCGGCCGGTGTCTGTCAGAGCTCTCGCTGTTAACTGAAGCAGAACGACAACAGGTCTTGGTGGAGTGGAACGATACAAAGACCGACCAACATAACGACCTATGCATCCATCAGCTCTTCGAAGCACGGGTCGAGCGAACACCTGATGCGATAGCAGTAGTATTTCAAGATCGCGAACTTACCTACCGGCAGCTGAACCGCCGGGCCAATCAACTCGCGCACCATTTGCGAGCGTTGGGAGTCGGACCGGAAATACCGGTCGGAATCTATTTGAAGGACCCGTTGCAGATCGTTGTCGGATTGCTGGGCACTCTTAAGGCGGGCGGGGTGTATGTGCCGCTGGATCCAGCTTACCCGAAGGGGCGGATCGCCTTCATGCTGGAAGACGCTGAGGTGCCTCTAATATTGACCGAGGAAAGGCTGCTCACAGGATTCCCTGAATACCGCGCAAAGCTGGTGTGTCTCGATTCAGACCGGGAGATAATCGCCCGAGAGAGTACGGTGAACCCAGTCTGCTCAACCATTCCTGGGAACCTGGCTTATGTAATCTATACCTCAGGTTCGACCGGTGAACCCAAGGGAGTTCTAGTTTCGCATACTTCGATCGCGGATCACTGCCGTACCGTTCAGAGGTGCTACAAGCTGGATCCAAGTGATGGCGTCTTACAGTTTGCTTCACTTAGTTTTGATTTATCATTGGAGCAGATTCTGCCTACGCTTATCGTCGGCGCGAGACTGGTTATGATGGGTACCGACGTATGGCATACGACGGACTTTCATAAGAAGGTGGCGGCATTCAGACTAACGGTACTCAATCTCCCCACCGGCTACTGGCAGGAGCTGGCGCGAGAATGGGCAGACCTTAAGGAGCTGGTCCCGAACATTCAGCCGAAAGTGTTCATCGTGGGCGGAGAGGCGATGTTACCCGAGTTCCTCGAACTCTGGCGACGAACACCTAAGAGCTCAGTCCGTCTAATCAACGCTTACGGACCAACGGAGACCACCATAACGGCAACTGCCTTTCATGTCACTTCACGGCTTGGCGGGTGCCAGAAACTTCAGAGAATTCCTATCGGGCGACCGCTGCCCAACAGAGAGAGCTACATTCTGAACAAGTATGGGAACCCTGTTCCCGTGGGTATTCGGGGTGAACTGCATATCGGCGGAGCCTGCCTGGCCCAAGGTTATCTCAACCGCGCCGATCTGACCGCGGAGAAATTTGTTCCCAATCCCTTCAACGCCGAAGCAGGCGCACGCCTATACAAGACCGGCGATCTGGCCTGCTACCTGGCCGACGGGAACATCGAATTTCTCGGTCGGCTTGATCATCAGGTCAAGATCCGTGGATTTCGTATCGAGCCGGGCGAAATCGAGGCAGCTCTTCGTCAACACTCGGCCGTGCGGGAGACTATCGTCATCGCTAGGGAAGATGCCGCAGGCGAGAAGCAATTGGTGGCCTATGTCGTCGCCCCGAGGGAAGCCCGGCCAACGCCTGGTGAGCTGCGTAGCTTTCTGAAGCAAAAACTGCCCGACTATATGGTGCCTGCGGTCTACGTGCTACTCAATGCTTTGCCGTTGATGCCTAACGGAAAGGTTGACCGCAGCGCTCTACCGGAGCCCGAGCGAATACAAGCCGAACCGGGAAGGGGGTTCGTAGCGCCGCGAAATGCTCTCGAAATCCAGCTCGCTAACCTCTGGGAAGAGGTTTTGGGTATTCGCCCTGTCGGCGTGACAGACAATTTTTTTGAGTTGGGAGGCCACTCCTTAGCGGCCGTTCGATTGTTCGCTTTAATAGAAAAGCGATTGGGCAAGAAAGTCCCGTTAGCCACCGTCTTCCAGGGTGCAACGGTTGAGCACCTCGCGAATATTCTCCAGCGGCCTACCGAAGCAGCGCCACATTCATCTTTGGTAGCTATTCAACCTGCCGGCAGCAGACGACCTCTCTTCTTGATACATCCTGCCGGTGGACACGTCTTTCCATACGCGCATTTGGCGCGCCACTTGGGCTCCGATCAACCTTGCTATGGCCTGCAAGCAAGAGGGCTGGAAGAGGGACAGGAACCGCACTCGCGCATCGAGGATATGGCGGCTTATTACATTGAAGCTCTACGGACGGTGCAGCCTACGGGTCCCTACCTTTTGGGAGGATGGTCCATGGGAGGTATCGTTGCTCTCGAGATGGCTCAGCAATTTCACGCTCAAGGACAGAGGGTCGCTCTGCTGGCTTTACTGGATACCCGGATTCCGACCGACGATGAGGAGATCGACGACGAGGACTTCGAGGCGCGGTTGCTGGTCGATTTTGTTCGCTATTTCGGTCTTTCCCTGGATCCGCGAGATGCGCTCGCCCGTCTTCCAAAGCACGAGCTGCTGGCGCGCGTGCTCGAGCACGCCAAAAGAGCGGGCTTGATGCCCTCCGATATTGAAGTTTCCCATGCTGAGCCATTCATCGAACTCTGCAAGGCCGATTTTCGAGCCACACGAAACTACGTACTGCATCGCTACCCGGGTCAAATCACGCTCTTCAAGGCCGGTCAGGAGCTTACTGCAACCTCACATGACCCGACCTTGGGATGGAGTGAGTGGGCTGCCGGCGGAGTCGACTCATATGTCGTCCCGGGCAATCACGCAACGATGGTTTACGAGCCTCACGTCGAAGTCCTGGCTGAGAAGCTACGGGCTTGCCTCAATCGCGTCGAGTCACTGAAGTATGTTTTGCCGTTGGAGTCAATCCACCGAGCTTGATGAAAGAGGATTAGATGACCAGGGACGATAAGGAAGATAGGACGACCTACAAAGTCGTTGTGAATCAGGAAGAGCAGTACTCCGTCTGGCCTGCCGAAAAGAAAAACCCTCTTGGCTGGACAGATACAGGCAAGGTCGGTCCCAAGACTGAATGCCTGGCCTACATTAAAACAGTGTGGACCGACATGAGGCCACTCACTCTGAGAAAGGAAATGGATCAGCGAAACGGCGAGATTCGCTCATCGAAGAGTTGACTTGTATGTTCTACCTGGTGCGGACGGATTCCAAGTGAACCGGTTGACGACCGCTACGGCGGTTGATTCCTGGATTTCATTCCGCAAGCCGAGCCCAAAAGCCCGTCTGCGTCTGTTTTGTTTCCCGTATGCCGGAGCCGGCGCTCTAGTCTTTCGCACCTGGTCGGACGGTTTGCCGGCCGATGTTGAGGTCTGCCCAGTCCAACTTCCGGGACGAGGAACTCGGCTGATGGAGCGTCCTTTTACTCACCTCTCACCTCTTGTCGAAGCTCTCGCCCAAGGCCTTGCTCCACTGCTGGACAAGCCTTTTGCCTTCTTCGGCCACAGCCTCGGAGCGCTAGTTAGCTTTGAGCTCACGCGCCGAATCCGCCGAGAATTTGGCCTGCATCCTGTTCGGCTGTTCATCTCTGCTGGTCGAGCGCCTCAAATCCCTCGTCGAGGCCCGACCATCCATGCCTTGCCTGAAAAGGAACTTCTAGCGGAACTGCGCCGGCTGAACGGCATGCCTAGCGCGCTCTTGGAGCATGAAGAATTGATGAAGATCATGCTTCCTGTATTACGGGCAGACTTTGCGGTGTACGAAACCTATGTGTACACGAACGAGCCGCCCCTGAACTGCCCCATCTCCGCATTCGGTGGCTTGCAGGATCACAGAGTGAAAGATAGCGATCTTGAAGCTTGGCGCGTTCAGACTAATGTTTCCTTCTCGCGGCGGATGTTTCCCGGGGACCATTTCTTCGTGAAACAACCTCTTCTCCTTCAAGTGCTCACCCACGAACTGGAACAAAGCCGGTGAGGACGCACAGGTGAAGCTAGTACCCATCACCTCAACTAGTCTGTCCTGGGGCTTGCCGCCGGAGAAGATAATATTAGGTAATAACGCGGTACATGTCTGGCGAGCCTCTCTGGACGAGTCCCCGCCGCAGGTAGAATGTTTCCGGCATAACCTTGCGCCCGATGAACAAAAGAGGGCAGACCGGTTCTATTTTCAGAGAGACCGCCGGCGCTTTATCGCTGCGCACGGAGCGCTCAGGGCTATCCTCGGCTTCTACTTGAATATAGCGCCGAGATATCTTTCCTTCCGCTACAGTTCTCATGGAAAGCCCGCCTTGGCTTGGGAATCCGGGGGGAATGCGATCCGCTTTAACATGTCTCACTCTCGCGGAGTGGCCCTTTATGCAGTTACTCGCGATCGCGAGGTCGGTATCGACCTTGAATTCATCCGTCGCGATTTGGAAGTAGACCAGATCGCTGAGCGATTTTTCTCGCGCCGGGAGACCGCAACACTCCGTGCGCTTCCAACGGCCTTGCGAGAGTATGCGTTCTTTCTCTGTTGGACCCGCAAGGAAGCCTACATAAAGGCCAGGGGCGAAGGACTTTCACTACCCTTGGACCAGTTCGACGTGTCACTGATTCCCGGGGAGCCGGCAGCGTTGTTAAGTACCCATCCGGATTCAAACGAAGCCCTTCGTTGGTCGCTAGAGGAGCTGCCGCTTGCCTCCGGCTACGTGGCTGCTCTTGCGCTCGAAGGGTGCCGCGGGTCTCTATCCTGCTGGCAGTGGCCAGGCCCATTAAAGAGTAGTGTGTGAAGGCCAGGCAGCGCACCAATCACAATGAAGATTTCATTGCGAGCCAGGATTCTGATTGTATTGCTGACCGCGTGTGAAATGCTTGCCGGGCTATGGCCTGCGGTGGGCATGTCGGCGTCGAAGATCGTGCCCAGCAGCGCGCCCGGCGCTACCGAGACCTGGCTAGTATCGCGCGGCCTTCTAGGCAGCGCGATGTTCGGCGAGCAATCCCGCCAAGACCTGATAGTTCCACCGTACGGCGTTGAGGTAGACGAAACCCGGCAGACAGAGAGCCAGACTGGTCAGGTACTAATGCAGCTCAAGTCGTGGAACGAAATAGTTGGCGACGACACCATCCATATCGAAGTCACCACTCTGCCCAGCCATCAATACGAAGTCGCCTTCTGGCAATTCCCCAATCATCGACCGGGTTGCGCGGTGTTCCAATGGGCGCTGTACGACGGCGGACGCGCGCTGCAAAGCAGGTTTTGGCGCAACGATACGACATCGCAGCTGGCGGGAGCGCGCAATCTGCCGGCGGACCTGTATCCCGATGCGGTTCCTTGGATGGCGTTTCTACGCGTCCTCGACGCACCGAGAGAGGGGAACAGCGGCAGGTTGAATCAGCAGATCACGCCCTACAACTATGTGGGCCAGGAGGTTTCGGTTAACGGCACCGAACAGATCAGCGTGCCCGCCGGCAGCTTCTCCGCACTCAAGGTAACCGCGCAAGTTGACGTCGCGACGATGATGCCTAACTGGCCGCGCTTCGTCCTGCACATTATCAATCCTGTCGTTCCCAAGAACACACTCTATTTTCAGGCGACTGCACCCTACCGGCTGCTCAAGCAGATGGGCCCGACCTTCGTTGGCGGCCCTGAGGTCACCACGGAACTTGTCCGATTCTATACTGCCGCGGTAGAGCGAGCCGACCCGACCACTCCCGCAGTCGAAACGCCGGCCGCGCCGCCCGGCGCTGCGCTCGGGGGTCTACCGATTTCCAAATGACATTTTCCGTAGTCAGGCGATGCCGGCTGTCTGCCCACCGCGCGTCTCGTCGCTTGCTATCTGACCGTCCCGCAAGCGGATCAAACGATGAGCGCGCTCCATGACTTGGGGATCATGGGTGGAAAAGATGAAGGTCGTCCCGGTAGTACGATTGAGGTGTTCCATCACATCGAGGAGGGAGATAGCAGTGGCAGAGTCCAGATTTGCCGTGGGCTCATCTGCCAGAATGAGTGCAGGTTCTGTCACCATAGCGCGGGCAACGGCAACCCGCTGTTGCTGGCCGCCGGATAATTCGGCGGGCCGACGATCTTCAAGGCCGGCGAGGCCGATTTCTAAAAACAGCTTTTCCACCTTTTCTCTGCGTCGATGCGCAGGGACCCCTTGGAGGAGCAGGGTGAACTCGGCATTCTCCGAAGCGCTAAGGACAGGCAGCAGGTTGTAAGTTTGGAACACGAAGCCGATGCGCTGCAAACGCAGATGCGCTAGTTCACCTGAAGATAAGAGCTGAAGGTTTTGCCCTGCCACCCACACCTCGCCCGCGTCTGCTCGGTCGAGGCCGCCGATGATGTTGAGTAGAGTGGTTTTACCCGAACCGGAGGGACCGGCCGTAGCGGCGAATTCCCCGGCCGCGATCTGTAGAGAGACGCCACGCAGCGCCGGGACCTCGATAGATCCGGTGCGGTAGGTCTTCCTCACGTTCTTCAATTCCACCGCCCACTCTGCCACTACCATCGCCCCCTTCTCTATAGCGTCTTCAATGCGTCTGGTAACTCTGTTCGTGCGGCCTTAAGCGCCGGATAAAAGGAAATGATGGTCGCCATCGCAAATACGATACTAACGGACCAAACGGTTCGATTCGAACTTAAGCGCGAGTAAAGAATAGGATCGAAAACCAGCGCGGGTGGAAGACCCGCCTTGAATATCCAGCGCAGATCCAATCCCGAGGTAGCGAAATAATGTTCGACGCTTAAACCTAGCACCAGTCCCAAAGCCAGGCTTATCGCCGTGAGGGCCAGAGATTCGCCGACGACCGTCACTGCAAGCTGCCCGGGCTTAAGACCAAGGGCTTTACAAACGCCGAATTCATACCGTCGCTCCAGTACTCTCATGAGAATCGTGTTGAGTATTCCCAACCCTACCATGGCAAGTACTACACCATTCATGATGTAGTTAAAGGCGTGGTCCAGGCCGAGAATTTGGGCGAGCATCGGGATTGATTCGCGCCAGGTCAGGACTTCCACCGGCTCCCCCGTCAACTGCTTCCGCAAAGCTCTTGCTACCATTGGCGAATCACCTTCCTGTTCAAGCAGGATGGCTACTTGGGTCACCTGATCGTCCGGCACTCCGAGCAGAGTCTGAGCCACGGGCAACGGAAGCTGAATGGTGTTAGCGTCAACCGCTTGCAGCCCCGTGCGGAAGATGCCACTCACCTTCAAAAGAGTACTGTGCATCTCTTCCCCGGCACCGCTTTTGACTTCATTGCCGGGCTGTCGCAACGCCTGAGTCATGAGAACGACACGGGAACCTATCTTTACCTCCAGCTTGTCAGCCAGCTCGGCGCCGATGACAACGCCCGAAGACTTGTCATTACTTAGGTATGTGCCTTCAACGATTCGCTCCGGGATTAGCGATACCGCGGGCTCGTCTTGTGGAATCACTCCAGTGATTCGTACTCCGGCCGAATTGGCTGAGGAACTCAGAAGCCCGGTGGCTAGAAGCCTGGGACTAACCCCTCGCACAGTCTTCTGCATGTCCGCGGTTTGCAAAAGACCTTCCACCCTCGATACCACCTTAGCCGGAAGGAGCAGGTCATCGGAGCTCGAATCCTGATATCCCTTCGCCTGGACAACTACATGACCCGGACCAAACCGCACCCCGGCGGCAATCGTTTGTTCGTGGCCGCCATCGAGCAGACCCAGAGAGATCAGAAGTAGTGCGAGACCCAAACCCAGCGCCAAGGCAGTAAGCGCGGTACCTCGAGGATTGCGCCAGAGATTGCGCCAACTGATCTTCGCCAGCAGAAGAACACTTCTCACCGCTAAACCTTCCGAATCGCTTCCGTCGGCCTGGAATGAGCGGCTCGCCAAGCGGGATAGAGCGCAGATACAAGAGCTGTGACGGCCAGCCCGAGAGCAGCCTGCCCATAGGCGGGAAAATCTTGCCGGCCGTACCAGAGGCGCCCCACCACTACTCCCGCCAGCGAGATTACCCCGCCGGTAGCGCCACCCAAATCCAGACCGTGCTCCTGCAGATACCAGAGGACCGGGACACCAAGGGCGCCTCCCACAAGCAGGCTCGCAACTGCCAACCCGGCAGCCTCTGTCATGATCAGGACAATCACCTGAACGGGACGCATTCCCAGGGCCATCAACATACCCAGTTCACGCGTGCGCTCAAACACCGCCATCAGCATGGTGTTCATGACGCCGATCACCGCCAACAGGAAGAAAATGAAGAAGAGAACAAAAGTGATGCCGTGATTGAACTGCACGTAGTTGGCCAATTCCGGCGCGAGATCAGGCCATGCCATTGCCCGTACGGGAATAGTCTTACTCAGTCGGAGATCGAGCGCGGCAGCTACAGTAGTCGCAGCCGTTATGTCATTCAGCTTGATACCAACTTCATGGATCCTTGCAGGCGCCAAGTGTAGGAGGTCCTGAAGCGAAGAAAAGGGCACGAGAACCAAACCCCGGTCCACAGCATCAAGACCAGAGTGAAAAATCCCCACGACGGTGTAGACGTCATTGCCGATCGAACCGTCGGCCGCCTGCGTCAGCAGAACGATTTCTGAGCCCACCCCGATACCAATCGTGCTGGCGAGTTTGTCCCCTATGTCCGTGCCCTTTGGCGTCTGCGCTGCCAGGTAGCTGCCTTTGATTATCTGACTATTCAGAATAGTAATCTTGGGTTCCTGGTTGGGGACCACCCCCATTAGCTCCACGCCGGCAGAGCGATGGGCCGCACTGAGCAAGCCATATCCATAAACCCTGGGCGCAGCAGCATAAACCCGGCGATCAGCAGTGACTGTCGCCAGCATCGCGCTGACATCTGTCCCTTGCCTTCCACCTAAGGTCTTTTGAATGGAACGGCTGGGATAGTAGCCGGGTGCATGCACCTGGATCTGGGACATGACGAGACAAGTGCCGTTCTCGATCATCTGCCATCTCAGGCCTGCCATAAGGCACGCAACGAACAACAGCATGACATATCCAAACGCGATGGCGGCCATCGTGATGGAGGTGCGCTGCGGATTGCGCCACAGATTGCGCCAGGCGAGCTGTAGAAGCCGTAAGCTCATCAGTTCAGATTGGGCAGAGAAAACGTTTCCGCGCCGATCGGCACGTCGAACGCGATATCTTCGTATTCGATCGTCGTCTGCGCGCCAGGCTTATCTGCCGGTCGCATGACGAGGCGCGTCGGGATGAGCCTGCCGCTCATCAGCTTGTAGTCAGAGAAGCTTAGCTCTCGGACCAACTGCCCATTCTCGTCATAGAAACCCTGCCATGTGGGCACGGCGTCGGCTTTGCGAATCTGCAAAATGATCTTCCCCCACACCACCGCGGCATCGGGCTTCGGTGTCAAAGTATATTCATCGACCGCAATCCCGCCGCGCTTTCCCTGGAAAAAGGTGCTGATGGAGTAGTCGCGCGTGAGGAAAGTTTCCTTCACCAGATCATCAATAGTGAAGTCGCTTCCCATCCACGAGTTCATTGCCATCGAAGGCGGAATTTTAACAGTGCGATTCGACTTGGGCAGATAGTACCATACGTCGCTGCCTTCTTTTAGAATGGCGGTGCCTGCTGCGTCTGGAGGGCTCGTGATACGGACAAGTGTCTTTTCTCCGAGCGACCAGATCTTCATCGAGATATCGCGCTGTCCATCTTCATTGATGATCTGCATTTTCACCGTAGCAATGCTGGACTTGCTACTAAAAAGACGCGCTACCCGTTCCACCGTCACCTGCATCTGTTGATCGTCCGCAGCAGAAGACCTCGGAACCAGGCCCAACAATGCCAACGCTAGAAACAGGGCGATGCTTCTCTTTTGCCAACCCACAAAAGTCACACTACACAGCCCTGCGTTTAGTGCCCAATTCGCTCTTGACCTCGACCGCTTCGTCAACCAGCGGTGCTCCCATCGCTAGTCCCATCGGCATCCGGACCAGGAGGTTAAATGCAGTTACAGCCAGGGACAGCGCGAACAGATCGTCCTTGCCGGCAAACCGGGCAAAAGCCAACGTGAAGACCAACTGAGTCGTTCCGATTCCACCTGGCGAGAATGGCGAATTCCCGATCGCCACAATGAGTGGCGTCAATGCCAGTGTCTGCGTCAGCGGAACCCCGATATGAAAACTGACGAACTGTCCATAGAGCGCCAGGCCGGTTCCCAAGACGATTAGGAACCTGATGGAGAGGAGCTTGATATAATGGGCGGGCCGCGCCATGCGGAAACTCGCCATTGAGGGCCGTTCGTAGATCCATCGGAGCCAATTTCCGGTGCGGAGCCGAGCTCCCCAAACCAGCCAAAACGAAGCGATGAGACAGCCCGCGCTCAGCACGCCTGTGGCATACTTGAGACCCTGCCTAATCGGTGACGTCGGCACAAGAGCGATCGCCAACAGCGACAATGTGGCCAACAGCAGGGCGTCGAGATAGCCTTGGAAGAACAACGTGCATCCAGCCATCATCCAGGGCACGCGCTTGCGTGCATGCAGAAAAAGCACGAACGCGCCCGCGGCGACATAGGAATTCACAATCTGAAGGAAATAGACCGCGGCCATGGTCGGAAGCAGTTCGACCTCTCCGGTCGGAGCATGAAAGTAACTGAACAAGCGGGAATACAGAACTGTCTCGCCGATAAACCAGCATAGAAAGCCGCCCAGGCTGGCGATAGCAAAAATCGAGAGCGTAGCGTGACTTCCCGCGCCGGCCACCTGCCGCCACGAGACGCCGCGTGCAGCGTAGAATACGATTGCCGCCGCTATCGCATAGGCTAGGCAATTTCGCACTATGGCTTTGCGCACCAGAGTTTCACCCAATCAGACACGACAGCTTACACGCGAAAACTTGATTGTATGCTGTGCATCAGCAAGCATATTGGAAGCCATCAACCCGTTCGATTCGTTCAGTGCTTGTTAGAGGGTGAGGTCGGCTCGTGCGGTTCTCTACTCTACGCCGTCCAATTTTGATCGGAATGGGGCGCGCAAGGATCAACTCGTAAGCATTCGCCTTTGCGCCGCCCCCGAACGCTCTTCATCTCTACCGGATCGCATCGCGCTGCGGAGGTACAGACTGGTACCGAGGGTCATCATCACAATCGCGATCAACTGGGCCTCGCTGAGCCCCATGAAGACGCGAGGATTCACGCGCAGGAACTCGACCATGAAGCGCGCGGCGCCGGCCAGCATCAGGTAGAGGAAGAACAACTGCCCGGGCACTTTGGTTTTCTTTCGCCGCGCCCACAGAAACAAAAAGATGATCGTGTAGAGGGATGGCCTCGTACAGAGGTGTCGGGTGCACATGGACGCCGGGATAGAACCCGGACACAGGTGATTTTGGCTGTCGAGTTTGAGAACCGTGTTGCCGTTCCATCCGACGAGCGCGTTGGGATACAGCACACCCCACGGCAGCCTGGTCGGCTTACCCCAGTCGCCGTCGCCCGACAGATGACATCCGATACGCCCCAGCGCCTGACCAATCACCGGCGCGGGGCCCGCCATGTCGCCGGTCGTCAAAAAGTTGATTTTGTAATACCATGAGACGCAGTATGCCGATAGCAGTCCACCTATCAGGGCGCCATACCATACGAATCCGGAGCTCGAGAAAATGATCGACCACGGATCGCGCATGTAGAGGGGGAACTCCTCGATTACCGCATAGAGGCGCGAGCAGGCGATGGCGCCGATCGCGGCCCATACCACCAGCGAGGACGCGAAATCGCGGTTGAGCCTCTGCCGTCGGCATTCGGAGTTGATGACGAAGTCGGCGACCAGAAAGCCGAGCGCCATCATCATGCCGTAGCTGTAGAGGGTAATCGGGCCGAGCTTGAACAATACCGGAATCATCGAATGATATTATAATGGCGCGTCCGTCTAGCGAGACAGAAGTTTCCTATCGTTTCTCTAAAAGAATAATTCATCACCGCCCGGTATCACAAAATGGCTCAGGGCGCCACTCGGGCGCGCTCATGTTCCGCCGCTCGAGATCGCTGAAAATTTCGATCCGGCCCAGACCAGCTTCCAGCGCCGCCTGTCGAATGATTCGGCAAGGTCGTCATTGCGCCAAGGTAACGAGGCCCTTAGTCTAATGGCTCAGATGCGAGGTACTTCGGAACAAAGGCACTTGCCCCTGGAGCAGGAACAGTTGGGACTCGGGGGTTTCCTCCACGCAGCCCTCTACGGTATCGGCGTAATGCTCGGACTAGGCTACTCTGGACCCTCGAAGGAGTTCGCGATGTACACTTCAGGATTCTCGATCGGCTGAAGGTCCAAGCCAGTCCGCGGAGGCGCGTCGAGTTTTTAGTGTTGGCTGCCGTACCGCATTGGAGTGGTGCCTACCATCCTGCGGAAAACGCTGGCGAAGTGGCTCTGATCGCTAAAGCCTAGCTTGGTTGCGATCTCGACCACTGGGAGCCGGTGTTGCTTCAGCAACTGCCGAGCATGTTCGATCCGTTCTCTTAGAACGAACTGATGGGGTGAGAGGCCCGTGCTCTGTTTGAACATACGGCAGAAATAGTAGGGACTGATCCGAACATTTTCCGCGAGTTCGGCCAAGCCGAGATCCTCGCCGAGATTCCCCTCGATGAAATCTATGGTACGGCGCAGCTGAGACGGGGACAGCCCGCGTCGATATTCCCGCGGCGCAACTCGCGGTGACGAATACCGCGCCAGCACGTGCGCCGCCAAGGCAGTTGCCAGGGACTCCATGAACAGGTTTCCAGCGCTGAACTCAGACCTGATTTCGCGTTCGGCCGCGTGCGCAATGCTTTCGATTTGCTCGTCGCGAATCGCCCATTGCGGCACGAGTTCAAACCGATCCTGGAGATCCATTTCCCAGGCGACTTGGCGGAGGAACGAAGGATTCAGCGAGAGATCAGTAAACTCCACATCAGACATGATTTGTTCTTGTAAACCCCGTCCGACGGGGCAGATCAATGTGGCGTTCGGAACTGATACTGACCTAAAGGTTCCCCCGTTTTCTTTGAGTTTTCCTGTCCACTGAATTCCGACGAGATGTTGATTTTCAAAATATACCTGCGGAACTACCACCCGGCTTCCGGTCTTGTACCTCTCCACCGTAAGATCACTGCGTTTCGATTTGACGTTCGACAGCAATGGTCGGAGACTGTGGCTCACATCGCTCGCGCTGGTAATCTTCCACATACCGTCAGAGGTTTGTTGCGGCAATTGCATAAAACCGGCACTCCGTCTCGTTTCCGCGATTTCCGCCTAAATAGGCATATGAAAACTCCAGTAAGCTAGCGTTCAACAAAATAAGCTCCGATTTACCTAGATATCATCAAAGGCGTCGGATGACAAGAATGACATTTTGTTAGCTGCAATCGATCAAAACCCACTAAAATGGGGAAAAGATATCGTCGGAACACAATTGTGTCAGGCTACAGGTTCAGACGACCTAAATCCTGTCCGGTCCCGGCCAACCTTCAGACTTGACTAGAAGTTTATCGCAAGAATCTTCTGGAAATCGCAAAATCCATCAAGAAATAGCCCTCGACGTCATGCGATGTTGTGCACGGAGGTGGAGTATCGACAAACTCCACGCCGACCGGTTGAGTTTGTAAACGTTCCTTGAAGAACATTAGCTTTAGAATTTACTATTGATTCTGGCTCCGACAATATGTTAATGAAAGCTAACAAGTGCCAAAAGGTGAATTTGTCTACATGCTCAAGCTCAGCCTCAAGGCGTTGCTTGTTCGGAGGAAGGGCGCAACGCCGCTAATTCGAGCGGGCAAGCCGAACATTTGACTGAAATTGGATCGAGCGTCTAAAGAGGGGTCCTCAGCATAGTCGGCGAGCGCGTACCAGGCGGGAGGGTTTGCAATATGGCCAGGCAGACGAAATCGATGCGGTGGGCCAGGGCGTTGGGCGCTCTGTTCGCAATTCTGGCGGTGACATGGGGACTGGGAGCGACGGCGGCCACCCTGCGTAGCGGATCGGCGCCAGTTAATGATCCACCTCCTCTCACCGGCGACATGCTGACCGGGTCTTACGATATCAACGACTTCGGAGTCGGAGACAACATAATCAGGCTGATAAATCCGGCGGGCTGTGGCAACGGAGGGGTGTCAAACCAACAGTGCGCCTCAGAAACCGACTTGTGCGCAATGATCTACGTGTTCGACGACGATCAGGAAATGGGCGAGTGTTGCGGATGCCCCATCACGCCGAACGAATTGGAAACGATCTCGATCGAGCACGATTTGACCGCCAACTGGGCGCTCGCATTAAACGATGCCGGATCTGGTGTAGTCCAGATCGTCTCTGGACAGCAAAACCGCCTTGCGAACTGCGACCCTGCAAAAGGTTGCAACGACGGATGCGATCCAACGATCCCCGACATACCAACCAATCCCGACTCCGACTTGTTCGGTTCGATCTCGAGGCCGCAGGCAATTTTGGGGGGGGCGGGCTTTACGGTTAATGTAACGGAGGTCCCCCTGCAAGACGATGGCAGTGCGGGGACCACAGAGGCCTCCTATTTGGTGGGACAGTGCGGGGCCCTCCTCGGTAACGGCAGCGGAGCGGGCGTTTGTACCTGCCCATTACTACCAGGGGCAACTGCGACGCCCACTCGGACCGCGACGCCGACTGCAAGTCCGACATTTACTTCGCCCACCACCACGCCTACTCCGACCGCGACGGCTACTCCGACCGCGACGGCGACTGGGCCCTTCACCTCGACCGCCACCGCAACGCCCACTGCAACGGCCACGGCAGCTTTTGTTACCGCACCAAACCTCTGTCCTACAGACGGCAATCCGGGCAATTTTACGGTCCTCGGTGCCACGACGGTCACAAACACCGGCGCTACCGTGGTTGACGGCAATCTTGGGGTATCTCCGGGTAACAGCGTGACAGGATTCCCGCCCGGAACTGTAACCGGGAACACAGACATCGCCGACGCTGCCGCAGCCAACGGGCAGAGCATCCTGACTGCCGCATATAACGACGCCGCCGGGCGAAGCTCCATCCCGATAGGTACAGAACTAGGCGGGACTACTCTACCCGGAGGTGTCTATAGCGCCGGTTTCTTCTCAATCAGCGCGGCGCCCCTCACCCTCGACGCCCAAGGCGACCCAAATACGGTCTGGATCTTCCAAGCGGCGTCCACCCTGACCACGGTCACCGGAAATGTAGTCCTGAAGAACGGCGCCTTGGGTTGCAACGTCTTTTGGCAGCTCGGCAGTTCAGCGACTCTTGGAACGGGTACCACGTTCTATGGAAACATAATGGCTAAAGCATCAATAACGCTGACTACCCTCGCGGAGATCCCGCAAGGCAGAGCGCTGGCGGAGACCGGTGCGGTCACCATGGATCATAATGGAATTGGCGGTTGCGCTTGTCCCCCATGAGCGCGTGGCTGACGCGCGGATTGACCGTGCGTCAGCCAGCGGCGGGCGCCGTGCAGCGGATGCCAGCGAACACCGTCCGCAGGGAGGGCGTAGCCGAAAGTAGCCGTATCGCACTCGCGCCGCCGCGAGATCCCGAATGCGTTTGCTCAGTACGGCCTGGTCGGCACCGATCGACTGGTAGCGATGCGACGATCGATCGAACCGCAGCGCTGCGCATCCTCGGCGCTATGTCCACTCCAAGTACCGAACCAGCTCGCGCTGGCGGCTGCCTTAGCGCGTACGCGATCTACCTTCCGTGGCTCTTCCTCATCGTCATCCGCCGCTTCTTGGGGCTCCATTATGCCGGATTCCTCACTCTGTCGCTGGACCAACGAAATCGGTAACATGTCAGCCGAGTCGCCATTTTGTCGAAGAGGTTGAGGTCGCCGCTACGCTAATGAGGCGGCGCCACCGAGCCGGCGTAGAAGACATCGCAATGCCCGCCGAGAAGACTCTGGGCTTGTCTGAGCAGCTTGTGCGCCGGCCCGACCAGCGATGTCAGGATGCTCGGCTTTTCCACTTCGGGTTTGCTGAATGAGCCGCGAATTTTCTGCTGCACCCTGGGGCATCCCTGTGCGTCGATCAGCGCCACCATCACTTCTTTGAAACGCCCATTGACGAAATCGAGCCCTCCCTTCAGAGCGATCCTGTTCTCCTTCGTCGCCATGGCCACATCTTTCGCTTGCGCCACACCGTGCTCGATATTCCACTTGGAGACGAGTGTCCGGATCTGGCTACTGCCGCCTGAGCTGTGGAAGATGCTCGCAAAGTTGTATCCCTTCGTGACCGCCAGGCCGAGGGGGCCGGCGAAGAAAAAAGCACACACATCGACGAGGTTGAAGCTCTGGCTGGATTCATAGCGGGAGAGCTCCTTGTCGATGTCGCCTATTCCGAGTGTGAGATCGTGGGCGTGAAGGGAAGCCTCTCCACCGGCCGACCGCACGATTTCATCGGTTGTCTTTCCCTTCATCGACAGGTTTGTGGAGAAGTCCATCGGTCCGTCCCCCACATTCCTTGGCGACAAGGTTTTGAAGAACTCCGCGAGGTGGAACTTCGTCAAGGAGTAGTGAACATGGTACTCGGGCACGGAGCCGGAAAAATCTGCCCGAAGGTCACCTGACCCCTGTCCGCCGAACACGCGCATCGTGATCGGTTTGAGATCGAAAACCCTCTCCTTCCCCTCGATCGAAAACTTCACTTCGGACAAGACGAGATTTTTTGTCGGGATTTCCGCGCAGGCGAGGACGGCAGTGAAGGAAAGACTCTCCAAGGGGGCCACGCTTTTCTTCTTTGAAAGTTGCAGGTGGCGCACATCCAGATCGCAGGAGTCCGCCTCTAGGCCTTTTCCAGATTGTTGATCGGTG
Organism: uncultured delta proteobacterium; assembly: GCA_963815835.1. GTDB lineage: Bacteria > Desulfobacterota > Binatia > Binatales > Binataceae > DATGKG01. The sequence continues at coordinate 997,680 of CAWFIF010000006.1, forward strand.
TAGAGAAGAGTCGCGTCCGAGAGGGATACTCTCGTGACATCCGTTGGCGGAAACGTCCGTTTGAGCTCCGTCCGCGTTTCGAAGTTGAACCTTCCGTCGCGCTGCCGCTCGATCGAGACTCTGACGTGCTTCAGCCCGACGCTGTCCATCCGCACTTCCTTGCGCAGCAGAGGAGAGAGTTCGATCCCAAAGCTGGCCTGCGCTGCTGATGCGACCTCAGAGCCGCGGTTGCGGATCTGCACATTCTCCATCGTAATGTGCAGGCTCGGAAAGAAGCCAATGTCCAGTCGGCCACCCACGTTGACTTCCATCTCGAGCGCGTCTGAGAGGAGTGTTTGCACCTGGCGCTTGGCATTCACTCCAAGAATGAGAAGCACTACCACCGCGACGAAAATGAGAGCTCCGACGAGTCCGCCGGCAACCAACAGAATGAGCTTCGGTGATTTTGACATTCCGACCCTTAGAATCAGGGAAAGCGCACCAAGTTCGATTATCGAAGAGAGGAACGGTTATGCAAATTGCGCTCCGTGTTGCTCTCTTTCAGAAGTGCATTAAGTTTGCAACAGCCTATTGGTACTGCCGTGCCATAGGTGATCTCCATCCGCTCTATTTCCACGAGGAATACGCGCGCAAGAGTCGCCATGGCGGGCTAATGACGCGCCGAGACGATAATGCTCTGAACAGGTTCTTTAGCTAGGAGAGCGCAATTCCCCACGTCTATCACCAGAGAGTAGGGACGGCAATCCTTATGAGCAGTACTACGAGAAATCGAATCACGAAACTGGAGTAGGTGATAGAACTGCACATATACCAGACACTGATAATACATTATATGGAAACTGAGTGTTATTAAGACCACAAGCAGCGATAAAGGATGCTATCACAGAGCTGGTACTACAACTGACTTCATACAGTCTCCTTATTAACCCGATGTACCCACCGCGATCTTGGCGTTTACGGTGGTGCCATCGATGAAGGTCGCGTTCACCGCCACGTTGCTTACTCGGGTCCGGGTTCGGCCCGAATCATTCAATTTGTAAAAGCCATCCATTGCGCCTGCGTTAATTACGGCCGTGTAGAGCGGACTGTTGCTCTTGATCGTGAGTTGGTGCTTATACCGGCTCTCGCATGCACCAAATCGTAGCGCTTGATTACCTCCCGCTTTTGTGTCGGACAGGAAAGTGATGCCCGCGCCGCTGCCGACCGCCCGTGCGTCCAGGGACGCCGAGTGGACTCTTATCACGACCGCGAAGTTTACGGCGAAATGTTCGTTCATGGAAATTGTGCGTTCATTGTCCCGAGGCGCCTGCTGATCTAAGGTCGTCGCAACTGAGTTTCACGCATGGACGAGGTCAATCGCCTTCTCGCCGGAATTCTGGCGGCCGATGTTGTCGGCTACTCAGCCAAGATGGGCGCGGATGGCGCGGACACACTGGTCCGCGTTCGGACGCTGCGCACCGATGTGATCGAGCCCATAGCGGCCACCCACGGTGGGCGCCTGTTCAAAACCGTGGGCGACGGGTTCCGGGTAGAGTTCCCCAGAGCGGCGCAGGCATTGCGCTGTGCCATCGCCATCCAAACTGCCTTGAACGCCCAGGCTGAGGGCTTCCGCTTACGGATCGGCGTGCATCAGGGGGAGGTGGTGCGAACAATCCGATCGCAACACCGGCGAAACCCACCGGAGCCCTCGTATCGGTGGCCCCCGAGCCCAGTGAAGACTAGGAAAAAGCAAGTTGTAGCCGCCGGGCGAATGCTCGCTGAAGCAATGGCCGCGAATCCCGCGAGTGCGGGATCGTAGCCGCCGTTGGGCCCTCGGCGATAAGCAGCACGGTCGCCACGACGATCGCCCCAATGATTTGGGCGATGATGTATCCGGGTAGGTACTTCGCGTCGAATTTTCAGCGTAAGCCACGAAATAGCAGACGTGATCCGCTCTGGTGCCATCCACGGCGAGAGCATGTTCCGCCCCCGTGAGGTGGTTGATGAGCTCATTCCATATCGAGGCCAGTTTTCTGCCGCCGCACCCCGACGACCCGGTCAAGCGCCCGATACTGGCGATCGTGGAAGATGCGATACGCTGCGTTTTTGAACTACCGCACAGCCTCCCGAAGTGAACTCGGCCAGCTCTATCGCGAAGCCGCATTCTGCCTGTTCGAGAAGAGCGCAGCAGACGGGTACGCGTTATCCTTCGTCGATTGCTGCGACGCGCTCGGCGTCGTGGCAGATCGTGTTCGAGTCGGCGTCCGGCGCCTCCTCGTCGCGGGCGATCGGCACACGATGAAACGCCATCATGCTCGGGCGCTTCCTCCCTTGCACGGCGACGGGCGGAACCGCGACTAAGTAACCGTGACTCTTGTCGCGTGCCAGCATCGCTCGTACCCAATAGTTGTGCTGATGGCGGCAAGCAGCCGTGAAGCTCCGCCACGCCGCTGCGCTCTCTTAGAGGGAGCCCAAATTCCGCCCGAGCGCATTCGATATCGAATCGTTGCGCCGCTCGAAAGCATTGGGGGAGAAGAACTTCGAGCATGTGTACCAATTCTGTCCCAGTCTACGGCTCAGTTTCTGACATCGCGTCTGGTGCTGGAAGCTGGGTTGCAGCCGTCTTGACTTTCGGTACGGCTGGGGCGCACACTTGTGCGCTATTGGGCCAAACAACCTGCGAACCGTAGCGTCACAAAGACACCCCCAAGCCCGATGGCACTATTCGACCTCTATCTCGGTACCAATAGTCTGTTCTCTGGTCCGACTCTTGAGTATAAGTCGTGATACGTAATGACAGTCATTTTCATGATATCGGAAGTAATGATTTAATATTTAGCGGTTGATAAGGAGGCACTGTATGAAGTCAGTTCTTGCTTTACTAGTTCTGGTCATAGCAACAGTTATGGCTGCTTGTGGTTCAGAGGGTCTTAGTAACAATCAATTTCCTTGCAATGTATTATCAGTATCTGGTATGTGTGCGGCTCCATCGCCTACCCCAGTTCCGTGATTCGACTTCTCGTAGTACCACTAGACGGTCCGCGATCGCAGTGGACACTCGATGGATACCGGCGTTCAAAACCCGCGTCTTATTGAGGGTTTTGCGCGTCACCGAAGTGCTTTCCCACCAGGCCAGTTGAAGCGCGCTTTCAAGACGAACAACAAGCGAGCCTAGCTCTTGGCGATTGCTTTGGTGCGCTGCCCGATGCCCCTGCGCCTTCATCTTCGTGGCCCCGTGGTTGCCCGTGCCGGTAAGCGCGCTCGCACGGGATTGTATCGGCACCGGCTTTTTCAGATTAGACCGCGGTTAACTCAACGAGCTGAATGGTGCGGCTGGTCCTTCTTTGGTAGTCCGAGTATGCGGGGTACATAGCAACCAGCCTCGGCCATATCTCTTGTCTTTCGTCAGGAGCGAGAGTGCTTGCACGGTAGGCGCCGCGTGCCCAGCGCCCGAATCCACGCGGGCGTAGCACGTAGGGTCACCCTGCGAAGCGCGGCTCGGGTTTCCCTTTGACGCCTAATCCTTTGATCGCGAACAGACGACCGCCGTCGGGGCCGGGCTCCATGCCGAGCGTCTTCGCGCCGATCGAGGTCGCATACATCACGTCGAGGTTGTCACCGCCGAACATCATGCTGGTAATAATGGGTAAGAAGGGGCCGAGGTTGTGTGCCCGATCCCTCTCGGTATTGAAAGTAGCTACTTCCGGTTCGGCAAGTTTTTCGCCGGTGCAGCGGACCGGTAGCGTGAACTGAAGCACTTCGGGCACCTCCGATCGCGTCGCTTGATAAAACTCGGAGCCAAGTCATCGCTACCGCAGTAGCGGCAGGTCAGCGGCTCGGCTTTCGGCTTGCGCGGCTTTCTCTGTAAGTGCTGTCGCGACTTGATATTCGCCTGCTGCTTGTTCTTGTGAGGCTCAGTCCTCCCGTTCGATCGGGCGAGATTCTGGTGACTTCGTTCCCGCGTACCGGAACTCAGCGACGATGTCAGCCCGTTGCGCTTGGTCAAATTCGCGCGTTCCATTTTCATTTTGTCTCCTCAAGCCATAACGGCTGGTCGCGGATGTTTGCTCTCTTGCGCCCACGAAGCGAGCGATCCGCCGAACTTTCTTTGCAAATCGTAGGGGCGAACCAGGCGATTGGAACGCGAATGCGATCGTGACGCCTCAACTGGCTTCCGAAGCGAACCAGAGCAATGTGTGTGTCTACCCGCGTGGAGGCGGGTAGGAAATGAAACGCAAAATCTCGGTTGCTAGTTCGGGCCTTGCAGATGCGATCCGGGAACTGAAAGAGGCGCAATTACCCGATCTTAAAGAACGCTGGCGGGCGCTCTACCAGAGCGCGCCGCCGCACCGTATCCGGCGCGATCTGTTGATCCGCGCGCTGGCCTATCGAATGCAGGAACAAGCGCTCGGCGGACTTACACCGACCATCCGCCGACTGCTGGCGAAGGTCGCGGCCGATGCCTCTGCGCACCGGACTATCAAGATACCGCCGCAACTCTCTCTCAAGCCGTGAGCTGTCCTGATGCGCGAGTGGCACGGTACCCAGCATCAGGTGATCGTTCGCGATGACGGCGTGGTGTTTAACGGCAAGACCTACAAGTCGTTGTCCGAGGTCGCATACCGGATCACCGGCACCAAGTGGTCGGGGCCGCGCTTCTTCGGCCTTAGAACAGATCATCGGGAGCCGACCGATGCAGCAATCTAAACCTCGTTCTCGCCGCTGCGCGATCTACACCCGCAAGAGCTCGGAGGAGGGCCTGGAGCAGGACTTCAACTCGCTGCATGCCCAGCGCGAGGCGTGCGAAGCGTTCATCAAGAGCCAGGCCTCCGAAGGCTGGAAGCTCATCAAGACTGCATACGACGATGGTGGACTGTCAGGCGGTACGATGGAACGGCCCGCGCTCAAACGCCTACTCGCCGATATTGGCGAAAGCCATATTGACGTCGTGGTGGTCTATAAGGTTGACCGCCTGACCCGGCTCCGCCCGTGACACCGGAAACGGCTGGCGTCTTTCGGCGCCGGAGCTGGAGCGCACAGTCGCGATTGTAGCGCGGCACATCCTGAGCGACCGCGCAGGCCTGTTGCAAGCGCTGGAGCTGTCCGACATCGATTCGCCCGATGTGAGAGCAGCCCTCGAATCAGCATCGCGTCTCCACCACCGGCTGCAGCATGAAACCGATCCGGCTGCCTGGCTGGTCGGGCTCCTCGGCAGGGTTGAGCTGCGCGGTGACGGTATATCGGTAACCCTCGAAATCGAGATTCCTTGCTCGCGGGCAAGAGTGCGCACCAGTAGCATCGTAAACCTGTCGCGCTTCGTGCCACTGAAAATGAAACGGCGCGGGGTTGAAACGCGCATCATCATTGGCGCCGGTGACGATCCGCCACGGAAAGTGGATCCGGCCTTGCTCAAGGCGGTGGCTCGCTCACGGGCGTGGTTCGAAGAACTCGCTTCCGGGCGTGTACGCTCCCTCGCCGACATCGCGTACCTCCCAACCGAATTTGGCGTCCGGACAATGCCCCAACGGCGGAACTTGGATTTGGGATTCCTAACCCACTACCACGTCCAGGCAACACTCCTGCAACGTCTTGTGATAGTAAGAATCCGGGAGACGATGTGGTTCATGAACTGAATCGACTTCGTGCGTATTTGCAACCCACAAATAACTCGATACCGTGCAAAATCTAAATATTAGGGCGAGCGTAGCAATATGCTCGCTCATGTCATGTATGGTATTGAGGCCAGTTACCGTAGGAGCTGCAGATCAAGTTCGACTAATTCGCTCAAGACTGGCCTCCTACGATTGGTTGACAACGTCTTCACGAAACTTGGCTACTGATCCACCGGCCAAAAAAGTAGTAGAGGAGTTCGTCCGCTTATTTGAGATTTCGGTGAGGGGTGAATCATATTTAGGCGACGGAGAAGATGTCTGCTCCTTTTGCTTCGCCGATCTTCGACACGACGGTGTTTTATCCCTGGTATATGGGATTGGAGTCACGAACCGACCTTCATGCCGCGACGTTTACATCATCTACAGAACCAGTTTTGGATTTGAGGGATACTGGATAAGCGGTGGTCTGGGTGCGGGCAGTAATGTCGCCTCTCACATCAAGGACCTTCAAAAAGATGGCAAATTAGAGTTCCTCCTCGACAACAGTGCCGGATACATCAGAGGAGAATGTTTTGCTAGTTGGATCGCGGTCTTTGCCTGGTCGGGGCGAAATTATACGAACGTAAGTGACCAGTTCAAGAACTTCTATCGACAAAAGCTCGATGCGCTCAGACAACTCATTCCGACTCTTCAACCCCCCACTGGGAGCGGTGGTTTAAGTCTAAGAAGCAAGGAATGTCTGGAGGCGCAAGCTGCAGATATTCAAAGATTTCTCGGTGTTTCGTCAAATGCGGGAATCGAACAGGCTCTTCGCCTCGCGAGCAGCAAGAATCCGGCTGAGCGATTCTTTGCTGCACAGATTCTTGGTCAGATCGGCACACCAGAAGCGCGACCACACCTTGAGAGGCTAACTGAGGATTCGGACTCCGACGTGGCGAACTTCGCAAAAGGAGCACTTTCAGCTCTCTCAGGAAGGCCTCCAGCTCTCGCGCCCTCGGAGTTCGTTCGCCTGCACGTTGAAAATTAGGATTGGCCCGACGGTTGAGGCATTCGGCGAGCTTTCATTCTTTTCGCTCCGAACTCAATCCTCTGCGTCCCTTTGTTTTGTCAACGAAAAAGAAGATGCGGCGGGCTCTAGAAACGGTCTTCGGTCAAAGACCGAAGTCCATATTCGGACCTTGTGGGTGTCAGCGATGTCAGGCAGGGGGAAAAGTCAGGGTTTACAAAGGGTTTCGGCGCCATCCAATTCACTCGCATGACCGATGGCCTGCACATAGATGACCTCAAACAATTGGACGCGACCTTTGATTCGATAGACGACCATCCGAAAGAGATCATCGAAGGTATAGATCGATTGGAAAAGAGGCTCGCCAAGCGAGCCTTGAATCGCTGGCTTCGCTCGCCGGGGTACAGTGCTACGGCAACTCGAATTCAGCCAGGCTCGGCTCCTCTTTATTTCTTTATCGAGGACAGTCGGCATCGACATTCGGGGTCCGCGGTTGCGAGAAACCGCCAGCCCGTTGCGAACGGGACTGGGCAAAGGCGGGGTACTAGAGCGCCAACGCGCCGACCTTTACCAGTTCTCGTTACCGTGGCTGACCCATCATGAGGATCGCGGCTCGATGGCTTGGTCGCGCGAGATCAGGCTGCCCTTCCTGGACCATCGCCTGGTAAATCTGCTGTTACCGCTAGACCCGCAATGGAAGCTGCGCGACGGCTGGACCAACTGGATCTTCCGCCAGGCGATGCAGGACTCGCTCCCGCCCGCGATCGTTTGGCGCAAAGACAAGCAGGGCTTCAGCACTCCGCTGGGCGAACGGCTCAAGCATGAGCTTCGCCCCGCAGTCGAGCGGCTTTTGCGCGAGGACTGGTCGATTGTGCAAAGCGGCCTGATCGATCGCAACGCCCTGGACAAACGCTACCAGGCCTATTGTGCGCAACCGCCGCTGCGCGGCATGTACTCGCGCAACGATGTCTTCAATCCGATCTCGCTGGAGCTCTGGGCCCGGCGCTTCGAAGCACAACTATCGCTTTGAATACTTAACCTGCCTCGATGAGCAACGCTTGCCGTATAACGGTTCTTTCAGGAAACCGAGGTGAGCGCCTCTATCGGCGCGCGCGATTTGCTAGGGCGGCCGGTCAAAGTAGAGTCAAAGTTGCGAAAATTCCAATGACCCATCGGAGCAATTCGCCACGCTGCGGATCTGAAGTCCACTGCGTTTTCCCTGGCGATATACAGCTAGGCCAATTGCGCGCATCCTGAAGCAGCGAAAGCCGCACCACGTCGAGAGATAGCGAGCCCGGCCGTTGGGTCCGAGACATCGAGAGTCCTCGTCGTTCCCACCCATCTGCATATTGATCGGCCATACCCCCACCCATAGCATGCGATGGTTGGCTCCCAATCACGATCCGTGAAGGGGGAGATGGCTGAAAGGGACCGTCAGCATCCCGGTGGGAGATAAAAGCACAAAATCAGGGGCAAACAGCTGGCTCCGGCGCTTCTCCGGTCCCTTCTAATCCAAGAATATGCGCGGAATAGCCGGACAATTTGCGAGTTCGGTAAGAAATCTCTCTTTGCGCAGACTCGTTGGCGGATGGTGCAGTCTGCAGCGAACCAGTCTCTGTGGCGAGTTCCCTGATCTACAGGGAAAATACAGGGAAGTTGTTCGATTTCGGGCTAGATTTGGGGTTTGCGAGGTCAGAAACCGCAGCAGCCGCCGATGCTTTTTTCCGAAATTCCCTAAAATTCGGAACAGGGAATTAATTTTGAAGAACAGGGACATTTTCAATGACATCAGGGAATTAAACAGGGCCATCAGGGTATCGGCGTAGACGAGGCGATCGATACTAAGCGAAAAGCGCTGCCTGTTGCTCGACGCGACCGCCTCGAGTTGATCGCGAGCGCTAGCGTTCCCTGCTGGAGCGTGGCGCTGCATCTTGTGGCCCTTGCTTAGCCTTGGCCCAGAACCCGCGAGGCGGCACCGGAATCTGCAACCGGCGGCACGCCTGTTTGTAGCTGACCCCGCCCCTTCACGTACGAGCACAGTCAAGGTGCACTTCAACGACGCGAGCGAGAGTTTCTATCCGTTCTGACCCACCAATGCCTTAAAAACAAGCGGACCTTTGGATTCGAAACCCGTGCCGAATTGATCAGTGAACCGAAAATAATTGGAACCAAGTGGCTTGCTTCCGGTAAGCGCTTGCGCTAAGTAGGGAACAGTTCCCTTTAATGGCGACTGAAGCTCAAATCGCGCAGATGGCGCTGACGCATGGCCAAGTCTTGTTCGTCCTTGCGCGAGGCAGGGAGGTCTCTCAGGAGCTGCGCGAAACCGTCAAGTATCTGCGGAGACTCGGCGTTCCGTTTTCAAAGAAGGAGCTCGGGGTCGGTAAGGGCGTTAGCGTCAAATATCGGTTCGATCATCTGATTGAACTTTCAATTGCGATGATTCTTCGCGCTCGCGGAATGGAGCTACGCGACATCGCCCTCGCTTTGAAGCATCTTCGGTCGAAACTTTCGCCGCTGTACCTTCAGGCCCACCAGGGAACCAAGAAAGGATTAGGGGCACCGGAATACTTCAGATGGGACAGTATGTCGAAGGATGACAGAGCGATTTTATTAGAAGGCATATACGTGGACATAGGGCTCTATCGGAGGGGCGAGACATGGGTCGCCCTCAGAACCGAACCCATGGGGCCAGTGGAGGCAGTGCGCGCCCTGCAGACGATGGGGGGCGAGCGGCCATATCTTGGGCTAATCGCGCTTTCGAAGGTAGCCCGAGATGCAGTCGACCTTGCGCTGCAGGCGCCCGTTATTCGGCGCGGACGGTCCTGATATTTTTCGTCGTGCATTGCATTGAAGGGATATAATCCCTATATTTAGATCACGGGCGCCAGAAGATCTCTCAACAGAGAAATTGGCGAGGCCAGCTTTGGGGCCGAGGGGGTGGGTATGGTGAATAAGAGCTGTCTGATGGAAGGTCGGGCTCCGAATGGAGGAGACGGAGGAGTGGAAGAGTGAAAAACGTATCAGAGGGTCAGGCCATGAAAAAAAGAAGAAAAGAGTCTCCCGCCAGGCGTGGACACACGACGCTGGCCATCCAGAATAATTTTGGGCGGCCACGCCAGGGGAGACGTTCGACGGGCCACCGCAGGCTTGCGTTGGCGCAGAATCGCCGCGAGCGTGGAAGATCACAGGGTCATCATTCCGATCAGAGTTCTCGAGCATCGAGGACGCCGTCAGATGACTGCTCTCGCAGCAGCGCACCTACGGTCAAACGTCGGCAATATTTTTTTGCCATTATAGAGGGACTGATTCCCTGCAATTGAAGGAGAAGAATCTTTGAACAAGAAGCTTAGGAAGGAGCCACGGATCGAGTTGGTTCCGATTGAAACCCTACGGCCTTACGAGAAGAACCCGCGGACCCATCCCAAGGCGCAGATTAAACTGATCGAGGCGAGCATCCGCCGTTTCGGCGTGATCAATCCCGCCGTCGTTGATGCCGAAGGCAATGTAATTTGCGGCCACGAGCGGCTTGAGGCTCTCAAGCGGCTCGGCTTTAAAACAATTCCGGTAATTAGGGTTGAGCATCTGACGGACGACGAAGTGCGGTCCTATCGTTTGTGTGACAATCGTATTGCCGAAAGCGCGGGCTGGGATCGCGAACTGCTCGGCTTCGAGATCCAGCATCTTGTCGAAGTGAATTTCGACCTGGATTTGACGGGATTTGAAACCGCGGAATTAGATCTGGCACTCGGAACCCAGATCAAGGCACCCGACGCTGCTGACAAAATCCCGAGACTTGAGGCCCCCATCAGTCGCCTTGGTGACCGATGGATACTGGGGTACCACCGTCTGTTATGCGGTGATTGCCTGACAATGGAGTCGTTCCGGCGGCTGCTCTCTCGCGTCAGGGCGCAGATGGTATTCACAGACCCCCCCTACAACGTCCCGATAGATGGCAATGTCTGCGGCCTAGGTTCGATCAGGCATCGGGAATTTTTAATGGGCGCGGGGGAGATGTCGCCGGCCGAATTCGTCGCTTTCCTGCTAACTGCTCTCCGGCATGTCGTGGCGTTCAGCACCGACGGCTCGATCCACTTCGTCTGTATGGACTGGAGGCATATCCGCGAACTACTGGCCGCGGCCATGGAGGTGTACAGCGAACTGAAAAACCTTTGCGTTTGGAACAAGGCGTCGGGGGGGATGGGCTCGTTTTATCGTTCCAAGCACGAAATGATTTTTGTGTTCAAGAAGGGTGCCGCTCCGCACATCAATAATATCGACCTCGGCCGCTACGGACGCAATCGCACCAACGTTTGGGACTACCCCGGAGCCAACTCGCCAGGCGAGGGGCGTCTTGAGCTCGCGGCGCACCCCACGGGAAAGCCCGTGGCCCTGGTAGCGGACGCCATTCTCGACTGCTCCAAAAGGGGCGGTGTCGTTCTCGATTGTTTCTCCGGGAGCGGAACCACGCTGATTGCAGCGGAGAGGACAGGCCGGCGCGGTTACGGGATTGAACTGGATCCCGTCTACGTGGACGTAACTATCAAGCGCTATCAGACGCTAACCGGTCAAAAGGCAGTTCACGCGGCAACCGGATTGAGCTTCGAAGACATCGCCGCTCAACGATTAGTGGAAATCTCATCGGAGGCAAAGGAGGAGGAGAGGAACCATGGAAAATTATGAGGTGGGGTTCGGCAAGCCGCCGGAGTATTCCAGGTTTCGCAAAGGTCAGTCAGGAAATCCCAAGGGGGCGCCCTAAAAAAGTCAAGAATTTAAGAACCGATCTGACCGAAGAACTTCGGGAGCTGATACCGATTCGAGAGGGCGAGCGGACCTACAAGATTTCCAAGCAGCGGGCGGTGCTGAAGAGCCTCTTCGCAAAGGCGGTCAAAGGTGACAGCCGCTCGCTTAGCTTCCTGATTGCCCTGCTGGTGAAGATATACGGTATCGAAGAATCAGCCCTCGACAACGAGTTTATCCTAACTGCGGAGGAGCAGCAACTGATGGCAAGCATCCAGTCTCGATTGATTGGCAAACCCGACTCGGAGTCAACGACCAAGACTTCGCTAAGTAAGGAGCAGGAATGAGCGCTTTTGAGAAACATCTTCTAAACGTTGCATTGCGCGACAATTTACCGACTTTCGTCCAGAGAACATTTCAAACGACCGACCCGGGCAAGACCTACGAAGATAACTGGCATATCGATGCCTTATGTTATGAACTCGCGCGTTGCGCGAACGGAGAAAATAACCGTCTCCTCATCACAACCGCGCCACGGACCCTGAAGTCAATCTGCGCCTCAATAGCATTCCCGGCGTGGGTCTTGGGCCATAAGCCAGACGCTCGAATCATATGCGTCAGCTACTCCGCCGAGCTCTCCGCGTTTCACGCGCGCCAGTGGCGCCAGGTGATGACCTCGCCCTGGTATAAGAAGGCCTTTCCACTGACCAGGCTGGGCTCCAAGAACACCGAGAATGAATCGGTAACCAAAGCCAATGGGTTTCGCTACTCGACGTCAGTCGGCGGGACGATGACCGGGCGGGGTGGCGACATCATTATCGTAGACGACCCTATCAAGGCCGACGACGCGATGTCGGAGGTCAAGCGGTCCGCAGTCAATGAATGGGTCGATAGCAGTCTATATTCACGCCTTGATGACAAGCGGACCGGCGTCATCATCGTGGTGATGCAACGTCTCCATATCGACGATCTTGTCGGTCATATGTTGAGAAATCAGAATTGGACGCATCTGTCCCTCCCCGCGATTGCCGAAGTCGACCAGAAAATCGCGGTCGGCCCCAACAGGTTCTACTTCCGCAAGGCTGGCGAGGTGTTGCAGCCCCTGCGCGACACCCCGGAATTGTTGGCACAAAAGAAAATTGAGTTAGGCAGCTTCAAGTTCGCCGCGCAATACCAGCAGCGGCCGATTCCACCCGAAGGCGAAATCATCAAGTGGGACTGGTTTCGACGCTTCGAAGGGTTCCCCAAAAGGAAGCATGGCGATTACAGAATCCAGAGTTGGGACACCGCGATGAGCGATGGCACATCGAGCAATTTTTCTGTTTGCACGACGTGGTATGTTCAGGGCGAGAACTACTACTTGGTGGACCTGATTCGCGAGCGCCTGAACTATCCCGATTTGCGGCGCCGGGTGATAGACCATGCTCTGCAGTGGGGGGCGACTCCACTGATTGAGGACAAGGGGTCGGGCACCTCGCTAATCCAGGACCTCCGATATAACAGCCCCAAAAGGGCAATCTCCTTCAGGCCAGAGGGCGACAAGCTAACTCGTCTGATTGCGCAAACCCCGAAGATAGAAGCTGGACACGTGTTTCTGCCCCGCGAGGCGGACTGGCTCGATGATTTCCGCGAGGAGCTGCTTCTGTTCCCGCACGGTAGATACGATGACCAGGTCGATAGCCTTTCGCAATTCCTGAACTACATGGATCAGAAACGAAGGTTCCGCACCGTCGTGGTGCCTCTTTCCAGAATTATCGGATAACGTAGACGTGCAAAAGGGTGCCGTGGTTCGAGGCTCCTTGAATGGCCGCTGACCTGAACTGTGGCACCTTCGGACTACCCAAGCGATCGACGCATGACGGGGCGTCATTGACGCCATACCTGCCTTGCGGCCTCACCGCCCCGGTAAAACGGAGCGGTGAGGAATTTCTCCGTTAACCAAGGTCTCATCGGGCAATGCTTGAAGTGCGGAGCTGATCATCGAAAAGCCACGATGTTGACGTTGGTGAACTCTGAGCAAAGGGTCTAGATGGTCGAAGAGCGCCTGCCAGGCAGTCGCCGCATCACGGTGGGTGGCTTTTCGTCAACAGCCTGCCAGGCCTTTTGATGGGAACGCACTCAAGTACGTTGTCGCGATCGCGCTTTGCGGTATCGCCTTTGCGCTCCTTCCCTCCTCGTGCATCGCACAGCAGGTCACCGGTGAGTTAGGTTCAGCCAACGCGACCACTACCTTGAGCTGAAAGCAACTTCCGCCGCCGGATCCTCGTCGCCAACCTTTGCAGTGCGACGGCGAAGCGATGAGCCTACGACATGTGCGGGCGCTAGTGCGTGATGGTTCCGCCACATACGTTGATTGCTTGGCCCGTAACGCCACGCGCGGCGGGAGATGCGAGGTAAACGGCGGCCTCGGCAATCTCCTCGGGGTCAAGCAGCCGCCGTTGAATCGACATGGGCAGGATCCGTTCCTGGAGTACCTGATCCCGTGAGATCTGCAGCACGCGCGCGAGCTCGTCAACGACGCCGCCGTCACCCAAGATCATGTCGGTGTTCACCACCCCGGGGCAGATCGCATTGACCGTGATCCCTGGGATTCCGAGCAGGCCCATCTCTGCGGCAACCGTGCGCGTCAAACCGATCACGGCGTGCTTCGAGGTGCAATACGCCACGTTCGTCGGGCTGGCTTGTTTGCCGGAGATTGACGCAATGTTGATGATCCGGCCTTCACCCCGCCCCATCATGACCGGCAGAAAACGTTTGACGCAATAGTACGTCCCGAAGAGGTTCACCTCGATGACGCGCCGCCACTCGGCGTCGTCAGTATCGAACGCAAATGCCCGCTTACCGACCACCCCGGCGCAGTTGACGAGCACGTCAACGGTGCCGAATGCGGCGAGCGTCGCGTTCAGCAGTCCCTCCACCTCGTCGGCGTTCATCACGTTGAATCGATGTGCGACCGCCTTCCGTTGAACGAGCTTCCACCTCCGCGGCGACATCTTTCACCTCCGATTCGACGTCAGCGGCGATCAGGAGGTTCGCGCCTTCGTCGGCGAAGGCCAGGCAGATCGCCCGGCCGATACCTCGGCCGCCGCCGGTCACCACGGCGATTTTGTCCTGCAACTTCATCGCGCGGGCCTCGCATCCCGTCGCACGCCGATGCGCCGCGTCGGCTCGATGCCGATCAGCCGGGCGAGGTTCTCACCGAAGATCTTGCGCCGGTCCTCGTCCGTGATCGCCGGGTAGCCGTAGTCGCGTTGCATATCCTCGGGGATCTGGAACTCGCGCAGGCCGCGGACCGCGGCCGCGATCTGCGCGCCGAAGCCGGCGTAGTCCGTCCCCCAAATGATCCGTTCCGGTCCGACGAAACGCAATGCCTCTCCAATGATGCGTGCGAACTTTCGCGGCGCCGACAGTGCCCATGGGATCAGCAGCGAGAGGCACGGGTAGACGTTCGGATGTCCGAGCGCCACCATGTTGAGGTCGTCACAGTAGGGATAGCCCATGTGGAACGCCACCAACTTCAGCTCCGGGAAATCGCGGGCCACGTCGTCGAGCAGGATCGGCAGCGCGTACTTGCTCTTTCCCGGCGGGACCCAGCAGAAGCCGGTGTGGATGTCGAGCACGATCCGCAGCTCTTCCGCCTTGGTGTAGAATGGCCACAGATCGGGATCGTTGATGTACGTATCTTCCGGCGGATAGAACTTGAAGATGCGTGCACCCTTCTCCTTCACCCAATACTCCAGCTCCCAAATCGTGTTCTTCACGCCGCGGAATTTGATCGGTGAGATGTTGGGCTCGTACAGGAACCGATCGGGATAGCGCTCGACCACAGTGGCCATATCCCCATTGGTGACCCATCGACTCGAGTAACCGGTGGTGTCCATCATCGACTCGGGCAGCAGACAAGCGATGTCGACACCGTAGCGATCCATCGCGGCCAGGAGCGCCTCCGGATCGGCGTTGACCTGTAGGTCTTCGGGCGGCATCTCCTGCAGTGCGTCGCGAGGCATACCGAGCAGAAGCGGTCGGCTGGTGCTTTCGATCGCCTTCCACCACATGCGGACACCGGGGAAGTGATTGAGCGGCTCCATGCGGCCAACCATGTGCGCCTCGGGGTCGATCTTGAAGTAATCGTCTCGTACAAATTCCGCTGCCATCGGTGACTCCTTCCCTTCAGCCGATCATTCTTTCTCTGCCGGCCCAGAACATTCGTTTGATCTCTTTCTTCGTGATCTTGCCGATGACGGTCTTGGGCAGGTCACCCCAGAACGAAACCGCCTTGGGGCACTTGTATCCGGCAAGGGTCTGCTTACAGTGATCGATGATTTCCTGGGCCGTCGCCGATTGTCCGTCCTTGAGCACCACGACCGCGTGCACGATCTCACCCCAGCCTTCGGCGGGTGAGGACACGACCGCGCATTCCTTCACTGCCGGATGTGTGTAGATTACGTCCTCGACTTCTTTCGGGTAGACGTTCTCGCCACCGGAGATGATCATGTCCACCTTGCGATCGGTCAGGTAGATGTACCCGTCGCGATCCATGTAGCCCAAATCTCCGGTGTGGTACCATCCGCCTTTGAGTACCTCCGCGGTGAGCTTCGGGTTCTTCCAATACCCTTTCATCACGTGGGCGCCGCGCACGCAGATTTCGCCGATGGCGCCCGGCCCGAGCGTGGCATCATGCTCGTCGACGATCTTGACCCGCGAGAACATCGCAGGCCTCCCGGCGCTCGACAGGTACTTGACCTTGGCGCCTTCGAGACAATGATCGCTCTCGTCGAGCATGGTGATGGCCGCGCCCGCCGTTTCGGTCGCGCCGTACCCTTGCGCAAATCGATTCCCGAACTTTCGGATGCACTGCTTCAGAATCTCAACGGGGAACGGGCTGCCTGCATAGGTGAACAACCTCACGCTCGATAAATCGTATTGATCAACATTCGGGTGATTCACCATCCGTCCGTAGATGGTCGGTACGAGGTTCAGGTGAGTACATTTTTCGTCTCGGATGAGCCTGAAGACGATGTCCAGGTCCGGCTTCCGGTTGATGCACACCTTGCCGCCGATCAGGAGGATCATCAGTACGGGCCACCAAGACACGTGGAAGATAGGGAGCACGAAGCAGGTCGAGTCGTCCTTGGTCAGACCGCAGTGGAGTGCCGCCGCAACGCCCGACAGCAAGGCATTGCGATGACTCAGCATGACGCCCTTGGGCATCCCGGTGGTGCCCCCGGTATACATGAGTATTGCGAGGTCGTCCTCGTCCACGTCATACAGATCCGCATCAGGCTCTTCGGTGCATGCGTGCGCGAGCAGCGCCTCGTACGCATCAAACCCCGGGAAAGGATTGCCGAAGGCGAGGTAGCGCTCTACGGAGGAGAGCTTTCCCCTGATGTCGGCGACGCGTTCTTCATACCCGTCGCCCACGATGAAGACCGTTGACTCGCTGTCGTTTACGACAGAGACGATCTCGTCGTCGCCGAGGCGGACATTGAGGGGCGTGACGCTCATGCCGAGCTTGGCGGCGGCGAAGTAGGCCTCCAGATACTTCGCGCAGTTGTCCGCCATGATCGCCACCCGATCGCCTTTGGAACAGCCGAGCCCGAGCAGGGCGTGCGCGCATCGGTTGATGCGGGCGTTGAATTCCGAATAGGTGTACCGCATCCCCTCGAAGACGACTGCGGTCCTGTCCGGGTAGTTCAGCGCGCCGTTCCTGGGAATATCACCGAGCGTGTACATCTCGTGCCCGCCTTGAGTTACGCCCAGGACTTCGGCAGTCCCTGGAACTGCATGAGCATGTTGCGGCTCATCTCATTCGAGATGGGCGAGAACTGGATCTGGTAGGCGTCGCGCAGGAACATGGAGACCGGGTAGTCGTTGCAGATCCCGTATCCTCCGAAGATCTCGGCCCCGAAAGTCCCTGCGTGACGCGCACCCTCAGCAGCGACGAGCTTCGCCATGGTCGCCTCGAGGTGGTACGGCTTGCCGTGATCGCAGAGCCAGGCGGCCTTGTAGGTCAGATTCCGCGCGTTCTCCAAGTTGATGTACATGTCCGCCAGATAGTTCTGGAGGATTTGGAAGCGGCTGATCGGCCCACCGAACGCGTTGCGCTCCTGAACATATTTGAAGCACTGCTCGTAGATCGCCGCGATGATGCCCACGCCCATCATGGCCACGCCGATGCGTTCCGGATTCAGGACGGTCATGATCTCGTGAAAGGCACTGCCGCGGGTCCCGATGGTGTTCGCCTTGGGGACTTCCACGTTGTCGTAGAAGACCTCGACGCTCTCGCAGTGGTGGCAGCTGATCTTGTCGATCCTCCGGATCGTGACGCCGGGTGTCTCACGCGGCACCATGATGGTTGTCCATGACATGCTCCGCTTCGCCTCGCGCTCTGTCTTGCAGATCGTGAACAAGCAATCGGCAACGTGCGCCCCGGTGATGAACACCTTCTGACCGTTGATCAGCCACCTATCTCCCTTGTCTTCGGCAAAGGTGGACAGCGCCCCTAAAATATCGGTGCCGCCGCCCGGCTCGGTGAGCGCCATGCAGGTCCTGAATTTGCCCTGAGGAATGAGGGGCAAATATGTTTTTTTCTGCTCGCTTGTGCCGAGCTCGTTGAGAAAACGAACGCCGAATCCGCTCGTGACGCCAACTGCGAGGGCCACAGACATCGAGGCCTTGCAGAGCTGCTCGTAGGCCACCATGTAGTCGACCAGCCCCAGACCCTGTCCACCGTATTCGACGGGAACCGGTCCGGATAAGGCGCCGATGTCCGTGAGCTTCTGCCAGAGGTCATCGGGCGGGAAGTCGACGTGTTCGTCCATCCAGCGGACGTACTTGTAATTAAGCTCCTTGGCGCAGAACTCCTGGAACGTCTGCTGGATGAGCAGCTGATCTTCCGTCAGTGTGAAGTCCATGGAGAGCCTTAGCGCCTTTCGTCCGATGCGACATTGGCCTGCTTCTGCTTGGCGACCAGGTCATTGGGCTGCTTCCGAAACGTGTCCATCATGGCCTGGATGTCGGGCGCATAGGTCAGCCACTGGATGGCATTGCGCTCCAACGCCAAGGCTGCATCCAAGCTGCCGCACTCAAGTGAGCGGCCCATGACCTCCTTGGCCATGCGCAAGGCAATGACTTTCTTCGAGCTGATGTTCCTGACCACGTCGGCGAACCAGGCCTCGAACTCGTCGTCCTTGATCACGCGGGTGAGGAACCCCATTTCGTACATGTCCCGCGCGGTGTAATCTTTTCGGCCGCTGTAAATGATCTCGCGCGCGCGGTAGATGGGCATGGCGCGTGCGATGCGCACGGTCCCACCCCAACCGGGCAGAATGCCCATGTTGATTTCAGTGGTGCCGAACTTGGCCGACTCACGCGCGTAGACGAGGTCGCACATGAGCGCGAGCTCGAGCCCGCCGGCGAGGCAGTGGCCCGTCACCTTGGCAATGACCACCTTCTCGCACAACTCAATCGCCTTGCCGACGCCGTAGCCCTGATGTGCGAGCCAGTTCATCGACTCCGTGTGCTCGGCAAGCGACGGAAAGATGCTCAGATCTCCGCCGGTGCAGAAGGCCTTGCCGTTGCCCGCAAGAACCACGACTGCTACCGACGCCTCGTCCCGGACGCGATGAAATGCATCGATGAGCTCGGCGGCCATCTCGCGGTTGATGGCGTTGTACTTGTCCGGCCGGTTCAGCGTGATCGTGCAGATCGGACCTCCGATCTCGTAGAGAATGGTCGTGTAGCGATCCATGGCGCACCTATCTCTTGATGGGCCGGAAATACGGCAGGTGGAAGCCGTCCCGCTCGTGGAAGACCACCTCGACCTTCATGCCGAAGCGGATCTCTTCCGGTTCACACTCCACGATCCGCGTCATCATGCGAATGCCCTCGTCCAGATCGACGTAGGCGATCGTGTACGGCAGCTCGTCCATGAATTTAGGCTCTACCATGCTGTAGGCGGTGGAGAAGGTGTACACGGACGCTTTGCCGCCGGCTTCGATCCAGTCGAGATTGCCGGACCAGCACTCGGGACAGACCTTACGCGGATAGAAGATCCGCGCGTTGCAGTCCTTGCAGATCTGGACCAGGAGCTTGCCCTGCTTCGTTCCTTCCCAGAACTTTTCGGACCACGGCTGCGCCTCGGGGACTGGTTTTGTCACATCGAAGTCCATTTCAGATCTCCCTCCCCCAGATCGTGGCGATGTTGTTGAATCCCGAACCGCCCATCGTGTTCTGGTAGACGTACCGGCAGTTCTTGACCTGGCGTTCACCCGCCTTGCCCATGAGCTGTCGCGCGGTTTCGACGTAATGCGCGGCGCTCACACCGGAGCCCGTGTGCCCCCGGCCGGGTGCGTCGCCAATCGTGGACCACGGAATGTCGCCGCCGAACGACATCCGTCCCTGGAGAAAATATTTTCCGCCCTGTCCCGGCGGTGCGACCTCGAGAAGCTCGGCCATCAATGGGTGAACGAGGGGATAGGCGAGATAGCAATTCCAGATGCTGACCTGCTCCCTGGTGATCCCCGCCTGCGCCATCGCTTCTTTAGCGGTGACTCGCAAACCGTCAGAAACCTTTTCGAAGTCCCGCATCACGCAGGTGCCGCTGAAGTAGCGCGAGGAGTCTCCGAGCTTGTACGCGGCGGGGCGCTTCATCTTCTTGGCATCCTCCGCGGAGACCACCACCATCGCACTGCCGCCGTCACCGAGCACGTTGCTCTCCCTACGATGTAGCGGCGTATTGATCATTCCGGACGCCAGCACCTTCTCGACCGTGGGGACGTCTTTTCCGTAGAACATCGAGTTCGGATCCCTGGCGGCCCAGCTCCGCAGCGCGGTTACGACCGACGCCATCTCCTCCGGCGTATACCCGGACTCATACATATAACGGTTCGCCATCAGGCCCATGATGATGTTGTAGGTGGTGCCGAACGGATACTCCCATTGCAGGTCCACTCCGGCCTTCGCGAAGAAGTTGATCTGGTCCGCGAGCGGAATGGTCGAGTGTAGCGTCACGTGCTGCACGAGAACCGCCTTCGCGACGCCGCTGTGGATCCACTGTTCGGCGAGACGCAGGCAGTTGGAGGTGGAGGATCCGCCGGCGTTGCACGAGACGGTGTCCTTGCAGCCATCGAGTCCGAGCTCCTCGGGCAGTTTGCCGAAGGCCAGCTCGGACGTAATCTTCGGCTGCGCCTGGGGCGCGACGCTGATGACGCCCTCGATATCGTTCTTTTGCAGGCCCGCGTCTCGGATTGCTTCGAGGCACGTATCGTAAATGATGTCCCAGTGCGTCCGCTCCGGGCGGTTGGCTGTTGGCACTTCACCGATTCCGATGATCGCAATTCCAGGCTTGTCCATGGTCCCTCCTTTCCCCCGGGGAGCTGCAGTTACGGCAGGGGAGCAATCTGCGGCATGACCGGACGGCCCTTGCCACGCGTCGGGCGCCAGTACTCGGGCATGTACTTTTCCCGCCCGAGGTCACGGTTGTGCAGGCACCGCACAGGCATGCCGAGGACGGTACGCATCAGGCATTCGCAGCAGCGGGTGCACTTGCGGAACTTCTCCCCCGCCTGCACCTTGTTCGCCCATCCGGGATCGATGAGCAGCTGCCGGCCCAGCGAGATGAGGTCTGTCTTGCCGTCCCGGATCGCCCTGGCCGCCATCGCCGGGTCGTGCACCGATGGCGTCATGACGGGCACGTGGGCGGGCAGCACTGATTTGAAACCGGCGGCCTCGTCGAGCATCGCGCCATCCTTTTCTGGGAAGAAGTACTTGGTCGCCTCGTACGATCCTGACGACAGGTGGACGTAGTCGATGCCCCGCTCGCCAAGCACGCGGACGACCTCCTTCATCTCTTCGTGATGAATGCCGTCGGGCATGTGCTCGTCTCCGGAGAGCCGGATGCCGACCGGAATGGCGGTGCCGATCATCTCGCGCACCTTGTCGTAGACCTCGATGACAAAGCGCATCCGGTTCTCCAGCGACCCGCCGTACTCGTCGGTGCGCTTGTTGGTGCGCGGCGAGAGGAACTGATGCTCCAGATAGCCGTGTGGCGCGTGCAGCTCGATGCCGTCGAAGCCCGCCATCACGGCAAGGACACACGAGTGGCCGAACTCCGCGATCTCGCTCTTGATCTCTTCGCGCGTCATCTCCCGCGGCGTGTGGGCCATGGTCATCGCCGGGATCTTCGGGTTCATGAGGAACCCGCTCTTCTCGACGAGCTTGCGCATCTTCGCCGGCAACATCTCGAGATCGGTCTGATACGGAATCCCTGCCGACGGCGCGTACGGCGCCTCGTGGTCGTGGCTGTGGCCCTGGCGGCCGAAGCCGATCGACAGCTGGATAAAGACCTTGGCGTCAAAAGCGTGGATCGTCTCGACGAGCTCTTCGAGACCGGGCAGGTGTGTTCCGTTGAACAAGTGCAGGTTGGACGTGTACGGGAAGCGCGAGGCCAGTCGGGTCCCGAGGACGCACTCGGTGATTATCAGCCCCGTGCCGCCTTTCGCGCGCGCGGCGTAGTAGGCCATGATCTGTTCGTTCGGATAGCCCCGGTTGTCCATCGATAAGACCGTGTTCATCGGCGCCATGGCGATGCGGTTCTTGATTTCGCAATTGCCGATCCGGATCGGCTCAAAAAGTTCGGCGTGCGTCGGCGCGCCGGCGCGCTTGCGAGATGATTGAGCCTTCGACATTTGCATCAGGTCCTCCTCGTTCGATAAGCGACACGATAGGCCTAGCCGCGATAGCCGTCCAATCGTATGTTTTGATAACCTGATTCCTTTCGGCTATATCTCGCGCGGCGAAAGATTACGCGAATGGACATGCGACAGCTTCGGCAATTCATGGCAGTGGTGGAGCACGGCAACGTGCGGCGCGCTGCCGATCACATCAACCTCTCGCAGCCGGCACTGACGAAGAGCATCCACAATCTCGAGGATGAGCTGGGCGTGCAATTGTTCACGCGCGGGCCGCGCGGCGTGGCACCCACGATCTACGGCGAGATCCTGCTGCCCCACGCGCGGCTGCTGCGCAATGAGGGCGAACGGGCAGTCGCGGAGATCCAGGCCGTGAAGGCCGGGCACGTCGGTCATCTGCGACTCGGCGTGGCGAACTTTTCGATCTCGTTCCTGCCGCGGGTGATCGCGCAACTACTCGCGACCACGCCGGGGCTGTCGTTCGACATCGTCGATGGAACCTACGAAGGCCTGACGGCGCTGGTCCGAGAAGGCGTTCTGGATGCCGTTGCGAGCGGCTTCCCGATGGTGCATCGGGCGGAGGACCTCGTGCACGAGGAACTCGTAGCGGGAGAGTTTGCGGTAGTGTGTCGCCCAGATCATCCAATCCTGGCGGAGAGACGGAAATCTCCACGGCTCGTAGCAAAACAGCGCTGGATAGTGCCGAACCGGCCACAGCAGATCGTCGAGTCGCTCGAATACGCGTTTCGCACCGCCGGTGCAGAGCCACCAAAGCCGGTGATCACCTCCGGGTCCATGAGTTTTCTCAAGGCAGTGCTCTGCGAAGGCGAGTTCCTGACGCTTCTTCCGCGCGGCGTGGTCCGGCAGGAACTGGAAAGCGGCACTCTGGTGACCATCCCTTTCAAGGGTTTTCCAGTCCCGACCGCCGAGGGAATGATCTATCGCGCGGATGCCGTGCACCCTCCGGCCTTGTTCGTCTTGATCGAGGCCATCAAGGCGGAGAACAGCCGTCATAACGTCAAGCCGGATTGGCGGCTTGGAGAGCAACCCCACAAAGCTCGGCTGATGCAAAACGTCACGACACCAACCCGCCGCAACAGCCGCACACGCAAAAGAGGCCGTGGCTCGGGGTGACGTCGCGGAGAACACCTAAGCATCCCCCTCAGAAACCAGCGGCGCCGGGTTAGGCACTCGCGGGAGTACAGGCCGATCTGCCTCCCTGGCCGGGGGCGTCGAAGAACGCGCCAAGGCGATTCGCTTGATCATTCCCACGTGCGGTCGGACGACATTAACTCAAGCTCGCTGACTGGTCCTATACCGACCAGGTCCGCATCGAGCGCAGTTCTTGAGGGGAGCCAAAGCCGTGACGCTACGCGTCGAGCCTGATCAACACTCAGGCGGCCCGTCAACCCGATCTCGATTAGCTCGCGCCATTCCTTAAGACCATAAAGCTCAACGCCTCTTACTTTTTTGAAGGACTGAGGAACACTCTCGCACTTGGTCAGAAAGAATTTGCCAGCTATGAAACCCAGGGACGGAAACTGTTCTCTGAGACCGGCCACGCGTCGAACTTTGGCGTTCAGCTTTTCCGCCTCTCGCTCGAGCGAAAGCTTCCGCCAGGTTATGGGTACGGCCCATAGGATCAGAACGACTGACTATCTATCCTGGTTTCCGCAAAGAGCACCACGACCGAACGGGAATCCACGCGATATTGCTTGCAGGAGAGAGAAGGAGCGGTCTGCCAGGGTACGATATCTTCGGGAGCGGCACGCGACGTATCGATCCACTGGCGCCATTGCCGTCCTGCGCTGAGTGGTGGCAACTCGAAATCGAGCGGCTCCCAGTAGGCGTTAACTACCACGTACACGTCCTGCCCTTCCTCAGCAAGTTCAGCATAAAGCGCGAGGCTGTGAGAATCATCGCACCAGTCCGGGTTTCCGAGCTTGACGCCGTGCCACGATTGCCTCGCCTGCTGGATCAGCTCATTGAGAGTAGTTCGCGCTCGCTCATGCTCCACGTCCCGCAATACCCTTCGCGCATTAAGCAGACTTACGAATCTGAGCAAATCCGCGTGCTTTTCAACCAGCGTCCAGTCGAACCAGCTTGTCTCATCATCCTGGCAATAGGCGTTATTATTTCCGCGCTGCGTCCGACGAACCTCGTCGCCCATCAGGACCATCGGTACACCCAATGAAACCAGAGTGATGGTCAGGAAGTTTTTGATTTGCTGATTGCGGAGTGACTCGACGGCAATATCGGTCGGCCCCTCGACGCCACAATTCCAGCTCCGATTGTCGTCGGCACCGTCCCGGTTGTATTCACCGTTCGTCTCATTGTGCTTCTGGTTGTAGGAGACGAGATCGTTCAGGGTGAAACCGTCATGGCAGGTGACAAAATTAACGCTCTGTTCAGCCTCGCGCTTTTCGTACCCATAGATGTCCGGGCTGCCGACGAGTCGGTCCGCCACTCGGCGCGCCAAACCCAAGTCGCCACGGACGAAACCTCGCACATCATCGCGGAACCGCCCGTTCCATTCTTTCCAGCTATCTCCGATGAAGCTGCCAACCTGATATAAACCCGCCGCATCCCAGGCCTCGGCTATGAGCTTGGAAGAAGCGAGCACAGGGTCCGACTCGATGTCCCACAGAACCGGTGGGTTGGGAATCGGCTGCCCCGATTCATCCCGCGCCAAGATTGAGGCGAGATCGAAACGAAAGCCGTCAACGTGCATCACCTCCACCCAGTAACGGAGGCTGTCCAGGATCATGCGGCGGACCGCCGGATGATTGGCGTTGAGGGTGTTCCCGGTGCCTGAGTAGTTGGCGTAGCGCGAGGGATCCTGCTCAAGTATGTAGTATGCGGTGTTGTCGAACCCGCGGAAGCATAGCGTCGGCCCACGGTGGTCGCCTTCCGCAGTGTGATTGAAGACGACATCGAGGATGACCTCGATATCAGCGCGATGGAGTGCTTTGACCATATCGCGGAACTCATCGACCGCCGCCAGTGGATCGCGACGCGAGCAGTACGCGTGATGCGGGGCAAAGAACGAAACCGGCGAGTATCCCCAGTAATTGACCTTGCCGGGCGGACAGTCTTGAGGGTCAAACTGAAATACCGGGAGCAGCTCTACCGCTGTGATCCCGAGCTGCTTTAGATATGGAATTTTCTCTACCAGACCCAGGAAGGTCCCTCGCTTCTGCTCGGCGACGCCGGAGTTGGGGTGACGGGTGAAGCCGCCCACGTGCATCTCATAGATGATTGTCCTGGCTGAGGGATGCCGGAGTGGGGTATCTCCTTCCCAGTCATAGCGGGACGGATCCGCAACTACGCTCTTCATAGCCGTTGCGGTGTTTTCACCGGGCAGCATAGCAGCGCTGCGATCATATCGATCGGGAACCGCGACGGCTCGGCTGTACGGATCGAGGAGTACCTTTGTTCGATCAAATCGCAGACCGTTGGCAGGATTGAAAGGACCGTCCACACGATAACCGTAAAGCTGGCCCGGCCGCGCGCCCGGAACAAAGAGATGCCAATAGTGATAAGTGCGGTCGCTGCCGGGATCGAAGCAGATCATCTCCGAGGGCTTCGGATCGTCAGCACGGTCAAAGAACAGCAACTCGACGGCTTTCGCTTGACGAGAGAAAACACTGAAATTAACTCCGTCGTCGAGGACTGTCGCGCCCAACGGGGTTGCGGAGGATTTGAAACCACCTGTCATTCGACAAACCGGTCCGCTGGAAACATCGGCCGCGAGCGCAAAAAGCAATAATCACGAAGGCGCATAACGACTACAGGTTAGGAAGGTCGTGGAACCTGGTCCGAACTATCAACTGTATTACCGAAATAGCGATAGCAGTCGACAGGCCGAACATTAGCATCCCATCAGACTGTCTCGAACGGCCCCAACATTTTCCATGACGACGACATGACTGCGTCACCGTAGCCTAGGGTTGTGTAGAGGGTAGCGGAACTGTAAAAGGCTGGTGCAAACCGGCTGAACTCGCCACACAACAGGAACACGACGGCCCAGATGATCACTTCGACGAGGTGAGCCACACCCGCCAGCAGGGTTGCGCCGGATGCAATTGCCAGGTCTGTCCAGAATCGGACGCCGGTGCGCCGGAGTAGATGCTGGCGGCGAACGAAATGGAAGATACCCAGCAGCGCGAGTGCGTGAATCACGATCGTGACCAGAATCGTTATTAGGGAGACCATCAGTGGCAGACCAATCGCGACGTCCTGGGCGGAAGGAGCGGCCATAACCGTCACGCCTGGATCTGGACGAGCATCCGCCGGAAAAGCATCAAAGCTACCCCGAAGAAGAGGAGTCCGAAGGCCGTGATTACGGCGCAGTCCCGCCATACGACATCGAATCCCGCTCCACGATAGAGCACGGCCTGGGCGAAGCTGACAAAGTGGGTCGAGGGTGAGAATTGCATCATTCGCTGCAACGTCTCGGGCATACTCTCTAACGGCGTCGTACTGCCCAGGAGACTCCGGATGACGAAGACCGTGAGCACCAAAAGTGCGAACCGCGACATCGAGCTGACCTGCGTAGCGATCATTATGCTCAGGGAGATGATCGAAGAGAGATACATCGCCACTCCGCCCGCAAACAGCGCCAACGAACCCGCAATCGACACGCCAAGCACGCCTTTTACGGCTAATCTTAGATCCGCCAGACTTACGGCCGACCGTTTATTTCGAAGCCGATCTTCAGCGTGGGTTTCAAATCTAACCGCGCCGTAGTCGCAGATGACGGAGACAGATACAGACTACGTGTCTCCTCGACGGTCAAGGATCTCCTCGACCTCAGACCCGGTATTCTATTTTAACTCCTCGACGTAGAGAGTCACCCGATCCATACTTTCTGACGGAGACCGGCCACCGAGAAAGTACTCAACCGACACCACGGTGTAGGAATCCCAATGTCCCGGTTCCTCGAGCGGAAGAAAAATTCGCTCACCTATTCGCGGTATAAATCTAATCGAGGCGAGGGGCGCCTTGTCTACTTGCGTCTTTTTGGAAACGTCGAATAACTCCAGGTAGCCCTCATTGTCAGTTGCCATGTGGCGTCCTCCCAAACTGAATCGCAACATCTGTACAAAGTCCCCATTTTAACAATCGACGATAGCAAAATCGGTGAACGGGCACTACCCGAGCTTTCCCAGACACGGCCCGCGAAATGGTGTAATCTGGCCGATAGCGTGCTGTCCTTAAGCGTCCCGCACCTCGGCGATGGTTATCTGAGAGGTTTGCGCCGGCATCCTAGAGCGCTCCCGCGCGACTGGGCAGTTCGTCTATCCTTGGTCGTCGTGCCTCAGCTTCTGACGATGGCACTTCCTCTGGTGCTTCGTTACCAGGTCCATAGGCGAAACGCTCCACGGCCACGAATAGCGGCGGGATGAGGAAAATCGCGATGCCGGTCGAGAACAGCATTCCGGTGATGGTGACCGTTCCGATGAGGCGGCGTGCCTGCGCGCCGGCTCCGACTGCCGTCCAAAGCGGAAACAGTCCGAGGATAAACGCGAACGACGTCATCAGTATCGGCCGAAGTCGGACGCGCGCACCATTCAGTGCGGCATCAATTAAGGATTCGCCCTTTTCCAGCTCGGCTTTGGCAAATTCGACGATCAGGATCGCGTTCTTCGCGGACAGACCTATCAACATGAGCAGCCCGACCTGCGCGTAGACATCGTTGTCGAGGCGGCGCGCCCACAATCCAAAGAAGGCGCCGCATACCGCGACCGGCACGCTCAGAAGTACGCTGAACGGCAGCGACCAGCTTTCATAGAGTGCGGCGAGGATCAAGAACACGAGCACTAATGACAGGGCGAATATTCCCGCGCCACCGCCGGCGATGGATTGCTGGTACGAAATCCCATTCCAGGCGAAACCCATATCGCGCGGCAGGACCTGATTCGCGACCTCGCTCACCGCTTGCATCGCCTGGCCGGTGCTGTACCCGGGCGCCGGAATCGCGAAAATCTCGATGCCGCGGTACTCGTTGAAGCGAGTGGTATATTCCGGGCCGAATACGCTCTGCATGTTCACCAGCGTGGATAGCGGCACCATGTCGCCGTTGTTGTTGCGCACGTAGAATTGGCCGACCTGGCTGGTATCGGCACGATATTTCGGCTCGGCCTCGACGAATACTTTCCAGACCCGGCCAAAACGGTTGAACTGGTTAACGTAATACCCTCCCAGCAGTGTCTGCAGCGCGCTGTAGACATCCTGGATTGAGACTCCCAGTTTAAACACCTTGTCCTTGTCCACCCCGGCGTAGATCTGTGGATTAGCGGGATTGAAGAGCAGCGCCAGCATGCCGATCTCTTTGTGCTGCTTCGCGGCAGCAAGAAATTTCTGCGTGTTCTGCCAAAGGTAGTCGACCTCTTTGCCGGCGCGATCCTGAACGAAAAAGTTGACCCCGCTGGCCTGGCCGATACCGGGGATCGCCGGAGGCAAAAATCCAAACGCTTGCGCATCGGGTAGAGCCGCCAGCTTGCGATTTACGTCCGCAACGATCGCATCGGCATGAAGTCCCGCATTCTTTCGCTCTTCGTACGGCTCGAGCTGGCAGAAGTAGAGACCGTTGCGGCTGCTGACGGTTTGTGAGAGCAGGCTGTACCCGGCCACCGCGCTGTAATACTGGATGCCAGGCTCGCTGCCGATGATGCGATCGATCTCGCGCATTACCGCGCCGGTCCGTTCGAGCGAAGCGGCGGGGGGAAGCTGCACGTTCATGAAGAAATAGCCGTTGTCTTCATCGGGCAAAAACGAATTCGGCAATATCTTGCCCAGCCCGCCGACGAGCACAATGAATCCGGCCAAGAGCACCACCGCCATCAACAGTTTGTGGACCAGCAGATTACAAGCCCGTACATACCCGCTCTGCGCCCTATCGAATGCCGCATTGAATCCGTTAAAAAAGCGCCCGAGTGGACCGCGACCGCCACCACTCTCGCGCGGCCGCAGGAGCATCGCCGCCAGCGCCGGGCTTAGAGTGAGTGCGTTGAGCGCGGAGAGCAAAACTGAAAACGCGATCGTCAGCGCGAATTGCTTGTACAGCGACCCGGTGATGCCGGCCATGAATGCCGCGGGAATGAACACGGCGGCGAGCACCAGCGCGATGCCGACCAGCGCTCCGCTGATTTCATCCATCGCTTCGAATGCGGCATCGCGGGGAGAGCGTCCCTGTTCGATCTTTGCCTCGATCGCCTCAACCACAACGATCGCGTCATCGACCACTAGTCCTACCGCCAGCACCAATCCGAGCAGCGCGAGCGTGTTGATCGTGAATCCCACCACCGGAAAGAACATAAACGCGCCGACCAGCGAGACGGGAATCGTGAGCATCGGAATCAGCGTGGCACGCCAGTTCTGCAGGAAAATGAACACGACCAGGATGACCAGCACAATGGCCTCGAGCAGCGTCTTGACGATTTCGCGCGCGCCTTCCGTTATCGGAATCGTAGTATCCAGAGTCAGCCTGACCTGCATGTCGGAAGGAAAATGGCGCGCGAGCTCGGCCATCTTTGCCTTGGCCAGATTCGCGGCCGCCAAAGCGTTGGACCCGGGGTTTTGATACAGCCCCACGATGGCCGAAGGCAGTCCGTTCGTGGAAGCCTGCTGGGTATACGATTCCGTGCCGAGCTCGATGCGCGCGACATCCTTCAGCCGTACCAACGAGCCGTCGGGGTTCGCGCGAATTATGATGTCGCCGAACTGCTCCGCGGTCATCAGCCGTCCCTGCGCAGTAACGGAGTACGTGGTTTGCTGACCGGCGGGTGCGGGTGCGCCGCCAATTTGTCCGGCAGGGTTCACCACGTTCTGCGCCGAGATCGCGTTCTGGAGGTCGCCGACCGTCAATTGAAGCTTGGAAAGGATGTCGGGAGCGACCCAGACCCGCATCGCATAGTTGGAAGCACCAAACACCTTCACCTGGCCGATGCCGGGGATGCGCGCCAGTTCATCCTTGATGTTGATTGCCACGTAGTTCGAAAGGAAATTTTGGTCCCACGTGTGCTTCGGTGAGTTGATGGTGAAAACCAGCAGCGGAATGCCGACCGTCTGCTGCGTGGTGAGACCATAATTGTTCACGTCGTTCGGCAGACTTGCAGTTGCCTGCGCGAGCCGATTCTGCACTTGCACCTGATCGAGATCGACATTGGTTCCGACCTCGAAACTGACTTGCAACGTCATCGTTCCGTCGTTGCCGTTGATCGACTGCATGTAGATCATGTTCTTGGCGCCGTTGACCTGCGCCTCGATCGGAGTGGCGACCGATTGCTCCACCGTGAGCGCGTCGGCGCCGGTATACGTCGCGGTGGTCTGGATCTGCGGCGGAACGATGTCGGGGAATTGCGCGATGGGCAGCCGGAAAATCATCACCCCGCCCGCGATGACGAAGAAAATCGCGATTACGATCGCAACCGTCGGGTGACGGATGAAAAATCGTGACATGATCCTAGCTCCGGCCCGGGGAGGAGGCAGCCATCAATGGTTGCGATCCCGAGCTTGGCGGGTTCTCTTGCGGGGGCGTGGATGCCACCAGATGCGGGCTTACCTGGATGCCATCGTGGACCTTCTGTAGCCCTTCGCTCACGACGCGGTCACTGGCTGAGATACCGCTTTGCACCACTTGATAGCTGCCGAAAGTTTGGCCGACTTGAATGTTGCGCATTGCGACCTTGTTGTCCGGACCGACCACCGCCACTTGTGACTGTCCCTGAGTCTGCAGAATGGCGTTTTGAGGGATCACCAGCGCATTGTGCAGGGTTCCGGTGGATGCGCGGACCTTCGTATACAATCCGGGACGTAAGATGTTATCCAGGTTTGGGAAGACCGCTTGGACCTTGATTGTGCCGGTTTGTTTATCCACCTGACCGTTCACATCAAAAATCCGCCCGTCGTGTTTGTAGGTGCTTCCATCTGACAGAATAATCTGGAGTCTCGGACCGTTTGCGGCCCGCTTTACGGGATCTTGATTGATTTGGTCTGCGAACCTCAGGTACGTTTACTCGTTTACCTGAAATTCGACCTTTATCGGATTCAACTGCGCTACAGTAGTGAGGAGAGCGGCCGTAGAGACTAAATCTCCCATCTGAGCGGTCGCAATAGACGCGATACCGTCCAGCGGGCAAGTAACCCGCGTCCACTCAAGGTTAAGCCTTGCAGTCTCGAGGGCAGCGCGTTTGGCCTTCACTTGCGCCTCATTTGCGCGCGTGGCCTGCGTTTGGTTGTCGAACTCCTGGCGCGAGATAACGTGCTGGCCGAACAGATCGGTGAAGCGGTCCAGGGTCAACTTGTCCCTTTTGAACTGTGCCTCCGCTTGTTCCAAGTTTCCCTGCGCTTCGTCAAGTGCGGCCTGATACTCGCGCGAATCTATCTCGAACAAGACCTGGCCCTTGTGTACGAGATCACCGTCCTGGTAGTCCTGCTTAACGATATAACCCGACACCTTCGGATAGATGTCCGCGTTCACGAACCCCTCGGTCGTTCCCACCCACTCGGAGTACTAAGGAACCTCCCGTTGCAGCACGTTTGTGACGGTGACGTCAGGTGTGAACTGCGGCACGATCGCGGCGCTCTTTCGACAGGCGGTTAAGTATAGCGCCACAGCAGCTAGTATCGGGCCAAACGTAATCAGATACAGACCACAACGCGACTTTGACATCGGCCTTCTCCGCTCGTTCAGTGTGCGCGAGCTGCTATCCGTGCTGTTTGCTCTCCCTGAAAATGGACTGCGGTGCCCTCACATTCGAAGTGGCCCTCATCGTAGAACAACGGGTAACTCTGCTTGTAATTACTGACATGAAATATGTTGGCATCAACAATCGCGTCAACCTGACTCCCATACTTTCGGTATGCCGCCTGCTGGAGCTCATCGCCGTCGGCGATGATATCAGTGGCAGTGATATAGCTGGCCTGGGGATTTTCCATGCAGTGAGCGCGCACCTTGCCCAGCGTGACGTATTGCGGATTCCCAGGAACATTATCTCCGCTTGCGATAGACATTCGTGCGGTAGCAGCCTCCATAGCGGCGTCACGCGGTGGTTTCGCGGCCTCGCTACACCCCGTGATGACGATCGCCACGAGCAACAATGCCATTTTTTTCATATGCCTTACCTCCTGCTGACAAATGTGTCTAAATTTGACGTTAATGTCAAGTATGAACAGACTGTCAGTGAAGCCTCCGCGCGACGACTGGTACTGGTGACTCGTCGCCACGAGTATTCTAGTCGGCGCGCTTGCACCACTTCCGTTCGGTTTTTCGCACGGTGAAAAGTGAGCACAATTTCGTTCCGCGCTTTCGGGCATGTAAAAAAACTCGATGAAGAGCGGCGGTGAGTTGAGATTTTCTCTAAAGATAAAACGCCGAGTCAGATGCCCGGCGCTATCGAAGACGTCGGTGACGCCATTGCCCTGACCGGCCGCATCGTCGAGCTTTGCACCGTTCTGGTACACGTAGACCAAAACGCGTCTTCCGTTGATCTGAGCCATCCCCAACGGCGAGTCCCCCGCTGGAGTTTCAGGAATGCCGTATGCTCGAGCCTCGCTAGCCAAGGGGGAACCAAAGCTCGACATCAGCCCTGCCTCCCACCACATTCTGGTCATCGAAGACGACGTGGCCACTCGCTCTGCTCGCGTGTTGCCCGGCTTGAAAGGCGAATTTATGACCTTCGTGCTGAGTGCCAATCGGGGCGGGGTAGATGCGGTGCCGATCAAGAAAGCGCCTATCGATGTGATCAAAAGTAATCTTGAAAGCCTTCATGGCTTCTTCCTCTCGCGCCTAGCTGTTCGGGACAGAAATCGCGGCCGGGGAGAGACCGGATGCCGCCTTCCGAACTCCGACTCAGCGCTCAGCTTCAAACCCTCAACGCACTGCGCGTGAAAAGTGCCTGCTCCATGGTGGCGCAGACGATCTTCGCCGGTGTAAGCTGAAGCGGAGCCGAGGTTCTTGCGAATTCGGCCCCATTTTCCGGACCGAATAAGGAAATACTCGATGTCACCCGAGACTCGGAGTGATACCCCTCCCGGAGCCGGTGTCCGCGACGGGGCGACAGGGCGCCGTTCGTCAGTAAATGGGATTTTCCGCAAAGAGGGCGAGTATTGGACCGTCGGACTCGGCCGGAAGTCCTTTCGTCTAAAGGACACCAAGGGACTCGGATTTCTCGCCCATCTGCTGCGTCATCCCGGGGCTGAATTCCACGTGCTCGATCTGGCAGGCGGAATCGCAGGCAAGCGTGACGCCGACGAGGGTCAATCCGAGCAGGACCTGCCTCGCGGGGATGAGGAGCTCGAAAAGGCGGGCATCCATATCGCGAATCTGGGTGATGCGGGCGAGATGCTCGACGAGCGAGCGAAGGTCGCTTACAGACGCCGACTCTCCGAGCTGCGCGAAGAACTGGAAGAAGCCAAGGAGCGTGAAGACGTCGAGCGCGCCGAGCGGGCGGAACAAGAGCTCGACGCACTAACGAGGGAACTCGCGCGCGCCGTCGGACTGGGTGGACGCAATCGCCGCGCCGGGTCAGCATCGGAACGAGCCCGTCAAAGCATCGGCAAGTCCGTCAAGACGGTGCTGGAAAGAATCGTCCAAAACGATGCCGCGCTCGGGGATGTGCTCGCGCGATGCATCAGGACGGGGACCTTCTGCTCTTACCAGCCTGATCCCGATTTCCCGATTGCATGGGAATTTGCTGCGACGACTATCGAGCCGCCCGAGCCGCCAACTCGGAGCGGCGATCTCGTTCCAGCGGGGGCCGATCGTTCGCGGGCGTTTCCGGTGGTGCTGGAAGTTTCACCATTCTCGCTACCGGCTGTTCCAGCACAGCCGGCTCGAGGCAAACTGGTCGGAAGAGAACGAGAGTTGAGCGACCTGGGCGATTGCCTTGGGAAAGCGTTGAAGGGCGCTCGGCAGATCGTATTTGTCACGGGCGAGCCAGGCATCGGCAAAACCGCCCTGGCAGATGAGTTCCAACGCCGAGCGGTGGTTGAGGTGCCAAGCCTTCGCATCGCTCGGGGCCAATGCGTCGAGGGCTACGGCGGTAAGGAAGCTTACTACCCGATGCTGGAAGCGTTGGGCCAGTTGTGCCGCGGCCCTGGCGGAGACTCAGTCGTGCAGATTCTGGCTGCGCAAGCACCTACCTGGCTGGTCCAGTTCCCTGCGCTGGTGAAGCGCGAACAGCGCGAGATGCTGCAGCGTGAAATCCTGGGAGCCACGCGTGAGCGCATGCTGCGCGAGATCGGCGACGCGCTCGAGACGATCACTTCGACCGATCCGCTGCTGCTGGTGTTCGAGGATTTGCAGTGGGTGGATCCCTCCACAGTCAACTTCATTTCAGCGCTGGCGCGCCGAAGGGCGCCGGCCAAGCTGATGCTGATAGCCACCAAACGTCCCGTGGATATGGTGATTCCGGAGCATCCGATGAAGGTGCTCGAGCCGGACCTGCTTCTGCATCATTTGTGCCGCGAAATAACATTGGAGCCGCTAAGCGAGACGGAAGTAACCGAATATCTGGCCGCCGAGTCGCCAGGAACGAGCGTGCCGGAGGGCTTGGCCAAGTTGGTTTACGGTCACTCAGAGGGTAATCCGCTGTTCATGGTGGCGGCGGTCGATCACCTGACGGAGCGGGGCCTGATCTCGCAGAAGAGCGGAGGTTGGAAGTTGCGGGTCCCGCTTGAGGAGATCGCGCTCGAAGTGCCAGAGAAGCTGCGCCGCATGATCGAAGCCCAGATTGATCGTCTTTCAACGGAAGAGCGGCTTGCGTTGGATGTCGCATCCGTGGCTGGGGTTGCCTTCTCAGCAAGAGTCTGCGCCGCCGCCGCCGACGTTGATACAGAAGACTTTGAAGGTCTCTGCGAGGAGCTATCACGCCGCCATCACATCGTGCGCTCCGCCGGCTCCGATCGTTTGCCGGATGGGACCGTGTCAGCCGGCTACGAGTTTGTACATAGTCTTTACCGCGAGGTGTTCTATCGCCGCCTGACGCCGGTACGCGCAGCCAGGCTGCATCAGCGGATCGGAGAGGAGATGGAAACCCTCTTTTCGAACCGTTTGAGCGAGGCAGCGCCCGAATTGGCGCATCACTTCGAGCTGGCCTCGGATTGGCAGCGCGCAGTCAAATATCTTCGCGTCGCGGCTGAAACCGCCAGACGCCGTTTTGCCAGTCGGGAAGCTATGGCCAGTTTGCAGCGCGCACTCGAACTATCGAGCAAACTTCCGGAGGAGAAGCGTGCGGTCAGCGAGATCGAAATTCTTGAGAGGCTGGGGATGATCTACTCTCTCGAATATGACCGTCGGGCAATCGACAACTATGAAGCGATGGCATCGCGGGCAGCTCACCTCGGCCTGATTGATGTTGAGGCGCGCGCCCTGGTCGGATTGGCATATCCCCTGATGTGGATCACTTCCGATCGGTGCCTTAAAATACTGGAACGGGCTCTACTCCTCAGCAATGACCAGAGTGTTCAGCTGATTCGGGCAAGTCTCCGAATGAACTGCTTCTTCTATCGAATTTGGGCAGGCGGATGGAATTCGCAGGACGCGGAAGAGTGTCGAATTGCGCTGAATGAAATTCGGGAGGTCGGCGACTCGGTGACCTTTTCCTACCATTTGGCGCAATACAGCTTGATACAGTGGATTTCTTCCGAATACCGCGATGCTCACCGCAACTTGTCCGGGACTGTATCCAAGATGCTCGAGACCGTCGAAGAGAACTATCTAAATCTGAGCCTTGCCGTCTGGGTATATCATATGTTCGGCTCCTCAAGCCTTCTCTTTTTGGGAGAGTGGGGAGAAGCCTTACGCGAGTATAGATCCGGAATCGCAATGCTGGACAAGAATGGTGAACAGTATCGCGCGAGCGCCTTGAGGCTCTATCTGGCATGGGCACATCTCCACGCTATGGACTTTGAGGGCGCGTTGAGGATCTGTGAATCGTCTTTTTCTCATCCCGAGAATTCTGTGCTGAGCGCGGAGTCCGGTTCCTCAAGCCCGCTTCCAGAGGACGCTCGCATCAGTCTGATCATACAAGGCTCAGCAGAATCAGGTTTGGGAAATTTTGATCTCGCGCTAAAGCATCTGTGGACTGCTCGAAACGCGATGAACCAGCAGATGGTCATAGTAGACTGGTACTGGCGCATGCAGCTCCAATCGAGTCTCACCGAACTGTGGCTAGCGAAGGGAGATCTGAAGAAGGCTCGAACAGAGGCGGAAAGTTTTCTCGAAGTCACTCTCGCGACCGCCGAGCGCACCTGGCAAGCGCTAGCGTGGGAGGCGAACGCACGGGTCGCGATGGCGCAACGCGACTTCGAGCGCGCGCACGAATGCGTGGCGAAAGCCTTGTCAACGATGGAGGGCTTTGAGGTTCCGCTGGCCGCCTGGCGAGTTCACGCAACGGCTGCAGAGCTTTATCGAGTCAGCGAAAAGAGCGAGGAGGCCGAACACCAGCGCGAACTCAGTCGTGCAACGATTCTCAAACTGGCTGATTCCATGCCGGCTGACGAGCCGCTTCGTAAGATTTTCCTGTCGGCACCGGTTCTTAAAGTGCTTGGGGATAATGGACGGTGAGAATACAAATGGTGCGCACTCAAGGAGCCCGACTAAACCGGTCAAAAGATCAGTCAAGAAATCAGCTTCACCTTGAACTTCCCCACATTTCACAGAAATCCGCAAGTCCTCGCTTTTTTTGGAAATACGCCCGCCTGTAAGCGCCTGACCGGAGCTGAATCCCGGATTGGGGTGCGATGTTCCGGATAACGTTCGCTTGGTTATCAGCCGTCGCCTGGAGCGGCTGGACGAGATGTATTGGACCGCCGCTCGTTCTAACGAACCACTTGGC
Source organism: uncultured delta proteobacterium (assembly GCA_963815835.1). Classification (GTDB taxonomy): domain Bacteria; phylum Desulfobacterota; class Binatia; order Binatales; family Binataceae; genus DATGKG01. The sequence goes on from CAWFIF010000006.1 coordinate 1,034,548, forward strand.
CGTCGGCCAGTTCTACTCGTATTCCGCCGACCGTGAAGCCTCGCGCGCCGTTGGTTAAAAGCGCACTTTCTGTTTCCTGATTCGACGGGTTATTCAAGCGACCGTTCGGTCCTATCGAACCATGAGAATCGGAGGAGTACGCAGATCTGGAGGGACTCTCGGAATACAGTTCGCCGAAGCTGTCCTCGAATTGGGCGCATCCCGTCAGCGCGATCGCACACACCGAAGCCAACACGAGCTTTGATGTCATTCCCGAAGCCCCTTTTAGAACGGTCTGCCGAATCATGACGGTTGTTCTCCTCTTGATCTGATCGAGAACCATTGATCGACAGAGGCGGGAGACTTGAGGTCACACTCTTGTGCAGGCACTTTTCACGCCTTACTCAGAGCGCTTTCGATGCTATTCGAGCTCCCGTGGGATGTTCTTAAGCAGATATTCGAAAGACGCGCTCGGCCATTATCACTTGGGCTTAGCGGGAGGGATCTCGGCGGCTTGGTACGCTAATACCTGAGGCAACACTCCGTGCAAATGTCGCTCTACCGTACAATCAGGGTTGCTTTTCTATGCGCCATGCTCTCGCTCGGTTTCGGCGGCGTCGCGCTCGCACAATACTTGGAGTGCAGCTCGATCTTCGCGATCGATCCGGCCATTGCGCTGAACGGCTTTGCGTTGCTCTCAGGCGTGATAGCCCTTCTCTTCGGAACCTGTCGCTCGCGTCCGTAGCGATCATTTTTCAATCCCCACTCCTCGCCACCTACTACCAAGCGAGACAGGAGTGTGAATTGTCTTTATCGTGCCCAGGAAGTCAGGCCCATCCGTTCGTGAAGAATCTTCGGGCCGGAAAAGTGGCTGCACAAAGTGTGAAGTGAGTTTTCTCGCCTTTATGGATGAATGTACGACAGTCAAATCCAGCGCGAGTAGGACGGTTATGACTACTCCAACTCTCGTGAAAGTGGTGCGAGACCCACGTAGCGGTGAAATTCATCTTCCCAGGGAGCAGGTGGCGATAGTGAGCGTCAGTACGCAACCTCGATCGCACCTTACTGAAGGTGAGGTGGCAGGCTGGCGGTAATTGCGTTGTGTTTCCTGAGGATTTAGACGAAAACCTTCAGGGCATCGTGACCGGATGAAAGACAACAGTCCAAGCCCGGGATTTCGCCGACGCTTCGTCGGCATCGCAGCAATTGATGTGCGGGGGCCAGCCGGATTGATGAGTCACAATTACGAGCGGAGTGAGGCTGAGCCAAAGCCAGGTATGCGAAGCGGCGTGCCGTAACGGCCGAGACCAGCAAACCGCCGCCGTGTCGGCATTGTACTTCGTCGGCTAGCTGTGAAGACACGTAAGTCATGGACAACACGAAGATGAGCAGGCGGAATAGAATCGCATCGGTCACAGAGAACACAGAGGTGGAAGATCGGTTGAAAGAGGCGGCCAACGAGCGAAGCGTGTTGCTCGTACCATTCACTGTGGCTATGCTGCTGCTCTCACTAAGCGTGGCGTGCAAAGCAAGCGCTGGTGGAGGCGAGCAGCAGGTCTGCGACGTCGCTGCGGATTATGCCCTCGGTGTCGAAGACTATCCGGAGACGCTCCGTCTTCACCGCGAAGTCGTACGCAAACATCCGAACAACGCAGTTGCTCACTATCATTTGGGTTTTGTTGAAGGAATATTGGGCCACAGGACGGCGGAGCTCAGGGAGTATCAGCGTGCTGCCGCGCTTGGACTAAGAGATTGGGATTTGTTCCTGAACCTGGGGTTGGTCCAGCTCGAAAATAGTGACCTGGACGCCGCGACTGACAGCTTGCAATGGGCGGTTTTGTTGGGTCCGGATCATTCCGAATCGCACTACAATCTCGCACTTGCCTTTGAACGACGCGGGCTGCTTGCGGACGCCGAGCGCGAGATGCTGGCGTCGCTGCGGTTGAATTTTAGCCAACCTGATGCGCGGAACTCACTGGGTGTGATCTTTGCCGAAGAAAGAAAGACTGTCCGCGCGTCGCTGCTATGGCGTGAGCTGGTGCAAGAGGCGCCGGACTATGAGCCGGCGCGCAAAAATCTAGTGTTACTCGGCAGCCAAGTCGAGGTTGCCCATGGCGAGACGGCGGCCGTTACCCTCCCTCCCGGCGGCCGCCGTCAAACCACAGAAAAAGAACGCAAACCGCATTTGCCGGCATCCGAAGTTCAGTCGATACCGGGGCAATCAAACGGAGAGTAAACAAATATGGCCGCACTAGTTCAAATTAAGCGCTCGCGTTTCGCATCATTCAAGGCAATCGTATCGCCGTCACGACCGCGTCTTATACCGGCGCGCAGCATTTGTGTTCGCGAACCGCGCGCGTTCCCCGAAGCTTCAACACGGCCCACCCTCCCGCCGATTATCCTTGATGAAATGCTCGAGCTCTACGCGTTCACTTTCTGTCAGGGGGGGTTCGCCAACTAGAGATGACCTTTGAACAATTCCTGCTCGTAGCCGCCGCGATCAAACCGGACGATCTGAGCCGGCGAGGTGCAAAGGCTTGTCCCTCTTGACAAGAGTGTCTAGGTCTGACGTAAATGTCAAGTATGAACAGAATGGTTAGTGAAGTCTCCGTGAGACAAGGAGCGCAAGTTCGCCACGCAAAACCAGGACTGCGAGCGTTGCCCAACCGCCGCGAGAGGCGCAAGCTGGCAACTCGCCAGACGCTACTGGACGCGACTCAGGCTCTGCTCGCCAAGCGCAGTTTCGATGCATTGAGCGTCGACGAAATCGTAGAGCGCGCGGACGTGGCCCGGGGCACCTTTTACAACTACTTCGCCGACAAGGACGCCCTCGAGCGCGAGCTCGCGTCGCAGGTTCGCGTGCGCGTGGAAAGTGAGATCGCGCGCGTGAACGAGGGAGTCATCGATCCGGCGGAGCGAATCGCACGCGCATTCCTGAGCGTGCTACAACTCGGCATCCGCGCACCGCAACAGGCTACCGCGATGATGAGGCTCTTCCCGAGCGCGACCGATCCTGCGGCGCCTATCAACTCCGGGGTACGTCGCGATGCCGCGCAAGGCATGACTCAAGGCCGGATCGTCGCGACCTCCGAGGATGCCGTGGCCGCGTGCGTAATGGGTGTTTTCACGGCCGGAGTGAACCGCGCGCTCGACCTACCGGCGGGCCGTGTACGCGAATTCGCACAGGGACTTGGCACAATTCTGCTTCGTGGGCTTGGCCTCAAAAGCGCGGAGGCGGAGCGCATCATGCGTGATGCGATCGAAGCAATTCTTCCACGGCAGTAAGGAGTACCGCATGGGAATCAAGATTCAGGATATTGCTTACGTGAGATTCAGCGCTCCGGATCTCGATGAAATGGAGGCGTTTTTAGTCGATTTCGGAATGGTTCGCGCGGAGCGCACCAGCGACGCGCTATACATGCGCGGCCTCGACGGAGATGCATTTCTTCATGTGACGCACAAGGGCGAGCCGCGATTTGTCGCAGCTGGATTCGAAGCCGTATCAATGCAAGACCTCGAAGCACTCGCTCGAGAAGAAAAAGCGTCGCTCGATCGTCTGGATGGTCCCGGCGGCGGCTCTCTACTAAAGCTAACGGATCCCAACGGCTTCCAAATAGAAGTAGTCGCGGCACGTGCACCGGCTGCGCGAATCGAGCCACCTGCGCGAGTTCCCCTCAACGACGCCTATGCAACGCCACGGCTCAACGCGCTCAAGCGCCTCGCAAAAGGGCCCTCGCATGTGAAGCGGCTCGGCCATTGCGTGCTTAACGTGAAGAACTTCCGCGAGTCGGAAGCCTGGTACAAGTCGCGCTTCGGGCTGATTACTTCCGACGAAATCAATCTCGGATCCCCCGAGCAGGCGCTCGGCGCATTCCTACGATGCGATCGCGGCCCGATCCCGAGCGACCATCACACAATGTTTCTGCTGGGAACCGGCAAGCCCGGATTCAATCATGCCGCTTTTGAAGTAGCGGATTTCGACGATCTGATGTGCGGTCATGACTGGCTCAAAGAGAAAGGCTTCCGTCACGAATGGGGCGTTGGTCGCCATCTGCTTGGGAGCCAAATCTTCGACTATTGGCGTGACCCTTGGGGACACACGCTGGAGCATTGGACCGATGGCGATCTGCTCGACGCGGCTTGGGGCTCGCGAATTTCCTCAATTCAGGAAGTGGTCGGCGCCCAATGGGGGTCGATGGCTCCCAGCACGATGGGATCATAAGGAGTTGGTCCGTGAAAATAGTCAGGTACAGGGACAAAAGCGGCCCCGTCAAACTGGGCGCAGTCAAAGGCAACGGCGTGGTCGATCTGAACGAAAGCTTTCCGGCGCTTTCCGATAATACAATCGATCTGATCAGTCAGTGGGGGAAATTTAGGCCTGAAGTGGAGAGAATCGTTGCTGACAGCGCCGCAAATCTAGCCCTGGCGGATGTGCATCTGCTCGCGCCGGTCGCTCGGCCCGGCAAAGTGATGGCGATCGGTCTCAACTACGCGGACCACATCAGAGAGACAGGTCAAAAGATGCCGCCTCATCAAATCTGGTTCACCAAGGCGGTGACCTCGATCAATGGACCGTTTGATGCCATCGAGCTGCCGATCGCTTCCGCGCAGATTGATTACGAGGCGGAGCTGGTGGTGATTGTCGGCAAGCGCTGCAAGCACGTTCCGAAGGAGCGCGCAGCCGATGTTGTATTCGGCTATTGCGCCGGCAACGACGTGTCGGTGCGGGACTGGCAGATGCAGACCACGCAATGGGTGCTCGGCAAATCGTTCGATACGCACGCGCCCATCGGCCCCTGGATTGTTACCGCGGACGAGATTGGCGATCCCCACACGATGGGCATCCGATGTTTCGTCAATGGCGAGCGGCGCCAGAATTCCAATACCGAGAACCTCGTGTTCAACGTGTACGATCAGATTGCGCACCTGAGCCGCGCCATGACGCTGGAACCCGGCGACCTAATCTTTACGGGAACTCCAGGTGGCGTCGGGCTTGCGATGCAGCCGCCGCAGTGGCTCAAGGCAGGCGACAAGGTGCGTGTCGAGATCGATCGCATCGGATCCATCGAGGCTGAAATGCAGCCTGAGCGTGCAAGCTAAGCCGCTTCATCCTGGAGGTAATACCCAATGGCCAACGAACTCGTAGAGACCGCAAGACGGATCGCGCCAGAGCTTGGGGAGACCGCCGCCGAGGACAACGCGCTCCGGAGGCTCAGCGATCGCACCTGGAACATCCTAATGGACAACGGCTTTTTGCGGGCGCTACAGCCGGCGCGATGGGGCGGGGGAGAAGCATCGTTGATGGAATTTGTCGACGCCACGATCGAGCTCGCGCGCGTTTCGCCTTCCGCTGCATGGATTGCCGGCGTGATCGGGTTACATCCCTGGCAGCTCGCTCTCTTTGATGAAAGAGCGCAGCAGGAGATGTGGGGTAAGGATCCCGCCCTGATGCACTCCTCGTCTTACAACCCTACCGGCAAGGCCGAGAAGGTGGCCGGCGGCTACAAGCTTTCGGGGCGATGGTCGTTCTCGTCTGGATGCGATCATTGTCACGGTGTGATGCTGGGAGCGATTTGCGGCACGCGCGACGTGCTGGGCAGATCAGTAGCGGACCTCAGGTCTTTTCTCCTGCTGGGCGATCAATATCGCATCGACGACAACTGGCATGTTGCCGGACTCAAGGGCACCGGCAGCAAAGACATCATTGTCGAAAACGCTTTCCTACCTGAGTATCGATCTCAGTCACTCATCGACTACGCGCTGAATGCGCCGCTGCCGGGGCAAGAGCGCAACAGCGGCCCACTCTATCGATTACCTTGGTCCGTAGTCTTTAACACGGCGCTGGTGGCTTCGATGCTGGGTGCTTCGCGCGGGTTCGTCGATATCTGGATTTCGCAGACGCGGGAGCGCAAGTTGAGCTTGGGCGGAAGGCTGGCCGACGATGCTCTCACGCAGCAGCGGCTCGCCGAGGCGATCTGGCTTATCGACGTCACGATCACGCGACTGCGAACCGACATCGCGGAATTGTGGCAGATGGCGCAGGACCGCGCGCCGGTTCCGATGCAACTCAAGGCGCAGGTGCGCTGGAACATGAACCGCGGATGCGATTTGGTCGCGCAGGCGATCAACGATCTGTTTCGGGCGTCAACTGGACGCGCGGTGTTCGTCGATCACCCGCTACAACAGCGCTTTCAAGACATCCAGGCGGCGATGGCGCACGCGTACCTGTCTCCGGATCCACTCGCAAAGGCGGTGGGCGGATATCTGTTGGGTACGTCACAGCCCGAATTTGTCCTGTAGGGGTGCTTACCTCACTTCACGGCGCTCAAAGGAGAAGGTGTGGGCCATGACCACAGTCGCAAGAAAGTCGGAGGCCGTCCTTTACGACGAAAAGACATCTACGATATCGGCTTATGGTCCCGCCCGCTCGACGATCAAAGGGACGCCGCTCAGCCCGGACGAGCTGCGCGACACCGACGCCTACTGGCGCGCCAGCCTGTATCTGTGCCTCGGAATGCTATACCTCAAGGAAAACCCGTTGCTGCGTGAGCCACTTACGGTGGGGCAGACGAAGCCACGGTTGCTCGGCCATTGGGGCTCGGATGCGGGCCAGAGTTTCACCTACATTCACTTCAACCGCTTGATTAATAAATACGATCTCAACGCAATCTTCATCTCGGGTCCGGGGCATGGGGCGCCAGCAGTTTTGTCTAACGCGTACCTCGAGGGAACGTACTCCGAAGTATATCCGGACAAGAGTCAGGACCTCGCCGGGATGCAGCGCTTCTTCAAGCAGTTCAGTTTTCCGGGCGGTATCGGCAGCCATGCCACCCCCGAAACGCCGGGAAGCATCCACGAGGGCGGCGAGCTCGGATACAGCATATCGCACGCGTACGGGACAGTTTACGACCGCCCCGACCTGATCACTCTCGTGATGGTGGGTGACGGCGAATCCGAGACCGGCCCCCTTGCGACAAGCTGGCACGGCAACAAATTCCTCAATCCGATCACCGATGGCGCCGTGCTGCCGGTACTGCATCTCAACGGCTACAAGATCAATAACCCTACCCTGCTCGCGCGGATCAGCCACGAGGAACTGGAGGCCTTGTTTGTCGGTTACGGCTATACACCCTACTTCGTCGAAGGCAGCGATCCGCAGAGTATGCATCAAGCGATGGCCGCGACGCTGGAACACTGCGTGCTTGAGATTCGCAAGGTCCAGGAAGAGGCGCGGGCGACCAGGAAGGCCTTCCGGCCGCGCTGGCCGATGATCATACTCCGCAGCCCCAAGGGTTGGACTGCTCCCCGGGAGATTGACGGCCATTACCTGGAAGGCTTCTGGCGAGCGCATCAGATCCCAATCACAGATATCGCGACCAACCCAGGCCATCTGAAAGTACTCGAGGAGTGGATGCGCAGCTACAGGGCCGATGAGCTGTTCGACCCCGCCGGTCGGCTGATTCCCGAGTTGCAGGCTCTGGCCCCCAAGGGACCTCGAAGAATGAGTGCCAACCCGGTAGCTAATGGTGGCCTGCTGCGTCAGCCACTCGACATGCCCGACTTCCGGAGTTCGAAGGTCGATGTCAAGAACCCCGGAGCAACTCTGGCAGGGAACGTTCCGACCTTGGGTAATTTCCTGCGCGAAGTCATGCGACTGAATATGGATCGCTTTCGGGTCTTTGGACCCGACGAGACGCAATCCAACCGTCTAGAAGCGATCTATGAGGTATGCAAAAAAGTCTGGCTCGGAGAATACTTTCCCGAGGATGCTGATGGCGGCGAGCTCGCTCCGAATGGACGCGTGATGGAGATGCTGAGCGAGCATACCGTCGAAGGATGGCTGGAGGGTTATATCCTCAGCGGCCGGCACGGCTTGCTCAATAGCTACGAGCCGTTCATCCATGTCGTCGATTCGATGTTTAACCAGCACGCCAAGTGGCTGGAGAAGTGTAACGAGCTGCAATGGCGCGCGGATGTGTCATCACTAAACTTGCTTATCACGGCGCTGGTCTGGCGGCAGGACCATAACGGGTTTACGCACCAAGACCCAGGTTTTCTCGATGTTGTCGCCAACAAAAGCCCCAGCGTTGTTCGCATCTACCTGCCACCGGACGCTAACTGCTTGCTCTCCGTTGCCGACCACTGCCTCCGAAGCGTCAACTATGTCAACGTCATCGTCGCGGACAAGCAGGTGCACCTCCAGTACCTCGACATGGAAGCGGCAATTGAGCACTGCACGAAGGGAGTTGGCATCTGGAACTGGGCCAGCAACGATCAGGGCGCCGAACCCGACGTGGTAATGGCAAGTTGCGGCGACGTTCCCACAATGGAGTCCCTGGCCGCGACAGCTCTGCTCCGACAGCACTTGCCGGATATCAAAGTCAGATTTGTGAACGTGGTCGACCTATTCAAGCTCGTACCCAGCATCGAGCACACCCACGGACTGACGGATCGCGAGTTCGAAGCTCTCTTCACACCGGATAAGCCGGTAGTGTTCAACTTCCATTCCTATCCTTGGCTTATTCACAAGCTCACCTATCGCCGGGCTGCACAGCACAACATCCACGTACGCGGCTACAAGGAAATGGGAAATATCAACACCCCGTTGGAGCTGGCGATCCAAAACCAGACCGATCGCTTCAGCCTGGCGATCGACGCGATCGACCGGATCCCACGATTCCAGGTTAAAGGAGCCGACATTCGAGAGCTCCTGCTCAACGAGCAGATAAAAGGTAAAACCCACGCACACCAGTTCGGCATCGATTCCAAGGACATCACGGACTGGCAGTGGCCATTCTGAAAGCGCCCGTTTCTCATGGGAAAGAAACTGAGCGGTGAAATGCTCCCCACGCTTTACATCGCGAGGCACGGCGAGACTGCGTGGAGCCTCTCCGGCCAGCACACCGGCCTGACCGATCTGCCACTGACTGACCGCGGACAAAATAACGCCCGCCACCTCGGTAACCAGCTCCGAGGACGGTCCTTCGCCAAGGTATTTACCAGTCCACTACAACGAGCGCGCCGCACATGTGAGCTGGCGGGGTTTGGCGCTCAAGCCGAGGTCGATCGCGACTTGGTTGAATGGAATTACGGTGAATACGAGGGACTTCGCACTGAGGATATCCGTGCCAAGCGCCCTGGATGGAAGCTATTTCGCGATGGCTGCCCCGGGGGCGAGTCGGTCGGCGAAATTGGAGCAAGAGCTGATCGTGTGGTTGACCGTGTGCGGGCGCTCCAGGAGGACGTTTTGATTTTTTCGAGCGGGCACTTTCTCCGCGTACTAGCGGCACGCTGGCTAGGGTTCGAACCGCAGGCTGGGGAACATTTTTTACTGACCACTGCGAGCCTGAGCGCGCTTAGCTACGAAGATGACCTGACGCGGCCGGTAATCAAGTTCTGGAATGATTTGCACCATCTCGTGCATCGCTAAGAACGAGCTGCCGAACTGCCGTTACGAAACTCGACGATCAATTACGAGGAAAAGGAAGTGGCAACTATTGTGAGAGCGGCACGCCCCGACACCAAGCTCCCGGAGCAATATGGGTGCGGTCCAATAAAATTCACCGGAGCTGACGAAGCCTTATATGAGCGCCATCTTCTTTTCGACAGTGTCACGGACATAAAGGTTGCCGACGCGCGCGATCGGTTTGAAGCTATCGCGCGATCCGTACGCGACGTACTTTCTCAGCGTTGGATCCGCACCGAGCAGACGTATGAGAGCAGGAATCCCAAACGTGTCTATTATTTGTCGATAGAATTTCTTCTCGGTCGCTCGCTCGCCAACAACGTTCAAAACCTTCTGCTCGACCCTGTGGCGGAGCAATTGATCAAAGAGAAAAATCTCGATCGGCTGGGTTTGCTGGAGCAGGAACCCGACGCCGGTCTCGGCAATGGAGGCCTCGGTCGGCTCGCTGCTTGCTTCCTTGATTCTATGGCAGCGATGCAGCTCCCAGGAATGGGCTATGGGCTGCGCTACGAATACGGGATGTTCAAGCAATCAATCGACAATGGCTGGCAGCAGGAACGCCCGGACAATTGGCTGCGTCGCCCGGACCCTTGGGAAGTGGCTCGGCCTCATGAGACTGTGGAAGTACAGCTCAACTGCTCCATTGAGGTCAGCGGGGGAGCGCTACATCCGGTCAGCGATCGGCCTTCGACGCTGATCGGGATTCCCTTTGATCGTCCGGTGGTTGGCTACGGCGGCAAGACCATAAACACGCTAAGACTGTGGGCCGCCGCCGCTCCAGACGAGTTCAACTTTCCAGCGTTCAGCCATGGCGATTTCGTCGGCGCCGTGGCAGAGAGGTTGGGGGCTGAATCCCTCACCCGAGTCCTCTATCCCGACGACTCTACCAGTTTGGGGCAGGGCTTGCGCTTTGCGCAGGAGTACTTTCTGGTCGCCTGCGCGCTTGCCGATATTGTGCGACGGTTCCGGCGGGACAATCCCGATTGGAGCGCCCTTCCTGAGAAAGTAGCGATACAGCTCAACGACACACATCCGGCGATGGCGGTGCCGGAGTTGATGCGGATTCTGCTCGACCAGGCGAAGCTCGGTTGGGACGAGGCCTGGGACCTGACGCGAAGAACATTCGCGTACACCAATCACACACTCCTACCCGAGGCGCTCGAAAAATGGCCGGTTGACTGGTTTCGGATGCTTATTCCGCGCAATCTGGAGATCATATTCGAAATCAATCGGCGGTTGCTCGATGACGTTCGTACCCGCTTTCCGGGTGACGACGGCCGAGTCGCTAGGATCAGCCTGATCGAGGAAGGCCCGAACAAGCACATACGGATGGCCAACCTGGCGATCGTCGGGTCGCACAGCACCAACGGGGTAGCCGAGATTCACTCTCAACTACTGCGCACGACGACGGTCGAGGATCTGGCCGAATTGTTTCCCGAACGCTTTAACAACAAGACGAACGGCGTCACGCCCCGGCGCTGGTTGCTGCTGGCGAATCCGGCCTTGGCCCGGACGATCACGGACGCGATCGGCGAAGACTGGATTACCGATCTGAGCCAGTTGAGCAGGCTGAAGGCGCTTGCCGCGAACAGAGCCTTTCGCGACAACTTCCGTCAAGCCACTCGTCAGACGAAGGTTCGTTTTGCTGACTGGCTCAAGTCGAAGTTCGGGGTAGCGGTAGATCCGGATTCAATTTTCGATAGCCAGGTTAAACGCATCCACGAATACAAGCGACAGCTGCTGAACGCCCTCCGCATAGTGGTGCTGTACAACCGACTGCTGGAAAACCCCAATGCGCAGATACAACCACGGACCTTCTTCTTCGCCGGGAAAGCGGCACCAGGCTACCACCTCGCCAAGCTCATCATTAAGTTTATTAACAATGTGGCCGATACAATCGACAATGACCCTGTGATTCGAGGTCGAATCAGAGTCCTGTTTGTCCCCGAGTACGACGTTTCGCTGGCAGAACGGCTGATTCCGGCCAGCGACGTTTCCAATCAGATTTCAACCGCCGGTTACGAAGCCAGCGGCACCAGCAACATGAAGTTCATGATGAACGGGGCTCTGACTATCGGCACGCGCGACGGAGCGACTATCGAGATGGCGCAGGAAGCGGAGGAGGAAAACTTCTTCCTGTTCGGTCTCACAGCGCAGCAGGTAACTGATAGCCGAGGCTGGTACAACCCGCATTGGCACTATGACAATGAACCCGAGACGCGTGCCGCGTTGGACCTGATCTTTTCCGATCACTTCAGCCCCAATGAGCGTGGCGTGTTCGAGCCCTTGCGAGACACACTTCTCACGCACGGCGATTACTTCATGCACTTGGCGGACCTCAAGTCGTATCTCGAGGCCGACCGCAGGCTCATCGAGTTGTATGCAGATCCAGAAGAATGGTCACGCAAAGCGATCCTGAACGTGGCCGGGTCCGGAAAGTTCTCCAGCGACCGAACCATCGCAGAGTACGCAAGGGAGATCTGGAACGTGGAGCCTTGTCCCCTCACATAGCTGATTGGGAGTGGATAGCATCCGAAGAGAAACCAATCATGAACGTCAGTCCCAAAGCAGGAAAACCTGCCGATCCGTCGATTCTCATCGATGTTTCTGAGCTGCTGACCGCCTATTATACCGGGCAACCAGACTCATCCGTGCCCGCCCAGCGCGTGGTATTTGGAACCTCTGGGCATCGCGGCTGCTCCCTCGACAACTCCTTCAATGAGGCACACATCCTCGCGATTACTCAGGCGATCTGCCTCTACCGCAAGCAACAAAGCATCGAGGGGCCGCTGTACATCGGTTTCGACACGCACGCGCTCTCCGGACCGGCTTTCAAGAGTGCATTGGAGGTGCTGGCCGGCAACGACGTCCATGTCATGGTTGATGCGGTAAACGGCTATACACCCACGCCGGTGATCTCGCATGCGATTCTGAGCTACAACCGAGGCCGCGGTCGTGGGCTTGCGGATGGCATAGTCATCACGCCGTCGCACAATCCACCTCGCTTCGGCGGCTTCAAATACGATCCTCCGCATGGAGGACCGGCAGATACTCATGTTACAACCTGGCTCGAAGATCGGGCTAACGCGATCATCGCAGACAATCTGCGCGGGGTCGCGCGAATACCTTATGAACGAGCACGCGCTGCTCCGACGGTCACTCAGCATGATTACCTAGATTCGTATGTGAACGATCTCGCGAGCGTGGTGGATCTGGACGCGATTAGCCACAGCAAGGTTCACATTGGGGTTGATCCGCTGGGCGGCGCCAGCGCCGCCTACTGGGACGCCATACGCGATCGTTACGGACTCAATCTCGAAGTCGTTAATCACGCCGTCGATCCGACCTTCAGGTTCATGACCGTCGACTGGGACGGCCAGATCCGAATGGACCCGTCGTCAGTGTACGCGATGGCGCGCATGGTCGGCCTGAAAGACCGATTCGACGTGGCTTTCGCTAGTGATACGGACGCCGATCGCCACGGAATCGTTAGTCACAGTCAAGGGCTACTCGATCCGAACCATTATCTCTCGGTTGCCATTTCGTACCTCTTCGCGAATCGTGCGCAGTGGTCCAAAGAGGTAGCCGTTGGCAAGACCATCGTCAGCAGCGGCATGATCGATCGGGTGGCAGAGGGTTTGAAGCGCCGCCTAATCGAAGTGCCGGTCGGATTCAAATGGTTCGTCGACGGGCTCATCGATGGCAGCGTCGGATTCTGCGGTGAGGAGAGTTCAGGAGCAACGTTTCTGCGGTGTGACGGCACCGTGTGGACAACCGACAAAGACGGAATCGTTCCCAACCTGCTTGCCGCAGAGATAAGCGCGCGCACTGGCAGCGATCCGGGCGAACATTACCGCAGATTGGCGGCTGAGTTTGGCGAGCCGTTTTACGAACGCGTCGATGCACCCGCGACACCGGAACAGAAAGCAAAGCTCGCAAGCCTGTCTCCAGGAGCGATTACTGCATCGAAGCTGGCGGACGAGCCGATCATCGCCAAGCTGACGCACGCGCCCGGCAACCAGGCACCAATTGGTGGTGTGAAAGTGATTGCTGCCAGCGGCTGGTTCGCAGCGCGGCCTTCCGGAACCGAGAACATTTACAAAATCTATGCGGAGAGTTTCAAGAACCGAGATCATCTCAACGTCATCCTCAGCGAAGCTCAGGAAATCGTGAAACGAGCATTGGAATCGCCTGAACCAGACCCTGGCAAACGAGCAGAGCGACAATGACCAGCGACCACCAGCCTCTATCTCTTCCGCCGTTTCCCTCCGACTACCGTGCTTCAGGTTTGTTGCTGCATATTACGTCGCTGCCCTCAGAGTTCGGGATCGGCGACGTGGGACCCTCGGCGTTTGCGTGGCTAGATCGACTCCAACAAGCGGGCCAAAGCTGGTGGCAGGCGTTGCCTCTCGGCCCCACCGGGTATGGCAACTCTCCCTATCAATCGCTGTCATCGTTCGCCGGCAACGAACTGCTGATCAGTCCAGAGTCTCTCGCCGAAGACGGGTTGTTGCGACCCAACGAAAGCTCTAGTCATTCGAACTCGCTCGCCATCGACTACGATTTCGTCATTCCGTTTAAACGCCATCTGCTCGAAACCGCGTGGACCAACTTCAAACAGGGGGCACACCGGGATATGCAGACGGCTTTCGATGAGTTCCGTAGCGCCGAAGCCCATTGGCTCGATGATTACAGTCTTTTCCGCGCGCTGAAGTTGAGACACAACGGCGCATATTATCTGGAGTGGCCTGCAGACTTGGTTTATCGTGTTCCTGTAGCACTGGCTCGGGCTCGGGTTGAGTTGTCGGAACAAATCGAGAAGGTCTGCTTTGCTCAGTTTTTGTTGTTTCGGCAGGGCGAACGACTTAAAAAATACGCGCATGCCAAGGGCGTGCGCCTGATTGGTGATCTGCCCTTTTTCGTTTCTCCGGATTCGAGCGACGTCTGGGCCAACCCCGACCTGTTCCTGCTCGATGACGAGCACCACCCACGTTTTGTAGCCGGCGTGCCGCCTGACTACTTCAGCGCCGACGGACAGCTCTGGGGCAACCCCGTATACGACTGGGAGGTCCACAAGAGGACTGGCTTTCGCTGGTGCATCGATCGGCTACGGGCGTTGCTGTCGCACGTCGATGCAATTCGCCTCGATCACTTTCGAGCGTTCGCTGCAGCGTGGCATGTGCCGGCAGGAGCATCCACGGCCAAAGCCGGGCACTGGGCGCCGGGCCCAGGCAGCGAGTTCTTCAGCGCAGTACGAAACGAGTTGGGCGCCCTTCCGTTCTTTGCCGAAGACTTGGGAGTGATCACGCCCGACGTGTGCGCATTGCGCGACCAGTTTCGGATCCCTGGAACGCGAGTCCTTCAGTTTGCCTTCGACGGCAACCCAGAAAACCCGCACTTGCCGCAGCACTACGTTCCCAACACCGTCGCGTACACCGGTACTCATGACAACAACACGACGCGCGGTTGGTTTGAAGAGCTGTCGAGTCAAGAGCGGCAGCTCGTATGGAAATACCTCAACCGACCCGAGGGCGACAGCCGGGAAGTTTCAGCAGCCTTGATGCGAACCGTGTGGTCGTCGGCCGCCGGGCTGGTGATAGCCCCGCTCCAGGATCTGCTCAACTTGGGTAGCGAATCACGTATGAACGTGCCGGCACCGAAATAAAAGTCGCGGGTGGGCGGGTCCGCAGTCAAAAGCTATCGAAAGAGAAGTAGCTCTGCAGTCGATAGCTGGGCGATGCTCCGGCAGCACGCTGTTTCACCATTGTGACGGATCAATCTCACGCTCGAAATGAACAGTTAAGATTTTTGCGTTCCCCCTGTAGAGTGTCTCGCCATGCAGCGCAAGCATTTGAATATCATTACGACCGAGGAGCGCGGCGAGGTGTCAAAATACGTCGTGCGGTAGCGAGCGAGATAGCTCGTCCTTTCGCCCCATACTGTGAGCGAACCAACCGCGATCGGTTGTAGAAGCGACTCGATTGGACGCTGGAGTTCGTTGGCGATTCGGCGATCACCAAGAAACGTCAGTCTCCCTTGGCGTCCCTGCAGCCTTTCCGGCAGGACCATTGCTCCCCGAACAGACAACTCCAGATGTTCCCGATATGGTCCCACCGCTGGTTTTGGCCATCAAATACCTCTCCTCGAGTAGGTTACGAACGAACAACACGCTCAAAGGCTGCCGTGAAAGCCGAACCGAACGCGCATTTCTTGGGGCGCCATTCGGCCCTACTGGCGCATTAGGCACTAAAAGCGAAACCGCCAAGGCCATTGGCCTTCGAAAGTGAGGCCTCATGGCGCCGGCTCAATCTGATTGCCGCTCAAAACACAGGCGCGAACGCGACAACCCTCCGCTCCCATCCGCTACAAAAAGGTAGGGCCTAGGACTTCCATTCAGTCTGCCACCGAGCAATTTGTGTGACCGCCGGTCAGCGGCTAATTAGCAACCGCAGCCCCAGATGGAGGTAATAATGAATTCAGAGGCTAACAACGGGCAAATGACGTACTCGGCGATATCGACACCGGTTGATTCCAAACAGGCGCCAGCTAAAGATCAGGACAGCTAGAATGAAAAAGGTACAAGTGAAGAAGGGCGGAGCGATCAAAAAAAGAACCGACAGCCATACGTAGGCCGTCAAAGACCATCTCTGACCCGAAGAGACTGGTCTGCCGTTATTGCGGTAGCGATGACCTGTCGGCTTCCTTCATAAAGAGACGCGACGCGCGATGCCGAGCGTGCTTCAAGAAGCGCTACGGTTTATCCGCGGAGAGCAGAAAGACCAAGGCCAGCAAAGCCGCCAAGGCATCGAAGTAAGCAGCAGCTCTAGCAGGGTGCGGAAAAAGTTCGGTTTAGTTGTGAATGTGTCCACTGTTGGTAGTTGTTAGCGTTGCTAAGCGAGCATCTAAAGGACCGCGGAGCAGAGCGCCGGCAGGCTTTGGTGTTCGCTTCAGGTGGCGATTGGCAAGAGGGTGCGCATCCTCACCAAGTTGTAGGCGGCCGCCGCGAAGGTAAACATCCAACCAACCCGATCGGCACCCCGATGCCGGGTCTTGCGCAATCCGGCGACGGTCTTGAACCAGCCGAAGATCTCTTCCACCCGTTTGCGCTTGAGCTGACTGATGGCGTAGCCCGGTTGGCGAGTGGTGCGGCGGTCGATGGCGCTATGGGCCTTTTGCGCCACGTGCGGCGTGACTCGATGCTCGCGCAATCCGCGCACCAATTCCTTCTGATCGTAACCCTTATCGGCGCCCAGCGTGACCCGCTGCTGGCCCGCGATCTCTGCCGCCATCGCGAGGGCCGCCTCAGGTTCTGCGGTGCCACTGGCCTGAGTCAGCCGGGTATTGACCACCAAGCCGTGGCGATTGTCCATCTGCACCTGGCCGGCATAACAGAGCTTGGCCTCTTTGCCCGACCCTTTGCGGGCCAAGCGCGCCTGGGGATCGGTGGTCAACTGGTGAGTGGCGTTGGTACGTCGCTCCCCATGAAAGTCCACGCTCGGGTTGCCGGGATCATCGGGAGGGGTTTGCTGGTCGTCCCCTTTGCGCTTGAAACTCTTGTGTCCCGCCCAGGCCTCGATCAGCGTGCCGTCAACGGTAAAATGCTCGTTAGAGAGCAGGCCCTGGGTGCCCGCCTGATCGAGCACCGCGTTGAAAAACCCCTGCGCTACATCACCCACCAGCAACCGCTCGCGGTTCTTGGTGAAGACGGTCACGTCCCATACCGGGTCGTCGATGTTGAGTCCCACAAACCAGCGAAACAGGAAGTTGTAATCGAGCTGCTCCATCAAAAGCCGCTCGCTGCGTACCGTGTAAAGCACTTGCAAGAGAAGGGCACGCAGAAGCTTTTCCGGCGCGATCAACGGCCGCCCGCTGTTCGCGTAGACCGCGTCGAACCGCCACGACGACTCCTTAAGCGCGGCGTCCACCATGACCCGGATCGCTCGCTACGGATGATCCTTGGGTACTCGCCGCTCCGCGGATACGTAACTGAACATTCCGCTCTGCTGATGATCCACCCCACGCATCACCCCCACCTCCTCCTACAACCTCTTCCTACTCCACTATATCCGACCGAGTGGAAAACTCCTCATTTTTCCGCAGCCTGCTAGTGTTTGGACCGGACTCGGTAGAGTCCGGCCGCGTCTTTTGGTCGGCAAAGTGCCGGGGATAAGAAAGCGTCCAAAGCCCTTAGACACGACTGGCTTCCTGGCGAGAATCGAGCAATGTGTCTCTGACCGCTAGGAGGCGGTCACGACATGAAAAGAGACGCCGACTTAGAAGCAAAGCAGGTCGCGCACGAGATCGCCGGTCTTCGGGAACTGGATGCGCAGAGCCTGCGGAAAAAGTGGCAGGAATTGTACGGCACCAAAGCGCCCCGATGTGCGCGGCCGTCGCTCATGGTGCGCGCGATCGCATACAAGCTACAAGAGAATGCGTTTGGCGGGCTGAAACCTTCAATTCGACGCCTGCTTCAGCGGGGCGGCGAAGACGCCGCGGCGCGCCGGCCCACCATGATTCGAAAACGTCAGAGGGTCAGCACCGGAACGGTTCTATTGCGCGAATGGCACGGCACAAGTCATCAGGTAACGGTGGTGGAGGACGCCGTTCACTACCGTGGCAAGCGCTATAGCTCGCTCTCCGAGGTCGCTCGACTGATAACCGGCTGCCGATGGTCGGGACCCCTGTTTTTCGGTCTCAAGTCAGCCGCCAAGGAGAGTACGCGTGGAGCGAAGTAAGTCCACCATTCAGCGCTGCGCCATTTACACTCGCAAATCCTCCGAGGAAGGCCTCGAGCAGGATTTCAATTCGCTGCACGCACAGCGCGAAGCATGCGAGGCATTCGTCAAGAGCCAGCAGGGAGAGGGGTGGCGCCTCGTGAAAAGGGCGTACGATGACGGCGGCCTATCCGGCGGCACGATGGAGCGGCCAGCGCTTCAGCGGCTATTGGATGATATCCGGGAGGGCCAGGTCAACGTTGTGGTCGTCTACAAGGTTGACCGGCTGACGCGCTCGCTCGCAGACTTCGCGAAGATGGTCGAGGTCTTCGATGCGCGCGGCGTTTCGTTCGTCGCCGTCACCCAACAATTCAACACCACCACCTCGATGGGCCGGCTCACCCTCAACGTGCTGCTCTCTTTTGCGCAATTCGAGCGCGAGGTTACCGGCGAACGTATTCGCGACAAGATCGCGGCCTCGAAGCGAAAAGGCATGTGGATGGGTGGATACGTTCCGCTCGGTTACGACCTGCGCGATCGCAAAGTCGTGATCAATGAAGCAGAAGCGAAAACAGTTCGAGAAATCTTTAAGCTTTACCTGGAGCTCGGCTCGGTCCGGCTTCTCAAAGACGAGCTGGCGCGTCGCGGGATCATATCAAAGCTGCGAACATCAAAGGGCGGCATCCGCACTGGTGGACAGCCGTTTTTTCGCGGTGCTTTGTACGCCATTCTTTCCAACCCAATCTACATTGGCGAGATTCGTCACAAGAAACTGCGCCACCCCGGTATGCACGAACCTATAGTCGCGCGAGCAGTATGGGACAAGGCGCAGGAGAAGCTCCTTAGCCAAACCATTCGATCGGGCTCGACCTCAACAAAATGCGAGGCAAGTCCCCTCGCCGGCAAGCTTTTCGATGAGCACGGCCAGCGACTCACACCGAGCCACGCGATGAAAAATGGGCGGCGCTATCGGTACTACGTTTCGACGAACTTGGCCAACGGCAGAACCGCTGCCAAAGATACGGACGGCTGGCGCGTTCCCGCCCGAGAAATTGAATCGAGTGTGATCTCATCCGTGCGGAAGATTCTAGAAGATAGGACCGCGATCCTGGAGGCCATCCAATCGGCGGAAATTGCGCCACGATCAATCCCCTCAATCCTCGAAACCGTTACTGCTTTAAGCCGCAAGCAAGAATCAGCAGCGGACCCGACGAATCCGATCGCGCGGATGGTCCACCGAGTGGATCTCAAAGAGAATGGTATCGAACTGTCGGTCAAATTTCCGATACCTTGCGGCGAGGATACTGCTCCCAAGGAACTGCACTTCACGCGATTCATTCCGATGCAGGTGAAGCGACGTGGGGTTGAAATGCGGCTAGTTGGCTCAGGAGGCTACGGGAACAGGCACAAGACCGATCCGGCGCTGTTCAAAGCCGTTGCGCGAGCACACAGATGGTTCGAAGAAATCGTGCAGGGTTCGAATATGTCGTTCGCGGAAATCGCACGGCGTGAGCGGGTGAGCAGCCGTTACGTCAGACGTCTGCTCCCATTGGCGTTCCTTGATCCCGGAATTGTCGAGGCCATCTCAGAGGGTCGTCAGCCCCCGAACCTTACCGCGGAGACTCTCACGCGCCGCACCGATCTCAATCCTCAATGGCCGGCTCAGCGGGGAGCCCTTCAAATTCGTTAAGCAGGCCCTCCGAAGCTGGTGAATTGTTTTGTGCTTCGCTTGTAACGATTGGCTCTAGCGCCCTTTGTGGCTGAAGCTCTGAAAAGGGCTGGAGTAAATGCAACCGCGCGGGTATTTGTTCGAGATACCGAGGGCCATCACTGTTACCTGAAAATCCGGCGACTCAA